>NZ_JAFLWW010000001.1 GCF_018555685.1 Aminobacter anthyllidis
GGTTCAAGAGCGTCCAGCGCGGCAAGTTTGTGCATGCGGTCGACGACGTTTCCATCGAACTCTATCCGGGTGAAATCGTTGGCCTGGTCGGTGAGTCTGGTTGCGGGAAGTCGACGCTCGGGCGCACCATCGTCGGGCTCGAGAAGGCAACCGCCGGACGTGTGCTGCTCGATGGCGTCGACCTCAGCACGCTTTCGGGCTCGGCTCTCCGGGACAGCCGCAGGGCGCTGCAATACGTGTTCCAGGATCCGTATTCGTCCCTCAACGATCGCCAGACAGTCGGGGAAACCATCGACGAAGCCCTGCAGATCGACGGGCTCAAGTCCAGGGCCGACCGCGACCGCCGCACCAAGGAGCTTCTCGACCAGGTCGGCCTCGCCGATGTCGTGAAGGACCGCCATACGCGCGAGCTTTCCGGTGGCCAACGCCAGCGCGTTGCCATTGCTCGCTCCCTTGCGGTCAATCCACGGGTGTTGATCTGCGACGAACCGGTCAGCGCGCTGGACCTTTCGATCCGGGCCCAGGTGATGAACCTGTTCCTGCGGCTGCAGAAAGACCTGGGCGTGGCCTGCCTGTTCATCGCCCACGACCTCGAACTCGTCAGGCAGGCAGCCTCGCGCGTCTATGTCATGTATCTCGGCAAGATCGTCGAGCATGGCCCGTCGCAGGAGCTCTACGACCATCCGAGCCATCCCTACTCGCAGATGCTGCTGGCCTCGGTGCCCGAGGCCGATCCCATCGCCGAGAGACAGCGCAAGGTCCCGCTGATGGTGGGTGAGGTGCCGAGCCCTACCAATCCACCGTCAGGCTGCAGGTTCCGAACCCGCTGCCCCATGGCGGTCGATGACTGCAAGCAGCAGGTGCCGCCCGCTTTGAAGCTGTCCCCGGGACACGATGCGGCATGCGTGTTTGCCAAGGATCTCCACCGCGGCAAGCGATCAGCTCTGCTGGAGGCGGAGGTTGCGGCAACACGCGTTGATGCCTTGGCCTCCTGACCCAGTCGCAAAGAAACGCCTGGTTTTCCGCGGCGCGCTACCACTCCCGGCGCGCCGCGTGATCCCAACTCCAGGCGTCAGCCGGCAGTGCGTTCGAGGTTCCCCATCTCGGTAAACGCACTGCCGGTTCCCGGGACGAACATCCCCGAGTTACCGTTCACCGATCTCATTCGCGACCCAAAGGGCCGCGACATCATCCGCAACGTGCTCCTCGGCTTGAATTGGCAGATCAGGACTGATGCGAATGCCGGCTTCATTCTGGGCGACGCAGCCGTTCTGCACGAGAAGTCGGATCTGGGATCGGGCCTGCGAACACCGCTATCCAAGACGACGGCTCTCTACCTCACGCCGTCCAAAACGCCACGGCAAGGGATCGACAACACGGTCGCCAAGTCATTCGAGGTCGACGACCTGAATTATGAAAGTGCGGCTCGCGCAGACGCGAATCGACGAGGTCCGAACGCAGGTCACCGCTCGAGGCCTCCCTTCGGTCTAGTGCGCTCGCTTCAGCATTCCGATCACCATTCTTGTTGGCGCCGTGCGAATAAGCTGTATCGAGTATCCCCTTCACTGAGCGAATCCAGCCACGGAAAAATGTCTGCTTTCGAGTGTTTTTGGGCTGGAAGCAGACCGTCTACAAACGGCCCCGAAACGGAATGTTCTCAAACGGGGTAGAAAACGGAAGCCCGTGCTACTCCCGCTCAGGGGCGGCGTGGTAGAAAATGATCTCCGGATCACCTTCATCAAGGTTGTCGACGTATCCGCTCGGGCTGAAGCCCAACTTAGCAAACAGCATCTGCATTGGTCTGTTGGACATGTTGGTGGAGCTGAATAGTTTCCGGTCAGGGATAATCGATTGGAAATGCTTGACGATCGAAGCGCCCAATCCCTGACGACGGAATTCTCGGCCCACCATCACCATCTCGACAAAAGGCTGGCCAAAGAAGTGCTTTGTCAGCACGCCGTAAGCGGCTACCCGGCCATTTGTCTCAGCAACATGACAGCACGCCGATCCGAGCCACTTGCGAATTTGATCACGGCGCTCCAGGCTCGTCTCAGCAACGGAATCGATGGCGCAAAGCGCCTCGTAGTCATCGATAATCGCCGACCGAATGCGCATAATTTCCTACACTACCAATAATACCAGGGGGCCTGCTACGGGCCGCAAACTGTAAGTCCACTAAGTGGCAGATGACAACATTTCTGAAGTCAACTCGAGCGTCCGCTTTTGACGATTGTTACCCTGAAGTTGCCGGTCCGGAATCGGCCCCTTGTCAGACATGCTGACGGCTTCAGCGAAGATCTGAGGCAATCTCGTAAATTTTGGGCACCATTCGCCCGTGGATGATCTGGACCATTGCCAAGGTGATGGGCAGCCTGAACCTGCGCGGGCCTGCACTGCCCGGGTTGAGATAAATAGCGTCATCGCAGCTCTCGATACTGGCACGATGCGAATGACCAGAAATCACGAGATTGATGCCCATCACGGCTGGAGCAAACGTCATATCCTTTCGGTCGTGGATCACGAATATCTTCTGCCCGAACAGCGTCACTTGAAGGGTATCTGGAAACATAGACGCCCACGGCTCGACATCGACATTGCCGCGAATTGCCGAGACTGGCGCAACACGCTCCAATCTCTCGATGATGGCGGGGTTTCCAATGTCGCCCGCATGGACGATGTGGTCGACGCCCTGGAGAAGCGCAACAGCGTCCTCGCGCAGAAGGCCGTGAGTATCTGAGATCACACCGAGCGTGTTCATAGAGCCCAGAACTATCAGTTCTCGCTGGCATTGGCGAGAATGCTGACTTCGGAGTCGTTGGTCCTCCCTTGGGGATCCAGAACGAGGACTACGTCAAGAGTACGCATCAGACCCTCGGCCGCTCGCTTCCTTCTGGATATGGAATGGCGCTACGGCGACAACTGACAGCAGCTTGCTGGCTGGATGCCAATATCAGAAAACAGCCCCTCTCAAATTGTTGGTCCGCGACCCGCGGCATCCCTATTTAGCTGGTAACCTGAACAAGCCCCGAGATGTCATGCGCAGTCCCCGGTTCCAACACACCTATGCCGCCGACCTCCCCGAACGGCTTTACGCCCGTCCGGATCCATCCTCGGTTTCGACACCGCGTCTGGTTGAACTGAATGAAACACTGGCGACGGAACTAGGCCTCGACATCGGCTGGTTGCGTAGTCCTGACGGCATCGAAATGCTGGCCGGAAACCGCTTCCCCGCAGACGTGCGCCCCATCGCCCAAGCCTATGCGGGTCACCAGTTCGGCAACTTCGTGCCGCAGCTTGGCGACGGTCGTGCCGTCCTCGTCGGAGAGTTGCTCGATACCAGCGGCCAATTGCGCGACATTCAATTGAAGGGCTCCGGTCCGACCCGGTTTTCCCGCAATGGCGATGGGCGCGCTGCGCTCGGACCGATGATGCGCGAGTACATCGTCAGCGAGGCGATGCACGCACTCGCCATCCCAACCACGCGAACCCTATCGCTGGTTGCCACTGGCGAGCACGTCTACCGCGAGACCAGGCTTCCCGGAGCGCTGATAGCGCGCGTTGCCGCCAGCCACATCCGCGTCGGCACGTTCCAGTACCTTGCCGTACGGGAAGACATCGACGGCTTGAGGGCGTTAGCGGACTACGCAATTGCGCGGCACTATCCGCATCTCGCCGAAGTCCCAGGTCGCTACCTTGGGTTCCTCAATGCCGTTGTAGCAGCGCAGGCGAAGCTGGTGGCGCAGTGGATGCTGGTCGGCTTTATCCACGGCGTTCTCAATACCGACAACGTCGCAATTTCTGGCGACACGATCGATTATGGTCCATGTGCGTTCATGGACGCCTATCATCCGGCGACTGTGTTCAGTTCCATCGACCATCAAGGCCGCTACGCGTTTGCAAACCAGCCGCGCATCACCGTCTGGAACCTGGCGCGACTGGCCGAAGCGCTGCTGCCCATTCTGGGAAGCGAAGCAGGCGGAGACGATGAGGGCTTTGAGCAGGCGAAAGCGGCGATCGGATCGTTCCAGGCACGCTACGAGGCTGCGTTTCATGAAGGCATGCGCCACAAGATCGGGCTGTTTACCGAACAGCCGGGCGACCTTGACCTTGCTGCCGGACTGCTTGACCTGATGGCGCGCAACGCGGCGGATTTCACCCTTACATTTCGCGATCTCGCTCATGGGGTCGACGGCGCCGGCCGAGTACGCAACCACTTCATCGACCCTACTGCTTTCGATGGCTGGGCTTCGCGCTGGCGCGAACGGCTGGCTCTCGAGCCGGAGAATGCAGCCGACCGCACTGCTCGGATGCGCACAGTGAACCCGAAGTACATAGCACGCAATCACCGTGTCGAAGCTGCCATCGCCTCCGCCACCGATGAAGGCGATTTTGGCCCTTTCCATAGCCTGCTCGCCGTCCTGGCGCGCCCGTTCGACGAGCAGCCCGAGATGGAGGAATACGCGCGGCCACCAGCAGACGAAGAGCGCGTCCTGCAGACATTCTGCGGTACGTAATTGCGACCTCTGGGATCGACGCGCTTTTTGCCGGCAGCTATCCCACATCAGAGGCTCGAAACCGGACTGTCTGCTGTCGAAATCCTTGAGCCAATTCAGCTCTAGCCCATTGTTGACCGAATACAGGCCGGGCAGTTACATCTACAACGACCGCTCACTCGTGGCGTGCATCGCATCGGATCGATGCCGCTGCCTGCATGAATCGACGACCTATCAAAGCACTGATCGACGGACCGTTTCGGTGCCTAGCAACCAGCGGTTCATGGTTTCGAAAACACTGTCGCCGCACAATCCAGGCTCGGCGTTCCCGGTTCGCCAGAATCCGTCGCGAAGTTCCGAAGGCGATGCGCCGTATGCCTGGCGGAATGCCCGGCTAAAGACCGAAATGCTGCTGAAACCGTAGCGAGCGGCAATCTCCCCGACGCGCTCGTGCCGGCACGCGGGGTCGATGATATCGTGATAAGCCTGCCTCATCCGGCGTTGCTGGATAAAGTGGCTGGCGCCGCCCAGCGGCTCGAACAGCCGGTAGAGTTTCGCCCTGGACACGCCGAGTTGCTGGCAGAGGAATTCGGGTCCAAGTGCCGGGTTTTGAAGGTTCGTCTCGACGATCCGTCGGGCGGCCTGCAACGAGACGACGACGGCGGCCCGCGCAATCGAATTTCGACCATCGGCGGACGCTCCGGCGAACGCGGCGACCATCGCCGCGATCGCACGCCCTGCTGCACGGACATCCGGCACGCTGAGCGCCGGTGCCTGCGCCAACAAGGTCCACAAATGGCTTGCCAGCACGGTGTTGAGCGGAGCGGATTTCGGCAGAACCTGTCCGTGCAAACCGTCGGGATCGGCCAGAAACGGCGTGATCAATGTTCGCGGCAGCATGACAGTGAGAGATTTGAAGCCCGGCGCCCGCAATGCGTTTGCCCTTGTCATGTCCAGAAGGCACACGTCGCCGGGCCGAACCTCGACCGAGCGGCCCTCGAGGTCGAGGTCACATCCACCGTCCGCATACAGCAGCAGGCAGATAGTATCGATCCCGCTCTGCGCAATGGTCTTTGTGGTGCGCTTGTAGGTGGCTGCCGAGGACGTACCCAGTGCGACGGCAATGTCGGCAAACTGGTAGCTCGTCATTTCAGCCCCGAAGGAGGTCCGCGCGCGCGCATCGCACGCATCCACCAAGTAGAGCGGAGATATACCACTGCGCCAGAGCTCGAATTCGCGCGTGTTGTCAGGGGTAACAGAGACGTCGAGGCGGAACTTGGCAGGCATCGCGCCCCGTACGTGCTCTGCCGGTGGCTCCACTGCCGTCTCCATTGTTCTGTTGATACAACAGGATGGCTTGGCGGGATGGAGTTTGCAAGGCGTCTCCATTTTTTGACATCCACTCTCATTCTTACCCTCTCGGCTTTACGGCCAAGACCGCCTCGATAAGTTCGCGAAACGAATCCTGGGGGGCACGGTCGTGCAAAACGCAGGCGTCATCGACATTTGAGGCTTGGGGGAATCCGACATGTTCGCATCTGCTGGTTTGGCAGCACATTGGCTGATGCCTGAGACGTCGGGACGCCGCCGGTTGGGCCTGCTCAGGACCAGCACCGCGCTGCCGCTGGCGCTTCTGCTCCTGGCGGCAACCGCAACGACGGGTGCCGCGCAGGTCATCGTCGGCGCCGACGGGCAGAACGGAACCGGGTCGGCAGGCGGGCTGGGCAGCAGTCCCGGGCTGAACGACGGCGGGCTGGGCAGCGATGGGCAAGGCAGCGCCGGGCCGGTCGGCGGTGGCGCCGGAGGCGTCAACGCGAGAAATGGCGGCAATGGCGGGTTTGGCGGCGGCAATGGCGGCGGTGGCTTAGGCGGCGCCGGCGGCGGCGGTGGCGGCGGCATCGAGAGCCAAGGGCGCGGCGGCGGTGGCGGCAGCCGCACGAATGGCGGCGGCGGCGGCGGCGGCGGTGCCGCGACAACCGTCTCCTCCGACACGCTTTTCGGCGCCGCGACAATCACCGGCGGCAATGGCGGCATCGGCGCCGCCGGGCTCGCCGGCGGTGGCGGCGGCGGCGCGGGCATTGTCCTGTCGGGAACAGCTGTGCTGACCACCGCGGCAACGATCCAGGGCGGCAATGGCGGTGAGTCCGCTTTCGGGGGCTCCTCCGGCGGCGGCGGCGGTGGTGGCGGCATCGTCATCACCGGCACGGGCACGGTCATCAACACCGGCATCGTCAGTGGCGGCAATGGCGGCCGGAGCTCCTATCAGGATCGCTATTTCAATGCCGGCCAGGGCGGCATCGGCATTGCCGCGGGCGGCGGCGCGACAATCATCAATGCCGGCACGATCGCCGGCGGCTTCCGGGTCGACAGCGCCGGCGGGCGCAACGATGCAATCAGGTTCAGCGGCAACGACAACCGGCTGGAGCTGCGGGCCGGTTCGGTGATCCAGGGCAATGTGGTCGGCGGCGGCAGCGACACGCTGGCAATCGGGGGTGCGACGGACAGCAGCTTCGATGTTTCCTCTGTCGGCGCCGCCGCCCAGTATCGCGGCTTTGGCATCCTGGACAAGGCCGGCACCAGCACCTGGACCCTGACCGGCACCACGACGGCGGTGACGGCCTGGACCCTGTCCCAGGGCAAGCTGTCGATCACCAGTGACGCGAACCTCGGCGCCACAGGCGGTGCGCTGACCTTCAACGGCGGCACGCTGCTGAATGCCGGCAGTGCCATCTCGAGCAGCCGGAGCATCGTGCTCGGCGCGGGCGGCGGCACGATCGAGACGGGGGCGGGCGCCAGCGTCACCAGCTCGGGCGGCGTCAGCGGGGCCGGCGCGCTCACCAAAACCGGGGCCGGCCTTCTCACGCTGCGTGGCGCCAACACCTCCCTTGGCGGCATCACGCTTGCCGGCGGCTCGCTGGTTGGCGACACGACGAGCCTTAACGGCAACATCGATGTCGGCAACGGCACCGCGCTCCAGTTCGATCAGGCGAATGGCGGCTCCTATGCAGGCCAGCTCTCGGGCAGCGGCGACTTGACGAAGACCGGCGCCGGCGCGGTCACGCTGACCGGAGACAGCGCGGCGTTTTCAGGGCCCACCCAGGTCATGGCCGGCACATTGGCCGTCGACGGCAAACTCGGCGGATCCGTCGACGTGGCAATGGGCGCCACGCTGTCGGGCACCGGCACGCTGACCGGTGACGTGACCGTCGGGAATGGCGCGACCCTGGCGGCAGGCGCGAGCCCCGGCACGCTTACTGTCGGTGCCCTGACACTGAATGCCGGCTCGACCTCGATCTTCGAACTGAATGCGCCCGGCATCGTCGGCGGCGCGGGCAACGATCTCGTCAAGGTCACCAACGACCTCTCGCTTGGCGGCACGCTCGACGCACGCGTGGCTTCCGCGGGCTACTATCGTCTCTACAATTACGGCGGCAGCCTCTCCGGTGACTTCGACAATGTCGACATCAACGGCACCGGCGGGTTCACGCCTGTTACGGGCGAGTTGCGCATGTCGGTGCAGAACCAGGTCAACCTCGCGGTGCTCGGCACCGGCCAGACGATGCGGTTCTGGGATGGCACCGATATTACCGGCAACGGCATCGTCGACGGTGGCGCCGGCACCTGGAGCGCTACCAACACCAACTGGACCGGCGAACCCGGACAAGCCGACATCAACGACAACTGGCGCGGCTCGGTCGGGGTGTTTGCTGGCGCCGCCGGCGGTGCCGTCACTGTCGTCGGCACCCATGATTTCGATACGCTGCAGTTCTCGACCACCGGCTACGAACTCAATGGCGGCGCGCTGGCCATCGCTCCGGCGAGCGGCAGCCAGGGAACGCTGAACATCGACACCGGCGTCGAGGCGACGATCGGCTCGGTGATCCAGGATGGCACCGGCACAGGCCTCGTCAAGGCCGGCGGCGGCACGCTCGTCCTGACGGGGACCAACAGCTACACCGGCGGCACCACCATAACAGGCGGCACGCTGCAACTCGGCAATGGCGGCGTCACGGGCACGGTCGTCGGCAACGTGTCGAACAACGGCGTGCTGGTCGTCAATCGTTCCGGCACGGCGGATGTCGCCGGCGTCATGTCAGGCACTGGCAGCGTCCGCCAGATCGGCGGCGGCGTCACGCGCCTGACCGCCGACAACAGCTATGTCGGCGGCACCTTCATCGACGCGGGCGAACTGCGCATCGGCGGCGGCGGCACGACAGGTGCGATCGTCGGCAACGTCGCCAATAATGGCGCGCTCTCCTTCGACCGCTCCGACTTGGTGACGTTTGGCGGCGTGGTCTCGGGGACAGGCAGCCTCGAACAGCTCGGCAGCGGAACGCTCGTCCTGACCGGCGCAAACAGCTACGCCGGCGGCACCGTCGTCAGCAGCGGCACGCTGCGGATCGGCGCCGGCGGCACCACCGGTTCGATTGCCGGAGACGTCGTCAATCTCGGCCGGCTGGCCTTCGACCGTTCCGACAACATCACCTTCTCAGGTGTGATCTCGGGCAATGGCGCGCTCGACCTGATCGGCAGCGGCAGGACCGAACTCACCGGCAACAGCGCCGCCTTTGCCGGCGCAACCACCGTCTCGGCCGGAACGCTGGCCGTCAATGGTACGCTTGGGGGCGCGCTGAGCGTCGCCGGCGGCGCGACGCTGCTGGGCTCCGGCACTGTCGGCACGACCGTGGTGAACGGCACGCTGTCGCCGGGCAATGCGATCGGCACGCTGACGGTCGACGGAGACCTGACCTTCATGGCAGGCGCCACCTATGCGGTCCAGATCGCCCCGGCAACGGCCGACCGCGTCAATGTCAGCGGAACCGCCACCCTCGGCGGTGCCAATGTCGCGGCGAGCTTCGCGCTCGGCGCCAATGTCGCCAAGCAATACACGATCGTTCATTCGGACACCGGCGTCAGTGGGACGTTCGGTTCGATCGCCAACACCAACCTGCCGGCAACGTTCGCGTCGTCGCTCTCCTACGATGCCACCAACGCCTATCTCGATCTCGAACTTGATTTCTCGCAGCCGCCAGGCTCCGGCCTCACCAGCAACCAGCGGAGCGTCGCCAACGCGCTGGCCGATCATTTCGATCGCACCGGCAGCATTCCGATTGCCTTCGGCGGCCTGACCGCGGCCGGGCTGGCGCAGGCTTCGGGGGAAGTGGCGACCGGCACGCGGCAGGCGACGTTCGAAGCGATGAACCTGTTCGTCGGCCTGCTGACCGATCCCTTCATCGGCCAACGCGGCGTCGTCGCTCCGGGCGGCGGCGCGCCTTTGGCCTATGGCGAAGTGCGCCCGACCCCGGCGCAAACGGGTATCGACGCCGCGCTGGCGGCACCCAACAAAGCGGCGCCGCTTCAGCCTTCGCGCTTTGACCAACGCTGGTGGGCGGCAGGATTCGGCGGCGCGCGGACCACGGACGGCAACGTCGACACCGGTTCCAACACGGCGACGAGCAAGGCCTACGGCATGGCGGTTGGCGCCGATTATGGCCTCTCGCCCGACACGCTGATCGGCTTTGCAGTGGCAGGGGGCGGCACCAGCTTCGACATTGCGGGCGGCCAGGGCTCGGGGAACTCGGATATGTTCCAGGCGGGCGCGTTCGTCCGTCATCAGATGGGGTCGGGCTACGTGACGGGTGCGCTCGCCTATGGCTGGCAAGACGTGACCACCGAGCGCCTCGGCAGCGATGCGCTGTCGCTGCGGGCGAACTTCGCTACGAGCACGGTATCCGGCCGCATCGAGGCGGGTTATCGCCACGCGATGCCGGCGCTGGGCGTGACGCCTTACGTGGCAGGCCAGGTCACCGGCATCTTCATGCCTGGCTACGCCGAGCAAGGCACGAGCATATTCGGGCTCAGCTATGCGGCCAGGGATGTGACGGCGACGCGCACTGAATTGGGTGTGCGACTCGACCGTACGTTCACCCATGACGACATGGCGCTGACCCTGCGCGGGCGCGCGGCCTGGGCGCACGACTTCAACCCGGGCAATGCTGTCGCGGCGAGCTTCCAAGCGTTACCCGGCGCCGGCTTCGTCGTCAACGGCGCGGTGCAAAGCGACAATGCGGCGCTGGTCAGCGCCTCGGCCGAGTTTGCCTGGCGCAATGGCCTCTCGCTCGCCGGGACGTTCGAGGGTGAATTCTCGGATGTGTCGACAAGTTATGCCGGAAAGGGCGTCCTTCGTTATCGCTGGTGAAGGCCGTTGCGCGGGAATTTGCGCATACCCGATAGATCGTGCCTGCCAATCTGCCTCGTTCTGCGCTGTGTGCCGTTACCGGTGTCGGTGCTGCTGGGCTGAAATATCAGCATACGGTACGGTTTGCGCCAAACTTGATGTCCGCAACCCGCAAGAGAACACCGGAAGTTGCCGTTCTGCTCTCGGCCCCCCGTTGCGGACATTCTCAGCGAACGGCTACTAACCATATCGGCGGTCGCCCGTTTGGGGACGAGCTATTCTAGGAAGTATCGCGGTTTCCACCTGGCGGGGCCGACGCATGCTCATTCTTAACGTTCTTCTCCTTCCCTCGCAGCAAATTCCCAAATGCAGCCGCTGAGGATCGGCCCTGCCTTGTCCAGCACCAGCGGACTTCGCGAAAACCGGATAGGAGTGCGCAGCCCAAGCAGGCCTTCCGGTTCGATCTTCAGACCGCGGGCTAGGACCTGTGGGGCCGCAATGGCCTCTTTGACGGTATTGATCGGCCCGCCCGGTACGCCGGCGCTTTCCAAGGCGGCAATGAGGTTCTGCTTGGTGCGCAGGCGCGTCTTTTCCGACAAGACACTCGGCCAGCGCCTTGCGATTGCCGACACGGGCTGGGTTGGCGGGATCGACCAGACCCAACACGGTGCAGGCCGCGCCACCACGGATGCCTTCTTACGGTCCGAGAGCCTAAGGCTCAGTGAAAGCCGGCCGTTTCCGGTCGACTCCGCGAAACCGACGGGAACGCGGGCGCGCCAGTAGAAGACTCGTCCCCTTAGGACCAGGTTTTCAATCTGATGCCTGCGCAGTCCCATCCGCCCGTGCTCCACTCCTCCAAGCCGGGTGGACACCAGCTCTGGACATCAGTTGTGGGCACCACTTGCGGAAGGCCGATTCGACATGAACGATGACCCTACGAAAGGTCATCAATCCCGCGGATTTCAAAGCTTTTGGAAGGCGTGTTGGCTGGGGAACCTGGATTCGAACCAGGACTAACGGAGTCAGAGTCCGTGGGTCTACCGTTAACCTATTCCCCAGCAGGGCCGATTTTTGGTTCGGCCGCGGCGCTGTCTCGACAACGCCGCCGGTGCGCGCCTTTTAGCCGCCGCCGGGAAATAGTCAACCCCATCGGCAGCGGCAATTTCGGTTTTCAGGCTTCGTCCTGCTTGCCGCTGCGTCCGAACTGCGAATGCTCGAACGCAAGCACCGCGACAATGCCGAGGATGAGCGGAATGATGAGATAAAACAGGCGGAAAACCAGCAGTGCCGCGAGAACCGTGGCCGGGTCCATTTCCGGCAGGCCGGTGAGGAAGACCACCTCGAGCACGCCCAGGCCGCCCGGTGCGTGCGACGCCTGTGCCACCGCAAAAGAGAACAGGAAGATGCCGAGCACGATCAGGTAGCCCGGGTTGTTTTCTGCGGGCAGGGCAAAATAGATGATCGCGGCCGCAGCCAGGATTTCCAGCGGTCCAATGATCAGCTGGCGTGCGACGATCGGCAGCGCCGGGTAATGCAGGCGGAAGCTGCGGATGGCGAGCGGCTTGAGATGCAGCCAGCTGCCAAAGATATAGGCGGCAACGCTGAGCAGCATGGCGATGCCGAGCGCGATCCACCAGCCCTCGTGGCTGCCTTCGGTGTAGCGGTCGAGCAGGCCCGGTTCGAGCAAAATCACGACCGCCCCGACGAACACGCTCGACAGCACGAAGGTGAACCAGCAGATACCGACCAGAACCCCGACATCCTGGCCGCTCAGCCCCTTGGTGGCATAGGCGCGGTAACGGATGACGGCGCCCGAAAACACCGAGCCGCCGATGTTGTGCGACAGCGCATAGGTGGTGAAGGAGCAGACGGTGACGAAGAACCACGACACCCGTTTGCCGAGATGCAGAAGCGCGATGTGGTCATAGCCGGCAAGCGCGGCGTAGGCGACGATCG
Organism: Aminobacter anthyllidis; assembly: GCF_018555685.1. Taxonomy (GTDB): domain Bacteria; phylum Pseudomonadota; class Alphaproteobacteria; order Rhizobiales; family Rhizobiaceae; genus Aminobacter; species Aminobacter anthyllidis. Next base: position 12,628 of record NZ_JAFLWW010000001.1, read on the forward strand.
AACTGAGGGCCGACAGCAGCCATCCATGCACGGGAATGGCGGTCAGGCCGGCCCAGACATCGTCGAGGGAGATTTCACGCCACTCGTGGTAGAGCAGCCAGGCAGAAACGGCGACGGCGCCGAGCCCGATGACGGGCCAGATGTAGTCCTTGATTCTCATGCGGCAGCGCTTGCCCGCTCCTTTCGGTCTGGCGTCTCAGTACCTCTTTTTGTGGCTATGCGTCCGCTCGCATGACCGGCTGGATTGTCAGCTTTGCCTCATCGAAGCCGGCTATTCAACCCGAGCCGCGGTTTTCGCCAGGGAAACGGCCGGGGGCGACGAGCACGGGCCAAAATTCGCGACATGCGGGCCTTGGTGATCCGGCCTCGCGCTGATAGTCTGGTGCCAACACAAGATGAGATGCGCGTGCAGCGTCCGAAAAGGTTCGCGCGGCGCCAGAAGGAAGTTGCAAGGTGAAGGACCGCGAGCCCGGCGCTGACGCGTCGGATGCGGGTGTCTCCGGGGATGGGCCGTCGCGTCAAGGCGCTGGCCGATCCCAAAAGGGCCGTCAGGCCGCCGCACGACCGGTCAACGGTCACGGCCAAGGGGACGCTGCGCAACACAAGGCAAAGACCAGGAAAAGGCGCAAGCGCCGTCGCGGCCGCAAGGTTTTTGCACGTGACGGCGTGTTGCCAGTGGTTGGTGGCGGACAGGCTGAAACGGCCAGCCCGCCCTCGCTCAAGCCCAATACACCTCCGGCAAGACCAAGCCCTGCGGCAACGCCGGAGCAGGCCGAGCAGGCGCGTCGCGTGCCGACCTCGGAGCTGCCGGTTTTTGCAGCGCTCGACCTCGGCACCAACAATTGCCGGTTGCTTGTTGCCGTGCCCGGCCGGCCCGGGCAGTTCCGTGTCATCGACGCTTTCTCGCGCATCGTGCGGCTGGGCGAGGGGCTGTCGGCCTCGGGCCGTCTTGGCCAGCCGGCCATGGACCGCGCGGTCGAGGCACTCAAGGTCTGCAGCGACAAGCTGCGCAACCGCAAGATCAAGAAGGCGCGCCTGATCGCCACCGAAGCCTGTCGCACGGCGGCAAACGGCGCGGAGTTCATCGACCGCGTCGAACGCGAGGCGGGGTTGAAGCTCGAGATCATCGACCGACAGACCGAGGCGCGGCTTGCCGTGTCCGGCTGTGGCTCGCTGGTCGAGCGCGATACCGACGGCGTGGTGCTGTTCGATATTGGCGGCGGCTCATCCGAGATCGCTTTGATCGATGTCTCGCGCCACCGCTCGCCGCGGCTGGCGAATCACATCGTGTCGTGGACATCGCTTCCGGTCGGGGTGGTTTCGCTTGCCGAACGTTTCGGTGGCCGCACGGTGACACGAGAGATCTTTGCCGCGATGGTCGAGGATGTGGCTGCCCGCCTGCGCTCGTTTGACGGGCGCGACCGCCTCAGCCATATCGTGTCGAGCCCGAAGTTCCATTTGCTGGGAACCTCGGGCACAGTGACCACGCTGGCCGGTGTGCATCTCGAACTCGACCGCTACGACCGCCGCCGCGTCGATGGTTTGTGGATGGATGGCACCAGCGTCGACCGAATGGTCGAAAAGGTGCTCGGCTGGGATTTCAACCAGCGCGTGGCAAACCCTTGCATCGGCGCCGACCGGGCCGACCTCGTTCTGGCGGGTTGCGCCATCCTTGAGGCCATTCGCGCGGTCTGGCCGTCGGAAAGGCTGCGTGTCGCCGATCGCGGCTTGCGCGAGGGTATTTTGAGCGAATTGATGGCCGACGACGGCGTATGGCGCCGCAACTGGCGGAACGGACAGCGCATATGACCAAGAAACCAACAAAGCCTGGAGTTGCGGCGGGCGCCACGCGCGTGCTGCGCACCAAGATCAAGAAGAAACACGGGCTCAAGGAATCGTCGCGCCGCTGGCTCGAGCGCCACATGAACGACCCTTACGTCCAGCGTTCCAAGGCCGATGGCTACCGCTCGCGTGCGGCCTACAAGCTGATCGAGATCGACGACAAGCACCATCTGCTCAAGCCTGGCATGAAGATCATCGATCTGGGTGCGGCGCCCGGCGGCTGGTGCCAGGTAGCGGCAGCCCGCACCAACTCGACGGCCGAGAACCCGCATGTCGTTGGCATCGACTATCTCGAAATGGACGCTGTTCCAGGCGCCCCTGTCTTGTTGATGGATTTCCTCGACGACGACGCCCCGGCACGCCTGACCGAGGCGCTTGGTGGCGCGCCTGACCTGGTGCTCTCCGACATGGCGGCGCCGACGACCGGGCATCGCCGCACCGACCATATCCGCACCATGCATCTGTGCGAGGTTGCCGCCGATTTCGCCATTTCAGTGCTGAAGCCGGGCGGTCACTTCCTCGCCAAGACGTTCCAGGGCGGGACCGAAGCCGATCTTTTGAACCTGCTCAAGAAGAATTTCCGCACCGTCCATCACGTCAAGCCACCGGCGTCGCGTGACGAATCGGCCGAGCTCTATCTGCTCGCCAAGGACTTCAAGGGTAAGAGCGAGCCCGAAGCTTCATAGCTGCTGCGGCTCGTCTGCCGTATTCTGCGACAGGCGATGACCGGAGATGGCCTTGCCGGCATCGGGTGCCATGCGCGCATACATGAAGGCCGGCAACAGCGCGATCATGCCAACTGTCAGGAAGGCGAAGGTAAAGCCGGCGCCGCCGATCGCCTGGCCGGTGCCCAGCGACCAGATTTCGAGCGCACCGCCGCCGACTGCAACACCCAGCGCCACGGAGGTCTGCTGCGCCACCGCCGAAATCGCGGTGGCCTGGCCGCTTTGTGCCGCCTCGATGTCGGCGAACACCAGCGCATTCGACGACGTGAAGAACAGCGAGCGCAGGAAGCCTGCCAGGAACAGCACCGCCAGGATCACCAGGTAAGGCGTTTGCGGCGTGAACAGCGCGTTGGCGGCCATCAGGCCGGCCGACACCACTGACGCGATCACCAGCACGGTACGAAAGCCCACCGTTCGCAAGATCCTCGGCGCGACGAACTTCATCGACAGCGCGCCCGCGGCGGTGGCGAAGGTGATCATGCCCGACTGGAACGGCGACAGGCCGAAGCCGAGCTGGAACAGCAGTGGCAAGAGGAAGGGAGATGCACCGACGCCGACGCGAAACAGCGACCCGCCGAAAATGGCGGTACGAAAAACAGGATTGGAAAACAGCTTGAGTTCAAGCAACGGGTAGGGCGCGGTGCGGGCGTGGCGGACATAGAGCAGCCCGGCTGCAAGGCCGATCACGATGGTGACGGCGCCGATGATCGGCGGTAGCGCCGGCAGGCTGACCACCGACAGACCGAAGACGACGCCTGATGCTGCAATCGCCGAAAGGAAGAAGCCGGGCACGTCGATCGGCCGTGTCGCTTCGGGTGGTATCTCGGGCAGGAAGCGACCGGAAAGCCAGATGCCGATCGCGCCGATCGGAATGTTGATCAGGAAGATCCAGTGCCAGGCAAAGAAGGTGGTGATGAAGCCGCCGACCGGTGGGCCGATCAATGGGCCGACAAGCGCTGGAATGGTCAGCGTCGCCATGGCCGCGACCAGCCCGCTCTTTTCCGTGGTGCGCACCAGCACCAGGCGCGCCACCGGCGTCATCATCGATCCGCCCATGCCTTGCAGGAATCGCGCCAGCACGAACTCGCCGAGCGAGCCTGATATGGCGCAGGCGATAGAGCCGAGCATGAACACGCCGATCGCCACGCGGAAGACGAGCTTGGCGCCGAAACGGTCGGCCATCCAGGCGCTGATCGGGATGAAGATGGCGAGCGAAACGAGGTAGGCAGTCAGCGCCAGCTTGAGCGCGATGGGGCTCGTGCCGATGTCGGTGGCGATCGCCGGCAACGAGGTGGCGATGACCGTTGAGTCCATGTTTTCCATGAACAGGGCGACGGCAAGGATCAGCGGGGTGGTTCTGTTCACGAAAGCGTCCGGCATGAAGTCGCGGCCGCTGCAACTCAGCCGTTTTCGAGCGTTAGCATGAATGCACCGGTCTGTCCTTTGCCAGGACCTGACGCTTCTCAAGGCCAGTCAGTTCGAACCGCCGACCTCGCGGGCATAACGCAAGGTCTCGTCGACGCGTTCCGGTGTCGCTGGATGTGTCGGCAAAAAAAGTCGGTTCCGCCACTGTCTCCGAGCTTGTCGCGCAGGAGTTCGAAGAAGCGCGCGATGGCTGCCGGGTCACGCCCCGCCCTGTGAATCAGCTCGACGCTGAACGTTGACGATCCAGATACCGAAACATTCGCGGGTCGTGCCGGCAAAGGTGAAAGGCTCGCGTCGCACCCCTGCAATTTGCGGCTGCATCTCATCTTTTCTGCACCTTGCCGAGAATATGAGACGGCGCAAGTCCCGCAGTCCACGGCTGCGTCGATTGGCCTTGATGGCACACTTTTCATCGCTTCGAAGACGTGGTACCAGCCAGCGCCAATCCTGAAAGGGAAAAGACGAGTCGACGCTGCATACCAATGGTTCCAGCGTCCTTTCACGCATTCCGAGGTTGGCCATGGCAAAAATCATTGAATCCTCCACCGGCGCTCTGGCGCTGACCTTTGACGACGTGCTGCTGCAGCCCGGCCATTCGGAGGTCATGCCCGGCGAAACCGACATCAGCACGCGCATTGCCGGCGATATCGACCTCAACGTGCCGATCATTTCGGCGGCCATGGACACGGTGACAGAATCTCGCCTCGCCATCGCCATGGCCCAGGCTGGCGGCATCGGTGTCATCCATCGCAACTTCACCCCGGTCGAACAGGCTGAACAGGTCCGCCAGGTCAAGAAGTTCGAATCGGGCATGGTGGTCAACCCGGTCACCATCGGCCCGGACGCCACGCTGGCGGATGCGCTGACCTTGATGCGCACGCACGGCATTTCGGGCATCCCGGTCGTCGAAAATGGTGGCACCGGTGGCCAGAAGACCGGTCGCCTGGTCGGCATCCTGACCAATCGCGACGTGCGCTTTGCCTCCGACCCGGCGCAGAAGGTCTACGAGCTCATGACGCGCGAGAACCTGATCACCGTCAAGGAGACGGTCGAGCAGGACGAGGCCAAGCGCCTGCTGCACCAGCACCGCATCGAAAAGCTGCTCGTCGTCGACAAGCACGGCAATTGCGTCGGCCTCATCACCGTCAAGGACATGGAGAAGTCGCAGCTCAACCCGAACGCCTCCAAGGACGCGCAGGGGCGCCTGCGGGCAGCCGCCGCCACCAGTGTTGGCGATGACGGCTTCGAGCGCGCCGAGCGCCTGATCGACGCCGGCGTCGACCTGCTCGTCATCGATACCGCGCATGGCCATTCGCAGCGCGTGCTCGACGCTGTCGCCCGCGCCAAGAAGATTTCCAACTCGGTCCGCATCATGGCCGGAAACGTCGCCACCGCCGACGGCGCCCAGGCGCTGATCGATGCCGGCGCCGACGCCGTCAAGGTCGGCATCGGACCGGGTTCGATCTGCACCACGCGCATCGTCGCAGGTGTCGGCGTGCCGCAGCTTTCGGCCATCATGTCGGCCGTCGAGGCTGCCCAGAAGTCCGGCGTCACGGTCGTTGCCGACGGCGGCATCAAATATTCGGGCGATCTGGCCAAGGCGCTGGCCGCCGGCGCAGGCGCTGCGATGATCGGCTCGCTGCTTGCCGGCACCGAGGAAAGCCCGGGCGAGGTCTATCTGCACCAGGGCCGCTCGTTCAAAGCCTATCGCGGCATGGGTTCGGTCGGGGCGATGGCGCGCGGCTCGGCCGACCGCTACTTCCAGGCCGAGGTTCGCGACACACTCAAGCTGGTGCCCGAGGGCATCGAGGGCCAGGTGCCATACAAGGGCCCTGTTGGCGGCGTCCTGCACCAGTTGGCGGGTGGCCTGAAGGCCGCGATGGGTTATGTCGGCGGTCGCAACCTGGCGGACTTCCGCGAGCGCGCCACCTTCGTGCGCATCTCCAATGCCGGCCTGCGCGAGAGCCACGCCCATGACGTGACCATCACTCGCGAAAGCCCGAACTATCCCGGCGGCATGTAAGCCAGACGATTGTGCGGCTGCGGCGTCACGCCGTCGCGCTGAGCTTCGCCACCGCGGCGGTATTCGCGGTGATGACGCAGCGGAGTTCTTCTATTTCCGCAGTCTGAGCGGCGGCTTGCCGTCGCTCGATCTGCGTTTCCAGGGGGTCTCCTAGAGCGAGGGTTTTGCCTGGGTTGCCGCGCTCGGGCGCCTCGGCGCCGAGATCATTCTCGTTTGGCACTATCTGACGTTCGACTTGATCTTTCCGGCGTTGCTGTCGCTGACGCTGGCCAGCCCGATTCTGAAAACCGGCGACCGGTTGCCGCGCTTCACAGCCATGTCGGAGACCATGCGCCAGCTTGTCGTTGAGAAGTTGGCGGTTGCAGGCAGCATCATGTTTGGCCGATCATGGGACAATGCTTCACGCCCAGTCTCGCCCTCGCCAGTAAACTCTCCATTAATCAGAATGAAGTGTTGTGGCGGATAATCTTGTGATTTTATCGATTTGCTTGAGGTAATGCTTATGAACCAGGCCGCCATTTTTTGGCCCCTGCTTGCGCAGGTCCTGCTGGTCTACATCGTCTATGCCGTACTTTCAGCCCGACGCAGGCATGCAGTTCGCTCGGGTGAAGCACGTGTCAATCAGTTCAAGACGCGCACAGCCGAGCCCGAATCCAGCGTTACCGCTGCTAACAACATCATCAACCAGTTCGAATTGCCGGTGCTGTTCTACACCGTTTGCCTGTCGCTCTATGTGACATCGGGCGTTTCTTACGTCGCGCTCGTGCTGGCGTGGCTATTCGTGACCACGCGCTATGCGCACGCCTGGTTTCACCTGACCAGCAACAGGGTCAAGTTTCGCAGCAGGGCCTTCATTCTGGGCGCGCTGCTGCTGGCGCTACTGTGGATCTGGTTTGCACTGCATCTCGCAGGCGCGGTCTAACTGCCGAACAAAGGGCGGGCCTGGTCAATCAGGCCCGTGCCCTTCAGGCCTCGACCTCGAACACCGCGATCTTGCGCTTGTCGAAGCGTATGGCGAGTTCGCCACGTACGAGTTTCAGCGCAGCTTCGCCGAACACCGATCGGCGCCAGCCCTGAAGGGCAGGGACGTCGGCGGCCTCGCCTTCGGCGGCGATGCGGTCGATGTCGTCGCCAGAGGCCAGCACCTTGGGCGCGACGCCTTCTTTTTCCGATACCAGGCGCAAAAGCACCTTGAGCAACTCGGAGGCAGCACTCGAGCCTTCCGGCGGCTGAAATGTCTTGGGCAGCTTGGGCATCTGCTCGCGCGGCATGTCGAGCGCTGCGTTGACGACAGTTAGCAGCGCCGTAGCGGATGACGACCGCTCCCAACCCTTTGGCGTGGTGCGCAGCCGTGACAGGCCTACTGCATCGCGTGGCGCCTGCTGGGCGACTTCGTAGATCGCGTCGTCCTTGAGCACGCGCCCGCGTGGCACGTTGCGTTCGCGCGCCTCGCGCTCGCGCCAGGCGGCCACCGCCTGCACGATGGCAAGCTCCTGCGGCTTGCGCAGCCGCATCTTGAGCCGCTTCCAGGCGTCCTCGGGATGTGGGTCGTAGGTCTCGCGTGAGGTCAGCACCTCCATCTCTTCGTTGAGCCAGTGCGCGCGACCTTCGCGCTCAAGCTCGGCGACGAGATGCTGATAGACGTCGATCAGGTGGGTGACGTCGGCGAGAGCGTAATCGAGCTGCTTTTCCGACAGCGGCCGGTGGCGCCAGTCGGTGAAGCGCGACGACTTGTCGATGCGCCCGCCGGTGATCTTCTGGACGATCTGCTCGTAGGAGACGCTGTCGCCGAAACCGCAGACCATGGCCGCGACCTGAGTGTCGAACACCGGATGCGGGATCAGCCCGCCAAGGTGGAAGACGATTTCGATGTCCTGACGGGCGGCATGGAAAACCTTGGTGACCGCTTCGTTGGCCATCAGTGCAAAGAATGGCTTGAGATCGAGGCCTGGCGCCAGAGGATCGACCAACGCGGAAACGCCGGGTGCTGCCATCTGGATCAGGCAGAGCTCGGGCCAGAAAGTGGTTTCGCGAATGAACTCGGTGTCTACCGTGACGAAGTTGGATTTTTCGAGAGCGGCAACGACGGTTTCGAGTTCGTCCTGGGTCGTTATTACATGCATAATATTGCTTTTATCAGAACGCGTTATCTTTCCATTTCAGCCGGGCGCCCTTTCGTCAAGCACTTGCACGTCTGATGGGGATGTCTAGCCGTCATCTGTGCCGTTGGAGGGACCATTTCGGCCGGCAAGCCGGGCGAAAATGGGCGATGTCCGCAGCAGAGCAATGAAACGGCCGCGGTGGCCGGCCGGAACCGGCGAGCGCGAGCCCATGCGGTAGATGATGACCGCCACGAACACGAGGTAGACGGCCGCACTGAAGCTGAACAGTGAATGCGGGCCAAACTGCTCCATCACGATCGAGGCCACCAACGGCCCCGCGATGGCGCCGACAGAGTAGAACAACATCAAGGCGGCGTTGATCAGCACGAACTCACCCTTTTCGGCGCGGTCATTGGCGTGGGCCGCCGACAGCGAATAGAGCGGCATGGCAAATGAGCCGAAGATGAAGACAAACACGAAATTGGCCAATGGCGATTCGCCGGCGAGAAACACCAGCATCAACGCTGAGGCCATCGCGCCGACTGTCGTGACGAGCAGCACCTTACGGCGATCCCACAGGTCGGACATGTAGCCGAGCGGATACTGGACGAGCGCGCCGCCGATGATGCCGACGCTGACGAAGGTGACGACGTCGGTGACCGACAGGCCGATCTGCTCGGCATAGATCGGACTCAAGGTGCGAAAGGCGCTGTTGGTGACGCCGACGAAGATGCAGCCGATGCTGCCAAGCGGCGAGATCTGCCAGGCGCGCTTGAGGTCGAGCTTGACGTCTTCCGGCGGCGTCGGATTGGAACGGTCGCCAAGCGAGACCGGCACCAGCGACAGCGTTATCATTATCGACATGATGGCGAAGATGGTGAACCCGCCCGCGCCGAAGACCGGGATCATGAACTGCGCACCGGTCACCGAGCCGATGTCGATGATGCGGTAGATGGCCAGAATTCGGGCGCGGTCATGGTTGGAGACGCCGGAATTGAGCCAGCTCTCCATCACGGTGAACAGCCCGGCGAAGCAGAAGCCGGTGGCAAAGCGGATCACTGACCACATCACCGGGTCGATGACGAGCACCAGCGTCAGCGTTGCCGAGGCGGCAATGGCGGCGAGTGCCGCGAAAGCCCGGACGTGGCCGACGGCCTTCATGATGCGCGAGATGAAAAGGCAACCGAGCAGGAAGCCCATGAAATAGGCCGTGCCCATCAACCCGATGGTCGACGCCGGAAAGCCCTCCTGCGCGCCGCGCAGCGCAATCAAGGTGCTTTGCAGGCCGTTGCCGCCGAGCAGGATGCCGGCGGTGATCAGGAGCGGGATGAGGGGACGTATGGAGGACATCAGGCACGCGATACAAAAGCTGAGGTGGCTACAGTTTGCCCGATCGGTCAATGGCAGTCAGCCGCTGGTGCGACATATTCCGTCGACTGCGCCAACGTTGTCGCCACGGAGGCGGTTAGCGTGCGCGCGCGGCCTATGGCCGCCCACGGGACCGCCAGGGACGAACGAGGCCGCGATGACGACATTGACCGTGAGCACCAGCATTGACGACGAGACAGCCAGGTTCATCGGCGACGGGCTGAACGCCTACAACTACGATGCGGGAGGTCCCCACAACGACCAGGATCTCTGGATTGTGGCTCGCAGTGATAATGGCGCGGTTGCAGGCGGTCTCAAGGGGTCGTCCGAGTACACATGGCTGTTTGTCGAATGGCTCTGGGTCAGCCGCGCTCATCGCGGCGAGGGGCTTGGCCAGCGATTGCTCGGGCAGGCTGAGGAAACGGCACGGCAGCGCGGCTGCATCGGTGTTCATCTCGATTCGTACACCTTCCAGGCTCCGGAGTATTACAAGCGGCTGGGATACGAAGAGTTCGGCCGCATCGACGATTATCCGGCCGGGCACTCCAGGGTATGGCTGAAGAAGCGCTTTTAGGGCGACCAGCGATCGGCCCGAAGTGGCTTTACCTTGACAAAACCGGGTACCCATGCGCTTTTCGCGCCAAATTTCGGCCCGGGCGCATCGGACGCTCCGGCGCCTTTTTGACAACAGCCCGAACCGGAATATTGCCATGCATCGTTACCGCAGCCACACCTGCGCTCAATTGAGGAAATCCGACGTCGGCTCAGCCGTTCGCCTGTCCGGCTGGGTGCATCGCGTGCGAGATCACGGCGGCCTGCTGTTCATCGACATGCGCGATCACTATGGCCTGACCCAGATCGTCGCTGATCCCGACTCGCCTGCCTTCAAGGTCGCCGAGACCGTGCGTGGCGAGTGGGTCATCCGCGTCGACGGCGAGGTCAAGGCGCGTATGGCCGAGTCCGTCAACGGCAACCTGCCGACCGGCGAGATCGAAGTCTTTGCCAAGGAAATCGAGGTTCTGTCCGTCTCCAAGGAGTTGCCGCTGCCGGTGTTCGGCGAGCCGGAGTATCCCGAGGACATCCGCCTCAAGTACCGTTTCCTCGATCTGCGCCGCGAAACGCTGCACAAGAACATCGTTGCGCGCACCAAGATCATCGCCGAAATGCGCAGCCGCATGACGGGCGAGGGCTTCACCGAATATTCGACGCCGATCCTGACGGCGTCGTCGCCGGAAGGCGCGCGCGACTTCCTGGTGCCGTCGCGTATCCATCCGGGCAAGTTCTTCGCGCTGCCGCAGGCGCCCCAGCAGTACAAGCAGCTGTTGATGGTTGCAGGCTTCGACCGCTACTTCCAGATCGCGCCCTGCTTCCGCGACGAGGACCCGCGCGCCGACCGCCTGCCGGGCGAATTCTACCAGCTCGACCTCGAAATGAGCTTCGTGACCCAGGAAGACGTCTGGAACACGATGGAGCCGGTGATGCGCGGCGTGTTCGAGAAGTTTGCCGACGGCAAGCCGGTCACCCAGCAGTTCCGCCGTATTCCTTATGACACGGCGCTGCGCACCTACGGCACCGACAAGCCCGACCTGCGCAACCCGATCGAGATCCAGCCTGTCACCGAGCATTTCGATGGTTCGGGCTTCAAGGTGTTCGCGGGCATGATCGCTGCCAACCCCAAGGTCGAGGTCTGGGCAATCCCGGCCAAGACCGGTGGCAGCCGCGCATTTTGCGATCGCATGAATTCCTGGGCGCAGGGCGAGGGCCAGCCGGGTCTCGGCTACATCTTCTGGCGCAAGGAAGGCGACAAGCTCGAAGGCGCTGGTCCGATCGCCAAGAACATCGGTGAAGAGCGCACCGAAGCGATACGCCAGCAGCTTGGCCTGTCGGACGGCGACGCCGCCTTCTTCGTCGCCGGCGACCCCAAGAAGTTCGTCTCTTTCGCCGGTGCTGCCCGCACCCGCGCCGGCGAGGAGCTCAACCTCGTCGACCGCGACCGCTTCGAGCTGTGCTGGATCATCGACTTCCCGTTCTACGAATGGCTGGAAGAAGAAAAGAAGATCGACTTCGCCCACAATCCGTTCTCGATGCCGCAGGGCGGCCTGGATGCGCTGAACAACCAGGACCCGCTGACGATCAAGGCCTATCAGTACGACATGGTCTGCAACGGCTTCGAAATCGCCTCCGGCTCGATCCGCAACCAGCTGCCCGAACTGATGGTCAAGGCGTTCGAGCTGACCGGCAAGTCGCGCGAGGAAGTCGAGGAGCAGTTCGGCGGCCTCTACCGTGCCTTCCAATACGGCGCCCCGCCGCATGGCGGCATGGCTGCCGGCGTCGACCGCGTGATCATGCTGCTTGTCGGCGCCAAGAACCTGCGTGAAGTGACGCTGTTCCCGATGAACCAGCAGGCGCAGGATCTGCTGATGAACGCGCCGTCGGAAGCAACGCCCCAGCAGCTGCGCGAGCTGTCGCTGCGCGTCGCGGTGGCCAAGAAAGAAGCTTAAGCAGTCCGCGCAAGCGACTCTTTCGACTCAACAAAAAGCCCGGCATCGCTGCCGGGCTTCGTTTCGGGACGTGGCCGCCAGGATCAGTCCTGGTTGGCCGTGACCGTCAGGCCGAGCGTCTTGGGCAGGTCCTTGGGGTTCGACATGCCGCTGGCGGCGAGCAATGCGAACGGAACCGGCGAGGCCGGCTTGGCTGCGATCTCGATCGACTTGGGAGCATCGAGATAGGCGGTGACAGCCGTGGTCACCTGGGTCGACAGTTCCGGATTGTTCAGTTCCATCATCAGGAACGGCACGATCGCCTTGGCCTGGTTGGCGATGTCCTTCGCCGTCATGTTCTGCTGCTTGGCGAGGTATTCCAGCACCTTGTTGGTCACCGAATCGTCGTCGAAGCGGACGGTCGCGCCGTTGAAGGTCAGCTGCTGCATCAGGCCGAGCATGGCCAGGCCCTGGGCCGAGTTGTCAGTGCCTTCCGGTTGGGCTGCCATCTTCTTCTGCAGTTCCTGCACCGACTTCAGGAATTCGACGGTGTAGCCGCCGAGGTCGAAGGTCATGCCGAGCGTGCCGGCGTTGTCGACGGTGACGTCGTAGCTCGACAGCGCCATGCGGCCGTCGGTCGGCTGCCAGGTGCCTTCCATCTGGAAATCGCCCGAGATGTTCTGATAGCCGAGCGCTTCGATGGCAGCCTTGGACTGCGGGTCTTCGACCAGGGTCAGGTCAGCCGTGAACTTCTCGGCCGAGCCGGTGAACTCCATGGCGTTGCCGTCGGCCGGAGGGGTCACCTCGGCTGCGAAGTTGGTCATCTGGAAGGCCTGCTTGTCGCCGATCTTGACGCTGACATTGTCGAGATTCGCGGTCTCGTACATCAGGAACGATGCCAGCAGGTCGGTCGAGTCGGAGGCCGGCAGCGTGACATTGCCGAGCGTCAGCGGGCTGACCTCGACCTTGGTCGGGCCTTCGTTCAGGCTATAGGGCTCGGTCGTGATGGTCTCGATCTTGAAGCCGCGATTCTCTTCGGTGATGCCGCTGAGCGTGAGCTTGCCGATGGAAAACGGCTTGCCTTCGCCAGCCATCTGGATGCTCGTTCCCTCGAGCACGGCTTCCGAGGCATCGCCTGTGACGCTGGTCCAGGCGAGCGTCAGGTTCTGGCCGGCGAGCACTGACTTGAGCCGCTCGGCGACCGCAGTGGCATCCTGGGCGAATGCTGCATTGAGCGGAAGCGAGAACAGGAAGGTCGTGAGTGCGAGCTTGCGGAATGCAGAGCGGTGTTGCGTCATCATAGATCCCTGAGACTTGTGAAATGATTCAGCCTTACGTCAGCCACGAACTGGACCGGAAGAAGGCGACGTGACGACAATGGCCGCAATTCGATCCAAAAGGCAATCACTGCTGAGCAACACGCGCAAAAATGGTGAATGACCAACTGCTCGCGTGATTGCTACTTTAGCGAGCGGGCAGATTTGTCGCACTGAGATCCGGGTAGCCCTTGCTTTTGCCGAATGCCCTTGTCGCGAATCGCCCGTTCCGCTAGTCCAACCCCATGGGAAAAGGGCTTTTGCCGCCCGGAAACGGTAGCGGCGACAACATTGAACCGGTCGATCTGAAGAAGGCGCTCGAAGAGCGTTATCTGGCCTATGCGCTGTCGACCATCATGCACCGGGCATTGCCCGACGTACGCGACGGACTGAAGCCGGTCCATCGCCGCATCATGCACGCCATGCGGCTGCTGAGGCTCAACCCCGATCAGGGTTTTGCCAAATGCGCCCGTATCGTCGGCGAGGTCATGGGTAAGTTTCACCCGCATGGCGACCAGTCGATCTATGATGCGCTGGTGCGCCTCGCGCAGGATTTCTCGGTTCGCTACCCGCTCGTCGACGGGCAGGGCAATTTCGGCAATATCGACGGCGATAGCGCCGCCGCCATGCGTTACACCGAAGCGCGCATGACCGAAGTGTCGGTGTCGCTGCTCGAAGGCATCACCGAGGATGCCGTCGACTACCGCCCGACATACAATGAGGAAGACGAAGAGCCTGTCGTCCTGCCAGGTGCGTTCCCCAATCTGCTCGCCAACGGTTCGTCCGGCATCGCTGTCGGCATGGCGACGTCGATTCCACCGCACAACGCCGCCGAGCTGTGCAGTGCTGCCCTTCACCTTATCGACAATCCGGATGCCGCGGTCACCGACCTGATGACCTCGCCCGGCGAGTGGGAGCGCATCAAGGATGATCCCGAACTGCGCTTCGGCTGCAAGGTTCGTGGTCCCGATTTCCCCACCGGCGGCAGTGTCGATGATGACTGGGCCTCGATCGTCAACGCCTACGAGACAGGCCGTGGCGGCTTCCGCATGCGCGCCATGTGGCAGCAGGAAGACCAGGGCAGGGGTACCTGGAACCTCGTTGTCACCGAGATTCCCTATGGTGTGCAGAAGTCGCGGCTGATCGAAAAGATCGCCGAGCTGTTGATGGCCCGCAAGCTGCCGCTGCTCGAGGACATCCGCGACGAGTCGGCCGAAGACATCCGCGTGGTTCTGGTGCCGAAGAGCCGCACCGTCGATCCGGGCCTGTTGATGGAATCGCTGTTCAAGCTCACCGAGCTTGAAAGCCGTTTCCCGCTCAACATGAACGTGCTGTCGCGCGGCAAGGTGCCGAACGTGCTGTCGCTCAAGAGCGTGCTGCGCGAATGGCTCGACCACCGCCGCGAGGTGCTTGTTCGCCGCTCGAAGTTCCGTCTCGGCGAGATCGAGAAGCGGCTTGAGATCCTTGCCGGTTACCTGATCGCCTACCTCAACATCGACGAGGTGATCCGCATCATCCGCGAGGAGGATGAACCCAAGCGCACGATGATGGCGCGATGGGATCTGACGGACAATCAGGCCGAAGCCATCCTCAACATGCGCCTCAGGGCGCTGCGCAAGCTCGAGGAGTTCGAAATCCGCAAGGAATTCGATGCGCTCAGCACTGAAAAGAAGCAGATCGAATCGTTGCTGGCGTCGGACGCCAAGCAGTGGGCGACCATCAAGTGGGAAGTGAGCGAGGTGCGCAAGCACTACGGTCCCGACACCAAGCTTGGCCGCCGCCGCACAGTCTTCGCCGAAGCGCCGGATCATGACCTCACCGATATCGCACACGCCATGATCGAGAAGGAGCCGGTAACGGTCGTCGTCTCGGAGAAGGGCTGGCTGCGCGCGATGAAGGGGCATCTCGCCGACTACTCGCAACTCACGTTCAAGGAAGGCGACAGCCTCAAGCTCGCCTTCCCTGCCCAGACAACCGACAAGATTCTGGTCTTCACCACCGGCGGCAAGTTCTACACCATCGGCGCCGACCGGCTGCCGGGCGGTCGCGGCCATGGCGAGCCGATCCGCATCATCGTCGACATGGACAACGACCAGGACATCGTCACCGCTTTCGTCCACGAGCCCAAACGCAAGCTGCTTTTGGTCAGCCACGAAGGCAACGGCTTCACAGTTCCCGAGGAAGAGGTCGTCGCCAATACCCGCAAGGGCAAGCAGGTGATGAACATCAAGACGCCTGATGAAGCCAAGCGCTGCATCACGCTCCAGGGTGATCATCTCGCCATCGTCGGCGAGAACCGCAAGATGCTCGTCTTCCCGCTCGAGCAGATTCCTGAAATGACGCGCGGCAAGGGCGTCAGGCTGCAGAAGTACAAGGACGGCGGCGTGCTCGACGTGAAGACGTTCACGATGGAGAGCGGGCTCAGCTGGCTGGATTCGGCCGAACGCACCTTCACCCGGTCGCGCGAGGAACTGCTCGAATGGATTGGCACGCGCGCTACTGCGGGACGCATGGTGCCCAAGGGGTTTCCTCGCACCGGCCGTTTCGGCTAGGGGCGTGGTGAGCCATTGAGCGAGTGCAGCGCGGCAAAGTTTTGGTGCGCGGCACTGGATTAGGCTCTATGATCTCCTCACCTGCGTTGAAGTCAGCGCCGGGCTTAAGCGGGTCCATTTCGGGGCCGAGGAGATTTAGGCTCTTGAACGTGACCAATCCCCGCAAACCGGAGCGAGAGCCGAGGCTGTTCGGTCCGTCCCAGCCGATGCGTGCCGCTTTGGTGCCGCCGCTTTCGGCCGCGCGCTGGCTGCTGGTGCTGATCGTTGCGGCGGGCATCTATTTCTTCCACGGCTTCCTGGTGCCGGTGCTGGCGGCACTCGTCATCGCCTTCGCCAGCTGGCCGCTCTATCGCCGGCTTTTGACGGCGGTTGACGGCAACAGGACCATCGGCGCCACGCTGGCGTTGATTTTCATCGTCGCCTTCCTTGTCGTGCCGATCTCTTTTGCTGCGACCTACGCCGTCAATGAGATTCGCGATTGGGTCGGCTGGGCGGTGGAGACCAATCGCCATGGCGCGGCGACGCCAGGATGGATTACCAATTTGCCAGTCGCAGGCGAATGGCTGAACGAGCAATGGACGCGCAATGTCGGCCATCCCGGCGCCATTGGCGAACTGATCCAGCTCGTCAGCGGCGCCAATATCGGCAGCATCTACCGCGGCGTGCTCGCCTTCGGCGGCAGTGCCTTTGGTATCCTTCTGACGCTGCTGTTCATGCTGATCGCCCTGTTCTTCACCTATCGCGACGGCGAATCCTTCGTTGCCCAACTCGACCGCCTCGGCGAGCGTATCCTGCCGATGCGCTGGGAGCGGATCTCGCGCGTGGTACCCAAAACGATCAGTGCCACGGTCATGGGCATGACTGTCATTGCCATCGGCGAGGGCGTCGTGCTCGGCGTCGCCTACTGGGTCGCGGGTGTGCCGTCGCCGGTGACGCTGGGCGTGATCACCGGTTTCATGGCACTGATCCCTGGCGGCGCGCCGTTGTGCTTCACGCTGGTGTCGATCTATCTGGTCGCCAGCGGCTCGCCGGTTGCGGGCGCGGTGTTGTTTACCTGGGGCGCGACAGAGCTCTTCATCGTCGACAAGACGCTGCGCCCCAAGCTTGTCGGCGGACCAATCAAGCTCCCGTTCCTGCCGACCTTTTTCGGTCTCATCGGTGGCGTCAAGACAATGGGCCTGCTCGGCCTGTTCATTGGACCGGTGCTGATGGCACTGTTGGTCGCCATCTGGCGTGAGTGGATTCGCGAGATCGAGCTTACCGACGAGGCGGCGATGCTTGCGGCTGCCAATGCGCTGCCCGAGAGCGACACGCCGCGCACCATCGAAGCCATCCGCAGCGACGTGCCGACCAAGCAGGCCGGGTAGGGGCGAGCAACCGCCAAGCCGGTCCCGGTCGCGACAAAGGCAGCGGTTACGCCGGCTGCCTTGCAAGGCTTGCCTTGCGCCTGCGGCCCTCGGAAAGCTGCCAGGCCGAGTGGGCGACAAGCGTGACGATGAGGATGGCGCCGCCGATCAGGCTGTTGCGCGTCGGAACCTCGGCGAAGATCATCCATACCCAGATCGGCGCCAGCACTGTCTCGAGCAGGTAGAACATCGCGACTTCCGGCCCGGAGATGTATTTCGGGCCGTTGGCGAGGCAGAAGAACGAGATCGGCATGATCACCGCGCCGTTGAAGATGATCCACCACGGCGCTTCGACGTGAAAGCCGGTTTTGGCAACCATGACGGCCGCGACCAGGCCTGGCAGGAGTACGCCGACCAGGGCCGTGAAGCCCATGTCCTTGTCGCTGGAGCGTGAAATGGTGATGGCCGATGCGATGCAGAAGGCCGAACATACCGCCATCAGATCACCGAACAGATGGCCGGTTCCGATCGAACTGCTGACGATGATGAGTACGCCGCAGACCATCGCCAGCATGGCAAGCATGGTCGCGGGGCGTGGCCTTTCCCTGAGGAACAGCCACGACAGTACGGCGGCGAATACTGTGTTGAAGGCCAGGATGAACACCAGGTTGGCCGTCGAGGTGTTGTAGACCGCCGTAATGAAAGCGATCGAGCCGAGGCCATAGAGGCCGGCGACCACCAGCCCGGCGCGACCGGGAACGAGCTGCGGCGCGTTGCGGCTGAACGAGCGCCAGACCAGCCAGATGATGATGGCCGCGACGAATGTCACGCCGCTGCGCATCATCAGGATCGACCAGTGATTGCCATCCGCAAGCTTGATCAGCGGAATGTCGACGGTCAGCGCCAAGCCACCGAGGCCGGTCAGCAACAATCCCTTGGAGTGGTTCGATTGGGTGTTTGCCACGTATTTCCCTGCCAGATGGTCGACGGCAGCGTGGAAAACGGGCCGGACGGGCTCAGATGTCGCCTTCGAAACGTTCCCAGCCCTTCATGCCGAGATGCTCCTGAGGTGTGAAGCGTACCTTATAGTTCATCTTGCGCGAACCGTTGACCCAGTAGCCAAGATAGACGTGGGGCAGGCCCAAGGCGCGCGCGCGGGCAATATGGTCGAGGATCATGAAGGTGCCAAGCGACCGTTCGTCCATTTCCGGATTGTAATAGGAATAGACCATCGACAGGCCGTCCGACATCTGGTCGGTCAGCGCCACCGCCATCAACTCGCCCTGGCCCTGGCCGGTAATGAACGTGTCTGGGCCGCGGCGACGGTATTCGATCACTTTGGTGACGACATGCGTGTCCTCGACCATCATGGCGTAGTCGAGCACGGTCATGTCGGACATGCCGCCCTTGCGGTGGCGGGCATCGAGATAGGAACGGAACAGCGAATACTGCTCTGTCGAGGGCTCGGCGTTGTGCATGGCTCCGACGAGGTCAGAATTGCGCTCGATCACCCTGCGCATGTTACGCGTTGCCTTGAACTCCTGAGCCAGGATGCGAACGGAAACGCAAGCGCGGCAGGTTTCACAGGCCGGACGATAGGCGATGTTCTGCGAACGCCGGAAGCCGCCCTGGGTCAGCAGGTCGTTCATCTCCGGCGCCTTGTCGCCGACCAGGTGGGTGAAGACTTTCCGTTCGAACTGTCCCTCAAGATAGGGGCAGGGGGACGGCGCCGTCAGGAAGAATTGCGGAGAATGGGTCGGATGCTGCGTCATCGAGCGTCAGGAAGACTCCCAATCAATGTTCCCTAGCTTGGCGCTGCCTGCGAAAAATTCAACATGAATGTGAAGGCAAGGAGAGTCTTTGCCTTCACATTTTGGCGCAAGTGCCCGTTTTGACTCGCCGAATGGCAATTTTAGCTGTCGCTGCGGCTGACCACGGTGCCGAGCAGCAGGTCATGCAGCGTGCGCTTGCGGTCTGAAAACAGGCTAACCAGGAGGACAAGCGGCGTCAGCACGACGTTGCCGGCCCAGAACAGGACGGAGTGAACCACCGCCAGGAGGCCATCGATCGGCCTGCCGTCGAGCCGGTCGAGCCGGATGCCCATCATGCGCATGCCGGTCGTTGCCTGGTTTGGTCCGCCCAGCGTCATCCAGATGTAGAGCAGTGCAACCGCTGGAAACAGGACGCCGAACAGCATCCAGCCGAGGCCGAGGGTCAGGATGCCGAGAAACAAGATGACGATGGCGAAGGGGATCATCAGAAGACCGACGATCAGATAGTCGATCAGGAACGCCAGGATGCGGCGGGTGCGTACGCCGTCATAGGCGCGGCTGTCGTCGAGCCTGCTGTTGATGATTTCGCCGTCCAGAACGCGTGCGGTCATAGCTTCCTCTATTGGCGGACGAGATTGCCCGCGCAGCAAAACAAATGGGAATTGCAGCGCCGGATTCAAGAATCCCGGCGCTAGCTGTGACAAATCCTGTCGGGTCAGGCCCAGCCTCAGCCCTTCAGCATCTCAGCCACTTCGGGCGCGAAGTAGGTCAGGATGCCGTCGCAGCCGGCCCGTTTGAAGGCGAGCAGGCTTTCCAGCATCGCCTTTTCGCCATCAATCCAGCCATTGGCGCCGGCTGCCTTGATCATCGAGTATTCGCCCGACACCTGGTAGGCGAAGGTCGGCACGCGGAACTCGTCCTTGAGCCGGCGGATGATGTCGAGATAAGGCAGGCCGGGCTTGACCATCAGCATGTCCGCGCCCTCGGCGAGGTCCTGCTCGGCCTCGCGCACTGCCTCGTCTGAATTGGCGTGGTCGATGTAGTAGGTCTTCTTGTCGCCCTTGAGCAGACCCTGCGTACCGATGGCTTCGCGGTAGGGGCCATAGAAGGCGGAAGCGAACTTGGTCGCGTAAGACATGATCGCTACGTCGTGGAAGCCGTTGTCGTCGAGCGCGTCGCGGATAGCGCCGATGCGGCCGTCCATCATGTCGGAAGGCGCAATGATGTCGGAGCCGGCCGCGGCCTGCAGCACGGCTGCGGCTGCGACCTGGGCTACCGTTTCGTCATTGACGATGATGCCGTCGCGCAAAATGCCGTCATGGCCGTGGCTGGTGAACGGGTCGAGCGCGACGTCTGTGATGATGCCTATCTCTGGAACTGCCGCCTTGATGGCGCGGGTTGCACGGTTGATGATGTTGTCGGGCTCGAGGATATGCGCGCCCGTCTGGTCGCGCAGGCCCATCTCGACATTGGGGAAGGTGGCGAGTGCCGGAATGCCGAGCTTTGCCGCCCGTTCCGCTTCCTTGACTGCGAGATCGACCGACATGCGGAACACGCCGGGCATCGCCGGGATGGCTTCCTTGCGGTTCTCACCGTCGATGATGAAAATCGGCCAGATCAGGTCGTCCACCGTCAGGCGGTTTTCCTGGACGAGGCGGCGCGACCAGTCGGCCTTGCGCATGCGGCGCAGGCGGCGGCTGCCGGTGATCTCGTCGACGCTGCGTGCGCCTGCTGGCTTGGCTGGGGTGAACTTGTTCATCGGCATTCTCCGGCAATTGTGCAGTTTTTAGCATGCCGGTTTGCCCAAGACCAAGATGCAGGATGGGACCTGCGGCATTGACGCACCCATGCGCTCCACATTAGCTCTGCACACTCAGCCTGAATGCGAGGGATTCCAGTGGACATGGACTTTGGCGGCGACGACGAAATCCGCTTCGAGCGCTCCGGAGCCGCAGGCATCGTCACCCTGACGCGGCCGCAGGCGCTGAACGCGCTGACCCACAAGATGGTCCTGGCACTGTCCAGAGCACTCACCGCATGGCAGGTTGACCCCAACGTCGCAATTGTCGTCGTCAAGGCCGAGGGCAGGGCATTTTGTGCCGGCGGCGATATCCTGCAGGTCTATCACGCCGGCCTCGCCGGAAATGCTCCGGTCGACTTTTTCGCCGATGAATACCGCCTCAATACCCAGATCCAGCGCTATCCCAAGCCATACATCTCGCTCATCGATGGCATCGTCATGGGCGGTGGCGTCGGCATCTCCTTTCATGGTTCGCACCGGGTGATGACCGAGAATGCGCAATTCGCCATGCCGGAAGTCGGCATCGGCTTCTTCCCCGACGTTGGCGGCAGCCATTTGCTGCCCGACCTCGGCGGCCATTTTGGCATGTATCTGGCGCTGACCGGCAACCGGATCCGTTATGGCGACGCGTTGTGGTCGGGCCTTGCGACACACACGATTTCTGCTGACGGCCAGATCGGGCTGCTGGAGCGCCTGTGCGAAACCGGCGAGCCGGAGGCGATGCTGCGCAACTTCTTCCGCCCGGCCAAGCGCGAGACCGAGCGCGAAACGCTTGAGGCGATCGCCAGGCATTTCTCCGCGCCGACGCTGTCTGACATCATTGCCAGCCTGGAAACGGATTCGAGCGAGTTCGCCCAGAAGACGCTTGCGACCATCCTGCAGCGTTCGCCCACGAGCTTGTCGGTCGCGTTCCGGCAGGTGAGGGCGGGCCTGACCATGTCAATGGAAGACTGCATGCGGATGGAATTCCGCATCCTCAACCGCATGCTGGCCGGCCGCGACTTCTATGAAGGCATCCGCGCCGTGCTCATTGACAAGGGTTCGGTGCCGCAATGGCGGCCGGCCCGACTTGAGGATGTCGATCCCCTCGACATTGATCGCTATTTCGAAACGCTCGGCGACAGGGAACTCGCCCTGTGATCGACAGCGCAAGCCGCCTGCGCGAGATGCACCCCTCGGCGATAGAGAACGCCTTCGCCTTGTTCCTGCGCGTGGTGGCTGCCTACTGCTTGCTGTTCGGCATCCTCTACTGGGTTCGTCTCATCGGTCTCTATGACGGCTCGCTCTGGCGCTTCGACCTGATGCCGATCCATTGGCAGGTCGCGGCGGTGACGCTTTCGGTGTTCTTCCCCTTTGCCGCCATCGGCCTGTGGATGTTGTCATCCTGGGGGCCGGTCATCTGGTTCATTTGCGCCGTAACCGAAATCGTCATGTATGCCGGCTTCCCCGAACTGTTCGGAAGCCGGCCGCTGATCATTGTCTCCCACATCGTGGTGGCATTGATCTACGCGGCCTTCCGCATTGTCCTGCACCTGAAAAGGCGCCGCGCCGCGCACTAGCCAACGCTTTCAGCGCGTTGGCGGCCATCCCGTAAAATACAAGGTTAATTATTCTTACTCGGAAGGGGGTTCATTAACCCTCTTTCGAAACCAGTGGTCGGTAAGCCCTTGTTAAGCCTGACGTTTAAGTCGAATTTTATGGGTATTCGATAAGTTCGCGATCAAGGTGACATCAAACAAAAAAGTCACCAGGCGAAAACAGAGAGGCAAAGACAATGATCAATTCGCGTCAGGTGGCCAAGCCCGCCATGGTTTCCGAGGACCGTAACGAAGCGATCCGCTCGCTTTACATGGAATCTCTGCAGCTTGTTGAAAGACTTCATCGCCGTCTTCTTGACGTTATCAAGGATGAGTTCGATCGCAACGGCCGCAGCGACATCAATGCGATCCAGGCTCTGCTGCTCTTCAACATCGGCAATGCAGAACTGACCGCCGGCGAATTGCGCTCACGCGGCTACTATCTCGGCTCGAACGTCTCCTACAACCTCAAGAAGTTGGTCGAGCTCGGTTTCATCAATCACCAGCGCTCGCGCATCGACCGTCGCTCGGTCCGCGTCAGCCTGACGCCCAAGGGCCAGGATGTGGCCGAGGTGGTTGCTGGCCTCTACGATCGCCATGTCGGCTCGATCGAGCATGTCGGCGGCATCAACACCGACGAGTTCAAGCAGATGAACCGCGCCCTGCAGCGTCTCGACCGCTTCTGGAACGACACCATCGCCTACCGGATGTAAGTGTGCAGGGAAGGGGAATAGGGCAGTAAGGCAGCAGGGCAATGGGTCAACATGCCCCCCGGTGGCACGCTTCATTCTGACTGCCCTTCTGCCTTACTGCCCTATTCCCATCCTTCCAAAGGAACGACCCCCAGTCGCAGAGCCGGTTGCAGAAATGCACCGGCTCTTCCTTTTTTAGCTCAGCGGCAAGCGATAGAAGGCGGCCCAGCCATGTTGCCGCCATATTCAAATGACTATCGGGAAGCTGTGATGTGCCAGATCTGCCTGTTCGGCCGTCAGCAACCCGTGCGATGAAGTCGCGTCTCGCGCCTTGGTGATGCCGGGTTATGGTTGGCTAATTGTTAAGTATGGCCGTCATATCGTCGCGGGAGATTTCCTGCCGGTTGTGTTGCGCGAATATGTCTGGAACGTCCATGAAAACGAACCGCCGTTTCTTTCTCACCGGTGCCGGCGCGATCGCCATGGCAGCCTTGTCGGGCGCAGCCAGCGCTCAGGACGTGATCGGCGAAGTTCTCGGCTCGTCGCGCCGCGGCAACTGGGATGACCAGTTCGATGCCCGCGTCAGCCAGGGCGCCAAGGTTGCCAGCACGCTTCCGGTGTTCACCCAGCAGACCGCCGCCTTCACCCAGCAGGCGATTGCCCAGTACCAGAACATCGTCGCCCAGGGCGGCTGGCCGATCGTTCCGGCCACGAAGAAGCTCAGGCTTGGCGTCGAGGATCCCGATGTCCAGGCCCTGCGTAAGCGTCTGATGGTTTCAGGCGACCTGTCGCCACGCGCAGGCCTTTCCGATTCGTTCGATACCTACGTCGATGCCGCCTTGAAGCGCTTCCAGGCACGCCACGGCCTGCCGGACGACGGCGTGATGGGCCAGTACACCTACGCGGCGATGAACATTTCCGCCCAGATCCGCCTTGGCCAGCTCGAGACCAACCTCGGCCGCATCCAGGCCCAGGCCGGCACGCTCGGCCAGCGCTATGTCAACGTCAACATTCCGGCTGCCCAGGTCGAAGCGGTCGAGAACGACCGCGTCGTGCTGCGCCATACTGCGATCGTCGGCAAGGTCGACCGCCAGTCGCCGATCGTCAATTCGAAGATCAACGAGATCGTCGTCAACCCGTACTGGAACGCACCGGTGTCGATCGTCCGCAAGGACATCATCCCGCTGATGCGCAAGAATCCGAACTATCTGACCGACAACAAGATCCGCCTGTTCGCGCCTGATGGCAGCGAGGTCGATCCGATGAATGTCGACTGGTCGACGGAAGAGGCGGCGAAGTACCGCTTCCGCCAGGACCCTGGCGCCAACAACGCCATGGCTTCGGTCAAGATCAATTTCCCGAGCCCGGATGGCGTCTACATGCACGACACGCCGCAGCAGAGCCTGTTCGGCAAGCTGATGCGCTTCGACTCCTCGGGCTGCGTCCGCGTCCAGAACGTGCGCGACCTCGTCACATGGATCCTGCGCGACACGCCGGGCTGGAGCCGCTCGCATTTCGAGCAGACCATCAAGTCGGGCGAGAACACGCCGATCCCGGTCACCAATCCGGTGCCGGTCTATTTCACCTATGTCTCGGCATGGTCGACCGGCGATGGCGTCGTCCAGTTCCGCGATGACATCTATGGCCTCGACGGCGTCGACGAACTGCAGATCACTTCGGCGCTCTGAACGAGCTACCGCGACTTGCAAAAAGGCCGTCCTTTTGGGGCGGCCTTTTTCGTTGCAGCCGGCTTTTGGCGCAAAGCGACCACGAAATTTCGCGCGGCAAACGTGGCGACGCTGGGGCAAGTGTGTTAATGGCGCCCCGGACCTCCCCGATGCCCCTCCGGACTGTAAGGATCTTCAGCTATGGCCGCTTCGAAACAACTCGAATCCTTCTTTGGAACCCCGCTTTCGGAGGCCGATCCCGAAATCTTCGGCTCGATCCGCAATGAACTTGGCCGCCAGCGCCATGAGATCGAGCTGATCGCCTCGGAAAACATCGTGTCCCGCGCCGTTCTCGAGGCGCAGGGCTCGATCATGACCAACAAGTACGCCGAGGGTTATCCGGGCAAGCGCTATTACGGCGGCTGCCAGTTCGTCGACGTTGCCGAGGAACTCGCCATCGAGCGTGCGAAGAAGCTGTTTGACTGCAAGTTCGCCAACGTCCAGCCGAACTCGGGCAGCCAGATGAACCAGGCTGTGTTCCTGGCGCTGCTGCAGCCGGGCGACACCTTCATGGGCCTCGACCTGAATTCGGGCGGTCACCTGACCCACGGTTCGCCGGTCAACATGTCCGGCAAGTGGTTCAAGGTCGTCTCTTATGGCGTGCGCAAGGACGACAACCTGCTGGATATGGACGAGGTTGCGCGCCTTGCCCGCGAGAACAAGCCGAAGCTGATCCTCGCCGGCGGCACTGCCTATTCCCGCATCTGGGACTGGAAGCGTTTCCGCGAGATCGCCGATGAAGTCGGCGCCTATCTGATGGTCGACATGGCCCATATCGCTGGCCTGGTTGCCGGCGGCGTGCACCCGTCGCCGCTGCCGCATGCCCATGTCGTTACCACCACCACCCACAAGTCGCTGCGCGGCCCGCGCGGCGGCATGATCCTGACCAATGACGAGGACATCGCCAAGAAGATGAACTCGGCCGTGTTCCCCGGCCTGCAGGGCGGCCCGCTGATGCATGTCATCGCCGCCAAGGCCGTTGCCTTCGGCGAGGCGCTGAAGCCCGAGTTCAAGACCTACGCGGCAAATGTCGTCGCCAACGCCAAGGCGCTGGCCGCGAGCCTCAAGGACACCGGCCTCGACATCGTTTCGGGCGGCACCGACAACCATTTGATGCTGGTCGACCTGCGTCCCAAGAACGCCACCGGCAAGCGCGCCGAGGCAGCTCTGGGCCGCGCCAACATCACCTGCAACAAGAACGGCATTCCGTTTGATCCGGAAAAGCCCTTCGTCACCTCGGGCGTCCGCCTCGGCACGCCGGCGGGCACCACCCGCGGCTTCGGCGAGGCCGAGTTCCGCGAGATCGGCCAGCTGATCACCGAAGTGCTCGACGGCTTGAAGGTCGCCAATTCGGATGAAGGTAACGCCGCCGTAGAGGCAGCGGTCAAGCAGAAGGTCGTCAGCCTCACTGAACGCTTCCCGCTCTATCCTTATCTCGGCTAAGTCGAGGCCATAAAGAGCCTTCACAATTGGAAGCCCCGTGCCGGACACCCCGGCATGGGGCTTCTGCTTTCCGGGATGATGCATTAAGCCTTTCCCGGTCGAGGATTCGAATGACAAGGCTGAACGATGCGTTGCCCCTATTGCCAGTCTGAAGACACGCAAGTGAAGGACTCCCGTCCCGCCGAGGATGGTGCCGCGATCCGCAGGCGTCGCATCTGCCCGGTTTGCGGCGGCCGCTTCACCACCTTCGAGCGAGTGCAGTTGCGCGACCTCGTCGTGCTCAAGAAGACTGGCCGCAAGGTGCCGTTCGACCGTGACAAGCTTGCCCGGTCGGTCGAGATCGCCGTGCGCAAGCGCAATGTCGACCCCGAACGCATCGAGCGCGCCGTAACCGGCATCGTCCGCCAGCTCGAAAGCTCCGGAGAAACCGAGGTTCCTTCCGGCGAAATCGGCCGTCTCGTGATGGAGGCGCTGAAGACTCTCGACGACGTCGCTTATGTGCGCTTCGCCTCGGTCTATCGCAATTTCCGTGAGGCCAAGGATTTCCATGACGTGCTGGGGGAACTCAAGGGCGACGAGGACGCCGGTTGAACGATGGCCAGCAGCAGTGCATCCGAGCAGGACGGGATTGATCGCCGCTACATGGCAGCTGCACTCAGGCTGTCGCGCAAGCATCTCGGACTGACCTCTACCAATCCGGCAGTGGGCACGCTCATCGTCCGCGACGACGGCAATGGACCTGTCATCGTCGGCCGCGGCGTCACCGCCATTGGCGGGCGGCCGCATGCGGAGGCAGAAGCGCTTGCGGAGGCGGGGGAACTGGCGCGCGGTGCCACCGCCTATGTCACGCTCGAACCTTGCGCCCATCACGGCCGCACCCCGCCTTGCGCCAATGCTCTGGTCACCGCCGGCATAACGCGCGTTGTCGGAGCAGCCAGCGATCCGGATCCGCGTGTTTCCGGCAAGGGCTACGCGATCCTTCGCGGTGCCGGCATCGAGGTCAAGGAGGGCGTGCTTGCCCGCGAGGCCGCCGATCAGCTCGCCGGCTACATGAATCGCTCGATGAGAAAGCGCCCGGAAGTGATTCTGAAACTTGCGCTTTCCGCCGACGGCATGATCGGCCGCCGCGGCGAGGGGCAGATCGGCATCACCGGCGAGATCGCCCGCCGCCAGGTCCATGTCATGCGCGCCGAATGCGATGCCATCCTGATCGGCATCGGCACCGCCATCGCCGACGATCCTGAATTGACTGTACGCTTGCCCGGGCTCCGGACGCGTTCGCCGGCGCGTATCGTACTCGACAGGCTCGCTCGCTTGCCGGCGACCTCGAAGCTTGCGCGCTCGGCTGGTGACGTGCCGATGCTGGTCGCCGCCTGTTCGGAGGGCCACGCCGCCAAAAGGGCGGAGTTGGAGCGTGCCGGCGTGAAATTCCTGGCCACCGAGACCTACGATGGCCGCGTGGCACTTCCCGAGTTGCTCGAGGATCTGGGCAACCAGGGCATGTCGCGCATCATCGTCGAAGGCGGCGCCGACACGGCTCGTGCCTTCCTCGACGAGGGGCTGGTCGACCGCATCGCACTGTTCTACGGCCCCGAGGCCATCGGCGCCGACGGTATTGCAGCCCCCATTGGCCGCGACCATATACCTGCAGGGTTCGAACTGGTGCGCGAAGCGCGCTTCGGTGAGGACAGCTTTGCTGAGTGGATAAGGGAAATCTGATGTTTACCGGGATCGTTACCGACGTGGCCACAGTCGCGTCTGCAACACAGCTCGACCAGGGCGTGCGCCTGCGCATCGAGACCGCCTACGACCCCAAGACCATCGATGTCGGTGCCTCGATTTCCTGTTCCGGCGTCTGCCTGACTGTGGTCACGCTACCGGAAGCAACATCCAACGCGCGCTGGTTCGAGGTCGAGGCCTGGGAAGAGGCACTGCGCCTCACCACGGCGAGCGGCTGGAAGGCTGGGCAGAAGATCAACCTGGAGCGCGCACTCAAGATCGGTGATGAGCTCGGCGGCCACATCGTTTCCGGCCATGTCGACGGCATGGCCGAGATCGTCGCGCGCGAGGACGAGGGCGAGGCGGTACGCTTCCGCCTCGAGGCACCGCGCGAACTGGCCAGGTTCATCGCGCCCAAGGGCTCGGTTGCACTCGATGGTACGTCGCTGACCGTCAACAAGGTCGAAGGTACGCGCTTCGACGTGCTGCTGATCCATCATTCGCTGCAGGTGACGACCTGGGGCGAGCGCAAGGTCGGCGACCGGGTCAATCTCGAGATTGATACCATGGCGCGTTATGCGGCGCGCCTTGCCGAAGCGGCCAGGGAAGGGCTCTGAGGCGAGGCACCAACCGCCGGTCGTTTGGACAGCGGTTTCCTGCCACAGTGCTTAACACTTCGCTTGCGAACTCACCCGGTTCGGCCTAAGTCAGCCGCTCCTGCCGGAGATTTTACATGGCCAACGACAAGAAACTGAAGCTCCTCATCGTCGAGGCGCGCTTCTACGACGACCTTTCGGACGCGCTGCTGGACGGCGCCAAGGCTGCCCTGGACGCGGCCGGCGCATCCTATGATGTGGTGACAGTCCCCGGTGCGCTCGAAATCCCGGCCGTGATCTCGTTTGCGCTCGATGCAGCCGACGACGAGGGCACCGAATATGACGGTTACGTCGCGCTCGGCACCGTCATCCGCGGCGAGACCTATCACTTCGATATCGTCGCCAATGAATCCTGCCGCGCGCTGATGGATCTGTCGGTCGCGGAATCGATCGCGGTAGGCAATGGCATCCTGACCGTCGAAAACGACGATCAGGCTTGGGCCCGCGCCCGCCGCAGCGAAGGCGACAAGGGTGGCTTTGCCGCGCGTGCAGCCCTTACTATGATTGCCATACGCGAAAAACTTGGAGCAGCACGCTCGTGACGCCTCCTGAAGACAACGGCCAGCCGCCCGTCCGCCATGCCAACAAGCGCGGCGCCGCCCGTCTGGCCGCCGTCCAGGCGCTCTACCAGATGGACGTGGCCGGCAGCGGCCTGCTCGAAATCACCGCTGAGTACGAGGCGTTTCGCCTTGGCAAGGAAGTCGACGGCGCGCTCTACCGCGAGGCCGACGCCCAGTGGTTTCGGGCCATTCTTGCCGGCGTCGTAGAGAACCAGAAGTTTGTCGATCCCGTCATCCGCGAGGCTTTGACCGAAGACTGGCCGCTGTCGCGGCTCGATTCGACGCTGCGCGCCATCCTGCGTGCCGGCGTCTATGAGCTGATGAAGCGCCAGGATGTTCCCGTGGCGGTGATCGTTTCGGAATATGTCGACATCGCCAAGGCTTTTTATGCCGACGACGAGCCCAAGCTCGTCAACGCAGTACTCGACCGTGTCTCCCGCAAGCTGCGCGGCGAAGGTAAGGGCAAGGACGCACTATGACCGGTGGCGAACGCGAAGCGCGGCGAACAGCTTATATTCTCGCCGCATCGCAAGCCATTATCGGTTCCGCTGCCCCGATAGCCCTGTCCATCGGCGGGCTCGCCGGGTTCTATCTGCTCGATACCGACAAGTCGCTGGCGACAGCACCTGTCACCGGTTTCAGCGTCGGCATGGCGCTCGGCGCGCTGCCTGCGGCTGCGATCATTCGCGGCCTCGGCCAGCGTGGCGGCTTCATGTTCGGAACGGCCGTCACCGCGGCCGGTGGCGCGATCGCGACGCTTGCCCTGTTCCGCTCCGAGTTCTGGCTGTTTGCCTTCGGCCTGCTGGTCATCGGCGTCGGCAACGCGTTCGTGCAGCAGTTCCGCTTTGCCGCCGCCGACAATGCGCCGCCTGAATTCAAGGCGAATGCCATTTCCTTTGTGCTTGCCGGTGGCATCATCACCGCCATCCTGGGGCCACAGATCGTCATCTTCACCCGCGAACTGTTCGCCCCCATCATGTTCGCCGGCTCCTTTGCCTCGATCATCGGGCTTTCGGCCGTCGGCGCCGTGATCCTCGCTTTTCTGCGCGTCAAGGCAAGCGCCGGTGCCGTTGCAGCCGTCGACCAGGCCGACGCGCGTCCGCTGATGGAGATCGTCAGCCAGCCGCGTTTCGCCGCAGCGTTGATCTGCGGTGTCGGCACCTACACGCTGATGAGCTTTGTCATGACCGGAGCGCCGCTGGCCATGGTGGGCTGTGGCTTCTCGCCCGACGAAGCCACGCTCGGCATTTCCTGGCATGTCATGGCGATGTTCGGCCCGAGCTTTTTCACGGGCCGGCTGATCCAGCGCTTCGGTGCGGAACGCATCGTGGCTCTTGGCCTGTTGCTGTTGATCTGCTGCGCCGTCGTTGCTCTTTCGGGCATAGAGTTGTGGCAATTCTGGACAGCGTTGATCCTGCTTGGCCTTGGCTGGAATTTCGGCTTCATCGGCTCGACCGCGATTGTCGCCGACACCTATCGCCCGTCGGAAAAAGGCAAGGTCCAGGGCTTCCATGACTTCGTCCTGTTCGGTGCTGTCGCCTTCGCCTCGCTGATGTCCGGTGCGGTCTACAACGCCTATGGCTGGGAAATGCTCAACTGGATCGTCTTCCCGGTCTGCGCGGTCAGCCTGGGGGCGCTTGCGACTCTGTCACTGACACGCCGGCGCCAAACCATCTGACAGGAGGATGTCGGCAATCACGGCTGCCGATTTCTTCGAACTACAAAAAAATATTGCGCATGCCGGGCGCATTGTGAAACCGTATGCCCCGACGGAAGCTGGCCGCCATGCTCATATGCGGCACCGAATTCCGGAAACGAGAAGGGGCTTCACTATGCGTCAAACCAGAACAATCGCCGCAGCGATCATTGCGCTCGGCCTCGCCACCGGCGCCGCAAGCGCGCAAGTGGTGGTGTCTTCCAAGATCGACACCGAAGGTGGCGTGCTCGGCAACATCATCAAGGCCGTGCTCGATGCCAACAACATCGCCACGACAGACCGCATGCAGCTTGGTGCGACGCCCGTCGTGCGCAAGGCGATTACCGCCGGCGAGATCGACATCTATCCCGAATACACCGGCAACGCCGGCTTCTTCTTCGAAAAGGCCGATGATCCGCTCTGGAAGGACGCCGCCAAGGGGTTCGAGACCGCCAAGAAGCTCGACTACGACGCCAACAAGATCGTCTGGCTGTCGCCGTCGCCGGCCAACAACACCTGGGCGATCGCGCTGCGCAAGGATGTGGCCGAGACCAACAAGCTCGCCACGCTGAGCGATTTCGGCAAATACGTTGCCGGCGGTGGCACTGTCGTGCTGGCCGCGTCGTCCGAATTCGTCAACTCGGCTGCTGCCCTTCCTGCCTTCCAGACGACCTACGGTTTCACTCTCAAGCCCGAGCAGCTGATTACGCTTTCGGGCGGTGACACCGCTGCCACCATTGGCGCTGCCGCCAACCAGACCAACGGCGCCAATGCCGCCATGGTCTACGGCACCGACGGCGGTATCGCCCCGTCTGGCCTGGTCGTTCTCAGCGACGACAAGGGCGTGCAGCCGGTCTATCAGCCGGCGCCGATCATTCGCGAAGCCGTGCTCAAGCAGCACCCGGAGATCGAGACCCTGCTCAAGCCGGTGTTCGAAAAGCTCGATCTCGTCACGCTGCAGGAGCTCAACGGCCGCGTTCAGGTCGGCGGCGAGCCGGCCAAGGCCGTTGCCGAAGATTTCCTGAAGAAGAACGGCTTTCTGAAGTAAGCTTCGCAGGCGCGCCTCGTCAGGGGCGCGCCGACGGAACCGGGGACGCGTCGCAGTCGTGAGCATCAGGTTCGACAAGCTGGGCGTGGTGATCGCCGCGATCACCGCCTATGGCGCCTTCGTGGCGCCATTCGCCACTTTTCGCGCCAATCGCATCGTTGCCGGTGAGCCACGTTCGATACTTGAGGCCTTGCCGCAGCCACTGGGGCTGGTTCTTCTCGCCGTTCTACTTGCCGCGGGTCTCGTTGCCCTGTTCAAGACGCCGCTGGTTGTACGACTTGGTGCCAGCGTCGTGGCGCTTCTTTCGCTGGCACTGCTCATCGGTGTTGCCGGTAGCCATCTGACCCCAGAAGGCAACACCTTCGCCCGTGTATCGCCGGCCTCCGGCTTCTGGGTTTTGATCTTTGCCTTCACCCTGCTGCTTGCCGATGTCCTGACCCGGCTGCAGTTGTCGCCGGTTGGGCGTGTCGTCGCGCTCGGCACAGCTGCGGCAGCGATCTGGCTGCTGCTCGCTTCCGGTGCCTGGGACAGTCTGTCGATCCTCAAGGAATACGCCAACCGCGCCGACAGTTTCTGGAACGAGGCGAGGCGCCATGTCGAACTCGCGCTCGGCTCGCTGGTTGCTGCGGTTCTTGTCGGCCTGCCGCTCGGTATCCTTTGTCACCGAGTCGAGGCGCTGCGGGCAGGGGTGCTCAATGTGCTCAACATCATCCAGACGATCCCCTCCATCGCGCTATTCGGCATCATGATCGCGCCGCTCGGCTGGGTCGCGGCCAACATTCCCGGTGCCTCTGCGCTTGGCATTCGTGGCATTGGCGCCGCACCGGCCTTTGTCGCGCTGTTTCTCTATTCCCTGCTGCCGGTGGTCGCCAACACTGTCGTCGGCCTTGCCGGCGTGCCGCGCGCAGCCAACGACGCGGCACGCGGCATGGGCATGACCGGGTGGCAGCGGCTCAAAAATGTCGAATTCCCGCTTGCGTTTCCGGTCATCCTCACCGGAATCCGCATCGTTCTGGTCCAGAACATCGGCCTTGCGACTATTGCCGCGCTGATCGGCGGCGGCGGCTTCGGCGTCTTTGTCTTCCAAGGTGTCGGCCAGACGGCAATGGACCTCGTCCTGCTCGGCGCGGTCCCAACTGTGGCGCTGGCCTTTGCCGCAGCCATCATCCTCGACGCGGTGGTCGAATACATCGCGACCCGCAAATCCACTGAAGTGGCCGCTGCATGATCGAAATCGAACACATCACCAAGCGTTACGGCGAAACGACAGTTGTCGACGACGTATCCATGGTCATCGAGCCACGCACGGTCACCGTGATCGTCGGCACCTCCGGTTCTGGCAAGACGACGCTGTTGCGCATGATCAACCGCCTGGTCGAGCCGACTTCCGGCACGATCAAGCTCGACGGCACGGACAACCGCTCGGTGCCCGGCCACGAGCTTCGCCGCAGCATCGGCTACGCCATCCAGGGCAATGGCCTGTTTCCGCACCGCACGGTGGCGCAGAACATCGCCACCGTTCCTTCGCTGCTCGGCTGGGATGCCGCGCGCATCAAGGCTCGTGTCGACGAGTTGTTGTCACTGCTCCAGCTCGACCCTGCCGCCTTCGGCCCACGCTATCCGCACGAATTGTCGGGCGGCCAGCAGCAGCGCGTCGGCGTCGCCCGGGCTCTCGCCGCCGAGCCCAACGTGCTGTTGATGGACGAGCCCTTCGGTGCGCTCGACCCGATCATCCGCACCAAGGCGCAGGAAGACCTGTTGGCGATCCAGAAACGGTTCGGCACGACCATCATCCTCGTCACCCATGACATGGAGGAGGCGGTTCATCTCGGTCATCGTATCGCGGTGATGGATGCCGGCCGGCTCGTCCAATACGCTACGCCGGCCGAAATCCTGGCCAGGCCTGCCAACGATTTCGTCGAAACGTTGATCGGCACGAGCGACCGTCCGTTCAAGCTTTTGTCGCTTGGCGCGGTCGGTGATGCGGTCGAGCCTGGTCAGGCGTCGGGCGAGGGAATCCGTGCCGGCGCGAGCCAACGCGACGCGCTGGCCGAACTGTTGTGGTCGGGACGGGCAGCGATGCCGGTGACGTCCGAGGACGGTGCAGCCCTTGGCCGCGTGACCGTCGAAGGCCTCCTGAAGCGCGCCGCGAGGCCTCAATGAAGGCCTGGATTCCGCTCCTGCTGCGTCTGTGTTTGCTGGCGTTGCTGATCGCGTTCCTGACCAATCCGCTGTGGTTCGAGCCGCTGCTCAAGCCACTGACGCAGAATGGCGCCCCGGCGATCTACAACCAGGGCAGCCTGATGTCGCTGGCGATCCAGCATCTGCGCACTGTGGCGATCGCCACCGCTGCTGCGATCGTGGTTGCGGTTGCGCTCGCCATCCTGGTAACCCGGCCCGTAGGCGTCGAATTCCTGCCCTTGTCACGCAGCCTGGTGAACATTGGCCAGACGTTTCCGCCGGTCGCGGTGCTGGCGCTGGCCGTTCCCGCCGTCGGCTTTGGCGAGAAGCCGACGCTGATCGCACTGTTCCTCTACGGCCTGCTACCGATCTTTGAGAACACCCTGACGGGCCTCACCACCACTCCGGCCAACATCGTCGAGGCCGCACGTGGTGCCGGCATGACCGGCTGGCAGCGCCTGCTCAAGGTCGAACTGCCACTCAGCGTGCCGGTCATACTCGCCGGCATCAGGCTCTCGGTTGTCATCAGCCTGGCCACCGCAACAATCGGTTCGACGGTTGCCGCCAAGACCCTCGGCGAGGTCATCATTGCAGGACTGCAATCCAACAACCTGGCCTTCGTCCTGCAGGGCGGCCTGATCGTCGCGGCCCTTGCCGTGCTGATCTACGACGCGCTATCGGCATTGGAGCGCATGGCGGCGAAGCGCATGGGGCAGGTGGCAGCCTAGAATCCGCCGCAATCGGGTTTGTTGCCGCGAGTAAAGGATGGAGACGTCTCGGCTTGAGGTGGTTTGACGTTTTCGCGCGATTGGCCGGCTGGCCTGAGGCCCGACGGCCCCAGGAACCAATCGGCTTTCCGATTGCGATCCTGTCTTTCGATAGGCCGCACTACCTGCGTCGAACGCTCAATAGCCTCCGTTCCCAGATCGGCGAGACGGATCATGTGGTTCTGTTTCAGGACGGTAGCTGGAACCCCAAGAGCCGCCGTATAAAAGCAGATTCGCGGGACATTGAACGGTGCATTTCGATCTTTCGACGCATCATTCCATGGGGCGAGATTCGGCAAGCTCCGGAAAATCTCGGGATTGCGCTGAACTATGAGCGCGCCGAGCGCCACCTGTTTGAAGCCCGCGGCGCCGAAAAGGCCTTGTTTCTTGAAGACGATCTCGTCCTTTCGCCGAACTATCTCGGGGTGATCCAACAACTACTGGCTATTGCTGAACAGGATCACAGGATTGGGTATGTGTCGGCATATGGAAATCTGTGGGCGAGCCAATCCGAGCAACAAGCTCGCTGGCACGATCTCATTCCCATGCACGAGAATTGGGGCGCGGCGACTACCCGTCGCGCGTGGCTAGCCGAGCGGCCGTTCCGCCAAGCGTATCTCGCCTTGGTGCAATCCTGCGACTATTCCGAACGCGATCATGCGGCGATAAAAGCATTCTATGCCGGTAGAGGTTGGGCAACAGGGATAACCAGTCAAGATGCGGCACGCTGGGTCGCCTGTCTTGAGCGCGGAGAAGTCCGGGTTTCAAGTTTTGCCTGCCATGCACGATACATCGGCAAGCACGGCGAACATTTCACGCCGCGGCAGTTCAAGGCATCCAGGCTGGGCAACACGGTGATGTTCAGAGGTAGTCTGCCAGACCTGAAGGGGCCGACCGACCAGCAGATATCGGATTGGCTGGGGACAGAGCAGGCACGCTTTCAGGGGACGGGCCAACCTTTTTACAGGGGGCACGGCCAGTAGCGCATGCCTTCGATTTCGGGCTCCACTTCCGTTTGCAACGTCCAAAGCCCTACCGGCCACGCACGGGGTAATCGAGCGTGATCTCGAGCCGGTTGCTGGTTGCATCGACAATCCAGCGGCGGCGCAGCACGGCAAAATTGTGAACGTCGCCCCCTGCCGACACGGTCACAACATCGCCCGTGTGGCATTCGGGCGAAAGCTTCAGCGTATTGAGCACTCCGTCTAGCCCGACCTTGCCGGCATGGATTCTGGCGGAGCCTGTCAGCGCGACATCAATCTTCTGGCCTGTTGCGCTGTTGCCGAGACTCGGTGATTGATCTGGCTGATGCCCCGGTCTGTCATTTGAAGGAGTTTTTGCCATGGTTTGGCGCCTCTCTAAGATCGTGATGTGTCTTTGTCTCGCAGCTTTCGCCTTTCTTGTGGCGTTCGGCAATATCACCGACTACGGCTCCAACTTCGCCTTCGTCCAGCACGTGTTGAGCATGGACACCACTTTCCCCGGCAATGCGCTGATGTATCGCTCGATCACCAATCCGACGCTATGGAGCATTGGCTATTGGCTGATCATCTGCGGCGAAGCGCTGACCTGCGTGCTGTTCCTGATCGCGGCGCTGAAGCTCTGGCAGGCGCGCAAGGGTTCGGGCAGGCAGTTCGACGACGCCAAGGGCTTCGTTGTCATCGGCGCGACCATGGGTTTCCTGGTCTGGTTCCTCGGCTTCATGGTCGTCGGCGGCGAATGGTTCGCCATGTGGCAGTCAAGCACCTGGAACGGACAGGAAGCTGCGTTCAAATTCTACATGACGATGCTGGCGGTACTGATCTTCGTCAATCAGCCGGATCACGATCTGGCCTGATCCAAAAGATCGACTGTGTTCATCAACGAGGCGGCGAAAGCCGAGAAAAACCTTAGCGATATCTTGACGTGAGTTGCCCTGTTTCGGATTGTCCGTGCGGGGCCGGAAACCGCGTAGAGGCTGCCGGTCTCGTTCACTAGCCCGGGGAGGGGAATTCCGGGCACAATCAGGGAAGAGAAATTGGCAATGACAATGCTTTACGTCGTCATCGCCTGCGGCCTGCTATCTGTCCTTTACGCCATATGGGCGACTCAGTCGGTTCTCGCGGCCGACCAGGGCAATGCGCGCATGCAGGAAATCTCCGCCGCCATCCGAGAAGGTGCGCAGGCATATCTGGCCCGCCAATACACCACCATCGCCATCGTCGGCGTCGTAGTGTTCCTGCTCGCTTGGTGGCTGCTTTCCGCAACCGCGGCGATCGGCTTTTTGATTGGAGCCGTGCTTTCGGGTGCAGCCGGCTTCATCGGCATGCATGTTTCGGTCCGGGCCAATGTGCGCACCGCACAGGCCGCTTCCAACAGTCTCGCTGCAGGCCTCGACGTCGCCTTCAAGGCCGGCGCCATTACCGGCATGCTGGTGGCGGGCCTCGCGCTGCTTGGCGTCTCCGTCTATTACCTCGTTTTGACCGGTCCAATGGGCCATGCGCCTGCGGACCGTGTCGTCATCGACTCGCTGGTGGCTCTCGGCTTCGGCGCCTCGCTGATTTCGATCTTCGCGCGTCTCGGCGGCGGTATCTTCACCAAGGGTGCGGATGTTGGCGGCGATCTCGTCGGCAAGGTCGAAGCCGGTATCCCCGAGGATGACCCACGCAACCCGGCGACCATCGCTGACAACGTCGGCGACAATGTCGGCGATTGCGCCGGCATGGCCGCCGACCTGTTCGAAACCTATGCGGTGACTGTCGTCGCTACCATGGTGCTCGGTGCCATCTTCTTTGGCGGCACTGAAGTTCTGTCCAACGTGATGCTCTACCCACTCGCCATCTGCGGCGCCTGCATCATCACTTCGATCATCGGCACGTTCTTCGTCAAGCTTGGCGCCAACGGCTCGATCATGGGCGCGCTCTACAAGGGCCTGATCGTTACCGGCCTGTTGTCCATCGTCGGTCTCGGCGCTGCAACGTCGCTGACCATCGGTTGGGGTGAGATCGGCACCGGCGGCGGTGTGCTGATCACCGGCAAGAACCTGTTCATTTGCGGCCTCGTCGGCCTCGTGGTGACCGGGCTCATCGTCGTCATCACTGAGTATTACACCGGCACCAATAAGCGCCCGGTCAACTCGATCGCCCAGGCGTCGGTGACCGGCCACGGCACTAATGTCATCCAGGGGCTCGCTGTCTCGTTGGAATCGACGGCTCTTCCGGCGATCGTCATCGTCGGCGGCATCATCTCGACGTTCCAGCTTGCCGGTTTGTTCGGAACTGCAATCGCCGTCACCACCATGCTCGGCCTCGCCGGCATGATCGTGGCGCTCGATGCCTTCGGCCCCGTCACCGACAATGCCGGCGGCATCGCCGAAATGGCCGGCCTGCCCAAGGAAGTGCGCCACTCCACCGACGCGCTCGACGCGGTCGGCAACACCACCAAGGCCGTCACCAAGGGCTATGCCATCGGCTCGGCCGGTCTCGGTGCTCTCGTGCTGTTTGCCGCCTATAGCTACGATCTGCAGTACTTCGCGGCGAACCCGACCCAGTTCCCGTATTTCGCCGACATCGGCACTGTGTCGTTCGACCTGTCCAACCCCTATGTCGTCGCCGGCCTGATCTTCGGCGGCCTCATTCCTTACCTGTTCGGCGGCATCGCCATGACCGCCGTCGGGCGCGCGGCAGGCTCGATCGTCGAGGAAGTGCGCAAGCAGTTTCGCGAGGATCCGGGCATCATGAAGGGCACCTCCAAGCCCAACTACGCCCGCGCCGTCGATATCCTGACCAAGGCGGCTATCAAGGAGATGATCATCCCCTCGCTGCTGCCGGTGCTGGCACCGCTGGTGGTCTATTTCGGCGTCTTGCTGATCTCCGGTTCGAAAGCCTCGGCTTTCGCGGCGCTCGGTGCCTCGTTGCTCGGCGTCATCGTCAACGGCCTGTTCGTTGCGATTTCGATGACTTCCGGCGGCGGCGCCTGGGACAACGCCAAGAAGTCGTTCGAAGACGGCTTCACCGACAAGGACGGTGTCAAGCACATGAAGGGATCCGAGGCTCACAAGGCGTCGGTGACAGGCGATACGGTCGGCGATCCCTACAAGGACACCGCTGGCCCGGCGGTGAACCCGGCGATCAAGATCACCAACATCGTGGCACTTCTGCTGCTCGCCGTGCTCGCACATAGCGGCGGCTGATCCTGCTGGCATCCTTGCCTCTTTAAGACAGAGATAAACGCCCCGTCCGCAACATTTGCGGGCGGGGTTTTTTATGGGCTGCAATTTGCCCAAAGAAAAACCCGCGGGATCGCTCCCGCGGGTTCTGTTGCCTGAGATTCTTGAATCCCAGTCGGCGGATTAGCTGCCGCCGAAGATGCTGCTTGCCGCGCTCGAACCCATCTTGCCCGCGCCGGAAAGCAGCTGGCCGAGGAAGTTCTGGTCCTTGCCGCCGGTCGGCGTCGTGCGCGAAATGAAGTCGAACACCTTGCCTTCCTGCATGCCGTAGTTGGCGATGTTGGAGACGCGTCCGTCGGCGCCGAAATAGACGGCGAGCACGCGCTGTTCGATCAGCTTTGGCTTGGCGAAGGCGACGGCGCGCCGGCGCGTCTGGGAGATGTAGTAAAACACCTCGTTGTCGAAGGTCGCTGTCGTCGACGGCGTGCCGAGTGCCAGCAGAACCTGCTCGCGGCTCGAGCCCACCGGCACGGAGTCGATCGACTGCTGGTCGATGACATAGCCCTGGGTCAGCGTCTCGCTGGGGGTCAGGTCACCGAACGTCTTCGAGGTGTTGCACGCCGAAAGCGCGGCAGCAGCCACTACGATCAGTGACACAGCGCCAGCCGGACGCAACGAAAATGGCATCTTGAATTTCAGCGAGTGCAACAACAACTCCATCCTGTCGTGCCAGGGCCCCTGCTTGCGCGAAGCCGCAAAACCGGTAAACCAGCTTGCGCGCCGATGCAACAAGGCCACTAAGCGAAACGGGTCCCCGGGAGACCGCCCTCATATGTTCCAGCGTCTGTTTGGCCGTGAACGCCAAGCCAATCGCGCCATCACCGAGGCGCTCTATACACGAATCGTGGCGGCCGCGCGGCAGGAACCATTTTATTCCGCCTGGAATGTTCCCGACACGCCGCTTGGCCGTTTCGAGATGCTTTCGCTGCACATGTTTCTGTTTCAGCATCGCTTGCGTGGCGAGCCGGGAGCGTCGGCTGACATTGCCCAGCGCCTGATCGATGAGTTCTTCCTCGATGTCGACCACTCGCTGCGCGAGCTTGGCATCAGCGACGTCGGCGTGCCAAAGCGTATGAAGAAGCTGGCCAAGATGTTCTATGGCCGTACCGAATCCTACAAGAACGCGCTCGAAGGCGATGATCATGCGGCATTTGCGGCAGCGCTTTTGCGCAATGTCCGCCCTGAAGAGAAGGAATGGCCGGAAGCCGCCGCACTTGCCGAATATGTCTTTGCGGCGAATCGCGCCCTTGCCGATCAGCCCTCGGAAGACATATGTGCCGGCAAACTGACATA
The DNA here is from genome assembly GCF_018555685.1 of Aminobacter anthyllidis. GTDB lineage: Bacteria > Pseudomonadota > Alphaproteobacteria > Rhizobiales > Rhizobiaceae > Aminobacter > Aminobacter anthyllidis. The sequence continues at coordinate 52,946 of NZ_JAFLWW010000001.1, forward strand.
TCCGGCGCCGCTGGCAGCCTGAAGGAGGCCACCCCATGATGCCTGACGAGACCCAAAGCCCGGTTTCCTTCAAGGTCAATGTCGCCAGACTGCCGCAAAAGGGCATGCCGGTTGTCGTCGACGCCGACGCGGCCAAGCGTGCGGCCTTGGCCGAAGTGCATGGCCTGACGTCGGTCGAGCGCTACAAGGCCGATCTTCTGGTCACCAGGTGGAAGCGCAACGGTGTCAAGGTCAGCGGCCGGGTCCAGGCGCAGATCACCCAGGCCTGCATCGTCACGCTCGAGCCGGTCGAAGCGACAATCGATGAAGACGTCGAAGGGGTGTTCCTGCCCGAGGATTCCAGGCTCGCCAGGCATGGCTTCAATGTTGCCGGTGAGATCCTGCTCGACGCGGAAGGTCCCGACGGGCCTGAAACCTTCACCGGCGATACCATCGATGCCGGAGCGCTGGCTGAGGAGTTCTTTGGCCTTGCGATCGATCCTTATCCGCGCAAGTCGGGCGTCGCTGTCGCCAGTAGCTCCGACGACATTCAGCCGGTCGAGAGCGAATTCCAGAAAAAGCTCCGCCTAATATCCAAGAAGCTTTGAAAACGCCCGCCGTTTCGCGTAATCCCGGTTGTGCGGTTATCCAAAACCGTTACTTTCGCCGGACTTTTGCGTGCCCAGCTACGCCAACAGTGAGATGACCGACGCGTGATCAAGATTTCCATTGATGCCATGGGTGGCGATCACGGTCCTTCCGTGATCATTCCTGCCCTGGCCAAGGTCGCCACCAGGCGCACCGATATTCGCTTCATCATCTATGGCCGCGAAGAAGTGGTCCGTCCCGAGCTTGCAAAGCAGCCGCGCCTCGCGGCCGTCAGCGAATTCGTGCATTGCGAAGTTGCCGTGCGCATGGACGACAAGCCGAGCCAGGCGCTTCGCCACGGCCGCTGGAAGTCGTCGATGTGGAAGGCGATCGAGGCAGTCAAGGCCAACACGTCAGACGCATGCGTGTCCGCCGGCAACACCGGCGCGCTGATGGCGATGTCGAAATTCTGCCTGCGCACCATGGCGACCATTGATCGCCCGGCGATCGCGGCCCTGTGGCCGACGGCGCGCGGCGAAAGCGTGGTGCTCGACGTTGGCGCCACCATCGGCGCGGACGCGCACCAGCTCACCGATTTCGCCATTCTGGGCACTGGGATGGCAAGGGCCTTGTTCGGCATCGACCGGCCGACGGTCGGCCTGCTCAATGTCGGCGTTGAAGAGATCAAGGGCCAGGAAGAGGTCAAGGAAGCCGGGCGCATGCTGCGCGAGGCCAACATGGCCTCGATGAACTACCAGGGCTTCGTCGAAGGCGACGACATCGGCAAGGGCACCACTGACGTGGTCGTCACCGAAGGCTTCTCCGGCAACATCGCGCTCAAGACCGCCGAGGGGACGGCACGCCAGATCGCCGGCTATTTGCGCGAAGCGATGAGCCGCACGCTGATGGCCAAGATCGGCTACATCTTCGCCAAGGGCGCTTTCGACCGCCTGCGCGAGAAGATGGACGTGCGCCGCGCCAATGGCGGCGTCTTCCTCGGCCTCAACGGAATCGTGGTAAAAAGCCATGGCGGCGCGGACGCCGACGGCTTCGCCGCTGCTATCGAAATGGCCTATGATATGGTCCGGAACCGGCTGCTCGACCGCATCGAAGCCGACCTCGACCTGTTTCACGCACGCAACCCGCATGCTGCAATGGGCCGTCCCGCGGCCGCGGTCGAAGATCAGGAATAGGATTTTTTCAACGTGATCAGATCAGTTGTGCGCGGCATTGGTTCGGCGCTGCCCCGCCGCATCATGAAGAACGCCGATTTCGAAGGTATGGTCGAGACCTCCGACGAGTGGATCGCCCAGCGCACCGGCATCCGCCAGCGCCACATCGCCGCCGACGACGAGACGACCGCCTCGCTTGGCGAGGCGGCAGCCCGCGCAGCGCTTGAAAACGCCGGCCTGACGCCTGACGACATCGACCTGATCGTGCTTGCCACCTCGACGCCGAACAACACTTTTCCCGCCACCGCGGTCGAAATCCAGAACCGGCTCGGCATGCGCCACGGCTTCGCCTTCGACATGCAGGCGGTGTGCAGCGGCTTCGTTTATGCCGTCACCACCGCCGACCTCTACATCAAGGGTGGGCTTGCCAAGCGCGTGCTGGTCATCGGCTCCGAGACCTTCTCGCGTATTCTCGATTGGACCGACCGCTCGACCTGCGTGCTGTTTGGCGATGGCGCCGGCGCGCTGGTGCTGGAGGCCGAGGAAGGCGAGGGCAGCATTGCCGACCGTGGCGTACTGGCCGCCAGCCTGCGCTCCGACGGAACGCACAAGGACAAGCTCTATGTCGACGGCGGGCCGTCGACGACCGGCACTGTCGGCCATCTCAAGATGGAAGGCCGCGAGGTCTTCAAGCATGCAGTGGGCATGATCACCGACGTGATCGAGGATGTTTTCACCCAGACCGGCATTTCGGCCGACGATCTCGACTGGTTCGTTCCGCACCAGGCCAACAAGCGCATCATCGACGCCTCGGCCAAGAAGTTGGGCATTGCAGACGAGAAAGCTGTCGTCACGGTTCACATGCATGGCAATACCTCGGCCGCCTCGGTGCCGCTGGCGCTTTCGGTCGCCGTTGCCGACGGACGCATCAAGAAGGGCGACCTCGTGATGCTGGAAGCCATGGGTGGCGGTTTCACCTGGGGCGCCGTGCTTGTCAGGTGGTGATTCCGGCATCGTGGCGGCGCCCGCGCGGCGTTCGTAAAAAGGTCGTGGTATCGGTCCTTGACCTTGACGGATCAATTACTTAACCTCCGGCGCGTTGCTGATTTCAGATTTGAGGATGGGGCCCGTCGCATGGGGGGAAAGACACTGACACGTGCCGACCTCGCTGAATCCGTCTACCGGAAAGTCGGCCTTTCGCGCACCGAATCGGCGCAGCTGGTCGAAACCGTGCTCGACGAAATCTGCGAGGCGATCGTGCGCGGCGAGACAGTCAAATTGTCGTCCTTCGCCACGTTCCACGTTCGCGACAAGAACGAACGTGTCGGCCGCAATCCCAAGACCGGTGAAGAAGTGCCGATCCTGCCGCGCCGGGTGATGACCTTCAAGGCATCCAACGTTCTCAAGAGCCGCATCCTGCGTGCCCACCAGAACGGCAAGTCCAAGGCCGCCAAGTAGCCAATTCGTCCCTACAATCCGGTTGATAGCCTGGTGCGTGATTCGCGCCGGGCTTGAATGTTGTTGTGCAAAGGGCTGAAATGGATCACGAATCGTTTTTTGCGAAAGTGGCGACCATGGACAAGAGCCCCGACGCCTTCCGCACCATCAGTGAAGTGGCCGAAGACCTTGATTTGCCGCAGCACGTGCTGCGCTTCTGGGAAACCCGCTTCACCCAGATCAAGCCGATGAAGCGTGGTGGCGGCCGGCGATACTACAGGCCGCAGGACGTCGAGCTGATCAAGGGCATCCGCCACATGCTCTATGAGCAGGGCTACACCATCAAGGGTGTGCAGAAGCTGTTGCGCGACAACGGCAATCAGTTCCTTGTCGCGATCGGCAGCGGCGACATGAAGGCCGTCGAGGCCATTGCCCAGCGCAAGCAGGCCGAGGCACCCCTGACGCCCGCAGCGCAGCCACGCGGCCCTGATGAGGAGATGCTGGTGGGCGAGGCGCGCGCCAAGCCGAGCCGGCGCTTCTTCGGGCTTGGCAAAGGCGACGACGAGGGTCCAGTGGCCGCCGACGCCGGCAAGCTCTCGCGTGACAACCGGGCGCTGCTCCAGGAGGCGCTGTTCGATCTCCTTGAATGCAAGCGCCTGCTCGACCAGGTTCGCTGACGCCTCTCGGTCTACGAAAATATTCTGTCTTGGAATGAAGAAGTTTGGCGGGAAAGCCGCCGAATTGGGTTGACCGAAGCGGCAATATCAAGATACATCGCGACCGGTCCGGAGTGTAGCGCAGCCCGGTAGCGCACTTGACTGGGGGTCAAGGGGTCGTCGGTTCGAATCCGGCCACTCCGACCAATTTTCCCTTCCCCTAACAATCACCTGAGTTTCGAACGGTTCGCCGGCCACTGCAAATGCAGTTGGCCTTGTTCCGTCGCGCGGCCTGACCTTCCTGCCGAAATTAAGAACGCCACGGACGCTGGGTGGCGTCCATGGCGTGATGTCAGGGCAGGTGGGTTGATACGGGCGCTGGATGCTAGGTGGCCGAACCTACCAGCACGAAGTCGATTTTCGCACCGTTGTCGTGCTCGTCGATCGCTACCCGCTTGCCGGCAGCCAGTTGCGGAGGGATCGCGACGTCGCGCGGGATGGTATAGCTCTCGCCATTGGTGAGCGTGATGACGCGGACCGCGGGGTTGAACTTTGCAACGACGCCGTCGACCTCGGTGGCAAGAGCTGCGCCCGACATGAGCGCCAGGGCGGATGCGGCAAGGATGAGCTTTCTCATTTTACTTCTCCTATTGCTCTATGACCAAAGAGTGGATCCGGGAGGGAGATTCCAATTGCTTGGTGCGGAGAAGAAACGACCTGCCGTTAATTTGGTTCGGTAAACAACAAGCACAAATAGCTCACGCGTTTTTGCTGAAGTCACGGTGCCGCACCGTCTTGAATTTTCGGCCGCCTGGTCATCTTCAGGCCGGGGTTGGCAGCGGTCAGGCCGGGTGCGCAAAAGCCATGGACGCGGGGCGCGCCCATGGCTTCAGGTCGTTTTGCCGTGGCGGCGTTACATCATCTGGGGGCCGGTCAACACATTGCGGATAACGTCGCCCTCGTCGTTGAAGAGGATCGAGATATTTTCGCCAACCTTGACCGACGGCAGGGCGACATCTCGCGGAATGGTGTAGCTGTCGCCGCCCTGGAGCGTGATGACGCGGGTGTCGGCGTTGAAGCGGGTGACGACGCCGTTGGCGTCCGAGGCGAGGGCCGAGCCGGAGAAGAGTGCGAATGCGGCCGCAGCAAAGATGAGCTTGTTCATGGTCGTTCTCCTGATGGGGTTATGCGAGGTGCTGCTTCGTCGCGGGACACCTTGCTGACACCATGAACTACGAACGCGGGCAGGCGCTTGTTACATCAGGACCGGTAAACTCAAGACACGTTTTGATCACACGATGTTGCCGCGCGGCGTTGAAACTATGGTGGCGAACAGCCGTTCGCGCGGGCTGCGGCTATCGTGTCGGGCATGCTTTGGAATCAAAAAAGCCATGGGTGGGAGGACCCATGGCTTTTGCTGAGGTTGAGGCTGGCTTGGGGTAAGTCAGGCCTTCAACGAAGTTCCGCCTTAGCGGAGAACGGCATTGACCTTGTCGCCTTCGCCGTTGAGCTGGATCGATACCTTTTCGCCGGTCTGGAGCGCCGGGATGGCAACGTCGCGCGGAACGGTGTAGCTCTGGCCGCTTTCGAGCGTGATGACGCGCGCGCCTTCATTATACGCAGCAACAACGCCATTGGTGGACGAAGCAAATGCGGCACCTGACATCAGGGCGATAGCCGAAGCGGCGAGGATGATCTTCTTCATTGTTTTATTCCTTTCAATGTTCGGTAGCGGATCGACGATTGTTGTTTTGTCGTTTCGCTTACCTCAAACAGATAGGCGCCTATCTTTCCAATTTCCATAGGCTGGACAGTCACTCTGAGTCACAAAGCAGTCACGCCGAGTTGAGCCGGCAAATGGTGCCGGGCCGTTCACAAATCGGCGCTGTTGTGCGCAAGGAGCCTTAGCTTGACGGCGAGTCTGCTCGCTACAGCCGGGCCGGCGGTGGGCGAGAGCAATCCAATCGTGTGTGGATGATGGGATGGCATCGTAGAGCCGTGCAGGATGGAGCGCATGCATGCGGATGCAAGCTTGCTGCGCGATCGTCTGGTGGCAGCGGCTCGCAGCTTGGGCAACGGCCGAGACGCTAGGCGCCTGGTGCGGCCATGACGCGGACGGCCTTGCCTTCCGCATGGCAAACGAAAAAAGCCACGGGTGGGAGGGCCCGTGGCTTTTTCGGAGATATTGGTAGTTTAAAGGATGGTGTCAGGTTCCGCTTAGCGGAGAACGCCCTGGACCTTGTCGCCTTCGTCGTTGAGCTGGATCGATACCTTCTCGCCGGTCTGGATCGACGGAATAGCAACGTCACGCGGAACCGAGTAGCTCTGGCCGCTTTCGAGCGTAATGACGCGAACTGCGGGGTCGAACTTGGCAACAACACCATCGGCTGACGAAGCAAATGCTGCACCAGACATCAGGGTGATTGCCGAAGCTGCGAGGATGATCTTCTTCATGGGGGTAGTCCTTTCATTTTTCGGTAGCGAGGCGGCGGTTATTGTTTTGTCGTCTCGCTGACCACTGTGAGATAGGCGCCTACCTTTCCGATTGCCATAGGCGGATCGGTCACTCTGATTCACAAAGCGGTCACGCTGAGTTGAGCCGGCAAACCGGTGCCGGACCGTTCACAAAACGGGAGTCTTGTGCGCAACGGCCACAGCCGAGCGCGAGTCAGGCGGCGTGCAAGGCCAGGGCGCGCTGGTGGCGGGCCTCGAGGGCGATAGAGCCCCAGATCAGGCCGAGCAGCAGGTAGAAGTGGCGCCAGTGGTCGGTGTCGATGACCGTGCCGAGAGCGATATGGCCGAGGAAAACGACGTAGGCCGACAGCAGATAGGGCTGCCAGGGCCGGTTGCGCAGCAGGATGCGGAACCCGGCCGCGATGGTCCATACGATCAGCGTCAGGTAGCTGGCAAAGCCGAGCCAGCCATAGTCCATCAGCGTCTTGAGCCAGATGTTGTGCGTGTCCTCGCCGTAGATCTGGCCGAACACCAGCGGCCCGATACCGAATGGTTTCTCCGTCGCCAGAAGGAAGCCGATGGCATAACGGGCGAAGCGGCCAAGGCGCGCGCCGTCGTAATCCTGGACGAGCTGGGCGCGCGTGGTGAACAGCTCGGCGATGCTGGGGATTTGCAAGACGACCAGCAGCGCCACGGTCAACAGCGCGATGGCTGCGATACTCATCACCACGATGCGTAGCCGAAACCTGCCGCTGTCGCTTTGCAGGAACAAGAAGCCGGTGAGCAGGATCGCGGAGGCGCCGAACAGGCCCCAGGCACCGCGCGAGAACGACAGGAAGATGCCGCCGGTGACGATGAGCAGCGGCACCGCATAGATCGCCATCTTGAGCGGATTGCCGGTCAGCACGCGGTAGAGCAGGTAGATGCCAGGCAGGGTGAGGTATGGTCCGAACACGTTCGGATCCTGGAACGCACCGGCGGCACGGCCGAATTTGGTGAACATCTCGGCGCCGGGCACCGCTCCGAAATAGCCAAGGATGCCGAGCACGGAGGTAAAGACCGCGGATGTCACCCAGGCCAGGAAGATGACCCGGAACAATCTGGGGTCGGCCTCGGTGACAGCGGCAAAGAAGATCGCGGTGAAGCCGAGAAACAGCGACACCGCGAGATAGAGCGGGGTATTCATCAGGTCCGCCATCTGCGTCATCGCAATCATGCCGCCGATGTTGAACGTCACGATCAGAACGACCAGCGGGGTGATGGCGCGCGAGATGCGCAGCCCGAAGAGCGACCACACCGCGATCAGCCCGGCCATGTAGAGCTCGTAAGGCGCTGGCTCGCGGATGACGAAGCCCGACAGCAAGACGCCCAGCGCGATGGCGCCGGTGGAGATGAGCCCGATCAGCTTGGCGTTGATCGCGGCTGGCGGCAGATCATAGGTGATCGCGCTCAATAGGCGTTTTCCGTGTCGAGCAAGCGGATCGGCGTCAGGAACAGGATCTTGATGTCGAACCAGAGAGACCAGTTTTCGATGTAGTAGAGGTCGAACTCAGTGCGCTTGCGGATTTTCTCGTCGGTGTCCATCTCGCCGCGCCAGCCATTGATCTGGGCCCAGCCGGTGACACCTGGCTTGACCTTGTGGCGGGCGAAATAGCCGTCGACCACTTCATTGTAGAGCAGGTTGTGCGATTGCGCGGCGATCGCATGCGGGCGAGGGCCGACCAGCGACAGGCTGCCGAACAACGAATTGAAGAATTGCGGCAGCTCGTCGATTGAGGTCTTGCGGATGATGCGGCCGACGCGGGTGACGCGCGGATCGTTCTTGGTCACGGTCTTTTTCGCCGAGGGGTCCGACAGCTCGGTGAACATCGAGCGGAACTTGTACACCTCGATGACCTCGTTGTTGAAGCCGTGGCGTTTCTGCTTGAACAGCACCGGTCCCTTGCTGTCTAGCTTGATGGCGATCGCCGTCGCCAGCATCACAGGCGAAAAGACAATGATGCCGAGCAGGCTGAAGAGGATGTCGAAGGCCCGCTTGGCGACCGAATCCCAGTCGTTGATCGGCTTGTCGAAGATGTCGAGCATCGGCACGGCGCCGATGTAAGAGTAGGAGCGCGGCCGGAACTGCAGCTGGTTGGAATGTGCCGACAGCCGGATGTCGACGGGCAGCACCCACAGCTTCTTGAGCAGCTGCAGTACCCGGGTCTCCGCCGTCAGCGGCAACGATACGATCAGCATGTCGATGCGCGCGATACGCGCGAATTCCAGCAATTCGGAGACGGTGCCGAGCTTGGGATAGCCGGCGACGATCGGCGGCGAGCGCTTGTCGTCGCGGTCGTCGAAGATGCCGCAGATGCGGATGTCGTTGTAGGGCTGCTGCTCGATGGAGCGGATCAGCACTTCGGCGGCCTTGCCGCCGCCGACGATGACCGCCCGGCGTTCCATGCGCCCGTTGCGGGCCCAGCGCCGGATGACGCGCGCCATGATCAGGCGCTGGCAAACCAGCAGCGCCAGCCCGATGACGAACCAGCCGCCGAACAGCAGTCGGGAAAATTCAGCCGAAACCTTCATGAAGAAGGCAGTGACCGCCATCAGGGCGAAGGTGGTCGCCCAGCTAAGGGCCATCCGTCCCAGCGAGACGCCCGGCCGCATCAGCGATTGCAGCTGGTAGCAGTCCATGATTTCGAAAAAGACGATCGCAGCCACGGAGGCGGCCAGGATGACGAGCGGGTATTGCCACCCCAGATGGCCCAGGAAACCGACGTGATAAGCGTAGAGAACCAGGCCCGTGGCGAACAGCAGGGCGAACTCGGTGAGCCGCAAGATGCCGCTGACCATGACCGGAGACATGGTGTCGCGACGATACTGCGCTGCCACCTCTTGCGCGACACTGCTCAGCTTGGCCTTGTCGGACGCCTTGCTGTCGCCGCCAGCCGCCTTGATGGCTTCCGGGGTGAAGCGGCGCTTAGGGTCGAAATTGTTCATCGTTGTCGATCTGTTGGCTGGTCGCCCGTTTGCCAGATTGACATATCAAAGATGAGCTAAGAAACCCTTGAGCAAGAAAAATGCCTTCTAATGCTCTTCAGCGATGTCTCGCTGGCAGGGCGGAGAAATATGCTTTCTCGACTTCGCGGGCCATCACTTCCACGCCGAAACGTGCTTTCAGCTCAATGATATCAGGCATCGCTGCGGCATAGGCTGGAGGCGACTGGAATACCTCGACCATCTTTGCGCCTATTTCACCGGCGTCCGGGTTTACCAATGCAGGAGAGTGGGGTCCGAGAATTTCGGGGATGCCGCCAACGGTGGTTGCGATGATCGGCTTGCCGGCGGCAAGTGTCTCGAGAACGATGTAGGGCATGGCTTCGGCGCGCGACGGGACGACGACGAAACGGGCGAGGGCAAAAGCCTGGCGCGCCGGCATTGGCGCGAGGAAGCGAATTTTGCCGTCGAGTTCGAGCCGCTCGACCTGCGCGTGGTAGCGCGGCAGGTCCTCGCCGTCGCCGACCATCACTGCGGTGATGTCCCGGTCGAGCTTCAGCCGCGCAGCGCTCACGGCGTCGATGAACAGGTCGGGACCCTTCAGGTCGCGCATCATGCCGATATAGAGAAAGTCGGCTGCATCAGGCTGTGCTGCCACCGGCTCGAATTCCGCATCACGCAGTCCGTTGTAGACCAGGCTGTTGGGCACGCGCGGTTTGCCGACCTTGCGGATGAAGGTGCGGCGCTCGTAGTCGGAGACGAAAAGCAGGTGGTCGGTGAAGCGTTCCATCAGGCGTTCAAGTGCGAAGAACAGCTTTCCGGTCACCGTCTTTTCGTCATAGTGCAGGGAGCCGCCATGCGGCGAGTAGAGGCGGGCCACGCAATACCTTGAAACCCGCAACAGTGAGCCGAACGCACGCGCATAGACACCACCTTTGGCGCCATGCCCGTGCAGCACGTCCGGCCGCAATTCCTTGATGATCTTGTATGTGCGCCAGCCGGCCGCGATGTCTCCGGGCCCGACATGACGCTGCATTGATGTGCGCCTGATGCCAAGCGCCAGCATCGGCCGGATTGCCTCGAACAGGCGTTCTTCGTGCTCGCCGCCGGTGGTCGAGTCGCAAATGATGCCGACCTGATGGCCGGCAGCCACCTGGGCCTCCGTCAGGTCGCGCACATGCCTGAAGATGCCGCCGACCGGCGACCTGAAGCAGTGGACGATCCTGAGCTGGCGGGGCGAGGTCTGCTGCACGGCGGCTTAGAACAGCCGCTCGCGGACGTAGATCGTGTCGCCGGGTAACAGCGGGTCAGTCGTCAGCACGCGGCCGGTTATCACCTTGCCGTTGATATCGCGGGTGATGTCGACATTGCCCTGGTTGGCGCGGGCGCTGTAGCCACCGGCCATGGCCACGGCCTTCTGGACGGTCAGGCCGGGGACATATGAATATTGCCCGGCAGCACCCACTTCGCCCATGACGAAGATCGGCCGGTAGCGATCGACCTCGACCGAAACGTCGGGGTCGCGCAAATAGCCCTGGCGCAGCTTGGCGGCCAGCGCCTTTTCGACTTCCTGCGCGGTGGAACCGCGCGCCGGCACGCCGCCGACGAGCGGGAAGGAGATGTAGCCCGACTGGTCGACACTATAGGTGTTGGTCAGGCCTTCCTGCTCGAAGACGGTAACGCGTATGCGGTCGCCGGCGCCGAGACGGTAGGGCTGGTCGAGTACCTCATGGAAGGCGGCAGGCGCGGGCCGATAGCTCGAGCAGCCGCTGACGACCAGCATGGCTGCGAGAAGCGCATGGCAAAGGGGAAGGGAGCTTTTCATTTCGGCAGACACACCTTCGACTGCTTGCCGCCACGCAGCGGAATATCGGTTCGCGACAGTTATCGACTTGTTAGGGTTAATGCCGGGTAAAGGCCGCGCTCATCTTGCGTCACTGAGGTTGTGTGCCGTGCCGCGATGTTAACGCATGGGTTACCATGTTTGTTTACCGTGCAGTCTGCTCAGCCTCGGAGTAGGAACTGCATGTCTGGCGTCCAATCCACTGCCGGTGATGTCGATGTCGATCTGCGTCAGCTCTTCGCCAGTCTTGCGAGGAACTGGTTGCGCCTGGTGCTGTTTTCGGTCGCCGTCACGGCTCTTGCCTTCGTGCTGGCCTCGATGGCGACGCCGCAGTATCGCGCCGAGACCCGCCTGCTGATCGAAACGCGCGAGTCCGTCTTCACGCGGCCCGACGGCAGCGGCGAGAACGAAAGGCCGATCCTCGACGAGGAGGGGGTGACGAGCCAGGTCGAGGTCATCGGTTCGACCGATATCCTCAAGACGGTGGCCAAGAAACTTGATCTCGCCAGCCGGCCAGAGTTCGATGCCGCTTCGGAGATGTCGACGATTTCTCGCCTTCTGGTCATTGCCGGACTCAAGAGCGATCCGAGCGAGCTGCCGCCCGAAGAGCGCGTGCTCAAGGCTTTCCGCGAAAAACTGACCGTCTACCGCGTCGAGAAATCGCGTGTCATCGTCATCCAGTTCTCTTCGTCCGATCCCCAACTTGCCGCAGCGGTGCCGAACGCGATCGCCGAGGCTTATCTCGATTTCCAGCGCGGCTCCAAGCTTGAGTCGAGCACGGAGGCGACGGACTGGCTGAAGCCCGAGATCGCCGACCTGAACAAGCGCGTCAAGGATGCCGAGGCACGTGTCGCCAGCTTCCGGTCGCAGTCTGACCTGCTTGTCGGGCAGAACAATTCGGCTCTAGCCACCCAACAGCTGTCCGAACTCTCCAGCGAGTTGTCGCGGGTCCGTGCCAGCCGTTCGGCGGCCGAAGCAACAGCCCAGAGCGTGCGCCAGGCTTTGAAGGGCGGCGGTTCGATCGACGCCATTCCGGAGGTGCTGTCGTCCGGTCTCATCCAGCGCCTGCGTGAGCGTCAGATCCAGCTGCGGACCGATATCGCCGACCTCTCGACCACGCTTTTGCCCAATCATCCGCGCATCAAGGCGCTGAACTCGCAGCTGTCCGACCTCGACATGCAAATCCGGTCGCAGGCAGAAAAGGTTCTTGTTGGATTGGTCAACGAAGCCAACAACGCAGACCTTCGCGAAAGGCAGCTTGTCGCCGACCTCAACCGGCTGAAAGTGGAATCCGGGCGCGTATCGGAAGAAGAGGTCGAACTGCGTGCCCTCGAACGGGAGGCCGCCGCACAGCGAGCGCTGCTCGAGTCCTATCTCACCCGCTACCGCGAAGCCGCATCGCGTCAGGACCGCAACTATCTGCCGGTCGACGCACGGGTTTTTTCGACAGCGATCGTGCCGTCGGAATCCTACTTCCCCAAGATCATCCCGATTGTCGGCGCCGCCTTTGTCGGCTCGCTGCTCGTGATGGCAATTTTCACGCTGCTGCAGGAGTTGTTCTCCGGCCGCGCCATGCGGCCAGCAGCCGGCGCACGCGTCACACCGGTCGAGCAAGTGGCGATGCCGGTGCGCCGCGCCGCAAACTTGCCGGAAGAAGACGCACCTCGGGCCTGGGTGGAAGCGGAAGAGCCTGCAATCGCAGTGCCGCTCGCCGATGACGATAGCGAGCCGCAGGCGATGGTCGATGCGCATCACGACTTGGATGCCACACAGGAGCCGACCTTGGAGCCCGTGCGTGCGCCTTTACATGGCGGCATCAGCATCGAGACGGCGGCGGAGAAGCTCATTGCCGGTGGTGCTGCCCGTGCCATCTTCGTGTCGCCGGAAGGCGATGATGCCGCTGCGACGGCGGTGCTGGTAGCACGCGAAGTCGCCGATTCCGGCCTGCGCGTCTTGCTGCTCGACCTGACGGCCTCAGGCGCCGCGGCAGGGCCGATGCTCGACGGCGGCCGTTATCCAGGCATCACCAACCTTCTGGCGTCCGAGGCCCAGTTCACCGACGTCATCCGCGCCGACCACTATTCCGACTGCGATGTCATGCCGGTTGGCACGGCCGATCCGGCACGAGCCATGCGGGCCGCCGACCGCCTGCCGATCATCATGGAATCGCTGACGACCGCCTATGACCTCGTCGTCGTCGAGTGTGGACCGGCCGACGCCGGCGAAATCCGGCGGCTTGTCGGCGACGGCACCGAAGTGCTCGTGAGCTTCCTCCACCATGACGATGAGATTGCCTATGTGGCCGACGGTTTGCGTGCCGGTGGCTATGAAGACGTCATCCTCGTGACCCCGGTCGGCCATGACTTGCCGACGACGCCGCAGCCGACCCGGTCGGCTGCCTGAGCTAGTCTTCTTCGACTGATGCTGTGACCGGCTTGCCGCGCACGCCTGAGCGCAATCGCTTGATCAGCGCCCACATCCTGGCATTGTTCTTGATGGCGCCCTTGGCGCGCGACAGCGACCTCAAACCGAGCGCATAGAGGCGTCCTTTGGCGGTTAGCGGTATCAGCACGTCGGCATGCTGGATCTCGAGGTCGCACCATTGCCGCTTGTAGGGCTCGTCGCCGACGCTGAAGTCGTAGATGTCGAACCCCTGGTCGCAGGCTTCCGATATATTGTCGAAGAACAGGTACTCGCCAGGGCTCGCATAGGCCAGTTCGTCGTCGGCAATGGCGCCGAACTCGCAAACCAGGCGATTTCCGGCGCGGCTCGAACCGGTGACCGCGCGATACTTGCCGCCGACTTCGAGCCCGTGCAGCACGAAGGACGGATTTTCCCGCGCGAGGGCATCGACGAACAGCTTGCGAAAAAAGGTGCGGACCTCGGTATCGGCGAACACATCGGTGATGCCCATGGCACCAAACCGCTGTTCCTTCATCGCGAAGAACGCATCGAGCATGGCGTTGGCCTCGGCAGTCGTCGTCGCCATCGTGCGCCGTGCGCCGCCAACGACTTCGTACTTTCGTTCCTGGCTGCGATGCCGCTTGCGCTTCTTCTTGCCGTTGGTTCGCGTCAGCACGGTCTCGAAGCCACCGTCGAGATCGACGGCAAGTGCCACATTCGGGCTCGGCGACGAAGGCAGCTTGAGCAAAGGATTGGGCAGGCCGTTGAAATCGCCGATCAGGCGGTCGAACGCGACAAGGTCGATATCCGGCCGGGCTTTTCCGATCGAGCGGATCAAGACGTCGATGTCGCCGGCGTTCGCTGCTGCCAGCCAGTTCTTGTCCGTGGCCGGAAAGTTGCCGTTGGCATGCTTGCCGCCTAAAAATCGTGCGATGCGGAACGGCCCATCGCGGCCAACTTCGAGGGCCACCGACATCACCGGGCGCCCATTGGCGCTCAAGGTGGCGAGCACTGCGTCAGGCGTGTTCGCGTCGATCCAGCTTGAAACCCATTCCGGGCTCTGGGCCGGCGCGTAGATGCTTGTGAACTTGCCGTAGGCGCTCAGCGCTTCACTGGAAGCCGAGGGGACAACTGCTGTTGTCGCGTTGCCGGTGATGGCAGCATGACGGAGCAAGGCGTTGTTTTCGCTGGGGGCAGTAGCGTCAACCATACTTCAATCCTTGCCGGCTATTGATCGGCACATATTGAGCATTCCTCGGTATGCTCGATGCCACCGAGCCTAAGCGCCAAAGGTGAAGGAATGATCGACGTAGCCCGAAAGCTGGCTTTCCTGCTGATCGGATATGGTGGTCTTGGCGCCCTGGCCAGGCCGTTGGTGGGCGGCGTCGGCGTCATCCTCATGCTGCACAGGGTCACTGCTTTCCTTGACCGGCCGGAAGGCCCCAATCGTCATCTGACGATAACGCCCGAGTTCCTCGACCTGCTTGTCGGCGAGATGAAGCGGCTCGGCTATGCCTTCGTCTCGATGGATGAGGTCGTCACTCGCCTGCGATCTGGCCGGAGTGGGGGGCCATTCGCCGCGCTCACCGCCGATGACGCCTACCGCGACAATCTCGTCGAGGCGTTGCCGGTACTCGAAAGCCATGGCGCGCCCATCACCATCTATGTCGCGCCGGGGCTCACCTCAGGCACAGCCGACCTTTGGTGGGAGGTTCTCGACGCGATCGTCGAGGCCGGCAAGCCGGTGACGGCCACGATCATGGGCGAAAAGCGCACATTCGAATGCGCCACGTCGCGTGATCGCAAAGGTGCTTTCCTTGAACTGTCTGATTGGCTGACGTCGGAAGTGTCGGAAGAAGATCAGCGGCAAGTGCTGCGAGGCCTGGCCGAACAGGCCGGCGTCGACGCCTCGGCTCCGAACCGGCAACTGTTGATGGATTGGACCGAAGTCAGGCGTGCGGCGAGCCACCCGTTGGTCACGATCGGCGCCCACACCGTCCATCACTGCAATCTCAAGCGGCTCGAAGCCGGCAAGGCGCTGCGCGAGATGCACCGCTCACGCAGCCTGATCGAGGCAGAACTGGGCGAGGCGCCGCAACATTTCGCCTATCCCTATGGTTATGAGGCAGCCGCTGGAATGCGCGAGACCCATCTGGCCCGCGAGGCCGGCTTTGCGTCGGCGGTCACCACGCGGCACGGCGTGCTGGTATCAGGCCACGCTGCGCACCTGCACGCCTTGCCTAGGCTTTCGGTCAACGGCCGCCACCAGGATCTTGCCGCGATGCGCGCCATGCTGTCTGGCGCGACGACACTGATGACCAATGGCGGTCGCAGGCTTGTTACGGTGTAAAGTTCTAGCGGCTGGCGGTCTTGGACGGCTTGACCATCCATTTGATGATCCACATCGCCGGCAGGATCCAGAGCAGGCCGCTGAGGAAGAAGAACAGCAGATGCGCTACCGGGCCTGACTGCGACAGCTGGGCGACCGCCACCATGGTTGCGATCAGCGCGTAGACGATGACCAGCAGCACCAGCAGCACGGTTCCGATCAGCTTCTTGACGCGCACGGGCATTTCTTCATCCTCTGACGAGGCTTCGCATAGTCGCTCTTGCCAGCCGGTGCAACCGGGGAGGGGCGGCGCGACTGCGTGTCGCGTGGGCCGAACTTGCCAGCGGGGTAAGCATGGTCCACCAGTCCTGCGGTTTCGATGAGCCGGGAACGATTGTAATGTCAGCCATGATCAACACTGCCGCACCGCTTGCCGAGCGCAACAGGGAGTTGCGCAACCGTACGTTCGTTCGCGGCTGGCTTTATGTCGTTCTGTTGGTCCTGTTCGCGCTGGTCATGGTCGGCGGCGCCACGCGCATGACCGGGTCCGGGCTTTCCATCACCGAATGGAAGCCGATCCACGGCGTCATTCCGCCGCTCAACCAAGCGGAATGGCAGGAGGAGTTCGAAAAGTACCAGCAGATCCCGCAATACGAGCAGATCAACAAGGGCATGACCGTTGACGAGTTCAAGGGCATATTCTGGTGGGAATGGGCGCACCGCCTGCTCGCCCGTGGCGTCGGTTTCCTCGTCGCCATCCCGTTGGCCTTCTTCTGGATCTCGGGCCGCCTTGAGCGGCGGCTGAAGCCGCGCCTCGTGGGCCTTCTGGCGCTGGGCGGCTTCCAGGGCTTCATCGGCTGGTGGATGGTCGCCTCGGGGCTGTCGGAGCGCGTCTCGGTCAGCCAGTATCGGCTGGCGATCCATCTCACCTTTGCCTGCATCATCGTAACGGCAGTCGCCTACATCGCGCGCGGCCTTGCGACCTACACCGAGGCGCCGGCGGAGCGGCGCATCCAGCGCTTCGCGGGCATCATGGTGCTGCTGGTCATGTTCCAGATCTATCTCGGCGCCCTGGTTGCCGGCCTGCATGCCGGCCTCAGCTACAACACCTGGCCGCTGATGGACGGCGCCATCATCCCGGGCGATTTGCTGGTCATCGAGCCGGTCTGGCGCAATTTCTTCGAAAGCCCCAAGACCGTGCAGTTCGTCCACCGCATGTTCGCCTACACGGTGTTGATCGTGGCACTTTGGCACGCCTTCGCCACCATGACGCAGGCACCGCGCACGACGCATGCGCGCCGCGCCTGGGTGCTTGCTCTGCTGATCGTGGTGCAGGCGGCCATCGGCATCGGCACCTTGCTGATGCAGGCGCACATGCATTGGGCGCTGCTGCATCAGGGCTTCGCGCTGATCGTGCTGATCTTCGCCACCGCCCATTGGCGCGCGAGCAAGGGGGCTTATCCGCTCGAAAACGACGTCGCCGTCAGAAGCTAGCGCGGACCGCCCTGACAGCCGCCACGACGGCCAGCTCGCTCGCCTCGTCCTCGTCGTTGTCGTCCTCGGCGTGCCAGGACGACGACAGGCAGCCCCAGGCGATGGCGTGATCCAGGATCGCGTCAGGACGTTGGCCCAGCGTCTTGGCGAAAACCTCCGCCATATAGGCGATACGCCCTGGATCGATGCAGAGATCGTCGTGCCGGTCGAGCGGGTTGTAGAAGAAGTTGGCCGCGTCGAAGCCCGGGTCGCCAAGGATGCCCTTGGGATCGATGACGAGCCAGCCGCGATCGCCGCGCAGGATGTTGTCGTGGTGCAGGTCGCCATGCAGCACGCGCAGCTCGTGCGGATTTGACAGCAAGCGATCCGCAATGGTTGCGGCGTCGCGATAGGGGCTTGCCAGCCCGGCATCGCGATCCAGCTCGGCTTTCTTGAACAGGCTGGCAAAACGCTCCCGCAGCGGCTGCAGATCGGCGGGAGGAGGAACGTCGGACGGTGAAAACAGCCTGGCCATCACCTCGTTGGCGATGTCGGTGGCGTGGCGGTCGCCGTGCTCGTTCAATTCATCGACAAGCAACTGGTCGCCGGCATATTCGAGCAGCATGTCGTGCCCCTCGAAGCCGAGCAACCGCACGGCGCCGACGCCGTCGCGCCAGCTGAGATAATGCGCGCCGCGCAACTCGTCGGCGACATCGTCGAACGGCTTGAGCGCCTTGACCACCGCCGGCTTGCCGTCGGCCAACCGCACCTTCCAGATGCGGCTGGAGAAGGTTTCGGCAATGAGCTGGGGATCGCTGACATTCCAACGATCTGGCCAGCGGTCCGGCCCATGACCTGAAATCGCAGCCTGATCCATTCTTAGTGCTTGAGCCCGAGCATCAGGTCCATGTTCTGGACGGCAGCACCCGAGGCACCTTTGCCGAGATTGTCGAGCAGCGCCACGAGATTGACCTGGCCCTGGCCTTCGGTGCCGAACACGTAGAGTTTCATGCCGTCGGTGTCGGCAAGCTCGGTCGGGTCAAGCCGGTCGAGCTTGGCGCTGAGGGCCAGCGGCACGACTTCGACGATGTCCTGTCCCGCATAGTGCGCCACAAGCGTCGCGTGGATGTCGCCGATCGACGCCGAGCCATTGAGGTCGGCGAGATGCAGCGGCACCTGGACGATCATGCCCTGGGCAAAACGGCCTACCGACGGCGCAAAGATCGGCCGCCGCTCGAGCAGGCCGTGCTGCTTCATCTCGGCGACGTGCTTGTGCATCAGCGGCAGGCCATAGAGGAAGTGCGGCGACGCGATGTGGTCTGGACGCGAGGCGTCCTCCATCTGGCCGATCATCTGCTTGCCGCCGCCGGTATAGCCGGAAACCGCATTGACGCTGACCGGATAGTCGGCGGGCAGGGTGCCGGCCGCGACCAGCGGACGGATCAGCGAGATCGCGCCGGTGGGGTAGCAGCCGGGGTTTGCCACAAGGCGCGCGTCGGCGATGCGATGGCGCTGAGCTGCGTCCATCTCGGCAAAGCCGTAGGCCCAGTCGGGGTGGACGCGATGCGCGGTCGACGTGTCGATGATGCGGGTCGAGTTGTTTCCTTCAAGGACGTGCACCGCTTCCTTGGACGCATCGTCGGGCAGGCAGAGAATGGCGACGTCCGCCTCATGCAGCCGTTCGGCCCTGAGGTCGACGTTGCGGCGCTCGGCTTCCGGGATCGACAGCACGGCGAGGTCGTCGCGGGCAGCGAGCCGCGTGCGGATCTGGAGGCCTGTCGTGCCGTGCTCGCCGTCGATGAAGATTTTCGGTTTCATGTTCTGCCGTCCGTCGAAAAATTCGTTATTTCAGCCAGTTATGGCCAAATTCGGACTCAGGTCCGCAAGCCCTTGATTCAGTGCCTCAGGCCTTGTCGCGTGCTTTCTTCTCGGCCAGCAGGCCGAGATAATGCATGGCGACCGTCGAGCCGGCGATTGCCGTAATATCGGCATGGTCATAGGCCGGCGCAACCTCGACGATATCGGCGCCGACGACATCGATCTGGGTCATCTGGCGCAGCACCGAAAGGATCTTGGCCGAGGACGGCCCGCCTGCCACCGGCGTGCCGGTTCCGGGCGCATAGGCCGGGTCGAGGCAGTCGATGTCGAAGGTGACATAGGTCTTCTTGCCGCCGGTCCGTTCGGCGATCGCATAGGCAATGTCGGCGGCGCGCATCTCCTCGACTTCGTGGCCATAGAGGATCTTGATGCCGCAATCGTCGGGCGCGTGGGTGCGGATGCCGATCTGGATCGAGCGGTCGGGGTCGATGATGCCGTCCTTGACCGCGCGCGCCACGAACGAGCCGTGGTCGATGCGCTTGCCATCGTCCGGCCAGGTGTCCTGGTGGGCGTCGAACTGCACCATTGCCATCGGTCCGTGGATCGCCGCATGCGCCTTCAACACCGGCCAGGTGACGAAGTGGTCGCCACCGAGCGTCAATAGGAAGGCACCCGATTTCAGGATCTTTGCCGCTTCGCGCTCGATCGCCGCAGGTGTCTTCTGGTGGTTGCCGCTGTCGAGCAGGCAGTCGCCGTAATCGACGACGGCGAGATCGTCGAACAGGTCGCGGTTGAAGGGGTATTGCGGGTCGCAATCGAAGATCGCCGAGGCGCGGCGGATGGCCTGCGGCCCAAAACGCGCGCCGGGCCGGTTGGTGACAGCCGCGTCGAAGGGGATACCCCACACGACGGCATCGGCGCCGGCGACGTTCTTCGAGTACTTGCGGCGCATGAAGGACAAAGCCCCTGCATAGGTCGGATCACCCGAGCGCCCCTTGGGGGTGCGCGCGGTGAAAGCGTGATCGATCGACGAAGAGGCCATGGGCAAACTCCTTTTTCAGTCTTTCGTAATTTCGAGGCGCAAGAACTACAGAAGCATTGGACAACATGCCAGCCCCAAGGCGAAAGGCGTGTGACAGCTGCATTCATCGCCGTGTCATCCACCTTTCACGCCCATGTCATCGCCGCCTTCTAGGTCGTTCCAGGCATCTTCAGCCATGGAGCGATTCCCATGCGGGCAGTTCTGGCAGGCACAGCCTCGTTCTTCCTGGCCCTCGGCCTGGCGACATCTGGCCATGCGGGTTCTCGCGCCGAAGAGATCCTCGAACGCTTCGAAAATGCCAACCAGTGGCGAGACCATGTGATGGTCGTGGCGCATAGGGCAGGCGGCCTGCAGGACGGCAAGCGGCGGTTTGCCGAGAACTCCATCGCTGCCCTGCGCGATGCGATCTCGTTAGGCGCCGAGATGGTCGAGATCGATATCCGTCGCTCCGCCGACGGCGAACTGATCGTCATGCATGACAGCTGGCTTGACCGCACCACCGACTGCAAGGGCGAGGTGCTTGGCTACGCCATGACTGAACTCAGGAAATGCCACCTCGTTGTCGAGGGCACCGGCGATGTCACGGCCGAGCCGGTGCCGACGCTGCGGGAATATCTGTCTGTCGCGAAGGACAAGATCCTGGTCAATCTCGACAACAAGCTCGAAACCGCAGACCTCGTCGACATGGTTGCGCTGGCGCGCGCCATGGAGATGGAGGAGCAGGTCGTGGTCAAGGCGAACCTGTGGAGTGCCGCGCGCGTTGCCACTGTCAAAGCGACGATGGCGCGCGTCGGGCAGGGGTTCCAGTTCATGCCGATCATGGCCGACGACGCCGTGCGCGACCCTGCCTTCGTCGAGGCTGCCGGCAATGCCTTTGCCGTCGATGCTGTCGAGATGATCACCTGGCGCGGCGATGCCGAGAAGATGACTGACACGGGTGGGCCGCTGTTTTCGGCGAAGGTGAAGGCTGTAGCCGTGCGCGGCAACTGGCACATCTGGGTCGACACCCACGCCATCGTCAACAAGCCCGGCGGTTTTCTCTCGGGCGGGCGCGGCGACGAAATGGCAGTTGCTGCCGGATTTCCCAACGAAGTCTTCGGCTTCTGGGCCGAGCGCGGCGCCACCATGATCCAGACCGACGAACCGAGGGCTGCGATCAACTGGCTGGCCGCCAACGGCTATCGTGTGCCTTACGCCGATGTCGAAGAACCCGTAGCTTCCGTCGCGGGGCAGGCGGACCTTTCTCAGTTGCCGGTCAACTGACGGCGCACGGACCGGAGGCTAATACGCGCTGGACTTCCGGAGCGCCTTGCGCCGGTCCTTGAGCGAATATTTCGAGCCGCCCTCCTTGAGCAACTTCTTGCCCAGCTTCTTGCAGTGACTGTCCGCCTTCCTCGCGGCCTTTCGCGCATCGGCACCTTTCTCGATCGCCTTGTCATGGGCGCGCATCCAGCAACTGTCGAACGACGTCGCCCTTTTCAGGAACTTGTTGGTGGCGGCGTCCGCCGTCGAAACCGGGGCGACCAAAACCACTGCAATTGCCATTGCGAGCATGCGGAACATGGCTATCTCCGATGGGTGCGGAGCAGGATCATAAGTCAGGCGCGGTAGAACGGCATGCAAAAAGAAAAAAGGCCGCCCGAAGGCGGCCTTTCCGAAATTGCAGGTTCCGAGGCGCTTAGCGCTTCGAGAACTGGAACGAGCGGCGGGCCTTGGCCTTACCGTACTTCTTACGCTCGACGACACGGCTGTCGCGGGTCAGGAAGCCGCCCTTCTTGAGCACGCCGCGCAGCGTCGGCTCGTAGTAGGTCAGTGCCTTGGAGACGCCGTGACGAACAGCACCGGCCTGGCCCGAGAGACCGCCGCCGACGACGGTGGCGACAACGTCGTACTGGCCGACGCGGGCAGCCGCGACGATCGGCTGGTTCAGGATCATCTGCAGCACGGGGCGGGCGAAGTAAGCCGCGAATTCCTTGCCGTTGACGATGATCTTGCCGGTGCCCGGCTTGATCCAGACGCGAGCAATGGCGTTCTTGCGCTTGCCGGTTGCATAGGCACGGCCGCTCTTGTCGAGCTTCTGGACGTGAACCGGGGCGGCAGGCTGCACCGAAGCGGTCACGGTGCCGAGTTCTGCGAGCGAGCTGAGGTCAGCCATGATTACGAGGCCTTCTTGTTCTTGACGTTCAGCGCGCCGACGTCGAGCGTCACTGGCTGCTGAGCGACATGCGGATGTTCGGCGCCTGCATAGACGCGGAGATTCTTCATCTGGCGACGGCCGAGCGGACCACGCGGGATCATGCGCTCAACGGCCTTCTCCAGGACGCGCTCGGGGAAACGGCCCTCGAGCAGCTGGCGCGCGGTGCGCTCCTTGATGCCGCCTGGGTGACCGGTGTGCCAGTAGTACACCTTGTCGGTGAACTTCTTGCCGGTGAAGGCGACCTTGTCGGCGTTGATGATGATGACATTGTCACCGTCGTCGACGTGAGGCGTGAAGGTTGGCTTGTTCTTGCCGCGGAGGATGTTGGCGACGATGGAGGCGAGACGGCCGACGACGAGACCTTCGGCGTCGATCAGCACCCACTTCTTCACCACGTCCGCAGGCTTCTGCGAAAAGGTTGTCATGGTTATATGCTTTCGGTTCGGACCTTCAAAAGAAGGCGTTTCTTGTTGCTTTCATTGGCAAAAGGCAGAAGCCCTAGCCAATAACAAAACGGCGACCCAATGCGGGCCGCTGCTTTGGATGGGCTTATAGGCGAGGGGTTTCGCATCGTCAAGCGCCAGCAATCAGACGTCGGGACGAAAAAGGTATATAAAACATAGGCATAGATGAGTGGTATTATTTTACCTCATGCCTGCCGCTTGAATCAGCCGGCGATTGGCGGCTCCGGCTGCAGTTGCCCCCATCTCGTCGCCTGCTGCCTTGTCGAAGTGTTCCTGCGCCGCCAGCACCGCCTCGATGTTGGTTTCCGCCCATTCGGCGAGGATCTCGATCTTTTCGGAAAGCGTCTGGCCGAGCGGCGTGATCGCATATTCCACCGTCACCGGCACCGTGGCGAAGACCTCGCGCGAAATCAACCCGTCGCGGCCGAGCCGTTTCAGCGTCTGCGACAGCACCTTGGTCGAAATGCCCTCGACGTCGCGGCGAAGCTGGTTGAAGCGCACCGGGCCGCCAGAGATCTTCCACAGCACCAGTGCCGTCCATTTGTCGGCGATGTGGTCGAGCAGCATCCTGGTCGGGCAATTCTTGGCATAGACGTCATAGACGGGCATCGCAGGCATCCCTGGGGTGATTTCCTGGAGGTAACCTGCTGGCAAACGCTACCACCTCATTACCGGAAGGTGCCTTCTTTCTACCAACGTATCAGGTCGCTATCAACCATCCATTGGAAAGTCGCTTTCCAATGGAAACTTGATGGAGCTTGATATGTCTGAAGGAAAGATCCTTGTTTTGGCGGCCACCGGCAATGTCGGGGCACCGCTGGTCGCCGAACTGCTGCGCTTGGGCGAGAAGGTTCGGGCCGCCACCCGAAGCGCTGCGTCGACCACAGCTGGCGCCGAGGCTGTTCGGCTCGATCTCGCCGATCCGCGGACCTTGGCGGCTGCACTAGAAGGTGTCGACCGTATCTTTGCCCTGTCGCCGACCGGCTACCTCGATCCGGTCGGTATGCTCGGGCCGGTGGTCGATGAGGCGGCTGCACGCAACATCAAGATCGTGCTGCAGACCGCGTTCGGCGTTGACGCCAACGACGCCATTCCACTGCGACAGCTGGAGCTGAAGCTCGAGCGCTCCGGCGCGCCGTATGTCATCCTGCGGCCCAATTGGTTCAGCGACAACTTCGCCACCTACTGGGCGAATGGCGTGCGCCGCGGCGAGATCCGCGTTCCCGCAGGCGAGGGCACGACGAGCTTCATTGACGCCCGCGACGTTGCCGCATCAGCGGCTGGTGCACTGACGACCAACCGGCACGACGGCAAGGCTTTCGCTCTGACCGGCCCGGCAGCCTACAGCTACGCCGATGCCGCGAGGCTTCTCGCCGATGCCCTGGGGAGGCCGGTCCGCTATTCGCCGATCGACAACAGCACCTTCGTCGCCGAAGCGGTGGCGGGCGGACTGATGCCCGGCTACGCCGAACTGCTGGCAGCGATCTTTCATCCTGTCGCCGAGGGCTGGACATCAGGCGTCACCGATGCCGTCGGCCTGCTCTCGGGCAAGCCGCCTCGTTCTCTGGAACAGTCGATCGCCGAGATCGCCGCGCGTCTGAACGCTTAGGCCCCCGAACATGCTATCCCGCCGGCGCGTTCAGCGCTTTGGCGGGATGGAATAGGTGCCGGTGGCGTGCGCCACGGTCTGCTTGTCCGGTCCGGCCACGATGTCGATGTCGAAGACCATCAGGCTCTTGCCGAGCTTGAGGATACGGCAGTGGCCGTCGATGGGTCCGGCTTCCGCCTTGCGCATGAAATTGATGTTGAGGTTGGTCGTCACCGACAATGCATCCGGCCCGGCGTGGCTGAGTACGCAGACGTAGCCGCCGATGTCGGCAAGCGTGAACAGCGACGGTCCCGACACCGTTCCGCCGGGTCGAAGGTGGCGCTCGTCGGCATTGAGCCTGACGGTGCAGCCACCCGGGAAGACCTCTGTCACCTGGTAAAAATCATAGTGTTCGTTGAGCTGGGGGTAGACCTCCTTGAGGAGGGCGTTGACCTCGGCCGCGGCCATTAGCGGCTTCAATCCATTCTGCTCGGGCATCAGCTCTTTCCGTTGGCTTGCAGCGATATTTCCGCGGGCGTCATTCCGACTGCGTTTGACCGACTGCGTTTGAACCTGTGCGGTCGCCCGCGACACATAGTTGGGAACCAATGTTTGTGTGCAAACGTATATGGCTCAAGCTCGACGCTGGCGATTCGTCTTTCGCCGCATTGTTCACGTTGGGGGACTCTATGGCAGAAATCGTTGCCATCAAGCACATCACACCTGAAGGGCCTGTTTGGTCCAGCCTGGACAATGGCGTTCTGCGCCTGGTTCTCGCCAATCCGCCTGCCAACGCCTTGTCGATCGATACGATGGCGGCGCTGCAGGCACAGTTGGACGGTGCCCGCGAAGACAGCGACGTCAGAGTCGTCGTGATTGCGGCTTCGGGCAACGTGTTTTGCGCCGGCCATGATCTCAAGGAAGTGACCGCACACAGAAGCGACGACGATCGCGGCCGCGCCTTCTTCGAGCTCACCATGTCGCGTTGTTCCGTCTTGATGCAGTCGATCGTGCGGCATCCCAAGCCCGTTATCGCCGAGGTCGACGGCCTGGCGACCGCCGCCGGCCTGCAACTGGTGGCCAGCTGCGATCTGGCGATTGCCTCGGACCAGTCCACCTTCTGCACGCCGGGCGTCAATATCGGCCTGTTCTGCTCGACGCCGATGGTGGCGCTGTCGCGCAACGTTTCGCGCAAGCAGGCGATGGAGATGCTGCTGACCGGCGAAACGATCGATGCGACCACGGCCCGCGACTTCGGCCTTATCAACCGCGTGGTCCCGCGCGAATACCTGACTCATATTGTTGCGAAATACGTCCAAACCATTGTTTCGAAATCACCTTTGACGCTGAAGATCGGCAAGGAGGCGTTTTACGCACAGGCCGAGATGGGCCTCGCCGAGGCCTACGATCATGCGTCGCGGGTGATGGTCGAAAACATGCTGGCACGCGATGCCGAAGAGGGGATCGGCGCGTTCATCGACAAACGCAACGCTGAATGGAAGGGAGAGTAGGTTTGGAACAGCGGATTTCGCTTGTCACCCTGGCGGTCGACGATCTCGGCCGCGCCGTGCGCTTCTATGAGGCGATGGGTCTCAAGCGAAACCAGTCGATCACCGACGGTGTCGCTTTCTTCCAGATGGGTGGAATCGTGCTCGGCCTTTGGGGGCGCGAGCAACTGGCGAGCGATGCGGGCATTCCAGGCGGCAAGGGCGGCTTTTCCGGTGTGTCGCTTGCTTACAACACGCGCTCCGAGGCCGAAGTCGACGAGGTGCTGGCCACCGCCGAGAAAGCCGGCGGCCGTATTGTCAAACCCGCACAGCGCGCCTTCTGGGGCGGCTGGTACGGCTATTTCGCCGACACCGAAGGCCATTTGTGGGAAGTGGCCCACAATCCAGATTTCCCGATCGCCGAGGATGGCAGCATCTCGCTGCCGTGAGGTGCTGGACGTTTGCGCGCCCCGTCGAAAGCCGGTATCCAAGCCTGTCGAACGAGGCGGCCATGAATCACGACAGCTACGACAATGCCTACATCGCCGGCATCCTGAATTCGGTCAGGACAATCGCCGTCGTCGGCGCGTCGGCCAATGACGTCAGGCCCAGCTACTTCGTCACCAAATATCTCATCGACAAGGGTTATGAGGTCTTTCCGGTCAACCCGGGTCATGCCGGAAAGGAAATTCTCGGCCGCATGACCTATTCGAGCCTGGCCGACATCCCTCAGCCAATCGACATGGTCGATGTCTTTCGCGCCTCCGCAGCGGTGCCTGGCATCGTCGGTGACGTGCTCAAGCTCGATCCGCTGCCCAAGGTCATCTGGATGCAACTGACCGTTCGCAACGACGAGGCGGCAGCGCGCGCCGAAGCCGCCGGCATCAAGGTCGTCATGAACCGCTGCCCCAAGATCGAATATGCCCGACTTGCCGGCGAGATCGGCTGGACCGGCGTCAATTCGGGTGTGCTCTCGTCGAAGCGCCCGATGATGCGCGAGGGCTTCCAGAGTTTTGGCATCCGCGCAAAATAGTCGCCGTTATCAGGCAGTCGCCTAACCTGCTTGGAAAAATCGTGCGGGAAGTATTGGCCTGCCGGGAATATTCGTCTTTGCTTTCCGACACAGGCTCCGCCAAAGATGGCGACCGAATTCGACTGACATATCCTTGGAGGAACAAATGTCCCAGCGCGCCCCTGGTTTCAACACGCTTGCGGTCCACGCCGGCGCAAAGCCCGATCCGGCAACCGGCGCTCGCGCCACGCCGATCTACCAGACGACGTCATACGTCTTCGACGACGCCGATCATGCCGCCTCGCTTTTCGGGCTCAAGGCTTTCGGCAATATCTACACCCGCATCATGAACCCGACCCAGGCCGTTCTCGAGGAGCGCATCGCAGCCCTTGAAGGCGGCACCGCAGCGCTTGCCACCGCCTCCGGCCATGCCGCGCAGCTGCTGGTGTTCCACAATCTGATGCGCCCGGGCGACAATTTCGTCGCCGCGACCCGGCTCTATGGCGGCTCGATCAACCAGTTCGGCCACGCCTTCAAGAATTTTGGCTGGGAAGCACGCTGGGCCGACACCAACGACATCTCGAGCTTTGACAAGCAGATTGACGGCAAGACCAAGGCGATCTTCATCGAGAGCCTGGCCAATCCGGGCGGCACCTTCGTCGACATCGAGAAGGTGGCCGACATCGCCCGCAAGCACGGCCTGCCGCTGATCGTCGACAACACGCTGGCGAGCCCGTATCTGATCCGTCCGATCGAGCATGGCGCTGACATCGTTGTCCATTCGCTGACCAAGTTCATCGGCGGCCATGGCAATTCGATCGGCGGCGTCATCGTCGATGGCGGTACCTTCGACTGGTCGAAGTCGGGCAAGTACCCGATGCTGTCGGAGCCGCGGCCTGAATATGGCGGCGTCGTGCTGCACGAGACCTTTGGCAACTTCGCCTTTGCGATTGCCGCGCGCGTGCTTGGCCTGCGCGATCTTGGCCCGGCGATCTCGCCGTTCAACTCGTTCCTGATCCTCACCGGCCTCGAGACTTTGCCGCTGCGCATGCAGCGCCATTGCGACAACGCACTGACGGTCGCCGGCTGGCTCTCCGACCATCCCAAGGTCGAATGGGTCTCTTACCCGGGCCTCAAGAGCGACAAGAACCATGCGCTGATGAAGAAGTATTCGCCGCAAGGGGCGGGCGCTGTCTTCACCTTCGGCCTCAAGGGTGGCTACGAGGCTGGTGTCAAGTTCGTCGAGGGCCTTGAGCTGTTCTCACATCTCGCCAATGTCGGCGACACCAAGTCACTGGTCATCCACCCGGCCTCGACCACCCACCGCCAGCTTTCCGACGAGCAGAAGGTGGCGGCAGGTGCTGGACCGGACGTTGTCCGTCTCTCGGTCGGCATCGAGGATGTCAGCGACATCATTGCCGACCTCGAACAGGCGCTGGCCAAGGCCTGATTGGCTGTGCAAGAGTTGGCCCCCGGCAGATAACGCTGCCGGGGCCTTTGCTGTTTGGGAGTCGAATCTTGCCGAGATTTCTTACCATCGACGTCAGTGGCATCGAGCCGGAAGCAGGCGCTCCGGCAAAGGACCGGCTGATTTCGGGCGACCCGAAATTCAGCACCTGGAATGCCGAGGAGGCCGATGGCGGGCTTTATGCCGGTATCTGGCAATCGACGCCGGGCAAATGGCGCATCGAATATGACGAATGGGAATTCTGCCATATCCTGTCGGGCGTCTCGGTGATTGCAGAGGATGGAGGCGAGGCCCGCACCGTCCGCGCCGGCGACAGCTTCGTTCTGCGGCCCGGCTTCGAGGGAAGCTGGGAAGTGCTTGAAACGACTCGCAAGGAGTATGTGATCCGGCTCTGAGCCTCAGTTCCTCCCGGCGTCGAATTTCTCGGACGCCAGTGCCAGCGCGTCGATCTCGTTCGCGCACAGCAGCGGCTTCAGCGCCTCGAATTTCTCTGCCCGCCATTCGTAGACCTGCAGCGCCAGCAGTTTGTCGATAACGGCCTGGGGAAAGCGCGTCTTGATCGGCACGGCCGGATTGCCCGCAACGATCGTGTAGGGCGCCACGTCCTTGGTGACGATAGCGCCTGATGCGACAATCGCCCCTTCGCCAATGGTGATGCCGGGCATGACCATGGCGCGCATGCCGATCCACGCACCGTCGCCGATGATCGTGTCGCCCTTGCCGGCATAGGCATCCAGAATGACCTCTGGGAAGGGGTACAGGCTGAACCAGTCCGTACGGTGCGTGTGGTTGCCGCCGAGCAGGATTACCGCCTCCGCGCCGATGCAGACGTAGTCGCCGATATGCAACTGGTCGATCGGCCAGGCGGGCTCCCATGCCTTGAGGCTGTACTCGTCGCCATAGAGATAGCGCACCACGCTGTCTTCGAACGATCCCGACCAGGCATCGCTGTAGTAGCTGTGCGTGCCGCGAACATGGATGTTCGGGTTCCTGACGGTCTCGTGCAGGAGTTCCACTTTTGACCAGTGCTTGGTGTCGTTCTTCATCGCGTAAAATCCTCGGAGGTCGTCGTAGCTGCTGCCTCTATGACCACTGGTTTCAAAATGCCCGTTCCAGCCGGGGCGCCGTATGCGCCCGCCAGCCGCTGCCGGACATCGTCTGATTTGGTCCACTACCGCAGCAAGTGGGGAAAGTTCCAGTACCGAGCGTTGAGCCAGCTATCGCTGCGAAAGTTAGCGGTAGCTGAAATCATGCGTGCTTAGCGGTCTTGCGCAACGCTTATGCGGCATCCTATTTACAGGGCAAAGCCTCTGAACCGATTCTGCCCGTCCGGCGCCGGAATCCCCTCACGAAAAGGGATAGTCGATGAAGAACCCCGTCGAAACATACATGAACCTCGTTCCGATGGTGGTCGAGCAGACCAACCGGGGCGAGCGCGCCTACGATATCTTCTCGCGCCTGCTCAAGGAGCGCATCATCTTCATCACCGGTCCGGTCGAAGATGGCATGGCGACGCTTGTCTGCGCCCAGCTTTTGTTCCTCGAAGCCGAGAACCCGAAGAAAGAGATCAACCTCTACATCAACTCGCCTGGTGGCGTGGTGACCTCGGGCATGGCGATCTACGACACCATGCAGTTCATCAAGCCGGCGGTTTCGACGTTGTGCATCGGCCAGGCGGCCTCGATGGGCTCGCTGCTGCTCTGCGCCGGCCACAAGGATATGCGTTTTGCCACGCCGAACGCCCGCATCATGGTGCACCAGCCATCGGGCGGCTTCCAGGGCCAGGCTTCGGATATCGAACGCCACGCCCAGGACATCGTCAAGCTCAAGCGCCGTCTCAACGAGATCTATGTCAAGCACACCGGCAAGGACTACGAGACCATTGAAAAGACGCTCGACCGCGACCATTTCATGACCGCGGACGAGGCACGCGACTTTGGTTTGATCGACAAGGTCATCGCAAGCCGCGACCCTGTTGAGGGTGCTACCGCTTCGTGATTGGACGCTGCGACCTGCCTACGAGGTCACATCTCGCATTTTTGAGGTGCCCTGCGGCATTTCGGACACATTTTGCTGTTCCCACAGCGAAAGCGTCGGCCTACGTTAAGGCCGCGTTGAGCTTCGACGGCTTAGCGTTGTTCAAGGGTGCCGCGACTCGTTGCAGCGACTTCTGGAATGTGAGTTGTACGGAGCTCGTTGCGGCGGCCATGGAATGGCGCTGGCGGCGTCCGTCGTTAGATTGCATATGCGCCCCAAAGCCAGACCAGCGGCCGGGCGGCAGTGAAAGGACTTGGACAAGATGAGCAAGGTCAGCAACGGCGGCGGCGACTCCAAGAACACGCTCTATTGCTCGTTCTGCGGCAAGAGCCAGCATGAGGTACGCAAACTCATAGCCGGTCCGACCGTCTTCATCTGCGACGAATGCGTCGAACTGTGCATGGACATCATCCGCGAGGAAAACAAAACCTCGATGGTGAAGTCGCGCGAGGGCGTGCCGACACCGCAGGAAATCCTCAAGGTTCTGGACGACTACGTCATTGGTCAGCCTTACGCCAAGCGCGTGCTGTCGGTGGCCGTCCACAACCACTACAAGCGCCTGGCGCATGCCTCGAAGAGCAACGACGTCGAATTGGCGAAGTCGAACATCCTGCTGATCGGCCCGACCGGCTGCGGCAAGACGCTGCTCGCCCAGACGCTCGCCCGCATCATCGACGTGCCGTTCACAATGGCGGACGCGACGACGCTGACCGAAGCCGGTTATGTCGGCGAGGACGTCGAAAACATCATCCTCAAGCTGCTGCAGTCGGCCGACTACAATGTCGAACGGGCTCAGCGCGGCATCGTTTACATCGACGAAATCGACAAGATCTCGCGCAAGTCGGACAATCCTTCGATAACCCGCGACGTGTCGGGCGAGGGCGTCCAGCAGGCGCTGCTGAAGATCATGGAAGGCACCGTGGCTTCCGTCCCACCCCAGGGCGGCCGCAAGCACCCGCAGCAGGAATTCCTGCAGGTCGACACGGCCAACATCCTGTTCATCTGCGGCGGCGCGTTTGCCGGCCTCGACAAGATCATCTCGGATCGCGGCCGCAAGACCTCGATCGGGTTTGGCGCGACTGTCGCTTCGCCGGAAGACCGGCGCAGCGGTGAAGTGTTCCGCCTCGTCGAGCCTGAGGATCTGCTGAAGTTCGGCCTGATCCCCGAGTTCGTCGGCCGTCTGCCGGTTTTGGCTACGCTTGAAGACCTCGACGAGCCTGCGTTGATCCAGATCCTGACCGAGCCGAAGAACGCTCTGGTCAAGCAGTACCAGCGCCTGTTCGAGATGGAGAATGTGGATCTCACCTTCCACGAGAACGCGCTGTCGGCGATCGCCAAGCGCGCCATCGAGCGCAAGACCGGCGCCCGCGGCCTGCGTTCGATCATGGAAGCGATCCTGCTCGACACCATGTTCGAGCTTCCAGCGCTCGAAGGCGTCCAGGAAGTGGTGATTTCGGAAGAGGTGGTGACCGGCAGTGCCCGGCCGCTCTACATCTACTCCGAACAGAAGGAAAAGAAGGGCAACGTCAGCGCCTGAGGCCTGGCAGTTCCCCTTTGACCGCTCCAGCGAACGGCGCCCCAGCGGCGCCGTTGGCATTTGGAGCCTCGTCGGTTCGGGCCTGCAAACGGAAGCGTGATTGGCCTTGATGTTTACCCGACGAAGCTCCAACTAACGAAGAAGAGGCGATGGGTGGGTTTTCGTGCTGTAATGCCGCGCGGTAATCGGCGGTAGGCGGAACCGTCCATGGTCGTTAATATGAGATTCGCGGTTGGCCTTGCGCGGCTGCGAAATGAAAGGTTGGACAATGGCCAAAATATCCCGCTCTTCCAGCGAAGGTACCTTCGCAGTCCTGCCGTTGCGCGACATTGTCGTGTTCCCGCACATGATCGTTCCGCTGTTTGTGGGGCGTGAAAAGTCGATCAAGGCTCTGGAAGAGGTGATGGGTCAGGAAAAGCAGATCCTGCTTGCGACCCAGATGAATGCCGCCGACGATGATCCCGAGCCGGGCGCCATCTACGACATCGGCACGCTCGCCAATGTGCTGCAGCTGCTGAAGCTGCCGGACGGCACCGTCAAGGTGCTGGTCGAAGGCACGACGCGCGCCAAGATTCAGTCCTTCACCGACAAGCCCGATTTCCACGAGGCCCACGCTCTTGTCTTGAGCGAGCCCGAGGAGGAAGAGGTCGAAGTCGAGGCGCTGGCCCGTTCGGTGGTTTCCGACT
Organism: Aminobacter anthyllidis; assembly: GCF_018555685.1. Classification (GTDB taxonomy): domain Bacteria; phylum Pseudomonadota; class Alphaproteobacteria; order Rhizobiales; family Rhizobiaceae; genus Aminobacter; species Aminobacter anthyllidis. Next base: position 85,598 of record NZ_JAFLWW010000001.1, read on the forward strand.
TCGAAAACTACGTCAAGCTGAACAAGAAGATTTCGCCCGAGGTGGTTGGTGCTGCCAGCCAGATCGAGGACTATTCCAAGCTCGCCGATACGGTGGCCTCGCATCTCGCGATCAAGATCACCGAGAAGCAGGAAATGCTCGGCACGCTGTCCGTCAAGGAACGGCTCGAGAAGGCGATGGGCTTCATGGAAGCCGAAATCTCCGTCCTGCAGGTGGAAAAGCGCATCCGCAGCCGCGTCAAGCGGCAGATGGAGAAGACCCAGCGCGAGTACTACCTCAACGAGCAGATGAAGGCGATCCAGAAGGAACTCGGCGAAGGCGAAGATGGCCGCGACGAGTCCGCCGAGATCGAAGCGCGCATCAAGAAGACCAAGCTTTCGAAGGAGGCCCGCGAAAAGGCGGATGCCGAGCTCAAGAAGCTGCGTTCGATGTCGCCGATGTCGGCTGAAGCCACAGTTGTGCGCAACTATCTCGACTGGATCCTGTCGATTCCGTGGGGCAAGAACTCCAAGGTCAAGCAGGACCTGAACTTCGCCCAGGAGGTGCTCGACACCGACCACTACGGCCTCGACAAGGTCAAGGACCGCATCGTCGAGTATCTCGCCGTGCAGAGCCGCCAGAAGAAGCTCAAGGGGCCGATCCTGTGCCTCGTTGGCCCTCCCGGTGTCGGCAAGACCTCGCTCGGCAAGTCGATCGCCAAGGCGACCGGCCGTGAGTTCGTACGCATGGCGCTCGGCGGCGTGCGTGACGAAGCCGAGATCCGCGGTCACCGCCGCACCTATATCGGCTCGATGCCCGGCAAGGTCATCCAGTCGATGAAGAAGGCCAAGAAGTCGAACCCGCTCTTCCTGCTCGACGAGATCGACAAGATGGGCCAGGACTTCCGTGGCGATCCTTCGTCGGCGCTGCTCGAGGTGCTCGATCCGGAACAGAACGCAACGTTCATGGACCACTATCTGGAGGTCGAGTACGACCTTTCGAGCGTGATGTTCGTGACGACGGCGAATACGCTGAACATTCCTGCGCCCTTGATGGACCGCATGGAGATCATCCGTATCGCCGGCTACACGGAAGACGAGAAGGTCGAGATCGCCAAGCGGCATCTGATGTCCAAGGTCGTGCGCGACCATGCGCTGCAGCCGAAGGAATTCTCGGTGTCCGAGGATGCCATCCGCGGCATCATCCAGACCTACACGCGGGAAGCCGGTGTCCGCAGCCTCGAGCGCGAGCTGATGAAGCTTGGGCGCAAGGCGGTCACCGAGATCATCAAGACCAAGAAGAAGTCGGTGAAGGTCACCGCCGCCAACTTGGACGAGTATCTCGGCGTGCCGCGCTACCGCTTCGGACAGGTCGAGGCTGACGATCAGGTTGGCGTCGTCACCGGTCTGGCCTGGACAGAGGTCGGCGGCGAATTGCTGACGATCGAAGGCGTGATGATGCCCGGCAAGGGTCGCATGACCGTCACCGGCAACCTGCGCGACGTCATGAAGGAGTCGATTTCGGCGGCGGCATCTTATGTCCGCAGCCGCGCCATCGATTTCGGCATCGAGCCGCCGCTGTTCGACAAGCGCGACATCCATGTGCACGTGCCGGAAGGCGCGACGCCCAAGGACGGTCCCTCGGCCGGCGTTGGCATGGCGACGGCCATCGTCTCGATAATGACCGGTATCCCGGTCAAGGCGGATGTTGCGATGACTGGCGAGATCACGCTGCGTGGTCGCGTGCTGCCGATCGGCGGCCTCAAGGAAAAGCTGCTTGCAGCGCTTCGCGGCGGCATCAAGAAGGTGCTGATCCCGGAAGAAAACGCCAAGGACCTGGCGGAGATTCCGGAAAACGTGAAGAGCGGCATGGAGATCATCCCGGTCAGCCGCATGGGCGAAGTGCTCAGGCACGCTCTGGTGCGCATGCCCGAGCCGATCGAATGGACCGAGCCTGTCGATGTGGCTGCGTCCAAGTCGGATGCCGGCGACGATGCCGGCAAGGGCTTCGCTCATTAGCTGCATCTAAAGTTGAGCCAAAAACGAAAAAGCCGGGCACGCGCCCGGCTTTTTCATGTGAAAAACCGCAGAAATCCGGGCTTTGTGAGCCTTTTCGACTTGGTTGTGGCGCAGCTTTTTTCTAAAGTCCGTGTCCTACCGGCTGAGTCTAATGTCCCGGTTTTCTCATGGAAGGGAATTTGAATGAACAAGAACGAACTAGTGTCCGCCGTCGCCGAGGCATCCAAGCTCTCCAAGGGTGACGCGCAGTCCGCTGTCGACGCTGTTTTTTCCGTCATCACCGGCGAACTGAAGAGCGGCGGCGACGTCCGGCTTGTCGGTTTCGGAAATTTCACCGTGTCAAAACGTGCGGAGTCGACTGGCCGCAACCCGCAGACCGGTGCGGAAGTGAAGATTCCGGCGCGCACGGTACCGAAGTTCTCGGCCGGCAAAGGCCTCAAGGACGCTGTCAACTGATCGCTCTTCAGCCGATGCAATGCTTGAAAAGCCGGGTTCGCCCGGCTTTTCTTTTTTGAGCGATCGCATTGTGCAGCGAGCCTCGAAGGACGCACTAAGACAAAAGGGGCCGCGGCTAAGCCACGGCCCCTTTGACATTGTCGGTGGGACAAAGATTTGCTGGGCGGTGCCGCCAGGCCGCCCGCCCAGCGTGGTTCAGGCCTTCACGCGGAACACTTCACGCGACAGGTCGGACAGCACTTCGGCACGATTGCCGCGCAGGATCACGATCTCTTCCAGCCTGAGCCCGAAGCGGCCCTGGAGGTAGATGCCCGGCTCGATCGAGAACACGTTGCCTTCCACAAGGACCGTTTCCGAGGTGCCGGTGATGTAGGGCTGCTCGTGGATATCGATGCCGAGGCCATGACCGGTACGGTGCAGGAAGAAGTCGCCATAGCCGGCAGCCGTAATGACGTCGCGCGCGGCCTTGTCGACTTCCTTGGCTGCCACGCCCGGCTTTGCTACGGCAATCGCCGCCTGCACTGCGCGCTCCAGAACGCCATGAACCTCGTCGAAGCCTTCCGGCTTTTCGCCGAAAACGCCGACGCGGGTCATGTCCGAGGGGTAGCCATCCTTTCGGCCGCCGATGTCGATCAGCACGGCCTCGTTCGCCTTGAGCTTGCGGTCGCCGGTGTGATGATGCGGGAAGGCACCGTTTTCGCCGAAGCAGACGCTGGTGAACTCGGGCTTGGCACCATTGGCGGCGTAGAAGTCGCGGATCGCCTGTGCCACTTCCAACTCGGTCACGCCTTCCTTGAGCGCGGCAAAGCCGGCGCGCATGGCGCCGTCGTTGAGCACTGCGTTCATCTTGAGCAGCGCGTACTCGGCCTCGTCCTTCTGGCCGCGCAGGAAGCTCACTGTATCGGCGAGGAAGCCACGCTCGGCACTTGGCAGGGCGTCGATGACCAGCAGCGCGAAATCGGCGCGCATGGTTTCGTCGAGCGCGATCTTGAGCTTGCCGTTGTCAGAGCCGCAATCCTTGAGCAGCTTGGCAAGTGCGGCGCCGGGGCCGTCGGCATCGGTCCACGGGTAGAACGGCAATTTGGTGAAGGGGCGCTGGCTGTCGACGTTGAGCGCCGGCATCAGGAAACCGGCATGGTCCTTGGCGACGATCAGCAGCACCGGGCGTTCGTCGCCATGCGGCGACATGCCGGCGAGCCAGACAAGGTGCGAAGAGGGGCCGACGACTACTAGGTCCGTCCCGGTTTCAGCCATGCGCTCGCGCAGCCGCGCCATCCGCTCTTCGTACATCGTCTCTGCCTTCTTGGAGTTGGGGAGGGGTAGGGTGAGTTAAGGACAATGGGACCGCCCGCAACGGGGCGGTCCCTGTCAGTGCCGTTCGTCAGTTCTTCTTGACGAGGCGGTAGTAGACGAAGTCGGAGGTCGCGCCGTTGACGTAGCCCTCGACATTCTTGGCACGCGCCACCTGGGTCGCGGCCTGGAACATGACGACGATCGGCGACTTCTCCTGCACCTTCTTCTGCAGGTCGACATACATCGCGCTGCGCTTTGCCTGGTCAGGCTCGGCGAGTGCCGCCTTGGTCTCCTTGTTCAGCTCTTCCGGCACGGCCCAGCTGTTACGCCACGTGGTGGTCGACTGGTAGTTTCCGTCCGAGTTGTCCTCGTTGTAGGCGAAGGCCTTGGCGTTGGAATGCGGGTCCATGAAGTCAGGGCCCCAGTAAAGCAGCATCGCCTCATGCGTGCGCGCGCGGTACTTGGTGATCACCTGCGAGCCGGTGCCCGGCACGATGTCGAAGTTGATGCCTGCTTCGGCGAAGCTTGCCTGCAGCGACTGTGCCATGTCGGTGAACGGCGTCGAGTTGATGACGTCGAGCGAAACCTTGATCGGCGTCTTGATGCCGGCGTCAGCCAGGATCTGCTTGGCCTTGGCCGGATCGTAGGTGTAGGGCGTCTCGTCGAGCGAACCCGGGAAGCCCGACGGCCAGAATGCCTGGTGCGTCTGCATCTGGCCCTTCAGGAAGGTGTCGGTCATGCCCTTGTAGTTGACCAGGTAGCGGGCGGCATCCCAAACGGCCGGCGGCGTCAGCGACTCGGTCTTCTGGTTGAACGACAGGAAGTGCACGGCGGCCTGCGGATAGGTCTCGGTGACCAGCGTGTCCTTGCCGGCGATCGTTGCAATCTGGTCCGACGTCAGGTTCTTGGCCATGTCGACGTCGCCCGATTCCAGCAGAAGCTGCTGGGTCGCGGCTTCAGCGACGTGGCGGATGATGACGCCCTTGATCGCGGGCGCGCCATTGAAATAGTCGGGGTTGGCGGCGAGGTTGATGATTTCGCCCGGGCGGAAAGCCTTGAGCACGAACGGGCCGGTACCGGCCGAGTTGGACTTCAGCCAGCCATTGCCCATGTCGCCATTGGCCTCGTTGGCCTGCAGCGTTGCGGCATCGACCACCGAACCCGGACGGGCGGCGAGCACGTTCAGCACGAAGGCCGAAGCGAAGTTGCCCTCATACTTGATCACGACCTTGTTGCCGTCGGCCTTGACCATCGAATCGAAATTCTCGGGCGTCCAGCCGAGCTGCGTCAGGATGAAGGCCGGTGCCTTGTTGAGCACGATCACGCGCTTGAAAGAATAGACCACGTCTTCGGCGCGCAGCGGATTGCCGGAGGTGAACTTGACGCCGTCGCGCAGCGTAAACGTGATGGTCTTGTTGGCGTCGTCGGCCGTCCATTCCTTGGCCAGGCCAGCGGCCAGCGTCTTGGTGTCGGCGGCATCGTACTGGACGAGACGATCATAGGTCTGGGCGACGTATTCGCCCGAGGAGAACTCGTAGGCCTCCGCCGGGTCGATGCTGACGATGTCGTCGATATTCTGAGCCACCACGAGCACGCCGGCCGGCGTAGCTGCAAGGCTGATTGCTGGCGTCATCGGCATCGCCAGCGCCGCGGCGAGCAGCGCGGCTTTGAACAGTTTCATCATTTTCTCTCCTTTTTGGTTCCCGTTGTCTTCTCGTCGGCCCTGGAACCGCGCAGGGCCGGATGCTCCGTGCGCGACCTGAACATCGGTAAAGTGCCGGTCCAGAGCATGCGCGCGAAATTTTGGGTGTCGTTTGACCAGGAATGCGGGCGATTGCCGCGGAAGTGCAGGCTGTCGCCGGCCGAAAGCACCATCTCGTCATCTTCCAGGCGCTGCGTGATCGAGCCCTCGAGGATGAACAGGATTTCTTCGCCTTCATGGCTGACCGTTTCGGAACGGTAGCCTGGCGGAACGTTCAGCACGAAAGACGAGAGCACGTTGCCGGTGAAGTCGGCGGCGATGCGTTCGTAGACGATCGACGAGCCGTCGACGGAGAATCGGTTGCGGTCGCCAGAACGGGTCAGCCCGTCCTCCATGCTCGGTGTCGCGATGAAGTAATCCACACCCACATCGAGGCTGCGGGCGATCTGGGCGAGCGTGCCAAGCGAGGGGGTAGCGTGGTCGCGTTCGACCTGGCTGAGGTAACCCACGGAAATGCCTGCGGCGTCGCACAATTCCTGCAATGTCATCGACAGCTGGCGCCGCCGGGCACGGATCAGCGCGCCTACCTTGGGTTGGCCCGATGCCGTGTTCTTGCTGGCCTCCGAGGACACGCTTTTTTGCTCCCATCAAAATTTTTTTGATCTAAGCAAAATTATTTGTATAGTCCAAGCAGAATTTTGCTCGACAGAAAACATCCGTGCCGCATCCGCGACGCGGCCAATGTGGTAGGAACAAAGACCGCGTGGCATTAGAAACCGACACCGCCGCAAAGGCGCTTCCAACAGGGCCCGGCGGCTCCTCGCGCAATGCGCGGCACGCCTGGAAAACGGTAAAGGGCGTGCTTGGCGTCCTCGTCGCCGTTGCCTTCACCTTCCTTGGCCTCCTTGCCATCACCTTCTTCATCGGCCGCGTCGTGCCGATCGATCCGGTGCTGGCCGTCGTCGGCGACCGGGCTCCGCGCGCCGTCTATGAAGCCGCGCGCATCGAAATGGGCCTCGACAAGCCCTTGATCGTCCAGTTCTTCCACTATGTCGGCAACGTCCTGACGGGCGATCTTGGCATGTCGGTGTCGACTGGGCGGCCGGTGGTCGAGGACCTCAAGCGCGTCTTTCCGGCAACGCTTGAGATGGCGACGATCGGCATCATCATCGGCGTGCTGCTGGGCGTGCCGATGGGCGTCTATGCCGCGAGCCGCCAGGGCAGCCTTATCGACCAGGTCATCCGGGTCGTTGGCCTGCTCGGCTATTCGGTGCCGGCGTTCTGGCTCGGCCTCGTCGGCCTGGCGCTGTTCTACGCCAAGCTGCAGTGGGTCGGCGGTCCCGGGCGAATCGACATTTTCTATGATGGGGTCATAGAGCCGGTCACCGGGTTGCTCCTGATCGACAGCCTGCTCGCAGGCGACACCGAGATTTTCTTCAACGCCCTGACGCATATCGCGCTGCCGGCCGCGGTGCTCGGCTTCTTCAGCCTTGCCTACATCGCCCGCATGACGCGCTCCTTCATGCTCGACCAGCTGGCGCAGGAATATGTCACCACCGCGCGGGTCAAGGGCGTCTCCGAGCGGCTGGTGCTGTGGCGCCACGCCTTCCGGCCGATCCTTGTGCCGCTCATCACTGTCATCGGCCTGTCCTATGCAGGTCTGCTCGAAGGTTCGGTGATGATCGAGACGGTGTTCTCCTGGCCCGGCATCGGCAACTACCTGACCACGGCGCTGCTCAACGCCGACATGAACGCCGTGCTCGGCTCGACGCTGGTCATCGGCGCGGTCTTCATTGGCATTAACAAGATTTCGGACGTGCTCTACCGCGTCCTCGACCCGAGGGCACGCTGATGGCGACGACACGTGACTGGCTTCTCGACGATTCGCCGTCCTCGCGCCTGCAGGCGCGTCTCGGCCGCAGCTACCGCCTGAGCCGCGCGCTGGCCCGCAACCCGCTGGCCATGGTCGGCGCGGTCATCGTGCTGACGCTGATTCTCGTGGCGCTGTTTGCGCCATGGATCGCCACCCATTCGCCCGTTGGCCAGGATCTCGCCATGCGGCTCAAGCCGCCGAGCTGGGACAACTGGATGGGCACAGATGAACTCGGCCGCGACATCTGGAGCCGCGTGGTCTACGGCGCGCGCATCACGCTGATGATCGTGGCGCTGGTGGCTGTGCTTGCCGCGCCAGTCGGGCTGGTGATCGGTGCCGTCGCCGGCTATTTCGGCGGCTGGGTCGACCGCATCCTGATGGGCATCACCGATATCTTCCTGTCGATGCCCAAGCTGATCCTGGCGCTGGCCTTCGTGGCGGCGCTCGGACCCGGGATCCAGAACGCCATCATCGCCATCGCCATCGCTACATGGCCCGGCTATGCCCGCATTGCCCGCGCTGAGACGTTGACCATTCGCAACTCCGAATTCGTCGCGGCGGTCGAATTGCAGGGCGCTTCGTCGCTGCGCGTCATCGTCAACCACATCCTGCCGCTATGCACGTCGTCGATGATCATCCGCGTCACCCTCGACATGGCCGGCATCATCCTGACGGCCGCCGGCCTCGGCTTCATCGGCCTCGGCGCGCAGCCGCCGCTGCCGGAATGGGGCGCCATGATCTCGCGCGGTCGCTCCTTCATTCTCGACCAGTGGTGGGTGGCGACGATGCCCGGCTTTGCCATCGTAATCGTCAGCCTCGGCTTCTGTTTCCTCGGTGACGGCCTGCGCGATGTGCTTGATCCCAAGCATGGAGATCGGCAATGAACGCGCTGCTTGAAATCCGAAATCTGAAGGTCACGTTCCCGACGGCGCGTGGTCCGGTCGACGTGGTCAAGGGCCTGTCGCTGACGCTTGGCCGCGAACGCCTCGGCATCGTCGGCGAGAGTGGATCCGGCAAGTCGATGACCGGACGCTCGATCCTGCGGCTGATCCGTTCGCCCGGCCAGGTCACCGCCGACGAAATGACCTTCAACGGCACCGACCTTCTGTCGCTTTCGGAAAAGCAGATGCGTTCGATCCGCGGCGCTCGCATTTCGATGGTCATGCAGGATCCGAAATTCTCGCTGAACCCGGTCATGACCATCGGCGACCAGATCGCCGAAGCGCTTCTGACCCACCAGAAGCTCGGCCGCAGCGACATCCGCAGCCGCACGCTCGCCATGCTCGAAGCGGTGCGCATCAACGACCCCGAGCGCGTGCTCGGGCTCTACCCGCACGAAGTCTCGGGCGGCATGGGCCAGCGCGTCATGATCGCGATGATGCTGATCCCCGAGCCTGACCTGTTGATCGCCGACGAACCAACATCGGCGCTCGACGTCTCTGTCCAGGCCCAGGTGCTCGAGATCATCGACGATCTGGTCAAGCGCAAGGGCATGGGCCTGATCCTGATCAGCCACGACCTCGACCTCGTTTCGGCCTATTGCGACCGCATCCTGGTGATGCGCAGCGGCGAGGTGGTCGAGGAGTGCGATGCCGGCGAACTCAAGAACGCCAAGCATCCCTATACGCGCGGCCTGCTCGCTTCGATCCCGCGCCTCGACGAAAGCCGCGACGAGCTCCCTGTCCTCGAACGTACTGGGGCTTCGACATGAACGCGCTGGCGATCGACAACCTCGACATCTCCTATGGCGATTCGAAGGTCACCCACGGCATCGGCTTCGAGGTCGCCGAGGGCGAGAGCTTCGCTCTCGTTGGCGAGAGCGGCTCGGGCAAGACCACCGTGCTCAAGGCCATCGCCGGCATGGCCAAGAGCTGGACTGGCTCGATCTCGGTCTTCGGCGAGCAGCGCACGCACGGCATCGACCGCGCCTTCGCCAAGCAGTGCCAGATGGTGTTCCAGGATCCCTATGGTTCGCTGCACCCGCGCAAGACTGTCGACGCGACGCTGAGCGAGCCGCTGACCATTCATGGTATCGGCAACAGCGGCGAGCGCGTCGACGAAGTGATGCAGTCGGTCGGCCTCGACCGCCGGTTCCGTTTCCGTTTCCCGCACCAGTTGTCGGGCGGCCAGCGCCAGCGCGTGGCGATCGCCCGTGCGTTGATCCTCAAGCCCAGGATGCTGTTGCTCGACGAGCCGACCTCGGCGCTCGACGTGTCGGTGCAGGCGGAAATCCTCAATCTGCTCAAGCGACTGCGCCGTGAGCAGGGGCTGACCTATCTGATGGTGACGCACAATTTGCCTGTCGTTTCGTTCCTGTGCGACCGTCTCGCCGTCATGCGTCATGGCCGCGTTGTCGAGGTTGCCAGCGTCGACCAGCTCAAGCGCGGCGCGCTTGTCGATACCTATTCGCGCGAACTGACCCGCTTCAGCGCGTCTCATCCCAAGACTTGAAATAGAGGTACATCATGACAGAGACCAATTTCGCCGAGGCGCTGGCCGCCTTCGATGCCGCCATTGCGACCACCACTGAAGTCGAGGGTGTGTGGAAGGCGCTGCAGGCTCTGGCCGACGTCGTTGTCGGCGCCAAGCTCTTCACCGTCATGAAGCTCGACTGGGCCACCGAGGTTTCGGGCCGCACCTACACCAGCCATCCGGATGCCTATCCGGTTTCCGGCACCAAGCCGATCAACCGCACGCACTGGTTCGACACGATCCACATCGCCCGTAAGCCCTTCGTCGCCAACACCATCAAGGACATCGCCGACGTCTTCCCGGATCACGAGACGATCTGGGCGCTCGGCTGCGGCTCGGTGCTGAACTGGCCGGTCTTCGTCGGCGACAAGCTGGTCGGCACCGTCAACATGCTGCACGAGGAGCATTTCTACACGCCGCTGCGCGTCGAGGCCGCCAATCACCTGTCGCTGGCCGCCAAGACCGCATTCCTGGCTGTCGAGCATCTCGAACGCCAGTAATCAACTTCGTCAGGCTGTATTGCGGCCTGACGCGGTCAATGACTGCTCACCAGCGCGGGGATAGGAAGCTTCGCGCTGGTCTCGTCCAGGATCGAAAAGCTGTAGCGTCCCAACTGGTCGCGCTCGACCGAATAGGTCAGCCGGTCAGCGATGCGATTGTCCTTGTCGAAGGTCAGAACGCGCGGCTTGAGCGCGGTAATCTCGCTTTCGTTCACATAGACCGAATTGCAGATGATGACCTGGTCGCCGGCCTGGCAGGTGCGTGCGGCTGCGCCATTGAGGATGCAGCAGCGCGAGCCGCGCTCGCCCAGGATCACATAGGTCGAAATCCGTGCGCCGGAACTCTTGTTCCATATCTCGACGAACTCCATCGGCAGGAGGCCGGCTTCCTCGCAATGGTCGGGGTCGAGCGGGATCGAGCCATGATAGTTGAGGTTGGCTTCGGTGACGTGGATGCCGTGCAGCTTGCCGGCGACGATCTTGCGCATTCTTCCTCCCTGATACGCCAGTCGGCGCCAGCTACATTCCAACCACCAGCGCACCGCCGGTGAGACCCGCGCCGGCCGCCGAAAGCAGCAGCTTCTCGCCGCGCTGGAACGGGTCCGTCTGGTGGGCCAGCGATAGCGAAAGCGGGATCGTCGCGGCCGACGAATTGCCGTAGTCGGCGATTGTCTTGACGATCCTGTCGTCGGAGATGCCGAGCGACTTGCCCACCGCGTTGAAGATGCGGGCATTGGCCTGGTGCGGCACGAAGCGGCTGACGGCGGCAGTATCCAGGGCCGCAGCCTTGAGCGCATCCATCGAGCAACGGCTCATCATCTCAACTGCCTTGGCGAAAACCGCCCGCCCGTCTGAAATGGTCATGCGCGTCTCGGCGATGTCGAGCTCGTCGGCGAAGGGCCGGTTGCTGCCGCCTGCCGGGATCTGGATCAGGCCGTAGCCCGCACCGTCTGATGCGACCGAGGCACCCAGGATGCCGTGGCCGGGATCGTCGGAGGGCGCGAGCACCACCGCGCCTGCGGCGTCGGCAAACAGCACCGCGCTCGCCCGCTCTGCCGGGTTGATGCGGCGGCTCAGGATATTGGCGGCGATGACCAGCGCCGGCTTGTTGTGCAGCCGCACGAAGCCGTCGGCGAAGGTCAGCGCATAGATGAAGCCGGCGCAGGCACCGGCGAGGTCGACCCCGCCGGCATTGTCGAGCCCGAGCTTGTGAGCGACAAGCGGCGCGCTCGGCGGCAAGAGATGATCCGGCGTCGACGTGGCGAGCAGCACGAGGCCGATGTCGCTTCGACCGATGCCGGCAGCCTCAAGCGCCATCTCGCCAGCCTTGGCCGCCATCCCGGACAGCGTGTCCTCGGGAGCGGCCCAGTAGCGTTGCCGGATGCCGGTGCGGCCTTCTATCCAGCCTGCATTAAGCCCGAGGCTCGCTTCGATCTCGGCGTTCTCCACCTTGCGGCCCGGTACATGGTGGCCGAAGCCGGCGATGCGTGCCGTTCGGCTCATCCGGCGCCGCCAGCAAGTTCGGCGGCCTCGTCGACGGCGTCATAAAGCCGGTCGAGTTCGCCTGATGTCACGCAATAGGGCGGCAACACATAGATGACATTGCCGAGCGGCCTGACCAGCAGGCCACGCTCAAGGAAGAACGCGCGCAGTTTCGGACCGACTTCGGCGAGATAGCCTGCCGTGCCGACACGCAGGTCGAGGGCCGCGATGGTGCCAGCCGTGCGCACATTCTCGAAGCGGGCGTCGTTTGCGAACCTCGCGACCTTCTCCGATTGCATGCGCGAAAGCGCCGCCACACGCTCGGCCACCGGCTCGTCGCGCCATATCTCGACATTGGCGAGTGCTGCGGCGCAGGCGATCGGGTTTGCGGTATACGAGCTGGAATGGAAGAAGGTCTTTGCCCGGTCTTGCGAGAAATGCGCCCGGAAGACCGCGTCGGTCGCAAGCGTCGCCGCCAGCGGTACCGAACCACCGGTCAGACCCTTTGATGTGCAGAGGATGTCCGGTGAAATGCCGGCCTGTTCACAGGCGAAAATCGTGCCGGTGCGGCCCCAGCCGGTCATCACCTCGTCGGCGATCAGCAATGTGCCCGACTTTTCGGCGATGCGCTTGAGTTCGCTCAGCACCCAGGCCGGATACATCAGCATGCCGCCAGCGCCGAGCACCAGGGGTTCGACAATGAGGGCTGCTGCCTTGTCGTCGCGCGTCATCGCCTCGAAGCGGTCGAGCGTCTCCTGCTCGCGGCCCGGGGCGGGGAAGGGGATGGTGTCGACCTCGAACAGCAGCGGGTCGTAGGCGGCGTTGAACACGCCACGGGCGCCGACGCTCATCGTGCCGATGGTGTCGCCATGGTAGCTGTGTTCCATGACGACGATGCGCGAGCGTGCGTCACCATTGTTGCGGTGGAAGCCGAGCGCCATCTTCAGCGCCACCTCGACGCTGGTCGAGCCGCTGTCGGAATAAAACACCCAGTCGAGTCCCGCAGGCGCCATATCGATCAGCGCAGTCGCCAGCTGTTCCGCCGGTTCGTGCGTCAGGCCGGCGAAGATCACCTGGTCGAGCGTTTCGGTGGCGTTGCGGATCGCTTCGATGATCTTCGGATGCCTGTGACCGTGAGTGATGACCCACCAGGATGAGATCGCGTCGAGGATGCGCTTGCCGTCAGCCGTCTCGACATAGGCGCCTTCGGTGCGCGCGATGACAGGCGGCACCGGCTCCGTCGCATGCTGGGTGAAAGGATGCCAGACTGCGGAACGGCTCATGGACTGGCCTCCAGGAAATCGGTGGCACTGAAGTTCGCGTGCATGTTCTCAGCAAGCGTTTCAGGCGTCAGCGGGTCGAGCCGCGGCAGGCGGCCGAGCACGCGCACCTTGCCCATCTCGGCGATGGTGCGCTGGGTATCAGCCATTTCGTCGCCGATGAAGGCCACGCCCAGCAACGGGACCGCGCGGCTGCGCAACGCCTCGATGGAAAGCAGCGTGTGGTTGATCGTGCCGAGCCCGGTGCGGGCGCAGAGCACGACGGGTGCTTGCCAGCGCGCGAAGACGTCGATGTAGAGCGTGCGCCGGTTGACCGGCACCATCAGCCCGCCAGCGCCTTCGATGATAAGCGGCCGTTCGTTTACGGGCAGGGCCAGCGCGTCAGCATCGATCTCGACGCCGTCGAGCTCGGCGGCGCGATGCGGCGACAATGGTTCCTTCAGCCGCCATGTCTCAGGCAGCACCCGATCCGCAGATAGGCCAGCGAGCCGGGCGACGATCTCGCTGTCGGTCTCCTCCTCGATGCCAGACTGAACCGGCTTCCAGTAGATTCCGTCGAGCAGGGCGGTGAGACCTGCCGCGAACACGGTCTTGCCAATGCCGGTGTCGGTGCCGGTCACGACGATACTGGCTGTCATCGCGAGCATTCCTCTGAGAGTGCCGCAAACAGCGCCGCAACATCGTCTTCGCTTACATTGAGCGTCAGCGAGATCCTGAGCCGTGCCGTGCCTTCCGGCACCGTCGGCGGGCGGATGCCGCGCACATCGAAGCCGCGTGCCTGCAGTGCCTCCGCCAACGCCATGGCCCGGGCATTGTCGCCGATGACGATGGGCAGGATCTGCGATCCGCTTGGCTTGAATCCCAGCGCTTCCGCCTTGGCGCCAGCCAAAGCCACAATCTTCGCCAGCCGCTCGCGGCGTTCGGGTTCGTCGGCAACGATGTCGAGTGCTGTCGCCGACGCCACCGCCATCAGCGGTGAGGGCGCCGTGGCGTAGATGAAGGGGCGGCAGCGGTTGATGAGATAGTCGCACAGTATGGCCGGTGCGGTGACGATCGCGCCCGAGGCGCCGAGCGCCTTGCCGCAGGTGTGCAGCACAACGACATTGTCGCGGCCTTCCAGGTGATGCGCCAATCCGCGCCCGCCAAGGCCGTAGACGCCGGTCGCGTGCGCCTCGTCGACAAACAGGAAGGCCTCGTGCCGATCGGCGACGGCCATCAAATCGTCTAGCGGGGCGCGGTCGCCGTCCATGCTGTAGAGGCTTTCGGCGACGATCCACGCACGGCCAGCACCGCCACTGGCGCGCCAGTTTTTGACCGCGTCGTCCACCGCGTCGGCATCGTTGTGTTTGGCTTCCACCACCTCGGCGCGACCGGCGCGCGCGCCTTCATGGGCGCTGGCGTGGATCAGCTCGTCGAGCACGACCAGGTCGCCTTTTTGCGGCAGGGTGGTGAGCACGGCGAAGTTGGCGACATAACCGCCGCCGAAGAACAGGGCGCGTTCGGAACGGAAGAACTTCGCCGCCTTTTCCTCCAGCGCTTCGTGCTCGGGGCCGTTGCCGCGCAACAGGCGCGAGCCGGTGGCGCCGACCGGCGTGCCATTGGCAAGTGCTGCGGCAACCGCGTCTGCCATGCGCTTCGAGCCGGCGAGGCCGAGATAGTCGTTGGAAGCGAAATCGAGCCCGGCGCGGCCGCTCAGCGAGCGCAGCCGGCTCTTCCGGGCCAGCCCGCGCAGACTGGCCTCGTAGCGGTCGAGCAAAGCTCGTCCCGTCACTCCGCTCCGCGCTCCATCGGCTGGATGCCGAGGCGTCGGAACAGCGCTGTGTCCTTGTCTTCGCCTGGATTTTCGGCGGTCAAAAGCGTGTCGCCGACGAAGATCGAGTTGGCGCCGGCAAAAAAGCACAGCGCCTGCATCTCGTCGCTCATCGCCGTGCGCCCGGCCGACAGGCGCACGTGCGACTTCGGCATCATGATGCGGGCGAGCGCTATGGTGCGCACGAACTCGATCGGCTCGATCGGATCGGCATCGCCCAGCGGCGTGCCTTCGATCGGGATCAGCATGTTGATCGGCACGCTGTCGGGATGCTCTGGCAGGTACGCCAGCGTCACCAGCATGTCGACGCGGTCGGCCTTTTCCTCGCCCATGCCGACGATGCCGCCGCAGCAGACCTTGATGCCGCTGTCGCGGACATTGGCGAGCGTATCCAGCCGGTCAGCGAACGTACGGGTGGTGATGATCTCGTTGTAGTAGCGCTCGGAGGTGTCGATGTTGTGGTTGTAGTAGTCGAGGCCTGCTTCTTTCAGCCGCTGCGCCTGGCCGAGATCGAGCATGCCGAGCGTCATGCAAGTCTCCATGCCAAGATCCTTCACGCCCTCGATCATGGCGACGACCGCGTCCATGTCGCGCTCCTTGGGGCTGCGCCATGCCGCGCCCATGCAGTAGCGGGTGGCGCCGGCGTCACGCGCCTTCTTGGCTTCGGCCAGAACGCGCTGCACTTCCATCAGCTTGGACGCCTTGAGGCCGGATTCATGGCGCGACGACTGGCTGCAATAGCCACAATCCTCGGGGCAGCCGCCAGTCTTGATCGACAGCAGGCGCGAAAGCTGCACCCGGTTGGGGTCGAAATTCTCGCGATGGACAGTCTGGGCCTGGAAGATCAGGTCGTTGAAGGGCAGGTCGTAGATCGCCTGGGCATCCGCGCGGCTCCACCGAGGGCGTGCCCCGGTCAGCGGTTCCGCAGCTGCGTTCAGGTGCAAATCGGCGTTCATGCGCTCTCCATTGCCAAGACGTATCGTTGCCATACCCACCCGGGGCGGGACCATTGCCCCGGTCAGGCGGCCGTGTCCAGCCCAATATCGAGGATCGGGGCGCTGTGCGTCAGCCAGCCGACCGAAATCAGGTCAACGCCGCTGGCGGCGATGGCGGGTGCGGTGGTGGGGTTGACCCGGCCCGAAGCCTCGGTGATCGCCCGTCCGCCGACCATTTTCACGGCGGTTGCCAGCATCTCAGGCGACATGTTGTCGAGCAGCACGGCGTCGACGCCAAGCGCCAGCACTTCGTCCAGCTGGCCGAGTGTGTCGACCTCAATTTCGATCTTCACCAGATGCCCGACATTGGCCTTGGCTCGCTCGAGCGCCTGCTTCACTCCGCCTGCTATGGCGATGTGGTTGTCCTTGATCAGCACGGCGTCGTCGAGGCCGAAGCGGTGGTTGGAGCCGCCGCCAGCGCGCACCGCGTATTTCTCCAGCGCCCGCAGGCCGGGCGTCGTCTTGCGGGTGCAGACGATGCTCGCCTTGTGGCCACGCACGGCCTCGACGATGCCGGATGTGGCGGTGGCTATGCCGCTGAGATGGCAAAGGAAGTTGAGCGCCACGCGCTCGGCGGTCAGCAGCCCGCGCGCCGGTCCGCTGAGCGTGGCGATCACATCGCCGGCCACAAGCCTGCTGCCATCAGGCATGGCGACCTTCATCTCGATTGAAGGATCGATCAGCCGAAAGGCGAGTGTCGCCAGGTCGAGCCCGGCAACCACGCCCGGCTGGCGCGCGGCGAGCACGACTGTCGCCCTGATATCGGCGGGCACGATGGCGTCGGTGGTGATGTCGCCAGCGCGGCCGAGGTCTTCCAGCAGTGCGGCCCGAACCAGCGGTTCGAGCATGATCTGGGGCAGGGGCGAGAGGTTCATGTGTCAGGCGCTCCGGGCAAGCGGCTTGAGGTCGAGTTCGGCGGCAATCTTTGATGCTGCGTCGAGCGTGAGCGTCGAGCGGCGCGCGACAGCGCTCCGCGTCGGATAGTCGGCTCGGCAATGGGCGCCGCGGCTTTCCATGCGGCCGAGCGCCGAGATAGCCATCATCAGCCCGACCGCCGCCGGATCCGCGCAGGCATCAGTCCCGCTCGCCAGCGGCCAGAGGGTGGAAGCCGCGTCCCGCAGGCCGTCACCGTCGCGCAGCACGCCAAGCGCGGGCGAAACGATGTTCCGCACGACGATCGGATCGGGGCGGTTCGGCATTTCAATCGGCAATGCCGGCCCCACAGGGCGGATCGCCGCGCTGGAAACGCTCTTTGCCACCCAGCTGGCCATCACCACGGCCTCGGTCAACGAATTGCTGGCGAGCCGGTTGGCACCGTGCAGGCCAGTCGAGGCGACTTCGCCGCAAGCCCAGAGACCCGCCACCGAGCTGCGGCCCTCCGCGTCCACGGCGATGCCGCCCATATGATAATGCGCCGCAGGTCGAACCGGGATCGGATCGACTGCAGGGTTGATGCCGGCCTCGTGGCAATAGCCCGCGATCGCCGGGAAGCGCGTGGCGAAGTTTGTGCCGAGACAGGCGCGGGCGTCGAGGAAAACGCGGTGCCCCCGTGCCAGATGGCGATAGACGCCGCGCGCCACCGCATCGCGCGTGCCAAGTTCCGCGCCTGGCATGTCGGCGAGAAACCGCCTGCCGGTCTCGTCGATCAGAATGGCACCTTCGCCGCGAACCGCTTCGCTGATCAGCCGCATCGGGCGTGCTGCACTGTCGAGTGCTGTTGGGTGAAATTGCACGAATTCGAGATCGGCGAGTTCGGCCCCCGCGCGCGCGGCAAGCGCCAGGCCCTGGCCAAAGCAGCCGAGCGGATTGGTCGATTGATGGAACAGGCCGCCGACTCCACCGGTGGCAAGCACGACGCGGCTTGTGGCCAGCACAATGGCACCCGACATTCCAGCGGCAAGGACGCCTGCGATGGCGCCGCCTTCCAGAAGGAGCCGCCGGGCCTCGAAACCCTCGATGACAGTAACTGAAGGCGTTCGCCTGACGGCGGCTACAAGTGCGCGCATCAACGCGCTGCCGGTTGCGGCGCCGGCCGCGTGGACGATGCGGCGGCGGCTATGCGCGGCCTCCAGGCCAAGGCTCGGCTCGCCATTCGGCATCAGGTCGAAAGCGACGCCGAGACGTCTCAACCTGTCGATCGCCGCGGGCGCTGCTTCGACGATCCGACGAATCACAGCTTCGTCGCACAGGCCGTCGCCGGCGGCGAGCGTATCCGCAATGTGGAGCGCGGGGCTGTCGTCCGAGCCGATGCAGGCAGCAAGCCCGCCTTGCGCGAGCGCGCTCGATGCCTCGGCGCCGAGCGGTGCCGCCGACAGAAGCACGACCGGTTCAGGCGCCAGTTCGAGCGCGGTCATCAGCCCGGCCAGGCCACCGCCGATGATTATGGAACGGCCCGCGAGGTCGCGAAAGTCGCTCATACCGTCAGCATCCGCTCGACAGCCAACCGGGCGCGGACGGCAATGGCGGGATCGATTGTCACCGCATGTTCGTTGCGTTCCAGGGCGGAGCGGATGTTGCCCAGCGTGATCCGCTTCATGTGCGGGCAGAGATTGCAGGGCCGGATGAATTCGACATCAGGGTGCTCGACGGCGACGTTGTCGCTCATCGAGCATTCGGTCACCAAAACGACGCGGGCGGGTTTCTCCCGGCCGACATAGTCGGACATCGCTGCTGTCGAGCCGGCGAAATCGGCCTCGGCGACGACCTCCGGCGGGCATTCCGGGTGAGCCAGCACCGTGACGCCGGGATGGGCCGCGCGCATCTCGCGAATGTCGGCTGGAGTGAAACGCTCATGCACTTCGCAATGGCCCTTCCAGGCGATGATCTCGACATCGGTCTGCTTGGCGATGTTCTGTGCCAGATATTCGTCCGGCAGCATCAGCACGCGCGGCACGCCGAGCGATTCCACCACCGCCTTGGCATTGCCCGAGGTGCAGCAGATGTCCGATTCCGCCTTCACCGCGGCAGACGTGTTGACGTAGGTGACGACAGGCACGCCGGGATAACGCTGGCGCAGCAGACGGATGTCTGCCGGCGTGATCGAATCCGCCAGCGAGCAGCCGGCGGCCATGTCGGGGATCAGTACGGTCTTGGACGGGTTGAGCAGCTTCGCCGTCTCGGCCATGAAGTGCACGCCGGCGAGCACGATCACATCGGCCTCGACCTCCATCGCCTTGCGGGCCAGTGCCAGGCTGTCGCCGACGATGTCGGCCACGCAATGGAATATCTCGGGGGTCTGATAGTTGTGCGCCAGAATGACGGCGTTGCGCTCGCGCTTCAGCTTCAGGATCGCATCGATGTCGCCGGAAAAAGCCGGCCACTCGATGGCGGGAATGACGCGTTGGACGCGGTCATAGAGCGAGGCGGCGGAGAGGGGCATGCCAGACATCGTCATCCATATGCTTAGCATGAGCATAAGCACTGTCAAGCGGCAATTGGATTATTTGGTTCCGGCGACCGCGTGCTCGTCGAGAACAGCGTGGCGGAAACGGAACAGCTTTGCCGGCCGGCCGCCGGTGTCGGAACTCATTTCGCCAGTTTCTTCAACAAGATCCTGCTGTTCGATGAGACGGCGGAAATTCTGCTTGTGGACAAGCAGTCCGGCCAACGCTTCCACGGCGCGCTGCAACTGCAGCAAGGTGAAGGATGGCGGCATCAGTTCGAACACCACCGGGCGGTATTTGATCTTGGTCCTCAGCCGGGCAATGCCGGTTGCCAGGATGCGCCTGTGGTCGCCAACCATAGGCTTGCCGGGCATTGCAGGTGCGTCGCCGATGTCCTTTGCCCGTGCGGCCTCTTCGACAAGACCTGCCTCGAAGAGCAGTTCGTAGCGCTGCAACACCAGTTCTTCGTTCCATGGGCGACCGTCGAAACCGAACGCGCTTCCAGCGCGGCGCAGGCGATTCTGGCGCTTGTCCTGTTGCTCCGCCGTGTCCGCCCACTGGCGCAGGCGTGGCACGATGAGCTCCTGGATGATGTTTGGCGCGCCGGTGCGATGATCCTCCCAGGGGAAGAACTCATACCAGCCGCGCCAGCTGCCCGGCGGCGTTCCGTGCGCCGGCTCGACGCGGGTCAGGCCGAGGTAGCTGATCGAGATCACCCGGCCAGCCGGCCCGTCGCTGCCGCGGTCTCGGTCGGCGAAGGTATAGAGCTGCTCGATGTAGCCAAGCGGATGCCCTGTCTGCTGCTCGACCCAGTTGCGCAGGCCCGATTGCAGTGAGCGGTGGCCGAGTTCGAACGGTCCGGAGGGCAGGGCGGCTGCCTCCTTGATCGTCAGCACCACCGGGTTGCCGTTGGGGGCTGCAACAAGCACCGCGATCAGGTCCGCGCTGATCGCGTGGCGCTCGGTCGCGCTTTGTTGGGTAGCCCCTGGTGTATCCCGCATCTTGCCCTGGTTGGTTCCGGTTCGTCCTCATCGGAAGGCCAGTCGGATCAAAGGTCAACACCCAATCACCTGCCGCCGACTTCTGCTGTACGCAGTGCCTGGCAGTTATTGGCCTGTAGGAACAAGAAAATCCACATTGTGGGCGGGATTTATGCGTGACGCAGGGTAACAGCGTACTTGCCGGCCGCGAGTTTGTATCGCTTTGAGCGGAATGAAGATTTGACGGAAGGCACGAGGGTACCCGGCATGGTCGAGCGCAACCATGCCGGGTCGAATGCTCAGTGCTAGTCGGCTGCCGGCATCTTGCAGTCGGCAGCGTAGCTGTCGCTATGGGCGGTCAGCACCTTGGTGTCGGTCTTGAGCACCATCTTGCCGTCGGCGCCCTTCTCGGCCTTCAGCGAATACCAATCCTGCACCGGGTGCTGGTTGGGGCCGAACTTGAACGATCCGCGCACCGAAGGGATTTCCTGGGTCAGCAGCGCCTTGCGGAACGCCGGCAGGTCGTCGACGCCTGCCTTTTCGAGGCCGGTGCCTATCAACAATGCCGCGTCATAACCCTGCGCGGCATAGTACGTGATCGGCCGGTCGCCGAACTTGGCCTTCCAGGCGGCGACGAAGCTCTTGTTGACCGGATTGTCGAAGTCGTCGTTCCAGTGGCTGGTGACCTTCACGCCTGCTGCCGCGTCGCCCACCGCGCCGACGATGACCTGGTCGAGGGACGCCGGATGGACGACCATCGGGATGTCCTTGAGCAGGCCTGCCTGCTGGTACTGGCGCATGAAGGCGATGCCGAGCCCGCCCGGCTCGAACTCGTAGACGACGTCGGGCTTGGCGGCACGGATCTGCGCCATCTCGGCGGCGAAGTCGGTCTGGTCGAGGCCGGTGTAGGTCTCGCCGACAACCTCGCCCTTGTAGAAGCGCTTGAAGGCGCCCATCGTTTCCTTGCCGGCCTGGTAGTTAGGTGCAATCAGGAAGGCCTTCTTGTAGCCGAGCGACTGGGCGAGCGCGCCAGCGCTTTCGCCTTGGCTGTCGTCTTGCCAGGAGCTGACGAAATAATTCGGGTGGCAATCCTTGCCGGCGAAGGTGGCGGACGCGGTGTTGGCGCTGACATAGATCGCATCGCCGTCGAGGATATCGGGCAGGGCTGCAAATGCGACGTTGGCGAAGACCATGCCGGTGAACAGCTTGATGCCCTCGTCGCTCAACATCTTGTCGGCGATCTGCTTGGCGTTGCCGGGCTTGAGGCCGTCATCCTCCACGACGAGTTCGACGTCCTTGCCGCCGAGCTTGCCTTTGTTTTGCTCGATGGCGAGCTGGAAGCCGTCTCGGATATCCTGGCCGAGATAGCCGGCCGGCCCCGAAAGCGTGGTGATCATGCCGATCTTGAGCGGGTCTTCGGCATAGGCCGCGCTGACGGACAGTGCCATGATGGCCGCCGACAAAATTCCCTTGAAATGCATCAGATTTGTTCCTCTTCCCCAAAGTTTCCCCCCGCTCCAACTCAGCTGCCGCAATTCTGGATCGCGAGATGTGCTGAGCCTTTGCAGGCAAAAAGGTGTTTCAAAGGGAGGGCAGCAGGCAGGCGGCCGCACGCTTTCCCGAGGCTGTGGCGTCAGCTCACAACCTTCGTTCAAGATAGAGACCGCAAGCAACAGCTGCTCCTCCGCAGTGTTGTCCAATCGGCCAAGCTTGGCCCAACCAGCATTCCGGTAAATGGAAAACTCGTCATCCAGGTGTGACGGGTGGGAATACCAATCGTATAGCGATTACTTATACGTCATGGCGCGCGAGGTCGGCGGCTGTGCGGCGCAGCGTCTCCACCAGCACCTCGGCTGCCGGCGACAGGCGGGCATTCGTCCGGGTGGTGATGCCCATTGGCATGGCGGTAGCGCGCAACGTCACCGGCAATATCACGATGGCGCCGGCGGCGGCCTCGCGGCGCGCGACCTGGGCGGGGAACACGCCGAGATAGTCGGCGTCGATCAACAGCGCCCTGTTGGTCAGCAGCGAAACGGAATCCACCGCATGCGACGGCGGTTCGAGGCCTTCCTCGCGAAAGGCGATGTCGATCTGTCGGCGCAGGCTGGTTTCCTGCGGCGGCAGGATCCATTCCCAGCCGATCAGGTCGGCGAGGTTGAGCTCGCTGCGCTCGGCCAGCGGATGGCCGCGGCGCGCGACGACGCAGGCGATGTCGTCCATTAGCACCTCCTGCACGACATTCAGCCGGTCGCGCTGCTCGGACAGGCGCCCCACCACCATGTCGAGCTCACCGGCACGTAATGCCGGGATCAGCACGTCGTTGGTGCCCTCGACGATCTTGACCACGAGCTTGGGCCGCTCCTTGCGCAGGCGGGCGATGGCGGTCGGCAGCAATTCGGCCGAGGCCGAAAGCAGCGTGCCGATAGCGACACGGCCGCCGGTGCCGTCGCGCAGGTCGGCGAGATGTTCCTCGGCATGGGCGAGCTGGGTGATGACGAGACGGGCGTGCTCGGCCAGCGTGTCGCCGAACATCGTCGGCACCACGCCGCGATTGGTGCGGTCGAACAGCCTCGCCTTGGTCAGCGCCTCGATTTCCTGCAGCGCCTTGGTCACCGCCGACTGGGTCATGTTCAGGCGCTTGGCGGCGCGCACCAGATTGCCCTCTTCGACGATCGCCACGACCATGCGCAAATGGCGGATGGTGAGACGGCTGGTGACGAGTTTCATCGGAGCCTTGCCTTCAAGTCGTTGCGTCAGAGTTGATATTCCAAATCCTCATAGGAATTTCCAGAGAATTCACTTGTCTGAATGTCCAATCGCTGGAAACTTGCCATGAGGAGGCGTTGGCGGCGCGAGGCGTTGCCAGTGCGCGGAGGTATTTCGGCTTGAGGTCGCCCGTTGCGGCCCGGGCCCCAGACGTCGGCAGGATTTGCCGCACGGGGAGGACAATCCAGACATGACCGAGAAAACCGGAGCCGGGCGCCACGCGGAGATCGCAGGCGCTGGAATTGGCGGCCTGACCACGGCCGCAGCATTGGCCCAGCGCGGCTGGTCGGTGACCGTGCATGAGCGGGCACCGAACCTGCGTACCTTCGGCGCCGGCATCTACATCTGGAGCAACGGCCTGCGCGTGCTGAAGGCGATCGGCGCCTATGAGCAGGCCATTGTCGGCGCCCATATCGGGCCGCAGTTCCATACCCGCGACCACGACAACACCACGATGGAGGAAATCCCCATCAACGGTCAGGGCGACGCCAGGCTGATCACCATCCTGCGCGAGCAACTGATCAATTCGCTGGTCGACACCTGCCGCCGCAGCGGCGTCGAGATCATGACCAATTCGGAAGCGGTGGGCGCGACATCAGAGGGCGAGCTGCTGCTCGCCGACGGCACGCGACGCAAGGCCGACCTCGTTGTCGGCGCCGACGGCATCAATTCCAAGGTGCGCGACTCGCTCGACCTGATGATGTACCGCAAGCATCTCGGCTATGGCGCGATCCGCATGCTGATTTCGCGCGACGACGCCGACGTGCCGACAGCAGATCGCGACCGCTACATCGAATATTTCACCGGCACCCGCCGTATCCTCTACACTCCGGCCAGCGCGACCGACCTCTATGTCGCGCTGTGCTGTGCCGCCGACGACACCGACGCGCTGAAGGTTCCGGCCGACCGGGCGCTGTGGACCGAGTCTTTCCCGCATCTCGCCCATCTTGTCTCGCGTTTCGGCGACGCCGGGCGCTGGGATGCCTTCGAGGTGGTCAAGCTCAAGAAGTGGAGCAAGGGCCGCACGGCGATTCTCGGCGATGCAGCCCATGCCATGCCGCCTTATCTCGGGCAGGGCGGCGGCTGCGCGCTGATGAACGGCCTTGGGCTCGCCGCTGCCGTGGCCGATGCGGTCGACATCGAGCAGGCGCTGGTCGCCTGGGAAGAGCGCGAACGGCCGATCACCGAGCACACCCAGGACACGGCCGAACGTCTCGGCGACATGAATCTCTGGCCCGACGACGTCCGCTCGCAGGTGATGAAGATCACCGGCAAGAGCCGCGAGATCGGCGCCGAGCGCATGAAGACTGCGCGTCATGCGCCGACCGCCACCGAGCCGCTCGCGTGACCAGTGAACATCGGGCGCGAAGCGCCCCAGATTTCGGAGACTTCAGATGAAATCCATCCAGATCGGCGCCAACACGCTTTCTTATGACGAGACCGGCGAGGGCGAGGTGCTGCTGCTTCTGTCGGGCTGGTGCCAGGACCACCGCCTGTTCAAGACGCTGGCGCCCGAGCTCGCCAAGACCCATCGCGTCATCCGTCTGGACTGGCGCGGCCATGGCGAGTATCGCGAGCATGACGGCGACTTCGCCACCGACGACCAGGCGTCCGATGTCGTCGCTTTCCTCGACAAGATGAACATCGACAAGGTTGTGCCGGTCTCGACCTCGCATGGCGGCTGGGCCAACATCGAGGTGACCGACCGGCTGGGCACGGCGCGCATCCCGCGCTCGGTTGTGATCGACTGGATCCAGACGACGCCGAACGAAGATTTCTTCCGCATGATCGACCACATCCAGGATCGCACCAACTGGGAGAACGGCCGCGGCGACTTCTTCAATTACTGGATCGGCGACACCGAAAACCAGGACATCGTCAATCACGTCAACAGCGAGATGGCTCAGTACAGCTTCGAGATGTGGGCGCGTTCGGGCCGCGAGATCGGCAAGGCCTACCGCAAGTGGGGCAACCCGATGCAGCGCATGGCGGCGCTGACCGAAAAGCGTCCGATCACCCACATCTATTCGCAGCCCTTCGAGCCCGAATACGCCCAGGCTCAGCTCGATTTTGCCGCCGGAAACGCCTGGTATAAGCCCAACAAGCTGCCTGGCAGGACGCACTTCCCGACGCTCGAGCAGCCCAAGGTGGTGGCCGACACCATCCGCGCCTTCGTCGCCTGAACCGGAGTCTGATGCGCATGAGCGTGCTTGCCGAAGAAGCCAACTGGCCGCGCGAAGTCCTCGACCGCGACTATGGCGCGCGGGCTTCCGTGACGCCTGAGGTCTTCGAGGCTGCAATGCGTGATTATCGAAGCCGCTCCGAGGAGATGCGGAGCCACGCCACGCATGTCGATGTCGTTTATGACGAGCCGAGCGGCCAGACGATCGATATCTATGGCACGGGTGCTACGCCGCGGCCGGTCTTCGTCTTCATTCATGGCGGCTATTGGCGGATGCTGTCCAAGCAAGATTCCGCCTTCATGGCGGCGATGCTGGCCAAGCAGGGCATTGCAACCGCTGTCGTCGACTACAGACTGGCTCCCGAGGTCAGCCTTGACGAGATCGTACGCGAAGTGCGCGCCGCCATCGGCTTCCTGTGGAGGACTGGCAAGGACTACGGCATCGACCCCGATCGCATCCATGTCGGCGGCAGTTCCGCAGGTGGTCACCTCACCGGGGCCGTCCTGAGCAGTGGCTGGCATGAGGGCGAGGGCGTGCCGGAAGACGTCATCAAGGGCGCGCTGCCGATCAGCGGCCTGTTCCACCTCGCGCCGATTGCAAACTCGTTCGTGCAGGACTGGATCAAGCTGGATGCGGCAGCCGCGGAGCGGCTGAGCCCGGCCGCAAACATTGCCAGGGTTGGTTGCCCGATAGTCGTAGCCTATGCCGATGGCGAACCCGACGGGTTCAGGCGGCAATCGACGGAGTATGACCGGCTCTGGCGCGAGGCCGGCTTTGCCTCGGAGTTGATGCAAATTCCCGGCCGCAACCATTTCGACGTTCTGCTCGACCTAGCCACCGAGGACACGGTCCTGTCGAAGGCTCTGGTCCGACTGATCAAGGGCTGAACGTCAAGCCGTTTCGCGCGGCGTCAGCTGCTGCGCGTAGCGGCGCACGACGGCGGCGAAGGCAGAGACTGCCGGCGAGACCGAGCGGCCGGTGGCGTGGATCAGTGACACTTCGCGCGATATTGTCGGCTCGGCCAGTGGCTTGCCGGCGACTTTCCTGAAGCGCGCCGCCGCCAGCGCATAGGTGGGCAGCACGGCGATGCCGAGGCCTGCCTCGACAAGGGCGATCGCCGTCGTCACCTGCGTCACCTCAAAGACCGGCTTGAACGGGATCTGCGCCATCTCGAAGCCGACTTCGACAAGCAGCCGGATGCCGCTGTCTCGGGTCAGCGTGATCAGCGGCTGTTCCGCCAGACCAGCCCATTTGACTGTGTCCGCACCGTAAAACGAGCTCCGGTGGTCGCAGAACAGCATCAGGCTGTCACGCACCAGAGATAGCCGCTCGATGCCGTCCTCGGCCGGCGAGAAGGTGCCGAGGCCGCAATCGGCCTGGCCGCTGCGCACGCTTTCAACGATCTGCTCGGTGCCGACGTCGGCGAGCTGCACCGATATCCCCGGATAGCTCCTCTGGAACTCGGCGATGGCCTGCGGCAGCACGACCGAGGCGAGCAGCGGCGGGGCGGCGATGCGCAGGCGTCCGCGTCGGCGTTCGGCCAGCATGTGCACGCCTTCGACGGCATGCTCCAGCTCTTCGATCACCTTGGTTGCGGAGTTCTGAAACTCGCGTCCAGCATCGGTCAGTTCGACCCGGCGCGTGGTGCGGTCGAACAGGCGCACCGACAATTCCGCTTCGAGATCACGGATTGCCTGCGACAGCGCCGGCTGCGCGGTTCCAAGCCGCTTCGAGGCGCGCGAAAAGCTGCCGAGCTCGGCGACCGCCAGGAACTGCTGGATCTGCTTGATCGTGATCTTCACGGCGGTCTCCGTGGCGCAGGCCCCGAACGGCACAGCTTTTCGTTGGATGCTGACTTATACAGAAAACAGTCTTAATTTATCAGATAAATCCATCTTGTCGATATATTGGTTTCCGTCGATGTTGTGCCCACGACGACACGGGCTGCTGCCCGCACTGTCGAATTTGATGCCAATTGCGAAGCCGAGGCGACCGATGTCCAACTACCCCGATCTCCAGCTTTATATCGGCGGCGCCTGGCGGCGGACGGCGGAAACGCTGCCTGTCATCAACCCGGCCGACGAGAGCGTGATCGGCGCGGTTCCGGTGGCATCCACCCACGACCTCGATGCGGCTCTCGAAGCTGCCGAACGCGGCTTTGCCGTCTGGCGCAAGACCTCGCCCGCCCGCCGCGCCGAGGTGCTGCGCAAGGCAGCGGCGCTTCTGCGCGAGCGCATCGACGAGATCGCCAGGGACATCACCCGCGAACACGGCAAGCCGTTCCAGCAGGCGCGCCTCGAAGTGATCCGCGGTGCCGAGTTCTTCGAATGGGATGCCGGCGAAGCGCAGCGGACCTATGGCCGCGTCATCCCGAGCGAGCCTGGCATCCGCTACATCGTCCATCACCAGCCGATCGGCACGGTGGCGGCGTTTTCGCCGTGGAACTTCCCGATGAGCCAGCCGGCACGCAAGATCGCCGGTGCGCTGGCCGCCGGATGTTCGATCATCATCAAGGCCGCCGAAGAGACGCCGGCAGGCTGCCTCCACATCGCCCGTGCGTTCCATGATGCCGGTCTTCCGGCTGGCGTGCTCAACCTCGTTTTCGGCATCCCTTCGCAGATTTCGGAGTATCTCATCCCGCAGGAGCAGGTGCGCCTGATCGCCTTCACCGGTTCGACGGCGGTCGGCAGGACGCTCACCGGCCTCGCTTCCCACTATGTGAAGCCGACGCTTATGGAACTTGGCGGCCACGCTCCGGTCATCGTCTGCGACGACGCCGATCCGGTTAAGGCCGGCATCGCCTCGGCCATCCGCAAGGTGCGCAATTCCGGCCAGGTCTGCACCTCGCCGACCCGCTTCTTCGTCCACGAGAAGGTCTACAAGTCGTTCACTGAGGCCTTCATCGAGCGTGCCCGCGCCGTGAAGGTCGGCAACGGCCTGGAAGAAGGTATCGAGATGGGGCCGGTGGCCAACCATCGACGCGTCGAGGCAATGGAAATGCTGGTCGCGGATGCCGTCTCGAAGGGCGCCAAGCTCCTGCTCGGCGGCGAACGCCCGCGCAACAGCGGCTACTTCTATCCGCCGACGATCCTCGCCGATCTGCCTGACAATGCCCGCGTCATGCGCGAGGAGCCGTTCGGCCCGCTGGCGGTGATCAATCCCGTTTCCTCGCTTGAAGAGGCGATCGAGAAGGCGAATGGCGTGCCCTTCGGCCTTGCCGCCTACGCCTTCACCAACTCGGCCGCCAATGTCGACCAGATCACCGATGACCTGGAAGCCGGCAACGTCTCGATCAACACGCTTGAGGCATCGGTTGCCGAGACGCCGTTCGGCGGCGTCAAGGAGAGCGGTTTCGGTCGCGAGGGCGGTGTCGAAGGCATCCTGCACTACATGGTGGCCAAGAACGTCTCGCACCGCATGGCGATCTAACCGAAGCTCGCAAACGCCGACTGGCCCCTCGGAAAAGGCAATTCGATGAAATACGACAAGAAGACCGCCAAGGCCCATTCGAGGGCGACGATGAAGGGCATCTGGGCCGCCGGCCTGATGCCGTTCAAAGATGATCTGTCGATCGACGAAGACGGCTTCCGCAGCAACATTGACCACTGGATCGGCGACCTCGGCATCGACGGCTTCTTTATCGCCGGCAAGCAGGGCGAGTTCTTCTCGATGTCGCTGGACGAGCGCAAGCGCAGCTTCGACCTGGCGGTCGACGCCTGCGCCGGCCGCGCCCAGACCATCATGTCCTGCTCGGACCAGAACATGGACGTGGTCATCGACCTCGCCAAGCATGCCCAGAAATGCGGCGCCGACTATATCGTCGTGCACGCGCCGATCCTGCACTTCTTCAAGCAGCAGGACGAGACGCTTCTCAACTACTACCGCACCATCGCCGACAAGGTCGACATCGGCATCGCGCTCTGGAGCCATCCCGACAGCGGCTACCTGATGAGCCCCGAGCTGTGCAACAAGCTCGCCGACATCGAAAATGTCGTCGCCATCAAATACTCGGTGCCGCGCCCGATGTACAAGGAGCTGACGGCGCTCGCGGGCGACCGCATCCTCGTCAGCACGGCCTCGGAAGAGGAGTGGCTGGACAACATCCTCGAGCTCAACTGGCAGCTCTATCTGTGCTCGTCGCCGCCCTATCTGATCCAGACCAAATACGATCGCCGCATGCGCGAATACACCGACCTTACCTTATCAGGCAAAGCCGAGGAAGCCCGCCGCATTCGCGACAGCCTCGATCCGGTGCGCGCCGCGCTCAAGGACACGCGACCGGCCGAGAAGCCGCATTCGCACCAGAAGTACTGGCAGGAGCTGCTGGGGCAGGCGGGTGGACGGGTGCGCCCGCCGCTGCTGGAACTCACCGAGGCGGAGAAGCGCGCCACCCGTGCGGCTTTCGAGGCCTGCGGCCTGAAAACCACCGCCTGACCGATCAATCCGACGCTTGCGCCCCGACCCAGAGGAGGAACGACAATGACCAGACGCCTTTCGGCTTTCAACTTCTCGAAGTGGATCGACGAGCACGCCCATCTGCTCAAGCCGCCTGTCGGCAATCAGCAGATCTGGGAAGATGCCGACCTGATGGTGACTGTCGTCGGCGGCCCCAACAAGCGCACCGACTATCACGACGATCCGGTCGAGGAATTCTTCTACCAGCTCAAGGGCGACATGATGCTCAAGGTGGTGGACAACGGCAATTTCTACGATGTGCCGATCCGCGAGGGCGAAATCTTCCTTCTGCCGCCACATGTGCGCCACTCGCCGCAGCGCCCGCAGGAAGGTTCCATCGGCCTCGTGGTCGAGCCCAAGCGCAATGACGGCCTGCTCGATGCCTTTGAGTGGTACTGCTTCGATTGCAACGCGCTGGTCAAGCGTGTCGAAGTCACGCTGAAGAGCATCGTCCGCGACTTGCCGCCGATCTACCAGGCGTTCTACGCCGACGAGAAGGCGCGCACCTGCCCGAACTGCGGTGCGCTCCATCCGGGCAAGACCCCGCCTGAAGGCTGGGTGAAGCTCTAGGCGCATGAAGGCAATCAGGCGACATATCGAGGGAATCGGCATCGAACTGGAGCAGCTTCTGGCTGGTCCCGTCGTGGTGACCTGCATTCCCGACATGGCCAATGTCGCCTGGCCGGCGAGGGCGATCTTCGCGGGGCTTTCCCGCGCGGACCTTGAAGCTGCTTTCAGGCGTTCGCCTGCAGGCACCGTCGATCCCGAGGGCGAGACGGTCGCGCTCAGCTTCAACTGCTACGTCATTGAGACACCCGACTATGTTGCGCTGATCGACGGCGGCATTGGCGACGGCAAGGAGCGGCCGCATCGGCCGGCCTGGCATCGCCGCGAGACGAAGTTCCTCGACACGCTCGCCGCGATCGGCATTTCGCCCGAGCGCGTCGACATCGTCATCAACACGCATCTGCACGCCGATCATGTCGGCTGGAACACAAGGCGGGAAGGCGAGACCTGGCGGCCGACCTTTCCCAATGCGCGCTACGTCGTCGCCGAAACCGAGCTTGCCCACTGGACCAACGTCCACGAGGCTTCGGTCGACGGCAACACGCTGCATGGTGCCTTCGCGGACAGCGTGTTGCCCATTATCCGGTCCGTCGGCTTCGATGCGGTGGCATCGGATGCCGAGATCGCGCCGGGGCTGCGGCTGAAGCCGGCGCCGGGGCACTCGCCCGGCATGGTGGTCGTTGCGCTCGACACCGGCGAGGGCGAGGTGCTGTTCCTGGCCGACGCGGTTCATCATCCGCTGCAGCTCGGCGACGACGCCATCGTCTGCAACTTCTGCGAAGACCCGATCCTCGCGCGTTCGACGCGGATCGGCCTGCTCGGTGCGGCAGCAGCCAGGGGCACCGTGCTCGCGCCCTACCATTTTCCCGCCCCTGTCTTCGGCCGGCTGACGGCAGAGGCGGCCTCGTTCCGGTTCGTGCCTCTCCAGATCGATGCACCCGGCCAGCCGGCACCTAACAATGCGCGCTGAAATGCGCCGACCAGAGGAGAACTGACGATGAATTTGAGGAAAGCGTTTCTTGCCGCATCGGTCGCAGCACTTGCGACGTTTCCGGCGTTTGCCGCCGATCCGGTCAAGATCGGCATGATCACCACGCTGTCGGGCCCGGCCGGCTATCTCGGCCAGGACATCCGCGACGGCTTCATGCTGGCGATGGAAGACGGCAAGCTTGGCGGCGTGCCCGTCGAGCTTGTGGTCGAGGATGACGGCCTGAAGCCGGGGCAGGGCAAGCAGATTGCCGAGCGGTTCCTTGGCGAGGAAGGCATCAAGCTGTTTACCGGCATCGTCTTCTCCAATGTCGCCGGCGCAACCGTTCCCGATATCGTCGACAACGACGCCTTCTATGTCAGCCCCAATGCCGCGCCCTCGAACATGGCCGGCAAGGAGTGCAACCAGAACTATTTCGTCGTTTCCTGGCAGAACGACTCCCTGCATGAAAGTGCCGGCCAGAACGCCACCAATCTCGGCTACAAGAAGGCCTTCGTGCTGGCCCCGAACTACCAGGCTGGCAAGGACGCCATCGCCGGCTTCAAGCGCTACTTCAAGGGCGAGATCGCGGGCGAAATCTACACCCGGCTTGACCAGACCGATTTCGCGGCGGAACTCGCCCAGGTCCGCGCCGCCAAGCCTGACGTTGTGTTCCAGTTCCATCCGGGCGGCCTCGGCATCACCTTCCTGCGCCAGTACGAGCAGGCCGGCCTGATGAAGGAAATCCCGATGGTGGTGGCCGAGCCGTCGATGGATGGCGTGACGCTCGCTGCCGTCGGCGACGCGGCCATCGGCCTCAACGTGACGAGCCATTGGAACTCCGACTTCGACAACGCCGCCAACAAGAAGTTCATGGAAGACTGGAACAAGGCCTACAACCGTCCCGTGACCTATTACGCCAGCCAGGGCTATGACGCAGCCCTTGCCTATGCCTCGGCGCTGAAGGCCACCAGCGGCAGCCTCGATGATGCCGATGCTTTCCGCGCAGCACTGCGCAAGGCTAATTTCGAATCCGTGCGCGGCAAGTTCGCCTTCGGCACCAACCAGCATCCGGTCCAGGATTGGTATGCGCTCAAGGTTGAGAAGGGCGAGGACGGCAAGCCCTTCCTGAAGACCGTTGGCGACATCCTCAAGGACCATGGCGACGCCTACGCGGCCGATTGCAAGATGTAGTTCGACCAGTTCGCTGTGGCGGGCGGCAACATTGCCGCTCGCTCCCCCTTTAGGTCTTCCAATCGAAGCGACAGGCGATGACGCTCTTCCTCGAACAGATGCTCAATGGCGTGCAATTCGGCGTCATGCTTTTTCTGCTGGCAGCCGGCTTGACGCTGATCTTCGGCATCATGGGCGTCATCAACCTGGCGCATGGCTCGATCTACATGATCGGCGCCTATGCCGGCACGTGGGTCGCCGCGGAGACCGGCTCGTTCTGGCTCGGCATTCCCGCGGCGCTTGCGGCGGCCGCGATATCGGGCGTGGCGATCGAATTTCTCGTCGTGCGCAGGCTCTACCAGCGCGATCATCTTGACCAGGTGCTCGCCACCTTCGGCCTGATCCTGATTTTCAACCAGACGATTACCATCCTGTTCGGACGCCAGCCGCTGTTCGTGTCGATGCCGGCCCTGCTTGACGGTTCGGTCGAATTGCTGCCGGGCCTGTTCTATCCGATCTACCGCCTCGCCATCATCGCCGTTGGCCTGCTGGTTGCCGTGGGGCTCTATTTGCTCATCAACAAGACCCGTATCGGCATGCTGGTTCGCGCCGGCTCGACCAACCGCGAAATGGTGCGCGCGCTCGGCGTCGACATCCGGCTGCTCTACACGCTGGTCTTCGGCCTCGGCGCGCTGCTCGCCGGTCTCGCCGGCTTCATGGCCGGCCCGATCCTCGCCGTGCAGGTCGGCATGGGCGAGCAGATACTGATCACCACCTTCGTCGTCGTGGTCATAGGCGGCGTCGGCTCGATCCGCGGCGCGTTCTTCGCCAGCCTCATCCTCGGCATCGTCGATACCGGCCTGCGCGCCTACCTGCCAGGCCTGCTGCGCCAGGTCATGGTTGGCCCCGAGGCCGACGCGCTCGGCGCGGGCATCTCCTCGATGGGCATCTACCTTTTGATGGCGATCGTGCTTCTGATCCGGCCGAAAGGCCTCTTCATCCGAAATTCCTGAGATGGGCCCCGCTTCGCCAATGGAAACGTCACTCAAGCGACCCGCACTGCTCATCAGTGTGGTGATCGCACTCATCGCATTGCCGCTGATAGCCGACGCCACCGGCTACACCGCGCTGATGTCGCTCGCGACGCGCGTGCTGATCTACGGCATCGCTGCGGCCAGCCTCAACTTCGTGCTCGGCTATGGCGGCATGGTCAGCTTCGGCCACGCAGCCTTCTTCGGCATCGGTGGTTACGTCGTCGGCATACTCTACCAGCACTATTCGCTGGGCGAGCCGCTGCTCGGCTTCATTCCCGGCACCAACCAGCTATTGATCACTGTGCCTGCGGCGATCGTGGTCAGCGGACTCATGGCTGCCGTCATCGGCGCGCTGTCGCTGCGCACCGGCGGCGTGCAGTTCATCATGATCACGCTCGCCTTCGCCCAGATGTTGTTCTTCCTGTTCGTGTCGCTGAAGACTTATGGCGGCGACGATGGCCTCATCATCCGCCGCGCCAACGAGCTGCCGGGTCTCAACATGCGCGACAAGCAGACGGTCTATTATGTCTGCCTGGCGATCACGGCGCTGTTTTTCGTCATCCTGTGGCGTATCGTCAATTCGCGCTTCGGCAACGTCATCGTCGGCCTGCGCCAGAGCGAAAAGCGAATGGCGGCCATCGGCCTGCCGGCCTACCGCTACAAGCTGATGGCCTTCGTCATCTCGGGCATGGGCTGCGGCCTTGCCGGCGCGCTGATGGCCAACTTCCTGCGTTTTGCCAGCCCCGACATGCTGCACTGGACCAAGTCGGGCGAACTGATGGTAATGGTCATTCTCGGCGGCGTCGGCACGCTGTTTGGGCCGCTCATCGGTGCTGCCGTGTTCATCGTGCTCGAAACGCTGCTTGCCTCGTGGACCGAGAACTGGCAGCTCGGCCTCGGCCTCATCCTGCTGTTCGTCGTGCTTTACACCCAGGGCGGCGTGCAGGCGCTGGGCGCACGTCTTTTTGGGAGGCGCGCATGAGCCAGCCGATCCTCAATGTCCGCGGTCTGGTCAAGCGCTTCGGCGGCCTGCTTGCCACAGACCATGTCGACATCACCGTCAATCCAGGCGAGATCCACGCCTTGATAGGCCCCAATGGCGCCGGCAAGACGACGCTGATCTCGCAGCTGATGGGCGAGCTCAAGCCCAACGAAGGCACCATCGAGATCGACGGCCGCACCGTGGACGGTATGCCGACCGCCAGGCGCGTATCGCTTGGCCTGGCGCGCACCTTCCAGATCACCTGCCTGCTGCCCGACTACACAGTGCGAGACAACGTCGCCATCGCCGTACAGATCCGGCAGGGCCACAGCTTCCGCTTCTGGGGCGACGTGCGCCGCGAGAATGCGCTCGCCGAAGAGGCTTCGACCTACCTCGGAACCGTCGGCCTCGATGGCCGCGCCGACGAGTTGGTCGCCAACCTCTCCCATGGCGAGCAGAAACAGCTGGAGCTTGCGGTGGCACTCGCGACCAAACCGCGGCTG
Source organism: Aminobacter anthyllidis (assembly GCF_018555685.1). Lineage (GTDB taxonomy): Bacteria > Pseudomonadota > Alphaproteobacteria > Rhizobiales > Rhizobiaceae > Aminobacter > Aminobacter anthyllidis. The sequence continues at coordinate 120,451 of NZ_JAFLWW010000001.1, forward strand.
CTGCTGCTCGACGAGCCGATGGCAGGCCTCGGCCATGTCGAGAGCCAGCAGATGATCGAGATCCTGAGCGGCCTCAGGAGCCAGGTCTCGATGCTGCTGGTCGAGCACGACATGGAGGCCGTGTTCGCGCTGGCCGACCGCATCTCGGTGCTGGTCTACGGGCGTGTCATCGCCACCGGCACGGTCGACGAGATCAGGGACAATCCGGAAGTGCGCACCGCCTATCTGGGCGAAGGAGACGAGCTATGCTGAGCGTCGCCAAACTGCAATCGGGCTATGGCCGCAGCCAGGTGCTCTTCGACGTCGAGCTGGAGATCGGCGAAGGCGAGGTCATCACGCTGCTCGGCCGCAACGGCATGGGCAAGACCACCACTGTCAAGTCGATCATGGGCCTGGTCAGGCCGATGGCGGGCGAGGTGCGCTTCAGCGGCCGTGATGTGTGCGGCGCCACGCCAGAGACGGTCGCCCGCCTTGGCGTCGGGCTTGTGCCGGAGGGGCGGCAGGCCTTCGCCACGCTGACCGTGCGGGAGAACCTGGTCGCCACCGCCGCCAACCGCCTCAGCCGCAAGGACCCATGGACGCTGGAGCGCGTCTACGCGCTGTTTCCAAGGCTGAAAGAGCGTGCCGGGCAGGCCGCGGGCACGCTGTCCGGCGGCGAGCAGCAGATGCTGGTCGTCGGCCGGGCGTTGATGACCAACCCGAAACTGCTTATCCTCGACGAGGCGACGGAGGGCCTTGCCCCCGTCATCCGGGCCGAAATCTGGGGCTGCATCGAGGCGCTGAAGGTGGAAGGGCAGTCGATCCTGCTGATCGACAAGAACCTCAATGTGCTGAAGCGCCTCGCCGACCGCCACTACATCCTGGAAAAGGGCCACACCGTCTGGTCCGGCACCGGCGCGGACCTGACCAGCAACGCCGAACTGGTGCAGCGTTATGTCGGCCTCTGACAAGCCTTCCAGGCGCCTGCGGCTCTGCTTCATCGGCTGGGGCGCGATTGCCAGCCGCGTCGGTGAGTTGCTTGCCGAGCGGCAGCCGGCGGGCGTGGCGATCGTCGCCGTTGCCGTGCGCGATGCCGGCCAGGTGCGCGCCAACCTTCCCGCTGGCGCGCAGCTGATCTCAAGCCCTGAGGAACTGGCCGGGCTCGACATCGACATGGTGATCGAGGCGGCGGGCCGACCGGCCGTCGCGATATGGGGTGAGGCGGCCTTGCGTCACGCGCGCAGCTTCGCGGTGTCTTCGGCGAGTGCGTTTACCGACGAGTCGATGCTTGGCCTGCTTTTGTCGGTCGCCGAGGAGGCTGGAAGCCGCATCCTTGTCCCATCAGGCGCGCTCGGTGACCTCGGCGCGCTGGCCGCGGCCTCCGTGCTGCCGCTCGACCAGGTCAGGCATTCGATCGTCAAGCCGCCCCGCGCCTGGCGGGGCACGAAGGCAGCCGAGCTTGTCGACCTCGACACGCTCACCGAAAGAACCGAGTTTTTCGCCGGCTCGGCGCGCGAGGCGGCAGCAAGCTTTCCGCAGAACGCCAATGTCGCTGTCATCACTGCGTTGTCCGGCATTGGACTCGACCGCACCCGCGTCGTGCTGGTCGCCGACCCCCATGTCAGCCGCAATGTTCACGAGATCAGCGCGTCCGGCGCATTCGGCAAGCTGGACCTGAGACTGGAAAACGAGGCGCTGAAGACCAATCCGAAATCGTCCGAGATGACGGCCCTCAGCCTCGTGCGCCTTATCGAAAGCAGCGTTGCAACGCTGGTCAGCTGAAGCGCGGCGCATCGCTCGGGACCCACCACGCCGACGGCAGCGGCCAGCGCACGACCGCGTTCGAGGGTCGCGGCCGCTGCTTGGCGACACAGGACGGCCAGATACGTCGACTACCAGGCAGATTGGTTCAAGCTCCGCCGTCAACCAATCTGCTCGTGTGTTCCCAAGCGCTCGACATCCCGTGAGCCTCCTGAGTGCGAAGCTCTGTCGGGGGCATGCCAAAATGCAGCTTGATCTGGCGCGAGAAATGATAGGGATTCTTGTAACCGCACCGTTCCGCTATCTCCAGAACCGGTAGATCGGAGTGAAGGAGCAATTGCCGGCCATGAGCCGCTCGTATCTGCCAGAGATATCGAACGGGTGTTACGCCGATGTGCTTGCGGAACGCTGAAACGAGATGTGAGGGTGTGAGCGCAAGCATATCGGCCAGTTGGCCGACCGTCAGTTCTTTCGCGAAGTTTTCTTCCATGTAGCGGCGGGCGCGGTGAATGGAGCGGGGCGTGTGCCGTTCTCGCTCCGATATCTGCGCCTCATGGAAATATGCGGCGATAAGCGACTGAGCCAATGTCTCGCAAACAATGCGGATATCCGTTTCGGTTCCTTGGGTAAGTCCCAGGCCCAAGCGCTGGATCGTCTCCAGTCGTGCGGAGATCGGAATCTTGCTGATTGCGCCGCGCAAGCTTAGCGCTGCGGATTCGGGCAGGTTCACAGGAAACGCCTCGCACCAGCTCACCTTGTTGCGCTTACCTTTTTCGTATTCGAACAAGGAAAGCTGCTCACCCAGAAACAGGCCGCACTCACCGGCTTCGACGATGGTGATGTTGCCGTCGCACGTCGCCTTGGCTGTGCCTTCATGCACCATGAGCAGCGCGACATAGTTGCCTGTCAGCGGTCCGTAGACTCCGCCTACCGGATATACGGCCTCGCCAAAAGCAAAGCCGTCCTCGTGGTCCACGACGATTTTCATCTGCTTGCCTCGATAGCCGCCGCATCTTGAGCGATTGGCCTGAGCCCCGCAACGTTGGATCGTCGCTATCTTTATTCAAGATATGCATCGCGGCGCCGGCGATATTTCGTTTGATGCCTCGATGCATGACACTCCTGCCATTGCGACGAGCGATGAGACGCAGCCTGCGATATGTGGCCAGAATGGTCCACCTGGCGTCCGCCCAATGCAAGTCGCGAGCTACGTTGGCAGTGGAGAAGACCAGTGAATATCCAAGAGTTCATCAGGAAAGTCCCAAAGACAGAGCTTCACCTTCATCTGGAAGGCGCCATCCACCCGCAAACCGCGCTGGACCTGGCCAGGAAGAACGGCGTGCATCTGCCCCCGGTCGACGATGCCAAGGATCTCTATCGCTTCAAGAGCCTCGAGGATTTCCTCGTCATCTACTCCGCGGTGTCGGCAAGCGTCGTCGACGTCGATGATTTCCGGCGCATCACCTATGAGATGCTGGAGCGCTGCGCGAGAAGCGGCGCGCGTTATGTCGAATTCTTCTTCAGCCCGCATGCGCATCTGGATTGCGGGGTTGCATACGAGACGCAGCTCAAGGGTATCCTGACCGGCATGAAGGACGCCGAGAAGGATTTTCGCGTTGTCAGCCGCATCGTGCCTGGCATCAATCGCGAACGCGGGCCGGCGGCAGGGCAAGAGATGGTCGAACTGATCCTCGCGCATCGAACCGATGAAGTGATCGGCATCGGGCTGGACTTCAACGAGGCGCCATTTCCGCCCGAGCCCTTCGCCGACGTCTTTGCCCATGCGCGCAAGTCCGGGCTGCATGTGACCGCACATGCGGGCGAAACGGGACCGGCCGCCTACATCAGGGGCTCGCTTGACGCTTTGAAGGTCGAACGCATCGATCATGGCTACAATGTCGTCAATGACATGCAGTTGATGCAGCGCTGCAAGGATGAGGGGGTGCTCTTCACCGTATGCCCTTCAACCGCAGCGGTCACTTCGGCGTGGCATGATCTGTCGGCGCCTGATCACGCCATTCGCCAGATGCTCGATTTTGGCCTGACGCTTTCGATCCACAGCGACGATCCGCCAATGTTCTTCACCGACCTCGAGAACGAATACGTAAAGGCGGTCGAACTGCTGAAGTTCACCCCGCGCGACATCCGGGACGCCATCCTGGCGGGCATCGACGGCTCCTGGCTTGATGCAACGACAAAGCGTCGGTGGCTGCAGGAGTGGTCGGAAGAGATCGACGGCCTGATGACGGCGTTGTCGCCCAACTAGGCGCGGCGTTCCAGCGTCGCCAGTACCGGCGCGCTCACAACCTGCTGCGTCAGCTGGGCTTGCCTTGTCGCGGGCCCGGCTGACGACGAAAAGTCCCCGCCGTTCAATATGCGATATCGACCGTATCCTCGGCAACTTCGCTTGGCTTGTGGTAGCCCATGTTCGCGCGCACTTCAGTTGGCGACATGCCGAAAAGCTGCTTGATCTGACGCGAGAAATGGTAGGGGTTCTTGTAGCCGCATTGATATGCGATTTCCGCAATCGTCAGGCCGCTGTGCAAGAGCAGATGACGTGCCCGTTTTGCGCGTACCTGCCAGAGATAGCGGGCCGGTGTGACCCCGATATGTTTGCGAAACGACAGGATGAGATGCTGCGGCGTTCGCGCGACCAACGCCGCCAGGCTGTTGATCGTGACATCCTTTTCGGAATTTTCTTCGATGTAGTTTCTGGCGCGATGGACGGGTCGGGGAATATGCCGATCACGCTCTGAAACGTGGGCTTCGTGAAAATAGGCCGCGTAAAGAGCCTGCCCCAGGGCGTTGCGCAGCATGTTGAGATTGGCTGTGGATCCGGAGCCCAGTTCGACGCCAAGGCGCTGAAGCGCTTCAAGCGGCTCTGATATCGGAATCTTGGCGGGCACCTCGCGCAGAAGCCGCGCAATCGAGTCCGTCAGCAGTCCTGGTGAGCCTTCGCACCAGCTCACCCTGCAGCGATCACCATTGCCATATTCGAACAAAACCTGTCGTTCGTTGCGAAAGACGCCGCACTCGCCGCTATCCACGATCGTCACTTCTTCGTCGCACGTCACCCTTGCCGTTCCTTCGTGGACCAGCAGCAGCGTGACGTAGCGATTGCGAAGCGGGCCATATACCCCACCCGCACTGTACATCGCCTCGCCGAAAGTGAAGCCATGCTCCGGGTCGACAATCGTCTGCAATGGCTGGCTCCACTCGTTAACGGGACGAAGACTCACGGTACGCCGCTATCCAGCTATTTCAAGCGGCGGCTTATGGCGATCTTCATTCAAGGTATCCTTTAGGCCGGCAAGGACATTCCTCGAAAACCTCTGTTCGCCGACTATTCAGCTACGAAAATCAAAGCCGATCCGACGAACCAGATATGGCAAATCGGGCCGGGCTCCAGGGAGCTGAACTTATGTTTTTGCCCGTCGACAACTCGAAAACGAAAAGCGAGCTGCCGCCCGGATGCACATTCGCGGAAAGCGACTGGCATATCCTCTCCTCGTTCTGGCATCCGGTGGAATATGCTCACGAAGTTGGCGAAAAGCCTGTGCGGGCCCGCCTCCTGGATGTCGACCTTGTGCTCTACCGGACACCGCAGGGCGTAGCAGTCGCTCGCGATATCTGTCCTCACCGCGGCACCAGGATCAGCTCCGGCTGGATGGCCGACGGCCAGATCGTCTGCCCGATGCATGGGCTGCATTTCGACCATGGCGGACAGTGCACCAAGATCCCGTCGATGACCGATCCGACGGCGAAGATTCCGCCCAAGCTGAGGCTGCTGACTGTGCTGTCGGAGGAGCGATACGGCATAATCTGGGTATGCCTCAACGGTGAACCGATCTGGCCGATCCCTGAATGGCCCGGACTTTCCAACGCGGCCTGGAAGACGGTCCATCTGCCCAAGGATACCTGGAATGCGGCGGCGAGCCGCCATGTCGAAAACTTCAACGATGTCGCCCATTTCCCATGGGTTCATGCCGAGAGCTTTGGTTCGGCGACAGCGGTTCCGATTCCGCAATACACGGTCGATCACGCGGAATTCGGGCTGCGGTTCTCTTATCCATACCCGAACGGCGCCAACTACTATCCCGATGGCGTCGAGGGCGCCGAGCGCAACGTCGTCTACAGCTATGAGCTGACCTATCCGTTCTCGACGATCATCATCATCGATCCGGAAGGCTCGGACTACGTGCAATATCTGGCGGATACGGTGTGTCCGGTTTCCGCCCGCGAAACCCGCATCTTCCAGCTGCTCACCGACACGACCGGCAATCCGGACGGCGAATACTGGAAGAAGTTCCAGATGCTGATCAACGACGAAGACAAGTCGATGGTCGAGGAGCAGCGACCGGAAGACCTGCCGCTCGATCTGACTGAAGAAATCCACGTTCCGTGCGATCGCCTGTCGCTTGAATACCGGCGTGCGCTTGCCAAGAAGTTCGGGCTCGGCGCGCCGATCGCAAGTTGAGCCCGGCCAATTCAGCGAATTCGGGATCGTTGCCGCAAAGTTCCACGTGTTGCCTGACAGGCCAGGAAGGAGCCGAGCATGAACATCGCGCTGTCTGCCCATGGAAATGCTATGATCCACCAGGTCAACCGTTCCGCGCGTCTGCAAGTCCGGATCGCCGCCAAAACCAGCGAAGCCCAGGATATTGCAGGCTTCGAACTGGTCGATGACGGTGGCGAGGACTTGCCGGAATTCACGGCGGGGTCGCATGTCGATGTCTTCATGCCCAACGGGCTTGTTCGCCAGTATTCGCTTCGCAACGATCCGCGTGAGCGCCACTGCTACCGTCTGGGTGTGCTGCGTGACCGGCAGGGCGCTGGTGGCTCGATCTTCATGCACGATATGCTGAAGTCAGGCGACGTGATCGAGGTCAGCCACCCACGCAACGCCTTTCCGCTCAACGAACAGTCTCCGTCCTCACTGCTGCTGGCCGGTGGCATTGGCATCACGCCGATCCTGTCGATGGCCCACAGGCTGTCGGCCCTGGGACGGGACTTCGCGCTGCACTATTGCGCCCGAAACGCCGACCGGATGGCCTTTCGCGCCGAGCTCGATGCGGCTGCTTTCAACAGGCAGGTTCACTTCCATCTCGACGACGGGCCAGCCGAGCAGAAACTGAACATCGCGGAATTGTTGCAGTCGAGCCCAAAGGGCACGCATCTCTATGTTTGCGGACCACGCGGCTTCATGGACGCCGTCATCGGCGAAGCCGAACGGTCGTGGCCGAAGGAAACCATTCACCGCGAGTATTTCGGCAAGATCGCTGATGTCGGGTCAAGCGATGACAGGCCGTTTGCCGTCCAGATTGCCAGCACCGGCGAGGTTTTTGCCATCGCGGCAGGCGAAAGCGTGGTCTCGGTGCTCGGCGCCAACGGCATCGAGATCCCGGTATCCTGCGAGCAAGGCATCTGCGGAACCTGCGTGACGCGCGTCCTTGCCGGGTTGCCTGACCACCGCGACCTCTATCTGACCGATGCCGAACATGCCGCCAATGACCAGATGACGCCGTGCTGTTCGCGGGCGTTGTCGGAAATCGTCGTGCTGGATTTGTGAACGAGGGAAATATGCACCGGTGGACCTACACCGGGCAAAGCAGGGCCGGACCGAACCGGACTAGACAACCAATGGGAGTTAGAAATCATGATTGGACGATTGACCGGCAGGCTCGTTGCCTCCTTGGCAATGGCTGTGCTTGCGCTGTTTGCGCTTTCGTCGGTGTCGCGCGCCGAAAACCCGGACAAGCTCCGCATCGCTGTCATTCTGGCTTCCGGCGTGGAAAGCGGCTGGGACGGCACGCTGATTGAATCGCTCGAGCGGGTGAAGGCGGCCAGGCCGCATGGGCTTGAGCTGAGCTGGAAATACACCGACCCGCTATGGGGCGACGATGCAGGCGACGCCATGCGGCTGTTCGCCGAAAGTGGCCAGTATGACGTCATCTGGGCCCACAGCACCTATTCCGACCAGGTCAAGAAGCTGAAGGATGAGTTCCCGGAGATACTCTTCGTCGTTACCGGGTCTGGGAACGAAGGCTTGGGCGGCAACCAGTACATGCTCTACAAGCGTGTCCACGAGCCTGCCTACCTGCTTGGCGTCATCGCCGGCCGCATGACCAAGTCCAACGTGCTTGGCACGGTGGGCACATTTCCCGCCGACGATGTGAACGATTCGATCAACGCCTTCTTCGCCGGAGCGAGATCGGTAAATCCGTCGATCAAGGAAAAGGTCGTTTTCATCGAGTCCTGGTATGACCCGGCCAAGTCGGCCGAATACACCCATGCTCAGATCGCAACGGGCGCCGACGTCATCTTCCAGCAGACCGACAACTTCAAGGAATGCGAAGCCGCCAAGATCATCTGCTTCGGCAGCAATCAGGATCAGTCCAGCTTCTCCCCGACCACCATCGTCAGCAGCACCGTGATCCGCTGGGATCCGGACATCATGCACGTCGTCGACGCCTGGTGGCAGCACAAGGTCGAAGGAAAGCCGCTCGCCGGAAGCACGGAGCGGATATGGCGCGGCATGAAGGATGGCGGTGCCGACATGGCTCCCTATCACGGCTTCGAGGCAACGCTGCCGCAACCGGTGATATCAGAGGTCGAGGCGCTGAAGGCCAAGATCATCTCAGGCGAGTTCAAGGTGCCGCTCGATACATCAGCCCCCAAGCCCAATTGAGACAACGCTCCCGCCGGGCCGAGAGGTCGGTCCGGCGGGAGGCGTGGCTCGGTCAAAAGACCATGTTCACTGCGTTTTCGGCGACACGACTTGGTTTGCGGTAATCCATATTGGCACGCAGTTCCGTAGGCGACATGCCGAAATGCAGCTTGATCTGCCGCGAGAAATGAAAGGGGTTCTTGTAGCCGCATTGATACGCGATTTCTGCGATCGTCAAACCGGTATGCAACAGGCGCTGCTTGCCACGGTTCGCCCGTACCTGCCAGAGATAGCGGACAGGTGTCACTCCGATGTGTTTTCGGAACGATGAGATCAGGTGCTGGGGCGTGACGGCCACCACATCCGCCACATGGCCGACAGTCATCTCCTTTTCGAAATTATCCTCCAGATAGCGCCGGGCTTGATGAATCGAACGGGGGATGTGACGCTCCAGCTCCGAGACCTGTGCTTCATGGAAATAGGCGGTGAACAGCGACTGCCCCAGGTTGTTGCGGAGCATGTTGACGTAGGCGCCTGTCCCTGAGCCCAGTTCCAGCCCCAGGCGCACAAGTGTTGACAGCCGGTCGGATATTGGAATTTGAGACGGGACGTCGCGCATGCGCAAGGCAACGGACTCCGGCAGACTGGCGGGAAATCCCTCGCACCAGCTCACCCTGTCGCGCGCGCCTTTCTCATATTCGAAGAGCGAAACGCCTTCGCACAGGATGAAGCCGCATTGCCCGGGTTCGACGATGGTGACTTCCTCATCGCATGTCACCTTGGCGCTGCCTTCGTGCATCATCAGCAAGGTCGCATAGCGTCTGGTCAGTGGTCCGTAGACCCCTCCGGTTGAGTAGTCGGCTTCGCCAAACGAGAAGCCGTGTTCGGGATCTACAACACTGTCCACTCGCTCGCTCCACCCAGCTATTCGCCCGTGGCGGCAGGTCCCGCCGCCTTCCAGGAATTCAGAACATTAGACAAACGTAATCTTAATTCAAGACATGCTTCGGATCGGCGGCGATATTCCGCTTGGCACCCTGATGCACGACAATCCGGTCGTAGCGAAGAGACAGCCAGATCCGATCGAGGACGGAAATCCATCCGTGATTGTCGACAGGAATGACTGTTGCGCCGGGTCGGTTCCGGTGAAGCGTATCGAGCGATACGGGTCTCAAGCTTCGATACACAGACGGAGAAGATCAGTGGATCTGCAGGAATTTATACGAAGTATACCTAAAACTGAACTCCATCTTCATCTGGAGGGCGCGATAAATCCGGAGACATTTCTTAAGATTTCCAGGAAAAACAAGCTGGAAGTTCCGCAATTCAAGATTGTCTCTGATCTCTATCGCTATGACAATCTTCTGGATTTCCTCAAAGTCTATAGTATGGCTTCCAGGTCGGTGATTGATGCCGATGATTTCCATCTCATCACCTACGAGGCGCTCCAGAGCTGCGCCAACAGCGGCGCTCGCTACGTCGAGTTCTTCTTCAGTCCGCATGTGCACCTGGAATGCGGCGTGGCCTATCAGACCATGCTCGCCGGCATATTCCGCGCAATGGACGACATCGAGACGGACTTCGGGCTGATTTCGAAGCTGATACCCGCGCACAATCGCGAACATGGGCTTGAGCGTGGTTTCGAGTTTCTGGACATGGTGCTTGCCCACCGAACCGACAAGGTGATTGGCATCGGTCTCGATTTTGACGAAACACCTTTCCCGCCAGCACAATTCAAGCCGCTTTTCGATCGGGCGCGCCAGGCGGGACTTCATCGCACTGCTCATGCCGGAGAGGGCGGTCCGGCGTCCAACGTGCGGGACTCGCTGGATTTGCTGAAGGTCGAGCGCATCGACCACGGTTATCGTGTGATGGAGGATCTCGATCTGGTCGCGCGCTGTCGCGCTGACCGGACCGTCTTCACCATCTGCCCGAGTTCAACCGTTGGGGTGACGATCTGGCGCGATCTTGCCGCGAAGGATCATCCTATTCGGCAAATGATCGAAGCCGGACTCACGATCGTTGTCGCAGCGGATGATCCGCCAATGTTCGAGACCGATCTGGCCAACGAATATCAGCTGCTTGCCACGAACATGAATCTCGATGCCGCCGCATTGAAGACGCTTGCGCTCAATTCGCTCGAGGCGTCGTGGCTCGACGAGTCCGTCAAGCGGGATTGGCGCGCATCATGGTCACGCGAGATCGATGAGCAGATTGCTCTTCTGGATGCGGAAAACAGTGATGCACTCACGTCTGCATAAGGCTGCGACGGCGTAACAAAAAAACATAAGCGCCGCCTGAAAATCAATGGGAGCAATGGAATGTTAGGTCAATTATCAAGACGACTACTCGCCATCTGGGCGCTGACTTTGTTCGCCGTTTTCGGACACACAAACGGCACGTACGCAAGCTCACCCGAAAAGCTCCGCATCGCGGTCATCTTGTCGGCTGGTCTTGACCACGGCTTCGATGCAACGCTGATCAAGTCGCTCGAGCGCGTCAAGCAAGCAAAGCCACATGGCCTCGACATCGAGTGGAAGTCGACTGAACCGCTATGGGGCGACGACGCCGGCGATGCGATGCGCCTGTTCGCCGAAAGCGGCGACTACGACATCATCTGGGCACACAGCACCTATTCCGACCAGGTCAAGAAGCTGAAGGACGAGTTTCCGGAAATTCTCTTCGTCGTGGTCGGTGCCGGCAATGAGGGCCTCGGTGGCAATCAGTATTGGGTCTACAAGCGTCTCCACGAACCTGCCTATCTGCTTGGCGTTTTGGCAGGGCGGATGACCAAATCCGATGTGCTTGGCGTCGTCGCGCCCTTTTCCATCGAGGACATCAATGACTCGATCAACGCATTTTTCGCCGGTGCGCGGGCGGTCAATCCGGCGATCGCCCGGAAAGTAGCGTTCGTCGGATCCTGGTATGATCCAGCCAAGGCGGCTGAATATGCCGGCGCCCAGATTGCGGCCGGAGCCGATGTGATTTTCCAGCTGTCCGGCAATTTCAAGCCGTGCGAGGCCGCGAAAATCCTGTGCTTCGGTAGTTTCCAGGATGAAAGCAACTTTTCGCCGGCCACGATCCTCAGCAGCACCGTAGCCGTCTGGGACCCTGATATGACGTGGATCATCGAAAACTGGTGGAGCCACAAGGCTGAAGGCAAGCCTTATGGCGGCAACCTCAAGGAGCATTGGTTCGGCATGAAGGATGGCGGAGCCGCGTTTGCTCCCTACCATGATCTGGAAGCGAGCCTGCCAGTGGACGTTCGGACGGAAGTTGAGACGCTGAAGGCAAAGATCGCCTCGGGTGAACTCGAAATTCCAGTCGACCTGTCGGAGCCTAAGTCCGATTAGCCGCTGCGCCACCTCCACTGCTGCTTGCGCCATTTTTTGAGTGAACTTGATCAAGGAACCACCATGTCGCTCTTACCGAGCATCAAAGATCCGACGCCGGCGAATGCCAGAAAGGCGGGTACTGAGGATAAACCTCTGGCGCTGCACGTTGCAGGTCTGACCAAGCGCTTTGCCGGCGTGACGGCCAATGACGGCGTCGACTTCGACCTGGAGGTTGGCGAAATCCATTGCCTGTTCGGCGAAAACGGCGCGGGCAAGTCGACCTTGTCGTCCTGCATCTTCGGTTTCTGCACGCCGGATGCCGGGCAGATCATCGTGCGTGGCCAGCCCGTCGAGATGCATTCGCCAAGGGACGCGATCAAGCTCGGCATCGGCATGGTGCATCAGCATTTCGTGCTGGTGCCGGAGTTCACCGTGCTGGAGAACATCATTGTCGGCACCCAGAAATCCGGCTGGCGGCTGGACGACAGGGCGGCCAGGCAAAAGCTGAATAGCCTCTGCGAAGCCTACGGCATCGAGATCGATCTCGACGCCTATGTCTGGCAACTGGCGGTGGGGCGCCAGCAATGGGTCGAGATCCTCAAGGCGCTTTACCTCGACGTACAGATCCTCATCCTCGACGAACCGACGGCGGTGCTGACACCTGATGAGTCCGCGCGCCTGTTCGCGATCATGCGCAAGATGTGCGCCAACGGCATGTCGATCATCCTGATCACCCACAAGGTCGCCGAAGTGATGCAGTCGAACCGCGTCACCGTTCTGCGCAAGGGCAAGACTGTTGCCACCGTCCAGACCAGGGATACCTCGCCTGAGGAACTGGCGAGGCTCATGGTTGGCCGCGAGGTGTCGTTTTCGGTCAACAAATCGACAATCGCGCCCGGCGATACCGTGCTCGAAGTCAGTGGTCTCGGCGCCAGGGGCTACTGGAACGAGGCCGTCCTGAACCAGGTGTCGCTGTCGATCGCGCGGCACGAAATCCTCGGCATCGCCGGCGTTGCAGGCAATGGCCAGAAGGAGCTTTTCGAGGTGCTTTCGGGCGTGCGCTGGGCGCGCGAAGGCACGATCAGGCTGAACGGCGAGGACGTCAGCCGGCTCACGCCGCGGGCGATGATGGACAGGGGCGTCGGGCACATTCCCGACGACCGTTTTCGCGAGGGCCTTGTCGGGCCGTTCAGCATTGCCGAAAACCTCATCCTCGGCTGGCAGCGTAACGCCAAGTACCGCAGCGGCCTCTTTCTGGATCGTACCAAGATCGCGGCGCTGTCGAAGACGATGATGGCCCGGTACCAGATCGCCGCGCGCGACGACGAAGTGCCGGTCGAAAATCTGTCCGGTGGCAACGCCCAGAAGGTCATCCTGGCACGCGAGTTCCTGCATTCATCGGGGCTGCTGCTCGCCAACCAGCCGACACGCGGCCTCGACATCGGCGTCATCGAATATGTCTACGCCCAATTGCTGCAGAAGCGCGAAGAGGGCTTCGCGATCCTGCTTGCCTCGGAAGAGCTCAGCGACCTGTTCAATCTCGCCGACCGCATCGCGGTGATGTTCAAGGGCGAGATCGTCGGCGTCGTCGATCCCAAGACAACGACAGTGGAAGAAGTCGGCATGATGATGGCCGGACGCAGGATGGAGGCTGGACGATGATCCGGATCGAACGGCGCATTGAAGCCAATCCATGGTGGACCGCCGGCACGCTGGTGGCCGCACTGGTCGCGGGCATGCTGGCCTCCGCGCTCATTGTGGCGACGGCCGGCGCTGATCCCCTCGAGGCGTTCAGGACCTTGTTCTTCGGTGCCTTTGGCTCGCAGAAAGCGATGATGACGACGCTCATCAAGTCGACGCCGCTGATCCTGACGGGCCTGGCGACCGTCATCGCCTTCCGCGCCCAGATATGGAGCATCGGCCAGGAAGGCCAGGTCTTCGCCGGCGCAATGGCCGGCTATCTCGGCAGTCAGGTCCTGTCTGGCCTGCCGCCACTGCTGTTCTTTCCCGGGGTTATCCTGTTCGGCGTCGCCGGCGGGCTTCTGCTGGGCGGCGCCTGCGCGATCCTCAAGACCCGCTTTGGCGTCAACGAGATCGTCTCGACGGTGATGACCAACTACCTTGCCATCTACCTGTTGTCCTACCTGCTGGCGGGCGGCCCCTGGGCCGAAATTGGCGACGGCGCCTCCTACCAGCAGTCTGTGCCGCTTCCGGCGGCGGAACATCTGCCGCTGCTGTTTGGAACGAAGCTACATTTCGGCGTGCTGTTGCCCTTCATTGCCGCGATCTGCGGTGCCGTCATGCTCGACCGCACGGCACTTGGCTACGAGATCAAGGCGCTGGGGACCAATCCCGTCGCGCTCGGCCACAAGGGCACCAACATCGCCAAGACCATCGTCGTGGTGATGTGCATCAGCGGCGGGCTCGCGGCCCTTGCGGGCGTCATCGAACTCTACGGCGTCGGCCACAGGCTGAAGGCCGACAACCTTGTCGGGCTTGGCTATGCCGGCATCATCGTCGGCATGATCGGCGGCCTGCGACCACTCGGCACCGTACTTGCGGGGCTGCTGTTTGGCGGGCTGGCAAGCGGTGCCGTGTCGATGCGGGTGGTCAGCGACATTCCCGCGTCTCTGGTTCCCGCCATGCAGGGCATCATCCTGCTTTTCGTCCTCTGTGCCAGCGTGATGGCGCGTTACAAGATCGTCAGGGGTACCGCGTCATGAGCGGATTGTTTCAGGAAGCCATCCTCATCAGCATCTTCGCCGCGACCCTGCGAACGATGACCCCATTGCTGTTTTCGGCGATGGGCGAACTCGTCACCCAGCGCGCCGGGATCTGGAACATGGGCGTCGAAGGCACGATGCTGATGGGCTCGTTCGTCGCCTATTTCGTGGCGACGGCGACAGGATCCTTGTGGCTGGCGGTGCTGGCGGCGGTCCTGGCAGGAGCCGTCATGGGGCTGATCATCGCCTTCATGACGGCAACGATGCGCGTCGATCATTTCGTCACCGGCCTCGGCCTCAACCTCTTTGCCGGCGGCATCACGCTGTACTGGTTTCAAAGCTACGTTCACGGTGGTCCGCAACCCTCATTCTCCGGTTTTGAAGACGTGCCGCTGCCCTTCCTGTCCGACATCCCCTTCATCGGCCCGGTGCTGTTCTCACAGCGTCTCTTGACCTATGCCGCCTTCTTTATCGTTCCCGCTATCTGGTTCCTGCTTTACCGCACGCGTTATGGCCTGGAACTGCGTTGCCTCGGTGAGAACCCCAAGGCGCTCGACGTCAAGGGACTGAGCGTGCCCGTTCGCCAGTATGGTGCCGTGATGTTCGGCAGTGCCATGACCGGGCTCGGCGGTGGCTTCCTGATGCTCGCCTTCTCCGATCGCTTCATCGCCGACTTCTCGGCCGGCCGCGGCTGGATCGTGGTCGTTGCGCTGATCGCCGGAAACTGGAAGCCCAAGGGCGTTCTGTTGGCGGTGGTGGCCTTTGCCTTCCTGGAAGCTGTCGCCACGCACGCCCAGGTGGTCGGCGTCGGCGTGCCGCGCCAGTTGTTGCTCGCTTTGCCCTACATCGCCTCGATTATCCTTTTGATGGGGGTTCGCTTCCGGACCGGCCAGCCGGCAATGCTTGGGTTTCCTTACGCGCGCGAGTGACGCGGGCGATAGCGTGTCCGAGCGAAGCTTTTTCCAGCAACTCTGAGCGGGAGGTCAACGACAGTGGAAGACGCGCATCTCGCACTCTTGGCGCTCCCTGGCGAGCAGCAGAACGACCTGGTCGAGCAACCCGCAAGCCTTTGCCAGAATCCGCATTCGTTACGCGACAGCGGTGAAAACCGCTTGCAGACAGCGATCGGGCGCGAGGTGCGCTTCTGTCGAAAGCGTCATGGCATGACCCTCGCGGAGCTTGCGGATGCCGCCAGCGTATCGCTCGGCATGATGTCCAAGATTGAAAATGGGCATATCTCGCCGTCACTGGCCACGTTGCAGGCGCTGGCTCAGGCTTTGGCTGTCCCGCTCTCGTCCTTGCTCAAGCGCTTCGAACAGGAGCGCACCGCTGTCTTCGTAAAGGCAGGAACGGGTGTCGAGGTCGGACGGCGCGGCACGCGAGCCGGCCATCAATACAACCTCCTGGGTTACATCGGCTCCAACACGGGCGGGATCTTCGTCGAGCCCTATCTCATCACGCTGACCAAGGACACCGACACGTTTCCGCTGTTTCAGCATGCCGGAATGGAGCTGCTTTACCTGCTCGAAGGCGAGGTCAGCTACCGCCACGGCAATTCGGTCTACAGGCTGATGCCAGGTGACAGTTTGTTCTTTGATGCCGACGCCCCGCACGGCCCCGACGAGCTGGTCAAACTCCCCATTCGCTTCCTGTCGATCATTTCATATGGCGTTGGCGGCGGAGAGGATTGACCTTGGGGCCACTTCTCTTGCTCGACCGCCGTTCGCAGTTCCTGGCAAAAATAGCGACGCCAGGATCGCATTAGGCTGCAAGCCCTCATCTGCAAATGGGCGATATCAGCCTGTGAATGCCGCATGTCGGTGGCGCCGCAAGCACGCTTGTGGTTGCGACCCGGCCCGTCCCGAAATCGCCAGCGCGTCCCTCGACGCTGAGATAGCGCATGGTGAGCAAAGGCAAGAACCGACGCTCATAAGAGCCGTCGATGAGTTTGGATTGATGGGGGTCGGGAGCGAGGATGCGGCAAGCGCCCGACATCTAAGTTCGCGCACGCGCCGGGCGACACCATCCCGATCATCGGCTTCTGGATCGGCCTGCTGCTGGCGGGGGCCGATGCGAGAAATCTCAATCGCAGTCGCCGCAATCCACAGCTGCGGACCATGGTGCCGTTCGTGCTGCTGACGCCTATCGGATATTTCTGGCGGCGCTGGGCCATCACCAGAACCTCGCTCAACTACCTGTTCATCTGGATCTGCTGCTTAGTGTCTTACGCCGTGGTCCTTGCCGGACTGTCGGATCTGCAAATCTAGGCCTCGGGCCAACTGAACCTCTCGCCGGGCAGTCCTGTCGTCCGGCTGTCTCGTGGACGCCAGCGAAATCATAGCCGGGCTGATCACACTGGCGCAGGCCAACTCATTAGATTTGCTCCAGGAACGGCAAATTAATTCACTAGTCCTGTTGGGCTCAGTCGTGCAACATCCTGACGTAAAGCGATGGCTGCTGCGGCGCACTTCCTTGGGAGGTCTAATGATCAAGTTGGCTGCCGCCCTTGGAGCAATCCTTTTTGGAATTATTTTGCTGCCGGTTGTTCAGCCTGTGTGCGCGCAGGAGCGATCCGAACGTATAAGTTTCGCAAGCGGACGTTCCTCGAAGACCGTGCAGGACAGCATCGCGGGCTACGAGACGGTCAACTACCGTGTCAACGTCCGCGCAGGGCAACGTCTTGCGGCTAGCCTGCGGACCGACAATGCGAGCAACTACTTCAACATCTGGGCGCCCCGCGTGTCGGAGGCGATCTATAACAGCTCGACGTCGGGTGAACTGGCCGATGTGATCGTTCGGTCGAGCGGCGACTATCGCATCCAGGTGTACCTGATGCGCAACGCGGCGCGCCGAAACGAAACCGCGGACTACAGTCTCAAGGTGGAGGTTACCGGCGGCGATCCGGCCTCTGGCGACGATGCTGAGCCTCAACCGGACTACGCCGACGGCTTTTCGGGCGGCCCCGATTTCTGGGAAGTGGCGAATGTCCCGCCGGGAGACCGGCTCAATGTCCGGTCACGCCCGACGGCGCAGGCCCCGATCATCGTTCGCTTACGCAATGGCGCGGTCCTGCGCAATCTCGGCTGCCGCATGAACGGCCAGATACGCTGGTGCAAGGTCGAGCGGCGCGACGGCGGCGGTTCGGGCTGGGCGGCGGGACGGTTCCTGATCGAGTCGGGCGGTTAGCAACGGTCGTGTTCGCAAGAGTGAGTTTCAGGGAGGACTGACATGAACCGATACTATTTCCTGCTCGTAGCATCGTTGCTCATAGCCGGCTGCTCGACCGATTCCGGCTCGTCCGTGCCTGCCGGCGCGGCAGCGCCTATGATGGACCAAAGCGTGCCCCAGGTCGCACGAAACGCCTGCCTTCGCGAGGTGGCCCGTACCACCAACACCCAGCAGGGCGTCATTCTCGACATGCTCTATTCCGAGGCGAACTCGCAGGTCACCATTGGCGTCGGTCCGGAGCGCGCGCGGTGGCAGTGCACGGTGTCCAACAGCGGCGTCGTCGCCAATGTGATGTCGTTGACGGACGAGGGCAAGCTCTGATCGGCGAGACTGCGGAGCGTGGGAGGAGAACGCCGTGAGATCGATGCGCCTGCGTGCTGCCGCCACGTTCTTCCTTGCCGCGCTGGTCGCAGGTTCCGCGCGCGCTGAGGATGCTGCCGGTCTTCCGGCCCTCGACGCCGACAAGCTCGTCTTCTCCATCTCCAACATGGATCCGGGCGTCAGGCCAGGGATGGACTTCTATCGGTATGCGTCGGGAGCCTGGCTCGACAGGGTGGAGCGTCCCGCCCGCCTGTCGAGCTACGGCGTTTTCGATGTCATGGCCGAGAGGCTACGCGGCCAGATGTCGCTTGCCGTTGCGAAAGCGGGCGAGGAGGCTGCTAACGCGCCGAAAGGCACCCCGGTGCAGCAGGTCGGGAGTCTCTACAACGCGTACATGGATACAGCTAAGCTCGATGCTGCCGGCATTGAGCCAATCCGTGGCGAGCTTGACCGCGTTGCGGCGATAAAGTCGTTCGACGATCTGGTTCAGGTCATGGCCCGGCAAATCTATGTCAACGGACCGATCCTTTTTGCCGCGTTTGCGACCTTGAACGATCCGGCCGACACGACGCGGAACGCGTTCTATGCCGTTGGAGGAGGCTTCGGGATAGAAGCCGGCTTCGATTCGATCCTGGCCGAGGCACCGGATGACCCGCGTCGTGCGGCATATCGCAAGTACGTCGCGTCGGTCATGCAGATCGCTGGATACCCCGATGAAGAGGCAGCCCGAATCGCCGACCTCACGCTGAGCGTCGAGACCGAACTCCACGCCGCAAAATTGTCTCCGGCCGAAGGCGCCGACCCGCGCAACCGCTTCACGAAGGCGACATTCGATGAGTTGCAGGCCCAGATTCCTGAACTGGACCTCAAAGCTTACTTCCGCAGCGTCGGGTATGAAGTCCCTCAGTCGGTCGTGATGTACGAACCGCACTATCTGCCGGTGCTATCGAAACTGCTGCGGGAGCGGCCGCTTGGCGAAATCAAGGACTACATTGCCTTTCGCATTGTAAGGTCGTTCAGCCCTGTCCTGACGACGGCGTTCGACGCGCCGGAACTGGCGCTGCAGGAAGCCCTGACCGGGGTCGGCGTTCAACAGCCGCGACAGGAGCGGCTGCTGAAACTGCTGCAAGACAACCTCGGACACCCGGTCAGCCAGATCTACGTCCAGAGCTTCTTCCCTGAAGAGAACAAGCAAAAGGCGCTGGACATGGTCGAACGCATCCTGACCGCGTTCCGTGAGCGGATACCATCGCGCGCATGGCTGTCTGAGGCCACCCGTGCCGCGGCTCTCGAGAAGGTGAACAAATTCTACTATCGCGTCGGCTACCCGGACCATTGGATAGACTACTCAAGTGTCGAGATCGGGCCGGACCTTGTGGCCGATGTTATCAATATTGGCGCTTTCGGCCAAAAGCGGGAAATCGAAAAGCAGGGGAAGCCGACGGTACACGAAGAGTTCAACAGCTCTTCCGCCACGCTGCCAATCGTCATCAATGCGGGATATACGCCATCGATCAATGGGTTCGAGGTTACGGCCGCCATCCTGCAAGCGCCCGCTTTCCTGCCCGACATGGATGCCGCTGTGTATTTTTGCAGGATTGGCGGCATCATCGGCCACGAGATGGTCCATGGCTTCGACAGCGGCGGCCGGCAATACGATGCGCAGGGCAACTTCCGTGACTGGTGGACGCCTTCAGACGCCAAGGCCTTCGAAGCCGAGGCGCAGAAGCTGATTGACCAGGCCAACGCATTTGAAGTCCTACCCGGTCTCCATGCCAATGGCCCCCTGAATGTCCGGGAGAACATGGCCGATGTGGGAGGCATCACGCTCGCCTACGCTGCGTTGATGGATTATCTGAAGGAGCACCCGAGCGAGAACGTCAAAATAGATGGGCTGACGCCGGCGCAGCGCTGTTTCATATCCTGGGCCCAAATGTGGACCTGGAAGGCCACGGACCAATACCTGCGCGCCATCGTTGCAGGTGATGGCCATCCGCCGAACAACTATCGAGCCGTGGCGCCGCTCCAGCACCTCGACGCCTTCTATGAAGCATTCGACATCAAGCAAGGCGATCCTATGTGGCTGCCGCCCGAGAAGCGCGTAAAGGCATGGTGACCAAGGATACTATCTTTGCCTAACAACGGTATCAGCAGACGCGCGTTCGGACTGGGTGTCGCCGCTTCCGTGGGGTCGGGTTTGATCGCGAGCGCGCTTGCCGACACCAGGGTCAACAAGACCGCGGATTTCCTTCAGAATGGCGAATACAACTGGTTCCCCGAGAGGTCGCCGACCGGGCCTGTCGTGATCATCGTTTCCGTTCCCGACCAGATGGTCCATGTCTATCGAAACGGCATCAGGATCGCAGCATCGTCCTGCTCGACCGGAAAGGCGGGGCACGGCACTCCGACAGGCGTCTTCAAGATCCTGCAGAAGGACAAGCATCACCGTTCCAGCACCTACAACAACGCACCAATGCCCAACATGAACCGGCTGACCTGGTCTGGGATAGCGCTGCATGCCGGCAACCTGCCCGGCTATCCTGCGTCTCACGGCTGTGTGCGATTGCCGCTGGGTTTCTCGGAACTTCTCTGCGGGATCACCAAGCTCGACATGACCGTCATCATCGCCGACGAGAATTCACAGCCGGCCTCGGTGGTGCATCCCGGCATGGTTCTCGGCAACTATGCGAGCCAGGAATTCGGCGCGGTGGACGCCTCGATAAAGCACTACCAATACGCGCAAGGGCGCAGCCAGGAAACCAGTGCGACCAGCATCGTTGTCAGCGCAAAGGACCGGTCGATCAGCCTGTGGGACAATGCCAGGATCGTCGCCACCGGAAAAGTCGACATAGCACAGCCGGAAAAGCCGATAGGCAGGCACGTTTATACGCTCACTCAGGTCAACGAAGGGACGAAAGAGCTAACGTGGGTGTCGATGGCGATGTCTTCCCGCAGCAAGAATGCCGATGATAATGCGTTGCGGCGAGTGAAGGCGCATCCAGACATATTGAAGAAAGTTCAGAAGGCGATGAGGCAGGGCATGACTCTGGTCATTACCGACGAGTCGAGTGGTTCCAAAAATCGGACCGCCGACAATTTCACTATCTTTACGGGTGAGGGCCTCTACTAGCGTCACGGGCGCTGGTGAGGAAGTTTAACAAACGTCCAAAGGAGGCACAGATGAAGTCGCATGTTTTGATTTTCGCGGCGTTTGGCGTGGCGTTTGCCGGGGAGGCCGCCGCCAAAATTCCGCTTGTCAACGCCACGTGCCCTACCGGCATCGAGGTACATGCGGACGAGGGCGGTCCCGTTTACATCAACGGCAAGGAAGGCAAGCTCAAAGTCTTCAACGAGAATTACTACGAGATCAAAGACGGCGGCGTAACCATTTCGCTCAGCATCAATCCAGATGGTTCCGCAGATGTGTCATATACCGGCAAGGGTGGCGCTAACGGCGTCTGCGCCGTCAACTAGGCGCGCTGCGTGTTTGCCTTGGCCGTTGGTCTGCAGCCGGAACCAACGCGCCACCGCATCAAGTGGTGCTTCGGAGCGCCGGCTTTCCTTGATGCACAGATAGTAATCTTCATTGGTAGCGACGCCACCATCGGAGATCACTTTCAGAGTGCCGTCCGCTAGCTCTCTTTCAACCAGGAAGTCCGGGACCAGAGCCGCGCCCAGGCCTTGCCGGACCATTTCGAGCGCAACGATGTAGTGCGACGCGAACAGCCAGTCCTGGCTGGCAGGAATTTCGAACGGCAGGATTCCTTGCGCTGCGCAGATTTTCCAGTCAGCACCGATCCTGGCCGGCTCCAGATCGGTGGTGATCAAGCGCGGCACGATCTGATCTAGATCGGGCTTTCGGCCTGATACCACCGGAACGAGCATTTCTCGCCTTACGAGCAGTGACCAGAAGCCAGGCACTTCAGGGAATGTCGTGACAAATGCATCCGCAACGGCATCGGTAAGCACTGGTTCGCGCGCGTACATACACAACTGCAAGCCCACCTCGGGATTGGCTTGGTGAAAGCTCGACAGCCGGGGGACAAGCCAACCTGGAGCGAAGCTGCTGCAAATGGCTAAGCGGACAAGCTTGCGATTCCGACCGATGACCTCCGACAGCGATCTGTCGATATCACCAAAGGCTGCCCCAAGCTTTCGCGCCAGCGCCTCTCCCGCTGACGTCAGGACAATGCTTCTCCCCGACTTCATCATAAGGCGTTCGCCAATCTGATCGGTCAGGCGGCGAAGCTGGTGGCTTACGGCACTCTGTGTCACTCCGAGTTCAGTCGCCGCTTTCGTCAACGAAAGATGACGCGCCACGGCTTCGAACGTTTGAAGCGAACGAAGATTGTTCTGCTTACTGCTCGACATCAATCCTCGCCAACGGCATGAGAGCTAAAGCAACTATACCGAATTTGAGCCATTGTTCGAACATTCCGTCTAATGCGCCGGACACTGCCCAATTTTGGTCCAGATGACGGCATGCCCACGTCTATGCAGCGCAGACTCTGCGGACCTGCGTGTTGGGTGATCCGATGCAGGCCATTTTCGGTTTTGGGGACCAGCTTGCTGATTAAGAAGCGCATGTCTGCCGTGACTTTCCAATAGTTGGCCAGCTTCAAATCTCACAACGGTGGGAGCGGGTCGGCGAATTGGCGTTTGGCCGGTGGCTGCTGCAGGTGCGCGAGCACCTTGACCAGGGCGGAGCGCTCGACTTGGCTGCCGTCCCGCCAAATGTCACCTGGGTGCGCCTGGCCGGCGACCAACGCGATCACGAACTCCGTCTAGCGGCTGGCAGAACTCCTGCGGGGGCGGATGAGAAGGTGCTCATCATCGCCGACACGCGACCGCGAGTACAGCACAAGTTCGCCAAGCATATTTCCGGCGCGGTCACGGGTCGAAAACGTATACCTGACCGACCTGACCGACTTCAGCGACCGCTTCGATCTCAGTTTTCCGCAAGCTCTGCGTCAACTGATCGAGTTCGCCGGATCGGTGATGACCAACGTGGGTACCGCCGACATGCTTGCTCGCGTGGACATCTTGCGGGTCGGGCGCGCTCATCGCGAAGCCTCGCTTGCAGAGAACGCAGCGATCCATTTCGCCGAAAATCCTAGCTATTCCGCTGCTGCGGCGCAGGCCTCCTTGTCAAAGGGCAGCTGGTGCTGGAACTTCAGCAAGAAACTCCATCAACGCCTCGCTGACCTCCCGGGGCCTGTCCACTGTCAGCGTATGCCCAGCTTGCGCCAACAGCGCAACTTCGCAGGCTGGCGCATTGGCGCGAATACGCGCCGCTGCTTTGTTTACATCGTAAAGGGCATCATCTTGCCCCAGTAGAAATAAGGTTCGCGGCGGCAAGCGTCGCAGATCGTCTGCTGATATCCTTGGTGGCGGCGGTGGGCTTTGCCGTTGCGACCGCCAACGTGTGACGAAATCCTGCATAACCAGCTCAGTCGGCTGCGGTGCATGCAGCGATGAGACAAGGCGATAAAAACTGCGAACTCTTGAGTCGGTTGGAGCGATGGTCGCCAGAACCGCCCTCAGCATAAAGCTCAAACGCAGCGGCTCGATATGGGGCGGTGCGAGCAATGCCAATCCTCGCACGCGCTCCGGGTGTTTGAGCGCAAAATCGGCAGCGAGCCATGAGCCGAAAGAAGTCCCGGCGAGTGCCGTTTGTTCAAGGCCGAGACCGTCGAGCACTTGCGCCAGCCAGCGAACGTAGCCGCCGGATGCATAGCTTGGTCGCACGCCTGTGCTCCTGCCGACGTCGCCGATGACATCAGGGGCATAGACACGAAACTTCGCAGCTAGGATAGCGATGTTATGAATCCACATCGTCGCGTTGCCACCCCCGCCATGCAGCAGCACGAGCGGAGACGCCGTCGGATTGCCGGAAGCTATAAGATGGGCCTTGCCGAAATCGGTATCGATGAAACGGCTTTCATAAGATACCGGCCATCGCGCGAGCAGCAAATGATAGTCATCAAGAACCCTGTCTCTTGCCGTGTCGGACTTGAATGCAGACTGGGCCGGCATCAGAAATTCTCCCAAAGCTTGCGGTGGCAGCCAAAGCTGCTTCATGCTGTCGAGTTGTTCGAGGGTGCAAAACGGGGTCAATTTGCGCATATGGCGCTATCAACATTGCGAGTTCATTGCAGCTCATGCCTTGCCAACTGCTGATGCACATAACGTGGATTCGGAAATGCACCTTTGCGCGCGCTAGGCGAATGCGCCCGGCCAGAACCAAGAATCTGCAGCGGCTTATTGCTGGTTTGGCATGGCGCAAGGAAAAATGGTGGGCGATGACGGGCTCGAACCGCCGACATCTTCGGTGTAAACGAAGCGCTCTACCAACTGAGCTAATCGCCCCAACCGCGCGGACCAATAAGCGGTTCGCCTGTGATCTGCAAGTTCAAATACATGCCGCAAGGGTAGGCGGATGCACTCGAAAGCCGGGTTTTGTGGACTTCGAAAAATAGACGACGAAGATTGTCGATTATCTCTTCGATGTCGCTTGACACCTCCCATCGAACGCCGTAATTCACCGCCAACGACGCGGCGCCCAGCGCCAACGTCCAGAGCGCGGGTGTAGCTCAGTCGGTTAGAGTGCCGGCCTGTCACGCCGGAGGTCGCGGGTTCGAGCCCCGTCACTCGCGCCAGTTTTTCAAAGGCTTAGCCTTTGCCGACTGATCCTCTAGATTAAGTTTGCCGCAGGCGCCAAAGGCGCTGGATGGCGCCAAATCCCTCCATCCTGCCAATGTAAGTCGGGCCGCTGTTTCCAGCAGTACCAGGCGCGAATCGCGCACGCGCGCGGGGCCCGTTGATAGCGATTCCAGCAGAGCGCGGCGCACAGCCGGCAACGTACGCCCCAGCCGTTTGAGTTCGCGCACTGCTCTCGCAGAATGATTCTGGTTTCACGTAGATTCGCGGCAACGCCATGCGCCTTGGATGCGCTACAGCCTCTTGAGCCTGTGGATGACTCTTCCCGGACGCCGCTTCTCGAAGGTGTGCTCAGAGATACTGGCCGAGCTTCTTGCCGGTCTTGATGAAGCGAAGCGGGTCGAGCGCTTCGCCGTCGCGGCGCACCTCATAGTGCAGGTGCGGGCCGGTCGAGCGGCCGCTGCTGCCGACCTCGCCGACCTCGTCGCCGACCACGACCTTCTGGTCGGGGGCGACGAGGGTCTTGCTCAGATGCGCGTAGCGTGTGGTGAAGCCGCCGCCATGGTCGATCTCGACCATGCGACCATAGCCGCCGTTCCAGCCCGCCTTGGTGACGGTGCCAGCGGCGGTGGCGCGCGCCGGCGAGCCGTAAGGCGCACGAAAATCCATGCCCGAATGCAGGGCGGGCGTGCCGATCAGCGGGTCGGTGCGGACCCCGAACGTGCTCGATATCGAACGGCCGGCGGCCGGATTGGCGAGCGGCAGCTTGCGCGCCTCCTTCTTGAGCCGGTCGAGCGTGTCGAGCGCCTCGTCGAGTTCCTTGACCTTGCTGTCGAAGGCCATCGGGTTGTCGAGCGTCACCAGAGGGCCGCCAACGCCCGATTTTCCGAAATCCGCAGCAACAGGCAGGCCGGCGCCCTCAAGCGCGTCGGTGATCGCTCCCGCGGTTTGGTAGGCGTTGTCGGCAAGCGCATCGATGCGTTGGGCCTGGTCGTCCTCGATGCTGCGCAGGGACTTGTTGATGGCGACGAACAGCTTGTCGGCCCGGTCGGCCCGGCTTTCGTCGTCAGGCTCGGCCGACCTGGTCGACCAGAACGAGAAGGGGCGCACTGCTGTTGCGTCGGCCGCCGCGTAGGCGAGGGGCAGCCCTGGCGTGGCTGAAATTTCGGCACGTTCGTCCGTCTTGCCAGCAGGCACGGGTTCAGCCGTCTCCGAGGCCGCCGCCTTGTCAAGGATCGGGCCGAGCCTGCCGTTGCGCTGGCTGAGTTGCGATTGCCGCTCCAGCAGTTCGCTGACCTTGGTTTCCATCAGTTGCTGGTCGAGCAATTGCCGGCTGGTGATGCGATCCACCTGGGCGCGAAGGGCCGAGATGCGGTCTTCATAGGCATGCTGCATGCGGGCCTGGCGCGCTGTTGCGGCACCAATCAGGTCGTCGCGCAGCACCAGGTAGGACGTGGCCAGGAGATAGCCGATGGCGACAGCGGCGAGTGCCGAGCCGGCGGCCGCGGCGGCCCAGGGGCGCACGGTGAAATGCCGAATCTCGTTGCCGCGTGCAATGATGACGGTATGGGGTTCTTTGCGCCTGCCGAACACGGCGGACTGACTTGCTGCTTTCACCGGACCGAACTCTCATCACGAGACAGCGACGATCCGATTACACATTATTAGGGTTAACAAAGCTTTGCGCCGCTGCCTCGATGCCAGATCGCTGGTAGATCCAAGTTCAAGAAAAGAAACCCCGCCGTGCAAGAGCACGGCAGGGATCTCTTCGCAAGAAATGGAAAGTTATGAGGAATTTTCGTCGTGAATTAAACGGTATGTAGAAATACCGCCAAATGACATCAACGAATCGCAGTTGTCAGCGCAGGAACAGCCACAGAAGTATGATGATGGGGATCGGAATGCCGATCATCCATAGAATGATGCTGCGGAACATCTTATTTCTCCCTATAAGGTTCTCCGGTGAGAAACGTCGGGAGAGGGGAACGGTTCCGTGGCGTGCGATTTTCGCTAGAGCGCCTTCACTGCCTCCAGCACCTCGGCGGCATGGCCAGACACCTTCACCTTGCGCCAGATCCTTGCGATTCTGCCGTCGGCACCAATGAGAAAGGTCGAGCGCTCCACGCCCAGATATTTGCGGCCATACATCGATTTTTCGGTCCACACGCCATAGGCCTCGAGCGCCTTTCGCTCTTCGTCGGCGACAAGGTCGATGCCAATTTGGTGCTTGGCCTTGAATTTGTCGTGTTTCTTGGCGCTGTCGGGCGAAACGCCGATGACCAGCGCTCCAGCCTTTTCGAACTGGGGCTTGAGCTGGGTGAAGTCGATCGCCTGGGCTGTGCAGCCGGACGTATCGTCCTTGGGATAGAAATAGAGGACAACAGGTTTGCCGGCGAAGTCGGAAAGCGTCAGAATGCCCCCACCGTCGCGCGGCAGCGTGAATTGCGGGGCGGATTGGCCAGTCTCGAGTTCAGACATATCGATACCCTTGTTTGAAGTTACGGGGTGAGCCGGCAAGGATGTCAGGTTAATAATGCCGGACTTGGATTCGTCCACGACCGAAACGACTACGGGACATAGCGTGGATCAGGAAGTGCCCCGGCACGAGAAAATCCGGTTCAGGCGCGATGAGATTACCGATCTCGGCGCCATGCCGTCGGCTGCGGGCCAGGAACTGCCGCGTCCACGTATCTCCGTGCGGCGGCGTGCGGGCCATTGCGTGCTTGCTGCGGTCGCGGTCCTTGGTTCGTTGGTGCTTTTGGCGATCATCGCGATCGAAGCGCTCAGCTATTCCGGTTTCGGCCAGGACAGGCTGCGTGCCGAGGCCGAGCATGCGATCGAAGGCCTTGCCGGCGTCGATGTCGACGTCTCGATGGGACAGGCGCGGCTGACGCTCGACGGGCTCAGGCTGATCGCGGTCGAGGTGCCCGACGTCAAGCTCAAGCGCGCTGACGGCTCCCCCATGGCCGAGGCCGGCCTGATGCGATTCGGCATCCGCCTCTTGCCATTGCTCACGGGCAACGTGCGCCTCGGCAACGCCAGGATTTCGGATGCCCGGATTGTCGTCGATGCCATGCCGGAAAGGGGCGGCTCCGACTGGAGTGTTGCGCTGCGCAACCAGGACGGCCTGATCGACCCGCAGAAGCTGCTGAACGAGACATTCCGAGGCATTCACCGCGGCTTCAACGCCGTCCAGTTCGACGCGATGCGTGAGATCGCGCTGTCCAACGTCGATTTCGTCTTGCCCACGGGTGGCGAGGTCAAGGTCGTGCGCGTCGTCCATGCCTCGCTGGCCAAGACGCGCTTGGGTGAACTGCGCGTCGGTGCCAATGTCGACGTCGACGGCCGTGATGTCGAGCTTGAGGCTTCGGTCGCGCGCGCTGAAGGCGCCGAGCGTATCGCCTCGCTCAATGCCACGGTGTCTATGACCGACCCGTTCGCCGGCATGACCGATGTGCCGGCGGCCAAGGCCAGCCGCATCGGGTCCGCCGACCTCGTCATCACCGGCCGCGAAGGCAGCGGCGGTGACGGTTCCGAATTGGTCGCCAAGGGGTCGATTGCCAAATCGACGCTGGATCTTCACGAGCGCGGCCAGCTTGTTGGCGACGTCACGCTCGACCTGAGGCTCGCCGACGGCGAAAACAAGATCGATGTCCGCCAGTTGCTGGTTCAGACGGGCCGTTCGACCTTCGATTTCAATGGCGCTGTCGGACCACGCCCGGCCACCGGCGTCGCCAGCGACAATCCGGCCTACCGTTTCGAACTGATCAGCCGCGAATCGCGCCTGGCGCCGGGCGAATCGCCTGAACCGGCACTCAGCTTCCTGGCTCGTGTCGCCGGCACATATGATGTCGTCACCAAGACGCTGTCCGCCGAGCAGATCGGCCTGAAATCTGGGCCGGGCGGCGAGGCATTGGGCAAGGCTTCGGTGCAGTTCGTCGATGGCAGGGCGCCCGGCATCTTCGTCGCGTTCAACGTCCACGACATGTCGGTGGCGCATGTGAAGCAGCTGTGGCCCTGGTTCTCGGCGAAAAATGCCCGGCTCTGGGTGCTGCAGAACCTGTATGGCGGCCGTGTGGTGGATGGCAATGTCCAGTTCGACGTCAAGCCCGACCGGCTCGGCAACGGCGTGCCGCTCAATGCGCAGGAAGTGTTCGGCCGTTTCGAAATCGATGGCTCGCGCTTCGACACGGCAGGCCGCATTCCGCCCATTCGCGACGCCAAGGGCATTGTCGAGTTCCACGGCAACGACGTCGATGTGTCGCTGTCGCAAGGCACGGTTTTCATGCCGAGCGGCCGCACGGTTGCCGCCAGCAACGGCAAGCTGAAGGTGGCGAAGGCCAATGTCATGCCGGTCATCGGTTCGCTCGACATCGACGTTGCCGGCACCGCCGATGCCGTGGCGGAGCTGGCTTCCTACGAGCCGATCAATGCCATGCGTCACGTCGGCATCCTGCCCGAGGAACTGACCGGCGACGTCACCGGCAACGTCAAGGCCGACATCCCGCTGACCAGCGGCATCGACACCGACAAGCTCGATTGGAAGGTGGCGCTCGATTATGAAGGCCTGGCGGTCGCCAAGCCGCTCGATGGCCAGAAATTGACGGAGGCGGACGGCAACATCACCGTCACGCCAGACAAGGCGGTGATTGCGGCCAAGGGCAAGCTCAACGGGGTGCCTGCCGAACTGGACCTCGTCGAGCCGCTGGGCAAGGACGGCGTCGAAAAGCAACGCAACGTCCAGCTGGTGCTCGATGACAAGACGCGCAATGCGATGGTGCCCGGCCTGTCCGATCTGCTGTCGGGCACCATCAAGGTCGATGTCGAGCAACTCGAGGAAGGCAAGCGCAACATCGTCGCCGACTTGACGGCGGCCCGTCTTGATCTCCCATGGGTCGGCTGGAGCAAGGGCCCAGGCATCCCCGCCAAGGCTTCGTTTGTCATGAACAGCGACGGTTCGCGCGCGACATTGTCGGATTTCGACCTGAGCGGCAAAAGCTTCAGCATCAAGGGCGGTATTTCGTTCGTTGATGCAAGCCTGTCTTCGGCCAGTTTCGACGAGGTGAAGCTGAACCGCGACGATGACGTGTCGGTCAAGATCAAGCGTTCGGGCAAAGGCTTTGCGGTCAAGGTCAACGGCAATGCGCTCGACGCGCGCGCGCTGATCAAGCAGTTCATGGCCGACACCGACAAGGCCAGCAAGTCGACCGGTGGATCCTCGGTCTCGGTCAGTGCCAATATCGGGGCGCTGATCGGTTTCAGCGGCGAAAAACTGTCGAACGTCACGCTCGAATATTCAGGCGCCGGATCGAAGGTAGGCAGCCTGAAGGTCAACGCGACGGCGAGTTCGAGTGGACTGATAACCGTCAGCAATGTGCTGCAAGGCGGCGGCAGGCGCCTTGATGTACGCTCGGCCGATGCCGGTGCCATCCTGCGCTTCCTCGACGTCTATGCCCGCATGCAGGGCGGCAGCCTGGCGCTTGCCCTGGAATCGACAGGCGACGGGCCGCTCAAGGGCCAGGTCGACGTGCGCGATTTCGTGGTGGTCAACGAGCCGAGGCTTGCGTCGATCGTCTCCAGCAAACCGGCGGGCGACGACCGCAGCCTCAACCAGGCGGTGCGCAAGGACATTGACGTGTCCAAGGTGAAATTCGAGCGCGGCTTCGCCCAGATCGACAAGCGCGAGAAATACCTGGCGCTGGAAAACGGGGTTTTGCGCGGGCCACTGATCGGCACGACCTTCCAGGGCGTGCTCTACGACCAGCAGGGCCAGATGAACATGACCGGCACTTTCATGCCGGCCTATGGCCTCAACCGCATCTTCGGCGAACTGCCGCTGGTTGGCGTCATCCTGGGCAACGGCCGCGACCGTGGCCTGATCGGAGTCACCTACAAGCTGTCGGGCGACGCCAATACGCCCAAGCTGCACGTCAACCCGCTGTCGGTCATCGCGCCGGGCATCTTCCGGGCGATCTTCGAATATTGAGCTCAAGCCAACGCTCGTCTCCAGACATGAAAATGGCCGGCAAGGCCGGCCATTTTGCTATCACGCGAGGCGCGGCTAATCAGGCCGGGCGCACCAGAATGTGCTTTTTCTTGCCGAGCGAAAGCTTGACCACGCCTTCGGGCGTGAGGTCCGCCGTGGTCACTGCCCGGCGTTCGTCATTGACTGGTTGATCGTTGACGCGCACCGCGCCGCCCTGGACGTGGCGGCGTGCCTCGCCATTGGATGCTGCAAGCCCGGCGCGAACGACCAGCGAGAGCAGGCCGATGCCGGCTTTCAGCTCGTCGCCTGGTACCTCGACCGTCGGCAGCGTGTCGGCAAGCGCGCCTTCCTCGAAGGTCTTGCGCGCGGTCTCCGCCGACTGCTCGGCTGCGGCGCGGCCATGCAGCATGGCCGTCACCTCGGTCGCCAGCACTTTCTTGGCGTCGTTGATCTCCGAGCCGCCGAGGGCTGCCAGGCGCGCGATCTCGTCGAGCGGCATTGCCGTGTAGAGCTTGAGGAAGCGCTCGACGTCGGCGTCCTCGGTGTTGCGCCAGTACTGCCAGAAATCATAGGGCGACAGCATGTCGGCGTTGAGCCAGACGGCACCGTTCATCGACTTACCCATCTTGGCGCCGGACGAGGTAGTCAGCAGCGGCGAGGTCAAGGCGTAGAGCTGCGGCGTGCCGAGGCGATGGCCAAGGTCGATGCCATTGATGATGTTGCCCCACTGGTCGGAGCCGCCCATCTGCAGGCGCAGGCCGTAGCGCTTGTTGAGCTCGACGAAGTCGTAGGCCTGCAGGATCATGTAGTTGAATTCAAGGAACGACAGCGACTGCTCGCGGTCGAGGCGCTGCTTGACGGAATCGAAGCTCAGCATCCGGTTGACCGAGAAATGCTGGCCGACATCGCGCAGGAATTCGAGATAGTTGAGCGGCAAGAGCCACTCGGCGTTGTTGACCATCATCGCATCGCGAGGACCGTCGCCGAAGGTCAGGTAGTTCGAAAACACCTGCTTGATACCGTCGATGTTCGACTGGATCATCTCAGGCGTCATCAGCTTGCGCGCCTCGTCCTTGAAGGACGGGTCGCCGACCATGCCGGTGCCGCCGCCCATCAGCGGGACGGGGCGATGCCCTGTCTGCTGCATCCAGTACAGCATCATGATCTGGATCAGGCCGCCGGCATGCAGGCTCGATGCCGTCGGGTCGAAGCCGATATAGCCCGACACGGTTTCCTTGCAGAAGAGATCATCGAGGCCGGCGTCATCGGAGGTCTGGTGGATGAAGCCGCGCTCGGAAAGGGTGCGCAGGAAATCGGACTTGAAGACGGACATTGTTTCTCTCTCGGCGGACGATTGGTACGGCAGATCGTGCATGTGATCGGCGACGCGAGCGCTTTAGCATCTGAAGTGCTGGAATCACAAGGTTGGCGGGGCCTGATGCCTTCCTTGAGGGCAACAAGACGATCGGGGACTTCATCAAACTTTCACCGAGGCGTCACCCGCCCGACATGGCGTGGACCTAGCTGGAGGGCGTTCCTTCAACCAATCGGGGTCCACCATGCGACGCTCTCTTTATCTGGCTGCGGCCGTTCTCGCGCTCACCACCGCTTCCGCCTTCGCGGGCGAGACGGAGTTCAAGGCAACGCTCGCCGGTCACGCGATCCTGCCGGCAAACACCATCATCGCAGCACCTGAAAATGCGCCCGAGCACCTGCGCACATCGGGCAAGTTCACGACCGCCGACCGCAAGCGCTCCGAAGGCCTCGGCACCGTCCCGGGCAAGGACGGCGTCCGCCTGACCGGGCTCTCGCTGCCCTTCGACGGCCAGCCCGTGCAGGGCTTCTCGGGCATCAAGGCCGTCGGCGACGGCACGTTCTGGTCGCTATCGGACAATGGTTTCGGCAACAAGCTGAACTCCACCGATGCCGCGCTGATGCTGCACCACGTCTCGTTCGACTGGGACAAGGGCACGATGAACCGTATCAAGACCCTGTTCCTGACCGATCCTGACCGCAAGGCGCCGTTCCCGATCGTGCTCGAAGGCTCCGACACCCGCTTTCTCACCGGCGGTGACTTCGACGTCGAGTCGATCCAGCCGGTTGCCGACGGCTTCTGGGTCGGCGAGGAGTTCGGGCCCTTCCTGCTCAAGTTCGACCTCGACGGCAAGCTGACCGATGTCGTCGGCACCGTCGTCGATGGCAAGCCGGTCAAGTCGCCCGACCATCCGACGCTGACGCTCCAGGCCAACCCGTCGCTGCCGATGCCGACGTTCAACCTCAAGCGCTCCGGCGGCTATGAGGGCCTCGCCCAGTCGAAGGACGGCTCCAAGCTCTACGGCCTGCTCGAAGGTGCGCTGTTCAAGGAAGACGGCACGATGGAGCAGGCGGAAGGCAACCGTGCGCTGCGTGTCATCGAGTTCGATGCCGCCAAGAAGGAATGGACCGGCCGCAGCTGGCTCTATCCGCTGTCCGCCGGCGGCGATGCCATCGGCGACTTCAACATGATCGATGCCACCACGGCCCTCGTCATCGAGCGCGACCAGGGTGCCGGCGTTGCCGCCAAGGCATGCGCTGATGCCAAGAACCCCAAGCCGGACTGCTTCGCCAACCCGGCTCTGTTCAAGCGCATCTACAAGATCGAGATGTCCGACGCCAATGTCGGCGGCGCTGTCCGAAAGATCGGCTATATCGACCTGATGAACATCGCCGATCCCGACAACAAGAAGCGGCAGGGCGGCGGCGAGGGTTTTTACGACATGCCCTTCAACACCATCGAGAACGTCGATCTGGTCGACGACACACACATCGTCGTCGGCGACGACAACAACCTGCCGTTCTCGGCTGGCCGCTCGCTGGATAAGGCTGACGACAACGAGTTCGTCCTGCTCGAGGTCGGCGAGTTCCTGAAGGCCAAGTAAGGTTCGGCTGTACCAACATCCGGGCTGCGCTTGCGGCCCGGATTCATTTTATGAAATCTTGGCGCCAAGTAGCTTGCGATAAAACAAGAATCCGTCGTCCGGTGCTTCGATCTGGCGGATGAAGCCGCAGCGCTCGACACAGGCGATCGAGGCGAAATTGTTGTCCTCGATGTAGCCGCCGATATGCGTATAGCTGTGGTCGATATGTTCAACGAAGGCTGCCAGTATGCGCTTGCCGAAACCCTGGCCGCGCCGTGCCGGGTCGACGGCGATCAGGAGGTTGATGCCTCCCTCGGCCTCTTCGTCATATTGCAGGACGCCAAGCGGTGCTTCACTGGGTGTCCGTACTGCCACCACAGCATGGGCGATGCTGGACGGGGCCATGACGTAGTCGAACCAATCAGCATCGGGAAAGCTGACGCGCCGCGCCACCTCCTCGTCGTCGAACCATGCTGCATAGGTGGCAAGATCGTCGCGGCGGAATGGCCGAAAGCTCACTTGGTCCACTGCGTTCGATATCATGACACGTAGGCGCATACGAGGCGCAGGAACAGCGGAGGGCTATTCGCCCGCGAGCCCGCCATACTGGCGGACCAGTTGCGCCATGTCGTCGCCGGGCTGCTGCTCGGCCTCGATGCCTTCGGCCACGCCGACGCGGTCGCCGACAGGCCGGTTCTGGCTGACCTTCCACTTGCCGTCGATGCTGGCGATGTCGATCTCGAGCCCGATGATGCCCTTGATCTGGGCCGCGATGTAGGTGTCAGGCGCGTCGGTCACCTGCCAGGGTTCTGTCCGTCCGGTTTCCTGGCTGGCGGTTAGCTCCGCGATCTGCCCGGCAAGCCAGTCCTTGTCGTCGATCACCCGTGCCTTGCCGCGCACCTGCACCGTCGCATAGTTCCAGGTCGGAACCACCTTGCCGGTTTCGCGCTTGGTTTCGTACCAGGACGGCGTGACGTAGCTGTCGGCGCCCTGGAACACCACCAGCACAGGCATGTCGGGCGTCTCGGCCAGCAACCGCCATTGCGGGTTGGCGCGCGCCAGATGCGCGCGCAGCCTGCCGTTCGGCCCGACGTCGGCGTCGAGCAGGAATGGCAGCGGGTTGGCCACCGGGCCCTCCGATCCATTGCAGATCAGAAGGCCGAGCCGATGGTTGCGGATCAGCGCATGCAGAACCTCGGGCCGCGTCTCGCGAAACAGCGGAGGCTGATACATGCGCGTGTCTCCTCTAGCGCAGGCGCTTCGGACGCGGGTCCGAAAGTTCGCCGGCGAGACGGCGGTCGAGATAATCGGCGCATTCTTCGATCACCAGCTCCGGATCGTTGCCGAAGAAGTGGTTGGCGCCGGCAAGCGTCTTCTGGGTGATGGTGATGCCCTTTTGCGTGTGCAGCTTGTCGACCAGCCCCTGCACGTCCTTGGGCGGCGCCACCTTGTCGGCATCGCCATGGATGATCAGGCCCGACGACGGGCAGGGCGCCAGGAACGAGAAGTCGTAGGTGTTGGGCTGCGGCGCCACCGAGATGAAGCCTTCGATCTCCGGCCGGCGCATCAGAAGCTGCATGCCGATCCACGAGCCGAAAGAGTAACCAGCGACCCAGCAGCTCTTGGAATCGGGATGCAGCGACTGCACCCAGTCGAGTGCTGCGGCCGCATCCGATAACTCGCCGGTGCCGTGGTCGAATTCGCCTTGGCTGCGGCCGATGCCGCGGAAATTGAAGCGCAGCGTCGTGAAGTCGCGCTTCTGGAACATGTAGAAGAGGTCGTACACGATCTTGTTGTTCATCGTGCCGCCAAACTGCGGGTGGGGGTGCAGTATGATGGCGATCGGCGCGTTCTTTTCCTTGGACGGCTGATAACGACCTTCCAGGCGACCCGCCGGACCGGTGAAAATGACCTCTGGCATAAACTACTCCACTTGACGCAAAGCCGATGAAACAATCCTGTGTCCAGCCTTGACGCGAGGGACGCGCCTTCTTAGAAGCTAGTTTAGAACTGTTCAAAACTGGGTGGCGAGACCGCCCGTTTGGCAAAGCGGGTAGATAGGACGGCTCGCCTTGGAATTTCAAGGAAATTGCGCGTCCTGACACCCAAACGTGATTTGACAGGGCAGATTGAACGGAAATGGCCGGATCGCGTGCCTATCTCGACTACAATGCCAGTGCGCCGCTACTGCCGGTAGCGCATGCGGCTGTGGTTGCGGCGCTCGATGTGGCAGCCAACCCGTCGTCGGTCCACAGCGAGGGCAGGGCAGCCCGCAAGATCATCGAGGATGCCAGGCGCGATGTTGCCGCCCTCGTCGGCGCCAAGGCCGAGCATGTGGTCTTCACCTCGGGCGCGACCGAAGCCGCTACCACGCTGCTTTCGCCTGACTGGCGCATGGGCCGCGGCGCTGTGCGCATGTCGCGCCTCTATGTCACTGAAGCGGACCATCCCTGCATTCTGAACGGCGGCCGTTTCCCGGCTGAACGCATCACGCGGCTTGGCGTCGACAGCAACGGCATTGTCGACCTTGCTGCTCTGGAAACAGCGCTTGCGGCCCACGACAAGTCGGAAGGCCTGCCGCTGGTCGCGATCCACGCCGCCAACAACGAGACCGGGGTCATCCAGCCCGTCCGCGATATCGTCAGCCTGGTGAAGGCCGCGGGCGGCGTGCTCGTGCTCGACGCAGTCCAGGCTGCAGGGCGCATTCCTCTCGATATGTCAGAGGCTTATGCCGATTATCTGATTCTCTCCTCGCACAAGATCGGCGGACCCAAGGGCGCGGGAGCGATCGTCGCCACCGCTGACCTGATGATGCCGGCGCCGCTGGTCACCGGCGGGGGCCAGGAAAAGGGCCATCGCGGCGGCACCGAGAACCTGCCGGCTATTGCAGGATTTGGCGCTGCGGCGCGCGACGCTTTGGCCGGATTGGCCGGGGTCGACGCGGTTCGCGCCATGCGCGACCGCATCGAAAATACGGTGATCCGGCTTGTTCCCGATGCTGAAATCTTCGGAAAGGCAGCCGAACGGCTTGCCAATACGACATTCTTCGCTATTCCGGGCGTCAAGGCCGAGACGGCACAGATCGCCTTCGATCTCGCAGGCGTCGCGCTCTCGGCCGGTTCCGCGTGTTCGTCGGGCAAGGTCGGCCCCAGCCATGTGCTGAAGGCGATGGGCTTTGCCGACAATCTCGGTGCGCTGCGCGTTTCGATCGGCCGGAACACGGCCGAGGCGGACGTGGAAAAATTCGAGACTGCCCTCGCTGCGCTTCTTTTGCGCCGCGCGGATCGTACGAAAGCCCCCTGATCGGCGGGAAATTTGGCCCAAGGGCCAGTGAACGGGTGTGTCAGGGACGCCGAAGGCGTTCTTCCGGGTGAATTTCCGGCAAAAGCACACTATATGGAACTTACGCCGCTGCAGCGGTGCCATAGTTTGAAAACTGTCGGGCCTTGACCCCGGCGTGGATGGAGAACGCTTATGCCTGCTGTGCAGGAAACGATCGAGCAGGTCCGCAAGATCGACGTCGACCAATACAAATACGGCTTCGAATCCTTCATCGAGATGGACAAGGCTCCCAAGGGCCTCAGCGAAGACATTGTCCGCTTCATCTCGGCCAAGAAGGGCGAACCCGAATGGATGCTCGAATGGCGCCTCGGCGCCTATCGTCGCTGGCTGACGCTTGAGGAGCCGAACTGGGCGCGCGTCAACTATCCCAAGATCGACTTCCAGGACATCTACTTCTACGCCGCGCCCAAGAGCACGCCCGGACCGACTTCGCTCGACGAAGTCGATCCCGAGATCCTGAAGGTCTACGAAAAGCTGGGCATTCCGCTTCGCGAGCAGGAAATCCTCGCCGGCGTCCAGAAGGAAGCGGCTCCGGTCGACGGCCTGTCTGATGAAGAGCTTGGCGACAACGTCTACAAGTCGGGCCGCGTCGCTGTCGACGCCGTGTTCGATTCGGTTTCGGTCGTTACCACCTTCAAGGACGAGCTGGCCAAGGCCGGCGTCATCTTCTGCTCGATCTCGGAAGCCATCCGCGAGCATCCCGAGCTGGTGAAGAAATATCTCGGCACAGTGGTGCCGACGACCGACAACTATTACGCCACGCTGAATTCGGCCGTCTTTACCGATGGCTCCTTCGTGTTCGTGCCCAAGGGCGTTCGCTGCCCGATGGAGCTGTCGACCTATTTCCGCATCAACGAGAAGAACACCGGCCAGTTCGAGCGCACGCTGATCATCTGCGAGGAAGGGGCCTATGTCTCTTATCTCGAAGGCTGCACTGCACCCCAGCGCGACGAAAACCAGCTTCACGCCGCCGTGGTCGAGCTGGTCGCGCTCGATGACGCCGAGATCAAGTATTCGACCGTCCAGAACTGGTACCCGGGCGATGCCCAGGGCAAGGGCGGCATCTACAACTTCGTCACCAAGCGTGGCGACTGCCGTGGCGACCGCTCGAAGATTTCGTGGACCCAGGTCGAAACCGGCTCGGCCATCACCTGGAAATATCCGAGCTGCATCCTGCGCGGCGACGATTCCAGGGGCGAGTTCTATTCGATCGCGGTGTCGAACGGCTACCAGCAGGTCGACTCCGGCACCAAGATGATCCATCTCGGCAAGAACACGTCGAGCCGCATCATCTCCAAGGGCATCGCCGCCGGTTTCTCGCAGAACACTTATCGCGGCCAGGTTTCGGCCCACCGCAAGGCCACCAACGCACGCAACTTCACCCAGTGCGACTCGTTGCTGATCGGCAACCAGTGCGGCGCGCATACCGTGCCGTATATCGAAGCCAAGAACGCCACCGCCCAGTTCGAGCACGAGGCGACGACCTCCAAGATCTCCGACGACCAGAAGTTCTACGTCATGCAGCGCGGCATTCCCGAGGAAGAAGCGATTGCGCTGATCGTCAACGGCTTCGTCAAGGAAGTGATCCAGGAACTGCCGATGGAGTTCGCCGTCGAGGCGCAAAAGCTCATCGGCATCAGCCTTGAAGGAAGCGTCGGCTGATGGACCCGGTGTCGATGGTCTTTTACGCGGTCGTTTGCGGCGGGCTCGCCGCGACGGCGCCGTCATTCCAGTCGCGCCCGGCGCGGCTGGTTGTCGGGACCATCACTGGCATCGTTGCTGCAGCCCTTTTGCCGTTGCTGCGTCGCACATTCGGGATTTGAGAGCCCGACGTCGCGCCGGCAACGTCTGTGACAGGAATTGCGCCGCCCGCCTCGGCGCCAGAAGTGAAGAAAGCTGAAGAAAAATGCTTGAGATCAAGAACCTGCATGCCCGTATCGCCGAGAGCGGCACCGAAATCATTCGCGGCCTGAACCTGACCGTGAAGGCGGGCGAAGTCGCCGCCATCATGGGCCCCAACGGCTCCGGCAAGTCGACGCTGTCCTACATCCTGGCCGGTCGCGACGACTACGAAGTGACCGAGGGCGACATTCTCTACAATGGCGAGTCGATCCTGGAGATGGATCCGGCCGAACGCGCTGCCAAGGGCCTGTTCCTGGCGTTCCAGTATCCGATGGAGATACCTGGCGTCGCCACCATGGAGTTCCTCAAGGTCGCGATGAACTCGCAGCGCAAGGCGCGCGGCGAGGAACCGCTCAAGATTCCTGATTTCATCAAGCGCGTGAAGGATGCCGCCAGCACGCTTGAGATGGATTTCAACATGCTCAAGCGTCCGGTCAATGTCGGCTTCTCCGGCGGCGAAAAGAAGCGCGCCGAGATCCTGCAGATGAAGCTTCTCGAGCCGAAGCTGTGCGTGTTGGACGAGACCGATTCCGGCCTCGACATCGACGCGCTCAAGATCGTTTCGGATGGCGTCAATGCGCTGCGTTCGCCCGACCGCGCCATCATCGTCATCACCCACTACCAGCGCCTGCTCGACCACATCGTGCCGGATACGGTGCACGTGCTCTATAAGGGCCAGGTCATCAAGTCGGGCGACAAGTCGCTGGCGCTCGAACTCGAAGAGAACGGCTACGCCGGGATCATCGAAGAGGCTGCGTGAGGTGTCGACGATGAACATGCGTGCTGAAATACAGCGTACCCCGGCGGAGGCGGCGATCGTCGATGCCTTCGGCGAGCGGCTTTCGCTCCTGCCCGGCGACGGCGCGGTCATGGTCAAGCGCGACAATGCGATTGAGCAGATCAAGGCCGGCCTGCCGACCCGCCGCGTCGAATCCTGGCACTACACCGACCTGCGTCGTCTTCTGGCCTCGGTGCCGGCCTTCGACGCCAGCGCGGAAGCCAAGCCGATTGCGGCCCTGCTCGAAGGTTCGACCCTGCTTTCGATCGTCAACGGCGTGTCGGCGGCTACGCCTTCCGTCGATGGTGTCACGTTCCAGCGGCTCGGCGACAAGCTCGTCGACGGCAGCTACGCACCGGCACTGGTGACCTATGGCATCGACGATGCCGTCGGCGCGCTCAACACCGCCTTCGTTGCCGACGGCTATTTCGTCGACATCGAAGACGGCGCCCAGGTCGAAAAGCCGATCGAGCTGCAGAACATCCAGGCCGGCGGCCAGGTCCACGTCCGCCTGCCGGTTCGTGTCGGCGCAGGCGCCAAGGCAACCATCGTCGAACGCCAGACGGGCGAGGGTGCAGGCCTTGTCAGCTCCGTCAGCCAGCTGCTGCTTGGCGATGATGCCGAGGTGCTGTGGCTGATCGTCCAGGACCAGCCGGAGACCGCGACCCATCTCGCCCAGTTCAAGGCCGAACTCGGCAAGAACGCCAAGCTCACGCTGTTCGTGATGAATGCCGGCGGCAAGCTCGTTCGCCAGGAAATCATCGTCAAGGCTTCGGGCGAAGGCGCTGATTTCAAGTTGCGCGGCGTCAACCTGCTTGCCGGCGACAGCCATGTCGACGTCACCATGGTGCTCGACCATACCGTGCCGCACACCTCGTCGACGGAAGTGGTGCGCAACGTCGTCACCGGCCGCGCCAAGGGTGTGTTCCAGGGCCGCATCAACGTCCATCAGGTGGCGCAGAAGACCGACGCCCGCATGGCCTGCAACACGCTGCTTCTGTCCGACGACGGCGAGTTCTCGACCAAGCCCGAGCTCGAAATCTTCGCCGACGACGTGGCTTGCGGCCACGGCGCGACGGTCACCGAGATCGACCGCAATCATCTGTTCTATCTGATGGCGCGCGGTGTCGACGAAAAGACCGCACGTGGTCTGCTGGTCCGGGCGTTCCTGGCCGAAGTTATCGAAGAACTCGATGACGAAACGGTCGTTGAACCGCTGGAAGAGCTGCTGACCAGCTGGTTTGCGACGCACGCCTGACCAGATCCTTTTCCCCGTTCGCGGGGAAAAGCGCCGGCGGGCGAATGAAGGTATGGGAATTTGTTGATGG
The DNA here is from genome assembly GCF_018555685.1 of Aminobacter anthyllidis. GTDB lineage: Bacteria > Pseudomonadota > Alphaproteobacteria > Rhizobiales > Rhizobiaceae > Aminobacter > Aminobacter anthyllidis. The sequence continues at coordinate 161,358 of NZ_JAFLWW010000001.1, forward strand.
ATCAAAAGGTCGAAACCTATGACGTCGAGGCGATCCGCCGCGACTTCCCGATCCTGTCGCGCGAGGTCTACGGCAAGCCGCTCGTCTATCTCGACAATGGCGCCTCGGCCCAGAAGCCGCAGGTGGTCATCGACACCATCGCCAACGCCTATGCCAACGAATACGCCAATGTTCACCGCGGCCTGCATTTCCTGTCCAATGCCGCGACCGATGCCTATGAAAAGGCCCGCGAAAGCGTGCGCCGCTTCCTCAATGCTCCTGATGTCAACCAGATCGTCTTCACCTCCAACGCCACTTCGGCGATCAACACCGTCGCTTATGGCTACGGCATGCCCAACATCGGCGAGGGCGACGAGATCGTGCTGTCGATCATGGAGCACCATTCCAACATCGTGCCGTGGCATTTCATCCGGGAACGCCAGGGCGCCAAGCTTGTCTGGGTGCCGGTCGACGATCTTGGCACCTTCCACGTCGAGGAATTCGAGAGTCGCCTGACCGACCGCACCAAGCTGGTCGCGATCACCCACATGTCGAACGCGCTCGGCACTGTCACGCCGATCAAGGAGATCTGCCGCATCGCCCATGAGCGCGGTATCCCCGTTCTTGTCGACGGCAGCCAGAGCGCTGTCCACATGCCCATCGACGTGCAGGACCTCGACTGCGACTTCTTCGTCATGACCGGCCATAAGCTCTACGGTCCTTCTGGTATCGGCGTGCTTTACGGCAAGCGCGAGCTGCTCGAGCGCATGCGCCCCTTCCAGGGGGGTGGCGAGATGATCGTTGAGGTCACCGAAGACATCGTCACCTACAACGAGCCGCCGCATCGTTTCGAAGCAGGCACGCCGCCGATCGTCCAGGCGATCGGCCTGGGCGCGGCACTCGACTACATGGACAGCATCGGCCGCGAGCGCATCGCCGCCCACGAGGCGATGCTGCGCGACTATGCCCACGAGCGGCTGCGCTCCATCAATTCGCTGCGCATCTTCGGCGATGCGCCCGGCAAGGGCGCCATCGTCTCCTTCGAGCTGCAGGGCATCCACGCCCACGACGTGTCGATGGTCATCGACCGCCAGGGCGTCGCCGTTCGCGCCGGCACCCATTGCGCCCAGCCGCTGTTGAAACGCTTCGGCGTAACCTCCACATGCAGGGCGTCGTTCGGTATGTACAACACCAAGGCCGAGATTGACGTTTTGGCCGAAGCGCTTGAAAAAGCGCGTAAATTCTTCGGGTGAGCACCATGGAAGACGCTATCGCTGCCACAGTTGACGACACCGCGCCGGAAACGGCGGGCAAGGGTATCGTTTCGGCCTCGGCCATTCCAGCCGACGACCTCGCGCGGCTGACCGACGACATCGTCTCGGCGCTGAAGACGGTCTACGACCCGGAAATTCCCGCCGACATCTACGAACTCGGCCTGATCTACAAGATCGACATCGAAGACGACCGCACCGTCAAGATCGACATGACGCTGACCGCACCCGGCTGCCCGGTTGCCGGCGAAATGCCCGGCTGGGTGCAGAACGCCGTCGGCGCCGTCGAAGGCGTGTCGGGCGTCGAGGTCACCATGACCTTCGACCCGCCATGGACCCCCGATCGCATGTCGGAAGAGGCACAGGTCGCTGTCGGCTGGTATTGAGCCATTGATGGTGGTGCTTGCAAGGACATGCAATCTTCACCATCTTAGTTTGGAATGAGTCATTCCCCGGGCCTTGAACCCGGCGATGAATGGAGACTGGAATGGGACGCTTCGCCGTCATCACGATGACCGACAGGGCCGCCGAGCGCGTGCGCGAGATCATGGCCACGCGCGAAAACGCGCAAGGGATCCGCCTCGGCATCAAGAAGGGCGGCTGCGCCGGCATGGAATACACGGTCGACCTGGTGACCGAGCCCAACCCCAAGGACGACCACATCGAGCGCGACGGCGCCCATGTCTATGTCGCGCCTGAGGCGGCCTTGTTCCTGTTCGGCACCCAGATGGATTTCGAGACCACGACGCTGCGCACCGGCTTCACCTTTTCCAATCCGAACCAGAGTTCGGCCTGTGGCTGTGGCGAGTCGGTCGAACTGAAGCCCGCCGACCTCAAGGCACTTGCCGAGGCGCGCGCGCAAAGCGCAGTGTAGTTGCTCCCGATGAGCGCCGAAGCGTATCGCTGGCGGTGCTCATGTTGCGGTGAAGAGCATGTCGGCCTGCCGATGGACATGATGTTCGGCGAGCCCGTCGATTGGGACGCGCTTGATGAGGCCACGCGGGCCGCGTCCGGCCTGGATGACGATTTTTGCGAGGTCCGCTATTTGACCGGCGAGGTGGACCGCTTCATCCGCTGCCTTCTGCCTTTTCCCGTGCCGAAAATGTCCGTCGAATTCCGCTTCGGCGTCTGGATGTCGGTGTCGGAGCGCAGCTGGGACATCTACCGCGCGGGTTTCGGCACCGGCGGCTACGCCGAAGGCGGTTGCTTCGGCTATCTCATGCATGACGTTCCCGAATATCCTGGAACCATGTACTTCAATGCCGATGTCTGGTTCCAGCCGGACGGGCTTCGGCCGCGCGTGGCTCTGCACGAGACCGATCATCCTTTGTTCGTTGCACAGCGCGACGGGATCGAACCGGTCCAGATCGAGCGCTGGGCGGCGATGATGCACAGCGGATAGGCAAGGGGTAACCGATGAGCGACGACGCCATTCGCGAGGTCTTCGCCAGTCTTGGGGAGATCACCATCCGCAAGATGTTTGGCGGCAAGGGCATTTATCACGATGGCCTGATCGTCGGCGTCGAGGTGCGCGGCGACATCCTGCTCAAGGCCGATGTGGTGAGCGCGCCCGATTTCGAGGCGGCAGGCGCGAAGCGCTGGGCCTATGACGGCAAGGGCCGGCCGGTCCACATGCCCTATTGGTCGATCCCCGACAATGCCATCGACGATCCCGACGAGTTGGCGATATGGACGCGTAAGGCCTATGAGGCCGCACTTCGTACCAGGAGGTAGCGCCTCTGCGTGGTGCGTCCTTCGAGGCTCGCTGCGCTCACACCTCAGGATGAGGATCGTGGCACGCGGCCTTCCCCTTCTAGGGCACCTTGGGGATAGGCGTCAGGGCATTTTCAGCTTGGTTTCCTCGACCCACTGATGTGGGAGGGAGGTGGTTTGCCCTGAGCTTGTCGAAGGGGCGAACCGGTGAGGGAGCGGCACGACATCGTCCGCCGCGCCCTTGCAGGGTCAACAGCTGAGCGCTCCACGATCCTCATCCTGAGGTGCTCGCCCGAAGGGCGAGCCTCGAAGGACGCACGAAGGCAGCCTCAGAGTTCTCGAGCGATCTTGGCCGCAAGCCGGGCGTTGTTCTCAACCAGCGCGATGTTGGTCTTGAGGCTTGCGCCGTCGGTCAGTTCCAGGATCTTGGCCAGCAGGAACGGCGTCACCGCCTTGCCCGAGATGTTCTGGGCTTCGGCCGCCTTCTGCGCTGCCTCGATGTAGCCGGCCATCTGTTCGGTCGGGATTTCGTCGCTTTCGGGCACCGGATTGGCCACCAGCAAGCCGCCGTCGAGCCCAAGTGCGGCACGCGTCTCATAGAGGCGCGCAATCTTTTCAGCTGCGTCGAGCCTGAGCGGTGCCGCATAGGGCGACTTGCGCGACCAGAAGGCCGGCACGATGTCGGAACCGTAGGCGACGACTGGCACGCCACGCGTTTCCAGCACTTCGAGCGTCTTTTCGATGTCGAGGATCGCCTTGGCGCCGGCCGACACCACGATCACGGGCGTGCGCGCCAGTTCGTCCAGATCGGCGGAGATGTCGAAGCTCTTCTCTGCACCCTTGTGCACGCCGCCGATGCCGCCGGTGGCGAACACCTTGATGCCGACGAGATGAGCCGCGATCATCGTTGCGGCAACCGTGGTGCCGCCGGTGCGGCCTTCGGCAATGGCAAAGGCAATGTCGGCGCGCGACAGCTTCATCGCCCCGTCGGTCATCGCCAGCGACTCGCGCTCGCCATCCGACAGGCCGATCTTGATGCGGCCGTTGACGACCGCGATGGTTGCGGGCACAGCACCTGCATCCGAGATAATCTTCTCGACATTCGCCGCCATCGCCGAATTGTCGGGATAAGGCATGCCATGGGTGATGATGGTGCTTTCGAGCGCCACGACCGGCTTGCCGGCTGCAAGGGCTGCGGCCACGGGTGCATGGATGTCGATGAAGGGGCGGGCGGTTTCAGGCGTCATGTTGGTCTCCTTGGACCGCGTCATGCCATTTCCGAGGCGTGCGGCACAAGGGCCAGCGCCGCGTCAAAGGCTGTCTGATCGAGTTCGGGCACGGCCGAAGCGCTCTCGATCGCCAACACCGCTGCCGCAATGCCTTGCCTGAGCGCGGCATCAAGTGGCAGCCCGCGCAGCAGTGCCACAGTCGTCGCACCGGCGAGCGCGTCGCCCGCGCCGGTGACATCGACGACCCGCCGGGGGGCAGGGGGCGCGATGATCGAAAGGCTGTCGCAGTCATAGGCGAACACCGCGCTGCCGCCGGCGGTCACCACGCCGCGCCTTAGGCCGACAGCTCTTAGTCCGCGCGCGAGTTCGCGGGCATCCGCGTCGACGTCGATGCCGGCGAGCACCGCCGCTTCGCGCCGGTTCATGAACAGGCACGACAGCTTGTCGAGGACAGGCGTCAGCCGCACCGCCTTGGCCGGCGAGATGGCGATGGCAAACAATGGCACTGGCTGTGCGACCTCCGCCAGGCGCCAAAGGGCTGTTTCGGGAAGGTTGGCGTCGCAAAGCACTGCATCCACCGTGCCGATGGCTTCGCGCAGCTTGGCGCGGCGCATCTGCTTGGGGAAGGCGAGCTCGTAGAGTCCCATGTCGGCAAGGGCAGCCACCACGTCGCCATCGCGGTCGAGCAGTGCCGTATAGCTCGGCGTTGCCCGGTCGAGGAAAACTGCCGACAGGTCGGCGATGCCATTGGCCGCAATCTCCGCGGCGACAGCCTCGCCGGCGGCATCGCCACCGCGCACCGACATCAGCGAACCCACGGCCCCCCGTCGCACCGCACCGCGCAAAGCGTTGAAAGCACCGCCGCCGACCTCCTCGCTCATCGCGCCGGGGATAGAGGCACCCGGCACGAATGGCGCGGTCATGCGTCCGCGTCGATCGACATGGGCGCCGCCGACGGCGAGGATCCTGGGTGACTTCATGCTGAGGCGGTCCGGTGGGCGTTTAAGGCGGCGAACTTAGTGTTCCATGCGAGGGGCGGCAACCGCCGGCGATTCGCAATGACTGGCTTTGCTGGCACATTGGCGGTCGGGCCCATGCGACATCCGATCGCGTGTCGTTTGAAAACAAAAAAAGAACATACCAATGAATATCATTCTATATCAATGCGTTGACTGCTATTGCCAAATGTGAACAAAACCAGTACAAATTTATATCGGCATCGGACAGTCCGGCCTTCATTGACGACTACGGGGTGATGTATCATGGCTCAGAATTCATTGCGGCTTGTAGAGGAAAATTCGGTGGACAAATCCAAGGCTCTGGACGCGGCGCTGTCGCAGATCGAACGCGCCTTCGGCAAGGGCTCGATCATGCGTCTCGGTGCCAATGAGCAGGTTGTCGAGATCGCGACCGTCTCCACCGGTTCGCTCGGTCTAGACATCGCGCTCGGCGTCGGCGGCCTGCCGCGTGGGCGTATCGTCGAAATCTATGGACCGGAAAGCTCGGGCAAGACGACGCTGGCGTTGCACACCGTTGCTGAAGCCCAGAAGAAGGGCGGCATCTGCGCCTTTGTCGACGCCGAGCACGCGCTCGATCCGGTCTATGCCCGCAAGCTCGGCGTTGATCTGGAAAATCTGCTGATCTCGCAGCCGGACACTGGCGAGCAGGCGCTCGAAATCTGCGACACGCTGGTGCGCTCCGGCGCCATCGACGTTCTTGTCGTCGACTCGGTGGCGGCTTTGACGCCACGCGCCGAAATCGAAGGCGAGATGGGCGAGTCGCTGCCCGGCCTGCAGGCGCGCCTGATGAGCCAGGCGCTGCGCAAGCTGACCGCCTCGATCTCGCGCTCCAACACCATGGTCATCTTCATCAATCAGATCCGCATGAAGATCGGCGTCATGTATGGCTCGCCCGAAACGACGACCGGCGGCAACGCGCTCAAGTTCTACGCTTCGGTCCGCCTCGACATTCGTCGCATCGGCTCGGTCAAGGACCGCGACGAGGTCGTTGGCAACCAGACCCGCGTCAAGGTGGTCAAGAACAAGCTGGCCCCGCCCTTCAAGCAGGTCGAGTTCGACATCATGTATGGCGAAGGCGTTTCCAAGACCGGCGAGCTTGTCGATCTCGGCGTCAAGGCGGGCGTTGTCGAGAAGTCGGGCGCCTGGTTCTCCTACAACTCGCAGCGTCTTGGCCAGGGTCGCGAGAACGCCAAGCTGTTCCTGCGCAATAATCCCGACGCTGCGCGCGAGATTGAAGCGCTGCTCAGGCAGAATGCCGGGCTGATCGCAGAGAAGTTCCTTGAGAACGGCTCGCGCGAGGAGGATGACGGCGAGGACGAAGCCGGGGCGATGTAACAGCGCCCAGGGGGGGGATCGATAAGGTCCAGGACAGCCAATCCATGCGACCGCCGGCCATCGTGCCGGCGGTTTGCGTTTGTGCAGCCGGCTTTGACGATCCGGGCGGCGGAATTGCGGGCTTTTGCCGGTCCGGTGTTTCTGGACAGTGGTCTGGCGGGCCGCTAAAAGGCCAGTTCCAATTTCCGCCTGCGAAGGGCGGGCATCTGTCCAGGGCGGCGATCAAAGGCGGCAATATGAGTGGCGTGAACGAGATCCGGTCGACATTTCTCGACTACTTCAAGAAGAACGGGCACGAGGTGGTGGCCTCCAGTCCGCTCGTACCGCGCAACGACCCGACCTTGATGTTCACCAATGCCGGCATGGTGCAGTTCAAGAACGTCTTCACCGGTCTTGAGAAGCGTTCCTATTCGCGCGCCGCGACCGCCCAGAAGAGCGTGCGTGCCGGCGGCAAGCACAACGATCTCGACAATGTCGGCTACACTGCCCGCCATCTCACCTTCTTCGAGATGCTCGGCAATTTCTCGTTTGGCGACTATTTCAAGGAGCACGCCATTGAGCTTGCCTGGAATCTGATCACCAAGGAATACGGGCTGAACAAGGACAAGCTGCTCGTCACCGTCTACCACACCGACGACGAGGCGGCCGGCTACTGGAAGAAGATCGCCGGTTTCTCCGACGACCGCATCATCCGTATCGCCACGTCGGATAATTTCTGGGCCATGGGCGACACCGGTCCTTGCGGTCCGTGCTCGGAGATCTTCATCGATCGCGGTGATCATATCTGGGGCGGCCCTCCCGGCAGCCCCGAGGAGGATGGCGACCGCTTCCTCGAGTTCTGGAACCTCGTCTTCATGCAGTACGAGCAGGTGACGAAGGAGCAGCGCATCGATCTGCCGCGCCCATCCATCGACACCGGCATGGGCCTCGAACGCATGGCCTCGATCCTCCAGGGCGTCGAGACCGTCTTCGAGACCGACCTGTTCCGCCATCTCATCGATGCGGCTTCATCGGCGATCGGCCGCGGGCCGGACGCGAGCAACGTCGGTTCGTATCGCGTGATCGCCGATCACCTGCGCTCGTCCTGCTTCCTCGTCGCCGATGGCGTGCTGCCGTCGAACGAAGGACGTGGCTACGTGCTCCGCCGCATCATGCGCCGCGCCATGCGCCACGCGCAGCTGCTCGGCGCCAACGAACCACTGATGTGGAAGCTCGTGCCGGCGCTTGTCCGCGAAATGGCCCAGGCCTATCCGGAGCTCGGCCGTGGCGAAGCGCTCATCACCGAGACGCTGAAGCTTGAGGAAACCCGTTTCCGCAAGACGCTGGTGCGTGGCCTCGGCCTGCTCGCCGATGCCACCGAGACGCTTGGCTCCGGCGACATGCTTGACGGGGAGACCGCATTCAAGCTCTACGACACCTATGGCTTCCCGCTCGATCTGACGCAGGACGCGCTGCGCCAGCGCAGCATCTCGGTCGACCTCGCCGGCTTCACCGATGCCATGGCGCGCCAGAAGGCGGAAGCCCGCGCCAACTGGGCCGGTTCAGGCGAAGCCGCAACCGAGACGGTCTGGTTCGGCATCAAGGACAGGAACGGCGCCACCGAGTTCCTCGGCTACGAGACCGAGCAGGCCGAAGGCGTTGTCCTGACCCTGATCAAGGACGGTGCCGAAGTCGCAAGCGCTGCGGCAGGCGACACCGTTGCCATCGTCGTCAACCAGACGCCATTCTACGGCGAATCCGGCGGCCAGATGGGCGACACCGGCACCATGTCGGGCGAAGGTTTCACCATCGAGGTCACCGATACACAGAAGAAGGCCGACGGCCTGTTCGTCCACTACGGCAAGGTGACCAGCGGCAAGCTCAAGACCGGTGCCGTCGTCGAGCTGAAGGTCGACCATAACAGGCGGACCCGCCTGCGTTCGAACCACTCGGCGACCCACCTTATCCACGAGGCGCTGCGCGAGGTGCTCGGCACCCATGTGGCGCAGAAGGGCTCGCTGGTGGCGCCTGAGCGCCTGCGCTTCGACATCTCGCACAACAAGCCGATCTCTGCGGACGAGCTCGAGCAGGTCGAGCGCATGTCGAACGAAATCGTTGTCCAGAACAGCCCGGTCACGACGCGCCTGATGAGCGTTGACGACGCCATTGCCGAAGGCGCCATGGCGCTGTTCGGCGAAAAATACGGCGATGAGGTCCGCGTCGTTGCGATGGGCACCGGTATCCACGGCGCCAAGGCCAACCGGCCCTATTCCGTCGAGCTCTGCGGCGGCACGCATGTCACCGCCACCGGTGATATCGGCCTGGTGCGCATCGTCTCCGACAGCGCGGTTGCCGCCGGCGTCCGCCGTATCGAGGCGCTGACCGGCGAAGCCGCCCGTCGCCACCTCGACGAGCAGGATCGCCGCCTGAAGGCTGTTGCGGCATCGCTCAAGGTTTCGCCCGCCGACGTGCTGGCGCGGGTCGAGGCACTTGTCGAGGAGCGCAAGAAGCTCGAACGCGAGCTCACCGAGGCGCGCAAGAAGCTGGCGCTCGGAGGCTCCAATGGTGCCGGTTCCGCCGATGAGAGCGAGACTGTCGCTGGCGTCAGCTTCCTTGGCAAGGTGGTATCAGGCGTGGCGCCGAAGGACCTCAAGCCGCTCGCCGATTCCGGCAAGGCCTCGCTCGGTTCGGGCGTGGTGGTGTTTGTCGGTTCGGGCGACGATGGCAAGGCGAGCGTCGTGGTCGCCGTCACTGAAGACCTGACCAAGCGTTTCAGCGCTGTCGACTTGGTCCGTGTGGCATCCGCTGCACTCGGCGGCCAGGGCGGTGGCGGCCGTGCCGACATGGCCCAGGCCGGCGGCCCCGACGCCACCAAGGCAGCCGATGCGGTCGCGGCGGTCAAGGCTGCGATGACGGCTGCCTGAACCGGGCATCTATCGAAACTCGAAAAAGGCCCGCTTGGCGGGCCTTTTTTGTTTCCGGCACGCGCCGCAAGTCAGCAGGATTTGTCAAACCGGGCTATGGTTCTGTCCAGCCGATCGATTTGCAAGAGGTTTGGCATGAACGGTGAGACGGCATGGGCGGTGTATGAAACCCGCCTGAGAAGGGTTTCGGCACACATCCACGCGCACCTCGACGAGGAGCTGGATATGGACCGCCTGGCCGACATCGCCTGCATGTCGAGCTATCACTGGCACAGGATCTACCGCGCCATCTACGGCGAGACGCTTGCCGCCACCGTCAAGCGTCTCAGGCTGCACCGCGCCGCAGGTGACATCGTGGGAACGGATCTGAGTGTCGGCGAAATTGCAAAGCGGTCTGGCTATCCCAATGTCCAGTCGTTCAACCGCATCTTCAAGGCCGTCTACGGCATGCCGCCGGCGCGCTACCGGAGGGAGGGAAGCCACAAGCTCTTCGAAACCCACAGAGGAAAGGCTTCCCACGTGTTCGACGTTCACATCCGCAATATCCCTGACACCAGCCTAGTTGGCGTCGCCCATCAAGGCTCCTACCTGCAGATCGGCCAGGCTTTCGAGCAGCTGTTCGGCACGCTCTACGCCCGTGGCCAGGCGCGGCCCGACATGCGCATGATCGGCGTCTATCTCGACGATCCCGATCTCGTTGCCGAGGACAAGCTGCGCTCCGTCGCCTGCGTCAGTGCCGACGCCTCTGCACCCGCCGCCGCACCGCTCGAGCGTCGCGCAATCTCGGGCGGCGACTATGCCGTTCTGCGCCACAAGGGCCCCTATGCCGAGATGCACAAGGCCTACAAATGGCTCTATGCCGAATGGCTGCCGAAATCGGGCCGCCAGCTGCGCGATGCGCTCATGTTCGAGGAATACGTCAACAACCCGCGCGACGTGGCGCCGTCAGAGCTTCTGACCGACATCCACCTGCCATTGGCCTGAGCAGCGGTTCGTGGAGACATCAGTGGCCGTCAGATGAACTCGCGGCCACCGGTGTACTGGCGGCGAAGCCGCCGGATCACCCATTTGTGCAGCGGCTGGTTTCGCCGGCGATGAAGAAAGACAGTCTGGCGAAATGGCATTTCGCCGGACAGTCCTGAATCCCACGGCCCAAATTGCGACGGGTCGGGGAAAAGCGCCGCGTTGTGTCTTTTCGCAAGGATGGTCAGCACCGACTGGTCGTGTCGGTGATCAACGAAGCCTGGCAGGTTGGGCAGGTTATGAATGTTCGGCGCATCGGTCAGACATGCTTCGCTCGCCATGGCTTCGGATAGGCGCGTCGCAAACTGCCTGGCTTCCGGTCCGGCCCGGTAAAGCTGCATTCCAGCCCATAACTGCGGCAGCGACCAGAATTCTTCCGTGTCGGCATTCAATTCGACGAAGCAGTCGCGCTTGGTCCATATCGATTGCCGCATCGCACCGCCCATTTGGAAGAGGCTCACAGGGTGCTTTTCCGCCAACGCGATGAGTGGAGCCGGGTCGGCGATGAAGGTCATGGCGACATCGGTATAGAGAACCGACGTGCCATCCGGCACGCTGTTCAGGACATCCATGATGACAAATGGCTTCCAGAGCCAATAGCCGGCTCCCCGCCGCGCGCTCATGATGGATGGGTATCGCTGCGCCAAATCGCGCAGAACCGGATGGTCCGGCGTATAGACAAGCGTCTCAAGGCCGAACCGGCGCGCCGTCTTCGCAAGCAATTTGGCGGCCTGCGAATAGTTCGCGGTCGCAAACGTCACGTGGACGGCACGCACTGGTTCGGCCTGTCTTAGGCTATCAGCCCATCGCCTTCTGCAGGTTCTCGTCGATCTTGTCGAGGAAACCGGTGGTCGACAGCCAGGGCTGGTCGGGACCGATTAGCAGCGACAGGTCCTTTGTCATGAAGCCGCTTTCGACGGTCTGGATGCAGACGCGCTCCAGCGTCTCGGAGAAACGCTTCAGATCGGCGTTGTCGTCGAGCTTGGCGCGGTGGGCCAGGCCACGGGTCCAGGCGAAGATCGAGGCGATCGAGTTGGTCGAGGTTTCCTCGCCCTTCTGGTGCTGGCGGTAGTGGCGGGTCACGGTGCCGTGGGCGGCTTCTGCTTCCACCGTCTTGCCATCCGGCGTCATCAGCACCGAGGTCATCAGGCCGAGCGAGCCGAAGCCCTGCGCCACCGTGTCGGACTGGACGTCGCCGTCATAGTTCTTGCAGGCCCAGACATAGCCGCCCGACCACTTCAGGCTCGAAGCCACCATGTCGTCGATCAGGCGGTGTTCGTACCAGAGCTTGCGCGCCTTGAACTCGGCTTCGAATTCCTTCTCGTAGACGTCCTGGAAGATGTCCTTGAAGCGGCCGTCATAGGCCTTGAGGATGGTGTTCTTGGTCGACAGATAGACCGGGTAGTTGCGCAGCAGGCCGTAATTGAGCGAGGCGCGGGCGAATTCGCGGATCGACTCGTCGAGGTTGTACATGGCCATGGCAACGCCGGCGCCCGGCGCGTCGAACACGTCATGCTCGATCACTTGGCCGTCGTCGCCGACGAACTTGATCGACAGCTTGCCCTTGCCGGGGAATTTGAAATCGGTCGCCTTGTACTGGTCGCCGAAAGCGTGACGGCCGACGATGATCGGCTTGGTCCAGCCCGGCACCAGGCGGGGCACGTTCTTCATGATGATCGGCTCGCGGAAGATGGTGCCGCCGAGGATGTTGCGGATGGTGCCGTTTGGCGACTTCCACATCTTCTTGAGCTTGAATTCTTCGACGCGCTGCTCGTCAGGGGTGATGGTGGCGCACTTCACGCCGACGCCGTGCTTGTTGATGGCGTTGGCGGCGTCGATCGTCACCTGGTCGTTGGTGGCGTCGCGGTGCTCGATGCCGAGGTCGTAATATTCCAGGTTGAGATCGAGATAGGGGTGGATCAGCTTGTCCTTGATGAACTGCCAGATGATGCGGGTCATCTCATCGCCGTCGAGCTCGACGACGGGCTTGGCCACCTTGATCTTCGCCATGGGAAAATGCCTCTTCTTGCCTGGAACCAGCCGGTTCCGGAGGGTTCACGATTGGGAGTGCGGCCCCTATACCAAAGCGAATCGGAGCGCGCAAATGATTGCCCTTGCTACCTTGGACGTGTCTGCTGACAATGTATGAATCGTCTCCGGCCGACACGTGCCGTCGCAGCCGCGCAAGTCATTTCTTCGTTGGTCTTTGACGGACATCGGCCAGACAAAGCGCGAGGCGGCGATCCAGCCCGTGATGGCATCCTCGCGCACGAGCATGCCACCATCCTTCCCATCATAAGGTCGTCGCCGATGAAAGCCCGGATCTGGTCCGCAAGGTCGTCCGCCATGCTTGTTCCTTACCAGAACTTCATTTTCAGCGCCGAATGTGGCAGGGACGCGCAAAAGGCGCAATTCTCGGTTCAATCGCAGCAATGTCAGACACCCCAATCCCCGCACAACCCGCCGCACCGGTGATCATTCTTGTCGAGCCTCAGCTCGGCGAGAACATCGGCATGGTGGCGCGCGCCATGGCCAATTTCGGCCTCGGCGAGTTGCGCCTGGTCAATCCCCGCGATGGCTGGCCGAACGAGAAGGCGAGGGCTGCCGCCAGCAACGCCGATCATGTCATCGACGGAGTCGTGGTCTTCCCAGATCTCGCATCCGCCGTTGCCGATCTCAATTTTGTCTTTGCCACCACAGCGCGTCAGCGCGACGGTTTCAAGCGTGTCGCCGGACCCGTCGAAGCCGGGCGGACGCTGCGCGGCCATGCCGCTTCGGGACTTCGCACCGGCATCTTGTTCGGACGCGAGCGTTTCGGCCTCTACAACGAGGAAGTGAGCCTTGCCGACGAGATCGTCACCTTCCCGGTCGATCCCAGGTTCGCCTCCCTCAACATCGCCCAGGCGGTGCTGTTGATGTCCTATGAATGGATGAAGTCTGGCCTGGAAGATGAGACGCAGACCAATTTCAGCGGCCCCGAAATGACGCCGGCGACCAAGGACCAACTGCACGGGCTGTTCAACCATCTTGAATCTGCCCTCGATACGCGGGGCTATTTCCGCCCGGCGGCCAAGAAGCCCAAGATGGTCGACAATTTGCGCTCGGTGCTGACGCGGCCCGGCTTCTTCGCGCCTGAACTCAAGGTTTTGCGCGGCGTGGTGGCCTCGCTCGACTATTTTTCGCCCAAGGAACCGCGCGGTGCCGGCTACCCCGACCGCAAGGCGAAGGTCGACCATGCCGCCCATTCCGGCGGCGCGGATAGCGATGAAGACGACACGCCGCCGGTCGGTGGCAGGGGGCTCGACAATGACTGACCGCCCGATCCTGATGTTTGATTCAGGCATTGGCGGGCTGACGGTGCTGCGTGAGGCGCGTGTGCTGATGCCCGAGCGCCGATTCGTCTACGTCGCCGACGATGCGGCATTCCCCTACGGCGCGTGGGAGGAGCCAGCGCTGAAGGCACGCATCCTTGATCTGTTCGGCGGGCTGCTTGAGCGTTTCGACCCGGAGATTTCGGTCGTTCCCTGCAATACGGCGTCCACGCTGGTCATCGACGCGCTGCGCCAGGCATTTTCCGGCCATCCGTTTGTCGGCACGGTACCGGCGATCAAACCGGCGGCGGAGCGGACCCGTTCAGGCCTGGTTTCGGTGCTGGCGACGCCAGGCACGGTCAAGCGGCAATACACGCGTGACCTGATCACCCAATGGGCGACGAAATGCCATGTCCGGCTGGTCGGCAGCGACCGGCTGGCGCAGATGGCCGAAATCTACATGCGCGACGGCTTTGTCGATGAGCAGGCGGTCAAGGACGAGATCGCGCCTTGCTTCATCGAGCAGGACGGTCGCCGCACCGACATCGTCGTGCTCGCCTGCACGCACTACCCGTTCCTGGTCAACCGCATGCGCAAGACGGCGCCCTGGCCGGTCGACTGGATCGACCCGGCCGAGGCTATCGCGCGCCGCGCATTGTCGCTGCTCGATGGCTCGCGCGGCAGGCGCGACGATGCCGGTCCCGATATCGCTGTCTTCACCTCGAACCGGACCGATTTCGCCACCCGCCGTCTGATGCAGGGCTTTGGGCTGACAATTCAGGGAACATGACGGCAGGGCATGCGTTTCCCAAACCCAGAGGTAAGGAGAAACGTCATGCCCGCGACGTCAAAAGCTCAGCAGAAGGCCGCCGGAGCGGCCCTTTCCGCCAAGCGAGGCGAAACCAAGAAGAGCGAACTTTTCGGCGCATCGAAGGAAATGTACGAGTCGATGACCGAAAAGCAGCTCGAAGAGTTCGCCGAAACCAAGCACAAGGGTTTGCCAGAGCACAAGGCAAAGCAATGAGTTCCGGCCGAACGACGTCAGTAGCCCAGGGTGAAGCGCTTGCCGGTATGCTTGGGCGTCTCGGCTTCATCGACGATGGCGACGGCCAGGTCTTCCACCGAGATGTGGCTTTCGCCCTTGGCGTCGAATACCGGCTGGTCGCCACCGATGCGGAATTTTCCGGTGCGCTCGCCCGGAGCCATCATGATGGCTGGCGACACGAACGACCATTCCACCCCGGTCTCCGTACGCAGTGCCGCGAGCGCGTCGCGTGCCGCCCGCGCACCGTCCTTGTAGGCGTCGGGGAAGTGCGGGCCGTCGACGAGCTGCTTGCCGTCGATTTCGAGGCTGCCGGCGCCACCGACCACGATCACGCGCTTGCCAGCCGCCTTGGCCGCCGCAACGATCGCCTTTGAGCCGGCGAGGTGCTTGGCATAGATCTCAGGATCGCCCCAGCCGCCGTTGAAGGCCGAGACGATCACGTCGCTGCCGGAAATCGCGGCCTTGAGCGCCTCGGCGTCGCTGGCATCGGCCTTGACCGCGGTTACGCCGTCGATCTGCTCGACCTTTTCCGGGCTGCGAACGATCGCCGTGACCTTGTGGCCGCGTGCGGCCGCTTCCTTGAGTACGGTGGTGCCGACAAAGCCGGATGCGCCGATGAGAGCGATTTTCATGACTGTTCTCCTGTTCGGGCTGTTTTGCCTTTCGCGGCAAAAGCAGGTATGATCTGTAATCAGGTTACCAACGATAACTATATAGATCGAACGGAAGGGCGCGAAAAGAACGCATGATTTCGTGCCCAGGTTACCTCAGGAGAACCACATGAACGCACCAGTGAAAGCACCCGTGGCGGTGCCGCTGCTGCACGCCACGCCGGGCTTCGAAGCCGACGGCCGCAACACGTGCCCCATTCGCGAGGTGCTCGACCGCGTCGGCGACACCTGGAGCATCCTTGTGATCATCAACCTTCAGGAGCAGTCGGTGCGTTTCAACGCGCTCAAGCGCTCGATCGAAGGCATCTCGCAACGCATGCTGACGGTCACCTTGCGCTCGCTCGAGCGCGACGGGCTGGTCACCCGCACTGTGCGGCCGACAACGCCACCCGAGGTCGAATACGCGCTGACGGAGCTCGGACAGTCGATAGCCGTGCCGATCGCATCGCTCGGCAGCTGGGCTGCAAGCAATCGCGACCGTATGCGTCAGGCGAGGGAGGCGTTCGATCTCGAGGCGTGATCGTCACCGCAGGAATCGGAATGCGGTGATTGATGTAACGGCCTAGCCTCGGCTCCAATGTGAAATGGAGCGCCGCTATGCACGCCGACAATGTAGTTTCGAGGCTGGACTGGGATGTGATCCTTCGCGACCTCGATGAGTTCGGTGTCGCGCCGACTGGCCCGTTGCTCGACCGGCAGACTTGCCTCGAATTGAGGGCGCTTTACGACCACGACGAGCATTTCCGCAGCCGCATCGTCATGCAGCGGCATGGATTTGGGTCCGGCGAGTACAAGTACTTCGCCAACCCGCTTCCCCAGGTAATCGCCGGTCTTCGCCGAGGCTTCTACGAACGCCTCGCTCCCTTCGCCAATGGCTGGAACGAGCGCATGGGGCTCGACCGGCATTACCCGCCAGATATCGACGCCTTCCTTGCCGAATGCCAGGCGGACGGGCAGACCAAGCCGACGCCGCTTCTGCTGAAGTATGGCGCGGGCGACTACAACTGTCTGCACCAGGACGTTTACGGAGTGCACCTCTTTCCGGTCCAACTGGTGATTCTGCTCTCCGATCCACAGGCCGAGTTCGAGGGCGGCGAGTTCGTCATGACAGAACAGCGACCGCGTATGCAGTCGCGCGCAGAGGTGGTGCCGCTCGGCATCGGGCAGGGCGCGCTGTTTGCCGTCAACGACCGGCCCAAGGCTGGCTCGCGCGGCGATTACCGGGTAAAGATGCGCCACGGTGTCAGCCGCATCCGCTCCGGCGCGCGCTTCACGATGGGCGTCATCTTCCACGACGCGAAATGAGCCGGCTGCCGGCCCCAAGCGTTGACATTGTGGGATGTTTCGCCTAGTTAGCCGCCAACGCCGGGCCGAAACGCCCGGTGTTTCATTTGACGTGTCCCGTGGGCCTTTCCGCAATGCGTGCGTGGAAGATCCTGTCAGGCTCCGAAAACGGGGGCCAGAGGAGGGCGCGTTTCCTTCACTCGAAACACGAGGTTTCGGGTGTATCATTTTGAAAGGGAATGCGATGAGCAAGCGCGAATCCGCGAAATACAAAATCGATCGCCGTCTTGGCGAGAACATCTGGGGCCGTCCGAAGTCCCCGGTCAACAAGCGTGAATACGGCCCCGGCCAGCATGGCCAGCGCCGCAAGGGCAAGATGTCGGACTTCGGTCTGCAGCTGCGCGCCAAGCAGAAGCTGAAGGGTCACTACGGCGACGTTTCGGAAAAGCAGTTCCGCAAGACCTACGAAGAGGCCAACCGCCGCAAGGGCGACACCTCCGAGAACCTGATCGGCCTGCTCGAGTCGCGTCTGGATGCGGTCGTCTACCGCGCCAAGTTCGTGCCGACCATTTTCGCAGCCCGTCAGTTCGTCAACCACGGCCACGTCAACGTCAACGGCGTCCGCACCAACATCAGCTCGTACCGCTGCAAGGCTGGCGACGTGATCGAGGTCCGCGAGAAGTCGAAGCAGCTGGTCATCGTGCTCGAGGCCGTTGGTCTCGCCGAGCGCGACGTTCCTGACTACATCGAAGTCGATCACAACAAGATGGTCGCGACCTTTGCTCGCGTTCCTGGCCTGTCGGACGTTCCGTACGCAGTGCAGATGGAACCGAACCTCGTCGTCGAATTCTATTCGCGCTAATCCTTCGGATAGCATCGAATTCAAGAGAGCGGCCGGAAACGGCCGCTCTTTTCGTTTGTGCGTCGTGTGCACGATCGGCTGCGCCTTGCACCGCAGCCGATAATGCGAAATATGCCGCTCTAAGTGGTGAAGTCGGGCGTTGGCCCGCCGATGCCGAGTGTAAGGAAGGCCCCATGGGTATTCACGAAGCAGATGTACTGGCCGAGCCTGCCGAAGGCGCGTTCCCGCTCTATCGCGACGCGCCGTCCTCGGTGGAGTTCAACAAGCTGCGCAAGCGGCTGTTGCGGTTGACCCGCCAGGCCATCGAGGACTACGCCATGGCCAGGCCGGGCGAACGCTGGCTGGTGGCGCTGTCGGGCGGCAAGGATTCCTACGGCCTGCTCGCTGTCCTGATGGATCTCAAATGGCGCGGCCTGCTGCCGGTCGAGCTGCTTGCCTGCAATCTCGACCAGGGCCAGCCGAACTTTCCCAAGAACGTGCTGCCCGACTACCTCAACGCCAATGGCATTGCCCACCGCATCGAATATCGCGACACCTATTCGGTGGTCACCGAGAAGATCGCGGAGGGCAACACCTATTGCTCGCTGTGTTCACGCCTGCGGCGCGGGCACCTCTATCGCATCGCGCGCGAGGAGGGCTGTTCGGCGCTGGTGCTCGGCCACCACCGCGAGGACATCCTCGAGACCTTTTTCATGAACATGTTCCATGGCGGCCGCCTTGCCGCCATGCCGCCCAAGCTGATGAACGATGAGGGCGACGTCATGGTGCTCAGGCCGCTGGCCTTATGCGCCGAGGCCGACCTCGCCAAGTTCGCCGAGGGCATGAAGTTCCCGATCATCCCCTGCGACCTGTGCGGCAGCCAGGAAGGGCTCCAGCGCAACGCCATGAAGGCGATGCTCGACGACATCGAAAAGCGCATGCCGGGCCGCAAGGACACGATGCTGCGGGCGCTTGCGAATACGCGCCCGTCGCATCTGCTCGATCGCAAGCTGTTCGATTTTGCCGGCCTGATGCCGACTGGGGCATAAGCCCGAAAACCGGTTCCGGCTTTCGGGCTGTAGCTACGCTCAGTGGACCTCGGTCAGCACCGGTTTGACGTCGTGCTGGCCGCGGAACAGCTTGCCCTTCTCGGCAATCAGCACCATCACGAGGCCGATGGCGGCAACGCCGCAGAAGCCGACGGCCAATGGCACTGTGGTGCCGTCGAAGGACTGGCCGATGGCCGCCCCGATCAAGCCGCCACCCAGCGTCTGCATGAAGCCCTGCACTGATGAGGCCGTGCCGGCGATATGGCCGAGCGGCTCCATGGCGATGGAGTTGAAGTTGGAGCCAATCCAGCCGAACTGGAACATCGCCAGGGCAAACAGCACGATGAATGCTGGGAAGGGCACTGGTCCGGTCAGCGACCAGATGAGCCAGATCGCGCTCACGAGCAGGAAGCCGATCAACGCGCCGTGCGAAAGCTTGCGCATGCCGAGCTTGCCGACCAGGCGCGAGTTGAGGAACGACGACACCGACATCATGCCGGCGATGGCCGCGAACACCAGCGGAAACCAGACGCCGAGGCCGTAGAGGCCGACATAGACCTGCTGCGCCGAGTTGATGAAGCCGAACAGCGCCCCGAAGATCGTCATCGAGGCGAGCGTGTACCACAGCGACATGCGCGTCGTCAGCACGGTGCGGAAGCCCTTGGCGATCGACAGGATCGACAGCGGCCGCCGGTCCTCGGGATGCATCGTCTCGGGCAGGCGGATCGCCGCCCACAGCGTGATTGCAAGCGCCGACACCGCCATGACGATGAAGATCATGTGCCATTCCGAAAACAGCATTACGATCTGGCCCATGGCGGGCGCCACGACCGGCACGATCATGAACACCATGAAGATCAGCGACATGATCTCGGCCATCTGCCTTCCGCCGAAGCGGTCGCGCACCACCGACACCGCGATCACCCGCGTCGAGGCTGCCCCGATGCCCTGGACGAAGCGCAGCGCAAGCAGCGTTTCGAAGCTCGGCGCGAAGGCAGCCGCGAAGGCTGCGAGCACGTAGATGCCAAGGCCAAACAGCAACGGCTTGCGCCGGCCGAATCGGTCGGAGATCGGGCCATAGGCAAGCAGCGCCAGCGCGAGGCCGGCGAAGTAGGCTGTTATCACGTACTGGCGGTGGTTTTCGCTCTCGACGTTGAGGGCAGCACCGATCTGCTGCAGCGCCGGCAGCATGATGTCGACGGCGAGCGCGTTGACGGCCATCAAAGCGGCGGCGAGCGCGATGAATTCCCAACGCGGAATCGGGAATACGCCCTGCTGGGCGCTCGAAGAGACTTTCTGTTCCATTCAGGAATCCAATTCAAACGGAAATGCGCCGGAAAGCCGGCGCATTTGCCACAAACGGGACCCCGGAACAGGCCGGAGCCGGTAATTCTAGGTCAGGCGGCGCCCTTGACGCTCACGCCCTTCTCTTCAAGGAAAGACTGCAACTCGCCGGCCTGGAACATCTCGCGGATGATGTCGCAGCCGCCGACGAACTCGCCCTTGACGTAGAGCTGGGGGATCGTCGGCCAGTTCGAGTAGTCCTTGATGCCCTGGCGAAGGTCGTTCGAGGTCAGGACGTTGACGCCCTTGTAGTCGACCCCGAGGTAGTCGAGGATCTGGACGACCTGGCCGGAAAAGCCGCACTGCGGAAAGCCCGGCGTTCCCTTCATGAAAACCACGACATCCTGGCTCTTCACTTCGCTATCGATGTACTCGTTGATTCCGCTCATGGCGCCCTAAACCTCAATCTGGCCGAACTCGTGTAGCCGGCAATATCCGCTAGACTGCTAGCACTTGCTACTATGTGGTTGCAACAGTCGAGCTTTCCAAGCGGCACGTCGACCCGAAAACCAGAAAGCCGCAATAGCATACTCGCTCCTCTCGTCCAGAGCCTGGCGCGATTGCGTTCGCCAACGCGCCGATCGCTAGGGGCGCCTGCGCACCTTGGAACGCGAGCGAACCGTGCGTTTGCGGCTTGTCTGCTTCTTGGCTGGCCTCAAAAGCTTCTCGATCTGGCGCAGTGTTGCCGAACTTGTCGAGGTCGTGCGCTTGCGCCGGCGGGTACGCTTCGACGTGCTCGACGGTTTCTTCAGAATGTCCTTCAGCACGCCGTCGACGACGCCTTGCACCAGGTCGTTGATCAATGACATGAGCGGCAAGTTCCTGTTCTGTGGAACGTTTTGGATAAAAGATCGGCCAATCGATGTCGAGGCATTCAGCTTCCTGGCCTACTTGATCGCGCGCACGCAGATGAACGCTGGCGAATGGCTGAGCTCGGCGAAATGCTCCGGATCGACGACCGCCATTTCGGCCATCGGCAACGGTTCGACAAAACGGTCGAGGCGCCAGCGGGCGTCGCTCAGGCCGTTCAGTATGTCCTGAAGCGGCCGCCGGTAGGATTCAACGTAAGGGTTGGGCTCGCCAAAGCCGCCCCAATGCAGGCCCCAGCGGTTCGTCGCGAAGTAATCGGCGACGCCACGCGTG
The DNA here is from genome assembly GCF_018555685.1 of Aminobacter anthyllidis. Lineage (GTDB taxonomy): Bacteria > Pseudomonadota > Alphaproteobacteria > Rhizobiales > Rhizobiaceae > Aminobacter > Aminobacter anthyllidis. Next base: position 182,518 of record NZ_JAFLWW010000001.1, read on the forward strand.
CGCGGATCGGCCCAGTCGCGCATCGGGTGCCCCATCGAAAAGACCAGCCGCCCTCCCGGCCGGGCAATGCGGTGGAATTCGGCAAATACCGGCCTGAGTTCCTCGACATAATCGAGCGCCAGCGAACACAGGATCGCGTCGGCGCTGTCGCTCGCCAGCCAGTCCAGCGGTTTGGCCAGATCGCCTTCGCGGACATCGACATCGAGCCCAGCGCATCGCTTCCGTGCCAGTTTGGTCATTTCAGGCGTGATATCGAAGGCGCTAACCTTAGCACCTTCCCGCGCCAGCTTCTCCGAACAGATGCCGGAGCCGCAGCCTGCGTCGACGACGTCCTGGCATTTTACGTCGCCAAGCAGCGCCCACGAAGCCGGGCGCTCATAAAGCGCGTTTGTGTGGCTTGGTCGACGCTGCGGCGTCGTAGCGCTCGGCGAAGGTCGCGTAAGCGCGCCGGGCGATCTGTTCGCTGTCGGTGTCAGAGCTATCGGGCATCGACGGGCGAGGGACGTTATTCCGGAATGCTGGTCTGCAGGGCGAGCGCGTGCAGCACCCCGCCCATATTGCCCTTCAGCGCGTCATAGACCATCTGGTGCTGCTGCACGCGGGTTTTGCCGCGGAAGCTTTCCGACACGACTTCGGCGGCATAATGATCGCCGTCGCCGGCGAGATCGCGGATGGTCACCCGAGCATCCGGAATGCCGTCCTTGATCATGCGCTCGATGTCGTGTGCGTCCATTGCCATGTCGTTTTTCCCGATCAGTTGTTCATGAACCGAGGGAACCAGGATTCGTGAGCCGTGGTCAACTCGTCGATTGATATGGCGCGCGCCTCGCCCAGTTTCAATTCCTGGCCGCCTGTCGTGCCGATCCACGGTGCATGGATGCCGAGCGCCTTGGCCTCGTTCCACAATTCCTGCATCTCGGCCGACTTGGGGTCAAGCTTGACGGTCACCAGGTAGCGGCCCTGGTCCTCGCCGAAGAACACCGGGATGGGGTTGGTGCCGCTCAGGCCCGGAACCGTGGCGCCGATGCCCGATGCTATCGCCATTTCGGCAAGCGAAACGGCGAGGCCGCCATCCGACAGGTCGTGCGCGGCGGTCGCGGTGCCATTGCGGATCAGCTTGCGGACGAAATCGCCGACCTTCTTCTCGTGCTCGAGATCGACTGCCGGCGGTGGGCCGTCCGTGCGGCCGTGGACGTCGCGCATGTAGATCGATTGGGCAAGGTGGGTGCCCCACTTGGCCGGGCCGCCGACCAGAAGGATCACTTCGCCTTCCTTGGCAAAGCAGGCCTTGGCCATCTTCGACCAGTCGTCGATCAGGCCGACGCCGCCGATTGTCGGTGTCGGCAGGATGCCCTGGCCGTTGGTCTCGTTGTACAGCGACACGTTGCCCGAAACGATCGGGAAGCCGAGCGCCCGGCAGGCCTCGCCGATGCCTTTCACCGCACCGACCAATTGCCCCATGATTTCGGGTCGCTCGGGATTGCCGAAATTGAGGTTGTCGGTGGCAGCCAGCGGCAGCGAGCCGGTGGCGGTCAGGTTGCGCCAGCATTCGGCCACCGCCTGCTTGCCGCCTTCGTAAGGATCGGCCTCGCAGTAGCGCGGCGTCACGTCAGACGAAAACGCCAGCGCCTTGGTGGCATGGCCCTCGACACGAACGACGCCAGCGTCGCCGCCGGGGCGCTGCAGCGAGTTGCCCTGGATCATCGTGTCGTATTGTTCCCACACCCAGCGGCGGCTGGAGAGGTCCGGTCCGCCGAGCATCTTGAGCAGCGCGTCGGCGACATCGGCCTGCGGAATGTCGTCGGCCGAAAGCGGCGCGCGCTTGGCCGACTCGACCCACGGGCGATCATATTCAGGTGCTTCGTCGCCGAGTTCCTTGATCGGCAGGTTGGCAACCTCGACGCCCTGGTGAAGCACGCGGAAACGCAGGTCGTCGGTGGTCTTGCCGACGATGGCGAAGTCGAGGCCCCACTTGACGAAGATCGCCTCGGCTTCCTCTTCCTTCTCCGGCCGCAGCACCATGAGCATGCGCTCCTGGCTCTCCGACAGCATCATCTCATAGGCGCTCATGCGCTCTTCGCGCACCGGCACCTTGTCGAGGTCGAGCTCGATGCCGAGGTCGCCCTTGGCGCCCATCTCGACCGCCGAGCAGGTGAGGCCCGCTGCACCCATGTCCTGGATGGCGATGACCGCGCCGGAAGCCATAAGCTCCAGGCACGCTTCCAGCAGGCACTTCTCGGTGAACGGATCGCCGACCTGCACGGTCGGGCGCTTCTCGTCGATCTTGTCGTCGAATTCGGCCGAAGCCATGGTCGCGCCGCCAACACCGTCGCGGCCGGTCTTTGCACCGAGATAGACGACCGGCAGGCCGACGCCCTTGGCCTGCGACAGGAAGATGCCGTCGGTCTTGGCGAGGCCAGCGGCAAAGGCGTTGACTAGTATGTTGCCATTGTAGCGGGCGTCGAAATTCACTTCGCCGCCAACGGTCGGCACGCCGAAGGCATTGCCGTAGCCGCCGACGCCGGCAACCACGCCCGAAACGAGGTGGCGGGTCTTGGGATGGTCAGGCGCGCCGAAGCGCAGCGCGTTCATCGAGGCAACCGGGCGGGCGCCCATGGTGAAGACGTCGCGCAAGATGCCGCCGACGCCGGTCGCCGCACCCTGATAGGGCTCGATGAAGGAGGGGTGGTTGTGGCTCTCCATCTTGAAGACCACGCAGTCGCCGTCACCGATGTCGACGACGCCGGCATTCTCGCCTGGGCCCTGGATGACGACGTCGCCCTTGGTCGGCAGCGTGCGCAGCCACTTCTTGGACGACTTGTACGAGCAATGCTCGTTCCACATCGCCGAGAAGATGCCTAGTTCGGTGAAGGTCGGCTCGCGTCCGACAAGGTCAAGGATACGCTGGTATTCGTCCGGCTTGAGCCCGTGCGCGGCGATGAGTTCGCTGGTGATCTTCACGTCATTCTGAATGGTCATCGTAGATCGCAGAATCCGTTGGGGGAGCGTTGGTGGCTCCATAGCGCATGATTGGCCCGGGATATACCGTCAATGGCCAGAAAGTCACCCTTTATGGCACGGAAACAGCCATCCGCCGCAGCTTGGCGCCGTCTCAACCGAAACTGTCGTAGCCGGCATCGCCCTCGTCGAGCAGGCGGCGGACCGTGGCCAGGCCCCTTTCGACGTCGCCGCGCGTGCGTGGCGCGGAAATGCCTATCCTGACGCGGTGGAACACCTGGTCCGAGCGTCCGGCCTTGAATTCGTCCTCGTCGTCGACGAGCACGCCCTGGCCATAGGCGGCATTCTTGAACGTGCCCGAATTCCATGGTTCCGGCAGCGCCAGCCAGACGAACGGGATGTTGGGGGTGATATTGAAATCATAGCCGCCAAGTGCTGCGCGAACGATGTCGAGGCGGGCGTTGATCTCGGCAATCGAGCGGGCGCGGATTGCCGTGGCCTCGCCTGACAGCACGAGTTGCGCGCAGAGTTCGGCCAGCAGGAACGGCATGCCGCCGGTCACCATCTTGTGGGCGACGCGAATGCTGTGACGAAAATGCGTCGGGCACGAAACCCAGCCGCCACGCACGCCGGCCGCCACCGATTTCGACAGGCCACCAACGACGAAGACGCGCTCCGGCGCGAACTCGGCCAGTTGAGGCGTGCGGTCGTCCGTCAACGCGCCATAGATGTCGTCTTCGACCAGCAGCACATTGTACCTGCGGGCAATCGCTGCAATCGCCGCGCGCCGTTCGCCCGGCATGATCACGCCCGTGGGGTTCTGCGCGGTCGGCATCAGGAACGCCAGCTTGGGGTGTTTTTGCGCGCAGACCGCCTCGAAATCGTCAGGATCGACGCCGTGCTCGTCCGAATTGACCAGCGCCATGCGCCGCCCGATCAGCCCGGCGCTGCGCGCGATCTGGGTGTAGGTCACATGCTCGAACAGGATGTGGTCGCCCGGCTGTGTCACTGCAGCGATGATGGCCATCACCGCCGCATGTGCGCCGAGCGTCGGCACGATCGTATCGGGGGCGAGGCGAAAGCCGTTGCGTGAAAGCCAGACGCTGCCTGCCTCGAACCAATGTTCGGGAAAGGTCCTGGTGTAGCTCGTCACATCGTCGGGATTGTCCCGGCTGATCACGGCCAGGATTGACTCGATTGTCTTGGCCTGGCCGACATTGGGTGCCGCGGTGCTGTCGAAATGCAGCTTTCCCGGTGGGGCTTCGACGGCGCGCGAACCTTCGAAGGGCAGGGTGGTAACAGGGCTGGGAGCCACCTGCTCGGTGTGGCGCGCCAAGGTGTGGCGCGCCAGAATGTAAGTGCCGCGCCCGACTTCGCCGCTGACCAGCCCGCGTTCGCGCAGCAAGGCGTAGGCGCGGCCCACCGTGCCGATGGTCACGCCGATGTCGTAGGCAAGGTTGCGCTGCGGCGGCAGCTTGGTTCCGGAGGCCAGCACCCCGCTGTCGATGTCGCTTTCGATGCGTTCCGCCAGCCGCAGATAAAGCGGCCCGGCGCCGGATGAGAGATCGGGAAGCCAAATTGTCATGGTGACAATTCCTACATTGCGATCATCGTTGAGTCAATTCATAGCATTCATTGTCGAAAATAGATACAATTTGGATCATCGCTATGAGTACAATGGATGCAATTGGCGGGGGCGTCACAGGTGCATCTTCACAGATGGAGCGTGGCTCGCCCCGCAAAAGGGCAAATGCGCTTTCCCGGCTGATGCGCTGGCTTGCGCACTGCGTTGAGCGCCGCCGCACCCGGATGTCCCTGCTGGAACTCACGGATGATCAGCTGTCGGATATCGGCATCTCGCGTTGCGATGCCTATCGCGAAGGGCTTCGCCCTTTCTACGACTGATTGGTCACGGCTTTTCGGATTGTCCCGACCCACGGGCAGTTCGACATTGGTGGAGGCGCTCCCCGGTGCCTCCACCTCTTTTCTTCGGCGCGCATCGATGCGCGCCGTTGGCTCCGTCAGGCGGTGCCGGTGCAGGATGGGTTGCCGGAGCGCCAACGGTTGACGTCCGAGCTGATGCGTGCGCCCAGCGCCTGATCCATCAGGGGACCGAACACCTGGACCTGGCTGGAATTGCCTTGTGCTTGCACCACCAGCAGCGGCCTTGCGCCATATTGCTTCGCCGGCACCACCAGGAAGCGCGGCGTGCCACCGAAATTGTTGAGCTCGTTGGCCATCTGGTACTTCGCGAAGGCCGGATCCTTGCTGGCGAACCAGCATTTGTGCGCGGCGATCGCCACCTGTTCCATGGAGCGAAGCGAGGCACTCTTTCCCGACACCGACGGTGCCGGCGTCTTTGGGCTTGAATTGCAGGCTGCCAAACCGATGACCGCGGCCGTTGCCGCCAGAATCCGCAGTGATTTCATGCGCCGACGCCTGCCTTTTCCATGTCGATGAACTGAAGGGAATTCCCGGACGCCACTCAAGCTGCCTTGGGCAGCCCGAGCGCGCTTTCGAACAGGGCACGGCCATCATTGCCGCCATGCGCTGTCTCGATCAGGTTCTCCGGATGCGGCATCAGGCCGAGCACGTTGCCCTTCTCGTTGATGATGCCGGCGATGTCGTTGATCGAGCCGTTCGGATTGGTGCCTTCGGCATAGCGGAACACCACCTGGCCTTCGCCTTCGATACGCGCAAGCGTCTCTGGATCGGTGAAATAGTTGCCGTCATGGTGCGCCACCGGGCAGCGGATGACCTGGCCGGCTGCGTAGTTGCGGGTGAAGGCCGTGTTGGCGTTGGCGATCTCGAGCTTCACTTCGCGGCAGACGAACTTGAGCGAAGTGTTGCGCATCAAGGCGCCGGGCAGGAGGCCGGCCTCGACCAGGATCTGGAAGCCGTTGCAGACGCCGACGACCTGCACGCCCTTGGCGGCCTTTTCGGCCACTGCGCGCATCACCGGCATCCGGGCGGCGATCGCACCGCAGCGCAGATAGTCGCCGAAGGAGAAGCCGCCGGGGATGGCGATCAGGTCGACATCGGGGATTTCCGTGTCGGTCTGCCATACGGTGACGGGCGCCTTGCCCGAAATCTTGGTCAGCGCCGCGATCATGTCGCGGTCACGGTTCAGGCCGGGGAGGAGGACGACTGCTGATTTCATTTCGGTTCGTAAGGCCTCTGAGGTTCGGCGAGTTCACGCAGTTCCAGACGACGCTCGATGCGCTCTAGCCGTTCGTCGTGGCGCGCAAGAACACCGTAGATATTATGAATGTCACTCTGTATCCCGACCATGTGGCCGCGAATGACATTAAGTTCCCTTTTGACCTCGGACACATCCTGGCGAAGTTCGGACAGGTCGTGATTCATCCGCTTCAGCAGTTCGTACATCAGGTCATTGGTGACTTCTGCCACTACACCCTCCGGTGCAACCTCAGATAAGCGTCACACTATAATTCTCAATCACCGTGTTCGCCAGAAGCTTCTCGCACATGGCGTTGAGGTCGGCTTCCGCCTTTGCCTTGTCGGCGCCTTCGATTTCAACGTCAAAGACCTTGCCCTGGCGCACGGAGCCTATGCCGCCGAAGCCGAGGCCATCAAGCGCATGCTCGATCGCCTTGCCTTGCGGGTCCAGGACGCCGTTTTTGAGGGTGACGGTGACGCGGGCCTTGATCACGGGCATTTCACTCCGAAAGTGTCGACTGGAAATGTTTCGGGCGCGAAGTTACTCGCGCCCGTGCTTGGAATTGTCAGTGCTTGACGAGAACCGGCCCGGTCGGGCGAGGGGTCTCGTTTTCGTTCATGATGCCGAGGCGGCGCGCCACTTCCTGGTAGGCCTCGACAAGTCCGCCCATGTCGCGGCGGAAACGGTCCTTGTCGAGCTTGTCCTGGGTGGCGACGTCCCACAGGCGGCAGCTGTCAGGCGAAATCTCGTCGGCTACCACGATGCGCATCATGTCGCCCTCGAACAGGCGGCCGCATTCGATCTTGAAGTCGACGAGCTGGATGCCGACGCCCATGAACAGGCCGGAGAGGAAGTCGTTGACTCGGATGGCCAGCGCCATGATGTCGTCGATTTCCTGCGGGCTTGCCCAGCCGAAGGCGGTGACGTGCTCTTCCGAGACCATCGGGTCGTCGAGCGCGTCGGCCTTGTAGTAGAACTCGATGATCGAGCGCGGCAGAACCGTGCCTTCCTCGATGCCAAGGCGCTTGGCCAGCGAACCGGCGGCGACGTTGCGCACGACGACCTCGAGCGGGATGATCTCGACTTCCTTGATCAGCTGCTCGCGCATGTTGAGCCGGCGGATGAAGTGGGTCGGAATGCCCATGCGGTTCAGGTGGTTGAAGATGTGCTCGGAAATGCGGTTGTTGAGCACGCCCTTGCCGTCGACGACCTCATGCTTCTTCTTGTTGAAGGCCGTGGCGTCGTCCTTGAAAAACTGGATCAGGGTGCCCGGCTCGGGGCCTTCATAAAGGATCTTGGCCTTGCCTTCGTAGATGCGGCGGCGATTCTTCATTTGAATGATTCTCTGGTTGGAAGGGTGGACGGCAAGTTACCGGTCCCTTTCTCACGCCGCAAAGCCGCGGCGGCAGTGGGTTTCAAGGCCGGTCTCTATCTTAATCGGGCCCATTGCTCAATCATCATTTCCCGCCAATCAACTCCTTTTGGTACGGAAATGCCGCACCGCACACCCAAATGGCGCAAAAGAGAGATATTGACCGGGCGCCGGGCTTTTGGTTTGAGGAAGTCGATATCATATGCACCGGACGTCGAATCGATTTCCTACTCCTTGGAGGATTGCCATGAGCAACATGAAAGACCGCGAAGAAGGTTTTGAACGCAAGTTCGTCTTCGACGAAGAGCTGCGTTTCAAGGCGAACGCGCGGCGCAACAAGGCGCTCGGCCTCTGGGCTGCCGAAAAGCTGGGCAAGTCGGGCGCCGACGCCGACGCTTACGCCAAGGAAGTCGTGGTTTCCGATATCGAGGAAGCCGGCGATCATGACGTTTTCCGCAAGATCCGCGGCGATTTCGACAAAGCCGGCGTCGACCAGTCCGACCATCAGATCCGCCGCACCATGGACGAGCTGATGGCGCAGGCGATCGACCAGATCAAGAACACCTGATCCAGCCAGCATAGCTGGGCTCCAGTTTTCTGGACCAACGAGCCGCCCGGATTCCGGGCGGTTTTTGTTTGCGCCGATGCCGGCTTCCGGTTGAAATAGCTGCGGACTTAGGGAGAGAGAAAAATGTCGCTTGCCGAGAGACTGCATGCCAACGAGACGATCATCACCGCCTGGTCAGGCGTGCCGGATGCACTGACGGTCGAGATCCTTGCCGGGCAGGGCTTTGATGCCGTCACCCTCGACATGCAGCATGGCGGCCACAATGAAGACAGCGTGCTGCGTTCGATCGCCCCCGTGCTGCGGGCAGGCAAGCACTCGCTCGTGCGCGTTCCGGTTGGCCGATTCGACATGGCGAGCCGGGCGCTCGATTTCGGCGCCGAGGCGGTCATCGCGCCGATGGTCAATTCAGTCGAGGACGCCAGGCGCTTTGCCGCCGCGATAAAGTATCCACCACTGGGCGAGCGCTCATGGGGGCCGACCTTCGCTTCGCCACGTCATGGCAGCAAGGATTCGGTCAAATGGCTGAAGGAAAGCAATGCCCGCACCGTCTCCTTCGCCATGGTCGAGACTCATGCCGCCGTCGCCGTGCTCGACGGCATCCTGGAAACGCCCGGCATTGACGGCATTTTCCTTGGGCCGGGCGATTTCTCCATTGCCTGGACGAAGGGCGAGACGATCAATTCGACGCTCGAGGACATGATGGGAACAGTCGCCGACGTCGGCAGGCGGACCCGCGCCGCCGGCAAGCATGCCGGGATCTATGTCACCGATCCTGCCATCGCAGGGCGTTTCGTCGACATGGGCTACCAGTTGCTGGCGACGGGCTCCGAGCACCAGCTGATTTCAAGCGGTGCGGCAAGCTTGCTTGCCGATCTCAAGAAGTCGCTCGGCTAAGGCGCCAAGCGCCGTCTTTGGCGGCACCCACGATTTCCGGGTTAGCCTTGCAGGCGCGACAGGAACTGCGCGAACACCATCGACCCCTCCGGCCAGGGCCCGTGGCCGGAATCGGCATTGATGTGGCCTGAATCGCCTGCTTCGACGAACATGGAGCCCCAAGCGGCGGCGATGTCTTCGGCGACGTCGAGCTTGCAATAGGGGTCGTTGCTGCTGGCGACCACGACCGACGGGAACGGCAGCGGATCGCGCGGGTAGGGCCCGAACGTCATCAGGTGCTTTGGCCGGATCGCCGGATTGGAAACATCAGGCGGGGCCACGAAGAAGCCGCCCGCGACGTATTTCTTGAAGCCGGGAATGGCGTGGATCGCCGTCGGGATGCCGAGCGAGTGCGCAACCAGCACCACCGGCCGTTCCGCCGCGTTGACGGCAGCGATGACCTTGGCAGTCCAGTCTTCGCGCACCGGCTTCGTCCACTCGTCCTGCTCGACGCGGCGCGCGGTCGACAGCTTTTCCTCCCAGCGGCTCTGCCAGTGGGATGGCCCCGAATTGGTGTATCCGGGCACGATGATGATATCGGCGTCTTTTACCTTCATGTCGGGGATGTAGCGATCCGATCTCGCCGGTGCAAGCCGGGGCAACTCACAGTTCCATGTGCACGATCTCGATCGGTTCGCCGCCGACGCCATGCGAGAAATAGCCTCGCTCGACCGTGCGAAAACCGTGGCGGCGATAAAAGCCCTCGGCATTGATAGTCGATTCGACCTTGATTGGTCCGTCATGGTCCCGCCGCGCATTCTGGATGCCGATTTCGAGCAGCACTTTGCCGAGACCTGAGCCTGCCGCGCCGGCAAGAAGGAACAGCCGCGTCACCTCGCCCGGCTCGGAATCGACGAAGCCGACGACCCTGTCGTCTTGCTCGGCAACAACCATCAGCCCTTTGGCAATGAGGGCTTCGTAAGTGTCCGGCGTTCGGTTGCCCATCCATCCGGCAATCTGTTCGGCGGAATAGTGGCCCTGCGCAAGCTCGCGCACGGAATGCCGCGTCACATCGAACACCGCTTGTCCGTCCCCGCTCCGTGCCGGCCTGAGCGTTGTATGTGCATTGTCATTCATGACGTTCACCCGGATCGCATTGATGAGCCGGACAGGTAGCTGGCCGGAGATAGGATTGTCTCCGGTGATTGCCGCCTGGCACAACGAACTTTTGCCAACGATCCTCGGCTCGGTTGCGCGATTTTCCGATTGATATCGAATCGTTGAACGCGGTGTTCGGTCTTTGCTGACTTGTGTGAACGATGCGCCCAGCCGATCTATGGCTGGAGACAAACAGCCGTGTTGGCCGGAGAGTGGATTTTGGAACTGACACGACGCAAACTGGTTGGCAGCGCGGCACTCCTCGCATTCGGTGCCGGAGTGCGGACCGGCCATACGGAGCCCACGATGAGCAACATTCCCTTTGCAGCGACGACCCCGATCAGCGTTGCCCGCGTTGGCCTCAAGGCGCGGGATGCCGACGCATTGGCAGGTTTCTATCGCGATGTCGTCGGTCTGCAGGAACTGAGCCGCGACGGCGAAACCATCACCTTGGGTGCTGGCAGCCGAGCCTTGCTCGACATCGAGGCCGACAAGGCAGCCAAGCCCGACGATCCGCGCAGTGCGGGCCTGTTTCACACCGCCTTCCTGTTGCCCAGCCGTGCCGATCTCGGCCGCTGGATCAAGCACGCCATCGACAGGCGCATTCCTGTCGACGGCGCATCCGATCATCTGGTCAGCGAGGCGCTCTACCTGACCGATCCCGAGGGCAACGGCATCGAGATCTACCGCGACCGGCCGCATGACAGCTGGAAATGGAACGGTTCGCAGGTCGCCATGGCCACCGATCAACTGGATATCCCCTCGATCGTCGCCGAGGTGTCGGCTGGCGATGCCGGCTGGCGGGGCATGCCGGAAAACAGCATCGTCGGCCACGTCCATCTGCGCGTCGGCGATCCGGCGGCAGCTGCCGATTGGTGGAAGACGCAATTTGGCTTCGACACGGTGGCGAAATACGGCAACAGCGCCGTGTTCCTGTCCTCAGGCGGCTACCACCACCACATCGGCGCCAATTCCTGGCAGAGCCCCGGTGCCGGAAAGCGTGACCTCTCGCGCACCGGCCTTGCCTGGGTCGAGATGCGCTCGGCCGACGCCAAGGCTGCTTCGAGCTACGAAGATCCGTGGGGTACCGTCATCCGGGCGCTGCCGGGCCAGCCGGGCTGAGCGTTGCTCCTGACATCGTCTGGCCGCGGCATGTGCTAGGCGGAAACGAACCTGCCGATCCGGCAGGTTCGTTTTGTTGCCGTGCATCATCGAGGGTCGTTCATGTTGAAGGTCATCGCTCAGGATTTCATCAAGCCTGAGTTCATCGAAATCGTGCTGCCGCTCTATGCCGAGCTTGTCGAGAAGACCAAGCTCGAACCGCTGTGCATTGCCTATGATCTGTATGTCGATCAGAAGGATCCCGGCCATTTCGTCTTCATCGAGGAATGGCCTGATCGCGCGGCTCTGGATTTCCATTGCCAGACCGAGCATTTCACGCGGCTGGTGCCGCTGATCAACGGATATCAGCGACAGGATGCGACCTTCATCCTGATGGACGCGTTTGCGGCCTGACGATCGTCAGGTGTCTAGAAACAAAAAGGCCCTCGCGGCAGATCGCCGTGAAGGCCTCTTCATTCATGCGGGCCTTACGACCGGCCCTGCATTTCCATCTCAGCCGAATACGCGGCTGAAAATCGTGTCGACATGCTTGGTGTGATAGCCGAGGTCGAACTTTTCGCGGATTTCGGCTTCCGGCAGGGCGGCAGTCACGTCCTTGTCGGCCAAAAGTTCCTCAAGGAAATCCTTGCCTTCTTCCCAGACCTTCATGGCGTTGCGCTGGACCAGGCGGTAGGCGTCCTCGCGGGACACGCCGGCCTGCGTCAGTGCCAGCAGCACACGCTGCGAATGCACAAGACCGCGGAACTTGTTCATGTTCTTGAGCATGTTGTCGGGATAGACGACGAGCTTGTCGATGACGTTGGTCAGGCGCGCCAGCGCGAAGTCGAGCGTCACGGTCGCATCCGGGCCGATCATGCGCTCGACCGAGGAGTGCGAGATGTCGCGCTCGTGCCACAGCGCCACGTTCTCCATCGCCGGGGCGGCATAAGAGCGGACCATGCGGGCGAGGCCGGTCAGGTTTTCGGTCAGCACCGGGTTGCGCTTGTGCGGCATTGCCGACGAGCCCTTCTGGCCCGGCGAGAAATACTCTTCCGCTTCCAGCACTTCGGTGCGCTGCAGGTGGCGGATTTCGGTCGCGACGCGCTCGATCGACGAGGCGATGACGCCCAGTGTCGCAAAGAACATCGCATGGCGGTCGCGCGGGATGACCTGTGTCGATACCGGCTCCGGCTTCAGGCCGAGCTTGGCGGCGACATGTTCCTCGACGCGCGGGTCGATGTTGGCGAAGGTGCCGACGGCGCCCGAAATGGCGCAGGTGGCGATGTCTTCGCGCGCATGCACCAGCCGCTCGCGGCAGCGGGTGAACTCGGCGAAGGCCAAAGCCAGCTTGACGCCGAAGGTCGTCGGTTCGGCGTGGATGCCGTGGCTGCGGCCGATGGTGACAGTGTCCTTGTGCTCGAAGGCGCGGCGCTTGAGAGCGGCCAGCAGCGCGTCGATATCGGCGAGCAGAAGGTCAGTGGCGCGCACCAGCTGCACGGAAAGGCAGGTGTCGAGCACGTCGGACGAGGTCATGCCCTGGTGGATGAAGCGCGAATCCGGGCCGACGAATTCGGCGAGATGGGTCAGGAACGCGATGACGTCATGCTTTGTGACGCGCTCGATCTCGTCGATGCGCTCGACGTCGAACTTGGCGGCACTACCCTTTTCCCAGATCGTCTTTGCCGCTTCCTTGGGGATCACGCCAATCTCGGCCAGAGCGTCGCAGGCATGGGCCTCGATCTCGAACCAGATCCGGAACCGGGTTTCAGGAGACCAGATGTCGACCATCTCGGGCCGCGAATAGCGAGGGATCATGGCGGGGCTCGTCCTGCTGAAGTTTCGTTGCGGCTCCCCTAACAGAGGTGGGCGCAATGCTCAACGCGAACGGCAGGCAAACCACAGTGCTGCGGCGAAAAGGGCGACGAATCCGCCGGGAAAGTAGAGCCGCAGGCCCAGGACGGCGAATTGATAGAGCGCGACAAGCCCGGTGAAGACGAACTGGAATGCCCAGGTGATGGTGAAGGCCGGCGCGTGCCACTCGGCATAGTAGGTTCTGTATTGCAGCGCGTAGAACAGTCCGGTCAGGCCGATCGTCAGCACACCAAGCGACACGAACGCGGATGCGAATGCCGTCTCGCGCCCCCGGCCGTGTGACAGCAGTCGCGCCAGCGTCCAGCCGATGGGGAAGGCGATAGCCCCGCCCAGCGCGAACAGAAGCACCACCGAACGGACCCGTACCGGCGTTTCCCAATGGTCCACCAAAAGCGTCAGGAACGCGCTGGCGCCCATGGCAAAGCCCCATACGGCAGCACCAAGGACCGCCAGCCGTAGTGACGGCAGGGCCTGGCCTAGCTTGTGGCGTATGCGCATCTGTCTCGTGGTCCGGGCCGCGCCGGCAGCAATGCTGTCGCTCACATCCGCCCCGTCACCGCGATCCAGCGGTGGTCCGGTCCCTCGAAGCCATGGCGGATGACGGTGACCAGCACCGCATAGGCAGGCGTGCCGCCATCGCCGAAGAAGGTCTGCACGCCGCCGATGCGGTAGCCGGTCGGGCAGCCGCGGCTCAGCGGCACGTCCTTGTCCTCCTGCAGCACTTCGGTCTTGCCGCCATCGCCGACACGCACCAGCTTGAAGCCCTTTACCGGTCCGATGCCGGGGCAGCGCTCGATCTCGCCGAGCGAAATCTCCTCGAGCTTGAACTCGAGCTGCGGATCGATCGGCGGAAACACCGGGCGCGGATTGACCGTCATCCTGTGCGGGTCGGCACTTGTCTCGGTCACCGCGTTGAAGCCGGCGAGGCGGCCGCGATTGGCGGCGAGCTCATCCTCCTTGACGATCTTGTCGCCGCGCTTGCGCGCTTCCGCGCGCGCCGCGTCGAGGCCGACGTTCTCGTCCTCCATCTGCACGCGCACCGGCGTGCCGGGCAGGAACTTGTCCGACGTGGTGTCGATGTAGAAGCGGTTGGCATAGGCAAAGCCCGAGCCGTCCTGGATGCCGTATTCCTCGAAGGCGAATACCTTGCCGTCGGCGCTGAAGCCAAGCACGTTGAGTTCGGCTGCGTCGCCCGCCTGAGCCGCAGGCGAGGCAGCGCACATGGCTGCGAGGCAAAGAAGCTTCATCACTTTCATGGCGGTGGCCCCTCTTTCCAGCTGAATCGATTTTTCAAACGAAGGCGCTAACATACCGTCAACAAAGGGCTTTGTTCAGCCTTTGCGCGCCGACCACACAGGCATGATGTCGCCTGGTACGGCGGTCGCCGCATGCACGCCGCGTGCGATCGCGCGCGCCATTGTCGACGCCGCGGCGGCGAAGAAGTCGACGACGTCAGCCTGCCCGATCTCAATTCCGCTTGCGCCTGTTGCCAGAGCGAACACCAGGTCGCCGTCGAACGGCGTGTGCACTGGCCAGATGGCGCGGGTGAAACCGTCATGCGCCGATATCGCCAGCCGCTTGGCCGCGGCCTTGGTCAGCACCGCGTCGGTGGCAATCACCGCTATCGTGGTGTTGGCGACGGCATTGTCCAGTTCCTCGTATTTCTTGAAGACACGAGCGGCATCGCCAGGCAGCGGCGAGGGATAACCGAGGTTGCCAAACTCGCCGTCCAGCTCGAACGGCGCTGCCCAGAAGTGCCTGGAGCGCCCGACAGTCACAGATCCCGTCGCGTTGACTGCGACCAGTGCACCGACAGTCACGCCGTTCGGCATGACAGTCGAAGCCGAGCCCAGCCCGCCCTTGAGCCCGGCGGTCAGCGCGCCGGTGCCGGCGCCCGCCGTGCCGAGCGCGAATTCGCGCGTGGCCGCCTGTACCGCGTCGTAGCCAAGCTCGCGATAGGGCGGATAACGCCCCCAGTCCTTGTTGCCGCCGTTCAGCATGTCGAACAGGATCGCCGCCGGCACGATCGGGATCACCTGGTCGCGTATGGCAAAGCCGATGCCCTTTTCGCGCAATGCCGCCTGCACGCCAGACGCGGCATCGAGGCCGAAGGCCGAGCCGCCCGAAAGGGTGATCGCATTGATGGTCTCGACAGTGTTGTGCGCTTCGAGCAGGTCGGTCTCGCGCGTTCCCGGCGCGCCGCCCAGCACCTGCACGGCGGCGACGGCAGGTGTGTCGCAGACCACCACCGTTACGCCCGACTTCACCTTTTCATCAGTGGCGTTGCCGACGCGCAGGCCAGCGACGTCGGTGATCAGGTTCAGCGGTCCGGCTTTCAGCATTATTGGGTCTCTACAGGCAGGTAGTTGGTTCCGTCGAAACGAAACAGCCGAAACGGGCTCTCGCTGAGGTCGCCCTTGGCGTCGAAGCGGATCTTGCCGATGGCAGTGTCGAAATCCTGGCCGGTCAGCACGTCCGCGACAGGCTTTCCGCCCGCAGAGGCGAGCCTCGCCGCGGCGTCGGCGATTTCCACGGCAGCGTAACCGGGCAAGGTGTAGCCGTCGGTCATGGTGTTGGCGGCCTCGAACGCCGCGCGCATCTCGGGATTTGCGATAGTGGACCATTCAGGCGGCGCGACCATCAGCGTGCCTTTGGCCGGGGGCACCGCGCGGTCGGCGATGCGCAGTGTCTCGCCGCCGGCAAAGACGATGTCGATACCGAGCGAGGCGGCGTCGCGCCCCATCACGGCGATGTCTTCGCCGTCGCCGCCGACGAACACGTGCGTCGCGCCAGCCTTGCGCAGCCGGCCGATCAGCGCGACCTGGTTGTCGAGCTGGGGCCTGTAGGTGTCGAAGAACACCGGCTTCAATCCGGCCTGCTCGGCGCTGGCGCGCAAACTCTCGGCCAGCTCGCGGCCATAGATCGTGCCGTCGTCGACGATGGCGAAGAGCTCGTCGTTCCACAGTCGGGTCAGGATCGCGGCTGCCGCGTTGCGCTCGCCGTCGCCGCGCGGCCCAAGCCGAAACACGAGCCAGCCGGTCTTGTCGTGCAGTTCGGTCAGGCTGTCGGTGCGGACGCCGACGGTGATGACCGGGATGCTGGCGGCCTTGAGCACGGGCAGGGCGGCCTCGATGGCTTCGGTGCAGAGAAAGCCTGTGGCAACCGACACCTTGGCGTCGACGAAGCCCTGCGCTGCTTTCGCGCCGCCTTCCGCGGTACAGCGGTCGTCGGCGACGACGAGCGACGCCCCCACCTTCGCGGCCGCAAGCTGCGCACCGGCCTTGACCTGTTCGCCAAGGATCGCCGACGGGCCCGACAGGGGAGCCGCCACGCCAATCCTCACCGGCTCGGCATGGGCGGTCAGCGCCAGGAGCGATGCGGTAAGGAGCGTGGTGAAGGCCGTCGCGGCTCGCATTCGGTCCGAAAAATCCTCTGCACGCCCAAGTTTGCGCGATTTACCTGACCTACTGCCTGGCCCGGCCAAGCGCAACGTGCTTGTGGCATACTCGCTTGTGAGCCGGGCGACGCGGCCATATATAGCGGTATGGTTGGTTGCAGGAAAATCCGGTGTTGAAGAAGTTTGAAGTCGGGCCGCAGGCCTACCGGGATGCGATGAGCCATTTTGCCGGCGCGGTGCATCTGGTGACCACCGACGGTCCGGCCGGCAAGCGCGGCACCACCGTCATTGCCGCCTGCTCGGTCTCAGACAGCCCGCCCACTGTTCTCGTCTGCGTCAATCGCGAGAACCCCAACAACGATTTGTTTGTCAAAAACGGCAACTTCGCGCTCAACACGCTCGCCGCCAGGCACGAGCCGCTGGCCGTGGCGTTTTCGGGCGTCACCGGCATGTCGCCCGAAAAGCGATTCGCGCTTGCCGAATGGCAGGTGCTCGCCTCCGGCGCGCCCGTACTGCTCGATGCCGTCGCGGTGTTCGACTGTGAGCTGATCGACGCCAAGGAGATGGCCACGCACCGTATCATGTTCGGCAAGGTGACAGGCCTTCGTATCGGCGATAACCTTCGTCCGCTGATCTATCACGGTCGCAGCTACCACGTGCTGTAGCCCGCTTTTCCGGAAACGCCATGACCGACCGCACGCCTCGTCCCATCCCGCAAACGATCGACGAGACGCTGGCTATGCTGACCAGTGCGGACTACATCGCCGACCGGGCGTTGGCGACGGTGCTGTTTCTGTCCTTGCGCATGAACCGGCCGCTGTTCCTCGAAGGCGAGGCCGGCGTCGGCAAGACCGAGATCGCCAAGGTGCTGGCGAGTGCGCTCGGGCGCCGGCTGATCCGGCTGCAATGTTACGAAGGCCTCGACGTTTCCTCCGCCGTCTACGAGTGGAACTATGCGGCGCAGATGATCGAGATCCGCATGGAGGAGGCTGTCGGCAAGGTCGACCGCTCGGATATGGAAAAGAACGTCTTTTCCGAGAAATACCTGATCCGCCGACCGGTGCTGGACGCGCTGACCGGCAAGGCCGGGGCCGCTCCGGTCTTCCTGATCGACGAACTCGACCGCACCGACGAGGCTTTCGAAGCCTTCCTGCTCGAAATCCTCTCCGACTACCAGGTGACGGTGCCCGAGCTTGGCACGATCAAGGCCGAGGAGCCGCCGATCGTCATCATCACCACCAACCGCACCCGCGAAATCCACGACGCCTTGAAGCGCCGCTGCCTTTATCATTGGGTCGACTACCCCAACGCCGAGCGCGAGCTGGAGATCGTCAGCCGCAAGGTGCCACAAGCCAACAAGCGGCTTTCGGCGGAGGTCGTAAGCTTCATCCAGAGGCTGCGCGAGATCGAGCTGTTCAAGGTGCCGGGTGTCGCCGAAACCATCGACTGGGCCTCGGCGCTGACTGAACTCGACAAGATTGCGCTCGATCCCGAGACGATTTCGGACACGATCGGCGTGCTGCTAAAATACCAGGACGACATCGCACGCATCGAACAGGGCGAAGGCCGCCGCATCCTCAACGAGGTGAAGGCGGAGCTTGCGGCGGCGGAGTAGCTGATATGGCGTTCCATTCGCCTACGTCATCCCATCTGGTAGAACCTGCGGGCGTGGGCTCGACGGTCGCTTCGATTTGGCAGAACCCGGCCATGTGTCCGCTCTCGATTGCTTTGATGTCACGGCATGGATTCCCGACACTCTCCGCTCGTTTCACTCGCTCACGAGGTCGGGAATGACGACCTTCATGACCGTCGCCGCCAATCGCAAACGCATGCCGCTCGCAGCCAATCGCAGAGGTCTGGGATTTGAGGAGGCGCCTCCTCACATTCGTCATTCCCGACCTCGTGAGCGAGCAAAGCGAGCGGAGAGTGTCGGGAATCCATGCCGTAACATCACTGAAGCCGGTAACGGCGCAGGGGGCATGGCGACATGACCCCGAACAGCGCAACGCCCGACGGCCGCATCGCCGACAACATCGTTTATTTCGCCCGCGCGCTGCGCAAGGCAGGCATGCGCGTCGGCCCGGCCTCGGTCATGGACGCCATCGAAGCCGTGCTGGCCTCGGGCATCGGCTCGCGTGACGACTTCTACTGGACCCTGCACGCCGTGCTGGTCAGCCGGCACGAGGATCACGCCACCTTCGACGAGGCCTTCCGGCTGTTCTGGAAGTCACGCGAGCTGATCGAAAAGATGCTGGCGATGTTTTCGCCTGTCGCACCCGATCGGCGCGAGAAGCAGAAGCCCCGCGCTGCCGAAAACCGCGTCAGCCAGGCGATGTTCGAGGGCCACCATAACAGCCAGCCCCCGCGCGAGATCCCCGAGATCGAGGTCGACGCCCGTTTCACCGTGTCAGGCAACGAGATGCTGCGCGGCAAGGATTTTGCGCAGATGACGGCCAGCGAGATATCGGACGCGCGCCGCGAGATCGCAGCGCTCAGGCTGCCGTTCGACACGGTGCGGACGCGCCGCTTCAAGCCCGATCCGCATGGCGCCAAGATCGACCCGCGCGCCATGATGCGTGCGGCCGCCCGTACCGGCGGTCAGTTGATCCTGCCGAAGTTCCGCTCCGTCCGCGAGGTGCATCCGCCGCTCGTGGTGCTCGCCGATATCTCCGGCTCGATGAGCCAGTACACGCGCATCTTCCTGCATTTCCTGCATGCGCTGACCGAAAAGCGAAGGCGGGTCCATACCTTCGTCTTTGGTACCCGGCTGACCAACCTGACCCGTCAGATGCGGCATCGCGATCCCGATGCCGCCCTTGCCGACTGTTCTGCCGCGGTCAAGGACTGGTCGGGCGGCACCCGCATCGGCGACACGCTCGGCGAGTTCAACCGGCTGTGGTCGCGCCGCGTGCTCGGGCAGGGCGCGGTGGTCCTGCTGATCACCGACGGGCTCGAGCGCGACGATGTCGCTGGGCTTTCCGAGGAGATGGAGCGGCTCAAGAAATCATGCCGGCGGCTGATCTGGCTCAACCCGCTTTTGCGCTTCGACGGTTTCGAGGCGCGCGCCCGCGGCGTTCGCGCCATGCTGCCTTATGTTGACGAGTTCCGTCCGGTGCACAATCTCAACGCGCTCGGCGATCTTTGTGCCTCGCTCGGCGCGCCCGCATCGCGCCAAAGCGACCCCAGATTGTGGATGATCGACGGCCAGCGCCGGGCGGCGTAAGGTCGCGAAGGAGGTTCCATGCCAAGCAAGTTTCTCGATGAGGCCCGCGACCCGCTGATCATCGCCGAAGGCTGGATGAAGGACGGCAAGGATGTCGCCATTGCCACCGTGGTCGAGACCTGGGGTTCGGCGCCACGCCCCGTCGGCAGCCATCTTGTCATCGACGCCGAGGGCACCTTCCACGGCTCGGTCTCGGGCGGTTGCGTCGAGGGTGCAGTGATTTCCGAAGCGCTCGATGTGATTGAGAGCGGCAAACCGAAGATGCTTGAGTTCGGCGTCGCCGACGAAACGGCATGGCAGGTCGGCCTGTCCTGCGGTGGCCGCATCCGGGTCTATGTCGAGCGATTGGGTTGAGGCGATGGATCCGTTTGCACTGAAGACCCTGAATGCCGAGCGCCGTGCGCGCCGCGCCGCCATTCTCGTCACCGACATCGGTGATGGCCGCGATCGCGTCGTCAAGGAGGGCG
The DNA here is from genome assembly GCF_018555685.1 of Aminobacter anthyllidis. Lineage (GTDB taxonomy): Bacteria > Pseudomonadota > Alphaproteobacteria > Rhizobiales > Rhizobiaceae > Aminobacter > Aminobacter anthyllidis. The sequence goes on from NZ_JAFLWW010000001.1 coordinate 202,688, forward strand.
ATGCGGTTGCCGGCGATCTCGGCATTGCCATCGTCAAGGCGTTCCGCACCGGCCTGTCCGGGGCCGTCGATGCCGAAGGCCGCCAGTTTTTCCTCAACGTGCATCTGCCGCAACCGCGTCTGGTGGTGATTGGCGCCGTCCATATCAGCCAGGCGCTTGCGCCGATGGCCAAGATCGCTGGCTTTCCGCTCGAGATCATCGACCCGCGCACGGCGTTTGCCAGCGACGATCGTTTTCCTGATGTCACCCTCCATGCCGAATGGCCCGAGGACGTTCTGAAACACTGCCCGCTCGACCGTTACGCAGCGCTTGCTGCGGTGACCCATGATCCCAAGATCGACGACTTCGCGCTCAAGGCAGCGCTTGATGCCGAGTGCTTTTATGTCGGCGCTCTAGGCAGCCGAAAGACGCATGCCAAGCGGGTCGAGAGGCTTCTCGGCATGGGCGCCACGCCTGATCAGATCGAGCGCATCAACGCGCCAATCGGCCTCGACATTGGTGCTGCCAATCCGGCCGAGATCGCCGTTGCGGTGCTGGCTCAGGTCATTGCGGCTTTCCGTTCGCGCGGTCTGGGCGCCAAGGCAAAAAGCGAGGCGGCGTGAAATTCGGCACGATAGCTGTCGGACAGGCAACGGGCGCGGTGCTCGCACATTCCACCAGCGCCGGCGACCACCGCTATCGAAAGGGGCATGTGCTCGCCGCCGAAGACATCGCCATCCTTGAGGCCGCGGGGCTGACGGAAATCGTCGTTGCGGTGTTGGAGCCGGGCGACCTCGGCGAGGACAGGGCTGCCGAAGCGATAGCGGCAAGCATGCAGCACCGCCATGTCGAGGTGAGGCAGGCGGCGACGGGCCGGGTCAATCTGCATGCGCAAGAGGCCGGTGTCTTCACTGTCGATGCCGGCCTGATAGACGCGCTCAACGCCATCGACCCGTCGATCACCGTCGCCACGCTCGCCCGCTATGCGACCGTCGAGAAGGGCCAGATGGTCGCGACGGTGAAGATCATTCCCTTCGCTGTCGGCGGCCACCTCGTGCGGCAGGCGACCGAACTGTGCGCCGCCGGCGAGGTCTTTGCCGTCAATGCGTTCGTGCCTAAGCGCGTCGGCGTCATCCAGACCGTGCTGCCGAGCGTGAAGGCAAGCGTGCTCGACAAGACGAGCCGCCTGACAGAGCACCGGCTGGCACGCTCGGGCAGCCGGTTGACCGCCGAGCGGCGCACCCCCCACGAAGCCGGGGCGGTAGCCGAGGCGGCGAGGGCGCTGGCCCGCGACCACGACATGGTCGTGATCTTCGGGGCTTCGGCGCTCAGTGATTTCGACGACGTCATTCCCGCTGCCATCCGTGCCGCCGGCGGTATCGTTGTTCGCTCGGGCATGCCGGTCGACCCCGGCAATCTTTTGGTGCTTGGCCATATCGGAACGACGGCGGTAATTGGCGCGCCCGGCTGCGCCCGCAGCCCCAAGGAAAACGGTTTCGACTGGGTGCTCGACCGGCTGATGTCAGGGCTCGAGGTGACCGCGGCCGACATTGCCGGCATGGGCGTCGGCGGTTTGCTGATGGAAATCCCGACCCGGCCGCAGCCGCGCGACCTGTCCGCCATTCCACCGGTTCCGAAGGTGCATGCCGTGCTGCTCGCCGCCGGCCGCTCCAGCCGCATGGGCGGGCCCAACAAACTGATGGCGCTGTTTGGGGCCAAGCCGCTCGTGCGCCGCACCGCCGAGCGGGTCCTTGCCTCGAAAGCCGAAAGCACCGTCGTCGTGTCAGGCCATCAGGCCAGCCGCATCCGCGAAGCCCTCGCCGGGCTCGACATCCCTGTCGTCTACAATGCCGACTTCGCTAGCGGCCTCGCCAGTTCGCTCAAGGTGGGTGTTTCAGCACTTCCCGAGGATGCCGCCGGCGCGCTGATCGTTCTCGGCGACATGCCCGAGGTGTTGCCGGCCGACCTCGACCGGCTGATCGAATCTTTCGAACGCGCCGAAGCCCGCGCCATCGTCCGCGCCACCCATGACGGCAAGCGCGGCAACCCTGTCATCCTGCCGCGCTCGCTGTTTGCCGCCGTAGCCCATCTCGAAGGTGACACCGGCGCCAGGCATCTGATCGAAAGCGAAGGCGTCGATGTCATCGACGTCGAGATCGGCAAGGGTGCTGGCGTCGATGTCGATACGCCCGAAGCGCTCGAAGGGGCGGGCGGGGTACTGCAGGATTGAATGCAGTTGACAAATAGCATGGCTAGCACGCAAGCCTTGGCAATGTCTCTCAAGGCTTTCAGATCGAAGTCTCATTCCCTCGCGCCCCCCTCTGGCCTGCCGGCCATCTCCCCCACAAGGGGGGAGATCAGCAGCTGCGCTGGCCTCGTGTGGCTGCAAGTTGGCGAACGCATCGATGACAGCCAATCTCCCCCCTTGTGGGGGAGATGTCCGGCAGGACAGAGGGGGGCAGCGTCGAGCGCTTGGCTTCAAGCCCGCTTACGCCGCCTGATTCTGCCAGTCCTTGCCGCATTCATTTCATTTCCCGCACTGGCCCAAACTCTCGCCCCCTACAAGGACGACCTCTTCGCCTATCCGGCGATTCTCTCCTCCGAGGGCGAGGCCTACCGCGTCGTCGACTATCGCGAGATGCGCGACATCAACGAGCGCGACCAGGTGCCGGAGCGCCGGGTGCAGGGCAAATACGTCTCGACGGGCGTCCGCAAGGTGCAGCAGGACCTGGTGCTCAAGACCGACGCCGGCGACATCAGGCACGTGGCGGTCGGCAAGACCGAGGGTGCTTCGGTCATCGTGCTTTATCTTCACGGCCAGGGCGGCAGCCGCAAGCAGGGCGTCGACGACTTCACTTTCGGCGGCAACTTCAACCGCATCAAGAACCTGATGGCCGCCAATGGCGGGCTCTATTTGTCGCCTGACTTCTCCGATTTCGGCGACAAGGGTGTTTCAGAGGTATCCGCTCTCATCGATCACTACGCGGCGCAATCGCCTGCCGCCAGGATCGTCGTCGCCTGCGGCTCGATGGGCGGCCAGCTATGCTGGGGCCTGGCGCGTGATGCCAAGGCAGCCAGGCAATTGAGCGGACTGATGCTGCTTGGTTCGCTGTGGGACGACGGCTTTCTCAAGTCCCCGGCCTTCGCGGCCAAGGTGCCGGTGTTCTTCGGCCAGGGCAGCAAGGACCCGGTTTTTCCGATCGACAAGCAGGAGGCATTCTTCCGCTCGATCCTGGCCAAGAAAGCAGGCTACCCCGCGCGTTTCGTCCGCTTCGAGACCGGCACGCACGGCACGCCGATCCGCATGATCGACTGGCGCGAGACGCTCAACTGGATGCTGGCCGCGAGGTAGTAGCCTCAAGGCCCCGAATTGTAGTCGAGCACGGTCTCGGGATTGATCTCGCCGTCATAGGACGCATCGACGTCGTAGCGGACCAGCGCAAACGCGCCGTCGCGGAAAATCCAGGTGCCGTCCGATGAGGCGTCGCCAACGCCGCGCCACTTCGAGTGCGACAGCAGCGTCATTGTCTTTTCGTCAAAGGACGAGTTGACCAGCGTGTTTTCGGAGCGATAGCCAATGACGTTGACGCTCTCGAGCTTGCCGTCGGGATTGTCGCCTTCGTAGTGGACGTCGAGTTCGGGCGTGGCGAAATGCTGCTCGTTGAGGCCGTCGGCTTCGTTCCACAGATAATAGACATGGGTCTCGTTGTAGGCGCCCATCTGGCAGAAGAAGCGGAACAGCCGGGCTTCGCTGGCTGGGGCGTCGGCGGCGTCGGTCTTGTTGTGATACGAAATCTTGTAGCTCAGCGCAGCGTCGTCGCCTTCTCTGGCGGTGTCGCATTGCGCCTTGTGGCTGGCCGCGAACGTCTTTTTGGCGAGTTCAAGCACTGCGTCGGTTTCAACATGCGGAGCGTCGCCGCATTGCTTGGGCAGCGCGTCCGTCAGTTCGCCTTCCGCAGGCTTGAGTGTCCCCTTGTCGAGCTGGATCGGGGTGAATGGCGGCTCCTGGATAGAGCCGTTGACCTGCCGGGCGGTGTAGCAGCCGGCGAAAACCTTCTCGCTGCCGTCCTTGTCGACGGCACGGATGGCGACCGGGATGTTGTAGAAGATCGAGCCGGCGGCACCTTCCGAGCCGACGGCGCCGGTTTCGACATCGACGCGCTCGGTCGCCTCGTACCCCTTGGCGAATTCGGCAAAATCCTTCGCCGGCTTGGTCTCGCCGAAATAGTCCCAGGCGCGGGCATATTCCTTGCGGCTGACCGCATTGTAGAGCGAGCGCACGACGGCGGCCGCGTCGGATCGATCATCGAGGTAAGGCAGATCGGCGGCCAGTGCCTGGAATGACCACAGGGTGGTCAAGGCGACGGTGGCTGCTGCCCGTTTCGAAAAAGTCCTCATTGCGAATCTCCTGCCTGCCGCAATGATGCATCATCGATTGCGGCAGCGCAGTGACGCGCGGGACCATCACGCCTGGCGCGTCGACATTTCGCGGGCGATGCGGGGAAAGTCGGCAGGCTTGATGCCGATGTCGGCGCGGTCGGCCGAGTTCATCGCGTTCAGCAAGGCAAGTGCCGCACGGTAGCGGACCTGTTCCTTGGGGCGAGGGCGGGCGAACAATTCGGTGTAGAAACCCATCACTCAGGCTCCGGTTGGTCCTCCCAGCGAGAGATATAGGTGATTCCAATGCGATTGTGCAGTGCAACATAGGCATGGCTGCCATGCAGGCCACCTCGGCAGAGCTTTTTTCGCGAAGGGCGTAACAATCTCGCCCCTGGTTACGTATCTCAGATGCCGGCATTGCCGGCTTTCCTCGCCGCAAGGCGACTTCGGGCCGCATATTACCCCCCATGCGGCCCGATTTTTTCCCGCGACATTTTTAAGATACGGCCGAAGCTTCGAAACGATTTTTAACCGAGCCTGATTATGGTTCCGGCAAATAATGCCGTATCATGCGGCTTCGTGCGGAGGGCCTTGCATGGGCACCGAGATCAATCGCGACTTTGCCTCGTTGCTCGACGACCTTTTTGTCGTTTCGGAGCCTGCCGAGATTGCGCCCGCGCCGACGATCCCCTTCGACTATCTGGCCGTTGCCGAGGAGCTGCACTCCGGCCGCATCCGCGTTGCCGGCGAGACTGCCGCCGCCGGGTACCGCGAGGCGGGCGAAGAACTCGCAGATGAGTTTGTCTCCCTGCTCGACATGGTCAGGGCCAAGGCCGTGGCCGACGCCGTTGAAGCGGCCACCGGCCCTGCCGAACCCGAGGCGCCCGAACCGCCATCGATAGATCCCGAGGCGATCGCCGCCGAGCTCGGCCTGGGCGAGGCCAAGCCCGCCGATCTCGCAAAGCTGCGCCGCATCTTTGCGCTGGCCAACCATCCCGACCGGGTGGCGCCGCATCTGCGTCAGCGCGCCATGGTGCGCATGCAGCTCGCCAACATGATGATCGACGACGCCAAGCGCCGCGCCGCCAAGAAAAAGAGCTGATCCCGCTTTCGGCCTGAGTCCCGGCCTGGCGCCCGCTTGGCCGATGCAGCAAGACGTCCTATCTACCAGATGCTGCATCTCCACAGCCGGGAGGCCTTATGCTCAGAGTCCAGAAGATACCGCTCGACGACATCTATGTGCCGACGGCGCGCAAGAAGACGCTGCATCCCGAAACCGTTCGCCATCTTGCCGAGGACATCGTTGAAAACGGCATGAAGACGCCAATCCAGGTGCGCCACGACGGCAAGCGCTACGTGCTGGTCGAGGGGCTGCATCGGCTCGAGGCGGCGCGATGGTTGGGCGAGTCCGATATCGATTCCTATCTCGTGCAGGCGCGGAAACACTAGCCCGCTTTTTTTCGTGCCGGCTTGTCGGAAGTGCTCGGTGTGGCTCGTCCTTGGTCCGAAAGCCGATTTCAACGAGGAGAACACCAATGACTGCTGCCAACGACCGCGAACTGGTTCTGACCCGCATCATCGACGCACCGCGTGAAAAACTCTATCGCTGCTGGACCGACGCTGAACTTTTGCCGAAATGGTTCGCGCCGCTGCCGTGGACGACGGCCAGCGCCAAGCTCGACGTCCGCGCCGGCGGCACAAGCGCTGTCACCATGCGCAGCCCCGAGGGCGTCGACTATCCGAGTTCGGGCGTCTATCTCGAAGTCGTGCCGAACGAGAAGCTGGTCTTCACCGACGCCTTCACCGAAGCCTGGACGCCGTCCGAAAAGCCCTTCATGGCGGCGACCGTGACCTTCGAGGACATCGGCGGCGGCAAGACCAGATACACCGCCATTGCCCGGCACTGGAGCGTCGAGGACCGCGAAGCGCACGAAAAGATGGGCTTCCACGAAGGCTGGGGCCAGTGCGCCGACCAGCTCGAGGCGCTGGCGAAGACGCTCTGAGGGTTTTGCCTGATTGCGAAGAGGCCAGGTTCGGCGGACCTGGCCTTTTTTGATTCTGGGGGCGTCGAGCGCGCAGGCCCGAACAGGCCGTCATCCCGGGCGAGCGAAGCGAGACCAACCTATTGATGAGCGCGGCCGGGGGCTGGGTTCGCGGTTGCATTGGTCGCCGGGATGAGGACCCGGCCGTGCTCGACGATGGTCCAGTCAATGGATCCCGGCGCTCGCTTCGCTCGGCCGGGATGACGGCGTTGGCGTTGGCCTCCATCGCGGCCGAGTTCGTCTTCCCATCCTTCGACAGGCTCAGGATGAGGGGGAGCCAAGTTTCTTCACTGCCACGCCCCGTTTCCGGTCTGGCCATTGTCAAAGAACACTCCCTTGTCGGGAGAAAGGTTCGGGAAGCGGGGCGCGAGGCCGGGCCTGCCGATTAGTGATATGTGGCGCGGACCTCGCGCTCCGCCGGCGATTTCTGTTTCCGCCCGTTCCGCTTCCGCAGGCTGCCTTGAAGCATTTGCGCTTTTCGGCAGCCGCACTAGCGCATCGTCCAGCGCACCCCGGGCATAGTCCCGGGAGGGGAACCTTTGGGCGGAACCTCCCCGGGCGACGAGCTACGTTGGCTCGTCGCCGGAGGCGCCGGTCCCTCCCCACTGATCACCGTCGCGACCGGCGTTCCCGCGGGAGGAACTGGCATGGATTGTACGGGAGGTTTTTAGGGCGTGGAAAAGAGGGGCGGGTCTATCCACGGTGGATGGTGACAGATGGTGACAAGCGAGCTTTGAGGGCAGTGCTTGACGAAGCCAACCTTTGGCGTCGCGATCCTGCGCACCCCCCTCTGGCCTGCTGGCGTTCGACGCTCGAAAAGCCAAGCAATTGGCTTTTCGTCCGCTACGCGGACCGCATCTCACCCCCCACAAGGACGGAGATCACGCCTTCATCGGCGCCTCGCCCAACCACTGACATTGCAATCCGACCCCGTTGCAGGACGGGCGCGGCAGGCGACGAGACTAATCTCCCCCCTTGTGGGGGAGATGCCCGGCAGGGCTGAGGGGGGCGAATGATCTCGACGCTGAAGGTCCGCCGACTGCCATCTCCCGAAGTCGCCGCCTGCCGGTCCCATGCAGAAAATCTTCCACCCGTGGAAAAATTCTCCCACAGTGTCGGCATGCGATAATCCCGTTCGTCCTAGAGGCAAGAGCCACGAGGCTCGGACAAAGAGGACGAGGACATGAACAAGCGCAGTTTCATCACCATGCTGGCGGCGGCGGCATTTGCAGTTGTGACCGGAGGAGCGGCGATGGCCGAGACGACCAAGACCACGGAAGCCGGCGTCAAGGCTGGCCATGCCGAGATCAACGGCGTGAACTACTATTACGAGATCCGTGGCGAAGGCGAGCCGTTGCTGCTGCTGCATGGCGGCCTGGGCTCGATCGACATGTTCGGCCCGGTGCTGCCGGGGCTATCGAAGAACCGGCAGGTCATCGCCGTCGACCTTTATGGACATGGCCGGACTGCCTTGACCGACCGCAAGATGAGCATGATCGACATGGGCGACGACATGGCCGGGCTGGTCAAGAAGCTCGGCTACGCCAAGGTCGACGCGCTCGGCTATTCCTTCGGCTCGGGCGTCGCCTTCCGCCTTGCCGTGCAGCACCCCGAGATGGTGCGCCGGCTGACGCTGGTTTCCGCCGCCTATGCCCAGGACGGTTTCTATCCCGAAATGCTGCCGATGCAGGCGCAGGTCGGCGCCGGCATGGCCGAGATGATGAAGCAGACGCCGATGTACCAGGCCTATGCGGCGGTAGCGCCCAAGGTCGAGGATTTCCCGAAACTGCTCGACAAGATGGGCGAGTTCATGCGCCAGCCCTATGACTGGGCCGAAGACGTCAAGACGCTGAAGATGCCGGTCATGCTGGTCTATGGCGACAGCGACATGTACCGGCCCGAGCATATCGTGAAGTTCTACCAGCTGCTTGGCGGCGGGCTGAAGGATGCCGGCTGGATGCGCGAGAACATGTCGCAGAACCGCCTCGCGATCATTCCCAACCGCACCCATTATGACGTCTTCTTCGCACCGGAACTGGCAACGACCGTGCTGCCGTTCCTCAATGGCGAGACCAAGGTCAAGACCTGGGACGAGCAGGTCAAGGAATCGCAGTAACCCCATGGCCGGGCACCGTCGGAAATCGGCGGTGCCCGGCCAATTTCCTTGCCGGACCACGGCTTCGGATGGTATCGTCCACCCACGCTGAGAATGCCCCTTGCAGGGTGTCTGAGATGCGGCCAGCAACTGATTGAAAATGAGCTGGCGATGATGCGGCCCAATTTGCCGCGCGGCAGTTGATACCGCCTTCTACATGCAGGCCGCAGTGACGCGATGATGCCACGAAAGGAAGTGGTCATGGCTATCTCATTGACGATGCAGGAATATCTCGAAGACAACCACATTCGCTACGATGCCGCCAAGCATTCCCGCACTGGCTGCTCGATGATGACGGCGCAAGCGAGCCACGTGCCCGGCAGTGCACTTGCCAAGGGCGTGGTGCTGAAATGGGATGACGGCTATGTGCTGGCCGTGCTGCCGGCGACGCGCCATGTCGATCTTGCCAGGATGCGGGAGATCATCGGTGACAAGGTGCGGCTGGCGACCGAAGACGAGGCGAGCTCGCTGTTTCCCGACTGCGACGAAGGTGCCGTGCCGATTCTTGGCGTGCCCTACAGGGTGGCCTGCGTGATCGACGAGCAACTGCGCCGCGGCAGCGACGTCTATTTCGAAGGTGGCGATCACCGCACGCTCGTGCATGTGTCAGGCGATGAGTTTTCGCGGCTGATGTATGGCATGCCGCAGGCCCGCATCAGCTGGTGATTGCGATGCGACGGGCGTGAAGGGCGGGGCGCGCCCTTTGACGCAAGCCATTGGATGACAATGCCTATTGCCACTTGAGCCGTTGGGCTGGAGTGGCGGACCGAACGCCCTGAAGGGGCCATCCGATCGAGAGCGAGAGATTTTTTCGCCACTCGGGAAAATACCTGCTTCGTGTCACGGATCCGCCATTAGGCGGTCATGGTTCGGGGCTATGTTGAGCAATGTCGAAATGGTCACGGATGGAGGCGACTATGGACGACCAGCATGAACTGACACTCGAAGACCTGCTGCAGGATCCGATCATCCTGAAGGTCATGGAACGCGACGGCTATTGCCCCGACGACATTCGTCTTCTGGCACGCCACGCGACCTCGGGCGCCCAGGTATGGGAAAGCGTATCTTCGCGGGCCAGCGCCCGCCGGCAGAACCGCCTGGCTTTCCGCACGGCCACCGCGTCGTGCACGTCGCTTTGCGCGTAATGCCGCAACCTGCGATGTGACTGCCGCCTGAGGCAGTCACCCTACCTTTTTCATCGACAATCGATAGCGCCGCACCTTATGCCTGATGCCAGTAACAGCGGTATCTGGGGTGAGGGGCTTTGCCATGGTTCAACGGTATGAAGGCGGCTGCATGTGTGGGGCCGTGCGTTACGTCGTGGACGCCGCGCCGCTGAACGAACGCATCTGCCATTGCCGCAGCTGCCAGAAGGCGGTGGGCGCCGCGTTCAACGCGCGGCTGATGTTCCGTGCCGAGCAGGTGGCGATGACAGGGCCGGTGAAAACGGCGTTTTCGTCGCCGGATGTGAAGCGCGGCTTCTGTGCCGAATGCGGCACGACCGTGCTGTCGGGGCGCGAGTCGGCCGGCGTGCTGGCGGTGACGTCGGGCTCGCTCGACGATCCCGCCCTGTTTCGCCCGGCAATGCATATCTGGATGTCGTCGAAGCAGCCCTGGCTCAAGCTCGATGACGGCCTGCCGCAATTTGCCGAGGCAGCGCCGACCTAGACACAAATCTCGACGCCGCTGTCGCGTAGCCTGGCGAGCAGGCGCTCTTCCGGCAGCGTATCGGTGACGAGCGTGTGGATGTCGCAGAGCGAGCCGAGGCGCACCAGTGCGCGGCGGCCGAATTTCGAGCTGTCGACGGCCATGATGGTGCGCGCGGACTGCCCCATGGCGGCGGAGACGGCCGCGACCTCGGCATGGTCGTCGTCGCCGATGTCGCCGTCATGGTCGACGCCGCTGACCGAGATGATGGCGACGTCGAACTTGAAGCGCCTGATGTATTCGGATGTTTCCTCGCGGAACACGCCGCCGTCGACCTGGCGGACGAAGCCGCCGGGCACGGCGATGGCGAAATTGGTGCTTTCGCTCAAGGTCGTTGCGACGCGCAGCGAATACGTGACGACGCGCAGGTCTCGCCGCTTGACCAGCGCGCGCGCCACCGCCTCGCAGGTGGTGCCGGTGTCGATGAAGACGGCAGCACCATCTGGCACCAGTTCGGCGGTCAGGCTGCCGATGCGTTCCTTGGCGGCGGCGTTTTCGACGCGACGCTGGCGCAGCACCGCCGGATCGACCGGCGCCGAGATCGTCGCCCCGCCATGCAGGCGCCGCACCTTGCCGCCCTGTTCGAGCGCCATGATGTCGCGACGCGCGGTCTGCGTCGTCACCCCGTAGAGCGTGGTGATCTCCTCGATCGAGACGTAGTGGTTCTTCTCGAGATAGCCGAGCAGCTGGGCCTGACGGGCCGACTTCTTGTTGTCCGTGTCCATGCCAGGTCCGTCGGTTTTGGGCATCTGCGATCCTGTCTCAACGATTCCAGCTAGCAAGATAGTCGGGCAGTTTCATCCGCCATGCCATTCGCCGCGCGGTCCATTCCGGAAATCGTATCCATTTCCGAAAATGTTGTAAAAGTGACATCTACCATCATTAATGTCCGTTTTCGTACTTTTCAGTGACCGCAACATGTCATTCGCACGCTGGCCCTGGCGGTTTTGTGACAATGCGCGGTCGCATCGCAAAAACGGAGTTACGCGATGAGCACTATCCACAACGGCATGGCCGAGCAGCCGGCCGCCACCCACGGCCAGCACCAGAGACGGTTGCGCGCGCTTGCTGCAGCACTTTTGTGCGGCACGACACTGGCCGTGTCGGCGATGGCTGCACAGGCGGCGGAGGATTCGATCAGGATCCTGACGCTGAACACCTGGCTCGACCGCTTCAAGCCCAATCCCGCCGTTGCGGCGGACTTCTTCATCAAGGGCAATTACGACGTCCTGACCTTCCAGGAATTCCGCGCCAACAGCACCTATGCTCGCGATCTGCCTGGCCTGATGCAGGCTGCCGGCCTCGGCACCTACGGTACGCGCCAGGACAATGACGTCGGCGTGTTTTCGCGCCTGCCGGGCACGTTTGGCGCGGTAACCCAAGGGGTCATCGCCACCTACACCAAGCTCGATGCGACGGTGAGCAAGCCGCAGACAATCGTTGCCACCACCCATCTCAACTACTTCGATCCCTCGACCAACCGCATCGGCCAGGCCAAGGCGCTGAACAACTGGGCAAAGGGGCAGGGCCCCGTGATCCTGACCGGCGACTTCAACGCCGGCGACGTCTCCGAACGCGGGCTGCATTCGGTGAGCCAGCAGCATCTGCTGCTCAGGACCTATCTCAAGAGCCCGAGCAACGCATTCTATCTCGATCTCCTGAAGCAGTACGCGAAGAACCAGACGCAGCTCGATGCCTTCATCGCCCAATGGAAGGGCAAGACGGCGGCCGAGATCAACGCGGCCCAGATCCCGGCGGACCTGTTCGCCGACGAGATGTATCCTGTCACCGGCAACCTGCCGCAGACGATGAACATCCTCAAGAAGCAGTACCAGCTGCTGCAGCTGCCCAACGAGCGCGAGCAGTTTTCGCCGCACGCGCTGAATGACGGCTCGGTGACCTGGCCGTCGCACGGCGAGGACGCGACCAACGTCTGGGCGAGCTGGCACCGGGTCAAGATCGACCATTTCCTGGCCTCGCGACCGTTCGGTAAATGGTGGGTGATCAATGACGATCCGGCGGACAAGTATCTGGGTGTCATCCGCGATGTCTCCTACGTGACCAATCCGGATGGTTCCAAGACGCCAATGTCCGACCACGAGCCGGTGGCGCATACGTTGCGCTGGGTCGGGCCGCAGTTGCAGAGCTACGACGACAATGGCACGGCCAAGACGCGTCTGGTCTGGGGCAAGGATGCCTCGACCTTCGGCGAGAAGGGCAAGGAATTCTTCCTCTCGCGCAACAACATGCGCGACGACGTCTATCTCGGCCAGATCTCCGACGCCAACGGCATGCCGACCCTGGCCGGGCTGACGGATGCCGAGAAGAAGACGCTCCTCGACTGCAAGAGCACCGATGCGCGCTTCCAGCAGGCGATCCGCGACTATTGCATCGACGACCACAGCTTCATCGGCGAGACGAGGGTCGCCGATGGCGGCACCGTCATCGTCGAGGAGGACGCGGCCCTCGGCGGCGAACAGGCCAAGCTCAGGCTCGACGGCGGCAGCCTCAGGATCGCAGGCACCGACATGCATGTGCTGGGCCGCAACGTCGTGCTGGAGGCGGGCGGCGGCTCGCTCGACATCGCTGACGCCAGCAATGCCGTTGGCATCAACAAGGAGATTTCCGGCGCCGGCAATTTGACCAAGCTCGGCCTTGGCACGCTGCTGCTCGACGGCACGCACGGCTACACCGGCGAGACCATCGTCAAGGCCGGCGCGCTTTCGCTGCAGGGCTCGATCGCTGCGTCGAAGCTGGTAACGATCGGTGCCGGCGGCATGCTGGGCGGCATCGGCACGCTCGGCAACACGGTGGTCGCCTCGGGCGGCACCCTGGCACCCGGCAATTCGATCGGCACGATCAAGGTTGCCGGCGACATCACCTTCGAGGCGGGATCGAAATTCGAGGTCGAGGCCAACGACAAGGGCGAGAGCGACAAGGTTGCAGCCACTGGCAAGGCGATCCTGAAGGGCGGCTCGGTGCTGACCCTGGCGAGCGGCAACAACTATGCGCCGCAGACCCTCTACAAGATCGTCACCGCCGACGGCGGCGTGACCGGTTCGTTTGCCGATGTCAGCTCGAACCTTTCCTTCCTCGATCCGTCGCTGGCCTATGGCGCCAACGACGTGACGCTGACGCTCAACCGCAACGACATCACCTTTGTTGATGTCGGCACGACGCCAAACCAGAAGGCAGCAGCCGCGGCACTCGAAAGCACCGGTTTTGGCAATGCGGCTTACGCCGCTGTCGTCAATCTCGACGAGGCCGGCGCGCAGCAGGCGTTTGGCCAGCTTTCGGGCGAGGTGCATGCATCGGCGCAAGGGCTTATGATGCAGGACGGCGGCGTCCTGGTCGATGCCGCCACCAGCCGTATCGGCCAGGCGTTTGGCGATGCGACCGCAGCCAGCATGCCGGTCATGGCCTATGGCGATGATGGCCTGGAACTGGCGCCCGCCGATACCGACCGCTTCGCCTTGTGGACCCGCGCCTTCGGTTCGTGGGGCAGCAGCGATGGCGACGGCAACGCCATGGGCTTCGACCGCAGCAGCGGCGGCCTGGTCGGCGGTGCCGACGCGATGGTCGGCGACAGCTGGCGAGTCGGCGTGCTGGCCGGCTACAGCCGCTCGGCCTTCGACGCGGCGAACGGCTCGTCGAACGGCAGCAGCGACAACTACCATGTCGGCATCAATGCCGGCACGCGGGTTGGCGCCTTCGGCCTGACGGCCGGTGCGACCTACAGCTGGCACCGCTTCGACACCGCGCGCTCGGTTGCGTTTACGGGCTTCGCGGATGCTTTGACCGCCAGGTATGACGGCGGCACGGCGCAGCTGTTAGGCGAGGCGAGCTACAAGGTCGATGCCGGGCGCTTCGCCATCGAAGGCTTCTCCAACCTGTCCTACGTCAACCTGCGCACCGACGCCTTCACCGAAACGGGCGGGGCAGCGGCGCTGTCGAGCCAGGCAACGAGCAACGACGTCACCTTCACGACGTTTGGCGTGCGCGGCTCGACCGATGTCGCGCTTGGCGCTGTCGATGCGACCATTCGCGGCACGATCGGCTGGCGCCATGCCTTCGGCGACGTCACGCCGGTCTCGTCGGTGGCCTTCGCCGGCTCCGACGGCTTCGAGGTGGCGGGCACGCCGATCGCCAGGAACGCGGCGGTCCTCGGCGCCGGCATCGACTTCGACATCGTGCCGAAGGCCAAGCTCGGCATCAGCTATTCCGGCCAGCTGAGCAATGGTGCGTCCGACCACGGCATCGACGCCAAGCTGGCGGTCAGCTTCTAGGCGCTGTCGCCAGCTTCGCTTTGCTGAACCGGAAGTGGTTTTTCCGCTTCCGGTGCTCGCGGACCAAGATCGACGCCAAGCTCGCTGTCAGCTTCCAGGAACTGCGACCTCCGCCCTGCCGGTACCTGTGCAGACAGGGCGAGGAAAAAGGTCTCTGGCGTCGAAAAAGGCATCCGCGGCCATGGGGCCGTGGTCGCGGATGCCTGACTTACCTGACCTTGTGGCCCTGCAGGATGCGCTCGACGGGCGCCCAGCCGATGTAGCGCGGCTGGGTCCAGCCTTCGGCGGGCTCCAGTGCCTCGATGGCACGGATGTCGTCGATGCGGACCTCGTCCCAGGCATGGATGACACGCCCATCGCCGAGGCAAAGCCCGACATGGCCGTAGTTGGCCGTGACGTCGAACAACTCGCCGGTCATGTCGAAGAAGACGAAAGCGCCGCGCGGTGGCTCGCCCTCCGGGCTGCCGGTAACGCCGTATTCGTCCGCCGATTCCTTGGCGCAGTCGCCGCCGAAGATTTCGATGGCGTTGCTCTCTTCATAGGCGTCCTCGACAAAGGAGAGGCAGCGAAAGCAGTAGTCCTCGTTGCCGAGCTGGGAGATAGCCCAGATGATGGCGCTATCTATGTAGTTTTCTGTGCGTGTATTCACGGAGCAGATATCCTGTTGAGATGGTGGGTATGTCGATCTCGATCATGATTGTTGCGATGCGCGCCATTCGACCCTCCATTCCAGGATAATACATTAGTGATATCAGGATATATGCCTGATATGTTGCTGCGGTTTCCGAAGCAATTTGCTCTCGCTTCGGGGCGAGGCTCATACTGTTGTTTACATGTCGGGCGCAATACATAAATTGCACTGTGTGTTGCTTGACGTGCCTGAAATCCGAATTTATGTGCGGTCTGGGCAACAGCCCGACCCGTTGGCGGACGACACGAACCGCGCCGGCATTCGCCGGGTCAAATATCCAAACTCCTGGAAACTGCCATGACCGAACAGATAACTTCGGCCTCCGAGGTCTCGTTGCGCCGCATCTCCTCGCAGACCGTCTACGAAGTCTGCGAGCTCAGCGAGACACTGACCGAAGCCCAGCGCAACAAGGTGGCCGACAACGGCACCTCGATCGCCGAGGCGCATTTTTCCGATAACGCCTGGTTTCGTGCCGTCTATGCCGACGACACGCCGATAGGCTTCGTCATGCTGCATATCGGTTCCGACCACGACGTCATCGATTGCCCCGGCGCCTTCCTGTGGCGCTTCATGATCGCCGGCCCGTACCAGGGCATGGGCTTCGGCCAGAAAGCGATCGCGCTCGTCGTGCGCGAGATGAAGGCGCGGGGTTTTGCCGAGCTCTTCACCAGCTATGGTCTGGGCGAGGCGAGCCCGGAAGGCTTCTACAAGCGCCTTGGTTTTTCAACGACCGGCGAGACCTATGACGACGAAGTCGAAGCCGTGCTGAGCTTCGCGAACTGAATGATCCCTTGTCCTCGTCAGGTGCGGCCATCGTCGCTCCTGACGAGTGCGAGGAATTCGCGCGCGGCGCGGGTGGCATAACGCTCCTTGTGGCGCAGCACGAAGAAGCTGCGCTTGGGGAGCGTGAAATCGATGGCGACAAGCGTGCCGGCCCTGAGCGAGGCGTGGGTGACAAGCCGCGACATGATGGCGACGCCGGCACCTGCTTCCACCGCCGCGCGCACGGATTCGTTCGACGGCAGTTCGAGCGCGATGTCGAGGCTGCCGGTTTCGACGCCGCGCAACGCCCTGATAGCTTCGAAATGGGCACGCGTGCCCGAACCCTGCTCGCGCACGATCCAGCGCTGCGACTTGAGGTCGCCCGAGGTGGATGGCGGCGTGTGGGTCCACGGATGGCCGGGGGCGGCGACCAGCACCAGCTCGTCTTCGGCGACCGCTTCGATGGCGAGCGCGGGGTCGTCGACTTCGCCCTCGACAAAACCGAGATCGGCAGAGCCGTCATGGATCTGTGCCGCCACGGTTTCGGTGTTGCCGATGGTGATGGCGAGCGCGATGCCGGGAAAGCGCGACTGGAAACGATGGGCGATGCTGGGCAGCCAGTAGTTGGCGACCGTCTGGCTGCCGGCGAGCTTGAGCGAGCCACGCTTCAGCCCGGCAAGATCGGCAAGCACCACTTCGGCCGAGCCGGCGCGCGCCAGTACGGCGCGTGCCTCGGACAGGAAGATGCGGCCGGCGTCGGTGAGCACGATGCGGCGGCCGACGCGGTCGAACAGTTTTGTCTGGTAGCGCGCCTCGAGCGCCGACACCGCGGCGCTCGTTGCCGATTGCGTCAGGTTCAGCGCCTGGGCGGCCTGGGTGACATGTTCGCGTTCGGCGACGGCAACGAAGATCCTAAGCTGTTCGAGGGTCACGGCTTTCCTTTCGGTCTCAGCCCAGAAGCTTGACCAGCATTAGAGAGAAAGTCGCGATGAAAAGGAACGCGGCAAGTCCAAGAAGGAGTGGACGAAGCCCCTTGGCCCGGAGCTTGCGGATGTCGGTTTCAAGGCCCATGGCGGCGAGTGCCATGGCGAGCAGGAAGGTGGTTGATGTAACGACCCACGCCTTTGCCTCGGTGGGAATGTCGACGAGGCTGTTGATGCCGACCATGGCGACGAAGCCGAGCACGAACCAGGGCATAGGCGCCGCCGTGCTGCTGCGGGTGGCTCGTGATGCGCTCGCGCGCTGGCGGGCGGCCAGGCCGAGCGCGATCACAACAGGTGCCAGCATCATGACGCGGGTGAGCTTGGCCACCGTGCCGAACTCGCCCGCCTGCTGGCCGTCCTGGAAGCTTGCGGCGACGACCTGGGCGATCTCGTGGATCGAGCTGCCTGCCCACAGGCCATAGGCGTGGGGACCAAGCTGAAGCAGCCCGGGCAGCAGCGGATAGGCAAACATCGCGATGGAGCCAAAGACGGTGACGCAGGCGACCGCATAGGCGACGTCCTCGTCGGGCGCCTTGGTGACCGTATTGGTGGCGATGACGGCAGACGCGCCGCAGATCGAGGTGCCGGCGGCAATCAGCTCGGCAAGCTTGGCATCGACGCCGATCAGCCGGCCCAGCCACACGGTGAAGGCGAAGGTTGCGACAAGCGTGGCGGCGATGATGGCGATACCAGCGGCGCCGACCTCGGCGACCTGGCTCGCGGTCAGTTGCAGGCCAAGCAGGATGATGGCGAAACGCAGCACCTTGCGCATCGAAAACGCCACGCCGGGCCTGGCTGTAGCAGGGGTGCCGACAAGATTGTGAAAGGCGATACCCAGGACGATGGCAATGATCATCGGGCTGAAGGAGGAGAGGCCCGGCAGGTGGCGCAGCACAAAGGCGAGGGCGGCGATGCCTGCAGCGAGCATCAGTCCGGGCAGCAGCCTGGCGCTGTTGCGATCACCGCGCACCGCCTGGCGCCCCGCCCGGTTGGAGCTGGCAGGGATTGCGGTTTCGGTGCGGGCAAGAGCGTTCATGGGCTTGGACCTGTCAATTTCAGGTGCAAGCTATGCGCCGGCTTCTGATCAATCCAACGCGTAATATCGCTTGAATCGTTCGGTACAGACGATTGGTTAGACCGCAGGGAACTGACGCGTTGGTCTGCTACAGCGGTGCCTAGGTTACAGTAGCGCGTTGCTTGAACACGATTGCCTTGAAACGGGCCCGGACCGCTCGGCGAAACCGCTTCCAAGGTGACTGATATGGACCTTCGGCCAACGGGTGGGGCGGCCAGGGCGGTTCGCGAAAACTGAAATCACCAGGCAACGCAGCATGCAAGGCGGCCAGCACCGGCTCGGAGTGGCGCGCGTCGATGTGCACGTTGTCATCGGAGAACGCTGGGGCGATCGAGCCGTCAGGCAAGGTGTAGCCTGCCCGGAAGTCGATGAACGGAACGCCCATGGCCGCCATGCGGGCGTTCATCCGGTCGCGTATATCCTTCACGTCGACGCGGCATTGTTCGTCGCTGCCGTACCATTGCGGTTCCAGAAACGCCGGATTGAATGGCACGATGCATGACAAGGCGACGATTGCCGGGCAACTGGCGCGAAAGTGCAACAGCGCCTGTTCGAAGCGATCGAGCAAGAGGTCGGCTTCTTCCGACGTCGGACGGCCGTTGGAGCGGGCAAGGCGCGGAATGTGCGTCCTGCTGTCGATCTCTCCGAACGACAGGATGAGCACGTCACCTACTTCGGGGCGGCAGTTCTTGGGAACCAAAGAGGCTATACCATCCCTGGCCGCCCTGTGCATGGTAACCGGCCCACGCCAGAAAATCCTGGCGTTGGAAACTCCTGCAAAACTGAATAGCGAGTGGCTGTCGCCTAGGGTCATCAAGGTCATTCGCTTCCAATACCTCTGAAAACTGGAAAACGAAACGAAGGGCCACTTCCGAAGTGGAGTTTTGTCGTTGCTCTACTTGCAATCCGCGTTGATTGCTCGTGGCGCCAAGCCGATCCGCTTCAGGCAGAGGCCTGGCCTTCGACGTCCTGGTGAATCCGGTATCCCAGCAGTTTTGTCGATGCCTTGGCCGGCAGCCCCGCCATATGGGCAAGGACGGTCAGAAGCGCCTGGTCCTGGCGGTGATTGCTCCGGTCGGAACCCCGGGGGCGATGCAATCTTCGATCAGGGAAAGGTTCGCCCATCGCTCGAGCAGATCGACGGCCGCGGGGTTGCGGCTGTCGAAGGCGATGCAGGCCCCGTTCAAGTTGGTCGCGTCAGCTTTCCAGCCAGCCGGCAGGCCGAGATATCTGAGCATGCCCGGATGCGTCCACGCGCCAAGCGTCCCAGCGGAACTGGCACTGTAGTAGCCGAAGCGGACGGTTTCCCGGCACAGCCGGAGCAACGGTTCGGCTATGATGTTGCCGGCATCCATCCAGCAGACAATGCCGGACCTTTCGCCGGCGACAGCGCGGATGATCTGCGGTTTCCACGCGGCGCGGGTTTTACCACAATTGTCCGGAGAGGGCTGGCGCTTGCCCGGTGTGCGAGCAAGGCGGATTTCATGCCATCTTCGCCTCTGGTATCTCTCGGCCCTTCGTTCCTCTTGCCAGCCGAGTCGCCAATGCCTGTTTACGAGCTTGCAGCACTGGGTGCGGCGACATGCTGGGCCATCACCGGGTTGATTTCGGCGGGGCCGGCCGGCCATCTTGGCGCGCCGGCGTTCAACCGGCTGCGCCAGCTCTTCGTGACCGGGCTGCTGGCACTCTATGTGCTGGCGACCGGCACATGGCGCGAACTCGACGCCAGCGTTGCCGGGCCGTTGCTGCTGTCGGGCCTGATCGGCATCTTCGCCGGCGACACGCTGCTGTTTGCGGCTTTGAACCGGCTCGGCCCGCGCCGTTCAGGCATCCTGTTTGCGCTGAACGCACCGATTGCCGCCGTGCTCGGCTGGCTCATGCTCGGCGAGGATCTTTCCGCCAAGGCCGCCGCCGGCATCGGGTTGACGGTCGCCGGCGTGCTGCTGGCGATCCTTTTTGGCAAGCGCCGCGACCAGCTGCATGCCTGGGAGACGGTGAAGGGGCCGTTGTGGATCGGCGTGGCGCTTGGGCTCGGGGCCGCGACCGGTCAGGCGATCGGCTCGATCATCGCCAGGCCGGTGATGGCGACGGGCATCGACCCGTTCCTGGCTTCGATGCTGCGCGTTGGCATCGCCGCCTTCTGCCTGACGGTGCTGCTGCAACTGCCCATCCCTGCAGTGAAGCCGAAGGGGCCACTGACCTGGAAGGTGGCATTGCTGACGGCGCTGACCGGCTTCATCGCGCTCGCCGTTGGCATGACGCTGCTGCTGTTTGCGCTGTCGGGCGGCAAGGTCGGCATCGTCTCGACGCTGTCGGCGACCTCGCCTGTCATCATCCTGCCGATGCTGTGGGCGAGGACCGGCGAGCGCCCGGCCGGCGGCGCTTGGGCGGGCGCGGCACTGGTGGTCGCCGGCATGGCGCTGCTGTTCATGAAATGAGGATGGCAGGCGGCGCCAAAGTTTGAATTCAGCAGGATTTGTCAATTCGGGTAATGCAATCATGCAAGGCGGAGCAGGAAGCACGCGATGATGCACCGGGCCGACATGATGGATCGCCTTCACGCTGACATGGGCAGCTTGGCTGCGCATGAAACGGCGATGCCCGACGCGGTGGCAGCGGCTTTCGCCGCGTTTCCTGTGCCGGTGCGTGCGCGGTTGCTTGAGGTGCGCGCGCTGATTTTGGCCACAGCGGCCGAGACATCAGGCGTCGGTCCGCTGACCGAAACGCTGAAATGGGGCGAGCCGGCCTACCTGACCGAAGCCAGCGGCAGCGGGACCACCATACGGCTGGGTTGTTCTAAGACGGGCGGCGGCACATGCGCGGTGTTCGTCAACTGCCGCACGACGCTGGTGGACAGTTTTCGCGCGCATTTTGGCGATGTCTTTGCCTACGAGGGCAACAGGGCGATCCTGCTCGACGCCTCCCGCCCGCTGCCGGCGGCACCGCTGGCGATCTGCCTGGCGATGGCGCTGACCTATCACCGGCGATCGCGCTGACGCCGCAGTTGTCAGTGCAGTTTCGTCACCAGCCGAACAAGCCAGTCGGTCAGGCCCTTGTAGGGCGGGCGGATCAGGTCGCTTGCCGAGGGCTCGTATTTGCGCAACACCGGCATCGCCTTGGAGAAGGTGAGAAAACCCTCGCGGCCATGGTAGTGGCCCATGCCAGACGCGCCGACGCCGCCGAAAGGCAGGTCGGCGCAGGCGAACTGGTAGAGCGTGTCGTTGACGCAGACGCCGCCGGCGACGATGCGCTGCAACATCGCCTCGATCTCGGCCTTGTCGTCGCCGAAGCAGTAGAGCGCCAGCGGCCGGTCGCGTTCCACGACATAGGCGACGGCCTCGTCGAGCGAACCGTAGCTCACGATGGGCAGGATCGGCCCGAAAATCTCGTCGCGCATGACGGCGCTGTCTGGGGCGGGGTCGAGCACGGCGGTCGGGGCCAGCAGGCGCTGGCGGCCTGCGGGCAGTGAGGCTGCGTCGAGCAGCGCAACCTGTTCGTGGCCACGCGTTGCTGCATCGTCGAGCAGGCCGTTCAGGCGGGCGAACTGGCCGTCATTGACGATGGAGGTGTAGTCGTCAAAACCCTGCTTGCCGTTGTAGCGGGCACTGACCTCCTGCTTGAGCAGGCGAACGAGCTCGTCGCGCTTGTCCCTCGGCACCAGCACATAGTCGGGCGCGATGCAGGTCTGGCCGGCATTGAAGAATTTGCCGGTGGCGATGCGCCGGGCCGCGCGTTCGAGATTGGCACTCGGGGCGACGATCGCCGGCGACTTGCCGCCGAGTTCGAGGGTTACAGGCGTCAGGTTGCGGGCGGCCGCCGCCATGACCTTGCGGCCGACGGCGGTCGAGCCGGTGAAGAACAGGTGGTCGAAGGGCAGTTCGGAGAAGGTGGCCGACAGCTCGGCGCCACCCTGCGCTACCGCCACGCGCGACGGCGGAAAGACGTCAGCCAGCAGCGACTGCAGGAAGGTAGCGGTGCGCGGCGTGTGTTCGGAGGGCTTGAGGAAGACGTGGTTGCCGGCGGCGATGGCAGCGACCAGCGGCGCCAGCGCCAGGTTCACCGGATAGTTCCATGGCGCGATGATGCCGACGACGCCGAGCGGCACGTGGCGGATCTCGGCGCTGGCGGGTAGCAGCTTCCAGCCCGCCGAGCGGCGCTCGGGTTTCATCCAGGACTTCAGCTTGCGCAGCGTATGCTTGATCTCGGACAGCACAACGCTGCCTTCGCCGAGCAGGCTCTCGTGGCGGGAGCGGTGGCCGAAATCGGCGCTGATGGCCTCGACCATCTCGTCCAGGCGTCCGGTGAAGGCGCGCTGCAGCCGCTTGAGGTCGTCGACGCGCTGGGCATAGGCCGGCCGTGTTTCGAGCCAGGCTGCGCGCAGCGTCTCGAAGGTGGTCCCGATATCGGGCTGGCTGTCGTTAGGCTTCAGCATCGTTTTCCGTCGAGCGAGCGAAGAGATACTGCGCGGCATAATAGGTGCCGAGCACCCAGATGGCATTGTAGGGAATGTTCCAGCGGAAGCGGCCATAAGCAAGCACCGTGTCGCTGACCATGAAGAACAGGCCGCCGAGCGCGGCAAGACGCGCCGCTTTCTGCCCCGGCGTGCCGGCAAGCTGGCGGTCGCGCGACAGCGCCTGGGCGGCCATCGCCGCAAGCACCAGCGCGTAGATCGCCACGGGGATGCGCATCGGGTCGGGCAGGTGCGCCCAGAGACCGGCGAAGACAGCCGCCGCGATGACTGCGAAGAGGGCGAAGATGCCGACGTGGCCGCCGAACCTGGAATCGCGGGTCAGCGCCCAGATATAGGCGCAGTGGGTGAGCAGGAAGCAGACGAGCCCGGCAAGGAAATAGTCGCCCGGCAGCATCAGGAAGAAATCGCCCGCCGCGGCAAAGGCAAGGCCCAACGCGATCGGCACGCCATAGGCGCGCGATCCCATGCCGCGCAGCACCGCGACGAGCAGCAGAAGTGTCGCCGTCGGTTTGGTCAGGTAATGCAGCCAGCGCCAGGGCGATGTGTTGTCGGGCGCAATCAGGCTGCCCAGGATGGCCAGCACCGCGCACATGGCGAACAGCCAATAGAGCGCCGTGTTCCGTGATGTCGAATGCATCGTGCCCATGCCGCGCGCTCCCCCTCGTGCTGCCGATTTCAGGATAAGCCAATGTTTTCGGCGGTTTGTCCAGTTACCGGAACGTAAGGTGCGGGAAGGGGCGGTTGCGGATCAGGCGCCGGATGAGGTGCCGGTCGGCGGCGGAACTGACAGTATCGCCGAGGCCGAAGGCGCAATGCCGTCGCGCAAAAGAAACACATCAGGCGTATTGCAGGCTGTAAGGCGAATTGCAGTTTACGTTTCGTTCACCATCGCCTACACCGCGACCTCCCTGAAGCCCCGCCGGTGATTTGCGCCCCAGATGCAGAACAAATCCATCCGTTTTCGCGCCCGTTCGTTCGTCGCCTTCGCGCTCGTGCCGGAGGCGCCGCTGGAGCAGTGGCTGCAGGATCTCGACCGCTGGATCGAGAATTCTCCCGGATTTTTCAAGGGGCGGCCGGTGGTGCTCGACCTCAATGTGCTGAAGCCGCAGGCCGCCGAAATCGGCGCCCTGGTGGCGCTGATCGCCGAGCGCGGCATCAGGACCTACGCGATCGAGGCCGACCATATCGATTCGCTCGGCAATGATCTGCCGCCGAAGCTTGCCGGCGCCAGGAAGACGATGATCGAGGAAGAACAGGTCGACGCCGAAGCGCAGGCACAGGCCGAGCAGCAAGCCAAGGCCGCTCAGTCGCCGTCGAACACGCTGATCGTCGATCAGCCGGTGCGCTCGGGACAGTCGATCGTCCATCCCCATGGCGACGTGATCGTCATGGGCTCGGCCAGTTTCGGCTCCGAAATCCTCGCCGGCGGCTCCATCCACGTCTACGGCACGCTGCGCGGCCGCGCCTTTGCCGGCGCCTGGGGTGACCGCAGCGCGCGTATCTTCTGCCGCCGCAACGAGGCCGAGCTTCTGGCGGTGGACGGCTGGTACCGCACCGCCGAGGACATGGAGCCGTCGATGCATGGCAAGGCGATCCAGGTCCACCTGGAAGACAACGCCATCCAGGTCGCGCCCCTCAATTGACAAACGGAGACAGCATCATGGGCAAGGTAGTGGTCGTCACATCTGGCAAGGGCGGCGTCGGCAAGACGACCTCGACGGCCGCGCTCGGCGCCGTGCTGGCCCAGTCCGGCAAGAAGGTGGTGCTGATCGATTTCGACGTCGGCCTGCGCAACCTCGACCTGGTGATGGGCGCCGAGCGCCGCGTGGTCTTCGACCTCGTCAACGTCACCCAAGGCCAGGCCAAGCTGTCCCAGGCGCTGATCCGCGACAAGCGCGTCGAATCGCTGTTTTTGCTGCCGGCCTCGCAGACCCGCGACAAGGATGCGCTGACCGAAGAGGGCGTCGCCAGCGTCATCAACACGCTGCGCGAAAAGTTCGACTACGTGCTGTGCGACAGCCCGGCCGGCATCGAGCGCGGCGCCCAGCTGGCGATGCGTTTCGCCGACGAGGCGGTCATCGTCACCAATCCGGAGGTGAGCTCGGTCCGCGATTCCGACCGCATCATCGGCCTGCTCGATTCCAAGACCTTGAAGGCCGAGCAGGGCGAAACCGTCACCAAGCACGTCCTTGTCACCCGCTATGACGCTGGCCGCGCCGCGCGTGGCGAGATGCTCAGCATCGCCGACGTGCTGGAAATCCTGTCGGTGCCGCTGCTCGGCATCATCCCCGAGAACCAGGGCGTGTTGCGCGCTTCCAATGTCGGCTCGCCCGTGACGCTCGACGAGCCGACAAACGCTGCTGCCCGCGCCTATGCCGACGCCGCCAGGCGCCTGCAGGGCGACGACGTGCCGATGGTGACGCCAGTCGAGAAGAAAGGTCTCCTTAACCGTCTTCTGGGAAGGAGGGTCGCATGAAGCTACTCGATTTTTTCAAGCGCGGCGGCAGCGCACCGGTGGCGCGTGAGCGCCTGCAGGTGCTGCTCGCCTATGAGCGCAACAACCGCAACCAGCCCGACCTCGTGGCCGTGCTGCGCGAGGAGATCATCGCGGTGATCGCCAAGCACGTCCAGATCAACCAGGACGACGTCAAGATCACCATGGATCGCGGTGCCACCACCTCGACGCTGGAAATCGACATCCACATCCCCAACGCCGGCATCAAGGCGTCGGCGGCGATCTGACAGGACATGGGTGCGGCTGCGCTGCATCCTTCCCGCCGTGCATTCCACGCAAGCCGCGGAGATGGTGCCAGCATGGAGGGCAGCTATTGCGGCTGCCCTGCGTTGGCCAAGTGCGTTCTCAAGCCATGTGTCGTTGATGCATCGATGATGCGGTTGGTGTTTCGGCCGCATATTGGATAGCGTCACACGACGTGGAAATGCGGCGACATCGTCAGGGGAAGGGCACGAGTGGAAGACAGGGACACGCGCCGGCTCGAAATGGTCGTGCTGATGACGCCTGAAATGGCGAATTTCAGCGGCAAGGTACATGGCGGAGCCTTGCTCAACCTGCTCGATCGCGTCGCGTTTTCTTGCGCGTCGCGCTATTCCAACAAATATGCGGTCACGCTCTCGGTGGACCAGGTGGTGTTTCGGGAGCCGATCGATGTCGGCGACCTGGTCACTTTCCGGGCGTCGGTCAATTTCGCCGGCCGCACCTCGATGGAAATCGGCATCCACGTCGAGGCCGAAAACATTCGCTCCGGCCAGCGGCGCCACACCAATTCCTGCTATTTCACGATGGTGGCAGTGGACGAAGATGGCCGCCCGACCGAGATTCCGGCCTTCGTACCGTCGACCGACATCGACCGCAGGCGCCATCGCGCAGCCGAGCTACGCCGCGAACTGAGGCGGGAGTTCGAGGCGCGCTTCCGGGCCGCTGCCAATGCGGTCGAGACGTAGCGAGACAGACCCTATCCACTGGGGAGCTGTCACCTTGGCGGCAACGGACTGATCGCTGCGGACAACCGATATGGGCCGTCGCTCGCTTTGGCGCTTTCCTGTCGACCAGTCGCTCCTTTGTTCCTTTCGCGCATAGGTCGTGCCGTTGCGTCCAAGACGAGGCCTTCCATCCGACATAGAGGTGAGGGCTGGCGGCTGATCGGCCTGCCAGACCGCCGACATCTGTCGGCTCTCGCGGGGAGGTTGGCGAATGGCAGGCAACGCAAGGCATCCAATGCAGGCTCGGTCGATCTGCATGGTGGCGCAGGCTGTCGCGCTGTCGCTCACATTGATGGCCTGCACAACGGCCACGGAGTCGAGTTTCGAAGGCCCCGATTATTCCGACGACACCCGCAAGCTGGAAAAGCAGATGATGGCGGAGGCGGCGGCCCTGGGCACCGCGCAAGGGGTGGCGGGTGCCGCGGCCTCGATGGTTCCGCTCGGCGCGGGCAGCCTTGTCACCACAACCGCGGGCAGGGCCGCGCGCGACGCGATGATCATCCGCCACGACAAGCTGATGCGCGAGCAGGTCGAGCGCGACAATGCGGAATTCTTCAAGCGCTACGGCATATCAGATGCGGACGCGGGGCCTGCGGTGGCGGACCAGAGCGCGGGTGGCCCGCAGCGCTGCGCGCGGCGGGGAATGACAAGGCGTTGTTGAGGAGGGGGCTCTTGGACCGTGGAGCTCTGCCGCAATGTCATGGCATGGAGCCCATGTCTTCACGACGGAGCTTTGCTCCTGCCTGGCCCCAGGATGGCGAAGGGAGGAACTGCGCTCAACTATCTAATCAGCCTTATGGTGACGGCGAGCGCTCGCAAGAGCGGCCCGCTTGGACTTAGCCAAGTCGGGCCGTCTGCATTGCGCGGTGGGCTTTGGGGTGGGGCAGCCGACGCAATACTCACACCTAGGATTTAAGGAATCGCGCCGGCGCACTACCCCACCTTCCCAAGCTCGAATCTACGCCCGTCGGAGGTACAGAGACAATTAGCTCATTGGATGGGTGGCGGTAGCTTGTTCGTCTGATGGAGCGGGGGAGCGAGCTCGATCTGGGGTAGGCGCCAGCCGCAGACGCCACTGCGCCGCGTGCTGGGGCGGGGGGGCGAGAGGCGCTTTCGGGCCGCAGCGAACGCGGGCGAAGAGTAGCGGCGCCAGCGCTGCGTGGGGCAGCCACTCACCACCGAGCAACGTCTCTTGCTCTCGGGCGACCTATCAAACATAGGCTGTCGTCAGCTGGACTGCTCAAAGCAGTGCGGCGGAGTCGCGACAGAGGATGATCCGATGCTTGAAAGAATAAATCCCGATGCCCGGTGGAGTGACGCGGTTGTCGTTGGCAATTTGATATTCGTCGCGGGCCACACCGCCGAGAAGACGCGAGGCCAGTCGGTGCGCGAACAGACGGAGGAGGTCCTCCAGTTGCTCGACGAGACGCTGGCGCAGGCCGGGGTGACGAAGAGGAATCTCGCCATGGTGCAGATCTATCTGGCTGACATGTCGAACTTCGACCAGATGAACGAAGCCTGGGACCGCTGGGTGATTCCCGGGGAGGCACCAGCGAGGGCGACGGTCGAATCCAGGCTCGCTTATCCTGATCTCGGCGTTGAAATCACTGCGGTCGCCTCCCGATAGAGGAGGACGTGCCAGGAACGCTGTGGCTGTGAAGGCGTGAAGCCACCGACCGACGAGTTCGCAGGAAAGCTGGCGGGTCGTGTACGAGCGCTTTTGATGGTGAATTCTGCGCAGCGGATGAACGGGGATTGCCATTTCGGCCCGATCCTAAGACCGGGCCGAAGTTGTCGTCTAACTAACCAACAACCTTAACCGCTCAGCTGCACCCGCTCGTCGAGCCGCAGGTGTCGCACTTTTCGCAGGTGCCGTTGCGGACCATGGTGAAGTTCTGGCACTCCGAGCAGGAATTGCCGGTGTAGCCCTGCAGCATCGACTTGGCGCGGCGGTCGGCGGCGAGTTTCTTGGCCTCGGCCGCTTCGTGGGCGGCGGCGTCGGTGAACAGGGCCGATGCGCCTGAAGCCTCGTCTGCGGCTTCCTCGAAGGCGACGTCCTCGACCAGTTCCTTGGCCCGCTCCTCATAGTCGCGCTTGTAGGCGGTCGATTCTTCCACCGAGATCGCGGCCTTGGGGGCCAGCGCCAGCACGTTGGAACCGGAGAAGGCGGTGACCGGCGTGATACGCGCCTGAATTGGCGCTGCCGCCGAACCCTTGGGGTCGTTGCCGGCGACGCCGGAGACGACCTTGAGCGGAGAGGCACCGCGGGTCAGGCCCTTGGAAAAGGGCAGGGCCTTGCCTTCGTTGATGCCCTTGCCGAGTGCCGTCTTGTCGAAATCCGACTGGTCGACATGGGCCAGGTCGTGGCGGCTGAGATAGCTGACGGCGAGCTCGCGGAAGACATAGTCGAGGATCGAGGTGGCGTTCTTGATGGCATCGTTGCCGATGACCATGCCTGCCGGCTCGAACTTGGTGAAGGTGAAGGCCTCGACATATTCGTCGAGCGGCACGCCGTACTGCAGGCCGAGCGAGATCGAGATGGCGAAATTGTTCATCATCGCGCGGAAGGCGGCACCTTCCTTGTGCATGTCGATGAAGATCTCGCCGAGGCGGCCGTCGTCGAACTCGCCGGTGCGCAGATAGACCTTGTGGCCGCCGACGACGGCCTTCTGGGTGTAGCCCTTGCGGCGGTTCGGCAGCTTTTCGCGCTCGCGGTAGAGCCGCTCGATGACGCGCTCGACGATCTTTTCGGTGACCTGCACCGCCTTGGCGGCGGCGGGGGCTGCGATCAGGGCCTCGACGGCATCGTCTTCGTCCTCGTCCTCGTCAGCGATCAGCGAGGCGTTGAGCGGCTGCGACAGCTTGGAGCCGTCGCGGTAGAGCGCGTTGGCCTTGAGCGCCAGCTTCCACGACAGCATGTAGGCGCTCTTGCAATCCTCGACCGTCGCCTCGTTGGGCATGTTGATGGTCTTGGAGATGGCGCCCGAGATGAAGGGTTGGGCTGCCGCCATCATGCGGATGTGGCTCTCGACGCTGAGGTAGCGCTTGCCGATCTTGCCGCAAGGGTTGGCGCAATCGAAGACGGGCAGGTGCTCGTCCTTGAGGAAGGGCGCGCCTTCCAGCGTCATCGCACCGCAGACATGGATGTTGGCGGCTTCGATGTCCTTTTTCGAAAAACCGAGGGCCGGCAGGATTTCGAACGAGAAGTCGTTGAGTTGCGCGTCGGTGAAGCCAAACGTCTCCTTCACCCAGTCGGCGCCCAGCGTCCACTGGTTGAACACGAACTTGATGTCGAAGGCGCTCTTGAGCGCTGCGTTCAGCGCTTCGATCTTGTCGTCGGTGAAGCCCTTGGCCTTCAGCGAACCGGGGTTGATGCCCGGTGCCTGGTTGAGATTGCCATGGCCGACGGCGTAGGCCTCGATCTCGGCGATCTGGGCCTCGGTGTAGCCGAGCGTGCGCAGCGCTTCTGGCACCGCACGGTTGATGATCTTGAAGTAGCCGCCGCCGGCGAGCTTCTTGAACTTGACCAGCGCGAAGTCGGGCTCGATGCCGGTGGTGTCGCAATCCATGACCAGGCCGATCGTGCCGGTCGGCGCGATGACCGTTGCCTGGGCGTTGCGGTAGCCGTGCTTCTCGCCGAGCTCGATGGCAAGATCCCAGGCGGCGCGGGCGTGCGTCACCAGTTCGGGCTGCTTGAGGTCGGAAGCGACCAGCGGCACCGGGTGGACCGAGAGCTTTTCGTAGCCGCCCTTGTCGCCATAGGCGGCACGGCGGTGGTTGCGCATGACGCGCAGCATGTTGTCGGCATTGCGGTCGTAATCGGCGAAGGCGCCGAGCTCCGAAGCCATCTCGGCCGAGGTGGCATAAGCCACGCCCGTCATGATCGCCGTCAGCGCGCCGCCGATGGCGCGGCCTTCGTCGGAGTCATAAGGAATGCCCGATGTCATCAGCAGGCCGCCGATATTGGCGTAGCCGAGGCCGAGCGTGCGGTACTCGTAGGAGAGCTTGGCGATCTCCTTGGACGGGAACTGCGCCATCATGACCGAGATCTCGAGCACGACGGTCCACAGGCGCACTGTGTGCTCGTAGGCCGCGATGTCGATGGTGCCGTCGGTGTTGCGGTAAGGCAGGAGGTTGATCGACGCCAGATTGCAGGCCGTGTCGTCGAGGAACATGTATTCCGAGCACGGGTTCGAGGCACGGATGGCGCCCGCCGAGGCGCAGGTGTGCCAGTCGTTCATCGTGGTGTTGAAGTGCAGGCCCGGATCAGCCGAGGCCCAGGCGGCGTAGCCGATCTTTTCCCACAGGTCGCGGGCCTTGAGCGTCTTCATGACCTTGCCGTCCTTGCGGGCGGTCAGGTGCCAGTCGCTGTCCTGCTCGACGGCGCGCAGGAAATCGTCCTTGAGCGAGACCGAATTGTTGGAGTTCTGGCCCGAAACGGTGAGGTAGGCCTCCGAATCCCAGTCGGTGTCGTAGGTCTTGAAATCGATCGAGGTGTAGCCCTGCTTGGCGAACTGGATGACGCGGTAGATGTAGTTCTCCGGCACCGAGTTCTTCTTGGCGGCCTTGATCTCGCGCTTGAGCGCGGTGTTGATCAGCGGATCGAAGCAATCGTCGTCCTGGCCTTCGCAGTTGACGCAAGCGGCCATGATCTTGGCGAGGTGCTGCTTGACGATCTTGGAGCCGGTGACCAGCGCCGCGACCTTCTGCTCTTCCTTCACCTTCCAGTCGATATAGGCCTCGATATCGGGATGGTCGGCGTCGACAACGACCATCTTGGCAGCACGACGGGTGGTGCCGCCCGACTTGATGGCGCCGGCCGCGCGATCGCCGATCTTGAGGAAGCTCATCAGGCCCGACGAACGGCCGCCGCCCGAAAGCTTTTCGCCTTCGCCGCGCAGATGCGAGAAATTGGAGCCGGTGCCCGAACCATACTTGAACAGGCGCGCTTCGCGCACCCACAAATCCATGATGCCGCCCTCGTTGACGAGGTCGTCGGCGACCGACTGGATGAAGCAGGCGTGCGGCTGCGGGTGTTCGTAGGACGACTTCGACTTGGTCAGCTTGCCGGTGAACGGGTCGACGTAGAAATGGCCCTGGCCGGGGCCGTCGATGCCATAGGCCCAATGCAGGCCGGTGTTGAACCACTGCGGCGAGTTCGGCGCGACGCGCTGGGTGGCCAGCATGTAGGACAGCTCGTCCTTGAAGGCACGCGCGTCGTCCTCGGACTTGAAGTAGCCGCCCTTCCAGCCCCAGTAGGTCCAGGTGCCGGCGAGACGGTCAAAGACCTGGCGGGCGTCGATCTCGGAGCCGTAGCGCTCTTTTTCGGGCAGCTTGGCGAGTTCGACTTCGTCGGCGACAGAGCGCCACAGGAAGGACGGGACGTCGTTCTCTTCAACCTTCTTCAGCTTCGCGGGCACGCCGGCCTTGCGGAAATACTTCTGCGCCAAGATGTCGGCCGCGACCTGGGAGAACTGCGCCGGCACATCGATGTTGTCGAGGCGGAAGACCACCGAGCCATCCGGATTCTTGATCTCGGAAAGAGCCTTGCGGAACTCGATCTCCGCGTAGGCCGATTGTCCATCCTTGGTGAAACGCCGCTCGATGCGCATCGGTCGATTTCCTTTTGTCTATATATAGCGTCTTTCGCGGGAAATTTCCCGTTGCTGGTGCGAAAGGCGCAAACCCACTTGACCCAGCCGCGCAAACGGCCGGTTGCCCTATCCCGCGTATCCCGCCGCCTGACCTGGAAAACTCCGTTCGGAGCCTGTTCCCATCAACTGGCGGACCGTCGCGGGTCCTTGGAACTGAAACTTTTGTTGCGATTCCCTCATGGAGGGCTACTCACACTATCTAGCGGTCAGGTTGGCTGCAAACACTAAATATAGTGTTAACAGAAGATTTCCGCCAGTCCCACATTTTTATCATCCAACCCCTTGGACATCCAGAAACCGCACGCTTCGGCGCCCCGCAGGGCGGGGGTCAAATGCGAGCAGCTACGCACAAAATCTGGGAAAAAGACCGGGCTCTTAACAATCCGGCCGCACACTCAACAAGCGCGCTTGAGTCATAAAAGGCGACTCGGCAGCCAACGTCAAGGAGTCGTTCTTGTAGATTTTGTGACCCCAACATCTTGTGTGTCACTAATGTGGATAACGGGGAGAACCTGCGACGCGGACGAAGCCGGCGCAACAACGGCGAAGGCCTAAAAAATGCCTGCTGCGAGCCGCCCGATAGTGAGCATTGGCGTTGCCTCAGGCGGCGAATTTTGCGTGCGCGGCACCAAAGGATGAGATCAGCCGGCAAAGGTCGGGCTCGTTGACCATGCGCGCGGCCTCGCTGGGAGAGACCCACTTGCGCGTGCGCTGGCGCCGCTCCTTCCACTTTTCGGCGACCTTGCGCACTTCGAGCGGATAGACGAGCACCTCGCAGGCGACCTGTTCGCCGCTCGAAAGTTCCTTGAGGTAGAAATAGCGGCCGGCTTCATGGGTGTCGACCGAGCCGCTGAGGCCGGCTTCTTCGCTCGCCTCGCGCGCCGCGGTCTCGCACAGCCGTTCGGCTGTTTCCGGCCAGCCCTTGGGCAGGACCCAGCGCCCGGTGTCGCGGCTGGTGATAAGCATGATCTCGATGCCGGTGGCGGTGCGGTGCCAGGGCAAGGCGGCGACCTGGAGCCTGCAGGCGGGGGCGCCGAACAGGCGGCGTATCCGCTCGACCAGATGGTTGTGATAGACAGGCTTCATCAGCATCGGCAGCCCCTACTCGACCTGTAGAATCATGCGCCGCGTCACGAATTGTAGGGTTAATCCTCCGTAACAAAAGTAAATAGATTGATAACGAAAACGCCCGGCGAAGAAGCCGGGCGCGGATATGGTTCGCAAAAGCCTTTTGAGGCTGTGGCTCAGCCCATGTGGTCTTCGGCGATCGGCTTCTGGTAGGTGAATCCGAGATCCCAGGGGAAGTAGATCCAGGTATCCTGCGATACCTCGGTGACGAAGGTGTCGACAAGCGGCCGGCCCTTGGGCTTGGCGTAGACGGTAGCGAAATGCGCCTTGGGCATCATCGCCCTGACGATCGCGGCGGTCTTGCCGGTGTCGGTCAGGTCGTCGACGATCAGGACGTTTTCGCCTTCGCCTTCGAGGAGCGTGGGCGTGATCTCCTTGAGCACCTGCAACTGCCCCTGCGAGGTGTAGTCGTGGTAGGAGGCGATGCAGATAGTCTCGATCAGCCGGATGCCAAGTTCACGCGAGATGATCGCCGCCGGCACGAGGCCGCCACGGGTGATGCAAACGATCGCCTTCCACTGCGGGTTGACGCCGGCGAGACGCCAGGCGAGCGCGCGCGCATCGCGGTGGAACTGATCCCAGGATACGGGAAAGGCTTTTTCGGGAAGGGACATGTGACGCGCACTCCGGCTCGGCGCGCCACCTGGCGCGGAATAAGGGAATGCAGGCGGAATTAGCCGGAAAGCCCCGTCCTTGGCAAGGGCGGGGCGGCAGGAGCAGTCAGTAAATCGGGCGGTAATCTTACCGCGACAGCAGGATCGCGGTGTCGCCAGCCTGCAGGACGTTGCGGGTGACGCCGCCAAACAGGAACTCGCGGATCCACGAATGGCTGTAGGCGCCCATCACCAGAAGGTCGGCGCCGGTCTCCACCATCTTGTTATGGATGACGGCATCGACGGTGTGGCCGCGCGAGGCCTCGACGCTGACAGTTACCTTGGCGCCATGGCGGGCAAAGGCGGAGGCGATCTCGGCGCCCGCCGCGTCCATGCTCTGGGCTGCTGTCTCGACGGGGTCGATGACCAGGATTTCGGTGGCGTCTGCTTCGATGATGAAGGGCAGGGCGTCAAAGGCCGCGCGGGTGGCTTCGCGGCTGCCGTTCCAGGCAACCAGGACACGGCGGAAGGTCGAGATCAGCGGCGCCGAATGCGGCACCACCAGCACCGGGCGGCCGGCCTCGTAGATCAGCGAGTCAATGTCGGCGGCAACGGAATCCCGGGCCTCGGGGGCCGCCTGGGCGACGATGACGATGTCGGCGCAGCGCGCGCTTTCGACGCCCGACAGCGCGCTGTCACCGGAAAAGCTCTCGAAGCTGCGCCATTCGAATGACAGGCCTGACGTCTCGATGCGGGCCAGGAACGCTTTCTGCACCTTCTCGGCGCGCTCCTTGCAAAGATCGGCATTGGCCTGGATGAACTCGGTGTCGGGAAAACCGACGGCGGTCGTGTATGGCATGGCCAGCGCCTCGGCATGAACGCCGATCAGGTGGCTTTCGTGCCGGTCGGCAAACGGGATCGCCACGTCGAGAACGCGGGCCGCGTCGCGTTCGCTCTGAATGATGGCAACGATTGTCTTGAACGGCATGACACCCTCCTTTGCGCGAGCTGAAACCTGCCTGCAAAGAAACACTAACATGCCCGTACTTGTTCCAATGTGACCTGGATCAAGTGTTCGGGATCAAGTGTTCGGGATCAAGTGTTTGGGATCAACTGTTTGGGATCAACTGTTTGCGGCCGCTCAGGCGGCCTTTGCTATGTCGGCAAGCATCGTCTCGATGGCGATGCGTGCGGCATCCATGGCTTCCTGCGAGCGCGAGCGCACGACGAGCTCGGTCCAGAACGTGCCGTCGAGATATTTCGGGTAGGAGCCGATGATGGTGTCGGGGTGCGCCTTCTGGATCTCGCCGAGCGGACCGCCAATGGTGCCTTCGCCATAAGGGCACTGCACGGTTGTCGACAACAGCTTGGCGCCTGTCCTGAGCGTCGGCATGACATTGTCGAGCATCGCCTGGAAGATCGACGGCACGCCGGCCATGACATGGACGTTGCCGATGCGGAAGCCGGGCGCCACCGACACCGGGTTCACGATCAGGTCGGCACCACGTGGCATGCGCGCCATGCGCTTGCGTGCCTCGGAGAACTCGATGCCGCGCGAGGCGTAGTTGGCCTCGAGCATGGCATAGGCGCGCGGCTCGTATTCGCACGGCACGCCGAATGCCTTGGAGATCGAGTCGGCGGTGATGTCGTCATGGGTCGGACCGATGCCGCCTGTGGTGAAGACGTAGTCGTAACGGGCGCGCACGGCATTGACCGCGGCGACGATCTCGTCCTCGTCGTCGGCCACGATACGCACCTCCCTGAGGTCGATGCCCACGGCCGTCATCATGTCGGCGAGGTGGCCGATGTTCTTGTCCTTGGTACGGCCGGACAGGATTTCGTCGCCGATGACGACCATTGCTGCGGTGACGATGTCGGCCATATCAAAAGCTCCGTTGTCGGTTCAGTGAGATACAGCCGCATGGGCAACCGGGCAATGGTCGCCATTTGGTGAACGATGCGTCACGCATTGGGGCGCTTTCATTGAACAGGCTTTGCCTTACATCTCTCCCCAGACGCCAACCCAAGATGGTGTCGCGAGATTTCCCGAGTTTTTCCGTTGGAGCGATGAAATGGCTAAGATTCTTGTTCTCTACTATTCGAGCTGGGGCCACATGGAGCAGATGGCCAAGGCCGCTGCCGAAGGCGCACGCGCCGGTGGCGCCGAGGTGACCCTCAAGCGCGTCCCCGAACTGGTGCCCGAGGGTGTCGCCAAGGCTGCCTATTACAAGCTCGACCAGGAAGCGCCGATCGCCGATCCGCTCGAACTGGCCGACTATGACGGCATAATCATCGGCACCGCTACCCGTTATGGCACCATGGCCTCGCAGATGAAGAACTTCCTCGACCAGACCGGCCCGCTCTGGGCCAAGGGCGCTTTGCTCGACAAGGTCGGCTCGGTGATGGTTTCGACCGCGACCCAGCATGGCGGCGCGGAACTGGCGCTGATCAACGCCCAGATCCACTTGCAGCACCACGGCATGGTCATCGTGCCGCTGTCCTACGCCTACCAAGGCCAGATGGGCAACGACGTGGTCCGGGGCGGCGCGCCTTACGGCATGACCACGACTTCGGATGGCGACGGTTCGCGCCAGCCTTCGGCTCAGGAACTCGAAGGCGCCCACTTCCAGGGCAAGCGCGTCGCCGAGATCGCCATCCGCCTGCATGGCAAGGGCACGAACGCCGTCAAGGAAGTTGCGTAACAGCTTCGAATTGTTATGATTGTTGTGAACGGGTGGCCGCAAGGCCGCCCGTTTTGCGTGAGACGGGTTTGAGCCGACGCCCGGGACGGCTAAGCTGCGGCAAGGCTAGGCGGAGGTTCGATGGCAACGGCGGTGACGATTCTCGGCTGGATAGCCAGCATAGCTTTCCTGGCCGTGGCGCTGGTCGGCGGTTACTTCGTGCTGGCGACGCGCAGGATTTCGGCCCAGGCCGAGCGCGCGGTGCCGGCAAGCGGCAAGTTCGTGACGCTTGGCTCTCACCGCATCCACTATGTCGACCAGGGCGAGGGCCGTCCGATCCTGTTCATCCATGGCCTTGGCGCCCAACTGCATCATTTCCGCCATCCGCTGTTTCCGGAGCTCACGGATTTTCGCCTCGTCGCGCTCGACCGCCCGGGTTCGGGCTATTCCGGGCGACCATTTGGCTTTTCGGGTAGCCTCGTCGAGCAGGCCGAGCTGATCGCGCGCTTCATTGCCGAACTCGGGCTGGAGCGGCCGCTTGTCGTCGGCCATTCGCTCGGCGGTGCCGTGGCGCTGGCACTGGCGGAAAACCATCCGGAGGCGGTTTCCGGGCTGGTGCTGCTGTCGCCGCTGACGCATCTGGAGGATGAGCTGCGGCCCGAATTCCGCTCGCTTTACATCAAGTCGCCGCTGAAGCGGCGGCTGGTTGCCGAGACGGTGGCCATACCGACGAGCCTGAAATACGCACCGCAGACATTGGCTTTCCTGTTTTCGCCGCAGGCAGCGCCGACGGACTATGGTACGTCAGGCGGCGGTTTTGCCGGGCTGCGGCCGAGCCATTTCTACGCGAGTTCGGCTGACATGGTGGCGATCGAGCGGGACCTTGGGGCGATCGAGGCGCGCTATGGCGAGCTGGACCTGCCGGTCGCCGTGATGTTTGGCACAGCGGACCGCGTGCTCGACTACAGACTGCATGGGGCGCCGCTGGCGGGCCGGATCAAGGATTTGGAACTCGACCTGGTCGAAGGTCTTGGCCATATGCCGCAGTTCGTCGAGCCGAAGCGGGTTGCGGCCTTGATCAGGCGCATCGCGGCCAGGGCCTTCGCGGCTGCCAGGCTGGCCGGTTAGCCGCAGGAATTGCTCATCCAGTTGCGGTGGGCCCAGCCTTCGAAGCCGTCGCCACCGACGAAGTACCAGCTGCCGCGCCGATCGGTGATCTCGACGGTGTCGCCATTGAACAACTGGCGGACCATGGGCGATGAGGCGCTCGGACGGGCCTTGACCGCGAGGAAGCCCGTGCCCCGGGCCAGATCGTAGGTTCGCGACAGCCCGTGCACCGTGCCTTCGCAATATTGCGCCTGCACCGGGGTCGCGGCGCCGATCGCCAGCGTTGCAGCGATGGTGGCGATCGCCGCAGCCGAAAGCGCGGCCTTGCCTGGAAATGCTGATTTGCCCGCAAATAGTGATTTGAGCGACATCGTTCGGCCTCCGCTGAGCTGTCCGGCGTTTGGCCGGGTTGCCGATGAGTGTCGCCGGCACGGCAAAGGGTTCACGCGTGCGGCCTGTTTTCTCGCTACGAACGGCTAGTCGGAAACCTCGGTGTCGGGCCTGTCGTCGCCCTTGGCGAGTTCGTCGTGCCAGCGGCCATCCGCGTCTTCATACTGGATGCCGTCGGTCGAACCGGCGACGCGCTGTTCGGCCGCCGCGGTTTCGGCGGCGCGAAGGGCGTCCTCGTGGTTGGGAAATGTCTCGGAGAACGTGCCGCCGACCTTGTAGGCCCAGCCACCATCGTGCTGGACGACTTCATAGACGAGCTTGGCCATTATTTTCCCTCGCTGGATGATGCTGCGATGTCGTTGGCCACCAACACCTCGGATTCCATCGCTGCCGCAACGAATGCCCGGCGTGCGTCCTCGCTGGAATGATGACCCTCAAGGACCCTCAGGCATGTTTGCACGGCGTGGCGATGACGCGGACCGCGGTTAAGCGGCCAAGAGGTTGCCAGGCACGCGGCTGCGTCGCCGACACTGATGATGCGACGGTAGTTTCCAGGGCGGCCAAGTTCGACAACGACCGGGCGCGCAAAAGGCTTTGAGGCGACCATGCCCGCTCAAACGTTGCCGGGCGCAAATGGTTGCATGCCGCGTGGCGGCGCTACCTGGTCGGTTCAGAGAGGGACGATGGAAAAGACGACCCAGGCGCCGCAAACGGCAGCAGCAAGTCCGAGGCAGGCGCTACGGTGTTTTTCCCAGAAATATGGCGCACGTTCCCAATTGTAGTGCATGTACTCAACTCCCCACTCACTCCCCACGCGGTGAAGTTGTATTTCACCCTGAAACAATCCGCAATTTTCCGGTGTGGTTGTGCAATGACGAAAGAGCGCGAGCGTGGCAATTATGTCACGCCAATATGCAGTCAGATATGCTTGTGAGCGGGGCTCGATTCGTTGGCGCAAAGTTACGGAAAATTCTTTGCCTGGTGCGGACGGCGGGGCTCGAACCCGCATAGCCGAGGCTGAGAGATTTTAAGTCTCTTGCGTCTACCAGTTTCGCCACGTCCGCTTGGCTCGCATTTCAACTGCGCAGGCGATTCCGTCAACTGGCCTTGTGCTGCCACAGGAATGCAATTGGTGTCTTGAATGGGACTATTGCGTATAGCAGCACGTGCCCAGGCAGCGCAGGTTCGGCCCGCGCACCGTGCGGCCGCCGGATTGGCACGACAGCGCAAGTGACTGGAGCAGAGATGTCGAAAGAAACGACCGAGGATATGGCTTGTCCGGTGCCGACACCGGAAGAGGCGACACTGCATGCGATCCTCGACGAAGCCAGGGAGACGATGTTCGCCAAGGTCCAGGAGGCTGCCGTCCAGGCGAGCAGGTCCGTGGCGTTGCAGATGAAGGAAGCGTTGGGCACGGACCAGGATGCGCCGCCTGCAGAGTTTTTCCTGGCCGTCGCGCACCAGTACATCTTCTGCCAACTGTGTGAGGCGGATCACCAGACATTGTCGGGCGGGAACCCTGACGTGGCCGAAGCGATCATCCGCAGTTGCACAGGGATAGCGTCGACCTGGGGAAAGACCGAACAGGCAAGCTGAAGATCGCCGGCCAGCGCGGCGTCCGGCGAGCAGCCTGGGCCAACCAGCTTGTGCGCTCGCTGCCAGGTCACGTCCTGGGGCAGGGCAGCGTTGCTTCTGGTCGATTAGCCCGGCGAGCGCTTGCGGCTACTTCGTTTCGTTGAAATCAAGCAACGGGGATTCTGTTGCCACATCCGATTTCGGCGCCTTGCGGGCCGTTTTCTTGGCGGGCTTTTTCGCAGCGTCCTTCGTGGCGGCTGTCGCCACTTCCTGCGGGATTGCGGTCGGAGGGACTGCCTTGGCGGGTGCCGGTTTCGCTGCGACGGGTGCCGCCTTCTCAGTGAACTTGATTGCCATGCTTGATGTCCGCCATTTCTTCGCGCCGCGAGTCAGCGGCCTTGGCCCTCCATACACGATTTGTTCCGCCGAGGGGCAATGAAGGGCACGAGTAATGAGGGAAGGCCGCACTATTGAGGTCTGGCCGCAGGGAGATCGCCTGTTCCAGTCGCTGACGACTACGGAACAGGCAAGGTGGCCGGAAATCCTACTTCCGGTCGATGAACTCCAGCACCGATTTGTTGTACTCGTCCGGTGCCTGCAGCATGGCGAAATGGCTGGCGTTGGGCAGGATGATCAGTTCGGCGCCTGGTATGACGGAGGCCATGTATTCGGTGTGCTTGCGCGTCACGGCCTCGTCATGGTCGCCGAGCACGATCGCCGTCGGCACGGTGATGGTGGCCAGCTGTTCCTTGGTCCAGTTCGGCTGCGTCTTCCACATCTCGCTGATCTGGCCGACGAAGGCTTCGTACTGGTCCGGCGTCTTGGACATCTTTGCATAGTCCTGGCCGGAGCGCTCGATATAGGCGCCGAACGTCTTGTTGGTCTCGACGCCGGGGTCGACCCCGTCGGTGGTGACGTTGGCGGCTTGCGCGTAGAGCCTGGTGAGGCGTTCCGGGTGCTTCATGGCGATGTCTAGGCCGATAATGCCGCCGTCGCTCCAGCCGACGATCGCGGTCTTGTCGACCTTGAGATGATCGAGCAGCGCCAGATAGTCGGATGCCATTAATTCATAGCCGAAGGGATCGGTGGTGCGGCTCGAACGGCCATGGCCGCGGCTGTCGGCGACGATCACCTTGTGGGTCTTGGCGAATTCGGCGACCTGGGAGGCCCAGATGTCGGCATGGCCGAGGCCACCATGGATCAGCAGTACCGGGTCGCCGGAGCCGTAGACGGCATAATACATGTCGATGCCGTTGACCTTGGCGTAGCCGGTCTCGGCCGGCGCGGGCATTGCCGCAGGTTCGGGTAAGGTCTGCCAGCGTTCTTCGGCAGTAGCCGCGCCGACCGAAAGCAGTGACACGAACGCAAGAACTACAGCAGTCCAGAAAGCACGCATGCCCGCCTCCGCTTGTTTTGAGCGGACCAAGTGACTGCCTTGGCGCTGGAAAAGTCAACGGGCGGAAAATCCGCCCGCTGGTTTTGCCAGGAGTTGTTGGCTCAAGGTCAACCTTCTTCTTCGACGAAGACCTCGTCGCGCTTCTTGCGCACTGCGGGCAGCAGGACGACGATCAGCACGCCCGCGGCCAGTGCCAGGAGGATGGCGCTGATCGGGCGGGTGACGAAGGTGGTCGGGTCGCCGCGCGACAGGATCATGGCGCGGCGCAGGTTTTCCTCGAGCAGCGGCCCGAGCACGAAGCCGAGCAGCAGCGGCGCCGGCTCGCAACGCAGCTTGACCAGCACGTAGCCGATGAAGCCGAAGAAGGCGACGGCATAGAGGTCGAAGACGTTGGTGTTGACGCTGTAAACGCCGATGGCGCAAAACGCCATGATGATCGGAAACAGCACGTAGTAGGGCACCGTCAGCAGCTTCACCCACAGGCCGATGAGCGGCAGGTTGAGGATGATCAGCATCAAATTGCCGATCCACATCGAGGCGATGATGCCCCAGAACAGCGCCGGCTGTTCGGTCGCGACGTTGGGGCCAGGCACGATGCCCTGGATGATCATCGCGCCGATCATCAGCGCCATCACAGGGTTGGCTGGGATGCCGAGCGTCAGCATCGGGATGAACGAGGTCTGGGCACCGGCATTGTTGGCCGATTCAGGGCCGGCGACACCGGCGACGGCACCCTTGCCGAATTCTTCCGGGTGCTTGGAGACGCGCTTCTCCACCGTATAGGAGGCAAACGCCGCGAGGATCGCGCCGCCGCCGGGCAGGATGCCGAGCGCCGAGCCGATCGCCGTGCCGCGCAGGATCGGCGCTGCCATCTCGCGGAAGTCCTGGCGTGTCGGCAACAGGCCCGAAACCTTGGCCATCAGCACCTCGCGGGTCTTTTCGCTTTCGAGGTTGCGCAGGATCTCGGCGATGCCGAAGACGCCGACGGCGACCGCGACGAAGTTGAGCCCGTCGGCATATTCGCGGATGCCAAGGGTGAAGCGCGGCGTGCCGGTGTAGATGTCGGTGCCGACGAGGCCGAGCAGCAGGCCGAGAACGACCATCGCCAGCGCCTTGACGATCGAGCCGTGGGCGAGTGCGATGGACGAGACAAGGCCGACGACCATCAGCGAGAAGTATTCGGCGGCACCGAACTGCAAGGCGATTGCCGTCAGCGGCGGGGCGAAGATCGCGACCAGGAAGGTCGAAACCGTGCCGGCGAAGAACGAGCCGATGGCAGCGATGGCGAGTGCCGCTCCGGCACGGCCCTTGCGGGCCATCTGGTAGCCGTCGATGGCGGTCACGGCGGACGAGGATTCGCCCGGCATGTTGATCAGGATGGCGGTGGTCGAGCCGCCATACTGGGCGCCGTAATAGATGCCGGCGAGCATGATCAGCGAGGACACCGGATCGCCGATCTGGAAGGTGATCGGCAACAGCATGGCGATGGTGGCGGTGGCACCGATGCCGGGCAGCACGCCGATCAGCGTGCCGAGCAGCACGCCGATCAGGCAAAAGCCCAGATTGGCGAACGTCGTTGCGGTGGAAAAGCCGAGTGCGAGATTGTCGAAGAGTTCCATCTCATCCCCCTCAGAACGGCAGCCAGGGGCCGAAGCGCTGGAACGGCAGGCCCAGCGC
The DNA here is from genome assembly GCF_018555685.1 of Aminobacter anthyllidis. Classification (GTDB taxonomy): domain Bacteria; phylum Pseudomonadota; class Alphaproteobacteria; order Rhizobiales; family Rhizobiaceae; genus Aminobacter; species Aminobacter anthyllidis. The sequence continues at coordinate 244,921 of NZ_JAFLWW010000001.1, forward strand.
ATAGCTGAACACGATCACCGAAAACAGCGTCACGCCGGCGGCGAGGATGATTGCGGCCAGGGGCTTCATCCGGGTCGAGGCGAAGGCGGCGATCAGGCAGGTCAGGAAGATCGACGGCACAAAGCCGAGGCCGCGCACGGTGAGGCCGAAAAAGACCGGCGCCGGCAGGATGAACGCCATGCCGCGCCAGGCGATCGGGCCGAGCGGCTCACCCGCCACCTTTGTCGCCTGGACGATGACGATGAGCCCGAGCAGGATCAGCACCAAAGCGAGGGCGAGTGGAAAATAGCCCGGTCCCATGCGGAAGGTGGTGCCGAGGTCAAGGCTGAGCGACTGGATGGCGAAGAAAGCGCCAGTGGCGGCGAAGATCGCTCCACAGGCACCGTTGGTGGGATCGATGGCGAGGTTTTTCATGGGAAGGCCCTCTGCTGGTGCCTGATGTCGATGGCTGCGTTGCGCTGCCCCTCATCCTCTGCCTGCACCTTGTCCCCGTATGGTGACGGGGACAAGGGAACTGCACCAACCGCCGCTTCCGCGACGGTGGCTATGGGCAAGAGGCTGCGGCAGTCTGCCTTCTCCCCGTTTGCGGGGAGAAGGTGCCGGCAGGCGGATGAGGGGCGGCACTTTGCACGACCGACTTCCGCTGCAGGCGAGGCGGCTTAGTCGGCGAACTGGCCGGCGGCCTCGATGATCGGCTTCCAGCGCGCGATCTCGCCTTCGAGCTTGGCCTTGAGCGCTGCCGGCGTGGCGTCGGCTTCCGGCGACGGGATGGTGCCGAGTTCAGCGAAGCGGGCAACGACGTTGGGGTCCTTGAGGGCGATCTGCAGCGACTTGGACAGGCGCTCGGTCACCTCGGCAGGGGTGCCCTTGGGCGCGTAGACGCCGTGCCAGATGCCGACTTCCATGCCGTCAAGACCGCCTTCCTTGGTGGTCGGAACGTCGGGCAGCACGGGCAGGCGGGCCGGCGAGGTGACCGCGTAGGCCTTGATGGTGCCGCCCTGGATCTGCTTGGTGGTGTTGGTGGTCTGGTCGCACATGATGTCGACCTGGCCGCCGAGCAGGTCGGTCATGGCAGGGCCTGTGCCCTTGTAGGGAACGGTGACCAAAGGCGTGCCGATGGCGCTCATGAACAGCATGCCGCACAGATGCGAGGCGGCGCCAATGCCGGCATTGGCGACGGTGACGGTGTCCTTGTTGGCCTTGGCGTATTCGACCAGGCCCTTGAGGTCGGTCGGCGCAAGGTCCTTCTTGGCGACGATGGTCATCGGCACTTCGGTGACCAGGCCGACATATTCAAAGGCGTTCAGCGTGTCATAGGCGAGCTTGCGGTACAGCGTGGCGCTGGTGGCCATGCCGATGTGGTGGAGAAGCAGCGTGTAGCCATCCGGATCGGCGGCAGCGACGCGGCCTGCACCGAGCGTGCCGCCGGCACCGCCGACGTTTTCGACGATGACCTGCTGGCCGAGGTCCTTGGACATCGATTCAGCGACGAGACGGGTGACGGTGTCGGTCGGGCCGCCGGCGGCGAACGGCACGACGACCGTAATGGTCCGCTCGGGATAGGTCTGCGCGTTGGCGGCGAGCGGGAACACGGCAAGCGTTGCGGCAGCCGTCAGCGAGGCGAGCAGTCTCTTCATGAAATCCTCCCAGATGTGTTTTGTCTTTCCACCCGCGCCTGGTGCCTCCCTGCGCCGGCGGTGGATGGACGAATAGGATCGGCGTGGCGCAGGTTGCGCAATGCACGCAAAGCCGTGCCGGCGGTTAATTTCGCCTAACGGTTTGGCGATGGGTGGAAAAGGTAACATTGCGGCACTGTGGTGTGTGCATTTCCACACATCACGCTGGCTTGTCAGTCGTCGGCGGTCTCGGAAGCACCCAGGCGATTCTTGTCGAGGCCGTAGCGTTGCATCTTTTCGTAGAGCGTCTTGCGCGAGATTCCGAGCTGCTCGTAGACCGGCTTGAGGCTGCCGCCATGGGCGAGCAATGCTGCCGAGATCGCGTTCTTCTCGAAGTCCGCGACACGGTCGGCGAGGCGGTCGGCGCTGCCGTTGATCTCCGTCGAAGCGTCGGGCAACTGCAGTCCGAGGCCGAGCACGAAGCGGTCCGCGGCGTTGCGCAGTTCGCGCACATTGCCCGGCCAGTCGCGGCGGGCAACCTCGGCTATGGCCTGGGGCGGCACCTCGACGTCGTCGCGCCGATAGCGGGCCGCGGCCTCGCGTGCAAGCTGCAGGAAAAGCAGAGGCACGTCCTCGCGCCGCGCCGACAATGCCGGCATGCGCAGCGTCACCACATTGAGCCTGTAGAGCAGATCGGCGCGAAAGCGGCCGGCGGCTGCCTCGGCGTCGAGGTCGACCTTGCTGGTGGCGATGAAGCGAACGTCGAGCGCGATCGGCTCGTTGGAGCCGAGGCGGGTGATCACACGCTCCTGGATGACGCGCAGCAGCTTGGCCTGCAGGTCGGCCGGCATCGAGCCGATTTCGTCGAGCAGCACCGTGCCGCCGCGCGCATGCTCGAACTTGCCGAAGCGGGGCCTCAGCGCGCCGGCAAAGGCGCCGGCCTCATGGCCGAACAGCTCGCTCTCGATCAAGGTTTCGGGCAGGGCGGCGCAGTTGATGGCGACGAAGGGTTTCGTCGCGCGTCCGCTGATGTCGTGCAGGGCGCGCGCGATGACTTCCTTGCCGGTGCCGGTGTCGCCGATGATCAGCACGTCGGCATCGGTGGCGGCAACCGCCCGCAGCTTGTAGCGCAGGTCGACCATCGTCTGGCTGCGGCCGGGCAGTCGCGCCTCGATGTCGTCGCGCTTGCCGGCGACTGCGCGCAACTCGCGGTTTTCCAAAACCAGGTTGCGCCGATCGATGGCACGCGCCGCCATTTCGGTGAGATGCTGGGTGACGAAGGGCTTTTCCAGGAAGTCGTATGCGCCTTCGCGCATGGCGCGGACAGCGAGCTGGACGTCGCCATGCCCTGTCACCAGAATCACGGGTATGTCGGCGTCGATCTCGCGTATGCGGCCCATCAGCGTCATGCCGTCCATGCCGGGCATGCGCACGTCGGTGATGACGACCCCGTTGAAGCCCTGGGTGATGAAGTCGAGCGCGCGCTCGGCCGAGGAGGCGTCCTCGACCGTGAAGCCGGCAAGGTCGAGCGACTGGGCGGTCGAGCGCCTGAGTTCGTCCTCGTCATCGACAAGAAGAACGATTGGCGGCTTCATTCCGCCGCCTCGCGCACCGTAGCACGTGCCGCATCGAGCTCGATGGTGAACAAGGCGCCGCCTTCCGGGTGATTCAAGATACCAAGACTTCCGCCGAAGTCCTTGACGATATTATAGGAAATGGAAAGCCCGAGGCCTAGCCCCTTGCCGACGCCCTTGGTCGAGAAGAATGGATCGAAGATACGCTCGGCGATCGCCGCCGGTACGCCGGGGCCATGGTCGCGGACTGATATGGTGACCTTGGAGCCCTTGCGCCGCGCGGCAAGCTCGATGCGCCGGTCGGGCAGGCCTTCAACGGCGTCGGCGGCGTTGGTGATGATGTTGACCAGCACCTGCTGCAGCCGCACCGAGCCGGCCTTGACCGCAAGCGGGGCCGGGCCGAGGTCGACGACCAGCGCGGCGTCCGCCGCCTTGAGCCGCCAGGCGACGATTTCCTGGGTATCGTGCACCACCTCGGCAAGGTCGATCGCTCCGAGCTTCTCGTTTGGCTTGCGCGCGAAGTTCCTGAGGTGCCGGCTGATCGAGGCCATGCGGTCGGCGAGGCTGGAGATGCGCGAGACATTGTCGCGGGCCTCGGCGACGCGGTCGCGGTCGATCAGCGTCGCCGCGTTTTCGGCATAGGTCTTCACCGCGGCGAGCGGCTGGTTGAACTCGTGCGACAGTGCTGCCGACATCTGGCCAAGGGCGGCGAGCTTGCCGGCCTGGATCAGGTCGGCCTGGGTCTGGCGCAACTGCTGCTCGGCGGTGCGGCGCTCGGCGACCTCGGTTTCCAGCCGGCTGTTGACCAGAGCGAGGTCGGCGGTGCGCTCATCGACCCGGCGTTCGAGTTCGACTTGCGCGCTCTGCTGCATCTGCATGCGTTCGGCAAGGCGGGCGCGGCGCTGCAGGACGATGGCGCCGCCGAGCGCGGCGAGGCCGAGCGCCAGCAGCGCCGAGATGACCGCGGTCAGCGCCTGCGCATGGGCCGATGCGGTGTCCGCCAGGACGCGTACTGTCCAGCGCGCCTCGGGCATCTCTTCGGCCAGTTCGAGGAACTCGCGCGACTTGCCGTCCTCGGTGATGCGCAGCAACGGCTGGCCGTCCTCAGCGGCGCTTCGTGTCACCGGCAGTTCGCGCAGCATGGCATCGGCATAGCGGCGCGAGGTCTCGGTGCGGGCGCGCCGCTCATCGGTCAGCGGCGTGAGGCTGGCGTAGAGCCAGTCGGGACGGCCGCTCATGAAGATGATGCCTTCGGGGTCGGTGACGATGATTTCGAGGTCGCCGCCCTTCCACGATGCTTCGATGGCGTCGATGTCGACCTTGAAGACGACCACGCCGCGAATCTCCATGCCGACGCGGATCGGCGAGGAGAAATAGTAGCCACGCTTGAGCGAGGTCGTGCCGAGTGCGAAGAAGCGCCCGAGATTGCCGCGGATGGCATCCTGGTAGTAGGGCCGGTAGGAGAAGTTCTCGCCGACAAAGCTGATCGGCAGGTCATGGTTGGAGGCTGCGATCGTGTCGCCGCCGGGAATCAAAACGTAAATGTCGGAAGACTTCAGCAGCGCATTGATTTCCTTGAGGTAATCGTTGGCGCGCGCGCGCAGCACCGGATTGTCCGGATCGCTGACCAGTTCCTTGATGTCGTCGTGGTCGGCGATAAGTTCGGGCAAGGGCTCGAAGCGGTTCATCTGGCCGGCAAGCGCTGCCACGGCGAGCCTGAGCGTGGTCTGGCCGCGCGCCGCCGCCTCGTCGAGATAGACGCGATTGGCGAAGGCGCCACCGAAAAAGGCGATCGCCGCGGCCAGCACCGCGACCGCGATGCCGGGCCATAGCCAACGTCGTCCTTCGAAAAACTGCGGCATCGATGCGCCCGAACCTGTTTGATGCCGCCGAGTATAGCGGTCGGCTGTGCTCAAACAACCAAGGCCCTGTTTTCCGGCCCGGCTTTCGTTACAGTCGGGCAAAGCAGACAGGATTCCCAGCATGCCCAATACGTCGCCCTTCGCCAAGCCTCGCCCCTGGACCGAGAGCGCGCCGCTTCTCGTCGACGTTGCCATGGGCCGCAAGCCGGCCGATCTCGTCATCCGCAACGGCCGCTGGGTGAATGTGCATTCGGGCGAGATCATCCCGGGCACGGACGTTGCCATCGTCGCCGGACGCTTCGCCTATTGCGGGCCGAACGCCAGCCACGCGATCGGCCAGGGCACCAAGGTTGTCGATGCCGGCGGGCGCTACCTCGTGCCCGGCCTGTGCGACGCGCATATGCATGTCGAAAGCGGCATGGTGACGGTGACCGAGTTCTGCCGCGCCGTGATCCCGCACGGCACGACCTCGATGTTCATCGACCCGCACGAAATCGCGAATGTGCTCGGACTGCCGGGCGTGCGTCTGATGCATGACGAAGCTCTTGCCATGCCGATCAACGTGCATGTGCAGATGCCGTCCTGCGTGCCTTCGGCTCCGGGGCTCGAGAATGCGGGTGCGGCGCTGACCGTCGAGGACGTTGCCGAGGCGATGACCTGGGAGAACATCATCGGCCTGGGCGAGGTGATGAACTTTCCCGGCGTCGCCGCCAACAATCCTGTCATGTCGGGCGAGATTGCCGAGACCGTGAAAGCCGGCAAGACCGTGGGCGGCCATTATGCCTCACGCGATCTTGGCCTGCCGTTCCACGGTTATGTCGCAGGCGGTCCGGAGGATGACCACGAGGGTACGCGCGCCGAGGACGCCATCGCGCGGGTGCGGCAGGGCATGAAGGCGATGCTGCGGCTTGGCTCGGCCTGGTACGATGTCGCAAGCCAGATCAAGGCGGTGACCGAGCAGGGCATCGACCCGCGCAGCTTCATCCTGTGCACCGACGACAGCCATTCGGGCACGCTGGTGCATGAGGGGCATATGGATCGGGTCGTGCGCCACGCCATCCAGCAGGGCCTGAAGCCGGTGACGGCGATCCAGATGGCAACGATCAACACCGCCCAGCATTTCCGCCTCGAGCGCGAGCTGGGCTCGATCACGCCGGGCCGGCTTGCAGACGTGCTGATCGTCTCGGATCTGGCCGAACTCAAGATCGACGAGGTCTACGCGCGCGGCGTGCGTGTCGCCAGGGCCGGCAAGCTCGACATCGATATTCCCGCGTATCCCTATCCGGCCGACGCCAAGAAGACGGTGAAGCTGGGCAAGAAGCTCAAGGCCGTCGATTTCGACATCAAGGCACCGGAAGGCGCCAACGAGGTCCGGGTGCGGGTGATCGGTGTCATCGAGAACCAGGCGCCGACACGCGCGCTGGAGGCCGATCTTGCCGTCGAGGACGGGTTGGTGGCGATGGATCGCCGCAACGACGTCTGCCAGATCGCACTCGTCGAGCGTCATCGCGCCACCGGCGCGGTGACCAACGCCTTTGTGTCAGGCTTCGGCTACATGAAGGACTGTGCGCTCGCCTCGACGGTTGCGCATGACAGCCACCACATGATCGTGGTCGGCACCAACAAGGCCGACATGGCGCTGGCTGCCAACCGGCTCGGGCAGGTGGGGGGCGGCGTGGTGCTGTTCTCCGAAGGCAAGGAACTGGCGCTTGTCGAGATGCCGATCGCCGGCCTGATGTCGGACGAGCGCGCCGAAATCGTTGCCGCCAAGGCCGACAGACTGGTCCAGGCGATGCGCGACATGGGCTGCAGCCTCAACAACGCCTACATGCAGCATTCGCTGCTGGCGCTGGTGGTCATTCCGGAACTCAGGATTTCCGATGTCGGGCTGGTCGACGTGACGACTTTCGAGAAGGTCGACCTGTTTCTCTGACGAGGCAGCGCGGTTTCCCTCCCCACAAGGGGGAGGGGTCGTCGGCGTAGCGCCAAATCCTACTGCAGCCCGCCGAGCATGTTGATGCGGTCGGTGACCTCGCGGTCGCTGGCAAAGCCGTCATCGGCGCGCAGGCGCTGGCCGAGCAGCTTCACCATTTGCGGGTTGTCGGCGAACTTGGTGTGGTTGAACGAGTCGCCGCTCTTGGCGTCGGACAGGTCGACGACGATCACGCCGTATTCGGCGAGGTCGCCGGCGTTCTTGTAGTCGCCGAGGCGCGGCTTGGAGCCAGCGAGCAGGCCCGAAAGCTTGAGCGCGCGGTCGTCGCCCGAGGTCATCAGGAAGAACGGCTTGGTCGGCTTGCCGTAGCGGCGCATCTGGCTCTTGAACACGTCGACATCAATGTCGGGCGAGGCGAGCACCACGTCGCCGAGCTTGCCGCCGAGGTCGCGGTCGCCGGTCAGCGCCAGCTGCCGCAGCGCTTCCATGGTCACCCACGTGCCCATGGAATGCGCGACGATGTCGATGCGGCGCGCGCCCGACTGGGCGAGCATGCGCAAACTCACCTCAAGCTGGTCGCGGGCGGCTGCGGCACTTTCCCTGTCATAGACATAGTCGGTGGTGTTGCCGCCGGAGGCCCAGGAAAACAGCACCGGCGTGCCGGTGTAGCCCGAGTCATGCGCGATCTGGGTGGCGCGATAGACGCCGGCGTCGAAGGATGTGTTGTAGCCGTGCACGAACAGCATGGCGCGGCCGCCGCGCGCGGCGATATCGGCGCTCAGCGCCTTGGAGAACTCGGGCTGGGTCTGGTAGCCGACCGCGTTGGTGGCGGTGAAGTACTTGGTCGGATCGGGGTCCTTGCGGTCGCGCAGCTCGATCTGGCCGGTCTTGTGGACCTTCGGCACGGTCACGTCGACACGCGCAAAGTTGAGCGTCGCCGAGCGGTCGCGATCGAACACCTGCTTGTCGTCGGCCGCATGCTGGCGCGTTGAGGCGACGAAGATCGCATGGTTGCCGGCGATCTCCGAGACGGGGACGTTGACGACCGCGCCGGTCAAAAGCGCGCCGGACGGCTGCCCGATGCAACCGGACAACAGGAGGGCGGCGATGGCGATGCAATACTTGGACGGCGACACTTTTGATGATCTCTCTGACGGGCAAGGCGTTCAGCGTGCCACCCTCGGGACGGCCTGATAGTGGCGGAAGTAAGTCCCGTCCAGCCGAAAAGAACAGCTTGGCAAGACATCCCTTGCCGGGTGTTGCCGGATTGCCGAAATTGTGGCGGAAACAAGGGCTTCCGCATTCCAGCTCACTGATTTAGCGACCCCAGAAAGTTGGCGTGAAGATCACCAGCACGGCGAGGATTTCGAGGCGTCCGAGCAGCATCGCCGCCGAGCAGATCCACTTGGCGGCATCGGGCAGCGACGAGAAGTTGCCAACCGGGCCGATGATCGGCCCGAGGCCAGGCCCGACATTGGTCAGCGACGTCAGCGAACCGGTGACCGCGGTGATGAAGTCGAGGCCGGTGGCACTCAGCAGCACGATGGTGATCGCCCACAGCACCATGAAGGAGGCGATGAACAGCACGACCGCACTCTGCATCTCGGGGGCGACGGTGCGGTCGCCATAACGCACCGGTATGACGGTGTTGGGGTAGATCAGCCGGCGCAGACCGTTCGACAGGAGTTCGAACAGGATGAGGAAGCGGTAGGCCTTGATGCCGCCGGTGGTCGAGCCGGAGCAGCCGCCGAGGAAAGTGGCGACGAAGATGCAGCCAATGGCGAATGGCCCCCACTGATTGTAGTCGTCGCTGGCAAAGCCGGCTGTGGTGATGATCGACATCAGGTTGAAGGTCGAATGGGTCAGGGCGTTGAAGAACGGCATGCCCATGTTGACGCGCAGATAGATGGCGACCGCGACGGCGAAGACGATGCAGTAGCCGGCATAGACGCGGATCTGCGGGTCGCGCAGCGCATCGAGTCGCCCGCGCACGGCAAACAGGATCATGATCGAAAACGGCAGTCCGCCGATGAACATGAAGACGATACCGGTCCAAAGGATGGCGGGATTGTCGGCATAGCGCAGGAACGAGGTGTCGTGTGTGGAGAAGCCGCCGGTCGCCACAGTCGACATCGCATGGTTGATCGCGTGGAAGCCGTCCATGCCGGCGGCGACATAGGAGATGGTGCAGGCGACGACAAGCACCGTGTAGATGCCGATCAGCGAGACCGTGAAGGTCTGGAAGCGTTCGAACGGACGGTCCTCGATATCGGAGGATTCGATCTTGAAGTAGGACACGCCGCCGATGTTGAGGAACGGCAGCAAAAACAGGCCGAGCGCGATGACGCCGAGGCCGCCCATGAAGCTGAGCAGCGAGCGCCAGAGGAGGATGCCGGGCGGCGCGCTGTCGAGGCCGTTGATGACGGTGGAGCCTGTCGTGGTGACGCCCGACACCGATTCGAAGATGGAATCGGTCACGCTTAAACCGAGTGACGAGGTCATGAATGGCACCGCACCGGCGATCGCCAGCGTGATCCAGAGGAAATTGACCAGAAGAAAGCCGAAGCGGGTGTTGGCCGGAGGCACGCGCCCTTGGGTGGCGAGCGCGATCGCCAGCGAAAGCCCACCCATGAACAGTGCAGTGAAGGCGAACGAACGCCAGTCGTCGTTGCCGTAATAGAGGTCGACCGCCGCCGGAATGAGCATCGCTACGGACAGGTAGATGGCAAAGACGGCCGCGACATGGATCGCGGCGCGGACGGCAATTCTGTTCACCGAGACGTATCCCCAAATCTATCGCGGCGAGCCAATGAGCCGGTTTGAACCTGACGGCAGGAGCCGGACAGTGGCTTCGCCGCGCCGAATATGCAATAGCGCGGGGACGCGGGCCACAGCATTTGCCCGGTCGATTTCAGGAGTGCCCAAGCCATGACCAGTTTTGCCGAAAGGGTTTCGCTGGCAGCCGAGGCGGTGAGGCAACTGTTTCCTGAGACACCGCTGCAGGAGAACGACTATCTCTCCCGCAAGACTGGCGCGCGCGTGCTCCTGAAGCGCGAAGACCTGACGCCGGTACGCTCCTACAAGATTCGCGGCGCGTTGAACTTCTTCCGCAAGACCCTTGCCGCCGGCAACGAGGCCGAGCTGTTCGTCTGTGCCTCGGCCGGCAACCACGCCCAGGGTTTTGCCTTCGTCTGCCGCCATTTCGGCAAGAAGGGCGTGGTGTTCATGCCTGTCACCACGCCGCAGCAGAAGATCGACAAGACCAGGCTGTTCGGCGGCGAGTTCGTCGAGATCAAGCTGGTCGGAGACTTCTTCGACGATTGTTATCGCGCCGCAATCGAATTCGCCGAAAGCTCCGGTGGCCACATGGTGCCGCCCTTCGACCACAAGGACATCATCGAGGGCCAGGCGACGGTCGCCCTCGAGATCGCCGCCCAGATGCCGAACGGGCGGATGCCCGACATCGTGCTTTTGCCGGTTGGCGGCGGCGGACTGTCGGCCGGTGTGACGCGCTACTTTGCCGAGACGGGCGCGGCACCGCGCTTCGTGTTCTGCGAACCTGCAGGTGCGCCGAGCCTGCGCGACAGCCTGGCCACCGGCAAGCGCGTGAAGCTCGCCAAGGTCGACAATTTCGTCGATGGCGCGGCCGTCGCCGAGATCGGGCGCGAGCCGCTGCGCCTGCTCAAGGAATTCGCGCCCGAGACCGTCAAGCTGGTGCCGGAGAACCGGCTGTGCGCGACAATGATCGAGATGCTCAATGTCGAGGGCGTGGTGCTGGAACCCGCCGGCGCGCTGGCGATCGACGCGCTCAAGGATTTCTCGAAGAAGGAGCTCAAGGGCAAGACCGTGGTGGCGGTGGTGTCGGGTGGCAATTTCGACTTCGAGCGCCTGCCTGATGTCAAGGAGCGGGCGCTGCGCTTCGAGGGGCTGAAGAAGTACTTCATCATTCGCTTTCCGCAGCGGCCGGGCGCGCTGCGCGACTTCCTCGAGCTCATGGGCCCGGACGACGACATCACGCGCTTTGAGTATCTCAAGAAGTCGGCGCGCAACTTCGGCTCGGTGCTGATCGGCATCGAGACCAAGGACCGGCGCAACTTCGACCTGCTCAAGGCGCGCTTCGATGTCGAGGGCGTTCAGTACCAGGACATCACCGACAACGAGACGCTGGGCGGCTTCATCATATGAGCGTGTTCGTTGCGCTGTTTTCCGGCATCAATGTTGGTGGCAATCGCATCGTCAAGATGGCTGAGCTGAAGGAGTCCTTCGACGAACTCGGCTTTGCCGATGTCGCGACATACATCCAGAGCGGCAATGTGGTGTTCAAGGCCGAGGCTGGCGATGCCGCAGCACTGACCGCAACGATCGAGTCGGCATTCGAGAAGCGCTGGGGCTTTCGTTCGCGCATCATGGTGCGCGACCTCGGCTGGCTTGAGGCGCTGGTGGCGAACAATCCCTATCCCGAAGTGGCCGACAATCCGACCAAGCTGCATGCGAGTGCGCTGGAGCGAGCGCCGACCGCGGAAGAGATCGCGCGGCTGGCGGAGCGTTGCTCCGGCCCTGAAAGCTTCGAGGTCAAGGGCGACGTGCTTTATCTTCACGCGCCCGACGGCCTGGGTAAATCGAAGTTCGCCGAAGTGATGCCGCGCACCCTCAAGGTGCCGGGCACGATGCGCAACTGGCGCACCGTGCTGACTTTGCTTGAGATGGCCCGAAAGGCCTGAGGGCTTTTTGCCCGCGTATCATGCTTTCCGAAACCGATCCCGGTTTCGGGCCGATGAGACTACCAGCTGCCGGTGTTCGGCATCGACAGCCAGGGTTCCGCCGGCGCCTTGCGCTCGCCCTTCTGGAGCAGCTCGATCGAGATGCCGTCGGGCGACTTGATGAAGGCCATGTTGCCGTCGCGCGGCGGGCGGTTGATGGTGACGCCCTTGTTCATCAGGTCCTGGCAGGTGGCGTAGATGTCGTCGACCTCATAGGCGAGGTGGCCGAAATTGCGGCCGCCCTGATAGTCTTCCGTGTCCCAGTTGAAGGTCAGTTCGAGCAACGGCGCCTGCGACGCGGCACCCGTGCCTTCATCCTCCGAGGCGGCGAGGAAGATCAGCGTGTAGCGGCCCTTTTCGTTGGTGGAACGACGGACCTCCTTCATGCCGAACTTGTTGCAGTAGAAGTCCAGTGAGGCGTCGATGTCTTTGACGCGGACCATGGTGTGCAGATAGCGCATCGCTGTTCCTTGGGTTGAGGTTCGGGCGATACATAGGGCGGGGCCGGCACACTCGGCAACCGTGGCGTCACGTTTTCTGCGGAACTGGCGCGAAGCTTGTGTCTATCCGGGGGGCAAGTCGAAAAATGGCCGGTCGGCCCTTGCGTAAGACCAAAACGGAAGTGTTAATCTTATCTCAAGAATCAGTAATGGCGTTTGCAAGGAAAGGGGGCGTTCTGATGGGGGAAAAGGCCTCTCTCGTGGTGCAGAACGGCACTGGCCGTGACGCTTTCGAGCTTGACGACAGCACCGACGGCGTCGGTCTGGTCGAGCTTTCAGGCGCCATCAAGTGGTTCGACGTGGCCAAGGGCTACGGCTTCATTCTTCCCGACAACGGCATTGGCAGCGACGTGCTGCTGCATGTGACCTGCCTGCGCCGCGACGGCTTCCAGACGGCACTCGAAGGTGCCCGCGTCGTTTGCCTGGTCAAGCAGGGCGACCGTGGCCTGCAGGCCTTCCGGGTGCTCTCCATCGACAATTCGACCGCCGTGCATCCCGCCGAAATGCAGGAGCAGCGCACCCATGTCTCGGTCACGCCCGAAAGCGGGCTTGAGCGCGCGCTGGTCAAGTGGTTCAACCGCACCAAGGGCTTTGGCTTCCTGACGCGTGGCGAAGGCACCGAGGACATTTTTGTCCATATGGAAACGCTGCGCCGCTTCGGCGTCACCGAGCTTCGGCCGGGGCAAGTGGTGCTGGTTCGTTTCGGCAAGGGCGACAAGGGCCTTATGGCTGCCGAAATTCACCCCGATCTAGGGACCTTGCCGGTTTCGCACTAGGTTTCAGGTGAGGCCGGCCTGCAAATGGCGGCTTTCTGCGCTTCCGGTGCTTTCGGACTCAATGTCCGCTCCGCTCCGGTTCTCGAAATCCACCATTTTCGGCTCGGCCTGACCAGAAACGCGAACGCGCCCCGAAGATGGATTTGATGATTACACGTAAATCGTTGATGGCCGGAGCGCTCGGTGCCGCAATGCTTGCGGCGCCGGCTTTTGTCGTTTCGCTTGCCTTGACCGGGCCGGTTATCGCCCAGCAGGCGATGGCCCTGCCGGTCGATGCCGAGCCGCTGATCGCGGCGACCGCCAAGGGCGATGTGTCCTTCCGCATCGAGATCGCCGACGAGCCGGGCGAACGCTCGATGGGGCTGATGTTCCGCAAGGACCTTGCCGACGACCAGGGCATGCTGTTCGTGTTCGAGCAGACCCAGCCGGTCGGATTCTGGATGAAGAACACCCCGCTGCCGCTCGACCTGGTCTTTATCGGTCCCGAGGGCAAGGTGCTCGATGTGTTGCCGGGAACGCCGTTTTCCGAGGCCGTCATCGCGCCTGACGAGCCGGCGCGCTTCGTGCTCGAACTCAAGGCGGGGACGGCGGCCAGAACCGGCATCGCCGACGGCGTCATGCTCAGGCACCGCGCGATCGCGGCGGCTTCCGGCAATCCAGGCTGAGGCGAGACCTCGGCCAAAGACTTCGGAGCGACGATGGCTATCGAGCATTTTTCCCATCAAGGTTTCGACCTGGCCTACCTCGACCTGCCGCCGGCGGGCGCGGGCAGCGGCGAGCCGGTCCTGATGATCCATGGCTTTGCCTCCAGCCATTTCGTCAACTGGGTGTCGCCGGGCTGGTTCAAGACGCTGACCGAAGCGGGATATCGCGCCATCGCCTTCGACCACCGCGGCCATGGCGGCTCGACCAAGAGTTATGACGAGGCCGACTACACGCCGCGCAAGATGGCTGGTGATGCGGTTGCCTTGCTCGACCATCTCGGCATCGAACGGGCCCATGTCATGGGTTACTCGATGGGCGCGCGCGTCTCGGCATTCATGGCGCTTGAAGCTCCCGAGAGGGTGGCGACGCTGGTGTTCGGCGGGCTCGGCATTGGCATGGTCGACGGTGTCGGCGACTGGGATCCGATCGCTGCGGCGCTGCTGGCCGAAGATCCCGCGACGATTACGCAGCCGCGAGCAAAGATGTTCCGTGCCTTCGCCGACCAGACCCGCAGCGACAGGCGGGCGCTTGCCGCCTGCATTTCCACCTCGCGCGAACTGGTGACCGACAGCGATATCAGGCGGATCATGCAGCCGGCCCTGGTTGGCGTCGGCACAAAAGACGATATCGCCGGTTCGCCCCACGAACTCGCGCGCTTGATGCCGCATGGCGAGAGCTTCGACATCGAAGGCCGCGACCACATGCTCGCCGTCGGCGACAGGACATTCAAGAAACGCGTGCTCGAGTTTCTGGCCGAGCATCCGATCTGAGCGAGATGGTCGATCTTCTTGTCACCTACATGGAGATGACGGAAGCGCCCGTTGGAGAGCCGTTTCCGGCTCCGGCACCTGATGCGCGGGTTTCAAGGGAGCATCCCGACCGACCCGACTATCTCACGCTCTATCGAGCAATCGGCGAACCGCTGCAATGGGACCATCGGCTGCGCATGCCATCGGATGAGTTGCAGGCCTTGCTCGGCGACCGTGCGACCCATGTCTATGTCCTGCGCGTCGACGGGCAAGTAGCAGGTCTTTGCGAATTCATTGGAATTGGCGGGGCAGACGTGGAACTCACCAATTTCGGGCTCATCCCGCAGTTCCAGGGCAGGAGGCTTGGGCCGTACCTGCTCGACTGTTCGCTGCGCTTGATTTGGTCGCTAGCGCCAAGTCGCGTGTGGCTGCATACCGACACCAACGATCACACCAGTGCACAATCGACCTATCGGCGCGCTGGCTTCAAGCCTTATATGCAGCGTGTGGAGAGCTTTCCGGACTGATGTTCGTCAGCCGGTCAGTTTTGCCAGCGAGCGCTGCATGTTCGCCCGGGCCTGGGCCTCGAAGCGCGTCGCAAAAATGTCGGTGTGGAAGATGCGTGGCCGCGCAAGGAAATTGCGTAGCACCGAGCCCCGTCCGGCGCGCCAGTCAGCATCGCTGACCCAGCCATACTCGCGCCTGACGGCGTCTTCGTAGGCGTCGAAGGTTTTCGCTGATGCGCCGAGAATCGACAGGTCCATGTCGAGCAGCAGGGCTGCGTCGTCCTTCGCTGATACATCTTCGAAAGCGGGCACCTCGTGGGTGGCGGTGGCCTCGATCATCTTGACGATGCGCGCGAGGCGAGCGGCCTCGATGCGGCCCTGGAGCCTGTCGGCGGCGAGGCTGGCGCTCAGCGACTCGTTGTCCTTGCGCTGGCTGTCGTAGATGGCGTCATGGAACCAGATCGCGGCCTCGACCGCGTCGGGGTCGGCGAACTCGGCGCGGTACTCCGTCAGCAGCGCCAGCAGCGCCTCGATGTGGCGGATGCCGTGGTAGTGGCGGTCGTCGGCGAGATAGAGGGCAGTCAGTTCCGCCCTGGTGGCGTCGTCGATCAACATGTCACTTGCCCTTGAAAACGGGTGTGCGCCGGCCGGCAAAGGCGGCGCGGCCCTCGGCATAGTCGTCGCTGAGGAAGGTGGCGTCGCCGGCGGCCTGGGCGAAAGCGATTTCACCGGCGTCGTGGCTCAAAGCGGAGCGGATGGCGGCCTTGGAAGCGCGCACCGACAGCGGCGCGTTTTCGGCGATTGTCCGGGCGATCTCGCCGACGCGGGTGTCGAAATGCAAAGCCTCGACGATTTCGAGCAGGAAGCCGGCCGAAAGCGCTGCCTGCGCATTGATGCGGCCGGCGGTGTAGGTGAGGTATCTGGCCATCTGGGGGCCGGCAGCCCAGACGATGTCGCCCATCGCGTCCTGAGGATAGGCGAGGCCGAGGCGCGCGGCTGGCACGGCAAACAGGGCGTCCGGGGTGGCGATGCGCAGGTCGCAGGCGGCTGCCAGGCCAAGACCGCCGCCAAAGCAGATGCCGCGGATCGCGGCGATCACCGGAATGGTGCAGTTGCGCAGGGCAGCGAAGGCCGCCGAATTGGTGGCCTCGTAGGCGCGCGCGCTGTCGGCATCGCCGCGCAGCGTGTCGAACTCGGAGATGTCGGCGCCGGCGGAAAAGTCCTGGCCGGCACCGCGCAGGACGATGACGCGGACGCCGGGTTCGGACGATAGCCGGTTGACGTGACTGGCCAGCTCGACCCACATCGCCTTGGTGATGGCGTTCTTGCGCGCCGGCCGGTTGATGACGACTGTCGCGACGCCATTGGCCGTCGTGACCGGCAAGGGTTCAGTTTCCATGACGCCTTGAATATCCGCGAACCAAATCCACTTGATCGAGCACTAAGGAAAATTGAGTTCAATCGTGCTAACATCTGGCTTATATGTCCCGCGCGGGATTGCACAAGCCGGCAGTGAACGGAGACCGTCGATGAACACCATATCCGCTGCGCGCCATGGCTCGCTGAAGCCGGTCGATCCGATCTGGAAGTCGGTGCGCGACGAAGCGGCGGACGCGGTCGCGGGCGATCCGCTGCTGGCGGCGTTTCTCTATGCCACGATCCTCAACCAGGACACGCTGGAGGAGGCGGTGATTCATCGCCTGGCCGAGCGGCTGGCGCACCAGGATCTTGGCGCTGATCTCATCCGCCAGACATTCTACGCCATGCTCGAAGATAGGCCGGACTGGAGCGACACCGTTCGCACCGACATCCAAGCCTATTACGACCGCGATCCGGCCTGCGACCGCTATCTGATGCCGGTGCTGTATTTCAAGGGCTTCCACGCCGTCCAGACGCACCGCCTGGCGCACTGGCTGTGGAACCGCGGCCGCAAGGATTTCGCGCTCTATCTGCAGAGCCGCTCGTCCTCGGTGTTCCAGACCGACATCAACCCGGCGGCGCGCATGGGCAAGGGCATCTTCATCGACCACGCCACGGGCCTCGTCATCGGTGAAACCGCCGTCGTCGAGGACGACGTCTCGATCCTGCATGGCGTGACGCTCGGCGGTACCGGCAAGGCCGGCGGCGACCGCCATCCCAAGATCCGCTACGGCGTGCTGATCGGCGCCGGCGCCAAGATCCTCGGCAACATCGAGGTCGGCCATTGCTCGAAGATCGCCGCCGGCTCGGTGGTACTGTCGCCGGTGCCGCACAACAAGACGGTGGCGGGTGTTCCGGCGCGCGTCGTCGGCGAAACCGGCTGCGACCGCCCGTCGAGCCAGATGGACCAGTTGCTGCCGTCGCAGACGATGGATCACGTCGTCAGCTTCGATATCTGAAGCGGGGAGCCGCCGGCGCCTGGATGGGCGTCGGGCGCGATTTGCGCGGGGTAAACCGCGCGTCGCCTTTACATGGCCATGCTTGGCGTGTCAGAAGCGCGTCTCTTAACGACAAGCCGGAGAAGCCCGTTGAAGCCGGAAGAAATCAGAAAACTCGACGCCTATTTCAAGCGCCAGTTCCAGAACCCAACGCTTCAGGTCAAGGCGCGTCCTCGCAAGGACGACTCGGCCGAAGTCTATATTGGTGACGAATTCCTCGGCATCGTTTTCAAGGATGAAGACGATGGCGACTACAATTTCTCGATGGCGATCCTCGACATCGACCTGGCCTGATCTGTCGGCCAATCCCGACGCCGCGCGGCAAGGATCGCGCGGCCGTCACTTCACGTGCAGCATGGCATTCGTCTTGGCGATCACCGCCCGGTCCAGCGCACGCCACTCTCCCAGAAGCTCGCGCGGAAACCTGTAGGTCAGGCTCAGATCCTTGCCAACGAAGACGTCGCGCTCGCAAGGCGCAAGCGATTCTTCGGCCTCTTCGCCATTGAGGCAGCGGGCAACGAATGCCGGCTCGCCGCTGCGCGACGCAACCGCCAGCACCTCGTTGAGATAGCCGGAATTTTCCGTGAAGCCGAACAGCGTCATGCCCTCGGGGCCGGGCACGCCAGGCTTGACGGTGAGCGCGTTGTAGATCGGCGCAAGGCGTCCGCTCATGTCGCGCGTCATCATGCGAGGTTCGAGACTGAGGAAAACGATACGCTTTTGACCATCGAGATTGTTGAAGGCCGGACGCGCGGCTTCGCTGTAGCCGTCCATTTCGGGCCAGCGCAGATAGAGGTCGAGGCGCCCGGCAATACCGTCGCGCCGGGCCTTGTCGAAGCGGATCATGTTCGCCGGGGCGGAAATCACGTCGTTGCCGATGACGATTTCGCGTGGTGCTACCTCGTCGGTGTAACCGGCCATGGCGATGGTATGGCCGAACCAGCGGCCTCCCAGGCTGATCGCCACCGAGAGCACCGCAAGCACCGCAAAGCCATAGAACACCTTCATCACCAGCGCCGAATCGACGACGTCGAAACCGGAACTTTCGGTCGCCTCTTGCTTCATCTGATGTCTCCAGGTGCGTCGGCGGCTCGCAACTGCGTTCGCGCATCGAGCTTTGCCGGGCCGGTAACGTTTGCTCCATGCCTTCAGGAGCCGGATATCTGACTGACATTGCGTGCGCATGGTTAATGGTGCGTTAAGGCGACTGCGCGCGCTTGCCTTGTCGCTGTGCGCTGCATAGTTTGCGCGCGCCAACGACAAGGATGTGACGATGCCGCTTTACGCTCTCGACGGAGTCGAGCCGCAGTTCGAGGATCGCTCTACCAGCTGGATCGCGCCAGACGCTGCGGTGGTGGGCGATGTCAGGATCGGGCGTGACGTCGGCATCTGGTTTGGCTCCGCCATCCGCGGCGACCGCGAGCCGATCACCATCGGCGCCCGCAGCAATGTCCAGGAACACACGGTGATGCACACCGACCCGGGCTTTCCGCTTGTTATCGGCGAGGGCTGCACCATCGGTCACCGCGCCATCCTGCATGGCTGCACGGTCGGCGACAACTCGCTGATCGGCATGGGCGCGATCGTGCTCAATGGGGCGAAGATCGGCAGGAACTGCCTGGTGGGCGCCGGTGCGCTGGTGACGGAAGGCAAGGAATTTCCCGACAATTCACTGATCGTCGGCTCGCCCGCCAAGGTGATCCGCACGCTCGACGATGCGGCTGCCGAGCGGCTGCGCAAATCGGCCGACGATTATGTCGCCAACCAGCGTCGATTTGCCGGCGGGTTGAAGAAGGTGGCCGATTAGGCCTTTCGCCGAGGCCGCGGCGATCAGCAACGCGATTTGGCTTGCCTGAAAAAGGCGGAGCCGGCCCGGGGATTGGGCCGGCTCCTAGACCCGGTCGTTGGGGACGGGGAGGGTGGGGACGCGACCGGGTTTTCTCACCAGCGCATGACCCCCGAAAACCGAAACCGATTTTCGGAAAGCATCATGCGCCGATTCAAAGTGCTGCAGCGTTGTCCGCGCGCCCTGGTGGGCGCGCGACACTGCGGCACCTAGCGAACCGATGCGACTGCGTCGGCGCGGCCGTCGTTGATCGCAATCCAGACGCCCGAATTCCGCTCCGACTGGCGCTTGAGATAGGTGTATTCGGTCTCGTCCCAGGCCAGGACCCGCGTATCGAGATTGTCGAGGATGTACTCGCCGAGGCTGGTGCGAACCGTCAGTACGGCATGGCCTTCGCCATTGGGCTGACGCACAACCGTGATCAGCAGGTTGCCGGCAGGCACGCCGAGCTGCATCAACTGGCGGCGCTTTTCCAGCGCATAGTCCTCGCAATCGCCCGCGCCATTGTCAGGGTAGGACCAGACTTCTTCCTGGCCCCACATTTCCATGTCGGTGCGTGGTGCAACGGCGGTGTTGACCTTGTCGTTGATGGCGATCATCGCCTTCCACAGGCTGCGGGTCAGTTCGACCGGCTTGTTGCTCGCGGTCTTTTCGCTGCACTCGATCGGCGAGCGCTTGCACAGTTCGTAGTGGCCGACCGGCTGCGTGGTGCGGCCGTTGGTCTGCATGACGGCAGGTGCCGCAAGGGCGGCACCGATGGCGCCTGCCTGAATTGTCGTGGCCAGAAGCAGCAGCCATCCCCGACGCATGTTCATTTTCTTGTCTCCCCGTTTGAGGTGACAATGACAGGGTCGAATTTATTTGACGCAAAACTGCGAAGTAGATGTTGAGTAAAAACAAGAGAGAACTTGCGTAAACGAAGAATAGAATAAGAATAAAATTTGCGGAAAATTTGATTACAATTTTATCGGACCGAGTGTGCTTGCCGTTGTGGCTGTCTGCTCGCGGCAGGGCTGCCGGGCAAAAGCTTGGCAAAGGCGGAATGACGTGGCGCTTTCAGAAGTCGCGGCCGGTGGTTCTGAGCCGTCGTCGCGTTTGATCATCGCGGAGGAGGTCGGCGGGGCAATGAAGGCGAGACACTTCTTTGCGCCGGCTGCTTGGGTTTGGCTGAAAATACTTTATCCACAGCCGGAAAAGGAGCTTGGCGCGCTGTGAGGACATCAAGGATCCGTGCCGCGGATATGCCATAGGCCTCGCGGTCCAGCTTTCAACTGTGCTGGAATGGAACACCTGTTGGCAGTTGTGCCGTCTTGTTCTGATGTGCTCGGCGGAAGCCACAGGCTGCGCCGTCAACGCTTCGGAGTGCCGCCAGCGGCATCGAAATGTGGCCCCGGCCCCAGCTGAAGCAGGGTCAAAAGCAAGCAGCCTGACCTTCGGTGAAGGTCAGGCTGTGCTTGTTGATGAAAAGGTTGGGCGCCGTCAGGTGCGCGGGCGGTTGAACTCGGTGTCGAGCGATTCCGGGCGCTGGATGACGGCGAATTCGATGGCGACGCCGTCTTCGAAATGGCGCACGACCTGTCCGCGCATGGTGCCGAGGGTGACCTGGACGCCGATCGCCGGCTTGACCTCGATCTCGACGGCGGCACCTGAAAGCGACAGGTCGATGATGCGGCAGGGATATTGCCTGCCATCCATGAGCTGCAGCGCGCTGATCGGGTTGCGTGGCGCGACGCGCTCGTGGCGGCGATCTTCCGGCAGGTCGAGTTCGTGCTTGTTGGCAAGCCAGGTCAGCTGCGCGGCGAGCTTGTCCTTCTTGCGGTCGGACGCAATCACGGTCATGGCGAAGCCGTCCGGCAAGGTGCGGGTGATGACGCCCTCAACGCGGCCGATATGATCGATGTAGGCGATGACTTTTTCGCCGGGAGCGCCCGAACGGTCGGTGCGGAAGGCGACGTTGCCGGGCGACATGTCGACGACCTGGCCGGCATGCTCGGTGCGATCCTCGAGCATGAAGCGGCCATAGATCTTCACGCGGACGCGCTGGAAGTTGCGCCGCTCCGCCCGTGACGGCGCGTAGTCAATCGCCGCTGGCCTCATGTTACCCTCATATCTGCAAACTCCGCCGAACCGCATCGGGGAGCTATTGCGGAAAACTACCGCCAAAGAGGTTAACAAAACGCCTAGCTGCAGGCCTTGAGAGCGGTCCGATTGCGCTATTCTTCGCGCCCACCCTCAAGAACGAACAGATGACGTATGCGACGCGCGCCATCGAGCGGGTTGGCTTCGCCCGAAACTGCGGTGTCGCTTGGTGCGAGCGACGGTACCGTGACGGCCGGGCGGTTCTTGAGGAACATCGGCTCAAGATCGGGATCGACGACGCGAACGCTTTCGATCGATGCGTCGGTGAGCGGGTCGGAGCCGAGCCAGAACGGCCGGTCGACGCTCGACAGAACGCCCAGGCTGCGCGGGTTCTCAATGCCGCCGTCGAGCGGCAAGAGCAGCATCTCGAATGTTGTCGCGCGCAGGCTCGAGGTGAAGCCTTCGAAATTGATGACGACAACCGATTTCTGCTGGAACACGCCATAGGCAAGGCGGGCCATCAGCCGCTGGTCCTTTTGGCGCCACAGCGAAGGAAACGAGAAGCCCTTGAGCTCGCGGCCAAAGGTGGCGCACAGGCGGGTGCCGGCGAGGCGGAAGACCGCTTCGCCACGGGTGTCGCGTTCGAGGATGAAAGTGTCTGCAAGCAGGGCCTTTATTTCGGCCGGCTCGACTTCCGTACGTTTGGGCGCGGGTCGGCCGTCGCGAAGGCGGTTCCAATATTGGAACAGTGCCAGCGATCCTTTCTGTTTCATATTGCTCCGCTCCGAGCGCTTCTGTGCCTGATGTGCCATCTCTGGACAGAATCGCTTCAATCTTGAGGACTACATGAGGTGCGGAGCAGGACGCGTGCCAGTCTCAGTAACAGTTGTTAACGGATCGGGATCGTTAAGGTTAACAAAGGGTTTACGTTGCCGTGCCGGGTCTGACGTGGCACGTTCAATTCACTCCATGAAGTGGCCGCGCAGGCGCGGTCGGCAGCACTTCAGTCAAGAGTTATTTGGGGACGGGCAGGGGGGCTCGACCAGCCGTCCAGGGGCAACCCTGGGCGGCTTTCTTTTTTTGCGCTTTCGTCGTGGCTGTTCTAGATGGGGCGAGGCTGGCGCACGCCGGACCAGAACCGGATCAGATGCGCATGAGCGAACCAGCAACACCCCGCGACAACCCGGACGAGATCATCGAAGCCGAGCCGCAACGCCGCGAGCCGATATTCAATCTGCCTGGCATCGTCATCGCGGTCATTGCTGCTTGCGTGGCGATCCATCTCATCCGCGTCTACATTCTTAACCCCGACCAGGATTTTGCCTTGCTGGTACGGGCAGCTTTCATTCCGGCTCGCTATTCGGGGCAATACGCTGTCGAAATGTGGGCGTTCACCAGCCCGCTGACTTATGCCTTCCTGCATGGCGGATTCCCCCATCTGATCCTCAACATGGTGTGGCTTGCTGCCTTCGGTTCGCCACTTGCCAATCGCCTCGGCGTAGCACGCTTCTCGGCATTCTTCGCCGTCACGTCGCTTGCGGCGGTGGCGTTGCACTACGTGCTGCATTCGACTGACGTGGCGCCGCTGGTCGGGGCGTCGGGTGCCATTTCAGGCATGATGGGGGCTGCGGCGCGCTTCAGCTTCCAGATCGACCGATCGCAGGGCAAGCCGGCCTTCTCAGGTGCGCCGCTGCCGATCCGGGATGTCTTGCGTTCCCGGACGGCAATGACCTTCCTGGGCGTGTGGATGGTGATCAACCTGGTTACCGGGCTCGTCGGCTTCACCCCCGGCGTCGACAATCAGATCGCCTGGGATGCCCATATCGGCGGCTTTCTGGCGGGCTTCCTGGGCATCAGGTTTTTCGACCGCAGACGCGAATTCGCCTGAGCGCGTTTTACTTGAAATGCAGCCCAATGCAGCGCACGATGCAGTTGGCCCGACGGGCCGGCATGGAGTGATTTGACTGACCGACAGCAGCAGGAGGCCACGATGACTGTGAAGGCAATTCTCGAGAAGAAGGGCCATGACGTTTTTACCATTGGGCCCAATGTACAGCTGTCGGAAGCAGTTCGTATCCTAGCCGAACACCGTATCGGCGCGCTTGTCGTGACCAATGGCGACCGCAAGATCGTGGGCATTCTGTCCGAGCGCGATGTCGTTCGCATCATCGGCAGGGAAGGCGGAGCCGCCCTTGAAAAGGCGGTGCGCGACGTGATGACCCCCAAGGTCAAGATCTGCAACGAAAACCACACGGTCAACCAGGTGATGGAGATCATGACCGTCGGCCGCTTCCGCCATCTGCCGGTCGAGCGCGACGGCTATCTCTATGGCATCGTGTCCATCGGCGACGTGGTCAAGCGCCGCATCGAGGACGCCGAGCGCGAGGCCGACGAGATCAAGGCCTACATCGCCACTGCCTGATGCCGTAAAGCCGAGACGCCGGACCCGCGGAAACGGATCCGGCGTTGTTGGCTACCTGTTGTCGAGTTCAGGGCGAACGAGTTTCAGTCCTACCCTGGTGATGCGGTAGGGCCCGCCTTGCGACGAGGCGACTGCCTTCCTCCGCCTCAGCTTCCTGAAAAGTTCCAGATCGAAATCCGGATACTGCCAGCCGTCGCGGGTGATGCAGGTCACCGCCTCGATCTTGTTGTTGTCGTCTTTTTCGATGTCGATTCGCCCGCCCTGGGCGAGCAGGTGCAGGATGCGCTGCTCTATGCGCGATATGTTCATTTGTGGATGAGTCCTGGAAAACCTGGCTGCAACAGCAGGTGTTGAGCAGCCAAAACAAAAAGCCGCCGCCACGATTGCTCGCGGCACGGGGTTTCAGGTTTTCACGCCCCGCCTTCAGGAGAAGGTCGGGGCTTTAGCGGGACTCAGACAAGTTAAACATCCACACTCCATCGGGATGGTTCTGACATAGCGAGCAACTCGGCGAAATTCCAGCCCACCGAGACAGTGGCGCGGGCGCGTTGCATCGCGGCCACACCGCCACGCCACCAAGGCCAGCAACAAAACTTAACATTACTTCATACAGGCCGCTGTCTTGAACTGGGATGAGTGGTGTCGCTGGGTTCGCTGCCTGGCGGGCGGGGTGGCGCCCACATCATACGGCTTTGGAGTGCGCATGCTCGCGAAAATGGAAACTGCAACGGTTGCCTTCAAGACATCGTTGGCCGCCATGGCTTTCAGCTTTTGGGGATACTCTGGCGCGCTTGCCGCGGATGCGGCAACCGAGGAACAACTGACCGAAGTACCCGATCCCAGCCGCTTCGGCCGCATCGGCGAGAAACTGGCGGAATGGCATGTCGTTGCCGGGGGCGGTGCGATGATCCAGCCCGAATATGAGGGCTCCGACGAGTTCAAGGTGACGCCGGTGCCGTTCGTTTCGGCGACGTTGTTCGACACGCTGACCGTCGACCCCACCGGTGCGACGCTGGAGGTCTTCGAGCGTGACGCCTTCGAGCTCAGCGCGCGGCTTGGCTACGAACTCGGCCGGCAGGAAGACGACTCCGATCATCTCCGGGGCATGGGCGATATCGACTTTGGCGCAACGGTTGGCGCAAAAGCGGCCGTCGAACTCGGTCCGGTCGAGTTTTTCGCGCTGCTCGACAAGACAATCGGCGGCAGCGAAGGTCTCGTTGGCAGGGTTGGGCTCGAGGTGACGCAGCCGGTTTCGGAAAGTCTCATTTTGGGCGCATCGGCTTCCGCCGTCGTTGCCGACGAAAACCACATGCAAGCCTATTTCGGCGTCAGCGCCGAACAGGCGACGCGCTCGGGGCTTAAGCGCCACGATGCCAGCGCCGGGTTGAAGCGCGCTGATTTCTCGCTTTCCGCAACCTATAGTATCAATCAGAACTGGATCGTGCGCGGCGAAGCACAGCTTGGCGTATTGCTGGGGGATGCTGCCGACAGTCCGGTGGTCATGGAAAAGCTTCAGCCTTCGGCGATGCTGCTGGTCGGCTACAAATTCTAACGCAAAGCAACCTGTCAGCGGGATCGCGATGTCCGATATTGGGTCCAGTCCTGGTTTTGCTGCCCGGGAGGGCGACATGCATTTGCCCGGCCAGGCAAGGCACGGCGCGCGCGTCCTGATCGTCGAGGATGATTTCGAGATCGCCAGGATGCTCAGCGAAACGCTCGTTGAGAACGGCATGGCCGTCCAGATCGCCGAAAGCGGCGCCGAGATGGACGTGTTGCTGCGCAACGGCAAGTTCGATCTCATCGTGCTTGACGTCATGCTTCCAGGCGAAGACGGTCTCAGCATCTGCAGGCGGCTCCGGCTGGAGACGACGATCCCGATCCTGATGCTGACCGCGCTTGGCGAGGAGATCGACCGCGTCGTCGGTCTCGAGATCGGGGCCGACGACTATGTGACGAAACCCTTCAGCGCCCGCGAACTGACCGCCCGCATCCGGGCGCTGCTGCGGCGTACGGCATATCCGTCGCAGGAACGCGCGCGGCCGAAAGTACTTCGCTTCAATGGCTGGCAGGTCGACCTGATCCGTCGGCAACTGCACGACCCCAGCAATGCGCGGGTGGCAACGACGACGCACGAGTTCGACCTCCTGCTCGCCTTTTGCCGCAACGCGGGGCGTGTGCTTTCGCGCGAACAGCTCCTTGGCGTGACCCATGCCGGGTTGGCAGGGCCGATCGAACGCAGCATCGACGTCCATGTCAGCCGGCTGCGCCAGAAGATCGAAAAGGACGCGCGCGATCCGGTGCTGCTCAAGACGGTCCGGCTCGGTGGCTACCTGTTCACCGCCACGGTGGAAGAGGCATGAAAGCTCTGGTCCGCCGCTGCATTCCGCAATCGCTGAGCGGCCAGCTGATGGCGATCATCCTGGTGGCGATGCTCGTCGTTATCGTGCTCGGCTCGGCCTTCGAGAGGATCATCAATTCCGACTATGTGCCCGACATGGAGATCGTCGCCGAGCGTGCAGGGGTGGTCGCGGCCATGCTACGCCAGGCGCCGCCTGATGAAAGAGGAGCCATTGTCGATGCGGCGCACCAGGCCGGGCTGGATTTTCAGTTGTTGAGCCGGGCGCAGGTCGACGGCACGTCCTCACCGCAGCAGCGCACGACACTCGGACGCGTCATCGCCACGCTGTTTCCTCCCGACAGGGCGCCGCCGCTGGGCGGGCGCTGGCTGCTGGTCGCAGATCAGCCGGCACTTGTTTTCGAACTGGACGAAAAGACGGCGGCAGCACTCTTCGGCGCGCCTGACACCGTGTTGACGTCACAGTTTGTCAGCCCGGCCACTTACTACCTGCTGGCGCTGGTCGTGCTGTTTGTCTTGTTTTCATTCTTCGCCGTGTGGGCGGTGACCGATCCGTTGAAGCGGATTTCGGCGGCGGTAGGGTCCGCCGAGATCGACAATGGCGACGAGCTTTTCGTCGAGCGCGGCTCGATCGAAATGGTCGGCCTGGCGCGCGCGCTCAACAAGATGCGGGCGCGCATCCGCACCATGATCGACAACCGCACGCGCATGCTGCGCAGCGTCAGCCACGATCTGCGCACGCCGCTGACGCGGCTGCGGCTGCGCGCCGAACGCATGGACGAAAGCGTGCTGCGCAGCTCCATGCTGTCCGACATCAGCCATATCGAAGGTCTGATCGACGAGACGCTGACCTATTTGCGCAACGACGTCTCGACCGAGGAACTGCAGCGCGCCGACATCGCCAGCGTGTTGCAGACGGTGTGCGCCGAATTCACCGATGTCGGCTTTTCGGTTTCCTACACCGGCCCCGACCGGCTGCCCGGCTGGTGCAAGCCTAACGCACTGGCCCGCGCGATCACCAACCTCTGCGACAATGGCGTCAAGTTTGCCCGCAATGTCGAAGTGGTGCTGACCGCGACCGATGAGGTCGCATTGATCGAGGTGAGCGACAACGGGCCGGGCATCCCCGAAACCGTGCGCGCGCGCGTCTTCGAACCCTTCTACAAGGTCGACGCATCGCGCGGGGCGAATGCCAAGCGCGGCTTTGGCCTCGGCCTGTCGATCGTCGCCGACATCGTGCATGGCCATGGCGGCAAGATCGTGCTCGATGAAAACAGTCCGACCGGTCTCGTGGTCAAGGTCGACCTGCCGAGGGGCCTTGTCGCCGCCTAGGCAATCCCTGAGTGATGGGTTGGAAACACAAGGTCCACATGTCGACCAAGCAGGCAGCGCTTGCCTCGATTGGCTGTTTGCACTAGCGAAGGCGCACACTAAACTATGCGTTTCGCAGCTTCTCGATCCGCATCTTCTCGATCCAATGACGCAGGCCGCCATGACCCTCATCGATACCCGTACGCCCGACGCCAAGCGCTTCATCCCCGGTGCCACCGGCGACTGGGAAGTCATCATCGGCCTGGAAGTGCATGCCCAGGTGACGTCGGAGGCAAAGCTGTTCTCCGGTGCCTCGACAGCGTTCGGTGCCGAACCCAATGCCAATGTCAGCCTCGTCGACGCGGCGATGCCCGGCATGCTGCCCGTCATCAACGAGGAATGCGTCAAGCAGGCGATCCGCACCGGCCTCGGCCTCAAGGCGCAGATCAACCTGAAATCCGTCTTCGACCGCAAGAACTACTTCTATCCCGACCTGCCGCAGGGCTATCAGATTTCGCAGTTCAAGCAGCCGATCGTCGGCGAGGGCACGATGACCATCTCGGTCGGTCCCGACCGCAAGGGCGAGTTCGAAGACATCGAGATCGGCATCGAGCGGCTGCACCTCGAGCAGGACGCCGGCAAGTCGATCCACGACCAGCATCCGACAATGTCTTATGTCGACCTCAACCGCTCGGGCGTGGCGCTGATGGAGATCGTCTCCAAGCCCGACATGCGCTCGTCGGACGAAGCCAAGGCCTATGTCACCAAGCTGCGCACCATCGTGCGTTATCTCGGCACCTGCGACGGCAACATGGACGAAGGCTCGATGCGCGCCGACGTCAACGTGTCGGTGCGCCGTCCCGGCGGCGAGTTCGGCACGCGCTGCGAGATCAAGAACGTCAACTCGATCCGCTTCGTCGGCCAGGCCATCGAATATGAAGCGCGGCGCCAGATCGCCATTCTCGAGGATGGCGGCAAGATCGACCAGGAAACCCGCCTGTTCGACCCCAGCAAGGGCGAGACGCGCGCGATGCGCTCGAAGGAAGAGGCGCACGACTACCGCTACTTCCCCGATCCGGACCTTCTGCCGCTCGAATTCGACCAGGCCTATGTCGACGACCTCGCCAAGGATCTGCCGGAACTGCCCGACGACAAGAAGGCGCGGCTGGTCAACAGCCTCGGCCTGTCGGTCTATGACGCTTCGATCCTGGTCTCGGAGAAGGCGATCGCCGACTATTTCGAAAAGGTAGCCGCGGGCCGCGACGGCAAGCTTGCCGCCAACTGGGTCATCAACGACCTGCTCGGCGCCTTGAACAAGGCCGGCAAGGACATTGAAAACGCTCCCGTTTCCCCTGACCAGCTGGGTGCCGTGATCGACCTGATCAAGGAAGGCACGATCTCCGGCAAGATCGCCAAGGACCTGTTCGAGATCGTCTGGAACGAGGGCGGCGACCCGCGCGAGCTGGTCGAGAGCCGTGGCATGAAGCAGGTGACCGACACAGGCGCCATCGAAAAAGCTGTCGACGACGTCATCGCCGCCAACCCCGACAAGGCCGAGCAGGCCCGCGCCAAGCCGACCATGGCTGGCTGGTTCGTCGGCCAGGTGATGAAGATGACGGGCGGCAAGGCCAACCCGCAGGCGGTCAACGACCTGGTCAAGGCCAAGCTCGGTATCGAGGAATAGGCCGATGTTTGTCCGTACGGCGAGCGAGCGCGACCTTGAGACGATCAAGGCGCTGCTCGCCGAGACGTGGCATGCGACATACGACGCCATCTATGGCGTCGAACGGGTCGACGAGATCACCGCCGAATGGCACTCGCTGGCCTCGCTCAAGGCGCGGCTTGCACGGCCGAGTTCCGAGTTCCTCGTTGCCGACGACGGCAAGAAGATTGCCGGCATGGCCTTTGCCGCCGCAACCAGCGACGGCAAGGTGCTGGTGATGCACCAGCTCTACGTTCGCCCGGGGAACCAGCGCGCGGGGATCGGCCGGATGCTGCTCGACGAGGTCGAACAGAGTTTTCCCGAAGCACGGACAATGCGTGTCGAAGTTGAAGAGGCCAATGCGCAGGCGCTGGCCTTTTATGCCGCCAGCGGCTTCGTGCGCGCCGGCGAGACCGCGAATTGCGGCGCGGAGCAGTCCGGCATTCCGGCGCTGATCTTCGAAAAGAAGCTGGGCTGAGGCCCCTTACCCTCCCCCTTGCGGGGAGGGTCGATCCGCGAAGCGGAGCGGGGTGGGGGAATTCTCGTCGATGTACGGTGTGCAAAGCTGCGTGGCAGCTTCCGCTCCGCGACCCTCCCCACAAGGGGGAGGGTAAAAGCGCTTAGCTGGCCGCTATCTCGACATTGTCGATGAGTCGCGTCTTGCCGAGGCGGGCCGCAACGAGCACGCGGCCGTTACGGTCCTTTTGCCAAGGCGCCAGCGTCACGCTTTCCCGCGCCTCGACATAGTCGACGACATCGAAGCCGGCGTCGAGAATAGCCATGCGCGCCGCAGCCATGGTCGCCTGTTCGTCAGCGCCTGACTGCAGCTGCGAAGCTGCTTTGCGCAGCAGCTTGTTCAGCTGCCGGGCGATCTCAAGCTCTTCAGCGCTGAGATAGGCGTTGCGCGACGACATGGCGAGGCCCTCGGCATCGCGGATCGTCGGCGAACCCAGCACCTCGACAGGCAAGTCGAGGTCGCGGCACAGCTTCTTGACGACGCACAGCTGCTGGTAATCCTTCTCGCCGAAGACGGCGAGGTCGGGTTCTGACTGGATGAACAGCTTGCCGACGACGGTGGCAACACCGTCGAAGAAGGCCGGGCGGAAATCGGTCTCAAGCCCGGCGGATGGGCCACCGACGGAAATCGAGGTGGCAAAGCCTTGCGGGTAAACCTCATCGACGCCGGGCGTGAAGGCGAGGTGGACACCAGCCTTTTCCAGCCTGTCGAGGTCAAGCGCCAGCTGGCGCGGATATTTGTCGAGATCTTCCGTCGGCGCGAACTGGCGCGGATTGACGAAGATCGAGACGACGCAGCGGTCGGCCCGCTCGAGCGCTGCGCGCATCAGCGAGACATGGCCGTCATGCAGCGCGCCCATTGTCGGCACCAGCGCGACCTTCAGGCCTTCGGCACGCCATGTCCGCACCTGGGCACGGAGAGCGGCGATGGTTTCGACGACAACGGTCATGCCTTGTCCTTGGTCAGGGAAAACAGGTGCTCGGGGCCGGGGAAGGCGCGGCTGCGCACGTCTTTGGCGTAGGCCGCGGCGGCATCCGCGACGATGTCGCGCAAGTGCGCATATTCCTTGACGAATTTGGGCACGCGGTCGACGGTCAATCCGATGGCGTCGTCGGTGACGAGAACCTGGCCGTCGCAAGCGGGGCTGGCACCGATGCCAACGGTGGGAATCGTGATGCGCCGGGTGATCTCGGCAGCGACGGGCTCGACGGTGCCCTCGATGACGACCGAAAACGCGCCGGCGGCTTCGACGGCCCTGGCGTCGGCATAGAGCGCCTCGGCGTTGGCTTCGGAGCGGCCCTTGATTTTGTAGCCGCCTTCCTTTTCCACCGACTGCGGCAACAGCCCGATATGGCCCATGACGGGGATGCCGGCGGCAACGATGGCCGCGATTTGGGCAGCAATGGCAACGCCACCCTCGAGCTTGACCGCATCGCAGCCGGTTTCGCGCATGATGCGCTGCGCGCAGGCGACGGCGTTTTCGACGGTGTCCTCATAGCTGCCGGCAGGCATGTCGACGACGACGCAGGCACGGGACGAGCCGCGCATCACCGCCTGGCCGTGGGCGACCATCATGTCCATCGTCGCACCCAAGGTGTTCGGATGGCCGTGCAGCACCATCGCCACGCTGTCACCGACGAGCAGAAGGTCGACATGCGGGTCGAGCAGCCGGGCGATCGGATAGGTGTAGGCAGTGAGACAGACGATGGGCTCCTTGCCCTTGCGGGCCAAGAGAGCAGCGGGCGTGATGCGTCCGGCAGCGGCAGGCGCGTCAGAAGCCATGTCTTTTCCTCCCTCGACGGTTCCGGCCTAAGCCGGTCCGAGAGCCCAAGCGGGCCGGATTCCATTACGGATCGGCTAAGCATTTTGCAAGTGCGAGATGAAGGCGTGAGCAGGTGCGAGATAGCATCGTCCATCAGGACGAGCGTGGCTGTGCCTCTTCCTGTGCAAGGCGGCGGATATAGACGGCGAATTCCGGGTCTTCGCCGGGCAGAAGCTCGGGCAGGGCGTTGCGAAAATCCGCGCGCCGGCACCATTCGCGCATGAAATCCTCCCACGATGCCCAGCGGCGGCGCTTGCGCTCGGGCATGTCGGGCTCATAGGCAACGAGATAGGCGCGCTCGAACAGGGCGATCAGGATGGCAAACATCGCCAGCAGGCGGTCGCGCTGCTCGCCGGTGAGATTGACGGTCGCATCCTGTGACTGGAGCCTGAGGTCCGAATGGCCGAGCGACAGCTTGAGGAAGTCGGTGTAGCCGTCGGAGAGCATCTGGTAGATTTCCTCCTCCTCGTTGACCCGTTCCTTGCGCTGCTCGAAGACGAAGAAAAAGATGGCGAGCGGCAAGCCGAAGATCGTCACCAGCATGCTCAGCATTTCAAGGAATTGCATGAAGGGCATGGTTGCGGTCCGATTTGACGCTGACGGCGAACAGTAGGTGTTGATTGATCGTCTGCCAATCGTCGCAGGCGGCAAGATGGGGCGTCTAAACTCTTGCCTTCGGGCCAGCCTGACGCCATAAGCAGGAGACTTTTACGCGCCCGTCGCGAGGATCCGATGAAGAATTTCCTTGTCCAGTTTTTTACCTGGTGGAACGGCCAGACCCTTGGCACGCGTTTCCACACCTGGCGCAAAGGCACCAAGGTCGGCCAGGACGAATTCGGCAACACCTACTATGAGGGTGGCAAGGACTCGGAAGGCCGCACCCGCCGCTGGGTGATCTACAAGGGTTATTCCGAAGCCTCGCTGATTCCTCCCGGCTGGCATGGCTGGATGCATCATCGCGTCGACGTGGCACCGCCGAGCGACAACTACATTCCGCGCGACTGGCAGAAGGCACATCAGCCGAACCTGACCGGCACCGGCGGCGCTTACCGCCCGAAGGGGTCGGTACTGGGCAACACGCATCGCCCGCAGGTCACCGGCGACTACGACGCCTGGACGCCCGGCGCATAAAACAGCTCAACGGCGCGGACATTTGTCGCCACAATTGGCGGCTAACTCCTTGCCCATTGGCGTCAGGCGATTAGCCTTGGCGCGTGGGAATCAGCGAGTGGGACACACTCCGGGCGCAACGGCGGTAACGACTGAATGACATTTCCTGGCCGGAATCCGTCGAGCGGACGATCGAAGGCGAAAGCCCTGCTTGCCACGGTTGTGCTGTGCGCAGGGCTTGGCCAGGCGCTGGCCCAAGACAGCATCGAGCAGCTGCCGCCCGATCAACAGGTCGAGCAGGGTGACGATCTCCCGGCCATCGATGTCCAGCCCTTGCCCGGCGAGGCACAGCCGGCTCCCGGCGAAGCACAGGCTGCGCCGAAGGTTGCGGCACCGCCCCAGCGGATCAAGAACCCGGTCGCCGAGTTCGCCGGCATCGACAAGATCACCGGGCGTATCATTACTTTCGACGTCTATGTCGACGAGACCGTACAGTTCGGTGCGCTGCAGGTGACGCCGCGCGTCTGCTACTCCAGGCCGGAGAACGAAGAACCGAAGACGGATTCCTTCGTCGAGGTCGACGAGATCACGCTCGACCGCAAGATCCGGCGCATCTTCACCGGCTGGATGTTTGCCGAAAGCCCCGGCCTCAACGCCGTCGAGCACGCCGTCTATGACGTCTGGCTGAAGGCCTGCAAGCAGAAGTCGGACGTTCCGGCGCCGGAAGCTGCCAAGACCAACTGATCCTTTTTCGGAACTGCTTCCGATTCCTGGCGTTTGTCGTCGTAAGAAACGCCAGCGGAGGACATTGCCGTGGCTGCAAATCGTGACGAACTTCTCGAGCTCGAGCGGGCATTCTGGACCGGCAACCAGGATTTCTTCGCCGAAAACGCCGACAGGGAATGTCTTGTCGCCTTTCCTGACATGGCTGGCGTGATGAGTAATGCCGACCTTGCCGCGACAGCCAAGAAACCGAATCGCTGGCGGAACCTGGAGATGAAGCTGCAAGGCATGGTCGAGCCGGGCAGCGACATTGTCGTGCTGACCTACGAGGCCAAGGCAATCCGGGAAAATGGCGAACCCTATTCAGCACTTGTCAGCACCGGCTACGTGCATCGGCTGCAGGGCTGGAAGATGATGTTCCACGCCCATACGCCGACCAAGCCGGAGGCCAAGAAGGCCAAAAGCTAGCGTTGCCCGTCAGGGCATGAAGGTGGCTTCACCGCCAAGCGCCTTGGCCAGCATCTTCTCGTATTTGTCGCGTGGCACGTCGACGGCGCCGAAGCGCTTCAGGTGATCGGTGGTGAACTGCGTGTCGAGCAGCAGGAAGCCACGCTGCCTGAGCCGCTCGACGAGGTGGACGAGACAGACCTTGGAGGCGTCGGTTTCGCGCGAAAACATGCTTTCGCCGAAGAAGGCACGGCCGAGCGAGACGCCGTAGAGCCCGCCGACCAGCTCTCCATCGCGCCAGGCCTCGACCGAGTGGGCGTTGCCGATGCGGTGAAGGTGGGTGTAGGCCTCGCGGATCGGCGCGTTGATCCACGTCGACAAGCGCCCGGCGCGCCGTTCCGCGCAGGCATCTATGACCGCCTCGAAGTCGCTGTCGAAACGGATTTCGAATTGGCCCTGCCGTATCTTCTTGGCAAGGCTGTGCGGGACATGGAAGGCGTTGAAGGGGATGATGCCGCGCGTCTCTGGCCGGACCCAGAAAACTTCCGGATCCGACGCGCTTTCGGCCATGGGAAAGACGCCCGACGCATAGGCCTTCAGAAGAAGGTCCGTGGGTATGCTGTAGCCGGGCGCATAAGGTCGGGTCATGCGACCCCCAGTCTACTCGCCTTTCGCGAGATGTTTTTCCAGCCAGTGGATGTCGTAGTCGCCATTTGCAATGTCGGGGTTGCCGACGAGTTCACGAAACAGCGGCAACGTCGTCTTGATACCATCTACCACGAATTCGTCGAGCGCGCGCCTGAGGCGCATCATGCATTCGACGCGGTTGCGGCCGTGCACGATCAGCTTGCCGATCAGGCTGTCGTAATAAGGCGGGATCTTGTAGCCGGAATAGACGCCCGAATCGACGCGGATGCCAAGGCCGCCCGGCGTGTGGAAATGCGTGATCGTGCCGGGCGAGGGCACGAAGGTACGCGGATCCTCGGCGTTGATACGGCATTCGATGGCATGGCCATGGAAGCGGATGTCGTCCTGCGTCACCGACAACCCGCCACCGGAAGCGACGCGGATCTGCTCGTGCACGAGGTCGATGCCGGTGATCGCTTCGGTGATCGTGTGCTCGACCTGGAGGCGGGTGTTCATCTCGATGAAATAGAACTCGCCGTTCTCGTACAGGAACTCGATGGTGCCGGCGCCGGAATAGCCGAGGTTGGCCACCGCATTGGCGCAGATTTCACCGATGCGCGAACGCTCTTCGGCGTTGAGGGCGGGGGAATTGGCTTCTTCCCAGACCTTTTGGTGACGGCGCTGCAACGAGCAGTCGCGCTCGCCGAGATGCACGCCCTTGCCAGCGCCGTCGCCGAAGATTTGCACTTCGATATGACGCGGCTTCTGCAGGTACTTCTCGATGTAGACGGCGTCGTCGCCGAATGCCGCACCAGCTTCGGTGCGTGCCGTCTGCAGTGCAATTTCGAGATCTGCCTCGGTGAGGGCGACCTTCATGCCGCGGCCGCCGCCGCCGGCGGACGCCTTGATGATGACAGGATAGCCGATCTCCGCGGCCACCCGCTTGGCTTCCTTCTCGTCGCTGACAGCGCCTTCCGAACCGGGCACGACCGGAATGCCCAGGCGCTTTGCGGTGCGCTTGGCTTCGATCTTGTCGCCCATGATGCGGATATGGTCGCCCGAGGGACCGATGAAGGTGATGTTGTGAGCGGCCAGGATGTCGGCGAACTTGGCGTTCTCCGACAGGAAGCCATAGCCGGGATGCACGGCGTCCGCGCCGGTGATCTCGCAGGCCGCGACAATCTGGTGAATGTTGAGATAGCTGTCGCGCGAAGGCGGCGGGCCGATGCAGACGCTTTCGTCCGCAAGGCGCACATGCATGGCGTCGGCGTCGGCGGTGGAATGCACGGCAACCGTCTGGATGCCGAGCTCCTTGGCCGCGCGCAGCACTCTGAGGGCGATTTCGCCGCGATTGGCGATCAGGATTTTCTGGAACATGCGCGCAGCCTTCCGGCTTACTCGACCACGACGAGCGGCATGCCGTATTCGACAGGCTGCGCGTCTTCGATCAGGATAGCTGTGACCGTGCCGGAGCGCGGCGCGGGAATCTGGTTCATCGTCTTCATCGCTTCGATGATCAGCAGCGTCTGGCCTTCCTTGACCACGGTGCCGACCTCGATGAACGGCTTGGCGTCGGGCGAGGGCGCGAGGTAGGCGGTGCCGACCATCGGCGAAGGCACGGCGTTCTTGGAGACGTCGACGACAGCAGGTGCTGCAATCGCCGCAACCGGTATCGAATTGACTGCCGCGGGTGCCGCCATCATTGGCGCTGCGACCGCATGCACGGACTGCGTCTGGCGCGAGACGCGCACCTTGAGGTCGCCGAGCTCGACTTCGATCTCGGTCAGGTTGGTGTCGTTCAGGATTCCTGCGAGGTCGCGGACGAGCTGCTGGTCAACACCATCGGTCTTCTTCGTCGCCATGTTCTAGCCTTTTCTCTTCCTGTTTCCGGTCAGAGCCGGGCGGCCAGCGCCTGGAGCGCCAGCGTGTATCCGAGCGGCCCGAAGCCGCAGATCATGCCCACGGCAACCGGTGCCACCATGGATTTATGGCGGAACGGCTCGCGGGCGTGGATGTTGGAAAGGTGCACCTCGGCGACCGGCAGCGGCGAGACGGCACGAATGGCGTCCTGCAGCGCGATCGAGGTGTGGGTGTAGGCGCCTGCATTCAAGACGATGCCGGCGGCTTTCTCGCCGGCCTCGTGGATCCAGTCGACCAGAACGCCCTCGTGGTTCGATTGGCGGAAATCGAGCGCAAGTCCGAGCGAGGCGGCTGCCGCATGGCAGTCGGCTTCGATGTCGGCCAGGGTCTTGCCGCCATAAATCCCGGGCTCGCGTTTGCCCAGCATATTAAGGTTTGGACCGTTGAGGACGAAAACCGTTTTCAATCTACAGACCTTTCCACCCGCCAGATCCTCTCTGGCGCGGCGGACCCTCTATAATCGGCATAAGCCGTCGCGGAAAGAGCGCAAGCGACTTCTTGCGCTGTCCACAACGGCTCGCGCTGAACAAACCCGCTCAGCAGGTGGAATTTGCCTGGCAAGCGGCCGCCGCGGCGATCTTTTCCGCCAGCACATCCTGGCCGAGCGCGCCGAAGACGACTTCGTTGCCGACGACATAGGACGGGGTGCCGCTGATCTGCAGCTTGTTGGCAAGGTCGTAAGTGCGGTTGAAGGCCTCGCCGATCTCGGGGTCCTTCATCGCTTCGCGCAGCTTGGCTTCGTCGGCACCGAGTTCCAGCGCGAGCTTGATGGCGCCGTCTTCGCCGGCGCGGCCTTCGCCGCCGATCAGCTTGTCATGGAATTCGCCGTATTTTTCAGGCATCAGCATGCGGAAGGCCATCGACACGACATGGGCCTTCTGCGAATCCGGTCCGAGGATGGGGAATTCCTTGAGCACGAAGCGCAAATCGGGATTGGTCTTGACCAGCGCGTTCATGTCGGCCTGGGCGCGTTTGCAGTAGCCGCAATTGTAGTCGTAGAACTCGACGATGGTGATCTTGCCGTCGGGGTTGCCGACGATGCCGTCATACTTCGAGTTGAAAATCTCGTCCTTGCTCTGCTTGATCACGTCGAGGCTGGCGATGCGCTGCTCTTCCTTCTGCTTGGCTTCCAGCGCGCCCTGCATCTCGAGCAGCAGTTCCGGATTGTTGAGCAGGTAGTCGCGCACGATCGTCTCGACCTGCTTCTTGTCGAGGGTACCGGCGGCCGTGACGGCTGGCTGGACAGCCGCTGTTTCGGCATGAGCGGCGTTTGGCGAACCGGCGAGATAGCCGAAGGCCAGCATGGCGAAGGCGACAGCGATGCCGGTCGTGCCGAGAAGAAGTGCTTTTTTCATGATCCCTGAGTCTCCAGCCGTTTCGGCTCTGTCGCTGCCTGCCGAAAGAAGGTTCACTTCTTTTTCTTGCTCGGCGCTTTGTAGTTGATGATGTCCTGGGCACGCACCCAGCCCGGCGAGCCGCGCTGAAGCTTCATCTGCGCCCGCATCGCAAAGATCTTGGCGTCCTGGTAGGCGCCGCTGTAATAATGACCGTCGGCGGTGGCAAGGTCGGCGTCGGCGACGTCGCCGAGCATGCCGTAGGCCTGGGCGAGGTAGCGGTAGCCCGAGGCGTTCTCGCGGTCGCGGTCGAGGCCCTTGCGAATTTCAACGACGGCTTTCTTGAGCGCGTCGGGCGTGCCCATGGCGAGATAGGTCTGGCCGAGCGCGATCGGCAGGATGCCCGACTTCGCCGTATCGAGCCGGACTGCCGTGGAATAGGCTTCCGCTGCCGCCGCCGGCTTGTTCGACTTCATCAGGATGTCGCCGCGCAGTTCGTGGAAATAGGCATTCTTGGGCTGCGACTTGATCAGCGCGTCGGTCTTGGTCAGCGCCGAGCGCAGGTCGCCGAACAGATAGGTCGACTGGGCGTCGCCGTAACGCGAGGCAAGCCCGTCGGTGCCGCGCAGCAGGCGTGAGGCCGCCGCCTGGCCCTGGGTGTAGGCGGCGATCTTGACGCGCATCATGTCGTGCCGCTGCTGCAGCGCCTCGGAATCCTTCTTGTCGAAAAAGGCGCTTTCACGCGCCAGCGTCTCGAGATTGGCG
The DNA here is from genome assembly GCF_018555685.1 of Aminobacter anthyllidis. Classification (GTDB taxonomy): domain Bacteria; phylum Pseudomonadota; class Alphaproteobacteria; order Rhizobiales; family Rhizobiaceae; genus Aminobacter; species Aminobacter anthyllidis. The sequence goes on from NZ_JAFLWW010000001.1 coordinate 283,300, forward strand.
ATGCGCTCGCGCGGCATCGGGTGGCTGACCTGGTAGGGGTCGACACGCGCGCCCGACAGCGACAGTGCGGTCTGGAAGCGCTGGAACGTCTTGAGCATGCCTTGCGCCGATTGGCCTGTGGCATTGAGATAGGTGATCGCCGAGCGGTCGGCGGTGGTCTCCTCCGAGCGCTGGTAGCCAAGCAGGCCACGACGCGCCATTTCCGAGCCACCAGCAACGATGCCGGCACCTGCCGCGCCGAGGCCGCTGGTGTCGGTGGCAGCGCCCGCGACCATCGCACCGGCGCCAAGCAGGGCGGCGACAATCGCCATCGTCTGGGCGCGCGCCAGCTGGTCGCGCAGGCGCTCCTGGTGGCCGCCGGCAATATGGCCGGCCTCATGCGCGATGACGCCGATGATCTCGTTCGGTGTTTCCGCCGTCATCAGGGCGCCGGTGTTGATGAACATGCGCCGGCCGGCGACGAAGGCATTGAATGCGGGGTCGTTGACGAGCACGATGTTGATGTTCGAATTGGCGAGCCCCGCAGCCTTGAGGATCGGCCGGGCGTAGTCGCGCACCAGGGCCTCGATCTCGGCGTCGCGCACGATCGGCACGCTTTGCGCATGGGCAGCACCGGTCGAGCCGAGCGCAAGCCCGGCCGACAATGCAAGCGCGGTGACCGCGCGCGTTGATCTTGCGACGAAACGCGAAAGACTTGTGAAGCTCTGCATGGCGGGGAACACTCGTAAACGAGCCATCGGGCTGTGAAAAGGCTGGTTCAAAAAACTCATCAACTTGTGATCCCCATATCAATCAGGCATTTGTGCGGCACATTGCCTGGCGGGCGACAGTAGAAAGTGGACGAAAATGGCGGTTGCGATTTCACGGCGCGGCGAGGTCGAGCCATTCCATGCGATGGACATCCTGGCCGAGGCCAACAGGCTCAAGGCCTTGGGCGCGCCGGTCATTTCGATGGCGGTTGGCCAGCCCTCCGATCCGGCACCGCAGCGGGTGCGGGACGCCGCGGCCGCAGCACTCAAGGTTGGCCGCATTGGCTACACCGACGCGCTCGGACTGTTTGATCTGCGCAAGGCGATATCGGCGCATTATGCCGAACATTACCGCATCGATGTGCCGGTTTCGCGAATCGCCGTCACCACCGGCTCGTCGGCGGCCTTCAACCTGGCATTCCTTGCCATGTTCGATGCTGGCGACCGCGTGGCGATCGCGGCCCCCGGCTATCCCGCCTACCGCAACATCATGGGCGCGCTTGGCCTCGACGTGGTCGAGATCGAACTTGAGGGTGCCGCCTATCTCCATGCCGAGCACCTGCGCGCCGCGCACGCGCAAAAGCCAGTGAAAGGCGTGCTGTTTGCCAGCCCCGCCAACCCCACCGGCGCCGTCGTGCCCGCCGGCGACCTCAAGGCGCTCGTCGACACTGCCCGCGAACTCGGAATCGCCGTGATTTCTGACGAAATCTATCACCGGCTCGCTTATGGTGCTCCCGATGTGACGGCGCTCGCCTATGACGCCGACGTCACCGTCATCAACTCGTTTTCCAAATATTACTGCATGACCGGTTGGCGCATCGGCTGGATGGTCCTGCCCGAGCGGCTGGTCCGGCCGGTGGAGCGCATCGCGCAATCGCTCTACATCTCGGCACCCGAGCTGTCGCAGGTCGCGGCCATCGAGGCGTTCAACGTCACCGACGAACTCGAAGTGATCAAGGCACGCTATGCCTGGAACCGCGAGCTGCTGGCCAAGCGCTTGCCGGAACTGGGCTTCAGCTTTGCAGCGCCGATGGATGGTGCCTTCTATGCCTTCTGCGACGTCTCCCGGTTGACCAATGACAGCATGGAGTTTGCGAGCCGCATGCTGGCCGAGGCCCATGTCGCGGCGACGCCGGGCAGGGATTTCGACCCGCTCGCGGGGCATCGCTACATCAGGTTCTCCTATGCCGGCAGCCATGACGAGATGATCGAGGCGATGGACCGCCTGGAGCGCTGGCTGCGCTGAAAAGCAACCGCCCCGTCGGTCGCACCAACGGGGCGGGCAGGGGCAAAGGGGAGGATGGGCTTTGCCGCCTGAGCGCCGGAATGCCGTAGCCCCCCGGCACGCATTCCGACATGAGTTCCACTCTCTCGGTCAGGGCGCGAGTATTGCTGCGACCGCCTTGCCGGCATCGAGCAGGCCAGCGCCGAAGAAATAGGTCTTGCCCTTCGCCGGTTCGTTATCCGCGTTCATCGGATCCTGCGTCAGCGGGGTCGTGCCTGGCTTGACCGAAGCGTTCTGGTCGCAGGCGGCGATGAGGTTGGCCTTGGATGTCAGGCCGTCCAGTTTCGCGTTAGCGCCAAGCTTGGCCTTGTGGGCGCGTGCGGTGAGGGCTGCCACGCCCGCCACAAGGGCGGCCGCGCCGGAGGTGCCGCCGAAGGTGGTGTAGTAGCCGCCGCCGATGCCCTGGTTGTCGAGCGGCGGCAGGATCGACGAATAGGGATCGGAACCGCCGGCATAGCCGAACGTGCCGGGCAGGTCGGTGGTCAGCAGCGAGAAATGGCTGTGCGGAACAACCTTGCCTTTGCCTGGATGGTAGTAGTGCTGGTCGACCATCGGGTCGGTCCGGTCGACGCGCAACTGGTGCCGGTTGTAGATCTCGAAGTCGTCCGAGGGTGCGACGAGCGTGAGCTTGGCGCCGTAGTTGCTGTAGCCGGAGCGGTAGCCATGCGGCGTCACCGCGCCGACAGCGACGATACCGTTGTTGGCGGCGGCGAGATTGGCCGGATAGATCAGCTGGCTTTCACCGTCGTTGCCGGCCGCGCAGATAACAGGCACCTTGCGGCTGATGGCGACGATGAGCTTGGCCAGGGTGTTCCAGGCAACTTCGCGGTTGCCGGTCTTGCCGACCGCATGCGGCCTGATCTCGCTTGCCGGCGGCGTCGCCTCCTCGAGTCGGGCAAACAGGTCGGCGCGCTCCCAGTTTGCGCGGTCGTCGAGATCCTGCGACAGCTCCGACTTGGCGTTCAGCACGCTGCGCACGGGGTCCGGGATGCCCCGTGGCAACAGGATGACGTCGGCGCCATTGGCGAAGGCATAGAGGAATGCGGCGATGAACTGGTCCGGCTGCTGCTCGAAGCCGGTCCTGATCGAGATCAGCCGCGACAGCGGGTCGACACCGAAATAGGGCAGCATGTTGCGGTTGGGGTTCGGCGCGGCACTGCCGTCGTCGGCGATCAGCACATCGGGCAGGGCAACCGCCGGGTTGGGCGCAACTGTTGCCGCGGGTTCGCCGACGACGAGGCCGGCAACGGCGGTGCCGTGGCTGCCAAAGGTCTCGTCGCCCTCGATCAGCGTATGCAACACGCCTTCCGATGCCGTGAGTTCGGCGACCAGGCTGCCGAGATAGGCCGTCTCGGGGCCGGTCAGGTTGAGCGTGCCCAGCCCCGCGGTGGAAATGCCGGTGAAGAAGGCGGCCTTGACCTCCGGGTCGTAGGGGCTGGCGGCAGGGGCGGCGACGTATTTGGCGCCATAGGGATGGCTCACCAGGTCGATCGACTTCACCGCGTCGAGCCGGCTCTTGAGGTTGGGATGGCTGCGGCTGACGCCGACGTCGATCAGGGCGACGGTCGCCGGAGCCGTCGCCGTCGGGAAGGCCTCGGTGATCGTGTCCCAGACGGTGCCGTTGATGGTGGGCGAGGAATAGTCGACCTCGCCGCCCGGGGTCAGCGGCCCGAAGGTGGCATCGATCACGCCAAGCGCCGCAAGGTGCCAGAGGTAGTAGTAGGACTGAGGGTGCTGGAAGGAGAACTGCTGATTGCCGTTTGCCATGGTCGCCCCCTCAAAGCCATTCGCGCTGTGCGGCGAGATAATTCGCCATGAAAGCGTCCCTGAGATAGGGCTGGAAGCGCTGCGCCAGCGCCCGGCCGCCATTGGTGTCGCTCGGATAGTGCAGACCGGCCCATTCGCGGTTCTCAGCGACCTTGCGGGCGATGCGCGACAGCTCCTCCGTCGCCGGGTGCTCCGGCAGGATGGCGTTGAAGGCAAAGGCAATCGAATGGCACTGGAATGAATGGTTGCTCGGATAGGCCTGGTGCGCCGGATTGGCCAGCATCAGCCGCAGGCGCGGCTCGACCTGATTGGGCCGGGTACGGTTGAACTTGGCCTTGTAGATCAGGCCGACATATTCGCAGGCCGTCAGGATCGACTGGAACAGGCCTTCGGTCTGGTCGAAGCCGCTGATGCCGTCGATGCCGAGCGGCTTGGTGAAGTCCGAGACGTCGAGGGTGGCCTCGCGCTCGATGTCCTCCTTGCGGCGCGAGCGCTCGCGGTCGCGGGCCTGGAGCGAAAGCATGACTGTTGTTTCGAGCCGTGTGACGTCGGGGCCGGGCGGCAGCGGAATGTCGAGCTGCTCCCAGGTAAACTTGCGCGCCGCCGTAAACGCATGCGGCGAGGGCGAGGTGTGCAGGCGCCTGAGCTCGAAGGCCGGGATGAGGCTTGCCTGGGAGCCGGTGCCCGAGCCTGATTGAAGCGCGCTGCCCTTGTTCTTGTTTTTGTTTTTGTTCTTATTTTTGTTCTTGTTCTTGTTGAGCGAGGCCTTGTTGAGCACGCCGGCGCTCATCACGGCACTGGCGACGCCGGCCGACATCACCATCGCCTCGGCGCCGGAGGCGAACTTCGTTTCCAGTACGATCGGAGGCCGGTCAGTGGCAGCGCAAGGCAGCACGTCGTCGCCGGCGATCTTGAAGCGGTACTGATCGAGAAAGTGCGAAAAGCCGCCCTCAACAGGCGCGGAACTGTCGTTGCCAGACACTGAATTCCCCATTTATTTGATCGAAATGTGCGGTGCTCGGCGCGTCCGTCATGTTTTTTTGACGCCGGCCTTGATCAGGCCGGAGATCAGATTGGCGCCGCCCTCGGTGCGCATGATGGGATAGCGGGCGTCGATCAGCGAGCTGATCGAGAAATTGGGTTCGACGACGTTCAGGCGGTCGAGCAGCGTGCGGGCCGCGCGGACGTCGCCGAGCTGGGCGTGGCTCGCCACCAGATAGCGAAGCAGCGAATTGAAGTCGGGCCGCTCGCGCAGCGCCTGCTCGCCGGCCTCGATGGCAACGCGGTGATTGCCGGCGAGCGTCGCATTGATCAGCCGCGACGTGTCGAAATAGTAGCGGTAGGGGCTGTAGGCACCGAGATGGCGCGCCCAGTTGGCAAGGCTGAGGCCCTTGTCCGGCTGGCCGGCATAGGCATGCAGCATCGAATAGAGGTCCCAGCCGAGTACCTGGGTCGGATTGGCGCGGATGGCGCGCTCGAACAGGCCCGATGCGTAGTCGTATTCGCCAAACAGGAACGAATGCACATGGCCGACAAGCGCCAGCGTGACCGAATTGCTGGAATCGAGCTCCAGCGCCTTGCGGGCATAGTGCTGGGCCTGCTCGATGGCCACGGCGGAGTCGGAGAACCGCTGGCCGACCTGGAAGGTCATCAAGAAGGCGAGCCAGGCATAGGCCTGCGACGACGGCCGCTGGGCGATGATGCGCCGGAGCGATGCCTCCGACATGACGAGGTCGTTGCGTGACAGCCGGAACATGGCGTTGACGGCGGCATAGAGGCTCTCTGCCTCCATGGCGTCATCGGTCTGTTCCGAGCGCGCGATGAAGTATTTGCGCAACTCGTCCATCGCTTCATTGATGAGCTGATGAGCACCGGATGTTTCACCCGCTTCGACGGCGCGCCGTTCGAGCGTGGCACCGCCCATCCACAACAAGCTGCGATCAGCGGTACGATGAACGCTGACGCTGACATAGGCTTGGTGGGCCGAAAAGCGGTAGCGGACCTGCATCGCAAGCGCGACCGACTCGAACGCCGCATCCGGCTCCTGCGTCGGGGAAAGATCAGGACGCGACAGGTCGCAGACTGCAAGTTCACCACCTTCGAGCAGTGATCGGACGAGCAGTTCCGCGAACATGTCGGGCAGCGATTCCGCCTCGAAGGCGTCGCCCGATATCGACGGCGGCAGAAGCGCCACCGACCAGCCGGTCCGGCCGCCGTTCAGTGGCAAGGACTTGCGGTTGCCGCCATCAGAGGAGTCCGGCCCGGGCTTCTGGCCGCGCGCGGGGATGAGGCCGTTGCTACGCCTGTCCTTGGGGCTGACGTCGCGCTGTCCGAGCGCGCTTTCGAGCCGGCCTTGCCAGACCTGCCGCTCGAGCATCAGCCATTCCTCGAACTCGGGGTCGCCGATGTCGAGGCCTTCGAGCAGCTCCGGCCAGGATTCGAGCTCGGCCTCGTTCGGCACCGACTGGCGCGACGGGTCGAGCAGTTGCAGTGCATCGACCGACACGCGGTTGAGATCGAGCGAGATCGTATGATTGTCCGAAATGATGATGCTGTCGGCGATCGTGCCCAATGACTTGCGTACGTCGACGAGCGCCTGCCTCAGGCTCGCCGCGGCCTGCTCCTCGCCGCGGTCGCTCCACAGCTTGTCGCGAAGCCAGATGCGTGAGCGGGCGCCGCGTGGAGCAAGCGCCAGCATGGCCACAAGCGCGCGCGACTTCTGCGCCTTGGGCGTACACGTAGCACCGCCGGCATCGGTGACGGCCAGCGCCCCGAACAAATAGATATTGCAAAGCGTACTGGCGTCGTCACCAGCCATCGTGCGGACCTTCGCTGCAGGTCGTCCATGCCCCTGAAGAGGGTACCACAGGTCGAATCGCCCGTGGCCCTCGCAACTTGCATCGGGATCATACAACGACATTCCGGCAAGTGCGCGTGCTTGTATGCTTTTGGCACCGGGCAAGACCTGCAGCATTCCAGCGTTCCTCACCACTCTTGCCGGAGGTGATTCCGGCCTGATTTCGGTAGGACGTTAGGGAGGCGGGGTGATTGCGGCGTGAGTGAAACGTCAAAACAGCCGTGAAATGCCGTGTGACGGGCCACTGAGGGGGCGTACGTACTTCACGCGCCAGACGGCTCGACAATCGCCCTGGCGATCGCGATGGGCAGGCCATGCCCCGGTCGCGTCGCCAGTCCGTGATGGTTCAACGTCCCGATGAGCTGTGGCGACGGGGACCGGCGAGCTCTTTGCCAAGCGCAAGCGCTTCCTGCAGATCGGTCGCATACTTCGCCGTATCTTCGAGCCCGCCGAAGTAATTGAGGCGGATGGTTTCTCCGCGCTTGCTCATGACCACGCCGATGCTCCGCAGGCTCTCACGCACATCTGAAAATCGCATATCGCAACTTCTCCGTTTGGTGGGTTGAATGAACATTAGCGTTTGCTTGTAACAGCGCCGTGTTGACGTAGCGTGAGGGATACGTGAATCGCGGTAACAAAAGTTTCGCGGCGGGCACCACTTTATCGAAATTCAGTACATTTGGTCGCATCGCTGCACGACGACACCACGGGCACATCGTGCTGCTGATTGGCCAATGAAGGAGACGGCATAGGTGGCGGCGCGAGCGACTTGATGTAGAACGGCGTTCCGGTTCGAGCCGGTTGAAGAGCTTGCAGGACGTGCCATGCCCAGCCTCCAGGATACGCTGAACGAGATCGTCGCCGAAATGGCTGCGCAGACTGAGCGCGGCGAGGTCGCTTCCTACATTCCCGAACTCGGCAAGGTCGATCCCGCCAAGTTCGCCATATCAGTGGTCAGGAACGACGGCGAGGTGGCTGCGGCGGGCGACGCCGACGAGCCGTTTTCGATCCAGAGCATCTCGAAGGTGTTCACGCTGGCGCTGGCGCTCGGCCGCGTCGGCGATCAGCTGTGGAACCGCGTCGGCCGCGAGCCGTCGGGCACGGCCTTCAATTCCATCGTCCAGCTCGAGCTCGAACATGGCATTCCACGCAATCCCTTCATCAATGCCGGCGCGATCGTCGTCTCGGACGTGCTGTTGTCCGGCCACCAGCCGCGCGAGGCGATCGGCGAGGTGCTGAGCTTCATGCGCACGGTGACCGACGACGATTCGGTTATCATCGATCGCGATGTGGCCAATTCCGAGCGCGCCACCGGCTTCCGCAATTTTGCGCTGGCGAACTATCTCAAGGGTTTCGGCAACCTGAACCACGCCCCTGAAATGACGTTGGGAGTCTATTTCCACCACTGCGCCGTCGCCATGAGCTGTCTGCAACTGGCCAATGCCGGGCGGTTCCTTGCCAATGCCGGACGGATCGAATCATCGGGCCATTCGATCGTGTCGAGTGAACGCGCGCGCCGCATCAACGCGCTGATGCTGACCTGCGGCCACTACGACGGCTCGGGCGAGTTCGCCTTCCGCGTCGGCATTCCGGGCAAGAGTGGCGTCGGCGGCGGTATCCTGGCGATCGTGCCGGGTGTGGCGTCGATCGCGGTGTGGTCGCCCGGGCTCAATGCGCGCGGCAATTCGATGCTCGGCTCGATCGCGCTGGAACGGCTGACCAAGCGGATGAACTGGTCGATCTTTGCCTCGCGCTGAGGCGCGCCGGCCAACATCACTGGCCGGCGCGGAAAAGCGCTCAGGCGCCACGTGCCTTGCGCTGCTCCGCCAGCCAGCTGTCATGCAGCCATTTTTCGGTCTGGCGGCGGCCTTTCAGGTTGGCCCAGACAATGTCGCGCTCGAACACCATCACCTCGCGGTCGCTGCCGACGATCACCCAGAACCAGCGCCCGTCGGCGAGGTTCCGCATCTTCACCTTCATGCCGGTCAGCGCCGTGCTCTCGCCATCGGCGCGGATCGCCTCGTCATGTGGCGCGATGAAGCTGACTGCATGGCGTGGCAAAAGGTCTGCGGCATGGTCGGACAGGAAGCGCATGGCGATGTCGTGCGCTTCGTCCTGGCTTGGCAGGGCACCGCCGCGCAGCGCGAGGTCCATGCGAACGAAGCCCTTGAGCTTGCCCGAAGGGGCGACTACGGCGCTGAAATGCTCGCCGCCCAGGCCGCCATTGCGTTTGTCCGCGCGTTCCAAGCGGATCAGCAGGGCGCTTTCGCCGTCGACCTCGACCAGCCCCTGTTCGACATTCGCATAGCCTTGGGGAACCGGGAGGGTCGCAAGCATGCCATGCGGCGTGGCGGTGAAGGCGGGCTTTCCTGAGATCTGAGTGGCCTCTGCCATGGTTTCCGCGTTGGCTGGAGGGACGTGAAGATGCGTGATTTGCAGCAGTGCCGAGGCAGCCAGGCCGATGAATCGAGGGTAGTTCATAAAGTGCTCCCTTTCATACAAAACGAAACGTGCCGTTTTGTATGAAAATAACTAAACGGAGCGTATCGTTTCGTCAAGGCGGCCCGGGCTGTCTGGTTGGCGCACAGCAGTTGGCCTTCTCCGAAACTGCGTCAGCGCGAATGGCCGCGCGAGCGCGGGATACCCGGCAGCTACTGCGCGCTCCGGGGGCGGGCTGCATTTGGGAACATGGCAAACAAAAGCGGCCCGCTCGGACATCGCCAAGTCGGGCCGCCTGTCGCTAGGCTTGGGTGGGCAGGCGACACAACGCTCATTCGTCGATGTAAGGCATTGCGCCGGCCTGCAATCCCACCTTCCCAAGCCTGAATATTACGCTCCGCGTCGACCCGCGGACAATTAGATCAATGGATCGGGAGGCGACTTTGCACGCCCTCCGTGTCGTTCCACACGATCTAGAACCAACGGTTCTCCGGTGAACGAGGGACTGTCACGGAGACACGGCTCACACAGTCACTGCAGGATCGCGTAGCGGGCGCCGGCGTTCACCTCGATGGCCGAGCTGCCGCGCTGCGGTGTCGAGGCAATTGTCACCGTCATGACGGCGCAGTTCTTGTTCTGGGCGCGGATCTTGGCGCAGCCCTTGGCGACGGCGTCGTAATATTCCGTCCGTTGCGAAACCCAGCTGTCGATCATGATCGACTTGTCATCGCCATCATTCAGGTTGAGCGGGATTTCGACGTAGTTGAGCTCCTGCGCCTTGGCGACCTCGCCGAATGGCTCGCGCTGGACGAAGGTCAGCCGCATGTTGACCTGGTAGACGTCGTCGCTCGGCCGTGCCGAGACCTTGTTGACGGCGCATTTGCTGGCGAAGGCCTTGACGATCATGTCGCATTCGGCGCGCGCCAGAACAGGCAGGCGAGACGCGAGATAACCTTCGACGTCGTTGGCGTCGAACGAGGTCTGGTCGCCTCGGCGGATGTCCGGCAGCCTCAGATGCATGTTGAGGGAGACCGTGCGCGTCTGTTCGAAGTCGTCGAAATTGCGCAACGCCACCAGTCTCGGCGCGTTCTCGGGTACAACCTTGATGCCCTGGAAATCGGAGGCCCTCCGTTCGGCAGCCTCTTGCTGGCTGTCGTTCACCATGCCCATCATCTGCATGATGTAGGCGGCAGCGGCGACGTTGAAGATGAGGCTGCCGATGATCGGCGTGCCGACCAGCAACAGCAGGACGACGACCACGATCTTGAGAAAGCTGCCCTGCATGGCGTCACTGCGTCCGATTGAGTGAAGTGAGGTCGCCGCCGGCGAGTTGTTGCGCTTTCTTGGTGACGAGCTCGGAATGCTTCGAATCGTAATCCTGGCGTGACGCGGCAAAGAAGGCGTAGTCAGTGCGGGCGAGTTGCACGGTGGCGTCGGCTATCCCGCGATAGGGCAAACGATCATCTGGTGACGCCGGCAGCGGCCCGACGATCGCGTGGTTCATCTGGTCGATGCCGATGGTGACGTCTTCGCTGGCCTTGCCGAAGCTTGCCCGGAACCAGCTGTCATATCTGGCGTGGATCGCGTTGCGGCTGGCGACCGCCTCCTTCGAGATCTGGTCACCGCCCTTGGCGGCCTCAACGACTCGCCAATACGGTTGCGGACGGCGCGACGGCGAGACCTTGCAATCCTTGGCGGCGTTGCCGGCCAGCACGGTTACCGGCGTGCCGGGCTCGAGGTTGACGATGCCGGCGTTGCGCGTGCCGATGATGGCAACGCGGGCGATGCGGGCATTTGGCGATTTCTGGATGTTCCAGAGCGTATCGAAACCGCCGGCAAGGACCAGATAGACCGGCGCCTCCGTTTCGGTGACGATCACGTTGACCACCCGCAGCCGGTCGCCGGAGCGGTTCGAATTGACGCCGGGGTCCTTTCCATCGTTCTGCCATTGCGAGACATAGTTCTGCGCCCTTTCGAGCACATCCGCCTGCGATAGGGCGAACACGTCGGAAGCCTGGTCGGTGTCGTTGGTGTGGACCTGAACGAGCTTGTCGCCGACGGATGGAAGCGGAAACTTGCAGCTTGGCGTGGTCTCGAGCCAGCCGATCTTTGCCGGGCGCTGGCCTTCAACTGGCGCATAGCCCGAAACGGCAGCCTTGAGCCAGGCGAGTGAATTGTCTTTCCCGACAATCACGTCCGAGCTGACCTTGTAGCCGAAGCGGTCCGTTTTCAACGAATCGGCAGGATTGCCCTGCGGTGGCGAATCGCTGCCCGAACATCCGGACAGCAGCAGAGTTAGAATGCCCAGTGAAAGGAAGCGTATCATTCGTGGCTCGATAGCAATGACTTGAAGATATGGTTGCATATCTAGTGCGCGCGTATTGAAGGTTGCTTAAAGTCGCAGGCGCAATTTGTTGCGATGCCGAATCTCGGGCAAATTGCCGAAGCCATACCGGCGTGCGAGGTCAGTCAATACTGAGGGTGGTGTGGCATGAAGCCGGAAAGCAAGCGATTTGTGCCGCACAGGTTTGCAGGCATGCGGGTGTTTGTTCGGTGATGCAGGCCGCAGTTGGCAACCTCGCGAAGGCGAAGGCGGCTTTTGAAACTTCAACGCTTTTAGGATGAAGTGGCTCCCCGGGCCGGATTCGAACCAGCGACCAACCGGTTAACAGCCGGTTGCTCTACCACTGAGCTACCGGGGAACAGCGCTCTGGTGTGAACGAGGCGGCGTATAGCAACGGTAATCCGATTTGCAAAGCGGTAATCGAAATTTTTGCGCGTTTTTCCCGGAAGCATTTCTGGTAATCACGCCGGGACGGCCTCATATGACCGCTTTGCCAGGCCTTTCGCCGGCTTGGCGCGGCATTCGGGCGCACAAGCATCACCGGACACATGCAGGGATAATGACGAGCCCCAAACCTCAGCAGCCCCCCAAGCGCAAGATTTCCATCTTCGGCCGCGAATTCGCCATGCCGCGTTCGCGTGGCGTGCGCATCGGCATCGGCATCGGGCTTTGTTTCCTCGGCCTGCTGGGTTTCCTGCCGGTGCTTGGCTTCTGGATGATTCCGCTCGGCCTGCTGATTCTTTCGCACGAGTTCCATGTCGTGCGGCGCGTACGGCGCAGGCTGATCATCTGGTGGGAGCGGCGCAAACGCCCGGCCAACTAGCGCGCTGCAGCAACACGAGGGTTTGCGTCACGGATGGGCGACCGCCTCGCACGGGGGGCTTGGCCGCGTGGTGGGCTCGAGGCAGGCGCTTTCTGCGCGGGTGGCGGGCGCAGGACGACCTGCTGAAACCGCGTGGCGGCCTGTGCGGTCGAATCCCGCATCGCTCGCGCAGCAAAACCTTCGGGAAAGATTCTTCCCCGCTTGACGGCGGAATCCTGGCAACCTATTGGAGCCGTGTAGACGCCCGAAGCGGCGAGGCCTCGTGGCGGAGTGGTTACGCAGAGGACTGCAAATCCTTGCACCCCGGTTCGATTCCGGGCGAGGCCTCCAGCTTCCTCGGCAACCGCCGCCGGGGACCCATTCGGGCAGTAGCAGTTGCGCATCACGCGTCGAAGGCGGGCCGGTTGAACATGAACGCTGATTTTTCCGAACGTCGCGTGAAGATGGTGGACGGCCAGGTCCGCACCACTGATGTGACCGATGCCGCCATTCTCTCGGCCATGCTATCGGTGCCGCGCGAGGAGTTCGTCGACAATGGCCAGCGCGAGCTTGCCTATATCGACGAGGACCTGCGTTACGCCGCGACCGCCGATGCCGACCAGCCGCGCTACCTGATGGAGCCATCGCCTTTTGCCAAGCTGGCACAGCTGGCCGAAATCCTGCCGAGCGACTTCGTTCTCGATGTCGGTTGCGGCACCGGCTATTCCTCGGCGGTGCTGTCGCGCCTCGCAAGCTCGGTGATTGCGCTCGAAAGCGATTCCACGCTTGCGGCAAAGGCAACTTCGACACTTTCCTCGCTCGGCCATGACAATGTCGTCGTGGTTTCCGCGGCACTCGCCGCTGGCTATCCTTCGCAGGGGCCGTACGACGTCATCTTCGTCGGCGGCAGTGTCGAGCAGGTGCCCGAGGCGCTGCTTGGCCAGCTCAAGGAAGGCGGCCGGCTGGTCGTCGTCGAAGGGCGCGGCAATGCCGGTGTCGCCAGCGTCTTCCTCAAGGCGGGCTCCATAGTTACCGCCCGCCGTGCTTTCAATGCGGCAGTAAAGCCACTACCGGGCTTCAATCGCACACGCGAATTTGAGTTCTGATCTCCTTTTTCTTGCGGCGGGCAATGCGTCGTGATGATCTAAGGAGCGGACGAGGGTGATTGATTCTGGACTTTTCGAGTCTGGAATAGTCACTTGTTGTCGGTTTCGGCGAGGGGCATCTATAGCTGTCATCAGGCAGCTCGCCGCAGAATTAATGAGGGACGCGCGTGTCGTTTTTCCGTAAAAGTGTGTTTGCCGTAGTCTTGGTCTCCGCGACGGCGCTTTCGCCGCTGTCGGCCTCCGCGGAAACGATCCTCGGAGCTTTGGCAAAGGCCTATCAGAACAATTCCCAGCTCAATTCGGCCCGCGCCGGTGTGCGTGTGATCGACGAAGGCGTCGCGATCGCCAAGTCGGGTTATCGGCCGACGATCAACGGATCGGCTGGCATCGACTACTCGACGACCCGGCGGGAGTCCTCGACAAGCCATCTGACGACCGGTTCGTTCGGCATCGAGATCAAACAGTCGCTGTTTGATGGTTTCCAGACCAAGAACAACGTGGCTGCCGCTGAAGCGCGCGTGCGCGCCCAGAACCAGAGCCTGCGCAACACCGAGCAGAACATCCTGTTCGATGCGGCGAGCGCCTATATGGACGTGATCCGCGACCGACAGATCGCCGCTCTGAGGGAGCGCAGTCTGCAGTTCCTCGGCGAGCAGGTTCGCGCCGCGCGTTCGCGCTTCGACGTGGGTGAGGGCACCCGCACCGACGTGGCCCAGGCTGATGCTTCGCGTTCGGCGGCACTGGCGCAATTGGCTGCCGCCCGCGCCCAGGCACTGTCAAGCGCTGCAACGTATCGCCGGCTTGTCGGCGAGGAGCCGAAGAGCCTGAAGGCCGCATCGCCGCTCGCCAAGCTTCTGCCCAGGAGCCTCGATAGCGCAGCTGCCCTGGCGGCCGAACAGCATCCGGCGATCCAGGCGACCGAGCATCTGGCCGACGCGGCGGGCTTTTCGGTGAAATCGGCTGAAGGCGCGCTGTTGCCGCAACTGTCGGCTTCGGCGGGCGTTTCCCAGGTTCATCGTGACAATGCGCCGAACAGCATCACCTCGCCGGACGGCTGGACGACCTCTGCAAACATCGGCGCGACGCTGGTCGTGCCGATCTACCAGGGTGGCCGCGCCTCGGCGACCGTGCGCCAGTCCAAGGAATCGCTGGGCCAGGCCCGCATCGAAATCGATGTCAGCCGTGATCAGGTCCGTCAGGCGGTTACCTCCGCCTGGACGCAGTACACCGCGGCTCGTGAAGCGGTTGCGGCGAACCGTGAAGTGATTTCGGCAGCTCAGCTGGCGCTTAACGGCGTCATCGAGGAGCGCAATGTCGGTCAGCGCACGACACTCGACGTGCTCAATTCCCAAAGGGACGTCATCGACGCCCAGATCAACCTGGCGACCGCCGAGCGCGACGTCGTGGTGGCGAGCTATGCTATCCTGTCGGCTGCCGGCAATCTCTCGGTCGAGCGGCTCAACCTTCAGGTCACAAAATACAAGCCGGAAGAGCACTACAACGCCGTCAAGGACAAGTGGATCGGTCTCCGGACGCCGGACGGCCGCTGACCTTCAGCGAGCCAGCTGTCTAACAGGCGGGCGCCTGCTCCGATGGAGCCGGCGCCCGTTTTCGTTTTGCCGACCAAGAAGAAGTGGCCGGAACACTGTATCCTGTTGAAATCGACGGGGGTGCCCGATTGGGGATTCTCGAAGGGGAATCAGTCAGCTACGCTTGGGCTCTGATTCGACGCCCGTTTCGACGGGCGCACTTTGTATCCTGTCACAAAGGCGGCGGATGTGACGATGGCCCAGGCTAGCAGCGCTCAGCGCGAACCCTCGATGGAAGAGATACTCGCTTCCATTCGCAGGATCATCGAAGACAACGACACCGGACGCCGTCCGGCCGTCGATTTCGAGCAGGTGCGCCCGGAAGCGGAAGACGATCGCGGCGACCGCAACATCATCGAAGTCGAGGCATTCCGAGCCGAGTTTCAGGCGCCGAAGCCAGTCGAAGCGAAGCCAGTCGAAGTGACGCCCACGGCTGCAAAGCTCGAAACCGCCCGGCGTGATGAGGTCGCCTCCGCGCGCTGGCCGTCGGCAGAGCCGAAGTCTGTCGCTTCGGTGCCTTCGCGGACACCCATTGCTGAAACGCCTGCGCCGGCAGCTGTTGTCGAAGCACCGGCAACACAGCGTGCGTCGGCGGCAAGCTGGGCACCGCAGTCGACCGTGGCTGTCGAGCAGATGGAGCGTCTGGCTGGTCCGGCGCGCGAGGCTGAAAAGGTCGAGCCGCAAATCGTGGCGGTACCTGTAGAGCCCGTCGTTGTCGAAGAGACGCTGGCGCCCAAGGCCGCGATCATCTCGGAACAGGCAGGCCGTCAGGTGTCGGCAGCCTTTGGCGAACTCAACGACGCCTATGCGGCGCGCAGCCGCAAATCGTTCGACGACATCGCCACCGAGATGATGCGGCCGATGCTGCAGGACTGGCTCGACAACAACCTGCCGACGCTGGTCGAGCGGCTGGTGCGCGAAGAGATCGAGCGCGTGGCACGCGGCTCGTAGTGATTTCGGCCTTGCCGACATGAAAGCGCCGCCTTCGGGCGGCGTTTTCGTTTCAGGTTGCGGCTGACCGTGCTGTTGACTTGGCCCCACCCATCCGATTTACACCGGACCAACAAATCCGGACCAAAACGGAACCAATTCCGATGCTTGAGAAGACCTACGACGCCAAATCAGTCGAACCCAAGATTGCCAAGGCCTGGGAAGATGCCGATGCCTTCAAGGCCGGCGCAGGCGCGCCGGAAGGTGCCGAGCCGTTCACCATCGTGATCCCGCCGCCCAACGTCACGGGCTCGCTGCATATGGGCCATGCGCTCAACAACACGCTGCAGGACATTCTCGTCCGCTTCGAGCGCATGCGCGGCAAGAACGTGCTGTGGCAGCCTGGCATGGACCATGCCGGCATCGCCACGCAGATGGTCGTCGAGCGCAAGCTGATGGAAAAGCAGATCCATCGCCGCGACCTGACGCGCGATCAGTTCGTCGACAAGGTCTGGGAGTGGAAGGACGAGTCCGGCGGCATGATCTTCAACCAGCTGAAGCGGCTGGGTGCGTCGTGCGACTGGTCGCGCGAGCGCTTCACCATGGATGAGGGCCTGTCCAAGGCTGTCGTCGAAGTGTTCGTCACGCTGCACAAGCAGGGGCTGATCTACAAGGACAAGCGCCTTGTGAACTGGGATCCCAAGCTTTTGACCGCGATCTCCGACCTCGAGGTCGAGCAGCACGAGATCAATGGCAATCTCTGGCACTTCCGCTATCCGGTTGAAGGCGAAGTCTACGATCCGGAGAACCCGGCCACCTACATCACGGTTGCGACCACGCGGCCCGAGACGATGCTGGGCGACACCGCCGTTGCCGTCCATCCTGAAGATGAGCGCTACACAGCACTCGTCGGAAAGAACGTTATCCTGCCGATCGTCGGCCGCAAGATCCCGATCGTCGCTGACGAGTATTCCGATCCGGAAAAGGGTTCGGGCGCGGTCAAGATCACGCCGGCGCATGATTTCAATGACTTCGAGGTCGGCAAGCGCCACAACCTGCCGCAGATCAACATCCTGACCGTCGAGGCCAACATCAACATCGTCGACAATGACGAGTTCCTGGAAGGCGTCGAACGCACCGAGATGCGCGATGGCGTGTGGGCGCAGCTGCACGGCCTCGACCGTTTCGCGGCGCGCAAGCTCGTCGTCCAGATCATGGAAGAGGGCGGGTTCCTCGACAAGATCGAGCCGCACAAGCACATGGTGCCGCATGGCGACCGTGGCGGCGTGCCGATCGAGCCGTTCCTGACCGACCAGTGGTATGTCAACGCCGCCGAGATGGCCAAGCCCGCGCTGCGCTCGGTGCGCGAGGGCCGCACCAACTTCGTGCCCAAGAACTGGGAGAAGACCTATTTCGACTGGATGGAGAACATCCAGCCCTGGTGCGTTTCGCGCCAGCTCTGGTGGGGCCACCAGATCCCGGCCTGGTATGGTCCCGACGGCCAGGTCTTCGTGGAACGCACCGAGCAGGAAGCACTCGATGCGGCGATCCAGCATTATCTGGCTCTCGAAGGGCCGTGGAAGGCCTGGGTCGAGGAGCAGCTCGAGAATTTCGAGCCGGGCAAGATCCTGACCCGCGACGAAGATGTGCTCGACACCTGGTTCTCGTCGGCGCTGTGGCCGTTCTCGACGCTCGGCTGGCCCGACAAGACGCCCGAGCTCGACACCTACTACCAGACCGACGTGCTGGTGACCGGCTTCGACATCATCTTCTTCTGGGTTGCCCGCATGATGATGATGGGCCTGCATTTCATGGAAGAGGAGCCGTTCCACACGGTGTACGTCCATGCGCTGGTCCGCGACAAGAACGGCCAGAAGATGTCGAAGTCGAAGGGCAACGTCATCGATCCGCTGGAGCTGATCGACGAGTACGGCGCCGACGCGCTGCGCTTCACGCTGGCGATCATGGCGGCACAAGGCCGCGACGTGAAGCTCGATCCGGCCCGCATCGCCGGCTACCGCAACTTCGGCACCAAGCTGTGGAATGCCACGCGCTTTGCCGAGATGAACGGTGTCGAACGCAATGACGCGTTCTGGCTCAACGACGCCAAGCTGACCGTCAACCGCTGGATCCTGACCGAGCTGACGCGGGCGACGCGCGAGGTGACGGCTGCCATCACCACCTACCGCTTCAACGAAGCGGCGAGTGCTGCCTATCGCTTCGTCTGGAACACCTTCTGCGATTGGTATCTCGAACTGCTCAAGCCGATCTTCATGGGCGACGACGAGGCCGCCAAGGCCGAAAGCCAGGCGGTCGCGGCCTTCGTGCTCGACGAGATCTACAAGCTGCTGCATCCTATGATGCCGTTCATGACCGAGGAGCTGTGGGCGCATACGGCGGGCGAGGGCAAGGAGCGCTCGTCGCTGCTGTGCCACGCCGCCTGGCCGGCGCCTGACTTCGAGGACGTGGGCGCTGCTGCCGAGATCAACTGGCTCGTCGACCTGGTCAGCGGCATCCGCTCGGTGCGGTCGGAGATGAACGTGCCGCCGGCGGCGATCGCGCCGTTGGTCTTCGTCGGTGCGAATGACGAGACGCTGGGGCGCCTCACGCGGCACCAGTCGGCGATCGCGCGCTTGGCCCGTGTCGGCGAGATCACGCATGAGCCGGCGGCACCCAAGGGTGCGGCCCAGATCGTCGCGGGCGAGGCCACCGCCTGCCTGCCGCTTGGCAGCCTGATTGATCTCAGTGCGGAGGCGGCGCGGCTGCAAAAGGAGCTCGCCAAGACGACCGAAGAGATCGCGCGGCTGCACAAGAAGCTGTCGAACGAGAAATTCGTGGCGTCCGCACCCGAAGAGATCGTCGCGGCCGAGCGCGAAAAGCTCGAGGAATACAGCCGGACGCAGGAAAAACTCGACACGGCGCTTTCCCGCGTCCGCGACGCCGGCTGACGATTCGAAGTCAAGGGCCTGCCGTGGCATGACGCTACGGCAGGCTTTTCTATTGCCGCCGGAAGAGGCGTGCCGTTGCGTAAATTGTGGTCAATGTAACCATTTTTCGCCTGATTGTTGCCATAATGTAACAAGGGGCCAAAATGCCCGGAAAATTGCCCGTTTTTGGGCGGGAATCCTTGGGTTCTCCTTGAAATTCTTGGCGGGCAAAGCCTGAAACCACTAAAATTGACGTTTGCGTAAGCGGAAGCCCGGGCGCGATGGCGCAGACGGCGGCTTGCTTGCTGCCGTTCGTAAAAAATCAATGTTGCGTGAGAACAATGAAACCGTTCAATTCTCACAACGAGCATTCGGGAGAGGACACCATGAACATTTCGCGTCTCAAAGCGCTGCTGGGGGCAACGGCGCTGACGATCGTTGCGGCTAGCGCAGCCCAGGCCGGCGGTTTTTCGCGCGGCACGGCCGATACGGATATTTTGTACGAGCAGGGCAACTTCAACCTGCGGACCAGCGTGACGGTGGTCAGCCCGCATCGTGAGTATACGGTCAATCCGTACCCAGACGGGACGGGATACGACTACGCTGACACCTACGTAATTCCTTCTGCGGCGGTAAAGTTCAAGATTTTTGACCAGCTTTCATGCGCTGGCACTGTGAGCATGCCATATGGCGGCGGGGTGACTTATCGTCCGGGCGGCAACGGGACACTCCTCAAGCTCGAGGAAGATTTCACCGTAATGGAGTACGGCGCGACATGCGCCTTTCGATACGAACTCGGCAAGGGCCGCATTTCATTTTTGGGCGGTGCTTTCATTGAAAACGTCGACTACAACTTAGTTGGCGCGAATGGAGCACGCGTTGTCGATCTGAAAGACACTGATATTGGCTGGCGCGCTGGCATTGCCTATGAAATCCCGGAAATCGCTCTCCGCGCTCAGTTAATGTATCGTTCGGGAACTGATGTAGGTGCCAGTGGCACCACCGCTATCACTGGCACGCCAATCGTTTTGCCGGCCGCTGGCTTTGCGGAGCTTCCACAGAGCGTGGAACTTAAGCTTCAAAGTGGTATTGCTCCGGGCTGGTTGGCCTATGGCAGCATCAAGTGGACAGACTGGTCGGTGAACGAAAAGCTGGTGCTGGTTCTGGATAATAGATCGCCGGCAAATGCCGCTGCCTCGACTAGGATCGACACGTACAATTGGCAGGACGGTTGGACTGTTACCGGTGGTATCGGCCACTCCTTCAGTGACTCTGTCGCTGGCACGGTCTTCGCGACGTGGGACCGCGGTGTCAGCACCGGCTGGGACCTCCACACCGATACGTATACCGTCGGCACCGGCGTGTCTCTCAAGGATAAAATCGGCGGCGAACTGCGCGCTGGCCTCGGCGTTAGCTACCTTACAGCCGGCGAAGAGACAAAATATGGCCCTCTCAACCGGGCAGTTGGCAACGATTGGGCGTTTGCCTTTTCAGGTGGCTACAGCGTGAAGTGGTAACCTCCACAACCTGATCCAAAAAAGCCGGGCCTCGTGCCCGGCTTTTTTGTGCCTGGACCGCTGAACCGCGCGTTTCCGTTTTAGAAACCATGGCGCGGCAAGTCGGCAACAGCTGTGACGATTCAGCAACACTTTTGCATCAAGCTTTCGGCTAATGAACATGACGGGGACATTGCCAATTTCCCGCCATAAACCCGGCGCACCTCGAATGGGTCTTCGGACCAGCGCCCGGTTGCGGGACGTTGGCAACGACCAACAGCAAGGCCGCAATTGTGCGGCAGGAACAGAAATGAACGCCAAGGCGACCTTCATGGCCAAGCTGCCCAGCCGTCGAAAGACGGCGGCGTTGGCCTATGCGCCGGGCTCTTCCTGCCTGCCCACGAGGTTTCGCGTCGCTCGCGCAAGTAACGGCGGCGTCTTCAACTCCCCGACGGCGCCTGCGCAGTTGTTGCGCGATCACGATTTCTTGCGGCGAATTGGCCGTAGTTTGGTCGAAAACAGCGCGCATCTTGATGTGATCGATGTTCTGGACGTGGCGCATGCGACCGCAAAGGTTGGCATGGCGTGGTCCGACACCGAATGCGTGGAGAGGGCGAAAGAATGGAAGCCGTGCTCGAACGACGGTCAGTCGGGCGCGAACTGGAATTGTGCCCGAACTGAAAGGCGACGGCACGGTCACCCACCGAGGTGGGCGAAAGAAACACACTGCTATGCGCATATCTGAGTTGGTAAGAGCATCAGCCTATTCGGCGCTTGTCGCGGCTTCCCTGTTGGGCGCCGCCGGCGAGGCGCTGGCGTTCGACGACAAGGTGTTCGACGACAAGACCGGCGTGAAGCCGGAGTCGAGCCCGTGGGCGGTGTTTCAGTTCGGCTTCTCCGCCTACAAGAGCGGTCACAAGGACCAGGCCGTCGAGGCCTATCGCTACGCTGCCGAAAATGGCCAGATCGGTGCCACCTGGAAGCTCGCGCGCATGTATGCCGAAGGCGACGGCGTTGCCCAGAACGACTACGAGGCGTTCAAGTTCTTCACCGAGATCGCCGAGCAGGACGTCGAGCCCGGCTCGCCCGAGGAGAGCTATGTCTCCGACGCGCTGGTGGCACTCGGCGGCTACATGAAGGAAGGCATCCCGGGCAGCCCGGTGTCGGCCAACCCGGTCGCCGCGCAGGAATACTACATGCGCGCGGCCGCCAACTACCGCAATGCCAATGCCCAGTACGAGATGGGCAAGATGTTCCTCAAGGGCGATGGCGGCGTGAAGGCTTCGGTCAAGCAGGCCGGCCGCTGGCTGCAGCTTGCCGCCGAAAAAGGCCATGCCGGCGCCCAGGCAACGCTTGGCAATCTGCTGTTTGAGAGCGGCAAGGTGGTACGTGGCCTCGCCATGATGACCGCCGCCCTCGAACGCGCCCAGCCTTCCGACCAGCCCTGGATCCGCGGCATGCAGGAAGAAGCCTTTGCGCTGGCCGATGAATCCGACCGCCGCACCGCGATCTCGCTTGCCGAAGACATCCTGACCAAGGGCAACCAGTAGGCGCTTCGCCGGCTGGGTCAGGCGCGTGAAAGCGCATTGGCGTCTGGCCTTTCGGCAACGCACTGTTCCAACCCAATCCGATTGAAGTGTGGCCGCCAAAACCTCGAGATTCTGGCGGCGTTTTTTCAGGTCGCCACGAGATTGAGGTCGATGGCCACCGGAACGTGGTCGGATGGCTTTTCCCAGGCACGCACATGCTTTTCGATCGAGGCCGAAGCGAAGCGGTTGGCGGCTTCCGGCGACAGCAGCAGATGATCGATGCGGATGCCGTTGTTCTTCTGCCAGGCGCCGGCCTGGTAGTCCCAGAACGTATAGACACCGGGCTGGTCGGTGACCGAGCGGACGGCCTCGGTGAAGCCGAGGTTGACCAGCCGGCGGAACGCCTGCCGCGTCTCGGGCTGGTAGAGCGCGTCGCCCAGCCAAAGCTCGATGTTGCGGGCGTCGATAGCTTCGGGGATGACATTGTAGTCGCCGGCAAGCACAAGTGCTTCTTCCAGCGCCAGCCGCTCCGCCGCCCAGCGCTCCAGCCGCGCCATCCATGACAGCTTGTAGGGGAATTTCTCGGTGCCGACCGGGTTGCCGTTGGGCAGATAGAGCGAGACGACGCGCAGCGCGCCCTTGTCGGTCGAAAACACCCCTTCGATGAAGCGCGCCTGCTCGTCGACATCATCGCCCGGCAGGCCGCGATTGACCTCGTCGAAGCGCAGCTTGGACAGGATGGCGACACCGTTGAAACCCTTCTGGCCGTGGGTCTCTACGTTGTAGCCGAGCGCCTCGATCTCGAAACGCGGAAACCCTTCATCAACCGTCTTGATTTCCTGCAGGCAGACGATGTCCGGATCGCTTTCCTTGAGCCAGTGCACCAGGTTTTCGATGCGGGCGCGGACACCGTTGATGTTCCAGGTCACGATCTTCATGAATTTCACGCGATGATTTCAAATAATTCTTGATAGCCTGCACGGCGGTTCCAGACGATCCTGCACCATCCCTAGGGAGAAGGGAACCGGTCCTCTTCGGCATTCTTCGGACCGGCTGGCAAAAGGGGAACAAATGCCATGTCCAACAGTACTCATCCTGTGGACGAGGTGCTACCGGCACCTCGCCTAGCCGCGCTCGGCATCCAGCACGTGCTGGTCATGTACGCCGGTGCAATCGCGGTGCCTCTCATCATCGGACGAGCCCTGAAGCTCGATCCGGAGCAGGTCGCCTTTCTTATTTCCGCCGACCTTTTCGTCTGCGGCCTCGTCACCATCATCCAGTCCTTCGGCGCGACCCAGTGGTTCGGCATCAAGCTGCCGGTGATGATGGGCGTCACCTTCGCCGCCGTCGGCCCGATGGTCGCCATGGCCAACGCCAACCAGGGCCCCGACGGCGCGCGCATGATCTTCGGGGCCATCATCGGCGCCGGCATCGTGGCGTTTCTGATCGCGCCGCTGGTCAGCCGCATGCTCAGGTTCTTTCCGCCTGTCGTCACCGGGACCATCATCGTGGTCATCGGCGCGTCGCTGATGCGCATCGGCATCAACTGGATCTTCGGCAATCCCTTCGGCCCGACCGCGCCGAAGCTGGTGGCGCCCGAGCATGCCGAATGGCTGAAGGCTGTGACCGACATGGCCGCTGCCACCGGTTCCACCATCCCGCCGATCCCTGCCAAGCTGGCGCTTGCCGCGACCGCGCCGAACGCTGCCTATGCACCGCTCATCAATGTCGGCATTTCGGCGGTCGTGCTGGCCTCGATCCTGATCATCGCCAGGTTCGGCAAGGGGTTCATGGCCAACATTGCCGTGCTGCTCGGCATCGTCATCGGCGGCGTGCTGACCGCGTCACTCGGCATGATGCATTTCGACAAGGTGGCGTCCGCCGGCTGGTTCGAGCTGATCACGCCGCTGCGCTTCGGCATGCCGATCTTCGACCCGATCCTGATCGTCACCATGGTTCTGGTGATGATCGTCGTCATGATCGAATCGACCGGCATGTTCCTGGCGCTCGGCGACATGACCGGCAGGAAGGTAACGCAACCGATGCTGTCGGCCGGCCTGCGCACTGATGGTCTCGGCACCATCATCGGCGGTCTGTTCAACACCTTCCCGTATACGAGCTTCTCGCAGAATGTCGGTCTTGTCGGCGTCACCGGCGTCAAGAGCCGCTTCGTCTGCGTCGCCGGCGGCGTGATCCTGCTGATCCTGGGGCTGGTTCCCAAGATGGGCGCGCTGGTAGAGGCGCTGCCGACGGTGGTGCTGGGTGGTGCCGGTCTGGTGATGTTCGGCATGGTGGCGGCGACAGGTATCCGCATCCTGTCCAATGTCGACTTCAAGACAAACCGCAACAACCTGTTCGTGGTGGCCGTCTCTGTCGGCTTCGGCATGATCCCGCTGGTGGCGCCTGACTTCAAGATGTGGATGCCGCATGGCATCCATCCGCTGATCGAGTCGGGCATTCTGCTGGCCTCGGTTTCGGCGGTGGTGCTGAACGCCTTCTTCAACGGCACCAAGGAAAATGAGGCCGAGATCCGCGAAGCTGCAATGGCTTCGGAAGCCTGATTGCCTGCATATCTCGAACAAGAGAAAGGGCCGTCCGAGGGGGCGGCCCTTTTCGTTCAGCCCGGCTTGCGTTCGACCAGCCCGATCGTGTTGCCGGCGGGATCCTTCAGGAAGGCCATCCACTCGGATTCGCCGGCCGGACCGAATTCGCCGGCCGCATCGCGGTGCACCAGCGTGGGGGCGGTCGTGAACGCCACGCCATTGTCGGACGCGGTTTCGTAGAAGGAGTCGATGTCGTCCATGTCGAGATAGACGGTTGCCTGCGGTATGCCGCCGGTGAAGAACAGCCTGACGCCGCCGACGATGATGAAGGCGATGCCGGGAGGGTCGTAGCGGGCGTGGACGGGAAGGCCGAAGACATCGAGCCAGAAGGCAAGCGTTGCGTCGATGTCGCGACCGGCCGAAAGCGCCACCTGACGGAGCGCTTGCGGCCGGCGCATGGCTAGATTGAGAAACTGGTGCCGCAGCCGCAGCCGGCGACCGCGTTGGGGTTCTTGATCTGGAACGACTGACCCATCAAATCGTCGACGAAATCGACGACAGAGCCGCCCATATAGATCAGCGACATGTCATCGACGAGCAGTGTCGCGCCGTCGCGTTCGATGGCGACGTCGTCGTCATTGCGGCCTTCGACGAGATCGAACTTGTAGGAAAAGCCGGAACAGCCGCCGCCTTCGACCGAGATTCGAAGCGCGATCTTGCCCGGATCGCCGGCGACGATCTTGGCTATCCGCTTCGCGGCGGCTTCGGTCATGTCGACCTTCATGGCAGTCTTGGCATCAGCGCCCATCGGCGTCACCTTGCTTTCGGTTTCTTATGATAGGTATGAAGCCACCTGTAGCAAGTCAACAGGTGGGGAGTATGGCAGGCGAACGGCAACTTGGCGATATCGGCTTTGGCTACCGGCCACGCGCCGTCTATGCCTGCGATCCCGCGCGTTCGCGCGGCCGCCTGTTCGACGAGGTCGAAAGCCCGACGCGGACGCCGTTCCAGCGTGACCGCGACCGCATCATCCATTCGACCGCCTTCCGCCGCCTCAAGCACAAGACGCAGGTGTTCGTCGCCCATGAGGGCGATCACTTTCGCACGAGGCTGACCCACACCATCGAAGTTGCCCAGATCGCGCGCGCTCTGGCACGCGCCCTGCGCTGCGACGAGGATCTCGCCGAGGCGATCGCACTTGTCCATGATTTCGGCCACACACCCTTCGGCCATACCGGCGAGGATGCGCTGAACGACAAGATGGCGGCCTGGGGCGGCTTCGACCACAACGCCCAGTCGCTGCGCGTGGTGACGCGGCTGGAAAGCCGCTATGCCGAGTTCGACGGGCTCAACCTGACCTGGGAAACGCTGGAGGGGCTGGTCAAGCACAATGGCCCGCTGACGGACGCCGCCGGCAAGGGCCTGAAGGGGCCGGTGCCGCAGGCGATCCGCGACTATTCCGAACTGCATGACCTCGAACTCGACCGCTTCGCCAGCCTGGAGGCCCAGTGCGCGGCGATTGCCGACGACATCGCCTACAACACCCATGACATCGACGACGGGCTGCGCGCCGGCCTGTTGACGCTCGACATGCTCGACGGGGTCGGCCTGCCGGCACAGATCCTGCGCGGCGTGCGCGAGCGCTATCCCGCGCTTGACGCGATGCGCACCGGCCATGAACTGATGCGCCGGCAGATCACCATGTTCGTCGAGGACGTGATTTCGACCGCCACGGCAAGGATCGCCCGTCTGGCGCCGCAGAGCGCTGATGAGGTGAGGGCAGCAGGCGAGGCGATGGTGACGTTCTCGGAGGAGATGGCTGCTTCGGAAAAGGAGCTCAAGGCTTTCCTCTACCGCAACATGTACCGCCATTCGGACGTGATGCGGGTGCGGGCCGATGCCGACAGGATCGTGCGCGACCTGTTCGATGTCTATTTTGCCGATCCGCGCGCCATGCCGGAAGGCTGGCGTGAGGGCCTCGACCGGGCCGAGGATCGCATCAAGGCGCGCGCCGTTGCCGATTTTCTCGCCGGCATGACCGACACCTACGCGATCAAGGAACACCGGCGCTTGTTTGACCATACGCCCGATTTGAGTTAGGCCGAGCGCAATTTCCGGCATATTTTGCCGGTTGCCATGCAATGCCAGCCAGAGCCGAGCACATGAACATTTTCGCCGATTTCAGCGAGCGGATTACCAAAGCCGTCGAAGCGCTTGAATTGACTCCAAAAGATGGCGGTGCACTCGACCTGACGCGCATTGCTGTTGAGCCGCCGCGCGACGCCACTCATGGTGATCTCGCGACCAACGCGGCGATGGTCCTGGCGAAGCCCACCGGGCAGAACCCGCGCGCACTGGCCGAACGGCTGGTCGCGGAGCTTGCCAAGGACGTCGACGTGGTCAAGGCCGAGGTTGCCGGCCCAGGCTTCGTCAATCTGAAGCTCAAGGATGGGTTCTGGCACAGGCATCTGGCCGACCTTTTGTCGCGCGGCACCGAATACGGCCGCTCCGGCTTCGGCAACAAGAAGCGCGTCAATGTCGAATACGTCTCGGCCAATCCGACCGGGCCGATGCATGTCGGCCATTGCCGCGGCGCGGTTGTCGGCGATGCACTCGCCAACATCCTGGAATTCGCCGGCTATGATGTATCCAAGGAATATTACATTAACGACGCCGGCGTGCAGATCGACGTGCTCGGCCGCTCGGTGATGCTGCGCTATCGCGAAGCGCTTGGCGATGAGATCGGCGAGATCCCGGCGGGACTTTATCCCGGCGACTATCTCGTGCCGGTCGGCCAGGCCCTGGCCAAGGAATTCGGCCGCGACCTGCTGCAGAAGCCGGAAGACGAAGCGCTCGCCCTTATCAAGGATCGCACCATCGACGCGATGATGGTGATGATCCGCGAGGATCTGGCGCTGCTCAACGTGCGCCACGAGGTGTTCTTCTCCGAGCGCACGCTGCATGCCGACAACGCCAAGGCGATCCGCTCGGCAATCAGCGACCTGACGCTGAAGGGGCATGTCTACAAGGGCAAGCTGCCGCCGCCCAAGGGCGAGAAGCCTGACGACTGGGAAGACCGCGAGCAGACATTGTTCCGCTCGACCGAGGTCGGCGACGACATGGATCGCGCCCTGGTCAAGTCTGATGGCGCCTTCACCTATTTCGCCGCTGACGTTGCCTATCTCAAGGACAAGGTCGACCGCGGTTTCGAGGAGTTGGTGTTCGTGCTCGGCGCCGACCATGGCGGTTACGTCAAGCGCATGGAGGCGCTGGCGCGTGCCGTCACCGACGGTGCGGTCAAGCTCGACGTGCTTTTGTGCCAGCTGGTCAAGCTGTTCCGTGACGGCGAGCCGGTGCGCATGTCCAAGCGGGCAGGGGAATTCATCACCTTGCGCGAGGTCGTCGAGGAAGTCGGTCGCGATGCGATTCGCTTCATGATGCTCTATCGCAAGAGCGATGCGCCGCTCGACTTCGATTTCGCCAAGGTCACCGAGCAGTCCAAGGACAATCCGGTGTTCTACGTGCAGTATGCGTCGGCGCGCTGCCACTCGGTGTTCAGGCAGGCAAAGGAACAGCTCGGCGAAGCAGAGTTCGCGCGCGCCGGCCTGATCGGTGCTGTCGAACGGCTGACGGACGAAGGCGAGATCGCTCTCGTCAAGAAGCTTGCCGAGTATCCGCGCCTGATCGATTCGGCTGCCCAGTCGATGGAGCCTCACAGGCTGGCTTTCTACCTTTATGACCTCGCCAGTAGCTTCCACGGACACTGGAATCGCGGCACCGATAACCCCGACTTACGGTTTGTTAAGGTTAACGATCCAGAATTGACCCATGCCAGACTCGGGCTGGTGCAGGCTGTTTCGGACGTTTTGACGTCAGGCCTGGCGTTGATCGGAGCGGATGCGCCGACCGAAATGCGCTAGGTTTCCGGAGCTGAATGTCACCTTTTGCCCACATTGCGCTGGTAAGGGCCAACCTTACGCGACGTTCATTGCGTCCGAAAAAAGTGCGAGAGTTCGGGAAAAAGAATGGCAGACAGAACCCAGCTGAAGATCGCAGACAAAAATGATTTCGCCGACGAAGATCCCTTCGCCGAATTGACGAGGATCATGGGCTTCGATCCGCGCCAGCCAGTGGTGCGCCAGGACGTTGGCGCGCCCGCTGATCGCGTTGAGCCGACTGTTGACGACGACTTCGGCATTGATCTGGAAAAGGAACTTCTTGGCGAACTGGCCAGCGACGATCTCGTCGCGGAGCCCCGGTACGAAGCGCCGGCAGCCTATGCCCAGGCAAATGAACCGGCCGCCTATGCGCCCGTCGAAGCACCTGTTGCTTATGCGCCGGCTGAACAGCACGCCCGTGAACCGGAATTCACTTCCGATGCGTCGTTCGACGATGCCGTTGCCGCGAGCTTCGAGGACTTTTCGCTCGAGGATGAACTGCTTCGTCCCGAGGAGCCTGCCTATGCGGCGGCGCCTGCCTACGAGCCCACGCCTGAAGTCAATTTTGCCCCGGAGCCTGTCTTCGCGCCCGAAGCCGACTTCGATGATGCGGTCGCTGCATCCTTCGAGCAGGACTTTTCGATGGAAGACGAATTGCTGGCGGCCGAAGAGCCTGCCGAGCAGATTGCGGCGCCGGTCTCCTACGCCGCTTCGACCGAGGTCGATCTCGATGCCGAGTTCGACGTCGCCCTTGCCGATGTCGACATGGATTTCGCGGCAGTCGACGATGATAGCTATGCAGCCGAGGCCGACGATCAGCTGACGCTGGGCGAGTACCAGCCGGCCGAGCCGGAAGTCGCCTTCTCGCATGCCGATCTGGTTGAGGAGCCGCAAGCGGTTGCCGCACCTGTCGCGCAGGCTGAGGAATATGACGAGTTCGAGCGCCGCCTGCAGGACGCGCTGCGCGACGAAGAGCCGGCATATGAACCTGCCGCCTATGAACCTGCCGTTGCTTATGAAACGCCGGCCTTTGAGCCGGTGATCGAAGCCCCGATCGTCGAGCCAGAGGTCGCCCAGCTTGCGACTCCGGCAGCTCCGGTTGAAGACACCAGCCTCGAAGACGAGCTGAACGCGCTGCTTGGCAATATGAGCAGCCAGGCCAAGGCACTGTCCGATCCGGCGCCGCTTCGTGTCGTTGAGCCGGTCGCGGCCGAGACCGAGCCGGCATTTGCAAGCTCGCTGTGGGCGCCCGAGCAGCCCGCCGAGGAGCCGGCGCAGGCGTATGAAGATACCGACTATGCGACGTCCTTCAATGCTGAGGTCGAGGAGTTCGTGGCTGCCGAGGATGCGATCCCGGTCCAGGCGGACGCCGGCTATTCCGAGCCGAGCTACGATCATCAGGCCGACATCGATGTCAGCTTCGATGACGATGCCTTCGACATGGCGCTTGAGCGCAGTGCCGTGGCCGAGGTGGCCGAAGTCGCAGCGCCGGCAGTTGCCGTCGCTGCAGCCGCTGCTGCCGCAGCGCCGATACGTCCGCTTGCTGCCTCGCGTTACGAGCAGGCTCGCAACTGGGGTCTGGGCACGCCGGTAGCACCCCGCGCAGCCGCACCAGCCGTTGCAGCGCAGCCGAGCTACCAGCCGGAAGCTATCCAGAAGCCCGATGCCTATGTGCCGGTTGCGCCGACCTATGTGCCGCAAACCGAGCCCGAGGCCTATGTGCCCGAGGCCTACGCGCAGCAGGCCGAGCCCGAAGCATATGAGCAGGCAGAACCTGCCGTCGACGATCTGGAAGCCGAGCTGTTCGCGGCCGTTTCGTCCTTCGATGATGCGCCCGATATCGAGACTGTCGATGTGCCTGAGAAGGCCGTCGCTCTTGCCGACGACCTCGATATTCCCGAACTGTCGTTCGAGGACGACGCGCCGCCGGCTCCGGCCTATGACGATCTCGACGGTGAATTCTCGAACCTGATGAACGAGATGAACGCGCCTGACGCAAGCAACAAGGCGGCATCGTCGAACTATGCGTCGAACCCCTACGCCGCCGGCTTCGATCGCAAGACCTTGCGCGATGGCGATGCATCTCAGCCCATCGAACTGGCAGGCGCTGCCGCAGCGGGTGCCGCGGCCATGTATGCCGGCCGCCAGCAGCAGGATGACCTGAGTGGCTTCGATCTCGGCGGCATGCAGCACGGCCAGGCAAATGCGCCGCGCCAGCAGGCCCAGGCCGACGAGTTCGATTACGATCCTGACTTCGACGAGGCGATGGAAGCGCTTCCGGGTTCGGCTGCGGCCCGTCCGGCGCGTCGCGGCATGATGATTGCGGCGATCGTCGGTGCGGTTGCCGTCGTTGGTGGCATCGGTGCCTTCGCGCTGTCATTTGGTGGCGGTGAGGGTGCCGGCGCACCTGTCATCGTCAAGGCCGACGAAAGCCCGATCAAGATCAAGCCGGAAAACCCGGGCGGCGCCACGGTGCCGAACCAGGACAGCAAGGTCTATGACCGTGTCGCCGGTGGCGCAAACAACGGTGCCCCCGCTCAGGACAAGCTTGTCACCAACGCCGAAGAGCCGGTCGACCTCGCGGCACAGGATGCCGAGGCGAACATGCCTGAAAACCTGCCGCTCAACGGAGATGACATCGCCGCTGAACCGACTGCGAAGTCCGAAGAACGCGTCGCCCAGACGCCGCAGGCTGATCAGCCGGATGCCAGCACCGAGACGGCTGCCGTTGCCCCACGCAAGGTCCGTACCATGGTGGTGAGGCCTGATGGCACGCTGGTACCGCGCGAAGAGCCGGCGCCGGCCGCGGTTGCCGCAGCCGAGCCAACCGATCCGGCACCGCAGCGTGTTGCCGAGCCGGCAAGCGAAGCCACCGGTACCGTACAGGCCCAGCCTGCGCTGGCGCCTGTCGCCAAGCCTGCCCAGTCGGCCAACACCCCGTCCACGGCCCCGATTGCGCCGCAGCGCCCGTCCGAGCAGCCGGTCGATGTCGTTGGCGAGGTCAAGCCTGACCAGGTCGCGGCCGTCGCGCCGTCGGCACCGACAACGGCCGCCGCTTCCGGTGCCTGGGCAATGCAGATTGCCTCGCAGCCGAGCGAAGCCGCCGCAAAGTCGACTTATGCCGATCTCGCCCGCCGTTATGGCAGCGTGCTCAATGGCCGCGAGGTCAGCATCGTCAAGGCGGACATCGCCGGCAAGGGTACGTTCTGGCGCGTTCGCGTGCCCGCTGGCACCCGCAACGATGCTGTCAGCCTGTGCGAAAGCTACAAGGCCGCCGGTGGTAACTGCTTCGTCTCGAAGTAAGCCATCTCCAACCAGATCGGAAAACGGCGCAGCCTGGCTGCGCCGTTTTTCGTTTTCAGGCCCCGACAACGGCACGATTCTATCGCTGGTCAAAAGGCGCTAAGCTGCCGGCATGACCGAATCACCGCCTGACACGTTGGGGAAGCGGCTTTCTGGGGATTACCGGGCAAAGACCGCGGCAATCCTTGCGGCGGGTGCCGATCTTGTCCTTCACTGCAAAGTCGCCGGCAAGTTGCATGCACGCCCTGAAACCGTGGCGCTGGCGGAATTCGGACATTATTTCGAGGCAGTTGCATAGCCTCCCAAGGAGAAGGCACGGATTTGGCGGAAGCATTGGAAAGCAAGGCGCAAAAGCCAGCACCGATGGACCGTCTGTGGGCGGAGAACGCCGACGACCGTATGACGGACGACCCTTCGCTGGTTGTCGATGTCGCCGGTTTCGAAGGCCCGCTCGATCTTCTGCTGCATCTGGCGCGCAGCCAGCGGGTCGACCTGTCCCGCATTTCGATCCTGGCGCTCGTCGAGCAATATCTTGTCTTCGTTTCGCAGGCGCGTGCGCTGAGGCTTGAGCTTGCCGCCGATTATCTGGTCATGGCGGCGTGGCTCGCCTTCCTCAAGTCGAAGCTCCTGATCCCCAAACTGCCGGGCGACGAGGGCGAGAGCGGTGAGGAACTGGCCGCCGTGCTCCAGTTCCGGCTGAAGCGGCTTGAAGCGATGCGCGATGCCGCCTCGCGGCTGGTCAACCGCAACCGGCTCGGCCGGGATGTTTTCCAGCGCGGCGCGCCGGAACTCGTCATCATCGACAAGCGAAACGAGTATTCGGCCTCGCTGTTTGACCTTTTGAGCGCCTATGCCGGCCAGCGGCAGCGCCAGGCCATCACCAATGTGCAGATATCCAAGCGCAGTGTGTGGTCGCTCAAGCAGGCGCGCGACATCCTGACCCGCATGGTTGGCGAGCTGAAGGACTGGACCGCGCTCGATCATTTCCTTCTCCGTTACATGGCCGGCCCGGAGGAGCGCGCAACCGCCATCGCCAGCTCCTTTGCCGCGAGCCTGGAAATGGTCCGCGACGGAAGTGTCGAAATCCGCCAACACGAGCCGTTTGCACCGATCTACCTGCGGCAACGCCAGCCCGGGGCCTTGCAGACCGAAGGTGTGTCATGACCGAAGGATCAAACGTCGTTCCGTTCTCTCTCGATGATGAGGATGGCGAAACCGTCGAGCGCAACCCGGCGGCCCGGCTGCATCTGGCCGAGGCCGTGCGCATGGCCGAGGCCATCGTCTTCGCCAGTGCCGAGCCGGTAAGCGAGCGCCAACTCGTCGCGCGCCTGCCAGAAGGCGTCGATGTTCCGGCTGCCATGGCCGAGCTGCAGCGCATCTACGAGCGTCGTGGCGTCAATCTCGTCAAGGTTGCGGATTCATGGGCCTTCCGCACGGCCGGCGACCTGGCCTTCCTGATGAGCCGCGACACAATCCAGCAAAAGAAGCTGTCGCGCGCCGCCCTCGAAGTGCTGTCGGTGATCGCCTACCACCAGCCGGTGACCCGCGCCGAAATCGAAGACATCCGCGGCGTCGAAACCTCGAAGGGCACGCTCGACACGCTGATGGAAACCGAATGGGTGCGCATGCGCGGCCGCCGAAAGACGCCCGGCCGGCCCGTCACCTACGGCACCACCGACAAGTTCCTCGACCATTTCGGCCTGGAGGAGATTCGCGACCTGCCCGGCATGGAAGAGCTCAAGGGGGCAGGCCTGCTGTCGTCGCGCATGCCGCCCGGCTTCTCCGTGCCGCTGCCGCCGTCCGATCCGGACCTGCTCACCGATGATGAGGATCCGCTGACGGACATCGACCTGGAAGAGCTTGGCCTGTTGACACCCCGCGTCACAGATGATTGACCGGCGCCGGTGTGGAACCGGCCCCCGGAGGTCCATTCTGTGACGACCGATCAAGCCCAGACGGCATCCCGTGTAACGGCGGGCGTGACCTTTGCCGCGCGCCTAGCCTTTGAGAACATCCGCCATTGCTTCGCCTCCGGCGCGGAGACCTTGCGTGATGTCAGCCTTACCGCCGAACCGGGCGAAGTCTTGTGCCTGCTTGGGCCCTCCGGTTCGGGCAAGACGACGCTGCTCAGGATCGCCGCCGGCATCGAAGCGCAAAAGTCGGGCAGGGTGCTGCTCAATGGCAAGGAAATCGCTGGCCCCCAGGTGTTCCTGCCACCCGAACAGCGTTCGATCGGCCTGGTGTTCCAGGATTTCGCGCTGTTTCCGCACCTGACGATCCTCGACAATGTGCGTTTTGGCCTGACCGCGCTGTCGCGCGAGGAGGGCAAGCGCGAGGCGCTGATCGCGCTCGCCCGCGTCGGCCTCGAGCATTACGCCGACAACTATCCGCACGCCCTGTCCGGTGGCGAGCAGCAGCGCGTGGCATTGGCACGGGCGCTGGCGCCACGACCGGCGGTTCTGTTGATGGACGAGCCGTTTTCGGGCCTTGATTCGCGGCTCAAGGATTCGGTGCGCGCCGAAACGCTGGCGATCCTACGCGAAAGCCGGGCGACCGCCATCGTCGTCACCCATGATGCCGAAGAAGCCATGCGCATGGGCGATCGCATCGCGCTGCTGAAGGATGGCAGGCTGGTGCAGACGGGCAGGGCGGACGACCTGTATCTTCGCCCGGCAAATCTGTTCGTCGCCGGCTTCTTTTCGGAGCTCAACGTCTTTTCCGCCAAGGTCATCGATGGTTATGCCAACACCCCGGTGGGCGAGGTGGAAACCGAAATCGCCGACGGCGCTGAGGTACAGGTGGCGGTGCGCCTGACCGGCATCGATGTCAGCGAGGATACCGGCGAAACCCAGGCCCGCATCATCTCCAGGCGCTATCTCGGGGTCGTCGAATTGCTCGAGCTTGCCGTACAGGGCGCCGAGACACCGGTGAGGGCGCGCATACGCTGCGGCGCTTTGTCCGCAAAAGCACGTGATATATGGCTGTCGCTTCGGAAAGCGGATGTTCTAGTGTTTGAATCCGGAAGCGAAAGAGCCTAGATCAATCGCAGGGAAACCGTTCAAGAGAGAGTTCAATGGGTTCGTTTTCAATCTGGCACTGGCTGATCGTCCTGGTCGTCGTGCTGCTGCTGTTCGGTCGTGGCAAGATCCCGGAGTTGATGGGCGACATGGCCAAGGGCATCAAGAGCTTCAAGAAGGGTATGTCGGAAGACGAAGCTGACGACTCCAAGACAGTCGAGCATCGCAACGACGAGACCGTCAATTCGACCAAGGAAAAGGCCAGCAAGAGCTGAGACCTCACGCTTGATACGGCGCCGCGCGTCCATCCGGACGCGCAACGGACGCTGCAAGCTTCTTGAATCTGTGCGTGTTCCTTTGCAAAAATCGGCAACGATTTTCGGCAGGCATGCACTAGCCGGATCGCACCGACATGTTTGAAATCGGCTGGACCGAAATGCTGGTGATCGCGGTCGTCATGATCGTGGTCGTTGGCCCGAAGGATTTGCCCAAGATGCTCCGCACCATAGGGCGGATGACGACCAAGGCACGTTCGATGGCGGGCGATTTTCAGCGCCAGTTCAACGAGGCGCTGAAAGAAGCCGAGCTCGACGACGTCAAGAAATCGGTCGACGAGCTTCGCAGCCTCAATCCGGCCAATGAGATCAGGAAGCAACTCAACCCGTTTGAGAAAGCCGCCGCCGACGTGCGCGCCGGCCTCGATACGGCGATGAAGCCGAAGTCCGCGACGACGCCAGCCGAGCCCGCGTCCGACGTGACGCATCCGGCTGAACCGCTGAAGAATGGCGCAACCGTCATGCCGGGTGTTTCAGGACCTGAGACCATGCCTGCAGCACCGGTGTTCCCGGCCGCCGAGGTCAAGGCCACGCCGGTGCCGGCTGCTGCCAAGGTGGACAAGCCGAAGGCGACCACAAAGCCCAAGGCAACGCCAGAAGCCAAGCCTGCCGCCAAGGCAAGCGTGGCGCCAGCCAAAGCCAAGGCAAGTGTTGCGCCTGCCAAGGCAGCCGTAGCGAAGACTGTGCCAGCCAAGGCTGCTGCACCCAAGAAGACTGTCGCCGCGAAGGCGACCAAAGCAGGAAAAGCCTCGTGAGCGCCGAAGACGACGAGATCGAAAAGTCCTCGGCCCCGCTGATGGAACATCTGATCGAGCTGCGCACGCGGCTGATGTGGTCCATCGGCGGCTTCTTCGTCGCCTTCCTTGTCTGCTTCTTCTTTGCCAAGCAGCTGTTCAACCTGCTGGTCATCCCGTTCAAATGGGCGACCGACTGGGCTGGCCTCGACCCGCACAAGGTCGAACTGATCTACACCGCGCCGCAGGAATTCTTCTTCACCCAGATCAAGCTCGCCATGTTCGGCGGCCTGGTGATCGCGTTTCCGGTGATCGCGGCGCAGATCTACAAGTTTGTGGCGCCCGGTCTCTACAAGAACGAGCGCGCCGCCTTCCTGCCGTTCCTGATCGCCTCGCCGGTCCTGTTTTTGATGGGCGCGTCGCTGGTCTATTTCTTCTTCACGCCGATGGTGATGTGGTTCTTCCTCGCCATGCAGCAGGCCGGTACCGACGACCAGGTTCAGATTTCGCTGCTGCCCAAGGTGTCGGAATATCTCAGCCTGATCATGACGCTGATCTTTTCCTTCGGCCTGGTGTTCCAGCTGCCGGTGGTGACGACGCTGATGGCGCGGGTTGGAATGGTCACCTCGCAAGGGCTGGCCGACAAGCGCAAATGGGCGATCGTCATCGCGTTCGTCGTGGCAGCCGTGCTGACGCCTCCCGATCCGGTCAGCCAGATCGGCCTTGCCCTTCCCACGATCCTTCTTTACGAGATTTCCATCTGGACCGCCCGGTTGATCGAAAAGAAGCGCGAGCAGGAGCGTGTGGCACGCGAGAAGCAGGATGCGGACGAAAGCGCCGCAGAGCAGCAATCGCAGGCAGCGTCGGCCCCGCTCGAAGGCACAGGCAGCGGCACGAACGCCAGCTGACAGCCCGATCCGCCGTCGCGGTCGTTTTGACAACCGCCGCGACCGGAACCTTTTAAATGCTTGATATCAAATGGATTCGCGAGAACCCTGGAGCCCTTGCCGACGCACTTGGCAAGCGCGGGCAATCGGCCGAGGCGGCGAGAGCCACCGTTGACGACCTTGTCGCCAAGGACGAGGCGCGCCGCGCCCATGTCTCGAAGCTGCAGGAGGCGCAGGAGCGCCGCAACGCCGCATCCAAGGAAATCGGCAACGCGATGCGGAACGGTGATTCCGCGCTCGCCGAGAAGCTGAAGACCGAAGTCGCCGAGATCAAAGGCTTCATCCAGGACGGCGAAGGCCGCGAGCGCGAACTCGACAAGGCGCTCGACGCAGCCCTTGCCGTGATCCCGAATGTGCCGCTGGAGGATGTGCCCGTCGGCAAGGACGAAAACGACAATGTCGTGCTGCGCAAGGTTGGCAAGGTGCTGCCGCGCCCGAACTGGGTGAAGGAGCATTTCGAGATCGGCGAAGCGCTCGGCCTGATGGATTTCGAGCGTGCCGCCAAGCTGTCGGGCGCACGCTTCACCGTGCTCAAGGGCCAGCTTGCCCGGCTCGAGCGCGCGCTCGGCCAGTTCATGCTCGACCTCCACACGACGGAGCACGGCTATACCGAGGTGCAGCCGCCGCTTCTGGTGCGCGACGAGGTGCTGTTCGGCACCAACCAGCTGCCGAAGTTCGAGGAAGACCTGTTCTTCGTGCCGCATGGCGACAGCCGTCTTGGCCTGATCCCCACCGCCGAGGTGCCGCTGACCAACCTGGTGCGCGGGGAAATCCTGGCGAACGAGCAGCTGCCGCTGCGCATGACAGCTTTGACGCCGTGCTTCCGTTCGGAAGCGGGTTCGGCCGGGCGCGACACGCGCGGCATGCTGCGCCAGCACCAGTTCTACAAGGTCGAGCTGGTTTCGATCGTGGATGCAGAAAGCGCGCTTGCCGAGCATGACCGGATGACCGAATGCGCCGAAGAGGTGCTCAAGCGACTCGGCCTGCCGTTCCGCACCATGGTGTTGTGCACAGGCGACATGGGCTTTGGCGCGCGCAAGACCCACGACATCGAGGTCTGGCTGCCGGGCCAGAACACCTATCGCGAAATTTCGTCCTGCTCTGTCTGCGGCGACTTCCAGGCGCGCCGCATGGACGCGCGCTACCGTCCGAAGGAAGAGAAAGGCACGCGTTTCGTGCATACGCTCAATGGTTCGGGCGTCGCCGTCGGTCGTGCGCTGATCGCGGTGCTCGAAAACTACCAGAACGAGGATGGCAGCGTAACGATTCCTGAAGCGCTGCTGCCTTACATGGGTGGCAAGACCAAGATCGAAGCGAACTGACATGCGCATTCTGCTGACCAACGACGATGGCATCCACGCTGAAGGCCTTGCCGTCCTCGAGCGTATCGCCAACCAGTTGTCGGACGATGTCTGGGTGGTGGCGCCGGAGACCGACCAGTCGGGGTATGCGCATTCGCTGTCGATTTCCGAGCCGCTTCGGCTGCGCAAGATCAGCGACAAGCACTATGCGGTGAATGGCACGCCGACCGATTGCGTCATCATGGGCGCGCGCAAGATCCTGCCCGAGCCGCCTGACTTGATCCTGTCGGGCATCAATTCGGGGTTGAATGTCGCCGACGACGTGACCTATTCGGGAACGGTGGCGGGTGCCATCGAAGGGGCGCTGATCGGCATCCGTTCGATCGCGCTCAGCCAGGCCTACATCTACGAGAACGACGAGCGCATCGTGCCGTATGACACAGCCGAAGCACTGGCGCCGGCGCTGCTGCGCAAGCTGATTGCCACCGAACTGCCGATCGGCGTCTTGCTCAACGTCAATTTCCCCAATTGCCCGCCTGAAGAGGTCGCCGGACCTGTGGTGGCGAGCCAGGGCAAACTGGCCTACGGCATCTGGGTCGAGGAACGGCGCGACGGCCGCAGCCTGCCTTACTACTGGCTGCGCTTCGGCCGCGACGAGCCGGTGGTGAAGCCGGGCACCGATCTTCACGCTGTGCGCAACAAGCAGATTTCAGTCACACCGCTCAAGCTCGACATGACGGCGCATGAACTGCGCGATCAATTGGCCAAGGCAATTGCATGAACATGATGCCGGACGACCGTGAGGGCTTCGCCGCCTTTCTTCTTCGCCTGCGTGGGCGCGGCATCGTTCCGAAAAACCTGATCGCCGCCTTCGAGGCGACGCCCAGGCGCGATTTCATCGCCGGCCAGTTCCATTCCATCGCCTGGTCGGACCGCATGCTGCCGATCGAATGCGGCGAGGCGATCGAGGGAGCCGATCTCCAGGCGGCGGTCATTTCCGCGCTCAACATCGAGGCGGGCAACCGCGTTCTCGAAGTCGGCACAGGTTCGGGCTATACGGCCGCCGTCATGGCGCGGCTTGCCGGTCGCGTCGTCACTGTCGAGCGCTTCAAGACCCTGACCGAACTGGCGCGCCAGCGCTTCGAGATGCTCGGCCTTGGCAATGCGCTGGTCCGCCAGGCCGACGGTTCGAACGGTCTGCCGGGCGAGGGACCGTTTGACCGCATCGTGGTCTGGGCAGCCTTCGACAGCTATCCGCGCATGTTCGTCGACCAACTGTCGAGCGGCGGCACGATGATCGCACCGATCGGCCCGGAAGAGGGCGAACAGGTGCTGTGCAAGCTGACCAAGATCGGCAGTCGCTTCGAGCGCGAGGACCTGGGCGTCGTGCGCCTGCAGCCGCTGACCCGCGGCGTCGCCGCCGTCATCTAGGCAGTACCACCTACATCCGTAGCAGTTTGCGCCATCGGGGCCTCCAGCCCGCCTCGGCAGGCGCGCCTTGGCGTGGGCTGGCGAAGCTTTTGATTTATTTGATCCTCTTAACCGACCAGTAACATTAACGCGCTTTAATCAAGCCTAGTTGGTATCGGGTAAAGCGCGGGTCAGTGCGATGCGTTTCAGTATTTTGAAGGCGAATAAACGCTCTCTGGCGCGCGGCGGCGCCGTTCTGCTGGTTGCCGGCATGGCAGCAGGGTGCAGTTCCGGAGTGTCCAGATTTGGCGGCGGTGGTGTCGATGACATCTTCACCGCATCGACGCCGAACCAGCGTTCGATCATCAATAATCAGCCACAGCAGCAGCCGTTCCCGGGTGACGCCCAGATGGCAGCGCCGGTCGCCTCGGCCAGTGCCGGTTCGGTCAGCCGCGGCAGCCTGCAGCCGGTGTCGTCGCAGCCTCTGCCTGCGCCTGTTGCTCAGGCCCCCGCGCTTGCTCCAGCGCCCGTCCAGACGGCACAGGCACCTCTGTTGGCGCCTGCCGTCGACCGCACGCCGACCGGTTCAGTCGCCCAGCCGCAGACGGCGCAGGACAATACGCTCAAGCTGCCGGGCAAGAAGCAGCTGCCGGCAACCTTGCCCGCAGACAAGGTTGCGGTGCTGCCGCAGCAGCCCAAGACCAAGGAAACGGCTGCCACTCAAATTGCCTCGGCCGACAACAATGCCAAGCCGGCGGGTGCCGGCGGTGGCTTCAAGGTTGCCGAGGGCGATACGCTCAATCGCATCGCCAGCAAGCTCGGCGTGACGACGGCAGCGCTCAAGCAGGCCAATGGCCTGCAGGACGGCCGCATCCGCATCGGTCAGACGCTGAAGGTGCCGGGCGCGACGTCGACCGTTGCAAAGGCGGCTCCCGCTGTCGATCCAGTGGTTACGGCCACGGCTGCCACCGTGGCGCCGAAGCCCAATGTCGCCGCTGCCAAGCCCGCAGCCGAAGCGCCCGCCGTCGCTGCCTACACGCCGCCGAAGAAGGACAAGCTGGTGCAGCAGGCCGAGGAATCGGCTGGACCGGCGCCAAATGCCACCGGCATCGATCGCATGCGCTGGCCAGTGCGCGGTCGGGTCGTTGCCAATTACGGCAAGGGCGGCGGCAAGTCGAATGATGGTATCGACATCTCGGTGCCGGAAGGCACGCCGGTGAAGGCCGCCGAAAACGGCGTCGTCATCTATGCCGGCGACGGCCTCAAGGAGTTCGGCAACACCGTTCTGGTGCGCCACGAAAATGGGCTGGTGACCGTCTATGGTCACGCGAGCTCGCTCAAGGTCCAGCGCGGCCAGAAGGTCAAGCGCGGCGATGAAATCGCGCTGTCGGGCATGAGCGGTTCCACCGATGCGCCGAAGCTGCACTTCGAAGTGCGCAAGAACTCCACGCCGGTCGATCCGAGCGGCTATCTCGAGTAAGATCTAGCGGGTCGGCTGACCTCCATCAGTCCCGCCATATCAGCCCGTCCCGATCAGGGGCGGGCTTTTTCGTTTTGGCGAGTGTTCAGTCCTTGAGCGGCTTGCCAAGGCGCCCGGCAAGATCCTGGATGAATTGCCAGGCGACGCGGCCCGAGCGGCTGCCGCGTGTCGTCGCCCATTCCAATGCCTCCGCACGCAGCGTGTCGGCATCGCCGTCGAAGCCATGGTAGCGGGCATAGCCGTTGATCATGTCGAGATATTCGTCCTGCGAGCATTTGTGAAAGCCGAGCCACAGGCCGAAGCGGTCGGACAGGGAGACTTTTTCTTCGACGGCCTCGGACGGGTTGATGGCTGTCGAGCGCTCATTGTCGATCATGTCGCGAGGCAAAAGATGCCTGCGGTTCGAGGTCGCATAGAAGATGACATTGCCTGGCCTGCCTTCGACGCCGCCTTCGAGCGCTGCCTTGAGCGACTTGTAGGAGGTGTCGTCATGGTCGAACGACAGGTCGTCGCAGAACAGGATGAAGCGGTAGGGCGCTGCCTTGAGCAGGTTCATCAGCTTGGGCAGCGTATCGATGTCCTCGCGATGAATCTCGATCAGCTTCAGCGGAGCTGCCGTCTTGCCCGAAGCATTGATCGAGGCATGGGCTGCCTTGACCAGCGACGACTTGCCCATGCCGCGCGCGCCCCACAGAAGCACGTTGTTGGCCGGCAGTCCGGAGGCAAAGCGCTCGGTGTTGTCGACGAGGATGTCGCGAACCCGGTCGACGCCCTTGATCAGGCCGATGTCGACGCGGTTGACCCGGTGCACGGGTTCGAGAAAGCCCGGATCGGCCGCCCAGACATAGCAGTCGGCGGTGCCGATGTCGGTTTCGGGAACGGAAGGCGGCGCAAGCCTGGCTACGGCAGCGATCAGAAGATCGAGCTTGGAGTTGAGCGCTTCGATGGTCTTTTCCATGGCCAATCCCGTCAGTCTCTAGATATTAGCTGTGCGCGACGCTGTAACACGCTCAAATTGCGCGGAAAAGCGCCGCTGCTTGGGCCAAGCGCAGTTGCATTGGTGGCATGAGCGACTATATTCCGCGCACATTTCCGGGGTCCCGATGTGCGGTATCCCGATACTTTCTCAGGAGACATTCATGTTCGTCACGCCGGCATACGCACAGGCCGCTGGAGCAACGCCCGACGTTCTCGTCAGCATTTTGCCGTTTGTACTGATCTTCGTGGTCATGTATTTTCTCATCATCCGCCCGCAGCGCACCCAGCTCAAGAAGCGTGGCGAGATGCTCTCGGCGATCCGCCGCGGCGATACGGTTGTCACCGGCGGTGGTTTCGTCGGCAAGGTGACCAAGGTCATCGACGACCATGAACTCGAGGTCGACCTGGGCAACGGTCTCAAGGTGACGGCGCTGCGCGCGACGATTTCCGACGTTCGGGTCAAGGGCGAGCCGATCGCCAACCAGAACGCCAAGAAGTAACCGTAGGCGAGGCCAAAAGCACCGCTTTCACGCCTTATCGGACGAGGCCATATGCTCTATTTCTCGCGCTGGAAGACCTACTCGATCTGGGCAGTCGTGCTCCTCGGGGTGATCTTCACCATCCCGAACATGCTGACCCAGTCTCAGCTCGATTCCCTTCCGGGGTGGTTTCCCAAGCGCGCGCTGACGCTTGGCCTCGACCTTCAAGGCGGTTCGCACATCCTGCTTTCGATCGACAGGCAGGACCTGATCGACGAGCGGCTGCAGGCGACCCGCGACGACATCCGCACGCTGCTGCGCGATGCCAAGATCGGCTACACCGGTCTCACTGGCACGGGCACGACGATCCAGGTGCGGATCACCGATCCAAACGAGGTGGAAGCAGCCAAAAAGGCACTCGCCGCACTGGTTTCCCCGATCTCGTCGAGCATGTTCGGCGCCGGGTCGGTGAGCGAACTTGCGCTTGAGGAGCCCGAGACCGGGCTCCTGCGCTATACGCTGACCGACGCCGGCATCGACTATCGCGTCAACAATGCCGTGACTCAGTCGATCGAGGTCATCGGACGCCGCGTCAACGAACTCGGTACCACCGAGCCGATCATCCAGCGTGCCGGTGCCGACCGAATCCTCGTCCAGGTTCCCGGTCTCCAGGACCCGACCCGCCTCAAGGAAATCCTAGGCAAGACCGCAAAGCTGACCTTCCAGATGGTCGACCAGTCGATGTCGCCACAGGAGGCGCTGCAGGGCCGTCCGCCGGCGGGCTCGACGGTCATGTATTCCCAGGACGATCCGCCGGTTCCCTACCTGATCGAAAACCGCGTCATCGTGTCGGGCGAAAACCTCACCGACGCCCAGGCGACCTTCGACCAGCGCACTTCAGAAGCGGTCGTTTCGTTCCGCTTTGACGGTAAGGGCGCTTCGCGCTTCGGCCAGGCCACCCAGCAGAATGTTGGCCGCCTGTTTGCCATCATCCTCGACAACCAGGTGATCTCGGCGCCGCGCATCAATGAGCCGATCCTTGGCGGCTCGGGCCAGATTTCCGGCAGTTTCACCGCCGAGAGCGCCAATGACCTCGCGGTGCTGCTGCGTGCCGGCGCGCTGCCCGCGGATCTCACCATCGTCGAAGAGCGCACTGTCGGTCCAAGCCTAGGTGCGGACTCGATCTCAGCCGGCAAATTTGCCTCGATGATCGCAGGCATCCTCGTCGTCGGCTTCATGCTGGTGGCCTACGGCACGCTTGGCATCATCGCCAATATCGCGCTGGCCGCCAACGTGGCGTTGATCATCGCGATTCTCTCCATACTGGGCGCGACGCTGACGATGCCAGGCATCGCCGGTATCGTGCTCACCGTCGGCATGGCGGTGGACTCCAACGTCATCATCTACGAACGCGTGCGTGAAGAGCGCCAACTCGGCCGATCGCTTGTGCAGTCGCTCGATTCAGGTTTCTCGCGGGCGCTGGCGACCATTGTCGACGCAAACTTCACGACCTTCATCGCCGCGCTCATCCTGTTCTATCTCGGCTCCGGCCCGGTGCGTGGTTTTGCCGTTACGCTTGCCATCGGCATCGTGACGACCGTGTTCACCGCCTTCACCCTGACCCGCTGGCTGGTTTCGATCTGGCTGCGCCGCGCCAAGCCCAAGGAATTGCCCAAGGGCCTGTTGCGTTTCGTTCCCGACAATACCTCGTATTCGTTCATGGCCTTGCGCCGCTACGCCTTCACGCTGTCTGCCGCGGCGTCCGTTGCGGCAATGACCTTGTTCTTCACCGTCGAGATGAACTACGGCATCGACTTCAAGGGCGGCACCAGCCTGGAGGTCCAGGCCAAGAACGGTCAGGCAAGTTCGTCGGAAGTGCGTGCACGGCTGAGTGAACTCAACATCGGCGACGTTCAGGTCCAGGAATTCGGCTCCGCCAGCACCTTGCTGATCCGGGTCGAGGGCCAGAATGCTGGCGACAATGCCGAGCAGAGCGTGGTCGAGAAGGTGCGTGGCGAACTCGCCAACGACTATGACTTCCGGCGCGTCGAATCGGTCGGACCGACCGTGTCGAGCGAGCTAGCCTGGTACGGAACGCTCGGTGTGGTGACAGCCATGCTGGCCATGCTGATCTACATCTGGTTCCGCTTCGAGTGGCAGTTCGGCCTAGGCGCGATCCTGGCGACCATCCACGACGTGACCATGATGATCGGCCTCTATGTCATCACAGGCATCGAGTTCAACCTGACCAGTATCGCGGCGATCCTGACCATCGTCGGCTACTCGATCAACGATACCGTCGTCGTCTATGACCGCGTCCGGGAAAATCTGCGCAAGTACAAGAAGATGCCGATCGAGCAATTGCTCGACCTGTCGATGAACCAGACGCTGTCTCGTACGGTTCTGACCGGCCTGACCACGCTGCTTGCCTTGATTTCGCTCTACCTGTTCGGTGGCGAGGTCATCCGGTCATTCACGCTGGCAATGATCTTCGGCATCGTGGTTGGTACCTACTCGTCGATCTTCGTCGCCGGACCGCTGCTCATCCTGTTCAGGTTGCGGCCGGCGGGCGTCGACGCTGACGACAAGGACAAGGGCA
The DNA here is from genome assembly GCF_018555685.1 of Aminobacter anthyllidis. Taxonomy (GTDB): domain Bacteria; phylum Pseudomonadota; class Alphaproteobacteria; order Rhizobiales; family Rhizobiaceae; genus Aminobacter; species Aminobacter anthyllidis. The sequence continues at coordinate 328,184 of NZ_JAFLWW010000001.1, forward strand.
AGCCGGCGGTGCCGGCCGGTGCCCAGCCGACCAAGTCGTAACGATGGCAGGACTGATCATCCGCGAGGCGCATTTCCCCGGACGGGCGCCCGTCGACGCATATGGCGACGGCGGTTTCCGTTTCGCCGACATGTCGCATCGCGGCTCGATCCTGTGCCTGCCGTCCGGCATCTATGGCTGGCAGCCAACCGATCCGCTGGCGCTTCAGGCGGCGGATTTCGAAAGGCTGTTCGCCGAAGCAGGCGACGTGGAGATCCTGCTCGTCGGAATGGGCAAGGAGCTTCGCCGGCTGCCGGAAGGACTTCGTACGGCGCTGAAGGCGGTAAGGATTTCCGCCGACCCGATGTCGACCGGGGCCGCAGTGCGTACCTACAACGTCTTGCTCGCCGAAGACCGCGCCGTGGCGGCAGCCTTCATCGCCGTCGACTGACGTGAGTACGACAAGCGACCCGGCGAAGGCCCTGATGGATGCGGTGCGCGTGGCCGACCGCGACCGTTATCTCGCGGCACTCTACGCGCCCGAGGACAAGCGCCCGGCACTTCTGGCGCTTTATGCCTTCAATGCCGAGATTGCGGCAATCCGCGACCGTGTCAGCGAGCCGATGCCCGGTGAGATCAGGCTGCAATGGTGGCGCGATGTCATCGCGTCGGGCACCAAGGAACTGGGGGCAGGGCATCCGCTCGCCACAGCCTTGATGACGGCGGCCGAGACTTATCGCCTGCCGATCGCGGCGTTCGACAACTATCTCGAAGCCCGCATCTTCGACCTCTACGACGATCCGATGCCCTCGCGCACCGATCTCGAGGGTTATTGCGGCGAGACCGCCTCCGCGATGATCCAACTCGCGGCACTCGTGCTCGATCCGGAAGACGCACCGAAACATGCCGAGCTTTCCGGTCATGCCGGTTGCGCCCAGGCGATCACTGGCTTGCTGCGCCTGTTACCGAAGCATCGCGCACGCGGCCAATGCTACGTGCCCAAGGACATTCTGGCTGCTTCCGGCCTGACGCCGGAAGAATTCGTCGCTGGCGGTGACGATCCGCGATCGGCGGTTGCGGTTCAGGCGATGGTCGCCTTGGCGCGAGAACATCTCCGCGCCTTTGAACGCGGCGCCAAGGCACTGCCGGCCACGTTGCGGCCGGCCTTCCTGCCCTTGTCGCTGACGCCTGCCTATCTCGGCCGAGTCGAACGCGGCAAGGATGGCATGTCCACGCTGCGCAAGCATCTCACCATGCTCGCGACCGCTTCCCGCGGATGGCGTTAGACTGTCGTTGACGTAAACGTCAACGATGCTAGTCTGCCGAGAAATTGCCCCATTGGGCGGTTTCGGGAGGAAACTTGTTATCATGAGCCTGCCAGTTCTGGTGGCGATGGTCGTCGTCGGCATTGCCGCCGTGATCGCCGCCGTGCATCTCAGCGGCGGTAGTGTCAGAACGCGGTTGTCGGGCACGGACCAGGCGCTTCAGCGATTTGCCATGGATTTTCCCGATGTCACGTCCAGTGCAGTGTTCCTGACCGAAGACAGCGGCACGGCCTTCCTGCTGCTCGAGAATGGCTCTGTCGGCATAGTCCGCAGCATCGGCGACAAGTTCCTCACCCGCATCGTGGCCAGGGCCGACGTCGCGGCCCTGCGTGCCCTGGATGACAGGACTGTCTCGCTTCGGCTGCGCGATTTCACCTGGAACGGCGGCGATTTCCGATTCGCCGATACCGAGGCTGCCGGCGCATTGATGGCAACGCTTTCGGGAAATGTCGGCGCATATGGCACCAGGGAGAATGCGTAATGGAGAGTTATGACTTTCCCAAGGTCACGGAACTTGCGATCCCGTTCTTCGTGGTCGCGATCCTGATCGAGCTTTGGCTGGTCCGCAGCGGTCGGGCGAAAGGCGCATTCGAAACGCGCGACACGCTGACCAGCCTGATGATGGGCACCGGCAATGTGGTCGCCGGGCTGCTGCTTGGTGTTTTGTCCTACTGGGCGCTGCTCTGGGTCTGGCAATTCAGGTTCTTCGACCTTGGCTTGTCGGTCTGGGTCTTCATCGCGGCCTTCCTGCTCGATGACCTGCGCTACTACTGGTACCACCGGATCGCCCATCGCGTGCGCTGGGTATGGGCCGAGCACGTGAACCACCATTCCAGCCAGCATTACAATCTGTCGACTGCGCTCAGGCAGAGCTGGACCGGGCTGTTCACCGGCATGTTCATCCTGCAGGTGCCACTGGTTCTGCTCGGCTTCCACCCGGCGATCATCGCCTTCGTCTACGGCTTCAACCTCGTCTGGCAGTTCTGGATCCACACCGAAACGATTGGCAGGATGTGGCGCTGGGTGGAGTACATCTTCAACACGCCGTCGCATCACCGGGTGCATCACGCCACCAACCCGCGTTATCTCGACGCCAATTTTGCCGGCACGCTGATCATCTGGGATCGCATGTTCGGCACTTTCGTCGAAGAGCGGGAAGAGGATCTGCCGCGCTACGGCATCGTCCACAACATCGGCACCTTCAACCCGTTCCGCGTCGCCTTCCACGAATGGATCGGGATGTTCAAGGATGCAGCCGCATCCGGCCTCAGCCTGCGCCAGCGCCTTGGCTACCTGTTCATGCCGCCGGGCTGGAGCCATGACGGTTCGCGCGAAACCTCGGAGAGCCTGAAAGCCGCCTATGTCAGGCGCAATCCCGAAGAGGCGGGCAAGCCCGGGCTGCCAGAGGCAAGGCCGATGCCCGGCGAGTAGGCGCGCGGGTAGCTATGCGCAGGTGCGTGCAAGTGGACAAGCCTTAGCTGCGGGGCCGGAGCGAAAATGGGATGACCGTGTGAGGCTGGCCCTTTGCCTTTGAGACCAACCGCTTCGCTTCGCGCAGGAGTTTCCCAGATAATGATTGGCGTGCCTTGAGGCGCTTTGTGCCTCGGGCATCTTGCCGTCCCTGTTCAAGCGTGCTGGCTATCTTGCCACTCCCCGGCAGAAACATGTCTTGTATGCAAATGGCCGGTGACAGTTGCCAGCAAGCCGCTTTGTGCAAATCGAAAATAAAGTCGTCTACCGGTCTGTCGAACTGTTCCGTGGAATTGGCCAACAGCGCGGCGTGCTGCCGAGAGATGATGTAACCAGCTGATCCGTTGTGGAAGCTGTGCAACTTGACCAGACCGTGGCCTGCGAAATCGAGCTTCTGCTCGCCAACACGAACGGGACTGAGTGTGGTTTCGAGTTTGATCAACTCCACACCCGGTGGAATCCAGGACGAGTCGGCCAGGAAAGACGCCGCACCAGGGCAAAGGTGTACGTCGTCTTCAAAGACCGCAGCGTAAGGCTCTGGACTGGAAGCAATTTTGTGCCAGACCTCGATATGGCTCAGGAAACAGGCGATCTCGCCGCGCGACCAGCCAGGATTGCCAGATGCGCGACTGATTGCCTCGGCGGACAGCTGGTCCTTGCTCATTGCTGCATGGCGTTCAAATCCAATTCCGATGTTTCGGAACGCATCTGTCATCCAATCCAGGCGTGCAGCGTCCCGATCAAGGTTGATGACGTAACGCCGCATCAACCCCAATCCAGGGAAATGTGAGACAAACGCTCTGCTGCGATCCGGTCGCGAATTCGGTCCAGGCGTTCGGACAAGTGCGGAAACAGCCGGTCATGTGTTTCGACCAGCATCCCACCCACGTTGTGATACAGGCCCGCGTCAAATATCGCTTCCAGGCACTCAACCTCTGCGCCCTCGATATCCATCTTGATCACCGAAATGGGCTCGCGCAGGTCCCGGAGAAACTGCACCAGGTCGATCACTTCGACCTCAAGCTTGCTGCCGCTGGTGTGCTCGTGGGTCTCAAGCAGGGACGAAGACTGCGTCTTGCCGACATTGGCGATATCGGGTCTCTGGTAGAACACTGCTTTTCGCGCCGTAGCGCCGACCGCCTTTGGTATGATCGTGACCCGATCGTTGGCGCCAAACCGCTCGACCAAAACCTTTCGCGCCACAGGGTCGGGTTCGAAAGCGATAACACGCATCCCGTAGCCAAGAGCACGGCTGGTTACATCCCCGACATTTGCACCAAGATCGATGAACAGCCCATCACGAGGTGAAGAATTCATCAGCTGGTAGAAAGTGAATTCTGCCTTTCGCGTTGGGTTCGGCGGCCGCTTCCAGCGACGATAAAGATGCCAACGCAACATGAATTCTGGATAGCTTTCGCTAAACATAGAAAAAATACCCCCAAGATAATCCCCGGCGGAGGTGATACCTCCATTGTCACGTATAAGCAATCTCCGAAATTCAAGAGAATTAATCGTGTCCAGACGCATTAATATCGGTTAAGCGCTGCCGGTTTGGTTGGTTGCGGCGAAAACTCCAAGCAGCGAAGAATGCTAGAATGAACTTGGCAAGTTCTCTGAAGGGAGCGCATGCCAAGTGCCCAATCGAAAACGATGCGAAACGATATCCAGTGGGTAGGTCTAATCCACGCCGCTTGCGTTCGCGCGTCGAATGCATCGGATTGCATGGTCGAAACGCTTCCCTAGCTCAGCAACACTCTGTCTTGTTGCCCAAGGCTTACGGCCAGGTGACTATGGCCGCTTCAGTTGCTCGCGCCGGGTGAAGAACAGGAATCGGTCCAGCCCGCGCGAATTGACGTAAGTGCGGACGTCGCGATGCAGGCGCCGGGCCACGCTGGCCGATGAGGTGTTGTCGGTGGCGACGATCGAGCCGATCAGGGGCTCGTCGGTGTTCGCAAAGCCGAAGGCCATTGCGGCGCGAGCCGCTTCAAGTGCATAGCCGCGTCCGCGCCATTGCGGGGCTATGTGGTAGCCGATTTCCAGGACGCGCGTGCCGCCGGCATCCTGCCAGGTCGGGCCGCAATCGCCGATCAGCGCACCGCTGGCCTTGTCGATGATCGCCCACAGGCCGAAACCGTCGCTCTGGTAGCGGTCGCGGTTGCGCTCGATCCATTCGACCGCCGCGGCTTCGGTGATCATCTCGGGGTAGAAGCGCTGCGCGTAGTCGTCGGCAAAGACCGACAGGATCGCGGCGACATCGTCGCGATCCATTTCCCTGAGGGTCAGCCGTGGCGTTTGCAGAAGCGCCATGGCCGGAAGCCTACTCCGCAGCCTGTGCTGCAGGGGCAATGCCCAGCCAGGCGCGGCAATCGACAAGCGCGCGGCCGGTCATCGCCTTCTTCTTGGCGACTGTCTTTTCCTTGCCGCGCAGGCGCTTGCCTTCGACTTTCGGCGCTTCCATGACCGGGAACAGGCCGAAGTTGACGTTCATCGGCTGGAACGAGCGTTTGCCCGGCTCATCGTCCGATACGATGTGGCCGCCGGTGATGTGGTTGAGCAGCGCGCCGAAGGCGGTGGTGACAGGCGGAGCGCTGATCGGCTGTCCCAGGCGTTCGGCCGCAGCGAACCGGCCGGCCAGCAGGCCCATGGCAGCACTTTCGACATAACCCTCGCAGCCGGTGATCTGGCCGGCGAAACGCAGGCCGGGCCGCGACTTGAGCTGCAGCGTCGGGTCGAGCAGGGTCGGCGAATTGAGATAGGTGTTACGGTGCAGGCCACCGAGCCGCGCGAATTCGGCATTCTCCAGGCCCGGTATCATGCGCAGCACGCCGACCTGATCGCCATGCTTCAGCTTGGTCTGGAAGCCGACCATATTGTAGAGCGTGCCAAGTGCGTTGTCCTGGCGCAGCTGGACAACCGCATATGCTTTCACCGTCGGGTTATGTGCGTTGGTCAGGCCCATCGGCTTCATCGGGCCGTGACGCAAGGTCTCGCGGCCACGCTCGGCCATCACCTCGATCGGCAGGCAGCCGTCGAAATAGGGCGTGCCTTCCCACTCTTTGAACTCGGTCTTCTGGCCGTCGAGCAATGCTTGGACAAAAGCATCGTACTGCTCCTTGTCCATCGGGCAGTTGATGTAGTCCTTGCCGGTGCCGCCGGGGCCGACCTTGTCGTAGCGCGACTGGAACCAGCAGACATTCATGTCGATGCTGTCGAAATGGATGATCGGCGCGATCGCGTCGAAGAAGGCCAGTGCGTCAGCGCCGGTGCTGGCGGCAATCGCTTCGGCCAGCGAGGGCGCGGTCAGCGGGCCGGTGGCGATGATCGCCTGATCCCAGTCCGCCGGTGGCAGGCCGGTGACTTCTTCTCGAACGATTGATATCAGCGGGTGGGCTTCGAGCCGCGCGGTGACGGCGTTGGAAAAGCCATCGCGGTCGACGGCGAGCGCGCCGCCGGCGGGAACCTGGTTGGCGTCGCCCGCACTCATGATCAGCGAGCCGGCAAGCCGCATTTCGGCGTGCAGCAGGCCAACCGCGTTTGTTTCTGCGTCATCCGAACGGAACGAGTTGGAGCAGACCAGTTCGGCCAACCCTTCCGTCTTGTGCGCGTCGGTGCCGCGCACCCCGCGCATTTCATGCAGGATGACCGGCACGCCGGCCGAGGCCACCTGCCATGCTGCTTCCGATCCGGCGAGGCCGCCGCCGACGATGTGAATAGGTTTTGTGCTCATCGCGCCGGAATAATCCCTTGGCCAGGGGAATGCAACGATTGGGCGGCTGGCGAGTTGCGCCCAACGCGGGACATTCACTAGGATATCGCCATGACGAGACGTTCGATCGCCCTGTTTGCCGGCCTCGTTTACAGCATGGCTGGCGGTCCAGCCATGGATCGTGCCGCGGCCGCGCCGGCAACATCCATAAACATCTGCCATGGCTATGGCTGCGCGTTTCGTTCGCGTCTCGATCTTGGCCCCGGCGACGACAGGAAGTTCGCGTCGATTCTCGTGGCTGGCCGTGCCTCGCCCGAAGCCGAGCGCAAGGCGATCGCCAAGGCGGTCAGCTATTACGAGAAGCGGGCGCAGCAGGTCACTGGCGTGCGCGACCAGCCCAAATCGGAGTTTGGTGCCTCGAAGGTCAAGGGGCAGATGGATTGCGTCGATGAATCGACCAACACCGATGCGCTGCTGCGCTATCTCGCGCGGCGCGGCCTGCTCAGGCACCACAAGGTTGAAGCCAGGGATTCCAGAGGTTTTCTGCTCGATGGCCGCTATCCGCACTGGACGGCGGTGATCCGTGCGCCCGATGGCGTCAAATGGGTTGTCGATTCCTGGTATGCGCCGATGGGTGGCGCACCCGACATCATTCGGCTCGGCGACTGGAAGTCGCGCGGCGTGCTGGAAAGCGGCGCGCTGAACTATAGACCGGATATCCGTTGAGATCGAAGGCCTGAACCAGACTCCAAAACGACAACACCCGCCGGGGGAGGACCGGCGGGTGTCGTTTTGGGTGGTCAGCTTATCGGGAGGAAGAAGCTGACCTATTCGCCTTTGTCGGGGAGGAGGTCGACGCAGGCTGAATTCTGTTCGCCAATCAAAGAGGGCGAAGCTCTCGGGGTAACAACACCTGCCGGGGGAGGACCGGCAGGTGTCGTTTTGGGTGGTCAGCTTATCGGGAGGAGGAAGCTGACCTATTCGCCTTTGTCGGGGAGGAGGTCGACGCAGGCTGAATTCTGTTCGCCAATCGAAGAGGGCGAAACTCTCTGGGGTAACGACACCCGCCAGGGGAGGAGGTCTGGCGGGTGTGTTAAGGTGGTCAGCTTATCGGGAGGAAGAAGCTGACCTGATCCGTCCGGGTCGGGGAGGAGGTCGACCCTGACGGAAGCTCTGAATTAGATAGCGCGGCGGGCGATCGACTGGATCTCGCCACGATTGATGCCGAGATCGGCAAGCTGGCGGTTCGACAGACGGCCAAGCTCGTTCACCGTCTCGCGATAAGCGCGCCAGTTACGGTAAGTGCGGAGCAAGTTCATTTTAGTTCTCTTTTCGGTTCGGACAGGTAGGTCGGGTAGATCGGCTTCGGTTAGATCGCCTTGCGAGCGACGAAGTGGATGTCGCTGCGGGTGATGCCGAGGTCGGTCAGTTCACGGTTCGACAGGCGGCTCAGCTCGGAGACAGTGTCACGGTAGCGGCGCCAGTTGCGGTAATTGCGGATCAGGTTCATCTTCGTTTTCCGTTCGTCTTCTTTTCTCTTCTGTGTACGGGGCGTAGATAGGATGCCCTTGCCTAAAATTGAAGCGCTATGCTCGCATGGCAGCAATGCGTTTTGTGCATTGCAGCATTAATGGGCATTAAGCCTTCGGTCATAATTGTGACCGAATCTGAATTTCGCCATGATGACAACGGCTTGGCTTTGATATGGGCCGCCGGGGCAGGGGGAAGTGACATATGGCGAGCTATGCCACCAAGGTGAAGAGTGACATCGGCCGTTGGGTCGAGAGCGGACTTGTCGACCGCGCGACCGGCGACGCGCTCATCCGCGATGTCGAGGCCAACGAGCGCGATGGGCTCAACTTCGGTTCGGTCCTCGCCATCATGGCGGCGCTGCTGTTTGCGGCGGCGATCCTGATCCTCGTCGCTGCCAACTGGGAAGCGATACCGCGCGCGGCGCGGGTGGGCGCACTGTTTGCCGTGATCTTCGCGGGCTATGTCGGCGGAGCCCTGCTCAAGCAGCGTGACCACGGCGGCTTCGCCGAAGCCCTGTGGCTGATCGCGGCCGCGGCCTTTGGCGGTTCCATCGCGCTGATCGGCCAGATGTATCATTTCTCCGGCGACGAGGCGGCGGCGATCGTCACCTGGTCGGTAGGCACGGCCATCGCCGCAGCGGCGCTGCGCTCGAACGCGCTGACCGTGGCGGCAGTCGGCATCGCCGACGCGTGGCTGGTGACGAAGGGTTTTGAGCTGTTCCGCCGCACGGAGTTCCCGCATGTCTTCATTGCATTCATGGCGGCGTATTGGGCGCTGTCGTTCTGGACCCAAAGCCGAGCTGCCCGGCATCTGATCGCGCTGTCGGTCATTCTATATGCGGTGCTGCTCGGCTTTCACTACGAGTCGCTGGAGGTCGGGCTGGTGCTCGCGCTGGTTTCCGCGGCTCTTCTCGCCGTTGCGGCGCTCGCGCCGGCAGCTACGGAACGCATTGCCCAGCTTGGCGGGCGGCTGCCCCTGCACGCTCTGATCGGGTTCCTGTCCGGCATGGGCATGGTTCAACTCGACCAGATCGATGACGGAGGTTTTGTCATTGCCGCCGCCGTGGCGCTGGCGGTCATTGCGGCGGTGATTGTCTTCCTTGGCCGCGAGAGCCGCGGCTTGCGCTGGATCGCCTATGTCGGCTTCGCCTTCGAGCTCGCCGTCATCTACATGGTGACCGTTGGCTCGATGCTCGACACGGCGGGCTTCTTCTTTGCAGCTGCAATCATTCTCGCCGGCCTCGCTTATGCGATCATCCGCATCGAGCGGCGCATGAAATCACAGCCAGCCCAGGGAGTCGCATGATGGCCCGCTACAAGCTCGTTGTCGCCGCCATCGTTCTGGCGCTGGCCCAGATCGGTTTCCTTGGCTGGATGATCGTTGGACGCGCGGCGATCCTGCGCGACGGCAAGGAAGTCCTGCTCAAGGTCGAGCCCGTCGACCCGCGCGACCTGTTGCGCGGCGACTATGTCAGGCTCGGCTATGACATTTCGCGCATCGAGGTGGAAAAGATTGCCAACCTGCCGCAGGGCGAAGCCGCAACTGCGGAAGGGCCAATCATTGTGCGCCTGAAGAAGGATGCCGACGGCTTTTGGCGGGCGACGTCGGCCTGGCTGGGAGCCGCTACGACGCCCGCGCCAGGTGATGAGGTTGATCTGCTGGGCCAGGTCTCCAGCGGCTGGAGCCTGACGCCGGGTTCGACCATCAGCGTCGACTACGGCATCGAGCGCTTCTACGTGCCCGAAGGCGAGGGGCTGGCGATCGAGGAGGAGATGCGCAAGCGCAACTCCGGCGCGGAGCCCGAATTGCGCAGCTTCGGCATCAAGGTGGCGGTGGCCGAAGACGGCAGCGGCCAGATCAAGGCGCTGATGGACGGCGACACCATGCTGTTCGAAGAGCCGCTTTATTAAGACAGGGCAACGTCCCCTGATGCTTTACCAGGGGACGTGCAGCACCTCGATCTTGGGCAGGCCGAGCGGAACGATGCCGAGATCCTTGGCAAGCGCCGCAAAACCTTCGGTCTCGATCAGGAACTTGTAGGGAATTTCCGGGAATTTGAGCCCACCGCGATGAAGCGCTGCATCAACGAGCAGCATCGCACCACCAACGCCGTCGAGATTGACACTTTCAACGTCGCGCAGATCGCTGAGATACAACCGCCGCCCTTCCTTAGCCGGGGGCTGGTAAAGCCCTTTCCGCATCGCCCGCCAGTAGCGGTAGTCTCGCTGCTGGCGGGCAGTGACGAAGCTGTTGAGGTCGAAGCTGCCCTCGCCGGGGACCTTGGTGCAGTCTGGCGTCACGATCCGCCGCCCTGTTTCGGTCAGTCGCGCGATGATGTCGGTCGGGTAGCGCCAGACGTCGATGTCGATCCACAGCGCCCAGTCGTCGCTTTCGTCGAGGCCTTGCTCAATAAGGTGATTGCGTATGGCGGCGATTCCAGAGCGGCGCACGCGTTGCAGGTTTGGCTTCCAGCGTTTTGAGCGTTCCAGCTTGTTGCCCAGCGCCTTCCTGAGCAGGATCACATCTCGGTACTGATCTTTCAACGGCGCCGTCGCTTGCTTCAGCCGCTCCCAACTTCCGTCGGTGCTGTCGCCTTCGCAGAACACCAGCTTGATGCACTCCTTAGGATGCTCAAGGCGCGCCAACGCTGCCAGACTTGGACCGATGTGGTCGGCGGCGTCTCTGAGTGGGATGAGGATGGCAATATTGTTTCCGGAAGGCGGCAAGCGTTTGACGGCTGCCGGGTCCACCGCGGCTTGCGCCGCCGCCGCGTCCATCTGCGCGCCCTTGGTGAGCTCGTGGCGCACGCGGTAGAATGCGCTCCGTAGATGTTCCAGAACAGAGGGTGGTTTGCTGCGGATCCACCACGTACCGCTCCAATGGTGAATCGACAGTGTCGGCGAAGAGGCTGTCGGATCAAGCGCGGCGGTGCCGTTCCTGTCGGTTGGGGCGAACAGAGCGCTGGGATGGATCGTCAAGGCGGCCTGGTCGCCGTAGCTGAGTTGAGCGCCGGTGAGCATGCACGGCCCGGTGGCGTCGAGTACGTCGTAGGCGTTTCGCATCGCTGGCAAGCCCGTGATCAGATGCTCCCAGAAAGGATGTGCCTTCGGGCTCGCCATAGTGCCATTGAACAACAGATAGGGCAGGTTGCGAACACGGATCTGGTCCTGTGCATGGATATCGGGCTCCTTGCACAAGACGACGCGATCTTCGTGCATGATCGCGTCGAAAGGCCCGATGCACTCGCAATCGAGGTCAGCATAGACCCCACCGAAATGGTGCAGCAGCATGTAGCGTGCCGCGTCTGCGCGCTGGACGCCATTCCAATAGCTGCAGTAAGTCGGCAGATACTGTGGATAATGTTCGGCGACGAAGTCGAGCAGCATCCTGTCGCTCCACAAGATGTGCTGCCAGCCGGGATTATGTTTCTCCCAACTCTTCGACCAGCCGAGGAATTTCTCTGGAATGCTATCGGTTTTCCACGTCTGGTGAAGAATTTTGGGAATTGTCATGCAATACCAGTCAACCCGTCGATCCGCGTTGCCTGAAGTCATGGCATCATTAGGCGAGCCTTATCAAGCGGCGATTGGTTCTCAGTCGGTCTAGAGGAGACTGGCTCTCACTGCCGACGAGATGGCCTGGGGGCCAAAGCGTCGCGTGACCGTTTCTCGGGCGCGAAGCCGCCGCGCCTGCAGCCAGCCGGGATCGGCGCACAGCGCGGCCGCGCGCGTGGCGAGTTCGTCGTCGGTCTCGGCAAAGTCGATGTCGACGCCGTCAACCAGGCCCAGGCCTTCGGCCGCCAGCCGGGTGGCGACGACCGGCAGGCCCCAGGCCATTGCTTCCAGTATCTTCAGGCGCGTGCCGCCACCGCTGACGAGTGGCACGATAGCTAGGTGCGCACGGCTATAAAGCTCCGCCAGGTCGTCGGGATTGGCGATGAGTTCGACGTCGGGCAGGGCGGCCACGTCGGCGAGGCTGCGGTGGGGGCTGCGTCCGGCGATGATGAGCCTTGCGCCGCCGAGCTTGGCTTGCAGCCGCGGCAGGATCTGGGTTGCCAGCCGCCGCGCCGCTTCGAGGTTCGGGGGGTAGTTGAGGTGACCGATGAACAGCAGGGTCGGTTTGCCCTTGTCCATCTCGGGCTGGTCGACCAGCTGTTCGGGGATGAGGTCAAATCGGGGAACGCCATTTGGAATGACATCGGCGATGGCGCGTCCGCCGGAGAGACTGCGCAGCCTGTCGCGATCCTGTTCCGAACAGACCCAGACCTTGTCCACCACACGCAGCGACTGCAACTCCATGTCGCGCATGCGCCTGACATGGCGGGTCGTTTTCGAAAACAGCCCGGCCAGCCAGCCCTTCTTCGGCATCATCTGCCGGGCAAGGTCGGACTCGATGTTGTGCATGTCGAGCACGAGTGTCGGCGCCAGCGGGCGCAGATGCCGCAGGAGAGGAAACAGCGGTATTCCCTCGACGACGATGGTGTCGGGCCTGAAGTCGCGCGCCGCGGCCAAGAGGCGCGAAAGCGCAATCTGGGGGATGCGCGTGTCGATGGGGGTCTGGCGCTTGGCGAGGCGCGGCGAAGTCGCGGCCTCGGCAGCATTGGCAAGGGCCAGCGCCGTGATGCGGTTGTCGTCGAGCTTCGCCGATACGGATGGTTCGTGGACCGACGTCGCCAGGACGTCGCCCAGCGTGGCCAGTGCCTTGGCATTCTGCCAGTTGCGCAGGTCTCCGCCCGAAATGGGCGGCCACACGGCATCAGAGGCAACGAGCAGGATGCGTCGCGAAGTCGACAGACAATTGCTGTCGACAGTGGAAGCTGCGCCTATTGGATTTGTCGGTGCGTGCACGGCTGGATCACTCTCGTTCAGAGGTTTCAAGTCCGCCGGGCAGAGCGTTTATGGTGCGGATGATACGCCCCCTACTTAGCGGGCGCACCTCTTCGTAAGATATTGAAAAACCAATATCTTTTCTGAGGTTGTAAAACTCGTATTGCGTCGTTCCGTATTTTGGTGCCACAAATTGTGCCACAAATTGTGCCACACCTTAGGCGCCGATAAATGCGTAATAACAGAAACGACCAGGATCGTCACCTGATCCAGCGTCGGGGAATTTATCATTACAAGCGGCGCGTGCCGGCCATTGTGTCCGACATGGACGCTCGCTCACCGCACGTCCGGACTTCCCTGAAGACATCTGACCTGGCGTTGGCCCGCAGCAAGCGTGACGCCCTCGAAGCCGCTGACGATCAGCTTTGGGCGTCTATGATCGCCGATGAGCCCCGCGCGGCTGCGCAAGCTCGCTACAAGGCGGCGGTGAAGCGCGTCGAGGCCATGGGCTTCAGCTATCGATCGACGGAGGAAATGCTTGTTTCGCGAGACATGAGGGACACGCTCAGTCGTATCGAAGCCGTCATGGAGGAGCGGACACCTGCATCTACCAGCATGGCGGTTCTAGGGGTCACAAAAGCACCTTCAGTCACCCTAACCGAGGCGTTCAAGGTCTATACCGATGAGATCGTCCACGACGAGCTCCGGGGCAAGAGCGAGAGCCAAAAGCAGTCTTGGAAGAAGGTGAAGCAGCGGGCCGTCAACAACTTCGTGGAGATCGTCAGCGACAAGGCCATATCGGAGATCACCAGAGCGGACGCGCTCAAACTCTACAATCATTGGCTCAACCGGATCGCACCGAAGAAGGGCCGGCCAACGCACAAGCCTACCTCTGGCAATCGCGATCTCGGCAATCTTCGTGGCCTCTACGAGAGCTACCACAAGCACCAGGGCATTGAGATCAAGCAGAACCCGTTTGACGGGCTAGGCTTCGCCGAGAAGACCAAGCGATCGAGGCCGCCGATACCGACTGAGTGGATCAAGACCAAACTGCTGGCCGGCGACGGCCTGACAGGGTTGAATACTGAGGCGAGAGGTGTCCTGCTTGCCATGATCGAGACCGGGGCCCGGCCGAGCGAACTGTGCAATCTGCAGAAGACCGAGATCTTCCTCAAGGCTGAGGTGCCCTACATTCGCATCGAGCCGCGGGAGGATCATGACAATCCCCGTGAGATCAAGACTGAATCGTCTGTCCGGTCAGTTCCGCTGGTTGGGGTTGCGCTGGCCGTATTCCAAGCCCACCCGAATGGCTTCCCGCGCTATGTGAACAAGGAAAACAGCCTCACGACGGCAATCAACAAATACCTGCGCGAGAGCGAGTTGCTGCCCACCGACAAGCACACGTTCTACAGCTTGCGGCATTCCTTCGAGGATCGGATGAAAGAGGGCGGGCTCGATGAGGAACTGCGCCGGGGCCTCATGGGCCATACTATTCAGCGGCCGAAATATGGTAGCGGTGGCGCGCTAGCCTGGCAGCGAGACGAGCTCAATAAGATTGCTCTGCCTTTTGACGCAGCGATCGTTCTGCACGCTCAAACACGCCGGCCAACTCGTCGTCCGACTGGCGAAGAGACTCCGCCTCCTCCTCAAGCCACTTGAACATCGGAAGCAGCCGAGGAGCATGTTCGCGGTTCTGCATCATGATCACGGCCAAGCGATCCAGGCACTTCTCGATGCGCTCGAGCGTGATCGGGGCGTCATCGGGACGCGGTTGTGCGACCCGCGCCCTCGTCATTCCGCCTTTTCCTTCTGTGCAGAGACGGGGGCGGGCGGGGGCATCGGGAATGGATGCCACAGAAGCGCAGATGGTGGTCGGCCTGCGACGATGTCATCCTCATGCATCCACCAGTAACCGGCTACGGTCCCGCTTTTGGGCTGCCATCCGGCGACGATAACGCGTTCGAAGTCGGGCGCCGTCTCGATAGGCTGCCAGCCGCCCGCCTCCAGTTCAGCTATTCGCTTATCCTTGGCGTCGAGTTCGTCGGCTGCGCGATGCATCGCTATTGAGGCGGCAGGGCATTCGTAGCCAGACCCGATCAGCGGAGCCCACGCCCGCAGTTCGTCAGCGATCTTGTCAGTCATGTTTGCTCTCCTGGAGGGCGAGACCGGGCGAGGGTTCGTTCGTTTCGGTCCGATCAGTCAGCGTCATGAAGCCGATGAAGTAGCAGGGCCTATTGAGCCCGAGGCGCACCACAATCCCGGTTCGACTGGCAAGGCGGTAGACGATCCTGCGAACGGTCCACGGACCGCCAGCGCGGTAGTGGGCGGCGACAAAACGAACATCGTCATCGACGGTGTAGTCTGTGGCTTTCCGCCACCAAAAGGTGATGTAGGGCTTCACGTCCGCACCTCTTCAGCGAGAGCACGGATGGCGGCAAGAACCTCGCGCGCAACCCGCATCCGTTCGATTGCATCGCTATGGCTGTTGCAGGTGATGTGGATTTCACTGCCACAATAGGCCGCGTCTTGGTCACAGAGCGCGCCGAACGCCTCCAGCGCCTTCTTCCGCGTCTCTGCTAGTAGGGCGGGGAGGGATCTGCTGTCGGCGGGGAGAAAGTCTTCAGCGGCGTTGGCGCGTTCCCGAAGGCGACGAACATCAGCACTCGGCGGGCCTTGCCGGTAGCCGGGCGGGCAAGCCATGATGACTTTGCCCAACTCCTCCAATGCGGCGTCCCGTTCCGCCTCTGCTGCTGCAAGAGCCTCTTGGAGGCGGGTGTTGTCAGCCACAGTCGCATCAAGGCGCTCGACAAAGATATCGCGCCATTCGTCCCCGAAGCCTACTTGGCCCCGGATGAAGGACCGCAGGTTCTGGACCCAAACGAGTTCGCTGACAGCCATCCTCACGCCTCCGCCTGTGAAGCGCTATCCTGCACGCCGGTACTAGGGGTGGAGCGGAGGGTTTTGAGGGCTTCGGATGCTGCATCCAGCGCGGCATCAGCGCATTGCGGGCATAGGTCGGTGAAATCGAGCCGACTCTTGCCGCCGTAGCTGTCAGCGGAACGCGCGCCTTCCATCCGGGCAGACCCCCATGCCTTGGGTTTGGAAAAGCTGCGCGATGTGTGCGAGCCGGATACGGTCTTCTCTTCGACCTTGCCGCAGTTGTCGCAGCGGATCTTCGGGGTGATGTCTACGTCAGCCATTTTCTACCTCCGTGCGGGCTCGCGGCGCGCAATACCCGAGATGCTCGGTCCTGAACTCCATCACTTCTTGAACGACTGTTTGGAGGTTCATCATGGCGACGTTCATTTTCACGTCGTGGTCGTGATCGTCACGCCAGTTGCCCTTGATCATCTGTTCGAACATGGCAACGATGCCGTCACCGACCGTCTGCAAGAGATGCTCGGTCTTCTCCACCACCCCCACAGGCGCTGAGACTGGCATAGGAGTGGGGTGGAGCGCAGAGCGGATGGCTGCGTCCGTCTCGACCCATTTGGCGCACAACTGCTCCATGGTCGTTTCGTAGCGGTTGGTGCCCTTATCGCGGCCATAGAACGCAATCGACAGCACCATGGCTTCAAGTGCCTTGAGCAGCGCGGTTTCCAGCGCCTTGATCTCCGGCTCTCCTGCAGGTGCTGGGACGGGGGAAGCGTAGAGGGGCCTGCGCTCGTAGTGATCCGGCCAGTCTTCAGGCCAAGGTGAGGCCACTAAAGACCAGTCTTGCGAGACGTTGGCTCGGTAGCGCCACGCGACCGGCACCGCCTCTTTCTGGCTGAGGCGTTCGTATGCCTCGTACCGTCCCGCCTGAGCGGTAATGGCTTTGAACCGTTCGACAGAAATAGTTACGGTATCCGCCTCGTTCTGGCTGACTGGCGACCGAGAGGCTTCGAGGGCGGCGATGATGGCCTTTTCGTAGCGGGTCTGTTCAGCGGCTTTGCGGTCTGCAAGTTCGCTGGAGGGTGCTTCGCTGTGCTTTGCGAGCTTGTATTTGCCTGCAAAGCAGACATCGGCATAGAAGCCGAGAGGGTTTCCCCCTCGCCAGCATGGAATGTCTTCGTCCGATCCGCTCCAATATTCGACCCACTCCAACTGCTTCACGCGCGGTGTCTGCTCCTCCGTCACTCCTGCTGAAGTGGAAGAGAGGTAGGCGAGAACGTCGGGCACAAGGTTGCGCAATTTGAGGAGGTCGGTGAAGCCTTCGCCGAGTTCTTCGACAGCGTCTGGCGTCATGCGGTTTTCTGGCCAAGCAGCAACCTTTTCGTATGCGGCGGACAGGCGAGCGGCCAGAGGCTCAGGATGCTGGCACGAACCGTCGCAATAGCCGACATGCTGACAAACGCAGTCATTGCCGAGCTTCGCGCCCGATTTACTGTCGCCAGTGGATACGGGTGGCTGTGTTTTTCGCCGTCGAGACGGATAAGCAGGTGCGGCCCTGGAGGGCTTGCTTGCTGCCCTTCTCGCGGCTCGCTGTGCTTCTTTGTCGGGCTTTGGAAAGCCGGCGGATTTGAGATTGCCGGCTGGTTGATGAAGGCCATTGGCGCGGTTGTACTGCCTCTTGCCCTTGGCTATCGCCTTCACGTCCTTGTTGGTCTTGCCGTCGGGGCCTCGATGGCAGCACATACCGAGTAGCTGACCTTCAGCGACGGTGATCTTTGCCTTCTTGTCAGCCTCAGGACGCAATGCCTCGGGGATGACATGGTCGATCTCGTGGGGCTTCCCGCCGAGAACCTGGCGGCATCCTTCGCAGCAGATCACGCCGTCGCGCTTGGAGCGCTCAACGATCTCTTCGCGCTGGTTTCGGGTGAACTCGCGGCGGCTCATTCCGGCCTCCACACGAAAGCGTAGAGCCCAAGCGCTAACCATATGACGGCGAACGGCCAATTGACCCATGCGGCATCAGGCGAAAACAGCATGTCGGGAGACGTTCCGTTTGCTCGCGATGCAGCGCCGAAGCCCGTAACCAGGCAGGCCATGCAATAGGCGGTCCTCATCAGAAGCTCTCCTGTATCCGCTCGGCTTGCGCCCGCGAAAAACTGGCAAGCACGGTTTCAAGCTCGGCAACAAGGACGAACGGCACATGGTCGAAGTTCGCGACCTCGGCCCGAAGCTGGTCAGTGGTTTTCGCGAATTGCGGATAGCCGGCGGGCTGGCGCATGTAGGATGAGACGGACACGAGCTTTTTCATGCTGCCTGCTCCCACTTCTTGGCAATGACAGGCCATTTGCGCGTGATGGCCGAAATGATGCCCTCCGCCGCAAGGTCGTGAGCCATCATTTCGTAGACCTGGCATTCGGCTTGGAGTTCCTCGATACGGTTTTCGAGGTGCTGTATCTTGCGTTCGAGGGAGGCGGTCATGCCGCCCTCCGCTTCCGTTCGTGGACATACCCGTAGGTTTCGGAAAGCCAGCGCTCGGCGGCGGTGAAGAAGGCTTCGAACTCGCCTTCTTCCATCTTGTCGAAGCTGGTCGAGCCCGGAATCGCGACCTTCATGCCATTCGGCAGTGCGATCAGATCCACGACGCCCGTTTCGAGTTTCAGGACTTCATGCAGGCGCTCGGCTGACAGCGCGCATTCGGTGGCGTCGACCACTTCCTGCAGCATTGCCCAATAGGCGCGGTGGCGACCGACGTTGCGGAATTCCTTGATCTCGATACGAACCCGCTGGCCCTGGCTGATGCCGTCGAGTGCATGGACATCCATGTCCCATTCGGGCACCAGCGTGTTGCCGCGGCGGATGAAGGCGAAAACTGGCCGCTCTGGTTTCTTGGCCATCGCTCACATCCCGTTCAAAGGGTGAATCTGGGTCAGCCGGTTGATCTTGATCTTGTCGGCCAGTTCGCGGCTTTCGGCGTCATCCTGGAACATTGCCTCGACATCGAAATCGGCCCAAACCTGCTCGACCGATTCCGCGTCGGTGGCCTCATTCATGGCGCGCTGCAGGTTTTCGAAGACCTCGCCGTAGTCGATGCCGTCACCCTCAATGATCGCGTCGACAGCCTCGCCGGTTTCCTCGACGATCTCGGTGTGTTCGATGATCTCGGCTTCGGCCATGAGATCTGATGGCGATGGCGGGCGCATCACCGTCGGTCGCGGTGGGGGCGTTACATCGCGCATGTCTGCAATCTTCGCGCCTTCATCCTCATCGTAGATGCCGGAGAAGCCGAAGGCGTAGCGCGCCGCCTGGATCATCGCCTTATGGCGAAGCATACGGTGCTTCATCTTCCACGGCTGCGTGTCACGCTTGCACTCGTCATAGTATTCGGTGACGACCACTGGTCGGGCCCGGTCTTTCCGGTACATGTGGCAGGTGATGGATACGAGTTCCTTGCCTTCATGCTCGACATCGAATTCGAAGCCGTCGCAAGCCGGATGCGAGTTGACGAGATTGACCCACCCGTCGATCGACACGATTGGAACGATGCCGCCGCCTTGCTTGGGGAAAGCGTAGATTTCTCGCAACATCGGGTTGAGATCGTATTCACGGGCGACCATCAAGAATGCCGCGAACTCCTCGTTCGAGGCGGTCGGCAAGCCGCATGTTTTGCGAACGGTATCGGCGAACTCCTGCGGCTTCAGCCCGTACTTGTCGGCCATGAAGTCAAGCAGCATGACCTTCTGCTGCGGTTCGGTCTTCGTCAGGGCGTTCATTTCAAGCCACCTTTGCCTGTTCTTCGACCGAAACGCCGGGGACGGTATGGCCCTTGGCCACAGCCCGCTTGGCGAGATCGAACATGCAGTCCTTGAGGTCGGGATGGTCTTTCAGGAACTCATAGAGCGCCTTCTGATCAGTGATCGCTGTCACGACGTTGACGACGCTGACCGATGCGGCACGGCCATAGCTGCCCTTGATCGGCGTCGGGGCCGAAGCTGCTACAGGCTGCGTGACGGGCTCATCAACGGGGTCGAAGGTTTCGTCGGCCCGTTCTGCCGCAATGCGGGCCTGCTCTGCTGCAAGCCGCGCGGTCTCGGCCTGACGATCAGCTTCGCGCCGCAAATGGAGCTTCTTGGTTTCCCAACCATCCATGGCGCCGCGAATTGATTTGGCCTCGGCCTCGGCGTCTTTCGCCAACGGGAGCCATTTGCGGTCAACGACGCGACCGGCTTCAAGATGAGGCTCCTTCTCCTTCTTGTGCTTCTTCTCGGCTTCGCCCTTCAATTCGAGCAGACGGGACCGCAGTCCCTGCGCCTTGGCCAACGTCTCGTCGTCGTTGATGACCTTGTAGGTGTTGCCCTTGCGGGCGGCGTCGATCTGGTCGCGCAGCGCCTCGGCTTCGTCGACGGTGGCGCTGTTGTGGCCGGTGCCGGCGATCTGTTCTGCAACGACAGGATCAGCATCCGGCCAGTTCGCGCCGGCATCGACCGCGTTATAGGTCGCCTCGGAAACCGGATGGCGGGCACAAAACGACCAGACATTGGACGGATCGGCTGCGGCACCACCGACAAGGGCAACCATGCCGCCCTCGGTGTTCCAGATCGCGACCGGAACGAACGGGCCGTCCTCGTGGGTGCGCTTGCGGTAGAACCCTGGCTGCGGATCGCCTTCGGAAATGCCGAGGGTCGAAAGCTGGCTGCGGGTCAACTCGCCGCAATCGCCAGCCATGGCGAGCGCCTTGAAGTACCATGCGTACTGAGGCGGGAAATGCGCGTTCATATTCAGTCCTCCCGTGTGACAAGTTCACGCTCGCGATCCCGAAGGACGCGGCGGAGTTCTTGCGAAATGTCGGATGCGAATAGGGTTTCGAGGGCTTGAAGCTGGTCGTGTTTGCTCGGCCGCCAGAGTTCGCGGCTTGGCGTCTCAGCCTGCAGCGAAGCGCCTCGGACGAAAGGGGCGTTCATGGGAGCGCCGCCATTTCATTAGGGTCACCGATTGGCAGCTGACCGACGGCCATTTCTGGCATCCCCAGGTTGGCCTCTCGGTGATTGGTTTCGGCGGCGGGCAATAGCACCTTGGCCCTGTCAGGCACCCCGGCTTGGGCCCACCGCCATGCCTGCCACAGATCGCGCAGCAGGCGTTTTTCCATGTATCTCTGAGCGCGACGATGGATATGGCCATCGCTGACGAATTCGTCTTTGCGCTTTGCCGGTATCTTCGCCGACGGGGCGACAATCAGACCGCTAGCCTCAGCCCGCTGGCGCTCGTAATCCTTCCGCGCCAGATAGACGGCTCGATAGGTGTCGCCAGACTTGATCATCGTATCGCCGATGACGAACATGCGGGACCGACGCTCGCCGTTGTACCCGTGTTCAATCCAGTCCTGCTTGGATGCCGACTTGGACAGGCCACCCTGTCGCACACCATCCATGACGGCGAGGCCCATGCGCTTCCAGAGGTGGCCCTTCTTCGGATAGGCGGACAGATCGCCAGCCTCGGCTACGATCACGGCGAGCGAGCGGGCACCGAAGCCGCGAACGTGCTGGCCGAAGTCCGACCATGCCGGCAGTTGAACGGCGAGGCGTTCCATTTCCTTCGTGGTGGCCGCTTCGATATTATCGAATGGCGAACGAGCCTTGATGCTCGCCATGATGAGGTTCTGCCATTCGATGAAATCGTGGTCGTCGAGGCCGATGACTACCTTTTGCTTTTCGACTGGCTTCGCGCTCTGCTTGGCGAGATCCGCGCCGATGTCTACCAAGAATGCAGCCTTGGCTTTGATGGCGTCCGCTTCGGCCTTCGGCAGGTCGAGACGCCAGCCGAGCACCATGCGGAGGAATGATCCGAGTGCGAGGTCCGCACGCTTCCGTTGATCCATCGCATAGACGCGCTGGCGGTGCTGGTAGCGTATCTGAGCACAGATATCCTGGATGTCAGGCTGCATCGGTCAACTCCGCTGCTTTTTGGATGATGCGTTCCAGTTCCTGCACGCCGACATAGAGGCGTATCGGAGAGTTGTGATCCGGCGGGACGCCCTTGTTGCGGATCATCTTCAAGACCGCGATTTCGCGGCCACCTTCGGAGATCAGGCGATCAAGTGACGACCACGGCACATCGCCAATGGCGCGACCGTCACGGACCCTGAAGGAGTCGAGAACGGTCAATGCGATCTGCTTGGCACCGGATTTTGCCGCCTTGAGGTAAGAGGCCGACACGGGGCGAGGCGCAGGTAGTATGGCCTTGTTGGCACGAAAAGAATGGCCTGCCCCGTGTCGTTTTGGCGATGGTGAGGATGGAAGTGGCAGAGTGGCCTCATCGGCACTGCAAGGAAGGCCATCCTCACCATCATCTAAGCGGGAAGCGGCGGCGTATCCCGCTAGGCCGTCGTCGGCAATCGAATTTTGGCCACCGCTTCCCTTTCCGAATGCGGCGTTCAACATGGCCAGAGCCACACCGTATTCGCCGCCATTGTTCTGAAATTCAGCGAACGCAAGCTGGAGCCTGACGTCTCGCCCCACGATCCCGTGGCGCTCGAAAGCCGCACTTATTGCGGTTGCGTTCGGGCCGTTCATGGCAACCAACCCTCCACAGCATCGACGACAAGCGCAAACATGATGGCGAGGCCGACGAACTCGAATGGTTCAAGGTTGTTGATGATACGGGCGATCATGACGCCACCCGCTGGTCAGTGAGCACGTTCTCCGACAGCCGCTTCATCGTCGCGATCAGCGGATTGACGAATTCGACCTCGATGTTGTTTTCGCGGCCAAGATCGATGACCGAGCCAAGCGCGGTCATGAATTCATTCATGCGGGCTTCATCGGGGCTCGGCAGGGAGGCTACGAACGCGTCAGCCTTTGCCAACATTGCCGTGATGTCGGCGTCGTTGAAAAACTCGTAGTGGTTGTTGTATTTTACCTTGATGTTGTCCCAAGTCAGGTAGACCTGAGGTTCAACGTTGGCGCGCAGGTTGAATTTGGCATCTGGATTGCGCAGCCCCTTGGCCATCATCGCCTTGGCGAGAGCATTCAAGCGCTTCTGAATGACATTGGTGTCCATCACGCGGCCTCCTGCTCGGAATAGAACTCGTCGATTTCGGCCATGGCTTCGTCGATCGAACCGGCGAAGCCGCAGCGGCTGTCGCTCGGACCGTCATCGGCATAGACTGGCGTCGGGTCGTAATCCTTGTGGGCGTAGGTCCAGTCCGAAGCAGCCATGTAGCTGACCAGCGACGGGCGAATTTCGAAGTCGCGATAGGAGACGACGACACGCATTAGCTTGCCCTCACGAAACGCGAGGCAGGATCATTGTAGCCAAGCCCACGACACACGATGCCTTCGCGCTCGTTGATCTTGTCGTGAAGCCATGATGCCGTTTCGGCCTGTTCGATAATCGTGAACGCCAGCATCTTGGTCATGGTCGACTTGCTCTTGAGCAGATCGACGCCATCCTTGATCACTTCGTCGAAGTGGTATTCCGGCAGTCCGTTCCTGATCTCGACCGATGCCGAAAGCTGGCATTCGTAGTCGTCGATGATGATCGCGCCTGTGTCGGGATCGGCAATGTGGGTGCAGAAATCATAGAGGCTCATCTGCGTTGCTCCGGTCAAAACGTGTTGCGGCAGACTTGAACAAGAAGCGCGTATGACAGCAGGCCGAAGGTGATCAGGATGGCGATTGCGGTCATGTCAGGCACCAGCCGGGACGAAGACTGCGCGAGCTTCAGCAGTGCCGTAGCAAGTCTTGAGCGGGCCGATGCCATGCTGTGCGCCAGCAACTGGGAACCAGTAGCCCTTCCACGTGACAAGGCGTCCCGCCTTCACCTCGCGTTGAAGCGCCTTCTTCCAGACGCCCTTCACTTGGCCAATGTTGGGAATGACAACTTCGCCAGCCAGAACGGCGTGCAGTTCGCTTTCAGGGAACCACTCGGTCCAGATATTTGCGTTGGTGAATTCGGCGATTGCGGTCATGTCAGTTGCCCCCCCCGTTAGTTCTCTGCGTCTATGGAGAGACATTATCACATGGCGTGATGTACGCAAGCAAAATAATCACGCTGTGTGAATTTTCCTGATGAGCGCAACAAAAAACCCGCCGAAGCGGGTTGATAGGCCGGGATGACTGGCGAGGGCGCCTGGCTACTTCGTTGTGGTTGGCTTTGCCAGTATGGCGCCAACGTTCACGAGTAGTTCACCAAGTTTCACTTTATCCGGTTCGCTAAGTGACGCCATAGGTTGCAGCAGTTCACTGATTAACTGAGTGGGTTCCGGGGTGAATGAAGCCTCTAAGCGGGCCAGAATCTCCGCATTCATGCTCCGCCCGCTATCTATAGCCGAGTGAGCTAATTTAGCCTTCAGTAACGGAGGCAATCGGAGATTGTGGCGGGGATCATCACGCTGCGGCATGACATCTTATGGCCTAAAGGTCAGGCGTCCGGAATGGTGCAAGATGGGTGGAAATGTGCCTCTGATGTGCCACGATCGGCGCAGGTCAACAGACGAGGTTGACTTACGGATAAGGAATATGTTCCTATCGAATGGCGATTGGTAAGCGGAGGGCTTAGTGACGTGCATGAAGAGTTCTTAAAGCGCAGCGCGTGTCAAATTGCGGCTCAACTGCCCGAAAACGTTGATGATGCGCTCAAGGTGTTGAGTTATGTCAATGATATTCTGGTCAATTTAGGTGGTGGGTGGGGCGCTAGCCAACCATCCGTTCCGAAAGATCAGGTAGCAGCTCCAGTAATTGCCCTGGTAGCCCGTCGCGCTTACCGAGATATATCCAGTCCAGAGTGACACCGGTTCTTAGCTGGATCCGGAAGGCGACATCGAGGTCGGGGCGACGAATACCCCTTTCGTAGTTATTCATAGCGGGCTGCGAAACCTCGATCAGTGCGGCGAATGCCGTCTGGTTCTTCCCGAGCGCCTCCCTCAGTGCGACGAGGCGCTTCGCTATGTCTTTGTTCGATTTTCCGCCATCTGACATGTCGCGACGTATCGCATATCACGCAGCGAAAAAATAATAACACGTGCCGGCTTGATTTATCATCACGCTACGTGATATTGAAGTCATATGGCACCTGATGTTGGCAAACTGATTGATGAGCTTGGAGGCCCGTCCAAGGCGGCCGCAGCGCTCGGAATAAAGAACCCCAGTGTCGTCATGAATTGGCGGGCGAGGGGCCAAATCCCCGGCAACTGGGCACGCAAGGTCGAGAGCCTGACCGGCGTTTCCTGCCACGATCTCCGCCCTGACATTTTCGGCCCAAGCCCTGACCAAGGGGCCGCGGCATGAAATCGAACATCACACCTATCACCGACCACGTCATGGGTTCGAACTATGATGGAGACATCAAAAGCTTGGTCCATCGGTTGCTGGCGGTCGAGGATCGCATTGACCATGAGAACAAGCTCAAGGCGCTGATCTTCGCGGAAGCCAAGGTCAACAACGTCGATATCGGCGCGTTGAAGGCGACGATCCGCACAATTCGCTACATGCCGCAAAGCGGAGCCGAAAACCTTTTCGGCCTCAGTGAGACCGTCAAGTCCTATCTGGACATCGTCGTTCCGAAACGTGGCTCGGAGAAGCGATAGATGTCGACCTCCGCCGCGCTCCGCGAAATCTTCACGGCAGGCCGTCCTCTGGTCGAAACGTGGCTTGAGGTTGGCGAGCAGATCGCTGCGCTTCGCGACGTCGCGACCATGAAGGGCCTCGACTGGTCGCAGGTCAAAGCACTGCTCAAGGCGCAAATCCAGGATGAGCGCGACGACGACGGCAAAGGCAAGCGCGTCAAGCGCATCGTCGAGAAGGCCGAGTTCGCTTCCGCCTACGCCGACATGCTCGGCTTGGCGAATATGAACGAGAAAATTTATTTTGCCGAAACGACAGCCGACCGTTCCGACGGCGGCGCCAACATCAACATGCGCCATAGCGGAATTGCGACGGACCTGCCGCCGCATGACGAAGACGGCGTCATTTTCGAAGATGAGCCGGAAACGGCAACGGAATCGCCGAGCGGCATTGCGACCGGCTCGGATGACCACAGTGGCGATGAGATCGTCACCAATGCGGGAGAGGGCCATGTAGATCGCAGCGCAACCGCGCGCACACCGGCAGGTGAGGAAGATATTGCGCTGACTGGGCAGGTAGAAACCCAGGTAGATGCTGAAATCATAGACGGGAATGCCTCGCTGGCCGCGCGTGAGGATGAAGAAGTCGCGGCATTCAATCACGATGTTCCCGTGCATGTCGGGGATGAACGCACGGAACAGCCCGAGGATGGCCTGAGCGCCTCGGGCGACAATTCTGAAATTGAGCATTCGGCGCCATCCTCCCAGGTTGCCGCATCGGCTGGCGAGCTAAGCACACCCACCTCGCCAGCCGTCTTTTCTTCCCCTGCCGCTGTTTCTCCACGGGTTGACGACGGGCGACCTGACCAAAGTTCCGATGAAGTGCCGAGCGGGCAGGGTGGCGACAAGCCAAGGCTGTATAGCGGCCAATCGGGACAACAGACCGCCAGCGCAGCGCAGGACCGGAATGAGCCGGTATCCGTGAGCGGGGCGTCCGCCACCATTTCCGAAGCCGACGTTCCCGACTTCCTGAAACGCAAAGACGGCTGCCTCGATCAAGCCGGCTGCAAGGTGAAGACCTATTCCATTCTCTGCGCGCGCTGCGCTGCCGAACGTGTTCGGGCGAGGGCAGCATAATGGCCGATCATCTCAAGTGGAGAACTGCCGGCTGCCTCGCCTTCTTGGTCTGGGCGTTCATGGCACCCGATGGGGCTCCAGTGGAGAACCTCGCTGCCCTCTTGGTCATTGCAGCGGTAGCCTTTGCCACTGCTGCCATTCTCAAGGCGCTCGGCAAATGATGCGCGCCTCACCGATCCTGCTGCCGTTCAACGCCCCCCGCCTGGCAGCAGGTTTCCGTGGGGAGGCTGGAGCGCTTGGCGCTTGCCTCCCCACGGGTTTCGGCCGGTGGTGGGGACGACACTCGGCTGAACTCCATTTTGTACTGGGTGCCTTGAGCGGCTGCGGTTTCGCGCCTGCTCGGCTCGCCTTGAATTCTGTCGGGACTTTTTGGGGGCCCCGAAGACCCATTGCCACGCCGTTCCAGCCTCGCAAGCAATCGAGCGGCGTCCTTAGCATCCTGTTCGGTCCACCGTTCGGGGCCGCAGTCCAGTTCCTTTCGTTGCTCGCCCTTGTTCATAGCAAGGACCGTAACGAAGGATCGGTGAGATGTCCGGCAAAAGAGTTTCCGAAAACGGAAAAAGAGTTTCCGAGGACGACATGAGTAGTGCAGCGCTATCTGAAGCCACGAAGTGGACAAAGGAACTTATGGACGCCGAATGGCAGGGCCGTGGGGACAAGGAAAACCTTGTTCGTTATCGCCTCGCCAAGAACATCGGCGTTCGTGAAAGCTACCTCTATCGGCTCCAGTACAAGAAACAGGAAATGACGGATGTGCGTGGTTCCGTCTACCGCGCGCTGATGTTGGCCCGCCAGTTGTACGGCATCGTCGCCGCGTCTGGTGAGGCTGCTTACGAAAAAGAAAAGGCACTGGCCGATGCGCGCAATTCGAAAATGGCTGGCCTGGCTGCTGCTGTTGCTGGACCGAAAATCCAAAGGACCATGAGCAAATGATGTGGGCTGAAGCAAGTTTCTACAGCGTCGCGGCGATCTGCGTGGCGGCTGTGCTCATCACAATTCTTGTCGTCGCAATTCGAGACTGACCTCCAAAGCGGGGCGTGGGGCAAATGGTCGATTCCGAATTCGGTCTGGCAGTCGAAGCGCAGCGTGCAGGGCTCAAGGCTTCGGCCATGAAGCTCGCGCGCAACGTCGACACTGCCAATGACCTTGTTCAGGAGGCCATGGCCAAGGCACTTCGCTACGAGGGTAGGCTGGCACCCGACACCAACATCGGTGCCTGGATGACGACCGTTCTACGGAATGAGTTCTTCACCCAAGCCCGGAAATCGCAGCGTGTCGCCGCCCTCGATGATCCTGATGCCATCATCGCGATGATGCCGGCACCCGATGATCAGGCCGCAGCGCTCGAGGCCAAGGATGCTCTGGCGCGCGTCTTCGAATTGCCGGCCCGCGATTGCAGCGACCTGATGATGGTCGGGGCTGGCTTCACCTACGACGAGATCGCCGAGCGTGATGGATCGACCATGAAGGCCGTCAAAAGCCGCATCTGCCGTGGTCGCGAAGAACTTCAACAGCGGCTCGATCATCAGCCGAGCCGGCTTCTCGCCGCATATCGAACCCCACACCCCTGAAAAGGAACGAACATGAACCACACCGCCAAGGCCTATGGCCCATCCGATTATGACGCCATGACGCCGCAGCCTGACAACGCATTCAGCCGCCTGGATCGTGCCGTCGATACTCTGATGAAGGCCGAAAGCGTCGTTCGCGAACTTGCCGAACAGCTCATTGGCACGGTCCCGGTCCCGATCCAAGGTGGAGAGTCCAAGGGCAGCATCCGTGAGGACGGCCTATGCATGTCGGGCTGATCGGCGCTGTCGGCGAGAGGGCCGAGCGGATCACGCTTCTCGCCGAGCGGATCATCAACAGCGCCATGCGCGTCAACTCGCAGCTTTGATGCCGGCACCACTCCGCAAAATCCTGATCCGTCACGCCTCCGAAGATGACGTCGATCAACAGGCCAGAGCAGACATCGAAAGTTCGGAACAGGGGACGGCAGATTATGAGATCGAACGGCTTTCCATACCTAACCGACACAGTGACGGACCAGGGCTGCGCGAACTGGCCTGCCTGCGGGTGCCAGATCGATCGGTGTGATGCCGACGAACAAGTGGCCAAGCCGCTCATGGTTGTTCTGCTGAACCTAGCAGCGTGGGTCTTCCTGCTACTCGCTCTCGCTGCGTTCGCGATGGGTGTCGTCGGCATGGTGAAGGCATATGCCCATGAGGCAGCGAGCGGATGGGATTACCCGCTTAGCTGTTGCTTCGGCACGGCCAGCGGCGGCGATTGCCAAGCGATATCGAGCAAGACCGTCACCCCGATTGCAGGCGGCTATCGCATCACTTTGGTGCCCGGCGACCACAACCAAGTCACCAAGCCGCATGTGTTCGAAGTGCCGGCCGACAAGGTCCGCATCTCCGAAGACACCAGCTACCACATCTGCCTGTGGCCGACCGAAGACAAGGTCCAGTGCTTCTTTGCTCCTCCGATGAGCTACTGACATGCGCACATCAGACATCATCCCTGGCCTTGTCATCGGCCACCTTACCGTCGTCTCCAAGACGATGAAGACCCTATCGAGCGGACGCAAGATGCCCGCTTGGTCCCTTCGCTGCAGTTGCGGTGTCGTTGTCGTCGCAATGACGGTCAATCTGACCAAGGGCAAACACATGTCCTGCGGTTGCAAGCGGTCCGAGGCTATCAGCGCCCACTATCCCGGCGACACGAAGAAGCCGGAGTATCGCGTCTACCGGCAGATGCTCGACCGCTGCTATCTCGAAACCGCCCCGAACTACGCATGGTATGGCGGGAAGGGCGTGGCGGTCTGCGACCGCTGGCGGCGAGGCACGAATGAACAGACCGGATTCCAGTGCTTCATGGCTGACATGGGCGAACGCCCGGCGGGCCTCACCCTCGAACGCAACGATCCCCGTCTTCCGTACGATCCAGGCAACTGCCGTTGGGCCACTTGGGCCGAGCAGGCCGTAAACCGTCGCGAACACCACTTGTCGGTTTTCGAGCGGGACGCCCTTCGTCGTCGGCGCAGCGAAGCTCGTCAGGGCGAGAAGGCACCACGGGCGAAGCTCACTGACCAGCAGGTCACCATCATCAAGCGTCGATTGGCCGAGGGCGCACGCACCTCGGTTCTCGCTGCGCAGTTCGGCATTTCACCGCAGACGATCAGCGGCATCAAGGCCGGTCGGAAATGGACGCATATCGTGTCATCGCCGAGGGGCTTCTGATCATGGGCGAACATCTCCTTTTCAGCGAGCACCTGACCGAAGCCAAGTGCGATAGCCCGATCCGAGAAACGTTCCTCGGCCAGGCCCATATCGCCGGCACCGGTCCCGAAGGCACGACATGCCGCGAATGCATCTGGTGGCGCCTGATCGGCAAGAAGCGTCAGGCGGGGGGGGGGCATCGTCGAGTTCGTGAAGGCGCCCGCCTATTTCGGCAAGCGCCACAAGGACGCGCCCGGCGAACTCAAGAAGCAGCGCTGTACCCGGCCAATCCTAAACAAGGCCAATCGCCTCATTCCTCATCACGCCAAGTCCTGCCGGCTGTTCGAACAGAACGAACAGGCACCTGTGGCCAAAAAGCTGGTCGAGGGTAAGTGATGGGCAAGCGCAGCGATTTCCCCCGTCGTCCCATGGACGGCTACCAGACCATCGACCCGCGCGCAGTGGCAGCGCTGGTGCCATATCTCGCTGGCGTCGAGACGTTCGCTGAGCCTTGTGCCGGCGAGGGCCATCTGATCCGCCAGTTGGAAGGTGCCGGCCTTCGCTGTGGCTATTCCGGCGATCTCTCGACTGGTCAGGATGCGCTCAAGATCAAGTTCTTCGACGGCTACGACGCGATCATAACGAACCCGCCTTGGACCCGCGAAATCCTTCACCCGATGATCCGTCATTTCCAGCGCATGGCGCCGACGTGGCTGCTGTTCGATGCGGACTGGGCTCATACCGGCCAATCCGCACCATTCATGGCCCAGTGCAGCCACATCGTTTCCGTCGGTCGACTGCGCTGGATCGAAGGCACCAAGCACACCGGCAAGGACAACGTTGCTTGGCATAGGTTCCATGCCCAGCACCACGAAGGGCCGCGCTTCGTCGGGCGTCCAATGAAGGAGGCCGCATAGATGCTCGCACCATCCTATCAACCACACGAAATCGTCAAGATCGGCGAACTGCTTAAGGATCGCAAAAGCGCTTCCCAGATCGCGGCCGAGATGAGCGCCATGCGCGGGAGCAAGATTTCCCGCAACGCGATCATCGGCAAGGTGCATCGGCATCCGATCCTGAAGGCGATCGGGTTCGCTGAAAAGAAGTCGCC
Source organism: Aminobacter anthyllidis (assembly GCF_018555685.1). GTDB lineage: Bacteria > Pseudomonadota > Alphaproteobacteria > Rhizobiales > Rhizobiaceae > Aminobacter > Aminobacter anthyllidis. The sequence goes on from NZ_JAFLWW010000001.1 coordinate 358,922, forward strand.
GACAAGCAAGAAGGGCGTGCTCGCAAAGCCGGCCAAGACGGTCGAGCGCCTGAAGCCGTCCAAAACACCCGATGCTCTGCTCCACGCGAAGCTCACCAGCACGCGGGCGCATACGGGGCCGACAGCACTGCCGGCGCGCCTGCGGGTGGCCATGTCCAATGATTTCGAGGGCTCATTCATGGAAGTCGCCGACCTCGCCATCCTCACCAACGTTCCGCGCCCCCGCGCCGAAGACCTCGGCGACCCCAAGGCATATGACGCCGAAAGCCGGGGTATCCCGCTGCTTGAGCTTGCGCGCCATGATTGCCGCTGGCCGGTGAACGATGCCGAGAAGGGGGCTGAGCATCTGTTCTGCGGACGTCCCTCCGCACCTGAGCGTCCTTATTGCCGGGCCCACTCCCTTCGCGCCGTGCAGTGCAGGTAGGAGGCCAGATGCCAGCCCCATCGATCCGCAGGCAGATCAATTTCGAGTTGAACCCCAAGGTCTACGACACCTTGGCGGCGCGCGCGAAGCTCATGGGCTACACCCCATCGGCTTATGCTCGCCTGTTGTTCGATGCTGCATTTGCGGAACGTGTCGGATGGGAAAAGCAGAACCCGGCAAGCAATCCTGATCTGGATGAAACCGTTCGGGCCGTCTTCTGCCTCGCCGGCCAGTTCGAACCGGCCACGATTTCACGGGTCACCGGTGCGCCTGAGACGCTGATCAAGAAAATCCTTTCGGGCTGGAAGGCTCATTCGAAGTCGTCGGCGAGGGCAATATGACCCTCCAGGACAAACTCGACTGCATCAACGGCATCATCCAATCCAAGATGACATGGCTCGAGCAGCACGGCCAAGGCCGCGGCAAGCGCCCAGACCACGAAATCGAGCAGATGCGCGCCCAAGTCGAAGCCCTGCACGAGATCGCTGATGACTATCGGAGATCGATAGAGCGGAAAGGGGCTGCGGCATGAACGCCATAGCTCGCCAAAGCACCGTCTCCGACATCATCGATGAGTATGATGCGAAGGCCGCCAGTGTGGAACAGGCCATCAAAGCCTACGAAGACGCCTGCACAGCTATCGAAATGGCAGGCACCATCATGGGCACTTATGTAGAGCCGATATTGCGCGGCAAGGCCTACGTCCACGCCGACAACATGCGCAAGAACCTTGTGTCGTCGGGTTGGAAGGCGATCTATTCCCGTCTGAATATCGACCGGATCGCCAGCGCCAAGGACAAGAAGCTTTTCGAGCGCACGCTGGCAGCGCCGCCGGAACTGACGTTCGACAACGCCAAGGCTACGTTCGGGCCTTATCTGGAGAACCCGCGCTCGCACATTCTTCGCGGACTTGCCGAAACATTCGCGGATCTTGATCCCGCGTACAAGTCGCACAGCAAGGTGAGGATCGGTGTCAAAGGGCTGCCCAAGCGCGTCATCATAAGCAGTTGGGGCAACTATTCCGGTACATACGGCAAGGACAAGTTCCGCGACATCGTGAACGCGCTTGCTGCCTATCGCGGCCAGCCGCTCATGGAATGGGAAGAGTTCAACGCCATCGCCATGATGCACCGGGCGGGAGGGGATGGCATCCTTGACGGCCGGGAAGCTTCAGAGACCGATCGCTACGGCAAGGTGACAACTGCCCAGACTATCGACCGTGGGATGACGGTTCGAACCTTCAGCAATGGCAATGCTCATGTGTTCTTCGCGCCGGACACGCTGACGGACATTAACAAAGCACTCGCCGAGTTCTATGGCGAAGTTCTGCCTGATGCGGAGGAAGAGGAAGCTAAGCCGCGCGCCGGCACGTCGGTCTCCAAAGACCTGCAATTCTACTGGTCGCCGGCTGATGTTGTCGAACGCGCGCTCGAGTTTGCGGGCGTCTACAATCTCCGTGAATGGCGCAATAACCCACCTGAGCCGTCGCGCATTCTTGGCGGCGATGGCCGGATCATGGATGCAATCAGGTCGCACGGGCACCGTGCGTTCGGCATCGAGTACCACTCCAGCCGCGCCGCTGAGGCGAGAGCCAAAGGCCACAATGTCCTGACGGCAAACTTCCTCGAATGCCCGGTTAAGCCGGAGTTCGATTTTGTGCTGATGAACCCGCCGTTCTATGGCCGGCACTACGTCAAGCATGTTCGCCATGCGCTGCAGTTCTTGAAGCCGGGCGGCATCCTCGTTTCGATCCTCCCGGCGACAGCCTGGTACGACCATGGCGAACTCAAAGGCGAATGGCGCGACCTGCCAGTTGGCAGCTTCGCCGATGCAGGCACGAACGTGCCGACGGGGCTGTTGAAAATCCGGAGGCCGGCATGACGCAAGTGCAATGGGCTGGCCCGCTGTTCTATCCGCCTGTCGGAATGATCGCTGTCATGGACAGCGGCTCGCGTATTGAGGTTTGGCCAGACGAGTCCGAGTCGAAAGACTGCTTTACAGGCGTGATGTTGCTCGAAGGCCGGACAGATGATCAGCGCGCCGTTTTCGATACATCATGCATGTGGGGCCGCTGCTTCATCGATCACATCGAAACCCCGACGGAAACCGACTTACGGCTCGGTGGCTTGCTCCGAGAGGATCCCAATGCATGAAACAGGAACGGATGACGGCGGCCGAATTCCGCGCGGAAAAGCCCAAGCCGAAACGCAACAAGTACGGTGCCCGCAAGACTGTGCTCGACGGCATCACCTTCGATAGCAAGGCAGAAGCCAACCGTTGGGGCACGTTGAAGCAGTGGGAAAAGCTTGGCGTGATCTACGATCTGCGCCGGCAGGTCTGGCACGAACTGAAGGCCGCCAACGGGGCCGTAGCCTGCCGGTACCGCGCCGACTTCGACTATTTCGATACGAGTTCAGGACTGCCCATCACTGAGGATGTGAAGGGTGTGTTGACGCGGGATTTCAAGGTCAAGGCCAGGCTCTTCAAGGAGCAGTACGGCCGCGAGATCAGGATTGTAAAATGACCGACAGACAGCCAATCAGCAAGCGGCTGCGCTTTGAAATATTCAAGCGCGATGAATTCACGTGCGCCTACTGCGGTGCGCATCCGCCGGATGCCTTGCTTGAAGTAGACCATATCCACCCGGTGGTTGCCGGCGGTGAGAATGACCAAGACAACCTTGTCACGGCTTGCTTTGACTGCAACCGGGGGAAGGGCGCGAAGCTACTGACGTCGGTGCCTCAGTCCCTTGCAGATAAGGCGAATGAGACAGCAGAACGTGAAGCTCAAATCCGCGCCTACTACGAAATCCTCCAGGCAAAGAAGGATCGTAAAGAGGACGAACTATGGGCTGTGGCCGACATCTATATGGAGCGGTTCAGCGACGACAGCATCCTTCGTTCGCGGCTCGCCAGCATCCGCATGTTCCTGGACCGACTGGACTATTTCACCGTCATCGAGGCCATGGAATTGGCCACCAACAAGATGCACAGCAAGGCACCGGCCTTCCGCTATTTCTGTGGAGTTTGCTGGCGCCGCATTATAGGTCACGGGGGCAGCGAATGAGCCGCATCCGTTCCCTCCATCCTGGATTTTTCACTGATGAGAGGATGGTCACCGCCAGTTTCCCGGCGCGGCTCGTGTTCCTTGGCCTTGGTGTTGAATCCGACGACAAGGGCATATTCGAGTGGAAGCCAATCACGCTCAAGATGCGGCTCTTCCCGGCAGACAATATCGACGTGGCATCGATGCTCTCCGAACTGGAGGCTGTTGATGCAATCCGCTGTTACGAAGTTGACGGCCGTAAGTACGGCGCAATTCGGAATTTCAGGAAGTATCAGCGGCCAAAAACTCCGAATGATATCCATCCCATCACCCCTGAAATCCGAACGTACGTCCTATTACCGGAGGTGACTTCGGAAAAGCCACAGGCTGAAGTCACTCCATTTCCCCAAAAAGGGGAAAAGTCTCCGCAGATGGAGGAGGGAAGAGGGAGAGAAGGAAAATCTGGCGATTTTCTCAAGCGCGCAAGCGCGCAAAAAAAGACTGCCGAGGGTTTGATCATGGGAGCATTCGCCAATGACTGACCTCATCGCCAAAGACGCCTTTGATCGCCTTCCCGAGCAATATCGGAAACGTGCCAGAGAGATCGCTGCACGGGTTCGTGACATCGATGCCGTCCTGAAACCATGTGAGCCGGCCAAGATCGGCGAGGCCGTGGTGCGCATGTTCCGCCAGTTCCGGGATCAGCCTGGTGTCGACCATGCCGACATGGCCGCCGAGTACCGGACGGCATGTTTTGATCTGCCGGAATGGGCGGTGTCCGAAGCGGCGAACGATTTCCTCGCCGGCCGCGTCGAAAACCACACCGGGCAGTTCATGCCGACATGCGCCGAGTTTGCGCGGCGGGCACGGCACATTCTGACGCCCATTCTGGCCGAACGCTCGGCGCTGCGTGTCGAGGCCGGGAAGTTGGTCGAGCGCGCCGAAGATGATCGCCGCCGGCATCTGATCGAACTGGAGCGGCACGACCCGAACGTGCGTGATCGTGTTGCTGCTCTGGCCGAAAGCGCTGCCGCTGGCGGGTTGAAGCGGGGCGCGCTGACGCATACCGGGCTGAGCGCGGAGAAGCAATCACGCCTTGATGCGCTGAAAAGGCCGCGTTCATTTGAATCCAAGATCACCACAACCAGGATCGGCAAAGGCGAGGCTCGCAATGCACGCTGAACACCAAAACGCGATGTACAGCCGGCAATTCGTTCGCGCGGTCTTAGCACGGCGCCAGGAACAGGCGCGGCTCGCCGCCATGGCGCAGGAAGCTGCAGCCAGCGAGGCCCGACGGGTGGCGCAGCAACAGGCTGATCGGGCTCTGAGGGAAGAACGAGCGGTCGAAGAATACCGCGTCATCGATGTGAGCGGAGGAACTGATCGGCTCCCAGCCCGAAGCATCATCGAGCGCGTTTCGAGAGCCACTGGCATCCCATATGCCGAGATCGTCGGGGCATCGCGGAGTCGTCCTATCGCCGAAGCCAGAATGATCGCGATGTACGAGATTCGGAAACGGCGACCGGATTTCAGCTTGCCGCAGATCGGGCGGATCTTCGGCGGTCGGGACCATACGACGGTTCTGCATGCCGTTCGCAAGATCGAAGGCCAACGCGCCGGCGAATCCGCGAAGGAGCCCGCTCAATGCGCCTGACCACGGCTCAATCCGAATTGCTCGAGCAGATCATCGGCGGCTTGGCGCTGTGGTGCCATTTCGACAGGGAACGCACGGTCTGGTGGACGCTGGAGCCGAACGGGCAAGAGGTTTCACATTCACTGGTCGAAGCGCTGATGACCAAGGGCGCGCTGCTGTTTGGCGAGCCTCAGCGGAAGCCTGGCGGGCGGTCTGATGCCCGGTATGTGGTGACTGATCGCGGTCGATCTGGGGTGGTGCTCAAAACGCCAGTTTCCATCCCGGAAGCCTTGGAAACTATGGTTTTGGAGGTGGTGCCCAAATGACACCCAAGCAAGCCTACAATCTCCTTTTTGCTTATGACGAGTGTCAGAAGCCCGCCCGGCAGTGGACCCCGTTCGAGATGAAAATCGTTCTTCATCATTACGGCAGCATAGCTGAATTCGGCGGCTGTGCCGCACCGATCTACCCAGAGACAATTTCTCGGTTGAAGGAACTTGGCGTCTTGGAAGACCGGATTGCCACACATGATGAGGACAAGAACCCATATCAGACAACCGTTCTCGGAAACGCCCTCGTCGAGATGTGGTGTCAGCAGCCTCTCCCTGTCGTGACCTATGTCGACCCACGCTTTGCGGAGGGCCAGCCACGATGAGCGACCAGCCCAAATGCTCGAATTGCGACAGCACTGGATGGGTTTGCGAGAACCATCCGCATGTCTCATGGGGTGATGGTGACGGCTGCTGTGGCGGTGCCGGCGAGCCTTGTCGGGTCTGCAACATGGAATCGCCGCCGCGCGAGCTTGCTGGCTCTACAGTCATCTGGACCGCTGCTGATGGGTGGGCGAACTGATGAGCGGTAAAACAACAGCATTCGTCTGCTGGCTTGTAGGGCACAAGCCTGTGTCTACGCTCAGCCGATCACCCAACACCGTCTATACGCACATGCGCAAAGAGACCTGCGCGCGTTGTGGAAAGGTGCTGGTGGAAGAGCGCATGTACTACGACGCGCGCACCGAGCCCGAGATGTTTCGAGGGGACAAATGAACGAAGATATTCCCAAATGGTATGTCCTGCGTCCGACGATCCGCGGCGATCGCCGTGCCGCCGAAGAATTGAAGGAAGCCGGCATCAACCATTTCGTGCCGACCTTCAATCGCATCACATTGGTCCGCCATACCAAGGCACAGGTCAAAACGGTCGAGATGCTGCTTATGCCGGGCTATGTCTTCGCCCAGCTATCGATTGAGCAGACGAAAACCGTCAACAAGCATAACCGCAAGTTCCAGCATGTGGCCCAGATCGTCAGGGTTCCGGCGACGGATCGCGCCATGCCGGTCGATGCCAAGGCCGTCGAGCAGTTGCGCTATCTCTGCGATACCAACTCATTCGATCAAGGCAAGCGCGCCGGTTCCGGCTTCGTCCATGGCGACAAGGTTCTGATCATCGGCGGCCCGTTCGACAACATCGTGGCCACATTCAGGGGCGGCAAGGTCAAGCCAGGCTTTGCAAAGCTCATTCTCTCCAAGATGTTCGGCAGCAAGGATATCGAGGTTCTTGTGCCTGATGATCTGATACAGGCGGCGTAGGAGGAAGTGATGAGAGACGATATCGAAGAATTTCGCCAGAACGAACTAAAGGAAGTGCTGGACACACACAGCGGCGACCTAAGTGGATTCGCGCCGGGCGGCATGGGCTGTCATGAAGCCCTGCATATGGCGAGCGTCTACGCCGATGATGTCTACAGCCGCCTTGCCGAGCATCCTGCCGTTATCCTCAACCCTGATTGGTTTAGGCTTGCAATGGAAGCTGGCGACAGGCTGTTCGCTCTGTACCAAGCCATCGGGGCGGTGCATCTTGCCGATGACGCCGCTATACGACAGCAGGAGAAGTCATGAGCGAGATGATCGTACGAGTCGCCGCGCGGATTGAGCGCGAACTGGACGTGGTTGAAATGGTTTCGGCCTCGCCAGAGGTGATCAGGCATCTCAGGGCAATGCGCGTTGCCCGCATTGCGATCGAAGAAATGCGCAATCCGACCATCGCGATGGTCGCAGAGGGCGAAAGCGCTGCAACATTCGGAATCGGCAAGCCTGCGGACGACGTGGCTGTCCTCCGCGTCTGGCAATGGATGATCGATGAGGCGTTGAAGCCATGACCGTCAAAGAGCTGATAGAAGCGCTGTCGAAATTCCCCGAAGACATGCGGGTTTGCATACCTAATGAGGATTTTGGGGATACAGATGTCATAGGTATTCGACTGTCAAAGGATTATGAACAAGGCAATTGGCCTCCGTTCGTGCTTGTCGTCGGGTAGGACGGCCCATAACTGTGTGTTCTTGTTCTGATCATACCCCACATATTGATTTTTAAGACCAAATCACCTTATACAGCATCCGGGACGAATGCTGATCAGTTCGCGGCCTTCTAGGTCGAGCGACTAGCGCCCGTTCCCCGTTGCGGCGACAGGGCCTAACGGAGTGCGTAAGCAGTTCCCAAACGAATTCACAGTTGCCCAAAAGGATGGCGCTGCTCGCCAGTACCCGAAAGCCAACCATGGAACGGCTCAGGCGAAGACAGCAGAGAGGCCACGTACCGGCTTAAGTGTCGGGGGCAGACAATTCAGGACGGCGGCGTTGAAGGAAACGCAGCGACTGCAAGGGTGGCTGGCAAAGTGCCGGTGAAAACCGGCCTGCTTCGAGGGCATGGAAGCCCGGCTCGTAGCCTAAATATCGACGACGCCAGCTTAGCCGGTATCAAGCCCGGCCCGTCCTGATCATTCCGTACCCACATTCCCGCGCGAGGTAGCCCCATGGCCTCCCATACATGGACTGAACAGCAGGATGCGCCTGCATCGTCGGGTGGTGTGGCCTGATGCCTGCCCTATCAAACCGCAAATGGGAAGCATTCGCGCAGAGGCTCGCTGAGGGTGAGCCGGCATACAAGGCCTACGAGAGCGCCGGGTATGCCAGTAACCACGGCAACGCGAGCACTCTAAACAAGAATCAAAAGGTTCAAAACCGCGTGGCCGAGATACTGGCCGAGCGGGAACAGGCTGAGCGTGAAGCCACCAAGAAGGCCATTAATGCCATCGGAGTCACCAAGGAGCAGGTGATCGAAGAACTGCGGCGCATCGGCTTCGCAGATATCCGCAAGGCGGTCAAATGGGGTCCAACCCAGCGCATTAGCGAGATGATAGACGGATCGATCGTGATGTCCAACGGCGTCACGCTGATCGACAGCAGCGACATCGACGATGCCACGGCTGCGGCCATTTCCGAGGTGGGCAACACCAAGGAAGGCATCAAGATCAAGTTCCACGACAAGAAGGGCGCGCTGATCGAGCTGCTGCGCCTGTTGAACGTGTCGGCGCCGCCCAAGGCCGAGGATGAGCCCCAGCCAGGGGCCGATCTGCCCGCCGGCAGCAATGTTGTGCATTTCGATGCCGCGCTTAAGCGGTTTGGGTGAGGCGAAAATGAATGCAACTCATATACAAGGGCCAACGCTACCGCACCGGTAAGGTGCAGGCTGACCTGATCGAGTTCGTCGAGGCCGGCAAGCTCCACAGCCTCGACTTCATCGAAGCCCTGCAGTTCTACATGGAGATCGTGCCCCATCTCAGCAGGGGCGGGCTGGCATATCTCGGCAGCGTCGATCGGTTCTTCCTGCTAGCCGATATCCTTGGCCGCCACGATATCCTGCACCCATGGCTCTATGATCGGTGCCGTGAGGTTGAACTGGCGCCCTACGGCCACATCGATCTCTGGGCGCGTGAGCACGGGAAGTCGTCGGTCATCACGTTCGCTGGGTCGATCCAAGAGATCGTCAACGATCCCGAGATCACCATCGGCATCTTCTCGCATACCCGGAAGATCGCGAAAGCGTTCGTCAAACAGATCCGTGGCGAGTTCGATCGCAACGAGCGGTTCCGCGAAATCTACGCCGATATCTGCTGGCCCAAGAGCAGCCAGGCGCCGCTGTGGACGGAAGAAGCCTTCACGGTCAGGCGCAAGGGCAACCCGAAGGAAGCGACGGTTGAGGGATGGGGCCTTGTCGACGGCCAGCCAACATCGAAGCACTTCAAGCTCCGTACCTATGACGACGTCGTCACGCTTGAATCGGTGAATACGTCGGAACAGATCAAGAAGACGACTGAAGCATGGGAAATGTCCGACAACCTCGGGGCGCAGGGCGGGCAGGTCCAATACATCGGCACCCGATACAATTTTGCCGATACCTACGCGGAAATCCTTGATCGCGGCATCGTCACGCCGCGCATCTATCCAGCCACCCACAACGGCAAGCCTGATGGCAAGCCGGTCCTGTTTACACAGGAAGCATGGGAAGAGAAGCGAAAGACCCAGCGGTCGACGCTTGCAGCCCAGATGCTGCAGAACCCGCTGGCGGACAAGGAACAGCGCTTTGAACCGCAGTGGTTCAGACCCTGGATCACACGGCCGGCAACGATGAACGTCTACATTCTCGGCGATCCAAGCCGGGGGCGGACATCGAGCAGCGATCGTACCGCAATCGCGGTTATCGGGTTGGACGCAGGCGGCAACAAGTACCTGCTCGACGGCTTCTGCCATCGCATGACGCTGTCGCAGCGTTGGGACCATCTGAAGCATATCCATAAGAAATGGAGCGCGGTTCCCGGCGTCGGCATGGTCAAGGTCGGCTACGAGCGCTTCGGCCAGCAGAGCGACGACGAGTATTTCACGGAACGGATGCGGGCTGAGAAATACGTCTTTTCGATCCAGGAACTGGCATGGCCCCGTGAGGGTGGCGCGTCCAAGGTTCACAGGGTCGAGCGGCTGCAGCCTGATTTCGAGTTTGGCTCGTTCTTCCTGCCCGGGCTGGTTCACGTCACAGGCGTCGGCACCTGTATCTGGTCCGCCGATCTTGAGCTTGGACAGATGAACTTCCGGCCAATGCAAGGTGAGTTGCAGGCCATCTCAGTGGTCAAGGCGAGGGGGCAAGAGTATCTGGCCTGCAAGCCATTGAAGCGACAGAACGAAGACGGCGATGTCTACGATCTCACCCGCATGCTGATGGATGAGATGCTGTTCTTTCCTTTTGCTACACACGACGATTTGGTCGATGCCACGAGCCGGATTTACGACATCGAACCGGTGGCGCCATCGATCCACGATGAAATCCCAGAACTCCCGGCTGCGGCCGATGCTTAGAATTCGGGGAGGCGGATGACGATGGTCTCGGTTGGGGCCTCGTCGCATTGCCACTGATATTCGAACATCAGCAGGTCCATCAGTTCCTCTGGCCGGTAATGGCCGGCGACAGGAATTCGGATTGAGAAGCCATCCAGTTTGGGCAGCTTTTTGTACGTGAAGATGATTTCAACGTCATCGCTCATGACAGCAATTCTAACTTAAGGCGGTCCCATGGTGAAGCCCATCAATAAGGTCTGGTGGTGTGATCGCGGCTGGCAACCGATGAGCTTCGGCTTCTGCCCATCGAAACGGGCATGGAAGCGTGAAATGAAGCGGCTCGGTGTCAAGGATGAGCCTTATCCCGACACTGCCGGCCGCTGCACCGTCCTAGAAAACAAGCGCAGCGGTGAGATCACAGTGCTGGTGACGATCTCCGAGAAGGCCAGCGAGCGTTCCGCAGTCGAGGTCATCGGCTTGCTTGTCCATGAGGGCACGCACGTCTGGCAGCAGATCAAACGAGACATCGGCGAGGACAATCCGTCGCCTGAGTTCGAAGCCTACTCCATGCAGGCCATCACTCAGGGGCGATCCAAGCCTATCAGGAAACGAGAGGACCACTCCATGGCAACCGGTGATGTACGCACGGTTTCGTTCACCTGGCTTTCGGTGATCCTGAAGGCCGAGCCCGAATTCTACGCCAAGCGCAAGGACGAGCGGCTCTACGAATGGTCCAACGGACGTGAGTTTCGCGGCGATCCTCGGCGTGTAGGGACGGCTTATCCAGATGAATGAATCGATGCGCTGTTCCATTGCGGAGTGTGGCGACCAAGTGCTGGCGCGCGGCTGGTGTAAACATCACTATGACCGATGGAGAAACCACGGAGATCCGGTTGGCGGCACAGGGCGAAGGTCCGGCGATGCTGAACGCTATTTCCGCGAAGTGGTTATCGCGTACGAAGGCGACGAATGCCTTGCTTGGCCATTCAGCCGGAGTAGCAATGGCTACGGGCAGGTATGGGTCGATGGCAAAGTGCATGCTGTCCATCGCCTCGTCTGCGAGGAAGTCAACGGCTTGCCGCCTACGCCAGAACATGAGGCTGCTCATAAATGCGGGAAAGGGCATGAATCCTGCTGCACTAAGGCTCATCTCGTCTGGAAGACGCATGCTGAGAACATGGCTGACATGTTCGATCATGGCACAGGTCATCGCAAACTTAGTGAAGAGGACGTGCGAGAAATCCTCTCCCTCAAGGGCAAGTTGCTGCATCGCGAGATAGCGGCACGCTTTGGCATCCACAAATCCAACGTCAGCCATATCCTTCGTGGGAAGACCTGGGGGTGGTTGGCCAATGCTCAAACACACCCCGGACGAGTGAGCAGCTAACCCATGCAGTTCCAGCCGCAACTCAAATACGAGCATCCCGGTCTCGGTGATGACTTGTCGCCCGATCCGTTCGCAAAGCCGAAAATGGCTATCGCGAAATGGACCGGCGATTTGCTCAATCGCGAGTACGCCGGCCATGCCTGGCATGTCGAGGTCACCATGAGCGCCACGGGCGGCATCATCAAGATCCGCCTCAACGGCATCATGCCCGGCAATCGCTGGTATGTGGTCAAGCTCGACGAAGTTCTGACCGATCCGGGCGGCAAGCGCACCGTATTGCGTGGCGCCGGCGAATTGCTCGAGCGCTACCAGATCAGGCGCGGCGGCTTCAATCTCGACCAATGGCGCAACGCGCTGGCGGCAATGCCCATCCAGGATCGCATCAGCGGACGAGGTCACCTTGCCCCACTCCTCGGGTAACGATCCACTGGAAGACGGCTTGGCCGATGGTGCGGCGTCCGAAACGGGCGCCGACGATGGAAGCATGCTGAACGACAAGGACTGGATTCGCATGTTCCGCGATTCCCTGAAGTCGGCGTCGGATTTCCAGCAGACCAAGCTACGCGCCCCATGGAGCCGGAACTATCGCGCCTTCGCCAACCGCCATATGAGCGGTTCGAAGTACGATACCTCACGCTATCGGCACCGTTCCAAGCTGTTCAAGCCGAAAACCCGCATGGCGGTGCGTAAGAACGATGCCACCGCAGCCTCGGCGATGTTCTCGACGGCTGATGTGGTGTCGATCACACCGGAGCGGTCCTCGGATCGTCTCCAGATGATGACGGCGCGCTTCATCCATGCCGCGCTGAACTACCGCCTGGATCGCAGCACGCGGTTGACTGGTCCGAACTGGTTCCTGACCGCTATCGGTGCACGTCAGGATACCCAGCTCACCGGCATCTGTGTTTCCAAGCAGTACTGGGAGTTCGAAGAGCGCGAATATGACGTTCTGGTCGATGCGCCCGTGCTCGACGTCAATGGCATGCCGGTCATTGATCCACTGACCAATGAAGGCACCACCGAAGAGACCGTCGAGACCAAGCGCGAGAAAATCCGCGACCGGATTCAAATCACGCTGATCGAGCCGGAGCACGCCTTTATTGACCAGACCGCAGACTGGCGCGATCCGATCCAGGAAGGCGGGTTCTTCATTGCCGGCTATCCGATGCGCAAGGAAGACCTCGAAACCATCATTGCGCAGAATTCCTCACGTCCCATGATGGGTGGTGGTGCCTGGCGCTCTGATATCGATGTCGCCAAGATCACGCAGGCCAGTTCCGGCGAAATGCGCCGCAGCGAGGGTGTCAGACGCGCCCGCGACGATGGCACCGATCGCTATGAAAGCCGTCACGCCGACAAGAATGGCGAAGTGATCTGGCTCTACGAGAACTTCTATCGCTATGATGGCGAGGACTGGCATTACTGGATGTTGGGTGAAACCATCCTCCTGTCTGATCCGCGCCCGACCCGCGACAGCTATCCTGAACAGAAGGGCGACCGCCCCTATGTCATGGGCGTCGGTGCTCTGGAAAGCCACAAGACCCATCCGACTGCACCTGTCGAGACCTGGCAGCCGTTGCAGCAGGAACTGAACGACATCACCAATCTCGGGCTCGATGCCCGCAAGATGGCGATTTCGCCGATCACCAAGATCAGACGCGGCCGCAACATCGACTGGAAGCAAGTCCAGAACCGCGGCCCCGACGCCATGATCATGGTCGAGGAACATGACGACGTCACCTTCGACAGGGCGCCGAGCCCGGATGGTGGCGCCCAACTCGAATTGAACACGCTCAACGTCGATTTCGATGAGCTTGCCGGGGTGTTTTCGACAGGTTCGGTGCAATCCAACCGCCAGTTGAATGAGACCGTTGGCGGCATGAACCTGATGGCATCGTCTTCAAATGCCCTGACCGAGTTCGATCTCAGGGTGTGGGTCGAGACATGGGTGGAACCCTGCCTTCGTCAATGCGTCCGTGCCATCCAGTACTACGAATCCGATGAGATCGTCATGGCGGTTGCCGGCGAAAAGGCCGGTTTGCTCTCTGCGACGCAGAAGCCAAGTGCCCTCGACGGCCCGCCACAGGAAGAGCCGGGTGAACAGCCGATCTCGTTCCAGGATGTGATGAATGTTCTTGGTGACGCTCAGATTTCCGTGAAGGTCAACGTCGGCATCGGTGCCCTCGACAGCCGCCAGAAGCTCGAAAAGTTCATGGGCGGCGTCAAGATGACAATGGAAATGGCCCCGCTGCTCGCCGCCGATGGCATCAAGCCGAATGGTGCCGCCATGGCACAGGAGGCGTGGGGCCTGCTTGGTTACAAGGATGCCGATCGCTTCTTCGAACGCATGCCGGAAGACAAGGAAAAACAGCCTCCGCCAGATGTCCAGAAACAGATGATGGAGATGGCTCAATCCAAGGCCGAGCATGACGCCGAGATGAAGCGCGTGCAGCAGGAAATGGCCTTCGCTCAAGAAAAGCATGACGCCGACATGGCGAAGATGAGGTCAGAACAGCAGGCCGATCAGGCTCATGCGGTCCTCGACCAGATATCGCAGATGCTCGGCAAAAAGGATCAACAATGACCCAACAGTCAAAATCCTTCCTCGGCGCAGCGCGTCATGCAGTCGCGATCACGCCGCACCTGACGACAATATTCCAGGAGACCCGCGCGATCACATGTACGGGTGATGGCACAGCGGCCATCCGGTTCGCAGATAGCGCGGCCGATGTGACTGTCTCTCTGGTCGCTGGTACCGTCTATCCCTACGCGATTACGTCGTGCCGCATAACTGGCACCACGGCCACAGGCATCGTCGGGCTGTACTGAGATGATGCTCGCTATCAACCTCGGGCTTTCCATGCTGCGGGGCCGGAAAGTCACTTCGACTCCCGGTGTCCCCGGCGAGTTGGTGTTCTCCGACGCCGCTAACAGCGGCCTACTCGTTCTTCTAGAGGATATCTGACATGGCAACGATGACGGTAAAGAATGCCGCTGGCGGCGACGAAACCGTCGAGAAGCCGCTTGCTCCCGGTTCGGCTGCGGCTGCCGCGTCAAGACCTGTCGCGCTCTCGACCGAGGATGTAGCCCGCGTCGGTATTATCACTGAGACGGCGCCAGCCTCCGATACCGCATCCAGTGGCCTCAATGGACGCCTGCAGCGCATTGCGCAGCGCGTGACCTCATTGATTGCGCTTGTTCCGGCCTCGCTTGGTTCGAAGGCTGCGGCCTCGTCCTTTGCAGTGACGGATTCGACGGAAGACATCGCCCGGATGGGCATCATCACGGAAACCGCCCCTGCATCGGATACGGCCTCGAGCGGCTTGAATGGCAGGCTTCAGCGTATTGCCCAGAACCTCACTACGCTGATCGGGTATTCAGACGCCGTCGAGACCAAGCTGGATTCGATCATCACCAATTCAGGCGGTGCGACACCTGCCGGCACCAACAACATCGGTGACGTCGATATTGTCGGCGGTCTTGTTGCCCATGACGGGGCTGACAGTGGAAACCCGATCAAGATCGGTGGCCGCGCCCGTTCCTCTGAAATCGCCGCCGTGGCGAGCGATGATCGAGCCGATTTTGTCACCGATTTGACCGGCAAACAGATTGTTCTGCCCTACGCAAACCCGGAGAACTTCGTTTCTGGCGCCATCACCTCGGCCATGACAGGCACGACCAGCACATCGCTTGTTGCTGCACCAGGTGCTGGGTTGCGGAATTACATCACGGCGATCGTCGTTTCCAACGCCCATGCGACGGTCGGCACCGATGTTGCCATCCAGGATGGTTCGGGCGGAACGACGCTGATGACCATCCCGGCGGCGGCCGTCTATGGTGGTGCGGTCATCACTCTCCCTGTGCCGCTTCGCCAGCCCACCGCGAACACCGCGCTTTACTGCGCCAACGTCACTACAGGATCTAGCACGAAAGTCTCTGCGGTCGGCTACAAGGGCGCCTGACCGTGGGCCATATGGCACTACTCGGGGCAGGCAAGCCTCCCGTTGCGGCCGGCGGCGCGTCACCGACATTTAACAAGACCGCGGGCCCGGCGTGGCAGAACATCGCCAACGGCAGTTCGGTTGCGACGTTTAGTGCGACAGCGATCGGCACTGCAGATGCGGGGCGTTATGTCGTCGTCGGGGTTGGACTTCACGCTGCGGCGACCAAGGTTGTCACGGGAATTACAGTTGGCGGTGTTGCTCTGACAAAGGCAATTGAAAGCACTGATGCGAGTTACAAGTCGTCGCTCTGGTATGGCAATGTTCCGACTGGAACGACAGCCGATATCGTGGTGACCGTCACCGCAGCATTCGCGATCAGCTACATCGGCATTGTCGTCGCTGAGATGACGCTGCCGACGCCTACACCTACAGCTACCGCGATGCGCGCGGACAGCTACACTGGTTCCGCCGGCTCCGTTTCACTTACCGTCCCCTCAAGCGGTATTGGCGTCATTGTCGCGATGGTGACGAAAGGTGTCGGAACTGCTGATGTCGGCACCTGGACGAATGCCACAGAGGACTACGAAACGATATCAACTGTGTATGCGCTAGGTTTTGCGCACACCACGACGACGGGCGCACTAACGATCAGTGTCGCTGGTGACGGTGACAACAACATCAACATGGCCTCCGCCGCATGGGGGCCATGATATGGGCCTCGGGTTTTGGCAACGAGGCTCACCCTTCCTCGCGCAGATAGAAACGCGCGTCGGGCCCTGGCTGACACCAGCCGAAATGACAGCGCTCGGTGGTTCGTTTGCGACATGGGAGAGCGGCTTTGCCACCCCCGCCGGGGTGCATTGGGCCGATGACGGTGTTGAAGTCTTCGGCATGACAGGTGGCAGTCCCGGTAGTGGTAGCGGCGCACACGGCGGCATGTACTACGGCAGGGGGAAGATCTGGTATGTGCAGTGGGCGCGAACTGGCAATTCGACCTACCTGACGCGCGCCAGGGCGCAGATGTCGGAGTTCATCAACAACTACATCAAGAACGGCGAGTACGGGAACAACTACTCGCAAGCCGCCAATTGGGCGATGGCTGAAGACGTTATGCTCTACTACCACGATATGACAGAGCAGGGCGACACGGCCGAGGCTGCTGATGCACTCGACGCTCTGGGCAGGATGGCATCGCTATGGAGCGATGGTTACGCGCTCGACCTGATGCACACGCTCAACTGCCGCGAGGCGGCCTACCCGATCCGTGCGATCTACTGGGCTAACCTGCTCAGTGCACCTTCGGTCTTCTGGACCTCTGTCCCCGATAGTTTCACTCAGGGCCACGTCTCCTACCACCAGCATTCCAACTGGACCGACCGTCTCGCTGCATTCCTCAACAAGGCGATGGACAAGTGGAACGCGACCGGCGCCGGATCGGGGCGCTGGAACGACGAGAACAACGCCTGCAAGCCGTTCATGAACTCGCTGCTGCGGGATAGCTATATCCTGATGTACGAGCGCAACTCGGGGCTGGACGCGACCTACCGCACCAACCTGCGCAACGCCATCAAGGCCAGCATGGACTACGAATGGGCCAACATGTGGGACGTCCCCGCGCAAGCGTTCGACTATTCGACGGGTGAGGTTGAGGAAACGACACCTTACGCCGACCTGAACCTGATGATCTCCCCGGCCTATGCCTGGCTGGCGAACTACTACCGGAGCATAGGCGACACCGCGAATGCAGGAACCTATGCGACGCGCCATGACACGATCTTTGCCGGCGGGGTCGCTGGTACAGACCTGAACGGGTCCAAGCAGTTCAATCAGAACTACACCACGGCGTTCCGTGGGCCCGCTTGGGCTCACGGTATCACCCGAGCCTAGGGCTCAATCTCCAACTTCCGAGGCGAAAACGGATGGCAGACAGCATCGACGAGATGTTGGCGGAGGAATTCGACCGTATCACGGTGCTCGACGCCGCGCTCGATCTCCAATTCCAGCTCAAACCCACAGGGGCACTGAAGGCGGTTCTTGAACAGGCCCGTGACGATGCCCGTCTGGCGGTGAACGGGCTGGTCAAGTGCAAGCCCGAAGATGCCGACCGGATCAGAGATCTCCAATGGGAGGTCAAGCGCTTCGACAAGCTCTGCCAGTACATCTTCAACATCCTTGAATCCGGCAAGGCGATGTCGGCAGACCTCACCGAAGAACAGATAGCCGAAACCGAAAAGCTTCTCATGGGCGACGAAGCTCAACCCAAGGACGCATAGACATGGCCGAGCGCGAACAGCTTACCCCAGAACTGATTTCCGAAGAAAACCGCAACGCCCTCGACGTTGGCAACGATGCCGTCGAGCCTCGTCAGGAGCAGGCACCTCTGGCCGAGCGTGGCGATGCTCCGGTCGAGGAAAAGCCAAAAGCTCCGGTTCGCGGCTCCAAATTCGACGAAAAGCGGCTGGCGATCTACGAAAAGGCCCGGCTTGCCCGTGAGCCCGAGGAAGGCGACACCACCGCTGATGAGGTTTCGGCCTCTCGCGACCGCATGTTCGGCAAGAACGTGGAAACCCATTCCGATCGTGTTGCCAGCCGCAACGATGAGCGGGGCGAGATTCAGCCTCCGGCCCAGCAGCAGCAAGAGCAGCCGCCTGCTGCCAAGCGCAAGCTGAAGGTCAATGGCAAGGAAGTCGAACTCGACCAGGAACAGGTCGACGCCTATGCCCAGAAGGCGCTTGCCGCCGATACCATTCTCGACCAGGCGAAACGAGACCGCGCCGAAGCGCGAACCCTTTTGGAAGAACTGCGAGCAGCCAAGGCCACCCATGCCACTGACGCAGAACTTCCCGTTGCCAGCCGTACGGCCCCGGCCACCATACCGGACGATGCGGATCTGGCAGACATCGTCGACAAGATTCAGGTCGGCGATCCCAAGGAGGCCGCAGCGGCTCTCCATAAGTATGGCGCAGAGATCGAAAAGCGCATTCTCGACCGGCTAGGCAATATCGACGAGACCATCGCCACCCAGATGGAAATCGTGACCGAGACCGCCCAACGCCGCCGGGAAACGACCGATACACTGCGCAGTTTTGGTGACAGCAATCCCGAATTCAGAAACAGCCCAGCCCTTCAGGCCGCACTCGCACAGGAAGCCGCACAAACCATGCGGAACCGGATGTTCGAGATCGGCGTCGAGCCGGAAACGCTCGACAGGATGAAGGCCGAGCGCCGCATGAACGATATCGAGGTCACGGCCTTCGCATATCGGACATTGCAGCAGCAGGGCTACCAGCTTCCAGCACATCCGGACATCCTCAAGGAGTCCGCGGCATCGCTGCGCAAGCAATTCGGGATGGTGACACCGCAAACCCAGCAACAGCCGCAGATCCCGGTCGATACGCGAGAGCGTGAAGAGCGGAAACGCGCGCTGGCAACGCAACCTCGTCGGGCCACTGTGCCCTCCGCGATCGATGCTCAGGAACGCTCCCGAGAGGACGTCCGAAAGCAGGCCATTCAGCAGATGCGAAAGGCCCGCCGCGGTCGGTGATCCCGACTATCCCGTAAAGGAACAAATCCATGACCGGACAGGTATGGTCCGCCGACGCAAGCGGCGGTTATCTCTACTCCGACAATCTGTCGGAATACCTTCGCTTCGAACTCCAGCCCCGGACCAAGTTCCGCAACCTGGCAGACGCCAAAGACGATGCTCTCGGCCTTCACAGGGGCGATACCTATCGTTGGAACGTCTACTCGGCAGTCGGCCAGCGCGGTGGTCCGATCGGTGAACAGCAGCGGATGCCCGAAACCCAGTTCACCATCTCCCAGCGCTCGCTGACGATCGCCGAATTTGGAAATAGTGTGCCCTTCACCGAAAAAGTCGAGCGCCTTGGCGAACACGACGTCAAGGATGTCATCGACCAGACCCTGAAGGACGACGCCCGCAAGACGCTGGACCGCATGGTTGCGTACCAGTTCTTCCAGACGCCGCTCCGTGTTGCCCCGACCTCGGGCAACAGCGCGACCAACGTGACGCTGACCACCAACAGCGCCACTGCAACGACCAACAACATCGCGATGAACAACGATCACGTCAAAGCGATCGTCGACATCATGAAGGAACGCAATATCCCGGCGTTCGAAGGTGACGACTATGTCGCCATCTCGCACCCGACGACGCTGCGCGCCTTCAAGAACGCGCTGGAAGACATCCACGTCTACACCGATTCCGGTGTTGCGATGATCTATGCCGGCGAGGTTGGCCGCTACGAGTCGACGCGCTTCATCGAACAGAACGAGCTTCCGAAGGGCCACGCAAATGATGCGGCGTTCTCCGGCACCTCGTCTTCGGCGAACTACGTCTACAACGCGACCGACGATGCCTGGAACAACGCGCTCTCGTCGTGGTGCCTGTTCTTCGGCGCCGACACCGTGATCGAAGCGCCGGCAGTTCCCGAAGAAATCCGGGCCAAGCTGCCGCAGGACTTCGGCCGCGATAATGCGGTGGCCTACTACTACATGGGCCAGGCCGGTCTCTGCCACACCGACGCGACCAACGCCCGTGTGGTGATGTGGGACAGCGCTGCCTGATCTCCTGAACTCATAGCGGGCCGGCATCCCGGCCTGCCTTCCCCAATCCAGCAAAACAGGAGACAGAGATGTCTTATGCTGATCCCGACCGCAGGCAGTATACGTTTGCCGAAGCGTCCTGCGATTTTTCCGGCAACAACGCCCTCGGCATGATCCGTGGCCCAAAGGGCAAGACTGGCAGGCTGAAGTGGGCCAGCCTGGCTGTCACGACCACCATCGCGGGCACCACCGGCGATGCCAAGATCAACATTGGCAATGCCGGTGACGCCGATGCCTATATGGCATGGTCGATCGGCGAGCCCGCCGTCGACACCTTCCGCTCGACCGACGACTCGTCGCAGACCACCAGCCCGCTGACAGGGCTGGAAATCGCCGCGAACACTGAAGTCCTCATCGCCATTGTCGAGGACACAACGGGCGACGGCGCCGGCGACGGCGTGCTCACCGTCTGCATCGACTGGGCTCAGTAAGCCAGCGCCGGTCGCCTCCGGGCGGCTGGCCAACCTCCATGAAGGAACCCTCCCATGGATAAGCGCAGATACGTTTCGAAGTCTCCGAGAAACCCGCGTACGCCAGTGAGCATCGCGGCCGACGAGACCGGAAACGCCGCCTCTGACGGCTACACCGCCAGATATCGTAAATCGCTCGACCATTCGCCTTCGTCCGGCCGCTACAGCGAGGATTTCGCTTGTGGCGGGTTGATGGACGAGAACGAAGCACGGTGGGGCAGGCTCTACGGAGACGATTGAAATGAACAAGTCCCAGACCTACCAGAAGGACGGTGCCCGCGGCACCAAGATCATCAAGCAGACCGGCCAGGATACGTCCTCGTTCGGCGACACCTCGGCCAAGAGCATCAAGAACGAAGGCTTCGGGGGCGGCGCCCGCGATATCTCGTCCTCGATCAAAGACGGCAAAGTCAGAAGCTACTGAGGGCCGGATCATGACAAACCCGCGTTTTGATGCCAATCGCCCGTTCGGGAGCATCCACCCTCCTTATAACGGCGCGATGTATGAGCAGGATTCCTGCTTCTTCTCCGGATCATATGAATTTCTGTTCCGGGAAGGCCAGCAGGAGCCCGCGCGGGTGCAGGAAAAGGCGGGCGCTCCGGCGCCCGTTCCTCCCGCACCTCAGCAAGCACCAAAGGTCGAGGCGCCGGTTGTGGTGGCCCCGGTGGCAAAGACTGAACCAGTCAAGGACGGCGTCGATCTTGCTGCGTGGGCGCGCGGCGAGGCGAAATACGCATTCTTCAGCATCAAGAAAGAAGTCGCTGCGGCCTATCCGAGCATCGAGACCACCAATGCGGCATCGATTGTCGCTGGTCTCGTGGCTGCTGGCGTCGTTGCCGAAGCCGACGTGAAGCGCTGAGGCCGTCATGAACTACACGGATCTCGTCGCGGATGTCTCGACTGTAGGCTCGATCAAATACCATCAGAATTGGTCGAGGCTCGATTCCGCAGGCATCCTCGGCGAGGCCGAGAAGTGGATTTATTCCAAGCTCAGGGTGCGGCAGATGACGGCGACGGACGACGTTGCCATCTCATCTGCCGCTACCACCGCAGCTTTCCCGACCGGATACCTGGATCCGATCCACCTCAGCATTCCAGGTTTCATCTCGAGCATCAAAATGCTCGATCCTGAACGGTTCCGGTCGCAACTGGGTTGGGACGAAAGTGCTGTCCTGCCCGAGGCTATGCCCACCCGATGGGCCGATATCGGCGGCCTGATGCAGTTCAATTCGAAGGCCGACCAAGCCTACACCGCGAAATTCGTCTTCTACAAGATGCCGCTCGCACTCTCCGCCGACAACCTCACCAACTTCCTGACCGATCGGTATCCAACCTTGCTCCGCCGCGTCTGCCTGATGTTTGCGTCTGAGGAGCGGAAAGAATTCGACAGCATGGACCGCCACGAGATCAAGGCCATGTCGCTGATCGAGGACATCAAGAAGGAATCGGACATGGGGATGCGTGGGCTCGAGGCCGATTTCGGATGGGAAGGGAACGACTAAATGGCTTCGCTTTCCGCAATCCTGCAGCTTGTCGATCTCGCCACTGGCGAATCCAGTTACGGCAGCTATGCCAACTGGGGAGAGGTTGCCGACTTCAACTTCAGCGCACTCGAAGACGCGGTCGGCGAGGTCACGTCGAAAACACTTTCGAGCTCGAATGTCACGCTGACCGCCGATGAAGAGCGCTCGCTCCTGATCAAGCTCTCGGGCACACTATCGGCGAATGTCGAGGTCAGGACCAACGACCGCAAGGGCTTCTGGTTCGTCACCAACGACACGACAGGCGATTTCACGGTCACCTTCAAGACGACGAGCGGCACTGGAATCGTGGTTCCACAGGCTGGTCGCGCCATTCTGGTCAGCGACGGCACCAACGTTCTCCGCATGATGAACGTCGGGGCAGGTGGGTCGGCCTCACGGCCCGTCTATGCCTCGAAATCGGGTAGCTACACCGCGTTGCAGTCCGATGACGGCGCCATCCACGAATATTCCGCCACGGCAACGGTTTCATTCAAGCCGGCAGCATTGCTTGGGGCAGGCTGGACCTATGTCGTCCGCGCCAATGGCGGCATCGTCACGCTCGATCCGAATGCCAGCGAACTGGTCAATGGTGCCACGACGCTGGCCATTGCCGACGGCACATCGGCGATCATCGTCTGCACCGGTACGGCTTTCCGGGTGATCGTGATCCTATCGAGTGTTGGAAACGTCAATCTTCCCGCCTCAGATGACGGAGCGGCGCTCGGGTCTACGTCTCTAAAATGGAGCGATCTATTCCTCGCCTCCGGTGGCGTCATCAACTGGGCATCGGGCGATGTCACGGTTACTCATTCTTCGAATGCGCTCGCCTTCGCTGGCGCGTCGAGTGGCTACTCGTTCGATGCGGCATTATCGATCACAGGCGCTGCATCGGCGACCACGACCGTCACGGCCGGCACAGACATGATTGCTACCTCTGGCATTTACACGCGCGCGACTTCGGGAACCATCAGCATTCGTCCAGGTGGCGCAGCCGACACAACCAATGCATTCACTATCGACTCCAGCGGTAATGCGACCATCAACGGCACGCTGACGGTTACGGGGTAGGGCCATGACCCTGCAATCATCCGGCTCGATGACATTTGCCGACATCAACAACGAATTGCGCAGTTCGGGGACTCTGGTTTTTCCGGATACCCGCACTCGGTGGCTGGCTGAGGTGCCAAGCGGTAATCTCATACTGCCAACGAATTTCTACAGCAAGCAGGCCGTCAAGCTTGTCCATTCGGCAGTAGACACCGTAGATCGCTCGGGTTCGTACACGTTCTCAAGCTGCGATTTTGGAATCGACTACACGGGAAGGACGCTCGTCGCAGTCACAGCCCTGTTCGCCGGCTCGGACCAAGTTCTTAGCCAGACATCTGTAACGATTGGCGGCTCAAGCGCGGCGGGAGGCAACAACGGCGATGGTGACCCAGCCGGCGGGTTGGTGCCAGCCAGCGCGGTCGGGTGCGGTGTATGGGCCGCCAAGCCCGCCGGAACATCAGGTTCCGTAGTGGTCAATTTCACATCGGGAACCGCTGGCGCTGCGGCACTTTACCTGTTCTCCCTGGCCGGCGCTGCTTCGGCAACCCCCCACGGCCAGACATCAGGGATCACCAGTGATAACCCGGACTTTCCGAGCGGAGATTCCGGTACGCTGGCGGTCGCGGCAAATGGTGTAGTCGTCGGTGGGGTGGCTCGCGCCGTCAACACAGGCGCCATTACACTGACTGGTCTGACCGAAGTGGCTCAAGTCACGGTGGACGGGTCTCACCGAATTGTGGTGGGGGTAGCAAACCGCCTCAGTGTCGATGCGGCCTACTCCGTTGGCTTCACCACGGGGAGCGGGAACACTGTCTACGCAATGCGAGCTGCGTCGTTCAACTAGTCTATGGCGTGCGTCCAGCCGTTGCAGTGGCCGATTTCGTGCCTAAGCACTGCCTCTGGAGTGATGAGCACCCCCGGCTTTCCCTTCACAGCGACGGGCTTGTTGATCACGACGACGATGCAATGTCCGGGCTTTTGAATAGAACAGCCCTTCATGCCAGGGTATGCGCCGATTGAATTGCCCGTGTCTGCAACAAACAAGGCGCTGCATTCGGCCATGATCTTGGCTTGCGGGCGATACCTCTTTTCCAGCTTGCCAGAATAGGGGTGATCGTATTTCGGTGGTGGGTTCCAAGTCGCGTCGTTCTTGCCCGCCAATGCCGGGGAGCAGAACAGCAGCAAAAGAGCCAAGGCAATCCTCACCACGGGCTTTCCGCTCCGTCGCGCTCGCTTCTTTCTGACGATGGCTGTGCAGCAACCACAGGCTTCCTCACTACCCGTTTCGGCGCAACGGCAACCTTCTTCACCACCGGAGCAGGCTTAGCCACAGCCACAGGCGCTTGATACGCGACAGGCTCGTCTTTCGGCAGCATCCCGCAGCCAGTCAGTCCAATGATCGGAATGCACGTCAAGGCCAACATGCGCATGGGGATATCCCCTCTCGGTTGCGGCTGATGCATCCAATGAATGTAGCACCGCGCCGCCCGTCTTTCAAATACACCGCCCGATCTACTCGATGACATGGCTAACGCCAGAAAGGACACCCGCGCATGGTCGCTTCGATTTCTGCTGACCCGACAAAGGCCGGTGCTGTCTAGCCATGCCGTTTGTCCCCATTGAGGTGCCGCCAGGCGTGGTGAAATCGGAAAGCGACTATGCCGCTTCCGGCCGCTGGATCGACATGGATCATGTTCGCTTTGTCCGCGGCAAACCGCAGAAGATCGGCGGTGTCCAGAAGTTCATCGAGACCGCCTTTCTCGGCACCGCACGCGCCGCAAAGGCTTGGGCTTCCTATACCGGCGTCCAGTGTCTGGTCTGGGGTACGGCCTGCCGGCTCTACATCTTCCGCGAAGGCTCGGTTTCAACGATCACGCCTTACCGCATCGGTGCAGCCGGGATCACGTTGGGCAACAACCCGTTTGCGACCACCAACGGTTCGCCGATCGTGACAGTCACGGATTCCTCGCATGGGATCGAGGCGGCTGGGACGACGGTGACATTTTCCGGTGCTTCCGCAGTAGGCGGCATCACGATCAATGGCGATTACACGGTCACGCAGGTTGTGGACGTCAACACCTTCACGATCACCCATGGCTCGAATGCCTCATCGACGGCGACAGGTGGTGGTGCCGCGGTCGTTGCTTCCTACGAGCTCAATTGCGGCGATGTCGATCCGACATATCTTCTCGGCTGGGGCGTCGGGCAATGGGGCGTTGGCTACTGGGGTACCGACGCATCTTTGGCCTCGGCCCTGATCTCGGAACCGACGAACTGGTCGATGGACGTCTATGGCGAGGATCTGATCGTCAATCTCTCGAATGACGGCATCTGGCACTACGACACATCGGGAGGTTTGGTCCGGCCAACCGTCATCACCAATGCGCCGACACAGGTCCGATATACCTTCGTGACCCCGGAACGCTACATCTTTGCCTTGGGCTGCACCACGCTTACCGGCGGCTTCGACTCCATGACGGTGCGCTGGCCAGATGTCGAGGATTTCACGGACTGGACGCCATCGGACACCAACACCTCGAACCAGCGCAAGTTGCAGGGCGGCACCCGGCTTATGGCGGGAACAGCGCTTGCCGAAGGTATCTCTGTGGTCTGGTCGGATTCGTCACTGTT
Source organism: Aminobacter anthyllidis (assembly GCF_018555685.1). Classification (GTDB taxonomy): domain Bacteria; phylum Pseudomonadota; class Alphaproteobacteria; order Rhizobiales; family Rhizobiaceae; genus Aminobacter; species Aminobacter anthyllidis. The sequence continues at coordinate 384,816 of NZ_JAFLWW010000001.1, forward strand.
CCTGTTCCAGTTCACCGGCTCCGGCTTCGTCTATGACAGCCGCCAGGTGGCTACGAACTGCGGTCTGATCGGGCCTCATGCCTGGACAAAAACCAGCGGCACCGCGTTCTGGATGAGTGCCAACAGCTTCTGGATGTATTCCGGTGCGGCCCAGCCCATCCCCAATGTCGAGGACATCAAGTCGTTTGTGTTTGGGGATATCAATTCGGAACACCTGATCAAGTCGTTCGCCTTCTACAACTCGGTCTTCAACGAGGTCTGGTTCGTCTATCCGAGCCGGGCCTCAACCGAGCCCGACCTTTATGTCATGGTCGATCTCGATGATTTCTCATGGTCGCATGGGACATGGAGCCGGACTGCCGCGGCGCTCTACACGGTCAGCGAATACCGGCCGATCCTGTTCGGCACCAACGGCTATGTCTATGTCCATGACGTCAAGGACAATCCCGACAACGATCTGGCGGCCTTGCCGTTTCATATCGAGTTGGCGCCGACCGATATCGATGGCGGCAACCGATCGGTCGATATCTTCGGGTTTGTGCCGGATTTCCAGACCCAAGGCGGCGATCTCGATCTCTACATCTACGGCAAGGATCATCCCCGCGATGATGTGATGATGTCGGAAACGCTGACCATCGCGCCGACGGATAAACTGGTCGACGCCCGGGTTGCTGGCCGGCAGTTCGGCATGAAGCTTTCGGGCGACACCGTTGGCTCAGATTTCAGGATGGGCCGATGGGGCCTTGAAATCTCCGGTGCGGGGCGCAAACGATGAGACGCGCCGCCATCGGCCAACCGCCAGCCGTGGTTCGAGATCCGCTGATGCAGTGGATCGTCAATGCCGTCCATGAGATTGCTCGAGCAAGCCACGTCGATACCGCGGAATCCATAGCTGCGAATGTCGCCGGTTCCTATCAGCCGCTGAGTGTCAACCTGACGGCTTGGTCTACGGTCAACCCATCTCAGTACTTGCCGAACACAAGCCCAGTCACGAAGGCAGCAGGCACCTACACAGCGGTCGCTGCCGATCGTAATCAGTTCTGGCGCGCGACAGGTGCGGTGACAGTCAATCTCACCGCCGCAGCAACGCTGGGAACAGGTTGGGGCCTCTGGGTGAAAGGGGATGGTGGTGCGGTCACGGTCGACCCCGATGGCTCGGAGCAGATCAATGGCAGCTCAACGGCTCTGACTATCCCCAACGGCGTCTCGGCACTGATCCTATGCAGCGGAGCGGCATTTTTTGCGATCACGTTTGGCGATGTGACGCTGACAGGGGCTCAGACGCTCTCTAACAAGACATTCGTCACGCCCGTTCTTGGTGCCGCAACGGCAACGTCGATCAATAAGGTTGCGTTCACGGCACCAGCCACCGGTGCCACGATCACCATACCTGATGGGGTCACCCTGACCGGGCCGGCTTCATCCGGCACCGCAATGACGCTTGGCAATGCCGAGACCGTTTCAGGGGTCAAGACATTCTCGGCTATTCCGATCCTGTCAGGTGGGGGGATGACATTCCCGGCCACACAGGTTCCATCTGCTGATGCGAACACAATCGATGACTACGAGGAAGGGACTTGGACCCCTGCGGTAACCCTGGCCACGCCAGGCAACCTGTCTGTGGCCTATTCAAGCCGGTCAGGGCGATACGTTAAGATTGGGCAGATGGTCTTTTTCAACTGCCTGCTTCAGACATCGACATGGACCCACACGACAGCCTCCGGCTTTTTCAACATCACCGGCTTTCCCTTCACCATGGGCTCGCAGTTTGTCGGAGCCGGGACGCTTCTCATGTCAGGTTGGACCAAGGCGAATTACACCAGCCTCGGCTTTGAAACCAGCAATTCCACTTTCATGTATGCGCTCGCCAGCGGCAGCGCCCAAGCGCTGGCTGAGCTCGTAGCGGCTGATCTGCCGACAGGTGGAGTGGTTCGCATCTATGGGGCCGGCCATTACACCGTCTAATCGGAGCCAGCATGCACAAACTCACAGTCTTGAACCAGATTACTCTCTGCGCGGACGGGTCCATCGGGCTCCAACTGCTGAAGCAGGTGATCAATGATGACGGAACGGTGTTCTTCTCGGAGCCGCACCGGTCGGTCGTGGATCCAGACATGGAGCCGGGCAACCAGATGGTCGCCGTCAACGAGCACTTAGCCGAGATGGGTTACCCGCCTCTTCCGGCGGACATGCTCGGGCATGTTGAGAAAATGAAAACGGCCCATCGCAAGTACGCCCCGATAACGGCGCGCGTGGAGACCTTCAAGGCGCAAAGAGCCGCCTTCGAAGCCACGCGCAACGCCGTCAAATCCTGATCACTGCGGCAAGCCCCGTAAAGGACACGCCCCCATGGCCAATACGACCACCTCAACCGGCTCGATCCCGGACTATATCGCTAACCCGACGAAGAACGCGCTCGGCTCGGTCGAGAGCTTTCTGAAAAGCCCGGACAATTACGTCTATGGCTCAAAACCGGGCGAAACGCTCTACACGCCGCTGTCTCAAGGCCAGAACAAGGCCATCGGCAATGTGAACTGGCTTGCCGACCAGAACCTGGCCGAACTGTTCGGGACCAACAAGGCCGGCGGCATGCTCGACGAGTTCGCGGCTTACAAGCCCGATCAGTTGAGCGCCGAAAAGCTCACCGACGAGGGCGGCTATCTCGGATCGATCGATGGCTACATGAACCCCTATCTGAGGCAGATCCTCGATCCCCAGATCAGGGAGATCGGTGACGGTCTTCAGCGTGGTCGCCGCGATCTTGGCGCCAATGCCTCGATGTCCGGGGCCTTTGGTGATGCCCGTCATGGCATCGTTGAAACCGGGCTCTATGACGATGCTGCTGAGAACGCCGCCGATATCACCGGGCGGACCTATTCCGATGCATGGAACAACGCCATGCAGATGCGGTCCGGCGATATGGCGACGAAACTTGGCGTCGATACCTCAAACCGTGATGCCGAGACCCTGGCCAATGAGAACAAGGCAACGGCAGCATCGGGCATCGCAGGGCTCGGCCAGCAGTATTTCAAGAACTTCACCGACGTGAACGATGCCCTGTTCAATGCCGGGCAGGTCGAGCGCGAAGCCTCTCAGGAGCAGAACGACGCGCTCCGCTCGTTCCAGGAAGCGATCAAGAACAAGAAATACGATGATGCGCTGAAGCTGCTTGGCGCAGTGCAGGGCTCGCCATATCCGACATCATCGACATCGAAGACCAAATCGGATGATGGTCTCTTCGGCCTGCTCGGCTCCGCTGTGGGCTCGCTGTTCTGATGGAAATCGAACGCCTCGCCGCGACCGAGGAAAACGGCCTGCTCGTCGGCACGTTTCTCGCCCAGACCTTTGCGCAGGAACACCGATTCGGAACGCAGGCCGCGACCGGGATCAACACCGATCGTGCATGGCAGCATATCTGGGAGATGTTCACCGATGGTGCTGTGTGGATTGCGCGCGACGACGACGGAACCGCCGGCTCGATCAGCGTTTGCCGCAAGGAGTTATGGTGGACCGATAGGCCGTATCTTGGCGATGGATGGCTATATGTCAGGCCGGAAAAGCGTGGTTTCAGCACGGCAATGCGGCTTCTGGATCAGGCCGATGCCTATGCATCCGAACTCGGTCTTCCGCTCGTGATCAATGTCCTGAATTCCGGCAAGCCCGAGCTCGTCGGCAAGTTCCTCAACCGCTTCGGGTTCACGACGCTCGGCGGAACATACATCAAGGAGCGGTAGCAAATGTGCGGTGGTGATGACAAGAAGAAGACAACAGCACCTGCGGCAACTTCGACGCCAGTGATGCCTCAGGCCGTGCAGGATGCAATCCGGGCACTCGAGATGGGTCCGACCGGCTACAATGAGGCCATGCGCATCAATCTCGGTCTGGACAAGCAACAGGGTGGCGCGCGGCCCCAGAGCGGTATGACAGGCGGCGTTCCATCGTTCACGGGATACACGCCTGTAGCGACCACGCCTGACCCGTTGAAGCCGATGCTTGGCACGGCACCATTCCCGACGCCTGCCGCGACACCCGCACCGGCCCCCGTCGCAACGCCAACGCCCATCGTTAACCCGCAAAAGCGGGTCACCAATGGGTCGCCGTTCGCCAACCGCCCCCGCAGCAACGACTGAGGTCAAAAATGGCCGACTTCCTTCAAAGCCTCGTATCCCTGCTGACCGGTGGCGCAAACCAGTCTCGGGCTACGCCTATGCCGGCTCCTGCAATGCCTCAGGGCCGTCCTATGGTCGCGTTGCCCCAAACCGCGCCGATCCCGACGGAACGACCGGCGACGCTGCCGGGCGGCACCTTCATGCCCGGACGGGAGCCAACCGAGCCTGTGATGCCCGTTGCGGCCCCTTCTCCTGAAATGACGAATCCCCAGAACCCGCTGATGCAATTGCTCGGCGGCGGCGGTGCTGGTGGCGACTTCCGCCAGATGATCCGCGCGGCCGGCGCAGGCATGGCCAATCTCGGCAATAGCGGAGGCGATCCATTCGTGTCGTTCGGCAGGGGTTTTGGCGGCGCATCAGAATATTACACTGCGAAAGAACAGAACGAGGTCAAGCTGGCCGCTGACCGCCGCCGCGAGGAAATCGCGGAGCGCGCGCAATCGCTTCAGGAACGCAAGGCTGCGGCCGATGCCAAGGCAGGCACGTCGGAAACCGGCCTTGCACCCCAGATGATGCGCAATCCTGACACCGGAGAAACGATTTATGTCCAGCCCACGAGGGATGGCCGACTGATCAAATCGAATGTCCCGGACGGCTTCATTCCATACGACCCGTATGCAAAAGCCCTGGCCACCGGGAGCGGTACTGCAGCCGGCAAGGCGCGCGGCGAGGCACAGGCGACCTACAGGAGCATGTCCAGCAAGATGCCTGGGCTTGAGACGGTCATCACCAAGCTTGACGGTCTGGCCAAAAAAGCGACCTACACGCTTGCGGGGCAGGGGCTGGACGCTGGCATGAAACAGGCCGGCATGGAGCCGCGCGAGGCCGCTGTGGCCCGATCCGAGTACATCGCCACGGTCGACAATCAGATACTGCCACTGCTCCGCGACACATTCGGTGCCGCCTTCACAGTGAAGGAAGGTGACACCCTGCGCGCAACGTTGGGCGATCCTGACAAGACGCCAGCCGAAAAGCAGGTCGTTCTGAGGGCGTTCATCGAGCAGAAGCGCCGCGACATCGAAGGTCTCGCCGCTGAGGCTGGCATCAGCGAAATCTCGCCTTCTGCTGGCGGGGTGTCTGGGACTGGTGAAGGCCTCTCTGACCCGTTGGGGATTCGTTGATGCCGACGATTGCCGAAGTACGCGAGAAATTCCCGCAGTATCAGGACATGAGCGACGAGCAGCTTGCCGGAGCTCTGCATAAGAAGTTCTATGCCGATCTGCCCATTGAGGAATTCAATACGAAGATCGGCCTTGGAGCGCCCGACGCTGGCCACAACGTTCCAGAATACGTGCCGCCCGGTGTTGAGGGCTACAACAAGGAAACTGGGCTGGTCGAACATACCAGCATGAACGACAAGGTCGGCGCATTCGTCACCGGGGCGAACGATCTTCCTGTAATCGGCCCCGTCATGAAAGCAGCGACGAGTGCGGCGGCCTCAGCCGCCGTTACCCCATTCTCCGACAAGACCTTTGCCGAGAACTACAAGCAGATGCGGGCACGGCAGGAGCAAGTGATCAGGGATAACCCTGGCACGGCGCTTGCCGGCAATATCGTCGGCTCGACAGCCGTGCTTGCACCCATCGGTGCCACCGCAACCGGTGCCAAAGCTTTGGGCCTGTCCGGGTCGCTCCCATCGAGGATCGGCTATTCGGCGGCGTCTGGCGGTGCGATCAGTGGTACCGATGCCGCAGTGCGTGGTGGCGATGTGGAAGATGTCGTTGGTTCAACGCTGATCGGTGCATCTGTCGGTGGTGCGATCCCAGCGGTCGGGGCTGCGGTCAAGGGTGGCTACAGCGCGGTGAAAGACAAGGTTGGCAGTGTCGTTCGCGGCGCGCTAAATCCTGAAGCCGAAGCAGGGCGCCGGGTGGCCTCGGCAATCAAGATCGACAAGGCAAGTCCTGCCGGTGTTCTGGACGCCACCGATCTGGCCACCGCAGCGAAGAACAATCAGCCCCTCATGAATGCTGATCTGGGTGGCGAGCAGACCCGAGCCCTTGCTCGAGCTGCAGCCAATCAGTCTCCAGAAGCGCGTGGCGCCATGGAACGCGTTGTCAGCGATCGATTTGCAGGGCAGGGCAATCGCGTCACCCGGCTCGTGAGCCGCCTCACCGGTGGCAAGACAGACGATCTGCTGATGATCGATGGTTTGAAAGATGCCGCATCAGCCGCGAACAAGCCGGCATATAGCCGTGCCTTTGCCCAGCCGGCAGCGCAGGACATGTGGCATTCCGGGCTGTCTCAACTCATGCAGGCTCCCGCAATGCAGGAAGCGGCCATTGGAGCCACGAAGAGGGGCGCAAATCGCGCTGCAGTTGATGGCTTCCAAGCCGTGAAAAACCCGTTCACACAGGTCAACGGCAAGTTCGTGCTTCGTGTCAACCAGGATGGGTCGATCGCGAAACCGACGCTCCAGTTCTGGGATCAGGTCAAACGCAACCTCGACAGCAATATCGGCCTCGCCAAGCGCGGCGGCGACAACGTTCTTGCGGGCGATCTGATGGCGTTGAAAAACAAGCTTGTATCCAACCTCGATCAGGCCGTTCCGTCCTACAAGGCAGCTCGACAGGGGGCGGCCTCGTTTTTCGGTGCCGAGGATGCTGTCGAGGCCGGCAAGATGTTCGCCAAATCGAGCAAGTCGCTGCCTGAGTTCAATCGTGGCATCCGCGCCATGAAGCCGGCGGAACGCGAGGCATTCGAGACCGGATTTGCCTCGGAGCTGATCGACATGGCGAAAGCGGCCGGAGACAGGACCAATGTCGTCAACCGCCTCTTCAAGTCGCAGGAATCGCGGGAAAAGATGGTTATGGCCTTCGGCAAGGATCGGGCACAGGAAATCGAGGCCTTTGTTCGTGTCGAGACCGCCATGGATGCGTTGCGCGGTGCTTTCGGCAATTCGACCACGGCACGCCAGTTGATCGAATCCGGTGTGATCGGTGGTGGTACCTGGTGGTACACCGGCGATTTCAACAAGGGCATCGCCGCCGCCGCCCTTTCCAGCGGGGCAAGGATGGCAGGCAAGAAGATCGACGGCAACGTCATGACCCAGACTGCCAAGATGTTGCTCTCGGACGATCCGGCAATGATTGCCCGTGCCGTGCAGAAGGCAGCGATTTCGCCTCAGCGCATGGCCGCAGTTGACGCCCTGATGAAGGCCGCAGCCTTGGCGGCGCGGTCCAGCAACGTTGTCGCGACACCTCAGATGGTCGTGAACTAGAAGAAACTGACGATCCAGGCGCCCAAGTCGTGGGCGTAGTTGGCCTTGAGGTAGAGCATCAGAGCGAGCCCGCCAAGGGCGACCACGATATCGATGCCGACTTCGATGATGTCAGGTGATGGCTTCTCATCCATTGCCTGAATCTAAGCGGTCCCGGCCATTCTCGCAATAAGGGTTTCAAAACCATGCACAAGGTCGACCTTTCGGACGACGACATCGAGATGTTCGGTCGTGCTGCGGTTGCCGCGCTCGAGCAGGCTGTGGCTGGCCGAACCATATCCTCAGATCAGATGCATGAACTCTATGAGTTCCTTGTTTCCAGCAAGATCGTCACCCTCGTCGGCGAGCAGGAAGAGCCTGCGATAGGGGAAGGTGATGAAGAGAGTGGGGAGGTTGAGCGCACGACCGGCGCTCCCACCCTGCAGGGCGGCGACGAGGATGCGGTTTCGCCTCCCTCAGCCTTGTCGCCGCCCGTCCCTTCAAAGCCAGGAACACGGGGAAACCCGATCCGGGCCGAAACGCCTGAGGATATTGATAGGGCCGGTCGTCGGGCCCGTCGCCCCACCGAGGCGCAGGCTAAGGCAGGGAACTACAACAAAGGCCATCTCAAAGTGGCCGGCATGGATATCGCCATTGAGACCCCGAAGGATGGTGTCCGCAAAGGCAAGGACGCCTCAGGAAAGTCATGGCGGGTGAAAATGCCCGTTCATTATGGCTATGTGAAGAAGACCACCGGTGCCGACGACGACCACGTCGACATCTTCCTCGGCCCTCATGTCGGCAGTGGGGTGGTATTTGTCATCGACCAGATCGACCCCGAAACCGGCGAATTCGACGAGATCAAGACTGTTCTTGGGGCCCGCAATGAACGTGAGGCCCGCCGCTTCTATGCTGCATCGTTCAGTGACGGGAAGGGCCGGAAGCGGATCGGCGGCATTACGGAGATGGCGCTGGTGGAGTTCAAGGATTTCCTGAAGCAGGGCGGCGGCAGGGAGCCGTTGGCGGCTTAGTCGCAGATCGGCCCGGTGTCAGTGACTTCGGTCATTTCGACGCCATTGAAGGTCAATTGGCTGTCAGAAATCACCACCATCACCGGCTTTGAGCCATCGTCACACGAGAGCTTGGCCTTCTGTTGATCGACGGGCCAATCGGCAATTTCGCATCTGACGGCATCGCCGTCGTGCGGCTGGAACGTGAAGCCGCCATTCTCGGACGTCAGCCCGACAGAGCAACTGGCATCTGACCATGTTTTTGCTGCTGCCGGTGTCGCCAGCAAGGTCGCTGCGACGATGAATTTCAACATTTCCGCCTCCAGAGGTTCAGCCAAATGAAAGCACAAACTGTCGCTGATGTCATCTTGGGCGAAGCGACGTCTGGCACCAAGGAACAGCGCTATCGCGACATGCTTGCGATTGCATCGGCTATCGATAACCGCGCGAAAGCCACCGGGCTCTCGCATCAGGATATCGTATCGAACCGCAAGGAGTTCAACGCCTACGGTAAAGCGCTGCCTCCAGGTGCCAGCCGATATCGGGAATTGGCAAAAAAGGCGCTTCAGGATGTTGTCCAGAACGGGCCAACCCATGCCGGCATGTTCTACGCAACGCCGCGCGCTGTCGGAAACCTGCCCAAGGGCCTGTCAAAGGTCGCTTCGACGACAGGCCATATCTTCTTCGAGGATCCGCAGGGCCGCCCCTTCAACACAGCCCTTGGCTATGTCGAGCCCGTCGCCATTGATCAGGTCCAGCCTCGATCGGTCGTTGATGCGATCACGGCGCCAGTGAAGCAGGTCGCGTCGACAGTGACCGATGCCGTGTCGAATATTGGTTCGGCTCTCCGTACTGCGGCATTTGAGCCGGTTTCGCGGCCACAGGTCGATGTCGGCCCGCGCGGCTTGGAAGCCCTTGCGCCGAACGGCCTCAATCCGGGTGGGTTGGACTTCTACAACTCCAACCAGTCTGGCATCGCCCAAGACCTGCAGGATGCACTGGTCGGCACTTCAACGGAATTTGGCCGTAACCTCGGGATCACGTCCGGCTATCGCAGCGCCTCGCACAATCAAAGGGTGGGCGGCGCGAAGGGCAGCATGCACGTCCAAGGCAAGGCCGCCGACATCGACATGACCGGCATGACGTCAGTCGAACGGGAGCAGCTTGTTCGCGAACTGACGCAACGCGGTGCCGGCGGATTCATCACCTATGATCAATCGCCGGACATGCTGCATGTCGATATGCGCGCCAGGCCGAACGGTGTCGATCCGCACTTCATGCACAACCGCTCGGCAGCGAACATGTCGAGGGCTCCCGACTGGTTCCAGGCCGCTGCGGAATTCGGGGGATTGAGGACTCCAGATCAGGCCCCGGTGCCTGATGCTCCGCCCCGCAATCCTGATCCTCTGGTCGCCGCGCCTCTGGGGCAGATCGAACGTGCGCCCCTTGCTCCGGTTCCCTCCAGCTTGATGGCAGCGCCGGCAGGTGTGGTTGAGCGCGGCAATCTGGCCGCGGCACAGCCACGTGAACCCGATCCAGAACGTTTCGGGCCGCGTGGCACTGTCACCACAGCCACAGCCGATCGCCTGCCGGAGCGGACAGACCCGTTGGCGGCCCTGCTTTCCGAAGGCATGCTTGGACGTGGAAGGGTAACCCCTCCATCGTTCAACTCTGCCATGATGACAGCCCCGGCCAGTGGTTTGCCTTCGCAGACATTGAAGGCGGCTCCTGGGACGTCTCTGGCAACAAACCTGCCAGGAATTGGCCCGACGAACGCGACATATGAGGATGCACCGGAACTGACCCGGCGCAATCCAATCGCAAACCTCGCTTCGAAGGCATATGACCTTGTGTCTGGGGCGGTAACTCCATCTGCTCAGGCCTCGCCGTCGATCCCGCGCGCCGCGTTGGGGATCGGCCAGACCAAAGCACCATCCTTCACTTCGGCGCGGATGACAGCGCCAGCCACGTCACTGCCCGCACAGAGGATGGTTGCGCCCGCAGCCCAGCCTTCGCCCGCCAAGCAGGCTTCTGTCTATCAGCAGGCCGCGGCCAGTCGTGCCGTGCCGGCCCCGACCAACAGCATGAACAGCATCCCGCGCGGCACAATGCTTCAGCCGCCCGCACCGACAGCCCCGGCCAATGCGGCCTTGATGTCGCCGAGCCTGATGGGACCGGCTCAGTCACTCGTTCCGCAGGGACCGCAGCCGCTGTTTACGCCGGCTCCGGCCATGCCTGCGGTCAAACCGCAGGTAGTGACCCAGCCGAAGATCGCGCAGCCCGTGACGACGCCGACAACCGCTCGGGTCAAGACGCCTCAGCAGAGGATCGAAGATGCATTCGCGCTTGCCGCACCACCGGCACCAAAATTCACGGCATCCGACATCTATGGCGGACAGGTGGGGACTGGCACGGCAACGGGGGGCAACAGCGTCTCCCGCTTCGAAAACAACCCGAATACCTATGTGACCAACGCATTCGGCGTGACCACGGCAACGGGCCCGAACGGCAACCAGATGGCCGTCAAAGGCACACCGGGGCCGCTGTCCAAGGCCAGTCTGTCCGATCCTCTTGCCGGCATGCTGGGCAAGATGCCTTCTGGCAAGGCTATTGCTGGCTCATTGCTGGGTGCGGCTCTCGGAAACATGGTTGGTGGTCCCCTTGCAGGGGCCGTTGGCGCCAAACTCGGCAGCAAGCTCGCCAGTGGCAATATCGCCCAGAACAGCCTGCTGTCGAAGCTGATGGGCGGTTACAGCACCAACATCCTCGGCCAGCGCATGACATTCGCAAACCCGACATCGGGCGGCCCATTCCCCAATGCGCCGGATCGCCCCAGTGGTTCCGACCGCTCCTACGACGTTTCCAGGGGCCGGGATATCAGCCCCGGCGCTTCCCGCGAAATCGAAGCCGGTCGCGGTGGTCTCTACTAGCTCTTCAACAAGGACAATCGAAATGCTCGACGAGCTGAAGGCGTTCGCGCCCGGCGGCAGGCCGGCGCTTATCAAGGCCATAGCGGATGCGCAGCCGGAAATGGAGCGCGCCGGGATCAATACCCCGCTTCGGATCTGCCATTTCATGGCGCAGATGTTCGTTGAAAGCGGCGGGCTCCGCGTCACCGAGGAAAACCTGAACTATTCGGCGAAGCGACTTTGCGCGGTTTGGCCGAAGCGGTTTCCGACGCTGAAGTCGGCGGAACCCTACGCCATGAACCCGCGCGCGCTGGCCAATAAGGTCTATGGCGGGAGGATGGGGAATGTCGGTCCAGACGACGGCTGGCGTTTCCGGGGCCGGGGTCCGAAACAGGTCACAGGCAAGGACAACTATCGGGCGATCGGCAAGGTTTTGGGGCTCGACCTGGTCAAGGAACCCGATCTGTTGCTCGAGGCGTTGATCGGGGTCCGCGCCGCAATTTCGTTCTGGAAAATGAACGGCTGCAACGCGCCGGCCGACAAGAACGATATCCGCGGCGTCACGCTCAAGGTGAATGGTGGCTACAACGGCCTCGCCGATCGCCGCGCCGCCTTCCGCAAGGCAGTTCAGATCTGGGGCGACGACAGTGTTTCCGAGATCGGAAGCAAGACCGCTGCCCGCTCGAACATCGGGCGGGCAAGCCTTCTGGCCGGCGGTCTGTCCACGGCAGGCATTGGAAACCAGATCTACGAAGTCTCCAGCGCCGTCGAAAGCGGTCGATCGCTCATGGATGCGCTTGGGGTCAACTTCCTGACGCTCATCCTGCTCGCCGCGGTTCTGGGGCTTGTCGTCTACATCTTCCGCGACCGGCTGTTCATTTCGAAGCATGAGGGTCTGTGATGAAGCCCGTCGATCAAACCCAATTCGCGGGCGAAGGTGTTGGCGGAGATTGCGTCCGCGCCGCCACGGCGTCGATTCTTGGCCTGCCGATCACCGACGTTCCCCACTTCCTCGAAATCGCGCCGGAGCCCCGCCTGTGGGGCCTTGCGTTCGAAGATTGGATGGAGGCACGCGGTTTCCATGTCTGGCTGAAACATGGCCACCTGCCTTTCGAGGGCTATTACCTCGTCAGCGGCCCATCACCGCGTGGCGTCAGCCATATGGTCGTCTACAAGGATGGCAAGCTCGCCCATGATCCGCATCCGTCGCGTGCCGGCATTCTGTCGGTCGACTGGACGCGAATCCTCGTCCCGCTTGATCCAGCGGCGGCTGTTCATATCGAAACAGAGGGTCTGTGATGGCTGATGCGCCTGAGACAAAGAGGAAAGCGTCGTATGTTGGCGTGCCTGCAGTCTTTAAGCTCAATCTCGCCTGTATGCATCTAAATAGCGCCTATGACGATGGCTTCGGCTGCTATCTGGTCGGCAGCGCCCTGGATCGCCCCGACTGGCGCGACGTCGATGTCGTCATGATCCTTGGGGATGACGCCTTCCAACGAGAATTCCCACAGGCCGACATTCGTGTCTTTGAGCACGACCTGAAATGGCTACTTCACACCGTGGCGATTTCAGACTGGCTGAAGGCGCAGACGGGCTTGCCTATCGACTTCAAGTTCCAGCCACAGAGTTGGGCCAACGAAAAGCACAAGGGTAGGCGCCACGCGCTGGGTATGCGGGCCATGAGGAGCGACGGATGACCTGGTTCGCCCTCAAACCCCTCGCGCTCGCTGCATGGCGGGTGCTCACCATCATGATCCCGATTCCGCTGGCGTTGATCGTTGCTGCTGGCCTCTGGGTTCATTTCGACAAGGCATCAGCCGTTCGAAAGGCGGTGAACAAGGCCGTTTCCGAGCTCGTGGCCGGCGCCGAGATCGATGCGCTCGAGGCGAAGCTTGCGGCCGAACGGGATCTTCGCGTTTTCGCTGAGGGCAGGGCGTCTGCTCTCGCCGATGCCAACCGTCATTTCGAAGAACAGCGCATCGCCACCGAGCGCGAAAACGAGGGGCTTTCCGATGAAATCGAACAACTCAAGGCCGGCGCTGTTCCTGATGGTGTTGATCAGCCTCTCTTTGACCGGATGCATAACAAGTGATCGGGCGCGGCTGGCAGATGCCAAGCGCGCTCAAGTGGCGGCCGAGGCAACGCGCGCCGCGATACAGGAAGCCGCCAAGGTTCCCGAAAAACCAGCGGACTGCCGCATCAAGGAACGCTCCAGCGTCAAGCTAGGTGATCGGCTGGACGTCGCATTGCTGAAGACAGACCGCGCCCTTGGTCGGGCAAATGCGCGGATCGATCGGTGTTGGGCTTGGGATCAAAACTACCGGAAAGGGCTGGGGAAATGATCAGGACATGGCGGTACACACTATGGGTTATGGCCGGGCTTGCCCTGCTCATTGCCCTGTTTTTGATGTCGAGGCCGGCGGAAGCGCAACAGATGTGCGGGCCTGAACCGGCGGTGCTGCAGGATTTGCAGAAGCGGTTCGGCGAGTTCGTCATCATGCGTGGTAAGACCAAGGATGCTGATGTCATTGTGACGCACTCCGAAAACGGGCAATGGTCCATCCTCATTGTCCGCCAAATGGTCGCCTGCTTGGTGTTGGGCGGCAAGGCCTCCGAAATCGACAAGGGCGTCTGAGATGCCGCCGGACTTCAATGGCCTGAACGAGATCAACCGCACACTCGGCACCATAATGGGAAAGCTCGACGCGCTTGGCAAGGAAATCGGCGACATCCGCGACGATATGAAGGATTCGGAAGACAAATCGGACGTCAGCCGCGCCACGGTCCATCGGCGCCTTGATGAGGTCGTCACCAGAACTGGCTATCTCGAATCGGATATGAACACAGTGAAGAACGACATGAAGACCGTGAAGACCGTGACAGATGAGGTCACGAGATGGAAACAAGCTGGGATGGGGGCGCTGGCCGTCACCGGTATCGGCAGTTCGGCTCTGACGGCGATCATCCTCTCCTACTGGGCGGAAATCGTGAAGATATTGCGCGGGGGCTGACAGTCACGTCCGCGCCTTACCAAGGCCCCGCCATGCGCGGGGCTTTTGCGTTTCAGGACAACTCTCAACCACTCTAAAATCGGTTGCGAGTTCATCGCCTGCGCCCCTTCTGCCTCGATGGGCTTGTCGGGTCTACGCCAACGATATCCGGGCATTCCGCACTGATCGTGATCGGGGCCGCATACCCGCTGATATGGAACGTGATCCGCCCGTCGTCCCATGTTCCAACCACCTCGACCTCAAGCGTGATCGTATCGCCGAAACGGATGTCTCTCGATTTCTCTGCCATGCTCGCCTCCCGCCGGGAGTGAAGCACTGCGGATTGAAACCGGCAATGTGATTTGACGGCAAGGGTCGGTGTTCTTATTCCGTTCGCATGTCCATTGCCCTCGACCACATCCAAGCCCTCATCGACCACCCGCACACTCTGCGGGCGCACTGCAACCGCTGCCGGCACCACACAGTGCTGGACCTGCAGAAGCTGGGCGAACGGTTAGGCTTCGATCATTCGACCATGCATGACGACCTGACGCCGAAGCTCAGGTGCGAAAACTGTGGCGGCAAAGATATCGGGCTGACACTCAGCCATGGCACTGAGAAGGACCGGCCGAACCCGTTCAAGAACAATGCGAACAGCCGCCGGGCGACGTAGGTTGTTAATTAGCACGCATCTTGTGCCACAAAATGTGCCCCAAATGGTGCCACCGACTCCGAAAATTGTTCAATGAAAACAGCTTAGCTGAGGGAAGGTGGTGCGGATGATAGGAGTCGAACCTACACGCCTCTCGGCACTGGAACCTAAATCCAATCCCCAAAACTAAGGACTTGATTTAGTTGGGTATTTTTCACCGAGTGTGCCAGTGGCGGCACAGTTTGGCACACCCTTGTCACAGCACCGGATGTGCGGTTTCCCAACATCCAGTTCCTTGGTGCGCGTGGAGGGACTCGAACCCCCACACCTTGCGGCGGCAGGACCTAAACCTGCTGCGTCTACCAATTCCGCCACACGCGCATCAGCCTTCCACCATCGACATCGCGTTCTCGCGAACGTTGAAGGAAGACCGACGCCTCGCTACCTCGACTAGGACATCCGGGTCAAGGTGGGGGTTGTAGATTGAGGCCCCCTTGTAGCGGAACCACTCGTGGACCTCGTGCAACTCAGCATCCTTGATGAGCCCAAAGACGGCCCCGACGATCTCCTGCCGACACATATGAGGCGACAGGTAGCGCTTGCCAGATTTCCACGGGGTGCGATCCTCGGACTTCCCTGTGGGGTCCATGGTGAGGTCGCTCAAGGTGTTCACAGCAACCTGGATGAAGACACGCCCAGCCTCCGCGCCGAGGTGGAAGCACCACCCCGGCTTGTACGTGATCGAACGAACGATCTGGCTGATTTCAGCGAAGCTGGTCATATCGACCGCACCTCCTCTTCGCTGATGCTCCAGCGCTGGATGCACTCGTTTCGCCACTCGTAGGGCATCTCGTCGGCGAAGAAGGCGTTGAGGCTCTCTTTGGTTGGCTCCTCAGCGAAGACGTAGACGAACTCGTCGCCGCTCTCGGTCCAGCCGGTGACTACGAAGACCTTCGCCACTGGGGCCTTGGTCTCCCTCCGCTTGTCGCGTTCCTCTGCCCTCTTGTGGCAGCAGGATGAACATCTTCCTGATAGGCACACGCTCACTTCCCCACGTTGAGGAACGGGGTCGCACCACCGGGAACCATCGTGGTCGGCAGGGTGCCGTTCCAGCGCTCGGCAGCTGTCAACTCGATCAGCGTCGGGTTGTCCCTCAGGGCCGCGCCCTTGGCCTTGATGGCGTCGGCCTCGGCCTCACCACGTAGACGGGCTGCATCGGCGTCGGCCTCAGCCTGGGCTCGGGTGGCGTCGGCCTCGGCCCCAGCCTGGGTGACACGGATCGTCGCTTGGACCTTCTCGCGCTCCAGGTTCTGCTTGAGCTTCTGGACCTCGATCTCGGCGCTCATCCGTTCCTCGATCTTGGCCTCATAGGTGTCCGAGAAGTCGATGTTCTCGATCTGGACGGCCTCGATCACCACGGGACCCTCGACGGCCTCCTGCAGGGCGATCTGAATGTCGGCGTTGAGCTTCGCTCGCTCAGTGATTGCCCGAGCCGCGTTGTACTGGCCGAAGACGTTCTTGACCTGGGCCATGAGCTTGCGCTCGACGAGGCGGGATAGGAGGTTGTCCTCGTTGCCGTACTCGGCATAGACGATCCCTGCCTTGTCGCCGGGGATCGAGTAGTTGATCGAGACGGCCAGCGTGGCGGTCTGCTGGTCGGCGCTGTAGGCCATGACGCTGTCGTAGGTCTTCGCCTTGGAGCGCACGTCGATGTACGTCACGCCGTCCATGATGGGCATCTTGAAGCCCAGCCCGGGCTCATTGACGGCCAGGATGGCACCGTTGCGGGTGACGACGCCGCGTTCGCCCTGGTCGACCACGTAGAAGCTGCCGAACGAGAGGATTGCGAGGAGTGCTGCGGAAGCGCCGAATGCTGCGATCTTGATGGTCATGGTCAGTTGCCTTTCTTGGCGTTGGTGATGGTCTGGATGATTTCGGCCAGCTTCAGGAGGCCTAGGGTGACGAAGCCAACTGCTGCGCAGAGGCCGAGGAATTGGAGGAACATGGCGTTCTCCGGTTCGAGCCAAAGAAAAGGCCCCGCCCGATTTCTCGGGGGAGCCCAGCGAATGTCAGAAGTGGTGGTGGGTGTTAGGCGGCCAAGAGGGCCCTAGCCGCCATGTCGAGGTCCTTGGGTGCCAGATGGGCGTACCGCATCGTGGTCTGGATGTTCCGGTGTCCCATCCACTTCATGACCTGAGGCAGCGGGACGCCCTTGATGACCAAGCGGCTGCAGCAGGTATGCCGAAGCATGTGCGGCACGAACTGGCCATCGTCGGCGATCTCAAGGTGTACCCTGAGGCGCTCCCAGTGACCCCTGAAGGTCTTGACGGGCAGCGCTTCGGCGAACGGGATGTCGGCGTCGGTCATCTTGCAGATCGCTTCCCAACCTTCCTTGGCAGGGCCGATCAGGAGGACGCTGCGGTTGTCGCCATTCTTCGTGTCGACGAAGGTGACGTAGCCGTTGGCGACGTTCTTGCGGGAGACCTTGTAGGCTTCCCCAAGGCGGCACCCCGTGTAGAGTAGGAAGCGCATCAGAGCGGCGCTGGCGGCCAGCCCGAGGTGGTCGAGGTATAGGAGCCCCTTGACCTCGTCAGGCTTGTCCAGGATCAGTTCGCGGCCCTTGCCCTCCTGCTGGTAGTCGAACTCGGGGAGCCGGTCGACGACCTCCAGCCGCTTGGCTAGCTTCATGATCTTCGACAGGGCCGAGAGCTTGCGGTTGATGGTGCCGCCAGCCTTGCCAGCCTTCTTCATGCCGCCAATCAGATCGGTGATGATCATCTTGGTCGTGATGTTGGCCATCGGTGTGGTCTCGGGGATGTACTGCATGATGACCTTGCAGCTGAGGCGGCTGCTCTCGGGGCGCTTGTCGCCACCCCAGAGGAGTTCGAAATACTCGTCAATGAACGGCCCGAGGGTGACCGCAGGAGCCCCAGTGTGTCCTAGCTCCACAGCTTTCTCATAGGCTACCGCCTCAACCTCAGTGGCGAAGGACACGCGCTTGCGTTGCCCGTCGATCAGCACATCAGCTTGCCAGCGGTTACCACGTTGTCTAGCCATTCTCGGTCACCCCTTTCACAACGTCATTGATGAACGCCTTGCCCTTGTTGGTGAGGCGCAATGTTCTCTTGCGGCGGTCGTTCGGTGCGAACCCAATGTTGATCATCTCGTGACCCCCAGTGTTCTCCCGGTGACCTTCGCCCCAGTAGTAGGTGTTGCGGGATGCGGTGCCAGACTGGAGGCCGACACGCTTCTCGATGTCCTGAACGGAAATCTCTTCGTTGTTCCGCTCCGCCAGGGCGATCTCAAGAAGGGTCAGGATCGTGGAGACCTGCATCTTGTGGTCAAACTGGCTGAACCTTTTCAGGGCCCGAATGATCACGTTTAGCTCGCGAGCATCGAACTCAAGGTTGTTGGACATTTCTATTCTCCGTTGGGTGATGCCCCTTATTCGGGCGGCATCTGCACTATAGAAGCTTTTCCGTTATCGTCAATATGAAGGCAAACGTAGAGGTTTCGCTCGTAGACCTGGAACTCAACAGCACCCGGGAACCTCGCACCCCCGAGGAGGGCGTGACCGATCTCACAGGCACCCCAATGGTCCTCTGCATCCACTGAGATTACTGCTATGGGGTCGTCGGTCTCATTCAAAAACGCAATGTACATGATATCGATTTCAGTCCCTGTTTGTTGCCAAAGAAAGGTCAGGTTTCCCCATAAGCCTGACATGAAAATTTGTTTACGAAACCGAAGAGACAGGTGTCTAGTGCGACACCGTGTCTACCCCGGGGCACCTGTGGATAGTTGCTTTTAAGCTAATGTGTACTCAGCGTAGCGCTGGCCCGTGTGGTCCTCTTTCATGGCCTTCTTGATGTTGTATCCGGCCTCCTTGAGGTCCGAGATGCGGCGCGGCAGACTGCGCACCTTCAGGATGTTCCAAGCCTGAACTCCGGTGATCCGGCCAGCTTCCTTCAGCATCTTCAGGACCTCTCGGGCCTGAGGGGCGAGCGACCGGTGGGCCACGGCGAAATCATACGGGTGATAGCCGCCGTCGTTTTGGCCACGTGCCTCAGGGCTTGTCCAAATGATGTCGAGCCACGTTCTGCCGAACTGCGTGAAGGTACCCTTCGGCCCAACCTTGCACAGCGCACCATTGAGAGCGGAGACGGTGTTGCGGCCAGCGTTGATGAAGACCAGCTTCGTTCCTGGCTTGAGGGCACGAGCGGTTTCGGTGTTGAGGGGCTTATGGTTCTTCATGGTCATGTCCTTTCGTTCGGTACAGGTTTTGGGTCAGGCGGCGTTGGCGGTGGTGACCTTGGCGCGGCGAACCAGCGTCAGGGCGTTGTCGAGGCCGTAGTAGGCGCTCTTGATGCGCCGCTCGGCTTCCTCGGGGCTCTCGTCGGCGACACATTCGATGGCCGAGGCCGCCGCGACGATGCTGTCAGTGATGAGCTTGGTGATCTTGGGCTTGTCCATGGTGTCTCCTAAAGCAGCCACATGAGGGTGAGGATGATGGTGAAGAAGGCGAGGCCCTTGGTGCAGGAGGCCCACACGGTTTCCTCGGGCTCGGCGATGTCGAACTTGGGGAACTCAGCCACGGCGGCGCTCCTCCGAGTTGAGCCAGCGGTCAAGCCAGCCAGGGCGATTGGTGTCGGTATAGGTCACTGGTGGGTCCTCCTGACCTCGATCACCAGCGCCCAGATGGCGAGGCCGTAGGGCCCTCCGACCAGCACGACGACCAGTATGAAATCGGTGATCTCCATAGGAATATTGTCCTCTCTTAAGGATGCATTTACCCGTCGACGGGATCGCCGTCTAGTAGGAATGATGTCCTAATCTGGTGGTTGTGGATAACTAGGCTGGGCGGCCTTCGACAGATGCCTGGGCGACCGCATCCGGGTTCTTCGGGAGGCGGTAGGCGTCGAGCCAGTAAGGGCCGTGGGTGTTGCGGAGGCCGTAGAGGAGTGGGAAGCCCGGTACAGGAAGCCCTCGGTACCAAAAGAGGTTGAGGTAGGCCTTCCAGAGGCGGCCCTCGGCCTTAGCGAAGGCGACGAGTTCGGCTTCCTCGTGTGGATCAAGCGATCGCATAGCTCAGTCCTCCATTGCGAGCGAGTAGGCGCTGACGACATCAAATGGCGAGATGCGGAGTTTGTCCAAGACGGTGAGCAGCGCCGCTTCGGCGTCCCTACGGGTTGGCTTTGTGACGACCATAGTCAGCGTCTCAATCTCATGGTCGGCCCTCATTCTGGCGTGGACTTGATAGCGCATGGCTCAGGCCTCCACCCCGCGAATGTCCTTGCGCCATTCGACTTCAGGCGGGACGTACTCGCCACCCGAGGTCCAAGCGCCCACGTCGAGGACGTCGAGGTGCTGGGGCTCTTCGCGGGGATAGGTTTTCCGCCATTCGTCGAGGTCGACACGAACGATGTCGGAGTAGCCTGTCTCGCCGTCAGGATCAGGTAGGGTGCCCTGATGGTCATAGCTGATGACCCTGCCGGTGTTGGCGCTGACCGTGAGTTCACCCCATGATCCAGCGATGCAGACGGTTTTGATCTTCGCGACCATGGTTCATTCTCCTGCGTTGAGCTTGTCGACAGCCGCGTTGATCTCGGCTTGCGTGTCGCCAGTGGTGATGATTTTGAGGCTCGCGGCCTTGTAGCCTTGGTCGCGGTAGTAGCGCCGCTCGGCTTCGACTGTGGCTCGGCTGTAGTCGCCGAACTCGATCTTCCACGGCGCGTTGCGTCCGTCCCGTGCCAGTAGCGTATGGTACATGCGGCTAGTCATGGTCATGCTCCTGTTGGTTAAGGCTGGCCAGCCACGCCCTGATGGGCACCACGCGGTACCGCTCGGAGCGGACGAACTGGCACAATTCGAAGTTGAAGGTTTCCATCACGGGCTTGCCGGTGGTGCGGCAGACGATGACCCAGCTGGCGTCAATCATGGCGCTTCTCCGGTATAGGTTTGGGACTAGCGAGAAGCGGGGAGGACGAGCGGGTCAGTGATGACCAGATGGCCGTTGGCGCGGACCATCACGTTCTTGCCGTGACAATCGAGGGTGCCATAGACGGCGACGTGTTCGAGGAAGTTGAGCCCGACGCAAACCGCGCGGCCACCCCAAGACGTTCCCCAGCTTGCGGTTGCGTTGTCGATGCCACTGATAGCCTCGCGGTGCGCCTTGCTCTTCGCCTTCTGGCACCGCTCGACGATGGCGACGTAGGTGCCGCCGCTCAGTTCATTGACCCACGCCGAGTGATAGACCTTGAGCGCATAGCGGGACTGCGTGGTCTTGGTGGCCTCGACGTAGTTCATGAAGCCGTCCTGCCAGCGGCTCTTGATCCACGCCTTGGAACTGACGACCTGACCGACCTTGATGACGATCCCCGGCGCGGCCTTGTGTGCCATGCAGGTGGCGAAAGCGCCTGACCCAACCGAGGACCACCCAGCGGCCCTTAGGGTCTTGACGATGACGTCACGGCTCTTGGTCTTGGTGTCGATGGCGGCCAGTGCGGCCTTGGCGGCAGTGATGGACTTGCGGACGGACATGGGAATGCTCGCGGTATAGGATTGGTTGTGGTGTTGGGTGCCTATCGAAGACACCCCGTTAACGTGGACATTAGCCCACGACGAAACCTGTGGTGTCCCTACGGGCAGGGCCCTTGGCATAGAGACCCACGATGACACCCTTGGGGTCAGTGAAGCGCATGTCGGTTTCGTCGCCGTCGATGACAGGCCGCACCTCTTGGAAGATGCCGTAGCCCCGAGCGGCGTGGGCGTCCCTGAGTTCCTTGGTGCGGTAGACCACAGCGACGTTGATGCCGGTTTCCCGCATTGCCGTCTGGACAGCCATTGAGTAGGCGGGATGGGCGTTGCTGTAGCTCAGCGTCAGCGCATAGTTGGCTGGCAGCTTGCGATAGGCTCGCTTGTAGACCTTGGTGTAATCGTAGAATTGCACCTCAGGGAAAGCGTGGAAGATGCTGTCATACTCACCCACCCACGGACCGAACTCAGTGTCGAAGTCGGTGGTGCGGTAGACCGGATGCCCGAACTCCCATTGGATATCGCTGGTGCCATTGAGGCGCACCGCTGGCTTGACGCCCTTGCGTTCGCAGTACCGCACAAAGGCTTCGATGTTCTTGACCAACTCGGCCATGAACGCGGCTCGATGCTTGAAGTACCGCTGCGTCTTGGCGATCCTTGCCTTGACGATTGAATTGAAGATGGCAGCGCGGCCAGCCTTGGACAGGCAACCCTCCTCGCACCCTGCTTGCCCTGCCATGGGACACACGTTGCCCATGAGGGACTGAGAGGCTGGCGCTAGGTACATGATGGCCGTCTCATAGACGCCAGCCTTGTCACCCTTGATGGTCTTGGCGTTGCCGCCAGAGCGAATGAGGGAACCGTTGAACATGGTCACTCCGATAGCGTAGGGAATTGGACATAGCTCCGCCGTCAGCCTGGAGGTGACGGACGGTGAGACTACAGAAACCCAAGGACCCCTTGGGCTTGTATAGTCCCACCACTTGGTCTGCGTGGTAGGAGATCACAGCATTCGAGGCGCTACCCTCTTAGGACGATGCTGCTCCGCCCGATGACTTGACGCTTTGTCATCCGCGCCCCGTTTATGGTCTTAGGTGACCTATTCAGTTTTCAAAGAACCCGGCGAGGCTCTAAGCGCTTGTTAGCGCGGTGACCCGTTCGCCGCTCGGCGTCTCCGCCGTTGTTTGAAAGCTAGTTCGCTTCGTTTCCGTTGTCAATCCGTTATCGTGGTGATTTTGTCAGCCTGTCGTGCTTTCCAGTGTCGCCGCCCTGTCGCCGCAGCAGTCGGGATATTGGGTCAACCAGTGAGCCGGTGGCTAGATCACCAAGAGCAGGAAGCCCTAGGGAAACTTGCGCATCTTCGCTTGTCAAAGAACAGGAACCCGGAGGGAACCCCGAGGCCCGGAGGCCCCGTCGATCTCGTTTCCTTGACCGTGACCAAACATTAGAACGCCCCATTTCCGAAGTCAACACGATAACGGAGAGAAATCGAAAAAATGTGTAGGCCCCTGAGGTGTTCCCAAGCGGGATAGGAACGCGGTCGCGCCCTAGTACCGTATATGAGCGCCGCTTTTTGGCGCGGCTGGCCGGTGGAAACTGGGGTGTCCCCAAGGTGGAAAAATGTGGGAGGGAACATGAGGGAACAAATAATTCAGAGATGGAATGAGCATTCCGCCTTGGGGATCACCTGTTATCCCTAGGTATTCTGTCCTAATCAGGGCTGATCAGATGTAGTATCCAATCTAAGTCCAATTATATCAATGAGTTAGGCTGATAGTGTGCCCGATGTTGTGCCCAAGGCTGGCGCGTATAGGGGCTTTACCGGAGGGAAACCTAGGGGGCACGGGGGGCAGGGGCTACCTGGGTATACGTATATGGGGATACAGATTTTTCGCAAAAAGGTCGCGGGTCCCTTTGGGTCCCCGAGGGTACCTGCAGGGCCCACAGCTGCCCAGGGAGAGGCATGGGAGGGATAATCGGTAGTAGGTAGCCTGGGAGACTGAAGGCTCCCTGTGGGCCTCTACGGTACCGTGGAGACTCTCTGGTTGACTGAGGATTCCCACGGGGGCTAACAGTCGATCTTGAACCGATCTAGCGATCCTCGACCGATCTAGCGATCTTAAACCAAGGGATGAATGAGAATGAAGAAACTGCTGGTCTCCGCCATGGTCCTGGTGAGCGCAGCGCTGGGAACCCAGGGTGCCCTCGGGGCCTCCGTGGATAAGCGGGTGGAGGCTTGTGTGGCTCGCTGCGTGGACATCGGGGGGTATCACCCTGTCCAGTGCAAGCAGACCTGTGAGGAGGAAGCAGAGAGGAGAGCAGAGGAGGAGGACTAGAAGTAGTCCACCTAGGGACCTTGAGGAGACCTAAGGTACCTATAGGTTATCTATAGGGTACCTTAGGGTATATCTATGGGAAACCGGAGGGAGGGTAGTTTGTCTCTCTCCAGTAGTAGGACTTAATTATCCACCGCCCCAGAGCAGCCTTTCAGTCATGTTGAAGTGGGCATTGAGAGGCGATTGGTGGAACGTATCCAGCTGGGCCCTGAGCCACTCCTCGTGGTTCTTGGAGGCCACCTTCTGGGCGTCCTGGTTCATCAGGTCGACAAAGAAGCCAACCAGCATGGACAGAGCGTCCACACGGTCGTCGAACCGCAGGGCGTCCTTCTGGCGGCAGATGTGGGTCATCTGGTGGAACAGCGACTTGTGCTGCCGGATCATGCCTTCGTACTTCTGGATCGAGTCCTCGTCTTCCCTGAGGACCTCGGGGTCCACGATCAGGCGGTGCTGGGACACGGTAGGCTCCAGAACGTCCAGGATGCGCATCTCCTTCATGGTGGTGGAGCGCACTTCCTCGATAGCTGCGGAGACCCCATGGCGAGCCAGGACCGGCTCCAGGAGACGAGCGAACATGCCGTCGCCGAAGTTGCTCTCGATGACGATGGTCTGGATGCGGTGAACCTTGGCGATCTTCGCGAGGGTGTCGAGGGTCTCGGGCTCATAGCCACCCTGGAGGCCACCGGCCTTGGGAAGCCAGATGTTACCCGCGAGGTGGTAGCCGACAGCGTAGCCGGTCTCGTCCTTGCCTCGGCCCGAGGGGTCGATGGACATGACGCGGTGCTGGTATTCAAGCCACTCCTGGGAATGCCCCGCAGCGGCATATAGCCGGTCACCAGCCATGCCGTTGTTCGGGAGGTCCCTGAGTTCCCTATCGGGGTTCGGGAGCCAGTACACGTCGACTGGGGCCTTCGCCGGGGGCACCGCCATGACGATCAAGTTCTTGAGCTTGAGCGGGTAGCGCTCTTCGTCCGAGAGCTTGGTGTTCAGCATGAACTGCAGCTGGTAACCAGCGGCCCCGTACTCGGCGCGGCGGGTGATCAGTTCATCCTCGTCGAAGCGCTCAGGGTCCGTGGGGGCCCCGTACATCGCCCGGGTGAACATCTTCATCACGCGGGGTGCCAATTCATTGCCGTAGGCGTGGACCTCTTCCAGGGTCGGTACCTGGGCTGGCCAGATGCGCTTGGTGAACGTCTCGGGTAGCTTGTTGTAGATCGAGTCCTCGGTCTGCGGGGTGCCGAGGTAGATGATGCGAGCCACAGAGAACTCGTCATCCTTCGGCTTCAGAATGGCCGAGTATTCCTTGGTCTTCTCAATGAGCAGATCGCGAGCGGCAATCGTCATGGAGTTGTTCATGACCTCCACGTCATCCGAGACGATGATGTTGGCGCGACCACCGGTCAGCTGACTGTCGATGCCCTTGGCGAAAACCGAGGGGGTCTGGTCGGGGATGGCAGGACCAACGTCGAACTCGACGCGCGAGGAGCGCTGGTTCGGCTTGGGCTTCAGATGCGCCAACTCAGGGATCATCTGGATCAGGGACATCGTGAACGTCACGAAGTTGTCCGCTCGGTTCTTAGAAGCCGAGACGACCATGATCTTGACCTGGGGATTGCAGTAGAGGCACCACAGGACGAAGGCGGAGGTAATGAAGGACTTGCCGACCCCTCGGAACGCCTCGATACAAATCTTGTCGGGGCCGTGCTGAAGGAAGTGGGCGATGTCGTACTGGGTAGGTGTGGGATCAGGAAGGTTGATGTACTTCCAGATCAGCCAGAGGAACTTGCGGAAGTCCTGCTTTAGCGGATCGGCTGCGGTGTCTGCTGTCGATGCGAGCAGAGCTTTCTTGAGGGACATGGGGGAACTGCGGGGGAACGGGCAGGGAGCCCCGCTGGGCGCGTTCTAGGAGGCCTCGGGACACTTGGGTCACCCAGGCGGGAACGGCCCT
Organism: Aminobacter anthyllidis; assembly: GCF_018555685.1. Taxonomy (GTDB): domain Bacteria; phylum Pseudomonadota; class Alphaproteobacteria; order Rhizobiales; family Rhizobiaceae; genus Aminobacter; species Aminobacter anthyllidis. The sequence goes on from NZ_JAFLWW010000001.1 coordinate 410,560, forward strand.
CAGCGGGGCTGCAGGAGTCAGTGAGCGACGTGTTCGTCGTCGTCAGTAAAGGAGGGGAACTGCTCGGCCAGTGAGGTCACGCCGGGGTTCTTCGACATCTGCGCTTCGATGCCATTGTCCTTGAGGAACTTGATGGCATTCGAGAAGTCGGCGGCGGTAGCGTCACCTGCCTTGATGCGGTCCAGAAGCTCCTGCGCGACGGTACCGTGCAGAAGCTCCATGAGGTCTTTGGTGGCCGAGGACATCAGCCGTCTTCCTTGGTCGGGGGCTTGCGGAGCGCCTGGACGATCTTGATGGCCGACAGGACGATACCGAGGGTGGTGAGGATGGCCGTCAGCACGATGTTGACGTTGGCCAGGATGGGGGCCCACCAGGGGGCCGTGACAGCCGCGCCGATGAGGCCGGTGGTCTGCGAGGATTCGGTGATCACTTCTTAAGCCTTCCGATCACGGCCTTGGCACCGTCGATAGCGAACACAGCCAGGAGGATTTCTCCTGCCCATTCGTCGAACGGCGCGGGAAGCGGGTGGACGGTCCAGCCCCACTGGGGGACCGCCGACACGAAGTTCAGACAGGCCCAATGGAACCCAAGAGGGACCACGAAGAACAGCTGGAACCACCACGTCCGACCAACCATCAGATTGGTTTTGGCGTTGATGTAGGTGCGAGTTACCTCGGCCTTGATCTCTTCCTTCTTGGTCTCGTCATCCATACGGTGTTCGATGGTGTCGAGGAGGCGGTCGAGCGTACCGCCCGTGAGCCACCCGAGAATGGTCTTAAACATTAGAAGGTCGCTTTGATGATGGTGAGGATCAGGCGCAGGAGGCCTGAAGGTTTCTTGGGGGTCGGCGGGGCGAAGGTGTCGACCACGACTACCGGGGCAACGCCCGTGTCGATCAGGACAGCGCCACCGGTTCGACCGGACAGCCTCAGGGCCTTCTCGTACTTGAGGGCGATACGGCCGATTTCGTCGTCCCGGTCGGTGCCGTTGACGATCCTGCGAGCCGCCTTGAACTCAGCGAAGTCTGCCTCGTCACTTTCATCGACATCGTCGAGGTAGTCGGCCAGCTTCTTGCCGGTGAACATGCCGCGTTCCATGCCTTCGAAGATGATCTTCACGGCAGTTTCGGCGACCATGGCGAGGTCAGGGTTGGCGTAGAGGTCGATGCCGAGCCAGTCGCCCATCTTCTTGTAGTTGAAGTCCCAGGTCAGCTGCACATAGCCGCGACCGTAGTAGACCTTGCCGGTCCTGGGGTCCCTGACGCCGTACTTGCGGCCCTTACCCTTGCCGTACTCGGCGATGGGCTTGAGGGTCCAAGCGGTCTCCCAGGTTGCCGTGGCGAGGATGTAGGCGAGGGACTCGTTGCCGGTGAGGCGCTTGTCACCTTCGGCGATCAGGAGTTCGAGCCCGTGGACCTGAGCGCCACTGAGCTTACCGTCGAACAGCGCCGCACGGATGCTGTCGAAGAATGCCTTCTTATTCATTGGATTTAGGGGGATGGGTGGAGGAGCCGCCCCAGGAGAAACCCAGGACGGCTTAGGAATTAGAGGTCTGCGGCCCAGAGCCAGAGCGTGTCGATCTGCTCAGGAGTGAGTGAGAAGACAACACCGATCTGGTCGATCAGAGGGTGCAAGCGCCGGAAGGATGTCGCGTGTTTCCACTCGATAAGACCCTCAGGGGAACCTGCGAGCGCCGCGTCAACCTCCGCTTCGGCCACATCAATGGAGATAAGGCCCAAGCGAATCTGACGTGAACTGAGGTCAGGCATAAGAGCCCGCAGTTCCTCAGGGGTTGGCTGGGAAACAGGGGCGGGGATGAAAACGCCATTGATGTTGTCGTAGGTGTCACCGATCTTGGCCGAAGTATTTTCAACCAGGAGGTGGTCGACGATGGTGAAACCCTCGTTCGCGAGGATCACATTTACGACCTTCAGGGAAGTGTCGATTACTGCATATTTGGCCATTAGCCGATTACCCTTACAATGCACTTGCCAGCGGCACCTGGGCCCTGGTTGGCACCACCACCGCCGCCGGGCACCTGGGGAGGAGGATTGTTTGAGCCGCCGCCGCCGTTACCGCCGCGCTGGCTGATGCCCTGGTTGTTGGCGGCAAAGCCACCAGCGCCACCGCCACCGCCATAGAAGGCGTCACCGCCCTTGAAGGCCGAACCGTTGGTCGACCCGCCGCCACCGCCACCGCCGCCGTAGTGATTGGCCGTGCCACCTGCAGTTTGAGGAGCGCCACCCGCAGCGCCGCCGCCAAGGTGACCACCGCCGCCGCCAGCGCCAGGACTGGAGCCAGCACCGTTGGCACCCGCGCTGGTCGTACCGCCGCCGCCGCCTCCTGCAGCCATGGTCGAGCCTGTCGTCTGGACGCCAGCGCCGCCGCCATAGGCATAGAGGTACGTGCCGAAGGAGGATGCACCACCCTGGGAGTTCACCGCGCCACCCGCGCCGATGGTAACGGCCACTGTTGCTGGAAGGTCCCCGGCTCTGAACGCATAAGTGTTGTAGCCACCGCCACCGCCACCCGCGCTGCCCCATTGGGCACCGTTGTACTGGCCCCCGCCGCCGCCGCCACCCCACAGTTCAACCTCGACGATTGCCTCAGCGGAGATACCGGTCGGCTTGGTCCAGGTTCCCGAGACAAGGAACGAGGCGGAGTAGAGCTTAGTGCCATCCGTGATGCCGTATCCCGACATCGTGGTGGGCTTGGAAGTCAACGAGGCAAACGTGTGAGAGTGGCTGACAGTCGCGTACAGCGTGTCGAAGTAGGTCTTAAGGGTCGCCTTGAGGTTCCCCCAGGTCAGCTTCTTCATCACCCACGACGCGGCGCTGTCCACGAGACCCAGGAGGTCGTTATCGACAGGCGTGGTCTTGCCGGTAGCTTCGAAGATTTGCTCGTCAGCCGGGGACACCGAGACGACCGCAGCTTCTGCAGCGATCTTCGCAGCGAGAGCCGCAGCCGCCGAGGAGGCCGCAGATGCTGAGCTAGACGAGGCGCTGTCAGCCGAGCTGGTCGCCGAGGAGGCCTTGGTGGTGGCCGTGGCCGCACTCGTGGCAGCTTCGGACGCCTTGGTCCCTGCAGTGGTCGCAGAGCCAGCCGCAGCAGCCGCAGAGGTCGCAGCCTCGGACGCCTTGGTGGTTGCCGTGGCAGCAGAGCCAGCCGCAGCGGTAGCCGAAGCCGAAGCCTCGGTTGCCTTGGTGGTGGCCGTATTCTTGGACGTGTTCGCCGAGGTGGCCGAAGCCGCAGCAGCAGCAGCCGAGGCAGCAGCCGCATCACGGGACGCAGCGGCCTGTCCAGCGAAGCCAGAGCCAACATCTTCGGCCCAGCCCTTGGTCACGACATCAGACGCGGCGACCGGAGTGGCGACATTGGAGACCTTGAGGCCCTTGGCGTCCCAGTGGCCATCAGCGCCCTTGGCGATGGCAGCTTCAGCGACCTCTTCGGCCACCATGAGGGACTGCCAGAAGGAGGCATTGAGGTCGTCGTCGACGAGGATGGACCCATCGGCGTATGTGTTGATGAGGGTGTCCTTCGGGGTATCACGGTAGATCACGAGTTCCCCAACGGGGGCCGGGGTGATCACCACAGTGAACGTGTCGGAGAACGAGAGCGGGACCGAAGTCCCGTTCAACGTTGCCTTCACGAACGACTGGGAGAGATACTCAAAGGGAATTGCATATGAGGTCCGTCCCCCGATTTCGTCGGGGAACAGAATGCTCACAGGATTCGCCATTTCTCAGTTCATGGGGTTATCGCAAAGATTTCATCCAGAGAGCGGGGGAGACCCCGGGTACGCTGCACGTCGCCAGCGAGTGCCTTGACGGCACCCACGGTGGGATCGAGCGGTTCTGGTGAAAGAGTAGGTGTGCCATAGCGGCTCCCTTCGAAGATCGAGGGGTCCACCATGAGGTTGTCGGCGAGGTAGTCCTTGGCGTTCTTGGTGAAAACGCCGTGGATGGTCTTGAAGACCTTGGCCCGGGCGTCCGCCGTCAGGTTCTGGTAACCAGGTGAAGCGATGGTCCGCCGCAGGGCGGCCTCCAGGTTCTCACCCTTCCTGACCACCACGGTTCCGATGTCGATCCGGTCACCCACGGAGCCCGTGGTCTTCTGGATGTCAGCGGAAGCGGTCCCCTTGTAGAGGAGATCGCGGTAGCGGTCGTAGGCATTGGCACCATCCTTGGTCTTCATCTCGGTGAGCGACGGAGTGTCATTCCCGAAGAGCCAGTCGATGGTCCCCGGCTGGACGCCGAGGTTCTTCCAGAATGCCTTGTCGTACACTTCGGTTGGCCCAGGGGCCCTGAGGCCCAGGTCGCCAGCCCTGTTCAGGAGCGTGTACTCCCTGAAGAGCAGGTCGTCCGTGCGGACATCCTTGGTGTTCATCGGGTCGAGACCACGATGCTTGTCGACCAGGGGCTGGCCCAGGAAGTTGAGGCGCTGATAGCCGGTGTGGAAGCCAGCTGATGCCAGGACCTCGTTGAGGAAGCCTTGCGCCGAGTGCTGCGACCAGTCCCCGGTGACCATGCCCGAGTTTTTCCCGGCGACCCTGAGGGCAGCTGGGGTGAACTGCTTGGCGTAGTTCTCGGAGAGCTTGACGAGGGCCCGTGGGTCCCCTTCCTTCGCCACGTTGACCAAGGCGTCCCAAACGTCGCCGACGCCACGGAAGGCTGCGGCATCGGACATCAAGGACCACGACAGGACACCAAGGGCCGAGCCGTAGGTGGCTGCGAACTCATAGGCGCTGTCATTGGCCGCGACGTAGTTGCCGTCCTTCATCTGCAGTTCGTTCTCCCGCTGCATGTCCTTGATCGTGCCGAGGAGCAGCAGGGGCGCACTGAAGGGGAGGAGGCGGGTTAGGTCGATTGCCTTACCGCCGACGATCAGGGAGGACGCGGGGTACTCCTGCTGTTCAGCCTGTTTGGCGTCCCAGCTGCGGAACCCTGAGGGACCGGTGATGTCGATGGTGCCCGACTGCATCAGGGCCCAGCCACCGGCCATGGTCATATAACCGAGGCGCTGGCGACCGATCGCTCGCTGTTGGGCGGCGAGGCCGTTGCTGCCGGTGAAGTCGTCGAGGAACTTCGTCAGTCCCACCACCTTCGAACCGTACTTGGTTCGGGCGAGGGGCTTTAGGAGAACCGAGGGGATCGGTTGGATCGACTGGAACGAGTTGGAGCCGATGTTGACCAGGGTGCGCCAGAAGGGCACCGCGATACCGGCCATCACGTTGATGACGGGGTTCTTGTGCTGCCTGAAGTTGTCCACGGCCTGGGCGAGGCGGCCCGTCCCGTAGCGGGTATCGAAGACCGACTGCCATGCGGTGGATTGCACGTCCAGGCGGAGAGCGGCGTCCTTGAAGGAACCATCGGGGTTGAACTGCTTCTGGGCGTACTCCAGGGCCATCTTCTTGGCCTGGGGCTTGGTGGCCCCCTGCTTCAGCGCCAGTTCGAGACCATCAGCATAGGCGAGCCCAGCGCCCCTTAGGGCCTTGGAGGCTTCCGAGGATGCGATGGACAGGGTGCTGGCGAAATCCCACAGACGATAGAACACATACCGTGCCCACTTCCCCTCATTGGCGAGGGTCGTGTAGTCGCGGGTCAGGTCGAAGCCGAGGAGGCTCGCGCCGTTGGCCCTCTGAGCGTCGGCGACATCGAAGTCGTCCATGACGCCCTTGCCCTGCACGAAGGACTTCTTGAAGGTGTCCCAGGTGCGCCCGAGTGCCGTGCCGTAGCCGAGGTATTCCCGGTAGGCTCGCCCAATGTTGCCCCGGAGGACATGCTGGGTGATCGGCAGGGAGGCATTCTGGATCGTGTTGGATAGGGCTTCCAGGAAGGAGGTCGATGGCTGGCCCAGCATGGCGCTGTTGCGCATGTCGTTGAGCCACCGCATGAAGGAGCCCTCAAGGTGTTCCCGCTCAGCCTTGGTGAGCTTCGCGAGCTTGTTGTGCTTGAGGTTGTCCAGGACACCGGCTCGGGCCTTATCGAACTCGTCGAACATGAGGTTCAATTCGCTCAGGACCTTGAGCGGGTCGTAGCCCATCTCCTTCAGGTTCAGCATCTTCGACGACATGAACTCAGCCTTGGACGAGAATAGCGTGTAGCCCTTCTCGCGGAGTTCCTTGGCCAGTTCCGCCTCGCCGTCCTTGAGGGACGCCAAGACGCTATCGTCGAACTTCACGCCCTTGCGGGTCAGGAAGGCGTATGCCGAGGAATGGCCGATGTTGCGCCACTCTTCCGCCAGCTTGACCTTGTTCGCGTGGAAGTCCTCAGCGAGTTCCTTCCAGGCCACCTTGGTCTGTATCGACGGGTCTTCCCGGATGCGCTCCAGGATCACTTCGAAGTTCTTCTCGAGCCGGTCCAGGGATGCCCTGAGGACCGAGGTCTTGTAGACGTGACCGACAGTGGCCGCGTCGGGCATCTTGTCGATCTCCCGGGACAGCTTGATCACTGCCTCGTAGTTGCCAGCGTTCACGGCCTTCATGACCTGTTCGCTGTGGGCGGCATACTTGCTGTAGGCCGGGCCTTCCTCGAAACCCTTGAGGTGCTGACGGAGACCGACATTCACCTCTTTGGAGCGGTTGAGGTCGCGCTGGATGGGCCCGAGCGTCTCCTGACGCCACGCCTGGACTTCCTCGGGGGTCGCCGGGGTCTCCACAGGAGCCGTGCCGGTCTCCTTCTCGTAGATGCGCTGCGCCACCTTCTCCCTGGCGGCGGCCTTGGTGATCACCTCAGCTTCGACCTGGGGCGGCACTTCGTCCACTGCGCGGATCGCGGTGTTCTCTAGGGCCTTAGTGGCTGATGACGTGGCACCTTCGGTGTCCCTGAGGTTAACCCCGAGTTCGTCGCCCATCTGCTTGAGGGCGTTCATGTCGACGAAGCCACTGGGGACTTCCTTGACCAGCCGGTAGACCTTGGCGATGCCGTGGCCGAGACCAGCGGTCGCGAGGTCGACGATCAGGTTGGACGCCATGTTCTTGAAGGCACGGGTGTCCGCGTCGTCTTCGTCCTGGATCACCAGGATGTCAGGCGTCCAGTTGTCGGCATAGTCATTGGCGAGGTTGGCCACGTTGTCCTCGTCCCCAAAGGTCAGGGTCGAGATACCGGCACCGACGACACCACCAGCGATGACGCCACCAGCGGCGACACCACCGGCAACCGCAGGAGCGGCCTGACCGGCTACCTCTGCGATCTTCTCGCCAACGTCACGCTCGGTGTCGAACACAGGGTTCTGAGCGCGGCCCACGGCATCTTGGACGAACTGGCCAGCATCTTCGCTGACTAGCTTCTTGGTGGCCCAGCCAGCGGCTTCACCCACGCCACGGACAGCGGCTTGGCCGAGCTTGAGGTTATAGGTGAGGGCGTTGACGACAGGGTTGTCGAACATTCCACCCGAACCCATGGGGTTACGGATGATGGCTTCGACCTCCTCTCGGGGGAGACCGGAGAGGGCGGTGAAGTCGTCGACTGCGTTCGGATACTGGTCGGGGTTCTCTCGAACGGCCTTAACGAGATCAGCGGACGGGAGGTAAGTCCCGTTCTCTTGCGGGACCCAAGGGGAGGTCTGTTCCATATGTTACGATTGCTTTCCTAGTTGGTACTCAGGCCGTCCCATGCGGGACTGCTGCTCACCTGCGGTGATCGCGGTGATGGCCTGATGGACGGACTGGGCGGCTGCATGGATGTCCTGCAGCGCGGGGCGGCGGCCTTCGTTGGCCTTGGTGAGGTCATCGACTGCGATTGCCAGCTGGGCGTCGAAGATCGACTTGTTCTCGTCGCCGGGGATGGTGAGCTTGAGCTTGTCGACGTAGGGCTTGACCCCAGGCATCGTCAGGATGGGCTTGACGTTGGTCCTGATGTCGAACTGCTGCATGGCAGTGGTATAGGTCTCCTGGTCGATCTTGCCGTTGGCGTAGGCCGTCAGGGTATCCTCGGCGAACCGGGGGTTCCCGTAGTTGGCGCTGGCCAGGAAGCCATCATTGTCCAGGCCCCCGGGGTCAGCCGGGGTGGTCTGGAGATCGAGGAGCTTCTGGTAGACCTTGGGGTTGCGCTTGCGGACCTCAGCGAGGCTGTCGGCGTCCCCGGAACGGATGACCTTATCGGCGAAACCGAGGATTTCCTGGGTGGCCTTGCGTTCCTCAAGTGAAGCCTTCTGGCTGCTCTCGGTCCTCAGGCGGTCCCGGGCTTCCATGACGCGGTCGCGGTCGGCCTTGGGGAGCCTCCAGCGGGTCATGTAGTCCTCAAGGTCCTCCCGGTCGGCGAGCTTCGGGTCGGCCTCCATCTGACGGATCAGGGTGTCGGCGGCGACCTTACGGGCCTCGGGCTGGGCGACACCGAATTCGGCATCGGATCCATCTAGATCGTCGACCAAACCACGCTCGTCCGCCTGATCGTCCGCGTTGAGGACAATCTTGCCAGCCTTGTCGGTCTTGGAGACCAGGGCAGGATCGCGGAGGTAGGCATCCTTGAACTGCATCAAGGCCGCGATGGTCTTTCGGGCGGAGTGGGACGCCTTGTTGAGGCCGTCACCATCGTAGGCTCCCTTGCCGTTAGTCATCTTGAGACCAGCGAACTCCTTGGCGAGCCCCTTATCGAGGAAGTCCTCGGCGGAAATCTTGCCGTCCAGGTAGTCCTGCATCCCCCGGTCCTTTGCGAGGCGGAAGAAGATCAGCTTGCGCTGGACAGCCGGGGTGAATTTGGTGTTCGGGTCGACGCCAGCGGCGCGGACGATGTCCCTCAGGGTTCCTTCGATGATCTGGAACTTGCCGACAGCGGAGCTTTTGGCCCCATAGCGCTTCCAAGCACCCGACGACTGCCAGTCGAGAACCTCCTGGATCGTCATATCGGTGAAGCGGATGTTGCTGTTCGCGGCGTTGCCGTGGAAGGCGTTGTAGTTGCCACCACCCTCGGCACTCGTGAAGCTGTCCATGAAGGTGCCGAAAGCGTCCTGCTCCTTGCCGGTAGCCAGTTCGACGGCGACCTTGCTCTCGATGCGGTTCTCCATCGCCCTCTTGTTCTTGTGGGTGATGAAGCTATCGAGGTTCCCGGCGTGGGCCTTCGTCATGTCCTCGAACACGCCACCGATGCGGGTGACGTAGCCGTGGTAGTAAGACGGGTCGGTACCCTTGAGCTTCTCGTTGAAGATTTGCTGCTGGTACTGCTGGACGAACTTGGCGAAGGCCTTGGGGTCATCGGAGTCGGCGAGGCCACTATCGGCGTAGGCCGTCCGAAGGTCCCCCGCGAACAGGTCGGCGTCACGGCGGCCACGGTTGACCTCGTAGGCGTCCATGGAGCCTTCGGAATCCCTGAGGAGCCCGAAGACGCTGGAGCCCTTGGCGAGCCTCAGGCGGTCCTTCTCGGCACCCATGACGGCCAGGGCAGCAAGCTGTTCCTGCTCCTCCTGCGACGGGGCCTTCTCGTCGATGGCTTCGGCCTTCTCTGCGGCCCCCGGAAGGGCCCCGAGGAGCTTCGCCAGGGCGTAACCTGGGGTCTCTCGGTCGTCATACTTGTAGTAGGCCGTATTCGGGCGGTTCGGGATGCCCGCCGTCTCCTTGTAAGTGGGGACTGCGGACTGCTGTGGCGCTGCCATTACTTGAATGCTCCGTAGTTCTGGATGCCCGAGGTCGCCACGTTCATGAAGGCGGTCAGCGGGTTCACCTGAAGGGTGTTGATCTGGTTCTGGCCGCCGATCTGCGAGTGCTTACCGGCCATCGTGTAGTTGGCTCGGGCGGCAGTCTGGCGATCCTTGGCGTTCTGGATGGAGAGGGCGGACTGGCGACCCTGCTCGGCCTCTCGGGCGGCAGCGGTATTGCCCATCATTCCCTCGCCCTTGGCGGCAACCGCGGATTTTCCGCGTTCACCCTCTAGGTGGGCCTGATAGGCGTCCTTGTTTGAGGCGTCGGCCTCGACCAGGAACTCACGCTCCTGAGCGGCGTACTCAAGGCGCGTCTGCTCTCGGACCATCTTCTGGTTTTTGGAGGCGGCACTGGCCTGACCGGCAACCTGGGCGGCACCGGCAGCGAGACCGAGTGCTAGACCGAGGTCACACATGGTATTTCTGTCTCCGTATGATGAAGGGGAGGAATGGTTCCCCTCTGGGCCCCAAGCGACGGGCCGGAAGTAGCTCTGCGCCACACCAACGAAGCCACCGGTGGTGGTCGAAGTTCTTGGCGTGGGTGAAATTGGTGAAGGTGTCGACGGAGGGACGCTCCTCGAACCACCTTTTGATGATGGGTCGGCTGGCCCTGAGGAAGGCCATGCGGTTATCGACGAGGTCGACGGTCGCACATGCCCAGATCAGGGCGTTCTTCGGGGTCACCTTTCGGATACCAAAGAGCATCACGGGTTTTTCCCCAGGTGCTGGGCACCCGACTAGGGTTTGGTCAGATAGATCGGCTGATCGCCGAAGGGACCCGAGGAAGTCAGGCTTCCCATAGACGGCGATTAGTTCTCGAATATCGGCAGAACGGAGGTTGGCCGCGAGGAACGGAAGGTCGTCCTCACGGACCTCCCGTATCTCTTGGGTCATTAGGTCGTCCGTTTCTTGGTGGGTCGGTAGGAGCCGTGCCACTCCAGGGAGGAGAAGCGGACCCGCCATGGGGTCTCGCCTTCGATCACGATGGACACGGTGTCGGCCTTGCCGTAGGCCCCGATTGCGAACTTGCCGCTGTCGAGCTTGAAGGACCCGAGGAGGTCCTGGCCGCTGCCGACGATGATGCCGGTATAGGGCTTGATGAAGGTGTCTCGGCTCTCCGGGGTCACAAGGGCCCTGAAGGGACCCGAGTTGCTGTAGAGGAGCGAGATGCCCCGCAGCTGCAATCGGCCGTCCTGGATGGCGACGAGGTTGTTGTCGCGCATGTAGATGGGATTGAGCTTCCAGTAGAAGCCAAAGGTCCACCCGATGACGACATCGTTGCTCCTGAGGTCCACGTTCTTGAAGGTGATCGTGTTGCCCGAGCGCGAGGTCGGCTTGTAGGTTTTGGCCGACAGAAGTGGTCCGGTGTTGCCGGGGGCCACGACAGCCAGGTGCTTTGCCAGATCGGCGTCGTTCTGCACCGCGTAGGGCAGGGTGACCGTGGTGTCCTTGCCGTTGAAGGTTGGCGACAGGGCACTGATGTTCAGCCGGAAATCCAGTAGGACGCTGTCCCGGTCGAGGACCCTATCGGCACCGCTATCGAAGTTGAATGACAGGAGGTGGAGCTTCCCAGCATACTCGGCGGTCAGGATCAGGTGGTCATCCACGAACCCTGCGCCCCACAGCTTAAATGGGAACGTCCATTCCTGCCACGAGGACTGCACTTTGCCCTCGCTGTTGAAGTAGTAGTTGTAGAGCCACAGCGACTTCTGTCTGCCCTTAGAGAGCAGGACGATGATGTCGTCGGAGGACGAGCCCTGGAGCGAGTAGACGCCCGAGGGGATGTACTCGGGGATCGCGTCGGTGACCGCAGGGGCCACTTGGCGACCAAAGGTACGCTCGACCTGATATTCCCGCAGCTTGGCAAAGCCGCCATTGTCGAAGTCGTCGACGAACAGCACGTTCGACCCGATGTAGGTCGGGGGAACCATGGGGGCCGCGTTGTAGGCGTTCACCCGCTTGATCGAGACCGTGTTCGGGCTGAGGGTCCCCTCGTTATCCGGGTCGATCTTGAACTGATCGTATTTGGAGAACAGGAGTAGGCCATTATCGAACTCGACCCCGTAGTTGACCTGAGCGCCGCTGCTGTTTGGCGAGGCGATGTCGAAGGGGTCGTCGTCGAGTAGCTGGGTGCATGTCGAGCGATAGAAGTTCTCAAAGGTGCCCACCTGGGACCCGATGCAGTTCTCGTCGCTCAGGACGATCATGCGGCCCTTGTAGATGAACATCGAGTTGATGGTCTTATCGACGAAGGACGGCGTGGGGTTGCTGTCGTCGTCGCCTACCTCTCGGCCCTTCCAAGAGTGCTGCTTGAAGGTCCAGGTGCCGTTCTTGTTGTCGACCAGGATGTGGGGCATCGTGGCGTTGTTCAGGCTCTCGCTGGCATTCCAGCCAACGGTCTCCTCCCAGCCACCAGACGTAAACCAGACCCAGTAGTCGTCCCGGGGGTTACCCATCTCCTGCTTGACCAGGACGAGGCGTCCCAAGGCGTCAAAGTTCGGGAGATCGGTGAACTCGTCGACAAAGTCGTTGTAGAACTGAAGGGCGTTATTCGAGAAGTCGTCGTGGGTGGTGATGTAGTCACCCTCGGCTGGCAGCTGGATCGAAAAGATCGAGTTGGAGGCCATGGTCGACGTGAGGCCAGCGATGCCAGCGGCGTTGAGGTCGTTGTTCAGATCGTTAGCGATGGCCGAGGGGGTCGCATCGCCGGTCGTGAAGATCGCCTTCTGGACGTTGTTGAAGTAGACGGCGTAGTTGGCGTTGTAGCCAGCCCTCTGCTTGACCCACACCGTGCCATGCCTGTTGGGGTTCCTGCGGGTCACGCCGCCTAACGAGGCACCCGTGAGGGCCGAGGTTTCCGTGACCTTGGTCTTGGTCACCGTCTTGGAGCGGTTCCAGACGAACGTGGTGTCGCCGAGGGTGATGAAGCCGAGGTTAGCCTGGGCGTCGTCCGTGGCGATATAGGCCCCTGCGGCACCCTCGACGGTCACAGGCTTCACGGTACCGGTCTTGATGTCGGTCACGTAGATCGCGCCGCCGTGGACGGTGATGCGGTAGGAGCCTGAGGGCTTGTGGATGTTGTGGGTGGCGACGGTCTTACCCGCAGCCGGGGCGTTACTGACGGCTCCCGCATAGGCCCCACAGGGACGGGTACCGAGGCCGACAGCCACATCAGACCAAGTGTTCTTTAGATCATCGGCGGTGTTGACCGCACGAATCTCGGGGGGCTGCTGAGAGACACCCCCGATCAGGTTGGCGAGAGCGCCAGAAACTGATGCCATTAAGAGATACGCATGTGGAGCGGTGGGAGCCCCGAGGCCACGTCATAGACGTTGCTCGCGGACTTCAGGGAGAGAGGCTCGGCAGCAAGCTGCTCGGCGTGGAGCTGGGCCAGGGCGCGGGTCTCGTCGCCAGTGTCCTCTTGGAGGTTCTGGGCATCGCCGAGTTCGCGAACCTGCATGACCCTAGCGGCCCTGAGGGCGATATAGGACCGAGCGGATGCTGGGAGATATTCGAACGCCAACCCAAGGATCAGCATGACCTTGAGGGGACCGGTGAAGGTGAAGGTGTTCTGGAACGGGGTCTGGTTGTAGACCTTCTTGTCCCTTGAGGTGACCCTGATGTGACGATGCTCTTGGATCGTCTCGATGTGCAGGGTGTTCGCGGGGACGTAGATGTTGCCCTGGTGGTCAGGGTAGAGAATTCGATATTCGCGATTGAAGAACCAGCCGGGGGTCTGGACCTCATTGGATACCTCGATCAGCGTGTCGAACGCCTGGGAGGCCTCAAGGGGCAGGACGCCGGTCAGTGAGTTGACCTTGGTCTCACCCATGTTCTTGAGGATGAGGTTGACCGCCGCGAGTTCGGTCATAGGGGTGAGTGCTGCCATGGGGATACCCTTGGGAAAGAAAAAAGGGAGCCCCAGTTATGGGACTCCCTAGTTGTGTGAGGTGCTTACGCAGCGGCCTTCTTGGAGATCAGGCGGATGCACTCGGGGCGCAGAACGCCGTGACCGCAAGCCTTACGGGTGACCATCAGGGTGCCCTGACGACCAACCTGATATTCCTTCTCCGTCGCGAGGTTCATCAGCGTGACAGTGCCGAGTGCCTGCTTCTGCATGAGCAGAGCAGCGGTGGACGTACCATCGACCGTGTAGTTGGCGATGTTCGAACCGGCCTGTTTGCCGACGATGCTCTCGACACCGAAGTTCTTCGACAGGTTGTTGGTCGGGACCACCTCGAACGTGGCAACGCGGAGCTTGCCGCCCGAGTTCTGGTTCGCACCACCGTTACCGAAGTCGCGGTCGAGGAACGAGCCGTCCTGGATCAGGTCCCAGTACAGCGAAGGCGTCACGTAGACGACGCGGTCGGTCTCCGGGATGTTGGTTGCATCGAAGTAAGCAGCGCCATTGTAGATCGAGTCCACGATGTTCTGCAGCGTCGGCGAAGCGCCGATCTTGTCTTCGGTAGCAGCACCCATCTCAGCGACGGCACCGGTATCACCGTTTACAGCCGCCTTGGTGGCGATTGCGAACAGGTGCTGGTCATAGGCCTGAGCCAGCGAGTCACCCATCTGGAACGCGAATTCCGAGCGGGTCTCGTAGTGCTTCATGGCCTCTTCGAAGTTCGACACGAAGACCGAAGAGATCAGCATGTCGTCGATGGTGATGACCTTCTCACCGTGGTTGATGTCCTGACCCAGGATGACGTGACCCGGGGTGTGGTACTCAGCCGCAGCCTTGCCGATTGCGGCGAACTGGGCCGACTTACCGGACGTGATGGTGCGCTCGCGGTGACGACCCTTGAGGACCGTGCGAGTGTTGAAGACCTTCATCGTTTCGCCCGAGAAGACCTTGAGGTAGAGATTGTCGCTATGCGACGGACCGGCAACGATACCGGCGAGGGTTGCGCTCGTCTGAGCCATGTATTTTCCAAAGGGAAGTCAAAAGCGAGCCGTGGCTCGACAGGTGATTTCGTTCGGAAAACTTGGGTTCATCTGCGGTTATCCCCGAGGGGGCCGGTGATTACTGGCAAGTTTGCTGAGTATCGAAATCAAAGGGGATCGCCCTCCTAAAGAGGAGCGGGGATATGCCTTTTGACGTCTTTGGATATTGGCTGGAGTGGGAGGAATCGAACCTCCATCGACCCGTTAACAGCGGGCTGCTCTACCGTTGAGCTACATTCCAGTAAGATGGCCCCAGTTTGCATTGCAGGGACTGGGGCCGTGGTCATTTCCGCTTGGGCTGCTTCTTGCGATTGGCCTTGCGGGATAGGATCGTCAGATTGGACATGCCGGTGGAACCACCAGCTGCCAGGGGGACCTTGTGATCCACCTCTTTGCCCTTAAGGGCCGCAGCCCCGTGTTTCTTGATCATCGCTCGACGAGCCCGTTTTCGGGCTATGTTGTCGGCACGGCGATCAGAACGGCGAGAGGCCGCGTATTCTTTCTTGTAGTCTCTCGCCATCGTGGGATCACATGACGTTCGAACGGGCGAGCTTCGCCATGACCTGATTGCGGAAGGTTGCATTCGTGTCGTAGCGGGGATCGTTCAGGTCGGCCATGTAGTCGTCCAGGGACGCATAGGCGTTACCACTGGTCTTGCCACCCTTGCCGACCGTCTCTTCGGGCTCCTCGGAGGCCTCGGCTTTCACCGCTGCATCCATGCGAGCCTTAAGGCCACGGATGGCCATGAGGGCAGTCGCCTTGTTGTTCGAGTTCACTGCCTTGTCGAACGCGCCCTGTTCGGCGTCGTCGAGGTTGGCAATGGCCCAGTCGATCATCTCGCCGTAGGCCTGTTCACTACCAGCAACCTCATAGGCTGCATTGGCTGTGGCCTGAAGGCGGTTGGTCAGACCCTCGACGTAGATGTCGACCATCTCCTTCGGGTAACCTGCGGCTTCCAGCTTGGTGTAGGTGTCATCCGACAGCTTGCCATCTTTCTGGTACTCGACCGAAATCGTTCGGAGGTCGAGCCCTGCCTTCTTCGTGGCCTCTTCGGCGGCGGCACGTTCTTCGGCAGTCGGCTGGTTGGCCTGGGGTTCCCGGGGCTCTTCCTCGTCCGTCTTTCCGGAACCGAGCTTGCGCTCCAGTTCCTCATGGGACTTCAGGAAGGCCTCAACGGTCTTGTATTTCGCGGGGAGCCAATCGGGGCGTTCTTCGTTCGAGCCCGGATCGGCGTCCTCCGCTGCTCCCCCTTGAGCATTCGGTTTGGCTTCATCGCCTGGGGTGTCGCCCTCAGGGGCGATAAGACCCTCTTCGACGAGTGCCTTGTACGAGTCTTCGATGCTGGGGCCTTTCGAGCCTTCATCGCCTGTATTGATTGTTACGGTTTCGGCGTTTGCCATGTTTCCTCAAGGGGGTTGGGGTTACTTCTTGCGAGGCTTGTCCATGCCGGACAGCATCTTCTTGATGGCGTCACCGGCCCCGGCGTTCTTGGCCTGGGCAGCATCGCGGCGGCGTCCTCGGTTGACTGCGGTTTCCCCAATGCGGACGCTTCGGACGATGCGGTCGCCGATGGTCAACTTCTGGGGGCCCGAGGCCGTGGAGCCGGTCTTGGTGGTGTCGGGGCGAGCCGTGGGAACCGGACCCTTCTTGGGGGTCGGCTGGGCTGGCTTCGGGGAGGGCTTCGGGGTCTTCTTGCTGGGGCCAGAAGCCAACTTGGTGTTGAACTTCTTGCCACCAAACGTGAAGCCCTTCTTCCCGGCCTTACGCGCTGCGGCGAAGGCTTTGTCGAAATTGGACATTACTGAGGGGTTCCTTGGGGTTCCGAGGGGAGCATCCGCTCGCTCGCCGCTTTGGCGAAGGCAGGGACACCACCCTTGACGGCATCCATCATCATCTGCTGGGTTGCCTGTCCGGTCTGGGCTTGCTGCACCTTGGCCTGTTCGGCGGCTTGCTGCTCTTCGGTCAGGAAGAGACCATCGGTGTCGATGGAGAGCGAAACCAGACCACGCATGACGAAGTCTTCGATGTTCAGCTTGCCCTTCAGTTCCTCCTTGAACGGGAGGATGATGGAGTTGATTGCGGTCATGTACTTGTTGAAGTCATGGCCACGTCCGAGGGCTTCGATGCCGGTCACGATCTTGGGCTTGGTGACGGGTTTGCCGTCCGCACCCTTG
This sequence comes from Aminobacter anthyllidis, assembly GCF_018555685.1. Lineage (GTDB taxonomy): Bacteria > Pseudomonadota > Alphaproteobacteria > Rhizobiales > Rhizobiaceae > Aminobacter > Aminobacter anthyllidis. The sequence goes on from NZ_JAFLWW010000001.1 coordinate 427,310, forward strand.
ATGCTCTCGATGTTCGGAATCTTCTTCTCGCGGACCATGCGGTCCATGATGCGGCTGACCAGAGGCAGCTGAAGTTCCTGAGCCAGGAGCGAATAGACGCCACCCAGCACATCGTCGATGTCCGAGACCATTGCTCGGATTTCCTCGGCGGTGACACGTTCGGCCTGACGCTGAACGGACTTGTTCATCATGAAGGCGTGGGTCAGTCGACCGATGAGGTCCTGCAGGGTCGTGTTCGCGGTGGCGAAGTCGGCCTGTTTATCGAACTGCAGCATCGTCACGTCATCAGCGCGACCCGAGATGACCTCAAGGTTCTCCGCACGAGCGATGTCGATGGCCCGGGTGAGACCCGTGGGGTTCACCATGGGGTTGATCTTCGCGGCGGCAGCGGTGCCCTCGCGGATCGACTTGGACAGGCTCTCGACGCCCGAAAGGTCGCCGATGTACTCGTCGACGTAGGCGCGGCCATAGTCCTCGTCGTGGAGGTAGCTCCAGCGGAGAGGCATCACAGGCGAACGGTCATGCTTCCACGAGCCATTCGACTTCGGGAGCTTGAGGCCCCTAATGGACTGGTAGGTGTGGATACGGTCGCCGTCCCGGTAGAAGACGGTGTAGAGATCGACCTCTTTCTCGTCGACCTTATCGGTGTCGGAGGGGAGGTCACCCTTGGGTGCCAGGAGGGCCTGGACAGAAGCCGGAAGGGCCTCTCGGGCGATGGTCTCTTTGATGATGACCCGCAGCAGGTTCCCTTCGAAATCCCGCTGGACCACATAGCGGTCGAGGCGGAATACCTTCAGATTACCCTTGGCGGGGAGGTATAGGAGGACGTTGCCCGAAACGATAAGCTGCTTCAGGGCTTCGACTAGTGCGGCGCGGATTGCCAGACCCTCGATCTCGTCCATGACGGATCGCTCGATCTCATTCAGCTTCTTCTCGACCCCCGAACGCATCGCGGTGGATGCGCTCAGTTCCTCGACCACCTGATCGGTGACCGACAGTCGGAACATGGGGGAGTTGGCGGGAAGGATCGTCATCAGCAGTTTGGACGTCAACGTATTGACGCCATGGGAGCCGATGGACTGAAACGGGGTACTGAGGCGTTGGCCTGATGTGTAACCGTCAGGCGGCATGAGAGACGGGATGGTAAGCTTCGCGTTCTCTCGGGCTCGGTCCAGGAAGTTCTGTCGATCCGAACTCAGTCGTTCGTAGATCGCAGCAACGGTTTCCTCTTCCTCCGCGACCACACCATTGTTGGCGGGGTCGATGGTCAATGAATTCTCGGGGGTTAGACTGAGATGCCGCTAGGGGCCTTAGGGATACCGAGGTTAGTGCCGAGACCAGTTGTGGTCCGATACTTCTTGGTGCCAATGGCAAGCGGATTGGTCTTGCTGTCGTCGACCGCCGTCTTCTTCTTCGGGGCGGCCTGGGTCAGAACCTCAGGCGGTGGGGCCGGGGCTTCAACCTCGGGGGTGTCTCCGAAACACATTTACGTTTCCTGGTCTTGGTGAGAGCAGATACCGGCTAAATGGTCGATGACTTCCTGAGCCCCTTGGTATCTGAAAAGTTGTTGTTCGTTTCGAACGCTCTTGAAGCCCTCCAGAGGGAAGGTCTCCTTGAGATACCTTAGGAGTTCCTGAGTAACTTGGGGAACTGAGGGATCGGTTTGGAAAATCTGTTGCATGATCTTCGTTGTGTTCTGTAGTAGGACTTAATGAAAAAGGGGAGCAACCTCAGTCACTCCCCTAAATCATCAGCGCGGATCGAACATGAATTCGTAGGTGTTGAGGTATCTGACGCGATGTTCTTCGCCCCACCTCCAGCCATCCCCTCGGGTCATGACGACCGGAGGGAGGCCCGGGCGCACGGATCGAAGGTGTCGGATCGCGGCCTCGGCGGCTGCGGTCGTTACCTTGATCTGGAACCCGGAGGCGGCGATTTCTGCAGGGGACCCCAGCTGCCATTGGCGTATGGGTTCGAGATCATCCCACTCGGCAGCGAGCCTCTTGCACCACTCATCGAACTCGCCGTCCGATACTGTCGTCTCGGCCAATCCGTAGTAGAGCATGGAAGCCATGACGGCCTGTCGAGCGACCCAATCGATGCTTCGGGTCAAGCCTTGCCCCGTTCGAACTCGATCAGGAGGTCAAGACAATGTCGAGCTTTTTCAAGGTCTTCGATGCCATTCTTAGAGCGGAACCTTGAGACGTACTTGACGATGGTGTGCTGACAAGCGTCGAGGCCATTAGCCATCGAATAGGTCATCGGCTGGATCGCCATGTCCTTGTAGTGACTGCCGCCGACCTGGGTGTCCAAGGCGGGGAGCTTGGGGGCGTCGTTGAACGACTGGCGGATCGGAAAGGGTGTCCCGCAGCCGCCTGGGTTCCGGCACAGTTCGCCGAACTCAGCACCGCAGATGCGGCACTTCACTTCTTCGGTTCCCAAAGTTTGATTTCTCCATTCACGTAATCCTCGGCGCGGAGGATTTTGGCGAGCCGAGCCTGATGCAGGGCATCCTTCGGCTTGAGACCAGCGCGTCGATAGAACGACAGCACGGTCTTCCAGGGGGTCTCCGAGGGGATTTCCTCCCAGCGGATTTCGGTCTCGCCCTTGCGCGGACCACGCTTCAGAACGTGTTCGGTCGGCCAGAGCTTGATCTTGTCGGCGAGCGCCTTGTTGGCGGTCTCTTTGCCCACACCGGGACAGCCGTGGTAGCCGTCCGTGGGGTCACCCGCGAGTATCTGGAAGAGGTGGAAGCGGTCGCCTTCCTCTTCGGTGATCTCGATGACTTCGTCGTCCCTGATCTGGAAACCGGGGATTTGCTTGAGGTCCTTGTCGAGGGTCCAGATGCACGTCGACCCCGGCTCCGCAGATGTCTGCATGATACCGAGGGTGTCGTCAGCTTCCAGAAGGGGCAACCGGTGGGTCGGGTACTGCCGCTCGATCTCTTCGATCACCGACCAGTAGGCCAGGGGTTTGCGGCTCTCTTTTCGGTTCGACTTGTACTCAGGGTCGACAATGGTCTTGCGCCAGTTTTCCTCGGCGGAGAACACGAAGACCACGTCATCAGTCCCGGCGATATCAGTGATGTCAGCCAGGGTCTCCTGCATGACGAACCATGCGTCCTCAAAGGACGAGAACAGGATGTGGTACCGGTCGAGAAAGCGGGTGTCCTTCTCGACAGCGATACAGGAACGGTGGACGATCATGTCCCCGTCGATCAGCAGTTTGGTCAAAGTTGTTCCGTGGGTGAATTAAGGGGCTGAAGATGGCCGAGAAGCCAAGAGACATCCGTCACGGCGACAGGATTACAATCGAGGTTGAGATCGTGAACACTTGGGATGACGGACGGATCACGTTCCGCCTGTATGGCTATGACAGCCCGATCACGATCCCGGAGGACTCGCCTAATATTGTTGGCGTGATCCCGACAAGCCCGTCGAGGCAGAAGGGACGAAGGCGTTGAACATCATGCGGGGTCCCTCAGGTGGATCGTCTCACGGGTTTCCCTGACGATCCTCTTAGCGGTGCGGCGGTGGTAGTAGCTCGCCTCCACCGCGTTCAGGGCCTCCTCGTCGGTCTCTGCCTGGAGGAGCATTCGGCCGTTCGAGGAAATCGCGTAGTAACGAATGTCAACGTTATCAACCATTTAGTGGCAGTCCTTCCAGTTGTTTCCGATTTTGAATTCGCCGGTCAGCGGGACACGAATGCCCAGCTTCTCACCAGCGATCCTGATGGCTTCGATGCAGAGGTCGCCGACGATGGACTTGTGGACCCTGACGGTCTCGCCCTTGTCGTTGACGGTGTCGTAGCTCTCGTCCAGGTCGGTCTCGATCTCCATTTGGAGTTCGTCGTGGACCCAGATGACGAGGCGGACCTTGTGGTAGAGCCCATGGTCCCGAAGGAGCCTTACGAACTCGACGATCCACTGCTTACACACCAGGGCACCTGCGGATTGCAGGAGGGTGTTGAGGGCAGCGTGGTCACTGCGGATGTGCAGGAGACGACCGTCGAGGCCCTTTAGGTGCCCCTTGGAGTTCGCGGCTTTCTTGACGCCGTCGATCAGCTTCTTGAGGGCCGGAACCTTCTTGAAGAACTTCGCCTTGATGGCTCGACCGGCCATGCGACCCTTGCCGATGATCGACCCGATCTTCCCGTCGCCAGCCCCGTAGAGGAAGGCGTAGATGAAGGTCTTGGCCTGACCACGGGTGCTGAGCCCAGCTGCGTGTTGGTTGACCGTGTGAACGTCGCCGTTGATGACTTCATTCGCATAGGCACCACCGTCATGCTTCGCCATGAAGTGGCCGAGCATTCGCAGTTCGAGACCGGACACGTCGCAGCCCAGCTGCTTGGTCTTGCCCGGGGTCGCTGTGAACAACGTGCGGCACTCAGGACCAAACTCTGCGTCACAGGCAGGTACCTGGGCGAGGTTCGGGCTGGAGTGCGTGGCGCGTCCAGTGACGGCACCATTGGTCGTGATGTTGCAGCGAATGCGTCCATCGGGGTCGACCTTGGCAAGCCATGCGTTGTCGCCTTCAGCCAGCTGGCCGATGCGCTTCTGCACCGTCATGAAGCGGGTGAGTTCTTTCGCTTCGGGATAGGGGAGTTCGCCGAGGACCGTTTCGTCGACCTTGGGTTTCCCCGAGGGTGTGAACTCCCTGGGCTTCCAGCCGTGCAGCTTGGTGAGCCGGTCGGAGATTTGGTCTCGGCTGTTCGGGTTGAAAACCTGCAGCTTGATCTTGGTGTAGGGATAGCCCTCGAACGGGGTCACCTTCCGCCGCTTGACGATGGGGTTACCCTCGTCGTCGAAACCGGCAACGCGATCCTCGTAGTAGGGCTCACCCTCGACGCCGCAGTAGCCCATTTTCTTGTTGGGCTTCTTGGGGACCCGAGGGCCACCATCGGCGACATACCAGGGCTTAAAGATCGAGCGGAGGCTATCCTCCATCTCGGCACGTTTGCCCGACAGCTGGGCAAGGAGCCCTTCGGCGGCGACCGTGTCGAAACGGTAGCCATTGCGCTCCATCTCGGCGATGACGAAGCAGACCTGGTGCTCCAGATCGAGCGCTTGGATGCTGTAGTTTTTCGAGACGATCAGTTCGTAGAAGTCGAGGGTGACATCAACGTCCTGCTCGCAGTAGTCCTGCATTTCGACGGACCATTCGGCCCAGACGAGTTCCGAAATCCTCGCGGCGTCTTTCCGGGGATCAAGCCCCAACTCCGCGACGATCTGGGCCTCTCTGACTTCCGAGAAGTCGCCCTTCCAGTTTCCTAAGCGGTGACCCCAGGCCTCAAGCGAGTGCCAACCGGCAAGCTTGGGGGTCAGGGAGGTCCTTCCGGCCCTGATCTTGGCCATGTCGGTGTCGACAAGGTTCGTCCAGATCAGGCGCGAGGCGACGATGGTGTCGAACACCTTTTCTTCGTCGTACTGGAACCACGGGTAGACCTTCTGGAGAGCCGGAAGGTCGAACTTGATGATGTTGTGGCCGACGATCAGGTCGGCTTCCATCAAGCGCCGAACGCCTTCGGCAATCGGGCGGTAACCCGGCTGGTCAGCGTAGGAGGTCCGCTCTCGGGTCACGACATTCGTGATGACCAGGGAGTGAACTTTCGTCAGAGTTTGCAGTAGTCCGTTGGTCTCGATGTCGAAACCGAGGATGACCATCGGGTCTCCGATCAGCGGGGGATCGAGGGCATCGTGGTGAACACGAACGCCAGCAGTAGGAGGATGACCAAAGTGGCCAGAGCCTCCGAGAAGCTGTGGGAAGCTTTCACTCGGCGTGTTCGCCGGTCTTGGTGACTTGCTCGAACTGGGACCTGAAGAAGTCGCGCTCGGCGATCAGCTGATCGACCTGGGTGACCAGCTTGTCATGCCGAAGGGACCACTCCCGCACGACCTTGTTCAGTTCCTTTTCGAAGCCCCGGAAGAGGCTGCGAACGATGTCGCGCTCGATGTCGTCGTCGAAGCAATCCAGGAGGACCTTCTTGAGGATCGCTTCCATTATCGCGGTCCATCCACGAGGAAGTATCGCGTGTATTCTTGGCCGGTGGTCTTGTGCTTGCGCATTTCGCCCCGGAGCCGGTAGCCGAGGTCCCGAAGGTCCGTGAGGCGGCGATGGAAGCTCTGGATGCCATAGTCCAGGTAGGCCTCTCGCTGCGTGATCGAGCCGTTTGCCTTCAGGTGTTTCAGTATCTTTTCGACTTGCGTCATTTGGGTACGTCCTTTCCACCCCGGGGCACCCTCAAGGGCCCGGGCGGTCTTCGTTGCTTCGATGTATTGGGGGATCAGTCGGGGATCGTCGGTGGCCTCAAGGACCAGCCGCTCGGCTAAGGCAAAGATGGCGTCATCCGGGGACAACGCCGCTTAGGGGCTTCGTCGTGTGGTACTCCACCACGGCCACCAGCTTGGTGTGTGGGAAGACCTCGGCGGGGCCGTCGAACTCAAGCTCACGGATGCCGTGGTACTCGCCGTCGCCGGAAACCTGATAGCCGACGCGCCAGAAGCGGCCCGTCAGTTCGTCCTTGTAGACCTCGGTGACGTTGTTGCCGTGTCGCCAGCTGTCGTCGATGTCGCGGTGGACGCGGGACATGACGTCCTCGCGCCAGAGTTCGCGGAACTCTTGTGGGGTCATTAGTATTCTCCGTTGTTGTCTTCGTTATCGAAGGCATCTGTTGAAATGGATTTGGGGTCGACGCCCTTGACGAGGCGTCCAGTCGTGTCTTCGAACAGCAGAAAATCCGCGGTGCCCGTTCGGCCAGTCTTGCGGCACTTCAGGACCGAGACGGTCGACGTGTTCTTGGCGATGTCGCTGTCGGCCTGTTGGTCTCGGGAGATCGCGAAGACGCCGTTGGACAACTGCTTGATGCCACCAGAACCCCGGAGGTCATCCAGGGTGGGCACAGCGCCGTTCTCGAACGACTTGCCGCCGCCTGGGGGTTTCCGCAGGTGACTGATCAGGCCGATGTAGATGTCGAGTTCGACGGTGAGCGACTTCAGCTTGTGCATGATCGAGTCGATACGCTTACGTTCGTCATCGCCGGGAGCTTCGGATACGAGAATTGACAAGTGATCCAACCAGAAGATGCGGCACCCCATCGCGTGGAGGTACCTGATGACGGAATAGAGGCTGTCGTCCTCCATCGAGCCGAAGGCGTCGTACAGCTGGAACCTCGGGGCACCCTGGTCATCGGTCGAGAGGAATAGCTCCTCGGCGGCCTTCTGGTACTCGGGGGTGTCCTTGAAGTCGGGGTCGTCGACTGTGAAACGCTTGCCGACCCGGATGGCGATCAGATCGTCTCCGGTGTCCTCCAGGGGTTCCTCAAGGTGGATGAGGGCCTGATTGAACGGGGTCGTTTCGAAGTAGTGGTGCTGGAGGGTCTTGATGATCGTCGTCTTGCCCATGCCCGAACCGGAGGTCCAGGTGTCAAGCTCGCCGAACCGGATGCCGCCACCGGTCATGAAGTTCAGCAGGGCCATGATCTCGGGGTAGGCGAAGCTGGTGACCTTGGGTCTCGACTTCAGCCGCTCGATGATCTTGGAGCCGCTGACGATCCCCTCAGGGCGGTACTGCTTGGCACCCCAGATGGCGTCGGAAATCTTGGCCGACATACCGGCCTGGAGTAGGTCCGATGCATCCTTGTAGCCCTCGGGGGCCCAGGTGATCCAACACTTGCCCGGAGGCAGGAGCTTTTTGACCTCGTTGACCGCCTTGCGGCCAGCCTCGTCGTTGTCGAAGAACAGGATGATCTTCTCGAACTTTAGGAGCCAGTCGAGGGAGTTGGTGATGTCCTTGGCGGCGTTACCTGCGCCGTTGACCAGGGAGACCACAGGCCACTTGTTCTGCTGGGTCTGGGAGACTGACAGCGCGTCAATCTCGCCCTCGGTGACCACCACCTGCTTGCCGCCGTCTCGCCACAGCCATTGGCCGTAGAGACCCTTGACGGCCTTGTGGTTGATCCAGGGGAACTCCTTGTCGGGCGTCCTGATCTTCTGGGCGACCACAGCGCGGTCGTCGGAGAGATACTGGGCAATCTGACGGGGGTTCCCGTAGTAGTCGGCCTGGATGTAGGACCAGAACCGACAGGTCTCTTCAGTGATCCTGCGTTTGCCGAGGGCGGTATAGGACCCCCGCAGGAGGGCCGAGGACCCAGCAGTCCTCGGAGCCTCGTCGTCGATGCTCTCCACTTCGTCGGTGTTCCTACGGGTTCGGCATGAGTGGCAGAAGGTGTGGTCCGAGTAGATCGCCAGGGCGTCGGAGCTTCCGCAGTCGTCGCAAGGTTGGTGGGTTCGGATCGCGACTTCGCTCAAGCCGCTTCCTGCCACTTGCCGAGGTCGTATTCGAACGTCTTCTTGAACAGGGAGCGAGCGCTGTGGACGTAGACCACGATGCCCTCGGGGTTCATGAAGCCGTCGACCATCCGCGAGCCGTTCATCCTGAGGTCGCACATGGCTTCCTCAATGTCGGCGTCGGAGAACGCGCCCTTGTGCAGGACGGGGACGACCTGGACGCAGTTCGGTGTCTGTGGGTTGTGGGGACCCCAGCGCTCGCTGTTGAACAGAGCGAAGTGGCGTTCGCCCAGGCCGTAGCCGCGCTGGATGCCGTGGCCGTACCATTCACCGAAGTGCTGGCCGAGGCCGAGCTTGGCGAGTTCAGGAGCGTTGCGTTCGGCCCAGGCGGCGAAACCGTAGTTGTCCGTGGCCTTGCCGGGGGTGATCCAGCGGCTGCGGGAACCGGCACGAAGGGCCAGACCGTTGACGACCGCAATGGTCTCGTTGGTCATGTCCATGTCTTCCGAGGTGGCCTCGGAGATCACGATCTGGGCGTTGGTGCCGTCGAGCTTCTCGGTGATGATGCACGAGGTGGACAGGCGGGAGAGCTTAGGGAACGGCTGGAACTGCATGTGGGACTACCTCAAGAATAGCTTGCGCCATCTCCCGGGCCCCTTCGGGCTTCAGGTAGACAGTCGCGGTGCGGAATTTCAGGATGATTTCGCCTCCCCTGAGGGTGACCTTGAGGTCCGAGGGGAGGCTGTCGTTCGTGTGGTCGTTGAAGCTCATTCCACCAATGCGGCGATCTTCTCGGCGGCTCGCAGGGCCTTGGTGCGCTCGTCGATTGCGCCGTAGCGATCCTTCGCCAGGCGGTCGAGTTCGTCCTCCAGAACCGCCGCCTTCATTTCCATGGCGTCGGCGTGGGCGTGTAGCTGGCGAACCATCTTGTTGAGCTTGGCAGTGATCGAGGAAACAGATTTGGTGAACATCGTGGAAACTCCGTTATCGTGGGGATCAGATGAAAAAGCGGACGGCGGCGTCGTAGTGCCGGGGGAACGCCCAGTGGCTCTCGGGGCCAACCTCGGTCAGACCAAGGACCATGATGGTCTCGGGGTCGGGTAGGGTCTTTGGCTCGTAGGAGGCAGGAGGGCTGCTGTGCTGGGCGATGATCAGGTTGTTCCCGTACTCGTCCGTGACGACAGGGCCGATCTGCTTCAGGCTACCGGGGTAGATGCGGTATCCGGTCTCTTCGAAGACCTCCCGGGCACCAGCTTCCTGCCAGCTTTCGCCGCGCATCTGGTAACCTCCAGGGAGACCCACGAGGCCCCTGCCGGGGTTGTTGCCTCGGAGAACCGCTAGTAGGCGTCGGCTGTTTTCCAGGGGAACCAGGACGATCACCACGGTCGGCGTGTTGTCGAAGACGGGTGAGCCATCCTCTCGGTGGGCGACAGGCTTATCAACCATTGAGGACCTCCATGCGCTTCATTCCCGCCGCGATTGACGCGATGCAGAGATGTTCTGGGAGGTTGTGGGCTGCGGCGTCCTGACAGGCCAAATCAATGGCACCCTCAAGTTTCCCCTTGAGGATCACGACCTCGTCAATGAAGGCATCGACTGCCTTGTTGATGGCCGCATCAAACTGTTCGACGTTCATGGAAATCTCCTGGTTAAGCCGCGAGGCTGATGATCTGGGCGTGGAATTTCTGGCGGTCGGTGAAGCGCACCTTCTCGCCCTCGGCGATCTCCTGCCGGATGCGCTCGATCCTGGGGCCCTGCTGCATCTCGATGATGCGAGCCATCAGGTCGTCGACGGTGTCCTCAGGGACGATCAGCTGTTGGGTGCGGGTATGGGCCGGGGCGAAGTGGACGAAGTCCTCCAGGCGGCGGCGTTCCTGCTGGTACATCTGCGGCTGGGCGTCGATGGCAGCGAAGTTGTCCCAGTGGTTGCCCATGGTGTGCATCACTTCGATCTGGCGAGCCATGAGGCGTACTGGGAGGTCGGGGAGGCGGGTGCGACCACCGAAGGGGTCCCCGGCGTGTCCCATGAAGTGCCAGTCGACGGCTCCGGTGATCCCGGCGATCCCTGCCCGTTCATTGCGGAGGGCGATGGACATCTGGTTCCGGTAGGGGTCCTGCTGGGCACTGAGGGACCAACCGGCCTGTTGGAGCCGGAAGGTATCAGTGGTCCAGCCAGCCCAGTGAAGGGTAACCGGCTGGGACCTCAGATAGTGGTCGTCGAACCTCACTTGGTGATGTCCCGGAGGATCACCGCGTACTCGTCCTCGGCGTTCCTGAGGATCGCCCGGGCGTCTTCGATGCGCTTCAGCGCGGCCTTGAGCTTGGCCTTGGCGGCCTTCGTCCGTTCCTCGTTCAGTTCCTTCTTGGCTTCCGCCTCGACTGCTTTGATGTCAAACATGGTTCACGATCTCCGTTCAATCTTCAGGGTGTAGGGGAACAGGCGCTGCCACCACGGCCTCGCTTGCTGTTTCAGTATCCGCTGCTTTGCTTCCGCGACGGCGGCCTTGAAGGCCTCGTCGGCAAGCTCTTGCTTGGCGAAGCGGATGATTTCGTCGGGATGCATTCGGCCAGCCATTCCTTGGGAATGATGCCCTTGTCCGCGTACAGGAAGCCCTTGTCCTCGCACCACTTTGCGTAGGTGGTGGTCGAGGTTTTGCTGATCTTCGCCCTCGCGTTTTGGAACACGAAGCGGATGTCAAGCTCAGGATGTTGCTGCCGGATCAAGAGGTGTTTCTGTCGGTCTTCAGTGAGGAAACGGCCCTTCCCCTCAATGTACAACTTGGTGCCATCCCGCTTTTTCAGGGTGTGGAAATCCGGGTTGTACTTGGCCTTTTTCGCGGGTTTGACGTAGTCGATCTTGTCGACCTCGAACCCGAACTCACAGCCCGACAGCCGAAGCTGTCGAGCCATGTCTCGCTCCAAACCTGAGCGGTAGCGGTTTAGGTCAGTAATCCACGTCCGAGTCGTCAGCCGACCCGTCGCCCTCACTGTCGAAACCCGAGGTGTCGGCATCGCTGCCTTCCTCGCCTTCGTAACCGTCTTCCTCGTCGAACGCGGAGGTGTCACCCTTGCCGCCGCCCGTCACCAGTTCGATGACCTGGACGATAGTCGGCTGGAGATTGATGCCCTTGTTCGGGAGGTTGTAGGGATAGACCTCGACCTGGACGCGGATGACAGAGCCACCCCAAACGTTCACGTCTGCAGGAATTTCCTTCTTCTTGCCGTCGATCACCAGAGGGCGGCGATCCCAGACCTTGCCCGTCTTCTTCGACAGCTTGTTGTTCACCTTGATGGTGAAGACCACGAAGCCGGTCTCGTTGCCGTCCTCGTCCGTCTCGTACTTCCAGACCTTGTTGTCCTTCGCTGGCATCGCCTTGCCCAGGTGGGCCTTGGCAATCGTCTGGATTTTCTTGATGGTCGGGAGGGCCTCGTCGACCTTCAGGCGGACATTCGCCTTGTAGGTGCCGAGGTCGTTGAACTTGGTATCAGGACGGCTCAGCGCCGGATAAACTGCCTCGCCCTTCGGGAGAGTGATCAGTTCAGACTTAGACATAAAGGATGTGGCCTTTTCCCACTGCCTCTACGATATCGCAGAGGTCCAGTGTTTCGTGATAGTCGCCTTCTTCGAACTCGTCGAAGAGGAACGTGTCGTTGGTGAGGGCCTCGCGGAAACCGTCTTCCACGAGGTGGTCGGTGCGCAGTTGCTCACCGAGGGTGGCCATCACGTCAGCGGGGTCGTCGACGTGGGCGATGGCGTTCTTGGGGTTGTCCAGGTAGTCGTTGATTTCGACATCCGACCACCAGAGTTCGCCTTTGATTTCCTTAGGCATCCTGCAGGGCCTCCTTGCTTTCGAGGTTCGTCGACGAGAAGCCGAGCTTCATCATGTTGGCGATGGTGGCTGCGATGGACCGCTTGGGGCTCACCCCGCGCCAACCCTTGGTGGGATGGATCGAGCCATCGACTTGGGTGTCGTTGAACCGGTCGAGAACCTCTCCCCCGTGGATGGCCTGACGGGCCACCGCGAGAGCATACCGGCGAGACTTGCGGTTACCCTGGGTGGGGGCCAAGACCGACAGTTTCGCTGCGTTAACGTGGAAATTTCGGGAAAAGTTGGAGGCGTTCAGCATGGATCAGGCGTCCTTCGGGGTGCCGGGGTTTCGGGGGTCGACGGTCTGGGCCTTGCCCTTGACCGGCTTGTTCACTTCGGTGATTGCCTTCTCGTCGGCGACCATCTGCGGGATAGGGTTGTGGGACCCTGTGCAGTTCTGGCACTCGACCGGGGCTTTGCCCTTGGGGTCCACGGAGGCGTAAAAACGCTCACCGCAGCCACGACAGCGTATTCCTCGCTGCATGATCAGATTTCCTTCTGGTGGCGGAAGAAGCGCACGGCGGCCAGGGCGTCCTGCCGGTTGCGCTGGACATCGAGGCAGACTTCGCCGCCGATGTTGACGCCGAGTTCATCCATCGTGCGGTCGGTGACACGGGCGACGATCTCGAACTGCTTGTCGAACGCGCGGCGGGAGTAGTGAACCGATGCCGGAATGTAGTTCGACTTGGAGCGAATTTCTTCCATCTTCGTGGTGATCTTCATATCGTGGAGTCCTCGTTAACGTGGAGATTAGGAGAAAAAGAAGGGGTTTTGGAGAATGCCTCGGAGGTCGAGGGTTCCCCTGGCGGGTATAGGAGGGATTTCCTCCCGGAGTTCTTCGGAGATCATCGGCAGGGCCGTCTCGTAGAACTCGGAGAGAACATCGTGGGTCTCGTACATTTCCACGAATGCCTCTCGGATGATGACCGCAAAGCGTTCGACATCACACGCATGGACCCCGAAGCTGTCATGGACAGCGGCGAAGTCGGTGATGCCTTCGTCTACGGCTCGGCTGACGGTTGCCTGAAGGTGACAGCCGTCCAGCGAGTGAACAAAGGATGGCGGGATGGACGAGCCCATCTGCCGAGGGTCCAGCTTGTCGAGGTCTTCGGTAATGCTCGGCTTGAAAATCTTGCCGTCGAAGAACGTCTTGATCTGGCGGGACTTGGTGTCGAACTTGTACTGGTGGACAGGGAACCCCAGGGGGGTCGTCCATTCGACACGGCGTTCGGTTGGTTGGGACTTGCCGACCAGCGAGGACACCTTGCGGAGCCACTGCATGGCACCATCGGCTGCGACGACGACCTTGGGGATCGCCTTCCAGACCATGTCGGCACCATACATCTTGAAGGTCCACATCTCCTTGCTCGGCCACGGCATGACCACGCCATCCTCCAGAGCCTCGTCGACCGCCTCGGCCACATACTGGCCGCAGGAGGCACGGGTGCCGGAATAGGGCTTCACCATGACGGGGCGCTTGGTGATGCTGCGGGTTACCCCGAAGTTCACCCAGGCACCGGCTAGGTCGGCCAGTCGGTAGGAGTGTGCTACCTGACCCTCGGCGTTCTTGGTCTCGATGACCTCGGCGCTGTTGGTGTCGTTCTGCATGAGGAGCAGGGCTTCCTTGGCGACCGCCCCGTAGACATCCTGGCGGACGTTGTTCGGGGTCATGTTGACGTGGAAGCCGCCGACCGCATCGCGGAGCATGGCGGAGAAGTGCTGAAGACCCGAGCAGGTTGCGTCGAGGTCGACGTGCAGTTTGCAGACGTGGTGTTCGGGATAGGGACCGGCGTGAGCCTCAGCCCAGTCGAAGCACCATGCTAGGAACTGGCAAGGGTTATCAGCTTTCGTCCATTCAAGATTTTCCCGGGGGTTTCGGGCCACACGTCTGGCGAGGTCGAGATGCGCATGACCCCAGTCCTCGCGTTCGTCCATAGGAAGCTTGTCCGCCCCCCAACAGTTAGCACCGTGGATTGCCAGCCATCTAACGCCAGTCTGCGTGAGGGGTTTCCCTTTCGCAAACAGAAGTAGGCCTTTGACGTAGTCGGGTCCTTGCGGGTGGAAGCCGCTCGGCCTCGGGTACGCCCGGCCCCGGCTGTCGAGGTCATGCGGGAAGTAGATCGTTTCATACTTCGACATCCTTCGGGCCACCTGGAATGCACGGGCGGCCATCACGCGCTTGCCGATCACTCGGCGGTTGTGTTCGTGGATTTTGAAGCAGTACGTGCGGTACTCCTTCACCTTGGGGTGGTCTGGTTCGAGACCCTCAAGCGCTGCCGGTGCGGGGTCCGGCTTCTTGTTGTCGGCCCTGGGGAGTTTCCCGCAGGGGACGTTCATGGCGTACACGTACTCGATTGCGTCGAGGACACGGACGTTCACGGACCAACGGGAGCGCTGAAGTGCATTGACGGACTGGAGGACACGGTCGATGCGGCCTTCTTGCGCTAGGCGCTTGAGGGTCAGGCGGTAATTCTTCTTGGAGCCCTTGACGAGCGGATACGGTGAGACGTGGTGGCTGTGGTAGCCGCCCTTGCTCAGGTTCTCCGGGGTCCAGTCGAGAGGCTCGATGACGGTCGGGAAGTAGGTCGTGAACAGGGCCTCGCAGTGCGAAGCGTTCTGCTCGACGATCTGCGTTAGGGCCTCGCTCGGGAGGACCACGGTTCGCATGGCCTTGCCCGAGCCGGTCGTGGTGACCTCAATGTCACCCGTGGTTGCCCTGAAGATATCCAGGAGGGCCGTACCGATGTGGACCAGTTCGGTCTTTGTCCAGACGGACCAGTCCATCTCGGCCTTGGCGAACACCTGCTGCATGTACTCCTCCCGCTTCTCGCGGGTCAGTTCACGCTTGTTGAAGTCGCCGTGGACACGCTGGGACCACTTGGGATGCTCGGCATCGAACTCACGGAGCCGAAGCTCGTCGTGGATCAGGCCAGCACCGTAAAGGGCGAGGCTGGTGAAACTGCAGGGCTGACCCTGGTGGAAGATCGGGACCTTGTTGATGATCGCTTTGAGCATCAGGAAGGCGGCGAGGGCCGGATCGACAGAGGAGAGGTGCTTGGCCGCGATGTTCTTGCGACCGGCTCGTCCGCTGTTGGCTTCCTCAAGCCACCCTTGGATACCCTTGGTGAAGGGCATCAGGTAATTCTTCACTAGGTGAGAACCAAGGAAGGTCTCACTAAAGGTTTCCTCTAGGGTTCCCTTAAGGTGATCCTTATGGAACCTCTGGATGGTCAGCCCTCGGGCCTCCTCCTCCAGCTTGAGTTGTTCGAGATAGAGATGGTCGTTCATCAGGTCTCGCTTCGGTTGGGCTTTCGATGTGCTGTAGTAGGACCAAACTCTTCGACAGCAGGAAATCTGCGGTATCGGAGAGATTTGAGCAGGGCTAAACGGGCCGGGGGTATAGGAGACCCATCAGGCCCTGCTTCACAGCGTCGACTAGTCGCATGTTGTATCGCCGGGAGATGCGAAGGCGCTTCCCGTGGACGGTGAACTCGTAGAACACGGCCTCTAGTCGGCTATCGTCGTCAGGCTCCCACAGGTCCATAGGTCCCCAGCGCAGCGTCACCTTGACGCCCCAGGGTCCGGCCTCGGGGAAGGCCGTGACAGCCTCCCGGTAATAGTGCAGCCGCATTTCTTCCTTGTAATCCATGGGGTTCTCCGTATTCGCCACGCTGTGACATGGCACAACGAAAGCGCAGTGTCTCCGTTTCCGTGGAGATTTGGCACATAAAAAATCCCAAGCAACGCTAAGTGCCTGAGATTATTCGCTACGTTATCGGGGTCTCTCGCGGGAGGAACCTAAATCCAGGGCGTCTACCAGTTCCGCCACATCCGCATGCGAACGCCAATCCCATGCCGCCATCATTCTGTCAATCTCGGAGCCGAAACGACCCCAGCCGGGAGAAACCGCGAAGATAGTTGAAAATTGGCCCCGCCTGTGACAAAAGGCCTGTCAAATAGGATGGGACGCAAAGGACCGTCTCTGAAGGACGCGATAAGAAGTCGGAAAAACAATAACTTATCGAGCTTTCGGAAGACGGCGGAACCAAACGGACCGCAAATGGCGGACCTGGCACCGATTTGCGAACTTGAAGCCACCCCCGGCAAACGAATTCCGGCAGGCTGAACGGCAGGACGCCGTCTACGCCGCGCCATACGTGAAAACAAAGGTTTGATGATGCAGGTCACCGAAACGCTCAACTCCGGCCTCAAGCGCGAGATCAAGGTCTCGGTTCCTGCCGGCGACATGGAAGCCCGTCTCGAGAAGCGGCTTTCGGCTGCCAAGGACAAGGTCCGCATCAACGGCTTCCGTCCTGGCAAGGTGCCGATGCAGCACATGCGCAAGATGTACGGCAAGTCGTTCATGGCCGAAGTCGTCAACGAGATCCTTACCGACTCGACCCGTACGATCATCGCCGAGCGCGGCGAAAAGGCTGCCATGCAGCCCGACGTGGTGATGACCGAGGACGAGAAGGAAGCCGAGAAGATTCTCGCCGGCGGCGCCGATTTCGAGTTCTCGCTGAGCTACGAAGTCATTCCGGCAATCGAGATCAAGGACTTCACCGACATCAAGGTGTTGCGCCCGGTCTACGACGTTCCGGAAAGCGAGATCGACGAGCAGGTTAACCGCGTTGCCGAATCGGCGCGTACCTATGAGCCGAAGACCGGCAAGGCCGCTGAAGGTGACCGCGTCACCATCGACTATGTCGGCAAGATCGACGGCGTTGCCTTCGACGGCGGTACGGGCGGCGACCAGCCGCTGGTGCTCGGCTCGAAGGAGTTCATCCCCGGCTTCGAGGACCAGCTGATTGGTGCCAAGGCCGGCGACGAGAAGCTCGTCACCGTGACCTTCCCGGAGAATTACCAGGCCGGACATCTGGCCGGCAAGGAAGCCACCTTCGACGTCACCGTCAAGGAAGTTGCTGCCCCCGGCAAGCTCGAGGTCAACGACGAGACCGCGAAGAACCTCGGCCTCGAGTCGCTCGAGAAGCTGCGTGACATCGTTCGCGGCCAGATCGAGAACCAGTTCGGCGCCATGACGCGCCAGAAGGTCAAGCGCCAGCTACTCGACCAGCTCGACGGTTCGTATCAGTTCGAAGCGCCTTCCAAGCTCGTCGAAGCCGAATTCGGCAACATCTGGAGCCAGGTGACCCGCGATCTCGAGATCGCCGGCCGCACCTTCGCCGACGAAGAGACGACCGAGGAAGAAGCCCGCGCCGAATACCAGCGCCTGGCCGAGCGTCGCGTGCGCCTCGGTCTGGTTCTCGCCGAGATCGGCGAAAAGGCCGGCGTGACGGTTTCCGACGAAGAGTTGCAGCGCGGCCTGTTCGACACGGTTCGCCGCTACCCGGGCAACCAGCAGCAGGAAGTGTTCGACTTCTACCGCAACAACCCGTCGGCGCTGGTCAACCTGCGCGCGCCGCTGTTCGAAGAAAAGGTCGTCGATCACCTGCTGTCGCAGATCACCGTCACCGACAAGAAGGTGACCAAGGAAGAGCTGCTCGCCGACGACGAGGACGAGGCTTCGGAAAAGCCGGCCAAGAAGGCTTCGGCCAAGAAGGCCGACAAGGCTGACAAGGCCGAGGGCGAAGAGCCCAAGAAGAAGGCCGCTCCGAAGAAGAAGGCCAAGGAAGCCGACGCTGAATAAGCAGGCTCTGCCGAGATGAAACGAAAAGGCCGCTGGTTGATCCGGCGGCCTTTTTGATTCTGGATGGCAGCTGCCTCCGGCCGCCGCTAGATCAGCAGCAGGCCCTTCATGCTGGCAAAGCCATTCTTGCCGATGATGATGTGGTCGTGCACCGAGATGCCGAGCGGCTTGGCGATGTCGATGATCGTTTTGGTCATGTCAATATCGGCGCGCGAGGGCGTAGGGTCGCCGGATGGGTGATTGTGCACCAGGATAATGGCGGTCGCCGATAGCTCCAGCGCGCGCTTGATGACTTCGCGTGGGTAGACTGGCGTGTGGTCGACGGTGCCGGTCTGCTGTACCTCGTCGGCAATCAGGACGTTCTTCTTGTCGAGGAACAGGATGCGGAAGTGCTCGCGTTCTTCGAAGGCCATAGCCGCCCGGCAATAATCGAGCACCTGGTTCCATGACGACAGAACTTCGCGGCCGCTGATTTCGCCACGCGCCATGCGTCTCGCCGCTGCTGTGATGACCTTGAGGTCGAGTGCGACGGCCGGCCCGACGCCTTTGACTTCCTGCAGCAGGTTGACGGGTGCGCCAAGCACTTCGGCCAGCGTGCCGAAGCGGGCAAGCAGGGCCTTGGCCGCCGGCTTGGTGTCGGAACGCGGGATAAGCCTAAATAGCAGAAGCTCGAGCAGTTCGTAGTCGGCAAGATTGTCGCCGCCGGCCGCCGAAAATCGCTCGCGCAGTCGCTCGCGATGGCCGAGATAATGGGGTTTTTCCTGCGCGGCTTCGCGCTTGATCGGCGACGGTGGCCGCTCGCCAAAGAAACCGCGCTCGTCGTGCTCGTCGCTCGCCATGCCCAGTATGTCGCCCCCGCCGGCATTAGAGCCGGCGAAGCGATATTATGCGGGCAGGCCCGGCCGGTCGAGGCCCTTGGGCGACAGCGTGAAGATTTCGCAGCCGGTCGCCGTCACGCCGACAGTGTGTTCGTACTGGGCCGAGAGCGAGCGGTCGCGGGTGACCGCCGTCCAGCCGTCGGACAACACCTTCACATGCGGGCGGCCGAGATTGATCATCGGCTCGATGGTGAAGATCATGCCCTGGCGCATCTCCACGCCTTCGTTGACGTTGCCGTAGTGCAGGATGTTTGGTGCATCGTGGAACAGCGCGCCGACGCCATGGCCGCAGAAATCGCGAACAACCGAGCAGCGCTCGGCTTCGGCATAAGTCTGGATGGCGGCGCCGATAGCCCCTGTGCGTGCGCCCGGGCGGACGGCGGCGATGCCGCGCATCAGGCACTCATGGGTGACTTCCAGCAGGCGCTCGGCGGCGCGCTTGATGGTGCCCACCGGGTACATGCGGCTTGAATCGCCGTGCCAACCGTCAAGGATGTAGGTGACGTCGATGTTGACGACGTCGCCGTCCTTGAGCGGCTTGTTGTCGGGAATGCCGTGGCAGACGACATGGTTGATCGAGGTACAGGACGACTTGGTGTAGCCGCGGTAGTTCAGCGTCGCCGGCAGAGCGCCGTGATCCATGCCGAACTCGAAGACAAAACGGTCGATGGCGTCGGTTGTAACCCCTGGCGCGACGCGGTCGACCAGTTCGTCGAGACAGCTGGCGGTGAGCTGGCACGCCTTGCGCATGCCTTCAAAAGCCTCCGTGCCGTAAAGACGGATCTGGCCGGTGTTCCTGAGTGGCGCCGTGGCGGCGTCGAGATAGCTGACCATTGACCTCTGCCGGATATGTCTGGAGTGCCCGCAACGACGTACGGGACGAGCCGCAGATTTGGCACCGGATGCGTCCGGTTTCAACCCGCAAAGCCCAATCGAGCGCGATATCAGCCGTTTCAGTGGCGAATTTGAGCAGCTCAGCCCGGCGTGGCACCATTGACGGCGTGGCCGAGCGTCTGTTTGGGGCGAGGGGCGGCAGGGTCGGCCGGCCGCAGCAGGTCGCCATGCACCCAGCCCTTGCGCCCCGAGGCCGAAACCAGCGTCCATTTGCCGTCGCGTGCGAACACCCTGACGCTCTCGCCCTGCTTGAGGCTCGAGGTAACGGGCGCGGAAACGCTCGGACGCTGGCGCAGATAGACTGACGTGCTTGTGTAGAGCACGTTGAGGGAAGCAGCGCTGGAGTTCCCGGATTTCGTTGCCGCTTCCCCGATGATTGACTTCGGGCGCGGCAACGGCGTCGGGGGTCGCGCAATCGAGGCCGTTTCGATCTCCGCCGCTGGCTTGCGCGGAGCCCGTTCTCTGGCCGCAGGTGTTGCAACTGCAACCTTCGGGGGCGAAACGTCGGTTTTGGGTTTGGCAGCGGTCGCCAGCTTGCGCGGCTCGATATCCGCCTTGGGGCGCGCCACATCGACTTGCGGGCGCGGCGCGACATTGACCTTCGGCCGCGTGACGGCCGCGTCCTTGCGGGCGGCAGTTTCTGTCTTGGGCTTGTTTGCCGTCCTGGCCGGACGATCGTCGAAACGTGCCTTGCTGGGCAAGTCCTGCGTCATGGCCCAGCCGCCGGCAGCAAGTGCGCCGAGCACCAGCCATCTCAATTTGGGAAGGGCGAATCCAGACATGGCCTGAGTCTGGACTCCAGAGCTTAAAACCGCGTTGACGCAGGCATGTCCGCACAGCTTGGCTGGCGGCTTACGCCTTCTTCAGAAATTCGGTTTTCAGCACCAGCCCTTTGACCTGTTTGGTGTTGCATTCGATCTCGCCGGCGTTGCCGGTCAAGCGGATGTTCTTGACCAGCGTGCCGCGCTTACATGGAGCTTCCTTCCGCTGTCGCGTCGATGTTTCCAGCCGGAGTAGGTTGTCAAAGCGGCGCCGTAAAGGGGAGCCGTATCATGTTCACGGCTTGGGCGCGGCAGTGTCAGCGGGATCGCAAGGTGCTTGGCCTTTGAAGTCCCGTGCCAGGCAGCCGTATTTGTCGAATGTCTGTCCGGTGGTTCGCGCCGCTTTCGCCATGCCGCAGGCCGATACGGTCAGGCAGGCGAGAAGAGCGATCGTGATTCTCGTGGCTTGCATCGTGTCACATCTGGTTGGGTGGCTTTGACGAATCGCATGTCGCGGCCGACCGCTGGCAAGTTACGGCAAAGCCCATGCTGCCACCACGAGGCAGGCTTGCAACTGAACTGTAAGTGATTGGAAAACCTGGACGCCCAAGGGGAATCGAACTACCGCCATGAAAGGGCAATGGCAGGGATAGCCCCGTTCAGTCGTTTGTATACCGACGTTCCGCTGCGTTTGCTCTCCCATGGTAACGGTGAGAGGCCAAAGTGCCGTCATTGGACTTGCATTCGGCCCCGACAAGCGTCCTTCGAAGCCCGATCCGTTGGTCGACATCGTTCGGAACGTCTTGGAACTGGCACTTGACCGCCAGTCTTTCCCGGGTGGCGGCAACGCCCGGCCCGCAAGCTGAGGCTTCGATACGCGTGCGTCGCCTGTGAACGATTCACGGCCAGAGCCGCCGTTTCCGGCGGCAAGGCGTCAAGCTGCCTGCGGCCCGATGATCAGCGCCGCGCGATAGGCCGGTTCTCCGTACCAGGCCATGCGATCGAACATGGCATCGCGGATTGGCAGGTCGACGACATCGGTGGCGTTTTCGAGCGCATCGACCTCGAACCATGGGTCGTTGACGAGGAAATGGTCCTCGCTCACGGCATGGGCGACAACCCAATGCGGGGCGGTGCGGCCATGCGTCTCCCTTTGGTCGATCAGGACCACGGCGATCGAGCCGGCGGCCACGGCGTCGCGCAGTTCGGCGATGGTGAAAGCGCGCGACTCGACCTCGATGCCGGCGTCGAGCACGCGGGTCTTGAAGTCGGCCTGGACGAACTTCATCAGGTCGCGCTTGGCTTCCGTGTTGCCGCGATCGATGAGGATCGCCTCGGACGTGCTCATGAACACCTTCACCGCATAACCTCGCGATGTCGCGGCAAGAGCCAGGCCGTAGGGGTCGCAGCCGCCGGGGCCGTCCATCGACACCACGGTTGTCGCCTCGCGCCACATCGTTAGTTCCAGAAGGCGGTCCATGGCGGACGAAGGATCGAGGCCGGCAAAAGCCATCATCAGCGAGGCGGAGCCACAGGTGAATCCGGTTGTCTGGGTGTAGATCGGCGTCGTGGAGTTTGCCGTTGGCCCGTCGTTCCGCAGTCGGCGCTCCGTATATGTCGAGCCAGGCCACGCCGCAGCGATGCCTGCAAGCGCTCTCAAGCTTGTGGGGACGTCGTTTTCTCGTGTGTCTGCCGCGATGCGCCAGCTCAGGATATCGCTGTCGAGGGACAACTGCTCCAATGCCGATACCAGTTCGATGCCGACGGCGTTGCGGTCGATATCATTGGCGTCGACCCAGAAATGCGAGATCCGCAGCATCAGTGCCGTGCGCCGCCGGCGCCCGATCAACAGTCCGACGATGGCATCACCCCGGCGCGCAATGAAAACGATGCGGCCGCGCGCCGACTGGATTGCCGCAAGGTGCTCCGCCATGGCAGCCGGCAGCCCAAGCGGTGCTTCGTGGCCATCGAGAAGTTGCGTGACGTTGATGGGCTCGGCCATGTCAGATCCTTGGTGTTGCGAGATGGGCCAGGCAATCGCCGCGCACGACCAGCGAGGGGTGCCGCTGGCACACGACGATGCCGGAAATATCGAAATGCTGAGGTGTGGCAGGGCGCGCCGGATCGTCCACCGCATGGATCATGCCGCAGAGCGCGCCTGCCTCGATGCGGTCTCCGAGATCGGTCAGGGGCTCGAACACGCCGTCCTCGGTTGCATAGACATAATAATCGCGACCAAGCACCTCGAACTCGATGGCCGGAGGCGAGGGTTCGACCGATGTCTGCTCGACCATGCCAAAGTGGACGAGCAGGCGCTGGATGCCGTTTTCGATCAGTGCCAGGCCCTGCCGCGACACCGTACCGCCGCCGCCGAACTCACCGCCAAGCGAGATGATGCCCTGACGATTCGACTCCGAGGTCGAGAGCCGGGGATCGGGACTGTAGCCCCAGACCTGCAGGTGCGGGGCGCCGAAGGCCCGCGCGGCTGCCAAAGCGCGGCTGTCGAGGTCCGGATCGCCGCTGCGGCGGGTGGAAACGAACGGAAGATAGTTCAGCGACGAGCCGCCGGCATGGAAATCCTGATAGAAATCGGCAAGAGGCAGCAGCACGGAGCTGACATAATCGGCGATGGCCGCTGTCGGTCCGCCCAGGGGATCGCCCGGATAGGCGCGGTTGAGATTGCCGCCGTCGAGCGGGGACACACGGCTGCCGGCAAGGGCTGCCGGCGCATTGAGCATCGGCAGGACGATCAACCGTCCGTTGATCGAGGCGGGATCTATGCTCCGCAAAAGCTTTGTCAGCGCGATCTGGCCTTCATATTCATCGCCATGGGTGCCGGCGGTGAGCAGCATCGTCGGGCCCTTGCCGCCCGCGACGACCCCGACCGGGATGGTGATCGTGCCATAAGCGGAGCGATGAACCGAGTGTGGGAAATGCAGGTTGCCGATCTGCTTGCCCGATCGTTCATAGTCCAGCCGTGTCCAGATTTGCGTCGACATCTTCAGTTGCTGCTCATGCGGGAGTTGGAATTGGCGGCGGCCTGGCGATAGAGCGCGAGCAGCCGGGTTGTTTTCGGCGCGTGTTGTGCGCCAGGTGCGTTCGCCTGAAAGGCGGGGATCTCCTGCCAGCGGTGGCAAGCCACCAGCCGCCCGTCACCGCCAGGTGTAAGGGCCGGGATTTCCCGTCGGCAGCGCTCGATCGCAAACGGACACCTTGGGTGGAAGCGACACCCCGAAGGTGGATCGAGCGGACTTGGCATGTCGCCGGCCAGCGCAACGCTGGCCTGGCGCGCACCCGGCCGCGGCACGGGTGCGGCGGCGAGAAGCGCTCTGGTGTAGGGGTGCGACGGCTGGTCGAAGATCGCCGCCTTCGGCCCGATCTCGACGATATTGCCGAGATACATCACCGCAACGCGATGGCTGATATGGCGGACGACGGACAGGCCGTGGGAAATGAACAGATAGCTCAGGCCCAGGCGATCCTGAAGGCTTTGCAGCAAGTTGACGATCTGTGCCTGAACCGAGACGTCGAGCGCGGAGACGGGCTCGTCGCAGACGATCAGCCTGGGTTCGACAGCAAGCGCGCGGGCGATGCCGATGCGCTGGCGCTGCCCGCCGGAGAATTCATGCGGATAGCGCCCGGCATGCCGTTTTGCCAGGCCAACGAGACCGAGCAGTTCGGCGACCCTGTCATTTGCGCTGCGGCGGTCGGCCAGCCCATGCAGGAGCGCAGGCTCGGCGATCAGCTCGCCGACGGTCATGCGCGGGTTGAGTGAGCCGTAGGGGTCCTGGAAGATCAGCTGGATACGGCGGCGCATGGCGCGCTGTTGGCTGGCGGTCTGGCCGGACAGGTCCTGGCCTTCAAACAGGATGCGGCCTGCGCTCGGCGCGGTCAGCCCGACCAGCATGCGCCCGGCGGTCGACTTGCCGCAGCCGCTTTCGCCAACCAGCGACAGGGTTTCGCCTGGGGCAATGCTAAAGCTGATGTCGTTGACCGCGCTCAACGTTCGCTTTTGCCATGGCCATCTACCGGCGACGCTGAATTTCTTGCTCAGCCCTTCGACTTGCAGAAGCGTGGCATTGTTGGGCGACGTCATTGTTGTCCTCCCCGGGTCAGGGTTTCCAGGAGAGGTGCGCGCCAGCAAGCGGACAAATGACCCGGCCTGACGGTCTCGAGTGGCGGAGCCTCGACGGCGCAACGCTTGATGGCGAAGGGGCAGCGCGGCTGAAACCGGCAGCCGGCAGGCAAAGCCAGCGGGTCGGGCATGCTGCCTTCGATCGGCGTCAGCGTATCGCTGTCGCCGTCAATTGAAGGCATCGAGCTGAGCAGGCCGATCGTGTAGGGGTGCTCCGGACCGTCGAAGAGATCTGTGACCGGCGCGATCTCGACGATGCGGCCGGCATACATCACAGCGACGCGGTCGGCCATCTCGGCAACCACGCCGAGATCATGGGTGATCAGGATGATGGCCGCACCGCTGTTCGCCTTGAGCTCGCGCATCAGGTCGAGAATCTGGGCCTGAACGGTGACGTCGAGCGCAGTCGTCGGTTCGTCGGCGATGAGCAACTCGGGCCGGCAGGCCAGAGCCATGGCGATCATCGCGCGCTGGCGCATGCCGCCGCTGAGCTCGTGCGGATAGCTCCTCATTCGGGCCTTGGGCGAGGGGATGCCGGTCAGTTCCAGCACTTCAACCGCCCGGGCGCGCGCTGCCGCCTTGCCGACCGCCTCGTGCAGCTGGATCGCCTCGACGATCTGGTCGCCGATCGTCTGCACCGGATTGAGCGAGGTGTTGGGCTCCTGGAAGATCATGCCGATGCGGCCGCCGCGAATGTCGCGCATCGCATGGGCTGGCTTGGCCAGCAGGTCTTCGCCATGAAACAGGATCTCGCCTGATGTGATGGCGCTGGGGACCAGCCGCAGCAGCGACAGTGACATGACGCTCTTGCCCGAGCCCGACTCGCCGACAATCGCCAGTGTTTCGCCTGTACGGACGCTGAAATCGACGTCGTCGACGGCAGCCACCGTGCCGCCTGACGTGTGGAAGCCGACCCGCAAGCCGCGGACCTCGATAAGGGGTACATCTGGGGTCATCGCTGCAGCTTCGGGTCGGTGAGGTCGCGGAACGCATCCCCCAGCAGGTTGCAGGAAAGCACGATCATGAAGATCAGCAGGCTGGCTGCGGTCGAGACATGCGGTGCCAGGAAGATGAAACTGCGCCCCTCGGCGGCGATGCTGCCGAGCTCCGCTGTCGGGGGCTGCAATCCAAGGCCGAGGAAGCCAAGGGCTGCGGCGAGAAGGATCGTCTCGCCGAATTGCAGCGAGCAGTAGACGACGATAGGGGCGGCGCAGTTGCGCAACAGATAACGCCGGATCAGGGCGCCGTCTGAAAGGCCGATCACGCGCCCGGCGTCCATGTACTCCGCCTGCATCACGGAGGCGGCGGTGGCGCGGGCAACGCGGGCGATGGGCGGTGCGGCAGACAGGCCGAGCGCAATCACCAGGCTGTCCATGCCAACGCCAAGCATGGCTGCCAGTGCGAGGCCAAACAGGATCGACGGAAAAGACAGCAGGATGTCGACAAGCCGCATCAGCGGCCCCTCGAGCCGGCGATAGAAGGCGGCGGCCAGGCCGATGCTGGTGCCGATCAGGCTGCCGACGACGATGCTTGCAAAGCCAAGCGCAAGTGTCGTGCGGGCGCCGTAGAGCAGGCGGGTCAACATATCCCGACCCTGGGTGTCGGTGCCCAGGAGATGGTCGCCGCCGGGCGGTCGCAGCCGCATCCTGAGATTTGTGTCGTAGGGATCAAACGGCGCCAGCACGGGTGCGAGCAGAGCTGCAACGACAATCGCGACAAGAAAGATCAGCGCGATGAGCGCCAGCGGATCGCGTGACAGGCGCCGCAGCAGATGCGGCCGTGCGATGCCGGCGGGATTGGCGGTTTGGGGGGCGGTGATGTCTGTGCTCATCGGACCTTGCTCCGGATGCGGGGATCGAGCAGGCCGTAGAGTGCATCGACGACGAAATTGACCACGATGAAACCGCAGGCGAGGACAAGGATGCAGCCCTGGGCCATCGGAAAGTCGCTGGAGACGATGGAGCCGACCGCCAGTCGGCCGATGCCGGGCCAGCCGAAGATGGTTTCGGCAATGACCGCGCCGCCGAGCAGCGAGCCGATCTGCAGGCCGATCAGCGTCACCACAGGTATCAGGGCGGTGCGCAAGGCATGCCTGGTGACGACGCGGAACTCCGAAGCACCCTTGGCGCGGGCCGTGCGGATGAAATCGGCGCCAAGCACCTCCACCACGGCGGTGCGGGTCATCCGCGCCACCGGTCCGATGAAGATCAGCCCCAGCGTCAGCGCGGGCAGTGCGACGTGATGCAAGCCGTTGAGCGTCCACAGCGGCCCGCCCCGGCCTTGCAGCGGAAACAGCTGCCAGCGAAACGCGGCGAACTGCAGCAGTAGAAGTCCGACCCAGAAAGCAGGGACGGAAACACCTGCTACCGATAGTGCGGTGACGGCGCGGTCAAAGACCTGGCCACGGCGCATGGCGGCAAGCGTGCCGAGCAGGATGCCAAGCGGAACAGCCCAGATCAGGCTTGCCACCATCAGTTCGATGGTCGGCCCAAGCGCTGTCACAAGCTCGCTGGCGACCGGCGCGTTGTTGATGATCGACCGGCCGAGATCGCCTTGCATGACGCGCAGCAGATAGAACCAGAACTGCATCATGATCGGGGCGTCGAGGCCGAGCTGGCGCCGGATGTCTTCGATTTCGGCAGCCGTACCCGACGGTCCGGCGATAATGGTGGCGGGGTCTGTCGGGATGACCTGAAGCATCAGGAAACCGACCAGAAGCACACCCAGCAGCACAGGTATCGAGGTCAACAAGCGCCAAAGGAGCTGTCGCGTCACGTTGTCTTCTCCCAAGCGGGCGTCATTTCAGGGATTTCGGGCGGGCCCGAATCCCTGGCGTTTGAGCGGTCCACCACGCCGGCCATGCCGGACGCGGTGGAGCGTCGCCGTCATTTTGCCAGCTTGAGGTCCAGGCCGTTGTAGAGAGGTGCGCCGCTGATGCCGTGCGGCTTGAAGGGCGCAACACGCGGTCCGGCCACCACGACCAGCTTTTCGTTGACCAGTGGCTTCCACAGCACGGCGTCGTGGATGATCGCGCCGGCTTCGGCGAAGGCGGCAAAGCGGGCTTCCGCCGAGGTCGCGCGGTTGCCGGCGTCGATCAGTTGATCGGTCTTGGGATCGTTCCAGTTCATCCGGTTGGGCGTCGGCATGTTCGACGACAGGAAGTACAGGTTCATGGCGTCGCCCGCGCTCAGATACGGATAGCTCATCTGGTACAGGTCGAAATCCTGGGTCTTCAGCTTGCCCCACACGATGGTCGGATCGTAGAGCTCGACCTTCAGGTCGACACCGATCTTGCGCAGGTCACCCTGGATGGTCTCGGCCATCTGCTTGTCTGAATCGCCAGTGAAACCATAGAAGATCAGCGACAAAGGTTTGCCGTCCTTCATGCGGACACCGCCGTCCTTGGAGACCCAGCCTGCCTCGTCGAGCAATGCCTTGGCCTTTTCTGGGTCATAGCCGAATGCGTCCAGCTTCATCTTGGGATTGAAGTCGCGCGCGGCCTCGGAATAGTAGGACTTGGCCGCATCGGCCTCGCCGAAGAAGATCGCGTCGGCGATGGCGCTCTGGTCGATTGCCAGGCTTAGCGCTTCGCGGACGCGTTTGTCGCCCAGATCGGGGCGCGTGATCTTCATGCCGACATAGTGGGTGCGGAAGCCGGCTTCGGGCCGCAGCAGCTGGATTGAAGGCGTCGCCTGCAACTGGGAGAGAGCCCAAGCGGGCACCGCGAAGGACACGTCGCCTTCGCCGGTCTGCAATGCGGCGGCAAGGGTCGCCTCTTCCGGCACGATCTTCCAGACGATTTTCGCGACCTCTGCCGGTCCGGGATTCGTCATGAAGGAAGGCCCCCAGCGATAGCCTTCGTGACGGGTCAGCACGGTCTGTGTGCGCGGGGTCCACGACTGGAAGCAGAACGCTCCGGTTCCGTTGAAGGCGGCGACGCCGAAATCATCCTTCAATTCGGTCGCCTGGTCCGGATCGATGATGATGAAGTTGAACTGCGTCATCTGGTACAGCAGTTCCGAATAGGGCTCCTTCAGCTTGTATTCGACGGTGTAGTCGTCGATCGCCTTGACGCTTTCGACCTTGCCGGCCTTCCATTTGCTAACGCCTGGGAAATCCGGGTTGAGCCAGCGATCCATGGTACCGACCACGGCCTTTGCGGTGAAAGGCTTGGCATCGCAGAAGCTGACGTCGCGGCGCAGGTGAAAGGTGTAGGTGAGGCCGTCGGCGCTGACCTCCCAACGCTCGGCCAGACCGGGGCGGAGGGTTTTCAGATCGCGGTCGAGGGTGACGAGCGTTTCGCCGACCATGTAGAGGATTTCAGCCGCGGCGAGCGCGGTGGAGCGCTGCGGGTCGTAGCGGTCCGCATCGCTGATGCGCAAGACCACGGCGGTATCAGGCTCCTGTGCCACGGCAGCCGTCGTTGCCAATGCGAGCGAAAGCATGCATCCGGCCGCTCGTTTTCCGATCATTCCCATTAACTCACTCCCCTTTGTCATTGGACGCCGTTCAGGCAAAGCTTCGGTCAGCGTCAAGCTGCCTCCCCGGAAGGGGACAGCCTGGCGGCAAAACCGAGATCGAAAATGTCCGGCGTTGTGAGCTGAAGAGTAGAGTGGCCGGCGACGGTCGTTCAAACGATAAGATCGCGTCAAATCATTCCTCTACGGAATGAACTGTCGTTTCGAGCACACGTGGCGCGTGGTCACCAACGGTCCGTGGCCATTTGGACGCAGCCACCTCGTCCAAGAGCCACTGCCGGAAGGCCTGCACCGCCGGCAAATGGCTCTTCCGTTCTGGACAGACGAGGAAATAGGATTCCGGGCTTTTCATCGGCCGGCCGAATGGCGCGACCAGTGTGCCGTCGGCCAGTTCGACCTCGATCATGAACTTTGGCACGATCGCCATGCCCATGCCGCTGATGGTTGCCTGGATGATCATCTCGAACTGTTCGAAGCGAACACCGTGGAAAGGATTGACTGAGGTGTCATCAGCTCTTTGCAGCCAGTCCTTCCAGGCGCGTGGCCTGGCCCGATGATGCAGCAGGGCGACCCGTCCGAGATCGGCGACGCTGCTTACCGGTCCATTCGGCGCCATCAGCATGGGCGCGCAGACTGGAATGACCTCTTCCTCCATCAGCCGGTCTGACAGGCCGCCGGGCCATGGTTTTTCACCAAAATAGATGGCGACGTCGATGTTTTCCTCGACCAGGTCGAAGGGCCATGTCCGTGCCGTCAGGTTGAGCGCGATCTTGGGATGGCGCGCCCTGAAGCGGCCGATGCGGGACGCGAGCCAGCGCGAGCCGAAGGTCGGCAGCGTGGCGATGTTGAGCATGCCGCCGCCGCCCTGGAAGGCGAGTGCCTCCATCGTCGCCGATTCGAGAATTTCGAGGGCCTCGCGCACCCTGGCGAGATAGAGCTGCCCGGCTTCGGTCAAAACGATGCGCTGCCGGATACGCTCGAAAAGGCGCAGGCCAAGGAAGGACTCGAGTGACTGGACCTGCTTGCTGACCGCGCTCTGCGACAGGTTCAGTTCCTCGGCGGCGCGGGTAAAACTCGAATGGCGCGCTGCGGCTTCAAAGATCGTCAGCGATGGTAGCGAAGGCAAAACGCGGCGCATGACGATTCCGAACTGGCACTGCAATGGTGGCGTCGACTATGGAGTGCTTGGTGCCGCGCTGCAATCGCGGGGGAAAGGGCCAGCCAACTGTTGCTAGCCTTAGGAATGCGCCTGCGACGCGAAAGCGTGCATCGGGCCAGCGACCGGGCTGCCGGCAGTCGTCGCGCGTTTCAAAGTAGAATTTTCGCAAAGATTGCGGCGGCAGAGCCGATGATCGAGACGACCATGCATATCGCGGCGGCGGTCTCCAAGCCGGACGTCTTTACCCGCTGCGGCACGAACCGTTCGAACGGGTCGCCTTGTGAGAAGATCTGCAGTCGATCGTACCACTGCAATCCATGATCAATAGCGCTGAGCCACATTTTAGTCCCGCCACCCAATGTCGCCAACGCTTGGAGCGCCAGCTTGCGTGGCAGCAATACGTCTCGGCGCATAGGGTTTCGAGGTGACCGCGACGGCAAGGAAATCAAAATGTCATAGGAACTCGGCGCCTTGCTCAGGGATTGCAGCCATTAACACGCATGGCGTTCATCCAATCCATGACGCGCGTCGGGATTAGAAGGCGATACGAGGGCGGCTGGAGCAAAGCAATTTTAGCTGGTGCACAGAACGCTTATTTGACCGTTGTTTGACGGCTTTGGTTTTGTGGTCGCTAAGTGTTTGAAAAACCTGGTACGCCCAAGGGGAATCGAACCCCTGTTACCGCCGTGAAAGGGCGGTGTCCTAACCGCTAGACGATGGGCGCGCTCAGGTGAGGCGGTGTATAATTGGCTTGTTCGCGACAGGCAACCCGTCTTTTTGCTGCGTCGCGAAATTTTTTCGACTTATCCACGGCGGCGGCCGCAACGCCAGTTCCAGTCGCGTTCCGGACCGACGTCGATGTGGACGGAATTGGTATGGCAGTAGGTGCCGACCCCGCCGCGGCCCGGCATGGCGCGCAGGTAGCTTGCCAGTTCCCACTTGCCGACGCCGGGAATCTGGATGTCGGCGGCCGCGCAATACATGTGCTGCGAATTCTTGGCGCCGCGGGCGCGGCGGTTGCGTTCCGGGTTGCGATAGCCCGACGTGACGATCATTTTCTTGCCGTAGTGCTGCTCGGCCGCCTTGAGGATGCGCACCAGCGACGGCTTCAGGCAGGCGACGTCGACGCTTTCGGTCTGCTTGAGCAAGCCGTTGGGGGCGAGTCGTGCCATGCCGGCTGCCGACGCCAGCTCCAGGCCAGGATCCTCGTCTTCGTGCAGGTCGACGTCGCTGTCGTCGTTGAGGCCTGACTTGCGCTTGATCTCGAACAGGTCGGTGGTGCGCACGCCCGGCAGTGCCCAGTTCGAATCGCCGCCTGACGAGCCGCCCAGCGAAGCAAGCTCCACCGGCTTTGTTTCGGCTTTTGCCGAGGCCAGGGTGATGATCGGCTTGGCTTTTTCTTCCGCGGCCTTCGGCTTTGCATCGGAGGCTTCGTCGCCCATCGCGATCAGCGGCTTTGCCTTTTGTTCGGCGGGCGCGGGTGCTGCCTTGGCGGATGAGGAGCCGAACAGCGAGGCAAACAGCCCCTTCTTCTTGGGCGCCTCGGGCTCGGCTGCCGGGCCGTTGGTCAATATGAAACCAGTGTCCTGCTGCGCAGGCGGCTTGGCCGTTTTCGCTTCCGCGGTCTGGGCAGCTTCAGCTTCCGTCGTCGGCTGTTCCGCTGCGGCCGCTGTCGCGGGCTGCTGTGGCTGTTCGGCACTGGCTATGACAACTTCAGCCGCATTCTCTGCGCCTGGCTTGACCAGTGGAACATAGCCGACCTGGTCGGGAAGGGCGGTGTCGCCTGCCGGGCTCATCGTTGCCTGGGCAACTGTGGGGGCGCCGGCGGCGGCTGCAGATTGAGTCGTGGTGGTTTCGGTGGTCGTTGCGGCGTTGGCCGCGGGATTTGTCAGGTCGAAATTGGGTTCGCCCGTCGAGGAACAGGACACACTAAGCAGCGAAACCAGCACGGTCAGCGCAACGCCGCATCGCCGGTCTGCGAATCGCAGTCGTCCTGACGTCAAACCGGTCCCCTCTCATGCACTGCAGGCCAACGATTGTGCTTGGCGATTGAAATCGTACGTTTACGCAACCACGCTCCTGAACGAGAAGCGGTACTCAAACTTAAGGCAATGAACCCCCATTTAGCGGGCTAGGCGCCAATTAAGGCGAGATCATGATAGGCGCCACGTTTTCGCCCTCTTGGTAAAGGGCGTCAATTCACTGCCTGTGACAGCTGGTTACACGCGGACTTTCACATAGCTGCCCGGGGCATCCTCTAGCACCCGCCCGCTTATGCCAGGCTTGCGCGCCGCAACGCGGGTGTCGTCCTTGGCCTCGATCCAGCGCTGCCAGTGCGGCCACCACGAGCCGGGTGTCTCGACGGCACCTTGGAGCCAGGCGTCGAAGTCGCCCAGCGGCTTGCCGCCCGACCAGAACTGGTACTTGCCGGCGGCGGGCGGATTGACAACGCCGGCGATATGCCCGGAGCCGCCGACGACATAGTCGACATCGCCACCAAAATACTGGCAGCCGAGGAAGACCGAGCGGGCAGGGGCGATGTGGTCCTCGCGCGCCGCCAGATTGTAGACCGGGATGGTGACGTCGGCGAGCGAGATGGTTCGGCCGGCAAGTTCCATCCGGCCTTGCGACAGGTTGTTCTCGAGATAGCAGTTGCGCAGGTAGAAGGAGTGATTGGCCGCAGCCATGCGCGTCGAATCGGCATTCCAGTAAAGCAGGTCGAACGGCGTCGGCTCCTTGCCGCGCATGTAGTTGTTGATGACATAGGGCCAGATCAGGTCGCCCGAGCGCAGCATGTTGAAGGCCGTCGCCATCTTGGTGCCGTCGAGATAGCCCTTGTCCTTCATTGCCCCTTCGAGGGCCTTGATTTGATCCTCGTCGACGAACACCTTGAGGTCGCCGGCATAGGTGAAGTCGACCTGGGTGGTGAAGAAGGTGACCGACTGGATGCGGTGGTCGCCCTCCTGGGCCAGTAGCGCCAGTGCTGCCGCAAGCAGCGTGCCGCCGACGCAATAGCCGATCGCGTTGACCTCGCGTTCGCCGGTGGCCTGCTCGATCGTGTCTAGACCGTATTGCAGGCCCTCGCGGATATAGGCTTCCCAGTTCTTGAGGCCGTGGCGCTGGTCAGGGTTGATCCACGAGATGACGAAGACGGTGTGGCCCTGTTCGACCGCCCAGCGGATGAAGGACTTCTGCGGGTTGAGGTCGAGGATGTAGAACTTGTTGATCCATGGCGGGCAGATCAGCAGCGGCCGCTTCAGCACCTTTTCGGTGGTGGGCGTGTACTGGATGATTTCGGCGACATCGCTGCGGCCGACGACCTTGCCGGGCGTGGTGGCGATGTTCTTGCCGATTTCGAAGCCTGAATAGTCGGCTTGCCGGAGCTTGAGGTCGCCCTTGCCGGCCAAAATGTCCTCGGCGAACATCTTCATGCCGCGCACCAGGTTTTCGCCATTGCTGGCGACGGTTTCGCGAAACAATTCCGGATTGGTCAGGATGAAATTCGACGGCGAGATCGCGTTGGCGACCTGCTTGACGTAGAAGCCGGCCTTGTGGCGGGTGTGCTCGTCGAGACCGTCGGCATGATCGACAAGATCGCCGGCCCAGCGCGCCGTCACCAGATAGGCCTGCTTGAGGAAATCGAAGAAGGCGTTGCGGCCCCACTCGGGGTCGAGGAAGCGCTTGTCGGTTCGATCGGGTTTGACTGCGTCGTCGACCTCGTCGCCGCCCATGCGCTGGATCGACTTGCTCCACACGTCGAGATAGCCCGAAAACAGCCGGGTCTGTGCCTCGAGCGCGCGCTGTGGGTCGGACAGCCAGTATTCGGTGAGCTTGGAGAAGGTCTTGACCATGTCGGCCATGGGCTCTGCGACGGTGTCGCGAAGCTCACCTTTTTCGCGCGGTTCGGCCCAGGCGGAGGCTGCCTTGCCGGCCTGCTCGATCATGCGGGCCATGTTGAGCGCAAAACGCTCGGGGTCTTTGACGAGGTATTGCTCGACGGAGGAGGGGGAATCGCCACTCGGCTTGTCCGAATCGTCTACCTTCGCCATGGTTCTTGCAGGTCCTCCCAAAGCGCCCATTGTTGACATAGTATCATGTGACGTCTTACCGGGTCCAACGCGCTCTACCGCGCCTGTCGGGGAAACTTTATGACATATAGTGTTGGTCGGAATGTTTTTTTCTGTGCCCGCGTGATGTTGTCAGCCGGTGCGCTGGCATTGGCTGTTGCCGCCAGCGGCTGCACCAGCACGAATACCACGACCGCCAGCAGTGCCGCGCCGGCCACCGGGCGTGGCGCGCAGGACACCGGAACCTACCCCAATCTCAACATTCCGCCAAAGGTAGCCGCCGCCCAGTTCACCGAGGACCAGAAAGCAGCCAAGCTGGCCCAGCTCCAGGCCGCGCAACAGCGCCAGGGCGCCAAGGCCGGCGCCGGCGGTGGCAACTCGGCTGCGATGACCACGTTGGCCAGAAAGCACGGCGACGACACGCTGAAGGCCATCGAAGGCAAGTGCGAGACTATCGACCCCGCCTGCAATTGAGTGTATATCGCGCACGCATCGCGCAGCCCCCGATTACCTGGAACTGACATGGAAGAATTTCACAAGGTCCGCCGCCTTCCGCCCTATGTCTTCGAGCAGGTCAACCGGCTGAAGGCCTCGGCCCGTTCGCGCGGCGCCGACATCATCGACCTTGGCATGGGCAATCCGGACCTGCCGACGCCGACCGCCATCGTCGACAAGCTGTGCGAAGTGGTTCGCGACCCGCGCACCCATCGTTATTCCTCCTCGCGCGGCATTCCCGGCCTGCGCCGCGCCCAGGCTAATTATTATGCCCGCCGCTTTGGCGTGAAGCTCAATCCCGACACCCAGGTCGTTGCGACGCTGGGCTCGAAGGAAGGCTTCGCCAACATGGCGCAGGCGATCACCGCACCCGGCGACGTGGTGCTGTGTCCCGATCCGACCTATCCGATCCACGCCTTCGGCTTCATCATGTCGGGCGGTGTCATCCGCTCGCTGCAGGCGAAGCCCGATGACGGCTTCATCCCCGCGCTCGAGCGTGGCGTTCGCCACTCGATCCCCAAGCCGCTGGCGCTGATCCTCAACTACCCGTCGAACCCGACGGCATTTGTCGCTTCGCTCGACTTCTACAAGGACGTCGTCGCCTTCGCGAAGAAGCACGACATCATCATCTTGTCGGATCTTGCCTATTCGGAGATCTATTTCGACGGCAATCCGCCGCCATCGGTGCTGCAGGTGCCCGGCGCGATCGACGTCACTGTCGAATTCACCTCGATGTCGAAGACCTTTTCGATGCCGGGCTGGCGCATGGGATTTGCCGTCGGCAACGAGCGCCTCATCGCCGCGCTGACGCGCGTGAAGTCATATCTCGACTACGGTGCGTTCACGCCGATCCAGGTGGCAGCGACCGCGGCGCTCAATGGCGACGGCACCGACATCTCGGAGGTACGCGAGGTCTATCACAAGCGCCGCGACGTGATGGTCGACTCGTTCACCCGAGCAGGCTGGGAAATCCCGGCGCCGGCGGCGACGATGTTTGCCTGGGCACCGATCCCCGAGCCGTTCAAGCATCTTGGTTCGCTCGAATTCTCCAAGCTCTTGATCGAGCATGCCGACGTGGCGGTGGCTCCCGGCGTTGGTTTCGGCGAGCACGGCGACGACTATGTGCGTCTCGCACTTGTCGAAAACGAGCACCGGATCCGTCAGGCGGCGCGCAACATCAAGCGCTTCCTGACGACTACGGGCAAACATCCCAACAATGTGGTCCCGCTCGCAGCCCATCGCTGAGCGCACCGCAGAAGCAATCCAGAACTACCGAAATAAGAGGCGCCGTCGACCATGGCTGAAGCATTGCGTGTTGGAATTGCCGGTCTCGGCACGGTCGGTGCTTCGGTGGCGCGCGTGCTGCGCGACAAGGCAGCCGAACTCACTCGCCAGTGCGGCCGCGAAATCGTCGTCACTGCCGTTTCAGCCCGCGACCGCACCCGCGACCGAGGCGTCGACCTGAGCGGCGCCAAGTGGTTCGACGATCCGATCGAACTGGCCGAGAAGGCTGATATCGACGTCTTCGTCGAACTGATCGGCGGCGACGAGGGCGCTGCCCGTTCCTGCGTTCGCGCCGCGCTTGATGCGGGCCGGCATGTCGTGACCGCCAACAAGGCGCTGCTCGCCAAGCATGGCGTGGCCCTTGCCGAGGTCGCCGAGAAGAAAGGCGTGCTGCTCAACTATGAAGCGGCGGTGGCCGGCGGCATTCCTGTCATCAAGACGATGCGCGAGGCGATGGCCGGCAACAGCGTCACCCGCGTGTTCGGCATTCTCAACGGTACCTGCAACTACATCCTGACGCGCATGGAAGCCGAGGGCCTGACCTTCGAGGCTTGCCTCGCCGACGCGCAGCGCCTGGGCTACGCCGAAGCCGACCCGACCTTCGACATCGAGGGCAATGATACGGCCCACAAGCTCGCCATCCTGACCAGCCTGGCCTTCGGCTCGAAGATCGCGGCCGACGATATCTATATGGAAGGCATCTCCAACATCACCCAGGCCGACATTCGCGCGGCGGCTGAACTCGGCTACCGCATCAAGCTGCTCGGCGTCGCCCAGCGCACCGAAAGCGGCATCGAGCAGCGCGTTCACCCGACCATGGTGCCGACGGCCTCGGTCATCGCCCAGGTTCATGGCGTCACCAACGCGGTGGCGATCGAGACCGATATTCTCGGCGAATTGCTGCTGTCAGGCCCCGGTGCTGGCGGCAACGCGACCGCATCGGCCGTCGTTGGCGACATCGCCGATATCGCCAAGAGCCGCCCCGGCTTCCAGCACGGCCCGGTGTTTGGCCGTCCAGCCAAGGAACTGAAGCCCTACAAGAAAGCGCAGATGCGCAGTCACGCCGGCGGGTATTTCATCCGCCTGACCGTGCATGATCGTATCGGCGTGTTCGCGGCTATCGCCAAGCGTATGGCCGACAACGACATTTCGCTGGAGTCGATCGTCCAGCACGCCAATGGCACGGAAGGCGGCATCGCCCAGAAGACCGTCATCCTGGTGACCCACGAGACGACAGAAGCTGCCGTGCGCAAGGCTGTCGATGGTGTGACCAAGGACGGTCACCTGACCGACAAGCCGCAGGTCATCCGCATCGAGCGCGCTGGCTGATCCGGCTTCGGCGCAGAGGGGGCACAAATGTGCCCCCGAACGGGCAGTCAAGCCTCATTCCCTTTCAATCGATTGATATTGTTTCGCTTTCGATAAAGCGGGCAACAGGTCTTGCCGTTGTCATGCGGGTTTGACAATAAGAGCCGGCCCGGTTTGGGCGCTCCGAACTCATCGACTTCAGGACCCAGAATTATGGCGAAAAGCGTTGTAGCCGGCCTCGACCGGATTCTCACCATGGAACTCGTGCGCGTCACCGAGCGGGCTGCCGTGGCTGCTGCCCGGCTGCGCGGACGCGGCGACGAGAAGGCCGCCGACCAGGTCGCCGTCGATGCCATGCGCCAGGAACTGAACCGCCTCGCCATCAAGGGCACCGTCGTCATCGGTGAAGGCGAACGCGACGAAGCGCCGATGCTCTATATCGGTGAGGAAGTCGGTTCTGGCGGCCCTGATGTCGACATCGCGCTCGACCCGCTCGAAGGCACCACCATCTGCGCCAAGAACCTGCCCAACGCCCTTGCTGTCATCGCCATCGCCGAAAAGGGCAGCCTGCTGTTCGCGCCTGACGTCTACATGGACAAGATTGCAGTCGGCCCGGGCTATCCCGAAGGCGTCATCGACATCGACGCTTCGCCGGCTGAAAACATCGCCAGCGTCGCCAAGGCCAAGGGCGTGCCGGTCGAAGAAATCACTGCCTGCATTCTCGACCGCCCGCGCCATGCCAAGCTGATCGAAGCCGTGCGAGCGACCGGTGCCGCCATTCGCCTGATCGGCGATGGCGATGTGGCCGGCGTCATCCACACCACCGATCCCGATGAAACCGGCATCGACATCTATCTCGGCACCGGCGGTGCGCCCGAGGGCGTGCTTGCCGCAGCCGCGTTGCGCTGCACCGGCGGCCAGATGTTGGGTCGTCTGCTACTCGACTCGCCTGAGAAGGTCGCCCGCGCCGCAACCATGGGCATCACCGACCCCAAGAAGGTCTATCGCATCGAGGAAATGGCGCGCGGCGACGTGCTGTTTGCAGCAACCGGCGTCACCGATGGCAACATGCTTGCCGGCGTGAAGTTCGGCCGCGATTCGATCACCACCCACACCATCGTGCTGCGTTCGTCGTCAAAGACTGTCCGCGAGATCAAGGCGCGCCACCAGGATCTGGAAAAATTCTGATTACGCGCTTGTTCCGGTCGCCTATGGTCGCTCTGCAGCGGGTGGACCTCAACTGAATGGCGACTGAAAAGCGGAACTTTCTAGGCGTGAGGCGTTCGGCCACCGGTGTCTCCTGGGAGCATCGCCTGACCGAACGCCAGGACATGCTGGCGCTCGCCATCGCCCAGGGGCATGGCGTGCCCGACATCGTCGCCCGCGTGCTCGCCGGGCGCGGCGTGTTGCCCGAGGACACCGAGCGTTTTCTCGACCCCACCATACGCGACCTGCTGCCCGATCCCGCGTCGCTGACCGACATGAGCAAGGCTGCCGGGCGTATCGCCGATGCGGTCCTGCGCAAGGAGAAGGTGGCCATCTTCGGCGACTATGACGTCGACGGCGCGTCGTCTTCGGCGCTGATGAGCCGCTTCCTCACGCATTTCGACATCGAGCCCGAGATCTATATCCCCGACCGCATCTTCGAAGGCTACGGCCCCAACCCCGATGCGATGCGCGAACTCATCGGCCGCGGTGCGCGCCTGATCATCACTGTCGACTGCGGCACCAACAGCGCTGCCTCCATCGACGCCGCCAACGAAGCGGGTGCCGATGTCGTCGTGCTCGACCACCATCAGGTTGGCGGGCCGCTGCCGAATGCACGAGCGGTGGTCAACCCGAACCGCGATGACGATCTCTCGGGGCAGGGACATCTCTGCGCAGCCGGCGTGACCTTCCTGGCCTTGGTGCAGACCGCCAAGGTGCTGCGCGAGCGATTGCCGGACGCGCCGCGCCCGGACCTGTTGTCGCTGCTCGACCTTGTGGCGCTGGGGACTGTTTGCGACGTCGTGCCGCTGACCGGCGTCAATCGCGCCTTCGTCGTCAAGGGGCTGCAGGCGATGCGCCAGCAGAACAATGTCGGGCTGACCGCACTTGCTCGCGTCGCCCGCATTGGCGAGCCGATCAACAATTTTCATCTCGCATTCCTGCTTGGCCCACGCATCAATGCCGGCGGGCGTATCGGCGATGCTGCCTTGGGCAGCAAGCTGCTTGCCACCGACGATCCGGTGGAAGCCGGAACGATCGCCGAGACGCTCGACCGCCTGAACCAGGAACGGCAGGCGATGGAGACCGAAATGCTGGCCGAGGCACGCGCCGAAGCCGATGCCGAGATTGGTGCTGGGCCAGGTCCAGCGGTGCTGGTCACCGCGAGCACCACCTGGCACCCGGGCATTGTCGGTCTGCTGGCCTCGCGGCTCAAGGATCATGCCCG
Organism: Aminobacter anthyllidis; assembly: GCF_018555685.1. GTDB lineage: Bacteria > Pseudomonadota > Alphaproteobacteria > Rhizobiales > Rhizobiaceae > Aminobacter > Aminobacter anthyllidis. The sequence goes on from NZ_JAFLWW010000001.1 coordinate 467,003, forward strand.
CCGCCCGGCCTTCGCCATCGCCTTCAATCCGAATGGCACGGGCACTGGGTCGGGTCGCTCGGTCTCCGGTTTCGATCTCGGGCGGCTGGTGCGTGAGGCGGTCGATGCAGGCTTGTTGGTCAAGGGTGGCGGCCACGCCATGGCAGCCGGCATAACGGTCGAGCGCGCCAGGCTTGGCGAACTGCGCGCCTTTTTCGAGCAGCGCGCCGCTGCCGACGTATTCCGCCTTCAGGACGAGGAAAGCCTCAAGATCGACGGCGCGTTGGCCGCGGAAGGCGCGACGCTGAACCTTGTCGATGCGCTGGAAAAGGCCGGGCCGTTCGGGGCAGGGCATGTCGCACCCGTCTTCGTCCTGCCGCGGCACCGCATCGCCGATGCCAGGCTTGTCGGCACGGCGCATATCCGCATCGATCTGCGCTCGGAGAGTGGCGGCCGTGTGCAGGCCATGGCCTTCAGGGCAGCGGAGACGCCACTGGGCGACTTCCTGTTCAGGAATCGCGATCGCGCGATCCACGTCGCAGGCTCGATTTCAGTCAATCACTGGAATGGTAGCCGCACTGCGCAGTTCAGGATCATCGACGCGGCACTGGCCGGGCCTTAACCGAGAACGGCCTGTAGCCTGAGGATCTCTTCCATCTGCGCCTTGGTCGCTTCGTAGCCGAGGCGGATAGCTTCGTCAGCGCGGTGGAATTCCGACAGGCCGATAAGGCCGAGCTTGGGCTGGATCGACAAGTCGGGCGGATCGCCGGCGAGACGGGCGCGTGAAATGCGGTCCTGAATGATGTTGAAGGCTTCGACCATCACGCCGGTGATGCCAAGCCGTGCTTCGCGCTCGCTCTGCGTGGCGTTCTCGCCCGGCCTTGCCGGACGCTCGACCACCAGTTCGCCGGCACTGTGCTTGATGACGGCGGCGCGACCGAACAGGTCGTAGTGCAGGTTGACTGCCACCACCAAGGGCTGTTCGTTGGCGCGGCAGACCGATACTGGAACCGGATTGACCAGCGCACCGTCGACGAGCACGCGGCCGTTGCAGGTAACTGGTTCGAACACGCCGGGCAGGGCATAGGATGCGCGCATTGCCTTGATCAGCGAGCCGCTCGACAGCCAGATCTCATGGCCGGTGCGGATCTCTGTCGCAACGCAGACGAAGGGCTTGGGCAAGTCTTCAAAGGTGACGCTGCCCATATGCTGCTGCATGCGGGAATCAAGCTTCATGCCGCCGAAAAGGCCGCTGCCGCCGAGTTTGAAGTCGAACAGACCGAAGATGCGTCGCTTGGTCAGGCTGCGGGCGAATTCTTCGAGTTCGTCGAGCCTGCCGGCGAGATAACAGCCGCCGACCAGCGCTCCGATGGAGGTGCCCGCGATCATGTTGATACGAATGCCGGCTTCATCGAGCGCGCGCAGCACGCCGATATGGGCCCAGCCACGCGCGGCACCGCCGCCAAGCGCGAGCGAAATGCCCGTGTCTTTTGGCTTCTGGAGATCGTTCGCACCCGTGCCCGAAGAAAAGCCGTTGGCTTCCCGGACGTTCTGGCGTGAATGGAATGACGCCCACTCGAGCATCACGATCTCCCTTGTCCCTGAAACAGACTACACCCGACCCGTATTAAAATCGTGAATCTTTGTGTCGCAGGACACGTAGCCGGTTCACGACTTCTTGCGGTAGATGTCATCTGCGTCGAACAAGGGGTGGCTGCCGTCTGCGCTGAGGATCGCGACGCCGTCCTTTTGCCCCACCGTCCGATAGAAGCAGGAACGCCTGCCTGTGTGACAGGTTGCGTCGTGGCCGGTAACATTTACGCGCAGCCACACGGCATCCTGGTCGCAGTCGGTGCGGATTTCGACGACGTGCTGGAAGTTGCCCGAGGTCTCGCCCTTCTTCCACAACGAGCCGCGCGAGCGCGACCAGTAGTGGGCGATGCCCGTTTCGATGGTTAGCGCCAGGGCTTCGGCGTTCATGTGCGCGACCATCAACAGCATGTCGTCGGTCGCATCGGTCACGACGGCGGTGACCAGGCCGTTGACATCGAAACGCGGCGTGAACGCCTCGCCCTCTTCGAGCGCGCGCTTGTCGTTGGAAGCTTGGTGAAACTGCAAGGTCATCGCCGGGTCCTAATTCGGGCACCGGCGAAGCGGGATCAGATCCCGCCGCCGCCGGCTCGCACCATGGTCACGAACCGGACCTGCTCTTCGGGGGTGTCCCGGAAAACGCCGGTGAAGGTGGAGGTCAGGGTCGTCGAACCCTGCTTGCGGATGCCGCGCATGGCCATGCACATGTGCTCGGCCTCGATCATCACGGCGACGCCGCGCGGATTTAGCACGTCCTGGATGACACCGGCAATCTGCGCCGTCATCGCTTCCTGCGTCTGCAGGCGATGGGCGAAGATGTCGACGACACGGGCGATCTTGGAAAGCCCGACGACCTTTCCATCCGGCAGATAGCCGACATGGGCCTTGCCGATGATCGGCACCATGTGGTGCTCGCAATGCGAATGGAATTTTATGTCGCGAACGATGACCAGGTCGTCATAGCCGGCGACCTCCTCGAAGGTGCGGCCGAGCTCGTCGGCCGGGCACATGTCATAGCCATTGAACATTTCGCGGAAAGCCTTGGTCACGCGCTTGGGCGTGTCGATAAGGCCTTCGCGCTGCGGATCGTCGCCGGTCCAGCGCAAGAGTACCTTCACTGCGGCTTCAACTTCCGCCTCGGTCGGGCGGTCGGTCGCAGGCCTATCCATATAGGCTGATTGCGGCATCAGCTTCTTTGCAACGGCATCCATATCAGGCGTCTCCAGTAGCCCCTGTCAGAGCAGGGACGAGTTGAACGGACACAGCCACTTTAGGGACCACCGGAACAGGAGTGCCGTACCCAAAGCTGCTTATCTTGCTCTTCTCCCGATGCAGATTCTGCTGCCTTGTCGGGAGGCGAGCGCCACCATTATATATGGGTGACGATGACGAATGAAAGATGCAACCGCGACAAGAGTTGTTCATCGCACGTACTCAGAGTGAAAAAAGTTGATCGACGACATCTACAACACGAAAATTCTCGGTTTTGCCGGCAATATTGGCCGGCTGGGCCGGCTCGATCACCCCGATGCGACAGCGACGGCGCATTCGAAATTGTGCGGATCGACGGTTACGATCAATCTGGCGATGAAGGACGGCATTGTCACTGACTTCGCCCATGAGGTGAAAGCCTGTGCGCTGGGCCAGGCGTCGTCGTCGATCATGGCCGAACATGTCATTGGCGCCAGCGCCGAGGAATTGCGCGCGGTGCGCGACACGATGCTGCGCATGCTCAAGGAAGGTGGAACGCCGCCGGAAGGCCGCTTCGGCGACCTGAAGTATCTCGAGCCGGTGCGCGACTACAAGGCGCGGCACGCCTCGACGATGCTGACCTTTGATGCCGTGGTCGACGCCATCGGTCAGATCGAGCGCAGGTAGGCCGCAGCCAGGCAGTTGTCCAGGATATCGAGGCTTTCGGCGAACTCGGCCTTGATCCACTCGGCGAAGCACTGTGCCGGCTCGGACAGCTTGGTCAGGTTCTTTGCCACCAGCCAGTAGCCGCCACACACGACGTTGGTTTCGAATGGCTTGATCAGCGTTCCTGCCTGAAGTTCCTCGTAGACCAGCAACAGGTCGCCAAGGGCGACGCCGTGGCCTAGCATCGCCGCCTGTTTCGACAACGCCGCGTCGGCCAGCAGCGGCCCACGCTCCGGGACAGGCGCTTCGGCCGCACCTGCGGCTTCAAACCAGCGCGCCCATCCCTGACGGTTTTCCTCGTGCAACAGTGTGTAGCGGCGCAGGTCGGCAGGAGATTCCAAAGGCGGGCCGGAGGCCAGCAGCGCCGGCGACAAAACAGGCGAATCGACGACAAGCCCCAACAGCTCCGACTCGCTGCGCGGCCACGAGGTGTTGTGCGCGCTGAAGCGCAAGGCGAGCTCCGCCTGGTCGCTGCGGAAGTCGATCAGCCGCGGGTCGACATCGAGCGCGATTTCGATGTCGGGACGCATCTCGCGGAACTTGTTGAGCCGCGGCAAAAGCCAGCTGGCGGCCAGCGCGGGTTCGGCGCTGACACTGACCACCGAAACGGAGGGCCTTGTCGCCAGTTCCGAAAGCCTTCGGTCGATGTCGTCGAAGCTCTTGACCAGTTGCTGCAGCAGCTTCTGGCCAGGCTCGGTCAGTTCGACACGGCGGTGGTAACGCACGAACAGCGGCTGGCGCAGGAAGCTTTCCAGCTCCCGTATCTGGCGGCTGATAGCGGCCTGGGTGACAAACAGCTCGTCCGCCGCGCGGCTGAAACTCAGGTGCCGCCCGGCCGCTTCAAAACTTCTGAGTGCCGTCAGCGGAAGCCGCCCGCGGTTCATTCGCATAATCTCAAGTTATCCAAGATGGACGTTATACTCGTTTGAAGAGGACGGCTAGAGGCGGTCTAATCCTCCCATCCAAGGAGGCAAAACCATGCCAACGCTCTTCAACGCTTACGCAGAGATGTTCCGCATCGCGACATTCCAGGGCGACTACCCCATTCGCGGCACGAAGCGCTGCGGCGCCGACCGGCTTCAACTCGACGCTCCGCAACGGCGGTGCCCCCACCGCAGGACGGAGCTTGGCTGGCTTGCGTGACACGGCGCCGCAGCGGCGAGGTGGTATCTGCCGAACATTGCGCCTGCATGTCGGAATGGTCATGTATAGACGAAATGACGTTCCGACTGGCGGAGACGATGGACCACGGTCACCAGCACAGACACAGCCCGGTAGCGCTCGGCCGCAATTGGGCCGGTCCTTGGCGCAAGACGCCGGGCCGGCTGCTTGGCACCTCGCTGGTCCGGCTTTACCAGCTGACGCTTTCGGGCTTCATCGGCAATTCGTGCCGGCACATGCCGACCTGTTCGGAATATGCGCATGAGGCAATCGCGCGCCATGGTTTATGGGCCGGCGGCTGGATGGGGCTGTTTCGTGTCCTGCGCTGCGGCCCATGGGGAACCCATGGCATCGACCGGGTACCCGAGAGCCTTGGCGCGGCCTATGCCTGGTACGCGCCGTGGCGCTATTGGCTGATCGGTCGCCGGACATCGGGGCAATGAGCGCGGTCCGCGCCGCGCAACGCCAGCATATCAGTTAACGCCTATATTTACCGGTTTACGATTTGATCAGGCTAAGACAGTTCAGTCCAAGTTAAGCCATATTCGAGACAATTGCCGTCCATAGTCCTTTGGCGCTAACCGACAGAGGATGTCACGACAGTGCTTGCTTCATTTCGTCGATCTTCGATCTTCGCGATCCTTACGTTCCTTGCCGCAGTGCCTCTTGCCCAAGCGCAGACAGCCGCTGCTGACCCGGCGCTGAAGCCGGCGTTCGAGTGCACGCTGATTGTCGACGCCCAAAGCGGCGCCACGCTTCGCCGCGACGGCGCCTGCGACCGGCGCGTAAGCCCGGCATCGACGTTCAAGGTGCCGTTGGCGCTGATGGGTTATGATTCCGGCATCCTCACCGACGCGCGCACCCCGCGCTGGGACTACAAGCCAGAGTTCAATGCCGTGAAGCGCGACCACAGGCCCATCGACCCGACGATCTGGGAGAAGGATTCGGTTGTCTGGTATTCGCAGCAGATCACCCGCAAGCTCGGCAACGATCGTTTTGCCGGCTATGTCGGCAGCTTCGGCTACGGCAATGGCGACATCGCGGGCAATCCAGGCAAGAAGGATGGCCTGACCCATTCCTGGCTGAGCTCGTCGCTGAAGATCTCGCCTGATGAGCAGGCCAGTTTCATCAGGCGCATTCTCGACCGCAAGCTCCCGGTTTCGGCCAAGGCTTTCGAAATGACCGAATCCATCCTGCCTGGGTTCGACGCCGGCGACTGGAAGGTGCAGGGCAAGACCGGAACCGGTTGGCTGACCAACAAGGCTGGCGCCACAAATCGTAACAGGCCGTTCGGCTGGTTTGTCGGCTGGGCCGAAAAGGACGGCCGGAAGATCGTTTTTGCCAGGCTTTTCGTCAACGAGGGCAGGAGCCCGGTGCTGCTCGGGCCAAAGGTGCGCGCCAACTTCCTCTCCGACCTGCCTGGGCTGATGAAGACGACCAACTAACCGGTACGCTCCATTGAAATGACAACAGCGGCGCTCGAAGCGCCGCTGTTTGGCTTTACGAGCCCGAAAACTCCCCCTAAAAGACCCCTCGCTGCCGGACGCATCCGGTTTTTAACCACCCGCGCTCGTTTGCGGGACTGGATAGGAGAAGAACGTTGTCGAATTGCGTTTCCCTGACATTTCCCGATGGTTCCGTCCGCGAATACGACGCGGCGCTGACCGGTGCTGGCCTGGCCGAGTCGATCTCGAAGTCGCTGGCCAAGAAGGCGGTGGCCTACGTCGTCGATGGCACCCTGCGCGATCTCTCCGACCCGCTCGGCAAGTCCGGCAAGGTCGAGATCGTCACCCGCGACGATCCGCGCGCGCTGGAACTGATCCGCCACGATACAGCTCACGTGCTGGCGGAAGCCGTGCAGGAACTGTGGCCCGGTACCCAGGTCACCATCGGCCCCGTCATCGACAACGGCTTTTACTACGATTTCGCCCGCAACGAGCCTTTCACGCCCGAGGATTTTCCGGCGATCGAAAAGAAGATGCGTGAGATCATCGGCCGGAACAAGCCGTTCACCAAGCAGGTCTGGTCGCGCGACAAGGCCAAGCAGGTGTTCCGCGACAAGGGCGAGGCCTACAAGCTCGAGCTGATCGATGCGATCCCCGAGGACCAGAACCTCAACATCTACGCGCAGGGCGAGTGGTTCGACCTGTGCCGGGGGCCGCACATGGCTTCGACCGGGCAGATCGGCAGCGCCTTCAAGCTGATGAAGGTTGCCGGTGCCTACTGGCGCGGCGATTCCAACAACCCGATGCTGACGCGCATCTACGGCACGGCCTGGGCTGACCAGGCGCAGCTCGACCAGTATCTGCACATGCTGGAAGAAGCCGAAAAGCGCGACCATCGTCGTCTCGGCCGCGAGATGGACCTGTTCCATTTCCAGGAAGAGGGACCGGGCGTGGTGTTCTGGCATGCCAAGGGCTGGAAGATGTTCCAGAACCTCGTCAGCTACATGCGCCGCCGCCTCGACCAGCAGGGCTACCAGGAAGTCAACGCGCCGCAGGTGCTCGACAAGTCGCTGTGGGAGACCTCGGGCCACTGGGGCTGGTATCGCGATGCGATGTTCAAGGTGACGGTCGCCGGCGACGACACCGACGATGACCGCGTCTTTGCGCTGAAGCCGATGAACTGCCCGGGTCACGTGCAGATATTCAAGCACGGCCTGAAGTCGTACCGCGATCTGCCGGTAAAGCTCGCCGAATTCGGCAATGTCCACCGCTACGAGCCGTCGGGCGCGCTGCATGGGCTGATGCGCGTCCGCGGCTTTACCCAGGACGACGCGCATATCTTCTGCACCGAAGAACAGCTCGCCGCCGAGTGCCTGCGCATCAACGACCTGATCCTGTCGACCTATGCCGACTTCGGCTTCGACGAGATTTCGGTCAAGCTGTCGACGCGGCCGGACAAGCGCGTCGGTTCCGACGAGGCGTGGGACCATGCCGAGGAGATCATGAGCAATGTGCTCAAGACCATCCAGGCGCAGTCGGGCAATCGCATCAAGACCTCGATCAATCCGGGCGAGGGTGCATTCTACGGCCCCAAGTTCGAGTATGTCCTGCGCGATGCCATCGGCCGCGAATGGCAGTGCGGAACGACCCAGGTCGATTTCAACCTGCCCGAACGGTTCGGTGCCTTCTACATCGGCTCGGACTCCGAGAAGAAGCAGCCGGTCATGGTCCACCGCGCCATCTGCGGTTCGATGGAGCGTTTCCTCGGCATCCTGATCGAGAACTATTCGGGCCATTTCCCGCTCTGGTTTGCGCCGCTGCAAGTGGTGGTGGCGACCATCACCTCGGACGCCGACGACTACGCCCGCGAGGTCGTGGCGAAGCTGAAGGCGGCGGGTCTGCTGGCCGAAGTCGATCTGCGCAACGAGAAGATCAACTACAAGGTCCGCGAGCACTCGCTGGCCAAGGTTCCGGTCATTCTCGTCTGCGGCAAGCGCGAAGCGGAAGAGGCGAGTGTCAATGTCCGCCGTCTCGGTTCGCGCGACCAGGTGTCGATGGGGCTCGACGAAGCGATCGCCTCGCTGCGCGACGAGGCGACAGCACCCGATCGCCGCCGCGCTGTGGCCTGAGGCAAGCAAAAAGGGCGGCTCGATGCCGCCCTTTTATCTCTGAGGTTCAGAAGTCAGAACGACTTGCTGAACCTCAGCCTCCCTCCCCAGGATTCAAAGTCATCGTCGCCGACGCCGTCGTAGAAGGCCGATCCCGACCATGATCCGACTTGGCAGCCCGACAGTGAGAAGCCGACTTCGCCGCGGCCGCGCAGGCCGGTGCCGGCAAGCCTAGGCTACGACGTATTGCATTGCTCCATGTGGAAGGATGGTTCCGCCATGACGCTTGCATGCGTTCGCCGACGAACTCAATTTTCGACCCGATGTCAGAATACGACGCTTGCATCATCTCTGAGAGGACAAGCGACGCTTCTCACGCAGAAAAGCCAATCTGCGTGCAGCCATCGGTTGTGGCAGGTGAAAATCCCGGAGAGATGACCGGCGCCTAGTCGGCGCCTTCGTTGGGGTCGATCGCGGCGTCTTCGGAGGCTACGACTTCGACGTCCTGGTTGCGGCCGGCAACGACGGTGAAGTCGCGCTGGTAGATGCGGTCGCGGTTCTTGGCGATGATCGTGTAGTCACCTTCAGATAGCACCATCGAGGCGAAGGCCCCGACGGCTTCGCGCAGCGGGTCGCCGGATTCCGTCAGCACCGACCACGACGTGTCGGCGATGGCCTCGCCGCCGGCTTCGCGCACCAGCTTGAAGGTGACGTCGGCGGCGCGGTGCTCGACAGTCGCTTCGGTCAGCTTGCCGGCCTCGACGCGGATGTCGGAGCGGATGACCGCGTTGACGCTGCCGTAGGTCGACACGACGTGATAGGTGCCGGAATTGAGACGCACCACCGAGTTGGGCGCGACATTGGGGATGATCAGCGCACGTTCGCCGTCGCTGCCGGCGTCGGCCTCGAAGATCGAGAATCTAAGCTTGGCCGGCGGGATGCGAACGCCGCCGGAAAGAACAGCGTCCAGCTTGAGGCCACCGGCATCGAGCACAAGGCTTTCGCGCTTGCCCTGCTTGCCGACGGTGATGCGCTTGGTTGCGCCGGCGCGGCCGTAGGAGGCATGAACGAGGTAGCTGCCGGGTGGCAGCTGGAACATGCTGGTGCCGCCTTGCGCTGATGCGACCAGGGGCAGCTTGCCGTCGGGGCCGGCCTCGGGGCGGAACACGCGCCAGACCAGGCCACGGCCAATATCGCTGCCTTTGTCGGTCAGCTGTGCGGTCAAGGTGATCTCGCCAAGGGTGCCTGTTGCCAGCGGTTCGTCGCCGCGCGGCGAGGCAAAACTTGAGATGCCGGGAAGGCTCAAGCCGTCGATGGCCGCAGCACCGTCCTGCGCGAAAACGGCCGAAGGCGGCACCATAAACAGTGCGGCACCCAGAATCGGCACGAAAAATCGGAAACGTCCCCTAGACATGCCTTGTTTGAAGCCCAAGGCGGTGGCAATTTCAAGGCTATTCCGGCGCGATGGATTCTCAACCGCACTGCGCCGATGCCAGAGCAGCCACCATTTACGGACAGGCGCTTCAGCCCAACACCCAAGGAGCCTGCGCCGTGACATCGCCGATCATCGACTTCCTGCTGACACGTAATTCCGCGCCGATCCCCGAGCTGCGCGCGCCAGCGCCTTCCGACGGCGAGATTGCGACGATTCTCGCGGCCGCAAGTCGCGTACCCGACCATGGCCGACTGGAGCCCTGGCGCTTCATCCTTTATCGTGGCGACGTGCGCAACGAGATCGGCAAGAAGCTGGCCGAACTGGCCGAGCGTCGGGAAGGGCCGCTGCCGGAAGGCCGGCGCAACCAGGAACTCGCACGCTTTTCGCGCGCGCCGCTGGTCATCGGAGTCGTTTCGAGCCCCAAGGAGCACCCCAAGATCCCCGGGTGGGAAATGTTCCTGTCGGGTGGCATGGCGGCGATGAACCTGATCACCGCCGCCAATGCACTGGGCTATGGCACCAACATGATCACCAACTGGTACTCCGATGTCGAGGAAGGCCGCGCGTTGCTGGGCCTCGCGCCGCATGAGCGCGTCGTCGGCTTCATCCACATCGGCTCCTATGACGGTGCCGGCCAGGAACGCCCGCGTCCTGATGTGGCAAAGCTCTATGCCGACTACACCGGGCCGTGGGAGGGCTAGGCCAGGTGTTCTACGAGCCGTCGAATGGCCATGGCCTGCCGCATGACCCGTTCAAGGCGCTGGTGTCGCCGCGGCCGATCGGCTGGATTTCGACAGTCGGGAAGGACGGGGCGTTCAATCTCGCGCCCTATTCTTTCTTCAACGCGCTGTCCGGCAAGCCACCGCTGGTCTGGTTCTCATCCGAGGGCCAGAAGGACAGCGCGACCTTCGCCGGCGAGACCCGCGAGTTCGTTGCCAACATAGTCGGGCGGGATCTGGCCGAAAGGATGAACAAGAGTTCGGTCAACGCGCCGCGCGGTGTCAACGAGTTCGATTATGCCGGCCTGACGCCGGTGCCATCGCGGCTGGTGGCGCCGCCGCGCGTCGCCGAGGCGCCGGCAGCATTGGAATGCAAGGTCACCGAGATCTTCCGGCCCAAGGGGTTGGACGGCCGGGAGACTGGCGCCATCGTCGTCATCGGCGAGGTTGTCGGCATCCATATCGACGAGGCCTATCTGGCCGACGGGCTGTTCGACGTCGTCAAGGCCGGCAACGTCTCGCGCCTCGGTTACATGGATTACTCGACGATCGATGCGATTTTCTCGATGCGCCGGCCGCGCTGGGAAGACTGAGCCTCAGGCAACGACACCGGCGGCACGCGCCCGGGCAAGAAGGCGCTGTGCGAGCCTAAGATGCGGCCGGTCATACATCTTGCCGTTGATGCCGACCACGCCTGGATTGCCTGCTTCCTCGAAAGCAGTGACGACGGAGGCCGCGCGCGCCACCGCCTCCGCGGTCGGCGTGAACGCCTCGTTGATGACGGCGACCTGGTCCGGGTGGATCGCCATCTTGGCGGTGAAGCCGTCGCGCTCGGCCTCAAGGCACTCTGCGCGCAGGCCTTCGCCATCCCGAAAATTGACGAACACAGTATCGATGGCCGCGACATCGGCGGCTGCGGCACCCAGGACAGTCATCGTCCGGGCAAGCCGGAACACATCGGTGTAGCGGCCGTCGCTGTCACGCGCTGCGTGCGCGCCGATGGCGGCCGAAAGGTCTTCCGCTCCCCATGTCAGGCCGGCGACGCGGGCGCTTGCGCCGACGTAGCTTGCGGTCGCCAGCACGCCGGCTGCGGTTTCCGTGATGATCGGGATGATTCGGATGGCACCGTCTGGCAGGCCGTTTTCCGCTTCATGCACACGCAGCTTGGTCGACAGATGCTGGACGTCGGCGCCGGAGTTGGACTTGGGCAGCATGATACCGTCAGGCGCGATAGGGATGATTGCCCTGAGGTCGTCGTCGGTGAGCCCGGTCGACAGGTCGTTGACGCGGACGTAGATCGCGGCCCGCGTTTCGGCGCGCCGCTTGGCGATGAAATCGGCCGACATGCCGCGCGCGTGGGCCTTGTTGTCGGGAGCGACCGAATCCTCGAGGTCGACGATGACGACGTCGGCGCCGGACGAAAACCCGCGTTCGAGCTTCTTTTCGGAATCGCCTGGAACAAACAGCAGCGAGCGCATCAGGCCGCCTTCTTCTTCATCATCGCTTGGCGCTGGCATTTGGCAACGAGGGCGCCATCCTGATTATAGGCGCAATGCAGGAACTCGACGACGCCGCGATCCGTCTTCGATTTCGATTCGCGGACCGAAAGCACCTCTGTTTCGACACGGATGGTGTCGCCATGAAAGACCGGGTGCGGGAAGGTGGTTTCGGTCATGCCGAGGTTGCCGATGGTGGTGCCGAGCGTCGTGTCGTGCACCGAAATGCCGATCATAAGCCCGAGCGTGAACAGCGAATTGACCAGAGGCTTGCCCCATTCGCTCTTGGCCGCGAAGTCGAAGTCGATGTGGAGCGGCTGCGGGTTCAGCGTCATCGTCGAGAAGAACATGTTGTCGCTCTCGGTGACGGTCTTGGTGAGCTGATGCCGGATCACCTGGCCGACGACGAATTCCTCAAGATAAAGTCCGGCCATCGGCAATTCCTCCTGTTTGTGCCGATTTGATAGGCGCTGCCTCGGCGCCCGGCAAGCGGGTTAACGGATATGGTGAACCGTTCGTAAACCTTTTTTTCCTAGGGTCGCATCAGGGGTTTGGCACGGGTTGCCGGGGGCGCGGAAAAACGAATGGTGGTCTCGCATTTCCTGAAATGGATGGACACCGCCAAGGTGAGCGAGCGGGTAGCCGCAGCATCCGCATTGGCAAGCGCTTACGTCAATCGCGAGATGCCGTTCGAGGATCGTTGCGCCGCAGAAGCGGCGTTGACGCTGCTGCTCGATGACCCTTCGTCGAAGGTACGCCAGGCGCTGGCCGAGGCGCTTTCGATGAGCATCCATGCGCCACTACAGGTCATCTCGGCACTTGCCGCCGACCAGCCCGACGTCGCCGCCATGGTGCTCGCGCGTTCTCCGTTGCTGACCGACGCCGATCTCATCGACCGGGTCGCATCGGGCTCGACCGCCATCCAGAAACTCGTTGCCGACCGCGCCGTCGTCTCGATGTCGCTTGCAGCCGCGGTCGCTGAAGTCGGTGAGGCGGAGGCCTGTCTCGTCCTGCTGCAGAATTATGGCGCCGACATCGCCACGCTGAGCTTTCGCCGGATGGCCGAGCGCTTTGGCCATGATGCGCGCGTGCGCGAAGCGCTGGTTGCCGATCCACGACTGCCGTCCGACTGCCGGCACCTGCTGCTGGTCAAACTCGGCGAAGCCTTGAAGGCGTCGCCCTTTGTCATGGCATTGATGGGCGCCGCGCGCGCTGAAAAGGTGACACGCGATGCATGCGTCAAAGCCTCGCTGACGCTCATCGAAGGCACCCGCGCCAACGAACACATGGCGCTGGTCGAACATCTGCGCTTGCGCGGCGACCTGACCGCGAGTTTCATCATCCGCATTCTTGCCCACGGCAAGGTCGATTTCTTCGGCGCGGCCTTGGTCGTGCTGAGCGGTCGCGACGAGCCTCGGGTGAGGGCGCTGCTGTCAGCCGGCCAGGATGTCGCGCTCACCGCGCTGTTCCGCTCAGCCGGCCTGGCTGACGCAACGCATGCGATCATCCTGCGGGCCTTGAAGATTTGGCGCGAAGTGGCCAATGGCCGCCGTGTCGCCGGCGCCCAGGAAGTCAGCTGGCTGATGCTCAAGGAACTGGGCGGCCAGGCAGCCCAAGGCGAAATGGCCGGGCTGGTCAAGTCGATCCATCTCGAAGCCCTGCGTGAAAACGCCCGCGGCCATGCGCTGGCGATAGCGGCTGCCTGAGCAAGCAGCCGACGCCGTTCAGATATCCAGCACTTCCGTCCGGGCGAATTCGGCGCGGTCCTGGATAAAGCGGAAACGCGCTTCCGGCTTTGTTCCCATCAGCGCATCGACGGCCGATTTGGTGGCCTCTTCAGCGTCGATCACGTCGACCCGGAGAAGCGTGCGCTTCCTGGGGTCCATCGTCGTTTCCTTGAGCTGGCTCGCCATCATCTCGCCAAGGCCCTTGAATCGGCCGATCTCGACCTTGCCGCGGCCGTTGAACTCGGTGCGCAACAGCTCTTCCTTATGGGCGTCATCCCGGGCGTAGCCGACCTTGCCACCCTGGCGCAGGCTGTAGAGAGGTGGCACGGCCATGTAGAGATGGCCGTCGCGGATCAGCTGCGGCATCTCCTGGTAGAAGAAGGTGATCAGCAGCGAGGCGATATGGGCGCCGTCGACGTCGGCGTCGGTCATGATGATGACGCGGTCATAGCGAAGGTCTTCGTCGCGATACTTCGAACGCGTGCCGCATCCGAGTGCCTGGATCAGGTCGGCGATCTGCTGGTTGGCGGTCAGCTTGTCGTGGCCGGCACTGGCGACGTTGAGGATCTTGCCACGCAGCGGCAGGATCGCCTGCATCGAGCGGTCGCGCGCCTGCTTGGCCGAGCCACCGGCCGAGTCGCCCTCGACGATGAACAGTTCAGCACCCGCGGCGGCGTTCTGCGTGCAGTCGGCGAGCTTGCCGGGCAGGCGCAGCTTGCGCACGGCGCTCTTGCGCGACACTTCCTTTTCCTGGCGCCGGCGCACGCGTTCGTCGGCGCGCGCGATCACCCAGTCGAGCAGCTTGGAAGCTTCCTGCGGGTTGTCGGCGAGCCAGTGGTCGAACGGATCGCGGATCGCAGTCTCGACGATACGCATGGCTTCGACGGTCGCCAGCTTGTCCTTGGTCTGGCCGACGAATTCCGGCTCGCGGATGAACACGGACAGCATGCCGGCTGCCGAGATCATCACGTCTTCGCTGGTCATGATCGAGGCGCGCTTGTTGCCGACGAGGTCGGCATAGGCGCGCAGGCCGCGCGTCAGAATGTTGCGGAAGCCCATCTCGTGGGTGCCGCCATCACCGGTCGGGATGGTGTTGCAGTAGGAATTGATGAAGCCGTCGCCGCCGAACCAGGTGACGGCCCATTCGACCGAGCCGTGGCCGCTCTGCTTCTCGCTCTTGCCCGAAAAGATTTCGCGGGTGACCTGCATCTCGTCGCCGAGCGAGGCCTTGAGATAGTCGCCGAGGCCGCCGGGGAAATGGAACACCGCCTTGGCTGGCGTTTCCTCCTTTTCCTTGAGCAGCGCGGGATCGCAGCTCCAGCGGATTTCGACGCCGCCGAACAGATAGGCCTTCGAGCGCGCCATCTTGCAGATGCGGGCCGGCTCGAAATGCGCGCCCTTGCCGAAAATGTCGGGATCGGGATGGAAACGGGTCCGCGTGCCGCGCCGGTTCTGTACGTCGCCGAGCAGTTCGAGCCCGCCCTGCGGGACACCGCGCGAAAAGCGCTGGCGGTAGAGTTTACGCCCGCGCGCGACCTCGACTTCGAGGTCATCCGAAAGCGCATTGACCACCGACACGCCGACGCCGTGCAGGCCGCCCGAGGTCTCGTAGACCTTGGAGTCGAACTTGCCGCCGGCATGCAGCGTCGTCATGATCACTTCGAGTGCCGACTTGTCCTTGAATTTGGGATGCGGGTCGACCGGGATGCCGCGCCCGTTGTCGGTCACGGTCAGATAGCCGTCGGCGCTGAGTTCGACTTCGATGAAGGTGGCATGACCGGCGACGGCCTCATCCATCGAGTTGTCGATGACTTCAGCGAAGAGGTGGTGCAGCGCCTTTTCGTCGGTTCCGCCGATATACATGCCCGGACGGCGACGCACGGGCTCCAGCCCTTCCAGCACCTCGATGTGGCTGGCGTCATAACCTTCGCTGCCATCCTTGACGGCCGGTGCCGGGCGCTTGGCCGCTGCCGCTTGCACCAACGGATCCGCAGGTCGGGAGACGGGGCGTGCGGGCTGGCCGCCGAGATTGCCGAAAAGGTCGCTGTTGTCGTCCATGCTCAATACGGTTTTTCCGATGCTCGCGAATCAGTTTGTCGAGTTTGCCAGTTTTGCCTGTCCGGCAACAGTTCTTGATCTGTTCGTACACGGCCTGTTCGATATGCCCGAATTGGCAGGGTTGGCGCAACCTTTCGTAAACGCTATCCGAACTCGACACGCCAGTGCTGTCGTGGAAGCGGTCGTGCAAGGTTGCGGCTAACGCGCAATATCCAATAACTGCTGCCCGAACATTCGGACATCAGGAAGGCCGCGCCCCCGTGCTTGACTTCGGTTCCTTGTTGCTCGCCACGGCCCTGTCCGGCGCGTGTCTGAGCGGAACGCTCGTCGCGATCTGGTTGACGGCGCGTCAGTCCCGTTTCGTGCTTACGATGGCGGTCGGGATACTACTTCTCGTGCTCCATGTCATCGCCTTTTGGCTCTACGGTCGCTACGCCTCGCCTTGGCTCGGTCAAGCCATGCTTGCCTTGCTGGTGGCCGGCTTCTTCGTCGTCTTCAGTTCGTCCGACCAGTACATCGAACGCGGCTGGTCGAGACCGGCCGCCATACCGGTCGCTGCCATCATTGCGTTGACGGCCGTTGTAACCGCCGCGGGTTTCGACGGCCTCGGCTTCGTCATCGCCTATTCCGCCGTCACCGGCATCCTGATCATGACCGCTGCCGCGTTCTGGACGAGCACGGAGGTCGACCGCCGCGTGCTGGCCCCGGTCTCGCTGCTCACTGGAAGCAGCGCCCTATCCTTCGCGTTGTGCGCCTTCGTCATCATCCAGCAAAAGCAGTGGGCGCTGGGAGGCGTGCCCAGGAACTGGGCCGAGGACGTCAATACGGTGGTCGTCGTTGCCTGCATGACCGCGCTCGGGGCGCTCACCATTTCCTTCCATCATTTGCGGACCCAGAGCCGCCTGACCGAGGAAACCCTCACCGACCCGCTGACCGGGCTGATGAACCGGCGTGCGCTGGGCATGCTTCACGGCGATACGCGCTTTGATTCCAGGACCGCACTTGCGATGTTCGATCTGGATCATTTCAAGCGCACGAATGACATCTTCGGCCACGCCGTGGGCGACAGAGTGCTGCAGCGCTTTGCTGACGTGGTCAGGAAATATGCCCAGGATGGCGTCGAAGGTTTCAGGCTCGGCGGAGAGGAGTTTGCCGTGATCATGTCCGGCATTCCTGCGCTTGAGGCTCACCAGATCCTACGCACGATCGGCGCATCCTTCGGTGCCGAAGTCGTCGCGACCAAGCTCGGCCCGTTGCGTAGTACGGTCAGCGTCGGCATCTGTTTCGGCGAAGACAAGGCAACGACGCTCGAGCAGATGTTGCTTGCAGCCGATGTCGCGCTTTATGCCGCCAAGCGTGCCGGGCGCAACCGCGTCGCCACAGCGGCTGCCGCGGACGGTGAAAGATCGCCCGAGCCTGAGCTTCTATTCGCATAGGGTCACTTGGGAAGAACGACTGTCGTCCTCCGACGCGACGCTTGAATCAAATCGGCGGCGCCCGTGAGGTGCGCCGCCGATCCTAAAGCTGGCCGTTCGATTACTCGGCGGCGCCGAGATACTCGCTCAGCGGCGGGCAGGCGCAGACGAGGTTGCGGTCACCGGCTACGTTGTCGATGCGCGACACTGGCGGCCAGTATTTGGCCACAGTGTCGGGATCGCCGCCGGGATAGGCCGCTTCGAGGCGCGAGTAGGGGTGCTTCCACTCGCCCGCCAGCGTCTCCGTCGCCGTGTGCGGCGCGTTGACCAGCGGATTGTCATCCTGCGGCCACTCGCCCTTTTCGACCTTCGCCGCTTCGTTGGCGATGGCGATCATCGCTTCGCAGAAACGGTCGATCTCGTGCTTCGGCTCGGACTCGGTCGGCTCGACCATCAGCGTCCCGGCAACCGGCCAGGACATGGTCGGAGCGTGGAAGCCGTAGTCTATCAGGCGCTTGGCGATGTCCTCGACCGAGATGCCGGCGCGCTCCTTGAGCACGCGGGTGTCGAGGATGCACTCATGCGCGACACGGCCGTTGCGGCCCTTGAACAGCACGGGATAGTGCGCCTCGAGCTTGCTGACGATGTAGTTGGCATTGAGGATCGCCGTTTCCGTCGCCTGCTTCAGGCCCGAAGCGCCCATCATCCGGATGTACATCCAGGTGATCGGCAGGATCGAGGCGCTGCCGAAGGGGGCTGCCGAGACCGCATGCGCGCTGCCGATTTCGACATGCCCGGGCAGGAACGGGGCCAGGTGCGACTTGACGCCGATCGGGCCGATGCCGGGGCCGCCGCCGCCATGCGGAATGCAGAACGTCTTGTGCAGGTTCATGTGGCAGACGTCGGCGCCGATGTCGGCGGGCCGCGAAAGCGCGACCATCGCGTTCAGGTTGGCGCCGTCGAAATAGACCTGACCGCCATGCGCATGAACGATCTCGCAGATGTCGCGCGCGCCTTCCTCGAACACGCCATGCGTCGAGGGGTAGGTGAACATCAGCGCCGCGAGCTTGTCGGCGTGCTGCTCGGCCTTCACCTTGAGATCGGTGACGTCGATGTCGCCGTCTTCGAGGCAATGCACGACAACCACGTCCATGCCGGCCATCGCCGCACTGGCCGGGTTGGTGCCATGCGCCGAGGACGGGATCAGGCAGATGTTGCGCTGCGTCTCGCCACGCGAGTGGTGATAGCGGCGGATCGCCAGAAGGCCGGCATATTCACCCTGGCTGCCGGCATTCGGCTGCAGGCTGACGGCGTCGAAACCGGTGATCTCGCACAGCCATGCCTCGAGGTCGTCGGTCATCGCGCGATAACCGAGCGAATGGCTGGTCGGTGCGAACGGATGCAGGTTGGCGACCGATGGCCAGCTGACCGGCATCATCTCGGCGGCGGCATTGAGCTTCATGGTGCAGGAGCCGAGCGGGATCATGGCGCGGTCGAGCGCCAGGTCCTTGTCGGCCAGCCTGCGCAGGAAGCGCATCATGTCGGTTTCCGAGCGGTTCTGGTGGAACACCGGCTGGGTCAGGAATTCCTTGCCGCGCGGCTGGCCGGGAAGCGAGCGCTTGGCTTCGGCTGCGACCTTTGCGCCAAACAGGGCGGCGATCGCTTCGAGATCGGCAGCGGTCGAGGTCTCGTCGAAGGCGACCGAGACATGGTCGGCGTCGATGACACGCAGCAGGCGGCCGGTCTTCTCAGCTTCAGTGGCGAAGGCTTCGGCCTTGCCCTTGGCTTCGATGGTGATGGTGTCGAAACGCTTGTCGCCGAGCACCGACAGGCCGGCGGCCGTCAGGCTTTCGGCAAGGCGGCTCGCCAGCGCGTGGACACGCTCGGCGATCGCCTGCAGGCCGACCGAGCCATGCCAGATGGCATAGGATGCCGCCATGTTGGCGAGCAGTGCCTGTGCCGTGCAGATGTTCGACGTCGCCTTGTCGCGGCGGATGTGCTGTTCGCGCGTCTGCAGCGCGAGGCGATAGCCCGGACGACCCTTGCTGTCGACCGACTGGCCGACCAGGCGGCCCGGCATAAGGCGGGTCAGCTTGTCGGAGACGGCGCAATAGGCGGCGTGCGGGCCGCCAAAACCCATCGGCACGCCAAAGCGCTGCATCGAACCGGTGGCAATGTCGGCGCCAAGGCTGGCAGGCGTGTCGGTGACGGTCAGGCTGAGCGGATCCGAGACGAAGATGACGATGGCGCCTACGGCCTTGGCCTTCTCGATCGCCGCCTTGTGGTCGCCATAGACGCCGTTGGTGTCGGGCCAGGAGACGATCAGCGCTGCCGTGTTGTCGTCGATGGTCTCGCCGTCGATCTCGGTCCCGAGCGGCTCGGCGCGGGTGCGAACGACGTCGAGGACCTGCGGATGCGCTGCACCGGCAAGGGCGACACGGCTGCGCTTGTCACGATGATGGCGCAGCGCGATGCCGACCGCTTCGGCGACGGCGGTCGCTTCGTCGAGCAGCGACGCGGAGGCGACTGGTAGGCCGGTCAGTTCGGCGACCAGCGTCTGGAAGTGGAACAGCAGCTCCAGGCGGCCCTGGCTGATTTCGGCCTGGTAGGGCGTGTAGGCGGTGTACCAGGCCGGGTTCTCGAACAGGTTGCGCTGGATGACCGGAGGCACGTTGACGCCATGGTAGCCGGCGCCAATGAAGCTCTTCAGCACCTTGTTGCGGCCCATCTTCTCGCCGAGCTCGGCAAGCGCTTCATGTTCGCTGGCAGGTGCCGGCAGGTTCAGCGCGCGATCGAGCCGGATGGACTTCGGAACAGCTTGCGAAATCAGCGTTTCCACCGAAGGCACGCCGATGGCGGCCAGCATGGCGCGGGTTTGTTTCGGGCCGGGCCCGATGTGACGGGCCGAAAAGGGGTAAGGTGCAGTGGTCATCTCAGGCGATCCTGTCAACCGATATGGGCTTTGTAGCCCGCTTCATCCATCAGGCCCTCGAGCTGGCCTGCATTGGCGATCTTCATCTTCCACAGCCAGCCGTCGCCGGTGGCAGCCGAATTGACGAGGGCCGGATCAGAGGAGAGCGTTGCGTTTGCGTCGATGATCTCGCCGTCGAGCGGCGCATAGACGTCCGAAGCTGCCTTGACGGATTCGACGACGACGGCGACGTCGCCCTTGGCGACCTTGCGGCCAGCTTCAGGCAGTTCGACGAAGACGAGGTCGCCAAGTTGTTCCTGGGCGTAGTCGGTGATGCCGACCGTTGCGATGTCGCCCTCGACGCGCAGCCACTCGTGGTCTTCGGTGTAATAGGTCTTGGTCATGGAAGTCATCCTTTGCGATAGCGATGCTGCGTGAAGGGAAGAGAATGGACGTCGACAGGCACCTTGGTGCCGCGGACGTCGGCGAAGACGCGGGTGCCGGCCTTGGCGAGCTGTGTCGAGACGTAGCCCATCGCCACCGGGAAGCCGGCTGAAGGGCCGAAGCCGCCCGACGTGACGCGGCCGATCAGCTTGCCGTCGGCGTCGAAGAGCTCGGCGCCGGAGCGAACCGGCTGGCGGCCCTCGGGCTTCAGGCCAACGCGCTTTTCCTTGGCGCCGTCAGCGAGGATCGTCGCAAGTGCTGCGCGGCCGATGAAGGCGCCATCAGCGCGCAGGTCCTTGGGAATTGCCCACATCAGGCCAGCACTTGCCGGATCGTTCTCGGGGGTAATGTCGTTGCCGTGCAGGCACAGGCCTGCCTCGAGGCGCAGGCTGTCGCGGGCGGCAAGGCCGATCCACATGACGCGCTCGTCGCCGAGCAGCTTGCCCAGCAGTTCGCGCGCGTCGGCTTCCGGCAGGCCGACCTCGAAACCGTCTTCGCCGGTATAGCCGGAGCGGCTCATGAACCAGTTGGCGCGGGGCTCGAAGCCCTGCATGAAGAACAGCTCGTCGGTGGCGATGCCCGCCTTTGCAAGTACCGCCGGAGCTTCCGGACCCTGGATCGCGATGAAGACGCGGTCGAGCGGCTCGATCGTCGCGTCGAAATCCTTGGCAAGCGCGCGCAGATGCGCCTCGTCGGTCGCGGCATTGCCGGCGTTGGCTACCACCATGAAGCGTTGGTCGCCGAGGCGGGTGATGATCAGGTCGTCGATGATGCCGGCGGTTTCGGTCAGCAAGAAGGTGTACTTCGACTGCCTGATATCGAGCGCGCGCGCATCGAGCGGGCAGGCGCGGTTGATCAGGTCGGCGGCACCCGATCCCGTGACCAGGAACAGCTTCATGTGGGAGATGTCGAACAGCCCGACATGCTCGCGGGTGTGAAGGTGCTCCTTCATCACGCCGGCGGGGTAGGTCAGCGGCATGTTCCAGCCGGCGAAAGCGCCAAAGCGCGCACCAGCTGTTGTATGCAGGTCTGCAAGGGGTAGTTGGTTTGTATGGTCGCCCGTCATGTCTTCTCCAGAGTCGCACGTGTCCAGCCGCTGCGGCGGCCATTCCGTGCCCCTCTGTCTGAAGCCTGAGAGACTCGCGCTCCGGAACTCTGTCGGCAGCGCTTACACCTTCGGCGCGGGATCAAAGTCCCGACTTTCCAGAGTGTCTTTCCCGTCTACGGTTCTTTTGCCTGAGAGATTTCGGGCGATTTCCCCTTCGGCGGCAGCTTTCGCTGCTCTCTCCCGCAAACAGGTAGAGCCGGTTAAGGCCCTCGACGAGTCGTCAATATCCCACGCACGACGCTTTGTCACCTAGACGCGCAGTGCTTATTCACCGCAAGGATAGTCCCATCCAATACTTCCGGGTAGTGAGCGCACGGACCCTGCCATCGGGGTGAACGCCGTCAGATGCCGCCATACCAGTCGTAGCCGCGGTCTTCCCAATAGCCACCCTTGCCAAAACCCATGGCGCCAAAGCTGTCGACGAGTTCGATCTTGTGGATGTATTTCGGCATCTTGTAGCCGAGCTGACGCTCGACCCGTACGCGCAGCGGTGCGCCGTTCTCCACGGGAAGCGGCATTCCATTCATGCCATAGGCAAGGATCGTTTGGGGGTGCCGCGCGTCGATCAGGTCGATCGAGCTGTAATATTTGACCTGGCCAGACAGGCTTTGCTCGATCGTGTCGAGGCAGTGGAAAACCACATAACGTGCCTGCGGCTTGACCACTGCCTGATCGAGCACCAGCGTCATCGGCACACCGGTCCATTTGGCGATGCAGCTCCAGCCTTCGACGCAGTCGTGGCGGGTGATCTGGGTGCGCGAGGGCATGTCCATCAACTGCTGCCGCGACAGCGACAGCGGCTTTTCGACAAGCCCGGTCACCTCCAGCCGCCAGTCGGCGAAGTCGCCGGACTGCAGTCCCTTGTAGACACTGTCATTGGGCGCGGTGATGCCGTTCGGCCGCTGTGGCTGACGGATATCGGCCTCGGTGAATTCCTGGGCGAGGGATGAGCGTCCGGCGATCAGCCTCTGGACGCGATAGGTCAGGTCGTTGGCGCCTTCGAGGACGTTGCGCACGCCGTTATCGAGATCGGCAAGGAAGTCGAAGGCGTCGCAGCCGGACAGAGCAACCGTCGATGCCCCAAGCGTTGCGGCGGTAAGGAAGCGGCGGCGGCTGAGCTGGAATTTGGGCATCTCAGACGCTCCCTTCGTGACGGTCACCCGCCGGCGGATCGGTGCGGTACCAGCCGGTGACGATCGAGCGCAGTTCGTTGATCGGTCCTGCTGCAAGGATCATCAGCATGTGGACGATGAAGAAGCCGACGAGCAGCACCATGGTGACGAAATGGATGGTGCGCGCGGTCTGACGCCCACCGAGCAGATCGGCGAGGAAGGGCACGGCGGCGTTCATGCTCGGCGACATGGCGAGGCCGGTGACGATCATCAGTGGCAATAGCACGAACAGCACCCCGCCATAGGCCAGCTTCTGCAGCGTATTGTAGTCGCGGCTGTGGTGGAATCTTAGCTTGGCGTGATCGGCAATGTCCCTGGGCAGCCGGCGCAGATCATCGACACCGGGTGCCAGGTCGCGGCGCAGGTGGCCGTTGAGCAGGCTGGCGACGAGCCAGACGAGCAGCGTGCCTGATAAAAGCCAGGCGAAGAAGAAGTGCACAACGCGCCCCGTGGCGAGGTCCTGGCCGGAGGGGATCGTCGCCCATGCCGGGAAAGCGCGGACGCTTGGATTGGCGGCAGGGCCGGAGAGGCCGAGCACCCCTGACGTGTTGAATCGATGTCCGAGAATTGTCGTGTAACCGACTGGACCTGTTGCACTATCTTCCGCACCAATGACCAGGACGTCATTGCTGAAAGCGAAGCCGGACTGCTTGCCGATGTAGAGTGCCGGATGGGCGTTGAATATCTGCAGGCCGGTGAGCAGCAGGAAAAACAGCGACAGTGCCCAGATCCAGTGGGTGAGACGCGTCCAGCGCGTCTGGCGGTAGACGAGTTCGCCGCAGGTGACCGGCGCAGTCCCTTCATCGGCCTGCTGCACCATGCGTGCCTGGCTTTCCATCGCGCCTGATCTCCCATGGCATCAGCCGTTGCGGGGCGCAATGTTACGCCCCTTCGCAAAGGATTACGCTTGGGCGCAGGGAATTGTTTCGCTGCCGCGATGATATTCGCGTGAGCCGATCAGCTTGCCAGCGAGACCACCAGGTTGACGGCGGCAGCGACGATGATGGTGTTGAAGAAGAACGACAGGATCGAATGGACCAGCGCCGCCTTGCGCATATGCGTAGACGAGATGTTGGTATCGGCGGTCTGGGCCGTCATGCCGATGACCACGGCGAAGTAGAGAAAATCCCAACCGCAGGGACGTTCCATACCGGGAAAGATCAACCCGCCGACCGGCTTTTGGCTGCGTGCTGAAGCAGTTTCCGACTTGCTGTCGCCTTTCCAGTAAAGGCGGGCGTAGTGAAGTGCGGCCATGGCGTGAATGGTCAGCCAGCCGAGCGGCAGCGATATTAGCGAAAACGCCAGCCAGTAGGGATGCGGGACCTGCCTTGCGTTCATCAGAACGAACAGCGAGCCGACGGCCACCGCGACGATGCCGATCGTTACCAGGAAGATGATCCAGACCGGTTCGTCCGCTTGCTGGGCGCGCCGGCTCAGGAAGTCGGCGGTCAGTCTCGGCATCTCGCGCAGCACCAGGAAGATGTAGGATGCAAAGAACGCATTGGCCGCGATGCTGTAGCTGAGCGGATGCTGGAGCAGCATTGCCACGGCCAGCGCTAGCAGCCCGACACCAGCGCTGGCGATGAAGATGAAGTGGCGGCCAAAAGGCTTCATGACGCTTGTACCGCCTTTACGGCCCGGCGCGCGATCTGGTCGAGCGCGCCGAGGAAACGCGAGCGATCCTGGGGCGCGAAGGACGCGTTGTAGCCCTTGCTCTCGCCGGTCTCGCGGAGGTGCTGCTTGAGGTCGCGCATGGCCACCGCCATGCCGATGCTTTCGGGCGTGAACGGCCTGCCTGTGGGGCCGAGCACATGCGCGCCGAGCGCCACGGTTCTGGCGGCCAGAGGAATGTCGGCGGTGACAACGATGTCATTGGGGCGCGCATTCTCGACGATCCAGTCGTCGGCGGCGTCCGCACCCTTGGAGACGACGACGTTGCGGATCATCGGGTCGCGCGACGGGCGCAGGCCGCCGTTGGACACGAAGGTCACGATTAGGTCCAGCCGTTCGGCGACCTTCACCACCTCGTCCTTCACCGGGCAGGCGTCGGCGTCGACATAGATGATCGGGGCATTTTCGGTCATTTCAGGCACTGTTCCGGGAAGGGATATCTTTGGCTATGGTCTGGCGCGTCGAACGGAGGCCGAGCATGGCATATCTGATCAATCGCGAACAATGGGCCGAAAAGCCCGATGTCTGGCACGGTGAATTCCAGGGCGCTGCCTACGGGGCGGACGTCTCTGTCGTGTTCTTCAGCAGTGACAAGGTCGGCGGCGGCCCCAAGCTGCACACGCACCCCTATCCGGAAGTCTTCATTGTTCGTGTCGGCCGGGCGCTGTTCACCGTTGGCGACGAGACGGTCGAAGCGGAGGCCGGGCAGATCCTGGTCGCGCCTGCGAACACGCCGCACAAATTCACCAATCTCGGTCCCGGCCGCCTCGAGACGACCGACCTGCATGTTGCAGGAACCTTTGAAACGACGTGGCTGGAGTGACCGGCCACGTCGTCTCATTCGCAGAGCAGACAGCCCGATCTGCATCCAAGATCATCTGGGCGCCTTAAGTCGCGATCCGTTGGCAATCATGGCCTTGGCCAATTCAAGAACCCGCGCAACCTCGCTACGAACACCAGCAAAGTCATGCTTCTTGCCCAAAATAACGAACACCTCAGCGACGGGGTCAATCAAGCGAAATATTTGGCCAGGTGACTGATCGGCGATGCTGTGGTCGCCTACCGTTGCCCCAGGGAAGAACATTCCTGTCGGGTCCTGGAGCAGAAATTCGTCTAAGCGTTCGTCGAAGTGCTCTAGCGAATTTCTAAGCTCCCGTGTCTTGAGAACGGATTCCTCGGAGACACCAAAAGCTGTTCTCAGTTTTTCTCCCCGCGCGTGGGCAACGCCTTTCTTCCTTGAGGGCCAGAAGAAGCGTGAAAGCGACCCGACGTGGGTAAGCGCTTCTTGCGCATAGGAAAATATAACTTCTTCGTTATCTAAGTTGGAGACTGAATATTCGTATCGGTTAAAAGCATCATTCGCAATATTTGATGAGTACAATATTGATTCGACATAGAAAGCTTCAAAAGCGGGTAGGATGCCTCCGAATTTTTCGGCTACATGCCTTCCGCGTTGTTCAAGTTCTTCGGGCGTGATCTGATCCAATATCTGCTCCAAGGATTTCAGGGTGAGGCGTTTTTTCTGAGCATGTCGATGTGAGGAATATCGTCTTCCAGATATTCTTCCGACACGGTCTCGAAGCCGAAGGACGCATAGAACTTTTGCAGATGGCTCTGCGCCGACAGCGCGATCGGGCGACCCGGAAACAACCGCTCGCATGCCGCGATGGATTCGGCCATCAGCTTGTCGCCGAGCCGCTTGCCGCGATGGTTTGGCGACACGACGGCCCGGCCGATATAGGCCGGATCGTCGGTGCCGGAAGGGGCGATGATGCGCGTGCTCGCCAGCAATTCCGTGCCGGCAAGCAGCCTGAGGTGCAACGCCTCGGGATCCTTGCCGTCCATTTCGGGGAACGCGCATTTCTGCTCGACGACGAAGACGTCGATGCGCATTTTCAGCATCGCATAGAGGTCGCGGGGAGAAAGATCGTCCAGGCTCCTGACGTCGACCTCATATGCGACCTCGTTCATCAGTACACCACGACGCTTCTGATGCTTTCGCCCGAATGCATCAGGTCAAAACCCTTGTTGATGTCTTCGAGCTTGAGCGTATGCGTGATCATCGGGTCGATCAGGATCTTGCCGTCCATGTACCAGTCGACGATCTTCGGCACGTCGGTGCGGCCGCGCGCGCCGCCAAAGGCGGTGCCCTTCCAGGTCCGGCCGGTGACCAGCTGGAACGGCCGCGTCGCGATCTCCTGGCCGGCACCGGCGACACCGATGACGATGCTCTCGCCCCAGCCGCGATGCGATGCTTCGAGCGCCTGGCGCATCACCTTGACATTGCCGGTGCAGTCGAAGGTGTAGTCGGCACCGCCAATCTGGTCGGCACCACGCTTGGTCATGTTGACGAGGTAAGGCACGATGTCGCCCTCGACCTCCTTCGGATTGACGAAATGCGTCATGCCGAACTTCTCGCCCCAGGCCTTGCGGTCATTGTTGATGTCGACGCCGATGATCATGTCTGCACCGGCAAGGCGCAGGCCCTGCAGCACGTTGAGGCCGATGCCGCCGAGACCGAAGACGATCGCCGTCGAACCGATCTCGACCTTGGCGGTGTTGATGACCGCACCGATGCCTGTCGTCACGCCGCAGCCGATGTAGCAGATCTTGTCGAAGGGCGCGTCCGGGTTGACCTTGGCGAGCGCGATCTCGGGCAGCACGGTGAAGTTCGAAAACGTCGAGCAGCCCATGTAGTGGAAGATCTTGTCCTTGCCGATCGAGAACCGGCTGGAGCCGTCAGGCATCACGCCTTGCCCCTGCGTCGCGCGGATCGCGGTGCACAGATTGGTCTTGCGGCTGAGGCAGGACGGGCACGAGCGGCATTCCGGCGTGTAGAGCGGGATGACGTGGTCGCCCTTCTTGAGCGAGGTGACACCCTTGCCGACATCGACGACGACACCGGCACCCTCATGGCCGAGGATAGCCGGGAAGATGCCTTCGGGATCGGCACCCGACAGCGTGAACTCGTCAGTGTGGCAGATGCCGGTCGCCTTGATCTCGACAAGCACCTCGCCCTCGCGCGGCCCCTCGAGGTCGACCTCCATGATCTCGAGCGGCTTTCCAGCTCCAACGGCGACGGCGGCGCGGGTTTTCATGGCAATGTTCCTTCAAGCAAAATCCGGGGGCAAATGTCGGCGGCAAGGTTTCAGGTTTTGCCAAGGCGATCAACCGCGAAGGCGACACTCAGCGGTCGTAAAGCGGCGGTCACGATACTACTCCACAAGCCGTTGCTGGCGCGACCCGTTGCGGGATGGACATGGCGGCGGGCGTGACCGAACATGACCTTGGAATTTTCCCTTGCAAGGCTAACGATTCGATGTCGAGTGACAGGCTCCCGCGCGATCCGCTCAAGCGCGAAGCGTTGAAAAATGCAGACAAGCCAGAGGCTTCCGATCGGATGTTCATTCATCTGCGCGTCCACTCGCCCTATTCGCTGCTCGAAGGTGCCTTGAAGCTCGACAAGGTTGTCGGCCATGCCACCAAGGATGCAGCGCCTGCCATCGCCGTCGCCGACACCAACAACCTGTTCGGCGCGCTCGAATTTGCCCAGAAGGCGACAAAGGATGGCGTGCAGCCCCTGATTGGCTGCCAGGTCGATGTCGACTTCGCCGACAGCGGAGACAATGCACAACGTGGCCAGGGCTGGAAGCAGGCGCTGGACCTCTATCCGGTTGTTTTGCTCGCAGCGACCGAAACCGGTTACGCCAACCTCGTTCGCCTGGTTAGCCGTCTCTATCTGGAAACGCCACCCGGCGACCCGGTTCATGCGACGCTCGATTGGCTTGCCGCTTCAGCCGAGGGCATCATCTGCCTGACCGGCGGTCCGCGCGGGCCGATTGGCGCTGCGATCAAGAGTGATCATAACGCAATTGCCGAAAGCCGCCTGCTGGCGTTGAAGCAATTGTTCGGCGACCGGCTTTACGTCGAGCTCGAGCGGCTGGCCGGCTACGACCGGGTTGTCGAGGCCGCGACGATCGAACTGGCCTACCGCCACTATCTGCCTCTGGTCGCCACCAACGAGGCGTTCTTTGCCGCGCGTGCCGACTTCGAGGCACATGATGCGCTCATCGCCATTGCCGAGGGCTCGGTGGTCGCCGAAGACAATCGTCGCAGGCTGACACCCGACAATTTCCTCAAGTCGCAGAAGGAGATGGCGGAGCTTTTTGCCGACCTGCCTGAAGCGATTGACAATACGGTCGAGATCGCTCGGCGCTGTTCCTACTATCCCAAGAACCGCAATCCGATCCTGCCGCGCTTTACCGGTGGCGATATTGCCGATGCCGATGCGGCGGTCGCAGCCGAAGCGGCGGAGCTGACACGCCAGGCCCATGAAGGTCTTGCCATGCGGCTTGAATCGCGCGGTCTGTCTGAAGGTTATACGCCGGAACAATACAAGGAACGGCTGGAGTACGAGCTCGGCATCATCGAGCGCATGAAGTTCCCAGGCTACTTCCTGATCGTTGCGGACTTCATCAAATGGGCGAAGGTTCAGGGCATTCCGGTTGGCCCTGGCCGTGGTTCGGGTGCAGGTTCACTGGTTGCTTATGCCCTGACCATCACCGACGTCGACCCGTTGCGCTTCTCGCTGCTGTTCGAGCGCTTCCTCAATCCAGACCGCGTCTCGATGCCCGACTTCGACATCGACTTCTGCCAGGACCGGCGCGAAGAAGTGATCCGCTACGTCCAGGGCAAGTATGGCCGCGACCAAGTCGGCCAGATCATCACCTTCGGAACGCTGCAGGCGCGCGCCGTGCTGCGCGACGTCGGCCGCGTCTTGCAGATGCCTTACGGCCAGGTCGACAAGCTGTGCAAGATGGTGCCGCAGAACCCGGCCAATCCGGTGACGCTGGGCCAGGCGATCGAAGGCGAACCGCGCTTTGCCGAAGAGGCCGAGCGCGAGCCGATCGTGCAGACGCTGCTCGACATGGCGCAGAAGCTCGAAGGGCTTTATCGCCACGCCTCGACGCATGCCGCCGGCATCGTCATCGGCGACCGTCCGCTTTCCGAACTCGTGCCAATGTACCGGGACCCGCGCTCGGACATGCCGGTCACCCAGTTCAATATGAAGTATGTCGAGCAGGCCGGGCTGGTGAAGTTCGACTTCCTTGGCCTCAAGACGCTGACGGTGCTGCAAAAGGCGCTCGAGTTCATCAGCCGCCGTGGCGTCGACATCGACCTCGCGCTGATTCCGCTCGATGATCCGCTGACCTACGCCATGCTGTCGCGCGGCGAGACCGTCGGCATATTCCAGGTTGAAAGTGCCGGCATGCGCAAGGCGCTGATCGGCATGAAGCCCGACCGCATCGAAGACATCATCGCCCTGGTGGCGCTCTATCGTCCCGGCCCGATGGAGAACATCCCGACCTACAACGCCCGCAAGCATGGCGAAGAAGAGATCGAGTCGATCCATCCCAAGATCGACTACCTGGTGAAGGAGACCCAAGGGGTCATCGTCTACCAGGAACAGGTCATGCAGATCGCCCAGGTGCTGTCCGGCTACTCGCTTGGCGAAGCCGATCTGCTGCGCCGCGCCATGGGCAAGAAGATCCGCGCCGAGATGGACAAGCAGCGCGAGCGCTTCGTCACCGGTGCCGTGGATGGCGGTGTGGCCAAGCCGCAGGCCAACTTCATCTTCGACCTTCTGGCCAAGTTCGCCGACTACGGCTTCAACAAGTCGCACGCCGCAGCCTACGCCATCGTTTCCTACCAGACGGCCTATCTCAAGGCGCATTACCCGGTCGAGTTCCTCGCCGCCTCGATGACCTACGATATGTCCAACACCGACAAGCTCAACGACTTCCGCCAGGACGCCATGCGCCTCGGCATCGATGTCGTGCCGCCATCGGTCATGACAAGCTTCCGCGACTTCGAGGTTGGCGAAAAGAAGATCTTCTACTCCCTCGCCGCCATCAAGGGCGTGGGTGAGGCGGCGGTGCAGCACATCGTCGCCAAGCGTGCCGAAAAGCCGTTTGCCAGCCTTGCCGACTTCTGCGAGCGCATCGACCCGAAACTGGTCGGCAAGCGTGTCTTCGAAAGCCTGATCATGGCTGGCGCGCTCGATTGTTTCGGTCATGAGCGTGCGGCGATGATGGCCGGAATGGAACGCATGATGGGCCTTGCGTCACGCGCCCACGAAAACGCCACCCTTGGCCAGTCCGACATCTTCGGCAGCGCGGCTTCGGGGCAGGCGCCGTCGCTGCATTTGCCTGTCGCCGATGCGTGGCTTCCAGCGGATCGCCTGCATCGCGAGTTCCAGGTCGTCGGTTTCTACCTCTCGGCGCATCCGCTCGATGAATACAAGGCAGCGCTTGAAAAGATGCGCGTCCAGAACTGGGCCGATTTCGCCGCTGCCGTGAAGCGTGGCGCGACCGCTGGCCGGTTGGCGGGCACCGTGACGACCAAGCAGGAGCGCAAGACCAAGACCGGCAACAAGATGGGCATTGTTCAGTTTTCGGATGTCTCGGGCCAATATGAAGCGGTGATGTTCTCCGAAACGCTGGCGCAGTATCGCGACCTCTGCGAGCCCGGCAAGTCGGTGGTCGTCACCGTTGCCGCGGAAGACCGCCCGGAAGGCGTCAACCTGCGCATCCAGACGGTGCAGTCGCTGGAGGACGAAGCGAGCCGGGTGCAAAAGACGCTGCGCATCTTCGTACGCGACGCGGCACCGCTCAACATGCTGTCCAACCAGCTGACAGTGCGCGGCGAGGGCGAGGTCAGCTTCATCGTTCTCAAGGGCGAGGCGCAAGGGGAGATCGAGATCGAGCTTCCCAATCGCTATCGCATCACGCCGTCGATCGCCTCGGCCATGCGCGCCGTGCCGGGAGTGGTGGAGGTCGAACTTGTCTAGGCCAGGCGCTGTTCGTCACACGATTGCGCCCGCTGGAGCAGAAGGGCCCGCTCGCGATCGTTCTGGGTGAGCGACGCGGCGCGCTTGAATTCGGCGCCGGCTTCAATGAGGCGGCCAAGCTTCATCAGCAGGTCAGCCCGCACGGCGGGCAGCAAGTGATAGCCGCGCAGCGCCACATCGCTTGCCAGCTGGTCGGCTAGCTCAAGCCCTGCCGCTGGACCGAAGGCCATGGCAATCGCGACAGCGCGGTTGAGCTCGACGACCGGCGAGGGGATCCGCGCCGCCAGTGCCGCATAAAGCGCTGCGATGCGTACCCATTCGGTCTCTTCAGGGGTTCGGGCACGCGCGTGGCAAGCAGCGATTGTAGCCTGGAGTGTGTAGGGCCCAGCTCTAGCCGAAAGCTTTTCGGCGCGGGCAAGAGCGGCAAGCCCACGCTTGATGAGCAGCCGGTCCCAGCGCGCGCGGTTCTGGTCGAGCAACAGCACCGGCATGCCGGCCGCGTCGATGCGAGCGGCAAGGCGCGACGCCTGCAGCTCCATCAACGAAACGAGGCCGTGCACCTCGGACTCACTCGGGGCAAGGCCTGCCAGGATACGCCCCAGCCGTAGCGCCTCATTGCAGAGTTGGGGCCGCATCCAGTCTTCGCCCTTGGTGGCGGAATAGCCTTCGTTGAAGACGAGGTAGAGAATTTCGAGCACCGACGACAGGCGTTCGGTACGCTCGGTGCCTTGTGGACGCTCGAAAGCGAGCTGGGCCTCAGCAAGGCTGCGCTTGGCGCGGACGATACGCTGCGCCATGGCCTGTTCGGAAACGAGAAATGCGCGTGCGATTTCTTCCGTCGTCAGTCCGCCGACCAGTCGAAGCGTCAGCGCCACGCGTGCCTCGGGCGGCAGCACAGGATGACAAGCGATGAACATCAGGTCGAGCATTTCGTCGCCGATGTCGTCGTCGAGGTCCGGAAGCCCGACCATGCTTTCCGCTTCGACACCAAGCAGTGCGATCTTGCCCTCTGCCATCTTGGCACGGCGAAAATGATCGACAGCGCGCCGCTTGGCGGCGGCGATCAGCCAGGCGCCGGGCTTGTCGGGAACGCCTGTGTCAGGCCAGTGCCTGAGGGCGGCAATGAGCGCGTCCTGCGCGAATTCCTCCGCCAGCCCGACGTCGCGCGCGAAGCGGGTCAACACGGCGATGATCCTGGCGCGCTCTATCCGGAAGACGGTCTCGATGGCGCGATGCGTTTCGCGGCTTTTCACCAGCCCGATCACATCACCATCGTCCCGGGCCGGCAAGGGTGGCCCGGGTTGATGGCGCCTGCCTGCTGCGTTCATCTACTTGCTCGTCGCCACGCCTATCTCACGAAAACGCTCGATGGCTTCGCTCTCGCCAAAATCCTCCAGTTCGTACATCTGCCGGATTTCGATCTCGCCGTCGTCGATCTGGGGGTTGGGGAAGCGATTGGCCCATTCGATGGCCTCCTCGCGCGTCTTGACCTGGATGATGGTGTAGCCGGCGATCAGTTCCTTGGTCTCGGTGAAGGGGCCATCGACGATCTTCTTCTTGCCGCCCGACCAGGTGATCCGCCAGCCTTTCGATGTCGGATGCAGGCCGTTGCCGTCGAGCAGCACGCCGGCTTTGGCCAATTCCTCGTGATAGTCGGCCATGGCGGTCAACATCTCTTGTGGCGGCATGGCGCCGGCTTCCGAATCCTTGCTGGCTTTGACCACGATCATGAAACGCATCTTCGTCTCCCAGATTGCGAGGCCGGCAACCACTGCCTGACCTTCGATCTGCCAACACGACGAGTGGAGAACAGTGGAATCGACACGTCAAAGATTTTTCTCGACTCGAATGGCGGTACGTTGTCGCCAGCAACCCCTGCTGGTACTTTAGAGTTTGCTCGCGCGCCAATCAGGGCATCGTCATGGACGAGAAAGCCGCCGTCGCAGACCTCATGCAGATGGTGAATGGGTACCAGGTGTCCCAGGCAATCTGCGTGGCCACAACGCTTGGCATAGCCGACCACCTCGCGGACGGTGCGCGCTCGAGCGACGAGCTTGCTCTGGCGGCCGACGCACATCCGCAATCGCTTTACCGGTTGTTGCGCGCCCTGGCCTCGGTCGGTGTGCTGCATGAAGGTGAGGCGCGCCAATTTTCACTCACCGCGCTCGGTGCCGGCCTGCGCTCCGATGCCGAGCATTCCGTCGCTCCTTGGGCCCGGATGGTTGGACGCGCCTATTACCGCGACGCCTGGGGCGAACTGCTCCACAGCGTGCGCACGGGAGAGAATGCGTTTGCCCATGCCCACGGGACGGGTGTCTGGCAGTATCGCCTCGACCATCCCGAGGAGTCGTTGATCTTCGATCGGGCAATGTCGTCCTTCGTGCCTGTGGTGGCCGCGGCGGTGCTTGCCGCCTATGACTTTGGCAGGTTCGACGTCGTGATGGATGTCGGAGGCGGCCAAGGGGCGCTTTTGGCGGCGATCCTGGCTCGCAATCCGTCACAGCGCGGCATCCTGTTCGACCAGCCGCTGGTTGTCG
Organism: Aminobacter anthyllidis; assembly: GCF_018555685.1. Taxonomy (GTDB): domain Bacteria; phylum Pseudomonadota; class Alphaproteobacteria; order Rhizobiales; family Rhizobiaceae; genus Aminobacter; species Aminobacter anthyllidis. The sequence continues at coordinate 500,746 of NZ_JAFLWW010000001.1, forward strand.
AAGGAGCGGGGGCCGTGCTCCAGGCAGCGTCTGTGGCCGATCGCTGCCGTGTGGTCGGCGGAGACTTCTTCGCCGCGCTGCCAGATGGTGCCGACGCGCATGTGATGAAATGGATATTGCACGACTGGGATGACGAGCGCTCGATTGCCGTGCTGAAAAGCTGCCGCCGCGCCATCAGGCCTGACGGCACGTTGGTCGTGCTCGAGGCGGTTTTGGCGCCGCCCAACGAGGGCGCACGCGCCAAGTTCGCCGATCTCAACATGCTGGCGGTGCCCGGCGGGCAGGAAAGGACCAAAGATGAGTTCGCCAAGCTCTTCGCCGCATCTGGCTTCAGGTTGACAAGAGTGATCGATGCCGGCCCGCGCATCAGTATCATAGAAGGCGAGCCGACCTGACGCCTGCAAATATTTCGAGCCTGGACGGCAGTACGCGGCTTGGCTTGACTTGGCATCGATAAGAATAAATCCTGCCCTCAGCGGAAGCGAGGCTGGCGGTCAATATGAAGGCCATGTTGCGAGGTGTCTGCGTTACGGCTGTGCTTTTCGGAGGTATCCTCCAGGCACATGCCGCCGATCTGGTTGTGGCCATGCCCAATTGGCCATCCGGCCAGGCATCGGCCAACATCATCAAGGTCGCGCTCGAGAAATCACTCAAGATCGATGTCGAGGTCGAGGAAATGGGGACCTTGATCGCCTTCACCGGCCTGGATTCAGGCAAGGTCGATGTCCACCCCGAAGTCTGGCGGCCGAATCTCGACTCGGTTGTCCAGAAATACGTGACCGAGCGCGGCACCGTTCACCTGAGCCCACGCAGCGTATCGGCGACGCAAGGGCTGTGCGTCACCCAAAAGACCTATGACGACTATGGCATTCACGACGTCGCCGACCTGAAGGACCCGGCCAAGACCAAGGCGTTTGACACCGACGGCGATGGCAAGGGCGAGATCTGGATCGGCGCCCAGGGCTGGTCGTCCACCGACATCGAGCGCATTCGCGCCAAGAGCTACGGTTATGCCGCAACGATGACGCTGCTCGAAATGCCGGAGGAAGTCGGCATGTCGGCGGTGGATGCCGCAGTGGCAACCGACAAGCCGATCGTCTTTTACTGCTACAGCCCGCATCACGTGTTCGAACTGCATCGGATCAAGCAGCTGAGCGAGCCGGCCTTCGACGGTGCAAAGTGGAACGTGGTCTTGCCGGCGGACGATCCGATGTGGCTGTCGAAGTCTGATGCGCCCGTCGCCTGGAAACCGTCGAGTTTCAGCGTCGCTTATGCAACCTCCTTGTCCAAGCGTCTGCCGCAAGTGGCCAAATTTCTCGACAACATCGATTTCAGTGCCGACGAAGTAACGGCCATGAGCTACGCGCTTGAGGTCGAAAGGCAGGATCCGGCGACGTTTGCGGAGCAATGGGTGGCGAGCCACGAAGATCGCGTGAAGGCTTGGATGAAGTGATGCCCACGAGGGCTAGAGAGGGGTAGTGCGCATGGCAGGGACGGCGCGTCCACGCAGACGGCTCGGTTGGGTTGCGTTCCTTTTCATGGCTGCGGGGCTCGGAGCGGCACTGGCGCAGACCGGCTCGACAACGCAGATCTTCGATCCCAAGACGCATAAATGGATCAACTACGATCGCAAGAAGGCGCGCCAGTATTATGCCGCCCACGGCCAGGTGCCAGACGCGTTCCGCCGCCAGATCGTGACGTTCCGCACCGCTGAAAAGCCTGGAACCATCATCATCGACGGTAACCAGCACTTCCTCTATCTCGTCTTGCCCGGGCTCAAGGCCGTGCGCTACGGCATCGGCGTCGGCCGCGACGGTTTTGGCTGGGCTGGCATCGTGCGTGTCGGGCGCATGGCGGAATGGCCGACCTGGACGCCGCCGGCCGAGATGGTGGCACGCGATCCCAACGCCGCCAAATTTGCTGGCGGCATGCCCGGCGGTCCCGACAATCCCCTCGGCGCGCGTGCGCTTTATCTCTACCAGGGCGACCAGGACACGATCTATCGCATCCATGGCACGCCTGAACCGTGGACGATCGGCCTCGACGTGTCATCGGGCTGCATACGGATGAACAATGACGACATCGTCGACCTGCATTCGCAGGTCCAGGTTGGCGCCAAGGTCGTGGTGCTGATGCAGGGGGCTGCGCTCTACAAGGGGGTATGAGCGTCGCTGCCCAAGAACAACAAACGCAACGAGGGGAAAATCATGCGAACAGCTTTTCTTGCCGAAATGGGCTTGCTCACCGGCCTTGCGGTTGCCGGCTGTTCCTCGACCGCCCCCGAACCACAGAACATGGCGCGGACCACCATGCAGACCGCGCCCGCCGACCTGCAGCTGACCTGTGCCAGCGCGGCGGCAACATCCGCCGGCGTCGATGCCAACAAGGTGCTGCCGGTCGGCTCGTCGCAGCTGGACGCGACCAGGTACCAGGTCGACCTCAACGCATCTGGCCAACGCTACACGTGCGTTGTCGACAACATGGGCAACGTGACCTCGGTTCAGAAGGCGGCGTGAAAACGGGCTGAATCGTCACGTCGGAAGCTAATCGTCCAGCGGCTCCGGTGGATTGGCGTTGCGACCCTTGCCGAAGGTGTAGCCGGTTTCGACGGCCTTCTTGCCGAACTTGCCACGAAGAAGGTCGATGGCGCCTTCGGCTAGGGCGCGCTTGCGTGACTGGACGTCGACGAGATCTGGCGGGTCGGCGCGCTCGTCGTCCGACAGGTCGCTGACGCCGATGCCGAGCAGGCGGTATTTGGTGCCGTCGGTTTCTTTCGACAAAAGCTGCATGCCGGTCTGGAAGATACGGTCGGCAAGGCGGGTCGGATCGGCAAGCTGGCGGTTGCGTGTCCTGATCTTGAAGTCCTGGGTCTTGAGCTTGAGCACGACGGTTCGTCCGGCGATGTTCGCTTTCTTCAACCGCGCCGAAACCTTTTCCGACAGCGCCCGCAACACCGGCACGAGTTCTGCCGATGAGGCGAGGTCGCTGTCGAAGGTGGTTTCCGCCGACACGCTCTTGGCTTCCTGGTCGGGCGAAACCTGGCGGTCGTCCTGGCCGCGCGACAGGTGGTAGAGCCGGCTGCCCATCGTGCCGTAGCGCCGCATCAGGTCGCCGCGGTCCATGCGCTGCAACTGGCCGATGCTGCGGATTCCGTCGCTTTCGAGCGTCGCGGCAAAGGCCTTGCCCACGCCCCAGATCATCGTCACCGGCTGCTGTGCCAGGAAACCGACCGCCTCTGCCTCGCCGATGACGGAAAAGCCGCGCGGCTTGCGGAAGTCTGAGGCAACCTTGGCGAGGAACTTGCAATAAGACAGGCCGGCGGAGACGGTGATGCCGATGTCTTTTTCGACAGTGGCTGCGAAGCGGGCGAGTACCAGTGCCGGCGGCAGCCCGTGCAATCGCTCGGTGCCGTCGAGGTCGAGAAAGGCCTCGTCGATCGACAGCGGCTCGACCAGCGGCGTCAGCGCCTGCATCATCGAGCGCACCTCGCGGCCGACGCGGACATATTTTTCCATGTCGGGGCTGATCACGACCGCCTCGGGACAGGCTTCCAGCGCCTTGAACATCGGCATCGCCGAGCGCACGCCATGGATGCGGGCGATGTAGCAGCAGGTCGAGACCACGCCGCGCTTGCCGCCGCCGATGATGACCGGCTTGTCCTTCAGCTCAGGATTGTCGCGCTTTTCGACTGCCGCATAAAAGGCATCGCAGTCGACATGGGCGAGATGCAGCTTGTAGAGCTCGGGATGGCGCAACAGGCGAGGGCTGCCGCAGGCATGGCAGCGCGGTCCCGACCCACGCTGAAGGGCAAGGCAGTCGCGGCAAAAACCGTGGCTGGGATCGTTGACAGGCATCGCCTTCGCTGCGAACATAAAGAGAACAAGTGCGATTTTATGTCAGCTGCCCCGTCGGGACAAGGCTGCGCCACGGAGCCATGCCATGACTGATGCCATTTCGCCGCTGACGCCGGATCTATGGCCGCATTTCGAGGATTTGTTCGGCAAGCAAGGCGCCTGCTACGGCTGCTGGTGCACCTATTTCAGGCTGCCGCCGGCGATCAGGCGGGAGAGCAACAAGGATCACATCAAGGCGCGAATCGCGGCAGGGCCGCCGCCGGGCCTGCTTGCCTTCGCAGATGGCCAGGCGATTGGCTGGATGCAGATCGGCCCACGCGCCGACGTGGCCGAATTCAACAATGCGGGCAGGGGCTCGGCGCCGCTCGATTCGGGTGATGCCAGTGATCCTGCCGTCTGGGCGATTTCGTGCTTCTTCATCCGGAGCAAGGCGCGGGGCAAGGGACTGACACACCAGCTTGTCGATGCGGGAATCGCATTCGCGCGTCAGTCGGGTGCGCGTGTGCTTGAAGCCTGCCCGATCGACCAATCGAACGGCAAGAATCCGGTCAGCCTGTTCGTCGGCTCGACGCGGGTGTTCGAAAAAACAGGGTTCGCGCGCGCGGCCGAACGCAAGCCTGGCCGACCGCTGATGCGCCTCGAGCTTTGAGGCCTTGCTGCTCCAGAGACCGCTGCGCTAGCCGGAGAAACCGCCGGCTTCGAGAAACGCCAGCTCCTGTTCGGTCGATTCGCGGCCGAGGATGAGGTTGCGGTGTGGAAAGCGGCCGAAGCGGGCGACGATGTCGCGATGGCCGATGGCGTGCTTGAGGTAGTCGCCGCCAAGCGCTGTCGAGCGTTCGAGCGGGATGTCGTGGTCGGCCAGCGTCTCGGAATGTGAAAACGGCAGGTAGAAGAACACTCTGATCGGCCCTTCGGTGGCGAGATCGTGGCCGCTGGCCACGGCCTGGCGCGCGAAATGGCGGGCGAGGGGATCTGTGGCATACATGTGGCCGCTGCCGCGGAAGCAGTTGCGCGGGAACTGGTCGAGCAGGATCATCAGCGCGAGCGCGCCTTCGGCGTCGTTTACCCAGGCGTCGCACTGGCGCTTCGCAGCTGCCATGTGCAGGTCGCCGAAGCGGCTGCGGAAGCCATCATCGAACATCTCGTCCTTGCGGAACCAGCTGTCCGGGCCGGCCTCGCGCCAATAGGCGACAACTTCGGTTGCACGCTGCCTGTCCACCATTGTCAATTCCTCTCGATCTGTTCCGCAGGAGTAGTCTTCTTCGCGATCACGTCCGCCGCTTCCTCATTGAGGGCCTTGGCGGTGCGGCGCGGGGGCGTCAGCGGCGTCGGCACCGGATTGGGAACGTTGCCCTGGAGGTAGTCGCTACCGGACTGGATATCGCCGGCGAACTGCATTTCCAGGCGCGCGGCATCGCGACGGCGGACTTCCTCGATGACTTCGACGACGTCGTCGGGATCCTCGCCCAGCTTTTCCAGGGTCGAGCCACCGAATAGCAGCGCGGATTCGAACGTCTCTCGCAGCTGGTAATCGACGCCGGCGCGGATGAGCTGGATCGCGGTGCCGCGGTCATAGGCACGCGCCAGCACCTGCACCAGCGGGAACTCGGCCCGCATGTGCTCGGCGATGCGGACGGCCACGTCCGCCTTGTCGACGCAGATCAGCACGGCGCGCGCACGCCCCGCACCGGCCGCATGCAGGATGTCGAGGCGGGTGCCGTCGCCATAATAGATCTTGAAGCCGAAATCGGCGGCGGCCTGGATCATCTCGACATCGTTGTCGATGATCGAAACGTCGATGCCGCGCAAAAGCAGGGGCTGGCTGGCGATCTGTCCGAACCGGCCGAAGCCGATGACCAGCACGCTGCCGCTGAGTTCTGCTGCGACATCAACGTCTTCGAGCGACTGTTCGACCTGGGGCGTAAAGCGACGCAACACCATGATCGCCAATGGGGTCAGCACCATCGAGATGATGATGATGGCGGTCAGGATCGCGTTGGCCTCGCCGTCGATGATGCCGACGGCAAGGGCCGAGGAATACAGCACGAAGGCGAATTCGCCGCCTTGCGCCATGATCACCGCGCGTTCCAAGGCTTCGCGATGCCCGGACTTCAGGAAGCGGGCGACGCCATAGATGCCGATGCCCTTCATCAGCATGTAGACGACGACGTAGAGGGCGATCATCTGCCAGTTGGCCAGGACGACCGTCAGGTCGAGCGACATGCCGACCGCTATGAAGAACATGCCGAGCAGGATGCCGCGGAAAGGCTCGACGTCCGCTTCGAGCTGATGGCGGAAGGTCGATTCGGACAGCAGCACGCCGGCGAGGAATGCCCCCATCGCCATGGAGAGGCCGCCGAGCTGCATGGCGAGCGCCGCGCCCAGAACGACCAGCAGTGCCGCGGCGGTCATCACCTCGCGGGCTCGAGAATCGGCAAGGACGCGAAACAAAGGGTTGAGCAGGTAGCGGCCGGCGATGACCAGGCCGGTAATCGATGCGATGCCGATGCCGATGTCGGTCAGTCGCCCCGCCCAGCCGGTGCCCGCGTCGGTGGCGGCGACCGGGGCCAGGAAAGCCACCAGCGCCAGCAAGGGCACGATGGCGATATCTTCGAGCAGCAGGATCGAAACCATGCGCTGGCCCTTGGGCGTCGACATCTCGCCGCGCTCGTCAAGCAGTTGCATGACGATCGCCGTCGAGGTCAGCACAAAGCCTGCACCGGCGACAAAGGATTGCGAAACCAGAAAGCCTCCTGCCAGTCCGACCATCGTCAACAACAGCGCGCAGACGCCGACCTGGAGTGCGCCAAGGCCGAAGATTTCGCGCCGCAGCCCCCACAGCCGCGACGGCTGCATCTCAAGGCCGATGATGAACAGGAACATCACCACGCCGAGCTCGGCGACATGCAGGATGGTTTCCGATTCCGAGAAGATGCCGATGCCGAACGGGCCGATGACCACGCCGGCACTGAGATAGCCGAGGATAGAGCCGAGGCCGAGACGCTTGAAAATGGGAACCGCAACGACGCCCGCGGCGAGCAATGCCACCACTGGAACCAGATCGACACCCGCTGTCTCTGCTGCCATGCGCCTTGTCGATCCTTGCTTGTGCGGCGGACGGCCGCTTGGTGGGAAAGTGCCAAGATAGGTGCTTCGAGCGCTGCCGAACAGTCCGGCCTGCCCATCGAATTATCTTGCCACAACATTGTCGCCGAATCGGGATGCCATGGCTCTGGCCTCACAACCTGCCATTGCGTGTGACATGGCTAGACGATAAGGCGGGCGTGGTTTCGACCACCGTGGGGTCGAACTGCCGCCGGCGTTTTTTGCCGGCTACGAGGAGAGACTGACATGAGAAATATTCTGTTCGCAGTGCTCGGCGTTGCCGCACTTGGTCTTTCGGCTTGCTCGAAGGCGCCGGAATGCACCGCCGAAGTTATGACCAAGAAGGGTCAGGAAGTAGCGACCGCGCTTCAGGAAGCCATCACCAAGGATCCGGCCAAGGCTGCCGAGCTGTCCGCCAAGGTGCAGGAAGTCGCATCGAAGTACACCGGTGCAACGACTTCGGAAGAGGCCTGCAAGGCCTATGACGATCTGCTGACGGCTATCAAGGGCTGATTCTTCAGGCTGAAACGGAAAGGGCGGCACCAAAAGTGCCGCCCTTTTTCTTTGTGGAGATGAAGAATCAGTTCTTGGCGATGGCGCCGACCGCCGTGCCATCGACACGCGACAGCTTCATGCCAATGACCGGCACCAGCTGCTTGTCGACACGTACCGAGACGGTGACATGCATCAGATTGTCGTCGGGCATGCGTGCCTGCATGACGCCGTTGAGCTGGTTGCGGTTGAGCGACAGGATGACCTTGCGGCCGTCGACGACGCTGCCGGAGATGATGTCGAGGCCCTTGCCTTCGGAACCGTCCAGGAACTTGCCGCGATAGCCGCTGCGTCCCTTCTGTTCGATGGTGGCAGACATCTTCTGGGTGAATACCCCGACGCGGCATCCGCCGTCGAGCGACATGCCGACCTTGCCGTCGGGCGTCGAGCCGGTGAAATTGCAGGTGAACTTGGTGCCCTTGTATTTTCCGGCGACGATCTCGCCGGGGCCGACCCATTCGCCTTCGACTGTCTTGAAGAACTTCTTGTCACGCTCGGGTGCCTTGACCGTATCCGCATGCGCGACGGAAGGCAGCACCACGGCCACGGCAGGCAGGACAGCGGACAACAAGAAGCGCTTCATGGGCACACCCGACAGCAGGAAACTGGAACAATTAGCTGCAAGGACCATGACCAAGAATGGTTAATGCTTCGTCTATTTGGCCTTTTCGGAGCCCTTGTCTTTGGTTGCAAATGTGGTGAGCGCAGCAAGGAAATCGCCCATGCCTGGACGCTTGACCGCAGCAAAGGGCAGGGGCCGCGCCGTCTCCATCGCGGCGATGCCGATGCGGGCCGTCATCATGCCGTTGACAACGCCTTCGCCGAGCTTGGCCGACACTCTGGCGGCAAGGCCATGGCCGACAAGCTGCTGGACAAAACTGTCGCCGACGGCGATCGAACCTGTGACGGCGAGATGGGCAAGGGCCGAGCGGGCAAGCCGGAAGAAGCCGAGCGTGCCGGGACGGCCGCCATAGAGTTCGGATAGCCGCCGGATCAGGCGGCCGGCTTCGAACACGACATAGGCGATGTCGACAAGCGCGCGCGGGCTGACGGCCGTCACCAGCGACACCCGTTTGGCGGCGTCGAGGATCAGAATCTTCGCCTGTGCGTCCAGTGGCGTCAGGATCTCGGTTTCGGCAAGCCGAACGAGATCGGCGCCATCGATCACGTCGCTGCGCAGATCGGCCAAGGCACGCCGGCCAGCGGCCGTTTCAGGCTTCGACGCCAGCAGGCTCGACAATTCGTCGACGACATGGCGCGCTGTGCCCGGATCGTTGCGCTCGATGGCGTCCGTCGCGCGGTTGCGCAGGCGCTCGACCGAGGCGAGCCGGAATACCGCAAGAAGTTCGCGCGTGAGGATGACGACTAGCGCGAGCGCGGCGATGCCGGCAGCACCCACTGCCAGCCAGCCGAGCCAGTCGGCACGCGTGAACAGGTCGCGGATCAGCTTGTCGGTCCAGAGCCCGACACCAAGTGAGATCAAGACGCCGAACGCGGCGAGGAAGATCGCGCCGATGCGGGATTTGCGCGTGGGTGCGGTTGCCGGGGGTGGTTCGGCGGCGGCGATGTCGGCCTCGTCGAAGACGTCGAACTCGGCGGGCATGACAATGACTGCATCGGTTGCCAACGCGCGTGGCTTACGTTGCTCTACTCGTGACGTCTTGGCGGGCGTCACGTCCGGTGTGGCAGCTTCCGCTTCGATGCGAAATGCGGCGGGCTTTCGGGGAGCGCTCATGCGAGGTGATCTCCGATGAGGAACTGCAGCGCGCGGTCGAGCCGGATATGCGGCAACGACAACGTCACGCCTTCAGCCGTACGCTCCAGCCTGGGCGGGCGAAAGCGGACGAAGCGGATCGTCGGGTCGTTCGCATCCTGGCGGTGATTGGTGCCGAAATCCTGAAAGACGACATCCGCCTTTTCCGGTAAGTCGCCGGGAAATATGGCAGTTTCAATGCTGCCGTCGAAACGTTCCTTGCCGATGGTCTCGCCTTCGATCGGCGTTCCGATGATCACCGGCAGCGTTTCGCGACCCTGCTTGACGGTGCCTTCGCGGGTAGCGCGGACGGCGGCAAGTGCCAGCACGTCGACCTCGGCGCCGGAGAGATTGGCCCGCGCAACGGCGCGGTCGGTCAGCCGCCGCACGATCGACTGCAGCCGGTCGTGGCTCTCATGGTGCAGATGATCGGCCTTGGTCGCGGCGACCAGGATGCGGTCGATGCGTCGCGAAAACAGGTCGGTCAGGAGATTGCCCCGGCCTGGGCGGAAGCAGGCGAGGATTTCGGTCACCGCGCGTTCAAGGTCGGCAATGGCGCCGGGACCGGCGTTGAGCGCCTGCATCGCGTCGATCAGCACGATCTGCCGGTCGAGCCTTGCGATATGTTCGCGGAAGAACGGCTTCACCACATGCGTCTTGTAGGCTTCGTAGCGCCGCTCCATCATCGCATGCAGCGAGCCTGGCCGAGCGCGTTGCGCGAGCCCGGCAAGCGGCGCGAATGTCAGCGCCGGCGAGCCTTCAAGGTCGCCGGGCATCAGGAAGCGCCCGGGCGGCAGCGTCGACAGCGCGCGCTCGTCGTCCTTGCAGGCCTTGAGATAGGCAGCGAAGCTCTCGAAAAGCCGCCGCGCCGTCATCTCGTCGGCGTCCGCTTCAGGCTTCACGGTGGCAGCAAGCTCGCGCCAGGCTTCGGACAGGTCGGCACGAACCGGCAGGCGCGCGAGTTCGAAAGCCTCCCTGGAGAAGTCGTCATAGCTCTTGCCGAGCAATGGCAGGTCGAGCAGCCACTCGCCGGGGTAATCGACGAGGTCGACCGACAGTTTTCCCGCTGAAAACATACGGTTCCAGCCCGAAGCTGACTCGAATTCTATTGTCAGCCGGAGTTCGGAAATGGCGCGGGTGGAATCCGGCCAGATGCGCTGGTCGACGAGCGCGGCGACATGGTCCTCGTACTGGAAGCGCGGCACGGCGTCATCGGGCTGTTCCTCGAGAAAGGCGCGCGAGATGCGTCCCGATTTCTGTGCCTCGAACAGCGGCAGCCTGCCACCATGGATCAGATTGTGCACGAAGGACGTGATGAATACGGTCTTGCCGGCCCGCGACAGCCCGGTCACCCCCAGCCGCAGCGAAGGCGAGAAAAGTCCCGCGGCGCGGCCGGAGAACGTGTCGAGCGCAATGCGCGCCTCGTCGGTGAAGGTGGTCAGAGACGCCAATCGTCGATCCCCATGCGGTCGCGCCGGATATAGGTGCCGTTTCAGGGATTTGAAATGGCGGCTGACTTCAAAGATCGGCCGGCGTGAGAAACGCCTCGAGATAGCCATGGCCGAGTTCGGCGCCGGAAAGTTCGCCTTCGAAGCGGATGACGGCCAGGCCCGAGGTCGGAAACCCGGTCTGCAGCGTATGCAGCGCCGCCTGGTCGCCGTCGCCTGAAACGGCCATGGCGAGATCCTCCATCATCGGATTGTGGCCGATGACCAGGATCGAACCATGCCGGCCATTCTCGCGGATCTTGTCGAAGTAGCCGGCGGCGTCGGCGCTGTAGAGATCGTCGGTGAAGACGACGCGGCCGGTGTCGGCATGGCCGGCCAGGCCTTCCAGGGTTTCGCGGGCTCGCCGGGCATTGGAGCAAAGCGTGAGTTCCGGCACATAACCATTTGCGCGCATCGCGGTGCCGGTTGCTTCCGCGTCCGCGATACCAGTGGCGTCGAGCGGACGGTCGAAATCCCTGACACCGGGCAGCGCCCAGCCGGCCTTGGCGTGTCGGAGAAGGTAGAGCGTGCCCAAATGTTGCTCCTGGAAGCTCAATCTCGCGACGAGCCTGCGCCAACTGTCATATCAGGATGTAGCCAAGCGACACTCACCTTGCAACCTGACGATGATGTTGTGCGTTTCTTAGGCAGAGAGTTGCGCTCTTGCCACGTCCGAATCACGACGTGGGGGGCGACGCAAACTTTTCGATGAATACGCTTGTGTGGGGCTTGGCCCGCGAATATACAGGCGCCAAAACGGGGTTGTCGGGTGAGTCGAATGAACGATACCGTTACTCTTGGCTACGTGCCCTCCGATGAGGAGCCGTTCATGAATGAGCGGCAGAAGTCTTACTTCAGAGCTAAGTTGGTTGCCTGGAAGAATGACATCCTCCGCGAAGCTCGCGAAACCCTCGAAATACTCCAGCAGGAAAACGCCAACCATCCGGATCTTGCCGATCGTGCATCATCCGAGACGGACCGTGCCATTGAACTCAGGGCGCGCGACCGTCAACGCAAGTTGATCTCAAAGATCGACTCGGCGCTGCAGAGGATTGACGAGGGTACATATGGCTATTGCGAGGAGACCGGAGAGCCGATTTCGCTGAAGCGACTGGACGCACGTCCAATCGCCACGCTGTCGATTGAGGCTCAGGAGCGTCACGAGCGCCGCGAGAAAGTCTATCGAGACGACTGATCGCGGAATAGCAGCAAACGAAAAAGGCGGCTCCGGCCGCCTTTTTCTTGTGCGCATTTTGGACTGCCGGGTGCTTACCGCTTGTGGCTGGTAAGCTCGCCAAGCAGCTTCGCCATTTCATCATCGAGGGATGGATCGGCGACTTTGGCCGATTTGGCTTGCGGTTTGTCGTCCAGCGAAACCTCTAGCTCTCTCATCAACGTGTCGTCGATGAGGTCGCGGGGAGATGGTGCCGCGGTGGGAGCGGGTGCCGCTCGTACCGGGGCGGAGTAGGTCGGCGCGACGTAGGTCTTGGGATCTGGGCTCGCCGTGACCAGCGGCGGCGAGGCAACCGGCATCTTGGGCGGCACCGGCCGCGGCTGGATTGGCGCGGGTGCTGGCTGCTGTTGCGGCCTGGCAGGCGCTTGCGCTGCGGGGCGGGGAGCAACCTGCTGTGCTGTGGCCTGTGGACGAGGCGCCTGGGGGGCTTGCTGTGTCCCTTCGGTGCCGGTCAGTGCCGGGCGACGCGGTGCGGTCATTCGGATGTCCGTTTCGACCACCACGTCGGTCGGGCCGCCGATCAGCAGCAGATGCTCGATGTCGTCACGGCGCACCAGGACAAGTCGCCTCTGGCTGTCGATGGCGGTCGCATCCATCACGGCAAGGCGCGTCTTCCTGTTCCTGCCGCCGGCAACGAAGGTGCCGAAGGTCAGGCTTCGGACCAGCTTGACGATGACGAGCACGATAACCAGCAGCACAAGTGCAGCAAAGGTCCACAGCACTGCGGCCGCATATCCTGGTCCTGCTACGCTATCCAGCCATTCGAACATGTCTTACCCCCGTCGCCGCGCCCGGGCGACACTAACTCTTAGCTGTCGCGCACGGCAAGTTGCCATTCGTGCATTACAGGCACGATTGACGCTAAGCGCATGATCTTGCCCCGGGCTTGCACCGCCTTTTTGTGGCTAGGCCTTTTCCCGGTAAGGAGAATGTGATTCAACCGCTTCCGTACGAGGGAGCCGGAGAGACTCACAGGGGCATGGCCAAGGAAACGCGCAACGACTTCTATCCGGTTCCGATCGTGGATCAGGCGGCGCGCCCCGATGCCATCACCCGGCTGATCATTTTCATCGTCGTGCTGACTGGCGCGGCGATTGTCTTCGGCATCTTCCGCGAACGCCTCGGCGATCCATTCCTGATGGGCATGCTTGGCGTGCTTGCGATGATCGGCGTCGGTTATCTCTTCGCCACCGCCATCGGCTTCATTCAGATTTCACCTCGCTCGCCTGCCGATGGCCTTTCCAAGGCCTTTGTCGACTCGATGTCGCAAGGCCTGGTCCTTACCGACGCCAAGGGCCGGGTCGTCTACGCCAACCGCGCCTATGCCGACATGACCGGCGCGACAACCGCCTCTGACCTCAAGACGGTCGAGGGCCTGTTGTCGGATGTGCCCGAAGCATCGGCAACGATCTCGCAACTGGCGTCCGGTCTGCGCGACGGCGAGGCCAATGACGGCGAGTTCCGCCTTGCGCAATCCATTCGCCCGGGTGCTGCGCCTGGCGCGCGCTGGTACCGCGTGCGGGCACGCGCCTTCAACGTGCCCAGCCAGCGCCAACCGCTGAATGCCTGGCAACTTGCCGACATTTCTCCTGAGAGAGCCGAGCAGGAACGTTTCTTCCTCGACCTGCAGCAGGCCATCGATCACCTCGACCATGCCCCGGCGGGGTTCTTCTCCGCCGATCAGGATGGCCGCATCACCTATGTCAACGCGACGCTGGCCGAATGGCTCGGTATCGACCTGGCAAGCTTCACGCCTGGCGCCATCACGCTCGATGAGGTCGTCGCCGGCGACGGCATGGCGCTCGTCCGCTCGGTCAAGGCCGATCCGGGAACCACACGCAACGCAGTGATCGATCTCGACCTCGCGACAATTGCAGGCGAGGCCTTGCCGGTTCGCTTCATGCATCGCGTCTCGGCGAGCCGCGAAGGCGTCAATGGGCCGACACGCACCATCGTGCTGAACCGGACCCAGGGCGAGGATTCATCGGGCCAATTGCGTGCCTCGGAGGTGCGCTTCACGCGCTTCTTCAATTCGACGCCGATGGCGATTGCCGGCGTCGATCACAATGGCCGCATCCTACGCACCAACGCGCCGTTCCTGTCGCTGTTTTCGTCGGTCGTCGACCGGGATGCTGTCGACCGCAAGGTCCGGCTCGACACCGTCATCCACGACCGCGATCGCGCGGCATTCGCCGCAGCGCTCGAAAAAGCGCATCAGCGCCAGGCTGACATCGCTCCCATCGACACCGTGATGCCCGACAACGAGGAGCGCCATATGCGCTTCTACGTCAATGCGGTGGCCGACGGTTCGGATGCCGAGGGCGCCGAAGAGTCGGCGATCGTCTATGCGGTCGAGACCACCGAGCAGAAAGCGCTCGAGAACCAGATGGCGCAGAGCCAGAAGATGCAGGCGGTGGGGCAGCTTGCCGGTGGCATCGCGCATGACTTCAACAACGTCTTGACCGCCATCATCATGGCGTCGGACCTGTTGCTGACCAATCATCGTCCGTCGGATCCGTCCTTCCCCGACATCATGAACATCAAGCAGAACGCCAACCGTGCCGCTTCGCTGGTCAGGCAGTTGCTGGCGTTCTCGCGCAAGCAGACACTTCGTCCCGAGGTGCTGAGCCTCACCGACGTGCTCGCCGATCTGCGCACGCTCGTGGCGCGCCTTGTCGGCAACAGCATCAAGCTCAAGATCGACCATGGCCGCGATCTCTGGCCGGTCCGTGCCGATATCGGCCAGTTCGAACAGGTGGTGGTCAATCTCGCCGTCAATGCGCGTGATGCGATGCCTGACGGTGGCGACCTGATGATCCGCACCAAGAACGTGCCTGTCGAGGAGTGCAAGGCCTATGGCTATCGCGAGCTGGTGCCGGCCGACTATGTCGTGGTCGAGGTCGAGGACACCGGCAGCGGCATTGCGCCCGAGGTTCTGAAGAAGATCTTCGAGCCGTTCTTCACCACCAAGGAAGTCGGCAAGGGCACCGGACTGGGCCTGTCGATGGTCTACGGCATCATCAAGCAGACCGGCGGTTTCATCTACTGCGACTCCGAAGTCGGCAAGGGAACCGTGTTCCGCATCTTCCTGCCGCGCCACGTTGCCAAGGCAGTGCCGGCGGAAGAAGCGAAGTCCGGCGCCGAGGCTGCAGCAGCTGCGGCCGCCAAGCAGTCGGAAGCAGCACAGAACAACGCCGCCAAAGACCTTTCCGGTTCAGCCACCGTACTTCTGGTCGAGGACGAGGATGCGGTGCGCATGGGCGGGGTGAGGGCGCTGACCTCGCGTGGCTACACCGTTCACGAGGCGTCGTCCGGCGTCGAGGCGCTCGAGATATTCGACGAGCTCAAGGGCCAGATCGACATCGTCGTGTCGGACGTCGTGATGCCCGAGATGGATGGGCCAACGCTTCTGGGTGAATTGCGCAAGCGCCAGCCCGACATCAAGTTCGTCTTCGTTTCCGGCTATGCCGAAGATGCCTTTGCCAAGAACCTCCCGGCCGATGCCCAGTTCGGTTTCCTGCCCAAGCCGTTCTCGCTCAAGCAACTGGCGACGGTCGTCAAAGAGGTGCTTGAGGGTTAGGCGTTGTGCTCTAGCCAGTTTCAGTTCTGCCCGAACTTCTATTAGCTTTCCCGTATGTGGCGATCGTGCCATCATACGGGCAAGCGTCGTCAGGGTGGACATATGCAGACAACGCCGCATAACGAGGCAAAACGAGGCGACTACGCCGAGACGGTGCTATTGCCGGGCGATCCCCAGCGTACCGAATGGATCGCCGCCACTTTCCTGCAGGACGTCCGGTGCGTGAACCGGGTGCGTGGCGCGCTCGCATATACCGGGCGCTATCGCGGCGCCCCGATAAGCCTGCACACCACCGGCATAGGTGCGCCTTCGCTCGCCATCTATGCTCATGAGTTGCTTGAGACCTATGGCGCAAAGACGCTGATCCGCGTCGGCACCTGCGGTGGGCTGGCCGAGCACGTCAAGCTGCGCAGCCTGGTCATTTCGCAATCGTCGAGCAGCGACAGCGCCATTAATCGCCAGCTTTTCGGTGTCTACGACTATGCGCCGAGCGCCAATTTTGAGCTGTTGTGCCGGGCTGCTCGCCTAGCGGCGGAAATGGGCCTCGTCCACCATGTCGGCCAGACGGCCTCGAGCGACGTGTTCTACCACCCCGATGTACTTGGGCGTTTTGCCGGGGTTCGCGCCCATGGCGCGCTGGCTGTCGATATGGAGACGAACGCGCTGTACACGGTCGCCGCCCGGTTTGGTGCCAAAGCCTTGTCGATCTGCACGGTGGTCGACAGCCTGGTCAACCACGAGGATACGGATTCAACGGAGCGCCAGGAATTATTCACTGACATGGTCCGCCTTGCCCTGGACGTAGCGACCAACGCGACCTCGGCGGAGGCGGAACCTGGTTCTCCCCAGCGGTAGCGTACTCATGAGGCTATGCTAACCTCAAAGTGGCCTTGTGAGTCGGCCGCTTTTCCCGTGTCATTACGATCGAAGATGGAGCTGCCATCCGCATCGGCAAGTTCCGCGCAAGCTGCGATCCATACCTCTGATTGCGTGTTCTGTCCTGTGTTCATTGCGTTTGGGCAATTGGCGAAGGAACAGCCCGTTGGAACAGTTTGTCGAGGAAAGCATGAAGAGGCGTCTGACCGAACCGGTCGACATACTCACCGCAGTCAGCATCTTGAAATCGCACGGCTATTGGGGGGACGAGCTGATCATCGCGATCACCAGGATATTTTATGTTGACCTGGATACTTTCAACGAAGTTGTCGGCACTGCCTGAGACAGATCGATATCGACATGTTCGTCCTTCCATGTTGCGTTGCAACATAGGAGGCTTGCTATTTATTGCCAAATCATCCATATGCAGCGTCATAGGCGCTTGAGCCGGGCTTACGGCTTTCTCCTCAGAGAGACTGGTTGCGTCTGTTTTCACCCTTCCCGCGACGGAAAGCGGTGGAATAGACCCGCGGCATGAGGCCAGCGGGCACGACAGCGCAGCCGAGCGGACGGTCGTCCGCCGCCTTGTCGTTTCACGAGAGATTGAGGCCGGCAGGTTGCGCCCTGCCGCCATTGTTGTTTGTGGCGGATAGCCGTCGCACGAAAGAAGATGATATTGACGAATGAAATCAATGCGGAGCTGAACGGCTTCGCGAAACTCGGCATTACCGGCGCTCTGCTCAAGGCTACCCAGCTTGCGGGCTTCACCGAGCCCAAGCCGATTCAGGTCGAATCCATTCCGGCGCAGCTGGCAGGACGCGACATCCTCGGCATCGCCCAGACCGGTTCGGGCAAGACCGCAGCGTTCTCGCTGCCGATCCTGTCCAAGATTGTTGCGCTTGGCACCAAGCGCCGGCCCAAGACGGCGCGCGCACTGATCCTTGCACCGACGCGTGAACTCGCCGTGCAGATCGAAGACACCATCAAGATTCTGGCCAAGGGCTCGCATGTCTCGACAGCGCTTGTCCTCGGCGGCGTGTCGCGCTTTTCGCAGGTCAAGAAGATCGCTCCGGGCGTCGATGTGCTGATTGCCACGCCGGGCCGCCTGACCGACCTCGTCCGTGAAGGCGACCTCGTTCTGGCCGACACCCAGTGGCTGGTCCTCGACGAGGCTGACCGCATGCTCGACATGGGCTTCATCAACGACGTCAAGCGCATCGCCAAGGCGACCGCGCGCAACCGTCAGACCGCCCTGTTTTCGGCAACCATGCCGGCTGAGATCGCTGAACTGGCGCAGGGCCTGCTCAAGGATCCGATTCGTGTCGAGGTTGCGCCGCAGAGCACGACCGCGGCTGAAATCCGCCAGAGCATCATTCTCGCCCGCACCAAGCAGAAGCGTCAGATCCTGGCAAAGATGCTCGCCGACGAGGCCATGACCTCGGTCCTGGTCTTCGCCCGCACCAAGCATGGCGCCGACCGTGTCGTGAAGGATCTGGATCGCGACGGCTTTCCCGCTGCCGTCATCCACGGCAACAAGTCGCAGAATGCGCGTCAGGCTGCGCTTAACGGCTTCCGCGCCGGCAAGGTCCGCATCCTCGTCGCCACCGATATCGCGGCACGCGGCATCGATGTGCCTGGTATCAGCCACGTTGTGAACTTCGACCTGCCTGATGAGGCTGAAAGCTACGTCCACCGCATCGGCCGTACCGGCCGTAACGGCGCCAACGGCATCGCCGTCACGCTGGTCGATCCTTCGGAAAACTCCAAGCTGCGGCAGGTCGAACGCATCATCCGCATGAAGCTGACCATCGACGCCGACCATCTTGGCGAACCCGATCCGGCACGTCCGGCCGGTGAGCCACGCAGCTTCGTGCCGGCCAACGATCGCGGCGACCGCGAGGAACGCCGGCCCAGCGGTCAGCGCCCGCGTGGCAACAATGGTGGCAAGCCTAAGGGCGATCGCCCGAATGGCAATGCGCCCAAGAGTGGCAAGCGTCGCTTCGGTGCGCGCAAGCCGAACACGCGCGCGGCGTAATCTGTGCAGCAGATCGGGCCTACCTGGTCCATTTGCTGACATGGCATGAATAGGTTAGGGCGGTCGGGGCGGTGCTTCGGCCGCCCTTTCGTTTGAGGAGACGGCATGGCCGGAATAGCGACGCTCGCAATCGCTTACGTGCTGTCGCAATTCTACCGCTCGTTCATGGCGGTGCTGACGCCGGCACTCACCGCTGAACTCGGCGCCACCAAGGCGCAATTGTCCTTCGCCTCCGGCGCCTTCTTCATCGCCTTTGCGCTGGCGCAATTTGCCATCGGTGTTTCGCTCGATCGATTTGGCCCACGACGCACCGCCTCGACGCTGCTTTTGCTTGGTGGCGGAGGCGGGGCTTTCGTTTTCGCCTCGGCTACGGCCCCCTGGATGGTCACCGTGGCCATGGCGATGATCGGGATCGGCTGCGCGCCCGTGTTGATGTCATCGCTGTTCATCTTCGCGCGCACATTTTCCATCGCCCGATTCTCCGTTCTGGCCTCCTGGATGGTCGCTTTTGGCACCGCCGGAAACGTCATCGGCGCGGCACCGTTGGCGCAAGCCGCCGAGGCGTTCGGCTGGCGACCGGTCATGGCTGGACTGGGCGTGATCACCATTGCTGCGGCACTTGCCGTCTTGGTCGTTGTGCGCGATCCGAAATCGCCAGAGGGCATGGAAAGCGGCAATGCCGGATTTGGCGGTTATCTCGAACTGCTTCGAATGCGCGTGTTGTGGCCGATCATTCCGCTTACCGCGATCAACTATGCTCCAACGACAGGCATAAGAGGTCTTTGGTCGGGCCCTTATCTTGCCGATGTCTACGGTGCTGACGCGCTGCTGATCGGGCAGGTGACGTTCTTCATGGCGTTCGCCATGGTGGCTGGTGCCTTCGTCTATGGCCCGCTCGATACGATGTTTCGTACCCGGAAATGGGTTGCGGTCGTCGGCAACACCATCGGCCTCGCGGCGATCCTGTACCTCGCGCTGAATGTCGTGTCGGACATAACCACCATCACGATCGTCTTCGTCGTCATCGGCGTGACCGGCGGCAGCTATGGCCTGCTGATGGCGCATGCGCGTGCCTTCCTGCCGCCGCACCTGATCGGGCGCGGCGTGACGCTGATGAACTTTTTTGCTATCGGCGGTGTGGGTCTGATGCAGTTTGCAACAGGCGCAGTGGTTACGGCCAATGTGGTGCCGGGCGACCCGACCGCAGCCTATTCGGCACTGTTCTGGTTCTACGTGCTGATGCTCGGGGTGGCGATCGTCATCTACCTCTGGGCGCGCGACGCAAAACCGGAGGCCGCGGCCACCACGGAGGCTCAGTCGAAGCTCGAGCGCCTGAGGTAGATCATTGGCTCTGCCTTCCAACGCGTAGCGATGCGAAGCGCCCTTTCCCGTAGCGGTCGCGGCAACAGGAACAACAGCTTCATGACCCAGGTCAGGCGACGCGGGAAGGTGACCTCGAAACCGCTCTTGCGTATCGCCTTGCAGATACGCTCGGCAGCAGCTTCGACCGGCATCATCGCCGGCATGTAATAGGCACTCTTCTCGGTTAGCGGCGTGTCGATGAAGCCGGGGTTCATCACCTGCGTGCGGATGTTCATCTTGTCGAAGTCGAACTTCAGCGCCTCGGCGATGATGTTGATGGCAGCCTTTGTGGCGCCATAGGCAGCCGTTGTCGGCCAGCCGAAATAGCAGCTGATCGATCCCATGAACACGATATGTCCACGGCCGCGATTGCGCATCCGTTCGATGACCGGCACCAGGCCGTTGATGACGCCGAACACATTGACCGCAAAGCTTTGGCGGAAGGCTTCCATGCGCAGGTTTTCGCCAGTGACGGGCATGTAGGATCCGGCATTGAAGATCGCGAGCACGATCGGGCCGGCCTGTGCCTCGATGGCAGCGACGGCAGCGGCCATGCCGGCTTCGTCGGTGACGTCGGACGGAAACGACAGCACTTGGCCGGCCATGCCGCGGGTTTCCTCGATCAACGTATCGATCGGATCGTTGGGGCGGACTGTAACGGCAACGGTGTAGCCTTGGCTTGCCAGCAATCGGGCAACGCAACGTCCGATACCGGTGCTGCCGCCGGTAATCCACGCGACCCCGTGTTCCGGGTCGGCCCGGTATGTGCTCACTTAAAACCTCTGGGCAGTAGTTTCTCGCGTAGCTCTAACGGGGTGGCATGGATATGGAAAGGCTGTTTTAGGGAATGCCATGTTGATGGCGCATCGGCTGACCGGGGAGGGAGCTTGCGTGCGTTGACGCGCAGATGCGACTGGTCCAGAGAATTTCATCCCTTGAAAGCGCGGGCTCACATTTCTAGGGTTCTCAGGCGAATTAGGAAGGAATCTTCATGCGCTCGGTGATCGATGCCATCGGCAACACGCCTCTCATCCGGCTCAAGCGGGCCTCGGAGGAAACCGGCTGCGAGATACTCGGCAAGGCCGAGTTCATGAACCCGGGGCAATCGGTCAAGGATCGCGCCGGCCTGTTCATCATCCGCGATGCCGAAAAGCGCGGGCTGCTCAGGCCCGGCGGGGTCATCGTCGAGGGCACTGCCGGCAATACCGGCATCGGCCTGACTGTTGTCGCCAAAGCGCTCGGCTACCGCACCGTGATCGTCATTCCCGACACGCAGAGCCAGGAGAAGAAGGACGCGCTTCGCCTGCTTGGCGCCGAACTGATCGAGGTTCCGGCTGTTCCCTACAAGAACCCGAACAACTACGTGAAGGTTTCCGGCCGCCTGGCCGAGCAACTGGCGAAGTCCGAGCCGAACGGCGCCATCTGGGCCAACCAGTTCGACAATGTCGCCAATCGCGAGGGCCATATCCGCACGACTGCCGAGGAGATCTGGCAGCAGACTGGCGGCAAGGTCGACGGTTTCGTGTCGGCGGTCGGCACCGGTGGCACACTCGCCGGTGTGGCTATCGGGCTGAAGGCAAAGAGCGCTGCGGTCAAGATCGCGCTTGCCGATCCGCTCGGCGCTGCACTCTACAGCTATTATACTTCAGGCGAACTCAACGCCGAGGGCAGTTCGATCACCGAAGGCATCGGCCAGGGCCGCATCACCGCCAATCTGGACGGCTTCACGCCCGATTTCTCCTACCAGATCCCCGACGAGGAGGCGCTGCCGATCGTCTTCGGACTGATTCAGGAAGAGGGCATCTGCGTCGGCGGCTCGACCGGAATCAACATCGCCGGCGCGATCCGGCTCGCGCGCCAGCTCGGCCCCGGCCACACCATCGTGACGGTGCTTGCCGATTTCGGAACGCGCTATCAGTCAAAGCTGTTCAATCCGGACTTCCTGCGCAGCAAGAGCCTGCCGGTGCCCGAATGGATGGAGACCGAACCCAGCATTTCGGTGCCGTTCGAGCAGGTGGCGTGATGGCATTTTCGACCGAGGCGGTCTTTCGCGAGGATTCCTATCTGCGCGAGACCGAGGCCAAAGTCGTTGGCGTCAACGAACGCGGCGGCATCATCCTCGACCGGACGATCTTTTATGCCACGTCGGGCGGCCAGCCTGGCGACACCGGCTTGATGGTGCGCGACGACGGCAGCCAGATCGCCGTTGCTGCAACGATCACCGGCGAAAGCAAGGACGAGATCATTCATGTGCCGGCGCTGCATCAGGCGATACCCGAGGTCGGCGAGCGGCTGAGGCTGGCTATCGACTGGCCGCGGCGGCTTCTGTTGATGCGCATGCATGCTGCCTGCCATCTGCTGACGGTGGTTTGTCCATACCCGATCACTGGAGCGTCGGTGCATGAAGAGGATTCGCGGGTCGATTTCGACATTCCAGATGCTGGCTTCACCAAGGAGGACGTGACGGCCCAGTTGATGGAACTCGTCCGCGCCAACCATCCGATTTACAACAGCTGGATTTCCGACGCCGAGCTTGTCGCCAATCCGACGCTCGTGAAGTCTAAGAACGTGCGTCCGCCATCCGGCACTGGCAAGATCAGGCTCGTCTGCATCGGCGACAATGCCTCGATCGACAGCCAGCCCTGTGGCGGGACCCATGTCGCCAGCACGGGCGAAATCGGCGAGATCCATATCGGCAAGATCGAAAAGAAGGGGCGCGAGAACCGCCGCTTCCGCATCCGCTTCGGCGCGATGCCCGCCAACTGAACCCCGGAGAAATTGCCATGAGCGACAAGAGCGCCTTCGTCATCGATGCGGATTGGCTGGAAAAGCGGCTGGGAACGCCCGGACTGTCGATTGTCGACGCCTCCTGGTACATGCCGGCGCAGAAGCGTGATGCACGCGCCGAACATGATGCGGCTCACATTCCCGGTGCGGTGTTTTTCGACCAGGACCTGGTCGTCGATCCGGATTCGACCTTGCCACACACGCTGCCGTCGCCATCGTTGTTCGCACGCTTTGCCGGCTCGATGGGCATTTCCGCCGACGACACAATCGTCATCTACGATGGCCCGGGCTTCCAGTCGGCCCCCCGTGTCTGGTGGATGTTCCGCATCATGGGCGTGTTCCAGGTCTACATTCTCGACGGCGGGTTCGATCGTTGGAAGGCAGCGGGCCGCCCGGTCACCGCCGAGCCAACCAAGACCGCACCCGGCGTGTTCCATGTCGACTATGACGCCTCCAAGGTCGTTTCGCTCGCCGAGATGCGAGCAATCGTCGACACAGGCAGCGCCCAGATTGCCGATGCACGCTCTGCCGGGCGCTTCGCAGGCACTGATCCGGAACCGCGTGCCGGCCTGCGTTCAGGCCACATGCCTGGCGCGCGCAGTGTGCCTTCGGCAACGCTGTCGGAGAATGGCGAGCTTCTGCCGCTCGATCGCCTGAAGGCAACGCTCGAGGCGGCGGGGCTCGACCTCTCCAAGCCTATCGTCACCTCCTGCGGCTCGGGCGTCACCGCGGCCGTCATCACGCTCGCATTGCAGTCTCTCGGGCATGGCGACGTCAGGCTTTATGACGGCTCCTGGACCGAATGGGGCGGCTTGTCCGACACGCCTGTCGTGACGGGGAAAGCATGAACATGGCCGTCGACCGCAGCGAAAACATCGAGGTCACGGTCACATTCCTGGAAATGCATGTGCCGCCGGTTTACACGCCGCCGCTGCCGGTCAATCGCCAGATCGCCCTTCTCAGGACGCGCGACATTCCGCTGCATTATTATCGCTACCTCGCCGACCGCGTTGGCCGCAAATGGCATTGGGTCAACAGTCTCAGGCTCGATGACGATGAGCTTGCCGCCGGTCTCCATCGCGAGGATCGCGACATCAGGGTGCTGTATCTCGATGGCGCACCGGCAGGTTTCATGGACATCAAGCCGCATTTGCCCGATGAGGTCGAACTCGCCTATTTCGGCATGATGGACCACGCCATGGGGCAGGGCATCGGCCGCTGGTTCCTGGGTGCTGCCATTGCCGCCGCATGGTCATACAGGCCCAACAAGGTGACGGTGCAGACCTGCACGCTCGACCATCCGGCAGCCCTGCCGCTCTACCAGAAAATGGGCTTTTCGCCGGTCGCGCAGAAAACCGAGACGGTGCGGACAATGACCTTCGCCGAACGTTCGGCAAGCGTTATGCGGCCGTGATGGCGTACAACCCCGGCTGAACCGCCCGTTCATCGCTTCTTCAGGTTGGTTCTGGCATTTTCCGCGCATCAGGTCCGGCCTGACGGTCGAATTATGCAAGGAGAATGAAGATGTTGAACCGCCGTACGCTTGCTGCCGCGCTGATCGCCGTGCTTGCCGCGCCTTCTCTCGCTGCCGCGCAGGCGACGACGCCTTCGGCGTCGCAGATCGAGCGCCAGCTTCAGGCAGCACCTACGACGAAGCTCAAGCCCAACCAACGCGTCACCGTGCGTGAATTCAAGCGCCGGCCCGACCTGCGCCGCATGGCGCCGTCGATCGACATCCAGTCGATCAACTTCGCCTTCGGTTCGGCCGAGGTGCCATATTCGCAATATGGCAAGGTGGAAAACATCGCCAATGCCCTCGACCGCATCTTGCGTCGCGATCCCGATGCCCGCGTGCTGATCGAAGGCCATACCGACGCGGTGGGCTCGTTCGGCTCCAACCAGGCACTGTCGGAGCGCCGCGCCGCTTCGCTGAAGCAGACCCTGGTGCGTGAGTTCGGCATCCCGCGCTATGCGCTGGAAACAGTGGGTTACGGCGAAGAATTCCTGCTGGTGCCCACCCAGAACGAGAACTGGCGCAATCGCCGCGTCACGCTGCGCCGCTACGACGCCTTCATCCGCTAGCCCCAAGCGCAATACGAATTCCAGGGAGCCTGGCTTGCGAGAGCCGGGCTTTATTTGCGCCCTCTTATGTAGTATACAGTATACCAAAATATGGAGGGCGAAAGATGACGATCAAAGTGGTGATGGCCGGCGCCACCGGCTGGGTTGGCAAGGCACTCATCCCGGCCATACTGGCGCAAGGCGACATGCAGCTTACCGGCGCGGTTGCACGCCGGGCAGCTGGACATGACGTTGGTGTGGCCACGGGAGGTCAGCCTAACGGCCAGAAGATCAGCGGCACGCTTGCTGAGGCCTTGTCTGCGACTTGCGACGTGGTCGTCGACTACACCAAGCCGGTTGCGGTCAGGGATCACGCCATGCTCGCCATTTCGCGCGGTCGACATGTCGTCATCGGCACTTCGGGCCTGAGAGCAGCCGACTATCGCGAGATCAATGCCGCCGCCCGCGCCAATGGCGTCGGTGTCGTTGCCGCCGGCAACTATTCGATCACGGCAACTTTGATGAAGAAGTTCGCGTTGATGGCGGCGCAGTACGTGCCCGACGTCGAAATCATCGACTATGCCAGCGCCAGAAAGGCGGACGCCCCTTCGGGTACCGCGCTCGAACTGGCCGAGACGCTGTCCGAGATTCGCGGCGCGCCCACGGCTTTGCCGACCTCCGAAATCTACGGCCATCCGGAAGCCCGAGGCGCGACCCTGGGCGAAGGCACGGCGGTGCAGGTCCATTCGCTGCGCCTGCCGTCCTATCAGCTGTCCTGCGAGGCGGTTTTTGGATTGCCCGAAGAGCGCCTGACTATCCGTCACGACGCCGGCACCTCAGCTGTGCCCTATGTCGCCGGCACCCTGCTTGCCATTCGCCGGGTGCGCGAATTCACCGGCCTGGTCAGGGTGCTCGACGCGCTGATGGACGAAACGCTGTCGGTGTAGGAAATCGGGTGGGCGCGCGCCTGCGCCCCACATAGCTTGCGGCAATCGATCAACGAGGATTGTCGCGATGAACATTCGTTTCCAGGCTCTGCCCACCGAAGTGGTAAGGGCGCTACAGCACGGCGAGCCAGACGCCTATGGCATGAAGCCGGAGCGCAAGATCTCCGATGGCGACGGAGTGCCATGCCGCCACTGCCTGACCAATGTCGCTGCCGGAGAGGGTTATCTCATTCTTGCCTACCGGCCGTTTCCGGCGCTGCAGCCTTATGCAGAAACCGGGCCGATCTTCCTGCATGCCGGGGAATGCCCCCGTGCGGCGGAGGCGGGCGAACTGCCGGAACTGTTTACGCGAACCAAGGACTACATCCTGCGTGGCTACAGCGCCGACGATCGCATCGTCTACGGCACGGGTGCGGTGACGCCGACGCCCGAGATCCCTGATCGCGCCGAACAACTGCTCCAACGGCCTGACGTGGCCTACGTGCATATGCGTTCGGCAAAGAACAATTGCTACCAGTGCCGGATCGAGCTGGACGAACCTCTGACGTCAAGTGGCGCCGCTACCTGACTGAGTTGCAAACAAAAAAACCCGCCGCATCGCTGCGGCGGGTTGGGGCCGTTTGCCTGAAACGGTCTCAGTTGAACTTGTACTTCGCGCCCACGCGGACGGTGTGCGACGACGGCGTGACTTCAAAGAAGCCGCTGCTGTCGAAATCTTCCGACTGGTACTGCGCGTAGCGGTATTCGAGGTTGACCGTCATATTGTTGGTGACGGCCGCTTCGAGACCGCCGCCGACGGAGAAGCCGCCTGCATTCCAGTCGATCAGCGACTGGCTATTGCCACCGCTGCTGGCAACGAGATCGAAATGCTGCCAGCTGTAGCCGCCAAGCACATAGGCCAGCGTCGATTCATTGAGCTTCATGCCGACCCTGGCAAGAAGGTCAAAGCCGTAGTCGGCGTCGAGGTTCAGCTTGCCAGGACCAAAATTGATTTCGCTGGTTACACCCGAGTAACGTCCGCCCAACTGGACGCCTGCAACCCAATTGCCGCCGAATTCATGGTCGTAACCGACATTGAGTTCGCCGAATGCGCCTTCGCCACCGACGCCGTTGAAGGAGGCTACGCCGCCGAAACCCAGTTCGTGAACGGCCGCACCGGCACCGACATTGCCGCCGATGTAGAAGCCGGTCCAGCTATAGGCAGGCGACTCGAATGCAGCCGCGCCGCCGTTCTGGGCACCGAAGCGATAGTTGGCCGCGACGCTGAAGGTGTGCCGCGACGTGTCCGTGTCCAAGATGCCGTCGGGAGCGCCGAGTTCGCTCAGGATGTTTGCGGTGCTGAAGCGCGTGTAGCGATACTCAGTCTTGAGCGTCCAGTTGCTGGCGACCACCGTTTCGACGCCAACTCCAAGGAAATAGCCGTCCTTGTCCCAGTCAAAGCTGCCACTGCCACCGAAACCGCCGCTCGATTCGAGTTCAGATTTCTGCCAGGCGTAACCGCCCAGGACGTAGCCCAGTGTGCTCGGTGTCACGAGGTAGCCGGCGCGAACGCCAACATCAAAGCCATACTTCTCGGTGATCGACGCGTCGGCGAAAGGCGCGGCGTCAATCTTGGTCGCGATGTTACCGAAATGCGCGTCAACCAGGCCACCGACCAGGAACCGCGGCGACACCAGATAGTCGTAGCCAACCGTCAGCTCTCCGAAAACGCCTTCGCCACCGATGCCATTGAAGGAAAATCCCGGTGCTGTAAGCGGCGAACTCACTTCGTGGACATTCGCGCCGACGCCACCACCGAAGCCGACATAGACACCGCTCCAGTTGAAGCCTGCCGCCGGTGCTTCCGCTACTGAATCAGCGGCAAAGGATGCCGAGTTGATTGCAACAGCCGACACAGCGCCAAGCAACAGCGCCTGCCAAGTCTTACCAAATGTCATAGTTTACTACCCCAACCTTACCCAATGTCGCTTTGCTAGCACGCCTAGGTTGCTTGCGGTGCAACTAAAATGTCACACTCACAGGCAAATTAGATTGCCAGCATGAACGTCGGGACCAGGAAATGTCTTCGTGCGCCAATGGCTTGGCAGCAAAACCTGCTGTTCTACAGCGGCTTTTGCCGACGAAAGCCATCGCCGCGGCCCGGTTGGCCCGGGAGAAGCATTTCGAAGGTCTTTGCGAACGCCCATTGTTGCGACCCCAAGCAGTCATGGCACGCCTGCGTTGCGTTTGATGCAGCTAAGATGTCACGGGCCGTCAAATCCGTGCCAAAGCGCAGACTATTTTTGGTAGTATTTTTGGGGAGGCGGCGAAGGCGAGGGATCAACGGACAAAAAAAGCCCGCCGCATCGCTGCGACGGGCGCTTGATCGCGGCACGGGACGAATCAGGCGGCCAGTGCCGACTTTGCTTCCGTCATCTCGTAGCCGAGAGCTTCCGCGACCGGGCGGCTGGTTATCCGTCCGCGATGCACGTTGAGGCCGTTGCGCAAATGCGGCTCGTCGGCGAGCGCCTTGAGGCCGCGATCGGCGAGTGCCAGGCCATATTGCAGCGTGGCGTTGTTGAGCGCATGCGCCGAGGTCACTGGAACGGCACCCGGCATGTTGGCGACGCAGTAATGGATGATGCCGTCGACTTCGTAGGTCGGGTCGGCGTGTGTCGTTGCATGCGAGGTTTCGAAGCAGCCGCCCTGGTCGATGGCGACATCGACAAGCACCGCACCCTTCTTCATGCCTGACAGCATCTCGCGGCTGACCAGCTTGGGCGCCGCGGCTCCGGGGATGAGCACCGCGCCGATGATCAGGTCGGCCGAAAAGCATTCTTCCTCAAGCGCCTCGACAGTCGAGTAGCGCGTGTGGACACGGCCGGCGAACAGGTCGTCGAGCTGGCGCAGGCGCGGGATGGAGCGGTCGATGATGCTGACATCGGCACCGAGCCCGGCCGCCATGCGCGCGGCATGCAGGCCGACGACGCCGCCGCCGATCACCGCGACCTTGCCCGGCAGCACGCCCGGCACGCCGCCGAGCAGCACGCCACGGCCGCCATAGGCCTTCTGCAGCGCCGTCGCGCCCGCCTGAATCGCCAGGCGGCCGGCAACTTCCGACATCGGCGCCAGCAGCGGCAGGCCGCCGCGCTCGTCCGTGACCGTTTCATAGGCGACCGCCGTCACACCAGAGGCAAGCAGCCCCTTGGTCTGCTCCGGATCCGGCGCCAGATGCAGATATGTGTAGAGAATCTGGCCTTCGCGCAGTTGCGCCCATTCCTTGGGCTGCGGCTCCTTGACCTTGACGATCATGTCCGAGCGGGTGAAGACCTCCTCGGCGGTCTTGGCGATCTGGGCGCCCGCCGCGCGATATGCATTGTCGTCGGCGCCGATCCCGGCACCCGCGCCTGTTTCGACCAGGACCTCGTGGCCGTGGGCGACATATTCGCGAACCGAGCCGGGCGTCAGCCCGACGCGGTATTCATGATTCTTGATTTCCTTGGGGCAACCTACGCGCATCTTCCTGCTCCTCCGCAGCCATTTTTGGCTTTCTTCCTCATGACGAAGTCAATCATGAATCGTTCCGAATATGTTTGCGAAAATGGTTGCGCTACCAGGGGTTGTTCGATATTTTTTGCGTGCATCCTCTGTATCATCGAAGGAAATTCGAAGAATGCCGTTGGACAGGATCGATATCGCCATTCTGGACGCGCTACAGAAGGATGGGCGGATGCCCAACGCAGCATTGGCCGAGAAGATCGGGTTGTCGCAATCGGCCTGCTCTCGGCGCCTCGATAATCTCGAGAAGTCAGGCATCATCAGCGGTTATCACGCCCGCCTTTCGAATGTCGCGCTCGGTCACCAGATGACGGTGATCGTGCATATCTCGCTGTCGGGGCAGTTCGAAAAGACGCTTTCGGATTTCGAGGTCGCGGTAAAGCGCTGCCCTAACATCCTGTCTTGCCATTTGATGTCCGGCGAATACGACTACATCCTGCGCATCGCTGCCCGCGATCTGCCCGACTACGAGCGCATCCACAAGGAATGGCTGTCGGCGATGCCGCATGTCACCAAGATCAATTCATCCTTCGCCCTGCGCGAGATCGTCGATCGCACGGTGATGGGGATTAGGCCGGAACTGCTCTGAAGCAGTACAAAGCTGGCTGCAACGGCCAGCATCGCGCTGGACCAATCCATTCTACACGCGATGTCGCGAGGCTGTCATGCGAGTCGGCTGGACTCGCATGAATTTTGGCGCGACATTTGATCTTTGGGACGCCGGCTAAATACTGTCAGTTCATTTCCTGGAGAATGAAAATGTCCAACGTGAATCAACCTGTTTCTCGCCGTTCTTTCCTGGCGGGATCGGCTGCAGCGGGTGCACTTGTAATGCTCCACCCTTTTTCGGCACGTGCGCAGGCCAACCAGGCGCATCTTCGCATCATGGAAACCACGGACCTGCACGTCCATGTGTTTCCCTACGACTACTATGCCGACAAGCCGAACGACACGATGGGCGTTGCCCGCACCGCCTCGATCATCGACGCCATCCGCACTGAGGCCACCAACTCGATCCTCGTCGACAATGGCGACTTCCTGCAGGGTAACCCGATGGGCGACTACATGGCCTATCAGCGCGGCATGAAGGATGGCGACGTCCATCCGATCATCAAGGCGATGAACACACTGGGCTATGATTGCTCGACGCTGGGCAACCACGAATTCAACTACGGCCTCGACTACATGTTCAAGGTTCTGGCCGGCGCGAACTTCCCCGTTGTCTGCTCCAACCTGACCAAAGGCGAACTGGCTGCCGACGCAACCAAGGACGAGCTGTTCCTCAAGCCCTATGTGATCCTCGACAGGAAGGTGAAGGATGGTTCGGGTGCCGAGCATCCGATCCGTATCGGTCTGATCGGCTTCGTGCCACCCCAGGTGATGACTTGGGATTCGCGCCACCTGCACGGCAAGGCCATGACCCGCGACATCGTCAAGGCAGCCCAGGCCTGGGTGCCCGAGATCCGCGAGCAGGGCGCCGACATCGTCATTGCACTCTCGCATTCCGGCATGGGCACGCCGCAGGCTGCGGAAAACCTCGAAAACGCCTCCATCCTGCTTGCCGGTGTCGAGGGCATCGATGCGATCGTCACCGGCCACAGCCATCTCGACTTCCCCGGGCCGAAGTTCGACAAGGTCGAGGGTCTCGACAACGCCAAGGGCACGATCAACGGCAAGCCGGGCGTGATGGGCGGCTTCTGGGGCTCGCATCTCGGCCTGATCGACCTGCTGCTCGAGCGCGACGGCAAGACTTGGAAAGTGGTCAGTTCGACCAGCGAGGCGCGGCCTATCTCTAAGCGCGTCGACAAGAAGGTGGTGCCGACTGTGGAGAGCAAGGCGGCGGTCGAGGCTGCGGCCAAGGAAGAGCACGAAGCGACGCTCGCTTATGTGCGCACGCCCGTCGGCAAGACTTCGGCACCACTCTACTCCTACTTCGCGCTCGTCGCCGACGATCCCTCGGTCCAGATCGTGAGCCAGGCGCAGATCTGGTACATCAAGGACATGCTCAAGGACACCGAGCACAAGGACCTGCCGGTGCTATCGGCCGCGGCACCCTTCAAGTCGGGCGGCCGCGGCGGGCCGGACTATTACACCGACGTTCCGGCCGGCGCCGTCGCGATCAAGAACGTCGCCGACCTCTACCTCTACCCCAATACGGTGCAGGCGGTGGCGGTGACCGGCGCCCAGGTCAAGGAATGGCTCGAGATGTCCGCCGGCATCTTCAACAAGGTGGAGCCCGGCAAGGCAGACCAGGTGCTGATCAATCCCGATTTTCCCTCCTACAATTTCGACGTCATCGACGGCGTGACCTACAAGATCGACCTGGCGCAGCCGCCGAAATATGATCCCAAGGGGGCAGTACTGGACGCTGCTTCAAACCGCATCGTCGATCTGATGTTTGAGGGCAAGCCGATTGATCTGGCAGCGAAATTCGTTGTTGCGTCGAACAACTACCGCGCCGGCGGCGGTGGCAATTTCCCCGAAATCAATGCGTCGAAGCTGGTCTTCGAAGCCCCTGACACCAACCGCGACGTGATCGTGCGCTACATCGTCGACCAGGGTACGATCAACCCGTCGGCCGACTCCAACTGGTCGTTCGCTCCGGTCGCGGGCGCTTCGGTGATCTTCGAAACCGGCCCCAAGGCCAAGGACCACATCGCAGAGGTCAAGGCGGTCAAGATCGAGCCGGCGGGCGATGGCGCGGAAGGTTTCGCCAAGTACCGCATCACGCTTTGAGATTTAGAAGATCAGGGGGGCGGCTGGAGAGACCCGGCCGCCCTTTCGTTCGCGCAAGGGCTGGTCAGTTGGCCCGGCGTTGGATGGCCGGCATGACCAGGTCGAGCGCGTCGGTGGAAATGCCGCCGGAATAGCCAGCGGGCAGTGTTTCGATCATGGCTGGATCATCGATGCCGTCGGAAAAACCGCCGCCGTGATAGGGCCCGAACAGGTAGACATTGGTGCCGGCATTTTCCATGCGGTCAAGGAAACGGTTCGGCCAACCCCATAGCCAGGGGGCAATGTTGATTGGAATGCCGAGTGTCGTGCCCCTGCAGTCCTCCGGCACATAGCCGCTCCAGCCGAGCCCTGCGTAGCGCAACAGGCAGCGGGTCAGCGATTTCTTGCCGAGGGTCCGCATGCCGGGCAGGGCGGCCTTGACCGCTTGCAGCGGCTTGTCGCCGCCAACGACAGTGAGGGCAGCGCGGCGCTCCGCGGGCAGGGGCGAAAGGAAGGCCGCCAGTGCTTCGCCCTCCCTGGCGTCGTTGCTTTTGACATTGATGTGGAAGCGCCGATCGGGGAACCGCGCCATCACCTCGTCGAGCGACGGCATCAGTCCGACGCCCTGGCCGCGAAAGGGATAAGTCTTGCCGCCATCGGCGGTATAGCCGTAGCCGACATCCAGATTCTTGAGATCCGCCATCGAATGGCTGCGCGTCTCGCCGCTGCCCTCGGTGCGGCAATCCACCGTCCAGTCGTGGAAGACCGCGAACTTGCCGTCGGTGGTTGGATGCACATCGAGTTCCAGCACGTCTGCACCGCGTGCGAAGGCGGCGTCCATCGAGCGGATGGTGTTTTCGAGGTAGTCGTGCCGCGGCGGGAGCATGCGCTCGGCGGTGCAGGTGTCGCCGGTCAGTCCGGTGCGGTCATATTCCTGCGCCAGTCCGCGATGGGCAAGGACGACCGGCTTGCCGTCAGGACGGTTGGAAAGCAGCGACGTGTTGTTGAGATAGATCGCCCCGGCCGACGCCAGAGCAACGAGAAGGAAGATGTTTCGCTTGCGCATGTCTTGATTCGCTCCGAGGCCAGCCCGCGAAACGAGACTGGCCAAGGATTCGGCGTTTTGAAGACGAAATGATGACGCAACGGCGCCTTTGCAGGCAACGCATCAGTTGTTTCGGGCTATGTCGCAGAAACGTGCCCGTCAGGCCTTGTAGACCACTTGGCGCACGTCGATGTATTCGGCGCGAAAACCTGCCTCGCAATAGTGCAGGTAGAACTCCCAGAGCTTCTTGAAGCGATCGTCGAAGCCAAGCGGCACGATACGCTCCCAGGACGACCAGAAGCGGGTGCGCCATTCGGCCAGCGTGCGGGCATAATCCTGCGGGAAGACACGCTCGCGCAGGTAGTCGAGCCCGTGCTCGGCGCCGAGCGACTTGAGCAAAGTCGGTGTCGGCAGCATGCCGCCTGGGAATACGTAACGCTGGATGAAGTCGGGCCGCTTGCGGTACAGTGGGTAGGCTGCCTCGTTGATGGTGATGATCTGAAGGCCTGCGGTGCCGCCCGAGGGCAGGCACTGTTTCATCTTGGCGAAGAACGCCGGCCAGTATTTTTCGCCGACAGCCTCGAACATCTCGATCGAGGCGATGCGGTCGTAGCGGCCGGTCTCGTCGCGATAATCCTGCAGCTTGAGCTCGACCTTGTCGGAAAGCCCGGCATTGTGAATGCGCTTCTGGGCAAAATCGAACTGTTCGCGGCTGATCGTCAGCCCCGTCACCTTGCAGCCGATCTCGCGCGCAGCAAACTCGGCGAAGCCGCCCCAGCCGCACCCGATCTCCAGCACATGGTCATTGGGGCCGATGCCGGTGTCACGGGCCAGCGCCCGATATTTTTCGGTCTGCGCGCCTGCTAGGTCATTGGCGCCAGTGGCATAGAGACCCGATGAATAGGTCATGCTCGGGTCGAGCCACTGGCTATAAAAGGCGTTGCCTAGATCGTAATGGGCGGAAATGTTCCTCTTCGAGCCGGTGCGTGTGTTGTCGTTGAGCCAGTGGCGAATGCGCTGGATGGTGGAGAGCAGCCAGTTGGCGCCGCCGGCGACACCTTCTCCCGCCTCGCTGTTGACCACGAACAGCTCGAGGAAGCTGGTGACGTCAGGACTGTCCCAATCGCCGTCGATGTAGGATTCAGCAACCCCGATGGTACCGCCACTAAAGGCGCGCGAGGGCAGCTTCCAATTATGCAGCACGATCTCGGCTTCAGGTCCCGGCGCCTTGCCGCCGACCAGGATGCTGCGTCCGTCCGGCATCTTCACCTTGAGCGAACCGCGCGGCAGGTGAAGTGCTGCCGACAGTGCCATGCGCACACGCGCCGGCAAGCCCCTGGCAATGTCCGCGACGTTGCCCTCGTGAAGCCTCGTCACGCCATGATTCGTAAAACCGTCCGAATTCCGCTGGGCCATCTCGACGTCCCAATATTGCAGCCCGGTACGGCGTGTCGGGCCCGTTGCTCCAAATCTTGTGCACCGCTGTCGCCGTTCCCGAAACGCGCCGCCGAACGCATCTCCTGCCAGCTCGCGAAGGACTTGGCTTTGGGCCGCCAAGACTTCCGCGTGCAGCGGTGAATCTGTCGTGATCTTCACCGCCAAAACCTCGAACTTCAAGTGACATCTGGCAAGCGCTGATATGCCAGACGCGGCCCCAGAGCCGGATCGAATGCGATCCGGCATCAGAGCGAATTTCTTTGTTATTAGATGTCGCTAATGCTTAAGGTGGGCCTATGGCGCAGGCCGTTTCTCGGGCTTCCGGCGCAACCGTGGGGAGGGCATCAAATTCGCTATGTCATCGCGATAATGTGCGTCGCCTTGTTCCTCATCTGGGACATTTTGTACAACCAGGGCGATGCGACCGCCAAAGCCGTGCGGGAGGTACATCGCATCGTGCGGATGGTCACGGACTGATGGATCTGCTGCCCGATCCGTGCTGCTGCCTTTTGCCCGATTGACGCGAGCCGAAAGCCGACCCAAAAGGCGCCAGCAAGAGCAGCAGAAGGAATCGCGGCTTGATCCGGCACATCGTGTTCTTCAGTGCGCGGCAGAAACAGGACGTCGAGATGATCCGCGAGGAATTGTCGGCGCTTGGCAATATTCCGCATTCCACGGTCTTCGAAGTGACTGTTAACACCAAGGTCGACCCGTATTCGGATGAGATCGACATCGTCGTCTACGCCGAGTTTGCCGACCAGGCGGCACTTGCCGCCTACAAGGCCCATCCGCTCTATGACCGGACGACCCAGCGTGTGCGTCCGATGCGTGAACTGCGCTATTCGGCGGATGTAGTCGCCGCGCAATAAAAAACGCGCTCCGGCAAGGCCGCAGCGCGTTCCGTTGAAATTCCAGATTAATTTATGCCTTCTTGGCGCGACCGCGTGTCTTGGCGGGCGTGGCGGCCACCTTGGACGACACTGCCGCTGCCTTGCGGCCGAGACCAAGCGACTTGGCCAGTTGCGAGCGTGCGGCGGCGTAGTTCGGCGCGACCATCGGATAGTCGGCCGGCAGGCCCCATTTGGCGCGGTATTCCTCTGGCGTCAGTCCGAAATGCACCGAGAGGTGGCGCTTCAGCGACTTGAACTTTTTCCCGTCTTCCAGGCAGATGATGTAGTCGGGGTGAACCGAGCGCTTCGGATTCACCGCCGGCGGCTGGGCTTCGGCGGGCTCTTCGGCGGGCTGGTCTAGCGACAGGATCGATGCGTTGATGCTGGCGATCAACTCTGGCAGGCCAGTTGCAGGAACCTTGTTGTTCTCTACATACGCGCTGACGATATGGGCAGTCAGTCCTAGGATGTCGATCTTGCTATCACTCGTCATCGGCCGTCTCTCCGGGCAGTATTAAAGCAAATTATGAGTCTAATCATTTGCTGCGCCGTATATCGGTGCAAATGGTGTCGGACGGCAAGCAAAATAATCTCAAAAAAAGAAGACCCCGGCCAGCAGATGCTGGCCGGGGTCTTACATATTAGGTGGATTGAAGATTAAAAGAAGCCCTTGCGCTGCCACCAGCCGCCTTTTTTCGGCTTAGCTTCGTTGGAGGCCGCTGCCTCGGCCTCGACCACCGAAGTGACCACCGGTGTCGCAGGCGCGACGGGTGCTGAGGGGGCCTCGGAGACGACGTCGTCTTCGGCCGGAGCGGCGGCAGCCTTGCGGCGTGGCGCACGCGGCTTTGCCGCCTTCTTCTCGGGCTTGGCTTCGGCTTCGGGCGCGGCAACTTCGGCAACGGCCTCGGCGGCGGGAGCCTCGACAGCTTCGGCTTCCGCCTTCTTGGACTTGGCCGAGCGGCGCGGCGCCTTTTTCGGCTTGGCTTCGACGACAGCCTCCGGCTCGTCCACGGCAGCTTCGACCACCACCGCTTCGGCGACGGGTGCGTCATCGGATGCGACCTGTTCGCCACCTTCCGCCGACTGCTCTTCGTCTTCCTTGCGGTTGCGCTTGCCACCACGCTTGCCGCGACGCCGCTTCTTGGCCGCAGCATCTTCGGCCGCAGTCGCGTCCACGGTCGCGATTTCACTCGCGTCTTCGGAAGCGACGGCTTCGGCGGCTACGTCCTCGTCTCCATCTTCGGACTCATTGGCCTCGCCAGCAACGACGGCGCCATCCTGCGGAGCGCCATGCTCGCGGTCGCGATCGCGGCCGCCACGGCGCCGCCGGCGCTTGCGCCGCTTGCGGTCGTGCTGCTCGCCTTCGGCGGAAGCAGGCTGCGGCGCGCGGGCAGGCTGTGCCTCGACCACGACGGTCTCTTCTTCTTCCTCTTCGACGATCTCGTCTTCGATTTCCTCGGGCTCTTCATAGGCCGGGGCCGCGACGGGCAGGGCGAAGTTCGCCGGCTTCTCGGCAATGGCGCCGCGGAAGATGGCGTGGTTTTGCGATCCGACGCTGTCATCTGCCTCAAGCGTGATCGTCACACCGAAGCGGGCTTCGAGATCGACCAGCGTCGAGCGCTTGTGGTTGAGCACGTAGAGCGCGGTCGCCATCGGCGTCTTGACCGTGATGTGGCTGCGCGAGTCCTTGAGCAGGAACTCTTCGATGGCGCGAACGACCTGCAGTCCAACCGAGGAGTCCGAACGCACATGGCCGGTGCCACCGCAATGCGGGCAGGGCTTCATCGTCGATTCGAGCACGCTGGCGCGAATGCGCTGGCGCGACATCTCCATCAGGCCGAAATGCGAGATGCGTCCGACCTGGATGCGGGCGCGGTCGTTCTTCAGGCAATCCTTGAGCTTCTTTTCGACCGCACGATTGTTGCGGTTCTCCTCCATGTCGATGAAGTCGATGACGATCAGGCCGGCGAGGTCGCGCAGCCTGAGCTGGCGAGCGACTTCTTCGGCGGCTTCAAGGTTGGTGTGAAGTGCCGTCTCTTCGATCGAGTGCTCCTTGGTGGAGCGGCCGGAGTTGACGTCGATGGCAACCAGCGCTTCGGTCTGGTTAATGATGATGTAGCCACCCGACTTCAGCGTCACCTGCGGCTGGACCATCCGCTCGAGCTGCGATTCGATGCCGCTGCGCACGAAGATAGGTGTGATATCGCGGTAAGGCTGGACCACCTTGGCATGGCTGGGCATCAGCATGCGCATGAAGTCCTTGGCCTCGCGGTAGCCGTCTTCGCCGGCAACGAGAACCTCGTCGATGTCCTTGTTGTAGAGGTCGCGCACCGATCGCTTGATCAGGCTGCCTTCCTCATAGACCAGTGCGGGTGCCGTCGACTGCAGCGTCAGGCTGCGGACGTTCTCCCACAGGCGCATCAGATATTCGTAGTCGCGCTTGATCTCGGCCTTGGTGCGGCTCTCACCTGCGGTGCGCAGGATGACGCCCATGCCCTTCGGCACCTCGAGATCGGCAACGACTTCCTTCAGGCGCTTGCGGTCCTGGGCGTTGGTGATCTTGCGCGAAATGCCGCCGCCTCGCGCCGTATTGGGCATCAGCACCGAATAGCGGCCCGCGAGCGACAGATAGGTCGTCAGCGCAGCGCCCTTGTTGCCGCGTTCTTCCTTGACCACCTGGACCAGAAGGATCTGGCGGCGCTTGATCACTTCCTGGATCTTGTAGTGGCGGCGAACCGGCTTGCGGCGGTTGCGCACCTCTTCGAGCGCATCTTCGGCGCCAACCGACTCGATCTCGTGATCGTCGTGGTGGACCGAATGCACTTCCTCGATCACGCCACCGTTTTCGTTTTCGGTGACAGTCGGCGCGGGTGCCCGCTCGGACACGACGTCTGCATCGACCGACGCGGCAATCGAAGTCGGCTCACGCTCGTCGGAGCCGCCATTGTCTTCATCGGCCGATGATTCCGCAGCCGACTCGTCGGCGCCGGCATCGGAGGCATCGCTGGCGGCAATCGATTCGCCCTCATCCTCGGAGGAGGTGGCGTCATCGTCGCCTGAGCCCTCAGGCTTGTTTTCGTCGTTGCGGCGGTTCTTCCCGCCGCGGCGACGGCGACGCCCGCGATTGCGATCCTGGCCCTTGCTCTCGTCGCCTTCGTTGTCTTCGTCTTCTTCGTCCTCGGCTTCCTCCGCTTCGGCGCGCAGCAGCGCCTGCCGATCGGCAACCGGGATCTGGTAGTAGTCGGGATGGATTTCGCTAAAGGCGAGGAAACCGTGACGGTTCCCGCCATACTCGACAAAGGCAGCCTGAAGAGACGGCTCAACCCGCGTTACGCGGGCGAGGTAGATGTTTCCTTTGAGCTGCTTCTTGTCCTGTGATTCGAAATCGAATTCTTCAATACGGTTACCGCGAACTACGACAACCCGTGTTTCCTCCGGGTGGGAGGCGTCTATCAGCATCTTGTTGGGCATTATTTGTCCTCCCGGCAGCCGTCAGCTGCGGCCTGCGGGAACTCGTCCGCCGCCGTGAGTTTGCTGATGAGGGGGTGCCGGATGATTTTGCGTCCGCCGGTCGCAGCCAAAACGCCATGGCGGTACCGCCCGCTGCCGTGATGGCGCGGTTACCTGCGGACCTGTCCATGATTGCGTCTGTGGCCAATGCGTGACCTTGCGGAACCTTGTTTCAAATCTAAGCCCGGGAATCCGGACCAGCTACTTTGCTCTTACAGAGCCGGCGCGGAATAGTGTCCGGCCGTTTTTCTCACGCAGTCGCTACCCCGCCACGGGCCGCGCCTGCGAATCTCGTCGCGATCACTGAAATCTATCTCTATTGCGAGGCGGGCCATCGCTCGTCGCGTGGTTCCCTAGCGGAAGGCGCTGAGGGCGCGGGCCCTGGATTGCAGTGATCCAATGTCGCTTTTATGATTTGGCGAGGTTGAGCGCAACCCCGATTTCCGATGCCGGCAAAGGCAGGTGCGGCAACCCTGGGGGGAGCATTCCGACAAAGACTCGGTTAACCTTCTCTGGTTACCACTCGTTAATCGAAGGGCCCGCGTATTCGGCCCGCGATTGGTAACGGTGTGCAACGATTGCGCGCCTGCTTTTTGGAGCGGCAAGACTGAGATGGGGCCTGCGGCATTGACTGGCAAGAGCTTCCCGTTCGGGGGCATCCAGCCCGGCGGCGCGGCATGCCGCATGATGTTCGGGTTTTTGGCGTTCATGATCGTGTTCGCCGGCATCACCTGCCAGCCAGCTTGCGCTGCCGAGACGGTCAAGGCGCTCGACTACAAGATGGCGGGTGACGCGACTCACATGCGCATCGTCATGAACTTCGACCGCGAACCGGAACCTAAATGGCTCTTGCTGCGCAACCCGCATCGTCTTGTCATCGATCTGCCTGGTGCCGCACTCGCGCTCGATGCCAAGGACCTCAAGCCACGTGGCCTCATCAAGAGTGTACGCTATGGTGCGTCGGGCGAGGGCGCGTCGCGGCTGATCGTGACCTCGAAGGGGCCATTCAACGTCGAGAAGGTCGATATCCTCAAGAATGAGGATGGCTCGGGTTATCGACTGGTTGCCGACATCGCTGCCGCCTCGGAACGCGAGTTCGATGCGGCTCTCTCCGTCCAGGCAGAAACGACCGGCTCGACGACGGCCAAGACCGACAGGCTCGGCAAGATCGCGCATCGCGGCGATCGGCCGTTCACGATCGTGCTCGATCCCGGGCATGGCGGCATCGATGGCGGTGCCGAGGGGCTGAACGGCACGGTCGAGAAGACGGTCACGCTGGCCTTTGCCAAGGAGCTGCAGGCCAAGCTTGCCTCCAACAGCGCCTACAAGGTCGTTCTGACCCGCCAGGGCGATGAGTTTCTGCGCCTGGACGACCGCGTTCGCATTGCCCGCCAGCAAGAAGCCGATCTGTTCATCTCGATCCATGCCGACACGATCAGGCTGAAAGGTATCCGCGGCGCGACTGTCTATACTGTGTCGGACAAGGCATCCGACGCCGACGCGCAGGCACTGGCCGATCGCGAAAACCTCTCCGACCAGCTTGCCGGCGTCGATGTTGCCGAAGAAAATCACGCGGTCTCGGACATTCTTGTCGATCTGATCCGGCGCGAGACACACGGGTTTTCGACCCGTTTTGCGCGCTCTTTGGTCGGTGAGCTGTCGCCGACGGTTGGCATGATCAACAACCCGCATCGTTCGGCCGGTTTCCGGGTGCTCAAGGCGCCTGACGTGCCGTCGGTGCTGGTCGAACTCGGCTATCTCTCAAATCCCCAGGACGAAGAGCAGCTTCGCAGCGCCGATTGGCGCGAGAAGGCCGCTACAAGCATATCCAAGGCAGTGGCTGCCTTTGTCGCCGAAAGGGGTGGTGCCGGCGGCTGAAATGGACTGTTCCGTGTTCGTGATGGGCATTGCCGACAGGTCACGGAACGGGCATTTGTGGTGTTTTCGGCCAGAATCTTTGATGCTTGCGGGCTGTTGCCGTATTTTGTCCACAACCGCGCGACATGGGTGGCCGATATGCGGATCTGGACGATACCTGCAGCTTGCGATGATGGCGGGTTGGTTTAGGGAATCTCCGGACCTTGTACTGGAGCGGGCATGATTCGTCTTATCGGCTATTTCTTTGGCATAGGCACGACGCTTGCGCTCGTCGTTGCGGCAGGTGTGGCGCTCTATCTCGGCCAGCTCACCAAGGAACTCCCCGACTACGAGGTGCTCGCCAAGTACGAGCCGCCGGTAACGACCCGCATCCACGCCTCCGATGGCGCGCTGATGGGCGAATTCGCGCGTGAGCGCAGGTTGTATTTGCCGATCCAGGCCGTTCCCGATCGCGTCAAGGCGGCGTTCCTCTCTGCCGAAGACAAGAATTTCTACAACCATCCCGGCATTGACATCATGGGCTTTTCGCGCGCCGCGCTCGCCTATGTCACCGGGGGGCCGACGCAAGGCGGCTCGACCATTACGCAGCAGGTCGCCAAGAACTTCCTGCTCTCCAACGAACAGACGATGGACCGCAAGGCAAAGGAAGCCATCCTCTCGTTCCGCATCGAGCAAGCCTATTCCAAGGATCGTATCCTCGAACTCTATCTCAACGAGATCTTCTTTGGCCTCGGCGCCTATGGCATCGCCGGTGCGGCGCTGACCTATTTCGACAAGTCGGTCAACGAGCTGACAGTGGCTGAGGCCGCCTATCTCGCGGCGCTGCCGAAAGGCCCGTCCAACTATCATCCGTTCAAATACGCCGCCCGTGCCGTCGAACGGCGCAACTGGGTGATCCAGCAGATGGTCGCCAACGGTTACATTTCACGCGAAGAGAGCGAGAAGGCCAAGGCTGAGCCGCTCGGCGTGACGCCGCGCCGGACCGGAACCTACGTCTTCGCCGGCGAATACTTCACTGAAGAAGTG
Organism: Aminobacter anthyllidis; assembly: GCF_018555685.1. Classification (GTDB taxonomy): domain Bacteria; phylum Pseudomonadota; class Alphaproteobacteria; order Rhizobiales; family Rhizobiaceae; genus Aminobacter; species Aminobacter anthyllidis. Next base: position 542,417 of record NZ_JAFLWW010000001.1, read on the forward strand.
CGCCGCGAACTGATCGCGCGCTACGGGCAGGATGCACTCTATGAGGGCGGCCTGTCGATTCGGACCACGCTCGACCCAAAGCTCCAGGCCATGGCGCGTAAGGCCATGCAGTCGGGCCTGGAGAAATATGATCGCCTGCGCGGCTATCGTGGACCGGTCAAGAACATCGACATCTCCAAAGATTGGGGCACGGCGCTGGGCGAGGTCAAAGGCTTGGCGGACGTTCCAGAATGGCGTCTGGCAGTCGTGCTCGACAGCTCCAAGACCGGACTCGATATCGGCCTGCAGCCCAAGCGCGAGATTTCCGGCGCGCTGTCCAAGGACCGCGAGCAGAGCACGGTGTCGAAGGACGACATGAGCTTTGCCATGCGCTACGTCGCCGACGGCAAGCGCCTGAAAGCCAATTCGCCCTCCGAAGTTCTCAAGTCCGGCGACGTGATCTACGTCGAGAAGAACGACGGCGGCGGCTATGCGCTGCGCCAGGTGCCTGAAGTGTCGGGCGGCCTTGTTGCCATGGATCCGCATACCGGCCGCGTGCTTGCCATGGTTGGTGGCTTCTCTTATGCCGAGTCTGAGTTCAACCGCGCCACGCAGGCGATGCGCCAGCCCGGCTCGGCGTTCAAGCCGTTCGTTTATGCTGCTGCACTCGACAATGGCTACACGCCGGCATCGGTGATCATGGACGGCCCGATCACCATCCAGTCGGGCAATACCACCTGGACGCCGAAGAACTACGACGGCAAGGCCGCCGGTCCCTCGACCTTGCGCGCCGGCATCGAGCGCTCGCGCAATCTCATGACGGTGCGCCTGGCCAACGACATGGGCATGAAGACGGTTGCCGAGTATGCCGAGCGTTTCGGCGTCTACGACAAGCTCGCACCGTATCTGCCGATGGCGCTTGGCGCGGGCGAGACCACCGTGATGCGCATGGTCTCGGCCTATGCCGTGATGGCCAATGGCGGCCGCCAGATCAAGCCGTCGCTGATCGACCGCATCCAGGACCGCTACGGCAAGACGGTGTTCAAGCATGACGAGCGCGGCTGTGAAGGCTGCGTCGCCACCGAATGGGCCAATCAGCCCGAGCCGGATCTTGTCGACAACTCCGAGCAGGTGCTCGATCCGATGACCGCCTACCAGATCACTTCGATGCTGGAAGGCGTGGTACAGCGCGGCACGGCGACGACGTTGCTGTCGCTCAACCGTCCGATTGCCGGCAAGACCGGAACGACCAACGACGAGAAGGACGCCTGGTTCGTTGGCTACACGCCGAACCTCGTCGTCGGACTGTATATGGGCTACGACAAGCCGCAGGGGCTCGGCAAGGGCACCACTGGCGGTGGTCTCGCGGCGCCGGTGTTCAAGGACTTCATGACGGTTGCTCTCGAAGGCACGCCCAAGGTCGACTTCCTCGTGCCCGCCGGAATGAAGCTGATTTCGATCGACCGCAAGACCGGCATGCAGGCGGCTGCCGGTGCGCCGGGTACGATCATGGAGGCCTTCAAGCCCGGAACCGGGCCTGCCGACAGCTACTGGGTCATCGGCATGGGCGAAGACGGTACCAATGGTTATGGCGAAGCGCTGTCGCCGCAGGCCAGCAAGGCCATCAGCGAAGGTGGCGGCGGCCTCTACTAGGATCGTAGATCAACCCGGCATTCGCCGGATCCTCGATTGGACTGACAAATGCGCGTGGCCCTGGCCGCGCGCATTTTTTGTTTGCACGAATGTCAGTCTCGGGTGCTTGAAAATATCCAATTAGTTATATAGCCTATTGGTTATTAGATGTCGGCTGGCTTGGCGACATCCTTGGGGTGGGGGAGAAGTCCGCCGCCCAGGCGTCCCTGGCGCAGCGCATGCGCGACGGTTGAATTTCAGCGAGGAGAAAGTGATGCAGAAGATCAGCCCGTTCCTGTGGTTCGACAACCAGGCAGAAGAGGCGGTGAGATTCTACACTTCGGTATTCAGGAATTCCAAGATCGGCAAGATGACCCGCTATGGCGAGGCAGGGCCTGGGCCGGCCGGCAGCGTCATGGTGGCTGAGTTCGAATTGGAGGGGCTGCACTTCACGGCCTTGAACGGCGGCCCGATGTTCAAGTTCACCGAAGCGATTTCGATGAGCGTGGATTGCAAGGATCAGGCCGAGGTCGACTACTTCTGGAGCAGGCTTTCGGAAGGTGGCCAGCCCAGCCAATGCGGCTGGCTCAAGGACAAGTTCGGGCTCTCATGGCAGGTCATCCCTGAAGCCTTGCCCCGGTTGCTCGGCGATGCCGATGCCGCCAGGGCCGGCCGCGTCATGCAGGCGATGTTGCAGATGACCAAGATCAATGTAGCCAAACTCGAAGCCGCGTATGCCGGCTAGGCAATCGATGCTGTCGCAAGGCGAGTGGGCAGGGCTGGTGGCGCCTGCCCATTTTGCTTTACAGGGCGCGACCTCATCCCTATGTTCCGCGCGGATTCAACAGCCGCCTTCGGGCGCGAAACAAGCAAAAAGAAGCAATCTCCATGCGCGCGGAAACGCAGAACTTTGTCGACGAAATCAGGCAGGGCATAACCCTGCTGAGGAGGCATCTTTGACTGGGATCAAGCGGTAAAACGGCTTGATTACCTGAACATGCGTTCGGAGGACCCCAACCTCTGGAACGACCCTCAGGAAGCGCAGAAGCTGATGCGCGAGCGCCAGTCGCTTGATGACGGCATCAATGGCATCAAGGGCCTGAGCCAGGCGCTCGAAGACAACATTGGCCTGATCGAGATGGGCGAGGAAGAAGGCGACGCTGACATTATCAGCGAAGCCGAAGCCGCCATTCGTGCGATGGCCGGCGAGATCCGGGCGCGCCAGATCGAGTCGCTGCTGTCGGGCGAAGCCGACCAGAACGATACCTATCTCGAGGTCCACGCGGGGGCCGGCGGCACCGAGAGCCAGGACTGGGCCAACATGCTTTTGCGCATGTACACCCGCTGGGCCGAGCGTCGTCGCTTCAAGGTCGAGATCCTGGAAATCCATGACGGCGAAGAGGCGGGCATCAAGTCGGCTACGCTGCTGATCAAGGGCCACAATGCCTATGGCTGGCTGAAGACGGAGTCGGGCGTGCACCGCCTTGTCCGCATTTCGCCCTATGACAGCAATGCCCGTCGGCACACGTCGTTTTCGAGCATCTGGGTCTATCCGGTCGTTGACGACGCGATCGAAATCGACGTCTCGGAATCGGATGTCCGTATCGATACCTATCGTTCGTCCGGCTCGGGCGGCCAGCACGTCAACACCACCGACTCGGCTGTCCGCATCACGCACCTTGCCACCGGCATTGCGGTCGCCTGCCAGGCAGAGCGGTCGCAGCACAAGAACAAGGCCAAGGCCTGGGAAATGCTGCGCTCGCGCCTTTACGAAGAAGAACTGAAGAAGCGTGAGGCAGTAGCCAACGCGACCGAGTCGTCCAAGAGCGACATCGGCTGGGGGCACCAGATCCGCTCCTACGTTCTTCAGCCCTATCAGCTGGTCAAGGACCTGCGTACCGGCGTCGAAAGCACCAGCCCGTCCGACGTTCTCGACGGCGACCTCGACGACTTCATGGAAGCGTCGCTGTCGCAGCGCATCGAGGGTGGGGCAGGGCAGGCCGTCGCCGACATCGACTAGCTTTTTCCAGCATCTATCACCCGGTCATCCCCAAAGCGTGATGACCGGGTTGCTTGTCGTCGGAACATTTCGGGTAACTTTTCGTTAAGCATGCGGGAGCAGGCTTCGCTTGGGAGGTAATCTCAGGGGATGAAGCTATGCGCCCAGGAAATCTCCGCCTGCGCCGATACGCCCTCGCAGTGTCCGCGCTTGTGCTGATCGCGCTCAGCACGCCACCCGCCTCTTCGCACGACGCACCGAAAGGCTGGACTTATCCCTTTGCCTGCTGCTCCGGCTATGACTGCCGCGAAGTGCCGAAGAAGGCGATCAGCGAACGTCCGCAAGGATATGTCATCGAAGGCACGGGTGAGGTCGTCACTTATCAGGACGCCCGCATTCACACCTCGCCTGACGGTCAGTACCACTGGTGTTCCATAGCTGGCGCCGATGACAGCCGGACAATCTGTCTGTTCGTGCCACCAAAATCGTACTGAACAGGCCTGCTGACGAGGCTCCTGACGCCAGCTTGTCAGGAGCCTGCGGATACTGTGTGCTATCCGCCGGAGGGGCGGCAGGCATACGAGGGATTTGTCATGGTCATCAAGGGAAGCTGCCACTGCAAGGCAACCACGTTCGAGGTGTCCGAGGTGCCGGAGAATGTGACTTCGTGCACCTGTTCGTTCTGTTCCAAGCGCGGCTCGTTATGGGCCTATTACACGCCCGCACAGTTCAAGCTCACCAGTCCGCCGGAAAACGTGTCGGTCTATGAGTGGGGATCGAAGACGGTGAAGCATGGCTTCTGCGCCATCTGCGGCTGCGGCACCTTTACCAGGACGCCCGACTGGTCGACAGGTGAGCCGGATTTCGACAATCCCAGGGTCAGCGTCAATTCGCGCCTGTTTGACGACTTCGACCTCGACAAGATCGAGGTTGTGGTGATCGACGGCAAGAACCTCTGGTGACAGGTAAAATTTGTCATGCGGGCGGGCGGCAGTTTGCGCTCTTGTCACTGCTTCCGTTCCGTTTTTCGCCGTATTTCATGCTACAAGGCCGGTGAAGGGCTTTGCGCGGAGCGCCGTTGCGTTCCGCGGTACGGAGAGGGACATTCCTTATGAAGAAGACAGTGATTTTCGCGCTGGCAGGCAGCATGTTTGTTGGCGCCTGCACGACCGATCCTTACACCGGTCAGCAGAAGGTTTCGAACGCCGCAGCAGGTGCTGGCATCGGCGCGCTTGCCGGGGCGGGCCTTGGCCTGCTCGCCGGCGGCAATGATCGCCGCAACGCGCTGATCGGTGCCGGTGTCGGCGCTCTCGCCGGTGGTCTCGCCGGCGGCTACATGGACAGGCAGGAATCCGAGCTGCGCGCCCAGCTCCAGGGCAGCGGCGTCAGCGTCACCCGCGCCGGCGACCAGATCATCCTGAACATGCCGTCCAACATCACTTTCGCCACCGACCAGGACGCGGTGAAGTCGGGCTTCTACGACACGCTCAACTCGGTTGCCCTGGTGTTGAAGAAATTCAACCAGACCACCGTCGATGTGTTCGGCCACACCGATTCGACCGGTGGCGACCAGCACAATTTCGACCTGTCGCAGCGCCGTGCGTTGTCGGTGGCCAACTACCTCGGAGCCCAGGGCGTCGATTCGCGCCGCTTTGCCGTCACCGGCTTTGGCGCGACCCGTCCGATTGCTTCCAACGCCACCTCGGAAGGCCGTGCCCAGAACCGTCGTGTCGAGATCCAGCTGTCGCCGCTCACCTGAGCGGCGAGTAGCCAGGCAAGCTAATGAAACGGCCCCTTGCGGGGCCGTTTTTCATTTGGAGCGCTCGGTAAGTCCATGATCTGGAGGCGGTCGAGCCAGCCTTATGAAAGACAGGTGCCGACAAAAGAAAATGGCCCCGAAAGGGGCCATTTTTCGTTGAGGCGCAGCGCGCTCAGATGTTCGTGGTGATCAACATGAACGCGGGCAGGTCGTCGCCGAAACCGATCGTGCGGTCGTCGTCTTCTTCGCGTTGATGGCGGCGGTTGCCGCGATTGTCATCGCGACGTGGCTTGTCTTCATGCTCGCGCGGCTTGCGATCGGCGTTGCCGTTCCTGATTGCTTCCTTGCGGACGCGGCGCTCGTCGATGTCGGACACGACATTGTCGACCGGAGCTTCGCTTATCGGCGCTGCAGCCTGGACGACAGGCGCTTCCTCACGCGGCTTGCGTTCGCGTTCGCGGCCATGCTTTTCCTTGCCGGCGCGGCGCGGCGCGCCACGGCCACGGCGTGGAGCCTCGTCGTCGCCTTCGCTGGCAACGACCGTCGACAGGTCGCCATCGTGCCACTCCACCGGCAGGCCGGTCAGGCGCTCGATGGCGTCGACATACTTGGTGTCGGACTTGGTGACGATGGTGAAGGCCTTGCCGAGGCGCCCGGCACGGCCGGTGCGGCCGATGCGGTGGACATAGTCTTCCGCGTGAATCGGCACGTCGTAGTTGAAGACGTGGCTGACCTCGGGAATGTCGAGACCGCGCGCGGCGACGTCGGAGGCGACAAGCAGCTTCAGTTTGCCGTCGCGGAATCCGGCGAGCATTGCCATGCGCGCGCGCTGGTCCATGTCGCCATGCAGCGCACCGGCATCGAAGTCGTGCTTGACCAGCGAGCGGAACAGTTCCGACACGTCGACCTTGCGGTTGCAGAAGATGATCGCGTTCTTGATCGCATCGCCTTCGGCATTGATGAGGTTGCGCAGCGTTTCGCGCTTGTCCCACGGCTTGGGGCCGGACTTGACGAGGCGCTGGGTGATGTTGGTGCTGGTCGACGCAGCCTTCGAGACCTCGACGCGAATCGGTGCGTGCAGGAACTGCTCGGTCAGCTTGGTGATCTCGGGTGGCATCGTTGCCGAGAAGAACAGCGTCTGCCGGGTGAACGGGATCAGCTTGCAGATGCGCTCGATGTCCGGAATGAAGCCCATGTCCAGCATGCGGTCTGCTTCGTCGATGACAAGGATCTCGACGCCGGTCAGCAGAAGCTTGCCGCGCTCGAAATGGTCGAGCATGCGGCCCGGCGTCGCGATCAGGACGTCGGCGCCACGCTCAAGCTTCTTTTCCTGCTCGTCAAACGACACGCCACCGATCAGCAAGGCGATGTTGAGCCGGTGGTTCTTGCCGTACTTGATGAAGTTCTCTTCGACCTGAGCCGCGAGTTCGCGCGTCGGTTCGAGGATCAGTGTGCGAGGCATGCGTGCACGGGCACGGCCTTTTTCAAGGCGCGTCAGCATCGGCAGCACGAAGGATGCCGTCTTGCCGGTACCCGTCTGGGCGATGCCAAGCACGTCCTTGCCCTGCAGTGCGTGCGGGATCGCACCTGCCTGGATCGGCGTGGGCTGGGTGTAGCCCGCGTCGGTGACTGCGGAAAGGACCTTCGGCGAAAGGCCGAGGTCTGCGAAGGTCAACGCTTCTGGAGCGGTCTGAGTGTCTTCGGACAAGTTTGTTGGCTGTCTTTGCTCGTTCAAGGGCGCGGCACACTGGCCACGACAGGCGCAAACCGCCTGCAATATGCCGCAACGCGATAGGCGTAAGTGCGCGATTTGTCAACTCAAACTGGCACACGCGCGGCGATTGCAGCTGATTACTTCCAGCTGTGGCCCAATGATCAGTATTTGAATTGCTCGGCCAGGATGCGTTCGCTCCAGGAATGGCCGGGGTCGAACAGCAGGGTTGCGGTGTGGGTTGCGGATTCCCGGACCTCGACTGACACCACCGACTTGACTTCGGTATGGTCGGCAACCGCGTTCACCGGGCGCTTCTGCTCTTCCAGGATATCGAAACGAACCACAGCCGTCTTGGGCAGGAGCGCGCCGCGCCAGCGCCGCGGCCTGAATGGGCTGACCGGCGTCAGGGCCAGAAGTGGTGCGTCGAGCGGCAGGATCGGGCCGTGGGCCGACAGATTGTAGGCTGTGGACCCAGCCGGCGTCGCCACCATCACGCCGTCGCAGATCAGCTCTTCGAGCCGGACCTTGCCGTCGACGGAAATGCGAACCCTTGCCGCCTGGTAGGATTGGCGCAGCAGTGAAACTTCGTTGATCGCCAGCGCTTCCCTCGATGTTCCGGCGTCGTCGACCGTCACCATCTCCAGCGGCCGGATGGTTTCGGCCACCGCCGCGGCCAGGCGTGCGGGCAGGGCGTTCTCGCGATACTCGTTCATCAGGAAGCCGACCGTGCCACGGTTCATACCGTAGACGCGCTTGCCGGTGCTCATCGTCTCGCGCAGCGTCTGCAGAAGAAAACCGTCGCCCCCAAGCGCCACGACGATGTCGGCCTGGTCATAAGACATCTGGCCATAGCGCTGGGAAAGCCGCTTGGCGGCGGCATCCGCCTCCACTGTTCCGGAGGATACGAACGAAAATGTCAGCGACTTGGCGTCCATGTGCTCCCCGCCGGCGGTCCGAACGCCACTGCCGGCCGCCGGCAACGGGGTAGCATGTGGTTTTGCCGAAGCAAAGGGAGCGGAATGACCAGCGCGCGCTGCCCGGACAGGCTGCCTCAGCCGGCGGCTGCGCGAATGATCGTGCATATGCCGCTGCGCACGACCTCGTTGGTCGTCACTTGCCCTGGCTGGATGTTGAACACGGCATTGACCAGCGTGCCGCCACCCTGGCTGCGGGCAACAACCCGCAGCGTTTGTGGCCGCCCGCTGCCGGACGTTTCCTGGTGGGCGTCGATGGCGCCGAGGTTCTTGTCGACGGTAATGCCGGAAAAGCCTTCGGCGGCGACCGCCTGCGCCAGACGCTTCAGCGCCTCGGCCTGCTTGACCTTGGGAAAGGACTGCGAGCTCTTGTAGGATACCGCCGTGACCAGCGGAATGCCGCTAACCTTGAAGTTCTTCTCGCAGGTCTGCGCCTGGGCGAGTGAAATGCCAGTCAGTGTGAAGATGGATGCCAGCAAGGTGTGTTTTAGCATTTGCTACTCCAAGGCAGCCTGTTTTCTGTTCGAGCGCATAATCGGATGTCGAAGTTACTGAGGTCAAGTGTGCGGCTCGACAAGCGACGCCGGTTTCTTGGCGTGCATTATATTAGGAAATGCGCATAAGATTGCGTGGCGATCGCAAATCAACTCGGGTTGGAAACGTTAAGCTTCAAGCATTATGCACCGTTGCAGGAGCAGGATCGGAATTCGCAAGGGTGCGTCGCTGTGTGGAAGATAACGTTCAGGGCCTGCCTGGTCACAATTGCCGTCATTGTTGCAAGCCAGATCATTTCCTTCGCGATCCGCTATTCGGCCGGCCAGCCGTTTACCGCATTCGTTTTTGCGATGAATTCGGTCTTGCCGATCCTGACGGCGTTTCCTGCCGGTTTCCTCATCTTCTGGCAGAACGAAAAGCTGAAACGTGCACTGGCCGAACTGTCAGAAGCGCATACCCAGCTGAAGGCAAAAGCGACGCATGACCAGATGACCGGGCTGCTGAACCGGGAAGCGTTCTTCGAGAAGTCGAAGCAGGCTCGACGAAAATGCGATTCTGGCGCGCTGCTTTTGATCGATGCCGATAACTTCAAGAACATCAATGACACCTTTGGCCACCTTGTCGGCGATGAGGCGCTCAAGCTGATCTCGAATGCGTTACGCGCCTCGATCCGCGAGCATGACCTGGTCGGGCGTGTTGGTGGCGAGGAGTTTTGCGTGTTCCTGCCGGCCACAAATCAGGACGAGGCAGCCTCGATCGCCGAGCGGATTCGCGCCGAGGTCGAACGAATCGCCTTCCATCCAGTCGACGGACGCCCGCATCGCCTGACCGTCAGCGTCGGGGCGGTCGTTTCAGCCGGGCAGCAACCGACATCGCAGCTCATGCGCCTCGCCGACCGCGGCCTCTATGAAGCCAAGGAGCAGGGGCGCAATCGCGTGGTATTTGCCAAGGCAGTGATGTCGGCAGCCTAGCGCCGTTTTGAAGGTACCTGGGTCAGCCCATGCCGGTGGCGTAGTGGAGATACACGGCGAGCACGATGAAACCGATGATAGTGGCGACGCCGGTCCAATCGACCCGCGCCTCTTTCATCTGGCGGAACAGCTTGAGCAACAGCAGCCACGCGACGATCACCACCACGGCAATAATCACGAACCTGATCATCCATCACCTCCAGCGCAGCCGCTCGTCCGGCCAGCAACCTGGATATAGTGGGCACATGGCTTCAGTTTTAGGGCGCGGGGCGTCTGCGTACCCTGGGGATGCTGCGATACTCGCTCGAAATTGTCTTTACTGAGCCACAAAATATGCTAACCGGGGCAAAATGCCCTTGTAGCTCAGCTGGTAGAGCAGCGGTTTTGTAAACCGAAGGTCGCGGGTTCGATTCCTGCCGGGGGCACCAGCCTTCCTATTCAGCCGCTTCCGTGTCCGATTTGCCAACGGCATCCTGGCATATGTCGCACCATTCCGCGCCGACGAGCGTTGCCATGCGCTCAATCCCGATTCTGACCGCAGCGTTAGTGGCACCTGCCGCCGGCACGACTTCGTCATAGGTGCGCAGCGACACGTCGCAATAGACCTTAAGCGGCGCTGCGAGGCCGAAGGGGCAGACGCCGCCGACGGGATGCCCAGTCAGTTCCGCGACCTGCTCGACATCGAGCATGCGTGGCTTGGCGCCGAAGGCATCGCGGCATTTGCGGTTGTCGATGCGCGCGTCGCCGCGCGCGACAACCAGGATCACCCGATCTCCGACGCGCATGCAGATGGTCTTCGCGATCTGGGCGGGCTCGACGCCATGCGCCTCGGCGGCGAGCGCCACCGTCGCCGAGCTTGTCGGCGTCACGATGACTTCGATGTCGGGGGCGTGTTCGGCGAAGAAGGCTTTGACTGACTGCAGGCTCATGATCGTTCCAGCGATGGTCATTGCGAATGAGGCTTTTGACTTCAGCCGTTGTCGCACGGCTGTCAAGCACAGGCGTTTGGCCCACTCGGGTTGGCCGCCTCGAACAGTTGATGAAAAAGTTCTCTGGCCTCGTGAACCTTTTGCGCGCTTGCCGCGACTGATCGATATGAGGCGGATGGATCGCCTCCCAGATCAACCGAAGGAGAGCACCATGTCTTTCAAGAGCAAGATGATTTCGGGACTTATCGCAGCCGCCGTCGTCACCACCGGCCTCATTGGCACTGTCCAGCAGTCTTCGGCCGGCGGCCTGACCAGAGCCGAAGCTGCAGCGCTCGCCGGCGCCGGCGGGTTCATTGCCGGCGCGATCATTGCCGGCGGCCATCGCCCGGCACCCGCACCTTACTATGACGCCTATTACCCGGCCGATCCTTATGACAGCCACGTCCAGCGCTGCTTTGCGCGCTACCGTAGCTACGATCCGCGCACCGACACCTATGTCGGCTACGATGGACGCCTGCGCTACTGCCGCCTGTAGTCAGAACGAACCTGCACCGCGGGAGAGGGGGCAGCCCTTCTCCCGCTTGTGTTTTCAAAGGCCAGGCACCGTGCCGTCAGGCGAGCCACCGATCATTCTGGTCAGTTCGGCAGCGGCATCCCTGACGATCGGACCGATTTCGCCGAGACGTTCCGATGTCACGCGCACCGTCGGCCCGGAAACTGAAACCCCGCCAATGGGTTCGCCGAATTCGTTGAACACGGCGGCGGCAATGCAGCGCATGCCGGGATAGCGTTCTTCGTCGTCCACCGACCAGCCGCGCGCGCGGATCTGCTCGAGGTCGCGGGCAAGCAGCGCCGGTTCCGACAGCGTCCTTTCCGTGTAGGCATCGAGTCCGGCCTTGCGGACGATGGCATTGACGCGGTCGCGGTCGAGATGGGCAAGCACTGCCTTGCCGATGCCCGAAGCATGGAAAGGACTGCGCGTTCCCGGCCGGAAGAAGGCCCGGATCGCCTGGTGCGTCTCGACCTGGCTGACGAAGACCACGCAATCGTCCTCGGCAACGCCGAGATTGGCGGTTTCGCCGGTCTTTTCCATCAGTTCCTGCATGACAGTGCGGGCGCGGTCGACGAGCTTGCGCCGCCGCAGGAAGGCAGCGCCCATGCGATAGGTTTCGACCCCGATCGACCATAACTGGCCATCAGGATCGAACTCGACCATGCCGTGGTTCTGCAAGGTCGTCAGCATGCGGTAGGCGGTTGCGGCGGCAAGGTCGGAAGCAGCCGAGATCTCGCTCAGCGACAGGCCGTCGCTGTGTGCGACAATGGCGAGAATGCGAAGCGCGCGGTCGAGCGATTGCACGGATCCAGCATCCGGCGCGGGCTGGAATGCGCGAGGGCGCCCGCGCTGCCGTTTTTCCATCGTTGCCATGCCGTCGCTCCAGATTGCTTTTAAAAAACTTTTTCATCCATATTGGGCGGCGATGCAACGAAAAATGAAAAGCGATGTAAAATCAGGAGGTAAGCGGTGTCATCAACTAATGAAAAAATATTTTGAAAAAATTGCAAAATGCGACCCGGGATGACACGATCTGCCCAACATCAGTTTCCAGTTGGAGGTAAGACCATGGCCAGGATGCGCGCTGTCGATGCAGCGGTCCTCGTTCTCGAGAAGGAAGGCATCTCGTGTGCTTTCGGTGTGCCGGGTGCGGCCATCAACCCGCTTTACTCGGCGCTGAAGGCACGCGGTTCGATCCGTCACGTGCTTGCCCGTCACGTCGAGGGCGCGTCACATATGGCTGAAGGCTATACGCGGACCAAGGCCGGCAATATCGGCCTGTGCATCGGCACCTCGGGTCCGGCTGGCACCGATATGATCACCGGTCTCTATTCGGCATCGGCCGACTCGATCCCGATCCTGTGCATCACCGGCCAGGCGCCGCGCGCACGGTTGAACAAGGAAGATTTCCAGGCCGTCGACATCGCGGCGATCGCAGCCCCCGTCACCAAATGGGCCGTCACCGTCATGGAGCCATATCTGGTTCCGATGACGCTGCAGAAGGCATTCCACCTGATGCGCTCTGGCCGTCCCGGACCGGTCCTTGTCGATCTGCCTGTCGACGTCCAGCTCGCCGAGATCGAATTCGACATCGACGCCTATGAGCCGCTCGTGGTCCATAAGCCGGCGATGACGCGCGCCCAGGCCGAAAAGGCGCTGTCGATGCTCAACGAGGCGGAAAAGCCGCTTATCGTTGCCGGTGGCGGCATCATCAATGCCGATGCCTCGGACCTGCTCATCGAGTTCGCCGAAATCACCGGCGTTCCGGTCGTTCCCACGCTGATGGGCTGGGGCTCGATCCCGGACGACCATCGCCTGATGGCCGGCATGTGCGGCTTGCAGACCTCGCATCGCTACGGCAATGCGACGATGCTGGCCTCGGACTTCGTTCTCGGCGTCGGCAACCGCTGGGCCAATCGCCACACCGGCTCGGTCGAGAAGTACACGGCAGGCCGCAAGTTCATCCACATCGACATCGAGCCAACCCAGATCGGCCGCGTCTTTGCGCCTGACCTGGGCGTGACCTCGGATGCCGGTGCGGCGCTGAAGGTGCTGCTCGACGTCGCCACCGAGTGGAAGACGGCGGGCAAGCTGCGCGACTGGTCCGGCTGGGCCAAGGAGTGCCAGGCGCGCAAGAAGACGATGAAGCGCAAGACCCATTTCGAGCAGGTGCCGCTCAAGCCGCAGCGCGTCTACGAGGAAATGAACAAGGCGTTTGGACGCGACACCACCTACGTCACCACCATCGGCCTGTCGCAGATCGCCGGCGCGCAGTTCCTGCACGTCTACAAGCCACGCAACTGGATCAATTGCGGCCAGGCCGGCCCGTTGGGTTGGACGCTGCCGGCGGCACTCGGCGTTCGCGCTGCCGACCCGGATCGCGATATCGTTGCCTTGTCGGGCGACTACGACTTCCAGTTCATGATCGAAGAACTGGCCGTCGGTGCCCAGCACAAGCTGCCCTATATCCACGTCGTCGTGAACAACGCCTATCTCGGCCTGATCCGCCAGGCGCAGCGCGGCTTTGCGATGGACTTCGAGGTCAGCCTGTCGTTCGAAAACATCAACCGTTCAGGCGACCCCGAAGCGGGTTATGGTGTCGACCATGTCGCTGTTGCCGAAGCCATGGGCTGCAAGGCGGTTCGCGTGCGCAAGCCGGAGGAATTTGCCGCTGCCTTCAAGCAGGCCAAGCAACTCATGAAGGAGCATCAGGTGCCTGTCGTCCTCGAGTTCATTCTCGAGCGCGTCACCAACATCTCCATGGGCGTCGAGATCGACAACGTCGTCGAGTTCGAAGAGCTTGCCGAGAGCAACGAAGACGCACCGACCGCAATCATGCTGCTCGACTGATTTTCCGAGGAAAACGCAAATGCCCAAGTTCTCAGCCAATCTTTCGATGCTCTTTGGCGAGCATGACTTTCTCGACCGCTTCGACGCCGCTGCGCGCGCCGGCTTCAAGGGTGTCGAGTACATCGCGCCTTACGACCACGCGCCTGACGTCGTTGCCGCGCGCCTCAAGAAGAACGGCCTGACCCAGGCGCTGTTCAACCTGCCGCCCGGCGACTGGGCGGCTGGCGAGCGCGGCATCGCCGTGCTGCCCGACCGCATCCACGAGTTCCGCCAGGGCGTTGCCAAGGCGATCACCTATGCGCATGCGCTCGGCTGCGAGCAGGTGAATTGCCTGGCGGGCATCGCGCCGGCCGGAAACGCCCGTGACGTGCTGGAAAATGTCTTTGTCGAAAATCTCGCCTTCGCGGCGGAAAAACTGAAGACGGCGGGCATTCGCCTGCTGATCGAACCGATCAACACCAGGGACATCCCGGGCTTCTTTCTGACCAACACCAGGCAGGCGCTCGGCATCATCGACAGGGTCGGCTCGGACAATCTCTTCCTGCAATACGACATCTACCACATGCAGGTCATGGAGGGCGATCTGGCCCGCACCATCGAGGCCAATCTCGCCCGCATCGCGCATGTGCAACTGGCGGACAACCCCGGTCGTCACGAGCCGGGCACGGGCGAGATCAACTACCCGTTCCTCTACGAGCATCTCGACCGCATTGGCTACGCCGGTTGGGTTGGTGCCGAATACAAGCCCAAGGCCGGGACGGTCGAAGGCCTGGGCTGGTTCGCGGGTTTTGCCGACAAGGGCAGCGCTGCCGCCTGATCGCGCGGCCATTGGAATTGAAGGAATATTGAAATGGAAAAAATCGGATTTGTCGGCCTGGGCATCATGGGCGCGCCAATGGCGGGGCATCTGCTCGATGCCGGCTACGAGGTCATCGCCAGCGACCATCGCGGCGCGCTGCCAGCCGAGCTGGTTGGCAAGGGGCTGAAGTCGGTCACCGGGCACCAGGCACTGGCCAAGGCTTGTGACATCATCATCCTGATGGTGCCCGACACGCCGCAGGTGGCTGACGTTCTCTTCGGCGAAAATAGTGTTGCATCAGGTCTTTCCAAGGGAAAGCTCGTGATCGACATGAGTTCGATCTCGCCGATCGAGACCAAGGAATTTGCCAAGAAGATCAATGCGCTCGGCTGCGACTATCTCGATGCCCCAGTGTCGGGTGGCGAGGTCGGCGCCAAGGCTGCATCGCTGACGATCATGGTCGGCGGTGAGGACAAGCCGTTCGAGCGCGCCCGTCCGGTGTTCGAGAAGATGGGCAAGAACATCACGCTTGTCGGCCCCAACGGCGTCGGCCAGACCACCAAGGTCGCCAACCAGATCGTCGTCGCCCTCACCATCGAGGCGGTCGCCGAAGCGCTAGTGTTCGCGTCCAAGGCGGGCGCCGATCCAGCGAAGGTCCGTCAGGCGCTGATGGGCGGCCTGGCTGCCTCGCGCATCCTCGAAGTGCATGGCGAGCGTATGTACAAGCGCACCTTCGCGCCCGGCTTCCGCATCGAGCTGCACCAGAAGGACCTCAACTTGGCACTTCAGGGCGCCAAGGCACTCGGCGTGTCCCTGCCGAACACCTCGATGACGCAGGAACTGTTCAATTCCTGCGTCGCCAATGGCGGGGCCAGGGAAGACCATTCAGCACTGGTGCGCGCGCTGGAGCGCATGGCCAATTTCGAGGTCGGCTCGGATGCGGCTGACACCAAAGGCAAGGCGGCATAGGCAGGGAGGGGCGCGGCGGAAGTTCCCAACGCCGCATCTTTCTTATCACTGTCGATGAACGGGCTCCTGCGCCAGCGCAGCGGGCCCGTTCACCGTTCGGCTCGGCTGGTGCAGATCAATTGCCGCCCAGCACCGTCCAGTTTGCACCGCCGTCTCTGGAGACGACGATTGCGCCGGTGCCTGTTACCGCGACCATGCGCGCGGGCGCCTGGTGGTCCATCGCCAGGTGAAGAATGTAGCCTGCCGGATCAGGTCCTTCGGCCGGCCTCTCGAAGGTCGGCGCCGTCTCTGCGGCCCGCAACAGCCCGCGCCCCGGCGCAAAGGCGTAGATCGTGCCGTCAGGGGTCAATTCGACCGTTGTGACCGGCACGCCGGCCAAGATGGGCTGCTGCCAGCTGCCGGCACCATCACGGCTCACCATCAACCCGTCTTCGGTTGCTGCGTAGACGACGTCAGGGTTTGACGGCGAGACGGCCAGGTCGATCAGCTTGGCCAGCGCATCGCCCGCAATCGCCCAGGTTTTGCCGCCGTCGCGGCTGGTCTGGATCGCGCCATACGCGCCGTAGAGCACATCAGGGTTCGAAGGACTGACCGCCAGTTGGTGGAAGTCGACAGGACCGTCGACGCCGGGCGCGATCTTCGCCCAGCTCTTTCCCGAATCTGTCGACTTGATGAAGCCGAGATTGCCGCCGCCCTGGGGGTGGCCGCTGGCGAACAGAACCTTGGAATCGGTCGGGTGCGGCACAAAGCCCATGAAGTCGTCACGGCTTTCCGAAACCGGCGTCACCGTGCCGTCGGGCGCAGCTTTCATCAGCCCGTGGTGGGTGGCGATCAGGACGCTCGATGGATCGGCACGGTCGAAGGCGAGCCCGTGGATATGCGTCTTTCCGGCGAGCTCAGCGACGCTGTTTCCCTGTGCGGCTGCGGGCAGGGCGGCGCCGAGCGCGATGCTGGCTGAGAAGAGGGCGAAAAGCGTGAGGCGACGCGCCATGACAAGACTCCGTTGTGCCTGCAGGCTACGGCTTCCGCCAAGTGGAAGGTCAAGAGGCGCGGCGTCTTGTTTCCGCGGTGGTGCCGACATGGCTGGCCTGCTGGCCAGCCATGGGCTTCAGCGCAGGAATTTCCGCGCCGCGTACAGCGACACAGCTGCCGCGTTCGACACATTGAGCGAGTGGATCGCACCGGGCATGTCGAGTCGCGCCAATACGGTCACTGTCTCGCGCGTCTTCTGGCGCAGGCCTTTGCCTTCGGCGCCGAGCACGAGTGCCAGCTTGTCGCCGGCAAACGTCTTTTCGAGTTCCGCCGGGCCTGCCGAATCAAGTCCGATGGTCTGGAAGCCGGCCTCGTGCAGCTCGCCGAGCGCGTCGGCGAGATTGCGAACTTCGATCAGGTCGATGTGTTCGAGGGCGCCCGAGGCCGACTTAGCGAGCACGCCGCTCTCATGCGGGCTGTGGCGTTGCGTCACGATCAGTGCGCCCGCGCCGAACGCCACCGCGGAGCGGATGATCGCTCCGACATTGTGCGGGTCAGTCACCTGGTCGAGCACAAGAATCAGCGGCGAATCGCCCAGCGCCGACAGCGCCTTGGCTTTCAGTGGCTCGGCCTCGATCAGCACGCCCTGGTGAACGGCGTCCGTGCCCGTGATCTTGTCGATTTCTCTTGGCTCAACCAATTCGGTGGCGAAGGGCAGGGCGCCAAGGTCGGCGATCTCAAGCCGTTCCATCGCATTGCGCGTAACCCACATCTGGCGGATCTTGCGGCGCGGATTGTCGAGCGCTGCGCGTACCGTATGGATCCCGTAGAGGCGCACCAGTCCGTCGGCGGCGTTCTCGCCTGGCGGCACATGGCGCTTCGGGCGAAATTCAGGCGCGCCACCGCTCTTTTGGTCGCGAAAGGTGCGACGCAGCTTGGCGTAGTGGCTATCCTTGGGTGTTCCGGGCTTTTTTGTATCGTTCATGCGCCTGCTATAGCGCCAGCTCTGGGCTTTGGATACGGCCCGTTAGTCGGCGCTTTGAATAATCCGCATGAAAACGCGCCCTGTCCGGTTGACAGGCCAAATCCTTGTCGCCATAAGCCCACGCAGATTTCGGGGCAGGGCGCTTCGCTCGGAACCGGGATCGAAAAAGCCTCGTAGCATGGCTCCGGCAAAGCAGTTGGAGGAGTGCCCGAGTGGTTAAAGGGGACGGACTGTAAATCCGTTAGCTCAGCTTACGTTGGTTCGAATCCAACCTCCTCCACCACTGCCGGCCCGGAAGCCATAAACGCTGCCCTCGAAAGGTGATCTCATCTTTCCAAGGCACCACGCGGCAAGGTGAATACCAGAGCGTGCTTCGCTCCTGAACAGGCGCGAGGCGCTCAGGGCGCGGGTATAGCTCAATGGTAGAGCAGCAGCCTTCCAAGCTGAATACGCGGGTTCGATTCCCGCTACCCGCTCCAGGGCTTTTCGCTGAAGCAAGAAGCCTTTTATTTGCATCCGCTTGCCCCCATATGTGCGTCCTGCACTGAAAGAGCAGCTTAGCTTTTGGCCGCGACCTGGTCGTTTGGCCAAAAGGTGCTTGTCTTTTTCGGCCTTTATCGGTAATCGCCCCGCATCCGACCGGAACCAAGGTCCCGATGCTCAAGGAAAGAGACAATGGCAAAAGGTAAATTCGAGCGTAATAAGCCTCATGTGAACATCGGCACGATTGGTCACGTTGACCACGGCAAGACGTCGCTGACGGCGGCGATCACCAAGTATTTCGGCGAGTTCAAGGCCTACGACCAGATCGACGCAGCGCCTGAAGAAAAGGCTCGCGGCATCACCATTTCGACGGCCCACGTCGAATACGAGACGCCTGCTCGTCACTACGCCCACGTCGACTGCCCCGGCCACGCCGACTATGTGAAGAACATGATCACCGGTGCCGCCCAGATGGACGGCGCGATCCTGGTCGTGTCGGCCGCCGACGGCCCGATGCCGCAGACCCGCGAGCACATCCTGCTCGCCCGCCAGGTCGGCGTTCCGGCACTCGTCGTGTTCCTCAACAAGGTCGACCTGGTCGACGACGCCGAGCTGCTCGAACTGGTCGAGCTCGAAGTTCGCGAATTGCTGTCGAAGTACGAATATCCGGGCGACGACATTCCGATGATCAAGGGTTCGGCTGTTGCTGCACTCAACGATTCCGACAAGAAGATCGGTGAAGACGCGATCCGCGAGCTGATGGCCGCTGTCGACGCCTACATCCCGACGCCTGAGCGTCCGATCGACCGTCCGTTCCTGCTGCCGATCGAAGACGTGTTCTCGATCTCGGGCCGCGGCACCGTCGTCACCGGTCGCGTCGAGCGCGGCATCGTCAAGGTTGGCGAGACTGTCGAGATCGTCGGCATCAAGGCAACCACGTCGACGACGGTTACCGGCGTTGAAATGTTCCGCAAGCTGCTCGACCAGGGCCAGGCTGGCGACAACATCGGCGCGCTGATCCGTGGCGTTGGCCGTGAAGACGTCGAGCGCGGTCAGGTCCTGTGCAAGCCGGGTTCGGTCAAGCCGCACAAGAAGTTCGTGGCTGAAGCCTACATCCTGACCAAGGAAGAGGGTGGCCGTCACACGCCGTTCTTCACCAACTACCGTCCGCAGTTCTACTTCCGCACGACTGACGTGACCGGCATCGTGACGCTGCCGGAAGGCACCGAGATGGTCATGCCCGGCGACAACATCACCGTCGATGTCGAGCTGATCGTGCCGATCGCCATGGAAGAGAAGCTCCGCTTCGCTATCCGTGAAGGTGGCCGTACCGTCGGCGCCGGCATCGTCGCTTCGATCAAAGAATAATCGACGTCCTTTCGTCGAATTGCATCAAGGGCGGCCTTCGGGCCGCCTTTTTTGTTTGCCCGATACGTTGCAAGTCCCGGCTCCGGCAGTACTATCGCTGGGTAGCGGCTGGTTTGGGGGATCCGCCATGGGGAAGGGCTCGCGCGCGGTCTGGCAGGACCTTGTCCTGTTTTTTGCCCTTGCCATTGCCGTCGCGTTGTTGCTCCCGGCCTCGGCGCAGGCTGCCAAGACCAAAGCTCCGGAAAATGACGGTCCACCCATGCGCTTCGTCGTCGTGCGCAGCTCTTCGCCGGGATGTGAGCCGTTCTGTCCGGAATGGATTTCAGCCGAGGGCGCGATCACGCCAGCGACGCCTGCTGCTTTCAAGAAGTTTCTCAAGAAGCTCGGCGACAAGCGGTTGCCGGTCATCGTGACCTCGCCAGGCGGCCGGGTCGAGGCAGCATTGGAACTGGGGCGCATGTTGCGTGCCCGCAAGCTCGACATTGGCGTCGGGTTGACGCGTTTCGTCGAATGCGCGCCCGAGCAAAAGGGTTGCAAGCTCGATCCAGCCAGAAAAGGTATCTATCAGGGCGCGCTATACTCGGCCGGCGCCTACTGTGCCTCGGCCTGTTCGATAATGTTTGCGGGCGGCGTGCGCCGGCATGTCGGCCAGTGGGCCTATATGGGCGTGCATCAGGTGACGTCGCATGTCACGCAGCAGAAGATCACCTATCGTGAGACCTACAAGGTCGTGAAAGGCAAGCGGAAGACCGTCAGCCGCAAGGTCGTCCGCCGCAAGACGGTGGGCAGCTACACCACCACCAAGATGGGCAAGGCGTTCAACGCCACGATGTTGGCCTATCTCAAGGAGATGGGGGTCAAGCAGGCGATGTACGAGATCGGGCAAAGCACTCCGGCCGCCGAGATGCGCCAGCTGACACCCGTCGAGATGCTCGGCATGAACCTGATCACCAGCCTGGATGCGACCGACGTCCTGGTGAGCATCGAGAGCTGCAGGATCGCGACCCCAGCCGCGAACTGCATTCTGGCGCCAGGACAAAAGCTTGCGTCCGATTCCTACCCCAAGCCACTCGTCGCCAAAGAACCCGGGATGTGGCTGGCAGTCGTGCGTTCGGTCGGGGCCTGTGAACCTGATTGCCCCGAATGGATCTCCGCCGAAGGGCAGGTCGATGACGCTGCACCGCGGCGGCTGGAAACTCTGCTCAAGGAACTAGGTGACATAAAGCTGCCATTGGTAATTTCCTCAAGCGAGGGAGATCCGATTGCCGCGATGCTGATGGGGCGCGTTGTCCGCGCAAACGGCCTTGATGTGGCCGTTGGGCGCACGTTCTTTGCCGGCTGCAAGCCGAACGGTAAGGGCTGCACCGGCTGGCAAGGTGACGGGCGGCCATATCTGGGCATAGCGGGATCAGGTGGGGCGGAATGTGGCGAGAGTTGCCTTTTGGTGCTGTCGGCAGGAAAGACCCGACTGCTTGGCGAGGGAGTTCCTGCTGGCTGGGGTCCCAGTCCGGCACTGGACGCTCCAATACGCAATCACTACCTCGTGCAGATGGGGGTTGGACCGAAAGTAGGCGATGCGGCACCCGGTTTTGGTAAGTTGGATGAAGTTGCGCTGGCTCTCCTCCGGGAGGGCTATCTGACGACCAGGTCGGGTTCTGTCCAACTTCTGATCGACAGTGGCCTTTGCCGGACTTCACCTCGGCCGGTGAACTGCCGGGCACTGCAATAGTCGGTAGGTGGCGCGTAGTGGCGCCTGCTCAAGCAGATCGACGAAGCTGCCATGACTGGGCTGTGGTTGAAACGATCCTAGGCTGTTGACCTCGGATATTGAGGTGCTTTTCTTCGTGGACTTCCGTCCCACGGTTCCGCTCCCCATATGCCTCCAACGCAATAGGAGGAAGGCAATGCAAAAGGACGTGCCGACATTGTTCGAGTGGGCTGGAGGCGCCGCGGCGCTCCACCGGCTGACGCGTGTATTCTATGACAAGGTGCGTAGCGATCCGCTGCTCGAACCGGTGTTCCGGAACATGTCCGGCGACCATCCCGCGCATGTCGCCGCCTTCATCGGGGAGGTGTTTGGCGGGCCGAAGGACTACAGCGAGACCCATGGCGGCCATCCCGCGATGATCAGCCATCACCTCAACAGGCACCTCACCGAGGCGCAGCGCCGGCAGTGGATCGCGCTGTTGCTCGATGCCGCCGATGAGGTGGAGCTGCCCGACGATCCCGAGTTCCGTTCGGCGTTCGTCGCTTACCTCGAATGGGGCACACGGCTGGCCAAGCTGAACTCGCAGGACGGTGCCGCGCCCGCGCTCCACGAGCCGATGCCCCGCTGGGGCTGGGGCGTTCCGGGCGGACCTTACGTGCCGTCGGGCAAATCGTGATCTGAAGCCCGGATCTGCCCAGGCCGAGCGGGCGAGGGCGCCTGCGTTGCGCCTAGCGAATTCCGCCTGTGAATGTTCGCGACATCACGCATTGCGCTCTTTACAGACGGCGTGGAAATCCTTAGGAAGCCCGTGCTGCGCAGATGATGCGCGGCGAGATGCACGGGCATAGCTCAGTTGGTAGAGCGGCGGTCTCCAAAACCGCAGGTCGTAGGTTCGAGCCCTGCTGCCCGTGCCAGTCTTGCCAGAATTCGCTAATTCAGGCATAAGGACTTCTTATAGCCGGAACGGAACGACTGGATGGTTCCGACGCGGCGTTTATACGTAAAGCTTGTTCCTGCCACTTGCGTGGAGAGAGAATCGGTTTTATGTAAGCGAAACAGACACGCGGCGCGTGGAGCTGGGGATCCGGCTTTACGCGTCCGAATTGCATGGGCGAAATGTCGCTGATTCGGCGTTGATATCGTTCATGTGGTGGCATCTCCCGGTCACGGGATCATCCAGAAGTCCGGTCAACGGACGTTGAGAGCAGAGCGGCACATGGCGAAAACCACGAACCCCTTCACCTTTCTGCAGCAGGTAAGGTCGGAAACGGCGAAGGTGACGTGGCCATCACGGCGCGAGACGATGATCTCCACGGTCATGGTTCTCGGCTTTGCAATTATTGCGATGATTTTCTTTTTTGCCGCTGACCAGCTGATGGCATTCGCTGTCGAGCAGATCTTGGGCATTGGCCGCTAAGGCTGCGAATACGGAGAATTCCTGAGATGACTGCGCGCTGGTATATCGTCCACGCCTATTCGAACTTCGAAAAGAAGGTCGCCGAGGACATTGAGCACAAGGCTAAGCAGAAGGGCCTGAGCGAGCAGATCGAGCAGATCGTTGTTCCGACCGAGAAGGTCGTTGAGGTTCGCCGCGGCCGCAAGGTTGATGCCGAGCGCAAGTTCTTCCCGGGCTATGTGCTGCTGAAGGCCCATTTGACCGACGCCGTCTTCTCGCTCGTCAAGAACACGCCGAAGGTCACTGGTTTCCTTGGCGATTCGAAGCCGGTGCCGATCACGGAAGCTGAGGCCCAGCGTATCCTGAACCAGGTTCAGGAAGGCGTCGAGCGTCCCAAGCCGTCCGTCACGTTCGAGATCGGCGAGGCGGTTCGCGTTTCCGACGGTCCGTTCGCGTCGTTCAACGGTTTCGTCCAGGAAGTGGACGAGGAGCGGGCGCGCCTCAAGGTGGAAGTTTCGATCTTCGGGCGCGCTGTGCCTGTCGATCTCGAATTCGGTCAGGTCGAAAAGGGCTGATCGAAACGCCCGTCACCGGTCTCGGTGGTGGGCAGTGCCGGGCGCAGGCCTGGCGCAAGCATGGTGGGAGAAGAGGCGGCTTAGCCGGTTGTCTTTTTCGCACCACCAAACTGCAACCGCCGGGTCATCCGGCATAAAACGAAAGCAGGAAAGAGATGGCTAAGAAAGTTGCGGGCCAGCTCAAGCTCCAGGTTTCCGCGGGTTCGGCGACGCCGTCGCCCCCGATCGGTCCGGCGCTTGGTCAGCGTGGCATCAACATCATGGAGTTCTGCAAGGCGTTCAACGCGCAGACCCAGGAGCTCGAGAAGGGATCCCCGATCCCGGTCGTGATCACCTATTACCAGGACAAGTCGTTCACCTTCGTCATGAAGACGCCGCCGGTGGCCTACTTCCTGAAGAAGGCTGCCAACCTCAAGTCGGGCTCCAAGGAGCCGGGCAAGATCAAGGCTGGCGAGATCAGCAGCGCCAAGGTGCGCGAGATCGCCGAAGTCAAGATGAAGGACCTGAACGCGAACGACATCGAAGCCGCCATCAAGATGGTCGAAGGCTCGGCTCGTTCGATGGGCCTGGAAGTGGTGGGCTGAGATCATGGCTAAGATTGCAAAGCGCGTTTCCAAGTCCCGCGAAGGCATCGACGTCAACAAGGCTTATGGCCTTGGTGAAGCGATCGAGCTTTTGAAGGCTCGCTCGTCGGTCAAGTTCGACGAGACCATCGAAGTCGCCATGAACCTCGGCGTCGACCCGCGCCACGCTGACCAGATGGTCCGCGGCGTGGTCAACCTGCCGAACGGCACGGGCCGCACGGTCCGCGTCGCGGTGTTCGCACGTGATGCAAAGGCTGATGAAGCCCGCGCAGCCGGCGCTGACATCGTTGGTGCGGAAGATCTCGTCGATATCGTCCAGAAGGGCCAGATCGACTTCGATCGCTGCATCGCCACTCCTGACATGATGCCGCTGGTCGGCCGTCTCGGTAAGGTGCTCGGCCCGCGCGGCATGATGCCGAACCCGAAGGTCGGCACCGTGACCACCGACATCGCCGGAGCCGTCAAGGCATCCAAGGGCGGCGCCGTCGAGTTTCGCGTCGAGAAGGCCGGCATCATCCACGCCGGCGTTGGCAAGGTCTCGTTCGACGTCAAGGCGCTGGAAGAAAACATCCGCGCTTTTGCTGACGCGGTGAACAAGGCCAAGCCGGCCGGCGCCAAGGGCGTGTACGTCAAGAAGGTGTCCGTCACCTCGACGATGGGCCCTGGCCTCAAGGTCGAACTCGGCACGCTTGCAGCGTCCTGATGATTTGAATTCGGATCGGCCGGCAACGGCCAGATCCTGAAAAGAATTCCGGGCCTCCGGGCCCGGATTTTCGAAGGCTGGAAACGGCTTTCGAATTTCCTGTCCGAGATTGCAGGCGGTCCAAGCGACCCTTGGTCCTTAATTCGAATGGGCCTGCATGAGACGGGGTGAAGACCAGACAAAGGAGCCTTTGCTCCAATGAAAGGTTCGAACCGTGTTTGCCTTTTGTCTGCGCATCGCGCCGGGCCACAAGCCCGTCAGGTGTGGCGAAAGGGGGCAGGATCCTCGAGCGCCGTTCGGGTGATCTGGAATTTCTGGATTGGCCGCCCGGCAAAAGGCAACCCGACCGCTCACCCGCAAATGGGAGGCGGTCAACTGGAGATAGGCAGTGGACAGAGCGGAAAAACGCGAACTCGTCACGGGCCTGAATGACGCGTTCTCGAACGCAGGTTCAGTCGTCGTGGCCCACTATGCCGGTATTACCGTCGCGCAAATGAACGATCTTCGCGTGAAGATGCGTCAGGCCGGCGGCACCGTCAAAGTCGCGAAGAACCGTCTCGCCAAAATCGCTCTTCAGGGCACGGAATCCGAAAGCATCATCGATCTGTTCAAGGGACAGACGCTGGTTGCCTATTCGGAGGATCCGATTGCAGCGCCGAAGGTCGCGTCCGACTTCGCCAAGATCAATGACAAGCTTGTCATCCTTGGTGGTTCGATGGGCACGACCCCGCTCAATGCCGACGGTGTCAAGGCTTTGGCCGCGCTCCCGTCGCTCAACGAGCTGCGTGCAAAGCTGGTTGGCATGATCGCCACCCCGGCTACCCGGATCGCCCAGATCGTCAATGCGCCGGCGGCTTCGGTCGCGCGCGTCATTGGCGCCTATGCCCGGAAGGACGAGGCGGCATGAGGCCGTTCCTCGCTATCATCAACACACGTTCGAACTGATTGAAGGAATAGTAAAATGGCTGATCTCGCAAAGATCGTTGACGACCTGTCGGCCCTGACCGTCCTCGAGGCGGCTGAGCTGTCGAAGCTCCTCGAAGAGAAGTGGGGCGTTTCCGCCGCTGCTCCGGTTGCAGCTGCTGCTGCCGCTGGCGCTGCTGCTGCCCCGGTCGAAGAGAAGACCGAGTTCGATGTCGTCCTGGCAGCTGCCGGCGACAAGAAGATCGAAGTCATCAAGGAAGTCCGCGCCATCACCGGCCTGGGCCTCAAGGAAGCCAAGGACCTCGTTGAAGGCGCTCCCAAGCCCGTCAAGGAAGGCGTTTCCAAGGCCGACGCCGAGAAGCTCAAGGCTCAGCTGGAAGCAGCTGGCGCCAAGGTCGAGCTTAAGTAAGCACGGTTTCGGTGGGCGGCCCCGTGTCGCCCACCGGCTCCCGTGACCCGGGGGAATTGTAGGGAACCTATTTCCTGAGTGCCGCAAGCGGCCTTCAGGAAACGGGTTTTCGCCCGTTTTGGATAGGCCGCCGCCGAGGCGGCGCGCATGCAAGGTGAGCATTAGCGACGCTCATCCCAAGAAAGGCAGCAAGGAGCGACGATGGCCCAGATCCAGACTTTCAATGGCCGCAGACGCGTACGCAAGTTCTTCGGAAAGATCCCTGAAGTTGCGGAGATGCCGAACCTCATCGAGGTTCAGAAGGCATCCTACGACCAGTTCCTGATGGTGGACGAGCCCAAGGGCGGTCGTCCCGACGAAGGACTGCAGGCCGTTTTCAAGTCGGTCTTCCCGATTTCCGACTTCTCCGGCGCTTCGATGCTGGAGTTCGTCAAGTACGAGTTTGAAGCACCGAAGTTCGACGTCGACGAGTGCCGTCAGCGCGACCTGACGTTTGCCGCGCCGCTCAAGGTGACGCTGCGCCTCATCGTGTTCGATATTGACGAGGATACCGGCGCGAAGTCGATCAAGGACATCAAGGAGCAGGACGTCTACATGGGCGACATGCCGCTCATGACGTCCAACGGCACCTTCATCGTCAACGGCACCGAGCGCGTCATCGTCTCGCAGATGCACCGTTCGCCGGGCGTCTTCTTCGACCACGACAAGGGCAAGTCGCACTCGTCGGGCAAGCTTTTGTTTGCCGCGCGCGTCATCCCCTATCGCGGTTCCTGGCTCGACATCGAGTTCGACTCCAAGGACATCGTCCACGCCCGTATCGACCGTCGCCGCAAGATCCCTGTGTCGTCGCTGCTGATGGCGCTCGGCATGGACGGCGAAGAGATCCTGTCGACCTTCTACAACAAGATCACCTACAAGAAGTCGGGCGATCACTGGCGCATTCCGTTCTCGGTCGACCGTTTCCGCGGTCTCAAGGCCGTCGGCGATCTGGTTGACGCCGACACCGGCGAAGTCGTCGTCGAAGGCGGCAAGAAGATCACCGCGCGTCAGGCCAAGCAGCTTGCCGAGAAGGGCCTCAAGGCGATCAAGGCGACCGAAGACGATCTCTTCGGCAGCTATCTCGCCGAGGACATCGTCAACTACGCCACCGGTGAGATCTTCCTCGAAGCCGGCGACGAGATCGATGAAAAGACCCTGAAGGTTCTGCTCGCTGCCGGCGAGGAAGAGATCAAGATCCTCGACATCGACCATATCAATGTCGGTGGCTACATCCGCAACACGCTCACGGTCGACAAGAACGAGAGCCGCCAGGATGCGCTGTTCGACATCTACCGAGTGATGCGTCCGGGCGAGCCGCCCACCATCGACACCGCCGAGGCGATGTTCAACTCGCTGTTCTTCGATAGCGAGCGCTACGACCTTTCGGCCGTCGGCCGCGTCAAGATGAACATGCGTCTCGAACTCGACGCTGAAGACACCGTCCGTGTCCTGCGCAAGGATGACATCCTTGCCGTGGTCAAGACGCTTGTCGAACTGCGCGACGGCAAGGGCGAGATCGACGACATCGACAACCTCGGCAACCGCCGTGTCCGTTCGGTCGGCGAGCTGATGGAAAACCAGTACCGCGTCGGTCTGCTCCGCATGGAGCGCGCGATCAAGGAACGTATGTCCTCGATCGAGATCGACACGGTCATGCCGCAGGACCTGATCAACGCCAAGCCGGCGGCTGCCGCCGTGCGCGAGTTCTTCGGTTCCTCGCAGCTGTCGCAGTTCATGGATCAGACCAACCCGCTGTCGGAGATCACCCACAAGCGTCGTCTTTCGGCGCTTGGACCCGGTGGTCTGACCCGCGAGCGCGCTGGCTTCGAAGTCCGCGACGTGCACCCGACCCACTACGGCCGTATCTGCCCGATCGAGACGCCGGAAGGCCCGAATATCGGTCTGATCAACTCGCTCGCGACCTTCGCACGCGTCAACAAGTACGGCTTCATCGAGAGCCCGTACCGCAAGATCGTCGATGGCACGCTGACCAATGAGGTCGTCTACCTGTCGGCTATGGAAGAGGCCAAGCACTTCGTTGCCCAGGCCAACGCCGAGCTCGACAAGGATGGCCACTTCGTCGACGAGTTCGTCATTTGCCGTAACGCTGGTGAAGTGATGATGGCGCCGCGCGAAAACGTCGATCTTATGGACGTTT
This sequence comes from Aminobacter anthyllidis, assembly GCF_018555685.1. Taxonomy (GTDB): domain Bacteria; phylum Pseudomonadota; class Alphaproteobacteria; order Rhizobiales; family Rhizobiaceae; genus Aminobacter; species Aminobacter anthyllidis. Next base: position 570,344 of record NZ_JAFLWW010000001.1, read on the forward strand.
CGCCCAAGCAGATGGTGTCGGTTGCAGCAGCGCTGATCCCGTTCCTGGAAAACGACGACGCCAACCGCGCTCTGATGGGCTCGAACATGCAGCGTCAGGCCGTGCCGCTGGTGCGTGCCGAAGCTCCGTTCGTCGGTACCGGCATGGAGCCGATCGTTGCCCGTGACTCTGGCGCTGCCATTGGCGCTCGCCGCGGCGGCATCGTCGACCAGGTCGACGCGACCCGTATCGTTATCCGTGCGACCGAAGACCTCGATCCGGGCAAGTCCGGCGTCGACATCTACCGTCTGATGAAGTTCCAGCGTTCGAACCAGAACACCTGCATCAACCAGCGTCCGCTGGTTCGTATGGGTGACCGGGTCAACAAGGGCGACATCATCGCTGACGGCCCGTCGACCGAGCTCGGCGATCTGGCCCTCGGCCGTAACGTGCTCGTCGCGTTCATGCCGTGGAACGGCTACAACTACGAGGACTCGATCCTGCTCTCCGAGCGCATCGTGGCCGACGACGTCTTCACCTCGATCCACATCGAGGAGTTCGAGGTCATGGCGCGTGATACGAAGCTCGGGCCTGAAGAAATCACCCGCGACATTCCGAACGTTTCGGAAGAAGCGCTGAAGAACCTCGACGAAGCCGGTATCGTCTACATCGGTGCGGAAGTTGCACCGGGCGACATCCTGGTCGGCAAGATCACGCCGAAGGGCGAAAGCCCAATGACGCCGGAAGAAAAGCTTCTGCGCGCCATCTTCGGTGAAAAGGCGTCCGACGTCCGTGACACCTCCATGCGCATGCCGCCCGGAACCTTCGGTACCGTCGTCGAAGTGCGCGTCTTCAACCGCCACGGCGTGGAGAAGGACGAACGCGCCATGGCGATCGAGCGCGAGGAAATCGAGCGTCTCGCCAAGGACCGTGACGACGAGCAGGCGATCCTCGATCGCAACGTCTACAGCCGCCTGAGCGACATGCTCGTCGGCAAGGACGCGATTGCTGGACCGAAGGGCTTCAAGAAGGGCTCGACCGTCGCCAAGGAGACGCTGGACGACTATCCGCGTTCGCAGTGGTGGCAGTTCGCCGTCGAAGACGAGAAGATGCAGGGCGAGCTCGAAGCTCTCCGCGGCCAGTACGACGACTCCAAGAAGCAGCTCGAGCAGCGCTTCATGGACAAGGTCGAAAAGGTGCAGCGCGGCGACGAGATGCCGCCCGGCGTCATGAAGATGGTCAAGGTCTTCGTTGCGGTGAAGCGCAAGATGCAGCCCGGCGACAAGATGGCCGGCCGTCACGGCAACAAGGGTGTCGTGTCGCGTATCGTTCCGGTCGAGGACATGCCGTTCCTCGAAGATGGAACGCATGCTGATATCGTGCTCAACCCGCTCGGCGTGCCTTCGCGCATGAATGTCGGCCAGATTCTGGAAACGCATCTGGGCTGGGCCTGCGCAGGCATGGGCAAGAAGATCGGTGAACTGATCGAGGCGTACAAGGCGGGTGGCGATATCAAGCCGCTGCGCGAGACGCTCGAGAGCTTCATTCCGGCCAACGACCGCAACGAGCCGGTCCGCGATTATGACGACGAAAGCATCGTTCGCCTCAGCGAGCAGATGAAGCGTGGCGTCTCGATCGCGACCCCGGTGTTCGATGGTGCGCACGAAGCCGACATCAACATCATGTTGGAGCAGGCGGGTCTTCACACCTCGGGCCAGTCGCAGTTGTACGATGGACGTACGGGCGAGCCGTTCGACCGCAAGGTGACCATGGGCTACATCTACATGCTCAAGCTTCACCACTTGGTCGACGACAAGATCCACGCCCGTTCGATCGGACCTTACTCGCTCGTTACCCAGCAGCCGCTGGGCGGCAAGGCGCAGTTCGGTGGCCAGCGCTTCGGCGAAATGGAGGTCTGGGCGCTCGAAGCTTACGGCGCCGCCTACACGCTGCAGGAAATGCTGACCGTGAAGTCGGACGACGTGGCAGGCCGTACCAAGGTCTACGAGGCGATCGTGCGCGGCGACGACACGTTCGAAGCGGGCATTCCCGAGAGCTTCAACGTTCTCGTCAAGGAAATGCGTTCGCTGGGCCTCAATGTCGAGCTTGAGAACACCAAGGTCGACGAAAACCACCGGCTGCCAAACGCTGCCGAGTAAGCACTAAAGGCACGCCGCGGGATTTTCCCGCGGCGTCGCCGCTGAGCACGATCCCCGATGTTGGGTACTGATCGCGCTCGTTCGATGAGAATTTTTCGGCGACGGCCGACACAGCAGGCGGGCGCTCTGGCCCGCACAAGATGAAAAGGGGCTTTCGTGGGCCCCGAAAAGGAGAACGGCATGAACCAAGAGGTCATGAATCTCTTCAACCCCCAGGCGCCTGCGCAGGTGTTCGATTCCATCCGGATTTCGCTCGCCAGCCCTGAGAAGATTCTGTCCTGGTCGTTCGGCGAAATCAAAAAGCCGGAGACGATCAACTACCGCACCTTCAAGCCGGAGCGTGACGGGCTGTTCTGCGCCCGTATCTTTGGCCCGATCAAGGACTACGAGTGCCTGTGCGGCAAGTACAAGCGCATGAAGTACAAGGGCGTCATCTGCGAGAAGTGCGGCGTCGAAGTGACGCTGTCGCGCGTTCGCCGCGAGCGCATGGGCCACATTGAGCTCGCAGCGCCCGTCGCCCACATCTGGTTTCTGAAGTCGCTGCCGAGCCGCATCGGCACGCTGCTCGACATGACGCTCAAGGATATCGAGCGTGTTCTCTATTTCGAGAACTACATCGTCACCGAGCCGGGCCTGACCGCGCTCAAGGAGCACCAGCTCCTTGGCGAAGAAGAGTACCAGATCGCAGTCGACGAGTATGGCGAGGATTCGTTCACCGCCATGATCGGCGCTGAGGCCATCCACGACCTGCTCGCCGGCATGGATCTCGAAAAGATCGCCGGCGATCTGCGTTCCGAGCTCGCCACGACCACGTCCGAGCTGAAGCAGAAGAAGTATCTGAAGCGGCTCAAGGTCGTCGAGAACTTCATGGAATCGGGCAATCGTCCCGAGTGGATGATCATGAAGGTCGTGCCGGTGATCCCGCCGGACCTGCGCCCGCTGGTCCCGCTGGATGGCGGCCGCTTTGCGACCTCCGACCTGAACGATCTCTATCGCCGCGTCATCAACCGTAACAACCGTCTGAAGCGGCTGATCGAGCTGCGTGCGCCTGGCATCATCATCCGCAACGAAAAGCGCATGCTGCAGGAGGCCGTCGACGCACTGTTCGACAACGGTCGCCGTGGTCGCGTCATCACCGGTGCCAACAAGCGTCCGCTGAAGTCGCTGTCCGACATGCTCAAGGGCAAGCAGGGCCGCTTCCGTCAGAACCTGCTCGGCAAGCGCGTCGACTATTCCGGCCGTTCGGTCATCGTGACCGGTCCGGAGCTCAAGCTGCACCAGTGCGGCCTGCCGAAGAAGATGGCGCTCGAGCTGTTCAAGCCGTTCATCTATGCCCGCCTCGACGCCAAGGGTTACTCCTCGACCGTCAAGCAGGCCAAGAAGCTGGTCGAGAAGGAAAAGCCGGAAGTCTGGGATATCCTCGACGAGGTCATCCGCGAGCATCCGGTGCTGCTGAACCGTGCGCCGACGCTGCACCGCCTAGGCATCCAGGCCTTCGAGCCCATTCTGATCGAAGGCAAGGCCATACAGCTGCACCCGCTCGTCTGCACGGCCTTCAACGCCGACTTCGACGGCGACCAGATGGCTGTCCACGTTCCGCTGTCGCTCGAGGCTCAGCTCGAAGCACGCGTGCTGATGATGTCGACCAACAACATCCTGCACCCGGCTTCCGGCGCGCCGATCATCGTGCCGTCGCAGGACATGGTTCTCGGTCTCTACTATCTCTCGATCGTCAACCAGAACGAGCCGGGCGAGGGCATGGCGTTCGCCGACATGGGCGAACTCCAGCACGCGCTTGAGACCAAGGCTGTCACGCTGCACGCCAAGATCAAGGGCCGCTTCCGTACGGTCGACGCCGACGGCAATGTCGTGTCCAAGATCCACGACACCACGCCTGGCCGCATGATCATCGGCGAGCTGCTGCCGAAGAACGTCAACGTGCCTTACGACACAGCCAACCAGGAGATGACCAAGAAGAACATCTCCAAGATGATCGACACCGTCTACCGCCACTGCGGTCAGAAAGAGACGGTCATCTTCTGCGATCGCATCATGGCTCTGGGCTTTGCCCATGCCTGCCGCGCCGGCATTTCGTTCGGCAAGGACGACATGCTGATCCCCGATACCAAGGAGAAGCTGGTCGCCGACACCGAGGCGTTGGCCAAGGAATACGAGCAGCAGTACAATGACGGCCTGATCACTCAGGGCGAGAAGTACAACAAGGTCGTCGACGCCTGGGCCAAGTGCTCGGAAAAGGTCGCCGACGAAATGATGGCCCGCATCAAGGCGGTGGAGTTCGAAGACAACGGCCGTCAGAAGCCGATGAATTCGATCTACATGATGTCGCACTCCGGTGCGCGTGGTTCGCCCACCCAGATGCGTCAGCTTGCCGGTATGCGCGGCCTGATGGCCAAGCCGTCGGGTGAAATCATCGAGACGCCGATCATTTCCAACTTCAAGGAAGGTCTGACGGTTCTCGAGTACTTCAACTCGACCCACGGCGCCCGCAAGGGTCTCGCGGATACCGCTCTGAAGACGGCCAACTCCGGCTACCTGACCCGTCGTCTCGTCGACGTGGCGCAGGATTGCATCGTCAACTCGGTTGATTGCGGCACCGACAAGGGCCTCACCATGCAGCCGATCGTCGATGCCGGCCAGGTTGTCGCTTCGCTCGGTCTGCGTATCCTCGGCCGTACGTCGCTCGATGACATCAACCACCCGGTCACTGGCGATCTGCTGGTCAAGGGCGGCACGCTGATGGACGAGCGCGACATCGAGGTCATCGAGAAGGCTGGCGTCCAGTCCGTCCGCATCCGTTCGGCCCTGACCTGCGAAGTCAAGGTCGGCGTCTGCGCGGTCTGCTACGGTCGCGACCTGGCACGCGGTACCCCTGTCAACCAGGGCGAAGCTGTCGGCGTCATTGCTGCTCAGTCGATCGGCGAGCCGGGCACGCAGCTCACCATGCGTACCTTCCACATGGGCGGCACCGCGCAGGTGGTGGACAGCTCGTTCCTTGAAGCCTCGTATGAGGGCAAGGTCGAGATCCGCAACCGCAACGTGGTTCGCAACTCCGACGGCAACCTCGTCGTGATGGGCCGCAACATGGCGATCCTGATCCTCGACGAAGCCGGCAAGGAGCGTGCCACGCACCGTGTCACCTATGGTTCGCGTATCTTCGTGGACGATGGCGACAAGGTGAAGCGCGGCCAGCGCGTCGCCGAGTGGGATCCCTACACCCGTCCGATCCTCACCGAAATCGAAGGCCGTGTGGCGTTCGAGGATCTGGTCGACGGCATTTCCGTTCAGGAAACGGCCGACGAGTCGACCGGCATCACCAAGCGTGAGGTCATCGACTGGCGTTCGACCCCGCGCGGCAACGATCTGAAGCCGGCGATGGTCGTTCAGGACGCCAAGGGCAAGGTCGGCAAGCTGTCGAAGGGTGGCGATGCGCGCTTCCTGCTCTCGGTCGAGGCCATTTTGTCGGTCGAACCGGGTGCGCATGTGCAGCCCGGCGACGTTCTGGCGCGTATCCCGATGGAAAGCGCGAAGACCAAGGACATCACCGGCGGTCTGCCGCGTGTTGCCGAGCTCTTCGAAGCCCGCCGTCCGAAGGATCACGCCATCATCGCCGAGATCGATGGTACGGTCCGCTTCGGCCGCGACTACAAGAACAAGCGCCGCATCATCATCGAGCCGCATGACTCGACGCTTGAGCCTGTCGAATACCTGATCCCGAAGGGCAAGCCGTTCCATCTCCAGGATGGCGACGCCATCGAGAAGGGCGACTACATCCTCGACGGCAATCCGGCACCGCACGACATCCTGGCCATCAAGGGCGTGGAGGCGCTTGCGTCCTACCTCGTCAACGAAATCCAGGAAGTCTACCGTCTGCAGGGCGTGTCGATCAACGACAAGCACATCGAGGTCATCGTTCGTCAGATGCTGCAGAAGGTCGAGATCACCGTACAGGGCGACTCGATCTACATCCCGGGCGATCATGTCGACGTCATCGAGTTCGACGAGGTCAACGATCGCCTGATCGAGGAAGGCAAGAAGCCTGCCGAAGGTCAGCCGGTTCTGCTCGGCATCACCAAGGCATCGCTGCAGACGCCGTCCTTCATCTCGGCCGCTTCCTTCCAGGAAACGACCAGGGTGCTGACCGAAGCTGCAGTCGCCGGCAAGACCGACATGCTGCAGGGTCTCAAGGAAAACGTCATCGTCGGCCGTCTTATCCCGGCCGGCACGGGCGGCATGATGAGCCAGATCCGGCGCATCGCCACCTCGCGCGACGAACTGATCCTCGACGAGCGCCGCAAGCTCTCGGGTGTCGAGATCGCCGAGCCGATCCTGACCGACATGGTCAACGCCGCTCAGTAAGGGCGTCGTTTGGAAGAACTGGGAAAGGGGGCTTCGGCCCCCTTTTTTCATTTGGGCGACACCTTGGCTTCATGCCGCTGTCAAATGCCGCCGCTAGCAATGCTGGTTCAACGCGCATTGCAGGTGGTCGTCATCATGAAGTTTCTTGTTTCCGCCATTGCTGGCTTGCTGGCTTCGGCAGCTGTGACCGCCCACGCGCAGGATGCTGCGCCGTTCAGGGCGACCTTGCTCGGTGAGATCGTCCTGCCGACCGGGCTGAAAACTGCGGGAACCGAGTTCGGTGGCATCTCCGGCCTCGACTACGATGCCGCGAACGGGCTGTTCTACGCCATTTCGGACGACCGCTCGGAACGTGCGCCGGCGCGGCTCTATACGCTGAAGCTTGCGATCGACGGCAAAGGCGTCCACGGCATTGACATCGTGTCGAGTCATGATCTGCGCAAGGCCGAAGGCACTCTCTTCGCCAGGAAGGATGTCGACCCCGAGGCGATCCGCTTCGATGCTTCGGCAAATCGGATATTCTGGTCGAGCGAGGGCGATGCCGCCGGCCGGCCGGCGATCTACGAAGCCAAGCCCGACGGCAGCCAAATCAGGAGCTTCGTCATTCCCGAAGCCTATCTGCCCAATGCTGACAAGACCCGCGGCGTTCGCAGCAACCTTTCGTTCGAAAGCCTCGCCATTTCACCTGACGGCAAGACCCTTTGGGCAGGGACCGAGAACGCACTGGCCCAAGACGGCGAAAAGGCGACGCTGGAGGCTGGCAGCCCATCGCGCATCATCGGCTTCGATATCGCAAGCGGCACTGTCGCGGTCGAGTATGTCTATGAAAACGGGCCGATCTTCGCCAAGGCGACGAAGGAGCCGCACTACAACGACAACGGGCTCTCCGAATTCCTGTTCTTTGGACCTGATGAGCTTTTGACGGTCGAACGTTCCTTCGCGCTTGGTATCGGCAGCGAGATAGATTTCTACCTGGCGAGCTTCTCAGGTGCGACAAACATCAAGGATGCTGGCTCGATCAAGGACGTCGGGGCAAAAGCGATGTCCAAGCGCAAAGTGCTGAAGATCGGGGAGGGCGACTTCGGGCTCGACATCGACAACATCGAGTCGGTGAGCTGGGGCCCGGAGGTAGACGGCCAGCGAACATTGGTCATTGCCTCGGACAACAACTTCAGCTCGGAACAGTTCACGCAGTTCGTTGTGCTGAAACTCGACGCTGCCACGAATTGACCGGTTGCTGCCCCATTGGCCGCAAGCATCTCGACGACTCGCAAAATGCCGCCGGAGCGATCCGGCGGTTTTTCTTCGCAATCTCGCCGGCCTGGCGTCGATTTGCGGCTGTGCAGCGCATTCCCCAAGGTGAGGCTAATGTATTTGGGCCGTTTGACATCGTGAACTTACAAAAATAGCCTTTGCCTCGAAGTGCATCAGCCCAAAGAGGAGTGCCCGATGACCGACGTCCCCTCCGATGCGAAAGGACAGGCGGTATCGGTCGAGCCGAGCCTCCATCGTGTGATGGGCCCCTGGCTTCTTCTGCTCTTCATCGTCGGCGATATTCTCGGCACTGGCATCTACGCCCTGACGGGGCAGGTGGCCAAGCAGGTCGGTGGTGTGGTCTGGCTGCCGTTCCTTGTCGCCTTCATCGTCGCCGTCATCACCGCCTTCAGCTATCTCGAGCTGGTCACCAAATATCCGAAGGCGGCCGGCGCCGCCCTTTATGCCCACAAGGCGTTTGGCATCCATTTCATCACCTTCATCGTCGCCTTCGCTGTGATGTGCTCCGGCATCACCTCTGCATCGACCGCCTCGCGCGCCTTTGCAGCCAATCTGTCGGGCGCCTTCGATCTCGGCCTCACCGGAACCTACGGCATCACGTTGATCGGTCTGGGGTTCATGGCAGTGGTCGCGGCGGTAAACTTCCGCGGCGTCGGCGAGAGCGTCAAAGCCAATGTCGTGCTGACCTGCGTCGAATTCACCGGCCTGATGATCATCATTGTCATCGGTCTGTGGGCGATCGGTGCGGGCGAGGGCGATGTCTCCAGGGTGATGGAGTTCCATTCGGCGCCCGACCGCAGCGCCTTCTGGTCGGTGATCGCGGCGACCACGCTTGCCTTCTTTGCCATGGTCGGCTTCGAGGACTCGGTCAACATGGCCGAGGAGTGCAAGGACCCGACGCGCATCTTCCCGAAGGTGCTGCTGACCGGACTGCTGATCACCGGCGTGATCTATGTGCTGGTGTCGATCTCTGCGATCACTCTGGTGCCGCCGGAACAACTGGGCGAGGGCGAAACGCCCCTGCTCAAGGTGGTTCAGGCCGGCGCGCCGAACTTTCCGGTCGAGATATTCGGTTTCATCACCATGTTCGCTGTCGCCAACAGCGCGCTCATCAATATGCTGATGGCCAGCCGCCTCGTCTATGGCATGAGCCGCGAACATGTGTTGCCGGAAGTGCTCGGCAAGGTTCATGCCTCACGCCGCACGCCCTACATCGCGATCGGCTTCACCACCTTGCTTGCTTTCGCGCTGATTACCTTCGTTGGCGAGGTTCCGGCACTGGGAGGCACGACAGCACTGCTGTTGCTGTGCGTCTTTACCGTGGTCAACATCGCGGTGCTGGTGTTGCGCAAGGACACGGTAGGGCACGATCACTTCCGGACGCCGACGCCGCTGCCGATCCTGGGGGCCGTGGCTTGCGCCTTCTTTGCCGGACCGTGGACGGGGCGCGATCCGGTCCAATACAAGATCGCCGGCGTCCTGATCGGCATTGGCGTGGTGCTGTGGTTCGTGACCGTGCTGGTCAATCGCGCCACTGGCCAGAAGCCCGCCGAACCTGACATGGCTGACATCGGCGGGGCAGGGCCGGTCAACTGACCTCGGCGCATCCAAATGGGATGCGGGGTCAGAACGGCTCGTTGAAGGTGACGATCGAGACCTCGCCTTCCAGCGCACCCTGATAGGCGGAGATGTGCGGCTCGTCTTCGGGTTCGCCCTGCATGTCGCCGATCTGGTCCAGTTCGGCTTCCGCGTAGCCCTCCTTGGCCAGCGCGTCGAGCGCCATGCGCACGGCGGTGTCGTCATCTGGTGCGACGAGCATGATATGCGCGCCTTCGGGCTTTCCTCCCTTCTTGCGCCAGACTCGGCCGGTGATGATTGTCACAGGCCGTTCGTCGTTGTCGTTCATGGTGATTCCCTGGATTTAGATTCGTTTGAGGGGGGATTCGCCCCGGTTTCGTCGATTTTCGCATGAAGAGCGGATGCGAGACAGGGTAAACAGTGTCACAAATCGGCTTCCGCGCTATGTTGCAGCGCAATAAAATTGCTCCAGGCCCCTTACACCGCCGGAAGCCCCGGTTTCGTTAAGGTTTTTAAGGGGACGGGCTTGACGGTTCGCGGTCATGCGAGTAGATACCGCCTCGTCTGAGCCGATGTGAGGTTGGTCTTTCCGAAGCGACAAGCTTTAGAGTTCACCTCAAACAGGGTTCGTTTTTTACGAGCGAGAAGACATTTCCGGCGTGCATGAAGCGGATTCGCTTCCTCTGCCTTTGTTCGGGCAAGACCGCAGATCGCGGTTTGGGGCCCGAATTCGCGTATGGATTTTGCGCTTGAAGCCGCCCCGAACGGGCTTGAGACACGGAATTGAGAGACAAGAGGGTTTAATGCCTACCGTCAACCAGCTGATCCGCAAGCCGCGCATTGCGCCGGTGAAGCGCAACAAGGTTCCGGCCATGCAGGCCAACCCGCAGAAGCGGGGCGTTTGCACGCGCGTCTATACGACGACGCCGAAGAAGCCGAACTCGGCTCTGCGCAAGGTCGCGAAGATCCGCCTGACCAATGGTTTTGAAGTGATCGGCTACATCCCCGGCGAAGGCCACAACCTTCAGGAGCACTCCGTGGTTATGATCCGCGGCGGCCGCGTGAAGGATCTTCCGGGTGTGCGCTATCACATCATCCGCGGCGTGCTCGACACGCAGGGCGTGAAGAACCGCAAGCAGCGTCGTTCGAAGTACGGTGCGAAGCGTCCGAAGTAATTCGGGTTCTGCAATTTAGGCGCTGCGCGAGGTTCTCCGCGTAATAGAGCGCCGGCCAAGTTTGAGAGACAAGAACATGTCCCGTCGTCACAGTGCAGATAAGCGCGAAATCAACCCGGATCCCAAGTTTGGCGATCTGGTTGTCACCAAGTTCATGAATGCCGTCATGTATGACGGCAAGAAGTCGATCGCCGAAACGATCGTCTATGGTGCGCTCGACCAGGTCCAGGCTAAGACCAAGCAGGAGCCGGTCACCGTCTTCCATCAGGCGCTCGACAATGTCGCGCCGCACGTGGAAGTGCGTTCGCGTCGTGTCGGCGGCGCTACCTACCAGGTTCCGGTCGATGTGCGCCCCGAGCGCCGTCAGGCACTCGCCATTCGCTGGCTGATCACTGCCGCCCGCAACCGCAACGAGACCACCATGGTCGACCGCCTCTCGGGCGAGCTGATGGATGCGGCTAACAACCGCGGCACCGCCGTGAAGAAGCGTGAAGACACCCACAAGATGGCGGAAGCCAACCGCGCCTTCGCGCACTACCGCTGGTAATAGCGCGACCGAACGACTGAGAGGCACCTCCCATGGCCCGCGAATATAAGATCGAAGACTACCGCAATTTCGGTATCATGGCGCATATCGACGCCGGCAAGACCACGACCACCGAGCGCATCCTTTATTACACGGGCAAGTCGCACAAGATCGGCGAAGTCCATGACGGCGCTGCCACCATGGATTGGATGGAGCAGGAGCAGGAACGCGGCATCACGATCACGTCCGCTGCGACCACGACCTTCTGGAAGGGCCGTGACGGCAATCTGCGCCGCTTCAACATCATCGACACCCCCGGCCACGTCGACTTCACCATTGAAGTCGAGCGTTCGCTGCGCGTTCTCGACGGCGCCATCGCGCTGCTCGATGCCAACGCTGGTGTTGAGCCGCAGACCGAGACCGTGTGGCGCCAGGCGGACAAGTACAACGTCCCGCGCATGATCTTCTGCAACAAGATGGACAAGATCGGCGCGGATTTCTATCGCTCCTATGACATGATCAAGTCGCGCCTCGGCGCCACTGCGGTCGCTGTCCAGCTGCCGATCGGCGCTGAGTCCGAGTTCAAGGGCGTCGTCGATCTTATCGAGATGAAGGCGCTGGTCTGGCGCGACGAGAGCCTGGGCGCTGCCTGGGATGTCGTCGAGATCCCGGACGACCTCAAGGCGAAGGCCGACGAGTTCCGCGAGAAGATGATCGAGACCGCCGTCGAAATGGACGAGACGGCTCTCGAGAACTACCTCGAAGGCAAGATGCCGACGAACGACGAACTGCGCGCGCTGATCCGCAAGGGCACCATCGCCGTCAAGTTCTTCCCGATGTTCTGTGGCTCGGCCTTCAAGAACAAGGGCGTGCAGCCGCTTCTCGACGGCGTCGTCGAGTTCCTGCCTTCGCCGCTCGACGTTCCCGCCATCAAGGGCATCGACGCCAAGACCGAAGCCGAGATCGAGCGTCATGCTGACGACAGCGAGCCGCTGTCGATGCTGGCCTTCAAGATCATGAACGACCCGTTCGTTGGCTCGCTGACCTTCTGCCGCATCTATTCGGGCAAGGTGGTCAAGGGCGCTTCGCTCGAAAACACCGTCAAGGGCAAGAAAGAGCGTCTCGGCCGTATGCTGCAGATGCACTCGAACTCGCGCTCCGACATCGACGAGGCTTTCGCTGGCGACATCGTCGCTCTGGCAGGCCTCAAGGAAACGACCACCGGCGACACGCTCTGCGATCCGCTGCACCCGGTCATCCTAGAGCGCATGGAATTCCCCGAGCCGGTCATCCAGATCGCGATCGAGCCGAAGACCAAGGGCGACCAGGAAAAGATGGGCCTCGCGCTCAACCGCCTGGCTGCTGAAGATCCTTCGTTCCGCGTCAAGTCGGACGAAGAGTCGGGTCAGACCATCATCGCCGGCATGGGCGAGCTGCATCTCGACATCATCGTCGACCGCATGCGTCGCGAGTTCAAGGTTGAGGCAAACGTCGGCGCGCCGCAGGTTGCGTATCGCGAGACGATCACCCGCACCCACGAGCAGGACTACACCCACAAGAAGCAGTCGGGTGGTACCGGTCAGTTCGCTCGCGTCAAGATCGTGTTCGAACCGAACCCAGAGGGCGAAGATTTCGTCTTCGACTCGAAGATCGTTGGCGGTTCGGTTCCGAAGGAATACATCCCCGGCGTCGACAAGGGCCTCCGCAGCGTTCTGTCGTCTGGTCCGTTCGCCGGCTTCCCGATGATCGGCGTCAAGGCGACGCTCATCGACGGTGCCTACCACGACGTCGACTCCTCGGTGCTCGCCTTCGAAATCGCCGGCCGCGCCTGCCTTCGCGAAGCCGCTCCGAAGCTGGGTGTCCAGCTGCTCGAGCCGATCATGAAGGTCGAAGTCGTGACGCCGGAAGACTATGTCGGCAACGTCATTGGCGACTTGAACAGCCGTCGTGGCCAGATCCAGGGCCAGGAAAGCCGTGGTATCGCCGTCGTCGTCAACGCGATGGTGCCGCTGGCCAACATGTTCAAGTACGTGGACAGCTTGCGTTCGATGTCACAGGGCCGCGCCCAGTACACGATGCAGTTCGACCACTACGAGCCGGTTCCGACCGCGGTCGCTCAGGAAGTTCAAAAGAAATACGCGTAATTCCAACGAATTGCAGCGTTTTATTAATTCAACGCCCTTATCGGGCTAGCAAGAATGGAGACCTCACATGGCAAAAGGTAAATTCGAGCGTAATAAGCCTCATGTGAACATCGGCACGATTGGTCACGTTGACCACGGCAAGACGTCGCTGACGGCGGCGATTACCAAGTATTTCGGCGAGTTCAAGGCCTACGACCAGATCGACGCAGCGCCTGAAGAAAAGGCTCGCGGCATCACCATTTCGACGGCCCACGTCGAATACGAGACGCCTGCTCGTCACTACGCCCACGTCGACTGCCCCGGCCACGCCGACTATGTGAAGAACATGATCACCGGTGCCGCCCAGATGGACGGCGCGATCCTGGTCGTGTCGGCCGCCGACGGCCCGATGCCGCAGACCCGCGAGCACATCCTGCTCGCCCGCCAGGTCGGCGTTCCGGCACTCGTCGTGTTCCTCAACAAGGTCGACCTGGTCGACGACGCCGAGCTGCTCGAACTGGTCGAGCTCGAAGTTCGCGAATTGCTGTCGAAGTACGAATATCCGGGCGACGACATTCCGATGATCAAGGGTTCGGCTGTTGCTGCACTCAACGATTCCGACAAGAAGATCGGTGAAGACGCGATCCGCGAGCTGATGGCCGCTGTCGACGCCTACATCCCGACGCCTGAGCGTCCGATCGACCGTCCGTTCCTGCTGCCGATCGAAGACGTGTTCTCGATCTCGGGCCGCGGCACCGTCGTCACCGGTCGCGTCGAGCGCGGCATCGTCAAGGTTGGCGAGACTGTCGAGATCGTCGGCATCAAGGCAACCACGTCGACGACGGTTACCGGCGTTGAAATGTTCCGCAAGCTGCTCGACCAGGGCCAGGCTGGCGACAACATCGGCGCGCTGATCCGTGGCGTTGGCCGTGAAGACGTCGAGCGCGGTCAGGTCCTGTGCAAGCCGGGTTCGGTCAAGCCGCACAAGAAGTTCGTGGCTGAAGCCTACATCCTGACCAAGGAAGAGGGTGGCCGTCACACGCCGTTCTTCACCAACTACCGTCCGCAGTTCTACTTCCGCACGACTGACGTGACCGGCATCGTGACGCTGCCGGAAGGCACCGAGATGGTCATGCCCGGCGACAACATCACCGTCGATGTCGAGCTGATCGTGCCGATCGCCATGGAAGAGAAGCTCCGCTTCGCTATCCGTGAAGGTGGCCGTACCGTCGGCGCCGGCATCGTCGCTTCGATCAAAGAATAATCCGAATTAACGATCTGTCGCGGGCGGGAATACGCCCGCGCCGCGCCAGAACAAGGAAGTGACCATGAACGGACAGAATATCCGCATCCGCCTCAAGGCGTTTGACCACCGGGTTCTCGACGCTTCGACGCGTGAGATCGTGTCGACCGCGAAGCGCACCGGCGCCAATGTTCGCGGCCCGATCCCGCTGCCGACGCGGATCGAGAAGTTCACGGTGAACCGCTCGCCGCACGTCGACAAGAAGAGCCGCGAGCAGTTCGAAATGCGCACGCACAAGCGTCTGCTGGACATCGTCGATCCGACCCCGCAGACCGTCGATGCTCTGATGAAGCTCGACCTCGCAGCAGGCGTCGACGTCGAAATCAAGCTCTAAGAGCTAACATGAGCCGCGCGAGAAGATCCAACCGGCTCCTCTGAAGGAAAACGAACCGATGCGTTCAGGTGTAATTGCACAGAAGGTGGGAATGACCCGCGTCTATAATGACGCTGGCGAACACGTTCCCGTCACCGTTCTCCGCATGGAGAACTGCCAGGTCGTGGCACAGCTGACCAAAGAGAAGAATGGCTACACCGCCGTTCAGCTCGGCGTTGGCCTGGCCAAGGTCAAGAATACGACGAAGGCGTTGCGCGGTCACTTCGCTGCCGCTTCCGTCGAGCCGAAGTCGAAGGTCGCGGAGTTCCGCGTTTCCGCCGACAACATGCTGGATGTCGGCTCGGAGATCACCGTTGAGCATTTCGTCCCCGGCCAGAAGGTCGACGTGACGGGCACGACGATCGGTAAGGGTTTCCAGGGCGTTATCAAGCGTCACCACTTCGGTGGCGGTCGCGCTACCCACGGTAACTCGGTCTCGCACCGTACTCACGGTTCGACTGGTCAGCGCCAGGATCCGGGCAAGGTGTTCAAGGGCAAGAAGATGGCCGGCCACATGGGCGACGTTCGCGTCACCACCCAGAACGTCGAAGTCGTCTCGACCGACACCGATCGCGGTCTCATCCTGATCCGCGGTGCGGTTCCGGGTTCGAAGGGTGCATGGATCCTGGTTCGCGACGCCGCAAAGGTTGCGCTTCCTGAGAACGCGCCGAAGCCGGCCGCGATCCGCGCTGCCAGCAACAAGGCTCCGGCCAACGAGGGAGCGGAATAATGGACCTCAAGATTACAACCCTCGCAGGCTTAGATGCCGGCAAGGTTGAGCTCTCGGAAGAGATCTTCGGCCTCGACCCGCGCGAAGACGTTCTCCAGCGCGTCGTGCGCTGGCAGCTCGCCAAGAAACAGCAGGGCACGCACAAGGCCAAGGGTCGCGCGGAAATCGCACGCACCGGCGCCAAGATGTACAAGCAGAAGGGTACGGGCCGCGCCCGTCACCACTCGGCACGCGCTCCGCAGTTCCGCGGCGGCGGCAAGGCCCACGGCCCGGTCGTTCGCAGCCACGAGCATGACCTTCCCAAGAAGGTCCGCGCTCTCGGCCTGAAGCACGCCCTGTCGGCCAAGGCCAAGGCATCGAACCTGATCATCGTCGACGAGCTGACGCTCGCCGAGGGCAAGACCAAGGCACTGCTGGCGAACTTCGCGACGCTGGGCCTGACCAACGCCCTGGTGATTGGCGGTGCTGAGCTTGACGTCAACTTCAAGCGCGCAGCGACCAACATCCCGAACATCGATGTCCTGCCGATCCAGGGCATCAACGTTTACGACATTCTGCGCCGCGGCACGCTGGTCCTTTCGAAGGCCGCCGTCGAGGCTCTCGAGGAGCGCTTCAAATGACGGATCTCCGCCACTACGACGTGATCGTCAGCCCGGCGATCACCGAAAAGTCGACCATGGCTTCTGAAAACAACCAGGTCGTCTTCAATGTCGCCAAGAAGGCGAGCAAGCCCGAGATCAAGGCTGCCGTCGAAGCGCTGTTCGGCGTGAAGGTGACTGCTGTGAACACCCTGGTCCGCAAGGGCAAGGTGAAGCGCTTCCGCGGCACGATCGGCCGCCAGAGCGACGTCAAGAAGGCGGTAGTGACGCTGGCAGATGGCCAGTCGATCGACGTCGCGACGGGTCTCTGAGCTGGGCTGAGAGGACAGGACAATGGCACTTAAGAAATTCAAGCCAGTAACGCCGAGCACCCGCCAGCTGGTCATCGTCGACCGCTCGGGCCTGCACAAGGGCAAGCCCGTCAAGGGTCTGACCGAAGGCCTGACGAAGTCGGGCGGCCGTAACAACTACGGTCGCATCACGGCTCGCTTCATCGGCGGTGGTCACAAGCGTTCGTACCGCATCATCGACTTCAAGCGTCGCAAGTTCGACGTTGTCGGCACGGTCGAGCGTCTGGAATACGATCCGAACCGCACCGCGTTCATCGCGCTGATCAAGTACGACGACGGCGAGCTGAGCTACATCATTGCTCCGCAGCGTCTGCAGGCCGGCGACAAGATCATCGCTGGTGAGCAGGTCGACGTGAAGCCGGGCAACGCAATGCCGCTCGCTTCGATGCCGGTCGGCACGATCGTGCACAACATCGAGCTGAAGCCCGGCAAGGGCGGCCAGGTCGCTCGTTCGGCTGGTGCCTACGCCCAGCTCGTCGGCCGCGACCAGGGCATGGCGATCCTTCGCCTCAACTCGGGTGAACAGCGCGTCGTCAGCGGTCTCTGCATAGCCACCGTCGGTGCCGTGTCCAACCCGGACCATGGCAACATCAACGACGGCAAGGCAGGCCGCACGGTCTGGCGTGGCAAGCGCCCGCACAACCGCGGCGTGACCATGAACCCGGTCGACCATCCGCACGGCGGTGGTGAAGGCCGCACCTCGGGCGGACGCCATCCGGTGACCCCGTGGGGCAAGCCCACCAAGGGCAAGAAGACGCGGTCCAACAAGGCGACCGACAAGTTCATCCTGCGCTCGCGCCATCAGCGCAAGAGCTAAGAAGAGGTAACGCCAGTGACTCGTTCAGTCTGGAAAGGCCCGTTCATTGACGGCTATCTGCTCAAGAAGGCAGAGAAGGTTCGTGAAGGTGGTCGCAATGAGGTGATCAAGATGTGGAGCCGTCGCTCCACCGTCCTGCCGCAGTTCGTCGGCCTCACCTTCGGTGTCTACAACGGCCAGAAGCACGTCCCGGTCTCGGTGAACGAGGACATGGTCGGCCACAAGTTCGGTGAGTTCGCTCCCACCAGGACCTACTACGGTCACGGCGCGGACAAGAAGGCAAAGAGGAAGTAACATGGGCAAGGCCAAAGCTCCGCGCAGGCTTGCTGACAACGAGGCACGTGCGGTTCTCCGCACGATCCGGGTCAGCCCGCAGAAGCTCAACCTCGTTGCCGCGCTTATCCGCGGCAAGAAGGTAGCGACCGCGCTTTCGGATCTGGAATTTTCGCGCAAGCGCATCGCCGGAACGGTTAAGAAGACCCTCGAATCGGCTATCGCCAACGCGGAAAACAATCACGACCTCGATGTCGATGCACTGGTGGTGGCGGAAGCCTTTGTCGGTAAGTCGATCGTCATGAAGCGTTTCCACGCTCGTGGCCGTGGTCGCGCCAGCCGCATTGAGAAGCCGTTTTCGCACCTCACGATCGTCGTTCGTGAAGTCGAAGAGAAAGGGGAGGCCGCATAATGGGCCAGAAAATCAATCCTATTGGTCTCCGCCTCGGCATCAACCGCACCTGGGACTCGCGCTGGTATGCAAATACCGGCGAGTACGGCCAGCTGCTTCACGAAGACATCAAGATCCGCAAGTATCTTGAGAACGAGCTGAAGCAGGCCGCGATCTCCAAGGTCGTGATCGAGCGTCCGCACAAGAAGTGCCGCGTGACCATTCACGCCGCACGTCCGGGCCTGATCATCGGCAAGAAGGGCGCCGACATCGAGAAGCTTCGCAAGAAGCTGATGGAGATGACGAAGTCCGAGACGCACCTCAACATCGTCGAGGTTCGCAAGCCGGAGACCGACGCTACGCTGGTCGCTCAGTCGATCGCGCAGCAGCTCGAGCGCCGCATTGCCTTCCGTCGCGCCATGAAGCGCGCGGTGCAGTCGGCCATGCGTCTCGGCGCAGAGGGCATCCGCATCAACTGCTCGGGCCGCCTCGGCGGCGCTGAAATCGCTCGTATGGAGTGGTATCGCGAAGGTCGCGTTCCGCTGCACACCCTGCGCGCTGACGTCGACTACGGCACTGCCGAGGCAAAGACCGCCTACGGCATCTGTGGCGTCAAGGTGTGGGTGTTCAAGGGCGAGATCCTTGAGCATGATCCGATGGCTTCCGAGCGTCGCGCAACCGAAGGCGAGCATTCGCATGCTGGCGAGCGCCCCGAGCGCCGTCGTCGCGAAAACGCCTGACACGCATAGGAATTTGGAGTTAGAACGATGCTGCAGCCAAAGCGCACAAAGTTCCGTAAGCAGTTCAAGGGCCGCATCCACGGTACCGCGAAGGGTGGCACCAACCTGGATTTCGGCGGCTTCGGACTGAAGGCGCTTGAGCCAAACCGCGTCACCGCGCGTGAGATCGAGGCGGCTCGCCGCGCGATCACCCGCGAAATGAAACGTCAGGGCCGCGTCTGGATCCGTATTTTCCCAGACGTTCCGGTCACGTCGAAGCCGACCGAAGTCCGCATGGGTAAGGGCAAGGGCGCCGTCGACTACTGGGCATGCCGCATCAAGCCAGGTCGCGTGATGTTCGAGATCGATGGTGTTTCCGAGGAAGTGGCGCGTGAAGCGCTGCGTCTCGGCGCCGCCAAGCTCTCGGTCAGGACGCGCTTCGTTCAGCGCATCGCAGAATAAGGAAGGGCTGATCATGAAAGCCTCGGACATCAGGACGAAGACCCAGGACCAGCTCACCGACGAGCTCGGCAGCCTCAAGAAGGAGCAGTTCAACCTGCGCTTCCAGAAGGCGACCGGTCAGCTGGAAAAGACGGCGCGCGTGAAGCAAGTTCGTAAGGACATCGCGCGTATCAAGACCATCGCCGCCGAAAAATCGGCCGGCAAGAAGGCTTAAGGACGAAAACCATGCCAAAGCGCATCCTGCAGGGTACGGTCGTCAGCGACAAGAACGAGAAGACGGTCGTCGTCAAGGTCGAGCGTCGCTTCACGCACCCGGTGATGAAGAAGACCGTGCGTATGTCGAAGAACTACAAGGCGCACGACGAAAACAACGCCCACAAGGTAGGCGATCAGGTGGCTATCCAGGAATCGAAGCCGATTTCCAAGGACAAGCGCTGGGTCGTCATTACCCCGGACCAGGCGTAACAACGAATTTTGGACAAGCCGGGGAGGGCGGTAGCCCATCCCGTTAGAGAAGAAGAAGGCGGCCAGTCATGATTCAGATGCAAACAAACCTCGACGTCGCGGATAATTCCGGCGCCCGTCGTGTCATGTGCATCAAGGTGCTGGGCGGCTCGAAGCGGAAGTATGCTTCTGTTGGCGACATCATCGTGGTGTCGATCAAGGAAGCCATTCCGCGCGGCCGCGTAAAGAAGGGTGATGTGATGAAGGCGGTCGTGGTTCGCACGGCCAAGGACATTCGTCGCCCGGACGGCAGCGTGATCCGTTTCGACAAGAACGCGGCCGTTCTTGTCGATAACAAGAAAGAACCTATCGGCACGCGTATCTTCGGGCCGGTTCCGCGCGAACTCCGCGCCAAGAACCACATGAAGATCATCTCGCTCGCGCCCGAAGTGCTGTAAGGAGCCGGAACAATGCAGAAGATCCGTAAAGGCGACAAGGTTGTCGTTCTGGCCGGCAAGGACAAGGGCCGCACCGGCGAGGTGCTGTCTGTTCAGCCGAAGGAAGACAAGGCACTTGTCCGCGGCGTGAACATGATCCGCCGCCACCAGAAGCAATCCCAGACCCAAGAGGGCGGGATCATCACCAAGGAAGCGCCGATCCATCTGTCGAACCTCGCGCTTGCCGACCCCAAGGACGGAAAGGCGACCCGCGTCGGCTTCCAGGTCCAGAAGGACGGCACGAAGGTCCGTGTCGCGAAGCGCTCGGGAGAAGTCATCAATGGCTAACGCAACCAACGCTCCGCGTCTGAAGACGGTCTACAACGAGACCATCCGCCAGGCGATGCAGGAACAGTTCAAGTACGACAACGTCATGCAGATTCCGCGCATCGACAAGATCGTGCTCAACATGGGTGTCGGCGAAGCCACCGCGGATTCGAAGAAGCCCGCCGTTGCAGCCGAGGACCTGGCAATGATCGCCGGCCAGAAGCCGGTCATCACCCGCGCCCGCAAGTCGATCGCCGGCTTCAAGGTGCGCGAGCAGATGCCGATCGGTGCCAAGGTGACGCTTCGCCAGGAGCGCATGTACGAGTTTCTGGACCGTCTCGTGAACATCGCACTGCCGCGCGTTCGCGATTTTCGCGGCCTGAACCCGAAAAGCTTTGACGGCCGCGGAAATTACGCTATGGGCCTCAAGGAGCATATCGTGTTCCCCGAGATCAACTACGACAAGGTTGATCAGATGTGGGGTATGGACATCATCGTTTGCACGACCGCCAAGACGGATGAAGAGGCCCGGGCTCTGCTCAAGGCTTTCAACTTCCCGTTCCGGCAGTAACGGCAGCGAGAAAAGGAAAAATCTGAAATGGCAAAGACCAGCTCAGTCGAGAAGAATAACCGGCGCCGCAAGCTTGTGGACCAGTACGCTGCCAAGCGTAAGGCTCTCAAGGACGTCATCATGGATCAGTCCAAGCCGATCGAGGAACGTTTCCGCGCGCAGCTCAAGCTCGCCGCGCTGCCGCGCAACTCGGCCAAGATCCGTATCCGTAATCGCTGCGAAATCACCGGCCGTCCGCGTGCCTATTATCGCAAGCTTAAGATGTCGCGTATCGCGCTTCGTGACCTGGGTTCGACGGGAGCAATCCCCGGCCTGGTCAAGTCGAGCTGGTAAGGAGCATTTGATATGTCTTTGAGTGATCCTCTCGGCGATATGCTGACCCGCATCCGCAATGCCTATGGCCGCAAGAAGTCGACCGTGTCGACGCCGGCGTCCAGGCTGCGCGCTCGTGTCCTCGACGTGCTGAAGGCGGAAGGTTACATCCGCGACTACAGCCAGACCGACTTCGAAAACGGCAAGTCCGAGATCGAAATCGAGCTGAAGTACTTCGACGGCCAGCCGGTTATCCGCGAAATCGCCCGCGTCTCCAAGCCGGGCCGCCGCGTCTACGTCTCGTCCAAGTCGATTCCGCCTGTTGCCAATGGCCTCGGTATCTCGATCCTTTCGACCCCGAAGGGCGTGATGGCCGACCACGAAGCGCGCGAACAGAACGTCGGCGGGGAAATCCTCTGCCAGATCTTCTGATCTGCGTAGGCTGAAACAAGAAAGGCACGAGGACTATGTCTCGTATTGGCAAGAAACCCGTTCAGCTTCCGCAGGGCGTCACCGCCGCCGTTGATGGTCAGACCGTCACGGCGAAGGGCCCCAAGGGCGAGCTGAAGTTCGTGGTCAACAACGAAGTTCTGGTCACGATGGAAAATGGCGAGATCGCTGTTCAGCCGCGCGACCAGTCGAAGGACGCGCGCTCCAAGTGGGGCATGTCGCGGACCCAGATCGTCAACATCCTGACGGGTGTAAAGGACGGCTTCGAAAAGAAGCTCGAGATCACCGGCGTCGGTTACCGTGCAGCGCTCCAGGGCAAGAACCTGCAGCTCGCACTTGGCTTCTCGCATGACGTCGTCTACCAGACGCCGGAAGGCATCACCATTACGGTGCCGAAGCCGACCGAAATCGTGATAAACGGCATCAACAAGCAGCAGGTTGGCCAGGTTGCCGCCGAGATCCGCGAATATCGCGGCCCCGAGCCCTACAAGGGCAAGGGCGTGCGCTATGCAGGCGAGAAGATCGTCCGCAAAGAAGGCAAGAAGAAGTAACAACAACGCCGCGGTGCGCGGTCGCGGGAAGCATTTTGGCTTACCGCAGATGGCCGCGCCCGTTTCAGAAGGCAAGGAACCACTATTATGGCTTCGAAAGAAACCACTCTGCGCCGTTCGGCGCGCATCCGCCGCCAGATCAAGAAGGTCGCCAACGGCCGTCCGCGCCTGTCGGTTCACCGCACGTCGAAGAATATCTACGTCCAGGTCATCGACGACGCCAACGGCCGCACGCTCGCTGCTGCCTCGACCCTCGAGAAGGATCTCAAGGGCACGCTCAAGACCGGTGCAGACACTGCTGCTGCGACCGCGGTTGGCAAGCTGATCGCCGAGCGCGCTTCGAAGGCTGGCGTCAAGGACGTCGTTTTCGATCGTGGCGCCTACATCTATCACGGCCGCATCAAGGCACTTGCCGAAGCTGCGCGTGAAGGTGGCCTCAACGTCTGATGCAGTTTACGGCGTAGCGCGCGGCGCTGCGCCGCATCACTGATCAGTTGCAATAAATCCGGCGACGCTATAGACGCCGGATTTGGTTTTTAACCCCCGTGCTTCCGGAAAAAAATAAGGATAGGAATATGGCACAAGAACGTAGGGAAGGTGGTCGCGACCGTAGCCGTGACCGCGAAGAGCGCGACAGCGAATTCGTCGACAAGCTCGTCCACATCAACCGCGTTGCCAAGGTCGTCAAGGGCGGCCGGCGTTTCGGTTTTGCAGCACTCGTCGTTGTCGGCGACCAGAAGGGCCGCGTTGGCTTTGGTCACGGCAAGGCCCGCGAAGTGCCGGAAGCGATCCGCAAGGCAACCGAATCGGCCAAGCGCGACATGATTTTTGTGCCGCTCCGTTCGGGCCGTACTCTGCATCACGATGTTGAAGGCCGTTGGGGCGCTGGTCGCGTTCTGCTGCGTTCTGCCAAGCTGGGTACCGGCATCATCGCCGGCGGTCCTATGCGCGCTGTCTTCGAGACGCTAGGCATGCACGACGTCGTCGCCAAGTCGATGGGTTCGTCGAACCCATACAACATGGTTCGTGCGACCTTCGATGCGCTGAAGAGCCAGATGCATCCCAAGGATGTGGCTGCACAGCGCGGCATCAAGTATTCGACGCTTCAGGCCCGCCGCGGCACCGCCGTAGCGGCTGAAGAATAGTCGCTCGAGCTGACCAGGGACAATGACCATGGCCAAGAAAGTAACCAAGACCGTCACCGTCGAGCAGATCGGTAGCCCGATCCGCCGGCCGAAGGAACAGCGTGCCACGCTGGTCGGCCTCGGCCTCAACAAGATGCATCGCAAGCGCACCCTGGAGGATACTCCTTCCGTGCGCGGCATGATCGCAGCTGTCCAGCATCTCGTCCGCGTTGTGGACGAGGCGTAGGCCGATCGCAGGAGATAGAAGATGAAACTCAACGATCTGCGTGACAACGCCGGCGCGACCCACTCCAAGAAGCGTCTTGGCCGTGGCATCGGCTCCGGCACCGGCAAGACCGGCGGCCGCGGCGTGAAGGGCCAGAAGGCTCGTTCGGGCGTCGCGATCAACGGCTTCGAGGGTGGCCAGATGCCGCTCTATCGTCGCCTGCCGAAGCGCGGCTTCACCAACATCTTTGCCAAGAGCTACAACACCGTTTCGCTGGCCCGCATCCAGGTCGCGATCGATGCCAAGAAGCTCGACGCCAAGGAGACCGTGACGGCGGAAGCCCTCGTCAAGGCCGGCGTGATTCGCCGCGTCAAGGACGGCGTTCGCATCCTCGGCGACGGCGAACTCAAGGCCAAGGTGGCCTTCGACGTTGCCGGCGCTTCCAAGCCGGCGATCGAGAAGATCGAAAAGGCTGGAGGATCGGTGAAGCTGCCTGAAGTGGCAGCTGCCGAGTAAAAGGCTTTGCAAAGTAAGCGGCGGTAGAGATACCGCCGCTTGCATGTTTGCCGTCCGGAGCCTATCTCGTGGCTTCGGTGACACGCGCCGCGCCCATCGCGGCATTTCGGCGTGACCAAGCGGAGTACCCTGAATGGCATCGGCTGCTGAACAACTAGCATCCAATCTGAATTTCGCAGCCTTCGCCAAGGCCGAAGATCTCAAGAAGCGTATCTGGTTCACCCTTGGCGCGCTTTTGGTCTACCGCCTCGGTACCTACATCCCGCTCCCGGGAATCAATCCCGACGCATTCGCGCAGGCTTTCACCCAGCAAAGCCGCGGCGTCCTCGGCATCTTCAACATGTTTGCCGGTGGTGCTGTTGAGCGCATGGCGCTCTTTGCGCTCGGTATCATGCCCTACATCTCCGCCTCCATCATCATGCAGCTCATGACGTCGGTCGTTCCGTCGCTTGAAGCGTTGAAGAAGGAAGGTGAGCAGGGCCGCAAGGTCATCAACCAGTACACCCGCTACGGCACCGTTCTTCTTGCGGTCGTTCAGGCCTACGGCATCTCCGCCGGTCTTGAGGGCGGCAACGGCATCGTCACCGATCCGGGCATGTTCTTCCGCGCCTCGACCGTCATCACGCTTGTCGGCGGCACCATGTTCCTGATGTGGCTTGGCGAGCAGATCACCGCGCGCGGCATCGGCAACGGCATTTCGCTGATCATCTTCGCAGGCATCGTCGCAGGCCTTCCGAGCGCCATCAGCGGTACGCTCGAACTCGGCCGCACCGGCGCCCTGTCGACCGGCCTGATTCTAGCGATCATCGTGCTCGCGGTCGTCGTCATCGCGCTGATCGTCTTCTTCGAGCGTGCCCAGCGCCGCCTTCTGATCCAGTATCCGAAGCGCCAGGTGGGAAACCGCATGTTCCAGGGCGATACGTCGCACCTGCCGCTGAAGCTGAACACCGCCGGCGTCATTCCTCCGATCTTCGCGTCGTCGCTGCTGCTTCTGCCGGCAACCGTCGCGGGCTTCTCGAACACCGCCACGTTGCCCGGCTGGGTGAGCACGATGATGGCAGCACTTGGCCATGGCCAGCCGCTGTACATGCTGCTCTACGCCGCGATGATCGTCTTCTTCGCTTTCTTCTACACGGCGATCGTGTTCAATCCGAAGGACACGGCCGACCAGCTGAAGAAGCATTCGGGCTTCATCCCAGGCTATCGCCCCGGCGAGCGCACGGCGGAATATATCGACTACGTGCTGACGCGCGTCACGGTCATCGGCGCTGCCTATCTCGTCTTTGTCTGCTTGATGCCCGAGTTCCTGATTTCGGCTACCGGCGTTCCGTTCTACCTTGGTGGTACTTCGCTTCTGATCGTGGTCAATGTAACCCTTGATACCGTGGCGCAGATTCAGGGTCACCTGATCGCCCACCAGTATGAGGGGCTGATCAAGAAGTCGAAGCTCCGTGGAGGTAAGAGGGGAAGATGAAGCTGATTTTGCTTGGGCCGCCGGGAGCGGGCAAGGGGACGCAAGCGCAACGACTGGTCGAGAAGCACGGCATCCCGCAATTGTCGACTGGCGACATGCTGCGGGCCGCGGTGAAGGCTGAAACGGAAGTTGGCAAGCGCGCCAAGGCCGTCATGGACGCCGGTGAACTGGTTTCAGACGAGATCGTCAACGCGATCGTCGCCGAGCGCATCGACCAGGACGACTGCGCCAAGGGGTTCATCCTCGACGGTTATCCGCGCACGCTGGCGCAGGCCGATGCGGTCGCCGACATGCTGGCCGAACGCGGCTTGCATCTCGATGTGGTCATCGAACTGGTCGTCGACGACAAGGCACTTGTTGGTCGGATCCTGAAGCGCGCCGAGGAAGCACATGCTGCTGGCCAGCCGGTTCGCAAGGACGACAACGCCGAGGTGTTCGAAGAACGGCTGCGCGAGTACTACAAGAAGACCGCGCCGCTGATCGGCTACTACTACGCCAACGACCTGCTCAAGCAGGTCGACGGCATGGCCGATATGGACGATGTTACCGCGCAGATCGAAGCTGTTCTCGCCGCGGTCACGCACTAAAAACAGCTGACGTGCTTGACTGACGGGCCGTACTGGAGTATGGCGGCCCGTCTTCCATTCAGGCATGATGTTGTTTGCCCATTAGGGTGCACAGTCATATTGATACGGAAAACCCGCAAGGGCCGGCCTCCACCGGACGCGGGGCAACTTGAAGCGCCGGCATTGTCCGGCCCAAATGGAGTGAAAAGATGGCTCGTATAGCCGGCGTAAATATTCCGACCAACAAGCGCGTTGTGATCGCGCTTCAGTACATTCACGGCATTGGCAAGAAGTTCGCAGCTGAGATCGTCGAGAAGGTCGGCATCCCGGCCGAGCGTCGCGTCAACCAGCTGACCGATGCCGAAGTTCTGTCGATCCGCGAGACGATCGACCGCGACTATCAGGTCGAAGGCGATCTGCGCCGCGAAGTTTCGATCAACATCAAGCGTCTGATGGACCTCGGCTGCTACCGCGGCCTGCGTCACCGTCGTTCGCTTCCGGTTCGTGGCCAGCGCACGCATACCAATGCGCGCACCCGTAAGGGCCCGGCCAAGGCAATTGCCGGCAAGAAGAAGTAATTTCATTCCCGGCGGGTTTAGGCCCGCCGGTTTCGCCTTTTATGGGCGGGTGTTCGGCCTGACACCTTAAACGCAGGCTGGTGTAGCCGCTGGTATTACGGCGGTGAAGAGATCAACTGAAAGGACTACCATGGCTAAGGAAGCCGGCCGCGTTCGCCGTCGCGAACGCAAGAACATCTCGTCGGGCGTTGCCCACGTGAATTCGACCTTCAACAACACCATGATCACCATCTCCGATGCACAGGGCAACACGATTGCCTGGTCGTCGGCTGGTGCGCAGGGCTTCAAGGGTTCGCGCAAGTCGACCCCGTTCGCTGCTCAGATGGCTGCTGAAGACGTTGCCAAGAAGGCACAGGAACACGGCATGCGTATGCTGGAAGTCGAAGTTTGCGGTCCCGGTTCGGGTCGTGAGTCGGCTCTGCGCGCGCTTCAGGCTGCGGGCTTCACCATCACGTCGATCCGCGACGTGACGCCGATCCCGCACAACGGTTGCCGTCCGCGCAAGAAGCGTCGCGTCTAATATTTCACCGCCGCGCGAGCGCCTTGTGCGCTCGTCTGCGGTTTCCAGGTCGCCCGTCACGATTGGATGGTGGCGGGGCTACGGAAGGAAGCGAATATGATCCAGAAAAATTGGCAGGAACTGATCAAGCCAAACAAGATCGAGTTCTCGTCCAAGAAGAAGACGCTGACCACGCTGGTCGCCGAGCCGCTCGAGCGTGGCTTCGGCCTGACGCTCGGCAATGCCCTGCGTCGCGTGCTGCTGTCGTCGCTTCGCGGCGCTGCCGTCACGGCCGTCCAGATTGACGGCGTGCTGCATGAGTTCTCGTCCATCGGCGGCGTTCGTGAGGACGTCACTGACATCGTGCTCAACATCAAGGAAATCGCCATCCGCATGGAAGGTGACGGCCCGAAGCGCATGGTCGTTCGCAAGCAGGGCCCCGGTGCCGTGCTCGCTGGCGACATCCAGACTGTCGGCGACGTCGAGATCCTGAACCCCGACCACGTCATCTGCACGCTCGACGAGGGCGCGGAGATCCGTATGGAGTTCACCGTCGACACCGGCAAGGGTTATGTGCCTGCTGAACGCAACCGTGCTGAAGATGCTCCGATCGGTCTCATCCCGGTCGACAGCCTCTACTCGCCGGTCAAGAAGGTTTCGTACAAGGTCGAGAACACCCGCGAGGGCCAGGTTCTGGACTACGACAAGCTGACCATGACCATCGAGACCGACGGTTCGATCACCGGCGAGGACGCAGTGGCATTCGCTGCTCGCATCCTGCAGGACCAGCTTGCACTGTTCGTCAACTTCGACGAGCCGCAGAAGGAAGTTGCAGCCGAGGCCGTTACAGAGCTCGCCTTCAACCCGGCGCTGCTCAAGAAGGTCGACGAGTTGGAGCTTTCGGTCCGTTCGGCCAACTGCCTCAAGAACGACAACATCGTTTACATCGGCGACCTGATCCAGAAGACGGAAGCCGAGATGCTGCGGACCCCGAATTTCGGCCGCAAGTCGCTCAACGAGATCAAGGAAGTTCTGGCCGCCATGGGCCTGCACCTCGGTATGGAAGTGCAGGACTGGCCGCCGGAAAACATCGAAGACCTCGCCAAGCGATACGAAGACCAGTACTAAAAAGACCTAGTCGAGCATGGTACCGAGGACCGGATATTCCGGTCCGACGGCCATGCGGAAAACCATCAGGGGCCGTGGCCTCTTGATCATTGAAGAAGGAAAAGAGCCATGCGTCACGGTTTTAAAGGCCGCCGCTTCGCCCGCAGCGTAAGCCACCGCAAGTCCATGTTCGCCAACCTCTCGGTCTCGCTTATCGAGCACGAGCAGATCGTGACCACGCTCGAAAAGGCGAAGGACCTGCGTCCGATCGTCGAGAAGCTGGTGACGCTCGGCAAGCGCGGCGACCTGCATGCCCGCCGCCAGGTGATCGCCCAGATCGGCAACGAAAACGTCGTGAAGCGTCTGTTCGACGTAGTTGCGCCGCGTTACGCTGACCGCAAGGGCGGCTACCTGCGCATCATGAAGGCTGGCTTCCGCCGCGGTGACAACGCCGCGATGGCTGTCATCGAGTTCGTCGATCGCGACACCTCGGCCAAGGGCGCCGGCGACCGCGTTCGCCTCGAAGCCGAAGCTGCCAACGAAGCTGAAGCTGCATAAGCTGTCCGCACCGTTGATTTGAACCGAAGGGGCCCTGGTGGCCCCTTTTGTTTTGGGTAATCGCCCGTAAGCCTGCAGCGGTTCTTTCGCATTGCTCGCCAACTATGCGGAAATAACCGCTTTCACGCGCATACAGCCTTTCAATTTGCACAATCGTCACGACAATGGCGCCGACTAGACGTTGGAGGATTCGCAATGCGTGCGAAACGATATTTGCTGCTTGCGCTGTGCGCCTGGATGGCTGTTGCAGGTGGTGTCTCTGCCCAGGAGGCGACGAAACCCGCCGAGGATCCCGGCCTGTCGGACGTGCTGACCGATCTTCTGAACGGCGGCAAGGACGGTACTGCCACGCCTGGTCCCGATCGTCGCGTGCCCTTCGGCCGCGAGGAGATGCAGCTTTCGTTCGCGCCGCTGGTCAAGGATACGGCTGCCGCGGTGGTCAACGTCTATGCCTCCAAGCAGGTGAAGGCGCGTTCGCCTTTTGAAGGCGATCCGTTCTTCGAACAGTTTTTCGGCCGCGGTGCGCCGCGTAATCGGTCTTCGCTTGGTTCTGGCGTGCTGGTCGATGCAAGCGGCATCGTCGTCACCAACAATCACGTCGTCCAGGACGCCGACCAGGTGAAGGTGGCGCTGTCGGACGGCCGCGAATTTACCTCCAAGGTTCTGCTCAAGGACGACACGCTCGACCTCGCAGTGCTGAAGATCGATTCCGACAAGCCGTTTCCGACGATTGCCATCGGCGATTCCGACGCGCTGCAGGTCGGTGATCTTGTGCTCGCCATCGGCAATCCCTTCGGCGTCGGCCAGACCACGACCAGCGGCATTGTCTCGGCACTCGCCCGCACGCATATCGGCGTGTCCGATTCGGGCTTCTTCATCCAGACTGACGCCGCCATCAACCCGGGCAATTCGGGTGGTGCGCTGATCAACATGGGCGGCCAGCTCATCGGCATCAACACGGCGATCTTCAGCCGTACCGGCGGCTCGATCGGCATCGGCTTTGCCATTCCTTCCAATATGGTGCGTGCGTTCACCGAAGCCGCCAAGGGCGGCGCCGAGTTCTTCGAGCGACCGTTCATCGGTGCCTCGTTCGAGCCTGTGACGCCGCAGATCGCCGAGTCGCTCGGCATGGACCATCCTTCGGGCGCACTGATCTCGTCGGTTGACGAGAATGGCCCGGCGGCACGCGCCGGCCTCAAGCCCGGCGACGTCGTGCTGTCGTTCAACGGTGCCGCGATCGAGCATATGGAAGCGCTCGACTATCGCCTGGCAACCCAGCCGGTCGGCGGCAAGGCGACGCTGTCTGTCCTGACCAAGGGCGAGGAAAAGGCCGTCGAGGTGGCGCTCGAGCGCGCGCCCGAAGGCGCCAGCACCAACGAGGTCCTCCTGGGCGGGCGCAGCCCGTTTGCCGGCGCCAAGGTCGCCGCGCTGTCGCCGCGGCTGGCCCAGCGCCTGCGTGTCGCGACCGACACCAAGGGTGTGGTGATCGTCGGCGTCGACGGCGGTTCGGCCGCCGCAGGTTTCGGTTTCCAGGCGGGTGACATCGTGCGTGAACTCAACGGCGAGACCATCGACACCGCTGAGAAGCTCAAGCAGCTTGCCGAGGAAGATACGCGCTGGTGGCGGTTCACCGTCGAGCGCGACGGTCGCATCATGCGGCAGATGCTGCGCTACTGAGCACCGGCACCATGCTTGAAAAGGTCGTGGCATGTAACTGGATCGCGGGGAGGGCCATTCCTTGAGCTCTCTCTTCGACGAGTTCGTTCCGCGTCCGCTCGCCGAGACATTGCGCCCGCAAAGCCTCAGCGAGGTCATAGGACAGGACCATATCCTCGGGCCCGACGGCCCGATCGGGCGCATGGTCAAGTCGAAGAAGGCTTCGTCGTTTATCCTGTGGGGGCCGCCAGGCGTCGGCAAGACGACGATTGCCCGGCTGGTGGCCAAGGAAATCGGTCTCGATTTCGTCCAGCTCTCGGCGGTTCTCTCGGGCGTTGCCGACCTGCGAAAGGTCGTCGATGCCGCCAAACAGCTCCGCAGCGGGGCAGGGCGTCAGACCGTAGTGTTCGTCGACGAACTCCACCGCTTCAACCGGACCACCCAGGACGCGCTGCTGCCCCATGTCGAGGACGGCACCATCGTTCTGATCGGCGCCACGACGGAGAACCCGAGCTTCAGCCTGGTCGCGGCACTGCTATCACGCGCCAAGGTCTACACGCTCAAGCGCTTCGAAAAGCCAGACCTTGCCGTCCTCGCCGAACGCGCGGAAGCACACGCGGACAGGAAACTGCCGCTGGATGCCGACGCGCGCGACGCGCTGCTGACCATGGCGGATGGCGACGGGCGCTATCTGATCGGGCTTTGCGAGGAGCTGCTCGCATTGCCGTCCGGCACGGTACTGGATGTCGCGGGTCTTGCCGAAACGGTGCAGAAGCGTGCCCCGATTTACGACAAGGGCCAAGAAGAGCATTACAACCTGCTCAGTTGCTTCCATAAGAGCCTGCGCGGCAGCGATGTGCAGGCGGCGCTCTACTGGGCGGCGCGCATGGTTGTCGGCGGCGAATCTCCGGCCACGATCTTCCGCCGGCTGGCATGCGCGGCATCCGAAGATGTTGGCATGGCCGACCCGCAGGCGATGCCGCAGGTCATCGCAGCCTGGACGGCGTTCGAGCGGGTAGGGTGGCCGGAAGGGCGCCTGTTCATGGCCCAGGCGATCACCTATGTGGCGACAGCGCCCAAGTCGAACGCCTCCTACATGGGTTTCAACCAGGCGATAGCCATGGCCCAGCAGACCGGCTCGCTGGCGCCGCCCAAGCACATCCTCAACGCGCCGACAAAGCTGATGAAGGAGCTCGGCTACCACGAGGGTTACCGCTACGACCACGACTATCCCGATGCGTTTTCGGGGCAGGAGTTCATGCCGGACGAGCTTGCAGGGGCGAACCGTCCCGAATTCTACGCGCCGAATGAACGCGGCTTCGAACGCGACATCAAGAAGCGGCTTGAGTTCTGGGCGCGCAACAAGGCCAATCGCAGCCAGTCGGACGAATAGCCGTCAACGGTGACGTCGTTGAACCTTCTGGCCGGTCGCCGCTCGATCATTCGACCAAGCTCTGACGCGAACGCGATGAGTAGAGGGCAGGGCAGGTGTTTTGTGCCAAGCCTCCAGTCGCTGCGAAAAATCGATTGCGAAAAAATGCAATCGTGTATATGTAAGCGTAATGGCGATGTCGTTGCGGCGACGTTTTATGAGTGAAGCGCCCGAAACATCCGACCAGCGTAACGAAAGTCGGGACGGGCGCGCGGTAGCGAACCAAGGTCAACATCGTGAAGCTAGGACCCGATACGGCGATGTCCGAACTGCTTGAACGGGCAGGGGAAGCCTCGGAGTTCCTGAAAAAGCTCGCCAACCCCAACCGCCTGATGATCGTCTGTGCGCTTGTCGATGGCGAGCGCTCGGTGCGCGATCTCGAAGACAGCCTTGGCATCCGCCAGCCTGGGCTGTCGCAGCAGATCGCGGAACTGCGCGAAGCTGGACTGATCGCCGGTCGCAAAGAATCGAAGTCCGTCTTCTACCGCTTGGCCGACGAGCGCGTCGCGGAAATCGTTTCGCTGCTCTACCGCATGTTCTGCAAGCCAGGCGTTGACGCCGTTTCAATGGAAGGCAGTAGGAATGACTGAATTCACGCCCATCGCCTCCACCGTCGGTGGCATCCTGATCGGCCTTTCAGCAGTGCTTTTGATGGCCTGGGAAGGCCGTATTGCCGGTATCAGCGGCATCGCCAGCCGCCTGTTGCCGCCATACGCTGACGGCGCCTTCCCGTCGCGCCTTGGCTTCGTTCTCGGCTTGGTCGCCGCACCGCTGGTCTATCTGCTGGTGACCGGCAACGAGGTGCTTCAGACCGTTTCATCGAACCTGCCGCTGATGGCCGTCTCCGGCCTGCTGGTTGGCTTCGGTTCGGCATATGGCAGTGGCTGCACCAGCGGACACGGTGTCTGCGGGCTGTCGCGGCTTTCCATTCGCTCGCTGGTGGCGACCATCACCTTCATGGCCACGGCCTTCGCCACTGTCTTCATCGTCCGGCACGCGCTGGGAACCTGACCATGTCCTTTGTCGTCAATCTCGCTCTTGGTCTGCTGTTTGGCATCGGCCTCGTCGTTTCAGGCATGTCCGACCCGGCCAAGGTGTTGAATTTCCTTGATCTGTTCGGCAGCTGGGATCCTTCGCTGGCCTTTGTCATGGGTGGTGGCGTCATCACCGCATTCGTCGGCTATCGCCTTGTATTCAAACGCCAAAAGCCGTTGGCTGCAAACTCGTTCCAGCTGCCGGCCGAGAAGGAGATCGACCGTCCTATACTCGTCGGATCGGCCATCTTCGGCATCGGCTGGGGCCTTGGTGGATTTTGCCCGGGGCCGGCACTGACGGCAACCATGCTGGGATCTGCCGGCACCTATGCCTTCTTGCCGATGATGTTTGTCGGCATGTGGCTGGCCAGGACGCTTGCAGCCAGGCGCGTTGTGGCACCGGCTTGATCTGCCATCGCTGGTAATCCAGTGATGGCTAATATGCGGGCAGGGGCGCTATCAGCTCCGTTTGCGGAACGTGCTGAACTGGAACAACTGCACACTGTCCCACGGCGTCTTGTGTTCATGATGTCGGCTGTCGACAAGCTCGAAGCCGTCGCCCAGCAGCTTGCCGATGCTGTCGGCGTCATGCCTGACAATCGGCAGGCCGCTGCATCTTTCGGGGCCATCAGGGGCGAATGTCCCGATGATCGCATGGCCGCCGGGTCTCAGCGCTCTCGTCAAGACCGTGGCGTAGGTTGCCTGATCGGCGGCGTCGATCAGGAAATGGAACGCGGCGCGATCATGCCAGATGTCGTAGCTGCGGCTTGGCTGCCAGGCTGTCACGTCGCTGCAGACCCAGCGGATGCGATTTGCCTCCGCTCCGAGACGCGTGCGATCGGCCCCGAGTGCCGCCTGCGAGATATCAAGCACGGTGACGTCGGCAAAGCCTTGGCCGATCAACGCGTCGACGAGATGCGACGCGCCGGCGCCAATGTCGATGATTGCCGCATCAGGCGTTGCACCTGCAAGGCCAAGCAGCGTCAGCGACGGCTCGGGCGTTGGCTGGAACCAGCTGACCTGATCTTCCGCCTTGGTCTGGTAGATGGTTTCCCAATGCGAGGCGCGGTCGTCGCTCACAGCACAGCTCCAATCGTCCTAACGTATCCAACCATTTCGCGTGGTTCGAACATCAAAGGGGATATGATTTGGCCTCAGTTGGCTAGCGTGTCAGATGTCAAAGCTGATTAGGGACGCGACGCTGTCAGCCAGTTAGAAACGCGACACTGGCACATAGGGCCAGCCCCGATCCGACCGGCTGGGCCGGGTTGAAAGGGAGGAGCGGGGGCGGGTGGGAGAGCACGTCGTCGGCTTTAGCTTTGAATCTACCTCCGCCGCCATTCATTCCGCCGCTTCCATCCGAGCCAGGGCCTTCTGCCTTTTTGCGATGACCTCCGGATCATTCACGAAATCCGTCCGCCGGCCCGGCTTGCGGCCGCGTTTCTGATAACCATTGCTCTGACTGCCATCGCGAATGCCGAACATATGATCCGTCTGGCCAGTGCGGCACGGGCCGCCCTTGCTACGTTGCTGTTCGCGTCCGGCCTGCAGCTCGGCGACGATCGACAGCATATCGTCCAAACGCTTGTTCTCGACCACTTCGGGCCTGTGAACTGATCGCAAGGTGTCAAAGGTTCTGTAGGGCAGGGCAAAGCTCTCGTGCATGACTTCGAGGCGGCCGTCCGGATAGTCGCAAACGACGACCTTCTTACCCGCCAGGGACCTGGAAAGACCGGTCGGCTCAAGGATGAACAGCACCTTGTCGTAGCGCAGCGTCAGGGATTGCGACAGAGTACGGACTTCCTTCCGGCACATGGCGCCGTCAAGGTTCTCCTGATCAGCCAATGGCCGATGCATGTCCTTTGGATTGCGTGGCGGCTTGCCAAAGCGGGAATTGAAATCCGCAATGAATTCTGACGCATAAGCGTTGGCGGCCGCGATGGTATCGATACCACGCAGCCGCAACTCCTTCACCAACCGATCCTGCAGCGTCTGGTTGGCGCGTTCCACGCGACCTTTGGCCTGCGGGGTGTTGGCGCAGATGATGTCGATGTTGAGTTCATAAAGCGCCCGGCCGAACTGCGTCAGGCCGCTCGTCCGATCTTTCTCCGACGCATGCGTGCTACGGAAAACACCATGCTTGTCGCTGTAGAAGGCCAGAGGTTTGCCCCATTGCTGCAGATAGGCCTTTGTCGCATGCAGGTAGTCGAACGTGTTCTCTGACCCAGCGAACCGCAGATGCAGCAATTTGCCGGTGGCGTCATCGATATAGACAAGCAGAGCGCATTTGGGGCCGCGGTTCTCGAACCACCAGTGATGCGACCCATCGATCTGAACGAGCTCGCCGAAACAATCGCGCCGGCCACGGGGCTGGAAAACCCGCTTCTTGCGTTCCCGGCGCGAGACCCAGATACCGGCCTCGGTCATCCATTGACGCAGCGTTTCCTTCGCCACCGAAATATGATGCAGTTCGATCAACTTCTCGCGCGCCAGCGTCGGACCGAAATCCAGATAACGTTCGCGGATGAGATCCAGCGCCGCATTGCGAAACTCCTCGCTGTGGCGCCGGTTGCTCGGCCGGCCGCGCGTCTTCGAAACCAGGCCGGCCGCACCGGAATGGTCATAGGCCTGCAGCAGCCTGTGCATCTGACTTCGGCTGAGCCCAAGCAGCTCAGCGGCCTGGACGACGCTCAAGCGCTGATCACGGATCTTCTGAATGACTCCGAGGCGATGCAATTCTTTCTGCGACATGGTGATCAAACAGGACATGACGACTCCGACCGCTCATGGTCTCGACCAGGCTGGAGGTCGTCATCCTTGCTCCTAACGTTGGCATTGACCAGAACGTCGAGAGGCGAGACTGCCGCATCTCTAACTGGCCCAACTGTCGCATTACTAAATAGCCCCTACATCAGAAAGTCGCATAAGATAGATTATGGAACTTATACGATACACCGCAACGCCGTTTGGCCATCGAGCAAGTCTGCAGGCCTGCCCAGCAGATCGGCTCTTCCGCCCCGTGGCAATGGCGCGCTTGCACATCAATGGTGCGAAGCATGCATTGGCGCGAGCCAGTCCTCGGACGCTGAAGCTACGGCTGGAATCTGTGGTCGTCGCGAGACAAGCATTGATGCCTGACTGCATCAAGCAGTCGTCTTATCAATCTGACGGATAAGACATTTCGATGATCATGCCGTCATAGGCAGGCTCGACATGCGCCGGCGTCGCGTCCATGACGGCAGCGTAGTCCAGCGGCACATGCATATGCGTCAGCACGGCCTTGCTCGGCTTTAGCCTGTTTATCCACTCCAGCGCTTCCGACAACGACAGATGGCTGACATGCGGCCTGTGCTGCAACGCGTCAACGACCAGCAGCTCAAGGCCGGTCATCAGTGCAGCCGTGGCCGCAGGGAAGTCGCTGACATCGGAGCAATAGGCCAGCGGGCCGACGCGAAATCCGAGTGAAACGATGTCGCCATGGATCTGCGGCAGCGGCAGAAAGGTGAGGGCACCCCCCTCTCCCGTTACGACAAACGGCTGATCGTGCGCGATGATGTGTGGCCGCACGATCGGCGGATACGAGCTTCCCGGCGGGGTTTCGATGCAGTAGCCGAAGGCTTGCGTCAGGCGCTCCAGCGTGAACTGGTCGGCGTGGATGTCGATCAGGCTGCCGCGCTCGAGCACATAGCCCCTGAGGTCGTCGATACCGTGGATATGGTCGGCATGTGGGTGCGTGTAGACAACGGCGTCGATGTGCCGGACCCCGGCGGCCAGCATCTGGGCGCGAAAATCCGGCCCGGTGTCGATGACGACGCGCGTGACGCCGGTGTCGGAAATGCGCTCGACCATGGCGGCCGCGCGCGTGCGCCTGTTCTTCGGATTTTTGGGGTCGCAGGCGCCCCAGTCGCCGGTGATGCGCGGTGTGCCCGGCGACGAGCCGCAGCCCAGAATGGTGAGGCGCAGCACGTCGGCCATGGCGTCAGGCTGGCCTCGGCATCTTGGTGAACAGCCGGAAGAAGTTGGCTGTGGTGATATCGGCGATTTCAGCAGCGTTTGTGCCGATCGTCTCGGCGAGCACGGCGGCCGTGTGCGCCACGAATGCCGGTTCGTTGCGCTGGCCGCGATGCGGCGGCGGCGCAAGGTACGGCGCGTCTGTTTCGACCAGCAGGCGGTCGC
The DNA here is from genome assembly GCF_018555685.1 of Aminobacter anthyllidis. Taxonomy (GTDB): domain Bacteria; phylum Pseudomonadota; class Alphaproteobacteria; order Rhizobiales; family Rhizobiaceae; genus Aminobacter; species Aminobacter anthyllidis. The sequence continues at coordinate 607,591 of NZ_JAFLWW010000001.1, forward strand.
GCGGCACGTCCTTGGCGATCTCGCGTAGCTCGGCCGAGTTCTTGAACGTCAAAATACCGGAGAATGAGACATAGCCGCCAAGCTCGACGCCGATGCGTGCAAGCTCGGCACCCGAGGAGAAGCAGTGCAGGATGAAGGGGAATGCGCCCTTCCCCATTTCGTCCCTGAGGATATCAGCCATGTCGTCGTCGGCGTTGCGGGCATGGATGACCAGCGGCAATCCGGTTTCGCGGGACGCCGCGATATGGACGCGCAGGCCCTGGGCCTGTGCATCACGCGGCGCCTTGTCGTAGAAATAGTCGAGGCCGGCCTCGCCGATCGCCACCACTTTCGGGTGCGCAGCCAGCCTGACCAGATCGGCCGTGGTTATGTCGAGCTCTTCGGCGGCGTTGTGCGGATGGGTGCCGACGGAGCAGAAAACCTCGTCGAATTCCTCAGCGATCGCAAGGATTTGTTCGAAGCGCTTCACGCGCGTCGAGATGGTGACCATGGGCTCGACCCCGGCCGCCTTGGCGCGCGCGATGATCTGCGCGCGCTCCTCGGCGAAATCGGGAAAATCGAGATGGCAGTGACTGTCTACCAACATTTCTGCCGGCCTCAGCTTTCCGTCGCCTGTTCGAGATAGCGCGGGAACACCGGCTGCGGTGCCGGCAAAGCCGCGCCGGGGACCAGCGCATGCGCGGCGTCGACATGGACGAAGTCCCGGTCGGTGATGGCAAGCAGGTCGAGCAACTTCGCCGCCGAGGCCGGAATGAACGGCTGGCACATGATGCCGACGCGGCGGATCACCTCGGCGGTGGTCCACAGCACCGTTTCCATGCGCGCCGGATCGGTCTTCTTCAGCGCCCAGGGCTCCTGTGCGGCGAAATAGCGGTTGGCCTCGGCAACGACGGCGAAGATCGCGGCAAGGGCGTGGTGGATGCCCTGCTCCGCCATGGCCTTGCGCGCGGTCACCAGAGCTGCGGTTGCCTGATCCAGGATCGCCTTGTCGGCGTCGGCCAGTTCGCCGCGCTGCGGCACGACACCATTGCAGTTCTTGGCGATCATCGACAGCGAGCGCTGCGCCAGATTGCCGAGATCGTTGGCGAGGTCCGCGTTGGTGCGGTTGACGATCGCCTCATGGCTGTAGCTGCCGTCCTGGCCGAACGGCACCTCGCGCAACAGGAAATAGCGCACCTGGTCGAGGCCGTAATGCTCGACCATGGTGAACGGATCGACGACGTTGCCGAGCGATTTCGACATCTTCTCGCCGCGGTTGAACAGGAAGCCGTGGCCGAACACGCGCTTTGGCAATTCTATGCCGGCTGACATCAGGAACGCCGGCCAGTAGACGGCGTGGAAGCGCACGATGTCCTTGCCGATGATGTGCACGGCGGGCCAGTAGGCCCAATTCTCGGCGCTGGTGTCGGGATAGCCAAGGGCTGTGATGTAGTTGGTCAGCGCGTCGACCCAGACATACATCACATGCTTGTCGTCGCCGGGCACCGGCACGCCCCAGTCGAAGGTGGTGCGCGAGATCGACAGGTCCTTCAGGCCCGAGCGGACGAAGCTTGCCACCTCGTTGCGGCGCTCGTTGGGGCCGATGAAGTCTGGCTGGGTGTCGTACAGCGCCAGCAGCTTATCCTGATAGGCCGACAGGCGGAAGAAGTAGCTCTCTTCCTCGACCCATTCGACCGGCGTGCCCTGCGGGCCGTAGCGAATGTTGTCAGGGCGGACTTCAGTCTCTTCCTCGCCGTAATAGGCTTCGTCGCGCACCGAGTACCAGCCGGCATAGCTGCTCTTGTAGATGTCGCCCTTCTCCGCCATCGCTGTCCAGATTGCCTGGGAGGCGGCGTAGTGGCGCTCTTCGGTGGTGCGGATGAAATCATCGTTCGACGCATTCAGAAGTGTTGCCATCTTCTTGAATTCATTCGAATTGCGATCAGCCAGCTCGCGCGCTGAAATGCCCTCGCGATTGGCCGTCTGCAGCATTTTGATGCCGTGCTCGTCAGTGCCGGTAAGGAAGAACACATCCTTGCCGTCATGGCGCTGGAAGCGGGCGAGCGCGTCGGTGGCGATCAGCTCGTAGGCATGGCCGATATGCGGCTTGCCGTTCGGGTAGGAGATCGCGGTCGTGATGTAGAATTTTTCGCGGGACATGGATGGGCCGTCATGAATGTCGGATTGAAAGGGTCGCGGTCAGATAGCGCATCGGCATGGCGTTTGCCATCCGGCTCGGACGAGCGTCACATTCGCAATGCGGCATTCAAGCGGTCGATCATGGCCAGGACGTGCTGTTTCTTGTCGAGATTGTAGGTCTCGGTCTCGGATATCGCGTTTTGCGCGTCGTGCCAAGCATCGGACAAGACGTTGGCCCGCGAAAGATCCGAGTTGCGGGCGGCCTCGGTTGCCGTGTCGGACAAAAGGTCGAGCGCGCGGCGGTTGAAGACGTCGAACTGGATCGTGTTGTCCCTGCCCGCCACCGCATCGGCAAGCCTGTACGCGGCGGCTATGTCATTGCGTCCCGACTGCACGATCTTGTCGAGCGCGTCGGCGATCTCCAGCCCGCCATACTGGGTGAGCAGGATCGCGGCGCGGGCGCTGCCCCCTGCCCGCTGCACCAGTGCTGCGCGTGCTTCGGGCTCATCCGGCGCCGGTTGATCGGTACCGGCAAGTGCAGACAACAGGGCGCCGTCGTCGAGCGGGGTCAGCCGGATCGTCTGGCAGCGCGAACGGATCGTCGGCAAAAGGCTTCCGGGTGCATGGACGATCAGGATGAACAGCGTGCGCGCCGGCGGCTCCTCGAGGTTCTTCAGCAGCGCATTGGCGGCATTGGTGTTCATGTCGTCGGCCGGATCGACGATGACGACACGGTAGGCGCCATCATGCGAGGTCATCGACAGGAAACGCGACACCTTTCGGATCTCGTCGACGGTGACGACCGACTTGAAACCCTTGGTCTTGTCGTTCTGCGGCCGCGTCAGGTGCAGCACGGACGGATGGGCGCCGGTGGCGACCTGGCGGAACAGTCCCGACCTTGGGTCCGGATCGGCCAGCTCTTCCGGTGCGTTGCGATAGTCAGGATACCGCAGCAAATGGTGGGCGAGGTGGAAGGCGAGCGTCGCCTTGCCGATGCCGACCGGTCCGGCGAGGATCAGCGCATGCGGAAGCTTCCCCGAGCGGTAGGCTGCGGTCAGCATTGCGATCGCCTGCTCGTGGCCGAAAAGGCGCGGGTTTTCGGCGGGCTCAGGTACGCCGTCGAGCGTGTCGTGCTGTTCGGGGGCGAGGCGCTCGAACATCAGGCGTCGGCCCTCGCCCGGCTGCCGGCCGTGGCGCGGGCCTCAAGGGCCGCGAACACGGCGTCGGTGATCGAATGCTCGACCTCTTCCTGGTCCTTCGATGCATCGATCAGGACGCATCGCTCCGGTTCGTTCTCGGCGATAGCCAGATAGGCTTCGCGCCGGCGCTGGTGGATGTCGACCGTCTCCTTTTCGAAGCGGTCGGCGACATCCTGTCCGCGCCTGGCGGTCGCGCGCCGCAAGCCTTCGGTCGGGTCGAGATCGAGGATCAGCGTCATGTCTGGCATCATGCCGTTGATCGCCACCCGCTCGACCGCAGCCATGAAATCCGGATCGAGATCGCCTGTTACCCCCTGGTAGACGCGCGACGAATCGAGAAAGCGATCGCACAGTACGATGGCGCCGCGTTCGACGGCCGGACGGATCACCTGCTCGACGTGGTCGGAACGTGCGGCGGCAAACAAGAGCGCTTCCATTTCCGGCCCGAACGGCTCGGCAGCACCCGACAACAGCACGTGCCGCACCGCTTCCGCACCAGGCGAGCCGCCGGGCTCGCGCGTCACGACGATGTCGTAGCGCTTGTCGCGCAGCTTGCTGGCCAGGCGCTCGATCTGTGTCGACTTGCCTGCGCCCTCGCCGCCTTCGAATGTGATGAAGAAGCCGCGCGCCAATCCAATGCCCTTCTGTCCGCTGCAACGCGAGTTATGCCGTACGAACGGCCTCACGGCATATCTTAATGTAGGTGCCGAAGCTCTAGCGTCGAGAGCCGCAAAGGTCCACCTGAACTATCTGAGCCAGCCGACCGCGAGTTCCTTGACCGCGTCGAGGGCGCGGCTTTGCAGCGAGCCGACTTCGACCGCCTCTGCGGCATAGAGCGGGGTTTCCTGGCTCAGCGTGTCGCCGATCCAGACCTTGAGGGAGCCGATCGGCGTTCCCTTGGCAATCGGTGCTGCCACCGGACCATCATAGACGATGCGGGCGACGAGGCGCTCGCGATTGGTGATCGGCAGGAACAGCGAGATCGGCTTCTGGGCCACCAGGGCGACATGCGACCTGGTGCCGCCAAACACCTGCGCCTCGCCCACCGGCTCGTTGGCGGCAAAGATCTCCGACTTCTCGAACGAGCGCATGCCCCAGTCGAGCAGCTTGCGTGCTTCTTCCGAACGCTCGCGGTCGCTGGCAAGACCCGCCATGGCGGCAAACAGCCGCCTGCCCTCGCGGTTGACCGAGCCGACGATGGCAAAGCCCTCGCCTTCAGTGAAGCCGGCAGCCATGCCGTCGGCGCCGATGTCCATGGTGATGAGCGGATTGCGGTTGCGCTGCAGGATCTTGTTCCAGTTGAACTCCGGCAGGCTGTAGTAGCGGTAGAACTCGGGATAGGTGCGCCAGATGTGCAGGCCGAGCTCGGCGAGCTCGCGCACCGTGGTTGTCTGGCCGGGTGCCGGCAGACCGGTCGAATTGACGAATGTCGACTTCTCCAGGCCGATCTCGCGGGCACGCTCGGTCATCTGCAGCGCAAAATTGGCCTCCGAGCCGGCCATGCCTTCGGCAAGCACGATGCAGCCGTCATTGGCGAGCTGGACGGTGACGCCCTGGATCAGGTCTTCGATGCGGATCTGCGACTTGACCGCGGCAAACATCGTTGAGGCACGCGATGCCGCGCCACCGGTGCGCCAGGCATTTTCGCTCACCGCAAAAGTGTCGTCGAGCTTGTAGCGGCCGGATTTGATGGCGTTGAACACCACCTCCATCGTCATCAGCTTGGCGAGCGATGCCGGCGCCATCGGTTTGTCAGGCTCTTTCGAAAACAGCACCGTGCCGGTCTCGGCATCGATCATGTAGGCTTGGGTTGCCTTGGTTTCGAAAAGCTGCGCCTGCGCCTGCCCGACGATGGCAAGCGCCGCTAGCAGTCCGATCAAGAGCTTGAGCGGCGTCGATAGTCTGGAGATCATGGAAAGCACTGCCCCGTTCGGCCCCGTATTCCGGTCGAGCGCCTTGAACCTATCAGTCTTCGAGCGACCGGATCAACCGTGGCCGGGCAGATAGCCACAGGTCCTCGTTCGCGAGTTCGTGCCTTAGTCGTGAACCGCGAAGGCGTCGGGCGCGCCGTGCGACCAGGCAGCCTTCAGCATCGCGTCGATCGAGGTCTTGCCATCGGGATAGAGGTCGACCGAGTACCAGGTCTTGCCTTCGAAGTCGGACTGCTCGACCAGGGTGCGGCCATAGGCGGACAGCGCCTTGGCGACACGCTGGGCTTCCGCGCTGTCCTCAAAGGTGCCGGCCGCGACGTAGGCATCCGGCTCTTGCTGGGCACGCGGTCCCGGGTTGAGGCGTTTCCAGGAATCGACGATGTCGCTCGACGTCATCGATTTACCCGACAGGGCGTTGAAAGCCCTGGTCGCAGCGCTCTCGCTTTCGCTCGCATAGCCCATGGTGGCGAGCGCCACGCGGGTCTGCGGAACCATCATGCCATCCGGACGTTCAGGCGCGATCGGCCCGAAATCCGGCAGCACGACGTCGATGATGCCCTGGCTTTGCGCTGCCATGGCAGGTTGTTCGAACTGGACGGCTTGTGCCGCAAGCGTATTGGACTGAGCGCTGGCCTGCTGGATTGCGGCAGGCGCTGCGTTGGTCATGGTACCCGGGAAGGCAGCCGCCTGCCCCACGGCAGCGCTCGGCGTCGGTCCGTTCATGGCAATCATCACGCCTGTCGGCAGGCCGTCATTGCTCGGATCGCCCATGCCCTTGCCCGGACGGTAGGAAGCAAGCAGATACTGGTCGTCTCGGCCATCGAGCGGTGCACGGCCGACATATTCGACCTTCACATTGGCCGTGCCGCTATGGGCGTAGTCGAGCATCTCAGCGGCGCGCTTGGAGAGATCGATGACGCGATTGTTCGAATATGGCCCACGATCGTTGATGCGCACGATCACCGAAGAGCCGTTCTTGGTGTTGGTGACGCGTGCATAGCTGGGCAGCGGCATCGTCGGATGGGCCGCCGTCAGATGCGTCATATCGTAGATTTCGCCATTGGCGGTCAGCCGGCCATGGAAGGCATCACCGTACCATGAGGCTGGGCCCATCGCGGCGTAGTTCCGATCTTCTTTCGGGTAGTACCACTTGCCGCGCACCTTATAGGGCTTGCCAGTCTGGTCGCGGCCGCCGCCGCGCGGCAGGTTCGACATCGCTGTCGTTACCCGTGGGCTCGCCTTCACGCCATATTCGGACTCGGCGAAATATTCCTTGGAGCGTTTCTTGCCGGCGACGGACGTTGGCTTCTGGGAAGCGCAGCCGGCAATGAAAACCGCCGTTGCAGCGAGAATGCTGACCGTGGCTGCGCGCCCAAAACGCGTCCGCGTCGAGTTCTGCATTGTCGTGAAGTCCCCTGCCAGTCTACTCCGGCGCGGCTAAACGATCGCAGCGCCGTCACGCATAAGTGGAGTTAGCTCGCGCACGTATCCCCAGTCCCCTATGTGCGCAGCTAATGCTTGCCAGCCTATTAATCGACTGTGGTCCGAAACGGGCGAGATTGTGGCGTAATTGCGGCGGAGTGCGCGCGCCTGACCAGCAATTGCCCCCCAGGCGCTTGCTACGTGGATGCGATGGCTTATCAACCGGCCGATAGCTCGGCGCCAGCGCCGTCGATTGAGCGGAAAGATGTCTCGGGCGCCGTTGACGCCACGCCAAGGAAAGCTATAAACGCGGCTCTCGTGACCAGATGGTTGCAAGTCCCGCGCGCCTGCCTTCCCGTTCATGTCGGGGTATGCAAATGGCACAGGATGCAATGGTCTGGAGGGATGGCCGAGCGGTTTAAGGCACCGGTCTTGAAAACCGGCGTGGGGCAACTCACCGTGGGTTCGAATCCCACTCCCTCCGCCAGTGTCCGTGATGTCCGGAAAGCTGCTACGTCGGGCTAGATTCCGGCGACGCATTCGTAAGTTTGATTGCCTTCCTTTAGTATTCCCTTAACCACAACGTTTCGTAACTGTGGCCATGCGGTCAAAGCGCCTGTCCCTGCGCGCATTGCGTAGATATGCCGGGTGAGGTCCAAATCCTCAGATAGATTTCCGGCTGCGCGCGAATGTTAGACAGGCTTATCGCATTGACAAATCGCAGATGGGGTCAGGTTGCGCTCCTGACGCTGGCTGGCGCGCTTTTGTTCTTGCTTGTCGGGCTGGGCTTCCGTGTGCTTGTCTTCGCCGGTGCGGATGCCGAGATGCTATGGCACGATGCTGTCAACGCTTTCATCGTACCACTACTCTTCATCGCGCCTCTGCTTGTCTTGCTGGGCCTGAGCCTTACGGAAAATGCCTCGCTGAAGCAGAAATATGCCCATGAGCTGGCACATGACAGCCTGACGTCATGCCTGACCGGCCCGTTGTTCACGGCGGCAATCAACGTCATCGCCACGGCCTCGGCAGGAAGGCGGCCGGGCGCGCTGCTGGTGATCGACATCGATCACCTCAGGCGGCTCAACGAACAGATCGGCTATGGCGCTGGCAACCAGGCGCTGAGCGCGATCGCCGAAATCATCCGCGCTTCCGTGCGAAGCGGCGATCTGGTCGGGCGCATCGGCGGTGACGAATTCTCCGTTTATCTCCCCGGTGCCTCCAAGGCGAATGCCGAGAAGGTGGCCGAGCGTATCCGGCATGCGGTTGCCGAAGCGAGCTTCGAACCTGTCGCAGGCGGACTGAACTGGCCCTTGACCGTCAGCGTTGGCGCCGTCCTGTTCGACACGGATGCGACCGCCGACGAGCTCCTCCTTACCGCCGATCGCCAGATGCAGGCGGCCAAGGAAAATGGACGCAACCGCGTCGAGTACGCCCATCTTCGGCAAGACTCCTCGCCATCCCGCCCTTCCCTTCATTGACGGCGAACAGCCTGTCGTTGCAAGGCGAGCGCCAGATCTCGGGAACAGACACTGGCTCTAAGCATCGGGTTGTTCTGCCGGATTTCCCTTCGCCCTCCGACGTGCAAGGCGTAGCGGGCAGAGCCCACCTTGCCATGCACATCGCCCTGGCCTCGCATTTTTGACGGAATCGCGAGACTACTTCTGCCTTGTCGCGCACAGGCGACAATCATTCCGAGGACATCATGCCGAAATCAACAGCATCGGTCGCAACCGAACACGCCAGCCGATACCTGCAGCAGCTCTGCAAGCACTGGAGCCACAAGTTCGCCGTCGACTTTTCACCTACCCAAGGGCGCATTGACCTTGGCGAAGGCCGCATCGTCGACCTGCGGGCCGACGACCGCACACTGACTGTCGATGTCGAGGCTGAAGACCTGCCGCGCATGGAACAGGTGGTGGTCGATCATATCGTGCGTTTCGCCTTTCGCGAGGAGCTGAAATTCGACTGGCGCCAGGTTTGAGCGATCAGCGGACGGGTTCACCTCCTAAAAATTGAGATATCACGAAGTAGCCGCGAGCCGGCTATTTCGTGCTGATCCACACTGGCGCGTGATCGCTTGCGTCGTCGCGTCCGCGCATGCCGCGATCCACACCCGCACCGGTGAGGCGCTTGGCCATCTTCTTGCTGAGCAACAGGTGGTCGAGACGCAGGCCGGCGTCACGTGGCCAGCGATTTCGCCGGTAGTCCCAGAAGCTGTAGACCGTCTCGGTGGGAAACCTCTTGCGGATGGCGTCGGTCCAACCCTGGTCGAGCAATTGCCGGAAGGCAGCACGGCTTTCAGGCTGGACGAGCGCGTTGTCGTCGTAGGACGTTGTTGCGTAAACGTCGCGGGCATCCGGCGCGATGTTGAAGTCGCCCGCCAGCACCACCGGAACATCAGCCGCGAGCAGCGTCGCCGCATGTGCGTTGAGCCGCGCGTGCCAAGCGAGCTTGTAGTCGAATTTCGGCCCCGGTTGCGGATTGCCGTTCGGCGCATAGAGCGAGGCGATCAGCACACCATTCACCGCCGCCTCGATGTAGCGGCTCTGGCTGTCGTCGGGATCACCAGGCAATTCCATCCTGGTCGGGATCGGCTCAGCCCCACGGGCAAGGATCGCCACGCCGTTCCAGGTCGACTGTCCTAGCCACACCGCGCCATATCCGGCGGCTTCGATGGTCGATTTCGGCAACTGCCTTTCCGCTGCCTTCAACTCCTGCAGGCACACCACATCGGGTTTTGCCTCCTTCAGCCACGCCAGCAGGTTTGCGAGCCGGCGGTTGACGTTGTTGATGTTGAAGGTGGCGATCTTCATCCGGATAGTTAGGTCAGCCGGGCCGACCAGGCAGCAACCGCTTCGCCCAGCGTTTTCAGATGGTCGGCGGCGGAGAAGCCGGAAATGCTTTTGCGCGGCTTGAGATCATGGTCGCCATCTTGGAGCCACAGGACTTCTATGCTGTCCGACAGCTCGTAGTTGGGAACCTGCTCGACCGTGCCGAACTCGTCGCGCGTACCTTGCACGATCAGTGTCGGCGTCTTGAGCGCCGCAAGATGCTTGGTGCGCAGCTGTGTCGGCTTGGCAGGCGGGTGGAACGGATAGCCCAGGCACAGAAGCCCTACGATCGTTCCCGACGCATGCAGCTCGTCGGCGATCATGCTGGCGACGCGCCCACCCATCGACTTGCCGCCGATGATCAGTGGTCCCTTGGCGCCAAGCTGTTCGACCGCTGCCTTGTATTCGGGGTTCAGCGTCTCAGCCCTTGGCGGCGGCTTGCGCCCGGCTTCGCTACGCCGCGCCGCCATGTAGCCGAACTCAAAACGCGCCACGCGAAGCCCAGCCTTGGCAAGTGCATTCGCCGCGGCCGTCATCGACGCAGAATCCATCGGCGCGCCCGCGCCATGTGCCAAAAGCACGGTAACAGCCGCATCTTCCGGCCCATCGAAGAGAAAATTCACCGCCATCTAGCTTGCCGTCCGTTCCCTGAGATGCAGATCGGCATACTGGATGCCCTTGGCAGCGGTCCTGGCCCATTCGGACGTGTTGTCCAGCTCGAGATAGTGCGACCACCAGCGCCTGGCTTCGGCCAGGTCGCCGGCCTCATATTCGAGGTTGGCGAGGTTGAAAATCGCGTCGGCATAAGATGGGTCGAGCGCCACCGCCTTCTTGAGGTGGCGCCGTGCGGTATGCACCTTGCCCTCGGCGGCAAACAGCCCACCGAGGTTGAACCAGGCCTCGACGAATTTCGGGTCGAGCTTGACCGCCCTGAGATAGGTCTGCATCGCCTCCTGGCTGTGGCCGGCGGCGCGCAGGCTGTTCGCTCGGTTGAACGCGGCGACGCTGTCGCTCGGATCGGCCGCCAGGCAGCGTGCGTAAAGCGCTGCCGCCTCGGTGAAGCGGCCGCCCTCCTCGGCCTCCTCTGCGCGTCCGAACATATCCTCCAGCTCGGCATCACTGGTGCGTTCCAGCGGCAAGAGCCGCTGGCCGTCAAGCTCGGCGAAATCCTCGCCAAGACGGGCGTAGATCGAGTCCTTGCCGTCGGCATGAAGTGACATCGCGCTCAGCGATGCCACCGCGCCCGATCGGCGAACCGACCTGGCAATGGCGCTCCAGGTCGCGCCACCCGCCAGAAGGCCGGCATACTTCCTGGCGAGGATCAGGTCACGGAACGCATAAGGTTCGCTGTCGCTTTCGAAGGCGTCGAACAGCGACAGGAAGTCGAAGGCCTTGGGATCGATGCGCGACTGCTCGATCAGCGACTGCCGGGTCATTTCGGCGCCCTCGACCTTGTCCAGCAGATCAAGCGCCCTGAGAAAACCGTTCTCGCTGAGCACCGGACGGCCCGATGCGAACGCAGCGTTGATCCGCGCTTCCAACTGCGCCTCGTCGAGTTTCCCGAGCAACGTCCGGCCGAGCACGACATGCGTCGTGCGGCGCGTTACCCCGTGCTGCAACTCACCGCCCTGGCGAGCGACCTCGCGCACGGCGAGCCGCCTGGGAAACGCGGCAAGCGCACCGACCAGGCCGAATATCCTGCCCGAAAGTGCCGTCACTTCTTGCCTTTCAGGGCTTTGCCGCCGCCAACGGCCGCAAGCTTGGCCGCGGGCTTCTCTGCCGGTTCGGCCTTGGTCTTGCTCTTGGCTGGCGGTTTGGCCTGGCCGAGGCTGGCCTTCAGCGCATCCATCAGGTTGATGACATTGCCGCGCTCGGGTGCTGCCGCGATGATCGGCTTGTGCCCCTTCAGCTTCTCTTTGATCATCTTCATCAAGGCGATTTCGTAGCGGTCCTCGTAGTTCTTCGGATTGAACGTCGTCAGCTTCTGCTTGATTAGCGCTTCGGCAAGTTCAAGCATTTCGGGATCCGGATTGCCGGCTGGGATATTGCCGAAATACTCCGATGTTCCGCGCACTTCGCTCGGATTGCGCAAGGTGCACACGAACATGCCGTTTTCGCGCGAGCCGATGGTTACGACGCGTTCGCGGCTCGACAGGACGAGACGGGCGATGGCGAGCTTGCCCGACTTGCGCAGCGCTTCGCGCAGCACGGCGAACGTTTCCTCGGCCATCGCGCCATCGGGCGCCAGATAATAAGGCGCATCCTGGTAGATCACATCGACGGAATCTTCATCGACGAAGGCCTCGATGTTCATCGTGTGGTTGGATTCGATCTTGACGCTGTCGATGTCGGCTTCGTCGATGACGACATATCTTTTGTCTTCGTACTCGTAGCCCTTGACGAGGTCGGAGCGCTCGACAAGGCCGAGTTCCGGATCGACGGGTTTCATGTTGATCCGGTTGTGCGTGTCCTTGTGCAGCTGATTGAAGCTGATGCGTTCGCTCGTGCTGGTCGCCGGGTACAACCGTACCGGGCAGCTAACCAGGCTGAGTTTCAGATACCCCTTCCAACTTGCCCTTGGTGCCATGCTTGTCTCCTACGCGACACAATTCAAGACATACTCTTGGTCAAGACTTACTCTTGGCAATGACCTCGGCCGGCAAGTCCTTGGCATGATCTGCTATGTCCGCCCAAGGATCGCCCGACCTGGCCACAAGTCCGGGAAGCGAAGAATAGTTCAAATCGGCCGGAGCGTCGATGGACTCGAGATCTGGCCAACTGAGTGGGGTCGACGCCGGCATGTTGGTGCGGGCGCGGAGACTGTAAGGGGCTGCCGCGGTGGCGCTGCGCGCGTTGCGGTGGAAGTCGATGAAGATGCGCTTCTTCCGGTTGTCCTTGCCCATCACCGTCGTGAAGGTGTCGGGCGCGGTCTTGGCGATTTGGGACGAGATTTCGCTGCTCGCCTGATGGAACTGCTTCCAGCCGAGCTTGCCGGTCGTCGGTACGACGACATGGATGCCGCTGCCGCCCGAGGTCTTCACGTAAGGGACGAGGCCCATCTTCGTTAGCTCGTCGCGAACATGCACGGCGGCCTCGACGACCTCGCGCCAGCCGATCCCCTCGCCCGGATCGAGGTCGAAGACGACTCGATCCGGCTTGTCCAGGCGCTTGCGTTGCGCGCCCCAGACGTGGAACTCGACGACGCCGAACTGCGCCAGCGCGAGATAGCCCTTGGCATCCTCGACCGAAATGTAGGTCTTGCTCTCGTCGTCCGAATTCTTGGTCTCGAAGGAAGCGATCGTCGCCGGCATGCCCTTGAAGGCATGGCGTTGAAAGAAGCAGTCCTTCGGTTGGCCGGTCGGACAGCGAAACAGCGACACCGGCCGCCCCATGATATGCGGCAGCATGAAATCGCCGACGGCGGCATAGTAGACAGCGACGTCGAGCTTGGTCGGCCCGGACTTGCCAAGAACCCGGCGCGTCGGATTGGTGATTGAGATGCTGGCGAGGTCCGTGTCGGTGATCAGCCGCTTGCGCGGAGCCTGCGGCGCCTCCGAAAGCTCGGCCTCGCGCAGCCCCTTGAACACCGCATGACGCAACGCATTGTCGGCGGTGCGATTGGCAAAGTGGACATGGGCGTTGAGCACGGGCCGCACTGCGATGACCTCCTTTGGCGCGCCATCAAGCTTCGCCGCACCCTCGCGCAGGCCTTCCAGCCGGTGCAGCAGTGACTGCAACGTCTCGGCGTCGAAGCCGGTTCCAACCTTGCCGCGATAGTGCAGCTCGCCATCGACCCATTCGCCGAGCGCGAGGGCCGCCAGGCCCTCGGCGGCTTGCGAGGTGGTGTAGCCGGCGATGACGAAGTCGTCCTTGTCCAGCGCCTTTGTCTTGGTCCAGCTGTGCGAGCGCCCGGGGGTGTAGTGCGCCGCAATCCGTTTCGATACGACGCCTTCGAGCCCCATCTCGGTTGCCTGGTCGTACAGCGCCTGGCCGTCGCCCTCGACGTGCCCGCTGAGCTGCAGAGCTGACTGCGCGTGGACGTGGCCGGCAAGCAGCGTCTCCAGCAGGCTCTTGCGTTTGTTGAGTTCGGTGTTTGTCAGGTCCCAGCCATTGAGGTGGACAAGATCGAATGCGTAAAACACCAGCAGTTCGTCGTGGCCGCTGGCCAGCGCGTCCTGCAGGGCGGCAAAGCGGCTGATGCCCTTGTCGTCGAGCACGACGATCTCGCCATCGATGACGGCATCGCTGCATGGCAGGTTGCGAAACGCCGCCGCGAGCTTGCCGTAACGTTTCGTCCAGTCGATGCCGCTGCGGGTGATCAGCCTGGCAGAACCGCCTTCGAGATGCACCATGGTGCGATAGCCGTCGAACTTGATCTCGTGAAGCCACCCCTCGCCCGATGGCGGCTTGGGTGCTGCGGTGGCCAATTGTGGCTCGATCCGTACCGGCATCGGCGCCCGTACCGCCCCGGCAAGCTTGCCGGGCTTGAGGTCTCCGGGTTTCGATGGCGGCGTTTTCGGCGGCGCGGCCAATTCCTCGATGCGCCGCCCCGACTTCACGCTTTCGGGCCGCGTTTCGAGAATGTCAGTCGTCTCGTCGGCCGCCGGATCGTGTTCCTTGAACAGCAGCCAGTTGCGCTTGTCCTCGCCCGGTTTCGGCTTCAGCCGTGCCAGCATCCAGCCGCCCTTGAGCTTTTCGCCCCACAGCCGGAACTTGAACGCACCCTTTTCCAGCGACGTCCGCGCGTCCTCCATCGGCGCCCATACGCCTGCGTCCCAGACGATCATCGGCCCGCCGCCATACTCGCCTTCCGGGATCAGTCCCTCGAAGTCGATGTAATCGAGCGGGTGGTCTTCGGTCTCCACGGCAAGGCGCTTGTCGGCCGGATTGAGCGACGGCCCGCGCGGTACGGCCCAGCTCTTGAGCACGCCGTCGAGTTCGAGGCGAAGATCGTAGTGGTCGGCGGTGGCATGATGCTTGTGCACGACGAAGCGGTTGCCTTCGTCGGCCTGCTCGACGCCGCGCGGCTCGCGCGTCTTGGAGAAATCGCGCTTTTGCCGGTAGGTGCGAAGCTTTTCCGCTGCCATCCCGGCCTAGCGCGCCGCATCGTCGGGCGCGGGCTCCAGCTCAAGCTCCCTGGGGGTTGCACCCGCCATCAGCCTGCCGAGCAAGGCGTCGTTGACGTCATAATATTGGCCCGAGACAAGCACCCGCGAAACGGTCTGCCCGTCGCCGCGAAACAGCCTGGAGCTGACGAATACCTTGTGGCGGCCGAGCGCGTCGGAGACGGCCCTGCGCTTCCTGATCTGGCTGGCAACCGGTGTACGCATACGCCCGAGGCTCCTGAACCAACACGGCGACTATCCCTCAAAGTTCTTAACTGATCAATCTATGCCACCCGGGCTCCTGCCATTGCTCGACTATGCCAGGTGTATCGGCACAATGGTGGCCATGATTCGTCAGCCCGTCCCCGGGCAGCCTTAAGGAAAAACCCGTTGCTGGAGACGGCACTCTATAGCCCGGTGAAGCGCTTCCTCGAAGGGCTCGGCTTCGAGGTCAAGGGCGAGATCGGCGGCTGCGACCTGCTGGCGCTGAGCAGCGATGCGCCGCCCATCGTCGTCGTCTGCGAGCTGAAGCTGCAATTCAATCTCGAGCTGATCCTGCAAGGCGTCGACCGTGCCGCCGCCGCCGACGAGATCTGGCTTGCCGCCCGCATGTCGCCGCGTGGCAAGGGCCGCGAGGGCGACAAAAGGTTCCGCAATCTGTGCCGGCGGTTGGGTTTTGGCCTGCTTGGCATCTTTGATGACGAGCGTATCGAAGTCCTGCTCAGCCCGGAGGCACCCACGCCCAGGCGCGATGCCAAGCGCCGCTCCCGCCTTGTATCAGAACATCGCCGTCGCCAAGGCGACCCGGTCGCCGGCGGTGGCTCTCGCGCACCGATCATGACGGCCTATCGCCAGGATGCGCTGAAATGTGCGGCAGCACTGGTCGACGGCCCCAGGCGGCCGCGCGACCTGAGCCAGGCGGTGCCGCGCGCGCCAAAAATCCTGCTCGACAATGTCTATGGCTGGTTCGTCCGCGTCGATCGCGGCATTTACGATCTGACTGACACGGGTCGTGAGGCGCTGCAGCGCTGGCCGCAGCAGGCGCCCAAGGCGGGCTGAAGCCCAATTCAACGGTCGAACAGGAAGTAGCCGAAGGCGACGCCGGCGGCGTTCGGCTGGGCTTCGATCTCGGTGCGGATTTTCGGAAACAGGTCGGATGCCAGCTCTGGATCCTTGATATCGGCCGCCTTGATGCCGTTGTCGCTGGCCAGCGCCACGATCAGGTGCGGTTCGGGTGCGGTGGCTTCCTGGTCGTTGAGCGGGAACAGCTTCATGCTGAAACTCGCCGCGTCGGGCCCGGACTTCTTGAGCAGGCTGGCGAAATTGTAGACGACGCCGTCCTTGCCGATCAGCAGCAGGTTGACGTTGCGGCTGCCGGTCCGGCTCAGCGTGCCCTGCAGCGAGTCCCCGACCTTGAGCTTGTCCTTGTTCAGTTGCAGGCTCGGGCCCTGGCCATCGTCCGGATGCACCGCCTCGAGAAAATCGGCGACCGGGCACTGCTCGCGCTCGATCATCCTCGGATTGACTTTTGGACCGCTGCCGAAAGCCGAGGCAAAGTCGCGGGCAAGCTTGTCGAACGGCGCTTTCGAGGTCGCAAGCCCCTCGACCTCGGGGCTGGGCGCCGATGCATTGGCCACCGAGGCATAGAAGCAGGGCCCCCCGTCGAAGGCCTTGAACCAGTCGGCGGCGCTGACTGCGGCCTTCGGGGGCGCCGGCAGGGCCACTGGTTTGACCGGCTCGGCCGGTTTCGGCTTGGCGATGTCAGTCGGCGCTGGCGCCTTTGCCTCCGTTGCCGGCTCGGGCAAAGGCGACGGCGTCACCGGCGTCGGGACTGTCTCCTTGGGTGGTGGCGCGGGTGTGAGTTTGCCGCCTGCGGTTTCTTCTCCCGATGTAACCCTGGCATCGCCGGTCAAGAATCCGTCCAGCAGCCCGGAAAAATAGGCGCCGCCACCCAGGGCTGCCATGGCGGCCAGCAGGACCGTGCCGACCAGCGCGCCGCGCCGCGACTTTGGCGCATTCGCAGCCGGCGCCACCTTGGGAGCTGTCTTCTGCCTGATGTCAGGCATTGGCCGGCCGGTCGTTCCTGCGCTGCGCCACGGCGCGTCGCGCGGCAGCACCCCTTCCGGCGGCAACGGCTTCTGGCCGCTCGATGCCGATCCCGGCGGCCGCCAGGCAAGCTCGGCCGGCTTGCGCTGCTCCTGGTCGTGCGGCGGCACGCCGGGCAGCGTGACGGGCGGCGCCGTCGCCCCACTGGTCTCGCGCAGCCATTCGACGATCGCCGCGGCACTTTCCGGGCGATCCCTCGGGTCGGGCTGGAGCATGGATTGCAGCAACGGCAGCAGATCCGGGTCGATGCCCGAAAGATCTGGCACGGTCCGCCGCTTCTCGATCACCTCGACCGGCGATCCGCCCATGTCGAGTTGCTTGCCGCGCAAGGCCGCTGCCAGCACCAGGCCGAGGCTGTAGATGTCGGACTGGTCGGTAATTTCACCGCCATACAGCCCGAGCTGTTCGGGCGAAACGAAGCTGTATTTGCCGGCGAAGCTGCCGCCGAGCAGCGTACCGCCGCCGACATTGGCCGAGCGCGCAATGCCGAAATCGATGATCTTGGTCTTTTCCACCTTGCCGCCCGGCAGCACGATGTTGTCTGGCGACAGGTCGCGGTGGATGACGCCGGCCTCATGCGCCACCGACAGGCCTGAGGCGACCCGGGCCAGCATCTTGCGCGCCTCGCGCGTGTCGAGCGGGCCGCTGCGGATGCGTTCGCCCAGCGACTGGCCGTCGACGAACTCCATGGCGAGGTAGGGCCGGCCGATCGTCGGGTCGATGGTGAAGACGTGATAGCGCACGATGGCGTCGTTGGAGAGGTGGTTGAGGATCGACGCCTCCTTGCGGAACAGCGCCAGGATGCCCTGGTCGCGGGCGAATTCGCGCAGCACGACCTTGATCGCCACCGGATCGCCGGTCTGGATGTTATGGCCGCGATAAACCTCGCCCATGCCGCCGGTGGCAATATGCTCGTCGATTTCGTAGATGCCGTTCAGTTGCACGCCCTGATGGACACCGGTATCGGGCGCGATACGTGTCTTGTCCTCCGGCGTCATGACCTGGCTCCATCCATGCGTGAGCGCCAATCGGCCATTGCTTCACACCTCAGGTATTGGATCACTCGGCGGACAATAACACGGAATTTCGCGATGGTGACTTTTGCTCGCAGGGCCTTTGCATGGCCGGGCAATAGGCCGTTTGATCTATGTCGACTACGTTGACACCGATCCGCGTCAGGAGGATGCTTGAACGCTAACAAATGCAAGCCGTGCCAAGCCTGTAAAGACTGCGCGTCCGAAAGGAGCAGTTCATGGTATGCGAAGGCTGCTTGCCTGCTCGCAATGCTGGCATTTTAACGCAACTGACTGGTGCCTTGGCAGCCTGCGGTCTCCTCCTTCTGTTTGCCTTGAGCACTGCCTTTGCGGCTGACGGTGTTTCCGGCCGCCGCGCAGCACTGGTCATCGGCAACACTGCCTACCAGCACCTTGCCCAGTTGCCCAATGCCGCCAACGACGCCGACCGCATCCGCGAGGTGCTGGAGCGCGCCAATTTCGAGGTTACGCTCGGCAAGGATCTCGACAAGAAGGGCCTTGAGGAGACCATCCTCGGCTTCCTCCGGACGCTGAACGATGGCGACGTTGCGCTGTTCTATTACAGCGGCCACGCCGTGCAGGTCGGTGGCCACAATTTCATGCTTCCGGTCGATGCGACGCTTGCGACCTCCTACGACCTCGAGGTGCAGGCCTACAACATGTCGAGCCTGCTCGAGTACATGCGCGAGACCTCCTCGCTGCAGATCGCGATCCTCGACGCCTGCCGCGACAATCCCTTCGCCAACAATTCCTATTATGTCGGCCAGGCCAAGGTCGCGGTCGAAGGCAAGAAGGGTCTCGCCTCTGTCGCACCACAAGATGGCACGCTGATCGTCTATTCCACCGCCCCCGACCGGGTGGCGCTCGACGGCAACAACGGCCTCAGCCCCTTCACCGGCACCTTCGCCGACTATGCGCTCAAGCCCAATGTCGAGATCAGGAAGCTGCTCAGCGACATCCGCGCCGAGGTCATCAAGCGCACCGACGGGCGCCAGACGCCTTGGGACGCCTCAAGCCTCACCTCATCCTTCTTCTTCGTAACCCGGCAGAACCTGTTGATTATTGAGGATATGCGCGAGGTTCGCGTTCCGCCTGCGACCAAGGAGGTGGCACTGCGCATCTCCCCGCCCATCACCAGCGGCAATGCCGAGCTGACAATCAATTTCACCAAGCTGCCCGACCAGGGCACGCTCTGGCTCGGCGACGAGCAGCTCAGCCTCGACAGCAAGATTTCAGCCGACCGGATCGAGGAAGTCATGTTCAAGCCGGCCTCCGGCGACATGACCCAGGACGAGGTGCGCTACACCGTCACCACCGATGGCGGCCGCAGTGCCAGCGGCATCGTCCGCGTCGTCGTCGATGCCCAGGCCATCGCCGAGGCGCAGGTCAAGCCGGCGCTCAACATCCAGCAGGGCGACGAGCCGAAGCCGGCAGCGCCCGAGCAGGCCAAGCCGATCCTCGTCGCCATGGCATCCGACATCGGCACCGGCTTCGCCGCCATGCCCGAAGAGGTGGTGCGCTCGACAAGCGCCGCGCCCACCGGCTGGCTCCGCCTGGAAAAGCGCGATCCGGAGACGCAAGTTGCGGTCGACGGCAAGATCGTTTCCGAAGGCGACCTGATCAAGGCCGAAGACATCACCAAGCTGCGCATCCGCCCGTCGCTCAAGCTGGTGAGTGCCGAAGACGATGAACAACCGGTGGCCGAGACGGTCGCGATGAACACCAATGCCGGTGCCGCCAAGGTGGACACCAGCACCGACAGCATGGAGGTCAAGCCGCTCCCCCTGCCCGCCGACAAGGCGCCCGCCAAAGAGCCGTTGCGCACCGTCGTGCTGGTTCCGGCGGTCAAGACCGCCACGCCGGCGCCGATCACCATCAATGTCGCCGTCTCGGTCAATGAATGCGACACGCTCGCCGCCGAGCCTCTCGACGTCCAGGCGGTTGCCGACGGCAAGCTGCCCAACGACATCGACGTGCCCAAGGCCCTGACAGCCTGCAAGGCAGCCGTCGACCAGCATCCCGAGGTGGCGCGGTTCAAGTACCAGTATGCCCGCGCGCTCTATGCCGAAGGCAACTTCAACGAGGCCCTCACCGAGCTCAATGCCGCCAGCGACGCCGGCCATGTCCGCGCCAGCTACCTGCTCGGCAGGCTCTATCAGTTCGGCGCGGCGGTAGAGCGCGATCCGGCCAAGGCAATCCCGCTGTTCGAATCCGGCGCCAAGCGTGGCGATCCCTATTCGCAATATGCGCTGGGTCGGGCGCTGGTCACGGGGCTCGGCACCAAGCCTGACATCGATCGCGGCATGGCAATGGTCGCCAGTGCCGCGGAGTCCGGTCACACCTATGCAATGAACATGCTGGGCGGCGAGTACCTCTCCGGACAGCATGTCAAGAAGGACGATGCTCGCGCATTGAAATTCATCACTCAATCCGCCGACCGCGAAGATGTCTTTGGAATGGTCTTACTCGGCGTACTCTATCGTGACGGTGCTGGCGTCCAAAAAGACCCGACACGGGCCGCAGAACTTTTCCAGAAGGCGCATGCCAACGGACATCCCTATGCCGGTCGACTGCTCGGTCGCATGGCACTGCGTGACAAGACTGCGGATGTGCAGACTGTGGCTGGCTGGTATCGGGAAAGTGCCGAGCGTGGCGACGCCTGGGCAGGCTATTTTGCCGCCGAATTGCTCAAGGACAATCCAACACTGCAGCGTGACAGCGGCGAAGTCGCCCGTCTGCTCGCGCTCTCAGCATCGCACAACACCAAGGACGTTTCGGTAGACGCCAAGGCGGACCTGAAGAAGGTCGACAATTCGGATGTTGGCAAAGAGGTGCAGTTGGCGCTTCAGCGGGCAGGCCAGGATGTCGGCGAAGTCGACGGCAAGCTCGGCACCAAAACGCGTGACGCCGCTAATGCCGTACTCGGAACGGAAGCTCCACGCGACCCTCGTGATTTGCTGATGGCGCTTCTGCGCAAGGAATGGATCGATTCACGACCACGTCTGGACATGCTGGGCTCATAAAGGGGAGACGTACATGCGTTCGCATACCATCAGTCTTCTTATGGCGACCGTACTGCTACCGCTTGGCGGTTGCGGTTCCATGATGAAAGTCGAGGAACAGGCAGTCGCTCAACCCGTGCAGCCCGTGCAGGTCAAGAAAGCGGCTCCAGTGAGGAAGGTCGCGGTCG
Organism: Aminobacter anthyllidis; assembly: GCF_018555685.1. Taxonomy (GTDB): domain Bacteria; phylum Pseudomonadota; class Alphaproteobacteria; order Rhizobiales; family Rhizobiaceae; genus Aminobacter; species Aminobacter anthyllidis. The sequence continues at coordinate 628,527 of NZ_JAFLWW010000001.1, forward strand.
CGGCGCCGGTCCAGCCACGGGTGGTCAAGAAACCGATTGTTCCTGCGACGCCAAGCAGTGAGCGCAGCGAAAAAAGCGACAGCGGCAATGACGGTGGGAACGATCCTTGGTAGCAGACCACCAACTGATCAGCTCCTCACCCAAACTCGTAGCTGAACCCCTCGCCTGACGCGCCGACTGTCACGCGCGTCAGTTTTTCCCCATCGAGCGAGCGGTTGAGCACGCCTCGGCTCAGTTCCGGCAGAAGTGTGTTGGTCAGGATCGCGTCGATCATGCGGCCGCCGGATTCGATCTCGGTGCAACGCGCCTTGATCAGTTCCATCACGCCATCGCCGATCACCAGTTCCGCGCCGTGGCTGATCTGCAGCCGGCGCGCGATCTTGCCGAACTGGTGGCGGGTGATCGCCTCGATCATATCGCCCGACAGCGGATAATAGGGGATCGTCACGACACGGCCTATGAAGGCCGCCGGGAACACCTTGAGCAAGGGTGCGCGCAAGGCAGCGTCGAGGTTCTCGACATTCTCGCGCAGCTCGCCGCCCTTTGTCTTGGTCATGATGACCTCGGAGCCGACATTGGAGGTGAGCAGGATCAGCGTGTTCTTGAAATCGATCCGCCGGCCCTCGCTGTCGTCCATCATGCCCTTGTCGAAGACCTGGAAAAAGATCTCGTGCACGTCGGGATGCGCCTTCTCGACCTCGTCGAGCAGGATCACCGAATAGGGCCGGCGTCGCACGGCCTCGGTCAGGATGCCGCCCTTGCCGTAGCCGACATAGCCCGGAGGCGCGCCTTTCAGGGTCGACACGGTGTGGGCTTCCTGGAACTCCGACATGTTGATCGAAATCAGGTTCTGCTCGCCGCCGTACAGCGTCTCTGCCAGCGCCAGCGCCGTCTCGGTCTTGCCGACGCCCGACGGGCCGCAAAGCAGGAACACGCCGACCGGCTTTTCCGGCGCGCCAAGCCCTGCGCGGCTTGTCTGCACGCGTTTGGCGATCATCTCCATCGCATGGTCCTGGCCGACCACGCGCTCGGATAAAGTCTGTGCCAGCCGCAGCGCCTTTTCGGTCTGGCTGGTCAGCATCCGCCCGGTCGGGATGCCGGTCCAGTCCTGCACCACTGATGCAACCGCGTTGCGGTCGACGGAAAGCAGGATCAGCGGCGTTTCGCCCTGCGCCTCGGCCAGCACCGCCATCAGCTCCTTGAGCCGCACAAGGTCGGCCCCGGGATCGGAGGCCGCCTCCGGCTGCTCCGCGGTTTCGGCCGGTTCAGCCTGGGGCACGCTGTCAGCGGCAACATCTTGGCCGACCGCAGCGTCGTCATTGGCTGCGACCGGCTCTTCGCCTGCAACTTCGGCTTGGGCGGCCTCCGCGACAACCGGATCGAGCGCCACGCCCTGTCCGCGCAGTTTGGCCCGCAGTTCGAGGATCTCGGCGACGGCTGCTTTTTCGCTGTCCCAGCGCGTCTGCGCCGCCGCCAAAGCTGCGTCCGTCTCGACCAGCCCGGCCTCGACGCGTGCCTTGCGCTCGTCCACTTCGATGCCGATCGCCGCCTCGCGGCCGATGATGCCTTGCTCGACCTCGAGCGCCTGCCGGCGGCGCATCAGGTCCTCGACCTCGCCGGGCCGGGAATGCTGGGAGATCGCGACGCGGGCGCAGGCCGTATCGAGCAGGCTGACCGCCTTGTCGGGCAATTGCCGCGCCGGGATGTAGCGGTGCGACAGCTTGACCGCCGTTTCAATGGCCTCGTCGAGGATCTGCACCTCGTGGTGCTTTTCAAGCACGCCGGCGACGCCGCGCAGCATCAGGATGGCGGCCGCCTCGTCTGGCTCTTCGATCTTGACGACCTGGAAACGTCGGGTCAGCGCCGGGTCCTTCTCGATATGCTGCTTGTATTCGGCCCAGGTGGTGGCAGCGATGGTGCGCAGCTCGCCGCGCGCCAAGGCCGGCTTCAGCAGGTTGGCGGCATCGCCCGTGCCGGCCGCACCACCGGCGCCGATCAGCGTATGCGCCTCGTCGATGAACAGGATGACAGGGGTTTCCGAGGATTGCACCTCGTCGATGACAGCCTTCAGCCGCTTCTCGAACTCGCCCTTGACACTGGCGCCGGCCTGCATCAGCCCGACGTCGAGCATGCGCAGGCTCACCCCTTGCAGCATTGGCGGCACGTCGCCCTCGGCGATGCGCAGCGCAAAACCCTCCACCACCGCCGTCTTGCCGACGCCGGCTTCGCCGGTCAGGATCGGGTTGTTCTGCCGCCGCCGCATCAAAATGTCGACGATCTGGCGGATTTCCGGGTCGCGGCCGACGACGGCGTCGATCTTGCCGTCGCGTGCCCGCTGCGTCAGGTCGGTGGCATATTTCGCCAGCGCCGACTCCCCGCCAGGCGACAGGCGCCGCGGCGCCGCGTCCGAAGGTGGAGACGCACTCGCCACTGAGCCCTCCAGCGAGCCATCGATGACATCCGCAAAGCGCCCGATAACGCCGTCGGCGTCGATCTTGTCGAACTCGGTGCTGATCTTCGACACAAGCCCTTCCAGCACCGGCACCTTCAGGCAGGCCAGGATCACATGGGCGCTGCGCACTTCCTCGCTGCCGAATTCCAGCGTCGCCAGGTTCCAGGCCTCCTGGATGGCGTGGAAGATATGGTCGGAGAACTCCTCGATCGAGGTCGCGCCATAAGGCAGCTTGTCGACGGCGCGCGTCATGTCACCGGCGACACGGGCGGCATCGACTCCGGCATCGGCCAGGATCATCTGCACGTCGGAGCGATCCGAAAGTACAAGTTGTTCAATGAAATGAACAAGTTCGACGTAAGGGTTGCCACGCAGCTTTGCCGCGTCGGCCGCCGCCTTGAAGGCGCGCAGGCAGGTGGGATTGAGCTTGCCGACAAGTTCCTTGCGCTTGAAGCCCTGAGACGACCTGCGCGGCTGCACGCCCTTTTGTTCCATGGAGGTTCTCCAATGGCCGGACTGCGATCCTTCCAATTTGCCACACAAACCGCGACTTTACAAAGCGTGCCACACGACCGGCTGTAGCCGCCGATGACGAGACGCGAACAATTCGCATGAACCCGGTCACTAGAGCTTAAGCGCTACCCTCGCCCAACTTTGAGCGCCGCCTGAATTGTGCTAAAACCATCATCGAGTGGAATACCGGCTACTTCCGACCTGAGTATGGCGTGGGGGGGTGCGTGGTTGATCTTGCTCTTTGGCTCAACCCTTTGAACGGTGAAAACCCGTCCGGGGAAGATTTGCGCAACGATCCGCGCTTCCACGAGCTTGAGCGCCTCATCGAGCCGCAGGTCGACGTCGTCCACGACGAACGCAACAGACCCTCATCGCAAGTCAGTATCCCCGTCGATTGGGCAGCCGTGCTGGACAAGGCCGAAGAGCTGCGCGCCCAGGGCCGCGACCTTCGCCTGCTTACGCTTGTCACCCGTGCCCAGGCCAATACGCAAGGGCTGGCCGGACTGGCCGAGGGCCTGACGCTGATTGCGCGCACTTTCGACGAACATTGGGAAACCATGCACCCGGCGCTCAGAGCCAATGCGCTGCCGCGCGACGCAGCGCTGCGCCGCATCAACGCGCTGCTCGACTTGCAAAACGGCCAGGACGGACTGCTCGCCAACCTCCGCCAGATGGCATTTTTCGCGCCGCGCGGCTTTGGCCCGATCACCGGCCGCGAACTGGAGCAGGGCGCGCTTGACGACCGCGTCATGCTGCAGGAGGCGGCGCAGGGGCTGAACACCGCCGAGCGGGCAGCCCTTTCGTCAGCCCACGAGCAACTTCTGGCCAAGCTGCGCAGTGCTTGTGCCGCGCAGTCCGATCAGGCTGGTCCCGCCATGGAGCAACTGGTTGCCGACGCCCGCGCGGCGAACAAGGCCTTGAGCGCCGTCGACACGGCCCTCAACAAGCGGCTGGAAACTGCTGGGCCGGCGGTGCCGGACCTCAAGAAGTTTCTCGATCGCATGCTGACGACGCTCGAACGCGGATCGACAGCGCGTACCGCGCCAACCAGCACGGCGAAACCCGAACTCACCCAGGCCACACCGGTCGCAGCACAGCCCAACGGCCACGCGCCCGAACCGGTGGTCAACCAAGCGGGACCGACCATGGCCCTCCCCGACCGCCTGTCCTCGCGCGACGACGTCGTCAAATGCCTCGACCTCGTCGTTGCCTTCTACGACCGGACCGAGCCGTCGAGCCCGATCCCGCATCTCGCCCGCCGTGTGCGCCGCATGGTGCACATGGATTTCGTTGAACTGATGGAAGATCTCGCACCCTCCGGGCTGAAGGAATTCCGGCTGCTTGCCGGGGTTCCAGACAGCAAGAAGACGCCTCAGAAGGATGAAAGGTAGCCAAGCATGCCAGCGGAAAGCAAAGCAAAGGTCATCGAGCGAAATCGCGCCCCGCGCGTGCAGATCGCCTATGACGTCGAGACCTACGGCAGCCCGACGACGATCGAACTGCCTTTCGTGATGGGCGTGATGGCGGATCTCGCCGGCGCATCGCAGACCAAGGAAGCGCAAAAGACGGTGCTCGATCGCACCTTCGTCGAAACCGACGCCAACAGGTTCCCGCGCTTCATGGAAGCGCTCGGGCCGCGGGTGAAGGCGCGGGTGAAGAACACCTTGCCCCAGGCCGAGGGCGCGGAGCGCGAAGAAGAACTGCCGGTCGATCTCACCTTCTCCAAGATGGGCGATTTCGCCCCCGACAAGATCGCCGAGCAGGTTCCGCAACTGGCCGAAATCCTCAAGATGCGCCGCCAGCTCGAGGAATTGCTGGGCTTCATGGACGGCCGGGCCGACGCGGAAAAGCGCATCGCGCAATTGCTGAACAACGAGCCGCTGCTCGGCCAGATCGCCAGCCAGGCGCTCTCCGACAGCGACAAGGTCGAGGAATAAGACCATGGCCGAACAGCAAAAAAGCCCAACCGTCGCCGAAGCGGAAGCCATCGATCTCGGCGAGTTCAGCGATCTCCTGGAGAAGGACTTCAAGGTCAAGAAGGACGACAGCGAGAAGCTGCAGCAGCTGGTGCGCAATCTCGCCCTTGCCGCGCAATCCCGCTCCGACACCACCACCATCTCGTCGAACGCGATCAAGTCGATCAAGTCGCTGATATCTGGCATCGACAAGATGCTGACGATCCAGCTCAACGAGATCCTGCACGCGCCGGAAGTGCGCGAGATGGAAGGCACCTGGCGCGGCCTTTGGTACCTCGTCAACAACACCGAGACCGACCAGAAGTTGAAGATCCGGGTGATGAACATCTCCAAGGAGCAGCTGGCTGACACGCTGGAGGACTATGAAGGCCAGATGTGGGACCAGAGCCCGGTCTTCAAGAAGGTCTATACCGACGAATATTCGATGTTCGGCGGTGAGCCTTTCGGTTGCCTGATCGGCGCCTACGAGTTCTCCAACCACCCTCGCGACGTCGGCCTCTTGCGCAACATTTCGGGCGTCTGCGCCTCGGCGCACACACCGTTCATCGCCGCCGCCTCGCCACGCCTGTTCCGCATGGACAGCTGGCAGGAACTGCCCAACCCGCAGGACCTGCAGCAGATCGTCTCCAACCCGGCCTATGCCTCATGGCAGTCGCTGCGCGAGAGCGAGGACGCGCGCTACATCGGCCTCGCCATGCCGCGCGTTCTTGCGCGGCTGCCCTATGGCGCCGACACCGTCCCGGTGAAGGGTTTCGCCTTCGAGGAAGAAGTCCAGGGCGACCACCACAAATACATCTGGATGAACGCCGCCTTCCCGATGGGCGTCAACATCAACCGCAGCCACAAGCTGTTCGGCTGGGGCACCCAGATCCGCGGCGTCGAGAATGGCGGCACGGTGATCAACCTACCGGTACACAGCTTCCCCACCGACGATGGCTCGGTGGCGATGAAATGCCCGACCGAAGTCGCCATCGACGACCGGCGCGAGGCTGAATTGGCCAAGCTCGGCCTGATGCCGATCCTGCATCGCAAGAACACCGATCTTGCCGCCTTCATCGGTGCCCATTCGCTGCAGGACGACGAGACCCGGGCCGGCAGGCTCGTCGATCCCGACGCGCAGTCCAACGAGCGCCTCAGCGCCAACCTGCCTTACCTGTTTCCGGTCTCGCGCTTTGCCCACTATCTCAAGGCGATCGCTCGCGACAAGGTCGGCTCGTTCAAGGAACGCTCCGACATGCAGGTCTGGCTGACGGAGTGGATCAACCGCTACGTGCTCGCCAATCCGGCCTTCGCCGACGACAAGGCTCGCGCCAAGCGTCCGCTTGCGGCGGCGGAAGTCCAGGTCGACAGCGTCGAGGGTCGCCCCGGCTACTACAACGCTCGCTTCTACCTGCGTCCGCACTACCAACTGGAGGGAATAAACGCCTCGCTTCGGCTCGTGTCGGAGCTGCCTTCGGTCAAGTCATGATTTGCCATGAGCAACGGAGAGCGAAATGCCTGAGACCAGAACCAAGATCGACGGTTTTCTGAAAGTCCCTGATATTCCCGGACCGAGCGTCCGCGACGGCCACGACGAGGAAATTGAGGTGTATGGCGTCGACTACAGCATGATCGCGCCGCATGACCCCAACTCGCTGTCGCGGCGCGGTCGCGTTGCCTTGGGCATGATCGAGTTCACCAAGCATTACGACATGGCTTCACCCTATCTGCAGAAGGCGTTGTTCGACAACACGCTGATGGGCGAGGTGAAGTTCTCCTGCCGGCGCACGATCGAGGGCGAGACCAGCGACTATCTCGTCGTCACCCTCACCGATGCATCGGTTGTGACCTACCATATGCGTCCGAGCCCGGACGAGCCCGACGTCATCGAAGACAAGGTCTCGTTTGCCTACAAGACCATCAAGTTCAACTACGACGACAAGCACGAAGTTGAAATGGATGTCCATGTCGGCAAGTGACGGGCATGTACGGCGCCACGGCGCCGAGATCGCAGCGGCCACCGGCAGTCCGCGGGCGAAACGCGAGGCGGTTCAGCCTTCCCTATGGGACCGCCTCGTCAACGACTTGCCGGGACTGAATTCCGAGATCGACGGGCTTCGGCACCTCCTGGAGGAAGAACTGGGGACCGAGCGTCTCGACGGCTTTCTCAATGGCACTGCCAGAGCTATCGATTCAGATCTCGATCTGACACCTGAACAAAAGCGGCGCCTGCACAGGCTGAGCTTTCAAAACAGGCAGCGTGTCGAACTGGAAAGTCGGGGTGTCGTTGTGTCGGCTCGTGTGCTGCGCGAGGCGGTACGGCGCGACATCGAGGCATTGTTCAACACCGAGCGCTTTGAAGCGACGCCCATGCTGTCCGACAGCGAGATCGAGCACGCCGCTGACGATCCGCCCGATCTTATGGATTTCCCGGAAGTACGCCGAAGCGTCGTCAACTACGGCGTGCCGTCATTTTCCGGCCGGTCATCCCGCGACTTCGATCGTGAAACCCTGGCGCGCGAGATACGTCAGGTGCTGGCCAATTTCGAGCCCCGTCTCAAGGACAGCGCGACAAAGGTGACAGTCAACCTCGGCGACAAGACCACCGGCCTCAAGATCGAGATCGATGCCGTGCTGATCATGACACCGACACCGGAGCGATTGCGGCTGCGCACCACGATAAATCTCGACAACGGCATGGCGCGGACCGATTTCAAGGAAGCCTGAACATGGATCGGATCTTCCTGGAGTATTACGAGGAGGAACTGACCCACATCCGCACGCTCGCTGCGGAATTCGCCGACATGCATCCGGCGGTCGCGCGCAACCTTTCGCTCGACACGGTGCCCTGCCCCGACCCCTATGTCGAACGCCTGCTCGACGGTGTCGCCTTCCTTGCCGCGCGGACCCGGTTGAAGGTCGATGCCGAGCGCTCCAGGTTCGCGCGCAGCGTTCTTGACGTCCTTTATCCAGACCTGCTTACGCCGGCACCTGCAACCACAATTGTGGTGCTGAAACCCGGCCAGCAGGTTCAGACGATGAACACTGGCCATGTCGTCAAGCGCGGCACCCGATTGGTCGCCAACCTGCAGCCCAGCCTGTCGACGCGCAGTACCTTCACGACGGCTCAAGACGTCACCTTGTGGCCGATCGAGATCGCGTCCGTCGGCTACTACCAGGACCGAAGCGCCCTTGCCGCAGCAGGCATCTCACCGATCGGCGGCATCACGTGCGAAGCGGCACTGCGCATCAACATCGCCAGGGTTGGCAAGGGCAAACTCAGCGAACTGGCGCTTGACCGGCTCGACCTGCATTTTGCCGGCCGCACGAAGGCCTCGCTGCTGTTCGACACGATCTTTGGCGTTTGCACGGCGATGGGGGCCCGTCACGTCGGCAAATCGGGCAAGCTCACTGTCCTGCCGATGCCCGAGATGATCGGCATCAGCGACACTGAAGCATTGATGCCGCGCACGCGCCCGACCTTTGAAGGCTACCGCCTGCTGCGCGAATATTTCATCATGCCCGAGCGCTTCCACTATGCACGCATTCAAGGACTGCTGCCTGTCGTGCGCAGCACGGAGGCCGGGCTCGAAATCGTCTTCATGCTGCGGCGGTCCGTGCCTGAACTCGCCGACTTGTCACCCGCGGATTTCGAACTGTTCGCCACGCCGCTGATCAACCTGTTCGAGCGTGAATGCAACGTCATCGAACTCGATGCCCGCAAGACCCGGCAGGTTCTTTACGCCGATCGCACCCGGCCGAGAGATTTCGAGATCTACCGCGTCACCCATGTCGAGGACGCGGAGGCCGAAGGCGCCGACGCCGAGATTCCGGCACTTTTCAGCCTCGGTCAGAACCGGGGCAGTGGCTGGGTCTATTCGACCGAACGCCGCCCGCGCCGCGCCACGGAAGACGAGCGGCGCGTGGGCATGACACGCACATCCTACACCGGTGACGACGTCTTCCTGGCGATTTCCCGCCCGGCAGGCATCCCGACCGGCCGTCCGCTCAAGCGCATCGAGGTCACGGCTCTTTGCACCAACCGCGACCTGCCGATCCTCGATGACAATCCGACGCTGACGCTGGAGAGCGGCGATCCGGTCGAGGCGGTCCGGCTGCTCGGTGCATTGCGCGCGCCGCAGCCATCGATCCCGGCCACGCTGCCTGCCGGCGCCGAAGCGGAATCCCGCGCCGATGAACTTGCCTGGCGGCTGGTGGCACAGCTCGCGCTCAATTTCCTCAGCCTGGCCAAGGAGGGTCGTGGCGTCGATCCGCTGCATGCGCTGCTCGATCTCTATGCCGATCGCGGCGACCCGGGGCTAACCCGCCATGTCCGTTCGATCGTGCGCATCGACTCCCAGCCGGTGATCGAGCGGCTGGCGATACCGGGGCCGATGTGCTTCGGCCGCGGTACCGAGATGCTGCTCCATATCGACCAGTCGGTCCTGTCTGGACAAAGCTCGTTGCTGCTTTCCGCTCTTCTGGCGCGGTTGTTTGCCCGCCACGCCGGTATCAATGGCTTTGTGCGCACCCGCACGCGGCTGCTCCAGAAGCAGGAGGACGTGCCATGGCCGATGACGCCCGGCAACCGCTTCCTGATCTAGCGGCGCGCGACACGCTGACGGAGAGCTACGACTTCTTCGAGTTGCTTCGCCAGCTTGAAAACCGTGGCGGCGGCCTGTTTGGTCATTCCGGGCGTCCGGATCGCGAGCCGGCGCGCCTCGGGCAGCATGTGCGCCTTGGCTTTTCGACCCAGGACGTCGTCAAGTTCGAGGAGGCCACGGACAAAAGTGTCGCGCGTGTGACCGTCGCCAATCTGGGGTTGCTTGGACCTGAAGGTCCGCTGCCGCTGCATATAACGCGCTGGGTGCTCGATCGGATGTCGCAGCGCTGGTTCGCCGGCGCCGACGCGCATCAGACCAGCGACACGACCTTCGTCGAGTTCGTCAACATCCTGCAGCACCGCCTGATCGCCCTGTTCTATCGCGCCTGGGCAGATGCGCATCCGGGCGTGCAGGTCGAGCGTGCCGTCGGTGGCCGTGTCCGCTCCATGCTGGAGGCGATGGCCGGCATTGGGCTGCCCGATACCAAAAACTCCCAGGATCCGGACCTGGATGCGGTCAAATTGCGACAGGCGGCGGCACTTGCCGGACAGGTCGACGGGCCGGAGCGGCTGACCCTGTTTGTCGCCGAGGTCTTCAAGGTGCAGGTCCAGCTGAAGGAGTTCGTCGCATCCTGGCTGGAGATTCCAGCGGCCCTGCAGACGAGGCTCGGCATGACCAGCGCTTCTCTGGGCAGAAGTGCCACGATCGGACCGCGCAGCTTCAGCCGCCAGAACAGGGTCGAGTTGCGCATTGGTCCGCTCGACTTGGACACCTATGCGACGTTCCTTCCCGGCAGCAGGCGGCTGGCCGTGCTGAAGCGCGCCATCCGCGACCTCATCGGTGAATTGCTCGACGTCGATCTCAGGATCGTGCTGGCCCGCGAAGAGGTGCCACCGGCGCGGATCGGTGCTGCGCAGCTCGGTCGAACGGCGTGGCTTGCGCCCCCTGCGGAAAGGGACGATGCTGAGGATATGCGCCTGCGGACGATCGTCGGTTGGCGGCCAGAAATGGCGGGAGTCGGGGCATGAGCTTGCTCCTCACGCTTGAGCAGGGACCGCGCGCACAGGCAGTGCGCCAGACCCGGCTGGACAAGGGTGAACTGGTGATCGGTCGCAGTCCCGATGCGGACTGGCAGATCGACGACCCCGATATGTTCGTCTCTCGCGCCCACTGCAAGATCACATCAGGACAGGACGGCTACGTCGTCATCGACACGTCCAGCAGCGGCCTCTTCATCGACGACGCCGGCAGCGCCCTCGGGTCTGGCAACACGGCGCGGCTGCGCCACGGAATGCGGCTCCGGCTCGGCGACTATGTCGTGTCGGTCGAGCTGCAGCCGAATGAGGCCCAGCTACAGCATTTCAAGCCAGCACCGTCCAGGACATCGGTGCCGCAACCGGCGCCTGCCGCATCTCGCGCGCCCGTCGGCCTGGGCGGCGATGACTTCTTCTCACTCAAGACCGACGAAGAGCCCCAGCGTCCCCGCCCCGCTGATCTTCCGAACCCGTTCGAACATCCCGAACCCGGAGCGTTTCGCGCCTACGAGCGCGCCGGAGGCTCCGAACGAAATTCGCCCGCTTTCGACGATCCGTTCAGCCTGGACCCGGTGGCGACGCCTGTGGCGAACGGTCATGCCGATGACGGCCAGAACGGCACGGCAGCCTTCGCCGATCCTTTTGGTCTTACTCCCGCCGAAACACCGCCGCCCAAGCCAAAGGCGGAGCCGGTTGTGACGCAGTCGCCGTCATTCGATGACGGTTTTGACCTGCCACCCATCGCGCCGCCTCCGCCCATAGCCGATTCAAAGCCACGCGAAGCCGCTCATGCCCCCTCCCCAGCCAAGCCGGCATCGCCGGCACCTTGGGATCTGCCGGTTCGCCTGCCTGATGCCCCGCCTCCGCCGCCGATGTCCCTGCGTGCCCGAGAGAAGGCTGCGTCGAGTTCGACTGCACCAGCAGCGGCGCCTTCCGACAGCGCGCTGCGGGCCGCATTCCTGCGCGGTCTGGGCCTTGATGAAAACGATCCGTCCAACCGTGATCCAATTGCCGAAATGGAGAAATTCGGCCGCGAGTATCGCCTTATGCTCGAAGGCCTTATGCAGCTTTTGCGCAAGCGCGCCGAGGAAAAGGGCAATGCCCGCATCGAGCAGACCATCGTTGGCTCGTCCGAAGTCAATCCGCTCAAATTCCTGCCGACCGTCGATGATGCGCTTGCGACCATCCTGGCCGAACGCAGCCCGGGATTCCTCGCCGGCGAGCCGGCCATAGCGGACGCGATACGCGACCTCGCCCATCATCATGTTCGCGCCTGGCGCGGCCTGCAGGGCGCGCTTCGCCACATGATCGACCGCTTCGATCCTGTCGCGCTCGAGGAGGAACTGAAGTCGAGTTCCTCGATCGAGAAGCTGCTGGCTGGCGGCCGCAGCGCCAAGCTTTGGGACCTCTACAAGAAACGCCATCGCGAAATCGCCGTGAGTGCCGAAACGCGCTTCATGGGCGAAATAGGAGCCGACTTCCGCAACGCATATGAAGAGGAGTGACGCATGATCGACCGGCGCGACTTCATTATTGCTCTCGGCGCTACAGGACTGGTGACCGCCTGCCAAAGCGGGCCACCGAAACCGTCCACAGTCACCGTCAACGTGAGCGGTCAAGCCGGCATGAACCCCGGACCCGACGGCGGCGACAGGCCGGTGACGGTTCTGGTCATGCGATTGAAAAGCACGGGCAAGTTCAACTCGGCCGACTATTTTGCCCTGCAGGGCGACGCGGGTTCGGCACTGGCCGGCGACCTCATCGGCTCGGACCAGCTTTCGGTCGGCCCCGGGGCCGCGGCATCGAAGACGATCACCGTCGAGCCGGAGGCTACCGCGCTCGGATTCGTCGCACTTGTACGCGAACCCACCGGCCGCACCTGGCGGACGACGAAATCGATTTCGCCGGGTTCGACGGTGACAATCACCGTGACGCTCGGCAGCGGAGGCATTTCGGCCTGACCGGGCCATATCAGGAGTTGTCGATGCAGAGAGTTGCCGCATGACCGACTCAAACAGGGTGCTCTGGTCCGAAGGGCTGTTCCTTCGGACCCAGCACTTCCAGCAACAGGACCGCTTCTTCGAGGCGACGGTGCGCGGCGCGCTGCAGGCCGGGCAACTTCACACCTACGGCTTTCGCACACTCACCCTGGACCCTGCCCTGCTTGAGGCCGGACAGGTCGCCGTCCTCTCTGCGCGTGGTATCTTTCCCGACGGCACACCTTTCGCCATTCCCGACACAATGGACGCGCCGAAGCCTCTTGCCGTGACCGCCGACATGGGCGGCGGTCCGGTGCTGATCGCAGTGCCGTTGGAGCCACCGGGGGGCGTCGGCTTCGATCCGGCGCATGCCGAGACCAGCGGCGCGCGTTATCGCGGCCGCATCGTCACAGTCCGGGACGCCGTGCAAGGCGGTTCGGATCCCGAGGAGATCGAGGTCGCCCGCCCGCAGGCGTTGCTGCTCGCGCCCGGGAAATCAGTCGGCGGCTACACAGCTTTGCCGGTCACTGAAATCACCGGCCTGCGCGCCGACGGTGGCGTGGCCGTCGATGCCAACTTCCTGCCGCCAACGCTCGCGACCGGCGCTGTCCACTGGTATGCCCAGCTTCTCCAGGAGGTCATCACCGGTCTCGACCAGATCGCCGAGGCGCACGCCAAGATGGTGCTTGGTGGTCCCGGCCGCAGCGTCGAAGACTTGTTGATGCTCAACCTTGCCAACGCCGCGCGGCCGCGACTGGCGCATATGCTGGCGCAGGACATATTCCATCCCGCCGAGCTCTATCTCGAGCTTGCCGGCCTCGCTGGCTCGATGGCGACCTATGGCTCGAATTCGCGGCGCCTCGCCGAACTGCCGGTCTATGATCACATGGCGCCGGGCCCGGCCTATTCAGCGCTTGCCGACACATTGCGCTCGCTGATCCTGAGCCTGCGTTATGTCGAGCCGAAATCGCGGGCACTGCCGGTCATGCGCCATTCCACCAACGTCTGGAAGGTACGTATCGACAATCCAAAGCTGCTTGTCGCCAGCCGCATCGTCATTCGCGTCGGCTCCGAGCTTTCGGAGGATGCGCTGCGCAAGATCTTCGTCAACCAGGCGACCGTGGGCGCGGCCAGCGAATTCGAAGGCCTGTGGAAGTCTCGCCTGCCGGGCATTCCGCTGAAGCCGCTGCATTCGCAGCCGCGCGAAATCCCCTATGACGGCGACCGCCTTTGCCTTGAACTCGATCAGAGAAGCGAGCACTGGGCCTCCCTCCTCGACGCACCCGGATTCGTCATTGGCGTTTCCGGCGTGCTGCCGAGCGAGCCGCAGGTCGATTGCTATTCGGTGAACAGGTGACGCGATGAGCCAGGACGATCCTTTCGGCTTGTCGGAGGATCGTGAGCGTACCCGCATACGCATGATCGGCACGCCGTCGCCGCGCATGCCGATGCCGTTTTCGTCCGCGCCGCTGAAGCGATCGCGGGCCCACCCCAACACGCTGGTCAATGCGTTTTCCGCCTTGCTGGAGTTCGCGCCCGAGCTTGAAAACGCACTGCCGCCTGAGAACCCGGAGCACCTTCGCACGCGCCTGCAGGAAGAACTCGTGCGTGGGCGCGATGCGGCTGTTGCGGCCGGATCGTCTATCGAGCGGGCGGATCAGGCCGCCTGGTCTGTCGCGGCCCTGCTCGACGATCTCGCGCTGAACACGCCCTGGGGCGGCGCGAGTGCCTGGCCACGCCAGCCGCTGGTCGTCATGCTGCGCGGCGACGTCGATGCCGGCGCCCAGTTCTTCTCGCGCCTGGAAGAGCTCGAACGTCACCCCAACCGCGACAAGGAAATGCTGGAGCTGCAGTACCACTGCATGGCGCTAGGCTTCCGCGGCAAGTACCGGGTGCCCGGCCGCTCGGGTGACAGGTCGTTGAATGCCGTGCGTGTCGCCGCCGCCCGCTTCCTGCGCGATGCCGATGCCGAGGATGCACCGCTGTCGCCGAACTGGCGCGGCGTTGTCGCCGCCGACGAGGCGCCGCGCTTCATAGTGCCGATATGGGTGATGGGTGTCATCGCAGCTGTGCTCGCAACCGCGATTTACATCGGCTTCTCCCTGGGGTTGAGCAACCAGGCCGTCCAGCTCTCGGCGCTGGTCCGTGCGCTACCACCGGCGGATCGCGCCGAGGTCTTGCGCACGGCGCCTCAGGCGGAAGCGCCGCCGGTCGAGACCGTCGACTTCGCGTTGCTGCCGGAGTTCGCCGCGGCTACGCCCGAGGGTCTTCGCCCGGCGCTCAAGGGTGCCGAAAGCGTGTCGCTGGCCCGTCTCGTCATCCAGGCTTCAAATCCGGAGCTGTTCCAGTCGTCACGCGCCGAACTAACCGATGGCTTCCAGCCGCTCATCGAGGCGATCGCCAAGGTGATCGTCGAGAACCAGGAACTGATCGGCAACGTCACTGTTGTCGGCCACACCGACGGCATCCCCCTGCAAAGAACCAACCCGCTTTCCACCAACCAGCGCCTTTCGGAGGCCCGCGCTGCAACCATCGCCGACATGCTTGTCCAGAACGGCGTACCGCGTGATCGCGTGCGTTCGGAGGGGCGCGCCGCCACCGACCCCGTTGCCGACGACGGCACGCGCGAGGGCCGCGCGCTCAATCGCCGCGTCGAAGTGCTGGTCGAAAAGAGGCTGTGACAAATGTTCATCCTGCGCTTCTTCTGGTCGGTACTGACATCGCGGTGGCTCTGGACGCTGATTGGCCTGACGCTGCTGTCACTGATCATCTGGATCTTCGGCCCCATCGTCGCCGTCGGCCAGAGCACGCCCTTTGCGTCCGAAACCGTGCGCATGGCGCTGATTGCGGGCCTCGTCATCCTGTGGCTGATCTGGCTGATCCTGGCGCAGCGCCGCGCCATCCGAGCCAATCGCATGTTCGTCGCCGAGATTGCCGCAGCTCCGGTGGAAAAGCCGCTGACGGCGGGCGAACAAAGCGTTGCTGCGGTCGGCGCCAAGTTCCAGGGGCTGATGGACGAGATGAAACGGCGCAAGCTCGGCGGCCGCAAGTTGCTGCGCGACATGCCGTGGTACGTCATCGTCGGCCCGCCTGCCACCGGCAAGACCACGGCCTTGCGCCAGTCCGGCCTCAATTTCCCGATCGACCTCACCGACGACATCCAGGGCGTCGGTGGCACCCGCAACTGCGACTGGTTCTTCGCCGAGCACGCGGTGCTGATCGACACCGCCGGGCGCTACGTCCAGCAGGAAAGCCAGCCCGATGTCGATGCCGCCGAATGGCTGGGCTTTCTCGACCTTTTGAAGAAGCACCGCGGCCGGCGCGCCCTGAACGGCGTCATCGTCGCGCTGTCGATCGATGCGTTTTCCGAAGGCGACGAGGCCATCAAGGCGCATGGCCGCAAGATCCGTCGTCGCCTTGCCGAGCTGAACGAGCGCCTCGAAATCCGGCTGCCGGTCTACCTGATGCTGACCAAGGCCGACCTGATCAAGGGCTTCGAGCCTTTCTTCGGTGGCCTCTCGACCTCAGCGCGTGAACAGGTCTGGGGCACCACCTTCGCGCCGGACGCACGCGTCGACGGCAAGATGGTAGCAAGTGAAATCTCGTTGCTTGCGACCGAACTCGAGCGGCGCCTCGTCCCCCGCCTGGAAGATGAAGACAGCCTCGCCGCCCGTGCCGAAATCTTCAGGTTCCCGGCCCAGGTCGAAAGCCTGTCTGAACCGATCCGCCTCCTCGTCGAACAGATCTTCGGCGAAAGCCGGTATGAAGACAGCGCCTGGCTGCGTGGCGTCTACCTGACCTCGGCCACGCAAGAAGGTGCGCCCATCGACCGGCTGACCGCCGCGCTCTCGTCTTCGTTCGGCCTGCCGCCACGCCGCGCCATGTCCTCGCCGCGTGTCGAAAAGCGTAGCTTCTTCCTCAAGAACCTGTTGACCGAGGTGATCTTCAAGGAAGCCGGCCTCGGCATGTTCGATCCCTTGGCGCAGCGCCGCCGGACGTGGATCTGGCGCGGTGCTGCGGCAGCCTCGGGAGCGGCGGTACTGCTCGCCGGAGCGCTGTTCGGGCTGTCCTATTACGACAACCGCAATGCCATCGCGGCCCAGGCCGGCCAGTTGGAAGCGCTGCAGGCGCCGCTCGCGCCATTCGCCGCGGCCCCCGCCCCGGTCGATGCACCCGACATCGACGTCGCACTAGCTGCCATGGACGAAGTCACCAATGCACGCACGCCGCCGCCCAGCGGCTATCGGGACCTGGTTGGCCCAACAGCCGCGCCGGAACTGCTGCGTGCCCAGGCCGACAGCTACAACCACGCCCTGCGCAACATCCTCGAACCGCGCATGGTCGCCCTTCTGGAAACGACGATGTGGCGCCAGGTCCGCGATCCCGAGTTCATGCTGGGGGCGCTCAAGACCTACCGCATGATGACTGGTCTTTCCCAGATGGACGCCGATTTCGCCCAGGACTGGTGGGTCAACGACCTGCCGGAATTCGCGCCCGTCGCACCCTTCCCGACGCCCAACGCCGAAGAGCACCAACTGGCTGCCATCCGCCGCATGACGATCGACGCAAGTTATGTCGCGCCCGATCCGGCACTGGTCGCCGAGGCCCTGAAGAGTGTCTGCACCATCTCGCTGCCGGCGCGCGCCTACAAGCAGCTGCTGGCCGATCCCGCCGTGTCCGAACTGAAGGAATGGATTCCGGCCAACTTTGCCGGCCCCAACGGTTCCAAGGTGTTTGCTCGCCGATCCGACAAAACGATGCGTGTCGGCCTCCCCGGCGCGTTCACCTATGCCGGCTTCCACGATGTCATCCTCGACCGGCTGGAGGATGTCGCTGCACAGGCTGCCCTCGATCGCGCCGTTTTCGCCGGCGGCTGCGAGGAGAATTCAGAGACCTCCGTGTCGGCGCTGTCGGAAGACATCCTCAAGCTCTACTACGAGGATTTCATCGCCCAGTGGGACAGCCTGTTGCGCGATATCCGCCTTTCGCCGTTGACCGACCTCAATGTCGCCAGCGAAAATCTCAAGGACCTGTCGAGCGCCGATTCAGCGCTCAAGCGCCTCGTCACGGCCGTCGTCCACGAGACCGATCTCATCCGCTCCGACGAGGAGCCGGCCGGCGACAACAAGGCTGCCAACAAAGGCGCATCCAAGCTTCTGGGCAAGCTCGGCAAGGTCGGCAAGCTTGCCAAAGCCGGCGCCAAGCTGCTGCCGCGCGCCGGCTCGGCGGCGGAAGTCGACATGACGGGCACCCTTGTCGCCGAGCACTTCAAGCCGCTGAAGAGTGCCGTCGCCGAAGTGGACGGCCAGCCGCCCATGCTCGATGCCGCTGTCGTCGCCCTCACCGCATTGTCGAACGTCCTGCAGACCGTCACCGCCAATCCCGATCCCCAGGACGCCATCAAGAAGCAAGGCGGCCTCGCCGAACTGACCGGTGCCGTCGCCCGCCAGGCGCAGATATTGCCCGATCCGATCGACGACTGGCTCGGCGGCATCGCCGGCGACACCAGCGGCTTGACGGAAAAGGCTGTGACCTCCGAACTCAACGCCATCTGGCGCGCCGATATCCTGCCGTTCTGCCAGGCAGCGCTGACCAACCGCTACCCGTTCAGCCCGGAAAGTGCCGTCGACGTCAACGTCCGCGATTTCGCCCGACTGTTCGGCCCTGGCGGCTTGATCGACGCGTTCACCAACGACCACCTGATCAGCTATGTCGATACCGCCAAGCAGCCATGGACCTGGCGCGCAGACATGGGCCTGGATTCCTCGGCACTCGCCGCCTTCGAGCAGGCCCGCCGCATCCGTGACGACCTTTTCCCGGGCGGAACAGGTCCCTTGATGAGCTTCACGCTCGAGCCCAAGGACCTGTCACCGACAGTCACCCGCGTTACGCTCAATCTCGATGGCCAAAGCCTCGTCTACTACAACAACGCCACGCGCCCGCAGCCGATGACATGGCCCGGCAAGGACGGCACCGGCACGATCTCGCTGGCTTTCCAGCCCATCGATGGTTCGCCCGAAGTCATCGTCAATGAAACCGGTAGCTGGGCCTGGCTCCGGCTTTTGACCAAGGGCCGCTTCACCGGCACATCGCTTTCCGACGTCTACAATCTGCGCCTCGGCGCCAAGAATTTTTACGCCGACTTCGAGCTCAAGGCAGCAAGTGTGGAGAACCCCTACAACCTGCAGATGTTCAAGAGGTTCACGTGCCCGCAGAACATCTAGGCACCGGATTCTACGGCAAGATCCCGGCGACCGGCGACTTTGTCGGTCGGGGCCTGCCGGGCGACTTCGTGCGCGCATGGGACCGTTGGGTGGCAAGCCACCTCGCTCCTTTGCAGACGTCGGGTGCCTGGCCCGAAGACCTCGCGCTGCGCTTCCTGCTCGGACCAGAAGCGAATGGCCCGATGGCCGGCATCGTCGTGACGAGCAATGATCGCGCCGGTCGCCGATTTCCGCTGACCGTTGCAGCCCCCCTCTTCGCCGCCAAATCCGGCGTGACTGACATGGCAGCGAAATGGTTCGACGACATCGAGATGGCGGCCGACGCGGCACGCTATGGCTATGTCAGCGCCGACGAATTCGCCGCCAGCCTTGCCACATTGCCCTTTCCGGCACCCGACATGAGAGGCGAGCCGGTGCTCGGCATGGTTTTGTGGGCAGGTGGTTCGGTGCCGTTAGACGTCGACCCGACGGCCCCGCAAGTGGCCTTGGACCGGCTGCTCACGGCAAGCTGGGAGACCAGCTGATGCAGATCTGGAACCAGACCGGCTACGTCCACCAGTTCACCGTGGCCATGGACAAGGCTGCCCACGAATACATCGTCGTCGTGGTCAAGGGCACGTTCGACTTTCCCGAAACCCTGGGCGGGCCAGTGCGCAAGTCGGCCGAGCAGGTTCCGCTGGTTTTCGCCGACACGCAAACGGGCGAGCCTGGCTATTCCGCGACTCTGTGGGAAACCGATTTTGCCTTCCGCAAACCCCGATGCGACGTCATCGCCAATGGCTGTGCCTACGCGCCCGGCGGCCGGCCGGCGGAACGGGTGCCCGTTGGCATCAAGATCGGCAACTGGTCGAAACTCTTCGAGGTGGTGGGCCATCGCGAATGGCGAGCAATCGGCCCCGTCTTCACCGCGACCGCGCCGCAGCCCTTCCTGAGGCTGCCGATCAGCTACGACGTCGCCTGGGGCGGCGTCGACAAGCTGGACCCCGAGGACAAGATGCCGGGCGTCTACGCCGCCAATCCGGTCGGTACCGGCTGGTCGCGCACGAAGAACCAGCGCTTCATCCCGGGCCTGCGATTACCCAACACGCAGAAGGTCGACGAGGAAGTCCGCTCGCCCTTCGGCGACTACACGCCGATGAGCTTCGGGCCGATGGGTCGCGGCTGGCCCGGGCGCATCGAACATGGCGGCACTTACGACGACAACTGGACCAAGAACATCTTCCCGTTCCTGCCGCCTGACTTCGACGAACGCTACTTCCAGATGGCCCCGCCCGATCAGCAGATCGACCATCCCAGGGGCGGAGAAGAGGTGCAGCTGGTGAACCTGACGCCGGAGGGCCGGGTGAGCTTCAGGCTCCCACCAACTGGGCTCGAGATGACCCTGTTCAAGCATGGCGCCAAGAGCTTCGAGGGCGTGCTGTACCCCGACGCCATCCTTTTCGACCCGGAGAACCGTCGCTATCAACTGGCCTGGCGCGTCGCGCAGCGGATCGAACGCACGATCCTGGATTTTACCGAATGCTGGGTCGGGCCACCTACCGAATCCATGTTGCGGGCGCGGGCTGCCGGCCGGACGTTCGTCCGCGCCGACGGGGTCGCACCAGAGGAAGAAGAGGCATGACCGCAGGCGTCGCAATCATCTCGATTGGGATGGCCACGGCCGTCGGGCTCGGTGCGCCTTCGGCATGCGCCGCGATGCGCGCGCGCATAGACGGTTTTCAGGAGACGCGCTTCAACGGCTCACCGGAGGGATGGCTGACCGGCGCGCCGGTGCCGCTGCCGCGCAACTGGATCGGCGAGAAGCGCATGGCGCATCTGGCGGCAGGTGCCATCACCGAGGCGTTCGAAGGCGCACCGGAAGCGCGCGGCCAGACAGCACTTATTCTCTGCCTTCCCGAGGAAAGCCGCCCGGGCAGGCCCGTGCGCGACAACTCCGGCCTCCTCAGGCGGATCGGCGAAATCGTCAAGGTTGAGCCTCACAGCCGCTCCCGCACCGTGGCGCATGGGCGCCCGGCCGGGCATGTCGCATTTGATCATGCCCGCAGGCTGCTGGCATCCGGCGAAGTGCCCTATGTGATGATCGCCGGCGTCGACAGCTATCTGACCGCGCCGACAGTTTCCCACTATCTCAAGGGACGCCGCCTGCTGACAGCCGATAACCCGAACGGTTTCATTCCCGGAGAGGCAGCCGCTGCCGTGTTGTGCACACGATCGAACGGCGGGACCTTCCAGCTTTTCGGCCTCGGTCTCTCCCGCGAAACAGCCTCGATCTACAACAAGGACGATCTGCCCCTGCGAGCAGATGGCATGACGGCCGCCTATGACGCGGCTTTTCGCGAAACCGGCATCGACATGAACCGGCTCGGCTATCGCATCTCCGACCTCGTAGGCGAGCAATACTGGTTCAAGCAGACCGCACTTGCCTCGATCCGACTGCTGCGTGGCCGGCACGAATTCCAGGATTTGTGGTCGCCTGCGGAATCGCTTGGCAATATCGGCGCCGCAGCCGTTCCGATGATGGTGGGCATGGCCTGGACTGCGGCAGCAAAAGGCTACGCGGCGGGGAATCCGGTGCTCATAGAGGCTTCGTCGGATGACGGCGCGTGCGGCGCCGCGGTGTTTGCCACGAGGAGAGCGGTATGACCGTATATGCCAACGGTCTGGAGATAGCCTGCAAGGCGCAGGCCAACAAGATCATCGCCGCCTTCCCCTATGTCTGCTTCACACCGCCTCAAACGCCCGCGACACCGCCCGGTGTACCGATCCCCTATCCTACGTTCAGCATGGATGACGACACTGACAGCGGCACCAGCACGGTCAAGATCGGTGGCAAGACGATCACGCAGAAGAACAAGTCGTACTACACGAAATGTTCGGGCAACGAGGCCGGTTGCGCACCGAAGAAGAACATCATCACCTCGGTGAACACGGGCAAGGAATACGCCCACGCCTGGTCCGGCAACGTCAAGATGGACGGCGAACCCATCAGCCGCTTCTCCGACATCGGTTCAAATGACCACGCCTCGCCGACCGCTGGCGGACCGCCGATGCCGAACATCTCCAAGGCGACCGTGGCGACCTTCAAGTGCAGCATGTTGGAGATCAAGCCTTACAACCAGCTGAAATGCCCGGAGGGATATGAGAAGGAGCACACGACGGAAGTACGCTTCTTCACCGCCAAGGGTGTGCGCGACCTCACCCTGGACTGCTGCCAGGCCTATGACGAAAGCAAGGCCCCGTGCATCTGCATGAAGGCGAAATGGGTTCCGGGCGAAGCTGCCAAGGCAAAGAAGGCTGGGGCCACCGGCAAAGTCATCGGCAAGGGGTCGAAGACGCCTCACAACCTCAAGACCCAGGAAGCGGCCAAGTGGATCAAGCTCAACCAGGAGGGCAAGCTCGGTGATTTCAACGAGAAATGCGCCAGGGCAACGGTCGACAACATGGATGACCCGAAAATTCCTGACGAAGTGAAGGATGCTGCCGCGGAGTGCCTCAGGAAAGCGAACCAGGACTATCAGAAGAAGAGCATGGGCAAGGACGCGCAGGAGGTGAAGGACACGAAGCGCTGCGTCGACACCTGCCCCAAGGCAATCGACCAAGGCCGTCTCGCCGGAGTTGCCAAGAAGCGCTTGAAGAAGGAGGCCGTGAGCCTCGGAAAGGACCCGAAGAAGGTCGTCGTCAGGGCGTCCGACGTCGCCAAGTCTAAGAAGGACTGCCCTTGAACCGGATGATCTCCGCCTAGCCAACCGCCAGGGAGGCGTTAGCCATGATCGGTAAGCTGAAGATGGACAAGGAAGAACTGGAAGACTTCGTCGAAGATGAGGACACCTCGATCGAGTGCCTTCAGGTCGCGCCGATGGGCAATGGCAAGGTGGCCATCCTGTTCCTGCTCGCGGACTCCGACTATGACACCACGGTGTCAGTCATTTTCGTCGTCGACGACTTCAATCCAAAGACCGCAAAGGGCGTCCTGTTCACGTCCGAATGGCTGACGTCGTTGTCGGCGTCGCCCTCGGGCGAACTGTTTGCGCTCGAGGCGACCATCTGGATCTGGCGCTATGGCGGAAAGCAATGGACACGCGATCAGGTCGGCACCGAGAGTTTTCGCCAGGTCTGGGCCGCGGATGCGGGCGGCGCCATGATGGTCGGCTCTTCCGGCGGCGCGGTAAGGTTGGTCGGGGACGACTGGCATCCGATCACGCCGATCACCCAGGCTGAATATCTGGACATTCACGGCGACGCGAAACACGGCATTTGGGTTTGCGGAAAATCAGGATCGGTTCACAAGCTCGTGGGCTCGACATGGCAGCCCCTGGAACTCCATCGGCAGGAATTGTTCTATGGCATCGACGTCGCTGCGGACGGCACCATAAGGGTCGCCGGCGAAGACGGAACTTGCCTACGCATCGTCAATGAAGAGGCGATCGAGATCGAACCGGCTGATGCCACCACCCACCTCGCCGTGCGGACCCTCAACGGCAAGGCCTATTGGGGCGACGAGGGTGGCATCGGCGTGGAGAAAGGCAACGCCATTGTGCCGCTGGAGGTGGAAACCGGCACTGCATCAGATATTCGGACCGACGGCGAGTATCTCTATGTAGCCGGGACCGACAGCGCCTGGCGCTTCGACGGCAAGAAATGGAAGTCGCTGTCGCTTGAGTACGACAACGGCTTCAAGCTCGCCTGATTGAGGACCCTGGCGGCCTGGCGCCGAGGATCAGACTCCGTTGACGCTGAGATAGGCTCGGACCTTGTCAAGGTCGAGTTCCTGGATCCTCTTCGGCGCACCGGTCTGCAGCATGCGGAGCACGAACAGTTCCCCGGCCTCCGGATACTCGGCATAGATCTCCTCGGCGATCTCCCGTCCCGCCTCACCGGCAACGCGCAAACCGTCGATATGCGCATCCAGCCGCTCGACCAGCCGCGCCAGCCGCTCCTCGTCCATGTCAGGATTCTCGTCCGGGTGCAGCAGATGATGGTCGTAGACCGTCCACAGGAACGCTGCCATTTCCGCATGCTGCCGCACAATCTCGCGCAGGACGATCTTCGGCATCAGTTTAGGTTTACAGAGCCGCCACGGATGCGGTTGGCCGCGCTGGCATGGCTGGTGACGTATGTGCCGCGAATGGTGATATGCCCATCCTTCTCCATGATGATTGTGGCCTTGCCGCAGCGCAGTTCCAGGCGCTCGCCGGCGACGATCTTGACCAATTCGCCGTCGCGAACGACCTGCGGCGTTTGTGACTTGCGTGCAGGCGCAACGATGCGGCCGACGATCAGCGGCCGGCCAGGATCGCCTTCCTCAAACAGCAGCGCCACCTCCGCGCCAATCATATCGGAGCTCATCTCGGTCAGACTGCGAGCCTGCGCCGCGGTCTCCTTGGCATTGCCCGGGAACACAACAAGCGGCGCCTCCCCGTCGAAGCCGAGGAAAATTCCGATCACAACCCCATCAATGCGCTTCACGGTCCTGGTCATTGCTGCCGCCCTCAGTTCTGTTTGATCTCCGATCCCTTCATGGTGATATCGCTCGAAGCCTTTATGTTGATCTTGCCCGATCCCTTGATACTGATGTCCTTGCCTTCGATCGTGATCGTGCCATCCTTTTTCATCGAAATGCTCGCCGAGCCGCACTTCAGCGCAATGGCGTCGCCGGCCTCTATCAGGAACGTCTTGCCGACATTGATCTTTCCGTCCTCGCCGATCTGAACCATGCTCGCCTTGGCGATCCGCAATTCGTAGGCGCCACCCACCTTGCTTCCGTCGTCGGCGGTGATTTCAGTGCGCCTTCCCTTGCCGACCTTCGATTTCTGGTCGCCGGCGATGTTGAAAGTCTGGTCCGCGCCGATCGTCACCTCCTGATTTGAGGCGATATTCCAACTATCCGCGGCACCGATCTGGTGGGTTTGTGCAGCACCCACGGTGACCGCGCGCGTTGACCCGATCGTGTTGGTCTGCGCGGACCCTACCGTGCGCGTCTCCGTGGCGCCGACCGTATCAACCCGCGCAGCGCCAACGGTGATCGCCTGGGCAATGGCGACAGTCTGTGCGTGGTTGGCGCCGATCGTCTCGGTCGAATTCGAGCCAATGCTGATGGTCTCGTTCGAGCCGACGGTCAGCGACCGGTTCTTGCCCACCGTTTCCGTATCGTTCGAGCCGATATCAGTCGTCTGGTCGACGCCAACCTTGACAGTCTTGTTGTTGCCGACGTCCTCGTCGAGGTCGTGGCCGACGGAATGCTTGGCGTCGTGGTCGATGCGGTCGGACTGGTCGTGCTGGACCAGTTTGGTGCGGTCGTTCTTGACCAGAAGGTTGTGGTCCTTCTGGGCCTGGAAATTGACGAGCTCGGAACCAGTCTTGTCCTCGAACATCAACTCGTTGTAGCCGCCGCCTCCCTTTGATGAGTTCGACTTCCAGCCCGACTGCGTCGCATTTCCGGGCAAGCCATAAGGCGGCATCTGGGCGGCGTTGTAGACACGGCCTGTGATGATCGGCTGGTCCGGATCGCCTTCGATGAAATCGACGATGACCTCCTGGCCGATGCGCGGGATCTGGATGAAGCCCCAGCCGCTGCCGGCCCAGGTCTGCGAAACGCGCACGAAACACGAACTGTCCTGGTCCTTCTTTCCCAGACGATCCCAGTGGAATTGCACCTTCACCCTGGCGTACTCGTCGGTAAAAATCTCCTCGCCCGACGGGCCGACGACGCGCGCCGTCTGTGGCCCGCGCATGATCGGACGCGGCGTGATCCGAGGCGGGCGATATGGCAGGCTGGTCGGCGCGACGCCGAGGACCACCGTGAAGTTTTCGCCCTCCGTCTGTATGCCGCTGCGGTAACCCGGATCGAACACCCGGTACTCGACGCTTAGCACCAGATACTCCTGGTTCTGGTCGTCGCGCGGAAAGCCGTCAAGCTTGAAGGTGCAGCCTGAAAACAGCCCGCGCACGGTACCCGCTGCGGCAATGCGCTGGTGCACGGCCTGCAGTTCCTCGCGGCGTACGCCGGCGATCTTGTCGCCGCGGCCGGTATCCAGATGGGCGCCGGGGTGGCGGTAGTTTTCCCCTGCTGCGAGTTTGTGGCCGAACGCCTGGTCGGACTTGGCCATCAGGCTGGCATCCGGCTTCTTGAAGTCGTAGTCGGTGTGGGTGTAGGCGCCGGGCCTGACAGAGCTACCGGGGATCCACTCGGTGATGTACTCGACGTCGCGGCGCGCGCCCTGCCCTTCGAAATGATACGGCACCTTCTCGTAACCCGGCGCCGGCTTGAGTTTGTTCATCGCGTCGGCAAGGATCAGCGTGTGCTCGCCGTCGCCATGCTCGAAGAAATACATGATGCCTTCATGCTCAAGCAGGCGTTGCACGAAATCGAGGTCGGTTTCGTCATACTGGACGCAATAGTCGCGTGGCGGATACGACCCTTGCAGCCGCTTTTCGAACTTCGCCGAGCCGTATTTCGAGAAAATCTTCTCGACGATCTCGACGACGCTCATGTTCTGGAAAATGCGGCAGTCCGTGGCCGTGCCGAGAAACCACATCCACGGACGGACCACGGCTTCGTAATACACTTGCCGGTCCTCGATGCGGGTCAGGCGGAAATCCGACACCAGGCCGCTGAACCAGCGTTTCGGATCGGACTCGCCCTCGACTGAGACGGCGCCGCCCAGCATCTTCAACGGATCGATATCAGGATCGCTGCTGACGAAGCCGACGGTGTAGGCAAAACAGCGGCTGACCTCGTCGCGACCGGTCAGATGGGTGAATGTCAACGTCTCGCCGAGCGGTGTCCGGACCACAGTCGCGCGATCGTTAGCCATGGCGTCGTGCCTCTCCGCGGGGACGGCCGGACATCTGAGTTGAGCTTAGCACAAGTTTTTCAACCGGCCAAAGCCGGCACGGCGCAGGCGTCAAACCTGCCGCGCCCAAATGCCCTGTGCTGCGGTGGCAGCAAACTGCTAGAATAAAATAAGGAATTTGGACGAGGCTGCCGGAAACAGAGGTTTGGCGGACGAATTCGGATGCTCATCACTTTGACCATCGAGAATGTCGACAGGCTGCCGAATGGCGGACCGCTATTCTACGGTTCGAATGGTCGCAGCTTCGCCATCGGGCGCGAAAATCGCGACTGGAACCTGCCCGACCCCGACCTCTTCATCTCCGGCCTGCATTGCGAAGTCCGCTACGACAGGGGCACGTTCTGGCTCTACGACGTCTCGCGCAACGGCACGTTCGTCAACGGGTCGAGCCAGCGCGTCACCGACCCGCATCCGCTCATCCATGGCGACCAGCTTTCGATAGGGCGCTACATCGTCTCGGTCGCGGTAGAAGATGATCGGAACGCCAGCAACGACTGGGGCAATCCGATCCCGGCCCGCCATGTCGGTGACATCGGCCAGCCCCCGCCACAACTCGCAGATCCCTTCTTCGGTGGCGCGAGCAACGGCCAGGCCGCGGCCGGCGTCGCGGCGCGTCAGCCAGTCCAGCATGCGCGCGCGCCGCAGCCGATACCAGTCCAACTCGCTCCCGCGCCGCAGCCGCAAAGGCCGGAGGCCACTGAACTGCTCCGGCTCATCGCGTCTGGCGCAGGCGTTTCCGCCGACATGTTCCTGCAGCGCGATCCGAAGGATGTCGCGGCCGAAGTCGGCGCCGTGCTGCGCGCGGTTGTCGACGAGCTTGCCCTGTTGCTCAAGGCACGCGCCGCCGCCAAGGCGCTCGCCAAGAGCAGCCAGCGCACGATGATCGGCGGCGTCGACAACAACCCGCTGAAGTTCATTCCGCGCTCGGAAGAAATCCTCGAGATCATGTTTGCGCAGCGTCGCTCCGGCTATCTTGACGCCAGGCACAGCGTCGAGGAGGCATTCCGCGATCTCAAGACCCATGAGCTCGCGACCTATGCGGCGATGCAGGCGGCGTTGTCGCGGCTGCTTTCGGAACTGTCGCCTGATGCCATCGAGCGGAAGCTGCCCGCCTCGGCCTTCGTGTCGAAGAAAGGCCGCGCCTGGGACATGTTTGTCGCGACATGGGAAGCCAAGGAAGCCGCGCACGAGAACGGCATGCTCGACGTCTTCTTGGCCTATTTCAGCGAGGCCTACGCCAAGTCGGCGAACAAGAAGTAACGTCGCCCGACGAATCCGATCTCTCAGTCGATCCTTCCGTTGCTCCTGCCGGCTCGGCCACGGTTCCCATCGGCTTTTCCTTGCATTACGATGCGTTGTTGGCACGTGACCGGAGGCGTCTGCGGCATTGTCATGGCATGGCAGCCGTCGCGCGAAAGCGGGTAATCGGCGATGAGTTCGAAGGACGATCCTTCCGGCTCCGACGGCAGAACCGTCATTCGCGGATCGCCGCACCGCGTGTCGCGACCAGACCAATCGCCACTGCCCGCGTCGCACCCCCCAGCTTCCGATCCGACCATCATCTACACCGCCGGCGCCGAGCGGCAGATGCCGGCTTCGGGCACGGTGATCTATCAAGGCAGGCCTCTCGTCGAAGGTTCTGACGACACGGCTCGCAACAGCCGCAAACAACGCAAGCAGGCAACAGCGGCGGCCGGCACTTCACAGGACGCCCTGTTCGAGGCCGCCGAGCGTGTTCAGGTTGCCGGTGCCAACCCGCTGATATCGGCCGCGACACCGCTTCTGATCCTGTTCGGCCATCTCAGGACGGTGACAGTCGAAACCGACCCGGCCGTGCTTGCTCAGTACGTCGCCGAGTGCATCGACGAGTTCGAATGGAAAGCCGCCGAAGCGGGCGTGACCGAAGACGACGCCCACATCGCGAAATACGCCCTTTGCGAGACCGCAGACGACATCATTGCTAACCTGCCGGGTCTAGGGCCCAACATATGGGCGCAGCACAGCATGTTGTCGCGCTTCTATGACATCGATGCGCCGGGCAACGGCTTCTTCGACGCACTCAACTCGGTGCTGGCCGATCCGGCGGAGCGCGGCGACCTGCTCGAACTGATGCATGCCTGCATGTCGCTCGGCTTCGAGGGCCCATATCGTGGCGTGGCCGGCGGCGAACAGAGCCTCGAGCCCGTTCGCCAGGATATCTATGCCGCGCTGCGCTATTTCAGGCCGCTTGCCGACGAGGGCATTTCCCCGCATTGGCAGGGCCTCGCGGCCACCGTGGGCACCCGGCGCCCCTACCGGCTGCCGCTGTGGGCGATCGCCGCATTAGCGCTCGCCTTCGTCACTGCCGCCTTTTTTTGGATGCGCGGCGGCGTCACCCGGGACGGTGACGCGCTTGCCGCGACATTGCTGGCACTTACTCCTGCCACGCCTGTCATCATCGAACGCACCGACTTCGCCCCTCCCGTCGAGCATGCCGAACCGGACGCGAAAGCCGAGCCTGTCGAAGCGGCTCCGACCATGGCGCAGATCTACCGCATCCGAGCAGCACTCGCCGACGATATCGGCGCCGGCGGGCTGACGGTCACCTCGAAGGGGGAGTTCATCGTCGTCGAGATCAACAACGAGCTGCTCTTCGAATCGGGCAAAGCCGAGACAAGGCCTGAATTCACGCCCGTGGCGGCACGCATTGCCGCTGCATTCGCCAGCGAACCGGGTCCGATCAAGATCGTCGGCCACACCGACAACGTGAAGCCGCGCCAGTCCAGTGCCTACAAGTCGAACTACGATCTCTCCGTTGCCCGGGCCGAAGCGGTGGCGAAAGCCCTCGCCCCGGGGATCGGCGACGCCACGCGGGTAACTGTCGAAGGAAAGGGAGAGGACGTGCCGATCGCCGACAACGCGACCGCCGACGGTCGCGCCTTGAACCGGCGCGTGGATGTCATGATCCGGCGGGAGGACACGCCGTGAGCGCGCGCCGCCGTATTGTGTTGTCGCCATGATGGCCTGGCTGCTCAGGATCTTGAGCGTCATCGCACTGGCCGGCTTTGCCGCGGCCGTGTGGTTTGCCGCCCCCCTGATCGTCCTGGCCGACAGCCGACCGCTTGAACCTGTCTGGCCGCGCCTGGCCGTCATCGGCATCATGGTGGCCTTGGTCGCAGGCGTCGCCCTGCTCCGTGCCTGGCATGCCCGGCGGGCGCAACAGGCGCTCGCAGCCGCGGTTGCCAGCGACAGCGCCTATGATGGCGACGCCAGCTTGCTCGAAACAGGCATGGCCAAGGCAATCGCTGCGCTCAAGCGTGCCAGCGGCAAGCGCAATTTTCTCTACGAGGTGCCCTGGTATCTGATCATCGGCGCACCCGGTGCCGGCAAGACCACGGCGCTGGTCAATTCGGGACTCAAGTTTCCGCTCGCCGTGTCTGGCGCAGCCCAGCCGGTGCCCGGTGTCGGCGGCACGCGGAACTGCGACTGGTGGTTCACCGATGAAGCGGTGCTGATCGATACTGCCGGCCGCTACACCACGCAGGATTCCGATACCGAAAGCGATCGCAAGGGCTGGCTCGCCTTCCTGTCGTTGCTCAAGAAGCACCGCGCCAGGCAGCCGATCAATGGCGTGATCGTCGCCATCAGCCTGGCGGACGTGATGACGTCAAGCGATCAGGAGCTTGATGCCCATGCCGTTATCATCCGCAACCGCCTGCAGGAAATCCATGAGACGCTGAACATCGGCTTCCCGGTCTATGTGCTGTTCACCAAGGCCGACCTGATCGCCGGCTTCATGGAAAGTTTCGGCAATCTCGATGAAACCGGCCGGCGCATGGTCTGGGGCGCGACGTTCCAGGGCACAGAGCGCAAGGCGAACATGGTCGGCGAAGTACCTGTCGAGTTCGACGCGCTCGTGCGCCGCCTGTCCGAAGACGTGCCGGATCGCCTGCAAGGCGAGCCAGACCCGCTCGCACGCATCTCCATCTTCAGCTTCGCCGCGCAGTTCGCCTCGCTCAGGCAGCGCAGTGCAAATTTTCTCGGCCGCGTCTTCGAGCCGACGAAAAAGCAGGCCAACGCCATCCTGCGTGGCTTCTATTTCTCCTCCGGCACACAGGAGGGCACGCCGATCGATCGCGTGCTCGGCGCCATCGGCCGCAGTTTCGGCAACGGCTCCCAGGCGCAGCTTTCCGGTACCGGCAAGAGCTTCTTCCTGCACGACCTGCTGGCCAGGGTCATCTTCGCCGAAGCTGGCTGGGTTTCCTACGATGACGCAGCCGACCGGCGTGCCAGACTCGCCCGCTTCGCCGGGATCGGCGCCATCACTCTTGTCGCCGCAGCGGCACTGGGGGCGTTGGCCATAAGCTACGCCACCAACAAGGCGCTGATCGCAGCAACCAGCCAGGCGGCCGAAAGCTACACGTCGTCCGCCGCCGCGCTGCTTCAGGCGGAAACCCTATCCGACGTCGACCTTGAGAATGTCATCGATGCGCTGGAGAGCATCAGTGGCCTGCCAACCGGCTACGAGAACCGCGACGAGCCGACGCCGGCTCGGGAAATGCTCGGGCTTAGCCAACGCGCGCGGCTGCTTTCGGCATCGGAAACGACCTACCGGCTGGCGCTGGAGCGGATGTTGCGCCCGCGCCTGCTGCTTCACCTCGAGCGGACGATCGAGGTGAAGATGAGCGATCCTGCCGCGCTTTATGACGCGCTCAAGATCTACCTCATGCTCGGCGGCGAGGCGCCGAAGGTCGATGACGAACAGATCGTGTCGTGGATGAAGCAAGACTGGGAGAAGAACCGCTATCCAGGTCCGCAGAATCGCGAAGGCCGTCTCATACTGGAAAAACACCTGCGGGCGATGCTCACGCTCGACGATGAGTTCGATCCGGCATTCGAGCTCAATCGCCTCGTCGTCGAGTCGGCGCAGCGCGCGCTGGGCCGCATGACGGTCGCCGACCGCGCCTCCGCCCTGATCGCCTCGGCGCTGTCTGCCGCCACTCTCGACGACTTCATCGTCGCCACGAAAGGCGGTCAGGAAGCAAAACTGGTGTTCGAGACCGTCGATGGCAGCGACCTGTCGGCGCTGCGCGTTCCCGGCCTCTACACCCATGCCGGCTTCACCGATTTCTACCTGACAGAGCTTTCCGGCATCGCGCAAAAACTCGTCGACGAGCAGTGGGTCATCGGCGCCGGCGGCGAGCAAGGCGATGTGGACCAGGAGTTGCTGCGGCTCGGCCCCGAAATGCTCGAGCGCTACAGCAACGAGTTTTCGGCCGCATGGAACGGCGTCCTCGACAAGCTGAAGTTCAGGCCGATGTCGGCGGATAAACCGGAGTACCTGGCGCTTTCCGCCGCCGGCTCGCCCAGTTCGGCGCTGGCACAGCTGTTCGAGGCGATAGCCCGCGAAACGGCGCTGACACGCGGCGCAAGTGCCACGGGCGACGCCGATGCCCGCGGCGAAGGCCTTGCCCGCATCGGCATCGAACTGGCAGGCCGCAAATCCGCCAGTCGCGCCGGCGCAGCCTTCGCCAATGCGCCGACCGTCGTGCCGGGCGCAAACATCGAGGCCCAATTCCGCCCGTTCCAGCTTCTCGTTGACGGCCGTCCCGGCCAGCGGCCGATCGATGCCCTGATCCAGAATTTCCATGCCGTCTATCAGAGCCTGACGATTTCTGCGGCGGCCCCGTCTCAAGCCGGCCGGGTCAATGCCAATCTGCAGCTGCAGATATCCAACCTCCGCGCCAATGCCTCGCGTGTGCCCAAGACGCTGTCGCGGATGGTCCATGCCGCAGCCGACGATTTCGAAGGCGATGTCGCGGAAACCTCTGTCGCGCAACTCAACCAGTCGCTGCAGGAAACCGTCAGCGGCCCATGCGAGGAGGTGATCGCCAACCGCTATCCCTTCGGCACCGGCGCCAGCCAGGACGTTCCGATCGGCGACTTCGCCAGGCTTTTCGCGCCCAGCGGCGTCATCGACAGGTTTTTCGCCCAAAATCTCGCCTCCTTCGCCGACATGTCGGGCCAGGAGTGGCAGTGGAAGCAGGAGTCGCGCCTCGGGCGTGGGCTGTCGCGGTCGACGCTGAAGCAATTCCAGCTTGCCGCCGAGATCCGTGACGCGTTCTTTCCACTTGGCGGCTCGATGCCTGCGGTCAACATCACCTTCACGCCGTTTTCGCTGCATGGCGACGCCGATATGGCCCTGCTCGACGTCAACGGACAGGTCGTCCAAAGCTACCAGAACGGCAGCAGCCCTGGCATCGTCACCTGGCCCGGCAGCGCGTCCGCCGGCTCGGCCAATCTCAGCCTGACGCCGGAGCTGCCCGGGCGCGAGTCCGCCATCAGGTTCGAGGGCCCATGGGCACTGAAACGCCTGCTCGACGCAGGAACGTCAACGCTCAACGGCGACAAGCTCGAACTGCGCTACGTCATCGGCGGCCGCGATGTCGCTTACACGGTCCAGATCAACCCGCCGGGCAACCCGTTTGCGCTTGCCGCATTCTCCGGCTTCACCTGCCCGAAGGGCCTGTGAACCGGTGAGGAAGCAGGGCGATATCGCACGTGTTAATTTCTGTACTCTAACGCACGGGCCTGTGGCAGACTGAAGACGCGCGCGTCAACACGCAACGCAGAGGGGCGCTTGAGAAGCGCTTGAGGCCATTGAACAATGTTGCCCTCCCCTTCGAAAGCTATGGCGTCAGCCACAAGGGCTGCGTCCGTCAGGTCAATGAAGACAGCTACCTGATCGAGCCTCGAAGCGGCTTGTGGGTGGTCGCCGACGGCATGGGTGGGCATGACGCCGGAGAAGTCGCCTCCGCCAGCATCGTCGAACATTTGTCGACGATCGGCATTCCCGAATCGGCACCAGACCTGCGCGCGCGCTTCGTCGACAGGCTGAGACTGGCCCATTCCGACATCCGCGAGATTTCCGACTCGCGTGGCGCGACGATGGGTTCGACGGTCGCGGCACTGCTCGCCATGGACGGCAAGTTCGCCTGCCTGTGGCTTGGCGACAGTCGCGTCTACCTGGTGCGCGATGGCGCAATCTCGCAGGTCTCGCACGATCACACCGAGGTCCAGGAACTCCTCGATCGCGGCGCGATCACGGCCGAGGAAGCGCAAACCTGGCCGCGCCGCAACGTCATCACCCGCGCCATCGGCGTCAGCGACGACATCGACGTCGACTTCCGTCAGGGCGACCTCTTGCCCGGCGATGTCTTCATTCTGGGCACGGACGGGCTGACCGCCCATGTCTCGGACGACGAGATCGAGGCGGCGGTGGTTTCGACGACACCGCAGGCGGCATGCGAAGACCTGTTGGCAAAGGTTCTCGAGCGCGGCGGAACGGACAACGTCACCATTGTGCTGGTGCGGATTCGGGGCGAGGCCGACGGTGCAGCTTCTGGGGCTTTGGCGGGAGGCCGATAGCGGCCGGCAAGACGATGCGGACGGGATCGGGGACCGAACCGATGCACGCGCGGCGCTTGTTGCCCTCCTGGCGCTGCTGTCGCTGCTCTTCGCCCCCAATCTGGCCCGAGCGGAATTCACCGTCTGCAACCAGACCCTCGACGTCGTCAATCTCGCCGTCGGTCAGGAGGTCGACGCTGCATTCCAGACCGATGGCTGGTGGACGATCGGCGCGAACCAGTGCGTCAACGTCATCCGCGACGAACTGGCCAACCGCTACATCTACATCTACGCGACCGACGTCTTCGGCAACGCGATACTCAGCGGCTCGACCGACATGTGCGTCGAGCGCAAGCGCTTCACCGTGCGCGGCATCGACGAATGCTGGCAGCGCGGCCACATCGCTGCCCGGTTCTATGAAGTCGACACGCTCGAACAGGCCCGCTGGACCTTCTTCCTGACCGGGTCCTCGCCATGACCCATGGCATCGACGCGAGCTTCAAGCAGCAAAAACAACAGCGTATGGCCAGGCGCTCACGTGAGCGCCGGCTGAAGGCCTTGATAGTGGCGGGTGTCCTGACACTCGCCAGCATAATCGCGGCAGCCGTCTATTTCGGCGCGGATTACTGGATATCAGCCGAATATGACGGCGATCTCCAGCCTACGGAAGAGGCGGACATCGTGCCGGCGGATGCCGCC
This sequence comes from Aminobacter anthyllidis, assembly GCF_018555685.1. Lineage (GTDB taxonomy): Bacteria > Pseudomonadota > Alphaproteobacteria > Rhizobiales > Rhizobiaceae > Aminobacter > Aminobacter anthyllidis. The sequence goes on from NZ_JAFLWW010000001.1 coordinate 663,226, forward strand.
GTCTACGTGCCGGCCATCGTCGATCTCGCCGGCGACCCGATGTGGATCAATCTGGCGCATGAGGCCGGCACAGAGACGAAGCGACGCCAACTGTCCCGCCCGCCTGACCTTGTCGAGGACGGCATCTCGCCCAGCATCGAATATCTCTCCGACACGATGCTGAGTTCCAGCGAACGCTTCATGACCGCCATCCCTTCGACGCAGGAGGACTTCGCCTTCTTCCAGGCGCAGCGCGCGGTGTCCGAGCCTGTGCCAGGGCAACAAACCGACGTCCAGCCGACACCGCCGGCCGCGACCGATCTCGATGCGATCGAACCCGAGGGCGATGACACCTCCGATGTCGGCGCCGGGTGGGGCGAAACCATCGACCAGGGCGAAGCCGCCCTGCCCGCCTTCGAAAAAACCGCCGTCGAAAACAACACCAGCGTGGCAAGCGTGACGCCGGAAACCGAGCGTTTCGAGGCGACCGAGGATATCTTCGTCAAGATCCTCACCAACCGCACCCTCGAAAGCGTGGCGCTCGAGGCCCATTTCGCGACAGATGAAGCCAAGCTGGTCAGCGACGCGCTCAAGGCGGTCTTCAGGCTGGAGAACCTCGAACCTGGCTATGTCGTCGCCCTGCGCGGCTTCCGGCCACGACGCGGCGCACCGGCAATGGCGCTGATGCAGGTTTCGGTCTACGCCATGAACAGGTTCGTCGGCACACTTGCCCGCAACTCGGCCGGCCAGTTTGTGTCAGGCGTCGACCCCTGGGTGCGCGACGACCTGTTCAACTATTCCGGTGCCCCGCAGGCCGGCGCGCAGAAGCGGCAGTACCGGCTGCTCGACGCAATCTATTCGACCGCCGCCCGCAACAACGTTCCTACGGGGGTGCTTGGCGAAGCGATCATGTACCTGTCGCGCGGCCAGGACCTGAACGCTTTTGCAAGCGAAGACCAGCGGCTGGTCCTGCTCTATTCGGAGACTGCGCGCGGCAAGGAAGGCGTCGCCGGCCGCGTGCTCTATGTGGGCGTTCACGGCACCGACAAAAAGCTCGAGTGCTTCGTCTTCCAGCAAAGCGACGGACAGTTTTCTTGCGTGAGCGGTGACGACCAGGTTCGCTCGCTGGCAACGACGAATGGCATGGCGACGCCGGTCAATGGCGTGATGACCTCGACATTCGGGCCGCGCAAGCATCCGATCCTGAAGACGGTCCGCATCCATAAGGGCGTCGACTGGGCCGCGCCCATCGGCACGCCGATCGCCGCCGCCTTCGACGGTCAGGTCGTGTTCGAGGGCGACGGCAAGGGCTACGGCAACCTCATCCGCATCTCGCACGCGAACAACCGCGAGACCCGCTATGCCCACATGCAACGTTTCGCCGACGGCATCAGCGTGGGCACAACAGTCAAGGCCGGCGATGTCATCGGCTACATCGGCACCACCGGCCTGTCGACCGGCCCGCACCTGCATTTCGAACTCTATCAGGACGGCCAGGCCATCGACCCTCTGGGGACGGTGACGGTCGCCGTGGCAACGACCACGACGACGACGACCACCACATCAGTCGGCGTCACGACCTCCTCGGACGATACAGCCATCGAGGTGCTGACCAACCGCATCATCCATGTCGAAAGCGGCGGCAGCGCGCGTGCCAAGAACCCGCTGTCGTCGGCGACAGGCCTCGGGCAGTTCATCAGCAAGACCTGGATCAGGATGATGAACACCTACCGGCCCGATCTCGCCAGGTCGCTCTCGACCGCCGAACTGCTCGAACTGCGCTTCGACCCGACGATCTCGCGCGAAATGGTGCGCAACCTGGCCCGCGAGGGCGAAGCCTATCTCAAGCAGCGCGGCCACCAGATCACCGCCGGCCGGCTCTATCTCTGCCATTTCCTCGGGATGGAAGGTGCCCACCAGATCCTGTCGTCGTCCGGCGACGCATTGATTGCCGATGTCCTTGGTGCGGTCGTCATCAAGGCCAATCCGTTCCTGACCGGCAAGAACGCCACTTATGTCGTCGCCTGGGCGGAGAAAAAGATGACCGGACGCGCCCCGGCCGTATCGTCGCAGCCCGGCACAGCCACCACTGCGCCACCGCCGCCGGTCGTCCGGCAGACTTCGCCGGAATTCGAGAAGTACAAGCAGGCGATCACCACGACGCTGAGTTCGGTTGCGACGACGCTGTGAGCGCGTATCCCTGCAGCTTGTTCCGGGCCGGCTTGCCAGACTGCCCGCCGACGTGATTTGTGCGCTGACGATCCTTTAGACATCGCGTTTTCGAGCCAGCAGTCCATGAACATCGCCGTTCCCAACGCCGACAGGATCATCGACGACAGCCGCGCAAGGCTGGACATCGTCGTGGCGCAGGAAGCCGAATTGGCAATGGCACGTCTTGGGCGGACCGAAGACGTGAAGTTTTCTCCCGATGGTCGCCGCATCGCCATCGCTGGTTTCGCCAAGGGAACCTGCCTGCTGCTCGATGTCGAGATCGAGCGTTCGGGAAGCCGGCCGATCTTGCACGTCACAGACTACATGGAGCTGCATTCGGCCGCTTTGAACGAACCACATGGCTTCGACTTCATCGATGATCGAACGCTGGTGGTCGCCAATCGGATGGGCGGTGTCGCGATCCTTGCCATCCCGGTTCACAGCAAAGCGCAGCGCATCCACAATCTCACACCGCTACGAACCATCACACGGGCAGGTCTTGCAACGCGTCTCCATTCCCCTGGCTCGGTATGCGTTTCCGGCACAAAGAACGGCCGATGCGAACTTCTCGTCTGCAACAATTACAAGCACCGGATTACCCGGCATGTGATCCGCGCTGACGGCGGCCGGAGCCTGCCGCGCAACTCGGTCCTGTTGGAACAAGGCCTCGACGTACCCGACGGCATTGCCATCAGCCCGGACAAGGCCTGGATCGCCGTCAGCAATCACATGACGCACAGCGTGCTGGTTTTCGACAACAAAGAGCGCCTCAATCGCCAGTCGCGCCATGTCGGAACGCTCCTGGGCGTCAGCTATCCGCACGGACTTCGCTTTTCGCCAAATGGCAACAGGATTTACGTGGCCGATGCCGGCACGCCATACGTCCAGGTCTACGAGCCACACCGTGGAAACTGGACCGGCGAGCACGGGTCGGTGGCCTCGTTCAGGGTCCTCGACGACGAGACCTTTTACAAGGGCAGGCATAACCCTGAGGAAGGCGGATCCAAGGGGCTCGATCTCGATCCGTCAGGGGAGTTGCTCGTGGTCACCAACGAGGAACAGCCGCTCGCCTGCTTTCATGTTCCCGCCTTGCTGACGTAGACGAATTTTCTCATTTATCCCAAATGCTTGCGCTGAGGGACTTTATCGACGCCATCGGGCACGATATAGCATTCGCATGAGTTTCGGTTCCACATTGACGCTTGCGCTTACCTTGGGTTTTTCCGCCGCGCTTCTTGGCGGCTGCAGTCGCTCGTCCGACGGCACTGTGGTCATCCCTAAAACGGTGGATTCGCGGCGCTTCTGGCAGGACGACGAAGCGAGGCGCGCCGCGGCCGAACGCCAACAGGCCACCGCTTTTCCAGCCGGACCCGAGATCCGCTTCGCCACACAGCAACCGGGCCCTCGCCCGGTGACCCGCGCGCCAAGCCGCGCGGCCAGCACCGGCAACACCAAGCCGATCGCGTGTCGCGCGGTAAGCGGGCCCACTGGCCGTGTCAGATACGTCTGCGAATAGGCGCAAGACCGGTCGGCCGAGTTCCGATCATGGTCGGATGCCGCCTTTATCACCGCGTTTCGTCAGCTTCGCGTCAGGGATGGCGGGGATTTGAGCCGTTTCGAATAAACGCCCCGCTTGTCTGTTGACGCACGCGCGTCGGGCGTTATAGCCCACATCAGACATTGGAAATGAACGGAGAGGGTCCCGTCCGATGGAGATATTTACTGCCGCAGGCTTCACGGCGCTTCTGCAGGTCATAGCTATCGACCTCGTGCTCGCTGGCGATAACGCCATCGTCATCGGCCTTGCCGCCGCGGGGCTTCCCGCTGATCAGCGCAAGAAGGCCATCCTCGTCGGCATCGCGGCCGCGACCGTTCTCCGCATCGGCTTCGCGCTGATCACCCAGTGGCTCCTGGCCATCGGTCCGATGCTGCTCATCGCCGGCGGCCTGCTGCTTTTGTGGGTTTGCTGGAAGATGTGGCGCGAACTCAGCGTCAGCCATGAACAGGAACACGAGGCCACTGAAGCGCTCTCCGACGCCGACTACGACAAAGACGGCAAGATCGCCGGCAGGGGGCCGCGCAAGACCTTTGCCCAGGCTGCCTGGCAGATCGTCATCGCCGACGTGTCGATGTCGCTCGACAACGTGCTTGCCGTCGCCGGCGCCGCGATGGATCACCCGACAGTCCTGATCATCGGCCTGGCACTGTCGATCGCGCTGATGGGCTTTGCCGCTTCGTTCGTCGCGCGTCTGCTGCACAAGTACCGCTGGATCGCCTATATCGGCCTGGTGATCATCCTTTACGTCGCGGTCAAGATGCTGCTCGACGGCGCTGTCGACCAGTTTCCGGAGCAATTCGGCTTCCTGAGCCAGTGGTTCGGTGGGCATAGCGCCCCCGCCCACTGAAGCCGAAATGATTGACTAGAAGGGCCGGAGACACTCCGGCCCTTTGAGCATGTGGCGATCAGGTGGTTTGCTTGGACGCCGATCTGTGCTATTGCGCCGCCCGAATTGAGCTCTTTTCAGAGCCGACAGATCGAGAAAATTCGAGACTTCCGGGCCGGCCCACTTGGGTTGCGGCCCTTGTCCATTGGAACCTTGTCTATGTCCGCAGCACCCCGCGTCAGTTTTGTCAGCCTCGGTTGCCCGAAAGCACTTGTCGATTCCGAACGCATCCTCACTCAGCTCCGCGCCGAAGGCTACGAAATCGCCCGCAAGCACGACGGCGCCGACCTTGTCGTGGTCAACACCTGCGGCTTCCTCGATTCCGCGCGCACCGAGTCGCTGGACGCGATCGGCACCGCGATGAAGGAGAACGGCAAGGTCATCGTCACTGGCTGCATGGGCGCAACGCCGGAGTTGATCCGCGAGAAGCACCCCAACGTCTTCGCCATCACCGGACCACAGGCCTATGAAAGCGTGATGGCCGCGGTGCATGAGGCAGCACCGCCGGCACATGATCCGTATACCGACCTTGTGCCGCCGCAAGGCGTCAAGCTCACCCCGCGCCACTATGCGTATCTCAAGATTTCAGAGGGTTGCAACAACCGCTGCACCTTCTGCATCATTCCCGACCTGCGCGGCGATCTGGTCTCACGTCCGGCTGGCGACGTGCTGCGCGAGGCGGAAAAGCTCGCCAATGCCGGCGTCAAGGAACTGCTGGTCATCTCGCAGGACACCAGCGCCTACGGCATCGACATCAAATACGCGACCAGCCCGTGGAAGGACCGTGAGGTCAAGGCAAAATTCCTCGACCTGTCGCAGGAACTCGGCGAGCTCGGCATCTGGGTGCGCATGCACTACGTCTATCCCTACCCGCATGTCGCCGACGTCATCCCGCTGATGGCCGAGGGCAAGATCCTGCCCTACCTCGACATCCCCTTCCAGCACGCCTCGCCGCAGGTGCTGAAGAACATGCGCCGCCCGGCCCATGGCGAAAAGGCGCTTGAGCGCATTCGCGGCTGGCGCGAGGTCTGCCCCGATCTCGCCATCCGCTCGACCTTCATCGTCGGCTTCCCCGGCGAGACTGACGAAGATTTCGAGATGCTGCTCGACTGGATCGACGACGCCAAGATCGATCGTGCAGGCTGCTTCAAATACGAGCCGGTCAATGGCGCGCGTTCCAACGATCTCGGCCTCGAGCAAGTGCCAGAAGAGGTCAAGGGAGCCCGCTGGCACCGCTTCATGCAGCGCCAGCAGAAGATCTCGGCCGCCCAGCAGGCCAAGAAGGTCGGCAAGCGCCTGCCCGTCATCATCGACGAGGCAAATGGCACGACCGCCAAGGGCCGCACCAAATACGACGCTCCAGAGATCGACGGTTCGGTGCACATCCAGTCGCGCCGGCCGCTGCGCGTGGGTGACATCGTCACCGTCAAGATCGACAAAGCCGACGCCTACGACCTCTACGGCTCGGCCGTCTGAAAATCCGTCTCGAAGACCACTTCACGAAGGGCCGCATCATCTTGCGGCCCTTTTTGCTTTTCGCCGGCGCGCAACCCAATATTCCGCGCGCTAGTCCGTATGACGGATGACCGTTGCCGACACCGGTTCGATCTGGAGACAGGCAGTTGGCCGCACCCGGCACCTGCCATCCATTCCAGCCAGGGCCAGCGCCATGACATCAGACCAGCAAGACAAGCGTCCCGGCCTGATGAGCGAGCGGCGCGTCACCGTCGTTGGGGCGGTGCTTGCCGGTCTCGGCCCTGCCTCGCTGTCGCTGTTCACGCCGGCGATGCCTGAAATCGTCGATGCCTTCGGCACCACTGAAGAGGCGGTGAAGATGACGCTCGGCCTCTATTTCGCGGGCTTTGCCCTGACCCAGCTGGTTTGTGGCCCACTGTCCGATGGCTATGGCCGCAAGCCGGTGACGCTTGCCTTCCTCGGTATTTACCTGGTCGGCAGCCTGGGCGCATTGGTTGCGCCCTCCATCGAGGTGCTGATCCTGTCTCGCCTGCTGCAGGGCGCGGGTGCCGCGGTCGGCCTTTCGCTTTCGCGCGCCATCGTGCGTGACCTGTTCGCTCACGAACAGTCGGCGCGCATCCTCAATCTCATCACGCTGATCCTGGCACTCGCCCCGGCTCTTGCGCCGACCGTCGGCGGACTAGTGATGCAGGTCTTCGGCTGGCATGCCATCTTTTCGATCATGTTCCTGATGGGCATCGCCGCGCTGCTAACCGTCCGTCTTGCGCTGGTCGAGACCGTCGAGCGCGACCCGAGCCGCGCACGGCCGCAGGCCGTCATCCGCACCTATGGAATGTTGCTCGGCAACAGTTACTTCCTGTTCTCCAGCCTTGTCATCGCCGGCACGCTTGGCGCCTACTACACACAGGCGACGGTACTGCCCTTCATCCTGATGGATCGGCTAGGCCTCACCCCGGCGCAGTTCGGCCTGGCGATGCTGTTCCAGTCGGCGAGCTTCATATCCGGCTCGCTGGTCATGCGCAGCCTCATCCCTCGCTATGGCGCCGCTCGGATGGTGCCTGTCGGGCTGGCGATCAGCGGCGCAGGAGCAGTGGCCATGACGATCTTCCTGGGGCTATACGAGCCGACCTTCGTTTCGGTCATGCTGCCGATGGCGATGTTCGTCTTCGGCAACGCCTTCGTCATGCCGGCCATGTCTGTGGCGACAGTCGCCGCCTTTCCCGACAATGCGGGGGCTTCGGCCTCGCTGAGCGGTTTCATGCAGATGGGCAGCGGCCTGCTTGGCACCGTTGCGGCCGGTTTCCTCGGCGATGCCATGCTGGGCATGTCGGTCGTCGTGCCGTTGATGGGGCTCGGCGCCGTACTCGCCTGGCTGGCCTGGCGAAAACTGCCGGAGCCAGCCCTGGCGCGGGCCATCGTGACCAAGGCGCCGAAACGCTAGCATGCGCTTCCGTATCGGCATTGTTTAGCCCGGACTGATGAATTCCGCCTGCCGAAGCTACCCATCGTCCAAGCGGACGATGTTTCGAACCAACGGCCATGACTGGTTGTCGGTCGAAGTAAGCGGAGGAGAAACGCATGAACTTCCAATGGAATAATTCCATTACACGTCGCACTGCCATCGGAATGGTTTCGGTGGCGGCACTGGCCCTGTCGTCAGGCATCTCGCAAGCCGAAGAGACCATCAAGATCGGCGGCATCATGTCGATGACCGGCGGCGGCGCGTCGATCGGCAAGACAGCCGAAGTGGGCTGGAAGCTGGCCATCGAGGACATCAATGCCGCTGGCGGCATTCTCGGCAAGAAGGCCGAACTGGTTCTCGGCGACACCATGACCGACCCGACCCACGCGGTGAGCGAGGTTCGCCGCCTGATCGAAAACGAGAAGGTCCAGGTGCTCGTCGGCCCGGCCACCAGCCAGGAGACCATCCCCGTGGTCCCGATCTCCGGCGAAAAGAAAGTCGCGCAGATTTCATCGGCGGCATCAACGCAGCTGACGCCCGAAGCGGGTCCGTTCCACTTCTCGGGCTCGGTCACCGGCCTGAACCAGATGAAGCCGAACATCGATTTCGCCATCGACGTGCTCAAGCTCAAGAAGCTGGCGCTCATCTCCGACAATGGCGGCATGTCCAAGGCGGCCGTTGTCGAGATCGTCGACTACCTCAAGTCCAAGGGCGTCGAGCCGACCGCGGTACAGGAATTCGCCTTCCGCACCGAGGACATGACCCCGCAGCTGTTCCAGATGCGCAGTTCGGGTGCCGAGGCGATCCTGCTGATCAACTCGATCGGCGACGACTCGCGCAAGCTGCTCGAGAACCGTGCCGACATCGGCTGGGACGTGCCGGTGCTGGCAAACCAGACGATGACCAACTATGCGGTCGGCAACGCCGCCGTGGTGGGCGAGGAGGCGTTCAAGGACGTCTACAGCGTGCAGTTCGTCGGCATGACCTATTGCCCGAGCGATGCGGTTGGCGAGAATGCCTTCGCCAAATTCGTCAAGCGCGCCAAGGAACAGGTTGCCGACGTCGACCGCATGGGCGGTGCCTCGGCGCTGATCCCCTACTACATCCAGCCGGTCGTTCTCGCGGCTGCGATCAATGGCTCGGGCAAGACCGACGGCGAGTCGATCGCTGCCTGGCTGCAGGCCAATGCATCCAAGGTCGAGATGCTTACCGGTCCGATCCAGGCCAGTGCCAAGAGCCACTTCCTGCCGGCACCCGAGTCGATCAAGGTCGTCAAGAACCCCTACAAGCCGCGTGAAGACGGCCTGGTCGAGCGCGCCGACTGCGGCGCCTGAAGCTTTTCAGCCATTTCCTGAACATGCGGGCCGGGTCGCAAGATCCGGCCCGTTTCGTTTGCAGCCTGCCTGCAATTCATCCGTCGCTGACACCGCGTCAAAAATTCCACGCAACGCATTTCGAATTTGACGACGTGTCAATTTAATGACATATATGTCGACATCATTCATTTCGCATTCGGGAGGAAGCGCGATGACCGGTTCCAGCATACTCAGCATGACAACTGGATCATCGTCCGTCCGGCACCTGGCCCGACGTGGTTTCCCCCCGCCATCCTGATACGCCGAGCCTGGGCCGGCTGCGGCCCTTGCCACGATCCAACTTCTACATGCCACCCGGCGAACTCTCGTCGGGCACCGGTCCCGCACGCCCCCGTGCGGCGGATATTGGGAGCTACTGCCTTGACCTTTCACTCCAGATCGATCGTCGAATTCGGCCATTTCCTCAACCGCGTCTCCGACAGCCTGATGAACGGCAAGCCGCTGCGCAGCTCGCTCGAGCTGGTTCGCGAGCAGTTCGACGCCTATGCCGCCGTTCTCGTGATCGAGGATCGCCTGCGCACCGGCGAGACCTATTATGCCTTCACCGAGATCGACGAACAGATGACCGATGCCGCGGGCGCCGCCCTCGCCCGCCCCGCGCAACTGGCCTATCTCTCGGAGCGCTGCCAGCCGCTGTCGGCGACCCATGTGACATCAGACGATTCCGCCCGCTACACGCTGTGGCTCTTCCGTGACCGTGCCGGGGCCAAGTTCGACGACGATGCGGCCTCCGTTTGCGAAATCCTCGTCTCCCAGCTGGCGCGTGGCGTCGAGACGTCCTGGCGCATGGGCGCCACCGAGGTGGAGCGCAGGCTTTATTCCGACGTCATGGACAAGCTTTATGTCGGTGTCGTCATCCTCGACCATTCCGGCAAGATCATCCGTGCTTCAGATGCCGCCAGCCGCTTGCTCGAAGCCCGCGACGGCCTGCAGATCCAGGGCAACAAGCTGCGCGCCACCTCGGCCAAGGAAGACCGCGACTTCCAGACCGCGATCAAGGCTGCCATGCAGAGCGCTGCCGACGACGAGGGCACGAAGTCCCGCGGCCTGTCGCTGACCAAGCAGTCGGGCTCACGCAACCTGGGTGTCATCGTACGGCCGATCCGTGGCAGCAAGGACAATGCCGCGGCAGCCAGTTCGGCTGTCGCCGTCTACATCCGTGATCCAGAGGCCAATCTGGAGGTCGAGGGCGATCTCGTGCGCCAGCTGTTCGACCTGACGCCAGCGGAAGCCGCCGTTGCCCGACGCCTGACCGCCGGACTGTCGCTCGAGGATGCCGCCACTTCGCTCGACATCTCCCGCAACACCGCGCGCGCGCATCTGCGCTCGATCTTCTCCAAGAGCGGCATCACGCGCCAGACGGAACTGGTCCGCCTTGTGCTGAACAGTGCTGTCATCCTCGGCCACGGCCCGCGCCAGGCCGCCTGATCGACAATCCTCCCAACTCCCTGTCGACCCAAACTGAAAGTGCCGTGGACAATGTCCCCGGCGCTTCTTTTTGTGTCTATTTTTCTGGAGGCAGGTTCGTGGCCTGCCGCAGGAAGAAGGCGCGCCCGACTTGCCGTCGGGGCGCCGATCTTGCTTAGAACAGCGACTTGAGCTGCTCCTTGGAGTATCCGACGCCCTCTTGGCTGCGGCCCTGCTTGATCTTCATGGCCCAGGCCGGATCGGCCAGCAGCGCGCGGCCGACGGCCAGTATGTCGAACTCGCCGCGCGCGAGCGGCTTTTCGATCACGTCGAGCGGCGCGATTTCGGCGGCGTTGAGGCCCGGCCGGTCGAGACCGACGCCACCGACGGCAATGACCGGCAGGCCGGTGATCTTCTTCGTCCAGCCGGCGAGCGTCATATCGCCCTCTGCCGCGAAACCCGGTTCCCATATGCGGCGCGTCGAGCAGTGCATGATGCTGACGCCGGCGTCGACCAGCGGCTGCAAAACCTCGGCCAGTTCGGCGGGTGTTTCGCCCAGCACGGCCGTGTAATCCTGCTGCTTCCACTGCGAGTAGCGGAAGGAGATCGGGAAGTCCGGCCCAACGCGGCCGCGCATTGCCGCGATCACCTCGACGGCGAAACGCGTACGCTCGCGCCGGTTGCCGCCATAGCGGTCGGTGCGGCGGTTGGACGTCGCCCAGAAAAACTCGTCGATCAGATAGCCATGCGCGCCATGAATCTCGACGCCGTCGAAGCCGAGACGCTGTGCGGCCTCCGCTGCCTCGGCATAGGCCTCGATGACCTCGAAGATATCCTTCTCGGTCATCGCCTTGCTTGTTTCAGGATGACCAGTAAAGGCGTTGAGGTTTTCCGACGGACCAACGCCCGGCACCCCCGGCTGCGGTGCCATGGCGGAGTTACGGAAGCTGCCTGTATGCCACAGCTGCGGGAAGATCTTGCCGCCGGCGGCATGCACGGCCGCACGGACCTTGGCCCAGCCGGCAAGTGCCGCCTCGCCATGGAAGTCTGGCACGCCTTCGTAGCTCGGCGCGGTCGGGTGGCCGATATAGGTCGCCTCGGTGATGATCAGCCCGACCTGGTTCAGCGCCCGGCGCGAGTAATAGGCCTGTACCTTCTCGTGCGGCACACCGTCGGCGCAGAAATAGCGCGACATCGGCGCCATCGCGATGCGATTGGACAGCTCCAGGCTGCCGACCTTGATCGGCTGGAACAGCTTCTCGGAGATCAGCCCGTCAGTCGTCAGTTTCTCAGCGCACACGGTTGCCACGGATTTCATTACCTCTGCGCATGGTTTCGATGAAAGCTTCGAGCGGTGCCGGCTCCGGCAGCGCCTCGTCGGGGCCTGAGCGCGCCCAGAACTCCTTCCAGGACGGGAACAGCTCGTGAAACGAGCCTTCATAGGGCTCGCGGCCGGGCCAGCGCATCTTGCGCGAACCGATGGGCGGCTTGTTGAGGTCGGTGGCGTACCAGTACAGCGGCTGGCGACGGCGGAAGCACCAGCGCCCGTCAATGCGCTCGTAGCGGTCGTGATACATCATCTGCATGATGACCCACTCGGCGCCGCATTCGTGCTCGTTCTTGGAATAGACCACGCCCACGGCGTTGTCGGCGTCGACGAACTCGATGATCGTCGTGCCGACATGGTGCGAGGTGCCGTCGAACTGCTTGCGCATCGTCTCATCGAGCCAGTCGCGCAATGCTGCCCTGCCCGACTTGCCGCCGCCAACCTTGACGTCGGGTGCAAACAGCGAGGCCATCGCGTTCATGTCGCGCATGTCGAGTGCCAGTGAATATTTCGAGATCAGCTGGCGAATCTCGTCGCGCGACTCGAGCCGGTCCAGCCGCGCCAGGATCTCGGCCTGCGCGTTGCCTGTATTGTCCATTGTCACCTCCGGTGGCAGAAGCGCTGGGCGCCTCAGAAGTAGTAGCGGCCGACCATGTCGGCGACGCAGCCGGGCTTGACCGAACCCTCGATCTCGATGGTCACGCGCACCGTCGTCTGCACGGCATTGCCCGGCAAGAACTCGGCGTTGACCACTTCGCCCGTGGCGCGAACCCTTGAGTTCACCGGCACGGGCGCTGGAAAGCGCAACCGGTCGCAGCCATAGTTGATGCCCATGTTCATGCCCTCGGCCTTGAACAGGTCGGGCAGGAAGCCGTTGATCAGCGAGAACGTCAGGCAGCCATGCGCCACCGTGCCGCCAAACGGGCCGTCCTTGGCGCGCACGGGATCGACATGGATCCACTGATGATCGCCGGTCGCCTCAGCGAACATGTCGATGCGCGCCTGGTCGATGACGAGCCAGTCGGTCGAGCCGAGGCTCTGGCCGATGGCAGCCACCGCTTCATCCGGCGAGGAGAAGACCAGGCCCATCGTCAGGCCCTCTGGCTGGAGACGGAGACGATCTCGCCGACCATGTAGCCGGCATAATCGCTGGCGAGGAACATCATGACATTGGCGATTTCCCACACTTCCGCCGCGCGGCCAAAGGCTTCGAGGCTGGTCAGTGCGTCGAGCTGTTCCTGCGGCGCTGATTTCTTGAGAAAGTCGTGCATGGCGATCGACGGCGACACCGCATTGATGCGGATGCCGTATTCCGCCGCTTCCACCGCCGAGCAACGCGTGAAGGCCATCACGCCGGCCTTGGCTGCGGCGTAATGCGACTGGCCTTTCTGGGCGCGCCAGCCGAGCACGGAGGCGTTGTTGACGATGGCGCCCTTGCCGCGTGGCTGCATCTTCTTGAGTGCTGCGCGCGTCATGCGCATGGTGCCGGTCAGCGTCACGTCGAGCACCAGGTTCCATTCCTGGTCGGTCATCTCGACCACGGGCTTCAGGCCGCCGAGGCCGGCATTGTTGATCAGCACGTCGATGCCGCCAAGCTTGTCTTCAGCTGCATCGACCAGTGCCTGTACCTGTTCCTCGTCGGTGACGTTGCAAAGCTGGCTGTAGATCTCGACGGTCGGCGAACACGCGCGCAACTTCTCGGCAGCTTCCGCCAGCCGGCGCTCGTGGACGTCGGAGATCATGATGGCGCGGCAGCCTTCCTCGATCGCCTTGCGGGCGGCTGCGAAGCCGATACCGACGCCTGCAGCCGCGGTGATGAGCACCGAGCGGCCCTTGAGCAGGCCATGGCCTTCGACGTAGGGCGGGGCGGGAAGGATCTTGGTGGCGGTCATGTCGGGCGTCCTGGTCTGGTTACTTCTTGAAGTCGGCGTCGCGCTTGCCGACGAAGGCGTCGCGCGCCTCCTGCGATTCCTGGGTCAGGTAGGCCTGGGCCGTAAAACCCTGCTCCCAGCGGTATTTCTTCTCGAGGTCGCCGTCCTCGATGCCGTTCAGCGCCTCCTTGGCGAGGCGGATCATGATCGCGCTCTTGGCGGCAATGGTCCTGGCAAGCTTGATGGCCGCATCGCGCAGTTCCTCGCGCGGTACGATCTTTTCGACAGCGCCTAGGCGAAAGGCCTCGGCCGCATCGATCGGTTCACCGGTGAAGTACATCTGACGCACCTTCTGCACCGGAAACAGGCGCTGCAGATGTGCGCCGGCGCCGAGCGCGCCGCGGTCGACTTCGGGCACGCCGAAGGTCGCGTCGGGCGAACACAGGATGATGTCGGCCGAGCCGCAGATGCCGATGCCGCCGCCGAGGATGTAACCGTGCGCGGCCACGATCACCGGCTTCAGCCCGCGATGCACCGCTCGGAAAGTCTCCCAGTTGCCGGCATTCACTTCAGGTATGCGCTCGGGATGCTTCTGCAGTTCCTTGATGTCGACCCCGGCGCAAAAACCCCGGCCCTCGGCGCGGATCACGATCACGCGGACATCGGCATTGGCGTTGAGCGCGTCGATCTCCTGAGACAGCCTGCGCCAGCCGATACTGTCGAGCGCGTTGACCGGTGGGTTTTCGATCACCAGTTCGGCAATGCCGTCTTCGATCCTGGTCCAGAATTGGTCGCTCATCGAATTCTCTCCAATCAGTTGGCGGCGACGAGCGCCGAGACGGCCTTGAGCCGTGCTTCCGCCTCGCTGACGATGCGGGCGATCAGCTCTTCGCAGCTCTCCAGCTTGTCGATCATCGCAGCGGCCTGGCCCGAAGGCAGCAGGCCGCTTTCGGTGTTGCCCTCGACGACACCGCGCTGCACCAGCGTCGGCAGGTTCGGTGCCATCACCGTCTGGGCGAAGCTGTTCTCGCCGCTCGACAGCACCTTGAGGCCGAGCCTGGCCATGGCGATCGGGCCGAGCCCGCTCTCCTTGCCCCACTGGCGCGCGTATTTCATGCTCATGGCGAGCCGCGCCGGCAGGCCCATGCTTTCGAGACGCCTGATTTCGGCGTTCTCGATGAAACGTTGCGGCAGGCCGTCGACTGCCGTCGTCGTGCGGATCAGCGTCGGGTCCTTGGTGGCGAGATAGCGGTCGAGCGCCGAACGCGGCACCGGCGATTCCTTGGTCATCAGGAAGCGCGTGCCCATGGCGATGCCCGCCGCACCGTAGCTGAGGGCTGCGGCAAGGCCGCGCCCGTCGAAGAAGCCGCCGGCGGCAACCACCGGCACCTTCACCGCATCCAGAACCTGCGGCAAAAGAATGGTGGTCGGCACGGCACCCGTATGGCCGCCGCCCTCGCCGCCCTGCACGGTGATGATATCGGCGCCGAGTTCGACCGCCTTGATCGCGTGCTTGACCGCGCCGACGGTGGGCATGCACACCACGCCGGCATCCTTCAGCCGCTTGATGGTCTTCGCATCGGGCCCGCGGCCGTAGCTGACGGCACGAACCTTGTGCTTGATGACCGCCGAGATGACTTCCTCGGCATTAGGCTGGAACATGTGGAAGTTGACGCCGAACGGACGATCGGTCTTGGCCTTAATGGCAAGGATCTGGTTTTCGACATCGCCTGGCTCGGTTGTAGCACCGGCAAAGAAGCCGAAGCCGCCGGCGTTGCAGGTTGCGGCCGTCAGGTTAGCGTCGGCGACCCAGCCCATTGCAGTCTGCACCACCGGGTAGCGGCTGCCGAGGCGTTCGCACAGGACGGTATGCAGGCTCATGGTCATTCTCTCTTGCTGGTTCCGGCGAGCGCCCATTTCTGCCTGGGCGATCGCACTGTCTTGTTTCAAATGATGCGCCGCACAAAGCGGAACATCGTCTGAATGAACTAACGGAAACGATCAGTAGAAGACGCGCCCGCCATTGACCATCAGCGTCTGGCCGGTGATGAAGCGCGACTTGTCGCTCGACAGGAAAACCACAGCGTTTGCAATGTCTTCCGGCTCGCTGAGTTCGCCGAGCGGGATCATGTTCTTGGCCCGCTCATAGGCATCCTTGGGGATGCGTTGCATGGCGCGCGTGTTGGTCGGCCCCGGGCAGACGGCATTGACGTTGACCTTGAACGGCCCGAGTTCGCGGGCCAGCGCACGGGTGAAGCCGAGCACGCCGGCCTTGGCCGATGCATAGTCGACGGTGCCGATGTCGCCGTTCATCGCCGAATCCGAAGAGATCGAGACGATCTTGCCCGAACGGCGCTCGCGCATGTCCTCGACGACCTGGCGCGTACAGGTGAGTGTGGTCATGAGCGACACGCCGACCACAAACTGCAGCGTCTCGGGCTTGGCCTGCCAGAACTCGGAATAGTTCTCCCGCGCGGTCTGGCCGATATTGTTGAGCAGGATGTCGACCGGGCCAAGCTCGCGCTTGATACGGGCAAAGCTGTCGACGACAACCTCCTGGTTCATCATATCGCCGACCAGCGGCAGCGCCTTGACCTTGTGAGCCCGCACCAGCTCGGCGGTCTCTGCCAGTGCCTCGGCCTCGCGGTCGAGGATGGCAACGTCGGCGCCCTCCTGGGCATAGGCGATGGCCGCCGCGCGCCCGATGCCATTTCCGGCGCCTGTCACAACGGCGATCTTGCCGGCGAATTGTCTTTGGTCAGTCATGCTTTCCCTCCCTGTGGAAATCGTAGTCTGAAAACTGGTTTGGGCGTCAGCCGTGGCGGCCGAAAAGCGTCAGGACCTGGTAGGACAGGTCGTCGGGTCCGGGTCGTCCAGGCGGGCTGCCGGCGGCGAAATCCCTGTAGGCGTCGGCGTCGACGGCACGCCTGGTCGACCAGTCCAGCGTGATCGAGCGTCCGAGGAAACGCCACTCGCCGTCGTCGCGCCTGTAGCGATCGAGGCTGCGGCTGCCAGTGATCACCTCATGGGCATCGGGCCCGTGCGTGCGGTGATAGTTGATCTTGTAGACCTCGCCCTCGGCACGATCCCTTTCGATCTCGAAGCTGGTGTTGACCACGTAGTGCGCGGTCGCGGCATAGCTCGACAGCGCCTTTTCGACGAAGGCCATGTATTCGTCCGGTCCGCCGGTGAACATGTCGCCATGCTCCTCGAACGCCTCGTCGTGATAGAGGCTGCGCAGCAGCTTGAAGTCGCGCCGGTCGACCGCTCGCGAATAGGCCGTCACCAGCCGCCGCAGCGCGTCTCGCGCCGCGAGTTCGTTGAGGTCCGCCTGTCGAATGCCCATTCAGGTCCTCCCAAACCTATGCGCCAAGTTGCCGCGGCTTACAGCTTGCCGCGCGGCTCCCTGGGCATGCCGAGCCCTTGCTCGGCGATGATGTTGAGTTGGATTTCGTTGGTGCCGCCGTAGATCGTGTCGGCGCGCGCAAACAGGAACATCTGCTGCAGGCGCTCACGTCGCGGATCGTGCGAAACGACGTTGGCATCCATCTTCAGCACGTCCATGGCCAGGCGGCCGAGGTCGCGGTGCCAGTTCGACCATTGGTACTTGTAGGTCAGCGCCTCGCGGCGCGTTTCCGCCGACTGGTCGTCGCTCAGCACGCGCATGGCGAGATAGCGCATGGCGCGCAGGCCGGTCCAGGCATAGGCGACGCGCTGGCGGATCGCGGGCGACCGGTCGGAGCCATTTTCCTTGGATATCTCGACGATAAGGTCGAGTTCCTGCTGGAAGCTCATCTGCTGGCCGAGCGTCGAGATGCCGCGCTCGAAGCCGAGAAGCGCCATCGCAATCTTCCAGCCATCGCCGGGCTGTCCGACCACGTCCCTGGCGTTGGCGCGCGCGTCATCGAAAAACACCGAATTGAACTCGGCGCCGCCGCCGATTTGCTTGATCGGGTGGATTTCGACGCCTGATTGAGCGAGCGGCATCAACAGAAAGATCAAGCCGTTGCGGCCGACCGAACCCTCCTCGCAACGTGCCACGACAAAGATCCAGTCGGACAGATGCGCAAGCGACGTCCACACCTTCTGGCCAGAGACGATCCAGTCGCCGGATACCGGGTCGAGTTTGGCGCGGGTCTTGATGTTGCCGAAGTCGGAGCCAGCACTCGGCTCGGAATAGCCCTGGCACCAGAACTCCGTGCCGTTGAGGATGCCGGGCAGGAAGCGCTTCTTCTGTTCCTCGGTGCCAAAGGCGATCAGCGTCGGCCCCATCAGGCCTTCGCCGATATGCCCCATGCGGCCCGGTCCCCCGGCGCGGCTGTATTCTTCCTGGAAGGCGACCTGCTCGGCAACTGACAGGCCGCGCCCGCCATGTTCCCGAGGCCAGCCCGGGCAGGTCCAGCGGCCGGCCGCCAGCTCGCGCTCCCATTCCTTGCGCAGTTCCGGCAGGGCATCGCCCTCGCCGGAACCGCCACGAAATTTCAGTTCCGCGAACTTGCCCGTGAGATGGCTTGCCATCCACTCGCGCACTTCGGCGCGGAAGGTGTCCAGGTCGCTCATTTCTGACCTCCGTCGCCGAAGACAGATGCGGCAATGCTGTCGAGATGAGCATCCCGCGCGCCGAGCAGCGCGGCGCTCGCCTGCGCACGCTTGAAGTAGAGATGTGGATCATATTCCCAGGTGAAGCCAACGCCGCCATGCAGCTGGATCGCTTCTTCGGCAGCACGGAACTGCAGGTCGGAGGCAAGCACGCGTGCGCCTGATATTTCGAGCGCGCTTTCGTCGGCGTCGGCCTCGCCCAGGCTCGCGGCCGCGCCGAAGACCAGCGAGCGTGCTTCGGCAATGCCGACCACCAGTTCGGCGCAGCGGTGCTTGATCGCCTGGAAGGACGCGATGGTACGTCCGAACTGCACCCGCTCGGCGATGTAGGCGAGCGTCACGTCGAGCGCGCCCTGCGCCGCGCCAAGCTGTTCTGCGGCCAGTCCGAGATTGGCGAACGCAAGCGCTGACTGCGCCGCCGCAGCGGTAAGTCCGCCGGCGTCGACACGCTGTGCCGCCGAGACCGCGACGCCAGCCAACTCAAGCGATGCGATTGGACGCGTTCCGTCCAGCACCTTGAGTGGCACGATCACCTGTCCGGCGTCGCGCTCGAGCGTGAACAGGGCGATCGCGCCGTTATCGAGCTTGGCCGGCACAATCACCAGATCGGCGACGGCAAGGTCGATCACCTGCGCCACCTTGCCGGTCAGCACATAACCGCCCGCCGATTTCACCGCCTTGACCGAAGTGACCGCCAGCGGGTCTGCCACGGAAAGATCGCCAAAAGCGACAGTCGCGGCGATCTCGCCTGCGGCGATGGCACCGAGATAGCGCGTCTTGGCGTCCTCGCTTCCGGCCGCCTCGATGAGTGGTGCCGCCAGGCACACCGTCGACCAGAATGGCACGCAGGCAAGTCGCGCACCGGTAAGTTCCATCAGCATCGCCACTTCGGTCGCGCCGAGCCCCAGCCCGCCAAACTCCTCGGGGATTGCCATGGCGCACCAGCCAAGCTCGTGCGAAATGCTGTTCCACAAGCCGACATCGTGGCTTGCGCCGGCATCGACGACCCGCCTGGTAGCCTCGGAGGAAGACTGTTCGCGTAAGAAGCGCTGCGCTTCCTCGCGGATCATCTGCTGGTCGGGTGTGAATTCGATGATCATGCGGTCCTGTCGGGCACGAAATGGGGCGGCGCCGCGGCTCCAAGAGGACATCGCAACGAAACACTTCATGCCGGATGCCATCTGCCAGCGCCAGCAACATCGTCCAAATGTGGGATGCTGGTACGCTGCCCCGGCTAGTCTACTCCGAGCCATCGGCCCGAAGCGGTCGCACGCTGCACGGGAGGTGACTATGGCGCTCAAGCGTTTCGACAACAAGGTGGTGCTCGTCACCGGAGCCGCATCGGGCATCGGCCGCGCCACGGCACTGCGCCTGGCCTGCGAGGGCGCGACGCTGATCCTCGCCGACCGCAACTTCGAAGGCGCAAGGCAGGTCTGCGCCTTGGCCAGCGAACAGTTCGGAATCCGCGCGGATGCGCTTGCCTATGACGCTGCCGACAAGATTTCAGCGCGCAGGATGGTGGACGGCGCGCTCGCGCTCCACGGCCGCCTCGACAGCCTGATCAACAACGCCGGCATCTACCGGCGCGACCACTTCGCCAACCAGACCGGCGACGACTGGTCGCTGGTGTTCGGCATCAATCTCGAAAGTGTCTTCCACATCGTGCATCAGGCTTTGCCGGCGCTCATCGCCTCGCGCGGCAATGTCGTCTCCACGGCATCCACCGCAGGCCTGCAAGGCATCGCATATGCCGCAGCCTACGCCGCCTCCAAGGCCGGCATCATCGCCATGACCAAGTCGCTTGCGACTGAATACGCGCCCAAGGGCGTGCGCTTTAATGCCATTTGCCCCGGCCGGGTCCGCACTGAGATCGGCACCGGGCTGCAGCCGATCGAAGACCAGAATCATGATATCATGGTCAAGCCACCCAAGCTTGCCGGCAAGGAAAGCGGCGAGCCCGAAGACATCGCCAGCGCCTTCGCCTATCTGGCATCCGACGAGGCCTGTTTCGTCACCGGCGCGGTCCTGGTTGTCGACGGCGCCCAGACGGTCGGCTGAGCGCGGTTCAGCTGGAGCGAAAGGTCATGTCGGTTCGCCGGTGGGCGAAGCGCCACCCGTCCATGGTGCGGACGAAGCGGTCGAAATAGCGGCCGACGACGCGCGGCACAGTCGCCTTCGGATCGTCGCAGCTGGTTCCGAAATAGGCGAATGCGGCGACGCCGGTGGCGTGGTTCTCGTCAACCAAATCGATGACGATGTTGTGGGCGATGTGGATCGTCGTGTCGGTCTGAGCCTTGGCGTCGAGATAGGCGCGCATCTCGGCATGACCGTTGAGCGGGCCCTTCCAGGTCTCCCACAGTCCGTCAGCCGCCCACAGCGCCACAAGTTCTTCGTGCCTGTATTCGTCGACAAGGATACAGTAGCGCTGCACCAGCTTGGCGCATTCGTGCTCGGCCGCGATCCGCTCTGCCAGGTCCATTCAGTCCTCCCCTGAAATCAGGCCAGCGTTGCGTCAGATCAAAGCAGCTTCATCCCCCAAACGAACGATGGCGGACGCGCCGGGTGCGGCAGCTATAGGGCCGACGAACAAGGCAGAGGGCAAGACATGTCGGATATCGAAGCACGGTTTGCGGCGCTGGAGGCGCGCATCAAGGGGCTGGAGGACCAGCTCGACATCTACCAGCTGTTTGCGACCTATGGCCCCTCTGTCGACAGCCGCACCGGCAGCGTCACGGCCTCGCTCTGGGCCAAGGATGGCACCTATGATTTCGGCGGCGACCCGCTTGTCGGTGCCGGGAACGTCGGCTCGCTGGTCGACATCGAGCCGCATATCCATTACGTCGCCGACGGCTGTGCCCATGTATTGAGCATGCCGCATATCGCTGTCGACGGCGACCGTGCGGTGGCGACAGGCTATTCGCGTGTCTACCTCAATCAAGGCGACCATTGGCGTGTCGAGCGTGCCAGCGCCAACCGCTGGGAACTTGTCCGCACCCCTGAAGGATGGCGGGTGCAGAACCGAGTCAATCGCTTGCTCGACGGCCAGCCGGAGGCCCGCGATTTGCTGTCGAGCGGAGTGACCCAGAGCAGCTGACCCGGTTTTCTTCCTCCTCAGGCCCCAGGATGCGTTCGCCGCCGGCATCGTCCGAACGTGGGATGCCCCGACGGCACCGCCCCCTCATGGTGGCAGGCCGGGAGGACACGCAATGAATTCACTTCAAGGCAAGTCGGTGGTGATCACCGGCGCCGGGTCAGGGCTGGGAGCAGCCTATTCGCGCCATGCCGCGCGCCTTGGTGCTGCGGTCGTCGTCAACGACATCAGCGCCCAGGCGGCGCAGGCGACTGTCGATTCGATCATGGCTGCTGGCGGCAAGGCTGTTGCCCACGCTGGCGACGTCTCGTCCTGGAGCTATGCCCATTCGCTCGTCGATGCCTGCATCGACGCCTTCGGCGCCATATCAGGCATCGTCAACAATGCCGGCATCCTTCGGATCGGCAAGATCCTCGACCTCACCGAGGCTGACATGCGCCGCATGGTCGAGATCAACCTCATCGGTACCGCCGCCTGCGCCAGCCACGCCGCGCGGCGCATGCTCGCCGCCGGCCAAGGGGGCTCGATCGTCAATGTCGCGTCGGGCTCTCAAGCCGGTGACGTCGCACTCGGCGGCTACGGTGCCACCAAGGGAGGGGTCGCTTCGCTGACCTACAGCTGGGCCATGGAGCTGCGCGGCTCGGGCGTGCGCGTCAATGCGCTGTCACCACTGGCCGAAACCGCAATGGCTGCCCAGAACAAGGCCTTGATGGCCGAGCAGGCCGCCAGCCGCGAGGTGCACTACGCCGCCCTGCCCGATCCCGAGATCAACGCGCCGGTCGTTAGCTTCCTGCTTTCCGATGCGTCGGAGAAGATCAACGGCCAGGTCGTTCGCATCGCCGGCAAGCAGCTGTCCTTCGTCACCCATCCGCTGATCGCCGATCCGGTGCTCGAAGGCGACTGGACCTACGCAGCCGTCGGAGCAGCCTTCGCCGAGACGTTGGCCGGCAAGCAGCAGCCGCTTGGCCTCGGCTATGCGAGGAAGCCGAATTGAGCAGCGCAGAAAAGTCCCGCCCGGTCGCCGTCGTCACCGGCGCCAGCCGTGGCCTCGGCCGAGGCATCGCCATCGCACTCGGCGAGGCCGGCTTCACCGTCTATTGCACCGGTCGCAGCGACCGAAAGGCTATCGGCCCATGGGGTGGGACTGTTCGCGATACCGCCGAAGCCACAGATAAGTCCGGCGGCAAGGGCATCGCCGCTATCTGCGATCACCTTGACGACAGCCAGACCGAAGCTCTGTTCAAGCGCGTCGATGCCGAACGAGGCCGGCTCGACCTCCTGGTCAATAACGCCTTCGCCATGCCCGACTGGGCAGTGCCCGACGGCAATTTCTGGGAACGCCCGCTGTCGCTGTGGCGCGACATGATCGATGTCGGCCTGCGCTCGAGCTATGCCGCCAGCCATTTCGCAGCCTCGATCATGGTTCGCCAGCGCTCCGGGCTGATCGCCAACACCTCCGGGCCTGGCGGCAAGATTTATCGCCACAGCCTGCCCTACGGTGTCGGCAAAGCCGGCCAGGACAAGCTAGCCCACGACATGGCGCATGAACTGAGGCCGTTCGGCGTTGCGGCAATATCGCTGTGGCCGGGACTGATCGGCACCGAACGCACGCTGGCGGGCATCGCCGCCGGCGGCGTGGTCGGTGACAACGCCGGCAACCTGCCGCATATCGAAACGCCGTTCTTCATCGGCCGCGTCCTGGCGGCCATCCATGCCGCGGGGGATGCCATGGCGCTCACCGGCGGTACCTTCTATTCGACCGAACTGGCAGGCCGCTATGGCGTCGTCGACGCCGACGGCCGATTGCCCGCATCGCGCCGCCCCATGTTCGGCGCCCCGCTGTATCGACCGCTTTCCGGCGATCTCGGTGAAGCAAAATCGTGACACAGATGCCAGACGACACAAATCCTGCATCACGGCAGGCTTACAGAAACGCGAACCGTATTATATTCGATCCGGCCAGCAGCGTGCCCTTCGGGCGATTCGACCTCCGGTTGTCGAACAGTCCGGCGAGTATCCAGGGCGTGGAGCTGCGGCCTTGAGCAGGATAGCGCGTATGGCACAGATGGACGGCGGCGCAGGCGCAGAATATCTAGATCGCGATGCTTCCGCGCGCGCGACAACCAATCCGCGCAAGGAGTTGGTGCGCGAGCAACTGATCGACATTGCCGCCGAGCTGTTCGACAGCAAGGGCTATGTCCAGACCAGCATCAACGACATCGCCCAGGCGCTCGGCCTCGGCCGTTCGGCGGTCTATCACTACTTCCGCAACAAGGAAGAAATGCTGGCGGCACTGGTCGAATCGGAGGCGCTGACGCCTTCGCACCGGCTGCAGGAACTGATGGCCGAGCCCGGCTTGTCGGCGTCGGAGCGGCTGCGCCGCGCCATCGTCGACGGCATCGTTCGCCGCCTCTCGTCAGGCTCGCGCTTCATCCTCCTGTCGCGGCTCGAAACCCAGATTCCCGAAGCCCTCGGCCCGCTCTACAACCAGGGCCGCCGCCATATCTATGATTTCTATGTCCGCTGCATATCGGACGGGATCGCCAGCGGCGAGTTCCGGACCGTCGACCCCAAGGTCACGGCCTTCGCGGTGATCGGCATGGCCAACTGGACATCGCGCTGGTATTCCCCCTCGGGCGCAAAGACACCCCAGGAGATCGGCGAGATCATCGCTGACATGGCGCTTGCCGGCCTGCGCGCCCACGAAGACCGCCCACGCGACGCCGAAGCCGTGCGCCAGACGATCTCTGGCCTGCGCCAGCAGATCGACGAGCTGGAAAAACTGGTCAAATAGAAAACTGCCGCCGGTTCCCGACGGCCTTTCTTCGCGCAAGGGCTGGATCAGTCGAACGTAACGCCTGCGTGCTGGATGAAGGCGCTGTAGGTATCGAAACGGATGATTGGATCGGTGCCGGTGTAGGTGCGGATATGCTCCAGCACCGCCTGGCGCGACCGGCGCCACATCGGCGGAACAATCTCCAGCATCGGGCCGTAAACTGACGGCGACTTGTAGTAGATGATCGACTGCGTCTGGCCGGCGACCCGGATCTCGTAGTCGCGCGCGTAGCCAGCCGCCTCGACCCTGGCGGTCGCCTCGTCATGATCATGCACCCAGAAGCCCAGGTGCTGCAGGCCTTCGCGGCCTTCGTTCAGGAAATCCGTATAGGGCGACGAGGCGTCGTTGGTCTGTTCGATCAGCTCGATCTGGACGTCGCCCATATAGGCGAATGCCAGCCTGAGTTCGACCTGCACCGCTTGTCCGCGATGATAGGTCGTGCCGACCGGCTGGCTGACACCGCGCTCCATGAAGATGAAAGGACCGACGCCAAACACGTCGATCCAGTGGCGCATGGCCTCTTCGATGTCGCGGACGACAAATCCGAGCTGTGTTGCGGGTCCGAGTATGGGCCTGAGACCCTGTTGAATTTCGATCTCAGTTCCAGTCATCGAACCCTCCCGGTTTTTTCTGGTTAGTTGAAGATTTCGAACAGGCCGGCGGCCCCCATGCCGCCGCCGACGCACATGGTGACGACGCCGTATTTCACGCCGCGACGACGGCCTTCGATCAGCACATGGCCCGTGGTGCGCGCGCCGGTCATGCCGAACGGATGGCCGACGGCGATGGCGCCGCCATTGACGTTGAGCTTGTCGGGATCGATGCCGAGCGTATCGCGGCAGTAGACGGCCTGGCTGGCGAAAGCCTCGTTGAGTTCCCACAGGCCGATGTCGTCGACCTTGAGGCCGTGCTTTTGCAACAGTTTCGGCACCGCGAAGATCGGGCCGATGCCCATCTCCTCAGGCGCGCAACCGGCCACTGTCATGCCGCGATAGGCGCCCAGCGGCTTGAGGCCGAGCTGTTCGGCGCGCCTGGCTTCCATGACCACGAGTGCCGCAGCACCATCCGAAAGCTGCGATGAATTGCCGGCGGTGACG
The DNA here is from genome assembly GCF_018555685.1 of Aminobacter anthyllidis. Lineage (GTDB taxonomy): Bacteria > Pseudomonadota > Alphaproteobacteria > Rhizobiales > Rhizobiaceae > Aminobacter > Aminobacter anthyllidis. Next base: position 688,402 of record NZ_JAFLWW010000001.1, read on the forward strand.
TATTCGCCTGTCTTGATCACCTCGCCGTCGGCGAAGACAGGCTTCAGCTTGGCCAGGCCTTCGAGGTTGGTGTCGGCGCGGAAGCCCTCGTCCTGCATCAGCGTCACGTCCTGGAAGCTGGTCTCGTTGGTTTCCTTGTTGACCAACATCTTGCGCGACGCCATCGGCACGATCTCGTCGTCGAAGCGGCCGGCCTGGTGGGCGGCAGCTGTGCGCAGCTGGCTGGCCAGCGAAAACTCGTCCTGTGCGTCGCGGCTGATGCCATACTTCCTGGCGACGATCTCGGCGGTCTCGATCATCGTCATGTACATGTGCGGCCACTGTTCGACCACGGCCTGCGAACGCGCGCGAAAAGTGTTCTTGTGCTTGTTCTGGGTCAGGCTGATCGATTCGACACCGCCGGCGACAACCGTCTCCATGCCATCGACGATGATCTGCTTGGCGGCGATCGACACAGCCATCAGGCCCGACGAGCACATGCGGTCGATGGACATGCCGGGCACGCTGTCCGGCAGGCCGGCGGCGGCTGCGGTCAGGCGGCCGATGTTGTAGCCCTGCGTGCCCTGCTGGGCAGAACAACCCAGAATGACATCTTCGATGGCGTCGGGCGCTATGCCGGCACGCTTGACCGCTTCGCGCACCACATGACCGGACAGCGCGGGAGCCTCGGTGTCGTTGAAGGCGCCACGAAAGGCTTTGCCGATGGGGGTGCGGGCGACGGAAACGATGACGGCTTCACGCAAAGGACTGCTCCAGAAGAGTTGTTTTCGGCAAGAAACCGGGCAACAAACGCGGCGATCAAATCTGCTGCGAAGGGTCCGGAACCGAAGTTTTCCAACTACTTGCTAGGAGCGGCAGGGCTGCCAAACATCGTCTGAAAAGACTACCGCATCGGTCCGACATCGATGGCGGAGAGCACGATGCGCCTGGAAGACAGCGGCGCGGGCGTTTTTGCCCGCGCGAGAATTGCGGTCAGACGTGGTAGCCGCCGTCGACATTGATCACCTCGCCCGAGATGAACCCGGCGCGACTCGACGCCAGGAACGACACGGCCTCGGCGATGTCGATCGCCTTGCCGTTGGGGCGCAGTGGCGTGGCCATGGCGGCTGCCTGCATGTACTTGTCGTCGATGTAGCCGAGCTTGCTGAGCTCGGTGTGCTGGCCGGTCTCGATGATCCCGAGCGCCACGCCATTGGAGCGGATGCCGTAGCGCCCCTCTTCCTTGGCGACGCCCTTCATCAGTGCATGCACGGCCGATTTCGGCACCACCGACAGGCCGTCGGCGGCGGCAAATCGATACTGCGCGGAACTCTGGCAGGCGACGAAAGACCCGCGCGTCTTGCGTAGATGCGGGATGGCATAATGGACGACGTTGAAGAAGCCGAAAGCGTCCTGCATCAGGTGCTTGCGCATCTGCTCGGGCTCGATCTTGCTGAGATGGATCAGCGGCACAAGCGGCCCGGCGGCATAGACCACCGTATGAATGCCGCCAGCCTCGGCCACGCCGTCGATGAAGGTACGGGTCGCCTCGACATCTTCGATGTTGAGCTTGTGGGTGGATGCCTTGCGGCCCTCGCCACGCACGGCCTCCGCAGCGGCCTCCGCCTTGGCCTGGTTGCTGTGATAGGTCAGCGCCACGTCGCAGCCGTCGCGTGCCAGCACCCGGCAGATCTCGGCGCCTACACCGCCGCTGCCGCCAATAACGATGGCCGTGCCTTCGACCGGATACAGCGTCTGCGTCGTGCTCATGCGGCTCATTCCCCCTATGATTTCATCGCCAGTTCGGCGTAGTGCCAGCCAAATTCGGCCACAGGCCTCGCCAGCGCGCCGGCTTCGCGGGCATGCGCATTCGCAGCGTTGCCGTCGACCACACGCTTCATGATGCCCTGGCGGATCCCGGCAACGCGAAACAGGCTGTAGGCGAGATAGGCATACCAATGGCGGTCCGACACGCCGTCCTGCCCGGTCGCCTTGAGATAGGCGTCGCGATATGTGCGCTCGTCAGGAATGCCGAGAGCGGCAATGTCGAGGTCGCCGAGCCCGCGATAGGGCTTGTTTGGAAAGCGCCATGTCAGCATGTGATAGGCAAAGTCCGCTATCGGCTCGCCGAGCGTCGACAGCTCCCAGTCGACGAGCGCCAGAACCCGCGGCTCGGTCGGATGGAACAGCATGTTGTCGATGCGGAAATCGCCGTGGATCAGTGATGTGCGTGTTTCAGGTGGAATGTTGGTGGGAAGCCAGTCGATCAGCCGGTCCATTGCCTCGATGGTTTCGGTCTCCGAGGCGCGATACTGCTTGGACCAGCGCGCCACCTGTCTGGCGACATATTCTCCCGGTTTGCCGAAGCTTTCGAGCCCTACAGCCCTGTAGTCGGTGTTGTGGAGCGCCGCCGCGACGCGGTTCATCTCCATGTAGATGGCGCGGCGCTCCGCCGGCGATTGATCTGGCAGTGAAGGCGACCAGAACGAGCGGCCCTCGACGAAATCCATGACATAGAACATCGCACCGACAATGCTCTCGTCCTCGCACAAAAGCTTGGCGCCCGCGACTGGCACGTCGGTTTCGCGCAGCGCGCTGATGACGCGGAATTCGCGGTCGACCGCGTGCGCCGACGGCAACAATATGCCGTCGGGCTTCTTGCGCAGCACCAGACGACGCTTGCCATCGAACGACAGCAGCATCGTCGGGTTGGACTGGCCGCCACGGAAGCGCTCGACGGTAAGTGCACCCTCGCAGCCTTCGATGTTGGCCCTGAGATAGGCATGCAGCCGCGCGACGTCGATCTTGCTGTCGGCGGCAAGCGGCTCGGTGCCGACGAAACGGCTGGCATCCATGGCGCGCCTCCCCGGTCAGTCCAAGTATTTGGCGAGTTCGATGCGCCCGATCTGGTTGCGGTGTACCTCGTCGGGGCCGTCGGCGAAACGCAGCTTGCGGGCATGCGCATAATAGTTGGCGAGCACGAAATCCTGCGACACGCCGGCCGCGCCATGCGCCTGGATCGCCCAGTCGATGACCTTGCAGGCCATGTTGGGCGCCGCGACCTTGATCATGCCGATCTCGGCGCGCGCGGCCTTGTTGCCGACAGTGTCCATCATGTAGGCGGCCTTCAGCGTCAGAAGGCGTGCCTGGTCAATCATGATGCGGGACTCGGCGATGCGCTCCAGCGTCACCGACTGCTCGCCGATCGGCCGGCCGAAGGCAATGCGGTTCTTCACGCGCCTGCACATCAGCTCAAGGCAACGTTCGGCCAGGCCGATCAGGCGCATGCAGTGGTGGATGCGGCCGGGCCCGAGACGGCCTTGCGCGATTTCAAAGCCACGGCCTTCGCCGAGCAGCATGTTGGTTGCCGGCACGCGGACGTTCTCGAACGTCATGTCCATGTGACCGTGCGGTGCGTCGTCATAGCCGAACACTGTCATCGGGCGCAGCACCTTGATGCCGGGCGTGTCCATCGGCACCAGGATCATCGACTGCTGCTGGTGCTTGGCAGCACTTGGATCGGTCTTGCCCATGAAGATCAGCAGTTCGCAATGGCGGTCGCCGACGCCCGAGATCCACCACTTGCGGCCATTGATGACGTAGTCGTCGCCGTCGCGGACGATCGAACTCTGGATGTTGGTGGCGTCGCTCGAAGCGACATCGGGCTCGGTCATGGCGAAGGCGGAGCGGATCGAACCGTCGAGCATACCAGGCAGCCAGCGCGCCTTCTGCTCTTCGGTGCCATAGCGCTCTATGGTTTCCATGTTGCCGGTGTCAGGTGCCGAACAATTGAATATCTGCGACGAGAAATGCACCCGGCCCATGACTTCGCAGAGCGGCGCGTATTCGGTGTTGGTGAGGCCCGCGCCATGACGGGATTCCGGCAGGAACAGGTTCCACAGTCCGGCGGCCTTGGCTTTTGCCTTCAGTTCTTCAAGGACGGCCGGATGACCCCAGCGATCGGCTTCCACTTCCTCGTGATAGCGGTGTTCGTTTGGATAGACGTGCTCATCCATGAAAGCATTGAGACGCTCGAGCAGGTCTTTGGTCTTTGCGCTGTATTCGAAGTCCATATTCCGTCCGCCGCTGGTATTTCGAGAGAGGTGCCGCCGGCTGTTTCACCGGCGGCGCGTGCGCATCAGGCAGCGCGAACGCCGGCAGGATTGCCCTTCAGCACCGTGGCGCGGACATTGTGCGGGTCGAGCCTGGCGATGATCGCCAGCTGTTCTTCGGTCGGTGCCGCCGTGGTGGTCATGCCTTCGGCACGCAGCAGCGGGAAACCGGTCGCCTCCTGCACCTGCTCGAAGGTCACGCCCGGATGCAGCGACAGCACCTGGGCTGCATGGTCAGGACCGTTGAAGTCGAACACGCAAAGGTCGGTGATGACCACGCCGAGCTTGACGTCGGCAGGCTTGGCGCCTTCCGGCCAGTTCTTGGCGTTGTAGCCGACGCTTGCCACCACATCGACTTCACCTTCGACGAAGGTGCGCTTGGAGTGGTTGGGCAGGAACATCGAGTTCTTGTGGCAGATCGAATTACCCGGGAAACCGCGAACGCCCAGCATCGCCACCTTCGGCTTCTTGAAATCGCCGCCGAGAGCGGAGATGTTGCCCTGGCCGTAGCGATCGACCTGAACCGGCGTCACCATGGCATGGCGGCGGCCGCTCCAGACGCTGTCGAAGACGCGGCTGTAGGGCATCCAGCCGGAAAGCTTCGGCTTGTAGTCGCCGCGCGGTCCAAGCGGGATCGGGTCCTCGACGAGGTAGGCTTCGCCGTCGGTCATCATGATGCCCGGAGCGCAAGTCAGCTTGGCAAGGCCAGCCGCAAGGCGCGGCAACGGGCCGATGCCGGTGGCCAGAACTTCGCCATCCGCCGCCCAGGTTTGCGCGCCGGTGGCGATGATAAGTTCGGCAAGAGTGAATTCTTTTGCAGTCGTCATGTCGTATCCGATCAGAAAATGGGGAGCGGCAGGGCGCGGATCTGGGCTTCGCCGCCCACGCTCGCGATGTAGCTGGCCTCATCGCCCTTCACGTATTGGTCGACATAGCCCTGCCAGCCGCCCTCTTCGGTTGCCGACGCGGCATAGGCCTTGAGGTGCCCCATGTCCCAGCCATAGGCATCGTGAGCCGCCGTCGGGTGTGCACCGAGCGGCGCCTTGACCACGCCGGTGACCAGGCAACGCTCGAACAGGTTCGACTTGGCCTTGTCGGAATATTCGTCGCCGATGCGGTCGACCAGAACTTCAGTGGTGACAAACACCTTGTCGGCGGCGCGTGCGAACAGGCCGTCGAAGAACGGGTCCGGACCATCGGTCTGGGTGTTGCCCAGCCGGTCGGCACGGCTGGTGTGTATCAAAGCCACGTCGAGCTTGATCGCGGGCATGGCGAGCAGCACTTCGCCGTCGTCATAGGGTGACTTCACAGTCTTGAAGTGCGGATTGTACTTCATGACGTCCGAGCCAAGCCCGACGCGCGTCGCGGCGAACGGCAAATTGTGGCCGGCTGCCTGCAGGCCGAGCAGGAGGAGGCCTTCGTCCAGCTCGGAAACCTCGACTGCACCGGCTTCGCGCGCCTTGCGGAAATAGGGCTCGATCGGCATCGCATCGAGCGACACGAAGCCGTACATCAGTTTCTTGACCTTGCCGGCCGCACACAGCATGCCGATCTCGGGGCCACCATAGGCGACCAGCGTCAGGTCCTTGAGGTCCGAGCGCAGAATCTCGCGCACCAGCGCCATCGGCTTGCGGCGTGGACCCCAGCCGCCAAAGCCGATCGTCATGCCGTCGCGCAAATCGCCAACGACCGCTTTCAGGTCCATTTCCTTGTTCATAGATACCTAATCCGTTTGTTCTTCGTAATGTTTCGGCAAGGATCCACGGCGTCAGCCGTAAAGGCCCCTGCCCTCGGCTACCAGCCGCTCTATGAGCGCGGCCGGCTTGAAATATTGATCGCCCACGAGGCCCGCATACTTGTCGAGCGCCGCCTTGACCTTCGGCAGGCCGACTTGGTCGGCATAAAACATCGGTCCGCCCAGATAGGTCGGGAAGCCGAAGCCGTTGGTCCAGATGACGTCGATATCGCTCGGCCGTGCGGCCGCACCTTCATCGAGGATCTTGGCTGCCTCGTTGACCATGGCGTAGAGGCAGCGTTCGAGGATTTCCTCATCGGTGATGGTGCGCGCGGTGAAGCCGCGTTCGCGGCGGTGCGCGTCGAGCATTTCGTCCACTGCGGGGTCATGCGAGGCCTTCCGGTTCTCGTCATAGACATAGTAGCCGGCGCCCGACTTCTGGCCGAGGCGGCCAGCTGCCACCAGGCGGTCGACGATGTTGCACTGCTGCTCGCGCGGCGACATGCGGGCGACACGCGCGGCCCGTGCCGCTGCCATGATGTCCATGCCGGCGAGATCCGCCAGCGCGAACGGGCCGATGGGAAAGCCGAAGGCGGTTAGCACGCGGTCGACCTGCTGCGGTGTCGCACCGTCCTCAAGCAAAAACTGTGCTTCGCGCGTCCGCTTGGAAAGCATGCGGTTGGCAACGAAACCCTCGGAACGCCCGACCATGACAGGCACCTTGCCGAGGCGCTTGCCCAGCGCAGTGGTGGTGGCGAGCACGTCGGGAGCCGTCTTCGCCGCCCGGACGTTTTCGAGCAGCTTCATGACATTGGCCGGATTGAAGAAGTGCATGCCGGCAACCCGGGTCGCATTCTTGCTGGTCGCCGCCAGTTCCTCGATGTCGAGGAACGAGGTGTTGGTTGCGATGATCGCATCGTCGCGCAAGACAGCGTCGAGCTTGGCAAACACCTCTTTCTTGACGTCGAGCTGTTCGGTTACCGCCTCGATCACCAGGTCGACGTCGCCAATACCGTCATAGGACGTCGTCGGCGTCAGCAGCGCCATGCGGCGCTCCATCTCTTCGGCCGTCAGGCTGCCGCGCTTGACTGAGCCTTCATAGATCTTGCCAATCGCCTTGGTAGCGGAAGCCAGGCCTTCGTCCGTGAGGCCGATCAGCGTCACCGGAATGCCGATGTTGAGGAAGCAAGCGGCGATGCCCCGACCCATCGTGCCAGGACCGACGATCGCAACCTTCTTGATGTCGCGCGGCTTCACCTCGGCACCGACGCCGTCAATCTTCAACGCCTCGCGCTCGGCGGCGAAGATATGGCGCAGTGCCTTGGACTGCGGCGAAACCAGCAGTTCCTTGCAGGTCTTGTATTCGATCGCAGTCGCCTCCGCGACTGGCGTCTCGGTGACCATTCTGATCAGGTCAACCGCAACAAGAGGTGCCTTGAAACCTTTGTATTTCTTGGACAATGCCGTGCGGCTTGTCTCCAGTACGGCCGGATCGAAGGCAGGCACCGGCAAGTCGCTGGTGCGGCGAACCTTTGCGCCATCGGCAATCACCTTCTCGGCAAAGGCAATGGCCGCAGCCTTGAGGTCCCCTGACACAACTTCATCGACGATGCCCTTTTCGCGGGCGTCGCGCACCGAAATCTGGCCGCCTTCGCTGATCATCGTCAGGGCCTGTTCGACACCTGCCAGGCGTGGCAGGCGAACCGTGCCGCCCGAACCCGGAAGAATGCCGAGCTTGACCTCAGGCAGGCCGACCTTGGCGCCGTCGAGTGCGATGCGATAGCTGCAGGCGAGCGCCACTTCGAGACCACCACCGAGAGCCGTGCCGTGGATGGCGGCGACGATCGGCTTGGTGGCGGCGTCCAGGGTGTCGATCACCTCGCCCAGCAGCGGCGCCACCATAGGCTTCTTGAACTCGTGGATGTCGGCGCCGGCAATGAAGGTGCGGCCCGCGCAGACGATGACCATGGCGCGTGCTTCCGCGTCGCTTTCCAGCGCCTGAACGGCCTCGATCAGCCCGGCGCGCACCGAATGCGACAGCGCGTTGACGGGCGGATTGTCGACGGTGGCGACGACGATGTTGCCACACTTTGCGACCGAGACGGTCTTGACGAGTTGCTCGGTCATGCCGGCACTCCTTCCCTGCTATTTCCTGAATTGCCTGTCACCAGAACGACCTTGCCCTTCACGGCACGCTCCATCACCACGTCGAGCGCTTCGGCGAAGCGTTCGAGTGGATACTCGGCCGAGATATGCGGCCTGAGCTTGCCTTGGGCGAACCAGTCCATCAGCTCGGCGATGTTTGCTGCGTTCTTTTCCGGCGCCGAGCGCGCATAAGCGCCCCAGAACACGCCGAGCAACGCCGACTGCTTGAGCAGCAGAAGGTTGAGCGCGATCTTGGGAATGTCGCCGGCGGCAAAGCCGATCACCAGATGGCGACCGAACAGTGCGAGATTGCGCACCGCCGTTTCGGTCAGCGCGCCGCCGACCGGATCATAGACGACGTCGACGCCCTGCCCGTTCGTCAGCTCCTTGAGCCGCTGGCGAAGGTCCTCGGTCGAGTAATTGATGGTCTCGTCGGCGCCGTACTGGCGGCAAAGCGCCAGCTTCTCGTCGCTGGAGGCGGCGGCGATAACGCGTGCGCCCATCTGCTTGCCGAGCTCGACTGTGGTCAATCCGACGCCACCGGCGGCCCCCAGTACGAGCAGGGTCTCGCCCGGCTTGATCTGCGCCCGATCCTTCAATGCGTGATGCGAAGTCGCATAGGTAATGAGAAAACCGGCGGCCTCGACGAAGCTCATCTCGGCAGGGATCGGAAACACCTTCCAGGCATCGACCGCGACCTGTTCGCCATAGCCGCCGATGCCGGCGAAGGCCAGGACGCGCATGCCCACCTTCAGACGTTCGACGCCTGAGCCGACCGAGATGATGACGCCAGCGGCTTCGCTGCCCGGCGTGAAAGGCAGTTCAGGCTTGGTCTGGTACTTGCCCTCGACCATCAGCCCGTCGAAGAAGTTGATGCCGCATGCCTCGATGCGGATCACCACCTGCCCGGGCTTTGCCACGGGTGCCGGGACTTCTTCTATCCTGAGCTCAGCCCTTGGGGCGAACTCCCTGCAGATGACTGCCTTCATTTCCCTACGCCGCTTCTTGCTGCCATTTCGGCACTGCCAAATTCTTCAATCGAGTCAAGGAATGGGACAGGGGCAGACCGACAACATCGTCTGATGGGACTAGTCGCAAGGAACCCCGCCTTTGGGCTGCGAAACGGTGGAATTGCGCGGCGGCGTTAGTCCCTTCGGACGATGTTGCCGGCGCTGACGCGCGCAGGTTCGCGGGTACGTTTCGAGGAGAACAAGCATGGCCCGTCTGGCAGGCAAAATTGCATTCATATCAGGCGCCACCGGCGGCATCGGCGAGGCGGCGGCACGGCTGTTCGCGCAGGAAGGTGCCAGGGTCGCGGTCGCAGGTCGCAGCCGCGACAAGGGCGAGGCCATCGCCGCCTCCATCAACGGCTCGGGCGGCACTGCCCTCTATGTGGAGACCGACGTGACTGAACCCGAAAGCGTCGAGGCCGCGTTCAAGACGGTGATGGGCACATGGGGCCGGCTCGACGTGCTCTACAACAATGCCGGCGGCTCAAGCTCCGCGGATGGCCCGGTGACGGTAGCGCCGTTCGAGGAGTTCTGGCGTTGCATCAAGCTCGACCTCTTCGGCACCTGGGTCTGCTGCCGCAATGCCATCCCGTTGATGCAGCAGTCGGGTGGCGGCTCGATCGTCAACTGCTCGTCCATCGTCGGCGCCATGGGCATCCCCAATCGTGACGCCTATTCGGCGGCCAAGGGCGGCGTCATCTCGCTGACCCGCTCGATGGCGGTGGAATTCGCCAAGGACAACATCCGCGTCAACGTGCTGGTGCCGGGTGCCGTCGCCACCGACCGGGTGCTCGGCTTTTTCGAGCGCGAGCCGCATCTCAAGGCCCAGTTCGACGCCTATCTGCTTGGCATTGCCGAGCCGATCGACGTTGCCAATGCGGCGCTTTACCTGGCCTCGGACGAATCGCGGAAGATGACCGGGCATCAGCTGCCCATCGACGGCGGCATCCTGATTTCGTGACCGCCGCGCCGGATATCATTTAGTCTGTGCAGACGATGTCCGGCTTTCCGGCCGGGTTCTCTAGTCGGCGCAGAATCCCAATTTCGACTGCAGGAATACGAGCATGGAAATCCTGAGCCAGGTGCTGGCGCGGAACGCGCGGCTGATCGGCGAGCGCAACTTCATCGTCACCGACAAGGAAACGATCACCTATGCGCGCTTCGCCGAACTGACCGCCCAGCTGGCCAGTGTTTTGAAGGCGCGCGGCGTGGCCAAGGGCGACCGCGTCGGCCTCTATCTGCCGAGCACGCCGATGATGGCGATCGGCTTCTGGGCCTGCCAGCGGCTCGGCGCGATCCCTGCTCCGTTGAGCGCCATGTTCCGTCATGCCGAGCTGCGCAAGATCGTCACCCAGACCGGCATGAAGGCATTGGTCGCCGATGGCTCGACCTGGTCCTATTTCTCGCAAATCCGCAACGAGTTCACCGACCTCGCCCACTGCCTTGTCGCCTCCGGCAACGGCGGGGCAGATGATCTATCGACGCTGATGGCTCAGGCACCCTCGACCTTCGAGGATGTAGCCTGCCACATCGACGACATCTGCGCCCTGTTCTTCACCTCGGGCACGACGGGTGCCCCAAAGGGTGCTGCGCAATCGCAGCTCAACCAGTGCTCGACGCTGCGCGACATGATGGTGTCGCACCGGACGCGCTTTGCCGAGGAAACCTACCTTTGCGCCGTGCCGCTGTTCACCAATTTCGGCCTGACGGTGACGCTGAACCTGTGCCTCTACACCGGCGGCACCATCGTTCTGCACGAGCGTTGGGACACGCAGCGCGTTCTCGCCGACATCGGCCGCTACAAGGCCACCTATTTTGGCGGCACACCGACCATGTATGTCTACATGGTCAATGAGGTCGACCCGGCAAAGCATGACTTGTCTTCGCTGCGCATCTGCACGACGGGCGGCTCGCCCGTGCCGCAGCCTGTCATCCGCCGCTTCGAGGAGCTTTCGGGCGCCCGTGTCACCCAGGTCTACGGCTCGACCGAAACCAGCGGGCAGAACGTCATGGAGCCGACATCAGGCATCCGCAAGGCGGGTTCGGCAGGCCTTGCCGTCGGCAGTTCACGTATCTCGATCGTCGACGATGAGGGCAATGCCATCCCGCAAGGCGAGATCGGCGAGGTCATCATCTCGGGCGATTGCGTCGCCCAGGGCTACTGGCAGGACGAAAAGGCGACTGCCGAGGCGTTCGGCAATGGCGGCTGGAAATCCGGCGACCTCGGCTATGTCGACGAGGACGGCTACCTGTTCATCGTCGACCGCAAGAAGGACGTCATCATCGCCGGCGGCCATAACGTCTATCCGCTCGAGATCGAGGCGCTGCTCTACAAGCATCCTGCTGTCGCCATGTGCGCGGTCGTCGGCGCGCCCGACGAGAGCAAGGGCGAAATCCCGGTCGCAGTCATCGTCAAGGCCTCCGGGCACGACGCGACGGCCGAAGAACTGATCCGCTACTGCCGCGAGAGCCTCGCCGCCTACAAGGCCCCGCGCGCTGTCCACTTCATCGACACCATGCCGGTGGAAGCCGCCAAGATCCGCAAGCGCGAGCTGGTGCTGGCACTGCGGGAAAACCGCATCGCCGATTTCAGGAACAAGTGAGCCCGTAAGCGCCAAAGCGAAAGGCCGTGCACTGCGCAGCCTTTTCTTTATCTGTCAGTATGTTGGCGATATTTTTTGATGAACCAATGGAGCTTTATCAGGCGCTGGCTACGTCGCCAGCGCCACCGAACGCGCTCCAGCCGCCATCGACCGGCAGCACGGTGCCCGTAATGTAGGAGGCCCAGTCCGACAGCAGGAACACGGCCGCCTGCGCCATTTCCGTCGGCAGCGCCAGCCGGCCGAGCGGCGTGCGTCGTTCGAGGATCGTCGGATCGAACGCCTTGCGCTCGAGCAGTGCCTCGACCATCGGCGTGCGCGTATAGGCCGGCGCGATCGCGTTGACCCGGATGCCCGACGGCCCCCATTCGCAGGCCAGCGTATGCGTCAGGTGGTTGATGCCGGCCTTGGCCGCCGCATAGGCCGAGCGCCTTGGAAAGCCGCCGATCCCCACGATGGACGACACGTTGACGATCGCCCCTCGCTTCTGTGCCAGCATGGGACGCGACGCCGCCCGGCACATCAAGTAGGTGCCGCCCAGATTGACGTCGACCACGCGCTGCCAACGCTCCACCGACTGCTCATGCAGCGGCACCAGATCGTCACCAATGCCGGCTGAATTGAACACCAGATCGAGGCCGCCGAGCATGGCAATCGCTTCGCTTGCCATGCGTTCCGCATCGGCTTCGCTGGCGACATCGCCTTGGGTCGCCCCGACCGCGCCCGTGCGCAACGCGGCCCCGTCGAGGTTCGCCCGGCTAAGATCAGCAATGACCACCCGTGCGCCGAGATCCGACAGCAGCTTGGCTGCCGTCTCGCCGATGCCGCTTGCGCCGCCTGTTACCAGTGCCCGCATGCCGTCGAAGCGGATCGCGGGCACAGTCATGCGTCCGGGTCTCCGCCGTCCGCGGCGTCGGCCCGGAAATGGAAGTCCGGGCTCCACTGCTCACGCGGCTGGACGTGCAAGTGCCAGTAGGCGTCGGCGATGAGATCGTGGTCGTAAGGCGTTCCGGCCTGCATCGTGCCATGGATGGCGACGGTCGACACCTGGATGCCCGCAGGAGACAGCTCCTTCTCCAGCGAATGCCCGAGGCTGCGGAGTGCTGCCTTGCCGAGCGAAGTCACGCCCCATTCGATCCAGGGTCCGAAGGCGAGCACACCACCAGTCAGCAGGATCGTGCCCCGGCCGCGCTCGATCATCCTGGGTGCCACCGCCTGCGCGGCATGCAGCGCTCCGGCGACATTGGTCCTGAAGGCATCCACGACGTAGTCGACGCTGGCCGCTTCGCCATGCGAGCGCCAGCCGTCGGCCGTGCCATATTTCACCTCGTCCATGCGGGACGGCGTGACAAAGCGGGCCGGCTCGACGATTGCAGCATTGTAGAGCAACACGTCCGCATCGCCATGCTGCTCGCGGATAGAGGCATGAACCCGGTCCATGTCCTTTGGTTTGCCGGCGTCGCCGACAAACCCGGCAACGTCTAGCCCCTCGGACCGCAGCTCGTGCTCATATCGCGCTATCGCCTCGGCGCGCCGCCCGACGAAGGCTACGCGGTGGCCTTCGCGGGCAAATTTCTTGACCAGGGCCTGGCCGAGGCCAGGCCCCATGCCGATGACTACGGTCGATGGAATGCTCACTGTGCGGCCTCGGTCTTGGCAACGGCTTCGGTGGTCTTGACGCCCTTCTGCGCCTTGCGCTCGGCACGGTTCGACAGGAATTCCTCAAGCGTGCCGACAATGCCCTTGCGCAGGAACAGCACGCAAAGCACGAAGATCGCCCCCTGTACAACCACCACCCAGGCGCCGAGCGTCGCAAGTTCGCGCTGCAGCGTCACCAGAACAGCCGCACCGACCACCGGTCCGAGCAGGGTGCCGACGCCGCCGATCAGCGTCATCAACAGCACGTCCGCCGAGGTCATGAAGAACACGTCGGCCAGCGACGCCAGCTGGAAGATGATCGCCTTGAGGCCGCCTGCGACGCCTGACAGCATCGCCGAAAGCGTGAACGCGATCAGCTTGAAGCGGTCGGTCGAATAGCCGAGCGAAATGGCGCGCGGCTCGTTCTCGCGGATCGACTTCAGCGTCTGGCCGAAGGGCGAATGGATGATGCGGTAGACGAAGGCGAAGCCGACAAGGAACACGACGAGCGTGACGTAATACATGTTCAGCGTGTTGGAGAGGTCGATGAGGCCGAACAGCGTGCCGCGCGGCACCGACTGGATGCCGTCCTCGCCATGGGTCCACGGCGCCTGCACGGCGTAGAAATAGATGATCTGCGCCAGCGCCAGCGTGATCATGGCGAAGTAGAGCCCCTGCCGGCGGATTGCCAGCCACCCGAACAGAACGCCGATGGCGGTGGCAACCGAAACGCCGAGCAGGATGCAAAGCTCGGTCGGCAGCCCCCAGGCAGCGGCCGCGTGGGCCGTCACATAAGACGAGGCGCCATAGAAGGCGGCATGGCCGAAAGCGAGCAGGCCGACATAGCCGAAGATCAGATTGTAGGCGAGTGCAAACAGCGCCAGAACCAGGATCTTCATGCCCATGACTGGGTAGATCACGAACGGCAGCAGGCCGCCTCCGATGGCGAAGATCGCCAACCACAGGCGGCCGTTTTCAAGGAAACTGCCGGAGCGGCCCGACGAGACGTCGGCGACAGAATGGCTGGTCGTTTCCTTGCCGAACAGGCCTGCCGGGCGGAAGATCAGCACCAGTGCCATGATGATGAAGATGACCGTCGACGACGCCTGCGGATAAAACACCTTGGTCAGGCCTTCGATCACGCCCAGCATCAGGCCCGAGACAATCGCACCGAAGATCGAGCCCATGCCGCCGATCACAACCACCGCGAAGATGGTGATGATGATGCCCTGCCCCATCTGCGGGCTGACCTGGTAGATCGGTGCGGCCATGACGCCGGCAAAACCGGCGAGGCCGACGCCGAAGGCGTAGGTCAGCATCAGAAGACGCGGCACGTTGATGCCGAAAGCGCGCACGAGGTCGGGATTTTCGGTCGCGGCGCGCAGGTAGGAGCCGAGCTTGGTGCGCTCGACGACATACCAGGTGCCGAAGCAGACGACGATTGCCACCGCGATCACCCAGGCACGGTAGATCGGCAGGAACATGAAGCCGAGATTGATGCCGCCCTTCAGCGTATCAGGCACGCCATACATCTGACCGGCCGCACCGTAATAGACGTTGAACGCACCTTCGATCGCCATGGCCAGGCCGACGGTTAAGAGCAGGCCATAGGCATGATCGAGATCGTAGACGCGGCGAATGAAGATGCGCTCCATCAGCGCGCCGATGACGGCCACCACCAGCGGCACGATGACCAGCGCCCACCAGTAGCCGATGGATGGCAGGCCGAGGCCGGGAAACAGCTCGGGCAGGCGCATGAGATACCACGCGCCGAACGCGCCCAGCATATACTGCGCGCCATGAACGAAGTTGCCGATGCGCAGCATGCCGAAGATGATCGCCACGCCGAGGCTCATCATTGCGTAGAACGAGCCGTTGATGAGGCCGACGAGAAGCTGGCCGAAAAGCAGTGCAGGCGGAACGCCAATCAGGTCCATCATGGCCATCACACCCCGAGATAAGCTTGGATCTTGGCTTCGTTGCCGGCGAGCTCGTCGCGGCTGAAGCGTTCGACGACCTTGCCGTGGTCAACGACGAAATGCCGGTCGGCGAGTTTTGCAGCGAAGCGGAAATTCTGCTCGACCAGCAGGATGGTGAAGCCCCTCGCCTTCAGCTTTTCGAGCACGACCGCGATCTGCTTGACGATTACGGGCGCAAGGCCCTCGGTCGGTTCGTCGAAGATCAAAAGCTTGGCACCCGTGCGCAGGATGCGGCCGATGGCCAGCATCTGCTGCTCGCCGCCCGACAGCTTGGTGCCGGGGCTCTGCCAGCGCGCCTTGAGATTGGGGAACAGTTCGAGGATTTCGTCCACCGTCATGCCGCCCTTGGCGATGACGGGCGGCAGCTCCAGGTTTTCGGCAACCGACAGGCTCGAGAAGATGCCGCGCTCCTCCGGGCAATAGGCAATACCGCGCCGGGCGATGATCTCCGGCGCCCTGGCGGCGAGATTGTCACCGCGATAGGTGATGGCTCCGGTCTTCTTGCGCACCAGCCCCATGATGCAGCGCAGCGCCGTGGTCTTGCCGGCACCGTTGCGGCCCAGCAGCGTGACGAGCTCGCCCTCGCGGATTTCGAAATTCATGCCATGCAGGGCTTTGCTCTCGCCATACCAGGCATGCAGGTCGGCGATGTCGAGAACCACCTTGGAAATCTCAGTCATCTGCGCCACCGATGTAGGCTTCGATTACGCGCGGGTCGCGCGACACGGTCTCGTAATTGCCCTCGGCGAGCACACGCCCCTGCGCCAGCACAGTGATGGTGTCGGAAAGTGCGGCAACGACCGACAGATTGTGCTCGACCATCAGGATGGTGCGGTCGCTTGATACCTTGCGGATCAGTTCGGCGATGCGGTCGACATCCTCGTGGCCCATGCCCGAGGTCGGCTCGTCAAGCAGCAGCATCTCGGGATCGAGCGCCAGCGTCGTTGCGATCTCCAGCGCGCGCTTGCGCCCGTAAGGCAGGTTGACTGCGACGTGATCGCGATAGTTGAGCATGCCGACGGAATCGAGCAACTCGTCGATGCGGTCGTTGAGCACCCCAAGCGTGCGTTCGCTCTGCCAGAAGCGGTAGGAAGTACCCGTCGGCCGCTGTAGCGCCATGCGCACGTTCTCGCGCACGCTCATGCGCGGGAACACCGCCGAGATCTGGAACGAACGCACGATGCCCTTGCGCGCCACCTCTTCCGGCTTCAGCGCGGTGATGTCCTCGCCATTGTAGCGGATCGTGCCTTCGCTCGGCGAAAGGAACTTGGTGATCAGGTTGAACGTCGTCGTCTTGCCGGCGCCATTGGGGCCGATCAGCGCGTGGATAGTGTTGCGCCGGACCTTGAGGTCAACGTCCTTCACGGCTGCGAAGCCGTAGAAATACCGGCTCAGCCCGGACGCCTCGATGATGTAGTCGTCCGCAGTGCCTTGTCGCACCTTGTCCTCCACGTTCTCTAGAAAATGCGCGGCAGGGGCCGTTCGTCATGCATCGACGAGAATGCCCTTGCCGCGTGATGCCAGCTGCCGCAGCCCCACCACCTTCTGGTAGCCGGCTGAATGGTAGAAGCGGCGGGCATCGTCAGTGCTCGGGAACTCGACCACTGAGATCGACGCCGGCTGCCAGCCGCCCTCGAGGCTTTCGATGCGATCGCTCGACAAGACGAAACGCCCGCCGCTTGCAGCCATGATCGGCCCGGCAAACTCGCGATAGTGCCTCCAGGCCGCCTCGTCGGTAACCTCGATCTCGAAGATCAGATAGCCCGGCACGTCGTTGCTCCCACAGGTCGAATGCCGGACCGCGATATCGCAGCCCGGCATCGAGGCTCAGCTCTTGCCCAGCTTGCAGGCGCTCTTGTCGATAGAGCGGAAGGCCTGGTCGGCCGGGACAGTGGTCACGACCTTGAACACGTCCTGCGCGTCTGCCGCTTCACCGGGCGCACGCACTTCGAGCAGTTGCATGTCGTGCGCCAGGCGGCCGTTGGGCAAAAGCGTCGCGTTCTTGGCGAACAGGTCGTTGATCTTGCCTTCGCGCAGCTTGGCGAGCACGGCGGTCGGCTCGTCGGTGCCGGCCGCCTTGACGGCGTTGAGGTAGTTGGTGGCAGCCGAATAGGCGCCAGCTGCGACCCAGCCCGGCGCGTTGCCGGTTTTCTTCTGCATCTCTTCCTTGAAGTGCTTGGAAGCGTCATCGGTGTTCCAGTACCAGGCGGCGGCGAACTGGATGCCTTTCAGCGCCTCGAGTCCGATGGCGCGCGCGTCCGACTGGTGCAGCACGGTCACCGCCACACGCATGCCCTGGTCGATCAGGCCGAACTCCTGCACCTGCTTAAGCGCGTTGATCAATTCGGGACCGTTGACGGTCAGCGCCAGCACCTTGGCGCCGGACGCCTGGGCCTGGAGGATGTAGGACGAGAAATCGGTGGTGCCGAGCGGCGCGCGCACCTGGCCGAGTATCTTGCCGCCTTCGTCTTCGACCGCGGTCTTGACGCCGGCTTCCATCACCTTGCCGGCCTCGTAGTCGGGCGACAGGATGAACCAGGTCTCGCCACCTGCCTTGAGCTGGGCGCTGACCGACGAACGCACCTGCGAATAGGCGTCATAGGCCCAGGCAAGGCCGTAGCCGTTGCAGTCGGCCTCGGTCATCTTGTCGGTCATCGGCGAGACGAAGAAGCCGAGCTTCTTTTGCTCGCCAAGCAAGTTGTTGACCGAAAGCGCGATCGCCGAGTTGGCAACGTCGAACAGCGCATCGACATTGTCACGCTCCAGCCATTCGCGGGCGATCGAAAGCGCGATTTCCGGCTTGTTCTGGTGGTCGGCCGACACCAGTTCGACCGGCTTGCCAAGCACTTCGCCGCCGAAGTCGGAAATGGCGAGCTTGACCGCCTCGGTCACCTCGGTGCCGCCGAGCGCGGAGAAAGACGAGCTCTGGTCGTTGAGCACGCCGAGCTTGACGCTGGCATCCTGCGCGGCGGCAGTCAGCGCGGTCGACAGCAGCAGGGCTGCCGCGAGAATGGATTTCTTCATGTCATTCCTCCCCAGGAACTTAGGCTTCAACTGCCGGTCTGGATGCGCGCCGGCATTCGAATGCGCGCAAGGCCGCCACGCGGCATGGCGTGACGACTCCTCAGGGTGAAATCACAGGATGCGCGAAGGCCAAACATCGTCCATGCGGACTAGCGCACATTCTGGCCCATCTGGACCGCTGCCACCCTCGCCCGGGTAGTTCGTTTGCGGGATGCGAGCGGCCACAGGTGGTCCAGACATCGCGGCATGAGCGAATTCGACACCATCATCGTCGGCGCCGGCTCGGCCGGCTGCGTGCTGGCCAGCAGGCTGAGCGAAGATCCGGGACACAGGGTGCTTGTGCTGGAGGCCGGTCCGTCCGACCTTCATCTCTTCGTCCGCATGCCCCGGGCATGGGTCAAATTGACAAAACACCCCAAGCGCTCCTGGAACTTTCCTGTCGAGCATGAAAAGGACCGGCCTCGGGACGAAACCTGGGCGCGCGGCCGCGGATTGGGCGGATCGAGCTCGATCAACGGCATGCTTTATTGCCGCGGCGCGCCCGAGGACTACGACAGCTGGGCGAGCTTCGGCGTGAGCGGCTGGAGCTGGTCGGACATTGCACCGGTTTTCCGCAAGATCGAGAAGCACCAGCTTGGTGGCAATGCCATCAGGGGCGGCGATGGCCCGCTGCAAGTGAGCAGCCATCCACTCGGCGATCCGTTAGGCAAAGCCATCCTCGACGCCGGCGCCTCACTTGGGCTTGAGCATCTCGACGATCTCAACGGCGACAGGCGCGAAGGCATCGGCGCCTACACCCACACGGTCGACCACCGGGGTCGGCGCATGAGTGCCGCGCGAGCGTTCCTGCGCCCGGCGATGAAACGCAAGAACCTCGTCGTGCGTACAGGTGCGCAGGTGCAACGCATCCTGTTCGAGGGCCAGCGGGCTGTCGGCGTCGAATATCTTGCTGGCGGCAAAAGGCGCATCGCTCGCGCCTCACAGGAGGTCATCGTCGCCTGCGGCGCGATCCAGTCGCCGCAATTGCTGCAGGTCTCCGGTATCGGCCGGCCGGAAGTGCTCTCGGCAGCCGGTGTCGGGATCGTGGCCGAACTGCCCGGAGTCGGCCGGAACTTCGCCGAGCATCTGGTCGTCGCACTGCCCTATCGCCTCGCTGGGCTTCACGGCCACAATCGCCGGCTCGGCGGCCTGCGCCTGATCGGTGAAGTCCTGCGCTACTACCTCGCCGGCACGGGGCTGATGAGTTTTGGCGCGTCCGAAATGGGCGGCTTTGTCCGCTCATCGCCCGATGTCGACTATGCCGACCTGCAGCTGTCGCTGTCGCCCTATACCTTCGCCCGGGGGCTGCTGCAGGGACAGCTGAAGCTGGAGGACAAGCCAGGCCTCACCATCATCGGCTACGCCCTGCGGCCAGAGAGCCGCGGCGAGGTCACGATCCGCACGCCTGACATGGATGACATGCCCTCGATACGGCCGAACTGGCTGGCGACCGAGCACGACAGGCGCACAGCGGTTGCCATGATGCGTATCATGCGCAACTTCGTTGCCCAGCCGGCCTTGCACCCCTTCGTCAAGGAAGAGCTGTGGCCGGGCAAGGCCCTTCAAACCGACGACGAGTTGCTGGCAGCCTTCCGCTCGACCTTCGTGTCGGGGCTGCATGCGGTCGGCACCTGCCGGATGGGCAACGACGCCGATGCCGTTGTCGACGAGCGGCTGCGCGTCCGCGGCCTCGAAGGTTTGCGTGTCATCGATGCCTCGGTGATCCCGGTGCCGATCTCGGGCAATACCAACGGCCCCGTCATGGCGCTGGCCTGGCGCGCCGCCGACCTGATCCTCGAGGAAAGACGATGAACTTTCAGAAATCGAAGAATTCAGAGCGTGCGCTGCTGAACGCCTTTTCAAGTCGATGCAGCATGCGCCAGCCGGTTTCAGTCCTGCGATAGCGCACGTCGTACTGGCCGCAGGCGGTGCGGCTCATCGTGTGGTTCGTCCCGAGACGGCCGATGGCGACGAACTGGAAATGCAGGTGCCCCGTGGCCTCGTCGCCGTCGATTTCGAGCAACGGCAGCCCCGGCACGTGCACGCCGGTGAATTTTGACGTGAAATCCAGGCAGAAAGTCGACAGCTGGTCCTTGCCCTCGACCTTGAGCGCCGGGCGGTCGCCGACCGCGGCTATCTCGAACACGCCGTCGCCAGTGAACACATCGGCCCAGGCATTGCCGTCGCCGCAGTCCCAGGCGCGGGCATAACACGCCTCGAGCGCGATGATGTCGAGCATTGCCTCGGCACGCGCCAACCGTTGCTCCAGCATCTCAGCCCCTCGCAGCGAATGCATCACGCAGTCTCGCGCCGGCGTGGTCGATGGCGAGCCGCGCCTTGCCGACCAGCCCGACCATGCTGGCAAAGCCGTGCGAGACGCCGTCATAATGTCGCGCCTCGATATCGACGCCCGCCTCGGCCAGCGCCATGCAGAAGGCCTCGACTTCGCTGCGCAACGGGTCGAATTCGGCAATGGCTACTGTCATCTCAGGCAAGTTGGCGATGTCGCCAGACCTCAGCAGCGCCACCCGCGGATCGACCAGATCGGCCGGCTCGCCGACATATTGGCGCCAGTACCAGCGCATCATCTCTGCGCTGAGGAACGGCGTCTGCGGATAGGTCTCGTAGCTCGCGCCTGAGGCCGTGGGGTCTGCGGCGGGATAAAACAGCACGAGGTGCCGCAGCACCCGGCGCGCATCAGGCGACGCATGCAGCGCCGCTGCTGCCGCCAGGTTGCCGCCGGCGCTGTCTCCGGCAAGCGCGAGCCGTTGCGGATCGCAGCCCAGCGCTGCCGCATTGGCTACGGCCCATTCAAACGCGGTCTGCGCGTCCTCATAGGCCGCCGGAAACCTGTGCTCAGGCGCTAGCCGGTAATCGACAGACAGGACCGCGCAGTCTCCCGCCTTGGCCAGCGCCCGGCAGAAATTGTCATGCGTTTCTAGCGAGCACAGCACGAACCCGCCGCCATGCAGGAAAACGAGCAGCGGCAGAGTGTCGTCTTGTCGAGGCTTGTAGAGCCGCGCCGGTATCGTACCAACGCCACCGGCGACACTGATATCTTCGACCGAGGCCATCTCGGTGCGTTCCGTCGGCCATCCCGCCGCATTCACTGCCGCGCGCAGGGCCGGGATATCGACATTGGCAAGGTTGAGCGGTGGCCGCCTGGCGATGATCTCCGCCATGGCAGCGATATCCGCATCGAGCGTCATGTCCATCGTCGACCTCCCACTTTTCCGCCTGAATGAAGGACGGCCCCGCAGCCAGTCGCATCGTTCGATCGGGTGAGCCCACGAAAAAGCGCCGCCGGATTCCGGCGACGCCTTCAACAGATGAACCGTTCTGCTGCTTACTGCGCGCAGTCGGCGCGCTCAACGAGGCCGTCCTCGCGTGGCTGGTCCGGGTTCCTGACGATCTTCAGGCTGGTTGCAGGTGGCAGAAAGTGATTGCTGGAGCTGGCCGACAGCCTGCCAACTATGGTGTCCACCGTCTGGACGTTGTTTTCCAACCAGGCAGTCAGCGTCGGTCCGTCGGTCTTACCTGAGCCATTCATCGCAGCTGCCAGCAGATAGGGCTGGATGTAGTAGAGCTGAAGCGATGCTGGCCCACCGATACGTTCGAGATCCGGGACAGCGGCCTTGGCGCGCTTGGTGTATTGCGCAAACAGCGACCCGCCAAGCGGATCTCCATCGCAATAGGTCAGCCCTTCGAACTGCAGGCTGTAAACACCCTCGAACGGTTCATGTCCGAGGACTGTTGCGTTGCCCACGGCAGTCGTTGTCATCGCCGGGCTGGCCAGCACCGGCACGTTCCAGCCAATATCCATCCGGTTTTCGAGGAACTTGCGGGCATCGTCTCCAGTCGAATTCATCAAAACCAGAACTTCTGCCCCGGAACCTCGTAGCCCCAGCAATTGGGGCGTCATGTCTTCGGTGCGGAAGGTGAATTCCTGCACGCCAGAAGGTTCGACGCCTTTGTCCTTCATGTAGGGAACAATGTCGGCAATGGCTGATTTCGCCGCCCCGCCATTGTCGGAGATCAATCCGATCCTGGTGACCTTCAAAGTGTTGAGCGCATAATCGATGCTGGGAATGAGTTGGTTGGCACCCCGTGGCGACGTGGTGAAATGATACGGTGCCGTTTCCACCGTAATCTGGGTCGATGCGGCGGTTGAAATCTGCGTCACCTTGCCGGCGGTGGTCACAGCAAGTGTCGGCACCGTTTCCTGGCTTGTCGCCGGACCGAGCACGGCCTCCACCTTTTCGCTATCGACCAGGCGCCGCGCCTCGTTCAGGGCGTGCGTCGGATCACTCATCGTGTCGGCCATGACCAACTCGATTTTCTTGCCCAACACACCGCCTGACGCATTGATCTCGTCGATCGCCAGCCTCCAAGCGGTCTCGGCAATCTTGCCGATCGATGCCGCGCCTCCGGTGACCGACACCAGGCCGCCGATCTTGATGGTATCTTCGGCCTTGGCGCTTCCGGCACCCAGCATCGCCGGCGGACCGTCGGGTGGGCCAGTAAGTTTCCAGGATGTTTGTTGGTTGATGCCCGATTCAGCGAGCCAAGAACCCGCCATCGACCGGCAGGCAGACGCCGTTGACATAGGCGGCGGCTGACGAGCACAGCCATACGACCGCTTCCGCAAGATCGTTCGGCTGACCGAAGCGTGATTGCGGGATCGTTGCCAGTGCCGCTCGGCCAATATCGGCATTTTCGAAGAAGCGCCTGGTCATGGGCGTTTCGACGACGCCTGGCGCAACTGCGTTGCAGCGGATGTTACGTGAGGCGTATTCCTCGCAGACCACCTTGGTGAGGCCCAGCACCCCATGCTTGGCCGCGACATAGGCTGCGATATTGGGACTGCTGCGAAACCCCATGATCGAGCTCGTGTTGACGATCGCCCCGCCACCGCCCTCCAGCATCAGCGGGAGCTCGTATTTCGTGCAGTAGAAAACGCCCGACAAATTGATGTCCATGACCTTGCGCCATACATCGAGATCGTAGGCAGCAACATCGGCGCGGTCTGGCCCACCGCCGGAAATGCCGGCGTTGTTGAAAGCCATGTCGAGGCGGCCAAAACGCTTGCGTGTGGCCTCGACCATGTTCTTGCACTGCTCGGCATCGCCAACGTTGGTCGAGACCGCGATCGCCTCGCCGCCCACCTTGTCAATTTCATTGGCCAAGGCACGAATGCCGGCTTCGTCCGTGTCAGCAAGAACCACCGACGCGCCCCGGCTGGCGAAAGCGAGTGCCGTGGCGCGACCGATTCCGTTGGCAGCGCCAGTCACCAACGCCACCCTGCCCTTCATTTCGGCCATCAACTCCTCCCTGATACCTGGCTTCGATTGAAGCCAACCAAGGGCGTTGCAGCATCGTTCGATCGGGTGAGCCCACGAAAAAGGCGCCGCCGGAAACCGGCGACACCTTCAACAGATGAACCGTTCTTCTGCTTACTTTACGCAGTCGGCGCGCTCGACCAGGCCATCCTCGCGCAACTGATACGGGTTCTTGACAACCTTGAGGCTCTCCACCGACGGCAGGAAGTGGTTGTCGGCGCTGGCAGCCAGCTTGCCGGTCAGCGTCTTGATCTCGCCCGCATTGGCCTCGATCCAGGCCGCCACCGACTTGCCGTCGGTCTTGCCCGAGCCGTTCATCGCGGCCGCCAGGATGAAGGGCTGGATGTAGTAGGGCACCAGCGCCGAAGGCCCGCCCATGCGGTCGAGGTCGGCGATGTCGGCCTTGGCCTTCTCGGCGAACTTGGCGAATGCCTTTTCGCCGAGCGCATCGCCCGGGCAATAGGTCATGCCTTCGAACTGCACGGAATAGATGCCTTCGAACGGCTCGGTGCCGATCGTGGCGGCGTTGCCGACGGCATAGTTGGTCATGGTCAGGCTTGCCAGTACCGGCACGTCCCAGCCGATATCGTAGCGGTTTTCCAGCATCTTGCGCGCGTCGTCGCCGATCGAGTTGATCAGCAGCACAGCTTCCGCCTCGGAGTTGCGCAGCGAAAACAGCTGCGGGGTCATATCCTCGGTGCGGAAGGCGAATTCCTGGATGGCGACCGGCTCGACGCCCTTGCTCTTCATGTAGTTGACGATGTCGGTCACCGCCGCCTTCGACATACCGCCATTGTCCGAGATCAGCGCCAGCTTGGTCAGCTTCAGCGTGTCGAGCGCATAGGCGATGTTCGGGATCATCTGGTTCTCGCCGATCGGCGAGGTCGAGAAGTGGTAAGGGCCGACCTGCGGGGTCAGCTGCGTCGAGGCAGCACTCGAAATCTGGGCGATGTTGGCCTCGGTGCCAATTGGCATCAGCGGCGTTGTTTCCTGGCTGGTCGCAGGACCGACAACCGCCTGCACCTTCTCGCTTTCGATCAGGCGGCGCATCTCGCTCACGCCATGCGTCGGGTCGGTCATGGTGTCGGCAAGCACCAGCTCGACCTTCTTGCCCAGGATGCCCCCGGCGGCGTTGATATCGTCGACGGCGCGCTTCCACGCCACTTCGGCATTCTTGCCGATCGATGCACCCGCGCCGGTCAGCGACATGATGCCGCCGATCTTGATTGTCTCCTCGGCCTGGGCTGCGCCTGCGCCGGCAAGGGCGGTGAACGACATCAGGGCGGCGATGAGCGCGCGCCGGCTGCGAATGCTGGAAGTCATAGTCTGGTCTCCACGGAAATCGATGCCGCCGTTTCGGCCTAACGCGATTGCCACACATCGTCCATAAGGACCATTGAATTGAGCCAGCGCGTTTCCGTTCTGGCCCAACAGCCGCCGCCCTGCGGCAACGCCCTCACCCGATCGAACGATGAATTTCCGGGGCTCCCGCCAGAAAGTTGTGCCCATGCCGAGAGGGCATTTGTCTCAAGCGGAGGAGCCTGCCAGTGAAATTTTCCATGATCTACGAGGCACAGATCGCCGAAACCCATCGCGAGGCCGAACAGCAGGTGTTTCGCGAGATGGCCGAGCAATGCGTCCAGCTCGACAGGCATGGTTTCGACGGCGTCTGGTGCGTCGAGCACCACGGATTGACCCAATATTCGCACATGTCAGCGCCGGAGACGTTCCTGGCCTTCGTCGCCGGCCAGACGAAGAAGCTCGAGATCGGCCATGGCGTCGTCTGCCTGCCGCCGGCGATGAACCACCCGATCAAGGTGGCCGAACGCGTCGCCATGCTTGACATCCTGTCGAACGGTCGCGTCAATTTCGGCGTTGGCAAGGGCGGCAGCCAGCAGGAAGCCGGCGCCTTCGGCTACCAGCTGTCCGACCTGCAGCCGCTGATCGACGAGAGCATGTACCTGATCCCACGCCTCTTCACCGAAGACAGCGTCGAGCATGACGGCCAGTACATCAAGTTCCCCGCCCGCCCGGTGCACCCCAAGCCGCTGCAGCAACCGCATCCTCGCATGTACATGGCCTGCACGCGTTGGGAAGCGGTGGTGACGGCAGGTTCGCGCGGCCTCGGCGCACTGGTCATGGGTTTCGGCGGACCTGACGAGATCAAGACCAAGAGCGACGCCTATCGCAAGGCCTTCGCCGAGCGCAAGCCAGAGGATCAGGTCGGCTTCCGCCCGACCGAGCACCTGTCGGCGCTGTGCCCGGCCATCGTCATGCGCGACCGCGACAAGGCTCGCCGCATCGGCCTGCGCGGCCAGCGCTTCTTTGCCGAGGCTCTTTCCCACTGGTACCAGGGTGGCCCAAAGCCGAAGGTCGACGACATGAGCCCGCAAGAGCATCTGGCCGCGCTCGACAAGGTGCGCGAGCACAAGTTCGCCAAGCTCGGCGAAGACAAGATCGCCTACAATCCACAGGCCTATGGCTATCTCGACGACATCAACGATGCCTACGGCACGCCTGACGACTGCATCCGCTATGTCGAACGGCTGTTCGAGGCTGGCGCCGACGAGATCATGTTCCTGTCGCAGATGGGCACGGTACCGCACGAAGCGATCATGGAAACGATCGAACTGATCGGCTCCGAAGTCATCCCCCATTTCCGCGGCAAGAAGCTGCGCGTCGCCGCTGCCGAATGATCCGTACACGCGACCGGTACATCCGGCCGGTCGCTTGTCTCTGCCATCAAACGAAAAGGCCGGCACTAGATGCCGGCCTTTTCATCTGTGGGTCTTACGAACCATGGTCACATGGAAAGATGGGCCCCGACATAACGGGAATCGGCATAGATCAGCGGTTCGATGCTGCCGAACAGTGCGACGTCGGTGACCCGTCCGACGAACACGCCGTGGGTGCCGTAATAGAACTCGCCGTCATTGGCGCAGAAAATGTTGGCCTGCGCATCGCCGAGATAGGGAATGCCGTCACGCTCGCGCCAATCGCCCTCGGCAAAGCGGGCCTCGCCCTTCACCTGGCCGCCGCAGCGTTGCGCCAATGCTTCATGATTGCGCGCCAATATGTTGACGCAGAAAGGCGACTTCGCCTGGAAGGCGGCAAAGATCGACGCGCTGCGATTGACGCATGCAAGCAACGATGGCGGCTCCATGCTCAGGCTGTCGACGGCGGTTGCCGCCATGGCCAGCCGCTGGCCATGGTAATTCGTGGTCAGGATGACGACCGATTTTGCCAGCCGGCGCATCGCCGCCCGCGTGTCCGTCACCAGCTCGTTGATCTCAACGGACATTTCGCGCTCCTCCTGCCGACGTCCTTCAATGAACGGATCATCGCGCAGGGCTCGCCTTGCGGCATCGTTCGAACGGGCGAGCCAAGCAACTCCAGGAAAAGTGTGGCGCGGTTTTCCGTGCGGAGTTGCGTCAGGGCGAGAAGCTGGAGCCTTGCCGCGTTTCGTAGAAAAGCGGAAAGGCTCTAGCTCAGTTCGTCGACCGAGCGCAAAAGCAGCCGGACCAGCTCGCTCTGCCTGGAAACGCCGGTCTTGGAAAACACCATGCGCAGATGTGCCTTGGCCGTGTTCTTGGTGACGCCGAGGGCTGCGCTGGCGTCGTCGAGGTCGAGGCCCTGCCCCATCAGTGCGGCGAGTTCGGCTTCGGCCGGCGTCAGGCCGAACAGCCGGACGAGGATCGCCGGCTGCGGCGCCACCGTGCTGCCGGCGTCGGCGATGATGACGAGTGCCGCCCCGCGCAATGGCGCATGCAGCTTGGCGGAATGTGGTGCCGGCCGGACGACGAGGCCGAGCGCTTCGCCGCTGGAGCGATGGATCGAAAACGCCCGCGAGCCGGCAAAGGAGGCGGGGTCCGCTTCGGCGATCTCCGCGACGGCCGCGGTGAACGCACCGCTCGGACCTGCATCATCGAGCAGGCGCAGCCGGCCGCGGTCGTTCTTCAGCACGTCCTTTTCGGCCAGGATCGCCTCGGCCTGCGGCGTTGCCTGCAGGATGCGGCACTCCTTGTCGACGATGATCGCACCGACCGCCAGCCGTCCAAGCGCGCCGGCAAAAAGCTCGCGTTCGGATTCAAGGCCGTTGAGCCGCAGGAACAGGCTCATCGCTTGCGTCAGATGCGGCAGCAGCCGCTGGAACGTCTCGCGCTCACTTGTTCCGAAATTGTCGCGGCCCAGCACCCGCGTTGCGCGCATCCGCACCCTTGCACCCGACGCCTCGACGATATCGGCGCCCACGACATGCATCCAGCCAGAGCCGGTCATGAAATTTGTCATGAACTCCGAATGCGAAAAACCTTCCTCGCCAACGAGCTCGGCCAGCGTCGTCACCTTGCCAAGCGGCAGGTCGATGAAGGGATCTTGCTTGTAAAGTGCATTGTAGCGGGCGATGCGTTCCTCGGAGGCCGCGCCGGAATAGATGGCGCCCGGCCTGTCGCGGCGCTGGCGCTCGATGATCAGCGTGCTGCTCTCGGCATCGACGGCCGCGCGCAACGCCTTGAGGAAACCGTCGAACGGACTGGCCTCGCTGATGCCGGCATAAAGCAACACGACCAGCTGGTCGTGATCGGGCACGGCGCCTTGAGCTTCCGCCCGATCGGCCACCGTCAGCTCGCGTCCGGTGCGTAACGCTTGATCAGGTCGAGGAACAATGGCGTCTCGCCGCCGCCATGCACCTCGAGCGTCGCGCCGGTGACGAAGGTCGCCGTCGGGCTGGCGAGATAGAGTGCGGCGCGCGCGATATCATCGCCGCGGCCCATGCGCTGCATCGGCACGGATGCGGCGATCGCCTGCTGCGCCTCGCGCGAACCATAAGTCTCGTCGGCCTTTTCGGTTTCGATCAACCCGACGATGATGGCGTTGACGCGTACCTTGGGCGCCCATTCCTGGGCAAGGCTTGTGGTCAGGCTGAGCAGGCCGGCTTTGGCCGCGCCGTAGACCGAGGTGCCCGGCGACGGCCGACGGCCGGAAACGCTGGCGATATTGATGATGTTGCCGCCCTCCGGCAGCCTGGCCATCCAGTGGTAGACCGCCTGTGAAAGGTAGACAGGCGCCATCAGGTTGAGGTTGACGATGGCGTCGGAGAAGCGTGGCGACACGGTGGCTGCGTCGACATGGGGGGAGCCGCCGGCATTGTTGACCAGAACGTCGATCCGGCCATGCTCTTCGCCGACACGGTCGACAAGCTCCTTGCAGGCCTGCGCCGTGCGAACGTCGCATTGCATGAAGATCGCCCGGCGCCCGTTCGAATGCGGCAGACTGTCCGGCTCGGTGCGGGCGCAGACGACAACGGTGGCGCCTGCACCCAGGAAGCCCTCGGCAATCGCCCGGCCGATGCCCTTGGTGCCGCCGGTGACGAGGACAACCCTTCCCTCGAAGGTCGCCAGGGCCGGTTGCGGGGCGTTGCTCATGTCGAAACTCCAGGCTGCTCGGGCGTCGTCGCGCATCTGCCGTTGCGCGCAGTTCTACACGGCTTTAAGTCGATCTTTGGCGGGATTATTCGTCCCTTCGGACGATGCCGGGCGGCCTCCCATGCCTATGTTCCGGCAAACTAGCCCGGTTGGCACACAAGCGCCCAGCCAAATCGTCGTATCGGCCCGCGCCGGACAGGTAACCAGATGATATCAGAAGACGCCGACTGGAAATTCACCACCATTCAAAATCTCTGCGCGCGCGCAGCCGAAGTTTATGGCACGCGGATGGCGGTCGAGGATGGCGGCGTTACGTTGAACTTCGTCGAGCTCGACGCCATGCGCCGCCGCGTTGCGAAGGCGATGGTCGCCGCCGGCGTGCAGAAAGGCGACCGGATCATGATCTGGGCTCCCAACACCTGGCAGTGGTTCGCCACGGCGCTCGGCCTGGTTACCGCAGGCGCTGTCCTGATCCCGGCCAGCACGCGCTTCAAGGGCATCGAAATCGCCGAACTGGTCAAGCGCAGCGGCACCTCGATGCTGTTTTCTGCCGGTACGTTCCTGGGGACCTACTACCCCGACCAGCTGAAGGCCGAAACGCGCGACACCCTGCGCCAGGTCGTGGTCATCGGCGATACACGCAACGGCGACCAGAACTGGGACAGCTTCGTTGCCGCAGGCGACGGCGTCAGCGACGCCGAGCTGGCCGAGCGCGAGGCGTCGGTCGGTCCCGACGATCTCTGCGACATGCTCTTCACCTCTGGCACCACGGGTTACCCGAAGGGCGTCATGTACGGCCACCAGCAGTGCCTCAAGGCCATTGACGCTTGGGCGACGCGCGTCGGCATCCGCGAGCATGACCGCATCCTGGTCATCCCACCCTTCTTCCACGCTTTCGGCTACCGCTCGGGTGCCATCGTTTCGATGATGCGTGGCGCCGTTCTGATGCCGCACCTCACTTACGATGCCGGCGAGATCCTCAAGCGCGTCTCGGAGGAAAAGATCAGCGTCATCCCCGGTCCGCCCGCCATTTTCCAGGGCATGCTGCAGCATCCTGAGTTGGCGAAGTTCGACACGTCAAGCCTGCGCCTCGGCGTCACCGGCGGTGCGGTTGTGCCCTCGATCCTGATCCGCCGCATGCGCGAGGAACTCGGCTTTGCCGGCGTCGTCAACGGCTACGGCCTGACCGAATGCGGCGGCTACGGCACCATGTGCCTGGCGACCGACAGCGACGACGTCATCGCCAACACGGCAGGCAAGGCCGCACCCGGCGTCGAAGTCCGCATCATGGACGACCACAGGAATTTCCTGCCAGACGGCCAGCCCGGCGAGGTCGTCATCCGCGGTTACATCGTCATGAAGGGCTATTTCAACGACCCCGAAGCGACCGCCAGGACCATCGACGCCGAGGGCTGGCTGCACACCGGCGACGTCGGCTACTTCGACGCGGACGGCAATTTGCGCATCGAGGACCGCCTCAAGGACATGTACATCACCGGCGGCTTCAACTGCTATCCGGCCGAGATCGAACGCATGCTCAGCACGCATCCGGCGATCGGCATCGTCGCCGTCATCGGCGTGCCGGACGAGCGTCTCGGCGAAGTCGGCAAGGCCTATGTGGTGCTTCGTCCAGGCACCAGCGCCACCGAAAAGGAAATCATCGACTGGTCGCGCGCCAACATGGCGAACTACAAATGCCCGCGCAGCGTCGAGATCCGCCCGTCACTACCGACCAGCCCTCAAGGCAAGGTGCTCAAGAACCTCTTGCGCGAAGAGGTCCCCCAAGACGCCTGACCGCACCCGCCTGCCCTCCGACGCTGGGTCCGGAGCGGCATGCACAGAGTTCGATCAAAGGGCGGTGCGCAAGCGCCGCCCTTTTTCCTGGCCGGCCCTGCCGTGCGACCGCCACCGTTTCGGGAGAGCTGTCTGGCAAAGAAAAAAGGGCGCCGGTTGCCCGACGCCCTTTCGACTACTTCCCGGTATGCTCGTCTATGCGCCGTAGACGGCCTTCGGTGCCGGGCGCTCTGCGACCAGTTCCTTGATCTTGTCTCCAAGCGCTGCTGCTTCCCAGCGGCTGCCCTTCTCGAACTCAGGGCCGTCGTTCCAGCCGAGCGTCACGCGGATCTTGCCGCCGATCAGCTCGAAGATCTGGCCGGTCACATCGGCCGATGCCGAGCTGCACAGCCAGGCGACGAGCGGTGCCGTGTTTTCCGGAGCAAAGATGTCGAACTCGCCATCCTTCGCCTGCATGGCATCGGCAAAGGCGGTTTCGGTCATGCGCGTGCGCGCGTTCGGCGCCAAGCCGTTGGCGGTGATGCCATAGCGGCGAAGCTCAGCTGCCTGCACCAAGGTCAGCGAGGCGATGCCGCCCTTGGCCGCCGAATAGGCGCTCTGGCCGACGCTGCCCTGCAGGCCGGCACCCGACGAGGTGTTGACGATGCGTGCGTCGACCGGCTTGCCCGCCTTCTGCTGGGCGCGCCAGTAGTCGACAGCGTGGCGGCTGGTGCAGAAATGGCCACGCAGATGCACGCGCAGCACCGCATCCCACTCTTCAGGTGTGCACGATACGAACATGCGGTCGCGCACGAAGCCGGCATTGTTGACCACGGCATGCAGGTCGCCAAAGGCATCGAGCGCTGCCTTGACGATGCGGCCGCCGGCCTCGAAATCGGTGACGTCGTCATAGTTGGCAACGGCCTGTCCACCCATCGCTCTGATCTCGTCGACCACCTGCTGCGCCGGCGTCTCCGTCGTCGCGTCGCCATGGGTGCCAACGCCGAGATCGTTGACCACGACCTTGGCGCCTTCGGCGGCGAGGCCGAGCGCATAGGCGCGGCCCAGGCCGCGGCCAGCACCGGTGACGATCACAACCCTGTTTTCGCAGATCCCTGCCATGTCAGTCCTTCTCACTTTGTCCCAGTCGACAGCCGCACGGCGCGCGCCTGCCCGGCATTGCGCTTGCGCTCTGGCTCCGCCGCACGCAGCGGTTCACATTCCACGAGATCGGCAAGCGACCTGTCGGCCAGCCTTTGATATTCGCCGTCGCCATTGTTGCGCCAGATGATCGCGGCTTCCGGCATCTCCTTGATCACCTTGGCCGGATTGCCGGCAATCAGGCTGCGCGGCGGCGTCACCACCTCGTTCTTCACCAGGCTGAGTGCCGCCACCAGGCTGTCGTCGCCGATGACCGCACCATCGAGCACCACGGCATTCATGCCGATCAGCGCGTTTTCGCCCACCGTGCAGCCATGCAGGATCGCGCCATGGCCCACGGTAGCACCTCGGCCGACGACGCAGTCGGAACCCGCGCCGGTGTGCAAGGTGCAGTTATCCTGCACGCTGGCATCGCCAATCACCGCGATACGGCCAAAATCCCCCCGCAGCGAAGCGCCCGGGCCGATGTAGCAGCGCGGCCCGATGGTCACGTCGCCGATCAGCACGGCCGTCGGATGCAGGTATGTGCTCGGATCGACCACAGGCACGATGCCCTCGAAGGAATAGACCGGCATGGTCAGAGCCTTTCGATGATCGTCACGTTAGCCTGGCCGCCGCCTTCGCACATGGTCTGGAGCGCATAGCGCCCCTTGCGGCGCTCGAGCTCGTTCAGCATCGTCGTCATGATGCGTGCGCCCGTGGCGCCCAGCGGGTGGCCGAGCGCGATGGCGCCGCCATTGACGTTGACCTTGTCGCGCGGCACGCCAAGATCCTTGATCCAGGCGAGCGGGATCGAGGCAAACGCCTCGTTGCATTCGAACAGGTCGATGTCCTCGATCTTCAGTCCGGTCTTGGCCAGCGCATGGCGCGTTGCCGGGATCGGTGCGGTCAGCATCCAGATGGGATCGTCGCCGCGCACGCTGATGTGGTGGATGCGGGCGCGCGGCTTGAGGTTGTGGTCCTTCACCGCCTGCTCCGAGGCGATCAGCAGTGCCGCCGACGCATCGGAATTCTGGCTGGCAACACCTGCATGCACGCGGCCGCCCTCGATCAGTGTCTTCAACGTCGCCATCTTCTCAAGCGTCGTGTCGCGGCGCGGCGTCTCGTCCACGGCGAAGTCGCCGATCGGAACAATCTCGTTTACGAAACGGCCTGCGTCGATGGCGGCAATCGCCCGCTGGTGGCTTTCGAGCGCGAACTGCTCCATTTCCTCGCGGCTGCACTGCCACTTCTCGGCGATCATCTCGGCCGAACGGAACTGGCCGACCTCCTGGTCGCCGTAGCGGGCAAGCCAGCCCGGCGAGGTGCTGAACGGATCGGGGAAGCCGAATTGCGGTCCGACCAGCATGGCCGACGCCATCGGGATCATGTTCATGTTCTGCACGCCGCCGGCGATCACCAGGTCCTGCGTGCCGCTCATCACCGCCTGGGCGGCGAAATGCACCGCCTGCTGGGCCGAACCGCACTGGCGATCAACGGTCACGCCAGGCACATGGTCGGGCAGGCCAGCCACCAGCCAACAGGTGCGGGCAATGTCGCCGGCCTGCGAGCCGATCGTGTCGGTGCAGCCGTAGATAACGTCATCGACCGCATTCGGATCGACGCCGGTGCGCGCCATCAGCGCCTTGATCGGCTGAGCACCGAGATCAGCGGAGTGCATCTGCGCGAGCGCGCCCTTCTTGCGGCCGACCGGCGTGCGGACGGCGTCGACGATATAGGCTTCAGGCATGTTCGGCCTCTCTGGCAAAGGTGTGTTCGGGTCCGAGCGGACGCGCGAAAACGCGGGCGGCGACACGCTCGCGGTGGAAGGCGGGGCCGCCCCACCAGTTGGTGAGCGCAATGCCGCGCTTGAGGAAGAAGTGCACGTCCACCTCCCAGGAATAGCCCATGGCGCCGTGAACCTGGATCGAGGTGCGGGCGGCAACGTCGGAAGCGTCGGTGCAGGCGAGCTTGGCCTGCGAAATGCGGGCGCGGCTGTAGAGGTCGGCGTTCTCCAGCTGTGCAGCTGCCGCATGCAGCACCGGCCGGGCGAACTCGATCTTCACCTGGGCGGTGGCGAGATGGTGCTTCACCGCCTGATAGGAGCCGATCGGCTTGCCAA
The DNA here is from genome assembly GCF_018555685.1 of Aminobacter anthyllidis. Lineage (GTDB taxonomy): Bacteria > Pseudomonadota > Alphaproteobacteria > Rhizobiales > Rhizobiaceae > Aminobacter > Aminobacter anthyllidis. The sequence continues at coordinate 722,460 of NZ_JAFLWW010000001.1, forward strand.
ATTGCTGGCGTTCCTTGGCATAGGCGACGCCGAGATCGACGCAGCGCTGGGCAATGCCCTGCATTTGGGCAGCCGCAAACAGCGCGCCACGGTCGAGCGCGGCGGCCAGCGGCCCTGCGGCCTCATCGGCGCCAGCGATCAGCGTTGCGTCGCTCGGCTCGAACTCGACCGTGAACAGCCGGCGGAACGGATCGACACTGGGCTGCGCCACGATCTTCGCCTTGGCGGTTTCGATCAGATGCACGGCACCGTCTCGAACGACGAGCACCGCCTCGGCGGTATCGGCATCGGCGACGAACGGATTGGTCGGGTGCGCCACCGTGACAGTGACGTCGCCAACAAGAGCGCTTTCAAGCAGTGCGGCCGCCCGGCCGTTGGCGGAGAAGGCCGCGAGCAGCGGCAACACCACACCCGCATTCTCGACAAGCGGCTCCGGCAGCCCGGCGTAGCCGCAAGCCTCGGCGATCTGCACGAAGTCGATTGCCGACAAGCCGAGCCCGCCCTTGTCTTCGGCGACCAGCGCGCCGGCGAGCCCCATCTCGACAATCTTGGTCCATCGCGCCTCGTCGCGGGCAACGCCAGCGCCCATTAGCCGGCGGAGGTCGGCCGGCTGGCAGACATCGGCGAGCAGCTCGCGCACCACATCCGCCGTCATCGTCTGTTCTTCGGAGAAACGGAAATCCATCTTTTCGCCTCCCCTTATGCGCGCGGCAGACCGAGCATGCGCTCGGCGATGATGTTGCGCTGGATCTCGTTCGAGCCGGCATAGATCGGCCCGGCCAGCGAGAAGAAGTAGCCGTCGAGCCAGCGGCCGATGTCGCCGGCTTCGGGCGCCGTGCGCAGCAGCTCCGCGCGCGCGCCCAGGATCGACAATGCCGCCTTGTGCATGGCGATGTCCATTTCCGACCAGAAGATCTTGTTGGTGCTGGCCTCGGCGCCGATATGGCCGCCGGCGGCGAGCCGCGAGGCTGTGGCATAGATCGACAGCGCGTAGGCCTCGGCGTCCATCCAGGATTGCAGCACCGCCGCGCGCACCGTCGGCTCTACTTCCGCCTCATGCGCCTTGAACAGTTCGACCAGCTTGCGCGCCGCCACCTGGAAGCGCGCCGGGCTGCGCAGCATCAGCCCGCGCTCGAAGCCGGCGGTTGCCATGCAGATGTTCCAGCCCTCGCCTTCGCCGCCGAGGCGGTTGAAGGCAGGCACGCGCACATCGTCGAGGAAGATTTCGGCAAAGCCGGTCTCTCCGTCGATCTGCGGGATCGCCTGCACGCGCACACCGGGCGCGTTGAGCGGGAAGAAGATCAGCGACAGGCCCTTGTGGCGTTGCGAGGCCGGATCGGTGCGGAACAGGCCGAAGGCCCAGTCGGCGAAGACGGCGCGCGAGGACCAGATCTTGTGGCCCTTGAGTACATATTCGTCGCGTTCGAGAATGGCTGTTGCGCGCACGGCAGCAAGGTCGGAACCGGCCTGCGGCTCTGACCAGGCCTGCGCCCAGATTTCGTCGCCCGAGGCCATCGCCGTCAGGAAGCGGGCCTTCTGCTCCTCCGTGCCGTACTCCATCAGCGTCGGCCCGAGCAGGAAGATGCCGTTCTGGTTGACGCGCAGAGGTGCACCGGCGCGGTAATATTCTTCCTCGAAGATCAGCCACTGGATCAGGTCGAGCCCGCGTCCGCCATAGCTTTCCGGCCAGGTCACCATGCCCCAGCGGCCGTCGGCCAGCACGCGTTCCCAGGCGCGATGCGCCTCAAAACCCTCGCGGCTGGTGTCGAAGGACGGCAGCGGCTTGCCGGGAACATGCTTTTCGAGCCAGGAGCGCACTTCCTGGCGGAAGGCCTTCTGCTGTTCGGTGTAATCAAGATCCACGCTTGGAAATTCCCGTTGGTCGTAAGCGGCGGGCTCAGGCCTCGCCGGCCTGCTTCTTGTTGGCGGCGGCCATGCTCTTGGCGTCCTGCCCGCCCAGCGTGTTGCCGGTGGTCAGGTCGTTCTGGGCATGGGCGAAATGATGCATGTGGTAATGCGCGTCCATGGCGGTGCGCTTGCCGCGCAGGTCCTCGACATGGTTGATCGCCTGCTTCGACAGCCACAGGCCAAGGCGCGGGTACTGCGCCAGCTTCTCGGCCATGGCCCGGCCGGCCCCTTCGAGCTCGTCGCGGGTCACCACCTTGTTGACCATGCCGAACTGCTCGGCCCGTGCTGCCGGCATGCGCTCGCCCATCATCAGGAATTCCTTGGCCACGCGCGGCGGCAGCTCGAAGGCATGCGCAAAGTATTCGACGCCGGGAATGCCCATGCGCACCACCGGATCCTGGAAGAACGCATCGTCGGTGGCGACGATGAAGTCGCAGACCCAGGCAAGCATCAGCCCACCGGCGACGCAGGCGCCCTGCACCAGCGCGATCGTCGGCTTGGGAATGTCGCGCCAGCGCCGGCACATGCCGAGATAGACCTCGTGCTCCCTGGTGTAGAGCATTTCGGCTGCCGGCTTGTTGGTGTGGTCTGCCCACATCAGGCGGCGGTCGAAACTCTTGTTGACGTCGCGGCCCGGCGTGCCGATATCGTGGCCGGCCGAAAAATGCTTGCCCGCGCCGCGCAGGATGATGACCTTGACCGCATCGTCGTCGACGGCGCGCCTGAAGGCGTCGTCGAGCGCATAGGTCATCTGCGAGTTCTGGGCGTTGTTGAACGTCGGGCGGTTCATCGTCACCCAGGCGATCGGCCCCTCGGTTTCATAGAGAACCGGCTCAGCCGTCTCATAGGTGATGTCTGCCGTGCGCGGCTCAACCAGATCGCTCATATCAAGGGTTTCCGCTGACAATCCAACTTGGTAGCTGACGGGAAACTACGTTCCCCGCCAAGGGGTGCAATCGTCCAAAGGGACTAACGCGCCGGCAACCTTGTGCGCCGCACAATCACTTGCAGATCGTGTCGATTTCGGTGAGCTCGGCTACCGTCAGTTTCCATGAGGCAGCAGCCGCATTAGCCACCACCTGCTCCGCACGGGTGGCGCCGGCGATGACACTGGAAACGATCGGCTGGCAGGCCAGCCAGGAGAACGCCAGTTCGAGGATGGTGCGCCCACGTGCCTCGCTGAAGGCGATCAGCTTTTCGACCTTGTCGAGATTGGCGTCGGTCAGGCCGGACTTGAAATAGGCCATGTTCATGCGCGTGTCCTCGGGCAGCGCCTGGCCCTTGCGGTATTTGCCGGTCAGAAGGCCGCTCGCCAGCGGGAAATAGGGCAGAAGTGTCATGCCGGTGCGGCGCATCGCCGGGAACAGCTCGGTCTCGGCCATGCGCGAGATCAGGTTGTACTCCGCCTGGGTGGACTGCAGGCTGTGCAGATTGTGATGGCGCGAGGTCCAGCTGGCATCGACCAGCATCCACGCCGGCAGGTTCGAGCAGCCGAGATAACGCACCTTGCCCTGCTTCACGAGATCGTCCAGCGCCCGGAGTGTCTCTTCGATAGGCGTCTGCGGGTCAGGGAAATGGTACTGGTAGAGGTCGACGTAGTCGGTCTTGAGCCGGCGCAGGCTGTCTTCGACAGCATTCATGATGTAGCCGCGCGAGCCATTGTAGCGGCTGCTCTTCTCGCGGTTGAGCGGAGAGGCAAACTTGGTCGCCAGCACCACGTCCTTGCGGCGGTCGCCGAGGACCTGGCCCAGCGTAGTCTCCGACCCGCCGTTGATGCCGTAGGAATCCGAGGTGTCGAGCAGCGTGATGCCGGCATCGAGCGCCGCATGCACCACCTTCCGCGCACCCTCGGTGTCGAGCGCCTTGATCATGCCGCCAAAGTTGTTGCAGCCGAGACCGACCACCGAAACCTCGAGGCCCGTGCGGCCGAGAACGCGCTTTTCCATCTCGTCTACTCCATCATGTTCATTCGATAACTATCGTAATTCGTTGGCAAACTGCCTAGGCTGCGGCCTTGATCATGTCCGCAGCCTTCTCCGCGATCATGACGGTCGCCGCATAGGTATTGCCGTTGACCAGCACCGGCATGATCGACGCATCCGCCACGCGCAGCCTCTCGACCCCACGCACCCGCAACTGCGGATCGACCACCGAGTCGGCGTCCGCGCCCATCCGGCACGTGCCGGCGGCATGGTAGTGCGTCACCGCTGTCGCCAAAATGTCTTCGGCGATGTCGTCGAGCGAACGGATCGGCCGCGCTGGCAACAGCTCCTTGTCGAGCACGCTGCGCAGCGCCGGCTGGTTGACGATGGCGCGGGTCCGGTCGGCTCCCTCGGTCAGGATGCGCAAGTCGCGCGGATCGGAGAAATAGTTCGGCGAGATCGCCGCATGCGCCATCGGATCAGCCGACTTCAGCGTCACCTGCCCGCGGCTGTAGGGCGAACCATGGTTGAGCAGCAGCGTGAAGCCGTGCTCCCGCGGCAGGATGCCCAGCACGCCCGGGCCTCGCCTGATGACCGTTGCCGGCGCCATGCAGACCTGGATCTCGCTGCCCGGGTCGCCTTCGATGGCATGGAAATAGCCCGACGTCGGAAACAGCCCGCGGCTCAGTACGCCCCGGCGCCTCAGCGCATACTGCGCCCCAGCCTTCAAAGCGCCCCAAGGCCTGACGTGACTGTAGGCGCTGACCGGTTTGGTCGTCGTGTACATCAGCCGGTACATCGGATGGTTCTGCAGGTTCCGCCCGACCTCGGGCCGGTCGGCGGTTACCTTGATGCCCAGGCGTTGCAAACTGCCGGCGTCGCCGACGCCCGACAGCATCAGCAGTTGTGGCGAGTTGACCGCGCCACCGCTGAGGATAACTTCCTTGACCGCGCGCGCCACGCGAGGCCGGCCCTGATGAAAGAACACCACGCCGGTCGCGATTCCTGCCTCGATCACGACCCGCTTGACCGGCGCGTCGACGATAAGCGTCAGGTTCGGCCGCTTCAGCGCTGGGTGAAGAAAGGCGGCAGCCGTGCTCGACCGTTTGCCTTTGCCGATGGTCAGGTCGACATGGCCGAAGGCTTCTGCCGCATCCTTGTTGAGGTCGTCGGTCAGCGGCAGGCCTTCCTGCGCCGCCGCGTCGAGGAACATGTCGCAGACCGGTGCGGTGCCCTGCCCCTTCGACACCTGCATCGGTCCGCTGTCGCCATGGATGTCGCTGGCGCCGCGCTCGTTGGTCTCGGACTTCTTGAAATACGGCAGGACGTCGTCATAGCCCCAGCCGTCGTTGCCCAGCGCCTTCCAGTTGTCGTAGTCGCGCCGGTGGCCGCGCATGTACATCATGCCGTTGATCGAGCTCGATCCGCCGACAATCCTGCCCTGCGCCCAGTAGAGCTTGCGCCCCCCCAGCGCTTCCACCGGTTCGCTCTCGTAGCTCCAATTATAGGCCGGGTGCGTGCCGGTCACGACATTGGCGCCAGGAATGCGGATCAGCATGCCCTTGTCGAGCCCGCCGGCCTCGATGACCGCGACCCGAACATTCGGATTTTCGGACAGGCGGGCAGCGAGCACGCAGCCGGCAGCGCCCGCGCCGACAACGACGTAGTCGAACTCGAGATCGGCGAAGCTCACGTCCTGGTCCTGAAATCTCGTCGCGCCACGCCCTTCGGCCAAGGTAGCCGCGCATGTTCCTGGGCGAGCCTGTTCAGCGGATCGGCCACGTCGCGCTCGACAATGCGGGCCGCCTTGCGCAGGCGCAGGTCGACATGGATCGACAGGCCCTCGAGGGTTGCCGCGCGATAATTCTGGTCGACATTCCACAGTTCGTGGAAATGGTGGACGCGCTTGAGGTCGGTCCACAGCACGACGCTGCGTGCCTCGAGCCTGGCGTCGGGCATCAGCTCGCGCGCGTAACGAACGCTCTTCTCCAACCGGAAAAAGCTGTAGCTGGTGCGCCTGATATACGCGTCATGGATGCCGAACACCTCGAACAGGTCGCTTTCGGCGATGTCGAAGACGTGGTCGTACCACGACACGTTCATATGACGGTTGACGTCGAGCCAGTGCGGCTCGACCTTGCCACGGAAGCTGATGTAAGGGCGCGGTGCGTTCTCGGCGTCGACGGCATTGGCGCCCGACACCTCGTCCCCCACAGCGCCCTCGTCTTTCATCAACCCTTACTCCGCCGCTTGCGCGGGAGCGTTGAGCTTCTCGTCGAGTTCCGAGGCGAGGCAGGAGAACTTGACCTGGCCCCGTTCGATGATCATCGCGCGGTCGGCATATGGTGCAGTCACCGCCAGATGCTGCTCGACGATGACCACCGCCGTGCCGGTCTGTGCCCAGCGGCGCAGAAAGGCAAGGATCGGCGGCAGCAGCGCCTGGGCGAGGCCCATGGACGGCTCGTCGCAGAGCAACACTTTGGGCTGGGCGATGAAGGCCTGGCCGAGCGCCAGCATCTGCTGCTGGCCGCCCGACAGATCGCGGGCGTAGAGCTTCTGCTTCTCCTTCAGGATCGGGAAGACCGAGTAGATCTCCTCGACCGCGTTGTTGAAGCCGGCGCGATCGCCGCGCCGCGCCGCCGCCCCCATGCGCAGATTGTCGAACACGCTGAGCTCAGGGAATACGCGGTGGCCGTCGAGCACCAGGCGCAGGCCCGACTGCGCGATCTTTTCAGGGGCCTGCCCGCCGATCACCTTGCCGTCGAGCAGGATCTCGCCGCTGTCGGGCTTGTTGAAGCCGGCGATCGCCCGCATCAGCGTCGACTTGCCGGCACCATTCTCGCCGCCGATGAGCAGGATTTCGCCCGCCTTGGCCGTCAGCGACACATCGCGCAGAACCGGGATGGTGCCGTAACCGGCAACCAGATTTTTGACCTCAAGCATGGCGCGACCCCACGAACATATGTTGCACAGCAGGGTCCTTGGCGACCACGTCCGGCTTGCCTGAGGAAACCACGCGGCCCTGCTCCAGCACCGTGATCGTGTCGGCAATGCCCCACACCAGGTCGAGATCGTGCTCGACCAGGATGACGGTCTTGCCCATTTGGCGGCTCAGGAACCTGACGAGATTGGCGAAATTGGTGCGCTCGCCCTGCGACAGGCCGGCGGCCGGTTCGTCGAACAAGACGATCGTGGCTTCCTTCAGCACCGTGCGCATCACCTCGACGAGACGGCGCTGTCCGTGAGACAGCAGCGTCGCGCTGTCCTGGCCAAAGGTTTCCTCCATCGCCTTGGCGAGCGCCGTGATGTCGGCGCTTGCCGGGCCGACGCGGGCGTCCACGCCGATCTTCAGATTGTCCCACAGCGACAGCTGGCTGAAGATGCGCGGCGCCTGGAACGTGCGGCCGAGGCTCATGTTGGCGATGCGGTCGGCGGCCATGTTGGTGGCGTCGACACCGTTGATGGTGAACGAGCCGGAGTTCAGGCGCGACAGGCCGCTCAGCACATTGAGCAGGCTGGTCTTGCCCGAACCGTTGGCGCCGATCAGGCCGTGGACCTCTCCCTTGCGGACCTTGAGGTCGACCGCGCTGACGGCAACGACTTCGCCGAACTTCTTGGTGCCGTTGCGCACCTCGACGGCGATCTCCTCGGACGGCGAGCGCGCCACCTTGCCAGACTGGAGGTTGGCAAGGAAACCGTCGATGCGGAAGGCCTGCTCGCCGCCACCGGTCTGCTTGCGCTTGGCGCGCAGACGCTCGATCGAACCGACGATCCCGTCGGGGAAAATCAGCACCGCCAGCAGCGTCAGTGTGCCGTACATCAGCAGCCGGTATTCGACGAACTGGGCCAGCAGGATATTGGGCAGGATGAAGACGATCCAGATGCCGATGATCGGCCCGAGCATCTGCCCGCGTCCGCCGACGACGACGGCGAAGAAGAACACGAAGGACAGCTCGATGTTGAAGCCCTGGGGGCTGACGAAGGCCACCGTCGGCAGATAGAGGATGCCGCAGATGCCGGTGCCGATCGAAGCGACGATGAAGGCGGTGAAGCGCATCACGCCGGGCTTTATGCCGAGGGACCGTGCCGCCTCGGGGCTCAGTGCGGCCACGAACATGCTGCGGCCGAGCTTCGAGCGGCGGATGCCGTAGTGAGCGAACAGCGCGATCATCGGGAACACAGCAACCGCGATCGCCAGCGGCGACATGCCGAACACGACCGGGTTGGTCAGCTCGGGCACGGAAACACTGATGCCATTGATGCCGTTGGTCCACTTGTCGAGCGTCACAAGCAGCTGCGGGAAGACGATCGCAGCGCTCATGGTGACGAAGCCGAGATGGAAACCCTGCACGCGCAGCGCCGGGAGCGCAAACAGCAGGCCGCCCAGGACGGCAGCGACAATGCCGCCGAGCGCTGCCAGTGCGAAGGGCCAGTCATGCAGGCCATAGAGGATTGCAGCACCATAGGCGGCAAGCCCGAGGATCGCGCCCTGGCCAAAAGACTTCTGGCCGGCATCGACGAACAGCATGTTCTGGAAGATCGCCGCGGCGATGTAGATGTTGACCAGCTGGAACGTATGGATCCAGTAGGAATTGCCAAGGATCACCGGGCCGAAGCCGGTGATGGCGATCAGCGCCACCCCGATCCAGACCTGCGTCAGGTCGGAATTGAAACGGCCTTTCGGCTTGCTTTCGACGGCCATGGTAACGGGTCCGGTCTGCACGTTTGCATTCGCCTGCATGGTCACACCCGCCTTGCGCCGACGCGACCGAACAAGCCTTGCGGCCTGAACATCAAGATGATCACCAGCACCAGAAGCGATGCCAGGTCCTGGTAGGCGCCGCCGACCTTGTAGGCCGTCAGCATGGCGACGACGCCGACAAGTGGGCCGCCGATCAGCGTGCCGGCGTTGGAGCCGATGCCGCCAACCACGGCTGCAACGAAGCCGTTGAGCACGTATTTCAGGCCGGCGTCGGGGCTGACCGAGATCACCGGAGCGACGAGGAAGCCGACGGTACCGACCATCAGGCCGCTGATGGCGAACGAAATCAGCTGCAGGCGGCGAACCGGCAGGCCAGCTGCCCGTGCGGCGTCGAAGTCCTGCGACAGCGCGCTGATGGCGAGCCCGATGAAGGTCTTGCGCAGGAAGAAGCGCAACGCGAAGAACCAGAAGATCATTGCCGCAATCGCCAGCGCATAAGCACCCGGCGTGCGCGTGCCGAGGATGCGGAAGCTCGGCACCACGCTCTGGACAGAATACGCAAACGGCCCCTGCGTGATCATCAGGAGTGCCGCGACGATGACCGAGACCGAAACCGTCGAGATCAGCCAGCTGTCCTGCTCGACCGAGGAGCGCAGCGGCAGCAGCGTGATGTAGCCCTGGATGGTGACCAAGGCGGCGATCAGCAGCCCGGCCAGCACAAGCATCAGCGTCCACTGGCCGAACCCCACTTGGTTGGCCAGGAAATAGGCGGCGAAACCGCCCAGGATGAACATGTTGCCCTGGGCAAAATTGAAGATGTTCGTCGCACCATGAACGATATTGAAGCTCATCGCGATGGTGGCGAAGATCGACCCTATGGCGATCCCACGTATCACGATGATCAGTATTTCACTGAGCATAAGCTCGCCTCCCTGACCACACTTATGAACCCGCCCTTGCCTGCACCGCGGGCAAGCCCGGAACGCTGACGAAGAAGGGGTATTTTGAGGTCAGCTTATGCGTGGCAGCCGTGGTCGCAACATCGTTCGAACGGACTAACGAAAAATGCTTGCAATGGCGGCATTTGATCACCCGCCATGGAGACATCGAACGGCCAGCGTCCGGATGCTTCACCGCCACCAGACCGGCATCCGCAACCGCAACGTCGGTGATGTCACGAGAAACAGCTTCTGGTCGTGTCGAACGACAACTTGGCCGCTTTTTGCAGGTCGAGCGCCGCGAGGTCAGGCGAAATCACTTCGATGCTGAAAGGTACGGCAACGCCCATGGCATCAAGCGTTGCGGCAAAGCCGGCTAGATCGAAACCACCCTGCCCGCACAGTCTGCGGTTCATCGTTTCCGAAGCGAGCGCTCCCGTCGGCATCGCGTCGGCGTCGTTGACCTGAACGCACAGCACCTTGTCGGCAGGTATCCGCTTGAGATCCGCAAGCGGCATACCAGCACGGAAGACATGCCACGAATCGATGACCAGGCCGGCGTTGGGAATTTCGCCAATGATTGCCAGTGCCGTGTCGACGTCCTTAACATTGCCCCAGGCAACCAGTTCCAGTGCGATGGCGATGTCATGCGCGGCAGCCCGGCCGCAGAGCGCGCGAAACCGCTGCTGCATCGTGTCCAGCGGGATGCCGCGCCCGCCAAGATCGGGACCGACATTGAGCACCTTGGCGCCGAAGGCCGTGGCCGCCCTGAAAGCCGTCTCCTCGTTGCGGCGCGAAAGCAGCCCCGCCTCACCGTCCATGAACCAGTCGGTAAGGAACTCGACCGAAACGTGCTTCATGCCATGCACTTCGAGGATGGAACGCAGCTCGCCGTCACCGAAACCGCGCGCCCGCTGCTCGGCATAATCGCGGAAATGCAGGCACATGCCGGTGTAGCCTGCTGTGGCACATGCCTCGACTCGGGACGCAAAACCATGGCGCGATGCCACCGGGCTGCCGGGCATCACGCCGCTGACGGTATGCGAGCTGCAGATGAATTCGCGTGATTTCATGATGTTCCCGGGTGGTGCTGCCGTCGATGCCCAAAATGTCCCTCCAACAACCGGCATACAGGTCCATTCGGACTAGACATGGGTTCGCGAGGCACTGAAACAAAAAACCCCCGGCAAAACCGGGGGTTCTTTTTTTGAGCAAGAAACGCGCTCGGCAATGTCAGCCGATTACTGCGGCAGCTTGTCGTCCACGCCCTTGACGTAGAAGTTGAGGCCGAGCAGCACGCCGTTCTCGGCCACTTCACCGGCCTTGAGCCATTCCGTGCCATCCTGCTTGGTGATCGGCCCGGTGAACGGATTGAATTCCCCGGACTTGATCTTGGCCGCGGTTTCCTCGGCCAGTTTCTTGACGTCGTCGGGCATGTTGGCGAACGGCGCCATCACGACATGGCCTTCCTTCATGCCGCCCCAGACGTCCTGCTGCTTCCAGGTCCCGTCGACGACCGCCTTGACACGCTCGACGTAATACGGGCCCCAATCATCGACGATCGAGGTCAGCTGCGTGGTCGGGCCGAACTTGATCATGTCGGAAGCCTGGCCGAACGCCTTGATGCCACGCTCGGTCGCCACCTGCATCGGTGCCGTCGAGTCGGTGTGCTGGGTGATGATGTCGACGCCCTGGTCGATCAGCGCCTTGGCGGCGTCGGCTTCCTTGCCCGGGTCGAACCAGGTGTTGGCCCACACCACCTTGACCTTGAAGTCCGGGTTGACCGACTGCGCGCCGAGCACGAAGGCGTTGATACCCATCACCACTTCGGGGATCGGAAACGAAGCGATGTAGCCCGCGACGCCTGCCTTGGACATCTTGGCGGCGATCACGCCCTGGATGTAGCGACCTTCATGGAACTTCGAATTGTAGGTCGCGACATTCGGGTGCTCACGCTTGTAGCCCGTGGCGTGCTCGAACTTCACATCGGGAAACTTGCCCGCTACCTTGTTGGTCGGATCCATGTAGCCGAAGGACGTGGTGAAGATGATGTTGCAGCCTGAACGTGCGAAACGTTCGATCGCACGCTCGGCGTCGGCGCCTTCGGGAACGCTTTCGAGATAGGCGGTCTCGACCTGATCGCCGAGTTCCTTCTTCATGTGTTCGAGGCCTTGATGATGCTGGTAGGACCAGCCGAAATCGCCGATTGGCCCGACATAGACAAAGCAGGCCTTGGTCGCGGCTTCCGCCGCCATCGTGCCGAAAGACATCACGGCGGCAGCCGCGGCAAACGACAAAATTGTCTTCTTCATGCTTTTGTTCCTCTTAGTGGTTGCCCGGGGCACTATCCCATCCTTTTTATAGTCCCTGTACATGGCCCGCCTCGAAAGCCGTTCAAAACGACTTTCGAATCGGCGCCATGGTCTTAGCGATCTGGCACAAACGGCCGCCCCAATGAAGCCGGAGTGTTCACCATCGTCAGTCGTCTGTTGCGCGAGATTAGGACAAGGACAACGATGGTTGCCAGATAGGGTAGCGAAGAAAGAAGTTGCGACGGCACGCCGATGCCCAACGCCTGGGCATGCAGCTGGCCGATCGAAACCGCTCCGAACAGATAGGCGCCGGCCAGCACGCGCCACGGCCGCCACGATGCGAACACCACCAGCGCCAAGGCAATCCAGCCCCGGCCTGCGGTCATGTTTTCGATCCACTGCGGCGTGTAGACGAGCGACAGATAGGCGCCGGCAAGTCCCGCGCACGCGCCGCCGAACATGACGGCGAGGTAGCGGATGGCGATGACCTTGATGCCGAGTGCGTGCGCCGAAGTGTGGTTGTCGCCGATCGAGCGCAATGTCAGCCCTGCCCGCGTGCGGAACAGGAAGTAGGCGACGCCGGCGGTCAACAGCAGCGACACGTAAAACAGTGGATCCTGCCCGAACAACAGCTTGCCCACAAACGGCAGTTCGCTGAGGAAGGGAATGTGGATGTAGTCCATTTTAATGCCTGGCAGGCCGACGAAACTTTCGCCCAGCATGCCTGACAGGCCCAGGCCGAGCAGCGTCAGTGCCAGGCCTGTCGCCACTTGGTTGGTCACCAGCGTCAGCGTCAGGAAGCCGAACAGCAGCGAAAACAGCGCGCCGACGATGATCGCGGCCAAGACGCCGAGCCAGGGCGAGCCGGTCGTCAGCGCGACGCCGAAGCCGGTCACAGCCCCCATCACCATCATGCCTTCGACGCCGAGATTGAGCACGCCCGAGCGCTCGACCACCACTTCGCCGACGGATGCGATCAACAGCGGAGTTGCCGCCGTCGCAATCGTTATCAGGATGTCTTCAAACATTTTGCGTGGCCTCCACGGTCTTTGCAGCAGAGGCGCCGACAAAGCGGATGCGGTAAAGGATGAGCGTGTCGCAAGCGAGCACGAAGAACAGCAGCATGCCCTGGAAGGCGCGCACCACCTTGTCGGACACACCGAGCGAGATCTGAGCTGCTTCACCGCCGAGATAAGACAGTGCCAGGACGAGGCCCGCGGCGATGATGCCGAGCGGGTTCAGGCGTCCGAGGAAAGCAACGATGATCGCGGCAAAGCCATAGCCGGGCGAGATCGTCGGCCGCAGTTGACCGATGGCACCCGAGACTTCGGAGATGCCGGCGAGGCCTGCGAGACCGCCGGAGACCAGGAAGGCGAAGAAGACCATCCGCGACTGCGAGAAGCCTGCAAAGCGCCCTGCTCGCGGGCTTTGCCCCAGCACCAGCACCTCGAAGCCTTTCAACGTACGCGACAGCATGAACCACAGGGCGATTGCCGCGACGATGGCGAAGACAAAACCCCAGTTGGCGCGGCCCGAAGCCGACCAGATCTCGGGCAGCACGGCACTCGGGCTGAAGGTCCGCGTCTCCGGAAAGTTCATGCCTGCCGGGTTGCGCCACGGACCGCGCACCATCCAGTCGAGGAACAGCTGCGCGACATAGACCAGCATCAAGCTGGTCAGGATCTCGTTGGTGTTGAAGCGCACCTTGAGATAGGCCGGGATGGCGCCGTAGAGCGCGCCCCCGGCGATGCCCATCAGCAGCATCAGCGGCAGGACGATCCACGACTGGAAGTCGGGGAACATCACCGGCAGGATCGATCCCATGATCGCACCGACGATGAACTGGCCTTCGGCGCCGATGTTCCAGTTGTTCGAGAGGTAGCAGATCGACAGGCCGACGGCGATCAGGATCAGCGGAGCTGCCTTGACCGCCAGCTCATGCAGCGACCAGACCTCGCGCAGCGGATCGATGAAGTAGTAATACAGCGCTTCGACAGGGTTCTTGCCGAGCAGCGAGAACATGATCGCACCGGCGATCAGCGTCAGCCCAAGCGCGATGAAGGGCGAAAGCGCGGCGAAGAGCGCCGAGCGCTCCGGACGTTTGACGAGTTCGATCCGCATCACGCGACCTCCTTCGCATGATCGGGATGACCCGGCTCGGCCCCACCCATAAGCAGCCCGATGCGTTCGAGCGTCGCTTCGGCGATCGGGATCGGCTTCGACAGCTCGCCATTGTGCATGACGGCGATCGAGTCGGAGATTTCAAACAACTCGTCGAGATCCTGGCTGATGACCAGCACCGCCGAGCCGTTGCGGGCGAGCTCGATCAGCGCCTGGCGGATGCGCGCGGCGGCGCCGGCGTCGACGCCCCAGGTCGGCTGGTTGACGACCATCACGGCAGGGTTGCGGTCGAGCTCGCGGCCGATGATGAATTTCTGCAGATTGCCACCCGAAAGTGCGGCGGCTTCAGGATCGGGTGCGCTCTTGCGCACGTCCATTACCTCGATGATGCGCTGAGCCGCCTTCTGGATCGCGCCCGACTTGACCACACCGAGGCCACTGACAAAGGCTTTGCCGTCAGTGGTGTGACGCGACAGCAGGAGGTTGTCCGACAGCCGCATGCGCGGTGCTGCACCGTGGCCGAGGCGCTCCTCAGGCACGAAGGCAGCGCCCAACAGGCGGCGTGCCGAAATGCCCATGCGTCCAGCCGATTTGCCGCGAATGCGGATGGCATCGGCGCTTTCCTGCAGCGCTTCGCCCGAGATCGCTTCGAACAGCTCGCCCTGGCCGTTTCCGGCGACACCGGCAATGCCGATGACTTCGCCGCCGGCGATGCTCAGCCAGATGTTCTTGAGCGGCATCGAGAACGGCCCAGCAGGCTTGCGGCTCATGCCGCAGATGCTGAGCAGTTCTTCGCCGCGCACCGATGCCGTGGTGCGCTCGGCGTTCTTGACCTCGGTGCCGACCATCATCCGTGCTAGCGAGGATGGCGTCTCGAGCCGGGGATTGCAGTGCCCCACAACCTTGCCGTGTCGCATGATCGTGGCGCTGTCGCACAGGCGGCGGACTTCGTCGAGGCGGTGCGAGATGTAGAGGATCGACTTGCCCTCGGAGCGCAGGCGCTCGAGCGTCTCGAACAGCTTGTCGGCTTCCTGCGGCGTCAGCACCGAAGTCGGTTCGTCGAGAATGATCAAATCAGGCGTCTGCAGCAGGCAGCGGATGATCTCGATACGCTGGCGTTCGCCGACCGAGAGGTCACCGACCAGCGAGTCCGGATCGAGCGGCAGGCCGTAGCTATAGGACAGCGCGCGCGCCTTGGCTGCAATCGTGCTGATCGGCGTGTCATCGGCCAGCGAAAGCGCGATGTTTTCAGCAGCCGTCAGCGCTTCGAACAAAGAAAAGTGCTGGAAAACCATGCCGATGCCGAGCTTCTTGGCAACGCCGGGGCTGGTGATCATGACCGGCTGGCCGTTCCAGTGAATTTCGCCGGCATTGGGCTCCAGAGAGCCGAACAGCATCTTCACCAGCGTCGACTTGCCCGCGCCGTTTTCGCCGAGCAGGGCATGGATTTCGCCCTTGGCAATGGTCAGGTCTACCTGATCGCACGCTTTGAGTGTGCCGAATACCTTCGTCAGGCCGCGAACCTCAAGCAGGTTCCGACCATTGGCTAAAGGGGTTGTGTCCACAACGCCTCCCATTGTCTTACTTTTTATGTTCCCGAGAGCATGGTAGGCGCGTCCCGCTCTCGGAGCAAAGCATGTCACAAGTTGAAAGAGCTTCAAGAATTCTAGCGAAAACTCAAGGGATAAGTACGGTCGTCCCCGTCGTCTTCCGGCCTTCCAGATCGGCATGAGCCTGCGCCGCGTCGTGCAATGCAAACCGCTGGTTTATCCTGATCTCCACAGCGCCTTTCAGCACAACGTCAAACAGCGCTTCAGCCGACTTTACCATATCCTCGCGCCTGGCATTGTAGGCAAACAGCGTCGGCCGCGTGGCAAACAGCGAGCCCTTCTGCGCCAGCAGTGAAATATTGAACGGCGGGATCGGCCCCGACGACTGGCCGAAGCTGACGAACATGCCAAGCGGCCGCAGGCAGTCGAGCGAACCGGGAAAGGTATCGTTGCCGACGGAATCGTAGACGACGTCGCATTTCTTGCCGCCGGTGATGGCAGCCACCTCGGCGACGAAATCCTGGTCGCGATAATTGATCACGTGGTCGAAGCCATGCGCCAGGGCGAGGTCGCCCTTCTCCGTCGATCCGACAGTGCCGATGACAGTCGCACCAAGATGCTTGGCCCACTGGCCAAGGATCAGACCGACGCCGCCGGCCGCGGCATGATAGAGGATCGTATCGCCGGCCTTCACCTTGAAGGTGCGCAACAGCAGGTATTCGGCGGTCATGCCCTTCAGCATCATCGCTGCCGCCTGCTCGTCGGAGATGCCGTCAGGTATCTTGACCAGCCGGTCGGCGGCAATGACGCGTTGTTCGCAATAGGCGCCCGTCGGTACTGCATAGGCGATGCGATCGCCGACCTTGAGCCAGTCGACGCCGTCGCCCAGTTCGAGCACCACGCCAGCCGCTTCGCCACCTGGGGTCACCGGCATGCCGTTCGGCGCTGGGTAGAGGCCGGTGCGAAAATAGACGTCAATGAAGTTCAAACCGATGGCGGTATGGCGGATGAGTGCCTGGCCGGGGCCAGGCCGGCCGACATCAGCCTCTTCGTAGGTCAGCGCTTCGGGGCCGCCATGGGCATGGACGCGTATGGCTTTGGGCACTCGTCAGTCTTTCTCTGTCTCGCTTGCTGGCTTGGCGCCAAGCTTGGGGAAGAACTGCATCACGCCGCCGATGAAGAACAGGTAGAGGCCGCTTACCGCAATGCCGACCTTGACCCATTCGCTGGCATCCATGTGCTGCCACAACGCCACCCCGCCAAAGGCGCACCAGATCAGCGTCATCGGAAGGTTGATGTTCCTCAGCCTGACGACACGCACCGGATGCAGGAAATTCATCGGCACGAAGGTCAGGACGCCGGCGATCACCACCACCGCGAACGATACCCATTGTCCCGGCTCGATGACGAACAGCGTGAACACCACCATGTTCCAGACGACCGGAAACCCCTTGAAGAAGTTCTCCTTGGTCTTCATGCCAGTGTCGGCATAGTAGATCGCGCTCGACACGACGATGATCGCGCCAGACAGGAACGACAGCCCCTCGCCCATGAAACCGCTCTGGTAGAGCGCGAAGGCCGGGATCAATACGTAAGTGACGTAGTCGATGATGTTGTCGAGCAGTTCGCCCGACCATGTCGGCAGGATTTCCTTGACCTCGAGCTTGCGCGCGATCGGCCCGTCGATGCCGTCGACGAAAAGCGCCAGCCCCAGCCACCCGAACATCGCCGTCCAGCGCTCTTCGCTTGCGGCAACCAGCGACAGGAACGCCAGGAACGAACCCGACGCGGTGAGCAGATGCACCGAAAAGGCGCGGGCCTGGGGCCAAGTGACTTTTTTAGGCTTCACGGTTCCCGCCAATCGCGTTTCCAGCATCGAGCCGAATGGATGAACATGACCACCAAGCATGCGCGAGAAATCTTCTGTGGCCGGGTCGCACGAATTCTTCCGTCATCGCGCAGTCCTGTTTGCCACCGATAGTCTCCCCCGCCATTCCGGCACTTAATAGCAGCACCGCTTTCCAGACAAGCCGAAAGCCGATCCGAAAATGCCCGGTTGCAGTGCCAGCACAGCTTCTTCCACTTCGGCGCGGGCGGCCGGCAGCGCTTCAAGCCGGCTGAAATTGCACCGGGAATAACGATTGCGACCGAATGGGATGAATCGCCGCGTTGATCAATGGCTTAGGCCTGCAATATACCAGGATAACTGAGGTGCGCGGATGGCACCAGGACAGCATGGGCGGCCGATGAGCGTCGACACGACAAACCGCATTCTGGTGGCAGGCACGGGGCCGGTCGGGCTGATATCCGCGCTTGCCTTTGCCGGGGCCGGCTTCGGCGTCGTGCTTGCCGGACCGCCCGCGCGCGCCGATGATGGCCGCACCACCGCGCTGATGGTGCCGGCGCTGAAATTCCTGGCCAGGCTCGGCGTGCTCGATCCGCTTGCCCCTGACGCCGCTCCCCTCAAGGTGATGCGCATCATCGACGGCACGGCGCGGCTGATCCGCAGTCCGATCGTCACCTTCCGCGCCGGCGAGATCGGCGAGGAACATTTCGGCCTCAATTTCCAGAATCGCGTCTTCAACGCGGTCCTCGAAAAGGCGGTCGAGGCCCATGCGGGCATCGAATGGCGCCGCGCCATGGTCGACAGCTGGGCCTTCGAGCCCAGCAGCGTGATTGCCTCGCTGTCTGACGGCACTGCAGTTGAAGCACCATTGGCAGTCGCCGCCGATGGCAGGAACTCGCCGGCACGCCAGGCTGCCGGCATCTCGGCGTCAGCGCGTGCGCTGCCGCAGGCCGCATTGGTACTGAACTTTTCTCACAGCCGCGACCACGCCTTCACCTCGACCGAGTTCCACACCGAAACCGGGCCGTTCACCCAGGTGCCGCTGCCAGGCCGCCGCTCCAGCCTCGTCTGGGTGCTGAGGCCGGAAACGGCGAAGGACTTGGCCAACCTCGATGACGCTGCCCTGTCGCTGCGCGTCGAACAGCAGATGCAGTCGATGCTTGGACGCGTCACGGTCGAAGGCGGCCGCCAGATCTACCCGCTGTCGACGTCCTTGCCGCAGCGTTTCGCCCAGAACCGCGTCGCCCTTGTCGGCGAAGCCGCGCACGTGTTCCCGCCGATTGGCGCGCAAGGGCTCAATCTCGGCATCAGGGACGTCGACCAGCTCGTTGAAATT
This sequence comes from Aminobacter anthyllidis, assembly GCF_018555685.1. Classification (GTDB taxonomy): domain Bacteria; phylum Pseudomonadota; class Alphaproteobacteria; order Rhizobiales; family Rhizobiaceae; genus Aminobacter; species Aminobacter anthyllidis. The sequence continues at coordinate 741,095 of NZ_JAFLWW010000001.1, forward strand.
GCATCGAAACACCGCAACGATGCCGGCGCGGCGGAGGCGCTCGCCGCTTACGATTCCGCGCGACGCCCCGACATTCTGGCCCGCACCAGCGCGGTCAACCTGCTCAACAGGTCGCTTTTGTCGGACATGCTTCCGGCACAGCTCGCCCGCAGTGCTGGGCTGAATGTCCTCGGTGGCTTCTCGCCGCTCCGCGCCTTCTTCATGCGCGAGGGCTTGCGCCCAGGCAGCGGCTTTTCGTCGATCGCATCCGGCTTGCGCTCGCCGCGCAAGGTGCGCGACGCCTCGACCGAATAGCGTCTAAGGAAAGAGATCCGGCGGCAATATGCCATGCTGGATCATGTAGAGCAGTCCGGTCACCGTCAGCACCGACACGCATGTGGTGACAAGCACGCTCGCCGATGCCCGCTCGACCCACACGCCGTATTGCTGGGCGATGACGAACACGTTTGTCGCCGTCGGCAGTGCGGCCAGCAGCACCGCCGAGAACAGCCAGACCGGCGAGAAATTGCCGACCCAGCTCAAAACGACGTAGCACAGCAGCGGATGCACGATCAGCTTGAGCAGGGCGATTGGCACGATCTCATGCGGCACGCGCTTCAATGGCCTGAGCGCCAGCGTCACGCCCATGGCAAACAAGGCGCAAGGCGCAGCCGCGCGCGACAGATATTCGAGAAACCGCTCGACCGGCAGCGGTGGCCGGAACTCCGCATAGGCCGCCAGCACACCGACGGCGGTTGCGATGATGAACGGGTGGAAGGCGATTTTCTTGACCACGTCGCTTGCGACGTTCATCGGCGATCGTGGCTCGTCGCCGGCCAGCGCCATCATCATCGGTGCGATGGTGAAATGCATGATGTTTTCGAAGCAGAAGATCAGCGCCACCGGCACAGCAGCCTCTTCGCCGAAGGCGAGCAGCGCCAGGCCGGGGCCCATGTAGCCGATATTGCCATAGGCGGAGGCCAGCCCCTTGATCGTCGATTCGGCAATCTCGCCACGCGCCCTGATGCAGCAAGCCGTAAACATCAGCATGAAGATGACGAAGGTCGAGAACACCGCGCCTGATATGTAGCCCCATTCGGTCAGCCGCTCGAACGGCGTCTTGGCCAGCAGCTGGAAAAACAGGGCCGGCAGCGCGACATAGACGATGAACGTCGTCATCCAGCCAAGCGCCTCCAGCGGCTGCCTGGTAATCCGGGCAACGACGAAACCCATGAAGATCAGCCCGAAGAAGGGCAAGACCAGACCGATCACCTCAGACATCGGCACTTTCCCGCTTGGCAGGGCTGGAAAAGACGCGTTCGCCGCCTGACGGCGACGGATGCGCGATGGAGCACTTCAGCCAGCCGGTATCGCGCCACCTGACCGGCAGTCAAGCAGCTATGCCATTGAAATACCTGCCTTGCTGCGCCAAATAGGAACTTGGAAGGGCGCGATTGGCCGGGCCGGAGAGTAACTTCGACCTCGGACGCGTCCTAAGCGATTGAAAGCGCGTGTGATTTGGCAGATCTCGCGCGGCGCAGGTGATCCATGAAGACGGCAAAGTTCTCGATCGGACAGGTGGTGCGCCACCGTGTCTTCCCGTTCCGGGGCGTGATCTTCGATGTCGACCCCGAATTCGCCAACACCGAGGAGTGGTACGACGCGATTCCCGCTGCCGTGCGCCCGAGGCGCGACCAGCCTTTCTACCACCTGCTGGCGGAGAATTCGGAGACCGAATATGTCGCCTACGTCTCCGAGCAGAACCTGCTCGAGGATAGTTCCGGCGAGCCGGTCCGGCATCCCCAGGTGGGCGAGTATTTCGACAAGACGCCAGATGGCCACTACGCCCCCAAGGCGCGCAGCAGCCACTAAACGCAACATATTGATACGCAACAAAAAAGCGGGGCTGAACCCCGCTTTTTTCATTTCATGTTCGTCGGTCGATCAGTTGGCCGTCTTGGCCTTGTCCTGCTCTTCCTTGAGCTTCTTGGCGAAGTCCTCGTTGTTCTTCGACACGAACTCCTGAAGCTTCTTCTGGCGATCTTCGAGATCCGACTGCTTCAGCGGCTCGCCGTCAAAGGCGCCTGTGAAGCCTGCGAGCGAAACCTTGATCGGGTTCGGCTGGTTCTGGAAGTTGATCGAGGTCAGCGTGAGATCGGTGCCCTTCTTGAACGAACCGACGAGCGCGTCGGTCAGGGCGATCTCGGCAACGCAACGGTCCGGGAAGCAGATCACGTATTCCAGCTTCTGCGCCTTGGCGCCATCGACCTGCAGGCCGATTCCCGGAGGAATGAGGCGGCCGCTCGGCACGGTGACCTGAAACACCTTGCGGTTGACCTTGCCCTTGAGCTCGATCATCGAGATGCCGGTGACCAGCTGGCCGTTGGAAGCGGTCAGGATATTCTGCACGTTGCAGATGTCGACGTCAGCCTGCTTGGAACAGGCCTTGAACCAGCCCTGCGGCACCTGCTGCTGCTGTGCAGCCGCAGGCGTAAGGCCCGACGCCAGCAGACCGGCAACGCCAGCCGCCAAGGCCGACAGGCGGAGACCGTCGAATTTCTGGCTCGTCATCTTCATGAATTCCTCTCAAACAATCCCGGGACCGGCCCAAGCCGTGTGTCGACGCTACCTGTTGGGCAAATGAGGCAACAGCATGACTTCGCCGCGCGTGTTACACTGCTGCGGGCCGCGAATCCAGCCTGTTTGCTTGCATTTCTTGTGCCTTGAGCCGGCAATGGACGGGCCACATGCGCGTGCGCTACGCTTCGAATCATCAAAGCTTCCCCGAATTCGTGGAGAATCGTCGTGAGACGCACTCTTTCGCTGCTGGTTGCCACCGCCGCCATCGCATTTCTCGCTCCGCGCGCGGCCTTGGCTGAGCCGGTTCATGGCCTTTCCATGCATGGCACACCCGCATTGCCGGCCGATTTCAAGAGCTTTCCCTACGCCAATCCCGACGCCCCCAAGGGCGGCAAGATCACCTATTGCGTCATCGGCAGCTTCGACAACCTCAACCCCTTCATCATCAAGAGCTTGCGCACCACCGCGCGCGGCATGATCGACACGATCTACGGCAATCTGGTCTTCGAATCGCTGATGCAGCGCAGCGCCGACGAAGCCTTCAGCATCTACGGCCTGACCGCCAAGTCGGTCGACATCGACCCCGAGCGCAAGTGGATCGAGTTCAACCTCGACCCCGACGCCAAATGGTCGGACGGACAGGCAATCACGCCTGACGACGTGATCTTCACTTATGAAGTCTTCACCGAAAAGGGCCGCCCGCCCTACTCCGACCGCATGGCCAAGATCGAGAAGATCGAAAAGACCGGCGACCACAGCGTCCGCTTCACCTTCAATGACAAGGCAGACCGCGAATTCCCGCTGATCATCGGGCTGACCCCGATCGTGCCCAAGCACGCTTTCTCCAAGGAAACGTTCGACCAGACCACGTTGAAGCCGCTCATCGGCAGCGGCCCCTACACGGTGTCAGAGGTGAAGCCAGGCGAACGCATCGTTTTCAAGCGCAATCCCGAATACTGGGCACGCGACATCCCCTCGAAGCGCGGCTTCGACAACTACGACCAGATCACCATCGAGTACTTCCTCAACGCCGCCGCCCAGTTCGAGGCGTTCAAGAAGGGCATTTGCGACACCTTCATCGAAGCCGACCCGGTCAAGCGTGAACGCGGCTTCGATTTTCCAGCCTTCAAGAACGGCGACGTCGTCGCCGAAACCTTCAAGAGCGGCCTGCCGCCCGTCGTCACCGGCTTCATGTTCAACACCCGCCTGCCGCAATTCGCCAATCCGGTGGTCCGCCAGGCGCTCGGCATGCTTTACGACTTCGAATGGGCCAACCGGAACCTCTTCGCCGGCAAATACGAGCGCACCGTCAGCTATTGGCAGGGCTCGGAGCTTTCCGCTTTTGGCGTGCCGGCCAATGACAAGGAAAAGGCGCTGCTGGCGCCCTTCCCACATGCGGTACGCCCCGACGTCATGGACGGCACCTGGCGCCCACCCGTCACCGACGGCTCCGGCCAGGACCGCAAGGTGATGAAACAGGCCTTCGAACTGTTCAAGAGCGCTGGCTACACCTTGCAGGGCGGCAAGATGCTCGATGCCCAAGGCAAGCCCTTCGCCTTCGAGATATTGACCTCATCAGAGGCTGAGCAGCGGCTGGCCGCCATCTACCAGCGCACGCTGGAGAAGCTCGGCATTGCGGTCACCATTCGCGCGCTCGAGGCCGACCAGATCCAGTCGCGCAAGCAGGCCTTCGAATTCGACGCCCTGATCGGTGTGACCGGCTTCACCGGCACCTTGTCGCCAGGCATCGAGCAGATCGGACGCTGGGGCTCATCCGCCGCCCAGAAGCCGGGTTCGTTCAATCTCGCCGGCGTCTCCAGCCCTGCCGTCGACGCCATGATCGACGCCATGCTCAAGGCGCGGGACAAGGACGACTTCGTCGCTGCGGTCCGCGCGCTCGACCGTCTGCTGATCTCCGGCAACTACATGGTGCCGTTCCAGCACAATTCCGAGCAGTGGATCGCATTTGCCAAGAGACTAAAACATCCGGAAAAAACACCCATATTTGGCTATCAATTGCCGGTCTGGTGGAGTCAGGGCGGTTAAATCGAACTGCTTGAGCTAAGGACTTTTCCATGACTGAACAGAACCAGATCACCATCGACGTCGTCTCGGATGTCGTCTGCCCATGGTGTTTTCTTGGCATGAAGCGCCTGGAAAGCGCGCTTGCCAGCCTGCCTGACATCAAGGCCGAGGTGCATTGGCGGCCGTTCCAGCTCGATCCGACGATCCCGCCCGAGGGCAAGGAGCGCAAGGCCTACATGCTGGCGAAATTCAGCGACGAGAACCGGCTGAAGCAGGTCCACGCCAACCTGGTTTCGCTCGGTGCTGTCGAGGGCATCGCCTTCGATTTCGATGCGATCACTGTTGCGCCCAACACGCTCGACGCCCACCGCCTCATCCGCTGGGCGGCAGCGTCGGGATACGGCGTGCAGGACAAGCTCGCGCGTTCGCTGTTCAGCCTCTACTTCGAGCAGGGCAAGAACATCGGTGATCATTCCGTGCTGGTCGAGGCGGCGCGCGCGGCTGGCATGGATGCGGCTGTTGTCGAGTCGCTGCTGGCCACGGACGCCGACCGCGACGACGTCACCAACGAGATCGTCACCGCCTCGCGCATGGGTATTACTGGCGTGCCATGCTTCCTGCTCGACGGCAAGTACGCTGTCATGGGCGCCCAGGATGCGGCAACGCTGGCCGACGCCATCCGCCAGGTCGCGACCGAGAAGGCAGCCGGCGAACCGACGCTCAATTGACCTTCTGATTTGCTGAAAACGTCAATCCCTCATCGCTGCCAGGCGGTGAGGGATTTTTGTGTCAGGCTGCCTGTTCGGCGAGCTTCGCCAATTGTGTCATGATGACGGCCGAACCAGCCAGCCGCTTCTCCGGGTTCGGCCAGTCGCGGGCGAACACCACGCTCTGGTCGGGCCTGATCTTGGCCAGCGAGCCCTGCTCGGCGATGTAGCGCACCAGTCCGGCCGGATTGGCGAATTCGCGCTTGCGGAACTGCACCACCACGCCCTTCGGCCCCGCATCCAGCTTTTCGACATTGGCCTTGCGGCACAAAGCCTTGATGAAGACGATCTTGAGCAGGTGCTTGACCTCTTCCGGCAGTGGCCCGAAGCGGTCGATGAGCTCGGCGCCGAACCCGTCGATCTCTTCGGTGTTTTCGAGATCGCCAAGACGGCGGTAGAGCGCCAGCCTGAGCTGCAGGTCCGGCACATAGGCTTCCGGGATCATCACTGCCGTGCCGACCGCGATCAGCGGCGACCAGCCGGTGTCGAGCGCTTCGCCGCTGCCGCGCAGCTCTGCCACCGCCTCCTCAAGCATCTGCTGGTAGAGTTCGAAGCCGACTTCCTTGATTTGGCCCGACTGCTCCTCGCCCAGTAGGTTGCCGGCGCCGCGAATGTCGAGGTCGTGGCTGGCCAGCTGGAAGCCCGCACCGAGCGTGTCGAGCGACTGCAGCACCTTCAACCTGCGGTCGGCCGTGGTGGTCAGCGTGCGGTTGGCCGGCAGCGTGAACAGTGCATAGGCACGCACCTTGGAGCGGCCGACGCGGCCGCGCAGCTGGTAGAGCTGGGCGAGGCCGAACATGTCGGCGCGATGCACGATCAGCGTATTCGCGGTCGGAATGTCGAGGCCGGATTCGACGATCGTCGTCGACAGCAGCACGTCATACTGGCCGTCGTAGAAGGCGTTCATGATGTCGTCGAGCTGGCCCGCCGCCATCTGGCCGTGGGCGATCGCAACCTTCAGTTCCGGCACCGATTCCTGAAGGAATTGCTGCACTTCCGCGAGGTCTGCAATGCGCGGCACGACATAGAAGCTGTGGCCGCCGCGGTAGCGCTCGCGCAACAGCGTCTCGCGGATGACCAGCGGGTCGTAGGGCGAGATGAAGCTGCGCACCGCCATGCGGTCGACCGGCGGCGTGGCGATCAGCGACAGCTCGCGCACACCGGTCAGCGCCAGTTGCAGCGTACGCGGGATCGGCGTCGCCGACAGCGTCAGCACATGCACGTCGCTCTTCAGTTCCTTGAGCCGTTCCTTGTGCTTGACGCCGAAATGCTGCTCCTCGTCGATGATCAGCAGCCCAAGATTCTTGAACGAGATCGATGAACCGAGCAGCGCATGCGTGCCGACGACGATGTCGACGGTACCGTCTGATATGCCTTGCTTGGTCTCGGCCAGTTCCTTGTTGCCGACAAGCCGCGACGCCTGCCGCACCTTGACCGGCAGGCCGGCAAAGCGCTGCGTGAACGTCTTGAAATGCTGACGCGACAACAGCGTCGTCGGCACCACCACAGCCACCTGGAAACCTTCCATGGCCGCGATGAAGGCCGCGCGCAGCGCCACTTCCGTCTTGCCGAAACCGACGTCGCCGCAGATCAGGCGGTCCATTGGCTTGCCGGAGCCAAGGTCCTCCATCACGGAATCGATGGCGCTCTGCTGGTCGTCGGTCTCCTCATAGGGGAAACGCGCCGCGAACTCGCCATAGACACCGTCCGGCGGGTTCATCGCAGGCGCCTCGCGCATATGCCGTTCGGCGGCGATCCTGATCAGCTGGCCCGCCATTTCGAGCAGGCGTCGCTTGAGCTTGGCCTTGCGCGACTGCCAGGCGCCGCCGCCAAGCCTGTCGAGCTGGGCTTCTGCCGAATCCGAACCGTAGCGCGACAGAAGCTCGATGTTTTCGACCGGCAGGAACAGCCGGCCATCGGAGGCATAGTGGATTTCGAGACAGTCGTGCGGCGCGCCCAACGCCTCGATGGTCTTCAACCCGACAAATCGGCCGATGCCGTGGTCGGCGTGCACGACGATGTCACCTGATGACAGTGCCGAGGCCTCGGCGATGAAATCAGCGGCGCGCTTGCGCTTCTTCGAACGCCGGATCAGCCGATCGCCCAGAATGTCCTGCTCGGCGACGAAAACCAGTTCGCCCGACTCGAAGCCGGCCTCGATCGGCAGTACGGCAAGACCCGCCTCGCCCGGCTTCAGCGCTTCGACCTCGGCAAGGCTCGTCACGCGCTTGAGGTTGCCGAGATGGTGCTCGTCGAGAATCTGCGTCAGCCGGTCGAGCGAACCTTCGGTCCAGCCGGCAACGACGACGCGCCGCTTGGCGGCGCGCTGGTCGGCGATATGCCTGGCCACCACGTCGAAGACATTGGCGTTGGGATCGGCGCGCTCCTCGGCAAAGCTGCGCCCTGCATGCGAGCCGGCATGCAGCACCCTGCGTCCGCTCGAAAAGGGCGTGTCGAAAGGCGTAAGCTCCGCGTTGACCTGGTCGGCGAGTGCCGTGATCACCTCTTCGGGCGACAGATACATCTGCTCCGGCGCCACCGGCTTGTAGGGCACCGCGTCCTTGAGGCCCTTGCCTTCGCCCTGCTTGCGGCGGGAATCGTAGTGATCGAGGATCAGGGCGTGGCGCTCGCCCAGCGCCTCGCGCGCCAGATGGTCGAACACCACGGGCGCGTCGGGCAGATAGTCGAACATCGTTTCAAGATGCGAATAGTAGAGCGGCAGCCAGTGCTCCATGCCGGCAAATCGCCGGCCCTCGCTGACTGCGGCATAAAGCGCATCGTCGGGCGACGGCGCGCCAAACGCTTCGATGTAGCTGCGGCGGAACTTGCTGATCGTCTCCGGCGTCAGCGCCACTTCGCTCATCGCTTGCAGCACCACCGAATTGCGGCTGCCGGTCGTGCGCTGGCTGGCGACGTCGAAGGCGCGGATCGTTTCCAGCGTGTCGCCGAAGAAGTCGAGACGCAGCGCGTCCGCGGCACCGGGCGCGAAGAGATCAAGGATGCCACCGCGCACCGCGAATTCGCCGACGCCGCGCACCGTCGGTACGCGCTCGAAGCCGGCACGCTCGAGCCGCGCCACCAGCCCGTTCATCTCGACCTGGTTGCCCGGCTTGGCACGGAATTCCTGCGCTTCGATCGCCGCCGAAGGAGGCACGCGCTGCAGCAGGGCGTTGGCGGTTGTCAGCACGATCGCCCGGTGCGGCTCCTTGCGCAGTGCGATCATCGCCGCCAGCGCATCGAGCCGGCGTGCCGCCGCGTCCGACCCCGGCGAAACGCGGTCGTAGGGAAGGCAGTCCCAGGCCGGCAGTTCGAGCACCGGCATGTCAGGCGCGACAAACGCCAGCGCCTCGACGATCTGCGGCAGCCGCTGGCCGTCGCGCGCGACAAACAGCAGCGGCCTGTCGGGCGCCATCTCGGCAGCGGCGGTCGCCAGCGCGAAGGCTTCGTAGCCATCGGCGACGCCATCGACGATGAACTGACCGGCGCGACCCTTGGGCAGGCCGATTGGTTTGATAAGGCTCATGATTTCACTCAGGCTGTGAATGCGCCGCGCGACGCCACGATCTGGCGGTAGACGTCATGGTCGACAGCTGCAGGCACCGGATGCTCGCCGATGATCCACGACAGCAGTTCCTTGTCGGTGATGTCGAGCAGTACCTCGTAATGGTCGAGCTCGTCGTCGCTGAGCCTGTCGATGTTGGCGTCGGCGAAGCTGCCGAGGATCAGGTCCATCTCGCGCATGCCGCGATGCCACGAGCGGAACAGCAGCTTGCGCCTGCGCGTACCAAGCCCTTCGCTCGAGCGTGTCGATCCGGTCATGTCAGCAATCCTCTAGTGTCGAGGCGCATATAGCGTGGATAGCCGGCCATGTCAGCCTTTGCCCGGGCTGCTCCAGCGCATAAGCTGACATCATGCGTCCATCCCTTCTCGATCCCCTGTTCTCGCCCATCACCTCGCTCGCCGGCATCGGACCGAAGGTCGCCGTGCTGATCGAGAAGGTCGTGCCTGCTGATCTCGGCGACCGGGCCGCCCGCGTCGGCGACCTCATGTTCGTGCTGCCCAACAGCGTCATCGACCGGCGCAACCGGCCCGGCATCGCGCTGTCAGCCGAAGGGGCCATCGTCACGCTGGAGGTCCGCATTGATCGCCACCAGCCAGCGCCGCGCGGCAACCGCTCGGTGCCCTACCGCGTCTTCGCGCATGACGACACCGGCGAAATCGCCTTGACCTTCTTCCATGCCCACGCCGCCTATCTCGAAAAGGCGATGCCCGAGGGCGAGAAGGTCATCGTCTCCGGCCGCATGGAATGGTTCAACGGCCGCCCCTCGATGGTCCATCCCGACCACATCGCGCTCGCCAGCGAAGCCGACAAGCTGCCGCTGGTCGAACCGGTCTATCCGCTGACGGCAGGACTGTCGGGCAAGGTGCTGCGCCGCGCCATCGGCCAGTCGCTCGAGCGGCTGCCAGCCTTGCCCGAATGGCTCGACGCTGAGCTGATGCGGCGGCAGAGTTTTCCCGACTTCACTGCCGCGCTCCAGCGTGTCCACAACCCAGCCGATCCGATCGACGCCTCGCCGGAGAATGCTGCCTGGCGCCGCCTCGCCTATGACGAACTGCTTGCCGGCCAGGTTTCACTGGCCCTGGTCCGTGCCAAGGTGCGCAAACTGCACGGCCGCCCGCTAACCGGCGACGGGCGTATTGTGAATGCGCTCCGCGCGGCACTGCCTTACCAACTGACCGGTTCACAGCAGACAGCACTTGAGGAAATCGACGCCGACCTGGCGAAACCCGAACGCATGTTGCGCCTGCTCCAGGGCGATGTCGGCTCGGGCAAGACGGTCGTCGCGCTGCTTGCCATGGCCCGCGCCGTCGAGGCCGGCGGCCAGGCAGCACTTATGGCGCCGACCGAGATCCTCGCCCGCCAGCATATGGCGACAATCGCGCCGCTCGCCGAACGTGTCGGTATCAAGGTCGCGGTGCTGACCGGCCGCGAAAAGGGGCGCGACCGCGCCCAGACGCTGGCCGGGCTCGAAAGCGGCGAGATCGACATCGTCATAGGCACGCATGCGCTGTTTCAGGAAACCGTCGCCTTCCGCGACCTCGCGCTTGCCGTCATCGACGAGCAGCACCGCTTCGGCGTCCACCAGCGCCTCGCCATGAATGCCAAGGGCCAGGCGCCCGACATGCTGGTGATGACAGCGACGCCGATCCCGCGCACGCTGGTGCTGACGGCCTTCGGCGACATGGACGTCTCGCGCCTCACCGAAAAACCCGCTGGCCGCCAGCCGATCCGCACCGTCACGCTCCCATTGGAGCGCATTGACGAGCTGGTCGGCCGTGTCAGGGATGCCGTCGCCGAGGGCCAGAAGATCTACTGGATCTGCCCGCTGGTCGAGGAATCGGAAGAGGTCAAGCTGATGTCGGCCGAGGACCGGTTCGCCTCGCTTCAGCCTGTCTTCGGCAACAGGATCGGCATCGTCCATGGCCGCATGAAGGGTGCTGACAAGGACGAGGCGATGCGCGCTTTCAAGGCGGGTGAAACCCGCGTGCTGATCGCCACCACCGTCATCGAGGTCGGCGTCGACGTGCCAGACGCCACCATCATGGTCATCGAGCATGCCGAGCGCTTCGGCCTCGCCCAGCTGCACCAGTTGCGCGGTCGCGTCGGTCGTGGCTCGAAGCCGTCGTCCTGCGTGCTGCTCTACAAGGACCCGCTCGGCGAAACCGCCAAGCGCCGCCTGTCGGTCATGCGCGACACCGAGGACGGCTTCGTCATCGCCGAGGAGGACCTGAAGCTGCGCGGTGAAGGCGAACTTCTCGGTACGCGCCAGTCCGGCACACCGGGCTTCCAGGTCGCGCGTATCGAGGCGCATGCCGACCTCCTGGAAATCGCCCGCGACGACGCCCGGCTGATCCTGGCTCGCGATCCGGAACTGGTGTCACCACGCGGCGAGGCGCTGCGGCTGCTGCTTTATGTGTTCGGCAGGGATGAGGCGGTGCGCTTGCTGAGAGCCGGCTGAGGCAAGGTGCCCACCGGCGGATTGCCCATCGGTCCCTCGACGACGATGCCCTTTGCCGCGGCCTTGGTCTTGACCTCGGGTGCCACGAGTCCTGCCGATACGATCAGCTTGGCACCATCTTCGATGCTCATGTCGAGCACCACGATGTCGGATTTCGGCACATACATCAAAAAGCCGGTCGTCGGGTTGGGCGTGCATGGCATGAAGACGGCGATCAGCGGATCGCCTTCCTTGTCGAGCTTTTCGTTGATCTCGGTCTGCTTTTCGTTGGCCACAAAAACCAGCGACCACACCCCCTTGCGCGGGTACTCGACCATGCCGACGGTGCGAAACATCTCGTTCTTGTTCGACAGCACCGTCTCGAACAGCTGCTTCAGCGCCTTGTAGAGGCCGCGCACCAACGGCATCCCGCTCATCAGCCGCTCGCCGAAGCCAACAATGGCGCGGCCGATGAAATTGGCAGTGAGGAAGCCAATCAGCGTGATCAGAACCAGCGCCACGATCAGGCCGAAGCCGGGAACCCTGATCGAAAGATAATTGTCCGGATTGTAGCTGCTTGGAATATACGGCTTCACCCAGGAATCGACCCAGCCGATGAAAGACCAGACAATGTAGATGGTCAGTGCCAGCGGCGCGCAGACGATGAAGCCGGTGAGGAAATAGTTCCTCAACCGAGTCATCGCCGAGGTCTTGTGGCCGTCCGACATCGCTCACCGCCGCATTGTTTGCAGCGCAACATTAGTCAAGCGCGCCGCGCATTGGAACAGCGATCTTCGTAGGGGGCTAGGGGCTTAGGCTGCAGCTTCCATCGGCTGGATCTTTTCGAGTTCCGGAGCCAGTTTGCGCGCCTCGGTCTCAAGTTCATAAGCCTGCTGGAAATTCATCCAGAACTCCGGCGTGGTGTTGAAGTACCTGGCAAGGCGAAGTGCAGTATCGGGCGTAACCCCGATCTCTTCCTTGGCGATCCGTTCGATACGTGTGCGCGGCAGGTTGAGCTTCTTGGCAAGCATGCCAGCGCTCAAGCCCAACGGCAGCAGGTATTCCTCGCGCAGGAACTCACCGGGATGGACGGGGCGTGCAAATTTCAGCGTCATATCTGCCTCCATGCTCAGTGGTAGTCGACGATCTCGACGTCTTCTGCGCCGGCTGCAGTCCATCGAAAGCAGATGCGCCACTGGTCGTTGATTCGAATTGAATGCTGGCCGGCTCGGTTGCCCTTGAGTGCCTCCAGGTGATTCCCCGGCGGCGACCGAAGATCGTTCAGCTCGACGGCATTGGCCACGGCACGCAAACGTCGTTCGCCTCGGGCGACAAGATCCGGCGGAAAACCTTTCGGCGCCTTGCCGGCAGCAACCGCTTCGACGGCCTTGCCTTTGAACGAAACGATCATATGCCAGCCCCGAATTCTGTATCATATACAGATACAGAAGGGGAGGCAAGAACACGTATCATTGGTAGATACAGGCGCTACGCTGCGCCGATCTCTTGGCCTTATTCCACCGTCACGGATTTCGCCAGGTTGCGCGGCTGGTCGACGTCGGTGCCCATGAACACGGCGGTGAAATAGGCCAGCATCTGGATCGGCAGCGCGTAGATGATCGGCGCGATGAATTCCGGCACGTCGGGCAACACGATGGTCTCCATCGTCTTCACCGTCGCCTGAGCAGCCCCCTTCTGGTCGGTGATCAGGATGATCTTGCCGCCACGCGCCGCCACTTCCTGCATGTTCGACACGGTCTTCTCGAAAATACGGTCATGCGGCGCAATGACGATGACCGGCATGTTCTCGTCGATCAGCGCGATCGGTCCGTGCTTCAGCTCGCCCGCTGCATAACCCTCGGCATGGATGTAGGAGATTTCCTTGAGCTTGAGCGCGCCTTCCATGGCGAGCGGGAAATTGGTGTCGCGGCCGAGATAGAGCACGTGCTTGTAGGACGCGAGTTCCCGCGCCACCTTCTCGATCTGCTTGTCGAGCTTGAGCACCTGAGCGGCATAACGCGGCGTCTCCGAAAGGCTGCGCACCAGCGCCCTCTCTTCGTCAGCCGAGATCGTGCCGCGCTGCGAGGCGGCACGTATGGTGAGTGCTGCCAGCACCGAGAGCTGGCAGGTGAACGCCTTGGTCGAGGCGACGCCGATCTCGGGGCCGGCAAGCGTTGGCATCACGACGTCGGATTCGCGCGCCATCGTCGATTCGCGCACATTGACGATTGAGCCGATCGGCACGCCCGCCTTGCGGCAGTAGCGCAGCGACGCCAGCGTGTCGGCCGTTTCGCCCGACTGCGACACGAAGAACGCAGCACTTTTCTTCGAGATTGGCATTTCGCGGTAGCGGAACTCCGAAGCGACATCGATGTCGACCGGCAGCCGCGCATGGCGCTCGAACCAGTATTTGCCGACAAGTCCGGCGAGATAGGCCGTGCCGCAGGCCGAAACCGCGAGGCGGTCTATGTCGGCGAAGCTGAACGGCAGGTCGAGCGGCTTCGAGGTCCCTTGGGTGAAATCGAGATAATGGGCCAGCGTGTGCGAGATCACCTCGGGCTGTTCATGGATTTCCTTTTCCATGAAATGGCGGTGGTTGCCCTTGTCGACGAGGTAGCTCGAGCCGACCGACTGGCGTCGCTGGCGCGTAACCGGCGTGCGATCCATGTCATAGATCTGGAACTCGTTGCGGCGCACCACCGCCCAGTCGCCATCCTCGAGATAGGTAACTGTGTCGGTGAACGGCGCCAGCGCAATGGCGTCCGAGCCCAGGAACATTTCGCCGTCGCCATGGCCAATGGCCAGGGGCGGACCGTTGCGGGCGCCGACGATCAAATCCTCGTCGCCCTTGAACATGATGGCGAGCGCAAACGCGCCATTGAGCCGCTTCAGTGCCGCGTATGCGGCGTCGACAGGCTTGGTGCCACCAGCCAGTTCGCGTGCGATCAGATGCGCCACAACCTCGGTGTCGGTCTGCGAGGTGAACTCGTAGCCGTCGCCCTGAAGCTCTGCGCGCAGATCGGCGAAATTCTCAATGATGCCGTTGTGGACGATCGCCACGCCGTTGGAAAAATGCGGATGCGCGTTGGTCTCGTTGGGCACGCCATGCGTCGCCCAGCGCGTGTGGCCGATGCCGATGTTGCCGTCTAGCGGCTCATCCTTCAGCCGGCGCTCGAGATTGACAAGCTTGCCTTCGGCGCGGCGGCGCGCCAGTTCGCCATTCTCGATGGTGGCGACGCCTGCAGAATCATAACCGCGATATTCGAGCCGCTTCAACGCATCGACGATCAGCGGCGCAACCGGCGTCCGGCCGACAATTCCGACAATTCCGCACATGATCCAGCCCCATCCCTCAAAACCCTGTCGGCCTTTTAGCAGCGCAACGATCAAGCGGAAGTCACATTCCGTTTCGCTACGTATCAGCCATCCAAGCCTTCGGGCCGTGCACAATGGCACGGCAGGATTGAAATGCGGTTACTTCCCTCCCGCCTTCTTTGCCGCAGCCGCGGAGGCAAAGCGCTCGCGCAGTTCCTTGCCCTTGCCCGGGAGCGTCTTCTGGCGCGCCCGGCCGAATGCCAGCGCATCTTCGGGCACTTCCTCGGTGATGACGCTGCCCGACGCAACATACGCGCCGGCACCGATGACGATCGGGGCGACCAGCGATGAGTTAGAGCCGACGAAGGCGCCCTCGCCGATGTCGGTGAAGAATTTCGAATAGCCGTCATAGTTGCAGGTGACCGTTCCGGCACCGATGTTGGCGCCGGCGCCGACACGCGCGTCGCCGATATAGGTCAGATGGTTGACCTTGGCCCCCTTTTCGACCGTCGCCTTCTTGACCTCGCAGAAATTGCCGACCTTGGCTTTCTCATGCAGTTCGGCACCCGGACGCAGCCTGGCATACGGCCCCACCTCGGCACGGGGCCCAACATCGGCGCCTTCAAGATGGCTGAACGCATGGATGACGGCACCACCGGCTATCTTCACGCCCGGGCCGAACCAGACATTCGGCTCGACCACAACATCCGCACCGATCTCCGTGTCGTGCGAGAAGTAGACTGTCTCCGGCGCAATCAGCGTCGCGCCATCGAGCATGGCCTGGCGGCGGCGGCGCTTTTGCCAGATCGCCTCGGCTTCGGCCAGTTCAGCGCGATTGTTGATGCCGAGCACGCTTTCGAAGCTTGCTTCGGTCGCCACCACGGCCAGGCCGGCCCTGTCGGCGATCTCGACAATGTCGGTCAGGTAGAACTCACCCTTGGCGTTGGCGTTTCCGACCTGGTCGAGCAGCTTGAGTGCATGGGCGCCGGAAATCGCCATCAATCCGGCATTGCAGAAGCCGATTTTGCGTTCCTCGTCGTTGCAGTCCTTGTCCTCGCGTATGGCCACGAGCCTGCCGGCCTTCTCGATCAGGCGGCCATAGCCGGCGGGGTTTGGCGGCCGAAAGCCGATCACCACGACGGCAGCACCTTCGGCAAGCTTTTGCCGCGCCAACTCAAGCGAATCGGCCTCAACCAGCGGCGTGTCGCCGAACATCACAAGGATGTCGTCATGGCCGCACGAAATCGCGTTCCGCGCCGCCAGCACCGCATGAGCGGTGCCGAGACGCTCGCTCTGGACGAAGATTTCCGCCTTGGGCGCAAAACCTTCCGCCGCCTTCGTGACCTCGTCGCCGCCATGCCCGACCACCAATACGACGGCCTCTGCGCCCGCCGATTCTGCGGCCCTTGCGACATGCGCCACCATCGGCAGGTTGGCGATCTTGTGCAGGACCTTGGCCTGGCTGCTTTTCATGCGCGTGCCCTCGCCGGCGGCAAGGATGATCGACAGGCAGGTTCTCGAGGTCATGGCGTCGTCCGGATTGGATGAAGGCGGCTGGATTCGGCCACCTTTCTAGCATTGCTGGCAATCGCCTCCAATGCACACCGATTTCGACGGTTTGAAGGTTCAGCCGAGTTGGCCGAGCACCGGAAAGCGTTCGAGCAACCAATAGGATGCGGTCTGCACGCCGCCGGTCAAAAACAGCACGCCGGCAACGACCAGAAGCGCGCCGATCGCCTTTTCGACCTTACCCAGATGCACGCGGAACTTCTGCAGGAAGCGCATGAACGCGCCTGAGAACAGCGCCGCTATCAGGAACGGAATGCCCAAGCCCAGCGAATAGACGGCCAGCAGGGCTGCACCCTCGCCCACCGTCTCGCGTCCGCCGGCCAAAGTCAGGATCGGCCCGAGCACCGGCCCGATGCAAGGCGTCCAGCCGAAGGCGAAGGCGAGCCCCATCAGATAGGCGGCAAGATTGCTCGCCGGTTTGCCCTGCGACTGGAACCGCGCCTCGCGCGACAGCAGCGGAATGCGCAATATGCCGAGGAAATTCAGCCCCATCAGGATGATCAGCACGCCTGCCGCCATCGCCAGCGGTTCCTGCCACGTCCGCAGCAACTGCCCGATCGTCGAGGCGCCCGCGCCCAACGCCACGAAGACGGTGGAAAAACCAAGCACGAAGCAGGTGGACGCCGTCAGCAGCGCGCCGCGGGCGCGGGAAACGGTTGCCGTCCCGCCCTCGGCCCTGAAATCGTCGACCGAAACGCCAGCCATGTAGCAGAGATAGGGCGGCACCAGCGGCAGCACGCATGGCGACAGGAAAGACAGGGCTCCTGCCCCCAGGGCGCTGAGATAACCGACGTCCAATGCCATTTAGTGCCGCTCCACTGAAATACAGGCGCCGCTATAGCGGCAGCGGCAATCAGGTACCAATCACCATTTTGTGGCAGCCGGGCCGGTTGTCGCCGGCCCGAAGCGCCTCATCTCCGGCACTCATGCGCCGCGCACGCCCACCTATTGGAAGCCGGCCCCGAGCGGGGCCGGACCTGCTCGGGGCATGGCCAGCCTTATTCGTGGCCAACCTTATTCGTGGCCAACCTTACTCGTGGATCGTGTATTCGCCGAGTTCGCAGAGGTTCTGCTTGTCTTCGGTCGTGTCGAGGTCCGAAGCTTCCTCGAACTCGAAGCGCATGTCGTATTCGCAGACGCTGCGTCCGTCGGCGATGGTGATCTGCATGCTTTCGCCGGCGCCCAGCGTGTCACGGCCGAAGATGTCGTCTTCCCACTTGTCGACGCCGACCGGCGAGGCATAAAAATTCGTCAGCACCGAGGTCGTGCCATTCTTCAAGGTAAAGACAAGGTCTTCTGCCTGGGCAACGGCAGGAAGAACGGAGACTGCCAGGACGGAAGCAACGGCGAGTTTCAAAAGCATACGCATTTATCAATTTCCAAAACGATGGCGGCCCGATATTGGGCACCATTGTCTAGCAGTCGGTTATGACACCAGCAATATCACCGCCCGGTAATATTACGACATCCGGATGCGCATCGCCGGCAGTCCAGCGACCCGCATTTAACAGCCTGTTTGCAACAGCGTTTTTCCGGTTGACCCGCCGGGGCACTCTCCCTATGTTCCGCCGGAATTTCGAGGTCGCCACGCGGCCTTCGGGAGCGCGTAGCTCAGCCGGTAGAGCAGCTATGTACGGTCGGGCGGGTAGCTCAGTTGGTAGAGCATTCGACTTTTAATCGAATGGTCATGGGTTCGAGTCCCATCCCGCCCACCAACAAATCTTGTTCAATCTCGTCATAGAACTGGCAACACCGCCCATCACCTGTTCCAGGCTCAGGAACATTTGGCGCCTCGCGCCGTTATGCCCATGAAGGAACGATCCGTCCTACGAGGAGAAGACAATGAACAAGGTAATCTCAAGCTTGATGGCGACGGCCATCGCGGCATCATTTGCTGTGATGCCGGTGATCGAGGCCACGGCGGCGCCGGCCTACATGCCAAAGGCTCCACAGGCCGACACGGCGATCCAGCAGGTGCAATATGACGGCTACTGGAAGAAGCGCCGGCTAAACCGCAGCGACAGCGCCAGCCATTTCCGTGCGCCGCGTAGCGGCTTCTACCGGGATCGTGGTGATGCCGTCTATTTCAATGGCCATCGCGGCTATCGCAACTACCGCCCCGGCTATCGCCGCCATAACGACTTCTGGTTCCCCGCCGGTGCCTTCATTGCCGGCGCGATCATCGGCGGTGCCTTGGCCAACCAGCCGCAGCCGCGTTACGTCCAGCCGAGCCGCTACGGCAATTCGCATGTCCAGTGGTGCTATGACCGCTACCGGTCCTATCGCGCGTCCGACAATACCTTCCAGCCCTATAACGGGCCGCGCCAGCAGTGCTACTCGCCTTACTAACTAGGCTACGCCGGCAGCACAATCGGGCCCGCGCTCATCAAGGCGCGGGTCTTTTCGTTTCGACGAGTTGCACGTCCGATTCCGCGCAGATCTTGCGGATGCTCGGAATGTCGCAATGGTCGGTGATGAATGTGTCCATCTGCGACAGGTGGGCGATGCGCACAGGCGCTGTGCGTTCGAACTTGGTCTGGTCCGACACCAGGATGACATGGCGCGCATTGGCGATGATCGCCTGTGCCACCTTCACCTCGCGGAAGTCGAAGTCAAGAAGCGCGCCGTCATGGTCGATGGCCGAGGCGCCGATCACTGCGTAGTCGACCTTGAACTGGCGGATGAAATCGACGGCCGCCTCGCCGACGATGCCACCATCCGAACCGCGCACCACGCCACCCGCGATCACCACCTCCATGTCAGGATATACCCGCATTCTGTTGGCAACATTGATGTTGTTGGTGATGACCATCAGCCCTTTGTGGTCGAGCAGCGCCTTGCCGACGGCCTCGGTGGTGGTGCCGATATTGACGAACAGCGAGGCGTTATCGGGGATGAGGCGGGCCGCCGCCTGGCCGATAGCATCCTTCTCGTCGGCCGCGATCTTGCGCCGTGCCTCGTATTCCAGGTTCTCGATGCCTGAGGGAAACAGCGCGCCGCCATGGATGCGGCTGAGCAGGCGCTGGTCGCACAGGTCGTTGAGGTCCTTGCGAATCGTCTGCGGCGTGACCTGGAAATGCGTCGCCAGATCGTCGACCAGCACGCGCCCGTTGTCCTTGGCGAGTTGGATGATTTCGGACTGGCGCGGCGACAGGTACATCTGGGCATTCCCCGAGGTTCGTTTTGACCGACGATAGGCCAAGACGAAAGCAGTGAAAAGGCACTTCGAAACCCGGATCGAAGCCGAATGCTTTCATGACGACCGATGCGGCAGCCAGAAAGCTTCGCGCGCATAAGACCTTGAAATCCGCACAGCGATCGACTACGAACCTGCCACCCAGGCCGGGCCCCTCTGGCAGTCACCATGGCTGCGATGTCGGACTGGAGTTCCAATCCGGCGGCCTGGCTTCGATGTATCTTATCTCCGGCAGTTACTGACCCGCACCCACTCGGAGCAATCCTGGTGCGGCAGATCATGTCTGCAAGCCACGCCGCCCTTGCTGAAACAAAGGGTGCCATAATGACAGAATTCTTTACTCCCGAAGCCTTAACCGCCCTGTTCCAGGTCATCATGATCGACCTGGTCCTGGCGGGCGACAATGCCATCGTCATCGGCCTCGCGGCGGCGGGCCTGCCCAAGGACCAACGCACTAAGGCCATCGTCGTCGGCATCATCGCCGCGACAGTTCTGCGCATCGGCTTCGCCGCAGCAACCACTCAGCTTCTCCAGATCGTCGGGCTGCTGCTCGCCGGCGGCGTGCTGCTGCTGTGGGTATGCTGGAAAATGTGGCGCGAACTCCGCCACAGCCACGCCGAAGAAACGCAGGCCGTCGAAGCCCTTACCGACTCGGATATCGACCGCGACGGCAAGGTCGCCGGCACCGCGCCGCGCAAGACGTTTGCCCAGGCTGCCTGGCAGATCCTCATCGCCGACGTCTCGATGTCGCTCGACAACGTGCTGGCGGTTGCCGGTGCCGCGCGCGACCATCCGAACGTCCTGATTTTCGGCCTCGTGTTGTCGATCGCGCTGATGGGTATTGCCGCAAGCTTCATTGCCAACCTGCTGCAGAAGTACCGCTGGATCGCCTATGTCGGCCTGGTCATCATCCTCTATGTCGCCGGCGAGATGATCTATCGCGGCACCATCGAAGTCCTGCCCTATCTCAGGGGCTGACGTCACTTGAAGAAGGCCGGCCGGAATCCAGTTTCCGGCCGGTTTCTCACCGGCAGTCAGTTGGCGGCCGGCTCACCTTCGGCACGGGCAAGCGCAACGATCACCTCGAAGGCCTGGTCGACATCGGCCTCGGTCGTTTCGAACTGCCCGGCCTGGAAACGTATGACGGCGCGCCCGTCGAGTCGCGTTTGCGTGAGATAAATCCGTCCGTCCCTGTTGATCGCCTCGACAAGCGCCAGATTGTGGCGGTCGAGATCGTCCACGCCCGCCGGCGCGTGACGGAACGAAAACAGCGACAGCATCGGCTCGCTGGTGATCTCGAAATCGGCCTCGCGGCCCAGCCGCTGCGCCAGACCCTGGCTCCAGCCGACATGGTTGCGGATCATGGTTCGCAAACCTTCCAGCCCATGCGCACGCAGCAGGAACCACAGTTTCAACGCGCGGAAACGGCGGCCAAGCGGCACCGACCACTCTGAATAGTTGGTGATGCCGTCGCGGCCATGCGTCTTCAGGAACTCCGGCCGGATCGCAAGCGTCCGCACCAGGCTTTCGGGATCGCGGATGAACTGGATCGAGCAGTCGAACTGCGCCCCCAGCCATTTGTGCGGATTGAAGACGACCGAGTCAGCGCCCTCGACACCGGCCCAGAAATGGCGGAACTCCGGGCAAATCATCGCCGAACCGGCCCAGGCTGCATCGACATGGACATAAAGACCATGGCGCTTGGCTACCTCGACGACCGCGGCCACGTCGTCGGTGCCGCCGACGCTGGTACCGCCGACACAAGCGATGATGCCCGCCGGTAGCAAGCCATTCTTGCGGTCCTCGACGATCGCCGACTCCAGCGCCTCGGGCGACATGGCGCGAAAGCGCCCGCCGGTCGGAATGCGCACGAGGTTATCCTCGCCTATGCCGGCGATCCAGATCGCGCGATCGATCGACGTGTGGACCTGATCCGAACAATAGACGCGGATCCGCGGGGCATCCGACAGCCCGGACTTGTTGCCTTGCCAGTCGAGCGCGCGTTCGCGCATCGTCAGCACGGCGGCGAGCGTCGCCGACGAGGCCGAATCCTGGATGACGCCGGCAAAGGCCTCGGGCAAGCCGAGTGCCTGGCGCATCCAGTCGACGACGCGTGTTTCCAGTTCCGTCGCCGCTGGCGAGGTTTGCCACAGCATGCATTGCGCTGCCATGGCGCTGACGAGATATTCCGCGACCACCGACACGGGCGCCGCATTGGCCGGGAAATAGGCGAAAAAGCGCGGATGCTGCCAGTGCGTCATGCCGGGCACGATCTTGGCCTCGAAGTCCGCGAAGATCGCCTCCATCGGCTCGGCTGCCTCGGGCGGGCTGGCGGCAATCGAGGCGAGCACCTGGCCCGGCTCGACCTGCGGCCGCACCGGCCTTTCGCGCAGGCCATCGCGATAGTCGACGCCCCATTCGGCCGCCTTGAGCGACCACTGCCGAAACGCCTCGCTGTCCATGATCCTCCCCCGCCACCAGCCTCAGGCCAGGCGTTCAACTATTCGACAAAATCGGGCAGGCTCTGGAATGCGGCCTTCAACGCATCCGACCAGCCCTCGGAGACGCTGCGGTAATAGGGGTCGTCGGCGCCGATCCGCCTTTTCAGGCCGATCTTTAGGCTGTCCTTCTCATAGAAGGCGAGATCGAGCGGCAGGCCGACCGACAAATTCGATTTCAGCGTCGAATCGAACGACACCATCAAAAGCTTGACCGTTTCGGCGAAGCTCATCTTGGGGTCATAGGCGCGCACGATGATCGGCTTGCCATATTTGGTCTCGCCGATCTGGAAGAATGGCGTGTCGTCGCTGCATTCGACGAAATTGCCTTCGGGATAGATCATGAACAGCCGGGGTTCGCTGCCCTTGACCTGACCGCCGAGGATGAACGACGCGTTGAACGCCGCATCCGCCGTCTGTCCGGCCGGGGCCGACTGGGAGATCACCTCCTTGACAGTGTCGCCGACAATTCGCGCGATCTGGAACATCGAGGGTGCTTCGAGCAGCGTCGGCGCACGCTCGGCGGCAGCCTTGGTCCGCTCGTCGAGCAAGCTGACCACGGCTTGCGTGGTGGCGAGATTGCCGGCCGACATCAAAACGACGACGCGCTCGCCTGGCTGCTCCCAGATACGCATCTTGCGAAAGGTCGAGATATTGTCGACCCCGGCATTGGTCCGTGTGTCCGACATGAACACCAGGCCACGGTCAATTTTCATCCCGACGCAATAAGTCATCGATTCCAGTCCGGCGAATGTTCTAATGCCGGATTACTGCTCTACCGTGATGTGGACTGCAAGCCGTTCCTGTGCCTGCCCGATCAGAATGCCGGCAATCGGCATCGCCTCGCGATAGTCGCGCCCGACGGCCACGCGCACGTAGCGTTCATCAGGCGACATGCCGTTGGCGGCGTCGAAGCCGACCCAGCCGAGATCGCTGACATAGGCCTCCGCCCAGGCATGGCTCGCCACCTGCTCGACCGTGTCGTTCATCATCAGGTAGCCGCTGACATAACGTGCCGGAAATCCCAGCAGGCGGGCCGAAGCGGCAAACGCATGCGAGTGGTCCTGGCAGACGCCGGTTCCTTTCACCAGCGCTTCCTCGGCGGTCGTGCGCGAGTCCGTGGTGCCGGTGACATAGGCGATCCGTTGCTGGATGAGCGCCATCAGCCCGTGCAGCCGGTCCAGATCGCGGCCGTTGCCCACGCTTGCCGCCAGTTCGCGGATCGCGGTGCCCGGTGCCGTCAGCGGTGTCTGGTGTTCGAACAGCCACAGCGGCGCAAAGCCGCGATGCGGCCCCGAAACGCCCGCCGTATCGTTGGTCTCGACCTCGCCTTCTGCCACCACGCTGATCGTATGCGGCTCTCCGTCGATGGACAGCAGCCGCGTGTCATTGCCGAACTGGTCGAGGAAGCGCACCTCCTCGCGCGCGCCCTCGATGTGCAGCGCCCAGGTCAGCATCGTCTGCGCCGGACCGCTCGCCGGCCACAGGCGCAGCCGCTGCAAACCGTAGCGGATCGGCTCGTCGTAACTGTATTCGGTGCGGTGGCTGACCTTGAGCCGCATCTTCCTATCCGATCAATAAAAACCGAAATCCTGGGCGACCTGATCGCCCAGCCGGTTATTGTCCTTGATGAAGTCGGCCAGGAACTCGTGCAGACCGGTCTCGAAGATGTCCTTGATCTCGGTGCCGCGCAGCCGGGCATAGGTCCGCTCGGCGATCTCCTGTGCCGGATGCCTGGCGCCGTAATCCTCGCCGAGAAACTTCAGATGCTCGGCGAGGAAGCGGTAGCTGAACGACAGCGACCTCGGCATGCGCGCATTGAGGATCAGATATTCGGCGATGTTCGTCGGCTTGTATTCGGCTTCGTAGACCCAGCGGTAGGACCGGTGCGCCGCCACCGAACGCAGGATCGACTCCCACTGGTAGTTGTCGAGCGACGATCCCACCCACGAGATCGATGGCAGCAGCACGTAATATTTGACGTCGAGGATGCGCGCGGTGTTGTCGGCCCGCTCGACATAGGTGCCGAGCTGAGCGAAATCGAAGATCTCGTTGCGCAGCATGGTGCCGTAGAACGAGCCGCGGATCAGCGCCGTTTCCCGCTTGATGGCGTCGAGCACGCCGGGTAGCTCACGCTGATCGATCGGCGATGCCAGCACGCGTTTGAGCGACATCCAGGCTTCGTTGATGCTTTCCCAGGTCTCCCGGGTCAGCGCCGTGCGCACCATGCGCGCGTTGTTGCGCGCGGTCTCGATGGCCGCAACCGCGCTCGACGGGTTCGACATGTCGCGCAGCAGGAAGTCGGCGACGTTCTCCGCCGTGTGGTCGCTGTGCTTGGCGGCGAACGCGCTGGCGGCACCGGCCGACAACAGCACCGAGTTCCATTCCTCCGAGGCATCTTGGCTGCGGGTAAGCGCGATGCGCAGGCCGGCATCGATCAGCCTCGCCATGTTTTCTGTCCGCTCGATATAGCGGTTCATCCAGTAGAGGCCGTTGGCTGTGCGTCCCAGAAGCATGAAGTCTCAGCGTCCCCTCAGTCGTCCAAAACCCACGTGTCTTTTGTCCCGCCACCTTGAGACGAGTTCACCACGAGCGAGCCCTCCTTGAGCGCAACGCGCGTCAGCCCGCCCGGCACGATGCGGATCCGGTCCGAAACCAGCACGAACGGCCTCAAATCGACATGGCGCGGGGCCAGCCCCTTCTCGGTCAGGATCGGGCAGGTCGACAGCGACAGCGTCGGCTGGGCGATGTAGTTCGATGGCCTTGCGGCGAGCTTCTTGGAAAACTCCTCGCGCTCCTTCTTGGACGCGGCAGGCCCGACCAGCATGCCGTAGCCGCCCGAGCCATGCACTTCCTTGACCACCAGTTCGCCGAGATGCTCCTGGACGTATTTCAAACTGTCGGGTTCCGAGCAGCGCCAGGTCGGGATGTTGCCGAGGATCGGCTTGCGCCCGGTGTAGAACTCGATGATCTCGGGCATGTAGGAATAGATCGCCTTGTCGTCGGCGATGCCGGTGCCCGGCGCATTGGCAATGGTGATGTTGCCGGCGCGGTAGACATCCATGATGCCGGGCACGCCAAGCGATGAATCCGGCCTGAAGGTCAGCGGATCGAGATAGGCATCGTCGACGCGTCGATACAGCACGTCGATACGCTTGTAGCCCTCGGTGGTGCGCATCGCCACGTGGCCGTCGGCCACGCGCAGGTCTTGCCCCTCGACAAGCTGCACGCCCATCTGGTCGGCCAGGAACGCATGCTCGAAATAGGCAGAGTTGAAGCTGCCGGGCGTCAGCACCGCGATCGTCGGCGCACCACTCACTCCGTTCGGCCGGACCGCCGCCAGCGATTGCCGGAGCAATTGCGGGTAGTTCTCGACCGGATGCACCTTGATGCGCTGGAACAGCTCGGGGAAGAGCTGCAGCATCGTCTCGCGGTTCTCCAGCATGTAGGAGACACCCGAAGGCGTGCGCGCATTGTCCTCGAGCACATAGAACTCGTTTTCGGCGATACGCACGATGTCGACGCCGATGATGTGGGTGTAGACACCAGCGGGTGGACGCACGCCGATCATCTCGGGCAGGAAAGCTTCATTGGCCGCGATCAGCTCACGCGGCACGCGCCCTGCCCGCAGGATCTCCTGGCGATGATAGATGTCGTCGAGGAATGCGTTGAGCGCCTGGACGCGCTGCTCGATGCCTTGCGTCAGCCTGCGCCACTCATTGCCCGAAATGATGCGAGGGACGATGTCGAAGGGGATCAGCCGCTCCGAGGCTTCCTGTTCGCCATAGACGGCAAAGGTGATGCCGGTCTTGCGGAATACACGTTCCGCATCGCGCATCTTCTCGGTAAGTCGGGCGGGGTCCTGGTTTTTCAGCCAGCCGTCATAGGCTTCGTAGGGTCTTCTCAATCCGGCTTCGGCCGGGAGCATTTCGTCGAAAGCGACCAATGGCGAACTCCCCTCATGGCCAGTGAAATGACCTCGGGAGAGAAAATCAAGCGCAATCGCCGGTTTCAGCGGCAGCCGGCTTATTTATCGGGAATTTGCCCGTCTTTTCGGCAAGATGCAGGGGATTTGGGCGCACCCCTGCCCTTTCCGCGTTCAGAACGCGCGGAAAGTCACGGTCGTGAACGTGTCCTTGATGTTGCCGATGGCATGGACCTTTTCGTTGACGAAGTGCCCGACATCTTCCTCGTCGTCGACATAGAACTTCGCCAGCAGGTCGAAATTGCCGGCCGTCGAATAGATCTCCGAGGCGATCTCGGCGTCAGCCAGTGCGCTCGCCACCTCATAGGCCTTGCCGAGTTCGCATTTGATCTGCACGAAAAAGGTCTTCATCGCACCGTCCGTTCCGGGCCTGCCACTGTTGCCGGTCTTGTCGCAGAACGGGCCGGCCCTTTCAAGCCAATGCTGGCGTCCCAGCCCCTCGGGCACGGGCCGGTTTCAGGCAAATCGTCCGCCAGCCTGAAACCGGAGGCACAGCACCTGCGTATGTTACAATGTGATCGTGGCTGCGGCCAATGCCTGCCACCCGACGGGAGACGTCGAAATGCGTCGTACGGCAATGATGCTGGCTTTGCTGCTGGTCGCCCTGCCCGCCTTTGCCGGCGAAGCTGAAATCAAGGCGGCCCAGAACAGCATTTCGGGCCAGCTTCAAGCGTTCCGTGCTGGCGACGATGCCGCTGCCTACGGCTACGCCGCGCCCAATGTGAAGCGCATCTTCCCCAACCTCGACACCTTCATGAACATGGTCACTGGCGCCTACAAGCCGGTGCACAAGCCGCAGAGCTTCTCCTTCGGCAAGTTTCAGGAGATGAGCCCGACCGCGATCGTCCAGCAGGTCATCATCGTCGGCGCCGACGGCAAGGATTACGAAGCCGTCTACACGCTCGAACTGCAGCCGGACGGCGTCTGGCGCATTACCGGCGTCAGCCTGCGGGCGGCGAATTCGCTGAGCACGTAAAGGCGAAGGCAACCTTCAAGATGCTGACGCTGCGCAAAGGGCCCCGCACAGGTCAGAAAGAGCGCCCGCGCCGTCCCCCCGAAAAGCCGAGCCATGCATCACCGCAAGCGTATTCGGTTGAAGCAACATCAGCCGCTTGAACATCGCGTCCGTCCTCGAAGTCCAAGGAATGCTGTGAGCGAATGGACTGCTGAACGTGGAAGCAATCATCTCCCGTGCCGGCCCGACGATATCTGTTTCAACGACGGCCGGCCCCTCGCCTTGGTGCAGAAACAGATCGGACGCAAAAAGCGTTCGCTCTGTCTCATCGAACAGCAGGCTTCCGTCCCATCCATGCGGCAGATGCGGGGTGGAGAGAAACTCGAACGTATGCGCGCCGGTGTTCAGGCGCTCGCCGTCCATCAGCGCCCGCGCTGGCCGATCTGCGAAATCGTCCAGCATGACGCTGGCTCCGACGGAGCTGGTGATAGCTGTCGCACTAGGCGCAATGGCCAGCCACTTGTTCAGGGCACCACATTCATCCGGCTCGAAATGCGAGAAGCCTATCCACCGCAGCGTAGCTGGATCAAGCAATGTAGCGACAGCATCGCGCGTCGATGAAAACGCTCTTTGAAAACCCGTGTGGTAAAGCAGTGGTTGTTGGTCGCGAACAACAAACTGGTTGAAAGTGAAACCGGCCTCAGGCGAATAACTCGATATTCTGAACGTATCCGCCGCGATTTCATCGATGACGATGTCCATTTTCACCTCCTTTGAGGTCAAGACATGCACCGACTATACAGCAGCCCTCCTGACACCTTGCGTCAGCTTGGATAAGTCGCGAATATTGAGGTCAAGGCGAGGTGCTTGGTTTGAAACCGAAACTCAGGCCGGCCTGCACGCCTCGAAGCTGATGGTCTCGTCGTCCTTTTGCGGCGCACGGCCGTATTGATAGTTGCCGGAGGCAACGACATCGGTGAAGCCGGCTTCTCTTAGCGACATGGCAAACTCGTTGACGCCCCACCAGCGCAGGCTGAACAGTTCGAGCTCGCTGTCGACAAGCTTTGTATGGCGCCAATGTTCGTAGCGAAGCTGCGAAACCGTTGTTTGGGCGATGAAATCGGTTTCGACGCGGTTGTCGGTCAGCGTCAGCAGATCGCCGTCTTCAGTTGTCCAGCTGCGGATATTGCCGCTCGCGCCGAGGAACCCGCCGATCGGATCGAGGTCGATCATCAACCGCCCATCAGGCGCCAGATGATCGTAGAACCGCTTCAGCACGGCCTTGGCCTGATCGAGCCCCGTGAGCAGCTGGAACGAACCCAGCGGCACGACGATGGCCGCGAAGGTGGTGTCATAGCTGAAGCTCTCGAACGTCTGGCGGCTCAGCCGGCCTTCAAGCGAACGCACTGCACAGGCCTTGCGGCAGTAACCGAGCATTTCCTCGGAAGGGTCGAATCCCCTGATGTCGATGCCTGCCTCGAGCATCGGGACGAAGAAACGGCCATTGCCGACGGCAGGCTCCAGTACCGGCTCGACACAGCCTGAAAGTCGCTCACGATAATATTCGATGTCGCCGAACGAGCGGCCGACCGGCTTGTCGATATTGTAGACCCAGGAGGCAAGCGTTCCGTATCTGTTGTTCATGCGCACCCGCCTCACCGACTTTCAGCAATTGCCACCGACCTTCGCGAGGTCTAACATGACCAGCGCCATAGGACGGAGTTGCTTGCCGCGTCCAGTCGCGAATTCTTCAGCCTGGGAGCTTTGCGCGGTGCCTGTTGCGCAGACACCACGGCTTGCGCCGAGGCGTCGGCCGCCGAATGTCAGGCGTCGGCGAAAAACCCGCTCAGCGCCTTGAGGTCGACATTGCCGCCACTGAGCACGATGCCGACGCGCTTTCCGGCACAGTCGACAACACCGTTGAGCGCGGCAGCAGCACCCAGGCAGCCTGTCGGCTCGACGATCACCTTCATGCGTTCGGCAAGGAAGCGCATCGTCGACACCAGCTGCGCGTCGCTGACCGTGACGATGGCGTCGACCTTGGCCTGCAGGATCGGAAAATTGTGGTCGCCGACATAGGTGGTCAATGCCCCGTCGGCGATCGACTTGGGCGGCGCGATGCGAACCACTTCGCCCTTCTCAAGCGACCGCTGCCCGTCATTGCCGGCCTCCGGCTCGACGCCGATGACGCGGCAGCCAGGCGACAGCGCCTTGGCGCTGAGCGCACAGCCGGCCAAAAGCCCGCCGCCGCCCAGCGGGACGATCAGGATGTCGAGCTGCCCGACCTCGTCGATCAGTTCCAGTGCCGCCGTGCCCTGCCCGGCGATGATGTCGGGGTGATCAAACGGCGGGATCAGGGACATGCCGCGTTCCTCCGAGATGCTTCGCGCGATCGCATCGCGGTCGTCCTTGTAGCGGTCGAAAAACACCACTTCGGCGCCATAGCCCCGCGTCGCTGCGATCTTGATCTCGGGTGCATCCTTCGGCATCACGATCACCGACGGCGCGCCGAGCAGCGTCGCCGCATAGGCAAGCGCCTGGGCATGGTTGCCCGACGAGAAGGCGACGACGCCCTTGCGCCTGGCTTCCGGTGAAAGCGCTGAAACGGCGTTGTAGGCGCCACGGAACTTGAATGCCCCTGCCCGCTGCAAATTCTCCGCCTTGAAGAAGAGTTCGCCGCCCGCCTTGGCATTGGCGGTGCGCGAGGTCAGCACGGGCGTGCGATGCGCCTCGCCTGATATGCGCGAAGCCGCAACCTTGACGTCTTCGAATGTCGGAACGCGCAGCGATACAGTCATGGGAATCTCCTTGGATCGCGGCACCATAGTCGACGCCCGCTGTTTCCATAAGCCCGCACCAACCATCACCGCTTGCGCCAGTGCTTGACTTTCCTGCCTCAATGTTCCTTTTATGTTCCTGTTCATTTCCAGCAGAACGCCTCCATGGAAAGCGCAGCCACCATCCTGCACGCCGACCTCGACGCCTTCTACGCGTCGGTCGAACAATTGCTCGACCCCAGCCTGTTGGGCAAGCCCATCGCCGTCGGTGGCGGGGTGGTGCTCGCTGCGTCCTATGAGGCCAAGGCTTTCGGCGTCCACGGCGGCATGCCGGGTCGCCGCGCCCGCGAGCTGTGCCCCGGGCTCATCTTCGTCGGCGGCAACTTCAGGGAATACCAGCGCCTCGGCGACGCAGCGATCGCGGTGCTCGGCGATTTCACGCCGCTGGTCGAGCGCATCTCCATCGACGAGGCTTTTGCCGACGTCGCCGGCTGCACCCATCTCTTCGGCTCGCCAGAGGAGATCGCCCGGAAGATCAGGCACAGGGTGCGCGCCGAGCTCGGCCTGCCGATCTCGGTCGGCGTCGCACGCACCAAGCATCTCGCCAAGATCGCCTCGCAGGTCGCCAAGCCCGACGGACTCGTCGTGGTCACCGAGGGAACCGAACTCGCCTTCCTGCACGAACTGCCCGTGGGTCTGATGTGGGGCGTCGGCCCGGCCACCGAAACGCGTCTCGGTGATGCCGGCATCACCACCATCGGCCAATTGGCCAATGCCAACCGGCATGTGCTCGAACGCCTGCTCGGCCCGGCCGCCGGCGAAAAGCTGGCAGCACTTGCCTGGAACCGCGACCCGCGCCGTCTCCAGCCGCATCGCCGCGCCCATTCGGCCGGCGCGCAGTCGGCACTGGGCACGAAGCCCGCACGGCCCGATATCTACGTGCCGGCGCTGCGCCACCTCGCCGACCGTGTCGCCTCGCGCCTCCGTGCCAAGTCGCGTCCTGGCCGCACGATCACCGCCCGCGTCCGCTTCTCCGACATGCGCGCCGTGACGCGGTCGATCACGCTCGACGCGCCGATTTCGGCCACCTCAATGATTGCAGAGGTCGCCGAGGAGCTGGTGCGCGGCGCGCTCGCCCATTACCCTGCTGAACGCAGCATCTCGCTGCTGGCGATCTCTGTTTCGCATCTCGAGGAACATTCGGGCCTGCAGCTCGAGCTGCCGCTTGATCTCGTCGACGAACGACATCGGCCCGGCACGCACAAGGGCCAGGCGCGCTGGGGCGCCGACCGTGCCATGGATGCCATCCGCGAGCGTTTCGGCTGGGAGGCGGTCGGCTATGCTTCTGTCGCACTCGGGCGCGCCGGCTCGGTGCCCGACGCGTTCCGCGAGCTGGCCGAAAAGGAACTGTGAGGTCAGCCCTGGTGCAGCGGAATGTCGCCGCGTGCCCAGCCTTCGCTGATCTCGGCGCTCCGGTCGACGAACCGGCCGGCCTCGATCGAGGCGCGGATCTCGCTCATCAGCTGCTGGTAGTAGGACAGGTTGTTCCAGGTCAGCAGCATCGCGCCGAGCGACTCGCCCGACTTGATCAGGTGGTGGAGATAGGCGCGGCTGTAGTCGCGCGCCGCCGGGCAATCGCTCTCTTCGTCCAGCGGACGCGGATCGTCGGCGTGACGGGCGTTGCGCAGGTTCACCTTGCCGCGGCGGGTGTAGGCAAGGCCGTGGCGGCCGGCGCGCGTCGGCATCACGCAGTCGAACATGTCGATGCCGCGCGCCACCGACTTGATGATGTCGTCGGGCGTGCCGACCCCCATCAGGTAGCGCGGCTTTTCCTCGGGCAGCTCCGGACAGGTGATGTCGAGCATGTCGAGCATCACCTCCTGGGGCTCGCCGACGGCAAGGCCGCCAACCGCGTACCCCTTGAGGTCGAGCGCCTTCAGCGCCTGCGCCGAGCGCACGCGCATGTCAGGGATGTCGCCGCCCTGGACGATGCCGAACATCGCCTTGCCCGGCTGGTCGCCGAAGGCAACCTTGCAGCGCTCGGCCCAGCGCAGCGACAGCTCCATGGCACGCTGGATTTCCTTGGGCGTCGCCGGTAGTGCCGTGCATTCGTCGAGCTGCATCTGGATATCGGAATCGAGCAGGCCCTGGATCTCGATCGAGCGCTCCGGCGACATCTCGTAGGCAGCGCCGTCGATATGCGAGCGGAAGGTCACGCCCTTTTCGCTGAGCTTGCGCAGCTTCGAAAGCGACATCACCTGGAAACCGCCTGAGTCGGTCAGGATCGGATGCGGCCAGCGCGCGAATTCATGCAGGCCACCAAGCCGTGCCACGCGTTCGGCGCCCGGACGCAGCATCAGGTGATAGGTGTTGCCCAGGATGATGTCGGCGCCAACGCCGCGCACCTGGTCCATGTACATCGCCTTGACAGTGCCGCCGGTGCCAACCGGCATGAAGGCCGGCGTGCGGATGGTCCCGCGCGGCATGGTGATCTCGCCGCGCCGCGCCTTGCCGTCGCTGGCAAGGACGTTGAACTTGAATTCTTCGCTCATCGGTCGTTCCTGAACAGCAGGCTGGCGTCGCCATAGGAATAGAAGCGGTAGCCGCTGGAAATGGCGTGCGCATAGACGTCGTGCATGCGTTCCAGCCCGGCAAAGGCCGAAACCAGCATGAACAGCGTCGAGCGCGGCAGGTGGAAATTGGTCATCAGCGCGTCGACGAACTTGAAACGGTAGCCGGGCGTGATGAAGATGTCGGTCGGGCCCGACCAGGCGGCCAAGGTGCCGTCGGCGCGCGCGGCACTTTCCATCAGGCGCAGTGACGTCGTGCCGACGGCGACGACCTTGTTGCCGCGCGCTCGCGCCGCATTCAGCGCGGCTGCCGTCTCGGCCGAAACGTAGCCGATCTCCGAGTGCATCTTGTGCTCGGCGGTGTCGTCGGCCTTGACGGGCAAAAAGGTGCCGGCGCCGACATGCAGCGTCACGAATTGCTTCTCTACGCCACGAGCTTCCAGCGCCGCAAACAGCTCCGGCGTGAAATGTAGGCCGGCGGTAGGGGCAGCGACCGCGCCCTCTTCCCGGGCATAGACCGTCTGGTAGTCCTTGCGGTCGCGCTCGTCGTCGGCGCGCTTGGACGCGATATAGGGCGGCAGTGGAATGTGGCCGACGGCATGCAGCGCCTCGTCCAGCGCCGGACCTGCAAGGTCGAAGGCCAACAACGCCTCGCCGCCCTCGCCTTTTTCCAACACGGTCGCGTCGAGCTGGCCGAGCATGCAGGCCTCGGCTTCGTGGCCGAACTGGATGCGATCACCGACGGCAACCCGCTTGGCGGGGCGCATGAAGGCAAGCCAGCGGTCAGGCGCGGTGCGCATGTGCAGCGTCGCATCGACATGCGCCACCGCCTCGCCGCGCACGCGCCGGCCCTTGAGCTGCGCCGGGATGACACGCGTATCGTTGAGCACCAGCACATCGCCAGGGTTCAGCAGCGACGGCAGGTCGCCGACGCTCATGTCGGCAAGCGCTTCACCGGGCCGCACCACCAGCATGCGCGCGGAATCGCGCGGTTCGGCCGGGCGCAGCGCGATCCGTTCCTCGGGCAGTTCGAAATCGAAAAGGTCTACACGCATCAGTAGATACGGATCATCATCGCGCCGGCGAGCAGCAGCAAGGCGCCAACGATGCGGCCCATGGAGAGTTCGCGCACCGCAACGCCGAGATAGCCGGCACGGTCGAGCAGCATGCCGGCGAGCAGCTGGCCCGCGACAAGGAACGCCATCAGCGCCGCCGTGCCGATGCGCGGCGTCAAAAGCACAGCGCTGACGACATAGACCGAGCCGAGTGCCCCGCCAGTCACGAACAGCCAGGGCGCGGGCGCCCGCCAGTCGATGACAAGGCCTTGCGAGCGCGTGGTCAGGAAAGTGACGACGCCGAGCACGATGGCGCCGGCAAGAAACGAAATCGCAGCCGCCGCGACGGGCACGCCGAGCCCGCGCGCCAGCTGCGCATTCACAGGTGCCTGAATGGCGATGAAGGCGCCCGCCAGAACGCCGAGAAGCGACCAGAGAACGCCGGACATCTGCCTGTTATTCCGCGACGTCGGCCGCGACCTTCAGCGACACGATCTTGTCGGGATCCTGCACCGGCTCGCCGCGCTTGATCTTGTCGACATTGTCCATGCCTTCGATGACCTGGCCCCACACCGTGTACTGGCGGTTGAGGAAGCCGGCGTCTTCGAAGCAGATGAAGAACTGCGAGTTGGCCGAGTTCGGGTTCTGCGAACGGGCCATCGAGCAGGTGCCGCGAGCGTGGTTCATGTTGGAGAACTCAGCCTTGAGGTCCGGCTTGTCCGAACCGCCCATGCCCGCGCGCGACGGATTGAAGTCCTTGCCGCCCGACTTGCCGAACTTGACGTCGCCGGTCTGGGCCATGAAGCCTTCGATGACGCGGTGGAACACAACGCCGTCATAGGCGCCTTCGCGCGCCAGCTCCTTGATGCGGCCGACATGGCCGGGCGCCAGGTCAGGCAACAGTTCGATGACCACTTTGCCCTTGGTCGTTTCCATGATCAGCGCGTTCTCGCGATCCTTGATCTCGGCCATGATGAAATTCCTTCTTTTCGTTTTGGATTACTTGGCGTCCGCGGCGATGCGGACCTTGATCATGCGGTCGGGATCGCTGACGGTCCCGTTGTCGGCCGCGTCACCCTTCTTGATGGCGTCGACAAGTTCCATGCCGCTCTCGACGTCGCCGACGATGGTGTACTGTCCGTCGAGCGAGGACGCGGTGTCGAACATGATGAAGAACTGCGAATTCGCCGAATTCGGATCCTGCGAACGCGCCATGCCGACGACACCGCGCTTGAAGTTCTCGTTGGAGAACTCGGCCTGGATGTCGGGCAGCTTCGAACCGCCCATGCCGGCGCGGGCAGCGTTGTAGCCGTCCTTCATGTCGCCGAACTCGACGTCGCCGGTCTGGGCCATGAAGCCGCCGATGACGCGGTGAAACGCGACATTGTCATAAGCGCCTTCGCGCACCAGCGTCTTGATCTGGGCGACGTGCTTGGGCGCGAGGTCGGGTCGCAACGCCACCGTCACGTCGCCGCCCTTCAGCGTGATGATCATCGTGTTGTCTGGTTCTGCGGCAATGGCGGCAGTCGAACCGGCCATCAAACCGGCGAGGACAACGAAGGACGAGGCAAGCTTCCTGAGCTGCATTATCAAATACTCCGGGATTATTTCGCGAATTTGGCCTTGAGCGCGCCAACGACCGCCGCCGGCACGAACGGGCGGATGTCGCCGCCCATCGAGGCTATCTGGCGGACAAGTGTGGCGGTAATTGTGCGAACCGACGGGCTCGCGGGCAGGAAAACCGTCTGCAGTTCCGGCGCCATGGTCTCGTTCATGCCGGCCATCTGCATTTCATAGTCGAGGTCGGTGCCGTCGCGCAGGCCGCGGATCATGATCGAAGCGCCTTCCTTGCGCGCGGCGTCGATCACCAGCCCGTCGAAGGCCACGACCTTGATGCGGCCGCCATCGGCGCCGAACTCCGACTTCGTTGCTTCCTCGATCAGCACCACGCGCTCCTCGAAGGAAAACAGCGGCTTCTTGCCGGGGTGGATGCCGATTGCCGCATAGACGACGTCGGCCACCGCCAGCGACGCCTTGAGCACGTCGAGATGGCCGTTGGTCAGTGGGTCGAACGACCCGGCGTAGATGGCGATGCGATCAGTCATGGGCTGCTTCTAGAACATCGGCGCCAAAGGTGGAAGCGCACTTTTGCCGCCAACTTGGCCCGGAACAGGCCGGAAATTGGTTACGAGATGAATGCGGAATGAACGGCAATCTCAGGATCAGTTCAAGCGGATGTGAATAGATAGTCGCTATAACAGATGAAACCAAACGGCATCTCGTCCGTTGTTTCCAGCAGGAGAACAGCGCCATGATGATCTACATGCTCGCAGCAGCCATGACCCTGGCCATGCTTGTCGCCACAGCCTTCAGCCTTCATCAGGAGGCCCATCGCGTTCGCACCAAGGTGCAGACGGCGCGTGTGCAGCTTCCGGGCTGGCGCAATCCGCGCAGCCACCGCTGAACAGTTTCTGCCCCTCCAGGCAAAAGCGGCGCCTCGGCGCCGCTTCTTTCTTTCCTTAAGTTCCTTGACCTAATGCCTTGAACAGCAAAGCTGTTTGAGACCCGACGAGATCAGCTCTCGGCCGCCGGAGCCTCGCCGCCAGAAGCTTCGCCATCCGATGCCTCGTCGCCATCATCCTCACCCTGCGGCTCGGAAATCCGCTCGACCGAAACCACCTTCTCGCCATCGGCGGTGTTGAAGATGGTCACGCCCTTGGTGGCGCGGCTGGCCGTACGGATGCCGTCGACCGGCACACGGATCACCTGGCCGCCGTCGGAGACGAGCATGATCTGGTCGTCATTGCCGACCGGGAACGTCGCCACCAGCTTGCCGATCTCAGCCACTTTCGACACGTCGGTAGCGCGGATGCCCTTGCCGCCACGGTTGGTCAGGCGGAAATCATAGGACGAAGAACGCTTGCCATAGCCATACTCCGTGACCGTCAGCACGAATTGTTCGTGCTCGGCCAGAAGCTGATAACGCTCATCGGAGATGTCGGTTTCCTCGCCAACCTCTT
The DNA here is from genome assembly GCF_018555685.1 of Aminobacter anthyllidis. Classification (GTDB taxonomy): domain Bacteria; phylum Pseudomonadota; class Alphaproteobacteria; order Rhizobiales; family Rhizobiaceae; genus Aminobacter; species Aminobacter anthyllidis. The sequence continues at coordinate 777,385 of NZ_JAFLWW010000001.1, forward strand.
CGTTGGTCAGCGCGATGTCCTCGTCGTCGCCGGCCGCGACACCCGCAGCCAGTCGCCGTTCGGCAACCGAACGCTTGAGGTAAGCCGCGCGCTCGGCCGGGCTTGCCTCGACATGCTCGATGACGGCCATCGAAATGACGCGGTCGCCCTCGCCCATGCTGATGCCGCGCACGCCGACCGAGTTGCGGCTCTGGAACACGCGCACGTCGTCGACCCGGAAGCGGATGCACTGGCCGGAATCGGCGGTCAGCAACACGTCGTCATTGTCGGTGCAGGTTTCGACGCCGAGGATCTCGTCGCCTTCTTCCTCCAGCTTCATGGCGATCTTGCCGTTGCGGTTGACCTGGACGAACTCGCTGAGCTTGTTGCGGCGAACGGTGCCGCGCGTGGTTGCGAACATCACGTCGAGCTCGGCCCAGCTTGCCTCGTCCTCCGGCAGCGGCATGATCGTTGTGATGCGTTCGCCCTGTTGCAGCGGCAACAGGTTGATCAACGCCTTGCCGCGCGACTGCGGATTGCCGATCGGCAGGCGCCAGACCTTTTCCTTGTAGACGATGCCGCGCGAGGAGAAGAACAGCACCGGCGTATGCGTGTTGACCACGAACAGCCGCGTGACGAAATCCTCGTCCTTCGTCGACATGCCCGAGCGGCCCTTGCCGCCACGGCGCTGCGCCCGGTAGAGCGACAGCGGCACGCGCTTGATGTAGCCGGAATGGCTGACGGTAACGACCATGTCCTCGCGCGGGATAAGGTCCTCGTCTTCCATGTCGGCGCCGCCGTCGGTGATCTCGGTCCGGCGCGGCACGCCGAACTCGTCACGCACGGCGACCAGCTCGTCCTTGACGATCTGCTGGATGCGCGCCCGCGACGACAGAATGTCGAGATAATCGGTGATCTCGGCGCCGATCTTGTTGAGCTCGTCGGCGATTTCGTCGCGGCCAAGCGCCGTCAGGCGCTGCAGGCGCAGTTCGAGAATGGCGCGCGCCTGCTCTTCCGACAGATTGTAGGTGCCGTCATCGTTGATGCGGTGGCGCGGATCTTCGATCAGCTGAATCAGCGCCGAGACATCGGACGCCGGCCAGCGCCGCGTCATCAACTGCTCGCGCGCCGTCTGCGGATCTGGCGCGGTGCGGATGAGCTTGATGACTTCGTCGATATTGGCAACGGCAATCGCCAGGCCGACCAGGACATGCGCGCGGTCACGCACCTTCCTGAGCAGGAATTTTGTCCGCCGGCTGATCACGTCTTCGCGGAAGGCAACGAACGCCTTCAGCATGTCGAGCAGCGTCAGCACTTCCGGCTTGCCGCCGTTGAGCGCCACCATGTTGGCGCCGAACGAGGTCTGCAGCGGCGTGAAGCGGTAGAGCTGGTTGAGGATCACCTCGGCATTGGCATCGCGCTTGAGCTCGATGACGACGCGGTAGCCCTGGCGGTCGGACTCGTCGCGGATATCGGAGATGCCTTCGATGCGCTTGTCGCGCACCAGTTCGGCCATCTTTTCGATCATCGACGCCTTGTTCACCTGGAAGGGAACTTCGGTGATGACGATTGCTTCGCGGTCGCCGCGGCTTTGCTCGATGTTGACCCTGCCGCGCATGATGACCGAGCCACGCCCGGTCGAATACGCATTGTAGATGCCCGAGCGTCCGAGGATCAGGCCGCCGGTCGGGAAATCCGGACCGGGAATGATCTCCATCAGGTCGGGCAGGTCAATCGCCGGGTTTTCCATGACGGCAATGGTGCCGTTGCAGATCTCGACCAGGTTGTGCGGCGGAATGTTGGTCGCCATGCCGACGGCGATGCCGCCGGCGCCATTGACCAGCAATGCCGGGAAGCGCGCCGGCAGAACGCGCGGCTCCTGGCCCGACGCGTCATATGTGTCCTGGAAATCGACGGTATCCTTGTCGATGTCCTCGAGCAGCTCGTGCGCCACCTTGGTCAGGCGCGCTTCGGTGTAGCGCATCGCTGCGGGCGGATCGCCGTCGATCGAGCCGAAATTGCCCTGGCCGTCGATCAGCGGCACGCTCATCGACCAGTCCTGTGCCATGCGCACAAGGGCGTCATAGATCGAGGCGTCGCCGTGCGGGTGATATTTACCCATCACGTCGGCGACGGGGCGCGCCGACTTCACATATTTGCGGTTCCAGTGGTAGCCGCTCTCATGCGAGGCAAAAAGGATGCGGCGATGCACCGGCTTCATGCCGTCGCGCACGTCGGGCAGCGCGCGGCTCACGATCACGCTCATCGCGTAATCGAGATAGGAGCGCTGCATCTCCTCGATGATGGAAATCGGCTCGATGCCGGAGGGACCGTCAGGTCCGCGCGGTGATTTCTGGTCGGTCAACTCTGATCACGCATGTTGGGAATCATTTGCCTCTTATATAGGAACGACCTGCAATTGACCAATTCTGGCCGCGCTTTTCCAACGCTGATTTTTCGCTAGATATCAAGAGGATAGGCGCCACCTCCTGATCCGCGACAGTCTGTCCGGCGGCTGTGCCGCCCTTTGCGCGCGCATGACGCGGCAATCATGCGCAAGGGCTCTGGCGTTGCGGCCCGCCTCGGGTTAGCCTGCATCCGCCGGGGAGACATCGGATGCCGTTTTTCGACAGTGTTTTCAATGCCTTCGTCACCATCCTCGTGACCATCGACCCGCCCGGCCTGGCGCCGCTGTTTCTCGCCGTCACCCGCGGCATGAACCGCGAGCAGCGCCTGCAGGTGTCGATGCGCGCCAGCATCATCGCCTTCATCGTGCTTGCCGTCTTCGCGGTTGCGGGCGCGGCCATCCTCACCGTCTTCGGCATCACCTTGCCGGCCTTCCGCGTCGCCGGCGGTTTCTTGCTGTTCTTCATCGCCTTCGAGATGGTTTTCGAAAAGCGCCAGGACCGCAAGGAGAAGATCTCCGACGTCGCGATCACCCGCGACCACATCCACAACATCGCCGCCTTCCCGCTCGCCATTCCCCTGATCGCCGGCCCCGGCGCCATCTCGGCCACCGTGCTTTTGTCAGGCTCGTTCCAGGGCTGGGCCGGCCAGGCAGCCCTTGTGCTGATCATCCTGGCGTGTCTTGCCCTGACCTATCTGGTGTTCATCCTTGCCGAGCGCATCGACCAGTTCCTTGGCCAGACCGGCCGTTCGATCCTCACCCGCCTGCTCGGCGTCATCCTCGCAGCCCTTGCCGTCCAGTTCGTCGCCGACGGCATTAAGGCGCTGATGGCGATGTAAGGCGCGGCGGCTCATGAAGCCGCCCTGCCCCCGCAATCAGCCTAGGCCCTTGGCCTTCTTCCACTTGCGCAACCGGCCGCGCGCATTCGCAAGGGGCGAAGAGGTGTTGAACTGGATCATCCGCCCCATCGTGTATTTTTCATACCATGGCGCGCCATAGAGTTCGGCATCCGAGTAGCCCTCGACCAGCACCACGATCCGCGCCTTGGCATCGGCCAGCCGCTCGAGCAAGGCCGGCCAGGACAGCTCCGCATGATCGAAGTAGAATTTGCTCGCCAGCCTGCCGAGTTCGTTCCACTTGTAGCCGGTCTCTGGCAAATCGATTGATAGCCCGGCGCGGCGCCGCTGGTGCCACTTCAGCACCAGCTCGCTCCAGCCGACCAGATAGCTGACAAGATCGTGCACGCTCATGACCGTGCCCTTGGCATGCCCTTCAAGTGTGGTTTCGCGCGTCAAACCTTCCGGCACCGCTGCCAGCTCGCGCCACAGCCTGTCGAAGCTTTCCTCGATCGCCTCGAGCAGTTCAGACTTGTTCTCGGGCACACTCATCGGCGACCCAGTCCTTTCCCCGGAGCGACTCGCACCGAACCCGCAACCTATCCGCTGCCTGAATCTCTGTGTCGCGGATCGAGCAGTTGCGGCGCCAGCGCATGACGGGGCCGGCGATTGCCCGGTCCTTGGGCCTGGCGCGCTCGACGATGGGCATGGTGCTGCGCCGGCTGGGACTGAACCGGCTGGCCCGGCTCGATCCCCGCCCCCGGTGCTGCGCTACGAACGCCAGCGGCCGGGCGAACTGATCCATGTCGACATCAAGGCCCTGGGCCGCATCGACGGCGTTGGCCACCGGATCACAGGCCAGCATCGCGCCCGAGGCATCGGCTATGAACACCTGCATGTCGCCATCGACGATGCCTCGCGCCTCGCCTATGTCGAACTGCTGCCAAGCCTGGCCGGGAAGATGCCGCCAGTTTCCTCAACCGGGCACTGGCCTGGTACGCCAGGCTGGGCGCCAGGGGTGAGCGGGTGATGACCGACAACGGCTCGGCTTATCGCTCCAAACTGTTCGCCCAGGCACTCCAAGGTGCCGGTGCCCGACACATCCGCACAAGGCCCTATGCCCCGCCGCACCAACGGCAAGGCCGAGCGCTTCATCCAGACTTCGCTGCGTGAATGGGCCTATGCCAGGCCATACGCCTCATCGAACGAACGCGCCAAGGCCATTCACCATTGAGCAGTCAACGACAACCTGGCACGCCCACACTCGGCCCTCGGAGGCATCAGCCCATTCAAGAAACTGAACAACCTTCTTGGAAACGACGCCCAGGCCAGCGTTCGACAATGTCGAATGCCCGCCTGCCCGCCCTGTGTCAATCAGAACGGAATTTCGTCGTCGAGGTCGCGCGAACCGCCGCCACCCATTCCGCCACCTTGGCCGCCGCTGCGACCACCGCCGCCCGAGCCACCACGGTTGCCGCCGCCGTAGCTGTCGGTCGGGCTCGACTGGCCGAAGTCGGAACGACCACCGCCGCCGCCATAACCGACCTGGCCACCGCCGCCACCGCTGTAGCCGGCGTCGCCGCCCTGGCCGCGCGCGTCGAGCATCTGCAGCTCGCCACGGAATTTCTGCAGCACGATTTCGGTGGTGTAGCGCTCGATGCCGTCCTTTTCCCACTTGCGGGTCTGGAGCTGGCCTTCGATGTAAACCTTCATGCCCTTCTTCAGGTACTGTTCGGCGACCTTGGCCAGGTTGTCATTGAAGATGACGACCTGGTGCCATTCGGTCTTTTCCTTGCGCTCGCCCGAATTCTTGTCGCGCCAGCTTTCCGAGGTCGCGATCCTCAGGTTGACGACCGGCTCGCCCGAGTTGAGCCGGCGGATTTCAGGGTCAGCGCCCAGATTGCCGACCAGAATGACCTTGTTGACGCTACCTGCCATGACACCGCTCCGCGCTCGTCCGAAACCAAATTCCAAGAAAATGTGAGGGCGCACACTAGCCCATAGCACCCTTGGCCCGCGCCCCCTGCCGGCGGAAAAGCTGGTGCCGTCCACAAGTCATTTTTGTTCTTATTTTGTTCTAACGTGAATGGCAAAAAATGGCAAGAGGCCTCGTGCCGAATGCAAGCGGGCCGCCCGTCCGGACGGCCCGCCAGCTTTTTGGTGTCACGAACAGTGGTTACGCGTCGCCCCGCATCCGCCGCTTGAAGAAGTCGAGCTGCTTGCGCTGCGCCTCGATCATCGTCTCGCGGTAGATGCCGTAGATCACGTCGGTGTCGTGCAGCGTCACACCCTCGATTGTCGGCGAGGCGAAGGTCGGCAATTCGATGCCGCGGTCGGCAAGCTTTTGCGTCGCGCGCGCGATCAGGCGTCATGATCATCGCGAGCACTGTCGAAGAACCGGCCGCCGGGCGGCTCCAGCCCTTCACCGGCACGATCGCATCCTCGATCGGCGAGGTCGTGTCGATGACGACGTCGGCGGCATCCGTCAGCCGTTCGCCCGAATTCTTGTCGCGCCGGCTTGTCGAGATTGTTCTTGCTGGTGATGGCGACGACGAACAGTCCGCGCTTCTTGGCATGGAGCGCAGCGTCGATGGCCGAGGCATTGCGGCCGCTATGGCCGTAGATGATGATCGAATCGCCGGGATTGAGCGGCTGGTGGTCAGCTGGTGGTCGAGGAATTTTTCGGCGTATTTCTCGGTGCGCTCGAGCCATAGAAGCTCGCGCACGCCGCCCGAGCCCAGCACGTTGCCAAATCACGCGCGGGTCGGTCAGCGGGTTGAAGCCGATTTGGCAGGAGACCAATGGCACCGGCTTGCAGCCCCGGCGTCCATCCGCGAAAACTACGGCCATCGTCCTGACAGGAACACTGCAACGCGCTGGGGAGGCCCCCTTTGATCGCCGCCTATATCGACGAGTTCATCATGCTCTGCGCCGGCGCCTGGATGACGGCTGTCGGCTTCGGCTATGTCGACCTGCCGGTACCACCCAACCAGCCATGGCTCGGCAACCTCGTGCGCCAGTTCAAGTGGATGGGCCCGCTTCTGGTGCTGATCGCAGTCATCCTCGGTGTCGCCGCGCCTGGGTAGCGCCGGCTAGTAGAATCTGGCGGGTGTAAGGCATCTAGCGAAACCTATCGGCGCGAAGAGTTAGCCAACCTGTCATCGGAATCCCGTTTCAAGGCTTTCAGGATGATGCCAAATGCTATCTGGAGCCGGAGCGGACGGTTCTGGCGATCTCGGGAAGATTTCGACTTGCCTAGTTGGCAACAGCCATAGTCAAGGCAACCGCCCGAAGTGCGGGTCGGAGCGCGAATAGCTGTCGACGGCTTAGGCCAGTTTAGACTGACAAGGTAATAGGCCGATGAGCTACGCGTGGGCAGCCAATCCTTATCTGATTGTGCCGTCAATCGTTCTTTTTGCCGTTCTCTTTGGGTCTTTTGTCTTAGCTTTCTGGGCGATGACCAAGGTTACCACGCAAGCTGATCGGCTTGACGAATCGGACGAGAACCAAGGCCTAAGCTGGCACCAAAGCTTACGGCAACGACAATCCCGAATTGACCAGATGTGGGTTGACCCAAAGTTCGCATGGGAGCGAATGCTCTACGAGCGTAGCACCACGACGTTCATCGTCGCCTTTGCTCTACAGGTTGTTCTCATGTTTGCCTTTGGCAACCCTTCCTAGTGAGGCAGGATTTGAACCTCAAACCTCCAGCCTATGAAGCTGACGAACTACCGGCTTGCTTACTTGAAACTTGCAGGCTGCGCTCGCAATCAAAAGACTTACCAACGGAGCAAAGAACGTGCCCATCATTGCAACTACCTCCGAGGAGCTGAAGGACGAAGCAGCCCGGATGAACGAACTTCTTCAAGGCAAAACGGTAACGTCCATCAACCGGCCCAAGCCAGGCGTATTGGTCGTGCTCTTCGAGGACGGCACTCGGCTCTTTGTAGACCAACATGTCGACGGCCTCGAGTTCTCAATCACGGGTGGCCGTTGAGCTGGGAGCTTACGGACCTGCGGTCATCGGTAGCCAATCCAGCAGGTAGTTAGCTGAGTCATCGATTTTCGACGTAACGACAGCCGCCCTCACTCCAGCGCCAACTCCACCGCCGCCTCGGCATGCAGCTTCACCACGTCAAACGCCGGCATCGGATATGCGTCCATATCCAGCAGCAGCGGCAGCTCTGTGCAGGCAACCACGACGGCTTGCGCGCCGCGCGCGCCGAGATCGCTGGCAAGCCGCAGCAAGACATCAGCCGACTCCGGCCTCACCACGCCAAGTGTCAGCTCATCGATGATGATCCGGTGCAGCGCCGTGCGCTGCTCCTCCGGCGGCACGATCACCTCGATGCCGAACCGCTGCTGCAGGCGCTCGGCGAAGAAGCCGAGTTCCATCGTATAGCGCGTGCCCAGCAGGCCGACCCGTGAAAGGCCGGCGGCACGGATCGCCGCGCCGGTCGGGTCGGCGATGTGCAGCAGCGGAATGCCGATCGCGCCGGCGACCTGGTCGGCAACCGTGTGCGGCGTCACCGCCGTCAGCATGGCGAAGGCGGCGCCGGCTTTTTCCAGGCTGTGCGCCGCCTCCGAAACCACCGCCGCGACCTGCTTCCAGTTGCCCGCGGCGGCAAGCCGGTTCAGTTCGTCGAAATCGAGCGTGAACATCAGCGAGCGCGCATTGTGGTGCCCGCCCATCCTTGCATGCGCCGCTTGGTTGATCAGCCGGTAGTAAAGCGCGCTGGACTCCCAGCTCATGCCGCCCAGCAGTCCGATCAGCCTGGTCTGATTCACAGTCACGATCGTCTCCCCGCTCGGCCGCGCTGGCGCGGCTCTGGATGCTAGGTCGGAATGATCGAGCGATTGTACAAGAGGGAGTTCTGCAACCTTGCATCGCATGGCGGGCAATGCCGGATACGGCTCGTGGCCAAGAAGCCAAAAATATGGCCCCGCCGCTCCCAGGAGCGCACGGGGCCTTGTGTCGGGTTATACCCTTGACTGCCGGGAGTGGTTTACCGGCTTGCTCTCTCGGATGCTTCGTGGCTTGGCGCCAACGATCCGACCAATGGTTTCAAATTGTCGGGGGATCAACAGGTCGGGGTTTGCATGAGGCTTTTCACTAGGGGAAAGCCAGGCACCTGCGCCTGCTGTGGTTCCGTCTTGTTAGCGGAACCCTTTGGGACTGTCCGGTGGAGTCATGCCTAGCTCCTTCGTCAGTTGCGCCATGTGTTCACCTGCTGCTCAACTCGCGTGTCTGCGGCGTCTCGCAGACCGACCGTAGCATGGTGAGGAGCCCTCAAGGGAGGCTCGGCCTCAGGTGACACCTGCACTCTGCATCCCTGATTCGGCCACGTCAACCACAACATTGTTAGAGGGGAAAAATGTGATCGACGGCCGGTTTCGAGACTTCGGATTCATGCGATGCTCCTGCCATAACGTTGTCAGGAGGGCGTTCGGTCTTTGTTCTTTCCACTTGCCCCTGCGCGCCAAAGGCGCTTAAACGCATTTGGTTACGGCGCCTCTCGAACGGGCGGCGAAAACACCTACATGAGGGGATGGCCGGGCTAACCCGCCACTCCACGCAATTCCAGATTTGAGGCGGCGGCGCGGCAATGGCCGATCACAAGTACATTTCCATTCGCGGTGCGCGCGAGCACAATCTCAAGAACGTCGATCTCGACCTGCCGCGCGACAAGCTGATTGTCATGACCGGCCTGTCCGGCTCGGGCAAGTCGTCGCTCGCCTTCGACACCATCTACGCCGAGGGCCAGCGCCGCTATGTCGAGAGCCTGTCGGCCTATGCCCGCCAGTTCCTCGAGATGATGCAGAAGCCCGACGTCGACCAGATCGACGGCCTGTCGCCGGCGATCTCGATCGAGCAGAAGACGACGTCGAAGAACCCGCGCTCGACAGTCGGCACCGTCACCGAAATCTACGACTACATGCGCCTGCTTTTCGCGCGTGTCGGCGTGCCCTATTCGCCTGCCACCGGCCTGCCTATCGAGAGCCAGACGGTGTCGCAGATGGTCGATCGCGTGCTTGCGGTCGACGAAGGCACCCGCCTGTTCATCCTGGCGCCCATCGTTCGCGGCCGTAAGGGCGAATACAAGAAGGAGCTCGCCGAGCTTCAGAAAAAAGGCTTTCAGCGCGTCAAGATCGACGGCGCCTTCTACGAGATCGGCGAAGCGCCGGTACTCGACAAGAAGTACAAGCACGACATCGACGTCGTCGTCGACCGCATCGTCGTCCGCCCCGATCTCGCCACGCGTCTGGCGGATTCGATCGAGACCGCGCTCAAGCTGGCCGAGGGCCTTGCCGTCGCCGAATTCGCCGACAAGCCGCTCGACGCCAGCCAGACCGGCGCAGACTCGGTCAACAAGTCCGCGAACGAAACTCACGAACGCATTCTTTTCTCGGAGAAATTCGCCTGTCCGGTGTCGGGTTTCACCATTCCCGAGATCGAACCGCGGCTGTTTTCCTTCAACAATCCGTTCGGCGCCTGCCCGGCCTGCGACGGCCTCGGCAACCAGCGCGCCATCGACCCGGCACTGATCGTGCCGGAAGACCATGTCTCGCTGCGCGAGGGTGCCGTAGCACCCTGGGCCAAGTCGACTTCGCCCTATTACACCCAGACGCTGGAAGCCCTTGGCAAGGTCTACGGCTTCAAGATCGGCGACCGCTGGCGCGACCTTTCGGCGGAAGCGCAGGAAGCCATCCTGCGCGGCACCGGTTCGAAGGAAATCACCTTCAACTATGACGACGGCCTGCGCTCCTACAAGACGACCAAGACCTTCGAGGGCGTGATCCCCAATCTCGAGCGGCGCTGGAAAGAGACCGAATCCGCCTGGATGCGCGAGGAGATCGAGCGCTTCATGTCGGCCACGCCCTGCCCGACCTGCGCCGGCTACCGGCTCAAGCCGGAATCGCTGGCGGTCAAGGTCGGCGGCAAGCACATCGGCGAAGTCACCGAACAGTCGATCCGCAAGGCCAATGCCTGGTTCGAGGAACTGCCGGCCCTGCTCAACGACAAGCAGAACGAGATCGCCGTGCGCGTGCTCAAGGAAATCCGCGAGCGCCTGCGCTTCCTCAACGATGTCGGCCTCGAATATCTGACGCTGTCGCGCAACTCCGGCACGCTTTCTGGCGGCGAAAGCCAACGCATCCGGCTGGCGTCGCAGATCGGCTCTGGACTGACCGGCGTGCTCTACGTGCTCGACGAGCCGTCGATCGGCCTGCACCAGCGCGACAATGCCCGCCTGCTCGACACGCTGCGCCACCTCAGGGACATCGGCAACACCGTCATCGTCGTCGAGCATGACGAGGACGCGATCCTCACCGCCGACTATGTCGTCGACATGGGCCCGGCCGCCGGCATCCATGGCGGCAGCATCATCGCCGAAGGCACGCCGCAGCAGGTCATGGCCAATCCGAACTCGATCACCGGCAAGTACCTGTCGGGCGAGCTCGAGATCGCGATCCCGTCCCAGCGCCGCGAACTGAAGAAAAACAAGCGCATCAAGGTCGTCGGCGCGCGTGGCAACAATCTGAAGGACGTCACCGCCGAGATCCCGCTCGGCACCTTCACCGCCGTGACAGGCGTGTCGGGCGGCGGCAAGTCGACCTTCCTGATCGAGACGCTGTTCAAGGCGGCGTCGCGCCGCATCATGGGCTCGCGCGAGCATCCGGCCGAGCACGACCGCATCGAGGGCCTCGAATTCCTCGACAAGGTCATCGACATCGACCAGTCGCCCATCGGCCGCACCCCGCGTTCCAACCCGGCGACCTACACCGGCGCGTTCACGCCGATCCGCGACTGGTTCGCCGGCCTGCCGGAGTCCAAGGCGCGCGGCTACCAGCCGGGCCGCTTCTCCTTCAACGTCAAGGGCGGCCGCTGCGAAGCCTGCCAGGGCGACGGCGTCATCAAGATCGAGATGCACTTCCTGCCCGACGTTTACGTCACCTGCGACGTCTGCCACGGCAAGCGCTACAACCGCGAAACCCTCGACGTGCTGTTCAAGGGCAAGTCGATCGCCGACGTGCTCGACATGACGGTCGAGGAAGGCGTCGAGTTCTTCGCCGCCGTTCCGGTGGTGCGCGACAAGCTGATGACGCTCAACCAGGTCGGCCTCGGCTACATCCATATCGGCCAGCAGGCCAACACGCTGTCCGGCGGCGAAGCCCAGCGCATCAAGCTCGCCAAGGAGCTGTCGCGCAAGGCCACTGGCAAGACGCTCTACATCCTGGACGAACCGACCACCGGCCTGCACTTCCACGACGTCGCCAAGCTGCTCGAGGTGCTGCATGAACTCGTTGACCAAGGCAACACGGTGATCGTCATCGAGCACAATCTCGAGGTGATCAAGACCGCCGACTGGGTGCTCGACCTCGGCCCCGAGGGCGGCGACGGCGGCGGCGAACTCGTCGCCTCCGGCCGGCCTGAAGACATCGTCGCCGAACCGCGCAGCTACACCGGCCAGTTCCTCAAGGAACTGCTGGAGCGCCGCCCGCGCGGCAAGCAGGAGGCGGCGGAGTAGCCGCTTCGCCGATCAGTTGCACTCGCCACCAGGATTGCATCTGGTGATTGATTAGTTTTCAGATTATGCTCGCAAAAATTGCAATGCATGATCTGGGGAGGGATCGATGACGAGCACAGCCACGACCTTGGCGCCACAGCCAACCGGCAATTTGCTGGTGATGTTCCAGCCTGGGCAGAAACCCAGGCAGGTCGACAGGCTGGTTTCCAACACGCTCGGCCTCAAGAACGTCGCCCACTCCAGCGACTTCAACACGCTGGATTCGCGCATGGTCGATGCCTTCGCTGAATCTGGCGTGCTCAATCTCGACAGGATCGGCATCGCCGTGGTTGCAACGCAGCCCGGCAGCGCGATGGCGGTCGCCACCGCCAATCTCAACGCCGACAAGCACGTACGCCTCGCCCGGCCCGAATTCTGGCTGCGGGCACTGAGCAGCTGGAACGACCGCCACGCCGCCTGGGTCCGCGACGGCCTTGCCCTGCTGGCCGATCAGGCGGTCCGGGAAGGCCCCGTGCCCTCGCTGAAAGCCAGCTTCGTTGCCCCACCGGTCAGCCCACCGCCTGTCACCGGCCTGCCAACGGCGATCTCGGCCCAGTCGGCCGCGACCTGGGGCCTCGCCTGCACGCGGGCCGAACTCTCGGCCTACAGTGGCGCCGGCATCAAGGTCGCCGTGCTCGACACCGGCTTCGACCTCACCCATCCCGATTTTTCCGGCCGCACCATCGTCCAGCAATCCTTCGTGCCCGACGATGCCTCGGTGCAGGACGCCCAGGGCCACGGCACCCACTGCATCGGCACCGCCTGTGGCCCGCGCGCGCCTGCCGGCCAGATCCGCTATGGCATCGCCCACGAGGCCGACATCTATGTCGGCAAGGTGCTCAACAATGCCGGCTCCGGCCAGGAGGGCTGGGTGCTCGCCGGCATCGAATGGGCGGTCGACAGCGGCTGCGAGGTCATCTCGATGTCGCTCGGCCGCCCGGTCCTGCCGGACGAGCCACCCGATCCGTTTTATGAAAACGCCGGCGAATACGCGCTGGAAAAGGGATCGCTGATCATCGCCGCCGCCGGCAACGACAGCTGGCGCCAGTACAGCACCATCCAACCGGTCAACTCGCCGGCCAATTGCGAGACGATCATGGCGGTCGGCGCCATCGACGCAAAATTCAAGATCGCCAATTTCTCCTGCGGCGGGCTCATTCCACCCGGCGGCACCGTCAGCATCGCCGGTCCCGGCGTCGACATCTTCTCCGCCTTCCCGATGCCGCGCCGCTACGAGCGCCTGTCCGGCACCTCGATGGCAACGCCGCATGTCGCCGGCATCGCCGCCCTGCTCGCCCAGTCCGACAAGAGCCTGCGCGGCAAGGCACTATGGGAGGCGCTCGAGCGCGCCGCGCAGAACATCGGCCTGCCCGACCGCGACGTCGGCAAAGGCCTCGTCATCGCGCCCTGAGCGGGCGCGAGCTACAGCCTGTGATTGTGGACTTGCGCAAAGCCCGCGCCATATAATGCCGTTCGAGAATTCATGAGGACGGATGATCATGGCTGCACGGAATGTCCTGGTGCTTGTCGACACCAAGCATGGCCACAGCTTCGAATCCGTCCAGGATGCCGTCGAGAAAGGCGGCCTGCGCGTCGAAAAAGTCATGCGTGGCCTGCGCACCATCACCGGCAAGCTCGACGACAAGCTGATCGAGCAGCTGCGCGGCATCGACGGCGTCGCCGCGGTGCGCGAGGAAGGCACATTTTCGCTGCCCCCGATGGACCCCAAGACCCCGCAATAGGATCGCCTCCGGCACAGTGACGAACGCCACGCTCCGCGCGATTGTTGCGTGGTGGTTTGGCGAAATGCGCCCACGCCCGGGTCTCCCGTCGCGCCAGGCGCCTGTCAGGTGCGATACCTTGCCTGCCGGCCTCGGCTTTGGCCATGTTGCTGTCAGTATGCTTCCCTTGGACCATTGTTCGCGGCTTTGACGCACCTGCACCTTCGGCTAGAAAAGACCGCACTGACGCAGCAAGGGGTAGGTCGATGAGTGGAAACATCCGGGCAGGCATGGGCGGCTGGACGTTCGAGCCCTGGGAAGGCACGTTCTATCCCGAAAAGCTGTCCAAGGCGAAGCAGTTGCAGTTCGCCAGCAGCCACGTGCCGACGATCGAGGTCAACGGCACCTATTATTCGTCGTTCAAGGAACCGACCTTCATGAAATGGGCCAGCGAGGCCCCTGATGGTTTCGTCTACGCGCTCAAGGGCAACCGCTTCGTCACCAATCGCCGTGTGCTCGGCGAGGCCGGCGAATCGATGATGCGGTTCCTGGGCTCCGGCGTTGCCGCGCTCGGCGACAAGCTCGGGCCGATCCTGTGGCAGTTCGCGCCGACCAAGAAGTTCGACGAGGACGATTTCGGCGCCTTCCTCAAGCTTCTGCCGGAAAAGCAGGACGGCGTGAAACTGCGCCACGCGGTCGAGGTGCGGCACGATTCCTTCGTCGTCCCGGAATTCGCCGCGCTTGCCAGGAAGCACGACGTCGCCATCGTCTACGCCGACCACGCCAAATATCCGGCGATCGCTGACGTCACCGGCGACTTCGTCTATGCGCGCCTGCAGACCGGCAGCGACGACAATCACGATTGCTACACCTCGGAAGCGCTCGACGCGTGGAGCGAGCGCGCTAAGGTCTGGGCATCAGGCGGTACCCCCGCCGACCTGCCCCGCGCCGATCCCGGCACCGAGGCGCCAGCCAAGCCGCGCGACGTGTTCGTCTACTTCATCACCGAGGGCAAGATTCGCGCGCCCTTCGGCGCCATGGCCTTCATGAACCGGATCAACGGCTAAGCAATTCCAGGAAAAGTGTGCCGCGGTTTCCGGCCGGAATTGCCAAAGCAAAAGGCCTATGAGGCTCCGGCGCTGCGTCCGGAGCCTGCCACAAGCGGCCCCCAGGCGGCCATCGCGCCGTCGGCGACCGCCAGCAGCGCCTCGCGCGAGGCGCCATCGCGTGCCTGCACCGACATGCCCTGCTGCACGGCGAGGTAAAACGCTGAAATGGAATCGCAATCGGCAGTTTCGGGCAACTCGCCCTCGGTCACTGCCTTTTTCAGCCGGCCGGCCAGGTCGCGTGCACTCGACATGCGCCGTTCACTGAGATCACGGAACACCTCGGCATTGGTCTCGCTGACATTGAGAGCGCCCAGCACGATCAGGCAGCCCTTGGGATCGCCCGGTTCGCTGAAGGCACGTGCCGAAGCGCGCAGGAAATCGGCGATCGCATCCCTGACGCTGCCGGGGCGCTCGAAGGCGCCCCAGATCTCAAAACCTTCGGTTGCGCCGTAGAGATCGACAGCCTCGCGAA
Organism: Aminobacter anthyllidis; assembly: GCF_018555685.1. Classification (GTDB taxonomy): domain Bacteria; phylum Pseudomonadota; class Alphaproteobacteria; order Rhizobiales; family Rhizobiaceae; genus Aminobacter; species Aminobacter anthyllidis. The sequence goes on from NZ_JAFLWW010000001.1 coordinate 792,476, forward strand.
ACAACGCCTCCTTGCTGCCGAAGGCGGCATACAGGCTCGGCGAACTGATGCCCATCGCCGTCGTCAGATCCGCCAGCGACGCCCCGTCATAGCCCTTTTTCCAGAACACCCGCATCGCCTGCCGCAAGGCTGCGTCGCGGTCGAAGCTGCGCGGACGGCCCTTCTGAGACATCAAGAACCTTTCTGTTATGATCGATACATAATACCCTTGACGCTATCAGGCAAGAGTGCCATCTGTTTTGTATCGATCAATACAGAAAGACAAATCATGCCCTCCCACAACGATACGAAAGAAGTCTCGGGGCTCGAACTCGGCGGTAGCGGCCCCTCCCGAGCCGAGCTCGGCGGTGACGCGCTCGCCCGCCAAAGTGCAGGCCACGAACTCTCCCAACTCGAGCTGCGAGGCAAGGTCGCGCTCGTCACCGGCGGCAGCCGCGGTATCGGTGCTGCCATCGCAATCCAGCTCGCCACATCAGGCGCCGACGTCGCCCTGACCTATGTCCGCTCGGCGGAAAAGGCCGACACCGTCGTCGGGCAGATCGACGCGCTTGGCCGGCGCGGACTGGCGATCCAGGCCGACAATGCCGACGCCGAAGCTGTCGAGGCGGCCGTCACTGCCACCATCGCAGCCTTCGGGCGCCTTGACATCCTGGTCAACAGCGCCGGCATCTGGCACGCCGGCACCATCGACACGGTGTCGCTCGAACAGCTCGACGAGGTGATGTCGGTCAACTTCCGCGCGCCCTTCATTGCCTCGAAGGCAGCCGCCGGCGTCATGCATGACGGCGGCCGGATCATCTCGATCGGCAGCAACCTTGCCGACCGCGTGCCCTTCGAGGGCATCGCACTCTATTCGGCCAGCAAGGCAGCGCTTGTCGGCCTGACCAAGGGCCTGGCGCGCGACCTCGGCCCGCGCGGCATCACCGTCAACGTCGTCCATCCCGGTTCGACCGAAACCGACATGAACCCCGCCGAAGGCGATGTCGCCGACTACCAGCGCAGCCTGATGGCGATCCCGCAATTCGGCTCGCCCGACGACATCGCCGGCCTTGTAACCTGGCTCGCCGGCCCGCAAGCCCGCTTCGTCACCGGCGCTGCGCTGACCATCGACGGCGGCACCAACGCCTGAGCGCCGAGGTCTCCACGCTCGGCGCTTTGCTGGGCGTGGAGAGGTTTTCCACGGTCAGGCAGATTTGTTGGCCGGGCAAATCTGCATTCGTGCTGCCTACCATCAGCCAACCTTCCATGTTTCATTCCTTCCCACCCCCCTCTGGCCTGCCGGCCATCTCCCCCACAAGGAGGGAGATCACGCCGTCATCAGCGCCTCGCCCAATAGCTGATGTTACAAGGGAGTTCCCAGCAATCTTGCAGAATGGGCGCCGCCGGCGACGAGACTAATCTCCCTCCTTGTGGGGGGGGGTGAGATGCGGTCCGCGAAGCGGACGAAAAGCCAATTGCTTGGCTTTTCGAGCATCGAACGCCGGCAGGGCAGAGGGGGGTGCGACAGAGCTCGGCCTACGAGATTTGCTTCGTAGAGCACAGTAACGGCAACTCACCGTGTCACCATCTGTCACCACCCCCCGTGGATAGCCGCTGCCATTTCTCCACGCCCTCTCCACCTCCCGTACAATCCCCTCCAGTTCCTCCCGCGGGAACGCCGGTCGCGACGGTGATTGTGCGGGGAGGGACCGGCGCCTCCGGCGGCGAGCCAACGTAGCTCGTCGCCCGGGGAGGTTCCGCCAAAAGGTTCCCCTCCCGGGACTACGCCCGGGGTGCGCTGGACGATGCGCTAGGGTGGGCAAGGCGCAAATGCCATGCCTGCGGAAGCGGAACGGGCGGAAACAGAAATCGCCGGCGGGGCGCGAGGTTCGCGCCATCACTTATCATTCGGCAGGCTCGGCCTCGCGCCCCGCTTCCCGAACCTTCTCCCTGAAACGGGAGCGTTCTTTGACAATGGCCAGGCGCGAAAGCGAGCGTGGCAGTGAATAAGCTTGGCACACGCCAACTCGGCACGCACCAAACGCCGTCATCCCGGAAACCGGAGCGCAGCGTAGGTCATCCGGCACCCATTGACTGGACCATCGTCGAGCACGGCCGGGTCCTCGTCCTGACACCCGTCATGAGCGGCACACGCACCCAGACCCCGGCCGCGCTCCTCAATGGGTCCGGATATCGCTACGCTCGCTCGGGATGACGACCGCGCTGCCCCTCAAAACGGAGGGACATAGGAATGGACGAAATGAGCAAAGCCCTCACCTACCCAACTCGGCCACGACCTCCCTCAGCGCCAGCGGCAAATCTTCGGCGATCAGGCCGGGCCCGAACCGCCGTGCCGCCTCGGCATGCATCCACACCGCCGCGCAGGCGGCTTCGAAAGCCGGCATCCGCTGCGCCAGCAAGGCCGCAACGATGCCCGACAGCACGTCGCCGGAGCCTGCGGTGGCGAGCAGCGGCGTGCCGTTTGTATTGACCGCAGCCCGCCCATCGGGCGCGGCGATCACAGTATCGGGGCCCTTGTAGATAACGATCGCGTGGGCCCGCCTTGCCGCCGCCCGCGCCTGCTCGAGCTTGGACAGCGAAGCATCGGCCGCGATCTCGGGAAACAACCTGCCGAACTCGCCATGATGCGGTGTCAGCACCAGCGCCGGCGCATTCGGCCGCTTTCGCGCCTCGAAGAACGCTGCGCGCCGATGCGACAGCGAGGTGATGCCATCGGCATCGAGCACCAGCGCGCCGAAGCGGCCGTCGGCGACCGACATCAGTTCGAGCGCGAAACGCCCGACCTCGGGTTCGGGGCCTAGACCGGGACCATAGACCAGCACCTCTGGCTTGCGCGCACCGAGGAAAGCCAGCGTGTCCTGCAGCGTGTCGGAACGCCTCAGGATGATCGAGGTCAGGTGCGCCGCATTGGCAGCCAGCGCCGCTCCGGGCGACAGCACCGTCACCGCCCCTGCCCCTGCCCGTGCTGCTGCCATCGCCGACAGCCGTGCAGCACCCGTGGCCGATGGCCCGCCGGAAAAGACGCCGACATGGCCACGGCTGTATTTGTGGGCGTCATTCGCCGGCGAAGGGAAATGCGGCCGCCACCATGCGGGATCGTTTTCGAAACAGCGTGCGCCGGTGGCAGCAATGGTGGCATCGGTGATGCCAATATCGACAACGACGATTTCACCACACAGCGCCCGGCCGGGAAAAAGCAGATGGCCGGGCTTCTTGCGGGCGAAGGTCACGGTCAGCGTCGCCTGGAAGGCGCTGCCCAGGATGTCACCGGAGACACCCGACACGCCAGACGGCAGATCGACGGCGATGACTGGCACGCCCACTGCCGCCGTCCGCGCAATCGCCTGGACAATCTCGCTACCGAGCGGCTTGGACAGCCCGGCGCCAAAGAGCGCATCGATGACGATGGACCCTGCTTCGGGCGCAAAGGCTGCCAACGGCGCTGCCGCGACGGGGCATTCGGCAGCGGCAAGCGCAGCATCGCTGCCTTCTCGCGGCGCGCCTGTCGCAAAAAGCCCGACGGCAACGCCATTTTCGGCAAGCAGGCGCGCCACGACATAACCGTCGCCGCCATTGTTGCCGGGTCCGCACAACACATGCACGGTTCGCGCGCCTGGATAGCGCGCCAGCACGAGATCCGCGATGGCGCCGCCTGCCCGCCGCATCAGGCCGATGCCATCCACCGGCCCGACGGCGATCGTCAGCCGGTCGGCCTCGGCCATCTCACCTGGGGTCAGCAGTTCAAACGCCATGGCGGTCATCCCGGATGAATCCTGGCTACCGAGTTAGCACGCCGCAGGCGCTCGACCCAAACGGCGACGCCTCAATTCAGTCACGCACAATTCGCAGGCAGCTTGCCGCATTTTTGTGCACTACAAACTTCGCCAAAACGATGAATTTTTGTGCGCGTCTCGACCAAACGGCGGAAATCGGTTCCAATCGCCACGTCTGCGGCTGCCATCGAGGCAAACCGAACAAAGTTGCCGCAGCCACTCGACTTGGCACGCTTCGTGCTTGAAGTTGCGCAAGTGGGTGTATCACCCCTGAGTTACGGCAGTGGAGGCCATATCCGCATGAAAAAAATCGAAGCGATCATCAAGCCGTTCAAGCTCGACGAAGTGAAGGAAGCGCTCCAGGAAGCCGGCCTGCAGGGCATCACCGTCACCGAAGCCAAGGGTTTCGGCCGCCAGAAGGGTCACACCGAGCTGTATCGCGGCGCCGAATATGTCGTCGACTTCCTGCCGAAGGTGAAGATCGAGGTCGTGCTCGGCGACGAATCGGTCGAAGCGGCCATCGAGGCGATCCGCAAGGCGGCCCAGACCGGCCGCATTGGCGACGGCAAGATTTTTGTCTCCAACATCGAGGAAGTCGTGCGCATCCGCACCGGCGAGACCGGCATCGACGCCATCTGACCTCGCGATAAGTTCTCGTTTTAACGTCATCAGACAGGAAACATCACATGACGACAGCCGCAGACGTAATGAAGCAGATCAAGGACAACGACGTTAAGTTCGTTGACCTGCGCTTCACCGACCCCAAGGGCAAGCTCCATCACGTCACCATGGACATCGCCGAAGTCGAAGAAGAGATGTTCGCCGACGGCGTCATGTTCGACGGCTCGTCGATCGCCGGCTGGAAGGCCATCAACGAGTCCGACATGGTGCTGATGCCCGACATCGACACCATCCACATGGATCCGTTCTTTGCCCAGTCGACCATGGTCATCCTGTGCGACATTCTCGACCCGGTTTCGGGCGAGGCCTACAACCGCGATCCGCGCGGCACCGCCAAGAAGGCCGAGGCCTATCTCAAGGCCGAGGGCATCGGCGACACCATCTTCGTTGGCCCGGAAGCCGAGTTCTTCGTCTTCGACGACGTCAAGTACAAGGCCGATCCCTACAACACCGGCTTCAAGCTCGACTCGACCGAACTGCCGTCCAACGACGACACCGACTACGAGACCGGCAATCTCGGCCACCGTCCGCGCGTCAAGGGCGGCTATTTCCCGGTTCCGCCGATCGACAGCTGCCAGGACATGCGCTCCGAGATGCTGACAGTGCTGTCCGAAATGGGCGTGCGCGTTGAAAAGCACCACCACGAAGTGGCGGCTGCCCAGCACGAACTCGGCATCAAGTTCGACACGCTGGTCCGCAACGCCGACAAGATGCTGATCTACAAGTATGTCGTGCACCAGGTCGCCAATGCCTATGGCAAGACCTCGACCTTCATGCCGAAGCCGATCTTCGGCGACAACGGCTCGGGCATGCACGTCCACATGTCGATCTGGAAGAACGGCAAGCCGACCTTCGCCGGCAACGAGTACGCAGGCCTGTCGGAAAGCTGCCTCTATTTCATCGGCGGCGTCATCAAGCACGCCAAGGCGGTCAATGCCTTCACCAACCCGCTGACCAACTCCTACAAGCGCCTGGTCCCCGGCTACGAAGCTCCGGTTCTGCTCGCCTATTCGGCACGCAACCGCTCGGCCTCCTGCCGCATTCCATTCGGCAACTCGCCGAAGGCCAAGCGCGTCGAGGTCCGCTTCCCCGATCCGGGCGCGAACCCCTATCTCGGCTTCGCAGCGCTGCTGATGGCCGGCCTCGACGGCATCAAGAACAAGATCCATCCCGGCCAGCCGATGGACAAGGATCTCTATGACCTGCCGGCCAAGGAGCTCAAGAAGATCCCGACCGTCTGCGGCTCGCTTCGCGAAGCACTGCAGAGCCTCGACAAGGACCGCGGCTTCCTCAAGGCCGGCGGCGTCTTCGACGACGACCAGATCGACTCGTTCATCGAGCTCAAGATGGCCGAGGTCATGCGCTTCGAAATGACCCCGCACCCGGTCGAATACGACATGTACTACTCGGTGTAAGCACCGAGAAATAATACGAAAAAGCCCCGGAGCGATCCGGGGCTTTTTTGTTTGGCGAACGGCAAGTCAGGCGACTTTGGCCGTGGAGGATGCGCTGCCAACGATGCGTCAGATGCTCTTGGCGCTCATCTGTTCGGCGATGTAGTCGGCCTGGCGGATGGCGAGCGTAACGATGGTGAGTGTCGGGTTTTCCGCGGCACCCGTCGTGAACTGGCTGCCGTCTGAGACGAACAGGTTCTTGATGTCGTGGGTCTGGCCCCATTTGTTGACCACGCCGTCCGATGCCTTTTCGCTCATGCGGTTGGTGCCGAGATTGTGCGTCGACGGATAAGGCGGCGTCGGGAACGAGCGGGTGGCGCCGACAGCGTCGTACATCGCCATGCCCTGCTTGTAGGCATGGTTGCGCATGGCGACATCGTTGGGATGATCGGTGAACCAGACGTCCGGTATCGGCATGCCGTATTTGTCCTTCAGTTCGCCATGCAGCTTCACCGCGTTCTGCTCCTGCGGCATGTCCTCGCCGACGATCCACATGCCCGCCATCTTGTCGTAGTGGTCGAGCGCCGTGGTGAATGAGCGGCCCCAGCCGCCGGGGTCGAGGAATGCCGCCATGAACGGCAGGCCGAGCGCCAGGGTTTCGAGCTCGTAGCCGCCGACGAAACCGCGTGACGGATCGTGTTTCGCTTCGTCCCGGACGATGCCGGCCATGGTCGTGCCGCGCCAGAAATGCACCGGCTTGTCGAAGATCGCGTAGACCGATCCCGTGGTGTGGCGCATATAGTTCTTGCCGACCTGCCCCGACGAATTGGCAAGGCCATCGGGGAATTTCGACGATGCCGAGTTGAGCAGCAGCCGCGGGCTTTCGATGGAGTTGCCGGCGACGCAGACGATGCGCGCCTTCTGGCTCTGCTGCTTGCCGTCCTTGTCGGCATAGACGACACTCGTCACCTTGCCGCTGTCGTCATGTTCGATCTTGAGCACATGGCTGCTGGGCCTGACCTCCAGCTTGCCGGTGGCTTCGCCCTTGGGGATTTCAGTGTAGAGCGTCGACCACTTGGCGCCCCATTTGCAGCCCTGGAAGCAGAAACCGGTCTGCTGGCAGCCCATGCGGCCGTCGCGATCTGCCGAATTGATCGCCATGTTGCCGGTGTGGCACTCCTTGTAACCGAGCTTGTCGGCGCCTGCCTTGAACACCTTGAAGTTGTTGTTGCCGGGCAGGCCCTCGATGCCGTTGGTGCGGGTCACGCCCATCTTGTCCTCGGCCTTGGCGTAATACGGCTCGAGATCGGCAAGCGTGATCGGCCAGTCCAGCAGATTGGCGCCTTCGACCTTGCCGTAGTTCGTCAGCCCCTTGAACTCATGCTCCTGAAAGCGCAGCGAAGCGCCTGCCCAATGGGTCGTCGTGCCGCCGACCGCCTTGACGATCCAGGCAGGCAGGTTGGGAAAGTCCTTGTGGACGCGCCAGCCACCACCAGTCGTGCGGTTGTCCAGCCAGGCCAGTTGGCTAAAGGAATCCCATTCGTCGTTGATGAAGTCCTCGTATTCGATGCGCGGACCGGCTTCGAGAATGACGACGTCGATGCCCTTTTGGGCAAGTTCGTTACCAAGCGTGCCGCCGCCGGCGCCGGAGCCGATGATGACGACGACGCTATCGTCGTTGAGAGCGTAAGGTGCAGGCATGATTTCCTCCCGGGGAATGCTGAAAATGCTGGGCTTGCGACGACGGCCGGATCAGAGCCACTCGATGTCGTCGAAGCCGCGCGCGATGTATCCGCCCTTGGAGTAGGATTCGCCCTCATAGCCGAAGATTGGCCACACCTCCTTCTGGTTGTAGAGCCCGACGACGAGGCTGCCCCTGATCGCCTGGAAAAACGGCGTGTCCTCGATCTGGCGCAGGATCGCCACCCGCTCGTCCTCCCAGCCTAGCCCGGTGTATCCGCCGGCACCCGATTTCTGGTCCAGGTCGGCAATGCCTTTTTCGATCAGCTCCTTGTGGGCCGCATCCTTGCCTGCCTGTTCATCGTGGCTCTTGATCGCAATGGCGTAATATTTGTCCGGAACCTGATCGTGCGGATAAATGTCCCGCGCCAACTGGATCAGCGTCGCAATCGTTTCCGGCTTGAGCGCCGTGCTTTCGAGCCCCCAGGCTTCGCTGGTACTGAGCACGGCAGAGCCACTGATGATCAGCAGCGCGCCGGCGGCGCTGCCGCGCTTGAGCAGTTCGCGCCGCGTCAGGCCGGGCCTGCCTTGATAGATCGTCACCATGATTTCCTCCCTTGCTTGCTACGCGCTGTTCAGCGCTTGGCTGGCGCGGCGCTCCCTCGCCGCGAATTGCTCACTTGAATCGGCCTCCGCGTTGCAAAACCTCGATCTTGTAGCCGTCGGGATCCTCGATGAAGAAGAAGCGGGCCAGCGGCTTTCCATCAGGTGCGAATTCGACGATGTCTTTTGGGTTGAGGCCGGCGGCGACGAGCCGGGCGCGCTCGGCATCCAGATCCGCCACGGAGACGGCCAGATGGCCGTACCCATCGCCAAGGACGTAGGGCTCCGCCCTGCCCTTGTTAACGGTGAGCTCGACCTCGAAATCAGTTTCCGGATTGCTAAGATAGATCAGCGTGAACGTCTCGAAATCGAGGCGGTCCGCGATCTCGAGGCCAAAGGCCGTACGATAGAATGAAAGCGAGCGCTCCTCGTCGAGCACACGCACCATCGAGTGTATTGCCTTGGCCATTCGCCCTCCTGGCAGTTGGAACAGGAGGATTATGAATTCGTGCGAACCCAAGTGGTGGCAGCCCGTTACCACGCTTGCCTAGGCATAGTTTGCTACGCAGGGGCGAAAGCACGGTTGCGATGGCGCGTCGTTGGGCCGATGATGGTCATTGGACGCCAGCGCCTGCGCCACGCGCAGGGGCAAGCCACCGGGAGGAATGACATGTGCAAGGTGTTTGCCGGACAGGATCCGAAGGGCTATCGCCAGATCAACAGATCGATAAGGATCGCCGGTCATTCGACCAGCATCCAGCTGGAAGCAACGTTCTGGGATCTTCTCGACGAGATCGCGGCCTCACAGGATCTGACGACGCCAAAATTCATCTCGAAGCTCTATGACGAGGCGATCGAGATCAATGGCGAGATCCCGAACTTTGCTTCCATGCTGCGCACGACCTGCGCTCTTTATCTGCGCGGCCACAAGCCCGCCGCGGACGAATTGGCAGCACTGAAGCGCTACGCGGCCTGATGCTGCGCTGATCATTGCTCGTGAATAAAGAAAACCCGGGGTCGCCCCCGGGTTTTTCAGTTCATCAGCCTGAAGCGCGCTTACGCGGCGGCCTTCTTTTCGAAGCTGGTCGGCACCGTCGAAATCGTCTTCAGGATCTGCGAAGCGATCTGGTAGGGGTCGCCCTGCGAGTTCGGGCGGCGGTCTTCGAGGTAGCCGCGATAGTCGTCACGCACGAAGCTGTGCGGCACGCGCACCGAGGCACCGCGATCGGCAACGCCCCAGGTGAAGACGTCGATCGAAGCCGTCTCGTGCTTGCCGGTCAGGCGCAGGTGGTTGTCTGGACCATAGACCGCGATGTGATCTTCGCGAGCTTCGCCGAAAGCTCCCATCAGCGCTTCGAAATAGGCCTTGCCGCCCTGTTCGCGCATGTAGGAGGTCGAGAAGTTGGCGTGCATGCCCGAGCCGTTCCAGTCGGTGTCGCCGAGCGGCTTGCAGTGGTACTCGATGTCGATCTCGTACTTCTCGGTCAGGCGCTGCAGCAGGTAGCGCGCCAGCCACATCTCGTCGGCAGCCTTCTTCGAGCCCTTGCCGAAAATCTGGAATTCCCACTGGCCCTTGGCCACCTCGGCATTGATGCCTTCGTGGTTGATGCCGGCGGCGAGGCAGAGGTCGAGATGTTCCTCGACGATCTGGCGGGCGATGTTGCCGACGTTCTTGTAGCCGACGCCAGTGTAGTACTCACCCTGCGGCGCGGGGAAGCCGGTCTCGGGGAAGCCGAGCGGACGGCCGTCCTTGTAGAAGAAATACTCCTGCTCGAAGCCGAACCAGGCGCCGTCGTCGTCAAGCACGGTGGCGCGGGTGTTCGACGCATGCGGCGTGACGCCATCAGGCATCATGACCTCGCACATGACGAGCACGCCATTGAGGCGCGCCGGATCGGGATAAACGGCGACCGGCTTCAGGACGCAGTCCGAGCTCTTGCCTTCGGCCTGCATGGTCGAGCTGCCGTCAAAGCCCCAATAGGGAAGCTGCTCGAGCTTCGGGAATTCGGCGTATTCCTTGACCTGGGTCTTACCGCGAAGGTTGGCCACAGGAGAATATCCGTCCAGCCAAATATACTCGAGCTTGTACTTCGTCATGCTGTCCTCTCAGTGTCGCGCTAGCCGGCCATTGGCGCCCGGCGTGTCGCACAAGAAGAAGCAAGCCCCGTGCCAACTCGAAAATGCAGCAACCGCGCCATGTCAGGCGGCGCGGCGAATGCGGGTGCTCAAAAAACAGGCAATGTAGGGCAGCAACACTGACATTTTGCACAAGACTCGGGCTGCACAAGAGTCGAGCGGCCTGAGCGCCAGCCGACGCTTTGCCGGCTGGCAAGAAGATGTCAGCCAGCCTTCAGCGCATCAAGCAGCGCCACCGCCGAGAGCATGTCACGCTTGCGGTTGGCACGGCGCGCGGCGGCTTCGGAATCCTGACCCCAATGCTCGGCCTGCCAGTCCTCGTCGACATGGGCCGCGGTCCAGGCCTCTTCGACACCGAGCTCGCCCATCTCGACCGCCAGCGCCAGAAGTGCCGAACCGGTCAAGGTGGTCATCAAATGGAGCGCGGCCAGCCGCATCGGCTCGGCGCGCTGCGACAGGTGGACGCCGAGCGCTGCGATGGCCGCACGCGGCTGCTCGACATGGATGATGCCCTCGGCCAGCACGAAATGCGCGCCGAGCGATGCCCGGGCCCAGTCGAGAACAGGATCCCAAACCTCGGCCTGCCGCTCGACAAGCCGCTCCGGCTGGTCGGCGCGGTAGCAAAGCAGGTCGGATGAGGAAAACCGCAGGATGTCTTCGAGCACCGCCTGCGGGTCGGTGGCAACACCGTCGATAGCCGTGTTGACGAGGCGCAGAACCGGCATGGTGAAGGGATCGATGACTTCGACCTGAGCCGCGAATTCGTCCGCAATAAGCTGGGCAGCCGCCGCGGTTGGCAGGGCGAGAAGCGCCCTGCCCGGCGTGCGCACCGGCTTGCCGTCGAGTTGCACCGCATGGCCATCGTCGACTGCGGCAACCGAAGCCGTTTCGTAGAACCGCTTGGGCAACTGCTTGCGCAACGTGCTCTGCGCACGGCGGATCGGATCGGGATCGGACAGGCCGTCACTGGTTTCGAGGTCGCTCAGAATGTCTCGCATCTTTACTCCGCTGCCGGCACGGTTTTCCGCGACGGCCTGTTTACAATCATCAGCCCGGCAACGATCAGGCCGAGCGCCAGAAAAATGTTCCAGGTCAGTGGCTCGCCGAGCACCAGCCAGCCGCATATCACGCTGAATGCCGGCGACAGAAAAGCAAAGCTGGAAAGCCCTGCCGCAGGATAGCGCCGCATCAGCCAGAACCAGAGAATATAGGTGAACGCAACGACATAAACAGCCTGGAACAGCAGCGCTCCGGTGGCGACCGCCGATACATCGCGAAGCGCCGGACCGGCAAGCGAAACCAGCGGGACCGCCATCAGTGCCGACACCACCAGTTGATAAAGCAGCACTTTCTCGGCGCCCGCGTTGGACAGTTTCGTTCCCTTGATCACCAATGTGGTCAATGCCCAAAGAAGCCCGGCGACAAGGGCCAACAGGTCACCAACCAGTGTCGAGGAGCCGGTCATGCTGAGCTTGTCGGAAAAGACCACCGCCACGCCGCCGAATGCCAGGAGCAGGCCGAGGAGCTTTTGCAGCGTCATTCGCTCGCCGAGCCAGAAATGCGCACCGATCAGGACCCAGAACGGCATCGTGTTGACCAGCAGCGAGTTGCGCGCCACCGTCGTGTATTCAAGGCTAACGAAAACGAGGATGAATTCTGTGCCGAACAGAAGCCCGGCGGCGATTCCCGCCCACAGCGTGCCGTCCCTGCTCCACAGCGGAACACCGCGATAGAGGCACCACAGGAAAACCAAGATGCAGCCGATACCCGAGCGCGCCACGTTGAGGAAGATCGGATTGTAGCCCGAGGTGGCAAGCTTGGCTGCGACGCCATTCATGCCCCAGGACATCGTCAGCAAAAGCATGAGCACGACCGCGGCAGTATCGATGCTGTCACGACGATCCAGTTGCTGTTTTGTGGCAGTCATGAAATTCTCCACGCCCGCTGGGCGCGATGCGGATACTCGAACGCCGTCGTGGCGCTGAATGGCACCTCTCCGGCCATCGACAGCGGATCGGGATCCGACAGTGCGACGCGGGCCGCAACATAAAGCAAGAAGCCAGGCACCAATTGGTCCAGCTAGTCGATAAGGGTAAGCAGCTCGGCCGGCGTGGCGATCACGGCATGTGCGCCGGTGGCGAGCAGGCCGTCGCGGTTGTGGTAACCCCAGGACACGCCGATGGCACGCGCGCCGGCGCTTCTGGCCATCTGCATGTCGTAGACGGCATCACCGATGACATAGGTCGAAGCCGTATCGATGCCTGTTTCCGCGCAGCATTCCAGGACCATGGCCGGATGCGGCTTGGACGGGCAGTCATCGGCGGTGCGGATGGTCACGAAATGCCGTTCGAAACCATAGGTTTCGAGAACGCGTTGCACGCCCCGGCGCGACTTGCCGGTGACCATGCCGATCAGGACGTCGTCGCGGCCGGCCAGTGTTTCGATCAGCTCTGCAATGCCCTCATAAAGAGGCTCGCTAAAGCTCGGCAGGTGGCGCGAGGCGATGAAATGCTCCTTGTAGCGCTCGGCGAGGCGCCCGCATTCGGCATCGAGCGGGCGGTCGAGCAAGCTTGCGATGGCGAGATCGAGTGTCAGCCCGATGATGCCCTTGGTCGCCTCCATTGCCGGTTCCGGCAGCCCTGCCTCGCGGAAAGTCGCGACCATGGAACCGTGGATGATGTCGGCGCTGTCGACCAGCGTGCCGTCGCAATCGAACAGGACGAGCTTCAGCGACGCGGATGTGTTGTCAGCCGGCGAAGCAGCCAATGTCACGCCGGCTCCCCGCTTTCATCGTCGAAGCCGATCAGGTTCCAGCTCTGGCGCATATGCGGCGGCATTGGAGCGGTGACGTCGATGACACCTTTATCGGGATGCGGGATGACGATGCGGCGGGCATGCAGATGCAGCTTGTTCTGCAGGCCGCCGGGAAATTCCCAGTTGGTGTCGTGCTCGAAATATTTGGGATCGCCGATGATCGGGCAGCCGATATAGGCGGCATGCACGCGCAGCTGGTGGGTACGGCCGGTATAGGGCTCCATCTCCAGCCAGGTCATGGTCTGGGCCGCCTGCTCGAGCACGCGGTAATAGGAAACCGCGTGGTCGGCCCCCTTTTCGCCGTGCTTGGCGACGCGCATGCGGTCGCCGTCGGGCGTCTGTTCCTTGATCAGCCAGGTCGAGATCTTGTCTTCGCGCTTGGGCGGCGCGCCCTTGACCAGGGCCCAGTAGGTCTTTTTGGTTTCGCGGGCACGGAACGCTTCGGCGAGCTTCATGGCCGCAAGACGCGTACGCGCCACCACCAGAACGCCCGAAGTGTCGCGGTCGAGCCGGTGCACGAGACGCGGCTTCTCGCCCTTCTTGTTGCGCCAGGCTTCGAGCATGTCGTCGAGATGACGCACGATGCCCGAACCGCCCTGAACGGCAAGGCCGGCCGGCTTGTTGAAGACAAAGACCTTGGAGTCTTCGTAGATCAGCATCTTGGCCAGCACATCGCCGTCGTCCTGATCGCGCATGGTGCGGGCGGTCAAAGGGCCATCGTTCTTCTTGTCGACTTCGAGCGGCGGGATGCGGATGACCTGGCCGGGCTCGACACGCGTGTCGGCCTTGACGCGGCCGCCATCGACACGGATCTGGCCCGAGCGCAGCAGTTTTTGCAGGTGACCGAAGCCGAGCCCCGGAAAATGGGACTTGAACCAGCGGTCGAGCCTCATGCCCGTTTCGCCGGCTTCCACCGTGATCTGTTCAACGCCAGCCATATTTCAATCGTCCTTTGCGAAGCGGCCCAATAGCATCAGCCGATGCTTCTTGCGAGCCACATTCCCAGAAACAGCGCCAGAATGGCTGATATGACGCTGGCAAAAGCATATCCGAAGGCCGGAAGCGTCGATCCGCGCTCCCACAAGGTGGCGAAATCGAGCGAAAATGCCGAAAAGGTTGTGAAGCCGCCAAGGATGCCGGTGGCCACGAACAGCCTGAGTTCGTTCGATCCGCCGAACCGGCGGGCCAGCAGCCCGACGAACAAGCCCATCGCCAGGGATCCAATGACATTGATGGCCAGCGTGCCCCAGGGAAAATTCGGCCCGACGAGCCTGAGCGCCAGGAGATTGGCGAGGTGGCGCAGCGCAGCGCCGATGGCGCCGCCAAGTGCAACGAGAGATAGGTGCAGCATAGCCAAGTCCTGCCTGCGCGCGAAAGTCTGGTCAATAGCACGGAACCGCTCGCGGTCCGCGCGGTGGCCGACTGCTGCCACTGAAATGGCTGTGGACAAGGCCGGCAGGCGGCAGGCCATTGTTGGGAGGGCGGCAACGGGGCTATAGCATCGCGGTCATGCAACCTTCCAAAGACATCTCCCGCCTGATCGAGATCATGGCCGCACTGCGCGAGCCGGAAACCGGCTGCCCCTGGGACATCGAGCAGAATTTCGCGACCATCGCGCCCTACACGATCGAGGAGGCCTATGAGGTCGCCGACGCGATTGCCCGCAACGACATCGACCATCTCAAGGAAGAGCTCGGCGACCTGCTGCTGCAGGTCGTCTATCACGCCCAGATGGCAGAGGAATCCGGCGAGTTCGCCTTCGGCGACGTGGTGCAAGGCATCACCACCAAGATGATCCGCAGGCATCCACACGTCTTCGGCGACGCCAAGGCGCGCGAAGCCCGTTCGGCCAAGGGCATGTGGGAAAAGATCAAGGCGGAGGAAAAGGCGGAAAAACGCGCAGCGCGGATCGCTCGCGGGCTCGATCCCGAAGATCACGGCAAGGGCTTTCTGGACAGCGTGCCGGTGGCACTGCCTGCCCTGACGCGCGCGCTGAAACTTCAGGAAAAGGCTGCTCGCGTCGGCTTCGACTGGGGCGAAGCGGCACCGATCCTCGACAAGATCGAAGAGGAGATCGGCGAACTGCGCGAAGCCATGGCCAAGGGCGACAAGGCGGCTGTGAAGGACGAGTTCGGCGACATGCTGTTTGCGCTGGTCAATCTCGGCCGCCACTTGGAACTGGATTCCGAGGCCGCCCTTGGCGGCACCAACGACAAGTTCCGCAAACGCTTCCACTATGTCGAGAAGTCGCTCGACGACGCCGGCCACAGCCTGGAAGCGGCGACGCTCGACGAGATGGAAGCGCTGTGGCAGCAGGCCAAGACGGCGAAGTAGGCCGTCTTAGCCTTTGTTCTTGCGCAGAATTTTCGCCGCGATCTCATCGCGCGCCGAGGCTGTCGCCTTGAGTGTCATCGACACGCTGCCATCGTCATTGTCGATGCGTGAAACCACGTCGCCATTGCGGTAAAGCCAGTCGATCTGGCCAAGCTGGCTTGGTTCCAGCGTGACGTCGATGGATTCGAGTTCACCCGAAACGCGCTGCTCGATCAGTCCGCTCAACGTCGGAATGCCCTCGCCGGTAATCGCCGAAATGGCGATCGGCGGAGCCTTGCGGCCGTCGGCACTGTCGGACAGCAGGCGCTCGCGGTTGCCTTCGTCGAGCTGGTCGATCTTGTTCCAGACCTCGACGACACGGTCGGTATCGGCCGCATCGACGCCCAGGTCGGACAGGATCCGCTCGACGTCGTCGGCCTGGGCCGCGGTATCGGGATCGGAGATGTCGCGCAGGTGGATGACGAGGTCGGCTTCGACCACTTCTTCCAATGTCGCCCGGAAGGCGGCGATCAGATGCGTCGGCAGGTCGGAGATGAAGCCGACAGTGTCGGACAGGATGATCGGCGTGCCATGCGGCAGCCGCACCCGGCGCAATGTCGGATCGAGCGTCGCAAACAGCATGTTCTCGGCCAGCACGCTGGCGCCGGTCAGCCGGTTGAACAGCGTCGACTTTCCGGCATTGGTGTAGCCAACGATGGCGACGACCGGGAATGGTACCTTGCGGCGCTTGGAGCGGTGCAGGTCGCGTGTGCGGACCACTGTTTCCAGCTCGCGCTTGAGCTTGATGATCTTTTCCTGCAGCGCGCGCCTGTCGGACTCGATCTGCGTTTCGCCGGGGCCGCCGAGGAAACCGGCACCGCCGCGCTGACGCTCAAGGTGGGTCCAGCTGCGGACCAGCCGGCCCTTCTGATAGTTGAGATGGGCAAGCTCGACCTGAAGCGTACCTTCCTTGGTACGCGCGCGCCGGCCAAAGATTTCGAGGATCAGCCCGGTGCGGTCGAGCACCTTGGCGTTCATCTCTTTTTCGAGATTGCGCTGCTGCACCGGCGTCAGCGGATGGTCGACGATGACCAGTTCCGCGCCCTGCTCCTTCACGATACCAGCGAACTCCTCGACCTTGCCGCTGCCCAGCAATGTCGCCGGACGCGGGTCGTTGAGGGTTACAATCGCGGTATGGACGGGTTCGAGATCGATGGCCCGGGTCAGCCCGACCGCCTCGTCGAGGCGGGCCTCGGCCGAACGCTGCAGCCGCGGACGCGCGCTGTCGTCGTCACCCTTGGGCTGGCGCGTCAGCACCGGCACGATGACCACCGCGCGCGTGGGGGCCTTGTCGCCCCCTACCGATTCGGGTCCATTGCTGTCACCGGCCTTGGCGCCGGCGTTCCTGTCGCGTGCCAATCAGCCGCCCTGGCTTTCCTCGCCATCGAACATCTGAACCGGCTGGCTCGGCATGATCGTGGAGATGGCATGCTTGTAGACGAGCTGCGAGTGCCCGTCACGGCGCAACAAAACACAGAAATTGTCGAAGGAAGTAACTACTCCGGTCAATTTCACGCCGTTAATGAGGAAAATGGTGAGTGGGTTTTTGCTCTTGCGAACTGAATTCAGGAAAAGGTCCTGAAGATTCTGCGATCGTTCCGCCATTGTTTTTTTCTTTCGCCGATCCCTGTCTGCTGCCAATGCGCCAAATTACCGGGCCCATGTCAAGCCAGCAAACACCCCCTTGCCACAACGCGCGGCAAGCTGAACGAGATGAATTTAACCATTTACGCCCAAGCGGTTATCAGGCTTGGATTTTTTCCGCAACGTCAAAAAATGCTTCGCGGAGTGAAAGCGCGATCGATCCGGGATGCCCGTTGGCGACCGGATGACCGTCAATGGCAACGATCGGCATGATGACAGTCGTTGCCGCGGTGATGAACGCTTCGCGGGCCGACTTGGCTTCGTCGACGGTAAACCCGCGCTCCTCGACCTTCAGGCCGAGCTTCTTGGCCACGTCCATCAACGTCGTGCGGGTGATGCCGCGCAGGATGCCGCTGTCGGCCGGCCGAGTGACCAGATGGCCGTCCTTGGTGACGATCCAGGCATTGGTGGCAGCCCCTTCCGTGACCTTGCCGTCGGCATCGACGAACCACGCCTCCTGGGCGCCGGCCTCCTTGGCCTGCTGGCGCGCCAGAACGTTGGGCAGCAAGCCGACAGACTTGATGTCGACGCGCTCCCAGCGGTTTTCCGGCACTGTGATCACCTTGATCCCGGCTGCCGCCCGCTTTGCCGATGCAGCCGGGTCGGTGCGCTTGGCGGTCACAACCAGCGCAGACGGCGTGGATTCGGCCGGGAAGACGTGGTCGCGCGGCGCGACACCGCGCGTCACCTGGAGATAGACCATGCCATTGCGGACGCGGTTGCGGGCAATGACCTCGCGCATGATGTGCACGAGCACGGCACGCTTGACCGGCCAGGCGATCCTGAGTTCGGACAAGGAGCGGTCGAGGCGGTTGAGGTGGCCGACGCTGTCGACGATGAAGCCGCGCGCCACCTCGCAGACCTCGTAGACGCCGTCGGCGAACTGATAGCCCCGGTCCTCGATATGAACGCCTGCCTGGGCATGCGGGAGATAGCGGCCGTTGACGTAGGCTATGCGCGGCATGGTTTTCGTGTCCCCGAAAATTCAAACGGAGTTCTAGTCGATTTGGCCCGTGCGGCAACGCTGAATTGGCTGGTCCAGATCAGAAGAATTCGAGGCTGACCCTGAACATCTGCTCAACCTGCTTGACCGCCTTGTCGAGCGCAAAGATAACGACGCGGTCCTTTGGCTTGATCTTCACCGAACCGCTTGGCTTGACCACATGGCCGTCGCGATAGATCGCACCGATGCGCATGCCGTCGGGCAGGTCGAGGTCACGCAGCAATGTGCCGACCAGCGGCGAGGTTTCGAGCGCTTCTGCTTCGATGATTTCGGCAGCGCCGCGCTGGATCGAGTGCACCTGCCGAATGCGTCCACGCCTGACATGCTGGAGCACGCGCGAAATGGTCACAGCACTTGGATTGACATAGGCATCGATGCCAAGCGGCTTGGTCAGGTCGTGATAAGACGGGTTATTGATCAGTGCGAGGTTGCCCTTGCAGCCCAGGCGCTTGGCCATGACGGAAGACAGGATGTTGACCTGGTCGTTGTTGGTCAGCGCCACCATCAGGTCGGCGTCCTGGATGTCGGCTTCCATCAACAGCTTCTGGTCGAGCGCGCTGCCATTGAGCACTACAGTGCGGCGCAGTTCGTCGGCGACCTTGACCGCCCGCTCCCTGCTTGCCTCGATGATCTTGATCTTAGTACGGCTCTGGCGCTGTTCGAGCGTGCGGGCAACGAACAGACCGATATTGCCACCACCGGCGATGACGATGCGCGTCGCCTCTTGTTCGTCGTGGCCAAACAGGCCAAGCGTGCGGCGGACCTGGTCCTTTGTCGTCACGACATAGGCAAGGTCGCCCGCCACCAGCTGGTCGGCAGAATGCGGAATGAACAGGCGGCCGTTGCGCGTCACACCCACGACCGTCGAAGGCAGATCGGGGAACAGTTCGCTGAGCTGGGCCAGCGGCGTGTTGATGACCGGGCAATCCTCCAGGCACTCGATCGCCACCATGATGATATGGTTTTCGGCAAAACGAACCACGTCGGTGGCGCCCGGCAGCGAGATGCGCCGAAGCACCATCTCGCCGACCTCTAGCTCGGGCGAAATGATCACGTCGATTGGCAGGTGCTCGCGCGAAAACAGATCCTGGTAATGCGGCTGCAGGTAGGATTGCGCGCGGATGCGCGCGACCTTCATCGGCACGTTGAACAGCGCGTGCGCCACCTCGCAGGCAACGATGTTGACCTCGTCGAACAAGGTCACTGCGATGATCATGTCGGCTTCTTGCGCGCCCGCAGCTTCAAGCACCTCCGGATGCGAGCCATGGCCGACGAAACCACGCACGTCGAGCTGGTCGCGCACCGCATGGATCAGCTCAGGCGCGGTATCAATGATCGAGACGTCGTTCTTTTCCGCCGCCAACCGTTCGGCGATGCCGTAGCCGACCTGTCCCGCCCCGCAGATGATTACGCGCATGTGGGGAGTCTATCCTGGCTGGCCTGCATGAGGTCTAAACGCCAAGCGACTTGAGCTTGCGGTGAAGTGCCGACCGCTCCATGCCGATGAACTCCGCCGTCTTAGAGATGTTGCCGCCGAAGCGGTTGATCTGGGCGATGAGGTATTCCTTCTCGAACATCTCGCGCGCCTCGCGCAGCGGCAGCGCCATGATGTGCTGGTCCGACTGGTTCGGCGCGCGTGGCATGACGTCGCCGATTTCGGACGGCAAAAGGTCAGCCGTGATCGGCTGCTCGGGATTGTCGCCGCGCGCGAGGATCAGCAGGCGCTCGACGTTGTTGCGCAGCTGGCGGACGTTGCCCGGCCAGTTGTGGGCCTGGAGCACGGCAAGCGCGTCGTCGCCGATGCGGCGCGGCTTGATGCCGGCCTGCTTGGCCATCTGCTTCATGAAATTGTCGACGAGGTAAGGAATGTCCTCGCGCCTTTCGGCAAGCCCCGGCACCATGACCGGCACGACGGCAAGGCGGTGATAAAGATCCTCGCGGAAGCGCCCCTCGGCAATCATCGCCTCGAGGTTCTGCGCCGTCGACGAGATGATGCGCACGTCAACCTTGACCCGCTTGGTGCCGCCGACGCGCTCGAACTGCTGTTCGACAAGCACGCGCAGGATCTTGTTTTGCGTCTCGCGCGGCATGTCGGCGATTTCGTCGAGATAGAGGATACCTTGGTGGGCCTCTTCCAGCGCGCCAACCTTGCGCTCGCCACCATTCGATTCGGTGCCGAACAGCTCGATCTCCATGCGCTCGGGCGTGATCGTCGCGGCGTTCAGCGCAACGAACGGGCCATTTTTCCGCGCCGACAGGGCATGGATGGCACGCGCGGCCATCTCCTTGCCGGAACCCGACGGGCCGATGATCATGATGCGACTGTTGGTCGGCGCGACGCGGTCGATGGTCTGGCGCAGCTGGCTCATCGCCGACGACATGCCGATCAGGTCATGGGTTTCGCCGCTGCGCATCTTGAGGTCGGAGACCTCGCGCTTGAGCTTCGAGGTTTCGAGCGCGCGCTCGGCGATGAGGATCAGCCGGTCCGCCTTGAACGGCTTTTCGATGAAATCGTAGGCTCCACGCCGGATCGCCGAAACGGCTGTTTCAATGTTGCCGTGGCCGGAGATCATCACAACCGGCAGGCTGGGATGCAGCGTCTTGATTTCGTCGAGCAAAGCCAGGCCGTCGAGCCGCGAGCCCTGAAGCCATATGTCGAGGAAGACCAGCCGAGGCGCGCGGTCCGCGATGGCGGCAAGCGCACTGTCGGCGTCGAACGCCGTGCGGGTTTCGTGGCCTTCGTCGCTCAGGATGCCCGCGACCAGTTCGCGGATGTCTTCCTCGTCGTCAACGATAAGAATATCAGACGCCATTTCCGACCTTTTCGGTTTCTCTGCCTTGCACTGCGTCGCCGGCACCCTTGGGTGCCACAGCCTCTTCGGCCGCCGCAGGCAGGATCATGCTGATCATCGCGCCGCGCCCGCCATGGAAATCGGCTGGCGCGTCGTGAAGTTCCAATCTTCCGCCGTGGTCCTCGACAATCTTCTTGACGATAGCGAGGCCGAGCCCCGTGCCCTTCTCGCGGGTCGTCATATAGGGCTCGAGCAGCCGTTGGCGATTTTCTCGCGGCAATCCCTTGCCATTGTCGATCACGTCGATACGGATCGAGTTGCCGTCCCGCCGCGCCCGGAGCTTGATGACCCCAGATTCGCCGGTCTGGCGTTCCGCCGCCTCGATCGCCTCGGCGGCATTCTTGATGACATTGCCGAAGGCCTGGGCCATCAGGCGGCTGTCGAAGGTTCCCTTGAGGGGCCCGGGCGTGATCTCGCGCTCGAAAGCGATGTCGGCTCGGCTGACCTCGACAAGGAACGACGCCTCGCGCAACGGCTCGCGAATGTCGATCACCTTCATTTCCGGCTTTGGCATACGCGCGAAGGCCGAGAATTCATCGACCATTCGGCCGATGTCGCCGACCTGGCGGATGATCGTTTCGGTGCACTGATCGAAGACCTCGCGGTCCTCGGTGATGACCTTGCCATAGCGGCGGCGGATACGCTCCGCCGACAGCTGGATCGGCGTCAGCGGGTTCTTGATCTCGTGCGCGATACGCCGCGCCACGTCCGCCCAGGCCGAGGTGCGCTGCGCGGTGACGAGATCGGTGATGTCGTCGATGGTGACGACATAGGACTTGTCGCCGACTTCGCTTTCGCCCTCCTCGACGGTTACCTGCACGTTGAAGGTGCGTTCGGCGCCCGTGCGATAGAAGGTGACCTGCTCGCGGTAGACGGCGCGGCCGGACTTGCGGCCGATCTCGAAGACCCGGCCGACATGCGGCAGCAGGATCGACAGGTTCTGGCCGAGCGACTCGGAAGCCGAGATCGCCAGCATCGCTTCGGCCGAGGGGTTGACGATGGTGATGCTACCGTAAGGATCGACGCCGATGACGCCCGCGGTGACGCCCGACAGCACGGCCTCGGAGAAGCGCCGGCGTTCGTCGATGACATCCTTGGCAGTCAGGATCTCGTTACGCTGCGACTTGAGCTCCAGCAGCATGTTGTTGAACGTGTCGCTGAGCGCGCCAACGTCGCCATCCGATTGCCGCACCGGCACCGACACGTCGAGATTTCCGGTCGCCACCTCGTCGGCAGCGCCGATCAGCTGGCGGATGGGCCGAACAATCCGGTCTGCCACCGCGATGCCGGTCCAGATCGCCGACAGGACGACAATCAACGTCAGTCCGAGATAGAGCAGTGCAAAGGCGATCTGCGTCGTGCGCCTGTTGGCGCCGAGATCGCGATACTCCTCGGTGTTGGCAGTGACGATCTGGCGTGCCTTGATCACCTCGGGATCGACCAGCCGGATCGTGTAGAGGTAGAGCCCGTCAATCTCGCGCAGCTTGATGATTGCGCCGACGATGTTGCGGGTCTTCGGCTCGATCAGCACCGGTTTGCCGTCGGCAGCCGTCTGAACCGCGACAGCCGGCGGCTCGGGCATGGCGAAATCGGCACCGGTCTTGGCGCTCATGACGAAGGAACCGTCGGCGCGGATGAGCGCGGCGTGCGCCAGCGCGCGCAACTGCGCCTGCCGGCCCATGAAGTCGAGGAAGCCGCTGCGGTCTAAACCGTAGAGCGTACGGTTGTTGTCGAGGTCGTTGGCCATCGACAATGTCGTGCTCTGCAGGTTGCGCGCGTTTTCCTGGACATAGGCTTCGGCGATCGACAGCGACGAATTGACGATGGTCGTGGTGCGTATCTGGAACCAGCGGTCGAGCCCGATGTCCAACGTGATCGAGGCGACGATGGCGACCAGCAGTGCCGGCAGCGCCGCCACCAGCGCAAACATGGTGACGATGCGCACATGCAGCCGCGACGCCGCCTTGCCACGCTTGCGGGCCATGGCGATGCGCTGGATCTCGAAGGCAATCAGCCCGACGAGGATCAGGACGAACACCGCATTGATGCCGATCAGCGCCAGCGTCGTCGTCGAATCAGGCGTGATCGGGGTCACACCAACGAGGATTGCGAACGACACCGCCGCCGAAACCAAAGCCGCCGCAATAGCCAACACGCCCGGAAGCGCGAGAAGGCGGCGACCTTCCTGCCGGGTTTGCGCGGGGTTCTTGTCGTTAAGAGGTTGTGCCTGGCTCGCCATGCTGCCGTGTAGAGACATTGATTGCGGCGCATCTATGCAACGCATTGTGGCGATTATGCAACATTTTCGCCGCAAGCGAAAATGTTTAGACAGGCTATCGACAGATAAGCGCTTTTTGCCAGCGCATCAGGCAGGCCGCGACGATTTGTAGACGTTGACGCCGAGTTCGCGGATCTTCTTGCGCAGCGTGTTGCGGTTGAGTCCCAAAAGCTCGGCGGCCTTGATCTGGTTGCCGCGCGTCGCCGTCATCGAGGCCAGCACCAGCGGGTACTCGACCTCGGCGAGAATGCGCTGGTAGAGCCCGGGCGGCGGCAGGTCGCCGGCGAACATGGCGAAATAGCGCTGCAGGAAATGTTCGACCGCCTGGCCGACCGACAGGTCGTCGGGGATGAGATTGCCCCCCGGGACGACCGGCTGCTCGCCCGTCTTGAGTTCGGACTCGATGATGTCGGCCGAAATCTCGTCCTGCGGATAAAGTGCCGCCAGCCGGCGCACCAGGTTTTCCAGCTCGCGCACATTGCCCGGCCAGGGATAGCGCTTCATCAGCTCTACGCCGCCCGAAGAGATGCGCTTGGCCTGCAGGCCTTCGCTGACGCCCTGTTTGAAGAAATGGCGGACAAGGTCCGGAACATCCTCCGAACGTTCGCGCAACGCTGGAAGGCGAAGCGGTACGACGTTGAGACGATAGAACAAATCCTCGCGGAACAGGCCTTGGTTGATCAGCGTGCGCAGGTCCTTGTTGGTGGCCGCGACGATGCGAACGTCAGTCTTGATCGGGGTGCGGCCGCCGACGGTGGTGTACTCGCCCTGCTGCAGCACGCGCAGCAGCCTGGTCTGTGCTTCCATCGGCATGTCGCCGATCTCGTCGAGAAACAGCGTGCCGCCATCGGCCTGCTCGAACCGGCCGGTGGAGCGGTTCTGCGCCCCGGTGAAGGCACCCTTCTCGTGGCCGAACAGCTCGGATTCGATGAGATCGCGTGGAATGGCGGCCATGTTGATCGCCACGAACGGTCCGTTGCGGCGGCGGCCATATTCGTGGAGCGCGCGCGCAACCAGTTCCTTGCCGGTGCCCGATTCGCCCGAAATCATGACGGTGAGGTCCGTCTGCATCATGCGGGCGAGCATGCGGTAGATGTCCTGCATCGCCGCCGAGCGGCCGACCAGCGGCATGGCGTCAGGCTGGTCGTCTTGGCGCTGGTCGCTCTTCGGCCGCCGCGGCTCGGAGAGCGCGCGGTTGACGATGCTGAGCAGTTCGGTGAGATCGAACGGCTTGGGCAGATATTCGTAGGCGCCGGTCTCCGACGCGCGGATCGCGGTCATGAAGGTGTTCTGCGCGCTCATGACGATGACCGGCAGTTCGGGCCGCGCCTTCTTGATTCGCGGCAGCATGTCGAAGGCGTTTTCGTCGGGCATCACCACGTCGGTGATGACAAGGTCACCCTCACCGGCGGCCACCCAGCGCCACAGCGTCGCGGCGTTGGAGGTCACGCGGACCTCATGGCCCATGCGCGACAGCGCCTGGTTGAGCACGGTGCGGATCGCCGCATCGTCGTCGGCGACAAGGATGTTTCCGCGCACGCTCATCGATGGGCTCCTTCGCTGTCGTCGTCGAGATGCACGGGCAATTCCTTCCAGGCCGGCATCAGGATCCGGAAGGTGGTGCCGCGCGGCGTCGAATCGCACTCGATCACCCCGCCATGGTCGCCGACGATCTTGGCGACGAGCGCGAGGCCGAGACCCGAGCCGTTGGGCTTGGTGGTGATGAAAGGGTCGAACAGGATCGGCAGGATGTCTTCCGACACGCCCGAGCCGTTGTCGTGCACGCAGAATTCCAGCGGCAGCGAGACACGATCCTGGGTGCCCGGGATCGACATGCGGATGCCGGGCTTGAAGGCGGTCGAAAGGGTGATTTCGCCGTGCGGGTCATGGCCGATGGCCTCGGCGGCGTTCTTGACCAGGTTGAGGAAGACCTGGATCAGCTGGTCGCGATTGGCATAGACCGGTGGCAGCGATGGATCGTAATCCTCCAGGATCTTGATTCCATTGGCAAAGCCGTTCCTGGCCAGTGCCTTCACATGGTCGAGCACGACGTGGATGTTGACCGGATAGCGGTCGATCGGCCGCTCGTCGGAAAACACCTCCATGCGGTCGACAAGCGAAACGATGCGGTCGGTTTCATCGATGATCAGCCGGGTCAGCGAACGATCCTCGTCGGAGGCATTCAGCTCCAGCAGTTGTGCAGCGCCCCTGATACCCGACAGCGGGTTCTTGATCTCATGCGCCAGCATGGCAGCCAGGCCGGTGACCGAGCGCGCCGCACCGCGGTGCGTCATCTGACGGTCGATCTTGTCGGCCATCGAGCGTTCCTGGAACATCACCACCACCGAACCCGGCAGCTCGGACGCGGGGGCGACGTAGAGATCGACCATCTTCTCGATGCCGAGCCGGGGCGAAGAAACGTCGACCCGGTACTCGTTGACAGGCGTGTTGCGTGCGCGCACCTGCTCGACCAGTTGCAGGATGGGACTGCCAAAGGGCACGAAACGCGACAGCTCGCTGCGCGCCAGCATGGCGGCGCTGGAGCGGAAAAAGTCCTCGGCGTCGGCATTGGCGAAAGTGATGAAGTTATCAGGCCCGATCATGATGACGGGGCGGCGGATCGTGTTGAGCACGATCTGCGCGGCATCGACCGGTTGAGATGTCGGCGCTCGGTCGAAACTCATGCCGCATTCCTCTCAAAGGCACTTTCGCCGAAAGCCGTAAGCGCTTCGCGCAATGAAGAAATCACCTGCTGCGGCTCAAACGATGTCAGCACTCGCCGGCGCAGTTCGTCCGGCAGCGCGGCGGTGTGGCGATCGAGATACCAGCCGAGATGCTTGCGCGCCTGGCGCAGCCCGCTCTCGATGCCGTAGAGCGCCAGCATGTCCTCGTAGTGGGCAACGACATAGTCGGCCATCTCCAGGGATGACCGGGGCACGCCTGTTGCAACGCTCTTGCCCGCGGCAGCGGCAATCGTGCCCGCGGTCCATGGCGCGCCGTAATGCGAGCGCCCCGCCATGACCGCGTCAGCGCCCGATTGTTCGAGGATCCCGGCTGCATCTTCAGCTGTTGCCACATCGCCATTGGCGACGACGGGAATGCTGACCGCCTGCTTGACGCGCGCAATGGCGCGCCAGTCGGCCTTGCCCTGATAAAACTGGCAGCGCGTGCGCCCGTGCACGGTTACCATCCTGACGCCGGCCTGCTCGGCGCGCCGGGCCAGTTCAGGCGCATTGAGCACGTCATCGTCCCAGCCGAGACGCATCTTGAGGGTCACGGGTACTTCAACTGATCCAACGACGGCATCGATCAGGGTCAGCGCGTAGTCGAGGTCACGCATCAGCGCAGAGCCGGCATAGCCGCCCGTCACCTTCTTGGCCGGGCAGCCCATATTGATATCGATTACATCGGCGCCTTCGCCAACGGCGATTCGCGCCGCTTCGGCCATGTGTGCGGCTTCGCGGCCGGCCAGTTGCACCATGTGCACCGGCAGGCCGGAATGGCGGATGCGGAAGCCGCTCGAGCCACGCCCCTTGGCGAGTTCGCCGCTCGCAACCATCTCCGACACGACGAGGCCGGCGCCATGGGCATGAGCGCGCGTGCGAAAAGCCTCGTCGGTGACACCCGACATCGGCGCCAGGAACACCCGATTGCGGATCGTCACATCGCCGATCGAAAGCGGCTCACCGAGTTTTTCCAGATCAGTCATGCACAAAAACAAAGCACCATTCTCTGCTGCACAATGAGTAGCCACGATTGGCTCATTGTGCAACTGCGAAATGACAGCCGAATGCGGCGCTTTCTGGATTCCTCTAGCCTTCCGCAGGCCTCGCGGCTAAGCCTCTGCTCATGAATCCGAAGCCGTTGCCGAACCAGCAGAATTCGAAGGTCGCCGTCGTGGTCGTGGCGGCCGGGCGCGGCGAGCGTGCAGGACAGGCTGACGGTCCGAAGCAGTATCGCCGGATCGGCGGCAAGGCGGTGATCTGGCACACGCTGAAGGCATTTCTCGACCATCCGCGGGTCGGACCGATCGCCGTCGCCATCCACGCCGACGACGGCGAGCTTTTCGCAGCGGCCGCCGGCGAATTGGCCTCGCGTGTCACTACAGTCGTGGGCGGCGCCACGCGACAGGATTCGACGCGCTTTGCGCTGATCGCATTGCAGGAAGCCAGGCCGCAGGCTGTGCTGATCCATGACGGGGTCCGTCCGTTCATCGGCCCCGAGGTCATCGACCGGGCCATAGCAGGCATCGACGCCAGCCACGGATCGCTGCCGTCGCTGCCGGTGTCCGACACGCTCAAGAAAGAAGCCTTCGACCGCACCGTGGCCGAAACCGTGCCGCGCGCGGGCCTGCATTCGGCGCAAACGCCGCAAGGCTTTCCGTTCGAGCCGATCTTTTCCGCGCACCAGCGGGCCTTCGAGGCCGGCCGCAGCGACTTCACCGACGATTCCGCCATTGCCGAATGGGCCGGCATCCCGGTGCGCCTGGTGCTCGGCTCGCCCGACAACGTCAAACTCACCTGGGCTAAGGACATCGCCATGGCCGACCAGCGCCTTTCTGGCCAAGCAATCAGCTTTCCCGACGTCCGCACCGGCAACGGCTACGACGTGCACTCGTTTGAGCTAGGCGATCACGTCTGGCTGTGCGGCGTGAAGATCGCCCACTCCAAGAAGCTGAATGGCCATTCCGACGCTGATGTCGGACTGCACGCGCTGACCGACGCGCTGCTGGCCACCTGCGGCGCCGGCGACATCGGCACGCATTTCCCGCCATCCGACCCGCAGTGGAAGGGCGCTGCCTCGCGCCAGTTCGTCGAGCACGCTGCAAAGATCGTTCGTGGGCGTGGCGGGCGCATCGCCAATGCCGACATCACGCTGATCTGCGAGGCGCCGAAGGTCGGACCGCATCGCGAGGCGATGACCGCCGAACTGGCCGACATGCTGCGCATCGCCCCCGAGCGCATCTCGATCAAGGCGACGACCAACGAGAAGCTGGGCTTCATTGGGCGCGAGGAAGGCATCGCGGCGATCGCAACCGCAAGCGTGGTCTATCCCGGAGAGTTGCCGGAATGAGCGACGTCACCGCCCTCGCCTCGGCCCTGCTCGACGCCTGCTTCGCCCAGGGCATGATGATCGCAACGGCCGAAAGTTGCACGGGCGGCATGATCATCGCAGCGCTGACCGACATCGCCGGCTCGTCGGCCGTCGTCGATCGCGGCTTCATCACCTATTCCAACGAAGCCAAGATGGAGATGCTCGGCGTCTCCGAGGCGACGCTCAAGGCGCACGGCGCGGTGTCGCGCGAAACGGCACTGGAGATGGCCGCAGGCGCGCTTGCCCATTCGCGCGCCAGCCTGGCGCTTGCTGTAACAGGCGTTGCCGGCCCGGGTGGCGGCTCTGCCGAAAAGCCGGTCGGCCTCGTCTGGTTCGGTGTCGCCAGGAAGGGAATGCCTGTCGAGGCCGAGTTCCGAACATTCGAAGACAAGGGCCGCGACTTCATCCGCCGCGAGACGGTGAGGACAGCGCTAGGGCTCGGCTTGCGCGCCGTCGGTCAGCCCGGCTTCACCGGCCCGTAGATCGCATCCGCCCGCTTTTCGAAAGCTTCGGCGAACATGCGGAAGGCGCGGTCGAACATAGTGCCCATTAGCGCACCCAGGATGCGGTTCTTGAACTCGTAATCGATGAAGAATTCGACTCCGGAGCCACCGTCCGGTGCCGGGACGAATTTCCATTCGTTGGTGAGGTAGCGGAACGGACCGTCGAGATACTTGACGTCGATGGTGTTTTCCTCGGGCGTGAGCAGCACTTGCGTGGTGAAGGTCTCGCGGAATGCCTTATAGCCGACGGTCATGTCAGCCACGAGAATCTCACGGCCGTCGCGCTCGCGCCGCGACCGAACGTTGAGTGCTTCGCAAAGCGGCAGGAATTCAGGATACCTCTCCACGTCGGCCACCAGGGCGAACATCTTGTCCGGCGGGTGGCCGACATGGCGCGTGGTTTCGAATTTGGGCATCCGGTGCTGGTCAGGCCTTTTTCGCGAGCAGCGCTTCACGCGCGGCGCGCAACTTGGCGAAATCATCGCCGGCATGATGCGACGAGCGCGTCAACGGGCTCGACGCGACAAGCAGGAAGCCCTTTGACTTGCCGACCGTGGCGTAGGATGCGAACTCGTCCGGTGTCACGAACTTCTTGACCGGATGGTGCTTCTTCGAAGGCTGCAGATACTGGCCGATGGTCATGAAATCGACGTTGGCGGTGCGCAGGTCGTCCATTAGCTGAAGGATCTCGTGACGCTCCTCGCCCAGGCCAACCATGATGCCGGACTTGGTGAAGATCGAGGGATCAAGCTCCTTGACCCGCTGCAGCAGGCGGATCGAATGGAAGTAGCGCGCGCCGGGACGCACCGTCAGATAGTTCGACGGCACGGTTTCCAGGTTGTGGTTGAAGACGTCGGGACGGGCGGCGACGACGATCTCGAGCGCGCCTTCCTTGCGCAGGAAATCAGGCGTCAGGATTTCGATCGTCGTCTGCGGCGTGAGCCGGCGAATGGCGTGGATGACGTCGGCGAAATGCTGGGCGCCACCGTCGGCAAGATCGTCGCGGTCGACCGAGGTGATGACGACATGGGTCAGGCCCATCTTGGCAACGGCCTGGGCGACGCTCTCCGGCTCATTCGGATCGACGGCGGTCGGGATGCCGGTGGCGACGTTGCAGAAGGCGCAGGCGCGGGTGCAGATCTCGCCCAGGATCATGAAGGTGGCGTGCTTCTTTTCCCAGCACTCCCCGATGTTGGGGCAGCCGGCCTCTTCGCAGACGGTCACCAGCTTGTGCGACTTCACGATCTCGCGCGTTTCCTGATAGCCACGCGATACCGGCGCCTTGACGCGAATCCAGTCCGGCTTGCGCAGAACTTCCTGGTCGGGCCGGTGGGCCTTTTCCGGGTGCCGCACGCGCGGACGGTCTTTGAGATCGAGAACGGTGACCATCAGTCTATCCTATCAAGGCCGCGGCGATTGCGAGCGGCCGAAAATCCAGAGCAGGATCAGCGCGCCGGCGATGGCGACGATCAGGTTGCCCATGAACCCGTAATAATTGATGCCGAGCAACCCCGCCAGAGTGCCGCCGACAAACGATCCGGCGATACCAACGAGGATGTTGGTCAAAAAGCCGTGGTCGCGATTCATCGTGCGTTCGGCGACGTAGCCGGCGAGGAAACCGACCAGCAGCATGCCGAAGAAACCAACCCCTGGCATGCCGAGAATTCCGTAGCTCTGTTCCATCAGTCGTCTCCGGCAATCGCGGACGTTCAGCGCATATAGTGCCATCAGGCGCGCCGCAACAGGCGCGCCGATGCGTGGACGTTATGCGTTGAGCGCACGTCCGTAGGCGTCGAGCACGCTTTCCTTCATGGTTTCCGAGATGGTCGGGTGCGGGAAGATGGTGTGCATCAGCTCTTCCTCGGTCGTTTCGAGGTTCATGGCGACGACAAAACCCTGGATCAGTTCGGTGACTTCAGCGCCGACAAGATGCGCGCCGAGCAGCTGGCCGGTCTTCTTGTCGAAGATGGTCTTGACCATGCCCTGGTCCTCGCCGAGCGCGATCGCCTTGCCGTTGGCGACGAAGGGGAAGCGGCCGACGCGGATGTCCTTGCCTTCGGCCTTGGCCTTGGCTTCGGTCAGGCCGACTGAGGCGACCTGCGGGTTGCAATAGGTGCAGCCCGGGATCTTGAGCTTGTCCATCGGATGCACGTTGGGCAGGCCGGCGATCTTCTCGACGCAGATGACAGCCTCGTGCTCTGCCTTGTGCGCCAGCATGGGGGGACCTGCAACGTCGCCGATAGCGTAGATGCCCGGTACGTTGGTCTTGCCGTAGCCGTCGATGACGATGCAGCCACGGTCGGTCTTGATGCCGAGTGCCTCAAGGCCGATGTTTTCGATGTTGCCCTGCACGCCGACGGCCGAGATCATGCGGTCGGCGGTGATCTTCTCGACCTTGCCGTCCTTCATCTCGACATGGGCGGTGATCGAGTTGGCGCCCTTCTCGACCTTGGTCACCTTGGCTTCGAGGTGGATTTTCATGCCCTGCTTGTCGAACTGCTTCTTGGCGAAGGCCGAGATTTCTGCGTCTTCCACCGGCATGACGGCGGGCATGACCTCGACCACGGTCACATCGACGCCCATGGTGCGGTAGAACGAGGCGAACTCGATGCCGATGGCGCCCGAGCCCATGACCAGCAGCGACTTCGGCATCTCCGGCGGCACCATGGCCTCGAAATAGGTCCAAATCAGCTTGCCATCCGGCTCGATGCCGGGCAGCGCGCGCGGGCGGGCGCCGGTGGCGATGATGATGTGCTTGGCGCTGTAGGTGCCCTCGCCCAGCGTGTTCTTGGGCAGCGGCGCCTGCGGCTCCATCGGCTTTTTCGACGACTTGGAAACGATGATCTGGCCGGGCTTGGTGAGCTTCGCCTCGCCCCAGATGACATCGACCTTGTTCTTCTTCATCAGGAAGCCGACGCCGCCATTCATGCGCTGGGCGATGCCGCGCGAGCGCTCGACGATGGCCTTGAGGTCGGGCGAGATCGAGCCTTCGAGCTTCAGGCCGTAGTTCTTGGCGTGCTCGGCCAGATGCAGCACCTCGGCCGAGCGCAGCAGCGCCTTGGTCGGGATGCAGCCCCAGTTGGAGCAGATGCCGGCGAGGTGCTCGCGCTCGACCACGGCCGTCTTGAGGCCGAGCTGGGCCGCGCGGATCGCCGCGATGTAGCCGCCGGGACCGGAGCCGATGATGATGACGTCGTAATTCTCAGCCATGAGTGTCTTGCCTCTTGATCAAGTCGCGCTGCGCGTGAGCAGCACCCAGTCGTGTTTCTTGCTGTAGGTGTCGGTCGATACGGATGGCTGGCGCGCGATTTCCTCGAAACCGCAGGATTTGTAGAGACCAAGCGCCACGTCGTTGTCGCTTTCAGTGATCAGGCTGACCGGACGTGCGCCGGCGCGCGCGAGCTCGTGGTCGACGAGCTTTCGGCCGACGCCATGTCCGCGATGGTGCTGGTAGACGCCGACGCTGTCGATGAACCAGTGGCCGATCGTCTTTTGCTGAAGCACCAGGATCGGCTCGAACACCGGATGCGGTGCTTCCTCGTCGGCGAATGATGGCTCGACGACATGGCCGATCACCACGCCGGCGATCTCGCCATCGACCTCGGCGAGGCTGGCATTCGTCCAGCCGGCACGGTCGTCGTCGCAGCTTAGCTGATTGCGGCCATGTTCGAGCGCGGTCTGCGTCGTACCTTCCAGCACCGCGCCATACCAGAGCCACGACGCAAGCCCGTGCGATGACAGGTCGACGAGGATGGCAAGCTCGGCGGCATCGCGCCGCTCGGCCCTGCGGATTGTGACTGTGCCGGCCAAGCTCTAGAGCTCCAGCATGACGCGCACGATCGGCGCGATGGCGTGGCCGATGGCCCGCGTGTTTTCTGCATCGAGATGCACGCCGTCGAGCGGTGTCGTCTCGGCAACCGAGCCGGCGTCGAAGAAGCCGCAACCGACCTCGTCGGCGAGCGCCGCATAGAGCGGCGCAAGCTCTCTGGAGGCCTTGTCGCCGCCCGCGAACATGTCCTTGTACTCGGCATTTTCGGTGCGGCTGACGGCGGGAGGCGAAACCAGCAAGATCTGCGGCGCCGGATAGCCCATGCCGTGATCATAGCCAAGGACGATTGAGACCAGCCGCGCCATGCCCTGCCTGGCGGCCAGCGGGTTGCCGTGGATCCATGGCTTCATGTCGTTGGCGCCGAGCATGATGACGACGAGATCGATCGGCGCGTGCGTGCCGAGGATCGTCGGCAACAGCCGCGCGCCGTTGCGGTCCGCGGCAGCGAGATGGTCGTCGAAAGCCGTGGTGCGGCCGTTCAGGCCCTCGGCAATGACGTTGACGCTCGCGCCGAGTTCCTTCTGCAGGACGCTTGGCCAACGGTCGTCAAACGCATGACGGCCCGGACCTGCGGCATTGTAGCCCCAGGTCAGCGAGTCGCCGTAGCAAAGCACAGTCTTCATGATCGAAGTCCTCGAATCCCCTCCCTTGCGGGAGGGGAAATGGGGGAACTACACCAGCATGCCCATCGGGTTTTCGATGAAGCGCCTGAAGGCCGAGAGAAGCTCGGCACCGAGCGCGCCGTCGACGGCACGATGATCGGTCGACAGCGTCACCGACATCACATTGGCGATCTTGATCTCGCCATTCTTGACCACCGCCCGCTCCTCGCCCGCGCCGACCGCCAGGATGGTGGCGTGCGGCGGGTTGATGACGGCGGAGAAGTCCTTGATGCCGAACATGCCGAGGTTGGACACGGCGCTGGTGCCGCCCTGGTATTCCTCAGGCTTGAGCTTGCGGTTGCGGGCCCTGCCGGCAAGGTCCTTCATTTCATTGGAAATGACTGACAGCGTCTTGATGTCGGCCTGGCGGATGATCGGGGTGATCAGCCCGCCCGGGATCGACACGGCAACACCGACATCGGCGTGCTTGTGCTTGACCATGGCCTGGTCGGTCCACGACACATTGGCGTCGGGAACGGCCGTCAGCGCCAGCGCCATGGCCTTGATGATCATGTCGTTGACCGACAGCTTGTAGGCAGGCACGTCGCCCTTTTCGGTCTTGCGCACCGGAGCCGCAGCGTTGAGCTGGGCGCGGAGCGCCAGCAGCGCGTCGATCTCGCAGTCGAGCGTCAGGTAGAAATGCGGGATCGTGCTCTTGGCTTCGACAAGGCGCCGCGCGATCGTCTTGCGCATGTTGTCGTGCGGGATGAGCTCGTAGCTGCCTTCTTCGAACAGCTTGAGCACCTGGTCGTCGGACATGCCTTTCGGAGCGGGTGCAGCAGCACCTGCCGCGGGAGCCTTGGCGGCCGGCGCCGCCTTGGCACCGCCACCTGCGATCGCTGCTTCGACGTCGGCCTTGACGACACGGCCATGCGGGCCGGTGCCGGCAACGGCCAGGATGTCGACATTGGCGTCCTTGGCGATGCGGCGGGCCAGCGGCGATGCAAAAGTGCGGCCGTCGGCTGCCGATGCGGCAGAACCGTTGGTGGCTGCTACGGCGGGCGTAGCTGCCGGAGCAGCGGCAACCGGCGCAGCAGCTGGAGCCGCAGGTGCTGCGGCAGCGGCCGGGGCTTCGGCCTTGGCAGGCTCGGCCTTTGCCGGGGCGGCATCACCGCCCTTGGCAGCGGCAGCGACATCCTCGCCTTCGCTGGCGAGGATGGCAATCAGCGCGTTGACCTTGACGCCTTCGGTGCCGGCCGGAACCAGCAGCTTGGCGACAATGCCCTCATCGACGGATTCGACTTCCATCGTCGCCTTGTCGGTTTCGATCTCGGCGATCACGTCGCCGGGCGAAACCTTGTCGCCTTCCTTGACCAGCCACTTCGAGAGATTGCCCTCTTCCATGGTCGGCGAAAGGGCAGGCATGGTGATATTGATCGGCATGATGACCTCCCGCCCGTGTCAGCGATACGTGACTGCTTTGACCGCCTCGATCACTTCGCCGACATTCGGCAGAGCGAGCTTTTCGAGATTGGCGGCGTAAGGCATCGGCACGTCCTTGCCGGCGATGGTGATGACAGGCGCGTCGAGATGATCGAAGGCGCGCTGCGACACCTGGTTGGCGATGAAATCGCCGACCGAGGACTGCGGGTAGCCTTCTTCGACAACCACCAGCCTGTTGGTCTTCTTGACAGAGGCGATGATGGTGTCGAAGTCGAGCGGACGAATGGTCCTGAGATCGATGATCTCGACGTCGATGCCCATCGCGCGCAGCTCGGCCTCGGCCTTGATCGCGTAGGTCATGCCGATGCCGAAGGAAACGATGGTGACGTCCTTGCCGGTCTTGTGGATGCGCGCCTTGCCGATCGGCAGCACGAAATCGTCGAGCTTCGGCACATCGAAAGAGTGGCCGTAGAGGATTTCGTTTTCGAGGAAGATGACCGGGTTGGGGTCGCGGATCGCTGCCTTGAGCAGGCCCTTGGCGTCGGCGGCCGAGTACGGCATCACCACCTTGAGGCCCGGAATGTGGCTGTACCACGCCGCATAGCACTGCGAGTGCTGCGCAGCGACGCGGGCAGCCGCACCGCTCGGTCCACGGAAGACGATCGGCGCGCCCATCTGGCCACCCGACATGTAAAGCGTCTTGGCGGCCGAGTTGACGATCTGGTCGATCGCCTGCATGGCGAAGTTGAAGGTCATGAATTCGACGATCGGGCGAAGGCCGGCCATCGCGGCACCGACGCCGACGCCGGCGAAGCCGTGCTCGGTGATCGGCGTGTCGACGACGCGGCGCGGACCGAACTCCTGCAACAGGCCTTGCGTGATCTTGTACGCGCCCTGGTACTCGGCAACCTCCTCGCCCATGATAAAGACGTCGCCGTCGCGGCGCATCTCCTCGGCCATGGCGTCGCGCAATGCTTCGCGGACGGTCGTCGACACCATTTCGGTGCCGGCGGGGATGTCGGGATCGGCTGCTACTTCGGTCTTTGGCGCGGCGGCAACGGGTGCAGCAGCCGGAGCGGCGGCGGCGGGTGCAGCAGCGGTGGCAGGCGCTTCGGCTTTGGCCGGGGCGGCGCCCTTGCCGATGTCGGCAGCGCTTTCACCATCCTGCAGCAGCACGGCGATGGGGGTGTTGACCTTGACGCCTTCGGTGCCGGCAGCGATCAGCTGCTTGCCCAGAATACCTTCGTCAACGGCTTCCACTTCCATGGTCGCCTTGTCGGTTTCGATTTCGGCGATGACGTCGCCGGCGACGATCTTGTCGCCTTCGTTCTTCAACCACTTCGACAGATTGCCCTCTTCCATCGTCGGCGAGAGCGCAGGCATGAGAATTTCGATCGGCATGTTCGCGCCCTCCCTTAGATCAAGATATCGGTCCAGAGCTCGGCAACATCCGGCTCGGGATCGGTCTGAGCAAAGTCTGCGGCGTCAGCCACAATGTCGCGAACATCCTTGTCGACCGCCTTGAGGTCGTCTTCGCTGGCCCACTTCTTGGCGATGAGGCGCGCCTTGACCTGTTCGATCGGGTCGTGCTCGGAGCGCATCTTCTGCACTTCGTCCTTCGACCGGTATTTCGCCGGATCGGACATCGAGTGGCCGCGATAGCGGTAGGTCTGCATCTCGAGGATGATCGGGCCGTTGCCCGAGCGGCACCATTCGGTGGCGAGATCGCCGGCAGCCTTGACCGCGCGCACATCCATGCCATCGACCTGGATGCCGGGAATCTTGAACGACAGGCCGCGCTGCGAGAAATCGGTCTCGGCCGAGGCACGCGACACCGCGGTGCCCATGGCGTAGCGGTTGTTTTCGATGACGTAGATCACCGGCAGCTTCCACAGCGAGGCCATGTTGAAGCTTTCGTAGACCTGGCCCTGGTTGGCAGCGCCGTCGCCGAAATAGGTCACCGAGACATTCGGGTTTTCGCGGTAGCGGTTGGCAAAGGCCAGACCGGTGCCGAGCGACACCTGGGCGCCGACGATGCCGTGGCCGCCGTAAAAATGCTTTTCCTTGGAGAACATGTGCATGGAGCCGCCCTTGCCTTTCGACAAGCCGCCCCGACGCCCGGCCAACTCGGCCATGACGCCCCGCGCCGAAAGCCCCATCGCCAGCATGTGGCCGTGGTCGCGATAAGCGGTGATCATCTGATCGCCTTCGATCAGCGACATCTGCAGTCCGGTGACGACGGCCTCCTGGCCGATATAAAGGTGGCAGAAGCCGCCGATGAAGCCCATGCCGTAAAGCTGGCCGGCTTTTTCTTCGAAGCGACGGATGAGCAGCATCTCGCGATAGGCCGCGACATCCTGTTCCTTGGTGAAGTCAGCCGGCTTGGGTGTTACCGGAGCAGATTGAGATTTTGAGTCAGATTTGGCTTTGGCAGGCGCTTTTTTG
Organism: Aminobacter anthyllidis; assembly: GCF_018555685.1. GTDB lineage: Bacteria > Pseudomonadota > Alphaproteobacteria > Rhizobiales > Rhizobiaceae > Aminobacter > Aminobacter anthyllidis. The sequence goes on from NZ_JAFLWW010000001.1 coordinate 829,623, forward strand.
GCGGCGGTGGCCATGCATCACTCCCTAGTGGTGTCTCTTTGCGGACAATGAGGAGATCATGCATAATCTCTCCTCTCCATGACCAAAACGCTAGCATGGAGAGTGACGCTGCGCCATGCGGAAAAATGCATAGCAGGCATGCGGTTAAGCGTCTAAAAACGTTGGATTTCTTGCTGATTAACTTGAAGTCAGTTAATACGGCGCCCAGATGGCCGCATTATGGTCAGCTCATCAGCATGGGACATATTCAAGGCGTTGCGCGCCTGTTCGTCAAGCATGTCCTTCTCCAGCGAGCCGTCGTGGAGCATATGCACGCGGCGCTCGACGTCGAGGCGCTGTGCCCTGACGGTGTCGAGCCGAGCCTGGAGTTCGACGGCGCGCGCTTCGAGGCGATATTTGGAATAGATGCCGAATTCGCCATGGTAGGCGTGGAAGCCGAAATAGGACAGGAACATCGCCGCCAGCGCCGGCACGATCAGGCGTCCGGTATTTCTCTGCTTGTGCTGGCGTGTCCACATGGTGCGCAAAACCTTTCGCACCCTTGTCGCCCGATCATACTTAATGCCGGGTTACGGCAGCCTCGGTTCGCGCGAAAAAACGGGGCGACTTCAAAACAGAAGCTGCTGCGCCCGCGACAGCGCAAATCCCGCGCCCCGCCCGTTGGTGCAGGTCACGCCCGAGCGCTCGGAGACGCAGCTAATGTTTCCGCGTTCGAAGGTCTCGCCATAAGCCAGTTCCGGATAGTCGCCGACGATCGTGTCGCCAACACACATCAGCACGCCGCGTCTCGACGTTTCATCCAGGCTGAAATCGTTGCCCCAGTCCAGTTCGCAATCCTGCGGGCGCGGTGGCAGTGGTGTTGTCTTGTCGGCGATATTGCATCGGACCGATGCATCGTCGTCGAAGAACATGCATTGAATGTTGCCGGTCGGCGAACGGAAACCGTCCGCCGAATCCTGCGCCAGCGCTGGCGACGCATGAAGCCAGATGGAAGTCGTGGCCACCAGCAGGCAGCAAGCCAGCCTGTTTGCTCTCTCGCTTTGCCACCTGCCTGATGTGCCCATCCGGTTAGCCGCGCAGGATCGAGCGACCGGCGAAGCGTGCCTGCCGGCCCAGCTCTTCTTCGATGCGGATCAGCTGGTTGTACTTGGCGGTACGGTCCGAGCGGGCCAGTGAGCCGGTCTTGATCTGTCCGCAGTTGGTGGCGACGGCGAGATCGGCGATGGTCGAATCCTCGGTTTCACCCGAGCGATGCGACATGACGGCGGTGTAGCTCGCCTTGTGCGCGGTCTCGACGGCGTCGAGCGTCTCGGTCAGAGTACCGATCTGGTTGACCTTGACCAGGATTGAGTTGGCGACGCCCATCTTGATGCCGTCGCGCAGGCGGGCCGAGTTGGTGACGAACAGATCGTCGCCGACCAGCTGGACCTTGTCGCCGCAGATATCTGTCAGGTACTTCCAGCCTTCCCAGTCGTCCTCGGACATGCCGTCCTCGATCGAGATGATCGGATAGTCGGCGGCGAGCTTGGCCAGGTACTTGGCCTGTGCCTTGGGATCGCGGGTCTTCTTTTCGCCTTCGTAGACGTAGTTGCCGTCCTTGAAGAACTCGGTAGCGGCGCAATCGAGGGCGAGCGCCACGTCCTCGCCTGGCTTGAAGCCGGCCTTTTCGATCGAGGCCATGACGAAGTCGAGAGCCGCCTGGGCGCTCTTGAGGTTCGGGGCGAAACCGCCTTCATCGCCGACATTGGTGTTGTGGCCGGCGTCCTTCAGACCCTTCTTGAGGGTGTGGAAGATTTCCGAGCCCCAGCGCACGGCATCGCGCAGCGAAGGCGCGCCGATCGGCATGATCATGAATTCCTGGAAGTCGATCGGATTGTCGGCATGCGCGCCGCCATTGATGATGTTCATCATCGGCACCGGCAGGACGCGGGCGTTAGGGCCACCGACATAGCGGTAGAGCGGCAGGCCGGATGCCTCGGCAGCAGCCTTGGCAACGGCCAGCGACACGCCGAGGATGGCGTTGGCGCCGAGGCGGCTCTTGTTGGGCGTGCCGTCGAGCTCGATCATCGTCTGGTCGATGTGAATCTGGTTTTCGGCTTCCATGCCGCCGATCGCCTCGAACAGCTCGCCGTTGACGGCTTCTACAGCGCGCTCGACACCCTTGCCGAGATAGCGCGGGCCGCCATCGCGAAGTTCCATCGCCTCATGGGCGCCGGTCGAGGCACCCGACGGTACGGCTGCGCGGCCCATCGAACCGTCTTCGAGAACAACGTCCACCTCGACGGTGGGATTGCCACGGCTGTCGAGAATCTCGCGGCCGATAATGTCGATGATTGCTGTCATGTGAGGCATCCCCGGGAGCTGATCGCAAAGAAGGATCGGTTGGATTTCCGCGCCCGTCTTAGCCAAAGCTCCGGAAAAGGCAATCGCGGGCGGCCAAATATCACGCTGCGTCAGCCGCAGGATTCACTTTAGACAAAACGCTGTCATCATAATTCATCCGATCAGGCAGGCATGAGCCAAACTTTCGGGTAAACTACGGGCGCGCGGGGCGAAACAGAGGGAGTTTCGCCATGTCCGAGTTAAGTGGTATCCTGAGTTTGTTCTTCATCGCCGCAGCGTTCCTGACCTCATGCGACAGTCAACCGCCCCCGCAAGGCGTGTCGCAGGTGCGAATTCTTCCGACACCAAGGTAGGTCGCCCGCACAAAGAAAAGCCCCGTGGATGCGGGGCTTTTTTTTGTCGGGTCAGTGCCAGTACGGCGCGACCCGGTAATGTTCGAACGAAGCGTCGCGCGCCAGGCGGCCATCATCGTCGGTCAGCTCATTGATCGAATAGGACGGCGCGGCCTTCAGCTGATCCCTGGAGAACGGAACGACATAGCCGCCGCGGCCCTTGTCGTAGTCCAGCGTCGACCACGGGATGGCGTGATATTTTTCACCAATGCCGAGAAAGCCGCCGAATCCGATGACGGCAAACATGATGCCGTTGGACATCTTGTCGAGCATGACGTCCTCGATCGTGCCGATGGTTTCGCCGGCGGTGTTGTAGACATTGGTGCCGATGACCCGCGATGCGGGAATGGCTGCGGTATGGCCAGTCTGGGTCGTCATGATCCTGCTCCTCGTTGGTTAGGGTTCAGGGGTAACGGGCCCCCGACGCGGAGGTTCCAACATTTTCCAGATGATGGGTGTTACCGACCGATCAGTCGCTGAGGATGAAGGTCACCTTCATGTTGACGCGGTAGGCGACGATCTTGCCGTTTTCGACGACGACCTTCTGGTCCTGGATCCAGGCGCCTTCGACATTCTTGAGTGTCTTCGAGGCGCGGGCGATGCCCTCTTCGATGGCGTCCTTGAAGCTCTTGGTCGACGATGAGGTGATTTCCGTAACGCGGGCAACAGACATGGGTTTCCTCCAGGCTGATACGCTCAGTCGCGGAGCAAGCGTACGCCCGGCACGAACCGGGCTCAAGCTGGAGTTGAAAGGCAGCAGCGCCTGAGTTACTGGCCCTTGGCGATGCGGTCGAAGGCCATCAGGCGTTCGAGCAGTGCCGGCATGTCCTTGAACGGCACCATGTTGGGGCCATCCGACGAGGTCGACTTGTCAGGGTCCTCATGCGTTTCGATGAACACGCCGGCGACGCCTACGGCAACTGCCGCGCGCGCCAGCGTCTCGACGAAGCGGCGCTCGCCGCCCGAGGTGGTGCCCTGCCCGCCCGGCTGCTGCACCGAATGGGTGGCATCGAAGATCACCGGCGCGCCAATGTCGGCCATGATCGGCAGCGCACGCATGTCGGAGACGAGCGTGTTGTAGCCGAAGGACGCGCCGCGCTCGGTGACCAGCACGTTCGCGTTGCCCGAACCGGTGACTTTGGCGACCACGTTCTTCATGTCCCAGGGCGCCAGGAACTGGCCCTTCTTGACGTTGACGACCTTGCCGGTCCTGGCGGCAGCGATGAGCAGGTCGGTCTGGCGGCTGAGGAAGGCCGGGATCTGCAGCACGTCGACGACTTCGCCAACGATCGCGCACTGCTCTTCGGTGTGGACGTCGGTGATGACGGTCACGCCGAGTTCCTTGCGCAGGTCGGCGAAGACCGGCAGCGCGGCGTCGAGGCCAGCACCGCGCGTGCTCGACAGCGAGCTACGGTTGGCCTTGTCGAAGCTCGACTTGTAGACAAAGCCGATGCCGAGCTTCTGGGTCAGCTCCTTGAGCTTGCCGGCCATGTCGAAGGCATGCTGGCGCGATTCGAACTGGCACGGGCCGGCGATCAGCGACAGCGGTGCATCATTGGCGAACAGGGTCTTGCCGACCGTGACATTTGCATTCGGCTTGGTCATTTCAGGTCCTCGAATATGAAGGTCGCACCCTGCCCCGGTGCAGGCGGCACCACCAGGCGATTGCCGTCTAGATCGTGTTCGATGGCGTGTTCGACAAGAAGTGCCCTTGTCGCGGCAAGGCTATCGACGGCAAAAACCATGGTTTCAAGGCGAACTCCGCCGGCATTCGGCGCGTTCCGGATGGATAGCCGCGCGTTTGCCAGTGGCACGCCAGCACCATCAGCCTTGCTGTGTGCGACGGTCGCAAGCAGCTTGCCCGCTGCCACGACATCTCCGGCAGCGAGTTCAACGGCGAGCACACGCCTGGCACCATTGGCATGCGCCTGAAGCGCCGACCGGTCGACAGCAGGCGCGTTGGCGCGCTGGCAAGTGAAGAAAAAGGCGTCCGCGACAGCGTTCGGCTGCGCAGCAAAGGCGAGCCTGAACGAGGCCAGGTCGGATTTGCCTGATGCGTCGACGAACGGACGCGAAAAATCGAGCCGGCTGCCGGCGGATACGCCTGCCGCCACGAACTCGGAATGGTCGGAGTCGGCATCACCGGTTCCGAACACAATAGCCGAAAAGCCCTCGTCGCCATGTGCGTCGCGGAAAAGGCGATCGCGCGCGACAAACTCATTGCCCTCGACGATCGCCTTGTCGGCCGCGCCCTTGTCGCCGATGGCAAGCGGCTCCAGGAAGGTGCCGTCGCTGAGATAGACGCAGCAGTTGATCGTGCCGAAGGGGTGCGTGCCTTGCGGCGAGACGTTGAAGCCGAGTGCCGCAAGCCGCCGCCGCGCAAGCGCGAGATCGGCAGTGGGCAGAACTACATGGTCGAGCGGTCGCGGGCTCTCGGAGGGACTTTTCGTCATCGCTGCGCTGTGCCTGAAATCCTGATGTGAAGCAAGACTGAGCCCTGCGGGCCTACGATGCCACCATTTCGCCGAGGCGGCGCACGGTGTTCCAATTGCGCGACGTGCCTATTCCGCCGGCGCGCTTGGGCGTCAGCGCGCCGAGCAGCCGGGACGAAGCGGTATTGCGGGAGAAATAGAGCCAGATGTCGCCGTCGACCGAGGTGAGCTTTTCGTCGGCGGCAGCATAAGGGTGAAGTCGCTCCATGACTTCGGCGGTCACCGGCTCGCGCATCACGCGTACGCCGACCTGATCGGGATGAAGTTCGGATTCCCCGGGAAACGGATTAGCGGCGACAAGTTTCCGCCAGGCGGCAGCATCTCGCACGATGATGTCGACATGCTTGCCGAATTTCGGCGCAAAGGCCGCTTCGAGTTCGCGCTCCAGAGCGGAAACCGATTTGCCCTCGGCTTCGAATACGAGATTTCCGGTCGCCACCAGCGTGCGCGGATTTTCAAGACCCAAGTCCGTGGCCATGTCGCGCAGGTCGGACATGATGACGCGCCGGCCGGGGCCGAGGACGATGCTGTAGAGAAGCGCTACATAGGTGGTCATGCGCGGCGCAGCCACCGGGAAATCATGCGCGCCGGCGCATTTGCCACGGCGCGCATGGATATCAGACCAGCCGGCTCTGTTCGACAGCAGCCTCGATGAAGCTTGCAAACAGCGGATGCGGCTCGAGCGGGCGGCTCTTCAGCTCCGGATGGTACTGGACGCCGATGAACCAAGGATGGTCGGGATACTCGACCGTCTCGGGCAGCACGCCGTCAGGCGACATGCCGGCGAAGACCAGACCGCAGTCTTCGAGGCGGTCCTTGTAGTCGATGTTGACCTCGTAGCGGTGGCGGTGACGCTCGGAGATATCGGTGTCACCATAGATCTCGGCGATCTTGGAGCCCTCGGTCAGCTTCGCGTCGAATGCGCCGAGACGCATCGTGCCGCCGAGATCGCCCGAAGCCCGGCGCTTTTCGAGCATGTTGCCCTTCAGCCACTCGGTCATCAGGCCGACAACCGGCTCCTTGGTCGTTCCGAACTCGGTCGACGAGGCGTTTTCGATGCCGGCGAGCGAACGCGCGGCTTCGATGCAGGCCATCTGCATGCCGAAACAGATACCGAAATACGGCACCTTGCGTTCGCGTGCGAACTTCGCTGCCAGAATCTTGCCTTCCGAACCGCGCTCGCCGAAGCCGCCGGGCACGAGAATGCCGTGCACCTTTTCCAGGAATGGTGCGGGATCTTCCTTCTCGAAGACCTCGCTCTCGATCCAGTCGAGCTTGACCTTGACGTTGTTGGCGAGGCCGCCATGCGACAGCGCCTCAATCAGCGATTTGTAGGCATCCTTGAGGCCGGTGTACTTGCCGACCACGGCGATGGTGACCTCGCCTTCCGGATTGTGGATCAGCTGCGAGACATTCTGCCAGGCATCGAGGCGCGGCTTGGGCGCCGGGTCGATGCCGAAAGCGGCCAGCACTTCCGAATCGAGGCCTTCCTTATGGTAGGCCAGCGGCACGTCGTAGATGTGGCCGACGTCGAGCGCCTGGATGACTGCCGATTCACGCACGTTGCAGAACAGCGACAGCTTGCGGCGCTCTTCCTTCGGGATGTCGCGATCGGCACGCACCAGCAGGATGTCGGGTGCGATGCCGATCGAACGCAGCTCCTTGACCGAATGCTGCGTCGGCTTGGTCTTCAGTTCGCCCGCCGTCGGGATGTAGGGCATCAGCGTCAGGTGGACGTAGACCGCGTTGTTGCGCGGCAGATCGTTGCCGAGCTGGCGGATCGCCTCGAGGAACGGCATCGCCTCGATGTCGCCAACGGTGCCACCGATCTCGCACAGCACGAAGTCGTATTCGTCATTGCCGTCGAGGATGAAGTTCTTGATCTCGTCGGTGACGTGCGGGATGACCTGCACGGTCGCGCCGAGATAATCGCCGCGCCGCTCGCGTTCGATGATGTTCTTGTAGATGCGGCCGGTGGTGATGTTGTCGCTCTGGTTCGCCGAACGCCCGGTGAAGCGCTCGTAGTGACCGAGATCGAGGTCGGTTTCCGCCCCGTCGTCGGTCACGAACACCTCACCATGCTGGTAAGGCGACATCGTTCCCGGGTCGACATTGAGATACGGATCGAGTTTTCGGATGCGCACGCGATATCCGCGTGCTTGCAGAAGAGCCCCTAGGGCCGCTGCGGCTATGCCTTTTCCAAGGGAAGAGACCACGCCGCCGGTAATAAAAACATATCGCGCCATGGGATTCATCGCTTAACGCGGCCAAATCGATTCCGCCAGAGAAAAATCCGCCGCGTCGGACTTTTCCCTATCTGGCTGTTCAGTGTTGCTGCCGGTAGGCCGCGCAAACAAAAAGGCCGGCGTGACCGCCGGCCCGCTATCAGCGTTATGAAAACGCCTTACATGACGATGACTTCGGAGCCCATCCTCACGCGGCTGTAGAGATCCATGACATGGTCGTTGACCATGCGGAAGCAGCCGTTCGAAGAGTTCGTGCCGATCGTCTGCGGCTGATTGGTACCATGGATGCGGATATGGGTATCCTTCTTGCCCTGGTAAAGGTAGATCGCACGCGCGCCGAGCGGGTTTTCCGGTCCGCCGTTCATGCCGTCCTTGTACTGGCCGTACTTCTTGGGCTCGCGTTCCTGCATTTCCTTGGTCGGGATCCAGCGCGGCCATTCCTGCTTGTCGCCGATGGTCGCCTTGCCCTTGAACTCAAGGCCTTCGCGGCCGACCGCGATGGCATAACGGCGCGCCGTCGAAGACGATTCGATCAGGTAGAGGTAGCGCGAGCTGGTATCGACGACGATCTGGCCACGCTCATAGCCGGGGAACGTCACTTCCTGCGGCTCGAAATCGGACTTCACCTTGAACTGCTTCTTGGCCTGCTTGGCCTGCAGCACGGCATCGAGCGCGCGCGTCTGCGGCAGCATCGACTGCTGCGGCGCGCTGCCGCCGAAGATGCCGGCGAGCAGGCCGGTCTGGCGCGGACGATCCTGGCTTTCGCTGCGCAGCTCGCCGTTGTTGCCGGCAGAGGCCACTTCCGCCACGTCGGGCGCAAGCGGCTCGATCGGCTTCATCACTTCGAGCGGCTGGAGATTGCGCTTGGGTGCCGGTGTAGCAGCGGCGACCTGAGTGGTTGCCTTTTCGGTCTTCTTCAGGCGGGCAAGTTCGCGCGCCTGATCGGCCTTTGCCTTCGCCGCAGCCCGCATCGCCATCTTCTTGGCTTCGAGCATCTTGAGACGGGCTGTTTCCTTGTCGGCCTTGATCTTGGCTTCGAGATCCTTGATTCGCGACAGGTCCTCGTCGGTTGGTTTCTTCTTTTTCTTGAGCAGCTTGAGTTCAGCCGCGTCGCTCTTGGCGGCGACTGAAATAACGTCGCTTACGACAGGCTGTGGTGCCGCGGCCGTGCCAGCCGAGGTGGCGGCAAAGGCTGTGGAGCTCATGAAGGTGGCGCAAAGGCCAGCAAGAAGGATGCGGCGGAGCTGCATGGCGAAGGATCCCGAACGTTCAACGCAAATTTTCTTGCGACAACGCGCAGTGCCCCCAAGGCTCCCCCGCCGATATGCCGCAACCCAGCTATAATCGATTAGCCGGAGGCGCCTCAAGGGAGGCACCACCGGCTGACCAATCGAATTGTCGTGATTTATGCGGCATTTGCCGCAACTGTGTTCAAACAACAACAGGTTGTGGCAAAGGGTAAATAATTAGTTAGGAACCTGCGGTGTCGCAGGGGCTGCCGGAGTGGCTGGAGCGGGCTGTTCGGTGCCCGAAGCGGCAGGCGCAGCCGGTTGAGTCGCAGGCGCGGCAGGTGCGGTGGCGTCGGATGCCGGGGCAGCCGGAGCGGCAGTGCCCGGCGCAGCGGGAGCGGTCGAGCCGCCGAGCTGATCGAGAACGCCCTTGCCAGTCGTGCCACCTTGAGTGGTCGGCGCGCGATCGAGGATGTCGGTCGGCTTCTCGCCGTAACGAGCAACGATCGACAGCGTCAGCGACGTCACGAAAAACACCGTCGCCAGGATGGCCGTGGCCCGCGTCAGTGCGTTGGCGGCACCGCGTGCAGTCATGAAGCCCGAACCGCCACCGATGCCAAGGCCACCGCCTTCAGAGCGCTGCAGGAGCACAACGCCGACAAGGGCGAGCACGACCATCAAGTGAATGACGATGAGGACGGTTTCCATTGCGCTTCCTGGGATCTTTCCTGACGGGGACTGGCCGCGCGCCGAAGCGCCCGGCATTCCGGAGGCGGCTCAATACAATGCTTTCTAGGCATTTCCAAGCCCGCCGGCCGAATATGGGGTGACACGTTGCCTTTGCAACGGCCACGTGTGGCGAAATCAGAGCTTGCGGTAGGCCTCGGCGATACCGAGGAAGTCGGCTGCCTTGAGGCTGGCGCCGCCGACGAGCGCGCCATCGACGTTGGCAATCGCCAGCAACTCGCTGGCATTGGACGGCTTGACCGAGCCACCATAGAGAATGCGCATCTTGGCAGCCGAGGCACCCAATTTCGCGGCAAGGCGCTCGCGGATATGCGCATGCGCTTCGGCGACGTCGGCGGCTGTGGGCGTCAAGCCGGTGCCGATCGCCCAGACAGGCTCATAGGCAATCACAGCGTTGACCGGCGTCGCGGTCGTCGGCACCGAGCCTTCGATCTGGCGCGACAGCACCTGCAGCGTCGTTCCGCCTTCGCGCTCAGCATGGGTTTCGCCGACGCAGATGACGGCCACCAGCCCTGCCCGCCATGCCGCTTCCGCCTTGGCACGGACAATGTCGTCGGTTTCGCCATGGTCGGTGCGGCGTTCCGAGTGCCCAACGATGACGTGGCTGGCGCCGGCGTCCTTGAGCATTTCCGCAGAGACGTCGCCGGTATGGGCGCCGCTCTCCTTGGCATGGCAATCCTGCCCACCGGCTTTGACCGGCGAGCGGTGAAGGATTTCGGCCGCGCGAGAAAGCAGCGTCGCCGGCAGGCACAACAGCGCTTCGGTCTCCGCATCGAGACCGCTCATGAAACCACCGGAAATGCTGCGCAATTCGTTGAGCGAGTTGCTGGTACCGTTCATTTTCCAGTTGCCGGCAACGAGTGGGCGGATTCCTGGCGTCATTGTGCTCTTCCCTCGAAATCGATGTTCGCTCGGGCAACCTCACTACCAAAAACAGGCCACAAAGCAATCGACACTGGCGGCGAAGGGCGCTATTGCGCTTCGTTCATGCAGGCGCATGCGATCATGCGCGTATACGGGATCTGATACATGCTCGAATCGATGCGAAGTGCTGCGGGAACCTGGGTTGCTAAGCTTCTGCTTCTGCTGCTCGTCATCAGCTTCGCGATCTGGGGCATTTCTGGACAGATGCTCAACCAGTTCGGCGGCGACAAGGTCGTCACTGCCGGCGGCACGTCAGTTTCAGGCGTCGAATACCGCCTCGCCTATGACCGTCAGCTGAACGTCATGTCGCAGCAGTTCGGTCAGCGGCTGACCCGCGACCAGGCGAACGCTCTCGGCATCGACAACCAGGTTCTTTCCCAGCTCGTCGCAGGTGCCGTGCTTGACGAACAGGCGCGCAAGCTCGGTCTCGGCCTGTCCAAGGACCGTCTCGCCGAACTCACCTGGGATGACCCGACCTTCCGTGGAGCCGACGGCAAGTTCGACCGCCAGGCTTTTGAATACATCCTGCGCCAGATCGGCATGCGCCCCGAAGACTATCTGAAGAACCGCGCCCAGGTTGCGGTACGCCAGCAGATCGTCGAAGCGGTTTCCGATGGCCTCGAGGCTCCCGACACCTTCCTGCGTGCCGTCGCGCTGTATCGCGGCGAAGATCGCACCATCGACTACCTGCCGCTGCCGAAGTCGCTCGTCGAGCCGATTGCGGCGCCAGCCGACGATGTGCTCAAGGCCTGGTTCGAGGAAAACAAGAAGAACTACGCAGCACCCGAATTCCGCAAGCTCAGCTACGTCAAGCTCGAGCCAGAAGACATCATGGATGCCGCCGCCATCACCGACGAGCAGGCGCGCCAGGATTACGACAAGAACAAGTCGCACTTCACAACGGCGGAGACGCGCAAGATCGACCAGCTGGTCCTCGGCGCCGATGCGGCCAAGGCGGCTTCCGACGCGATCAAGGGCGGCGCGACCTTCGACAAGGTTGTCGCCGACCAGGGCAAGACCGCGGCTGACGTGGCGCTTGGCACGCTGACCAAGGACAAGATCGCAGACAAGGCCGTCGCCGATGTCGCCTTCGCGCTGCAGGCCAACCAGGTAAGCGACGTGATCCAGGGCGCTTTCGGCCCGGTGCTGGTCCGCGTCAGCGAGATCACGCCCGAGGCAGTCAAGACGTTCGACGAGGTCAAGGACCAGATCCGCAAGGAGCTCGCGCTGGCCGAGGCCAACCGCATCCTGCTCGACGTCCATGACCAGTACGAAGACGCCCGCGCCGCCGGCGAGTCGATGAAGGCTGCCGCTGACAAGCTCAAGCTCAAGATGGTGACGATCGACGCCATTGACCGCGCTGGCCAGCAGCCGGACGGCACCGTCGTCAACACATTGCCTGACTCAAGTAACCTGATCCAAGCGGTCTTCTCGGGCGAAGCCGGAATTGAAAACCCACCGCTCAACGTCGGCACCAACGGCTTCGTGTTCTACGAAATTGACGAGATCACTCCGGCTCGCGACCGTACGCTCGACGAGGTGCGCGAAAAGGTCGTCGCCGACTGGACGGCAGCCGAAGCAACGAAGCGCCTCAAGGCAAAGGCCGATGAGCTCGAAAAGCGCCTCAAGGACGGTGCAGCCCTTGACGTCATCGCCGGCGAACTCAAGCTCGAAAAGCAGACCAAGCGCGGCCTCAAGCGCGAAGCCGACGATGCCGATTTCGGCCGCGAGGGTGCGTCGGCCATGTTCGCCATGGGCCAGGGCGGCACCGGCATCATTCCGGCACCGGCCGGCGATGCGCAGATCCTGTTCAAGGTCACTGAGGTGTTCGAGCCGGCCGGCGCCGACAAGAGCGCCGTGCCGGAGGACGCCCAGAAGCAGTTTGCCTCTGGCATGTCGGACGACCTGCTCGACCAGATCGTCGCCCAGCTTCAGGGCGAATACCAGGCAACGATCAACCAGGCGGCAATCACGCGCGCACTGGCGGTGGGGACGCAATGAGCGCACTCAAGCCGCATATCGCCAAGGTCGCGTCAGGCACCCCCCTCACCTTCGAGGAGGCGCGCGAGGCATTCGACATCATCATGTCGGGCGAAGCGACGCCCGGCCAGATCGGCGGCTTCCTGATGGCGCTGCGCGTACGCGGCGAGACCGTCAGCGAAATATCAGGCGCTGTCGCCACCATGCGCGACAAGATGCTGCGCGTTGAAGCCCCCGCCGATGCCATCGACATCGTCGGCACAGGCGGCGACGGCTCGCACAGCGTCAACATCTCGACCGCCTCGGCCTTCGTCATCGCCGGCGCCGGCGTACCTGTCGCCAAGCACGGCAATCGTGGCCTGTCATCGCTGACCGGTGCAGCCGACGTGCTGACCGCCCTTGGGGTCAATATCGACCTCTCGCCCGAGGCCATCGGCCGCTGCATCCGTGGCGCCGGCGTCGGCTTCATGTTCGCACCGGCGCATCATCCGGCGATGAAGCATGTCGGCGCGACCCGCGTCGAACTCGGCACCCGCACCATCTTCAACCTGCTCGGACCGCTCTCCAATCCCGCCGGCGTCAACCGCCAGCTGGTTGGCGTGTTTTCGCCTGAATGGGTACAACCGGTTGCCGAAACGCTGAAGGAACTCGGGGCCCAGCACGTCTGGGTCGTCCATGGCGACGGTTATGACGAGATCACCACCACTGGTGAAACCCATGTCGCAGCCCTGCAGGACGGCGTCATCAGCACCTTCACGCTGTCGCCTGAACAGGTCGGCATCAGCAGGCACACACGCGAAGAACTGCGCGGCGGCGATTCCGCATACAATGCCAGTGCCCTGCGCGGCGTTCTCGAAGGTGCCAAGGGTGCCTATCGCGACACGGTGCTGATGAATGCTGGCGCCGGCCTCGTCGTCGCCGACAAGGTGGCGACAATCGGCGAGGGGGTGGCACTTGCCGCCGAGGCAATCGACAGCGGGCGCGCGCTTGCCGTGCTCGACCGCCTGATTGGCGTTTCGAACGGATAATGACATGGCCGACATCCTGCGCCAAATCGAAGCCTACAAGCGCGACGAGATCGCCGCCGCCAAGGCGCTGCTGCCGCTCGCCGAACTCAAGGCGCGTGCGCGCGACGTCGCAAAGCCGCGCGGTTTCCTGGCGGCGCTCGAAGCCAAGCGCCGCGACAACCGTTTTGGCCTCATCGCCGAGATCAAGAAGGCAAGCCCCTCCAAGGGCTTGATCCGTCCGGATTTCGATCCGCCCGCGCTCGCCAAGGCCTATGCCGAAGGCGGTGCGGCCTGCCTGTCGGTGCTGACCGACACGCCGTCCTTCCAGGGCGCGCCCGAGTTTCTGACCGCCGCGCGCGACGCCTGCGCCCTGCCCGCCTTGCGCAAGGACTTCATGTTCGAGCCTTACCAGGTGCACGAAGCCCGTGCCTGGGGCGCGGACGCCATCCTGATTATCATGGCAAGCCTCAGCGATGACGACGCCAAGCGGCTCGAGGAAGCGGCCTTCGAACTTAGCATGGACGTGCTCGTCGAGGTCCATGACGAGCACGAGACGGAGCGCGCGCTAAAACTGTCGTCGCGCTTGCTCGGCATCAACAACCGCAACCTGCGCACATTCGAAGTCAGCCTCGACACGTCGGAGCGTCTGGCGCCGATGGTGCCGACCGATCGGTTGCTCGTTGGCGAAAGCGGCATCTTCACCCACGCAGATTGCCTCAGGCTGCAAAAATCCGGCATCGGCAGCTTCCTCGTCGGCGAAAGCCTGATGCGGCAGGCCGATGTGGCCGCCGCCACCCGCGCGCTGCTCGACGGCGTGCCTCAGACCGCAAGCGTCTGACATGGCGACAACCCTCACTCATATCGGTGCCACTGGCGAAGCCAACATGGTCGATGTCGGCGACAAGGCCGAGACCACGCGCACGGCGATCGCCGAAGGCCATGTTGTCATGCGCACTGAAACCCTGGCGCTGATCCTGTCGGGCAATGCCAAGAAAGGCGACGTGCTCGGCACCGCGCGCATTGCCGGCATCATGGCCGCCAAGCGTACGCATGAGCTTGTACCGCTTTGCCATCCGATCCTGCTGACCAAGGTTTCGGTCGAGATCGAGCCGGACGAGGCCCTGCCCGGTCTTCGCGTGACAGCACTTGCGCGCGTCACCGGCAAGACCGGCGTCGAGATGGAGGCGCTGACCGCCGCATCGGTCGCCTGCCTGACCATCTACGACATGGCCAAGGCGGCCGACCGCGGCATGGTCATTTCCGGCATCAGGCTGGTCGAGAAGACCGGCGGCAAGTCGGGCGATTACAAGGCAGCCGAATAGATGGCGCTGCTGCCGGTCGCCAAGGCTCTGGAGCGCCTGCTCGATGGCGCCGAACCCGCTGGTACGGAAACTGTTGGGCTCGGCGAGGCCTCGGGACGCGTTCTCGCGGCACCCTTGCACGCCTTGCGCACCCAGCCACCGTTCGACGCTTCCGCGATGGACGGCTATGCCGTGCGCGTCGCCGACATCGCATCGCTTCCGGCGCGGCTGAAGGTCATCGGCGAGGCCCCCGCCGGCAAGCAATTCACCGGAACCGTGGCGCAAGGCGAGACGGTGCGCATCTTCACCGGAGCACCTGTGCCCCTGGGGTCAGACACCGTCGTCATTCAGGAAAACGTCAACGATCTCGGCAATGGCGAAATCGAGGTACTGGAACCGGCGGTACTTGGCCGCAACATCCGCGCCAGGGGCCTCGATTTCAAGCAGGGCGACCTCATACTCGACGCCGGCCGCGTGCTCGATCCGGCCGCATTGTCGCTCATCGCCGCCGCCAATCACCCTGAGATGGCCGTGGTCCGCGCGCCACTGGTCGCCATCATCGCCACCGGCGACGAGCTGCTGCCACCCGGCAGCAATCCCGGCCCCGACCAGATCATCGCCTCCAACGCCTATGGCGTCGGTGCGATTGCCCAGTCGGTCGGCGCACACGTGCTCGATCTCGGCATCGCCCCCGATCGCACCGAGGCGATCTCGGCGCTGGTAACAAAGGCGCTCGATGCCGAAGCCGACGTGATCGTGACTCTCGGCGGCGCTTCGGTCGGCGACCACGATCTGGTCCATGGCGTACTGACCGGGCTCGGCATGGATCTCGATTTCTGGAAGATCGCCATGCGCCCCGGCAAGCCTCTGATGTTCGGCCGCCTCGGCGACACGCGGTGCATAGGCCTGCCTGGCAATCCGGTCGCCAGCCTGATCTGCGCGCACATCTTCCTGAAGCCCCTGCTGGCAAAGCTTGGCGGGCGGCCCTATTCGCCCGACATCCGCACCGGCGTGCTCGACACGGCGATGGCAGCCAACGACCTGCGCCAGGATTTCGTGCGCGCCATTGCCCGCGAGACCCCCGACGGCCTCATCGTCACGCCGTACACCATCCAGGATTCGTCGATGCTGCGCACGCTCGCCGACGCCAATTGCGCCCTCATGCGCGAGCCCTTCGCACCGGCTGCTGAATCTGGCAGCGCCTGCCGCGTGATGATGCTGCGCTGAACGAAGCAGCCGCCTCCCTTCACTAAATATAAACAGTTGCAGAACACAACTGGAACAGATAGTGTTTGTTCTGGGTTTGTTTTTCTTCTGATTCCTCGGGGGTGGCGATGCTGACGCGCAAACAACATGAGCTTCTGCTGTTCATCCACGAGCGATTGAAGGAGACAGGCATCCCGCCATCCTTCGACGAAATGAAGGAAGCACTCGACCTCGCGTCCAAATCCGGCATTCACCGCCTGATCACGGCTCTCGAGGAACGCGGCTTCATCCGGCGCCTGCCCAACCGGGCGCGCGCGCTTGAAGTGCTGCGCATGCCAGATTCGATCGCGCCAGGCTTGAACGCGGCGCGGAAATTCTCGCCCAGCGTCATCGAAGGCAGCCTTGGGCGCAGACCAGAGCCGTCCCGCTCGATGTCCGCGGGCAATGACGACGACGCAGGTTCGGCCGTCACCATTCCGGTGATGGGACGCATCGCCGCCGGCGTGCCGATCGATGCCATACAGCACAAGACGCATTCAATCGCCGTTCCGCCAGACATGATCATGGGCGGCGAGCACTATGCGCTCGAGGTGAAGGGCGACTCGATGATCGAGGCCGGCATCTTCGACGGCGACACTGTCGTCATCCGCAGTTCGACCACTGCCAACCCCGGCGAGATCATCGTCGCGCTCGTCGATGATGAGGAAGCGACGCTCAAGCGTTTCCGCCGCAAGGGCGCATCGATCGCGCTCGAGGCCGCCAATCCGGCATATGAAACCCGCATCTTCGGGCCCGACAGGGTCAAGGTCCAGGGCAAGCTTGTCGGGCTGATCCGCCGCTACTGACTTTCCGGGAGCGCAAGAGAAAGCGCTGTTTTCAATCGCTTCTCGCGCTGATCCATGTGCTTATGAGCGACCCATCCCCACGTCCGCCCACCGGGTTACTGTGACGGGGTTGCTGCGTATGGCGGTTTGGGGCGTTTGTCGGCGCGCTTGTAGGGCGGCAGGCCCCTCGCCTCGCGAGAGAATGCGCGCTGGGCGTGCCACGGCCGGTATGGCTCGGTCAAAGCGTGGCGAATTTCAACTTTCGGGCGGGCGCTATCCGACATGGGCGTCAGGAATATCGCGGCACTGCCGAGGCGCGCAAGTTCGCGGCTGGTGAGCACGGCCGCGGCCGAATTCGGGCAAATGTCTTTGGCTGTGGCATCGTTCACAATGACGAGCTTGGCGCTTGCGCAGGCGCGCCTGGCGGAATCTGCGTTCTCCGCGTGGGCGATCTGCGCACCTGCGGACTGTCCAACGATGCACACGCCGTTGCCGCAGGCAAAGGACCCTAGGCTGGTCGGCGGGCTCACGCCGCCCAGGTTGAGCGAACTGCCGGCCTTTGTCGGGCTGTCTGGCGCGATGCGCGCCGGGCTGACAATTTCTTCGGACACCACCGCCCGCTTCCAGTTGTCGACGGTGAACTGGTTGGGCCGGGCGCGATTGACGGCGAGCCTGCCGTCGCCAACCGGCACACCCACAAGGCGGCCATCTTCCGAAACAAGCACGTCGGGCGTCTTGGTCTCCACCACGGTCAGGACTCCCAGCGCAGCAAGCGGCAGGGCCGCGACGCGCAACCAGGTCGTCGCCATCGATGCGATGATCAGTGCAGCGGTGACGAGCACGACTGCGTGCGTCGACACCAGCCCCACGGCATCGACAGGTGAGCGCTCGGAAAACCACATAGCCAAGGCGATCATCGCCTTCAGGCCGAGCCCCATCGTATCGAGGAAGATCCCATCAAGCCCAAGCGGCATGAAGATGCCCGCAACCACCGCAAATGGCATGACCAGGACCGAGACGAACGGCATGACGGCAAGATTGGCCACGAGGCTGAGCGGCGAGACGCGCTGGAAATGCCAGGCTCCGAAAACGCTCGTGGCAATGCCCGCGATCAGCGAGGTCGCGACAAGCCCGAGCGTTACGGTTGCAAGCCAGCGCCAGATCTTCGACGGCAATGACCTTTGGCCGGTCGGTGGCGCTTGCTCCTCGCGCCTGTCGGACCACCAGGCATAGGCGCCGACCAGTGCCGCCGTTGCCGCAAAGGACATCTGAAAGCTCGGCCCGACCACCTCATGCGGCGATATAATGATGACAACGATGGCCGAGATGGCCAGGTTGCGCATGGTGAGGGCGGCACGGTCGAACAGCACGGCGACAAGCATCACCGCCAGCATGATGAAGCTGCGTTGTGCCGCGACCTCGGCGCCGGAGATGAACAGGTAGCCACCTGTCGAGACCAGAGCTGCGCCTGCCGCGACTTTCTTCACTGGCCAATGCGAGCTGAAATTGGGAAAGGCTGCGAAGGAAAGCCGCATCAGCAGCATGACGGTGCCCGCGACCATCGCCATGTGCAGGCCCGAAATCGAGATGATGTGATAGAGGCCTGTGCGCCGCAGCGCCTCGTTGACATCCTCCGGTATGCCGCCACGCACGCCGACAACCAGGGCTGCCGCGATTTCGCCCTCCGGCCCGCCGATCCGCTCGCGTATGCGCTGGGCAATCTTTTCACGTACGTTCTCCACAGAAGCAGAAGCACGATCACTGACCGACAATGGCTGCGTGGCTACAGCGAGTTCAGGCCCCTTCATGAAAAAGCCGCTGGCGCCGATGCCGTCGAAAAAGCTCTCGAAGGAAAAATCGTAGCTGCCCGGCCGCACCGGCCCTGACGGCGGCATGAGCCTGGCATAGCCCGTCACCTCAGACCCTGCCTGTACGCCCTCGGGAAGCTTGCGCGCGGTCAGCCGCACACGCTCCGGCGCATAGCGCAACACAGGGCGCGCGGTAGCCAGAACGTCGAGCGTCAGCCGCACTCTGCCGTTGTCCAGATGATCGATCTCGACGACGCGTCCAGTGAGGGCCGTCGATATTTCGGCACCCAGCATCTTCGTTGCCATCCGCTCCGTTTCGAACTTGGCCACCACCATGCCAAGCATGCCGGCTGCGACAGCGGCGAGTGTGTAATGGCTCAATCTGTGCGTGCGCCTCAGCGAGGCAAGCAAGGCCGGAAGTGCGAAAGCCGCGACCAGCGGGGCAAGATCCGGTTCGGTCGGCAAGGTGAAATAGACCAGCGCGCCGAAGGCCAGAAACACGGGAACGAGAAGGAACGCCGCACCACGGTCGAGCTCCGCCTCGATCGCTGCCAGCACAGATCGCGCATTGATCTGGTGGCCAGCCAGCAATTGCGATGCTTGTTGTAGCCGAGATGGGTGCCGTGGCTGCAGCGGCAATGCGCCGGCGGCTGCATCGGCGTCGGGCGCCGCTGGCTGTGCCCACGAAACAGCATGCGTAGCCGCAACAGCCAGCAAGTCGCGCTCGCTGGCCTCGACCACCGGATTGTTACCGGCTTGCCCCTCCCGCACGCGCTCGCCCATCGGGCCTGCCTCTTGCGCCCCAGACCTTCTATGCTACATCAACCGCACACAAACGCCATGCGCCGCCGGCTTTCGGCCAAGCGCGTCATGCCTCCCTTGGAAATCGCCATGCCTGTCGTCACCCGCTTCGCCCCCTCGCCCACCGGCTATCTGCACATTGGTGGCGCGCGCACCGCTCTCTTCAACTGGCTCTATTCCCGCCACACCGGCGGCACCATGCTGCTGCGTATCGAAGACACCGACCGCGAGCGCTCGACCGACGCCGCAACAGCCGCGATCCTCGAGGGACTCACCTGGCTTGGCCTGACCTGGGAAGGCGAGCCGATCTCGCAGTTCGAGCGCGCGCCGCGCCACCGCGAAGTGGCCGAGGAACTCGTGCGTCTCGGCAAGGCCTATTATTGCTACGCCTCGCAGGAAGAGCTGACCGAGATGCGCGAGAAGGCCCGCGCCGAGGGCAAGCCGCCGCGCTATGACGGTCGCTGGCGCGACCGCGACCCGTCCGAGGCACCTGCTGGCGTCAAGCCGGTCATCCGCATCAAGGCGCCGCAGGACGGTGAGACGCTCGTGCTCGACCGCGTCCAGGGCGACGTGCGCTTTCCCAACAAGGATCTCGACGATTTCATCATCCTGCGCTCGGACGGCGTGCCGACCTACATGCATGCGGTCGTCGTCGACGATCACGACATGGGCGTCACCCATATCATCCGTGGCGACGACCACCTGACCAACGCCGCGCGCCAGACCGTCATCTACACCGCCATGGGCTGGGACGTGCCTGTCATGGCCCACATCCCGCTGATCCACGGTGCGGATGGCGCCAAGCTGTCCAAGCGCCACGGCGCGCTCGGCGTCGATGCCTATCGCGCCATGGGCTACCTGCCCGAGGCGCTGCTCAACTATCTCGCCCGCCTCGGCTGGAGCCATGGCGACGACGAGGTGATGAGCATCGAGAACATGATCGGCTGGTTCGAGATCGAGGACGTCAACAAGGGTGCTGCGCGCTTCGACTTCGCCAAGCTCGAGGCGCTGAACGGCGTCCATATGCGCCAGATGGACGACAAGAAGCTGTTCGACATCTTCGTTGCCACCTTGCCCTACCTGCCCGGCGGCGACGCCATCCTCGGCGGGCTCGACGACACGCGCAAGTCGCAGTTGCTTGCCGCCATGCCTGGCCTCAAGGAGCGTGCCAAGACGCTGATCGAATTGGCTGACGGCGCCGGCTTCCTGTTTGCCCAGCGCCCGCTGCCGCTCGACGAAAAGGCCGCCGGCCTGCTTGCCGGTCCGGCCAAGGACATCCTCAAGGGCGCGCACGCAGCACTGGCGACGGTTGCCGCCAGCGACTGGACTGCCGCCAATGCCGAGGCGGCGATCCGCGAGTTTGCCGTCCGCGAAAACGTGAAATTGGGGGGCGTTGCCCAGCCCTTGCGAGCCGCCTTGACGGGCAAAAGCACCTCGCCTGGCGTGTTCGATGTCCTTGCCGTTCTGGGGCGCGACGAAAGTCTAGCCCGCATTTCCGATCAAATCGATTAGGTCAGCAGTGCTTTCCTAGTTTTGCATTGAAATGAGGCTGTTGCGGTGCAACATTGCGGCAACAGGTCAATTTGAAAGCAGCGGGAAAGCTGGAAAGCGAGTTCAAGCGTTCCGGGCCTAATGGGTTGCCTTGTTATGACGATTGCGCCGCGCAAGGCGGCAACTCAGCACTAAGGAGTATGCGATGACTGATTCGACCGCCAAACTGGAGTTCCGCGGCCAGACCCACGAGTTCAAGGTCCGCGGCGGAACGGTCGGACCGGATGTGATCGACATCGCATCGCTCTACGCCACGACGGGCGCCTTCACCTACGACCCGGGCTTCACCTCAACCGCAAGCTGCGAATCGGAAATCACCTTCATCGACGGCGACGCCGGTGTCTTGCTGCACCGCGGCTATCCGATCGACCAGCTGGCCGAGCATGGCGACTTCCTTGAAGTCTGCTACCTGCTGCTTTACGGCGAACTGCCGACCAAGGCCCAGAAGGACGACTTCGACTATCGCATCACGCGCCACACCATGGTGCATGAGCAGATGTCGCGCTTCTTCACCGGCTTCCGCCGCGACGCCCACCCGATGGCGGTGATGTGCGGCGTGGTCGGCGCGCTGTCGGCCTTCTATCACGACTCGACCGACATCTCCGATCCGCACCAGCGCATGGTCGCGTCGATCCGCCTGATCGCCAAGATGCCGACGATTGCCGCGATGGCCTACAAGTACCACATCGGCCAGCCGTTCATTTACCCCAAGAACGAGTTGAACTTCGCCGCCAACTTCCTGCACATGTGCTTTGCCGTGCCGTGCGAGGAATACAAGGTCAACCCGGTTCTGGCGCGCGCCATGGAGCGCATCTTCATCCTGCACGCCGACCACGAGCAGAACGCCTCGACCTCGACCGTGCGTCTCGCCGGCTCGTCGGGCGCCAACCCGTTCGCCTGCATCGCAGCCGGCATTGCCTGCCTGTGGGGTCCCGCGCATGGCGGCGCCAATGAGGCGGCGCTCAACATGCTGTCCGAGATCGGCCACGTCGACCGCATTCCGGAGTTTGTTGCCCGCGCCAAGGACAAGAACGATCCGTTCCGCCTGATGGGCTTCGGTCACCGCGTCTACAAGAACTACGACCCGCGCGCCAAGATCATGCAGAAGACCACGCATGAGGTTCTGGGCGAGCTCGGCATCAAGGACGATCCGATGCTCGACGTTGCGATGGAGCTCGAGCGTATTGCGCTGACCGACGAGTACTTCATCGAAAAGAAGCTCTACCCGAATATCGACTTCTATTCGGGCATCACGCTCAAGGCGCTGGGCTTCCCCACCACCATGTTCACGGTGCTGTTCGCGCTTGCCCGCACAGTCGGCTGGATCGCGCAGTGGAAGGAAATGATCGAGGATCCGCGCCAGAAGATCGGCCGCCCGCGCCAGCTCTATACGGGTGCTGCCGAGCGCGATTACGTGCCGATCGCCAAGCGCTAGGCATTGCTACGACGCGCGTCCTCTCGGGCGCGCGGCCGCAGCTCGAAGCTGCAAACCACTTGAAAAACACCCGCCAGGCCATTGCCTTGGCGGGTGTTTTTCATTTCACAATGTGTTTGAGAACCGCTTCCGCTGCAATCTCGCCGGACGGGCGTTCAGTCGCCATGCGCCTGACGATTTCGGCGAAGCCGTCCTTTTGCCAGCGGCGAAGGCCGCTGTCTTCGAAGAGGCCCTCGATAAAGCGCGCCATCGATTGCGGGCGCACATACTCGTTATAGGTTTCCTGCACGACCAGCCGGTCAGCGATCAGGTTGGGCAGCGCTGCACTCCACACTGTGACCAGGCGCTGGATCATTCGCGCAAGGGTGTCGAGCTTGTAGGACGACAGCATCGGCACGCCGGCAAGCGCGAGTTCGAGCGACACCGTTCCAGAGGCGATCAAAGCAGCATCGGCTTCACCGAATGCCTGCCACTTGTGCTGCGGATCGAGAATGATCTCAGGCTTTTGCGGCCAACCGGAGACGGCCTCTTCGACCAGGCTGGCGACATGCGGCACCGTCGGCAAAAGCAGGCGCAAACGATG
This sequence comes from Aminobacter anthyllidis, assembly GCF_018555685.1. GTDB lineage: Bacteria > Pseudomonadota > Alphaproteobacteria > Rhizobiales > Rhizobiaceae > Aminobacter > Aminobacter anthyllidis. The sequence continues at coordinate 852,492 of NZ_JAFLWW010000001.1, forward strand.
ACCGCGCGCGCGCAGGATCGAAACAGTCTCGCCGAACGGGCCGATGAGACTGCGCACCTCACTGCGGCGCGACCCTGGCAGCAGCAGAAGCGTCTTCTCGCGGTCAGGCGCCGTTGCAGCTTTGCCCTCCTGCATCGCCGCAGCAATCGCGATGCCCGGATCGGTCGTCAGGCGATGACCGACGAAGGTGCCGTGCGGGCCGTCCAGGCGCGCAAGTTCGGCCGGCTCGAACGGCAGGATGCAGAACACTTCGTCGACATGTGGCTTCATCGCCTTGGCCCGGCCCGGCCGCCAGGCCCAGACACTCGGGCAGATATAGTGGACGATAGGGATCGTTGGATCGAGGGCCCTCACCTTCTTTGCGACGCGCAGCGAAAAGTCAGGGCTGTCGATGGTGATGAGGCAGTCCGGCTTTTCTGCCGCCACGAAACTTGCAGTCTGGCCGATCCGCCTGATCAGGCGCGGCAGGTCGCGTACGATCGCCGTCAGCCCCATCAATGCAATCTCGCCGGCGTCGAACAACGGCGAAAGGCCGAGTTCCTGCAGATGGCGACCACCGGTGCCGACAAGCCTGACCTCGCGCCCGCTCAGGCGTTGCAGCGCCTGCACGAGATCAGCGCCCAGCAGGTCACCCGACTCCTCGCCCGCGACGATGGCAATCTTGAGCGGCGGCAGGGTCATTCTTTGCTTCCCTCGCCAGAAAGGCCGATAACGAACAGGCCGAGCCTGTCGGCGCGTTCGACGACCTCGCCATAGTCGAGCACCAGCGAGCGTCCGGCCTCGATGCCGATCCCGGCGAGACCCGCCGCATGCGCCGCATCGATGGTTGCCGGCCCGATTGTCGGCAAATCGGCGCGCAGCTCCTGGTTCGGCTTGGCGCATTTGACCAGAACGCCGCGCTTTCGCCCAACGATACGGCCGTTGTTGCGCAGATCACGCACGCGTTCGAGCAACAGGTCGGTACCTTCGATGCCCTCGAGAGCAATGGCGCGCCCGCCTATGGCAACCGCGGCTTGGCCAACATCGAGTGCGCCGATCGTGCGAGCCGCCTCCTGGCCGGCGCGAAGGTCGGCCCAGTCACCCTCTTGAGGCGCCAACGCACCCATGCGGCCCACGACGGCCAAAAGCTCAGGAACAACCTGATGCGCGCCGACGACCTTGATGCCGTTATCCTCTATGGTTTCGACCAGGATACGCAACAGGCCGTCGTCGCCGCGTGCAAGCGCTGCCAATGCACGAGGCAGCACGCGCAGCAGCGCCACGCTCGGGCGAATGGCCCGCCACGCCGGGCGGCGGCTGATGCCGCCCGCCAGGACGCAATGGGTGATGTTGTGGCGCTTGAGCAACGGCACGAGCGAGGCGAACTGCTCGATGGCCAGCCGTTCGCCGGAGTAATTCCATAGGCTCGTGCCGGGATCGGTCTCGCCTTCGATCAGGACGATGAAAGGCTTGTGGCCAGCCTCGGCGAGACTGTCGGCGACGTTGACCGGGAGCCGGCCGCTGCCGGCAACGACAGCAACCCGGTCGGTCGCGGAAAGGTCTATCCTCTTTCCGCCCTCAGCCTTCGTCATCGGCGGCGTCTTCGGCGACGGCGTTTCTCAGCGGCGGAACGGTGAAATGGCGCTTGCCGCGTGCCTGGATGAAATCCAAGACGTCGCGCACGATGGGCGAACCAGCGAACTCGCCTTCGACAAGAAGGATGCTCTCGGCCACCGATCGGGTTGGATCAAAGATCATCTTGTAGGCCTTGCGCAGGGCGAAGATTTCGGCGCGCGGCAGACCGGAGCGCCTCATGCCGATGACATTGAGCCCACGCAGTCGCGCCCGGTTTCCCATCACCATGCCGTAAGGGATGACGTCGCCATCGACGATGGCTCCCCCGCCGGCAAAGGCATGATGGCCGATACGCGTCATCTGGTGGACGGCGCACAGGCCGCCAAGCGTAACGTTGTTGCCGACTTCGACATGGCCACCGAGCGTCGCGACATTGGCCATGGTGACGTTGTCGCCGACGATGCAGTCATGCGCGATGTGGGCGTAGGCCAGGAACAACCCGTTGTCGCCGACTGTGGTCGTGCCACGGCTCGTGTCGGTACCGACATGCATGGTCACGCCTTCGCGGATCGTGCTGTTCTTGCCGACCACGAGCGTCGTGCGGCCGCCCTTGTGCTTGTTGTTCTGCGGCGCAGCGCCGAGTGTGGCTTGCGGAAACACCTTGCAGCCTTCACCGAGCGACGTCGCGCCCAGGATAGATACATGGCTCATCAGTTCGACGCGGTCGCCAATGATGGCATCGGCGCTGACATGGCAGAACGGGCCGACGCGCACGCCTGCGCCCAGTTGTGCACCTGCTTCGACGACGGCGGCAGGATGAATGAAGGTTTCAGTCTGCATGACTCTTCTTGCTTATTCCTTGGGTACCATCATCGCGGCCACTTCGGCCTCCGCGACGACAGCGCCGTCGACACGCGCATGGCACGCAAATTTCAGGATGTTGCCGCGCTTCTTGATCTTCTTGACGTGGATCCTGAGCTGATCGCCCGGCACGACCGGCTTGCGGAACTTGGCGCCATCGACGGTCATCAGATAAACAAGCGAAGGGGTTTCGTCGATTACAAGGCGCAAGCAGATGGCGCCCGCAGTCTGTGCCATCGCTTCAATGATCAGCACACCAGGCATCACGGGATGGCTGGGGAAATGTCCCTGGAAGTGCGGTTCGTTGACGGTCACGTTCTTGATGCCGACGGCTGAGTCGTCGCCATCGATCTCGACGATGCGATCGATCAAAAGAAACGGGTAGCGGTGCGGCAGGATATTGAAAAGGCCCTGGATATCGACGGCTTCGAGCGTCTTGGTTGCCTGGTCAGTCATTGCTCCCACCCCCCTTTGATTTTCCCATGGCCATTTTTCTGATCAATGCGAACTCGCGCATCGCCAATTTCATCGGTTTCGCAGGAAAACCTGCCCAAACTTCGCCCGCCGGCACGTCATGCATCAGGCCACTGCGCGCTGCCAGTTGCGCGCCCGAACCGATGGTCAAATGATCGGCCAGGCCGACGCCGCCGCCCATCATCACGTTGTCCCCGACGACGACTGAGCCGGAAATACCGCTAAGCCCCGCAATAACGCAATTGCGGCCAATGCGCACGTTGTGGGCGATCTGAACAAGATTGTCGATCTTGGTGTTTTCACCGATGACGGTGTCCGCCATCGCGCCACGATCAACTGTCGAATTGGCGCCGATCTCGACATTGTCCTGGATAATGACACGGCCGATCTGCGGGATACGCTCCGGGCCGCGCGCGCCCCCGGCAAAACCAAAGCCGTCCTGGCCGATGCGGGCGCCTGCGTGGATGATGACGCCATTGCCGACCAGCGCATATTGGATCGAGCAGTGAGAGCCGATGTAGCAATCACGGCCGACCTGCGACGAGCGCCCGACGACCGCATTCGCAGCCACAACCGTGCCACTGCCTACTGCTGCGTTCGGGCCAATCACCGCACCGGCCTCAATGACCGCACCAGCCTCGATATGGGCGGTAGGATCAATATGGGCGAAGGGCGAAATGCCTGACTCGCCAGTAACGCCTACAGGTCGCTCGGCGTCGGGATAAAGCAGCCTGCCGATACGGGCGAAGGCAGCCTGTGGACGAGGCGTGATGAGAACAGCGATGCCGTTCGGAACCAGGTCGGCAACATCAGGCGTGCAAAGCACTGCCGCCGCATGCAGCGACTTGAGTGGTGCTGCGTTACGCTTGCCGTCGACAAACACCAGAGCACCACCGCCACCACTGCTTGCCGCAGCGATGGTCGAAATGGAGATTTCAGAATGTATGGGATCAACGAGCGTAGCGCCGGTAAGGCCGGCCACCTCGCCCACCGAAAAGCGGCGTGACGGCACAAAAAATACCGGATCCGTCATGAAATGCTGTTCCAGCCAAGCCGGGCAACCGTCTTCCGGGCCACGATGGCCCGGAAGTATCGTTCCGCGCAATTAGAAGCGGGTCGAAATGCCGAAGTTGAATTCCTGCGTCTCGTCGCCGTCAACCTTCTTGACGGGCACTGCGTAGTCGATGCGCAGCGGGCCAAATGGCGAAGCCCAAAGCAGGCCGACACCAACCGAGGCACGAAGCTCCATGTCGGTCGACGTACCGAAGGTAACGTCCTTGACCTTGCTGCCATAGAGCGTCGCAGCATCTGCGAAGACCGCACCGCGAAGACCGAAGCTTTCCGGGACGACCGGGATTGGGAACTGCGCTTCAGCCGAGGCATTGAAGTAGGTCGTACCGCCGAGATGCTCTTTGGTGAGCGTGTCCTGAGGTCCGATGCCGTTGTACTTGAAGCCACGGATCATGCGATCGTTGCTCTTGAACTGGTCGAACACGCGCAGGCCGTCGTCGCCGAAGCCCTGGATGTGTCCACCACCAGCCGAAACGAGGCCAACGATGTCAAGCTCTTCCGACAAAGTCTGGTAGTAGCTTGCACGCCCCGTAAACTTGACGAACTTCGCATCACCACCGAGACCAGCAACTTCGGTCGTGAAGTTGGCATAGATACCGTTATGCGGGTTCTTCATGTCGTCGATGGTGTTGTAGACCAGCGTTCCGCTGACCGACGACTTGATCCACGGGCTGTCCTTGACACCATTGACGATTGCTGCGGAGACGCTGCAACCCGGGTTTGGGATGCCATCGCCGTTGCTGTCGCAAGACTCGGAAAGGTTATATTCTTCCTGCGAGATATTGTACGCCAGCTGCGTCGAGATGTTGTTGGTGATCGGCAGACCAAAGCGGATGGTGCCACCTGTCACGTCGCTATCGTAGTTGTCGTACTTGCGGGTCTGACGGAACACGTCGAAACCGGCAGCGATACGGCGACCGAGGAAATACGGCTCGGTGAACGAGAAGCTGTAGTCGCGCGAGTTCTTGCCGCCACCGGCCGAGAACTTGATGAACTGGCCACGGCCGAGGAAGTTACGCTCGGTGATCGAGCCTTCCACCGACGGACCGGCATTGTCGCCACCGGTCGAATAGCCGGCGCCGATCGAGAACTCGCCGGTCGACTTCTCGACCAGATCGACAACCAGCACAACCTGATCAGGCTGCGAGCCGGGAGCTGTCGAGACTTCGACGCGCTCGAAGAAGTTCAGTGCCTCGAGGCGCTTCTTGGCGCGCTGGATCAGCACCTGGTTGAAGGCATCGCCTTCGGAAACGTCGAATTCACGACGGATCACGAAGTCACGGGTGCGCTCGTTGCCGCGGATTTCAATACGCTCGACATAGGCCTTGGCGCCCTGGTCGACGGTGTAAGCGACAGAAATGGTGCGGGTCTCGAAATTGCGGTCGCCGCGCGGCGTCACCTTGGCGAAGGCATAGCCGGCGCCGGCAACGTTCTCGGTGATCGCGATGATCGAGTCTTCGACGTCCTTGGCGTTGTAGACGTCACCCTTGCGCGTCTCGACAAGACGCTGAAGGCTGGCGCCATCGACCTCGGGAATGCTGCTCTCAACCGTCACATCGCCGAACGTATAACGCTGACCTTCGTCAACGGTGATCGTGATGGTGTACTGGTTGGTCGCCTCGTCGAGTTCGCCAAAGGCTGAGACAACCTGGAAATCGGCGTAGCCGTGATTGAAGTAGAAGCGACGCAGCGCCTCTTCGTCGGCCCGCAGGCGGTCTTCGTCATAAATGTCGTCACGCAGCATGAACGACAGGAACGACGAGCGCTTGGTCGAAATGATGTCTGCGAGACGGCGATCGCCATAGGCATCGTTACCGACGAAGTTGATCGCAGCAATCTTGGTGCGGCCGCCTTCATTGATCTCGAAAACCACGTTCACGCGGTTTTCGCCGAGGTCCATGACCTTGGTGCCAACAGTGACGTCGTCACGGCCGACGCGCTTGTAGGCATCCTTGATCGCCTGGGCGTCAGACTCCATCGTCGCCTGCGAGAACGCGCCACGCGGCTTGAGCTGAACCGCGCCACCAAGTGCCGCGTCCTTGAGCTTCTTGTTGCCCTGGAACAGCACGTTGTTGACGACCTGGTACTCGGAAACCTGGACGACCAGGGTCGAACCGACCTGGTTGATCCGGACGTCGGAGAACAGGCCGCTGCCGAACAGTGCCTTCACCGCGTCGTCGATATCGGTATTCGAGAACGACTTGCCGGGCTTGATGGTGATGTAGTTGCGGACGGTATCCGCATCGACGCGCTGATTGCCGCGCACTTCGACCCGGTTGACCACCGCCGCTTGCGCGGCTGACACGGCAACAAACTGGACCGCCACTGCGCCTGGAATGGCCAGAGCGGCTGATAGAGCCACCGCGGACGCGGCGCTCGCAAACTTAGATGCTGCCTTCATAATCGGCCTTTACAACCTTTTCTCGAAGTCCCCACGGCGAGAAAACCGGACGTCGCGGTAATTTCCCGTACCGTAATAACTGGATTTTCCCTACACGCAAGGCTTCTGGTTAATTTGCGCTTACTTCCCCAGCGAGCGTGACTTTCGCGTCACGCATACTGCCCCGGATGGTAAACGCTCCCTCAATGGACCCCTTGCCGGCCCTAAATTTGTTCATGATTTCAGCAGCCAAACAGGTCGTTCCAGAAAACGAAGCCCATAAAGGCCAGCACGAGAATCATCCCCACACGATATACAGCTTCCATCGCCCGCTCGGAAACAGGGCGCCTGATGACAGCTTCGACTGCATAGAACGCCAAGTGGCCGCCGTCGAGTGGAGGAATCGGCAGAAGGTTCAGAAAACCGATGCCGACCGACAAAAGTGCCACCAATTGCACCAGCCAGACAAAGCCCAACTGTGCCGCCTTGCCGGCCATGTCGGCAATTTTGACCGGACCGCCGAGCTGGCACTTGTCCTCGCGACCAACGACGAATCGCTTCAGGAACTGGCCGGTCCGCTCGATGATGTGACCGGTTTCCGAAACGGCCTGTACGAAGGCGCCTCCCGGGCTGTAGCTGATCAGCCTGGGCTGCCCCAATTCCTCGTTGTTGACGACGCCGATGACCGCAACCTTGACCGAATTGCCGAGCGCGTCCTTCTGTTCCATCATTTCAGGCGTGGCGGTGACCGTGACTTCCTTGCCGTCGCGCATCATCACGAAGGTGAGCGGGTCGCCGCCGCGTCCCGAGACAATGCGCTGGACGTCGGAGAAGGTTTCGACCTGCTGACCGTCGACGCTGACGAATCGGTCGCCTGGCTGGATGCCGGCATTCGCGGCCGGGCTCGCAGCGCGCACCTCGGCAACCGTCGGCTCCATCACGTAGCGGCCATAGGCCGAAAACAGCACGGTGAAGACCGCGATGGTCAGCAGGAAATTGAACAGAGGGCCGGCAAACACTGTTGCCGCGCGCTTCCAGACCGGCTGGGTATGAAAGGCAACCTTGCGCTCGGCAGCGCTGAGATTGTCATCCTCGCCGCTCTCCGGCTTGCTGGTGACGCTCATGTCGCCGACGAACTTGACGTAGCCGCCCAGGGGAATCGCGCACAGCTTCCAGCGGGTGCCGCGCCGGTCGTTGAAGCCGAGAAGCTCGGGGCCAAAGCCGATCGAAAAGGCTTTCACACCGATACCGCACCAGCGGCCGACCAGATAGTGGCCCATCTCGTGCACGAACACCACGATGGTGAGCACGAACAGGAACGGCACGATGGTGCCGATCAGGAGACCATCCGTAGTCAGGAACGCGGGAAGATACTCGCTCAAATCAAGCCCTCAACCAGATACCGTAGTGCCCCAAGTGAAGCACCGCGCCTTGCCCGAGGCTTGCGCCTTGCGGGTTGGTCGCTCAGGCGGGAAACAATCCCTGAGCAGGATGATCGGCAGAACCGGACATCCAGCCGATGACGTATAGGGCAAATGCAGCCGCGACAAGCCCATCGACACGGTCCATCACCCCGCCATGGCCGGGAATGAGCGACCCCGAATCCTTGTAGCCATGCCGGCGCTTGACCCATGATTCGAACAGGTCGCCCGCTTGCGAGATCACTGAAAGCAGTACGGCCACCACGGCCAGGACGAACAGGTTGCCCGTACCGGCAACGCAGGCAAGCAAAAGCCCTGCAACGACACCGCCGACGGCGCCACCGACAGCGCCGCTGCGCGTCTTGCCAGGAGAGATGGCCGGCGCAAGCTTGGGGCCGCCGACCTTGCGGCCGACAAAATAGGCAAAGATGTCGGTTGCCCAGACAACCGAAAACAGAAACAGGATGGCGACAAGGCCGGATGCGTCGTTGCCGCGCAGCAGGGCTAGGGACAGGCCTGAGAGCGCGGCATAGCCAAAGCCGGCAGCTTCCCACGCCCCTGCTCCGCGCAGCTTGCCAAGCCCCCAGAGGATGAGCGTAAAGACCGCGGCCAGAATGATAAGGGCGAGTGCCGGAATGCCCGCAACCAGGGCACCGGCGAACATCAGGATCAGCACCTCGGGCAACATGTTGAGGTTGCCGCCGGCCCAGCCGGTTTCGCTGTTTGGCCGCGACATGCGCGACCACTCGTAGAATATGGCCAGCGCGATTGCTGCGGTCAGCATCCGAAACGGCAGCCCACCCAGCCAAGTGAGCAACAGCACCGCAGCGGCAAGCACGATCGCCGAAATTGTACGGAGCTGGAGATTGCTCATAGCGAAGTCACGAGGCGACGTCGCGGGCCGCAAGCCCACCGAAACGGCGTTCGCGGCCGGTATATTCGCGCAATGCTTCCGACAGGTGCTCGCGGGTGAAATCCGGCCAGTAGCAAGGCTGGAAGATCAGTTCGCTGTAGGCCGACTGCCAGGGCAGGAAGTTGGACATGCGGATTTCGCCACTGGTGCGAATGACCAGATCGGGATCAGGAATGCCCGACGTATCGAGCTCTTCGGCAAACAGCTCCGGCGTGATCTGTTCGCTGGCGATATCGCCACGCTTGACCGCTTCGGCCAAGCGCCGCGCCGCGCGCGCGATCTCGTCGCGTCCGCCATAGTTGAACGCGATGACCAGCGTCAGCGAGTCATTGCCTGCCGTCAGCGTTTCGGCTTCCTCAAGCAGGCTGCGGATATCGGGCTGCAGCGTCGTCCTGTCGCCGATGATCTGGACACGCACGCCGCTGTTGTGGAGTTCGGCAAGATCGCGCCGAATGAAGATCTTGAGCAGTCCCATGAGGTCGGTGACCTCGGACTTGGGCCGTGACCAGTTCTCCGACGAGAATGCGTAGACGGTCAGCCAGGAAATGCCGAGGTCAGCTGCCGCGCGAACAGTCCGGCGCAGTGCCTCGACGCCTGCCCGATGCCCCGCAACGCGTGGCAGGCCGCGGGCTTTCGCCCAGCGACCGTTGCCGTCCATGATGATCGCGACATGCGCGGGCGTAGTCATCCGTTCGCTTTCGAGGCCAGCTTCGGCCGCTTAGACTTGCATGATCTCGGCTTCTTTGGTCGCGAGAAGGCTATCGACCTGATTGATCGTGTCGTCGGTCAGCTTCTGGACCTTTTCGGACTGGATCCGCTGGTCGTCCTGGCTGATATCGCCGTCCTTCTCGGCCTTCTTGAGCGCATCCATGCCGTCGCGGCGCACGTGCCGCGTGGCGACTTTGGCGTTCTCGGCATAGGTGTGGGCAATCTTGACCAGTTCCTTGCGGCGCTGCTCGTTGAGTTCCGGCAGCGGGATGCGCAGGTTGGTGCCGTCGACGATCGGGTTGAAGCCAAGGTTCGATTCGCGGATGGCGCGGTCGACAGCGCCGACCATCGACTTGTCCCAGACCGAAACCGAGATCATGCGCGGCTCGGGCACCGATACCGTCGCAACCTGGTTGAGTGGCATGGACGAGCCGTAGGCCTGGACATGGACCGGATCGAGCAGGTTGCTCGAGGCGCGGCCCGTGCGCAGCGAGGCGAGGTCGTGCTTGAAGGCGTTGATGGCGCCTTCCATGCGGCGCTGAAGATCGCTGTAGTCCGTGCTCATTGCAGTCTCCTTGGTCCCTGTTACGGGGCCATCGTTCCAATCGTCAGGCGTCCGCAACAACCGTGCAGCGACCGCCACCTCTCAATATTTCGCCGAACCCGCCTTTTTCATGGATCGAATAGACGATTATCGGAATGTTGTTTTCGCGCGCAAGAGCAATCGCGGCCGTATCCATGATCGACAGGCCTTTTGTGATGACTTCCGCATGCGTGATGCGCTCGAAGCGCGTCGCGGCAGGATCCTTTTTCGGATCGGCCGAGTAGACACCGTCGACCTGGGTGCCCTTGAATAGCGCGTCGGCGCCGATCTCGGCGGCGCGAAGTGCCGCGGCCGAATCGGTGGTGAAGAACGGATTACCCGTGCCGCCGGCGAAGATCACGACCTTGCCGGCATCCATGTAGGCAGTCGCCTGGCGCTGCGAGAAGCTTTCGCAAAGCTCCGGCATGGCGATTGCCGAAAGCACAACGGCGTCGACGCCAAGCTTGACCAGCGAGGTGCGCAGCGCCAGCGAGTTGATGACGGTGGCAAGCATGCCCATGTGGTCGCCGGTGACGCGGTCGCCCCCCTTGGAGGCCACGGCCACGCCGCGGAAGATGTTGCCGCCGCCGATCACAACGCCGACCTCGACGCCAAGCGATCTCGCCTCGGCAATATCGGAAGCAATGCGGTCGACAACCGAGACGTCGATGCCAAAATGCTGCTCGCCCATCAGGGCTTCACCCGACGCCTTAAGCAGAACACGCCGGTAGAGCGGCTTGGCGGTCATGAATTCCTCACGGCTGTTGAAAGATCGCAGTTCCGATACACGAAGGGCGCCGCGATGTCACGCGGCGCCCTTCGGCTATCCTCAGGAAGCGCTTGATGCAGCGCTACTTTTTAGCCCTTAACGGCGGCTGCAACTTCAGCTGCGAAGTCGCTCTCTTCCTTCTCGATGCCTTCACCGAGCGCAAAGCGAACGTAGCCGCTGATCTTGGCCGGCGCGCCGATCTGCTTTTCGGCATCCTTCAGTGCAGCCTCGACCGTCAGGTCGGGGTTGAGCACGAAAGCCTGCTTCAGCAGCACGACTTCTTCGTAGAACTTGCGCATGCGGCCTTCGACCATCTTCTCGATGATGTTTTCCGGCTTGCCCGACTGACGCGCCTGGTCGGCGAAGATCGCCTTCTCGCGCTCGACAGCCGAAGCATCGACTTCGTCGGGCGTCAGTGCCAGCGGGTTGGTCGCGGCAACATGCATGGCGACCTGACGCGCGAAGGCGCGGGCCGCATCGTGGTTGCCGGCGGTCTCGATCGCAACCAGAACGCCGAGCTTGCCGAGATTGTCGGCAACAGCGTTGTGGACGTAGGTCGCGACGACGCCTTCGGAAACCGAAAGCTTGACCGAGCGGCGGAAGCTCATGTTTTCGCCGATGGTGCCGACAGCGTCCTTGATGGTGTCGGCGACGGTCTTGTCCGAACCCGGATACTTCGCGGCAGCAACCGCGGCGGTATCGCCATAAGCAAGAGCGACCTTGGCAACGTTGGCGACGATTTCCTGGAAGGCCGCGTTGCGGGCAACGAAGTCGGTTTCCGAATTGACTTCGACGACGACGGCTTCGCGCACGCCGGCATCGACGCCGACCAGGCCCTCGGCCGCGGTGCGGCTGGCCTTCTTGTCGGCCTTGGAGATACCCTTCTTGCGCAGCCAGTCGACTGCAGCTTCCATGTCGCCGCCGGTCTCGGTGAGAGCCGCCTTGCAATCCATCATGCCCGCGCCCGAGAGTTCGCGGAGTTCTTTAACCTGTGCTGCCGAAATGCTCATTGTGGCCTCTTTGCTTCAAAATGCGCGAACGCACCACCGAGGGTTCGATGATGCGCCGAACGCCGGCGCTAGCTGCGCCCAATCCTGAAAAGGAAGGCCGGTTGCCCGGCCTTCGCGATTACGCCTGGGGCGTTTCGGTCGTCGGAGCCGCGTCGAGCGCGGGCTCAACCGGGACTTCGGCCGATGCGCCGATGTCGACACCGAGCGCGCCCTGCTGGCGGGCGATACCGTCGATCGCAGCCTTGGCAACCAGATCGCAATAGAGCTGGATGGCGCGGGCGGCGTCGTCGTTGCCGGGGATCGGGAAGTCGATCTTGTCCGGATCGCAGTTCGAATCGATGATCGCGACGACCGGGATGCCAAGACGCTTGGCTTCCTGGATGGCGATGGCTTCCTTGTTGGTGTCGATCACGAACATCAGGTCAGGGGTCGAGCCCATGTCCTTGATGCCGCCGAGGGCCTTGTCCAGCTTCTCGCGCTCGCGCTCGAGGTTCAGGCGCTCCTTCTTGGTGAAGCCGTGGGCTTCGCCAGCGAGCAGCTCGTCGAGCTTGCGCAGGCGCTGGATCGAGTTCGAGATCGTCTTCCAGTTGGTCAGCATGCCGCCGAGCCAACGCGAGTTGACGTAATACTGAGCCGAACGCTGCGCCGCGTCAGCAACGATGTCCGAAGCCTGGCGCTTGGTGCCGACGAACAGCACGCGGCCGCCGCGCGAAACGACGTCCGAAACCTGCTTGAGAGCCTGATGCAGCAGCGGAACCGTCTGCGACAGGTCGATGATGTGGATGTTGTTGCGGGCGCCATAGATGTAGGGCGCCATCTTCGGGTTCCAGCGGTGGGTCTGGTGGCCGAAGTGAGAACCAGCTTCGAGAAGCTGGCGCATGCTGAAATCAGGCAGTGCCATCGTTATTTCCTTATCCGGTTAGCCTCCACGGACCATGACGCTTCTAGCGATATTGCTCTAAACGCCACCGGTGGGTCTCAGCCGGATTTCTCCCGGGCAGAAACCGAAGTCCGTGTGTGGAATGGGGCGGCATATAGACGTATTGCCTGGCGAGCGCAACCCCGGGACTACCGCGATTGGCGCGGAAAACGAGGCTTTCTGCGGTTCAGCGCCCTGTCTGCAGCATACAAGCGAACCGTTGGTCGGGTCCGGCAGCAGAATATGCAGAGGCGATTCCCTTCGCCAAGATGAAAGGTCAGCTGCCGGCAGCCCAGTGCGACATGCCTGGCTCCTGCTCCGCCGGTTCCTCGACCACCTTGGGTTCGCGTCGCTTGAAGTTGCGCACGCGTACGCGGCGAAACACAGCCACGATCTCGTCGCGGCTGCATTCGATCGCGCCCAGACGCACGGCGCGATCGCGCTCGAAGCCAGTGATGTCGTAATGCGGCGCCGAGGTCTTTGGCGGCCCCTGGTAGGACGAGCGTTTAAGGCCTAGGTGAGCGGCAAAGCGATGCAGCTCGTCAGTGTCGTCGGCGAGCAGGTGGCACCAGCGATGGCCCACCCACTTCCAGATTGCCGCATCGACATAGACCGCCACGATATCAGCTTACGGCTTGCATTCGCCTTGCGGCACGGGAAACAGCGAGAGATTGACCAGCTTGCCGGTCATCGAGAAGTCGCCGTAGTCCATGACCAGGTCGCGCGTCAGGCCGTTCTCGTGCAGCTTGAAGCTGATGCGGTATTCCGGCACTTCCTCGCCGCCGCCCTTGCTCTCGTCGAAATAGGCGATGTCGACCGGCCAGAACTTGTCCTTGGCAAGCGCCGCGAGCGCGGGACGCTCCGGATCGGTATCGGGCGCCTCGCTCTTCTTGCCGACGATGACGGTGGTGGTCATCACCTTGTTGGCGTCCTCGGAACCGTCGAACAGGCTGGTTTCATAGAAGGTCTCGCCCTTTTCTGCCTTGTCGATCAACTCGACAAGGTGCTGGGTCGGGAACTGTGTCTTGGCAAGGTCGACGGAGCCGGCCTCAGGCTTTTCCAGAGCGACCTTGAGCCCGCTGGCATCGCGCGTTGCCGTGCCCTTGACCTCGCGGTCGAGATTCTGGTCGACAAAGGATTTGGTGACAAAGGAGAAGGTCTTGCCCTCGCCGTCCTCGAACGTCGTCGTCTGCTGGTCGGTCAGCCGCGTGTTCTCGCTCGTGGCGATTTGGGTGACAAAGCGGAATTTTACGGTGTAGCCCTCGCAGGCAGAGCCGTTGAACTCATAGACCATGCGGCCGGAAAGGCCGGTGATCCCGGAGCGGTCCGAGGCCTGGTCGAGCACCAGATCGTAGACGGCGCGGTGAGGTGCGAGCACGGGAGCCGCGAGAGCCGGCGTCAAAGGCAGCAGCGGGGTGGACAGGGTAGCAAGAAGGACAAGGCGCTTTGCGCGCATACACTGGCTCCGATCGGCGCGGCCATGACAAGCCGCCTTGAATGATGGTCCACCTTAAAAAAAGTCGTGGCGGAAGCGAGGCAAACATAGCAGTTTCGGCGCAGCCTCACCTGCCACCCGAGACTCAGAGATAAGGAAAGACGATGGGCGAAACAATCGAAAAGCGGCTAAGCGATCTTGGCATCACCCTGCCCGCAGCCGCTGCCCCCGCCGCCAACTACGTGCCATTCATGGCATCAGGCAATCTCGTCTTCACCGCCGGCCAGTTGCCGCTCAAGGATGGCAAGCTCATCGCAACCGGCCTGCTTGGCCGCGATGTCGACGTGGCAGGCGGCAAGGAAGCGGCAAAGCAGTGCGCCGTCAACATCCTGGCCCAGGCCAAGGCTGCCCTTGGCGATCTCGAAAAGATCAAGCGCATCGTCAAGATCAGCGTCTTTGTCGCCTCGTCTTCCGATTTCACCGAGCAGCACCTTGTCGCCAATGGCGCCTCGGACTTCCTGGTTGCCGCACTAGGCGAACCCGGCAAGCATGCGCGCTCGGCCGTCGGCGTCGCCTCGCTGCCGCTGAACGCCGCTGTCGAGATCGAAGCCATCATCGAAACCGAGTGAGCGGCTCCATGACCGACCTCTCCTGGCTGACCGCCCGCCCGATTGCCCATCGCGGCCTGCACGACCTCAACAAGACATGCTGGGAAAACACGCTGTCCGCCTTCGAACGGGCAGCGGCGCGCGGCTATGCCATCGAATGCGACGTGCATCTGACCGCCAATGGCGACGTCGCCGTGTTTCATGACGACGTCCTCAACCGGCTGACCGGCACGGATGGCTTCATCTGGCAGCGTACGACACGCGAGCTTGCGGCTCTTCGCGTCGGCGGCACCGCCGATCACGTGCCGACCCTCGCCGAAATGCTCAAGCTGGTCGACGGACGCGTGCCCCTGGTCATCGAGCTCAAGGGCATTCCCGGACATGATGGCGAACTTGTCGAACGGGTGGCCGCCGCCTTGCGCAACTACAAGGGCAAGGCTGCAATCATGTCCTTCGACCACTGGCTGATCCGCGACTTCTCCCGCCACGCGCCCGGCGTTCCGGCCGGACTGACCGCCTGGGGTGATCTGGATCACGAGATAGAAGCGCATTTCTCGATGCTGGCGCACGGCATCTCGTTTGTGTCCTACTCCGTCACGCACCTGCCCAACCGCTTCGTCAGCTTCGTGCGTGAAAAACTCGCCATGCCTGTCATCACTTGGACGGTGCGCGACCAGGAGGCCGTGCGGACGACCTTCGCCCGCGCCGACCAGATGACCTTCGAAGGCTTCGATCCCGACACGTTGGCGGTGGCCTGACCCTTGCAACGGCTGTTATCGAGCGTAAGTAACAGCCCATGAGCAATACGAGCGATGCCGGGTCGAAGAATGCGGATGGCGGCTACGCCGTCCGCGTCGTCTCAAGCATCAGCGAGTTCGACCGCGAGGAATGGAATACCCTCTCCGGGACATCCAAGGCCAATCCAGGACCTGCTTACAACCCATTCATTTCCTATGATTTTCTGAGCATCCTTGAGGAATCCGGCTGCGCCGTGCGCAAGACCGGCTGGCAAGGGCACCATCTCCGGCTGGAAAAGGCCGACGGCACTTTCCTCGGCGCGCTTGCCTGCTATGCCAAGTCACATAGCCAGGGCGAATATGTCTTCGACCACGGCTGGGCCGACGCCTTCGAGCGCGCCGGCGGACGCTACTATCCCAAGCTCCAGGCCTCCATACCGTTCACGCCGGCGACCGGCCCTCGCCTGCTGGCTGTCCCGGGCGTCGATGCACCCGCGACCGGGGCGGCGCTGGCAACGGCACTGCGCAGCGTAGCCGAGGGCGTCGGCGTGTCGTCGGCGAATGTAACCTTCGCCGAGGCCGCCGAAGTCGACACCCTCGAACGCACCGGCTTCCTGCGCCGCACCGACCAGCAGTTCCACTTCTTCAACGAAGGCTTTGACAGCTATGACGATTTTCTCGCAACCCTTGCCTCGCGCAAGCGCAAGGCGCTGAAGAAGGAGCGGCGCGAGGCGCTGGCGGAAGGCATTTCGATCGAGCGCCTGACCGGCAAGGACATCACCGAAGCGCACTGGGACGACTTCTTCGCCTTTTACATGGACACGGGCGGCCGCAAATGGGGTCGGCCCTATCTGAACAGGACGTTTTTCTCGCTGATCGGCGAACGCATGGCCGACGATGTGCTATTGGTCATGGCCAGGCGCGGCGGGCGCTACATTGCGGGCGCGATCAACTTCATCGGCTCCGATACGCTGTATGGCCGCAACTGGGGTTGCATCGAGGACCACCCCTTCCTGCATTTCGAGGTCTGCTACCATCAGGCCATCGACTTCGCGATCGAACGCAAGCTCAGGGTCGTCGAAGCCGGCGCGCAAGGCGAACACAAGCTGGCCCGCGGCTATCGTCCGGTCACGACCCAATCGGCGCATTATATCGTTCACCCCGGCTTGCGCCGGGCGGTGGCCGAGTATCTCGAGCGCGAACGTCGGGAGGTTGCCCAGGTCAGCGAATACCTGGAAGAGCACGGGCCGTTCCGGCGCGGCTGACCCTCAGTGGGCTATCGACTTCGAGAACAAGTTGATCACGATGACGCCCGCCATTATCAGGCCAATGCCTAGAAGTGCGGGCATATCGAGCGTCTGGCGAAACCATATCCAGGCAATTGCCGTGATGAAGACGATGCCGGCTCCGCACCACATGGCGTAGACGATGCCGACCGGCACCTGGCGCAGCACCAGCGACAGGAAGTAGAACGCGCATGCGTAGCCGGCCAGCGCGATGACCGACGGCCACAGCCGCGTGAAGCCATTGGTTTCCTTCAGCGCGGAGGTTGCGACAACCTCGAAGGCCACCGCCACGATCAAATAGATGTAGTTCAACTTCGCTCCCTTTGGCCTTCCGCGGCTTGACGTTCCGCCTGCCAGCGCCGAAACATCCACCACGAAATCGCAGCAAACGGGATAGGCCATGTCGAGCGCCGCTTACGATCCAAACAACATCTTCGCCAAGATCCTGCGTGGCGAAATCCCCGCGCATCGGGTCTACGAGGACGACGCCGTGGTGGCATTCATGGATGTGATGCCGCAGTGCACCGGGCACACGCTCGTGGTGCCCAAGACGCCGTCGCGCAACCTGCTCGATGCCGAGCCCGGGACGTTCGGCAAGCTGTTCTCAGCCGTGCAGAAGGTAGCCCGGGCCGCACAACAAGCATTCGATGCCGACGGCATCGTGATATCGCAGTTCAACGAAGCTGCGGCCGGCCAGACGGTTTTCCATCTCCACGTCCACATCGTCCCACGCTTCGAGGGAGTCGCACCCAAAGGCCATGCGGCGGTGATGGAGAAACCTGAGGTGCTCGCGGCCAACGCGGAGAAGATCAGGGCTGCGCTGGCGGCCGGCTAGGAAATCCACATCCCGACCAGCAGGATCACTTCGGCCGCGACGATGCCGACCAAAATCTTCCGCCGGAGATAAAGATAGGCAACGAAGCCAGCACCAGCTGCGCCGATGCGCAAGGCGAGCGCCGTGTCGACAAGCGCGCCGCTGGGGAAGACGATCAGATTACCGATGACAGCTGCGACAAGTGCGGTGGCAAGCGCACGAACCAGCACCAGAAGGTCGGAATCCTCGGAGATACGGTCGCCAAGATAGACGCCGAGGAAGCGCCACGCGTCGGTGGCGAGCCAGCCGCCGATCAGGATGAACAGGAACGGCCACCACCAGCTGTCGATTGCATCGAAGGTCATGCAGTTGCCCTCCGTTGCGACAGCTTGTGGAAGGCGAATGCGGCGCCGCCGCCGATGAGCCCGGCACCAAGCAGGTCGAATCCGGGTACCACGAGATGGAGAAGCGGGCCGAGGATGAGCCCTAGAACCATCGCCACGTGCCCTGCCCGCTCGCGTGCAGATCCCCACAGCGAGGTCAGGAAATACATCGGCGTGAGCAGGAAGAGTGCCGCCGAGACAGCTGGCGGCAAGCTATCGGCGACGAGATAAACTACAGCCGTGACCAGCATGTTGAAAAGAACGAGCGTCGATCCGAGCCCGGCGTAATAGCTGGTGCGCAGTTCGCGCGGGATGCCGCGCAACCGCTCCATCGCCAGGACCCAGGAGGTAACGGCGACGAAATGGGAGAGGAAGTATAGAACCCAGCGCGGTGTCGTGGGTCCGCGCAGTTCGGGCACAAGCGCCACCACCATCGGCGTGAGCCGGATCGACGACAGCGCGACCGCAAAGGCTGCTGCCGGCAGCGAGGCGCCGGACAGGATGGCGCCGACCAGCACCACCTTGGCCGGAAGTGCCCAGACCGTGCCGACCATGAATACGGTCTGCGCCAACGTCAGCCCGGCCTCCTTGGCCAGACCGGCGAAGCCGATGAAGGCGCTGGCCAGGATCAGGCCGGGGATCGAGAAGGCGGCACGAACCCCGCGCAGATACCAGAGGCGGCGTGTCGACAGGCTCGGCAATGAAGATGCATGGTCAGCAGGCATTGAAAACGCGCATAGCATGGCCTCCGGGCCAAGTCAGCGCTTCAGTCCGCTTGGCGCAATGGACTTGCCCTTGTGACAGCCTGCCGAGACGGCGCGATATCATGCCAACTACCGGAAGAGGCGGCATATTAACGGTTTACGCACTGTGAAGATGTAGGTACGCCATAGGTGGGAAGCGAGGAACAGCCACGTCATGACAGGTGCATTGCTGCTCGTCTTGCAAGCGCTGATCTACTTCGTGACCATGGCCGCAGTGTTCCATTCACGCCATAGATTCGGCATCGGCATCTTTGTCTGCGTGCTTGGCGTGATGCACTTCCTCGAGACATACCTCGCCGCGGTGTTCTTCGTGCAGTTGCCCTTCGGCCTGATATCGCCGGGCTCGACGGTGATGTTCTCAGGCAAGCTGATGATGTTCCTCCTGCTCTACATCAAGGAGGATGCCGAGACGGTGCGCCAGCCGATCTACGGGCTTTTGATCGGCAACTGCCTGATGGTGGCGCTGGCCTTGATCCTGCGCCTCTACGGGGACGTTGCGGAAATGCCCGGCTATCAGCCTGACCTGACCTTCCTCGACGACATGGGCGTGCTGATGGTCTGGGGCACGGCGCTGCTGTTCCTCGACAGCATCGCGCTGATCCTGATCTACGAAAAGCTCGGACAGCGCATCGCCAACACCTTGTTCAAACGCATCTTCCTCAGCGCGGCGCTGGTTCTCACCTTCGACCAGCTGATGTTCTTTCTCGGCCTTCACCTCGTGTCTGGCGTGCCGATCAGCGCACTCTACGGCGGCTGGATCGCCAAGATGGCAGCAGCGGCACTTTATAGCGCCATGCTCGTCATCTATCTCCGCTTTGTCGAAACCAGGCCGGCTTTGGCCGGTCCAGAGCCGTTGCTCAAGGTCTTCGATCGCCTGACATTCCGCCACCGCTACGAGGACCTGCTGCAAAAGACCGGCAAGGATATTCTGACCGGCACCAGCGACCGGGGACATTTCGAAGCCGTGGCGCAATCGCTGATCGACCGCTCGCTGGCCGACCGCAAGCCGGTGAGCTTGCTGATGATCGACATCGACCACTTCAAGAGCATCAACGACCAGTACGGCCATGTAACTGGCGACAAGGTGCTGAAGGAAGTCGCACGCGCGCTGGACGGCGCGCTGCGCAGCGGCGACCGGCTGTTCCGCTACGGCGGTGAAGAATTCGTCGCCATCTGCCAGGATCTGAACGCCGGCGACGCGACTATCCTCGCCGAGCGCCTTCGCGCCGCGGTCGCGACCACACCCTTGGCCGAACCTGGTCTGAGCACCACCGTCAGCATCGGGGTGACGACCGCCAAGAGCGGCCCGGTTTCGGCAGAACAGATGATCAGGGACGCCGACACCTGGCTTTATCGCGCCAAGCGGCTCGGCAGGAACCGAGTCGAGAGCCCGGTCGTCGCCTGAAGGACGCCTGCCAGCACGTTGAGTAGCCCAAAAAGAAGCCCCGTTTCCGGGGCTTCTTCATTCTTGCGATCAACCCTTGCGGGGCAGTTGCGGAACCAGGCTTCGCTTGCCGCCATCCTTGCCCTTAGGCTCGGACTTTGGCTTTGCCGCCACGACCTTTTTGGCAACCGGCTTCTTGGCGGCTGCCTTCTTGAGCTTCGGACGATCGGCAGGATCTTCCTTCTTCGGCTTCACTGGCACCTCGTCTGCCAGCGTCTCGAGCTTCAGGCCGGACTCGCCGGTTTCCTTCTTCTCGACGGTGACGCGCACCGTGCCGCCCTTCCTGAGCTTGCCGAACAGCACCTCGTCGGCCAGCGGCTTCTTGATGTGCTCCTGGATGACACGTCCGAGCGGGCGTGCGCCCATGCGTTCGTCGTAACCCTTCTCGGCGAGCCAGGCGATGGCGTCCGGCGACAGGTCGAAGGTCACGCCACGTTCAGAAAGCTGTGCTTCCAGCTGCATGACGAACTTCTGCACGACCTGATGCACAACCGGCACCGGCAGCGAGCCGAACGGGATGATGGCATCGAGACGGTTGCGGAATTCCGGCGTGAACAGCCGGTTGATCGCCTCGACATCGTCGCCTTCGCGTTTTGTCGACCCGAACCCGATCGCCGCGCGCTGCGCATCCGACGCGCCCGCATTGGTGGTCATGATCAAGATGACATTGCGGAAGTCGATCTGCTTGCCGTTGTGGTCGGTCAGCTTGCCGTGATCCATGACCTGCAACAGGATGTTGAACAGGTCGGGATGGGCCTTCTCCACTTCGTCAAGCAGCAGCACGCAGTGCGGATGCTGGTCGACGCCGTCGGTCAAAAGGCCACCCTGGTCGAAGCCGACATAGCCGGGAGGTGCGCCGATCAGGCGGCTGACGGTATGGCGCTCCATGTATTCCGACATGTCGAAGCGGATCAGCTCGACGCCGAGCGACAGGGCCAGTTGCTTGGCCACTTCGGTCTTGCCAACACCGGTCGGGCCCGAGAACAGGTAGGAGCCGATCGGCTTTTCCGGTTCGCGCAGGCCAGCACGCGCCAGCTTGATCGCCGACGTGAGCGCCGTGATTGCCGTATCCTGACCATAGACGACACGCTGCAGTTCGACCTCGAGGCCGGCCAGCACCTTTTCGTCATCGGCGGACACAGTCTTGGGCGGAATACGCGCCATCGTCGCTATCGTCGCTTCGATCTCCTTGATACCGATCGTCTTCTTGCGCTTGCCTTCGGGCAACAGCATCTGCGACGCACCCGTTTCGTCGATCACGTCGATCGCCTTGTCGGGCAGCTTGCGGTCGTTGATGTAGCGTGCCGAAAGCTCGACTGCCGCCTTGATCGCCTCGTTGGTGAACTTCACCTTGTGGAAGTCCTCATAATAAGGCTTCAGGCCCTTCATGATCTCGATGGCGTCGTCGATCGTCGGCTCGTTGACGTCGATCTTCTGGAACCGGCGGACAAGCGCCCTGTCCTTCTCGAAGAACTGGCGGAACTCCTTGTAGGTGGTCGAGCCGATGCAGCGGATAGCACCCGAAGACAGCGCCGGCTTGAGCAGGTTGGAGGCGTCCATCGCCCCGCCCGAGGTCGCGCCAGCGCCGATCACCGTGTGGATCTCGTCGATGAACAGGACGGCGCCCGGATACTCCTCGAGTTCCTTGACGACTTGCTTCAGGCGCTCTTCGAAGTCGCCGCGATAGCGCGTGCCGGCAAGCAGCGTACCCATGTCGAGCGCGAAGATGGTGGCATCTTCGAGCACTTCGGGCACATCGCCTTCAACGATGCGCTTGGCCAGGCCTTCGGCGATGGCTGTCTTGCCCACGCCGGGATCGCCGACATAGAGCGGGTTGTTCTTGGAACGGCGGCACAGCACCTGGATGGTGCGGTTGATCTCGGACTCGCGTCCGATCAGCGGATCGATCTTGCCGGCGCGCGCCTTGACGTTGAGATTGACGCAATAGGCTGTCAGGGCATCCTGCTGCTTCTTGCCCTTGCCTGTCTCTTCGCCGGATTCGCTGCCGCCACCGCCATGCTGCTCCTCATCTGCGCCGCGCGGAGCGCGGCTTTCCGAGGAACCGGGGCGCTTGGCGATGCCGTGCGAGATGTAGTTGACCGCGTCATAGCGGGTCATCTGCTGTTCCTGCAGGAAATAGGCGGCGTGGCTTTCACGCTCGGCGAAGATCGCAACGAGCACGTTGGCGCCGGACACTTCCTCGCGGCCGGACGACTGCACATGGATCACGGCGCGCTGGATGACGCGCTGGAAACCGGCGGTCGGCTTTGAATCTTCGTCGTAGCCGGTGACGAGATTGTCGAGCTCGGTATCGATGTAAGTCAGCACGGTCTGCTTGAGTTCGTCGAGATCGACGTTGCAGGCACGCATGACCGCAGCCGCCTCATTGTCGTCGATGAGAGCGAGCAGCAAATGTTCGAGCGTCGCATATTCATGGTGACGCTCGTTGGCGAGCGTCAACGCCTGATGCAGCGCTTTTTCGAGGCCCTGGGAGAAAGCCGGCATTCAATACCTCACTTCTTCTCCATCACGCATTGCAGCGGATGCTGATTTTGTCTGGCGAAATCCATGACCTGGGACACTTTGGTCTCGGCCACTTCGAACGTGTAGATCCCGCATTCGCCGACGCCGTGATTATGGACGTGCAGCATGATGCGGGTAGCGGCCTCCCTGTCCTTCTGGAAGAAGCGTTCGAGCACCTGCACGACGAACTCCATCGGGGTGTAGTCGTCGTTGAGGATGAGCACCCTGTAGAGGCTCGGCCGCTTGGTCTTGGTCTTCGTACGGGTGATGACGGCGGTGCCGCGGCCTGGGCCGTTGCCTCCCTCATCACCGTTCTGCATCCGTGCCACGTCAAAATTCGTGGCTTCCAAGCCGGTCGTCAATCTGGTCCTGCCCTTCATCAATTCCGACACTTCGTCATGTAGGTGTCATTAGGGGGATTTTAAGCCCTTCTGACGTGCTGACAATACGGTGACGGGGGCAGCAGTGCCCGAATTGCCATAAACGTGAAGCACTTGTGCAAAAGAAAAACAAAAAACCCGGCTGCGCGGGCGCAACCGGGTCTTATCTGCAGGATCTTTCGATCCAGCCCCCCTGAAATCGGGGATCAGTCCATCACTTCGCCTTGGCGACGAGCGACTCAAACGGCTTGTAGGCGTCCTTGGCGAGTTCGGCGTAAAGTTCACCGAGCTTGGTCGCCTCGGCGACAAAACCTTCGTAAGCCTGCTTGGCATAGTCGGTCTGGATTTCGACGGCCTTCTCGAGCGACTTCACGCCGAGCAGCTTTTCGAACGTGGCAGCGCCGGTCTCGAAGCTCTTCTTGGTGTAGTCGGTGGTCTCGGTGGCGATCGCCTGAGCACCCTTGGAGAGCGAAGCGAAGCTCTTCAGGCCGGTATCGACGAATTCCTTGCCGTATTTGCTGAAATCTTCATAGGTCTGGGTCATCGCTGCATCCTTTCGGGTTCTGAGCGCTGCGCTATGTGATTGTGCGATGCAGCCTAGATATTGTGCAGCGCACAAAATGTCAACTGACCCGACGTCATTCTGCACCACCCAAAACGACGAACCCATTCGGTAAAGTTAGACTAAAGCCCGAGCAAAAGTGTGAACGAGCCGGTTACCATAAACTTATTGGTAACGCTGTGACCCTACTGTGCATCGATACGGGGCAGGAACCTTTGCCGCCCCTCATGCAACAATAATTCAAGGGTGTAACAGTGCGTCAAGC
Organism: Aminobacter anthyllidis; assembly: GCF_018555685.1. Classification (GTDB taxonomy): domain Bacteria; phylum Pseudomonadota; class Alphaproteobacteria; order Rhizobiales; family Rhizobiaceae; genus Aminobacter; species Aminobacter anthyllidis. The sequence goes on from NZ_JAFLWW010000001.1 coordinate 876,356, forward strand.
GTTGCCGGGTAAAGTGCTCAAGTCGGCTATCTCCATCAAATCGTTCATGGTTTTCACTCTCGCCGCAGCCATCGGCCTGGTGTCGGTCGCCCCTGTTTCGGCGGCGAAAGACAGCAGATACGCAGCCATCGTCATCGATGCGAACACCGGCGAGACGCTTCACTCGTCGAGCGCCGATTCCCGGCGCTATCCGGCGTCGCTGACCAAGATGATGACGCTTTATCTGACCTTCGAGGCGCTCTCGAAGGGCCGGATACAGAAAGATTCCAAGGTCGTGTTCTCCAAGAACGCGGCTGCCGAGCCGCCGACCAAGATCGGCGTCAAGGCAGGCGGTTCGATCAGCGTCGAATCTGCCATCCTTTCGCTCATCACCCGCTCGGCCAATGACGCCTCGACGGCGCTCGGCGAGATGATCGGCGGCTCCGAGGAAAACTTTGCCCGCATGATGACCGCCAAGGCTCGCAGCCTCGGCATGAAGGGCACTGTATTCCGCAATGCCAACGGCCTGCCCAACACGGCCCAGTTCACCACCGCGCGCGACATGGCCAAGCTCGGCATCGCGCTGCGCGAGCATTTCCCGCAGTATTACAGCTACTTCTCGACGCGCAGCTTCGCCTTCGGCCGCCAGCGCATCGCCAATCACAATCGCCTGCTCGGCCGTATCAAGGGCGTCGACGGCATCAAGACCGGCTACACCCGCGCTTCGGGCTTCAACCTTGTTTCTTCGGTGCAGGACGGAAATCGCCGCATCGTCGCCGTGGTTCTGGGCGGCACCAGCGGTGCAAGCCGCGACAACCAGATGGCACAACTGATCAAGACCTACATGCCGCAGGCTTCCAGGCGCGGCGGTGGCGACCTGATCGCCAAGACCGACACCCCGATGCCAGCCGTCACAGTGGCAAAGGCCCAGTTGCCCAAGCGCAACGCGCCTACGCCTGACATGCGCCCCGAGGCCGATCTGATCGAGGTCGCCGAAGCGTCGCAGGACGAGGCTGCTGAGAGCGTCGAGGAAGTCGTGGCAGCTGCCGTGCCTGCGCCAAAGCCAACCATCACCGCCGCAGCCCAGCAGAAGATCGCCATGGCTTCAACCGAACGGTTTGGCGGCAAGATCCCGTTCCAGATCCGCAAGGCCAAGGATCGTGCCCCGAGCGAACCCGCTGGTGTCGAGCAGGCCTACGCCGAACAACCCGCCCCTGCCGTCCAGGCTCTCGACCAGATGAAGACCGCGTCGGTTCCATCAGGCTGGGCCATCCAGGTCGCGTCGTCGCCGAGCGACGGTGAGGCGCGTGCGATCCTCGACAAGACCGCCAAGAAGGTTCCAACGGTTCTGGCCGATGCCTCCGCCTACACCGTGCCCTTTGAAAAGGGCGGCGTGACCTACTTCCGTGCCCGCTTCGCCGGCTTCGATTCCAAGGACTCCGCCTGGAATGCCTGCAACGCACTGAAGAAGAAGAAGATCGCCTGCTACGCCATCGCGCAGTAGGCGCCCCCAACCTCCTGGAAAGTTCTGTGTCGAAGGAGAGTCTAGTGATGATCGGAGAGAAGGACGTCCTTGGCTTCGTTGATCCTCGCCGCGAGGAACGACGAGCCTCCGAGGTCGGGATGCAGGCGCTGAATCAGTCGTCGATGCGCCTTGCGGACATCCGCCGCGGCGGCCCCCGCTTCAAGACCAAGGACCTTGTAGGCCTCCTCCTTAGTCATGGCGCCAGAACTTGGCGCAACACGCTGCCCGTCGTCACGGTCAGGTTGCGCGTCTTCTCGCCAAACGGGAAAACGGCCGTCAAGATAGGTCTCAAGTAGCTGTCGGCTTTCCGGGTCACTGGAAAGCTCCTGATAAAGCGCCCTCAGTTCGGTAAGTCCGAGCGAGGCCAGTGACTTGCCTTCCTGGCGGCCAGCCAGGACAAAACCCTGCAGGCCGCCGGTGTCGTGATCGAGTTCCATTTCGAGCGCTGCGGTCCGAACGGTCGAGCGCCGCCCCGGCGTTCTACGGGCTGAAGCCCCCCTCCTGCTTGCGGCGTACCAAGCCAGGGCCGCCGAGATCAGGCCACCGCCGACAGCCGCCCGGCCCAACAGCAACAAGACCACGCCAACCAGCCCGAGCGCGAACGGCCCCGCCACTTTCAACGCATTGGCAATCTGTGCAGCGTCGGCGCGCAGGAAAGCAGTGACCGCCAGCGCTGAAAACACCAGGACAGCTGCAAGCACGGCGAAGATTGTCATGGCGCCTTGCCGCTCCTCAGATGCTCGATCATCAGGATGTCTTCCGGACGGCCCCTCGCCTCCAGCGCCTTGATGCCGCCCGTGGCAAAGACGGCCACCGCCGACAGCAGTTTCGACAAGGTCGCCGCGGCCTTGCGGTCGAAGCGGAACCAGGCACCCTTGGACAGCCGCGCGATCTCCTTGAAGGCGCGTTCGGCTTCGGCGTCATGGCCCTCCTGGAAGACGAATGCCGGGACCCCAAGCAAGCCGAGCTTGCCGGCTTTCTCGGCCAGTTCGTCGATGTTTTCTTCCATGGCATCGCCGATATAGACCAGCGCGTCGACCTTGGCGGTGGCTGTTTCCTTGAGCGCATGCGCCAGCACCTTGCCGACTTGCGTCTGGCCGCTGCGACACTGGATCGACGTCATCAATTGCTTGAGTGAAGCAGTCTCGGCAACGAACTTCGACGCCCGGCATTCGCCAAGCCCACGGAAATAGACGAGTTGCACATTGAGCCGGCCGGTGTTGCCGACGGCATCGAACATCTGGCCCTGCAGTTCACATGCGAGATCCCAGGTCGGCTGCCGGCTCATCGTTGCGTCGAGCGCCAGCACCAGCCGGCCGTTGGCCTTGCCGGTGGCAAGCGCGCGTGCCTGGCGAACGAACGCATCAATCGCGGCAGAGTCCGAACGGCGCTCGGCCGGCGGGCGATTGGCTGACGTAGCCGGGGGCTTGCTTTGGTCGCTCATCAGCAATGAAGATGTGGCGGCGCGCGTCTGCTTGCAAGCCCGACGTTGCCGGCTGCTCTGCTCACGCTAGAGCAGGCCGAGTTCGGCAAGCTCGAGACGCAGTTTTGGCGGCATCTCGGCAAGGGCCGCATTGCCCTGACCGAGATCGACAGGGGCATCGGCTAGCTTGAGATAGCGCCAGCCCTGGAAAGCCCGGCGCGGCTGCCAGTCGGTGCGCACGACCGTCGGATCCAAAATGAGATGACAACGGCCAATGCCCTCGGCATCGGTGAAGGGCCGGATTTCGAGCAGGCGCTGTCGGCACTGCACGTTGCCCTTGATGACCCAGTAGAGCGAACCGCCATCGGTCAGTTCGGCGCCGCGAGTCGGCACCATGCGGGTGGTGTGGAACTGTTCCACCGGTTCGCCGGCGCGACGGCGCTCATCGAGGCGGAAGGCGATCCATTCCTCGAGGTCCTCGACGCTGTCGCAGCCGACGCAGAGCTTTAGCATGTTCAGTGACATGGCTTGAAAACTAGCGTCTCCAGCCGGCGCGTTCAACGCCGGTAGCGGTTTTGCACAGGGCTGGCTGTTGGGCCAGGCTCAGCACTCGACGACGTTGACCGCTAGACCGCCGAGGCTGGTTTCCTTGTATTTCTCGCTCATGTCCATGCCGGTCTGGCGCATCGTCTCGATGGCGGCGTCGAGCGGCACGAAATGCTTGCCGTCGCCCTTGATGGCAAGCGACGCCGCGGTGACGGCTTTGACCGCGCCCAGCGCGTTGCGCTCGATGCATGGCACCTGGACGAGCCCGCCGACCGGATCGCAGGTCATGCCAAGGTGATGTTCAAGCGCGATCTCGGCAGCGTTTTCGACCTGCTCGGGCGTGCCGCCCATGACCGCGCACAGGCCAGCGGCAGCCATCGCCGAAGCGGAACCGACCTCGCCCTGGCAGCCTACCTCGGCCCCCGAAATGGAGGCATTGGTCTTGATGATGCCTCCGACGGCGGCGGCGGTCAGCAGGAAGTCGCGAATGCTGTCTTTGTCGGCCTCGACGTGGAAATGCAGCCAGTAGCGCAGCACAGCAGGCAGCGTGCCTGCGGCGCCATTGGTCGGCGCTGTGACGACACGGCCGCCAGCGGCGTTTTCTTCGTTGACCGCCATGGCGTAGATCGACAGCCAGTCATTGGCGAGCAGCGGGTTGGGCCGGTTCTGGCTCCACTGCTCCTGCAGCTTGTCGTGCAGCTGGCGAGCGCGGCGGCGAACCTTGAGGCCGCCCGGCATGATGCCGTCCTGCGACAGGCCACGGTCGATGCAGCGGCTCATCGCGTCCCAGACCGCGTCGAGCCCGGCATCGAGATCGACGCGCTGCATGTGGATTTCTTCGTTGGCGCGCTTCATCTCGGCGATGGAGAGCCCGCTCCTCGACGCCATGGCCAGCATCTCGACGGCATTGGCGAATGGGTATGGCACGCGCTTGCCGGTCGCCGGTGCCACCGTCTTGGCCTTCATGCGCTGCAGCTCTTCTTCTGATACAACGAAGCCGCCGCCGATCGAATAATAGATGCGCTTGAGCAGCAGCCGGTCGCCGGAATCGTAAGCATAAAACGCCATGCCGTTGGCGTGGCCGAGCAGCGGCGTCTTCTTGTCGAGCACCAGATCGATGCCTGGATCGAAGCGGTAGGATGGATGCCCTTCCGGCGATACGCGCTTGTCGCGCGAGATCTGTTCGACGATGCCGTCCGTCTGGTCAGGGTCAACGGTCACAGGGGTCAGCCCGTAGAGGCCAAGCATGACGGCGCGGTCGGTTCCGTGGCCGACGCCGGTGTAGGCGAGCGAACCATGAAGACTAGCGCCGACGCGGTCGACCTTGGCGCCGGCAGGGCGTGGCCAGTCGCCAGTGAGTATCTCGTCGAGGAAACGCGCAGCCGCCGTCATCGGCCCCATCGTATGCGAGCTCGACGGACCAATGCCGATCTTGAACAGGTCGAATACCGAAAGAAACAAATCTCACTCCCTGCGACGTCGGCGGCTCATGTCGCGTATGTATACGATCATTCCGCCCTTTTCACGTCTGTGGCTAGGCGCGATCCGACGTGGTTTGCTCAGCGCGCGACATTTGAAAAATCCTGAGAATTCCGCAAGGCCATATAGCAAAAAAGCGCGGCTCGGCCGCGCTTTTTGTATCCAATCCGGGCGTCTGTCGATCAACCGGCGGCCACCACTGCGGCCGTTTCGGCGCCGCTCACCAGCCAGGCAATAAGGAGAAAACCTGCAAAGCCAATCACTGCCTTGGCCGTAAGGCCCCAGCAGGACTTCTGAACGCTGTCATCCATGATGTGTCGCGAGATCCTTGTGGTTCGGTCAGCCAGCGGCGGGTCCGCCATTTGCTTGCCCGAGTTGCCAGCTGGATACGCCTTTGCAGACGCCTTCGCAATTGCAAAAAATGGCCAAAGCATGGCGAAATCTGCATGGCTGCCATGCGGCCATCAATCCAATTTTAATCAAATCAGGCACTTATGCCAAATTGACCGTTCATGATTTTTAAACACCTATGACGACACCGCGGCGGTCGCGTGCCCTCGAAATACGCCATGCGGCCATGTAAGCTTCTCGCTGATGATCAACGATTCCATCTCCATGACCGGTCCTTTGAGCAGCCTCGACGTCGCGGCACTGGCGTTCTTCCTCGCCGGCTGGATATTTCACGCGCTTGGCGCCGAAGGCCACATCGTCACCCGCATGTCGCTGACACGGGCGATGAACGCCCAGCGCGCCGCCTGGATGGCGACGATGGCGCGGCGCGAAGTCAGAATCGTCGACACCTCGATCATGAATGGCTTGCAGCAAGGCACCGCCTTCTTCGCATCAAGCTCGCTGATCGCGGTCGGTGGCTGCTTCGCGCTGCTCGGCGCCTCCGACCGGGTACTGGCGATACTGAGCGATGTGCCGCTGGCGGGTGCTACGGCGCGGCCGCTGTTCGAAATCAAGGTCATCGGCCTGATCGTCATCCTGGCCTATTCGTTCTTCAAGTTCGGCTGGGCTTACCGGCTGTTCAACTACTGCTCGATCCTGATCGGCGCGGTTCCCCAACTCAGCCCTGGCAGCGAGCCCAACGCGGCGATCGACGTCGCCGTCATGCGGGCGACCCGAATGAACCAGCTCGCCGGCAAGCATTTCAACGCTGGCCTGCGCGGCGTGTTCTTCTCGATCGGCTATCTCGGCTGGTTCGTCGACGCGCGCGTCTTCTTCGTAACGACCATGGTGCTGCTCGCGGTGCTGATCAGGCGCCAGTTCTTTTCCGAAGCCCGCAAGGCAGTCCTGGTTCAGGATTTCGGGCCCGGAAACGGATCGTCGATCCGGCCCGACAGCCAGTAGGCCCAAAGGCCGATCCATTCGCGCATCGCCATCGTCGTGTTCTGCAGCGAATCGGCGGGATTGTCGGTGAACAGGCCGACGCCCTCCTGACCCGAAGTGCGGTAGTCGACCGGCCAGGCGACGACTGGAAATCCTGCCTTGGCAAACAGCGCCATCGAACGCGGCATGTGGAAAGCCGAGGTGACCAGCAGCCAGGTTTCGTCAGGCCCCGGCGTTACCATCTCCCTGGAAAACAGCGCATTCTCATAGGTATTGCGTGAGCGGTTTTCGAGAACCAGCCTGTCGCGCGGGACGCCGAGGGCCTCGAGCAGGCGCGGTGCCGTGTCGGCGTCGCCTTCGCCGTCCAGCGTGAGCGAGCCGTTGCCGCCTGAAATGACGATCTTCGCGTCGGGATAGCGTCGGGCGAGGATCGCAGTCTCGACGAAGCGGTCGCCACCGCTGTTGAGCTCGTAGCCGCCGCGCGCCAGGTTGATCGCGCCCTCGAACCCGCCACCCAGCACGACGATGCCGTCGACCTTGACCGGCTGCGGCGGGCGCTGGAATCGCTCTTCCAGCGGATTGAGCATCAGCGAGCCGAGCGAGGTCCAGGTCGCGAGGGCCAAGACCATCAGTGAAGCGAAAGTCGCCGTGCGGAAGAACCGCCGACGCCCGAAGAAGCTGGCGACGAGCCCGGCCGCAAGCAGGAAGATCGCGAAATTGAGCGGCTGGGCGAAGAACCAGAAGATCTTGGAGAGGTAAAAGAACATCCGATCTGGGCAGGCGCTATGCGCCTACCACCATTTCTCCGGCTGGAAACGGCCGGCGGCCTGCTCGATGACATGAGCAGCCTGAAACAGCGTCTCTTCGTCGAACGGGCGCCCGATCAGCTGCAGGCCAAGCGGCAGGCCGTGGCCGTCGAGGCCGGCAGGAACCGCGATTCCAGGCAGGCCGGCCATGTTCACCGTCACCGTGAAGATGTCGTTGAGGTACATCTTGACAGGATCGGCGGCCATGTCCTCGTCGGCAACGCCGAAGGCGGCCGACGGCGTTGCCGGCGTCAGGATGACATCGACGCCAGCAGCGAAGGCCAGTTCGAAGTCGCGCTTGATCAGCGTGCGCACTTTCTGCGCCTGAAGGTAGTAGGCGTCGTAATAGCCAGCCGACAGCACATAGGTACCGATCATGATGCGGCGCTTGACCTCGCGGCCGAAACCGGCGGCGCGGGTGTTCTCGTACATCTCGATGATATCCTTGCCCGGCACGCGCAGGCCGTAGCGGACGCCGTCATAGCGAGCGAGGTTCGAGGAGGCCTCTGCGGGCGCAACGATGTAATAGGCCGGCAGCGCGTATTTGGTGTGCGGCAGCGAGATGTCGACGATCTCGGCACCGGCATCCTTGAGCCAGGCAATGCCCTTCTGCCACAGCGCCTCGATGTCTTCGGGCATGCCGTCGACGCGGTACTCCTTGGGAATGCCGATCTTCATGCCCTTGACCGACTTGCCGATCGCCGCCTCGTAATCCGGCACAGGCAGGTCGACTGACGTCGTGTCCTTGGCGTCGACCGAGGCCATCGACTTGAGCAGGATCGCGGCGTCACGCACGTCGCGGGCGATCGGGCCGGCCTGGTCCAGCGACGAGGCGAAGGCAACCGTGCCCCAGCGCGAAACGCGGCCATAGGTCGGCTTGATGCCGACAGTGCCGGTAAAGGCTGCCGGCTGGCGGATAGAGCCGCCGGTATCAGTGGCAGTAGCGCCAGCGCACAGGAAAGCCGAAACCGCGGCAGCCGAGCCACCGGAAGAACCACCAGGTACCAGTTGCATGTTGTCGTAGGTGCGCGCGGTCCTTGTGCCACCGGCCGCAACGAAGCCGCCATCGCCCTGATGGGTTGTCGGCATGACCACCGTCTCGGTGCGCGAACGCCGCCACGGATTGATCACAGGACCGTAGTAGGAAGTCTCGTTGGACGAGCCCATGGCGAACTCATCCATGTTAAGCTTGCCGAGCATGACAGCGCCGTCGGCCCACAGATTGGCCGTCACAGTCGATTCGTAGCGCGGCTCGAAGCCGTCGAGCACGTGGCTGCAGGCCTGGGTGTGCACGCCTTCGGTGGCGAACAGGTCCTTGATGCCGAGCGGGATGCCCTCAAGTGCACCGCCCTCGCCCTTGGCGAGCCTTTCGTCGGACGCCTTGGCCATCTCGCGCGCCTTGTCGGGCGTGGTCGCGACATAGGCGTTGAAGGTCGCATTGGCCTGGTCGATCGCCTTGACATAGGCGTCGGTCAGCTCGGTTGCGGTGATCTCCTTGCCGCGCAGCTTCTCGCGCGCTTCGGCAATCGTCAGGTGGGTCAGGTCGGTCATGGCGAATTCACTTCGGGGTCAGGCAGCCGAAAGCTGCTTTTGATGAGACAATGGACCGGCCGGCAGGGCCTATTCCACCACTTTCGGCACAAGGAAGAAATTCTCGTCGGTCGCCGGCGCGTTGGCGACGATGTCAGCCGCCTTGTTGCCGTCGGTGACCGCATCGACGCGCTTCTTCATCTCCATCGGCGTGACCGACGTCATCGGCTCGACGCCAGATACGTCGACTTCGTTGAGCTGCTCGACGAAGCCCAGGATTGCATTCAATTCACCGGTCATGCGGTGGGCGTCGTCCTCGCTCACGGCGATACGGGCGAGATGCGCGACGCGCTTGACGGTCTTGAGATCAACGGACATCGAAATACTCCGGAAAGCCGGTAAATTGGTCAGGTCGGGCTATAACGGCGCGCAGCGCGCGGTGCAACATCGATGATCATGCTCATGGCATGGCGACGCCATCGCACAGGACATAGGTGCCGCCATTGTCGGTCTGGCCGCCCTCGGGATCGACCTGGCGCACGGAGACGAGCTCGAGTTGCGTCGGGCTCAACTCAAGGATGGAAAGCGTGTCGGGGAACAGGTGGCCTGGCTCCTGGCACAGGGCGGTCACCGCCCATGCCGGCGAACGCGTTGCCCGTGTGACGTTGAGAAACTCGCAGTTGTACTCGACGCTTTCAATGCCGTGTTCCGACAGGATCAGGCTGCCGGCGTCGATCACCGACTGCAGTGAATCCTTCTTTGCCTGGGCGCAGAGCTCCTCGGATTGAAGATAGACGCCCTTGATGAAGTCGGCGGCATAGGCCGACGTGCTGAACGCTGCCAGCGCGGACACTGCAAGAATTCGGCAGATCTTCATGTCAAATCCATCCCGCGTTGCCGCCAGCTCAAATATCGGTCGCCACGCCAACCTTCGGCAGCACAACCTCGACGCCCGAACCTTCCAGGCCGGCGACGAACTGTTCCGCCGTCTGGTCGATGATCGGGAAGCTGGCGAAGTGGCATGGCACCACTGTTTCGAACTTGAAGAACCGCCGGCAGGCAAGTGCCGCCACCGCGCCACCCATGGTGAAGCGGTCGCCGATGGGAACGAGGCCGATGGCCGGCTCGTGCAACTCGTTGATCAGCGCCATGTCGGAGAAGATGTCGGTGTCGCCCATGTGATAGAGCGTGCGCTCCTCGGCGAAATGCAGCACCAGGCCGCCGGGATTGCCGAGATAGACGTTGCTGCCGTCCGGCCGGCTGACCGAAGACGAATGCAGGGCCGTAACAAAAGTGGTGGTGAAGCTGCCGCAATCGACCGTGCCGCCGATGTTGCCGGGATTGATCTGCTTGTCGCTGACACCCTGGCCGACGAGATACATGCAGATCTCGAAATTGGCGACAAGCATGGCACCGGTCTTCTTCAGGATGGCCGCGGCGTCGCCGATATGGTCGTCATGGCCGTGCGTCAGCAGCACATGCGTGACGCCCTCGGCGGCCGCCTCCCAGGATTTGCCCCACGACGGATTGCCGGTCAGGAACGGGTCGATCAGAATGGTGGCGCCAGCGACTTCAATCCGGAACGCCGAATGTCCATACCAGGTCAACTTCATCGTTTCGGTACTCCTCGTCAGTTCGTTGGCCAAAGGATAGAACGCACAAAGCCCCTTTCAAAGAGGCCGATACGTAAATTCAAGGTGTTAGGACCTGCGCTGCCCGTCCGGGCGGACGCATCCGGTAAGTCATAGAGGAAAGCCGCTTGGCCATCGTTACGATTGAACAACTGCCCGCGCTGCTGGCCGGCGGCAAGACGCTAGCCGGGCTCGACCTCGGCGACAAGACGATCGGCGTTGCGGTTTCCGATCGCGGCCTCTCCTTCTCGCATCCGCGCCAGGTCATCATCCGCAAGAAATTCACGCTCGACGTGGCGGTGCTGCTTGCCATGCTGGCCAAGGAAAACACCGCCGCGATCGTGATCGGCCTGCCGATCAACATGGATGGCTCGGAAGGGCCGCGCGCTCAAAAATCACGCGCTTTCGTGCGCAATGCCGCCAACCTCACCGATTTGCCATTCATCTTCTGGGACGAGCGGCTATCGACGGTGGCGGCGGAACGCGTGCTGATCGAGATGGATGTCTCGCGCAAGAAACGCGACGGCCGCATCGATTCGGCCGCGGCCGCCTTTATTCTGCAGGGTGTACTCGACCGGCTTCAGACACTCGACGCATCGCCGCACGCGGACTAGACCGCCAGCCCCTCACCTTCTCGGCAATCAGCTTGCGGCGGCGGAACGCCCAGATGCCGAGCAGGATGAATGTGTCGAAGATACAGGCCTTGGCGATCATCCACGGGATCTTGGCCGCTTCGACGCCGAGCAATTCGCCATAAAGGTTGAAGATCGCCAGATTCAGGGCGCGGCTCAGGATCGGGTAACCGAAATTGAGGTCGTTGATCGACAGGAAGTACCAGCCCCAGAACAGGACCAGCGGCGTGGCCCAAACGGCGAAAACATAGCGCATCAGACGCAGCCTTTCACAGCAGGCTTGGCGGCTTCAGTGTCCCGGAATTGGTTCGAAAAGACCCGCATCGGGACTCCTGCTTCTTTGCAAAAGACAGTGGGCCCTGCGGGGGCGGCGTGCAACGTAAACCATTTGTTAAGGTTAATTTGCGTGCGGTCGTCCAACAATGGGACGGTTACTGCCCCGGATTGCGTCAGCCGACCTGTGGATAGAGCGTGTCGATGATCAGACGCGAATCGTGCCGCGCATCGAGCATGCCGTAGGTGCCGCGCCACTGACCGGCGAGACGGGTCTCGATGAATGCGTCGGCGATCCGCCCTGCCCCCATGCGGCGCAGTTCGGCCGCGGCCGCCGAAATGGCGAGTTGCTCGGTGAGAATGCGCGCCGAGCCTTCGTCGGAGCTCGCGACCTGCATGGCTGCTCGGAGCACGCCGAGCACGCTGCGGCCACCGGGACCGAGGTCGCGCTCAAGGGTTGCCAGTACATCCTCGAACAGGCCTGGCGCCCGCTGCAGCACGCGCAGCACGTCGAGCGCCATCACGTTGCCAGAACCTTCCCAGATCGCGTTGACCGGCGCCTCGCGATAATAGCGCGCCAGCGGCGCTTCTTCGACATAGCCGTTGCCGCCAAGGCACTCCATCGCTTCGTAGAGAAGCCCCGGCGCGATCTTGCAGACCCAGTATTTGACAACAGGCGTCATGGCGCGCGCAAAGGCAGCCTCGCCGCGGTCGGATGCCGCTTCGTCGAACGAGCGCGCCAGCCGAAAAGCAAGCGCGGTCGCGCCAGCGACATCAAGCGCCATGTCGGCAAGAACCCGCTGCATCAAGGGCTGGTCGACAAGATTGGCGCCGAACACCTGGCGGTGACGGGTGTGGTGGACTGCTTCAGCAAGTCCCGCGCGCATTATTGCCGACGAGGCAACGGCGCAGTCGAGCCGCGTCAGCGTCACCATGTCCATGATCGTCTTGATGCCACCGCCGGGCTCGCCGACCAGATCGCCGATGGCGCCCTGGATCTCGACCTCGGCGGAGGCGTTGGAACGGTTGCCGAGTTTGTCCTTGAGGCGCTGGAACTGCAGCCCGTTGGCCGAGCCGTCGCTGAGGATGCGCGGAACCAGGAAACAGGACAGCCCCTCGGGCGCCTGCGCCAGCATCAGGAAGGCGTCGGACATCGGCGCCGACATGAACCATTTGTGGCCGGTGAGCCGGTAGAAACTGCCACCGGCGCGTTCGGCCTTGGTGGTGTTGGCCCGGACGTCGGTGCCGCCCTGCTTTTCGGTCATGCCCATGCCGAGCGTCAGGCCGGCCTTTTCGACCGGTGGCTTTTGCGCCTGATCGTATTTGCGCGTGGTGACGCGCGGCGCCCACTCACGAAACAGCTTCGGGTTCGCCATCAATGCGGCAAGCGAGGCATTGGTCATGGTGATCGGGCACAGGTGCCCACATTCGAGCTGCGCGGTCAGATAAAAGCGCGCCGCCCGCACCTGGTGGCGTCGCCCGGTCTCGGTGCCGCCATTTTCCCAAACGGAAGAATGCAGCCCGCCTGTGATCGAGCGGCGCATCAGCGCGTGATAGGCAGGATGGAACTCGACCTGGTCGATACGCCGCCCCTGGCGGTCATGGGTCTTGAGCTTCGGCACCTCGCTGTTGGCGAGCCGCGCGAGATCCTGAGCTTCTTGATTCAGCACGAAGCGGCCGAGGCCGTCGAGGTCGCGACGCACCGGCTCGGAAAAGCTCTCTGCGATCTGGATCAGCAGCGGATCGCCGCGCCAGGCATTGCTGCCCGTTAGCGGAGGGGGCTGGTTCGGCACGTCCTGCGTCACGCCTTGTCCTTCATCGGTGTGGGCAACGGGCACGAATCCGCAGCCATGGCCGGCCTTTATAGCCGAAATGCTTATCGATAGCTTATGGCCCAGCTTGGATGCGACGAAAATCCCGTGGGAGAACTTTCGACATCGAAATCCTGGCTTGCGGGTCACTTAAGCACAGCCTATAGCAGCGCCTTGAGATGACAGACCTATCGTCCCTGCCGCCCTACCCGCACCGCCATCTTCTTGGCATCCGCGACCTTTCTCCTTTCGATATCGAATTGTTGCTCGACCGCGCCGACGCGGCCGTCTCGATTTCGCGTCAATCGGAGAAAAAGACCTCGACGCTGCGCGGCAGAACCCAGATCAATCTGTTCTACGAAGCCTCGACACGCACGCAGTCGTCTTTCGAACTCGCCGGCAAACGCCTCGGCGCCGATGTCATGAACATGTCGGTGGCAAGCTCTTCGGTGAAGAAGGGCGAGACGCTGATCGACACGGCGATGACGCTGAACGCGATGCGGCCCGACATTCTTATTATCCGCCATCAGTCGGCGGGCGCGGCAGCCTTGCTTGCCCAAAAGGTCGGCTGTTCGGTGGTCAATGCCGGCGACGGTGCGCATGAGCATCCGACGCAGGCGCTGCTCGACGCGCTGACCATCCGCCGCGCCAAGGGCCGCATTGCCCATCTTACGGTGGCGATCTGCGGCGACATCCTGCATTCGCGCGTCGCCCGCTCCAACATCTTGTTGCTCAATGCGCTCGGCGCCCGCGTCAAGGTCGTCGCGCCCTCGACGCTGCTGCCTTCCGGCATCGCCCAGATGGGTGTCGAGGTGACGCAGTCGATGGCTGAAGGCCTGAAGGATGCCGACGTCGTCATGATGCTGCGCCTGCAGCGCGAGCGCATGGCCGGTGCCTTCGTGCCTTCGGTGCGCGAGTACTTCCGCTACTACGGCCTTGACGCCGAAAAGTTGAAGGCCGCCAAGCCCGATGCGCTGGTGATGCATCCAGGCCCGATGAACCGCGGCGTCGAGATCGCCTCGGAGATTGCCGACGGTCCGCAGAGCGTCATCCAGGAACAGGTGGAAATGGGCGTCGCCGTGCGCATGGCGGTGATGGAAGCGCTGCTCGACCCGCGCCGCAATCGCGATGGACACAACGCATGAGCATCACGGTTTTCCAGCGCGCCCGCATCGTCGACCCCTCGCGCGGCATCGATGAGACCGGCACTGTCATCGTCGACGGCAAGAAGATCGTTGCGGCAGGTGCCGACGCGCTCAACCAGGGCATACCAGGTGGCGCCGCAGTCATCGACTGTGTCGGAAAGGCCATCATTCCCGGCCTGATCGACGGCCGCGTCTTCATCGGCGAGCCGGGCGGCGAGCACCGCGAGACAATTGCTTCGGCAAGCATCGCCGCTGCAGCCGGCGGCGTCACATCGGTCGTCATGATGCCCGACACCGACCCGGTGATCGACAATGTCGCGCTTGTCGAGTTCGTGCTACGCACCGCCAAGGACACGGCATCGGTCAACGTCTTCCCGGCAGCGGCGATCACCAAGGGTCTCGACGGCCACGAGATGACCGAGTTCGGCCTGCTGCGCGAAGCCGGTGCCGTGGCCTTTACCGACGGGCGCCACACCATCGCCAGTTCGATGGTGATGCGCCGGGCGCTGACCTATGCGCGCGATTTCGACGCCGTGATCGCGCATGAGACGCAGGATGCCGACCTCGCCTCATCGGGCGTGATGAATGAGGGCCTCTACGCCAGCTGGCTCGGGCTCTCGGGCATTCCACGCGAAGCCGAATCCATCCCGCTCGAACGCGACCTGGCGCTCGCCCGGCTGACGCGCGGCAACTACCACGCCGCCAAAATCTCGACCGCGATGGCCGCAGGTGCTGTAGCCCGCGCCAAGGCCGACGGCGCCAAGGTGACTGCTGGCGTCTCGATCAACAGCCTGTCGCTCAACGAAAACGACGTCGGCGAGTACCGCACCTTCTTCCGGCTGGCGCCGCCATTGCGCGCCGAAGAAGACCGCATTGCCATGATCGGGGCGCTGAAGGACGGCACCATCGATGTGATCGTCTCCTCGCACGATCCGCAGGACGTCGACACCAAGCGCCTGCCCTTTGCCGATGCCGCAGTCGGCGCGATCGGCCTGGAAACATTGCTGGCCGTGGCATTGCGCCTGCACCACAACGACGAAGTGCCGCTGCTGCGCATCATTGAAGCGCTTTCGACCGCTCCGGCGAAGCTGTTCGGCCTGCCCGGCGGCACGCTGAAGCCCGGCGCCTTGGCTGATCTGGCGCTTGTCGACCTTGGCGAGCCGTGGCTGGTGCGCGAGGCCGATATCCGCTCACGCTCCAAGAACACCTGCTTCGAAGGGGCCCGACTGCAAGGCAAGGTCTTGAAAACCTTGGTCGGCGGACGCACAGTGTTCTCGGCCTGACGGGCCACGGGGGAGAAAAATTACCTTGATGCCGGATGACATTTTTCCGACGGCTATACACGTGCTCATCGCGGCCGCCGTATTCGGCTATATCCTGGGTTCGATCCCATTCGGCCTGCTTCTGACGCGCGCGGCCGGCCTCGGCGACGTGCGCAAGATCGGCTCCGGCAACATCGGCGCGACCAACGTGCTGCGCACCGGCAATAAGAAGCTGGCGGCCGCAACACTGTTGCTCGACGCGCTGAAGGGCACCGTAGCTGTGATCATCGCAGCACGCTGGAGCCACGATGCCGCGATTGCCGCCGGCTTCGGCGCCTTCATCGGCCACCTCTATCCGATCTGGCTCGGCTTCAAGGGCGGCAAGGGCGTCGCCACCTATCTTGGCGTGCTGTTCGGCCTGTCCGGGCTCGGCGCACTGGTCTTCGCCGTGACCTGGCTGCTTGTCGCCTTTGTCAGTCGCTATTCCTCGCTGGCGGCACTGATCGCTGCGGTGCTGGTGCCGATCGCACTTTATATGATCGACATGCCCAAGGCAGCTGCCTTGCTTGCGCTGATGAGTGTGATCGTCTTCATCCGGCATCGCGCCAACATTTCGCGCCTGCTTGCCGGCACCGAATCGCGGATCGGGTCCGAGGGATGAGCCAAGCCGCCGCCGGGCCGCATCTCAGCGACCGGCAGCGGCTTCATTGGCTGCGCCTGATCCGTACGCCGAATGTCGGCCCGGCAAGTTTTCGCGACCTGATCAACCGCTTCGGCTCGGCCGAAACCGCAATCGAGATGCTGCCCGAGATCATGGTGGCTGGCGGCGCCAACCGCCTGGTCCGCGTCCCCTCGGTGGTGGAGGCCGAGGCGGAACTGGAGTTGGCGTACAGATGCGGCGCGCGCTTCGTCGCGCTTGGCGAACCCGACTACCCCCAGACGCTCAAGCGCATGGACAATCCGCCGCCGCTGCTCGCGGTCAAAGGCACCAGCGCAGTCTTCAGCCTGCCGCCGGTGGCCATCGTCGGCGCGCGCAATGCCTCCCTCGCCGGGATCAAGATGGCACGAACTCTGGCATCTGAACTCGGTCGCAACGGCTATTCCGTGATTTCCGGGCTGGCCCGTGGCATCGACACTGCAGCGCATCAAGGCAGCCTCGATACCGGCACTGTCGGCGTTCTGGCCGGCGGCATCGATCGCCCCTACCCGCCTGAAAATGTCAGTCTTTGCGACGAGATCGCCGAACGCGGGGCGATCGTTTCGGAAATGCCGTTCGGCTGGGAGCCCCGCGCCCAGGACTTTCCGCGCCGCAACCGCATCGTCGCCGGCATGGCCCTCGGGCTTGTCGTGGTTGAAGCGGCGCAACGTTCGGGCTCGCTGATCAGCGCGCGGCTCGCCGGCGAGATGGGGCGACTGGTCTTTGCCGTGCCCGGCTCTCCGCTCGACCCCCGCGCCGCCGGCACCAACGGCCTGCTCAAGGACGGCGCGACGCTGGTGACCGAAGCAGCCGACGTACTGGAGGCGCTTGCGCCGCTGGTCGGTGGCCAGCCATATGTCCCGCCCAGCCTCGAGGAGTCGCCGGATTTCAGCGCCACGCTACCGCCGGCCGACAGCGACCGAGCCCGGGTAATCGAGGCGTTGGGGCCGGTTCCCGTCGAGGTCGACGAACTGATACGTCACACCCGACTTCACCCGGCGCAGATTTTCATGATCCTGCTGGAGCTCGACCTTGCGGGCCGGCTCGAACGCCATTCAGGCGGACGTGTTTCGCTTGTTGAGCCCGATGTTTGAAGGCCGCTCGCCACGGATGACGTCGCCAGCCTCGACATAGGCCATCTCGATCAGATAGGCGAGCATGCCACAGCGTTCCGTCTCCGCCATGATGCGGAGTTGCCCCAGCATGGCCTGGATATAGTCCATAGTTTCGGCCCGCCTTTGCGCAGGCACCGGCTTGTGCATATCAGTGGCTTTCCTCTGCCGCCCCATGTCGAATCGCGCAATCTGGTGCCGATTTCGGCACAGAAGTCAGGCTCAACCGGCAATGGTGGAAACGTAGCAAATCTACTAATGATTGCAATAGCGCATATTAATATACCCTGGGTTGCAATCCCGTTCTTCACCGTCGTTTTTGACCCCTTCCCCTTGACCGGACCGAAAAGCGCGGCCATGTGACGAGCGAATTGAAAATCTTCGCCACGCGCCGTCAGCCGTTGTTTTGGCGCTTCACTGGAAAATCACCCACATATGGACGTCGTTGTCGTCGAGTCACCCAACAAGGTGAAAAGCATCAACAAGTACCTGGGCCGGAACTACAAGGTTCTCGCCTCGTTCGGCCATGTCCGCGATTTGCCGGCCAAAGACGGTTCGGTCAAGCCGGATGATGACTTTGCCATGTCCTGGGCGGTCGACGCAGCGTCGGCTAAGCGGCTGAACGACATTGCCAAGGCGGTCAAGGAAGCCGACGGCCTGATCCTCGCAACCGATCCGGACCGCGAAGGGGAAGCCATCGCCTGGCACGTGCTCGAGGTGCTGAAGCAGAAGCGCGTGCTGAAGGACAAGACGATCAAGCGCGTCGCCTTCAACTCGATCACCAAGCAGGCCGTGCTCGAAGCCATCGCCAATCCGCGCGAGATCGATCCGCCGCTGGTCGATGCCTATCTGGCGCGCCGCGCGCTCGACTATCTCGTCGGTTTCACCCTGTCCCCGGTGTTGTGGCGCAAGCTGCCCGGCGCCCGCTCGGCCGGCCGCGTCCAGTCGGTGGCGTTGCGCTTCGTCTGCGACCGCGAGGCCGAGATCGAACGCTTCGTGCGTGAGGAATACTGGCAGATCGCAGCGACGCTCGGTACGCCGCGCGCCGAAAGCTTCGAGGCTCGCCTGACCGCTTTTGACGGCAAGAAGCTGCAAAAACTCGACATTTCCTCGCAGGCGATGGCCGACGACATCAAGGCGATGCTCGACGGCGCGAGCTTCAAGACGTTGTCCGTCGAGGCCAAGCCGACCCGGCGCAACCCGAGCGCGCCCTTCACCACTTCGACCCTGCAGCAGGCCGCGTCGTCGCGCCTTAGCTTCTCGGCTAGCCGTACCATGCAAGTCGCCCAGCGCCTTTACGAGGGCATGGAGATCGGCGGCGAAATGGCAGGTCTCATCACCTATATGCGTACCGACGGCGTGCAGATGGCGCCCGAGGCCATCGAGGCCGCGCGCGACGCGATCGTCAAGGAATTCGGCGCCAAGTACCTGCCCGAAAAGCCGCGCCAGTACACCACCAAGGCCAAGAATGCTCAGGAAGCGCACGAAGCCATCCGGCCGACCGACTTCAATCGTACGCCGACCGAGATGCGCAAGTTTCTCGATGCCGACCAGGCACGGCTCTATGAGATGATCTGGAAGCGTGCGATCGCCAGCCAGATGCAGCCGGCCGAGATCGAACGCACAACTGTCGAGATCGAAGCCCGCAACGGGGGCAAGACCGCTGGCCTGCGCGCAGTTGGCTCCGTCACCCGCTTTGACGGCTTCATTGCTGCCTACACCGAGCAGAAGGAAGAGGATTCGGACGACGAGGAAAACCGTCGCCTGCCCGAAATCCGCACCGACGAAACGCTCAAGCGCGAAACGATCAACGCCACCCACCACACCACAGAGCCGCCGCCCCGCTATTCCGAAGCAAGCTTCATCAAGAAGATGGAAGAGCTCGGCATCGGCCGGCCTTCGACCTATGTCGCGACGCTCAAGACGCTTGAGGACCGCGACTATGTGAAGATCGAGAACCGCAAGCTGATCCCTCAGGCAAAGGGCCGGCTGGTTACGGCTTTCATGGAGAGCTTCTTCCGGCACTATGTCGAATACGACTTCACCGCCTCGCTCGAGGAAAAGCTCGACGAAGTCTCCGACGGCAAGCTCGCCTGGCGCGACGTGCTGCAGGATTTCTGGAAGGACTTCTCCCACGCGGTCGACGAGATCAAGGAACTACGCGTCACCAACGTGCTTGATGCACTGAACGAGGAACTCGCGCCCCTGGTCTTCCCGGAACGCGAGGACGGATCGAACCCGCGCATCTGCCCGAAATGCGGCAACGGCAACCTGTCGCTGAAGCTCGGCAAGTACGGCGCCTTCGTCGGCTGCTCGAACTACCCCGAATGCGGCTTCACCCGTCAGCTCGACGGTCCCGGCGCAAATGGTGACAATGGCGGACTCGAAGACGGCACCAAGGTGCTAGGCAGCGATCCCTACACCAATGAAGAGATTACGCTTCGCAGCGGCCGCTTTGGCCCCTACATCCAGCGCGGCGACGGCAAGGAAGCCAAGCGGTCCAGCCTGCCCAAGGGCTGGGCGGCAGCATCCATCGACCACGAAAAGGCGCTCGCGCTGCTGGCGCTACCACGTGATGTAGGCCAGCACCCCGAATCCGGCAAGATGATCTCGGCCGGGCTTGGCCGCTACGGCCCGTTCGTGCTGCACGACGGCGCCTATGCCAATCTCGAAAGCATCGAGGACGTGTTCTCGATCGGCCTGAACCGCGCGGTAACAGTGCTTGCTGAAAAGCAGGCCAAAGGCAAAGGCGGACGAGGCGGCGGAACACCGGCAGCCTTGAAGGATCTCGGCGAGCACCCGGCAGGCGGCGGCAACGTCACCGTGCGCGATGGCAAGTACGGCGCCTATGTCAATTTCGGCAAGGTCAATGCTACCTTGCCGAAGGGTACGGATCCGGCCGCGATCACGATGGAAGCAGCACTTGCGCTGATCGCCGAAAAAGAGGCGAAAGGCGGCGGCGCCAAGAAGCCAGCCAGAAGTGCCGCCAAGAAGCCGGCGGCCAGCGCAACCAAGAAAACGGCCGCCAGCAAGGCCAAGAAGAAGGACTGAGCGACCGTGGCGCGAAAGATTTCCGGACGAAATGCCGGCACCAGACGCGCCGCAAGCGACGAGGTCCGAGGCAAGGACGTCTACCGCCCGTCGCGGGACGAGATTCTGCGCTACATCGCGGAGAATCCCGACCGCAGTGGCAAGCGCGACATCGCCAAGGCCTTTGCGCTCAAGAACGATGACCGCATCTGGCTCAAGCACCTGCTGCGCGAGTTGCAGGATGAGGGCCTGCTCGAGAAGAGCCGCAAGCGCCTGACGCGGGCCGGCGCGCTGCCGCATGTCGCCGTGCTCGACATTTTCGGCCGCGACGCCGAAGGCACGCTGCTCGCCCGCGCCTCCGAACAATCCGACGGCCAGATCGTTGCCATCAAGCTGTCGCGCGGCGGCAACGGGCCGACACCTGGCGTCGGCGACCGCGTGCTGGCCAAGACCTTCCCCATCGAGGATCACATCGACGACAACGAGCCGGCCTACACCGCGCGCGTGATGAAGATATTCGAGAAACGCAGCGACACCGCGCTCGGTATCTTCCGTATTCTCAAGGACGGTACCTTCCGCATCGAGCCGGTCGAACGCCGCCAGCCCGAGTTGGTGATTGAAAAAGACCATCAGAACGGCGCCAAGGACGGCGACCTCGTCGAAGTGGTGCCGGAACGCGCCAGCCGCTACGGCCTGCCACGTGCCAAGGTGGTCTCGGTCCTGGGCTCGCTGACCAATGAGAAGGCGGTCTCGATGATCGCCATCCATGCGCACGACATTCCCCACATCTTCCCCGCCGAGGTGATCGCCGAAGCTGAGGCGGTCAAGCCGGCAACGCTCGACGGCAAGCGTGAGGACTGGCGCGAGCTGCCGCTGGTCACCATCGATCCGGCCGACGCGAAGGACCACGACGACGCGGTTTACGCCGTTGCGGATACCGACGAGAAAAACCCTGGCGGCTACATCGTCACCGTCGCCATCGCCGACGTCGCGGCCTATGTCCGTCCGGGCACCGCGCTGGACAACGAGGCGCTGAAGCGCGGCAATTCGGTCTATTTCCCCGACCGCGTCGTGCCGATGCTGCCCGAGCGCATCTCCAACGACCTGTGCTCGCTGCGCGAAGGCGTCGACCGGCCGGCTCTGGCCGTGCGCATGACGTTTTCGGCGGAGGGCCGCAAGGTCAGGCACGCCTTCCACCGCATCATGATGCGCTCGTCAGCCCGCCTCGCCTACCCGCAGGCCCAGGCAGCGATAGACGGCGTGCCGGACGACAAGACCGGACCGATCCTGGAAACCATCCTCAAGCCGCTCTGGGCCGCTTATGACGTGCTCAAGCGCGGACGCGACAGCCGCCAGCCGCTGGAACTCGACCTGCCGGAACGCAAGATCCTGCTGAAGCCGGACGGTACGGTGGACCGCGTCATCGTTCCCGATCGCCTCGACGCCCACAAGCTGATCGAGGAATTCATGATCCAGGCCAACGTCGCCGCTGCCGAAACGCTGGAAAACAAGAAACAGAAGCTCGTCTACCGTATCCATGACGCGCCTTCGCTCGCCAAGCAGGAATCGCTGCGCGAGTTTCTGCTGACCATCGGCCTGTCGCTGGCGCGTGGCGCCGATATGCGGCCAAGCCAGTTCAACGGCATCCTCGAGCGCGTGCGCGGCGAAGACAACGAGCAACTGGTCAACGAAGTGGTGCTGCGCTCGCAGAGCCAGGCCGAGTACAACCCTGACAATATCGGTCACTTCGGCCTCAATCTGCGCCGCTACGCGCATTTCACCTCGCCGATCCGCCGCTATGCCGATCTCATCGTGCATCGCGCGCTGATCGGCTCGCTGGGCTTGGGCGCTGGTGGGCTGACACCCGCGGAGGAAGCGCGGCTGGAAGAAATCGCGGGCCTGATTTCGCAGACCGAACGCCGCGCCATGGCAGCCGAGCGCGAGACCGTCGACCGGCTGGTTGCCGGCTTCCTGGCCGAACGCGTCGACGAGACCTTCGACGCGCGCATCTCCGGTGTGGTCAAGGCGGGACTATTTGTCCAATTGCCGCAATATGGTGCGGATGGTTTCATCCCCGTGTCATCCTTGGGTGACGATTATTATCACTTCGACGAAGCCGCCCGCGCCTTGTTTGGAGAACGCTCCGGCAAGGGTTACCAGCTCGCCGACCGCGTCGAGGTCAAGCTCGTCGAGATTGCGCCGCTGGCCGGCGCCATGCGATTCGAGATGCTGACCGAACCGAAGCCCCTGCCCGGTTCCAAGCGGTCCTTCCACAAGACAAAGGGGCAAAGAACGCGTGCCCGCGCCTCCCAGCCACGGCGAGGACCGCGCGGCAGGAGATGACGATGGAAGAACAGGTATTCGGCGGCGACCACCACAAGGTTGCGCGTGAACCCCGGCCGGTCTGGCAAGCGATCAAGCGGGGCCTGTTCTGCAAATGCCCGAACTGCGGCCAGGGCAAGCTTTTCGCGTCTTTCGTCAAGACGGTCGACAGCTGCGAGGTCTGCCACGAAGAGATCTTCCACCACCGTACCGACGACCTGCCCGCCTATCTCGTGGTGGTCATCGTCGGTCACATCGTCGTCGGCGCGTTCATGGGCGTCGAGGCCACCAGCACGCTCGCCCTGTGGCAGCATCTCCTGATCTGGGTGCCACTGACGATCGTCTCCGCACTCGCCTTGCTGCGCCCGATGAAGGGTGCGGTGGTCGGCATGCAATGGGCGCTCTACATGCACGGCTTCGGCGGTGAGGAAGACGACGTCGAAACGCATCCAGAGGCCTGAACCGGCGCTGGCGCAATGCCCAAGGGCAAGCAAGTGCTTCCGTCCACCCCGACATTCCGTTAGGACAGCCGCGATGGATGGCATTAGCAAAGCAGAACTCGACAGGCTCGAAGCCAGGGAAATGGTAAAGAGCGGGGCCCCGTTGCGTCCGCGCGACGCGGCTACGCTGATCCTGCTCGACCGCAAGGGCGACGATGTGCTGGTGCTGATGGGCCGGCGCCACATGAAGCATGCCTTCATGCCCGGAAAGTTCGTCTTTCCCGGCGGCCGCACCGACCCGGCCGACAGCCGCATCAAGGTGGCCGACGAGCTTCATCCCGACGAACAAGACAAGCTGCGCGCCGGAACTGGCCGCGTCAGCATCACACGCGCCCGGGCAATCGCGCTTTCGGCGATTCGCGAAACCTACGAGGAGGCAGGCCTGCTGATCGGCCGTCGCAGCCCGTTCTCGACCACCAAGGCCGACTGGCAAGGTTTTGCAGAACATGGCGTCGCGCCTGCTCTCGGCTGCCTGCGCTTCATCGCCCGCGCGGTGACCCCTCCCGGCCGTGTCAGGCGCTTCGACACGCGCTTCCTCTCGGCCTGGCGCAGCGACGTCGCGGTCGAATTGCCTGAAGGCGGACCGACAAACGAACTCGAGGAGCTGGTTTGGCTGCCCTTGGCCGACGCTGTGAAGGCCGACATCCCTGCG
This sequence comes from Aminobacter anthyllidis, assembly GCF_018555685.1. GTDB lineage: Bacteria > Pseudomonadota > Alphaproteobacteria > Rhizobiales > Rhizobiaceae > Aminobacter > Aminobacter anthyllidis. Next base: position 900,043 of record NZ_JAFLWW010000001.1, read on the forward strand.
ATCACGCAGTCGGTGCTTGGCGACCTCAGACAGCGGCTGTCGGTAGACCCCGGGCTTGAGCCGGGTGGCGAAGTGCCATTCTACCGCATGTTCAACCAACGCTTCCGCCGCGACATCCTTTAGGCTTTGCATGACCGACACCGTCCAGGAGGCTGAAAACGTCGAGCAGGTGCACTGGCGTTCGATTTCAGCCGCCATTGCCTCTATCAGCGTCGTCGGCATCGCCATCGGCCTAGGCATACCGCTGCTGAGCGTGATTCTCGAATCGCGTGGCTACTCGTCCTCGATGATCGGCCTGAACACGGCCGTCGCCGGCATTGCCTCCATTGCCGCGGCTCCCCTCGCAACGCCGATCGCCATGCGTTTTGGCGTCGTCTGGACAATGCTCGCGATGATATTCGTCGGGGCGGTGGCTTTTGTCGGCTTCTATTTCGCCCAGTCCTTCTGGATGTGGTTTCCGTTGCGGGCCGTGCTGCATTTCGCGCTGACAGTGCTGTTCATCCTATCGGAGTTCTGGATCAGCACCTGCGCCCCACCGCATAGGCGCGGCCTCGTGCTCGGCATCTACGCCACGGTGCTGTCGCTTGGCTTCGCCGCAGGCCCATGGCTGTTCTCGCAGATCGGCAGCACCGGCTTCCTGCCGTTCGGGCTGACCTTCGCCTTCGTCATGGTCGCCGCGATTCCGGTGCTTCTGGCGCGCAGCGAGAGCCCCAAGATCGTCTCCGAAGGCGGCAAGGGTGGCTTCTTCCGTTACATCTGGATCGTGCCGACCGCCACCGCTGCCGTGCTTGTCTTCGGCGCGGTCGAGACCGGCGGCTTTGCCCTGTTTCCGATCTATGGCCAGCGCATCGGCTACACCGAGGGCGAGGCAGCATTGCTGCTCACCATGATCGGCCTCGGCAACTTCCTACTCCAGATCCCCATCGGCATGCTGAGCGACCGCATCGGCGATCGCCGCATCCTGTTGCTCATCTGCGCCCTTGTCGGGCTGGGCGGGACGCTGGCGATGCCGCTGCTGACGGTCAACTGGCACCTGATGGCAGGCATGCTGTTTGTCTGGGGTGGCGTTGTGGCGGCACTCTATACCGTCGGCCTCGCGCATCTGGGCGCACAGCTCTCGGGCCGCGACCTTGCCTCCGCCAACGCCGCCTTCATCTTCTGCTACGGGGTCGGCATGATCCTCGGACCGCAGGTGATCGGCATCTTCATGGATATCTTCGGCCCCAACGGATTCGGCTGGGCGCTGGCGGTGTTCTTTGGCGGCTACATCGCCATTGGACTGGGCCGAATTGCCGCGAAATCGCGCCGATAACGCGCCAAGGCTTGACTTTCCGGGTGCGTTCTTTATGTGTCCCGCAGGTTTTCCGCGTCCGGGTTGTTTTCCCGTCCTGAGGCGGGTGCAACTCCAGACAATTAACGGACGAGAATCATGGCCAAGGCTGCAAACATCAAGATCAAGCTTCTGTCGACCGCCGACACCGGTTTCTTCTACGTGACGAGCAAGAACAGCCGCACGAAGACGGAAAAGCTGTCGTTCCGCAAGTACGACCCGGTTGCGAAGAAGCACGTCGAATTCAAGGAAACCAAGATCAAGTAATCTGGTTGCCGTCAGGAATTTTCAAAACGCCGCCCATTGGGCGGCGTTTTTGTTTCAGCGGGATGTTTGCTGCAGGTTCCGGATGCGCCCGACATGCCAAAGGTCATGCGGAAAAGCCGCCTGCCCTGCGCCCAGCCGTGATGAGGTGATTTCGAGAAAGGGGGCCGGTCGGCGTCTGGCAGCGGTACGAGGAGGCCACTATGTGCCAGTGCCGGCCGGCCGACCCCACGGACCCAGGAGATGCGGCGGACCTGAGCATCATGGGGTATAAACAGGGCAGTTCGGCCTGTGCTCCTCGTGCCGACGCCCGTCCTTCTTCTCAACTTCACAGTCGCGCAAGATCGCTTGAAAATCAACACTTTCTTAACCACGGCTCGCGAATCGCTCGGGTTAAGGTAAACGATTGAGCTTAACGCGCTGGAGCTTGAAGCCAGTGTCCGGTTCAGGCCGCCCGTGCAACCACACGATTACGACCACGTGTTTTCGCGTCGTAAAGAGCAAGATCCGCGCGCTTCATCAGCCCGGCGACCGTGTCGCCTTCCATGACCAGCGCTGAAACGCCGACGCTGACCGTCACCGACACGCCTTGCTCGGATCCACCGAGCTTGAAAGGCGTCCTGGCGATTTCTGAGCGGATGCGTTCAGCAACGATCTCGGCAAGCTGGCCTTCGGTGTCCGGCATCACGATGACGAATTCCTCGCCGCCGAATCGGCAAGCGAGATCAATGCCACGCACGCTCTTCTTCACGCGCCGTGCGAATTCGCGCAGGACCTCGTCGCCGCCGTCGTGTCCGAACGTATCGTTGATGCGCTTGAAACGGTCGAGGTCGGTGATCATCAGCGACAGCGGCCGACGGCGGGCCGCCGCGCGCTCGACGAGCCGCGGCAGGTGGCTGTCGAGGTAACGGCGGTTGTGCAGGCCCGTCAGCCCGTCCGTCACCGCCATCTCGATGGTCTGGCTGACGCTCTGCCTGAGCTCGTCATTGTAGCGCTTGCGGCGCACCTGGGTGCGCAGCCGGGCGATCAGTTCCTGCCGGTCGAGCGGCCGCACCAGATAGTCATTGATGCCGAGTTCGAGCCCGCGAACGGTAAGGTCGTCCTCTTCCTTGTTGACCAGCAGCACGATCGGCAGCGAGCGCGTGCGGTCGAGCGACCTGAGCTGCGAGCACAGCCTGAGCGGATCGAACGCCGAAAAACCTGAGGACACGATGATGCACTCATAGGCGCCTTCTGCGGCGTTGAAGAGCCCCGACTGCGGATCGGCGGCGACCTGCACGTCGGCAGCTCCGTCCAAAAGCGCGCAGATATGGGCGGCAGAAGACGTCTGCTCGTCGATGAGCAGGACCTTCGGCAGTTCCCCCCTGAGCAGATCGGACCGGGCCAGCAACTCGTCCACGCCGATGCTGTGGGTGGTCGAGGCGCGCAGCCTGAGCTCGTCAGTCAGCACCTTGAGACGAACGAGGCTTTTGACGCGGGTGATCAGCTGGAGGTCGTTGACCGGCTTGGTCAGGAAGTCGTCCGCGCCCACGTCGAGCCCGCGCACGCGATCGGTGACATGGTCGAGTGCTGTGACCATGACGACGGGAATGTGGGCGGTGGCAGGATCAGCCTTCAGGCGGCGGCAGACCTCGAAACCGTCCATGCCGGGCATCATCACGTCGAGCAGCACGACATCGACCTTGCCGTCCTCGCACGCAGTAATGGCGTCGGGTCCGTTGAAGGCGGTCAGCACCTCGAAATATTCAGCGATTAGCCTGACTTCGAGCAGCTTCACATTTGCCGGTATGTCGTCAACGACGAGGATGCGCGCGGTCATGCTAGTCCCTCGAGCGAGCCGGCGAGCGCATCAGGCATCGCCCAGATAGGATTTGATCGTCTCGATGAAGCGCGGCACCGAGATCGGCTTGGAGATGTAGGCTTCGCAACCACCCTGCCTGATCCGCTCCTCGTCGCCCTTCATGGCGAATGCGGTGACGGCAATGACCGGGATGGTGTGGAGGTCATCGTCCTCCTTCAGCCATTTGGTGACCTCGAGACCTGAAACCTCGGGCAGCTGGATATCCATCAGGATGAGGTCCGGGCGATGCTTGCGGGCAAGATCGAGCGCCTCAAGGCCATTGCGCGTACGCACGGTCTCGTAGCCGCTCGCCTCGATGAGGTCGCGAAAGAGCTTCATGTTGAGCTCATTGTCCTCGACGATCATCACCTTCTTGGCCATAGAAATTCCGTCCCGATTGCCCGCCACAGGTCCGCGGCAATCCTGTTGCGCGCCGGATGCGCACACCAACCCCGAATCCCACCTTAACTCAAGAACATTACGAAACGTAAAACGTCCCCGCCAAATCACGGATCGTTGCGCACCTGCTTTAGCGGTTGCCCCAATGGCTGCTTGCGGCTACTCCCGACACAGGTCGATCGAGGCGAACGTCAGATGCAGAAGAACCAGCAATCGCAGGAAAGTGCTGAAGCACTGGCTGTCCAGGCGCTCGCATTCGTTGCCTCCGACCCCGAACTCCTGCCGCGTTTCCTGGCCATATCAGGCATCGAGGCACATCAGATCCGCCGCGCCGCACAGGAGCCCGGTTTCCTGGCCGGCGTCCTGAATTTCATTCTCGCCCATGAGCCGACGCTGCTGCGATTCTCGCAGGAGACAGGCATCGCGCCCGGCGAAGTCGGCAGCGCCCTGCGCACCCTGCCCCTGGGCAATGACGATCACGAGCGTTCCGCATGAGCGAAGATCCCGAAACAGCACGTCAGATCGCTGAACTCGCCCGCGACAGCAGGCCATTGCTGGTGCTCGACGTCGACGAGGTGCTGCTCGAATTCATGGTACCGTTCATGCGCTTCCTCGACGCGCAGGGACTGGCCTTCCTGGCTAGGTCGTTCAAGCTGACCGGCAACGTCGTCGACCAGAAAACCCAGAAACCACTGGAACAGGCAGCCGTTTCCGCGCTGCTCGAAGGATTTTTCCACGCCCAGCGCGAGTGGCAGTCGGCAGCGCCTGGCGCGGCCGATGCCGTGGCAGGGCTCGCGGCGGGAGCCGAAGTGGTCCTGCTGACGGCAATGCCGCACCGCCACCGCGACATCAGGCGCCAGCATCTCGATGCTCTGGGCTTTCCCTACCCGTTGCTCACCACTGAACGAGCCAAGGGCCCAGCTCTGCGGCTGTTGCGGGGCGAAGCCAGCCGCCCGGTCGCCTTCGTCGATGACATTGCGCACAATCTGGTCTCGGTGCGCGACGCTGTCGCCGACGCGCACCTGTTCAATCTGATGTCCTACCGCGAGATGCGTGCTTTTCTGCCGCCGCTGCCGGACGACATCGTCATCGAGGACGACTGGGCCCAAGCCGCGCCAAAAATTGCAACGGCTCTGGGCATCTAGCCTCCTGGCCTATTCGCCGAGGTCGCGCCACCAGTTGCGGCCGGAATCGAGCCTTTCGATGCCGGCGCTGTCCAGTTCGGCGGCCCATTCGGCCGCCGACTTGCCCGCCAGCACCAGGTCTGGCGCGATCTCGGCCAGCGGCACCATGACGAACGCCCGATCGAGCATGCGCGGATGCGGTATCTCAAGCCCGACGTCACTGACATTGCTGTTGCCCAGCAACAGGACGTCGATGTCGATGAGGCGCGGGCCCCAACGCTCGATGCGCACGCGCTTGAGCCGGCGCTCGAGCTCCAGGCAAAGCTCCAGCAGTTCGAGCGGAGCAAGCGTGGTGGCGACCTCGGCGGTGACGTTCAGGAAATCGGGCTGATCGACCTTGCCCCATGGCGGCGTGCGGTGCAGCGACGAGACTTCGACGACGCGCGTTCTGCCGGATGCGTCGAGCATATGCAGTGCCGCGGCCATCGACTTCGCCGGGTCGCCCAGATTGCCGCCGAGGCTGAGGAAGCCGCGCTCCTCAACCTGGCCAGACAACGGTCACCTCTACATAATCCAGGACACCGGGCACCGGCGCATTCGGCTTGCGAACCGTGATTTCGGCGCGCTTGATCTGCGGAAAACGCGCAGCCAGCGCGCGGCCGCATTCCTGCGCCAGCGCTTCAATCAGGAAGCGTCGCTGGCCTGTAATGATCGATTCGATGACCTGGAAGGCGACGCCGTAGTCGACCGTGCTCTCCATCGAATCGTCCTCAAGCGGGAGCGATGGGTCGACCGTCAGTTCGGCATCGACGTAGAAGCGCTGGCCCAGCGTCTCTTCTTCGTCGAACAGGCCGTGCCGGGCGAAGAAGGCGCAGTTTTTCATACGGATAAGGTACATCTGGGTCAGCGTCCCGGCAGGTTGGTCTGTCGCGCCAGCATAGCATCTGCGAATGCCAGCGCGTCCACGTTGATTGCGACATCATGGACGCGAAATATATCCGCGCCCTGCAGGCGGAGTATGACGCTCGTCGCCGCCGTTCCGGCATCGCGGTCGGCAGCTTCGCGCCCGGTGACATGGCCGACGAAGCGCTTGCGCGATGTGCCTGCGAGCAGCGGATAGCCGAGTTGTGCCAGCTCCGAAAAACGCGCCATCAAGTCGAGGTTTTCGTCCGCATCCTTGGCAAAGCCGAAGCCTGGATCGAGCACGATCTGCCCATCCTTGACACCGGCCTCGCGGGCGATCTCCAGCGAGCGGCGCAGGAACAGGAACTGGTCGTCGATGACGTCGGGCAGCTTTTCGCGCTCACGGCCGGTATGCATGAGCACCAGCCCTGCCCCGGTCTCGGCGGCGACCTTGGCGATACCTGATTCACGCTGGGCGCCCCAGACATCGTTGACGATGTGCGCGCCGGCGGCAACGGCAAGGCGCGCGGTCTCTTCGCGATAGGTGTCGACGGATATCAACGCGTCGCCGGATCGGGCGAGTGCGTCGATGATCGGAAGCACGCGATCCTGCTCTTCGGTTGAAGAAACAGGTGCTGCGCCCGGGCGGGTGGATTCACCGCCAACGTCGACGATCGCGGCGCCTTCGGCGATCATGCGGCGCGCTTGTTCGAGCGCGCGCTCAGGCGCATCGAACGCTCCGCCGTCGGAAAAACTGTCGGGCGTGACGTTGAGGATACCCATCACAAGGGCCCTGTCGCCGAGGTCGAGATGGCGCCCATGCGCCAGTTGCCATCGTTTGCCGGTCATGCCGTCGCCACAAAAGAACTCCAGAGCACAGACCACGTCACGAAATATCAACGCTTGCAGCTTCAACTTGCTGCACGGTCACTGATGCGGCACGATCCGATTTCCGTTGCGCCGCCAACGCCCCTAACGCAAGGTAGGCCAAGAGGCAACTAATGAAGCAACTCTTCCTGGCCGCCCTACTCGCTGGAGGCATTTGCCTACCCGTTCAGGCGGCAACCGTGTCCAAATCCTACAGCTATTTCACCATCACCGGCAAAACGCTCGACGAAATCGAGCAGCAGCTGATGACGCGCGGCCCCGAGGTCAAGAGCACCGGCGGCAGGCACCCGGGCGCCACGCAGATGGAGTTCACCAGCCGCATCGGCTACGCCGAGGTCAAGGGCGGCTGCGCCATCGTCTCGGCCCAGGTCACCGTCAAGGCCAAGGTGATCCTGCCGCGCTGGCGCCAGAACGGCAAGGCGGCGCAGGACGTCAAGCTGATCTGGAACACGCTCTCCTCCGACATCAAGCGCCACGAGGAAAGCCATGTCGTCATTGCCAAGAACCACGCCCGCGAACTCGAACAGGCGCTGAAGGCGATCGGCAAGCAGAAGAGCTGCGACATCGCGGCGTCCAAGGCGAAGGCCACGAGCAACCGCATTCTCAATGCCCATGACCGGGCACAGGAAGAGTTCGACCGCATCGAAGGCATCAACTTCGAAAGCCGGATCGTCAGGCTGTTGCGCTACCGGCTGGAGCGCATCGACGCCGGCAAGCTCAAGAACTGAGCGCCGGACCTCTGGAAAATCAGTCCGGAACGCCGAGTTTCTTGTGCAGGCTCGTCGACGACGTCGTGTATTGAAACACGACGCGTTCGGTGGGGCTGATAATGTGCTTGGCGGCCTGCGTCATCAGCGCGGCTTCATGAAAGCCCGACAGGATCAGCTTGAGCTTGCCCGGGTACCAGTTGATGTCGCCGATGGCGAAGATTCCCGGCTCCGACGTTTCGAATTTTTCGGTGTCGACCGGGATCTGGTTCTCGTGAAGATTGAGACCCCATTCTGCCACCGGCCCGAGCTTCATGGTCAGGCCGAAGAACGGCAACAGCCGCGTGCAGGCAACTTCGGTATCGCCATCCGGTCCCTTGACCGTGAGGGAGTGCAACGCGCCACCCTCGCCTGCCAGGCCTGAAACCTGGCCAATCACAAGATCGATGGCGCTCGCATCGCGCAGCGCGTGCATTTTGTTGACATTGTCTGGCGCGGCGCGGAATTCCGGCCGGCGATGGACCAGCGTGACGCGCCTTGCGACCGGCTGCAGATTGAGCGTCCAGTCGAGCGCGGAATCCCCGCCGCCGACAACCACCACGTCATGCCCGCGAAAATCCTCGATGCGCCGAACGGCATAGCGGACGCTGGCCTGCTCGTAAGCCTCGATGCCAGGGATTGGTGGGCGCTTCGGCTGAAACGAGCCGCCGCCGGCGGCAATCACCACGACCTTGGCCTCGAAGACCTCGTTCTCGTCGGTCGTGACGCGGAAGCTGCCATTTTCGAGCCGCTCCAGCCCTGTCACCATCCGGTTGAAGGTGAAGCCGGGCTTGAACGGCGCGATCTGCTCCAGCAGCTTGTCGACCAGTTCCTGGGCACCGATGACCGGGTAGCCCGGAATGTCGTAGATCGGCTTTTCCGGATAAAGCTCGGCGCATTGCCCGCCCGGCCTGTCGAGAATGTCGATCAGGTGGCAGCGCATGTCGAACAGGCCGAGCTCGAAGACCGCAAACAGGCCGATCGGCCCGGCTCCGATGATCAGGACGTCGGTTGTGGTGATGTCGCTCAAGGCCACCTCGCCGCTGACGCACGCATGTAAGGAATGTGCATGACAACAGGCGTCATGCCAAGCAAGGCACAGGTCGCGGCGTCTTAGCCCTGGCGTTCTGGAATGGAGACGACCAAACCGTCGAGTTCGTCGCGAACCTTGATCTGGCAGGACAGGCGCGATGTCGGCCTGACCTCGTAGGCAAAATCGAGCATGTCTTCTTCCATTGCCTCGGGCTCGCCGACGACTGCCGTCCATGCCTCGTCGACATAGACATGGCAGGTCGCGCAGGCGCAGGCGCCGCCACATTCCGCCTCGATGCCCGGCACGGCGTTGCGGATCGCATTTTCCATCACGGTCGAGCCGTTTTCGGCCTCGACTTCGAAACGCGTGCCATCATGGGCGATGTAGGTCAGCTTGGTCATGCTCGTTCCCGAAATAGGTCTCCCGGCAGATAATCACTCCACCGTGCGAGTCAACTGTCGTGCGATAGCGCCGCCGACTGTCGGATTTACAATGCGCAGCTCATAAATGTTACTGCGGCCATTGCACGCCCCCTAAAAAGCGCAGAACGCGTCAGCGGCTGATCGAAGCGATGAAGTCGCGCGCCTCATCGATCAGGCGGGCAAGCCGCGTGATCAGCCGGGCATTATCCGGATCGGTTTCGATCGCGGCGACGCAATCGGCGATGGGAAATGCGCCGACACCGCGCGCCGAACCCTTCAAGGCGTGACACAGCATGAGCCGTTCGGGGAGATCAGCCGAAGCGATCGCGTCGCGAACCGAAAGCGCCTGATGGACAAACATATCGAGCACCTCGCGCTCGACATCGCGGTCGCCGATGGTTTGCCGGGCAAGGTGTTCAAGATCGATGGGACGGCCACGAACCGATCCCGAAGATTCGCCTCCCGGCATGCCGAAAGCCATCGATCCGATCTCGCGCGTTACCATTCAACCCATGCCCCGCCACTCGCCCTTGGGTTGGTAAGCTAGGGCGTCCATGTGGATAACCCGTTAACCTGCCAAAGCCCGGAACCCTGCGGGATCGGGGCCAATAATCACCGCAGTGTTAACCTTATATTTAAACTTTTACGTATCGGGGCGAATGCATGTTTTCTTTACCCGATTGTGTCACTACGATACGGGCGGTCCATATTGAGCCTCGAACGCGGTCAAAAATAGGACAAAAAGTCCAGAGATTCCGCGTCTTTAGTACAGGGTAGCGAAGGCATGGCGAAGAAATCCACTCCGACCAAGAACCTCGATCTCGACGTAGCCAAGGAGCTCGAGCAGGCGCTCGACCTCGACTTGAGCGGCGCCGATGACGGCGGCCTCGACATGGCCGCATCGATGGACGATCTCGAAGCGCAGATTTCGCAGGCAGCCGAAGAATTGGCGCGCGAAGGCCGCAAGCAGAAGGCTGCGGCGCCGAAAGCCGAGCCCGCTCCGGTCGCACGTGCGGCCGAGCCGCCGACCCAATTGCGCCCCGTCGAGACCCGCCCGCTGCAGCCTGAAGGCTTCAAGCCGGCGAACGACGACCGCGCCAAGGATTACAAGTCGCTGCTGCACAGCCTCAACCGCCGCGCCTCCAGCACCATCTACTGGATGGTCGGGCTGGTTTCCGTTGCCTGGGTTGCCGGCGCCGTCGCTCTTGCCGACCGCATTGTCGCCCCAAGCATCTGGACCATCCGCTCCTTCGACGACGCCCTGGCGCGCCCTGGCCTGCTGATGCTGCTCGTCGCCACCATCGTGCCGATCGCGCTGTTCTGGGCCTTTGCCGCGATGATCCGCCGCGCCCAGGAAATGCGCATTGCCGCGCAGTCGATGACGGAAGTCGCCTTCCGCCTCGCCGAGCCCGAAAACATGGCGCAGGACCGCGTCATGATGGTCGGCCAGGCCGTGCGCCGCGAAGTGGCCGCCATGGGCGAAGGCATCGAGCGCACGCTGGCGCGTGCCGTCGAGCTCGAGACGCTCGTCCACACCGAAGTCAACCAGATCGAGCGCTCCTATTCCGAAAACGCCGCCCGCATCCGTTCGCTCGTCGATGGCCTCGGCAGCGAGCGCGAGGCCGTTGTCTCCCACGCCGAGCGCGTCCGCGCCTCGATCTCCGGCGCCCATGAGACGCTGCGCGACGAGCTCGGCTCGGCCAGCGATATCATCCGCGACAGCATCCTGAATGCCTCGACCAAGCTGTCGATGACGATCACCAATTCCGGCGACACGCTCATCGACCGCATCAACGAAGGCGGCATGGGCCTGTTCGAGGCGATCGACAACCGCATGGATTCGCTCAGCGACCGCCTGTCGACGTCGGGCGAGGCCTTCGCCAGCCTGCTTGACACGCGTATCGCCAAGCTGACGCAGAGCACCGACGAGGTGACCCGCTCGCTGACCGACCTGCTCGACAACCGCACCTCGGGCATGGTTTCCCTTCTCGGCGGCGCTGCCAAGACGATCAATTCCGAGTTCGAGGCAAGCCTGCACGGCATCGAGCGCACGCTGGCCGAACGCGGCCAGGCGCTGATCGGGGAATTCCAGACCCGCGCCGAAGCGCTCGACACCGGCACTGCCAAGCTCAATGCCGCGCTCGAAGCCCGCGCCCGCCAGATCAACGAGACGCTGGTCGAACGCGCACGCGAAATCGCCACCACCTTCGTCCAGGGCCGCGACTCGCTGTCTGCGATGATCGACCAGGGCAAGACCCAGATCGGCACCGATCTCGCCGACATCATCACCTCAACCTCGACGATGCTCGAATCCCGCGCCAGCGATTTCGCCGGCCGCATGGAAGCCGCCCGCCACCAGGTATCGCGCGCCTTCGACGGCGACATCCAGCGCCTCTCCGAGGCCCGCGTCGGCATCGAGCAGGCCGTGGAAGACCACACCACCAAGCTCTCCGAAGCACGCGACCGCATGGCCGCAGCCCTTCGCGACGACCTCAGCAAGTTTGCCGAGGGTCGCGCCAGCATCGAGGCCGCCGTCGGCTTCCAGGTGCAGAAGCTCGCGGAAGGCCGCAGCCTGATCACCCGCGCGCTCGACGATGACATGCGCAAGCTGGACCAATCGCGCCAGGCCATCGACGATACGCTCAGCGGCCAGTTCAGGCAGCTCGCCCAGGGCCGTGAACAGCTTGCCCAGGCGCTCGTCGAAGACTCCGAGAAACTCGTTCAAGCTCGTACGAACATTGACGAAATGGTCGCCGGCCACGTCGGCAAGCTTGCCGAAGGCCGCAACATTCTTTCGCGTGCGCTCGAAGCCGATCTCAACAAGCTCGCCGACAGCCGCACCAGCATCGATGGCCTCGTCGCGGGTCAGGTCGAGAAGATCGCCGAAGGCCGTGCCATCCTTGCCAACGCGCTCGAAACCGACCTTGCCGGCATCAAGGCACTTGTCGACGGCCATTCGTCCAAGATCGCCTCCGACCGCGCCGAGCTGTCGCGCAGCCTGGAAGCCGATATCGCAAACGTCCACGGCCTGATCGAAGGCCACGCCGAGAAGCTCGCCGGTGAGCGCACCCTGCTTTCGAAGACTCTGGAGACCGACCTCGCCAAGCTGGCCGAAAGCCGCTCGGGCATCGACGGTCTCGTCGCCGGCCAGGTCGAGAAGCTGGCCGAAGGCCGCGACATCCTCAAGCGTGCGCTGGAAACCGACCTCAACGCGATCCACAGCACGATCACCTCGCAGTCGGAAAAGCTCGCCGAAGACCGTGCCATGCTCTCCAAGACTCTGGAGGCCGACCTCGCCAAGCTGGCCGACAGCCGCTCAAGCATCGACGGCCTGGTTGCCGGCCAAGTCGAGAAGCTGGCTGAAGGCCGCGACATCCTCAAGCGTGCCCTCGAAACCGACCTCAATGCGATCCAAAACACAATCAGCTCGCAGTCGGAGAAGCTCGCCGAAGACCGCGCCATGCTGGCTCGTTCGCTCGAAGCCGACCTCGACAGCGTCAGGGGCCTCGTGTCGAGCCATGCCGAACGTCTGGTCGCCGAGCGCGGCACGCTGTCCAAGGCGCTGGAAGACGATCTCGCCAAGCTGGCGGAAAGCCGCTCGGGCATCGACGGTCTAGTTGCCGGCCAGGTCGAGAAACTCGCCGAAGGTCGCGACATCCTCAAGCGTGCCCTCGAAGCCGATCTCAATGCCATCCGCGGCACCGTCGCTTCGCAGTCGGAAAAGCTTGCCGAAGACCGTGCGATGCTTGCCCGTGCGCTCGAAGCCGACCTCGACAGCGTCAAGGGTCTCGTTTCGAGCCACGCCGAGCGCCTGGTCGCCGAACGCAGCACCTTGTCGATGGCACTCGAAGACGACCTCGCCAAGCTGGCCGAAAGCCGCTCGGGCATCGATGGCCTCGTTGCCGGTCAGGTCGAGAAGCTGGCCGAAGGCCGCGACATCCTGCGCCGTGCGCTCGAAGCCGACCTTGCCAAGATCGACGGCATGATGCTCGGTCAGGTCGACAAGCTGGCCGCCGGCCGCGACACGCTGACCAAGGCGCTTGAAGCCGACCTCGCCATGCTGAACGACAGCCGCGCCAGCATCGACAACATCGTCGCAGGCCACGTCGGCAAGCTCGCCGAAGGCCGTGACATGATGGCCCGTGCGCTCGATGAGGATCTCGGCAAGCTCGGCGAAGCCCGCCGCGACATCGACCTCGCAATTGCAGGTCACATCGACCAGATCGCTGCCCGCCGTGTCGACATTTCCGACGCGATTGCCGGTGACATCGAGAAGATCGAGGAAACCTTCCGCCGCCAGACCGGCGTCATCGAAGAGCGCACCGGCACCATGGAACGCGCGCTGTCGCTGGGTGTCGACAATGTCCGCGGCGTGCTCGAGAAGAGCGCCGTCTTCGTTGCCGGCGCCCTGCGCGAAAAGGTCATGGAAGTGACCGCCGCCCTCAATGAAGAGGCAGGCAAGGCCTTCAGCGACGCCGACCGCGTCATTGCAGAGCGTGCCGAACAGACGTCGAGCGCCCTGCTCGCCCGTGCTGAAGACATCTCTCGCGCCTTCGAAGAAGCCGACCGTCGCCTTGCCGCACGTGCCGACGAGACGTCGAACGCGCTGCTGGCGCGTGCCGAAGAGACCGCCGACACGCTGTCGGCCAAGGCAGGCGAGATCGCCAGCACCTTCGACGCGGCGGACCGCTCGCTCATCGCCCGCGCCATCGAAACCGCGGATGCATTGTCGGCCCGCGCCGGCGACATCCTGCGCAACTTCGACACGGCGGACGAACGCCTCGGCATGCGCATCGGCGAATCCGCCGACGCGCTTGCCGCCCGCGCCTCCGAACTCGGCCGCATCTTCGATACCGCCGACGAGAAGCTCGCCGCCCGCATCGCCGAAGGCGCCGATTCGCTCGGCAGCCGTGCCGGTGAACTCAGCCGCATCTTCGACGCAGCCGACGAACGCATCGCCGCCCGCGTCGCCGACAGTTCGGCAACGCTCGGCAGCCGTGCCGGTGAGATCGTCCGCAACTTCGAGGAAGCTGACGAAAGGCTTGCCGCACGTGCCGCCCAGACCGCCGACACGCTCGCCGGCCGTGCCGCCGAAATCGGCCGGACCTTCGAGGAGGCCGACGGCCGAATCGCTGCCCGCGTCGACCAGACGGCGGAAACGCTTCTTGGCCGCGCCGCCGAAATCAGCCGTGCCTTCGACGAAGCCGATGGCCGCATCGCCGCGCGCGTCGACCAGACGTCAGAGGCATTGCTCGGCCGTGCTTCGGAAATCGGCCAGGCCTTCGACGAGGCAGGCAGGCAGCTTGCCGCCCGCGTCACCGAGAGCACTTCCGGCATCGGCGAGCACGCGGCACTGATTGCCAGCGCTTTCAACGAAACCGAACAGCGCGTCGTTGCGCGCGCCCATCGCACCTCTGCTGATCTCGATGCCCGCGCCCGCGCCATCGAAGAGACGCTGGCCAACGTCGATGAGCGCCTGGCTGCCGGCGCCGAAGGCGTTGCCACCCGCATCGGCGAGCATCTTTCGAGCGCTGAAAACCGCCTCGCCTATGGTGCGGAAGCGATGGGCCAGAAGCTCAATGAGCAGGTCTCGCAGGCCGAGGCACAGCTCGTCGCCCGCGCCAATGTGATCGCCGAAACCTTCACCGCAGTTGGCCAGCATATCGGCCAGAGCACCAACGAAGCCGCCCGCACCATCGGCACCAACACGCGTGAACTCAACGCGATGCTGAGCGAGCGCTCGAACGAGATCGCCAAGATCCTCGACGAGACGGCGCGTCCGCTGGTTGACCGTTTCGCCGAAAGCGGCACCGAGCTGCACCGCTCGATGGAAGAAGCAACCGCACGTGCCACCGAAAAGCTGCGCTCGGAGAACGCCGCTCTGGTTGATGCGCTCGCCAGCCGCACCGCCGAGACCCTGTCTGCCGTCGAGGGCGCACGCTCAACGCTCGCCGAAAGCGTCGCCGACCTCATCGGTCGCATGACGACGTCAAGCGCACAGCTCGGCAACCTCATCGATCAGGCCACCGCAAACCTCGCCAATGTCGACGAGCGCCTGACCAGCAGCACCTCCAACTTCGCAACGACGACCGAAAAGGCAGCACAGACCTTCTCGAGTGCCGCCCGCCTCGTCGACTCGAACACCAACCGCCTGACCGACCTGTCGTCGACAACGCTGCGCGAAGTGGCCTCCATCGCCACCAAATTCGACGAGCACAGCCGCCTGCTGTCGAGCGCGTCCAACCTGCTTTCGTCGGCGCAGAGCAACCTCGAGCACACGCTCGAGCGCCAGTCGTCGCTGGAAGACCTCGCCGTCGGCCTGGTCAAGAAGTCGGAAGACCTGGAGCGCGTCATGCAGTCATTCGAGCGCCTCGTCGGCCAGACGCTGGAGAACGCCGAAGGCAAGACCATGGAATCGGCTGATAAGATCCGCGCTGCGATCTCCGACGTCGTCGAGACCGCGACCAAGCGCTTCGCCGACGCCACCGAGGACATGCGCCGCACCGCAGGCTCCATCAAGAGCGAGCTTGAAAGCACCCGCGCCGAACTCAAGAAGGGCGTGCTCGACATGCCGGAGGAGGCCAAGGAATCGACAACGGCCATCCGCCGCGCCGTGTCCGAGCAGATCAATGCGCTCAAGGAGCTGTCGGCGATCGTCGCCAAGTCCGGCCGCGGCGTCGACGTGTCCGACGCCTCGCTGCGTAACCCGCAGGCACAGCCGGCTCGCCGTCCTGCCGCACCACAGCCGCAGCCCGAGCGCCCCGCTCCGGCACCGCTCGCCGGCACCTCCCTGCGTGGTACGCTCGACATCGAGCGCCCTGCTCCGGCAGCGCCGGCGCAGCAGCCGGCCCGCGAACAGGCCAGCCGCGGCGGCCAGCAGCAAGGCGGATGGGTCCGCGACCTGCTGACCGGCGCATCACGTGAAGAGCAGCCGGCTCGTTCGGGTCAGGCCGAACCGCGCGCCGTACCGTCCCAGCGTTCGCCTCTGCACGTCGTCGAGTCGCTCAACTCGCTGTCGGTCGACATCGCGCGCGCAATCGATCATGACGCCTCGGTCGAGCTCTGGGATCGTTATCGCCGCGGCGAGCGCGATGTCTTCACCCGCCGGCTCTATACGCTGAAGGGTCAGCAGACCTTCGACGAGATCCGCCGCAAGTATCAGTCGGATGGCGAGTTCCGCTCGGCCGTCGACCGCTATTGCGACGACTTCGAGAAGCTGTTGAAGGACGTCTCGCGCAACGACCGCGACAGCATCATGACCAAGACCTACCTGACCTCGGATACCGGCAAGGTCTACACCATGCTGGCGCATGCGGCCGGCCGCCTGAAGTAAGGCAGGCCGCAAAGCCAGGGCAGTATGGCAATAAGGAAATAGGGCAGTAGGTTGGTACCTACTGCCCTTTTTGCTGTCCAAGCCATTACTGGCCGAATTTGGAAGGCGTCCAGGTTTGCTGGAGAGCGTGCTGGTCGCGCGCTGGCACCGCTGTCGCGGCGAGAAAGACGAAGGCGAGCAGAAACAGGATTTCAGGGCCTACTGCCCTACTGCCTTATTCCCCCAATACCCTACTAGATCAGCGTCTCAGTCCATTTGACGATTTCAGTCGCAGCCTGGCCGAACGCCCCGTCGAGGGCTGCGGCATAGGCATCGTTGCCAGTGCCGGAAACCGGCGCGCTGGCAGTGAAGACGCGCGAGGCGCGTACCTGGCCATTGCGGTCGTTGAGGATCCGGACGAACAGCTCGACCTCGGCGCGCTCGCTGCCGCCGACCTTGATCTCGAAGCTGCGCAGCTCAACGATCACCTGATAGTCGATGGCGAGGCCCTCGCCCGGCTTGCCTACGCCGATATAGCCCCCAGCGCGCTGGAAGGTCTCGGCGAGCCGTGCCTGGACGATGCGCGGCAGCCTGTCCGACCACTGCGCGCCCTTGAGGAACTGGATCGAACCGGGTGACGGCTTGATGACGATGCTCTGGCCGTCGAGCGACTTGAGCGCCGAAGGTTCAGCAATGAGGATCTGGCGGCGGCTCGGGCCATTGCGGCCGTCAACCGCAGGCGCGGTCAGTTCGTAGGTGTCGAGCGGCGGCGGCGTGCTGACGAACAGCGAGGTGCAGCCGGACAGCGCAAGCGCCGCTGCGGCAAGCAGCAAAGTAGATCTAGCAGCTTTCACGTGCTGTCCCCGAACAAGACTCACCCGCGCCGTGCGGGAACCACCCTCATCTACTTTCATGGTGTGGCATGCCGGCGATGTCAACGACGCACCCGTCCATCGAACTCGCGCACGCTGCCCTCGCCGCCGGTAATGATGCGTTGCGGATTGCGCTCCAGGTCGGAAATCGCCTGTTCGATACGGCCGATCGAGCGCCTGGAGTCCTGCACCAGCGCGTCGACGTCGCGCAGCCCCTGTCCCGAAAAGCGCGACAGCCCGTCCATGATCGTCGCCAGCCGCGAGTTCAGGGTATCGGCAACCTGCTTGAACGATTTCAGCGTCGCGCTGGCATCCGACATGACGCCCTCGGCTTCACCCGAGCCGAGCAGCTTGTCGACCTTGGCCATGATGCCGTCGACACGAACCGACGCCTGGTTGAGACGCGACGCCAGTTGCTTGGCGTCCGAAATCATCTGGTCGATGTCGTCGGCGCGGTTGCCGAACTTGTCGGTGACCTTGGCGACGTCGGCGGCTGCCTTGTTGGCGCTTTCGCTGGCCTTGCGGATGTTGTCGAGCGATTCGCGTACGCTCGCCGCATCGACACCGTCGAGCACCCCATCCACCTTGCTCAGCGTCTGCTGGGTCTTCTGGGCAAAGTCGTTTATCGAGGCGACCGCGGTGTTTACGCCCTTGACGATCCCGTCGAGCTGATCGCTCTGGGCGCTGAGGTTCTTGGTGAAGGTGTCGACGCTGGCAACGATGTTCTTGACCTTGTCGCGGTCGACCGACTTGAGCAGCCCTTCCGCGGCCTCGATCGTACCGTCGAGCTTGCCCGAAACCGCCGACAATTGCTCCGAAAGCGCGCTGACGCTCGCCAGGAACTTGTCGACGCCGTCGGCATTGCGCGCCAGCGACTCGGAGAATTTCTGGGCATTGCTGACGGTCTCGGTCAGCGGCCCGCGGACGTCGTTGGTGAAGCCTTCAAGATTGTTCAGCACGGCGTCGGCGCGCTTGAAGATGTCCTGCGCGGTCTGCAGCAGATTGGTCACAGCCGATGGATTTGCGACGATCTCGGCGATCTTGCCCTCAGCCTCGGCCTGATCGAGCAGGTTGGGTTCCTTGATGTTGGCGCCCTTGAGCTCGATATTGGCCTGTCCGGTCAGGCCGGCAAGGCCAATGTCCGCCTGGGTCGACTGCGTGATCGGCGTCAGCTTGTCGATCTCGGTGTCGGCGATCGCCACCTCAGGATTGGATATGTCGAGGTAGACGCGCTTGACGTCGCCAACCTTGACGCCGTTGAACAGCACGAAACTGCCCCTGGCCAGCCCCGATGCGGAGCCCGGAATGCGCACGCGCAACGTCGCCGTCTCGCCGCGCTCGCCGATTGCCGCCGTCCAATAGACGAAAGCAAAGGCGGCCAGGACCGCAAACAGCGTGAAGATGCCGACAATGACGTAGTTGGCCCTAGTCTCCATCACATCATTCCATTCTATGCCCTTGCGGCAAGATCAAGCTGCCGTGCACGTTTTCCTCGAAAATAGGATTTTACCCACGGTTCTTCGCTCTTGAGCATGTCTTCGATCGTGCCTTCGACCAGAACCTTCTTGTCGCCCAGAACGGCGACCCGGTCGCAGACCGAAAACAGGCTGTCGAGGTCGTGGGTGACCATGTAGACGGTCAATCCCATCGTATCGCGCATCTTGCCGACCAGTTCGTCGAACTCCGCCGCACCGATCGGATCGAGGCCAGATGTCGGCTCGTCGAGGAAGACGATGTCGGGGTCCAATGCCAGGGCACGGGCCAACGCCGCGCGCTTGATCATGCCGCCGGAAAGTTCGGATGGGAATTTGCCTGCGGCATCTGGTGGCAACCCGACAAGCTCGATCTTGAGCATGGCGAGTTCGTCCATCAGCCTTTTCGGCAGGTCGAGATATTCGCGCATCGGCACCTGGACGTTTTCCAGCACCGTGAGCGCCGAAAACAGCGCGCCGTGCTGGAACAGCATGCCGAGCCGCATGTCGATCCTGAGCCGTTCCTCCTCGCTCGCCGCTTCAAGGTCGACGTCGAACAGCTTGATCTTGCCCGAGCGCTTGTGGATCAGGCCGAGGATGGTGCGCAACAGCACCGACTTGCCGGCGCCCGAGGCACCAACAAAACCGAGGATCTCGCCGCGCCGGATATCCAGGTCGAGTTTTTCCAGGATGACCTTCTCGCCAAAGGCCACAGTCAGGTCGCGCACTGAAAGCACAATCTCGCCTCGGGCTTCCGGGCCGTGGCTTTCCACTTGGATGGTCTTTGTGCGGCTTGCCATGTCAGAAGTTGATCGCTGCATAGAACATGGCAAACAGGCCATCGAGAATGATGACGACAAAGATGGCCTTGACCACCGACGCGGTGACATGGAGACCAAGCGATTCAGCGCTGCCGCCAACCTTCATGCCCTCGACTGAAGCGATGGTGCCGATGATCAATGCCATGAACGGCGCCTTGATCAGACCCGCGGAGATGGTGCTGAGGTCGATCGCCAGACGCAGGCGGTCGATGAAGGCAGCCGGCGGGATGTCGGAATAAAGCCATGCCGCAAGAATTCCACCGCCAAGGGCGGCGAAGTTGGCGATGATAGTGAGGCACGGCAACGCGATGACCAGTGCCACCAGCCTTGGAAAGACAAGCACGCCAATGGGGTTGAGGCCGATAACGGTCAGCGCGTCGACCTCTTCGCGCATCTTCATCGAGCCGATCTCGGCGGTGATCGCGCTGCCGGAACGGCCGGCGATCATGATCGCCGTCATCAGCACGCCAAGTTCGCGCAGCACCAGCACGCCGACGAGGTCGACAACGAAGATATCAGCACCGAAATAGCTGAGCTGATAGGCACCTTGCTGTGCGACGATGGCACCGACGATCGCCGACATCAGCACGACGACCGGGATGGCGCCGACGCCCATGCGGTCGATCTGGTTGAAGATGGCGGCGGGATTGACCGCATGGCCGCGCCCGAGCTTCATCTGGGCGCCGCGTATGGTGGCGCCAAGGATGTTCATCGAGGCCACGAAGTCGTCGCGCATTTCGTAGACGCGCCGGCCGATCGCCTCCAACATACGCATGAACATGTTCGGAAGCGCGGGTCCGGCCGCCTGGCCCTCGCGCCTCACCGCCTCGCCGACAGCGCCGAGCAGGATCTTGGCCACCTCGCTATGGCCTTCCATCCTGATCTCGACGCCCTTCTTTTCATTGGCACTGACAAGCCGGTCGATGACCCAGGCGCCGGCGGTGTCCATCTTCTCGATGCCGGAAAGATCGAGCGACAATTTCGTGAAATCTTTGCGCGCTTCGATCTTGCGCATTTCGGCATCGATGAAGGCAACAGTACGGGTGGTCCATATACCGGTGAACACGCAGGCAAGCACGCCTCCGCGCTCCGCCACCGCAACCTGCGGTCGGTGGTCTCGGCCGTCGGCTGCCCCGCCGCTTGCTTCCCGTTTGCCGATGGTCAACATGGCACACTACTTAACGCGTCGGCTGCAGCATGTCGATTTTCGTAACCACGCCAAGCAGTTGAACGGAGCAGATTTTCATGTCGCGTGTCCTTTCGGTTGTTGAAGAGCGCTTTCCCATCGCCGGAACGTTCACCATCTCGCGTGGTTCCAAGACCGAAGCCGAAGTCATCACCTGTGAAATCGCCGAATCAGGCTTCGTCGGACGCGGCGAGTGCGTGCCCTACAAGCGCTACGGCGAGACCATGGCGAGCGTGGCCGAGGCGATCGAACAGGTGCGCCGCACAATCGAGGATGGTGCTTCGCGCGCCGACCTGCTGACGCGGATGTCGGCGGGGGCCGCGCGCAACGCCGTCGACTGCGCGCTTTGGGACCTCGAAGCGAAGATCAGCGGCGTACGGGTCAAGGACAGGCTCGGCATTGTTGCACCGCTGGCGCTCGAGACCGCCTATACACTGTCGCTTGGCGAACCGGAGGCGATGGCGGCCCAGGCACGTGCCAACGCCTCGCGTCCGCTGCTCAAGGTCAAGATCGGTAGTGACAACGACATCGCCCGCATCCGCGCCGTGACTGAAGCCGCGCCCAACAGCCGCCTCATCCTCGATGCCAACGAAGGCTGGACCGATGACAATATCGTGGAAAATCTCGCGGCTGCCGCCGAGCTTGGCATCGCGCTGATCGAACAGCCACTGCCGGCCGGCGCCGACCAGGTCCTTGGCCGTATCCCGCATCCGGTACCCATCTGCGCCGACGAAAGCGTCCATACCGCCGCCGATCTCGCAGAGCTCAAGGGCCTCTACGATGCGGTCAACATCAAGCTCGACAAGTCTGGCGGGCTGACAGCAGCACTCGAACTGCGCGATCAGGCCCGCGTCCTTGGATTCCAGATCATGGTCGGCTGCATGGTCGGCACGTCACTCGCCATGGCGCCTGCGGTGCTGCTTGCCCAGGGAGCAGAGTTCGTCGACCTCGACGGCCCGCTGCTTCTGGCGCGCGACCGTTCGCAGGGGCTTGTCTACGACGGTTCAATGGTGTCGCCGCCCCTGCCCGAGCTTTGGGGCTGAGCGGGACGCCAGCACCACAAGCACGATGGCGCAGGCAGCAACGACGGCCATGAAATAAAAGCCGTTGACGCCAAACCGTTGGTAGAGCGGCCCCGAAAGCAGCGTCACGATTGCCATCGACATGCCATTGGCGAAGTAGGCAACGCCTTGGGCAGCACCCGTGCGTTCTTCGGGCACCGACTCGGCGATCAGCTTCTGTACGCCGATCAGCACCAGTGCGGTCGACACCGCGTGAAGGCTTTGCACCGCGAAGAAGCCGGGAACCCCCAGGCCGAGCGGCCAGATCAACGGGTATGCAATCCAGCGGACAATGGCGCCGGCACCGGCCAGCACAAGCACCAGGGCCGTCGACTTAGAGCCGAACAGCCGTGTGAAGAACATGAACATGACGATCTCGGCCGCCACGCCCCAGCTCCACAAAAGCCCTACAATCGTCTCGTTGATGCCAAGCGATTTCCAGTAAATCGAGACGAAGCCGTAGAGAAAACCATGGCTGCCGATGATGACGCCGGTGCCACCGGCCATGAGCAGGAAGTAGCGGTTGAACAACTTTGGGGCCGCCTGCATGTCCGTCGCCGAGAGCGGCGAGGCCATGCGCGGTCGACCGAGGCGCGGCGTGATGAACGACATCAGGAAGCAGCCGAGCAGGCCGATCGAGATGATCGCCGGCACCGCGTCGGCCCCCGTCAGCGACAGGATGAACCCTGCCCCAAGGCTACCGGCCAGGAACGCGATCGAACCCCAGATCCGCATCGCCGCATAGTCCGACCCGAAGCGGCGGACACCTGACAATGCCAGTGAGTCGGCTATCGGCGAATGTGGCGTCCACACCACCGCCAATGCCAGCGAGACGGCCAAGACGATGAGGTAGGTCGGCTCGAGGAAATAGCCGAGCGACAGAAGCAAGGACGATGCAGCCAGGAAGATGAAGACGTTGGCGCGGTCCCTGGCGCGATCGGCCATGGCGGCGATCAGCGGCGTTGTGATGACGCGCAGGAACATCGGCGCCGACAAGACGATGGCGATCTGCTCGGGGTCGAACCCCTTGGCTTCGAGCCACAGTGGAAAATAAGGCAGATGCACGCCCATCGGCACAAAGAGCGCCGCAAAAAGCAGGGAGATACGCAGTTCAAAGCGTCGCGGCTTGACCTGCTGTTCTGGCGTGAGTGGCGGAAGTGTCATGGCAGGTATGCGGGTCCGGGTGTGACCCGAACCAAACAAGCCTCACCGATTTGCTTGATGCATTATCATGGGTGTCAGCCGCACGAAAGCCGCCACGCCTGTCGAAGGGAGCAAAGGTTGGGCGACGCGCCTGACGCCTTGTCGGCCAACGCGTGTCAGAGCTTCGGCAGGACGTTCGTGAGCACCGAGACGTTGCGCACGGCGCAGAACGGGCTCCGCCGCATGCGACGCATCGATTGACGCATGACCCGGCCCTTCGCCCCTGTGGCGCGAGACATGTTTCGAGTTGCACATCGATGCTGTTCCGTTCAGGCGGCGGCCTTGTCGACACGCTGGTCGACAACCATTGGCACGAAGGGTTCGTTGACCAGCTTGCCGGCCAGCACATGCGGCCAACGCAGGATGACGAAGCTGCCGTCGAAATCCTCGGCCACGGCCGTGCAGTTTTCGACCCAGTCGCCGGTGTTGATGTACTGGATGCCGTCGAAGTTTTCGATCGCCGGATGGTGGATATGGCCGCAAATGACGCCGTCCACTTCCGAGCGCCGCGCTTCCTCGGTCAGCACGTCCTGGAAAGCGCCGATGAAGTTGACAGCCTTCTTGACCTTGACCTTGGCCCAGGACGAAAACGACCAGTAGGGCAAGCCGAAGGTGCGACGGAACCGCGCCACAAGCCGGTTCGTCGCCATGGCCGCGTCATAGGCAAAGTCGCCGAGATAGGCGAGCCAGCGCGCGTTCTGCACCACCGCGTCGAACTGGTCGCCATGAATAACCAGGAAGCGCTTGCCATCGGCCGCTTCGTGGATGGCACGGTCGGCAACGACGATGCCGCCGAAGTGCACGCCCTGGAACATCCGGGCGAATTCGTCGTGGTTGCCGGCGATGTAGGTGATCGCCGTGCCCTTGCGTGCCTGGCGCAGCAGTTTCTGGACGACGTCATTGTGCGTCTGCGGCCAATGCCAGGACCGGCGCAGGCGCCAGCCGTCGACGATGTCCCCGACGAGGTAGATCGTCTCGGCCTCGTGGTGGCGCAGGAAGTCGATCAGATAGTCGGCCTTCGCACCCTTCGAGCCCAGATGGACATCGGAGATGAAAAGCGTTCGGAAACTGCGTGTGCTGGTGCCGGACATGGCATTTCACCCGTTGCTGTCGCGGTCGCTATGCCCAGATTCATGCAACAGCCGTATGACGGTTGCAGTCATCTGCCGACGGTCCTAGGGTGGAGCATCACCTACAGGAGACGCACATCATGGATCTCGGCATCAGCGGGAAGAAGGCAATCGTTTGTGCGTCGAGCCGCGGTCTCGGCAAGGGCTGCGCCATCGCGTTGGCCGAGGCTGGGTGCGAGCTTTTCCTCAATGGCCGCGACGCCGCAGCGCTCAGCCGCACGGCGGGCGAAATCCGCAAGCGATTCGGCGTGGAGGTCACGGAGATCGCCGGCGACGTCTCCGATCCCGAAGTCCAGAAGGCGCTGCTCGCAGCCTGTCCGTCGCCCGATATCCTCGTCAATAACAATGGCGGTCCGCCATACCGCGATTTCCGCGAACTCGACCGCGCAAAAATCCTCGAAGGCGTCACCAACAACATGGTCACGCCGATAGAGCTGATCAAAGCAGTGATCGACGGCATGGCCGAACGTGGCTTCGGCCGCATCGTCAACATCACCTCCTTGTCGGTCTACACGCCTATTCCCGGTCTCGACCTGTCGTCCGGCGCCCGCGCCGGCCTTACCGCCTTCCTGGCGGGTGTGGCGCGCACGGTTGCCGACCGCAACGTCACCATCAACAACATGCTGCCGGGCAAGCTCGACACCGATCGCCTGCGTGGCCCGCATGAGCCTGGCAGCGTCGAAGACCCTGAGCAGGGTGCCGCGCGGCGTGCCCGGTTGAGTGCAGAGGTTCCCGCAGGGCGGCTTGGCACACCGGAGGAATTTGGCCAGATCTGCGCCTTCCTGTGTTCGGTACATGCCGGATACATGACCGGCCAGAACATTCCGGTCGACGGCGGGCTCTATGTCAGCTCGTTCTGAGCGTCAGACAGGCTGAATCGGCATCTCAGCAATTTACGTCAAGCAGCTGGAATGATTGCCATTCCGGCACTTGAAAGTGATTCAACGGCTGTCTGGCCGTTGACACCTCGAAAAATGCCGTGGTCGTGCTAATAACTGCCTTTGAAGCGGATTCTGTAAGGAGCAAGATATGGCCGGGGACGATAAGAAGAAGGAAGCGCTCTCCGACCTCGATCAGGCCGCGCTCTTTTTCCACAAGCACCCGGTTCCCGGCAAGCTCGAAATCCAGGCGACCAAGCCGCTCGGCAACCAGCGCGACCTGGCTTTGGCCTATTCGCCTGGCGTCGCAGCACCCTGCCTCGCCATCAAGGACGACCCGGAAACCGCCGCCGATTACACCGGCCGCGCCAATCTGGTCGCCGTGATCTCCAACGGCACCGCCGTGCTCGGCCTGGGCAATATCGGCCCGCTGGCCTCCAAGCCGGTGATGGAAGGCAAGGCCGTCCTGTTCAAGAAGTTCGCCGGCATCGACGTCTTCGACATCGAGATCGACGCGCCCGAGATCGAGCAGATGGTCAGCACGATCTCGGCGCTGGAGCCGACTTTCGGCGGCATCAACCTCGAGGACATCAAGGCGCCCGAGTGCTTCGAAGTCGAAGAACAGCTCAAGGCGAAGATGCGCATCCCGGTCTTCCATGACGACCAGCATGGCACGGCGATCATCGTTGCGGCAGCGGTTCTCAACGGCCTGGAACTCGCCGGCAAGAAGATCGAGGACGTCAAGATCGTCACATCGGGCGCAGGTGCCGCAGCGCTTGCCTGCCTCAACTTGCTGGTGTCGCTCGGTGCCAAGGTCGAAAACATCTGGGTCACCGACCGCTTCGGCGTCGCCCATAAGGGCCGCGTCGAGGAGATGGACCGCTGGAAGGACCCTTACGTCAAGGACACCAACGCGCGCGTGCTTGCCGATGTCATCGGCGGCGCCGACGTCTTCCTCGGTCTGTCGGCAGCTGGCGTTCTGAAGCCGGAGCTGCTGTCGGAGATGGCGGATAAGCCACTGATCCTGGCGCTGGCCAACCCAAATCCCGAGATCATGCCCGAAGCGGCGCGCGCTGCCCGTCCCGATGCGATGATCTGCACCGGACGCTCGGACTTCCCGAACCAGGTCAACAACGTCCTGTGCTTCCCCTACATCTTCCGCGGTGCCCTCGACTGCGGCGCGCGTGCCATCAACGAAGAAATGAAGATGGCCGCCGTGCGCGCCATCGCGGCACTCGCCCGGGAGGAGCCGTCCGATGTCGCCGCGCGTGCCTATTCCGGCGAGACGCCGACATTCGGCCCCGACTTCCTGATCCCCTCGCCCTTCGACCCCAGGCTGATCCTCAGGATCGCACCTGCGGTCGCCAAGGCAGCCTGCGAGACCGGGGTTGCGACTCGCCCGATCGCCGACTTCAACGCCTATATCGAAAAGCTCAGCCGCTTCGTCTTCCGTTCCGGCCTGGTGATGAAGCCGATCTTCTCCAACGCCAAGCAGGCGACGTCCAAGCGCGTCATCTACGCCGACGGCGAAGACGAGCGCGTACTGCGCGCCGCCCAGGTGGTGCTCGAGGAAGGACTGGCCAAGCCGATCCTGATCGGCCGTCCGCATGTCATCGAAGTCCGGCTCAAGCGTTATGGCCTGCGCATCCGTCCCGGCGTCGATTTCGACATCATCAATCCCGAGGACGATCCGCGCTACCGCCACTATGTCGACCACCTGATCGACCTCGGCGGCCGCCAGGGCATCACACCCGAGGCTGCACGCACCATGGTGCGCACCAACAACACGGTGATCGCGGCAATTGCACTCAAGCGCGGTGATGCGGACGCCATGATCTGCGGGCTGGAAGGACGTTTCGAACGGCATCTGCGCAACGTCACGCTGATCGTCGGCGCGCGCGACGGGGTCAAGGATCGCGATTTGTCCGCCCTGTCGATGCTGATCTCGCAGCGCGGCGTGCTGTTCTTCACCGACACCTACGTGACCGTCGACCCGACCGCCGATGAGATCGCCGAGATGACGATGCTGGCGGCCGACGAGATCCGCCGCTTTGGCATCGAGCCCAAGGCGGCGCTGCTTTCGCATTCCAATTTCGGCTCCCGCGACTCGCAAAGCGCGCAGAAAATGCGTGAGGCAGCCGCAATCCTGAAGCGCATCGCCCCGGAACTCGCCAGCGATGGCGAAATGCACGGCGATTCGGCGCTGTCGGAAGTTCTGCGCCAGCGCGTCTATCCGCATTCGACGCTGAAGGGTGAAGCCAATCTGCTGGTCTTCCCCAATCTCGACGCGGCAAACATTGCGCTGACGACGGTCAAGACGATGATGGACGCGCTGCATGTCGGCCCGATTCTGCTTGGCACCGCCCAGCCGGCCCATATCCTGACGCCGTCTGTGACCTCGCGCGGCATCGTCAACATGACGGCACTCGCAGTCGTCGAGGCATCCCAGCGCGCACACGCGGCGGCCTGAGGATCAGCGTAGGGTTTAGCCGTTTCCCAACAAACGGTTAACCTTGCTGGCGCTAGGGTTGAGTCTATCCTTATGGGATCGGCATGTTCGGGCGCGGCAGACGCATAATCTTGAGAAGCCAGCCAGGCGTTACCTGGCTGCTTGCCGCTGCCTTGTCGATGCTGGCGACCGGATCGTCATTAGCCGCCTCGGCCCAGTGCCTTGAGCTCGAGGCCGAACTGGCGAGCTTGCCCAAGCAGGCAACCGGCAGCTTCGCCCAGCCGGACGAGTTTTCCGCTGCCGCCAACACCCAGCAAGACCAGATTGATCTTGCCCGTATCAGGGCTTCGGACCTCGGCTGCGGCAGGGCGATCTCGGGCGATATCATCGCCCAATGTGCCACCTTGAACGCCAAGATCGCCGCGATGGAGGACAATCTCGGCAAGCTAAACGGCCAGTCCGCGCATCCGAACAGGAACGTCAGGCGCGAGCGCATCCGCATCCTTGATGCCATGCAGATTGCTGGCTGCAACGATCAAGCGGATGAACCGGAAGAAGCCACGGACAACGATCCGTCGGAGGACCGGGTCGGCGCGACCATCATCCGTGGCGGGAATACGACGACCCTGAGCTTCAATGAGAGCTACCCGCAACACATCGTCGTTAGAAGAAGCCAGCAACAAGGCGTCGGCGAGTACCGCACCTTGTGTGTGCGCACCTGCGACGGCTACTTCTTTCCGATGTCCAATGCCGCCGACCTGTCGGATTTCCAGCGTGACGAAAAGAACTGCGAAGCGAGTTGTCCGGGAACCGAGATCGAGCTGTTCTATCACATGAATGCCGGCCAGCCGCAGGAGAGCATGGTCTCCGCCCGCTCGGGCCAGCCCTACCGCAATCTTGCGACCGCCTATCGCTACAAGCGTGTCGACCTGCCGCGCGTGCCCGCCTGCGGCTGCAATGTCAGCCTGAACAGGAACTTTTCCGTCATCGCCGGCGAAGGGCGCCCGGTGCCGAGCGCCCCGCAGGCCAAGCCAGCGGAAGAGCCGCAAACGCCGGTGACGCCGCGTCCGGCACCTGACCCCAACCGCAAGGTCAGGGCCGTCGGGCCAGCGTTCCTTCCCGACCCACAAGCGGCAATAGATCTGCGAGCTCCGGGCCCGACTCCAACCCCGTGAGCGCGAGCCTCAGCGGCATGAACAGCGCCTTGCCCTTGCGGCCGGTCGCCTTTTTCACCTTGGCCGTCCAGTCCTTCCAGACATTGCCGTCCCACGGCTCTTCGGGCAGCAGGTCGAGCGCCTGGCCGACGAATTCGCGATCCTCTTCGGCGATTTCGGCAGCCGGCTGTGGCCCTTCGCGCAGGATACGCCACCACGACACGGCATCCGACAGCCTGTCGAGATTGCCGCGCACCGCCATCCAGAACGCCTCGGCATGATCGCCGCTGACGCCGAGCACCATCAGGCGGTCACGCACTTCATCGAACGACATGTGGTGCAGCAGCGCGCGATTGAGCACCACGAGCTCGTCGGGATCGAATTTCGAGGCCGACCTGGAGGTCGCGGCCGGATCGAACTTTTCGGCGAGGTCGAGCAGACTCGGCACTGCCGTGACGTTCTCCGATGTACCGACAAGCACGGCGAGCGAGGCAACCGACATCGGTTCGATGCCGCCGTCGCGCAGGCTCTCGATCGAAAGTGCTCCAGTGCGCTTGGACAGCCCTTCGCCCGACGCGGTCGTCAGCAGGTTGTGATGGCCGAATTCAGGAGGATCGGCGCCGATCGCGCGAAACAGGGCGATCTGAACGCCGGTGTTGGTGACGTGGTCGTCGCCGCGGATGACGTGGCTGATCTCCATCTCGATGTCGTCGACCACGGACGGCAGCGTGTAGAGATAGGTTCCGTCCTCGCGCACCAGCACCGGGTCGGACAGCGACGCCAGGTCGACGGTCTCTTCGCCACGCACCACATCGTTCCAGTGGATTTCGGTGCGTTCGGTCTCGAACGGATTGGACTTGAAGTTGGGCAGCAGGAAGCGCCAATGCGGCTTGCGCCCGTCATGCTCGTAGGACGCGCGCTCGTCGGCGGTGAGCTTTAGCGCCTCGCGGCCATAGACCGGCGGAAGCCCACGCGTGCGGCGCACCTTGCGGCGCAGGTCGAGCTCTTCCGGCGTTTCGTAGCACGGATAGAGCACGCCTGATGCCTTGAGCTTGTCGACGGCTGCATCGTAGCTGGCAAAGCGGCGCGACTGATACTCGGTCTGGTCGGGGAAGATGCCGAGCCAATGCAGATCGTAGAGAATCGAGTCTGCGAATTCCTGGCGCGAGCGCTCGACGTCGGTGTCGTCGAAGCGCTGGACGAACCGCCCCTTGTGCTTGAGGGCGAACAGCCAATTGAACAGGGCCGTGCGCGCATTGCCGATGTGGATGCGGCCGGTGGGCGAAGGGGCGAAGCGAACTGTTACTGTCATGATCGGGGCGTAGCGGAAGGCTTTTGCGTTGACAAGGCGGCGCCCCCGCACCTCTGCACCAGAAATAAAGCAACCACGGCGCGAATGGAAGCCGGCCAAAGGGGCTACATCTGCTTGCGGCCTATTTGCAAATGACGAGCGGGCCGCGATCTCTCGCGGCCCGCTCCTGATTTAGACGAGCCCTTTGGTGAGCTCCAGTGCCTGGCGTTCGAACAGGCGGCGGTAGATGCCGCCATCTCTGCGAACCAGCGCTTCGTGCCGGCCTTCCTCAACTATCTCGCCGCGATCGAAAACGAGCAGCCGGTCGAGCGAACGCACAGTGGACAGACGGTGCGCGATGATCAGCGTCGTGCGCCCGACCATCAGCCGTTCCATCGCTTGCTGGATCAGCACCTCCGATTCCGAATCGAGGCTGGACGTCGCCTCGTCGAGAATCAGGATCGGCGCGTCGGCCAGGAACGCACGGGCGATGGCCACGCGCTGGCGCTCGCCGCCCGACAGCTTGACACCGCGTTCGCCCACCAGTGTGCCATAGCCCTTAGGCAGGCGCTGGATGAAGTCGTGCGCGCTGGCGAGCTTTGCCGCGTGCTCGATCTCGGCCTGAGTCGCACCTGGCCGGGCATAGGCGATGTTCTCGGCCAGCGAACGGTGGAACAGGATCGGCTCCTGCTGGACGATCGCGATTTGCTGACGCAGCGACGACTGCGTCGCCTTGGCAATGTCCTGCCCGTCGATCGTGATCCGGCCGTCACCGACATCGTAGAGCCGCTGGATCAGCTTGACGAAAGTCGTCTTGCCCGAGCCGGAGTGGCCGACAAGACCGACCCGCTCGCCCGGCTTGATCGACACCGAGAAGTCCCGGTAGAGCGGCAGTGCATGCGTGCCGTAGTGGAACGTCACGTGATCGAACTCGATGCCGCCATCGCGGATCTGGATCGCCTTGGAGCCGGCACGATCAGCGACGCCGAGCGGCTGGCCCTGGATGTCGACAAGCTCCTCCATGTCGTTGACCGAGCGCTGCAGGTTGCGGATGTGCATGCCGACATCGCGCAGATAGCCCTGCAGCAGGAAGAACGAGGTCAGCACGAAGGCGATGTCGCCAGCACTTGCCTGCCCGCTCGACCACAGAAACAGGGCGAAACCGATGATCGCGGCACGCAGCAGCACCAGCGTGATGTTCTGCGACGTGCCATTGATCGTGCCGCGCATCCAGGTGCGCCCCGTGCGGTGACGCCACTTGGCGATCACCTTGGCTAGCCGGCCCTCCTCGCGCTCCTCGGCGCCAAAGGCCTTGACCACCGAGTTGCAGCTGACGGCGTCGGCCAAAGAACCGCCGAGCCGCGTGTCCCAGCTATTGGCGAGACTTGCCGCCGGCGCAACGAAGCCGAGCGACATCAGCACCGTCTGGCCGATGAAGATGATGGAGCCTGCGGCAATGATCAGCCCCATCATCGGCCAGTGCCAGCCGAGCAGGATCGTCGAGCCGAGCAGCATCACGAAGGAAGGCAGCAGCGCCACGAGCAGCGTGTCGTTGAGCAGGTCGAGCGCCCACATGCCACGCGTCACCTTGCGCACCGTCGAGCCGGCGAAGCTGTTGGCGTGCCAGTCGGTGGAGAAGCGCTGGACGCGATGGAACGCATCCTGGGCGATATCGGACATCATCTTGAGCGTCAGCTCGATGATGCCGACAAAAGCGATGTGGCGGAACACCAGCGAGCCCGTGGCCAGCGCGAGCAAGGTGAAGAACGCGGCAAGTGCGGCGTTCCAGGCCACTTCGTTTGTCGCGGCGCCACTGGCCACGGCGTCGATCAGCCGACCCGAATAGAGCGGTGTCAAGACGTCAGCCATCGTTGAGACGAGCACGGCCGCCGAGATGATGACGAGCCTAACTGGCTGCCGCTGCCAGTGTCTGAAAGTGAAACCCAGAACGCTGCGGAAAGCACCGCCGCGCAGATCGATACGAAAACGAGCCATGATGCCATGAGGCGCCGGAATCGACGCCATCCTCAAAGAAAGATGTTCAAAGGCGCGACGAATAATTCTTGCTGAATCAGGAAGTCGCGGAACGGCAGCGTCAGAAATACGGGACGCCGAAGGCGGATCGCCGGGTCAATGACCCCGGTTCGAACCTCGGGAGGACATGTCATATTCTGGCATTCAGACCTCCCTGTTAGTGGCCGCGAAGAATTTGCTTATAACCGAGCATTTTTGCTTAGCCAACCCCCGCTCTGGACCGAAGCCTGTTGTGCCAGAACAAGCTCTAAATCGGAGAGCCACTTGCACGATAGATAAGTCCATGCTTATCTCAAACCCATGAACGAATCCGACATATTCCGCGCCCTCTCCGATCCCACCCGTCGTGCCGTTCTCGATCGCCTGACCGCGGGAGAGAAAAACGCGACGGAGCTGCGCCAAGGGCTGGAGATTTCGCAACCAGCGATTTCGCAGCACATCGCTGTGCTGCGCGGCGCCGGACTGATCAACGAAGCGCGTGCCGGCAGGCATGTGAACTACAGCGTGAACCCCGACGGGCTGCGTCCGCTGTTCGACTGGCTCACCCGTTATCGCAGCTTCTGGCCGGATCGTGTCGAGAGGCTGAAGGTGCTGCTCAAGGAGATGGACCAATGACGGACGCCCAACGGCAGGAAACGAACGAGGACACCATCGTCGTCGAATGCGAACTGGAAGCCGCGCCGGAAAAGGTCTGGCGCGCGCTGACGGTGCCGGAATTTGTCGCAACCTGGCTCGATATACCGGCGGCGGACAAGGTGGCGGCGGATACGACCGGCCCTGCCTATCGCATCATCGAGGCCCTGCCCTTCTCGCGCGTTCGCTACGCCTGGAACGACGCCACGGTGAACGAGCCCGAAACCTTCGTGACCTTCGATCTCGAAGCACAGCCGGACGGCGGCACCTGGTTCCGCCTGACCCATAGCGTCGAGCCAGTGAGAACCATCGCCGCGCCGGCGAATTCGAACAGTCCGCCGCTGATGCGCGCCGCGGCCTAAGCTCAAACACTCCATCGATGAAAGGATTTTCGCGCATGCGCGACACGATGCAGCTCGTCCCTATGGTCGTCGAACAATCGCCGCGCGGCGAACGCTCCTTCGACATCTTTTCCCGCCTGCTGCGCGAGCGGATCGTCTTCCTGAACGGCGAGGTCGACGACAATTCGGCGTCGCTCATCTGCGCGCAGTTGCTGTTTCTCGAATCCGAAAACCCGACCCGCGAAATCTCGTTCTACATCAACTCGCCCGGCGGCGTGGTCACCAGCGGCTTTGCGATCTACGACACGATGCAGTTCATCCGCTGCCCCGTGTCGACGCTGTGCATGGGCACGGCGGGCTCGATGGGCTCGTTCCTGCTGATGGCCGGCGCGCCTGGCCGGCGCATCGCCCTGCCCAATGCAAGCGTGATCCTGCACCAGCCCTCCGGCGGTTTCCGTGGCCAGGCCTCCGACATCGAGCGCCATGCCGAAGACATCATCAAGCTCAAGCGGCGCATGACCAGGCTTTACGCCGAACATTGCGGGCGTACCGAGGAGGAAGTGGCGCGCGTGCTCGACCGCGATTTCTTCTTTACGGCGGAAGAAGCCAAGGATTGGGGCATCGTCGACCACGTCTATGATCGCCGCGAAACCGTCGAAGGCATTTCGGGCAAATAACTCGCTACACTCGAGCAACAGCAGGCACGGCCTGGACATGGCTTCGCGCGCGCAGTCGGCGCGAAGCCAGCAGCAGCACGAATGAAATGGCGAAGCAGTAGACCCCCATTGCCACGATCTGGCCGGGGTAGCTGACGCCTGCATCGATCAGATATCCGGTCAGGCCCGGCCCGATGGCGGAAGCGAGTACCCCGGCGGAAACGATCAATGCCCTGATCGAACCAAGGTGCTTCAGGCCATAGACCTCGGGCCAGACGGCGCCGAACAGCGTCGTCGACAGACCGTTCGAAATGCCGAGCAGCGCCATGAAGCCGAAAGCGCTCCACTGCGCGTCGACGAGGCCCAGCAACAGGCAGGCGAGCCCCAGCGGCAACAACACGAAAGGCAGCAGCGACACGCCGGAAAAGCGGTCGATGAGTTGGCCGACGACCAGCGTGAAGGCGGCATTGACCACGGCCGTCACCAGAAACGACGACGCAAAGACCTCAAGCGACCAGCCGCGCAGTTCCACCAGATAGACCTGATGGAAAAACAGGGTCGTCACGATCAGGCCTGGTGCCATGACGCCAAGCAGCAACACGTAGAAGATCGGATCGCGGACAACCTCGGCCCGTGTCCAGTCGCGCGCGTCGATCTGGCGTGCCACGGGATCCGACGAGCGCGGCTTTCGGTCCGCGGCAACCAGAAGCGCGATTGCCGGCACGGCGATGAACGCTAGTGCCGCCGCCGCAAGCAGCCAGCCATTGCGCCAGCCAACCGAAGTGGCGAGCAGCACAAAACCCATCGGGATGATGGCGTCGCCGGCGTTGTGGCCAAGAATGACTGTCGAAAGCGCCCGCCCCCTTTGCGCCGAAAACCAGCGCGCGGTCGCGGTGTAGGCCGTGTGCACCATCATGCCCTGGCCAAACAGGCGCAGGACGTAGATGGTCACGAACAAGACGACGAGATGCTGCGACAGCGCCATCGCTGCGCTTGCCATGGCCAGCATCGGCACGACGAACAGCGCCACTTTCTGCACGCTGTAGCGGTCGACGATCTGACCGAGCCGCGGCAGGCTCAATGCGCTGGCGAGCGTTGCGAACATGTACAGCGTGCCGAACTCGCCATGCGACAGCCCATAGTCGCGGCGGATGTCGCCAGCCGACAGGGCGATGAACGATGTCATGCCGAAGGTCGAAAAGAAGGTGAGCAAGAACCCGCCGGCCAGCCAGCGCGGATTGTCGCGAACGAAGGCTATGTAAGACACGCCTAGGTCTGTTCGCGAGCGGCCGGCTGCCGCGCCAGCCGCATGTACATGCCATCAGTCGAAGTCACAAAGCCGAATTGTTCGTAGAGGCTATGCGCGTCAGAGGTCCGCAGCGAGAAGCCGGTCACGGTCGCAAGCTCCGGATGGTCGAGCAATGCCCGGATCAGTTTCTTGCCGATACCGAGGCCGCGCCGCTCGGGCCAGACGATGACGTCGGCAACGTAGGCGAAGCAGGCAAAATCGCTGACAACGCGGGCGAACCCTACCTGCTCGTCGTCGACAAAGGCACCAACGCAAAGCGAGTTGGCGAAGGCCCGGCGATGGATGTCGTCGGTCCGGCCTTCACCCCAGTAGCTCGCCTTGATGACATCCGACGTCTTGTCGAAGTCGATCCGCGAGACGTCGAAGCTGATTTCGACCTCGGCCATGAACCCCTCCGGTCTGCTGTCGGTTTTCAATTCAATTGCAGTGGCTTAGCCGCGATCCCTGAATCTGTTGGTGATCGGATAGCGGCGGTCGCGGCCAAAGTTCTTCTTGGTGATCTTCACGCCTGGTGCTGCCTGCCGCCGCTTGTATTCGGCAATGTAGAGCAGGTGTTCGATCCGGTGCACCGTATCGCGGTCGTGGCCACGCGCGACGATGTCGTCGACGCCCATCTCGTTCTCGACCAGGCATTCCAGGATGTCGTCGAGCACCGGATAGGGCGGCAGCGAATCCTGGTCGGTCTGGTTGGGCCGGAGCTCGGCCGACGGCGCCTTGTCGATGATGTTCTTCGGAATGACCTCGCCCGATGGGCCGAGCGCACCTGGCGGCACATGCGTGTTGCGCCAGCGCGACAGCGCATAGACCTGCATCTTGTAGAGGTCCTTGATCGGATTGAAGCCGCCATTCATGTCGCCATAAAGCGTGGCGTAACCGACCGACATCTCGCTCTTGTTGCCCGTCGTCACCACCATCGAGCCGAATTTGTTCGACACAGCCATCAGGATCGTGCCGCGGGCGCGGCTCTGCAGGTTTTCCTCGGTAATGCCTTCCTTGGTGCCCTCGAACAGCTGTGTCAGCGCATGCGAGAAGCCGTCAACGGGCTCGTGGATCGGCACGATGTCATAGCGGCAGCCGAGCGCGCGGGCGCAATCCTCGGCGTCCTTGAGCGAGTCGCTCGAGGTATAGCGATAGGGCATCATAATCGCGCGGAGCCGCTCCTCGCCGAGCGCATCGACGGCGAGTGCCGCGCAGATCGCCGAATCGATGCCGCCGGACAGGCCGAGCACGACGTTCTTGAAGCCGTTCTTGTTGACGTAGTCGCGCAGGCCCAGCAGGCAGGCGCGATAGTCCGCCTCCTCGCGCTCGGGGATCTTCGACATCGGCCCTTCGACGCAGGCCCAGCCCTCCTCGCCGCGCCGCCACATGGTCATCGCCACAGTTTCTTCGAACTGGCTCATCTGGAAGGCCAGCGAATGGTCGGCATTGATCGCGAAGGAGGCGCCGTCGAAGACCAGTTCGTCCTGTCCGCCAAGCTGGTTGGCGTAAAGCAGCGGCAGGCCGCTCTCGATCACCTGCTTGATCGCCACCTGGTGACGGACGTCCATCTTGGCGCGGTAATAGGGCGAACCGTTCGGCACGAGCAGGATTTCAGCGCCGCTCTCGGCGAGCGTCTCGCAGACACCAAGCTCGCCCCAGATGTCCTCGCAGATCGGGATGCCAATACGCACGCCACGGAAATTGACCGGCCCAGGCATGTCGGGACCAGGCTGGAACACGCGCTTTTCGTCAAACTCGCCATAGTTGGGCAAATCGACCTTGAAACGTTCGCCAATGATCTTGCCGCCGTCCGCGATGATGATCGCATTGTGCACACCGCTCTTGCGCTTGAGCGGCACGCCAATGATGACCCCGGGACCATTGTCTGATGTATCCTTGGCGAAGTCTTCCGCCGCGCGCTCGCAGGCAGCCAGGAAAGCCGGCTTGAGCACCAGATCCTCCGGCGGATAGCCGGCAAGAAACAGTTCGGTGAACAACACCAGATCGGCACCCTGGCGCGCCGCATCCGCGCGCGCCTCGCGCGCCTTGGCGAGATTGCCAGCGATGTCGCCAACAGTCGGATTGAGCTGGGCGACGGCGATGCGGAGGACGTCGGGGATTGATTTTTTCGTCATGTCAGCGATTTAGCCTGCGTATTCGTGTCGGGCAATGCCGTTCGATTGGACCATCATTCGTCCATGTAGGAGCGCAGTTCGTCGGCCGGGCGGTTGACGCCGATCGACATCGACAGGATGCGAGAGATATGCGCCCTCGGCAGCTTTGTCGCCTTTGCCCATTCGTTGATCTGAGCCTGCACCTTGGCCTGATCCTTCTTGGCCGTCGCCGCCTCGCCAATGTCGAGACCGGCGTCGCGCAGCGCCAGGATCATGTCCTGCGACATGATGAAGGTATCCCAACCGAGCCAGCGCAGCAGATACTGGCCTGTGTTGCCGCCCAGCCGGCTGCCATGCTTGCCGAGATAGGCTGTTAGCCCGACCTGGTCGTCGGCCGGCCAGGCCGCCAGGAATTTGCCGAAGCTGCCATGCTCTTTCGAGACGAGCTCGACAAAAGCGGCGTTGTCGCGCACCGACCTGATCTTTTGCGGATTGCGCACGATGCGCTTGTCGGAGGCGAGATCGTGCCAGAAGTCGTCGGGTTGAAACAACAGACGCTTCGGTTCGAAGCCAAGGAAAGCCTCTTCGAATCCTGGCCATTTCTGCTCGATGACCCGCCAGACGAAGCCGGCGGCAAACACCCGTTCGGCCATGGTCGACAGCACGCGGTCATCGCTGACCTTGGCCAGCGTCGCATTGTCGGACGCGGGACCCAGCAGCGACTTCAGCACCGCCTCGCCGCCCTTGCGCTCGGCCGCGCGCGCCTTGATCCTTGCGAAGTCAGCCATGGAAGTTTCCTTATCGCCGCATCATTTCGCGGTGTGCCATTATCTTCGTATATGGATATGCGGCTGCCAAGCAGGCGCTGTCACTGCGGAGTGGACAATGAACAAGACCGTAGCTGATCTGGCGAGCCGCTGGCTGACCCGGAAACCCGAAACCCTGAGCGAAGTCGAGCACAAGGTGCTGCAAAGCGCCATCGACAGGAAGGCCGTTTCTCGCAACGTGAACGAAAGCGTGGAACTGCACGAGAGCACGGGCGACCGCCTCGCCGACGGCATTGCGCGTGTCGGTGGTTCCTGGAGGTTCATCCTGGCCTTTCTGGCCTTTCTTGTTGTTTGGACCGGCCTGAATGCCTGGTTGCTCGGGCGCGATTCCTTCGATCCCTACCCATTCATCTTCCTCAACCTTATCTTGTCGATGCTCGCGGCCATCCAGGCACCAATCATCATGATGTCGCAGAACCGCCAGGCCGAGCGCGACCGCATCGACGCCGCGCACGACTATGCGGTGAACCTAAAGGCTGAGATCGAGATCATGGCGCTGCACGAAAAGCTCGACGAGATCCGCTTCCAGGAAATCATCCTGCTGCGCGATCAGCTCCGCGAGCTCACCGAGCAGGTTGGCCGCCTCGCCGCCCCCGCCTCAGGCTCTGCGCCGGCCCGATGATCGAAACGGTCCATCACCTCGTCGAACGCTTCGGGCTGCTGGCCGTGTTCATCGGCTGCTTGGCCGAAGGCGAAAGCGTGGCGATCCTTGGCGGCTTCTTTGCTCATCAGCAAGTATTCGCGCCGTGGCAGGCATTTGCCGTCGCTGCTACCGGTGCCTTTTTGGGCGACACGCTGTTTTTTGTCCTTGGCCGCCGCTTCTCTGGTCACAAATGGGTACGCCTGCTCCGGCGAAGGCCGGGATTCAGCCATGCCTACAGGATGGTGCAGGCACACCCCAATCTGTTCGTGCTTGCCAACCGCTACATCTACGGCATGCGCCTGGCCGGTGGCATCGCCGCAGGTCTGTCGAACATTCCGATCCCGGTGTTCGTAGCGCTGAACGCGCTGTCAGCACTCGTTTGGGCTGCACTCTTCGTCAGCCTGGGCTATGTGTTCGGCCTCGGCGCCGAACATATTATCGGTGACACGCTGAAAGGCCATCAGCGCTTGCTGATCGGCTTGGCCATTGGGCTGGTAGTTGCGATCGCAGCATGGCTGCTTGCCCGCCACGTCGCCAGGAAAGAGCCGCTGGAATAGTCGTCAGCCGATCTCCAGCGCCCGGTCGCCGCGATCGAGAATGAGCGGGATGATCAGGTCTTCCTCGTCGTCGAGATGCCGTGTCAGCATGGCGACCAGCCGCGCATTCTCGTCGGCATAGGCGTCGGCGGCAAAGCGCTGCTTGTCCATGCTTTCCGAAAGCGTGCGCAGAAAGGCATTGGCCGTCTCGGCGTTGCGCTCGAGCGCCTCGTGGATGAGGTGATGGTCGGCGTCGAGGATGTCGAAGCCCCGCTTCAGCCTGCTTTCCGCCTTGGCGAACGCGGGGAAGTAATGCTGGTCCTCGACATTGTGGTGACCGTCGAGATTGCCGAGGAAATGGTTCAGCCTTGGCGCAAACCAGCGGGCGAACTGCTGGGCGTCCATGCGGCCCTCGCGATAATCGCCGATACCGGTGGTCAGCATGCCGCCCAGTTCGCGGAACATGTCGTGGCGCTGCAGCCACATCGACGCCATGCCATGGACGTTGTCATGGGCGCGCCAGTCTTCGCGTGGATATTTGTCGACCAGCCAGCGCAGGTCCTCCGGCAAGCCCGCGCGCGTCTCGAGGTGATGGGTATCGGCCTTGTCAGTCATGTCGGTCTCCTTTGGTAACCGACATATGGGTATGCCCCCTTAGATCGGAAACCCGAGCATTCGCTCGACGATCGCAAAGCCCCAGATGCCCAGCACGATGACAATCGAAATCAGCACTGCAAGCGAGCCGCAGTCCTTGGCAAGCTGGATGTCGATATTGAACTCGCGGCTGACGGCATCGCAGGCCGCCTCGATGCCAGTGTTCAGCACCTCGACAGTAATCAGGAACAGGATCGAGCCGATCAGCAGCGCGTAACCGCCCCAGGTACCAGCCACGAACCAGCCGAGCGGCAACGCCACGACAAGCAGCATGACCTCCTGCTGGAATGCCGCTTCGGTGCGGATCAGCCGCGAGAATGCCCGCACCGAGTTCTGGAAAGCCTTGACCAGCCGCTCCATAAAATGCCCTTTCAATTCAATCGAAGCGGCATCATTTAGCGGCTCGACGCTCAGTCGAACAGATATGAATCGTTGGCAAAGAAGCCGTGATCGACCGAATCGTGCACGCGGCGGCCCTTTGCACCCTCGCCCGCCGCTCCAAGAGCAAAGAAGATCGGCATCAGGTGCTCATCGGTTGGATGGTTTTCCCTCGCGTGAGGCGCCTTGTCCTTCCAGTGCAGCAGCGCATCGGTATCGCCGCTTGCCATCCTGTCGGCGAACCATTCCGTGAACTCGTGCACCTTGCCGGCCAGCGCAGGATCCGGTTCGGCCCCCTTGCGCAATCTGCTGAAATAGGCGCGCAGATTGTGGGTGATATGGCCTGAGCCGATCAGCAGCACGCCTTCGCCGCGCAACGGCGCCAGCGCCTTGCCGATGGCATGGTGCCAGGCGGCATCGCGGCTTGGGTCGATCGACACCTGAACCACGGGAATGTCGGCGTCGGGGAATGCGAGCTTGAGCGGCGTCCAGGTGCCATGGTCATAGCCACGCTTCTCATAGGTGTGCGGCTTGAGCCCGGCCTGGTCAAGCATCGCAAAAACCTTGGCCGCGAGCGCCGGCTCGCCCAACGCGGGATAGACCATCTTGTAGAGCTCCGGCGCAAAACCGCCGAAGTCATAGATCATGCCCGGCTTCGGATCGGTCACGACAGCCACGCCGTCGGTCTCGAAATGCGCCGACACGATGACGATGGCCTTGGGCTTCTCAACCAGGTCGGAAAGAGCTTCGAGATAGTGGCGCGCCGGCGTATCGGCCAAAACGATGTCGGGGCCGCCATGCGAAATGAAAACTGTAGGCAACGAGGTCATGTCATTTCTCCTTGCCTGGAATATACGCCCTCGCCACTGTTTCGAGCAGAGCGCCCAAACACGACGAAGCGTTCAACAAATGAGAACGATCGTCGGCATCCCCATCAATCCTCTAGCACCTTAAGCGATGGTGAGGACCGTTCGTATCGCGGCAGGTTGTCATCGATCTCATAATACGACCCCTTGTCGGCGACGAATATGTGATAGCCGCCGGCCAGCGACGACGGCTCCTCGAACGATCCGGCCATGATCGAGATGTAGTCATCGTCGTTCGGCTTCCAGAACATCACCGACCCGCAACGGCTGCAGAACCCCCGGCGGGCGAAGTCCGACGCAGCAAACCACGTGACATTGGCGCCGCCCTCGATGTCCACCATGTCGTCGCCGACATTGGTCGCGGCATAGTAGTGGCCGCTCTGTTTCCGGCACATGTTGCAATGGCAATAGATGACTTCGCGCAGCGCGCCTCGTGCCACAAAGCGCACCGCCCCACACAAACATGACCCCTTGTGCAAATTATCCATTGCATTCTCCTCTATTGACCCGGGGCCATATTGATCTTGATCGGTGCACAGGACATGAGGGATTGCGACATTGCCTATGCTGGCCAGTGTTGAAGCATCATCTGGCACAGCGGAAATTACACCCTGTGGTAGAAAAATTACCGCGACAAGGCCGCAAATTAAGGAAACCTTAGCCAGCCTAAATTAGAGCTGAATACAAGTGATGGGCGCAGAGGGGACCTGCGCCGCCGCAAGCATTCTATCTCACGCCGCTCGCGCCCCCGACCGGTTTGCACGCCAGCCTTCCTGCTGGCAGTACAGCCGGCCATCTGGCCAACTGAAACGGGACATACATGCAATCTGCAGCCGCCCCGACAGAACGAGGCAACGATATTGCGAGTACT
This sequence comes from Aminobacter anthyllidis, assembly GCF_018555685.1. Taxonomy (GTDB): domain Bacteria; phylum Pseudomonadota; class Alphaproteobacteria; order Rhizobiales; family Rhizobiaceae; genus Aminobacter; species Aminobacter anthyllidis. The sequence goes on from NZ_JAFLWW010000001.1 coordinate 941,662, forward strand.
GTCGTGGCGACGATGAGCCAGATGGGCGTCATCGGCCTGCCGCGCAATTACGAGATATTCTATGAGGCGCTGACCGGCGCCAACGCGGCACTCAGCCTGGAGGTCATTGCGCTCGGCAATCGTCCGACGCAGGAGCAGCTGGATCTGGTTGGTCAGAAGTTCTTTGCCCACAACCATGGCCAGGGCATCGTCGAGCATGCGCGCGAGGTTCTCGCCCGCGAGTTGGAAGGTGTCGCCAGCCTGCTGCGCAACGAGCAGACCTATCTGGAACGCTACGGCAAGGTGCTTGACGAGACCTCGAGCGGGCTCAACAGCCGCACCGCCATGTCGCAGGAACTGCTGCAGAAGATCGCCAGTGTGATGGCCGTGGCCACAGCCTCAACCATCGATCACGGCAAGCACGTGGCAACGACGCTGAGCGACAAGTCGAGCGAACTCGAAAGCGTCAAGTCGAAGCTTGAAGAGTACAAGAAGCTCGCCGATACCGACCCGCTCACCCACATCTGGAACCGGAGGGCCTTCGACCGGCGGATCGCCAAGATCTACAACGACAACAGGGGCGTGCTGTTCAGTGCACTGATCCTGGCCGACATCGACCGCTTCAAGGACATCAACGACCGCCACGGCCATCCCGTGGGCGACAAGATCCTGCGGATCATCGCCAGTATCTTCCAGTCCAGCGTCCACCGCGACATGTTCGTGGCACGCACCGGTGGCGAAGAGTTTGCGCTGATCGTCGAGGGTACGACAGAGGAAGCGACGTTCGAGATCGCAGACCGCGTTCGCCTTTTGGTTGCGCAGACGCAATTCAAGGAAATCCAGCCGGGCGTGAACTGCGGCCAGGTCACCGTCTCCATGGGCGTGTGCATGGCATCGGACGCCGATGGCGCTGAAGACCTCTACGCCAAGGCAGACCGCGCTCTCTATCGCTCCAAGCTGATCGGCCGCAACCGCGTCACGCGCTACTCGACCATAGCCGAACGCCAGGGCAAGAACTGGATGCTGTACAAGAAGGATTGAGGCCAAGCCTGACTCATCGAAACACCTCCCTTTCCATGGAAATATTTCTGGGCTATATTTTCTAGAGAAATGGAGAGTTCGATGCGAAGTCATCCAGATTCGGAGTCGGCAGCCGCACCAGGCCCTGTCATCACCAAGGCGACGCTGCGCGCAGCGGACCTGCTTGGCGTCACCGCCAAGGTGCTGTCGGCCATCATCGGCGTATCCGAAGCCACTGTATCGCGCATGCGCAAGCAGGAGTTCGCACTCGAAACCGGCAGCAAGCCGTTTGAACTCGCCGTTCTGTTCGTGCGTATGTTCCGGTCGCTCGACGCCATAGTCGGCGGCGATGCACCGATCGCCCAAGCATGGCTGCGCAACGAAAACACGGCAATCGGTGCTGTGCCGCTCGAAAAGATCGTGACCATAGCCGGGCTTGTCGATGTCATTGCCTATCTGGACGCCCGCCGCGCTCTCGTCTGAGGCGCGCACCCTTTCCGGCCACTGCTGGCGGCTGGTTGAGGCACAACACCGCGTCTCGAGCTTGAAGCTCGTCGACGATCTCGATGAGCAGGCAGTTCTGGAACAATTGATAGAAACGACCAAGCCGGTCATTCCGCTCGAATGCCGGCATCTGCACTATCTCCTGGCGACGCCGTTCCGCTATGGCTCGAACTATCCGACCGGTTCGCGGTTCCGCCGCTCAGGCAAGACGCTCGGCGTCTATTACGCGGCGGAAAAGGTGGAAACGGCCGTCGCGGAGATGGCTTTTTACCGGCTGCTGTTCTTCTCGGAGTCGCCGGATACGCCCTGGCCGAGTGATGCCGCCGAATACACCGCGTTTTCGGCAGCCATCAAGACGGCACGCGGCACCGACCTGACCGTGCCGCCACTGGCGCGGGACGCGGAAGCCTGGACAGATCCGACCGACTATGCCGCCTGCCAGCAACTGGCCGATACGGCCCGGGATGCCGGCACCGAGGCAATCCGCTATCGCTCGGTGCGCGACCCTGCCGGCGGTACCAATCTTGCCTTGCTCACCTGCCGGGTTTTTGCAAAGCCGGCACCAGCGGAGCGCCAGACCTGGCGCATTCGTCTCGGCCCTTCGGGGGTCCAGGCTATCTGCGAGTTTCCCGAAATCCGCATCGGCTTCGACCGAACATCCTTCGCGAGCGATCCACGCCTTCGCGAGATACGCTGGAACCGCAAATGAAAAAGGCGCCGGTCAAACCGGCGCCCTTTTGATTTTTGCAAACAGCGACAGGATCAGGCGTTGACGGCCTTCTTCGCCGGTGTCGGCGCGCTCTTGCGGAGCAGTTCCGAAACCAGGAAAGCGAGCTCGATCGCCTGGTCGGCGTTGAGACGCGGGTCGCAATGGGTGTGGTAGCGATCCTGCAGTTCCTCGGCGGTGATGGCGCGGGCGCCACCGGTGCATTCGGTCACGTTGTTGCCGGTCATCTCGACATGGATGCCGCCCGGGTGCGTGCCCTCGGAGCGATGGATGTCGAAGAAGCTCTGCACTTCGCTCAGGATGCGGTCGAACGGACGCGTCTTGTAGCCGGCAGCGGTGATCGTGTTGCCATGCATCGGGTCGCACGACCAGACGACCTTGCGGCCTTCCTTCTCGACTGCGCGGATCAGCTTCGGCAGGTGGTCACCGACCTTGTCGTGGCCAAAGCGCGCGATCAGGGTTAGGCGGCCAGCCTCGTTCTCCGGATTGAGCGCGTCGATCAGCTTGAGCAGGTTGTCAGGCGTGATCGACGGACCGCACTTGAGGCCGAGCGGGTTCTTCACGCCACGGCAGTACTCGACATGGGCGTGGTCGAGCTGACGCGTGCGGTCGCCGATCCAAATCATGTGGCCCGAGGTCGCGTACCAGTCGCCCGACGTCGAGTCGATGCGAGTCAGCGCCTGCTCGTAGCCGAGCAGCAGCGCCTCATGGCTGGTGTAGAAGTCGGTCTCGCGCAGCGCGTAGTTGGTCTCCGACGTGATGCCCACCGCACGCATGAAATCCATCGTCTCGGTGATGCGGTTGGCCAGGGCCTCGTAACGCTCGCCCTGCGGGCTGTTCGACACGAAGCCGAGCATCCAGCGCTGCACGTTCTCGAGACTGGCATAGCCGCCTTGGGCGAATGCGCGCAGAAGGTTCAGCGTCGCCGCCGACTGACGGTAGGCCATTTCCTGGCGTGCCGGATCGGGAATACGCGACTTCTCGTCGAAGGCCGGGCCATTGATGATGTCGCCGCGATAGCTCGGCAGCGTCACGTCGCCCTTGGTCTCGTTGTCGGCCGAGCGCGGCTTGGCGAACTGACCGGCGATACGGCCGACCTTCACCACCGGCTGCGCGCCGGCGAAGGTCAGCACGACCGACATCTGCAGGAACACGCGGAAGAAGTCGCGGATGTTGTCCGCACCATGTTCCAGGAAGCTTTCGGCGCAGTCGCCGCCCTGCAGCAGGAAGGCTTCGCCATTGGCAACGGCAGCAAGCTGCTTCTTCAGCTTGCGCGCCTCACCTGCAAAAACCAAGGGGGGAAAGGTTGCGAGACGGGCTTCCGTTTCCGCGAGCGCCGCAAAGTCCGGATAAGCCGGGACTTGCTGGATCGGCATGCTTCTCCAGGAATTCGGGGACCATTTCGTCATGTTCGCACCTAAAAAGTTCGCTAACGGGCACCTCACCCGCGCCATAGCCCGCCAATGCGGGAACGCGGCTCTTTACACGATGAGGAGCCCCTAATCTACCCCGGAACGCGCCCGGGATCGAACGTTTCCCTGCGGAAGCTTCCGGGGTCGCCGTAACGTCAGTTTTCGACTTGCGCGCCGTCCTTCACCAAATAGGTTGGCTTGTACATCGTTACCAGTTCCTCGGCCGCAGTAGGATGAACCGCCATGGTACGATCGAAGTCGTCCTTGGTCAGCCCGGCCTTGAGCGTGATGCCCAGCAGTTGCGCCATTTCGCCGGCGTCGGGACCCAACACGTGGGCGCCCAGCACCAGCCGCGTATCCCCATCGACGACGAGCTTCATCAGCATCTTTTCCTGCCTGCCCGACAGCGTATGGCGCATCGGCCGGAAGCTGGTGCGGTAGATCTCGAGATGCTTGAAACGCTTGGCCGCGTCGTCCTCGGACAGACCAACCGTGCCGATCTCCGGCTGCGAGAACACGGCCGTCGGGATGCAGTCGTGGTCAGGCTCGGTCGGGTTGTCCTTGAACGCGGTCTCGACGAAGCACATTGCCTCGTGGATGGCGACGGGGGTCAGCTGAACGCGGTTGGTGACGTCGCCGACAGCCCAGATATTGCCGGCGCTGGTGCGCGAGTAGCTGTCGACGACAATCGCGCCCTGCTTGTCCATCTCGACGCCCGCGGCCTCAAGGCCAAGATTCTCAGTGTTGGGCGTGCGGCCAATGGCGAGCAGCACCTGGTCGACGGTCAGCATCTGGCCAGTGTTCAGCGTAACGTCGAGGCGACCATCAGCGCGCTTGCTGACGTCCTGTGAAACCGAATGCAGCAGGATCTTGATGCCCTTCTGCTCCATCGTCTCATGCAGGGTGCGCCGCAGGTCCATGTCGAAGCGGCTGAGGATTTCCTTGCCGCGATAGACGAGTGTGGTCTCGACGCCAAGACCATGGAAGATGTTGGCGAACTCGACGGCGATATAGCCGCCACCCTCGATCATGATCGCCTTGGGCAGTTCGGGAAGGTCAAACACCTCGTTCGAATAGATGCAGTGCTCATGGCCCGGCAGTGCGGGATGCACCGCGGCCCGTCCACCTGTTGCAATCAGGATTTGATCCGCGGTGACAGTGCGGTTTTCATCGACGATCCGGATGGTATGGTTGTCGACGAGCACGGCACGCGAATGGATCGTCTCGCCGCCGGAACCTTCGACATTGCGCTTGTAGATCGCCTCGAGCCGCGAAATCTCGCGCTCCTTGTTGGCCACCAGCGTCTTCCAGTCGAACTTCGCCTCGCCGACGGTCCAGCCATAGCCGGCGGCATCCTCGAAATGCTCCGGAAACTGCGAGGCATAGACGTAGAGCTTCTTGGGCACGCAGCCGCGGATGACGCAGGTGCCGCCGAAGCGGAATTCTTCCGCCAATGCGACGCGCTTGCCGAGTGCCGCCGCGACCCGTGCTGCGCGCACACCGCCCGAGCCGCCACCGATGACGAAGAGATCGTAGTCATACTGGGTCATGGGTGTCCTTCCTGCGGAGAGCAGCGTGCGCGCGGCGCGCAACGGTCGCTCTAAGTCCTTGAAACTGCGCACCGCATCCGATGCGCCTGTGATGCGGTCACAGGTAGTGGCAGCGGGCCCAAAAGAAAAGCCCGGCAAATGCCGGGCTTTTGCATCGTGACCGTTGGTCGCGGCGGATCAATTAGCAGGCGCGACCGGTGCGGCGCCTTCGGCAGGGGCAGCCCCTTCGGCAGGAGCCTTGGTGCCAATGACCGCCTTGAGCTTTTCGCCGACCTGCTCGGCAAGATCGCGGGCGACGCCGTTCTGCCAGATCTCGGCGGCCTTGACCAATTCACGCGAAGCGATCGGGCCATTCTCGATCAGCTTCTTGCCGGCTTCCGAATTGTAGAAGGCGGCAATCTCGTTGAGGTTCTGCTCCGAGAAGGACTTAGCGTAGGCGATCGCCGATTCCTTTTCGAGGTCGGCACGACGTGCGGCGAGCGCCAGCGTCTTTTCGTCCACCGTCTGGGTGATTACTTCCTGCATGTCGGGGTTCTGCTGGATCAGCTGCTGCTTCAGGGCGGCAGCTGCCTGCGGCAGGATCGAATCGAAGGAATCGGTCGCGTGGATCGCGGAGATGGCGGCGTGCGCTGCCTTCAGGTGGGATTCCGCGATTTCCTGCGCCTGGGCCGAGAATGCGACGGCCGCGAATGCCGAAGCCGCCACCATGACGGAGAAGCGGCGAAGCCGGTTTGTCAAAATCATGATGAATAGAACTCCTGTTTAGCGTGCCGGATGAACGGTTCTGACCCCGTCCGAGCCGGCGATGACGGCAACGGTGGCCAAACCCAAGAAGAGACCGTGCTCCACGACGCCGGGAATGGCGTGCAGGGCATCTGAAAGCGCTCTTGTATCTGGAATGCGGCCAAAAGATGCATCGATAATGAAATGTCCACCGTCGGTTACGAAGGTCTCGCCGGCTGCTTTGCGCAGCACCAGAGGCCCGGAAAGCCCGAGCTTGTCGGCAGCTTTTGCTATGGCGATTTCGGTGGCCTTGAGACCGAACGGATTGACCTCGATCGGCAGCGGGAAGCGCCCGAGCGTGTCGACAAGCTTGGTCTGGTCGGCGATGACGACCATGCGCGTCGAGGCCACGGCGACGATCTTTTCGCGCAGCAGCGCACCGCCGCCGCCCTTGACCAGGGTCAGGTCAGGGTCGATCTCGTCGGCGCCGTCGATGGTGAGATCGAGCTCGGGTGTCTCGTCGAGCGTCGACAGCGGAACCGACAGCTCGCGGCAAAGGGCCGCTGTGCGTTCCGAGGTCGGCACGCCGATGATCTGCATGCCGGCCGCGACCTTCTCGGCCAGCAGCCTGACGAATTCCTCGGCCGTCGAACCGGTACCGATGCCAAGGCGCATTCCGCTCTCGACATACCCCAAGGCAGCGCGCGCCGCCTCGATCTTCAAAGCCTTGGCATCCATGACTTGTTCGCAAAATCCTCGAATATCAGGCTTGGCTCCTAGCATTTTTGCCCGTTGGGTCAAAGGCTTTATGGCCCGGGCTTGCGTCGTGCCGGGTCCGGGGCTATCGGCTCTTGCAACGCAAAACTCCACAAAGGCGGAGCCATGTCCAAGCCGATCATCGTTTTCGACCTCGACGGGACGCTCGTCGACACCGCTCCTGACCTGCTGGACAGCCTCAATCACACGCTCGTCGCCGGCGGCCTTGCACAAGTCGACGACAGGGCATTCCGCCGCTTCGTCGGCCAGGGTGGGCGCATCATGATCGAGCGTGCCTACACCGCCCAGCAAAAGCAGCTGGCCGCCGTCGAGCACGACCGCCTGCACGACATTTTCCTCGATCACTACACGGTCAACATTCCGGGCCGCTCGCTGCCCTATCCCGGCGTGGTCGCCGCGATGGACCGCTTCACTGAAGCCGGCTACCTGCTCGCCGTCTGCACCAACAAGTACGAAACCCTTGCCCAGGGTCTCATCCAGGCGCTCGGTCTTTCCAACCGCTTCGCGGCCATCACCGGCCCGGAAACCTTCGGCATCCGCAAACCCGACCCGCGACACCTCACCGAAACCATCGCCAAGGCCGGCGGCGACGTGTCCCGCGCCGTCATGGTCGGCGATTCGGTCACCGACATCGACACGGCCAAGGCCGCCGGCATTCCGGTGGTTGCCGTCGATTTCGGCTACACCGACCGCCATGTCAGCGAATACGAGCCCTCCGTGGTCATCTCGCACTATGACGAACTGACGCTTGGCATGGCCCAGAAGCTGATTGACGCGGCAAGTCGCTAAAGCCGCCTTGACACCACTCCCGCCCCTCCCCTATATCGCCGTCACGTTCGGCCCTCGGGCCTCGGACGGGCGATTAGCTCAGCGGGAGAGCACACCCTTCACACGGGTGGGGTCATAGGTTCAATCCCTATATCGCCCACCATTCTCCTCGCCGCAAATCTCAGGTTTTGTCGCAAGCATCCAGTTCGCCCAAGCCCGTGATCAATCTGGTACAGCTGTTGTCCGCACCTACCGCCTCGCAAGGCGGATTGGGGGCTGAACTTAACTGGCGCTACGGAAAAACCGGCCCCTCTGGTTCGGGCTCAGTCGGCGTAACAGGCTTTTGCCTGACCTGCCTCTCCGGACGATCGCTGCCTTCTGTCGGCTTAGCCGAAAGCCCGCAGCGATCGCTCTTTCGATAGGCAGGGGCGCCCGTTTCGGTTTCGCATCGCTGCGTTTCGGTCTGGCAGGCCGTCAACAGCGCAAGCGACGCAAGAACGAGAGTAATGTTCCGCACTGCAGGCATGAATTCCTCCGGATTTACCGCGAACCCCGCCTGGCAAACTAGGCACAACAAAATTATATCAAGGTTACACTTTCAAATAATATTCAAACAACTTTAGATAATAGATATAACAACGCTTGCCAACCTGCTTCGATCCATCTCGAAGACGAGAAGGCAAACTTGATCTATCGAACAGACGCAACGCACCTGTAGTTACGGATCACTGAAGGCAGCGAAAACGTGCAACAGCAGCCCTGGTCAATACGGATAGCGAGGTCGATCGACGCCATCACGTCGCCGTCGCAGCCATCATGACTGGCTACGCCGCCAGATTGCCTTCACCACCGCCCCGCCCGTGAAACGGCCTGAAAGACTGCATCGAAGTTCGCTGTACTCTCACGTGACGACAACAAATGCAGGAATGTGTGGACTAAATATCGCCAACCGCCAATACGTTGCCAGGTCGCGATTCGATTACCTTAACGCGCCTCCTTTGTTTGATGTGATTTTGCTTAGAAGTATGAAACTGACAGAGAGCCTTTTGAAGCGAAGCTACGCGCTGTATTTCGTGGCCATTTATGCCTTCTATCTCGCCCTCCTGCTGCTTGCCCTGCGCGAGCGGAATCCGGCGTTTACGCTCGACATCACCACAATCGTGCTGCCGGCGATCGAGATCGCGTTCTTTTGCGTGCTCGGGCTTATTGCCTGGCATATCCAGCGCAGCAGTTGGCTGGCCTTCCCGTCATTGCTCGCATTTCTCGCCCTGCCCCTGCTGGTGATGCTGGTCTACATGGTGCAGGGTTTCTCGGCTTATCTGTCAGGGCATTACATCTCCGTTCTCGCATTGGAGAACTACACTGACGGCAGCCAGTATGCGGCAAAGCCGCTGTTCTTCGTCATCGCAGCCCTTGGCTTCGGAAGCTGGATCGGCCTTGCTCTGGCCACGCTCCAGGCACGCGAGCAGGCGGCATTCCGCTGGCCCGGGAAGAGCTCCGTTTTCGCCGCCACAATTGTCTGTCTGCTTTTCGTCGGCATGATCGGCAGTTCTTCCCTGACGGAAAGAACCCTGCAGCTTCGTCCAGATATGGCTCCGATCACATCGCTCGCCCGCGCGTTTCGCGACCTGCGCAAGGCCCGAAACAGCACCGTCGACATGGCCGAAACACTGGATCGGCAAGGCATTAGCCTGCCGATCAATGAGCGCTACCCTTTGTTGCGGGACCAGGCCTATTCCAGCCCGCCGCCATTTGGCCTGATACAATCCGCCTCAGACAAACCAAATGTCATCGTGATCTTCGCCGAAGGGTTGTCTGCTCGCTTCCTGGAGACCTATGGCGGCAAGCATCAGGGATTGATGCCCAACATCGACCGCTTTGCCGCGCGTTCAATGACTGTCTACAACTACTTCAGCCACACCGCCGCAACCTATCGAGGAATCCAAGGACAGTTGGTCTCCGGATATCCGAGGAACGGCGGCGCCGAAAGCGGCGGCTGGGAAGCCGAAGGTGAAAACAACACCGCGCTGCTCACCAGCATCAACTACCGGACGATACCAGATATCCTGCTCGATCGGGGCTACAAGACAGCATTTCTGTCCTCCAGTTCTCAGGGCGCCAGTTTCAACGCCATGCTGCGATCGCTCGGCTTTGACACCGTCTACGCCGTGGAGACGCTCCCTGAACTGTTGGGTGGCAGACCCGCAGCGCTCAGTTCCGGCACGTTTGACGCAGCCGACGCGGAGATATTTTCCGGCCTGAAGGGTTTCCTCGAGAAACAAACCTCAAGCGGCGACAAGCGGCCGTTCTTCGTCGCAACCTACAATGTCGGCACCCATGCCTTCCTGGATTCCGACAGCGCCGGCATAACCTATGGCACGGGGGATAACCCTGCTCTGAACCGGATGCACAATTTCGATGCGCAGCTCGGAAAATTCCTGGACTACTTTCAGAACTCGAGTTTTTCCGACAACACGATCCTGATCATCACGGCCGACCATGCGACCTATCCTGAGCCCGCCGTGGTCAAGGCCTTGCGGGGTGAGGACTACAAAGCCTACTTCGTCGACCGTATCCCTTTGATCGTTCATCATCAGGGATTGGCGCTACCGGCGGCCTTCGACGCCAACTATCGCACATCAGTCGATTTCGCCCCGACGCTGCTGCATCTGCTGTCATTTCAGAAAGTCAAAAACGCCTTCATGGGATTTTCGATTTTTGAGCAGGCACCCGCGCACCATGTGCCGTTGGCCGCGATGGGAGAGGAGTTTTACTACATCGGCCCGCATGGGATTTCGAAGGCGGCAGGGGCGAGGGACGAGGATGCGAAGCACGTGGCCTATCAAAACTACGTAAGGATGTACTACTGGCTCGAAAGCCAGAACCGGGTGTTTCCGGCCAGGGAAACCATATCGAATTGACCGGAGCGCAGTTTACTATGGCCGTCTTATCGTCGAAACAGCGCCTGCCTATCAGATGCTGGGTGCCCTCGCAGCGTCGGTGCGGATCATCGCGTCCTTCATTTTCGCATCGCGATCATAAACATCGCCGAAATACTCGACCTTGCCATCAAGGTCGGGCCAGGCGGTGAAATAGGCGACGTAGACAGGGATCTTGCGCGTTACCTTCTCGAAGGAATGGCCCTGCTTCAGCTTGGCTGCGATGTGATCGACGTCGGTGCCAAGCACCGCGGCCGCCATGCCGCGCGGATCGGCCAGGCGGATGCAGCCGTGGCTGAAGGCGCGGCTGTCACGGTCGAACAGCGCCTTTTGCGGCGTGTCGTGCATGTAGATGGCGTGCTTGTTGGGGAACAGAATCTTGAGTTCGCCCAGCGCATTGGCCTCGCTCGGCGCCTGGCGCACGCTGTAGGGCACCTTCGAGCCATACTGGCCCCAATTGATCGCCGACGACGGAATGCGCTGGCCGCGCGAATCGGTGACTTCGTAGCCGGCGCGGTCGAGATAGCTGGGGTCGTTGCGCAGGCGCGGCAGCATCTCGTTGACGATGATCGACTGCGGCACGCCCCAGTAGGGATTGTAGTCGACCTGCTCGATCTCGTCTTGGAAGAAGCTGGTCTGGTTGGTGGTCTTGCCGATCACCGTGCGCATCTTGAGCTTCTCTGTGCCGCCGTCGATGTAGCTCGCGGTGTAAGCCGGCTGGTTGATGAAGACGCGCGGACTGCCGAGGTCGGATGGCAGCCAGCGCAGCTGTTCGAGCGCGACAACGACCTTGTCCAGGCGGTCGGCCTTCGACGTACCGGCAAGCGTTGCCACCGTGCGCGGGCCGACGACGCCGTCAGCCTTGAGCCCGGCACGCTTCTGCACCGCCTGGATGACCGGCACCAGTTCGGGCGAGTAGGTTTCGCTATTGCCGAGCCTGGCCAGCGTTTCGCCGAATTCGCCGCCCATCTCGTCGTCGAGGTCGCGGGCGATGAGATGCAAAAGCTTGGGCAGCTCCGGGCTGGTCTCGCCGGGCTTCAGCAAAAGCTTGGCGTCAACGACGATGTCGTTTTCCTCGCTCGCCTTGAGCGCCTCGAGTTCGACGCGCAGCGCCTTGTACTCAGGGTTCTGCGGATGGAATGCCTCAAGCAAGGACCGCGCGTCATTCGACTGGCTGAGGCTCTTCAGCACGCCAGCCATGTCGAGCGGCTTGGCCGCGAAATCGTAATAGCCGGAGATGCGGTTCGGATCGATCCGGCCGCCTTGCGCATCATGCACGTAGCGCAACACGCGCGCCGACATTGCCATCTCGAAACGGATGAGCGTCTTCATCCGGCCGACGGTGTCGTCAAGCGCATAGGCTGCCGGCGGCACGGAGACCGCATAGTCGGCCGGCATCAGCCCGTGGCTGGCGGCGTCGCTCAACGTCCTGATCGCATCTTCGGCACGGCTGTTGGCAGTCTGGCCGGTGACCCAGATGAAATCGGGATTGGCCGTATAGTAGTCGAGCAGCCCCTTGGCGATGTCCTTTTCGGCAACGAGGTCGAACGCATCGAGCCCGGCCAGCGCTTCACGGAACGCCGTACCGGCGAGCGACGGCTCCAGCGACACCGACTGCGTGCCGGCGATCAGCTTGGCGAAGTCGACCGTCACCATCGCGTCGGTCTTGTAGGTGTAATAGGACGGCGCGCTGATCTTGGCCGCTGCCACCGGCGCCCGCTTCTTCTGGACCGGCGCAGGCGGAAACTCGCCCTGCTGCTGGCGCGGGGCGCGGTTGCCGCCACCGAAGAGGATATCGAAGAAGTTCTGCGCACCGGCCTGCGGCGCGCCAAGCGCCACTGTCGCAGCAAGTGCAGCCAGCGGAAGCGAGATCGGCCTGCTCAGGAGAGAAAATTTCATAAAGACACCATCCCTGCCCGGAAACTGCTCTGGAATCGCCATGCGCCGGTGGAAGAATTCCTGTCCACAAATGGCTGATGTAAGGCGCTGCTCTCTCGATTCATACCGATAACGTTAAGCTTTCATAAATTTCCCGACAGCTGTTGCCGAACAGTTTCACATCATCGTGAGACAAGCCGGCAGGTGGCACAATTCATCGGCGATGACAGCCTCGCCGCTTCATGCGATCACTTGGCCTTGCAAGCTGAACTTGGGCCGAATTGACGCGAGGGCAAGGTGAAGAAGGGCCACAGGGAACTGCTCGACGAGGCCAATGCGGTGGTCGAGGTGGTGTCGCCCGAGGAAGCGGCAACCCTGCTCGACGACACCGAAACCATCTTCGTCGACCTGCGTGATCCGCGCGAGGTCGAGCGCGAAGGCAGGATTTCAGGTGCCCAGCATTGCCCGCGTGGCATGCTCGAATTCTGGATCGACCCGGACAGCCCCTATCACAAGCCGTTCTTTGCCAGCGGCAAGAACTTCGTCTTCTTTTGCGCCGGCGGGTGGCGCTCGGCGCTCGCCGCCAAGACGGCGCAGGAGATGGGGCTGGAGCCGGTCCGGCACATTCTTGGTGGGTTCACTGCGTGGCGCGCGGCGGGCCTGCCTGTAGAGCCAGGCAACAAGAAAGGCTGATCGGCGGGGCAGCGACGACAGCAAATCGCGCGCTTGACCTCGCCCCTGGGGCCAGCCCTAGACACGACGTCATGACCGATTCCTATCTCCTCGCCGGCCGTTTCGGGGCCGCCACGCGACTGTCGCCAAAGGCACTGCGGCTCTATGCCGAGCAAGGCCTGCTTGTGCCGGTCCACATCGATCCGCAGACCGGTTATCGCTACTATGCCTCCTCGCAGGCACCACGGGCGCGTCTGATCTCGCGGCTGCGCCGGCTGGGGCTGCCGATCGCCCGTGTCACGCAGTTGCTGGAACTCACGCCGGAAGCACGCGTCGTCGAACTGCAAAGCTGGCTGAGCGCGCAGAACGACAGGCTTGCCGATCAGGCCGAACTCGTGCGCGCCCTCTCCCGGCAAGCCGAAGGCGGCGAACCGGCATTGACGGCGACGATCGGCCTGCGCGAGGTATCGGCCACAAAAGTCGTCTCACGACAGCGCCAGATCGGCGTCGAAGGGCTGGACGATTTCATCACCGAAGCCGAAACCGACATCCGTACGCACCTGCGCGCCTCGGGATTGCCTGACGGCGGCTTGATGAGCGTGCATTTTCACGACTTCATCAGCCGCGACAGCGAAGGCCTCATCGAGATCGCCGTCGCCTGTGAGGGAAGCCTCGAGCCTGCAGGTGACCTGCTCATCAGGCTCCAGCCGGCGCGGCGCGAGGTCTATCTGCCGGTGCCCAGGACCGATGAGGATTTTCCCCGCGTCATGCACGTCTACGACGCCCTTGAAGCGTGGCTCGACGCGCGGCGCGACCTGAGCTGCACCGGCAGCCCCTGCGAAACTTATCCCGGAACCCAAGGCGCACGTTTCGACGTCGCCTACCCGATCACCTGACAAGAGGTTAAGACATGACGCACTTTGCCTACACGGGCTCGGGCCCGTATTGCTATGCTAATTCCTTCGCCATGATGTTCGGAGCCGATGCGCCGTCGACCGCCGTCATCGAGGTGGCCATTGGCGGCCCGTTCGGCATGCAGCTGATCGGCGGCTCCCTGCCCTTCTTCGACCCCTATGGCTGGGACCCGGAAAAAGGGTTTGAAGACGCGCTTGCAGCGCTTGGCTGGACATCTGATGTCACGCAAGGGGGCGAAGCCGAAGAGGCCCTGGCGCGCCTCAAGGAGGCATTGGCCGCTGGCCCGGTCTGGATCGGTCCGGTCGAAATGGGGCATCTCCGGCACCAGCCCCGCATGCGCGGCCCGATAAAGGCCGATCATTATGTCGTGGCGCTCGAAGTCGACGACGAGAGCATCTTGATGCACGATCCGCAGGGCTATCCCTACGCCCGCCTGCCGCTCGCCGACTTCATGGCCGCATGGAGCGCCAGGACGCTGATCTATGGCACGCCCTACACGATGCGCACCGCCTTCAGGCGGATCGCTGACATTGCCGATGTGGACATGATCAAGGCGTCGATCCCCAGCGCGATCCGCTGGCTGGCGATGACGGGTGAGCACGACATGCCGGCGGGAAGCTCGGGCAACGCCGCGGCCGCCGAAGCGCTGGCGCGCCTGATCGAGCGCGGCTGCGAGGACGACCTGCGTGGCCACATGATCCACTTCGCCGTCCGCACAGGAGCCCGCCGCGCGGCGGACGCCGCAACCTGCCTGGAACGTGCCGGATACACCGAAGCGGCGAGGATTGCTGGCAAGCAGGCCCGGCTCATAGGCTCGCTGCAATACCCGCTCATCGTCGGAAAAGACGTCGAGGCGGCGGCATCGCTTCGCGAACTGGCGCCGACCTACGACATGCTGAGGGCGGCGCTGGAGAGCCGAGGCTGAGCCTTGCACGGTGCCCGCGGAGCCAAGGGCCGGCTAGTGAACCGTGTCGAGTTCCCGCGCAGTCGTGAGAAATCCGACTGCCTCAGCCACCACCTTGGCGCTCGAAAGGATGCGCCGATGGCCGAGGCCGTCGGCCCAGAACAGCCTGACATGACCACCGGCTCCGGCCATGGCGCGCGCTTCGTTGGCCGACACTTCCCTGTCGTCGGGGGCGTGGATCACAAGCGTCGGGGTAGCCAGGCGCATCAGCAGCCTGGAACCGACGAACTGGCCGATCGGGGTGCCGGTCACGCGCTGCACCTGCCCCGAGATCGCGCGCTGCGTCTTGGGGCCAAGGTTCAGATAACGGCCGAAATCGTCGAACAGCTTGGGCATCGAATCAGGCGCGGCCACCAGCACCAGCCGCTTGGCTGGAAGCGGTTCAAACCCCTTGACCGTTCCGGCGGCAGCGTTGACGGCAACCGCACCGCCAAAGGAATGGCCGACGATCGCCTCGAACGGTCCGAACCACTGACCGGCAAGCGTGGCCGCCTCGACGGCCTTGGCCATGTCGAGCGCGCGGCCGAGCGAGCCACCATGGCCCGGCAGGTCGAGCGAGATCACCCTCAGGCCGGCATCCCTGTAGCCTTCGATCAGCGCTTGCATGTACTCGGTCCGCGAACGCCAGCCATGGATGACAAGCACGGTGCCATTGCCTGGCCCTTCGGGGCGAAACTCATGCATTGCCACGCAGCCGCGTTGCGTCTTGATTCGGTGGTGGCGAGCCTCGGCCATGAAGCCAGACGCGTTGCCGATGGCACGCCTTTCACCTGCACTCAGGGAGCGCTGGCTTGGCGTTCGGCGGAATAGCTCGAATGCCGCGCGGCCGGCGAGACGTGGCGAAACCAGTTCGGCCGCACCGAACAGCCGCCGGATGACCTTCAGTCCGATTGATGCCATAGTGGTCGTCCATCCATAAGTTCAATCATGAACAATAATAGTTCAACAATGAACAATAAACAAGATTTGCCGTGGGATAACCCGCGGTTCAGAAACTGGGTTGCCGTGGCCAAGGCGTGCCACTCCATGGAGCGTGCCCTGGCGAGCGCGTTGCAGCCGCACGACCTCAAGCCGGCGCAGCTCGATGTCCTGATGAATCTCTATCGCCACCCCGGCATTTCGCAGCACGACCTGGCACGCAAGCTGCTGGTCGGGCGCTCGAACATCACCATGCTGCTGCCGCAGCTGGAAAAGCGCGCGCTGGTGCGGCGGGAAGCCGACGCCAAGGACCGCCGGGTCATGCGGCTGACGCTGACGGAAGAGGGCGGGATGCTGCTGATGCGGGCGCTGAAGACCTATGGCGCGTTGATCGAAAAGGCGATGAGCTCGTCAACGCCCGAACAATGCGACCTCATCGGCGCGCACATGCTGCGCGTCGCCGACGCCTTGAAGGAATAGTCGCTCAGGCGGCTGCCCTGGCGGCCCGCCTGCCCCGCGGCGCTTCCACCTTTCCCATCGACCTGACGAAGCCGACTGCCGCGACCGCAAGGCCTGTCGCCAGTATCCACCAGCCCGGCCGGATCGTGTAGGAAAACTGCAAATTGGCCCACAGCACGCGGCTCGGCGGCACGCCGGTCGCCAGACCGTACCAGGCCGCCTCGACAATCACCGTCGACAGCGCCGCCAAAACTGCGATCGCGATGAGCACCAGCGGCGATGTCAGGCCGAAGCCACGCCAGTGTGCCACCCGGTAAAACATCAGGAGCATGAAGAAGCCCGCCATCAGCGTCGGCTCATAGACATCGGCCTTGGACTGTATGAAGAAGTGCAGCGCAGCCAGGATGGCGATGCCATAGACGATCTTGTGAAGCCGGTTCCAGTTGCGACCCAACTTCTTGATCGCCGCGTCGGTCGACGTCGCGCCAAGGGCGACAAGCCCGAGCAGCGCGACGAAGCCGATGGTCAGATAGATGCGCAGCGCGATCTCGCTGACGACGCGGACCACATCCCAGTTCTGGTCGAAGAAGTAGAGCACGAGATGGCCGAGCGCGTAGGCGAGCGCGGCGATGCCGAGCATGCGCCGGATGAGAATCAGCTTCGGCCACTGCCCGATGCGGCGCAGCGGAGTCACGGCCAATGACATCAGCAGAAAGCGGATCGCCCAATCGCCGGTTTCATGGATGGCGGCGGTGAATGGCCGCGGACCGAGCAGCATGCTGGCGCCGGCGCCTTGCGGAAAGCCCTTCATCGCGTAGTAGCCAAGCAGCAGTGCCGGCACCAGCGTTCCGGCAAATGCCACAGCCTTCAGCGGCGATAGATTTCCGGCGCGGTCTGTCCAAGGCGTCATTCAGGATAACTCCAGCAATTTTGCCGGTATACGTCGCGAAAGCCGTCGGAGTTACGCTGACTGCGATCACTTTGTTTTGAGGCCTGGAAGCCTGCTTTTCCTCATTCTTCCTGACTTCGCAGGATTTTCCTACCGCAGGTCGCCTACCACATCGACTTCCTGGCGCGCTCCGGCCATTCGCGGTCATAGGTTTCGCCGTCGATGCTGGCGCGGCTGGTGACGGCAAGGATCTGTCCCGGCGTCGGCAGCGACTTGGGATCGACATGGCGCTCGGGATTCCACAGTTCCGAGCGGACGATCGCTCGCGCGCACTGGAAGTAGACGGCATCGACATCGATGACGGTCACCGAACGCGCTGGCTTGCCTTCGACGGTGAAGGAAGCACACAGTTCGGCATCGACGCTGATATGGGCACGGCCATTGACGCGTAGTGTCGTCCCCGAGCCCGGCACCAGGAACAGCAGCGCGACGCGCGGATCGCGGATGATGTTCCTCAGCGAATCCGCACGGTTGTTGCCGCGGCGGTCCGGCATCATCAGCGTGCGCGGATCGTGGATGCGGACGAAGCCCGCAAGGTCGCCGCGCGGCGAGCAATCGAGCCCCTCGGGACCGCAGGTCGCCAGCGAGACGAAGGGCGAAGCTTCGATAAAGGCGGCATATTCGGGAATGACGTGATCGAGCTCCTTCACCAGCGAGGTTTCGCCGGCAACGCCATAGAGCGCCTCAAGCTGTTCCACCGTGGAAATGACCGACATGTCCGTCCCCTCTTCGTGCTTCGATGCGATGCGCTTAGCCGGCCAATGTGAACGGCCAACGACAATCAGCGTTCGCGGCTCATCCCCTTTTGCGCCAGCTCGTCAATATATTCCTGCCAGCGCTTGTCCTTGTCGTGGCCAAGCGTGTGCAGGTAGTTCCAGGTGAAGATGCCGGTGTCGTGGAAATCGTCGAAGGTGATGCGCACGGCATAATTGCCGACCGGCTCGATCTTGAGGATGGCAACTTCCTTCTTTCCCGGCACGGTCACGCGCTGCTCCGGCGAATGGCCCTGCACTTCGGCAGATGGAGAAAGCACACGCAGCAGTTCCGCCGAAAGCTCGAACGGGCGGTGGTCCGGAAACGTCACCGTCAACAGCTTGCGGTCCTTGGAGACCCTCAATTCCTTCGGTGCCGTCATGATCCGTCCTGCAGTTGTGAACCGCCTTTCACTACTGCGCTTCGAACGTTGCGGAAAGTGCTAAGACAGCGCCAAGACGGCAAAGCTGGCAGAGTCACTCCAAGGCAACAAACTTTCATCTTGATTGACATGCACAAGCGTACAACATAGCCATAATATGACAGGCGCTGGCCAAGGCGCCACGCAACGGGAAACGGAAGCGCAGACCATGGATATGATCGATCCTTTCGGTCGCTCGATCAGTTATCTGCGCGTGTCGGTTACCGACCGCTGCGACTTCCGTTGCACCTATTGCATGGCCGAAGACATGGCCTTCCTGCCCAAGAAGGACCTGCTGTCGCTCGAGGAGCTCGACAGGCTTTGCACGGTTTTCATCGAGAAGGGTGTCAAGAAGCTGCGTCTGACCGGCGGCGAACCGCTGGTGCGCAAGAATGTCATGCATCTCATCCGCCAGCTGTCGCGCCATCTCGACAGCGGCGCGCTGGAAGAACTGACGCTTACGACCAACGGCTCGCAGCTGTCGCGCTTCGCAGCTGAACTGGCCGATTGTGGCGTCAAGCGCATCAATGTTTCGCTCGACACGCTCGACCCCGACAAGTTCCACGCCATCACCCGCTGGGGCCATCTCGCCAAGGTGATGGAAGGCATCGACGCCGCCCAGGCGGCCGGCCTGCACATCAAGATCAATGCGGTTGCGCTCAAGGGCTTCAACGATGCCGAGATCCCCGAGATTCTGCGCTGGGCCAATGGCCGCGGCATGGACCTGACGGTCATCGAGACGATGCCGATGGGCGAGATCGATGCCGACCGCACCGACCAGTACCTGCCACTGTCGCTACTGAGGGCCAATCTCGAGCGCCAGTTCACGCTGACCGACATCCCGTTCAAGACAGGCGGGCCGGCACGTTACGTCAATGTCGCCGAAACCGGCGGCAAGCTCGGCTTCATCACGCCGATGACGCATAATTTCTGCGAGAGCTGCAATCGCGTACGCCTGACCTGCACCGGCACGCTCTACATGTGCCTCGGCCAGGAGGACGCAGCCGACCTCAGGGCGCCACTGCGCGCGTCCGAAGGCAACGAACTCTTGGCGAACGCCATCGACGAGGCGATCGGACGCAAGCCGAAGGGCCACGATTTCGTCATCGACCGCCGCACCAATCGCCCATCCGTCTCGCGCCACATGAGCGTGACCGGCGGCTGAGCGGCGCGGCATCCACTCGCCACGCGTGACTGCTTTTGTCGAAGGGGTACTGGTGGCATGGCTTACCGGCTCGCAAAGACGCTGTCCGCAATGACGCTGGCGATGGTGATCGCACTACCTGCTCTGGCCAAGCCGTTCATCTACACCAATGCGCGCTTCGGAACCTCGGTGACGTTTCCGCTCGAAGTCTTCCCCGAGCGGGCCGAGCCGCCGGAGAACGGCGACGGCATAACTTTCCTGGCGGCGGATGGGGCGAGCCTCGCCATCTACGGCTCCAACAATGCGCTCGAGCAGACACCAAAGCAGCTCGCCGACATGAGCTCCGAGGGTCTCGAGGTCACTTACCGAAAGCTGGGCAAGGATTGGGTGGTGCTTTCGGGCAATGACGGCACCGACATTTTCTACCACCGCCTCGAATTCGGCCGCGCCGGCGTCATCCATGCCTTCCTGCTCAAATACCCCGCGTCGGCCAAGGCCAGATACGACCCGCTGGTCAGCGCCATCGCCGAAAGCCTCAACGGCCCGTGAGGCCGAATGAACCCTGGTCCATCTGATTGGCATTGCTGTTTCGCGCACCGGTGCTAAAGCCGTAGGCAACAGCAGCAACCGGAAAGCCGAAGTGCCACTTTCCTCTAATGTTCGCGGCGCCACGTTCATGGTTGTCGCGATGGCAGCCTTCACCTTCAACGACACGCTGAGCAAGCTCGCCGCCCAGACGATCAATCCGGGCCAGCTGATGCTGGTGCGTGGGCTGTTCGCCACAACGCTGATCAGCCTTCTCGCCTGGCAGCAGGGAGCCTTGAAGGGCTACCGCGACTACTGGCATCCGATGGTATTCCTGCGCCTTGTCAGCGAGGTTGGCGGCACCGTGTGTTTTCTCGCCGCCCTGCCCCATCTGCCGCTCGCCAACATTTCCGCAGTGCTCCAGGCGCTGCCATTGGCCGTGACGATGGGCGCGGCACTGTTTCTGGGCGAGAGCGTCGGCTGGCGCCGCTGGCTGGCCATCGCCGCCGGCTTTGGCGGCGTGCTGATCATCGTCCGGCCAGGCTTCGAAGGCTTCAACGCGTTTTCGTTGCTGGCCCTGCTTTCGGTCGCCTTCTGCGCCGTGCGGGACCTGGCAACACGAAAGATCCCCGGGCACATCCCCTCCTTGTTCGTCTCGACCACCACCACCATCATCATCACCATCACCGGGGCCCTGACGATCGTGCCTTTCGGCGGCTGGGTTCCGATGACGCTCAACCTCGTCGGGTTTCTGGCGGGTGCAGCGGTGCTGGTGCTGTTCGGCTACCAGTTCGTCATCATGGCAATGCGTGAAGGCGAAATCTCCTTCATCGCGCCGTTCCGCTACACCGCCCTGATCTGGGCGCTCTCGCTCAGCGTCTTCGTGTTCGGCGACATCCCCGACTTCGCGATGATATCCGGTGCTGCCGTGATCGTTGCCTCCGGCCTCTATTCGCTCTATCGCGAACGCGTCGTCGGCAAAGGCCGGCCGGCAGCCGAAAGCACCAGCGCCTCTATGGCGCCCGACGGGATCTAGGCATGGCAGGGCACATCGCAGGGCTCATCCTCGCCGGCGGCCGATCGAGCCGGATGGGCGGCACCGACAAGACGCTTCTGGAACTTGGCGGTCGTCCCCTGACTGGTCTGGTGCTGGATCGCCTTCAGCCGCAGGTCGGTCAGATCGTCATTAACACCAATGCCGACCACGCGCTTTTCGCCGACTTCGGCGTCGACGTCATCAGCGACACGATATCGGGTTATCAGGGACCGCTGGCCGGAATCCTGGCTGGGCTGGAGTGGGCAGCCGACAAGCCTGACGTCACCCATCTCCTTAGTGTTGCCGGCGACACGCCTTTCTTCCCGGACGATCTTGCCCGGCGACTGGCCGCGCATTCTGGCGCTAGTCGTGGCGCCGTAGCCACCTCGCGCGGACGCGTGCATCCCACTTTCGCGCTATGGCCGGTTTCGCTTCGCGACGCGCTTGCGACCTTTCTGGAAAGCGGCGATACCCGAAGGGTAATGACGTTCATCGAGCAGGCAGGCTTAAACGTGGTGGATTTCCCGGTCGAACAGCGTGGCGCAACGACAGTCGACCCATTCTTCAACATCAATACGCCCGAAGACCTCGCCGACGCCAAGCGCCTTTTCGGTGGAGCGTATTGATGGCGCATCGGGTTTTCGGCATCACCGGCTGGAAGAACTCCGGCAAGACGACATTGACCGAACGCCTGGTGACGGAACTGGTCGGACGCGGCTGGAGGGTGTCGACCATCAAGCATGCCCACCACGACTTCGACATCGACAAGCCGGGTGCCGACAGCTTTCGCCATCGCCAGGCCGGTGCCACCGAAGTTGCCATCGTGTCGGGGCGCCGCTGGGCGTTGATGCATGAGCTGCGAAACGAAAACGAGCCCACACTCGACGAGGTCCTGGCAAGGATCGCGCCTTGCGATCTCGTTCTTGTCGAAGGCTACAAGCGCGAGCACCATCTCAAGATCGAGGCACGCCGGCTCGAGGCCAAGGACCGCTCGCCGCTGACATCGAACGACCCCTCGATCGTCGCCATTGCCTCCGACCATGCGGTCGAGGGCGAGCAGGTTCCGGTGTTCGGCATCGACGACATCAAGGCGATCGCCGACTTTGTCGAAGCGCGGACCGGACTTGCCGCGCACTGACGCAACGTCACCACGCTTGCCCGATGCCGGCGGCGCAAAACCCCTTTTCATGATTGATTTTTAACTGAAAACAGTGGGAGTATCGCCGCCAGCGGCGGAGTTCATCCGCTCAACGGCCGCCATGGACGGGAACCGGCCGAAGCGAAGAGAGAGGAACATCATGGGTATTTCCAAGCGTATTGCCCTGGCTGCGACTGCGGCCCTGGCGCTCACCATCGGTATGGCGCAGGCGCAGGAAAAGACAATCAAGATCGCCACAGAAGGCGCATACCCTCCCTACAACAGCTTGACCTCCGACGGTAAGCTCGTCGGCTTCGACGTCGACATCGCCAACGCGCTTTGCGAAGAGATGAAGGCCAAGTGCGAAATCGTCGCCCAGGAATGGGACGGCATGATCCCCGCGCTCCAGGCCGGCAAGTTCGACGCCATCATCGCCCAGATGTCGATCACGCCCGAGCGCAAGGAGAAGATCGACTTCTCCAAGAAGTACATCAACACCCCAGCCGTCATCGCCGTCGCCAAGGACAGCGACATCAAGGGCGTAACCAAGGAAGACCTCGCCGGCAAGAAGATCGGCGTCCAAGGCTCGACCATTCATTACAACTATGCCGAGAAGGTCTTCACCGACAGCGAGATCAAGTCGTACCCGACCGCTGAGGAGTACAAGCTCGATATGGCGAACGGCCGTCTCGATGCGGTCGGCGACGACGCCGTGACCATGGGTGCCTGGCTGGAGACGCCGGACGGCGCATGCTGCAAGATCGTCGGCACGATCCCGAACATGCCTGAGATCCACGGCGACGGCGCCGGTGTCGGCGTGCGCAAGGGAGATGCGCTCGCGGATCAGTTCTCCGCAGCCATCGAGGCCATCCGCGCCAACGGAAAGTACAAGGAAATCAACGACAAGTACTTCAAGTTCGACGCATACGGCAGCTAAGACGTCAATGCTGTGAAAACTGAACAAGCGGCGGGACAAGTTCCCGCCGTTTGGCTATCATAAGCACAACGACAAGCCGTCATCAAAGGCGGCGGCACTCCTGCAAGGGGAGGCCAACGGGGACAGCATACCGATGCAAAGCGTGTGGGCGCTTCTGAGTTTCGGGCCTGACGGATGGGGTGACGATATCGCCTATGGCGTGCTCGTCACAGTTTCGCTTGCCCTGGTGACATTGCCGCTCGGCCTGCTGATCGGCTTTCTGGTCGCGCTCGCCAAGCAGTCGAGCGAACCGGCCATGCGGCTGGCCGGCAACATCTACACCACCATTTTCCGCGGCCTGCCGGAACTGCTGACGCTGTTCCTGGTGTTCTACGGCGCACAGATCGGCATCCAGCAGGCGGTGCGGCTGGTGCGCCCGGAGGCCGTTGTCGAGATCAACAGCTTCGTCGCCGGCATGGTTGCTCTTGGCGTCGTCTTTTCGTCCTACGCCAGCGAGGTTTTCCTCTCGGCCTTCCGCGCCATCCCGCGCGGCCAGTATGAGGGCGGCTTTTCGATCGGCCTGTCGCCGCGCCAGACGATGCGGCTGGTGATCCTGCCGCAGCTTGTGCGCATCGCCCTGCCCGGCCTGTCCAACCTCTGGCTCATTCTGCTCAAGGACACTGCCCTGGTCTCGGCCGTCGGGCTGACCGACATCGTCCGCCAGAGCAGCATCGCCGCGCGCGTTACCAAGCACGCATTCCTGTTCTTCGGCGTCGCCTGCCTGATCTATCTCGCGCTCGCCATCATCTCGTCCTTCGGCATCCACGCCATCGAGCGCTGGGTCGGCAAGCGGGAGGCACAGCGATGAGTGCTACCAGTGAGCCAACGGCAAAGGTACTGCGACCGGCAGCACCGCCACGCGGATGGTCGCGCGAACGCGTCTTGGGCTGGGTCTTTGTCATCGGCTGGATAGCGCTCGGCGCCGGCCTGGTCACCTATCTGTTCAGCGTATGGAATCCCGAACTTTTCGCCAAATATGCGCCGTCCTATCTCTCGGGCCTGCGTGTGACGCTTGTCCTGGTAGCGATTTCCATCGTGCTCGGCGCAATCCTGTCGGTTCCTATCTGCTACGCACGCATGTCGAAGAACCGCGTGCTGAACGCGATTTCCTACGGCTATGTCTATTTCTTCCGCGGCACGCCGCTGCTCGCCCAGACCTTCCTGATCTACTACGGCTTTGGCTCGTTCCGGCCCCAACTCGAGGCCGTCGGCCTATGGGGCTTCTTCCGCGAGGCCTGGTATTGTGCCGTCTTTGCCTTCGCCCTCAATACAGCCGCCTATCAGGCCGAAATCCTGCGCGGGGCGATCGAGAGCGTCGGCAAGGGCCAGTGGGAAGCTGCGTCCGCGCTTGGCCTGTCGAAACTGCAGACGCTCTACAAGGTCATCCTGCCGCAGGCATTGATCGTAGCGCTCAGGCCTTACGGCAACGAAATCATCCTGATGATCAAGGGCTCGGCCATCGTCGCCATCATCACCGTCTACGACCTGATGGGCGAGACGCGTCGCGCCTTCTCGCGCACCTTCGACTTCCAGACCTACCTTTGGGCTGCCCTGCTCTATCTGTCACTGGTCGAAACCTTGCGCCATCTGGTGGACTGGATCGAAAGGCGCATCACCCGCCATTTGCATCGCTGAGCGCTGCCCTCGGCGCTGGTCCAACCATCATCGTCTTGACGAATTCGTCCGATCGCATAGACCACGGACACCAGAGCATTTTGCACTTCGAAAGGGTGAGCCATGGCATCGGTCGCGTTCCTTGGTCTTGGCGTCATGGGCTATCCCATGGCCGGGCATCTCAAGAACAAGGGCGGGCACGACGTCACCGTCTACAACCGCACCACCGAGAAAGCCCAAAAGTGGGCGGCCCAGCATGGTGGCGCTTTCGCTCCGACGCCGGCTGAGGCCGCCGAGGGCAAGGATTTCGTATTCGCATGCGTCGGCAATGACGACGACCTGCGTGAAGTCACGACAGGCGCCAAGGGCGCATTCAGCTCGATGAAGAAGGGCGCCATCTTCATCGACAACACCACTGCCTCGGCCGAAGTGGCGCGCGAGCTCGATGCCGCCGCAAAGGCAGGCGGTTTCCATTTCCTCGACGCCCCGGTCTCGGGCGGCCAGGCAGGCGCCGAAAACGGCATCCTCACTGTCATGGTCGGCGGTGAACAAGATGCCTTCGAGCGCGCCCGGCCGGTGATTGATTCCTTTGCCCGCATGGTCGGCCTGATGGGTCCGGCAGGTGCTGGCCAGCTGACCAAGATGATCAACCAGATCTGCATAGCCGGCCTCGTTCAGGGGCTCGCCGAAGGCATCCACTTCGGCAAGCAGGCAGGCCTCGACATCGAAAAGGTCGTCGATGTCATTTCCAAAGGTGCCGCCGGCTCCTGGCAGATGGAAAACCGCCACAAGACAATGAATGCCGGCAAGTATGATTTCGGCTTTGCCGTCGACTGGATGCGCAAGGATCTCGGCATCTGCCTGGAAGAAGCCGACCGCAACGGCGCCAAGCTGCCGGTGACCGCCCTTGTCGACCAGTTCTACAAGGATGTGCAGGGCATGGGCGGCAAGCGCTGGGACACTTCGTCCCTGCTCGCCCGCCTCGAGAAATAGAGCGGCAACATGGCGCTGTCGTCGGCATCCACGGTCGATGAGATCATCGCGCATCTGCGCACGCTGGCCTCGGACGAGAACCGGGCCGGCATGGCCCGCTTCGGCATCGCCACTGACCGCGCCCTCGGTATCCCGAATGCCGTGATCAATCCCATCGCGCGGCTGATCAAGCGCGACCACGACCGCGCTCTGGCCCTATGGGCCACAGGCATTCGTGAAGCCCGCATCCTGGCAACCGCGACTGACGAGCCGGCAAAAGTGACGCGCTCGCAGATCGACGCCATGGCCGCCGAGTTCGATAGCTGGGAGATCGTCGATCACGCGGCCCATCTCATCTGCGCTGCGAAGCTCGCCCAGGAGACCATTCCGGCCTATGCCGCCGATGAGCGCGAATTCGTCCGCCGCACCGCCTTTTCGACGATCGCCACGGCCGCGGTGCATCTGAAGAAGGAGCCGGACGAAACCTTCATCGCCTGGCTCAGGCTTGTCGATACGCACGCCTCAGACGACAGGAACTTCGTCAGGAAAGCGGTCAACTGGGCACTCAGGCAGGTCGGCAAGCGCTCGCCTGCCCTCCACCTACCCGCCTTGGAGCTCGCAGAAAAACTGGCGGCGTCATCGGACAAGACTGCTAGATGGATCGGCAAGGACGCCGTACGCGAACTCACCGATCCCAAGATAGTCGAACGATTGAACGCGAAGCGCTGATCAGGCCGCCGACGCGCCGCTTTCCTTGTCGAGGCTCATGTAGTCGAGCGGCATTTCGGTCGTGTACTTGATCTGCTCCATGGCGAAGGACGACGACACGTCGCGGATCTCGATCTTGGCGATGAGGCGCTTGTAGAAGGCGTCATAGGCCGCGATGTCGGGCACGACGACGCGCAGGAGGTAATCGACGTCGCCGCTCATGCGGTAGAACTCGATGACCTCCTGGAACTCCTGGATCACCTCTGAGAAACGACGCAGCCATTCATGGCTGTGCGAATTGGTGCGGATCGCGACGAACACCGTGACGCGCGCATTGATCTTCTCCGGGTCAAGCAGCGCCACGCGGCGCTTGATGACGCCCTCTTCCTCGAGCTTCTGGATGCGGCGCCAGCACGGGGTGGTGGACAGGCCGACTTTCTTGGCAACGTCGGCCACGGCCAAGGTCGCGTCCTCCTGGAGGAGGCGAAGGATTTTCCGGTCGAGGCGGTCCATATGCGGGCTCCGTTAGAAAAGGTTCGCCATAATCCTGTGATTTAGCCCATCATACAAGAAAGGAATTCTCCGCACACCCTGTATCTTCGGTATCGATTTCCACATCGCCTAGGAAAGGCGACGCTGGATTTCCGCCTGGAGAAAAGGCAGCAATTCCATTTCGAACCACGGATTGCGTTTGATCCAGCCGGTATTGCGCCAGGACGGATGCGGCAAAGGCAGCACATGCGGCAAGGACGAACGCGCCCAGACCGACCGCCAGTCGGCAACGGTGTCGGTGAGAGATGCTGATCGCTCCGCGCCCATGTGCCAGCGCTGCGCGTACTGGCCGATCGCCAGCACGAGGTCGATCTGCGGCATCAGCTGCATCAGCCGGGCCCGCCAGGCCAGCGCGCATTCCCTCCGTGGCGGCAGGTCGCCGCCCTTGGCATCCTGCCCCGGGAAGCAAAAGCCCATCGGCACGATGGCAAAGGCGTCAGGATCGTAGAAAGTTTCCGACGGCACGCCCAGCCAATCGCGCAGGCGATCGCCGGAGGCATCTGTGAAAGGCGCACCGCTCAGATGCACCTTGGTGCCAGGCGCCTGCCCGGCGATGAGGATACGCGCGCTCGACGACGGCACAAACACCGGCCGCGGCTCGTGTGGCAAAGGTTTGCCCGATGGCCGCTCGACGCAGATGCGGCACGCCTTGATCTCGGCAACAAGGCTGTCGAGTTCAACGGACATTGTCAGGCCGAGGCACTCGGGCGGGTTGCCAGTGCCTGATGCCAGCGTCGGACGTTGGAGAACTCATCCGGCATCACGATCTTCGCCGGTTTCATGAAGTCGAGAGCGCAAAGCCCGGTGATGTCAGCGATGGAATACTCGTCTCCGGCGGCGAATTCACGCAAGGCAAGTTCCGTGTCGAGCAGAGCCAGGAACTCGATGGCCTTTGGTTTGTTTGCCTCGCCCCATTCGGGCACCTGCGGAATTTCCCATTCCCTCATCGCCGGGTGGATATGACGGAAGGCGAAGGATACCGGCTGGAACAGGTTTTGCTCGATCCGCCGCTGCCACATCTCGACCTTGGCCTTGCCGAGCGCGCCGCGTCCGAACAAAGCCGGCTCGGGCTGAAGCTCTTCGAAATACCGGCAGATTGCGACGGTTTCGGTGAGGATGGTGCCGTCGTCGAGCTCCAGCACCGGCAGCCGCTGCAGCGGATTACGCGAGGAAACGTCCGCCTTCTTGTGCTCCATCGCGCCCATGTCGACGGAAACCTTGGGAACATCGATGCCTTTTTCGGCCAGGAATACGCGCACGCGCCTCGGGTTCGGCGCCCGCCCCCCGTCAAACAGCTTCATTTCTGCCTCCTCAGACTTGTCCCGACTTTGCAAGCATAAGCCGCAAGCTACGAGAATCGAAAGATTTCCCGCAACCAGTTGAGTATGCGCCCATAGCCGCCGTGTTCGATTTCAGCCATGTCGCCATGCATGTTGCGCCAGTCGCGGGGACGGTCGAAATCGCCGGCCCAAAGACCTTTTCGGCCGAGGCGCGCGGCAGCTTCCTCGGCTTCGTAGCCGCCATAGGCAACCGCCCAGCCGGCCTCCACCTGCGAACGGTTGAGATCGGTTCCGGCAGCCGTGCATTCGCCAAGAAACCGGCCGTACTTGTCCCGCTCCCAGCCAGCGCAGGTCACCTGGCGCCCGGCGACAAGTTTCGACAGCGCCTCACGCGAGCGGCGGCCGCAGGGGTACTCAACGCCGTCTTTCCTGCAAATCTGGGAATATTCCGGCGCGTCAATGCCGCGCAGGCGGATGCGCTCGGTGCCCAGCGTGATCGAATCACCGTCGTTGACGACGGCCACGCCCTCAGTCTTGCGCGTTTCCACCCTGTCGAGACGCGCCGAAACGAGGATCAGCAGTCCGAGCACGGCAGCTGCCAACGCATAGTCGAGAAACTTGCGCCAACGGCTGCGCGGGCGCCTGAAATACCGCTGTCGCGGCCTGCCCGACCACGAACGGCTCATATGGCAAACAATCCCTTAATCATTCGGACGTAGCGTGCAGACTTGAGATTAAGCGCGCGCGAAAACTGAATTATCACATGCCGTTGCAACGCTCTAACACGGCGGACAAGATCATTGTGGACCGCAGGAAACGCCATCGCAACAGCGATGTCGCTCGTGCTGTGCGCAAGACACGCGATCAATTGGCCCAGCAGCCGGGCGGGTTGGCGTTCGACCGCGAGTTGCTGAAGCTGCACGCCCGCTCGATCAGGGCCAATTCTGTTACCCTGCCGCTTCTGGTCGTCATCTTCGCCGGCATCGGCCTTTTGCTCGGCGCAGACGATGCCATCCTCAAATGGTCGCTTGTCGCCATGATGGGTTATGTCGGGCTGGCGCTGCTTGCCCGTCGCGCCGACGAGGCAGCGCCTGCGGCGATGACGCCATCGGCCATCCGGCGCAATTTCCTCATTGGCCATTTCGTCACCGGCCTCGCCTGGGCCTATCTGGCCGCCATGACCTGTGCCGCCTGCGAACCCGGCCTGCTGTCCATCGTCAAAGGCGCCTTCCTGCTCGTTGCCATGGCCGCGACCGCGATCGTGGCATCGTCGCTGCGCGGTGCACTGGCCGCGACCTTCGTCGTTCCCGTCGCCGCCTATGCCGCCTTCGGCGTCAAGCTGTCCGAGCCGCTTGGCATGGTCATGGTCGCGCTGTTGGTCGCCGCCTTGCCGTTCTTTTCGCTCGTCGCCGGGATCAAGAAGCGGTCGGCGCTGCTGCTGATGGCCGCCCGGTCAGAAATGGACGCGCTGATTGCCGAACTGGAAACGGCAAAGTCAATGTCGGACGAGGCCCGCCGCCGCGCCGAAGACGCCAATCTCGCCAAGTCGCGCTTCCTGGCCACGATGAGCCATGAACTGCGCACCCCGCTCAACGCCATCCTGGGCTTTTCGGAAGTCATGGCCAGCGAGGTGCTTGGCCCGATCAACAGCCCGACCTATCGGGAATACTCCCGCGACATCCACCAGTCCGGTCAACATTTGCTCGACCTCATCAACGAGATCCTCGACCTGTCGCGCATCGAGGCCGGCCGCTACCAGCTCAACGAGGAGCCGTTGATGCTACTCTCGGTGGTCGAGGATTGTTGCCACATGATGGAGCTCAAGGCGCGCAACAAGGATCTCAAGATCGTCGAGCAGTTCGAGCCGTCGCTGCCACGCCTTCTCGGCGACGAGCGCGCCATCCGCCAGGTAACGCTCAACCTTTTGTCCAACGCCATCAAGTTTTCGCCGACGGGCAGCGAAATCCGCGTCCGCGTCGGCTGGACCGCCGGCGGCGGTCAGTACATCTCGGTCAAGGACAAGGGTCCGGGCATTCCCGCCGACGAAATACCCGTCGTGCTGTCGGCTTTTGGCCAGGGCTCGATTGCCATCAAGAGCGCCGAACAGGGAACCGGCCTTGGCCTGCCTATCGTCCAGGGCCTTCTTGCCCTTCATGGCGGCGAGTTCGAACTGCGCTCGAAGTTGCGCGAGGGCACCGAGGCAATTGCGATCTTCCCCGCTGCCCGCGTGCTCGACGACCTGCCTTCGGCGACGCCGCGCAGTGCCGCCGGCCGTCGCTAGATCAGCGGATCGCCGCCGCCATTCCCGAACTGATCTGCGCTGCGGTCTTGACCAATCCAGCGGCAAGCCCGGCGCCAACCGCCTCGCCGTGATCGATTCCAAGCCCGAGCAAGGGCCGCGCGCCGAGCTTGGCCAGCAAGCGGGCATGGCCCGGCTCGGTCGAGACGTGCGAGAACATGCAATGGTCGAGTGCGGTCCGGTCGACGGCGTAAAGCACGGCAGCGGCTGCGGTCGTTGCGAAGCCGTCGAGCAGCACCGGGATTTTTTCCATGCGCGCCGCAAGGATGGCACCCGCGATGGCGGCGAATTCGCGCCCGCCGACCCGGCGCAAGGCTTCGAACGGGTCCTTGATATGAGGGCCATGCAGCGCCAGCGCCCGGTCGACCACTGCAGCCTTGCGGGCCTGCATGGCAGCGTCAGCGCCGGAACCCGGCCCCACCCAGTCGGCGCCCTTGCCGCCGAACAGTGCCGCGCAAAGAGCGGCGGCAATGGTGGTGTTGGCGACGCCGAGGTCGCCGATGCAGAACAAATCGCTGCCGCCGGCGATCGCTTCCATGCCGAAGGCCATGGTGGCAGCGCAGCCGCGCTCGTCGAGCGCCGGCTCGATGGTAATGTCTGATGTCGGCAGGTGCAGCGCCAGATCGAGCACTTTCAGGCCAAGGTCGTTGGCAAGGCAGATCTGGTTGATCGCAGCGCCGCCTGCGGCGCACAGCTCGACCCGCTGGGCCGTGGCCTCCATTGCCCGTGGCGACACACCCTGTGCCGCGACACCGTGATTCCCGGCGAAGATGGCGACCATCGGCTTGAGCACGGAGGGCGGCGCGCGGCCCGTCCAGCGGGCAAGCCAGGCTGCGATATCCTCGATGCGACCGAGCGAGCCTTTCGGCTTGTCGGCCTTGGCAAACAGCGCCCAAACCTTGCCTGCCTGGGCGACATCGCCCTCGGGCAGATGCGCAAACAGGTTGCGGAAATCGTCAAAGGGGGAAGCGCTGGTCATCGGGGAGGCCTGCCGTTCATCATCGTCATGCGCGGCATAGCCGCCTCAACGAGCGAAAACAATCGTGAGATGGCGATGAGGCGGCGAGACGTGACGTCGCGGGATAGCGCTTGCAATGACGCGCAGGCTACATCATCTGTGGCTGGCGCAGTGTATACATCAGCGCAAAAGCTTATCCGCCATGGACGACGCGATGACCGCTATTGAATCCCCTTGCATCATGCTGTGCTCGATCGACGATACGACCGGCTATTGCTTCGGCTGCGGCCGCACCCGTGACGAGGTCGGCGCCTGGCTTAGCATGACACCCGAGACGCGCCGCGCCGTCATGGCAACCTTGCCCGCCCGCCTCGCAACCATCGAGCGCAAGCCCCGCCGCGAGACCCGCCGTTCGCGCATGTCCCGCGAAAACGCATCCAACTGAGGATACCAGACAGACATGAGCCGGCTTTATTGGGTCGCCATTGCCGTGCTCGGCGGCGGACTGCTTCTTTTGCTGTTCAACCATTCGTCCGGCGAAACGCTTGGTCTCAACAATGACAGCTTTGGCCAGCTGATCTACATCGGCGCGCTCTTGCTGGTCATCGGTGCCGGCATCCTGCGGCGCGGCACGCGCCTCGGCGACACGGTGCGCAGCCTCGCCCTTTGGGTGGTGATCGTGCTGGTGTTTGTCGCGGGCTATCAGTATCGCTACGAACTGCAGGATGTCGCCAGCCGCATCTCCGCCGGCCTCGTGCCCGGAAGCCCGATGTCGGCACTGGATGGCGACGGCCGCGCGACAGTCACCTTGGACAAACTGACCAACGGACATTTTGGCGCGCGCATGCAGGTCAACGGCCAGACCATCGATGTCATGGTCGACACGGGCGCCACCACCACCGTGCTGACGGTGGCCGATGCCCGCCGCGCCGGTTTCGATCTTGAAAGCCTGAGCTTCACAATGCCTGTCTCGACCGCCAATGGCATTGCGCATGCGGCGCGGGTCACGGCTGCCACCGTTCAGCTCGGCGCCATCGAACGCAAGAACCTGCCGATGCTCGTCGCCGACCAGGGGCTCGAGCAAAGCCTGCTCGGCATGAATTTCATCGGCTCGCTGTCGGGCTTCGACGTGCGCGGCGACAGGATGATCCTGCGCGACTAGGTTCTCCCCTAGTGGCCGATCGACCATTTCTTGCGGGTCGGCGTCGGCTTGTTGCCGATCTTGCACAGGGCGCAACCGCAACCATTGAGGTGCGCCTTCTTCACCACTTTCGGTTCGGTGCCGCTGGCCTCTGAACGCGCCAGTGCACGGCGCAATTTGCCGTTCATCAGGCTGAGGCGCGGAGCTGCAACGTCCCGGTTGCTCTGTTCCTCGCATTGCGGACATGCGCACGCGCTGAGTGCGTCCTGCATCGACACCCATTCTTCAAACGGTCCGCAATCGTCGCAAACATAGTTGTAGAGCGGCATAAACAGCCTCCAAAAAGCATCAGGAGAAATAATCTGGCGGGCAAAACAACCCTCGCCCGCCCGCAAGCGGCCACGCCGGGCTACAGCCCGACCAGGCGCGCCGGCATCACAGCTTGCCGTCCAGCAGAAGAAATCCGGGCAGCCAGCCGGTGACGATACCTGCAAGCAGTGTCACGATCGCCGTCAGCCGCAGGATCGGCCGCTGCAGCGCCAGAAGCAGAAAATACAGGAACCACAGCACGCCCCAGATCACCCAGTTGGACGCCAGCCAGAAATCGGTCGACGTCTGGGCGGTGGAAAGCCCCTGTACCGCGACAGGAACCGTGGTGATGGCGACGAACAGGCTGAACCAGCCGAGACCGCGTCCGTCCACCTTCACCACCCTATTATAGGCCACCCAAAAATAGGTCGTCGAAAACAGGATCGTCAGCGCCGCACCCTTGATGGACGCAGCGTCGGCATTGGGTCCGAACGCCCAGGCGAGTGACGCGCACAGCGTCACGACGCCGGAGACGACGTTGATGACGACGATTTCCCGGTCCTCGATTTTCCCGAGCAGCCAAAGCCCGTTCAGGAACAGGACGGCGCCGACATAAAGCAATGCAAATCCGAGCAGCATGAAATCCCCTCCCAGGAAAGCGCCGGCCAGGAATGCTCCTGACCGTCGCCTTGGTTGTTCTGTTGCAGCCTGATCAGGTCGTCTTGGCGACGTCGGCCTTGAAGTCCTGCTTCTTGGGTCCATGGGCGTTGGGATTGATGTCGAAGTCGAAGATCGCCGTCGGAATGGCCAAGGTGGCGCAGACATTGGGTATGTCGACGATGCCGGCAATCCGTCCTTCGACAGGAGCGGTGCCCAGGATCATGTAGGCCTGCTCGCCGGAGTAGCCGAACTTCTTGAGGTACTCGATGGCGTTGAGACAGGCCCGGCGATAAGCGACATGGGCGTCGAGGTAATACTGCTCGCCCGTGTGCTCATCGACCGAGATGCCCTCGAAGATGAGGTAGTCGTCAAAATGCGGGTCGATCGGGCTTGGCTTGAAGATCGGGTTGATGACACCGTATTTCGCCATGCCGCCCTTGATGACGTCGACGCTGATGTCGACCCAACCGGCCATCTCGATGGCGCCGCAGAAGGTGATTTCGCCATCGCCCTGCGAGAAGTGGATGTCGCCCATCGAGAGACCGCCACCCTTCACATAGACCGGGAAGTAGACCTTCGAACCACGCGACAGGTTCTTGATGTCGCAGTTGCCGCCATGTTCGCGCGGCGGAACCGTGCGCCAGGCCTCCGCTGCGGCTTTCCTCGCCGCATCACCCTTCATCTGGCCCATCAGCGCCGTATCGGAATAGGGCAAGGCTGCCAGCGGCGGCACGCGGCCGGGATCGGTCGCCACCAGCTCGGCTTCACGACGGTTGGCTTCGGCAAGCAGCTTGTGGTCCGGCAGGCAGCCGATCAGGCCGGGATGGATGATGCCGGGGTAACGCACGCCAGGGATGTGACGCGACGTCGTGTAGATGCCATGGAAATCCCAGCAGGATTTGCTGGCCTCGGGGTAATGCTCGGTCAGGAAGCCGCCGCCGTTTTCCTTGGCGAACAGGCCGTTGAAGCCCCATTCCGAGTCGGGCTTGGCGCCGAGATCGAGGATATCGACAACCAGCAGGTCGCCTGGCTCCGCTCCATCGACGCCGAACGGGCCGCTGAGATAGTGGACACGCGTCAGGTCGACGTCGCGGACGTCGTTGGCGCTGTTGTTGTTGCCGATCTGGCCTCCCGTCCAGTCGTGGCATTCCACCCGGTAAGTGTGTCCCGGCTTGAGGTGGTCCACCATCGGAATGTCCGGGTGCCACCGGTTGTGCGTCTTGATGGCATGATCTTCCGGCGCTTTGTTCAAATCGACTGAAAATACTGTCTGTGGCATTGGGCTGTTCCTCCTCAATTGCCGGCTTTGTAGGAGGGTTGGCTTGCGCGCCTTCCTCGTCCTTGCGCCGAGTAACGCGATGCAACCCGACACAGCCGTGCGAGGCCAAGCTAGGTGCGGCTTGTAATCGCCATGCATCGGAAACCTGCCTGCCATGTAATTTTTTGTAACCAAACGGCTTGTGTCAGTGCCCGCCAAACGCAACAACCCCGAAATTTTAGATATAACTTTCAGATTGTTAGAGAGACCCACCGACAGGCGGCTGATGCCAGCCGCCGTCCGCGCGCGGACAAGCGACGCTGACCGCGACCAATGGCCACCTTCCCGTCTCGACCGGGCCCACGAATTGCGATTATCGTAGCGGCCATGACAGTTGCCGACCCCAAATCACGCATTCTCATTGTCGATGACGATCGTCGGCTGTGCAGCTTTCTGGAAAAATTCCTGACGAGCGAAAGTTACGCCATCGTCAGTGCCCATGACGGGCGTTCGATGCGGCGCGCGCTGGCCGATGAGGCGTTCGATCTCGTCATCCTCGATCTCGGTTTTCCTGTCGGTGAGGACGGCGTAACCCTGGCACGCAGTATGCGCTCGCAATACGACCTGCCGCTGATCATGCTTTCGGGCAAGAACACTACAATCGACAAGGTCGTCTGCCTCGAATTGGGAGCCGACGACTACATCACCAAGCCTTTCGAGCCGCGCGAGCTTCTGGCGCGCGTGCGGACGGTGATGCGACGCTTTGCCAAGCGCATCAACCTGCCCGAACCGGCTGAGGCCGATCGCTCGGCTGCCGTCTGTTTCGATGGTTGGCGGCTCGATCCAGCGCGTTACAAGCTGTCGTCGCCGAACGGCGAAAACGTGCGGCTTACCAGCCAGGAATTCCAGATCCTGTCTGCGCTGGTCGAACGGCGCGGCCGCATACTGTCGCGCGAGCAGATCCTCGACATCGTCGCCAACCGCAACTGGACGCCCTATGACCGCAGCATCGACGTGCTGATCGGCAAGATACGCCGCAAGTTGCACGACAATGCGCGCGACACGCAGCTCATCAAGACCATTCGCGGCGTCGGCTACATGTTCGCCCCTCAGGGCCGGGACTAAGGCGCGCGCGGCAGATAGAGGTTGATCCGGGTGCCCTCGTCCGGCTTGCTGGAAATGCCGAGGCGGCCGCCTGACTGGCGCACGAACCCATCGACCATCGGCAGGCCGAGACCACTGCCTTTCCCCGCAGGCTTGGTGCTGAACAGCGGTTCGAGCGCCCGGCGGCGCACCGCAACCGGCATGCCGTGTCCGGTGTCGATGACCGAAATGACGACATACTGACCGGGCAACAGGCCCGAGGCGACGCGGGCGTCGTCGGGCCGGACGACAAAGTTGCAGGCCTCGAACCGAAGCTTGCCGCCGTCGGGCATCGCATCGCGTGCGTTGAGCGCAAGATTGAGCAGGCTGGTTTCCAACTGGGTCGGATGAACCTCCACCTCATGCAGGTCGTCCGCCAATTCCAGCGAGAGGCTGACCTTGTCGTCCAGCGTCCGGCCCAATACGCGCATCAGGTCCGGCAGCGCTTTGCCCAGGTCGACGCGGACCGTATCGCCTCCCTCCTGCCGGCCGAAATTGAGCAGGCGCGTCGTCAGATCCGTACCCGCCTTCACCGCATCCAGCGCATCGTCGACCATCTGCGCCAGCTGGGGCTCGGTCCGCACATGCTCCTGCAGCCAGCGCAGATTGCCCAGCAGGACAGCCAGGATGTTGTTGAAATCGTGTGCGATGCCACCGGTCAGCTGCCCCATCGCCTCGATGCGCTGCATCTGGCCAAGTCGCTCGGCGACCAGGCGCTTTTCTTCCATCAGGCGGGTGCGCTCGAAGCAGCGCTCCAGGGTCGCCAACAGGTCGGCGCTGTAGAAAGGCTTGCACAAATAGTCATAGGCGCCGGCCTGCAACGCCTCCACCGCCGTCTCGACCGAGGCATAGGCCGTGACCATGAGACAAACGAGATCGGGGCTTTGCTGACGAAAAGCCCGGACCAGTTCGACGCCATTGCCGACACCCAACCGCACGTCGACAAGGGCAACCGCCGGCTGGTGCAAGGCCAGCGCGCGCTGCGCCGACAACGGATCATGCGCGATGATCGCCTGGTAGCCTTCAAGTTCAAGCAATCCGGCGAGGCTCGCGGCAAAGTCCTCGTCATCGTCGACGATGAGGACCCTCTTCTTCTCGACCGGGTCCGCTCCGTGCGGGACGACATCGTCGCCGATGAAATCAGTCTGCAGGTCTGTCTGGTCGGTCATGACGAACCAGCGCCTGCCCGCGGCAGCACGATAGATACGCGCGTGCCAGCGCCTTGCTCGCTGTCGATCAGCACCGAGCCGCCATGTTGCTCGACGATGCGCTTGACCAGCGGCATGCCCAATCCGACGCCGAACGCCTTGGTGCTGAACAGCGGCTCGAACACCCGTGCCGCCGTCTCGCGCGACATGCCGGCGCCATTGTCGGCAACGCAGATGATGGCGTTATCGCCTTCGCAACGCGTGGAGACAACAATCGCCGCGTCATCCGCCGTCTCGCAAGCCTGCAGCGCATTGGCCAGGACGTTGGAGAACGCCTGCCGCAACCGCTCGCCGTCGGCCGATACTCTGCATCCGGCGGCGAGATCCAGCTGTATCGGCCGCGTGGCGTCCTGCTCGGCGACATGCTGGGCCACCCATCGGTCGATCAGGATCGGCGTGACGACCAAAGCGTGCTTGCGCGAGAAATCCAGCAGGTCCTCGATGATCCGCACGCAGCGCCAGGCGTTGCGCTGCAGCCGTTGCAACTCGTTGAGCACTGGTTCGTCGGCGTTCTTCAGCGAGCGGCGCAACACGTCGGCTGACGTTACCAACGTGCCCAGCGGGTTGCGCAGCTCGTGGCTGACGGTTGCCGTGATCTGGCCGATGGCGGCAAGGCGCTCGTTGCTCGCCAGGTCCCTTTGGGTCTGCCGCAACTTTTCCAGCGAGGCGACAAGATCGCGCTCGGCAAGTTCGCGGCTCTCCTGCGACAGCACGATCCACCATGCGCCGATACCCAGCAGCGGCAGCAGCGCGAGGAAGACCCGCAGGAGCAGCGGGCCGCTGGCCAGATGTGGCTGTTCCGACCCCGGCTCGATGAGCCGAAAGGTAAGCAGGAACACGCCGCCCGTAATCACCGCCAAGGTAAACAAGACACCTACCACCTTGAGCAGACGCTGTCCCATATGAGGGGCGATCTTGTCGCGTATGTGAGGCAGCGCCCGCCCGAAATACCGCGACCGCGATGTTTCCAGAACACCGACCGGTGCCTTGCACACGTCGTGACAATGGGAATCGAGGCTGCAGCACAACGAGCAGATCGGCTGCTCGTAGAAGGTGCAATGCACCATGTCGGAACGTTCGTAGGTGACGCCGCAGATAGCGCACAAATTGGCGTCCGGTATGGTTGCCGGCAACTGGACTGGTTGGCGCGCCAGATAGTATCGCCCCTTGGTCGCAACACCGATTGCCACCGCACTTGTGAGTGCCGTGACAAAGGCGATCGGCGCGGCATAGGCCTGCGCCATGACGCCTGAGGTACCGGAGAAGCACAACAAGGCGACGAACGACGCCAACGCCATTGAACCGCAGCCGACGGGATTGAAATTGTAGAGATAGGCGCGCTTGAACTCGGGAAACGCCGGACTGACCCGAAGCGGCTTCAGGATGGCGAGGTCTGCGAAGATCGAGCCGATCCAGGCGGCTGCGATGATCGAATAGACCGCCAGCACCAGCTCCAGCGTCTGGAAGATGCCGAGCAGCATCAAGAGCAGCGAGATCAGGATGTTGAACACCAGCCAGACGACCCGCCCGGGATGGTAGTGGGTGACGCGCGAGAAGAAATTGGACCATGCCAGCGAGCCGGCATAGGCATTGGTGACGTTGATCTTGACCTGCGAGATCAGCACGAAGATCGCGGCCAGGGCGAGCACGACGCGCGGATCGGCGCTCACATACTCGTAGGCGATGATGTACATGTGGATGGGTTCGAGCGCAGTCGAGCGCGACAGGCCTGCCTGGATAGCGAGCACCGCCAGCAGGCTGCCGCACAAAATCTTGAAGCCGCCGACGATGATCCAGCCCGGGCCTGCGGCAATCACCGCCGCCCACCAGCGGAAACGGTTCTCGCGGGTCTTGTCGGGCAGGAAGCGCAGATAGTCGACCTGCTCACCGATCTGGATCGACAGCGCGCACAAAACGCCAATGGCCGAGCCGAATGCGAGGAAGTTGAACCCCTCACCCACGATATCGCTGCCAACGAAAGCCGCCCATTCGTCGAGCGTGTCGGGATGAGCAAACAGGATGTAGGCGAACGGCGCCAGATGCATGGCGATCCAGATCGGCTGCGACAGGAGCTGGAGCTTGCTGATCAGTGTCACGCCCATGAACGTGATCGGGATGATGACCACCGAGGAGATGACATAGCCCAACACCAGCGGCACATCGGCAAACAGGTTGAGCGCCTGCGCCATGATCACCCCTTCGAGGGCGAAGAATATGAAGGTGAATGTAGCGTAGATCAGCGAGGTGATGGTCGAGCCGACATAACCAAAACCCGCACCTCGGGTAAGCAGGTCCATGTCGATGTTGTAGCGGCTGGAATAATAGGCAATCGGCAGGCTTGTCAGGAAAATAAACAGGCAGGTCACAAGGATGGCGGGAAAGGCATTGGCGAAGCCATAGCTGAGCGTGATCGCGCCGCCGATTGCTTCCAGGGCCAGAAACGAGATTCCGCCAAGCGCCGTGTTGGCAATGACGAAGGGAGACCAGCGGCGAAACGACCGCGCCGCATAGCGCAGCGAATAATCTTCCAGCGTCTCGTTGGCGATCCAGGAGTGATAGGATCGCAAAGCCGGCAATTGCGGCGTTTCCATCAAGCGCTGCTCCCATGCGCGATGGCCCGACCAAGCAATCGGCACATGAAACCGCCCCTCCTCGAAAATGCTCCCGGCCAAATGATCACACAAACCAAATGGCGAGGCCAGCCCGCAATGCCCGGTTGGAACGCGAGGACGTGCCCTTCGGCGCAACGACGCGTGGTCGTTCGGCGTCCCGGGCGCCCGCGCCCGGATTCGAATTCACCCGTCTGCGAGGGCGGCTGACCGCTGGTGTTGAATGTTGGACGCGCCCAGTGGCCGCGATCACAACATTGCTGGTCGAGCCTACGCTGCTTCGCTGCGGCTCGTGAGGTCGACGGCGGCGAAGGCATCGCGCAGCACCTGCGGCCCGGCACCCGGCTTGTTGGCGTCGGTCGACAGTATCTGGCGGTAGCGCCGCGCGCCGGCGAGGCCATGGAACAATCCGACCATGTGGCGGCTGACATGGCCAAGACGTCCGCCGGCGGCGATATGCCTGCCGGCATAATCGGCCATGATCTCTATCAGCGCGGCGAAATCGAAATCTGGAGGCGTTGCCTCTTGCAGCGTCGCGTCGACACCGGTCAGAACGCCAGGTGTGTGGTAGGCCGCGCGGCCAAGCATCACACCATCGACATGCCGGAGATGCGCGCGCGTTTCCTCGAGCGTCAGGATGCCGCCATTGATGCCGATGAACTGGTCGGGAATCCTCGCCTTCAAGCGATAGACGCGCGCGTAGTCGAGCGGCGGGATATCACGGTTTTCCTTGGGGCTCAGCCCCTCGAGCCAGGCCTTGCGGGCATGCACCCACAACGCATCGGCACCGGCTGCAAAGACGCCATCGGCAAGCACATCGAGCGCCGGCTCGGGATCCTGATCATCGACGCCGATGCGGCACTTGACCGTGACCGGGATTTTCACCGCATCCTTCATCGCCGCGACGCCTTCGGCGACGAGACCGGGCGTTTTCATCAGGCAGGCACCGAACGTACCCGACTGCACGCGGTCCGAAGGGCAGCCGACATTGAGGTTGATCTCGTCATAGCCAAACGCCTCGCCGATGCGCGCGGCCTCTGCCAGCTTGGCGGGATCGGAGCCGCCCAGTTGCAGGGCAACGGGATGCTCGCAGGCGTCGAAACCGAGCAGCCGCTCACGCGCGCCATGGATGACCGCGTCGGCTACGACCATTTCGGTGTAGAGCAGCGCCTTGCGCGTCAGCTGGCGATGGAAGAAACGGCAATGCCGGTCAGTCCAGTCCATCATGGGCGCAATGGCCAGTCTATGTTCTTGATATTCCATCATTTTCTTAGTAGTCTCAGTTAGTTAGGTCGCACCGAGTGCACACGAATTTACGCCACATTGCGACGCTTTTCGCCACCGTTCGACGGCTGAGTGCACACGGAGCGCACACGAAAAATGGCCAGTTTCACAAAACTCCATTCCGGCTCCTGGCGCGTTCAAGTTCGTCGCAAGGGCCGTTACGTCAGCGAGACCTTCTTGCGGCGAGACGATGCCCGACGCTGGGCCCTTGAGGCGGAGCGCCAGATTGATCGTGGCGAAACGCCAAATCAGTCGCGCATCGCGCGCCTCAAAACCTTCGGCGATCTCATCGACCTTCATATCGACGACATGTGTGACGTCGGCAAGCCCCCTCGACGCTCGAAAGCTGCGACTCTGGATATGCTGAAGCGTCAGCTTGGAAAGTGCAACATGGCGGCGCTCGATCGCGAGCGGCTCATTCGGTTCGGCCGCGATCGAGCGGCAAAAGGTGCAGGCCCTGCTACCCTCGGCATCGACATTGGCACTATCAAGCTCATTCTGTCTCACGCGGCCGCAGTTCACGGCCTACCCGTTACAATCGAGGCCGTAGACCTCGCCCGCATTGCTTTGAAACAGCTAGGTCTGGTTGGCAAAGGGCAGGAGCGCGACCGTCGTCCGACCCAGGATGAACTTGACCGGTTGATCTCGCATTTCGACGCAAACCCGCGTCAGATCGCGCCAATTGGCCGAATCATCCGCTTCGCTGTTGCTACCGCAATGCGCCAAGAGGAAATCTGCACGGTGCGTTGGTCGGATCTGGAATGTCGCACCCGGATGCTTCTCATCCGTGACCGGAAGGATCCCCGAAACAAGCAGGGAAACAACCAGCGCATTCCGCTTTTCGCTGCATGCGGATACGACGCATGGGCCATCGTGGAGGAGCAGCGCGCCTGCCGAAGTAACAACGATGATCGGATTTTCCCATTCAATGGCAGATCAGTCGGCACAGCTTTTCGTCGCGGATGCGCCGACCTGAGTATCCACGACCTTCACTTCCACGACTTGCGACACGAAGGCACAAGCCGACTTTTCGAGGCCGGATTCACAATCGAGCAAGTTGCACTCGTTACCGGGCACAAGGACTGGAAGATGCTGAAGCGGTATACGCACCTAAAGCCAGAAGCCCTCCACGCTCTACTTGCAGCCCGCGCCGCATGAGTTTGGGATCCGTTCAGGCGTGGGAGTGCGGTAGTTTCGCGGTCGATGACACAGCAGCAAGTCCAGGCAATTCGCGTGCGGGGCTTGGAGAAGTCGTACGAACTGCATGTGTTGCGCGGCGTGGACTTCGACGTGGCACGCGGCAGTATCTTTGCACTGCTCGGTTCGAACGGGGCGGGCAAGACAACGGCGGCGAAAATCCTGTCCACTCGGCTCAGGGCGGACGATGGCGCGGCCAGTATCGACGGCTTCGATGTCGCCCCGCAACCGGCGAACGTGCGAGAGGCCATCAGTACGATGCTGCTTTCGAC
The DNA here is from genome assembly GCF_018555685.1 of Aminobacter anthyllidis. Classification (GTDB taxonomy): domain Bacteria; phylum Pseudomonadota; class Alphaproteobacteria; order Rhizobiales; family Rhizobiaceae; genus Aminobacter; species Aminobacter anthyllidis. The sequence continues at coordinate 984,273 of NZ_JAFLWW010000001.1, forward strand.
AATCCCGATCTCGTCGTCGCCTGCGTCATCGGCGACGGCGAGGCAGAAGCCGGCAAGCTCGCTGCCTCCTGGCATTCGAACAAGTTCCTGCACCCGGCACATGACGGCGTCGTGCTGGCAACCGCAGAAACGGGGCAGCCGGCCGTGATCGCCTGCTCGGTCCTGAAGCGGAGTTACAGGGATTTCCTGATGCAGCTACTGGGAACGTCCAGTTTTTGTTCCTGCACGGGGCAAAAGACCTGATCAATTCAAGGCTGCTTGCCCGCAGAGATCACGTTGCGCCGGCCTCCCTTCTTGAAAGCCAATTCCAAGTCTTGGAACCTCTTGCCGCCGATGGGCAATCGATCCGGCTGGATACTGCCAAGGAACCAGCAGCGATCGTAGCCGAGGCAGTCGCTGCGCTCGGCCCGTAGCTTGTAGCACGCTCCGAAGCCTTACGATCTTAGGGCGTCGCTGGTATTCCCCTAGGCCGTCCACCCGAAAGCGTCTTCGATTTCGTGCAGGGCATCACCGCCGTCGCGCGTGACAAAACCCACTCTATTGTTTAAGCAGCATATAACTCACTGAAATCGCTAGCAAATACTTTCTGACGACGCTCAAACTCCGACGATCGAGCCGTCAAAAAGTTACGCTATTGATTTTAAATAGAAAATCACCATAAAAACGGTCTCTCGCGCATAGCCCCGCAGCCGGGGCCTGGGAAAGTCCAACATGGAGGGATAGTCCAGTTCCTCGGCGCCAGGCTCCAGCGCATCACATGCCCCTCTCTGCGGGGATCAACTCCGAGATGCTGGCGGAAGCGAATTCCCCTCCCCTTTCCGTCAATATCACAGGGCAGCTCCGAAAGATTGCTCGACGACGAAGCCGAACGCGGCATCAGAACCTGGGCATCGCCATCCGATATTGCCCGGCTTCTGCTAATGCGACGCGTTCCGAGATACCCCTCTCGCGATCTCGAACTTTGGCGCTTTAGGGTGCTTGTGTGATCATTAGGGATCTCGATGATATCCTTGCTGCAGAGCAGGAGAGCCTGCCTACGCCGGCACGTCCGATCGTATCACTCCACCTGCGCCCAGCCCTGCTGGCCGGGGTCGAGCATGAAGGTCCGGAGATTTTCCGAATGTTGCGCGGTCACATGATGTGCGGCAACAGAGAGCGCTTCAGTAGCCTTGCCGAGAAAATCTCTGCACAAGCAAACCGGAACCGAACGTTCTCCCAGATGCAGTTAATTTTAGAATCTGACGCCCACGATTCTCACAATCAATGCGACGCTCGAACCAAACTAACACATTCTTACAATTAGATGCCAAGCGACATGTGTTCTTGCGCAAATTTTCAGACGGCCGATAGACGAGAGCTCAGCGTGTTTCCGCCGGAAAAGATGAAAGCGGCCAAAGCAGCGCGCCTCACGTTACAACACCTCGACCGTCACCATTTGGGCGGCCTTCTTACCGTCGAAAGCGCCATTCCAGTGGGCATGGGTACGGATCCTCGACTGCCGATGTTGTTGCCTCGTTACGCGCTGTCGCTGATGCCTTCGAGATGCAGCTTCGGCCCTCGGTCGTCTGCCGCCTTGCGGTCGCTGCCGAGCGAGCCAGTGACGCCATAGCTTTTGAGGACCAAGCCGTTTTATTTGCGCAGCGCGAAGGCAGTTATTACTATTCATTTGAGGCGAGTAGAAGGATTAAGCCAGAGCATGCTGTCCTACGTTGCGAATAATTTAAGCCATGAGGCCACTTCGGTCTTGCATCATGGATACAGGTCCCGCGGAGCGAACCTCGCTGGTGTTGGTCTCGATGGGCGCGCCGGCTGCGACGCGCAATATCTGTTTGCCGAGGATGTGCTCGGGCTCAATCGTGGCCTACCTACCCCATGCCAAGGTCTATCGCAACCTTGCCGCCGAGTATGATCGTATCCAGCAGGAGCGGATTGCCGCGTTCAAGGGATATGCCGCCGACATCGCCAACGGCGCCTATCCGGCGGCCAGCCACATGGTCGGCATCGACGCTGACGAGATGCGTTTCCTGCGGCGGCAGGCGTAGCCGCCGGCCGCATTTGCCCTCGACCTTTTGATCAACCGCTTACAGCGCGCTGACAAGCTGTTGTGCCACCTTCGGCTGCGGGTTGAGCATGATGTAACTTGGCCGGGTTTCCCGCTTGACGCGCGCCAGCATCGCCCTGGCCTTGACCAGCAGTGTGTCGTCGCGCGACGCCGCTTCGAGTTTGTGTTGAAGCGCTTCCAGCGTGTCGATGGCTTCTTCGCTGCGGTCAAGCGCGGCGAGGCTCTTGGCCAGCGAGAACTCGGCGGCCGCGAAGTCTGGCGCAAGCGACAGCACTTTGCGGAACGCATCCGCTGCCTCGATGTGCCGAGACAATGCCTGCAGTTCCATTCCCATTCTGAGCCACGCCTTGGATGACGTCGGTACCGAGGTTGCAAGCGTTTGGAAGTGTGCCAACGCTTCGCGGTGGTCGCCCTTGGCCGCCAGCAACTGGCCGATGCCATAGAGCGCGCGGGAATGGTTGGAGTCGGTGGCAAGGATCTGGCGGTAACCGTTCTCCGCTCGCGCCAGTTGGCCCTGCTGGTGGAAGCGCGTGACCTCGGAGAAGATGCCGTGGAGCGAGCGGGGATCGAGACGGTCACCGTTATTGCGGCCGCTCTTGGTATGGATCATCGCGCAGTTGATCTTGCTCTCGGTTACGCCGAAGGCGAACTTGTAGGGCTCGTCGCCGCGCAGGAAATCATAGGTCGTGAAGCCGTTTTCGATGGCCAGCTTGATGCAGTGGCCATGCAAGATCAGGCCGGCGGGGATGGAGGTCACCGCCTCGTCACGGCCGGCCATGAAGAACAGCAAGGCCTTCTTGACCGGGTCGACGAAGATGGCAAGCGCGCCCAGCGGCCGGTCGCCTTGCCACAGGACCGGCAGGAACAGCGTGCCAGCCCGGAAACTGTCTCGCAGCACGCGGCGATTGTTGTGCAGGATGGCCGCCAGCCGATCGCCCTTGCGGGCGCCCCATTTCACCCGCCAGAGCTCAAGCAGCGTGTCGATGTCGCGCTCGTAGGTGTCGGCGTCGGCGCGGGTGATGCGCAACTCGCCCGCATCGACCTTGCGCAGGAAGCGTCGAAGCTTCTGCCTGGTGTTGGTGCTGAGCACATTGTCGAGATAGCCGTCGAAGGTATCCGGCAGGGCGGCAGCAAAGCAGCGGCAGTTGTCGACATTGTCCGCCGCGTTGACGCGGCTGAACTCGCGCATCGCAAAGATGTCGCGGGAGAACTGACCGATGAAGGCGAATATGCGCTCGCGCGACATGCGCAGGTTTTCGAGGTTGAGCCGCGCCCAACCCATCTGGGCGACATGGCGGCCGAAGGCCTGCAGCGCCTTTTCGGCATGGACAGGATCGCAAATGGCGCCGGTGTAGTCGGCGGCATTGTTGCCGGCCATGTTGATCTCGTTGAAAAACAGGCCGGTCTTGCCGCTCATGCGGGTGCGCATGCGCATCGGCATCAGCGCCACATAGGGTGATCCGGGGCTGCCGAGGCGCGCGGCGAGCACGAACCAGGCGCCCTTGTAAAAGCGCATGTAAGGCACCAGCCAGTTCCACGAGGTGAAGAACTGCGCCTCCGGGTCAGCCTTGTAAAGGCGTTCCCAGTCCTGCTGCAGCTTCGCCAGCGTATCGAGATCGGTAATGACGTCGACCTGCATTTGTGTCCCCCTCATCGTCATGGCTTCCCCCTCGTTCAGCGCTCCATGAATGCGCGCGACATGCTGTCGGCGATCGGCTTGGTCAGATACCTGAAGAAAGTCCGCTCCTCGGTCTGGACCAGCACCTCCGCCGGCATCCCGGGCGTCGGCGTGAAGCCATGAACCCGCGCGATCTGGTCCGGCGCCAGGCTAACGCGAGCGACATAGACTTCGCGCGCCACTGGACCTGATGTGTCGGGCAGGGCGTCGGCGGACACATAGATCACCTGGCCCTCGAGCACCGGCGTGGTGCGGCGATTGAGAGCGGTGAGTTGCACCGTCGCGTTCTGGCCGACACGGACACTGTCGATGTCGGTGCGAGAGATCAGTGCCTCGATTACCAACGGCACGTCTGACGGCAGGATCTCGACGATGGGCTTACCGCTTTCGATGACGCCGCCGGCGGTGTGGTAATACATGCGCACGATGGTGCCAGCGACAGGCGCGTTGATGGTCACACGGCTGAGGATGCTCTTGGCCTGGCGAAGCTGCTCGCGGATCGTATCGAGGTCGCCTTCAAGGTTCTGCAACTGCTCGAGCGCGACCTGCTTGTAGGCTTCCTCTGTCTGCTTGATCTGCTGGTCGAGCTTGATGATCTCGGCGCCGATCTCGGAACCCTGGGCGGCGAGGCGACCGATCTGTCCCTCGGCATCGGCCATGGCGCGCTGGATCGCCTTTATTTCGGTGGCCCTGAGCAGGCCCTTGTCGAGCAGGGACTTCTTGCCGGTATATTCTTCCTTCATCAAAGCCAGCTGCCGTTGCACCGCATCGTGCTGTTGCTGATAGCCTTCGGCACGGTAGCGATAGGCGGCGATGTTTTGTTTCAACAGCCCGATCTCGCTCTGAAGCTTGCCGCGTGCGGCGGTGAAATTCAGCTGCTGACCGTCGACGATCGGCTTGATCTCCGGATCCTGGATGTTGTCGCTGACGTTGCTGGGGAAGGAGATTTCAGGCGCGCCGCTGATCTCGGCATTCAACCGTGCGGCGATGGCGTCGAGGCGTACCTGGCGCAGGAAGAGCTGGCGCTCGCTGGCTTGCGCCGCCGTTTCGTCAAGGCGGACCAGCGGCTGGTCGTAGCGTACGCGATCACCTTCGCTGACCAGCAGTTCCTTGATGATGCCGCCTTCCAGATGCTGGACGATCTTGTTCTGGCCAGCGGCGGCGAACGAACCCTGTGCGATGATGGCTGCGGCGAGCGGAGCGGTGAGAGCCCAGGTGCCGAAACCGCCGAAGGTGAGCACGATGAGCAACAGGCCGATCTTAGTCTGCTTACCGATCGAGCGCGGCACATCGGCGTACCATTCGAGATCGTGGACCTTTACGATTGCCGTGTCGCTCATGACATTGTCCCCTCAAGGAATCTGATGGCCGAACGAGCCGCCCTCGATGCTCAACCCGCGTTGGGCAAGCGCCTGGAGTACGTCCTGTCGCTGACCGAACAAGGCCACCGTTCCGTTGACCAGCAGCAGGATCTTGTCGACGCTGTGCAGCAGTGCCGGCCGCTGCGTGATGGTGATGACGGTGATCTTGTTTTCCTTCGCGTGCTGAAGCGCACGGGCAAGCGCTGCGTCGCCGGCAGCGTCGAGATTTGAATTCGGCTCGTCCAGTACCACCATGCGCGGATTGCCGAAGAAGGCGCGGGCGAGCGCGATGCGCTGCTTCTGGCCGCCCGATAGTGGTGCGCCATCGGCGGCGACGAAGGTTTCGTAGCCATGCGGCAAGGTGGCGATCATCTCGTGTACGTCCGCCAATTGGGCCGCCTCGTAGATCTGGGCGTCGGTCGCATCCTCGCGCATGCGGCCGATATTTGCCTTGATCGAGGCCGGGAACAGCTGGACGTCCTGGGGCAGGTAGCCGATGTTTTCGCCGAACTGGCGCTGGTCCCAGTTGCGCAGGTCCATCAGGTCGAGGCGCACATTGCCTGAAGTCGGCAGGATCGAACCAACCAGCATCTTGCCGAGCGTGGTCTTGCCGGCGCCTGAATTGCCGATGATGGCAAGAGAGTCGCCCGGAGCGAGTGCGAAGGTGATGCCGTTGAGCACGACACGCTTGGTGCCTTGCGGCACAAACAGCAGCCGCTCGACATCGAGCCGGCCTTCCGGGCGGGGAAGGTTGAGCCGCTCGAAATTGAGCGGCGACGTCTGCAGCAGGCTGGCGATGCGGCCATAGGCGGAGCGTGACTGCACAACCTGGTTCCAGCCCTCGATGGCGCCTTCGATCGGGCCTAGCGCACGGCCGGCGATGATCGAGGCGGCGATCACCATGCCGCCACTCAGATGGCCATCGAGCGCGAGATACGCACCCCAGCCGAGCATGGTGACCTGGGTCAGCAGCCGGACTGCCTTGGACATCGCGGCGAAAGCGATGTTGCGGTCCTGTGCGAGGACCTGCGCCCTGAGCGAGCCGGCTGTGTCCTTGCCCCAGATGCGGACAGCCTCCGGGATCATGGCGAGTGCGTTGATGATCTGCGAATTCCGCGACATCGAGTCGAGATGCAGGTTGGCCTTGCTCTGGAACGAATTGGCTTCGCTGAACGAGGCAGCCGTCGAGCGCTGGTTGATGATGGTGATCACGAGCAACAGCAACGCCGATGTGACGACGATGAAGCCGAGATGCGGATGCACAAGAAACACGGCAAGCACGAACAATGGAGCAAGCGGCGCATCCAGCAGCGACAGCAAGGTGCCCGAGACAAGGAATGAGCGCAGTTGCCCCAGGTCGCCGAGCGTCTGGTATTCGCGGCCGTTGCTGTGGAGCGCGGCACGCGCCGCAGCACTCAGGATCGGCGCACCAAGCTGGGCGGCAACCTCGACGGCGGTCCGCATCAGGATGAAGCGACGGATTGCGTCGAACATCGCCTGGAGGATCACCGCGCCGACAATCACGATCGTCAGCATGACCAGCGTGTCGACCGAGCGGCTGGTCAGTACTCGATCGGAGATCTGGAAGAGATAGAGCGGTATCGCGAGCACCAGCACGTTGCTGGCCAGCGTGAACAGCATGACGATCAACAGGTTGCGCTTGACGACACTGAGACCGGTCTTGAGCGAGGCGGAGAAATCCACCGGTCCGAGGCGCTTGTGGAAGACGCCGCCACTGTCGATATCGCCGCCGTTCGGGCCCTTGGCCTCGGGCAGTTTTTCCCTTGCCCTGATCGGACCATTGTCGGCGTCGATCACCTTGCCGACCGGCATCGACGTATCCTTCATTTCAGGCTTGGCCGGCCCTTGCGGCTCGCTTACCCGCATGTCGGGAGACACGGGCGCCGAAGCCGTGGCGGCTGTCGGGCGTGGCGGCTCATTCGATGCTGATCTGGCCTGAGGAGCCGCAGCCTGAGGAGCCGCAGCCTGAGGAGCCGCGGCCTCAGGTTGGGGCGCGGCAATGGGTGCCTCCGGAGTTGCACGCGCGGTCTGTTGAGGCCGCGTGCCCGGTGCTTCGGCGGGGGCAGACGCTGGGGGGCGTTGAGCCGTAGCGTTCCGCTCCGGAGGTATGATCGAAGGCTCAGTCGGCCTTCCGGATGGTTGTTGCGCATGCGCCGTTGAGGCGGCCGCGGGAGATGCAGGATTTGGAGCCGGAGCGCTGGTCGATACGCGCTCTACCGATGCAGCAGGCGTGTCACTGGCAGCGTCGTGCAGTTCACCGACGACGTTATCGATGTATCGCTCAAGCCGGTCGAGTGCCTGCTCCTGGGGAGCTACGGCATGCGACAATCTCGCTTGCGGGACGGGCTTGATTTCGGGCGAACGCGGACGCGCCGGCGAACTGTCCTGGCTGTCGCCGTCGTCCGGTACGTTCTGAAAGGCACTCCAGCCTTGATCGCGGTCGTCGTTCATCCTGAGCCCCTCTAAAACTGCTTACCCCAGCATATGCTGCATGACGTCGGACGATCCGGAATCTGCGGCTTGCGGTGTGATGTTGTTGCCTTGGGCAGCGTCGCCGGTGTCGTCGCCACTGCCGTCATCGAGGAAAGCGACGGCTTCGTTGACGAGTATGTCGGGGTCCTGCCCACCCAGGTCCGGTTCGCTCGAGACGAGGTTGGCCTGGATCAGGATCTCGTCGGAATAGGCGTCGCCGCCGACGTAAATCTTGGAAGCGCCGTCGACGTCGACGATCGTCGCGTCGTTGACCAGCTGGTTGCCGCCGGTCGTGATCGTCCATTCCGCGTCGGGGTTGGCGACCATCTGGTTCATGGCAAGCGCAACCTGGTCGCTGTCGCCCATCACGGTTGTCTGCTTGATGTACTGCAGATTGTAGATATCGCCGGAGATGTAGAGCACGCGCAGTATGCCGATGCCGGCGAATGCGGCGTCCTGAAGAATTGAAGTCGGCAATTCCTTGTTGCCCGCCGCGAGATCGCCTGCCGCCGTGTCGTAGCCATCGGGCAACGGCTCGGTGGTGCCAGCACCGACATTGATGATGCTCGCCTGGTTCCACAGCAGGTTGCCGCCCGTCGAGGCGGAGCCTTGACCAGTCGTTTCGAAGCCGTCGACGGCACCGATCATGTCGTTGTCAATCAACAGGTTGAGCTGGCTGATGATGCTGGCATCGTAGACGTTGCCGCCGACAATGATGAGGTCGTAGTAGTTGCCCAACTCGTACAGGCTAAGGCCGTTGAACGCGGTGTTGTCGCCGGTCGAAACGACCGACTGCACGCCGGATGACGAGGCGATGACAATGTCATTGTCCATGACAAATGCATACTGCTCGATCCAATTCATCATGATGAGGTCGCCCGAAATTTCGGTGACCACGTAGTAGGCCGGAAAACCGGCAGGGGGAGGCGCGGCCTCGCCGCCGCTGTCGGCGGAGGGGTCGATGTGCTTGAACATCGCGATGTTGAAGCTCTGGTTTTCGCCACCAGGATCGAACGGCCAGCCGCCGACCGCCGAGCCGACGCTGTCGACATCGCACGTGCCGTTGATCTGGACGATCGCGTTGAGCGAGATATGGTCGCCCATGACGGCCATGACCTCTGCCGTGACCCACTCGTTGACCACCACGGCGTTGTTGATGACGGTGTTGCCGCCCGTGGTGATCTCGACGCTCGGGTTCACCGTGCCGTCGCCCCATCCGTCCATGAAATCGCTGGAATCAGGAGGAGTGTCGATGTCGAGCGGGCCATCCGGCCCTGCTTCTTCCTCATCGTCGTCCTGATCCTTCAGGAAATTGACGTAGTCCTCCATCTTGGGGACGTCGGCCTCGTCGACCAACTGGCCGTTGAGATAGGTGCCTTCCAGGGTTTCGCCCTTTGTGGTGAAAACGTCGGCATTGCCATGACCGTCGGCACTGAAGGCGTTGAGCCGCACTGAGGCAGTCGTCACGAAGGTGGCCATGTCTTCGGTCGTGCCTGGTAGTGTCAGGTCGTCGATCGGCGACAGGTCGGCTGCGGCCTGTTGCAACTCGTCCAGCGAGCTATTGTCCAGCGCTGCCGGCGTAAACTTCAGTCCGCTGCCGCCGAAACCGACATAGTCGTCGTCGGACAGTCGGATTTCCTGATTGATGATGGCGGCCAAATCGCCTGGCGGCTCGATCTGAGGCAGGACGACGCCGCCCGACCCGACCGTCGTGCCGTCGGGAAGGCGGGTGAAATTGTGGAGGAATGGTCCGTCGGGGACCGGTATGTCAGGAGCGGCGAAAGCAACCTTCGACCAGACCGTGATCTGCTCGATCTCGGGCCTCAGCCCCAGATACGGCACATTCGGATCGAAATCCTTGAGGGTGTGGGACGCGTCGACCTTGATGGCGACGGTTTGCGGATCCGGAAGCTGCTCTTCGGCCTTTTGGGTCGCTCTGAACCCATCGTAGGCCTGCTTCTGTCGCGCTTCCTCGACGTTCGTCTCAAACAGCCCGACGAAATGGGCTATCGCTTCAGAGACCTTGTCCAAATAAACGGAATTCATCTGCCTAGCCTCCGCCCTTTGCGAACGGAACGGCAGCGCCTAGGCGCTCCCGCCGGTCGCATTTGAGGACTGCGCGGAGAACTCCGCGCAGTCCGTTTCGTTTGGCTGTTGGTCGCAAATCATTCGACCAGCTTCAGACGATCAGGCGTTGTCGTCTTCGCCTGTCAGCGTCTCGGTGAAGTTGCCACCCACGACGGTCATGTCGACCGTATTGCCTTGCAGGTTGGCACCCATCACGATCTGCTGGTTGAAGGCACTGGTGTCGATGATGGCGTCGGCGCTGGCGTTGCTTTCGCCAGTGACGTAGCCGTCGTCGCCGTTGCTCGATCCCCAGCTGCCGCCTGCGCCACCCGCGCCACCGGCTCCGCCAGTCGCTGCGCCGACCGTGCCGCCGCCGCCGCCGCCGCCAGCCCAGGCTGCGCCGCCAGTTGCGTTTCCGCCGGTGCCGTCGGCCCAGGCACCGCTCAGCGCGCTGCCGCCGTCGCCGTCGCCGTAGGCCCATGCGCCACCGCTGGTGCTTGCGCCGCCAGTTGCTGCGCCGGCCGTTGCGGATCCACCGGTGCCTGCGCCGCCGCCGCCGCCGCCGCCGCCATTGCCTTCGCCTTCGCCTTCACCTTCGCCGTAACCGACGCCGGCGCCGAGGCCGAAGCCGAGAGCATCGCCGGTATCGCCATTGGCATCGCCAGCATTAGCCTTGGCGTCGCCGCTGTCAGCGTCAGCGTTGCCGGAGTCGGCGTCGCCGCCGCGTCCGCTGTCGGCATCGGCATTGCCGCCGTCGCCCTTGGCATCGCCACCTTCACCGAAGTTCAGGATCGGAAGGATTGGCACGAATGCGTCGATGCCGTCGCCGCCGTCGCCCTTGGCGTCGCCGCCTTCGGTGTCGTCGATGTCGCCACCGTTGCCAGCATCAGCCTTGCCGGAGTCGGCATCGGCGTCGCCGCTGTCGGCCTTGGCATTGCCGCCATCGCCCTTGGCATCGCCCGAGTCACCGTCGCCCGCGCCGAGGCCAAGTCCAGCTCCGAGGCCGAGACCGAGACCGAGCCCGAGGCCGGTGCCGCCGTCGCCACCCCTGCCGCCGTCGCCCTTGCCGCCGTCAGCGTCGGTGTCGGCGCTGCCGCCCTTGCTGTCGCCGCCATCGGCCTTGGTGTCGCCCTTGGCGTCGCCGCCGTCGGCGTCGCTATCGGCGTCGCCGCCTTCGCCCTTGCCGCCGTCAGCTTCGCCGCCCTTGGCGTCGCCGCCGTCGCCGCCATCGGCTTCGCCGGCCTTGGCGTCGCCGCCGCCGCCACCGCCGCCGTCGGCATTGATGCCTTCTTCAGCAGAGGCGCTGCCGCCCTTGGCGTCGAACTCTTGCTTGAAGTCGCCGTCGTTCTTGACGGTGGCTTCTTCGAGCTTGTCGTTATCGACCATGTCGGCGGTCTGGTTGATGACGAAGCCGTTGCTGTTGGCGCCGGTCAGCGAGCCGTTCAGGATGTCCTTGAAGTTGATGTCGTCGCCTGGATCGTAATTGACGTCGCCGTCCTTGCTGAAGAGGACGTCACCCTTGATGTTGCCGTCGATGTCGGCGAAATCGTTGTCTTCCTTGTAGTCGCCGAGACGGCCGTCGAGCTCGACATCGACGTCGACGTCGACTTCAACCTTGGTCTCGTTCTTGTTTTCGTTGGTGTTCTCGTTCTTGGACTCGTTCTTGTTCTCGTTTTCGTTCTCGGACTTGTTCTCGTTCTCGTTCTTGGATTCGTTCTCGTTCTTGTTTTCCGACTCGTTCTTATTTTCGTTCTCGTTCTCGGACTTGTTCTCGTTTTCGTTCTTATTCTCGTTTTCGGATTCGTTCTTGTTCTCGTTTTCGTTCTTGTTTTCGTTCTCGCTGTCGCCGCCCAGTTCAATTTCGTTGCCGATGAACTGCAGGCCAAACGCGTTGAGATTGTTGCTGTTACGATCAGACATCGTCTTGTCCTTGGTTAGGACCGCGATCGCTGGACCGTTCTCATCTTTCACACGGTCTTGGGGTCACGCGGGCTGTGTCTATTTTCCACTACTGAAGATGGAATTGGCTGGATCGTCAGGCCGAGGGGACTGGTGGCCATTGATCCCGCATCGTTATTGACTGGCCGATACCTCCCTTGTTGTGCGGGCGGGGTTCGGAGTCTTCACAATGACGTGAACGTCATGCCGTTTCTAAACGGCATTGGATGTTCAATTTTGAAGCCCCGGATACGCCATGCCCATGGTGGCGGAACCAACAAAGTCTGTGGCCGTGGCCGTGAAATTGTAAGCCAACAGTTAGCGCTAGGCTGTTTGAGCAATTTAGCGAGCTAGAGCTCGCGAGATGATCTAGCTAATGCCGTCAAATGAATCGACATTTCTGTCTCAAGCAGCGCACCGTGTGGGCAAAAATGTCCCCAAACGCTCGATAGAGCGAGCTATGTCGCCTGATCACCACAGCGTTCGTTTCCTTTAGGCCCGGCGTCAGTCCTCAAACGCGACCAAGCCTAGACCCACAACCTGTCAGAAACCGTCCAGGCCATTCTGTCGGCCGGGTTCGAAGGTGCTGCGCGCTCCACACTAAGCGCTGAAGTTCAAACGCCCCGAGAATTCATCGTCTTAGCGCATCATTCCAGCCGCCGGTTGCTCGGCGAAACGGGGTTCACTCCTAGACTTCGCATACTACCGGAGGGACTAGATCACAGCATCCGATAGCTAATTTTGCTTATACCGTGCCGTAAACAGGCAGTGTACGATCACCAAATAATGTTCTTTAACAAGCAGCACCTGTATTCGGTGGGAGACCTCATGTACCGAGTGGCTAGTCCCAGCGCAGGCCGCGCCAACGGATCGGACGGCTCCGCGCAAAGAACCTGCAGGACGTTACTGATCGTTGCTACGGCGGATTTCATCTCGGAGAGCCTGATCTTTGCGATCGAACGCGAGTTTCACTGGATCACCGTCGATCAGGTGCCGACGCTGGCGGACGCCTGCGTGGGCTTTGATGCCCCTGTGTCGCTGATCCTGGTCGAGGCCAACCAACTGGCGGAGATCGCATTCCAGTCCGAGCTGCTCTCTCTCCTGCATCCGTTAGCGCAGATAGTGCTGATCCAGGAAGACCGCAGGCAGGAAGTATCGATCCGCGAAGTGCTCATAGCACGCAATGTGCGTGGCGTCCTGCCGATGAACCTCAAGCTCGACGTTTGGTTGGCAGCGTTGCTCCTGGTTTTGCAGGGCGGCGAGTATTTTCCACGGTCCCTATTCGAGCCGATCGTCGAGCGGCGGCGCGCTGGGAATGCCGAGCCTATCGTCAAACTCGAAGCTCCTGCACCAAAGCAGCAGGTCGCTCAGGACGAGGCCACCGCCTATTTCAGCGAGTTGACGAAAGACGAATTGCTGACTCTGGCCATGGTTGCCCGTGGCCTGCAGAACAAGCTCATTGCAGCGGCGCGCGGGCTTTCCGAGCGCAGGGTCAATAGCCACCTGCACAACATCATTACCAAGCTCAGCGTACACAACCGCACCGAAGCAGTAGCAGTCTTTCTCAAACGGCGGGAGAGTGAGGGAGAACGACGCACGAGTGACGTGGTAGCGTCTCGCGTGCAGCAAACGTTGTCATGAGGCTGAACCCGGCCAATGGCGCGATGGAGAGCCACTCCATTCCCGACCTCATGCTGATCGCGCTCGCCCCGCTGGTGACAGCGCTGGAAGATCTGGCCGGGCGGATCAAACGGCTCGAGGTGGAGATCGCCCGCTGGCATCTAGCCGACGAGACGAGCCGTCGGCTAGAGACCATCCCCGGCTTCGGCGTCATGACCGCATCGGCCATGTCGGCGAGCATTGCCGATCCTCAATGTTGGCCTCGGGACGGGAGTTCGCCGCATGGCTAGGACTAACGCCGCGCTTGCCTATGCCTTATCGGCTATGCCGAATGTCCGGTCAAAACGGGGTGCGCTCCACTGATCGCCGGTCTTGCCAAGGTCGACAAGGAAACGGCGATCATCATCTTCCTGACGTTGAACACGACGCGTGCGCGGCTCGATCTCGTCGAGCGGCTCGCCAAGATGGCGAAGACCCCACAGGCCTGCCGCGATGCTGTGCTTTCGGTCGCCGATCAGTTGACCCACCAGGGCAATCTGCGCAACAAATACAGCCATTGCATCTATTCGTTCGACGAGACAGGTACGCGCGCCAGCACCCAGCTGATGCGCATCTTCGACAGCAAGGATACCGTCCGCTACGGCAAGAACGAAGAACTCGACGACAACGAGATGCACCGCATCTCGGCCTCGATCGAGGCGATCAGGGATATCAACCGGCAGATCTGGAAGATCGTCGAGGACAACGCGTTTCCGCATTGAACGTCGTGGTCGTATTCGTCGAAATGCTCAGGCGCCGATGCGCGTCCACCTGCCGCTTTCGGACTGAGACTGCCGCGCAAAATAGCGATAGGGCGTGCTCTTCCAGTTCCTGATGGCGCCGGTGCGATTATCCAGAATGAGATCGCCGCTGTCGGTGCGTACCGTCAACACCGTGTGTCCGGTGCCGCCATAGGTGGCGACTGTCAGCAGCAGGGTCGAGGCCGGCCAGCCGAGCTTGCGCAACTCGTTCTTCTTGAGGATGGCGATGTCTTCGCAATCCCCTACCGATGTCGGCAGTCGCCAGTCGTCGTTGCGTCCCGTGGTGGCGATGTCCTCGCGCTGCTTGATGCGCTGGTTGACCGCGGCGTTGACCTTCTTGAGGTCGTTCATTCGTGCCTCCGTGAGAGACATGGTCTTGGTCTTGCCGGCGGAGCTGCATAGTCCGGGTTGTCTAGCGCAAAAGGTGTTTGCCGCCGGCGGCGCAAAGGCGTAGCCGGCAGTGCTCATGCTTGAACCGGGAGTGGTTGACTGGCTGCAGCCAGCGGAAATCAAGGCGATCGCAAAGATCGCCGCGAATTTTTTCACCTGCTGTCCCCCTCTCAATGGGTACTAGCAGACAGCATATTAGAGCTAGATGAATCAACCCATGCGGGCGGGCTTTGCACCGATTTCAAAAGGTTGTATGATTAACAAAGTGTTTCCGAAGATCGGAACGCGTGATCATAGCGCCAGTTTGGGGACGGGCGCATTTTTTCCCTTAGGAGGAAGAAATGACGACGTACCCAACCTGCGTACGCAGGATCAAGACGATTCTGCTGGTTTCCTCGGCCCTTGCGGCAGTCAGCTTTGTTTTCCCCGCATCAGCCCAGAGCAATGTTCGGCCGCGTATGGCGGCCGCGCAATGCCAGCCACTCTCCCAGAGCAACTATGAAATGTGCTGCATCGCGCTCAATCGCAGCAGCATCATGTCGGCTGACGAGTTGGCACAATGCCCACCGCTGACGACGTCGCTTATCGCGGCTGTGCTGGCCGGCAGTGACAATGACGGCGACGACGAAGGCACCGGAAGCGACGGCGATAGTGGCGACGACGGTGACGACGGTGACGACGGTGATGACGGCGACGACGGCGACGATGATGATGACGACGATGACGATGACGATGACGATGATGACGACGACAACGGCGGCGGCGGCGGCGGCGGCGGTGGCG
>NZ_JAFLWW010000010.1 GCF_018555685.1 Aminobacter anthyllidis
GGTTCAAGCGCTCGACCTTGGCCGCATCGACATCGACGCAGACAACGTCATGCCCGACCTCGGCCAACACCGCTGCCTGAACCAGGCCAACATAGCCAATGCCAAAAACTGTCAGATTCATCCGGTCCAGATCCCGTTCGCGCCGTGCGCTTCGCACGCGCTTGATACAGGAATTTGACGCGGCGCACCAATGCCGGTGCCTGTTGTCAGACGGCTACGGAATGGCGGGCTGTGCCCTGGCCGAGATAGGCGTCGAAATGGGCGGCGATCGATCGAACGAAAGGCTTGCCGCGTTCGGTGACGACAAAACGGTTGCCCGAACGGGCAAAGACGCCATCGCGATCGCCGGCGGCCAGCAGTTCGGCCTCGGCGATGACAGCACGCGCCGCCTCACCGAAGCGGGAAAGCAACTCGCAGCGCGAGAAGGCGAAGTCGCACATCAGCCGTTCGATGACCCAGCCGCGCATCCGGTCGGCATTGGACAACGCGAAGCCGCGCACAGTCGCCAGGCCGCCCGCCAGCACGCGGCGCTCATATTCGCCCGTCGCCGGCATGTTCTGGACATAGCCATGCGGCAGCAGCCCGATCGACGAGGCGCCGAGGCCGATCAGTGCATCGGCCTGGTCGGTGGTGTAGCCCTGAAAGTTGCGCCGCAGCGTGCCCGCGCGGGCGGCCACGGCCAGACTGTCCCCGGGCAAGGCGAAATGATCCATGCCGACGGCCTCGTAGCCGGCCTCGAGGATCAGCCGCATAGCCGCCGCCGACTGCTCCAACCGGGCCGCGGCGTCGGGCAGCAGCGCATCATCGATCATCGTCTGGTGCTTCTTCAGCCACGGCACATGGGCGTAGCCGAACAGCGCGATGCGGTCGGGCCGCAGCGACAGCAGCTTTTCCGTCGTCGCAGCGATGCTGTCGAGCGTCTGGTGCGGCAGGCCGTAGAGCATGTCGAGATTGACCGAGCGCACGCCGCGTGCGCGGACGGCATCGACCACGGCTTTCGTCTGCTCGAAGCTCTGCTCGCGGTTGATGGTCTTTTGAACCCGCTCATCGAAATCCTGCACGCCAAGGCTGGCGCGTGTCATGCCGATCGCGGCCAGCGCATCGAAACGTGGTTCATCCATGTCGTTGGGATCGATCTCGACGCTGATCTCGGCGTCGCGCGCGAAGCTGAATTTCTCGCGCAGCCTGCACCCCAGCAAGATCAAATCATCGGCGGTCAACATTGTCGGCGAACCGCCACCGAAATGCACCGCCTTGATGTTTAGTCGGCTTCCGCATAGGGCAGCGACCGTGGCAATTTCGGCGTTCAGAGCAGTCAGGTATCGAGCGACGGGGTCGTAGCGCCGTGTTTGTTTCGTGTGGCAGGCGCAGAACCAGCACAGCCGATCACAATAGGGGATGTGGACATAGAGCGATGCGGCCGAGCCCTTGGGCAACGCGCGCAGCCAGCTGCCATAAGTCGTGGCCGAGATCGCGGCATTGAAATGCGGCGCAGTCGGGTAGCTGGTGTAGCGCGGCACGGGTGCTGCGTATCTTTCGACGAGGGTACCGTCCATGATCGTCTCCATCAACGATCAGAAGATGCTATAGAGGCTCCGACCTTCGCCTTGACTTGGATCAACCCTTTTCCGGTGCGGACACAATGACACGGTTCCTTTTGCCCACCGTGGTCCCTAGATTGAGCAAATCAGAGTACTGGACGAAGAAATGGCCGTTCGCCAGGACATTCACAATTCAGAGATACCGGTGTTGTGCCGCGCTTGCGAAGCGCGGCATCGCGGCGTCTGCGGCGCGCTAACGCCGGAACAGCTGGTCGAACTCAGCCGTCACACCACCAAGCGCAAGGTTGAAGCAGGCGCGGTGCTGGTTTCTGATAGCGATACGATCGACAGCTACGCCAACGTGCTGGCCGGTGTCGTCAAGCTGACCAAGACATTGCCTGATGGCCGCCAGCAGATCGTCGGGCTGCAGTTCGCCCCAGATTTCATCGGCCGGCCGTTCAAGCGGGAGAGCTCGATCACCGCAGAGGCCGCAACGGCTGTCCGCGTCTGCGCCTTCCCAAAAACCTCGCTCGACCGGATGATCTCACAAGCGCCGGAACTTGGTCATAGGCTGCACCTGCAGGCGCTCAACGAACTCGATGAGGCGCGCGACTGGATGCTGACGCTGGGACGCAAGACCGCGTCCGAGCGCGTTGCCTCCTTCCTGCACCTCATCGCGCGACATGGCGACCCCGAGGCTGAGAGCGATGGCGAGATCAGCTTCGACCTGCCGCTGACCCGCGCCGACATCGCCGACTTTCTGGGCCTGACCATCGAAACCGTCAGCCGTCAGTTGACCAAGTTGCGCAAGGACGGGCTGATCGCGGTTGAGAACAATCGCCACGTCACCGTCTTCGACGTCGGCAAGCTGGAACGCCGCGCCAACATTTGAGCGGCTGATGTCACCCCGGCGGCACAAGATGCGCGACGATACGGTCGCGTTCGAAGGCGACGTGCCGGCGTACCGCGCCGAAATACCCGCGCAGCATGAAGCCAAGCGTCTCGGGGTTATCAGCTACACCGTGCCGGGCGGCAAACCGCAAGGCGTCGCGCAGCTCGGCAGCAGAGCCTTCATCTTCGAGATGCTCGTTCTTCAGCCGCTCGACTGTTTCGGCCGCCTCGACGCTGTGTCCCAGACTCGCGCAAAAATGCGGGAAAATCCGCTGCTCCTCGAAGCGGTGAATCTTCGCCATAGTCTGGCCGAGCGCCCGTGCCGCAAGGATGCAGTTGCGGCGGTCGAGGCCATTGGGCAACGAATCGGCAATCTCTTCGAGACGATCGCATAGAGCGAGTTCGGCCGCATGGGCGCGACGCATCACCTCGACCGCGTCGCGCGCAGCGTCATCGTGCCATCCGGTCTGCGTGTCGTTGAACGCGGTCATGCTGTTTGATGTTCCCCTTTGACGCCAAGGCTGATCCGCCGCGGCCTGCTTGACCTTGATCCAGATCAAGGCGCGGGCAGCTGATGTCGTGGATGTGTCCGGTCTGGCGTCGGCGAGAACCACCGGCGCGCGACCATCGTCGGGGATCGCTCATGAAATACGGAAACGAAATCGTCCTGCTGGCATTGGCGGCCTTTGCTGCCTTGCTCGGCGCCGCCTTCGCGCAGGACAGCCAGTTCGGCGCCCATATGTGGGTGCTGTTTTTCGCCCTGGTCGCTGGCGCCATCGTCCTGTTGCGCACCGGCAACTACGCGCCGGTCGATATCCTCGCCGAGGACAAGTCGCCCTATATGGATGGGCCGATACGCTACGGCGTCATCGCCACCGTGTTCTGGGGTGTCACAGGCTTCCTGGTCGGCGTTATCGTGGCCGCACAGCTGGCCTTCCCCGACCTCAACATCGAGCCCTGGCTGAATTTCGGCCGGCTGCGCCCGCTGCACACCTCGGCCGTGGTCTTCGCCTTCGGCGGCAATGCGCTCATCGCGACCTCGTTCTATGTCGTCCAGCGCACGTCGCGGGCGCGGCTCTTCGGCGGGAATCTCGCCTGGTACGTGTTCTGGGGCTATCAGCTGTTCATCGTCATGGCGGCGACCGGCTACCTGTTGGGCATCACCCAGAGCCGCGAATATGCCGAGCCTGAGTGGTATGTCGACATCTTCCTGACCGTGGTCTGGGTCGCCTATCTCGTCGTCTTCCTCGGCACGATCCTGAACCGCAAGGAGCCGCATATCTATGTGGCCAACTGGTTCTACCTCGCCTTCATCATCACCATCGCCATGCTGCACGTGGTCAACAACCTGGCGGTGCCGGCGTCATTCCTCGGCTCGAAGAGCTACTCGCTGTTCTCGGGCGTGCAGGACGCGCTGACGCAGTGGTGGTACGGCCACAACGCCGTCGGCTTCTTCCTCACCGCGGGCTTCCTCGGCATGATGTATTACTTCGTGCCCAAGCAGGTCGACCGCCCGGTCTATTCCTACCGGCTGTCGATCATCCACTTCTGGTCGCTGATCTTCCTCTACATCTGGGCCGGTCCGCACCACCTGCACTACACCGCTTTGCCCGACTGGGCGCAGACGCTCGGCATGGTGTTTTCGATCATGCTGTGGATGCCGTCCTGGGGCGGCATGATCAACGGCCTGATGACGCTGTCGGGCGCCTGGGACAAGATCCGCACCGATCCGATCGTCCGCATGATGGTCGTGGCCATCGCCTTCTACGGCATGTCGACCTTCGAAGGCCCGATGATGTCGATCAAGGCGGTCAACTCGCTCAGCCACTACACCGAGTGGACGATCGGGCACGTCCATTCCGGCGCGCTCGGCTGGAACGGCATGATCACCTTCGGCGCCATCTATTTCCTGGTGCCGCGCCTGTGGGGCCGCGAACGGCTGTACTCGATGCGCATGGTCACCTGGCACTTCTGGCTCGCCACGCTCGGCATCGTTGTCTACGCCGCCGTGATGTGGGTCGCCGGCATCAGCCAGGGCCTGATGTGGCGTGAATACGACGAGCAGGGTTTCCTGGTCTATTCCTTCGCCGAAAGCGTCGCGGCCATGGTGCCCTACTACGTCGTCCGCACCATTGGCGGCCTGATGTACCTCGCCGGCGCACTGGTGATGGCCTTCAACGTCTTCATGACGATCCGCGGCCACCTGCGCCAGGAAGAGCCGATGCCCGGCACCGTACCAGCCCTCCAGCCTGCGCAGTAAGGAGCCCGACATGGCACTGCTCGACAAACACAAGACAATCGAGAAGAACGCGACGCTGCTGCTGGTCGGCACGCTGCTGGTCGTCAGCATCGGCGGCCTCGTCCAGATCACGCCGCTGTTCTATCTCGAGAACACCATCGAGAAGGTCGAAGGCATGCGGCCCTACTCGCCGCTGGAGCTAGCCGGCCGCAACGTCTACATCCGCGAGGGCTGCTACACTTGCCATAGCCAGATGATCCGGCCGTTCCGCGACGAGGTCGAGCGCTACGGCCACTACAGCCTGGCGGCGGAGTCGATGTACGACCATCCCTTCCAGTGGGGATCGAAGCGTACCGGCCCCGACCTCGCCCGTGTCGGCAACCGCTACTCCAACGAATGGCATGTCCAGCATCTGGTCGAGCCGCGCTCGGTAGTGCCGGAATCGGTCATGCCGAGCTACGCCTTCCTCAAGGAAACACCGCTTGCGGTGAAGAACGTCAGCTACGACCTGATCGCCAACCGTCGCGTCGGTGTGCCCTACAGCGACGAGATGATCGCCAGCGCCGAAGCCGACATGAAGGCGCAGGCCGACCCGAATGCTGACACCTCGGGTGTGCTGGCACGCTATCCCAAGGCCAAGCTCGGCGACTTCGACGGCGATCCGGCGGCGCTGACCGAGATGGATGCGCTGGTCGCCTATCTGCAGATGCTCGGCACGCTGGTCGACTTCTCGACCTACGACCCCGCCACCGGCTACCGCTAGGAGATTTGTCATGGACTACACGACGTTGCGGCATTTCGCCGATAGCTGGGGGCTTCTGGCGATGACCGCCTTCTTCATCGGCGCGGTGATCTTCGCGCTTCGCCCCGGTGGCCGCGAGGCGGCCGAACGGGCTGCGCAAATTCCGCTCAAGGAGGACTGATCTGTGGGCGAAAAGCATATCGACGAATTGTCCGGCGTCGAGACCACCGGACATGAATGGGACGGCATCACCGAGCTCAACAATCCGATGCCGCGTTGGTGGCTGTGGACCTTCTACGCCACCATCGTCTGGGCACTGGCCTACACCATCGCCTATCCAGCCTGGCCATTGATCAGCTCCGCGACCACGGGCGTGCTGGGCTATTCCAGCCGCGCCGACGTGACGAACGAACTCGCCGCGGCCGAAGCAGCCAAGAGCACCTATGTCGAGGCGGTGAAGGCGAAGAGCGTCGGCGAGATCCTTGCCGACGAGAACCTGCGCCAGTTCGCCACCGCTGCCGGCTCCGCGGCCTTCAAGGTCAATTGCATCCAGTGCCACGGTTCCGGTGCGCAAGGGTCGCCCGGTTTTCCCAACCTCAACGACGACGAGTGGCTGTGGGGCGGCAACATCGAGCAGATCTACACGACCATCGCGCACGGCGTCCGCTTCGACGGCGACGAGGCGACGCATGTGTCGGAAATGCCGGCTTTCGCCGAAATCCTCGAACCACAGCAGGTCAACGAGGTTGCCGCCTATGTCGCCAGCCTCTCTGGTCAAGCGGACACGCCTGAACTCGTGCCGGCGGGCGCCAAGGTGTTCGCCGACAATTGCGCCGCCTGCCACGGCGACAATGCCAAAGGCAACAAGGAGATGGGCGCGCCCGACCTGACCGACGCCATCGCGCTTTATGCTTCGGGACAGACCGCGATCGCCCAGCAGGTACGGCACCCCAAGCACGGCGCCATGCCCGCCTGGGGCGACCGACTTGGCGATGTGAAGGTCAAGGAACTTGCGATCTTCGTCCATTCGCTCGGCGGCGGCGAATAACCCTCCATCGCCGGCGGGTGATGGACGAAGGGCGGGGGAGAGGCTCGGCAGCAATGCCGGGCCTCTTTTGCACTCGTCCGGCTTGACCTGAATCAAGGCCGGCCCCCGGCGATTGCGGCAAAGCAATAGCGACGCTGCCGAACGACGGCGTCCAGCAGGAGACGAGAATGCTTGACGACAGGGAAGTGGAGAGGCTCGAGGTCGAAGCGGTCAATTCCGCCAGGACCCGCCAACCGCTCTACACCGCGCGCCAGAAGGTCTTTCCCAAGCGGGCCTCCGGCCGGTTCCGTCAGTTCAAGTGGCTGATCATGCTGATCACGCTCGGCATCTACTATCTGACGCCGTGGCTGCGCTGGGATCGCGGTCCTTACGCGCCTGATCAGGCGGTCCTGCTCGATATCGCCAATCGCCGCTTCTACTTCTTCGCAATCGAGATCTGGCCGCAGGAATTCTTCTATGTCGCCGGCCTCCTGGTCATGGCCGGCATCGGCCTGTTCCTCGTCACCTCCACCGTCGGCCGCGCCTGGTGCGGCTACACCTGCCCGCAGACCGTCTGGGTCGATCTTTTCCTGGTGGTCGAACGCGGCATCGAGGGCGACCGCAACGCTCGCATCAAGCTCGATGGTGCTCCCTGGTCGTTCGACAAACTTTGGAAGCGCACGGCCAAGCACGCGATCTGGCTGGTCATCGCGGTCGCCACCGGCGGCGCCTGGATCTTCTACTTTGCCGACGCGCCCGCGCTGCTCGGCGCCTTCGTCACCGGCCAGGCGGCGCCGGTCGCCTACATCACCGTCGCCATCCTCACCGCCACGACCTACGCCTTCGGCGGGCTGATGCGCGAGCAGGTCTGCACCTACATGTGCCCGTGGCCGCGCATTCAGGCTGCCATGCTCGACGAGAACTCGCTGACCGTCACCTACAATGACTGGCGCGGCGAGCCGCGTTCGCGCCATGCCAAGAAGGCCGCCGCAGAGGGGCTTTCGGTCGGCGATTGTGTCGACTGCAACGCTTGCGTCGCCGTCTGCCCGATGGGCATTGACATCCGCGACGGCCAGCAGCTCGAATGCATCACCTGCGCGCTCTGCATCGATGCCTGCGACAGCGTCATGGACAAGATCGGCAAGGAACGCGGTCTCATCTCCTACGCCACGCTCGCCGACTATCAGTCGAACATGGCGGTCGCCACGGATCCGGTCACTACCGCCATCGATCCGAAGCGGGTGCGCGACGACAAAGGCAAGCTCAACGCCGCCATAGCCCACTTCCGGCTCGGTCGCATCTTTAGGCCGCGTACCTTCGTCTATGCCGGAGCCTGGAGCCTCATCGGCTTTGCCTTGCTTTTTGCGCTGCTGAGCCGCGATCGGCTCGAGGTCAACGTGCTGCATGACCGTAATCCGCAACTTGTCCGCCTCTCGGACGGCTCGATCCGCAATGGCTACACGGTCAAGCTGCTCAACATGGTGCCCGAGCCACGCAACTTTGAACTCAGCATCGAAGGGCTGCCTGGCGCCGCCATGAGCGTCGTCGGCATGGACCTGCCAGAGAGCCGTTCCATCACTGTCGAGGCCGAGCCCGACAAGCTCAAGACCATCAGGGTCTATGTGCGACAGCCGCGCGAAAACCTGGCCGACGGGCAAAGTTTCAAATTCATCGTCGTCGACAAGGCAGGCTCCGAAACGGACTCCTATGTCGCCAAGTTCAACGTTCCGGAGGCAGGCAGATGAACTCTCGCTCCATCCAGACAAGACCGTTCACCGGCTGGCACATGCTGGTCATCATGGTCGCGTTCTTCGGCGTCATCATATCAGTCAATCTGCTCATGGCGACATTGGCCAACACGAGCTGGACCGGCCTTGTCGTGCAGAACACCTATGTCGCCAGCCAGCAGTTCAACGAGCGCATTGCCGAGTCCCGCGCCCAGGCCGCACTTGGCTGGAAGAGCATTCTGACGATCGCCAACGGCGAAGTCAGGTACAGCCTGGCCGATGCAACGGGCTCAACCATTGCCGTCGATGGTGTGACGGCATCCTTCCGTCGTCCGGCCTATGAAGCGGAAGACTGGCAAGTGGCACTGAAGCGAAATGCCGACGGTGCTTTCTCCATCGTCACGCCGGTCCGCGACGGCATCTGGATCGTCAGCACGGAAGCGAAAGTTGCGGCCGGAGAGCCTTATCGCGAGGCACGCCGGATCGTCATTGCCGATGGAGAGCTGAAATGATCTGCTGCGGACCTGGTGCCGATACCGCCCTCAGCCTTCCCACGGCTATTGCAAAGTGGCCGTCGCGCGACGAGCTGACACTGTCGAGCCGTAGCCTGCCTGGTGGCCTGCGCCAGACCGATCTTGCCGTTCCCGGTATCCACTGCGGCGCCTGCATCACCAACATCGAAAAGTCCCTCGCCAACCTTGATGGTGTCGAACAGGCGCGTGTCAATCTGTCGACCAGGCGCGTGTCGGTTCGCTGGCGTAGCGACACGGGTACCCCGCCGCTGTCCGAGGCATTGGCAAAGCTGGGCTATGAGAGCCATCTCTTCGACTATGGCGCCGACGACAAGGACGAGACGCTGGCCGAACTTATCCGCGGCCTTGGCATCGCCGGCTTCGCCGCCGGCAACATCATGCTGCTGTCGGTGTCGGTGTGGTCCGGGGCGACGGATGCCACGCGCGACCTGTTCCACTGGCTTTCCGCGCTGATCGCCCTGCCCGCCCTCGCCTTTTCCGGCCGCACCTTCTTCCGTTCGGCCTGGGGCGCACTGCGCAATGGCCGTACCAACATGGATGTGCCTATCTCCATCGGCATCCTGCTCGCCTACAGCCTCAGCCTCTACGACACGGCCAACAGCGGTCAGCACGCCTATTTCGACGCTTCGGCCTCGCTGCTGTTTTTCCTGCTCATCGGCCGCACGCTCGACCATGTCATGCGCGAGCGCGCCCGCGTTGCCGTAAAAGGGCTGGCCGGGCTCGCAGCCCGCGGCGCAACGGTACTCCGGGCCGACGGCACCCCTGCCTACCTTCCTGTGGCGGAGATCGTCCCCGGCATGCGCATCCTGCTCGCTGCAGGAGACCGCGTGCCCGTCGATGCCAGGGTGATCAAGGGACGTTCCGAACTCGACTGTGCCATCGTTTCAGGCGAAAGCGCTCCCGTTGCCGTTGAGTCAGGTACGGATTTGCGCGCCGGCACGCTCAACCTGACCGGACCGCTGACAATCGAGGCGACGGCAGCGGCCCAGGATTCGTTCCTGGCCGAAATGATGCGCCTGATGGAGGCCGCCGAGAGCGGCCGCGGCGGATATCGCCGCATCGCCGACCGGGCGGCGGCGTTGTACGCCCCCATACTGCACCTGACCGCCTTCCTGACCTTCGTTGGCTGGATGGTCGCGCAAGGCAACTGGCATCAGGCGATCACCATCGCCATCGCCGTGCTCATCATCACCTGCCCCTGCGCCCTTGGCCTTGCCGTGCCGATCGTGCAGGTGGCCGCCGCCAGGCGGCTGTTCGAGAACGGCATCATGGTCAAGGACGGCTCGGCCATGGAGCGTCTGGCCGAGGTCGATACGGTCGTTTTCGACAAGACCGGCACGCTGACGCTCGGTGTGCCCAGGCTGATGAACGCCAACGAAACATCGGCGGAGACGCTGGCCCTTGCGGCCGCGATCGCGCTGCACTCGCGTCACCCAATCTCGCGCGCTCTAGCCGAAGCGCAGGTCGGGAAGCCAGCTAAAGACTGGCGTTTCGACAGCATGGACGAAATCCCCGGCTTCGGCCTCGAGGCACGGCTGGGCGCCGATACCTACCGCCTGGGCCGTGCTGCTTGGGCGCTCGACGATGCTGCCTCCACCGCCGGTACCGTTCTTTCCAGGAACGGTGCCGCACTCGGCATCTTCGCCTTCGAGGATCGGCTGCGCGCCGACGCCGTCGAAGCGGTATCCGAACTGCGCAACAATGGACTTTCGATCGACATCCTCTCCGGCGACCGGCCGGAGGCCGTGGAGGCCGTAGCCAAGGCACTTGGCATAGGCACGACATCCGCCGGCGTGCTGCCGAGCGGCAAGGTCGCGCGCCTCGAAACCCTCAAGGCCGAGGGCCGCAAGGTTCTGATGGTCGGCGACGGGCTCAACGACGCGCCGGCGCTGGCCGCTGCGCATGTGTCGATTGCGCCCGCCAGTGCGGCCGACATCGGCCGCAGCGCCGCCGATTTCGTCTTCCTGCGCGAGAGCCTGGCAGCCATCCCCCTCGCCTTGGCCACTTCGCGCGAGGCCAACAAACTGATCCGGCAGAACCTGGTGCTTGCCATCATCTACAACGCCATCGCCGTGCCGATCGCGCTGTTCGGCTACGTCACGCCGCTCGTTGCGGCGCTGGCGATGTCGCTGTCGTCGGTCATCGTGATTGCCAACGGACTGCGGCTCGGTACCGGCAGGCTTCAGGCGCCGAAGCCGGCGGCGCAGCCGGTCAAGGCGTTCCCGACCACCGAGGCGCTGGCATCATGAGCGGCCTTCTGGTTCTTCTGCCCATCGCCCTGTTTCTCGGCGGGCTCGGCCTCGCTGCATTTCTCTGGTCGCTGCGCAGCGGCCAATATGAGGACATGGACGGCGCTGCCGAACGTATCCTGATCGACGACGACTGATCGCCCTCGCGCCACAGCTCCAAACGCGCGCTGATCCCATACTCACCTACGGCCAGAGGGTCCGCGCTTTTGGCCCGCGCGGACTGCAAGGACAAAAATGCTGCGGCCACCCAAACGCCTGTGCTAACAGAACGGCATGGCTCAAAAGAAAGCTCACGAGGTCGATTCCTGGCTGGCACGCCCCGCCACCGAGGCGGTGATCGTACTGATCTATGGCCCGGATCGCGGCCTCGTTTCCGAGCGCGCCACAGCCTTTGCGGCGAAGACCGGCCTGCCGCTCGACGATCCCTTTTCCGTGGTCAAGATCGATGCCGCCGATATCGAGCGCGACAGTGGTCGCCTCGTCGACGAGGCGCGCACCGTACCGATGTTTTCGCCACGCCGGCTGATCTGGGTCCGTAACGCGGCTGCCCAGAAGAGCCTTGCCGACGACGTAAAGGCGCTTGTTGCCCAGCCGCCGCGGGATGCCATCATCCTGATCGAGGCCCAGGATCTCAAGAAGGGCGCGCCCTTGCGCACCATCGTCGAAGGCGCTTTCGCCGGCATGGCCCTGCCCTGCTATGGCGACGAAGCACGCGACATCGAGGCCGTGATCGACGACGAGTTGCGCGCGGCTGGCCTGACGATGGCGATGGACGCGCGCAACGCGCTTCGCCGCAGCCTTGGCGGCGACCGCCTGGCGACGCGCGGCGAAATCCAGAAGCTGACGCTTTATGCCATGGGTCGCGGCGAAATCAGCCTCGACGACGTCAAGGACATGACCGGCGACGTATCGGCACTGTCGCTGGACGATGCCATCGACGCGGCCCTTGGCGGCAACATCGCCGAGTTCGACGCCGCCTTCACCAAGCAGTGCCAGACAAGCAGCCAGGCAGCGCAACTACTGGCCACGGCCACCCGCCACCTTCAGAACATCCATCTGATGCGTGGCGAAATGGAAAACGGCAGCCGCAATGCCGCCGCCATCATTGCCGCGGCGCGTCCGCCGGTGTTCTTTGCCCGGCGACGGGCGGTCGAGCGGGCATTGTCGAGCTGGAGTGCCGCCGCCCTCACCCGTGCACTGACCAGGCTGCAGTCGACCACCTTGCAGACACGCCGCCGACCCGACCTCGCAGTGGCCTTGGCGCGCCAAGCCATGCTTGGCATCGCGGTCGAAGGTGCGCGTCTTGCCGGCGGCAGGCGCTGAATACAGAAACGCCGGCTGGATCGCCGGCGTTTCCATCACAAGATTCAATAGAATCAATTACATATGATCGTTCTTCAGCCGGCGACATAGGTCGTCGAGCTGCTCCAAGGAACGATAACTGATGCGCAGCTCGCCGCCCTTTTCCTTGTGCGCGATTGAAATCCTCATGCCGACAACATCAGTGAGAAGCTTTTCCAGCGCGATCGTGTCCGGGTCCTTCTCGACAGGGCGCGACGGCTGCTTTTCGACGATCGCATCTGCCGGAAGCTGCGCCAGGGCCTCGGCCTGGCGCACCGACAGGCCTTCTTCGACGATCCGCTGGGCAAGGCCAGCCGGGTCCTGAGCCGTGATCAGCGCGCGGGCATGTCCGGCCGACAACTCGCCATTGATCAGCATGTCGCGAACCACATCCGGCAGCTTGAGCAGCCGCAGCGTGTTGGCCACGTGGCTCCGGCTTTTGCCGATGACCTGGCCGAGATCGGCCTGGGTGTAGCTGTGATCGTCGATCAGCTGCTGGTAGCCCATCGCTTCTTCGATGGCGTTGAGATCGGAGCGCTGGACGTTTTCGATGATGGCGAGTTCGAGAGCCGTGCGATCATTGACGTCGCGCACGATAACGGGGATCTCGTTGACCCCTGCGCGTTGCGCCGCGCGCCAGCGCCGTTCGCCGGCGATGATTTCGTAGCGGCCAGCCTGGGCGGCTGGCCTGACGACAACCGGCTGCACCAGCCCATGCTCGCGGATCGACTGCGCCAGATCGGCGAGTTCGGCTTCGCCAAAGTGCCGGCGCGGGTTGCGCGGGTTCGGGCTGACGAACTCGATAGGCACGCGTCCATCGGCTGGCGCCGCCGGCTTTTCCGGCACAACCGGCTTGTCCATTTCCCCGATCAGGGCAGCAAGTCCTCGGCCTAGGCGCTTTCTGGAAAGGTCTTCGTTCATGTCTAGTCCAGCTTGTTTCGAGTCCGAATCGATTTACGCGGCCCGGAGTTTACGTTCGCGCCTGATGACTTCCGAGGCGAGCTGCAGATAGGCTTGGCTGCCGGAACACTTCAGATCATAAAGGATCGCCGGCTTGCCGTATGATGGTGCTTCAGAGATACGCACATTGCGCGGGATTACCGTGTCGTAGACCTTTTCGCCCATATGGGCGCGGACGTCCTCGACAACCTGGTTGGCCAGATTGTTACGGCCATCAAACATCGTCAGCACGATGCCCTGTATCGTCAGCTCAGGATTGATCGACCTGCGCACCTGATCCACTGTTTCAAGCAACTGGCTCAAACCCTCGAGCGCAAAGAACTCGCACTGCAGCGGCACGAGCACCGAGTCGGCTGCGGCCATCGAGTTCAACGTCAGAAGATTGAGCGACGGCGGGCAATCGATCAGCACATAGCTGTAACCAGCTGCCCGCTCCGACGACGCCCTCAGTGCGTTGCGCAGCTTCAGCACGCGATCCGGTGCCGAGGCAATTTCCATTTCGATTCCAAGCAGATCGAGCGTTGACGGAATGATCGACAGGCCCGGCACGGCCGTCTCCATCGCAGCCTGCTCGATCTCCAGTTCGCCGGTCAGCACGTCGTAGGACGACACGCTGCGGTCCTTGCGGTCGATGCCGAGACCCGTACTGGCATTGCCTTGCGGATCCAGGTCGATGATGAGCACGCGCTCGCCGATGGCAGCGAGAGCGGTCGCCAGATTGATCGCGGTGGTCGTCTTGCCGACTCCGCCTTTCTGATTGGCGACTGTGATGATCCTAGGTGTGATTTTCATGGCTCGACTGCTGTTTTCCGTCTCGTCACATCGCGCCGCAATCAGATGCGGCGCAGGTTCCGAATCTCGAGGATGACTCCCTGCGCGTCGGTCAGGCTTGGGTGTTCTACCAGATCGAATCCCCACTGATGAGCGCTATCTTCGATTTCCTGGCGGTAATCCCGGCCTTTGTGGAAAAGCGCCGTGGTGCCTGCCTGCAGCCAGGGCGCGGACAACTGCAGCAGCAGTGGCAGTGGCGCCAGCGCGCGGGCACTCAAGATCTCCGGCGCGCGAATCGCACCATGAACATCCTCAATTCGCTTGGCATGCACCCGTGCCGGCAGGCGTAGCTCGCCCACGACTGCCTGCAAGAACCCGGCTTTCTTGCGGTTGCTTTCGACCAGATCGATGGAAGCCCCTGCTCGCTCGGCAATCATGGATGCAATGATCAAGCCGGGGAATCCGCCGCCGGAGCCGATGTCGAGCCAGCTTTTGGCGCTGCCACCCAGCCGCAAGATTTGGGCGCTGTCGAGGATGTGACGCTCCCAGGCGTCATCAAGGGTCGACGGCGCGACGAGATTGATGCGCTGCGCCCATTTGCGGAACACAGTTTCGAAGGCAATCAGCTTGTCGAATGTTTCACGTGAAACGGGACCCGCGACCTCTTGCAACCTTGCATAGGCGTCTGTTTTCAAGCGGCGCCCCTGCGTGACCGTGCTTCTGAATTGCGAACATGCGCGAGAATAAGCGCCAACGCCGCCGGTGTCATGCCGTCGATACGCTGTGCTTCGGCCAATGAACGCGGCCGGCGGGCGCGCATCTTCTGGCGCAACTCGTTGGAAAGACCAGGAACCGACTCAAAATCAAGCGCTTCCGGGATGACCCTCTCCTCCTCCTTGAGCATCAGCGCCGCATCGGCCTTCTGACGATTCAGGTAGACGGCATATTTCGCTTCAGTTTCAACGGCTTCTGCCGTCTTGCCGTCAATCGACGCAAGATCTGGCAAGATCTTAACAAGCTGGGTGAGCTCGATATCGGGATAGGCCAGGAGCTCGTAAAGCGTGCGCTTGACGCCATCGAGATTGACCTCGATGCCGTGACGGCGTGCTTCATTGGGCGACAGCGAAACCGACTTGGTCAGCGCACGCGCTGCGTCAATGCGAGCTGTCATTTCTCGGAAACGCCCTTGGCGCTCTGCAGAAGCGATGCCCAGCTCGATCGCCAAAGGCGTCAGCCGCTCATCGGCATTGTCTGCCCGCAGCGAAAGCCTGAATTCGGCGCGAGATGTGAACATGCGGTACGGTTCGCTGATCCCACGGCTCGTCAGGTCGTCGATCATGACGCCGATATAGGCCTGGCTTCTGCTGAGAATCAGTTGCCCACTGTTGCCGGCGAGACGAGCCGCATTGATCCCGGCAAGCAAGCCTTGCGCGCCGGCCTCCTCGTAACCGGTCGTGCCATTGATCTGGCCAGCCAGAAACAGTCCGCGCACCCGGCGGGTTTCGAGCGTCGGCTCCAGCTCGCGTGGATCGATATGGTCGTATTCGATAGCATAACCCGGCTGCAGCATCACAGCTCGCTCGAGACCCGGGATCGACTTCAGGATGTCCAGCTGAACATCCTCGGGCAACGAGGTCGAAATGCCGTTAGGATAGACGGTATGGTCGTCAAGCCCCTCGGGTTCGAGGAAGATCTGGTGACCTTCGCGGTCACCGAACTTGACGATCTTGTCTTCGATCGACGGGCAGTAGCGCGGGCCGACACCCTCGATCGAGCCCGAATACATTGCCGAGCGGCCGAGATTGTCACGGATGATCTGATGCGTGGCCGCCGTCGTCCGCGTGATGCCGCATTCGATCTGCGGATTGGTGATCCTGTCGGTAAGCAGCGAGAATGGAACCGGATTCTCGTCAGCGGCCTGGGTTTCAAGCGACGCCCAGTCGATTGTTCGGCCGTCGAGGCGTGCCGGCGTGCCCGTCTTCAGGCGGCCAAGGCGCAACCCGGCGCGCTTCAACGTTTCAGACAGGCCGATAGACGCCTGCTCGTTCATCCGGCCTGCCGGAAACTTGCGCTCGCCGATGTGAATCAGGCCACGCAGGAAGGTGCCGGTGGTCAAAACCACCGCCGCACAGGAAAGCTGGCTTCCGTCACCGAGGACGACGCCGCTTAGTCGGCCGTTATCTATAATGAAATCAGATACTTCGGCTTCAACGACAGTGAGGTTGGGCTGATCGGCGATGGCGGCTTGCATCGCCAGCCTATAGAGCTTGCGATCGGCCTGGGTGCGCGGGCCGCGGACGGCAGGACCCTTGCGTCGATTGAGCAGGCGAAACTGAATGCCCGCGGCATCAGCCACGCGGCCCATCAGCCCATCCAGCGCGTCGATCTCGCGGACCAGATGCCCTTTGCCAAGGCCGCCAATGGCTGGGTTGCACGACATCACGCCGATTGTGTCGCGACGAAGGGTTACGAGCGCAGTCTTGGCGCCGACCCGAGCCGCAGCGGAAGCTGCTTCGCAGCCGGCATGGCCTCCGCCCACCACGACGACGTCGTAGCTTTCACTCATCACAGTCTCCAGGAAACATTTGGCGAGACAGATGTCCCCATCTCCGCCTCATGTCAAGAGAATCGCTGCGGTGGTGGTTTCACGTGAAACAACTTGGCCGCGCGACGGCGAGTCAATGGCGATGTTTCACGTGAATCCTTGGATTCCACCGCTTAATGTTTCACGTGAATCACTTGCCGATACAGAACTGCGAGAAGATGACGTCGAGCAGGT
The DNA here is from genome assembly GCF_018555685.1 of Aminobacter anthyllidis. Taxonomy (GTDB): domain Bacteria; phylum Pseudomonadota; class Alphaproteobacteria; order Rhizobiales; family Rhizobiaceae; genus Aminobacter; species Aminobacter anthyllidis. The sequence goes on from NZ_JAFLWW010000010.1 coordinate 16,801, forward strand.
CCTCGACGTCGACGGCGCCCGACAGCCTGCCGATTCGGTCACTGGCAAGCCGCAGATTCTCGGCCTTCAGTTCCAGCATCCTGTCTGAAGCCGAAAGCGCCGCCCCGAGATAGCTTTGCGCATCTTTGAGCAGCTCGACGTGCCTCAGCCGCGAAGGTAGAATGTCGCCGCGCCGTCCGACTGAGCCGGCCGCCCGTTCGCCAATAATATTGAGCAAGTCGTCGATACCTTGCCCAGTCTCTGTAGAGATCATGAGGTCGTAGTGAACCTGCGCAGAACTTGGCTGATAGCGATCAAGCTTGGTGCCGATCGCGACCGCCGAAACACCAGATGGCGGGTTCAGCTTGCCTGGTTCCGACATGTCCTCAAGGAACAGCACGAGGTCGGCACTCTTGGCGCGCTCTTTGGCCCGCTCGATCCCGATGGCCTCCACTTTGCCGACCGGCTCGCGCAAGCCGGCGGTATCGGTAATGCGAACCTTGAGCCCGTTCAGGTCAAGAACGGCCTCGACCAGATCGCGCGTCGTGCCTGGCTCATCGGTGACAATCGCCGCCTCCCTTTGCAGCAGCGCATTGAGAAGGCTCGATTTTCCAGCGTTTGGCGCACCGAGGATGACGACATCGAAACCGTCGCGGATCATCTCGGCTTTGCTGTAACCATCGACATGGCTATGAATTTCGTCGACGAGCAACCTGACGTCGGCCCACACCTGCGACGACGCCGATCCCGGCACGTCAGCTTCGTCGGCAAAGTCCATCTCGGCCTCAATCATCGCGCGAGCGTGAATCAACCGTTTGCGCCATCCAAGATAAAGCTCGCTTTGTGCCCCACCAGAGTTCATCACGGCGAATTGCCGCTGGGCTTCGGTCTCGGCATTGATCAGATCGGCAAGCGCCTCAGCCTCCAACAGGTCCATCTTGCCGTTGAGAAAGGCCCGCTTGGTGAATTCGCCCGCGTCGGCTTGCCTGAATCCAGGCAGTTTGCCGATCTCGGTCAAAAGCGAAGCCACCACCGCGCGGCCGCCATGCACCTGGAACTCGCCGCAATCCTCGCCCGTGAAGCTCCTTGGCCCCGGAAAGAACAATGTCAGCCCGTGGTCAATCAGCTCGCCGTCGCTCCGATGTAACGCACCATAGTGAGCCTGACGCGGCTTGGGCAGCGTCCCGGAGATCGTTTCGAGTGCGAATCGAACATGCGGTCCGGAAATGCGCACAATCGCCACGCCCGAAGGCAGATGGCCGCTGGAAAGAGCAGCTATTGAATCGGTGAATAGCATTTGCCGGTCTCTCGGAAGCGCCCTAGGTTGAGGCCTGATATCACTGTTCTGGGCAATTGCGCATGCTTCTGCAAGAAAACCTGCTTCGCGACGAGGGCAGCCCCTATCTGCGCCAGCACGGCGACAATCCCGTGCATTGGCGCGCATGGTCGCCCGCGGCGCTGGCCGAAGCAATGCGGCTGGATCGGCCGATTCTGCTTTCGGTCGGTTATGCAGCCTGCCATTGGTGCCACGTCATGGCCCATGAAAGCTTTGAAAATGCCGAGGTCGCCGAGGTCATGAACCGGCTCTTCGTCAATATCAAGGTTGACCGCGAGGAGCGACCCGACATCGACCAGATCTACATGGCGGCACTTGCCAGCATGGGCGAGCAAGGCGGTTGGCCGCTGACGATGTTCCTGACCCCCGATGCCAGGCCGTTCTGGGGCGGGACTTACTTTCCGCGCGAGGCGCGCTATGGGCGGCCGGGTTTCATCCAGGTCCTCAATGCAGTCGACGCCGCCTGGCGCGGCAAGCGCGCCAGCATCCTGCAAAGTGCCGGCGAGCTTGCCGAACACGTCAGCAAGCGCCTAGGAGGCAGCAGCGCGCCTGGGCAGATCTCGATCGAGACGGCCAGAACTTTGGCTTCCGGCATCTACGACATGATCGACCGCGATCTGGGTGGGCTTCGCGGCGCGCCAAAGTTCCCGAATGCGCCTTTCATGCAGACCCTGTGGCTGTCGTGGCTGCGCTCCGACAACCAGGATCATCGCGATGCCGTCACGGACAGCCTGCAGCATATGCTTGCGGGTGGCATTTACGACCATGTTGGCGGCGGCTTAGCGCGCTATTCGACCGATGCCCAATGGCTCGTACCGCATTTCGAAAAGATGCTCTACGACAACGCCCAGTTGGTCCGTCAGGCGAACTGGGCCTATGCCGCAACTGGAAATCAACTGTTTCGGGTACGAATCGAAGATACAATCACCTGGTTGCTGCGCGAAATGCTTCTGCCAGGCGGCACGTTCGCATCCAGCCTCGACGCGGACAGCGAAGGTGAAGAAGGGCTGTTCTACACTTGGACAGCCAGCAGCATACGGGCCTTATTGGGCGCCGATTCTGCCATATTTTTCAAATACTTCACAATCACCAAGCCGGATGGGTGGGAAGGCGATCCGATCATCCACCAGACGGCGGCGCAGGCACAGGAATCGGCTGGCGACCGGGAATTGGTTTCCGGCCTGACAAGGCGCCTGCTCGCAGCACGGGAAAAGCGTATCCGCCCCGGCCGCGATGACAAGGCACTCACAGACTGGAACGGTTTGGCCATCGTCGCACTGGCAGAGGCCGGCCGGAGCCTCGACCGAAACGATTGGGTGGCGGCCGCAGCGGCCGCTTTCGACGCGATTTGCGCCTCTGCGTCCCCTGAAGGCCGGTTGCCCCATTCCAGTCTCGGCGAAAAGCGGCTCTATCCAGCTTTGTCGAGCGATTATGCTGCGATGATCAATGCAGCCATCTCGCTGTTCGAAGCGACAAGGGATGCCAGTTACCTCGATCACGGTGCCCATTTCCTGCAAATGCTCGAAAGCTGGCACGCGGATGCCGGCAATACAGGCCACTATTTGACCGCGTCCGACAGTGCCGACGTGCCGATGCGCATCCGCGGTGACATCGACGAGGCGATTCCTTCGGCAACCAGCCAGATCATAGAAGCCATGGTGCGCCTGGCGAACACCACAGGCGATCTCGCTCTGCAACAGCGCGCCTGGACGATCGCCGAACATGCCGCCGGGCGCATCCAGAGCCAGCAATACGGCCAGGCCGGCATCGTCAATGCCTGCGTCTTGGCCCTTCAACCATCAAAGCTGATTGTCGTCGAAGATCCAGCCAAGCCAAGTCTTGTTTCGGTAGCGAATCGGAACCCCGATCCGCGTCGCGTCGATATCTTTGCGACGCTGGCCGGCGATACCGAGCACGCAAGACTGCCCGGCGACGCGCTGCCAGACACAAAAAAGGCCGGCGCATATCTCTGCACCGGCCTCATCTGTCTGCCTGTGATCAGCGATCCGGCGAAGCTTGAAGAAGCGCTTCGCCGCCGCTGATCCGGCTTTGTCAGGTATTCATCGAATCGAAGAAATCTGCGTTGGTCTTGGTCTGCTTGAGCTTGTCGATGAGGAATTCGATCGCATCGGTCGTTCCCATCGGCGCCAGGATACGGCGCAGCACGAAGATCTTCTGCAGGTCCTGGCGCGCGACGAGCAAATCTTCCTTGCGCGTGCCGGACTTGAGGATATCCATCGCGGGGTAGATGCGCTTGTCGGCGACCTTGCGGTCGAGCACGATTTCCGAGTTGCCGGTGCCCTTGAACTCTTCGAAGATGACTTCGTCCATGCGGCTGCCGGTATCGATCAGCGCCGTGGCGATGATGGTCAGCGAACCACCCTCTTCGATGTTACGCGCGGCACCGAAGAAGCGCTTCGGGCGCTGCAGCGCGTTGGCGTCGACACCACCGGTCAGGACCTTGCCGGATGACGGCACGACGGTGTTGTAGGCGCGGCCGAGACGGGTGATCGAATCGAGCAGGATGACGACGTCGCGGCCGTGTTCGACAAGGCGCTTGGCCTTTTCGATGACCATTTCGGCGACCTGGACATGGCGGACAGCCGGCTCGTCGAAGGTCGAGGACACAACCTCGCCCTTCACCGAGCGCTGCATGTCGGTCACTTCTTCCGGACGTTCGTCGATCAGAAGCACGATCAGGTAGCATTCGGGGTGATTGGTGGTAATCGAGTGCGCGATGTTCTGCAGCAGCACGGTCTTGCCGGTGCGCGGCTGCGCCACGATCAGGGCGCGCTGGCCCTTGCCGAGCGGCGCGACCAGATCGATGACGCGCGGCGAAATATCCTTGGTGGTCGGGTTTTCGACCTCCATCTTGAGCCGCGATGTCGGGTAGAGCGGCGTCAGATTGTCGAAATGGATCTTGTGACGGATCTTTTCGGGATCGTCGAAATTGATCGTGTTGACCTTGAGCAGCGCGAAATAGCGCTCGCCTTCCTTGGGGCTGCGGATCGGTCCTTCGACCGTATCGCCGGTCTTCAGCGAAAAGCGCCGGATCTGCGAGGGCGAAATGTAGATATCGTCCGGACCCGGAAGATAGTTCGCGTTGGCCGAACGCAGGAAGCCAAAGCCGTCCTGGAGCACTTCGACGACACCATCGCCGATAATCTCGATATCCTGGCCGGCCAGCTTCTTGAGGATGGCAAACATCAGTTCCTGCTTGCGCATGACACTGGCGTTTTCGACCTCGAGCGATTCGGCGTAAGCGATCAGCTCCGGCGGCTTCTTGTTCTTGAATTCGGCGAGTTTAGTTTCCTGCATAGACGGACTCTGAGCGTGGGGAAGGATTGGCTATCGGCATTTTGCGATAAGCGCCGGGCGCGGCCAGGGAATGAGAATGGGGCGGCGCATGGCGGGAAGGAAGAAGAGCCTTTTAGCTCTCCCGAAATGAAAGAGCAAGGCGCAGTCCAGCAAATTTAAGATCGTCAGAACGGCTTTACAACCACCAGTATGACGATGACGATCATCAACACCGTCGGAATCTCGTTGACGATGCGCCAGTGCCGCGACGGCTTTTCGTTGCGATCCTCGGCAAAACGCCGAACCGACGCCGAGAGATAGCCATGCACGCCTGAAAGCAACAGCACCGCGGCGAGCTTGGCATGCAGCCAGCCACCGGCGAAATCGAAGCCCTTCCAGGCCAGCCATAGCCCGAACACCCAGGTGACGATCATCGCCGGATTGATGATGGCGCGCAGAAGCCGCCGTTCCATCACCTTGAAGGTCTCGGATTGAACCGACCCCTTCTCGGCCTCGGCGTGATAGACCAGCAGGCGCGGCAGATAGAGCATGCCCGCCATCCACGAGATCACGGCGATGACGTGGATCGCCTTGGCCCAGGGATAGAAACCTTCTGGTGCGGCGAGGAAAAGCAAGGCCGTCAGCGCAACCAGGACAATGATGGCGACGACAGCCCGCTTGGCCGCCATGGCGCCACTCGATGGTCCCACGCCTTGGCTGCTCATTGCCCCGTTGCCTTTCGCACCTGCCGAACCATGGCCTCGACATGTGCCACGGGCGTCTCAGGCGTGATGCCGTGACCGAGATTGAAGATCAACGGACCGGCGCCAAGCGCCTTCAGGATGCCGTCCACGCCGTCTTCAAGAGCCCTGCCGCCGACGACCAGCCTGAGCGGATCGAGGTTGCCCTGAACGGCTCCAGCGCCTTGCAGACGCTGTGCCTGCGACAGCGGCACCGTCCAGTCGAGGCCAAGGCCGGTGACACCAGTGCGCTGCCTGTAGCTGTCGAGCTGAGCGCCAGCACCCTTCGGGAAGCCGATGATCGGAACGTCGGGATAGACCGCGCGCACCTTGCGCACGATGTCGGCCACGGGCTTGACGCAGCATGCCTCGAAAGTCGTCTCGTCGAGCACGCCCGACCAGGAATCGAAGATCTGCACGACATCGGCGCCCGCTTCGATCTGGCGGATGAGATAGGCGGCCGAATGGTCGGCGAGGATCGACAGCAGCCGCGCCATAGCTTCCGGCTCACGATAGGCGAACAGCCGCGCTGGCGCTTGATCAGGCGTGCCGTGGCCGGCGATCATGTAGGTCGCGACCGTCCAGGGCGCGCCGCAGAAGCCGATCAGCGTCGTCTTCTCGGGCAATTCGCGGCGCAACCGGCGCACGGTTTCGTAGACGGGTTCGAGATTCACGTGAAACTTTTCACCATCCAGCGCGGCAACTTCGTCGGCTGTGATCGGCGTCATCAAAGGCCCACGGCCTTCCTCGAAGCGCAGGTCGCGGCCGAGCGCATGCGGAACGACGAGAATGTCCGAGAACAGGATCGAGGCATCGAAGTCGAAGCGCCGGATCGGCTGCAGCGTCACCTCGACGGCGAAATCGGGATTGTAGCAGAGATCAAGGAAGCTCCCGGCCTTCTTCCTGGCCTCGCGATATTCCGGGAGATAGCGGCCTGCCTGGCGCATCATCCAGAGCGGCGGAACCTCCAGGCTCTCGCCTTTCAGCACTTGGAGCAGAGCGCGTTTTACGGGCATCAGGTCTGCCTTTCCTTGAGCCTTCTATAAACAAAAATTTATATCCGAAGGATTCTTCTAATTCTTAGAGTCTGTTGGAATCGAGAATTACGACCTGTCCATAGGCGGCCCGAGATATCCACTTGTCATAGTGACGCGCGGACGTTTTCGCCAGCGGGGAAAACTTCGGGCAAGAAGCGGATTCGTCGATTTGAATCAGGAATCTAGCTGAGCACATACCAGGTGCTGATTCTGTGGACAGCCGGGGACTAAAAAACTATCCCCATAATACTCCCCGTCGCTGAATCGAAACAGACAGCAGGGCGAATTGTGGACAAGTCGGCATCTGATACAGTCGCGCCGACCGCTTCGGGCCTAACCGCCCGTTTATCCACATTTGCCCACAGACCCAGGCGCCCGCTGTGAACAAACCCCAAAGCTTCTTCCATCTGCACCTGATTTCGGACGCCACCGGCGAGACGCTTCTGGCGGCCGGGCGCGCCGCTTCGGCGCAATACAAGGACGCGCGCGCGATCGAGCACATCTACCCGCTGATCCGCACCGAAAAGCAGCTGATGAAGGTGTTCGACGACATCGAGGAAGAGCCGGGCATCGTGCTTTACACCGTCGTGGACCAGCACCTTGCCGGCATCATCGACAGCCGCTGCGCGTCGATGGGGCTGCTCTGCGTTTCGGTGCTCGAGCCGGTGTTGTCAGTGTTCCAATCCTATCTTGGTGCGCCGGCTGGTCGTCGTGTCGGCGCCCAGCACGTACTCGACGCCGAATATTTCCGCCGCATCGACGCGCTCAACTTCACCATGGAGCATGACGACGGCCAACTGCCGGTCGACATGGAACAGGCCGATGTCGTGCTGATCGGCATTTCCCGTACGTCAAAGACGCCGACAAGCATCTATCTCGCCAATCGTGGCATCAAGACCGCCAATATCCCGATCGTGCTGGGCGTTCCCGTCCCAGATAGCCTGGTCAAGGCCGAGAAGCCGCTGGTCGTGGGCTTGATCGCCACCGCCGAGCGCATTTCTCATGTGCGCCAGAACCGCGTGCTCGGAACGACCATGGCATTCGACGCACAAGAGTACATCGACCGCGCAACGATCACCGAAGAGCTGGCCTATGCCCGCAAGATCTGCACCAAGCACAATTGGCCGATGATCGATGTCAGCCGCCGCTCCATCGAGGAAACGGCCGCCGCGATCGTTGCCCTGCGCAACAAGAGCCGCTAGGACCGAAAGCACCCAGCAACGCCGCTCACGCGGTTCGTTTTCAGGCAAAGCCCGTGACCGAAAAACTCATCCTTGCCTCCGGCAGCCCGTTTCGCAAAGCCATGCTGGAACATGCCGGCGTGGCCGTCGATGCAATACCGGCCGATCTCGACGAACGGGCGCTGGAAGCGCCGCTTGCCGAGAGCGGCACGACGCCTGAGGAGGTTGCACTCGTGCTGGCCGAGGCCAAGGCGGTTGCCGTCAGCGAGGAACATCCCGGCCGCCTGGTGCTCGGCTGCGACCAGACGCTGTCGCTTGGCGACGAGGTGTTCCACAAGCCTGATGACATGGAGGGCGCACGCCGCCACTTACTCAAGCTGTCCGGCAAGACCCACCAGCTCAACAGCGCCGTGGTGCTGGTGCGCGACGGCGAAACCTTGTGGCGCCATGTGGCGATTGCGTCGCTGACAATGCGCGAACTCGATCCGGCTTTCATCGGACGCCACCTTGCCCGCGTCGGCAAGAAAGCGCTGTCGAGCGTCGGCGCATACCAGATCGAAGGCGAAGGCATCCAGCTGTTCGAAAAGGTCGAAGGCGACCATTTCACCATCGTCGGCCTGCCGCTGCTGCCGGTACTGGCCAAGTTGCGTGAGCTTGGGGCCATCGATGGCTGAGTTGAAGGCGTTCGTCTGCGGCCACCCGATTGCGCATTCGCGCTCGCCGATGATCCACGGCCATTGGCTGAAGAGCTACGGCATCGACGGCAGCTACACGGCGATCGACGTTGCCCCTGGGGATTTCGCGGCCTTCCTTGCAGGGCTTGCAGCCGCTGGACTGCGCGGCGGCAACGTCACCATCCCCCACAAGGAAGCCGCTTTCGCCGCCGTCCAGCGACGTGACGAGGCCGCCGAACAGATAGGCGCGGTCAATACCGTGTGGCTCGAAGACGGGGTCCTCTGGGGCGGCAACACCGACGCCTATGGTTTTGCCGCCAATCTCGATCATCTCGCGCCCGGCTGGGCTGCCAACGGCGATGTTGCCGTGGTTCTAGGCGCAGGCGGCGCCTCGCGGGCGATCATCCATGCGCTCAAGCAGCGCGGTTTCACCGACATCCGCATCGTCAACCGCACTGTTGCGCGTGCCGAGGAACTTGCCGGCCAGTTCGGAGACGGCGTCAGCGCGCATCCGCAGGCGGCCACCGCCGAACTGCTTGGCGATACATCCCTGCTGGTCAACACGACGGCACTTGGCATGCACGGCAATGAGGGCCTTCCCGCCGATCCCGCGACCCTGCCCGACCATGCCATCGTAACCGACATTGTCTATGTGCCGCTCGAAACCCCTCTGCTTGCGCAAGCTGGAGCGCGTGGGCTGAAGACGGTGGACGGGCTCGGCATGCTGCTGCACCAGGCCGTGCCCGGATTCGAACGCTGGTTCGGCCACAGGCCAGAAGTGACAGCCGCATTGCGCGAGCTGATCGTCGCCGACCTGGATGCCAGGAAATGATCGTTCTGGGGCTGACAGGGTCGATCGGCATGGGCAAGTCGACGACGGCGAAGATGTTCACTGACGCTGGGGTTCCGGTGCACGATTCCGACGAAGCGGTGCATCGCCTCTATGCCGGCGCGGCTGCTCCGTTGATCGAGGCTGCTTTCCCTGGAACGGTGAAGGACGGCGTCGTCGACCGCACCGAGCTTTCCCGCCACGTGCTGGGTAATGCCGCAGCCCTGAAGAAACTCGAAGGCATCATCCATCCGCTGGTCCGGGCTGACGCCAATGCCTTCCTCGAGCGCAACCGCGCTGCTGGGACGCCGATTGCCGTTCTCGATATCCCGTTGCTGTTCGAGACCAACGGTCGAGGTCGCGTCGACAAGGTTGTGGTCGTCACGGCACCGGCCGACGTCCAGCGCCAAAGGGTCTTGGCGCGCCCTGGAATGACCGAGCAGAAATTCGAGGCGATCCTCGGCAAGCAGGTTCCCGACGCTGAAAAGCGCAAGCTCGCCGACTACATCGTCGATACGGGCAACGGCCTGGAGCCGGCGCGGGCCGCAGTTCAGGCCATCATTGCCGATTTGACGGTGGGAAAGCCTTAGGCAGGCGAATCGCCGCACTTGTTCGCCGGCTGCCCGGGAGGGCATGCTGTCGGCCAAGGAGAATCAGCTTTTGCGCGAGATTATTTTCGATACGGAAACCACCGGCCTCGACAACCGCGAGGACCGCGTCATCGAGATCGGCGCGATCGAGATGATCAATCGCTTCCCGACCGGCAACACCTTCCACAAATACATCAACCCGCAAGGGCGGCAGGTCCATCCCGACGCCCAGGATGTGCATGGCATCTCGAATGCCGACCTTGAGGGCAAGCCGACATTCCCCGAGATCATCGACGATTTCATCAATTTCATCGACGGCGCTAAGCTCGTTGCCCACAACGGCAACTTCGACCTCGGTTTCATCAATGCCGAGTTCGCACGGCTCGACCAGCCCCCCATCGATCCCGGCCGCCTGATTGATACTCTGGCGCTGGCCCGCCGCAAGCACCCGATGGGACCGAATTCGCTCGATGCTCTGTGCCGGCGCTACGGCATCGACAACGGCCGCCGCACCAAGCATGGCGCCCTGCTCGACTCGGAGCTTCTGGCCGAGGTCTATATCGAGCTGATCGGCGGCAAGCAGTCGGCACTCGTGCTGGAGAGCTTTTCGTCGGCCAATGGCGGCGGCAATACAAGGCAGATCGAGATCGTCGTCGCCGTGCGGCCCGAGCCTTTGCCGCCTCGCCTGACCGACGCCGAACTTGCAGCGCATGAGAAGCTTGTCGGCGGTCTTGGCGAAAAGGCCCTTTGGGCGAAGCTGCTTTCGCCAGCCGAACCGAACTGAACCCCCACAACGAAAAAGCCCGGCGCTGAGGCCGGGCTTTTGATTGATAACGCTTGAAGGCGTGGGTCTTAGCTGACCTTGACCTTGGACGCGGCCTGTTCCTCGGCGATCTTCTGCTGGAACATCTGCGCGAAATCGATCGGGTCGAGCATCAGCGGCGGGAAGCCGCCGTTGCGGGTCGCTTCGGCGATGATCTGGCGAGCGAACGGGAACAGCAGGCGCGGGCACTCGATGAAGAGCAACGGCAGCATGTGCTCCTGCGGGAAGCCGTCGATGCGGAACACGCCGCCATAGACCAACTCGACGTTGAACAGCACGTCCTTGTCGAAGGCGGCCTTCGCGCTCAACGTCAGGTTGACGTCGAACTGCTTGTCCGTCATCGGGTTTGCATTGACGTTGACGTTGATGTTGATGCCGGGAGCCTTGTCGCGGCCGCGCAGCGAATTCGGCGCGCCGGGGCTTTCGAAGGAGAGATCCTTCACATACTGCGCCAGCACGTTGAGCGTGGGCTGCTGTGCGTTACCGTTGCCGTTGGCGCCTTCCGGCGCTTCATTCGTGGCCATTAGCCCATGTCCTCTTGGCTTGGCCGCGACGCGGCCCGGATTGGAATCCGCGGTTGGCTAGCACGCTCGGCATGCCAAGACAAGGTTTTGCCGGCGTCCGGGCCTTTCGCCTACTCGTCGCGGATCGAGCGCCACGGCGAATTCGGGTCGGGCTGACGCTTAAAGTCGTCCTCGTCGAGGTCGATGGTCTTGCCACCGGCCGGACCGCCGCGTCGGGCAAAGCCGCCGAAATCGGTGCTGAAGCGTACCCGCTTGCTGAGGAAGCGCCAGGCAAGCGCCCGCACCGGCGGCAGGAACAACAGGATGCCGACGATGTCGCTGATGAAGCCTGGGATCAGAAGCAGGATGCCGGCGAGCACGATCATCGCACCGTTGGCGAGTTCCTTGGACGGGTCGCGGCCGGCGTTCATTTCGGCGCGGACCCGGGTCATCACGCCAAACCCCTGGACGCGCAGCAGGATCGAGCCGACGATGCCGCTCAGCAGGATCAGGCCGATGGTCGCAAGCACGCCGATTTCGCTGCCGACCACCACGAAGCCGGCAATCTCGAGCAAAGGCAGGGCAAGGAGCAGGAGGAGGGGCAGCATGAAGAGCGTCGATCCGATCCGGTTTGAGTTGACGTGACAGCCAGATGCGGTCACAGCAGAGCGCATACATCTTTAGATAGGGTGCTGCGCCTTTGATTTGAATGATCGGCGCATGCGTTCTATATGCAAGGCTAACAGGCGCAGTACAGATACGGCGCCGGCGAATGGCACATAAGCTGGCTTCGGCCGCGAACAAGGGACGGATCGGCAGAAGATATGGAATTCTTCGATTTCGGCACGATTTTCTTTCTGATCGCAGCGGTGGTGATCTTTTTCCAGCTGCGCAACGTGCTTGGACGCCGCACAGGCAATGAACGTCCGCCCTTCGATCCCTACACTGCAGCCCGCAACAAGCCGCAGGACGCCAATGGCAAGCCCGAGAACGTGGTGTCGCTGCCGCAGCGCAAGCGCGCGCCCGGTGAGCCGGCTGAAGACGCCTATGTCGCCATCGACGCTTTTGCGAAGCCGGGCACCGACCTGAACAAGGGCCTGCGCGCCATCAAGGACGCCGACGCTTCCTTCGAGCCCAAGGGGTTCGTCGAAGGCGCCAAGATGGCCTATGAGATGATCGTCATGGCCTATGCCGACGGCGACCGCAAAACGCTCAAGAACCTGCTCTCTCGTGAAGTCTTCGACGGCTTTGTCGCCGCCATCGCCGACCGCGAAGGCCGCTCGGAAAAGATCCAGTCCTCCTTCGTCGGCATCGACAAGGCCGATATCGTCTCGGCCGAGATGAAGGGCGGCGAGGCTCACGTCACCCTGCGCATCGTCAGCGAGTTGATCTCTGCGACGCGCGACAAGGCTGGCGAGGTCATTGACGGCGATCCGGAAACCGTGGCCGAGGTCAAGGATGTCTGGACCTTCGCCCGCGACACCCGCTCGCGCGACCCGAACTGGAAACTTGTCGCCACCGAGGAAGAAGACTGACCGCGCGTGGCGGGCGAAGCCCGTGTTGCTCTCGCCCGCATTCACCCCGGTCGGTTTCGCCGACCTGCCCGGCTGGCTGGAAGATGACCAGCTAGCTGCCTTCGGGGCCTTTCGGCGCTCTGCTTTCCACGTCCTGACCAAACCCTATCGCAGCGGCGCCCTTGGCGTCGCTTTTGACGCTTTTGGCCCGGCCTATGCCGAAGCGCGCGAGCGGCCGGCGGGCAGTAACGCCGAAGCCCGCGACTTCTTCGAACGTCATTTTCAGCCTGCCTTGGTCGCGCCGAAAGGCCGGGAACATGGCTTCGTCACCGGTTTCTACGAGCCGGATGTCGAGGCGTCTCCAGTGCGCACGGAGACGTTCCAGGTGCCGCTGCTGGCGCGTCCGGCCGACCTGGTCGACATCGACGACCAAAACCGCCCCGCCGGCATGGACCCTTACCTCGCATTTGCGCGACAGGCGCCCCAGGGGCTGGTCGAGTATTTCGATCGTCCGGCGATCGAATGTGGCGCACTGGCTGGCAAGGGACTGGAGATCGCCTGGCTTGCCGATCCGGTCGATGCGTTCTTCGTCCATGTCCAGGGTGCGGCGCGGCTGAACATGGCCGACGGTTCGTTACGTCGTGTCACCTATGCCGCGAAATCCGGCCAGCGTTTTACCGGTCCGGGCGGTATTCTGGCTCAAATCGGCGAGATTCCGCTCGAAAAGGTGACGATGCAGTCGATCCGCGCCTGGTTCAAAGCCAACCCGCAGCGTGTCGACGAGATCCTGTGGCGCAACCGCTCCTACATTTTCTTCAGGGATGCCGAGGTCGACGACCCGGCGTTGGGGCCGATCGCGGCGGCAAAGGTACCGCTGACACCGGGCCGGTCGGTCGCTGTCGACCGCCTGCTGCACACTTTCGGCACGCCGTTCTTCATCTCCGCCCCTGCCCTCACCACATTTGGCGGCGAGCCTTTTGCCCGACTGATGATTGCGCAGGACACCGGTTCAGCGATCACTGGTCCGGCGCGCGGCGATTTGTTTGCCGGATCGGGCTTCGATGCCGGCGAGGTTGCCGGAGTCGTCCGCAACGATGCCGATTTCTTCGCCTTGCTGCCAAAGCCTCTCTTTGCCGGTAATGCACAATGAGCACACGTCGCGACGGTAAACTGAGCGACGAAGAACGCGTGCTGTGGAACGTCATTGCCCGCACCACCTCGCCGCTCAAGGGCCGGCGCGCGGTCGAAATCCCTGAACCGCCGGCACCTGTAGCCGCCAAGCCGGACCCGACGCCCACCAAGGCGATACCTGCGCAGTTGACGGCGCCGGCTGCTGCGCCCAAGCGCCAGTATGTCGCCCATTCGCTTGATGAGCCGACGCGCGACAAGCTGTCGAAAGGCCGCCTGCCGATCGAAGGGCGGGTCGATCTCCATGGCATGACCCAGGACGAGGCCTATTCGCTGCTGCTTCATTTCCTGGCGCGGGCGCATGCCGGTGGGGTTCGCTACGTGCTTGTCATCACCGGCAAGGGCAATTCCAAGGGCGGCGACGGCGTCCTGAAGCGCATGGTGCCGGCCTGGCTGAGCACGCCGCCGTTCCGCATGCTGGTGTCGAGCCACGACCACGCCGCCCGCCATCATGGCGGCTCGGGCGCGATCTACATCCGGCTGCGGCGGAGGACGGGCCATTGACGCCGCTCGGCGAACGCATCCGCGAACTCAGGCGCGAGCGCGGCGTCAGCCAGAAGGACATGGCAGCCAGCATCGGCGTCAGCGCCGCCTATCTGTCGGCGCTGGAGCATGGCCATCGCGGTGTGCCGACCTGGGCGATGATTCAGAAGATCATCGGCTACTTCAACGTGATATGGGACGATGCAGAGGAACTGCAGAAGCTGGCCGAGGGCTCGCATCCGCGCGTCGTGGTCGACACGGCAGGATTGTCACCGGCAGCGACCGAGCTTGCCAACCTCATGGCCGAAGCGATCGACGAACTGAACGATGTTGAACTGGCGGCACTGAATGCGCAGGTCCGCGAGGCGATCGCGCGCAAGAAGCGCAGGTAGTCCCGCCTAGAACAACGCCTCGAGCTCAGCCAGGCGGTCGTTGACCAGCCAGCCGTAATAGTTTTCTTCGGGCAGTTTTGCCGGTTCGCCGGCGGCCTGGCGCCGCTCGTTTTCGGCTTTCAGCGCATAGGCACGGGCTTCCGGGCTGCCGACATTGTACAGCGTCGCAGTCAGGCCGGGATTGCCGGAGATATCGAAGCCGGCGATGCTCCTATAGGCGTCGATCGACGTCTTCAGTGTCGCAGCCACGTAGGGCAGCGTCAGGTCGGGATCCATGATCGTCTTGTAGACGGCGTTCGGGTCGCGCTCGTCGAGCCTGGGCAGGCCGGAAATCTTGTGGACCTCATCGCTCATCTGCAGCGCGGTCAGCGGATTGAGCTGGCCGATGCCGAAGGTCTGGCCGGCATAGAAGGGCTGGAAGAACGTGGCGCTGAAGCGATCGTTGGGAAAGCTCGTGCCGCCGACAGTCTTGCCGCGGAAATGCTGGTTCCACACCGCCTCGCGGCATTCCCACAGGTCGTAGCTGCCCGACTTGCCGGCGCAATCGGCGAATTCCGGCCGCTTGATGAAGTCGGAGATGTCTTCTCCCTCATAGGCGAAGCGCAGCTTGCTGGAGAGGTAGGAGACCGCCTTGACATAATAGGTCTGCAGCCGGTCGTAGGCGTCGACATTATAGGTGTGCTCGCCGACGATGGCGCCGACGATGTGCATCGGGTCGATTCCGTAGGCGCGCGCCACGGTCTTGATCTTGCCGCGCAACTCGGCGTCGTTCTGCAGCAGCGCGTAGACCTTGCGGTACTTGGCGTCGAAGGTGGTCTTGCCGGCCTTGGTGCGCTTGGACGAGGCGCCGGGCACATCGGGCTGTTCGGCATGGACATTGCCGGCTGCAACAATGGTCGCCGCCGATGCCTGCGGGACGGCGAAAGCCGCCGCCAGAAGAAATGCCGAGAAAAATACGCGTTTCATGTGCTGCTGTGTGCCCAAGCTTTGTCGGGGCAAACTAGGAAATGCCCCCCGCTTAGTCGAGGATATTGTCGCTGCTGGCGGCAAAAGGTGGCCGGATGGTTCCATTCGGCCACATGTCGCGCGGCTGTCACCAGGCGAGGCCGGCCCGTTTGGCGAGCCGGCCAGTGTTAGTGCCTAGAGAATAAAACGCGACAGGTCGGTGTTCCTCGAGATGTCGCCGACATGCTTCTGCACATAGGCGGCGTCAATCTTGACGCTCGTGCCGTTGCGATCCGGCGCGTCGTAGGAGATCTCGTCGAGCACGCGCTCCATCACCGTCTGCAGCCGCCGCGCGCCGATATTCTCGACGCTGGCGTTGAGATCGACCGCGATCCCGGCGAGCGCATCGATGGCGTCGTCGGTGAATTCGAGGGCAACGCCTTCGGTCGCCATCAGCGCGATATACTGCTTGATCAGGCTGGCTTCCGTCTCGGTCAGGATGCGGACGAAGTCGTTCTTCTCCAGCGCCCGCAGCTCGACACGGATCGGCAGGCGGCCCTGAAGCTCTGGCAGAAGATCCGAAGGCTTGGAGACGTGGAAGGCACCCGAAGCGATGAACAGGATGTGGTCGGTCTTCACCTGTCCATATTTGGTCGCAACCGTCGTGCCTTCGACCAGCGGCAAAAGGTCCCGCTGCACGCCCTCACGCGAGGGACCGCCTGAGACGTCGCCGCGAGCGATCTTGTCGATTTCGTCGAGGAAGACGATGCCTTCGTTTTCGGTCACTTCGAGCGCGCGCCGCACCACCTCGTCCTGATCGAGCAGCTTGTCGGACTCATCGCCGATCAGCAGCGCGTAGGATTCCTTGACGGTGGTCTTGCGCGTCTTGGTGCGCTGGCCACCCATCGCCTTCTGCAGCATGTCGTTGATGTTGAGCACGCCGATGTTGCCGCCCGGCATGCCTGGGATGTCGAAGCCGGGCATGCCGCCATTGCCGGTGTCGGCAACGTCGACCTCGATCTCCTTGGCATCTAGCTCGCCGTCGCGCAGCTTCTTGCGGAACGAGTCGCGGGTCGCCGGGCTGGCCGTCTTGCCGACGAGGGCTTCAAGCACGCGTTCCTCGGCGTTGACATGGGCACGCGCCTTGACGTCTTCGCGCATCTTTTCGCGCACCAGGCCGATCGCGATCTCGACAAGATCGCGGATGATCTGCTCGACGTCGCGGCCGACATAGCCGACCTCGGTGAACTTGGTCGCCTCGACCTTGACGAAGGGCGCGCCGGCCAGCTTGGCGAGGCGGCGCGAAATCTCGGTCTTGCCGACGCCGGTGGGTCCGATCATCAGGATGTTCTTGGGCATGACCTCTTCGCGCATCTGGCCTTCCAGCTGCTGCCGGCGCCAGCGGTTGCGCAGGGCAATCGCTACGGCGCGCTTGGCGTCCTTCTGGCCGATGATGAAGCGGTCGAGTTCGGAAACGATCTCACGGGGAGAGAATGTGGACATGTCGATACTCTCGAATACTCAGTTGGGGCTTATGTATGGGCTGGAAGCCGGCGCGCAAGGGCACCCGGCAGCAGGGGCAGAAGCGTCCGGCGCAGCGTATGCCAGCCGGCGCTGAGCAGCAGCACAAGCGCGCCGAGCACCAGCATGGTCAGCGGCACGACGCTGTCGGACAGCCCGGCCTTCACCACAAGGGCGCCAAAGGCGAACCCGGCGTAGGACAGGCCGGATACAAGGATCGCGCGCCTGTCGACGACGAGCGCGACGAGCGCCAGCGCGATGAAGATCGCCAGGATGCTCCAGGCGGAGACCATGTCGGAGCCGCCCTCGCCGACGAGGCCGCTCACCAGCGGGTGCACGATCAGCGGTGCCGCCAGCATGTGCAGCCAAAATGCGATGTCGGTGCGCCGCGTCTGGCGCTGCGGGTCGCTCAGGTCGAAACGCATGGCAAGCGTGAACACGGCAAGACCGCAGGCGAGCAGCAGTGGCTTGGCCGCCTGGATGGCGAAATCCGGCGTGACCATGAAAAGAACCCCGACGGCAGAGGCAACAAGGGCCCCAACGCCGGCTGCGATCGTCACGGGCACCCGGAAACGCCGGTAATGCAACGCGGTTGCACCGGCGGTCACAAGACCGGCGACGACAATCGGCAAGCCGCCGTGGTTGCCGAGGCCCATGCCGAAGCCCGGGCTGGGGTTGAAGGCTTCCGCAACCGCCGAGAAGACCGTTCCCGCATAGACCAGCAGCAGCACGATGCTGGGCAGCGCCATGCGCTGTTTGCGGGTGAAATATTCGGCCAGAAGCCAGCTTGCTACGGCCACGACGGCAAACATGCCGGCATTTCCAATCATGTCGCCGGAGAAATAACCGAGGGCGCCGAGAAACAGTCCAAGGCCGATGGTCACGAAGATGTCGCTGAAACCGCTGATGAAACGGAACTTCTCGTCGTCATGCGGCTCGGCCTCGAGCGCTGGCGTTCTGGCCCGTTCCAGGTCGCGCAGGCCTTGCGCCTGGTCGGCCGTCACCAGCCCGTTCGCCACGGCGGCATGTAGCACATCGGGCGAAATGGCGAGCATTTCTGGCGGTGTCGAAAGTTGGTTCACTACAGGGTCCCCGCCTGCCATTGCCTGACCGTATCGAATGGATGGACAAGCATGATGACGTTGAGCGTCAGGTTGTCACGGATGACGTAACCGACGCCGATTTCAAAGAAGATGGCCAGTGCAACGACGCTCCAGACGGGAAGCCGCGCCGCCATGGCGAAGCCCAGCACCATGGCCAGCGTATCGAACACTGAATTCAGGATGCTGTCGCCGTAATAGTCGAGGGAAATGGTGCCCTCGCGATAGCGGTTGATGATGAAGTCGCTGTTTTCGACAAGCTCCCACGTCACTTCGATGCCGATAGCCACCGCCAGGCGAAAACCCAGCGAGCTTTTGGGCGCAAGCCAGGTCAGCAGCGCGTAGAACAGGAGGCCGTGGATGATGTGCGAGAATGTGTACCAGTCGGAGATATGCTGCGAATTCTCCGAGCTTTGCACCACGCCATGCCACAGCTTGATGGTGCCGCATTCGCAAATCGGGGTCCGGCCCATCCAGTAGAGAGCCGCTGCTTGCCCGGCGATGAGCAGCGCAGCAATCAGCAGCCACCAGCCTACCCGCTCGCGCTGCGCCGACGCGTCCTGCTCCAAGCTCACGCGTCGAAATCCTCCTCGTCGGCATCGCGAGCCATCATCAATGCCGGACCGTATTCGGATGTCCGCGTGTCGAAGGCCACGAAGCCGGCCTTCTCATAGGCGCGGATCGCCCGTTTGTTGTCCGGGTGCGGGTCAATGATCACGCGCGGCACGCCTTCCTCGAACAACTCCTCGACGAACTGCGCGAGGATCGCCGAGCCATGGCCCTTGCCGACCAGCTCAGGCACGCCGATCGTCAGGTCGACGCCGAGCGTGCCGAAGGGCTGGTCCTGGTAGGGATGGTCGTCCTCCATATGCGGATCGTAGCTCTGGAGGTAGCCGATCGGCTTGCCGTTCAGCTCGATGATCAGCGGTTCGACCGAGATGCTGTCGATGTGCTCCTTGATCTGGGCGATCTCGGTTTCGGGATCGTCCCACCATTCGGCGACATGCGGCTGGGCCAACCATGCCTTGATGACAGGCAGGTCGGCCTTGGTGACCGGGCGGAAGTCGTACTGGGCGGCTGCCTCACTCGGCATCGAGCGTTTCAATCACGAAGCTGTGGTTGGTATAGACACAGATGTCGGCGGCGATCTGCATCGCCTTGCGGGCGATCTCCTCGGCGTCCTTGTCGGTGTCCATCAGCGCGCGTGCAGCAGCCAGCGCATAGTTGCCGCCCGAGCCGATGGCCATGACGCCAAACTCCGGCTCAAGCACGTCGCCGGTGCCGGTCAGCGCCAGCGACACGTTCTTGTCGGCGACCAGCATCATCGCTTCCAGGCGGCGCAGGTAGCGGTCGGTGCGCCAGTCCTTGGCGAGCTCGACGCAGGCGCGCGTCAGCTGGTCGGGATACTGCTCGAGCTTGGCTTCGAGGCGTTCGAGAAGCGTGAAGGCGTCGGCGGTGGCGCCGGCAAACCCGGCGATGACATTGCCCTTGCCGAGGCGGCGAACCTTGCGGGCATTGCCCTTCATGATGGTCTGGCCGAGGCTGACCTGGCCGTCGCCGGCGATGACCACCTTGTTGCCCTTGCGCACGGTCACGATCGTCGTGGCGTGCATGCTCTGTTCATTGGACATATGTTGCTCCGATGGCGCGCGGCCCCTCTTTGGCGGCTTGCGCGTTACGAGTGGAAGTTGGCGTCTTATGTATGACGCGGCGCAAGGAATGCAAATCCGCGCGCCTATCGACGAAATGCCGTTTCGCGGCGATTGGCAAGCGGGCGCTCATGCTGTTATTAGGCTGACGTTTTTAAGGACAAGGACCCGCCAATGGCCCCCCGTTCCGCCGAAGTCAGCCGCAAGACCAAGGAAACCGAGATCTCCGTCTCGGTTCACGTCGATGGCACCGGCCGTTCGGAGATGGCAACCGGAGTCGGCTTCTTCGACCACATGCTCGACCAGCTCTCCAGGCATTCGCTGATCGACATGAAAGTGTCGGCCAAAGGCGACCTGCATATCGACGATCACCACACCGTCGAGGATTGCGGCATCGCCATCGGTCAGGCCTTGTCCAAGGCGCTGGGCGAACGCCGCGGCATCATGCGTTATGCCTCGATCGACCTCGCCATGGATGAGACGCTGACGCGTGCGGCGATCGACGTTTCGGGCCGGCCGTTCCTGGTCTGGAACGTCAATTTTTCCGCGCCCAAGATCGGCACCTTCGACACCGAGCTGGTGCGCGAATTCTTCCAGGCACTGGCCCAGAACGCCGGCATCACCCTGCACGTCACCAATCATTACGGCGCCAACAACCACCATATCGCCGAAACCTGCTTCAAGGCCGTGGCGCGCGCGCTGCGCATGGCGCTTGAAAGCGACCCGCGCCAGCCTGACGCAGTACCCTCGACCAAGGGCAGCCTGAAGGGATAGCCATGGCCATCCATGTCGTCATGGAGCCGCCTGCCTCGGCAGGAAAAAACGCTTCGGAAGCTGCCGTCTTCGTTCGCGACGGCTTTTATGTCTTTGGCTTCGTCCTGCCGCTGCTTTGGCTGCTTTGGCATCGCCTCTGGCTTGAGGCCGCGGTGACCCTTGCCGTGACTATGGCGCTTGCAATCGCGAGCGAGGCGGCTGGCCTGACCTTTGCCGCACCGCTGTTGCCGCTGCTGATTTCACTCTATGTCGGCCTCGAAGGCGGTGCCTTGCGCGTCGCCGCCCTTCGCCGCGCGGGCTGGCGTCAGTGGGGCGTGATCGAAGCCGATACCATCGAGGACGCCGAGACGCGCTACCTCTTCGCCGATGACCTGATCGACGACGAAGAGCCCGCACCGACAGTTACGATTTCGCCCGCGACGCCCAGGCCTCAACCGGCTGGTGGAGCGCTCGGCCTGCTGCATTATCCCGGAAGAAACTGACATGCGCGTTGCCATCATCGATTACGGCTCGGGCAATCTGCGCTCGGCAACCAAGGCCTTCGAGCGCGCCGCCCGCGAAGCCGGCATTTCGGCCGAGATAGAGCTTACAGCCGATGCCGAGCGCGTCCTTACCGCCGACCGCATCGTCCTGCCGGGCGTGGGGGCCTATGCCGACTGCGCGCGTGGATTGCGTGCGGTGGAAGGCATGTGGGACGCCGTCGAGGAAGTAGCCATCCGCAAGGCGCATCCTTTCCTCGGCATCTGCGTCGGCATGCAGCTGATGTCGGAACGCGGGCTGGAGAAGACCGTTACCAACGGCTTCGGCTGGATCGCTGGGGACGTCAAGGAGATCACGCCGAGCGATCCGACGCTGAAGATTCCGCAGATCGGCTGGAACACGATTCACGTGAAACATGCCCATCCGGTGTTCGACGGCATCCCGACGGGACCTGATGGCCTGCATGCTTATTTCGTGCATTCCTACCATCTCGACGCAACTGACGAAAAACAGGTTCTTGCGACCGCCGACTATGGCGGCCGGGTCACCGCTGCGGTGGCGCGCGACAATCTTGTCGGCACCCAGTTTCATCCCGAAAAGAGCCAGGCGCTTGGCCTCGGCCTGATTGCCAATTTCCTGAGGTGGAAGCCATGACGACCAAGAAGGCCTACTGGATGGCGATGATCGAGATCACCGACCCCGAGGCCTATCCGGCCTACATCGCGGCCAACCTTGCGGCGATCGCGCCATATGGCGCCAAGCTTCTGGTGCGCGGCGGCCAGTACGACCAGCCGGAAGGCCCGACCGGCAACCGCCACGTCCTGGTCGAATTCGAATCCTACGAACAGGCGATCGCCTGCTACCACTCACCTGCTTACCAGGAGGTGGTGAAGCTTCGCCACGCCGCTTCCGTCGGCAAGTTCGTCATCGTCGAAGGCGTCTGAGCATGATCCTTTTTCCCGCCATCGACCTCAAGGATGGCCAGTGCGTGCGCCTCAAGCTTGGCGACATGGACCAGGCGACGGTCTACAACGACGATCCCGGCGCGCAGGCCAAGGCCTTCGAAGACCAAGGGTTTGAGTGGCTGCACGTGGTCGACCTCAACGGTGCCTTCGCCGGCGAGAGCGTCAATGGTTCGGCCGTCGAGTCGATCCTCAAGGCGACCAAAAACCCGGTCCAGCTCGGCGGCGGCATCCGGTCGCTCGACCATATCGAAAGCTGGCTGTCGAAGGGCCTCGCCCGCGTCATCCTGGGCACCGTCGCCGTGCGTGACCCTGAACTGGTCAAGCAAGCCTGCAAGAAGTTCCCCGGCAAGGTTGCGGTCGGCATCGACGCCAAGGGCGGCAAGGTCGCCGTCGAAGGCTGGGCCGAAGCCTCCAGCCTTGGCGTGGTCGAGCTGGCGAAGAAGTTCGAGGGCGCCGGCGTTGCCGCCATCATCTACACCGACATCGACCGCGACGGCGTGCTGGCCGGCATCAACTGGGATTCGACAATCGATCTCGCTGAGGCCGTCTCGATCCCCGTCATCGCCTCGGGTGGCCTCGCCTCTATCGCCGACATCGTGCGTATGACCATGCCGGACGCGAAAAAGCTTGAAGGCGCCATCTCCGGTCGCGCGCTCTACGACGGCCGCATCGATCCGACTGAGGCGTTGGCGATCCTGCGCGGCACGCTCAAGCCCGAGCCGGGCCTTTTCGAGGAACGGAAATGACCCTCAAGGCCCGCGTCATCCCCTGCCTCGACGTCAAGGACGGCCGCGTCGTCAAGGGTGTCCAGTTCGTCGACCTGATCGACGCCGGCGATCCGGTCGAGGCTGCCAAGGCCTATGACGCCGCCGGTGCCGATGAGCTCTGCTTCCTCGACATCACCGCTTCGTCGGACAATCGCGAGACGATCTTCGACGTCATCGCCCGCACCGCCGAGCAGTGCTTCATGCCGTTGACCGTCGGTGGCGGCGTGCGCCAGGTCGCAGACATCCGCAAGCTGCTTCTGGCCGGCGCCGACAAGGTGTCGATCAACACGGCAGCCGTGAAGAACCCCTCCTTCGTCGCCGAGGCCGCCGACAAGTTCGGCAACCAGTGCATCGTCGTTGCCATGGACGCCAAGAAGGTGTCGGCTCCAAACGAGACCGACCGCTGGGAGATCTTCACCCATGGCGGCCGCGAGCGCACCGGCATCGACGCCGTCGAGTTCGCCCGCAAGGTCGTCGACCTCGGCGCAGGCGAAATCCTGCTGACCTCGATGGACCGCGACGGCACCAAGATCGGCTACGACATCGCGTTGACCCGCGCGGTGGCGGACGCGGTGCGCGCGCCGGTCATCGCTTCGGGCGGCGTCGGCAACCTCGATCACATGGTCGATGGCATCCGCGAGGGCCATGCCACGGCTGTTCTCGCCGCCTCGATCTTCCATTTCGGCACCTACACCATTGCCGAGGCCAAGGCACACATGGCAAAAGCGGGCTTGCCGATGCGGCTCGATCCCATTGGTTGACCTTTGTGCCGAGGCCAAGATGAGCGGATTTTCCCTTTCCGACCTGGAAAAGATCGTCACAGAGCGCGCCCGCTCGGGCGACGCCAATTCATGGACGGCGAAGCTCTACCAGAGCGGCATGGAACGGGCGGCCAAGAAACTCGGCGAAGAGGCGGTCGAAACAGTCATCGCCGCGGTCAAAGGCGACGATAGCGCCCTCGTTTCGGAAAGTGCCGATCTCATTTATCATTGGCTCGTCGTGCTGGCCGTCGCCGGCATTCCGATGGCTGACGTGATGGCCGAGCTGGAGCGGCGCACCTCGCAGTCCGGAATTGCCGAAAAGGCCTCGCGAAAGAACGAGGGCTGACCGCTGGTCAGGTCCCGCAGGGGAGGTTCGATGGATCAACTCGCGCCGACGGAGAAGTATTCTCCATACTGGTTCTTCAAGGCTGAGCATTGGGCCGGCTTCGGCGCCGACATGTCGATGACCTTGACCCAGGACGAGGTTGCGCGGCTGAGCTCGATGTACGAGCCGATCGATCTCGACGAGGTGCGGCGCATCTATCTGTCGTTGTCGCGTCTGCTGTCCGCCCACGTCGAGACCAGCCAGCAGCTGTTCCGTCAGCGCCAGCGTTTCTTCAACTCGGAGAAGAAGGGCACCAAGACACCCTTCATCATCGGCATGGCCGGCTCGGTCGCGGTCGGCAAGTCGACCACGGCGCGCATACTGAAGGAACTGCTGACCCGCTGGCCATCGAGCCCGAAGGTCGATCTCGTCACCACCGACGGCTTCCTCCACCCCAACGAGGTCTTGCGCCGCGACAATCTGATGGAGCGCAAGGGCTTTCCCGACAGCTACGACGTCGGCGCCCTGCTGCGCTTCCTGTCGGCCATCAAGTCGGGCCAACCCAATGTCCGCGCGCCGGTCTATTCGCACCTGACCTATGACGTCATGCCGGGCGAGTTCGTCACCGTCGACCGACCCGACATCCTGATCTTCGAGGGCATCAACGTGCTGCAGCCGCGCGAGCTGCCCAAGGACGGCAACTTCGTGCCGTTCGTCTCCGATTTCTTCGACTTCTCGATCTATATCGACGCCGACGAGCAGATCATCCACGAGTGGTACATCGACCGCTTCATGCGGTTGCGGGAAACGGCGTTCCGCAATCCGCAGTCCTTCTTCCACCGCTATTCGCAGCTGTCGGAAGATGCCGCCCGCGCCATCGCCGAGGGGCTGTGGGCCAACATCAACCTCAAGAACCTGCGCGAGAACATCCTGCCGACGCGGCCGCGCGCCGACTTGATCCTCAAGAAGGGCGCTGGACATCTGGTCGAGGAAGTGGCGATCCGCAAGCTTTGATCGCACTTCCGGGCCGCCGGATTTTCGCACAAGCGCGCGCGTTCGGCCGTCAGGCCGGCCTTGTCACCCGCCTCAGCGTCAGGTTGATCCGTCCGCCCTGCTTCAGCAGCGCAGAAGTCATCGGATAGATGCGGTCGACGCCATGGAAAGCGAGCCGCCCCTCCCCGCCAAGAACCACGACATCACCGCTTTCCAGCCGGAACGATACCGTTCGGTCATCGCGCCTTGTCCCGCCAACGCGAAACAGGCAGGCATCGCCCAGCGATACCGAGACGACAGGAGCTTCGAACTCGCGCTCGTCGCGATCCTGGTGCAGGCCCATCTTGGCCGTGTCGGTGTAGAAATTCACGAGGCAGGCCTCGGGCGGATGCGGATAGCCTGCAACCTCGCGCCACAGCGACAGCAGCATCTTAGGAATCGGCGGCCACGGCGCGCAGGTCACCGGATGGGTCGGCTGGTAGCGATAGCCGCCTTCCTTGTCGGTGACCCAGCCGAGACTGCCGCAATTGGTCATCCGCACGCTCATTTCTTTGCCTGTCTTGGGCATGGCGGGCGTGTAGAGCGGCGCTGCCTTCACCACCTCGCGGATACTCTCGACCAGCCCTTCCTGCACCTCGCGGGACAGGAAGCCGGGCATGTGGCGGACACCTTTGGGCAATACGAGCACGTTTCTGCTGCCTCGTTCGATCTGGCCGTCCAGAATGTCACCTGAAAAGCAGAACGGCGACCCGAAAGCCGCCGCTCGCATGAATAGGGGTGTGCCGGGATCAGGCCGTCGCGATATCGGGGATGCGCAGCACCTGGCCGGGATAGATCTTGTCGGGATGCGTCAGCATCGGCTTGTTGGCCTCGAAGATGACGGTGTATTTCGACGCCTTGCCCTTGCCGTACTGGGCTTCGGCGATCTTCGACAGGTTGTCGCCCTTCTTGACCGTGTAGAACACCGGCACCTTGGCCGGCGTCGCCGCCTTGACCAACTCGGTCATGTCGACCTTGCCGTCGAGCTTCAAGCCCGAATCCGGCGCCACCACCTTCAGCTCGTCGGCCTGTACCTTGGAAACACCAAGCGTGTTGCCGACGGCGATAACAGCCTTTTCGAAGATCGACTGGTCCTTGACCACGCCGGTCAGCACGGCGGTATCGCCCTTGACCACGACCTGCACGTTGTCGGTGCCGAGCTTGTGCGAGTCGAGTTCCTTCTTCAGCGTGTCGGCGCTCGGAGCCTCATCATCGCCGAAACCAAGCTTCTTGCCGACATTCTTGACGAAATCGAACATGCCCATTCGTGGTCTCCCTTGCTGTGGCAGTCGCCGGAGATTGGCACCTGCAAAACCAAATTGGAAGCAGGATCAGTACTTGCGATCTAATCGCCGTCGACCCGCCCGCGCAGCTTCTTGACTGTCGAGCGGCCGGACTTGGTTTTCAGCCTGCGCTCGACCGACCCCTTTGTCGGTCTGGTCTTCTTGCGCGGCGGCGGCGGCGGCTCGGCCGCCTTGGCGACGAGCGCCGTCAGCCTTGCCCGCGCGTCGGCCCGGTTATGCTCCTGCGTCCGGTAGCGCCCGGCCTCGATGACGATGACGCCGTCCTTGGTCGCGCGCTGGCCGGCGAGCTTGATGGTGCGCTCGCGTACCCGTTCGGGCAGCCCCGGCGCGTTCGCCGCGTCGAAGCGCAACTGCACCGCTGTGGCCACCTTGTTGACGTTCTGGCCGCCCGGCCCCGAGGAGCGGATGAAGTTCTCCACGAGGTCATCGGGGTGGATGACCACGTCGTTGGCGATGAAAATCTTGTCGTCGGCGCTCATGCGCCAAGTCATGCCGTGTAGCTGCCGAAAAGAAAAGGCCCGGCGATGAACCGGGCCTTCCGGAAGTGCTTCGGACGATAGTGGTCTCTACTCGGCCGCCTCGCGCACCTGCGGGGCCGCGCCCAGCACTGACGCGTCGACATGGCTTTCGAACTTGCCAAAGTTTTCGACGAACATCGAGACCAGCTTCCTGGCCTGGCGGTCATAGGCAGCGCCGTCGGCCCAGGTCGAACGCGGGTCGAGGATCCTGGCGTCGACGCCGGGCACCGAGACCGGCACGGCGAAGCCGAAATTGGCGTCCGTGCGGAACTCGACCGAATTCAGCGAACCGTCGAGCGCTGCCGACAGCAGCGCGCGTGTCGCCTTGATCGGCATGCGCGAGCCCGTGCCATAGGCGCCGCCGGTCCAGCCGGTGTTGACCAGCCAGCAGTCGACATTGTGCTCGGCGATCAGCTGGCGCAGCAGGTTGCCGTATTCCGAAGGATGGCGCGGCATGAATGGGGCGCCGAAGCAGGTCGAGAACGTCGCTTCCGGCTCGGTCACGCCACGCTCGGTGCCCGCGACCTTGGCCGTGTAGCCCGACAGGAAGTGGTACATCGCCTGCGCCGGGGTCAGCTTGGCGATGGGCGGCATCACGCCGAAGGCATCGGCCGTCAGCATGATGATGTTCTTCGGATGGCTGGCCTGGCCGGTGGCGCTGGCATTCGGGATGAAGTCGAGCGGATAGGCGCAGCGGGTGTTTTCGGTGCGCGAGCCGTCATTGAAGTCGGGAACGCGGTTGTCGTCCAGCACGACGTTTTCGAGCACGGTGCCGAAACGTTGGGTGGTGGCGAAGATTTCCGGTTCGGCCTCGGCCGACAGGCGGATGGTCTTGGCGTAGCAGCCGCCTTCGAAATTGAAGATGCCGTCCGGGCCCCAGCCATGTTCGTCGTCGCCGATCAGCGTGCGCTTGGGGTCGGCCGACAGCGTCGTCTTGCCGGTGCCCGACAGGCCGAAGAACACGGCGGCGTCGCCGTCGGGGCCTTCATTGGCCGAGCAGTGCATCGGCATCACGCCCTTGGCCGGCAGCAGGTAGTTGAGCGCCGTGAACACCGACTTCTTCATCTCGCCGGCATAGGCCGTGCCGCCGATCAAAACGATCATGCGGGTCAGGTCGACGGCGATCACGGTCTCGGTGCGGGTGCCGTGGCGGGCCGGGTCGGCGCAAAACGACGGCAGGTCGATGATCGTCATTTCGGGCACGAAGGCCGCAAGCTCGGCTTCCGTCGGACGGATCAGCAGGTTGCGGATGAACATCGAATGCCAGGCGAATTCGGTGACGACGCGCGTCGGCAGGCACAGCGAGCGGTCTGCGCCGCCGATCAGATCCTGGACATAGAGATCCTTGTCGGCAGCCTGGGCCAGGAAATCGGCATGCAGCGCATCGAACTGCGCACGGCTGATCGGCTTGTTGTTGTCCCACCAGACATGGGCTTCGGTGTTTTCGTCACGCACGACGAACTTGTCCTTGGGCGAGCGGCCGGTGTGCTGGCCGGTTTCGGCGACGAGTGCGCCGTGAGCGGTCAGGCGGGCCTCGCCGCGGCGGATCGCTTCTTCCGTGAGAAATGCAGCGCCAAAGTTGTAGCGGACCGTGCCCGACGTTTTGAGCCCTGCCGTTTCGATCCCGCAGGCGGGATTTCGCTTACCGGTTTCGGTCATCTAGTGAAGCCTCGTAGCTTTGCCGCTGTGTCCGGTCTGCGGGCCGGACGCCGCTGTCCCAACGGGACTGAGGCAGGCAGAAACAGAAAAGATCAGCGATTTCAAATCATTAATCGATTTAAAAATTTTGAAATTTATCTAAATCGTTTAAAAGATGGGGAGCCGCCACGCGGCCCACACAAGATCGGCGGTTTTTTGTTCGAGCTTTGGCACCGCCGCCCCATATAAGGCAGTCACAAGGCATGGCGGTTGCGCTCTCCTCGAACGGAGGCTATGCCACATTTTGTACCTAATTTGTCCTGCACAAGCCCTGCTCGAAGCAGGAAGGGACACCGGCTCATGAGGGAGCAGCAGGAAATGGCAACGATCGCGCTTGTCGACGACGACCGCAACATTTTGACATCGGTTTCGATTGCACTGGAGTCCGAGGGCTATCGCGTCGAGACCTACACGGATGGTGCGTCGGCGCTCGAAGGTCTGGCCGCGCGTCCGCCGAACCTCGCCATCCTCGACATCAAGATGCCGCGCATGGATGGCATGGAGCTTTTGCGCCGGCTGCGCCAGAAGACCGACCTGCCGGTGATCTTCCTGACCTCCAAGGACGACGAGATCGACGAGCTGTTCGGCCTCAAGATGGGCGCCGACGACTTCATCCGCAAGCCGTTCTCGCAACGCCTGCTGGTTGAGCGGGTGCGTGCCGTGTTGCGCCGGGCAAGTGCCCGCGAAGCAGTAACCAAGGCGCCGACGCAGCAGGCCCGCTCGCTCGAGCGTGGCCAACTGGTGATGGACCAGGAGCGCCACACCTGCACCTGGAAGGGCGAGCCGGTCGTGCTCACCGTCACCGAATTCCTGATCCTGCATTCGCTGGCGCAGCGCCCCGGCGTGGTCAAGAGCCGCGACGCTCTGATGGATTCGGCCTATGATGAGCAGGTTTATGTCGATGACCGCACCATCGACAGCCACATCAAGCGTCTGCGCAAGAAGTTCAAGGCTGTCGACGACGACTTCGAGATGATCGAAACCCTCTATGGTGTTGGCTACAGATTCCGCGAAGCGTGATTCCGGCGAGGGCTGAGATCACAATGGCGAGGGAAGCAGAGTTCAGGAAGCACGCGACCGCCTCCAGGCGGCCGCGTGGACGCCTGTTGTTTCTCGACCGGACCAGGATCCGGCTAAGCCGCCTGCTCGGCCATTACTTCTTTTCGAGCCTGACCCGTCGTATCCTGTTCCTCAATCTTGCCGGGCTGGCCGTGCTGGTCGCTGGCATCTTCTATCTCAACGCGTTTCGCGGCGCGCTGATCGAAGCGCGCGTCGAAAGCCTGATGACGCAAGGCGGCATCATTGCCGGCGCCATCGCCTCGTCCGCCACGGTCGAGACCGATGCCATCAGGATCGACCCCGAGAAGCTGCTGGAGCTGCAGGCCGGCGAGAGCCTTGGTCCCGGTACCGACCAGCTCGACAGCCTCGACTTTCCGATCAATCCCGAACGCGTGGCGCCGCTGCTGCGCCGCCTGATCTCGCCGACGCGGACGCGCGCCCGCATCTACGACCGCGACGCCAACCTGTTGCTCGACTCGCGCCACCAGATCCTGCGCTATGACCTGCCGCCGGTCGAGGAAGAAGAGCCGACGCTGATCGAACGGGCGCAGAAGTTCGTCTTCGACTTCTTCGTCGACTCCTCGCTGCCGGTCTACAAGGAGCAGCCCGGTGGCAACGGCGCAGCCTTCCCCGAAGTCGTGCAGGCCCTGACCGGCGGACCAGCGACCATCGTGCGCGTCAGCGAACAGGGCGAGCAGATCGTTTCGGTCGCCGTGCCGATCCAGCGCTTCCGCGCCGTTCTCGGCGTGCTGATGCTGTCGACCGAGGGCGGCGATATCGACAAGATCGTCGCCGCCGAGCAGAAGGCGATCCTGCGCGTCTTCGGCGTCGCTGCCCTGGTCACCGCCATCCTGTCGATGCTGCTGGCATCGACGATCGCGACGCCTTTGCGCCGCCTGTCGGCGGCCGCCAACCGCGTGCGGCGCGGCGGCAAGAACCGCGAGGAGATCCCCGATTTCTCCGACCGCCAGGACGAGATTGGCAACCTGTCGGTTGCCGTCCGCGACATGACCAATGCGCTTTACGCCCGCATCGAGGCGATCGAAAGCTTTGCCGCCGACGTGTCGCATGAGCTCAAGAACCCGCTGACCTCGCTGCGCAGCGCGGTCGAGACCTTGCCGCTCGCCAAGAACGAGAGCTCGCGTGCGCGCCTGATGGAGGTCATCCAGCACGATGTCCGCCGCCTCGACCGGCTGATCACAGACATTTCCGACGCATCACGTCTCGACGCCGAACTCGCAAGGGAAGATGCGAGCAAGGTCGACCTCAGGAAGTTCATCGGCGACCTGGTTGCGGTGTCGCGGGAGACCGGCCGTCACAAGAAGCCGGTCGAGATCGAATTCAACCCGGCCAAGCTGCCGGCCGGCGCGAAGAACTACAATGTTGCCGGCCACGATTTGCGTATCGGCCAGGTCATCACCAACCTGATCGAAAACGCCCGCTCCTTCGTGCCCGACGATCATGGCCACATCGCCATTTCGCTGGCGCGGGTCGGCAAGTTCAACGTCATCACGGTCGAGGACAATGGCCCCGGCATCCGTGCCGAAAACATCGACCGCATCTTCGAGCGCTTTTATACCGACCGACCCGCCGGCGAAGCCTTCGGCCAGAACTCGGGCCTCGGCCTGTCGATCAGCCGTCAGATCGTCGAGGCCCATGGCGGCACGCTGACGGCCGAGAACATCACCGGCACCAAGCCGGGCGATATCAAGGGCGCGCGTTTCATCGTCGCCTTCCCCGCCGAAAGCTGATCCGTGCAGCCGTTCAACATGCATGCAACGGCGATCGTGCTCGGCGAGCGCGGTGTGCTGGTGGCCGGTCCGTCAGGTTCGGGCAAGACCGCGCTGGCCTTGGCGCTGGTTGAAAAGTTCCGCGCGGCCGGCCGTTTCGCCAGGCTCGTGTCGGACGATCAGGTGTTCCTTTCTGCCTATCAAGGAAGGCTCGTCTGCCACGCCCCATCGACGATTGCCGGCCTTGTGGAAGTCCGGGGGTTGGGCCCCGTCCCTGCCGAACATGAGGCTGCGTCCGCAGTCGACCTGCTTGTCAGGCTTGTTCCGTCCAAAGAGGTCGAGCGATTTCCCGAGCCGGCAAGTGAGCTTCTTCTGGGTTGTGGCGTGCCCATGCTGATGCTCGCGGAGCGCGAAACTGCTGCGGCCATGCCCGCCGTCCTCGCCTCGCTTGGTGCCTCGTTCCTGGCCTGAAGCTGCCCAACATTTTTGCTGCATTGCGTCAAAATGGCATGTCGTGCCGTAAATTGGGGCTTGTAAACGCCCTCGCCGTCGACAAGATAGCGCTCCCGCCCCCAAGGAGGCGGCAAAAATACTGCGCGGCTGTGAAAGGGCCATGACGGGAGCCATGACAGAATGATCGGACTCGTGCTTGTGACGCACGGTCAACTGGCTGAGGAGTTCCGCCATGCCGTGGAACACGTCGTCGGACCGCAGGAGAATTTCGAGACCGTCTCAATCGGTGCCGATGACGATATGGCGCAGCGCCGCAGCGACATCATCAATGCCGTTGCCCGTGCCGACACCGGCACCGGCGTTGTCGTGTTGACCGACATGTTCGGCGGTACGCCGTCGAACCTCGCCATCTCGGTGATGGAAGCCGGCCGTGTCGAGGTCATCGCCGGCATGAACCTGCCGATGCTGATCAAGCTGACCAGCGTGCGCAAGGCCGACAACATGCCGGGCGCCCTCGACGAGGCGCAGGCCGCGGGCCGCAAATATATCAATGTGGCAAGCCAGGTGCTGAGCGGCAAATGAGCGGCATGCCCTACTCGCCCGAGAAGGGCCACGTCGTCCGCGACCTCGCCATCGTCAACCAGCGCGGGCTGCACGCGCGCGCTTCGGCCAAGTTTGTCCAGATCGCAGGCGAATTCCAGGCCTCCATCAGCGTCGAGAAAGACGGCATCTCGGTCGGCGGCACGTCGATCATGGGCCTGATGATGCTAGCCGCCAGCCCCGGCTGCACGATCCGGGTGACCGCGAGCGGCCCCGAGGCCGACCAGGCGATGGAAGCGCTTGCGACGCTCGTTGCCGCGCGCTTCGGCGAGGAGTGCTGATCGCCGCGCATCTGCCTGGTGACATGCACGAATAAAGATTTCTTTATGTCCCATTGTCGATGACGGCCTGATCTGGTAGTCAGGCCGATCTTTAGCGCGCCCTTTCAAGCCTCCCGCTCGGCGCGCAGTAAACAGGAATCGGAGCAAGCCATGACGGGTAGCAAGGATTATCTGGTCGCCGACATTTCGCTCGCCGGCTGGGGTCGCAAGGAAATCGAGATCGCCGAAACCGAAATGCCGGGCCTGATGGCCTGCCGCGAGGAGTTCGGTGAAGCAAAGCCGCTCAAGGGCGCGCGCATTTCCGGCTCGCTGCACATGACCATCCAGACCGCCGTGCTGATCGAGACGCTGAAGGAACTCGGCGCCGACATCCGCTGGGCCTCGTGCAACATCTTCTCGACGCAGGACCACGCTGCCGCGGCAATCGCCGAAGCCGGCATCCCGGTCTTCGCCGTCAAGGGCGAGACGCTTGAGGAGTACTGGCAGTACACCGACCAGATATTCCAGTGGACCGACGGCGGTGCCACCAACATGATCCTCGATGATGGCGGCGACGCCACCATGTACATTCTGATCGGCGCCCGCGCCGAAGCTGGCGAGGACGTGCTGTCCAATCCGGGCAGTGAAGAGGAAGAGATCCTGTTCGCCCAGATCAAGAAGCGCATGGCGGAGACACCAGGCTTCTTCGCCAAGCACAAGGCCGCCATCCGTGGCGTCACCGAAGAGACCACGACCGGCGTCAACCGTCTCTATCAGCTGCAGAAGAAGGGCCTGCTGCCCTTCCCTGCGATCAACGTCAACGACTCGGTCACCAAGTCGAAGTTCGACAACAAGTATGGCTGCAAGGAATCGCTGGTCGACGGCATCCGCCGCGGCACCGACGTCATGATGGCCGGCAAGGTTGCCGTCGTCTGCGGTTACGGCGACGTCGGCAAGGGCTCGGCAGCCTCGCTCCAGGGCGCTGGCGCCCGCGTCAAGGTCACCGAAGTCGATCCGATCTGCGCGCTGCAGGCGGCCATGGACGGCTTTGAAGTCGTTACGCTGGAAGACGCTGCTCCCAACGCCGACATCGTCATCACCACGACCGGCAACAAGGACGTCATCACCCTCGACCACATGCGCCTGATGAAGGACATGGTCATCGTCGGCAACATCGGCCACTTCGACAACGAGATCCAGGTCGCGGCTCTGCGCAACCTGAAGTGGACCAACGTCAAGCCGCAGGTCGACATGATCACCTTCCCGGATGGCAAGCGCATGCTGCTGCTGTCGGAAGGCCGTCTGCTCAACCTCGGCAACGCGACCGGCCATCCGAGCTTCGTCATGTCGGCGTCGTTCACCAACCAGACGCTGGCCCAGATCGAACTCTGGACCAAGCCTGGCCAGTACAAGAACGAGGTCTATGTGCTGCCCAAGCACCTCGACGAGAAGGTCGCGCGCCTGCATCTCGACAAGCTCGGTGCCAGGCTGACCACGCTGAGCGACGAACAGGCCTCTTATATCGGCGTTACGCCGAAGGGTCCATTCAAGCCGGAACACTACCGCTATTAACCATAGCGAATAAACATACCACATGTTGAAGCCGGGCGATTGACTTTCGCCCGGCTTCTCTTTTTGAGCAATCGCCTTCTTCACGGCGATTCGCCTACCGGGTATTGTGACGTGATTCGTCACGCGCCCGTCCTCGGCGGGATTTTGGGGCGCTTCAGGGCGGTCTTGCATTCAGGCGGCGGAGAGGAACAAGACATGCCGGGGGAATACCCGCTTCCAGCGGGACAGGCCGTTTCCGGCGGCCACCAGGATTCGCAGATGGCCCGTTCCAGCGGCAGGTGGCAGACCATGCGTCGGCTCGGCGGCCGCGCCGCTGTCGTCCTGCTTGGCGCTACCGCTCTTTGCGCGCCTTTCGGCTTCGCCCATGCCCAGCAGGCGGCCGTTGCCAGCCTGCCCGTGAGCACCGCCGAAGTCATCCAGCTTGCCATGTTCGTCGGCGTCATGGGCGCCGCGCTGATCTCCGCCATCGCGCTGATCCGCGAAAAAGGGCGCATTGGCGCCGAGAACGCCGAACTGCGGGGCCGCGTCGCCGATCTCAATGCATCGCTGCAGCGCTCCGAGGCCCTGCTCAATCTGCGCGACCAGCGCGTCATCGTCTGGGCCAACGAGAACAAGAAGCCGGAGCTTGTCGGTTCGCTGCCGCTCGAGACAGGAGCGCCTGATGACCGCGCCGCCTTCCTCGGCTTCGGCCGCTGGCTGATGCCGCGTTCGGCCGCGGCGCTCGAAAACGCCATCGCCGCGTTGCGCGACAAGGGAACCGCCTTCGAGCTGATCGCCGAGACCCATGCCAACGCCGCGCTCGAGGTCCACGGCCGCAAGAGCGGCGCGCATGTCATTGTCCGCTTCGTTTCGATTTCCGAGGCGCAGCGCGGCCAGGCACGGCTGAAGCTCGAAAACCAGCGCCTCAGCGCTGAATACGAGACGCTGATCGGCCTGATGGATGCCATCGACATGCCGTTCTGGATGCGCGATGGCGACGGCCGCCTGAAATGGGTCAACAAGGCCTTCGCGAAGGCCGTTGAGGCAGTGGACTCATCAGCCGCCATCCGCGACGGCAAGGAGTTCCTCGGCACCCAGTCCCGCGAAGCGATCGCCCAGCAGCATCAGCTGCGGCCTCTGTTCCAGCAGACGCTTTCGACAGTCATCGACGGCGACCGCAAGATGTTTGCCGTCACCGACATTGTCGGCAAGGAAGGCTCCGCCGGCATCGCCGCCGACATGAGTGCCGCCGAAGCCATCCGCGAGGAATATAGCCTGGTCGTGCGCAGCCACGCCGACACGCTCGACCAGGTCGCCACCGCAGTCGCCACCTTCGACGCCGGCCAGAAGCTGCGGTTCTACAACAACGCCTTCCAGAAGCTCTGGGACCTCGACGCCGGCTACATCTCGAGCGCCCCCGACAACGCGCTGCTGCTTGATCGCCTGCGCAGCGAACGCAAGTTGCCCGAGCAGCAGGAATGGCGCCGCTGGAAGGAAAACCTGCTTTCGGCCTATCGCGCCGTCGATCCGCAGGAGCATCTCTGGCACTTGCCAGATGGCCGCACCATCCGAGTCGTTGCCAACCCGCAGCCCAAGGGCGGCGTGACCTGGGTGTTCGAGAACCTGACCGAAAGGATCGATCTCGAAAGCCGCTACACCACCGCCGTGCGGGTGCAGGGCGAAACCCTCGATAATCTCGCCGAAGGCGTCGTCGTCTTCGGACCCGACGGCCGCATCCGCCTGTTCAATCCGGCTTTCGGCCAGTTGTGGGGCGTTTCGCCTGAAGCGCTGCGGCAGAGCACGCATATCTCTGCCATCCGCGCCGAATGCGACACGCGCGCCGACAAAAGTCCGTGGGGGGATTTCGTCTCCGCTGTCACCGGCTTCGATGAGCGCAGCGACCGCCATGGCCAGACTGAGCTCAAGAACGGCTCGGTGCTGCAGCATGCCGTCATTCACCTGCCCAATGGCCAGGTGATGCTGACCTTTGTCGACGTCACCGACAGCGTCAATGTCGAGCGCGCGCTGAAGGACAAGAACGAGGCGCTGCGGCGCGCCGACCAGATCAAGAACGAGTTCGTCCAGCACGTGTCCTACGAGCTGCGCTCGCCGCTGACCAACATCATCGGCTTCACCGAGCTGTTGTCGCTGCCCGGCACCGGACCGCTGTCGCCGCGCCAGCGCGAATATGTCGAACATATCGGCTCGTCGTCGGGCGTGCTGTTGACCATCGTCAACGACATCCTTGACCTCGCCACTGTCGACGCCGGCATCATGCAGCTCGACATATCGGAAGTTCACGTCGACCGCGCCATTGAGGCGGCGGCCGAGCTTGTGGCCGACCGGCTGGAGGAGCACTCGATCAAGCTCGCCATCGAGGTCAAAAGCGCGCCCAAGAGCTTCAACGGCGACGAGACCCGCGTGCGCCAGATCCTCTACAATCTGCTCAGCAATGCCGTGAACTACGCGCCCGCCGCGAGCACCATCACGCTTGCCTGCCGCCAGCTTGCCGAAGGTGTCGAATTCTCCGTCCATGACGACGGTCCCGGCATGCCGCCGGAAGTGCTCGACACGATGTTCCAGCGCTTCGAATCCCGCGTCAATGGCGGCCGCAAGCGCGGCGCCGGCCTCGGCCTGTCGATCGTCAAGAGCTTCGTCGAACTGCATGGCGGTTCGGTCCGCATCGACAGCGGCAAGGACCGCGGCACCACGGTCATCTGCCTCTTCCCTGACGTGCCCGCCGGCGTCCGGGTCGCGGCGGAGTAGGCCCTTTGACGACGGCCAGATCGCTGGAGCTGTTCCTCCCCGACGATGTCGCGACGACGCGGCTGGGCGAGGATCTGGCGCTGGCGCTGAAGGCCGGCGACGTACTTCTGCTCGACGGCGATCTCGGGGCCGGCAAGACCACCTTGGCGCGCGGCCTGATCCGCGCGCTGGCCGGCGACCCCGCCCATGAAGTGCCGAGCCCGACCTTCACGCTGGTGCAGAGCTACGACACGCCGCTGCCCGTCCATCATTTCGATCTCTATCGCCTGTCTTCGCCCGACGAGCTGGAAGAACTCGGCTTCGACGAGGCGATCGGCTCGGGCGTCGCGCTGGTCGAATGGCCGCAACGCGCCGCCGATGCCATGCCTGCTACCAGCTTGCGCATTGCACTCGACCACGAGGGTGAAGGCCGCCGGGTGACGATCACTGGCACGGGTACAACCTTCGACCGTGTCGCACGTTCGCTCGCCATGCGCGAATTTCTCGCTGCTTGTGGCTGGGGCGAGGCCCGCCGCGCCCGTTTCGTCGGCGATGCGTCGGCCCGCGCCTACGAGACTGTCACGCGCGACCGCAGCAAACCGCTGGTGCTGATGAACTCGCCAAGGCTGGTCCTCGGTCCACCAGTGCGCGACGGCAAGCCTTATGCCGAGATCGCTCATACCGCCCAGTCGGTGGTGGCCTTCGTTGGCATCGACCGCGCGCTTGCCGCCGGTGGCGTTTCGGTGCCCGGTATCGTCGCCCAGGATCTCGACCGGGGCTTTCTTCTGCTCGAACATCTCGGCACCGGTGCCTTCCTCGATCCCGATGGCCGGCCTATCGCCGAGCGATATGCAGCCGCCGCCGAGCTCCTGGCAATGATTCACGGGAAACATTGGAACGACCGGCTCGAGGCAGCGCCCGGTGTCGTCCATCACGTCCCGCCCTTCGATCGCGATGCGCTGATGATCGAGGTCGACCTGCTTGTCGACTGGTACGTGCCGGCTGTCACAGGCGCGCCGCCATCCGATGCCCTGCGCGACGGCTACCATGCCGCCTGGAACACTGTTTTTGGTCGCCTCGCCGACAAGCAATATGGCCTCGTCCTGCGCGATTACCATTCGCCCAACATCATCTGGCGCGGTGATCGTCAGGGCCATGACCGGCTCGGCATCGTCGATTTCCAGGACGCGCTGATCGGCCCGGTCGCCTATGACGTGGCGTCGCTTGCCATGGACGCGCGGGTGACGGTGCCGGAAGACATCGAGCGCGGCACTGTCGATGCCTATGTTGCCGCTCGCCATGCCGCAGGCAGCTTCGATGAAGCGGAGTTCCGCGAGGCCTACGCCATCATGGCGGCGCAGCGGAATTCGAAGATTCTCGGCATCTTCGTCCGCCTCGACCGGCGTGACGGCAAGCCGCAATATCTCCAGCACCTGCCGCGCATCCGCGATTATCTCGGCCGTGCGCTCGCCCATCCGGCGCTCGCCGACTTGCGCGATTTCTACCGGAAAAATCGCCTGCTCGAGGAATTCGCATGAGCGCTGCGAACATCCCATCCGCCGCCATGGTTCTGGCCGCCGGCCTCGGCAAGCGCATGCGCCCGATCACCGACACGATCCCCAAGCCTCTGGTGCCCATCGCCGGCAAGACTCTGCTCGACTGGGGCCTCGACAGCCTCGCCGAGGTTGGCGTCGAACAGGCCGTGGTCAACGTCCACTACCTGCCCGACCAGATCGTCGAGCACGTCGCCAGCCGTCACGCGCCAAGCATCGAAATCTCCGACGAGCGTGACGGGCTCCTCGACTCCGCCGGCGGCATCGTCAGGGCGCTGCCCCAGCTAGGCACGGCACCGTTCTACATCATCAACGCCGATACGTTCTGGATCGACGAGGGTGTGCCGAACCTGACCCGCCTCGCCCTTGCCTGGGACGGTGCGCGCATGGATATTCTACTGATGTTGGCGGATCTCAACCAGGCGACAGGCCATTCCGGCAGCACCGATTTTCTCGTCGCGCCAGATGGCCGGCTGAGTCGTGCCAAGGGTGCGCCAGAGGGCCTGATCTACGCGGGTGCTGCGATCATCCACCCACGCATCTTCAAGGACGCGCCGGTTGGACCGGCATCGCTCAACCGCTATTTCGACCAGGCCATTTCGGCCGGGCGCCTGTTCGGCATGCAAATGCACGGCAGCTGGATCACCGTCGGCACGCCGGACGCCATCGCACCCGCAGAGGCCGCGGTCAAAAGGGCATTGGCGAAAGCATCATGAGCGGCCGCGCGTCGCCACGCGTTTTCTCCATCCCGCCCGGCTCTCCCTTTCTGCCGACATTGGCGGGCGCGCTGCTCGACGGCCGGTTGATCCCTGATTTCAGCTATTCCGGCGATCCGCTGGCGCTCGCCGACGTCACCATCTACGTGCCGACCCGCCGTGCGGCCCGCGCCCTGCGCGGTGTCTTCGTCGATGCCGCCGGAGGTGCTTCGGCCATCCTGCCGGTCATCAAGCCGCTCGGCGAGTTCGACGAGGATGAGGCGGCGTTCGAGGACGAGGGTGGCGGTGCGCTCGACCTGGCCCCGCCGGTTTCCGCCACGGACCGCCTGCTCCTGCTGGCGCCCCTTGTGCGCGCCTGGAAGCGTCGTCTGCCCGCCCATGTCGCCGCCCTGTTCGAAGAAGAGATCGTCGTGCCCGCCTCGTCGGCCGATGCTATCTGGCTGGCGCGCGATCTCGCCGGGCTGATGGACGAGATTGAAACGGAAGGTTCCGACTGGTCGCGGCTGGCCGGGCTCGTGTCAGGCGAATTGTCAGGCTGGTGGCAGGTCACGCTTGACTTCCTCTCCATCGTCACCAGTGCCTGGCCCGAAATGCTGAAGGAGTGCGGCCAGTCCAATCCCGCCGCCCACCGCAGCGCGCTGATCCGGTTGGAGGCCGAGCGGCTGAGGCGCAACCCGCCCGCGGGTCCCGTGATCGCCGCAGGCTCCACCGGCTCGATTCCGGCGACCGCCGAACTGCTGGCCGCGATTGCGCGCCTGCCGCGCGGCGCCGTGGTGCTGCCGGGGCTGGACGCCACGCTCGACGAGCGCGCCTACGAGACAATCACTGAAATCGGCGCCAGGGCCTCGGTGCTCGGCCACCCGCAATATGGCCTTGCCAAACTGATCGGCAAGATCGGAATAGTGCGCGGCGACATCGAGGAACTGGCCACACCGCCGCAGGCAATGGTGCGCCGCGCCGCCATCGTCGGGGAAGCAATGCGCCCGGCCGAAACCACTGACGCCTGGGCCGACAAGCGCGGCGAAGCCGATGACGGCGAAATCGCGCAGGCATTGGCCGATGTCACCTTGCTCGAAGCAGCGCATGAGCGCGACGAGGCGGCTGCGATTGCCATCGCCTTGCGCCAGGCCGTCGCCGTGCCGGGCCATCGTGCCGCTTTGGTAACCGGCGACCGCAATCTGGCGCGCCGCGTCGCTTCCGAGCTCCGCCGCTTCGGCATCCAGGCCGACGATTCCGGCGGCATGCCGCTCGCCAACACGCCACCCGCGGCCCTGTTGCGCACCATGCTCGACGCCGCCTTCCGTCCCGGCGATCCGGTTGCGGTTCTGTCGCTGCTCAAGCATCCGCTTTTGCGGCTTGGTCGGGAACGAACGGCGGTTCGGCGCGCGGCCGAGACGATCGAACTCGTCGTGCTCCGCGGTGGCGTCGGCCGGCCCGATATCGCCGAGCTCGCCGAAGGCTTCGACGGCAGGATGACCGACGTCGCTGGCGGCTCGCGAAAGCCGTTCTGGTTCGACCGCATCACCGTGCGCCGCATCGAAGAAGCCCGCGACATCGCGACGAGGCTTGTTGCCGGCCTCGCGCCTCTGTTTGCCTTCCGCGGCGATGCGTCGGTTGAACTTTCAGCGATTGTTCGCGCCACCGTCGAAGCGCTCGAAAATATCGGCCGTGACGAACATGGCGGCCTCGGCACGCTCTATGACGGCGATGCCGGTGCCAAGCTTGCGGAAGCGCTGCGCTCGCTCGTGGCCACCCAGGCGTCGTTCACCTTCGCCGCCGACGAATGGCCTGACGTCATGGACGCCCTGGTGGCGCCTGAGGCAGTCAAGCCAGCGCAGGGCGCCGATCGCGCCATCGCGATCTGGGGTGCGCTCGAAGCCCGCCTTCAGACCGTCGACACGCTGGTCATCGGCGGGCTCAACGAGGGCAGCTGGCCGCGCAAGGCGGAGGCCGACCGCTTCATGTCGCGGGTCATGAAATCGGGCATCGACCTCGAGCCGCCGGAGCGCCGCATCGGCCTCGCCGCACATGATTTCCAGATGGCGATGGGCGCGAAGAACGTCGTTCTGTCGCGCTCGGCGCGTTCGGGCGATGCCCCTGCCGTTCCTTCGCGCTGGCTGCAGCGGCTGCTGACCTATGTCGGACGGGACCATGCCGCGGTCCTGCGCAAGCGCGGCGAAAAGCTGTTGCATTGGGCCCGCGCCCTCGATGCCGGCCAGAAGACCGATTTCGCCGCCCGCCCCGAACCGAAGCCGCCGCTGGCGGCCCGGCCGCGCCGTTTCAGCATCACCGAGATCGAGACGTTGCGTCGCGACCCCTACGCCGTTTATGCCCGGCGCATCCTTGGCCTGTCGGCGATCGATCCGCTGGTGCGCGATCCAGGTGCCGCCGAGCGTGGCACGCTGTTCCACGACATCCTGCATCTGTTTTCTTCGACCATCGTCGACCCGCGCGCGCCCAATGCGCTCGACGCCCTGATCGCCGCCGGCCGCCACTGCTTTGCCGAAGCAGCCTTGCCCGCCGATGTCGAGGCCGTCTGGTGGCCGCGCTTCGCGCGGCTGGCGGTCAATATATTGGAATGGGAACGCAGCCGCGCCGACGCCGTTGCCAGCCGCCACGCTGAAGAAGGGGCCTCGGCCATGGAGGTCGGCCTCACCGGCATAACCCTTTCGGGACGTGCCGACCGCGTCGACGTTCTCGCCGGCGGCATGGCCGACATCCTCGACTACAAGACTGGCTCGTCGCCGTCCAAGGCGCAGGCACATACGCTGATCTCGCCGCAACTGGCGCTCGAAGGCGCCCTTCTCCGCCGCGGCGCCTTCCGCGAACTTGGCAAGCGCGAGCCCTCGCAGCTCGCTTTCGTCAGGCTGAAACCCAATGGCGAGGTGTTCGAGGAATCGATCCTCGAGCATAACAGGAAGCCGAAATCGGCCATCGAACTATCCGAAGAAGCCTGGGAGCGGTTGGAACAGCTTTTGCTGCACTACAATGATCCGACCACCGGTTATCTCTCGCGTGCCCTGCCCTTCCGTGAAGGCGAGACCGACGGCGATTACGATCATCTCGCCCGCGTGCTCGAATGGTCGGCCGGCGGTGACGGCGGCGCGGAGGGCGAGGAATGAAAAAGGCATTCTCCGTCCCGACCGAAACCGCCGAACGCCAGACGCGCGCATCCGATCCCGCAAATTCGGTCTGGGTGTCGGCCAATGCCGGCTCGGGCAAGACGCATGTGCTGTCCCAGCGCGTGATGCGGCTTCTGCTGCGCGGGACCGATCCATCGAAGATCCTGTGCCTGACCTATACGCGCGCTGCCGCCGCCAACATGTCGAACCGCGTCTTCGCCAATCTGTCGGAATGGACAATGCTGCCGGACGCCGAACTGGCCGAGCGCATCACGGCTCTCGACGGCGTCCGACCCGATGCGGCCAAGCTGCGCCGTGCCAGGCGGCTGTTCGCCGAGGCGTTGGAGACGCCCGGCGGGCTGAAGATCCAGACCATCCACGCCTTCTGCGAGTCGGTGCTGCATCAGTTCCCGCTCGAGGCCAACATCGCGGCCCATTTCGAGATGCTCGACTCGCAGATGGAAGCGACGCTGTTCGCCACCGCACGGCGCGATATGGTCACCGGCGCAGGCGAGCATAATCCGGAACTGGCCGAGGCCTTCGCCAAGGTGCTGGAGCGCGGTGGCGAAGCCGGCCTCGATGCGCTGCTCGCCGAGATCGTGCGCAAGCGCGATGGCCTTCGCGCCTTCATCGCCCAGGTCCAGGACTTTTCCTGGCCGTTCGGTGCGCTCTACGAGGAGTTCGGCTTTTCGCCTGACGACAGCGCCGAAGCCATCGCCGCTTCGATCTGGCCGCTATCAGGTTTCGAGCCGGCTTTCTTCAACGCCTTCGCTGCTGCCGCTGAAGCGACCGACGCGCGCAGCGTGCTCAACAACATCCTGCCCTACGCGCGCCTTGCTTACGCCGAAGCCGATCCGATCCGCCGTTTGTCGCTTCTGACCGATGCCTTTCTCAAGGCCGATGGCGACCCCTACAACCCTTCCAGCGCCTTCAAGAAGGCGCTGCTCGACCGGCTGCCCGATCTGCCCGAACGCTACGCGGCGACGGCAACCGCCATCATCGACGCTGCCGACCGGCTCGCCCATTTCCGCATGCTGGAGGCGACCTGTGCTGCCCTCACCATCGCCGACTGGCTGATCGCCCGCTACGAGCGGCTGAAGACCGGCCGCGGCTTCCTCGACTTCAACGACCTGATCACCCGCACCGTCAACCTTTTGGCGCGGCCCGACGCCGGGCCATGGGTGCAATACAAGCTCGACAAGGGCATCGACCACATCCTGCTCGACGAGGCGCAGGACACCAGTCCCAACCAATGGGAAGTGGTGAAGCGGCTGGCCGAAGAATTCTTTTCCGGCTTCAGCGCCCGCGACAACGTCCATCGCACGGTCTTCGCCGTCGGCGACGAAAAGCAGTCGATCTATTCGTTCCAAGGCGCGGCACCCGAATCCTTCGACAACTCCAAGCACGAATTCGCCGGCCGCATCCGTGACGCCAATGCGCGTTTCGAGGACGTCACGCTGACCTGGTCGTTCCGCTCGACCGACGATGTGCTCTCGGCCGTCGACCGCGTCTTCGAGGACACCAGCGTGCGTCGTGGCGTCACCCGCGCGCCCGAACCGCCGAGCCACAAGGCGATCCGCGCCGGTGCTGCAGGTTATGCCGAAGTCTGGCCCTCGGTCGGTGCCGATGCCGTGGACGAGCCCGACGATTGGCGCAAGCCCATCGACCACGCCCATGCGCCCGCCGTGGTCGTCGCCGAACAGGTCGCGGCCACCATCCGCAAATGGCTCGACGAGCGCGAAGTCATCGA
This sequence comes from Aminobacter anthyllidis, assembly GCF_018555685.1. GTDB lineage: Bacteria > Pseudomonadota > Alphaproteobacteria > Rhizobiales > Rhizobiaceae > Aminobacter > Aminobacter anthyllidis. The sequence goes on from NZ_JAFLWW010000010.1 coordinate 60,745, forward strand.
AGGCACCGGCAAGCGTCTGCGCGCCGGTGACGTCATGGTTCTGGTGCGCAAGCGCGACCGCTTCGTCCACGCGCTGTCGCGCGCGCTGAAGCGGCGCGACATTCCCGTTGCCGGTGCCGACCGGTTGAGCCTGCCCGGCCATATCGCCGTCAAGGACCTGATCGCGCTCGGACGTTTCCTGATCCAGCCGGAGGATGATCTGTCGCTGGCGGCAGTCCTGCGCAGCCCAGTCTTCGGCCTGTCGGAAGACGCGCTGTTTGCGCTTGCTGCGGGGCGTGGCGCCGGGCGATCGCTGATCGCCTCCCTGCGCGACCACGCGGAAACCGACTCAGGCTTCAAGGCGGTTGCGGACCAGCTTGAAGCCTGGGCGACCGAGGCGGCATTCCGGCCGATCTTCGAGTTCTATTCAGGCGTTTTGTCCGGCGGTCGTGGCCGCGACGGCGTGCGCAAGAAGATGATCTCCCGCCTCGGCCAGGAGGCCGGCGACATCCTCGACGAGTTCCTGAATTTCTGCCTGGTCGAGGAGCGTACCGGCCTGCCCGGCCTGGAATCCTTCCTGTCGACGCTCGAAAACGCCGGCCCCGAGATCAAGCGTGAGATGGACCAGACGCGCGACGAGGTTCGTATCATGACCGTGCACGCGGCCAAGGGCCTCGAGGCGCCGGTGGTGTTCCTGGTTGACAGCGGCTCTGCCCCGTTCAGCGACCAGCACCTGCCGCGCCTGATGCCGTTCGTCCCTCGGGAGCGGCACTGGCAGGGCAAGGGCTATCTCTGGCGCGCCGGCGCCGATGTCGCCAACGCCTTCTCCAAGGGCGCCAGCGCGCTGGCCAAGGACCTCGCTGACGACGAGTACCGCCGGCTGCTTTATGTCGGCATGACGCGCGCCGAGGACCGGTTGATCGTCTGCGGCTATCATGGCAAGCGCCAGCCGGGCCTCAACACCTGGCATTCCATCGTCAGCCGCGCGCTGTCGGTGGCGCCCGAAAGCGAGGAGCGCAGCCATCCCGTCATATCAGACAGGATCGTCCACCGTTTCCGCGTCACCCCATTGCCCCGCACCCCACTCTCGACGGCGGAGGCGGACGCCGGCGAACGATCGGTGGTCGAGCCCTTGCCGGAAAACCTCTACGCCGCGCCGCCGCCCTTCGAGGACCTGCCGCGGCCGCTGTCACCGTCGGGCGCATCTGCTCTTATCGACGAAACGCGCGAACCGTTGATCTCCGGACGCTCGCCGGTGCTCGACACTGAGCTTGAGCCAGGCTTTGCCATCGCGCGCGGCTTGGCGCTTCACCGCCTGCTGCAGATGCTGCCGCGCCTTGTCAGGGAGGATCGCATGGCTGCCGCCGAGCGCTATCTCGCCCGTGTCGGGCAGGACTGGCAGCCGCTCGACCGGTCCGCCGCGGTTGCCTCGGTGCTCGCCATCCTCGACGACCCGTATTTCCAGCCGCTGTTTTCGCCGGCCTCACGGGCCGAAATTTCGGTCATGGGCAGTCTCAACGTGCGTGGCAAGCCGCGCTCGGTGTCGGGCAAGATCGACAGGCTGGCGGTCACCGATAACGAGGTTTTGATCGTCGACTACAAGACCAACAGCACGCCGCCCAAGTCCTTCGAAGAGGTGCCGCAGGCCTATGTCGTGCAGCTTGCGCTCTACCGCGCCCTGCTTCAGCCGCTCTATCCCGGCAAGGCTGTTTCGGCTGCACTTTTGTTCACCGAAGCGCCCAGGCTGATCCCTGTTCCGGTCGAGGCAATGGCGCATGCCCTTGCTCGACTCACCGAGGCGTGACACAAGAACTGCTTGAACCAGGGGCGCCTTACCACCACATATGGCGCGATAGCCAACTCCAAGAGGATCGCATCATGGCCACCGTCAAGATCGACAACAGCAATTTCAAGTCCGGCGTGCTTGAGGCCAAAGAGCCGGTCGTGGTCGATTTCTGGGCCGAATGGTGCGGCCCCTGCAAGATGATCGGCCCGTCGCTCGAAGAGATTTCCAACGAGCTCGCCGGCAAGGTCAAGATCACCAAGGTCAATATCGACGAGAATCCCGAGATCGCCGCCCAGTTCGGCGTGCGCTCGATTCCGACGCTGATGATCTTCAAGGACGGCGAAGTGGCCGACATCAAGGTCGGCGCGCTGCCCAAGACGGCACTGTCGCACTGGATCAGCGGCAACGTCTGATCGTCCGCAATTTCCAAATGAAAAAGCCCGGTTTTGACCGGGCTTTTTTGTATCCAGCTTTTGTCCGCCGCTCAGGTCGGGGGCGTGCCGTTTTCGGCCAGCACGGCGCCGACAAGATAGAGCGATCCGCCAATCAGGATGCGTGGCGCGGTCTCGCCCTCGTCCCAGGTGTCGCGCAGCAGCATCAGCGCGTTGGCGACTGAACTCACCGGCTCGGCCGACAGGCCGGCTTCGGTGGCACGCACCGCCAGCTCCTCATGCGGCACGCCGCTTTCGCTCGTCGTCACCGGCACTGTGTAGACGTGGCGCGCCATGCCGTGGAACGGCTTGAAATAGCCGGTCTGGTCCTTGGTGTTGATCATGCCGGAGATCAGAAACAGCGGCCGCGGAAACTTCTCTTCCTGCTCGGTCAGCGCCTCGGCGATGACGATACCGGCACCAGGATTGTGGCCCCCGTCTATCCAGATTTCGGCCCCCTTCGGTCCGAGCTCGCTCAGCTTGCCCAACGGCATGCGTTGCATGCGTCCGGGCCAGGCAACCTTCGTCATCGCCTTGTCGGCGGTGCGTTCGTTGATCGGGAAACCCGCCGCGCGCACCGCAGCGATTGCCGCGGCCGCATTGGCGAACTGGTGCCGGCCGGGAAGCCTCGGTGGTGACAGGTCCATCAGCCCCGTCTGGTCCTGGTAGACCATGCGGCCGTTTTCCTCGAAGGCGACGAAATCCTGGCCGTAAACCTCGAGCGGACAGTTGAGCCGCTCGGCGGTGTCGATCAGCACCTGCTGGGCTGCCTCGGTTTCCTGCGCGCCGACGACGACCGGGCAGCCGCGCTTGATGATGCCGGCCTTTTCGGCGGCGATCAGCTCGACCTTGTCGCCGAGATAGGCCTCGTGGTCCATCGACACCGGCATGATCACCGAAACCGCTGGGCGCTTGATGACATTGGTCGCGTCGAAGCGCCCGCCAAGCCCGACCTCGATGATGCAGGCATCGGCCGGATGCTCGGAAAACAAGACGAAGGTGACGGCGGTGAGGATTTCGAACACCGTGATCTTCTCGCCGCCATTGGCCTCGCCGACACGGCGCACGGCATCCGCCAGCACGTCGTCGGCGACAAGCTTGCCGCCGCCAGGCGCTGCCAGCCGGTAGCGCTCGTGCCAGTTCACCAGATGCGGCGAGGTATGCACATGCACCAGAAGCCCTTGGGCTTCGAGCAGCGCGCGTGAGAACGCGGCACAGGAGCCCTTGCCGTTGGTGCCGGCGATATGGATCACCGGCGGCATGTGGTCCTGCGGATTGCCGAGCCGTTCGAGCAGCCGCGAGATGCGGTCGAGCGAAAGGTCGAAGCCCTTCGGATGCAGCGCCAAAAGGCGCTCGATTTCGAGATCGGCTTCGAGCGTGGTCATGGCATTCCCTGGGGCGTAAACAGCCGTTTTGGTGCGATCAGGCCTGCGGCCGTCGTTCGGGCACAGGTACCACCGGCGGCAGGATCTCGGCCTCGGCAGCCTTGGCCGCAGCTGGTGCCTTGGTCAGGATCTTGAGCAGGTTGGCGATCGTCGACTTCAACTCCAGCCGCGACACCACCATGTCGACCATCCCGTGGTCCATCAGGTACTCGGAGCGCTGGAAGCCTTCCGGCAGCTTTTCGCGGATCGTCTGCTCGATGACGCGCGGGCCGGCGAAGCCGATAAGTGCACCTGGCTCCGCAATGTGCACGTCGCCCAGCATCGCATAAGAAGCGGTAACGCCGCCGGTCGTCGGGTTCGTCAGAACGACGATGTAGGGCAGGCCGGCTTCCTTGAGCCGGTCGACCGCCACTGTCGTCCTGGGCAACTGCATCAGGGACAAAATGCCTTCCTGCATGCGTGCACCGCCGGAGGCGGCAAACAGGATCAGCGGCCGCTTCTTCTCAAGCGCAACGCTGAAAGCACGGATGATCGCGTCGCCTGCTGCCATGCCGAGCGAGCCGCCCATGAAGGCGAAATCCTGCACTGTGACCACGACAGGCAGGCCTTCGATCGTGCCGGTTCCCGACAGGATCGCGTCTTCCATGCCGGTCTTGGCCTTGGCGTCCTTCAGCCGGTCGACATAACGCTTTTCGTCGCGGAACTTCAGCGGATCGACGATCACCTTGGGATTGTCGATCGGCTCGTAGCGGCCGTCGTCGAAGAAGAAGCGCAGCCGCTCCTTGGCCGAGATCTTCATGTGGTGGCCGGAGGACGGGATGACATACTGGTTTTCCTCAAGGTCCTTGTGGAACACCATCTCGCCGCTCTCGGGATCCTTGATCCAGAGATTGTCCGGTATTTCGCGGCGACCCAGCATCGAGTTGATCTTGGGGCGGACGTAATTGGTAATCCAGTTCATGGCAGCGGTCCTCTTCGTCCCGGGGACATGGGGTATTTATTGGGCGGTAGCAAGGCGGGCGGCGCGAATGCCCTGGGACAAGCCGGTGACCAGCGTTGCCACGGCCTCGGCCGGATCGGCGGTCTTTTCGCCCTTCGGTCCGATGACATTGGCGACAGCATTGACGATCGCCGTGCCGACGACCACGCCGTCGGCCGATGCGCCGATGGTACGTGCTTGCTCGGCGGTCTTGACGCCGAAGCCGACGCAGACCGGCAGGTCAGTGTGCGCCTTGATACGCTGGACCGCTTCGGCAACCTTCGACGTATCGGCGAGTGCCGAGCCGGTGATGCCAGTCATCGAGACATAATAGACGAAGCCGGAGGTGTTCTCGAGCACCTTGGGCAGGCGCTTGTCGTCGGTCGTCGGCGTAGCCAGGCGAATGAAGTTGATGCCGGCCTTGAGTGCGGGGATGCACAGCTCGGTGTCCATTTCCGGTGGCAGGTCGACGACGATCAGCCCGTCGATGCCCGAGGCCACGGCCTCTTCCAGGAATCGGTCGACGCCGTAGATATAGATCGGGTTGTAGTAGCCCATCATGACGATCGGTGTTTCGTCATCGCCGGCGCGGAACTCGCGCGCCATCTGCAACGTCTTGGCCAGCGTCTGGCCGGCCTTCAGCGCGCGTAGGCCGGCAGCCTGGATCGCCGGGCCGTCGGCCATTGGGTCGGAAAATGGCATGCCGAGCTCGATGATGTCGCTGCCGGCCTTGGGCAGCGCCTTCATGATCGACAGCGATGTCTCGTAGTCGGGGTCACCGCCCATGAAGTAGGTCACGAGCGCGGGGCGTCCCTCAGCCTTGAGCTTTGCCATGCGGCGGTCGATGCGGGTGGTCGTCATGATCAGATCTCCATGCCCAGCATCTTGGCCACCGTATGCACGTCCTTGTCGCCGCGGCCGGACAGGTTGACGATCATCACCTTGTCCTTGCCCATCGTCGGCGCGACCTTGACCGCATGCGCGATCGCATGGGCGGATTCGAGCGCCGGGATGATGCCTTCCACCTTGGTGGTGAGCTGGAATGCATCGAGTGCCTCGTCGTCGAGGATCGGCACATATTCGACGCGGCCGCTGTCGCGCAGCCAGCTATGCTCGGGACCGACGCCGGGATAGTCGAGGCCGGCCGAGATCGAATGGCCGTCGAGAATCTGGCCGTCGTCGTTCTGCAAGAGATAGGTGCGGTTGCCATGCAGCACGCCGGGCTTTCCGGCGCTCATCGAGGCGCAATGCTCGATGCCGTCGAGGCCGCGGCCGCCGGCTTCGATGCCGACGATCTTGACGCTGCGGTCGTCGAGGAAGGGATGGAACAGGCCGATCGCATTCGATCCACCACCAACGGCGGCGACGATCATGTCGGGCAGGCGGCCTTCCTGTTCGAGGATCTGGGCGCGCGCCTCGGTGCCGATCACCGACTGGAAGTCGCGCACCAGTTCCGGATAGGGATGCGGGCCGGCGGCGGTGCCGATCAGGTAGTAGGTGTCGTGCACGTTGGTGACCCAGTCGCGCAGCGCCTCGTTCATCGCGTCCTTCAGCGTGCCGTGGCCGGCGCTGACCGGGCGCACTTCAGCGCCCAAGAGCTTCATGCGGAACACGTTGGGCTTCTGCCGCTCGACGTCGGTGGCGCCCATGTAGACGAAACACGGAAAGCCGAAGCGCGCCGCGACGGTGGCTGACGCCACGCCGTGCTGGCCGGCCCCCGTCTCGGCGATGATGCGGGTCTTGCCCATGCGCTTGGCGAGCAGGATCTGGCCGAGGCAGTTGTTGATCTTGTGCGAGCCGGTGTGGTTGAGGTCTTCGCGCTTGAAGTAGATTTTTGCGCCGCCCAGATGCCTGGTCAGGCCTTCGGCGTAATAGAGCTTGGAGGGCCGGCCGGCGTAATGGGTCGACAGGTCGGCAAGTTCCGCCTTGAAGGCCGGATCGTTCTTGGCCTCGTCCCAGTGACGCTGCAACTCGAGGATCAGCGGCATCAGCGTCTCGGCGACGAAGCGGCCGCCGAAAATGCCGAACATGCCCTGTTCGTCGGGTCCGGTGCGGAAGGAATTGGGCTCAGTCGGCTTGTTCACGGCCGATCTCCTTGCGGCTGGAGGCTGGTCAGGCGGCGCTGCGGTCGCTAGCTGCCCGGACGGCCCTGAAGAAATTTTCGATCAGCGCCGCATCCTTGACGCCGGGCGCGCTTTCCACGCCCGAGGAAATATCGATGCCGGGCGGGGCAGCACACCTGAGGGCGTCGCCGATATTGGCGGCGTTCAAGCCACCGGAAAGCATGTAATCGACGGAGGCGTCAAGGCCCGCGAGCAGGCGCCAGTCGAACGAGGCGCCATTGCCTCCGGGCAATTCGGAGCCGGCCGGCGGCTTGGCGTCGAAAAGCAGGCGGTCGGCAACGCCGCGATAAGGCTCGATCGCGTTGAAGTCCTGAGCCTCGCGGATGGAAAAGGCCTTCATCACAGGCAGTCCGTAGTGCGCCTTCACCTCGGCCACGCGCTCGGGCGTTTCCTTGCCGTGCAGCTGCAGCATGTCGGGCTCAACCGCCGCCACGATCGCGTCGAGGAATGCGTCACTGGCGTCGACGGTCACGGCAACTGCTTGCGCCCGGCCTTTTGCGGCCTGACGCAGCCGTCCGGCGATCTCGGGCGAAACATTGCGCGGGCTCTTGGCGAAGAAGATGAAGCCGACATGGCTCGCGCCATTGCCTAGCGCGGCGTCGAACGTTTCGGCGGTGCTGAGGCCGCAGATCTTGATGTCGAGTGCCATGGGCCGGAATTGGCACGAAAAGGCGGCGAAGTCGAGAACAGCTTGCGAAACGCAAGCGTCGGCCAGCGACGCACCGTGCCGGGAAATCGAGAAATGGCCTTGCGGCGTTCATCTGCCGCGATCGCCCGGAAGTGGTCGTAGTCGATCGGCTTGCTGGATGACGGACTTGATGCAGGCAGCTCGGGATGCATGGCCGATCCTCGGTGAACCCATGCCGAGGAATTATCATTTCCGCCATTTCGCATAATCATCTAGTTTGCCGATACATTCATGACTAGAGATCACGAATATGGCTTCCTCGGATGACATGAAGGCGTTTGTGCGCGTCGTCGACCTGGGTTCCTTCGCCAGGGCAGCCGAGGATCTGCGCGTCACGCCGTCGGCGCTCTCGAAGCTTGTGTCGCGGCTCGAGGACAGGCTTGGCGTTCGGCTTCTGACGCGCACGACGCGCCGGCTGGCACTGACATCGGAGGGATCGCTATTCCTCGAGCGGGCACGTGAAGTGCTCGAACTCATCGACCTGGCCGAGGCCGATGTCTCGTCCTCGCGGGCGAAGCCGAAGGGTTTCCTGCGTGTCAATTCCAGCACCGGCTTTGCCAGGCAGACCTTGCTTCATGCGGTGCCGGAGTTCCTCAGGCGCTATCCCGAGGTGTCGGTCGACCTGACCCTGACCGACCGCCTGATCGATCCCGTCGCCGAGCAGGTCGACGTCGTCATCCGCGGCAGCCCGACATCAGGCTCCGACATGGTGGTGCGTCAACTCGCCGAGGGGCGGCGCCTGATCTGTGCTGCACCTTCCTATCTGGCCCGTGCCGGCACGCCGCGCTCGGCAGCCGAACTCTCGGATCACAATTGCATCCCTCTTTCGGGCCAGTCGGCACCGACAACATGGCCGCTGGCAAGCGAAGATGGCGTCGTGCGCTTCCTGCCCTCGGGCAACTTCAGTTGTGACAATGTCGGCATGCTGTTCGACCTGGCGGTCGAGGGCCATGGCATCGTGCGTCTCGCCGACTTCGTCGTTGTCCAGGCGGTGCGCGAGGGGCGGCTGATCGAGATACTCGCCGACATCAACCGTTCAGACTCAATCTCGCTCTGGGCGCTCATGCCCAAAGGACGCTTCCGATCGCCGCGTGTGCAGGCGTTTCTGGATTTCATGGAGGGGTGGTTGGGAGCGAATAGGGAATAGCGAATAGGGAGTAGAGAAGGCCAGTAATTGTTCGGCTCTCCGCCAGGGCACTACCGACAACACCGCCTCGACCTCACTACTCGCTATTCCCTATTCGCTCACTCGAACTGTATCGCCTGCAGTGCCCCGCCATTGCGCTTGAGCCAGGCCTTGCAGCGCTCGGTGTCCGGGCAAAGCTCCTCGCACATTTTCCAGAATTTCGGGCCGTGGTTCATCTCGCGCAGATGCGCCACTTCATGCGCGACGAGGTAGTTGATCACAGGCGTCGGCGCCATCATGATGCGCCAGGAGAACGACAGCACGCCGTCCGAGGTGCATGAGCCCCACCGGCTCGTCGTGTCGCGGAAGCGGATCGCCTTGGCGCGGCGGCCGGCGGCTTGGCAGTGCGTTGCCACCATTGCCTCGATGTCGCGTTTCGCCTCGCGCTTCAAGAAATCGGCGATGCGGCGCGGCAGGTGCGTCCGGTCGCCATGGACCAGCAGTGTCGGCCCGCTCTCGTCCTGCGACTGGCGCACGGTTCCGCGCGTCCCGCCTTCATGGATGATCAGGTGCGGTACCCCGCGAATGGGAATCTTGATGCCGGGGCGCACCTGCGGCCGGTCTGGCACCTTGGCGAGGCGCTGCTCAAGCCAGCCCTGGTGACGGTCGAGGAAGCGGTCGACCTCGCCCTGGCGCAGGCCGGGCGGCACGGTGATGCGCAGGCCGCGTCCGCCGGCGTCGATGCGCAGCGTCAGCCGCCTTGCGCGGTCGTTCTCGACGATGCGCAACGGCAGCGTGCGGCCGGCAACGACATGATCCCGCTCCAGGACGGGTGCCGGCGCTGGCTTGGTCAGCTTGCGGAAGAAGCCAAAGGACATGGGGCGAGACTAGATGATTCGAGTGACATCGACGCGAAAGAAAACGGCGCCGCATGCACGGCGCCGTTGGCGTTCATTGGTTAGGGGCGACCTCAGTCGTCAAGCAGGCCGGCCTTGCCGCCCTTCTTGGGCGTGACGGTCGGTGCCGTCGGCTTGTGGCGGTTGGACATGAAGCGGTCGAAGTCGTCCTGGTCCTTGGCCCGGCGCAGTTCGCGGGCATAGGCGTCGAATTCGTCGCGCATCTCGTCGAGCTTGCGGCGCTCTTCATTGAGGCGCTCGAGTTCCTTCTCGCGCCAATCGTCGAAGGCGACGTTGCCGGTCTGGGCGTTGGCCCGGTAGGAAGCCTTGCGGCAGCCGGCGAAGATGCCGTCGGTTGCCCGGTTTACATCGCGCTTGAAACCGTCAAGCCGGTCGCCCCAGATGATGTAGGCAAGCATGGCGAGGCCGAGCGGCCAGAACACCATGAAGCCGATCACCATCAACGCGATGGTTGCCGGCGTCCAGGCCGGACGGATCAGTGCAGTCGTGTTCATAGTAGATTGCCGTTCCTTTGTTCGAGGCAGCCAGGGAAAAAGCTGCTGCAAACGACATGGGAAAGCAAAAATGGCGATTCAAGACGGTGTCGGCCAAAACCGGACAAAGCCTTGCGAATCCTAGCCTTTTTTGAGGCTCTCAAGCACCAGCACGACAAGCCCGGCGACCAGCCCCCAAAAAGCCGAGCCGACTCCGAGCAGCGTCAGGCCCGAGGCGGTGACCACGAAGGCGATCGTCGCCGCCATGCGGTGGTGCTCGTCCTTGAGCGCGATGGCGAGTGCATTGGCCAGCGACGAAACCAGCCCGAGCCCGGCCACCAGCACGATCAGGCTTGGCGGCAGCACGGCGAACACCGCCACCAGCGACGCGCCGAAGGCGGCGAAGATGACATAGGCAACCGCATAGAACGGCCCGGTCTTCCAGCGCTCCTTCATGTCGGGATGCACGTCCGGGCCGGTGCAGATCGCCGCCGAGATAGCCGCCAGGTTGGTGGTCGAGGCACCGAACGGCGCCGACAGCACCGAAAACAGCCCCGTGACCCCGATCAGCGGACCGGGTTCGGGGTTGTAGCCCGCGGCACGCAACACGGCGAGGCCCGACAGGTTCTGCGAGGCCATGGTGACGAGATAGAGCGGCAGGGCAAGGCCGATCGTGGCGGTCAGTGTGAACTCCGGCGCGATCAGCGTCAGCGTCGACAGTTCCGGCACGGGCAGGGCGCCGACGCGGCCGGTCAGGAACGCCGCCAACCCGCCGCCGACCAGCACCACCAGCACCGACAGTGCCGGGTTGTAGAGCCGGACCAGGAAAAACGCGCCGATCAGCGGCAGGATCAGCCACGGGTCGGAGGGCACCGCCTTGGCGGCATTGATGGCGAAGGTGACGACGATGCCGGCCAGCATGCCCGAGGCCACCGAGGCCGGGATGCGCGAGATCAGCTGCGTCAGCGGCTTGATCAGCCCGGTCAGCACCAGCAGAACGCCGGCGACCAGGAACGCGCCGACGGCCTCGTTGATGGTGAAGCCGCTACTGGCGGCGATCAACGCAGCGCCTGGCGTCGACCAGGCCGATATGACCGGCATCTTCGTTCGCCATGACAGCCAGGCCGTCTCGAACGCCATGGCGAGGCAGATGGCGGTGACCCAGCTTGCCGTCTGGATCTGCGTCGCGCCCACGGCGTCGGCGGCGGCTACGATGATGGCGAGCGTGCTGCCGAAGCCGACGATGGCCGCGACGAAGGCGGAGATTGGGATCGAGATGCGCATCGGCTCAGCCAGCCCGGGCGATGGTTTGGCCGACCGCCCGCGTCAGCAGCTCGAGGTCCTCCGGCCGCGACAGGCGATGATCGCCGTTCGGCACCAGCGACAGCGTCGCGTCGTCGGCGGGCAACAGGCTCATCAGCTTGAGCGCGTGGCTGTGCGGCACGTCGGGATCGGCAAGGCCCTGGATGATGTGCACCGGGCAGTGGGTATGGATCGGCCCTGTCATGACAAGGTTGTTGCGTCCGTCCTCGATCAGCGCGCGTGTATAGATGTAGGGCTCCGGCGAATATTCCGACGGCTCCTCGAAATAGCCTTTCTCGGCCAAATCCTCGCGCTGGGCCTCGGTCAGCTGCGGCTCGACCAACTCGGCGGTGAAGTCGGGCGCCGGCGCAAGCAGCACGAGGCCCGCGACGCGGTCGCCCTCGCCTGCCTTGTTGAGCTCGGCGTTCATCCTGAGAGCGATCCACGCGCCCATCGACGAGCCTACGAGCACTTGCGGCCCGCGTGTGAACTGGCGGAACACGGCAAGGCTCTCGCCAAGCCATTTCGAGATCGTGCCGTCGGCGAAGGCGCCGCCAGACTCGCCATGGCCGGAATAGTCGTGGCGCAGGAAGGCGCGGCCCTCGCTCGCTGCCCAGCTGGCCAGCGTTTCGGCCTTGGTGCCGAGCATGTCGGACTTGTAGCCGCCGAGCCACACGACGCCGGGAGTCGCCCCATCTTGATGCCGAAAGGCAATGCGGGTGTTGTCCACCTCGATGAAGTCCGGCGCGCTTGCAGTCATGTCAAATCCCCTCGGCAGGGACTTGTGACACAGCCGGCCTGATGCGGAAAGTGTCGCAAGAATCGTTCTTTTGGGGCAGTTCGCATGCGCACAAGCAGGTGATTTGTTGCGAGTGCTGTGTTATTGACTTCGCCCGCGCGCTACCCACATTGGCGCGTCAGACATTCAACAACGTCAATGGCTCGAGGAGACCACGACCATTCGCAGACCTTTTAAAGCAGCCGCGCCTACCAAGGACGGCCCGCGTTCCAACCGTGACATCCGGGTTCCCCGGGTCCAGCTGATCGACGTCGACGGTTCCAACCGTGGCGATGTTTCCATCAACGACGCACTCCTGGCCGCCGAAGAGGCAGGCCTCGATCTCGTAGAAATTTCCCCCAACGCCACGCCGCCCGTCGTCAAGATTCTTGACCTCGGCAAGCTGAAATACGCCAACCAGAAGAAGGCGGCCGAGGCGCGCAAGAACCAGAAGGTCATCGAGATCAAGGAGATCAAGATGCGCCCGAACATCGACAGCCATGACTACGAGACCAAGATGAAGGCGGTTCGCCGCTTCTTCGAGGAAGGCGACAAGGTCAAGCTGACGCTTCGCTTCCGTGGCCGCGAAATGGCGCACATGGAACTCGGCATGCAGCTCCTCAACAAGGTTCGTGAGGAAACAGCCACTATCGCCAAGGTCGAAGCCGAGCCCAAGCTCGAAGGCCGCCAGATGATGATGGTGCTCGCGCCGCGTTCATGAGTTGATGCACCGGCCCGAAAGCCGGCAACGGCTCAGTTGGCAACCTTGTCGATCTTGACTGACAAAGCGTCCGTGCGCGCCCTCCTTGGGCGCGCGGCGCTCTGGTGCCCCGGCATTCGCCGGGGCGACATTTCCTGAAGGGCGCCGACGAGTCGAACCGGCCATGCGGGGATGATGCTGGCGGGTTGATGCCATGAGCGAACAAAACAAGGGCGATCTGGGCCGCTACCAGAGCATGCGCCGGCTCGTGCTGGCCGCGATGATCGTTGCGATGTTCGCCGCGCTCCTGTTTGGCCAGTCGACCTTTCCGCCTGACACCACCGTTCACGAAGTCGTCGAGATGGTCGGCATCCTGCTGATCTTTTTGGGCATCGTCGGTCGTCTGTGGTGCACGCTCTATATTGGCGGCCGCAAATCGGGCGAGGTCGTCACCGGCGGACCCTACTCGATCACCCGCAACCCGCTGTATGTCTTTTCGACGCTGGCCGCTGCCGGCGTCGGTGCGCAGATGGGCTCGATCATCGCCACTTTCGGCTTCGCAGCCCTTTGTGCCGCGGCCTTCCACATCGTCATTCTGCGCGAGGAGCGGCACCTCCAAGAGCTGTTCGGTCCCGCATATCGGGCCTATGTGGCGCGGGTGCCGCGGTTCTTCCCGAATCTCTCGCTCTATCAGGAAGGCGAGGCGGGCAGCTTCCGCCCGAAGCTGCTGCTCAACACCTTGCTCAACGGGCTGGTGTTCCTCATTGCGCTGCCGGTGTTCGAGCTGATCGACCACGCCCAGGTCACGGGCGCGCTGCCGGTGCTGTTCCGCATACCCTGAACCCCTGAGATTCATTGCAATTGCAGCCTTTGCGGGTGTTGCGCATTGCGCGGCTTCCGCGTATATAGCCGCGTCCCAGAACCGCCCGGCAGGGCATGCCGTGGCGGTTTCATTTGCTTTTCGGGCTTTGGTCGGCCTGAAAACAACAACATGAAGGGATTTCGCAAGCACCTTAGGGTGCCGAGGAATCCTAAGAACGGAGTAGCAAAATGCCCAAGATGAAGACCAAATCCGCGGCCAAGAAGCGGTTCAAGATCACCGCGACCGGCAAAGTCCTGGCGGCTGCCGCTGGCAAGCGCCATGGCATGATCAAGCGCACCAACAAGTTCATTCGCGATGCCCGTGGCACGATGGTTCTGGCTGAACCGGACGCCAAGAAGGTCATCAAGAATTTTCTGCCGAACGGCCTCTGAGCCCGGCCGGGATAGCGTTTTAAGGAGATCATGACATGGCACGTGTAAAAAGGGGCGTAACGTCCCACGCCAAGCACAAGAAGGTTCTCGAGCAGGCCAAGGGTTTCTACGGTCGCCGCAAGAACACCATCCGCATTGCCAAGCAGGCGGTTGAGAAGTCGAAGCAGTACGCTTACCGCGACCGCAAGAACCGCAAGCGCAACTTCCGCGCCCTGTGGGTCCAGCGTATCAACGCAGCGGTGCGCGAGCACGGCCTGACATATGGCCGCTTCATCGACGGCCTGAACAAGGCCAACATCGAGATCGATCGCAAGATCCTCTCCGACATGGCCATCCACGAGCCCCAGGCATTCGCCGTGCTCGTTGCCAAGGCCAAGGTTGCTCTTGAGTACCTCAAGAACACCACCCCGAATGCTTTTGAAAGCGCTGTTGCTTAACCAGCGCCTTCCCAAGCATCACAGACTTGATTTGGGAAACCCGCGCTGGCACGGCTGGCGCGGGTTTTTCTTTGCAGCAACGAAGGGCCGTTAGGGCCGCAACGGAACTGGACCATGAGCGATCTTGAAACTCTCGAACAATCGCTGCTGAGCGACATCGCTTCCGCCGCCGACGAGCAGGCGATCGAGGCGGTGCGCGTCGCAGCCCTCGGCAAGAAGGGCTCGGTCTCTGAGATGCTGAAGACCCTCGGCGCGATGAGCCCCGAAGAGCGCCAGACCAAGGGCCCTGTCATCAACGGTCTCAAGAACCGCGTCACCGATGCGCTGACCGCCCGCAAGACCGAACTGCGCGACGTCGCCATCAATGCGCGCCTGATCGCCGAAAAGGTCGACGTCACCCTGCCGGTGCGCCAGTCGCCGGCCGAGCGTGGCCGCATCCATCCGATCAGCCAGGTCATCGACGAGATCGCGGCGATCTTTGGCGACCTCGGCTTCGCCATCGCCGAAGGTCCCGATGTCGAGACCGACCACTACAATTTCACCGCGCTGAATTTCCCCGAAGGGCATCCGGCGCGCGAGATGCACGACACATTCTTTTTCCCGCCCGACGCCAATGGCGAGCGCAAGCTTCTGCGCACCCACACCTCGCCGGTGCAGATCCGCACCATGGAGACGCAGAAGCCGCCGATCCGCATCGTCATTCCCGGCAAGACCTACCGCCAGGATTCGGACGCCACCCACTCGCCGATGTTCCATCAGGTCGAGGGTCTGGTGATCGACAAGACCGCCAACGTCGCCAACATGAAGTGGGTGCTGGAGGAGTTCTGCAAGGCGTTCTTCGAGGTCCCCAGCGTCAAGATGCGCTTCCGCCCGTCCTTCTTCCCGTTCACCGAGCCGAGCCTCGAGGTCGACATCCAGTGCGACCGTTCGCGGCCGGGCGAAGTGCGCTTCGGCGAAGGCAACGACTGGATGGAGATCCTCGGCTGCGGCATGGTTCACCCCAACGTACTGCGTCATGGCGGCCTCGATCCCGACGAGTACCAGGGTTTTGCCTGGGGCATGGGCATCGACCGCATCGCCATGCTGAAATACGGCATGCCCGACCTGCGCGCCTTCTTCGACGCCGACGTCCGCTGGCTCCAGCACTACGGCTTTAGGCCGCTCGACATGCCGACGCTGTTCGGTGGGCTGAGCGCATGAGCCCTGCTGCCGACCCATATGCCGATGCGGTGACTTTCGCTTTCGGCGACAGTCCCGAGCTCGCCGACGCGTTGCTGGCGCTGGTGCTGTCGGGTCGCAAGACCGCGACCTGCGGGGCGCTGCGCGATTACGGCGGCGACGAGCCGGTGCCTGAGGTTGGCCGCAGGGATGTCGTGCTCGACGGCCAGGGCCGGCGTGCCGCGGTGATCGAGACCGTCGAGGCGATCCATCGCCGCTTCGACGAGGTCGATGCCGAATTTGCTGCCGCGGAAGGCGAAGGCGACCTGACCTATGAGTACTGGCGTGAGGCCCACGAGGCCTACTTCGCCCGCAACGGCGGCTTTTCGCCTGACATGATTTTGGTTTGTGAGCGGTTCCGGGTCGTGGAAGTGCTCGACCGCAACGACACGAAACGAGTGAACCCATGAAATTCACCCTCTCCTGGCTCAAGGACCATCTCGACACCGACGCCTCGCTCGAGCAGATCGTCGAGCGGCTGACCTCGATCGGCCTCGAAGTCGAGTCGGTCGACGACAAGGCTGCACTCAAGCCCTTCGTCATCGCCAAGGTGCTGACGGCAAGCAGGCACCCCGACGCCGACAAGCTGCAGGTGCTGACCGTGGACACCGGCGACGGCAAGCCCGTCCAGGTCGTCTGCGGCGCGCCCAATGCGCGTGCAGGCCTGGTCGGCGCCTTCGCCGCGCCTGGCGCCTACGTGCCGGGCATCGACGTGACCCTGTCGGTCGGCAAGATCCGCGGCGTCGAGAGCCACGGCATGATGTGCTCCGAGCGCGAGCTGCAGCTGTCGGACGAGCACAACGGCATCATCGACCTGCCGGCCGATGCGCCTGTCGGCACGTCATTCGCCACCTATGCCCATCTCGACGATCCCATGATCGAGATCAACCTGACGCCTAACCGTCCCGACGCCACCAGCGTCCACGGCATCGCCCGCGACCTCGCGGCGTCCGGCCTCGGCACGCTCAAGGGCGATGCTGTCGAGCCGGTCGCCGGCGAAGGCGATTGCCCGGTCAAGGTTTCGATCGAGGCGCCGGAACTCTGCCCGGGCTTCGCGCTGCGCCTCGTGCGCGGCGTCAAGAACGGCCCCTCGCCCAAGTGGATGCAGCAGCGCCTGCTGGCCATCGGCCTGCGCCCCATCAACGCGCTGGTCGACATCACCAACTATGTCACCTTTGATCGCGGCCGGCCGCTCCACGTCTTCGACGCGAAGAAGGTCGCCGGCAATCTCGTCGTGCGCCGTGGCCGCGACGGCGACAAGGTGCTGGCGCTCGACGGGCGTGAGTATTCGCTGACCCCTGAGATGTGCGTCATCGCAGACGACAACGGCGTCGAATCCATTGCCGGCGTCATGGGCGGCGAGCATTCCGGCTGCGACGAGAATACCACTGACGTGCTGATCGAATCGGCGCTGTGGGACCCGATTACCACGGCTCGCACCGGTCGCGCGCTCGGCATCATCACCGATGCGCGCTACCGCTTCGAGCGCGGTGTCGACCCCGAATTCATGGTGCCCGGCGTCGAGCTGGCAACCAGGCTGGTGCTGGAGCTCTGTGGCGGTCAGCCAACGAAGACCGATTTGACAGGTTATGCAGGCCACACGGCCAAGGTCGTCTCCCTGCCTCTCGCCGAGATCAAGCGCCTGACCGGCATCGAGGTCGAAAAGGCCGAGAGCCTCGATATCCTCACCCGCCTCGGCTTCGGCGTGAAGGGCGATGGCGACGTCGTCGACGTCGCCGTGCCCTCCTGGCGTCCCGATGTCGACGGCAAGGCCGACCTGGTCGAAGAGGTGATGCGCATCCACGGCGTCGACAATATCGCGCCGCAGCCGCTGGGCGCGCATGACGCCGTCAACGGCAAGATCCTGACCACGCTGCAGATCCGCACCCGCTCGGCGCGGCGCGCGCTCGCCGTACGCGGCATGATGGAGGCCGTCACCTGGTCGTTCATCCCGGCAAAGCACGCCGAGCTGTTCGGCGGCGGCCATGAAAGCCTCAGGCTGTCGAACCCGATCGCAGCCGACATGTCCGACATGCGGCCTTCGCTGTTGCCCGGCCTGATCGCCGCTGCCCAGCGCAACGCCGACCGTGGCATCGGCGACGTCGCCCTGTTCGAGGTTTCCGGCACCTACGAAAACGACACCGCCGAAGGCCAGCGTCGCGTCGCCGCTGGCGTCCGTCGCGGCACCGCCAAGCTCGAAGGCTCGGGCCGCTACTGGTCGGGCAATGCAGGCAATGTCGGCGTGTTCGACGCCAAGGCCGATGCCATCGCGGCGCTCGAAGCCTGCGGCGCGCCCGTCGACCGGCTGCAGATCGAAACCGGCGCGCCTGATTGGTATCACCCCGGTCGTTCCGGCGTTATCAAGCTCGGCCCCAAGGTCGTGCTCGGCACCTTCGGCGAGTTCCACCCCAGGACGCTCGAAGGCCTCGACGTGTCGGGCCCGCTCTGCGGCTTCGAGGTTTATGTGGACGCCGTGCCCGAGCCGAAGGCCAAGCCGACCAAGACCAAGCCCCGGCTCGATCTGTCGGCCTTCCAGGCGGTCAAGCGCGACTTCGCCTTCGTCGTCGACAAGGCGGTCGAAGCCGGCACGCTGACCCGCGCGGCCCTTGCCGCCGACAAGAAGCTGATATCAGGCGTCTCCGTCTTCGACATCTTCGAGGGCGCGTCGCTCGGCGAAGGCAAGAAGTCGATCGCCATCGAGGTGTCGATCCAGCCGGTCGAAAAGACGCTGACCGACCAGGATTTCGAGGCGCTCGCCGCCCGCATCGTCGAGAACGTCAAGAAGCAGACCGGCGGCGCGCTGCGCAGCTGACGCCACCGGGCGCTTATGAAACAAAGGCCGGGCCAAGCGCCCGGCCTTTTTCGTTTTCGGGAAACATTCGCCCTCCCCGTTCGTTGAAGCCAGCGATGCTGCGCAATACGACCACGCGTTACGGCTGGGCCGCGATCATCCTTCACTGGCTGATCGGCCTGGTCTTCATCGGCCAGTTCGCGCTCGGCTGGACGATGGTGCGCATCGCCAGCCAGCGCACATCCTTCGAGCTGATCCAGTTGCACAAGTCCTTCGGCTTCCTGTTGCTCGGTCTGGTGCTGATCCGCATCGGCTGGCGGCTGGCCAGTTTCAGTCCTGAATTGCCCGAGGAGGTCGGTCCGGTCGAGCGTCGGGCAGCTCCGGCGGTACATCTGGCTCTCTACGCCGCGCAGCTTGTCGTGCCGCTGTCGGGCTGGGCGCTGGTGTCGGTCTCGGTTCTCGAGATCCCGTCGATGCCGTTCAGCCTGTTCGTGATGCCGCATTTGCCGTTTCAGGTTTCCGAACAGGCCGAGAATTTCTGGATCTTTGGCCACAAATGGCTCGCATATGCCGCCATCGCCTTGGTCGTGTTGCACATTCTCGCAGCGTTCAGGCACCATTTCTGGCTGCGCGATGTCGTGCTGGTCAGGATGATTTCGCCCTTTTTCGCAGGCCGGGCGCGCGGGCCGGAATAGCTGCCGGGGCCAATTCGTTGGTCTCGGTGCATGGCTCAGACGGGCCGTGCCATCAGGGAGTATGGTGACATGTCTTTGCGTGTTCTCGGCGTTGCAGCCTTCCTAGCGCTCGACTTGATCGGCGGCACGGCTTCGGCGGTGGCGCTGTCCGATGCTGCCGGGCGCTATGCCATTTCCAGCAGCGGTTCGAGCATCCGCTTTGCCATCGGCAAGATCGGCGGCGGTGGGCTCAACGGCGCCTTCGGCCAATTCAAGGGCACGATCCGCATCGACGGTGGCGACATCGCACGTTCGAAGGTCGACATCACCATCTACCCCGACAGCGTCGGCACCGGCCAGAGCCGCATCGATGCGTTCCTGAAGTCGGACGCGGTCTTCGACGTTGCCAATTCGAGCCAGATCGTCTTCCGCTCGACGAGCGTGCAGCGCACCGGCGAAAATTCGGCAGTTGTCACCGGTCAACTGACCGCGCGCGGTCATACTTCCAGCGAAAAATTCGCAGTCGAGCTGCAGGGCATGAAGGGCGGGCAGATCCGCTTCCATGTCAGCGGCAAGGTTCTGCGCTCGCGCTACCAGATGGACGTCGGCACGCCGATCTATTCCAACATCGTTGCCTTCGACATGCAGTTCACCGGCCGCCGCGGCTGAGCCAAAATCTCCGGGAAAGTTCTGGCGTTTGGCGGCTGCTTCCGCCAAGCTTCGGCAGGTGGCACTGGGCCACGTGCCATTTCCGGAGGCAGACCAGATGTTTCGTTGGGGCGTACTTTCGACAGCCAAGATCGGCCGCGACCAGCTGCTGCCGGCGATCGCCGATTCCGACAATGGCGTGGTGGCGGCGGTCGCCAGCCGTGACATCGGCAAGGCAAAGGCGCTGGCCGACCGCTTCGGCGCACGCCACGCCTTTGGCTCCTATGACGAGCTGCTCGCCTCCGATGCTGTCGACGGCGTCTACATTCCGCTGCCGACATCCCAGCATCTCCAATGGGCGGCCAAGGCGGCCGAGGCGGGCAAGCATGTGCTGGTCGAAAAACCGCTGGCGCTGAAGGCCGAAGACATCGCCCCGCTGATCGCCATCCGCGACCGCAAGAAGGTGGTCGTCGCTGAGGCCTTCATGGTCACCTACCATCCGCAGTGGCTGAAGGTGCGCGACCTGATATCAGCGGGCGCGATCGGCAAGCTGAAGCACGTCCAGGGCGCGTTTTCCTACTACAACGTCGACCCCAACAACATGCGCAACCAGCTCGACCTCGGCGGCGGCGCCCTGCCCGACATCGGCGTCTATCCGACAGTGACGACACGGTTTTCGACCGGCAAGGAGCCGCAGCGTGTGCAGGCGAGCATCGAGCGCGACCCGAAATTCGGCACCGACATCTATTCCAGCGTGCGTGCCGACTTCGGCGACTTCGAGCTGTCCTTCTATCTCTCGACCCAGCTAGCCAACCGCCAGCTGATGGTCTTCCACGGCGACAAGGGCTTCATCGAGATCCATTCGCCGTTCAATGCCGGGCTCTACGACCATCACCGCGTCGAGCTGCACAATGCCGGCCACAACGAGGCGACTGTTTTCCGCTTCCCCGGCGCGCAGCAGTACCGGCTCCAGGTCGAGACTTTTGTGCGCGCGGCACAGGGCGGCAAGGACCATGTCTTTTCGCTCGAGGAGTCGGTGCTCAACCAGAAGGTCATCGACGCGATCTTCTGCGCCGGCGAACATGATGGCTGGGAGCCGGTCTAGGCCTTCGCCCGGCGCTTTGGTCGGCCGGCTAGGGCTTTCGTTCAGGCCGCGCACTGGCTTGTTGAAGCTGTGCGCATCGTGCTTTTCGAAAACCGATTCCGGTTTTCGGGCCGATGCGCTAGGGAGCGCCGCATGATGTCCCATAGCGAAAGCCAGCGCCGATGATTCCCTGGATCGTACTCGATATCGCGAAGATCCCCGGTGGTGGCGAATTGCGCCTCAAGCAGCGCGGCACCGAATTCTCGATCATGCTCGGCTCCAACGAGCTGATGAACAGCCGCCTCAGCGGCTCCGAGGAGGCGCTGGCGAAACTGGCCCATGAGCGCATCGGAGGCCGTTCCAAGCCGAAAATCCTGATCGGCGGCCTCGGCATGGGCTTCACGCTGCGCGCAGCACTTGCCCTGTTCGGCAAGGATGCCCGCATCGTCGTTGCCGAACTGGTGCCCGAAGTCGTTGCCTGGGCGCGCGGGCCGATGGCCGAGCTGTCCGCCGGCGGACTCGACGACCCGCGCGTCGAGGTGGTGGTGGGCGACGTCGGCAAGCTCATCCGCGATGGCGCGGGCGCCTATGACGCGATCCTGCTCGACGTCGACAACGGTCCCGAGGGCCTGTCGCGCGACGCCAATGACAGCCTCTACAACTACACCGGCCTCTACGCGGCGAAGACCGCGCTGAAGCCCGGCGGCGTGCTGACGGTCTGGTCGCAAGGGCCCGACAAGTCGTTCTCGCGGCGCCTGCACGAGAGCGGTTTTGTCACCGACGAGGTCAAGGTCCGCGCCAGCACCAAGGGCAGCGGCGCAAGGCATGTCGTCTGGGTGGCGGCGAACAAAGTGCAGCCAGTAGCGAAGGGCACGCCTGCTGCAAAGGCGGCGCGGCGGTAGGCGCGGTCTTCCCCTCGCCCCGTTTACGGGGAGAGGGTGGCCCGAAGGGCCGGGTGAGGGGCAGCGCCAAGTCTTGCAAGTTCGAGCCGCCCCTCATCCCCCTGCCGCCACCTTCTCCCCGTAAACGGGGCGAAGGGACCAAGCTTATTCACCGCCACGCTCGCTTTCGCGCCTGGCTATTGTCAAAGAGCACTCCTTGCAGGAGGTAGTTCGGGAAGCGGGGCGCGAGGCCGTGCCTTCCGATTGATAGTATGTGGCGCGAACTCGCGCCCCGCCCGGTGTCTGTCCCGAGGTTGGCCGGTCACAGCGCCGCTCCATGTACATTCCATGGACAATCGCCGCGGCTTCTCCGCATCTTCCTGCCGCGCTTGCCTTGTGAGGCTCGCGCCGGAAAACGCCGACCTGTCGTCGGGCCCTCGGAGCCACGGCTACCGTAGCAGTGGCGGGAGGTCACCGCCGCCCTTCCTGATACCCGGTGCGCACCAGGTCCCGTAAGGGCGATGGGGGAATGATACGGCAGGTTTTTCAGGGCGTGGAAAAGCAGGAGCGGCTATCCACGTGGGTTGGTGACAGATGGTGACAGTCGGCGCGGAAGATTGGGTAGCATTGGACCGCAGCAGCAGTTGCCATTTCACGGCATGGATCCCCGGGTCTCCGCACGTCGCTTCGCTCCTGCTCCGCCCGAGGATGACGAAGGCATTGGGGTCCGCGGCCAATCACCGACAGCGGCGCTCGGCAGACAGCTTCAATCTCGCCGTCTGCCAGCGAGTTGTCCGGTATTTCTTGCCAATTGTGACTTCGGAGATTGGCCGAAGCCAACATGGCTTCGTCATCCTCGGGCGGAGCAGGAGCGAAGCGACGTGCGGAGACCCGGGGATCCATGCCGTTGTTGAGGTTCCGCTAGCCAGCGGAGCCGGCAGGCCAGAAGGGGGCGAAGGAACGCGACCTGGGAGATGCTGGGAGAGTTCCAGCGTGGCGGTTGTTGTTCAGAAAAAAACGCCACCCCGTGGAAAACCTCTCCACGCCCGAGCATCAAATCACCACCACACCCCGCCGCGCGTTACCCGGATGCGCGGGCGGCCGCTGTCGGGTGGGTTGATCGAGCTATCGCTGGCCGGTCTGGAATCGTCGGCGAAGTCGGTGTTGGCGGCGTTGATGAAACCGTGCGCGCCTTGCAGATAGGGGCCGGGATGGGGGCGAATCCGCGGGATGATCGACGGGCGCTGCACATGCGGCACGGCAGGTTCGGCGGCCACAACAAGTTCGTCTGGCGTCTCTGCGGTCTTCAGCGCCTTCAGCCGGGCGACGCGGTCGGCGGTAAGCGGGTGGGTGCGCAGCACCGAAGGGTCGGGAATGCGGCCGCTGGGCAAAAGGATGTTTTCCCAGACCCTGCCCTGGGCGCGTTCAAGCTTGGCCAGCGCCGAGGCGAGCCCGTCGGGATCGCCGGTGAGCGAGGCAGCACCCAGATCGGCGTCGAATTCGCGGGTGCGCGACAGCGCCATCTGCAACAGGCCGCCGACGGTGGGTGCGGCCAGCAGCACCAGCACGGCCAGCCACGGCACCTGGGTGCCGAAGCCGCCGGCAAAGCCGAACAGGTTGAAAAACAGCGACACCAGGCCGACAGTCGACATGAACGAGGTGAAGCGCGACACCATGTCGGCGAAGGCCATGACCTTCACGTCCTCATGGGCGATATGGCTGATCTCGTGCGCCAGCACGCCGGCCAGTTCGCGCGGGGTCAGGTTGCGGGCGAGCGCGTCGGTGACGGCGATGGCCGCGTCGTCGCGGCGACCGACGGCAAAGGCGTTCATCATCTTGGACGGGATGACATAGAGCTTCGGCATAGCTGGAAGCTCGGCACGGCGGGTCAATTCCTGGACGATGCGGAAGCCGGCGGGAAAGTCGGCCGCGCTGACCTCCCTTGCCTTGTACATCGACAGCACCATTTGTGGGCTGATGCGCCGCACCGCCCACATCGAGATGGCGCCAAAGACCAGCGCATAAAGCAGTCCGGTGCTGCCGGCGAAGGCCCAGGCAGTGACGGCGAGCAGCAGCAGGCTGCCGGCCCCGAGCAGCCAGGTTTGCAGCATATTCACTGCGCGGTTGCGCCGGTGCTCGAAAAGGTTGATGGAGTGAAGTTCGCTCATGCCAAGAATATGAGCTTGCCACAGGCTTTTGCCGAGTCCCCTGCACGGAAAGTTGCAGAACGCTTGCGCTGCCAGAAGCCTGTTCTTATATACGCCGCAACACCGCTTCGGCCCGGAAAACCGGTATCCGGAGCGGCATTTCGAGTGAACAGGGGCTTTCGTCGGAACGCCTTCATGGGTCCAGAGAGCCTGCTTAGCGGAGAGAAGTAGTAAAATGGCAAAAGTTATCGGCATCGACCTGGGAACGACCAATTCCTGCGTCGCCGTCATGGACGGCAAGGACGCGAAAGTCATCGAGAACGCGGAAGGCGCGCGCACGACCCCTTCCATCGTCGCCTTCAGCGGCGACGGCGAGCGTCTCGTCGGCCAGCCGGCCAAGCGCCAGGCGGTCACCAATCCTGAAAACACCGTCTTTGCGGTCAAGCGCCTGATCGGCCGCCGCTATGACGATCCGGTCACCGCGAAGGACAAGAAGCTTGTCCCCTACGAGATCGTCAATGGCGACAATGGCGACGCGTGGGTCGAGGCCGGCGGCAAGAAGCAGTCGCCCAGCCAGATCTCGGCGATGATCCTGCAGAAGATGAAGGAAACGGCGGAAGCCTATCTCGGCGAGAAGGTCGAAAAGGCCGTCATCACCGTTCCGGCCTATTTCAACGACGCCCAGCGCCAAGCCACCAAGGATGCCGGCAAGATCGCCGGCCTGGAAGTGCTGCGCATCATCAACGAGCCGACTGCTGCGGCCCTCGCCTACGGTCTCGACAAGACCGAAGGCAAGACCATCGCGGTTTATGACCTTGGCGGTGGTACCTTCGATATCTCTGTTCTCGAAATCGGCGACGGCGTGTTCGAGGTCAAGTCGACCAACGGCGACACCTTCCTCGGCGGCGAAGACTTCGACATGCGCCTGGTCGAGTACCTGGCGGCCGAGTTCAAGAAGGAACAGGGCATCGACCTGAAGAACGACAAGCTTGCCCTGCAGCGCCTCAAGGAAGCTGCCGAAAAGGCCAAGATCGAGCTGTCGTCGACGACCCAGACCGAAATCAACCTGCCCTTCATCACCGCTGACGCGACCGGCCCGAAGCACCTGACGCTGAAGCTGTCGCGCGCCAAGTTCGAGCAGCTGGTCGACGACCTCGTCCAGCGCACGATCGAGCCGTGCAAGGCAGCGCTCAAGGATGCCGGCCTCAAGGCAGGCGAGATCGACGAAGTGGTCCTGGTCGGCGGCATGACCCGCATGCCCAAGATCCAGGAAATCGTGAAGCAGTTCTTCGGCAAGGAGCCGCACAAGGGCGTCAACCCCGATGAGGTGGTTGCACTTGGTGCCGCGATCCAGGCCGGCGTGCTGCAGGGCGACGTCAAGGACGTGCTGCTGCTCGACGTGACCCCGCTTTCGCTGGGCATCGAGACGCTGGGCGGCGTGTTCACCCGACTGATCGAACGCAACACCACGATCCCGACCAAGAAGAGCCAGGTGTTCTCGACGGCCGAGGATTCTCAGTCGGCGGTGACCATCCGCGTCTTCCAGGGCGAGCGTGAAATGGCGCAGGACAACAAGATGCTCGGCCAGTTCGACCTCGTCGGCATTCCGCCTGCGCCGCGCGGCGTGCCGCAGATCGAAGTGACCTTCGACATCGACGCCAACGGCATCGTCAATGTCTCGGCCAAGGACAAAGGCACCGGCAAGGAGCACCAGATCCGCATCCAGGCATCTGGCGGCCTGTCCGACGCCGACATCGACAAGATGGTCAAGGACGCCGAGGTCAATGCCGACGCCGACAAGAAGCGCCGTGCGCTTGTCGAGGCACGCAACCAGGCCGAAAGCCTGCTCAACAGCAGCGAGAAGTCGCTGAAGGAGTATGGCGACAAGGTCACGGAAGCTGACCGTACCGCGATTTCGGATGCGATCGCAGCACTCAGGACCGCGACCGAGAGCGACGACGTCGAGGCGATCAACGCCAAGTCGCAGACGCTCGCCGAAGCTTCGATGAAGCTCGGCCAGGCGATGTACGAGGCTTCGCAGAAGGAAGCGGCCGAATCCGATGCCGCGGCCGACGCAGCCAAGGACAGCGACGTGGTCGACGCCGATTTCGAAGAGATCGACGACAACGACGACAAGAAGAAGTCGGCCTGACCAGATCGACATCCAGTCTAATCGGAAAGCCCGGCCATCGTGCCGGGCTTTTCTTTTGCGCCTAATACAAGGGTTTGAGGCGTTTAAGCTTAAGGAAAGAAAGTACAGGCAGGCTGTGGCTGGACCCGGCTGACAATTGACCTCGGCCGCGCGGTGGCGGAGGGCGGCATGCACTTCAGGACACTCGAAGTCTGGCGGCTGGCTGCGGCCCTGACCGTGATGATGTGGCATTTCCTGCGCTATGCGCCGCCCGGACATGAGGCGGTCAGCGACGCGCTCTACCGGC
The DNA here is from genome assembly GCF_018555685.1 of Aminobacter anthyllidis. Taxonomy (GTDB): domain Bacteria; phylum Pseudomonadota; class Alphaproteobacteria; order Rhizobiales; family Rhizobiaceae; genus Aminobacter; species Aminobacter anthyllidis. The sequence continues at coordinate 86,984 of NZ_JAFLWW010000010.1, forward strand.
TGATGCCGCTGATGGAAATGTTCTTCATGATCTCCGGCTTCCTGATCATGCTGCGTTATGCCGACACGCTGATGACCGAACCCGGCTCGTTCCGCCGCTTCATCGTGCGCCGTCTCGCCCGGCTCTACCCGCTCTACCTGGTGACGCTGCTGTTCTTCTGCATCGTGGCCGTAGCGCTGCATTTCGGTCTCGTACAGTCGCAGCAGCCCGAGCGTTATGCCTGGACGGCGCTGCCGGCCAACCTGATGCTGGTCCAGGCCTGGGGCCTGACCGACAATCTGACCTTCAACTATGTCAGCTGGACGCTTTCGGCGGAGTGGTTCTGCTATCTCGCCTTGCCGGTCATCGTGCTTGCCTATCGCCGCCACGGCATGTGGGGACTGGCGGTGGTGGCGGCATCGGCCGTCACCGTGCTGGAGTTTGCGGTGATGCTGGGCTGGATCCCGTTTCCGAGCTGGCTCGAGGCCAACACCTTTGGTGCCTATCGCGCCTTTGCCGATTTCGCGCTCGGCGCGATGGTGGCCGTGGCGGTGCGCGACTCCAGGCTCAGGCTGTCGAGCCACCTGCCCGGCTGGCTGGCCTTTGCCCTGGCGATCGCTGCCATGGCGAGCCAGCAGAATGCCTATGTGATCGTGCTTTTGCTGGCGGCGGCGACATTCCTCGCGGCCCTTGCCGAACGCAACAATCCCGACGGTGCGCTTTATCTCAAGCCGCTGCACCCGCTCGGCCGCGTCTCGTTCGGCATCTACATGATCCATCCCGTCATCGAGACGCTGCTGCTGGCCTTGGTGTGGCGCAAGCTGGTCGAACCGCTCGAGGTGGTCGGCTTCTACACCTTCTGGCTGGTGCCGGCGGTGACCGTTCTGGTGGTGGCGCTCGCCTCGGACCGCTACTTTGAAGGGCCGGTGAGCAGCTATCTCAATGCCCGGTTGGGCGCGGAGAAGCCCAAAGTCGCCCGGCGCCGCATCGCCTGAGCGGCCCCAAGGCCACAACGGCTGCAAAATTAGCCGATTTTCTGCCGAAAACTGCGGCTTCCGCTGCCCTGCCTATGGCATAGCGGCGCATGGTTTACTAAATCGGGGCCTATTACCACCGATGGCGCAAACGCGATTGCTCGCGCCGAGGCAGTGACCAGACAGCGGGAAGATATGAAAGCTGATTTCTACGAAACGCTGGGCGTCCAGAAGGGCGCTGACGAGAAGGAGCTGAAGTCTGCCTTCCGCAAGCTTGCCATGCAGTTCCACCCCGACCGCAATCCGGGCGACGACGCATGCGAGCACAAGTTCAAGGAAATCAACGAAGCCTACGAGACGCTGAAGGACCCGCAGAAGCGCGCCGCCTATGACCGCTTCGGCCACGCCGCCTTCGAAAATGGCGGCATGGGCAATGGCGGCGGCCAGGGCTTTGGCGCCGGCGGCTTCGCCGACATCTTCGAGGATATCTTCGGCGACATGATGGGCGGCGGGCGCCGCCGTTCGTCGGGTGGCCGCGAGCGCGGCGCCGACCTGCGCTACAACATGGAAATCACGCTCGAGGAGGCTTTCGCCGGCAAGACCGCGCAGATCCGCGTGCCGACCTCGATCCTGTGTACCGAATGCGCCGGTTCGGGCGCCAAGCCCGGCACCCAGCCGGTGACCTGCTCGATGTGCCAGGGCCACGGCAAGGTGCGCGCCAGCCAGGGCTTCTTCTCGATCGAGCGGACCTGCCCGCAGTGCCAGGGCCGCGGCCAGACGATCAAGGACCCATGCGGCAAATGCGCCGGCCAGGGCCGCGTCACCGAAGAGCGTTCGCTGTCGGTCAACATCCCCTCTGGCATCGAGGACGGCACCCGCATCCGCCTTGCCAATGAAGGCGAAGCCGGCCTGCGCGGCGGCCCGTCGGGCGACCTCTACATCTTCCTGTCGGTCAAGCCGCACGAGTTCTTCCAGCGCGACGGCGCCGACCTCTATTGCAAGGTGCCGATCTCGATGACCACAGCCGCCCTTGGCGGCTCGTTCGAGGTGGCGACGCTCGATGGTACCCAGACGCGCGTGAAAGTGCCTGAAGGCACCCAGAACGGCCGCCAGTTCCGCCTCAAGGGCAAGGGCATGCCGATCCTGCGCCAGCCGCAGATTGGCGATCTCTACATCCAGACCGCCGTCGAAACGCCGCAGAGCCTGACGCGGCGCCAGCGCGAATTGCTGGAAGAGTTCGAAAAGCTGTCCTCGACAGAGAATTCGCCGCAGTCGAGCGGCTTCTTCTCGCGCATGAAGGACTTTTTCGAGTCCTTCGGGGACAAATGAGAATGTTTCTGCCGTAACGGAAATTGAGCCAGCTTTCTGCTTGCGCTGAGCCACTTAGCTGTTATTTCTCCCCCAGCAGCGGTGAGGAGATCGAAGCGATGACACGCGGTTCCGGATTGCGCAAAACGCTTGCGGCCAAGTTCGACGATGAACTGAAGTTCTTCAAGGGCTGGATCGACAAGCCCAAGGCCGTCGGTTCGATCGTGCCGACAAGCTCGGTCACCGCCAAGCGCATGGCCTCGGTGGTCAATACCAAATCGGGCCTGCCGGTCCTGGAAGTCGGGCCCGGCACCGGCGTCATCACCAAGGCGATCCTCGCCCACGGCGTGAAGCCCGAGGATCTCTATACGGTTGAATATTCAGCCGATTTCGTCCAGCACCTGCGTCGCCTCTACCCACGCGTCAATGTCATCGAGGGCGACGCCTTCGACCTCGACAATACGCTCGGCGACAAGAAGGACCTGACTTTCGACTCGGTCATTTCAGGCGTGCCACTGCTCAATTTTCCGGTCACAAGCCGCGTCGCCTATCTCGAAGGCCTGCTCAAGCGCATTCCCGCCGGCCGGCCTGTGATCCAGCTGACCTACGGGCCGAAATCGCCGATCCCGCCGGGCCTGGGCAACTACACCGTCGAGCATTTCGACTTCATCATCCGCAACATTCCCCCGACCCAGCTTTGGGTCTACCGCCGCGCCAAGCACTGAGCGGCGTGCTTGATTTGACCGGCTGATCGCCTATACCGTCGCCACGATGTTGAGTGCGCCTTGCCGGGCGTGCCACAGGATGGATGATGCCGCTCGTTCCCAGAATTCTCGTCTTTGCAGGTTCGACAAGGACCGGCGCCTATAGCGGCCGCACGGCCGACATAGCGCAAAAGGAACTGGCGCTGCAGGGCGCCGACGTGACGCGCATCTCGCTCGCCGACTATCCGCTGCCGATCATGGACGAAGACCTCGAGGAACGCGACGGTGTGCCCGAAAACGCCGTCAAGCTCGCCCGCCTGATCGACATGCACGATGCGGTGCTGATCGCGACGCCCGAATATAACGGCTCGATGCCGCCGCTGCTCAAGAACACCATCGACTGGGTCAGCCGCGTGCGCAATGACGGTGGCAGGCGGCTGCAGCCCTATGCCGGCAAGCTGGTGGCGATCTGCTCGTCCTCCGACGGCCATTTCGCCGGCATCCGCAGCGCCACCCATCTGCGCGCGGTGCTGTCGCACATCCAGATGGAGGTGATTTCGCCGCAGGTTTCGGTGCCGCATGGCGGCGAGGCCTTCGACGACGACGGCGACTTCCGCGAGGAGCGCCTGCGCAAGGGCATGCAGCGGCTCTGCCATGCGCTGGTCGAACGAGCCATCATGATGTCGCGGAGGGTAGAACCATGAGCAGCATAGACACTGTACGCGACCGCCTGATCGTCGGCCTCGACCTGCCGACGGTCAAGGAAGCGGAAAGGGCGGTGCGCGAACTCGAAGGCACCGCGAGCTTCTACAAGATCGGCTACCAGCTGGCCTTTGCCGGCGGGCTCGATTTCGCCCGCGAGCTAGCGAGCGGCGGCACCAAGGTCTTCCTCGACATGAAGCTGCTCGACATCGACAACACGGTGGCCAAGGGCGTCGAGAACATCGTCAAGATGGGCATGACCATGCTGACGCTGCATGCCTATCCCAAGGCGATGAAGGCGGCGGTGGAGGCTGCCAGGGGCAGCGACCTGTGCCTGCTTGCGGTGACGGTGCTGACCTCGATGGACGAAAAGGACATGATCGACGCGGGCTACGAATACGACCCGCACACGCTGGTGCTGCGCCGCGCCGAACAGGCGCTTCAGGCAAAGATGGGCGGCGTCGTCTGCTCGGCCAGCGAAGCTTCGGCGGTCCGCCGCATCGTTGGGCCAAACATGGCCGTGGTGACGCCGGGCATCCGCCCTGCCGGCAGCGACCATGGCGACCAGAAGCGAGTCGTCACCCCGGCTGACGCCATGCGCAACGGCTCGAGCCACCTCGTCGTCGCCCGCCCGATCGTCGGCGCGGTTGACAGGAAGGCTGCTGCCCAGGCTATCCTTGAGGAAATGGCCGCCGCATAGGCGGTCGTGCGTCCTTCGAGGCTCGCCTTTCAGGCTCGCGCCTCAGGATGAGGACCTGAGCAGCTGGCAGAAGCTCCAGCGCCGCGCCTGGCGCTGCCTTCAGCCCTGACGGCGCCCGGCGGCGCCAGCGGTCCTCATCCTGAGGTGCGAGCCCGGCACGCCGCAGACCGGCTGGCTCGACGGCTGGGGGCGAGCCTCGAAGGACGCACTAAAGAGAACTCGGGAGGAAAAAGATGACCAAGGCTTACTGGATCGCTCGCGTCGATGTTCGCGACCCCGAGGGCTACAAGGGCTACGTGGCTGCCGCGAAACCGGCCTTCGAACGCTTCGGCGCGAAGTTCATTGCCCGTGGCGGCGCGCATGAGGCGGTCGAGGGCCCCGGCCGGGCGCGCAACGTCATCATCGAGTTCGCCTCGATGGAAGACGCGCGCAACTGCTACTTCTCAGAGGAATACCAGCACGCCAAGTCGATCCGCCAGCAGTTTGCCGATGGCGAAATCATGCTGGTCGAAGGCATCTAACACCAAAGCAAAGCCCCGAATCGTGCTACCTCGCCGCGCCGAAAGGCCCGGCGGGACGATGGCGCGTGGCCGCAAGACTGATTCGGGGGTTTGCGGCGCTGCACAACGTCAAGACGGCCGATGCTGAGCCGGCGGCGCCATTGGAAACGGTTTTTCAACAGCTTGGACTAAAGAATGACCATGTTTCGCGCCAAGTGAGATATTGCATCGCAGCAGATGTTTGTTAACTTCGCTGCATTGCATGACGGGCCTCCGGCCGGCTCGCCTCCCCGAATGGCCGTATGAGGACATCATGTTTTATCAGCTTTATGAATCGACACATGCTGCGTTGCAGCCGGCGCGCGCCTATGCCGACGCCGTCAAGCTGTTCTATTCCAACCCGCTCAATCCGTTCTCGCACATGCCGGTCGGCCGCTCGGTGGCGGCGATGGCCGAACTCTTCGAGCGCACGACGCGGCGCTATGGCAAGCCGGCCTTCGGCCTCGAAAAGACGACGGTCGACTTCCAGCCGGTGGCGGTGACCGAGAAGGTCACCTGGTCGCGGCCATTCTGCAACCTGATCCATTTCGAGCGCGCCCTGCCCGCCGGCCGCCGTCCCGACCCCAAGCTTCTGGTCGTGGCGCCAATGTCGGGCCACTATGCGACGCTGCTGCGCGGCACCGTCGAGGCGATGCTGCCGCATGCCGACGTCTACATCACCGACTGGACCGACGCCCGCATGGTGCCGGTGACCGAAGGCAAGTTCGATCTCGACGACTACATCGACTATGTCATCGACATGTTCCACGCGCTGGGACCAGACACCCATGTGATGGCGGTGTGCCAGCCGTCGGTGCCGGTGCTGGCTGCGGTGGCGGTGATGGAAGCGCGCGGCGATCGCTTCGTGCCGTCGACGATGACGCTGATGGGCGGGCCGATCGACACAAGGCGCAATCCGACGGCGGTCAACGAGCTCGCCGAGAAGAAGGGCATTGAGTGGTTCCGCGACAACGTCATCATGCAGGTGCCGTGGCCGGCGCCCGGCTTCGCCCGCGAGGTCTATCCGGGCTTCCTGCAGCTGTCGGGCTTCATGACCATGAATCTCGACCGCCACATCACCGCTCACAAGGACTTCTTCATGCACCTTGTGAAGAACGACGGCGACGGTGCCGACAAGCACCGCGAGTTCTATGACGAGTATCTGGCGGTGATGGACCTGACCGCCGAATTCTACCTGCAGACCGTCGACACGGTATTCGTGCGTCACTCGCTGCCCAAGGGCGAGATGACCCATCGCGGCCAGCCGGTCGATACCTCGGCGATCCGCAATGTGGCGCTGTTCACCGTCGAGGGCGAGAACGACGACATTTCCGGCATCGGCCAGACGCAGGCGGCGCACGACCTGTGTCTCAACGTTCCCGATGACATGAAGGCGCATTACATGCAGCCGGCTGTCGGCCATTACGGCGTCTTCAACGGCTCGCGCTTCCGCGCCGAGATCGTGCCGCGCATCGTCGACTTCATGGCCAGCTATGGCGCCTCCGCGCGCAAGGCGGCCAAGCCGCGCCTGGTGCGCAAGGCCTGACGGCCGCCTAGCCAGCCAGCGACAGCTTTTCCACAGGCAAGGCCCGGTGCAAGCGCCGGGCCTTTCTGCGTTGTGGGCGCATCGAGGGACACGGCAGCCTAACTCGTTGAATTCGTGCAGCGCGACTGGAGAAAGCCGGCTCCGGCGGTCGAGCCGCTGTGCCGTGCTTCTGTTGCACAATTATCGCTTGGCCGCCGCCGCGGTAACCATGTCTGCAATCTGCCGCGCGCTTCGATTGACTCTGCCCGGTCAACGATCTTAACGTTTTGTTAACGATGTAAAGGGGCGAGCGGGGCAGATGATTTCCGCGGCAGGCGTACGGCGCGCAGCGGGGCGTGCCGGTGTGTTTTTCGGGCTGATGGCCGGCGCTGTCCTGTCTGCCGGCTCAACCTTGGCCGTGGCGCAGCCGATGGCCACCGGCGGCCTGACCTCGCAGCCGATCGGCCATTATGATTTCTGTCGCCTCAACCCTGCCGAATGCTCGATCAGGGCGCGCGACGCCGGCCCGGTGGAGATGACCGGGGCGTTGTGGCGCAAGATCGTCGCCGTCAACATCGCCGTCAACGCGGCGATCAAGCCGATGAACGACATCGACATCTATGGCCGTGACGAAGTCTGGACCTATCCCGACAATGGCGAAGGCGACTGCGAGGACTATGTTCTCGAAAAGCGTCGCACCTTGACCGGCGAAGGCATTTCACTGTCCGACCTGCTGATCACCGTCGTGCGCAAGCCCGACGGCGAAGGCCATGCGGTGCTGACCGTGCGCACGTCGAAGGGCGACTTCGTGCTCGACAACCTCACCGACGCCGTGCGCCAGTGGGACGAGACCGGCTACAACTATCTCAAGCGCCAGTCGGCTGAGAACACCGGCCGCTGGGTGACGATCCGCGAAGGCCAGACAACGATGGTCGGCTCGGTCAAGTAGCGCCTCTTTCAGACGCTGCGCCGTCGACCATCCCGGGAGCATCGACAAGCGCCAGGACGATGGAGCCCCGCGCGTCAAATCTGCCATCGTCAACCGGGCTCAACGACGCCGATTTCCACCAGCGCTGCGGAAGCGACCGGGCGCTTCCTAGTTGTTCACTTCTGTCGTCGCCGTTCTTCTCCTTTCGCCCTCCTTTCCCAGGCGATGGCCTGAGCCACCGTTGCGTGCTCGCGGTGCTTCGCCGCTCCTAAGCCGCCTGCGCCATGCGCTCGGCGCTGATGCGGTACGAAATCGCCTCGGCGAGATGGATGCGGCCGACGGTTTCGTTGCCGTCGAGATCGGCCAGCGTGCGCGCCACCTTGAGCACGCGGTGATAGGCGCGGGCGGAAAAGCCGAGCTTTTCGCTGGCGTCGCGGAGCAACGAAAGCCCCGCGGCGTCGGGCGCGGCAATGTCCTCGATCAGGCCGGCGGCGCATTGCGCGTTGGTGGTAGCACCTGACACCCCATGGCGTTCGAGGCGCTCGCGCTGGATGGTGCGCGCGCGCGCGACACGCAAGGCGACATCGGCGCTGGCCTCCGAGCGGCTGCCGCGGATGAGGTCGGAGGCCGAGACGGCCGGCACCTCGATGCGCAGGTCGATGCGGTCGAGCAGCGGACCGGAGATGCGCGCCTGGTAGTCGGACTGGCAGCGGGTGCCGCGCAGGCAGCGATAGCCTGGCTCGCCGGCCATGCCGCAACGGCACGGGTTCATCGCCGCGACCAGCTGGATCCGGGCAGGATAGGTGATGCGATGATTGGCGCGCGCGATCATGCATTCGCCCGCTTCGAGCGGCTGGCGCAGCGAATCGAGCACCTGCGGGGTGAATTCGGGGAATTCGTCGAGAAACAGCACGCCGTGATGCGCAAGCGACACTTCGCCCGGCCGGGCGCGCAGGCCGCCGCCGACCATCGCCGCCATCGAGGCCGAATGATGCGGCGCGCGGAACGGTCGCCGGTCGGTGAGCTTGCCCTCGGCGAGTTCGCCAGCGATCGAGGCGATCATCGACACTTCGAGCAGTTCCTTGGGCGACAGCGGCGGCAGGATCGACGGCAGCCGCGCCGCCAACATCGACTTGCCGGCACCGGGCGGACCGACCATCAGCAGATTGTGGCCACCGGCGGCGGCGACTTCGAGCGCGCGCCTGGCGCTTTCCTGGCCCTTGATGTCGGCGAGGTCGGGCAGGTCGCGCGCCGCGGCGCGGATGCCCGGCTCCGGCCGCGACAGCACCTGGGTGCCGCGAAAGTGGTTGGCGATCGCAATCAGGCTGCGCGGCGCCAGGATGTCGATGTCGGCGCCGGCCCAGGCGGCTTCCGGTCCGCTGGCGGCGGGACAGATCAGCCCCTTGCCTTCGGCATTCGCTCCGATTGCCGCCGGCAATGCCCCTGCCACCGCCGAAATCGTGCCGTCGAGTGAAAGCTCGCCAAGCACCACATAGGCGGCGAGCGCATCGCCGGGCAGGGCGCCGAGTGCCGCCATCAGCCCGAGCGCAATGGGCAGGTCGTAGTGGCTGCCTTCCTTGGGCAGGTCGGCGGGGGCGAGATTGACGGTGACCTTCTTGGCCGGCATCGACAGGCCGGAAGCGTGCAGGGCCGCCTGCACCCGCTCGCGGCTTTCTGCCACCGCCTTGTCGGGCAGGCCGACGATCTGCATGCCGACCTTGCCCGGCGCCACCATCACCTGCACGTCGACGGGAACCGCCTCGATGCCCTGGAACGCGACAGTGCGTACGCGCGAAACCATGCTGCCCTCCCTGTAGCGCGGCACGCCCTTGAGGACGCACGGATGCGCTGCGGCAATTCATGCACGTTGGTTCGAAATCAGGCAGGCGGCCCCTCGCCTGCTCAAGGTCGTTGAAGTCCCGACCCAAGACAAGCATAGATTGCAGAAACGCGCAAGAACAATTCAAGAACATATGCCCTAACGCCACCAGAGTTTGGGATGCGTTAACCCTAGCGCTCGGAGACGTGCCGTTGCAGCATTAGAGAGAGGGAATATTAAGCGCTGCGGCGCGAATGTGATGCCGGCAACAGGGGCAACCGATCCACACCATGCGCAGTCCGTCATCGAGACACATGCGGCGGCGGGCCGTTCTCCGGGGACCCGATGCAGCCACGATCGCCGGGCTTGAGGCCAGGCTTGAGGCGCAGGCCGCGTTGATCCGCGAGCAGGCCGCCTCGCTCTCGCAGAGCCAGAAGATCTTCGACCGCGCCTCGGCCGCCGCCCGCATCGGCGTGTGGCAATGCAACCTTGCCGACCAGGCCCTGCAATGGACCGACGTGGTCTACGACCTTTTCGACCTGCCGCGCGACGCACCACTCGATCGGGCGGAGATCGTCAAATGTTATACGCCGGCCTCGGCGGCCGAGCTGCAGGCCAAGCGCAGCAAGGGCATAGCGGAACGTACCGGCTTCGGCCTCGACGCCGAGATCGTGACCGCGAAGGGCAATCGCCGCTGGATCCGCATCACCGCCAGCGTCGAATGCGAGGATGGGGTTGCCGTGCGCATCTTCGGCATGAAGCAGGACATCACCGAAGAGAAGATCCTCGCCGACCAGACCCGTTATCTCGCCGAATACGACGTCATGACCGGGCTCGCCAACCGCAGCCGGTTCCAGTCGAAGCTGGCGGAACTGACGGCTGTGACCTCTGGCCAGCCCGCGCTCGGCGCGCTGCTGCTCGTCGATCTCGACGGCTTCAAGCAGATCAACGACACCTTCGGCCACATCGCCGGCGACGAGTGCCTCAAGGACGTGGCCCGGCGCCTGGAGAGCGCCTGCACCGGCGTCGATCTGGTCTCGCGCATCGGCGGCGACGAATTTGCCGTGCTGGCAGGGCCGCAACTCGATCTTGCGGCGATCTCGGAACTTGCGCGCGATATCATCGACAGTCTCGGCAGACAGGTCGACAATGGCGGTCGCGCTCTCAAGCTCGGCGCCTCGATCGGCATCGCCCGCTACGAAGACTGCACGCCGTCGGAGCTTCTGGTGCGGGCCGACACGGCGCTGTATCAGGCCAAGGCCGGGGGCCGCAACACGTTCCGGATCTTCAAGGCGCCAGAGGCGGCCGGCGTTCGCAACCCGCGCGCCGCCTGAGAACAGGCCAGCTTCCAGCGCCCGGCGGCGCCCTCAAGGGCTCGTCAGCGTCGCACCCTTTCAAGGCTCGGGGTTGTTCCGGTCCAAGCGGGCTGGTACGAAGCCGCGAACATTCATAGTATTCGCGAGACATGAACATGGGCGCAGCCAAGTCCGCAGACAGATAGGCCGCAACAACACCGAGCGTTGTTGCGGCGCCCTGCCCCTCATTCCGAGATCATGGATCAGTCCAGCGCGGCTGCCGGAAATCGCTTCCGGTCTCTGGCCGATGCAGTGGACATGCGAAGTGGCAGATCGCCGCCAGATGAATTCATTTGTGCGGATGAAAAGTCATGCCCAATCGAAACTCCCTCCATAAGTGGAGCTATTCCCTGCCTGCGGCGCTGCTCTTGATGGCGCCTTTCGACATCCTGGCCTCGCTGGCCATGGACATCTATTTGCCGGTGGTGCCGGCGATGCCCGCGATCCTCGGCACGACGCCCGAGATCGTCCAGCTGACGTTGAGTCTCTACATGATCGTGCTCGGGCTCGGGCAGGTGGTGTTCGGCCCGATCTCCGACCGGATCGGCCGGCGGCCGGTGCTGATGTCGGGCGCGGTGCTGTTTGCGGCTGCCTCGTTCCTGCTTTCCGCCACCTCTTCGGCGCCGCTGTTCGTCGCCCTGCGCGTCATCCAGGCGCTGGGCGCGTCGGCGGCGCTCGTCGCCACCTTCGCCACGGTGCGCGACGTCTATGCCGAGCGGCCGGAAAGTGCCGTCATCTACGGCCTGTTCAGCGCCATGCTGGCCTGCGTGCCGGCACTCGGCCCGATCGCCGGCGCGCTGATCGCCCATGGCCTGGGCTGGCGGGCGATCTTCGTGACTCTCGGCATCATGGCCCTGGCGGCGACGCTGAACGCGCTTTGGCGCTGGCATGAGACGCGGCCCGTGGCGACAGCCCGGCAGCGTCCGGCCTTCCGGACGATCCTCAAGAATCCGGCCTTCCGGGTCTATACGCTGGGCTTCAGTGCGGCGATGGGCGCCTTCTTCGTCTTCTTCTCGACGGCGCCGCGCGTGCTCATCGACCGTGCCGGTTTCTCCGAGATCGGCTTCAGCCTCGCCTTCGCCACGGCGGCCGTGGCGATGATCGTCACAACGCGCTTCGCCAAATTGTTCGTCTCGCGCTGGGGCATAGCGGGGAGCCTGGCGAGGGGCATGACGATGCTGCTACTTGGCGCCCTGCTGCTCGCCCTCGGGCAGCTGCTCGCCGAACCGTCGTTCCTCACCTTCGTCGTGCCGATGTGGGGGATCTCCATCGGCATCGTCCTTGCCGGCGCGGTGACGGCGAACGGCGCGCTCAAGGCGTTCGGCGATGCGGCAGGCACTGCTGTTGCGCTCTACTTCTGCGTCCAGAGCCTGATCGTCGGCGTCGTCGGTACGTTGGCGGTGGTCATGCTGGGCGGCGACACCGCCTGGCCACTTGCCGCCTATTGCGCTGCCATGGCTCTGGTGACGCTGGCCGGCCTGGGGTGGCTCAGGGCGCGGTAGCCTGTGCCCGGGGCGCCCGGTCAGGCGCGCTTGTCTTCGCCGCGTCCCGGTTCCCCGGGGCGCGGCGCATGAGGCCGGCACAGTCGTCCTGCGTGCGGCCATACGCGACGGCGGTTTCGAATCGCTATGGAGCCCATGTGATTGTCACGGCGTCGGCCGAACGGTTGGCTGGCCCGTGAAACACCGCTTCGATGTTGTTGCCGTCCGGGTCGAACAGGAAGGCCGCATAGTAGCCGGGGTGGTAGGCGCGCTCGCCGGGCCCGCCATTGTCCCTGCCGCCGGCGGCCAGCCCGGCCGCGTGAAACCGGTCGACCATGGCGCGATCGGCAGCCTGGAAAGCGACGTGGACGCGGCTTGGCTGCTCGCCCACGTCGACCCAGAGTTCGTCGGCGTAAAAATGCTCGCCGCCGTCGGTGACCTCTATGCCTAGGACGCCGAGCACCGCCATATAGAAGCGCTTGCTTGCCGCAAGATCGCGCGTGCGCAAATGCAAATGGTCGATGAGACGACCGCGTTTCAGTTCCATGGTCCTGCCTCCTTTGAACAATTGCTCTTCTCACCGCGTGCCAGAACAACGCCACGATTGGTGACGCCGCCGGACTTGCCGGTCGGCGAGGTCAAGTTGATCTCGGTGACTTTCTCTCAAGATGCTTAGTCTTGACTTTTAGAACAAATAGTGAACGAATGCAAGTTCGTTGTGACCACCCCCAACGGTGCTGGATCAGACTCCACAACACAATCGAAGTCTGATCCAATCAGCCAGCACTCTTGGGGGGATGAAATGGAAATACAGATACCTTTTAGGGTCGAATACAAGACTGCTGGGGCCGTCCCAATACCAGAGATAGTTGGCAGCCTCTTGGCTCTTCAACGAGTATTAGAGGAGGCCGGGAAAAACCTTGAAAACTTCATCCCGGGTCTAACTGTCGAAAAGGTTGATGTTAGAGTTGAGGAGATTTCTCACGGTAGCTTGAAAGAGCTTCTGGTAGTGGGGCTTTTTGCCTTGTTTCAGGACGAGCTGCGAGAGGAGCTGCCCACTTTGGTGGAGCAATATACAGGCCACAGCGTTCCAGAAAGCGCCGAAACGCTTTTGGTCATACTTGCCCTTGTTGCCATAGTCTATGGTGCTGATTTTGTTCAGAAACTGGCGCTTGGCAAAGTGCACGATACGCCCACGAAGATTTTCAAGAAGGCCCTCATTAGAGACCTAGCCGAACGAACTGGAAAGCCAGAGGCAGAAGTTAAGAAAATTCTCGACGAGCGTTATGGGGCCAAGACACGGATAAAGCAGCTAGGGGACAGTGCAGTTAAGTTCTTTCTACCTAGCAAGCGGCAATCGAATGCGCCCATTAAGGTCAACGATGTAACAATAGATAGTCGAACGGTGGCTGACGCGCCGAGTGACTATGTCTACGAAGGCACCATAGGAACAGAAAAATCCCAGCACCATGACGCTGTGCAATTGGAAATTCATGCACAAGACCGAGATCGCGACGCGAGTGGTTGGGCAGCGATTCCACGCGGACTGCACCACAAGCGACTTAGGATGAAGCTAATGGATGCAGCGTCGCCTGAGCAACTGTGGGGTCACAATCTTGTCGTAGGAGATATTGTCCTGCTCTCCAAACGAGTTGGGTTGGACTTCGAGCCAGTCGAAATTCATCTGGTTCGAATACACGACAGAAACTAGTTGATCAGTTCCGCTTGCTCTCCACCGCGTCCCAGAACAGTGCGGCGATGTCGGCGCCGCCGAACTTCTTGACCTCGCGGATGCCGGTCGGCGAGGTGACGTTGATCTCGGTCATGTAGTCGCCGATGACGTCGATGCCGACGAGGATGAAGCCGCGCTCGCGCAGCGACGGGCCGATGCGGGCGCAGATCTCGCGCTCGCGCTCGGTCAGCTCGGTCTTTTCGGCGCGGCCGCCGGCATGCATGTTGGAACGGGCGTCGTGCTCGGCCGGCACTCGGTTGATGGCGCCGACGGGTTCGCCGTCGATCAGGATGATGCGCTTGTCGCCTTTGCGCACGTCCTTGAGGTAGCGCTGGACGATGTAGGGCTCGCGGAACAGCTGGCCGAACATTTCGAGCAGCGACGACAGGTTCCTGTCGGCCTCGTGCAGGTGGAAGATGCCGGCGCCGCCATTGCCGTAGAGCGGCTTGACGATGATGTCGCCGAACTCCTTGCGGAAGGCCGCGACTTCCTGCGGGTCCTTGGTGATCACCGTTTCCGGCATCAGGTCGGCGAATTCGGTGACGAAGATCTTTTCCGGGCTGTTGCGCACCCAGGCCGGGTCGTTGACCACGAGCGTCTTCGGGTGGATGCGCTCCAGAATGTGGGTGGTGGTGATGTAGTTCATGTCGAAGGGCGGATCCTGGCGCAGCAGGATCACGTCCATTTCCGACAGGTCGGTGCGAATGGGCTCGCCCAAGGTGAAGTGGTCACCCTTGACGTCGCGCACCTCGAGTTTCTCGATACGCGCGAAAACCTTGCCGTCGCGCATCGACAGCCGGTCGGGCGTGTAGTGATAGAGCTCGTGGCCGCGCCGTTGCGCTTCCAGCGACAGCGCAAACGACGTGTCGCCGGCGATGTTGACGGTTGCGATGTGGTCCATCTGGACGGCGATCTTGAGGGCCATGGAGGTCTCCGGCGCGGCTGGCGGTGGTCTTGTCGCGCGGGCCGGGCTCCGGTCGCACGTTGCGGTGACGAGGATGTAGCAATTTGCCGGCCTTATGCAATGGCGGCACGCGAACAGGTTCGTCCGATCAGACCGCCGGCCGTTCCTATGCCCCGGCTTGCCCTGTCGCGTGGCGGCCGCCGATCATGTCGATGAACAGGTCGACCGCTTCGGCCATTGCCTGCCCGGCCGGCTTGTCGACATGCCATTCGGCGAAATGGCCGTCGATCCACATGCGGCACAGGCCGTAGATGAAGGCGCGGGCCGACAACATCAGGGCATCCGGCGCAAGCGTCCGGGCGATCCGGCCGCTCGCCTGGCCGCGGGCGATCAGGTCGAGCATGACCAGGCGGATCGCCTCGGTTTCGCCGGTGAGCTTCGGCGAGCCGTGGAAGTCGATGAGCGTGCGCGAGGCGATGACGTCGAAATGCGTCGGATTGGCCAGCGCCCAGGCGAGATAGCCTCGGGCGATGGCGCGCAGTCCCTCCACCGGGTCGGCGTCCCCGGTCTCCGACAGCTCCTGCTGCACCGACAAGGTCAGGCGCCCCATGGCCTGCTCGGCCACCGCCGTCATCAGTGCCGTCTTGTTGGCGAAGTGGCGAAAGGGGGCCGCAGGCGAAACGCCGGCGCGCTTGGCCGCTTCCCGCACCGAGACGGCGTCGACGCCCTTTTCCTCGATAAGCCCGATAGTGGCGGCGATGAGCTCCTCGACGAGGTTGCCGTGATGATAGGCCGCGCGGGTGCCGGGAGATTTCGTCATGGCTCCTTACTAGCGGTCGGCCGGCCGAAATGTAAACGCCGTAAACATCCGCTTGACAGTTCTCCGCGATCAAATGTAAGCAGTGATTACATCGGAGGACAAATCATGCATGCATTACCCGAAAGTGCTTCGACCTGGCCACCGAACGGCTGGAGGGTGACTGCCTGGCTCGGCGTCGGCGTGCTGGCGGCGTGCGCTGCTGCAGCCGGCCTCGCGGGCGATCCGGTCGACGGTACGCGCATGGTGATCCGGCTGACCGCGCGCACCTCGCTCGTCCTGTTCGTGCTCGCCTTCACCGCCTCGAGCCTGGCGCAGCTCTGGCCCTCGGCAATGACGCGGTGGATCAGGGCGAACCGCCGCTATTTCGGCCTGGCATTCGCCTTTTCGCATGGCGTCCATGCCGCCGCCATCATCGCGCTGTCGCAGCTCGATCCGGTGCTGTTTGACGAGCTGACGGCGCCCGCCGCCTTCATCGCCGGCGGCACCGGCTATCTCGCCATCGTGCTTATGGCCGCGACATCGTTCGACCGGACGGCCGCCGCGATCGGGCCGAGAGCCTGGCGCATCATCCATACCGGCGGTGCCTGGTTCCTGGCCGTCTTCTTCGTCGTCAATTTCGGGCGCCGGGCCGTGCTGATGCCGGAGATGTACTGGCCCTACATGGCGCTGATCCTCGCCGCGATCGCGCTCCGCCTGGTCGGCCAATTCCGCAGCCGCAAGCGCGATGCGGCCAGGCAAGGCGCCTAGCCACTGCCTTGCCTGCTTCAAGGGCACCGGGTTCTGGAATTCCGCATCCGGCGGCACCAAATGGCCGGCGCTGAAACCGGTTTCGACGCGGTTGTCGAAATACGGACGGCAAGCTGATCGAATACAATTCCTAAACGCTTTGCTGGCACTGTGCTGCAACAGTTTCAAATATTAGCAGAACAGAGACAAAGCATGCCCATCGGCGTCAGCCATTCGGACAGGGAAACGGCGGACCTGGCCTTCACCGACACCTTGACCGGGCTCGGCAACCAGCGGCGTTTCTTCGACAAGGTCGAACGGCTGATCGGCGACCGCGCCGAGGACCCCGCGCCCTTCACCGTCGGCATCCTCGATCTCGATGGCTTCAAGCCGATAAACGACCTGTTTGGCCACCGCGCCGGCGACGACATCCTGATCCAGGTGGCGATGCGCCTGCGCGCGGCATGCGACGGCTATTCGGCGGTGGCGCGCATCGGCGCCGACGAGTTCGCTTTCCTCTACCCGCTGGTGTTTTCCGAGGATGCGGCGGCTGAAAAGGCGCGCATGCTGATCGAAATCCTGTCGGCGCCCTATGACGTCGGCGAGCGCACGGCGCGCCTGTCGGCGTCGGTCGGCTGCTCGTTGTTCCATTCGAGCGACGACACCACCGAGACGCTGGTGCGCAAGGCCGAGACCGCACTCTACCACGCCAAGCGCTCGGGCCGCGGCCGCGTCGTGGTCTACACTCGCGAGATGGAAGAGGCGGCCAAGCGCGTCACCCGCATCGAGCAGGCGCTGCGCCGCGCCGTTGCCGCCGGCGATGTCGCGCCGCATTTCCAGCCGATCGTCGATCTCAACAGCCGCCGTACCATCGGCTTCGAGGCACTGGCGCGCTGGACCGACCGCGACCTCGGCTTCGTTTCGCCTGCCGTCTTCATTCCGATCGCCGAGGAGCGTGGCATCATCGGCCCGCTGTCGCAGCTGGTGCTGCGCAAGGCGGCGGAAGCTGCGCGTAGCTGGCCGAAGGACATGTTCCTGTCGTTCAACCTGTCGCCGTCGCAGCTCGTCGACCAGAACACCGGCCTGCACATCCTGTCGATCCTCGAGCGCACCGGCTTCGACCCGCGCCGCCTCGAGATCGAGATCACCGAAACCGGCCTGATGACCGATCCCGCCTCGGCGGAAAAGATCGTCGAGGATTTGCGCCGCGTCGGCATCCGCGTCTCGCTCGACGATTTCGGCACCGGCCAGTCGTCGCTAGGGCGCCTGCGCGAGTTCCGCTTCGACAAGCTCAAGATCGACCGTGCATTCGTCGCTTCGATCCTCGAGGACCGGCCGTCCGAGCACATCATCCGCGCCATCCTGGCGATGTGCGAGGGCCTCGGCATGGACGTCGTCGCCGAAGGCATCGAGATGGAAGCGCAGGCAGAACGGTTGACGCAGTTCGGTTGCGCCGGCGGGCAGGGCTACCTGTTTGGCCGCCCGGCCGACGCCGATGCGACGCTTGGCTATCTCCGCGAATCCCATCGCGGCGCTGCTTTCGCCCGGGCGGTCTGAACGCCGGTTCCTGATGTTGCGCTGGCGTCTTGCGGGCCGTGTGCCGCACCCGCAGCGAAGCAAGATCGGGGTGCCGGGCCGCCGGATTTGGGCGATCGCCTGTCCCTGTGCGGGGCCTCGGATTAACGCTCCGATTTTTCCGTGAGCGAACGCGATCTTTTCCGAAAACCGGTTCCCACTTTTCGCGATCTTGCTCTATGACGGAGGGCATGTCCGGCTTTGGGGGAAGCTGGCGAGGCGAGGGGAAAGATCATGATGCCATCGGCACGATTTCCTGATCTCGAGGGCCAGTCGGTGCTGATCACCGGCGGCGGAACCGGCATCGGTGCGTCGCTGACCGAAGCCTTTGCCCGGCAGGGCGCCAAGGTTGCCTTCATCGACATCGCGCTCAAGCCGAGCCAGGAGCTGTGCGACGAGATCGAGCAGGCGACCGGCAACCGGCCGCTCTATCTGCGCGCCGATTTGCGCGATATCGCCGAGCTGCGCCGCGCCGTCGGCCGCGCCGAGGAGGAGCACGGCCCGGTGACGGTGCTGGTCAACAACGCCGCCAACGACGTGCGCCACGAGGTGGCTGACGTCACGCCCGAAAGCTGGGACGAAAACCAGGCCATCAACCTCAAGCCGCATTTCTTCACCATCCAGGCGGTGGCCCCAGGCATGGTCAGGGCCGGCGGCGGCTCGATCATCAATTTCAGCTCGACCTCCTACATGCTCAACATCGGCGCCATGCCGGCCTATACGGCGGCGAAGGCGGCGATCGTCGGCCTGACCAAGGGGCTTGCCGGCCGCTACGGCCCCGACAACATCAGGGTCAATGCGGTTGCCCCCGGCTGGGTCATCACCGAGCGACAACGTGAACTGTGGGTCAGCGAGAAGTCGCTCAAGGCGCATGTCTCGCGCCAGTGCATCAAGCGGATGATGCTGCCGGAGGACATGGTCGGGCCGGTGCTGTTCTTGGCGTCCGACGCTTCGAAAATGCTGACGGCGCAAACCCTGATCGTCGATGGAGGAATTCTGTGAGCGCTGTGCCGACTATTGCGGCCATCGATTGGGGCACGACAAGACTGCGCGTCTGGCTGCTTGATGCCGGCGGCGCCGTGGTCGACGAGCGCCGCAGCGACGAGGGTCTCCTGACAGCGCAGCACAAGGGTTTTGCGACGGTGCTCGACCGGCACCTGCGGGACATGGCGGCACCTGAAAACCTGCCGGCCATCGTTTGCGGCATGGCTGGCGCCCGCCAAGGCTGGGTCGAGGCGCCTTATGTCGAGGTGCCGGCGTCGCTGGGCGACATTCTGGGTAGCGCCGTGTCGGTTCCAGGTGTCGGGCGCGACATCCGCATCGTGCCGGGCCTCGCCCAGCGCAATCCACGCGCGCCCGACGTCATGCGTGGCGAGGAGACCCAGCTTGCCGGGATCACCAAGCTGATCGGGTCGGGCAGCCATCTCGTCTGCATGCCCGGAACGCATTCCAAATGGGTCATCGCCGAGGGCGGCGCCATCCAGGGCTTCGGCACCTGGCCGACCGGCGAGATGTTTTCGGTGCTGTCGCAGCATTCGATCCTGCGCCACTCGATCGGCGACAAGCCTGCGGCGGTGTCGCCCGACAGCCAGGTGTTCCGCGACTGGTGCCAGGAGGCGCTGTTCGACGGCGACATCGGCGCAAGGCTGTTCAGCATCCGCGCCGCCGGCCTGCTTTCGGGGCTCGGCCAGGACGATGCGGCGGCAGCCCTTTCAGGGCTGCTGATCGGCGCCGAGGTGGCCTCGGCGATCAGGCGCTTCGCCCGGCGCGAGGCGCCTGTCGTGCTCGTCGTCTCCGGCGCGCTCGGTGCGCTCTATGCCGAGGCGATGCGCCTCGACGGCATCGCTGTGACGATCGCCGACGCCGATGAAGCGGTGCTGGCCGGGCTGGTTGCAGCCGCCCGCCGTAACGGGATGCTGGCTGAAGGAATGGTGAAATGAGCGTGACTGCACCGTTCCCCGAGCTTGGCCGAGGGCTGGTCGCCATCCTGCGCGGGCTGAAGCCGGAGGAGGCGCTGGCTGTCGGCCGTGCCGTGTTCGATGCCGGCATCGAGGCGATCGAGGTGCCGCTCAATTCGCCCGACCCGTTCCGCTCGATCGAGATCCTGGCCAGGGCGCTGCCCGCGGCACTCGTCGGCGGCGGCACGGTGGTGTGGGCCAAGGATGTCGACCGGCTCAACGACGCCGGCGGGCGGCTGCTGGTCAGCCCCAACATCGACCCCGAGGTGATGGGCCGTGCCGGCGCGCACAAGATGGTGACGATGCCTGGGGTGTTCACCCCGACCGATGCTTTCCTGGCGCTGCGCCTCGGCGCCTCGGCGCTGAAGTTTTTCCCCGCGAGCGTCCTCGGACCGGGCGGCATTTCGGCGATCCGCGCCGTGCTGCCCAAGGAGACGCAGGTCGGCGTCGTCGGCGGCGTGTCGGAGGTCGATTTCGCCGCCTATGCCAAGGTCGGCGTGCAGCTGTTCGGCCTGGGGTCGAG
The DNA here is from genome assembly GCF_018555685.1 of Aminobacter anthyllidis. Classification (GTDB taxonomy): domain Bacteria; phylum Pseudomonadota; class Alphaproteobacteria; order Rhizobiales; family Rhizobiaceae; genus Aminobacter; species Aminobacter anthyllidis. The sequence continues at coordinate 107,236 of NZ_JAFLWW010000010.1, forward strand.
CCTCTACAAGCCCGGCATGAGTGCTGCCGATGTCGGCGAACGCGCCCGGGCGGCGGTGGCCGGCTGGGATGCCATCGGCAAGGACGCCTGACATGGCAGCCACCATCCTGTCCGACGAGGCCTGCGAGCTGGGCGAGGGCCCGACCTACGATCCCGCCACCGACACGCTGTACTGGTTCGACATACTGAACAGCCGGATGCTGGAAAAGAAGCTGTCGGGCGGGCAAACGCGCATTCACCAGCTTGGCGAGATGGCGAGCGCCATTGCCACGATCGACGGCGAGCGCCAGCTGCTGCTGACCGAAACCGGGCTGCACATCCGCGATTCCACGACGGGCAAGCTGACGCTTCATATGTCGGTCGAAGCAGCCAATGCCGCCACCCGCTCCAACGACGCGCGCGTGCACCCGTGCGGCGCGCTGTGGTTCGGCACCATGGGCAAGAAAGCCGAGGCGGGCGCCGGCGCCATCTACTGGTATTTCCGCGGCGAGCTCAGGCTGCTTTTCCCGGCCATCAGCATCCCCAATTCGATCTGCTTCAGCCCCGACGGCAAGACCGCCTATTACACCGACACGGCGGTCAACCTGCTCTATCGCCTCGACTGCGATGCCGACACCGGCCTGCCGCTCGGCGAGCCGAAGCTGTTCGTCGACCGTCGCGGCGGCAGGGGCGACATCGACGGCTCGGTCGTCGACCGCGATGGGGTGTTGTGGAACGCCAGCTGGGGCGGCGGCCGCGTCGACGCCTATGCGCCCGACGGCAAGCTGGTGCGCAGCGTGCCGGTGCCGGCGGTGCAGACATCGTGCCCGGCATTCGTAGGTGCTGAGGCCGACCGGATGGTGGTGACGTCGGCGGCCGAAGGCATGAGCGCCAAGGCGCGGAGGGCAGACCCGCATGCCGGCAAGACCTTCCTGCTCGACATCAAGGTCAACGGCCGGCATGAGCCGAATGTCCTGATCTGAGGCGCTGCCAAGCACAGGCCCCAGCCGGCGGTCTCTTGTCGCCGGGGCGATGGCAACAGGTCGGTTTTCCAGCAAGCCTGTCGCAACGGGGATGCCATTGTCGGCCACCGGCGAAGTGCTTCTGCTCCGCCCACATGCAGGAAGAAGTGCCCGATGGCCGGACAAAGACCGATGCTCATTCTCGTCCACGAGCCGGAGCGCGCCTGTTCCGAGCGATTGCTCGCCGATGGCTTCTCGCGCCAGGCGGCGATGGAGATCTCGTCCTACCTGGCGCAGTCGACCGATCTGGCGCCGGAGTTTGGTGCGCTCGCCGAGGCCTGCGCGCAACGCGGTTTCGACTTTCGCGCCGTCGAGCTGGACGATGCGGCAACGGTGCTGGCATCCGCGGACCGTCGCACCAGCCTGGTGTGGACGCTGACCGACGGCATCGCCTATTTCCGCGGTGGTGCTGCACCAGCACTTGCCCGGCTCAACGGGTTGGCGACCATCGGCGCCGACGACTCGCTGTTTGCGCTGTGCCAGGACAAGTTCCGTGCAGGCGCCGTGCTTTCAGCACTCGGCATGCCGGTGCCGGCCGCAGGCCTGGCTCGCGGCGGCGAATGGCTGGTCGAGCCGCCGGCGTCTTCGTCGGGCTATTTCGTCAAGCCGAACCGGCTCGGCGCCAAGATCGGCATCTGGGCGGATTCGCGCATCGGTAAATCAGGCGATGCGCTGGCGCTCGGGCGCAGGGTGTTCGATGCCTATCGCGACGACGTCATCGTCCAGCCCTATGTCGCCGGCCGCAATGTGCGGGCGAGCTTCCTGGCAATGGACCCCGATGCCGGACCTGAGGCGCTCGGCATCGTCTTTGTCGATTCAGGCGGCGATTTCCAGACCATGGCCGACAGCATGGCGCTCTACGGCGACACCGGTACCGCTGCCAGGGAAGCGGGGAAGTACAGCGAGCCGGAACTGGTTCAGGTGGCATCGGTCCAGCCGCAGGCCGCCGAAAAGATCAAGCAGGTCGCGGCGAAGCTGATGGTCGGGCTCGGCCTGCGCGACGTCTTTTCGCTCGACTTCCGCGTCGAGGCCGATGACAGCGTGCACCTCATCGAGTTCGAGGTCTGCCCGGGCCTGCCGTGTTTCGATTTCCGCGCCTATTGCCGCGCCGAATGGCAGCTCAGCCTCGTCGAGGCGATGGCCGAGACGGCGGCGCGCCGGCTGTCGAGACAGGCCCTGACGGCTTAGCCCTGGCGTTCCATGCACACGGACGTATGTCCGGACTTGATGAAGCCGATCTGCTGGGCGGCACCCTTGGACAGGTCGAGCACGCGGCCCTTGATGAACGGGCCGCGGTCGTTGATGCGCACGATCACGCTCTTGCCGTTCTTCTGGTTGGTGACCCGGAGTTTGGTGCCGAAGGGAAGCGAGCGGTGCGCTGCGGTCATGGCCGATGGATTCATGCGTTCGCCCGAAGCGGTCTTCGAGGTCAGCGCGTACCAGGATGCGCCGCCGCATTGGGCCGAGGCGGTTCCGGTGAAGGCAATCATCATGCTGGCGGCGAGGGTGGCCGCTACGATCGCGGGCTTGGCGCTGGTCTTCATCTTCTGGTTAATGCTCCGTTGATGCACACACGGAGCGGTTTCAACCTAAATGTGGCAGCGAATGGGGCAAGCTTCGGGCAGTTCCGTGGCGAGCGCACACGTTTGGAGTCTCAAGGTAACAGTTTGTCAGGCCTGTCCGGGCCGCAAAGAAGGAATATCTTCATATTTGCGGAGCGGGCACCGAGATCATTGGCAAATCGCCGGAATCGATGCTGTCGAAAGAGAGCTTGAGAGTACTTTCAGGAAAAAAGAAATATCAAGAAGCAGGCGAACGTTGTGAAGATAATCGAAAAGGAGGTGTTGTCGAGATGAAGTTATTGGCAAACATCGTGGCGGCGCTCGCGGTCGTCGTCGGCGCCGTCTGGATCCTGCAAGGTGCTGGGCTGCTCGGCGGCAGCTTCATGACCGGGCGCACGGAGTGGTTCTGGATCGGAATCGTGATCGCATTGGCTGGTTGTGCCGCGTTGTTGTGGCTGAGGTGGAGGTGACGGCGACAAGCGCCGGCTCCCATGCCCGTGTGCCCTGAAATGGCGCGCCTGCGTGGCAGCCCCGGACTGGCTGAGATGTAGGCCGCTGCTGGCCACACGCTCCTGTGCATTGAACTTATTGCATTTTTTTGCGATAATGGCGGCAGTGCGAGAACGCCCGACTGAGGAGTTCGACTGGCACGCAAATAGTCCTCACGGGCGCTCGAGCTTAACTCGAACGTAGACTAAGAGGATTTTTCATCATGGCAACGCTTAACGTAATGGAGCCCCTGGGGCTCACCACGCATCGGCGCTGGGAGGACATCGTGTCGATGATCCTCGGCGCAGCAATCATCGTGTCTCCGATGTGGTTCGGTGTAACCGACATGCCGACAATGATGGCGGTTACCGCGCTCGTTGGCGCCGCGATCGTCGTGCTATCCGGACTTGAGCAGATCTTCCTGCGGCGCTGGGAGGAAATCCTGCTGCTGTTCGGTGGCGTCTGGATGGTCGTGCAGCCGTTCGTCTTCGAATATGGCGGCGCGCTGCGCAACTGGCACATCGGCCTCGGCATCGCCGTTGCCGTGCTGGCAGCCCTCGAACTCTGGCAGGACCGCAACCGCAGCCTTGAGGCATAGCAGCCACGAGACATAGGAGAGGGGGATTTTTTCAGGACTGTTGTAGGCTCGGACCGACACCAGCTTTGTGATCAGCCGGACACGCCCGCCGGAGGCCGATCTATACGCGGCGACGCAAGACGGCATCCTGCGCATGGTAGCGTCCGGAACCCAGCATTTCCCCCAATTGCCGCGGCGAAGCCGTCACGAGCCCGCCGCCCGGCTCCATATCGAGCAGCGATATGTCGAAGTGGCCAGTCAGCCAGACGAGGTCGACCGGTGGGACGTGCAGGATCTCAACCAGGGCCGCGAAGTCGCCGAGGCTTGGCAGCATGCCGAGCGCGCCACGCAGTACGGCCGCCTCGTGGCCTTCAACGTCCACTTTCGCCAGAACGCGCATTGTCGAAGGATCGGCGTCGAAGTCGCGGAGGAGGACATCCAGCGTGGTTGTTCGCACTGGCAGGGTCTTGCTGTGGCCCGGTTTGAGGCGGACCGTGCCCGACCATTGTGGATCGACATGAAGCGCGGCTTCACCCGACTTGTCGGACAGCGCAGCGTCGACAACAGTCGCGGACAGTCCTGACTCGCGCAAAGTGCGTTCGAGATAGGGACGTATGGCCGGATTGGGCTCGACCGCGACGATGCTTGCTCCAGAAGGCAGGCCACCATTGACGAGCATCTCGCCATAGTTGGCGCCGACATCGATGACATGTGTCCAGGGCCGTTCCTGCAACAGCAGGTGCCAGGCAGCCAGGGTAGGCGGATTGAAGTTGCCGCCAGACTTGATCAAGTGCTGGCCGCGGCGGTCCAGAGGATCGACATGTATCCACGCGCCGCTCGGGACACGGACACGATCCGGCAGCGTGGCAACTTCCGGCTTTCGCCCGACAGCCAGCCGGCTGGGCAAGCGGAGTATCTTCTTGCCCAGCCGCCGCAAGCGGTTCTGGGGGCGGCGCGCTTCGGCTTTCGCGTTAAGCCTTGCGATCTCCGCGCGAAAAGCATGCTCCTGGGTGTTCCATTCGGCCTCCTTCTGCTCCATGTGCCGCACGCGGGCAGCCACAGGCATCAGGCTGACCGCGGGATTGCGGGGGCCCAGATGGCGATCCCGCGCCACCGTATGTGGCCAGAGATGCAGGTCGGACTCCCTGTTGTCCATGGCCCATGCCGTCGGGCGGAAATTGGCGAACCGAAACGCCATGTTCATCGAAAGCTGGTCCCGGCGCGAGTAGCGCATGACGTGCGAAGCCCAGGCCTCCAGCATCGCACGCACGCGCGCCGAGTGATGGTCTCTGACTAGGATGCCTGTCCACCACGGGCGCTCTTCCAGCACTTCGGGACAGCTCAGCGTGTAGTGGTTGAGCTGCTCGAAAATGCGGGTGGGATCGTCAAGACCCTGTCTCGCCACTTCCAGGAACTCATCCAGTACCGTCTCCCTGAAAGAGTGAGATGGGACGAGGAAGCCGACCTCGGGCTCGAACAGCTCCAGCAACCGTTCAGGCGGCTCCTTCAGGATCACCGAATTGTCGATGTAGACGGAGCAGTCGTAACCCGGCAGGTGGAGATACGGGCGGATCTTCAGGTCGCGCTGGCTGCGTATCGGGTCCTGCGGAAACAATGGCTCGACCACGCGGCAGTTCCAACTCTCGCTTCGCAGCGTGGGATCGTCGGTCAGGCAGATGAAGGGCAGGTTGGAACGGGAGGCGGCCGGCTGTTCGTTGAGGTCTTCGTAGCCCCCAAGCAGCACGGTGTAGACGCAACATTTCATTCCGTACGCCTCAACTGTTTCAAGCGGGCATCTGCGGCCCATGTCCTTTCGGCCGCCTGTCCATTGACCTGGAATGGCTGAACCCCGCGTTTCAGTCTGCGGGCAGTTCGGGCAACTCGCAAGGTGTCCGCGTAAGGCTGCGGAGTGTGAAACATCGCCGCAAAGAAAAAGGGCGCCTTGTGGCGCTCTTTTACATTCAACTGCGCCGAGCCACTACTCGACTTCGTTGGCGTTGAAGGCGACCCATTTGCCGAAGGACGGCAAATCAAGGGAGCCAGGTGCACGGTCGGCTTCGCGCAGGGTCGCGCCGGAGCGGAATTTCAGTCCGACCATCAAGGTATGGAAGTTCTCGCCGTAGCGGTATTGGTCGCTATCAAGCGCATGGTAGGAAATCTGGGTGAATTCATAGCGGGCGAACAAAGAGACCGGCCAGGTTTCCGGGCGGATTTCGCTCTCCACGTTGAAGTCGAAGATCCGGTTGGGAAGATCGTCCGTCCACTTCTTGCCGCCGGCATAGGCGCCGTCCAGCTTCACCGACCAGTTGTCGTTGAGGAAGTAGTTGATGCCAAGCCGGGCGAATGGCGCCTCGCGCGTGCCTTCGTCGTACCTGTCGTATGAATCGAGGTAACCCGCCTGGGCGAATACCGAGCCCCAGCCGGTCAGCAGCTTGCCTTCGGCGCCGGCGAACCAGTAGTTCATCTCGCGGTTGGAATCGCCGCGGTCGTCGTGAATGCCAAGGCCGCCCAGGGCACCGACGAGAAAGCTGTCCGTGCGATGGTAGAGGTGGACGGCGCCGTGGCCATAAGCGTTGGTCCTGTCGCCGTCGGCGACGTCGGGCCGGCCTAGCGCCGCCGCCTGCAGGTCGCCCTGGATGCCCCAATTGGCGGCAAAATCGTAGCCCAGCGTTCCATCAAACATCACGGTTGGGCGGGTGTCGGCAACTTTCACGCCGCCAGATGATTCTATCCCCAGTCCACCAAGCGTGTTGTGGACGCCGGCGAAGGCGAGGCCGATGCGATAGCCGATGGCCTGCTGGTCGGAAGACTGTTCGCCGGAGATTGCCGCGGACGACATGCAAAGGAGAGCCATGGCGCTGGCTGCGCCAAGATAATTTAGAGATTTCATGATGCCAACCCGGCCTGCAATTTCAAATATTATGGTTCAAGTAATTTTCAACTGAGTAATTGACGAAGAGACTATAGCAATAGGTCAGCGCGTGGACTCGCGACAATTTACGAAGTTCTTTAGGTGTGTGGCATATTTATCGCAACTTGTTTACGACACTGCAATGCACGTAAAATGACAATTCCTGGGATTGATACAACCATCAGATGTGGTTCGAGCGCGCGTCATGCGGTCCGACATTCGATTTGTCGCATTGCCCCTCCTTTCACTGGGCTCCCGTTGAAGAGCCTCCGCGCCTGCGGGGCAAGCGGGCTTAGCGCCAGCCTATATAGGTGGTGAACTCGGCCATCAGCGTGTCGAAGCGCTCGAGGTTCTGCGAAAGGTTGGCGGCCGAAACGCCGCCGCCGCAATCGATCAGGTAGTCGAAATAGGTGTTTTCCTTGTCGTTGGAGGCGCGGCCGGCGACCTTCTTGTTGTTCCATTCGAGCGCCTTGTCCTGCATCGCCTTGTCGGTCTTGAAGCTGCTCTGAAACTGCACGCGCCGGCACTTCTGCGGCTCGGCGCCCTCGCAATTGTAGAGATAGACCCAGAAGTTCATGCCGGAGGCCTTGGAATCGATGACCGGCAGATTTTCGCTGTCGACGCCCACCTTGGCCTGATACCCGGCCTTGATCATGATGTCGCCGAACTCCGCGACGGTTACGCCTTCGACGACGGCCGGCGTGGCCTGAGGCTTGTCTTCCGCCCTGGCTGCCGTGCCGGCAGCGAGGGCCAGTGCAGCGGCAAGAAGGGCAAAGCGCAGCATCGGCGTGCTCCTCAACAAGGTTGTGCATTAATATTAGCGCAACCTGATATTAGCATCGAGCATGGGCCAGCGGGAAGCTGACCATTTGGGCGATGACCGAGGGTGCAGGCGGCGGCGATGGTGAGGGTCGGGCGGCTGACGCTTGTGGCGCCAACCTCGGGCGGATGCCGGTTCAGACCGCGACGCCAGGCCGCTGGCGGCGGCGCCGGACAATGCGCAAATCAAGGCAATAAAAAAGCCCGGCGAACCGGGCTTTTTTGAATGCTTCGCGACAGTTGAAACTGTCCGAAGCAGGAAACTGGTGCCCAGAAGAGGACTCGAACCTCCACGCCTCGCGGCACACGGACCTGAACCGTGCGCGTCTACCAATTCCGCCATCTGGGCTGGTGGCGGTGATGTAAGCGGGCGAAGCGACTGTGTCAACGCGCTTTTTCAGCTTTTGCCGACGAATGCTGCGGCTGGCCGCAAATGTCGCAATCAGGCACAAAGCCTGACGTAGGGGCCGACAGGGCTTTCGAAGCCGGCGAAGGGTGGAAGCCGCGCATGCACGGCTCCCAAACGTATCTGGAATGCTCCAGCATCCCTTTGCGCGTCCAGCTGGACGCGCGGTGGCTCAGGCCAGCACGTCCTTGGAAGCGACGGTCGAATCGGCGTTGAGCTTGTAGACGATCGGAACGCCCGTTCCGAGTTCGAGCTTGACGATGTCTGGGCCCGAAATGCCTTCGAGCGCCATGATCAGCGCGCGCAGCGAATTGCCGTGCGCCGCCACCAGCACGGTGCCGCCGGAGAGCACGTGCGGCTGCATGTCGTGCATGTAGTAGGGCCAGACGCGCGCGCCGGTATCCTTCAGGCTTTCGCCGCCGGGCGGCGGGGTGTCGTAGGAACGGCGCCAGATGTGGACTTGCTCCTCGCCCCACTTGGCGCGGGCGTCGTCCTTGTTGAGGCCGTTGAGGTCGCCATAGTCACGCTCGTTGAGGGCCGCATTGCGAATGGTCTCGAGATCGCTCTGGCCGAGCGCGTCGAGGATGTGTTGGCAGGTCGTCTGCGCGCGCGACAGCGCCGAGGTGAAGGCGATGTCGAACTTCAGGCCGCGCGCCTTGAGCTTCTCGCCGGCGGACTTGGCCTCGGCATGGCCCTGCTCGGTCAGGCCGGGGTCGCGCCAGCCGGTGAACAGGTTCTTGAGGTTCCATTCGCTCTGGCCGTGACGGACGAGCACGAGAGTACCGGACATTTTTGCTCCCTTGGGTGAGGACTAGTTGGCAGGATTGGTTTGGTTCTAAAGCCCGAGCACGTCGCGCATCGAATAGAGGCCGGGCTTGCGGCCATGCGCCCACAAGGCTGCCTTGACGGCACCTCTGGCGAAGATCGTGCGATCCTCGGCCAGGTGCGACATGACGATGCGTTCGCCGGTGCCGGCGAGAATGACCGAATGCTCGCCGACGACCGAGCCGCCGCGCAGCGCGGCAAAGCCGATGGTGCCCGTCTCGCGCACGCCGGTGTGGCCGTCGCGGACGCGCACGCTCTTCTCGGCCAGCGCGATCTTGCGGCCTTCGGCGGCGGCCTCGCCAAGCAGAAGTGCGGTGCCCGACGGCGCGTCGACCTTGTGGCGGTGGTGCATCTCGACGATCTCGATGTCGAAATCGTCGGGACCGAGCGCCTGGGCGGCCTTTTCGACCAGCACCGACAGCAGGTTGACGCCGAGGCTCATATTGCCCGACTTGACGATGGTGGCGTGACGCGCGGCAGCGGCGATCCTGGCGTCGTCGTCAGGCGAACAGCCGGTCGTCCCGATGACATGGGCGATGCGGGCCTGGGCGGCATAGCCGGCGAACTCGACGGTTGCGGCCGGAACGGTGAAATCGAGCACGCCGTCGGCCTTGGCGAAGGCTGCCAGCGGGTCGTCGCTGATGGCGACATTGATGATGCCGATGCCGGCGAGTTCGCCCGCGTCCTTGCCGAGATGCGGCGAGCCGGAACGTTCGATGGCGCCGACGACGCGGACGCCTTCCATCGTGTGCACGGTGCGCAACAGCACCTGTCCCATCCGGCCGGCGGCGCCGACAACCACAAGACCCATCTCGCTCATATCAGGCTCCCTGAAGCGGCATGCGCTTGCCGCTACGCTACTATTGCAGTCTCGACGGTATCGTCCACCAGTCCAAGTGCTGCCTCATCGTGCAGATTGTGGAAGCGGGCGTAGATGCTGTTCTGGTCGGCCATGAGGCCGGCATGCGTGCCTTGTTCCACTAGGCGTCCTTGCTCCAGCACCACGATATGGTCGGCATTGATGACCGTCGAGAGGCGATGGGCGATGACGATGGTGGTGCGGCCCTTGGTGGCGCCGGCAAGGGCTGCCTGAACCCGCGCCTCGGATTCGTTGTCGAGCGCCGATGTCGCCTCGTCGAGCAGAAGGATCGGCGCGTTGCGCACCAGCGCGCGGGCAATGGAGACACGCTGGCGCTGGCCGCCGGAAAGGGTCGAGCCGCTTTCGCCGACTGGGGTGTCGTAACCCTCGGGCTGGTCCAGAATGAAGTCGTCGGCGAAGGCTTGCCTGGCTGCCTCGCGGATATCCTCGTCGGTTGCGTCAGGACGGCCGTAGCGGATGTTGTCGGCGATGGTGCCTTCGAACAAATAGGGGTGCTGCGAGACATAGGCGATGGACTGGCGCAGCGAGCGCTTGGTGACTGTCGAGATGTCCTGGCCGTCGATGACGATGCGGCCGCCGTCGAGGTCGTAGAAGCGCTGCAAAAGTGCAATCAGCGTCGACTTGCCGGCGCCCGAAGCGCCGACGATGGCAGTGGTCTTGCCGCCGGCTGCGGTGAAGCTGAGCTCGCGCAGGACCGGGATGTCGTCGCCATAGCCGAAGGAGACGTTGTCGAAGCGGATTTCGCCTTTGCCAACAGCGATCGCCCTGGCGTCCTCGCTGTCTTCCTGGCGCGGCGGCGTGTCGAGGATCTCGTAGAGCATGCGGGCGTTGACCAGCGCGGCCTCTAGCCCGACCTGGGTGCGGGCAAGGCGGCGCGCCGGATCATAGGCGAGGATGAACGAGAAGATGAACGAGATGATGTTGCCGGGCGGCTGCATGTCGACGGCCGAGCGGTAGCCGGCGTAGCCGATGATGCCGGCAAAGATCGCGCCGCCGAGCATCTCGGTGATCGGCGAAAGGCGCTCCGACACCCGTGCGATCTTGTTCGACCGCGCCTCGACGTCGCCGATCAGCCCGTCCATGCGCCTGGCGAGCTGATCCTCCATGGTGAATGCCTTGACGATGGCCATGCCCTGGACGGTTTCCTGCATCGAGCCGAACAGGCGGGCGCCGACGAGGACGGCATCGCGGTTGAGGCGGCGCAGCCGGCGCATCAGGTAGTTGACGGCAAAGACCAGCGGCGGACCGATCAGCAGGACCAGCAGCGACAGCATTGGGTCCTGGTAGATCATGACGCCAACGAGGACGATGAGCGAGACGGCATCGCGGGCGATCGAGGTGACCAGGATGTTGAGCAGGTCGCGCACGCCGGCGACATTCTGGTTGACCTGGGCGATCAGCTGGGCCGAGCGCTGCGACGAGAAGAAGTCCATGCCGAGGCTCATCAGGTGGTCGAAGATGCGGCGCTGATAGCGGGCGATGAGATTGTTGCCGACCTTGGCGAGGACGACCGCCTGGCCATAGGTGGACAGGCCACGAATGACGAAGGCAGCGAAGATCGACAGGCTGATCAGCAGGATCAGGTCGGCGCGCCGTTCGTAGAACACGAGGTTGACGACGTCGCGCATGACCCAGGCGAGAAAGCCCGTCGTGCCCGAGATGGTAAGCAGGAAAATCGCCGCGAAGGTGTAGTTCCAGACGTAGTCGCGGCCATTCTCGGCGACGATGCGCTTGATGACGCCCGCAATCTCGCTGCGCGGGGAATTGGGCGTCTGGTTCGGGTCGATGGTCAAACAGGCAGTCCTGTCGCTACTTGCGAAAACTGCGCCTCTCATAAAGCATGACGCCGCGAGGGGAAACCGCCATTTGCCGCAGTGCGGTAGTGGTTAGACGCGCCAGCGCCGGTCGCCGGTCTCGATGCCGAAGAGATCAGGATTGCGGGCATAGGCGGCAAGCCCGGCAAGGGCGGCCAGCGGGTGGGTGATGACATAGACCGGCATCGAGGCCATCAGCTCGCGATGCGGGGCCTTGTCTTCGAAGGCCTCGCGGAAATTGCCCTGTTTCAGCGCCGGCACGATCTTCTGGGCGATGCCGCCTGTCAGGAAGACGCCGCCCTTGCTCTTGAACACCAGAGCGAGATCGCCGGCGGTACGGCCAAGGCAGGTGACGAACAGCGACAGCGCTTCGACGGCCACCGGATCGCTGCCGTCAAGGGCGGCTGCGGTGACCTGTGCCGGCTGGGTGAGGGTAGGCGTCTTGCCGTCGGCCTTGGCCACGGCGCGGTAGGTGTTGACCAGCCCACGGCCACACAGGATCTGCTCGCCCGAAATGCGGCCCTCGAGCTTTTCGATATGGGGAAATACTTCGAAATCGCGCTGAGAACGCGGGCCGATGTCCATGTGGCCGCCTTCGCCGGGAACAGGGATCCAGCGTCCGAGCGCGTGGATCAGCCCGGCGACGCCAAGGCCCGTGCCGGGCCCGAGCACGACGCGGCCGGCACCCTGTTCGGGTTCGCCGCCGCCGATCTTTTCCATATGCTCGTCGCCAAGTGCCACCACGGCGAGCGCCTGGGCCTCGAAGTCGTTGAGGACGAGGATGTCGACGAGGCCGAGCGTCGCAAACATCTGCCGGGGGCGCACAACCCAGGGGCAATTGGTAAGCGCGATCTCTTCGCCCTCGACCGGGCCGGCGACTGCGAGCACCGCCGAGCGCGGACGCACCGGCGCGCCGTCGAGCACGGCCAGGATGGCGTCGTCGATGGTGGCGTAGCTGGCGGTCTGGACGATGCGCGGCTCGCCGGCATCCTTGTCGGCGCTTTCGACGATTGCGAAGCGCGCATTGGTACCGCCGATGTCGCCGATCAGGATCGGGAATGGGAGGGCCTGCGCCTGCTCGCTCTGATGTGACATGCCCGGTCTCGTCCCCACGTCGGCGTTCAGCCGTTCTCTTGGTTTTCCAGCATGATCTCGGCCGTCGCCCGATTCAACGCCATGGGAATGTCGTAGACGATGGCGAGCCGCATCAATGCCTTCACATCGACGTCATGCGGCATCGGCGTCAGCGGATCAACGAAGAAAATCAAAAGGTCGATCTTGCCCTCGCTGATCAGTGCGCCGATCTGCTGGTCGCCGCCGAGCGGACCGCTTTTCAGCCGCGTCAGGTTGAGGTCGGGGCAGGCCGCCAGGATGCGCTGGCCGGTGGTGCCGGTGGCGACGATGTGGCAGGTCATGAGGAACTCGACGTGATCCCCGGCGAAGGCGACAAGATCGTCCTTCTTCTCGTCATGGGCGATCAGGGCGAGGCGCAATGCAGGGGTCAATGGAGGGCTGCCATTACTATCTAAATCGTTTGAAATCCATAGACCGATTTCCGGCGATTTGGAAGCACCGTGGCGCACCCTCCAGTGCGTCACTTGTTGGCTGGGCGCGGACGCGGCAGCGGGATGTCGACCGAAGGCCGCGGCGCGAAGGCGTTTGCCTCAGCTGGCACGCCGGGATCGGTGATCACGGGCGTCTCAGCCACTGCCGGAGCCTGGGGTGCTGGCGTCGCCGCATATTCGCTGCCACCGGGGCCGTGGTAGGTGACGGCGGCTTCCGAAGTCGGCGAGGGCGCATCGAGCACGGCGCGGCACGCCTTGGGCAGGCTCGACATCGTCATGATGTCACGCGCCCTCGGCTTGGCCGGGCCAGTGGCCGGGCGCCAGGGTTCCTCGGTGAACCACCAGGCCAGCGACTTGTCGCAGCCGTCGCCGCGTGGCGTCGGATCCTGCTCCTTGCAGCCCACCGAACCGGCCTGGCAGCCGATGCGGACGTGGAAATGATAGTCGTGGCCCCAGAACGGGCGGACCTTGCGCAGCCACGAGCGGTCGCCGGTGACGGTGTCGCAGAGTTTCTTCTTGATGCCCGGATTGACCAGTATGCGCTCGACTTCGGGATAGCTCGCGGCGCGCTCGAGCAGGCGCGTATGCGCCGGCGTCCAGCGTTTTTCGATGACGCGATGGGTCTTTTCGTTGACCATCGACACCGCGCTCATGTTCTCGCGCTCGGTCGGCGATAGCCGGTGGTCAGGCATCGGCGTCAGCCAGATGTCGGCGTCGAGGCCGATCTGGTGCGAAGCGTGGCCGGTCAGCATCGGGCCGCCGCGCGGCTGCGAGATGTCGCCGACAAGCAGGCCGGGCCAGCCGTCGGCGGTGGCTTCGCGCGACAGCTTCTCGATCAGCGCGATCATCTTCGGATGACCCCATCGCCGGTTGCGTGACAGCCGCATCGCCTGCCACGTCGGGCCGTCGGTGGCGATCGCGACGCCGCCGGAAAAACAGCCCTTGGAATAGAAACCGTAGGAAGCAGGCGCGATGGCGGCAGGCAGCCTCTTGCCGCCGAACAGGTCCTTGGCAAGCTCAGAGGCGCTAGCTGCGTGAATGTCAGTGCCAACAAGGCCAAGTGTCGCGGCCGCCATCAGGAGCCGCCCTGCCTTGCCAAGAAATCCGCTGGAAAATGCCGTCATGGAACCCGATCCTCTCAGCCAGCTTGGGCTGCCACGGTTACCGAAAGGTAAATTTCAGCACCCGCACCCCGGTCATTTCGTCGCGCAGCCGGCGCTCAACCTTGCCTGATCGGACTGCGCCGGTCGCCTTGTCCTTCGCCGCGCCAGCTGCCGTCGGCCCACATGCTGTCCAGCGCCTTGCGATAGTCGGGCATGCCGAACTTGTAGCCGAGCGCCTTGACCGCGGTGTTGGCGACACGCTTGTTTTCGCCATAGAAGGATCGCGCCATGGGCGAAAGTTGGGCAGTCTCGAAAGGAATTTCAGGCGGCGGTGCCACGCCCATCTTTTCGGCCGCATAAGCGACCACGTCCTGCGGCGGCGCGGGCTCGTCGTCGGTGACGTTGAAGACGCCGCCATAGTCGCCCTCGGCGAGGAACCACAGCGCGCCAGCGATGTCGTCGACATGGATGCGGTTGAACACCTGGTCCTTCTTGACCAGCCGCTTGGCGGTGCCGTTTTCAAGGTTGACGAAGGCGTTGCGGCCCGGCCCATATATGCCCGACAGGCGCAGGATCGCCACCGGCCGTGCGACCGCTTCACCAAGCTCATGCCAGGCCTGCTCGGCGTCGAGCCGCATCGCGGAACGGCCCGGTTTCGGGCGGCATGTGGCGGTCTCGTCGATCCAGGCGCCACCATGGTCGCCATAGACGCCGACGGTCGAGAGATAGCCGATCCAGCGCAGCAGCGGCATGCCATGGATGATCGCTTCACGGGCGGTATTGAGCACCGGGTCGCCGTCATCTCCGGGTGCCGCGGAGACGACGAGATGCGTGGTCTTGGCCAGTTGCGCCCTGATTTCCGGGGTGAGGTGCCCATCAAAGACGAAGGGCTCGATGCCGGCGGCTTCGAGGCCTGCGACCTTGTCCGCTGACCGGGTCGTGCCCACTATGTTCACGCCTTGCGGGCGTATGCGTGCAAAGGCCTTGCCGGAATAGCCGGCGCCGAAGATGAAGAAGTTCTGCTCGGTCATGCCTGCGTCCGTGCCGGTTCGACTTGCGTGAGCTGCCATTCGGCGATCACGTCCTGTTCGGTTTCGACCTTCAGCGCCTGTTCTGCAAGAGCCGAAAACGTCGCGTCGGGCAGCAGCCGCGACAGCGCCCACACGGCGGCGCCGCGCACCAAGGGCGAGGGATCGGCAAGCAAAGCCTGGCAAGGCTCGACCAGCGCCATGTCGGCCGAGTTGCCCGATGCAATCAGGACGTTGCGGACGAAGCGGTCGCGGCCGATGCGCTTGACCGGCGAGCCTGAGAAGAAGGTACGGAAGCTCGCGTCGTCGAGCAAAAGCAACTCGGAGAGGCGCGGTTCGCGCAGGTCGTCGCGGGCGGCGAGCTTCTGCTCCGATGCGGCCTGGGCGAACTTGTTCCACGGGCAGGCGGCGAGACAGTCGTCGCAGCCGTAGATGCGGTTGCCGATCTTGTCGCGGAATTCGAGCGGGATCGGGCCTTTGTTCTCGATAGTCAGGTAGGAGATGCAGCGTCGGGCATCGAGCCTGTAGGGTGCGGGAAAGGCGTCGGTCGGGCAGGCATCGAGGCAGGCGCGGCAGGACCCGCAATGGTCGATCTCTGCTTCGTCAGGCTGAAGCTCGGCAGTGGTGAAGATGGTGCCCAAAAACAGCCAGGAGCCGAACTCGCGGCTGACCAGATTGGTGTGCTTGCCCTGCCAGCCGAGCCCGGCGGCTTCGGCCAGCGGCTTTTCCATGACGGGTGCTGTGTCGACGAACACCTTCACGTCGCCGCCGGCGCGGGCGACGATCTTGCCGGCGATCTCCTTCAGCCGGCCCTTCATGACGTCGTGATAGTCGCGGTTGCGGGCATAGACCGAGATCGCGGCGCGGTCGGGCCGGCCCTGGAGCGCGCGCGGATCGCTGTCGGGGCCATAGTTCATGGCGAGCACGACGATCGAACGCACCTCGGGCCACAGGGCGGAGGGTTCGCTGCGCCGCTCCAGCGTCTCGGCCATCCAGGCCATGGAGCCGTGCAGGCCTTCATCGACGAATTGGGCGAGGCGGGCAGGGGCCAGCGGAATGGCGTCGGGGCGTGTGACGGCGATAGCTGCGAAGCCGGCGCGTTTGGCTTCGCGCTCGATCAGCTGGCGCAGGGCCGTATCAGAAATCGAGGTCCGCATAATGCGATGCCGGGGTCAGCCCGCGCACCCTGTCGGTGAGCAGGGGCCGGAAGGACGGGCGCGACTTGACGCGTGTGTACCATTCGCGCGCCGAGGAATATTCGCGCCAGTCGATCTCGCCGAGATAGTCGAGCACCGAAAGCGACGCTGCCGCGGCAAGGTCGGCATAGGTGATGCGCGTGCCGGCGAGCCAGTGACGCGTGCCGGCGAGCCAGTTGGTGTATTTCATGTGCTGGCGAATGTTGGCGCGCGCCGCGCGGATGGCCGCCGAATCGGGCGAGCCGCCGCCGGCCGATTCCGGCATCAGCGGCTTGAGCACGCGTTCGCGCACCAGATGCCGCGTCACTTCGCTTTCGGTCTTGGTCAGGTACCAGTCGGTGAGGCGGCGGATTTCGGCGCGCTCCATCGGGTCTTCGGCAAACAGGCGCCGCTCGCGCTTCAGCACGCCGCGGGTCTCGTCGATGTATTCGGAAATGATCATCGCGCCGACGATCGGCACGTCGCCCTCGGCCAGAAGCACCGGCAAGGTACCCGCCGGGTTGAGCGACAGGAATTCCTTGCGCCGTGTCCAGGGCTTCTCCTCGATCAGCGCCAGCTCCTCGCCATATTCGCCGAACGCCAGACGGACGAAACGGCATGTGGCAAACATCGGGTGGTGGAAAAGCGTCAGCATGGTCCTGCGAAATTCGTGATCGATGGCGCTCTGGCGAATCGCCTGATGCGTCGCTAGAGCTTCTGGGCCCGGCTCGCCGGGCTTCTCGGGCGACCCGACCTATAGGGTGAGTTCCGCCCCATGACAAGCAATCGCGCATGAACGCCTCGCGGGGATGGGAATGGATAGCCAGACAATCATCAATGCACTGCTGCTCGGCCTGCTCGAGGGCCTGACAGAGTTCATCCCTGTGTCCTCGACCGGCCACATCCTGCTCGCCGGGCATTTCCTGGGTTTCCACTCGACCGGCAAGACCTTCGAGATCCTGATCCAGCTCGGCGCGATCCTTGCGATCCTGTCGGTCTACGCTACCAAGCTGTGGCGGATGCTGATCGACCTGCCCCGCGACCCTCAGACGCAGCGTTTCGTCGCGGGCATCCTGATCGCCTTCCTGCCGGCGGCGATCATCGGGGCACTTGCGCACGACTTCATCAAGACGGTGCTGTTCGAATCGCCGCGGCTGATCTGCGTCATGCTGATCCTGGGCGGTATCGTGCTGCTGTTCCTCGACAAGCTCGACCTCAAGCCGCGCTACGGCGACGTCACCAACTTCCCGCTCTCGGTCTATCTCAAGATCGGCCTGTTCCAGTGCCTGGCGATGATCCCCGGCACCTCGCGCTCGGGCGCCACCATCGTAGGTTCGCTGCTGATGGGCGTGGAAAAGCGCGCGGCGGCGGAATTCTCGTTCTTCCTCGCCATGCCGACAATGGCCGGCGCCTTTGCCTACGACCTCTACAAGAACCGCGACATTCTTTCAGCGGCGGACCTGCCGGTAATCGGCATCGGCTTCCTCGCCGCCTTCATCACCGCGCTGCTTGTCGTGCGGCACCTGCTCGACTACGTCTCGCGCAACGGCTACGCGCTGTTTGGCTGGTGGCGCCTGCTGGTCGGCGGCGTGGGATTGATCGCGCTGATGGTCTGGGGCTGAGAGCCCACTGCCAACTCTACTCTGCCGGCCATCTGACGCGGTTTTCTGCGCTTCCGGTGCTCACGTACTTCAGTACGCTCCGCTCCGGTTCTCGAAGAACCGCGCCATATGTCTCGGCAGAGCGAGTTATCAAGCGGGCTCTCGCGTCGAGCTGGCCACCCCGGACAGGCGCCTCAACCCAGTCCCATCAATCCCCTGCGCAGCAGGTCCAGCGCCAGCACGGTGATGGCGATCTTGAACCATTTGCGGAAGCTTTTTTCCGGCATGCGTTCGAGCAGCTTGGTGCCATAGACGGTGCCGAGATAGCCCGAGACGATCATCGCGCCGATCAGCGGCAGCCAGTCCCAGAAGGCGAAGCCGGCGAGGCCGAAGACGATGATCTTGAGCCCGTGCTGGGCGACCATGCCTGCGGCATGAGTGGCGACGAGCGCCTTGCGGTCATTGGCGAAGAATTGCGCGAACAGCACCGACACCAGCGGCCCGGTGGCGCCGACAAGCATGCCGATCAGCGCGACGACGACGCTGCCGATGGCAAGCCCGGTGCGGGTCAGCTTGTCGATGCCGGGGATCTTGGCCCAGGTGATGGCGATGACGAAGGCGCCGAGCACCAGCTTGAGCAGGGCATCGGGCAGCTGGATGACGACAAAGGCGCCGATGATCGCGCCGACGACGCTGCCAGCGATGAAGGGTGCCGCCACGTCCATGCGCACATTGGCGCGCTGGTGCCAGGCGCGGCCGGTGTTGGAGCCGAGCTGAACGGCGCCATGGACGGGGATGAGGGCGGCGACAGGCACGAACAGGCCCATCAGCGTCAGCATGGCGATGCCGCCGCCGACGCCGAAAGCCGCGGTCAGCGCCGAGGTGAAGGCGCTGGCGACGATGAGGATGACGGCAATGAGCGGGTCGAGCCCCTGCGGCAGGAGCGTGGCGAGGGCGTCCATGCGCCCTCAGCCGGTCAGGCTTCGGTCCGGCGGGTGAACTGGCCGGCGGCGCGGTAGCGCCAGAGGTAGCTCGGCAGGATCGATGCGGTCGACTTCGGCGCGATGCCGACGGTTGCGATGGTGCGGCCTTCATCGAGGGCCGCCTTCGACACGACATTGTCCGAACGCAGCAGCAGGACCTGGTCCTTGGTCAAAAGCGGATTGGGCAGCATGCCGAGAATCGAGGCCTGCAGTTTGGCGATCGACCACGGCACCGTCACCAGCGTGCGCTTGCGGTCGATGACCTCGAGGATCTCTTCCATGCACTGCTTGAAGCTCAGCACCTGCGGGCCGCCGAGCTCATAGATCGTGCCGCCCTTGACCTTGCCGTCGACGGCGCGCGCGACCGCCTCGGCGACGTCGCCGACATAGATCGGCTGGAACCGGGTCTCGCCGCCGCCGATCAGCGGCAGCACGGGGGAGAAACGCGCCATGTTGGCGAAGCGGTTGAAGAACTGGTCCTCGGGGCCGAAGACGATCGACGGGCGATAGATCACCGCGTCCGGCAGCGTGTCCATAACGGCCTTTTCGCCGCGCGCCTTGGTCTGGGCATAGGCCGATGGCGAGTTGGCGTCGGCACCGAGGGCCGAGACATGGGTCAGCGAGGCGCCAACGGCACGGGCCGCCTCGGCGACGGCACGGGCGCCGAATTCCTGCACCGTCGAGAAGCGCTGGCGTCCGCCTTCATGCAGGATGCCGACGAGGTTGACGACGTGCGAAGCGCCCTGGACGGCGCGGTCGACCGACCAGCGCACGCGCAGATTGGCCTGCACCGGCTGGATCTGCCCGACATTGCCGAGCGGCTGCAGGTGGAAGGCGAGGTCGGGCCGGCGGCAGGCGACGCGCACGAGATACCCGCGCTTGGCCAGCGCCCGCACGACATGGCGGCCCAGGAAGCCGGACCCGCCGAAAACGGTCACGAGTTGCGGGGTCTGCAGAATTTCAGTCATCGCTGGCTCCGGTCGCCAAAAGGGGCAGAAGATGTAGCGTTTCTTAGCCCGTTTCGCGAAAAAGGCAATCATCGAGCGACTGCACGGAGCGGCCCGCGCCGATCTGGCGCGGGCATGCGGCTTGCCTTGGGAGGCAGGGTTCAAAGCATGATTGAAATCCGGTTCCCGGAAACGATCATGCGGTCACAAACTAGAACTCGCGGCCGAGGCGCGCGTCGACAGAGTGGCGGTTGCCGCCGCGGATGACGAAGAACAGGAAGATCGCCGCCCAGATGATCGACTTCTCGGCGCCCTGGTAGCCCTGGCTCATGGTGACCCAGTGGAACCAGACGGTGACCAGCAGCACGAACATGGCGGCGAAGGCGGCCGGGCGCGTGAACAGGCCGATGGCGATCAGGATGCCGCCGAAGAACTCGGTGCAGGACAACAGCAGCGACCAGAAGGCGCCGGGGTAGAAGCCGAGGCCTTCGACCATTTCGGCGGCGCCGAAGGGGTCGGAGATCTTGCCGAGGCCGTGGATGACAAGGGCGCCGCCGGCGACGAGGCGCAGGATCGTTTCGGCGGAATCGTGGAAGTTCGAATAAAGGCCGCGAAGCGCGGGAATGAAAAGTCGGCGGCCGGAATTTTCGGTCGTCAGGGTCAAGGACATGTCTCCGTTTGCGGGGCTATGCACGGTTGAAATATTGCAATGCACCAACGCCGCGAAGCCAGGGTCACGGTCAAGTCAACAAGGATTGATATAAAGATGATTAACAAAGTCAACTTTTAAAAAAGTCGGAACCCGAGCGGCGTGGAGGCGTTCATCCCCCAGTGCGGCGCTCCTGTCGTGCCAATCCCCGAAAGGAGAAAAGCAATGAATTGGAACCAGATCGAAGGCAATTGGGAGCAGTTCAAGGGCAAGGTGCAGGCCCAGTGGGGCAAGCTGACCGACGACGATCTCGACGTCATCAAAGGCAAGCGCACCGAACTCGCGGGCCGGCTCCAGGCCCGTTACGGCAAGGCGCAGGAAGAGGCCGAGAAGGATATCGACGGCTGGCTTTCGCGCCACTGAACCGTCTGCCACTGAACCGTCTCTTGCAACGCGCCGCGGGCTGATCGCCCGCGCAAAGCCCCGCCAGCGTGCGGGGCTTTTCGTTGCCCATGCAGATCGCGCCAATGCAGAAAACCCCGCGCGAGGCGGGGTTTTCCGGATAGCAGCGATGCGGGCGACCGACGCCCAGCGAGGCCGTCGCCTTCGCGAGGGGCATGATCAGAAAGCCGGTTCCAGACTTTCGGGATCATGCCCGAGGCATCAGGAGGGTTCCCGGCAGGTCTTGCCACCCCAACCCTGCTGGCCCGACATGTTGCCACCTGCAGTCCTGGATGAACTTGGTGTTGCAATCCGGGAACTTGCTCGAGCCGTTCTTGCAGTACTTGTCTTCGGTCGCGCCGCCATTGCCCGACGAAGCCTTGCCGCTCGGGCCGGATGGCTTGTCGTTGTCAGGCGCATCGGAGATGTCGCCGGGGCCCGAAGGGCCGTTGCCGCCCGGTGCGTCGGAGATATCGCTTGGACCCGACGGACGGTCGCCGCCGCCCGGGCCAGCCGAGAAGCTGGCGGCATTGGCGCTGCCGATGGCACCGGCAAGCAGCAGGACGGCGGTCAGGATGGTGATCTTGGTCTTCATGGTCTCATTCCCTTTTCGAGGTTGTGTTTCGGGGCCGCGGAAACGCTCTGGTTTCCACGTCGGAACGATCTTTCGGTTTGGGTTCCCCCCGGTTGATCGGGCGAGCTCACCTCGCCCCGGACATGACTGGGTCGCAGCGTCAGCGGGAAAGGTTCAAAGGGGGTTCGAATTATTTTCGCGGGGGTTCGTGTGGGGGTGGGCCGTTGGACCTTGGTTCTGAAGTCACGGCATGAACACAGTTGCCATGCCGTGACGGTGAAATCGCTGATGCGGTCCAGGCTTGCTGCCTCGTTGGGCGGCGTCTCAAAGCGGAGCCGAAAGCCCGGATCAGTCTGCCTGCCGCGCCGAAAACTCGCTGATGCGGATGTGCAGGGCCATGGGGATCGTGATGCCCTCCACCTCCGACCGAGCCCGGGCAGCGGCTTTTGCCGGGCCGGGGATGTGGACGTGATACTGATCCGACAACCGGTCGAGCTGTTCGCGCATGCGGGTTTCAAAGCCGGGATCGAACAATTTCGGGTCGAGGGCGACAATGAAGAGCCCGGTGCCCGGCGTCTCGTGTCCTTGCGATATCGACGGCGCGTCGACCGACCAGTTGGCGCCTGAGACGCCGGCGGCCAGCACCTCGACCATCAGCGCGACATTCGCGCCGCGCGCGCCGCCAAAGGCGAGCAGCACGCCTTTCATCGCCTTCTTGGCGTCGGTGGTCGGCTTGCCCTTGGCGTCAAGCGCCCAGCCCTCGGGGATCGCCTCGCCTGTTTCGGCGGCCTTGCGGACATTGACGTAGGCGGTGGCGCTCGACGACTGGTCGATGACCAGAGGCGGGCCTCCGGCTGAGGGGGCCGCGAGCGAGATCGGGTTGGTGCAGAACACCGGCTTGGTCGAACCGGAGCCGGCGACAAGCGCGGGACCGTTGGTGGCGGCGAGCGCGACGAGGCCGGCTTCGGCGAGGCGGCCGGTAAAGTAGCCGAGCGCACCGCAGGTGTAGGCGTTCCTTTGCGAGAATACGGTAACGCCGAACAGCCGCGCTGCCTTGGCGATCTCCTCGAAGCTGCGGTCGAAGCCGGTGTGGGCGGCACCACCCTGGCCGTCCGAGAGGTAGATCGCCAGCGCCGGCCGGGTGACCACGGGCTCGACCTTGCCGTCGATGCGCCCGGCTTCGAGCGCTTCGAGGTAGTCGACATAATGCGACAGCCCGACGCTCGACTGGCCATCGGCTTCCGCAGCGACTGCGGCGAGAGCGATCGAGGTCGCTGTTTCCTCGGCAGCACCCGCGCCGACGGCGGCTGATATGCACAGCGCGCGTGCCTCGTCGAGGCTCAGCGTGACCGTTTCTGTCCTTGTCTGCGGCATGGGCTTCATCCCAGTCTGGACGGAATCTTCGCCTCCAGCTTGCGGAAGCCGAAGACGAGGATGCCGGTGATGATCAGATAGATGAGGGCGAGCAGCAACAGCGGCTCGTAGACGATGAAGGTGTCCTGGCGGACGCGCGAGGCCACCGCGTAGATGTCGATGACGGTGATGGTGGCGACGAGCGGCGTCGCCTTGAGCTGCAGCACGGTTTCGCCTGCGAGCGTCGGCAAGGCACGGTGGATCGCCTGCGGCAGCCAGATGCGACGGAAGCGTTTCCACGGACTCATGCCGAAGGCGCGGGCGGCTTCGAGCTGCCCCCTCGGCACGCCGGCGAAGGCGCCGCGCATCACCTCGCCTTCGTAGGCGGCGTAGGAGAGCGTCAGCGCCACCACGGCATAGGGCCAGGCTTGCCTCAGGATCGGCCACAGCTCGGACTGCCTGATCCACGGAAATTGCGGGAACAGCGAGCCGAGGCCGTAATAGAGCAGCCACAGCTGCAGCAGCAGCG
This sequence comes from Aminobacter anthyllidis, assembly GCF_018555685.1. Taxonomy (GTDB): domain Bacteria; phylum Pseudomonadota; class Alphaproteobacteria; order Rhizobiales; family Rhizobiaceae; genus Aminobacter; species Aminobacter anthyllidis. The sequence goes on from NZ_JAFLWW010000010.1 coordinate 130,468, forward strand.
GGGTGCCACGGATGACGGTGCAGAAGGCTTTCGCCGGCCATGCGAGCCAGAACGGACCGGCCGCCTGGGCAAGGCCGAGCGGTACGGCGAGCATGAAGCCGAGCGTCACCGTGACGACGAGGATCCAGATGGTGCGCCAGATGCCGAGCAGCGCCAGGTCGTAATATCTGGGCAGCCACTCCCAGCGCATGAACAGGGCGGCCGATAGCACGAGTGCCGCAGCGATGGCGATCAAGACGATGCGGTGCGGCTGCAGCCACTCCGAGCGGGCGGGGGCCGGCTGGGTCGAGGCGGCGGTGCTCATCGGCCGGTCTCAGCGATCGGCGGCATGCCGCGCCGTGCCCAGCGCTCGATGCGGCCGATGATGACGTTCGAGAACAGCGTCAGCAGCAGGTAGAGCACGCCGGCGGCGACGAAGAAGGTGAAGTAGGCCTTGGTGGTGGCGCCAGCCTGGCGTGTCTCCTGGGTCAGCTCGTTGAAGCCGACGACGGCAAGCAGGGCGGTGTCCTTGGTGGCGATGAGCCAGAGGTTGGCGAGGCCGGGAATGGCGAAGGGCAGCATCGCCGGCAGGGTGATGCGGCGCAGCATCTTGCCCGGCGGCATGCCGTAGGCACGCGCCGCCTCGATCTGGCCCTGCGGTATGGCCAGGATGGCACCGCGGATGACTTCGGTGGCGTAGGCGCCCTGGACGATGCCGAGCACGCCGATACCCGCGACGAGGCCTGAAATGTCGACCGGTGCGTAGCCGAGGCCGTCGAGTGCCCGGTTGATGAGGTCGGTGCCGGCGTAATAGAGCAGCAGGATCAGCACCAGCTCGGGCACGGCGCGCACGACGGTGGTGTAGACCTCCATCAGGTCGCGCACGATCGGGCTGCCATAAAGCTTGCCCCAGGCGCCAGCGATGCCGATGGCGAGGCCGAGCCCGAAGGCACCGACGGCGATCTGGATGGAGTTGGCGAGCCCGCGCAGCAGGTTGGCGCCCCAGCCGGGCGGGGAGATCGCCAGCAATTCGACGGCGCTTGTCTGCAGCAGCGGGGTCAGCAGGTGCTCGATATCAGTGGTCCTTTGGAGAGCTGCGCGTTGCGCATTTCCCCTCCCCCCTGTGGGGAGGGGTCAGGGTGGGGGGATGGCGCGCAGCCGGTGCCCGAAGGACCCCCACCCTTTATCCCTCCCCACAAGGGGGAGGGAGGGCGTTGGCGTCGCGACTGATCCGGTGCTGGCGCAAGGCCGGATCTGCTCGCTCAGCCCCTCACTTGCCGTAGATGTCGAAGTCGAAATACTTCTTGGCGATCTCGGCATATTTGCCGCTGTCGCGCAGCGACTTGATGGCGGCGTTGAACTTGTCCTTCAGCTCGGTGTCGCCCTGGCGCAGGCCGATGCCGACGCCCGGACCGAGAATCTCGACGTCCTCGGCGACGTCGCCCTTCATGTCGCAGCAGGCTTTGCCGGCATCGGTGCCGAGGAAGGTCGCCAGCGACAGCGAATCCGCCTGCACCGCGTCGACGCGGCCGGCGGCGAGGTCGGCCTGGGCCTCATCCTGGGTCTGGTAGATCTTGATCTCGGAGGCCACGTCGGCGAAGTGCTTCTTGGCGTAGGCCTCATGCACCGTCGAAACCTGGACGCCGATGATCTTGCCCTTCAGCCCTTCAGGGGTGGCTTCGAACTTGGCATCCTTGGCACCGATGATGCCGGCCGGTGTGTTGTAGTATTTGTCGGAGAAGTCGATCGACTTCTTGCGCTCGTCGGTGATCGACATCGAGTTGATGATGGCGTCGATCTTCTTGGAATTGAGCGCCGGGATCAGGCCGTCCCACGCGGTCATGGTGACCTCGCATTGAAGCTTGGCCTCGGCGCAGAGTGCTTCGATCATGTCCATTTCCCAGCCGCTCCATTTGCCGGAGGCGTCGGGCGAGGCGAAGGGCGGATAAGGCTCCGGCGCCATGCCGACCTTGATCGCCTGGGCGCTGGCGTTTCCGGCGCTCAAGCCAAGCACCAGGGCCAGGGCTGCGGTTGCAAGCAGTGCTTTCATGCTGTCTCTCCCGTTTTCGTTGTCTTGTCGTTCCCGTGACTTCGTCCGCTGATGTTGTTTTCGGATTGCGCTAGCCGATGCTGCGGATGAATTGCTTGAGGCGTTCCGACTTCGGCGCGCCGAATATCTGTTCGGGCGGGCCTTCCTCCTCGACCACGCCGTTCCAGAGATAGATCACATGCGTCGCCACCTCGCGGGCGAACTTCATCTCATGCGTCACCAGCACCATGGTGCGGCCCTCGCGGGCGAGGTCGCCGATGACCTTGAGCACCTCGCCGACAAGCTCGGGGTCAAGCGCCGAGGTCGGCTCGTCGAACAGCATGACGCGCGGCTGGACGGCGAGAGCGCGCGCGATCGCCGCGCGTTGCTGCTGGCCGCCGGAGAGATAGGCGGGATAGACGTCGCGCTTTTCGGCGAGGCCGACGCGGGCCAGAAGCTTCTCGGCTTCGACGATGGCGGCCGCGCGCTTGATGCCCAGCACATGCACCGGCACCTCGATGACGTTTTCCAGCAGCGTCATGTGGCTCCACAGGTTGAAGCTCTGGAACACCATGCCGAGGCGCGAGCGGATGCGCTCGATCTGGCGGCGGTCGGCGGGAATGCTGTCGCCAAAGCCATTGGGCTTGAGGCGGATCTGCTCGCCATTGACGCGGATGATGCCGCTGGTCGGGTTTTCCAGGCAGTTGATGCAGCGCAGGAGCGTCGACTTGCCCGAGCCCGAGCCGCCGATGATCGCCACCACCTCGCCGTCGCGCGCCGACAGCGACACGCCCTTCAGCACATGCAGCTGGCCGAACTTCTTGTGCAGGTTCTCGACATGGATGGCTTCGGCGGCGACGCCGTCGGTCGGGGCAGGGTGATGGGCTGCATCGACCGCAGCCATCAGCGACGGCCTCGGTGTTTGAACGTTTTCCCGTCAGCTGGCAATCGGCTGCTCATGGTCGCGTCGCGATGTTCCCCTGGGCGGTGAGGATGGACCCATCTGCCTCGCGGCGTCAACGGCACCAAGTCCCGCTCTTATGCGCCCATTACGGCACTTGCGACGTTGTTATGCAAGTGTATAAATATTGCTAAGAGCCGGCTTCGGCGTTTTTTCTCAAGATGCGAAGGTGGGCATGGCAGTCGCTGCGCGGAGAAAATTCCGCCGCGAAGGCGAGGAGCGCCGGCGGCAGGACCTGATCGAGGCGACGCTGGATTGCGTCGCCGAAAACGGGCTGCAGGGCGCGACCGTCAGAGCCATCGCGCTGCGCGCCGGTGTCACCGCCGGGCTGATCCGGCACTATTTCCCAGGCAAGGAAGAGCTGCTGCAAGCAGCTTATGCGACGATCATGGGGCGCATGACCGAACTCGCCAAGACAGCGCTTGCGACCGTCGAAGAACAGCCGAGGCTCCGGCTCGCCGCCTTCGTTGAAGCGAGCCTGGTACCGCCCGTCATCGACGTCAGGACCTTTTCCATCTGGGCGAGCTTCATCGGCCGGGCGGGATCCGATCCGGCACTGGGCGTGGCGCACCGGGCCGGCTATCTCGGCTTCCGTGACGAGGTCGAGACGCTTGTCGCCGAAGTGCTGGCCGACGCCGGCCGACAGGCGAGCGCGGGCGAGTTGCGCCGGCACGCCATCGCCATCAACGCGATCATCGACGGGCTGTGGGTCGAAGGCTGCCTCGCCGGCGACATGTTTGCAAAAGGCGAGCTGGCCGAGATCGGCATCGGCTCGGTCGAGGCGATGCTGGGTTTGAGATTGCGGCAAGGAGACGTGGCATGACGACGATCGGCGAAGCGCTCATCGACCTGCTGGAAGCCTATGGCGTCGACACGGTGTTCGGCATTCCCGGCGTGCACACGATCGAGCTCTATCGTGGGCTGGCGCGCTCGAAGATCAGGCATGTGACGCCGCGCCACGAACAGGGTGCCGGCTTCATGGCCGACGGCTACGCCCGCGCCTCGGGCCGGCCGGGCGTGGCCTTCGTCATCACCGGGCCGGGGCTGACCAACACCATCACGGCAATGGCCCAGGCGCGCGCCGATTCCGTGCCGATGCTGGTGATTTCGGGCGTCAACGCCCGCGCCACGCTCGGCAAGGGGCTTGGCTACCTGCACGAACTGCCTGACCAGCTGGGCATGATGCAGAAGGTGGCGCTGTCGTCGCGGCGGGTGACGGAAGCAGCCGAACTGCCCGGAGCCATCTCGGAGGCCTTCGAGATCTTCGCCAGCCGGCGGCCGGGGCCAGTGCATATCGAAATCCCGCTCGACGTCATGCCGCTGCCAGCCGACGGCCTCAAGGCATCGGCAAGGCGCGCCGTGCCAGATCTGGTGGATGAGGCGGTAATTGCCGAGGCATCAGCCTTAGTCGCCGCGTCGCGCCGTCCGCTGATCCTGGCCGGCGGCGGCGCTAAGCGTGCGGAAGCGCAACTCAAGGCGCTGGCCGAAGCGCTCGATGCACCCGTGGTGACCACCGCCAACGGTCGCGGGCTGATGTATCGCCACCCGCTCAACGTGCCGGCAAGCCCGAGCCTCAAGGCGGTCAGGGCGCTGATGGCCGACGCCGATCTGGTCATCGCCGCGGGCACCGAGTTCGGGCCGACCGACTACGACATGTATGGCGACGGCGGCCTGGTGGTCCCGCCGACGCTCATCCGTATCGACATCGATGACGCACAGCTGGCGCGGCGGCCCGCCACCGTATCGATCCGCTCGGATGCAGGCGCGGCCCTTGCGCGGTTGGCAGCGGCGGTGGGCGACGGGCGTGGCTCGCCGGGAGGCGCGACGCGGGCCAGGGCGACGCGGGAGCGCGCCTGGGCGGAGATCGGCGAGGCGATGCAGGCTCAGGTGAGGGCGGTGGAAGCGATCCGCGACGCGCTGCCGGGGGCGATCATCGTCGGCGATTCCACCCAGCCGGTCTATGCCGCCAATCTCTACTATGACCACGATCGCCCCGGCGGCTGGTTCAATGCGGCGACCGGCTACGGCGCGCTCGGCTTTGGGCCGCCGGCTGCGATTGGTGCTGCCTTGGCCGTACCGGATGCGCCCGTGGTTTGCCTCAGCGGCGATGGCGGATTCCAGTTCACCCTGCCCGAACTTGGCGCGGCGCTCGACGCGCGGGCGCCAGTCATCTTCGTTGTCTGGAACAACCGCGGCTATCGCGAGATCGAGACCTCGATGCTCGACGCTGGCGTCGAACCCGTCGGCGTGTCTCCGGTGCCGCCTGATTTCGTGCTGATCGCACAGGCCTATGGGCTCGCGACGGAGCGCCTGCAGGATGTTGGCGCGCTTGGCGACGCATTGAAGAAAGCGCGCTCGACGGGAAAACCCTGTCTGATAGAACTCACCGTCAAATAGGCCGCGCGTCGCGGCCAGTCGGGGAGTTGTGCATGACGAAGAGTTTCGAGGGCCGGCACGTCGTTGTGTCAGGCGCAACCGGTGCGCTGGGCGCGGCAGTTGCAAGGCACCTGCTTGGCGAGGGCGCGATCTGCCATTTGCCGATCAGCCGGACGACGGCGCCGGAAGGTTTCGAATTCTCAGGGCAAGACCGGGTGCATATCGCCACCGGCGTCGACCTAACCGACGCCAAGGCCGTCGACGCCTTCTACGATGCCATTCCCGGCCTGTGGGCCTCGATCCATTCGGCCGGTGGCTTCGACATGGGGTCGATCGACAAGGTCGATCCCGGCCAGTTCGGCCAGATGATGGACATCAACGCCAAGACTGCTTTCCTGTGCTGCCGCGCGGCGGCGCGCGGAATGATTGCTGGCAAGGCCGGCGGCCGCATCGTCAACGTCTCGGCCCGCGCCGGCATCGAGCCGCGCAAGGGCGGCGGCATGGCCGCCTATGCGGCGAGCAAGGCGGCGGTCGCGGCGCTGACCGTGGCGCTCGCCGAAGAGCTGAAGGGCGCCGACATCCTGGTCAACGCGGTGGCGCCATCGACACTCGACACCAAGGCCAACCGCAACGACATGCCCAAGGCGGATTTTTCGAAATGGGTCAGCCTAGAAGCGGCAGCCGCTTCGATCGCGCAGCTTGCCTCGCCGGCCAATCTGGTCACCAGCGGAACCGTGGCTGAGATATACGGACGCGCGTGAGGGCAGCCGTCAGGCCGTGACGGGATCGCCATTGGCAGATCCCGCCGCGCCTACTGCGTCAGCAGGCCGCCATTGGGCACGCCAAGCAGCTTGGCCGGCAGGTAGATGACCAGCGAGGCCGCGCCCTTGATGACCTGGCCGCCGTCGGCGAGGATCGTCTCGGCCGGGGCGCCCTCGCCCCTTTCGGTGACGTCGTTCATCAATCCGCCCTGGGTGGTCAGGGCCATCAGCGTCGGTGAGCTGGCGAAGACGCCATGGCTGCCGCCGTCGAGATTGGACGTGTCGAGCACGGTGATGTTTTCCGCCTGCAGGGCGGCGACATCGGCGCCGGAGCCGACGCGCGGGTGGCCGCCGGTCAGCCCGCCCGACAGGTTCAGCGCCTTGTCGCGCTTCGACACCAGGATCATGAACGGGTTGGGCAGCTTGTCGATGTCGCGCATCTGGCTCTGGAACACGTCGATGTCGATGTCGGGTGCCGCCAGCACGAGGCCGCTGATGCGGCTGATGTATTTTTCGCGGCCGCTCAGCGACAGGCTGCGCAGCGCCTCCATCACGACATAGCTGCCCATCGAGTGGCCGACGAGCACGATGCGCTTGGCCTGGCTGCGCGCGGCGATCTCGATGGTGTCGGCAAGGCCGTCGCGGCTGTAGGCGGCACTGTCGCGGTCGTAGACGTAAAGCGGCAGCGATCCGGCCGACGGCCAGGCGTAATGCAGCGCCACCGCCTTGACCTTGTAGTCATGGACGATCTGGGCATTGCGGAAGATGCTGTCGGCGAAGTTGTTGTTGTAGCCATGCACGAAGATGAAGATTTCGCGCTCGGCCTCGGGGCGCCGCATCAGGTCTGCATTGAGGGCGGCGACGAATTGCGCCTTGTCGTCATAGGGCTGGAAGGTGCGGGCGATGAAGTTGCGTTCCGGGCTCGGCGTGCGGCTCGTGCTTTCGACCTCGCCGGCAACATGCGTCCTGGGGATGCCGATCTCGAACTTGGCGAAGTTGAGATGCTTGGCGCGTTCCGCCGAATAGGGCAGCGACAGGTCGTTCGAGCGGGCGCGCATCGTCGAGACGTAGATCTGCACGACGGAGGCGGATTCGCCTTGCTTGCCGTCATTGAGGCCGAGCACGGCCCGGCCGCCGCAGCCTGACAGCACCAGCAACACAAGGACAAACGTCAGAAAACGCAAACTGGGCATGGGCAGGCTCTGAACGCGGGCAGCAGGTCCGCGATTAATGAGCAGCAATTCCCTGTCACGGCAACCTTGGACAAGCCGATCCCGCCCGGCCTGGAAGCATTCGGACGTGCCGTGAAGCATTCCGGCATCACTTCGGGCCCGCTGGTGCAAGTCGCCAAAGAAAAAACCCGCCGGATCGCTCCGGCGGGGTCTTCAGTTCACGACAATGAGCTGTTGGCTCAGTTGTTGCGGTTCTTCAGGGCTGCGCCCAGGATGTCGCCGAGCGAAGCGCCGGAGTCGGTCGAGCCGTACTGAGCGACTGCTTCCTTCTCTTCAGCGATTTCCAGCGCCTTGATCGAGACCTGCAGCTTGCGGGTCTTCTTGTCGAAGGCGATGATGCGGGCGTCTACCTTCTGGCCGACGACGAAGCGCTCGGGGCGCTGCTCGTCACGGTCACGCGACAGATCCGAACGCTTGATGAAGGTCTCGATGCCGCTCTCGACGAGACGGACTTCGAGGCCACCATCCTTGATGCCGGTGACTTCGCAGGTGACGACGGCGTTCTTGCGCAGTTCACCCGTGGTCGAAGCTTCGCCAACCGCATCCTTGCCGAGCTGCTTGATGCCGAGCGAGATGCGTTCCTTGTCGATGTCGACGTCGAGAACCTGAGCCTTGACCATGTCGCCACGGTTGTACTCTTCGATGACCTGCTCGCCCGGACGGTTCCAGTCGAGGTCGGACAGGTGCACCATGCCGTCGACGTCGCCGTCGAGACCGATGAACAGGCCGAATTCGGTCTTGTTCTTGACTTCGCCTTCGACTTCGGTGCCGACCGGGTGGTTACGGGCGAAAGCTTCCCACGGATTCTCGAGCGTCTGCTTGAGGCCGAGCGAGATGCGGCGCTTGGCCGGATCCACTTCGAGCACGACCACGTCGACCTGCTGGGTGGTCGACAGGATCTTGCCGGGGTGCACGTTCTTCTTGGTCCACGACATTTCCGAAACGTGGATGAGGCCTTCGATGCCCGGCTCGAGCTCGACGAACGCACCGTAGTCGGTGATGTTCGTGACGGTGCCGGTGATCTTCTTGCCGATCGGGAACTTGGTGCCGATGTCCGACCACGGATCCGACTCGAGCTGCTTCATGCCGAGCGAGATGCGGTGGGTTTCCTGGTTGATGCGGATGATCTGCACCTTGACCGTCTGACCGATGTTGAGGATTTCGGTCGGATGGTTGACGCGGCGCCAAGCCATGTCGGTGACGTGCAGCAGGCCGTCGATGCCGCCGAGGTCAACGAACGCACCGTAGTCGGTGATGTTCTTGACCACGCCTTCGACAACCTGGCCCTCTTCGAGGTTCTGCACGATTTCCGAACGCTGCTCAGCACGGCTCTCTTCAAGCACGGTGCGGCGCGACACGACGATGTTGCCGCGACGGCGATCCATCTTGAGGATCTCGAAGGGCTGCGGGTTGTGCATGAGCGGGGTGACGTCGCGGATCGGACGGATGTCGACCTGCGAACGCGGCAGGAAGGCAACAGCGCCGTCGAGATCGACGGTGAAGCCGCCCTTGACCTGGTTGAAGATGACGCCTTCGACGCGCTCACCCTTGGTGAACTTCTCTTCGAGCTTGACCCAGCTCTCTTCGCGGCGAGCCTTGTCGCGCGACAGCATGGCTTCGCCAAGCGCGTTTTCGATGCGCTCGACATAGACCTCGACGGTGTCGCCGACCTTGAGCTGGCCGTCCTTGGCCTTGGCGCCGAATTCCTTCAGCGGCACGCGACCTTCGACCTTCAGGCCGACGTCGATGATGGCCATGTCTTTTTCGATGGCCGTGACGATACCCTTGACGACCTGGCCTTCGCCCGAATGACCGTCCGAGAAGGACTCTTCGAGCAGGCTCGCGAAATCGTCGCGGGATGGATTAGCTTGTGACATTGGATCTCCTGGTGCGTCCCGGCTAGCGGGAGCGGCGCCGTGGGTTAGCGTTGCGTTGGCCTGCCAACATCCCGGGCAAAAAGCCCTTGGCCGCTCAAAGCGGCAAATCGGCGCAAGAAGAATGCGGACAGGTCGGTTAAGTGGCGAAACCCCGAGGCTTCAGCCGTGCCTTCAACTTCCGAGGACTCGATCGACGATATCCCTGGCTGCGGAAAACGCGGCTTCTATATCCATTTCTGACGTGTCGAGCAAGTGCGCGTCGTCGGCGGGCCGCAAAGGCGAGTCGGCGCGGCCGCTGTCGCGCTCGTCGCGGCGTACGATATCGGCGAGGATACCGGCGAAATCGGCGCTGCCGCCATTGGCCTCGATCTCGGCCAGCCGGCGCTGCGCGCGGACCTCGGCACTGGCCGTGACGTAAAACTTCACGTCGGCGTCGGGGCAGACCACGGTGCCGATGTCGCGGCCGTCGAGCACGGCACCTTGCGGCGAACGCGCAAACTGGCGCTGCTTTTCGACCAGGATTTTCCGCACCTCGGGGATCACCGCCACCTTGGATGCGGCCTCGCCGACGGCATGCGCCGACAGCACCTTGCGGTCGAGATGGTTGAGCTCGACAAGCTTTGCCGCCTCGATGGCATGGGCGACATCGTCGAGCGGCCAGCCTTTTTCGATCAGCATGTGGGCGACGGCACGGTAGGTCAGCCCTGTGTCGAGCAAAGCGAGGTGGTAGTAGTCGGCGAGCCGGCGGGCGAGCGTGCCCTTGCCGGCGCCAGCGGGGCCGTCGATGGCGATGGTGATGGAAACAGGCATGTCTTTGCGCTGGTCCCTTGTCAGACGCCGCGCATCAGGCCGCCGTCAACCTTCAGGCTCTGGCCGGTGATGTAGGCAGCACCCTCGGAGGCCAGGAACGCGATGGTCGCGGCGATCTCCTGGGACGTGCCGTATCGCTGCATCGGCACGCCGTCGCGGCGCTCGTCGGTCTGCGGCAGGCTGTCGATCCAGCCCGGCAGCACGTTGTTCATGCGGACATTGTGCGGGGCGTACTGGTCGGCGAAGAGCTTGACATAGGCGGCGAGGCCGGCGCGTGCCACGGCCGAGGTGGGGAACATCGCCGCCGGTTCGCCGACCCATGCGGTCGAGATGTTGACGATGGCGCCGCCCTTCTGGGCAACCATGATGGGTGCCACGAGGCGCGTCGCGCGCACGACGTTCATGAAATAGACGTCGATGCCGGTGTGCCATTGCTCGTCGGTGATCTCGAGCAGCGGCGCGCGCGGGCCATGGCCGGCGCCGTTGACCAGCGCGTCGATGCGGCCCCATTTTGCCATTGTCAGGTCGACGAAGCGCTTGAGGTCGTCGTTCGACTGGTTGGAGCCGGTGAAGCCGAGCCCGCCAAGCTCCTTGGCCAGCGCCTCGCCCTTGCCCGACGAGGACAGGACAGCGACGGAATAGCCGTCGGCTGCCAGTTTTCGCGCCGCCGCAGCACCCATGCCGCTGCCGCCACCGACGATCATCGCTACTTTGTTGGTCATGCTATTCTCCGTGTCCCCTAGCGCTTGGGCGTCTTCGGAAGGCCCTTCGACTGCCTCACCAGATCGGCGATGGCCCGGTCCGCCTCTTCCTGGCGTGTCAACTTCCGCATCTGGTCAAATCGTTCATATTCAGCTTCGGCGAACTGCCTGGCCGTTGCGGCTTTCACCGAGCCGCCTGTTCGCAGCACGTTTCGCCCCAGATTGGCAAGCTGCCTGTCCAACAGATTTTGTGCGTCCAGCATGACGACAAGGCGGCCGAGGTCGAGCTGATCCTCGAAGATATCGAGCAGGATCGTGGTCAGCCGGTTCAGCTCCTTGATCTCGGGATCAGCGAGATAGTTCTTCGAGACGGCTACGTCAGACTTCCGGATGTTGTCGCCTTGCCATGCTGTAAGACCCATGTTGATGGCATTGTGGTCGGCTCGTGCGGCGACAATCTCCGCTGGCGTATTGGACGTTACCGCAAATACCAGCTTGGCTTGGGTTCTCTGATAAAACTCCCGGGCAGTGTCTGTGGTGCCATCGTAATCCTGGCACATGGCGCAAATCGCACGCAGTTCACGATAGACATTGGCCTCATCGGACCGGATGTCGCGAATGATCTCGCGAAGCTCGGCGACTCGGTCCCTGGCTTCCGGCTGCTTGAGGCGAGGAGCGTCGACAACGAAGCCCTTTTTTGCAAACTGGACGAGAATCCCGGTTGCCCAACGCCGGAAGACCGTGGCCTGAGCCGAAGAGACGCGGTAGCCGACGGAAATTACCGTATCGAGGCTGTATAGTACGGCAGGCCTACCGGTAGTTGTTTGCGTTTTCCGCAAAGAACTGGGCTCGTCCAACTCCCCTTCCGCAAACACGTTCGCGATGTGTCGCGACACAGTCGATATGTCCTTGCCAAAAAGCTGCGCGATCTGGGCCTGGCTCATCCAGAGCGTTTCGCCTTCATAGCGAATGTCGAGGCGAAGGCCCTTGTCCGAGTCGTAGACAAGAAAGCGGTCGCCGGATTCCGCGTCCTCGACCAGGCGAACCGGTCCCTCAATGTCGTCGCTCATAGCCCCACCTAGCTCTTAGAATGGAACATAATGGCAACATTGCTATGGCAACTGGGACGCGAACTCAAGGGCAGACAGCGCCTTGCGCTATTCGATCTCGGCGCCCAGGTCGGCCATCAGGCCCATGAATTCCGGGAAGCTGGTGGCGATCATTGCCTGGTCGTCGATGGTGACGGGCTTTTCGGAGGCCAGGCCCATGATCAGGAAGCTCATGGCGATGCGGTGGTCGAGATGGGTCTTGACGGTGCCGCCGCCGAGGCCCTTGCCGCCAGGAGTGCCACGGACCGAAAGCGTGGTTTCGCCTTCGGTGCAGTCGGCGCCATTGGCTTCGAGACCGCGGGCGACGGCAGCGAGACGATCGGATTCCTTGACGCGCAGCTCTTCCAGGCCCTGCATCAGCGTTTCGCCCTCGGCGAAGCAGGCAGCGACCGCGAGCACCGGATATTCGTCGATCATCGACGGCGCGCGTTCGGCCGGGACCTTGACGCCCTTGAGCTCGGAACCGCGCACGCGCAGGTCGGCGACATCCTCGCCGCCGGCATTGCGGCGGTTGAGTATCTCGATCGAACCGCCCATTTCGATCAGCGTGGTGATCAGGCCGGTACGGGTCGGGTTCATCAGCACGTTTTCGATGGTGATGTCGGAGCCGGGCACGATGAGAGCTGCAACAAGCGGGAAGCCGGCCGAGGACGGATCGCCAGGAACGGCGATGACCTGGCCGGTGAGCTTGCCCTGGCCTTCGATGAAGATGTGGCGCACGCCCTGCTCGTCGGTCTGGACCTCGATGTTGGCGCCGAAACCCTTGAGCATCTTTTCGGTATGGTCGCGGGTCATTACCGGTTCGATGACGGTGGTGATGCCCGGCGTGTTGAGGCCGGCGAGCAGCACGGCCGACTTGACCTGGGCGGAGGCCATCGGCACGCGGTAGCTGATCGGGGCGGCCTGGCGCGGGCCGCGCAGCGTCAGCGGCATACGGTCGCCGGGGGATGCGTTCAATACCTGCACGCCCATCTGGCGCAGCGGATCGAGCACACGGCCCATCGGCCGGCCCGACAGCGAGGCGTCGCCGATGAAGGTGGTTTCCATGTCATAGGTGCCAACGAGGCCCATGGTCAGGCGCGAGCCGGTGCCGGCATTGCCGAAGTCGAGCGGCGCTTCTGCCTGCAGCAGCGCGCCGTTGCCGGTGCCCTTGATGATCCATTCTGGCCCGCGCTTTTCGATATGGGCGCCCATCGCCTTCATTGCGTCGCCGGTGCGCATCACGTCTTCGCCTTCGAGCAGGCCGGTGATGCGGGTTTCGCCCGAGGCGAGGCCGCCAAACATGAAGGAGCGGTGCGAAATCGACTTGTCGCCGGGCACGCGGGCGGTTCCAGACAGAGATTTCGACTTCCGGGCGACGGCCGGCTGTGGCACAGCTTGATGCGACATGGTGGTTCCTCGTGCGGGATGCCCGCGAAACGGGGCTTTCCCAATGATTGCGGCGGTGTCGTAGCATCGATTGTCGTAACGGTCATCCCCCATTGCCCCTGCCGGGGGATTTGGCTTTGACAGCGCCACAAACTGCGGCTAAGGGGACCAAAATCGAGAAAGACGAGGCCTGACGTGGCGAAATCCGAACTTGGCACAAAACGCGTCGACCCGGAGACGGGCCGAAAGTTCTATGACCTGAACAAGGACCCGATCGTTTCGCCCTATACGGGCAAGACTTATCCGCGTTCCTACTTCGACGACGGCAAGATTGCCGCCATCCTCGAGGAAGAAGAGGAAGTCGAGACCAAGGAGCTCGACGCCGAAGAGGAAGGCGCGGAAGTCGTGTCCCTCGAGGATGCCGACGACGAGGCCAAGGCCGGCGACGACCTGCCGGATCTGGACGACGACGATGTCGATCTGGGCGACGACGATGACGATACCTTCCTCGCCGACGAGGAAGAGGAAGACGACGACGTCTCCGACATGATCGGCGTCGGCGACGACGACGACGAGATCTGATACGGCTTTTCGGGCAACCGAAAAAAAGGTTTCGATCAAGGCTTGCCAAGGGTCGAATGCGGCGCTAGAAGCCGCCAACAACTGCGGCGCGGACGACAAATTCGCGCCGACCTTCGCCGGAAACGGCGCCCGGCCCAGGCCGGTGTGGGGCCATAGCTCAGCTGGGAGAGCGCCTGCATGGCATGCAGGAGGTCAGCGGTTCGATCCCGCTTGGCTCCACCAAATTCTTCACAAGGTCAGTAAGTTAGCGAATCCTGGCGGAAACGCCGCTTTGCTGTCCGTCTGCAAATCCCCTGGACATATCCAAATCATGACCGCATCGGCCATATCCGTTCAGTTGGCCGGCGTGCCGACCTCATCTGGGTAAAGCGCCTCGGCCAGGTCGCGCACTGCTTCCGCCGTGCGTGGGCCGAAGCCGATCATGTAGGCGCCGTCGAGCACGACCAGCGCGCGGTTGGCAGCGGCGGGCGTGGCGCTCCAAGCGGAAATGGAAAAGACCTGCTCCCGCGTCGGCCCACCATTGCCGTCGCTCAGGATGACGTAGGGCGCCGTTTCGACGAGCTTTTCCTCCGACGCGGCCTTGAAGCCGTTGACCTCGCGCATCGGATTGATGCCGCCGGCATGACCGATGATCGCATCGGCTGATGTGCCGGCACTGGTCCTATCCGAGGTTTCCGGCAATGATTTAACTTGACTAGCATAATCAAGTTTAATTACTCAAGTCCATGACGCAGGGTACAGATGCCCTGTCGTCGAGCCAGCTCGGTGCGTCACCTGCACATTCAGCAAGCAATTCTGTCGCGCGGACGATTTGAGGGCTTGAAGTGACGACGTTCAGAAATTTCCTTTTTGCCGGCACGGGATGTGCGGTCATTGGCAGCGTGCCGGCTTTGGCGCAGCCGGTGAAGGTTCTGCCTGCAAGCACCGATGCCGAGGCTCTGCTGAAGAAGCCCGCTGTCACCCTGGCCGACCTCTTCGCCACAACAAGGGCCAGACCTTCGAGATCGGCCTGACCGGCCGCATCGGCGGCTAATTCCTTCATGCAAACCGGACTTGAACTGCCATGACCGAACTTCAATCCCGCGCCGAACTGCAATTGCAGCTTTCACCCGACCAACTGCAAAACATCCGTGACCGGATGGAAAGCTTCGACGCGCGCTCGAGCGACGAGGGCGGGGCGGTCAATTTCCGTTTCGTCTTTGGCGAAGCCTCGCTTGTGATGCCCAAGGGTTCGCTGATCATGCGTGCCAGGTCGCCACATCCCGACGGCCTGGCTCGGCTCAAGGACCTGATGGCGACATCCGTGGAGTTCTATGCGAGCGAGAGCCGGCCGCAGATCGTGTGGCAGGGCGACCTGTCCGGTCAAGGCGAGCTGGAACAGTTTCGCGAGGCGACAGTCGTCGAGACGATGGACCTGACGCCGCATATGAAACGCGTCCGGCTCAAGGCTGCCAATCTCGAACGCTTCGCATCATTTGGCGGGTTGCACATCCGCATGCTGTTTCCGACGCTCGCCGTGCCAGATCCGGTGTGGCCGGTGCGCGGCAACAATGGCCTGGTGTCCTGGCCTGATGAGGCGCGGCGCCCGCCAGCGCGGGTCTATACCATCCGAAGGCTAGACGTGTCGGGTGGGCATTTCGACGTCGATTTCCTGATCCACGAAGGCGAAAATGTCGGCTCCAACTGGGCTTCGGCTGCGCGCAAGGGTGACAAGGTCGGCATCCTGGGGCCGGTCGGGCGTCCGCTCAGGCCGGCTGACTGGTTCGTCATGGGCGCCGACGAAACCGGCCTGCCGGCGGTCGGGCGGATGCTCGAGAGCTTGCCGGCAACGACGCGCGGCATCGCCTTCATCGAGGTTGCGGATGAGGGCGAACGCCAACCGATCGAAAATCTGACCGGGATCGAGGTGAAGTGGCTGTATCGAAACGGCGCGCCCGGCGGTGAAAGCACGGCACTTGTGGATGCCGTCATGTCGGTTGCATGGCCAGAGCAGGGAACGAGCTTCGGCTGGTTCGCGGCAGAAGCCGACGCGGCAAAGCGCGTCCGCGATCACTGGCGCAGCGACTTGGCGCTGGGGCGCGACCAGACGATTGCCTCGGCCTACTGGACACGCGGCGCTGCCGAAACGGAGTGAGGCGCGATGCGTGGCTGGGGCGCGACGACGGAACAGCCGGCATCAGCGGCATTTGCGCTTTCTGGCGGTGTCGATGGCGGCTTGCTCCTGACGCAAGCCGTCGATCTTCGCCGTCTGCCTGTCCTGGATAGCGCCGACGGCCCGGTTGCCGACTGGCGCCCAGGCCGGAACGTTCCACTGGCCGACGGTGCCGCGGCTGATGGCTGTGCGTGAAATGCCCGCGGCCGTGGTGCCCATGGCGACATCGAGTTCGCCGCAGTCGAGGGCGTCGTATTTCAGTGGGTCGATTGATCCAAGCGAACCTGTCCCGGATGCGCAGCCAGCCGCCGAGGCCAGGGCGAGGAACAGGGCAGCCCCCGTTGAAGCAAGAGCTATTGCCTTCATCAGGCAAGCCTAACAAGTCCGCGCTGCAATTGGAACAGGCGGCGTCCCAAGCGGTGGCGGTGCCTGCATGGAGCGTTCGTTTTCTGAGCCGCAGGCGAAGCTTCGCGCCTGTGGCTCATGGCCATTTCGGTCCCGCGTGAAGCGAGCTGCTCAGGTCTGGCAGTTGCGGGCGTTGACCGGCAGAGCCAGTGCTTCGCCTTCGTCGCGGCGGAGGACAAAACTGTCGAAATTGGCGATGGTGGCGCAGGAGTGGTTGGGGAAGACCCTGACGCGGCTGCCGAGCGGCAAGCTGCGGCCCGCCACCGGCACGAAGCCGTGCTCCTCCGACATGCGCTCGAGCGTCCACACGCCTGCGTCGCTGCCTGCGTCTGCGCCGATGACGATACCGAAGCCGTTGCCGCCCATGCCATGCGCACCGCGGTCGGAGCTCATGGTCTTGGATCCCGCATCGATGATGAAATGCGTGTCGTTGGAGGCGACGACACGGGCGACGACCGACAGCGCCAGGTCGTCGGCGCTGCAGATGCCGAGGCGAAGGGCGGTGCCGTCGAGGAAGACGTAGTTGCCGGGACGGATGCAGTCGACCGCCTGAAGCGGGGCGCCGCGGCAGGTCGGCGTCGCGCCGACCGACAGGCAAGGCACCGCGATGCCCAGGCTCTTCAGCGTGGCGGCGAGGCCCGCCAAGGCAGCAGCCTCGTTGCGTGCGACAGCGGCAAGGCTGTCGGCATCGGCGGCGGCATAGGAATGGCCGGCATGTGACAGCAGGCCGGCAAAGTGCAGGCCAGGTGCCGCGACGATCTTCTGGCAAACGGCGATCGCCGCCGGATCGTTCGGCTTCAAGCCGACGCGGCCGAGGCCGACATCGACCTTGAGGAAGACGCCGATTTCGATGCCGTGGCGCACGGCGGCGGCGGAGACCGCGTCGACGCCTGTCTCGCTCGCGGCGATCATGCGCAGCTCGGTGCCATGCGCCTTTACCGCCGGCAGCAGACGGTCGAGCGATGAGGCGTTGACGATCGGATAGGCAACGATGATCGACGGGATGCCGGCCTCGACGAAGACCAGTGCTTCGCTCGGCTTGGACGCGGTGATGCCACGGGCGCCAAGGGCCAGCTGCCGCTTGGCCAGGTCGATGCTCTTGTGTGTCTTGACGTGCGGGAACATGAAAAGCCCGGCGGCATCGGCGCGGGCCTGCATCGCCTGCATGTTGCGGACAAGGCGTGTTTCGTCGACCTCGACATAGGGCGTCGGACGCTCCGCCGCCGCCGGGCGCCTGAGGCCTTCGATCTTCAGCTGGGCAGGCGTTGCGACAATGTCGTGGGTTGTGCTGGCGGACGCAGTGGCGGCCGCCAACGACAGGTTTGAAGTGGTCATTTTGGGAATGCTCTGATTTGAAACGAGGAACTGTTGATAGGGCCGTCGTCAGCCCGCCGCCACCTGTCGCACGTAATGGGTGGATGAAATCTGGTGCATCGGCAGCTCGACGGGCACGAAATCGGTCGCGCGCATGGCACTCGGGATTTCGTCCGACATCGGCAGGCGTCCCTCCGGCCGGCGTGTCGGGTCGGCGACGGGAACCGTCGACAAAAGCTTGCGCGTGTAGGGATGCTGCGGGTTGTTGAACACCGAGCGGCGGTCGCCGATCTCGACGATCTCGCCGAGATACATCACCGCGACTCGGTGGGCGATGCGTTCGACGACGGCCATGTCGTGGCTGATGAACAACAGCGCGATCTGCATGTCGCGCTGCAAGTCCATCAGAAGGTTGATGACCTGGGCCTGGATCGTGACGTCGAGCGAGGCGACAGCCTCGTCGGCGACGATCAGGCGCGGGTTGAGCGCAAGCGCCCGGGCAATGCAGATGCGCTGGCGCTGGCCGCCTGAGAACGCATGCGGATAGCGTTCGAGATGTTCGGGCGACAGCTCGACCTTGGCCAGGAGCTCGGCGGCGCGGGCGCGCATGGTCTCGGTCGAGCCGACCTTGTGCACCCGCATCGGGTCCATCAGCGATTGCTCGATTGTCATGCGTGGATTGAGCGAGGAGAACGGATCCTGGAAGACCATCTGTGCCTGGCGGCGAAACCGCGCCACGATCTGGCGCGGCGCGCCGATCAGTTCGATGCCGTCGAAGCGGATCGAACCGGACCGTGGCTTGTCGAGCTGCATGAGCGAGCGGGCGACAGTGGATTTGCCGCAACCGGACTCGCCGACAAGCGCCAGTGTTTCGCCCGGGAAGATGTCGAAGGAGACGTTCTCGACGGCATGGACGCGGCCCGAGACATGGCCGAACAGGCCGGCCTTGAGGTCGAAGCGCGTCACCAGGTTGCGGACTTCGACGAGCGGCTGGCGGGTTTCCTTAAGCGGGGTGGATGCGTTCATTTGCTGACCTCGGCGAGCTGGCGCTCGGGCTCGAACACCAGCAACGGGAATTTTTCCGGTGCATCCTTGTCGGCCATGCTGCCGAGGCGGGGCACCGCCGAGATCAGGGCGCGGGTATAGGTATGCCTGGGATTGGCGAAAACGTCGTAGACGGAACCGGTCTCGACGATCTCGCCCTTCAGCATGACGCAGACCCGGTCGGCGACTTCGGCGACAACGCCCATGTCATGGGTGATGAACAGCACCGACATGCCGATCTCCTGCTGCAGCGCGCGAACGAGATCGAGGATCTGCGCCTGGATCGTCACGTCGAGGGCGGTGGTCGGCTCGTCGAGGATCATCAGCGACGGACGGCAGGCAAGTGCTATGGCGATCATCACGCGCTGGCGCATGCCGCCGGAAAGCTGGTGCGGGTACTGGTCGAGCCGGCGTTCGGCGTCGGGAACCCGGACCAGCTTGAGCGTGTTGAGCGCGATCTGGCGCGCCTGCGCCGGCGTCTTGTCCTGATGATGGATCACAGCCTCGGCGATCTGGTCGCCGATGGTGAAGACCGGGTTCAGGCTCGACATCGGGTCCTGGAAGACGATCGAGATCTCCGATCCCCGGAGTTCTTCGACACGTTTTTCGGACAGCTTGGCGAGGTCGGCGACCTTGCCGTCCTTGAAGCGCATCAGCACCCGGCCACCTGATATGGCGGCGCCATCATACTCGGTCAGCCGCATGATGGTCATCGCGGTGACCGATTTGCCGGATCCGGATTCACCGACAAGCGCCACCGTCTCGCCGCGCGAGATGGTGAAGGAGATGCCGCGGACGGCGCGCACGGGGGGCCTGGAGCGGACGGCGAAGGAGACTTCGAGATCTTCCACCGAAAGGATCACATCCGTGGGCAGTTCTGGTGTCGCGGACTTGGGAGGCATCATCGGCACATGGACCCGGTTCAACGACGGCATGTCGCGTTGGGGCATCGAACGCAACGGTGCCGGGTTCTGTCAATAGGCCGGATGGGGCCCGCCGGCCGGTGCGATGGAGGTGTCGGCGCCTCGATACGAAGGCGGCCTGTTCTGGCCCCGGCGTAAAAGCCAGCGAAATCAATGTGTCACGATTGCTGGTGCGAAAACTATGCGCATCACGCATTGCTTCGCCTGTCTTCGCATATCGTGGCCAAAGCGCAATTTGCAGCGCCCTTGGCCGTCAGGCTGCGTCCAGGGCGGCCTCGAACGTGCTCTTGTACTGGGGCAGTTCGGCGCAATCCTTGAGATGCTGCCACAGCGCGTCGCTGTCATGGCTGCCGGCCCCGGCCCGCCTGAAGATCCGGATCTCCATTTCCAGCGACATCTGCTGACCGCCGATCTGGACGAGCTGACCCTGCCTCATCGCCTCGGCGACGCAGATCTGCGGCAGCCAGGCGACGCCGCGGCCCGCGACCGCCATGTGTTTCAAGCCGTCGGCGAGTGCCGACTGGTAGACGGTGCTGAGGTTGAGCGGGCGGCGCCAGCGCGACTGGATCAGCGTCGCCAGCTTGCCGATGTAGCCGTCGCTCCAGGAATAGGCGAGGTAGGGGATTTCGGTGCTCTCCGGCACGTCGAGGTCGAACAGCGCCCTGCCGTTCTCGTCGGTTCCAGACACCAGAATGAGCCTATCCTTGCCGATAAGCAGGGTTTCGAACGGTCCACCCTCCAGAACCGGCGGGCCGTCGGGGTGGACGTAGGTGATGCAGAAGTCGCACTGCCCGGAGCACAGATGGTCGACGCTTTCGAGGAAATCCGCCGCGTGCATGCTGGTGCGCAACGGCATGCGCGAGATCAGCGGCGAGCTGATCCACTTCGGAAAGAAGTACATCGCCAGCGTATGCAGCGAGGTGAAGGTCAGCATCGCCGAGCTTTCGCCGGCGACGTTTCTGCAGTCCGTGCGCAGGCGGTAGGCCTCGCGCACCAGCCTCTGGCAGCCGGGTAAGAACATGTTGCCGGCCCGGGTCAGCTGTACCGGATAGGTGCTGCGGTCGATCAGGTCGGCGCCGATCCAGCTCTCCAGCGATTTGATGCGTCGGCTGAAGGCCGGCTGCGAAATATTCCGCGCCGTCGCCGCCGTCGAGAAATTGCGTGTCGCCGCGATTTCCAGGAAATCTTCAAGCCATTGCAGTTCCATGCCGGCCCTCATGCGTGTTTTGCATAGTCCATCCTATCTACACATTGGACAGACCGGCAAGCGCTCTTCTAGCCTTTCCGTAACGAGAAGAAGAAAACTTCCTCCGCCATCAGAAGGGAACGATGATGAAACTAGCCTTAGCGTTGGCTATGGGTATGGGGCTTGCCGTGACGGCTGCACCGGCCATGGCCGAGACAAAGAACCCCGGCACATTCGTGTTCATGTGGACCGACGACATCCAGTCGTTCGATCCCGCCTACATCGCCAACACGCCGAGTTCGTATGGCGCGCTCAACATCTACAGCCGCCTGCTGAACTTCAACGGCTCCAAGATTTCCGAGTTCGTGCCGTCGCTGTCGACCGAGGTGCCGTCGCTCGAAAACGGCCTGATCAAGCAGGGCGACGACGGTTCGGTGAGCTACACCTTCCCGATCCGCAAGGGAGTCTTCGCCCACAAGGTCGGCGTCAAGGGCGCCGACGGCAAGATCACCTGGGAATACTACGACAAGCTGACGGATGCGCAGAAGGCTGCGATCGAGCCGGGCTACGGCCAGATCACGCCCGACGACGTGCGCTACTCGCTGCTGCGCGCCATTCTCCAGGGCCAGTCATGGATGTCGAACGCGATCACCGAGGTGATCACCGCCGGAAAGTACACCGACATCGCCAAGTGGGTGGAGACAGAAGGCAAGGTCAAGTCGGTCGACGAGGCCAGCCCCGAGACGCTGCGCGCGGTTTATGACCAGCTCGCATCGCAGATCGTCGTCGACGGCGACAATGTCACGCTCAAGCTGCCCAAGTCGTTCCCGGCCACGCTCGGCGTGATCGCGCTGCCCTTCGGCACCTCGGTCCTCGACAAGGAATGGGTCGCCTCGGTCGGCGGCTGGGATGGTTCGGGCGACGACTGGAAAAAGCACTATCGCCCGGAACTCGGCGCCAACCCGCTGTTTGCCGATGAAAACGGCACCGGTCCGTTCATGCTCGAGGAGTGGGACCGCACCGACCGCCGCATCACGCTGAAGCGCTTCGATAACTATTTCATGGGCCCGGCCAAGCTCGAGCGGGTCGTCATGCGGACCGTTCCGGAATGGACGACGCGGCGTCTGCAGCTTCTGTCCGGCGACGCCGACTTCGTCGCGGCACCGGTCGAGTTCATTGACGAGCTGAGCAAGACCGAGGGCGTCAAGGTCATCGACGGCCTGCAGAAGGTGTTCTCGCGCGGCGTCTTCTTCGCCTGGCCGCTCGACGACAACGACAACCCGGCCATCGGCAGCGGCAAGCTGGACGGTGCCGGTATTCCGCCAGACTTCTTCGGCGATATCGACGTGCGCAAGGGCTTCAACTATGCCCAGAATTACGATGCGCTGATCAACCAGGTGCTGCTCGGCAAGACTGTCCAGTCGCGCGGCCCGACCGTGCGCGGCATCATGGGCTATCGCCCGGATTCGCCTGTCTACAGCTACGATCCCGCCAAGGCCGAGGAACACTTCAAGAAGGCGTTCGGCGGCAAGCTTTGGGATGTTGGCTTCACCTTCACCGCCTATGTGACTGAAGGCAACCCGCAACTGACGGCAGCCCTGTCGGCACTGCAGATGGGCCTGTCGCGCATCAATCCGAAGTTCAAGATGCAGATCCAGGCGCTGCCCTGGGCCTCTGTTTCGGACAAGCTCAACAACCGCGAAAAGCCGGCAGCTCCGCTGACTGTCATGGGCTGGGGTCCTGACTATTCCGATCCGGGCGGCCCGCTGGGTGCGGCAAGCTACTACCTCTCGCCCACCGGTCTTGTCGGCGGCATGGCTGGGAAAGGCTACCGCGACCTGATGGCGGAGAAGTTCAAGCCGCTGCTGGATGAGGCCTGGGCCTCGAACGATCCGGCCGTTCGCGAGCCGATCTACGCCAAGCTGCAGGAGATGTCGTACGACTACGCCACCACCCAGTTCCTGTGGGAGGACTTCGGCTACGTCGTCACCCGCAGCAACATCGACGGCTATGTCGACAACATGATCCTCTACGGCGCCTGGGACTTCTACCCGGTGACCAAGGCCAACGACTGATTGGTTTCAGGCACGTCGGGCGGCAACGCTTGCCCGACGTGCCCATTGCTTCATTTCCCCTGAAATCGGAACATGTGGACCCGTGCTGAATTACGCGCTCAGACGACTGATGATGTTGCCCATCGTCCTGTTCGCTCTGTCCCTGATGATCTTTGCGCTGCAGATGTC
The DNA here is from genome assembly GCF_018555685.1 of Aminobacter anthyllidis. Classification (GTDB taxonomy): domain Bacteria; phylum Pseudomonadota; class Alphaproteobacteria; order Rhizobiales; family Rhizobiaceae; genus Aminobacter; species Aminobacter anthyllidis. The sequence goes on from NZ_JAFLWW010000010.1 coordinate 153,520, forward strand.
GCTCTCGCCGACGCAGCGCCTGGCGGCTTATGCGCCGTCGCCTGACTACCTCAAGGGTGGCCAGGAGAGCATCCGCAGGATGATCGAGCAGTACGGGCTGAACGATCCTTTCTACATCCAGTACGGGCGCTGGATCGGCGGTATCCTGACCGGCAATCTCGGCTGGTCGGAGACCGCCCGCCAGCCGGTCTCGACGGCGCTGATGTCGCTGTTTCCGGCGACGCTGGAACTCGTCGTTCTCGCCTTCATTCCATGCCTGCTGCTAGCGGTTTTCCTGGGCTCCCGCGCGGGCATCTACCTCAACCGCTGGCCCGACCATGTCATCCGCATCTTCACCATCCTCGGCTGGTCGTTCCCGGTCTATGTCTTCGGCCTGCTGATGCTGCTGATCTTCTATTCGGCGCTCGACTGGTTTCCGCCCGGCCGGCTCAGCCAGTGGGCGCAGACGATTGTCAGCTCCGGCGATTTCGTCCGCTACACCGGTGCCAATACCATCGATGCGATCCTCAACGGCAACTGGGCGGTCTTCATCGACTCGCTGCGTCATCTCGCGGCACCGGTCATCACCCTGACTTATGTCAACGTCGCCAGCATGACCCGCGTGATGCGCACCTCGATGCTCGAGACGCTGCGCCAGGACTATGTCCGCACCGCCCGCGCCAAGGGCCTGCCGCGCCGCGTGGTGGAGCTCAAGCACGCCCGCCGCAACGCGCTGCTGCCAGTGGCGACCATCGCCGGCATGGAACTGGCCGTCATGATGGGTGGCGTCGTCATCACCGAAACCATCTTCGACTATGCCGGTCTCGGCCAGTTTGCCGCCAAGACCGCGGCCAATCTCGATTTCCCGGCGGTCCTGGGCTTCGGCCTCTACTTCGCGGTGGTTCTCGTGGTGATGAACCTGATCGTCGACCTGATCTATCCGCTGCTCGATCCGAGGGTGAAGACGCAATGAAGGCCCTTCGCTACCTCGCGCGCAATCCGGTCTCGCTTGTGGGTGTCCTGATCCTGCTCGCTTTCGTGCTGATCGCGATCTTCGCGCCGCTTCTGGCGCCGCCGCAGAGCTTCCAGCTGTCGCCTTACGACACGCCGCGCGCCGGCTTTTTGGCAACGCCGATGCCGCCATCGCGTGATGCGATCTTCGGCACCACGCAGGGCCAGTACGACATCTTCTACGGCGTCGTCTGGGGCACCCGCACGGCCTTCAAGATCGGCCTTGGCGTCGTTGCGATCTCGGTGCTCGTCGGCACCATTATCGGGGCGGTTGCGGCCTATTATGGCGGGCTGATCGAGGAAGTGCTGATGCGCATCGTCGACGTGTTCATGGCGGTGCCGTTCCTGATCGCCGCGATGGTGCTGACGGCACTGCTCGGCAAGGGCATCTGGCCGATCACGATTGCGCTGACGACATTCGGCTGGATGAGTTACGCCCGCATCGTGCGCAGCGAAATCCTGAGGATCCGCGAGATGGACTACATCCACGCGGCCAGGAGCTATGGCGCCAGCGACCTCCGGCTGATCGTGCTGCACATCCTGCCCAATGCGATGTTCCCGGTGCTGGTGCTAGCGACAATGGCGACCGGCTCGATGGTGCTGTCGGCATCGGCCCTGAGTTTCCTCGGCGTCGGTACCGAGGAAGGCTACGCCGACTGGGGCCAGTTCATCGCCTATTCGCGCAACTGGATCGTCGGCCAGCCCGGCAACCCGTTCCAGTTCTGGTACACGCTGGCCTTCCCGGGTGCTGCCGTCTTCCTCTTCGTCTTGTCGTGGAATCTCGTCGGAGACGCGCTGCGCGACATGCTCGACCCCCGACATTCCCACTGAGACCTCCCCCATTTTTTGAGATCTAGGAGCATTTGCCATGCCTTCCCTGTCCGCCGCTTCGATCGAGCTGTTCGAGGACCTGATCCGCTACGAGGTCGAGGACAAGGCGATCCCATCGATCTCCTATGCGCTCGTCGACCGCGACGGCGTGCTGGCCCAGGGCCACATCCAGCGTAACGATCGTCACTTCGACATGCGCGAAGACACCTGCTTCCGCATCGGCTCGATCACCAAGACCTTCACCTCGCTGGCGCTGATGCAGCTGGCTGAAAAGGGGCTGGTCGACCTCGATGCTGACGTCTCGACCTACCTGCCCGGCTTCCACCCGATCAACCCGTTCGCCGGCGCCGAGGGCGGGCCCAATGGCTCGGTCATCAGCCTGCGCAAGCTTTTGACACATACGGCCGGCCTCGTGCGCGAGCCGAAGAGCGGCCATTATCTCGACGCGACCCGTCCGCCGCTCGAGGATACGGTCAACGAGCTGGCGAGCTCGACGCTGAAGCAGGACCCGAGCATCGGCATCATGCATTATTCCAATGCCGGCATCGCCGTCGTCGGCAGGGTCATCGAGGTGGTGACGGGCCAGAGCTATTCCGACTATGTCGCCGAAAACATTATGAAGCCGCTCGGCATGAACCAGTCGTCCTGCGGCATGGCATCAGGCATCCGCGAGCGCCTTGCGCCGGCCGACATGTGGACGCTGGACGGCGACACGCCGGCGCCGGTGTTCAGCCTCGGCGGCTCGCCGGCCGGCAACATCTTCTCCACCACCGGCGACATGGCACGCTATGTCCAGTGCCTGCTGCGCGGCGGCTTCGACGCCGAGGGCAACTCGATCGTCTCGCCGGCTTCGCTGCGCGAGATGTGGAGGCCCTTCGGCAAGCGCCCCGACAGCCTGGACAAGTCGATGGCCGGCTACGGGCTGTGCTTCGGCGCCGGCGAAGTCGATGGCTGGGAGTCGGTCGGCCATGGCGGCGCTGTCTACGGCTATGCCTCGCACATGCTGCTCCTGCCTGGCGCGGGCATCGGCGTGCTGGTCTTTGCGACGCTCGATTTCGCCAACCAGATCGCTTCGCGGCTGGGCATCGACGGCCTGCGCATCGCGCTTTCAGAACGCAAGATGGGCAAGGCGCTGGAGCGCACACAGCGCCCGCCGGTCATTGCCGACGAGCAGTTCAAGACCTTGCCCGGCTACTACCGCGATGACGCCACCAAGGAGGTCGTCGAGGTCAAGGCCAAGGCCGGCAAGCTCTATCTGATGGGCGATGGCGTGCCGCTGCAGATCCGCCCCGTGGCCGGCAAGGATTTCGTCATCGACGGCCGCATCTACGGGCGCGGCGCCGGATATGCCCACATGAACCTGTCCTTCCCCGAGCCGGGCAAGCTGGTCTGGAAGGACGCAAGCTGGACGCGCATCGAAGCGCCGGCCGACGAGACGGTGCCCGACGAGATCAAGCCGCATCTCGGCGAATACGGTCCGGATTTCAACATCACCTACCTGACCTACAGCCATGGCGGGCTGAAGTGCCTGATCGAGTATTTCTGCACCCACACGTGCGAGCCAGTCGAGGAAGGGCGCTTCCGCATGCATGGCAAGCTCTATGAAGACGAGATCCTGGAGCTGGATGCCATCGACGGCAATGGCAAGCGCGGCATCCGTGTCGGTCCGATGTTCCTCGAGCGCCGCGCATCCTCCCAGGCGGCAGCGGCCTGAGCAGCAGCATGACCGTCCCCTTCAAGATGGAATCGCCCATCGGCGCCCGCATGGTCATTGGCGGGCGCGAGGTCGATTATTACTGCGGCACCTCCTACTTCTGCCTGCACGGCCACCCCGAAGTGATCGAGGCCGCCTGCACTGCTACCAGGCAGTATGGCATGGGGCCGGGCACGCTGGCCCACATGCAGGTCTATGCCGACCTGCAGGAGCGGCTGCGGGAGTGGTTCGGCACCGAGGAGGTCGTATACATGATCTCGGGCTACACCAGCCCGATGGTGCTGCTGCAAGGGCTGCGCGAGGATTTCGACGTCATCTTCATCGACGCCGCGACGCATTACAGCACCCGCGATGCGATACCGACGCTTGGCAAGCCGGTGCACGAATTCCGTCACGCCGATGCCGGCGACCTTGCCGAGCAGTTGGCGCGCCACGTCACCGCAAAACAGCGGCCGGCGGTGTTGACCGATGGGGTGTTCCCGTCGTCTGGCCGCTTGGCGCCGCTGAACGACTACCGGCAGGCGATGGCTCCCTACGAGGGCGCGTTGCTGTGCATCGACGATTCCCACGGCGTCGGCGTGCTGGGCGAAACAGGGCGCGGCTCGCTGCAGCATGCCGGGCTCGAGGGCGAAGGTAACTTCCTCGCCGGCACGATGAGCAAGGCGTTTGGCGCTTTGGGCGGTGTCGTCCCGGGTGATGCCGCGCTTGCCGCAAAGATCGCGCGCAACGCGATGATCATGCGCGGCGCCTCGCCGGCACCGCCCGGACTGGCGGCTGCCGCCGCCGCTTCGTTGCGGATACTGCAGACGACGGACAGGCGTGCACGGCTGGCGCGCAATGTCGGCCACATGCGCAACGGCCTGCGCGGCCTCGGCTTCGAGGTCGCCGACACGCCGGTGCCGATCGTCACCATCAAGGGCGTCACCGACCTCGAGCTGTTGCGCGACCGTCTTGCCGAGCGCGACATCATCGTCAGGGTCCAGCAGCCGGGCGGCTATTCCGACGCGTCCGACGTGCCGAGCATGCGGCTGGCGGTGTTTTCCGAGCATTCTCCAGGCCAGATCGACAGGCTGTTGTCGTCGATGTCCGAGCTTCTGTAAAAACCGTAGGAAACGATCATGAAAGTTTTCATCAGCGCCGATATCGAAGGCACCGCCGGCATCACCGTCTGGGACGAGGCCCGCAAGGGGCATGCCGCCTATGACGAGTTCCGTGAATACATGACCGACGAGCTGGTGGCGGCGTGCGAGGGCGCGAAAGCCGCCGGTGCCAAGGAAGTGCTGGTCAAGGACGCGCATTCCACCGGGCGCAACCTGATCCTGTCGAAGCTGCCGGCCTATGTCAGCATCATCAGGGACTGGAGCGGCCACCCTGATATGATGATGTTCGGCATCGACGACAGCTTTTCGGCAACACTCTACACCGGCTACCACAACAAGGCCGGCACCGACACAAATCCACTGGCGCATACGCTGACCGGCACGGTGTCGCGGCTTTTGATCAATGGTGAGGTGGCGTCCGAATACACGCTCAATGCGCTGTGCGCCGCGCGCTATGGCGTGCCTTCGGCGTTCCTTGCGGGCGATGCCGGCATGTGCGCCGAGGCCAAGCTGCTTGTGCCGCGCATCGGCACCGTGGCGACCAGCGAGGGCTTTGGCCCGGCGACCAGGTCGCTGACGCCGAAAGCCTCGGTCGCGGCGATCCGCGCCGGCGTCGAGGAGGCGCTGTCGCGCGACCTCAAGGCCTGCCTGCCGAAGCTCGCCGACAGCTTCGAGCTGGTCGTCGAATACACCACCCCGATCGAGGCCTATCGGGGCAGCTGGTATCCCGGCGTCGAGCATCCGGCCCCGCGCACGCTGCGCTTCCGCGCCAAGGATTTCTTCGAGATCCAGCGCGCCATCCGCTTCATCGTGTAGCGGGTCGCTGGAACGACCGGCTACGGCCGGCGCTGCCTGAACGGGCGCGTCAGCCGCTTCGCCGCGGCCTCCATAGTCCGGCCCGGAGCGAGCGGCAAGCATTGTGCGTAGAGTGCAAGTTTGCTGCGCATGCCGCCCGGCGGATTGCGGAGCATGCGGGAGACGACGATCTTGCCGAGCCGGCGCCGGTCCTCGGCATCGGCGGCGCGCGCAAAGGGCTGCTCGGCCTTCAGGAACGCCTTCAGTACCGTCAACATCTTAGCATAAGCAGCAGTCCGCCGCTCTTTGGCGATATCGCCACCGTTGAGGAAGTTGGCGATCTCGAGCGCCAGCGCATCGTCATAGAGGTCGTATGTCAGACCGATCCTTGGCCACAGCGCTTCACGGATGCGATGCGTGCGGTTGCGCGGCCTGACGGCGTTGGTGGCTGTCAGGCCTTGCGAATTGATGCGGTAGCGAGTCAACGGCTCGGCGAGGTTGCGCATGCGGCAATGCGGCAGCATCTCGAACCACAGATAATGATCCTGTGAGACGAGCTCTTCCGGCCTGTAGCGTCCTGCTGACTCGTAGCAGCTGCGGCGAAAGGCGACCGTCGAATGATAGAACGGACACTGGAACAGGATCGTCCAGCGCACGTCGACATCGGTCAGCGGCATGGGGCGCACCTGCAGTGCCCGGCCGTTTTCGTCGATCAACGTCACGGCGCTGCCAACCAGCCCGAGCTCGGGATCTTCATCGAGGGCCGCCACCAAGCGCCCGATGCGATCCGGCTCGGAAATGTCGTCGGCGTCGAGCCTTACGATGATGTCGGCGCGCGAGGCTTCGATGCCGCGATTGGCCGCGGCGGCAGTGCCGATGTTGGTCGGATTGATCACCAGGCGGATGCGGGGATCGCGACGGGCGACGCTGTCGAACAGCTCCGTCTGGCCGGTACCGTCGTCGACGACGACGAGTTCAAGGTCACGAAAATCCTGGGCGAGGACGCTATCGACCGCAGCATCGAAAAAGCGCAGGTCGTTGTAGACGGTCATCACCACGGACACGCGCGGGCCGGTGTCGCTGTCCTGGGCCGATTGGTTGGCAAGGGCGTAAGGCTGGGTCATACCGCGGCACCATATCCCGGCTCTTTCACATTTCACAACCTGCGGCGGCAAGGCGGCGATGGTACGTGAATAGCCCAAGAGGTCGCGCGAAAACGCCTGTCCGCCTCAGGATGCGGCAGATTATGATGTGCGTTGCACAACATTTGGAGTTGCACCTTAGCTGTCACGAAAATAGGCTGAATTGTCCCTCCGTGCGCCCCTAGGTGCCAGGGCGTCAAACAACAGAGGCTTTCCATGACACGACTTCACACCCTTCTCGCGGCTGGCGTTGCCGGCCTCGCGACGACCCTTGTCGCCGCGCCGGCGCTCGCCCAGGGCAAGACCCTGACCATCTCCTGGTGGGGCTTCAACGGTGACAAGCTCGACGAGTACATCGTCAAGCCGTTCAAGGAGAAGTGCGGCTGCGAGATCGTGTTCGAGACCGGCAACAACGCCGACCGCCTCAACAAGATCAAGATCCGCAACGGCGAAGGCGTCGACGTCGCCTACTTCACCGACGCCTATTCGCAGATCGGCATCAAGGAAGGCCTGTTCCAGCCGATCGACAAGTCGAAGGTGCCGAACCTCGAAGGCCTCTACGATCTCGCCAAGGCACCGCAGGGCGAGTTCGGTCCGGCCTACACGATCGGCCGCGTCGGCGTGATCTATGACACCGCCAAGGTCAAGGCGCCGGTCACCTCCTGGAACGACCTGTGGAAGGAAGATTTCAAGGCGTCGCTGTCGCTGCCGGGCATCACCACCACCGCCGGCCCGATGGCCGTGATGATCGCCGGCACCCATGCCGGCGTCGATCCCTTCACCGATACCGACGGTGCCTTCAAGGCGATCGAGGCGCTGAAGCCGAATGTCGTCAAGAACTACAACACCGGCTCCGAGCTGGTGAACCTGTTCTCGACCGGCGAGATTTCGGCCTCTGTCGCCCAGGACTTCACGCTCGCCCAGATCCAGGCCGCCGTGCCGACCGCTGCCTGGGCCAACCTCTCGGACGGCGCCATCGCCACGCTGAACACCATCAACATCCCCAAGGGCGCTGCCAACGTCGAACTCGCGCACGAGTTCATCAACTTCGTACTGTCCCAGGAAGTGCAGCAGAAGACCGCCGAGAACGGCGTCGATGCGCCGGTCGTCAAGGCCGTCACACTGACGCCCGAGCAGGCCAAGCTGTGGACCTACGGCGCCGACATGATCGCCTCGCTCAAGCAGGTCGATTACGAGAAGCTCAATGCGGCCAAGACCGACTGGGTTGATCGCTGGAATGAAGTGTTCGGCATGTAACTGCGATTGGGGCGGGAAGGCATGGCTTTCCCGCCCGCCATTGTGTGCCTGGGGCCACGCCCCAGGCATTTTATTGCCGCTGTCACAGCCCTTGCGGCATTCTGCGCCTTTCGCGGCCGCCCGATGAAGGGTAGCACGCCGCAACAAGATGTCCCGGACGCCATCTGTCCGCGGAAACTGGAAGAGATTTCATGTTGAAACGCTTTGCCGGATGGTGGCTCGCAGGGCCGGCTACACTGGCCGTATTGGTGTTTTTGGTGCTGCCGGTCGCGGCCACCATCGCCACGACCTTCGGCGAGGACGGCGGCATCTTCGCGCCCTACATCGCCTTCTTCAACAGCGGCTTCCGCCGCACCGTGCTTTGGCGCACCATCGAGATATCGCTGGCGACCACCGCCATCTCGCTCGTCGTCGGCTTCCTCACCGCCTATGTCGTGTCGAAGTCGCCGGGCAAGCTGAAGAGCCTCTTGATCATTGCCGCGGTGTTTCCGCTGCTGACGGGCGTCGTCGTCCGCTCCTTCGCCTGGCTGATCATCCTCGGCAAGAACGGCATCCTCAACAACTTCCTGGTCGGCATCGGCGCCATCAGCGAGCCGCTGTCGATGCTCTACACCCAAGGCTCGGTCATCGTCGCCATGGTCTACCTGTTCGTGCCACTGATGATCCTGACGCTTGTCGGCGTGCTGGAGAACATTCCTGACGACGTCGTCCAGGCCTCGTCGTCGCTTGGCGCCACGCCGGCTGCCACGTTCCGGCAGGTCATCCTGCCGCTGGCCGTGCCCGGCCTCATCGTCGGCGCGGTGCTCGTCTTCACCGGTTCGTTCACCGCTTATGCCACGCCGCAGCTGCTCGGCGGCGAGCGCCAGATGGTGATGGGCACGCTGATGTACCAGCGCGCCATGGTGTCGTTCGACTGGGTCGGCGCATCGACAATCGCAGCAATCATGGTGGTGATCACTGTCGCCGTCGTTCTTGCCATGAGCCGCGTTGCGCGGCGTCTCAACCCGATGGCGACATGATGACCAGCCGCATCCACCCCCTGCTGATCCTGTTTACCGTCCTGGTCTATATCTTTCTGATGGGGCCGCTGATCATCGTGCTTGGCGCGTCGGTCAGCGACACCACCTACCTGACCTTCCCGCCGCAAGGCCTGACGCTGCGCTGGTTCGAGAACATCTTCGCGATCAGCGCCTTCAAGCGCACCATCATAACCTCCCTGGAGCTGGCCTTCCTGGCCACCGGACTGGCGCTGCTGATCGGCATCCCGGCGGCCTATGCCATCAACCGCTACCGCATCAAGCTGCCAACCTGGCTGTCGACGGTATTCGTGCTGCCGATCCTGGTGCCCGAGATCGTGCTCGGCTTCTCGCTGCTCAAGTCGGTGGCCGTGGGCATGGACACGCCGATCTTCTTGACGCTGCTTGTCGGCCACATGCTGCTGGTGCTGCCCTATTGCGTGCGCGTCGTCTCGGCCAGCTTGGCGTCGTTCGACTTCTCGATCGAGGAAGCCGCCGTCAGCCTGGGCAGCCCGCCGGTGAAAACCTTCTTCACCATCGTCCTGCCCAATGTCCGCTCGGGTGTGATCGCGGCCTTCATCCTGGCCTTCATCACCTCGATCAACGACGTGTCGACGTCGCTGTTCCTCACCGGTCCTGGCGTCTCGACGCTGCCGATCCAGATCCTCGCCCATGTCGAGCAGTTCTTCGATCCGACGATCGCGTCGGTCTCGGTGCTGCTGATGCTGCTGACCGTCGCAGTCATGGCCATCGTCGAGCGCACGCTCGGCCTCACCTTCCTTGCGAAGTAGAACCATATGACCCAGGCACTTACCGTCCAAAACCTCACCGCCCACTACGGCGCCACCAAGGTGCTGGAGGACCTGTCGCTGTCGGTTGGCAAAGGCGAGCTCGTCTCGCTGCTCGGCGCCTCGGGCTGCGGCAAGACAACGACGCTGCGGCTCATTGCCGGCTTCCTCGAGCCGACCTCGGGCTCGATCCGCCTCGGCGACAAGGACCTGACGCGGCTGCCGGCCTACAAGCGCGACATCGGTCTGGTGTTCCAGAACTATGCGCTGTTCCCGCATCTTTCCGTGCTCGACAATGTCGGCTTCGGCCTAAAGCAGCGCGGCATAGCCCCTGCCGAGCGTGAGAAGCGCGCGAAAGCGATGCTCGAACGCGTCGGCCTGTCGCCGCTCGCCGATCGCCTGCCGGGCGCGCTGTCGGGCGGCCAGAAGCAGCGCGTGGCGCTGGCGCGTGCACTGGTCATCGAGCCGCCGCTTTTGATGTTCGATGAGCCGCTGTCCAATCTCGACGCCAAGCTGCGCGTCGACATGCGTGTCGAGATCCGCCAGCTGCAGCGCGCCAATGGCACCACTTCGGTCTACGTCACCCATGACCAGGAAGAGGCGTTTTCGATCTCCGACCGCGTCGCCATCATGAATGCCGGCCGCATCATGCAGTTCGACACGCCCGAGATGTTGTACCAGCGCCCGGCCAACGCGTTTGTCGCCCGCTTCGTCGGCTTCGAGAACCTGGTGCCGATGAAGGTGTCGGCGCGCGACGGCGAGACCGTGACCGCAACGACGCCAGACGGGTCGCAGCTGAAGCTGTCGCAGGAGCGTTTCGGCGCGATCCCCGATGCGTTCGTGCTGGCTGCGCGTGCGGATGGCCTGGCCGTCAGCACCGATCCCAAAGCCGAAGGCATTCCGGCGACGCTCGGCCTCAGGACCTATCTCGGCCGCGCCTACCAGTACCAGAGCGATACGGCGGCAGGCATGCTGATCGCCAATGGCGCGCTGTCGAGCCCGCTCGAACCGGGCAGCGCCGCCAAGCTGATGCCGGTGCCCGACCAGTGCTGCGTGCTGCAGCCGGAGTAGTTATGCGCTCGGGTACCCCCACCCCTTACCCCTCCCCACAAGGGGCAGGGGGAGTTGCCGGCGACTGGCACCAATCGTCAACGAGCGTGGTGGCAACGGCGGTGAAACTGTTCCCCTCCCCCTTGTGGGGAGGGGCTAGGGGTGGGGGTAGAACGGGCTCGAACTTGGAGGCTGGCGCATGTCGGTAGTCATCACCAACGCCACCGTCCTGCCCTGCACCGAAGACATGCCTGTCATCGGCAAGGGCTGGATCCATGTCGAGGGCGACGTCATCAAGGCCGTAGGCTCTGGCGATGCGCCAGTAATTGACGGCGCCGAGCAGGTCGATGCCGGCGGTGATCTCGTCATGCCCGGCATGGTCAACCCGCATTGCCATATGGCAATGACTTTGTTCCGCGGCCTCGGCGAAGACGTCGACGACCGGCTCTACCGCTACATCCTTCCGCTGGAGCGCAAGTTCGTTCGGCCCGAGGCGGTGCGCGCCGGCACGGCACTTGCAGCGCTCGAACTGATCGAAGGCGGCGTCACCACGGTTGCCGACATGTATTATTTCGAAACCGAGGTGGCCCGCGTGGTTGCTCAGGCCGGCATCCGTGGCGTGCTCGGCCAAACCATCGCCGACTTCGATCCGCCGGATCATAAGAACGCCGACGAAGGTTTTGCGCTGACCGAGGCGCTGGTCGCCGAGTTCGCGGGCCATGCGCGCGTCATTCCGTCGATTGCGCCGCACGCGCCTTATTCGACCGGCATGGCAACGATGGAACGCATCGCCCGCTGGTCCGAAGATCACCCTGACGTGCCCGTGCAGATGCATCTCGCCGAGAGCGACGCCGAGATGGAGTGGGCCCAAAAAACCCACGGCATGCGTCCGGTCGAGGTTGTCGAGAAAGCCGGCCTGCTGCGCAAGGGCCTGATCTGCGCCCACTGCCTGCATGTCGACGCAACCGACATTGAGCGCATGGCCCATGCCCAGGTCTGCGTCGCCCACAATGCCCGCTCCAACGGCAAGGCCGGGCGGGGCATCGCGCCCGTAGAGGCGATGCGCAAGGCCGGCATCCCGGTCGGCATCTCGACCGATGGCGCGATGAGCGGCAACACGCTCGACTTGTTCTCGCAGTTCGCGCCGGTGTCGATGTTCGCAAAGCTGCTCGGCCACAGCCGCAAGCCGATGGCCTCGGTCGACGTCGTGCGCATGGCCACCCGCGATGGCGCCAAGGTGCTGGGACTGGACGCCAAGGTCGGCTCGCTCGAAGCGGGCAAGCAGGCCGACGTCATCCGCGTCAGCCTGTCGTCGCCGCGCCAGCAGCCGGTCTACGACATCTATTCGACGCTGGTCTTCGCCACCCTGCCGACCGACGTGCGCGACGTCATGGTGGGCGGCGACTGGCTGATGCGCGACCGCGAGGTCTTGAGCCTCGAACGCAAGAAGGTACTGCGCGACGCGCTGCAGGTGGCGCAGAGCTTCAAGGCAGAGATGGCCCGTATCGATGCTGCTGGCTAGAGCAATTCCAGGAAAACTGTGACGCGGGTTTCCGTCCGGAATTGCATCAAGATACGATAGAGAAGGACAAAGTCATGAACAGATCAGAAGCCTCGGCACGCCTCGAAGAGGTGCTTGCCAATGTCGACGCCAACATCGACGGCAGCCTGGAGCGCCTGTTCGACCTGATCCGCATTCCCTCTGTTTCCACCGATCCGGCGCATGCCGCCGACTGCAAGCGCGCCGCCGAATGGCTGACGAAGGAGCTTGGGCAGCTCGGCTTCGACGCGTCGGTGCGCCCGACCGCGCGCCACCCGATGGTGGTCGGCCATGACCGCACGGGGCAGGGGCCGCACGTTCTGTTCTACGGCCACTACGATGTCCAGCCGGTCGACCCGCTGGCGCTGTGGCACTCCGATCCGTTCGAGCCCAAGCTGGTGCCGCAGCCCGACGGCGAGACCCATATCGTTGCCCGTGGCGCCTCCGACGACAAGGGCCAGCTGCTCACCTTCGTCGAGGCGTGCCGCGCCTGGAAGGCCGTCACCGGCAGCCTGCCGATCCAGGTCTCGGTGCTGCTTGAGGGCGAGGAGGAGATTTCGAGCCCGAGCCTGCCACCCTTCCTCGACACGACGGGCGCCGAGCTCAAGGCCGACGTCGTGCTGGTCTGCGACACCGACATGTGGGATGCCGAGACGCCTGCGGTGACCACCATGCTGCGCGGCGTGCTGAAGGAGGAGATCGTCATCTCCTGCTCCAACCGCGACTTGCATTCGGGCATCTACGGCAACGCCGCGCGCAACCCGCTGCAGGTGCTGTCCGACATCGTTTCGAGCCTGCGTACGCCTGACGGCGGCGTCGCCGTCGAAGGCTTTTACGACGGCGTGCGCGAATTGCCGGAGGCGATCAAGGCGCAGTGGCAGCGCCTGCCTTTCGACGACAAGGGTTTCCTGGGCGACATTGGCCTCTCGATCCCCGCCGGCGAAAACGGCCGTTCCGTGCTCGAACAGGTCTGGGCGCGCCCGAGTTGCGAGATCCACGGCATCATCGGCGGCTACACCGAAGAGGGCTTCAAGACCGTCATCCCGGCCAAGGCGCAATCCAAGATCTCGTTCCGTCTCGTCGCCGGCCAGGATCCCCAGAAGATTCGCGAGGCCTTCCACGCCCATGTCCGCGCCCGCATTCCCGCCGATTGCTCGGTCGAGTTCATCGACCACGGCGCCAGTGCCGCGACCGTGATGCCCATCGACGGCGATTTTCTCACCAAGGCGCTCAGTGCGCTGACCGAGGAATGGCAGCGCGAGGCGGCCGTTGCCGGCAGCGGCGGCTCGATCCCGATCGTCTCCGCCTTCAAGGAAAAGCTCGGCATGGATTCGCTGCTGATCGGCTTCGCCCGCTTCGACAACCGCATCCACAGCCCGAACGAAAAGTACGACCTGACAAGCTTCCGCAAAGGCATCCGCTCCTGGGCCCGCATCCTGGCGGCGTTTGCGGAAGACAAGGGCTGAGGTGGTTGGCGGGTGCGTCCTTCGAGGCTCGCCCGCCGATGGTTTTCGCGACTGGATGGAGGTTTAGCGGGCTCGCACCTCAGGATGAGGGGCGGCGGCGCCGCCGATTTCGCGGACTTGGTTGTTCTCTAGCTTGGTTGTCCGCTGGTTCGACGGAGAGGGGGCTTTCGAGCGAAACCGTATCAGCAGCCCTCATGGTGAGCCTGTCGAACCACGAGGGCGCCAGGCACAATCTTCGGCACCGGCGCCAAGTCCCTCATGGTTCGACAGGCTCACCATGAGGGTTTTTTGGGGAGATCGCACCCACTGTCCTCATCCTGAGGTGCTCGCCCAACGGGCGAGCCTCGAAGGACGCACCTAAAGCTTCGCCCTACCAGACCACCTTGTGGCTTTCGCCCGTTTGCACGTTGACGAACCCTTGCGGCACGGCATCCGTCGGCGCCACCAGCACCCAGCGCCAGGGCGCGCAGGTCAGCGTGGCGAACTGCAGGCGCTCGGGGAAGCCGGGGAACCAGCGCGGCGAGAATGTCGGCTCGTAGAGCCAGTCGATCTTGTTGGCCTCGGCGTAGAGCTTTTCCATCTCGGCATCGAGCGCTTCGGCCGGGCGGTTGGTCATGAGACCACCGACCTCGTAATGCACGTCGGCCACCACCTTGCCCCCGGTGACCAAAGCCCAGCCGCCCTGATTTTCGGAGATGCGGTTGACCACTTCGGCCATGGCGGCGTCGGACGAGCCGACGACCCAGATGTTGTGCTGGTCGTGCGCCACCGTGCAGCCCACCGCCGTGTCGGGCGTCTTCGGGCCGCAGCCAAGCCAGAACATCTTGGCCACCCGGCCCTTGCCCGAGTAGCGGTCGACGACGGCGAACTTGGTGATGTTGCGGTCGCTGTCGCGCTGCACCTCGCCATCCGCCACCGGCAACTCGGTGGTGATGAAATTGTCGTCCCAGTGGAACGGGCGCAGCAGGGCCGCCTGCATCGTCTCGCGGCCCGGTTCGGCGGCAATCGCGAAGTCCCCGGCCGTCAGCTTGCGGCCGACATTGACCGTCTTGGTCGCCCAGTCGGGCCAGTCGATATCAGGCAGGTGACCGGTGAAAGTCTTGCCTTCGGAAACCTGCTCGCCGTCGGCCCAGACCTCCGCGATCGACACGCTCGCTGCCTTGTCGAGCAGCACCATGTCGGCGAAGCGGCCGGGCGCGATGGAACCGACGAAGGGCGTCAGCCGCATGTGCCGCGCCGGGTTGATCGACACGCACTGGTAGGCGATTTCGGGCGAAAGCCCGCTTTCGATGGCGAGCCGGACATTGTGGTCGGTCGCGCCCATCTTCAGCGTGTCGGAGGCGCTGCGGTCGTCGGTGGCGAACGCCACCTGGCTCCAGTCGCGCAGGCCGCGCTCAAGCAGGCCCTTGATGATGTCGGGCATCGAATGGGGGCGGATCTCGATGAAGATGCCGCGCCTGAGCTTGTCCCATGCTTCCTCGGGCGTCCAGGCCTCATGGTCGGAAGACAGGCCGGCGGCGGCGAAGGCATTGATCGAGGCCAGGTCGCGCAGGCCGGCGCCATGGCCTTCGACCACGCCGCGCTTCTCGAAGGTCGCCTGGATCATGCCCCAGAGCCGGCCGTAGGACGGGTTCTCGGGGTTCCAGACGGCAGGCCAGTCCATGACCTCGTCGAGGCCGGCGACCATCGTGCTTTCGCCAAGGAAGCCGACCTGCTCGGCATAGCCGAAATGGCCGCCGCCGCCTTCATAGGCCGTCGGCGGCACGGCCGAGCCGGGCAGCGGGAAGATCTTCATCGGCGAGCCGGCGCGGCGCGCCGTCAGCCAGAATTCGAGATTGTTGGGGCCGTTGACGTTGGAGAATTCGTGGCTCGCCTCGCAGGTCCAGGTGTTGCCACGCGGCATGACCAGCGCCGCCTCATGCTCTGGCGTCAGATGCGAGCTTTCGATGTGCTTGTGCACCTCGCCGAAGCCCGGCACGGCGGCCAGATGGGTGCGGTCGATTGTTTCGCGCGCGGTGCCCGGGAAGCTGCCGGCGGGGCCGACATAGGCGATGCGTCGGCCGCGGATCGCCACCTCGCAATCGTCCATCCAGGTGCCGGTGTGCACGTCGAGCACGCGGCCGAATTGGACGAGGCGATCGGCCTCGCGCTTGCCGAGTGCCGTCAGCACAAGGTCCTGCCGGATCAGGATTTCGTCGGCGGGTTCGATGAGGAGATCGGCGGGCAAGGGAGCTGTGTTGGTCATGGTGCCGCCTCTAATGCATCGTTGTCGAAATCGGAACCGGTTTTCGCTGTGCCAGCATACAGCGGTCGGGCGGCGCTGGGACAAGCATTTCGGCTTGATTCCCCCGTTGCGATGATGTGAAGCCAGTCGGACTTGATTTGGAATGAAAGGTCGCGGCATGCAGCAGAACCCCACCCGCAAGGTGATCATCGACACCGATCCCGGCATCGACGATGCGGTGGCGATCCTTTTGGCGCTGAAGTCGGCCGAGTTCGACGTCATCGGCATCACCACCGTCGCCGGCAACATCGGCATCGCAACGACGACGCGCAATGCCGGCCGCATCCTGGCGCTCGAAGGCCGTGTCGACGTGCCGGTGGTCGCCGGCGCCGCCGGTCCCCTGTCGCGAAAAGGCTTCGACACCGCCGACATCCACGGCAATGACGGCCTCGGCGGCGTCGCCTTCCCCGACCCGCTGGCGAAGCCCGTGGCCGGTGATGCCGTGACCTGGTTGCGCGATACGCTGCAGGCAGCGGAAGCCGGCACCATCGACATCCTGGCGCTGGGCCCGCTCACCAACATCGCCCGGCTTGTCACCGAACATCCCGGGGCTGCCCGACGCATCGGCCGTGTCATCGCCATGGGCGGTGCGGTTTACGAGCCGGGCAACATCGGCCCGCGCGCCGAGTTCAACATCGCCGCCGATCCGGAGGCAGCCGAGATCGTATTCGCTGCCGGGCTCGACTTCACGCTGATCCCGCTCGACGTCACCCGCAAGGTGCGCGCCACGCGCTACGACACCGCGATGTTGCAGAACTCCGGCGTGCCGGCGGCTGTGGCTTCGGGTTCGCTGATCGAGGCCTATTTCCAGTCGACCACAGGTGGCGAGAGCCGGCCGCTGCACGACCCCTGCGTCATGCTGCTGGCGCTGGACGAGGGACTGTTCACTTGTGAGACGCTGAAGCTTGCGGTCGACACCGGCACCACCCGCGACGCCGGGGCGCTGACAGTTGCCGAAGACGGCGCGTCGGTTTCGGTGGCGCTTAAGGTCGAGAGCGCCGCGGTGCTGAAGCTGCTCTATGACAGGCTGAAGGCGGAGTAGAACCCTCATAGCAGAAGGGAAGGCCCCTCCGTCACGGCTTTGCCGTGCCACCTCGCCCCCACTTTGTGGGGGCGAGGAACCCAAATCCTGAGAGGCCGCGCCCTGCGAGATGAGCGTTTCCTCGCCCCACGAAGTGGGGAGAGGTGGTTCGCGTACCGAACCGGAGAGGGGCTTTCAGCGCACCGGTTGACGAGCCTCTACGCCGCCAGCTCCTGCTCGACCAGCGTCGTCCAGAATTTCACCCCACTCGCCAGTGCATCGTCGTTGAAGTCGTAGCGGCTGTTGTGGTGCAGGGCGCCGTCGACGGCGGGGCCGTTGCCGAGCCAGACATAGGCGCCTGGCACCTCCTGGGAGAACATGGCGAAGTCGTCGCCGGCGGTCGAGGGCGGGAACTCGGTCATGACCTTGTCGACACCGAGTGCCGCCTGTGCCGCCGCCAGCGCCCGGCGCGTGGCGTCGCGGTCGTTCACGACGGGCGGCATCTGCCTGAAATAGCGGTACTCCGCCTCGATGCCGTAGAGCCGCGCCGAGCCCTCGGCCAGCGCGCCGATCTCTTCTTCCAACTGGTCGCGCACGGCGGCCGAATAGGCGCGCGACGTGCCGCCGATCTTGACCAGGTCGGGAATGACGTTGAGCGCCTCGAAGCTGCCGGCTTCCATGGCGCAGGCGCTGACCACCGCCGGCTGCAGCGGGTCGACCCGGCGCGCGACGATGGTGTGAAGTGCCGTCAGGAACTGGCCGGCCGCAGTCATGGCGTCGCGGCCGAGATGCGGCTTGGCGCCATGGGTGCCGATACCCTTGAAGGTGACGGTCCAGCGGTCGGACGACGCGAGCTGCGGACCGGCGACCACCGCCATGCTGTCGGGCGCGATGCCAGGCATGTTGTGCAACCCATAGACCGCATCGACCGGGAACTGCTTGAAGAAGCCGTCGGCGATCATTGCTTTTGCGCCGCCGCGACCTTCCTCGGCCGGCTGGAAGATGAAGTGCACCGTGCCGGAAAAATTCTTGCGGCGGGCGAGCTCGCGCGCCGCGCCCAGCAGCATGACGGTGTGGCCGTCATGGCCGCAGGCATGCATCTTGCCCTCGATGGTTGACTTGTAGGCGCGATCCTCGGCCATTTCGGGCATGGCGAGCGCATCCATGTCGGCGCGCAGGGCGATCCGCCGTGAGCCGTCGCCAATCTTGAGCGTTCCGACGACGCCGGTCTTGCCGAGACCCGTCTGCATGGCAATCCCGGCCTCGGCCAGCATCTTTTGCACGATTGCAGAGGTGCGCACCTCCTCGAAGCCGAGCTCGGGATGGGCGTGGATGTCGCGGCGCAAGGCCGTCAGCAATGCGATTTCGCCCTTGTCGTGCCCGGCCGTCGATGTCATCACGCAAACTCCGTTCGGCCCGGTTCCGCAATCTCAGGCGCCCAGGACCATCGGCGCCGCATGTCCCCTTCTGCAACAGAAAGGCCCGTTGTGCCACTCGCTCCGCATCAATTCTGGCAGACAGTCTATCCCGAGGGCACGTTCGATACGGCGCCTGCCGAGGGCTTCCGCGACCTCTATCCGGCGGTGCTGCCGGATGGACGCCAGATTGCGCTGCCTGTTCGGATCCTGCCTGGCGACGGCAGCCGGGCGGTGGCCTCGATGATCGTCAACCAGGCGAGCTTCACTGTGGAGGATGCGCTGTCGGACGCGATGGCCGCGCATGCTCGGGCCTACGCCCCCGACGTCGTCATCGGCGTGCCGACGCTCGGCCTGCCGCTTGCCAATGGCGTCGCGCGGCGTCTGGGCCATGAGCGCATGGTGGCGCTCGGGACGTCGAAAAAGTTCTGGTACAGCGAGGATCTGTCCGAGCCAATGAGCTCGATCACCAGCCCGGATCACGCAAAGCGGCTCTATCTCGATCCGCGCATGCTGCCGCTGCTTCAGGGCAAGCGGGTGCTGGTCGTCGATGATGTCATAAGCTCCGGCACTTCGATGCTGGCGGTGTTGCGCCTGCTGCGCACGGCCGGCATCGAGCCCGTCGCGGCCGTCTTCGCCATGCTGCAGGGCGACAACTGGCGCGCAGTCATCGGCGGCCATGACGCGTCGCTCGTTTCACGCATCCACGGCGCGATTGCGTCGCCACGTCTCAGCCACGGCGGCTCTGGCGCCTGGTTCCCGGCCCAGGCCTGAGATTTGCCGGCAGGCCCCGCTCAAGCGGGAGCCATTTGGGATTTCTCGGTGCTGCCGCGTCGCGGGCCAGCGCTGACGCGATCAGTTGGACGCCCTGGCCTCCGAGACCAGCACCGGGTCGCTGCGGTAGCGTTCCGGGAACAGGCGCTTGAGGTTCTCGATCTTCGGCAGGTCGTTGTAGACGATGTAGGGGTAAGTCGGGTTCAGGGTCAGGAAATCCTGGTGATAGTCCTCGGCCTTGTAGAAGGCATGGCCAGGTTCGATCGTCGTCGCGATGGCGGCGTCAAAGACCTTGGCATTGTCGAGCTGGGCAACGTAGGCCTTGGCGACCTTTGCCTGTTCGGCGTCGACCGGGAAGATCGTCGAGCGGTATTGGGGGCCGGTGTCGGGACCCTGGCGGTTGAGCTCCGTCGGATCATGCGCGACGGAGAAGTAGATCTGCAGGATCCGGCCATAGCTGATCTTGTGCGGGTCGAAGGTGATCCTGACCGATTCCGCATGACCGGTCGAGCCGCTGCCGACGACGCTATATTGCGCCGTCTGCTTGTCGCCGCCGGCATAGCCTGACACGGCGTTCGCGACGCCCTCGACGTGCTGGAACACACCCTGCACGCCCCAGAAGCAGCCGCCGGCCAGCACCGCCACTTCCGAGTTGCCTTGCGCCGGCGCGTCGAGCGCGGGAGCCGGAATCTTTATCCCCTCCTGCGCCGCACTCGGTGTCGCCAGGGCCCAGGCGCCAAATGCGGCGACCGCGGCTGACAGCCAGAATACCGGCCTAACGGCTATCTTTCTTGCTCTCGAAATGTCCCGTGTCATCCAACTGCTCCAGTTCGTTCCTGGCCGCGTCCCTTGAGACACGTCTAGGCCCGCTCGGCCAAGCCGAACGATGCCCGCCAGCACAGGATACGGAGATGGATGTGGTTTTGTTACGCGGAATCGGCGTGGGTCACGCGCAAGTGACTGCTGTGGCGGTTCATGTTGGCCTGCGATCCGATCGACCCGGCGTCCAGTCCCTGACTGTTCACGCATTATGCCTTCCGTCCATCGACCCAAAATTCCCACGCCGTCTAGAGGCGGTTGATCTCACCGCGAACTTGCGTTATCACGCTGATGGTTTGATCAAATGAGCGTATATTGCAGAGGCGCCGATGACAAGAAAAGCGATCTACTCCGGCTCTCCATTCGAGGAGCTCGCGGGCTATTCCCGGGCGCTTGTCGACGGCGACTGGATCTTCGTTTCAGGCACGGCCGGCCATGATCCGGCCATTGGCGGCTTCGCGCCCGAGGCTGAAGCCCAGGCGCGGCGCGCGCTCGACATCATCGCAGCGGCATTGGCGGAAGCAGGCTCCGGCTTGCGCGACATCGTTTCGGTGCGCGTCTACCTCGCCAGCCGCGACGACGTCATGGCCGTCTCGCGCGTGCTCGGCGCGACCTTCGCCGACCCGCGCCCGACCAACACGACCATCATCTGCGGTTTCCCCGTCGAGGAGATCAAGGTCGAGATCGAAGTGATCGCGCGCCGCCAGGCCGGCGCTGCGGCAAACATCAGCCAGGTGGAACAATGAAGCGGGTCGCGCGGCGTATCTCCGAGACGCCACAGAAATCATTCGGCATGTACCAGAAGGCGGCGGCACTTGCCGGCAGCGGGCGTGACCTCATCCATCTCGAGCTTGGCCGCCCGGCCGCCGATACGCCCGAGCACATCAAGCAAGCGACGATCACGGCGATCCTGGCCGGCGACGTCCACTACAGCGACCTCAAGGGCACGGCGAGCTTCCGCGCCGCGCTGGCCGAAAAGCTGCGCAACCAGAACCGCATGGATGTGACCCCGGCGGACATCCTGGTCACCAACGGGCTGACGCACGCCTCGTTCGCGGCGTTCCTGGCCTTGCTCGATCCGGGCGACGAGGCGATCCTGCTCGACCCGTTCTACCCCCAGCATATCGGCAAGATCGAGCTGGCCGGCGCCAAGCCGGTGTTCGTGACGCTGGATGCCGCCGACGATTTCGCGCTCAAGCCAGAACTGATCGAGGCCGCCATCACCGAGCGCACCCGGATGATCGTGCTGGTCAATCCGGTCAACCCGACCGGCCGCGTCTACTCGCGCACCGAGCTCGAAGGTCTTGCCGAACTGGCGATCCGGCGCGACCTGCTCCTCATTTCCGACGAGGTCTATGAAGACATGGTCTATGACGGCCGCGAGCATATCTCCATTGGCGCACTGCCCGGCATGGCCGAGCGCACCATCACAGCATTTGCATTCACCAAATCCTTTGCCATGGATGGGTGGCGTCTCGGCTACATGGTCGCACCCGCCTGGGCGATGCCCGGGCTGCTCAAGATCACCGCCAACGACGCCACCCACGTCAATACATTTATCCAGGCCGGTGGTCGTGCTGCGATCACCGGCCCTTCCGAAGTGCTTGCCGAACTTGTCGACCATGACCGCCAGAAGCGCGATCTCGTCGTCCGCCGCCTGAACCAGATGCCGGGCGTGAAATGCCCGTCACCGCAAGGCGCGATCTACGCCTTTCCCGACATCTCGGCCTTCGGCATTCCGTCTCAGGCGCTTGCGGAAAGGATCCTCGACGAGGCAGATGTGGTCGTCGAGGCCGGCAGCTTCTACGGTCAATCGGGCGAAGGCCATCTTCGCGTCTGCTTCGGCTCCGAGAGCCTGGAGCGGCTGGACGAAGGCATGGACCGGCTGTCCAGGTTCTTCAACAATCTCTGGGACGGGCGCGACGGAGCGCCGGCCAGCGAAGCAAAGCGGGGCAGTGCATGACACAGACCGGCGATGTCATCCTGCAGACCCGGGGCCTCTCCAGGAGCTTTGGCGCGCTCAAGGCGGTGGACGGTGTCGACATAGCGGTCAAGGCGGGCCAGATCACTGGCCTGATCGGCCCCAACGGCGCGGGCAAGAGCACGCTGTTCGGCCTCATCGCCGGCGAAGTCCAGCCGAGTGCCGGCGAGGTGATCTTCGGCGGCCAACGCATTTCATGCCTCAGGCCCGACAAGATCTTCCGCGCCGGCCTGGCGCGGACCTTCCAGATCCCGCGGCCGTTTCCCGAGATGTCGGTGCTCGAAAACGTCATGCTGTCGGCAACCGACCAGTCGGGCGAGAAATTCTGGAACAACTGGTTCCGCGGCGGGCTGGTGGCCAGCGAGGAACGCCGCGCCCGTGAACGGGCGATGGAGGTGCTTGCCTTCACCGGTCTCGCCGATAAGGCGCGCGACCTTGCCGGCGTGCTTTCGGGCGGCCAGCAGAAACTGCTCGAGCTTGCCCGCGTCATGATGGTCGACCCGCCGCTCATCCTGCTCGACGAACCGACGGCGGGCGTCAACCCGACACTCATCGAAACGCTGATCGACAAGATCGTGGCGCTCAACGAGCGCGGTGTCGCCTTCCTCATCGTCGAGCACAACATGGACATGGTGATGCGCATCTGCCGCCACATCGTGGTGATGGCGCAGGGACGGGTGATCTTCGAAGGCGACCCGGCCGGCGTGATGAAGGAGCAGCGCGTCGTCGACGCCTATCTCGGTGACGTAACGGTGGGAGAACTGGCATGAGCGCGCCCGTCTGCGAAGCGCGCAACCTGCGCGCCAGCTACATCCCCGGCATGCCGATCGTCTTCGACATCTCGGTCACCATCGATGCTGGCGAACTTGTCACGCTGATCGGCCCGAACGGTGCTGGCAAGTCGACCTTCCTCAAGGCGCTCGCCGGCCTGGTGCTGGTCGAGGGTGGCGAGGTCAAGCTTGGCGGCAAGCGTATCTCGGGCCTGCCGACCCATGAGATCATCGCCGCGGGCGTCGGTTTCGTGCCGCAGACCAGCAACGTCTTTTCCTCGCTGTCGATCGAGGACAATCTGATCAGCGGCGGCCACACCTTGCCGCGTTCGGTGCTGCGCGAACGCGTGCAGCGCGCCTTCGAGCATTTTCCGGCGCTGGCCGACCGTCGTCGCGCCGCAGCCAACGTGCTCTCCGGCGGCCAGCGCCAGATGCTCGCGGTGGCGCGCGCTCTGATGACCGATCCGCGCGTCATCATGCTCGACGAGCCGACGGCGGGCCTGGCCCCCAAGATCGTCCACGAGGTGCTCGACGACCTGCGCCGCCTCGCCAAGAGCGGCGTCGCGGTGCTGATGGTGGAGCAGAACGCCAAGGCGGCACTTCGGGTTTCCGACCGTGCCTATGTCCTGGTCGAAGGCCGCAACCACATGACGGGGACGGCGACCGACCTGCTCGACAACGACGCCATTGCCGAAGCATTCCTGGGCTTCCGGAGGAAATCATGATCGGACAAGCCATCGCCGACGGTCTCTTGACCGGCGGTATCCTCGCGCTCGGGGCAATCGGCTATTCGCTGTGCGCGCATATGCTGAAATTCGCCAATTTCGCCCATGCCGAAATGCTGACCTGGGGCGCCTACCTGGCATTTGCGGTGGTGGCGTTCCTGCCTGCCGGCCCCGCAATCGGTCCCTTCTCCTTTGGCTGGCCGCTGCTCGTTGCCATCGTCGTCTCCTGCGTCGGTACCGGGCTGATCGCCGTTGCCGCCGACGCGCTCGTTTTCTCCAAGCTCAGGAAGCGTCGCGCCAGCAGCTTGACGCTGGTTTTCGCCAGCTTCGGCATTGCGCTGATCCTGCGCAATCTTGTGCTCTTCGTCTGGGGTGCGGATGCGCATTACTACAGCCAGGAACTGCAGATCTCGCTCGAGGTCTTGCCCAATGTCAGGCTGATGCCCGACCAGGTGCTCGTCCTGGTGCTGACGGTGGCGCTGGTGGTGGCGCTGCACCTGTTCCTGAAGTTCAGCCGCATCGGCGTCGCCATGCGTTCGATGGCCGAGAACCCGGCCCTGTCGCAGGTCTGCGGCATCGACATCGCCAAGGTGGTGCGCTGGACCTGGATGCTGAGCGGAGCGCTTGCCGCCATTGCCGGCGTGTTTGCCGGGCTGACGGTGCAGATTCGTCCGGAGATGGGCTTCAACATGCTTTTGGCGCTGTTCACGGCGGCGATCCTCGGCGGCACCGGCAGCCTGTTCGGCGCGGTCGCCGGCGGCCTGATCGTCGGCCTCGCCGAAAGCCTGTCGGCGCTGGTCATCCCGACCGGCTACAAGGCGGCGGTGCCCTTCGGCCTGCTGCTCATCATCCTCTACCTCAGGCCGCAGGGTCTGTTCTCCAGGTCGGCACGCGTGTGAGGCTCAGATGATCGGATTTGTTTCGTATCTCGTATTCTTCCTCACCGTTGCGCTGATCCTCGGCATCGCGACGCTTGGGCTCAACCTGCAATGGGGCGGCACCGGCCTGTTCAATGCCGGTATCGTCGGCTTCTATGCCATCGGCGCCTACACCTTCGCGATCCTGACAGCGCCGGCGCGTCCGGAACTGCTCGGCAATTTCGAACTGCCCTGGATCGTTGGCCTGGTCGGCGCGATGGCCGCCGCAGCACTTGCGGCGCTCATCACCGGTCTGGCGACGGTCCGGCTGCGCGGCGACTACCTTGCCGTCGCCACCTTCGGCATCGCCGTCACCATCCAGTTGGTGGCGACCAACTTCGAAGCCTTGACCGGCGGCACGATGGGCATCGCCTCGATCCCCAATCCGTTCCGCGGGCTGTTTGCGGCGCCGCTCGCCAACAATTTCGGCTACCTGGCCGTCGTCGTGGTGATCCTCGCTATCGCTTATGTCGCCCTCGAGCGCATCGCGCGTTCGCCATGGGGACGCGTGCTCAAGGCCATCCGCGAGGACGAGGTTGCCGCCGAAACGCTGGGCAAGAACACCCGCAGCTTCCGCCTGCAGGCGTTCGTCATCGGCTCGACGCTGATGGGGCTTGCCGGTGCGCTCTATGCCAGCTTCATCGGCTTCGTTAGCCCGTTCGACTTCCTGCCGATCCTGACCTTCCAGATCTGGACGATGCTGATCATCGGCGGCAGCGGCAACAATCGTGGCGCCATCCTCGGCGCGATCGTTGTCTGGGGCATCTGGAGCGCCATCGGTGCGGCGTCGTCGAAGATGTTGCCGGAGCAGCTCCAGATCTATGGCGGCGCGGCCCAAGCGATGATCATCGGCCTGGCGCTGGTGCTGGTGCTGCTGCTGCGGCCGCGCGGCCTGATCGGCGAGCAGCCGGTCACCTCGCGTCACGCCGCCTGAGAGTCAGGCTTGAAAGGCCGGCACTAGCGCCGGCCTGTCAGTTCGTCTCGACGGCTTCCTTGCACAGGCGGCGCAGCAGGGCTTGCGTCGTCTCGATGTCGCCCTTGATCGCCTTGGCGGCGGCACGGGCGTCGCCTGCATCCATCGCCTCGATCAGGTCGCGGTGATGCGAGCTCGGCTGGTACTTGCCGGAGACCAGCACCGGCTCGATGTGGCCCGACAGCATGCGCATATACGGGCCGAACCGGAGCCACAGGCTCTGGATGAACTGGGTGATGACGGGCGAGCCGCAGCAGTCGTAGACGGCGAAATGCAGCTCCTGGTTCCGCGCCAGCATCAATTCGAGATTTCTGTCGTTGGCGGCGGCCTCATGCTCCTCGACGAGATGCCGGAAGGTCTTTCGGTCGGCCGGCGTCGAGCGTTCGGTGGCGAGCTTGGCCGCAAGCGTTTCCAGCGCGATGCGCGTCAGGCAAAGGTCGTCCAGAGCCGCCAGGCTGACGGTCGGCACCTGCGCCGATCCGGTGGTCAGCACCACCAGCGCGTTCTCGGCGATCAGGCGACGCAGCGCCTCGCGCACCGGCATGTGGCTGGTCTTGAACGTGTCGGACAGCATGGCGATTGTCAGCGTCTGGCCGGGGTCGAAATGGCCCGACATCAGCGCCTTGCGCAGCTGGCGATAGATACCGTCCTGAATCGTCGAGCGCGACGAAACAGGCTCCAGGAAATCGACGCTCATCCAGCTTCCTCTTTTGATCAAACGATGGATCTGCCCATAGCATAGAAATCGCGCCGCGCGGTATCAAGCCGGCACGACGCGTGTGAACTGTTTGCTGCAGGGGCCCTACCAGGCGACCCTTTGGCCAAGGCCCTTGTCGATCGCGTTCTTCACGGCTCGAATTGCTGCCGCAGCGTCCTCCACGGCGATGCCGAGCGACTTGAACACCGTGAGTTCCTGGGCTGACGACCGCCCGGGACGCAGGCCGGCCAGAACCTCGCCGAGTTCGGCGCGGGCATGATCGGGGCCGATCACGCCGCGTTCGAGCGGCTGCAGCAGTTCGCCACACTCGACCGCGGCCTGGCTGCGCGAATCGACAAAGAACGCCGAAGCGGCAACGATGTCGTCGCCAAGCTCGCGCGCCATGCGGTTGCTGGAACCGACGGCGTTGATGTGACAGCCCGGCTTCAGCCAGTGGAGCTCGACGATAGGTTCCTTCGAGCCGGTCAGCGTGCAGATCACGTCAGCGTCGGCGACCGCAGCCCGAGCGCTGTCGGCCGTCTCGGCGCCACTTTTGCCGGCAAGCTCCACGACCTTGTCGCGTGAGCGGCCCCAGAGCACGAAGGCAGCATCTGGGATGACATGGCGCAGCGCTTCGATATGCGTCTCGGCCTGCGTTCCCGTGCCGAGGATGGCGACGGTCCTCGCGTCGGGCCGGGCCAGTGCCGCCGTTGCCACGGCTGAAGTCGCGGCGGTGCGGCGGGCGGTGATTTCGGTGGCGTCGAGCACGGCTCGAAGCTGGCCGGTCTCGCCGTCGTTGAGCAGCACAGCGCCCTGGTGATTGTCGAGGCCGCGCGCCGCGTTGTCGTGGGCGACGAGCACATCCTTCAGGCACCAGAGCTTTTCGCCGCCAGCCTGCGAGAATGTCGGCATCAGCCCCATCAACACCTCTCCGGGGCCGGCATTGAGCTGCTGGCGCGGAAACAGCTTGTAGCCACCGGTGGCGAAATCAGCGAGTGCGATGCGCATCGCGTCGATGCAGTCGGCCATGGGCAAGGCGGCGGCGACGGCCTGCCGGTTGAGGATCAGCATTGAAAACGGCTCCTTTGCGAGGCCAGACAGATATGCCGCCGTATCTGGCGATCACAATCCCTGGCGCCGGTCCTGCCATCTGGCCTGGGCGATGGCGACCGACGGGGCCGCCGCGGCAATGCTGCGAAACGGCAAGGCGCGCGGCGATGCCTGCGGGATTGGCAATGCGTCGCGCGGCGTGTCGGACGCGGCGTCGGCCAGCACCTCGCCGAGCATTGCCGTCAAGGCGATGCCACGGCCGTTGCAGCCGATGCCGCCGATGAAGCGCGGACCGAATTCATAGACATGCGGCAGGAAGTCGGTGGTCATGGCGGCGGTGCCGCGCCAGATGCTTTCGACTACGGGCAGGCGCGGCAGGCCCAATTCGGCCTGCAGGCGGCCGGCGACCATCGCAGCCATGCGGGGTTGGGCGCCGAGCGGAAGCATCGACATGCCGCCGCTGATCAGCCGGTTGTCGCGGTCGAGCCTGAAGGTGAAGAGGTTGGCGCGCGTGTCGGCAACGGGGTTCCGCTCCGGCGAAATGCGCCGCATCGTTGCCTCGTCGAGCGGGGCGGTGGCGATCTGGTAGACGCGCAGCGGCACGACGATGCGGCCGAGGCGGCGGGCGGCACCCTGCTCCGAGGCATTGGTGCACAGCAGGACCGTGTCGGCGTTGACCGTGCTTTTTCCGCTGGTCAGCCGCCAGCCATTGCCCGACCGCTCTACGGCCCGGACAGGCGCGTGCTCGTGGATGAAGGCACCGGCCTTGATGGCAGCGCTTGCCAGTCCATAGGCATAGTTGAGCGGATGCAGCGTGCCGCCGCTCTCGTCGATGAGGGCTCCGGCGTTATGCCTGAGGCTGGCGCGGCGGCGCGCCTCGGCGGCGTCGAGCATGCGCACCGGACGGCCCATCGCCTGCCAGGCTTCCGCCCGGCGTTCGAGGATGCCGAGCATCTTTTCCGAATGCGCGACATGCATCCAGCCGACCTGCTCGGCATCGCAGGCGATGCCGTTTTCGCGGATGGTCGCGTAGACGCGGTCGGCGCCACCGCCGATCATCTGGAGCAACTTGTGGCCGCGTTCAGCGCCAAGCTTGGCGATCACCGCCGCCGGGTCGGCCTTGGCGAAATTCGGCACGACGAAACCGGCGTTGAGGCCGCTCGCGCCGCTGCCGATCGTTTCGGCCTCGAGCACGGCGACTCGCGCGCCACGCCGTGCGAGGTGGAGTGCCGCGGTCAGGCCGGTGAAGCCGGCGCCGATGATCGCGACGTCGACCTTGCTTGTGCCCGATAAGGGTTGGGTCAAAGGTGCCGGATTGGCGGTTTGCCACCACACCGTTCGCATGTGCTGGTGCGGCGCGTTCTGTGCGGTGGTCATGATGTCGCAAATTCCGGCAGGCAAAAGGCGGTGACAGGTGGAACCGGACCGGCAAAGGCGGCGATCTCGACCAGGCAGGTCTGGGCGCTGCAGCCTTGCGACAGGCTAGACGCCGGCACATCGAGCGTCAGCACGTTCGGGTTGCCGTGCTTTTCAAGCCCGGTCTCAGGGTCTGGGTCGAACCATGCGCCGGTGTTGAGCCGCGCCACGCCGGGCATGATGTCGCTGCTGATCGTCACCGCTGCCAGGCAGCGGCCACGATCGTTGAAAAGTTCGACGATCTGGCCTTCGCCGAGCCCGCGCTGCGTGGCATCCCCCGGGTTCATGTAGACAAGCTCGCGGCCATTAGACTTGCCACCGGCGCTGTAGGGACTGGCGTCGAGCTGGCTGTGCAGCCGGCGCGCCGGCTGGTCGGTCAGAAGGTGCAGTGGAAACTTGGCCGTGAGTTCGTCGCCCAGCCACTCCGCCGGTTCCATCCATGTGGCATGGCCGGGGCAGTCATCCAGGCCGAAGCCGGCGATACGCTGCGAGAAGATCTCGATCTTGCCCGACGGTGTGCCAAGCGGCTTGCTGTCCGGATCGGCGACGAAGTCGGCGAGCATGGTGACGGGGCGGTCGAGCGGGGTGAGGTCGATCAGCCCGTCGCGCCAGAAGGTCTCGAAGTCGGGCAGGTCGAGCCCGCGCGCGCGGTTGAGCGGCCGGCATTCTTCATAGAGCCGCGTCAGCCAGCCGGCGGCGTCGAGCCCTTCGGAGAAGGTTTCGCCGCAGCCGAGCCGCTCGGCCAGTTCGGCGAAGATCGCATAGTCGTCGCGGGCTTCTCCGGCCGGTGGCACCGCCTGCTTCATCGCAACGATGAAGGCTTCCAGCGTTGCCGAGCCGATATCGTCGCGTTCGAGCGAGATCGTAGCCGGCAAAACGATGTCGGCGCGCTTGGCCGTCGGCGTCCAGTACTGCTCGTTGACGATGACCGTTTCCGGCTTCTGCCAGGCAGTGAGCAGGCGGTTGAGGTCCTGGTGATGGTGAAACGGGTTGCCGCCGGCCCAATAGATCAGGTGGATGTCGGGATAGTTCTGCGTCTTGCCATTGTAGGTGAAGGGCGCGCCGGGATTGAGCAGCATGTCGGCGATGCGGGCGACGGGGATGAAATCGGGAATGCCCGGCTTGAGCTGCGACAGCGTCGGGCCCTTGATGCGGGTGTGGGCGCTGCCGACAAGATTTGCCGCGCCGTAGCCGACGCCGAAGCCGCCGCCCGGCGTGCCGATCTGGCCGAGCATCGCCGCCAGCGTCACCACCATCCAGTAGGGCTGCTCGCCATGGCTGGCGCGCTGCATCGACCATGACACATTGAGCATCGTGCGCGACGATGCCATGCGACGCGCGAGATCGACGATGGTTCCGGCAGGCACGCCGCTGATCGCTGCGGCCCATTCAGGTGTCTTGGGCGTGCCGTCGATCGCGCCGGTGAGGTAGGGGACGAAGTTGTCGAAGCCCGTGCAGCAGCGTTCGAGGAATGCCTGGTCGTGCAGGCCTTCGCTTAGAAGCACCCATGCCAGCGCCAGCATCAAGGCTGTGTCGGTGTTGGGCCGGCAGGCGATCCATTCCGCCGCATCGGCGACCGCGCCGAAATTGTCGCGTACCGGGCCGATATTGACGAAGCGGGTGCCGGCTGCGCGCATGCCGGCAAGACCCGCCGGCACGCCGTGCAGGGCGACGCCGCCGGCGTTGATCTGGGAGTTCTTGACGGGCACGCCGCCGAAGCTGACGAACAGCTCGCAATGCGCGGCCAGCGTATCCCATGAGGAATGGCCGGCCATCAGTTCGTCCATGCTCGCCACGATGTGCGGCAGCACGACGTTTGCCGCGCCCAGGCTGTAGGAATCGACATGCCGGACATAGCCGCCGGCGGCATTCAGGAAGCGATGGACCTGGCTTTGCGCGTGGTGGAAGCGGCCGGCACTCGACCAGCCATAGGAGCCGCCGAAGATCGACGAATTGCCATGGGCGGTGCGGACCCGGTCGATCTCGGCTGCGGCAAGATCAAGGGCGCGATCCCATTCCACTTCGACGAAGGGATCGATACCGCGCCGCTCTGGTGCTGCTCCCGGGCCATGATCGAGCCAGCTCTTGCGTATGGCCGGGCGCCGGACCCGGAGCCTGTCGAGCGCCGGGTCGAGCTGGTAGAGGCCGATCGGGCTCGGGTCCCGATCGCGCCTGAACGGCTTCAGGGCGGGCAAACCGTTCCCACGGGGTTCGACCTCGTAGGTGCCCCAATGGGAAAGGGTGTAGTTCGTCATGCCCAGTGGTCCAACCCGCCCGAGGATCAGCCCTCGATTTCCGCGAACAGCTTCTTCATATCCTCGTTCGAATAGGTCTTGTCGATGATCAGTTCGTCGCCCTGGATATGCCAGGACAGGGCTGGACCGCTGATGTCGCCATAAGCATCGAATTCAATCTCGCCGAGCGAGCCGACGAACTTGATCGGCTTGCCGGCCTTGATCAGCTCGAGCGCCTTCTTGAACTCGGCCGGACCAGTGCCGATAACTTCGCCCTCGGCGGCCTGCGTCTTGCGGACCGCGTCGCGGATGGAGGCGCCGGAAAGGTCGGGTGCGATGTTCATGGCGAGGCCGAGGATCATGACGGCGTCGTATTCGCTGTAGATGCCGGGGCCGTCTGAGCTGATCCCGTAGGCGGCGTTGAAAGCCTGCTTGAAGGCTTCGATCTCGGGACCGGCTACCGACGCGTTGTCGGTGCCGAAGGCCTTGGTCAGGTACTTGGCGCCCACAGCCTTGACGAAGTCGGGGCTGCGCAGCGCGTTGTTGAGGATCAGGTCCTGCGTTCCGCCGAGCGAAATCCACTCGCGGGTGATGGTCGCGCCGTCCTGCGGGAAGGCGACGAGGAACATCGCGTCAGGCTTTTCCGCGAGAGCGGCCGAAACCTCGGCGCGATAGGAAGCCTGGTTCTCGTTGAAGGCAACGGATTTCACGACTTCGCCGCCAAGCTTCTCCGTCGCCTTCCTGAAATCCTTCTCCAGGCTCGTGCCGTAGTCGTTGTTGAGGTAGATGACCGCGATGCGCTTGAAGCCGCGCTCGGCGGCGATCTTGGCCGGCGGATAGGCGAGGTTCTTGACCGTTGGCTGTGTGCGGAAGAAGAAGCCGCCGGTCTTGCCTTCCTGCGCGAGCGTGGTGAGAACGGGGGCGGAGGCGCAGCAGGCGATCTGCGGAATTTGCGAAGGGGCGGTCACCGAGGTCAGGATCGGGATGGTGACGCCACTGCCGATGCTGGCCGTCAGCGCCTTGACTCCCTCGACATCGACGAGAAACTTGGCCGCGTCGACGCCGACATTGGGCTGGCCCTGATCGTCGCGCAGCACGAATTCGACCTGGCAGCCCTTGACGCCGCCGCCCTCATTGATGTTTGCGATGGCGAGTTGCGCGCTGCTGGCGATGTTCTTGCCGACGGCACCCATCGAGCCGGTCAGTGACAGCACGCCGCCGATCTTGACCGGGCATGCGGCGTCCTCGGCCATTGCCGACGAGGTGGAAAATGCGGTGGCCGCGAGCAGGCTGGCCAGCATCAGGCCCTTGGTTTTGTTCATCACAGTTCGTTCCCCTTGTTTGGATGATGGCGGCCGCTTGCTCGTCTCAGGCCTTGGTGCCCGTTGGTCAAGTCGTCGCGGGATGGTGGTTCCTTATCTCCATCATTTGATCATAAGCGCACAAAATTTTTCGGTTGTAAAGCGAGGTCGAAAGGCGCGAAATTTCGGGGGGTTGGCGGGTA
Source organism: Aminobacter anthyllidis (assembly GCF_018555685.1). Lineage (GTDB taxonomy): Bacteria > Pseudomonadota > Alphaproteobacteria > Rhizobiales > Rhizobiaceae > Aminobacter > Aminobacter anthyllidis. The sequence continues at coordinate 185,789 of NZ_JAFLWW010000010.1, forward strand.
TAGAAGAGAAATAAATGTTTTTAGTCAGATGGTTGGGTGATTTAGCGACGCCTTGCGTAGCTGTCGGTGGCGGCGTGAAATTGCAGTCTCCGGAATTCGGATTCTTGTCGAATTTGCTCCGGATCGGGAGGTTTTCACCTGCCTGGCGGGCTGAAAGAAGTTACTATGCGATGGTTGGCTGGGGCTGAGCTTGGCCCGCTGGCATCGCCATAGCTGCCCCTTGGCCAGCCAAAACCGACCAGAACCATGCATGCGGGGATATTCGAGCTTCAAGGATACCGGTGCCGTTGGCATTCTCGCGAAAATAATATTTGCAAATGCATATGACTTGATTAGGCTGAAGCAAACCTGGCCTTCCGGACCGGGCAAAGAGGAGGAGAGCCAAGATGACAGCCAACCAGACGCTGGCGGATTTCGCGTCGGCAATCGCCACGGGTGCGGTCCAGATCGTCGACCTTACCGCGCCGCTGGGGCCTGATACGCCGGTTCTGTACCTGCCGCCGGATTTCGCCAAGAACACGCCGAAGTTCAAGATGCACGAGATCTCGCGCTACGACGCCAACGGCCCGTGGTGGGCATGGGGCTGGATGGAACTGGGCGAGCACACCGGTACGCATTTTGATGCCCCGGCGCACTGGATTTCCGGCAAGGATGTCGCCCAGGGCACGACGGATACCGTGTCGCCGCAGTCCTTTGTCGCGCCTTGCGTGGTCATCGACTGCTCCAAGGAAGTTGCGGCCAATCCGGATTACCTGCTGACCGCCGATGGCGTGAAGGCATGGGAGGCAGTGCACGGCCAGATTCCGCGGGGCGCCTGGGTGCTGATGCGCTCGGACTGGTATCCGCGTAACACCTCGACCGAAGCCTTCCTGAATGCCGACGAAAATGGCCCGCACACGCCTGGACCAAGCGTCGATTGCGTTCGCCTGCTGGTCGAGCGCGGCGTGCTCGGCTTCGGCAACGAATGCGTCGGCACCGATGCCGGCAGCGCGGTCGCGATGGATCCGCCGTTCCCCACCCACAGCCTCCTGCTTGAAGTCGGCAGCTACGGCCTCGCCAGCCTGTGCAACCTCGACAAGCTGCCGGCCACCGGTGCCGTGCTGGTCGTCGCCCCGCTCAAGATCGTCGGTGGCACCGGCAGCCCGGTACGTGCCTTCGCGCTCGCGCCGCGCGCCTGATCGAGCACCTTGAGGACTGCGGCGGCTCCCACCGCCGCCGTCGCCGCAAGACGGGTGGGTACCAGCCGTCGCGGCGTAGGGCCGGGTTGCCTTCTGGCGCCCGGCCTTTTCGTGCAATGCTATGGACGGTTGTCGGATAATCGGCTTCATGGCAATTCGAACAGCGTCGAACTCCATCGAGCCAAACAGGTAACAATGGTCACGAAATACTTCCTCGGGTCTCTCAGGGAAGCCGGCGACGGCAACCGCCTGCCCAGCCTTGGCGAAATCGGGCTCAACCGCTTCGCGCCGCACCTCATCAACCGGCTGTCGGCGAGCTATAACGCCAATCTGCAGGAGTTGTTGCGCCCGCTCGACCTGACCACGCCGAAGATGCGGGCCATCGCGCTTTTGACGATCTCGCCCGGGCTGACGGTCAATGAGCTGTCGTTCCTTGCGGTTGTCGAGCAGTCGACGATGAGCCGCACGCTCGATGCGCTGGAAGAGCAGGGCTTTGTCCGCCGCCAGTCGCGCGCCGACGACATGCGCGTACGCGAAGTGCACATCACCGACGCCGGCCGCGATGTCTTCCAGCAGTTCTGGCCGGTGCTGTTCGGCATCTTCTCGCAGCTGTTCGAAGGCATCGAGCCCGACGAATACGATGCCTTCATCGTCACGCTGCACAAGGTCCTGCGCAACATGGACAAGTTCAGCGTCGATGAAGTTGCGGCCAAGCCCAGCGACGCAAAGACCGACGCCGAGGCCTAGGCTTCTCAGCTAAAGCTTCGGACCGTCGCCAATGCGCCGTCGAGCGACTTGCCGGCTTCGTCCTGCAGTGCTGCCTGGACGAGGCGCTTGAGCCAGGTCCCGCCATCCTCGCGCCCCTTGAGCAGGGGCACGGCCGAAAGCACCTTGTCGAACTTGCCCTGGCCGCGGCTGTGCGTGTCGGAATAGCCTTTCACCAGCCGGCGGCTGCCGATCACTGCGGCAGCCAAATCATAGTTGGCAGGCAGCATGGCGGTGGCCGTATCCAGCCAATTCTTGATATGCGCCATCTCGCGCTTGTGACGCAGCATGGTGCGGCGCATCGGCTTCAGGCTGGAGAGCGCATAGAGCGCCACAAACCAGCCGACGGTGCCGGTGCGCACGCGCCGGCCCTTGCTGAACAGGCGTTCGAGCAGCTTGAGCAGCGCCGGGCGGTTCTCGATGAACTGGCCTAGCAATGCCGGCATGGTGCCGACAACCTCCTCGGCGCGCGGATGCATGTATTCGGTGGTGTAGACGAGCTGCTCGCCGGTGGCGCCGATCTCCTTGCGGACGCGTTCAAAGCGCGTCGAGCGGGTCTTGAGGTCGGCGACCCGCACGACGTCGTCATAGGCCATGGCAACCGCGAGATATTTGGCGATCTCCTGGCTGAAGGCAAAGCCTCTGGCTTCGCCGCCGGCATCGCGGTCGAGGGTTAGCAGGCGCGAGGCGGTGTCGAGATACTCCTCGGCGTATCGCGGGTCCTGGAAGTCGACGAGCCTCTTTGCACCAGCATAGAGCATCGGCGCCAGCACGGGCGGGAACTCGGAGTGGATGCGGTCGAGCAGCCGATCGAGCTTCGGGTGGCCGACGGAGAGGGGTGCGTCCGGCAGCAGCTTTTCAGGCTTCCTGGCCACTTTGTCAGGCTTGCCGTCGCGAGCGCGGTCGAAGGCGGCGCCAAAGGCCCGCAAACTGGCCTCGACGCCCTTGCCGCCGGCTCGCACGGCGGCCTCGAAGGCGTCGCGCGTGAAGGGCAGAACATTGGCGCCCGCAAGTGCACCGAACATTGCGGAAGAGATGACGCTGCCATTCTTCTCGGCCAGCGTCTGCATGTCGAAGATGATCGTCTTCCTGGCCGCGACACCGAAGGCGTCGACGACGGCGAGCGGGTCGCCCGTGCCGTCGCCCGGCACTTCCTTTTCGCCCACGGCATAGGAGCGATGGGTCGAAGCTATGAGCGTCGTCCTGTCCGGCGTCACCAGCCCGCGCAGCATCGAGCGGCCGGCTTCCATGAACTCCGCTGCCAGCACGACATCGACGTCGCCGGGCGTCGGCATCAGCGACAGCACCGGCATCTGGCCGCCCTTGGGCTTGAGCATTTCGACGTAATAGATCGTGGCGCCGGTGCGCTGGGCGACGCCCGGCACCGAGGTCGACTGCGCCACCCAGCCTTCGGCCTCGGCGAGCGCCACCACCCAGTCGGCGAGCACGCCGCCGCCCTGGCCGCCCATGGCAAGGATGGCGATCGAGATCGGCTTTTCGTCGACGGATATCTGGGTCATTGGCCTGCTCATGTCGTTCACCCGAACACCACGCGCCGGGCTTCGCGGCGGCGCTGCAGGAAGCCGATGACGGCGTTGCGCAGTTTCGCTGCGAAGCGGTCGCGCCGGGTCGGGTTGTAGATGATGTCGGCGCGGTAGAAGGACGGGCACAGCACCGCCGCTTCCGAGACCTCACCGCAATTGCCGCAGCCAACGCAAGTGTTGTCGATCGCCACCACCGGGTCGTCGCGCAGCGGATCGTCGGTGTGTTTCAGCGACAGCGACGGGCAACCGGACAGGCGGATGCAGGCATGGTCGCCGGTGCAGGTGTCCTCGTCGACGCCGAAGCGTTCGCGCACCATGCGCTGGCCGGATTTCACCGCCTTGGAGAACAGGGGCTTTTCGCGGCGCTGGCGGTTGAGCATGCATTCGGAGGAGGCGACGATGATCTTGGGGCCTTCCTCCTTCGAGGTCAGCGCTTCCTTCAGCGTGTCGCGCATCTTCGCCACGTCATAGGTGTGGTCGATCTGGCGCACCCATTTGGCGCCAATGCCCTTGACGGCGTTGACGATCGAATTGTTGGTCGAACGATCCGGATTGTCGGCGCGCGACGACAGGATGTCCTGCCCGCCGGTCGCCGACGAGTAGTAGTTGTCGACGACCATGATGACGCCGTCATGCTTGTTGTAGACGGCGTTGCCGACCGAGGTGGTGAGCCCGTTGTGCCAGAAGCCGCCGTCGCCCATCACCGAGATCGCGCGCTTGCCGGCGTCGACGTTGAAGGCCGACGCGGACGCCGGCCCGAGACCATAGCCCATGGTCGAGCCGCCGATGTTGAAGGGCGGCAGGATGGAAAAAAGGTGGCAGCCGATATCGGCAGAGACGTGATGTTCGCCGAGTTCCTGCTCGACGAGCTTCATGGCGGCGAAGATCGGCCGTTCCGGGCAGCCGGTGCAGAAGCCGGCTGGGCGGGCGGGCACGACGGCATTGAGCGCCTTGACCTTCGGATCGGCGAGCACCGCATCGGCGCTCGGCAGCGGCGGACGGTTGCCGAGCAGGGCCACTGCGTGTTCTTCGAGGAACGCCTGGATGCCGTTCATCAGGACGGCGGCAGTGTAGTCGCCCCGGATCGGCAGGATACCCTTGCCGGCGAGCCTGGTGTTGATGTCACGCCGGCGCAGGATGGAGTTGACCGCCTGCTCGAGATAGTCGGGGTGGCCCTCCTCGACCATCAGCACGGCGCGCTTGCCGGCGCAGAATGCCGTCACCTCGTCGTCGATCAGCGGATAGGTGACGTTGAGCACATAGAGCGGAATGACCGAATTGCCGTAGGAATCGGCGAGGCCCAGAAGCTGCAGGCCGCGCATGACCGAATTGTACATGCCGCCTTGCAGGATGATGCCGACGTCGCCCTCGTCGGGACCGAACCATTCGTTCAGCTTGCGGCTCTTGATGAACTCGATCGCCGCCGGCCAGCGCTTTTCGATCTTCTCGCGGTCATGCACGGTGATCGAAACCGGCGGCAGCACGATGCGGTCGAGGTCGCGCACCGGGTTTTCCAGTGCCTCCTTGATGGTGAAGGCCGGGCGCTTGTTGTCCTTGGCGATGAACTGGCCATGCACGTGGCAGGCGCGGATGCGCACCTGCATCATCACAGGCGTGTTGGAGGCCTCCGACAATTCGAAGCCGTCCTCGACCGACTTGACGATCGATTCGAGATTGGGGCGCGGGTCGAGCAGCCACATCTGCGATTTCATCGCGAAAGCATGGCTGCGCTCCTGCGGGATCGACGAGCCCTCGCCATAGTCCTCACCGAGGATGATCAGGGCGCCGCCCTTGACGCCGCTCGACGCCAGGTTGGTCAGCGCATCGCTGGCGACATTGGTGCCGGCGGTCGATTTCCAGGTCACCGCGCCGCGCAGCGGATACATCACGGAAGCCGAGAGCATGGCGGCGGCAGCGGCTTCCGAAGCGGAAGATTCGAAATGCACGCCGAGTTCATCGAGCACCGGCTTGGCGTCGGCGAGAACGTCCATCAGATGCGAGATCGGCGAGCCCTGATAACCGCCGACATAGGACACGCCCGACTGCAGCAGCGCCTTGGTGATGGCGAGGATTCCCTCGCCACGAAAAAGATCGCCCTCGCCAAGCTTGAGGTCCTCGACCTCGCGCGCAAAAGACCGTTCCGCCATATCGACCCTCCCAGGCGTGGCCAGACTGCGCCACCATGGCTCGACGCCCCTCTGGGCCGCCAGGCTCCCGGGCGTCGAGCTGCATATCTATGAAAATGCATATTCATGAAAATGCATGGACCTGTCAATCGCCCGGGGAGCAGTCACGTCCTGCGAAGGAAAAATAAGAGGAGAGGCAAGTGTCGGCCAACACTTGCCGATGCTTCAGATGCATGTCTGTGCATATATAAAAATCACGGCGAGGATCATGGCACCCGCCGCGACGCCAGAGACCCGCTCAGTTGGCCCGGCGATGCCAGCGCAGCGACATGCAGGACAGGCCGGCGTCGATCTTGCCGATCTCGGTCGTCTTGAGCGCCACTACCTTGTAGCCGAGCCGGTCGAGCATCTCGATGGTGCGTGGGTAATCGGCACCGACCATCACCACGTCGTTGACGCGCAGCGCGTTGGCGGCGGGCTCTTCGCCTTCAGGGATGAGCACCTCGCGAAAATCCTTGAACACGCCCGAGCGCGCGAGCCGTTTTGTCGACAGCATCGTCTCGCTGTCCAGTAGCGAGCAATCGCTCTTGAAATGCAGCACGCCCTCGGGCGTCTGCACGATCTCGCCCTTGCGCCCGAGCCGGTCGAGGCTGGTAATGAGGCCCTCGGCGCCGGCGCGGTCGGTGCGGGCCGACAGGCCGATCATCACGCTTTTGGGCGCCGTCAGCACGTCGCCACCGTCGGCGAAGCCGGGCGAGGGCAGGTCGAGCACGGTGCCGAACATCGCCTTAAGTGTCGGTGCGATCTCGGCGGTTTCCCTGACCCGGGTCTCGGCGCCGGGCCGGAGCAGGATCGCACCCTCGGGGAAGACGAGCGCAGGGTCCTCGACGAAGATCGAATCCGGAAAGCTTTCCAGCGCCGGCAGCACGGTCACCTCGACGCCCGCCGCGCGCACGGCGGCGATATATGCGGTGTGCTCGGCCTTCACGCCGTCAAAGGTCGGGTTGCCGCGATCGTCGGCGCGCAGGCCGTTGACCACAGACCGCGCCGGCTCGCGCACGATCGCCGCATTGAATTCATAGACCTCTGGCCTGGATGTCATGTCGCTGTGCTCGTGCTCTGGCGTTCCCTGGGTACGTCAGCGTGCCCGAATTGGCGGAGCCTGTCGACGGGCGGCAGATAGGCCAGGGTTTGCCGTCGCGAAAGACGGCGATCTATTGTCCTTGCGCGCGCCTGAATTCGCTCGGCGACTGACCGGCGATGCGGCGGAAGTCGCGGCTGAAATGATAGGGATCGCCATAACCACAGCTCAGCGCTACCGCCGATATCTTGGCGTCCGACTCCGTCAGCAGCCGCTTGGCGAGGTTCATGCGTTCGTGGCGCATCCAGTCCATCGGCGTGGTGCCGGTCTTCTGCCGGAACTGGCGGTGCAGCTGCGAGGCGCTGAGGCTGGAGATATCTGCCATGTCCTCGATCTGCCAGTTGCGGGCGATGTCGGCCCTGAGTGCCCGCATCAGCCGCTGGATGCGCTCGCCGCTGTCTTCTTCCTGCTCGCCACGCTCGGCGACCAGAAGCGCAATCGCCTGGCTGACGACGGTGCTCGACAGCGCGTCGGTGGTCTGGCTGCGATGGCCCAGCATGTCGAGTGCCTGTTCGAAAAGTGGCTCGGCTCCGCCCGACCCGGCGAAGACCGGCGACTGGCCGACGCGCAGGAAGGCGAACACGGCGTCGAGCCCGTGGCCGTCGATGCTCATCCAGAGATAAAGCCAGTGGTCGGCGTCCGCGTGGCAGCCATGGGCATATTGCATCGCCGTGTCGAGCCAGACGACGCTGCCGGCGCCAGCGGCGAAACGCTGGCCGGCGACCTCGATCAACCCGCGGCCGGAAATCGTCAGGATCAGCGTGTGGTGGTGGAAGCGCCGCGTCACCAGCCCATCCCTGGCGGTGAAGCGCGTGCGCCCGGCGACCAGGATCTTGTAGGGATAAGCCTCCGCATGCCGCCCCGGCGTGTGGAACAGGATCTCGTCGCGGTGGGTTTCGGTCATTTTTGCACAGGCCGTTCAGATAATCCGTTGCCAGCGTTGTAGCCGCACTCGGATCGTGATGCGAGTTTTATCCATCAAGGCGCGATTTCGGTGCATTCATATCGGCGCCACAGGCGCTAGCCTAGCGGAGGCTGCCGCGTTTTGGCGGCGATCCATATCCATCGGAGCGACCAGATGGCGACCGCTACCCCAAAGGCAAGCGAACACGGCACGGCATTCGAACCTTTGTCGGCAACCTTCGCCCAGAACCCCTACCCCGCCTATGCGGCGCTGCGCGACAAGGGCGAGCCACAGTTCTTCCCCGATTTCGGCATGTGGCTGGTCGCCCGCTTCGACGATGTCGCCGGCATCGCCCGCGACAATTCCATGGTGCGTTCGCCGGAGTTCTTCATGTCGCATGAGGAGATCGAGGCCGAAAAGCGCGCCCAGAACTGGCACGACATGCCGCACCATTCCCGCTTCGTGCAGTTCTCCATGCTCGACAGCGACGGCGAGGTGCACGACCGGCTCCGCAAGCAGGTGTTCCGCGAGTTCACCCCCGCCTTCATCGCCCGCCAGCGTGGCATGATCCAGAGCTTCGTCGACAAGCTTGTCGATGGCCTGATCGACAAGGGCGAGATCGATTTCGTCGAGGACCTCGCCGCCCAGGTGCCGGGCCACATCATCGGCCGCGTGCTCGGCGTGCCGGACGAGGATTGCCCGCAGCTGCGCGTCTGGTCGGAAAACGTCGTCAAGTTCTTCGACATCGACCGCAACGACGAGCGCAAGGCGACCGCCGAGAAGGCGACGACCGAATTCTACCACTATCTGCTCAGTTTGATGGCCGAGCGCCGCGCGGCCCCGCAGGAAGACCTGATCACCCGACTGATCGCGGCGCAGGATGCCGGCCACCTCAACGAGGACGAACTGGTCTCGACCTGCATGCTGATCCTGATGGCCGGGCACGGTTCGACCATCGATGTGCTGGGGTCGGGCATGCATGCGCTGCTGCGCTTTCCCGATCAGATGCAGCGCCTGCGCCAGGACCAGGGACTGATCCACACGGCGATCCAGGAGATGTTCCGCTTTGAGTCACCGCTGCCCTTCTTCCATCGCTACGCGACCACCGATTGCGTGGTCGGCGGCAAGGCGTTTGCGCGCGGCACCAAGTTCGGCTTGCTCTATGGCGCTGCCAACCGCGACCCCGCGGCCTTCGGCGACGATGCTGGCAGCTTCGATGTCGGTCGTAACCCCAACCGGCACCTCGCCTTTGGCGGCGGCGCCCATTTCTGCCTCGGCAACCATCTGGCGCGCCTCGACATGGAGGTGATCTTCACGACGCTGATCAAGCGGCTGAAGTCGATCACGCTCGCGGAAGCCGAGCCGCACTACAAGCCCGGCCTGTCCGTGCGCGGCCCCAAGGCGCTGCGCCTGACGCTGACGCCGACCTGATCAAGGAGACTTCCATGTACAGCGTAACCTTCGTCGACGCCGACGGTCTGGCCAGACAGCTCACCGCCAGCGAAGGCCAGAGTGTCATGTCAGTGGCCGTGGCCAACGGCATTGACCAGATTCTCGCCGAATGCGGCGGCTCCTGTGCCTGCGGCACCTGCCATTGCTACGTTGACGAGAGCTGGACCGAGCGGCTGCCTGCGCCCGACGATTCCGAGCAGGGCATGATCGAGTGCCTGATGAACCCGACCGAGCGCAGCCGCCTGACCTGCCAGCTCAAGATGTCGCAAGCGCTCGACGGCCTCGTCGTCCACTTGCCGCGCGAGCAATATTGAGCTTGGCCGCCCCGGCATAAAGGCGCTATCTCTAGGCTTCCCGGTAACAGGAGGCTCCTGATGACGCTGCAACTGACGGGTATTCACCATCTCACCGCGATTACCGCCGACGCGCCCGGCAACCTGCGCTTTTATACGCGGACGCTCGGTTTGCGGCTGGTCAAGAAGACGGTCAACCAGGACGACACCAGCGCCTATCACCTGTTTTACGCCGATGGCAAAGCAAGTCCCGGCTCGGACCTGACGTTTTTCGACTGGCCGGTCGGGCGCGAGCAGCGCGGCACCCACAGCATTGCCCGTACCGGTCTCAGGGTGGCGGACGAGGCGTCGCTGTCATGGTGGCGCGATCATCTCAAGGCCGAGGGCGTCGATACGTCGGAGATCAGCGACGTCGGCGGCCACAAAGCGATCGATTTCGAAGATCCGGAAGGCCAGCGTTTCCGGCTGATCGACGATGGCGGCCGGGGTGGTTTCAATCCCTGGATGGCCAGCGTGATTCCCGTGGAACACCAGATCAGGGGCCTCGGCCCGATCACCATCAGCGTGCCCGACCTGGCAAGCACCGAGACGGTACTGATCAAGGTCATGAACATGCACAAGGTGCGCGACTACGCTTCGCCCGACGGCGTGGGGCAAGTCCATGTCTTTGCCATGGGCGAGGGTGGCCCGACCGCCGAGCTGCATGTCGCGGTCCAACCCAGACTCGGGGCGGCCATGCAAGGGGCCGGCGGGGTCCACCACGTCGCTTTCCGCACGCCGGATGTCGAGCAGATCCATCAATGGGCGGCGCGGCTGCAGGAATTTCGGTTGCCGTCGAGCGGCGAGGTCGAGCGCTACTACTTCCGTTCGCTCTATTTCCGCGAGCCCAACGGCATCCTGTTCGAGATCGCCACCGACGGCCCCGGCTTCACCGTCGACGAGCCGCTGGAGAGCCTCGGCGAGCGCCTGTCGCTGCCGCCTTTCCTCGAAGGCAAACGGGCGTCGATCGAGGCCAAGCTCAAGCCGCTGACGTAATTCGAACGGCGATCCATTCGCGCAGGACGGCGATGTCGGCGTCGTCGAACCCGTGACCTGACGGGATGGTGCGGGCGTCGACTTTGGCGCCGGCATCGCGCAGCAGGCCCTCGAGTTCGGGGCCGAAATTGCTGAACACGTCGACGTCGCCCGCGATCAACAGCACCTCGGCGTCCGAGAGATCGGCTGCCGGCGGCTGCTCCAGCACCATCGCTGCCCGCAGCAGAGCTGCGCGCCGGATGACTTCAGGGTGCAACAGCATGGTGGCCGCCAGCATGTTGGCGCCGTTGGAATGGCCGAGGAAGACAAGCCTTTCCGGGTCAAGCCGGTAGGCCTCGATGGCCCCGTCGATGAAGGCAGCAAGTGCCGCGGCCTCCGACCTGATGTCGGCCTGGTCGAACCTGTTGGCAGACAGCCGGCGGAACCAGCGCGGCGTGCCCTCGTCGGTGGCGCGGCCGCGCAACGCAAGCAGCGTCGCGCGCGGAGCCGCCTTGGCGGCGAAGGGCAACAGGGAGGTCTCGTTGCCGCCGGAGCCGTGCAGCAGCACGATCGTCGTGCCGTCGGGATTCTCGGGGGTGTAGAAGCGATGGACGAAGGGCAGGTCGCGATAGATCACGCGCTCTTCGCCGGGCCAGGAAAACTGCGGCAACATCGTCCTCAACTCGTCGATCTTGTCGGCCCTGTCTGGCGGCACGAACAGGTGTGTGCCGAGTTCCGACGGGGCCTCGTCCACCGCCATGCCGGGGCCGTCGGTGGCCAGTTCGAACAGCGAGCCGCCCGGCTCGCGCACATAGAGCGAATAGAAATACTTGCGGTCGTGCACATTGGTGATGGTCGAATTGCTGGAAGCGAGTTCGCCATGCACCCGCTCGACCTCGTTGGTGTCTTTTGCCCGGAAGGCGATGTGGTCGATGGTGCCGGTGCCTGGGGCGCTGGTCCAGAAACCCTTGGCGTCCCTGATGTCGATGATGTCGCCGGTATCAGAGACGAGGCGCCGGATGAACTCGGTGCTTTGTTGCGGCCGATAGCCGAAATGGCGCGTAAGGAAGCTTTCGGTGAGTTCGGGCACTTCGCTGAGGATGGTCGCGCCACGGATGCAGCGGATCGCCTGTTTTGCCGGTACGTCGCTGTGTTCCCAGACGACAGGTTCCGGAAAACCACCGACGCCCACGAGCTTGACGATGACGCCGTCGGGATCCTTGAGCCGCAGCGTTGGCTCGCCAAACTCCTCCGAAGGGCCCGATATCTCGATATGATGCGACAGCGCCCGCGTCAGCCAGAAGCCGATGCTTGACGGATCGATGGCAAGCGCAACCTCGCTTGGCTGGCCATGGCCGACACGCCCCTGGGCGCCGTCCTCCCAGACCAGGAAGGTGATCAGCGAACCCGGATTGGCCGCGCCGTCGCCATAAAACAGGTGAAGCTGGGTCGCGTCCTCGTAGCCGCCGGTCTGCTTCACCAGCCGCAGCCCGAGGAAGCCGACATAGAAGTCGACATTGGCCTGCACCTTGCGGGTGATGAGCGTGATGTGATGAATCCCGGCGCCCATGACGCACCTCCGGCCGATTTGCTTCGGCCCGACATTCCATCAGCCGGGCGGGGCACGCAACCGATGATCGGTCCGCCAAAAAGAAAGGCCCCGACAAGCGGGGCCTTTCGATGCCGTCTTGGGAGTCTCAGGCCGAAAGCGCCTTTGCCTCGCGGCGCCTGAAATGCAGCACGTGCTCGGTGTAGCCATTGGGCTGGGTCCGGCCAGTGAACACCAGATCCTCGGCCGCCTTGAAGGCCGGGCTGTCGAAGTTTGGCGCCAGTGGCTTGTAGCCTTCGGTCCCGGCATTCTGCCGGTCGACGACGGCCGCCATGCGCCGCATCGTCTCGCGCACCTGCTCCTCGCTGACGATGCCATGGCGCAGCCAGTTGGCGACATGCTGGCTCGAAATGCGCAGCGTGGCGCGGTCTTCCATCAGCCTGACATCGTCGAGGTTGGGCACCGTCGAGACGCCGACGCCCTGTCCGACCCAGCGCACGACATAGCCGAGCAGGCCCTGCAGGTTGTTTTCGAGCTCGGCCTTGATCTCGTCGGCGCTGTAGCTGCGGGTCGCCAAAGGAATGGTCAGCAGGTCGGTGAGCGAGGCGTGCTCCCTGTCGCGCAGGTCGTCCTGCACGGCTGCCACGTCGACAAGGTGATAGTGCATGGCGTGGAGTACCGCAGCCGTCGGCGTCGGCACCCAGGCCGTGCTGGCGCCGGCGAGTGGATGGGCGATCTTCTTGTCGAGCAGGCCGGCCATCTGGTCGGGTGCCGCCCACATGCCCTTGCCGATCTGGGCCCGGCCGGGCAGGTTGCGGGCAATGCCGACATCGACATTGTTTGCTTCATAGGCCTTGAGGAAGGTGGCATCGGCCATCTCGGCCTTGCGCAGCATCGGGCCGGCTTCCATCGAGGTGTGGATCTCGTCGCCGGTGCGATCGAGGAAGCCGGTGTTGATGAACACGGTGCGGTCGCGGACCTTGGACATGCAGGCAGCGAGATTTGCCGAGGTGCGGCGCTCCTCGTCCATGACACCGATCTTCATCGTGTATTTGGGCAGCCCGACGAGCTCCTCGATGCGCTTGAACAGAAGGTCGGAGAGGCCGACCTCGTCTGGTCCGTGCATCTTGGGCTTGACGACATAGACCGAGCCGGTGCGGCTGTTGCGCACCGCATTCTCGCCACGGATGTCCTGCGCTGCACTTGCAACGGTGATGGCTGCGTCGAGGATCGCCTCGGGCACCGGCTTGCCGGCCTCGTCGAGCACGGCGTCGGTGAACATGTGGTGGCCGACATTGCGCACCAGCATGGTCGAGCGGCCATGCAGCACAAGCGTGCCGCCGCAAGGCGCGGTGAAGACCCGGTCTTCGACCAGCTTGCGGGTGACGGTCTTGCCGTCCTTGGTGAATTCCGAGCTCAGGCTGCCATCCATCAGGCGCTGCCAGTTGCGGTAGACCGTAACCTTGTCCTCGGCATCGACTGCCGAAACCGCGTCCTCGAGATCCATGATGATCGAGATCGCCGCTTCGATCACGACGTCGGCGATGCCTGCGGAGTCGAGCTGGCCGACCTGATGCTCGCGGTCGATCACCAGTTCCAAGTGCAGGCCATTGTTGACGAGCAGCACGCTCTTCGGCTCGTGGCGCGGTCCGGTGAAGCCGGCAAACTGGGCGACCGATTTGAGCCCGGTCTTCGAACCGTCGGCCAAAGTCACCTGCAGCCTGCCGCGCTCGACGACATAGCCGACAGCGTTGGCATGGCTGCCCTTGGTCAGCGGCACGGCCTGGTCGAGGAATTCGCGGACGCGGGCGATGACCAGCCGAGCGCGGGCCGGGTTGAACGCCTGGCCCTTCTCGGCGCCGTCGGTCGCGGGGATGGCGTCGGCGGCGTAGAACGCATCATAGAGCGAACCCCAGCGCGCATTGGCGGCATTCAGCGCATAGCGGGCATTGGACAGCGGCACGACCAGCTGGGGGCCGGCAATGGTGCCGATCTCGGCGTCGACGTTCTTGGTCGCCACCTGGTAAGCGTCGGCGGCAGGTGCGGGCACCAGGTAGCCGATGTCGCGCAGGAACTGCTCATAGGCCGCGGTGTCATGCGGCTGGCCCTTGTGCTCCAGATGCCAGCCGTTGATCTTCGTCTGAAGTTCGCCGCGTATGGCGAGCAACTCGTGATGCCTGGGCGCGAGGTCGCGGATGATCTCCGAGAGGCCGCTCCAGAACGCCGTCGGCTCGAGGCGAGCATTGGGCAGCACTTCCTGCTCGACGAACGCGCGCAGCACAGGATGGACTGAAAGGCCGGCGACGCTTTCATAAGACTTGGTCATGGGAGGCTCCTTCGATACGCGCGAGGCGCGGCAGTTCCGTAGGATGCTGATGACAGCGATTGTATCCATTGACAAGCAGTTTTTGATACAAGATAGTATCCAGATACTTGGCCCGCCAAGCTGGTCGCCATCCGACGCGTCCAGATGGCTGCCGCGCACCATTCTCTCCGGCGAGGCGTCAGCATGATCGGCATCATCAAGAGTTCATTGCCGGACGGCCGAAGCCTCACCCCGGCCGAGGCGCTGCAGGCTGCAGCGACATTGGGACTGCAGGGCCTGCTGTTCAACTCGCTGTTCGACATCAGCCCGACGCTCGATCCTGAGGAACTGGCGGATGCCCGCGCAGCGGCCGACGGGCTGGGCCTGGAAATTACATCGATGCTCGGCATCGTCAATCCAGCACTGCCCGCCCGCAGCCAGCCGATCGTCGATGCCGGCGGTGGCGACATGCAGACCGGCATCGAAAGGCTGGTCGAGCTCGCCGCTGGTATCGGTATCCACGACATGTTCTTCATCATCGGCATGATCGAGGACCGCTTCGAGGCCGATGTGAGCTGGCAGGCCCAGCTCGACGGCGTAGCTGAATTGCTCTCGCGTTGCGCTCCCGCCCTGCGCCGGCATGGCTCGAAGTTGCTGCTCAAGACTCATGAGGAGATCGCGACATCAGAGATCGTCGCACTTGTCGAGCGAGTCGGACGCGATGTGCTCGGCGTTGCCTTCGACCCGGTCAATGTTCTCTGCCGGCTGGAAAATCCCGTCGCCGCGGCCCGGCGGGTCGCGCCTTATGCCGCCCAGCTCTATGTCGACGATGCGGTGATGCGCTTCCAGGAAAACGGCGTCCGCCGCTTCCTCGCGCCGCTCGGCGAAGGCTTTGTCGACTGGGACGCGATCAGGCCGCTGTTGCCTGGTGCGAAAGTCTGGATCGAGATGCATGCCGGCCAGTTCGCCATGCCGGTGTTCGACCCGGTTTGGCTCAAGCGGCAGCCACCGGTTGCCGTCGAAGAATTTGCTTCCGTGCTTGCCATGGCGGCGAAGTTTGGAACGCGCGAGGTGCCGTGGGATCAGACAGCGCCTGTCGCGCGGCTGACACAGGCATTGCGTAGATGCCTGCCATAGCCTTCTCGCCGAATTATTGGATACGATTTTTACACTAGGTAGCATTTGAGGCGTCGGGCTTTTTGCCGCGACGTCGGGCGTCAACACACAGTCATTCGCGCGGGAAGCGGCCGCGCACCCAAGGAGGCCTTGATGCGATACCCTCGCGATATGCGCGGCTACGGCGAGAACCCGCCCCACGCCAACTGGCCGGGCGGCGCCAATGTCGCCGTGCAGTTCGTGCTGAACTACGAAGAGGGCGGAGAAAACAACATCCTGCATGGCGATGCCGCAAGCGAGGCCTTCCTGTCGGAGATTCCCGGCGCCGCGCAATGGCCTGGCCTGCGCCACTGGAACATGGAGTCGGTCTATGAATACGGCGCCCGCGCCGGCTTCTGGCGGCTGCATCGCCTGTTCACCGACCTCGACGTGCCGGTTACCGTCTATGGTGTCGCCACTGCCTTGATGCGTGCGCCCGAACAGCTGCGCGCCATGCAGCGGGCCGATTGGGAGATCGCCAGCCACGGCTACAAATGGGTCGAGCACAAGGACATGCCTGCTGACGAGGAACGCGCCCAGATCAAGGATGCGATCCGTCTGCATACACTAGCCACAGGCGAGCGCCCGACCGGCTGGTACACCGGGCGTTGCTCGGTCAACACCGTCGACCTGGTCTCCGAGGAGGGCGGCTTCGCCTACGTCTCCGACACCTATGACGACGACCTGCCTTACTGGCGCGAGCACCAGGGCAAGGAGCAGCTGATTATCCCTTACACGCTCGAAGCCAACGACATGCGCTTCGGTACGCCCAATGGCTTCAACTCGGGCGACCAGTTCTTCTCCTATCTCAAGGACACGTTCGACTATCTCTATGCCGAAGGTGCCGCCGGTCGGCCGAAGATGTTTTCAATCGGCCTGCATTGCCGCCTCGTCGGCCGCGCTGGTCGTGTCGCCGCGCTCAAGCGCTTCATCGAATACGTGCAAAGCCACGACAAGGTCTGGATCGCGCGCCGCATCGACATCGCCCGTCACTGGGCCAAGGAACACCCCTATGTGAAGCCGAAGCTGGTTCCGTCGAAGATGGACAGGGCGGACTTTGTCGAGACATTCGGCCAGTGCTTCCGCAACGGAGCGCTGCTGGCCGAACGCGCCTTTGACGGCGAACTGGCCCCGGTCAACGACAGCCCATATGGCCTGTTCTTTGCGCTGCGCACCCAGTTCCGCGCCGCGAGCGAGGCCGAGAGGTTCGAGGTGCAGAATGGCTACACGCCGCTCGATCCGCGCATCAAGGCGGCAAGGATCGTCACCGATGAGAAAGACGCGGACAGCCTCGATGCCATGACCGCCGACCAGCAGCAGCGGTTGCTGGAGTTGCTCGGCGCCTATGAGGAAAAATTCGGCTTCGGTGCCATCTTTGTCGTGCGCAACTACACCACCGCGTCGCTGCTGGCGTCGCTGGGCACGCGGATCAAGACGGACCGCGACACCGAACTTGCCGTTACCTATGGCGAGGTCGAGCGGCTGGCGGAGATCCAGGTCGAGGCACGGTTCGCCGCGTAGGTCGGCGCTGGATGGCAAGTGCGTCCTTCGAGGCTCGCCCGGTGGGCGAGCTCCTCAGGATGAGGACCGGTGTGCCTCGCCGCCCATTCCGAGCAACATCCGGGCCGGACAGTTGCAAGATTGGCCCACCGAGGCAATTGCTAGATTGGCAGCGGGGCGGCTTCCAGATGGCGCAGCAGGGCGTGGCCGTACCAACGGTCCTCATCCTGAGGAGCCCGCGAAGCGGGCCTCGAAGGACGCACCGACCCAACTCAGGCGTAGCGGGAAAGAATCTCGCTGAGATTGCGCTTGGTGCGCTTGGTCTGGCCGATATTGGCCTGCTCGAACACTTGCTGCAGATGCTCGATGATCGCGTCGGCGCTGGCCTTGGGATCGCGGGCCCTGAGCGCCTGCAGGATTGCCGCATGTTCATCGACGCTGCAGTCGGTTTCCTGATGCGTGCTGTGCTGGGCCAGGATCAGCGACGTCCGCGAGATCAGCGACTTGAGGAAGCCGGCGAGCACCTCGTTGCCGGCCATCTGGGCGGCAAGCAGGTGGAACTCGCCCGAGGCCACGATCGCCGCTGTGTGGTCGCCGGCGTGGCGGATGGCGTGCTCATGCTGCAGGTGCTGCTCCAGAGCCGCAATCTGCTTGTCGGTGACGACGGTTGCCAGCTTGGAAAAGATCTCGCGTTCGATGGCGTTGCGCGCCTCGAACACCTGTCGTGCCTCGTCGGGCGTCGTGCTGGCGACGAAGGCGCCGCGATTCTGCCGGAACTCGACGAGCGATTCGGTGTGCAGGCGGTTGAGCGCGGCGCGCACGATGGTGCGGCTGACTGAAAACAGCGCGCCGATCGATTCTTCGCTGAGTTTTGTGCCGGGCGTCAGTTCGCGCGCCAGAATGGCCCTGAACAGAGCCTGGTAGATTGCATCGATCTTCGATCCGGCTTTCTCGTCGAGATCAGTATTCGCAGCTTTCGCCATTCCCTCACCAGCCAGTGTTGTACAGGCAGCGCGTAACAATGCTACGTCTCAGATGCATCGGCGCACGGCGGAAGACAAGTGGAATGCAAGCCTTGCTTCGTTGTTCGTTTTATATTAGCCGGTGTCGTACGATGCAGCCGGCGTGCCATAGCCGCCGTTTTCCTCCGCTGCAAGCCGGCGCGGGCGCCTTGTTTGCATTGCGGTCACTCTAGCACATGTTTTCTAATACAATAGCGAAAACTATTGCGCGCAATCGCAAGGTCTTTTGAATACGATTTGAAAATGAGCCGGTTTCCGCTCGATTTAAGATCGATCAGCGCCCGCCGCCGTGGTGTTGGAGCTGGCGCTCAACGCCTGCGCCAGGAAGGGCGACAGGCCAAGGGTCTCGGTCGTGGCAGCGGGTGCGACCGTGGTCGCCGGCTGCGGATTTGCTGCCAGGCGCAGCGCTTTGCCGATGCCGATGCGGTGCGGATCGAGAATTGGAACTCCAGCAGCTGCGATGACCGCGGGCAGGATCGGGATCAAGCCGGCTCCGCCCAGGACGACGCGTTCAGCCCCGAGTGCCTTGGCCTCTTTCGCCAGGAAGCTGGCGATGGATTGCGCATCGTCGGCCACCGCTTCGATGGACCTGATGCCCGCAATCCTGTCGCCGATGCCGAGCTTCAGCGCCAGTTCGCGGAGCATCTCGCACCAGACCGTGCCATTGGTCGAAACGAGCGAGGTTCCCGGTAGCGCGGCGGCGGCCAGGAGACCGGCTTCGGCAAAGCCGATGACCGGCAGCCCCGTCATTTCGGCGAGCGCTTCGCGGCCGGGGTCGCCAAAACAGGCAAGCACGATCACGTCGGGCTTGGCCCCTTCGGCAAGTGCCTTGGCTGCAGCGTCCAGCACTGCGTGTGCGGCGATCGTCACTGCGGCACGGGTCGAGATGTAGCTGAAGCCGAAGTCCGCCGTGACGGTTTGCACCTGCGCGGCGTCCGCCACCTCCTCGCGCACAAGTGCGTCGATGACCTGGCTGACGCCGGTCGAGGTGTTGGGGTTGATGACGAGCAGGCGAGGCAGGCGGCGCATCGAATTCCTCTGATATGACGGAATTTGCTTCCGCCCCTCGCGCAACTGCACGCTGGCTTGGAGCTTTAGGACGTACGCCCTCATCGAAGTGGGCGGTCCGCCGGCATCTCGGCCTTCATATCATTGTATCAGATATGATGTAAAGTTTGTATCCATAAATTGGATGCAGTTCTGCCCAAGGGATGCGCAGATTGCCTTCGAAATTGCCACCTGACGTTACGGAAGCGACAGGCTCGATGTCGCGCTGTACCGGCCCTTATGGATGGTGCTCCGATCACTTTTTTCCCCAGAAGGGCGCTCCGATTTTCCAATCCGTTTTCTAACATATTGTTTTTACTAAATATTTATTGGGCGCGCGCAACCGCCTGGCGTGTACACTCATCACGCAACATTTATGTATCCACTGGAGGAAAAATCGGATACAAAAGTGGCGGGAGCGCCTTTGCGAAAAGGCAGAGTTAATTCAGCATATGGGAGCGACAATCATGCATGCTTTCTTCTCGGCCTTTTCCGCGCTGTCGCGCAGCCGGCGCCAGTTTCTGGCGACTGTCGGGGGTGCGGCCCTTGCCGTAGCGGTCGGTTTCGGCGGCTCGGCAGCATTTGCCGCGGACCGCGAGCACACGATCATCGTGGGCCTCGGCGGCCAGATCAACACGCTCGATCCGCTGCGCGCCGACTACAACCAGACCAACACCATCATCAGCGCCGTCTACGATACGCTGGTGACCTATGACGAGACCAAGCTCGTCGGCTCGCTCGCCACCGAATACGCCTATTCCGACGACGCCAAGTCGATCACGTTTACGCTGCGTCCCGATGTGAAGTTCCATGACGGCACGGCGGTGACCGCCAAGGACGTTGCCTACACGCTCGACCGCCTGAAGCGGATCGGCACCGGCGTTGCCTCGCTGATCGACAGCTACGACTCGACCACGGTCACCGACGACACCCACCTGACCATCAACCTGTCCAAGCCGAACACGCTGTTTTTGCCGTCGCTGAGCAAGGTCTACATCCTGAATTCCGCGCTGGTCGAAGCCAACAAGGGCGCCGATGACGGCCAGGGCTGGCTGCAGGGCCATGACGCCGGCTCTGGCGCCTATGTGCTGGGCGACCAGTCGCAGGCCGTGGTCATCGACCTGTTCCCCGGCTACTGGGCCGCCGAAGCGGGCCGTCCCGAATCCATCGTCTTCCGCCGCATCGACGAAAGCTCGACGCGCCGCGACGAACTCCGCGCCGGCAATATCGACGTCGCCTTCGGCTTCGCCGACCGTGACGCCGCCGCCATGGCCACCGACCCGGCGCTGAAGGTCGTGCCGATCAACACCAGCTACCAGACCGAGGTTTTGTTCAACACCAAGGTTGGCCCGACCGCCGATCCCAAGGTGCGCAAGGCGTTGCGCATGGTCTATGACTATGCTGGCGGCTTGCGTGGCATCCGCGGCGGCAACGGCAAGATCGCCAATGGCCCACTGCCGGCCCGCCTCGACTGCCGTCCCGAACTGCCGGAGGTGAAGCGCGATCTCGAAGCTGCCAAGGCGATGCTCGCCGAAGCGGGTGCCGCCAATCTGAAGCTCAAGATGAACTTCCAGCCGGTGTTCGAGCTGCAAAAGCAGGAAGCGACGCTGTTCCAGTCCAACCTGCGCGAGATCGGCGTCGAGCTCGAGCTCGAGCCCATCGCCTTCCCGAACTACCTCGCCAGCCTGAAGGATCCGAACTCGATCCCGCAGATGATGCTGCTCGAAGACTTCGCCCAGTTCCCGGAAGCCGGCATCATGCTGGTCAAGGGCTACAAGTCGGACGCCGTCGGCACCAACAGGACCGGCTATGCCAATCCTGAGGTCGACAAGCTGCTCGACACAGCCCTTGCCACCGCCGACGACGCCAAGCGTTGCGACATCTACAAGCAGGTCCAGACCATTCTCGACAATGACTCCGTCATGGTCGACATGTATGGTGTCTACAAGCCAGCCGCCTACCGTGTCGGCACGCTTGCAGACCTCAAGGCCAGCATGCTCGCCACGCCCGCCGAGCCGGCGGACTTCCGGCTCGCAAAGCCGTAAGCGAGGTCTGAGATGCTCGCGTTCCGCGCCTATTCCTGGTTCCTGTCCCGACGCCTGGGCCTGACACTTTTGACCCTTTGGGGACTGGCCTCGCTGGTCTTCCTGATGATCAAGCTGATGCCCGGCGACGAGGCCCAGATGGCCGCTGGCGCGGACGCTTCCGCCGCACAGATCGAGGCGGTGCGTGAAAGGCTGGGGCTCGATGCCCCGGTCATAATGCAATATTTAGGCTTTCTGGGCCGCCTCCTGCGCGGCGACCTGGGCACCTCGATCGTCACCCTCCAGCCTGTCCTGGCCGACCTCGAAAAGGTCCTGCCAAGCACGCTCGAACTCGTCGTCATCGCCATGCTGCTCAATCTGGCAGTCGCCATCCCGGCCGGCATCGTTGCCGCCTATCGCCAGGGCGGCGTCTTCGACACGACCAGCCGCATCACCGCCGTCATGCTCGGCGGCATGCCTGCCTTCTGGCTGGCGCTGGTGCTGCAATATGTCCTCGGCAGTGTCTGGCGCGTGGTGCCGATCTCGGGCCAGCAGGGCTATGGCATGAACTCGCCCGTCGTCACTGGCGCGCCGACGCTCGATGCGCTGATAGCCGGCAATTTTGCAGGCTTCTTCGACACGCTGCATCACATCGTCTTGCCGGCAGCGGTGCTTGCGGCACTGTTCGCCACCCAGATCTTCCGCACGCTGCGGGCTGCCTTGCTCGGCGTGCTGCGCTCGGACTTCATCATGGCCGTGCGCGCCAAGGGCGCGACCGCCCGCCACATGCTGGTGCGCCACGCCTTGCCGAACAGCCTCAATCCGGTGCTGACGCTTTCGGGCGCCCAGGCCGGCGCCATGATCGGCTCCGCCGTGCTGGTCGAAACCGTCTTCGCCCGCCAGGGCATCGGCGCCTACATGTTCAATGCCGTCGCCCAGAAGGACGCCTTCGCGGTGCTGGGATCGGTGATGTTCATCGGCACCGTCGTCTGCCTCGTCAACCTGATCGTCGACATCCTCCAGCTTCTGGTCGACCCGCGCATCCGCGCCGCACAACTGGGGAGCCAAGGCCAATGACCGCCCCTGCCATCGCCCAGCCGGCAACTGCCCGCCGCAAGGAAGGCTTCAGCACCTTCGAGATCTTCGTCTTCACGCTTGTCATCGCCCTTCTGACGATCGCCGTCTTCGGGCCTTTCCTTGCGCCCGACAGCATCTACAACTCCGACATCGCCAATTCGCTGATGCCGCCGAGCGCAACGAACTGGTTCGGTACCGACGACCAGGGCCGCGACGTGTTCTGGCGCCTCATCGTCGGCGCCCAGACGACGCTGCTCTCGGCCTTCCTGGTGGTGACGCTTTATTCGCTGATCGGCGTCACCCTCGCCACGGTGGCCGCTGCCGGTCCGCGCTGGCTCGACGAGGGGCTGATGCGCATCACCGACATTGGCCTGGCACTGCCTGGCATGATCGTGGCGCTCGGCTTCGCTGCCGCCATGGGCGCCAGCCTGCGCTCGGCGATCATCGCCATGGCCATCACTGGCTGGCCGATCACCGCCCGGATGCTGCGCGGTATCATGCGCCAGACCATGGAACAGCCTTTCGTTGCCGGCGCGCAGGTGCTGGGCGTGTCGAAATGGCGGCTGATGACCAAGCATGTGCTGCCCAATTCGCTTGACGTCTTGATCGTCAAATGGGCCGGCGACATCGGCACAACGGTTCTGGTGCTGGCGAGCCTGTCCTTCATCGGCGTCGGCGCACAGCCGCCGAGTGCTGAATGGGGCGCCACCATCGCTGCCGCCCGCGGCTACGTCTCGACCGCCTGGTGGACCGTCGTCGCTCCTGGGGCCGCCGTTGCCATCACCTCGATCGCCTTCGGCCTGCTCGGCGACATCATTCAGGTCCGCCGCGACCCGTCCTTGAGGGGCAACTGAGATGAGGATCGTGCACCCCATGCCCGACGAATCCACTGCTACCCCCGTCCGCGCTCCTCTCGTTACCGTCGATAGGCTGACAGTCGACATGCCGCTCGGCCGCAGCGGCTCGAGCGTCCGCATCGTCGATGGCGTCGATTTCACCATCGGCGTCGGCGAGCGTGTGGCGCTTGTCGGCGAGTCCGGCTCGGGCAAGTCGCTGACGGCACGTGCGCTGATGCGGCTCGACCGCCTGGCCAAACTGTCCGGCCGGGTCGACTTCGACGGCATCGACCTGCTCAAGCTCTCCGACCGCGACATGGGCAAGCTGCGCGGCAGCTCCATCGCCATGGTCTTCCAGGACCCGATGAGCTTCCTCGATCCGCTGATGACCATCGGCGACCAGGTCGCCGAGACGCTGCGCATCCGCGGCATCGGCAAGGCCGAAGCGCGCAAGCGGGCGCTTGCCGTGCTCGACGAACTCGGCGTCGACCGTGCCGCTGAACGCCTCGATGCCTATCCGCATGAGTTCTCCGGCGGTATGCGCCAGCGCGTCGTACTCGCCATGGCGCTGGTCGGCGAACCGCGCCTGCTGATCGCAGACGAACCGACGACCGCGCTCGACGTGCGCGTCCAGGACCAGGTGCTCGACCTGCTCGATGACGTCTCGACGCGGCGCGGGCTGGCGGTGCTGTTCATCACCCACGACCTTGGCGTGGTCGCCGGCTTCGCCGAGCGCGTCATGGTCATGTATTCGGGCCGCATCGTCGAGGACGGAGACGTCGCCAGCGTCTTTGCCAAGCCGAACCATCCCTATACGCAAGGACTGATCAAGGCGGTGCCGCGCATCGACCAGGATCTCAACACGCTCTACGCCATCCCCGGCGCGCCGCCACCGCCCTTGGCGCGGCCGAGCGGCTGCCCGTTCCACCCGCGCTGCGACCAGCGTTTCGATCGGTGCGGCAAGGACCTGCCCGCGCTGCTACCGGTCGGTCTGTCGCGCGTCGCCTGCCACTTGCTCGACGGGAAGGGTGCCTGATCATGCTCATGTCCATCGACAGCATCAGCAAGTCGTACAACGCCTTCCCGAACCCGCCGGCCAAGGTGCTGCACGACGTGACGCTCAATGTCGACACCGGCGAGGCGATCGGCCTTGTCGGCGAATCCGGCTCCGGCAAGTCGACGATCGCCAAATGCATGCTCGCGCTGATCAAGCCGGAAGAGGGCGCGATCACCTATGACGGCATCGACGTCATCCACGCCAAGGGCGAGGACCTCAGGCGCTTCCGCCGCGAAGTGCAGATGGTGTTCCAGGATCCCTATGGCAGCCTCAACCCGCGCATGACGGTGGAAGAGCTGATTGGCGAGGGCATCCTGATCCACAAGCTCGAGCCGACTGCCGCTGCACGCCGCGCCCGCGTTGCCGAGATGATGGAGATGGTCGGCCTCAACCCCAACGACATGGATCGCTACACGCGCTCCTTCTCCGGCGGCCAGCGCCAGCGCATCGCCATTGCCCGTGCGCTCGTCATCCGCCCGCGCATCCTGGTCTGCGACGAGCCGGTGGCGGCACTCGACGTCTCGGTGCAGGCGCAGGTCATCAACCTGCTGCAGGACATGCAGAAGAAGCTCAACCTCGCTATCGTCTTCGTCGCGCACGACCTCGCCGTTGTCCGCCATCTCTGCGAAAAGATCGTCGTGCTGCACAAGGGCAAGGTCGTCGAGCAGGGAACCCGCGAGCAGATCTTCGACAAGCCGCAGATGCCCTACACCCAGTCGCTGCTGGCGGCGGTGCCGGTGCCCGATCCCGTTGTCGGCCGCGCCCGCCGCGCGGCGCGCCGCCTCGAAACCGCAAACTGACATCACTAAGGAGACTGCCGATGCGTATCGGTGTCGATGGCCGCAAGATCCCCGAAGCCGCCAAGCGCGGCCCGGTGGCCAGCTTCGATCATGCCAAGGAACTGGGCATGGAAGGCCTGTTCTTCCGCACCGTGCTCGACATGAGCCCGACGCTCGATGCTGGCTATCTCGGCGAAATCAAGCAGCGCGCCGACGAGCTCGGCATGTATCTCGAAACCGGCCTCGGCAAGGTCAATCCCTATGCCACGCCTGAGGCGCCCGAACTGCGCCTAATCGGCGACGGCGACATCGTGCTCGGATTCCGCCGCATGATGGAAGCGTGCGCCGCCATCGACTGCCGGGAACTGTGGGTGGCGACCGCCAACTACAAGCCGGCCTATACCGGCCGCTTCGCCTATGACCGCTTCCGCACCGACGTGACATGGCAAGAGCAGCTCGACGCGACCGCGCGCTTCCTCAAGAAGCTCGCGCCGATCGCCCGAGACCTCGGCATCCACATGAATCTCGAGACGCACGAGGAGATCACCTCCTTCGAGCTGGTGCGGCTGGTCGAGGAAGTTGGCCCTGATACGACAGGCATCGTCTTCGATACGGCGAACGTCTTGCAGCGCGCCGAGCACCCGGTCTGGGCGGCGAAGCGCGTGGCGCCCTATGTGCGCCAGTCCCACATCAAGGACGCGCTGATCGCCTATGACGGCGAGGTGCTCGATTTCCAGATGCGCCCCTGCGGCGGCGGCGTCGTCGATTTCCGCGCCATCATGCCGATCCTGGCCAAGGCCAATCCCGACCTCAACCTGTCGATCGAGAACTACGAATCCTTCTCCGACCGGCCGCGCAACCCGCCCAAGATGATCATCGAGATCGCCGACCCGAAATGGCTCGAAGGCCACCCCGACCTCGGCGTCGAGGAATATGCCGACTACATGAAGATGGTGCAGGACTACGCCGCCCGCATCGCCAGCGGCGAGGTCATGGACCGCGAGAGCTTCGCTGCCTGGGCGGCGAAGAACTACCACTATGACGAGACGGTCGCCTACATCAAGCAAAGCGCAGCCCATGTCAGGGGCATCTGCGAAGAGCTCGGCCTGCCGCTGAAAAAGGCGGCGTAAGCCGGCTCATCAAGTGCGAACAACAAACCCGCGGAAGGCAGCTTCCGCGGGTTTTTGTTTGCCGTCGGCATCCGCACCAACTTCCCCTCTCCGGCCTTCGGGCCACCTCTCCCCAAAGGGGCGAGGAAATCCGCTGCCGCTATGGCGGCGCTCATCCGGTTGGCTTCCTCGCCCCTTTGGGGAGAGGTGCCGAGCGAAGCGAGGCGGAGAGGGGGCCTTTGTGAAAGCCAGGAACCTAACAAAAAGGGCCGCGCACTGGGCGCGGCCTTTCTCGTCTTCAGCAGGTGCGAACCCCTACCACTCGAGCACGATCTTGCCGGCTTCGCCGTTGGCGGCGTTATGGAAGGCGGCCTGGTAGTCGTCGGCCTTCATGCGGCTGGTGATGACCTTGCGGATGTCGAGCCCGCTTTCCAGCATCGCCAGCATCTTGTGCCAGGTTTCGAACATCTCGCGGCCATAGATGCCCTTCAGCGTGATCATCTTGAACACGACCTTGGCGAGATCGATCGGGAAGGGCTTGGCCGGCACGCCGAGCAGTGCGATGCGGCCGCCCATCAGCGTGTGGTCGAGCAACTGCTCGAAGGCGGCGGGCGAGCCGCTCATCTCGAAACCGACGTCGAAGCCTTCGCGCATGCCGAGCCGCGCCATGGCGTCGCGCAGGTCTTCTTCGGCGACGTTGACGGGGGTGACGTCGGCCACCTGTGTGGCGAGTTCGAGGCGCTTCGGATTGACGTCGGTGATGACGACATGGCGCGCGCCGCAATGGCGAGCGACTGCCGCACCCATGATGCCGATCGGGCCGGCGCCGGTGATCAGCACGTCCTCGCCGGCGACGTCGAAGGACAGCGCGGTGTGCACGGCGTTGCCGAGCGGGTCGAGGATGGCGCCAAGTTCGTCGTCGATCGAATCGGGCAGCGGCACCACGTTGAAGGCGGGGATGCGGACATATTCGGCGAAGGCGCCGGGCAGGTTGACGCCGATTCCTTGAGTCTCCGGATCGAGATGGTAGCGGCCGGCACGGCTGGCGCGGCTGCGCATGCCGATGACATGGCCTTCGCCCGAAACGCGCTGGCCGACCTTGAAGCCGCGCACATGCGAGCCGAGCTCGACGATCTCGCCGGCATATTCGTGGCCGGTGATCATCGGCACCGGCACGGTCTTGGCCGCCCATTCGTCCCACTTGTAGATGTGGATGTCGGTGCCGCAGATGCCGGTCTTGTTGACCTTGATCAGCACGTCGTCGGGGCCGACCTCAGGTACGGGCCGGTCTTCCATCCAGATGCCGGGTTCAGCCTTGGCCTTGACCAGTGCGCGCATGGGAAAACTCCTGAAAATCAAATGATGCCGAGCGACTTGCCGGCGTCGGCAAAGGCGTCGATGGCAAAGGTGATATCGGCATCGTCGAGTGCGGCCGACATCTGGGTGCGGATGCGCGCCTTGCCCTGCGGCACGACGGGATAGAAGAAGCCGGCGACATAGACGCCGCGCTCGTCGAGCGCCTTGGCCATGCGCTGCGCCAGTACCGCATCGCCCAGCATGACCGGGATGATCGGCGTCTCGCCCGGCAGCAGCGTGAAGCCGGCCTGGGTCAGGCCGTCGCGGAAACGCGTGGTGTGGCGGCCGAGCTTGGCGCGCAAATCGTCGGCAGCGCGGGCAATCTCGATCGCCTTCAGCGAGCCGGCGGCAACGGCGGGTGCCAGGGAGTTGGAGAACAGGTAGGGGCGCGCGCGCTGGCGCAACAGGTCGATGATCGGTTGCGATGCGGCGATGAAGCCGCCCATGGCGCCGCCCAGTGTCTTGCCCAGCGTGCCGGTGACGATGTCGACGCGATCGCCAGCACCCGTCAGAGCGGGTGTGCCACGGCCCTGCTCCCCGATATGGCCTGTGGCATGGCAGTCGTCGACGGCGACGATCGCACCGTAACGCTCGGCGAGATCGCAGATCTCCTTGAGCTTGGCGATGTGTCCGTCCATCGAGAACACGCCGTCGGTGACGACAAGCTTGAAGCGGGCGCCGTCGGCGGCGGCCTGCTTGAGCTGCGCTTCGAGGTCATTCATGTCGCCCTGCGCATAGCGGAAGCGCTTGGCCTTGGAGAGCCGCACGCCGTCGATGATCGAGGCGTGGTTGAGGCTGTCGGAGATGATGGCGTCCTCGGCACCGAGCAGCGGCTCGAACAGCGCGCCATTGGCGTCGAAGCAGGCGGCAAACAGGATGGCGTCGTCCTTGCCGAGATAGTCGGCAACGGCATGCTCCAACTCGCGGTGCAGGGTCTGGGTGCCGCAGATGAAGCGCACCGAGGCCATGCCGAAACCAAACTCGTCGAGCGCCGCCGCTGCCGCCTTGCGGATATCGGCATTGTCGGCGAGGCCGAGATAGTTGTTGGCGCAGAGATTGACCATCTGGCGTTCGCCGCCCGGACCCTTCACCTTGATGCGGCCCGACTGCGGGCCGGTGATCTCGCGCTCGCGCTTGTAGAGACCGTCGGCCTCGATGCCCTGGAGAACGTTCGAGATGTGGGAAAGGAAATCCTGGTTCATCGGTCTCTCCATCCGTTAAGATGGAAATTCCGATATAATGGATACGATGCCAAGTCTAGTGGAATCCCGTTGGGCCAGCAGGCCAGACGCAAATGCCTCGCAGGACGGCCAAGCCAGTGCTATCAGTGTGCCGCTTTTGGGGGAGGCGACATGGAAGTGAACGACGCGCCGAAGATCGGCCCGGTGATCCAGAAGGAACGCAAGGAGCGCCATCTGACGCTCGACCGGCTTGCGGCGATCTCGGGCGTCTCGCGCTCGATGCTGTCACAGATCGAGCGCGGCGAGGCCAACCCGACATTCGCGGTTCTGTGGTCGCTGACCCAGGCGCTCGGCATCGATTTTTCCCAGCTCATCGCCGGCGGCATCACCCACCAGCGCAAGGCCGAGGCCATCGAACTGGTGACGCTGGCGCTGACGCCGGAGATCAAGAGCCCCGACGGCGCCTGGCGGCTGCGCATCCTGAGTTCGCCGGCTCTCGCCGGCCGCATCGAATGGTACGAGGTCGAGATCGCGCCCGGCTGCAAGTTGCAGAGCGCACCGCATGCGCCCGGCACCTTCGAGCACCTGACTGCCCATAGCGACGGTCTTCTGGTGGAAACCGAACAAGGGCGCCAGGCGCTGAAGACAGGCGAGACCGCGCGCTATCGCGCCGATGTCGGCCACGAAATCGCCAATTCGGGTGAAAACCTGGCCAAGGCGCTGATGGTGGTTCTCTACGACCAGGATAACTAATCCCATCGGCCATGGATGGCGCAGGCTTTCTGCTCTTGACGGGGCAGTCGGCCTGCCGCTTCCTCCCAAGCCAAGCGGCAACGTTTCTCGGCGCGCCGCGACCGCGATCAGGGAGTGCGTCATGTCGGGCAAGTGGGATTTCTGGGTCGACCGTGGCGGCACCTTCACCGACGTCATCGGCCGCGACCCTGACGGTGGCCTCCACCCGCGCAAGCTCCTGTCGGAGAATCCCGAGGCCTACAGCGATGCCGCGATCCAGGGCATCCGCGACCTGCTCGGCCTGGCACCCGGTGTAGCGATTCCCGCCGGCAGCATCGGCGACATCAGAATGGGCACCACCGTCGCCACCAATGCGCTTTTGGAGCGCAAGGGCGACCGCGTCCTCCTTGTTATCACCAAGGGCTTCCGGGATTCCCTGCGCATCGCCTACCAGGCACGACCCGACATCTTCGCCAAGGAAATCATCCTGCCCGAGCAGCTCTATGAGCATGTCCTAGAGGTCGACGAGCGGGTGCGGGTCGATGGCACCGTCGAGCGCCTGCTCGACATAGCAGAGATCAAGCCGCAACTGTTGCAGGCCAGGGCCGACGGCATCGATGCGGTGGCCATCGTCTTCATGCATGCCTGGAAATTCCCCGAGCACGAACGCGCCGTCGCCGCCGTCTGCCGCAATTGCGGGTTCAGCCAGGTCTCCGTCAGCCACGAGGTCTCGCCGCTGATCAAGCTCGTTGGGCGTGGCGATACCACTGTCGTCGACGCGTATCTCTCGCCGATCTTGTCGCGCTATATGAGCCAGGTGGCGGGGGAGCTGGGTGCAACGCCAATCTCCCCCCTTGTGGGGGAGATGTTGGCGGAGCCGACAGAGGGGGGCGCTGTCCCGCAGGCCTCTCCTCAGGATGGCGGCGAAAGTCAGCTCTCCACGTTGCCCCCCTCTGCCCTGCCGGGCATCTCCCCCACGAGGGGGGAGATTGGCCAATCGGACGGGCCCCGCCTCATGTTCATGATGTCCTCCGGCGGCCTCACCGCCGCCGACCTGTTCCAGGGCAAGGACGCGCTTTTGTCCGGTCCCGCCGGCGGCGTCGTTGGCATGGTCGAGACGGCAAAACTCGCCGGTTTCGACAAGGTCATTGGCTTCGACATGGGCGGTACCTCGACCGACGTCGCCCATTATGACGGCGAATATGAGCGCAGCTTCGACACCGAGGTCGCGGGTGTTCGTGTCCGCGCGCCGATGATGCGCATCCACACCGTTGCCGCCGGCGGCGGATCGGTGCTGCATTTCGAGGCCGGCCGCTTCCGTGCCGGCCCCGATTCCGCCGGCGCCAATCCCGGTCCCGCCTGCTACCGCCGCGGCGGCCCGCTCGCCGTCACCGACGCCAATGTCATGCTCGGCAAGCTCCAGCCCGATTTCTTCCCGGCAATCTTCGGGCCCGGCCAGGATCAGACGCTCGACGCCGACGTCGTGCGCGAGAAATTCGCGGCACTTGCAGGCGAAATCGGCGACGGAAGAACGCCTGAAGCAGTCGCCGAAGGCTTCGTCACCATCGCCGTCGAGAACATGGCCAACGCCATCAAGAAGATCTCTGTCCAGCGCGGCTACGATGTCACCGAATATCTGCTCAACTGCTTCGGCGGCGCCGGTGGCCAGCATGCCTGCCTGGTGGCCGACGCGCTCGGCATGGAGGCGGTTCTGATCCATCCCTTCTCCGGCTTGCTGTCGGCCTATGGCATCGGGTTGGCGTCAGTTTTTGCCTCACGCCAGCAGGCGCTGCTCAAGCCGCTTGTCGAAGCTTCGTTGCAGGAGATCGATGGCCTGGTTGCCGAACTTCGGATCCAGGTGCTGGCCGAACTCGCAGGCCAGGCGATCGACGAAGCCGAAATTATCGTCCGGCCGATCCTGCACATCCGCTACGACGGAACCGACACCGCTTTGCCTGTCGGTTTCGAGCATGGTTCGATCGTGGACGCGAAAGCCGCTTTCGAGGCGGCGCACAAGGCACAATTCGGCTTCATATATAAAGACAAGCCAATCGTGGTCGAAGCGGTGGTGCTCGAAGGCCGCGACGGCAGCGCCCGCGGGCTTTCCGAAGGCGAGGCCGATCTGGATGACGAGCCGGCGATTTCTTCGCAGGCGAGACAGGTCTTCACCGAAGGCGCCTGGCACGATGCCGGCATCTTCCGCCGCGCCGACATGAAGCCTGGGCACAAGGTTGCAGGTCCCGCTCTTATCATAGAGAGCCACCAGACAATTGTGGTCGAACCGGGCTGGCTGGCCGAGATCACCGCCCGCGACCACGTGCTGATGCGGCGTATGGAGAAGAAGCAGCGCCGCGCCGCCATCGGCACCGCCGCCGACCCGGTCATGCTCGAGGTGTTCAACAATTTGTTCATGTCGATCGCCGAGCAGATGGGCGTGACGCTGCAGAACACCGCCTATTCGGTCAACATCAAGGAGCGCCTCGATTTCTCCTGCGCCGTCTTCGACAGCACCGGCGCACTCGTCGCCAATGCCCCGCACATGCCGGTGCATCTCGGCTCGATGGACCGCTCGGTCGAGACCATCATCCGGCTCAACGAAGGCGACATCCATCCCGGCGACGTCTTTGCGCTCAACGCTCCTTATAATGGCGGCACGCACCTGCCCGACATAACAGTCGTCACGCCGGTGTTCGATGACGCAGCTAAAGACATCCTGTTTTACGTCGCCGCGCGCGGCCACCACGCCGATGTTGGCGGCACCGCTCCCGGCTCGATGACGCCGCTGGCGACGACTGTCGACGAGGAAGGCGTTTTGTTCGACAATTTCCGCCTCGTCGAGCGCGGCAGCTTCCGCGAAAAGGAGCTCCACCGGCTGTTGACCGACCATCCCTATCCGGCGCGCAACCCGCAGCAGAACATCGCCGACCTCAAGGCCCAGATCGCCGCCAATGAAAAGGGCGTGGCGGAACTGAGGAAGATGATCGGGCATTTCGGGCTCGATGTCGTCGAGGCCTATATGGGCCACGTCCAGGACAATGCCGCCGAAAGCGTGCGCCGCGTGCTCGAACGCCTGCCGGACCATTCCGAATATGAATATCCGACCGACACCGGCCAGGTGATCAAGGTGAAGATCACGGTCGATCGCGACAGGCGCGAGGCAACTGTCGATTTCACCGGAACGTCCCCTGTGATGAAAAACAACTTCAATGCGCCGGAGCCTGTGGCGCGCGCCGCCGTGCTTTATGCCTTCCGTGTCATGGTCGAAGACAACATCCCGATGAATGCCGGCTGCCTCAGGCCGATCAATATCATCATCCCGGAGGGGTCGATGCTGAAGCCGACCTATCCTGCGGCTGTCGTCGCCGGCAATGTCGAGACCTCGCAGCACGTCACCAACGCCATCTTCGGCGCCATGGGGGCGCTCGCCAACGCGCAAGGCACGATGAACAACCTCACCTTCGGCAACGCCACCTATCAATATTATGAGACCATCTGCTCGGGTTCATCAGCAGGTCGCATGAACGATGGCAGGGGTTTTGCCGGCACATCTGGTGTCCACACCCATATGACCAATTCGCGTCTCACCGACCCAGAGATTCTCGAACTGCGCTTCCCCGTTCTGCTCGAGGACTTTCACATTCGCGAGGGTTCGGGCGGCAAGGGCCGTTGGCCCGGCGGCGACGGCACCAAGCGCATGATTCGATTCCTCGAGAAGATGGAGTGCTCGATCCTGTCCTCGCACCGCGCGCGTCCGCCACTTGGACTGGATGGCGGCGGCGAAGGTCAGAAGGGCGCGACCAAGATCCGCCGCAACGATGGCACTGTCGATGTGCTCAGGGCCTGCGACCAGACGGTGCTCGAAGCGGGCGAGGCTGTGGTGGTGATCACGCCGACGCCTGGCGGATTCGGCGCCGAATGAACCTTCGGCGGCTTCTTTTCCGGGTTCCGTCGCTGTGAATCGGCCCTGAATCGCTTTTCTGGCGGGCGGGACAGAGATTTTCTCGCTCCGGCTAAGCTTTTTGGGTCTTCGGATTCGGGGTTCGCCGGCGCGTTTCGCGCCTTGGGATGAATCAAGTCATTGATTTCGCGCAGGGATTGCGGGCGGTCTTGGGCTGTGAGCGATGCGGCGGAGGTTTGTGGTTTGGGTTACGCAGGGTTTTGTTGGCTTCCGAGCTTTCTGTCTTAAAAAATTCGCAAAAGCTGGAAAATTGCGTTGACAGTCTGGAGGGGCGGCGACTATATACGCCTCAACAACGAGGGCGGCGCGCCGCTGGCGGCC
>NZ_JAFLWW010000011.1 GCF_018555685.1 Aminobacter anthyllidis
CCGGCAGGTCTTTTCTTGACTTGGGAACGACAGTCATGGCGAGGCGTTTTGGGTTTGGAGCGCACGGCAACGACCCGAACCGTCAGGCGCTCCAGCAGCGAGGCCTGCCGAGGTCGCCCTCCGGCAGGCCTTCGCTTCGCGTTGGCAACCTTTTGAGCTGATTAGAGTTTCAAGCACCGACATAGCGCAGGACGGCTTCCATTTCTTCGGCAAGCAGCAGTGATGGTGCAGCGCCACGCTTGCATTCGTAGCGGATCGACAGGAACTCGACACTGAGCAATCTAAGCCCCGTCGAGTTCGAGGAAAAGCTATGCTAGCTTACCTTCCGAAAAACCCGGCAGCCGCGCCTAGCGAAGGCCACGCCGCCTTGGATGCGATCCTCTATCGTGGAGTTGGTAAGAGAGGTCTCCGGGCTTTTGGTTTAAACCGCAACGCCCAAATCCGGCGCTTTAAGGCCTGGTCGGTCGTATCCCCATCGCCGGCCGCGACCAAGTCGGCCTGTGCCGCCACCCGATCAAATGGTTCATCCCAACTGCGCATACGGTATTGGGGGATGCGATCGATGGGAGGCAGCGTTTGGGTGATGGTGAATTGGACGGGCGTGCCCGGCGATAATCCGGCCAGCGATTTATAACTGACTGCTTGGCCCACCGCGAAGACATGAGAAGGATCATTCGGCATTTCGTTCACAACCGGGTTGTGATTATCATCGACCGCTTAAACGACGATCAAACCGCATCGTTCCAGGCTTTGACTTCACATTGCTTTAAGGCCGACTCCGTGGCGGCGCAGGACGCGCACCTCTAACCGGATCGCCTTGGCGTCTGATATTTGATCTGCTGGCATCGTTGAAACTCCCGACCCGTAAAGTCGAGAGTGGGGAGATTATTCCTCTGTAGGGAAACCAACGAAATGGCCCCACAAGGGGCGCCAGCCGCGCTTAACCGATGGGTCCGCCTTCGCGGATACTCAGGCCGCAGACTTCGCCTCGTGGAAAGGCTTGTGGCTACCATCTGTGAGCAATTCCAACAGCCGTGCCTCATTGGTTATGCCAGTGCCAAATAGACACACCAGCGCAGCAGCCTGTCGTTCCTTCTCTGTCTTAGTCGCAGACGGCGGCAAGCATTTGGCCAGGACCCGAGCCATCAAATCCAGATCGTGGGGATTAAAACAGCAAGCACCTAGGGGCATGCGAGGCCTCCCAAAGTCTCCGCAACGCGCTGCGAACTGACGACCAACCATTGCGCCGTTCATATCAACCGTCGAGTCATCCAGGGTTGCGACGAGTCGACGATTCAACGAATGGCTGTAGGTGCTCCGAGGCGCGCCCGCGCTTACGAGGGGGGATTAAAGCGCGGGCGCTGGGCTCTCTCGGTTGCCGGGTGGGGGTTCTGTGACAATCAATCAAGCGTGGACAGATCGAGTATCACCGCTCTCCGGCGGCATCTCGCCATCCAGTACCAGGATGTCCTTCTTGCGAGCAAAGGCGGTGAAGACACCTCTGGCTGTCTCGGCGTCCACATCTCCAGACAATGCAGCTTTGCAGGCCCTAATCGCCGCTCGTTGCTCCGGGCTGTTTCCGCACCATTCCATCGCGAACTGGTAAGCATCAACGACGGTATTGAGTTGGCGAGGAAAACCAAGGCCTACCCAAACACGGATGGGCTTTTCGAAAAATTGTGCGAGCATCGCGCGAGCCCTCCGCTTATGTACCGAGACCACTGGCGCCAGCCTTTCCGTCTGTCATCCATGGCAGCGGAATGCTGATCTCTTCGAGAATGTTGGCCGATTGGGCGAAACCGCAGAATGCCTGCCTTGCGGCGCGTAGCGGGTAATCGCTATCAATAGCTCGCTGACAAGCGCGAAGAGCCGTCTCGTAAATCGTGCCGCGCCGGTTCTTGGGCCATTCGTAGAGAAATTCGAGGGCGTCCTCCAGGCAGGCTATTTCCTCGATTAAGCTGTTTCCGGACCTCACGAAAACAGGGCTGTCGAACATCCGATCGCTCATCAGATCCTCCAAGTCGAACGAAAGTTTGCGTTTTGAATAGGCCGATGCCGACAGCGGCAGCGACCCGCAATTGATATGTGTCGGCAAATTTCCCGATTCAAGATCAGCTTGATGAAAATTCACCACGCAAGGTAGGGTACTTCATGAGAAACGATCGCGCGTGGAACGATCAGTTAGTCGTGCTCGGACTGCTGCAGACCAGAAGAGTAAATCCGATTGAGAACCTCGCACGCAGCCCTTGCTCGCCTCATCGGGCGGTCAACCAGGAGCTGACCACCCAGCGACGCGGGTTTCCGCTGCAGATGGTCTTGAACCATCCACCTGCCATCTTGCTGCTGCAGATACACAAACCGTTGGGTGCTCAGTTCGTCGTGGTCAATTGCCATGGGTCTTGCTGTCTTTTGTCCGCAGATGCTCGTGAAGAGTGGTCATCTCCTCCCATCCAAGCTGCAATCCGGACCGCGTGACGATTTTAGCCGAAGGGCGCTGCCTGCTTAGCGGAACGTTTGCTGCGTGCCGCAGGGCTTGTGACAGGTGATCGAACGCCATCCCGCGAGGTAGCTCGCCCTCGTCGCCTTCAAAGAAGGTGGCAGGCTCGTGTAGATCGAGAGACTTGAAGTCTTTCATCGCACTGACGCACCCCAAGCACGTGCGCGTTCGCCACATGCTCGCAACAACGCGCGACCCAGCAATTCGATCCAACCGGTAACCGCGACGACGCTGGCCGACCGATCGACCGCTCAAACCGGCGAGAGGAACTTATATGGCTCGACTATCCGAAATGACGCAGGAGATATGCGATGCGATCTGTGAAGTTATTGCAGACGGGCAAAGCCACCGCTCGATCTGCACCGATGACGCATGCCAAACAAGTCGACAGTGTTCCGGTAGCTTGCTGCCGACGAGGCGTTTCGCGACCAGTAGGCGCACGCACGCGAGGCTCAGGCCGACGCCCTGTTTGACGACCTCCTCGACATCGCGGACGACGGCGCGAACGACTTCATGACCAAGAAGAATGCCGACGGCACGGATACGAGGCTTTGATCGCACAGCATATTCCAGCGATCCAAGCTTCGCGTTGATGCCCGCAAGTGGATGTCCGCTGGATGCGCCATGGCGATTGGGACATCGTAGAGGGAGCCTATTCGATAACTTCCGGCGTGAGGGGCTTGTCATCAAGCCCTTCACGATCCCGGCGCACTGGGTTCGGTTCAAGAGCTGGCGACTGGGGCGGTGCAAGCCTTTCGCATTCGGCTGGTTCGCCGTTGTATCGGATGACACCGGGGCGGAGATCCCGCGCGGAGCGCTGGTGATGTATCGCGAATGGTTTTGATGGTGAAGACAAACGCTCTGGGCATGTTCATCCGTGATAGCTGCCGCATTGGAGCCGGCTGCAACTGCCGATGAAAGAACGATGACAGATCGCGAATGCGCCGATAGCCATTGCGGCAATGGAGAAAAGCAAGGGGTTCATTAGCGTTCGCCGACCTACACCCAATCAGCCCCGTCACCCTCAAGGTGGGGGGCTTCTTTGAGCTTTGTCGATCATAACGTAGCTTTGCGAGGCGACCGCTTTACCGGTTTCGCAACCGTTCCTGGCTTGCGACCGAGTCCAAGCTTCTTAGCCAAGTCAGAGCGCCTTGCCGAATAGCTTGGGGCTACCATCGGATAGTCGACAGGCAGCGACCACTTTTTTCGAGACTCTTCAGGCGTCAGTCCTAAAATGCCGAGGTGCCGCTTCAGGGCCTTGTACTGCTTTCCGTCCTCAAGGCTGATGATGTAATCGGGTGTGACGGTCTTCTTGATCGGCATACGAGGTGTCAGCGGTTCTTCCACCACACTGGTTGAAAAGCCGAGCTTGGCGATGCTGGCATGGATCTGAGCAATCAATCCCGGAAGGTCTGCCACAGGTACCGGATTGTTCGAAACATAGGCCGTCACAATGTCGGCGGTGAGTTCGATGAGATGATCCGTCGGCTTTGGCTCGGTCATACAGGTTTCTCCACTTTCAACACTAGCGGATCGTATTCGCTTGGCCCGCCTGTCGAGGCTCGGGTATCGCGATGCGGTAGAGAAGCTGGCGGAGCGCTTCCATATCAGCGAACAACTGTTCCGAAGGCTCAACCCTAGCATCGGCCTCAGCAAGGCCGGCACGAAGCTGCTCGTGCCCGATATTGGCGGGGCGATCCTCCCGCCGCCATTGCCGCGATTGAGGTCGACAAGGGGGCTCGCGTGGTCCGCGTGCTCGATCCTTCCGGTAAAGCGCTTGCAGTCTACCCTGCCTCGATCGGCAGCGACGATGACGGTTAAATAGCCGAGCGGCGTCGGCGCCTGATGGCAACCTCAATTGGTCGCATTTTAGGACCTGTGACGAAGCGGCCGACGTCTATGAGGTTCAAATGACTATCAATTGGCTACTGGCATGTCATTACAACCGACAGCCGACTGTTGTGCCTGAATTCTTCAGCGCCAGCGCGTCATGGCGCCAATCCAATGTTCGAACGTAGCGGTGCTGATGGGAGCCTTGCTCAAATGACCTGGTGCTGCTCGGGCCTCGGGAGGAACCAGCGGAAAGCCTTATTGACAAGTGCCCTACGGAGCGCGGGCGGAGGAGCCCTCAAAGTTGCTAGGCTTAGTGGGCGAAAGACCCTTCCACCTCCGCCAACGGTGCCTGCAAGCTCCAGGTGATCCCATGCGAGCCGTGCTTGAGATCTCCTTTTCCGCCGACTGCTGCAGGCGCAACCCGCTTCAGCACCACGGTTCCAAAGCCGCCTTGTGCTATGGTCTGAACTTGCGGCCCGTCTGTTTCGTCCCAGGTCATGTGAAATAGCTTGGAGGCACCAGAGCCGGTGATGTTCCATCTGACGGAAATCTGGCCCTCGTCACCGGAAAGCACCCCGTATTTCGCCGAGTTTGTCGCGAGTTCGTGGAATGCAATCCCGAGATACTGGACCGCGTTGGGGCTGAGGACGACCGATGGTCCGGACATTGAAATTCGCTCTTCGTTGCCGAATGGTTTGGCCTGTGCCAATAGGAGTTCGAAAATCGTGGCGCCTTTCCAGTCTTCGGAGACGAGCAGGTCGTGCGAGCGCGACAAAGCCATGATCCGCTCGCGAAGCTGTCGTTCAAACTCGGCTGGAGTTTCCGCCCGCTTGTTTGTCTCGCGGATCATCGAAATGATGACGGCGTACTGGTTTTTGACGCGATGGTTGACCTCGCGCATCAGCAAGCGAATCCGATGCTCGTTTTCCCTTGCCGAGGTGATATCCCGGGCAATTTTCGATGCGCCGATGATCTGTCCAGCTGCGTTGCGCACAGGTGAGACTGTAAGCGAAACAGGAACCAGGCTGCCGTCCTTGCGCTGACGAATTGTTTGGTATGTTTCCACCCGCTCGCCGCGGCGAATGCGGTCGAGGATGCGAGGTTCCTCGTCCTGGTGATCATCTGGGATGAGCATGGTAACCGGCCTGCCTATCGCCTCGTCGGCGGTGTAGCCGAATAGCCGTTCCGCGCCATGGTTCCAACTCTTGATGAGGGCGTTGAGGTCTTTGCTGACGATTGCGTCGAACGAGGACTCCACAATTGCTGACAGATGCTGGTTAGCCTCTTCGGCTCGTTGCCGGTCGGTCAAGTCCAGTAGCATGTTGACGGCACCAATCAGATTGCCGTCGTCATCCCGTATCGGCGTGGGATAGGGCAGGAACGGAAAGAAGGATCCGTCCGGACGCTGGGCTATGGCTTCCTGGTTGCGAACCGGCCGGTTTTCCCTAAGCGCGATCGCCATCGGGCACTCGTCATGCGGCAATTCCTTGCCGTCGGGAGTGAACAACTTGAACGTCACGCACCATTTGTCCTTTCCGATCTCCGGCTCCCTACCTGCAAGCTCGGCGGCGGCGCGGTTATAGTAAGTGATCGTCCCGGCCCGATCGGTCGTGTATATGGCTACCGGAAGGCCGTCGAGAATCTGGTGATAGGTATTGTCTTGCTGCCTTAGCTCCGTGCGTGTTCGTTCCAAGTCGGTCACGTCAATCGTGAAGCATCTGGTGTTGATAAGCTTGCCATCCTGAAGATGGGCGCTCGACGTGATCTCGACATGCTTGATTGATCCGTCGTGGGCTCTCATACGGGCCGGATATCTCGTGATCCGCTCGCCACGCGCGAGCCGTTCCAAGATGTCGTCGATCACGGCCCTGTCAGGATAGAATTCGGCAAGGTGCCGGCCCACGTAGTCCTCAGCTGGATAGCCCAGAAGCTCAAGCTCAGCCCTATTGGCATGCAAAATCACTCCATCTGCGTTCACCAGATGGAGTGCGACCGCCCCGTTCTCGAAAAAATCCTGATAATCGAAGTCCCGACCATCTTCACCGGACATTTCCGGTGCCTTAGAGGCGATGGCGCTCGCCTGCGGTCCTTCATTCCGATTCATTCCGTTCCTGCCTCACTTGAACGGCCCAAACGCGTTTTGTCACAATTTGTTCCGCTCGCCGGTCCTGAGGGCGCAAGGGTACTCTTCTCGGTCACACCCTCGCCGTTCATGCGATTGATCCCCTGAAGGAGCACTGGTTCGACTCGTCTTTTTGCTACAGACGTGCAACGCTACTCTTCATGGAAAGACCTTTGGTCTTAGTAGTGGAAGACGAAGCCTTGATCGCCTGGGACATGGAGTGCGCGCTTTCCGAGGCCGGCGTGCGATTGGCGACCTCTTGTTCCGAGGCGAACCGGTTCCTTGAGAACCACACGCCCGCAGCCGCAGTCCTGGACGTGAGGCTGTCAGACGGCGACTGCTATGAGGCGGCGAAAACGCTAGCTGACAGGCGCGTGCCTTTCGTAGTCTATACGGGCTTGGGCGTCGAGGGCAGCCATGAAGCGTTCTCACTTGGCGTCACAATCTTAAAGCCAACCGAGCCGGCAGAGGTGGCGCGGCTTCTCAAGGCGATGACCGCCGGCCTGCATCAGCGGATGGCGGGGTAATTGTAACTGTTTCAGTCCAGCTTGCGGTGATAGTCGCTTAGGGGGTGATCGCCTTCGCCAGCGCGGTGATCGGGGACACGTGCTTGGAGCGCTACCTGCCTAACCGCCCCCTTCCGCTTCGCGGGCCACAACCCTTTGACGTCTCAGCCATCGGGCCCCTATATCAAACTCGGCAATCCAGGCGATTGCCCCAGCCTTGGCCCCCTACCGGTGTCGGCACACATGGCGACTAAGCGTCCTGTCTTGGCCATTCGCCCCACGAGTTCGCGATCCTGAAAGCTGCCGGTCCGCTGCGTAGACACCATGTCTCAGAATGGGTGGAAAGGCGACTGTCGGGGCAAATATCGGTCGACGTGATCTTTCCAAAGCGCAGGCTTGAACATCAACGCGTGGCCCATGGGCGCTGCTACGAAGTTTCCCTGCCCGCCAGCCGACAGGAATCGTTCAAAATTTCCTCTGCAGTGACCTATCTGGTAGTACTGATCGTGGCTGCCATGCGGCCGAAGGGTCCAAATTTCGGTAGCTGCGCCACGCTCGAGGAGGGTTGGATTGACAAATTCGTGGCTCGGGCAAGCCCTCCCCAGCCAACCGCAGTTGAAGTTAATGGAGCCGCGGAACGTGTTTGGCCTCATCCCGGTATAAGCTATGGCCAATATTCCACCCCTTCACCATATACTCCTTCTGATTTCCCCCTTCCTCGACGTTGTGGGGGGGACAGAGCCATCCATCCCCGCTCCACGAAGTAACTTGCCACAATCGCGGGAGCCGTGCGGGGGATGTACCCCGCATAGATGCCGCCAAAAGCGCCATTGGGATCATAGTCGGTCGACTCATCATCGCCATTGGAGTACGGGGCGCCGCCCCAAGCATAACCGGCCTGAAGACCGACATAGCCACCGGTCCAAACAAGATCAGCAGGGGCTGCTTCCGGTACGGGTTCGTATACAACAGCATCCGCTGCAAGGACGCTGCCTGCCACAGCAAAA
This sequence comes from Aminobacter anthyllidis, assembly GCF_018555685.1. GTDB lineage: Bacteria > Pseudomonadota > Alphaproteobacteria > Rhizobiales > Rhizobiaceae > Aminobacter > Aminobacter anthyllidis. Next base: position 7,966 of record NZ_JAFLWW010000011.1, read on the forward strand.
AAGAATTTCGAAGCGAGAAGAATCGTCTTCATTGTATGCTGTGCCCTCAAAGATGCTGCGAACGCCCGCTGCAGTGTTGTCGAGCCTCCGGTGTTGCATTGTCTGTCGTCAGCGTCTTGGGCTGAGCCGCACTTGAATTGTCGTGGAAAGCACTGCGGCACTTTCTTGGTGAGTGTGGCCGTTCGACTCAGTTAGGACAGCTGCAACGCGCGCAAAGCTAACGCTCTTGTTCCACCGTCTTTCGTCGAGTTAGCGCCAGGCGGCTGCCAGCGCCGTGGCGGGTTCACTGGCTGTTAACCCCGCCAAGCCACCATGGCAGAAGCGGCCATGTATGCTGTACCGCTGACTAACCACCCAATCGCCCCGTTGCCATTAGGCAACGGGGCTCTTTGTTGTTGAGCGGTCACGGGCCTCGGAGGCGGCGTAGCTTCACCCATAGTTAACCTTGCCCTGAAATCCCCATGGACGCGGCTCAATCACGACAAATGGGGCAAGTACCGACGGAAGGGAGCTAGGCCCAAGCACACAGGAATCACCCAATGGATGACGAACGGAAAACGACCTCCGACCGGTGGGTGCCATTGAAGTGCCTGGCAAATGTCGCGTTGCTCTTTGCGCCCATCGCTATCGGGCTTGGCATCCTGGTGATGGTGTCTGCCGATAATGATCGGGACGTGGATCCGGTGGTCACGAGTACCATTCAGCAGCGATAGTAGAGGTTGAGGCGGACGCCCACGCGATTTGTTTGCGCTCCCGCCCGAGGCAACAAGCCCGACTGGACGCGTGGCGAAGAACCTCCTCGCCGCGCAGGTGTTTGGCTAAGACATGCAAAATAGGCTGGAGACCGGCACGGCTCCTTTGTTAGCGCCAATAGGCGTGGCGAACGCGGTTGTGTGCAGGAATTCCAGCGCCTGCCACAACTCGTCACACTGCATCTGCGGGATAGCGGGAATGGCTCGGCCAACATATCGCATGCTGGCGTCAGTTTCCTCGGCGAGGAGGAGAGATGGAGCGACGCCCCGTCTGCGCTCATTCCGTAATGTTGGTTTCTTTCATTAAGCGCCCAACCATAAGGTTATTATTGGTCTGCGGCTGGCTTGGTAAGTCGGCCATGTGATTTTTCCATTCGCAGGAGATCGGGAGCGCAGAAGCGTGAGGTGCCGGACGCTTCCGCCCTGAATCCTTTTGGTCCGCCGCCTATGGCGAATGACCCCACATCGTCTAGGCTTTTTTCTTGCTTTTCTGCGGGTTGGACCGTTCACAGCCGGAGAAGGCACCACGCTGGCAAAAAAACCATTCGCTACAGGCGATGTCGAAAGGCACCACCACCCGGTCGCCGACTTTCAGGTTAGAGACACCCGATCCGACTTCGACAACCTCTCCCATTTTCTCGCCCGGGAACATCGCCGCTGTGCATATCAGGAATGCCGCCGTTGTAGAGGTGCAGGTCCGAGCCGCAAATGGCACACGAGGTAACCTTCATGATCACATCCCTCGGTGCCTCGATCGTGCGATCTGGGACGCACTCGCACCGAATGTCATGTTTGCCGTGCCAGGTCAGTGCGCGCATCGGAACCCCTCGCTAATCAGACCTCTAATTCCGTGCGCACTATTGCCCCTGATGCGCACAAATCGTGCGGGTGGGGTCGAGCCGACGACGGCGACGACGACCGGCCGAATCCCGAAACGGCTAACCGGAGATTAGGGCGGTCAGACCGCAGGATGAAATTGCTGCCTGGCTGCGGAGGCAGTCCAGTGACCAAGCAGGGGCTTGCGTAGGCGGAACATGTTCTCCCTTGTGACATTCTGGTTGAGAACATGTGTTTCCCGATCGAGGACGCAATGGCGCACGATAAGCTCACTAGCTACAAAGCAAAACGCGATTTCAAGAAGACCCAGGAGCCTAGCGGCCATGAGTCGGTCAAGCCCTCGAACCGCCGCCGCTTCGTTATCCAGAAACATGATGCCACGCGCCTGCATTACGATCTGCGGCTCGAACTCGACGGTGTCTTCAAATCCTGGGCCGTGACCCGCGGTCCGTCGCTCGATCCCCATGACAAGCGCCTGGCCGTCGAGGTCGAAGATCATCCGCTGGACTATGGCGATTTCGAAGGAACCATTCCCCAGGGACAGTATGGCGGCGGCACGGTAATGCTGTGGGACCGCGGGTATTGGGAGCCGGAGGGCAAGAAAAGTCCCGAGCAGGCTCTGGCGAAGGGCGATTTCAAGTTCACGCTCCAAGGAACGCGGCTGCATGGCAGCTTCGTGCTGGTCCGCATGGCCAACGACCGGGAACGGGGCAAACGCACAAATTGGCTGTTAATCAAGCATCGCGACCAATTTGCTGTGGAAACGAACGGTGCTGCGATCCTTGAGGAGAGCGATACCTCAGTCGCGTCCGGTCGCACTATGGAAGCGATCGCCGCAGGCAAGGGGCGCAAGCCGAAACCCTTCATGCTGCAAGGCGGCAAGTTGGAAGCCGACGCGATCTGGGACAGCCGCACAGGCCTCGCGGCCGAGGAGCGCGAGGCGGATGATCGCGGAAAGAAGAAGCGTAGCACTGTCGCGGCCACTGATCTTCCCGATTTCATCGAGCCGCAACTTTGCGAGACCCTTGCGCGTCCGCCGTTGGGATCTGGATGGCTGCACGAGATCAAATTCGACGGCTACCGCATCCAGACCCGCGTGCTGGAGGGCGAGGCCACCTTGAAGACCCGCAAGGGCCTCGACTGGACCGCCAAATATCCGGCCATCGCGCGGGCCGCCGGCAATCTGCCGGATGCGATCATCGATGGCGAGATATGCGCGCTGGACGACAACGGCGCTCCGGACTTTGCCGCGCTTCAGGCGGCCCTTTCCGACGGCAAGACCGACGCTCTCGTTTATTTCGCCTTCGACCTCCTGTTTGAAGGTGGGAAGGATCTGCGTGCCCTACCGCTGAGCGACCGCAAAGCGCGGTTGGAAAAATTTCTCTCGGACGCAGGTGAGGACGCCCGCCTGCGCTTCGTCGAGCATTTTGAAACCGGCGGCGAGGCAGTCCTGCGTTCGGCCTGCCGGATGTCACTCGAAGGCATTGTGTCGAAGCGCGCCGATGCGCCTTACGTTTCCGGGCGAACGGAGACATGGGCGAAGTCGAAATGCCGGGCCGGGCACGAGGTGGTCATCGGAGCATATGCCACCACCAGCGGCAAATTCCGGTCGCTCCTGGTCGGCGTCAATCACGGCGACGATTTCGTCTATGTCGGGCGCGTCGGAACAGGCTACGGCGCCGGCAAGGTCAAGGATCTGCTCCCGAAGCTGAAGGCGTTGGAGACGTCGAAGTCTCCCTTCACCGGCATCGGCGCGCCAAAAAAAGACGCAGGTGTCCTCTGGCTCAAGCCGGAGCTGGTGGCTGAGATCGAGTTCGCCGGCTGGACGTCCGATGGGCTCGTTCGCCAGGCTGCCTTCAAGGGGCTACGGGAAGACAAGCCGGCGACAGAGGTGGAAGCCGAGAAGGCGGCATCGCCGGCAAAGACGGAAGTGCAGCAGCCGGTCGCGCCCACGTCGAAACCTGGTAGGCGTGGTGGCAAGATCGATATCATGGGGGTGCTGATATCGAACCCCGACAAGCCGCTCTGGCCTGATGCCAATGATAGCAGGCCCGTCACCAAGGAGGACCTCGCCCGGTATCATGAAGCGGTGGGTTCGTGGCTTATCGAGCATATCAGGGGCCGGCCGTGCTCAATCATCCGTGCGCCGGATGGGATTGGCGGCGAGCAATTCTTCCAGCGCCACGCCATGCCCGGAACATCCAACCTTCTAGAACTTGTAACGGTGTTCGGCGACAAGAAGCCGTATCTTCAGATCGACCGTGTGGAAGGCCTTATTGCAGTCGCGCAGATCGGTGCTGTCGAACTACACCCTTGGAATTGCGCGCCACAACAGCCGGAAGTCCCGGGTCGGCTCGTGTTCGATCTCGATCCCGGCCCGGATGTGCCCTTCTCGAGGGTGGTTGAGGCGGCAAAGGAAATGCGCGAACGCCTAGACGATCTCGGGCTTGTCAGCTTCTGCAAGACGACCGGCGGAAAGGGGCTGCATGTAGTGACGCCCCTCACGGTCGCCAAGCGCAGCAAACTCACCTGGCCGGAGGCCAAGGGCTTCGCACACGATGTCTGCCTGCAGATGGCGCGCGACAATTCCGAGCTTTACCTGACCAAGATGGCCAAGAACCAGCGCCAGGGCCGCATCTTCCTTGACTACCTTCGCAACGATCGCATGGCGACGGCGGTTGCCCCGCTCTCACCGCGCGCGCGGCCCGGCGCGACCGTCTCGATGCCACTTACCTGGGCTCAGGTGAAAACCGACCTCGACCCGACGCGCTTCACGATCCGTACCGTTCCCACGCTGCTGGTAAAGAGCACGGCCTGGAAGGACTATGGAGACGGCCATCGGCCGCTAGAGGCGGCGATCAAGCGGCTGACAAAATCGAAAACAGCGGCCTGATCAGATGCCGCGATTGGTCATGTCGAACACCGCCGCATTGTCCTGAACCTCGCGCAACCCTTTATAGGAAGCGTGACGCAAACTGCCATCATTCGTCCAGCCGCGGAATTCGATCTCAGCAATAAGCGTCGGCTCCGCGAAGACCATGTTCTTCCCCTTCAAGGGAACAGAGGGCGTCTCCGTCCTGAGCCTGTCGAGCGCCGTGCGAAGAAAGGTAGCATCTTTGCCGTTAAAGCCAGTTCCGACGGAGCCGACATACACCAACTCATATCCACGTTTGCCGGCGAGCAGCAGGCTACCGATCCCGCCGCGCGCGACCGTTGACGCCTCATAGCCGACAATCATGAAGCTCTCGCTCTGGACACATTTGATCTTCAGCCAGTCGCCGGTGCGACCCGATCGATAAGACTTATGGCGCTGCTTGGCGATGATGCCTTCGAGCCCGACCTTACACGCGTGTTCGAGGAGTTGGGCTCCATCGGCTTCTACTTCCTCCGAAAGCCGGATCGCCCCGTTGCCGGCTGGCATCAACATGTCCTCTAGCAGATGACGACGCAGAGAGAGGTCCGAGCCGGTGAGATCGTGCCCGTCGAGATACAACAGATCGAACGTCATGAGGATGGATTCGGTTGACACCCTCTTGCCGCCGCGTCCGCCGAGCGACCTTTGCAAGGCTCCGAAATTCGAGTGTCCACTTTTGTCAAGCACGACTGCTTCACCATCGAGGATTGCCGTGTGGACTTCCAATTCCCTCGCGGCATCGGCGATTGAGGGAAATCGATGCGTCCAGTCATGCCCACCGCGCGTGATGACGCGGACATCATTGGGATCAATGTGAACTGCGAGGCGGTATCCGTCCCATTTGATCTCAAAAAGCCAGTCGGCGCCGGTTGGAGCTCGCGGCTTCAGTAGCGCAAGACAGGGCTCGATCCGCAGTGGCATCGGATCAAAAGGCAGGTCGGGTTGCCGCGGATTGCGCTTTCGCAGGCGGTTAGACTGGATCGCATGCTCGGATGTCGCGAGTAGCGGGACCGCCGATTTGGCCAATCGCCGCATTTCAGCCCTAGCGCTTGCCCGGCCGGTTATCGGCCTCGACGGACCTGCGCAGAGCGTCCATGATATTGATGACGTTGTTGGGCGTGGCCTTCGGGTCAGATACTTTCCCCTTCGCCGTCCGCTTCGTCTTCTTGCGCTTGGCCTCGATGATTTCCAACAGTTTGTCCTGAACCGGGTCGACAACCAGCTTGCTATCCCAACGGCGGGTCTGTTTTTTAATGAACTGCTGGATGAGCGGCATCATCTCGGAATCGGACGGTGTATCGTCGATTGCACCGAAGTAGGCATCCTCGTCCCTGACCTCGTCGCCGTAGCGCAGGGCCCAAAGCACTATGCCGTTGCCACGCGGCTCGAGCATCACCGCGCGCTCCCGCCGCGAGATGACGAGGCGCGAGATACCCACCATATCCTCCGCAGCCATGGCGTCCCGGATGACCGAGAAAGCTTCCTGGCCGACCGGATCGTTTGGCGAAAGGTAGTAGGGCGTGTCGAGCCAAATCCATTCGATTGAATCGCGCGGGGAGAAGACATCGATATCGATGGTCCTCGTGCTTTCCAGAGCGACGTTCTCCAGCTCCTCGTCTTCGAGTATGATGTAGTCGTTCTCACCCCGCTGGTAGCCCTTCACTTCGTCTTCTTCCTTGACCTCCTTGCCGGTGACGGCATCGACATACTGGCTGACGACGCGGTTGTGGCTCTCGCGGTTGAGCGTATGGAATTGCACTTTCTCGCTATCCGATGTCGCCGGCATCATCTGCACGGGGCAGGTGACCAGCGAGAGCTTGAGGTAGCCTTTCCAGTAGGGACGAACCGCCATGACGTTCTCCGATTAAGCCGCCCGTTTTTTGGAGCTGGCGGCCGCTCGCTTCGGCCGTTTCACATCGGCATTGGCCTTTGCCGCAGCTGCACGTTTCGGCTTCTTTTTCGTCGACGCCAGCCCCGCGCTGTCGCGCAGCGCTTGCAATAGGTCGCTCTTGCTCGAGGGAGGCGGCGCTTTCTTCCGCGGCAAGGCCTTGCCTTCGATCTTTGCCTTGACCAGCTCAGCGATAGCCGCGTCGTAACGGTCGTCGAAGGCCTTGGCGTCGAATGAGCCCTTTTTGGTGTTGATAATGTGCTTGGCCAGCGCCAGCATCTCGCCTTCGATCTTCATTTCAGGGATGTCGTCAAAGGCTTCCTTGGCGGAACGTACCTCGTAATCGAAGTTCAGCGTTGTGCCGATCAGACCCTTGCCATGCGGTCGGATAAGCACTGTCCTGAGACGGCGGAACAGGACGGTCTGGGCAAGAGCTGCAACTTTATCCTGGCGCATGCCGTCGCGCAGCAGTTTGTAGGCGTCGGCGCCCATCTTGTCCGGCGCTAGGTAATATGGCTTGTCGAAATAGACGTCATCGATCTCGTTACAGGGAACAAATGCCACAATATTCAACGTCTTATCGCTGCCGGGGATTGCCGCTGCAACCTCATCAGGTTCGAGCACGACATAGTCGCCGTTCTCTATCTCATATCCTTTGACCTGATCGTCGCGTTCGACCGGATCGCCGGTCTCGCTGTCCACAAATTCACGACGGACGCGATTTCCCGTGACTCGATTGAGCGTGTTGAAGGCGATGCGTTCGGACGAGGAGGCGGCCGTATACAGTGCAACCGCACAAGCCACTTCTCCGAACTTAATGAAGCCCTTCCAGTTCGCCCGCGCTGCAACCATCGCACTCGCACTCCGACACCACCTATACGCTTCGATAAATTGACTCACCCGCAATATTGTTCCGAGTCACAACGAATCTTATTTCGAGGGGTGGGTCATGCTCGGCAGAGGCACCGTAGGGAGAATTTATCTGCCTGGTGGGGTTTCTTGCATTTTGGGACCTGAATCGCGGTCGTGGTCGCGTGTCGAGGGTAACGTAACCCTCGCCTAGTCCGGACGTCGCCAACGTACATTCACCGGCGATTAACTTGCCGCACGACCATGGCATGGCGGAAATGCACCGAAGACCGCGTCCTTAAAAGCCTGACAACCAATAACCCCTTCACCACGCGCTACGAGTGGTGGGGTTGTTCGTATTCTTGGCCCGATTTGGTTGTGTTGCCAGCGTCCGTATATTGACGTGATGAACAATATGAACAGACTTTCGCGCGCCCATTTGTGAAGTCGGTTGGCGCGGGGCGAGCCGAAGAAATCGTCTAGCGTGAAACAGTATGCCACGTAGGGGGCCAAGTCGTTCGGAATCCACTGCACCCAGAGACATGGGTTGTCTTCGTCGAACACGGCTTGCCAAGTGCCACGTATGTCTGCTGCCAAGTAACAAACCAGAAGTGCCACGGCGATCTTCTTTTGGGAGGAGACTGCCGCAGGTCTTGCTTTTTCGCTATCGCCAGATTTGGCAATTGACGCACATTGAAACATCGGCCTTTGACGCCGTGAACTCGCTAGGACTTTTTCGGTTTTGGCCTAGCCGCTTTTGAGGAGGGCTTCTGCGAAGCTCGGGCCGGTTTTCTGCTCGCGGATGGAACCTTATCCGCCTTGTCGATCAGCCCATCGATTTCTTTCCGACCGGCGGTCACGCCAGACGCTGTAGCCACCTTTGCCTTTCGATTTACGGCAGGGTTTTGCTCGTGTTCAAAAGCTCTGGTCGCCTTATCTAGACTGGCCATTTCTTCCCTATACGCTTTTTGATCGGACTTGGCTTTTTCTAAGCCGACAGGCTCCCGTGGCCCAGGCCGACCCACTATTCTGCGAAAAGCATTTCGGATTGACTGAAACAAGCCCATTGGTTTCACCCCATTTCGTCTATTACGGGGACGGGTTCCGTTAGCCGTCAAGGCCACGATTGCATGACGTAGCTTGTCCTCGGCGTCATTGCCAGCTTGGTTCGCAAGATGCCTCCGCGTGGAGTTTCCCTTACGTCAGGGAATCATGTAAGGTGTTGATTACTCCCATCCCTTAGCCCCGCTGCCGAAAGGCGGAGGGGCTATGTTGCTTCGGTCCGACTACGGCAACGCCGACCGATCAGTCGGCAGGAGCGGACATGAACCAAACCACGTCGACGCTTAGGGCTGCGCAGCAGTCACTAGCACGTTGGCTGCACAGGGCAGCCGCTTGGCCACGGCTGCTCGCCCGGCGCAATAGGGCAGAAGGACAGAAGCCAGCCGCTCCGATATCTTAACCACTAGCACCTGCCTACGCGACCCTATCAGACCGCAACGAGGACCGTCGGAGTTCGCCTGTCCAGCTTTGTCAACTCGAGTGTGCTACGTGGAGAGAGCCGAGAGCGGGGCCGGGATACCCGCCAATTGCGCTTATTGCTGGCCGCCGATAATCAGAATATCGGAATCGCGGGCAGCAGCAATAAACGCTAGGCGCGCGGCTTCGGTAGACCGTTTCCCTCGTATCGCGAGCAGGCAGATATGCAACGTTCGCTGTAAAGTTAGCTAACGTCGTCCGGCCAGAATTCGTCGACAAGACACTCGCTCGCCTCTATCACCGTCGACACGACACGCATTGTCCCGGCCGGCCCGAGGGCAACTACAACATGTCTGCTGAATTCACCTGTCGCCATTCCGTCCGCACTTCGATCGCAATGTAGTAACCACAGGTGCCGCAGTGGCGTGAAAATTTCGTAAGCAACGATCACGATCCATCGATCCAGGATCGAGGTGCGCATATTGATTTCACCGGTTGTGACGGTACTTTATCTGAAAGGTGAGATTCGATCTCCGCCGTCCACAATACCTGCGAAATGGCCGATAGACACCGATAGTCCGCGAAACCTCAAAAATATTTTCGCAGCGATTTTCCCTTTAAAATCAACAGCGTAAGATTTTGACGGCCCATGCGTCGGAATTCAATGCTGAAAATAATAAAAAACCCAGCTGGATCAATGACCTAGCTGGGCTATTATCAATTGCGAGGAGAATGATGCCTCAGAACTTGTAGTTCAGGCCGATATTGACGGCGTGGACGTCGAAGTCACCTTCATAGGTGCGAAACAGCGCTGGGTCGTTCACGGCCACGTCGCCCGAGAAACGATAGAACTGGTACTCGCCCTTCACCGACCATTTGTCGTTCAGGGCATGTTCCACGCCGCCGCCGATCGTCCAGCCCGTCAGCGTCTTGGACCCGCGGGCGTTGAAAACAGCAGGGTTGTCAAAGTCGGTGATTTCGAGCCGGGTGAAACCGATGCCGCCCTTTGCATAGAGCAAAGTGCGGTCAAAAGCGTAACCGGCACGGCCGGTGATGCTTGCGAGATACGTGTATTCACTGTCCGTATGCCCGCCGGCGTCGCCTCCGCCTGGGAAGATTTCGATACCGGAGCTTCCGTCAGCCCACGAATAGGACAAGGGAACCCCATTGATGGTTGTAGCCGACCTGCGCACCCAGCAGTCCGCCCTGGGCCTCGGGATACGCCGTCTCGAACCGAATACCTGCTGAATCCGGATAGGGACCCTCGCCGCTGCCCCAGGAATAGCCGCCATGGACGCCGGCATAGAGGCCTGTCCAGTTGTAGGGCACCGCCACCTGGTCAGAAGCCACAGCGTCGGCGGCCATACCGGCGCCGCCCGTGGCAAGAAGGAAAGTCGAGGCGAGAAGAATGGACTTCATGCCAGTCCCCAGAATCAGATGGATCACCCTAGGGTTTCACGGAACCGTGACGCAAGGCAAGATCGCAATGACGCAGCGTGCATTGTGACAGCAAGTTGCATTAGGGCAACATGATTGACGTGGTGAATGGGGTGCCGGGCAGACGTAACTAGCCTCAGCCGAACATCTTTTCGCCCTGCTCGTGGACGAGTTGGCGCCCCTTGGTCAGCGACACCTCGACGGCATCGTCGAGGGCCGCGAAACGGTCGGCGCGGATAAACTTGCAGCGGTTGGCCGCTGATCACCCACACCAGGGCCGCTTGACCTTCGGCCTCCAGATGATAGCCCTCGGCCAGCAACACGTTTTCAGCCAGCCGTCCATCGCTGAGCCTGATGTGCACCAGTGGACGGCGGTCTAAGGTCTTGTCCCGCTGCCCTGCGTCCTCGATCCGCAAGCCTGGGTCTTGGACTAGGCTGAATCGACATTCAACGGATCCAGATCATGGTTGCGGCGATGTGGATGAAGCCGAGGAAGTGGGTGGCGCGCCGGTCGTAGCGGGTGGCGAAGCGTCGGAAGTGCTTGAGCTTGTTGAAGCATCGCTCAATACGGTTGCGGCATCGGTAGATGAGCGGATCATGCGGGATGGGTTGTGATCTGGAGCGGGTGGAGGGGATGACCCCCTTGGCGCCGATTTCGGCGATGAGGCTGCGCAAGGCATTGGAATCATAGGCTCGATCGGCCAGAACGGCCTCAGCGGTGTAGCCTTGCAGCAGCATCGGCGCGGCAAGGATATCGTGGCTCTGGCCAGCGGCGAGCAGGAACCTCAGCGGGCGGCCGAAGCTGTCGGCGAGCATGTGGATCTTGGTGGTCAATCCGCCTCGGAAACGCCCCAGAGCCTGATTTTGGTCCCCCCTTTTCCGGTCGCCGCCTGCTGGTGGGCGCGGACCAAGGTGCTGTCGAGCATCAGGTATTGGTTGTCCCGGTCCTTGGTGAGGTCGTCGAAGACCCGCTCCCAGGCCTTCGCCTTGGACCAGCGCGAGAAGCGCTTGTGCAGTGTCTTCCACTTGCCGTAGCGCTCCGGCAGGTCATGCCAATGGGCACCCGATCGAAGCACCCACAGCACACCATTGACGAAAAGACGGTTGTCAGAGCCAGTCCGTCCCGGATCACCAGCCTTGCCCGGCAACAGTGCTGCGATCCGCCGCCACTGCACCTCGCTCAGTTTATATCGTTTCACTGACATCATCAGGTCTCCGCCAAATCACGGAAACCTATGAATCACGCTTCCATCCCGCCGGGAATCCTGAATGTCGATTGGCCCTAGCTCAGCCAATCGCTTCTTGGCCTCTCTACCGAGCATCCTTTCCCGCTCGCATTTTGCCCGCCCGATCTCAGGCGTATCGATACCGGTCTTGAATGGAACACCGTCGCCGATCAGGCGCATGTTCTGGCCGTTGCAGCGGATGGTGTCGCCGTCAACTACGGTCAAGGTGGAACAAGAGAGGAGGGTGGCTGCGAGCAGGGCAAGCATGGCGACGACATTGCGAAAACCTGCGGCTGGTCACCGCGCGAACATGAGTTTGGCGGATTCGAAGACCGCCTTCGGCAAGGCTTGCATCGCAGTCGCTTTAAAGGGGAGATGTTCGAAGTACGTGGCCGTCAATTGCGCCACCGCTTCCGCTTGGGCAAAGTCTCGTCGACGCTTGATGGGTTCGCGGTCTGCCCGCCGCGACACCCAAAGCTTATGTGCCGCAAAAAAACGAGGGTCTGGCGCAACCATGCGCAGCGGCCCGCCCTTTTCGTCTATCGCGATCGCCTCGAACGGTGGTGCACTCTCCAGCCAGGCTAGGCCTTCAATCCCGGCGGCAACCAACTCGTCGTCCGATTTTCCAACTGCGTCGCGATCCTGCTTCCAGGCTGGGCGCGCAATGGGTTTGATCAGGTCGACGAGATAGCCGTCGCGATTGACCGCCCTGAATGTTGATTTCGAACGCTCAAAGGATTTGTCGACCTTCCGCAACAAGTTGATCAGGGTGCCGTCCTCCACTTGATCGTCGGCCACGATCCTTAGCGACTGGCGTGCATCCATGAGAAGATCAATGTCCTCGGTTGTCGTGATGCCAGGATCGACGAACACGCCAGCTGCCGCTTCGTAGGCATAGATCGCATTGGTGCCAGCGATGCGTATGCCCGCGCCAAGCAAGCCAGCGTTGTCCAGCGCCCTGATGATCCTTGCAGTGAGGAACGGGACGCGGCCCAATCGCAGAACGCGGTTGATCGCGGATTGGCGTTCCATCTGCTCCTGTCGAGCCGCCAGCGTTTCCCGCGCGGATTCCCGTGCTGCTTCCCAATCTGCTTTGTGTTTTTCCGTCTCAGGCGACCGACGCCCCTTGACCTTCTGGCGCCTGGCGCCAGAAGAGTCATAGTAGCTCCGCATAAGATGCTCCACGCCGCTGACAGTGTGCCAGACCAACGAGCCCCGATAGGTCTTGGCCTTCTGCTGAGCTTGCTGCAGAGTGGCAAAACGCTGGTCTGAATTGACCTTCTCGCGTCGCTGGTCGTTGTTTAACTCAAGAAAATCAATCATATCAACACATCGATGGCGATTTCGTTCAAACTGTTGCAAGAGACCCTACGTGGTCCTCCGTAGCGTTGCAACAGTTTGGCCTTGATTGGCCCGAAACTGATGATGCTCATGAATCTGCTTATGAAACCAGCCGCCAAGCGCAGCAGGTCCTTCCGATATGCGCGAGATTCCCGTCGCCTGTACGACGCACTTTTTTCGTTCTTCTCCTCACGACCACAATCGCCTTCAGTCAGTTCAGACGAAATCGAAAGGAGAGATCAATGGCACTACAGAGGGATATTGCGATCAAGCGGACCATTCGTCGCAAAGAACTCCGTCAGATTGTCCCGCTGGCTGTCATGAGCTGCGCACCAGAGTCTGCGCTTTGAACCTTCGAGGCATAGAAGCTCGCAGTCGAATAGACCAATGGCAGAATTGGGTCGTGGAACGAACATGACGTAATCGCGGGAGCGGTGGCCACCTGAGAGGTGGCGGCGATGTTCGAGCATCTAGCCGGCTGGCTGTCCCCCGATGGGATGGAGAACGGGCTCTCGATTGACACCGGGCCCAGGCATCGAACGGAGGACAGCCATGGAGCAGTATATCGGTCTCGACGTTTCCATGAAAGAGACGGCAATTTCGATCCGTCAGGACGGCAAGAGGATCTGGCGGGGCAAGTGCGCGTCCGATCCGCAACTGCTCGCGGCGGTGGTCCGCAAGCGCGCACCCGATGTCCGGCGGGTGGTATTCGAGACGGGGCCGCTTTCGGTGTGGTTCTACCGTGCGCTGACGGCTGAGGGCCTTGCCGGTCTGCATCGACGCGCGGCATGCCAAGGCCGCGCTTGATATGGCCGCAAACAAGACCGATGCGAACGATGCGGATGGTCTGGCACATCTTGCCGAAGTGGGCTTCTATCGAGGTTCGGGTCAAAGGTTTTGACAGCATGTTGATCCGCACGCTGATCATCGCGCGGCGCCAGCTTCTCAAAATGCGTTTGCAGATAGCGGCACAATCTGCCGGAGCTCTTTGCGACGAATGGTCCGCTTGATCACGAAATCCCTCTCCAGTGCCATTGGTCTCTCCATCGATTTTCGTCTGGCGGCGACTGAAGGCGATGGTGGCCGAGAGGAGAAGAACGAAAACGAATGCGTCGTGCAGGCGGCGGAAATCTCGCGCATATCGGAAAGATCAGCCGGTGTCTCGTTGCGGTGGTTTCATTGGCAAATTCTTGCGGATCATTAGTGCGGGCAAAGCAGCGCCAAACTATTGCAACGCTTCGGAGGCCTCATCCAAACAGTTTGAGGAAAAACACATTAGACGTGTTGATATGTTTGATTTCATGAATTGCATTGCGATCAGCGACGCGAGGAGGGGCCGGGTGGAAATTTGTCATAACGGACGCGGACGTGACCCCCAAGGACCGCCGCCCTCACGCAGCCGCCTCGGGTTACCCCGATGGACGCTCCAGTCGGACATGCTAGGCATTGTAGAGATGGCGGATCGCCTTATCGGCTAACCCGACCGAGGCTCTAATCGCCTCAAGGTCACGTTCAACCCAACCCGCTTCAACGAAATCTGGCCGAGGGCGATGAAATTCTGACGGTTGAGGTCGGCGCGAAGGACGCCGCTTTGCCAGGGGATTCTATCCGACGATTGTCCAGGAAACGCGCAGTTAGTTCCTCCTTAGACAAAGGCTTAGAAAACCAATAGCCCTGCAATTGGTGACTGCCGGCCACTCGAGCAAACTCCGCTTGGTGGCGGGTCTCAATTCCTTCGACTGTGACAGGGACCCCGAGAGCATTTACAAGTTTTATAGTGGCATCCAACACTTCTGCGGCCTGAGCGTCGTGCAAGATATTGGCGACGAGCGACTTGTCTAACTTGACGCGATCGAACCGGAATTGCCTCAACGAGCCGATGCTCGCGAAACCAGAACCAAAATCATCGAGAGCGACTTTGATTCCGAGCGCTCTGATCTCTGAGATTGATCGTCTCGCCTGATCGGCGTTCGAAATGAGGACCCCCTCCGTAAGCTCGATGGTCAGACGGTGAGGCTCAAACGCAAACTTGTCGAGGGTAGCCTTTAGACCTCCAGCGAAATAGCGATTGCGGAGCTGGAGCGGCGAGACGTTAACAGCGATCTGCAAACCTGGCCAGCGTGAGCCTTGAGCTATAGCTTCTTCCAAGATTTGAGATCCAAGTATCCCAATAAGTCCGGCCTTCTCAGCAACTGGTATGAACACATCGGGAGCAATCGGCCCACTCTCGCTGTTCCATCTCGCCAAAGCTTCCACACCGCAAAGATCGCCACTGCGTGCGTCAATGACCGGCTGGAACGCGACCGTGAGTTCGCGCCGATCCAGTGCGTTGATAAGCTGTTGTTCTAGTTTCACTTGTTGGGAGAGCTCGGTTTCCAAATGCGTATTAAACACGACCGTCGAGTCATCTGAACTATGCTTGGCCTGATGCAGAGCCATCTCGGCTTGACGTAACAAGTCGTGAAAATTAGCCCGGCCAAATTTGGCCTCGGCCACGCCGACGCTAACTCCGATCTCGATCTCGCGTCGTCCGATTTCGAAGGGCTCTACAAACACCCCATTTATGGTCGATTGCAAATGGGCTTCCATTCCCGGTGTATTCGCCAACAACACGATTGCGAACTTGTCGCCGTCCAAGCGAGCCATTGTCGTTCCAAGTGGCAGGTCCTTGACCAACCGGGCCGCGACGGCGCTCAGCAATTCGTCCCCGACCTGTTGCCCCCAAAGGTCGTTGATGGCTTTGAAGCCGTCAATGTCGACCAGGTAGAGGCTGATGATTGTCGGGTCACTCGTCTCGTGTGGTGGCAAGTTCGCGACGTAATCGGAAAGACCGAGCCTATTGCGTACTCCAGTCAAGTCGTCATGCAGAGAGTTTTGCCGCGCGAGTGCCTGCTCCTTGGCGAGCGAACGCACCGAATACAGGCCAGTCATGCCAATGCCTATGATCAGCACGAGCAGGATTGCAGCCGCTCCGAAAATGAGCGGACGAACGCGTTCGTAGCTACGTATGCCAGGCTTCTCCGATGGAAGGCTGAGAAAGCCGACAGCATTCCCGTCAACATCCTTTAACGGCGCCGCAACTGTGTCCTCCAAAGGGCTGTCAGTGAACTGTAGGCCGCGGAGGTTGAATTTTCGCGCGGTCTCGTCGAGCGCTTTGGCATCAAAGTCCTTCTCAAATATCAGAATGTAGGGATCTGGCGGCGGGATGCCCTGAAGGAAGGGACGGATCCGCGCAGCTCCAATTAGGGCGGGCCCGTGCACGGTTGCTATGAAGGCGGCATGGACTTCTCCTTGGAGACCATCAGCAGCGCGCGCACGCTCTATGAGGCGAGCCAAGGAACTATCGAAAAACTCGCTGGGCTGCACGTCCATTGGCTTGCCATAGCGGTAGCGCAGCAGGGGGGTGTCGTCGGGTCCGATTACCAGTGCCGTGTCGTAGAGCGGGTAGTCTAGAGTCGGGACTCCCCAGTTTTCGATCAACCAGGCATCCCGAGTTGGCGAATTCAGTTGGCGATAAGCCTCGTCCCAGAATGCGTTGTCCCGGGCTGTACCGGCCATCTGCGAGCGCAAGGATTCTAGTGCGGACGCCAGTGCCCCTGCCGCCCTTGTCTCTTCAAGTTCATCAGCAGTACGCACGATGGAGTAAATGGCGCTGCTGACGAAAGCCCCCAGGACCGCTGCCACCCCAAGTGAGAGAAGCACGGCGGCTATGATGATCTTTCTTTTACTAGGACCCGAGGAGCCGGGACGAGGGAGATGAGCGCCGCCGGCCATTAAAAAAGCTCACGAAATCTACCGCCATAACTCGACATGTCTGTCTAATTGGAGACTCAATAAGAATGTCCTAATTTAACGTCTAAACTTGATGCCCAAGCAACTGGCGCTTTGAGTCGGCGATGTCTTGGAAAATTGCCCATATTGCTGGCGTGAGCAGCCAGCGCTCCTCAATGCAAAAGGCCGCGCTTGATGGAGTGGAGGTGATTTTGATGTGGGGGAGCCCTGATTTGTCAGGCGTTCAAGCTGCGACGACCCCCCGGCATGACGTCATATTGCCAGTGACTATCCGCCCAATAGCCCATCGGTGAGGGGCTTTTGTTTTCCATAGCGAGTACTTCGCAACGGCAATGCATGTTGAGGCTGAACTGTGATCTGCTTTCCAGATCGTTCGACGGCTGTAGGGGTATCGGCGTGCCTAACGGTCAAATCACCGTGCGCTGCCGATTCAGCGTTCGAGGCAATGGTCACAGAGCCCGAATTTCCATGCAGTCGCTGTCACACCATTAAACCGGCCACCACAATGGATGCATTCCAAGTTGCCTTCCTGTCCCCGCCAGTCCGGCGATAGCATTTTGTCAACCGCGAAATATGCGTGGCGCTGTCGCTGCAGATTTTTTTTGGCTTCCTGTCCACTTGGAAATACTTGCCTTTCCATGGATATATCCCTCCAAGCCGATTTGTCCTTCCCCATTTGCTATCCTCATTATTCATGCTCGTCCGTCAATTAGATCATTGGATCGACGACAGGCTCTTGGGTTTCCGGCGGCGTTTTGGTGGGACTCTTGATGCAATCAGCGGAAAGGCCCGATGGCTATTTCACAACTAGGGGGCTTGGAAAAAATGTGGCAATGGCCACCTCAATCCATAAGCAACACCAAGTCGGGGTGCAGCTTCTTGAGATTTGGTAACGACCGTACCTGCCATGCGATATTGCTATTTCCCCGAACGACAAGTCGCACTTCTGGATGATTTCGGGCCTCAATTGCCAATTTTGCCAGAATATTCCTGCCTTGTGAGTTGAGGAACTCAAGATCGAATAGGTGCACCCTAACAGTTGGTGGCCCGGAACTGAGAAGGTTTCGCACTATCGAGGTGATCTGAGGGGCGGCCTCATTCTCAAGGCGCATTACCCCACTGAAATATAGGTCGTTGCCCTCAGTCCATACACTGTATTCGCTAGAATTTATATCCATGATCCGCCCCCATTCGTGCACGATAATCTATGGTATACCGGCTGTTTGTAGATGCTATTTTCTATACAAGGGATTGGTCGAGATCAGCATAATTAAGTTAAATACAGCACAATGGGCAAGTCCCGCCGTGGGGAACCCGGCGTTTCGTAGCATAGACTAACAGTCACAGCAAAAGGGCGCGCCCGCGCGTTGAGGGATATGGGGGGCTCGGGCGCGGGCGCTGGGCTCTGCTGCCTTTCCGGGGGGATGGCGGCGGGTTGAGCTTGGGCCGGACATTAGCCGGCCCTAACGCTAGGTCAAGCAACGCGGGCGCGCGTCCTCCACCTCTCGTTCAGTCACACATACGTTACACAATTCTGGGTGCTGCTCCGCCCATTCAGGCAACCGGAAGTACATCTTGTCCTTCGGGAAGGCGCCATATAATAATTGGCTATAATACAAGAATGGGGAACAGCAAGATGGAAAGATTTTCTGTGAGGCGCGGCGCAGCAAGCGTTCCCGTTGATTTCACTGTTAGGGTGGTTTCCGCATATGTATCAAACAATGCTGTCCCGTTGAGCGATGTTGGCCATCTTGCAGGTATCGTTCATAAGTCGTTCGTTGACGCCAAGTTGTTGAGCACACCATCTGCTCGCTCTGTACGCCCTGCGGTGCCTGTCAAAGACTCTGTGACGGGAGAATATATTATCTGCTTAGAAGACGGACGTAAAATTAGATCTATAAAAAATCACATAGAAACAGTTTACAATCTAAATCCGGATCAATACCGCGCGAAATGGAATCTTCCTTCCGATTATCCTATGGTCGCACCCAATTATTCAGCATTGCGCTCGCAGATGGCCAAAAGACTAGGGCTCGGTCGAAAACCCAAAACGGCATTGGGGCGTTAGTGCCACGAGAAACCCTCTGCTCTAACCTAACTCCGAACAAGCGTCGCCTTCGGACCACTCAAGGGCAAGCAAAGAGCGGCCCGCTGGAGGTCGCCAAGTCGGGCCGTCTATTATCGCAGCATGGTTTTCGTTGGGGCAGCCGACGGAAACGCTCATTCGTCGATTAAGGCATTGCGCCGGCGCTTATCCCGCGCCTGCCAATGCTAATTTACTCTCAGTGGCGACAGGCACCATTAGCTCATTGGATGTTAGCGGTAGGGCCGACTAGCCAGTCGGGGGGAACTCGGGGTGCCGTGGGAGATTATGTTAGCGGAGCGCGTGCCCCTCAGCCGTGCGGGCCTGCTGTTTCCAGCCGGTAGCGGCAGGCCTCGCGGTATTCCGCCACAATGTCTCGAATTAGAAGTTGGCCGAGTACGTCGGCCGCCGTTCAGAGCAAGCTGCGCAGCTTTTGGTCTGGGATTGCCGCATCGACGCCTTTGTGGCGCAGTTCCGGCATTTCCCCCTCCGTTGCCGAGACGGTCTTACCGAACAGATTTCGAATGGCGGGAACGACAATCATAGCGAGGCGTTTTTGGAATGGAGCTCCAGCAGCGAGGCCTGCCGCGAATTCGCCCTCCGGCAGGTCTTCGCATTTGGAACCTCGATGCTTCTTCACGATGTACGCACAACGGATAGCGCGCAAGCCTCGAGCCTGGAACGCCCAACTTCGTCCTGCACCACCATCACGTTAATGACGGCATTGCACGTGATCAACTGGCGCGTGGCAATGCGGACGGGTGCTCATCGGTCAGCCGTAGAAACGTTGCGCCATGATGGCGTCGAGCTTGCTCCGCGATGAGCCGTAGCGCTTCATGATGGTCGCGGCTTCGCCTCGGCTCAGGTCGTACTTGCGGGCAAAATCGTCAATCTCATATTCCTGCTGCGAGGATACGAATTTGCGGTCCTCTTTTGTTTTGGTTGGATCGTCAGGCATCGGAGGTCTCCAATCAATAGTAGAGAACTTTAAAACGCCCTTCGGTGCAATTCGATCCAGGCCAGATACAGAGCGAGGACGTCGCTCCCCGCTTGGCCAAGATAATTGCATACAGGCGACATCGCCTGACGGCTCACATTATTTGCCCGTACCTCTTAGATGCGTCCGCGCTACGGATCGGGATGGACGTTCCGCCGAGCCTTTGTAAACCCTCGATCTGTCTCGATAAAGCGCTGGAGCATTGGTACGATCAGCCGGACTGGCTCGGTTGCCGGCTGAGCGCTCTCGCGGCAGAGGATATCAGCATAAGTCTTGAGATCGCGATGCAACGACGCTGGAAGCTCCAACGTCACCTTGACGGGCCTGTCGTCGGCGATGGGGCCTAATTTCAGCTTGGTGGCGTTGCTCCATAGGGCTCGAGCACGAGATCGCGGGTGACAATGACGCGCACCGGGAAGCCCGGCCGAATGGTCAGCGTCGGCGCGACGTTGAGCTGCCTGCGGATGATCTGCTGGCCGGCATCATTGATGGTGTCTTGCGCACCATCGCGGATTGCGCGTAACAGCCGGTTCTCATCGTCGATCGCCAGCTCCGCACCGGCGGCAAGCAACGTGGAGAGACCGGCTGCTTTGGCCAAATCCCACCAGTGATAGTCGACCCCATCCTCAAGGCCGGCATAACCTTGCGTATCGGCACCCGGCTGACGTTCGAGAACGATGGAACGGCCAGTCGGAAAAATGAGCCGGTTCCAGACAAGAAGCGCGCGGCGCTGGCCGAATTGGACGTTGTTGTCATATTGCCCGATGAGCCGCGTGCCCTGCGGCACGAGCAGGGCACGACCGGTTGGGCTGTCGTAAATGTTCTCCGTTACCTGCGCGATGACCTGTCCGGGTAGATCGGACCTGATGCCAGTGATGAGCGCGGCCGGGATGACGGCGCCGGCTTGGAGAACGAAGGGCGATGCTGGCGGCATGACGCGGTCCCGCGCCACTGTGCGTCTGTCGGCGGCGGCGTTGAGGAAAGCCAGTTGCCTGTCTTGTGCGGTCTGCTCGCCAGGCTGCCCCCCCTGGCCAGCGCCTGTAAAGCCGGACTCCGGTTCTTCCGTCCCGACCGTTGCGGCCGATCCTCCTCGTGACTGGAAAAAGACTGCGCTCGTTCGTGCGGCCTCTTCCTCGGCACGCCGGCGCTGTTTCGCCTCGTCGACAGCCGGTGCCATTATCGCGGGTGGCACGACGGGTTGCCCCCTGTTCTGTGCGTTGAGAATCGGCCGGCCGAGATCCCCCGGCAGCGCCAGCCCGAGGATCGGGCCGGCATAGTCGCGCGGCAGGCTGGCGAGACCGTCGGCGGGTTGCCGATTGGCGGTCGAGTAGAGCTCTTGGTCGTCGGCGCCGGACACGCGCGCCTGAAGCGCATAGACCAGCGCTCCGCCGATACCGAGCAAGGCGACGACGCTTACGCCGACGATGACTTTTGGCGACAGGCGGGTGATGCGCGGCGTTTCGGCGCGAAGGCGCATCGGAGCGACACAGGAGCGATGCCCGCCTCGTCCATCAACCGAATTGCGTGACGACTCCATTGGATCCCAAGATGCGCTGCAAGTTCGGGCAGTGGCATGTACTCTCTCAGAAATGCATGGACAGCTGGCTTGCTACGGGCCCAATAAGTCCCGGAATCCGTTCCTGTATGTGGACGACGTCTTTCGAATTGGCAATTTGGCGGGAGAGGCGCATCCGATCGTCGCCGAAGGAATCTCGATGGCGATTCAATCATGCTGGCTGCTAGCATCGGAACTCGTTCGCACGGGTGCTCAAGACA
Organism: Aminobacter anthyllidis; assembly: GCF_018555685.1. Lineage (GTDB taxonomy): Bacteria > Pseudomonadota > Alphaproteobacteria > Rhizobiales > Rhizobiaceae > Aminobacter > Aminobacter anthyllidis. Next base: position 29,337 of record NZ_JAFLWW010000011.1, read on the forward strand.
AGGCTCTGCGCGAGAGTGCAGGCCAAAGATATTCGGTCTCGTGGCGAAAGCAATTTTTTGTGCGCATCTGTGCTGCAGGCGCTTTGGCGCGGATTATGGCTCGTCCAAGCTCGGCCGTGGTGGCCGGCTGTTTGGTGCAGCGCGTTCCCGCGCTTCGGACCTTTGGAGCAAAGTTGAGCGGGAAGACCAAGCGTGTTCCAGGATCTAATGGCTTGTAAGCCCAGCCACTTCGTTCCGGCGGCACTGTTGAGAGGCTGAACGACCGGCGCCACGTGCCGTTCGTAATTTGGCTGACGAAGGCTTCGGGCAAATGAGCGTTGCTCGCCAGCGCTTCGGAACGCGGTTTCGATAGGATTTGCACATTGCGAGACGAAGACCCGTCGGTGCCCGAGAAACGAACCTGATCGGACAATCGCGTTCGCTGCTCTCGGTTGAGGCCGCTACCCCTTCCGGGTCACCAAAGATGCTACCATCCGTCAGAATGTAAGCGCTCCTGCGAGGAACGGCACTGGTCAGCGCTTGTAGATAGGGTCGACTCGGTTCAGCCGTTTTGCAGCCCGCGCTGCCGACTCCATGCCCTTGGCGCAATACAGACGGCCGAATCTTAGCGAGGTCCAAGCAGGCCGCTCTTGCGTGCCCACGTCCCGCCATCGCGCGGCAACACCTACTAAGTTGCCCAAGACCCGCAGCTTGACAACGAGCGGCGAATTCCTTCAAGCGAGAGTCTTAGTGAGGCAATCGCAATTCGGCGGGCTGGACTGCATCCAAGACGAGATCACACTCGACGCAGGTTGATCCGGCTCGTAACTACGTTTTTGCCAGTCTTCGGATCTACGTCAACAGTCGTGAGCGTCATGCCTTCACCACCGACTTTTTCCACGGTGAGCCGAGCGCTTCTGTCTCCATTGACTTCTTTCGCCCAGCGGATACCGAGGTCTATCGCGTTTCCGCGACGATTACCGCTAAGTGCTGCTGTTCCGGTGCCGGCCCCGACATAGGAGCCGCTATAACTGCCACCCATGGCATTCAGGTTGGCCTCGATGGAGCGTGAGACGACGATCAGGCCGCGACAATAGCCGTCCAGTGCCAACGAGGCATCTGCCGCTTCTGATGTGAATTTGCAGGCAACTTTGACCGGGGAGGCATCCGTGCGCACTTTGATGGTGCCACTGCCGCTCCAAGTTCCTTCCAAGGATTGCAAAAAGTCGGACTCGCTGGCGCCTGCCATGGGAGCCACGAATATGGTCGAGATAGCAAGAATCATTCTCGCGAGAGATTTCATTTGGTCACTCTTTCATCTTTTTTGAAGGGGCCCGAAGCGCCGGCTCGAAGTTCGCAAAATAGTTGCGGGACCCTGAACCTCGGGAAAACCAGCCGTTCAGGTTACATTCATCGGTCAAAAAATGCAGCCAATCATAGCGTCAGATGGAGGGCATCGCCAAGGCGGAGGCCATCGGGACAAAGTTTCGGGAAGAAGGCCAACCACAGTGGCCGATCACGTGGCACGTCTTTGGCGGGTTCCTTGTCAGGGAGGGGCTTGGCATCATCAAGTCACAACTTTAGGCGGTCGCACGACAAAACGACGAGGCTCTGGGGTCCGACTTTGAAGATGCGTTGTACAGCGGTGCTTGGCTGTTAGCGTTGCTTCAGCGTACCCCTACGCTTTGCATCTTGATAGTTTAGCAGATCGACCAGTTCGTCCGCATCCTGAGCATCGAGCTGTTTGGCCGGCCTTCCATTAACCTCAGCGGCCCACCCGGTGAACACATCGAACACCGTCCAGGTCCCGTCGAGTTCCTTCCTCAGGTCATACCGCTGATGGGCCATAGGGTGAGTTTAGCGCGGGGTCCAAATGTTGGGAACAGATTTCTGCCCGCCCCGATCTGACAGGCGGCGGCGCTAAGCGCCAGCCATGCTGATAGGATGCCGCTGATCGGCAGTCTCCTCTATCTTGCCGCCAGGCGATGCAACACTAAAACAATCGTGCTGTATGCCAACGCTACTTTTGCCGGGATCGGGGCTCAACAGCGAGCGTGCCGGGAAGTGGCCTGATGGGACTTCTGAGGCTCAAGCCCTGGATCACCGTGTGAGAATGCCGCGTATGCATCTCGGAGGTTCAGGAGATCGACCAGATCGTCGGCATTCTCAACTCTAGGGCTCCGCAAACCTTTTCGATTTGGCTCTAGAAGGCGTAGCGCTGGGAAGGCAAATATCTCGGCACCTGGGATCAGCTTCTGGCGGAACTCGAAAGCAGGGCAGCACAGGCGGTGTGTTCCAGTAGCAGAAGGGCGTATCAGGAAGGTAGTCGCCCCTGTCGCTTAGGCGTCTGGGACGACCTTTGCTGGTCTTCACACCCCTTCAGGCGAAAAAAGCGCGGATTCGCGGCCACAACCCGATCGCGGCGCGCACGCGGCGGGCGGCGCTGGCACCTCTGATCGAATCGCCGAGATGACAATGGCAGACAATGTTGTGTAGTTGCCAGTCGGATAGCCCGAAGAAGCGCTTGGCCTCGCCGTAGCTGTCGTCGCCGAGGCCCGCTACCCGGAAGGCTGGGTCTTCGAATGCAACGGTGATGGGCGAACCCGGTACATGCATTTTCAGCCGTTCGGCGGCTTGGGTATGTTCGGTGCCAGGAAGCGTGCCTAGGCGACGGTCCGGTTGCTCTTTCAGCAGTCGAGCCCACCGCTCGAGACGCTCGGTGCGCGTCATCGGGAGGCATGGGCTAAGTGGTTGGACGTCGGCTAAGGCTTGCAGTTGTTCGATGCTGTGATGCTTCATCGCTGCCTCCATTAGTTTGTTCTAAGATGCAAAAACTATAGCGCTGCCGCAAGGCGGCAAGGCTGTTCGGTTCTCAGAACTCGACGGCCCTGATGGAAATTCCGCCGTCGGTGCCGAAAATACGTCAGGCCAAAGAGCTGGAACAGGGTCGTTGTTTGAACTGTTGGAACCCCGTATGTAGAAAGCTGAAAAGGTGGCCCTGACGCGAGCCGCCTAGGATCAACCAATCTGTTTCTGGATATGCCGAACGGTCAATCGGCGTATTTGCAAGCGGAGGGCGCTCGAAAGATCACCGTCCTCCGGACAGACGGTGTCCGGAGGACCTAAAGTTGGTAAGCGTTCGTTACCATCCTTGTCGCTTATACCATTCATCGATTTCTGTACGGACGCGATCCTTTTCAAGGCCGTAGCGATCCTGAATCTTTCCTTCTAGTTGATCTCGTTTCCCCGCGATGACATCAAGGTCATCGTCGGTAAGCCTTCCCCACTGCTCTTTTACTTTACCCTTAATCTGCTTCCAGTTCCCTTCGACACGATTCCAGTCCATTTTCGCCTCCTTGGGCTGTGGTTCGACTTCCACCCAACGAGGCAGCGCCCAAGAGGTTTCACAATGATCGGCTACTTTCTTAAGGGCAGTCGCGGGCTGCCTCGCGCACTTCGAGTCCGCCCGCGGTTACGGTTGAACAAGTTACCTGGGTATCCCTGGCGGCTAGGCGGTCAGTAGTAGCCGCGCGGGCATTCAGCAATGTAGGTTCGGCCGTAACTGTCGCGATAGCGGCAGCGGTTAGGCTCGTTTGCCCTGCCGATCAGCGCACCAGCGACGGCACCTACGGCGCCGCCAACGAGGGCGCCCTCGGTCCGGTTTCCGGGGGAGGCAACGGCGCTGCCGACTGCCGCGCCACCAACACCGCCGATCACTGCTCCCTGCTCCGTCTGGGAGCAGGCCGTAAGGGGTACCAAAAGCGCAAGACTGAAAAGCACTTTCCTCATTGTCGTCACTCCGAAAAGTTGAATTGCCGGGCCGCATTAGAACGATCGGCAGCCCAATTCGATCCATCGAGCACCGCTACGTCCAGCCGCAGATCGTCTGGGAACAAACTGGCCTCGCCCAGCGACAACAAAATTCCGGTCAAGGTTCGGAAAGCGCTCAGGAACGATGTGAGCCGAAATCCGTTTTGATTGCTCGCGTTTTGCCCCCAACGATGGAGAACAACATGATCCGCCATCTCATTGCCACCACGGCACTGACGACAATGGTTGTGAGCGGTGCTTTTGCCCAGACCCAGCCTGCTCCAGCAGACCCTGCAACGCCGTCGATCCAGCAGGTCGTGCCTGCAGAGGGCCACCTCGCCACCAATCTCATCGGGGAGAATGTGTATAATGGCACCGGGGACAATGCCGAAAAGATTGGCGACGTGAATGACTTGGTATTCGACAAGGATGGCAAGCTCGCATCCATTGTCATCGGCGTCGGCGGTTTCTTAGGCATTGGCGAAAAGGATGTGGCGCTCGCCTATGATAAGATCGACTGGGCGGAAAAGGACGCAGATCGATGGATCGTGGTTCCTGCAACCAAAGAAGAGCTAACAGCGCTGCCGGCATTTGACCGAACGGCATTCGTTCCCAAAGGAACCGCTGCGACCGCTCCCACTACTTCCTCTCCAGCTGCAACTGACACGAGTGCCAAGCCCGTCGACAAGTCCACATTAAAGGAAATGCCTGCGGGCGAAATACGAGCAGAAGAATTGGTTGGTACCACGGTCTACGGGGCGAATGACGAGCACGTCGGCGAAATCGGCGATGTGATCCTCGGTGCGGACAACAAGGTCGATTCCATCATCATCGACGTCGGTGGTTTCCTGGGCATCGGGGAGAAAGAGGTGGCGGTTGCCTTGGATAACCTCGCTTTCATGGCCGACGCTGACAACAAGCGCTACCTCTATACCAATTTCACCAAGGAACAGCTTGAGGCGCAGCCGGCCTATGACAAAGCGACCTACGCTGAGAAACGTGAAGAGCAGCGCCTGATACTGCGAAACTGATCGTTGAGGGCCCGGCGTTCGGTTTCGGGAATTTTTTGAGGGAAGCTTTCGGGACACTGCCACGCGTGATGGTGCCTGCCCAGCACTACGCTACCTGAAGGACGCGGGGATTGGACGGCACTCCTGTCGACCGATCCCCTGTTTGACGGGCGTGCCGGGCGATAATCCGGCCAGAGACCTATAGCTGACTGCTTGGCCCACCGCGAAGACATGAGAAGGGGTGTTCGGCATTTTGTTAAGAAGCGGATTTGTAGACACCAGCCGCTTAAACGGGCAAAAACCGCATCGTTCCAGGCCGACGTTTGGGGCGAAGGCAGTGGGGCTATGGAACGACGGCAGTCTCGCAGCGTTTGTTGCCGGAGCGCAAGGCAACGACTTGAAAACCGTCTGGCGCAGCAGCGAGACCTGCTGCGATCGCCCTCCGGCAGGTCTTCGCAATTTGGGTTAGCGGATTGTACAACCGAACGTAGCCGTTAGTTCTTTTCCGGATACGGGCCCGCCGGAAGGTGGGCCTCTTTTTATTGCCGGATCAACCTCTGTCACAGGCAAGGACCTTACCCAGGTATTTCCTCACGAGGAGGAGGGGCGTGGCTTGAGCCCTTTCCCCACGCCCTCGAAAGCCCCGTTGGGTAGTCCGGCGGGGCTTTCGTTATTTTGTATTTCAGCTGTTGCATTTGCGCGGTTAAATGGGCGGACAAGGGGAGGTTGGCATGTATCCCAAAGTTCACAAAACCCACGCGCCCGAAGCTGTCGCGGCAATGTACGTTGAAGCGCAAAAGGGCCGGCACCAATCAATTTCGATGAAGAAGGCGATCCGTGCGTTGCGCGCCGCGCTCCCCCGGTCCCACAAGTCGGATAATGAGTTGGCCGACCTGGTTACAAATGCCGCGCTTGATGCCGGCGTGGCGGTTGATTTCGATGAGGGATTGCCTTGATTTGCTGGTGTTAACGGTACAGCGATACCGTGGCTGACGCTGTCTTTGCAGTTGGCCAAGACGATGCCGACCGACCCATTCAATGATGCCGAAACGCTCCGCTAGGAGCTCCGGGCGCTTAGGCGCATTTCGCGCATGACTGGTGTCCGCGCTACCGGCGTTGCCGGAGCTCTATCCCGGCATCTGCCATTGCCCGTGGAGGCTGCCGATCCGACAATCAGCGAAGCCTTTCTCGGTACGCGAACCTCCAGTCGGCATTAGGCAGCGGTCAGACACCTATCTGTGCAGGTTTCCCTCGCGGTCATGATGTACATGATCTGGTTCCGTCGTGTCACGTTGTTCAACATCATCGGGAATCTCTCGCAGAAAATTCTGACCTTTCTGAAGCCGCTTGCCGAGCGTTTGGACGAAGCCGTCGAAACGCTCGCGGCCTTTGGCTTGAGCCGCGGCTTGCGCCTCCGGCGCGAGTGGCGGGGTGATCGACAACCAGAAGCGCACAAAAAGGGCGAGTTTTTCCGCGGTGACGCCAAGATCGCGCTCCATCCGCTGGACCTGCCTCGACAGTCGGTCGAGCCGGCGTGCGAAGGCTGCTTCGCGCGCATCAGCGTGGTCGGGCGACAGGAATGAACTGACCGCCGCCTCCACTATGGCGGACCTGGCAATTTCTTGCGGGCGGCAAGCTCATTGATGCGCCCGATAAGCTCCACCGGCAGGGTCAAGTTGAGGCGGTCGCGCATGGCCTTAGAGCTCCATCCCATCGGCCGGGTCGAGTGCGACCTGGCGCGCAAGACCAGTTATCTGGCGCCGCAATGCATGACGCTGGCGAGCGGTCTCCTCCGGCTCGTCGTCGAGGATATGCGCGAACTCCTCGGCCGGCTTTTGGTCCGCGGTTTCCTTTGCGATAGCCACATGTTTGGGAAGCTCCGGTTGGCGGCGCAGGCCGGCATTGGCGCTGTCTGGCACTTCAGCGGCTGCCGGTACTGGATCGGGTTTCTGCGGCAGCACTTTAGATCAGCTATCGCTACGACGGATCTTGCCCAATTTGGTCGGATCCGGCGGCTGCATGACACGCTCGCGAAAGCGTGCATCCTCATAGTAGCGCGCTTTCTTTGCCCGGATCGGCGGAGTGCCTGCGATCATCACAATTTCGTCCGCCGGTGGAAGTTGCATGACCTCGCCGGGGGTAAGGAGGGGGCGCGCCGTTTCTGAACGCGAGACCATCAGGTGCCCAAGCCATGGACGAGAGCCTGTGGCCGGCATAGTTCTTCATCGCCTTCATTTCGGTGGCAGTGCCGAGAGCATCGGACACGCGTTTGGCTGTCCGCTCGTCATTGGTCGCGAAGCTCACACGCACGTGGCAATTGTCGAGGATCGAGTTGTTGGCGCCGTAGGCCCTTTCGATCTGGTTGAGCGACTGGGCGATGAGAAAGCTCTTGATGCCGTAGCCAGCCATGAAGGCAAGCGCGGACTCGAAGAAGTCGACTGAGACCATCTTGGAGTGGAACTGAAGGTCCACTTTTACAATCATCCAGCCGAAAGAAGCTAGTCCGCTCTTGATGCGGTGGACGGCTCTCCTCCCTCGCTGCGGTATGATCGCGGGACTAGAGCTGGAGGAGCGCTATGATGAGCAACGTGACGACGATCGGTCTGGATATTGCGAAGTCCGTGTTTCAGGTCCACGGCGTGGATGCGGCTGATGAGGTTGCCGTTCGCAGAAAGCTTACGCGTGGGCGCGTGCTGACATTCTTCAAGAGCTTGCCGCGATGCCTGGTCGGTATCGAGGCGTGCAGCTCGTCGCACTATTGGGCTCGTGAGCTCATCTCCCTTGGCCACGATGTGCGGCTACTGCCGGCGCAGTATGTGAAACCATATCTGAAGCGGCAAAAGAACGACGCTGCAGACGCAGAAGCGATATGCGAGGCGGTGACCCGGCCCACGATGCGCTTCGTGCCGGTGAAGTCGCCGGAGCAGCAAAGCGTGATGATGCTGCACCGGGTCCGGTTGATGCTCAACCGCCAGCGCACTCAGATATCGAACGCGTTGCGGGCGCACCTGTCCGAGTTCGGCGTCGTGGCGCCGATCGGGCGGAATGGCATCGAGCAACTGCTCGTGGTCATCAACGACGAGCATGACGCCAGGATACCCGCTGACGCACGGCTTTGCCTGCGGATGCTGGAGGCTCAGCTCAAAGTCGTGAAGGAACAGATCCTCGAGAACGATCGTCGGGTCCGCGCGAGTGCGCGAGAGACGGATCTTGGCCGCAGATTGATGGAGATCCCCGGCGTCGGCCCGCTGCTGGCGAGTGCGTTCGTCGCGACCGTCGCCGATCCACACGCATTCAAGTCGGGGCGATGCCTGTCGGCCTGGATCGGACTCGTTCCCAAGCAGAACTCGAGCGGGGGCAAGGAGAAGCTCGGCAGCATCTCCAAAGCCGGGAATCGCTACCTGCGCCAGTTGCTCGTCGTCGGCGCAATGGCGGTCATCCGCTACGCTGAGCGGAATGGGACCAGGAGGCCATGGCTCGTGCAGTTGATGGCACGACGAACGACCAAGGTCGCGGCGGTTGCGCTGGCGAACAAGACGGCCCGCATGGTCTGGGCCTTGATGACAGGCGGCGAGCGCTACCGGGAGCCGGTCATCGCATAGAATGAAACAAGGCGCGTGATCGCCGATGAGGTTGGAAAGGGCGGACAGGAGCTAATGCACAAAGCCGGTTGAAACCGCCGGATCAGGAGAACCCACTGGGGCCGTGCACCTAGAGTGCGAGCTTACGATCGGGACCTGAGCCGCGCGAATGGCATTATGGCCAGCGGCACATGAAAGGCCGCATCTACAAGTCGGATACATGGCCGCACCAACCAGCGACTGCAAAAGCCGAACGAACCCCTTGCCAACGGAGAGCCGTCCATACATGGCCCCGACCTTGCCGGAACGAATCCGTTGCAAGATCGAGGAAAAGGATTCCCGTAGACTTCAAGTGGGGTGGAAATCCGACTGGCAGGTTTTGGATACGGTCGCTGATAGGCTGAAATGTCAGGGTACGACGCCGGTGAGGCGCTGCAATGCGGCAAACGCTGGCGGTGCCCACGTATGCTTACCGCCCGGACGTCGTCTCCGATTATCAAACAAACCAGCGCGTTGCTAAGAGCGCCCAACCACGCGCCCGGCGCACTCGGATGCGACTTACCAAGCGATTGACGTCGTTGGAGGGCGCGCCAACTGCAGCTGGGCGGGGTGGGGTAAGCCGCAGCTGGCGCTAGGCTCGTGGGTTGCCTTGGGGGGGCGGCAGGAGCCTGCAAGGAAAATTAGACGCAGCTAACGCAACGTCAAGCAACGCCAGCGTGTTTTGACTTGGCCAGAGCGCAACTCGCGAATGCCAGTTCTTTCAGCCGAGCTGCGTATTCGCCGAGATGCACCTCGCGGGGCGACTGCAGCTTTGCAGCCTCCGAAGCCTATACTATGCGTCCACGCGCCGAACGTCTCGTGCTCCACTTTCGCGATGGACCCTACCGAAAGCAGACGACAGCTCGAACGAACCTCCTACCGCCGCGCGGATGTGTTAGGTGTCGGCCCGCCGTAAGCATTTGTTGTATTTCCATCACGGCACCATGGAAATAAGCTCCCCGAGCACGCGCGTTTTCTATGATTTTTTCGCTTATGTGCTAATTTCCTAATGGGCGGGATCAGAATGGAGCACTGTCGTGAAAAGATTGCTTCTAACTCCGGTGTTCATGCTCGGGCTTTCCAGCCTTGCTTCGGCAGCCGATGCGGTCGTGCTTGAACCCACCCCGGAAGTTCTCCCCGCAGGGTTCGTTTGGACTGGCGGGTACATCGGCATTCAAGGTGGTTGGCAATGGGGCAGGGACCACACCTTCGAGAGCGCTGGCGGGGTGCCGACAGGTCTTGACGAAGACCTGGATTCGGATGGATTCATTGGCGGTTTGCACGTTGGCTACAATTGGCAAAGCGGCCAAATAGTCTACGGCGCCGAGGCCGACTTCGAGTTTTCGACTACAGACGGCGGGTATCGGATAGCAGGGCCAGATGGCACCGACTTTGATATGAACTGGCAAGGCTCATTGAGGGCCCGTGTCGGCTATGTGCCGACTGAACGTCTGTTGATCTACGGCACCGCAGGCTTGGCCTTCGCCAATCTTGAATACACCTACGTCCAGGACGAAACGACCTTCGAGAGCTTCGATGAAACGAAAGCTGGCTGGACTGTTGGTGCTGGCGTCGAGTACGCATTCACAGACAACATGACTGCGCGACTTGAGTATCGCTACACCGACTTCGGCGGTGTTTCGAACCTGTCCACGGTGGCATTCCCCGGCAATACCTACGATCATGATCCGCAGTTCCATGCAGTGCGGATCGGTCTTAGCTACAAATTCTGACGGTATCAGTCTGATGCTCCCGAACCCCGGCCTTCGAGCCGGGGTTTGGCCGTTCGGCCAGCTTTCGCAGGCTTAAGCGACGAACCGCAAAAGCAACACATGAAGCGCAGCATGTGCCGTCACCTGGAGGTTTTGAGGCGCGCCGCCTCCACATCGAGCATGAAGCTACTCACAAGAGCCGCGCATTCTCTGTGATGGGTCTCCAAAAGCTGGTGCCCGCTTTCGAAGACGTGGATCTCCAGCGCATCGAGGATGCGATTATAGGCGACAGTGTCGCGGTCATACATGTACCGAGCCCTCCATTGCCTCGTCATATCGCGGATCTTGCCAGCCAATCCACAAAAGCAAGAGGTGTAAGCAGCCCACGGCAGCCAAAACCACAGCACCTGGCAGAGGCCCTAGCTGCGCGCTGGCAATGATATCCACATACGGGGCTTGCGCATCGACCTCAGCGCCGGCCGGTTGCAGCATGGCTGAGGAGATTTTCAGAAGCCACGCAAACAACAGGATCAGGAACATCCAACCGTAGTTGCGCCTGAGACGACGGGCAGCGGCTTGCAGTTGCGTGATCCTGAAGGTTGGTTTCCTCAGGCTGTCCGCCAAGGCAAGGTGCCACTCCTGCTGCTCGGCCTGACTGCTACCAGAGAAGAGCCGTGCAAAGTAGTGCCGTTCCAGGAGCCTCACGCGCGTTCTGTAGACGTCGAAAAACCGGTAACGGCGCGCTTCGATCAAAAGCAGGAGTGCTATCAACAGCATTGCAAACAAGAGCACGCCGTGGTGGGCGGTCGGGGTAGACAACGACACCGAAAGCATCGCCGCAGTTACAGTAATTGCCCAATTGCTGGTCTGGTCCAGGCGAGCCCTCCAGCTCGACATCCTTGCGATCTCACCGCGGTAGTAATGGATGAGTATGCTCGTATTTTCAGCCGACGATCTGGGGAGGTCCAACATCGATGTCTCGCAGTCCGTTGCATTTTCGCCAAACGGCGGTCGCAACATGTTCATGACAACGCTTTTCTGCGCCAAATTGATCCAACCGGCAACAAGGCCCACACCGGCTGGCCCTGCAAGTTCCGGGCCTCGGCACGGCGCGAAGCGCGCACGCTTCATGCGCCCCGGGTATTGGCGGCAGTCGCGTCAATTCGGGGGCTGCTCCGGTAAGGCGCCAGGGCGAATGATGTGCATTGTCATCAGGAGTAGGCATATTCAGTTCCCATGATAGCTGAGGCTCTGCCCATTCACCGCGAGCTTGCTACCTGTTCCGCCTGCTCGAGCAGCCACCATCACGTCGGATCATGCCTTGCTGTTTTCCGCATTTGCTGCCTCTATCCAGTGCGCCACCACCGGTTTGGCCACGCGGCTGAGCCAAATGGAACTCATTGTGAAGGATTACGCGCATGCCGACTGGGACCGTGAAATGGTTTAACAGCACAAAGGGTTTTGGCTTTATCCAGCCCGATGACGGTGGTCAGGACGTTTTCGTCCATATTTCCGCAGTCGAACGTGCTGGACTTTCCACCCTCGTGGATGGCCAGAAGATTCAGTACGATATCGAGCAGGACCGCCGGACCGGCAAGTCGTCTGCCGGAAATCTCAGCAAAGCAGACTGATTGTTGCTCGTGCAGCCGGCGGATAGACATTAAGATACCAAGATACCGAGGGTTGGTTACGACTGTACTTGTGCGCGTTCGACGAGCGAGCGCGACAACCGGGTCAGTCGCAATGTCTGTCGCCTGGCGAACCGCGCCTCGGCCAAGCTGAACCCACGGCGGGGGGTAGCCGTCTCCTATGGTGGAACCATCAAGTGAAGTCGCGGATTGTTCCACCAAAGGAGCTCGCAACAATGACCAAACCAGCCAATCCAAACAAGGCGCCCAATCCCAACCCGCCCGATCCCAAGGTCCCCAACCAGCCCTATCCCAAGCATAAGCCACCGAGGGACACGCGAGACGATCCAGCGCCAAATCCCAATGGCGACGTTCAGAACACGAGCCCCCGGGAAGAGGTGGAAAAGGTACATCGTAACCGGAAGCGTTAAGGGGCAATCGGAACGTCGCTCTCATGGCGGCGTTATGTCATCCCATTACGCCATAGGCGCCTGGTGTCGATCAGGATCCTCCGCGAGCCAGTCTGGCGAGAATAACTTTGTGCTTGTCGCGCCCTTCACTCTGACCGAGGTACCAGTAATGATTGGCCTGCGGTTTAGCTCAACTCGTCGTATTCGGTGACCAGCGCTTCCTCAGCTAAGTCGCAGACCTCATCAATGGTAGTTGCAAACGCTAAGGAACCACGCTCCTCCGAAACTTGGCTTGCCACCTGACGGAGGTTGGCCGCCAACATCTCCAGCTTCTGTGTTGGGTTGTCGTGTAGCAATGCAAGCTCTCCCAGCAGAACCGCGCAAACCGTCTCAAGCGCGGCAAGTTGTGCGCCGCTTTTGTCTTTGATGGATCCCCTGCGTCGGGACATTGTAAATAGATGGGGCACCGACCCACTTTGACCATTCGGCGGACAACAGTTGATGGCGTTTCCGACATGTCGACAGCAGGTGCTGTACGAGGGCGGGCGGGGGCCGTGTTTCGCGGGCAGCGGCTCGTCGCACTAGACACGTCCCGCTTGGTCATGGCGGCGGGGCCGGTGGCGTCAAAGGAGGCCTGCGTTCGACGCATCCTGAACTATGCCGAGCGAGCCGCGGTCAAGATGCCCTTTGCGTGAGCAGTGCCCCGCACGGCAAGCTGAGGATCAGGTTGCCAAATTAGGCACTATCATCATCTAGGGAGGCCGGTCATGGTCGACAGAAGGAGCCCAAAGATATGAGCACCTGGTTCCGATACGAGCGTCATTTCGGGCGGTGGTGTCCAGTGGTCTACCACGAAGGAAAGCCTAGCGTCCCGAAGGGCGAGGAGGACATGTTCACCGCAGCGGTAAATGTCCCCGCCGATTGCATAAATGCCAGTGGCGAACCGATGTTCGGCAGTCTGCAAGCAAAGTTCCCGCCACCGGTGAGCGCCGAATGATCGAGGAGGGCTCGGGGGACGGAACAACCGGTAAGTCAACACCTTCCAAGCGCTCGACGGCGACCATAATTGGGTTAGGTGCCCTTCCGCCGAGCGCGAACAATTGACCCAACGATGAGGCCAGCCCCGATCAAAGTTACACCCCAGGAGACTAGCGTGGGCACTATCGGACTGCCGAAGCATCCATAGAGCCCGATGTAATCCATTTGATAGCAATGTCTGGCAGGCGTTTCATTCTCAAAACTATAAGTCCGAGTGAACATTCCGTTGAAGAATAGCAACACCCCGGCAGCCAATATCAGCCACTTCATCGAGTCCTCCATCCCGTTTGATGCGGTCAGATTGGACGACTTCATTATCAAAGGAAATGTCTTTCTGACAGACCGTTTCTGCCGGAGTGGCCTTCGGGCGCGATCGCCAAATTCGTTTGATTACAAAGCGGCCCGCTTGGATCACGTCAAGTCGGGCCGCCTGCATTCCGTGGCGGGGTGGGTGTGGTAGCCGACGCAACTGTTACGTCTCCATATTTCGAATTGCTCTCAGGAAGTTACCTCGCAAGCAAGGAAGACCCGACATGCCCGTCCCCACTTGGGTTGGTGAGCCACGTTCTCGCAGCATTTTGAACACCCAACTCGTACTTAGGCACCCAAAGCGCCCGCTTTTTGGGCCGATTGCGATTTGTCTCTTTGAGGAACTTGAATGGCAGCGAATTCGTTCAGCAAGCGGAGCGACCAAAACCCCTTTTGCCCGTCGCTCTGGATTGGAGCCTGTCGTAACTCACGATCCTGAGCGGGCCGGGATTAATGCCGGATGACAAAGGGGGCGCAATGCTTCCCTTTGTAATCCGGCAACCTTCAGCCGAGTTGCATGCGCTCCATGCGCAGAGCGGCGGCGCGACGATGCCCTTCCAGCCCCTCGCTGGCGCTCTGGCGGATCGCCGACGGTGCGACGGCTTCGACGCCGGAGCGCTCCAGCCACTGATGGGTGCAGACTTTGACGTAGGAGCCAACCCAGAGGCCGCCGGTGTAGCGCCCGGCGCCCATGGTCGGCAAAGTGTGGTTGGTGCCGCAGCATTTGTCGGAATAGACGACGCTCGCCATGGTGCCTATGAACAGCGAGCCGTAATTGCGCAACCGCTTGGCTGTCGCATGCGGTTCGATGGTGTGGATCTGCAGGTGCTCGGCGGCGATGAAATCGGAATAGCCCAACATCGCCGCCTCGTCATCACAGACGACGATCTGGCCGTAGTCGCGCCAGGCGGGTGCTGCGACATTGGCGGTTGATAGACCCGCGAGCTGACGTTCGACCTCCACCAGCGTGTCCTGAGCCAGTTTCGGATCGGTGGTGATCAAGCCGACACGCGTACGCACATCGTGCTCGGCCTGCGCCAATAGGTCGGTGGCGATCATGGCAGCGTCGCCCGAGGCGTCGGCGACGATGAAGATCTCGCTCGGCCCGGCGAGTTGGTCGATGCCGACCGGCCCGAAAACCTGGCGCTTGGCTTCGTTGACATAGGCATTGCCGGGGCCGACGATCTTGTCAACGGCAGGAATGGTCTCAGTGCCATATGCCATGGCGGCGATCGCCTGGGCGCCGCCAACACGGAAGATGCGGTCGGCTCCGGAGAGGTGGCATCCGGCGATCATCGCCTGATGCGCGTTCGGCGGCAGGCAAGCGTTGACCTCGTCGCAGCCGGCCACCTTCGCCGGCACGATGGTCATGACGGGCGCCGACAGCAGCGGATAACGCCCGCCGGGCACATAGGCGCCAATGCGCGCGATCGGTATGACACGATGGCCGAGGTGCAGGCCCGGCAGGGGTTCGACCTCGAGGGGGAGCATGGTTGCCAGTTGCGCTTCGGCGAAGGCGCGCACACGCTCGATGGCAAAACGTGTATCGGCAGCGGTCTGCGGATCAAGTGCTGCCACCGCCGCCTCGCGCTCGGCCATGGAGACTTCGAAGTGCGCGACCTCGGCGCGGTCGAAGGTGCGGCTGTACTCACGCAAAGCCTCGTCGCCGCGCTCGCGCACACCGGCAAGCACGCTTTTCACCGTTTGCTCTATCTCGCCGACATCGGCCACGGCGGTGGGGCTCGGAGCCTTGAGATGATGGATGCGGGCGGCGATTTCGGATGAAAGCTGCATGGTTCTGTTCCGGATGACTGCGGTTTCATGTCGACAGTGAGGGACGGCGACCCTCGACACAATCGGACTGCGGGCGATCGTCTAGTATTCTAACCGGTCGATGCTACCATCCCGACCCAAAGGAGCCGCCATGTCGCAAATCGGGGAACATCTGCGCGAGCTGCGTCGCCGCCGCCATCTCGGCATCAGGGAGCTGGCGGCACGCTCGGGGATCTCGCATTCGACCATCTCGCTGATCGAGCGCGACCGCATCAGCCCGTCGGTGGACACGCTGAGCGCCATCCTCGACGCACTCGGCACGACCTTGCCGGGGTTCTTCTCCGGCATCACCTCCGTGGTGCCGTCGTCACCGTTCTATTCGGCGCGGGATTGCATCGAGATTGGCAATTATGACTCGATCTCTTACCGAATGCTGGGTGTGAACTTCCCGAACCGCACCATTTTGATGCTGCATGAGACCTATGCACCGGGCGCCGATACCGGCGAAGCCTTCAGCCACCAGGCCCATGAAGCGGGCTTTGTGGTGAGCGGAGCGGTCGAAATCACAGTCGGCAGCGAAAGCCGGGTGCTCATGCGTGGCGACGGTTACTATTTCGACAGCCGTTCGCCGCATCGCTTTCGCAATGCCAGCGACGAGCCGAGCCAGATCATCAGCGCAGTGACGCCACCAACTTACTAAGAAGTGTCGGCGGCCAGGATTCGGTCGATATATCGACCAGCGCTTGACCCGACGGCATCAGGCCTGTTGCCCTCACCTCAGTTGTGCTCTTGTTATCCGGTCCAGAGGTGGAAAAGGATAAGAACATGACTTTCAAAAGGACAATCAGCACGATCGGTGCGGCGGGCATGGCACTTTCGCTCGTAGCGGGTGCAGCGTCGGCACGCGATCTGACCGTCGTTTCCTGGGGCGGCAACTACCAGGACGCGCAGAAGAAGATCTATTTCGAACCGTACGCCCAGAAGCTGGGCAAGCCGGTGCTCGACGAAAGCTGGGACGGCGGCATAGGCGTGATCGCTGCCAAAGTGAAGGCCGGCGAGCCCAATTGGGATGTGGTGCAGGTCGAAACGGAAGAACTCGAGCTCGGCTGCACAGACGGCTTCTACGAAAAGATCGACTGGGACAAACTCGGCGGCAAGGACAAGTTTCTGGCGGCGGGGGCGCATGACTGCGGCGTCGGCGCCATCGTCTGGTCGACCATGCTGAGCTATGACGGGGATAAGCTGAAGGACACGGTGCCAACCTCCTGGGCCGATTTCTGGGACACCGAGAAATTCCCAGGCAAGCGTGGCCTGCGCCGCGGGCCGAAGTATTCGCTCGAATTCGCATTGATGGCCGACGGTGTGAAGCCGGCGGATGTTTACACAGTGCTGCGCACGCCGGAAGGCGTCGACCGTGCCTTCAAGAAGCTCGACGAGATTAAGAAGGACGTGGTCTGGTGGGAAGCAGGCGCCCAGCCGCTGCAGCTACTCGCCTCGGGCGAAGTGGTGATGACGACCGCTTACAACGGCCGCATCTCGGGCATAAACAAGACCGAAGGCAAGCACTTCAAGGTGGTCTGGCCGGGCAGCATCTACGCCATCGACAGCTGGGTGGTGCTGCGTAACAGCCCCAACAAGGACGATGCGATGAACTTCATCGCCTTTGCCAGCGCCCCGGAAAACCAGTCCAAGTTGCCGGAATACATCGCTTATGGCCTGCCGCAGAAGGAGGCGGCGGCGGCAGTGCCTGCCAACCTCGCCGCCGACCTGCCGACGGCCGAAACCAATCTGGTGGACGCGGTCGCGCTCGATGGTGCATTCTGGGTCGACAACGTCGAAGAGCTGACCAGCCGGTTCAACGCCTGGCTGGCGCAGTAAGGACGTCAACACGAAAGGGAGCCCGTGCTGAGCGCGGGTTTCCTTTGTGCCTCCCCGGCATCCGCCGAGGGAAGGGTCAACGCCTGCTGCGAGGGACATTTGTCGGCTTTCATCAACCTCGAACGCATCTCCAAATCGTTCGGCTCGTTCAAGGTGGTCGACGAGCTCGATCTGGAGATCGCACAGGGCGAATTCCTGAGCCTGCTGGGCCCGTCCGGCTCAGGCAAAACGACGATCCTGATGATGCTCGCTGGCTTCGTCGAGCCGACCAGTGGGGTGATAAAACTCCAAGGCCAACGCATCGACCATTTGCCGGCGCATCGTCGCAATATGGGCGTGGTGTTTCAGAATTATGCGTTGTTTCCGCATATGACGGTTGCGGAGAATGTCGCCTTTCCGCTGATCATGCGCGGCATGGCGAAGGCCGAGGTCGGCGAGCGCGTCGGACGCGCCATCGACATGGTGCAACTCACGCCCATCAAGGATCGCAAGCCGGCGCAGCTTTCGGGCGGGCAACAGCAGCGCGTGGCACTGACCCGCGCGCTGGTGTTCGAGCCGAGCGTGGTGCTGATGGACGAGCCGCTCGGCGCGCTCGACAAGCAGCTGCGCGAGCACATGCAGTTCGAACTGCGCGAGCTGCACCGGCGGCTGGGGTTAACCATTGTCTTCGTCACGCATGACCAGGGCGAAGCGCTGACGATGTCCAACCGCATCGCCGTGTTCAATGCCGGCCGGATCGAGCAATTGGCATCGCCCGAGGCGATCTACGACCGCCCGGAGACACGCTTCGTCGCCGAGTTCATCGGCGAGACCAACATGTTTGCCGGCAAGGTGGAGGCACGCGACGGCGCGCGGGCAAAGATCAGGCTCGATGCAGGACCAATGGTGGAGGCCAACCTGACATCGGAGTTTGCCAGCGGTGCTGTGGCACTCGTAAGCGTACGCCCCGAACGGGTGCGGCTCGCCGAGACTTCAAACGCGGCGAACGCCGTGCCGGTCAAGGTGCTCGACACCGTCTACCAGGGCGACCATCTCCGCGTGCGGCTCGCCGGCAGTGGCGTCGAGATGGTCGCAAAGCTTGAGCGCAAGGCCCGCGCCTGGGCCGTCGGCGCAGAGGCATTCGCCACCTTCGACCCCGAGGAATGCACGGTGATCGCGCCATGATGTCGTCGGTAACGCGCGCAAGACTGACGGCGCTGGGACTGATCACACCGCTGATGGCGTTCTTGCTGGTGTTCTTCGTCTGGCCGCTGGCAACGATGATGATGGCTTCGGTCACTGACGGCACAGTGCGCGGCGTGCTGCCGCAAACGGCCACGGTGTTGGCGCAATGGGATGGGGTTAGCCCACCAAATGCGGAAATGTCGGCGGCCTTGGTCACCGACCTGCGCATGCCGGTCGACTCACTCGCCTTCGGCGACGCAGTGCGGCGGCTGAACAGCGAGCTTTCGGGTTTCCGCTCGCTGATGTCGCGCACCGCAAGTGCTGCCAAAGGCGCGACCGAAGGCCAGGCCCTCGACCTCGTTGCCATCGACCCACGCTGGGGCGATGCCAAATACTGGCTGGCGATGAAACGCGCCATGCCGCTCTACACCGACCGCTATCTGCTCGCCGCTGCCGACCTCGAACGCGACGCCAGCGGCGATGTCGCGGCGCTCGATGCCAACACGTCGGCCAACCGCCAGATCATGCTGCGAACCTTCCTGATCGCCGCGTCTGTGACGCTGTTGTGCGCGGCGATCGGGCTGCCCTATGCGCTGATCGCCGCGGCGACCAAGGGGTGGGTGCGCGCGATACTATTGATCGCCGTGCTGTTGCCGCTGTGGACGTCACTTCTGGTGCGCACAGCAGCCTGGTTCATCCTGTTGCAGAACGAAGGCCTGATCAACGACGCGCTCAAGACAATCGGCCTGATCAGCGAACCGCTGCCGCTGATCTTCAACCGCACCGGCGTCATCATCGCCATGACGCACGTGCTTTTGCCGTTCATGGTGCTGCCGATCTACAGTGGCCTGCTGACCATTCCGGAGAATCTGATGCCGGCAGCTGCCTCACTCGGTGCGTCGCGGCTCAAGGCATTCCGGTATGTGCTGTTGCCACTTGCTTTGCCGGGTCTCATGTCCGGCTCGCTGCTCGTGTTCATGGTGGCGCTCGGTTACTACATCACGCCGGCACTTGTCGGCGGCGCCAACGACCAGATGATCAGCTCGGTGATCGCCTTCTTCGCCACCGGCACGGCCAATTGGGGCATGGCTGGCGCTCTGGGTCTGATCCTGCTTGTTGTCACGACCGTGCTCTATCTTGTCTATGGCAGGCTTTCTCGCTCGCCGACTATGGTGGCGACATGAGCGGCCAAACCAGTCAGACGCTGCGCACAGCCCAGATCGTGTTCGGCATCGCCGTCGTGTTCTTCCTGCTGGCGCCGATCGTCGCCATCCTGCCGCTCGCTTTCAATTCGAGCGTATTCCTCAACTACCCGATCGAATCCTTCTCTTCACGCTGGTTCAGCGAGTTGCAGAGCAACGCGACGTGGCGGCGCTCCATCGTCAACAGCCTGGTCATCGGTGGGGGTGCGACCCTCGTCGCCACCGTGCTGGGCACGCTGGCGGCACTCGGGCTGCGCAGCAGCCAGCTCCCCTTCGCCAGTGCTATCCGCACCACCTTCCTGATGCCGATGGTGGTGCCGGCAGTGGTGCTTGGCGTCGGCATGCAGATGCTTTACGGCCGGCTCGGGCTCGCCAATTCCTACCTCGGCGTCATCGTGGCCCACGCAGTGCTGTGCATCCCCTTCGTGCTTGTCAGCGTGTCGGGATCTCTCAATGCCATGGACCCGTGGCTGGAGCGGGCGGCGAGCAGTCTGGGTGCTTCGCCGACGCGGGTGTTCAGGCGCGTTACCATGCCGATCATCATGCCCGGCATGCTGACGGGGGCGGTGTTCGCCTTCGCCACCTCGCTCGACGAGGTGGTACTGACGCTGTTCGTCGCCGGTCCCAACCAGCGCACGCTGGCGCGGCAGATGTTTGCCAGCATCCGCGAGAATATCAGCCCGACGGTGGCGGCTGCGGCCTTCCTGATGATTGTCGGAACGCTATGCATTGCCGGCCTTGTCGGCTTCCTGCGCTGGCGCAGCCAGAATGCGCTAAAGCCTGCGTAAACAATGGTGCCGGCCGAAGTCTTCCACTTCGGCCGGCATTGGATCAGTCAACACGGGAACCATCATGACCATCAACCGCCACGGTAAGCTCGCGGACGGGACACGCTGGTTTAAAGCCGATTTGCGAGCTGGAAAAACGAACGGAGCCCAGGGCGTGTGAGTCATCTCCTTGGTGCGCAAGGCATTTCACGAGCTTGCCTCCAACGCGTCGAAGCTCGGCGTGCTGTCGCGGCCCCAGAGGCAAGGCGCGACGTACGCTGAACGCTCAGCAGGTCGTCAATTTTGATTGGCTGAAGATCGAAGTCGGACACGGCCTTCATGCAATACCCCCACACCTGTTTTCGGCCGGTCGGCGGCATCGAAACGCAAAGCTGAGCGGGATGCTCACTCGGTTTGGGCAGAAGTCAACTTGAGTAGATAGGCATTCGTCCGCTGCGTCCAAAGTGACACCAATTCCGGGTCGACCACCTACTCTGGAAAGGTATTGCAATGACGGACCGCCGATTTACTCCCGTGACCGGAACGCAAATGCCTCGATATGCGGGGGCAGCGACGTTGATGCGGCTCCCACTAGTTCTCCCCGGTTCATCCGACTGGGACGACGTCCAGATTGGGTTGTTTGGGATTCCTTGGGACGGTGGCACGACAAATCGCCCAGGAGAGAGACAGGGACCGCGGCAGGTGCGCGACGCCTCAACGATGGTTCGCAACGTCAATCGCGCGACTGGCGTCAATCCTTTCGCCCTCTGCCGTTGCGCCGACCTTGGTGACTCACCGGTCAATCCGGCTGATCTCGCAGATTCGATGCTGCGAATCGAGCGCTTCGTCGACGACATCTGCACCTCGGGCATAGTGCCCATTTTTGTGGGCGGCGATCATCTGAGCACGCTTCCGGTCATGCGTGCGATTAGCAAGCACGTAGGGCCCGTGGGAATGGTCCACATCGACGCCCACACGGACTCGTGGGATTCGTACTTCGACGGCCAGAAATACACCCACGGGACCCCGTTTCGCCGGGCAATCGAGGAGGGGATCCTAGACCCGAAGCGGACAGTGCAAATCGGAATCCGCGGCGCTCTTTATGCTGACGGGGACGATTGCTGGGGACGCGATCAGGGCATCCGCGTGATCGACTTCGACGAATACAAGAGGTTAGGAGTCGAACAGGTACTGCGCGAAACCCGCGCCCGCGTGGGCTCGCAAGCGACCTATGTTAGTTTCGATATTGACGTGCTTGACCCGGCCTACGCACCTGGGACTGGAACGCCGGAAATCGGCGGTATGACGACTTTCGAGGCGCAATGCCTCGTCCGTGGCCTTGAAGGCATTACCTGTGTCGGTGCCGACGTCGTCGAGGTTTCACCGCCATTTGATACCAGCGGCAATACAGCTCTCGCGGCGGCCACGCTGATGTTTGAGATCCTCTGCGTTGCTGCAGGCACCGTCTCAAAAGCCAACAGGTAGTTCGACCTGACCATCACCGAAAAAGATACACGTTGAGGAGGAGCAAATGAACTTTGTCAGAAATATAACGGCCTGCGGCGCAATGGTCTTGTCTGCGAGGCGATGGGCCCGGTGGATGCCGCGATCATGGTGGCGGCGATGCTGCAGCGGGGTGAGGAGATTTCAAGCCCCGGCCCGTACCGGCGCAGCCTGACAGCGAAGGCCAGAGCGGGCGAGTTCTCGATCGGTCCGCTGCTGCGCGGCAAGGCCAACGACGCGCGCTAGGGCAGGATAAGCGTCAGCCAAGTTTTGCGAGGTCCGCCCCGACTTCTGCGAGCGGCATGGCTTCGACATCGTGCGGCAGAGGATATTTCTCGGTTCCGGGATAGATGACGATGCGCCGGTCGGGCTTGATTTCTTCGGCTGCGAGGTGAAAACCCTTCTCGACCTTGGGAGCCAGGCTGCGCTTGATCTCAATGGCCCACACAGCAGAGCCGGGCAGGGTCAGGAGCACGTCGATTTCGGCGCCGGCAGACGTCCGGTAGAAATTCAACCGGGTGCCTGAAGGGGCTGCGGCGGAAAGGGTCTCGGTGACGAAGCCTTCCCAACTGCCTCCGGCTACGGGGTGGCCAAGAAGCTGTTCCTGTGTGCCTACACCAAGAAGCGAATGGGTGAGGCCGCTGTCGCGGACATAGATCTTCGGCGATTTCACTAGTCGTTTGGAAATGTTGGCATGCCAAGGCTGGAGCCGCCGCACAAGCAGGAGATCTACCAGGAGATCTAGATAGGAGGCGACCGTTTTGCCGTCTATACCAAGCGCGCGCGCGAATTCGGCGGCGTTGAGGAGGCCAGACTGGTGATGGGCAAGCATGGTCCAGAAACGGCGCAGAGTTTCCGCTGGAATGCGTGGACCGAGCATTGGAATATCGCGCTCAAGGTAGGAGCGGATGAAATCCTGTCGCCAGCGTAGGCTGGCACGGTCGCTCGGAGCGAGGAAGCTGTCGGGAAAGCCACCGCGCACCCAAAGATTTGAAATATCCTGCGGGGGAACCTCGAGACCATCGATCGGGTGCATTTCGATATAAGCGATGCGTCCGGCCAGCGTTTCGCTTGACTGCTTCATCAGGTCGATGGAGGCAGATCCGAGCAGGAGGAACCGGCTTGTCCTAAGGCCGCTGCGGCGGCCTCGATCGATCAACCCGCGAAGGTTTTGAAAGAGATCGGGAAGTCGGTGGACCTCGTCGAGGATGACGAGCTTGTCCTCATGGCTCGCGAGATAGAGCTCGGGTTCTGCCAGCTTGGCGCGATCAGCTTCGGACTCGAGGTCGAGATATATCGAGGGCCTCGTCTCGGCGATCTGCAATGCGAGCGTGGTCTTGCCGACTTGGCGGGGCCCTAACAGCGCTACGGCGGGTGAGGTGTCGAGCAGTTCGAGGACTTCAGGGGCAATTCTGCGGGGGATCATCCTTGCATTTATGGAGTATTAGTCCAGATTTGCAAGGAAAAAGCTCGGTAGCGTGGCTGCTGCAATCAGACCATGAGTCTTGCGGCCTTGCCGAGCTTGCGGTCGGCATCGTTGTTAGGACATCGGTGATGTTCGACTTCGACGGCACGCCGGTCAATGAGGTGCTGGCCCGGGACCTTGCCAACGGCACCTTCGTCGCCGACCAGCGCAACGCCGTGCTCATCGGCGGCACCGGAACCGGCATGTCGCATCTGGCAAATCACCATTGCCCGCGCCCTGATCCGCAACGGCTCACGTGGCCGCTTCTTCAACGTCGTCGATCTCGTCAAGCGGCTCGAGACCGAGCACCGCGGCGGCAAGCAGGGCCGCATCGCCAACTACCTCACCCGGCTCGACTTCGTCGTGCTCGATGAACTCGGCTATCTGCCCTTTGCCCAGGCCGGCGGGCAATTGCTCTGTCCACCTGATCAGCAGGCTCTATGACAGACCTCGGTCATCGTCACCACCAACCTGGCGTTCGGCAAATGGCCCGCCGTCTTCGGCGACGCCAAGATGACGACGGCGCTGCTCGACCGTCTCACCCATCATTGCGAGATCGTCGAGACCGGAAACGAATCCTGGCGCTTCAAGAACCGCGCCTGATCGCCCCATCAAGCTGCCAAGCGCAATCCGCGTTCGCCCGGGCTGCGCAACCGTGACCAGCTCCGCCCGGGCGAACGCTGACCGCCGCGCATTACATAAGGGGCTCAAAATTGGACGCCGATCTGGAGTGAACCCCTCGGGCTGGACCACGGGACACGGAAGAACTGATACGCTCTGTGGGCCTCAATCGGAGAAGGCTCATGAAGTCTCGAGGACCATATCGACGGCACTCAACGCCGTTCAAGCTGCAGCTTTGCCAGGACATCCGAAACGGCGTCATCGGACGACGTGATGCGCAACGCACGTACGGCGTCTCGGCGAACCTCATCCAGTTGTGGCTGACACAGTTCGATCGCGGCGAGCTTAATGATGAACGGCGCAGATTGCGGCACTGGAACGCAAGGTCGGCCAGGTCACGATGGAGCTGGACCTGGTTAAAAAAAACACCGCGCCAGCCGATCGCCTGCGGCAACGAGAAATCGTCCATCGTCACCGGCCCGCGGCCTGCTCCGTCAGACGGGGGTGCAAAGTGATCGACCTCCCGAGGAACACGTTCTACTACCAATCCAAGGCTCCGACTTTAAAGCTCGACGACGCCGAGCTCGCTGCTCTTATCGAGGACATCCAGGACGAGTTGCCCTGTTATGGATATCGCCGTGTAACGCATGAGCTTCACTGGCGGGGTCATCTCGTCAAACACAAGCGTGTGGCGCGCGTGATGCGGGCCAACGGCCTGGGGATCAAGCAGCGCAGGCGCTATGTTCGCACGACCGATAGCCGCCACGATTCACCGATCTACCCGAACCTCTATCGCAACCTGATCCCGCCTCGACTCGACATGGTGTGGGTTGCCGATTTTACGTTTTGCTGCTGGCTTCTGCTATCTGACTGTCATTCTTGACGCCTGCAGCCGGAAGGTTGTGGGCTATGCACTATCGAAACGCCTGGACACGCCGCTGGCGCTGGCAGCGTTGCATTCGGCCATTGAGAACAGAAAACCTCCGCCAGCCTGCATTCACCACACCGACCGCGCAAGCGAGACCTACCGACGGGCGCTTGATGCGGCCAGTCTGACAGGTTCCATGAGTGCTGTCGGGAACCCCTATCACAACGCTCAGGCGGAGAGCTTCATGAAGACGCTGAAAGTGGAAGACATCTATCCCGCCGGATACGAGACCTTCTCGGAAGTGGCCGAGCGATTGCCCAGGTTCATCGAAGAGGTCTACAATGCCAAGCGGTTGCACTCAGCCCTTGGCTACAGATCGCCAGCAGAATTCGAAACCCAACTCGCCCAGCAGGCGGCTTAGTTTGAAGCGCCTCGCTGGTCCAGCCCGAGGGGTTCACTCCAATCGAGGGTCAGTTTTGGAAGCCGTTTGACACCATAGGGCGCGCGGCGCGTCGAGCGCTACCTTGGAGCACCAACCGGCTGTCGGTCTACAAGGTCACCAAGCATCCGCTCGAAGTGCTCGATGTAGCGTTCCTCCGAGTACCGCTCGAACACGCGCCGGAAACCCTCTAGAGCTAGACGAGCGGCCAGATCGTCGTCGCCTAGAAGCGATTCAAGCTTCGCCGCTAAGTCGTCAGCGTTCTCAGGATCAAAGAGCAAGCCGTTTTCGCCGTCTTCTATATATGTTGGTATGCCATCAACGCGCGTTGCAACTATTGGTTTGCGAGCGGCCATGGCTTCCAATAGCACGCGCCCCATTCCTTCGGTTCGGGAGGGTAGAACAAACGCACGGCAGCCCGTCATAAGATGCATTGCTTCCGCGTGTGGTACGCCTTCGCGAAAAGTGATCCGAGGATTGTTGGCCGCGAGTACCTCGAATGGGGTCCTGTCGGGGCAGTGCCCGACCACCATAAGCGATACAGACGGGAATTTTTCTGAGATCGTATTGAAGGCGCGGATCAGAACATCGACACCCTTGAGGAACCATGGGGAGCCCAGAAACAAGAGATAGTCGCCGTGGCCCGACGCATCGCGCGACTCGACTGCCCGCTCGATAATGGAAAGTGGGACGAAATCATGAAACACGACGGATGCCGGCCAAACGGAGCCCTGTAACCCATCGAGTTGAGTAGAATAGAGAAGTTTCAACACGTCAGCGCGTCTCAGAACTGCAGGCACAAGCCATTCGGCGGCCCAGGCCCTTAAGCGAGACCCCTTGTCCGATGAGTACCGGTACCCCTTGGTTGGGTGACCGGGGACGTCGATGATCAGCGGGACCCCGGTCAGCCGGCTGACAACCAGTCCGGCAATCGACGGTATGAATGGGCCGTAGGTAACAATAGCATCGTAACGCGCCCGGGCTAATGACAGGAGCATCCCCTTGGCAGAGAAATAGGCAAATGTCCTGAGTGGACGCAGGAAACTGGGCGCCAACCCACGGATCATCGCGTGATAGCGGAAGTCGCCTAGAACCTGGAACCGGCCGCTAGACGGTATCAGCGTGCCATCTTCCTCACCGGCCCATCTGGTCGTAACGACATCACCATGGCTTATCCTTGAAAGATGGAAGAGTAGATTTCTTTGCTCGGTTCGGCTCGGCGGCACGGGCCCGGGATGAATGAACAAGATCCTGTAGCGCCGCTTAAGCTCCGCCATGGCCTTTTGCGCCATGCTCTGAGTAACGCGCCAGGATCCGGTCTACGCTCTGTTGCCAGGAAAACAAGTTCGAGAACTCACTAATGAAATCCCGATCGTAGCCATGGAATAGCGCGTCGGCCAGCGCTTGAGCGAATTCTTCGGCGGTGCGCCCTACCAACGTGCCCACCCGCGTATCCGTAACAATTTCGGGGATTCCCCACACATCTGTGGCGACAACGGGTGTCCCGCACGCCAGAGACTCGATCAGCACGTTGGGCCTTCCCTCTTTACTGCTCGCCAAGCAAGTCACGTCCGCTGCATTGTAAAACAGTCCAAGGACCGACTGGGGTATGTCGCCGGCCAATACAACATCCGATGACCGCCCCGATCGCTGCATGGTGGCTTGAAGTTCCTTGGAATAATCGCCCTCCTCGCTCGCAGCTCCTACAATTACCAAAGTCGCCCGAATGCCATAGTGCTCATGCAATAGCTTGAGGGCATCGACAAGAATGTGATGCCCCTTGCGCTCCACGAGATGTCCCACAGAAAGTAGCACGTTCCCGCTGAGACGTTCTCCGCCATGCAGTCGAGCCAGTTGCAAGCGAGCGTCCTCTCGATCCATGGGGCAAAACCGCTCGTGATTTACACCGTTCGGGATGACCTCGATCTTTTGCGATGCCACACCAAGTTCGAGCGCTTTCTGACGCAGCGCTTCCGCCACGGCAAACACCCACCGAGCGCGCCCGAGTGCCCACATTATCTGCCGACGCCGTACGGGGTACTCCGAGAGAACATTCATCTCGTGCCCGCGTAGGGTTATCGAGACTGGCTTTCCGATTACCGCTCCGAGGATGACGCCGGCGACACCATCGGGAAACGCCAAATGGCATTCGATGACATCAATCTGCTTGGCAGTGCGCAAGACTTGGGGAAGAAGGCGAAGGGCGAGAAATATCGGATCGAGTGGCTTCAGATACCTTGGAATGGAGAAAAAACGGGGATATGCGATTGCAACCCCATCAATCTTATCGGCGGGGGGAATTCCTCGCCTGAGCCTGTATCGGCTCAGAAAGCCGGCCCCTGGAAAGTATGTCACTGGTGCGACCACGGCTACCGTCGCCACCTGTGCCAGCGATTTCAACCTTTCGAGTACGAATACCCCGAAATTGGGCATGGTCCGGTTGGGAAGTAAGGTACTAATCGCTAGAATTCGCACGTAGCGCCTTTCGCCCACGCCATCATATGACGTGGTGAACGGATACCACATTGGGCAATCTAAGTCGACGTCGCGGCCTTTCGCGCTATTATTGCCTTGCCATGGACGGCGCCAAGTTGGAGCCTTTGCAAATGTCGGACCTCCTTGCAAATTCAGTGGCCAGTTCGTGACGAAAATACTATGGTTATCCCCACGGATTCCGTGGCCTCCAGAAGATGGCGCGAGCGTTGCATCGGCCACACTGATCCGCCAGCTGGGATGGTTGGGGCACGAAATTCAACTAGTCTGTTTTCCCCAGACTGACCCAGGCATTACCGAGGAGGAAGTGGCTGCTCGGCTCGGAATCAAGAAGTGCTTGTTTATCAGGCGGGGGCCGCGCTCACCGCGGTACAAACCTCTCGAAGTGGCCCGCCATCTGGTTACTCGCCCGCTCTCGCCGCTGACGATGCGCGAATTCTACCGACCCGGTCTTAGGAGAGCACTCTCCCAGAACGTGAATGTCGATGCACAGATCATGGTCTGCGACACACTCCACGTTTGGGGAGCCGTGACCAGCTCGCTCCCCTTTATGATCTATAGGGCTCATAATGTTGAGTCCCAAATCTGGAAACGAGCCTCACAACACACCACCAATCCATTCCTAAGGTTACTCCTCGCCATCCAGGCCTGGTGCGTATTTTCTGCCGAACGTGACCTCGTACGGCGCGCCGATGTTGTGGCGACCGTATCAGACACGGACAGAAGCGCTTTCATGGACCTCTATGGCGCTGAAAATGTTGTGACGGTGCCGATCGGTTTCACCTTTGAAGCTCCGCTGGCGGCTAGCCCGGGGGAAGCCGTCAATCTTCTGTTCGTTGGAAAACTCGATTGGCCACCCAATGCTGAAGGCTTGCGGTGGTTCTTGCGAAGCGTATGGCCAGAGGCGTTCGCACGACGGTCGCAACTAAAGCTCCGGATAGTCGGCTCGGGCCGGCCACCCGATCTCGCGCCCTCCGACGGGGTGGAGTTCTTAGGTCGGGTGGCAGACCTCACACCGCTATACCGGCAATGCGACCTCGCCATCGTTCCAGTAAGATACGGCAGCGGCACCAGAGTGAAGGCCATCGAGGCCGCCCGTTACGGGCGTGCCCTTCTGAGCACTGAATTGGGGGTGGAGGGCCTGGGGCTCGACCATGCGACACACTATTTGCGCGCGAATTCCGCCGATGAGTGGATACACGTCTTAACGACGGTAACCCGCCCCGATTGCGCGGAGCTCGGTGCGCGCGTTTTCCAGCACCTCCGCAATGATTTTGACGAGCGAAACTGCGCAAGGCGGTTCGAAGGCTTATTGCCGCCAAACGTATTCTCGGCAGCTAAGCCTACGCCGTCGAGATAGCTCTTTCAGCTCCAGCCCCCGCCACTCGCGGACATTGGAATTCCTCTGTCAATTGGAGCCACCAAACAGGACTCTACCTATCCTGAGCGGTAGTACCTTTTCCCTGTCTGCGCTTTCCTCAGGCAAGGCAATCTCAATCACGCGCGTTGACCCTTCCCGACATGGGCACCAAATATACGGGGACGGTATCGGGATGCTTTGGTGATGACATTACGCAATTTGCTTGTCGGAGCATTAGACCATCCTGGAGGCCGGTCAGCGCTGGCTAAGATCGCGTGCGTCCACGCAAAAAGATTAGCTGGATCCGGCACTAGGGCAGTACGCGTCTTTTACGATCGCCCCTCCAGGAGCTGGGGGCGAGAATATGACGGAGAGCACGTGGTCGACGGCGCTAGGTTCGAGTACTACGGCGGACATCTCCTGGCACGAAACGGCGCGGCCCCCTGGAGAGAGTTGGCCCGCAAGAATTGGTTGCAGCACTTCGAAGTGCGCTCCGGTGACGTCGTCCTGGACGTCGGTGCTGAGGTCGGTACCGATACAGTGCTTTTTGATGCGATGGTTGGATCGAGCGGTCGCGTGTTGGCTATCGAAGCTCATCCCATTACGTTTTCACGCCTCTTGAGAACCATCCAGCTTTCGCATTGCGACCGGACCATTCCCGTGTTGGCAGCTATTGCGGCGGTTTCGGGACCTGTCTTCATTGAAGACGGGCCAGACAGCCTTTCATCCACCATTTCGACGGGTCTGTCGGATCTCGCACGACACACAGTGCCCGGCGTGCCCCTTGATGCACTATGCGACGAATATGGAATAAGAAAGATCTCCCTGTTGAAGATGAACATTGAAGGTGCTGAAGCGCCGGCGTTGCAGGGAATGAAAAAGTGTCTACAGAATACCCGCAATGTCGTGATCGCTTGCCACGACTTTCGCGCAGATGCGGGCGAAGGAGAATTGTACCGTACACGCGACAAAGTCTCCTCTACACTCACCTCACTCGGTTTCGAGTTGCTGCCCAACAGATTCAACCCTGCCGTAGATCACGTCAGCGCTCGGGATCACGTTTTTGCGCGTAGAAACTAGTCTAGCTGCAAAGGATCGATCTTGCGCCGACGTATAAGAATTTGCCGGGTCGGAGCGGGCGGTGACTGGGATTGGACCTGCGACCCTACAATGTGAACGTAGTGTCTTCCCGCTAGACATGTTCCAATCCGTCCCAGAAAACCTTACAAGATCACGTTGTTGTGCAATCAACAATGTATTATATTTGTTAGCATTGCAATTGTCTCCGTCACTGCTGTGACAAGGCGGTGACATTGCATCGCCGCGCAACAACACGCTGAATCGTAATCTCCCCCATGTTTTCAAAAACGGGGTGTCATGAGCCGTATGCTCTGGTGAGAGTAAATCATGGCGGATAACACATTTGGGGATATCTCCCATCGCGCAGCGCGCCTTCTAGCGCCAGGGATCCGCTCAACGGTTTCGATGGTAGTAGTCGGGCATCTCGTTAGCCTTCAAGGACTGACCGGCTTTAGAGCCCATAAAGAAGAGGCCGCTGGCGGCATCCAATGCTAGCCCCCGCTTTGCCAATTTTTCGATTAGCCGAAGCCAGAAAAATGGCGCTGTAACAATAGTAGCGACTTTATTACTCCCGGTTATAGATCTCACAAAATAACAAATAGACCAAAGTAGACCAATACCAGGGCCAAGCACCTGACCAGATTCAACTTCCGAGAATTTTCGGAACAGCCACCGGTGTCCACTTAGGGTAAATCGCGTGAAATCATAGGCTTGCTCATGGACTTGTTGCATAAAAGGCGTTTCCGCGTAGACAATGCCGCCGTGCTTCAAGACACGATGTATTTCTTCAACAACTCTATGTGGATCTAGGACGTGTTCAAGTACCGCTTGGATAAGAACGCCATCAAAACTTTCGTTGGCGAATGGTAATTTATGACCGTCGCAGATTACCTCTACAATAGGAGAGACATAGACGTCCACGCCAACAACCCTTACATTTTCATCTCTGTACAAATCGCTGACGCCTGATCCAATGGTCCCACCTCCCACAACAAGCACTATAGGTTCGGCGGATATGGCCCGCACGCGACCAAGGAAGACATGAATGTTGTGCGATGCCACCTCATTATCCCCATAGGTAAGCCGACCAAGGAAGCGTCCCAGTCGCGAGCCTTTCTGCAGTCGAGGGATAACTTTTCCCGCAGAAGTGGCGTAATCCTCTGGCTTGAAAATACTGTCCTCAAAATCCACCAGAATGGGAATGCCCTCAGCTTCCGAGTACCGCCTCTGGCATCCATGGCACCTTGCGCCTTCGGAAAATTCAAGTTTTCCATGGCAAATGGGGCATCGAATAATCAGGTCGAGTCCTTGCATGCTGACTCTCCAAGGATAAAATTGAGGATGCTGTAGAGACAGACTGCGAGAATGGAAAAGGCGCGCATGGGCTCTGACGGTTTTACCCAAACAGAACTGGTGGATCAGGTCGTCCGGCAGTACAGATGACCTTGCATCGCCACAGGGGTATTCTCTGGCGTGATTGTGGCGCCAGTCTCTACGTGAAGGATACGCCGGTAGTTGATCTCCCACAGAAAGGCAACAATTTCGGAAACTTTCCGCCTTTTCTCCCGTAATGTCTCACCATGCATCTCGAGAAAAATCGCTGGCTTATACAACTCCAGCGTATTGCGCGCCCCTCGAAGCGCTTCGATTTCCCACCCCTCGATATCAATCTTGATGAAATCGGGCGTGGGCAGTCCGGCTTGGGGGATCTCCTCATCAAGTGTGACAATGGAGATCTCCTCTACAACTGTTTCCACCCCGGCCCGCAGCAACTCCGCAACCGTCTTTCCGTCAATGCTCGCGCCGCCCGGCATGAGTGCGCTCGCCACCATGTTGCACGTCTCGCGCCGGGAGCCGACACCGACCTTGCGCACCTTCACGTTATCGACCCCATTCAACATCAGATTCTCCATTAGGCGCTTATGGTTTGGGGTGTTCGGCTCGAAGCAGACCACTGCCTTCGCGCGAGAAGCGAAGAACAGAGTCAGCAAACCGTGGAAGGCGCCGACGTCGTAGACGGTCATACCGCTGAGATTGAGGTCACGCCAAAACTGCTGCTCGGCTGTCATAAGACCAGGCGAGAACATCGCCGGAACCCAACCGAGCCCGCCTTTCCGCTTCATACCTTTCAGGAGACCGTGGCGAACTGTGTAGGTTGCGCTATCGAACAGATGCTGGCTGATCCACGCTATCAGGCGGTGCTTCAGCGTGTAATGGACAAACGGAAGGTCTTCCTGGGTGTTGGGGTCAGACATTCATTAAATATAGCTCTATTGCTCCGGTCGGCAACCTTGATTTCAGGCCGACCAAGTGCTTGCCTGTGCGCAGCCGTCAAGGCCCGGGTATCACGAAGTCCCACCTCTGAACACCTGCTCGCGGTTGCTTTCCCACACCCTGGATCGCACCGCATTCTTCGCGGCCCTGCGCGCACTCCATTCAGGCGTTTTTCGTAACCGGCCTTTCAGTCGGACAAGTTACAATTTTCGAGCTAATGCTGAACGAGGGCGTGGGGCTCGACCTACTGCTTCGGCAACCACTAGGCTCCTTTCCGTGTTGTTTAGCTCGTCGGGCATTAGTTCGCGAAGGGGGAGGGGTGGCGACGCTGGTATCGGCTATCTACCTGCATCGCAACTTATCTGCTTTCGGCACACCCGAGCCGGGGGTTGTCGATATTGCTCGCCCCGTCATCTCAACCGTGGCTGGGAGGTCGAAATAGCTGAGCAGCGTCGGCGCGACGTCGCGCAGCGAGATGCGCCTGGCGCTGTGATCGGCCGACGTGTACGGATCATGGATCCATAGGATGCCGTCAGGATGATGCATCCCGCTCTTCAGCCCCTCAACCTGGTAGAAGAGGCGGAAGAAAGGCATCAATATGCCGTCAGGTCCCATGAGAGGCGCATCCTTCGGGAGCTGCCGATATACGTTGCATCCGGCGTATACGTCGGTTCCGTGGCAATGAGCCTCCATCGCCGGTCCCTCCGGGAGACAAACCGCGCGCAGAGCCTCGGCGGCAGCTTTGGCAGATGCCTCTTTTTCGAAGCGGATCTGGAACTGCTCGGACATCACAGGCTCGATCCGGTACGGGCCCTCTACGCCTGCAAATTCCAAGACCCGTTCGAAAACGCGAGGGCGATAGTAGGTTTTGCCGCCGATATCTTCATAGACGAGGCACGGCTGCTGACTAAGTGCCGAACACAAGATGAGTATCGTTCTTCCATCATCAGTGAGCGCCAGTGCCTCGCCGATCAGGCGGTCCATCTCCTTGTAGCCGAACAGAATCGCGCCACGGTATTCCGACTGCTCGGTCGGATCGGGTTTAACCGTGAAAACATCGGGGTTCATGTTACGCCAATACATGTGCTGGAAGTGTGCCGTACTATTTATGAAGAACGTCGCAAAATCCGGCCTATGGGATGCGTGCCAATTTTTGAAAACATCCCATTGCAGCTTGTCGAGAATGGTCGCGCGCTTCCATCGGGAATTTGGATTCATGCGCTCCGCAATCAGCTGGCGGATGATCCAAATGCCAGTGTTGACCGACAATCCATGTCCAAGCATGAAGCGCAGGAAGCGCAGATAGTCTCCACTTGAGAGCGGGATGCGGTCATTAGTGTATTCTTGGACGTTGCGCTGAACGAAAGTGAAATAGTTCCTGAATGTGCCGGCTGGATAGGGGGGCGTACCACTCGCCCACGGGTCCGGAAGCACCGCGCCATTGATGGGCAGGTCGTAACGCGAGTTCATGCTCCCACAAACAAAGACGGTGCGGCCGGCTCGAGAGAGCAGATCCCAGACCTGCGGACTATCGAGCTTATGTCCGTCGCCAAGGTGAAAGATTCCGTGCTGATCGTAGGACAGTCCACTATGCACCGTTATCCATTGGATCCAGGGCTCGAGATTGGGGGAAGCCTCCTCAGCATCGGTGGTGAAGATGGATGAGCCGTCGTAGAGCCGCTTGAAATTGGGAAGCTCGCCGGCGTCCATGAAGCGGGTAATCAGCGTTGGGCTCAGTTCATTGAATTCAAGCATAACCACGGCGCAATTTTCGCGCCGCTCTGGCGTTGGGTTAGTCAAGACGTAGGCACTGGGCGGCTGCGAACGCATATAGAACTGCTCCATAGCGGATCGCTTTCTATCTGCATGCTGAACGGAGTGTATTCTCGTCGTTTGGTCATAGCAATCGCTACACCCTCACGCATAGCAGGTTTGACGCGGCGCTTCGTCCGCCTACACCAGTCGACTTAACGGAGTGCCGGCTCAGCAGGTGATGCCTTTGAGGAATGGGGTCTCAAAGTGCTCAGACGGCAGAGGAACCGTCACAATCGTGAGCGAAATCGCACCGCATCCAATTCGAACTAGTACCGGCGCATGTAAACAGTAACTTATCCCGTAATTCCCCCGATCCATTATTTCAACCATTCGTTGCATTGCAGAGATGACCCAGTTTCGCTGCGGTGAGACCTCGCACATCGTCCCTTTATTGCCTTGTGGCCGCCAGATTAAAGCCAAACTTCTAATTGAGAACCGCGGCGAGTTCGGCACAGGCCCCCCTGATGCCTCGGCGCACGCTGTTGTCCACAGCTGGGCAGCTTGCGATGCCGGTTGGAAGGCTGCAGGATACCCATCCAACTCTTAGGCAGCTGATTCTATCGGCTGATACCGGCGCAGCAGCATTGGTTCGGGCGCTTCGCACGAAAACGAAAGGTTGGAGATGACACGGCTTGATCTGCTAAATTCACTTATCGGCCCAGTGATATCGGTTTCGGCATCGTCTGGGCTTGGGCAAGAGTTTGCCCAATATGAGCAGGCATTCACAACATACAACTCCACCCATTGGGCAACCGACGGCGCTGCATGGGCTTCGGCAAACTACTATGATCGAGCCTTCATTAATTACGTCTGGTATGCACGGACGGGCGACAAGACTTATCTTGACCAAGGCAACGCAATTGCTGCGGATTATCTAAAGAATTATGTTGAGGCAAACGACTATAGCATCGCGTCATGGTGGTCTATGCCGAAAGGCATTACCGCGCACTACCTTATCAATGGAGACCAGGCCAGTTTGACTGCCATCGGCAAGTTGGCGGATCAGGTCGTCGGCGCGTGGAACAGGGACAACAATTGGGCGAACCTTTTTGACCCGCACCTTTCGGGCGGCCGCGAGCAAGCACGTAGCCTCGAAACCTTGACACAAGCAATCCTCATTGACGCACCCTCTGTCGGCGTGCCCAAGATTCAGGCTAATGGCGAGGATTGGGGCGTGGCCGGTGGAAACGACTTCCGTGCGCTAGCCAAGTCCTTGGTCGAAAAGATTCTGACTTCCGGGTTTCAAAGTGCCGACGGTTCCCGACCAAATTTCATGGAAGGAGCGGCGGTCGACGGCGACCCGATTGATAAGCCCTTCATGAATGGCCTGATGAACGAGGCCCTCATCAATTATTATGAACAGGTCGATGCCGACCCGCGCATCGTTCAGTTTGTTAAATCCAATCTCGACTACATGTGGGCACATGAATGGGATCCCGCAGCAAAGGCTTTTCAGTACATTGACGAGACCTCCGTCAACGGCGTCCAGGACACCCCCACAGCAGACCTCAATATGCTGATCGTGAGCGGGTTTGGGTTTGTCTACAAGCATACTGGAGATACCACTTATCTACAGCGCGGCAATCTTGTCTTCGAGGGTGGAGTCGACGGCAGCTGGTTGACAGGCTCAAAGCAGTTCAATCAGCAATATGCCAGTTCCTACAACTACCTTGCGTACATACAGGGCAAAACAGACACGCTTCCTGGCACCAGTTCCGGTACTGCGCCCGCCGTTGAAAATCTCGAGCTCACTGGCAAGGAGGGCAGGGATCATCTGGTGGGAGGCGCTGGCGACGATCAAGTACGTGGCCTGGGTGGCAACGATAGGTTGGAAGGCGGCAAAGGCAACGACACGCTCTATGGCGGGCTCGGTAGCGACGTTCTAAACGGAAACGATGGCGCCGACACTCTTTATGGTGAAGCTGGCAACGACACGCTCAAGGGTGGCCCCGGCAACGATCGGCTAAATGGCGGTGCCGGCAAGGACATACTCGAGGGACTGGAGGGTATGGACATCCTCACCGGGGGGGCGGGAAGTGATGTGTTCGTGTTCCGGTCGCTAAGT
Source organism: Aminobacter anthyllidis (assembly GCF_018555685.1). Lineage (GTDB taxonomy): Bacteria > Pseudomonadota > Alphaproteobacteria > Rhizobiales > Rhizobiaceae > Aminobacter > Aminobacter anthyllidis. The sequence continues at coordinate 65,620 of NZ_JAFLWW010000011.1, forward strand.
GAGGCCGCACCCAACCTGCCCGACATCATCACCGACTTCGAACACGGGATTGACCGGCTGGATTTGAGCCTCATCGACGCCAATCTGCGCGTCACGGGGGATCAGGCTTTTTCCTTCATTGGCGATCGTCAGTTCAGCGGAAAAGCAGGTGAACTTCATCTCGTCAACCATCTGCTTTCAGGCGACGTGGACGGTGACAAAGTTGCCGACTTCGGCATCCAGGTCGACGGCTCAGTGCTTACGACGGTGGACTTTGTCATCTAGCCTCCGCCCCGCAAACGGATAGTCTTGCGGGCATCATTTCACGATATCGTCACCTGGTCAGCAGGCAATATCTGCTGTGCGGGCACGCTTTGCCTGAGCTGAACTAGCATCGTCGTGCGAGGCTTGGTTCGTGCCCGCTCCACCACTGCAACGTTGATCAGGGCCATCCTTTCCGACCCGGAGATGCGTAAACATCAACATGTGATATCCGCATTTCGGCGTCCGGTGTATGGTAAGAAAGAAAGTGTATCGGCAGCGACGATGAAAGGGCTGGATCTGTGGCCAGCAAAGCCTGACGTTCAGTAGTTTTCAAAGAAGTTGCTATCATCCCAGGCGAACAGGTGGACACTTCTACGAATATACACGACCGCATCGATGCTCTCATATTGGGAGCAATCAACATTATGCGACGTCGGATTATGCTGATTATTATCCCTCTTCTACTCTTCTTGCCATTCAGCTACGCGATCGCATCATTTTGGCCTGGAAATTATACCGCCCGGACGCTTCTACTTGTTCGACAGACGACAAGCACCAATCCTTTATCAAAGGATCAAACATCTCCAACCCCTTTGCTAAACGAGAGAATTGATGGGCTCCGGGCCCTGCTGTTCAGCGATCACGTACTGAGCAACGTCGTTGACGATCAGGTCGATGCGGCGATCGGTGAAAATCAGAAGAGATTACGCATACAAGAACTCCGCCGGTCCTTGTGGCTTGAACCCATCGGCAACGAGTTTTTGCAGATTACCTACACCGGCAAAATGGCGCCGGGTCTCGGCTCCAAACTGGAAACCGTCCTGATCAGGTTTACCGAAGCTCTGACGCGTCAGGGGGGCCGAAATGTGGGCGATCTTCTCCTGGAACGACGCGCAAGCGAACTCAACGACGCAAAGGCGGTGGTTGACCAGCTTTCCGCTCAACGTGATGCGGCCCCGAGCGCCCAACGTACAGAGCTGGATCAGAAGCTTTCCAATGCCATAGTGAAGCATGAGGCTGCCCAAAACGTCTACGACGAGTACCACCGAAAGCTTGGCAACTCAGCGCCAATTTCAGGCGTGGATTTGGTGAACTCTGCCTCCAACATGATAGTGATCGATCCGCCGCGCGACCCACAATTTCCGTCGATGTCCAAGCTGTACAAGTTTGCGATTGTCTATGGCGCAGGGATGCTTTTTGCCATCGGATTGGTTTTTTTCGCTGAGATTACAGATCCATATGTCCGTGATCGACGGGCAATTTCAAACGTTACCGGACTGCGTTTCGTCGCCACTGTCGGAACAATCGAGCAAATGGGCGATGGAAAATCATGAATAGCAGGTTGCTGTACGCTTCACTTGCGCTTGGTTTGTCCACTGTCTTCGCGTCCGCTCAGAACTCCGCACCGGTTCAGTCAAGAGTGACCACTCAGGTATTGGGCAGGGCGGATCGGCTTCTCATCCGCCTTCTCGGCTACCCAGAGCTCAGTGGCGAGTATCGACTGGGACCTGAGGGGGACGTCACCATCGCGGTTATCGGCCGGGTCAACGTGTCGGGCCTTGACGCAGCTTCGCTTGAAAAGCTCTTGTCGGACAGGATAACCGAGATCACCGGCAAGACCGGCGAAGCAACCGTGGAAGTGATCGCATACAAGCCTGTTTTTGTGACTGGCCTCGTTGAGAATTCGGGCGCAGTACCCTGGCAGCCCGGCCTGACGGTGCTGCAGGCCGTGGCTCTGGCTGGAGGCCTGGTGCAGCCATCGTCGAAGCTCAATGGGGAAACTGCGTCGGTCGAGCGCCGCGATGCTGACTATCGCAAGCTTCTCGACGATCAGATACGAAGCGTAGCGACCATTGCGCGCTTAAAATCGGAACGCGCCCGGACCCCGACGATATCCGTCCCCGACACATTGACAACGCTTGCAGGTAAAAAGACGGCCGAAGATCTCATCCAGCGAGAACAGCTCGTCCTCAATTCCCGTATGGGTTCACTCGATGCACAACTGGCATCCAATGCTCGCGCGAGAACAGCCGCTAGCGAAGAACTCAATCGTCTTGCAGAACAGCGCGTTCTTTTGGACGGACAGATCGAGCAGCAGCGCAAGACCGCCGCCGAAATGACCGACCTGCAAAAACGCGGAGTGGTTCGGGCTGAAACCGTGCGTGAAGCCGCCTTCCGACTTTCTGACATCGAGGAGAAGCGGACCAATACGCTGGTTGCAATCGCGCGCGTTCAGTCACTCATTTTTTCACTGGAGAGTGGGGAGACGGTCATAAAGTCTGAACGTTCCTCTGGTCTTGATTTGGATATCTCGCGTCTCGAGCAGAAGATCTTTCAGAATTCGGTCGAGTTGGCAAAATGGCGCTCGGACTCTGCGAAGCAAAGCGAGTTCATGATCCGCTACCAGATAGTCCGCAATGGCAGTGTGTTCGTTCCCGACGCAAAATACTATTCAGAACTTCTCCCCAAGGACGTACTGGTTGTCGGTGATGACGGATCTTCGGTCCCGAGCGTGGTGGGCGAAAAATGACGCGACATGCGTTGGATTTCCCTAATCGCCTGCCGTCGTCAGAAGCGATCAAACCCAGATGGATCATGGAGCTGGAACTGCTGGCGCTGGGCATAGCCGCCAACAGTCAACGCTCGATCGCCATCTCCGCTCCTGGCCCGGATACAGGAGTGACGACCATCTGCCACGCGCTGGCAAACGTGCTTGCACAATCAGGTTTGTCCACTCTCGTCATCGACTGGACCGGAAACCTGAAATTCACTGATAAGCTTACGCTTCAAGATCGGCTTCGCAGCTGTGACTACGGCGCCCGTGTCCCATCCAGATGCTCGACGCTCAAGCTCTCGTCAGTCGGAGTCCTGCCGGATGCCGCACAGTTTGTTGAACTGCTGGACAGCACCGCTCTGCGGTTTGACAGATTGGTCTTCGACCTGCCTTCTTTGTCGGGCACGCTGCTCGGGCAAATCAACCCCCTTCAAGTCGCTTCGGCAGCGGATGCCTTTTTCTTGATATGCATGAGAAATCAGGAAAAGCGCCGGGTCATTTGCAAGGCAGTCGAAAGTGCCTCCAAGGCAGGTGTGCCAATAAGTGGCTTGATCATGAATGACTTCCATCACAGCTATATCGGCAATGAGATTGTCCGATGGGCGAACAGGCATCTTAGACTGGCTCCGTTCATCAAAAATCCCCTGGTAAGGCTTGGAACCTCAATAAGAGAGCTTGAAGAGGGAACGGATTAGCATTGGGGCGTGCGCTTTTTGTCACTATCCCGGTGACGTCACAGCAAAGCGCCTCCTAGCTACGCCCGCTTTCCCTTCCTGGAGACGTTCCAAGCAGCCCCCTTGGGGCCTAACAGATACACAAGCCCCCCTAGTGCTGCTGCGATGTTTGACAAGGCGATGTATCTTGCCAATCCCAATATGCCCGAGGCACCAGGCAGAAAAACCGGCAAGACAAGAACCAGCCCACATACCGCTGCAATACAGGTCGCCAATATTGGATTTCCTATTGCAACACATGTCAGACCGGACACGAACGCCGCAATCAACGCGTATGGGACAATCGATCTTAGAGCCTTGCCCGATATGAACATGAAGGCGGTGCGGCCTGTTCGAGGATCCGCGAGTTCGCTCAGCATCAAGAGCTGCTGAACGTTGCCCGCACCCAGCCTTATTCGCCTGCGGATATCCTGGGTCGACCGGGAAACTTCGAGCTCCTCCACGCCAATTTCGGGCGCATAGATGGCTCGCGCTCCTGCCGCGACGATCTTCATTGGCAGTACGAAATCGTCATTGATCGTGTCACCCGGCAAGCTAGTCCATAAGCTTCTCCGGAAAAGATAAAATGCGCCATGCGCCCCCATGACGGAACCAAACGACGATTCCAGCCTCTTGATATATGTTTGATAACGCCAGTATGCATGTTCAGCAAATGACGATGCAGTACTCAGGCGATACGCACCACATACGACACCTATTCTTTTGTCGCTGAAATACTGCGCCGCCTTTTTCAATGCAGACACATCCAAGAGCGCAGATGCATCCGACAGAGCTATTATCTCGGCCGTCGATCTCGAGATGAGTTCGTTAAGGACAGCCACCTTCCCAATATTCTGGCGGTAGACTACAACCGTAAATCTGTCGTTTTCCCACGCTTGCACCGCCAGCTCGTCAGCAAGAACCTTCTCAGTTCCATCGCTGCAGCCATCGAGAGCAACTGTGACAATCAGCTTCTCTCTGGGGTAATCCAGAGCCCGAATGTTTCTGATCTTTTTGGAGATGACAACCTGCTCGTTATGGGCCGGGACAATCATTTCGACGACCGGCAAATCGCTGATGTCAGCAATCTGGCGGCTGCCGTAAGGTTTCAATGATGTTGCTGCAAACAATATTATTGGATAGAAAATGACGTGGTAGACCACAAGGCCAAATGACACAAAAAATACAGTCGCCATCTCTAGGATGCCTCCCTGTTTAGTGCACTTGACTTTTATCTAATATCCTTGCGATCCGCACTTGACGTCGCCCGCTACAGCAGCTTGTCTCGTGCCCTTATGGCTACCTTGAAACAGCTGAGCTGTCGACAAGGACGCACAAGGACAAGTGAAGCGTGCTCAACATCACCGGCTCCGACCGACGCTCATTGTTCAGCCAATGACATGGGCATGGAACCCTTCCGGCGAGATCCCAGCCATGGCCCGGTAGGTCCAGCTGCGATATCCATGTCGGATGTGGTTGAGTTGCGGATATCAGCACTCCCATGTAGTGTTTCCAGGCGGCCCAGAAGGAAGATCGGGTACTTTGCACAGCCGGCCAGCCGACCCTATGAATGCTGCTCGAACGGCGGTGGCACTGCTGCGCGGATTGGTGTTTCCCGCGAAATGCAAGCTACTTGGCAGGCGTGTCTCGACGGGTCGAAACCTGAAGATCTTCGGGCGTCTTCAGCTCAAGGGCCCGGGGATAGTGGTGCTGGGGGACAACGTCGTTATCGATCGGCTGGTTACGCCCTGGACATATAGTTTCGAGGCGCAAATTACGATCGGCAGCGACACCTACCTCAACGGCACGCGCTTCGGATGCAAACAATCGATATCGATCGGCCGTTTGGGAATTGTCGGTGATGCCTCAATTTCCGATACGGATTTCCATAGCACGCATGTCGATCGACACAGTGAACTTGCCAACATCCGAACTGCCCCCGTACTGATCGAGGAAAATGTCTGGATCGCCTCGTCCGTAGGTATCTTGCCGGGGACCCGCATTGGTACAAATTCGGTCGTCGGATATGGAGCGGTATGTGCAGGCATCTACCCGCCAAATTCGATCATCGTTGGAAATCCCGCCAGAGTCATAAAGACGGTTCCAGGCACACAGGAGCCTATGAACTAACAGAACGCGCAAACGGATTGAAACCGCACCGACTATGAACTTCTGAAAACGGCGCAGGATGCTCACGGATAGGAGCCAGGGGGGCGAATTCACATGGATGAGAAGCACCCCCAGTGTACGGCACCTGCTCCCGACGAGAGCGACCGGCTCGATCGGGTTCTGATCAATGGCGTTGCCTGGACAGGCGGGTCACGCTGGCTTGCCCAGCTGTTTACATGGCCAGTAACCGTCGTCGTGGCGAGACTGCTAGGCCCTGAGGCATATGGCTTCATGGCGGTTTCGACAATTTTCACCCGTTTCTTATCGGTTATCGCGGAGGCAGGCCTCGGATATGCGATCATCATGTCTCCAGACGTCAGCTATTCAACGATCCGGCAACTGAATACGCTTGCCGTACTCTTGGGATGTCTGGCAGTTGCCATAGCCGTCATTCTCTCTCCGTATGTGGCTGCCTTTTTTGGGGCGGACGAGGTCCGCACGGTAATCTTGGCGCTTAGTGCCGTTTTCGTCATAGAGTCGCTTGCGATTGTTCCCGTTGCGGTCTTGAGACGACAATTCCGTTATAAAGAACTGGCAATAGCGGAGTTTGCGAGGTCGATTTCAGACACCGTAATCACCTTGTGCCTGGCGCTGGCAGGGTTTGGGTACTGGGCATTGGTATGCGGGTATCTCGGAGGTGCAATCACCTCCCTGTTCATGACGACTTTTTATGGCCGCCAAGGGTATGAGATGCCGCGTTCGGCGCAGGTCCGCCCCCTGGTAGTGTTCGGATTGAATTTCGTCTCGCAAGGCATCTCCTCGCTGATTTGCTCCTCTGCCGACATTGCAGCAGCGGGGCGACTGCTCAGCACAAGCACTACAGGCCAATATGTCTTCGCGCTGACCCTTGCATCAGTGCCCCTTGAAAAGATCACTTCGTTGGTTACCCGGGTAACACCAGGACTGTTTTTCGAGATCCGTCGGGATCCAGCGTCCTTAAAGCGATACCTTATCTCAATAACACGCCTTCTAGCCTTGGCTGCATTTCCTATCCTGTTTGGACTGGCAGCAATTGCCCACGACTTCTTCTACATCGTGATGGGGTCCTCCTGGGGTGGAGCGGTTTGGCCGTTCCGGCTCCTGTGTGCCCACGTAGCGATCGCATCTGTTTTTGCGCTCCTGCCTCAGATCCTGCAGGCGTGCGGCCACACAGGCATCCCCACCCGACAGGCCTGGATTGCTGCTGTCGTTCTTCCACTTCTGTTTATCGCCTTCGGTTCGGCGTGGGGCGCAGTCGGCATCGCGGCCGGCTGGCTGGTCGGTACCTTGGCGACAAATGTACCGCTACTCATGGCAACCCTTCGACTGGCAGATACGTCGGTGCGTGAATATGGATTGAGCATATGGCCGGCTGCCTCTGCATCGGCTGCCATGATCGTGATGATCCAGCTGGCAAGAGCGGGGACCGCCTCGTTCGAATTGTGGCCGCCGTTTCAACTCATGGCCATGATTGCGGTTGGTGCAGTGACGTATCTGTTAGTTTTGATTGTTTTCCACCGACCTTTGGTGACCCAGATAACCAGCTACTGGCGAAGGCAGCGCTAGCAGGAGCAGACATGACTGCGCAGATGACATGCCTTGTTACGATATCATTTATGGTGTTGTGCGGCGCTGCGTTGGCTGTCACCGGCAACCTGATCATTCCGCTGCTTGGGATAGCAGCACTGCTCGGCGGCACTCTGCTTATCTATACGGCCGCGTATTACCCCTTTGCGTTGGCAATCACTTTTGCCGCGGCAAGCATGTTCCGAATTCATGAAGCAATTCCAAGTCTAAGCCCGCTGCGGCTTCCCCTCATATTGGCCACCGTCACCGGAATCTCGCTGCTTTGGCATTTGGCCAAGGGCAATCTGCGACCACGCTGGACCTCCCAGCTTGTGTGGTTCCTGCTCTTTTTTGGACTGGTGACGCTTGGAGTGCCACTCGCCGCCAGCCCATCGGCAGCCCTCTCTGCATGGCTGGATAGCTTCTCAAAGATTTTCGTGATGACGCTCGCGATAGCCTGGCTGGTTCGGCGCCCGCCCGAGTTCCAGACTGCAGCTCGCGCGATAGCAGTTGTCGGCTTGATTGTCGCGCTGGTTGCTCTCCGCAACAAGGCATCCGGCATTGAATTGGTGGAAGATGGGCGCGTAACTATCGGGCGCTCATATGGATCGATCCTCGGCGACCCGAACGATCTCGCATTCATATTGTTACCGGCCTTGGGATTTTCGGCTTCGCTGGCATATGGCGCACGCGCAAGGCTGGAACGCTTCACATTTGCAATTGCCGCGCTGCTCGTTCTCATCGCCATAACGTATACGAGGAGCCGAGGAGGCCTCGTTGGATGCCTGGCTCTTGGCGCAGTTTTTGCTTACTCGACCATGCGGTCAAAGAGCATTGCCACAGTCTTCATCCTGGTATTTATCGGCGCGCTTTACATCGGAATGGGTCTAAGCAGCAGATTGACTGCCGGCTCCGCTGACGGAAAGCTCGACGAGTCAGCTGCCGGGCGTATCGAGATGTGGTCGATAGCAATGCGCGTGGGCATTGAAAATCCCATTACGGGCATCGGCCTGGCCAACTTTGAGAGAGAGGCGCAAAAGGTCTCGGGCAAATGGAAGGCGGTTCATAATACGTGGCTAAGTGTCCTCGCCGAGGCGGGAATTGTTGGGCTAGGCCTGTTTCTTGGTGTGGTGATTTCCACCGTCTACACACTTATTACCGCAGTGCGATCGCTCCCCCTCGATCGTGATATCCACCACATAACAGCCTTGGCATTGCTTTCGAGCTTCGCCGGCCTATGCGGTGCGGGTTCGTTCCTGAGCAATGGCTTTAGTTGGCCGATCTATGTTCTGATTGGCCTCACCGCCGCACTCAAATCTGCAATGGCCGCCGCTCCCACTGAGCGACGCCAGATCCAGCCGGCGGCGCGGCCGCGCAAAAGTCCCGTTGGCTCCAATGCCCTGGCCTACCCGCCACCGAAGTCACCTTAGCCCGGCATGCTAATGCGCCGCCTGGTCGTCAGTCCACGAAGGTTCACCCGTTCGATAGCCAAGCATCCAACTGCAGGATGTTGAACAGACGCTGGCTGTGATCGCGAAACCCGCTTTCGTGCTGTTTGAACAGGCGCCGGATTCCGGAGGGGTTCAACACTTGCAGGTCCAAAAGTGCCTCGCTTTTTTCGAGGGCTGCAACTTTCGGTGCCAAAGTGGTGGTGAGCCATTGCGCCAGCGGCAACGAAAAGCCCTGCTTCGGCCGCATAAAAAGCTCAACTGGGAGATGCCGCGCCAGAAGATCCCGCAAAATGCGTTTGCCACCGAAACCATCCGTCAAGAAGTGGTCTGGAAGAGACAGCGCAAACTTCATCACTTCCTGGTCGAGCAGGGGAGCTCGTGCCTCAAGGCCGTGCGCCATTGTTGCAACATCGATTTTTGGGCTCAGATCGTCGGCCAGGTACGTCTCGATGTCCGCGTATCGCATTTTCCGCAGTGCGCTGCCTTGGGCTCTCGAATATGAAACGGAGAGCAGTTGGTTCGCTGCAGCTAGCCTTCGCCGATGGTCCAGCAGGCTACCGGCATAGAGGAGCTCGGCATCAGCATCGCTGATGAAAGAACGCAGCGCAGCGAACCCGTTTGCCGGAGGCAGCTTAAGTGCCGCAAAAGCTCTCGCAGCCTTACCTATCCTTCGGTTGGGAGACAGGCCTGCTGCAAACCTGGCCATCCTCGCGGCGGCGCTCATCGCCATCTGCGGCATCAAAGCACCCACTTGTGTCAGCCGGCTGGCGTTGGCGTACCAGTCATAGCCTGCAAACCCTTCGTCTCCGCCATCACCACCCAGCGCTACAGTGATGTGGGGACGAGCCATCTTAGCGATCGCCCAGAGCGCCAAGGCAGAGGCGTCGCCATATGGCTCCCCAAAGTGTTCGCTCATTTCAGGCACGGTATCGAGAAGGCCCGATTCCGCATGAAGAGTGTGATGCGCCGTACCAAGATGATGTGCAACCGCAGCAGCTGATGGACTTTCATCAGAGCCTGAGCCTTTCAACCCGATGCAAAAGGTCTGGACCTTCGACTTGGATTGCCTGACAGAGAGGGCGGTGATCAGGCTTGAATCGATACCTCCACTGAGAAATACACCGATGGGAACATCGCTCCGCAGTCGAATTGCCACGGCTTGGTCCAGCTTCTCCTCAAGCTCGTCTTTCGCACTTGCGTAAGAGCCCTGATATGGCTCACCAAGAACGGCGAGGTCCCAATAGCGACGGACCCGCACGGCTCCGTTACGAGCCTTCGCAAAACTGGCCGCGGGCAGTCGAGAGATGCCCTTGTAGATAGTAAATGGCGCGGGAATGTAACCCAGCGACAGGTACAGATCCAACGCTTCAATGTTCATGCTGGTGTCAGCCGGAACTTCACGCCGCAGAGCTGAAAGCGACGAACAGAAATAGAGGCAGCCGTTGAGAATCGTGTAAAAAAGCGGCTTCTTCCCGATTCGATCTCGCGCGAGAATTGCGGTGCCGGTTACATCATTCCACAACGCAAACGCGAACATTCCCCGCAGACAATCAAGACCCTCTTCTTCAGTGCGTGCCACAATTCGCATCAGAACTTCAGTGTCCGACCTGCTTTTGCAATGAACCCCCTCTGTTTCGAGATCCTGCTGAAGCTCAAGGTAGTTGTATATTTCACCGTTGAAGACGATTCCAATACTGCCCGTCTCATCGACCATAGGCTGACTGCCACCTTCACTGAGGTCGATGACGGATAGCCTTCGATGCGCAAAAACGGCTCGACCTGACGGAGCAGTCCACAGTCCTGAATCATCAGGCCCGCGGTGGGTTAGCCGGGACGACATTGCCGAAACCATAGCAGGATCGGGCCGGGAGTCCGCAGCCAGGGCTATTCCACCCGCGATGCCACACATGTTTTGACCCCAGAACTGGAGCTGCAGAGGCGATGCTATGTCTTCACAAGGTCATGATACAAAGACTCGTACTTCCCTACCATCGCCTCCAGAGAATAGCTCGACATCACCCAGGCGCGTCCGCCTGCCGCAAGCTTTTCACCCAGCCGTGGATTGAGCAAGATGGAAGCTATCGCATCGGCCAGCGCACGGGAGTCGTTGGGGCCGACAAGCAGCCCGCACCCCCCGCTGTCAAGAAGAGCGAAATTGCCACCCACGTTCGTTGCAACGACTGGCACGCCGGTGGCAAGTGCCTCGAGAATGCTGATTGAGGTTCCTTCGTAGATAGATGCCAGGGCGAAGACGTCGAGATCGCGATAAATGACTACTGGATCGGCTAATTCGCCGGTGAAGTGGACGATGTCGCCAAGTCCCATGGCGTGAACTTGATTTTCAAGCTCTGCCCGCAACGGACCGTCGCCAACGATAACTAGATGCGCATCGGGACATAATGCGGAAACTCTCGGGAAGGCAGAAATCAAAGCTGCATGGTTCTTCACGGGATCCAGGCGAGCGATGCACCCTACCAGCGGAGTTGTATCTGAAACCCCCAGCCGACGCCGCAGGTATCCGTCTGACCTCCCGGGTGCGAAACGGACAATATCTATGCCGTTTGGCAGCAGACAGATCTTTGAAGAGGCTACCTTACAGGAAGTAATAAGATGGCGCTTCAGCGGCTCGGACACAGCCACGATGTAATCGGTGTAGCGTGAGGCCCACCAGCGCAGTGCATCGTAATAGCGCGGCTCACCTAACGCAAAACCATGGAGCGTTTTGACAACTGCGGGAACATGAGCGGCACGAGCCGCCACCGCCGCCTTGGCCCACACTCCATTATGAGCATGGACGACATCAGGCGAGCGGTTTGCGAAGTGTGATTTCAGCAGCGAGTATGGGAGGAAGTTTGATCTTACGCCAGGGCATTGCACTAGCCTTACCTCTACTCCGGCGTCACGGAGTTTCAGTGCAAGTGGACCGCCTTCGCTCTGCAAACAAGTAATGCCAACAGTGTGGTCATGCCTTGCGAGTTCCACGGCCAGATTGCAGGTAATCGTTTCCATCCCTCCCAAGGCGAGCGTTGGAAGTACCATTTCGATCCTGAGTCGTGATCGGCTGCCGGCACGGTGCAAAACGGTGGCTGTCACAGGCGTTCTCGACGAGTTCTGGTCTCCTAGAATGCCTCAGCGCGCAATGCGAATCCATGTCGCTTCTGGTGCCGGGGCTCCCCGTTCGGGATATTCGACGATTCACGTACGACGGTGCCACTCCGCCGCTTAGCTAACCGGCTGCTGAGGACATCTCTTTTCTGACTTCGCTCGATCCAATGGGCTATGTTCCCTACCGGTCAGTGAAATGATTTGATCTGGCTTCCCTTCACTGGGATGGGTACAAGCAAGCACATTAGCGCGGTCACAATGACGGACGCAGTTACAAGCTCCCGAGCGGTTACATGACAGTATGCGCCAGGTCGGCAATGGGACCAGCGAGCGGAGCGCTCATTGATCACCACAGCCCACTTTATTGTAAGAAGACACGCCTCCTTGGTTGGCCTTGCACATGACAGAGCTGCGTTTCAACTATGTTCGGGCGCGGCCGTTCCTGATCGTGGTGTTCGTTTGCGAGGTCTTAGCCATCTTGTGGTTCGGGCTATTCGGCGAACAAGCCCAGACTCAACTTCAAGGTTTTATGGGTATCGACGATCTCGCCATGCACCTGGTTGCTTTCCTCGCCGCCTCTACGACTGCGTTTATCATCTGGACGCCGCCGCAACCTGCAGTGTTCCTCGGCCTGGCCGCTGGCGGCATTGAGATCGCCCAGATATTCCTTCCCGACCGTCAGCCTTCGCTACTAGATCTTGCCGCCTCGGGGCTTGGCATATTTGCTGGTGCGATTACCTACTTGCTGGGGCGCAGGCTTGTAGGTCTCATCGTTCCTGCGCGGTGATTTTGCCTGTACTTACCTAGAATTCACTACTGCCCGTTGCGTGATCCGACGCCACGGCCTCGCCCACTTATCTCGCCAAGATTGCCCCAAGAGACCCCTGCAAAGAATCTCGCCAGCGTCCGACGGCCCTGCGTCTGCTGACCTCGATCTGTGCAACGGTAAGGTCGTGATGCTCGCCATGGCGACCAGCGAGAGCCTATCCTTGCCGTGCAATGAAATAAGGTCGGAGGAAATAGCGCAGGCGGTAGTAATTGCGTGCATCCATCGCAAGTACACAACCATGGTTTGTGCTTTGCCAAGCGGAGCAGCCCCCGCCTGCCACCCAAAGCAAAGCAATTTTTTTGAGCAGGCAGATTTCGGGGGACAGTACAATGCTCCCGATGGATTTATATGGTCGGGTTACGATTTACCGACTATTATCAGGAGCGATTGAAAGCTGCTGCTCATCAGGCAGCGCAAGGTTTGCATTCGCACCTGTGCTTGACTCGCTGGATCGATGGGATCCGCCAGTCTACGGTGATCGGACGGGGCCCAATGATTTACATACTCGTCTTCGCGATTGTTGGTGAGCTAGCAACGCTTTTTTTCCTCACCCCGGTCTACGGATTTGCCGTTGCTTTTCTCGCGGCGCCGGTTGGTGGTGCATCCCTTGCCCTCATCACCGGCCTTTATCTCAACGTCACCGGCCGACGCGGTAGCTCAAACAGTCAGCGTCGCGTAAGCGATCACTCAGCGTCCAACACCCCCGCTGCCTGATATCATTGTGCAAAGGCCGCACACCTCCGCATCCACCTGACCGTGAGAGCTAGTAGATGCTATCGATTGTAATCCTATTGATTACATTGACTTATTTGCCCAGCGAATTTTAGTGTAACGCACGCTGACTGCCCAGGAGTGAGGCGGATAAGACCATATTTTCGCCGACCTCTAAAGCAGTTCGAAATTTTGGCGTTAGTTGGGATAGACTCATGAGAGTGCAGATTCCTAATTTGCTCGCCGGACAAATTCAGGTTCTGTTACCTCAGCCTGTCAGACTCGACTATCCCCGGGTCAAGCGCGTCATCGACATCGTCGTTGTCATCCTCGGCGCTCCCGCAGCGGTCTTGATAATCGCCGCCTGTTGCCTCGCAATATTTCTCAAGATGGGCCGCCCGGTGTTCTTTGTCCAAAACCGGACAGGGCTCGGAGGTCGTATCTTCAAGATGTACAAACTGCGCACAATGAACCTGCACCCCACCAGCGACATCGAGGCTACATCAAAGGATGACCCACGAGTGACTCCTCTCGGCCGCTTCCTGCGCAGGTCGCATTTCGATGAGCTGCCGCAACTGTTGAACATTTTAAGGGGCGACATGACCCTCATAGGGCCTCGGCCTGAGCAGCCAGAATTGGTCGCTGCGTACCGCTCGTCCCTTTCAGACTACGATCTTCGGCACACGGTTGTCCCGGGCCTTACTGGATGTGCCCAAGTCTATTATGGCTACGCTTCGGACCTGCGAGAGACGCAGGCCAAGTTATTCTACGATTTGTATTACGTACGCAATATCGGCCCAGCCCTCGATTTTAGAATCGCTCTACGCACACTCTTGGTATACTCTGACCCTCACTATGTGCGCTAAGCTGCTCTTTGGTCGCCGCGCCTGTCCCAGATCCTTGATGAGAGCCTGCCACGTCCTGAAGCGAGTCAGAGGTCGATCGACTTCGGCACCGCCAAGGCACTCTGACTGCCATCTGCACACGATTGCATTTTATCAGGGGACAGGCGCAATGCATGCGCCGGTTACCGCCGATGCCTCGCTCCTGGTCCATGCAACATTGTCTCGGCGAGCGATTTGGCGGGTGCGAAGGTTAGGCTTCAAAACGTCGGTGCAAACGCAAAAACGGCTGTTAGACGTCTGCGTAGATCGCCTCGATCCGCACAGCTTCATCGTCGGTAAGGGCGGCGAACTCATTTTCGCGCGCCCGCTTCGACAGCTTGCCCCCGTTCTGTCGCAAGAACCGGCACAGGAGGTCGAGTACCCGGTCCGGCATGTCGACCATTCCTTTCACCTGTGCCTTGAAACTATCGTACCTCCGAAGGAACGCGGTCTCAGAAGGTAGGTCGACATCGATTGCGCGCGCGACGCATTCGAACAGGAACTCTGCCTGGGGCGTCGCATCGAAATAGCGATAGAAGTCCGCCGTCTCGTTGAGGACCGCGACGTTACCCCGGTCAGTGGGGCGCCAGCGCATGAGCGGTAAAAGACGACGTGAATAGGTTTCCAACACGCGCCGGTAGTCGTCGATCCTATCAAGGATGACGGCCGATACGGGGAAGACAAGACCGGGTGGGTTGAAGCCGCGTTCCGCCAAAACATGATGCATAAGGTCGCGGTGGAGCCGGCCGTTTCCAATCCTCGAACGGATGGATGTAGACGAAGCCGAATGCGAGAACGGCCGCGGCAAGAACCGGATCGAGATCCCGCGCGGCGCCACGATCAAAAGCCGTCAGGCCGTCGATCAGAGCAGGTAGATCCTGATGTCGTGCGCTGATGTGATCGGGAATGGGTGTGCCGTTCTGACGATCGTGTTCGCCAACAAACCCGCCCTGATCTCTCAATCCGAGATGTACGAAACGTGCGTCTCCGATGACGATGCCCTGCAAGCGCTCCAATTCGGCGCGGTCGATCGGGCGACGGCCCGCCTCGCCAATCACGTGCCCCCAGCGCTGAATGCGCTCCTGGGGCGGATCTTCGCCCTCGATCTGAAAGCTCGATCGCGAATCCTTGAGCCGCAGAAACGCCGCAGTGCGGGCAAGGAGGTCTGCGGGTAGGTCGGCCATGCCGCGCTGGCCGTCGCCGCAAGCCGTTCACTCGAAGCTCTTGGCGAGTCATGCCACCGCGAAATCGGCAAGTTGATGGGATCGCCCACGGTCGGGCTTTACCTGCTGGATGATCACAAGCCGAGTCTATTCTACAGCAAGCAGGAGCCTGAGGGCTTCATCCGGGAGTACAGCGACGAGTTCGACAAATACGATCCGCTGCTCGCTTACATTTTTGAGAAAGGGCGGCCTGTCGACGGGTCGACGGTGGTCGGCTCGTCTGGCTGGCAGCACTGCAACAATTTCCAGCTGCTGAGGCGCTGGGGCTTCAAGCACTGCATGGCCGGGCCGCTTCTGGTCGAGGATCGCGTCGTTGGCGTCGTCTACACCGCCAATGGCGGCGAGACGGGCCCCTATCGTCCTCAGGCAGTCGACAGCATGGATATTCTCTGCCGGGCCGGTTCACTCGCCCTCACCACCATGGTGGAAACCGGCCGGCTCGACGGTGCGCCGATCGGCTGGATATCGCAGTCCAGCGTCGCGTCGCGCCGTGAGCGGACGATCGGCGGGGCACATGCCTTGAACCAGTTGCCGGCGCGATCGCGCGAAGTGGCGCTGTTGGTCTGCCGCGGCCAGTCCAATAAACAGATCGCGCGGGCTCTTGGGATTTCCGCATATACGGTCAAGGATCATGTCGGCAAACTTTGCCAGCGACTTCACGCCCACAACAGAACTGAACTGGTCCAGCGACTTCTGACGACGCACTAAATCCACCATCTAGACCAGCAGCTGACTGTCAGCTCTCGATTCCTGAGTGGGCATAGCGGGGCTGCTCCTGATGAGAAGCCCGTTTTCGTCCTGTAGGCGACCTCGGGATCGTTTGCATGATTTCAGCCGCCGACCGGGTAAGGGCGGTATGGACCGGTTCAGTTCTGTTGACTGTTTGGCTGCGCAGGAGCGTGAGGTTCCCCAAGTGGATCTCGGACATTGCCTTTGATGTCCGGGTGCATCGTTTCAGATGCAAAAAGGAAAGCTGAACAATCCTCGCCCGGCAGCACCTGGCACACCAGCGGAGAAGACCGATAACGGTCAGAGCTAAGTTCCAGGCTCGGCTCGTCACCACGCATGTCCGTTCAGCACAACTGTTTGTCGAAGTCGCCGCTTGCCAAAACCCAGAAGTTGACAACTCGACAGGGCTATCCTACACGTACTCTATCGATATTTGCTTGCTGAGCTTTGGTTACCGCGCGTTTGGCACCGCGCCCTGAACGAACCTTTCTTTCAAAAATCGCTATCACCATTCGCAGCGCTTCGGCGTTGTGGGTACACTTTTGCTATGAAAGGGTTCATCATGACCACTGGCACCGTTAAATGGTTTAATTCCACCAAGGGCTTCGGCTTCATCCAGCCCGACAATGGCGGCGCGGATGCGTTCGTCCATATTTCTGCTGTAGAGCGCGCCGGAATGCGCGAACTCGTCGAAGGCCAGAAGATCGGCTTCGAGATGGAGCGCGACAACAAGTCTGGCAAAATGTCTGCCTGCAATCTTCAGGCCGCCTAAGTCATCCAGTATCTGCCTCTCCGTTGACCACGGATGTACTGGCACTGTGAGAGCATGATACCAAGCAAGGTCAGGCGCTGTCCGCCTGACCTTTTTTAATTGCCGGCTGCCTATGCGGCCTCCCATACGGAAAATCCATTGTTTCAGACACACAGCAAATCTCGCCAACAGGCGGAGATTGCCTTCAGCCGTGCCCAATCGCAATTCTTCGCCCGCAACAACTGCGTCGATGCGGTGGACGTCCTCGTTCGCACCCGCGAGGAAAAGACGCTCCGACTTCGCGAAGCGCGCCTTGCAAAGGAACTGCAGGATCGTGCAGGGGCGACCGCTATCCTTTTTGCCAAGAACGCCACGACGAACTGACAGCACCTGTAGGAGATGGGTCTGGCGGGTGCGCCCTGTCACCCGCGCGGCATCTGGCGGTTGCTGAAGCCCGCGTGAACAATGTCGAGGGCAAGCCACATAAAGGAATCTCCATGGCAGAAGATACGAATGAACTTCACGCAATCAACACGGCCTGGCAGATAGCGATTCAGGAGGTCCTGCGCATGGTCATCCGTGACATGTATCGCACGGGCGGAGAGGTCGCCTTCATGGGGCACATCAAACGCATCGAAGAGGCCGCTGTTGACAGCATCTACAAGGACCTAAGACTGCGGGGCACGGACGACTGGACAAATATGCTGGTCAAAGAAAAGGCGAGCAATTTTGTTACAACCTTGCTCACATCGTTCACATTTGACCGGGCTTGATCTTGAAGCCCGTGCGTCCGCCCGTTGCTTGCGAGTGAATGGCCACGGTCGCCGATGCGCATACACGAGCGGTGAGATACAAGAAGCCGGTCATCTCATAGAACGCGTAAAGCGCTGACGAGGTTGGAAGGGCGGACAGGGAGTTAATTCACATAGCCGGTCGATACCGCCGGATCGAGAGAACCCACTGGGGCGGTGCACCTCGAGCGCCAGCTTTCGATCGAAAGCTGAGCCGCGCGAATGGCATTATGGCCAGCGGCAGATGAAAAGGCCGCACCTACAGGTTGGATACAGGCCGCACCAACCAGTATCCGCAAAGCTCGTGCAACCCATTGCCAACGGAGAGCCACACGGCCCCGGAAGGCTGCCGAGCAGCAATCCGCCCAATCTCGGCCGCAGAGATCAGCTTTGCCAATCAAACATCGTCTTCTCCGTCGGTGGAGGACGCGATTGGAGACAATCGTCGGATCGGGTGCCGTACTGCTCTTCCGCCGATATCGCGCATTCCTCTCAGAACCACTATCCCAGACAAGCTAGAGTCTAACTGCTGCGTCCCATCCTGCCAGCTGATTGGTCTTCCTCTGTTCAGCTTCGTACTCACTTTGGAATCCGCGATCAAAGCGTAGGGTTGTGATCCGTGGGTCACCGAAAGGGCTCCTCCGATGGCCCAATCGAAATCTCGCTCGAAAGCAGACGGGCCATGGCGTCCTTGATCGTGTGGTCATCGTAGGGTTTTGAGAAGAACCTACTCCCCATAGGCAGATTGCTCTCTTCGAGAATTGTGGCACCTGATGCGACAATCAACTTCACAGGCGGCCATCGCTCGCGGATGTAATGGGAAAGCTTGATGCCATCCATGGTCCCAGGCATCTGAACATCGGTGAACACAAGATCTATATCGGATCGCGACTCTAGAATGAGAATTGCCTCGTCCGCATCGCGCGCCTCAAGCGCCTCGTAGCCCGCGGAGAGCACTAGATCGACGGCACCCATACGAATGAGTGGACTATCTTCTACGACAAGGACGACCGCTATGCCGTTATTCATGGCTCACTCGGGTAATGAAGGGGAGCCTCGCAGGCTGCAATGGTATAGCGCTTCAGAAGCAGTTCGGTTCCTATGCAGCAGCAGAAAGGTCGGTTCGCAGGCCAGCACTTTCCTGGTGGCTGATTGTCACGACAGTGCCGGGACGCGCATCGCTCAACTGAATCTCGCCTTTTAGGTTCTTTGCAAGCGCCTCGACAATGCCAGTCCCCAGTCCCGCCTTGGGTGCATCGCTCCCCACAGGCATGCCACCGAAAGCGTCCAGTCATTGCCCGACGAGCGATAGTCGGTCACGATCGTGCCCGATCGCTCATCGGGAAAGGCGTGCTTGAGGGCGTTGATCACCAGTTCCGTCACGATAAGCCCCAAGCTGACGGAGACGTCCGCTTCGACGGCGCTGTTGTCGACCGTAACCTGTATCGAAACCCGGCCAGGGTCAGCTATCATCGACGCGCCGAGGCTTTGGCAAAGCTGAGTCAAATAGGTACGGAGTTCAACGTTGCCGCCCGTGGACGTAGAGAGTTGCCTTTGCAAGGCGGCAATCGACATGACCCTGTGATGGGCGTTTTGAAGGTGCCCGCGCACTTCTTCCGACTGAACCCGACGTGCGCTCTGCATGAGAACACTTGCGATGATCTGGAGACTGTTTGCTACTCTGTGCTGGACCTCCCGCAGTAGGATCGCTTTATCGCGAACCAGATCGTCTTTCAATCGAGCCTCGGCGCGAGCATCGGTTACGTCGGTTACGGCCACAAGCAGACGAATATGATCGATGTCGCCATCATCCAGCGTTCTCGCATTGACGACCAATTGCCGTGTTTTCTGGTTTGGCCGCTTAAGCTCGATTTCGTAGGCTTCGATATGCGCACTTCCCGAAGCTGTAGCCGTCAGCAATGACGCGAGCTTGGGCATCGCCCATTCGCCGTTCCCAAGTTCGCTGAGGCGTCTTCCGGGAACTGTCGCGGGATCGATCTCGAAGGCCCGGCAGAATGAAGCACTCGCTGCAATGACCTTCTGGTCGTCGGACAGGAAAAGCAACGGCTCGTTAGATGATACCACAACGGCAAGAGTGCTCGCCGCTTCAAAATGAACAGTCGGGGTCTTTGACATGAAGTGGCCCTCAAGGGCCGAAGACTTACGGAGCAAGTCATTACTCGGCAGGAACGCCGCCGAGCAGGAAGGGCAAGCTCGACGAACACACACTAGCATGTCTGATGCGTACTCGCGTCATATTAGTTATCGCGTTGTCACGGCTGCCGGCAGCGTATATCGGCAGTGACCCCACGCGCAAAGATCTCCGTTCCCGCGGTCCACCCGGAATCCGTGATGTACAAAATGAACGGCCGGTTGAGGTTAGTTAGAGACCTCGGCCATACTTGAATTGCATCGCTTTGTGGCCGGCGGAAGCCGCCCTTCGTCGGCCCCAAGGCTAACAGTACTCTACGCACGTCTGGAGCGCGGCTCCGCCGTAGGCTATCTGTAGCGCGCGCCCATTCGAGCAGCTGCCTCCTCCTAGTCGTGAAGGCGTTACCGCCGGAGAGGCTGGTGTTGTCCGCATCGAAGCGCTGATGGTTGGCCAGCGGGTCGGTCGGTGATATGCCGAAAGCGCGGCTGAATACCGCGGCATTGCCGAAGCCGAGAAGTTCGAGCAGCCCACATTGTAGAAGATCTCGCCGCGATCGCAGGAGAAGCGCGTCGTCTTGTTAGGCATGGAGGCCAGGCGACCAAATGCGCCGGCGCCGCACATGTGTTGGCGACGCCGGCCTCCGTCATCCCAGCCTGGGATCAGCCACTTCAGCCTCCTTTTGCTGAGAAGCAAGGCAGGACGTCCTCCTTGAAATATGGGTCCTGATTGACCCAGAACATGTAACTGACCTTAAGGAAATCCTGCGCAAAGGTATGGAGGACCGGGACCCGGTTGGTGCGGTTCGCCACGACATTCGCCGAGCCTGTCTCGCCGACATAGTTGCCGTCCTGCACCGCAATGCCGAGAGGCACGGTGAACTTGCCTTCATGCATCATCGCCAGGGCATGGTTGAGCTGGCCCTTTTTCATGTACATGAGATCGGGAGCTCCCATGCCGACGCCGATCTTGTCACCAAACTCGTAAATCCCGCGCAGATAACCCTTGTCCTCCCAAGGCAGCCATTCGCCGGGCATGAAGTTCGCATAGAGCATGGTGGTCGACTGCGGGAAGGCGACTTTCATCGCCCTCATGTTGGTCTTGAGCGCCGCCACATATTTGTCCGGGGTAAAGGACGAATCCGTATCCGGCGAAACGCCGATAGCAGTCTCCTGGAGGTTGATGCCTTCGATCACGCCGTCGAACTGCTTGCCAAGTGCGGAAAGCAGTGCCGCGAAACGGAGTTGGACCTTGGCATTCCAGCGCTTTGCAACCCAGCCTTCGACGGCTCCGCCGTCGGTATATTGCGCAGTGACGCCTCCGTCATAGTCATCCGTCACCACATAGTCCGGCACCGGCTTGTACTCGGGAGAGAAGGACGCATCCTGCAACTGAATGAAGAGCCGTTTGCCGTGTTTGGCGAGGTAATCGACGTCGGACTGGATCAACGAGAAATCGTAGTGTCCTTCAGTCGGCTCGAGCTGGCGCCACGCATACATGATCTGCGCGCCGACGAAGCGATCGCTGGTCAAGAATGCATGGTCGCGGATCGCATCGCGATCCCTGCTGAAATAGACGAAATGTTCGATGTTGTCCGCCGCCAGCGGACATGCCGCGCCCGTGTACTGCTTGTAGGCATTGGCATATCGATTGGCGGCATTATCGCCTGCCATGGCGGAGCTGGCGGCAATCGCGGCGCCAAGCGTTATGACGATGCCAAGAGAACGTTTCAATTTCATAGGTCTACCCCTGAGTGGATCGAGGCCTGCAGGCCCGTTGTCCTCCATTGTCTAGTTTTCGGATGGCCTGCTTTCGACCTCGAAGTGGTGCAACTCGCGTGCAGATTCTGTGCAGGCGACAGGAGTTAGTCGAACGCGATCTCGAAAACGGCGCCGCCCGGAGTGGCAACCGGCGTCAGGCGCGCTCCATAAAGCTCGAGGATGGCAACCACGATGGCCAACCCGAGGCCTGTTCCACCCTGTTCCCGGCGCGTGGTGAAGAACGGCTCGGCCAGGCGGCCAAGGTCGCTGTCGGCAAACCCTGTACCGTTGTCTGAAAGCCGGAGGGTCCGTCCGGCCCAGACCAGCTCAAGCCTAGTCGCCCCATGGTGGCGCGCATTCTGCGCCATATGCGCCAGCACCGTTTGTCCATGCGCAACCGACAGCGGCAGGACGGCATCCAGCGGAGCCAAGCTGATATCGAGATCGACAATCTCGGGCAGCATATCCCTGATCTGACCGGGCTTGCCGCGCAAGCTCTCGCGCGATCTCGTCATGTCGCGGAGCTGGTGGAGCAGTAAATCCATCCGCTCGCCCTGGGTCTTGATGGTGCCTATGAGGCTTTGTTGCGCATCATGGGACAGCTGGCCATCCTCGAGCAGCTCGGCGGCACCCATGATCGAGGTAACCGGCGATTTGAGTTCGTGGGTAACGTGGTTTGTGTAGATGCCGATCTCCTTGCTGCGCCGCGACAGCGTTCCGGCCATGGTGATCACGGCCTCGCCGAGTTCGGCAATCTCCCGCATGCCGTAATGGCCGAGCGGAGCGAGCTCGGAATGGCCGCCACTGGCGACCATTCTCGACTGGTCGCGCAGGGCGCGGATCGGCCGGAGCATCGTCCGCACCAGCAAGGTTCCAACGACAGCGGCGCTCAACAGCGTCACAGCGACCAGGACGATGAAGGCGATGCGCTCTCCGGCGAAATACTCCGTCAGCCCAGGAGCGGTCCTGGACAGATAGACCGCGCCGATCACCCGGTTCTGGCTGATGACAGGATAGGCAATCAGCACCCTGAAACCTGTCCCGCCGCCAAGCGCAGCCAGGCGAAACCGCGTGCCCGCGTCACTGCGCCAGCGCAGCGCGGCCCCGACATCGCCTTGCAGCGCCTGCTGAACTTCCGGCACCGCGGCAAAACTCGCCGGCTCGCGGGCGAGCATGTCTATCCCTTGATGGTCCAGGAAAACGACAGTCGAAAGCGTCGTACGACCGGCATTGTCGGCCAAGGCACTCAGCCCCGGCGCAATCCTGGCATATCGCGGATCGAGTCGCGCCGCGGTGGGCACGGGATCGGGGCGAACAGGCTCGACCACATCCTGACGAAGGTTCAGCAGCGGTCGAAAGGTTCGTGACGCGGCGCTCCAGAATATGCGCTTGGGCGGTGGCAGATAGTATCCAGGCAAGGGCCCTCCTGCTTCGGGCGACCCGGCCTCGATAGCCACGACATAGGCCCCGGCGTAGATCGCCGCTTGCTTGATGAGCGAAGCCTCCGTCTCGTTGACGAGCCGGTTCGTTCCGATCTGCAACGCCAGCGTAGCCACGATCGGCACCGCAAGCAGGCTTGCGCAGACAAGCGACACAACCAGCGACATGGACGGCCGCCATTTCCGGGTTATCTGGCTCACGCGGTGGCAGGCCCAGCGACGCAATTGCCAAGCCGCAGCCCCACCCCTCTCACCGTTTCGATCACGTCGGCATAACCAAGGGCCGCGGCCTTGGCGCGGATGTTGCGCACGTGACTGTCCACTGTACGTCCCGACAAGGTGTTGTTGCCGCCATAGGCCTTGTCGATCATCGCCCCACGGCCGACGACGATGCCGGGTCGGGCCGACAGGATTTCCAGCACCGAAAATTCCGTTGCCGTCAGTGGCAGATCCTTTCCGGCAAGGGCGCAGATGTGGCGTTCGCTATCGAGCGTGAGGTCGCCGTGCCTGGTGATGCCAACTGCCTGCTTGCCTCGTGCCAGTATGGCCTTGATCCGCAGCAGCAGTTCGCGCGGCGAAAACGGCTTGCTGACATAATCATCCGCCCCAAGCTCGAAGCCCACTATCCGGTCGACCTCGTCGTCATGCGCGGTCAGGAAGACGATCGGAACGTGCGAGCTGGCACGGATCGCCTTGCAGCATTCGACCCCGTCCATGACAGGCATTCCAATGTCCATTACCACCAGGTCGGTATGGTGTCGCCGTAACTGCTCCAGAGCCAGGCGCCCGTTGGCTGCCTGCTGGACACTCATTCCCGCCCTTTCCAGCGCAATGCCGATCACGTTGCGTATATCTGGGTCGTCATCGACAACGAGAATGTTCGGGTTCATAACGCAATCACCAAGGAGACATGCCACAAGATGGCCGAAACCAGCTCCTTCTATCGGAGCGGGCGGTTGCAAGCCAAGACCTGGTTGCAGGTCAAGACCGGAGCGGTCCGGCAACCTCTGATACAAAAGCGCGAAGATGATGGCACTTCTGCGCTGGCCTTGAGGCCCGCGGCCGGAAATCAGCCGGCACGTTTCGTCGTGTGATCTGACCCTTCATTAACATCTTTTCACAATTCGGCCAGCGCGCGCTGCTCCGCTGGTTCGCATCGTCCGCGACTATGAACGTTTCCCAAGCTGCCCGGGCCGGTGTTCCCGGCTCCGGGCAGGGATCTCATGGCGCCTGGCCGAACCATGTTTCAAGAAACGAGCACTAGAAAAACTTAGGCGGCAGCCAACGCTTGGGTGAGGTCGGCGACAAGGTCGTCGGGATGCTCGACGCCGATGGATAGCCGTATTGTCGATTCAAGAACGCCGATCCGTTCCCGGACGTCTTTGGGCACACCCGAATGGGTCATCGCGGCCGGGTGGCTCGCCAACGATTCCGTGCCACCGAGGCTGACGGCAAGCTTGAATATCTGCAGGGCGTTGAGAAAGGCAAACGCTGCGGCCTGACCACCGACAATGTCGAATGAGAACGTCGACCCGGCGCCTGTGCATTGTGTCTTGAAGACATTAGCAGCGGGGGTGCCTTCGCCGAGGAAGGGCAGATAGGCCACCCTTGCGACCTTCGGATGCTCGGCTAGGAATTCAGCGGCGATGCGGGCGTTGGCGTTGGCCTTCTCCATGCGAATGCTCAGCGTTTCCAGCGAGCGACCGAGCATCCAGCAAGAGTGGGGATCGAGTTGCGTGCCAATCGCTCCCCTGAGAGCCTTGATCGGTTTGGTGACGGCCTTGCTGCCGAGGGCCGCCCCGGCGATCAGATCGGAATGGCCGCCCACATATTTGGTCAGGGAATAGACCGAAATGTCGACACCGTGGTCCAGTGGGCACTGGAACACCGGTCCAAGCAACGTGTTGTCGCACACGATAACCGGGCGATAGCCTTGTTTGGCGGCGATCTCATCGGCGATGCGTGCGACAGCCAAGAAATCGACCAACGTGTTGGTCGGATTCGAGGGCGTTTCGACAAAGATCACCGAGACGCGGCCTTGTTGGCGGCCTTCATCAGCGGCCGCGCGAATGGCGATTTCATCAACGCCGTCGGCGAAACCAACAGCATGAATGCCGAAATTGGCCAAGGTTTTGGCAAACAACGTTTCAGTGCCGCCATAAAGGGGCTGTGAATGCACGATGGCATCGCCTGGACGCGCGAAGGCCAGCAAGGTGGTTGCGATCGCCGACATGCCGGACGAAAACAGGATGCACGCCTCGGCACCTTCGTAAACGGCGAGGCGATCCTCGACGATTTCGCTGTTGGGATGATTGAAGCGCGAGTAGACGAGGCCGGCTCCGGTTCCGCTCGGCGGCTCTTTGCGGCCGGAGACAAAATCGAAGAAATCGCGTCCCTCTTCCGCTGATTTGAACACGAATGTCGAGGTGAGGAACACGGGCGGCTTTACCGCTCCTTCCGACAGTTGCGGATCAAAGCCGTAGCTCAGCATCAATGTTTCGGGATGCAGCCGATGGTTTCCGATGTGTGTCTTGGAAGGTCGTGGGGCGGTCATGGCGGTCCTCGAGCTTGAAGCCTCAGCCTCATTTTATACCAGGACCGCAGGGTTTTGTTGCAGCGACTTCAATAAGGACGCAGGAGAAGATTGGTACGCTGCGGTCAGGCAGCGGGAATTTTGAATTGCTTGGCAGGGAACAGCCGGGATTCATTTCTGATCCTGCGTCTGAAACGACAGAAGAATTTTCCGAGATACTCGTCGGACCGTGACGAACGGGCTCTCGCCAGCAGAGCGAGAGGAGCGCAGTAGGCCTCGACTAGTGGAAGGCTTCGGCGGGTTCGCCGATCATAGTTCAAAGCAAGTGCGTATCCGCACCCGCGCCATCCGCTGAGCGATCATACCGTTATGGCAGAATCGACTTTACAACGAAATCACGCCCAACGATTTGCCCGGCAGCAGGCCTTTTTTGAGTCCACGAGCGACACGGGCCGGAGATTTCTTAGGCGGACAGTTCCATAATTCCTATTACGCGGCAATTTGATGTAGCCGCAAAGTTAGAATGTCCTGATTCTGCAAAGTAAGAATGTCACTCTGCCCGCGTTTTGACGACGCGGGAGATTGCGGATGGGACTGATTGCGATGAGCGAGCGCGATCTGCAACGGATCGAGGTTTTGTCGAAGGTTGTTGCCGGCCGGACGACGATCGTTTCGGCAGCGCATGTTCTGGCGCTGAGTCCGCGCCAGGTGCGCCGGCTGTTGGAGCGGATAAGAACGAGTGGCGCGGCATCGATCCGGCACAAGGCGATCGGCCGTCCGTCGAACAACCGGATCAGCGATGGCGTTCGTGATTATGCAGTTGCAATCGTGCGCGAGCGCTATGCGGACTTCGGTCCGACGCTGGCGGCGGAGAAGCTTGCCGATCTCGATGGGCTGTCGGTTTCGCGCGAGACGTTGCGCCAATGGATGTCGGAGGCCGGCCTGTGGTTGTCGCGCAAGCAGCGGCGGACGTTTCATCAGCCGCGGTTGCGGCGCGAGGCCTATGGCGAACTGGTGCAAATCGATGGCTCCGAGCATCGTCGGTTCGAGGATCGCGGTGACCCATGTTCATTGCTGGTGTTCATCGATGATGCGACCGGCAAGTTGATGCAGTTGCGCTTTGTGCGCTCGGAAAGCGCCTTCAGCTATTTCGAGGCGCTGGCGCTCTATCTGAAGGCGCATGGTGCTCCCGTCGCCTTCTATTCCGACAAGCATTCGGTGTTCCGGGTGACGAAGAAAGATGCCAAGGGCGGCCAGGGCATGACGCAGTTCGGCCGTGCGCTTTCAGAGCTAAATATCGAGATTCTTTGCGCAAATTCGAGCCAGGCGAAAGGTCGTGTCGAGCGCGCCAACCGGACGCTCCAGGACCGCCTGGTGAAGGAACTGCGGTTGGTAGGGATCTCGGATATGGAGGCGGGCAATGCGTTCCTGCCCGGTTTTGTTACGCGCTACAACGCACGGTTCGCACGCCCCCCTGCCCGGCCAGATGACCTGCACCGACCGATGAACATCATGGCGGATCGGCTCAGGGAGATCCTGTGCAAGCGTGAGCAGCGCTATGTCGGCGTCCAGCTGACATTTTCATTCGAGCGCCAGCGGATCATGCTTGAAGAGTCCGATGTGACGCGTGGCCTGGTTGGTCGTTATATCGAGACCTATGCCTATGCGGATGGCCGGCTCGACGTGCGCTGGAAAGGCCATTCCCTGCCCTACCGGGTGTTCGACAAGGACCAGCGTGTGACCCATGCGGCGATCACCGAGAACAAGCGGCTTTCTGACGTTCTGGCCTACATCAAGGAGCAGCAGGAGCAGTTGCCGCCGCCGTCGCCCAAGGTGAAGACCAACAGCGAGAAGAAGGGCTATGCGCCGCGCGGCCGCAAACCAGGCAAGCGGACGGATTTTGTGAACGATCCCGCGGTGATTGCGCGGCGGCAAAGGGCGCTTTCCCGACAAGATGCGGTGGAGCAAGGACAATCTTGCCCGATCCAGTTCAATGGAGAGTAAATTCGGATTGCATGTCTGATTCCAGCTTTAAACAGGCAGCCCACAATGGTGTCTTGTGGTAGGTTCCGTCCTGCAGAATAGTCAGTCCCTCGCGATCTTCGTGCAGCAATCCCAGCCAGCACAGCGGGCGAATGATGTCGTGACGGAACTCCGACTTGAGCGTCCAGGCTTCGACAGTCATTTCTGCTGCCGCCACCGGGTACGACTCACTGGGGTATAACTCGTTCAACAGATCGTTTAGCGAACAGCCCGCTTCAGCCTTGATGTTGATAAGATTGAGAAAGACGTGCCACCACCGCATTCGCCCGCGGACATCGTGCTGTGTTTGTCCGACGTGGATATAGGCATAAAGATAGTCCGTCGCGATCAGATTGAAGAAGGCCTGCGGTCTCGCCAGAAAGTCCCGACCGAGGGTAGTGGCAAGCAGTCGGTCCTTTTTTCGCCGAACAAGCCGTAGCAGGCTGAGCATGTCGCGGACCACCAAAAGCGGTGGCATATCGGCTTCATTGAGAACCTTGCTGACGCTGTATAAGTCGTCCGAGGTGTGGCCTGGCCAATCGAAGTGTACAGCGGCCCAGTGCACGAACTTGCGGTTCATCGCACCCGTCGCTGTCAATCCGATGCCGCCTTCGGTTTCGGCGTAGGATATGGACATGAGCATGCCGCGAAGCAGCGGCGACAGGGCCAGTACATCGACATCGGCAAGCAGCTCAATTTCCGGAAGCATTGGGCCATCCTGCCACGTCCTTAGATCCGTCCGATCATCTCCCAAGCGCGCGACGATTGAAACACTCAATGCTAAAGCCAAGGGTACACCCCTCACCCGCCCCGATGTGCACTTGCAACCCGGACCAGCCGGTCAGATCTGGGCTGGTCGTCGAGCCGGGTGGTAGCGCGCAGTGACATTTTTACTTTGCACGGGACCGGACATTCCAACCTGGTCGCCACATTTGATGTAGGGGGGTGGTTCAAGGATGAAGTGCGACTTGCAAGAGAACATTGGCTTATCATCTGCAAGGAATGGTCCATGGAACGCGCCTACTCTCAGCTCGATATGGAAGAACGCCGCAAGATCGCCCGTTGGCGGATAGCCGGCATTAGGGTCGATGTTATTGCAGAAAAGCTTGGGCGTCATCGTTCCACGGTCTTCCGCGAACTGAAGCGCAACGCTTTTGTCGATCCGCAGATACCCGATCTGAATGGCTATTACTGTGTCACGGCCAACGAGATGGCTCGAGAGCGAAGAGCCAAGTTGCGCAAGCTCGCCCGGTTCTCGCACGTGCGCCAATCAGTGGTCGAGCGGATCATGCATGGCTGGTCGCCACAACAGATTGCCGGCCGAATGCGGTTGGAGCGCCATCCGATCTGCGTCAGCCACGAGACGATCTACAAGTACGCCTATTCACCGGACGGGCATGCGATCAAGCTGTGGCGACATCTGCCGGAACATCGCGCCAGACGCCGCCCCAGACATGCCAGGCGCCGTCATGGCCGACGTTTCAGCCCGCAACTCAGCATTCTGCACCGTCCGGATGTCGTCAGAGAGCGAAAGCAGTTTGGACATTGGGAATGCGACCTGATCCAGTTCCGCAAGAAATTCGGGAAAGCCAATGTGACGTCGCTGGTTGAACGGGTCAGCCGCTTCGCAGTCTTCCTGCGCAACAACGACCGGCAGTCGAAGCCGATCATGGACGGGATGATCGATACCTTGAGCGCCCTTCCCCATGGCGCACGCCGTTCGATCACCTTTGATCGTGGCACCGAATTCACTGACTGGCCGTATCTCCAGGCCGGGCTCGGCGTGCAAACCTGGTTCTGCGACCCGCAGTCGCCGTGGCAGAAAGGGTCGGTCGAAAACACCAATGGCCGGGCTCGAAAATGGCTGTCGAGAGAGGTCAATCCACTCTCGATCACCGATCGGGACCTGACAGACATCTGTGAACGGCTCAATACCACGCCGCGTAAATGCCTCGGCTTCAAGACGCCGTCCGAAGTGTTCCGGCAAAAGATGATGACGGCGCAGCGGCGCTCAGGCTAGCTTAGCCGCTGCAGTCGCGCTTCGACGAGAACTCACACCGCAAAGTTAAAATGTCTTGATTCTGCAAAGTTGGAATGTCGCCCTGCTCGTTGACGCGAGCGAGGGAGGCGGCAGTTTGGGACTGATCGTGATGAGCGAACGTGAGCTGCAGCGGATCGAGGTGCTGTCGAAGGTTGTTGAGCGGCGCATGCGGCGCCGCGGCACTCCGGCACTTTGCGCCCGAGCGGACATTCCAATCTGGCTGCCTCGATTGTTTCGGTGCTAGTTGCGTTGGAGGTATCGCCGCCTGCCGGCAACAGCTTTTCCGGGCATCAACGTGAAAGGCGCTTGCCCCGGTCTAAGCAAGCGCCCTGTAGTATGCGTGAAGCGCTTTGTTCAGTTTGGCGTGCGGTGACGCGGGTAAGCACCGTTATCCGGTGCATTGGCAAAGCTCTGCAGGGTCTGCCCGCCGTCCAGGAGCCAGTCGACGCCAGTGATGTGTCGCGCTTCGTCCGATGCCAGAAAGGCGACGGCTGCGGCGACGTCCTCGGGCTGGCCGATGCGGCGCAGCGGGATGCGGTCGGCAAAGCGCCGGATTCCGGCTGTATAGGCCACGCGGTCATTGGCCGGTACGCCAAGGGTGGTTTCAATGACGCCGGGACAGATGGCGTTGACGCGGATGCCGTAGGCGGCGGCGTCAAGGGCTGCGACGCGGGTGAGACCGACAACCCCATGCTTGGTCGAGGCGTAACCGGCGGCGCCCGAAAGCACGTCCCATCCGGCCATCGACGAACCCATGTTGACGATCGAACCTTCGATGCCGGCGGAGATCATCACCTTGAGCGAGGCCTGCAGCACCAGGAACATACTGCGCAGATTGATGCGCACGATGCGGTCCCAGTCCTCGACGGGCAGTTCGTGGATGAGCGCGACCTTGCCGGAAATGCCGGCATTATTGAACACCGCATCGAGCCGGCCGAAGGCTTCTACCGTCTTGGCGACGGCATCGTTTGCCGCTGCCTCATCGGAAACATCAGCTGTGATGGCTATGGCCTTGTCGCCGAATGCCGAAGCGACATGTGTCGCACGTTCAACATCAAGGTCGACGATCGAAACACGTGCGCCCTCATCGATGAAACGGCGCACCGCCGCACTGCCGATGGCGCCGCCACCGCCGGTGACCAGAACGACCTTGCCTTCGAAACGCATCATCTTCGCCTCCTGTCTTTACTTGCCGTAGCCGCGCCAGGAACGACGCGGCGCAAAGCCAAGCGTTTCCAGCGCATGGGTATTGTCGATGACCGCATCATGGCCCGAAAGCGGCCGTTTCAGCGGCGATGCCGGGAAGGCGCGCTTGACCAAAGCGTCCGTCGCCTCCTCCGAATAGGTGTCGGCAGCACTGAGGAAGGTGCGCAGATGGCCCTCGCCCTGCCAAGCCAGTGCCTTGATGAATGCATCGGCAGCGTCGCGCGCGTCGAGATAGCTCCACAGGTCGCGCGCCGATTCGGCGAGATTGCGGCGTGGGCCAACGGCGTCGAAGAAGCTTTCCGGCGTCTGGATCCATGGCATGCGTAGGCTGACTGCCGAAAACGCACCCCGGCGCACGGCAGCCTCGACGATCTCTTCGCCGAGCCATTTCGACAGGCCATAAGCATCCTGCGCGCCGATCGGATGGTTTTCGTCGATCGGCAGATAGGCCGGGTCGACGAAGTTTTCGGCGAAAGGATAGCCGAGCACGCTAAAGGATGAGGCGTAGATGAAGCGCCTTGCCTTCGAAAGCACGGCCGTTTCAACGACATTGTAAGCCATCGCCATATTGGTCTTGAACACTTCTGCCGGTGCCTTGCCGAGCGGGCGCGGGATTGCGGCGATATGGACGACGGCATCGCATTCGCGGATCAACTGCAGCGTCAGTCCGAGATCGGTAAGATCGGCACTGATATGAGCCCAATTGGCTTCGGCGGGAGCGACAGCGTCGATCCCGAGAACGTCATGGCCGGCGGTCACACAGGCTGAGGCGACATGGCGACCAAGCAGGCCACTCGATCCGGTAACGACGATTTTCATCTCAGGCTCCTGTTGTCGATCACGCGCGGCCACACAGCAAAATATCGTTGATGGTCAAACAATCGGACACCGCAAACCGGCCGGCTTGTCAATGCCTTTCTTGCAGTGGTGGATAAGCGTCTGTCGTGGCCGCAAGCCGGATGGCAAGGCAACCGAGTCCGCCATATTATGACAAGCTGCAGCTCAAGGATTGACTTGGAAGTCGTCACGGTTTTTTGTATGACCACCAACAATCGGCAATTCGCTGAGGAGGTAGGGTCATGCCACTGGACAGCTTTTCGTCTCATCGCCAGGACGCCGGGATCAAGATCGATCCGGCGCATGTGGCGGTCATCGTCGTCGACATGATCAACGACTTCTGCAAGCCGGGCGGTGCCATGGTGCTGCCGGGATACGAGGCGCTTGTTGGCCCACAGCTCAGCGTTATCGAGGCAGCACGCGCCGCCGGGGCACCGGTGGTCTGGGTCCATGACGCGCATCGCCGCGACATGCGCCGCGACCGCGAATGGCTGAAACGCGCGCCGCATTGCGTTGAAGGCACCTGGGGTACGGAGATCATCGACGATCTTGGCGCTCGCAACGACGAGATCCACGTCATCAAGCGGCGCTACTCGTCGTTCTTCCAGACTGATCTCGACATGACGCTGAAGGACATGTTGGTCGAACAGATCGTCGTGTTCGGCGTGGTCACCAATATCTGTGTGCGTTCGACAGTGCATGACGCGTTCTTCAACGGCTACGAGGTTGTGGTACCGGCGGACTGCTGCGCTGCCACCGGGCCTCGCGAGCAGGAAAGCACGCTCTATGACATCTCGACCCATTTCGGCGTCGTCAGCGATGCCGAAAACGTGGTGAGGGCGCTACGCGAAGGTGCATTCATTGAGAACGTAAATATCGCCGCATAGTCCGTCGATCGGCGAAGTCTCAGGTTTCAAGCCAGGAGTTGGAAGCGCCGTGACAAGCCTCGACGGAGTCCAGAAATACAAGCGCAAGACGGCAGATGCGGGCGACGTTCCGTTGAGCCGCGAAGAGATAATGACCCGATATACCAAGACCGGCTACGACCTAGACGTTCATCCCGCCCACGTCGTGCGCCGCGCCCATCAGCGCGCCACGCTGTGCTTCCAGCAGGTGATGGCAGGCGAGGATCTGTCGCCGACACAGTTTGCGGCACTCGCCACTACCTTGCGCCATGGCGAGGTTTCGCAAAATCATCTCGGCCGTCTTACGGCGATGGACCCCTCCACAATCAGCCTGGTGGTACGCAAGCTCTTGAAGCAAGGGTTGATCAAGCGCAGTGCCTCCGACACCGACCAGCGCCTGTCGATAATTACGCTGACCGAAGAAGGCACGCGCTACACGCTCGACCGGCTGGAGCGCAGCGTCGAAGTCGGCCAGAAGCTGCTTTCGCCGCTTTCGCCCGCCGAGCAGGCGACATTGCTGCGCCTGCTCCAGCGCATCAGCGGCGACGAGCCGGGCAGCGCCGAAGGCAGATGACAGGCTGACCTAGCACCTCTTGCACCAGATCATTCTCCGAGTCGACCGATTGCCGGCCCCTGGGCCGGATCGACCGCCTCATGCTCCAAACAGACGCAAGGAACGCCATCGATGTCGCCTGATCCGCAAACCAAATCTGCCGCTACTGACAAGCTCGTCATCCGCAATATTGGCCTGATGCTGAGCGGCGATCTTGCCCAGCCGATCCTCGATGCAGACACCATCATTGTTGCCAATGGCCGCATCTCAGCGGTCGGAAAGGCTGATGATCTCGATAACGGCGGCGCAACCCGCATCATCGACGCGCAGGGCTGCGTCGTCACGCCCGGCCTCATCGACAACCACGTTCACCCGGTTGCCGGCGACTGGACGCCGCGCCAGAACCAGATTGGCTGGATCGATTCGACGCTGCACGGCGGCGTCACCACCATGATTTCAGCCGGCGAGGCGCATTATCCGGGGCGGCCGCGCGACATCGTCGGTGTCAAGGCGCTGGGCATCGCTGCGCAGCGGACCTTTGCCAATTTCCGCCCGAGCGGGATGAAAATCATCGCCGGTGCGCCAGTACTCGAACCCGGCATGACCGAGAACGATTTTCGCGAACTGGCAGAAGCCGGCGTAACGCTGATCGGCGAAGTCGGCCTCGGTGGCGTCAAGGACGGCCCTACCGGTCGCCAGATGATCGCATGGGCGCGCAAACATGGCATGACCTCGATGACCCACACCGGCGGGCCGTCGATCCCCGGTTCGGGCCGTATCGGCGCCGATGTCGTGCTCGAAGTCGACGCCGATGTGGTGGCGCATATCAATGGTGGCCCAACGGCGCTGCCCGACGACGAAATCCGCCGCATCTGCGAGGAGAGCACGCGCGCCCTCGAGATCGTCCACAACGGCAATCTGCGCACCGGCCTGTTCGTGCTCGGGATCGCTAAGGAGCGCAACATCCTCGACCGCGTCATCCTCGGCACCGACGGTCCGGCCGGTTCCGGTGTGCAGCCGCTCGGCATCCTCAGGACCATCTGCCACCTCGCTTCGCTCGGCGACGTTCCGACCGAAGTCGCCTTCTGCTTCGCCACCGGCAATACGGCGCGCGTGCGCAATCTCGACGACCGCGGCGTCATCGAGGCCGGCCGGGCCGCCGACCTGGTGTTCATGGATCAGGCCGCCGGCGGCATCGGCAAGGATTTCCTTGACAGCCTGGCGCTTGGCAACCTTCCCGGCATCGGCATGATCATGGTCGACGGTATCGTGCGCACGGCGCGCAGCCGCAACACGCCGCCGGCGATACGGGTGCCGGAGGTCGTGGCAACCTGATCCACGCACAGTCCCAAAGAAAAAGGCGGCCCTGGAGCCGCCTTTTTCTTGGGTTGCGATAAACTTCAGTTTACGCCGTCCTTGCCCACGATCTGGTCTCTGGTCAGTCCGCCGACGCGCGGGTGGGGACGTCCCGAATCGGTGACGGCAATCGCCACCACGATCTCGTCGTCGCGCGGTGCGTCGGGAATGCGCACTTCCATGCCGTCGAAATGGCTGCGGACCTTGGCCGCGTCCTTGTGGCCCAATGGAATGTCGAGCGGAATGCCGAGGCCGCCACGCTTCTTGGACGAAGGGATCAGCGCCGCACCCTTGCCGAGAATGTCGCGGAAAGGGGCACCGAGCTTGGGGTGGAGGATCGCCGCTGCGTGCTCCAACTCGCCATCGGCGCCGACGGCTGCTGCCTTGCCGAAGCTCTCGACCTGCTCGCCTGGAATGCCGAGTGCAGCCACAGCACGGCGCGGCAGGATGTCGCCTAGCTCGGCACCGATGTCGCTGAGTGCTGTGAGGTCGTCGACGAAGGTTCCGACATAGGGATTGCGGATGACAGCGACCGCAGCGGCACGGCGCGTCGGAGGGCTGACCGGCTTGTCGCCCTCGGTCCGCGTCTCTTCGACGATGGTGATGATTCGCCGTATTTCCACGCTCATCGCAGGCCGTCCTCGCCCTTGATGTCCTTGGCGTCCAGGCCGCCGACTCGGGCATGCACGCGCGAACCGGTGGTCATGGCAAGGATGAGCACCAGCTCATTGTTGCGCGGCGCGTCGTTGATGCCGACCTCGATGGCATCAAAGTGGCTCCGCACGTAGGAGGCGTTGACATGGGTGACCGGGATGTCGATGCGCGCGCCCGGGCCGCCGACCTTCTTGCTCGACGGCACGATGGCCTTGGCGTCACCCAGAAGCTCCCGCATCGCGTAGCCGCCGGGGTTATGCCACAGCGCGCCATGCTCAAGCTCACCGCCGCCGCCAACGATTGCGCCCTTGCCGTAACCCTCGATGGTTGCGGCATCTCCGCCGAGGGCAGCGAGCAGCTTGGTGGCCATCTCGAGGCCGAGCGGCCTCAGGTCCTCCATGAAGGGCTGGATGTCCTCGACATACTTGCCGGCATAGGGATTGGCGACGACGGCCATGACTGTCCCGCGCTTTACGGGCTGGGTACGCACCGGCCCGCCCTCATGAAAAATCTCTTCGACCTGCACGATAAACTTCCTGACGACTAAGTCCGGCATCGGATGCTCCAAATTTCTGGCGGGCTAAAACTTGTTAGAGTATCAACAATTATCCTTCCGGCATTTTTGTCAAGCCGGATGCGTAAAACGGCCGCCGCGTCGATTGCTCACAGCGACTTCGAGCGTTCGCTGGCCGATTGACAGTTTGTAGGACCACCCATAAAGTCATATGACCACCAACAAGTTTTGGGCATCTAGGATGGGCCCGGCGGCTGGTGCCAGAGCTTCAATTTGGGGAGTTGAGATGAAGAACATGTTCCGTAAATGCATTATCGCCGGTGCGACCCTTGCGGCCTCGATCGGCTCTGGCTCAGCCCAGGACAAGGTGTCCGTCGCGGCGATCTCAGGTTATTTCGCGCAAGGTTTCGGCATCTCGATCGTCGACGGCCTGAACAAGGCAAAAGGCGAGTTCGGCATCGACCTGAAGCTGGTCGACACCGGCAACCGAGCACTCGACTATGAAGAGCAGTTCGCCAATCTCGCCAAGGACGGTCAGTACGACCTGATCTTCGTCATGGGCTGGGAACTCGTTGATGCGCTGACCAAGGCCAGCGAAGCCTATCCGAACCAGCGTTTCGTGTTCATCGACGGCGTCCTCGATTCGAAGAAGATCGTCTATGCCAACTTCGCCGAGGAGCAGGGCTCGTTCATCGCCGGCGCGCTTGCCGGCATGATCGAAAACCAGGGCAGCGCCTTCGACAAGATCGGCGATGGCAAGGCCATCGGCTTTGTCGGCGGCCGCGACATCCCCGTCATCCGCAACTTCCTCGGCGGTTACGAGCAGGGCTCGAAATATGCCGCGCCTGACGTGAAAGTGAACTCGGTCTTCGCCGGCACCTTCGACGATCCGGCCAAGGGTAGCGAACTGGCGCTGGC
The DNA here is from genome assembly GCF_018555685.1 of Aminobacter anthyllidis. Taxonomy (GTDB): domain Bacteria; phylum Pseudomonadota; class Alphaproteobacteria; order Rhizobiales; family Rhizobiaceae; genus Aminobacter; species Aminobacter anthyllidis. The sequence goes on from NZ_JAFLWW010000011.1 coordinate 102,205, forward strand.
GCTCTACGGCCAGGGCGCGGACATCGTCTACAACGTCGCCGGCCCGACGGGCGAAGGCGTCATGCAGGCGAGCGCTGGGGCCGACAAATACTCGATCGGCGTCGACATCGACATGTGCAGCTCGGCCCCTGGCAACGTGCTTGCCTCGATGCTGAAGCGCGGCGACGTCGCCGTCTACAGCCTGATCAAGAACGAGGTCGAGGGCAACAAGGTGGTCGCCGGCAGCACCCACACCTTCGATCTGGCCTCGGGTGGCGTCGAAGTGAAGGTCTGCGACGACATCGCACCCTCCATCCCGGCCGACGTGACCGCCAAGCTCGACGAAATCAAGAAGGGCATCGCCGACGGTTCGATCAAGGTCGACCGCGCCAAGTAAGGCGCGGCCTTGCACGGAAGTCGGTTCTGCCGGCTTCCGGCATCATTTCGTCCAAGACTAGGTAGAGATGTATCCGTCCCGGTTTGCGGGACGGATACATCTGAAGCTGCGAGGCTATGTTGTCGACCACGTCGCCAGCCATGACGGCACCAGAGGCAGGACCTGCCGAAACCGCCGTCGAATTGATCGGTATCACCAAGCGTTTCGGTGCATTCGTTGCCAATGAGGACGTCAATCTCATCGTCAAACGCGGCGAGATCCACGCCATCATTGGTGAAAACGGCGCCGGCAAGACGACGTTGATGAACATCCTTTTCGGGTTGCTGCAGCCCGACCAAGGCACGATCCGTTTGAACGGTCAGGACATGGTAGTCGGCGATCCCGCCACCGCAATCTCAGCCGGCCTCGGCATGGTGCACCAGCACTTCAAGCTTGTGCCGTCGTTGTCAGTTGCCGACAATGTTTTCCTTGGCATGGAAATCCGCCGCAACGGCTTGATCGACCATACGGCCCAGATCGAAAAGACCCGCGAACTGTCCGAACGTTTCGGTCTCAAGGTCGACCCTGAGGAGCGCGTTTCGCTGCTCTCCGTCGGCATCGAGCAGCGCATCGAAATACTGAAAGTTCTGGCGCGCGGGGCGCGCACTATCATCCTCGACGAGCCGACCGCGGTGCTGACGCCGCAGGAAAGCCGCGAGCTGTTCCAGACGCTGCGTGGCTTCGTTGCTGGCGGCATGACCGTCATCTTCATCTCGCATCATCTCGAGGAGGTGATCGAGGTTTCAGACACGGTTACCGTCCTGCGCCATGGCAAGCATGTGGCGACGGGGCCTACGTCCGAGCTGACCAAGGCTGACATGGTGCGCATGATGGTTGGCCGCGATGTCAGCTTCGATCGCCGCCCGCGTGAAAAGTCGGATGGCAAGGTGGTGCTCGACGTCAAGAACCTGTGGGCACGCGACGACCGCCGCCTTCCGGCTTTGCGTGATGCAAGCTTCACCGTACGATCAGGCGAGGTCGTGGGCATTGCCGGTGTCGCCGGCAACGGCCAGACCGAGCTTGCCGAAGTGCTGGCCGGTTTGCGTCCCGCCAGCCATGGCTCGGCGATGCTCAAGGGCCGTGATCTAACCGTTCTTTCGACGTCTGAAATTCGCGAAGCCGGTCTTGCCCACGTACCTGGCGACCGGCTGGTGCGGGGCGTCGACGGCAATGCTTCTATCTCGTCCAATCTTCTGATGGGGCGCCAGGACAAAGCGCCGTGGAGCCGCAAAGGCATCCTCGATTGGCGTGCAGCGGCCACCCAGACCGTCGAGATGATCAAACGTTTCGACATCCGCGCCCGTGGGCCCGAAGACACCGTCAAGCGGCTGTCCGGCGGCAACATCCAGAAGGTCGTTCTGGCGCGCGAATTCACCAATGAGGCCGACTTCCTGCTGATCGATCAGCCAACGCGCGGTGTCGACATCGGTGCGCAGGAATCCATTCACGACGAGATCATGCGCCAGCGTGCCGCTGGCCGCGCGGTGCTCGTCATTTCAGTGCAGCTCGACGAACTGCTCACCCTGGCCGACCGCATCCTTGTGATGTTCAACGGCCGGATCATGGGTGAAGTCGAAGGTGGCAGCGCCGACAGCGAAAGGATCGGCATGATGATGGCGGGTCTCGAACCGAAAAACGTTTCAGACGAGGTGGCGTCGTGAACGACAAGTTGCGTGCGTTCTCCGGCCAGTTGGTCGCCGTACTGATCGCACTCGCCATGGGCGCGGTGATCATCATGCTCATCGATGAAAGCCCCATCAAGGTGTTTATGACCCTGATGCGCGGAGCCTTCGGCGACCAGGCAAAGATCGCCGGCACATTGCTGCAGACCACGCCGATCCTGATCTGCGGTATCGCCGCCTGCATCGGACTGCGCGGTGGCATGTTCAATGTCGGCATCGAGGGACAATTGTTTCTCGGTGGCTTTGCTGCCGCCTGGGTCGGTTTCGCCATGCCGCTGCCGCCCGGCCTGCATGTCGTGGTCGCCATGGCGGTTGCCGTGATCGCGGGCGCGGCCTGGGTTTCGATCCCGGCTTTCTTCCGCACGCGCTACGGCACAAACGAGGTCGTGTCGACGATCCTGTCCAACTACGTCGCGGTGCTGCTGACCTCCTACCTCACCATCTTCCTGTTCAAGCGTCCCGGCGGTTGGTCGGAGACCCCACCAATCCTGGCGAGCGCCTATCTGCCAGAGCTGTTTGCCTTCTCGCGGCTCAACTGGGGCCTGATCATCGGATTGGTGCTGGCGCTCTTCGTTGCCTGGTTCTTCCGTTCGACGGCCAAAGGCTATTCGATCTCGATGGTTGGCTCGGCGCCGAAATTCGCCGAATATGGCGGCATCGACGTCAAGCGCCAGGGTTTCCTGGTGCTGCTGGCATCGGGTGCGGTCGGCGGCCTGGCCGGCGGCATCGAAACGCTTGGCGTGCATCACCGCTTCATGGAAGGTTTCGCCCCTGGCTTCGGCTTCGACGGCCTGATCGCGGCCTTGCTCGCCAATGGTTCGCCGATCGGCACCATCGTGACGGCGCTGTTTTTCGGCGCGCTGCGCAACGGTTCGCTGCTACTTGAGACCGATACCAACGCATCGCGCGAAATCATCACCGTGATCCAGGCGCTGATCATCCTGAGCGTTTCTGCCCAGGTGCTGATGAAGCGTCGCGGTGACAGCACGGCAGGAGAGCGCCGATGGAAATTCTAAGCCTTTTCAACGTCGCTCTGCTCGTTGCCACCTTGCGGATGACGGCCCCAATCCTGCTCGTCGCTCTAGGCGGCTCGTTCACCACCAAGGCCGGCATCTTCAACATCGGCCTCGAAGGCCAGATGTTAGTCGGCGCTTTCTTTGCCGTGTTGGGTTCGATCTGGTCGGGCTCAGCCCTGGTCGGCGTCGCTTGTGGTGTCGCGGCGGCATTGGTGTTCGCGCTCGCGTTCGCCGTCCTAGTCGTCAGCTTCCGGGCCAATGAAGTGGTCGTGGGCCTGGCGCTCAACATCCTGGCCGGAGGCATGACGATTTCGCTGATGAAGGCGATCTTCGGTACCCGCGGCTCGATCGTCGGCAAGGGCATCGTCGGCCTGCCCAAGGTGCAGATACCCGGCGCCCGCGATATCCTCGGCTCATGGGCGCCTCTGATCAACGGCTTCACGCCGATGGTTTACGTCGCCTTCATCGCCGTGCCGCTGCTGGTGCTGTTTTACAAACGCACGCGCCTTGGCCTCTACATCCGCGTCGTTGGCGAAAAACCCGAGGCCGCAGAAGCGCTCGGCATTTCGATCACGCGCGTTCGCTATATCGCCTCGCTGCTGTGCGGCCTGCTCGCCGGCCTTGCCGGCGCGCACCTTTCGCTTGGCTACATCACCATGTTCACCGAAAACATGTCTTCGGGTCGTGGCTTCATGGCTGTCGCCATCCTGATCTTCTCCAACGGCAACCCGTTGAAGGTGCTGGCGGGCTGCCTGCTGTTTGGTTTCGCCGACGCGTTTTCGCTCAGGCTCCAGACCTTCGGCTTCCCATCCTACCTGATCCTGGCGGTGCCTTATCTGGTGGCGCTGACGGCACTGTTTGCGCTGTCTTACCGCAGCCGTCCGAAGATCATCCGCGAAACACTGGAGAGCATGCGCAAGCTGCTCTCGGTCGACAACAAGCCGGCCGAGTTCGGCAAGTAACCTCTCACGCTGAAGGGCTATACCAAGGAATGGAACGTATTATTCTCGACGTGGATTCAGCTGGCGACGATATTCTCGCCGTGCTGTTTGCCGCGGCAAACCCCAATGTCAAGCTGGAGGCCGTGACGACCTGCACCGGTGCGGCTGGTCCCATCGAGCAGGTCACCAATGTCGTGCTCAACACGCTGTCGCTTGCTGGCCGCGACGACATTCCTGTCTATGCCGGCGCTTGGCGCCCAATCGTCGGCCATTCCAAGGCGGCTATGGAAGCGCCGGTGCATTTCGAAAAGACGCTCACCGCGCGCTTCGGAGACCGGCTGAAGAAATTCAACCCGCCCGCACCCGAGCCGAAGCGCAAGGCAACGCCGGGTCACGCCGTCGATTTCATCATCAATACGGTGATATCCAATCCAGGCGAGATCACGCTGGTCACCACCGGCCCGCTGACCAATGCGGCGATGGCCTTCCTGCAGGAGCCGCGGCTCGCGGCCGCGCTCAAGCGCCTGATCGTGCTTGGCGGTACCTTCACCACGCCGGGCAACATCACCCCGGTGACCGAATACAATATCTGGGCCGACCCGGAGGCGTCGCGCATCGTGCTCAATGCCGAGGTCGACAAGATCCTCGTGCCGCTCGACATCTGCGAGGACAACCGCGTTGCCACCTCGATGTTGACGCGCGACGACATCGCCGACATGCAGGCGAAGGGCGAGGATAATCCCGTCCTCGACATGATCGCCGAGGTGTTTCCGATCTACATCGACATCTGGCGCGAGTTCTTTGGCCTCGTCGGCTTCCCACTCGACGACGTCATCACAGTGGCGCTTGCCTTCGACTCCGAACTTGCGTCGCTGACCGAGCCACTGTTCGTCGACGTGCTGATCGATGGCAGCGTTTCGCGCGGCCAGACGGTCGCCTATCGCGGCTTCCAGATCCTGCCTGGCGGCGGCCCCAAAACCACGCGCATCGGCACCGACCTCGAAGGTCGCCGTTTCCTCGAAATGTTCAAAGAAACCATCGCGCGCTACGACCGGGCGGCAGAGTGACATCATGACAGCTACACCCATTCTCTTCGACTGCGATCCCGGGCACGACGACGCCATCGCCCTGGTCATGGCGCATCGCTCGCCTGCAATCGAGCTGCTCGGCGTCACCACCACCTGCGGCAATGCCGAGCTGGAGAAGACGACGACCAACGCCCTGCGCATTCTTGAATACATCGGCGCCGGCAACGTGCCTGTCGCGGCCGGCTGCCACCGCCCGCTGGCGCGACCGCTGGTGCTTGGCACTGCCGATGGCCCGAGTGGCCTCGAGGGCTCGCCCTACCTGCCGCAGGCCACCATCAAGCCGGTCGACCAGCATGCCGTCGACTTCCTCGCCGAGAAGCTTCTGGCCGCGTCCGAGCCGCTGCTCGTCGTCGCCACCGGTCCACTCTGCAACATCGGCCTGCTGATCCTGAAGCACCCTGAAGTGCTGCCCAAGATCAAGGAACTGATCTGGATGGGCGGCGTGTTCTACCGCAAGAGCGAGATCATAACGCCGACCGAGTTCAACGCCTTCTGCGACCCGGAGGCGCTGAAGATCGTGCTCGATTCCGGCGTGGCGATCCTGATGGTCGGCCTCGACGTCACCATGCAGGTGCTGGTCGAGGAAGCGCAGTATGCCGAGCTCGCTACGATCGACACGCCGCTCGGCAGGCTCGTTAACGATTGGCTGCTGTTCTACGAGAAGCTTCACCGCAACTCGATGGGCGTCGGTGGCGCCATGCACGACCCGTTGGCCTTGGCGCTGGCGATCGATCCAACACTGGTCAAGACCCGTCCGGCCCACATTGCTGTGGACCTTACTGGCACCCATACCTTCGGCGCGACGGTTGCCGATTTCTGGGGCGAGCGTGGCGAAAAAGACAACGCCAGGATCGCCTGCGAAGTCGATGCCGACCGTTTCTTCAAGCTGATGTTCGATCTCCTCCGGGATTGAGCGCAGCGCCCAGACGTTGAAGGTGGGCGGCGGCACTACCTGGCACCAGCCGCCGCCCGTAATTTCATCGCTCCAGATCGTTGAACTTGAGCATTTTGCTTTCCGACAATCGAACACGGTTGTAGGGCCGTCGGTGCTAGCCGCGATGCAAGCGCAAGCGGCAGGCCGGCGTCTTGCCGAAATCGCAAGTCTTGAGCGGCAACCTCGGGTACTGGTGCGGGGCCTGCGCAAGATTGCCCGCCGGCGTCCAGTCGACCTCTCGTAAATTCGCCAACCCATGAACGTCTAGTTTGAACCTGAACTCTGCCAAGAGCCTATCCTCACTTGGTAACACCGCGTCGCCAAGTGAGGAGATTGCGGACAGGCCGCGTACGAGCGCTGAACAGCTCCCGCCGGCAGGGCGTTGCCTACCAGAGTGAATTCTCCAGTTTGGAACAGGCGATGGAGTTGGCCTTTTCCGGCGGCAGATGCTTGAAGAAATTCAAGTTGGTAACGCAGATCTCTCCATTGGCAATGGCAATGCTCGCGGGTGCGCCGAGCGGCGCCTCGAGCGGATTGCCAAGCTGCTGGCGTTTCTTCCCGTCGGCACTGACCTTCCAGATCTCGCTGCGTGTCGTCTCTGTCAGGTAGAAGTTGCCGTCAGTGTCGAGTTCCAACCCGTCCATGTTGTCGTAACCGAAGGCCAGCATTTCAGCCGGTCCGGCGCTGCCGTCGTCCTTGACGGGCACCTTGACAAGCATCGGGATGCCGCCGGTGACGCCGTAGAGGGTCTTGGCATCGGCCGACAGAGTGATGCCATTCACCCCGACCGGATAGCCGCTCAGCGACTTGTCACCAGGACTGAACAGCGGATCCTTCGACCAGATTTCGGCGGACTTCGCTTCCGGGTCGATCTTCCAGATCGCCTGGAGGCTGAGGTCCGAGAGGTAGATCTTGCCATCCGGCGCCATCACCGGATCGTCAGGAAAGCAAAACGGGTAGCCATCGGCGCGTGTCACCACCGGCTCTACTTTGCCGGTTGAAATGGTAACCTTGTACAGGCCAGACTTGGTGACTGTGGAATCGCCGCAAGCTTCGACGGAAAGATTGGCCTTGGCCGGCCACGGGAAGCCCTTGGAATATTCCGAGAAGGCGACGTAAAGCGTATCTTTCCGGTCCCATTCGAGACCGACCGTGCTGCCCTTGGCATCACCGATGACACTTCGCAGATCGGCAATTTTGGTAGCCTTGCCGTCCTTTGCCACCCGCATGACAAGGCCGGAGTGGAAAAGACTGACATAGAGGCCACCATCCTTATCGGCGACCAGCCCTTCGGGCGCGTCATCGAATTGTGCAAGAATTCGCCATTCGGCAGCAGCGGCTGAGTTAACAACTGGCAATAAAGAAAACGCTAGTAACGCACCAAACCTGAGCATTTGCCTCTCCCATCGACAGGTTTTCCGTATGCCTATTCAGGGTTGGCAACTGCGACTTCGTAAACATCGTCTGATCGGACTATGCTTTGAAAACCCGTTGGAGACGGGTGGTCAGGAGTTGTTACCCGACCAGGCTGGCAAACCTCCAGACCGGATCGACGGTACGACCGACGGCGAATTGGTGCAGCTTCTCGGCCACCTGCGTGACTGCTGCCGAATGCATTCGGTAGCGATTGACGGCCAGCGCCCATGTCACGTCGAAGCCCTGGATCGTCGCCATCGTCACTTTGTCGTCACGCCGGTGTTCGTAGATCGACGAGTAGGGAAGCATCGTGAAGCCGACGCCGGCACGCGCTAGTTCGTAGCAAAGCGAAACGGATTCGACGTCAACGACGGTATTGATGCTGAGATTGCCTGAGCCGAGCTTCTGCTCGAGATAGCGGCGAATAGGATTGCCGGCCTCGGGCAAGACCAGTCTGTGCTGGACGGCGAACTCGGCGGTGACAGGTTCATCGACCGACAGGCCCTTGTCCGCTGATCCAACCAGCATCATCGGCTCTCGGATCAGCGGTGTGAGCTTGAAACGCTCTGTCCTGGGCTGCAAGGCAGTGATGGCGACATCCAGCGTCCGCCGCTGCATCCAGATCTCCAGCGCGTTGGAAACGATCTCGGATACGTGCAGCGAGTAGTGAGGATGCTCTCGTACCGTCGCCTCGATGAAGGGTATCGCAAGCAGCCTGTTCAATGACGATGGCAAGGCCAGGGCGACCGAATTCGAGCTTTCCTGGACGATCTCCTTCTTGATCAATTCGGCCTCGCGCAGCAATTGCGGCGCCCTGCCGGCCAGCACCATCCCTGCCTCGGTGAGACGGGTGCCCGTCGTATCCCGGCGAAAGAGAGCCGAGCCGATCTCGCCTTCAAGAATGGCTATTTTCCGGGACAGCGAAGGTTGGGAGAGATGCAGGTCGGCTGCCGCCTTGTTCATACTGCCGAACTCGGCGACGCGCAGGAAGCATTCGACAAGTCTGAGATCCATGTTGGCTCTGTTATGCAGGAATCGTTGAAGCGGTATAGACATTCTAGCGATAGTGGAGGACCGACCAGTGCGATAGCCTCAATTCGTCTGAGGAAATCGTGCATGCAACAAGCGTATATCGTCGACGCCATTCGCACGCCCGTGGGGCGCAAGAACGGAGCGCTCGCCCATCTGCATTCAGCCGATCTGGGCGCGGCCCCGATCAAGGCCTTGATGCAGCGAACAGGCGTGGACCCGGCTGCGGTCGACGACGTCATTTATGGCTGCACCGAGACCATTGGCCCACAGGCGGGCGACATCGCCCGCACTTGCTGGCTCGTTGCCGGGATGCCGGACCACGTCCCCGGAGTGACGATTGACCGGCAATGCGGCTCAGGGCAGCAGGCCATCCATTTCGCTGCACAAGCAGTGATGAGCGGTACTCAGGACTTGGTCGTTGCTGGCGGTGTGCAGAACCTCAACCTGATCCCGATGGGTGCGGCCATGCTGGTTGGTGCCCAATTTGGCTTCCCCGATCCTTTCTCGACATCTCGCGGGTGGCTCGCCCGCTACGGTGACCAGGAGGTCAGCCAGTTTCGGTCGGCCGAAATGATCGCCGAAAACTGGAACTGCAGCCGCGCCGAGATGGAACGCTTCGCGTTGGAAAGCCACCGACGCGCCATTGCTGCCATTGATGGCGGGCGCTTCGCCGGCGAGATCGTTGCGCTCGACAACTTCGCCGTCGATGAGCCGCCGCGGCGCGACACTTCGCTGGAAAAGATGGCCAGCCTGAAGACGCTTATAGATGGTGGCCGGATCCATGCAGGCATAGCCAGCCAGAACACCGACGCTGCCGCAGCTCTCTTGATCGCATCCGAGACAGCCCTGCGCGATCATGGGCTGAAACCCCGCGCCCGTATCCACCATATTTCGGTGCGCGGAGCTGACCCGATCTGGATGCTGACCGCGCCGATCCCCGCAACCCGCCATGCGCTGCAAAAAGTCGGCATGAAGCTCGACGACATCGACCTGTTCGAATGCAACGAGGCATTCGCCTCGATCCCGATGGCGTGGATGCGCGAACTGGGTATTCCCCATGAAAAGGTCAACGTAAACGGCGGCGCCATTGCGCTTGGTCATCCATTGGGGGCGACTGGCGCTCGCCTCATGACATCCATGCTCAACGAACTTGAACGCCGCCATGGACGGTACGCGCTGCAAACGATGTGCGAGGGCGGCGGCCAGGCCAACGTCATCATTATCGAAAGGCTCTAACAGCATAAACCATGAGTTAGTCGCCAAATTAAAATACAAATAAGCAAATCGGAATGTAATTCTGATATCAAAATGCAATAGTTATAAAATAACTATTAAATACAAACATTTAAGCCATAAAACATTAATTTTAATTGCAAAGTCGTAACGACCATACGAAAGCAGACGTAAATTCATATATCTCAATTTATCGTCCGAATAGACGATTATTGCTATCACGATACATGAAACTACCACCTTGGGCATCGTGACAACATGTGAGCCCCGATTGGAATTTCCCAAACCTTGACTGCCCAAATCCACATTGGCCTCACGGATCGGATCGGAAACCAAGATGATACCAGCTGCAACGGATGTACTTGTGATTGGCGGGGGTCCTGCCGGATCCACTGTCGCGACCATTCTGGCCACCCACGGCATCACGACCACGGTACTTGAGAGGGACGTCTTTCCCAGGTACCACATCGGCGAGTCCCTGCTTGCCTCGCTGATGCCGATGCTGGATGCGATTGGTGCCGGCGAAAAGGTCAAGCGGCATGGGTTTGTCGAAAAGCCAGGCGGCTACTTCAACTGGGGCAACGAAAAGTGGTCCTTCCGCTTCGACGAAATCGAAGGCGCGCCATCACACTCCTATCAGGTCAAGCGCTCGGAATTTGACAAGCTGCTGCTCGACCATGCCGCCGAGACCGGGGCCGGCGTCCACCAGAACGTGAAGGTCAGCAAGATCAACTTCGATAACGGCCGGGCTGTGGGCGCGGAATATGTCGACCGCAGCTCAAACACGACCGGCACCATTCGCTTCAAGTATCTGGTGGATTGCTCGGGCCGCAGCGGCATCATCGCAAACGAACATACCAAGGACCGTCATTTCCACGACGTGTTCAAGAATGTTGCGATCTGGTCGTATTGGAAGGGCACCAACCTCAACTATGACGACCTTCCTGCCGGCTCCACCCGGATCATATCGATCGAGTCCGGCTGGATCTGGTTCATTCCCCTCAGCGACGGCACGGTCAGTGTCGGCACGGTTTTGACCCGCGACCAGCTGCGTAAAGAACGGGACAAAAAGCGTAGCGCTGAAGAGGTCTACGACCAGTTGTTACGCGACGATCCGGAGGCCGCCATCATCCTGAAAAATGCCCAGCGCAGCGAAATCCGGATGGAGACCGACTATTCCTATACCTCCGAAAAGTTCTCCGGGCCCGGCTATTTCATGTGCGGCGATGCCGCCTGCTTCCTCGACCCTCTCTTGTCGAGCGGTGTTCACCTTGCGATGGTTTCCAGTCTTATTGCTGGTGCATCGATCGCCAGTATCCTCAAAGGCAAACTGCCTGAGGACAGGGCGGTCAATTTCTTCGAGACGAGCTATCGCCAATCCTATCTGCGCTTCTTGATGATGGTTTCGTCCTTCTACGATCTCAACAGGGGGCAGGCCGGCTATTTCTGGGAAGCGCAGCGGCTGACATCAAAGGACTACTCCGAAAAGGACATGAAGAAGGCCTTCGTCAGTATCGTCTCGGGCGGTGCGGACTACACCGAAGTGCGCGACGGCCAGTATGGTGAAATCGTCGCCAAGAAAGTGGCAGAGAAGCTGCGCCAAGGCGTCGACATGCGCCGCAACGCAGGCCAGTTCGGCGACGAAACAAAGCGCGAGAACATGCAGTTCATGGATGCTCTCAACGGGCTGCATTTCCTGCAGGCCAATGCCGCCATCGACGGGCTCTACGTGGTGACCCAGCCCGCGATCATCCTGGCGGAAGCCGCCTAGTCCTTGCAGCTCAGCCGCCGGACGGCCTCGCCCGGCGGCTGCAGCGACAAGGAACTCCAACATTCGCCACTTGCCGGACCGGGGCTCGTCCTCCGGGCCCGCACACAGCCGACAACGATCTGCTGGAGCAGCGGCAAACTCGCCGCAGCAACGTCAGCCGCTTTGATCAGGTGAAACCCTGCTATGGAAAACTGGCTTGCATTTTCTGCCGCGACCGTCGCGCTACTTTTTGTGCCTGGTCCGACCAACACCCTCATTGCCACCAATGGCGCGATCCTGGGTCTGCGCCGTACTTTTGGCCTGCTGCCAGCAGAATTGTGCGGATACTTGGTGGCGATTGGCGCATGGGCCTTGGGCATCGGCGTCGCATCGCAACATATTGCATCGGCCTCCATCATTGCAGCGATTGCCGCCAGCCTCGTGCTATTGATATCGGCTATCAAGCTTGCACTGTCGGATGGTTACAAACAGGGCCGTTCGGCCTCGCGCCGGACCGACATCTTTTTTGTCACTTTGTGCAATCCCAAGGCGCTGATATTCGCCCTGACCATCATTCCATTTCTGCGCGACGGCGACGTCCCCTCGGCCCTGCCCTATCTCGTCTGGCTCAGCGTCCTCATTGTGGCGATTGGCGCGGTATGGAGCATGATAGGTGCAGGCATTGCGCGCCAATTCCGGCTGGCCATCTCGCCTCGCTTCTTTGCCCGGGCCGGCGCGGTGATCCTTACGTTTTTCGCGATATTCCTGTTTGTGACCACCGTCGTCAGGGCGTTGCACGGACAATAACTTCATGCGGCAACCCGGACTTCGTCAGGCAGCCGCATACGCGGCGCCTGAGCATGACCGCGCCACTCTACAACCGTCATAACGCCCCCGGCCACAGGTACTGAGATGATTAAAGAAGACGCTGACTGGAAATTCACCACCATCTCGGACCTTTGCGCGCGCGCCGCCCAAGTCTATGGCACGCGAACGGCAATCGAAGACGGCATTACCCTCACCTTCGTCGAACTCGACGCCGCCCGTCGCCGCATCGCCAAGGCGATGATTGCAGCGGGGGTGAACAAGGGCGACCGGATCATGATCTGGGCGCCCAATAGCTGGAGATGGTTCGCCACGGCCCTTGGCCTCGTCAGCGCGGGCGCCGTACTCATTCCAGCGAGCACCCGCTTCAAAGGCGGCGAGATCGCCGAGCTCGTCAAGCGCAGCGGAACCTCAATGTTGTTTTCGGCTGGGGACTTCCTTGGAACCTACTATCCAGATCAACTCAAAGCGGAAACGACAGCCGCGCTGCGCCAGGTTGTCGTCATCGGTGAAGCACGCGGAACGGAAAAGGATTGGGACAGCTTCGTCGCCGCAGGCGACGTTATCAGCGACACCGAACTCGCCGAGCGCGAGGCGACAATTGCGCCAGACGATCTCTGCGACATGCTCTTCACCTCAGGTACGACTGGCTATCCCAAAGGCGTGATGTACGGTCACCAGCAGTGCCTCAAGGGGGTCGATGCATGGGCGACAAAGGTCGGCATCCGCGAGCATGATCGGATCCTTGTCATCCCCCCTCTGTTCCACGTCTTCGGCTACCGCGCGGGTGCATTGGTGGCACTGATGCGCGGAGCAGTGTTCATGCCGCATCTGACATTTCATGCCGGCGAGATACTCGAGCGCGTGTCATCGGAAAAGGTGAGCGTCATCCCGGGACCGCCTGCCATCTTCCATGGCATGCTGCAGCACCCGGAACTGGACAAGTTCGATACCGGCAGCCTGAGGCTTGGCATCACCGGCAGCACAGTGGTGCCGCCGATCCTGGTGCGGCGCATGCGCGATGAGCTTGGTTTCGAAGGTGTGGTCACTGGCTACGGACTCACGGAATCCGGCGGCTATGGAACGATGTGCCTGGCCGACGATTCCGACGAGGTTATTGCCAACACCGCTGGCAAGGCCGCCCCGGGGGTCGAGGTTGGCATCATGTGCAAGGGCAAGCTTCTACCTCAGGGCCAGCCGGGCGAGATCGTCATCCGCGGCTACATCGTCATGAAAGGCTACTTCAACGACCCCGAAGCCACTGCCGAGACAATCGACGCCGAGGGCTGGCTGCACACTGGTGATGTTGGCCATATCGACACGGACGGCAATCTGCACATCGAGGACCGCCTCAAGGACATGTACATTGCCGGTGGCTTCAACTGCTATCCTGCCGAGATCGAACGCATCCTGAGCACACACCCGGCGATCGGCATCGTCGCGGTCATCGGCGTCCCTGACACTCGCCTGGGCGAAGTTGGCAAGGCGTTCGTCATCCTTCGTACGGGCACCAGCGCTACTGAAAAGGACATTATTGCCTGGTCGCGGGACAACATGGCCAATTACAAGTGCCCGCGCAGCGTCGACATTAGGACTTCGCTCCCGACCAGCGCCCAGGGCAAGGTGCTGAAAAACCTGCTGCGTGACGAAGCTCTGCAACACGCGTGAGCAACTGCTTGGTTGTTGCTGATGACACCCCAGAAATCAAAAACAGCACCACACAGCGGTTAGCTCGATGTCCCATGACACCCAAGAAGTATCGTATTCCCGACGAGATGCCTGCCTTGCCTCCTTTACAATACCAGGGGGCCATGCAGTCATGTGGCATCAGGAGGAAATGGGAGGGCGGCGCGTTGGGAGGCGGGCTGCAATTGCCATGTTTTCGCATTCCGACCATATTCGCGAGATCGAAAGCGTCAGCCTCGGAGCTTCGACCGGGCGTGACGAGCAGGTGGTCAAGTCGTGGCTGCGCTGCATCGAGCAGCATCGACTCGACCCGACCCAGGCCTGTGAAGCCTATATCCTGCCCGACGGGGAACTGCGCGAGCATCGCCAGCAGTCCGAGGAGTTGATCGCCATCGCCCGTTCAGGGCTTGAGAACCTGTTCCGCCAGGTGGCGGGCCAGAACTATGTGTTGCTGCTTTCCGACCGCAAGGGTGTAACCGTCGAGTTTCTCGGCGACCCGCTCTTCGACAACAATCTGCGCAAGGCCGGCCTCTACCTCGGCTCGGAATGGTCCGAGGCACGCGCTGGCACCTGCGCCGTCGGTGCCTGCTTGGAAGCTGGCGAGGCGCTGACAATCCACCAGACCGACCATTTCGACAACACCCACACACCGCTGTCTTGCACGGCGGCGCCGGTCTACGACACAAGTGGCGACCTTGCCGCGGTGCTCGACATTTCGCTGCTGAGCTCGCCGATCCGCAAGACCAGCCAAAATCTCGCGCTGCATTTGGTAGCTGCCACCGTGCGGCGCATCGAGCTCGCCAATTTGATGGCCCAGACCCGGGATGAATGGGTGCTCCGCTTTGCCCGATCGCCGGAGTTCCTCGACGTCGACCCGGAAGCAGCGATTTCCATCGACGGCACGGGACGCATCATCGGCATGACCCACGGTGGGGCCAAGATACTGGCGCGCTCGGCCGGGCTCGACTGGCGCCAGCCGGCCGGGCTGATTGGCCAGCCGATCGCGCGCTTCTTCGACATGGAGATCGACGATCTGCCGGATCTGACTCGGCGGCGCCCGACGCAGGATCGCCTGGTCTTTGCCCGCGACGGCAATGCGCTGTTTGCCCATGCCATCGAGCCGCACCACAAGGTTCAGGCGCCAGCGATTGCACGGGACCAGATCCCGGTCTCGCTGCGCAGCCTGAGCGGCGGTGATCCGCAAATGGCTGCACTTCAGGCCAAGGCAGCAAAGCTTGCCGGAAAGCAGCTACCTCTCCTTCTCCAGGGCGAAACTGGGTCCGGCAAGGAGTATCTCGCCAAGGCCATCCATGACGGCGCTGGCGCAAAGGGCAAGTTCGTAGCCATCAACTGCGCCGCCATCCCAGAGCAACTGATCGAAAGCGAGCTGTTCGGCCACATGCCAGGCGCCTTCACCGGCGCTTCCGCCAAGGGCCGGAAGGGCCTGATCGAGGAAGCCGACGGTGGCACTTTGTTCCTCGACGAAATCGGCGACATGCCGCTTTCACTGCAAAGCCGTTTCTTGCGGGTATTGGCCGAGCGCGAGGTGCTACCCGTAGGCGCGTCGCGGCCGAAACCGGTGGACTTGAGGGTCATCTCGGCCTCACACCGCGATCTCGGTTCGCTCGTGCAGGAAGGGCGTTTCCGCGAGGACCTCTATTATCGCCTGAACGCCGCAACGCTTTCCATCCCGCCGCTGCGCGAGCGCCACGATTTCGACTGGCTGCTCGACACGGTCATCGCCCGTCATCGCGCGGACGGCGAAGCACTGACGGTGGCACCGGCGGCAATGCTTGCGCTCCGCAGCCATGGTTGGCCGGGCAACATCCGCGAACTGGACAACGTGATCGCGGTTGCCGCAGCACTTTGCCAGGGCGGCATGATCGAGCTTTGCGACCTGCCTGACATGCTGGTCGCCGCAAGCCTAACCACCGAGCGCTTGGGCGATGTAGACTCCGGCGCAGCGGCGCTGCAAGCGATGCTAAGGGCCTGCGGCTGGAACATCTCCGAGACCGCCCGCCGGATGGGCGTCGACCGTTCCACCATCCACCGCCAGATCAAGCGCTACGGGCTGACCACCCTCAACTGAGCTGTTGCAGCGTCTGTTGCAACAGCTGTGGCGTGCCGCAGGCGCGCTGCAACAGGTCCTGCTCACCTTCCCCGGAAAACCGGCCTTTCCCGCCATTCGCGACTTGGCACGGCACTTGCTGTGCCTTGATCGACTGGAATCGGAGGAAAGCCAAGTCGAACAATCGGGCATCGCTGCCCGGCTGAACCATGCGGGATGACCGGGGAGACCTAGTTTCTCCAGTAATCCCGCGAGCGGGATCGCGCCAGGACAAGCGCTGGCCCTTAGCGAACAATCATCGGCAATTCGGAGGAAAGACACCATGCTCGACGACAGCCCACAGACCAAGATCGACAGCATTCTCGGCAAGCTGGAAAAGGTACTTGCCGGCGGCGACATAGACGCTGCCGTGAACCTGTTTCAGGCGGACTGCTATTGGCGCGACCTCGTGACGTTCACCTGGAATCTCAAGACCATGGAAGGCCACGACCAGGTCCGCGACATGCTGAAGAGCCAGCTGGCTTCGATCAAGCCAGACCGGTTCCGCCAGGACGACAAGGAACTGGCCAGCCAGAATGATGGCATCACCGACGGCTGGTTCGAGTTCGAGACTGCGGTTGCGCGGGGCTATGGCCACATCAGGCTCAAGAACGGCCTGATATGGACGCTACTGACTACAATGAGCGAGTTGAAGGGCCACGAGGAGCCGAAGGGCTCGTTGCGCCCGATGGGCGCCGAGCACGGCAGCGATGCCGGCCGCCGGACGTGGAAGGAAAAGCGCGAGGCGGAAGCCGCCGAGCTCGGCTTCACTACCCAGCCCTACACCGTCATCATCGGCGGCGGCCAGGGCGGCATCGCACTCGGCGCACGGCTGCGGCAGCTCGGTGTGCCGACCATCATCATCGAAAAGAACGAGCGGCCCGGCGACAGCTGGCGCAAGCGCTACAAGTCGCTTTGCCTGCACGATCCGGTCTGGTACGACCACCTGCCCTATATCCCCTTTCCAGAGAACTGGCCGGTCTTTGCGCCAAAGGACAAGATCGGCGACTGGCTGGAAATGTACACGAAGGTCATGGAGCTCAACTACTGGGGCTCGACCACCTGCAAGTCCGCCAGATATGACGAGGCTGCCGGGGAATGGACCGTCGTGGTTGAGCGCGACCGCCAGGAGATCGTGCTCAAGCCCAAACAACTGGTGCTGGCCACAGGCATGTCCGGCAAGGCCAATGTCCCGAAATTCAAGGGCCAGGACATCTTCCAGGGCGAGCAGCAGCACTCCTCACAACACCCGGGGCCAGATGCCTACAAGGGCAAGAAGGTCGTTGTGGTCGGCTCCAACAACTCGGCGCATGACATCTGCGCCGCACTTTGGGAGGGCGGCGCGGACGTCACCATGCTGCAGCGCTCCTCGACCCACATCGTCAAGTCCGACTCGCTGATGGAGATCGGGCTCGGCGACCTCTATTCGGAGCGCGCTGTCGCTTCGGGCATGACGACGCGCAAGGCTGACCTGATCTTCGCCTCCCTGCCCTACCGCATCATGCACGAGTTCCAGGTGCCGATTTACAACAAGATCCGCGACAAGGACGCAGCCTTCTACCAGCGGCTGGAAGATGCAGGCTTCTTGCTCGACTTCGGCGATGACGAGTCAGGCCTGTTCATGAAGTATCTCCGGCGCGGCTCCGGCTACTACATCGACGTCGGCGCCTGCGACTTGGTCGCCGACGGCCGGATCAAGCTGGTCAGCGGCGTCGGCGTCGAGAAACTGACCGAAACCTCGATCGTGCTCGAAAACGGCCGCGAACTTGAGGCTGACCTCGTCGTCTATGCGACCGGCTACGGCTCGATGAACGGCTGGGCCGCAGACCTGATCAGCCAGGAAGTCGCTGACAAGGTCGGCAAATGCTGGGGGCTCGGCTCCAGCACGACCAAGGATCCCGGTCCTTGGGAAGGCGAGCAACGCAACATGTGGAAACCGACACAGCAGGAAGCGCTGTGGTTCCACGGCGGCAACCTTCACCAGTCCCGGCACTATTCGCAGTATCTCTCCCTGCAGATCAAGGCGCGCAAGGAAGGCATCGCCACTGAGGTCTACGGGCTGCAGGACGTCCATCACAAGTCCTGACGTCCAACCACTGCAGGCCGGCGAGCTTCTCCGCTTGCCGGCCTGCCTGCCTGTCTGTCTGGGTCTAAGGGCTAATTGACCAAAGCGCGGAAGCAGGCGACGACTGCGCGGGAACCGCAAGAAGGGGTGCAGACTACCGTCGGAGGAGAGGATGAGAGGCACCGCAATCGTCGAGCATGCCGACAAGGTCCAGGCGGCGTTGAAGTCGAGCGACGCTGCGCGCTCGGCTCTTGTCGCGTCATGGCAGCGTTCGTCGCAGCACCGTCTCGACCCGACGCACCGAAGCCCGCCAGAGCGGCTGACCCAGGCCGAGCTGTCGCTGGCCCGGCTGCGCATCGAGCCGCTGATATCAGCAGCCCAGGCCAGCCTCGACCGGCTCTATCTCGCCGTCGGCGGGGTCGGGTGCTGCGTGCTCCTGGCCGACCGCGACGGTGTGCCGGTCGAGCGCCGCGGAGCGGTCGCCGATGACGAGACCTTTCATGACTGGGGCCTGTGGACAGGTACCGTCTGGAGCGAGGAAAGCGAGGGTACCAACGCAATTGGCACCAGCCTGGTCGAGCAGCGGCCGCTGACCATCCATCGCGGCCAACACTTCCTGTCGCGCAACACGGCACTTTCCTGCACCACGGCCCCGATCTACGACCATCAGGGCAATGTCGCGGCGGCCCTTGATGTATCGTCCTGCCGGGCCGACCTGACCGAAGGTTTCGTCAACCTGATCGCGCTTGCCGTCGGCGACGCCGCCCGTCGCATCGAAGCCGAAAATTTCCGCCTCGCCTTCCCCCATGCCCGCATCATCCTGCCCCCTGAAGTCGAGCGCAGCCCGGGCGGTATGATCGCCGTCGATACCGATGACCTGGTCATCGGCGCGACCAGACAGGCGCGCCTGACCTATGGCATCACCAGGGAAAGGCTTGAGCGGCGGCTTCCCGTGGCCGACATTGTTGGCGGCCGCATGCATGCGGCAGAAGACCTCGACGAAGCCGAACGCGCGGCCCTTCACCGGGCGCTTGCCCGCGCCGACGGCAATGTCTCCGCCGCGGCCCAGCAGCTCGGCATTTCGCGCGCCACCCTGCACCGCAAGCTCAATCGCCTAGGCATGCGCCGCACACATTGACGTTGTCGCCCTGAACTGTCGCAGTTCTGCGACAGTTCAGGGCCGCGACCTCTCCTGCCCTGGCTGACACGGACGCGAAATTCTCCGACGCTCCTTCCGACGCGCTGCATCCTGCGGCGTTGCTTCTCGGGAGGAAGTTCATGAACAAGGTAGAGTTTTCGCGCACCGCCAAGGTGCCCTTCGCCAAGCGCTACGACAACTACATCGGCGGCCAGTGGGTGGCGCCGAAGTCGGGCCGCTATTTCGAGAACATCTCGCCGGTAACCGGCCGGCCGCTCGGCGAGATCGCCCGCTCCGACGCCGCCGACATCGAGGCAGCGCTCGACGCCGCCCATAAAGCCAAGGACGCCTGGGGCAGGACCAGCCCGGCCGCTCGCGCGCTGATGCTCAACCGCATCGCCGACCGTATGGAGGAAAATCTCGACCTGCTGGCGCTGGCCGAGACCTGGGACAACGGCAAGCCGATCCGCGAGACGACCGCCGCCGACGTCCCGCTGGCCATCGACCATTTCCGCTATTTCGCCGGCGTACTGCGCAGCCAGGAAGGCAGTCTGTCGCAGATCGACGACGACACTGTTGCCTACCATTTCCACGAACCGCTCGGCGTCGTCGGCCAGATCATCCCGTGGAACTTCCCATTGCTGATGGCCTGCTGGAAGCTGGCGCCGGCACTTGCCGCCGGCAATTGCGTGGTGCTGAAGCCGGCCGAGCAGACCCCCGCCTCCATCATGCTCTGGGTCGACCTGATTGGTGACCTGCTACCGGAAGGCGTATTGAACATCGTCAACGGCTTCGGCCTCGAAGCCGGCAAGCCGCTGGCATCGAGCCCGCGCATCGCCAAGATTGCCTTCACCGGCGAGACGACGACCGGCCGGCTGATTATGCAATATGCCAGCCAGAACCTGATCCCGGTGACGCTCGAGCTTGGCGGCAAGTCGCCGAACATCTTCTTCCAGGATGTCGCAGCCGAAGACGACGACTTCTTCGACAAGGCGATCGAAGGCTTCGTCATGTTCGCGCTCAACCAGGGCGAGGTTTGCACCTGCCCGAGCCGAGCCCTGGTGCATGAGAAGATCTATGACCGCTTCATGGAGCGGGCGCTGAAGCGTGTCGAGGCGATCGTTCAGGGCGACCCGCTCGACCCGGCGACCATGATCGGCGCGCAGGCGTCGTCCGAGCAGCTGGAAAAGATCCTGTCTTACATGGACATCGGCCGCCAGGAAGGTGCTGAGGTTCTGACCGGCGGCGAGCGCGCGCATCTGCCCGGCGATCTCGCCGGTGGCTATTACGTCAAGCCGACTGTGTTCAAGGGCCACAACAAGATGCGCATTTTCCAGGAGGAGATCTTCGGCCCTGTGGTCGCGGTCACCACCTTCAAGGACGACGACGAGGCGCTGTCGATCGCCAATGACACGCTCTACGGCCTCGGTGCCGGCATCTGGAGTCGCGAAGCCAACCGGCTCTACCGCTTCGGTCGCGCCATCCAGGCCGGTCGCGTGTGGACCAATTGCTATCATGCCTATCCGGCGCATGCGGCCTTCGGCGGCTACAAGCAGTCGGGCATCGGGCGCGAGACGCACAAGATGATGCTCGACCACTACCAACAGACCAAGAACATGCTGGTCAGCTACAGCCCGAAGAAGCTCGGATTCTTCTGATCGCCTCCCAAGGCTGAATCGGCGACGCGGCCTCAACAGTCGCGTCGCCCTGTTGTCACCGGGAGGAGCGGAATGTTCGACAAACCATCTTTGGGAAAGGTCTCGGCGACGGCAGACGCGGAAGCCCTCTTGGCTGAGATCATCGCCGACCACGGTCCAGTGCTGTTCCACCAGTCCGGCGGCTGCTGCGATGGCTCGTCGCCCATGTGCTACCCGCGCTCCGACTTCATCCTCGGCGACAACGATGTGCTGCTCGGAACAATTGGCGAAACGCCTGTTTACATCGGCGCCTCGCAATTCGAGGCCTGGAAACACACTGACCTCATCATCGACGTCGTTCCCGGCCGCGGCGGCATGTTCTCGCTCGACAATGGTCGGGAGAAGCGCTTCCTGACGCGGTCGAAAGTTTGCCCGTCGCCAAACTGAAATCGCATCCCATGCGCACCATGGCCCCAACCTCATTGACTAAGAGGTGGGCCAAAACCTGTGCTGATTAACGGCTTGAGCCGAGCTGTTTCCGCCGAAAGCGGCCGGGCGCCCGACCATACGCTTCGGTGCCTTCAGAGCAATTGCCGGCATGTCTGACAGGGCTCCAGTTGCGGCCGCAACCTTGTCATATGCCAAAAGGCCTGCGTTCAGTTCCCCAGCACTTTTACCGGCGTCACTGGCTTGGGACTTGGTCAACCCAATGCACAATCTTCATTCTCAATTGCTGTCCAACCCGCCTAGGCGACGCAACTGGGCATCCTGGCAGGCTGGTTGCAACCATTGGGCGGAGAGTGGCCATGTCCAGCCCAGTCCCTATAGCGAAGGCCCGCCGGGAGGGTTCGCGGCAGGCCTCACTGATGAAGCGGAGGGTGGTTCTGGACCTTCGCTACGGCACCGCCCAACGGTTCCTGCCGCCCTTTCAGCATCTGCGTCCACAGGCTATCCGGGCCTACTCACGTGACAACGCCGCTCGCGGCAAAATTTGTCGAGCCTACTGAGAAGCCGCTGAAGGCGGTCTTCAAGCGAGCAACTGTCTTCTTTTGGGCCGTATGTCACCGGCGAAAGCGTCTCGACACGCCTCGCAGTTATGGATACGCGGCGCGGCTTCGCAAGTTCGCGAACGCGCGCATCCACCTCCTTGTCTCCGGTGCTGACGGTCACCTTAATGCTCTCGTAAAAGGCGATGACTCGCTTGCATATCGCCTGTGGGCGGCGACAGGCGCTTTCTCGCCCTCTGCTTAAAGGTTGAATGCGACCACGAAGGGAACGCCGAACAACCGGGCCCAGGATGCAGCGTTGGCTTTCTGGATTGCGACAATTGAAGTGCCAGCCGTCCACCAGCCATTGCCGGCGGCGATGACAACTTCCGGCGAATACTGCATCGACTGCAGGATGGGCCAGAAGATGAGCTGCTCGTAGCAGATCAACACGGCAATCCTTCGACCTCCCAGCTCGGCCACAGGATTAGCAAAGAAGTGCGCCCGCGCTCCTCCGCCCTGATCCGTCCATGCAAGCCAAGGCTGCCACATCGAGACCGGAACCGGCATGCGCTCTCGATAAAGGACGTGAGCACGCTCGGCCGATATTGCGACCATCACATTGTCGTAGCCTTGCGCATCGACCATTGTCGCTCCAGCGACTACGGAAACATCGCTGCCATCCAGCCCTGCGCGCCAGAGCCGCTCTATAGTAGGGGTCCAGATGCCGAGCGCGCTTTCGGGAAGAATGATGACACGGCTTCCCTCGCGCGCTTTCAGCCGGACCCTTGCGATCAAGTCACTGTGGCGGTCGAGCGAGCCGTCCCGCCCCAAGCTTTGTCCCAGTTCGAGATCGACGCCCTTCCACCCATTCGGTGGGGCGGGATGCGTCCATGTAGCGGCGGACCAGAACCAGAACGCCCCCAGGGCGATGGCGGCAGCTGGCCAGAACCGCGATGTCATCATCGCGAGGCCAGCGGCCGCCCCAGAGAGGCCCCACCATCCCCACCCCGGAAACAGAACACCCGCCGCCGTCAACGGATGTGCCCACCCGATGATGCCGAAGGGCGGCAGCCCCATCAGCACCGCCGCCACCAGATAGCGCACCGACCTCGCACGTCCCCGCTGCCCAGTCCACACCGCCGCATGCACGCCAATGAAAGAGAACGAAGCGACGATCCAAAGTAACAGGCCGGGCCAGAGATCGGATGCATAGTAGGTGGCAACGCCTTGCGGTAGACCACGCGAGGCTGCGAGGAAATATCCTAGCGATACCTGAGCCGCATTTAGGCGAGACGGCGACCAGGCCCATAGCGCCGGAAAGGCAAAGGCGAGCGGCAAGGTCAGCAGATTGCCGCTCCATGCGACACCACCGACTAACACTGCAGCCACTATCAGCGTAACGCCACGCAAAACGTCAGGGATAGAAGGTGGTGATGATCGGACTGGCGCGGCCGAGGAGGCCGGCTGCGGGGATCGGCCCGAAGTATCGAGAGTCATATGAGTTCGCCATGGATGAGTGGAGGAAGAGGTAGCCGGGCGGCACGGTGCCCCCGCCAAAGGCGGTAATTGCCCTACCCTGGCCGTCCTTGTGACGGATGCGCGATGCAGCAAGCGGCCTGCCATCGATGATCACATCCTCGCCGATCCGGACGCGCTGGCCAGGAACGGCCACGATGGTCTTGAGCAGCGGCGCCAGGCCGCCGGGGCAAAGGCCGCGGCGTAGATAGCCACGATCGAACGCATCCTTGAACACCCCTGCGGCCGGAAGGCAGATGAAGACCACGTCTCCAATGGACACAGGGCGTTCCATCGCCTCGATGCGCCAGAGACCGATTGCCGCGCTCGAAGTCAGGTTGACCCTGTAGCCCCCTATCCAACCGATCATGGCAAGCGCTGCCGTGCCTACTGCGGCAATGCCGAGAACGGTTGTGATGCGCCTGCGCCTCATTGTTTCCACGCCATGCTCTGGCGCTGCGCCATCCGTAACTGCTCGGTCTGCTTCAATGTCTGCGTGGTACGCGCATAGGCAGCGATCTGTTGGGCCGCGCGCATCACCGGCCAGGCCTGACGCAGCTTCTCGCGCTCGAGAGGTCGAAGGCCCTCGGCGGCCTTGTCGAAGAGCGTGCCCGATGCCTCCCTGGCTGCGTTGGTAAGCAAGCTCCGCTCGCCGAACCGTTCGGTGACGGCGCGGTTGAAGTTGTCGATCTCAAGCTTCACCTCGCGGTTGTCGAGGATATGGGCGAGAGCAGCTGGAAGATCGTTGCGATCGATGGCCTCGCGGATCTTTTCAAGCGCCGACCTCGCATTCGGTGACAGCGCCGGGATGTCGATCGAAGCTCGATGACGCAGCGCCTGCTCCTCGGTCCCGATCCTTTCGGCAGCAACCTGGCGCAGCTTGAGATAACGCTCGATGTCGCGCTTCAGCGCCGGCACATTGACCTCGGCAACACGACGCGCCTCCTTGTCGGCTTTTGACGCGAGAAGGCCCGTCCGCCCCTTCAGTGCTCCGATCGATGCCGGCTCGCCGACCAGCCGATCGAGCGTCTGTCGCGCCGCCTTGGGGTCTGTGAGAAGCACATTGAAGTCCATCACCCGGAAGGCGGCCTCCGCATTGGCGAAGACGTAGCGAAAGCGCGTCGACATCTCCTCCCACAGCTTTGCCAGAGCCGGATCGGCCAGCAGCTTCTCCTCGACGACGTCGGCCAGCGATTGGGCAAACACCTTGGTGCCGGCGACCATCGGTTCGGCCTCTTTCCAGGTTTGTATTGAGGGGCGCTGGAACAGGCCGAGGCGCTCGGGGCTGGTACGTAATCGCTGCGCCAGATTGGCAAGCCTTTGCCTTTGGCGCAGCATCCAGTCGAGCCGGTCACGAACCAGCGTGCGGGCAACACGCGATATGCGCAGCCCACGGTTTTCGGCAAAGCGCAGTGCCTGCCGGTAGAGTGTGCCGCGCTCGTAATCGAGCGTGGTTTCCTTGGCATTCGTTCGCGACAGAATGTGATTGAGCCCTCCAACCTTGGCGAAGGAGCGCCGCCCGTAATAGAGCGCCATGTCCTCGCGGTGCCGGGTCATTGCGACATAGGCCAGATGCCGATCCACCGAGAGAGAGGCCAGCACCTTGACCCGGTCGACGGTCGCGCCTTGCGACTTGTGGATCGTGGTCGCATAGCCATGATCGATGTTGGGGTAGAAGCGTTGCTCGACTGTGACCAGCCGGCGATGTTCACCCTCGCCGATACCCGCAACGATCCTGTTTGGTGCGGCTTCGACGACACCGCCGATCATGCCGTTCTTCACCCCGAGCGAAGTCTCGTTTTTGAGGAAGACGATCTGGTCGTCAGCGTCGAACTGACGAAGACCGTCTTCGGTGCGGAAGGCATGTCCCTCGCCGACAATCCCGCGCTCGACGAGCTTGTCGCGCGCCAGGCGATTGAGCTCGCGCACGTCGCGGCGAAGATGCGCTAGGATCAGTGTTGTCTTCGTGGGATCGTAGTCGCTGTTCCAGTCGGCAATCAGGCTGGCGATCGCCTGTGCCTTGAGCTCTGACCCACATACCCTGCCGTGCTCGCCATAAGCCCCGAGCGCCTTTGCGACGCGGCCGCGCGCCAGGTCGAGCGAAGCGGCTCTCATCCACTCTTCGCGCTGGCGGTAGATGGTCTCGAGTTCAGCGTAGCCGATGCGGTCAACGATCGCCCGAAACGCAGCACCTGCTTCAATCGGCTGGAGTTGCTCGGGATCACCCACCAGCACAAGCTTTGCGCCGGCCATGGTTGCCGCTTCGACGACCAGTGCCATCTGCTTTGAGGCAACCATGCCGGCCTCGTCGACAACAAACACCGTGCTTTTGTCGAGCATGTCCCTGCCCTGTTTCCAGCGCAGCTCCCACGACGCCAGCGTGCGGCTGACGATGCCTGCTTCCTTCTCGAGCCCCTCCGCTGCCTTGCCGGCAAGGGCAGCACCGACAACACGATAACCGGCCAGTTCCCACGCCTCGCGTGCTGCCTTCATCATCGTGGTCTTGCCTGCCCCGGCGCGACCGACGACAGCTGCGATCCGCGCCTTGTCCACGACATGCTCAATGGCGACACGCTGTTCCTGCGACAGCTGCGAATGACGCGAAAGCACGCTGTCCAGCACTTCATCTCGAACGCCATGTGTTGTGCGCTGTGACAGCCACAGCGATTGCTTCGCCATCTTGGCTTCGATGCGGATCAGCTCGCGCGTCGTGTAGCGGGAATGGATCCTCGCTCCCGTCGCAAGGTCAATGCCCTCGCGCTCGATACGCAATGCCTCAGGGCTGTGCAGAATGCGCACCATCAGCTGCTGGAACGTGCCGGCATCGTCGACATAACGATGCAGGATCTTTGCGATGTCGCGTTCGTCGAAGACGCTTCTTTCCGACGAAACGATATCGAGCACGATCTCGGGCCGCTTCAGGATCCGGTTCGCATTCTCCTGGCGCCGTGCCTCGAGCAAATCGATCCGCTCGAGCGACATCTCATGGCCTTCACGCGCTGACTTGCGCTGGATCGCCTTGGCGCCGACCCCGATATGGGTGGTTGGGACGAGATCGATGCCGCGCTCGGCATAAGAGCGGCCATCAACGCGCAGGTCGATCCCGCCAAGTGCCAGATGCTGGTTCTGGATCTCGAACCAGGCATTGCGAAGGGCAGTGAAGTCGTCCATCCCGCCGGCCCAAAGCTCATAGACGATCTTGCCGGCGGCGTTACGCAAGACCTCGCCATTCTCACCGATGACAGCAACCTTCTTGGACCCAAACCCGTCCTCGGTCAGCGGCCGCAGTGTCATCATCAGATGGACATGCGGATTACCTGGCGCATCATGATAGACCCAGTCCGCAACCATGCCCTTGGCGAGGATGTGTCGTTCGACGAAATCGCGGACGAGGGCGATGTTCTGCTCTGCCTTAAGCTCCAGCGGCAAGGCAATGGTGATGTCTTTGGCAAGCTGGGCGTCCGAGCGTTTCTCAAACGCCTCGACCTTGTTCCAGAAGACTTCCGCAGCACCCGCCACCGAGCGGTCGGCAATCAGGCTGCGCAGCCATAGCGGTGCATCGGGCGGCACCAAAAACGCCTCATGGAGCAGCCCCTGCTTGCGTGTGTAATCGACCGAGCGCGCTTCGCGTTCGTACTCCATCTTCGCGCAATGGCGGTAGGCGGCAGACAGCACCGCGCTGCGGCCGTCACCGCGGCTGACAATGCTGACGGAAAAATGCGGGACGGCCACGGCAGAGATTGCTCCTGGATAGCGAACGGACACTCGGGCGTTCGTCAGGAGCGGCTGCTGGGCAGGCCGTTGAGCAAGGCGTCGCGTCAGCGACGTATAATTGCGCCCTTGGCCGCTTCTTTCGAACGGCGGGATCATCGTCGACAGTGTCGGCACAGCCGACTGCACAATAAACGGGGATGTGCTTCGCACCCTCCCCGTCGATCCTCGTCTGGCGTTTTGCTCAATCCAGAACAAGGGAAGAGGCTATCAGAATGAAAAGGCCGTCATCGAAGATCAGGGAAGAGATCGCCCGCCTGCAGGAGCAATTGAGACAAGCAGAAACGCGCGAGGCAGAGCGCATTGGCCGGATCGCACTCAGGGCCGGGCTTGGTGAGATCGAGACCGAAGAAGGCGAGTTGCTGGCGGGACTAGAGGAATTGGCCGGGAGGTTTCGCCAAGACAACGAAAGATCACACGGAAGAAAGGCGGCCAGCGCCATCAGGTCGGACCGCACGTCGGTCACGGCTGGCCCGGCTGCGGGCGGCAATGATGAGGCTTGAGCGCATGTCGCGAGTGCCCAGTTCGGAAGCCAGCAAGAAGGACATATGAGACAAGATCGAAATGGGCCGCCTTGGCCTGCTGCTCGATGCACGACGGCTGAACAAATACAAAACCGAGCGATCCAGGATCGAGAAGATTGTCGCGGAGGCATCCGGCCATGACAGCGAATAGGCTTTTGCTTGCCACCGTGCCCGCAACACTGATGGTCGTTACGCTGTTCGGCGCCAACGGCGCCGAACAGCGGCTGACTGCGCTCGCAACAAACGGCGACGTGCGTCTGATGCTCGGCCGTATCGGGCCAGCCTTGCCCTATGTCTTGTCGGGAACTGTTGGCGTCTTCTTTCTCTTCGCAGCAGCAGGTGCCGTACACGTCAAAGCCGCCGGCTGGAGCGTTGCGACGGGAAGTGCGGTGGCAGTTTTCATGGCCGCAGCCCGCGAGGCGATCAGGCTTTCCGCTCTCTCGGCAGCCGGACACTCAGTACTATCGTTGGCCGATCCCGCCGCCATGTTTGGCGCGCTCATGGCCCTGCTCACAGGCTTCTTTGCGCTTCGTGTCGCCGTCAAAGGCAACAGCGCATTCCTGAGAGGCTCCCCACTCCGCATTCGCGGTAAACGGGCAGTACATGGCGAAGCCGAATGGATGAGCATGCGGGACGCCCAACGGCTCTTTCCGGATACTGGCGGGATCGTCGTTGGAGAGCGCTATCGCGTCGATCGTGACAGCGTGTCGGCAATGGCATTTCGCGCCCAAAGTAAGGAGAGTTGGGGCGCAGGTGGGCGTTCACCACTGCTCTGCTTCGATGGATCCTTCGGTTCGGGTCACGGCATCGCCTTTGCCGGTTCCGGCGGCTTCAAAACCACTTCGGTAACAATCCCCACCGCACTCAAATGGGATGGCGGCCTGGTAGTACTTGATCCGTCATTGGAGGTTGCGCCGATGGTGATAGAACATCGCCGCAAAGCCGGCCGCAATGTCGTCGTGCTCGATCCCGCCAACTCCGCTACTGGCTTCAACGCCCTCGACTGGATCGGTCGATTTGGAGCTACGAAAGAAGAGGACATTGTCGCGGTCGCGACCTGGGTCATGACCGACAATCGGCGACAACCCTCCGCGCGAGACGACTTTTTCCGCGCCTCCGCCCTGCAGCTTCTCACCGCGCTGATTGCCGATGTCTGTCTGTCGGGACATACAGGACCAAGAGACCAGACCCTTAGGCAGGTGCGCATCAACCTTTCCGAGCCCGAGCCGAAACTGCGAGAACGTCTCACACAAATCCATCAGCAGTCAGCATCCGGTTTTGTGAAGGAGAACGTTGCCGTATTCGTGAACATGACCCCGGAGACATTTTCCGGGGTTTACGCCAATGCCGTGAAGGAAACTCACTGGCTCTCCTATCCGAACTATGCGGCGCTGGTCTCAGGCGATGCATTCACAACCGACGACCTGGCAAACGGTGGCACCGACCTCTTCATTGCGCTCGACCTCAAGGTTCTGGGTGCGCATCCCGGCCTCGCCCGTGTCATCATCGGCGCACTTATGAATGCGATCTACAATCGAAAAGGAAATGTCGCATCAAAGACGCTGTTCATGCTCGATGAGGTCGCCCGGCTCGGTTATCTCAGCATACTCGAAACAGCACGCGATGCCGGGCGCAAATACGGCCTGACGCTTATGATGATCTTTCAGTCTATCGGGCAGATGCGCGAGGCCTATGGCGGTCGGGATGCTACGAGCAAATGGTTCGAGAGCGCGTCGTGGATCAGCTTCGCGGCGATCAACGATCCAGATACTGCCGACTATATCTCACGGCGCTGCGGCGACACTACTGTCGAAGTTGACCAGGTGAGCCGCACCAGCCAGACGTCAGGATCGTCGCGATCACGATCAAAGCACCTATACCGACGCCCCCTGATCCTACCGGACGAGGTCATGCGCATGCGCTCGGATGAGCAGATCATTTTTACCGCTGGCAATTTGCCGCTCCGATGCGGACGCGCTGTCTGGTTCCGGCGTGATGACATGACGGCTTGCGTCGACAGAAACAGATACCATTGGAGAGAAGACGAAGCATGAGCGAGTGACTGTTCGCCATCACTGGGGAACTTACACATGCGCGAGTGTCCACTCCAATTGCGCTCTTGTCGAATGGTTCGAACACAGTGCTCATGATCCCTAAGGTAGTGGTGCACGGACACAGTGGCCCGCATTATCGACTGCAAACGCATTACCGTAGTGAATCGATCATGGCGGATCGATTCAAACATGTTGTTAGACCTGACGCGTGTTCGCAGAGAGACTCTATCTCTATGGGCATCACCTCAGACGACATTCATCTGCACCGCATCGACCCGGCCCTGAACATGCGCCGGTTCTACAGCCTGACGCTCCAGCCGACGTTGTTTGGCGGCCTGTCGGTCATTCGAAACTGGGGGCGAATTGGCACCAACGGACAAGCCATGATCGAAACCTTCGATGGACCCGACGAGGCTCATAGAGCCCTGAGACGTCTGGAAACGATGAAGAAGCGACGGGGATACTGGGATCCAAGTGCCGCGAGAACGCGCAGCAGTTGCACAAGGTGAAACAGACTGCGGCTTCGCAAGCCGTTGCGAGGAGGTCCACGCCGATCCTCAGCGCCTTGACACGCCGCGTTTTGCCGCGACCTCAAGCCTGGAAAAGGTCGCGGCCGGACATGCATTACCGGCTCGCGCGGATACGCACGAACCCTTGCGAAGCTCCTCAGTACGCTGCGTCGGTGGAAGGCGATAAGGTTGGGAGGCTTGCCGCTCGTATCTTTGTCCATGAGAACCAGGCCCACGCCGCCCAGCAGAGCTCCGCTAAGCAAGGCTGACGCGCTTCTTTCTCACCGGCGGCAGGTCGGTGCAAACGCCTTCGGCAACTTCGGCGGCCATGCCGATGGTCTCGCCGAGCGTCGGATGCGGATGGATCGTCTTGCCGATATCGACGGCATCGGCTCCCATCTCGATTGCCAGGCAGATCTCGCCGATCATATCACCGGCAGCCGGGCCGACGATAGCGCCACCGATGATGCGGTGAGTTTCCTTGTCGAACACCAGCTTGGTGAGGCCATAATCGGCGCCATTGGCAATGCCCCGGCCAGACGCTGCCCACGGGAATTTGCCGACCTCGACAGCGCGGCCCTCCGCCTTTGCCGCGTCCTCAGTCATACCGACCCAGGCAATCTCCGGGTCGGTATAAGCGACCGACGGCACGACCTTGGCGTCCATGAAACTCTTGAGCCCGGTTGCCGCCTCGGCAGCGACATGGCCTTGGTGCACCGCCTTGTGCGCCAGCATGGGATTGCCGGTGACATCGCCGACGGCAAAGATGTTCTGGTTGCGGGTGCGCATCTGCGCATCGACCTCGATGAAGCCCTTGGCGTCGAACGTGACGCCGGCGGCGTTGAGTTGCAGTGCCTCAACTGCCGGGCGCCGACCCGCCGCCTGCAGGATCAGGTCGTAGCGTCGCACCCCCGCCCCCTCACCGCTCGTCGTCACAACGAGCTCATCCTTCTCAGCGACCACGCTGTCGACGCGCGCGCCGACCAGCAAGGCATCGAAACGATGGGCGTTACGCTTGCGCCAGGTCTCGACTACGTCGCGGTCAACGTCGGGCAGTAGTCTGTCGAGTTGCTCGACCAAGTCGACGCACGCGCCGAGCGCGCTGTAGACGGTGGCCATTTCAAGCCCGATGATGCCCCCGCCGATGACCAGCATGCGTTCGGGGATGAACGGCAGTTCAAGCGCCCCGGTGGAATCGACGATCCGTGGATCATCGGGCAGAAACGGCAGCCTGACCGGCATCGAGCCTGCGGCGACGATTGCCTTGGCGAAGACGATCCTGCGGCTTGCGCCGTCGTACAGGGCGATGTCGAGCGCATTGGCGTTGGCAAACGTCGCCGTGCCCCTGACCACCTCGACCTTACGCAGCCGCGCCATGACTTTCAGCCCATCGGTGAGCTTGGTGACGACACCGGCCTTGAAGCTGCGCAGCTTGTCGAGATCGACGGTCGGGGTATCGAAGACAACACCGTGATCGCCAAGACGCTCGGCTTCCTCCTTGACGGCGGCGACATGCAGCAGCGCCTTGGACGGAATGCAGCCGACATTGAGGCACACACCGCCGAGCGTCGCGTCGCGCTCGACCAGGATCACGCGTTGTCCGAGATCGGCGGCGCGGAAGGCGGCGGAATAACCGCCCGGTCCACCGCCGATCACCAGCACGTCGCAATCGGGCGCGGCACCCGCGGCAGGTGATGGCGTGCCTGCCACGATCGGTTTCGCAGCCGCGGCCGGCGCTTCATGAATGGCCGCAGGCTTGGCTTCGCCTCCGCCCGCTGCCGCTTCCACGGCGGCGATCAGCGCGCCCTTGGAAACGCGCTGGCCGATGGCCAGTTCGACCGAGGCGATGCGCCCAGACAAGGGCGACGGCACGTCGATCGAGGCCTTGTCGGATTCGAGCACGATCAGTGTCTGGTCGAGGGCGACGTCGTCGCCCGGCTTGATGTGCACCTCGATGACGGCGACATCCTTGAAGTCGCCCATTTCGGGCACCCTGATTTCGGTGATGCTCATCTTCGCCTCAAACGATCGCGCGGCGGAAATCGCCCAGAAGGGCAGCGATGTGGCCAAGGAACCTGGCCGCGGCAACGCCATCGACGACGCGGTGATCCCACGACAGGGAGACCGGCATGATCAGCTTTGGCTGGAAGGCCTTGCCGTCCCAAATGGCTTCCATCGCTGAGCGACCGGCGCCGAGGATCGCCACTTCGGGCGCATTGATGATCGGTGTGAAGCCTGCCCCGCCAATGCCGCCAAGTGACGACACCGAGAAACATCCTCCCTGCATGTCGGCGGCCGACAGCCCGCCGCCGCGGGCCTTGTCGGCGAGCGCGCGCATCTCCGTTGCGATCTCGAGAACGCCCTTGCGGTCGCAGTCGCGGATCACCGGGACCATCAGCCCCTTGGGCGTATCGGCGGCAAAGCCGATATGGACGTAGTTTTTGAGCACCAGCTCTTCCCCGTCGAGCGAGGCGTTGAAGCGCGAATATGCCTTGAGCGCCAGCGCCGACGCCTTGATCGCGAAGGCGACCATCGTCACCTTGGCGTCCTTGTTGGCGGCATTGAGTTCCTTGCGGAACTCCTCGAGGCCGGTCACGTCGGCCTTGTCGAAGTTGGTGACGTGCGGAATGGTCAGCCAGTTGCGGGTGAGATTGCCGCCCGAGATCTTCTGAATGCGCGACAGCGGCTGGCGTTCGATGGGGCCGAACTTCTCGAAGTCGACCGCAGGCCAGGCCGGCAGGCCGGCGCCGATGCCGGAACCGGGCACCTGCAGCGGGGAGCCTCCGGCGAGGCGCTCCTTGATATGCGCTGTGATGTCGTCGCGCAGTATCCTGCCCTTTGCGCCGGAAGGCTTGACCGTGCCTAGTTCGACGCCAAGCTCGCGGGCGAAGGCGCGCACCGACGGCGTCGCATGGGCGCCGGCAGCGGTCTCCGTCGTGAGCGCTGGCAAAGTGCTCGCCATTGGTGCTTCCGGTACCACCCTCGCTGCCGCCGGCGGTTCTGCCCTAACGGGTGGAGCCGCGGGAGCGGTTTCGGTCTTTTTGGTTTCTGGCGTGGCTGCCGAAGGCGCCATGGTAGGCGCGGTGGCATCGATCATCAGCAGCAGCGCGCCCTGCGACACGCGGGTGCCGATCGCCACTGCGAACTCTCTGACGGTTCCGGCGAAAGGCGCCGGGATTTCCATCGTCGCCTTGTCGGATTCAACCGTCATCAGCGGGTCTTCGACCGCCACCACATCGCCCGGCTTCACCAAGAACTCCACGACCGGCACATTCTTGTAGTCGCCTATGTCAGGCAACCTGACTTCCATTTGTTGGCTCATATCAACTCTTTCAGAACTGGAACTCGACCCGGATCAGCGCAGCCAAGGCGCATCGATCGCGACTTCAAGACCGTAGCGGGCGATGGCATCGGAAACCGTCTGACGCGTCACCGAACCTTCGGCGGCAAGCGCTGCAAGGGCAGCCACCGCGATGTGACGATGATCGACTTCGAAAAAGTCGCGCAGCGCGGCACGCGTGTCGCTGCGACCAAAGCCGTCGGTGCCGAGCGCTGTGAACGGCGCCTCGACATATGACGCAATCAATTGCGGATAGGCGCGGACATAGTCGGTGGCCGCAATGATCGGCGCCTTGCCCGCCAGGCAGCTGGCGAGATGGCTGACCGCCGGCTCAGCGAGCGGGTTGTAGCGGTTGTGACGCTCCGCCTCCCGCGCATCGCGCGACAGTTCGGAAAAGCTGGTGGCGCTCCACACCTCTGAGGCGACGCCCCAATCGTTGGCGAGCACCTGTGCTGCTTCGATCACCTGCGGCAGGATGGTGCCGGAACCGAGCAGGCGAACATGCCCGACACTCTTCTTGGGCTGGTGGCTGGCGATCCGGTAGAGCCCCTTGATGATGTCGGACTCGACGCCTGCCGGCATCGACGGCTGGGCGTAGTTCTCGTTCATCGCAGTGACATAATAGAACTCGTCCCTGCCCTCTTCCATCATGGCGCGGGCGCCGTGGTCGAGAATGACCGCCAGCTCATAGGCGAAGGTCGGGTCATAGGCGCGGCAGTTTGGAACGGTCGACGCAACGAGAAGGCTCGATCCATCCTGGTGCTGCAAGCCTTCGCCGGCCAACGTGGTCCGGCCTGCCGTCGCCCCGATCAGGAAGCCGCGCGAGCGCTGGTCGGCCGCTGCCCAGATCAGATCGCCGACACGCTGGAAGCCAAACATCGAATAGTAGATGTAGACCGGCAGCATGGCGAGGTTGTGCACGCTGTAGGACGTGGCGGCAGCCACCCAGGACGAGACTGCGCCGGCCTCGGTGATACCCTCCTCGAGCAGTTGCCCGTTCTTGGCTTCCTTGTAATACAGCATCGAGCCGGCATCCTCGGGCTCGTAGAGCTGGCCGACCGGCGAATAGATGCCGACCTGGCGGAACAGATTGGCCATGCCGAAGGTACGCGCCTCGTCGGCGACGATCGGCACAATGCGCGGCCCGATCTCCTTGTCCTTGATCATGTTGCCAAGCAACCTGACCGCGGCCATGGTCGTCGACATCTCCTTACCCTCGGCATTTAGGGCGAAATCGGCGTAGCTTGCCAGCGGTGGTATCGCCACCTGATCGGCTGTTCGGCGACGCGCCGGCAGGTAGCCACCAAGCGCCTCGCGGCGCGCCCGGAGATAGTTGAGCTCGGCGCTGTCTTCAGCCGGCTTGTAGAACGTGACCTGCTCCGCCTGCTCGTTGCTGATCGGCAAGGCAAAGCGGTCGCGGAAAGCCAGCAGCGCGTCGACGTCGAGCTTCTTTGACTGGTGCACCGTCATGCGCGACTCGCCGGCGGCGCCCATGCCAAAACCCTTCTTGGTTTTGGCCAGGATGACGGTCGGCCGCCCCTTGGTCGCCCTGGCCGCCTCGAAAGCCGCAAACAGCTTGCGGAAATCGTGGCCACCACGCTTCAGGGCGTCGATGTCGCTGTCAGACATATGGGCGACCAGCGCCTTGACCTCGGGATCCTCCTCGAAGAAGTGGGTCAGGTTGTAGGCTCCGTCCTTGGCGCCGAGTGTCTGGTACTTGCCATCAACGGTGGCGGCAAATCGACGGAGCAGCGCGTGCTGGGTGTCGCGCGCGAACAGCGCGTCCCATTCCGATCCCCACAGCACCTTGATGACGTTCCAGCCCGCACCGCGGAAGGTGCTCTCCAGTTCCTGGATGATCTGGCCATTGCCGCGCACCGGGCCGTCGAGGCGCTGCAGGTTGCAGTTGATGATGAAGGTCAGGTTGTCGAGCTTTTCACGCGCCGCGATCGACAGGCCGGCGATCGATTCCGGCTCGTCCATCTCGCCGTCGCCGAACACCCCCCAGACGTGGCGGCCCTCGGTATCGGCGAGGCTGCGGTCGTTGAGGTAGCGCATGAAGCGGGCCTGGTAGACAGCGGTGATCGGACCGATGCCCATCGACCCCGTCGGCACCTGCCAGAAGTCGGGCATCAGCCAGGGGTGCGGATAGGAGCACAGGCCGGTGCCACCGATCTCCTGGCGGTAATGCTGGAGATGCTCTTCCGAAAGCCGCCCTTCGAGATAGGCGCGGGCATACACGCCTGGCGCCGAATGCGGCTGGAAGAACACCACGTCCCCATCGCCCGCACCAGTGTCGGCGCGAAAGAAGTGGTTGAAGCCAACCTCGAAGATCTCCGCTGCAGAAGCATAGCTGCCGATGTGGCCGCCGAGTTCACCGTAGGCCTTGTTGGCCTTCACCACCATCGCCAGCGCGTTCCAGCGGATGATCGCGGTGATGCGCTCCTCCATGCCAAGATCACCTGGGAACGGCGGCTGCTTTTCGAGCGAAATGCTGTTGCGATAGGGGGAATACGGCAGCGGCTCATGCACGATACCGAGTTCCTTGGCCTTGCGGTCGAGTTCTCCGAGGATGAATTCGGCCCGCGTGCCACCCGAACTGACGAACAAGGACTCGAGCGAGGCCAGCCAGTCGGCTGTCTCCTGCGGGTCGCCGTCAAATCCGGCGCTGGCATCACCGATGGGGGCGGACTGGGTCTTGGTGAGCATGATGGCGCTCCAGCTCCTTGGGTTTCCACTTGCGCGCGAGGATAGCGGCAAGGCTCCGGCATTTCCTGCCGAAGGTGTTGCAAATTCCACCAAATGCAGCAGATATTGCTGCAAAGACTTCTTCGTTCAGCAGGATATGCCGCATATGCACTTTGATACGATAGACATGCGCATCCTCTCGGAAATCCAGGAGGACGCCAGCCTGACAAACGCCGAGCTTGCCTCGCGCGTCGGGCTGTCGGCCTCCCCATGCCTTGCCCGCGTGCGCGCCCTCGACGAGACGGGGGTCATCACCCGCCGCGTCGCCCTGCTCGATCCGGTGATGCTGGGCGCTGATGTCAGCGTCTTCATCCAGGTGACACTGGAGAAGCAGACCGAGGCGCTGCTCGATGTTTTCGAGGCGGCGATGGCAGGCTTTCCCGAGGTCATGGAGTGCTATTTGATGACCGGCGATTCCGACTATCTGCTGCGCGTCGTCGTGCGCGACACGGTTGCGCTCCAGCACTTCATCGTCGACCGCCTGTCCAAGACGCACGGCGTTGCCAACATCCGCTCGAGCTTTGCCCTCAAGCAGGTCAAGTACAAGACGGCCCTCCCACTGGAGCAGCTCGCCAGCCCACGCGCGCGTCGATAGCCCGCGCGGGCCGATATCCATGGAGAGCACCATCGCGGTAATCACCGCGCTTTGGAGTACTTGCGCGCAACCAACTCGACGTCGCCCACCATGTCCTGCCTGAGCAACTCAATCGGAGCGCGGCCCTCACGCAGAGCCTGCGCCACGCAGCACTGCGCGGCGTCGGGATCATGCGGTCTTCCCGTCACGCCGTGGACTACTGCCTTCGGTACGCGCCCTGCTAGACTACCTCGCGAGCGAATACGCAGCGCTCGATCGCTCCGAGGGGCTGTAGTTAGAAATGGGGGCCGACACTATGCTGCGCTCCAGCGGAGCGACTGATGTTCTGATACACATCAGCCAAGGAGGTTGCGCAGCGTCCGCATGAATACTCTTGACCCAATCGGGATCAGGTCGTCTGGAAAGTCATAATCTGGATTGTGTAGCGCCGGGTGCTGCTCGCCCGCTCCAAGGAAGAACATTGCCGAAGCTGCATTGTGGCCAAACACACCGAAGTCTTCCGATGCACGCATGGGCAGGTTGTCTTGTGCGTGCACGATGCGCTCTTCATCGAGAGCCAGCCGCAGCTGCTCGACCGCCTCCGGTGCGTTGACGCTGGCAACGAACGTCTCATGATAGTCGTACTGAGCCGACAAAAGATTCTTATCGGCAATGCTCGTCACAAGGGCTTCCGCGGCAGCACACAAGCTGGCCATGAGGTCGTTGCGCTTGGTGCGCAATGTTGCCCAGACCTCGGCATGTCCGGGCGCAATGCCGAACACGGCTTCGCCCATCGTGGCATGGGTGACTGTGACCATGCTAAAATCGTCATCTGCGAAGGTTCCGTTGCCAAGCGCAGGAAGTGCCGGCATCAGCTGGCTTACCGCCATCATTGGCGAAACGCCGGTCTCCGGCATCGACGAATGGGCTGTCTTCCCGGCCAGCATGATGCGCATGCCGCGCGAGGCACAGTTCACTACGCCAGATTTGAGCCTTACCTCACCTAGCGGCACCCCAGGCAGATTGTGCAACGAAAACGCGAAATCCGGCGCGATCTCACCGAAGCGCGGATCGGCGACGACGCCGGCCGCTCCGTTTCCGGTTTCTTCCGCTGGCTGGAACATCAGCACGACGCGTCCTCGGGCGGGCCTCCTACGGCCAAGCTGACGCCCAAGCGCCGCCAGGATCGCGGTATGTCCATCATGGCCACACATGTGCGATTTGCCTGGCACGAGTGACGAATGGGCCGCGCCTGAAACTTCATGGATAGGCAGCGCGTCGAGTTCCGAGCGAAACATCACAGTTGGCCCTGCCATGCCACTCTCGTAGACCGCCGCGACCCCATGCCCACCCAGGCTGGTCAGCACCCTGTCCGGCCCCGTATTCTCGAGGAAGTTGACGACCTCTTCTGCGGTCCGCTGCTCTTCGTTTGAGACTTCCGGATGTTGGTGCAGTTTGCGCCGCCACGCCGTAAGCTCGACGATGTCCTGGTTGGTTAGTGTCACGTGTCCGTCTCCGCTAGCACTAGTTCCATAATAGGCCTAGTTCTGCAGACGTCTGTCAAAGCTGATTAGGGACGCGACGCTGTCAGCCAGTTAGAAACGCGACACTGGCACATAGGGCCAGCCCCGATCCGACCGGCTGGGCCGGGTTGAAAGGGAGGAGCGGGGGCGGGTGGGAGAGCGTACCGAGCGAGCTTACGAGGCAGAAATCAGAAAGGCCTTCGATGCAATGCCCTGGCGTGAGCGTTGGAAGGCGCGCATGCCAGGCCTCCTGTTGTTCATTTTCATGCTGGAGTTGGGTGCTGCATTCGTCGCGGCACCATTCTTCGTAGATTGAGCACCATGGTGTGGTTTTGGCCACCAGTGAGATCGCCACCTGTGCGATTGGCCCGTTCAACCGACGCGGCCGGTTCTTTTACCTCGCGGAACAGGCGCTGCAGGGCTTAGCCGAAGGCTCGATCCTGCTTGAGGTCGCGCGTCTGACGAGAACTTTTGTCGCGAGGCCGGCATACTGGTCGAGCGACCTTGTTGACGCCGCGAGTCAATCCGCCACTTTTCTGCCAAATTGACGCTACGGAATGCGTTCAAGCCCGTCGGTGATAAGCGGGCAAGGGAGAAAATCATGAAAGTCCAAGCCTTCGAACACGCCATTTTCGTACGTGACGGCAAGAACTCGATCCGCGAGCTTGAATGCATCGATGATGCATTGGCTTTCCTGGGCTCGTGGCCTCAAAGCAGGCGCGGCCCGATCTATCAGTCTGCCTATCGTGCCTGCCAGGCGGTCCGTGAAGAGCGACTTCACCTAGATGGCGCTCGCAATGCTCTACTGTGCTTTGCACGGTCAGCGGGCGTTCTGGAACATGCGCCGGTGTCGATTGAGCCATGGATGATCGCCCCTCGCAATGGACGCGGCGGCATCTTGGCCTGACAACCCAACCGAGGAGATGTTGCAACGCAGTCCTGTCCCCGCGAGGGCTGGGCTGAACGCAGCTGAAACGGCCGCGGTACTCATTACTTATCCGCGGAATTTCAATCTCGCCTGACATAGTTTGTTTTCAGTTAATCGTCGCGACGATCGCCTTATCTCGATCGCTTGGGAGCTAAGCGCCTCTGCTGCTGGCGGTCTTTGCCAGCCAGGTGGCGCCCGCCCGTAGGGAAATGCGATGATCGCCCGGACCTTGCACGCCTCCTACGAGCACTTGGGGAGCAACGGGCGGGAGAGAAAATTGCCCTCGGCTGGCCCGCAGCGATGCAATCCGAAAAGAGCAGCGCATAAAGCGCAGACATCGGCACGTCCGTCAGGACGGAGATGCCGGGACGATGACGAAGCAAATTCGCGCCCGGCTCGATCGGTCAACAAGGTGACCTAAGGAGGTTCAGCATAGCGCCGCGTGAGCGGGAACCGGGGCAGATCACCTCCGACGAGCAGTCAATTTGCTGGCGCGATGGCGCCGGCTAGCTTTATCAGCTTCGACAACGGGCTGTCGGCAACTCGCCCTCACGATGCGAGCTCATGGATTCTCACACCTGGCACAACCTCGCGGGCAATCTCGCAAAGGTGCTGATGGTGTGTGAGGTAGATTACCTGGCCGGTCTTGGCCATTTCGCCAAACAGCCTGAACACTTCCTCGGACCGGACATGATCGAAGGTTTCCATGATGTCGTCGGCGATGAATGGCACTGATGGGCGAATTTGCGCGAACTCGTAGTAGCCGGCCAGTCTCAGCGCCAGATAGAGTTGAAAGCGCGCGCCCTTGGAGAGCGCGTCGGCCACCTTGGATTGCCCGTCACGCTGCAATGCAATGAGGACTTCTCCACCCTTTACGGGCTGGGTCGTCAGGCCGACATACTGCCCTCTAGTCATCAGCGCAAAGGCATCCGAGGCGCGTGCCATCATGCTTGAGCGATGACGGTCACGGTAAAGGCGCAAGGCGTTTGTTGCAGCCATGACGCCCAGCTTCAGTTCGATGAACCTGACTGCCTTTTCTTCGATATCGAGCAGGATGGTCCGACGATCGGCATCGATGCGAGCGACCGCACTGTCACCACCGATCGCATCCAGCCTGTCGGCGGCCCGCGTCAACCGAACGAGCTGCGCCTCGATGAGGACGTCGAAATCAGCAAGCCGCCGCTCGATATCGGCCTTTTCGACCTCTAGGAATTCCGGCGCCAGACCATCCAAGGCCGCCAGTGCGTGATTTGTGTTTTCAGCCGAGAGCTCGATGCAAAGCTTCTCCTCGAGTTCGATCACCTGACCACCCAAGCGGTCCCGCTCGCGCAACTGGTCGTCGCGCTCGATGACTTCTGCGAGCGTTTCGACAGCGAAGATCTCAAGCACTTCGCTCTTTTTTTGTTCGTGGGCCACAGCCGCTTGCTCAAGGCTTTCCCTGATATCTTTCAACCGCTCCAATTCAATGACGAGGCTCGCCTTGTTCTCCCTTGCGCGATCGGCAAGTTCCAAGCGCTGTTGAAGGGCCGCCACGAGCTGCGCCGGATCGTCATCATCCACAGAATGGTTCACTTCGATTGCAGCATTTGCGACTTCGACGATGAAGTTCGCCCGGTCTGCTTGCATCTTGTCGACGCGAAGCTGCAGTGCCTCGCGATCCTGGAGAGATTTAGACAGAAGAGCCAACTGGTCAAGAACGCTTCCAAGGCCCGGTATTGAAACACTACCCTCGAGCCATGTTCCCCTAACCGTCTCGGCAACGGCATGAAGCCAATCCTGCTCGTGCCGTTCCGCCAATTCGACCGCGCGCCGCCTGGTTGCGAGCTCCTCCTCCTTGGCAGTTACTGTCCGGAACGCTTCGGCCCGCTCGGCGTCCATCCTGGTTTGCCGCGCCAAGAACTGGTCGGCAATGGCAATTGCCGTCTCGAGACTGTCACCTGCGTTCGGGGCAATGCCGACGCTCTCCAGTGCCCCAGCCAGCGCAAGCAATACGACCGCTCCGTCGTCGCTCGCACGCTCGGCTTTCCTGCGGGCGATGTCGATCCTCGCCCAGGCATCGAGAGCGTCTTTGCGAGCTGCAGCGAGATCCTCGATCAGTTCTATCAGCCGCTCGGTGGAGATTTCCGCCCTATGCGTGAGCAAATCACTTGCCGAAGCCACCATCTCTATCACCAGGGCTTCATGTTCCAGGCGGTTCACATCGATGGCAGCACGCGCTCGCGTGAGTACGGCTTCGGTTTCAGCGAGGCTCCGCCTTGCTGCACGCGTTTCAGCAAGTCCATGCGCGTTGGCAAGTCTGCCAACCCCGGCTGCATCGTCACGAGCAAGGGCCACTGCAAACTGATCGGCGGTTTCGCCGCCAAGCTCGCCTCTGTGCCTTTGCCAGGCCTCATCCCGCTCGCGGCGGATCGCAGCCGCCGTTTCGTCGTCCGGAACGTCCACCGAGGAACGAAAGATGTCAATCCGGCTCGAGAGCAATGTCTTGACGTCTTCATGCTCGGCAATGCGTGTCGAAAGCACCGCCTTTGCCTTGGCAAGTTCGGCCGAGCGCCCTTTCCACGCGCTGACTTGCGATGCGCTCGGAACTGAAATCCCAGACAGCAACCGGGCATCGCCCGCCCAAGGATGCAGGCGGCGCAGTGCCGCCTCCCACAGGGCCGCGTGTTCATCTTCGCTCTCGCGCGCCGCCCGAATTTCGCGAAGGTGCCCACTTTCCCTCGCCTTCGAAAGCGACGCCATCACCCGCGCCCTGGCGGGTGCCGGCACGGCAGGCTCCTCGCCAACACGCTCACGTGCAGCCTGGAGGGCATCGAATGAGGCCGAGGCCTCATCGCGTGCGACACGCAGACTGGTTGCGACGCCTGATCGCTGTTCGAGCAGGTTGCGCAGAGCCCCCACAATCGCCGCAGGTACAAGCAACTTTTCGGGATTTGTTTCAAACGACCGGCCAAGGGCCGATAGACAGCTCGCCACCACATTGTCGAGAATTTGCAATTCGATCTTTCGCGCCGGCAGGTCGAGGCCAGCCGAAATGTATCGCGCCTTGGCGTCTGCCATGGCGCGCACCCGTTCCGACACAGTAAGAATTTGTTCGTCCAGCTGGATTGATCGGACCCTGCCATGAACTCTTTCGAGCTCGTCAGCGATCGCGGACTGCCTCGTCCTGAGGCTTGCATCGTCGTCGATCATTTCGGCGACGCTGCCGGTCCACTTCAGGGCAGGCGCGACAAGGTCTGGCAGTTCTGCCAGCCGCGCCTTCTTCCGCTCTATCTCTCTCAGCATTGGGAATGCGTGCAGAAGCTTCGAAATGGTCCCCAGCCGTCCGGTCAGGGCCGCCCGTTCAGCCACACTGCGATCATATTGTTCCTTTGCGTCACTACGCTCGGATTCCAGGCTCTCATAGGTCGATGCGAGGGTGTCTATGGCATCGCGTGCGGCTTTCAATTCGGCAAGGCGCTTCTTGAGGAGCGCAATCTCGGTGTTCTGCGCCTGCCTGCGGTGGATCTTGTCCGCATCCGCCTCGAGAGCGCTAAGGGTGTCACTGGCATGGCCTAGCCCGGCACTGGCCGTAAACAGCAGCTTGCCCAGATCACCGCGCGACTCCAGTATCGCCCTCCCACCGGCTTCCAGAGTCTCGTCATCGAGCGAGAACATGGTGGTGTATGCATCGCGGGAAAGACCTGCGAGATGGGCAGAAAGCGCAACTTCGCTCACCGGCTGGCCGACTTCGTTGAACAACGAATTGTTGCGCTGCTTGGTGCGGGCGAAAACTTGCTCTTCACCAGAAAGTTCGAGCACTCCGCCCACACGCATAGCGCCATACTCATGCAGGAAATTGTATCGACTCCGCTCCTCGATCCCGAACAACAGATCGAGATAACCTGACAGCGCTGTCGACTTGCCGGCCTCGTTCAGCCCGAAAACGATATGAAGGTCCGGCCCTTGTTGCGGCCTTTGCCCGAAATCGATCGTCTTGTCGGTGAACTTGCCGTAGCGGACCAGATCAAGGCGCCTGAGCCTCATTGCACGCCACCCGCCTTGAGACGGGCTGTCACCAACTCGGCGCCACCGGTAAGTACCCGGTCGAGAAACTCCTCCAACGCTGCTTCATCCTTTCCCGCGAATTCGCGTGCGTCGGGCGGCAGGTCTGTGAGC
Source organism: Aminobacter anthyllidis (assembly GCF_018555685.1). Taxonomy (GTDB): domain Bacteria; phylum Pseudomonadota; class Alphaproteobacteria; order Rhizobiales; family Rhizobiaceae; genus Aminobacter; species Aminobacter anthyllidis. Next base: position 145,800 of record NZ_JAFLWW010000011.1, read on the forward strand.
GTCCTCATCACGAGCGCCTTCGCTTCCTCGCGAAAGGCTTGGGACCGGATGTCTGCGCCCATGGTTTGGGCAAGCTCGAATATCGGGTCGGCTGCGCCTTCAGATGCCTGAGAACTGTTGTCCGAAAGCTCAAGTTCGAGCTTTTCAACCCAGATATCGCCAATGTGTTCACCCAGCTGTTCGGCCTCAGCTAGTAGCAGATCCCTGTCGCGGATAATGCTCCATGACAATGGCGATGAAACCATAAGCCTGAGACGGATCACGGCATGGCGCGACCTGACCGCCACTCGGACCTTTTCCAAGGCAATCCGAATGCGCCCCACGGCTTCCGCCCATTCCACTGTTTCCGTCAAGTCGACGTCCACACGCTCGAACTGCGCGATGCTTACCGCCCTCTCCTCGATCTCGATCAAACGGTCGTCTCGGATAGTCACCAGGGTAACGGACTTCTCTCCGGCCTCGTTGATGTCCCTGCCCTGCGGTATTCCTGGCATCACAATCGTAGCTGTCCCGGGATAGACCTTGCGGACATGGACATGGCCCAGCGCCCAGTAGTCGAAACCATGCCGCTGTAGGTCGGCTACGCTGCACGGAGCATAGACATCGTGGCCGGGAGAACCTGCAAGGCTGGTGTGCATGATGCCGATATTGACCAGACTTTCCTGGGCAGCCGCATATTTGGGAAGCAGGCTCTCGGACGCCTTTGAGCTGGCAAAGCTCAAGCCATGGAAGGCAACGTCGAGCCCACCAGCTGTCTGGAGCACTATCTGAGCCCGCCCGCCAAATATGGTCACGGTTTCAGGAAAGGTGAGCTGCTTAGATATCCGCGACAGTGCGTCATGATTGCCGCGGATCTTGTAGACCATGACGCCGGCCTGATGAAGGCGCATCATCTGGGTGGCCAGAAAGCGTGCAGTCTTCATCGACGTCTGGTCGCCGTCATAAAGATCGCCGGCGATAATGAGTGCATCGACCTGCTCCGAAAGGCAGAGGTCGACGATTGCAACAAAGGCCTGTCGGCTCGCATCGCCAACTAGCTCAGCAAGCTCGGCGTTCCGCAGCGCCAGCGAACGCAACGGTGAGTCGAGATGAATATCGGCCGTGTGAACAAATCGAAACGCCATACAGGTCTCCAGCCACAGAAGGCGAGTATGTCTGCGGCGACTATTGATATGGCGACACTGAAACAGCTTCCGCTGCGAGTGGACGCAACGCTGCTTTATTGCGTTCGGAGAACAGCTTGTCAAAGCTCGAACTTGACTGGTGCCGACAATCCAGCGCTATGAACGCTCGCTCAACATTCCCATAGAGGGCCTGAGGCGGACCGTCTTCCATTTGCGTCATTATGAGATTTACGGCATAAACAAAATTATGCTATTTGCGACATACCCATTGATATGCTACATAAGTCATAAATCATAGTATGTGATACAGAGCATAATCCGGAAACCTAGAAATGCGTATCTTCAATCTCACCGAGTTGGGCGCTGCAATTCGAAGTGCCAGAAGTGCGAAGGGGCTCAGCCAGTCAAATCTGGCTCAAACCATCGGCGCGACACAAGAATGGATTTCCCGCCTGGAGAATGGGCGCTTGCCTAATCCAGGTTTCGCCAACGTCATGCAAGCCTGCACTGCGGTCGGCCTCGGAATCTCAATTGACGACGATAGTATCCAGCCTGTTTTCGATGCGCCTGACGACCAGCCCGCCGACCTTGCATTCACAACTCCTTCCTTTCTGAAACGACAGTAAGAGGGTCTCATGAAATCCCTTCACGTCCTCATGGGCGGCATTCCAATGGGAACGCTGACCCAGGTGCCCAGCGGACGGCTAACACTGGAGTACCTCGAGAGCTGGACCCGCTCGCCCCTTGCTTTCCCTCTTTCATTTTCACTTCCCATTACTGCGCGGGAGCATGCTGGCAAGACGCTGGAGAACTTCCTATGGAATCTGCTGCCGGATAACGAAGAAACGCTCAAGGCCTGGGGGCGCGAGTACCAAGTCTCTCACCGCAACGCTTTTGCGCTTCTGGGCAAGGTCGGAGAAGACTGCGCTGGCGCAGTCCAGTTCGTTACCGAGGAATGGTTATCCAACAACCTCAGCGGCGGGGAGATAAACTGGATCGATGAGCAGGAAGTTGAAGCGCGCCTGAGGCGGCTCAATGAGGAGCGTACCTGGACCGGCCGTCGTCCCAGCGATCGGGGGCATTTCAGCTTGGCTGGAGCCCAGCCCAAAATGGCTTTGCTTCTCGAGGAAGGGCGCTGGGGCGTGCCAAGCGGGCGGGTCGCTACCACGCACATCTTGAAACCGCCGCTCGCCCATCTCAACGGAACGACAGAAAACGAACATGCCTGCCTTCAGCTTGCATCACGGCTAGGCCTGGCGACGGCAGAATCGGCCGTCGGCCACTTCGGAAACCAGGTCGCCATAGTAGTGAGGCGTTATGACCGCGAACGGGACGAGGCCGGTTCCGTCAGGAGGTACCACCAAGAAGATCTTTGCCAAGCTCTCGGCGTCCACCCTGACACGAAGTATCAGAAAGATGGCGGTCCTTCACCAGAGGCAATCGCCGGCATTCTGGCGCAAACAACCGATCCTGCCGATGCTTTGGAGAGATTTTTGCGGGCGTTGGTTTTCAACTTCCTGATCGGCGGGACCGATGCTCACGCGAAGAATTTTTCGTTGATTCATTTGCCTGGCAGGAGATCTTACCTGGCACCGCTCTACGATCTCATCAGCTATGATCCCTATGTGGACCATGAGGCTGAATTCAGATCTTTGAAGATGGCGATGAAGGTCAAGCACTACGAATTCGAGAACGTGATGCCACGCCACTGGGAGGCCCTGTCCGGTTCCCTTAGGATCAGTGCTGATCAAACCATCTCCGTCATCAAAGAGTTCGCCTGTTCTATCCCTGATGAAATGGCTGCCATACGGGATCAGTGCGCTGCGGAAGGCTTGGTTCATCCCGTTTTGACAATGATGGTTGATAGGCTCGCCAGACGCTGCGAGCGTGTTCTGCGAGTGTATTAGCTGGGCGCTTACAAAGGCGTTGAGTAAGTCGCCCAGGGCGCAAAGATCACAATCAGCCTGGAGTGATGCCCTGATTAGCCAGGCGACCTCACAAGACTTACCGAAGGAAGGCTTTTAGCCGCGAACTTGTCGGATCTCTGAAGAATTGATTGGCTGGCGCTTGCTCAACTATTTTTTCCATGAACACGCAGCGATGTGCAACGCGGCGGGCAAAGCCCATCTCGTGGGTAACGCAGACCATAGTGATGCCGGTCGCAGCCAAGTCCTCCATGATACGTAGCACCGAGCCGACAGATTCCGGATCGATCGCCGATGTCGGCTCGTCGAACAGCATGACGCTCGGCCGCAGGCATAGAGCCCGAGCGATTGCGACGCGTTGCTGCTGGCCACCCGACAGCTCGACTGGAAATTTGTCGGCCCGTACATAGCGATATGACGGGCTCCGCGACCCCGAATGAATCGGAACTTATTCGCTCAGTCGGAAATTGCGGATCCGGTCGAACAGCACAGCAAGCACTATGGCACTGCCAATGAACGTGCCTTGCCAGAAAGCGTTGATGCCGAGCAGGCCGAGACTGTTACGAATGACCTCGATCAGCGCCGCGCCGATGATCGCTCCGAAGGCAGTGCCCACGCCGCCCGCCAGGTTGGCGCCGCCTATGACGGCGGCCGCGATCACCTGGAGTTCCATGCCTGCGCCGATGTTGGTGGTGACGGCACCGAGCCAGCCGGTCTGGATAATGCCTGCGATGCCAGCTGACAGCGCCGAGATCATATAGACGGCGACCTTGATCTTGCGTACCGGAACGCCCGTCAGCGTCGCTGCGTGCTCGTTGCCGCCAATGGCAAAGACGTAGCGGCCAAATCTCGTCCAGCGCAGGACAAAACCGGTGAACAGCGCCAAAACGATCATGTAAAGCACCGGATTAGCGATGCCGAAGAACCAGGCACCGCCGCCCAGCGCCAACAGCTTGTCGTGATCGGGGCCAAACTGGAAGACGACCGTGTTGTTGGATGCGACCATAGCCAGGCTGCGGGCAATGGACAGCATACCGAGCGTGACCACGAATGGCGGAAAGTCGAGATAGGCGATCAAAATGCCGTTGAACGCCCCGATCACCAGCGCAGTGCCGATGGCCGCCGCAATGCCGACCTCGATGCTGTAGCCGGCATGCATGACCACCGCCAGCACCATGCTGCAAAGGCAAAGCACCGAACCGACCGAGAGGTCAATGCCGCCGGTGATGATTACCAGCGTCATGCCGAGCGCGATGATCGCGACGAAGGTGACGTTGCGGGTGATGTTGTAGAGGTTTTTTGTCGTCGCAAATGAATCGGTGACGAAGGCGAGGAATATGCAGGCAAGAATGACGGCGATGAGGACCCAGAAGGTCTGGCTGCCGAGAACCTTCGCCGCCCAGCTCTGCTGTTTCTGCGAAATGGTCTGGTCAAGGGTAATAGCCATCATCGACCTTCGTTTTGTTTCGATGCGACTGACAGGATTGATTATACCTGTTCGATGGCACCGGTGATAAGCCCCGTCACTTCCTCCGGCGAACTCAAGGCAATCGGCTTGTCGGCAACCTTCCTGCCCCGCCGCATGACAATGACCCTGTCGGCCACTGTGAATACATCAGGCATGCGGTGGCTGATCAGCACGACTGCGATGCCGCGATCCCGCAATTGGCGGATCAGGTTGAGGACTTCCGCCACCTGTCGGACCGAAATCGCCGCCGTCGGCTCGTCCATCAGCACGATCTTGGCCTCGGAAAGCATGGTACGGGCAATGGCTACTGCCTGCCGCTGCCCACCCGACATCTGCCGGACGAGGTCGCGTGGTCGTGTTTCGGACTTCAGTTCCCTGAAAATCTCGCCTGCCCGCCTATACATTGTCTTGTAGTCAAGGACACGCAGCGGCCCGAAACCGCGGCGTAGCTCGCGGCCGAGGAAGACGTTCGCTGCCGCCGTCAGATTGTTGCACAGCGCAAGATCCTGATGGACGATTTCGATGCCATGCTGCCGCGCTTCCACCGGTCGATGCATGATCAGTTCGGCGCCGTCCAGGCGCATGGTGCCGTGGCTCGGTCGAAAGTTGCCGGCGATCATCTTGACCAAGGTCGACTTGCCGGCGCCGTTGTCGCCCATCAGGCCGACGACCTGTCCCGCCTCAAGCGAAAACGAAACGTCGTTGACCGCCTGGATGGCGCCGAAATGCTTGGAAATATTGGCGAGTTCGAGAACTGCCACCAGCCTCTTGCCTCCCGAAACATGCAAGCCTCGCAGCCGTCCCGCACTCGTGTCGGTCTGACACTGCGAATTCACGCTCCCTATTTTCCTCCCACGAAGCGCGAAGACCTGCATTTATGCAAAACGTCTCGACAGCGTCAATCAATTGTCCGACGAATCGCGACATAAATGTCTCAAAAATCTGTTTTGTCGGACAAATAGCAATTGACGGCAAAGGCGCGCCGATATTAGCTAGGCATCGGAGGAAGAGCATGCTGATCCTTGTTACCGGTGCAACGGGCAAGGTCGGGAGGCACTTCATCGCTGGGCTGCTTGACGATCCGCGATTTTCCAACACCCATATCCGCGCGCTTTGTCACAACCGCTCTTTCGATGAAACCGACCGCATCGAGACGGCCCGTGGCTCGATCGCCAATCGCGACGACGTGGCCAACGCCCTTGTGGGCGTCACCCACGTCGTGCACCTCGCGACATGCAAGGAAACGCCAAGCGACGTGATGGACGTCGCAATCAAGGGACTGTTCTGGCTGCTCGAGGAGTTTCGGCTAAGCGCAGCCGCTCGGCAGTTCATCCTCATCGGCGGAGACGCCGCGATCGGCCATTTCTACTACCGCAACGATGCGCCCCTCACCGAAGCGACACGACATCAGGCCTATCCCGGCAGCTATGCTCTGTCCAAGGTGCTCGAAGAGGTCATGCTGGAGCAGTTCGGCATCCAATATGGCATCAACTGGTGCTGCCTGCGCGCGCCATGGATCATGGAGAAGGACGACTTCCGATACACGCTGTCGTTCGGTGACGACGTCTTTGGCGGCCCGGTCTGGAAGACGCTGGTGCCGGAGGCAGACGCCCGGCGCTATGCCAGCGACGGCACTGTGCCACTGCTGCGCGACGCCGACGGCCAGCCACTGAAGCGCAACTTCGTCCACGTCGACGATCTGGTGTCAGCCATACTGGCCGCGATCGATAATCCGCGGGCAAGCCAACAACTCTTCAACGTCTGCTTGGATCGCCCCGTCGATTATGGCGATGTTGCAACTCACCTCGCCAGAACCCGTCACCTCGAATCCGTCGACATACCGAGCCAGTACCACTCGAACTGGATGGACAATGCCAAGGCCAAGGACCTGCTTGGCTGGCAACCCAAATACGACCTGAAAATGCTCATCGACTTGGCCTGGCAGTACGAGCGTTCGGAAAATGACCCTCGCACTGTCTGGTATCCGGGTTGATTTCGCCGCGGGCACGCCGTGCCCGTTTGTTCAAATGGGAGGAAACAATGAGGAAGGCATTATTGCTTGCAGCAGCAGTCCTGGCACTCAGCGCGGGAAACGCGCTCGCTAAGAAGCAACTCGTCATCGTCGTCAAAGGTCTCGACAACCCGTTCTTCGAAGCGATCAACCAGGGTTGCCAGAAGTGGAACAAGGAAAATGCCAGTTCGGAATATGAGTGCTTCTACACCGGCCCGGCTTCGACCTCGGATGAGGCCGGCGAAGCGCAGATCGTCCAGGACATGCTGGGCAAGGCAGATACGGCTGCAATTGCCATTTCGCCATCGAACGCCAAGCTGATCGCCCAGACCATCAAGACAGCGAACCCGACTGTTCCGGTCATGACGCTGGACGCTGACCTGGCCGCCGAGGACGCGGCCTTGCGCAAGACCTATCTCGGCACCGACAACTACCTGATGGGTGCGCGCATCGGCGAGTACATAAAGAAAGCCAAGCCCGACGGCGGCAAGATCTGCACCATCGAAGGCAATCCAGGCGCCGACAACATCCTACGCCGTGCCCAGGGTATGCGCGACACGCTGACCGGTCAGAAGGGCTTGACCGAACTGAAGGGTGAAGGCGGATGGACCGAAGTCGCCGGCTGCCCGGTCTTCACCAATGACGATGGCGCCAAGGGCGTCCAGGCGATGACCGACATCCTGGCGGCCAATCCCGATCTCGACGCTTTCGGCATCATGGGCGGCTGGCCACTTTTCGGTGCCCCGCAGCCCTATCGCGACCTGTTCAAACCCATGGCCGACAAGATCGCCAAGAACGAGTTCGTCATCGGCGCTGCCGACACGATCGGCGACGAGGTGGCGATTGCCAGGGAGGGTCTGGTCACTGCGCTGGTTGGCCAGCGGCCGTTCGAAATGGGCTACAAGGCACCGACAGTGATGATCGACCTGATCGAAGGCAAGAAGGTAGAGGATCCGGTCTTCACTGGCCTCGACGAATGCACCAAGGACACGGTCGACACCTGCATCCAGAAGTAGCGTTGCATGTCGGAGCGCCTGGTTCGCCGGCGCTCCGACAAGCCTGTGCGGTTCATTTGGAGCGCCGACGGTTACGCCACACGCGGCGGCCTTACTGCACACCAATCAAAACGGAATTGGTCCAGACGAGATCGACTCGGTCGATGGCAGACGGAACGTCCAAACAGCCCAACGAACCGGTCGCCGACCGCCCGCCGGCGATGCGTCGCCCCAACGCTGCGCGCATGAGCGGCTCGAGCGTGCACGCCTGGCTCGCCAGCGAGATCGGTCTCAGGATCGTGCGTGGCGACTATCCGCCGGGTACCATCCTGCCTAACGAGGCGAAGTGGTCCGAAACCTTCGATGTCAGCCGTTCGGCGGTGCGCGAGGCGATCAAGATGCTGATGGCAAAGAGCTTGCTGGCATCACGCCCCAAGGTCGGCAGCTGGGTCGAACCGAAGGAGCGCTGGAACCTGCTCGATCGTGATGTGCTGAGCTGGTATGCCGCCTCACCAGACCGTGAAGCCTTTCTGCGCACAGTGCAAGAGTTCCGCCACATCATCGAGCCGGAAGCTGCCGCCTTCGCCGCTGAACGCCACAACGAAGCGCAGATGGGCGAAATCAGCCAGTGCTGCCGGGAAATGGGCCAAGCGACAACACTGCAGGAGCGCACCCTGGCCGATACGAGGTTCCACCTCGCCATACTGCGCGCTTCGGGCAACGACCTCTTGGTGCCGCTTGGCGTGCTGATCGAATCCGCGCTTTACCACCTCTTTGCCTTCGTCACGCGTAAGAGCCAGGATTCGCACGCCCAAAGCCTGCATGAAGAGATCGAGAAGAACATCCGGCTGCGCCGTCCCAAGGCGGCGCGCACCGCAGTGCACAGGCTGCTGGCCAACACAGACGAAGTGATCGCCCGTTCGGGAAGGTAGACACGCGCCCCCGACCTGGGTTTAGTCAGGTCTTTTCCGGTGGCGTCAGGTCTACGCCGTTGATGCGCCCGACATGCGTCGCCAGCATCGGCACATAGTGTTCGGCCCCGCCGGCGGCAACGGCGCTAGCGAAGGAGTTCTTGGCGGCATTGCCCAGCGGGTTCGCCATGCCGACGGAATCGGCCATCGATTCGAGATAGGTCAGATCCTTGACGGCGTTGGCGAGCGAGAATTTGTGGGCGTCGCGGTCGCCTTCCAGCGTCCAGCGCATGAAGGTCTGGTAGAAACCGCAGTCCATGCGGCCGTTGCGGATGACGCTGTCGAAACGGGCGGGCGAAATGCCGACCTTGCCCGCCAGCGCCAACGCCTCGGCGTAGAGTGCGGCATAGCCGAGCGACAGGAAATTGTTCAACAGCTTCATGCGATGGCCATCACCGGTTCCGCCGACATGGACGACGCGTCCTGCCCACGTATCGAGCACGGGTTTCAGCCTGGCAAACATTGCGTCGGAAGCGCCGACCATCGTATCAAGCGTGCCTTCCCACGCTTCTTTTGGCGTGCGGCTCAACGGCGCGTCGACCAAAATGACATCGAGCGCGGCAAGCTCCCCCGTCAGTGCCATCGTCGAAACGGGGTCGGAAGTCGAACAGTCGACAACCACCGATCCTGGCTTCAGCCCATTCTTTAGCCCGCCTGCCCCGCGGATCACCTCTTCGACCTGCCGTGAACCGGTGACACAGATGAACACGACGGTCGAGCGGGCAGCGACCTCGGCCGCAGTCGAGACCTCGACGGCGCCGCGCCCAATCATGTCATCTGCCGGGCCGCGTTTCTGGCGGCCGAGAAAGGTCAGCGGATAGCCTTTGTCGACGATGTTCCTGGCAATGCCGTGTCCCATCAGGCCAAGGCCGATGAAACCGATCTGCTCGCTTGCGTTCGTGTTCGTTGCCATCTTCCGTGCCCATCTGTTCGCAGGTTGAATTCAGCGCTGTCGTCACCGATGATATTGTCTGACAATATCCACCGATCTGGCAGAATGTGGAGGACAAAATGTCGAAACGGATCATGTTCACCGGCGGCAGCGGCAAGGCGGGCCGGCATGTCGTGCAGTACCTGGTCGACCAGGGGCATCAGGTGCTCAATCTCGACACCAGGCCACTCGACAATCCCAAGGTGCGGACACTGATCACCGACGTCACCGACAGCGGCCAGGTCTTCAACGCGCTGTCGGGCTATATGGGCCTGCATGAGTTCGACCCGTCGCTGCGCCCACAGCCGGTCGATGCAGTCGTGCACTTCGCCGCAATTCCTCGCATCATGCTCACGCCTGACAACGAAGTATTCCGCATCAACGCGCTCGGCACCTACAATGTCATCGAAGCTGCGGTGAAACTAGGTATCCGCAAGATCGTCATTGCATCGAGCGAAACCACCTATGGGCTGGTCTTCGCCAACGAACCGCGGAGCCCCAGCTACTTCCCGCTCGATGAAGAGTATGACGTCGATCCGATGGACAGTTACGCCCTGTCCAAGGTCGTCAATGAAAAGACGGCGCGCGCCTTTGCCCTGCGTAGCGGCTTCGACATCTATGCTTTGCGCATCGGCAATGTCATCGAGCCGCACGAATATGAGCTGTTTCCGAAATGGTTCGCCGATCCGGGCTTCCGCAAGCGCATTGCATGGAGCTACATCGATGCCCGCGACCTCGGGCAGATCACCGATCTTGCGGTCAAGAAGGACGGTTTCGGCTATCAGGTCTTCAATGCGGCCAATGACGACACCTCGTCAGATCTGCCGACGAGGGAGTTGCTCGACCGGTTCTATCCCGGCGTGCCGCTGAAGCATGAACTTGGCGAGTTCGAGACCTTGCTGTCCAACCGCAAAGCCAGGGAGGTGCTCGGTTTTCGCAGCCAGCACAACTGGCGGAAATATGTATCACGGGGCTGATTGACAGCTTTCGCAACGGCGACTGACAAAGAGCGCATGGGTGGCGCACCACGCTACTGGCAGACAGCAGCAGGAACAACGAGGGAATATGCCGGAGCGGAAATCAAAAGTGCCACCGAGCCAGACCGGCCTGTCTGTTGAGGATAAGCCGCTCACGAGCCGCCGGGCGAATGCCACCCGCATCACCGGCTCGAGCGTGCACGCTTCACTTGCCAGTGAGATCGGCCTCAGGATCGTCCGCGGCGACTACCCGCCTGGAACGATCCTGCCGAACGAGGCCAAGTGGACCGAGATCTTCGACGTCAGCCGCTCGGCGGTGCGCGAGGCGATCAAGATGCTGATGGCCAAGAGCCTGCTGGCCTCCCGCCCCAAGATCGGCAGCTGGGTGGAACCCAAGGAGCATTGGAACCTGCTCGATCGCGACGTTCTGAGCTGGTACGCCGCCTCGCCGGATCGCGAGGGCTTTCTCAGGACCGTGCAGGAATTCCGCCACATCATCGAGCCGGAAGCGACGGCACTGGCCGCCGAGCGCCGGACCGAAGCGCAGATGGCCGAGATCAGCCAGGCGCTGCACGACATGGGTCATGCCGCTTCGCTGCAGCAGCGGACACAAGCCGACACACGCTTTCACATGGCGGTCCTGCGCGCCTCGGGCAACGACCTGCTGGTGCCACTCGGTGTTCTGATCGAATCCGCGTTGAACCACCTGTTTGTTCATGTGACCCGCGAAGACAGCAGTCTGCTGCGGGCGCAAAAACTTCACGAGAATATCGAGAAGTGCATTCGGCTACAGAAGCCCAATGCCGCGCGCAATGCGGTCCGCAAGCTTTTGGCGAATACCGATGAAATCATCGGCCGACGACCAAGATAGATACATATTCGAACTTGATTCCCTCGCCGAAAGGCAGCGTACGCATGATCTCTGCAAGACGCTCGCTGGCGCAAAGTGATGATCGATTGCGCGCGCGATCTGCCGCTGAACCGACAAGCCAAGGTGCTCGGGATCAGTCGGGGCAGCGTCTATTATCTTCCTCGCGCAGTTCCTGCCGTCGATCTGGCCTTGATGCGCCGGATCGACGAACTGCATCTGGAATATCCGTCGCGGGCAGCCGCATGTTGCAAGATCTGCTGTCGGGTGAGGGTCACTCACCGGGGCGCCTGCATGTCGCGACGCTGATTAAGCGCACGGGGATCGAGGCGCTCAACCGCCGGCCGAACACCTCGAAGCCAGCGCCGGGCACAAGATCTACCCTATCTACTGCGCCAGCTGCCGGTGACGCGGCGGGGCTTTGTCTATCTGACGGCTGTCGTCGACTGGTTCAGTCGCAAAGTTCTGGCCTCGCGGCTCTCGATCACGATAGACGTCGGATTCTGCATCGAGGCAGTTGAAGAGGCCATGGCACGCTTCGGCAAGCCCCACTTCTTCAACACGGTCAGGGTTCGTAGTCCACCAGCCGCGAGTTCACTGCTAATCAGCGCAGGCATCGAGATCAGCATGGACGGCCAGGGCGCCCGGCGCGACAACGTCTTCGTCGAACAGATCTGGCGATCGGTCAATACGAGGAGGTCTATCTGCGCGGCCAGCACCTCGATCATCCTGTATATCTGGCCTTCTGCAATGGCACGAAGCCTCACCGAGCCTAGGACGGCAGAGGCCTGACAGGCTTACGTCAAGGCGCCAATCCCGGTTGCAGCATAACAAGGGCGCTTTGAGGTAAAGGGCACGAGCCGTTCGTTGCGCTTGCATTGAGCGGCGTTTCGGCAGCGGCAGAGCATGACGGGCTTCTTGACCATGTCCCATCCTGTTCTCGATGCTGAAAGTCATATTTTGAGCAGTCATGAAGGCAAATCCTAACTTTCGCGTATGTAAGACACGCGAAAGTTAGGAACCCTTGTGACTCGAAGTCTCTTATGATAACTTTCCCGTATGTGAGATACGTGAAAGTTACAAAATGCCCCTGCACCTGGTTGGAGAAAACATCGATAAAACCCGCAGCCACTATCAGGCTGAGACCGGCAAGCTCGTGCAGCTGATGCGCGGCATCTATGTTGATGCTGGAGAGGATATCGAAGCGACGGTACTCAAGCACGCCGTTCGCATCGCCAAATATCTCTACCCCAACACATACCTGTCAGCGGCGAGCGCTGTCCTTCTTGGGCCAACCCGCGGCGGCCGCCTGTTCCTAAGCGGGAGGCGCATACAGCGCACGCGTCTGCGGTCGCTCGAGATCATCCAGAACGCCGCTCCCGATCATCCATCGGTCGCCGCAGCGATTATTGATGACGGCTTGGGCGAATTCCGGATTGACGTTTCCTCGATGCGTCAACGCTTCCTCGAAGCCTTCCGCCTGCGCAGCGAGAACGCCGCGTCAATTGACGAAACGATGCGCGAAACAATCGCGAACCGTCTCATCGAAGAACACGGAAGTGCCCAAGGTGCTGCCGACGCAACATGGTCACTCGCCCGCGAAAACCAATGGTATCGCGAGGGCGAGCATGCCGAGCGCTTCTTGCTCCGCCGTCCGGCGGCAGAACTAACGCGGAACGAAGCCGCGTTCGATTTGATCGTTGCGTGGCACGGCGCTCCGCTAGGCAATCTGATTCATGACGGTTTTGAATGGCGCTGGAGTCCCAACGATCTGGACGGCCCGCCGCTCGTCCGCCAGACCACGCCGGGCAAGCTCCCCCCTTTCATTCTATCACTGCTGCCCGAAGGCTGGCTTGAGGAAGTCCTGAACGACCGCGACGAGCGCGCGACGCTGCGCTCGGGCAAGCGCTACATGTCGAACGTGACGATCGTCGAGCGCCCGAGCGATCTCGCGGCGCTGCCGCCCGACATACTTCTGACCCGGCTCAAAGACTTCACTGAGAACTCTCTATTCACCGGCCGCTACGCCGGGCCAGGCCGCGGCGACCTGGAGCAGAGCTTCGAGCGCAATCTCGCACAGATATTCGAGCGCACCGATACACCCCGACTGTCGGGTGTCCAGATCAAAGCGCCGATGTTCCTCGACGCAGATGGCATCTTGTCGCCCAGCACCGGCAAGCCCTTCACCCATATTCTTAAACCTGCTGGCACAAGCGGATTTGAGGCTCTGCCGGTCATCGAATGGCAGTCCCTCGCGTTGGGAAGCGCCACAGGTTTCACGACGCCCGCAACTGCGCTCGTTCCCATGCCTGACGGGATGCCTCCCGCGCTCTTGGTTGAACGGTTCGACATCAGGACGAGGCTTGATGACAAGCATCTCCTAGCGCTCGAGGATTTTTGTTCTGTCCTGGGTGTTCCTACCGAAGCGAAATATGACGGCACGATGGAGCGGATCGCGCGAGCAGTAAGGCCTCTATCAACCGCACCCGAAGAGGATGTTCTGCTCGTCCTCAAACGATCTCTGTTCGCTTGGCTGATTGCCGATGGCGACATGCACCTGAAGAACATGGCCCTCCTCAAGATTGCGGAGCCGGGCAACGCGAAATTCAGTTCCGTCCGCATCGCACCGCTCTACGATGCAGTGACGACACGCGTCTTTCCGCGATTGGAGAGAGACCGGATGGCCCTCAAAATGAACGGTAAAGACGATAGTCTGCGCCGCGCTGATTTCAAGAAGTTTGCAAGCACGGCTGGCCTCAAGGCCTCCGATTCAGACGCGGCTATCGACAATCTGGTCACAACGCTTTCCCACTCCCTCGATCACCTCGAACTACCGCCGCCTTTGTCGGATTCGTCTCAAGGCGCGACGATGGCCGAGCAAATGCGCGCGATTATCCGGGAACGCATCGAAGGGTTCTCGTAGATGATCGATCTCACCGATACTTCGGTTTCCGCTCTTCTTGGACTGCACGGGATTTGCCTGCAGAGCTGCGGCGGCGCAAGGTGGTGCGCAGCGCGAACAATCCCGCCGGCGATTACGGGGGAACTGCTGTTTTCCAGAGCGTTCGGCTGGACGCTGAGCAGCGATGCCGACGGCGTGCGCTGCCGCAAGTTGGAAGCGCTTGGCGGTTCCCGTCAGCTCGGCCTTATTCGCCGAATGCCTGATCGACCTTTTGATCGGCTCGCCACCGTTCTGCTCGATGGCAAGTTCCGCGTGAGGGCGGCAGAGCAGGCAATCTAACTTCTCCAACCATTGGAGTGTTGAGCCCCTTAGCCACGCGTCCTTCAACACCTCAACATCCCGTTCGTCAATTTGGCTCAGGCACCGGGAGCCTCGGGATAAAAGGTCGCAAGCCATTCCCGCGTCGCCTCTGCAAAGCCAAGCCGCGGGGCGACACCTTGTTGCCAGTCGCTGGGGAAGAACGCGATCAGGTGCTTGCAGGCTTGTATGGCCAAACGACCCATTTCAGACAGAACGGCCTCAAGGCTCGTCTTCTCAATGAAAGGGCCAATCACGGCGTCACCGTCCTTCTGCGGGCGCATCATCCAGTATGGAGGGCAGCGCCCTCTCCTCCTCCCGGCTGGCGCTGTCCAAGTTGCTGCTGCCATCGCCTATGTCGTACAGGACTTTTGCTGAATAGACTCCACGCCCAGGAATTGCAGGCGATTGGGAGCAGCGTCGGCGCAACAAAAATGTAGAGCGCGAGCGGATCCGGGACGAACCCAGTTCGACAATCAATTAGGCAAGCCGCGGCTGCGGATCTTCAACGCAGTGATTCTCGCACTGAGCAAGCGCGGCCATGACGGTGATGCCTACGAGTACGATGGCGAAATTCACGCGCGAGCAATCATCGGCGGTACCATCTGGGCCTGGACATACAAATATTCGGAAGCAACCCATCGAACTTGAGGATTTTGCCCGTGCCTCCGCAGAGCGGCTAGCGATGGCGGAGCAAATCGTCCACACAACGAGGAAATCACGCCGCATTCTTTCATACGCCGCGGCCGGCCTATGAAGCATAGGTGGGGAAATTGGTCCTTGATTTTTTGAATCTCTAAGCTTCCGATACGTCCTGCACGAGGCCCCGTCATGCCCACCGATAGTCAGTACATTCTCGAAAGCATCAAGCAGGGATGCACGACGCTTAGCGATGACGAGTTCGTCATCGACAGGCTGGTAAAGTATTTCGGTAACGGCAGGATTCGGTGGCACGTCGAATTCGGTGGGCATCGCATCGAGCTGACGACGGGCCAGATCAAGAAGCAGCCTACCTTCCGAAGGAAGATACTCGAACAGGCTGGTGTGCTGCCGCCCCAGCGTGCCGGGGCCGACTACCGGCGATGGGCAATGGACCTGAGGAAGAATGCCATCGAGCTTCCCTGGCGGGACAGGCCGGTCGATGCCGGTTTCGCCATAGATAGGCTCGCCAGCCATGGGGATGGGCGCTGGACGGTTGAATACCAAGGCAAGGCGATCAAGTTCACGACGACCAAACTTCGCAGGCAAGTCAGTTTCCGCAAACGCATGCTGGCCAAGGCCAAGGTGCTGCCGCCGCAACTGGACCCGGCTGCCTATCGGAAGTGGATGGACTGGCTCATTCAAAACGCCATAGAGGCTGGACCGCAGACCGGTGATGCCTCGATGGCAGAGAAAAGCTGGCTTGATGACCTACCAGAGCTAGCCGGCTGGTAAAATGGAGCACCGCCCCGAGCGACCAGCCAGGGCGGCAGTTTTCAAAGCAGAAGCAATCGAGCCAAAGAGGCAGCGGACGGTCTGCTCGATGCAAGCAAGATTCGCTCAGATCGATATGTCCTGGGCTTTGCCGTGGCTTAGTTTCATTGTTTCTTCGAAACTTCGCCGGGAATGCCCTGCAGCACAAATGGCGCGCCGTGTCAGTCGATCGTGCGACTGACAACCAGAGCGTCCACCGCCACGGCACGCGTCGGCAAGACAATTACCGGATTCAGATCCAGCTCCACTATGCTTGTACCCGCTGCGAGCCCCAGTTGCGCGGTCCGAAAGACCAACTCGACAAGGGCTTCCTTGTTCGATGGAGCAGCACCTCGGGCACCATCAAGCAGTGGGGAAAGCCTGAGACTTGCGATCATTTCGCGAATGTCGTCCCTGTCTACGGGCAAAGGACGCGTGGCGGCATCCTTGAGTATCTCAGCATAGATGCCGCCTGCTCCGACGGTGATCGTGGGGCCAAGGTCGGGATCCTGTGTCAGGCCAACGATCATTTCGACACCCGAGCCGATCTGTTCCTGCATCAGAACCCCTTCGATCCTGGCATCGGGAGCATGAGCCTTGGCCTTTGCAACCAGCACATCAAACACACTGGCAGCCATTGTATCGTCGGTTATTCCGAGCTCCACCAATCCGGCGTCCGATTTGTGCGCGATATCGGGCGAGGCAAGCTTCATGACGACCCGCCCGCCCAAATCCGGGAGCCTGTCGGCAGCTTCCGTGGGCGAGGTCACGAGGCATTCTTGGGCGCGGTCTATCCCGGCACCTTCAAGCAGGTCGGCGGACTGCCTGCTGTCAAGCAAGCCGTTCTGTCGTAACGCTATCTGCTGCGCGACGGACAAGGGCGTTGCTTGCCACGAGCGGCGCCGGAATGCCGCCTTCGCAGCCTCGTAATCGGCCCGTGCCCGCATGGCGCGGAAGCACTTGCGGAACGAGCGGAAGATCGGCACGCCGGATTTGACCAGGTCACGATAGCCGGGGCTATCCGTCAGCACCGATCCCCATACCGCAACGATGGGCTTCGAAGAGCGGGGTGCAAAGGCCAGCACGTCGGCGGCAAAACTGTCGGACAGCAGTCCAAGTGCCGCTGTCAGCCCAACCACAATGACGTCGACGTTTTCATCAGCGGCGATGGTTTCGAGCACGTCGATGCGCTGTTGCTGCGGGGCAGTGATGACAAAGCCGCCACCATTGTCGATGGGATTGGAGACGGCGACGTAGTTGGGCAGGTAGGTGTAAAGCTTCTCGATCGTCGCCGGTGACAGTTCGGGAAAGCTCACGCCGTAGCTGTCGGCCAACTCGGCCATGAGTGTCGTCGAGCCCCCGGAAACCGAATAGAGCGCACAGTTGGGACCGGTGCCCACCGGCAGCTTGGCCAGCAGGTTGGCGGTCTCGAGCAACTCGTCGAGATCGCGGACCCGGATCACGCCATATTGCTTGAACAAGCCGTTGATGACCGCATCCGCACCGGCGAGGTGGCCGGTGTGCGAGGCTGCCATGCGCGCACCTCGCTCGGTCGACCCCATTTTGAGCATGACCACCGGCTTCTTCATTGCGTTCGCCGCCTCAAGCGCCAGTCGCAGCTTGGCGATCGACTTGAAGCCCTCGACATAGGCGGCGATGACCGACGTCTGCGGATCGTGGGCAAAGTAGTTGATGAAGTCGGCAACCTCGAGATCGACCTCGTTGCCTACCGTTACCCAGCGCCGGAAGGCTGCCCCCATGGCGACGCCCTCGACGATGGGCCGGCCGTTGAAGCCGCTTTGCGTGACCAACCCGATCAGGCCACCGCGATGCTGCTCCGGTATGGGAAACTGCTCGAAGGTATTGTCGTTGGTGTTCGGCCCGATGACGCGCACGCCATGTTCGCGCGCCGCCGCGGCGACCTTGGCCTCGAGAGCGGCGCCCTCGGCACCCACTTCCGAAAAACCGGAGCTGAAGACAATGACGTCGCGCACGCCGCGGCGACCGCAATCGGCGATCACCTGCGGAACGATCGCCGGCGCCACCTTGACCACGGCGAGGTCGATGTAGTCAGGCACCTCTGCCATGGAGGTGAAGACGGGCACGCCGCCGGCCTCGCCGCCGCGCGGATTGACGTAGCAGAATCGAACATCCTCGCCGAAGCGCCGAAACCAGTTGTGCGCCTGCGGCGACGCATCGACACGGCCGACATAGGCAATCCCGGTCTTCTTGCGGAACATGCGCTGGAGATCGGCCAGGCTAAGATCGAGTTCGTCGCGGGCGTGCCGGATTGCCTGTGGGATGGTCTGCATGATGTCGCGGTCTTTCGGTAGGTTTTTCAGGTTGACGGGCAATTGGCCTAGGCCAAATGGCCGAATTCAAGTTCGTGATGAGGTGCCAAACTGGGGCACGAAACGCTCTGCGGCGGCACACCGGCGCAAGGAGAGGAGAGCGCCATGGGAACCGCGGCCAGCACGGCGAGACGGGCGGAGTTGGGATTCGAAGAACCCAACGAACTGCTGCGGGGGGTCACCAACGACCGTTCTGGCGGTGTGGTGAAATCCAGTCTGCGCGTGCTTTCTGTACTCGAATACTTCCAGGCCAATCCGCGGCCGGCGCGTACGACCGAGATCAGCCGCGCGCTCGCCATCCCCAACTCCAGCGCCGACGACATACTGAAGACGTTGGTGCGCACCGGCTACCTCGCCTTCGACCCGCGCCAGAAGGTCTACCTGCCATCCTACCGGATCGTCACGCTCGCCCGGCGCCTCGAGGGTTCGTTTTTCGGTGGTACGGCGGTTTCCGACCTGATGGACGAAGTTCATCGCCGCACCGGCCTGACGGTGTGGCTGTGTATGCAAAACGACCACTGGGTGCAGTGTTCGGCGATCATTCCCGGCTCCGATTTTCACGCCGGCGTCCATGTCGAAGGCTTCACCGATTACGACTGGACGACCGCCGCCGGCATGGCACTTTTGTCGGGCAAGCCGCAGGAGCTGGTGGTGGAGATTGCCAAGCGCATGTTCCGCACCGAGCCGCCGGCCAGGCGCACGGCCAGCGTGACCGCACTGCTCGACAAGGTCAGATCGGTTCGCAAACAAGGCTATGCCACCTCCCGCGGCTTTTCGGCGGAAGGCGTGACCGCGGTCGCGGCATCCTTCCAGTCGAAGTTCATGCGTGTTCCGGTCGCCGTGGGGCTTATCAGTGCCGCCCCCGAGGAGAGCCCCGGCACGGCTGCCCTTGGGTTCACCCTCAGGCAGATAGCGACCCGGCACCAACGCCTCGCGGAATTGCACCGGGCCAATGACGACCTGCCTATTTCGCCGGAATGGGAATTCCCGCGGCAGCAATGAAGCCCTGGTCGACGACGCGATCCTCCGGCATCAGCTCGGTGTAAGACAGCACCTCGGGAATGAGCGCGTAGGTCTTCTGCAGGCGCGTGGCCAGATCGGCCGGCATGTAGAGGTTGGGATCGAAGGTAAGCGAGACACCCTTCTTCAGCGTCTCCTCGGGCAGCTGCAGTTCCTCGAGCATGATCTTCATGATCTCGGGGTTGTTATGGTAGTCGCCCTGGAGATAGGTGCGCGTCGTGCGGACCAGCGCCCGCATCACCGCCTCACCGACGTCGCGGCGTTCCTTGAGCAGGCGCGGACCAAAGCTCCACGAGCCTGCCGACATCTCCGGTCCCTGGACGAAGGCCAGCGACACCTTGGATTCATCAGCCTTCTGCCAGATGGAATCGATCAGGTAGCCGAAATTGACGGCACCGTTTTCAAGCGCCACCAGGATGTCAGGCGAAGCCATGGTTTGGAACTTCACGTCCTTCAGCGACAGGCCGACTTTCTCCAGTTCCGTCTGCAGGAAGTAGGAGGCCGTCGAGCCGAGGCCGATGGCGCTGGCGACTGTCTGGTCCTTGAACAGGTCGACGGTGAACTTGCGGCCGTTGAGAAAGGCGTTGTTGGCCCAGATCCCCTGCTTCGACGCCGGCGACTGGACGAAGAGCGGCGCCACGACGCGAATGTCGGCGCCACTGGCGATGGCGTTGAAGACGGCCGCGCTCGGCTGGCCGCCAAGCACGTCAGCGCGACCTGTGGACAGGAGCACGATGCCGTCGCTCGACTTGGCGAAGGTGTATTCGATGTCGATGTTTTCCTTGTCGAACTCACCCATTCGCTCGGCAAGGAGCATCGGTATGTATGCCTCGACCTTGGCGGTCATGGCGACGATCACCTTCTCGCGCTGCGGTAGTGGTTTCGGCGCGTCGGAGCCATCGGCATGGGCACCGAAGCTGACCCCGATCACGGCGGCGGCAAGCGCCAGTTTCTTCCATAGAGATTTCATTGCTTCCTCCCTGTTGATCCTCTTGGCCGCCGGCCTCCACCGGTCGGCAAACTCGTCATGAGCCGGCGTCGTAGACCAGCTTCCAGCTCGACCCGGCGAGTTGCCTTATGCGCGGTCCACCGAAGAGGAATGCCGGGTCGCTAGGTGGCTCGGCGAACGATATGACCGCTGTGTCCGGAGCTGGCGGCAACGCAGCCCAGATCCGCCTGCCGGCTGTGTCGATGTCGACGCGATTTGGAATGTTGCGCTTGAGGCTCGCCACGCGCGGATAAAGCTCGGGATCGACTTCGGAGGCGGCACGCAAGGCAGGCGTGTCGACGCCACCCGGCCGCACTGCCACCACCCAAGGCCCGATGCCGCCACGGCTTTCACGCTCGCGCGCAACCACTTCGACCCAGTGTTCGATCGCGACCTTGGAGGCGCAGTAGGTGGCAAGGCCTTCGAGCGCTGCCACCGCCGCGCCGGAAGAAAGCATCACCAGCCCTGCCTCGTAGCCCGGACGGCAAGCGTCGAGAAACGCTTCGGCAAGCACGAAGGGTGCGGCCAGATTTGCAAGCACGCCCTTTTCATACGTCTGCGAGGAGACCTTGCCGACCACGCCGATCGCTTCAGAATAGTATGCGTTGTGGATGAAGATGGCGCGTTTGCCGCGAAACGCAGCCAATTCCCGAATGAAATGGCCGCGGATGCGATCCCACGTCGAGGGGTCGGCCAGGTCGAACGTGACGCTCTCGTAATCGGGGTGCTTGCGGCGCGACAGATTGATGATACGGGCGTTGGCGAAAGGAACGTTGCGAGCAAGCCCGAGGCCGACGCCCTGCGTCGCACCGCTGATCCAGACGATGGTGTCGTGCATCGTTAGCCCTCCATCTCAGTTGCGCAGCACGACCGCGCAGGTCGGGCCCAGATCGCTTGAGCTCACAAAGCAGCAGTCGGCGTTGTCGACCTGCCCGGTCGAGCTACCGCGCATCTGCTTCACGCCTTCGCTGATCATATTGAATCCATGCAGATAGACCTCCGAGAGGCTGCCGCCGCCGGTGTTGACCGGCAGGCGCCCACCAAGTGCGATGCCGCCGTCCTCGGTGAAGGCAGCGCCTTCGCCTCGCCCGCAAAAGCCATAGCCTTCAAGCGTGAAGAACACCTCTGGCGTGAAGGCGTCGTAGAACTGTGCCACCTTGATGTCGGAGGCACGGATGTCGCTCTGGCGCCACAGCGACTTCGCGCAGGTCGCGGCCTGCGAGCGCATCGGATCGGCCGTGAAGTAGTTCGCAAGGATGGCACTGCCGCCGTCGAAGCCCTGAGCCGCGGCGTGGATGTAGACTGGCCTGCTGCGGCAATCCCTGGCGCGCTTCGCCGCGGTGACGACGAAGGCGATCGCGCCGTCCGTCTCAAGGCAGCAATCGAACAGGCACAACGGCTCGCTGATCCAGCGCGCGGCGAAATAGTCTTCGCGGCTCATCGGCTTGGCATGCATGAAGGCATTGGGATTGCGATTGGCATGGCTTCGGAACGCCAATGCGACATTGGCGAGATGATCGCGGGTCGCGCCGAACTCGTGCATGTATCGGGTGTACATCACGCCGACCTCGTCGACCGGCCGGATGATGCCCCAGGGTCTCAACCAGGTGTCGCGGCTGCCCTGGATGCGCTGTTCCAACTGAGCCCAGACGCGGCTCGCGCGGCCGCTGCGCTTGCGTGAGCGCCAACCGACGACGACCTTGGCCTGGCCGGTGGCAATCGCCATCGCAGCATGTCCGACAGTACCGCAGCCGCCATGGCCACCGGCCGGCATCTGCGCATAATATGTCACCTCCTTCATGCCGAGGTCGCGCGCGATGTCGTGCTGGAAGACATTCTCCATGTTGAGCGAACACAGTCCATCGACCTCCGACGGCGAAATGCCCGCGTCATCGAGCGCCGCCTTGATCGCCATGCAGGCAAGCTGCTCCTCGCTTTGCGCCATTGCCTTGCCAAAAGCGGTCTCGCCAATGCCGACGATTGCCGTGCGGTCCTTGAGGGAGATCGTGTCGTTCATGGCGTGAGACTCTCGGATGCGCGCGGCATCCAGCGCGGCAAGGTGATGTCGTCGGAGACGGCGGTGAAGGTGACATCGACCGGCAAGCCTATGCGGATGGCCGAAGCTGGGACACTGTTGATGGGAGCGTCGGGCGCTGCGACAAGGCTGCCGACCATGCGGATAGACGGATGATCATCGAGTTCGACGACGATCATCGGATACGGCACCAGATCCTGGAAGCCCGGCAGCGTCGGGCCGTGGGCAATGCCGAACGACCAAACTTGCCCCCGGCCCGACGCGTCGACCCATTCTGTTTCGTCACGGGCGCACCGAGCGCAGAAGGGATGGGGCGGAAACTGGCAATGGCCGCAGGCCTTGCAGCGTTGCACGACGAGGCGCTTCTCACGCGCCGCGTCCCAAAATCCCTTCGTGTCGGGATCGTCGCCATAAGGCAAAGGGATGGCTGTCATCGTCTTGCCTCTATTGGTTGATGGGCGGCCGGTACTTCCATCGCCTCAAGCACCGGATCGCCGGCGAGCGCGACCTGAACGTCGACCTGTCGGGCACAGCTGGGACAATAGAAGTGGCGGATGCGGAAACGCTCACTGCCGGGGTAGCGGTCGGTGATGGCCGACCGCTCGCCTGCGGCAGCTTCGTGGACGACGAGGGACGCGTAGAGACTCGCGCCCGCGTTGCAGATGCCATGGCCGCAGCTCGCGCATACGACCTGTTCGCCAGCGGGCGATGCGACGGCCCGGAAGTGGCTGGAAAGGCGACGTCCGCTGACCGGGCCTTCAGCCTTGCGCGGCTCGCGACCGCCGAGCCGGGCCCTGAGACGGGCTTGTCGCTCCGCCACCGACGCGGCGTGGTCGATCACTGCCTGGTCGCCGTCGAGGCGCAGGACCACGCCAAAATCGCGCAGCGCACCACCGACGCTTACCAACCCAGCGAGAACGTCGGTGGCAACCGACATCGGATCACGCTCGAGCGGATCGCCAAAGCCACCGCCACCTTGCGAGGACGTGACCAGTATCTGATCGGGGTGGAGCCTGGTGGCGGCATCCGGCAGCCGAAGATCCGTGACATCCGCAAGGTCCGACCAGCCTTTCGAACCGGCTACCGGTACGTCGTTGCTCATGATGGCGAAACCGCTCGGCAAACCGGGTTCGCCGCCGGCAGCCCCCATGGTCGCCGGATGCTGCAATCCTTGCGCCATGGACAACAGTGCGATCGAGCGTTCCGTCTGATGCGGGCGATAAGCATGCAGGGCACCGACACCACCGCGGTGCGTGCCCGGCCCGCCCGAATCGGCCAGCTCGCGGCGCGTCAGATAGAGCACCGGATAATAGGCTTCGTTGGTTTCGAGGTTCGAGGGCGTAGCACCCGGTGACGTCGCCGTGCCTGAAGTGTCGCTTCCATCGGCATTGCAGGTGGCGCCGCCGCCGCCGCTCAGCTCATCCAGAAATAGCGTGGTGAAGGGACTGCCGTCGAGCCTGTGTCCCGAAATCGACATGCCACCGGCGCCTGACGACTGCGACGACGCCATGGCCATATGCGCATGCGCCGCCGAACCGTCGAGCAAGCGGGCCAGGCAACCGCTGACGCAGTTGCGGATCGCCTGAGCAGAGGTGCCTGTGCTCATCGCGACACCCGCCGGCCACTCGGCATCGACCACAGACCGCTTGCGGGTGCGGATGTCGATGGTCCGCCAGATGGCGCCCGGCATCCACGGCAGTCCCTGGCAGATATGGACGAGCACTGCCGCCATGGTGAAGTTGGCCAGCGTCGGATAGGTGGCGTTGACCGCGCCCGGCGCTTCATCGTCACTCGCGGTGAAGTCGAAAGTGAGCTTGTCGCCCGTCTTGGCCATGACGAGCCGGACCGCGTAGACCTGGTTCGGCAGATAATCGG
Organism: Aminobacter anthyllidis; assembly: GCF_018555685.1. Lineage (GTDB taxonomy): Bacteria > Pseudomonadota > Alphaproteobacteria > Rhizobiales > Rhizobiaceae > Aminobacter > Aminobacter anthyllidis. The sequence continues at coordinate 170,050 of NZ_JAFLWW010000011.1, forward strand.
CGCCGCTGCGCTGCTCATGCTGGATGAAGGAGTTCTCGCGCCAGACGCCGTCAGGCAGGTCGGCGAGGCGACGACGGAATGCCGCCTCTGTCGAAGCAAGCAGCCTGTCCATCGCCTCGACAAGACCATCGGTGCCATAGGCAGCGCAGAGCTCAAGCACCTGGCGCTCGGATGCACGGTTCGCCGCGATCTGGCCGAGCAGGTCGAGCGCATTGAGCTCGGGCGTTCGGGTGCGGGCAAGATAGTCACGTTCGATATCGCGGCGGATCCGGCCGGCCTCGACGATCTTGATCGGCGGAATCGGTATGGCCTCGTCGAATATCGAGCGGGCGGCATAGTTGAAGCCGCCGCTGACCGGCCCACCGACATCCGGCTCATGCACTGTCGACCCCGCCCAGGCAACCAGCCGTTCGCCATCGAAGATCGGCGCCACCAGCGTCACGTCGGGCTGATGCAGGGTTCCGAGATAAGGGTCGTTGGTGAGAAACTGGTCGCCTGGACCAATGCCGGGGTTTTCGCCGTAACAATCGAGAATGTCGCGCACGATCAGGTTGAGGGAGGTCGATTGGACGAGAATGAACTTGCTGCAGGAGACCACGGTACCGTCGGCGGTCATGATCGCGGTGTTGAAATCGCTCGCCTCGGACGCGATCTGCGAACCAGAGACACGGACCAGCGTCTGGCCGGCGTCGGCATTGATGGCCTCCAGTCGGTGGCGGATGATTTCGAGTTCGATCGGGCCGATTGTCATGCAAATTCCTCGACCTTGGGCGACGGCGAGCGCGTGTGGGCCTGAGGCACGGCGATGGTGAGATTGCCGTCCTCGTCGGTTGTCGCCATCTGGCCGGGATGGATCACGGCCGTTGTCTGCTCGGATTCGATGAAGGCAGGCCCTGATATCTCCGCCCCGGCGCCAAGTTCGTCCCACAAAAAGACAGGCGTTTCCCATGCGCGGCCCAGGAACCACGCTGTCCGGTGCCGGGCAGGCCGAAGCGCGGCGCGCATCTGTGCTGGAGCGGCGTTGGGCATGGCAATCGGCATGCGCGCTTCGACAATGATGGCCGCGAGCTCGATGGCGCTTTTGGCGTGGGCTGAACCCCGGCCCACGATCTGCTCGTAGCGGGCCCGGAATGCCGCCTCGGCAGTGGCGATGTCGGCGCTTCCGAGCCGAGAGGCCGGCACTTCGATGTCGATACGGTGCAGCTGGCGGGAAAATTTCAGGCCGATCTTGCGCTTGATCTCGACGGCACCTGACAGGCCCGCCTCCGCCAGCCCTTCAAATTCGCCGCGAGCGCGCTGCTCGAGCCGTCCGAATGCTTCGATCTCGCCGTCGCGGAAGTCCTGCAGCGGTCGGGCGGGCAGCTCGATCTCATAGGACGTCCGCAAGTCGCTGGAGGCTGCGCCCCAGGCGGAAAACTCCGGCGCAAGGCGCGGTATGACAATTGCCTTTACGCCGATCTCGGCGGCGTAGCGCCCGACATGCTGGGGGGCCGCTCCGCCATAGGCATAAAGCACGAAGTTGCGAGGATCGTGGCCGCGCTGCACGCTGGCACGACGGACGAGATCGGCCATCTGTGCATTGGCGACGCGCAATATCCCTTCGGCCGCCGCCTCGACTTCCAAGCCGAGCCTGCTGGCAAGCGGCGCAAGTGCTGACCGCGCTGCAGCACCATCAAGCGCGAGCGCCCCGCCAAGACGGTCAAGATGGCCCAGAACAACGGCGGCATCGGTCACTGTTGGTTGTGTGCCGCCGCGGCCGTAGCAGGCCGGGCCCGGCATCGAGCCGGCGCTTTGCGGGCCGACGCGCAACACGCCGAGTTCGGGATCGACGTAAGCTATGCTGCCGCCACCCGTTCCAATGGAAGCAAGGTCGATTGCTGGAACGGCAAGGCTGTGCCGGTCGATGCGTGGCCGTGAAGCGGCAGGCAAAGCGCCCCCCACGACAAGGCCGACATCGAAGCTGGTCCCACCAACATCGGTGGTGAGCACATCGGCATGCCCAAGCCGCGCGCCGACCTGGCGAGCCGCCATGATGCCTCCTACCGGTCCGGACTGAAGCAGGTGTACCGGTGCATCGCGCAGCGAGCTCGCGCGGCGCACGCCGCCGCCCATGGTCACGATCAGGAACAGGCCGCCAAATCCCTCCTTGCGCAACGCTTCGTCGAGCAAGGTCAGGTAGTCGCCGACAAGTGGCGCAACATAGGCATTCATGGCGACAGTCGCGGTCCGCTCGTATTCACCGATGCGCGGCGCAAGCTCGCTCGACAGCGTCACATGCAGGCTTGGCGCCTCTTCGGCGACAAGCTCGGCGAGGCGGCGTTCGTGACTGCCATTGACGGGCGACCACATCAGCGCAATGCCGATCGCCTCAGCACCTCGCGCGACGAGCTGGCGGATCGACTGGCGGGCCTGCTCTTCGTCCAGCGGCACAATGACATTGCCGTCGACATCGATGCGTTCGCGCACGCCGATGATGCGGCGGCGAGGAACAAGCAGGTCCGGCTTACGCCATTTGAGCGCGTTGATGCTGTCTTCGTCGGGCAGGCCATGCACCTTGTTGGAGCGTGCCATCGGCAGCGTCGCCTCGAAGCCTGAGGTGACAAGCAGGCCGACCTCGGCGCCCGTGCCTGTCAGAAGCGCATTGAGGCCAACCGTGGTGCCGTGCGACAGGATGTCGGTCACCTCGAGGATTTCGCCCAGGCACTTGCCCAGCGAGCGGGAGGCGACGCCAAGCGAGGCAATCACACCTTCCATCAGCCGTCCATGTGTCGTCAGCGCCTTGCCGACGCCGACGCGTCCATCCGCAGTCAGGATGACCGTGTCGGTAAAGGTTCCGCCAGTGTCGATGCCGACGATCTGCATATGCACTCTCGCAAATCATTCTTCAGGATGCAGTCCGCCGTCGGTTGAACGCCTGGCGCTCACCGTTCGTGGTCTGCTGTGACCGCCAGAAACCCGGCGCGGAATTGAAACAACCTTGCGGAGCACAAATTTTGCCGCAGCGCGTCCGCCGTCCAAAGCAGCAATGATTTCCACCACTTGAGACACGTCGATTAGGCGTCGAACGGAGCAGGCTGTCAAACGCAACCGGCAATTTTCCGGCTATCCGGAAAATCTGCGGAAGCGATTGTTTTGACGTTGCTAGGCGGCCTAGCCTTTCGAACACGATTGCCTGCGGGCGCACACCGAACTGCACTTCCTGACGGAGCGACAGATGAACTCATTGCGCATATCCGACGTTGCGGCGGCCCTGCCGCTGGTCGCTGAAGCAGCCGCCAAGATCGAGGTGCGGGGTGTGCGCAAGCGTTATGACGCCAACGGCAATGTCGAAGCGCTCGCCGGTGTCGACCTCAACGTACGGAGCGGCGAATTCGTCTGCCTCGTTGGGCCGTCAGGTTGCGGCAAATCGACGGTGCTCAGAATGATTGCCGGCCTGCACAGGCCGAGCGAAGGCGAGATCCTGGTCCACGCCAGCGGCACGCGTGCGGTCCCCACCGCCATGGTGTTCCAGAACTACAATGTGTTTCCGTGGAAGACGATCCAGGCCAATGTCCGCTTCGGCCTGGAAATGACCGGCATGGCCGGTGCAGAGGCCGACAGGCGCGCCACCGCGTGGCTCGGCAAGATGGGTCTTGCCGACTTCGCCAACGCCTATCCGCCGGCGCTGTCAGGCGGCATGCTGCAGCGCGTCGCCATCGCGCGCGCCATGGCTGTCGAGCCCGAAATCCTTTTGATGGACGAACCTTTCGCTGCGCTCGATGCCCAGCACCGGCGCATCCTGCAAGACGAGTTGCTGACGCTTTGGCAGGAGGACCGGCGCACTGTCGTCTTCGTCACCCACAGCCTGGAAGAAGCGCTGTTGCTCGGCGACAGGGTCGTTGTGATGTCGGCGCGGCCGGGACGCATCATCGCCGAATTCGAGGTGCCGTTCGCGCGGCCGCGCACGCCGGAAATCCGCGGTGAGCCGATGTTCGCCAAGCTGGAACAGGAAATCTGGAACCTGCTGCGCGAGCAGGTCGGCAAGCACGCCGCCTGAAATCAAGATCGACGCGGAGGAGGCGACGAGCATGGAAAAGACCATCACTATCAGACCTGGCGAAGCCGAGCGCGACCCGCGCGGCTATGCACGCCGGGCGCAACGGCAGGAAAAGGTGCTGGCGATGGCCACCCCTGTCGTGTTCTTTATCCTTTGGGAGATCTGTGCCCGCGCCGGTCTTCTCGATTCCCGCTTTTTCCCCGCACCAAGTGCGATCTTTCTGTCGGCGGTCGAGATGACGCGCACCGGCATGCTGCAGCAGGATGTGATGGCAAGCGCGCTTCGCGTGCTTGCAGGTTTCGCCATCGGCGTCGTCACCGGGTTGGGTGCCGCGCTGTTGCTCGGCCTGTCGCGCCTGACGCGTGCAGCGCTGGAGCCGTTCCTCACAGCGCTTTACACGGTGCCAAAGCTTGCTCTGCTGCCATTGCTGCTCCTGATCTTCGGTCTCGGCGAACTGCCAAGCGTGCTGCTCGTCGGCATGACGGTTTTCTTCCTGGTCTGGATCCAATGCATGGAGGCGGTGCTCGCCATCCCCGAGAACTATCACGAGGCGGCTCGTTCGTTCGGCGCCAAGGGCTGGAACATGTTCCGCCACGTCACCTGGCCGGCACTGCTGCCACAGCTGTTCATTTCCATGCGCATCGCCATCGGCACGGCGGTACTGGTCATCGTCGGTGTCGAGTTCGTGCAGGCAAGCCAGGGCATCGGCTACCGCATCTGGCATTCGTGGTCGCTGTTTCAGGCCAACCGCATGTATGTCGGCATCTGCACGGTGGCGTTGATGGGTTTCCTGTTCAGTTCGCTGGTGCGCTGGCTGGGACGGCTGATGCTGCCCTGGACAGCGTCCGTGACCAAGAGGTCCCGCTAGTTCAAGCGGAACGACCGAAGATCCTCCGTGATGCAGTGGCTCGCTGCTCCAAGCGCCGTTGGCGAGACAGGCATCTTTCCCCGTCTGCATTTTGTGGTGCCTCACAACGGGTTGCGGCACCTACGTCGACCCCGTGGGAGGACACGAATGAGTTCCAAGATCTACATCCACGAATACATCAACATCATCGGCGCCAACCGGGCTAACTATTTCAGGCACATGACGACCGATTGGGGTCGCCACAGTGCCGAACGCCATCAAAAGTGCTTCGGTGTCTGGGGCACGCTCGGCAGTACCGGGCAGTGGCCTCAGGTGGTCAACCTGTGGGAGTACGACGACTGGGATAGCCTTGCCGCAAGTTTCGCGCATGAGACAGGCACCGACACCATGCAGGACAAAGCCCTTGAGACATGGTGGCTCACCGCACAAAGCTACCGCAGCGGCGGCTTCGACCGCGTGTTGATTGCAGCCCCCTGCTCGCCCCCTATCGAACAGCTTTGTGCCGAAGGCACCGTCGTGGGGGCCAAGGTGTTCCTGCATGAGATCGTCAGCATCAAGCCAGGCTTTGCACAGGACTATCTTGAATTGGTATCGAAGCATTGGCGCGAGCCGGCTAGGGAACTTGGGCTCCAGCTCGTCGGTGCCTTTCGCACCGCCATGTGCAACGATTCAGAGGTGGTGCTGATCTGGGCGATGCAGGAATGGAGCGACTGGGCCCGTGCAAGCAAGGCGCAAGGCAGCCAGCCATTCCAGATATGGCGTGCCAAGACTGAAGATATCGTTCTCGACTGGACCGGGCATCTGATGTGTTCGGCACCCGCCTCTCCGCTCAAGACTGGGGTCCAACCTTAGGCCAGGCAGCGAGGCATGAACGATACACAAGACGCTCCGAAGCCTCGTGCTTCGGCACTTTTCTGAAAACTATCGGAGTTGAACATTATGGCTTTCATTCGATTGACGCGACTTCCCGATAATGTCGATGTGCATCTCCACTACAGACATGTGGTTGCTGTCAGCACAGTCAACGGCAATACGTTCATTCGCACAACAGCGACAAACTCAGATGGGACCGGTCACTCGGTATCAGTTCACGAGACCGTCGAGAACGTGATCGCTCTCATAGAAGAGGCAGAACGGCAGCGTTTGTAGTCGACGGGCCCAACCTTTGGGCCGCGCCCAAAGCCGCGAGGTATAGAGAAGATTGTTATAGCTCACAATTGTACATATCGTGAGTTATAGAAAGAGCCCTATAACTCATGGGCTGGAATTGGCAGCAGGCCGACTGGCCGAATTTTGCCTACGACAACAAGGTACTGGAGCCGCTAGAAAGCGAGTTCCTGTTGGGCGCGGGCGAGTTACTGGGTGTCTTTCGCCATGTCGGCCTTCACGAACGCGACCAGATCCGCGTCGATCTCATCAGCGAAGAAGCCTTGAGGACGTCCGCAATTGAGGGGGGAGTACCTCAACCGATTCATACCCGATTGAAACCAGCATCAAATCGCACCAAGATGGGGGGCGACTGAACAAGGCGCGCGCATAGCAATCACGAGGCGAGGTGCCGGCGATGGCGACGAGCAGCTTCATCACCGAACTGACCTGTGCCGCAAACGAGACTTCGAAATTGACGCCTCATGAAACCGCCCGGCTGTTGCAGCAGGCTGCTGCAACAATCCGCAATTATCGCGAACGGGTCGACTACCCCGAAACGCCAGCCAACGACCGCAGCCAGGGCGACATCGTGTTCGACCTGATGGCCATGGCAAGCGCCGTCGAGTTGTTTTCGCCAGAGAAGATTTCCGCGCTGCTTCAGGAAGCAGCCTCGACCATCAGAGTCTGCAAGGTTCTCGGGGAAACGAGCAAGACCACCGGAAACGCCCCATGAGACATGGTAGCCTGCCGTTCGACCTATGCGCATCCGTCCACGATCGCGCAGGCGGCAGGCGTTGCTCTCACTTCCACATCGATCGCATGCGTGCCACGACATCAACCCGCACCTGCTGCGAACTGCGCTCAATTCCGGTTGCCGTAACCTTCGGCCAGCTCGTTTGTTCAAAGAGCCGCAGCAGTGGCGCGGGGATGAAGCGAGTGCGCGAGGCATAGACATGGCGATCGCCCTGGACGTTCTGTCCATAGGTGAAGAAGCGCTGCGGGGTGATCAGGGCCAGGCTGTCTCGCGCTCTTGTCATACCGACATAAAGCAGGCGCCGCTCTTCCTCCAGTTCCGAGGTAGTCCCCGCCCCAAGGTCGGAAGGAATGCAGCCGTCGACGACATTCAACATGAACACCGAGCGCCATTCCTGTCCCTTGGCGGAATGGATTGTCGACAGGATTAGATAGTCCTCGTCGAGACGGGGCACCCCTGCCTGATCACTTGTTGCATCAGGGGGATCCAGCGTCAGTTCGGTGAGAAAACGCTCTCGGCTGGGATAGCCGGCCGCGATCTGCTCCAGCTGCACCAAGTCGGCCTTGCGAGTGTCCGGGTCCTCGTGAATCCGCTCAAGATGCGGCTCATACCAGGCGCGGGCGGCCGCGAGTTCATCCGGCCAGCCGGCAGCGGATCTTCTCAGGCGTGAGAGAAGTGCGACAAAACTGGTCCAATCATCGCCGGTCTTCGGCGGAGGTGGCACTTCTGCAAGTGACAGCAGCGGCTCCGGCTCCGCTGCCATCGTATCAAGGATCCGCCCTGCCGTCTGGGGGCCAATTCCCGGAAGCATTTGAAGCAGCCTGAAGCCCGCGACACGGTCGCGCGGGTTTTGGGCAAACCGCAAGACGGCGAGCAGGTCTTTCACGTGCGCGCTGTCGAGAAACTTTAGCCCACCGAACTTGACGAACGGAACATTACGCCGCGTGAGCTCGACTTCCAATGCGCCGCTATGATTGGAGGAGCGAAACAGAACGGCTTGCTGCTTGAGTGTGACGCCTATTTCACGGGCTGCCAGCACCTGCTCCACCACATATCTTGCCTGGTCGGCATCGTCCCGGACAGTCACGAGCAGGGGACGTTGCAACGACTGGCGATCCGTCCAGAGATCTTTGGTGAAGCGCTCGCGCGCGAGCCCTATGATGCCGTTTGCAGCCTCCAGGATTGGCTGCGTCGAACGGTAATTGCGATCGAGTGTAATGACGTCGGCCGCCTTCGGAGAAAACTCGTTGGGAAAATCCAGTATGTTGCGAACGGTGGCGGCGCGAAAAGAATAGATCGATTGAGCGTCGTCGCCCACAACCGTCAACCCGCAGCCGCCGGGTTTCAGGGCCATCAGTATCGAAGCCTGCAGCCGATTGGTGTCCTGGTATTCGTCGACGAGAACATGATCGAAGCGGCTGCCGATGTCGTCGGCAAGCTCGGGATCGGAAACGGCCTGCGCCCAATAGAGCAGCAGGTCGTCATAATCGAGAACGTTCTGCACTTGCTTAGCGTCGACATAGCCCGAAAAGAGCTGCTTGAGTTCATCCTCCCATCCCATTGCCCAGGGGTAGGCTGCCTTCAGTATTTCGCCGATAGACACTTCGGAGTTCACGACACGGGAATAGATCGCAAGACATGTGCCTTTGGTGGGAAAGCGGCTTTCTGTCTTCGAAAAGCCGAGATCGTGCCGAACGAGATTCATCAGGTCGGCGCTGTCTTCACGATCGTGGATCGTGAAATCGACATTCACCCCAATCTGCTCGGCATAAATCCTGAGCAGACGTGCACCGATCCCGTGGAACGTTCCCGACCATGCCAAGGCGTCCGTCATGCTAGTGGCATTTCCACCGAGTACCTGCCGGCAGATCCGCTCGACACGCCGCCCCATCTCGGAGGCTGCGCGGCGCGAAAATGTCATGAGCAGAATGCGCCGGGGATCAGCGCCGTGGACGATAAGGTGAGCAACCCGATGGGCGAGCGTGCTCGTTTTGCCGGAACCCGCCCCCGCGATGATCAGCAACGGTCCGCCAATTTCATCATCAGGCAGTCCAATCCCATGTTCGACCGCCTCGCGTTGGCGATCGTTCAGTTTCTCGAGATATGCCGTGCTCATCAGTCCCCGCGCTTGACAATGCCTGCCCGCCAGCTGGCCGGTCCCGGGCATCCCCTCTGACCGACCCTGGCAAATCAAGAACAAATATGGAACATAACAACTTGCCGGGGTATTGGATAGCCATCGCGAAAAGGGCACGTCGAGATTTCCGGCTACGCGAGGTTCACACTACATCGCTGCGGGAGCAAAACTGAAGACGCATCGCACTGTCAGGCAATCGATACTGGCAAACTTCGACGCACCTCAGATGTCAGCGCGAGTTGCTCTGGCAGCCAAAGGTCGGCCACGAGAGGCCGACGCAGAACATTTTTTGGTGGAGATGCAGGGCGGCACTCGCCGGCCCCTACCCGAGACGATATTTCGTTGCCATACAAATATGGTCTCTCAACAGAAGGTTTTGCAACAATGACGTCTACCAATGAAATCGCAGACAAGATCGCTTCCGACCAGAACCTCACGAAGGCACAAGCCAAGCTAGTCGTCGAAAGCGTCTTCAAACAGATCGCCGATGCGGCAAAGAGCGGGGCCGAGACTAGCATTCCTGGCTTCGGCAAATTCAAACTGAAAGAAACGCCGGCACGCGAGGGTCGCAATCCGTCAACGGGTGCAACTATCAAGATCGCCGCAGCCAAAAAGCTGACTTTTGCGCCTGCAAAGGCAATCAAGGACACTCTGAACGGCTGATGCGTGCATCGGGCTGTCCCCCACAGCCCTACAAGCGAAGGGCCCGCAGCTACCAGCGGACCCTTCGTTCCTCATTTCAGCCAAATGCGTGACTTCCTCCGCGCTGATCGGCAACTTCTTCCCTAAAAGTCCCCCAGGCAATGAAGAAGGCTAGGCCGATTTATAACTGAAGGAGACGCGGTTTCGGCCTTGCTGTTTTGCCTCGTATAAGCATCGAGAGGCTTGACGCAGGCTCTCTGCCACATCGGCCGAGCCTCGTATCTCCGCGCCGCCGACGCTGACCGTTGCCCTGATACTTCCGCGGCCGCTTTTCAGCCAGGGAATCGTCTCGACTTGCCGCCTAATCTTCTCTGCCCGCAACATCGCGCCATTCTGGTCGACATCGCTTAGAATGACCCCGAACTCTGTGCCGCCGGTTCGTCCCACAACGTCGTTGGGTCGAGTCGAATATAGCAAAGCCTTGGCTATGCGGACTAAGGCCTCGTCACCTTTGGCATGGCCGTGCTGGTCATTGATCTTTGTGAAATCATCAGCGTCGACCAGCAGCAAAGTGTCGCACTCCTCCTCACGACGCACACGAGCAAGGTGGCCAATGAAGGCCTCTCGGTTCAACAGTCCTGTCGCCGGGTCGTGGCTGGTCGAATAATTGAGCTTCTCGTGGATCTCACTTAATTCAGCAAGCGATTTGGCGAGTGCTTTGCTGGCTTCCTTGTACTTTTCAGACTGAAGGAAAATATACGAGGCGACTGGCATAGCGATGAAAATCGGAATCAAGGTGCATTCCACCCAGCTCAGCCAGTCGATCGGCATTCCAAGAGCTAGTCTGGCAGAAAATGAAAGTGCAAAGGTTGCAACAACCGCTATCGCGGTCACGACAACTGCTTTCGCGAGAATGATCTTGCGCCGGGTCATCTCAGTACATTAGCGTAGTCTAAGTAAATCGTCCCTTACTAATGTGTGCAGCCGTCCGCCGTGAAGCTGCCCCCTAATTGGGGCACGCTTCGCATCGTAATCGCGCCTGACCTGCCAAACGAGTGGGATCTTGCATGCGCACTATCGAGGGCGAACCGTCAAATGCCCACAGTTGTCGCGCGCCGAAGCACCCATCCCGACCACGACTGGGTTGAACTGGCAAGCTCACCGAGCGTTGTGCGACGGCGCTTCTGACGCGATCGTCAGAACCGGGGCTTTTCCAATGGTTCGACGATGAACAGGGCACTTCTGGCTTTGCCGCTCGCGGCACTTGCACTGTCAGCAACTCCTGGAAAGGAGACCGACTTTCTCCAATCGCTTTCAGGCTGGCAAGGGACTGGTGAAGTAGGACTGAGACCGGACACCAGTACGGTTTCCGTTCGCTGCTCCTTTGAATTCCCGCACCGTCGGAAATGTTCTTAATTTGGACGGGACCTGCCGGGCGAAAGTTATCCTGTCGCGCCACATCGGCATCGATTTACGCGCCAAAGGTTCGAACTATACGGGATCGTATGTCGGATCGACGCGGGGAGCAGCCAGCCTCTCCGGCCGAAGGAAGGGCGACACACTCAATCTTCAGATCAAGTGGCCAGACCGAGGATCGGGTCCACGCGTTGCTTCGATGCAGCTCGCCAGCTCACGACCTGGCGAAATGCGTGTTATCACCACCGAGCGACATCCACGCACTGGAGCACGAATTGTCACCGCGAGCATTGATTTCAGCCGTCAGTAGCAATTCTTTGGCGGAGCGCGGCTGAGGGCTACTCGAAGAAATCACAGCGTATCTAGTAGACGCAGACGCGGCTATGGCCTCCATCCAGGCCCGCAGAAGACCATCTTAACGGAATGCGGCATTGGGGTTGCTTGATAAGGAACGACGAACAGGCCACGACGACTGGTTGGCATCGCTGTCCACAGGCTGACGTCTAACTCTGGCTCATTGGGAACTTACTTGGCACTGATACGCTTATCCGACACGCAACCGTCGGAGGCACGCATGCCAAAATATCGATTCGAATTCATGAACGAGACCAATGCCGAGCCCGTTGTGCTTGACCTTGATGACGTGGAGGCCGCAAAGGCCCAGGCGACACAGGCCATGGCTGATAGTGTGTTGGATCACGTCGCGGAACGACACGATCCCAGTAAGCTGTCAACGCGAATATACGACGAAGCTGGTTACGTGGTAGCGACCGTCGATTTTCATTCGGTTTTCACAGAGAGCGAAGCGCAAAGTCTGCCAACTGAGGACCCATCGGTAAAACGATCGGGATAACGCACAACGCCGACTGAGCGAGGCATGTTACGATTGGATGCGGTTTGCTCTGCACAGGGTCACACCAATGCGAACAACCCGCGCCGTCCACTACACGCGCTATTCTAATGTGGTTCCGGTATTGCGCCTGCGAACGGCATCTGCGATGGCCGCGCAGCTTTGTCCCGGGTCCAACTTCTTATTACGTACGATCGCTCGTGCCCCGTTTGCAAGCTGTCTTATTGTTTGTCCCAACAGGAAAAAATAGCGCTGAAGCATCAGCTGGCACATTTAAAAAAGTTAGTCGCCAGGCAATTTCGAGGCATCTACTTCCTCCGAAATCAACGGGCTTAACCTATGTTTATGCAACCGATCACGTTTTTCGCTCGCATGGAACCTTATTGTTTTGCCCCGATTTGGGCCCTCGGTGGCTGACATGAGGTCGGCCATGTTTTTACCGAAGGGAGTATGAAAATGCCAAACCAAGGTGGAAGCCACGAACAACATGTTAAGGCTGGACAACAAAGCCACAAGAACGACGACAAGAAGCAAGCCAGCAGTTCCCGTACGGACGAGAGCCGGTCGGGAGGTTCGTCTGGGGACCGCAGCAAAAGCGGTTCGGGTTCGGACGGTGACAAGCGTGGCGGCGGGAGCCGCGACGACGACCGCAAGCGGTAGTGTGACAGCAATGACTATACAAGGCCGCGAAAACGCTGGAATGCCTGACGATCCGAGAGAACCCGGTCAACTCCTGGGGTCTGACCAGGACCCGCAAGAGCAAGACCGAGTTAATCCGAAAGATCTGCCGGCGGACGAAGACGACCTACCAGCCGACGGCCTGTCTGACGCTGAAGATGAGGAAAATACTGATCTGCCCTCGCCTGAATAGCACGTTAGCTGTCGATATGCTGACAACCGCCCCCGCCCACCCAGGTGGGGGCTTTTTTGTCGGTCTATTCAGGCAATATGGGGTCACGATTGGCGATACCCCCGCCCGATCCACGTCCTGCGGATGGCAAAGCCTCGAGCTCCACGCCCCGGCCAGTCTCACTCCTCCGGCCGCAACTATTTTGCCCGAAGTTGATCGGGGATCTGCCCAACCTCCTGTTCGGCAGCATGTCAGGCGCCTTTGAGCAGCACTCTGCCTGCTAGCTTGATTTCGTGAACATTGCGGTTGGAACCGCCGCCGCTTCTGGAGTGTTGTCGAGCCGTGAGACAAATGCAGTCGCGGGCTGAAAACCCGAAATGTCCAGGCCAGTCCTTTAGGCCGGCCAAATGCCAGATCGGTGCCAGCGAGGTCGGGTCTGTGCTTACGCAGCCAATGTCGCTTATTGGAGTCATCCACATGCTTATTCACGGCAAGCCGGTCGATCTGGATGGACCGGCTACATTATATGAAGACCGTTTCAATCACGGCACCTTCTTTACGCACCTTACACAGGCGATCCGCCATGCCGCTGCCACCCGAAAACTCCAGTCGGCCAGCATCGTTACCCAATCGGGTGAGCAGTTCGGCTGGGCGGAAATAAGCCTGCTCCTCGACCACCTACCTACCAACCCGACGCCTGATGGAGATGATCATGGAAACTGAACAACCCAATATCAGCACATTCAGCGGAACGGTGACGGTTACCTTTTCCGATGCGGTCGTGGCATCCACCACCGAGGCTCGGATAGTCTGCGTCGACGGGGAACCGGGCGTGTTCTACGTCCCGTTCAAAGACGTCTACTTCGAAATGCTTACGGCGATGGACAAGACGATCTACCGCCCCGACTGGGGTGTGGCCCATTTTTGGAGCATATCCGCCGCTGGCGAAGCAGCCGACAATTTCATGTGGGCCTATTTGTCGCCCGAACCGCCAGCAGCCGCACTCGCCAATCATGGCGCGTTCAACCCTGAAGTCTCCCTGATATCTGCCGTTCCCTCCGAACAAGGCATGCATTCGACCAAATTTCCCAGTGTGTCCTACAGCGACCAGAAAAGAGGTACCGTCATGAAGCCCCAAGAAATGAAATCTCGGGACAAACCTAGCCTGCCAACCGACGACGAATTGGTAAAACATCTGGTAGAGACTAGCGATCTTTCGCCTCTGCAAGCGCAGGACCTAATTCGTCTGCACGGCCGAGACAGGTTCAAGCTCGATAATCTCGCCAAGTCCTTCAAGGCAGAAAGCTGAACGTCCGGGCTGCGGAATTCGGGTTTGTCCTATTTGCCTTTCCTGCCGCGAGGCGCGCGCACCTGTCGCTCTAGCCATTGCGCTGCCATCTGTTCGTCCGCATCCAGCCAGTTATTCCGCGGGCGACGGATGGCGGTAAGCTCCTCTCGCAACCTTCCCTGGGACCATGAAGCGATTACTTCGGGATGGATGTAGCCCTTCCTGCAGACTGCTCGGGTGTTGCCGAGCCGGAGGGCCACCTTGTCGATCGTGTCATTGCAAATCACTGCCGTTTCCCTCTTGGTCTCCGGGAGACAGCGATCCGCAAACAGTGCCAGCGCACGTACTGTTCCGCCCCACGTCCTGAAATCCTTTGATGAAAACTCTCCCCCCGTCACCCGGCGTATGTAGTCGTTGACTTCATCGGAAGTGACTGTGGACCTGGAGCGGTCTTCGCCAAGATACTGGAACAGGCTCTGGCCGGGCAGTTCCTGAATTTGCTTGATTATGCGAGCCATCCGCCGGTCGGTCAGCCGGACTTGCCATTCCTTGCCGGATTTACCCTTGAAAGCGAATCTAAGTTTCGAGCCGTCGACTTTGAGGTGACGGTTATGCAGTGTCGTTACTCCGAAACTGCCATTCTCACGGGCATAGCTTGCACTCCCGACGCGGATCATTGCGTTATCAAGCAACCACACTACGGCCGCGATGACCTTGTCCCGCGGCAATCCAGGCTTGCCTAGGTCTAGGTTCACGCGCCGACGCAGTCGCGGGAGCGCCTTGGCAAAATCACGCAGGTTATCGAATTTTACTTCGCCCCGGCTCTTCGACCATCGCGCATGATATCGGTACTGCTTGCGCCCACGCTTGTCGCGTCCTGTCGCTTGGATGTGCCCGCGCACATCGGGGCAGATCCAGACGTCTGTCCAGGCCGGCGGGATAGCAAGTGCGTCAATCCGCGCTATCTCACTGTTATCGTCGATCCATTGCCCATTCACAGCCCGGTAGCGAAAATGCTTACCTGAGCGATGGCGGGAAATCCCCGGTTCATCATCATTAACATAACGCAACGAGGCTGCTGCGGCCGCGGCTTCTTGGGCAGAAGTTGGAGAGGATTGGCACTGTCGATGCATGATTGGACCTCGGGCAGTTTGCGATAACCGCTCGCCCGTCCCAAGGTTCCTCGCTCTGCGGAACTGTCCGATCAGATAGGCGTTTGCTTGCCGATGGAACCAGACAAGGGAGCGCGAGATGCCACGCGGCGATAAGGACAAGTACACCGACAAACAGAAGCGTAAGGCCGAGCATATCGAGGACGCCTACAAGGAGAGCGGCGTTTCCAGCGACGAAGCCGAGAGGCGGGCTTGGGCGACGGTCAACAAGGATTCCGGCGGCGGCAACAAATCGGGCTCTGGCCGAGGCAAGCCTGATACAAACACGTCCGCAAAAAGGGGAGGCAAGGCTGGAGGCGAGGCATCAGCCCGCCGCTCTGTTTCGGCGCGATCGGCATCGGCTACCAAAGCCGCTGCCACACGGAAGCACCGTGAGGCCCACTGAACAATCAAGGAGGTTGAAATGTCCGGCCAGGGAGAGGTCAAGAAACAGCAGTCAATCCAGCGCAAGGTCGCTGCCGACGATGCAAACGAACATAGGCCCGAAATGAAAGCGATGCAGGCCGGAGCGAGGCTCTATCCTGTCCCTCCGTTTCCTAAGCAGCACTTGTCAAAGCCCGGGCATGAGACGGAGGTCGATCCGGCGCCACTTTATGACGCGCCTCATTACAAAGGATCGGAAAAGCTGGCCGGCAAGGTTGCGCTGATCACCGGGGGCGATTCCGGCATCGGACGTGCTGTGGCCGTGCTTTTTGCACGCGAAGGCGCCGATGTCGCCATCAGCTATCTCAGCGAACATCGGGATGCCGAGCGGACCAAGCAAGCAGTAGAGGCCGAAGGCCGCAAATGCATCCTGCTTCCGGGCAACGTCACTGAGAGCGCGATGTCTCGGAAGGCCGTAGGGGAGACTGTAAAGCAGCTTGGAAGCATCGATATCTTGGTCAACAACGCAGCATTTCAGGTTCATTCAAGCGAGTTCGCCGATCTGACAGAGGAGCATTTCGACACCACGCTCAAGACTAATCTCTACGGCTATTTCCATATGAGCCAAGCCGCCGTCAAATACATGCAGCCGGGATCTGCCATCATAAACACAGGCTCTGTGACGGGCATTAGCGGCAGCAAGGAGCTTATCGACTATTCGATGACCAAGGGCGGCATCCATGCCTTCACACGGGCGCTCGCCGCCAATTTGATAGATAAGGGCATACGCGTGAATGCCGTGGCGCCGGGCCCGGTCTGGACGCCTCTCAACCCCTCCGACAAGACGGCAACGGATGTGTCGACATTCGGCGCCAAGACCCCGATGAAACGCCCGGCCCAACCCGAGGAGATCGCTCCAGCCTACGTATTCCTCGCCTCGTCACATTGCTCTAGCTACATCACTGGCGAAATACTGCCGATTATCGGTGGGTACTGAAGCGATCCCAGCTGGGTTGGGGCATTATTGGGCAGGTTCTCCACTCTATGCCGCTACGCGATCTCGGCCAAAGGGATCGCCAAGCACAGATTCTGTGTGCAAAGCAGCCAGCCATTCACCATTCCGGCGGATCCAGGTGGTGGCGTCGGCAGCCTTCAAGGTCACGGGCTCACCCTCAACCTCCATCTCCTCAGTCACCGTATAAGCAATGACCGCAACGTCTTGTGAGGGAAACATGACCTTCACGTTGTCAAGCTGGAAGGACTTCAGCTGCCAAAGGCTTTCCCCCTGCCTGGCCATGCCACGATAGTCATCATGCCTGAGCAGTGCTGTCCCTTGAGCGCCAGCGACAATAGACTCTTCAGTAAGCATAGCCACGGAGCCTTCTACGTCCTTGTCCACCATCGCGCTCCAGAATTTCTGCTCGAGATCAATGATCTTTTGTTCTTCGGAATGCGTCATCGCTCATCTCCTCTGGTTCGAATTCCAGGAACTACGCGATCGGGAGGAGAAAGTTCCAGAAAGAGGCGCGAGCACGCCGTGACCTGTAGTGTCAACGGCACGGAAGGCCTACACCATGGTGCCGGGGCGAGGCGTTACCGCGGTTCGAAGTCCAGGCAGAGGTATGTCGGATCGAATTCAGCGATTTCAACCAGCATCGACCAGTCGATGATTTCGATGCGTGAGTCCTGCCAGGTGATGGCACCTGACCGTCTCAACTCCTGAATTGAACGGTTCGCATGAACCGTAGAAAGCCCCAATACATCGGCCAACACGGTCTGGCTCAGAGGAAACGTAAAAGTCCTTCCGGCCGTTTTGTTTACGATTTCCAGTCTGACAAACATCTCGCACACCAGATGCGCGACTTGCGCTATTGCCGCCATCCTCCCCATTCGAACGATCCATTCGCGGTGAATCGACCCATCGATCAAGGTGCAAAGCCAAAGCATGCGTGTGAGATGGGGCGCGGTCTCCGTGATGTTTTTGAGCACCGCATGATCGACGACCGAGATGAGACAATCCGTTAGTGCGACCACCCCATGTGCCATCCTTTTCAGCAGGAAGCCGTGGAGGTCGAGAAAATCGCCCGGGACATGAAGCGCGCTAATCTGGCGAGTGCCGCTCGCCAGGAACTTGGCACGGCCGACGATGCCTTCGCTCAAAATCAAGCTTGTCGCAGGCTTGGATCCGTCCGCTACAATCTCGGCTCCCGCCTTGAAGCGCAACTGCCTACCAAATGCGTCTAGGAGAACCTGCTGCTCCTTTGCGGATATCAGGTCGCGTTTTGACAAATACAGGACAAGAGAATGGGGCATTTCTCCTCCGGCAGCCGACACACGCCACTATTAACCCATTCGCCTTCACGCCCTATCATCTATTAGCGGAGAGCCTGCATATTGCGGCAAGCTAGGAACCAAATCCGCATGGCCGGCTTGGAGGGTCGGAGGTGTCAGATGATTGAAGCACACAAGATCGCCGTTGCAAATCACGACCTTCCTGTTGAAGGCAGATTGGTGCTGGCAGACGATGTTTTGGTAGCGATACTGGCGCATCTCGAGGCAGAGTACTACGAACAAAAAGGGCAATGGAACCTGGAAGCTGGCTTCGGTCCGCTCAGTGGGGAAGAACGAGTATTCGCTTCAGTGGAGCAGGCACTCGATTGGGTTCGCTCTGCTCTCGAAAAAGACGCCTTCGACAGGGATACTAGATGAGGAGCAGGACATCCAATGGCGCTACGGCGCTGTCTTGTCATGTTTCGCGGGTATCGAATTCCACAGCGAGGCCTGCATCAATAGCGACTTCAGCAACGAGAGTGATTAACTCTTCGTCCGAGTGACGGTAGGGAGGCAGGACCATTCGAAGAGCGCAAAGAGCTTTTCGGGTCGAGATGGTCACGAATTTTTTCTTCCGCACCTCGACATACATAGAGGCTAGGGTTTCCGGCGGATGGCACGTCTTCGTAAAGTGCCCCATGATTATCAGTCCGATTATCCCAGTTCAGTGCTGGCTTGAGTTCGTCTTACGCGTTTCACAACCGAATGTTCACGTGCTGCCCGCGGTTGCACACAAGCCCGAAGCAACCTCTCGTCGCGAACACCGGCCGCGAAGACGACATAGAGCGTGTCCCCCATCCTAAGGGCGGCGGGAGAATTGAAAGCGAGGCTTCTCTCAATGCAAATTCGATGAAGTAATCTCTGTAGGGTTTCCAGATCCCCCGTTGTCAGTTCGGTTCGCCGACGTCCCTTCATGACCCTTTCTCCCATGTTGAAACACGAGATTAGCGCCGTAATGAGAGGTCATGCATTTACAAAAGTTAAGAGGGTGATGCCGCACGTTCGGCACCAGGAATCGCGTTGTCGAAGCCCCGACAGCTTAGCGCGAGCGACCTAGTCCGTGCCACGACGCTATCAGTGAGTAAATTTTTCTGGCAAGCAGAGTTGTTGGAACCGTTGGAGGGCTATGCGGGTTAAATCCGGTCTTCTTTGAGGAACGCTCAGATGGACAGAAACACGGGTTTGCACACTATGATGGTGGTGGTCGCTTTCGCGATAGTGGCCCTGCTTATCACTGGCCTGTTAGATCGTGCGCGTGACCCCGCAGCTGTTGCTGAAGTCACTCAACACACGGTCGACCGATGAAAGATCCGCGGTCAGTCGATTTTGCCGAGCCAGCCAATTTCTTCGAGAACAGACTTGGCCCTGGCATGGCATTTGACCACCTATCCACGGCCATTCGACACGCGGTAGGTACGCCTTTGGCTAAACGGCACCATTCGGCAAAAATTGTCACTCGGTCGGGTGAGCAATACAGCTGGCAAGATATCAACGTTCTAAATGAACGCCTTCGTGGGCTCGATAGCAAACGCTGAAGCCAGACCTCCCCGAAACCGTCCGCAGTTTTTTAGCTACCGGGCTTACGCCGCACTGTTGTCGGCGTTCTCAGCTTCGCGCTCGATGGTCTTGAGCGCGGCTTTTATATCCTTGGCGTCTGCGTGCTCAAGCCCGACCACCTGATTTCGGGCATCGTTCAAGCTCAGAACGATTTCATCTAGCTTCGCATGGATTGCGGCCGTGTCCCGATAGCCTTGGATCAGAACTACGCCAGTGATCAATATGGCGGCCACCGATAGCACGTAGGTGACTATATCGGTCAGTCCAAATGGCACGAGTGCGGTGCTGATAATCATTCCCAGCGTCAACAGGTAAAAACCCGGCGGCCGTGAGAGGAAACCAGCCAAGCGAAATAGTTGCCAGTCCATGGTCAGCGCCTTGTGTTGTGCGTGGCTCATAACGCTTGGTCCGACTATTGGTTCATTCGGAACCTCTTAACCTTCTGGGCGGTTGAGTTTTTCGATGAGAAACTGCCACATGTCCGCGCTGCGTGGTTCGAGCAAGGCAAGGAGGATCCAAATTCTGCTCCGGTTCGAACCTGCTCAAGCCCAAGTCTGGCTCGACGCTTCCAGTGTAGTCGCTTTCATCACGATGTTTCTCGGGCTGGGTAATCCTAAACACGATTGTGAGAACAGCGTCGCAAAGGTGACCATCAAGTAGCCGATCGTGGAAACCAAGCTCCCTCTTGGGAGGTGATTTATGGACGACGCTCTGCGAACATCCTCAATCGTAAAGCCGTTTATCGGGATGGTGACAGTGAGCTTCTCGGATGCGATAATTGCATCGTCAAAGGATGCAAAGGTGCTGTGCATCCCAGGTAAGGACGAGGTCTTTTTCCTACCTTTCGAAGATATCTACTTTGACTTTGTGACCCTAACCCGCGAGACGCGGCCGGCGGGGTCGGGGTCTGCCGCCTACTGGCGCGTAAACGCTGTTGGCGAAGCGGCAGACAACTTCATGTGGTCGTATGAAGCCGCAGATATGTCAGAACGTCATGCTGCGTTTGATCCGGCGAAGGCGCGCATTGAGGCGGTTCCAGCTTGAATCGTCGCGCAGATGATGCGCGGATAGGTGCTCCACATTCGAAACGAGCCGCGCGTTTCAGGCCGCGCGGGTCGCAGCGCCTTGGACGCCACATCGCTCGTGAGGGGCACAGCGTTTCCGATGGAACCTTTTGCCGTACTGCGCGCTTCTGTCTTGCTCCTTCACGCCTCCGTGAAGTGCAGTATGCGCACACATATGTACAGCCAAAAGGAAGCCCCCATGGCCAAGGACAAGACGCTCGAAGTGCTGTTTCACGACACTTTGAAAGACATCTACTATGCGGAAAAGAAGATCCTGAAGACGCTCCCGAAGATGGCACGGGCCGCGCAGTCCCCCAAGCTCAAGGCCGCATTCGAGAAGCATCGCGACGAAACCGAAGGCCACGTCGAACGCCTGCAGCAGGTATTTGAACTGATGGGCAAGCGCGCGCAGGGAAAGACCTGCGATGCCATCGAGGGCATCGTCTCCGAAGGCGAAGAGATCATCGACAACTTCAAGGGCATGCCGGCGATCGACGCTGGTTTGATCTCGTCAGCCCAAGCCGTCGATCACTACGAGATTACCCGGTATGGAACCCTGAAGCGCTGGGCTGAAGTGCTTGGAATGGGTGACGCGGCCAAGCTGCTCGGCCAGACGCTTGCCGAAGAATCGAAGACGGATGAAGCCCTGACCGGGCTTGCCGATTCCTTCGCCAACGACATGGCCAAAGCGGCCTGAACCTTCGCAGCCATCGGGGCAACGCCTCGATGGCTGCTTCAACTACGTTCAAGTTTCAACTGACAGGAGGCCTTCATGGGTCGCGGTATTTTGCTCTGGCTGCTCGGCATTCCAATCCCGATCATCATCCTCATTCTTCTCTTCGTTCGGTAGGAGACTTGCATGCAAACGAACGTATCTGCAGTGGACGTTTCCACTCCGATCGAATCCTCGGTTCCCGCGGTAAGCTGGGGCCCGGTAATCGCAGGCGCTTTCACTGCGGCAGCAATCACGCTCATCCTGATGCTACTGGGGTCAGGGCTCGGCCTGACGATGATCTCGCCTTGGTCCAGTCAGGGCGTTTCCGTCACTACTTTCGCTGTGTCGACAGCCATCTGGCTGATCGTGGTGCAATGGCTGTCGGCAGGGTTGGGCGGCTACCTGACTGGCCGGCTGCGCACCAAGTGGGTCGGGATACACACTGACGAGGTGTATTTCCGCGACACCGCTCACGGCTTCCTCGCCTGGGCCCTGGCGACGCTTCTGGTCGCCGGAGTCTTGGGTTCGGCACTGTCGGCAGCTGTCGGAGGTGGGGTACAGGCAGCGTCGAATGTCGCCTCGGGCGCGGCGATGGGCGCGGCTGCAAATGCAGGATCCCAGACAGCTGACAATGCGACTTCCTACTTCGTCGACACGCTGTTCCGTCCAGCCGACCCGGCCAGGCTTGCCACCGCCAATGGTACTGCCCCCGAACAAGCAACAATGCAGGCGTCTCGTATCCTTGTGGCGAGTGCGGCTTCCGGCGAAGTCACAGAGGCAGATCGCACCTACCTGTCGCAATTGGTTGCTGCCCACACTGGCCTGTCGGAAACGGACGCCCAGGCGCGGGTCGATGCCATGCTCGCCGGCGTCAACGATGCGAAGGTCAAGGCACAGGAAGCCGCAGATACGGCGCGCAAGGCCAGCGCCACATTCGCGCTCGTTGCTGCACTTTCGCTCGCCATCGGCGCGTTCATCGCAAGTGCGGCCGCCACATTGGGCGGCAAGCAGCGGGACGACGACGAGGTGGTCCACCTGTCCGGCCGATGAAAGCATGTCTTATGTCGGACTGATCGGCTGAGGCTTCGTACTTCGGCAAGGCCTGTTGGGGTGGCACCCTCAGCAGGCCTTTTTCGTGCCGACGAGGTTGCAGCGCTGTTCTGCGATTTATTGTGCAGTGCAGCAACGATGCAGCTCCGCCAACGTTGTGTAGGGCGCCGTCCGGTTCGGACCGCGGAAACAGGACGCCCTAAATGAGAAACTTGTCTGATACGATATCGCGCCTGGCAGCACGACGTGCGCAAACGGTCCTGCCGGCGCGGGACAACGACCACTTGCTTTCGGATCTGGTAAGCTTTGGATCAAACCCCGGCGCCCTGCGAGCCAGAACCTATCTCCCGGAGAATCTGCCAGGCACCGCGCCGCTGGTTATCGTGCTTCATGGCTGCACCCAGACCGCGGCGGGGTACAACAGTGGTGCCGGGTGGTCAGATCTTGCCGACAGGGAAGGATTTGCACTGCTTTTCCCAGAGCAGCAGCGCACCAACAATGCCAATCTCTGCTTCAACTGGTTCGAGCCGGGCGACATGAACCGCAATGGCGGCGAGCCTCTTTCGATCCGGCAGATGATCGAGGCGATGGTCATGGCGCATGGGCTTGATCGCAACCGGATCTTCATCACAGGGCTTTCGGCCGGCGGCGCGATGACGTCGGTGATGCTGGCGACCTATCCGGAGGTGTTTGCCGGCGGCGCCATCATCGCCGGATTGCCCTTTGGCACGGCCAATTCGATCCCGACGGCCTTTGACCGCATGCGCGGCCATGGCGGCCCCTCGGAGGCACGGCTTCAGCAGCTGCTGCGCGCCGCCTCGCCCCACACGGGCCCATGGCCGACACTTTCCGTCTGGCACGGCTCGGCCGACCAGATCGTCGTCGGATCGAACGCCGACGACATCATCGGCCAATGGCGGACCCTTCACGGCATCGACGATGAAGCGACGCCCTGGACGACCATGGTCGACGGCCACAGCCGTATCGTCTGGGAGGACAGCTCGGGGCGGGAGGTGATCGAACAGTATCATATCAGAGGGATGGGGCACGGCACGCCGCTGGCCGCAGATGGCATCGGGGCGCCAGGCCCGTTCATGATCGACGCCGGCATCTCTTCGACGCAGCGCATCGCGCAATTCTGGCAAATTGCAGACCCGCGAGTCGAGGTCCTGGTATCTCAAAGACGAGAAACAGTGACGACTTCCACCAAGCCGGCCCGCACCGAGGGAATAATGAAAACAATCGAAGATGCGCTGAGGTCAGCCGGGCTTCTGCGCTAGGCAGCCCCAGGCAAGCGCCGGCAACGGCCAAGAGAGTGGGCTTGTCGGTCCACTCCCTGGCTTTTCCCAAGGTTGGGCTCAGCGAGCTTTGAGAGAAGGTTCCCGGCTCCATATCCGCAGCTTACCCAGAGCCTTGACGAAGGCTGGCATGTCCTGCGGCGTGGCAAGGTGGATGACACCCTCATCATCCGGTGCGCCATTGCCGCAGACCTTCTCGATCAGCGCCCTGGCGGCCGTGACATGGCCGATGAACTTGCAGTGCGCGAAGGCATCGGAAACAAAATCGCGAACATCCGGATTGCCTGAGATGGCCGGCATTGCCTTCTCGTCCGGCAGCAGCGCGACGGCGTCATAGAGCACCGAGGGAGCCCCGGCGATCATCTGGTCCGCTGCAACGAGGTTGCCGTCGCTCAACTTGGCGCCACCGACTTTCGGCGCGATGATCTCGAAGCTGGCCCCGGCCTTGGCGAGCGCGTCCTTGAGCGCCGAAAGCAGGGCGACATCGGTGCCGTCGGTGACGAGAATGCCGAGTTTTCGTCCTTCGAAACGCTCCGGTCCCTTGGCGAGAATGCTGAGCGAAGCTGCCGGCTCGAGATCCTGGCGTGTTGCCATGGCAGCGTCGGCGGCCTTGGGCATGGACCGGAGGCCCAGATTGGCGGCGACGCCATTGGCCAGGCCGCGATCGACATTGAGCAGATGCGACACCATGCGCTCACGGATGACCGAGGTTTTCACCTTGGCGAGTTCGAAGGTCAGCGCTGCTGCGATATGGGCCTGCTCCGGCGGGGTCTGGCTGAGGTAGAATTGCCGCGCCTGGCTGTAGTGATCGGCGAAGCTTTCGGCGCGCAGCCGTTGCTTGGGCCCGCTTTCGACGTCGGCAAAGGAGCGGAACCCGGCCTGCGGGGATTCGCGCGGCCCCTCGCCCCAGGAATTCGGCTGGTAGTTGGCGCGGCCGACCGGGTTGCGCATGGCCATGTGACCGTCCTGCTGGAAGTGATGGAACGGGCATTTGGGCGCGTTGATCGGAATATGGGTGAAGTTGGTGCTGCCCAGCCTTTTGATCTGCGTGTCGAGATAGGAAAAGTTGCGGCCCTGCAGCAGCGGGTCGTTGGAGAAGTCGATGCCGGGCGGCACATTCTGCGTCATAAACGCCACCTGCTCGGTCTCGGCAAAGAAGTTGT
This sequence comes from Aminobacter anthyllidis, assembly GCF_018555685.1. Classification (GTDB taxonomy): domain Bacteria; phylum Pseudomonadota; class Alphaproteobacteria; order Rhizobiales; family Rhizobiaceae; genus Aminobacter; species Aminobacter anthyllidis. Next base: position 194,753 of record NZ_JAFLWW010000011.1, read on the forward strand.
CGGGCATGCGATCGAGCACCAGGCGGCCGACCGGGACAGGCGGCAGCAGCTCTTCGGGAATGAGCTTGGTGGCGTCGAGCACGTCGAAGTCGAAACTGTCGGCAAACTCCTGGTCGAACAGCTGGACCTGCAGTTCCCACTCCGGGAAATTGCCGGCCTTGATCGCGTCCCAGAGATCGCGGCGATGGAAATCGGGATCGGCGCCGTTGATCTTGACCGCCTCGTTCCAGACCACGGACTGGAGGCCGAGCTTCGGCTTCCAGTGGAATTTGACGAAGGTCGATTCATCCTTGGCGTTGACCATGCGGAAGGTATGGACGCCGAAACCCTCCATGAACCTGAACGAACGCGGGATCGCCCGGTCGGACATCACCCACATGATCATATGCATGCTCTCGGGCGTCAGCGAAATGAAGTCCCAGAAATTGTCGTGGGCTGATTGCGCCTGTGGAAAGCCGCTATCGGGCTCAGGCTTCACCGCATGGATGATGTCGGGAAACTTGATCGCATCCTGGATGAAGAACACCGGGATGTTGTTGCCCACGATGTCCCAGTTGCCCTCCTGGGTGTAGAGCTTGACCGCAAAGCCGCGGACGTCTCGAGCCAGATCAACCGAACCTTTGCTGCCTGCAACGGTTGAAAACCGGACAAAGGCCGGGGTCTTCTCACCGGCACGCTGGAAGATGTCGGCGCGGGTGTATTTTGCCAGCGACTTATAGGTCTCGAAATAGCCATGCGCGCCATAGCCGCGGGCATGGACGACGCGCTCGGGAATGCGCTCATGGTCGAAATGGAAGATCTTCTCGCGCAGGTGGAAGTCTTCCAGCGCCGTCGGTCCGCGTGCACCGATCTTCAGCGAGTTCTGGTCATCTGAGACCAGGCCACCCTGGGCGGTGGTCAGCACAGGGGTTGCGCCTTCGGCGAGCTGGTGCAGCTCGCCGCCTTCGCCGCGCTGGAGTTTCTGGTCATGGATCGTGGCAATCTTGCTGCGGTTCGTTGACTTGGCCATCGCTCATTCCTTGGAGGGGGTGCGGGTGCGCACATCATCCTCAATGCCGCGACGCCGGTGCGGTTCCCTTGGTTCGCGAAATGAAGTGGGGGTTCGCCAAATGAAGTCGGGGGCCGCCAAATGAAACTGGCGTGGGCAATGCCGCCCGCCGGCAAATGCCGACTGAGCCGGCGAGCCGAAATTGTGCCGGCACTTTTTGGGAACCAATCGTCCTGCCAACGGTTTTATTGTCGCAAGTCAGGAGAAAACAATGAAAAATCTTATACTTAGCGCGGCCATTCTGGCTGCCACGGCTTTCCATGCCCAGGCGCAGACCCAGCCGTCGACCGACCCTCAGACGCCGGCCATTGCCACGCCTGACAGTGTCAATCCGACCGCTCCGGTAGCCGGCGCCAACAGCTTCACCGAAGCCCAGGCCAAGGCTAAGATCGAAGAGGCCGGCTTTCAGAACGTGACGGCGCTGGTCAAGGCCGACAGCGGCATCTGGCAGGGCAAGGCGACCAAGGACGGCAAGGAAACAGCCGTTTCGCTCGACTATCAGGGCAACGTCGTCGCCCAGTAATCGGGCCAGATAACGTAATTTCAAATCGTAGAAGGAAGATCACAATGGTTAGTGTGACAGGCTTGTTCGACAATTATTCCGACGCCCAGGCAGCGGTTGAAGAGCTGCACCGAGCCGGCATTTCGCATGACGACATCAGTGTCGTGGCGAGCAATGCAGACGGCTCATATGACGCCCGCTCGTCGGATACGGCAGACGCTGCCGGTACCGGCGCGGGCATCGGCGCCCTTGTTGGCGGCACAGGCGGCCTGCTCACCGGCCTCGGCGTCATGGCAATCCCCGGGGTTGGCCCGGTGGTGGCAGCCGGCTGGCTCGCGGCGACCGCCGCAGGTGCTGCGGCCGGTGCACTGGCAGGCGGTGCGACTGGCGGCCTCATCGGCGCATTGACCGATTCCGGCGTACCCTCTGAAGACGCCCATGTTTATGCCGAAGGCGTCCGACGCGGTGGTACGCTCGTGACCGCACGCGTCACTGAAGGCGCCGAAGAGGATACCGCAAGGTCCATTCTTCAGAACTCCAATTGGGTGGATGTCGGCGAACGTCGGGCCGCATATGCTGACGGCGGGTGGACCGCATTCGACGAAACAGCGGCTCCGTTCTCACCTGAAGAAATTGAGGAGCAACGCAGGCGTTACGCCTCGCGCATCCCTCCGGTAGTCTGAACCAGGCTGTAAACCGCCGCGGTCAATGACACTTCTTTGGACGCGGCGCCAAGCCTATCGAAATGCTGACGGCCCGATCTGGCAAGTTCCAATCGGGCCGCCTTCGTGCCTACGCCCCACCACCTGTTGGCAGACCCGTCAGGAACCGGACCGGCTGCGCGTTTTAGCGACCGCCCCTTCGACCTCATCGGCAGCGCAGTTCCAATCACGTCTTCTCGGCAAAGGCTTTTTCGACCACATAGTCGCCGGGTGAGGCATTGTTTCCCTCGGCCATGCCGAGCCCTTCAAGGATGTTGCGCATGTCCGCAATGAAGGCTGGGCTGCCGCATAGCATGGCGCGATCATGCTCGGCCGAGATCGAGGGAAGGCCGATATCCGCAAACAGCGTGCCAGAGCGGACGAGATCGGTAATCCGGCCACGGTTGCGGAATGGTTCGCGCGTCACAGTGGGATGGTAGATCAGCCGCTCCGACAACAACTCGCCGAAATACTCGTTCACCGGAAACTCCTCGGTGATCTGGTCTTTGTATGCCAACTCCCCGGCCTGCCGGCAGCCATGTGCCAAGACGACGCGCTCGTAGCGCTCGAATGTCTCGGGGTCACGAATGAGGCTCATGAAGGGTGCCAAGCCCGTGCCGGTGCTGAACAGATAGAGATTGCGCCCGGGTCGAACATTGGCAAGCAGCAGCGTACCCGTCGCCTTCTTGCCGACAACGATATTGTCGCCGACCGCCAGATGCTGGAGCCGCGACGTCAGCGGCCCGTTTGGAACCTTGATCGACAGGAATTCGAGCGTCTCGTCATAGTTGGGGCTGACGACGCTGTAGGCGCGCAGCAGCGGCTTGCCGTCGACCTCAAGCCCGATCATCGCGAACTGTCCGTTCTCGAAGCGGAAGGCCGGATCGCGTGTTGTGGTGAAAGAAAACAGCGTGTCAGTCCAGTGATGTACGCTCAGCACCTGCTGTTGGGTAAGGTTGGTCATTCCCCGTGCTCCTCGCTAAGGGGTCCTTCCGGACGTGTAAAATTTGGATCGACGAAGCGGCTAGACGGCCAGATGGCGCTGCTTGATGTCAGGGTCGGCGTCGAATTCCTGCCAGCTGCCGCGGAAAGCGATGCGGCCGGCATCCATCACCAGCACCGTGTCGGTCGTCTGCCGCGCAAACCAGATGTTCTGCTCGCAAAGAAGAAGTGCGGCCTGCTCGGCCTGACAAAGCTCGCGGACACTCACCGCCAGTTGCTCGACGATCGCAGGAGCCAGCCCCTCTGTCGGCTCGTCGAGCAGAAGCAGCCGCGGCCGGCAGGCAATCGCACGAGCAATCGCCACCATCTGTTGCTGGCCGCCGCTTATCTGCCCGCCGCCGCGCTCGGCGATCGGCTGCAGCATCGGGAAGCGGTCGACGATCTCCTGGGCGGGGATGGGTTTGCGGCCGGGCGCCGTGGCATAGGCCGCCATCTGTATGTTCTCGCGAACTGTGAGGTGCTGGTAGATGCGGCGGTCCTCCGGCACCAGTTGCAGCCCAAGCCGCGCCCGCTTGAAGGTGGGTAGGCTGGCAATCGACTGGCCTTCCCATCGAACCTCGCCGTTGACTGTCGGTCCGGCATTCATGATCGACTTGAGCAGGGTCGACTTGCCGGCGCCGTTGCGGCCGATGACGGCCACCCTGCCGAGAACAGGTACTTCGAGGTCCACGCCATGCAGGATATGGCTGCCGCCGTAGAAGGCGTTGATGCGGCTCGCCTTAAGCATGATGCGCCTCCTTGCCGAGATAGACGTCGCGCACGACCGGATCAGCGCGGATGTCGTCGATACTGCCTTCGGCGATCTTGCGGCCCTGGTTCATCACCATGATCCGGTCGGCCAGGCCGAAGATGACGCCCATGTCATGTTCGGTCATGACGACGGTCAGTCCGCTGCCCTTGCCGCTGATGCTGCGGATCAGCTCGGTGACCCCGACACGCTCGCTCGGCGACATGCCGGCGGTCGGCTCATCGAGCATCAGCACCTTGGGGCGCCCGGCAAGCGTGATGCCGAGCTCCAGCCGCTTCTTGTCGCCATGCGACAGTTCGGCAGCATGCATCTGGGCCTTGCGGTCGAGCGACAGCCTGGCGAGTAGGTCACGGGCTTCGTCCCGCGCCGCCCGCGATGGCTTGACCGAGTACCATGGTGCATCGGACTGGCCAGCGTTCTTCAGCCGCGCCTCAATGGCGACGACGACGTTTTCTTCCGCCGTCATCTCCTTGAACACGCGTGCGACCTGGAATGTACGGCCCATGCCGGCGCGTGTACGCCTGTAGGCGGGATCTCTCGTCACGTCTTTGCCAAGGAACTCTACAGTGCCGGCCTCGCAGCCGACCTCGCCGGTCATCACCTTGAACAGCGTGGTCTTGCCAGCGCCATTGGGACCGATGATGGCAAAGGTTTCGCCCTCTGATATTTCGGCGTCGACACCATGCAGCACCTTGAGCGCGCCATAGCTCTTGTCGACAGACCGTAGTCGGATCATAGCCATGGGCTCATTCCTTCACCGGCTGGAGGGCGGCGGATGTGGCCTCATCGCGGCGTGGGCGGGCCGTCAAGCGGGCAATGAGCGCGTTCCAGGCCCCGGCAACACCGGTCGGAAACAAAAGCACGACGCCGAGCAGGATGCTGCCGGTGATGATCTCCTGGATGCCGACCAGGGTGCGCGTCGAGAACTCGATGGCCGAGAACAGGAACGCACCGATCATCGGGCCCCAGAAAGACGAGGCGCCACCTAGCAGGGTAAACAGGATCGGCTGGGTCGAACGCATCATGTTGCCAATGTCGGGTGTCACGATCTGCGCCCAGGGCGCAAACAAGGCGCCCGCACAGGCGGCGATCGCACCCGAGATGGTGAAGGCAACCAACCGGTAGCGATGCGTGTCCACGCCCATGAAGGCAGCGCGTTCGATGTCGAGGCGGATGGTCCGCAACGTCCGGCCGAAACGGCCATGCGCGATCCACCAGGAAAGGGCGACCAGCAGCGCACAGGCGATGCACAAGAACCAGTAGTAGTGGTTGCCGCGGCCAAGATCGACAGTGGCAAGACCGATGGAAAAGTTCGGCCGCACGATGTTTGGAATGCCATCCTCCGCGCCGACCCAGTGAATCTTGGCGAGCGTGATGCGCAGCAGCTCGGCCAGCGCCAGCGTCAGTATGGCGAGGAAGATACCGGTCGAGCGCCTGAGCGCCACAATGCCGATGGCCAATGCAACAGCCCCGCCGGCCAGCGTCGACAGCGCGATCAGCAGCAGGAACTGCCCTTCAAATCCGCCGCGCAGCATCACCGCCATGGTGTAGGCACCGATCGAAAACAGGCCGCCACTGCCGAAGCTGGCGAGGCCGGCATAACCAAACAGCAAGTTCCAGGACAGTGCAAAGACACCCACGACCATGGTCGTGCCGGCGAGGAAGACCAGACCCGAATTGGCCCATAGCGGAAGCAGAACCAGGGCGGCACCAGCGAAAATCAGCAGCAAGCCGGAAAGCGTGCGGTTCATAGCCGGCTCTCCCCCAGAATGCCGTTGGGCCACAGAAGCAGGAAGGCGACCATGCCGACATAGACGGCGACACCCGGGTAAGCAGGCAGCAACATGGTGTTGAGGCCGTCGATGAGGCCGAGCAGGATGGCGGCGATGAAGGCGCCGCGCACATTGCCCAGGCCGCCGATGACCACGGTGATGAAGGCGAGCAGCAGGAAGGTGTCGCCGAGTGCCGGCGACAGCGTCTGGTTGGGCAGCAGCAGCCCGCCAGCCAGCCCGGCAAGCGCGAAGCTGCCGCCAACGGCTGCCATGATGCCGGCCGGGACGTTGATGCCCAAAAGCTCCGCCATCCAGCCGTCGCGGGCGATGGCCGTGATCATCTTGCCGGTCCAGGCGCGGTGGATGACGAAGTCGAGGACGAGAAAGACCACGACGCCCGAACTGATGATGAACAAGGAGAAGGAGGGAACGAACAGGCTGAAAATCTCAACGCCCGTATCGATGCCGGGAGGCGGGTCGACCGACAGGAATTCCAGCCCCCATATCAATTTGACGAAGCCGACACAGACAAGCATCACCGCGAAGGTGGCGATGAGCATGTAGTGCTCGTCGACATGCTGGATGCGTCGGAGGACGAAACGCTGGACAACGATCCCGAGCACGCCGACCACAAGTGCTGCGACCACGGCGGCGGCGACGAGCGCAAGAACCGAACGCGGCGCCGAGCCGACGAGCGTGCTCGCGACATAGGCGCCTATCATGAAGAAAGCGCCATGGGCGAAGTTGAGGATGCGCATGATCCCGAAGACGAGGGTCAGCCCCGCGGCAACGAGAAACACCGCCATCCCGGTCGTGAGACCGTTGACCAGCGTAAACATCTGACTTTCCCGCCCCCTAGTTGAGCTTGGAGCCGGGGGTCGCCCGCTCCAGGAACTCCGCGCCCGGAAGCTGTGCCGTCTCGAACACGCTCCAGCCATTGGCGTTCTTGTCGTCGCGGCCGAAGCGGATGTAGGTGAGGTCGCCGGCGAAGGCGTGGTCTTCCTTGCGGAAATGGATCTTGCCCAGCGCGCCCTGCGGCGTCTCGGTCTCGATCGTGGGCACCAGCTTGGCCGCATCCAGCGAACCAGCCTTGGCTACCGCATTGGCAATCGTCAGGATGCTGTCGTGCGAAACGCCGATGTACCAGTTCGGATATTCGTCGCCGCGCAGCTTGATGTAGGCCTTGTGGACCTCGTCGCTGACTGCGTTGTCCTTGTTGGCCGCCGGGTACCAGCCGGTCCAGCTCCACAGCGACGCCGGCGTGTTGGCACCCATTGCCTTGGCGATAGCGAACTCGTTGGCGGAGTCGCAGAGCACCTTGAATTTCTCGTCCAGGCTGAAGGTGCGCGCCTGCTTGTAGTAGCTGATTGCGTCCGCACCCTGCAGTACGTTGAACAAGCCAGGTGCGCCTGATCCGATGATGTTGGAAATCTGGTTGCGGAAGTCGGCGCCGCCATAGGGCACCAGCACCGGATCGAGCACCTCGACCTTGCGGCCGGCCTTTTCGGTCTCAGCCTTGAGGCCGTTCGAAAATGCGTTGGTGATGTCGGCCAGCGCGGTCACGTCGGAGCGCAGCATCGCCCACTTCTCGATCTCCGGATGCTTCTGGGCCATCAGGTTGCCGTAGCCGCCGAAACACATCGGCGACGAAAAGCCGAGGCGGAAGGCCCGCGGATTGTAGGCTTCATGCGTCAGTGCCAGTGCAGAAGCGCCGACCATCACCATCGTCACGTCGGCGTCCTCGAGCAGCGGCAGCGTGCCGAGCAGATTGGCCGTGAACGTGCCCTGCGCGAACAGCTTGATGCCGTTGCCGGTCAGCTCGCGGAAAGCAGTGACGGCACCCTCAGGCGAATTCTTGTCGTCGCGCACCACTAGCTCGATCTTGGCGCCGTTGACGCCACCGGCGGCATTCAGCCGTTCGACGGCAATCTCTGAACCATCCTTGATGTAGTTGCCATAGAGCTGGCCCGGACCGCTCAGCGTGGTGATCAGGCCTATGCGTACCGCTTCGCCCTGTTGCGCTCGCAAGATGCCGGGCATCGCCAACGCGCCGAGGCCGGCGGCCGAAGTCGCCAGAAAATGTCTTCTGTTCAATCGCATGTCTTCCTCCCAAAAGACCGGGGCTTCCCTCCTCCCCGGGTTGAAAATTCTTGTCAGTGCATCTGCAGGACGAGCTCCCTGACCCGCGAGCGCATGATCTGTCCGGTGGCCGGCGTCTTCGGCAGTTCGTCGACGGCGACGATGCGGCGCGGATGCTTGAAGGCTGCCAGAGACCGGCCGAGATGGTCGCGGACCGCATCAAGGCTCGGGCATTGACCGGGCTGGTCGAGCACGACAGCAGCACACACCAGCTCCCCCCAGACCGGATCCGGCAGGCCGACGACGGCGACGGAACGAATGCCCGGGCAGCCGACGAGCGCCAGCTCGACCTCGGCGGGCGCCACCGTCTCGCCGCCCGAGCGGATGACCTCCCGGCGACGGCCGGTAATCGTCAGGAAGCCTTCCTCGTCGGCCTCGGCGAGATCGCCGCTGCGGTACCAGCCATCGACGAACACCTCGGCCGTCTGCTGCGGCAGCTCGAAATAGCCGTCCATCATGCTCATCGAGCGCAGTTGCAGCTCGCCGTCGACGATGCGGGTCTCGTTGCCTGGCAACGGCAGGCCGACGCAACCCGGCTTGCGGTCGATGTCGGAATCATTAAGGCCAAGGGCCGCGCCGAATTCGGTCGAGCCATACATCGCCGCGCGATAGGCGCGGGGAAAGCGCTCCCGGATACGGTCCATCAGCGCCGGATCGAAGCGCGACGTGCCCGATGCAGCCGAACGCACGACAGATCCGTCGAAGGCGACATTGGAGGCGAGCACCCGTTCCCATATCGCCGGGATGCAATAGAGGAATGCCGGTTTCCAGCGGTCGATGGCGCGCGCAAGCACGTCACCGTCGAGGCGGCCGACGAAATGGGCAGCACGCCGGTGTGCCCAGTTTTCCATCAGGTAGTTCCAGCCGGCCCAGTGGAACATAGGGAAGGTCATCAGCTCGCCGCGGCCGCCAGAGGTGACGAAGCGCGAGGCGCCAAGATAGGAGCGCAACCAGCTCGCCTTGTGGGAAACGACCACGCCCTTGGGCAGGCCGGTGCTACCGCTGGTCAGGAAGATGGCGTGGGTGTCGTCTTCCGCAACGCCGAGCTCAGGCAAAGGGGCAGTGCTCGCCTTGGCCGCGAGGAGGTCGAGATTGATCCCGGCAGTCGTTGCATCGCCGGCGCCGATAATGGCGAAGGCAATGCTCGCGCTCAACGTCTCGAAACTGCTGGCGTCCTGGTGTGCTGGATCAAGGACCAGAAGGTCAGGGCGAATGTATCCGGCGATGGGCCGGATTTCTTCGCGCGATAGCGCCGGGTTCAATGGCACGAAGGCCGCGCCCAGGCGCTGGGTAGCGAAATAAAAGGCGAGATGGTCGAGCGCCATCTCGGCCTGGAATAGGATGCGGCTGCCGCGCTTGATGCCGAGCGACTGCAGCACCCGCGCCATTGCGTTTGCCGCTTTATCGACCTCGGAGAAGGTCACCGTGCGCTCGTCCAGTGACGCCGCGAGCGCGTTGGGCGTCGAGCTGACGGCAAGGTCGAGGATGCTATGGGTCAGGCGAAGCATTGTTTTACTCCGAAGCCGAAATGTCCTTGATCTCGCCCAGCGGGTACGTCTTGCCGAGCGACTCCATCATGTAGTCGGCGCCGCCAGAGGCCGGCACGAACCAGCCTGTCGGACACATGGTCAGGATTTCGACGAGGCTGAGCCCCTTCTTTTCCATCTGCCGCTGGAAGCCTTTGCGGATCAGTCGCCGCGTGGCGGCGATGGAGGCGGCGTTGTGCACCGAGCCGCGCGCCACATAGGCAGAGCCGGGCATTGCCGCGACCATGTTGCCAATGACGATCGGATGGCCGTGATAGGCCGCGTCGCGACCTTCGAGCGTGTTCTTGGTGCGCTGGCCGATGACGGAGGACGCCGTCATCTGGCCGCCGGTGTCGCCGAATACGCCATTGTTGAGCAGGATGCAGGTGATGTTTTCACCGCGCGCCGTGGCGTGGAGGATTTCCGCCAGGCCTTCGCTGGTCATGTCACCGTCGCCCTGCAGCGTCCACACGGCAACCTCAGGGCGCATGCGCTTGAGGCCGGTGGCAACCGCGGGCGCACGTCCGTGCAAGCAAAGCGTGGAGTCGACATCCATCGTCATGATGAAGGAGCCGTAACAACCGTGCCCGATGATCGATACGTTCTTTTGAGCTAGGCCGAGTTCCTCGATCACCTCGAGCACGAGGCGGATCGCCACCGGCTCGCCGCAACCGGGGCACAGGTGATGTTCCTCGGTCTGCAGCAATGTCGGCTTGAACGATGCCACCTTGTTGCTCGGCGCCTCGGGCGGGCGCGTGGTCATCACGATGCTCATTGGCTGGCTCCATTGATGGCTAGCGCGATGCGTTCGCGGATGACCGTCGCATCCATGAGAGGGCCCAGGTTCAGCCCGGATTCGTCGAAGCTGACACCGCCGATGGCCTTGACCAGCTTGCGGTCGCGCACGTTGAGCTTGACGTCGTCGATCATTTGGCCGGCGTTGAGTTCGAACACCAGCACGCGCTTGCAGTCCTGAGATGCCGCCTCCAGAGCGTCGCCGGGGAACGGCCACAGCGTGATGGGGCGGAAGTAGCCAACCTTGTGGCCGTCGGCGCGCATCTCGCGCACCACATGCTCGACGAACTTGCCGCCCGAGCCAAAGGCTATGACCAGCGTCTCGGCGTCGTCGACGAAACCTTGCTCATGGCGCGCCTCAACTTCGGCGATGGCGTCGAACTTCGCAGCGATGCGCTCCCAGTGTTTGCTTGGGCCGGGACCAGGATCATTGGTCTTGCCGCAACCGAAGGTCCAGATCTGGCGCGACTTGCCGGTGCCACCCGAAGTGCCGTCGAGCTGCCAGTCCTTGGGCGGCAGCGGCTCGAGGTCGAGCTGCGGCAGCGTCGTTCCCATCTGGGTGCGGGCGAGCAGATTGTCGCCCATGAAGATGACAGGCACGCGGTACTTGTCGGCGAGGTGGAAGGCGAGTTGCGCGTGCTCGACCGCCTCATGCAGATCCTTTGGCGCCAGCGTGATGGTGCGGTAGTCGCCCCAACCGCCGCCACGTGTCGCCTGGAAATAGTCTTGCTGGTTGCGCGCCATGTTAAAGATGACGATCGGCGTCTCGTTGAGCGCGGCTTCGGCAATCGCCTCTTGCATCAGCGCCAGGCCCTGGCCGCAGGAGCCGCTGGCGGCACGGAAGCCGCCGGCAGCCGCACCCAGTGCCATGTTGACGCCTTCGATCTCGGTTGCCGCGTTGATGCACACACCTTCGTGGTGGGGCAGTTTCTCGGCCATGTATTCGAGCAGTTCGGTCGCCGGCGACATCGGGTAGCCGGCATAGAAGCGAAGACCTGCCTGGATCGCTGCCTCGACGATCGCCTCGCTGCCGTCCATCAAGCGCATCGTCATCACTGCATCCTTTCGGCGTCCGAGCCCGAAACGATCGGCTCGTGGTATTTGTAGACTTCGAAGACGAAATCCGGGCAGACCTGCTGGCAGGCGGTGCAACCGGTGCAGCCGGGCGAAAGCTCGGGATAAAGGTAGCCGGTCGCGTTGCCGGTCCTGGACATGGTCAGCACCCGAGGCGGGCAGGCGACGATGCAGAGTTCGCAGCCCTTGCAGCGGTCGGCGTCGATGACGAGTGTGCCCCGTGTGACCTGTCTCATGCGACGTCCTTCGCCGCGCTATCGAAGTCGACGGCGAATGCCAGCGGCGTCACTGCGGCCGCACCGGCTCGGATCGCCCGCTCGTTGGCTTCTATGTGCTGGCGGCGATAAGATGGGATCTGCTCGGCCATTGCGGCCACGGCGCTGTCGATTTTCACGGCACCGGTGAGTGCCGCGTATGCGCCCAGCATCACCATGCCGGCTGCCATGCGGCTGCCCTGTTCGGTGGCGATCGCGGTGGCCGGCAGCTTCACCAGCCTGTGCTTGTCCATATCGGGCAGGTCGGCAGAGATGGTCTCTTCGGCGAGCACCAGCGAGCCCGGCCGCAGCCGCGAGCCGACGCGCTCCCAAAACAGGTGCGACATGGCAATGGCTGAGCCTGCGTGTGGCAGGATCGGTAGCGCCTTCAGCGGCGTCGCGCCGATAACAACCGTGCCGACGGAGCTGCCGCCACGCATATGGCCGCCATACTCGCCTGCGAGCATCACGTGACGGCCGTCCCTGATGGCAGCGAGCGCCAGGGACTTGCCGACAAGCTGAATGCCCTGGCCGCCGATGCCAGAAATGAAAAGGTCGAGTTCCAACTAACCCCTCCCGGTTACTCGTGACTCTAGAGCTACGGGCATCCGGTTTTGGGCGCAAGCCATTTTTTCTTCTCCAACATGAAATTTCATGTTGAAGTACAAAAAATGTTCGCTAGCTTCCCGCCACGGCTTTGGAGGGACGATGGATGACTTATGTGGTGACCGACGCCTGCGTGCGGTGCAAGTTCACCGACTGCGTGGCTGTTTGCCCGGTGGACTGCTTCCACGAAGGCGAAAACATGCTGGTGATCGACCCAGAGGTTTGCATCGACTGCGGCGTATGCGAACCGGAGTGCCCGGCCGATGCGATCCTCGCCGATACCGACCCGCTGGCGGAAAAGTGGCTGGCGCTGAACAGGCAGTATTCAGCGAAATGGCCTGTCATTTCGGCCCAGTTGCCGCCACCTCAGGATGCACAAGCCTTCAAGGGGCTCGATGGCAAGTTCGAAACCCATTTCTCGCCAGAGGCCGCTGCACGTTGACAGCTGTGCCTAACGCGGCGCGATCCCATCGAACAGGATATCGAGGATCTGCACCGCGAGCTCGGTCGGCGTGAGCCCCCCCGGCCGGTACCATTCGCGGGTCCAGATCAGTGTTCCCTGCAGCACCTGGTTGGCCAGCGACACATTGATGCCGGGCCGCAATTCGCCTGCCACGGAAGCGGCCGTCATCAGTTCGCGCCAGATCCTGTTGGTCTCGTTCAAAAGGCCGAAATGCCGCTCGCGCACGTCCTCTGGAACCTGATTGATGACATTGCCATGCGCAGCGATGTAGTCGAGCTTCTGCAGCGTCGTGTTGAGATAGGTGATCGCCGCTGCCTCGATGCGCTCGCGATAGCACGTTTCCGGCGGCAGTTGCTGCAGCGTGGCCAAGAGCCTCATATGCAGCTCCCGGGTCAGGCTGTTGATCATTTCCTCGACCAGCACGTCCTTTGTCGGGAAGTGATAGCGCAGCGCCGTCACATGCAGATCGATCGCGTCGGAAATTTCACTGAGCTTGGTGAGCTGATAGCCCTTCTGGGCAAACACCTTGGCGGCGGCGTCGAGGATCTTTTCCTGCACACCTTCGGTCTTGCGGCTCGGCTTGCGGCCCGAAGCCCTGCGCGCAGTCCGGTTGATTTCGCGGACAGCCCCATCCGCCTCCAGTGTCGCCAGATCTGCCGGTTCTTTGGTCGTCATTTTCCGCATGTCCGAGCTTGCCAACTCGCCTGTTCCACTGTCGTTGTTTCCACTCATTCGCAAGGCGCCTCCGTGCCATCAAACCACAGCTTTCCCATCCGTGGCTGGCCGTCGCGCAACCTCGGCAATCACCGAAAGCTGGCTATGGAATATGGCTTCGTCGGGCATGCACACCCGCCCCACCATGGCGATGCCAAGGGATCATGCAAGGCAATTTTCTCCTTGAGCATGAAAATATTGCAGATAAGTTCGCCGGCGGGAAAGCGGGAGGGTTTCAGATGTTCGAGCACGATCTGAGCGGGCGCCATGTCGTCATCGCTGGCGGCAGCAGGGGGCTTGGCCTCCACACCGCGCTTGCCTTCGCAGAGGCTGGGGCATCGGTGTCGATCTGCGCTCGCGGCAAAGACGACCTCGAAGCTGCCCGAGAAAGTATTGCAATACACGGTGTCATCGCCCACGCGGCATGTTGTGACCTCGCCGAGCACGCCTCGATCATGGCCTATATCGAGGACGCTGCTGCCAGTCTTGGCGGCATCGATATCCTGGTCAACAACGCCACCGGCAAGGCTAGTTCCGACACCGAAGAGGACTGGGCCGCAAGCCTAGGTGTCGACGTACTCGCCACCGTTCGTGCATCACGCGCCGCGCAACCCTACCTGGAAAAAGGGACCAACCCGGCCATCATCAACATCTCCTCGCGCACTGCATTCGCCCCTGCCCCGACCACGCCGGCCTACGGTGCCGCGAAGGCGGCGATCATGCACTTCACCCTGTCGCAAGCCGCAGCGCTTGCCGAGAAGGGCATCCGCGTCAACTGCGTTGCGCCTAGTTCCCTGGAATTTCCTGGCGGGTGGTGGGACAAGTGCCGGATTGAGAACCCGGCACTCTACAAGAGGACGCAGGCCAGTTTCCCTTTTGGCCGCTTCGGCACGCCGGAGGACATCACGCGCGTTATCCTGTTCCTCGCCTCCCCGCTGAGCGCCTGGATCACCGGCCAGACCCTGCTCGCTGATGGCGGCCAGACGCTACGCGTTTCTGCTTAGAAGGCGATGAGCCCGGTGCGTGCCTCAGAAGCAGAGAATTCAGCTTGGCAAAGCTGCTGTAACACTAGGTATCCGGCGTAATCAGCTTCAACGACGGAAAATATGTCCGGTATCGGCCAACGTCACGGGTCAGCAAGGGAAGCTGACTAACTGCTGCGTGAGCGCCGATGAAGAAATCGGGCAGCACACCCGTTCTCGATCCACCAGACTTGCGGTATCGCGTGAACACCTTTCCGGCTAGGAAAAGCGACGCACGCGGAACTGGCACCATTTCCAAGCCAGCCTGGTCTAGAAAACCATCTAGAGCCTCGATGCGATCGTACCGAACAGCGAGCTCAGCGTAGACCACATCGTTTATCACCAACGGCCCTACGAGACTGGCAGCCTCAAGCTGGGCAACTGACCAGTCAGCCCAACTCGGATCGTCGGTAACAAGATCTAGCAGGACGTTGGTGTCAACCAGCGTCACGCTTCACCACGCGTCAGTGCCATGATTGTGTCTGTATCAAGACCTTTGCCGGCGTGACCGCGCAGCTTGGTGAAACGGCTCGTGGGCTGCTTTTTGTCGGAGCGAGCAAGCACTACACTGCCATCGGCTGCCCGATGAAAATCAACCTTGCTGCCAGGAACAATCCCAAGCAAATCGCGCACCGGCTTTGGGATGGTGACTTGGCCCTTTGCTGTGACTGTCGTGCTCATACGAGCTTCTCCATATCCGTGGTAATGCACTCTTGGAAAGAGGTATTACTTTCTCGCCGAAAACTCAATCCCCTGCATCAGCCGTTGCTTCCGGGTTTGTCGAGCCTCGTTTCCTGGCTCGCGACCGCGCGCTCGGCGCGACGATGATCTATGTCACCCACGATCAGGTCGAAGCGATGACGCTGGCCGACCGCATCGTCGTGCTCAAGGAAGGCCGCGTCATGCAGCAGGGCAGCCCGTACGAGCTCTATGAGCGTCCCGCCAATTTGTTCGTCGCGCAGTTCATCGGCAGCCCCAAGATGAACGTGCTCGCCTGTGCTCCATCTGGCGACGCCAAGTTGGACCTCGCCGGCCAGGGCACGCTGTCCCTCGCCTTTTCCGGCGCGCCGACGCAGCTCGGCGCACGGCCCGAGCATCTGACGCTTGTGGCACCTGACAACGGCAACTGCCGCGGCACAGTTGAGGTAGCTGAATATCTCGGCGGCAACACCAGCGTCTTCATCCGTAATGAGCAGCGGCCTGATAAATGTCAGTGCGCCCGCGGACACAGCAGTCCGCATCGGCGAGACGGTCGGTATCGCAATCGACGGCAACCGAGTGACACTGTTCGATGAGTACGGCTCCGCTATCGCCCGTGCTGCATGAGCACGAAATCGCCCTGGGGCGATCACGGCGAAGATTAGATCCGCACCTTGGCAGATCACCAGCGGCTGTGACTGGCGGCTTCGCTAGGCGAATGGGATGGTCCGTACAGACTCGAACATATCTTAGGCAGGTCGAACAGCTATGCCTGCCCTTCCTGGCGAACCAGAGGCCAAGGAGTGCGTAGGGAACTTTGCCGCGCCTTGGACCTTCCTGCGCGTATACCTATCTCACCGTTTGTTGCCACTTTCCTCCTCCCAGAAGTAGCAACACCAAGCAGCCAACTCCTCCCATGGCCGCTTCGTTATTGAGCCCGTCGCGACCTCCTCCCCGCGGCGGGCTTTTCCTTTTCAGCCCGAGATCGCGCCCGTCGCGGCCCGTCCTGCGGCGCGATGGCTTCGCAAGACTCCGTTGGCCACCGGCCTTTGGCTACGTCTCCCCATTCACTTTTCAGCACTCTTTGCGCACTGCGATCTGGAGGTCCGGTCATAGTAGTGCGATGTATCTGACTAGCTGACTAGGTATGGATCGATGGGCAAGCACGCGGAACTGACAAAGACAAAGCGGTCTGGCAGCCGGACGGCAGCTGGACGATGGAAGCTCGAAGACGCGAAAGCCCGGTTCAGTGAGGTGGTGCGGCATGCACACGAAGACGGACCGCAGCGCGTGACTGTACGCGGCCAAGATGCGGTTGTTGTGATGAGCGTCGAAGAGTTCGAGCGGCTCGCTCCGGAAAAGCCTCGGCCACCTTTCCTCGAATTCATGGAGGGCCTGCATCTTGGAGCGCTTGATCTGACACGAGAGGCCGATCATGGCCGGGATGTGGAGCTTTGAGGGGTTGGCTGCTCGACACCAATGTCGTAGCCGCCCTGATCAATCCGCAGGGCGCACCATCGGTAAAGGCCTGGGCCGCCGGGCAGGAGGAAGAAACGTTCCATATCAGCGTCCTGACCCTAGCAGAATACGACAAGGGAATTCACAACCTTCCGGACGACCATGCCGATCGGCCGCGTTACATCGCGTCGCTGGATGCGCTTGCCGAGCGCTTCGGCAAGCGTGTGCTGTCTCTCAATGACGATATCATTCGCCGCTGGGGCCGGATTTCGGGTGAAGTAAAGCGCGCGAGCGGCCACCCACCTCCGGTGATCGACACAATGCTCGCCGCAACAGCAATCGAGCACGATCTCTATCTGGTTGCCCGCAACGTGAAGGACACGAAGCCGTCGGGCGCGACGGTGTTCGATCCATGGAATGACGATCTCCGGATGTTCCCCTTGAGCCCGCGCGTCAGCCGAAAGCGATAGCGCCGAACGCTTCCCGTCAACTGCGCCAGCTATTGCCTTCCGCCACCAGGTCGGCAACCCCGCGTTCATCGGAAGGTCCTCCAATCCGAAACCGTGCTCGCACGACCTTTATCGCAATAGGCGCAGAGGTCGCTCCGAAGGAAAGCTCGGAGTCGGAAGCAAAATTGATTGTCCCGTCACGACGCCAGGCAGCGCATAAAGTCATGAGGTCAGTTCTCCTGTAACGTCATGGCTGTCAAAGGCTCTCGGCGACCTTGCAAAGGTGCGTCGCGCGCGTCTCGATGACGGCGCGTATGTCCTTCAGAATATCGTGCGCGATGCCCTCCGCTTCCAGCTCGCCGATAAGTTGGTCCGCCTGCGTTCCGATCGGCCCGGCAAGTTCAGCGATATCCTTCACAAGCAGGCGCTGCGCGCCCTTTGTATCAGGAACCAGCGTCAGCCATTGCTTCAGGTGGATCGTGTCCGGGACATTTCGCCCGCCGATGGCCATGGCGAGTTTCTGCGCTAGGCGCGGATAGGCGGCGGTACACACCACGTCATAGAGCGGCGCAAGGTCCGGGACCCGGTCGCGATAAAGCAGCGCGTAATTCTTGCCATGGGCGTCCGCGTTGCCGACGAGATAGTGAAAAATCAGCATCCGGATAAAGCCAAGGCGATCCGCCGCAGGGCGCGCGGTGGCGCGGTCAATCAACCCGAGCGCGGCTGCCGTCCCCGGCCCGCCTTCTTTCTCGTACTTGAGCTCCGGCGGTACGCTGAGTGCCTGGCAGAAATCTTCCTGATGCAGCCGCGTGATGCGCCCATCTTCATGCAGATGGCGGTCGTACCGCTCTACAAGCAGGTACGATACGGCGCCCGCACGGCGCATTTCGACCTTTGGGACCTGAAGGCCCAGCCGCGTCGCAAGGCGCAGGCAGAACAGCTCGTTCTCAACGGTACCGTCGAGCGCCTGAATGAAGGGCTTAAGGATATGGGTCGTCGGACGGCCGCCCTTGGCAAGGCCGATGTTGTCACCGTCGACGCAGACGGCGAGTTTGTCCTGCGCTCCGGCCAGAGAGATTCGAACCCCTTCCTCCCCGCCCAGCAAGGGGCGGTCGCGCAGCTTGCCGATGATTTCCTCAAGCCGCTCGGCACCTAGTATTTCGACGCCATCTTCATCAGAAGCCGGCGGCGTCTCCCCTGCCTGATACAGCGACAGCGCGCCTGCGCATTCGCCGCCGATGACTTCAAGCAGGCCGAACGCATTGCCGGAAGAGATGCCTAGCGCCCCGGCAAGACGCTGCCGCGCGCCCTCATCAGGCAAAAGCCCGGAAAAAAACGGCCGGACGATCCGGTCCGCATGCGGCGCCTCTTGCAAGGGCAGGGAGAACGAGATTGCCCGCGCGCCCCTGCGCCCGAGATAATCCCTGTCATAAGCAAAGCCGAGGGCGCCGCCATCATCCTGACTGAGCGCCCCGGCTCTCGCGTCGTTGAACCAGACGTCGAGAATATGCGTCATGTCTCACTCTCCCGCCTGCTGCGGACGGAGACTGTGAGCCCAAGAGACGATGCCACCTGCAGGGCGCGCCCGACCTGACAGCTTTCCTTCCCGGCTTCGAGTTCGCGCACAAAGCGTATGCCCACACCGGTCAGCCCGGCGAGCTGCTCCTGGGTGAGTTTTTGTGCCTTTCGCTCCGTGCGGATCAGAAGGCCAAGGCTTTTGGTGTCAAAGATTGTCTGCATATAGATCGTCCCTATCGGGATTATTATAGCAGGATGTTACATCAAAATTCACAAAAAGTACCGAGCGGGATTATTTCCGGCAAAAGCTTGAAAAGCCTACTGGGTATCGTCCCGTTCGGGATCATTAGGAAAACCCGTAGGGTCCTACCCTCCTGAAGGCAGTTCTGCTTCGTCTGGAGCCGTCCGTCGCCTCACCCAAGGAGGGCGACGGCGATCCTGACGAAAGGGATCGTTACCCGCAAGGCCGAGCCTTGAGCCAGGCGCGCATACCGCCGGCGTTCTCCGCGCCCCGCGTTTTGGTATATTTGGGTATATTTTTGGGTATGACGCTCAAGATCGATTCCCTGCATATCACCGTCGAAATCCTTGCTCTGGTCTCGGAGATTGACGAGTTCAAAGGGGCGTGGCGTGCGCTGGGCACGCTCGCGCCGGAGCGCCTATCGGCTCTGCGCCGCGTCGCGACCATCGAGAGCATTGGCTCTTCTACCCGCATCGAAGGCAGCAAGCTGACTGACGCCGAAGTCGAGCGGCTGCTCGCCAACCTCGACATCAAATCCTTCGAATCCCGAGACGAGCAGGAGGTCGCCGGATATGCACAAGTCATGGAAATGATTTTTGCGCATTTCGATGCGATTGATCTGACCGAAAACCACGTCACACAGCTACACCGTGACCTGTTGGCGTTCAGCAATAAGGATGCGCGCCATCGTGGCGCATACAAGACACTCGCCAACAATGTCAGTGCGTTCGATAGCGATGGAAAAGAGATCGGCGTCATCTTCGAAACGGCGACGCCTTTCGAAACGCCAAAGCGGATGCAAGAGCTTATCGAGTGGACACGCAACGCCCTTAACGAGCAAAGCCTGCATCCTCTGCTCGTCGTCGCAATCTTCACCGTGGTGTTTCTGGAGATCCACCCGTTCCAGGACGGCAATGGAAGGCTGTCGCGCGTTTTGACGACGCTCCTGCTGATGCGCAGCGGGTACGCGTATGTGCCTTACACGTCGCTCGAAAGCGTGATTGAGAACAGCAAGGAGGGCTATTATCTGGCACTGCGCCAGACCAAGAAAACGATCCGCAGTCCGAAGCCGAATTGGCAGCCTTGGGCTGTGTATTTCCTGCGCGCTCTTCAGCAGCAAAAGCGGCGGCTTGAGAGAAAAATCGAGCGCGAACGTCTTGTGCTCGGCACGTTGCCGGAACTCTCCCTTCAAATTGTTGAAGCCATCAAAGAGCGCGGGTGCATGACGATTGGCGAGATCGTCAACCTGACGGGCGCAAACCGGAACACCGTCAAAAAACACTTGGCCACTCTGGTCGAGGCAAACCATCTGACCCAGCATGGAACCGGCAAGGGAACCTGGTACAGCCAGGGTATGTGAAGCATGAGGCATCCCAGGGGTTTCACCGCCGCGGTGATGGCTTGATGCCAAACACCGCCACGGCGTCCACGCCCCTAATGTAACCCTTCAAACTGCTATTGCGAGGGCAATCAGATCCGCCTTCGTGGGCGTTAGATTTCACCCATCGCCTCACCCTCAAAGACTGCGCTATCCGACAGGTCGTTGTCATCGTCTCCTTGGCCTCTTGCCGGGCCGACAGGAATCTCTCCAGCCAGTAGCTTGTCCTTGCTGAGCAGGCCCGCATCCTCGAGCGCCTCGAAATCCGGCAGGTCGCGTAGCGTGTCGAAGCCAAAATGAGAGAGGAACGCCTTGGTGGTCACATAAGTATAGGGCGCACCAGGCTGCGGCGAGCGCGGTCCCGACGCGATAAGATCCTGCGATCGGAGAACGCCGATCAGATCGCGCGACACCTCCTTGCCAAGGAACGACGATAGCTCGCCACGAGTGATCGGCTGGAAGTAGGCAATGCACATCAGCACCAGCGCTTCCGATTGCGACATCGATCGTGCGTTCTCTGCCTGGCCTGTAGCGGCGCCAATGACGTCGGCGAATGCCTTTTTGGTCCGGTGTTGCCAGCCGCCGGCGACCGACACCAGCTCGTAGGGCCGCCCGGCGAGCTCGGCGCGAATGTCGTCGATGATCAGCTCGATGTTGCAGCTTTTGCCAACCACTCGCGCGAGCACACTACGTGTGACCGGCGTGCTGGCGGCAAAGATTACCGCCTCGACCCGACCCATCCATTCACGCCAACGCAGTTCCGGCGGCAGGTGCTCGAGCTCGCGGTCGAACAGCCCGAGCTGCTCGTTTTGCCCTTTGCGCGCGGACGCTTCAACCATCGCTACAGCCCGTACAGCCGGAAGGAAGAACGACCCGACAGCTCTCGCACCGCCTCGAATGTTTGCAGCCGCTCGAATAGTCGCCGCGCCCCGAACCGCGACAAGGTTTTGGTGGTCAGCGAGCCGGGCACGGCATCGTCATCGAGCAGTCTTTTTATCGCGTCACCAGCCCCTTTGGCGCGCAGTTTTGGCATCACTGCCGCAAGCCGCTCGGCGCGCCGCGACAGCTCACCAGCCAATCCACAAGCATCGGCTGAGCCCTGGACCAGCGCCAGGCACACCGCCCCTTCAAATCCTTCCCCTCCCGGTCGGATGCGTGTTCCTGCCGCGCGCGCTCCTTGAGTACGAAAGGCGGGGCCAAAAGCCTGCGCCATCAGCAGCGGCACCGGCCGTGGCCAGCGCAGTTTTTGCGCCAGCACCAGATCGGCGCACCACCAGGCCAGCAATTCCGCGCCAGGCGACAGGGCAACAATCTGGCCGGCGATCGCCGCGGCGACAAACGGCGCCGGGCGGCCGGAGCGGACCAGGTCGTTAATCGCCCCCGGGAGATCGGCAAAGCCGTCGTCCCAGCGCAGACCGAGCAGCACGACCACTTCGGCCAGCCGCGCAGTGTCGATCACCGGCGACCGAGCCGCGAGCTGCCGCCACGCGGCCAAAATGGTGCCGGCGGGACCGGGATCACCGGCGGCAGGCCGCAGATACCAGGCGTCACGGAGCGCGCTCTCATCTTCGCTCCGACCGGCGAGGCGCACGGCGGCGGCGGCGCATTTCAGCGCCAGCCGCTGGCGCCAGGCGCCGGCCCAGGGCGGTTCGGAACGCACCAGAGTGTCGAGCGACGTCAAGGCGGCGCCGGCAAAGAAAGCGGCGTCGGTTTCGTGGTCGACGGTCCCGCCCGGCAACGCCCAAGACGGAACGCGCGGCGGCGGCGGCGAAGCGGCAAGCGATGAGTCGGTTCGAATCATGGTGGATATCGTAAATCGTGCGTGCGCTTTTGACTATACGAACGACATCAAAACGCACCGCCTGTCGTGCGGCCATAATGACTGATAATCTTGCATTATCGTTCGTTTTCGTCTTTAAATAGGAAATGGCCCCTATCATCGATCAGAACCCCGAAAATCGTTGTCAGCTGACCGGATATCGTGAGATTCGCCGCCTTTCTGAATCGGTTTTCGTGAGACTACGTGCATGGCGACGAACCCGCTTCTCTTTAAGCATTTGATTTTCCAACCTTACTGACGATTGTTGCC
>NZ_JAFLWW010000012.1 GCF_018555685.1 Aminobacter anthyllidis
GCGACGTCCTGGCCAAAGGCTCTGCAACCGATCAAGCCGTGTTTGCCAGCGTCGCCAGGATCCACAACCGGATCAACGAGACGCTGTTCGACAGACCACAGGATTATGCGCCCCGCTTCACCACCAAGCCCAGCGGCGGCATCGACCCGCGGCCGTGGTGCCAGGGGTTCTACGCGGCCATCAATCTCAACATCAAAAAATGGAAATCGCTACTCGACCTCAACAACCCCAACCACGGTCTGCTGCTGCCGATCCTGATCTACTGCGTCGACAAAAAGGGCAGGCCCGTCCTCGGCAAGCCCAGGCCGGGGCCCGAGACCGCGCGCTTCATCGAGCACGAGGCGTACAAAGACATCGCCCTCGTCATCCCCGCCCTGCGCGAACTCCACTACGTCACCCGTTATGACGATCCGAAGTGATCGACGCCGGCGCGCCGACCAACGATCGATCTAACCATCAAGACGATTTCGGGACAGGTGCCTTGGCGCACCGCTTACTGTGGGACCAAACTTCGTGAATTGCTGCGTTTTGGGCAACAGCGATGAACCGATGATTTCCGAGACGATGCCTAAAAGCAGGGCCCCGCAGGCTGTGATCAAAGGGTTCATATTCGTCATTTTCCCGAGCGTCGCGTGAAAAGCCGCTGCAAATATTTTCTTAGCCAGGGCGTACGGCATTTTCGCGGCAACAGTGAGGTCCATTCGGTTGAAGAGCGCCAAGGAAATCCCATCGTCGTGATCCTGATCTAAACGTTGCTGTGATTTCGTCCTGTCGCCGCTGTGGGTACGAGGGCCTTTAGAACGTCAGTCATCTTGAGAGTGCCCACCCGGGTCCCGTCCGAGTGCACCGCAAATGACTTGTCGGCGGCACCGTGGGATCGCAGGATCGCCCGCTCCAGGGTTTCGTCCCCGTCGAGAACTTCATAGCCATCATCCTCGGCGATAGTCTTTTCCATTACCGATCGGACGCGAAGCACCCGGGCTCGGTTGATGTCGCTGACGAAGTCTTCAATGTAAGGGTCGGCCGGGTTGAGGAGGATGTATTGTGGTTCCCCTTGCTGCACGATTTCCCCGTCCTTCAGGATCACCAGATGGTCGGCGAGCTTGAGCGCCTCATCGAGGTCATGGGTGATGAAGACTACGGTCTTCTGGAGGTCCTTCTGTAATTCCTGCAGAAGGTCCTGCATGCTTGACCGGATGAGCGGGTCCAGCGCCGAATAGGCCTCGTCCATGAGCATGAGCTCGGAGTTGGACGTCAGCGCTCGCGCGAGGCCGACGCGCTGCTGCATGCCTCCCGAGAGCTGGTGGGGATATAGCGCCTCCGAGCCCGCGAGGCCGACCCTTCTGAGCCACTTGCGGGCCGTCTCATCGGTTTTGGCCCGTCCGTCCCCGCGCACCGAGCATGGCATGCCGGCATTCCTTAGGACTGTCTCATGCGGAAGTAACGCAAACTTTTGAAAGACCATCGACATCTGGGTTCGGCGCAGCTGTTGAAGCCTGACCCGGTCGAGCTTCATAATGTCGGTCCCGTTGACGATGACCTCACCCGCAGTAGGGTCAACGAGGCGATTAAGGTGACGGATCAGGGTTGACTTTCCGGAGCCTGATAGCCCCATGATCACCGTGATCTCGCCTTTTTTGATCTCGACATTGATGTCGCGCAGCCCAAGCACATGGCCATGGGCCTGCAGCATGTCCTTCTTGTGCATCCCCGCCTTCGCGTAGGACACCATGGCCGGCGCATTGTTGCCAAAGATCTTGTAAAGGTTGCGGATGGATACGAAGCTCTCCGTCATGCTCATGTCCGCGACTGGTGCATCTTGTTGACGCGCTGGAGGGCTGCCCGGCTGACCCGGTCCAGAACAATGGCCAGGAGCACGATGCCGAGGCCCGCGACTAGGCCGACGCCGAGTTCGAGTTTGTTGATGCCGCGAAGGACAAGGGTTCCAAGGCCGGGTGCGGAGACCAGTGAAGCGATCACGACCATAGATAGCGATAACATGATTGTCTGGTTGATACCGGCCATGATGTTCGGCAGCGCGAGGGGCAGCTGGACGCGATAGAGCTTTTGCCAAGAGGTCATGCCGAACGCCTCCCCCGCCTCGAGAACGTCCTTGTCCACCAGCCGTATCCCGAGGTTTGTTAGCCTGATCGACGGCACGATCGCATAGAGAATGATCGCGATACCGTAGAGCTTCGGCTCCGTGACGCTGAATAGGAAGATCAGCGGGATAAGGTAGACGAAGGTCGGCAGCGTCTGCAGCAGGTCGAGAAAAGGCGTTAACCAGCGCTCCAATCGGTTGCTGCGTGACATCGCAATGCCTATCGGCACCCCGAACAGGACACAGATAAATGTGCAGACCATGATGATAGCGAGGGTCTGCATAGCGTAACCAAAATGGTCGATGAACGCCAACCCTAGGAACGCCATTAGCACGAAGACCGTCACGCCGATGCGACGTCCGGCGAAATGAGCGATGGCGACCAGGATCAGGATCGCGGCCCACCACGGAAGTGACTGCATCAGGTCGATGGCGTTGCGCAGCGCCCAACTCAGTGGCTGCGTAACCGGGTCCAGAACGACTTTCACGGGGTCTTTCACATCAAGGAACAGACGTTCCAGCCCGGCTGTCATGTCGCGGGTGCGCGGGATGGCGCCGCAGGCCTTGTGAAGGACGTCCAGCGATGGAAAAGGAAACGATTCTGCGTTGTCGCTTCCCGCCGCCCCGGCCTTGGCTAAAAGATCGTCCATCGACATCGGACCGCCGGTGGCGCCGGCATCGCACCAGGACCAAAGTCCCAGCGCCTCAAAAGCTTTTTCGTACGGTGCCATGTCTAGCCCTGAATTGCCGCGATTCGGCGGCCCCGCGTATCAGGGCGCGGCCACCGGTACTGATGGAAATTGCTTGTCGACGTGCGGGAGATGCCGCCAAGCATTCGCCAGTTACCGCGTCGGTCTTTAGGGCCCCACAGCCCCAAGGGTGCGGAGTCCCATGAGAAGTGAGAGTTTGGCTCTCACTTCAGGACCGCCGCCAGCTTTTCTTTGGCTTCGGGGCTGAGCCAGTTTGCCCACACCGTTTTGTAGGTCGTCAGGAAGTGAACGGCCGATTCATCGGCTGATGCCTTCTTGCTGTCCTGCCAAGCCAAGGTCTCGCTCATCTGCGCATTGGTGAAGCTGACCTTCGACATCAGGTCGGCAATCTCCGGCTCACGCTTTTCGAAATCCGTTGTCGCGGCGGTCACGACCTCTGCCGGCGGGTAAGCCGATTTGCCCGGCGTCTTGCAGGTCTCAACGGCGTTGCAGGCATGGATGTCAGCCACATACGGGCCGATGTCGACCTTGACCATCTTGTATTTGCCGAGGACCGACGTAGGACCCCAATAGTAGCCGAACCAAGGCTGCTTGTTTTCGTTAGCTGCGGCAATGGCAGCCGCAAGTGTCTCGCCGGAACCGTGGTTGAAGACTTCAATCCCATGCCCTTTCAGATCGAAGGCTTCGGCCAGATGCTCGTTGGTAACCTTGCAGCCCCAGCCTTCCGGGCAGTTGTGGAATTTACCGCCGACCCAGTCGGGATGCGCCAGGATGCCATCGATCTTCGCCAATTCGGGATGTTCATCCACCAGGTACTGCGGGACCCACCACGCATCGATGCCGCCATCAGACAGGACATGGCCCAATGTCTTGACTTTACCGGCGGCCACCAAGCCTGGATAGGCCGGCGCGCCGTTGAGCCAGAGTTCGGTGACAATGTCTGGGCGGCCGGTCTCTGCAACCGAGGTGACTGCGGTAGCGGTAGCCGATGGGACAACGGTTACCTTGCAGCCGTATCCCTGCTCCATCAGGAACTTGGAGACCGCCGTGACGATGGAGCCCGAGGCCCAATTCATCTCAGTGATGGTGACGTCGCCGCATTTCGCTTCGGCCGCGGTCGCCGCGATGGTAGCGATAAATGCTGCGACAGTGAGTTTTAGCGTGTGTGAGAGCATTGTTTTCTCCTGTTGGTGTTCCAATTCCAGGCGATGTCCCGGCACCCAGGAGGTTGCCAGGGCGGTTCCCCACATCAGAATTATAGGAACACCAACCATTGAACTAACGAATATAATTCGACCCTGACATCGAATTTTCCGATGCAGAGATGCCCAATCAATCGATGGCGAAGCGCTCCACAGCGGCCTCATCAAACATGAAACCGGTGCCCGGACGGGTAGGTATGAGGATGTCGCCATCCTTGATTTCCATCTCCTCGCGAAACAGCGGGGCATACCACGGCATGTGCTCCACGGAGATGCAATTGGCGGCAGAACCAGCAATGCACAGGCTGTGCTCGGTGAAAATGTGAGTGGAAATCGGCAGGCAGTACGATTCCGCTAGGGCCGCCACGCGACGCATTTCAGTGAGTCCGCCAATGCGCTGTAGGTCCGGCATCAACACATCCGCGGCGCGAGCCTCAATAGTGTTGCGGATGCCGAAGCGTGTCCACTCCGTCTCACCGGAAGCAATCGGCATATCGAGCGCATTACGGACTTCGGCCTGACCCACGAGGTCATGGACAGATACAGGCTCCTCGAGCCAGCCGATGTCGAGCTCCTCAAGCATCCTACCAAGACGGATCGCCTGCTTTGGCGTGAGCGCCTGGTTGGCGTCCGTCAGGATTTCGATGGAGGGTCCGACCGCCTCCCGGACTGCCTTGACACGCTCGAAATCCATTCGCGGGTCTTTGTTGCCGACGCGCACCTTCATCGCCCGGAACCCCTGGTTCAGAAACGTCGCCGCCTCATTGACCAGTTCGTCAATGCTCTGGGAAAGCCAGAGGCCGCCGCTTGCGTATGTGCGGATGCGGTCCCGGCACGCTCCGAAGAGATGATGCAGTGGTCGTTCAGCGCTTTTGCCGACGAGATCCCAGCAGGCCGTGTCGAGCACGGAAAGCGCCGAGATTGTAACGCCGGCATAGCCGGTTGGATTGATTTCCGACCAGATAGCTGAGTTGATCGCCGTTACGTAGTGGGGATCCTGGCCCACGATACGATGCGAAAAGCCGCGCACCATCTCGTCGAAGGCTTTCAACCGGACGGCGTTCAAGGTGAAGATATAACTCTGGCCCACCAGCCCAACATCAGTTTCCAGATAGACGAGAAGGCATCCGACCGAGCGCATATTGTGGATGGCCGTCGTAATCGGCTTGGAAAATGGCACATCCGTCAGTCGGGTCTTCAACGCCGTGATTTTCATGGGATTTCTTTGATCTGTTTGAGGGGTCAGCGATCGCGTCGCGCAAGGCGTCGACAGCGGTTTTGACAGAATCCGGCGCTATCACATCGATGCGAAACGCGACAAACACTGTTCGCTGAAAGCGAGGCGCGCCTTCGACCACGTGCAAGCTACCGGATTTGACCAGCGGCGCGACGGACTCGGCTAGGAAATAGCCCGAACCACCGCTGGCCAGAATGTGATCCATGGCCACCGCGGAGCTGCGGATCGTGAGTTTGTGGCTGAAGACTCCCGGAAAATGCATGCTGTGCTGGGCCCGGAACGTTTCACCCCAATCCACGAAGACGTAGCCAGGAACAACCCCGCTTTGAACCACACGTGGCTTCGTCGAAACCATTACGAGTTCTTCGCTGATGAGCGGCTCGATACGCGCCTCCGCGCAGTGCCGCGGGTCGTAAAGCACAGCAATGTCGAGCAATCCGGCTCGCAGCTTCTCCATAAGAATATCCGAGCGCTCGCTGATCGCGCTTGCCACGCCATCGGGTAAAGCCTTGGCCATCCGTTCTAGCCAGCCCGGCACGACGCGGGGCCAATGGTTATCCTCGACCCCCAAGGTGACGAAGGCATTAAGGCCTTCCGGCAGCGTGGCGACCTGTTGACCGCGTTCCCAGGCGCGTACGATGCTCACCGCGCTCGCATGGAACTGATGACCGCCCGTGGTAAGCGACACTCCGTTGCGCTTGCGGTGAAACAACTGGCGGTTAAGCCGCCGTTCAAGCGCCTTTATCCGCGCACTAATGGTCGACTGGGTGACGTTAAGCTGGTCGGCAGCGTGCTGGAAACTACCGGTCGTGCTTACTTCCAGAAACGCCCTGATGTGCTCGATGTTCAAGAAAATGACCTTTAAATCGAATTCTTCGATATGACTCCCTAATTATATTCGTTTGCCACGTCAATTAGGGTGAGAAAGAGTGTCTGACCGGATCCAGTCAAAACTGCGCCAGCCGCATGCCGAAACGGGCGGGCTGGCTAAATCGGAGATATCTATGCGGATTGCATTCATCGGGTTGGGCAATATGGGCGGGCCAATGGCCAACAACCTGGCACGCGCCGGTTACGAGCTTGCCCTTTTCGACCTCGATTCAAACAAGGTCGAGGCCGTGCAAGCGGCAGGAGCGGCAGCCGCCAACCAGGCAATCTTGGCAGCCGCAACGGCTGCCGAGGCGGCTTCCGGCGCCGATATTGCCTTTACATCACTGCCAAACCCCAAGATCATCGAAGCCGTCGCGTTATCTGATGAGGGCATCCTGGGGGCGCTGCCGAGAGGCGCGGTCTGGATAGACCTTTCAACCAACAATCTCGAATGCGAGAGCCGCATCCGCGCCGCCGCCGCAGCCCGCGAAATCGATTTCCTGGACGCGCCGGTTACCGGGGGGATTGAAGGAGCAGCTGCCGGAACGCTGATGATCATGGTCGGCGGAGACGCTCAGGTATTTGCACGCTGCAAGCCGATCCTGGAGAAGATAGGCAACCGGGTCATGCACCTTGGCCCCCACGGGGCGGGCTATGTGGCCAAGATTGCACAAGTGGTACTCTGCTATCTCAACTCGGTGGCGCTTAGCGAGGCCTTGATGCTGGGGGTAAAAGGTGGGGTTCCTGCTCACATCATGCTGGGCATCATCCAGGGCAGCACCGGTGCAAGTTACGTCGCGGACCGCTACGGTCCGGCTATTCTCGACGGCAGTTACGATCCCGGCTTCGCACTGGGGCTCGCGCACAAAGACATGGCCCTGACCCTGGAACTGGCAAGGTCGGTCGGCGCCACGTTACCCATGTGCGAACAGGTTGAGGCGATCTACAAGAAAGCAGTCGACCAGTACGGGTTTCACCAGAACCATCTCATGGCCGTGAAGCTCCTGGAGGAGCAAAACGGCACGTTTCTCCGTTCCGCCTGACAACGTGATTAGTGAAAGGATTGCCAATGGCATACGAGTTGAAAGCCGAGGACTTCAGTGTCCAGGGTGGCCATGCCAACATCTCCAAGGAAGAATGGGACGCGCGAGTGGACCTTGCGGCCCTCTATCGCCTTGCCAACATGTACGGCTACGATGATCTGATCTGGAACCACATCACGATGCGCGTTCCCGGCACCGATCACCAGTTCCTCCTGAACCGCTTCGGCCTGCTCTACAACGAGGTCACGGCGTCGAACCTGATCAAGGTCGACGAGCAGGGTAAGGTTCTGTATGGCCCGCCGGACGTCAACACCGCCGGTTTCGTCATCCACTCAGCAATCCACAACACCCATCACGACATGAAGGTGGTGTTCCACAGTCACGCGCCGGCAGGTCTCGCCATCACGGCGCTACAGGATGGCCTGGAGTTCCTGACTCAGGACGGCTCGATGCTGTGGGGCGACATCGGCTACCATGACTGGGAAGGCCTGTCGCTGACCCTTGAGGAGCGGGATCGTCTCGCTAAAAACATCGAAGGCAAGAAATGCCTGATCATGAAGAACCATGGGTTCCTTGCGGTCGGCGCTAACGCCGGCGAAGCTTTCATGAACCTATATTATACGGTCCGTGCGTGCCGGGTGCTGATCGATGCCTATTCCACGGGCCTCAAGCTCGACAAAAGCCGCGAAGACATCTGGCGGCTGGCGCATCGCCAGTATGACGATTTCCCGCTCGGTAAATATGAATGGCCAGCGCTGTTGCGCCAGTGCGATCGGGTCGATCCTTCTTATCGCTATTAAACCGACAACTTGAATCCCGGGGCAGACACTGGCCGGGATTCCAGTGCCTAACATCCTCAACGCCCGCACGGAGGTCGAACGACCCGCCGTTCCTTCCGTGCGAGCCGAATTTCTTCCAGCCGGGGGCACCCGAACCGATGACCATCCTTTTGAATAACCATGGCTACGACAATGAAAGCTGGCGAAGGGAAATCTGCCGCCAGCTTCCTGAATTGCCGGTCAAACTGTTCGGTGAACCGATCGACCCCAATGAAGTCGTCTATGCGATGGTCTGGAACCACCCCGCGGGCGATCTTAACCGCTATCCGAATCTCAAGGCAATTTTCTCGCTCGGCGCCGGTGCCGAGCATTTCGTGGCTGATACAAGCTTGCCCGACGTCCCGGTGATTCTCCTCGCCGATCCGGCCGTCGCCTGCGACATGGCGGCCCACGCCCTCTACTGGGTACTGACGTTTCACCGGCGCTACGCGGACTACCGATCCCAGCAGAAAGACCGGATCTGGCATCGCAAGCAAATCGTCCCCACGAAAGAGTTTCACGCGGGCGTGTTCGGTTTGGGTCGCATCGGCACCGAAGTCGCCAGCCGCATGCGCGATTTTGGATACGCGGTCAGCGGGTGGGATCGCAGCGCGCGACAGATCGACGGGATCGACTGCTATTCCGGAACGGATACCCTCCCAGAGTTCCTGAGCCGTATCGATGTCGTCATCAACGCTCTCCCGCTATCCCCGAAGACGCGGCACTTTCTCGATGAGAAGATCTTCTCGGTCATGCCCCCCGGCAGCTTTTTTGTTAACATTAGCCGCGGCGCTGTCGTCCATGACGAGTCCCTGCTTGACGCTCTCGACCGCGGCCATCTCGCCGGCGCCGCCCTAGATGCATTCGCCCAAGAACCGCTTCCGGTCTCGCATCGCTATTGGTCCCACCCCAAGGTGTTCGTGACGCCGCATATGTCGGGGGCCACATTTGCATCGAGCGCTGTAGCCGTGATCGCCAACAACGTGCGCCGTCTTGAGCGCGGGCTTGAGGTCTTTCCGCTGTTCAACCGGGAGGACGGCTATTGACCTTATCGGCATAATGTCATGCTCCGATTTTGGTGCAGATCCAAATCAGGGTGCGTATCGGCGGTCGCAGGTCGTGCCGTTGGCACGCCGAGAAATCTCCCGGCCGGAAGATTTCGGG
Organism: Aminobacter anthyllidis; assembly: GCF_018555685.1. Classification (GTDB taxonomy): domain Bacteria; phylum Pseudomonadota; class Alphaproteobacteria; order Rhizobiales; family Rhizobiaceae; genus Aminobacter; species Aminobacter anthyllidis. The sequence continues at coordinate 9,146 of NZ_JAFLWW010000012.1, forward strand.
CTTTGTGAGGCGCTATCTGATGCGCCTGGCGGAAACACCTCGAAAAGTGGGAGGCGGACACGAAGCCACAGGATACCGCGATTTCCAGAACTGGCATCGCCGACTGGGCAAGCAGGAGCTTCGCGTGTTCCAATCGCAATTCCCGGAAGTAGCGGCAGGGAGAGCGACCGATATCATTGCGGAAGAGGCGTTCCACCTGCCGCCGCGACAGCCCTGCAGCCGCCGCAAGGTCCGCCATGGTCAGCGGGGCTGCCAAATTCCTCTGCATCAATTCGATGAGCTTCACGACCGTGGGGTTGAGCCTGCCATGCTGACGCAGAAGCGGCAGCCGCTGGCGCTCCTCGCCTGTGCGGACACGGCCCGCAACGGCCAACTCCGCAGCACTCACCGCGACAGGTTCGCCGCAATGATATTTCACAAGCTCGATCATCATATCGAAGGCTGCCGTGCCCCCGGCGCAGCTCCAGATGTTGTTGTCGACCTCGTAAACGGTGGCTGCCGCCTCAATGCGCATGAACCGCTCCTTGAACCCCGGCAGGGCCTCCCAATGGACGGCGCACTTGCGGTCATTGAGCAGGCCGGCTTTGGCCAAAGCAGTGACACCGTTTTCAAACGCGCCCGTCCCAATGCGGCGCTGCCGACATTCGCGCAACCATGCGCTAAGCACCTTGGTTTCAGGTCCTCCATCAGGCTCATCACCGAAGACCAGAGCCAGTACCGGGCGTTCAGGCTGCATCAGATACCTGCGCTCCTGTGCCAAGTCGGCGTCCGCTGCGACAAAGATGCCGCAGCTCGCCCTCACGGCTCCACCCAGGTGGGAAACAATACGCCAGCGAAAGGCTTCACGTCCGGCCGCTTTGTTGGTGAGGCGGAAGACGTCCAAGGCCGACGCCACGGCGAGAAGTTCGAATCCGGGCGCCAAGTAGAGTGCGACAGTAATCGGTTCGATGGCAGAAGCGGATGCCCAAACACCCTGGGACCAGTGGTGGACCATAGTCAGACTCTCCGCCTTGTTCTCTTAGCGACGAGGGATAGCCCGCCCGCGCCTTCATCTGATCGAAAGGGAAAGTCGGCGAAAGGACGGTTGCGTCAGCATGGCAGTACATATGCGACACGGTGATTTCTTCACCAATAATCAGGCTCAAAGGCCAAGGCGCAACCCTGCCCCGTTATCCGTCGGGTTTCTCCTGCTCCATCGGTTCACCCTGGGGGCGTTTGCAAATTTCGTTGACGTGCTGCGCCTGGCCGCCGACGAAGGGGACCGCAGCCGCCCGATCCACTGTCAGTGGCGGATTATCTCGCCTGACATGTCGCCGATCCTGTCCAGCTGCGGCGTTGCTATCTCTCCCCACGAACGGATCGGAGACCTTCGCCGCTTCGATTACCTAGTGGTTGTTGGCGGGGTTCTCGAAGAGGACAGCCTCCTGGTCGACGCGCGGTTCTACGACCATCTTCGACACGCTGCCGAGGTAGGCATACCGCTCGTGGGTCTGTGCACTGGCTCGTTCATATTGCACCGGGCCGGTCTGATGCACGGCTACAAGTGTTGCGTGAGCTGGTTCCACAATTCGGATTTCCTGCGGCTTTTCGACGGTCTCCAAGCCGTTTCCGACCAAATTTTCGTTGTCGATCGAGACCGGCTGACCTGTTCGGGCGGCGCGAGCGCCGCGCATCTCGCCGCTTTCCTCGTCGATAGGCATCTCGGTAAAGCCCTGGCCTCCAAGAGTTTGCGGATTATGATGTTTAACGAGGCGGCAAAGGGTGAGACGGCGCAGCCGACCGGACGCCTTGAGGTTGTCGTCCGAGACGAAATCCTGAAACGCGCAGTGCTGCTTATGCAGCACCACCTTGAGGTTCCGCTGACTATCGGCCGGATAGCCGACAAGCTCAGCACAAGCAAACGACTGGTCGAGCGCCGCTTTCGATCGGAACTCCATACCTCGCCTCAGGCGGTCTACATCCAGATACGGCTCGCTCACGCTCGCCATCTTTTGCAGAGAACCGACAGGTCGATTTCAAGCATCGCCCTGGAATGCGGCTTCTGCGACGGTTCGCACCTGAGCCGCGTCTTTCGCCTTCAGTACCTGCGTACACCTCAACAGTTCAGGTCGCAGCTAGGAGAATCGCTGTCCCTGCATCGCGGCCAACGGCACGGTAGCCAGGAACCGCCGGTATCGGGAACCAGTTTGGATGAAAATGACCCCTCGAACAGGATCCCTATTCCACGAATAATCACAGTATAGCGCAGGAGGTACCATGATACGCTGCGGCGGTGGGTACAATCAGCTCTTCCGGGGTTCAAAAAGCCCTGCCGGTGGGGAGGTTCCCCTGTAGGCCACCAAGCTTGGAACTGCGGTTTGCGTAGCCACCCGAAGTCGACAACCGATGTTGCGAGCTCAGTCTGCGGTGGCCCACCCACTACATCCTGGCAAGGTCAGCCGAAGGTTGAAATAATGTCATGCGGCAGATGAGTTTTTTGCGCGACTGTCGGGCCTGGGGCACATGATAGCGTCTGCACTGAACCGTCCGAATGAAGGATGGTGTCTTCAAACTGTAAACCACCCGATTGCAGTTTGCTAACGCGGCGAAGTCTAGCAATTGAGTCCTTGAGGCGTACCGGCACCGTCGAGAAGGTACCCGGCCGGGGAGTGGGGCGGACTGGTGGATTACATGTGCAGTTGTGCAGGCCCAATCGAGACCACCGAATCGGCGCTGGCTGCGTCGTCTCAAGCGGGGCACCCCATGCAGAAGAATCCCTTAGCAGCTACAGGCTTTCTTTGCCTAGGCGTTCTCATTTTCTCGCTGCAGGACGCGATTTTGAAAGGGCTCTCGGACACGTATTCGGTCACCCAAGCGATAACGGTTCGATCAATTGTCGCATTGCCCATACTGGTGGTGTTGGTGCGTGCGACCGGGAGTATTCGGTTCCTTCTTTCAAAGCGTGCCGGCCTGCTGACCATTCGCGCAGTGATCCTCCTAGGCGCATACCTTTGCTACTATCTTTCAATCGCAGCGATGCCTCTGGCCGATGCTATCGCGCTCTATTTTGTCGCTCCACTCATCATTGCGGGGCTAGGAATTCTTTTCCTCGGTGAGCGACCTCACCAGACCACCTATATGGCTCTGGTGCTGGGTTTGATCGGCGTGATCATCACGTTGGAACCGGGTCTTGCGGCCTTCGAATGGGCATCTGCGTTAACGCTCTTGGCTGCAGCCCTCTACTCGTCGGCCCAGATCCTGGTGAGGAAACTTGGCGACAGCGAGAGCGCCGCGGTTATCACATTCTATCAGAATTTGGCCTTCCTCATTGGCGCGCCCGTGTTGGCCATTCTCGTGAGTTCAAGCGGCCTTGAAGATGCTGGTCACCCGAGTCTTGCCTTCCTTACGCGCCCATGGGTCTGGCCAACGCTCAACGATACGTTGCTGATGGCCGGCTGTGGCGTAATCGCATCTGCCGGAATGACATTGCTTGCCCAGGCTTACCGACTAGCCCCAGCGGGGAACATCGCCGTCTTCGAGTACAGCGCCATCATATGGGTTCCACTATGGGGATTTTTGTTCTTCGACGAAGTGCCGAGGTTCACTACCGTCGTGGGTGCAGCCCTGATCTGTGGAGCCGGATTGTTTGCGCTGATTGGGCAGAGTTTCGCTAAGAACGTAGCTGAACCGACTTAGTTCGGTTCTCCACGAAAATCGTCGGTGCCAGCAGTGTGCCAAACGCGAAATTCACGGACTGGTAACTGGGGAAGGAGTCATCCTCTATTGAGTGCAATTGGTGATACCAAGTCGATCACACTGCCGGATATTCGTGCGCGAAAGGGCGGGACGTCTGCCTGACTTCAAATACCACGCCGATCGCGAAGCTGGTTGACCGCCACGGCGACATTGTTCTTGTTGGCGATAGTGTCGGCATGGTGCTCCACGGCCTGCCCTCGACACTCGGCGTGACACTGGAGATGACGGGTCATGCACGGCCAGGCCGTGCGACGCGGCCTCGAGTAGTCGCGGACCTCCGCAAGACAGTGGCGAGTTGGCGCGATGAGGGGTGGCGCATCGCCATGGTGCCGACCATGTGCGCCCTGCATGAGGGCCATCTCAGCCTGGCGAGGACCGCACTGGAGCGCGTTGATCGAGTGATCGTCACGCTCTTCGTCAACCCGAAGCAGTTCAACAGCCAGGCCGATCTCGCCGCATATCCGCGCACGGAAGACGAGGATGCCGCCAAGCTGGGGCTGCTGGGCATCCACCTGCTTTATCTACCGGACGGCACCGAGATGTACCCAGAGGGGTTCGCCACTACTATTACGGTGAATGGCCTCAGCGAAGGTCTATGCGGCGCATTCCGTTCGGGGCATTTTGAAGGGATATTCCCGAATCGAGTATCTCGAACTGCGGGCTGAGGAGGACCTCGCACCGATGCGCACACTTGATAGACCCGGACGCCTGGTTGCGGCTGCCTGGCTTGGAGAAACGCGTCTGATCGATAATGTCGACGCGCGGCCCCGCCCAGGAGTCATCGCGCGCACAGCGGCTTGAAACGGGTAGCGGCTGGGCATCCTTTCCGACAAACAAGGGCCTGGAGCGAATTGGATCCGTCCGGCGGCTGGCTCGGCCGGCCCCAACCACATCGGTCACCGCGCTTCCCGTGCTACTCCGAGCCGGTTCGTGCCCCGACCAGCGTTCGCTATACCCTGGCAGCTTAGCACTGACGATTTTGTTGGCCGTCGCGCACGCTTCCGGCCCGTGATAGCATTCGCCGAAGGCTCTCATCTGCTCAGCCGGAGCGTAAGGAGCCGGTGATCTGTGAGATCCCATACTCGTTCGGCGAGCCGAACTTGGAATGTAGCGGAAGGGCGTCAGCTAACGTCTCGATCCACCAGCTGCCGCAGCTTGCGGACATGAATTCATGCTAGCATATTTGCCTGAAACAAAGTCATCGGCCAGGTTACTTTTTTGCGGGCACTCGCCGCTGAAATGGGTGCTATCCCTATGCAATCTCGCCGCAGCGCCGCAGCTAGGTGAGAAGTCGCGCCTGCAGAGTAGGATTGCCTACCAGACGGGAACATTACATTCAGCGAGGTCACATGCCAGAGATCACCCCTGACACAACGAATTACGAAAACATCCTCTACGAGGTCGATTCCGAGCATATTTGCTGGGTGACGTTAAATCGCCCAGAAAAAGCCAACGCCATGAGCGAACAGCTGATCCTTGAACTCCGAGCGGCTCTTCTCCGTGCCGATCAAGACGAGGACGTGAACGTAATCGTGGTACGCGGCGCTGGCCGCGGCTTCTCGGGGGGCTACGACCTGGATGGAGACGCCCAGGACGACCGGTCCTCGATCTACCCCTATCGATTGAAATACATTCGCCAGTTCGAGGAATTCATAACTCCATGGCTCCTGAGCAAGCCGGTGATTGCGTCCGTGCACAAGTATGCGATCGGCAAAGCCTTCGAGTTCTCACTGTTTTGCGATTACACCATCGCGACCTCCGATACCAAGATGGGATACAGCGAGGTCCGCTACGGCCTGTCCGCTCATTGTCTGTTCATGCCTTGGCTTGTGAACATGAAGACCGCGAAGGACCTCCTGCTGACCGGACGCGAAGTGCCCGCTCACGAAGCGAAAGTGTTGGGCCTGATATCGGAGGTGGTGGAACCTGCGGACTTGCACGAAGCAACAAAGCGTAAGGCCACGCTGATGGCCAGAATTCCGCGAGAGATGCAGCGAATGCATAAGATGTATCTCAACCGCCTTTACGAACTGCAGGGGCTTAGAACCGCGACCGACTATTACCTGGAGCTGGTAGCTGTGTTGGGTCAACAGCCGGTCCCCGAATACGTCGAACTCACCAAGATGACGGTGGAGAAGGGCCTACGGGCGGCTTTGGATCACGCTCAAGCTCGTTATAAGGGCCTCGATTGAGCCAGTAACCCCGGCGCGTCGCACCATACCACTGCGGCGCGCATCCAAGCGAGCATAGCGTTGAGCGTCCCTCCGCTGCGAATATCGGTAAGGTTCGTCTCTGGAAGAATCTTTTTAGTAGGGTGGTTTCCAATGGGCACCGGCCTGGGACCGAAAAGCGGACCTGCCAGACCTCAGCAGGCGCGGGAGGCAATAATGAGGCTTAGCTTTGACGACGACATATCCATTTTCACCTTCTCTTGCCGACCATATCCGGTCCATGTTCTTACAGTTTGCACCGCGGAAAACTTTATACCCAGAGAACTTGAAACGAGCAGCAGTTGGAATCGTTCGCGTAGCGGCCGACGATGATTCAGGCGAGACCGCCTTTTTGCTCCCAAGACGCGTTCCCATGCAGGCCAATACGCATTGCCGGGAGGGCGGATCGAAGTGGGGAAGGCGCAGTCGACACAGTCATTCGGGAATGCATGGAAGAAATTGGTCTGGACCTTTCGGCAGATCAGGTATTGGGTACTTTGGACCTCTACGTGACTCAATCTGGCTATGCCGTCACACCGGTCGTTTTTCAAACTGCAAAAGAACCCAATTTCTGCCTCAACCAAAACGAAGTGGATCAAATTTTCCGGATTAAGCTCTCTGAGCTCTCTGGGGAGCGATCCGCACAGTTTTTCTATCAGGAAGAAGGGGGCCAGCGTCTTATACGCCTTCCAATATTTGATCATCACATACACGCACCTACGGCGGCTATTCTCTATCAATTTATCGAGATGGTGGCTGGCCGATACAAACGGATTGACGACCTCGCAGCTCCGAACTTTGCAACACGGTAATGCCTGGCCGGTCAATCGAGCTAAGACGCCTCGGAAGCGGGCGTCGCGCTGAAAGTCGGATGGCGAGAGCGCACTGGGATCGCGGCGCTGAGCTAAAAACGTGTTGGACTATGCCGCCGGCATGGGTGGCCGCTATGGCCCAGTGAGGTCCTCGTAGCGGTCGCGATAGTCCTTTGCGGATCGGTTGTCCGACGGCTTGGGAACTGGCATGCCGAGCTGGTCACGACAGCAGGCGAGCTTTTGCGCGCGATAGGCCGAGGAGGCCGTAGTAGCGGATGCGATGGAAGCCCTCGAGCAGGACCTGTAGCAGGAAGCGGCGAATGAATTCATCGGCCGTGACGGTCATGACTTTCTGCCACTGCCGTGCCGATAGTCCTTCCAGCGAAAGGCGACTTTGCCATCCTCGATGGCGGCGAGGCGATTGTTGGAAATGGCGAGGCGGTGCGTATAGCGGCTGACATAGTCGAGGACCATAGATGACCAGCCGGCCTTTCGTAGCGGCGCCAGATAGCGCCGGAAGGCATCGCGCTCGCTCAAAGCCTTGCAAGTCAGAGAAGAACTTCAACCGGCCCGCGTCGAAGGCTTTGCGGGACGCTCGGCAGTCCTCACGCTTGTGCTCATGCACGGAGCGATTGCCGTGGCGACGGCCCGGTTTGCCGCAAGCGCTAGATTTCCGCACAGCGGTCGAGGCACTCATCTCGCCTCAGTCGCGCGGGATTCAACCGCGTCATCTTCGACGTGATGGCCAGAATAGTCTTCTTCGAATGGCCCGTTTCGGACTGATGCTTCCCCCCTTCATCTGCCATCAGCGCGAAATTCAATGCGTTTCGGCTCATTTTCGGCGTTTCGTCGAACAGGCTGCGGTTGAAGGAAAGACGTAAAGGCATTCATCTAATGTTCATAAAGTAGTTATGTGCTAAAAATATAGATATTTTACAATAATGAAAATGCAATATGTATTACAATAATTTTAATATACACTGCATTGCTGCCCCACAAATCAGGCCTTATTATTTCTCGGTGCCATTGGGACTGCATCCAGGCACCGGACACGACTTTACCTGTGAAAGGGAATTCCGTGTGTGCTGTAGAGACTGGAGGATGCGCCTTGCGCTCAACTCATTTCCGCAACGTCGAACGCATCGGATTCATTGGTAGCGGCAGCATGGGGCGGCCGATGATCGCCAAGCTCCTGCAAGCCGGCTATCAGGTGGGGGTCTACGACATCGATCCTGCAGCTGCGAAACAAGAGCTGGAAAAGGGAGCCCGGTTGCATGACACACCGCGCAACGCTTCCCGCGATTGCGACATTGTCATCACCTGCCTGCCGCTGCCACACGACGTCTTTGACAACATGACAGGCGAGCAAGGCGCCTTGGCCGGAATGCCACCGGGCAGCGTGTGGATCGATACGTCCACCACCGACTATCACAACACGATCGAGATCGCCCGACTGGCTGCAGCAATTGGCGTGGATTCACTGGAAGCGCCCGTGAGCAACTTGTCCCACATGGGGGTCGATTTCGCCAATGTCAGCTTCTTCGTAGGCGGGCCACTGGAAGCCTATGTGCGTCGCGAAACGGTGTTGCAGACCATGGGAGCCGTCTCCTTCCATGTAGGTGATATCGGTCAGGGCCAATCCGTCAAATTGCTCACGAACCTGCTCTTTTATACTGCAGCCGTGGCGAGCGGCCAGGCCCTCTGCCAAAGCGTGCGAGAGGGCGTCCCAGCCCAGCAGGCGTGGCGCAAGTTTGTCGCCTCGTCCGCGAACTCCGTTGCAATCGAACAGTTCGTCCCGTTTCTCCTGGATGGCAGCTACGATCGCTCTTGCACTCTGGAGATCACTGTGAAGGATATGGGCTTGACCGTCCAACTGGCCGACGAACTGCGCGTGGGACTGCCGATCGGGCGCGCGGTCGAAAAGCGCTATAGCGAGGCGGGACGGAAGTTCGACCGATACGACAATCATCTGCGAGTTGTCGAGTTGGCGGAGGCGGGCTTCGGCGTTCGACTGCAAGTGCCGGGCTATCGCGCACCATCCAAGTACGGTGCCAACCACGCGCATCCGCCAGACCACGAATTCCTCACCGATCCTATCGGACGGATCAAACCGAAGCGCGAGCATGTGTTTCCGCTCGAGGACGTCACGCTCAGCGACATCCAGATACGCTTGCTCGAGTCTCTGGCCGGCGAGCTTACCCACGTCAATCGCCTGATCCTTGATGAGGCGTTTGATCTTGGACGCGGCATGGGCCTGAGCGATGCCCTGATCCATGACGTTATCACCTGGAGCGTAGGCGCTTCCGCATGGTCGGATAGCCATGCTCAGCAATACGGCAAGGAGGACCTCATTGATCTAGCTGGTCCCATTGCGCCGCCGCTGACGACTATACCGCATCTCATCTGTCCCTACACGGAGGAACTGTCATGAACACCCTCGATCACCAGACGGCACTGGAGCAAACCGCAAGAAAGCGCATCAAGGATTCCCATGCCCTCGACGGCGACGTCGATCGCTTGACCCACTTCTATCGCGGATGGGCCAGTTCCTACGAACTGGATGTTGGCCGCGACGGGTACTGCGGGCCGATGATCGTGGCGGAACTGGCGGGCACCGTGCAAACAGCCTATTTGGCCAGCGAGCGACCTGCCATCGCAATCCTGGACGCCGGTTGCGGAACGGGCCTCGTGGGCGTGGAACTGAAACGCCTCGGCTTCCGGTTGATCGACGGCATCGACCTCTCCGAGGAGATGGCGGAACAGGCCCGGGGAACTGGCGTCTACCGCCATGTCCAAGGCGATGTCGACCTTAACGGGCCGCTCTCCGAGTACTCCAGCGCAAGCTATGACATCACGGTCTGCTGCGGCGTCTTCACGCTCGGGCACATCCGACCGGACGCACTGCGCGAACTAGCTCGCGTCACGCGCCCTAACGGATTCATCATCGTAAGCACCCGCAAGAGCTATGCGGAGACCACATCCTTTGAAGATGAGGTGCGGCGTCTGCAGGATGCGGGCGTACTTGTGACGGCACAATGTCTAAACGACGGCAAATATATCGCGGAGGAAGGCGCGCATTACTGGGTTTTCAAATTGCCCGATAGGGCATGCGCAGAAACGGAGCAGCAGCTATGACCACACTACCGCAAATCTCATTAGCAAAACTGGCAGCCGATGCAACCCGACTCGAAGAGCGCGAGCGCCTACGCCTAGCCTGTGAGGAGTACGGGTTCTTCTACCTTGAGCACGGAATCCCGAAAGAACAGATCGCTGAAGCGATCCATGCTTCCCGGCAGTTCTTCGCGTTGCCACAGGCGACGAAGGAACGCTACGGTCACTCCGCCCAAGACGTATACCCTGCTACCGCGCGTGGGTACAGTCCGTTGTACGGCGAGGTGTTACATCCCGAGGCCGGCCCCGATCCGAAGGAAATGTTCGACCTCGGAATCGAGAACGAAGGCGACCAGCGTCCGTTTGCTGGTTGCACACGCCTTCCGGATGACGCGGTGGCTCCTGGTTTCGCTCGAAGCCTGCTTGCTTTGCAGGCTACCGTGGTCAACGCGGTTGTGCCGAAGCTCGGAATGGCGCTGGCTGACCTGCTCGAAATGGAAGAAGGCTGGTTTCGACGCCATTTTAATCCGCCGACGGTCCTGCAGCGCGTTATCCGGTATCCGTCTACTGGGGGCACGGCCGGAAAGCATACCGACAATGGGTTCTTCACGCTGCTGCTGCAGGAGGAACTCCCCACGCGCTCCTTGCAGGTGTGGCTCGGCGGGCGTTGGACACCGGCACCGAGCTTGCCCGACAGTCTCGTTGTCAATCTGGGCGACATGCTTCAGGCCTTGAGCGATGACCGATTCAAGAGCACGCCCCATCAGGTCGTGCACCCTGGTCCGGCTGAACGAATTTCCCTTCCCTTCTTTATCTATCCCGACATCGACGCTCGCCTGACTTCCCAACAAGGAAAGCAAACCTTCAGTGTCCTGGAGATGATGCTGCGCAACTTCGATTCGATCTGGGAAACTGGGAATGGCGCCGGGCGGGCGCGAGAGTTGCAGTAAGCAACGCCACGAGACTGCCGGCCTGCCTGTTCTCGAGCGTACTCAGTTCCGGCATATCGGCGATGATTGTAAAGGCGGTGGCTTCGCCGAAACCGGGGATGCCTGTGAGGATTTCGAACGGCCGCAGAAGCGCCGGGTCGGCTGGCGCGCCATGCCGTCGCTACCATCAAGGGAGTCTAATCTTGAACTACAATAGCGTACGGGAGAACAGACGGGAACGTCTAAAACGCATGTTAGTGCCGCAAAGTGCAGTATTCATCGGCGGAGCGTCGATTGTACCCGCCATCGACTATTGTCGAACGCGCGGATTTCGAGGAAATATCTATATTGTCAATCCTCGCCGCAATGAACTGGCGGGCATTCCCTGTGTGCCCAACGTGGGCGATCTTCCGGAGATACCGGACGTCACGTTCCTGGCTGTACCGCGAGAAAACGTGGTCGGCGTTGTACGTGAGCTATCGGGGATCGGTGTCGCAGGTGCGATCTGTAATACTTCCGGCTTCTCCGAAATGCATGGCGGAGAACAGTCACAGCGTGACCTGGTGAAAGCGGCAGGTGAAATGCCGATAATCGGGCCGAACTGTCCGGGCGTTGCTAATTTTGCTGATCGGTCCGTTTTTATGATGGATCATTTCGGTGTCCATGACGAAAATGGCAGCGTCGCCCTCATAAGCAATGGAGGCTCGTACCTCTCCGACCTGGGCTGTTCGGACCGGTCGCTGCCGCTGGCTTACTCCATTGGGCTCGGTAATCAGGCGATGGTAACTGTAGCCGACATTATGGATGTGGTTCTGGATGATGAACGCATTCGGGCGGTGAATCTCTATTTGGAGGGCATTAGAGACCCGGCCGTCCTCTCCGCTGCGGCTCTCAAAGCGGCGCGCAAGGATATTCCAGTGGTCGTTATTAAGGGCGGCCGAACAAGCGCGGGTCGGCGAGCGACCGAGTCACATACCGCTTCACGAGCGGGCGATGATATCGTGACTTCCGCGCTGTTTAAGCGACTCGGATTTGTCGAGGTTCGAACTCCGACTGAGGCGTTGGAGACGCTGAAAATGCTGGTGTACGCTCCAAGGGTGAAAGGACGTCGTACGGCATTCGCAACGAGTTCGGGCTCCTATGCGGTGCTTGGCGGCGACATCGCTGAATTTAACGGGCTTGACCTGCAGCCGCCCTCGGCTGAAGCGGCAGCAGAGCTTGAGAAATATCTGCCGCCCTTTGTTCATCCTGCCAATCCTCTCGACATCTCTTCCGGGCAAAATGCGGGCTTCGACGGAAATCTAAATATCTATCGGGCATACTTGTCGGATGATCGGGACGTGGCTCTGAGTGTGATGTGCTTCCCGCCCGAGGGCGGCTGGGATCCACAAATCTGGAACGTCACCACCCAGGCATTCGCGCAAGCAGCACGCGAGCGGCGGATGCCTGCTGCTTTTGTCAACACTTTGCCGGAAGCGTTACCGAAAAGCATTCGAGAGAGGATGATAGCGGACGGATTGGTCCCGCTGCAGGGGATGGAGGACGGGATCCGCGCCGTGTCAAATGCGGTACGCTCGTCGGAACTGGCGGATGTCCTTTCTCAAAGGACCGACGAAGAAATTCTCGTACCAACGTACCGGACTGGTCTGACCGAAGAGATCGCTTTCGACGAGGCATCTGCGAAAGCCGAACTGGGTGCGTCTGGTATAGCGGTGCCTCGCAGTATCGTGGTGACACCAGATCAAACCGGTCGGCTGGACGAACTTGATTTTCCAGTGGCGGTGAAGGCGCTTAGCGCAGGACTGGCACACAAAAGCGAGTTGGGTGCCGTTGTGCTGCGCCTGGGTACGCCCGAAGAGGCGTGGCAGGCCGTGCGCACGATGGCAGAGAAATTAAAGCATGTTGCCCCGGAAATCTCCATTTCGAGCTTCTTAGTGGAAGAGATGGTGAAAGATGGAGTCGGCGAGTTGCTTGTAGGCATACACCGGGTAGACCCGATGGGCCTTACCCTTACAATTGGGACAAGCGGCACGGAAGGGGAGCTCCTGCGCGATACTGCCACGATCCTGTTGCCCTCCTCGCGTGCTATGATTGCCGAGGCCCTGCGCAGTCTAAAACTGTTCCAACTGCTTGACGGTTGGCGAGGCCGGACGAAGGGCGATGTCGAAGCGGCGGTCGACGTCATCCAAAAGTTTGCCCAGTTCGCCATCTCAAAAGGGGAGCGGTTCGTCGAAGCCGAAATCAATCCGCTGATCGTGCGCCCCATGGGGCAGGGGGCGGTCGCCGTCGATGCGGTAATGCGTCTTGCCCGGCATCAGCTGGCCCAGCGCATAAGCATCTTAACACATAAGATAAGTGAAATGGGTTTGCCTACATCAATCACTTCCCGACTGCGCATTCCCTTGATCTCGGCACCGATGCAGCATGTATCAGGCCCTGAACTCGTTTCTGCGGTTTGCCGGAAGGGAGCTATAGGAGCTTTTCCAACCCTCAATGCGCGCTCGCCGGAAGAGCTTGACCAGTGGCTGTCTAGGATAGAAAAAGCTTGTGCTGAGTCCGACGATATCTCAGCGCCGTTCTGCCCCAACATCGTGATGCGTAGATCATCTGAGGCCCTTCAGGCCGACGTGGATGTTCTGGTCAAGCACCGGGTCAAGATTGTGCTCGCAAGCGTCGGATCGCCTGAGGCAATCATCCCCCAGCTGCATGATGTTGGATGTACCGTCCTGACAGATGTCGCCACTATGCGGCATGCGGAAAAAGCGATCAGAGTGGGTGCCGATGGTCTGGTACTTCTGAGCGCAGGGGCAGGAGGACAGACCGGCTGGCTGAACGGCTTGTCTTTTGTCAGGGCGGTACGCTCGATTTATGACGGGCCGGTGGGGCTCGCGGGCGGTCTGTCCGACGGGCATGCGCTTTGGGCAGCACGGGTGCTGGGATGCGACTTCGGCATGATGGGTACACGTTTCATCGCAACGCATGAGAGCCTGGCGCCGCAGGGTCACAAGCAAATGGTGGTCAATGCAGGCATCGATGACATATTGCTAACGAAGGCAATTAACGGATTCGATGCCAATTATCTACGCCAGTCTATCTTGGACGTCGGGCTCGATCTGGCCGAGCTGCAAATACCGCTAAGCGTTGATGAGGCAAGGAAGAGGTTCAGCGCCGATCTTGCTGGAACAGGGCCGAAGCGATGGACCGATATTTGGAGCGCCGGTCATACAGTTTCCGCCGTCTCCGAAATCCAATCAGCGGGGGAGGTGGTGGACGAGATTGCCGATGAATATCACACAGCTATGGGCGAGACTGGCGCGTTAGTGAGCGCTGCCGAGCCGGCGGCACAATCGGCGATCGGAGCGCGGGATCAACGCAAGAGGCCACGGAAGAAACGTGGGGGCGGGTGACCAAGCTAGTTTGGAGGGGAAGTCAAAGCGACAAGCGCTCAAGATATGCGAAATTTAGGGGGCTCGGGCCGACTGCGAGCCCGGACCCAAAGCTGCCGTAAGGCGCTTCCCGCATCGGGACTCACCCATCTCGTCGAGATGCCAAGGGCCATGTGCTAAATCGCACGTCGACGGAGGCAGTTGGCGAACTCGGCCCGTTTCGTGGCTGGCCTCGACCCCGGACGTCCCTCGACCATTTGCAAGCTACTTCGGCAGGGGGCGGTGGCGTGCAGAGCCCGAGTGACGGTTCTTCATACCTCCCCCCAATACGACGGCCCCAATCCACCTCGCTAACGTAGGAGGTATCGTCGGTCCGTATTTATCCGCATTTTGTCGGAAGATGACATCAATGTCGTAGGACCAACCAAAGGGTCGGCAGGGCGTGCGGTCCGGCGTTGGCCAGGAGCACCGGATGCCACTGCAGAATCACTCTCCGAGCTTCCGCTCCTGCACATCAATGGGGCCGATCCTGGATGGGCGGACTGGGGCGAGGTCTTGCGTCGCGCCGGCATTCCCCACGAGCTGCCCCGTGGCCGCAGGTTCGGCAAACTCTTCATGGCCTTGCATGCCACTCAGGCGATCAGAGCGTTGCCGCGGGCTGGCACCGGCTGATGCGGCCGTTGATAGAATAGGGCAAGCTCGTCAGGATCACCGACCTCAGTTGCCTGCGCCAGGGGGATACTGACATGGAACGACAATTGGACGCTCTCGCCGGCAGCTGTACTGCTGCGCAAATGGCTGCGGAAGATCGCGGCACGGGACGCCTGAAGGTAAAGCGCTGGCGCGCCTTCGCATTGCCCAGGCGCGTCGGTCGCCATCACGGGCTCGGGGGTCCGGCTTGCGATCATCATGATCGCGGCGCTCGCCTTGGCGCCCTCTGCTCGAGCGGCGGGCGTTGGGACTAACAAAGGGGATGATCTGCCAATGCGGAGCGCGAGCGAATGAAGCGTGAATCGCACTTCCCCGGAGCAATCCAGTTGGCCCTGGCTGAAAGACGGCGGACAACCGAAGCCTACTGTCGGGTTTGTCAAGTCCGCGACAGTGGCTGTTCGGTCTCCTGCCGCGCTCTCATATAGGCCTGAAATTATGGGGAATTTCTGAGACTCTTTTTGACCCAGTTTGGCACGATTTTTGAGGCAGCCTCATCGTAAAGCGGCAGGAATTGCCGACTGACATTTATGTCCTTGGCTTGGGTGACATCGCGATCGATGGAACGAGGAAAGCAACATGCCAGTGCCAAATCGACAATCTCCCAAAATACGCTTGCCGCCCATGTCGATCTTAGACAGAACATCTGATCGTCGGCTGCTACTCAAAGGGCCACCCCACTCGCCTCATCCTGAACTCGAAGGCGCAGGATACAGTCCTGCATCTAGCCGCGCCGGATCGCACCGATTGATCCGGCGGTCAATACTCCTGGTCGCAGCACAGCAACTACCAATCGGCATCCACCGGTTCGGCTTCGAGGCGTTCGGGAAGTTCGCCGAGGGCCGGTACGAAACTGCTCGACGCTGCGATCGCAGCCATTCATATGCCTTCATGGCACGAGCTGGTGGAACCGGGTATCGAGGAAGGGATCATGTCAGACCTTGAAGATCTGCAGAAGAAGGTTCGCAAGCTGCAGTCGCGTGCGGGAACTGCAAAGATGGAATTGCACGACCTTGCCGACGACCTCCCGATCAACTGGACCGAGATCAAGGCGATCGCTGAAAAAACATTCGATGTTTTTGCCGAGTTCGATGCGGCCAAGACAGAACTCGCTAACTTGGAGAGTTTCACGATGACGACATCACATGCGACCGCTCCAGATGGATGCCGGAATATCTGACGGCTATCGATGGCCCGCCCTGCATTGGCTGCGGCCGCTGCTTCAAGGTCTGCTCGCGCGAGATCGCGCTCCGTTACTGGGGCGATGAAGCGGGTGAAATCCTCGGCGTCTGCGACGGCGAGGACGACGACTTCGATGGCGAGCTCAATCGTATGATCATGAATGATGCCTACGCCATGCAGTTGCTTAGCAAGATGGCAAGGCAAACGGAGTTGCGCCGTGAACATCACTCCCTCAAATCAGCCTGCGCCAATCGGGGATGCCCCCCGTCTTCGGACGATAATTCCTGTTCTTGGCATGACGCAAATACTCGCATGGGGGTCCTCTTTCTTTCTGCTGGGCGTACTAACGCAGCCCATCGCCTGCGATACGGGCTGGCCGGTGGCCTGGATTGTCGGTGGCCTTTCACTCGGCCTGCTCGTAGCCGGCATCGTCTCGCCGCTTGTCGGCGACAATATCCAACGGTTTGGCGGTCGCCTTGTGCTGGCGACGAGCGCCGTCTTTCTTGCTGCCGGGTTAATCGGCTTGGCGCTCTCTCCCAACCTGCTGATCTACATCGTCTCGTGGCTGGTGCTCGGTGTCGGCATGGGCGCGGGTCTCTACGACCCGGCATTCGCGACGCTCGGCCGCATATATGGCCAGCGTGCGCGAACCGCGATTGCGACGCTGACCCTGTTTGGGGGCTTTACCAGCACCATCTGCTGGCCGCTCTCGGCCATGTTCGTCTCCGAATTCGGTTGGCGCAACGCATGCCTGATCTATGCGGGCATGGATCTATTCGTGCTGCTGCCAATCTATGTCTTCGCGCTGCCGAAAGAGCAGAAACGAGAGACACGTGCCGTCGTCGCAAGTGATCGCGGGGACCTGGGCGAGCGCCCTCTACCGGCAGGATCGAGGCTGCTGTTTATGCTAATGGTGCTCGTCATTACTATCAGCTCGATCAGTTCAACGCTGCTTTCCGTCCATCTCCTAACAATCCTTCAGGCTCGTGGCATCGGGCTTGCCGCCGCGGTCGCCCTCGGGGCGATGGTCGGGCCATGTCAAGTCGGCGCACGGGCGATCGACATGGCAATCAGTCGCTTCCATCATCCGATCTGGACGAAGGTTGCCTCGACCGTATTCGTTGCCATTGGAGTTGGCCTTCTGTGGGCGAACGTTCCAATCGTGACGGCAGCACTTGTGTTTTACGGGGCGGGAATTGGCTTAGAGTCCATTGCCCGCGGTACGCTGCCGCTCGCCGTCTTTGGTGACGACCTTTACCCATCGATCATGGGGCGCATCGCCATGCCGAGCCTGATCATGCAGGCCGCATCGCCCTCGCTGGGAGCACAGCTGATCACGAGGCTCGGCACGAACGGTTCGCTCGCCGTGCTGTTCGCGGTGGCGGTCATAAATGTGTTGTTGGTTCTGGCTCTTTTCGGCACATTAAAGAAACAAGGAACTGCGGACCGTGTTTGAGATCAATCCCTCGATCCGATCATTCGGGGGGATGCCGCCGATTTGGCATTCTGAGGTAGCGTCTCTCGGCTGATCGACCCGCTCCATGACGAGCGGGTCCGCTTTCCGCCCGCTTTAGCGCTACTTTGGCAGTTTCATTGAGGCGTCTCAACTAGCGTCAGTGTGGATATCCTTGACGGCGGGTTAATTTGAGAGCGTCGTAATCCTGTAGGAATGCATAGGCGGTCATGGTCATTAGTCGGCGCTGAAAAACATCAGAAAGCCTTGTAGGACATGGATTCCCAAGGGGTTTGAAGTATCGGAGAATGCGGGAAAGCGAATCCGATTCGTTCCTTTCCCAGTGTTTTATCGATGCCTTCATCTGGTCCATCCCGCGACAAGAGTGATCTTTTCCGCGAGCGCCTGGATGCGCTCCTCAACATGAGGCACCCGCTGGTGCGGCTGTCGGGGTTTATGCCGTGGGCCCGGTTTGATGAGGCGTTCGACCGCTTCTACCGCCCGGTCGGCAGGCCGGCCAAGCCGACACGATTGATGGTGGCGCTGCATTACCTCAAGCACGTCTACGATGTGTCGGACGAAGAGGTGGTGGAGCGGTGGGTGGAGAATGCGTACGGGCATTATTTTAGCGGCTTCGAGTTTTTCCAGCACGAGGCGCCGATCGACGCCAGCACGATGACACGTCGGCGCAAGCGGATCGGACCAGAGCCAGGCGAAGCGGTATGGTGTCGTGCTCAGGCAGCCACACCCGGCTGGCCAAGGCTGCGGCGGTACGCGCCGGCCGCTATGCTCACGCCCGGCAGTTTCGCCGGATGCGGCGCGAACTGAAGCGCCTTCGCACATATCTGGGCCGGGTTTTGCGCGACGTCAGCCGCAAGACCGCCGGCAATGGTGAACTCGAGGCCGGTTCGCCCGGCTGCTCGGCCTGGTCGAGCGGCTCTTGGCGCAGAAGCCGAAGGACAAGAACAAGCTCTATTCGCTCCATGCGCCCGAGGTGGTCTGCATCTCGAAAGGCAAAGCCCGCGCGCCCTACGAGTTTGGCTGCAAGGTCGGGATCGCTACGACGAACCGAGAAGGCCTCGTGCTGGCGGCCAAATCCTTCGAGGTTCAATCCGTATGACGTATGACGGCCACACGCTCGCAGCGACGGTCGATCAGGCGGTGGAGATTGGGGGTATCGATCCGGACCGCATCTACGTCGACAAGGGCTATCGCGGCCATGATTACGCCGGCTGGGGTTCGGTGATGATCGCCGGCAGCAAGCGCGGCCTGGGCGCCACCATGAAGCGGGAGATGAAGCGACGATCGGCCATCGAGGCCACCATCGGTCACATGAAAACCGATGGGCGGCTGGACCGAAACTTCCTTCTCGGTCATGGTGGCGACGCGATCAATGCTCTGCTCATGGCTGCCGGCCACAATCTGCGCCTCATCCTCGCCGTCCTGGCGCTTTTGTGTGCGCTCATCCTGCTCGCTATCGCTGCTTGCGCCGCCAAACCGGATACTTCCTCCCGTCGCCGCGGCCGCTGCCGCGTCAATGGCTTAGCCATTGTTCAGGGCGGACTCATTAAACCCTGCCGATGGAGCCTCGGTTGTGTGAAACACGTTCTGCAAAAGGGGTGCTTATGCATGGAAAATAACCTTCACTCTACAAGTAATACACCAAATCAAGATCGCAATCCATAAATCAATATCCAAATCTATGGTATTTATTGTGAAACTTTTTTAATATTAATGCAATTAAATTTTTACAGGAAAATTTGGTTAATCATGTATACTGCTTCCATAATCGAGAAAGACAACTAGGTTATCCTACATCCGCCTGGAGAGCGGCAGACCCTACGATCTGCACACGGAGCAAGAGATTTACAGCCGGCCTCTAAGGCCGATCCGGCGAGATATAGGGCCTTAAAGCTCGGCTGGCATCCGGCTCATTGAGGAAAACGTTGCGGATTCAGCCGCAGCCATTGGGCCGCTGATCACGACTGTACCGCATCGCATCTGCCCCTATACCGAGGAGCTGTCATGAATACCCTTGATCAACGTACCTCATTGGAGCAAGCCCGCACGAAGGCGCATCAAGCATTGCCATGCCCTCGACGGCGATGCCGGTCGCTTAGCCCACTTCTATCGCGGATGGGCGAGTTCTTATGACCTGTATGTTGGCCGTGAGGGGTACTGCGGGTCGACGGTCGTTGCGCAACTGGCGGATGCCGTGCAGGCAGCGTATTTGGCCAATGGGCGAGCAGCCATCGCAATCCTGGACCCTGGGTGCGGAACAGGTCTCGTGGGCGTGCAGTTGAAGCGCCTCGGTTTCCATTTGCTCGACTGGTTCGACCTCTCCGAGGAGGAGATGGCGGGCAAGGCTCTGAAAACTCGCGTTTATAGCCATGTCCGAAGCGATGTCGACCTAGACGAGCCGCTCTCCGACTACTCCAGTACGACTTATGACATTACGGGTCTGCTGCGGCGTCTTCACGCTCGGGCACGCCCGATCGGACGCATGCGCGAACTGGCTCGCGTCACGCGCCCCAACGGATTCATCAGAGCAAGCACTCGCAAGAGCTGTACGGTGGCTAAATCCTTTGAAGATGAGGTGCGGTCTCTGCAGGATGAGGGCGTGCTTGTGACGGCACGGTGTCTATACGACGGCAGATTCATCGCGGGGGGAGGGACTAGGGTTTTCCAAGCGCCCGATAGGGACAGCGCACCGGCAGGATAGCGCAATTCGGATGGGAAAGGCGCAAGTGCCGAATAGGGCCGGCGCCTGCAACCGTCGTATCGGATATTTTGCTTCCCGCATGAGGATGGCAGCGTCCAATCGTTCCGTACCTGGTCTGGCTATCTTCCCAAACGTCGAGCTGATCTGCGTCGACTTTCTGGGGCGCGGTAGCCGAACAGCTGAGACCGCGATCCGGAGCATGGATTTGCTAGTATCCGCTGTCACTGAGGCGCTTCGCGGATATGTCGACCGGCCTTTCATCTTCTTTGGTCATAGTACGGGTGCCTCGTGGCTTACGCGGTCGTCCGCTCGCTTGAGTGCTCCGGTAGTCATCTTAGTCTACATGCGCCGACCCTTAGAAGGGTCGCCATGCGATAAGAGGCGCTAGCGGGTTTCACGGGAACTGCTCAACGTAGCCCATGAGGTTGCGCAAAAAGTCACTTGGCAAATGACTTTAATTCGCCTTCCTGGCGAGAGGGTTTCGCGCAATACCGAGGGGCGCCGGATGTAGCCGCCGCTGCTATGCGGCTTGTTGGCCAGTAATCGTCAAATGGTCTGGAAACTCCACCAATGGGAATCGTGATCGATGGGAGTACTCAGAGGCGTTAAGATCATCGAAATGGTTGGGATGGGGCCGGGACCATTTTGCGGCATGCTGCTTGCCGACTTAGGGGCTGACGTGATTGCGGTGGAGCGCCCAGCCAAAGATGCAGGCGCTCCACGACCTTGGTCGATATGCAGTCGTGGGAAGCGCTCAATCGTGCTGGATATAAAGAAGCCGGGAGCAGTGGACACGTTCTTAGAACTGATCGACGGGGCCGATGCCCTGATCGAAGGCAATCGCCCAGGGGTTATGGAACGCCTCGGGATAGGGCCAGATGTCTGCCTCGCCCGTCGCCCGTCATTAGTTTACGGTCGGATGACCGGTTGGGGGCAGTATGGTCCTCTGTCGAAGGCTGCAGCACACGACGCCAATTACATTGCTCTTTCCGGCGCTCTATGGTTCGCGACCCAGCCTGGCCAGCCACCTGAAGCACCCCCCACAATCCTAGGCGATGTAGCCGGAGGGGCGCTCTATCTAGCCGTTGGCATTCTCGCCGGAATTCTCCGGGCTAGACAGGATAGCACTGGGCAGGTGATTGATGCAGCTATGGTTGATGGCTCGGCTCACTTGTTGAACCTCTTGGTGTCGTTTCTTCCTATCGACTACGACCTCTCCATTGCAAACGCCCGGCCAGGGGCTCTCGGGAAGCATTTCGACCGTACTTACGTCTGCTCAGACGGTGAGTGGATTGTTCTGCAGGCTATGGAGCCCCAATTCTACGTTTAGCTTATCAGACGTCTTGGCCTCGATCACGATGAGCGCTTCGCCGAAAGTCAAAGAGGAAACCCGAACGTTTGGGGGCCGCTCGGAGATGAGCTCGCCGCGCTATTTAAGACCAAAACCCGAGCGGAATGGACTGAGTTGCTTGAAGGCACCGATACCTGCTTCGCGCCTCTTCTATCCATGCCAGAGGGCTGCTGTGCACCCACATATGGTGGCCCGCGACGTTTACCGAACTGTCGACGGTGTGTTGCAGGCCAACGCCGCTCCGCGCTTTTCAGCGACACCGTCGCCTGAACTGACCTCTATACCAGCCCTCGGAGTGCACACCACAGACATCATATCCGAGCTTGGCCACAACGAGGATACGATCGAGAGCCTGAGTCGCATGGGCGTCCTAGGATCCTCGTAACCTTCTGTCATGGACCGGATATCGCCGCCGCTCTTGCCGTCGCCACGATTGCCTTTGTGCAACGGATGAAGTCGGTCATTCATCCCTATGCGCATGTCGCACGGCTGCGTCGGCAGATAGACCCGCACCCAGTGACCAAGGCGCAATCATGCCGTCGCCTTCAAAGCCGTATCCAGCCGGTGAGGGACGCGGACGGCCCTATTTGTTTTCGTCGCGATGGATGGTGTGAACGGTCGTCAGGAAGTGCGCATAAACGGTGCCAGCAAGGAGATCCAGGTTTCCGCGAGAAGCGGAAGGGTTGTCTGGGGGATCGCATAGGAGGACCTCGCCCCCGCAGCGCAGCGTAGCGCGGACCGCGTGCGGGGGCGAGATCCGGAGAACATTTTTCGCCGATGCTTTTTCGGTGAAGCGCGTGGGCGCTGGCGGAGCCGCAGCGCGTGCTTTAATCTTTTCCCAGATCGTTAAAGCAGGCGCGGCGCCGACCCAACCTTGCAAGTTTACCCGGCGCCGCACCCTACACCGTGCGGAAGACGAATGCCGGGCTATTATGGCGCAGATGGCACCTCGCGTCCACGTCATGGACACCGACACGTCATGGACACCGCCACAGGGTGGCGGAAGAGGACACCGGGCGCTTCTTCCTTTGCGAGTGTTGCCGGGCTCAGACACTGATCTGCAGACGTTGCGACCGTGGACAGATCTATTGGGCCAAGGGCTGCGCATGTGTTGCGCGTGCCGAGCGACGACGGGATGTTGCCAAGCGATATCAAGCCAGCAGAAACGGCCGCTTCGCTCACGCCGAGCGCAGCCGCCGATACCGGGCCCGACGCAATAAAGTGACGCACCATGGTTCACCCGATGACGACGCCGATGTTTATGTCATGACGGCAACGGCTACGACGCAGATCCAAGCGCCTGACACCGCTGATACGCCGTCCTTAACCGAGCCTGCGATCTCGACTGGGTCGTTGGGGGGTATTCTAGGGCGCCACTGTCACTGGTGTAATCGCCGCTGCTCGCGGTTTGTCCGCCGCGAGCCCCTGCGTCGCCGCCAAGCCATTCGAACGTCTCCGTCTTGAGGATAACGATGGCCATATCTCCTGAGCTGCAGGCCCAGATCCTGCGCTATCACCATGTCGAGAAGTGGCGCGCTGGCACCATTGCCCGGCAGCTCGGCATCCACCACCACACCGTTCATGGAGTGCTTGCCCGATCCGGGCTGGTGCCCCATGGCCCGCAGACCCGACCCAGCAAGATCGACCCCTATCTCCCGTTCGTCCTTGAGACCTTGAAGGCCTTTCCCAGCCTGACGGCTGCCCGTCTTTACGGCATGGTCGTTGAGCGGGGTTACTGCGGTGACAGCGGTCACTTCCGTCACGTGATCGCCCGCCACCGGCCTCGCCCCAAGGCCGAGGCTTATCTGCGCTTGCGCACGCTTCCTGGCGAGCAGGCCCAGGCCGACTGGGGTCATTTCGGACATCTGCAGATTGGCCGGGCGCGGCGCCCACTCATGGCCTTCGTCATCGTCCTGAGCCACTCACGCCGGATCTTCCTGCGTTCTTTCTGGATGCAAGGATGGAAGCGTTTCTGGCCGGTCACCTCGAAGCCTTCGAGAGATGGGGCGGGATCCCAAAAGTCGTGCTCTACGATAATCTGAAGAGCGCAGTGCTCGAGCGTCGTGGCGACACAATCCGCTTCAATCCTACCCTGATCGCCTTTGCCGCCCACTATCGCTACGATCCGCGCCGGTGGCCATTGCCAGGGATGGAACGGCGAAGCTGATTTTGCTACTTTGTCGCGGCTCGGGTGACCGCGTGGCGAAGAGCAGGGTCGAGGTTGCAACCCTGTCGCGCAGCCTATGATCGTCGTACCTCGTGTGCGGCGCTCGAGCGCCCCTTCGGCGATTGCTGTTTCCATGTAGCGACAAAGCGACGGTAGATTTCCTCGGCGTTGCCGATCGTTTCGCGCTCGCTGTCGCGCACCGACTTGTTGCTGCAGTCGGCGGCGGATCCATCCGTGCAAGAACTGCGCTCACAAAGGAGAATGGGAAGCCGGGAGCCGAACGCCTCTATGTGACCGAAGCCGCAAAGCGAGACGGTATCAGCATCACGGATTGGAGATTGGTTCAGAACCGCAGGACGCAAAGCCTGCCCGGCGAACGGAAGAGTTTTAGCCAAGGAAGAAATGCCGGTCAACGCAACCGGCTCGGGGAAACAAACGGCAAAAGTGCCGATTGTGCGAGGACACGGAGGTGCGCAACCTCGCACCAAACACTCAGCTCTCCTACCTTCAGCAGGTCTCGCTGTTTTGCGCGTCACTTCGGCAAGTCGCTGGACCTGCTCAGGCAAGAGGATATTCGAACCTATAAGGTCTAGCTGACCAACGAGAAGAAGCTATCGCCCGGCTCGATCCATGCCGCCATTCGGCGCTTCACTTTCTCGATAAGGTGTAGCTATCAAAATTATAACATGATCGCAATGGAGTGTTATAACGAATTTATTACTATATAAGTACTATTAATTTTGATTAAAATAAAGTTTACATAAATTTCATCCACGAAATCGCTTGTAACAGGTATCATAGCGTCGACAAAGTTACCTTTGGTTGTGGGAAGGCCATCTAATCGCTGAGGGTCACTGGCTTATTTCGGAGGAATTAATGCGGGGCGACGCCGCCTACACGAAGAATACCGCGCTAGTCCTGTCGGGCGGATCAGGTCGAGAGTTGGACATATGTTTCTGCTAGACGCGTCCCCGCTAAGCGACTTCCACTGGAGCCTTGTCGAGCGCTCCCACCCACCTCAACCGCCTGATCTTCGACGATCCATATGAATTCGGGCGAGACATGGTCATCACAGATGCGGGGTACAAGCGTTCCGACTTAATCATGAAAATCACGGGAAGACCAACGTCCAAACGGAGACGTTTATTTCATGCTGAATCGAAGTGGAGTAGTTTGAAAAATGGAACAAGTTCGCGAGAAAGTTACAGCATTACTGAGCATCGTAAAGAGATCATTTGACCCATCGTATCGCATAATTTGCTTTCCTCACGGGGGCGGTAGCGTCCAGTCGTTCCGTACTTGGTCTGACTATCTCCCCGATGACGTTGAGCTTATTTGCCTGGATCTTCCCGGGCGCGGCAAACGGTCAGCGGAGGCTGCCATCTGCAGCTTGGACGTACTAGTACCCATGGTCACTGAGGCGCTGCGCGGGTACAACGACCGGCCTTTTGTTTTCTTCGGTCATAGCGTCGGTGCCCTCTTCGCTTATGAGATCGCCCGTTCCCTGGAGAAGGCCGGTCGGCCATCTCCCTTCCATGTCGTCGTGTCTGCTCACAAGTCGGCGGTTGTGCCGGCGGATGAGCCGCCAATGTATAGATACGTGGATGATAAGTTAACCGATGTGGTCCGGATCCTTGGCTTGGTCCCCAAGGAGGCGCTGGCAAATGAGGAACTCCTGCATAACTTCATCTTGCCGCCGTTGCGGGCCGACTTCGAACTTGCGGAGACGTACGACCGGGACTTACCAACGCCTCTCGACGCGGCGATCACCGCAATTGGGGGAGTGCAAGACGAAACGGTCAATGCCAATGACCTAGACGAATGGCGTCGGCTTACGACGTCGCGCTTCGCCCGGATTATGTTTGATGGTGATCATTTTTATACCCATTCCATGACGGCGGAAGTGGTATCTACCCTCCTACGTGAAGTTGGGGAGGTAAAGGCACAACTCCCAGCTTCCATTCGAATTGGCGAGGCCCTACCTTATCCCGAACTACCACTGCATGACCAATTTCGCAAACAAGCGGCCCTCAATCCGGAGGCCCCTGCCGTCGTCTCAGAGAATAGGGTCTTGACGTACCGTGAGCTCGACGACCTGAGCGAGATTCTATCCAGGAACCTCCTCGGACATGGTCAGAGCCGAGGTTCCCGCGTGGGTATTCTGATGGATACTTCACCTGAATACGCCGTCGCGCTGTTTGGTATTCTTAAGACAGGGGCGGCTTACGTCGTGCTTGAAAAAGCGCAGCCCATGGTTGCGCTACGGCGGATACTTGAGAAGGCATGCGTTGAAATCGTTGTCACCAACAACCGCTTCGCAGCTAAGGTTCCGCCTGACTGGTCCGGTATTGCGCTGTCGCTCGACGAGGGTTGGGAAGCACAACTAGGCAAGGCCAGCCCGGCCAATCCCCAAGCGGTGGATCTCGATGCGCCGGCCCAGATTGTATTTTCGTCTGGCACGACTGGTGAACCGAAAGGGGTCGTCTGCCCTCACCGAAGCGCTGTATCCTCTCATCAGTGGCGCTATTGCGCGCTGCCGTATGCGCCTGATGAGCGCGAGGCGGTCAATCTCTTCTTAGTCTGGGAGATAATGCGGCCGATCCTCGCCGGGATTCCAGCCTATCTGATCCCTGACGACGTTATCTACGATCCGCACCAGCTGGTCGACTACCTGGAACGAAATCGAATCTCCAGAACATTACTAACGCCTTCACTGCTAGATGTGCTTCTCAGCAGCGGTTCCCTCGACGTGCCCTCTCGCCTTCCGGATCTCCGATTGATTTACTTATCAGGCGAGGTGACAACAGCAGCGTTGCTTGCGCGTGTGATGGACGCGCTGCCGCACGTCAGAATCATCAATTACTACGGCGCAGCGGAGGCACATGATGTCGCGCATATTGACCTGAGTGAGATCGATCCTGCGACAACACAAAAGGTTGTACCGGTCGGTTCGCCTCAGCACAATGTCAGTGCCTATATCCTCGGGGAGCAACGCGACCCCGTACCGCTGGGCTTCTTGGGTGAGGTCTTCGTCGGCGGCGATTCATTAGGTCATGGATATCTCAACAGCCCGGAGATGACACGGGAAAGGTTCTTTCCTGACCCGTTCAACGTTGATGGCAAGATGTTCCGCACTGGCGATCTTGGCCGCATGCTGCCCGGTGGCCAATTAGAGATTATCGGGCGCTGCGCTTTCATGGTGAAGATCCGAGGATATAGCGTCGTCCCCGCGTCTATAGAAGCTGCTTTGCTTCGGTACTCCGACGTCTGCTCCGCCGCGGTTGTGCCGGAGCTCGATCCGACTACCGGTCAGACTGATCGACTGATCGCCTATGTAGTCTTGCGGAATCAGTGCAAGGGGTGGCAGGCTTCTTTGCAGGCGCATTTGAAGTCTGAGGTGCCGCACTACGCAGTCCCGTCAGAGTTTATTGCTCTGAGGGAATTGCCCATTGCGGCCAACGGGAAACTTGATCGGTCGCGCCTCCGCAATATCGCACAAGAGGCCTGCACTCCAGTCACAGGTGCCGACGAGGTCGATGCGGTACTTCGCGCAATCTGGCGCGACCTACTCAAGGCTGAACCCGCTGATCCGACCGACAACTTTTTCGACTGCGGTGGACACTCCCTTCTGGCTGCCCGTCTCTGCACGCAGCTTCGTGGGAGTCTGAAGGTGGAGCTCCGCGTCGTGGAGGTCTTCCTCAATCCGACTTTTAAAGAACTCGCGGCTCTTATCCGCAAGCGCGGTGGCGTGCAGGGACGTCCCCCAAACCGGAAGCTCTCCAACATACCGAAAGCCTTGGCGGGCAGGGCGCATCTGAAGGCGTTCGACGGGCGACGCGGCCCCGGTATGGACATTGCGGTGATTGGTATGGCCGCGCGATTCCCCGGCGCGGATACAGTCGATGCACTCTGGGAAAACCTTTGCCAAGGGGTCTGCTCGATCGCCCCGCTCTCCGCGGACGAACTCAAGGCGCGGGGCGTTCCGGAAGCTGTCCTGAAGCGCTCCGATTATGTGCGGGTGGGCGCCCATCTCAACGGTGTGGACCTTTTCGATCCGGGTTTCTGGGACCTGTCGAGCCATGAGGCAACGTTAATGGACCCACAGCATCGCCTGTTTCTCGAATGCTGCTGGAAGGCGCTCGAGTCGGCCGCATATGCGCCAACCGAGCATGAGGGCCGGACCGGGGTATTCGCAGGTTCGTACCTCCCACTCTATCTCCTACACCATTTGAAAGGGGGCGACCTCATAGATCCCAACAACGCGCCGCTCGCTTTGCTGACGGAGCTCGGCAACGACAAGGATTATCTTGCCTCGCGCGTTTCCTACATGCTGAACCTCAACGGTCCAAGCATCGCAGTCCAAACCGCATGTTCAACTGGGCTGGTGGCAATCGGGGTTGCCACTCAGTCACTCGCGGCCGGCTATTGCGACATGGCGCTGGCAGGCGCGGCGAGCATCAACTTTCCCCAAGCAGGTTATCAGTATGTCGAGGGCTTCATCAATTCCTCGGACGGTGTGTGCCGAGTGTTTGATGCTGATGCGAAGGGCACGGTGATTGGAGATGGGGTGGGGGTCGTTGTCCTTAAGCGCCTTGAAGAGGCCCTCGCGGCGGGCGACCCGATTCAAGCAGTGATAAAAGGATGTGCCATTAACAATGATGGCCGCAACAAGACTTCCTACTCAGCGCCCAGCGCGGGAGGCCAGACCGCTGTTGTGCGCCAGGCACTTGAGTCTGCAGCGCTCGGCGCTGAAGACGTGGAATATATCGAAACTCATGGAACCGGCACTAAGGTCGGCGACCCGATCGAGATCCGCGCACTGGCCGAAGTTTTCGCGGGGCGAGAGGAAACGGGACACGCCTGTGCACTCGGGTCAATTAAACCGAATATTGGCCATGCCAATGCCGCCGCCGGGGTTGCGAGCTTTATCAAGGCCGTACTCGCCCTTCAGCACGGGGTAATCCCCCCGACCATCAACATCAACAGGCTGAACGGAGATCTGGGCCTGGAGAACACGCCCTTCTTCGTCAATGAGCAGCTTAGACACTGGCCTCGGCCGCAGGGACGACCGCGAACTGCCGGAGTCACCGGCCTCGGTATAGGCGGAACCAACTGCCATGTTGTTCTGCAGGAATGGACTGGTGAGAACGCAAGGGATTGGCCCGGCTCGGTCGAGCGGGGGTCCTACGCCCTTTGCCTATCCGCAAAGACGCCGTCGGCGCTAAGCCGGGCCTGCCGGAATTTCGCCACGTTCCTACGGCGCTACCAGGATGTCGATCTCGGTGACGTCGCGCATACCCTCCGGGTGGCGCGATGCCATTTCGATCATCGGACGGTCGTTGTGGCGCGCAACTTGGACATGGCCATCAAGAGGCTGGAGGAAGAGGCTGATCGCGCGGGTGATCAAGCCCTGTCCTCACCGTCGATTGCGTTCATGCTGCCGGGCGGTGGAGTCCAGCACGCAGGCATGTTCAAGGATCTGTTTGATCACGTTTCTGACTTTCGCGAGGCGTTTCTGACTTGTGCCGCCGCTAGTCGCCCCGTCCTGGATCGTGATCTGGAGTCACTCGTGTTTGGGGAGAACGAAGGCTACGCGACCGCATCCTTCGAAGAAATCAACGTCATGATCTTCTCCGTGCAGTACGCTCTGACACAACTGCTCGAAGCGTGTGGCGTGCGTCCCGACTACCTTGTCGGACACAGCATGAGCGAATACGTCGTGGCCACGCTAGCGGGCATTTTGAAACTGAACGACGCCATAGCTCTAATGGTCGCCCGTGGTCGTGCGATGGCGAATCTTGGTGTCGACGGTGCTATGCTTGCGGTGAGATGCGGCCCCGAGGAGGCTAAACGCATTCTCGAGGAGGACGTTTGGCGTGACTGGGCCGAAGCTGGGGAGATCACTGTCGGTGTCGTGAACTCCAAATCCAGTGTAGTGTTTACGGGGAAACGGGAACTGATTGAAAAACTTCATAAGGAGCTCGAAAAAGCAGAGGTTCCCAACCAGATCCTCAACACAGCTGGCGTCCCCAGCCATTCTCCGCTGATGAAACCGGCGGCTGATATGATTGACGCACATGTCCGCACGCTCAAGAAACGAGTACCGGACCTGCCCATCGCTCTGAATTCAGGAGGATATCTGCACCGGGCGAAAGTGCCTCTGACCGAGACCTACTGGAGTAGGCAAGCAAGTGGAACGATCCGATTCGATCGGTCTCTCGCGGCTGTCGTCGCGGCCGGTGCAACCGTGCTCGTCGACGTTGGCCCCTCGTGCAATCTGACGCGTTTCGCACATGAAACAATCAATTCAGAGGCTCCTAAGATTAGAATTCCGGTAGTCGTTTCAGCCGCGCAAGGGAAGGATGACCAGGAGTTCACCGACCGTCACGTTCTTCTGGAATGTCTTGGGAATCTCTGGTCCTTGGGTGTTTCGGTGGATTGGAAACGAGCCAGTGATCAATTGGAACCGTTCGGTTCTCGCCGCAGGATCTCGCTTCCGACATACTCGTTTGATCGCCACCGTTGCTGGCCGGAGGGTCAGCCTGCCGGCTTGACGGTTCTGCCGAAGACCGAAGAGCGTGAGCGGCGCAGGGGAGAGGTGTTCACCTATGCCCAGAGTTGGACGGAGAAAATGCTTTCCCGCACGGTTCCGGGCGACGGAGGCACAAAGGCGCTTCGTTGGCTGGTGCTTGCCGACCGGCCGTTTGGTGAGGCAGAGCGTGCGGGAGACATGCTGGCGAATAGCATCACGCGACTGTTGGAGGATGCTGGTCATGAGGTTGTTCGTGTTTGCCGACGAGCCAAACCCTCGAACCCACCCATGAAAGTCAAAGGGTCTTTCATCATGATTGACCCCACCCGAGAAGGCCTGAAGGCGCTCTTCGACACCGAGATCGCCTCGGAGCGTCCCGTTGATCGGATTCTCTGCCTCTGGCACCTGAGCGGCTGCGCTGACGCGTCTGGGGACCCGGGCACGGTGCAGACCGATCTTTTGCGGAGCTACGACGCGATACTCGATTTGGCGCGAGTTCTCTCTCCACTGACGTTCCGGAGTCCGCTTGATGTCTGGATTGTTGGTGACCGGATGGTCCAGGTCGGCGACGAAGCTGTGGATCCCGAAAAGGCATGCGTCTTCGGCCCCGCTATCGTGCTGCCGCAGGAGAACCCGATGGTCGATTGTCGGGTTGTTGACCTGAACGTCGACGACCCAATAATCGCCGATCGGCTCGCTGCTGAAATCCGGCGTGATGAGCCTGATCCCGAAGCGGTCGTCGCGCTCCGTGGGAACCGGCGATGGGTGCCGCATTTTCCCGAGATGGTCCTCGCGGAAAAGACTCCCGGAGGCGGGGAGGTCCTCCGACCGGAAGGCGTCTATCTGATCACAGGAGCTCTTGGAAAGATCGGGCTTTCCTTGACTGAACATCTTGTAACCGTTGGAGCGACGGTCATCGCGATAACCCGCCGTGCGGTACCTGCCACTTTGGACTGCAAGTCCGCAGATATCGATGACTGTGGCTGGATGCGCCGATTGACCGCGCTTGACAACGCAAAGGGGCGGGTGATTCTTCACCAGGCGGACGTATCCGATTTCAACAACCTTTCGGGCGTGCTCGACGCGACGGTTCGGAGGTTCGGGCGGATCGATGGCATCTTTCACGCCGCCGGATTAGCCGATCTGAAGTTCCTTTCAGAGATGGAGGACACGACCTCCGCCAATGAGTTCGCCTCCAAAATCGTGGGAACGCGCAACCTCTACAGTGCGATCCAGCGAATGCAGTCCACCCACGCCCAATCCCCCGAGTTTGTGTTCCTTTTCTCATCCGTTGCATCCATCCTAGGCGGACCGGCGATGGCCGCTTATGCGGCGGCCAACAGGTTCATGGACGCATTTGCACGCCAGGTGCAGGCCAAACTCGGCGTCCGGTGGATCAATTCCAACTGGGATGACTGGGATTACGCCTACGACGAGGGGCAGGTGACCTCCGCCTACGCGACGTCTAAAGCGAGGGATCTTGCACTGTGTCCCGACGAAGGAATTGACATCATCGAACGCATCCTGGCAACCGTCGACAACAGCCAAGTGATCATAGCGACGCGGCCCTTGCCTCCTCGATTAAGGCAATGGAGCGAGCAAGGTCGGACAATAGCGAACTACGGCCCAGGCATATCTTCGCCGAAAGAAGTCGGAAAGGTGGAGGAGGACGCTCAAAGCGACGATCTGAAGGAGGCCTTCCTCAGCGAAGTGAAATCTCTATTGAAGGTCACGGAGATAAGATTCGAAGATAACTTCTTCGACCTTGGGGGAGATAGCCTTCTCGCCACAGCACTCCAACTTCGGTTGAATAATAGCGACCGCTGGAGGCCGCCTCGACTGAACGAGATCTTTAAGGCTGCAAACTTTAGCGATCTCTACGAGAGAATCTGCCAGACATGATCCGCCAGCCCGCAATAGCCGTGGAAACAACGGGGGGCATACATGCCCTGCAATGCTATCTGTCACATCTGGCAAGACATGCGGACAACTGCTCGATTCACATCGACTGGACTTGCGCCGCGGGGCGCGGTCGAGACGGCGCTGGCGCAGATCTGGGCGGAGCTTCTCGGTGTCGAGCGCATCGGGCGCCACGACAACTTCTTCGAACTCGGCGGACATTCCCTGCTGGCCGTGCAGCTGCTCAGCCGGCTGTCGCGGGCTGTTGGGGTCGAACTGCCGCTGACTAGGCTGTTCGCCAGGCCGGTGCTTTCCGATCTGGCCGAAAGCGTCGTCGAGGTGTTGAGCCGCTCCGGTCCGCAAGACCTGCCGGCGATTGTTGCCGTATCGCGCAATGAGCCGCTTGTGCCCTCGTTTGCGCAGCAGCGGATATGGTTTTTGCCGCAGCTGGACGAGGGCAGTACCAACTATCATATTCCGCTGGCCTTGCGGCTGCGCGGCGTGCTCGACCGCAGCGCCTGGCAGCGCAGCCTTGACCGTCTGTTTGCCCGCCATGAGGCGCTGCGCAGTGTCTTTGTCGCGTCGGAGGGCAAGCCGCGGGTTGAGGTTCTGCCGCCGGAGGCAGGGCTGCCGGTGCTGGAGCACGATCTGCGGGACAGGCCGGATGCAGAGGCGGCGCTTCTCAATGTTTATGGACCTACTGAGGCAACGATTGACGCGACGGCCTGGGTGTATTCCGCTGGATTAAACAGGCCAGTTGTCCCCATCGGGCGTCCGATTGCGAACACGCGGGTGTATCTGCTGGATGCTCATGGTGCTCCTGTGCCGTTCGGGGCGGTGGGCGAGCTTTACATTGGCGGGGCGGGTGTTGCGCGTGGTTACCTGAACCGGCCCGAGCTGACGGCTGAGCGGTTTTTGGCCGATCCGTTCAGCGATGAGACCGGCGCCCGGATCTACAAGACCGGCGACCTGGCGCGCTATCTGCCGGACGGCAATCTGGAGTTTTTGGGCCGCAACGACGACCAGGTGAAGATCCGCGGCTTCCGCATCGAGCCGGGCGAGATCGCGGCGCGGCTCATCGAGCACGCCTGGGTGCGCGAGGCGGTGGTGGTGGCGCGCCAGGACCGGGCCGGCGACAAGCACCTTGTCGCCTATGTCGTGTGCGCGCCGGAGGCCGGCTCGGACGACGACGATGGAGACGGGCTTGCCGTCGCCTTGCGCGCGCATCTGGCCAGCCTGCTGCCGCACTACATGGTGCCGTCGGCGTTCGTGCGGCTGGCGGCGCTGCCGCTGACGGTGAACGGCAAGCTCGACCGCAAGGCGCTGCCGGCCCCCGACGACGAGGCCTATGCGCGCACCGCCTATGAGGCGCCGCAGGGCGCGGTCGAGACGGCGCTGGCCGGGATCTGGGCAGAGCTTCTCGGTGTCGAGCGGGTCGGGCGCCACGACAACTTCTTCGAACTGGGTGGCCACTCGCTCCTGGCGGTGCAGCTACTCAGCCGAGCATCAGATCTTGGCCTGAATTTTAGCGCTGCCGATGCCTTCCAGGCCCCAGTTCTAAAGGACCTTGCATCGAAGGTTCATTTGGAGCCACAGCCCAGCAGTGCGGGAGTGATTTCCGTTCAAGCAACCGGATCGCAGCCACCGCTGTTCTTTGTTCCCACAGGTTTCGGCGATTGTTCCTATGTCGTCAGTTTGGTTAAGGAAATGAATGTAGACTGTCCCGTCTTTGCTTTGCCATGGCCGTCTTTCGATGAAGCTCGTCCACTGACCCTTGAAGCGATTGCTGACACGGTCATCTTGGAAATCAAAGAAATTCAGCCCCACGGTCCATACCGCTTCGCAGGATATTCGTCGGGCGGCATCCTCGCCTACGCCATAGCCCAGCGCTTACTGGCCCTGGATGAAACCGTGTCCTTCATGGCGTTCATCGATGTTACGTTATTTGCGAATCGATCGAGCATGTCCCCCTCTCTGATCGTCCGAAACATGGTGTTGGAGCGTTTCGAATCGTTGAATGATGAAACCTTCGAAGTTTTGAAACGCTTTGCTGGACAATGTTCAATTGCTCAGCTGATTGAAAAGGCGAAGAGAATTGGGGCGATACCTCCGGATCGTGATCTCCACGATGACATTCTGATGTCGGAAAGAACCGCCCAATTTCATAGGGCATTGCAGGCGTATCAAGTTCCGTCCCTGCCAATCGAGATACATCAGTTCTATGCCATGGAGCCTCTCATCAGCCGTCGGATACCACCTGATAAAGCCTCAACAGGCCCAGAGGCTCGTTCGCCTATGCGCGGCTGGGACCGAGTCTTGAGTCCGGAGGCTATTACTGCCGTACCGATTGTAGGCGACCACGTGACGATGATCTCGGATCGCGACAATCCCCAAATGTCGGAGAGTTCTGGCTCGGTGATCCAAAGATGGGAAGCATATTTGGTCTGCCGCCGCTGCTGATCGACGACCGAGTCGGGCAACTTCAAGGCCAAGCTGCATTGGCTGAGCTTCTCATCCGACAAGCTCAAAGGGACCAGATAGAATGGAGACTATCACCATTGATCAACAGAACATCCTCGTCGGCATCCGTCCAATAGAACCGGGCGACGAATCCACCTTATACGATTCCGAAGTTACCTCGTTGGGACGCGCTGTTACCAAAGTTCGCCGCCAAAGCGGTGCTGCAAGAGTAGTCGCCAGAACACTCCTTGGGCAACTGGGATTCCCACTATTGCCGATTCTAAAGACGCGCTCTGGTGTTCCGATCTGGCCACCCGGCGTCGTCGGATCTTTGGCGCACCACGATACCGTAGCCGCCGCCGCCATTGCAGGGACGAAAAGGATTGCGGCTCTCGGCATCGACATTGAGCCTAATGAACCTCTGCCGGAGAACCTGATCGAATTGATTGCCACCCCTAACGAGCAACGCATGTACGATCTACATCTGCTCAAGCGGCGGGACCTCTTCGTTTTGAAGGAGGCGGTATATAAAGCGTATTTTCCACTGCACAATCAGTCCATTGAATTCCAGGACGTGGAAATTGATATCCCTGCGCGGTTAGGACACGTGTCGAAGGCAAATTGCACGTTTTCGCTCGAGTTACTTATTTCCAACAATGTAATCGGGTTGGCGTATTCATGGCCGACAAGGTGACTTTGCCCCGCTGATCTAATCCGGTTGACGTTCGTTCTGGCCCATCGAGAGGGCCAGGACATGAAACGTAGCCGCTTTTCTGAAGAGATCATCGAATTTTGAAGAAAAACGAGGAGGGGTGTCGGTTCGCGATCTGTCCGCAAGCACGGGGTCAGCGACGCCTCGATTACAACTGGAAGGGCCGCTTCGGCGGGAAGGGATGTCCGAGGCTCGGCGACTGAAGGCTCTGGCGGACGAGAACACGCGGCTGAAGCGGCTTCTGGCCGACGCCATGCTCGACAATGCCGCGCTGAAGGATGCCGCGCCAGAAGCCAACTGCCTGCGGGCAACGAGCCAACTTGGCGGGGACCTCACGTTGTCTGCATATACACGCGTTGAGACCTGCAGCCGCTGATGTCAGCTGACCATGGCCACGGCTTTCCATTCCGCCATGGCCTGCAGGCGGTGAATATGTGTAGCGAGAGCGGAGCGTTTTGAGCTGAGCGGGACGAAGAGATTGCGCAGAGCCGAGAAGATCGAAACGAAGGATTGCTGTGCTCCTGGTGATCGGAAGCCTTGCATAATCCCGTTTTCGCAGCGGCACATGCGAATTCCCGGCACGGTTGTTCAATCCCTTATGCGACCGATGCTCGACGTCCGGCATCACCTGTCGCCTGGCTGCTCTATAGGAGCGCAGCTTGTCGGTGATCATGCGCTTCGGCGCGACGCCTTGCTTCTTCAGCAGCCGCGTCAGCAAGCGCTTGGCCGCTTTGGTGTTGCGGCGGTTCTGGACGATCTCGTCGAGCACATAGCCATCCTGGTCAACGGCGCGCCACAACCAGTGTTTCCTGCCGGCGATGGTGATGACGACATCGTCCAGGTGCCAGACATCGTTTCGGCTGTGCTGCTTGCGGCGCAAGCGGCGAGCGTAATGGGGACCGAACTTGATGCCCCACCGGCGGATTGTCTCATACGAAACCACGATCCCGCGCTCCAGCAGCATTTCCTCGACCAGACGCAGGCTCAAGGGGAACCTGTAGTAGAGCCAGACCGCATCGGCGATGGTCTGCGGCGGGAAACGATGGCGCTTGTAGCTGACGGTTGCGGTGTTCATGACATCGGGTCTATGCCGCAAATCCCTGAACGCGAGTTAAGTTGATAACGCCGAGCCAATTTAGCCGATTGTCAGCCTCGGCCGGGTCCGGAAATTCCGGTCCGTATCTACGAGCGGCAGCTATGGGTCGCACTCTGCCGTCTGCCAAGGTGCTTGTCCAACGACTGTTGTGTGGCGAAACCGGCCATGTCCCGTCGTGTGAGCGTCGCCGTGGCGCTTAGGGTGTCATTTCGCCCCCTACCGGAATCGACCCGGGAAGCTCGGCAAATGAAAGGTGCGCCGGCGGACGCCACGGGTTTCCTTTCTCAGTTGAACTTGATGCTGGCCTGCACGAACATGCCGTAGCGCTCTGCCTGCCAGTCCTCGACCTGCGGGAGGGAGGAACGACCGGCCGGAGTCTCTTCGAGATGCGCGGCAGCTTCAGATGCCACCCTCCAGTAGCGGGCTCCGACGCCGATGTTGAACAAATCCGTGACCTTGTAGTTCAACACCGCCTCGAGTTGGACCCCATGCCCGTCGCCGTCTTCAGGAAGGGGGTTGATCTCTGGGCGCAGATGGTGCCGATCTTTGCCGTTTAATCGCGTGAACAGGAACGCCACGTCGCCAGAAAGGCTAAGTCGTTCGGTGAGTTGCGTCTGCCCGGCTAGTCCGAATCCGGCGGACATTCTTGCCTGCAACCATCAGCAGGTATTGAACTGCGCGGCAAATCTGTACTTTGGCGACCGGAGTTCGGGGAACGCTGTACAAGCGATGGCGGCCGCAGTTGCGCAACTGCGGCCACCGACCCGGTTCAACGTCGTGGTGGCTGTATCCGATGGTGGGACCGAAACCCACACTCGCTATGCGGTTGTAGAAGAAAAAGACATTGGCGAGCATGACGCGGTACTCGTTCACGTCAGGGCTGTCAGGTCGGTCCCGCCACGATGGCCCGCGTTCCTAAAGTTCCGACACAAGCCTGTCGTCTTCACCAATAACACGGGCGCAGGCTTTCGGCGCCGGACAACCGCCGCGTCGCGTGTTTGGGACAGCCCACCTTGGCGCAAAGCGCGAGGCTAACGAGCTCGATGCCATACCGGCGTCTCGTCGATATGGTCAGGTGTCCGGTTGCACCGTTCCATCAAAGACCAAGAAGAGGGCGTCTTCGTCCTCCTTAAGCGGTGTTTCGACCCGAAAGGAAAGCGATTCGTCGGGCGCTTGGTAGACCGTTTTGACCTCCAATCTCGGCAGGCTATTGACGATGTCTTGCGCAGGATCAGGCTCACCAAAGAAGCCCATTAAGCGGCGGCTGTGGTTCCACTCAAGTGCCCAAGCCCAAGTCTCAGTCAACGGGTGCTTGCGAGTGATGAGCTTGAAAAAGCCATCAGCGGAGATAGCCAAGAGCCGGCAATCCCAACTCTCGATCGTTCGCATGAAACCAACCATCAGTGGGTTGCCCCAATCGCTGCGGTTGGCAGTCATGACAGGATGGTAGCCATGAAGCCAATATCCACCCTGCCGTGTCTCGTGGTTATAGGTCTGCATGTAGAAGAACGCCGTCAGTTGCAGGCGCGCCAGTTCGAACGCTCGATCATCGTCGATCTGCGGCGGGCTGGAATATTGAAATGACAGTTTGACGCCCGGTCCTAGGGTTCCCTGGATCTTTATCTGTTCGCTACTATCCTTGACCGTCTTTCGAGTCCGGCGGCTGCGTGAGTCTCTCGCCTTTCGTTGGGCATCCTCGATCGCCGCGATGTCGCCATGTCCATAGCGACCCCAGGAATCGGGTTGAAGGGTGATCGCCGAAATGTCGTCCTCAAGATCGGCCTTACGAGAGTTGCAAGGACGGCAAGCATTCAGGATCAGATTCCATTGCCCCTGGAGCTTCCCATCCGGCACGAAGCGGCGCCCGATGACATGCTCCCGTGTCTTGTTGCTGGGAGAAAGGAAGAGCCCGCAATAGACACAGGTCCGATTTCGAAGCGACACGGGGCGCTCGGGTCGGAAATCCATAAGTTCGAAGGCAGGGGCGGGCGTTTCCATAGATCCATGATACCGCCGGACGCCATTTCGGCAAAACCCTATGATAGGGGATTTCGGGCGCCAACGTGCAATGGGCTGCAAAGGCCGCATTGTGGGAAGTAATTATCCTTAAAGCGGGCAGCCGCTCGAGGGTCGGGCTCAAAGCAGTATCAGTTCCGTCATGTGACCGATGTCCAGGATAACCGGATCGGGCTTTTGAAGGAGGGAAACAATCTGCCGATGTAACTTCAACGGCGACGCCGGTTCACCCACGCGCTCCAGAAGCTCTTGCCAAAGCCGCTGCATGGAGATTGGAACGTGTAGACCGCGCGGAACCTGGCGCTGGGCGGCTTGGACGCTTTCGCGTCTTGTGGTGTCGGCCGGGGTCACAAGTCTTCCTGAAAGAGGGGGGCAGTCAGGGGAGGCATCTCGCACTCCTCGGTAGACCTGTTTCCCCGGCCGACGTATTCACATCCGCTATTATCCAGAATTGGTAAAATCGATTGTGTTGATGGAACGCATGCGCGTGGTGGATACACATCTGCCAGTCGCCTGCGACCGACTCAGACGATGCTTCGGCCGGTCAGCCCCTTCCGCGACTTTTGCAGCATCACGTGGGAGTTAACGCTTCCCGCGGTTGACCGGGAACCAAATGTCCGTAGCGCCCATCGGATTTCGGCAGCGGGCCACAAGGGCGCTGGTTCTATCAACGCGGCGACTGCTTCGAGGCCCGCCCGACCCAAAGCATCAGCTTGGCGTTCGCGCGGACGGACAGCGCCGCTCCATGTTGAACAACGAGCTTCCCTCCGGTTCCGTCGAAGGAGCGTCCCTACCGTGATCATCCTGCGAGGTCAGCCGCTCGGCTGAACCGGTCTCAGGGTGACGAACTTTCCCCAACATCAACTGACGTGGTCCCGCCAGTACATTTCGACACTGCCGCCTGAGCGAGGAGGCTCTCCAATGTGATCCGCACGGCCCTCGGAAAACGGGGGTGCTTATACAGGCCCAAATCTCACATCGGTCGCCCGCGGCACAGCCGTTACTTACATCAAGAGTTATGCAGCGGCTGCACGGTATGGTTGCAAATCCAGCACTTTGTGCTAGGAAAGGTGACGCGAAAAGAGGGCCTTTTGAAATGAAGCGGATGCGAGAAGAGGACATTCCGGCGTTCGTGCAGGAGGTAGCCGCGATCGGCT
The DNA here is from genome assembly GCF_018555685.1 of Aminobacter anthyllidis. Taxonomy (GTDB): domain Bacteria; phylum Pseudomonadota; class Alphaproteobacteria; order Rhizobiales; family Rhizobiaceae; genus Aminobacter; species Aminobacter anthyllidis. The sequence continues at coordinate 48,784 of NZ_JAFLWW010000012.1, forward strand.
GCGACGTCTGCGCCGTCGGCCCGGCTTACTACTCTATCGGCGATTCTGATGCTCCGCGCGGCAAGCGCAGGGGGCTCTACAAGAAGCTCGCCGACATCGAGGCACGCTATGGCAGCCGCGATCACCTGCGTTACCAGATCGTCGCGCACCTTACCTCGATTGGCCGCTATATCGATGCGCCTCCACCGGACGAGGGAACCTGGATCGATACTGAGCCCCCCGAGTTGGCCAAGGTCACGCCTTACGACGAGGCGCACTTCCCGACCTACGCAGTCCTGCTATTCTCGGAGGCCAAAGGCGTCGATTGGCGCAAGGTGGCACGAGCCATCCTGAACGTTCACCCAGAGCGCCAGGCGGAACGGGCACGCCGGGCCTGGGCATCGCATTTGGCGCGGGCGCGGTGGCTGGCGAAAAGCGGCTACGGGGAGCTTCGCAGCGATTTGTTGCAATAAGGCCCTCGCCACCTGATAAGCCGAAGCTGAATTTGAGCCCGTGTGCGCTGGAACCGCCTTTAGCGCTCCACTCGAGGTCAGTCTATTCGTCCGCAGGCCAGCGATTGATTTTTGATTTTGCTTTGGGTGGTCAGCGGGGCCCTTCACCTGGGGTCCAGCCTCGCAATATCTTCCTTCCAAAAGGTATGAGCCCATTCTTGCCGATTGGGGTCAAACTGAAGGGAAATCCCGACCCGTTGTGCTGAGTCGTTATAAATTCCTTGCACGACTTTCTTAAAGCCGCCCAATGTCTCCATACTAAGGAAAACGTCTCCATCCAGCGTGAAGCGGCTCACTTTCGGTTCCATAAAAAAAGAAGAGAGGGCGGAGTGCCCTCTCTCGAATACTGCGAATGGGTCGATTAATCAACTTGCTTTGAAATAAGCTCGTCGACGTTGCTAAATTCCCAATTAGAAACATTGATCGATGACAATCCGTTTTTTTGGTAGTTGTGATCCACGCGAACTCCGCCCTTCATTCGATTCTCATAAACACGAGAATGAATGTCTTGATAAGTATAGATGCCTTACATCGAGTCATTTTCCGTCATTGAAACGGTCCAGGTGGTTCTTTCGATGCAGCCAAGTTAACATGCATAGGAATGAAATCCTCTTTTGACCTCTGCTGCAGTCGTCTCCTGAAATCGACATCAGTACGGCAGCACGAGCCCGGTCGGCGCGCTGCCGAAGGATCACGCCGAGAACAGCCGGTGCCAATTTATGTTAGTCCTCAAACAGTATCGCGGCATAGTCCATCGCGCCGTGGCGGACATGGATGATCACAATCTGTTCGCGTTCAGCACGGTAGAAAATCAAGTAACCGCCATGAACCCCGCGGCGAATGCCGTGCTGTTCATATCGAGGCACCAAAGAAGCGCCCTTTGGAGTCTCGGCTAAGGCTTCACATTTACCGCGTAGCTCTTGGATGAACGAAAGAGCACGACGAGGATTATCCTTCGCTATGTAGGCGGCAATCCGTTCAAGATCGCTTTCGGCTTCGTCCGAAAACTCAACGATCATGCTGACTTTTCGGCCTGTTCAGCAATAGAGCGATACTTTGCTTCAAGCCGGTCAAAAACGTCGCTCGCGGGCTTCGTTCGACCTGCATCAGCATCGGCAATACCGCGCATGATTGAGGCGTCAAGGGCGAGAAGGCGCGTCTCACGATCTTGAATCAGCCGCACGCCCTCCCGCAGCACTTCACTTTTCGAGCCATAGCGGCCCGTATCGACAAGCTGCTGGATATAGCTTTCGAGCTGTTTACCCAGATCGGCACTGATCATGCGCGAAGCCTCCTTCGGACGAGTTGCGCTCAAGATAGTTCGCTTATCAAGTATTATCAAGACATCACCGTCATCGGCCCGGCCGGGAATTGGCCGGGATGACATCATGACTGCATCAGATCACGACTTGCCTTGAGCCGTTTCGGCCGTTGCGTCCCGCAATTCGTTGGGCCGCGATCAGGCCGATGACGACGCTTGACCGTCTGGCGCGCGACCCTAGTGCAAGCCGAACTCGCGCAGCAATTCTTCACGGTAACGCACGAAGCGGCTTTCGCTACGCTGGCGCGGCCGCGGCAGGTCGACGGTAATCAGCCGCGTCGCGCCGCCCTTCTCCTTGGGCAGGATCAGCACCCGGTCGGCCAGATAGATCGCCTCTTCCAGATCGTGGGTGACCATGACCATGGTGACGTTCTCCTCGCTCCAGATGCGCGCCAGTTCTTCTTGCATGCCGATCTTGGTCATGGCGTCCAGCGCTCCCAGCGGCTCGTCAAGCAGAAGAATCTCGGGCTGGACGGTGAGCGCCCGGGCGATGCCGACGCGCTGCGCCATGCCGCCGGAAAGCTGCCTGGGATAAGCATCGGCGAATTCGGCAAGTCCGACCAGCGCGACGTAGAAGCGGGCGCGTTCCTCGGCTTCACTCTTGGGCACGCCGCGCACTTCGAGGCCGAAGGCGACGTTGCCGAGCACGGTGAGCCAGGGCAGCAGTCGCGGTTCCTGGAAGATCACCGCACGATCGACGCCGACGCCATGCACCGGCTTGCCGTCGATTGCGACACCGCCGCTGTCGGCCGCCTCCAGCCCGGCAAGGATGCGCAGCAGCGTGGTCTTGCCCGAACCGCTGGCGCCGACGATGACCAGGCATTCACCGGAGCGGATGTCGAGGTTGAGCCTCCTCAGCACGGCAAGCTGGCGCCCGCCAAGGCTGAAGGATTTGGAGAGCTCGCGGATCGAGACCTCTCCACCACGGTTGGAACCGGTCATCTCATATCTCAGCTATTTCAGGGCTCAGTTGATCTTGGTTTCGCCGGGCCGGTACAGAATGTCGGCACCTTTCAGTTTGCCCTTGGCCAGGCGGCCGTCACGTTCCAGTACGGCAACCCAGAACTCGATGTCGCGGTCGGTTGCTTTCGCCCCTTCGCGCAGGCCAAAGCCGGTCCAGTAACGCGCGAGCCCGCCATTTTCGCCGCGCTTGTTGAGGATGTCAGCCAGCACCTTGCGGGCTTCGTCCGGATTCTGCCGCGACCAGTCGGAAGCGCGTGCGGACTGTTCAACGAAGTTGCGCGCCGCGTCCGGGTTGGCGGCGATGAAATCACGCCGCAGCACGACGAAGCCGCCGGCGAGTTCGCCCAGCACGTCGGTGTCGTTGAACACGCCGCGCACGCCGCTTTTGGCGACCAGCGCGCCGGCGAAGGTCGCCTGCCAGTAGCCGAGGCCCGCGATATCGACCTGGCGCGAGCGCAAGGTCTGTTCGAGCTGCGGCCCGGGCACGACGACAAGGTTGGCGGCATCCGGCGGCAGGCCAACGCTGTGCAGCGCCTCGCGCACCGTGTAGTCGAGATGGGCGCCGAGCGTGTTGACCGAGATGGTCTTGCCGGCGATATCGGCGATCGATTTGATCGGGCTGTCTTCGAGCACGTAGAAGACGCTTTTGACTTGCCTGTTGATGCCGTTGCTCGGATAGGCGGCGACGAAGTCGTTGCCGCCGGAGATCGAGTTGATCACCGCGGCGGTGGCGGCCGAGCCGATGTCGACGCTGCCAGAGGAAAGCGCAAACAGCGATTCCGGTCCACCGCCGACATAGCCGACGTTCTCCAGTTCGACGCCGAGCCCCTTATAGTAGCCAAGCTCGTCGGCCAATTCATGTGGCGAGATGCTGCCCCGGCTGGCGAGGTAGCGGAATTTGACAGGTGCGGCTTGCGCAAAGGCGAAGCGGGGTAGGCCGGCGGCAATGATACCGGCGGCAAGCGGTGCACCGGCAAGCAGGGAACGACGCGTGATTTTCATGGTCCTATCTTTCCTGGGGTCGAGAGGAGGGGACTGCTCAGTTGACGGGATTACTCCAGCGGCACAGGCGCCGCTGCAGAATAACCAGCGCCTGGTTGGCGATCAGGCCCAAGCCGGCGAGGATGACGATTGCTGCAAACATCAGCGGGATCTGGAAATTGTACTGCGCGTTCATCACCTGGAAGCCAATGCCCTTGTTGGCGCCGATCATCTCGGACGCGATCAGGAGCAGCAGCGCCGTGGTGGCGCTCAGCCTCAAGCCGACGAAGATCGAGGGTACCGCTCCCGGCAGCACGACACGGCGGAACACGGTGAGACGCGTCGCGCCATAGACGCGTGCCATTTCGAGCAGTTTTGGATCGACTTACTTGACGCCGCTGGTGGTGTTGAGCAGCAGCGGAAACAAAGTCGCCCAGAAGATGACAAAGATCTTGGAAGTTTCGCCAAGCCCCAGCAGCAGGATGAACACCGGGTAGAGCGCCAGCGCCGAGGTCTGCCGGAACAGCTGCAGGATCGGATCGAGCGCGGTTTCGACGGCGCGCACCTGGCCCATGAACAGGCCAAGCGGAATGGCGACCGCAACGGCGGCTGCAAAGGCAATGCCGGCGCGCTGCAGACTGATGGCAATGTCGCCGAGCAAGGTACCGCCAGCGAGCCCTTTCCAAAGGGCGGCGCCGATCATGTCGATCGGCGGCAGCACGGCGGCATTGACCCACCCGACGCTGCTCGCCACCTGCCAGAGAGCGAGGAAGGCCAGAAGAACGCCGTAGCGCGACAGGAAGCGGGCGGCGACCCGGCCGCCGCGGGATGTCGGTGTCGAGGCTGGTTCCGTCGCGGCGTGCGCCGATCGTGATCGGCCGCTCGATGTGCTGCAAAGTCATCGTCTTGTCCCTTCCCTGGAAGATTGTTGGCGCGTCGGATTATTCGGCGGCCAGCACGGTCGAGCGAGCTGATGTCCACGGATTTTCCGGCCGCCTGAGGCCCAGGTTCTCGCGCAGCGTCCTGCCTTCGTAAGCGGTGCGGAACAGGCCGCGGCGCTGCAACTCGGGGATGACTAGGTCGACGAAGTCGTCGAGTGCGCCCGGCAGCCATGGCGGCAGGATGTTGAAGCCGTCGGCAGCCTCGCTGGTGAACCATTCCTCCAGCAGGTCGGCCACTTCCGTGGCGCTGCCGACGATGGTGTAGTGGCCGCGCGCCGTCGCCACCCACTGGTAGAGCTGGCGGATGGTGAAGTTGTTCTCGTCGGTGATCTGGCGATCAACGCCTGGCGGCTTTTCAGGCCTTCGGTTTCCCGGCTCGGCGGCAGCGGTCCGTCGAGCGGATAGCCCCTGATGTCGAGCGTCTGGCCAGCCAGCCCGTTGAGCAAGGCAACGCCGTCCTCCGGCAGGATGAGGTCGTTCAGCCGCTGGTATTTTTCCTGCGCTTCTTGCTTTGTATGGCCGACGAAGGGCGCCACGCCCGGCATGATCAGCACTTGGTCGGGATCGCGGCCAACAGCGGCCACGCGCGCCTTGATGTCGCGGTAGAATTCCTGCGCCGTCTCGAGCTTCTGATGGGCGGTGAAGATGACCTCGGCCGAATGCGCGGCAAGCCCACGTCCATCCTCGGACTGTCCGGCCTGCACCACCACCGGATGTCCCTGCACGGGCCGCGGCACGTTGAGCGGGCCCTTGACGCTGAAATGCTCGCCCTTGTGATTGATGTCGTGCAACTTGCCCTTGTCATGGAAGCGACCCGACTGCTTGTCGCGGATGAAGGCGTCGTCCTCCCAGCTGTCCCACAGCGCCTTGACCGTGTCGACATGTTCATGCGCCCGCGCATAGCGGTCGGCATGGTTGGGCTGGACATCGCGGTTGAAATTCTGGGCGGTCTCATCGCCGGCCGAGGTCACGACATTCCAGCCGGCCCGGCCGTTGGACAACAGATCGAGCGAAGCGAATTTGCGTGCCAGCGTAAAGGGCTCCTCATAGGTGGTCGACGCCGTGGCGATGAAGCCAAGATGCGTGGTCAGCGGCGCAAGTGCTGCAAACAGCGTCACCGGCTCGAAGCCAGCGATCTTGCCGTTGCCGCCTTCGCGAGCGCCGAGGCCGACGGTCAGATTGTCGGCCAGGAAATAGGCATCGAACAGGCCGCGCTCGGCGGTCAGTGCCAGTTGCTTGTGGAACTCGAAGTTCGTCGCGCCGTCGGCGGGAGCGTCGGGATGGCGCCAGGCGGCAATATGCTGGCCGCCGCCTGGCAGAAAGGCGGCAAGCTTGATCTGTCTGGACATTGTCAAATCCCTTCTTGTCGCATCAGTTGAAGACATGTCCCCTGGTGTTCAGGCGGCCTTGATCCTTGCCGGCTTGGCGGCCTTCGTCCGAGAGACGCTGCGACGTCCGTCGACGGCGACTGGCACGTCGCCGTCGACCGTGGCGCGGTGGACGACGCGGCGCTGATCGCCGTAGTCATTGACGGCGTAGTGCTGCGTGGCGCGGTTGTCCCAGATCGCCACATCACCGCGCTGCCAACGCCAGCGAATGGTATTCTCCGGTGCGGTAACGTAGGATTGGAACAACTCGTGGATCCGGTGGAAGTCGCTTCTGGACAGGCCGACGAACCGCTGCACGAAGTTGCCGAGAAGGAGGGTGCGCTCACCGGTCTCGGGATGAACCCGCACAACCGGGTGTTCGGTCTCGTAAATCGTCGAAGTAAACACCTCATCGAAGTGTTTTGCTTCCGCCTCTGTCGCCCGCGGTCGCACCGCCGCGTAGTCGTAGGTGTTGCTGTGAACCGCCCAAAGATCGTCGGCGAACCGCTTGAGCGTTGGCGGTAAACTCTCTTAGGCGGCCGCGGTATTCGACCAGATCGTGTCGCCACCGGCCGAAGGAATGACGACGCCGCGCAGGACCGAGAACTTTGGATAGGCGTCAACGAACGTGACGTCAGTGTGCCACTGATCGGCGCGACCGCCGCCACGGCTTGAATCGAGTTCGAGGATTGAGGTCGTGCCGACGATTGACCCCTGGGTTGGATGCGGCACCAAGTCGCCGAGCCGCTGGGCGAAACGCTCCTGCTCGGCATCGTCCAGGTGCCCCTGGTCGCGGAAGAACACGACCTTGTGGCGGAGCAGAAGCTTATTGATCGCCACCACCACAGTGTGGGGTAGATCCCCGGATAAACGAACGTTGCTGATCTCTGCGCCGACGCGTGCGGTGAGGGGAGCAACATCGGCTTCCAGAATGGTTGCATCAATGAAAGCAGGCTTGGTCATGGTTAGTCTCCAGGCGGATTGAGCTTTTGGTTGCGGCTGACGATTGCTCGAAGATCCAGACAGGGCTGGAGAAGGCGCTTCAGGCCAGATTTGCGTTGGAATCTCGGGTCGAAGAGCGCCACTGGCCGCGGGCGATAGCAATGTCCGCCTGAGGCGCGTCGGAATCCGAAACCAACTCGTCTCGAGTTCGCGACGCCAGATAGGGCGCGAATTGCGCGATCGCGCGATCGAGACGATCGGCCAGTATCGGCGAGACCGACATTTGGTCGACGAAGTCGCGTTCTGAAGCATAGATCCCTGTCGCCAGCGTTCGTGCCTCGAAGAACCCGAAGAGCGGCCGCAGCTGATGCTCGACGATCAACGCGTGTCGGTCTCCGCCGCCGGTCGCGGCGAGCAGTACCGGCTTGCCTATGAACGCGGTGGGCTCCAGCAGATCGATGAAATGCTTGAAGAGGCCAGCGTAACTGCCTTTGTAGACCGGGCTTGCGACGACCAGCGCCTCGGCTTGCAGCAGATGGTCAACAAGTCTCCTTGCCTTCGTGTCCAGATCGGAAAGGCGGTGCGCTGCGCCCAGCGAAGGCAGGAACTGGCCAATATCGATGACCTCGAAGCTCCTGTCGTATTGTTGCGCTGTTCGCCTTGCGATCTCTTCGACCAAAGCGCGGGTGCGGGAGGGAGAACTGAAGCTGCCGGAAAATCCGACGATTTCGGGTCTGGTCATCAGGTGCTGTCCCTCTCTTGAAAATGCGGGGGCCGCAGTCGCGACATGGGGACAGAATAGTTATTTCTACAAAATCTATAGAGAAAGGGGATTGCGTGTTTGCATCTACTTGTGAAATTCCTTTCCCCGCTTGTGGCGTTTCAAGCCTCGCCTTTCGATGAACGACGTCATCGTGGTGTGCGCAGCACCGCGCGTGGCTCGGAACGGGTTCTCGCGGCCTAGACGTTTGAACGGGCAGTTGCACTGACGTCGCGCCTGGGAAACGAGGGCGCAAGAGGCTCAGGACCCGTCGTAGCTAGTCGGTCCTCGCTCGCTTAATGGCTTCCTGGTCCTCCGCCCGGCATTCCTCCTTCAGGTTGGCGATGGGGAGCGACTCGATAGTACACTCAGTCGCGACGGAGAATTTGCGGTTAGAACGCCATTATCGCGCTCCAGTCTGACGAGGCCGAAACACAACGGGTCTGCGATGCAGCTCGTCAGCGGCGGAAGCGCATTTACCTCTCCGTCGCCATGTTGGAGGCACCCTCGGCCTCGCAAGACCTGACAAGCGCCGCATCAACATTCGCGGTCTGCCGCCAGCAAAGCGCAGCATCCGTAATCCGGTCGGAAAGTCAGGAGTTCCGCGACCGCATTGACAGTGCTTTGGCGATGAACGCCGTTTTGGCGTTGCTGTATCCGTCTCGATCAGAGCCGAACCTGTCGGCAAGACGCTTCTTGAGAAGCCCGTATGTTTTCGCCGCGTCGCGATTGGCGCGCAGGTAGTCGCGAAAAGCTATATGCCGCGCGAGTTCTGGGTTGGCCGCTCACATACGTAGAGGTGATGCGCCGGCAACCTGCTCGGCTGAATAAAGGCGTGACGCCCACCAATGCCCTCTCACCGTCATACGTATATCCGATTTGCGAGAGTTTGCTGATTGCAACGGAAAGGTCGGCTTCGGTTGGGATCACCACGTCCATGTCGATTATGGGCTTCGCGGCCAAACCGGCGACCGAAGTGCTTCCGATATGCTCAATCTCAAGCGCAGTTGCCCCTAAAGCTCGTACGATCTCATCTCTGATCTGGCCAAAAACAGCGGGCCAGGCGGGATCATAGGGCACGATAATTACAGGATTGATCATTTTTCCAACCGATGGCTTTTGTCGCGCCTAAAGCCTGTGACGTAGCAAACTTTGGGAGTTTTGCGACAGATAGTCCGCTTTGCGGAACAAAGCGGCCGTCAAACTCAGGAAGTTCCGGCTAACGCCCAACGGCAAACGCTGAAAAATCGACGGTGTTCACATAATCGCGGAATGCGGCCTGTGCCTTGGACTGGTTCTTCAGGTTGGGGAAGATCAGCATCATTTCATAGGGCGGAATTTCCCAGCCCGGGAACAATTCCACAAGGGGTGGATGCGGAGGAGGGGCTTGGGCCCTCTGTCTGTCGCGTCCTGGGGTTTCGGCTTAGTCTTTGTGAGGGCGTTCTTGGCCGGCGTGAAGGGTCAACTATTCGGTTTCCGGCGAAGAGGCTTCAATCACCAGCACATCCAGCCCCTCAATCTCCTGCATCACTTTTCCGGCGATACCCTGCAAGTCACCATACATGCCGACGGTCGACCCGATCACCCCTTGGATCTGGGCCTCGCGTTTGGCCCACAGGCGTGTTGTGGCCTTGCGTTCCTTGGCGAGGTCCTCCTGCATGTCCGAGAATTTCTCCACGATCGCCTCGACGCGGTGGCGGAAGCGCGCACCGGTCAGATAGCCGTAAACCTGCTCCATCTTGGTGGCCTGGCCGTCCTGGGCAAGGCGGGAGTTGGCCAGCTCGATCAGGGATTATCGAAGCATGATGGCGATGGGGATCGCGCATTTGGGATGGGCGACATAGACGCCGTCCATAAGATCGAAGGTTTCCACGCCGGAAGGCAACGCTTCCGAGATCATCAGCGCGATATCCGCTTTCGCCGCGCGTTGATCTCCTCTGAGCTTGCCCAGCCAGCCCTGGCTCCAGTTCTTGGTGCGTTTCGATTCCCACAAAATGGCGCCGCATGACTGGCCTGCCGGTCCGACCACGCGGTGCAGGACATCTCCGCCGAACTCGCCCTTGGCGACCGGTTCAATGATGTCCATCGGGAACCGGCTGGCAATAAGGGACTCCAGCTCAAGCTCGAGGACCTCACCCTGCAGCTGCTGGGAGCCCTGCTCGGCACGGCGCTTCAGCTCCTCGATCTGGCGCTGCCTGCCGGCGATCTGTTCTTCTTTTTCCGCAACCTTCATTTGGAGGCCGTCTTCGGCTTCCGTTCTCGCCTTGATGCGAACCGCATCCAATCCTTCCTGGATCTTCTTTTCGATGGTCAGCGCCATCTCCCGCTTTTCATCGTCAAGCGCACGTTGCTGTTTCAGGAATTCCGCCTGTTGCTGCTGGGCCTCGGCGAGCTTTTCGTCGCGCGCCTTCAACGTCGCTTCCAGCTCGGCAAGCTTGTTATCCCTGTTCTCCAGGTCTACCGAAAGCAGCAATTTTGCCTTGCGAGCTTCCTCGACCGCGATTGCGGCACGCTCAAGCTTGATTTGCTCAGCCACCTGATTGCCGATGTCCTCTTTGGCGGCTTCGATCGCGGCCTGCTCGCGTTCAAGCTCATCCTCTCGGGCCGCCATGGACGCGTTGCTCTGCGCCAAGCGCCGTTCATAGTCCTCGCGGGTGGCGGCAATCAGCGGCGCCGCGAGCGACTCGTTGAGCTTGATCTCCGTTTTGCAGCTTGGGCAGCTGATTGTCGGTTCGTTGAGAATCCCGGGCTGGACGGTCATTGGCGCGCTGACTCGGCTGGGGGCTGATGGTCCCAGACTATATTTTGCCGGCCCCTTTTGGAAAAGAACAAATGTCGAACATGACTGTTATCCCCAGCGGAAGGACGGAACGGAGCGGCGAGCTTCCGCTAACATCCACATTTCTCCGCTATTCCGGCGATGCATTCCTCGAGACGCTCCAGGCGGAACTTCGCAATACGAAGTTCATTCCCGGCGTCGAAACGTCGATGGCGTCCCTGCGATGTGGTCGCCACGAGGTCGCGCTCCAGTTCCGCAATGCGCGCACGCACCTCCCGGGCATCGTCCTGACGCAACCCCTTCCTGCCAGTTATGCCACCGAGACCCTAATTTGCGGCAAGCCGAAACACTCAAAATTTAACTTCCGCTAATGCGAGGAAGACGAATAGCCCGGCAAGATAGTCAAGCAATCGGACGCGATCCTGGGAGGTGGCTATCGTCTCCCTAATAAGGCCGCGCCCGAACCGAAAACCAACCGGCCGGATACATGCGCCAGGAGCCGGTCACGACGCGAAACACCGACCAAAGATGCGGGCGAGCATCCTGTGTGCGGTCGAATCCCTCCAAGATTGAATGCCCGCTGCGAAAGCAGCTCAGGCGCTCGCCTTTTGCGGTTGGCTAAACGTATTTTCCGGACGCGGCAGACCGAAATGGTCCCTCAGCGTTGCCCCGTCATAGTCGTGCCGGAAAAGCCCGCGCCTGCGCAAGATCGGCACCACCTCCTCGGCGAATATGTCGAACCCGCCCTGCAGATAGGGCGGCATGATATTGAAGCCATCGGCGGCACCATTGTCGAACCATTCCTGGATGTTGTCGGCGATCTGTTCGGGCGTCCCGGCCTGGACCCAATGCCCGCGCGCCCCTGCGAGGCGGTGGAGCAACTGGCGGATGGTTGGGTTCTCGCGCTCGATGATGTCAAGCACGACATGAAAGCGGCTGCTTGCACCACGCTCGCCCTCGACACTGATGAGCTCGCGCGGAAATGGCCCGTCCAGATCGTAGCTGGAAAGATCAGCGTCGACGATGCGGCGTAGCTGGTGAAGCGAATATTCCGGTTGCGTCAGCTCGTTGAACTCGTCATGCAGCGCGCGGGCTTCGGCCTCGGTGGAACCGATGAAGGGGCTGATGCCGGGCAACACCTTGACGTGGTCAGGGTTGCGGCCAACTGATTTCACGCGCGCCTTGATGTCGGCATAAAATTCCTGCGCGTTGCCGAGTGTCTGATGGGCTGTGAATATCGCCTCGGCATAGCGGCTAGCGAAGGACCGTCCGTCTGGCGATGAACCCGCCTGGAGGTAGACCGGACGTCCCTGCGGCGAGCGCGGAAGCGTGAGCGGGCCCTTCACCCGATGGTATTTGCCGATGTGGTTGATCGGATGGATCTTGTCGGTGTCGGCAAAAATGCCGGACTCCCGGTCCGAGACGAGCGCCTCGTCCTCCCAGCTGTCCCAGAGCTTCGTCACCACGTCAACGAATTCGCCGGCGCGTTCGTAACGATCGGCGTGGGTTGGATGTCGGTCAAAACCGAAATTCAACGCTGCGGACTCGTCACCCGTCGTGACGATGTTCCAACCGCCGCGCCCGCCGCTCAGATGATCGACGGAAGCAAACAGCCTGGCCAGGTTGTAGGGTTCGTTGTAGGTGGTCGAGGCGGTCGCGATGAAGCCTATTTTCTCCGTTACGGCGGCGAGCGCCGAAATCCATGTCAGCGGCTCCAGCCTGAAGCGGCTCGCGTAGCGGATGTTGTCGGCGAGCGCGGGCCCATCGGCGAAGAACAGCGCGTCGAACTTGCTCGTCTCGGCCTTTTTCGCCAGTTCCTGATAATAGGCGATGTCCAGCACCCTCTCAGGGGCGGAATCCTTGTAGCGCCAGCCGGCTTCATGATGGCCGGCAGGATAGATGAAGAGGTTGAGGTTCAACTGTCGTGATTCGGTGGGCATATGTCAGTCCTCCTGGGGGTGACGCTGAGCGACAGGTCGTTGGCTGCTCAAACGGGCAGCGCAGGCTTTGTCTCGACGCCGAGATGACGCAGAAGTTCGGATCGGATCTCGCCGAACCGGCGATGGCCATGATCGCGTGGCCTGGGGATATCGGCGGCGATCGCGCCATTGTCGAGCACCAAAACCCGGTCCGCCAGCGTCACGGCTTCGTCGACATCATGGTGACCAGTAGCACGGCCGGCTGGTGCCGGGCGCAGAGCTGGCGTAACAGATCGTGCATGCGCAGGCGCGTCAGCGCGTCGAGTGCGCCGAACGGCTCGTCCGCCAGCAGCAGGTCAGGTCACGAACCAGCGAGCGCGCCAATGCCACGCGCTGCTGCTCGCCACCAGACAGTTCAACCGGCCATGCGGTTTCGCGGCCGCTCAGGCCAACCTCTTCGAGCGCTACCCGTCCGCGTTCGGCGGCGTCCGGCAGGTCGAGACCAAGAACCACATTCTCCAGCACGCGTTTCCATGGCAACAGTCGGGCATCCTGGAACACCACCGATTTCTTTTCGGGCGTATCGAGTCGGCCGGAGCCGGAGACTTTGTCATCGAGATCGGCGAGCGCGCGCAACAATGTACTCTTGCCCGATCCGCTGCGGCCGAGAAGGGCGACGAACTCCCCCTTCTCGATGTCGAGACTTAGGCCGTCTAGGTGTGGAGCCTCAACAGGTTGTCCTCGGTCAAGGCGAGGCGGCTGATAGGCGTTTTTGATTTTAGGCTGCCATGTGGGCGATGCCAATTGTATCTGTGCAGCCAGACGGGCAGTTCGGCGGCACGGTGATCGGATGTCGGATAGGCTATGGCGTAGGCCCATTCGCGCAGCGCCGTCTGGATGAATCGCTCGGCCTTGCCATTGGTCTTGGGCGTATAGGGCCTTGTGGTGACGTGCTTGAGGCCGAGATCGCGGCAGGCGTTGGCGAAAGCCTTCGATCTGTAGCAGGAGCCGTTGTCGGTCATGACGCGGGCTATGGTGACGCCGAGGCTGGCGTAATAGGCCACCGCCGCCTTGAGGAAAGCGATGGCGCTCTCCTTTTTCTCGTCGGGCAGGATTTGCGAGAAAGCGATACGGGAAGCATCGTCGATGCAGACATGGACGAACTCCCAGCCAGCGCCGCGCGACTTGCCCTTTTGCGGATCGCCGGTGATGCGATGGCCGACTTGGCTGAAACGTCCGAGCTTCTTGATGTCGATATGGATCATCTCGCCGGGATGCTCGCGCTCATAGCGTCGGATCGGTTCGGCCGGCTCGATATCCCTGAGCCGCGACAGCCCGGCACGCCTGAGAACCCGGCTTACGGTGGCAGGCGAGACGCCGACCTCCATGGCGATGTGCTTGCCGGTCAGCCGTAGGCGGCGCAAGGCGACGATGCGCTCGGCCACTGCCTGTTCGGTCATGTCCGGCATGACGTTGGGCCGTGACGAACGGTCGGCCATGCCGTCACGACCTGCGGCCTTGTAGCGCTCGGTCCAACGCGCCACGATCTTGGCCGACACGCCATACATCCGCGCCGCATGGGCTTTGGAAAAACCGCCTTCTATCACCGCCAGCGCCATCTCCTCTCGACGCAGCGGCGTGAGACGGGCATTCTTGTGGATGTTCATTCGGACCCTCCGCTGAGTGCTGAAGCCTGGTAACTCCAGTCTCCTCGGTTCGGTCCGAATGGACAACCTCCTGAAAGCTCACATCTAGGACGGTTCGCGGCCCGAAACGTCTCACAAGGCTCTCGACCCGCACCACGGGCGCGCCGCTCAATCCGCCAAGGTGCGACGCCATGACAGCGACCTTTCCTGGAAGAAGCGGACGATGCCGTCGCAGCCGAGACCGAGCAACGCGTAGACGGCGAGACCGACGATGACGACGTCAGTCTGGCCGTAGTTGCGTGCGAGGTCGATCATGTAGCCGATGCCGCTGGTGGCATTGACCTGTTCGACCACCACCAGAGACAGCCAGGCATAGGTCACCGCGAAACGCAGGCCAAGGAAGAAGCCTGGAAGGGCACCCGGCAGGATGACCTCGCGGATGAATTCGCCGTAGCCCATTCGCAAAGTCTGGGCCAGTTCGACATAACGGTTGTCTATGCTGCGCAAGCTGCTGTGGGTCTGGATATAGATCGGGATCAGCACAGCCAGCGCGATGGCCGTCACCTTCATGCCCTCGCCGATGCCGAACCACAGCATCAGCAGCGGGATCAGGGCGAGCGTCGGTATCGCCCGCTTGATCTGAACAGGGCCGTCGATGATCGCCTCACCAAGTCGGGACAACCCGGAGATGAGTGCAAGCACAGTCCCGATCAGGACTCCGAACACCAGACCCTGTGCTGCCCGCCAGGCGGACGTCATCAAATGATCCGGAAGCTTGCCTTCGGCGATGAGATCAATGGCGGTGCCGACAACGGACCATGGCGCCGGCAGCGTTCTTGGATCGATCAGACCGGCGATACTGCAGGCCCGATCAGCGCGCCAAACGGGATCGCTCGCCCAAGCGCCAGGCGACGCCTCGTCCCGGTCTTATGAGCCTGCACAGCGGGGGGAAACAATCCCCTTTCATCCGATGCGTAGGGAATGGGCAGTGCAACTGCGGCGGTATGTGAGAATGCATTCATCTGCTCGTCTCCAGTGTTGGGAAGCAGGCGTCAGGACGCGTTCAGCGCATTTGCCGCGATCGTCTCGAAGCGCCTGTCGAAAAGATCCTCGGCCTTGATCGGGGGTTTGTTCAGTTCCCTGGCCAGGAGATCGATCGTCGCCTGCTGGCGCGGTGCCCAGTAGTGAACATATTCGCCGAGAGCGGCAGCTTTGGCCGGGTCATCAAGCACCGCCTGTGGCGCATACAGATGGGCTGGATCGTCGCGCAAGCCATGCGGGATAGTGGTCGCGCCGTCGGCACCGTACTGGTGCAGGTAGTGTTTGACGAGGACGCCCCAGATCGGCGCGACGTCGACTTGCTTGCTGGCAAGTGCCACCGGATAGGCATCGCCTTTGCTGGGCAGCTCGATGAGAGTGACATCCTCCTTTTTCAGGCCGGCGGCCTGCAGGACCCTCAGCACCAGCGCGCCTTGCGCCTGACCGGGGCTGAAGGCGATCCGTTTGCCGCGCAAGTCCGCGAGTGTCTTGACCTCGACGCCCGGCGCAATGCCGAGTTGATAAATCGGGTGCGCAACCGGTTCCTTGCGGAACTTCGCGGCAATGATCTTGACCTTGAGCCCCGTCCAGGTGGCGTGGATGGGCGGAATGTCGGCGACCGATCCGACGTCCAGCGCATTGGCGCGAAAAGCTTCGATTGTCTGGGGACCGCCGCTGATATTGGCCCATTCGACCTTGAACGGCAGTTTATCGATGAGGCCCGAGAGTTCCAGTGCCCTTTGCGTCTCGGGGTCGCCGATGCGAAGCACCGTACCCTCCGGGATCTTGGTCGGCAGCTTACCGGCGTCCGCACTGCCCGCCTGGGCACTGAAGGTGGAGGAAGAAGCAACCAAGGTTACCGCAAAAGCGGTCACGAAGGCCCCAAACCTCCTTCTCGAAAATCTCTCCACAGCTGACATCATCGGCTTGCTCCAATTTTGGAAAAGGCCCCTGCCTTCACTGTTCAGTATGTCTATCAATTATATAGACGATAAAGTATCGGATGCTGTTCTTTGCCGCCGGAGGGAAACTCTGTTCGTCTCCAATGCGCATTTGGGGCACGTGTCCCTCAAATGAGGCGGGTTGGGTCGCCGCAGCGCAGGAGTGTTCTGACCGATGCCTGCTTGCGTTCGAAGTCAGTTTAGGCGGGCACGGAGGGACCTCCAAGCAGTGCGTTTGCAGTACAGGAGAGCCGGCGGCCGACGTAAGGCGCTTCTTTGTTGTCGCCTATGAAAAGGCCATCGGTGGCTGGTGTGTGGATAATCAGCGCTGGCGTCTTGCCGATTGCGCCAGCCGGCGCGCACTCTCGCGGCCATGGTGGCGGAGCATGTTGAACTGGCCTTGTTTGAGCAGTCACTCGGCAACATCGAGGGCCTCAATCGACCGTTCGGCGATCGTGTGGCTGACGCCGCGGAGAAAACCGCAGGGTCGGTTCTGTTCGATGTTCGCGTCGACGGCGACGCCTGCGTTCAGCGGATGGCGGCGATTGGATATGGCGCGACCGGCACAGCGATAATCGTGATGGGGAAGAACGGACAACTTAGATGCGCGTCGATAAACGAAGACACCGCTCTTTTGGTGGCAGAATTGGCTGCCTGGAATGCATCTCCGCTGAGTGAGCAAGCGAGGGTTGACCACAGGGCAACGGCCAGCATCCTGCTGGCGAAGCTCCGTATCTCAGGTCACTTCGACCGTCTCTAGCCGGCTCGCCGCTGCTCTTATCGGCCGCCAAGGACGTGTCGATAACGACGTCAAAACCAGACGCCTGTTGAGCCATCCAAGGAGTTGATCACCATCGGTAGGGTCCGCCGTCAATTGCTCAGCGCGCGCCGCTAGCGGCTCGTTCAAGCTGCTTCACCCGATGATGCCGTTCATGACCGAGGAGTTGTGGGCACAGACAGCGGGCGAGAGCAAGGAACGGGCCTCGCTGCTGTGTCATGCCGCGTGGCCGTCGCCGGATTTTCGAGGACGCAGAAGCGGCCGCCGACATCAACTGGCTGGTCGACATCGTATCCGGTATTCGCTCGGTGCGCTCCGAGATGAACGTGCCGCCGACGGCGATCGCGCCGCTGATGGTGATCGGCGCCAACAAGGTGACGCAAGAGCGGCGCGAACGCCAGGCATCAGCCATCAAGCGGTTGGCGCGCGTCGGCGACATCTCTCTGGCAGATGTCGCCCCGAAAGGCTCGGCCCAGATCAGTGCTCAACGAGGCGACCATCTGCCTGCCGCTTGGCAGCCTGATCGATGTGTCTGCCGAAAAGGCGCTTCTCGAGAAGGCGATTGCAAAAACCGAGCAGGAGACCGCTTTGCCGGCAAGCTTGCGAACGAAAAGTTCGTTGCCAACGCGAATCCGGATGTGGTCGCCGCAGACCGTGAGCGTCTCGGCGACCTGGAGGGGCAAAGTGCCAGCCTCAAGCTCGCATTGGCCAGGATCAGCGAGGCGGCCTGAGGAAGACTTCAAAGTCAAATTTGGCACGCGGCGATAGTCGCGTGCTGTTGCGGTCGCTGATGCCCCAGATATGTGCCGGTCGGGCGTCAATGACGGGGAAGGTGAAGGATTGACTGATAGGGTTTGCGGGCCGAGCTTGTCGGCCGCTCAATCGAAAGCGTCATTTGAGGCGCTTCCTCGCCCGCGTGCAACTGGAGGATACGCTCGTCCAGTTCCTTGTCCACTTCCGTGAGACGATGGTTTAACCGAAGGTAGTCCGTCCAGGTCGGCGTGCGAAACGTTTCTGTCCATTGCATGGGCTTCTGCAGGTTGCGCTGGAGCGTCCAGTTCCGAGCACCGACGCGGCTGTGGACATGACGCCGCTGCCGCATGAGGTCGAGGAAGGCCTCGAGATTTCTCTCGGCTATCAGATATTCGACCTTGACCACGATCGGCCCGCTTCTCGGCTTCAAATTGAGGGCGACTGCCGGGGCGTCGAATTCCTCCAAAGGATCGGGCTCGGACTCGCGGCGCTCGCGAAGAGGAAACAGAACGCCGGCTGCGGCAACCAGCAGCAGAGCACCAGCGGAGCCCTCCAGTGCCCAGGTCAGCGAATGGTTCTGGGAAACCGTGCCCCATACCCAGCTGCCGGCCGCGATGCCGCCATCTATCAAGGCATAGTAGATCGAAATCGTACGCCCCACGACCCAGCGCGGGCTCGCCAGTTGCACGCTCACGCCAACCCCGGACCAGGCGGTGACCCAGCCCGCGCCGCCCAGGGCAAGCGCAATTGCGGCCACTGGAATTGAAGAGGTCAGTGCAAGGGAAAGGGAGCATGCCGCGCAGGCGACGCACGCGAGCCTCATCAACCGTTCCTGCGATAAGCTCCGTCTGAATGTGCCGTTGGCGAGGCCGGCGAAGACGGCGCCTGTCCCGAAACCGGCCATGAGCGTGCCATAGGCGAGCGGTCCTCCGCCCAAATGATCGCGGACAACCAGCGGCAGCAGCGCGAGTATGGCGATGCTCGCCAGGCCAAAGAGGGTTCCGCGCGCGATCGCCGCCTTGATTTCCGATGACATCGCCGTGAAGCGCAGCCCATCATAGATCGCCGTCCTCATCGACTCGCGTGGAAGAGGTGACGAGCGAACCTTCCACTTGCAGCGCCATATCGTGCCCAGGGGTACCAAATAGGTGAGGGTGGTCACGGTAAAAGCCGTCATAAGCCCGAACGAGGCAACCACGATGCCGCCGAGCGCCGGGCCCACGGTCCGGACGGTGTTGAAGCCGACCGAGAGCAATGTGACGGCAGCGGGAACATCGCGTCGCTGCACCATATCGCCAACCGAGGCCTGCCAGGCGGGATCGTTGAGAGCGCCGCCGCTTGCGATCAAGAAGCTGAAGCCGAGGATCATCCACGGACTAACAAAGCCCAGCGCCACGGACGCAGTGAGCATCGCAGAGGCTATCACCATAAGGCAACGGCCGGCGAACATGACCCTGCGACGGCTGAAATTGTCGGCGAGCACCCCGGCGAAGACAGATAAAATGAACGCGGGCAGGTTCGATGAAGCCTGTACCAACGCAACCATCAGATCGGAAGTCGAGATCGTCGCCATCAGCCAGCTGATGGCGACAGTCTGCATCAACCAGCCGAGAGAAGAGACCTGCGTGGCGAGCCAGATCGAACGAAAAGTCGGCTGCATGAGTGGCGCAAAAGTCGTCGGCGCAGCCAAATCTTCAACTGATCCAGCTACCCTACTCATTTTTTGCAAGCCTTTTCTTTCCGGTATCGGCCGTCTCGCATGTAATCTCGACTGAACCGAGGCGGCTGGCAAAATTGAGAGAAACTTTTTGCCTCCGATGAGGCGGGCACGGTTCCTTCCGATCAGTGATTTGCGGCCGAGACGCTGACCCGAGCCAACTCACCTTGCCTTCGAAGACATCACCCGGGTGGAGCCCGTTCTTGCTTGTCGTTTGACGCAGCATGCTTCATCAACAGGCTCTTTGCCGGGCGACGCCTTTTCGCGGGACGCGACCATGTTCTTTCGTTGAAAACTCATTCACCAGGCGCGGTCAATGCGCTGAGTGTGGCTTGGGGAGAGTGAGGACGTTTGCAGATCTTTGACAGGATCGATTCACTGATAGACGCAGACGATTGCCGGGCCGCGATCGAAGAGGCGCGTGCCTTGCTACTTCAACTCGAACAAAGGTCTGATGCGCTCACACATGCGATCGACGACTTTCTGCTCGATCTCATGACACTGTCTTTCATTATTGAATGTTACGGGCGCGGCTTTGAACTTTTGGCGCGAACGCTTGCCCGTAGAAGACTGGCGAAGGTCAGGCTTTTGTCGGGAGGGGTCGGTTCTGTCACTTGGCCGTTTTAGCGGCGATGTAAGCACCGGAGCCATGACGTGAGTCTGGAGGCTTCCAAGCGCCGGTTTGGCCGGTTAGGGTTTGTAGGGGCGCGAACAACCGCATGAACGAACGGGATGATGCTGGAAAAACTGCGCACCTGTTGGGGGTTTAGCCCGACCGTCGACAGGAACATCGCCCTGGTCGAAGGCTTTCTGAAGGGCAAGCGGTTCGCCGACCTGGCTCAGGAGCATGGCTTGTCGACAGCCAGGGTGCGCCAAATCATCGAGAAGGCCGATTGGTTCGTGGGCGGCGGCATCCTGACCAAGGCTGAACCGTCCAAGGCCTCGCCTCGATCCGATTTCATGGCCGCCTATCCGTATGTGTGGAACCTGGCCCAGCTGCAAGGGCTCGGTAGCGCCACGCCGCGTCATTTCTTTAGGGAGTTGGAACGCGCGGGATCGCTGGAACGGCTCGTTGAGAAGATGAAGCGATTGCCGAGCCGCGGACGAACAACACGTGAGCTGGTGCGCCTCGTTTGGCAAAAGGAGAGGGGCGAGAGCCCATGGCCTGCGATGAAGCGATCAAGCATTGCGATCGCGCAACCAAGCTGCCCGGTCGACCGTCCGGACCGCGCCCTTCAGTGCCAGCTCGCCTTGGAACCGGCCCTCCAGCAATTGGTTCAGCGCGCACTGGAATCAGGCTGGAGCGAGGATGAGACAGTCTACGCGCTCCTCGAGCTCGCCGGCGCGCGCCTCAAGGGGCAGCTTCCGAGGGCGGCGGTAGTCGATGGAGATGGCACTTCCTGAAACAGCTAATTCAGCCATATTGCCAAAAATAGCTGTTTCACCTATTTTAGGGGTAAAGATGGAGAGCTAGGATGACCAGCTTTACGCTAACCGACCTCGGAAACAAATCTGGCGAGGTGGTAGAGGCGGCATACCGAGGGCCTGTTGAGATCACAAAGCGCGGCAAGCGCAAATTTGTGCTTCTGACCGTTGAGCAATTCGACCGATTGGCGGGACGAAGCGCACAACGGGCGTATCGTGTCGAAGACCTCAAGGGAGCCGAGCGTGATGAAATTCTCGCTGGCCTGGACGCCGTCACCTTGAGGGATAGCGGAGAATGACCGAGCCTGAACACGGCCACGTCATTCTCTATTCCTATCTGTGGGCGCGAGAATTCGATCGCGGTGAAGACAGTGGCCGAAAGGCTCGGCCGACTTGTGTGATGGTAATCGTCGCAGGCAAGGATGGCCGCACGCGGCCTCTGCTTTTTCCCATCACGAGTAAGGCTCCGGGACCTGACCGGCGTTGCGTCGAGGTCCCGGAGACTGAGGCGAAGAGGGCGAAGCTCTATACGCCGGCCTGGGTCATCGTGGACGAATTCAATGTCGATGACCTCACGACCTCATGGGCTTTGGAGTCCACCGTTCCGGTAGGCCAGTTCACGCGACGTTTCATGGCGAAGGTTGCGGCCGAGGCAGCGGCCGCCATTCGGGCCAAAAACATTCGCAGCATACCGCGGCAATGATTATCGCATTGCTCGCTGAAATCCTCACTTGAATGGCGTTCTTTGCACGGACGCCACTATCGCGGCGGCATCGTCGGTACAGCAAGAACGGTTCCTGCCCTGGACTAGACCTTGATGAAGCTGGCATAAGTTGGCCGCAAGTACTGTAGTCATGAATCCGCGAGGTTTCGTGGCGAGTGACGTGGCTCCTGTGCGGGGCCATTTCCCGCTCTTTCGGCTTAATTCCCTTGTTCCAGCCCGGACCTTGCCGATCAACCCGCTGCGGGGTCGGACTACGCAAAGCGTGCCGTCGCTCAAGGCTTCGCCATCGCGATGATCGCGGTCCCGGCTGGACCCGACGGGCGCCTGTCGAGCGGGGAATGGTCCCCGCAAACACGGGAGCAAAACACATGTCGCACGAACTCAGCCTCGCTCAGAGCCACGCCTGGAACCTCGCTCGCACCCTGATGACGCCGGTCATCCTGTTCAAGGTCAATGACAACGAGTACGGCGTTCTTCCTGCCGAAGACCTCGACGGCGACGAAGTCGAGGCGATCGCCGAATACTGCCCATACACAGGCGGTCGGCCGGTTCATTGAACCGGCCCTCTATGCCACGGCGTGCCGCTTGCGAGCGGCAGGCCGCAAGGGAGGCTGCGCCGCGGCGGTAGCCGCGCCCTTGCGCCCTTTGCTCTTCGCGGCGGTCGCGGCGTGTTCCGCCAATTGTGGAAGAGATAGACTTGGAGAAAGGCGGACCGCAGGCTGCCAGGAGAGAAGAATGGAAAAGGCGGATATAGAAGAGCTGCGCGGCCGGGTCGGCTGTGCGGCGGTGCTGGAGACGGGCGGCTTCTCGGTCGACCTCAAGGAAAGCACCCGCAAAGCGGTCAAATATCGCCGTGGCGACGATATCATCATCGTCATCCATGACGGCAAGGGATGGTTCGCCCCGTTGTCGGATGCAAAAGGCGATGTCTATTCGCTGGTGCAGCATCTGGACGGCGGCGATTTCGTGGAGGCCTTCGTGCGGGTAGCATCGCTTGTGGGATTGGTGCCGAGCGAGCCCGAATGGAAACGGCAGCCCCGGGAGACCGAACCCGACCAGTCCGTCCCGCAACGATGGGCGAGGCGACGCAAGCCGTGGCGCGGGTCGGCGACCTGGCGCTATCTGCGCGATGAGCGGCACATTCCCGAACAGGTCATCGCGACAGCGACCGCTCAGAACGTTCTGAGGGAAGGCCCGCGCGGCAGCATGTGGGCCGCCCACAGCGACGCGGCCGGTATCGTCACCGGCTGGGAGGAGCGCGGCCCGCAGTGGCGGGGTTTTGCGGCTGGAGGCGGCAAGATGTTGTTCCGGGTGGGGACGACGATGACAGCCACCCGCATCTGCGTCACCGAAGCGGCGATCGACGCCATGAGCCTGGCCGCGATCGAACGGATCCGGCGCGATACGCTGTATGCCAGCACCGGCGGCGGCTGGTCGCCGGCGACGGATACGGCTCTTCGCCTGTTGGGGGCAAGGCCGAACACGCGGCTTGTGGCGGCCACCGACGCCAACCCGCAAGGCGAGGCATTCGTGTCGAGGCTGCGTGAGCTTGCCGGCGAGCTCGCCTGCGACTTTGAGCGGCTGAAGCCGCGCGCCGAAGACTGGAACGCGATGCTGCAGGACGCGGCACCCGCCTGACGGCGCCGATCACTCAACCGCCGGCGCAAGATTGAAGATCGCTGCCAGCGCTCTGCCAATGACCATGTCAACTCGAAAGTCTGCGCCACGCGGGCATGACAGCCGGTTCGCACCGCCAAATTGGAGAGGAAGAGAGAGAAAAGGAAAGGAAACCGGGTTGCCGCATGCCCGCCGGTCGCGTGCAAGGGTGAAGCTTCGCCCGGCTGCGCCGGCCCTTGACCCGCCCGGACGGAGAGGCGGCCGCTGGGAAGGGGTCATGAAGGGCTGAAGATGATGGGCATCCACGAGGGTGTTGCGCGCTCAGGCCCGACGAGACTGAAGGAGCCCGCCGATGAACCCCTTTTCTCCCATCCGCAAAATCTACCAGGGCATTGCCGACCGCCGGCAGATGTTCCGTTTGTTCGACCGCCATGCGCAGCGCCCGAACCGGGATCACGTCGATGCCCGATCTCTTTATCGCGGGGAGTGGTTTGGAGTCGCCCGCGCCGAGCATGACTACATGCTGGAGATCCTGCCACCGCTCTGGATGCGAGGTGAGATGTTCGCGTTGCGCGAGTTCCTCACCGACAGCATCACCAGCGTCTTCTACACACTGCGCATCGACGGCGGAACGCATTACTATCATGCCTATTGCGATCTGAATGTCGCGCGATCGCCTGCCGAAATGCGCGATGCCATCGTCGAGCGCGAGTCCTCGCCGGTGAAGGCGATGACGCGCGAAGAGCGGTTGGAGCATATCTGGAGCGCCACCCACGACGCGTATCGTGGCTATGCCGGGGATCGCTGGCTGCCCGAGCATCGCGGCAAGCGCACGGTGCTCTGTTATGGCGGCCGGCAGGGCACCACGCTGAAGCTGCTCGAC
Organism: Aminobacter anthyllidis; assembly: GCF_018555685.1. Classification (GTDB taxonomy): domain Bacteria; phylum Pseudomonadota; class Alphaproteobacteria; order Rhizobiales; family Rhizobiaceae; genus Aminobacter; species Aminobacter anthyllidis. The sequence goes on from NZ_JAFLWW010000012.1 coordinate 72,770, forward strand.
GAGCTCACCGATGCTGAGATCGCGGCCAAGCTGCCGGTGCATCTGCGCCACCTTCCCCTGGCCGTTGCCGCGTGAGGGGGAAGCGATGTTCACTTTTCCCATCCTTGCCGTTCGCAAGGTGATCGATTGCGGCATTGCCGATGCCGCCGCCAATGGAGGCTTCCGCAATCCCTACTATGGGACGAAGCCTGGCGAGGGCGAACGGCCCGGCCTCTGGTTGGTCGGCGACGAGGGCGTCTACATCCTGTCCAACGGCAAACTCGCCGAGGGCGCCCGCGCGCTCGTCGTCTATTCGGAACAATGCCACCCTGTCGGCAATCCCGACTGGTGGGACTACAAGCGCCGGCATTTCGGCGGTGACGACGGCATCGAATTCATCGGCGCCGAGCAACTGATCCCGCTGTTCGATCGCAACCTTCGCTGCACGCATCTCAACGTGCAGCTCACCGAGACCGAAGTCTCGCTCTCGCTGATCGCCCGCTAACCCCAGCCAACCTGCCAGCCTTTCACGCGGCCGCCAACGGCGTCCGCGCGATCGGGCTCGCCCTCAAATCCAAGGAGATTTTCCATGGCTCATGACGACCCCTTTACCATCGACCTGTTCGGCAGCACGGCCATTTCGTCCGGGCTTGGCCTTGGCGTCACGGCTTTCGCCGCTGACTTCGGGCCGGGCGATGACAATGATCCCAATTCTTCCGCGCCTTCGCCGGTCACGCCAGCGGTTGCAGCCATGCAACCGACGTCGAAGCCTCGACGGGGTCATGGACTGAACTTTCATCTTGCCGGCGATCGTGGGCTGGCCCGTGGCTGGAAGGATCGGGCCCGCGACAACATCGCTTCGATCCGGCTCGCCGCCGAAATCGAGGCCGACGAGCGCCCTGCCACGCGCGAGGAGCAGGAGCGGCTGATCCGGTTCACCGGCTTCGGCGCGTCGGACCTTGCCAATGGTGTCTTCCGCCGCCCCGGCGAGAGCGATTTTCGCAAAGGCTGGGGCGAGATCGGCTCGGACCTGGAAGATGCCGTCGGCGAGATCGACCATGCCTCGCTCGCGCGCTGCACCCAATATGCCCACTTCACCCCGGAGTTCATCATCCGGGCGATATGGTCAGGCCTCCAGCGTCTCGGATGGCGCGGCGGTCGGGTTCTTGAACCAGGCGTCGGAACGGGCCTGTTTCCGGCGCTGATGCCGCGGTCCTTGCGCGGCGTCTCCCACGTCACTGGAATCGAACTCGATCCCGTCACCGCGCGCATCGCCCGGCTGTTGCAGCCGCAAGCGCGGGTCATAAACGGCGACTTTGCCGCCACGCAGCTGCCGGCGACCTTCGACCTCGCCATCGGCAATCCGCCCTTCTCCGATCGCACGGTGCGCTCCGATCGGGCGTATCGGTCGGTGGCATTGCGGCTGCATGACTACTTCATTGCCCGGTCGGTCGATCTGCTGAAGCCTGGAGCTTTTGCCGCCTTCGTCACCAGCTCTGGCACGATGGACAAGGCAGATAGCACCGCGCGCGAGCATATTGCGAAGGCGGCCGATCTGATTGCCGCCATGCGCCTGCCCGAAGGCAGTTTCCGGGCCGACGCCGGCACCGACGTCGTGGTCGACATTTTGTTTTTCCGCAAGCGCAAGCTCAGCGAGCCAGAGGGCGACCTCTCATGGCTCGACACCGAAGAAGTTCGGGCCGCGACGCGGGATGAGGGCGCGATCCGCGTGAACCGCTGGTTCGCGCGCCACCCGGATTTCGTACTCGGCACGCATGCCACTGTCTCGGGGCCTTATGGCGAGGCCTATTCCTGCCTGCCCCATCCCGGTGCCGATCTGGAGCGTGCGCTCACCGCAGCGATCTCGCTCCTTCCGGAAGCCATCTATGACGGCGAGCCGGCCGAGATTGATCATGAGATTGATCACGACGCCAAGCCCAGTGCCGATGTCGTCGATGTCGTCGATACCCTGCCGGAAGGCGCCGGCGTGCGCGAGGGCAGTTTCGTCGTCGCGAAAAATACCGCCCTCGCGCAGATGATCGATGGCGCTGCGGTGACCATCACGGTGCGCAAGGGCAGGGCGAGCGAAGGCGTGCCGGAAAAGCACGCGCGTATCATCCGCAAATTGATCCCCATCCGTGATGCGGTGCGTGAAGTCCTGAAGGCCCAGGAGTTCGACCGGCCCTGGAAGCCGGCCCAGGTCAAGCTGCGCATCGCATGGTCGAATTTTGTGCGCGGCTTCGGCCCCATAAACACGACCGTCGTTTCCACCAGCGAGGACGCCGAGACCGGCGAGGTCCGCGAAGTGCATCGCCGGCCAAACCTGCAGCCCTTCCTCGACGATCCCGATTGCTGGCTGGTCGCCTCCATCGAGGACTACGATCTCGAAACCAACACCGCCCGGCCGGGTCCGATTTTCACCGAGCGCGTCATCGCGCCGCCCGCACCACCCATCATCACAAGTGCTGCCGATGCGCTTGCCGTCGTGCTCAACGAACGCGGCCATGTCGACGTCGATCACATCGCCGAATTGCTGCACGCCGATACCGAAGCCGTCATCACCGAACTCGGCGACGCCATCTACCGCGATCCCGAGACCGGTTCGTGGCAAACGGCCGACGCCTATCTCTCCGGTCAGGTCCGCGACAAGTTAAAGGTCGCGGAAGCCGCAGCCGCACTCGACCCAATTTTCGAGCGCAATGTCCGCGCCCTGGTCGAGGTTCAGCCGGCCGATCTTCGGCCTTCCGATATTACCGCCCGTCTTGGCGCACCATGGATACCCGCCGCCGATGTTGTCGCCTTCATCAAGGAGACGATGGGTGCCGAGATCAGGATCCATCATATGCCGGAGCTGGCATCGTGGACCGTTGAAGCCCGGCAATTGGGATGGATGGCGGCCGGCACGTCCGAATGGGGCACCGATCGCCGTCATGCCGGCGAGCTCCTAGCCGACGCGCTGAACAGCCGGGTGCCGCAGATCTTCGATACGGTGAAAGAGGGCCCTGCTGAAAAGCGCGTGCTCAATGTTGTGGATACGGAGGCCGCCAAGGAAAAGCTGCACAAGATTAAGACCGCTTTCCAGAACTGGATCTGGTCCGCTCCCGACCGAACCGACCGGCTGGCTCGGGTCTACAATGACCGCTTCAACAACATCGCTCCCCGAAGATTCGACGGGGATCACCTGCAGCTTCCAGGCGCCTCCGGCGCCTTTTCTCTTTATGGACACCAGAAGCGCGGTATCTGGCGTATCGTCTCGGCCGGCTCGACCTACCTCGCCCACGCCGTCGGCGCCGGCAAGACCATGACGATTGCCGCGGCCGTCATGGAGCAGCGCCGGCTTGGGCTGATTGCCAAGGCCATGTTGGTCGTTCCCGGTCATTGCCTTGCACAGGTGGCCCGCGAATTTCTGGCGCTCTACCCGACCGCGCGAATCCTCGTCGCCGATGAGACGAATTTTTCTTTAGCCAAGCGACATCGCTTCCTGTCGCGTGCGGCGACGGCGACCTGGGACGCGATCATCATCACCCACAGCGCCTTCCGCTTCATCGGCGTGCCGTCCGCCTTCGAGCAGCAGATGATCCACGACGAGCTGGAACTCTACGAAACGCTGCTGACCAAGGCCGAGAGCGATGACCGCGTCTCGCGCAAGCGTCTCGAGCGGCTGAAGGAGGGGCTCAGGGAACGGCTGGAGGCGCTGGCGACCCGCAAGGACGACCTGCTCACCATCGCCGAGATCGGCGTCGATCAGATCATCGTCGACGAAGCGCAGGAGTTCAGGAAGCTTTCCTTCGCCACCAACATGTCGACACTCAAGGGCGTCGATCCGAACGGCTCGCAGCGGGCCTGGGACCTTTATGTCAAATCCCGGTTCGTCGAGACGAAGAATCCGGGCCGGGCGCTCGTGCTGGCCTCCGGCACGCCGATCACCAACACGCTTGGCGAGATGTTCTCGGTGCAGCGTTATCTCGGTTACGAGGCGCTGCTTCAGCGCGGCCTGCACGAGTTCGACGCCTGGGCTTCGACCTTCGGCGACGTCACGACTGAACTCGAATTGCAGCCATCCGGCAAATACAAGCCGGTGACGCGCTTCGCAACCTTCGTCAACGTGCCGGAGCTGATCGCCATGTTCCGCTCCTTCGCGGATGTGGTGATGCCGCAAGACCTGCGGGACTATGTGAAGGTGCCGGCGCTTTCGACCGGCGCACGTCAGATCATCACCGCCAAGCCGTCCGCGGCCTTCAGGCGCTACCAGATGGTGCTCGATGCCCGCATCAAGGCCATCGAGGAACGCGACCGTCCGGCAGAACCTGGTGACGACATCCTGCTCTCGGTCATCACCGACGGCCGGCACGCCGCGATCGACCTGCGGCTGGTCGATCCGGACGATGACAATGAGCCGGACAACAAGCTCAACGCCCTGATCGGCAATGCCTTCCGTATCTGGCAAGAAACAGCGCAAAGCAGCTATGCCCGCGCCGACGGCAAGCCGTTCGAGCTTGCCGGCGCAGCGCAGATGATTTTTTCCGATCTCGGCACGATCAGCGTCGAGAAGACCAGAGGCTTCTCGGCCTATCGCTGGATTCGCGACGAGCTGGTCCGCAGGGGCGTTCCGGCATCGGAAATTGCCTTCATGCAGGATTTCAGGAAGTCGGAGGCCAAGCAGCGCCTGTTCGGAGACGTGCGCGCTGGAAAAATCCGGTTTCTGATCGGCTCCTCCGACACGATGGGCACCGGCGTCAACGCGCAGCTTCGCCTCAAGGCGCTGCATCATCTCGATGTGCCGTGGCTTCCCTCCCAGATCGAGCAGCGCGAAGGTCGTATCCTGCGGCAGGGCAACCAGCACGATGTCATCGATATCTTCGCCTACGCCACGGAGGGATCGATGGACGCCCAGATGTGGCAGAACAACGAGCGCAAGGCCCGGTTCATCGCGGCCGCCCTGTCCGGTGACACGTCCATTCGGCGGCTGGAGGATATGGGTGAGGGGCAGGCCAACCAGTTCGCCATGGCCAAGGCGATCGCCTCGGGCGATCCGCGTCTGATGCAGAAGGCAGGTCTGGAGGCAGACATTGCCCGTCTGGAGCGCCTTCGCGCGGCCCACATCGATGATGAGCACGCCGTTCGACGGCAGATCCGCGATGCCGAGCGCGATATCGAATACTCGACCCGGCGCATCGGCGAGGTCGGAAAGGATATCGAGCGCCTCGTGCCGACGACCGGCGACGGGTTCAGCATGGTGGTTGGGGGCGAGGCGTTCACTGAGCGCAAACTCGCTGGTCGCGCGCTGATGAAGGAAATCCTGACTCTCGTGCAGCTTCACCAGGAAGGCAAAACCCCTATAGCCTGCATCGGCGGGTTCAATTTCGAATATTCCGGCGAGCGTTTCGGCAAGGACGGCTACCGCTATGCCACCATGCTGGTGCGCACCGGCGTCGATCATGAGATTGAGCTCGCGGTGACCACCACGCCGCTTGGTGCGATTTCTCGCCTCGAGCATGCCTTGGCCGGCTTCGAGGGCGAGCAGGTACAATACCGCCAGCGTCTTGAGGATGCCGAGCGCAGGCTCATCTCCTATCGCTGTCGTCAGGGCGGCGAGTTCGGATTATCTGGTGAACTGGCCGAGAAGCGCCGGCAGCTTGCGGAAATCGAAACCGATCTCGCGTCCTTGACTGATGGCCGGGATCAGCGTGCTGCCGCGTAGCAGGCTCGATACACGCTGCCGATCATTGTCAGCCATTGACCGGGGGCAAAGGTTCAAGGCCGCTCGGTGCAGGCGATGCAGGAGGTGCGCCGTACTGCTTACCCATGTTGATGCCACGTTTGGGTCATACTCGGGTCCGGCCAGCCAGACCACATGACGTAACGTCAAGAATCAGCTAACTGGATCATCGCGGCGGACCTGATTGGACCGTCCGGCCGGCGCCTGCCAGAGCCCCCCGCAAAAGCAGGCGCCGGCCTTTTAGCGCTTGAGAGGCGAGCAATCATATTGTTTCGTCTTGTCCCCATCCAGACACGAGGCAGTTGCGATGGACGACACCAAAGGCTGCGCGAACCACACGTCCGTCGAGATAGTCGAGGCCATGGGCGAGTGGTTCGTCCGTGTTGTTGGGAACGGCGAAGAACTTACCCGATCATTCGACCTAGAATCGGTCGCCCTTGCCTTCGCGGAAGGCCAGCGGACACGCCTAGGGCTTAAGGACTTCAAGCGGATCTGACCCGACTTCCGCGTTCACACCATAGCCGCCTAAATTCAGTCTGCTATCGATCCGTTGCGGGATGGCCCGCCGCAAAGCCGGCCGCCATCATTGGCTCAGAATAGATCAGGCCCGGTTGCGTACTGGACAGTGCTCAAATAGAGATGAGACAAATCAGACAAAAGGACCGACACATTGACAAAAGAATCCGACCAACTCCCCGCCGAACTAGCCGAGCTTACTGCGGAGATTGTGTCCGCCTACGTAAGTAAGAACCCTGTGCCGGCAACCGGTCTGCCTGAACTAATCGCATCCGTGCACAAGTCTCTGTCCGGGCTTGGTACGCCGATCGCGCCTGTCGTTGAGCCGCAAACTCCCGCGGTCAACCCGAAGAAGTCGGTGACGCCAGATTTCATTATCTGCCTCGAAGACGGCAAGAAGTTCAAATCCTTGAAGCGGCACCTTAGCACGGACTTCGGTCTGACGCCGGACGCCTATCGCGAGAAGTGGGGCTTGCCGCGCGACTATCCCATGACGGCCCCGAATTACGCCGCCCAGCGCTCGCAACTGGCGAAGTCCATCGGGCTTGGCCGCAAGGCTGAACCCGTCGCACCAGCCAAGAAGGCACCTGCGAAGCGGAAACCCAAAGCGTCCGCACCACCTGACGCTATGTAACGACCCAGCTGTGTCAAGGCGCGGCGGATTCCAATCCCGCCCGTGGCCGGCGCCATTCGGATAAGCTTCAGCGAGGGCGCCGGCCTTTGTTCTTAGCGTGGCGGAACTCGCCGGGCGAAGAAACCCCAACCACCTCAAGCCCGGCGAGCCTACACCTGATCAAAGTAGGCGATCAGGACCGGGATCAACCGGCACTACGTCCGAAGCAAGAGCAATGCCAGCACTTTGGTCCCGAAATGGGACAATACCGGGGTCCCCCGTCAGCAGCCGGGTTTCTCGTCAGAAACAACAAACATAGAACAAAAACCTGGTGGGCTGTCGCCACGGGAGCCGCCGCGCCGAGACAGAGAACCGTCCACCGACCTGCGAGGGCTGATTGATGTCGACAAGACAGCATAGGCTGCGTTCGGCAAGCGCTCAACGAAGTGGGCGAAAACAGCCGTGACCAGGATGGAGCGAGCCGGGTTGAGGAAATGGCGCGGCTGGCCATCTGCGCCTATCCTGCGATCAGGGAAAGCAATGCTTGGGCTAAGGCCCGATATCGTTTTGAGTTCGAGCGCGCGGCTTCGCTCAACTCTATGGAAGGGTTGAGATGGACTGCCTGTTAGCCTCCATCAGATGGTTCGGAGTTCGCCGCTCGACGTCTTCTGGAACTTTTGTCCTGCACCAGTTTGTAGCTGACCTTCTGACCATGAATGGGTGACGTCATGATCACAGCCCGACAGCTTCGAGCCGCTGGAGGGCTCCTTGCGGCGTCCGTAGGTTCAAAGACGTTAACCTTCGGTTTGGCGTGCAAAATTTTCCGTCTATCTCCATACCCCGGTCTATGTCGCAGGGATGAGGAAAGGAAAACGGAGGAGGAATAAAACCCGCTCGCAGATCGGGCGAGCCGCTGACGCTGGCGCTCAACCGCGCCGCTCGCAATCCCGGCCGCGTCGTCCTGCGCAGGGCCCAAGAGCCCGCTCGGCCAGCCGGGCAGGGATGCTCGGCCGCAATTGCACCGGCCCGTCCGCTCCGCGGGCCGGGGGATGTCTTCGGGAAGAAGACGAGGAAGGACACAGCGAACGAACGGCGGTGTCCGCAAACCCCTTGAAGGAGCATCTCCATGGAACTGAAGTTTGTCGATCCGCGTGCGCTGAAGGATAACCCTGACAAGGCGCGACGCTCGAAGTCCAGTCCGCAGGCCGACGCGCTGCTGCTGGCCACCATTCGCGCCGTCGGCATCGTGCAGCCGCCTGTCGTGGCGCTGGAGACGGAAGGCGGAAATGGCTACGTCATCGATGCCGGCCATCGCCGGGTGAAGCAGGCGATTGCGGCCGGTCTGGAAGAGATCGCCGTCCTGGTGATCGACAGGGCCGAGGATGGTGGCGCCATGCGGTCGCTGGCCGAGACGCTGGCGCACGAACAGCTCAATCCCGTCGACCAATGGCGAGCGATCGAACGTCTGGTTGCACTGGGCTGGACCGAAGAAGCCATCGCCGTCGCTTTGGCGCTTCCCGTCCGCCAGATCAGGAAGCTGCGCCTGCTCGCCAACGTTCTGCCGGCTATGCTCGACCAGATGGCCAAGGGCGACATGCCCAACGAGCAGCAGTTGCGCACCATCGCGTCGGCTTCGCTTGATGAGCAAAAGGAGGTCTGGAAGAAGCACAAGCCGTCCAAGGCCGATCCGCAGGTGTCGTGGTGGAGCGTGGCGCAGGGCCTGACGAAGCGTCGCATGTACGCGCGCGACGCCAGCTTCGGTGACGATCTCGCCCGGGCCTACGGCATTGCCTGGGTCGAGGACCTGTTCGCTCCGGCCGACGAGGACAGCCGCTATACGACGGATGTCGAGGCCTTCCTTGGCGCGCAGCAGGAGTGGATGGCAAACACTGTGCCCAAGCGTGGCGTGATCGTGGAAGCCGCTCAGTGGGGCGAGCCGAAGCTGCCGCCCAAGGCCGAGCGTGTGTACGGCAAGCCGTCCAAGTCCGATCACACTGCCATGTATCTCGACCGCGAAGGCAAGGTGCAGTCGGTCGCGTACCGCATGCCGGCGGCCAAAAAGCCCAGGGGCGAGAATGGCGCCGATGTCGTGACCGACGGCGATGATATCGTCGTTGCGGCAAAGCCCCGTCCGGACGTGACGCGCAAAGGCATTGAGATGATCGGCGACCTGCGTACAGACGCGCTGCACGAGGCGCTGTCGCGCGCACCGATCGGGGACGACACGCTGATGGCGCTGCTTGTTCTCGCCTTCGCCGGCCAGAATGTGGCGGTGGCATCTGGTGCCCGCGACATCTCCTATTACGGGGCCGCAGGCCTCGGCGAACATGCCGCGCGCCTGTTCGACCACGACGGCAAGCTCGAGTTCGACATGGACACGCTGCGCATTGCCGTGCGGTCCTTGCTGATCGACGTTCTGTCCTGCAGGGAGAATCGCTCGGACAGCGGCGTTGTCGCCCGTGTCGCCGGCGACGTCATCGCCGCCGACAACTTCCTGGCCAACATGGGGACGGAGGATTTCCTGTCATGCCTATCGCGGCAGGCTCTGGAAGCCGCCTGCGCGGATACATCCGTCCCGCCCCGTCAGAAGGTCAAGGACACCCGTGCGGCCCTGGTCGAGCATTTCAAGGAAGGCCGCTTCGTCCACCCGTCGGCGCTGTTTGCGCCCGCTCCCGAAAAGCTGACCTCCTGGCTGAAGAAGAACGAGGCCAGAAAACAGCCTGACGACGACACGCCGCAGCACCAGGACGAGCTCGACGGCGATGCGGTTGTTGAGCCCGCGCATGACGACGTCGGCGAGGATTCCGCTCCGCGGGAGGAGGACCTCGCGGACGAACAGATCGAGCCTTACAAGGTGGCCGCCGAGTAGGCGGCTCAGCCTACCTTTCCCTCAGAACGATCATTCCGCCGCCGGCACATCACCGGCGGCGGTTCTGTTTCCACCATGAGCAACAAGGAGACCATCATGTCGGCTCAATTGATCTATGACCTCGTTCCCCTCGGTTCGATCGTGACTTATTCCGACGGATCCCCACGCCCGCCAGAGCGGCATCGCAAGAAGGTCGCAGCCTGGGAAAATCGCAACGGTGGCGGCAGCCTGATCCGCAAACAGGCCGAGACCCGCGTCGGCAGTACGACGCTGCCCGCCTCGATCGCCCTGCACAAGGGTGACTATGGCAGTCATGGAACCATTGTGTTGCGCGTCCACCAGACGTTTTCGGTGAACAACGACCTGAAGTTTTCGGCCAAGGAGCGGCCGTCCATCGGCACGGTTCTCGTTCTCGACCGCGCCGGCGACGATTCGGAGCTTATCCATCTTGCCGCCAATCGCATGGCTGCCGAGGAATGGCTTACTCGCCACGGCTATCCGAACGCCGTGTTGCAGCAAGTCACGGCCGACACCGTAGCTGTGGTTGCTGTAGAGGGGAGGACGGCGGCATGACTGCGCGAACTTCTGAAACCCATGACGTCGAAACCCCCGGTTTTCCGGGAGTTTCTTTTGGCCGAAGCGCCGACGGGCTTTGCGTTGCCCTTGTCGGTGAGCACGCCTTCGCCATGGCTCCAGCCCGCGATGGCCGGCACTATCTTGTCACGGGCTGGCGTATCCGCCGTCCCATGGCCGAATGGACGCGCAGCGATTTCTACGGCGATGCCGGTGAGCTTGCCGACAAGGCGGCGTTTCGCGCGCATGTCGAGGAGAACGCCCTCCACCAGCGGCAGCGCGCAGCGCTCGGACGTCGCGAGATCCACTCCCGCGCCCACACACCATGGGGAACTTCGCAGGGAGCGACCGTCTATGCCGAGGGCGTCGTGGCTCACTCGACGGCAGGCCATGGCGGGTTCCATCTGTCGGCGGAGCGAAATCGCAAAGTCCATGACTTGCTCCGCTCCGATGGCGGCTGGTATGAGGAGGACTGCGATTGGGCGGCCGTCGCCCAGGCTTTCCCGCAGCTCTTCACGGACTTCGAGAAGGCTTGTGCGGCAAGGACCATCCGCGACTGGTACCCGGATGCCTGGGAGGCGATCCACGGGAGGGCGCTCGAAGCCGGCCAATCGGCGAAAAAGGACGAGCGGGCATTTTTCGAGAAGCATGCCGATGACTGGGTCGTGGTGTCGGCGATCCGTTGCGAGCACCAGGCCGGGTTCACCGAAATTATCGCGACCCCTGGCGGCAAGCGCGGACCGGGCACTGAGGAACGTCGCTTTCTCGTTGCGACCGACGAATATCATGTCGGCCGCTTTGGATTCGTCATCGATGTTGCACGCCACCGTGTCTCTGGCGGGCCATCAAGCTTCATGGATTGGCAGCGGAGGGACACATAATGTCTGTCCCCGATCACCGCGCAGCTCTTCGCATGGATCACCGTGCCCTCTTCAGGGTCTGGCCGGCACCCCCTTGACCTCGAGGCTTGACGAGGACGACGGAGGCGCCGTCGGCCAGCATGGTGCCGGCGGCGTCGCGCACTTCAATGCTTCCGGCACAAGCTTTAATGGCAGCCCTTTCCGAGGCTGGTCGCCATTCCCCTGTCGTATCGTCATAGACGTGGTCGTCGTTGTGATCGGCCAACGCTGCCCTCGCCTCGGGATTGAATACGGTGCGCTTTAAGTCTGACGTGCAGGCCAAAGATCTGATCCACGCGGCGGACCGGCGCAGCTCATCTATACCAGCAGCAGCCGGCGTTCAAACCGCGGACGCCCGGCGGCATTGGGCAGGCCGTGCGATGGCATGGCAGCGCGGGTCGACCGGGTGCTTTTCCTCCCGCATGCCGGTATCCGTGCCATCCCCTTGCCGGTCTTCCCCGCGGGTTTGCTGCGGTCTGAACCCGCGGCTGTCCGCTTCAAGGCCGCTATCGCGCCGCGGAGCGGCCGGAACCCGCCGATCTCGGCAAGGCTGGCCCGCGTCCTGCGCAGGGCCAGTGAAGAACTGGCCCCGCTTGTCCGCAAGCCAACCTCGCTCGCCTGGCAGGCTCCGGACCCTGAAGCGTCCAGCTTTCGCCGGTTCCTTTTGACCGCACCCGCAGGGAAAACCGGCAAGGGCCGGAACACCTGAAGGGCATCGCTAGAAAGGAAAGCTCAATGTCCAGTTCAACCCGCTCCACCAAGACCAAGGCCCGCGTCGTCCAGCTCCGCAAGGGCACCACCCTCGAAATGGTCCGGCTCTGCTGCCCGGATGGCCGCCAGGCCACCCTCATTTCCGAAAGCTTCGGCCTCTGCGTCCTCGACAGCGACGGCATCCGTGAATTCCACGAGCGCAGTCTGATCGAAAGCGCCGATACGCTCTCCGAGGGCCTTTCCGAAAAGGCCATGCAAATCCACCTGCAAAGAATCGTCGGGTCCCATGTCGGCTCCGCCTTTGGAGCAGGCCAGTTCTACTCGAAGGCCGTTACCGAGGCGAAGGATGCCACGGCCAAGCTCGCCAATGACACCCGCGACGAGGACATTGACGGTCCGGTCGGCTTCGACAGCAAGGCCCAGCGCAAGCGCGAATTCGCCGCCGAAATGGGCCTTCAGGCACATGCCCTGCGCATGGCCGCCGAGGGCGCCGTTACCGCCTACGAGCACATCGTCGGCGAGAGCTGGAAGCCCTACGAACGCCAGACCGAGAACCCCGGCCAGACCGTCAACCGGCAGGCAGCCGATCTCCAGATGGCGGCCCTTGGCTAATGCCATTGGGCGGAGCTTCGGCTCCGCCCGATCTTCTCATACTGAGGCTGGTGTCCGTTCGGGAGCCGGCCTCTTTGCGTGTGCCAAAGGCACCCGACTCAAAGATCGACACGGCAAGTCATTAAGACCGCGCCGATCGCGGCCGTCACGAATGATGGTCCTGCTCCGGTGCTCGTCCCGCGAAACGGCTGCGCCGTCCTCCACTGACGTTGCGGCCCGCAAGCGATGGTCCTCAGCTTCCCCATCGATCCTCCGCGGGTTCGCGGACCTGCGGTCCTGCGCGTGCGGACCTCGTGACGGCCGCGATCGGCGCGGCCTCGAATGGAGGTTTGAAATGGACAAGAAGAGCAACCCGCCCCGCGTCGACATCTACGCGAAAATCACCGATCGCATCGTCGCGGACCTGGAAAAGGGTGTGCGCCCATGGGTGAGGCCGTGGAGCGTGGGCAATGCGAAGGGTCGCATCACGCGCCCGCTACGCCACAATGGCCTTCCGTATCAGGGCATCAATACCTTGCTTCTCTGGTCGGAGGCCGCTTCGAAAGGCTTCGTCTCTCCGACGTGGATAACCTTCAAGCAGAGCGTCGAACTGGGGGGTCATGTCCGCAAGGGGGAAACCGGCTCAACGGTGGTTTATGCCAGCCGCTTCACCAGGACCGAAACCGATGCTCATGGCGAAGAAGTCGAACGGGGCATTCCGTTCCTGAAAGCCTATACGGTATTCTGCGCCGACCAGATCGAGGGTCTGCCGGCCCACTACTACGCGGCGCCCGATCCTGTTACCGATCCTGTCCAGCGCATCGAGCATGCCGATCGCTTTTTCGACAATACTGGAGCGGTCGTGCGGTATGGCGGAGACAAGGCCTATTATTCTCCCTCTTCCGATCATGTGCAGCTACCGTCCCCGGAATTTTTCCGGGACATGGCTTCGTTCGTCGCTACGCGCGCGCACGAAACCCTGCACTGGACGGCGGCTCCCCATCGACTGAACCGAGACCTCAGCCGTTACCACAAAGACCGCACGGACCGCGCGCGCGAAGAATTGCTCGTCGAGCTTGGCGCCGCCATGCTCTGCGCGGATCTCGATATCGTCCCCGAACTCGAGCCGAGGCCCGAACATGCGGCCTACATTCAGGGGTGGGCCAGCTTGCTGGGCGGCGACAAGCGGGCGATCTTCCAGGCAGCCGCCCACGCGCAACGCGCGGTCAATTATCTCCACGAACTCCAGCCGCAGGCGAAAGAATTGGGGAGGGCGGCCTGACGTTACGCGCTCCGCTATTGCAAGGGGAGGGCGCCGAGCCCTCCCTGATCATCCGCCTTCGCGTGCTCAGCCCCGGCGGGGGAGTGCAATCGAGCGCGCTCGCCCTGATGGCGGCACCTGGCATTTCGGGCGGCTGGATTGCACTATATTCGCCGATGCGTGCTGGAAACCCGTCGCTGTCTCTAGGTATGGCGCCGAATGTGCTGCCCGTTTCCGGTTTGTCTCGGCTGGCAATTTGCGCGAAATCTCCTCGACGCTCGCCGAGGGCAAGTGTTGGGCATCAATTCCTTCTATTACCCGCACCGTCGACCGGCGCGCCAATCTCTTGATCGGCATGACCCGCTGGCAGTGCGCGACCACAGCCGGCGGATCGAAACGATCCCCGCGCCGGCTAGCCTCACGCGCTGGCGCTCGCTGCAGCATCCGGTCGCCACTCAATGGCTCGGAATCCGCCCAAAAGTGCCTGCATCGGTTGCCCCAGCCTACAGCCTCTCTACGATCCATGCGTGACAATGACGCCGAGGCATGTCCCCGGTGCTGTCGACGTTGACCAGGCAACTCGCACCGGCGCAGCGCGGTATCGGCGGCGAGGTCTTTCTGCACCGATCCGGCGTTCCCCTTGGCGAAGTCGGTTTGTCGACGGCACAGGCCAGCTCGACTTGTTGCCAAATGAATGTGAAGGGACGTGCGGCGTGTGATCGTCCAGCCTGGAAAGTGTCGTTGGCTTCAGCACACCGGGCTGCACATCAGGCTGAAGGCCCCGCCTTGCGGCTGGCCCCTGTCAGAGCGGTAACCCAGGGGCCGGAGCCAATCAGCCGGCCCGTGCCGGCGCCATGTCCGAGATGCCTATGTCCATGACCGTCAAGGGGCGTTCCTGCTTGAAGCTGCAGGTTGCTTGGCTGCTGTTTCGCCTATCGGCCTCGTCGTCGTTCGACCGATATGAGGAGGCTGGCGCATCTTTCCGGCTATGGGCCGTCGTTCTGCAATGACGCGTGACGTGGACGGCCGGGCTTGATGGCGCCCCACCGTGGCTGCGGTTGCGGTTATCATGCCGATAGGCTTCGCCTGTCGTCCGTGGCCGCGGTTTCATGAAGGGGCGCACCACCTGCGTCCTCGATGTGGCTGGTCTGACCGAAGGCCGTCTTCGCTTCGCTCCGCCTCGTTCTCAAGCCCGCAACAGCCGGTCGCGACTTTCTTCCCCTGCTGGCTTCGCCATCATTCCGCGCGGAACAAGAAAGCCGCGCCCTGGCTGCCCTTCACTGTCGTTCCGGCCCTAAGGACCACCCCATTGCGCACGCGCAATGGGGACCCCGGTGGGTGCGGGCCGATCGCCTCCGGTCTTTCGACCGCCATCGAGGTCGCGGTGGTCGCGGCCCGAGAAACTCAAGGAGACGACAAATGGCTACCATCGGCACTTTCACCTCAAACGGCAACTCCGGCTTTTCCGGAGCGATCAAGACCCTCAACCTCAACGTCAAAGCCAAGCTGATCCGCGTCGAGAACCCTTCCGACAAAGGCCCTCACTTCCGCGTCTACTCGGGTAGCGTCGATCTCGGAGCCGCCTGGCAGAAGGTCTCCAACGAGGGCCGCGACTACCTCTCGGTCAAGCTGGACGACCCGAGCTTCCCCGCTCCGATCTACGCCACCCTGATCGAGGTGGAAGGCGAGGAAGGCCTGCAACTGATCTGGTCTCGCCCCAACCGGGACTGATCGCCTCGACGAGGGCTCCGCCGCAAGGCGGGGCCTTCGGCCGTTCCCAAACGAACGCCGGCAGACGGACGGAGCAAGAAGCGTCGCCTTTCGGACGTGCTGCTCCGTCGGCATCGCAAAACCGAGGCGGGCCCCTATCGTCCGGTGTCCCCCTCTGTTCCCACCTGAGCCTACGGCTTTTCGGGCCGCCGCAAGGCCGGACGGCCTCACCAAAATGCTGACGCGTTTCGGCTCCTCCGTGCGGCCTGCTGCGCCGGTCGCTGCACGAGCCTTGCCCACTCTCGTGCGCGCTCGCCATGGTGCCGCCCGACTGAGCAAATCCAGAGCCGTCTCATGACAGATAGAGCGGCAACGTCCCTTCTACTTCACGACGGGCGAGCCGTTGAGCGGCTCCGATAAGATTCTGGACTTTCCGTGTATTCAGAGCGCATTCTCCCCGCCGGGGAGAAGGGGCTTGGATAAATCCCGCTACGATGATCGGTCGAGCCCGTGGCGCAAGCGCACTGGCGCAAGACGCTCGCTGGTACGACGCTGGTCCAACGTGCCGATGCGGCTGGTCTGGGTGACCGTAGCTGCGGCTTCCGCTTTGGTGTCTCAGTTTGTCATGCATAGCAGCGGATTGCTGCCGGACATCAATCTGCAGAATTTAATCAGGCCGAGCCCGGTGGCAATTGCTGGCGTCTCCTCTGTGATCGACGGCGACACGATCGAGATCCATGGCGAGCGCATTCGCTTCAAGGGTATCGATGCACCGGAGTCAGCACAGCAGTGCGACGACGCCAATGGCTTCCAGTATCAATGTGGCGTCAAGTCTGCCGCCGCTCTCGATGCCTTTCTCGCCGCCTCCCGACCAACCCAGTGCATGTTTGTGTCATGGGATCGCTACGGCCGCTATGTCGGCAATTGTAGCCGGGCCGATGGGGTCAGCGTCGCCGTCTGGATGGTCGAGAACGGCCAAGCTCTTGATTGGCCGAAATACAGCCAAGGTGCCTACGCCAGGCTACAGGAGAAGGCTAAGGCGGCAAAGGTTGGCATCTGGGCAGGAACGTTTGAAGCGCCTTGGGATTGGCGTGCCGAGCATCGCGCCGACAATGAACAGCCATCGGCGATCGCTCCGCTGCTCGCTGCGTCGCCCAGTGCCTGCAACATCAAGGGCAACATCAACGCTCGCAGTGAGCACATCTATCACATGCCCGGCCAACAGTATTACGATCGCACCGTGATCACGACCAGCAAGGGAGAGCGGTGGTTCTGCAGCGAGGAAGAGGCGGTGGCCGCTGGTTGGCGGAAAGCAAAGCGTTAAGTCCCAGGGGGCAGGAGTTGCCCTGTTTTTCACCTGCGCTGGCGCGGGCGGCGGGAGCGCTGAATGCAACATCGGCGACGGCCCCGAACTTGTCGATCTATGGCAGCGTCAAGATCGCTGACTTCCGGCTGGCGACATCTCGCCCGGCCGGTCGACGGCATGGTGGTCAAGGCGAAACCGCTACACGAGCAGGACATCGAATGGCCGCGCATCAAGGTGACGTTGCAGAAGCGTCAAGGGCATGTCCGTCGGGGTGCGTGCGCGTATCCACTCCTTGAAGCGGACGGATAGAGCGGGCATCGAGCGGCTACAGCGCCGAAATCATCGTCGACGCCGTCGAATTCCTCGCTTGACCCAAAGCCCGACAGCTCGTCCCAGCGGCTGCCCCGTCAACCAGACGAGATCGCTTCTGCGCGTCGGGTAGGCGGACCTCGGCTGATAGCCGCGCATCCGCTTGGCACGCAGCAGCTCGAGGAAAAGCCTTACGGCTTCGCCCTCGGTATCGAAGGAGTGCTGTACCGTGCGGCCGTTGGTTCCAATCCGACCCCAACGGCGGACCAGGCAGGTCTGCCCGAACAGAGTCTCCTTGATCGACAGCGCATAGAAGCGCGCCATGTTCCGATCCGCATCGCGGCGTTCGATATAGAGGCGATAGTGCTGCGCGATCATGGCGGACAGAATCGCGCAGCCGGACGCGCGCGTCCAATGATTGGTTTGAATCAGCGGACGCCGATCGATTCACTCGCGTGATGGATGGAACCGTACGTCAGTCGTTCAGCGGCATCTGTGATGGCCTTCCCCGCAGAGATGTAGCGAAGCCTCGCCGAGTCATACGCGGTTGGTCGTGACGAAAATCGACGCTAATCAGCGCGTCTGGCTACTTCGGCTGCCGAGCAAGGAATTCCGTTATCAGGTCCTGCACCACCTCCTGCATGGTTGTCCTATTGCGCGCGCAATGGACCTGCAGCTCGATCATCTGCGAGACCGGAATGCGTGTGTGCAGCCGGGCTGTCTCGCCGTCTGCCTTTGGCCTTTCGAGCTTCGCTTTCGCCGCTCTGGCAGACTGGGGTCTCGTCTGCTCCTCCAGGCTGTCCGTTTCGCTGATGCTGGATTCCACTATGGCAGCCATGTTGCGCGAGAACGGATCATCCGAACGTGCACGCGGTTTTAAGGCGGGCAGCGGCAACTGGTTTGCGGTCCGATCGCTTTTCT
Organism: Aminobacter anthyllidis; assembly: GCF_018555685.1. Classification (GTDB taxonomy): domain Bacteria; phylum Pseudomonadota; class Alphaproteobacteria; order Rhizobiales; family Rhizobiaceae; genus Aminobacter; species Aminobacter anthyllidis. Next base: position 90,747 of record NZ_JAFLWW010000012.1, read on the forward strand.
CGTTCATGGCGTGGTGGCTCCGTTCAGTTTGCCGATGATCTCGGCAGTCAGGGCATTCGTCTGGTCGCGAGCGTCTTCGACGGCTTTGTTCACAGGCTGCACTTCGTAAAGCGTCCCGGCCGTTGCGATCGAGGCGAAGGTCGGCCGCTGCGACAGAAAGGTCTCAAGCACGCTGGCGTCGGCCTGCCGCAGCAGCTGGATGGCTGTGCGGAAGGCCATCGTGTTGTGCTCGATCCCCGAAACCATGTTGAGCATCACCGCGTAGGGAATTTCGCGGTGGCGTCCGCCAAGTGAGCGGATGTGCCGGATCAGACCGAGGCATTGCTTGACATCGAAGACATGCGCTTTCGTCGGAATCAACACGAAGTCGGCGTTGGCGACGGCCGGGCCAAGTGCGGCCACGGCCGTGCCCTGCACATCCACCAGCAGCAGGTCCTCGGTGTCGGATTGCGCCAGCCGATCGATCAGTTCGTCGGTCGAGCCGATGGGGATGACGTCGATGTTTGAAAGAGCGTAGCCGGCGCGGCGACTGTTTTTGCTCCACTCCACCGCGGACAGTTGCGGATCGGTGTCCAGCACCGTCACCCGATGACCGGCGGCGGCGAATTCGCCAGCGAGCAGGATGGTGGTCATGGTCTTGCCGACCCCGCCTTTAGGGGAGGCCACTGTGATTTGCACCGCGCGTTGTTCCGGCATCTTTTCTCCCAATATTCGCGTGTCACTTTGGCGTCAAATCGCCTCTGCGCTTTGGCGCCAAAGTGACTTTCTTGCATTATGCCTATGCGCCGATGCGACAAGGTGTGAAGGCACATAAGTGTCTACGTGATAATATGAATTTGCGCATCGGTGCAATGTTTCGAGAGGCATAAAAGGTGATGGATTGACGAGTCATTTAGTTATTATAATGTTGTCTAGTGAATTGACAAGATACGCAATTTGGGTCCAAATTGGCTGAGCAGGTCGTCGCTTCGCTTTGACCTGGACCGTCTTCGACGGGAGGCCCATCCGCCATGGCGAGGAATTTTGGACGCTATCGCTGCCCAGAAAGACACTCGAAAGCGCTCCCGGATCGATCTCGGGCCGGAGGCGGGCGCGCTCCTGGACGAGGCCTGCAAGGTGTTCCAGCTTGACCGGGCGGAGACGTTGCGGCGCATTATCCGGGCCAGCCTGAATGTCGGTCCCGCTCTGTCGGCTGAGAATTCACGCACTGTCGCGGCGTTGGCCTCGCAAGTGCGGATGGTCGGCCGAAACCTCAGCCAGCTTCTCCATGCCATTCATTCCGGCCACGCCGTCCCCATGGAGGCGGCGTTGCCGATATGGGAAGCACTGGATGAGAGGGTGAAAGCCGTCGACGCCGAATTGACGGCGATGACGATCGCCCATGGCCTGAAACTTCGGAAGGCGGCGCATCTGCTGGATGGTGAGAGCGCGTGAACCTCGACCAGTCGTCCATACAGGCCATAGCCGATCGGATTCGCGCGAGCGCAGCTTTTGAAGACGAGAACCGCAAGCGCCGCAATCGGGCCATGTTGTCACTCGCTGCAAATGACGATGATTGGTTGCTCACGGTTCGCGGCCGGAAGGAGGCGGGCGGTTTCGGGGGAAGCCGGTCCCCGGAACCGCCGGTGCCGCGCTCGTCTCCCCGGGAGCTCGAGCCGCCGCGGGGTAAAGCCGGGCGACTAAACCTCCCCCTGCCAACGAATCGGCGGAAGCTCGCCGGCGGATTTGCGCCGAGGGCGGCTGCCGACAAGCTGGCGGCCGGGTATCAGCCGGCGGTCCTGAAGGTGATTTCCTACGGGCACGGCGTCGCAAGGGCAGCCGCTATCGGTCAGTATATCCAGAAGGAGGGCGTCGCGCTCGAAACGCATGATGCGCGCATCCTCGCAACGCAGGGGGCCGTTGCCGAGGAAATGAAACAGTGGGGCAAGGGCTTCGACAAGCGGCGGGAAAGCGAGGATGTGGCGACGTTCCGGCTTTCGCTGGCAGGGGAGGAGAGTGCCGTGCGCCTTTCACAGGCAGTTCAGGCCGGTTTCGCCGGCCACGGTTTCGCCTATCGCATCGACACATTGCAGGACGGATCGAGCGTCGCGCGTGTTGTCTCGACAATGGCCGGACACAGCGTCGTGGAGAGCGAGAACGGGGACAAGAAGGTGAAGCATCGCTTTCACCTTTCCGATCGGCGCCAGCATGATCGCCAGTTCTCGGCACCAACCCGGGCCATGATCGCCTCGCGGATTTCCGAGGCGCTTGGTGTCAAGCGGGATGCCGTTTCGGTGAAGCCGATTGGGGAACCCAGCCACGGCAAAGCCGGTGTTGTGTTCCAGCTCTCGCGACTTACCCATGACGGAGCCGCGATCGGCGCCGACGGCGCCACGATCGCGTCTGAGGAGGCGGTTCGGCAGACCGCGCAGTCCTGGGACAAGACCCTGAATTCCTACAAGCCTCGCGACACCATGCACATGATCCTGTCGGCCAAGGCGGGCGAGGACAGGCAAGCTCTGGTAAGGGCCGCACGTGGGTTCCTGCATGAGCAGTTCCCCAATCACAAATTCGCCTTCGGCATGCATGCCGACATGGCCGAGGAGGGCGGCCACATACATGTCCATGCCGTCGTCGCCGTGAAGGGTGAGGACGGTGAGCGCTTGCGACCAGGCCCGGCCCAGCTTCGCGAATGGCGCGCGCTCTATGCCCAGCACGCACAAGCGCAAGGCATGAAAATCGTCGCGACCTCCGCGGCCTATCGAGCGTCTTCGCAAAGCTATGGTCCGCGCGACAAGGCGATTGTGGCCACGGCCGAAAAGCCACGGCCGGGACGGGAGGCGCGGGACCGCGCCTATACCCGTGCAAACCCGCACGTCATCGAAAAAGCCCGCCAGCGGATCAACCGCGCAAAGGCCAACCCGATAAAGATTCCGATTTCGCCGCGCCAGCTGCAGGCCACCCAGACAGGCCTTCGGGACTGGCGCTCGGCCGCTGCTTCTCAGCCGAATAACGCGATAGTGAGTCAATTCATTGATCGGATGACGCAAGCCTTCCGATCCGGTACTGTTGTGGTCGCTATTCGAGATGGAAAGGGTGTTCAAATGAGTTCAGATGCCACCGCGGACCAAATGCGGGAAAACCTAAAAGAGATCAACGAGACCGTTAACAAGACCGCGGCGATGATGAACGGCCAGACCAAAGCGGAGTTCTTACGGCGCGCAGCGCCCACCATGGAGCTGCTTGCGATCCGGACGGATCTCAAATCCCTGCAGGAAGGTGGCGTCACGCATATCAGCGAAGACCAGGCCCATCGGATTGCCGGCGCACGCGCCGAAGCTTTGATCCATCGCGCCCAGGAGATCGAGGCGGCCGAGCGGCTTGAGGCCGATCTCGCTCGCGAGATCCGCAACCGCGCCATCGAGCAGGAGATCCGCGACGAACGAGCTGGATCGGCTGATCCGACCTCGCTTGAGCAGGTTGCGCAAGACCGCGAAATGGTGCGCAACGCCGAAAGCATCGCTGCGAAGGAAGCCCGCGAGGCACAAGCCGCAAGCGAAGCCGCGCGTGCATTGGCGCAGAATCCTAACGAGCGGCTTGATCCCGAGATCGTCAAAGGCGAACGGCTCGAAGAACTGCAGCGCCTGCAGTCGAGGAGCATTAACACCGCTCCGGTCGAAGGCGAAGAGCCGGATTCCCAGAAGCCGCAAAAGCAGTAGTCGCCTCGCCACGCAGCACTGCGTGGGTTCGTTGTTCCCTAAGCCGGGCCCAGGCGGGGGCTCCGTTCGGCACACGCTCACTTCAAACGCAAGATGTGCTCCGAGGAAGTCGAGATTGACACCTCGTGATTATGCCGCTTGCTTTACCCGGATTTCTATCTCCAGGTGTGCCGAGGCGGCGATGTTGACGAGCGCGTCAAGCGAGAACTTGGCGAGCTTACCGCGCAGCAGATCATTGGTGCGAGGGCGCGTCAGACCGAGCCGCTTGGCGGCTTCCTCCTGGGGAATGCCCCAACGCTGGACTGCCTTACGGATTTCGTAGAGCAGCGCCGAGCGCGCTTTGAGGTTTGCTGCCTCCTGTTCGGTGTCCGCCAGGGCATCCCAGACGTTTTCATAGATTTCTACGTTCATCGTTCTGCCTTCCATCGTTTTAGCCGTTGGGCCGCTAGATCGAGGTCTTTCTTGGATGTGGACTGTGTCTTCTTCTGGAACGCATGAAGCACCAAAACGCGGTCCTCTAGTGTTGCCAGATAGATGACGCGAAACGCTCCCGATGCCTCCCGAACCCTGATTTCCCTGACGCCGGCCCCCACGATCTGCATAGGCTTCCAGTCATCCGGATCGTCGCCGCGCTGGACAAGTTCGAGCTGCCAGCCGGCTTCTATCCGCGCATCGTCAGGAAACGCTCGAACATCCGCTCTGCTGCTTCCGAGCCATTCAATCACCTTCATCGCGGCCACTGTATCGGTATCGATACATTTTGGCTAGAGAGAAAACCAATCGCATTTTAAGGGCCAGCAATCAGCTGAACCGGATTGCCGAACCCGCCAGATCATCTCCAGCGGGCCCACATACCTCGAGCACAAGGAAACGGTTCGATGCGACCGTTATCGGATTAAGGGACACTTGGTCGTGTTGTCACACCCGCACAGGCGCGGAACGCACAAATCGCGCATTTGTATTCAACTGAATTTCCTGTCCTAGCGATCGCCGTGACGTCTAATTTGATCCTGCAGCTCCTCAATTGCGGCCACCGGCACCGTGTCGGCCTCTTCGTCATTCACTGACGGCGACAGCGAACGAGCGCCGGCCTCTACCTCGTGATCGAGCGATGCGAGCAGCGCGGCGATCGACGTGGACTTGTTTCCCGGCCGGACCTGGAACTGCAAGACGCTCGCCTTGCCTTCGGACGCACTCGGGTCGGACGTGTTTGATGCTGCCGGCGCCGATCGCCGGCCAAGGGCGGGAAGCGGCCGCGGCGAATCCCCGGCCGTCTGATCGGTCCGCTTCGGCTTCAACTCCGGAACTTCAGCGGCGACCTTGCTCTTTGCTTCAGCCTCACCACCCGTTGGAAGGCCTGAGCTTGGCAACGCCCGCGGTGCGTCCGCGCTGTCGCAATTCGCTTTCGGCTTTAACGCGACAGGCTCAACCCCTTCAGCCGCCGCACCAGTCGCGGGCAGCACCGCATCGATAGAGGCTTTATCGCCCGAAATCGGCGCTTCGACGGTATCGGGTTCCCGCAACTCGAAAGGCGCCGCTAGCGTACTGTTGGCCGCCGCTTCGACGTCCGCCATGGAGCGCAGCGGAAGATCCTGCCATCGGGAGAGAGGCGGAACCTTGAGGCGCCGGTGCCGAAATTCCTGGTAGGTCGCCTTATAGGGAGCGTCCTTATAATAGGTAATCTTGCGCACCATGAAACCAGGTGGGCTCGAGACCAGAACCACGGCCTGCTTCGCCGGCATTTGCCGAAGCTCCGCCGCCGTCCGGAACGGCCTTTCCTGATAACTTAAACTCTTGTCTCGGCCCCCGAATATGCCTTGACCAGCCCTGATGATCGGTGTGGGCACCTCGATCGTGGTCGGTCCCAGCATTACAGAGACATGTTCCGATGTCTCCACATCGTTCATGCGGATGAAAAGCTTCACCTGGCACGCGGTCACCGTGGTCTGCCGCGTCGCTTTTCCATAGACTTCGTCAAGCTGGGCAAGGTCCTGCAGGATCAGGACCATGCGAAATCCATAGCCCGCGTTGATAGCCAGCTTGGAAACGATAGTCTCCATTTTGCCGAGCTGGCGAAACTCGTCGATCATCACCAGGACCTGATAGGGCTCGTCCGGGCCTGGTAAGGAAGCCATCAGCACATCATGGATTTGCTGAACCAGGAGTTTGATGATGGGCCGGAACACCTCGAGCTGCGCCACCGAGCAGCCGATGAAGAGAGCCGTCGGATCCTTGCGAAGCTTCGAGATATCGAAATCGGTCGACGCCGTTGCGGCTGCAACGAGATCATTGGTCCAGGGGTTGAGAGCCGCCGTCAGGTTGAAGTAGGCCGAGTTTCGCGTTTCCTTTTCCAGCGCAATGAACTGGTTGAGCGCCTGCACGACCCACGAAGGCAGATATTTTTCCTCGTCATTGCGGATATTCGTCAGCACCCTCAAAAAATCCACGCCAGTCGACAGAAGCATCGCGACAGCTCGCAAATGACGCTGCCCCTCATAGCGTGGCGATGTCAGGACATAGCCGATCATGGCCGAAAGCAGCTGCCGGCCGGCGCGCGCCCAGATCTCGGAACTTCCTGTCGCCTCCGGGATGATGAAGGAGGAGACCACCGCGCAGTCCGTCGGCATGCGCGCATCGCGCCGAATGAAATCCAGCGGATTATAGCGATGCGAATCCCGCTCGCCGGGGGAAAAGAAAAAGACCTTGTCGCCGAGAGCCTGCCGGTGCGCACCGAACGCCTCGAAGTTTTCCCGCTTAGGATCGAACCACACCGAGGATCCTCGCCACATATAACCGTTCGGTATGACAAAGCTGACGCCCTTGCCGGATCGGGTCGGCCCGACCACCAGGACGTGCGCGGGATCATCCGAGCGGATGGTCGCCCCACCCATCTTGCCGAGGATCAAGCCTTGCTTTGCCAGCAGGTTTTGCCTTTCGGCGTCCATGATCGTGCCGAACCGTGCATCGCCGTAGTGCATTGGCTTGCGGTTGATCAGGCTTGCAAAGATCAGGGCGACGCCGATCGCCACGACAACCGCGACCGCGATCGCGCCCCGAATGATCGTCTCGCCCTGCGTGGGATGATAGGCCAGGCGCTGGCTGAAATGCTGCCAGGCAACGAACAGGCCGCTCAGGCTGCGTTGCGCGTTCTGGTACTTTACAAGCCCCCAGCGCGAGGCGCCTTCGGAAGGGAGGGCGGGATTCCAACGCCATGTCGCCACCAGCTCGTAGGCCAGGCTCCAAAGAGCAAAGAAGGCGGCGAGGCCGATGAGGCCGAGGAAAAGCCTATAAGCCAATAAGCGAGACATTCTGGGGAACCTTTCTGGCGGCTCTCCACTCAGTCATGCGGTTGAACCAGATCGCCGAGGTTCCGCGCCAGCCGCCCCGGCGCGTCTGTTGGATCACAATCGGCAGGACCGACCTCACGTAATCGATGATCTCCGCCTTGCTCAGCCCGAGCCCAGCCTGCATGACCATCAAGGCCAGCTGCTCGAACGCACCGGCCGGGCTGTCCGCATGGATCGTCGTGATCGATCCCGGATGACCCGTGTTGACGGCGCGCAAGAACGAATAGGCTTCCGCTCCCCGGATCTCGCCCAGGAAGATTCGATCCGGCCGCAAGCGCATGGCCGCCTGCAGCAGCGTTTCAACGGTCACGCGCGCCAGGCCCTGGTCGCCCTTTGACGCGACGAGGGGCAGATAATTGGGCTGGTGGGGTTTGACCTCGCGCGTATCCTCAATCGTGAGAATCCGCTCATCCGAAGGCACCTCGTGCAAAATCGCGTTCAGAAATGTCGTTTTGCCCGACGATGTGCCTCCCGAAAGCAAGATCGAATAACGTTCGCGCACGGCCAAGCGGAGGAAATCCTCGATCTTGCCGGCGTCGAGATATTCGCAAAGGGCGCTGTCGGTCTCGCTCAAGTCGCCGGGATCCTGGACGGAGATCGTATCGAACGCCCCCCGCTTCCGATAATCCTCAAGGCGCATATCCTTCACCACCTGCTTGCGGATCGCGAAGGCGCCCCCTGTCGGGGTTGCCGGCGCAAGCACGCCCTGAAAACGTTCGCCGCCGGGGAGGGCGGCCGAAAGCAAGGGATTTTCCTCGCTGACCGACTGCGAGGATGATGCCGCTATACGTTCCATGAGGTACGTGATTGCGGCGCGGTCGAGCTCAGGCACGTCGAAGGGCTCCATATGGGTGGAGCCAACGATTTCGACCCATACAAGTCCAGGCCCGTTCGCACAGATTTCCACGACGCGCTCGTCGTCGAGCCAGCGCCGCACGGGCCCCAGCGCCTTATTTAGAAAGACGGTTCTTTGCTGCCCGCTCACGTCGTATCTCCCTCAAAGCCTCGCGTACCGGGTCCGGATAGAACTCCGAAAAATCGAGGTCGCGGCGCACGAACACCATGATGCGCGACCCCTGATCGACGTGGATCGTGGGCGCGATATTGATCGAGTTGCGAAGCGCCTCTTCGGCAATGCGGTTGAGGCTTTGCGAAATCTGTTGCGCGCCGATCTGGCGGGCGCTCTGCATGTACTGGTTGGGTTGCGTCTGGGTTGTCACCGTCTGTCCGGTCTGCGGATCAGTATAGGCCTGATTGGTGTTCGACCCGTTCTGGTCATTGCCAAGGTTGGCGATGAACTGGGTCGCGCCGCCCACGACACTTAGAAGGATCGCCGAGCCGAACCGCTCGAAATAATGGTTGTCGACCTCGCCCGGCATGCCGCTGCGACCGAGCTCGTCGGTGCCCGTCGAACCGAGCTGCACCGACATGCCGTCCGATCGAAGCAGGCGTGTCCACACAATGAACACCCGCGTTTGGCCGGTTGCGAGGCCACTGCGATATTCACCGATAAGGCGGGAGCCACCGGGGATCAAAACCCTGCGACCATCGAACGACCATACATCCTCCGACACGACGGCCCGAACCATACCGGCAAGATCGCTCTGGATCGCGGTCTCGAGCACGCCCTTGATCATCGTCCCCTGGGCGACCAGAGCGTCGGTGCGCGGGTTCATCGTGGCCTTCGATGTATCCGCTCCGCTCTGGCTCGCCCGTGCCAAAAAACGCCGGTTGGGGTCCTCCTCGCCCTCGCCTGCGTTCCCGGCCGCCGCTGCATCCGTTCCATTGCCGCCCAGTGCTGATGCACTGCCAGGCGTATCGCCGCTATCGACGACGAGCTGCTTGGCGCCCAGGCGCTCCCATTTGCGGCGCTCCTCTTCTTCCTGCCTGCGCCGTTCTTCCTCAGCCAGACGACGGGCCTCGGAATCGTCCTGTACCTGCTGTGGAGCCGCAGGCGGTTGCAATGCTGGCGGAGGGGGAGGGGGAGCCTCGATCGTCGACGGCGGCTGTGCTGGTGCCGCCGGCGGCTCCTCGGGAGCCGTCGGGATTTTCAGGGTCCCGTTATCAAGCTGGGGACGCGGCGTATCGAGCCCTGGTGCGGGAAACTGTGTGGTGTGAAACTCCTCGCCATCCGACGCCGTCAACAGCGGCTTGTCCGACGCACGCGTCGCCGCATAGATCATCCAGCCGGCGAAGACCACCGCACCCAGCGGCACGGCGATCTTGAACAATGTGCTTGCGCCGAATTTTGGCGCGGCGACCGCCGTGCCCTCCTCAGCGAGCATTCTGTACTCATTGGGAGATGGCATCGGGTCCCCTCACTTTCCGAACAGCCCCACCGCCGACACGCTGCGGCTCGTAAGGTTCAAGCCCGGTCGGTTCGTTTACATTGTTCAGTCTCAGATTGAAGACGCAGGTTGCTTCGTTGCCATTGCGCAGGGTCCATTGGTAATTGACCTTGTCGACGACGGTGTACGCGCCCTCGCGGCGATAATTCACAAGGGTCTCATTGCGCTCGCTATCGACGACATAGATCGCCGGCACCTCCCTTGCCGGATCGAAGCGGAACCAGGTTTTCACGCCGTCGTCGTAGATTACGAGCGGCTTATTTGCCGACGACCCCTTATAGGCATAGGACGAGTTGGCATTTTCCGCCTTGAAGCCTTGCCGGTTCGGCTGCGCTGCCCGGGCCCGGGCTTCGTCCATCAGCGCCGCGTCCGACGCCTCTTCGGGATAGCGGAACTTGATCGCATAGACTTGTTGCGCAACCGGCCGAAACTCGCCGTTGAGGAAGAACACGTAGCTGCGCTTGTTCGTCAGGACGTTGAGGTTGCCGCCCGCATTCTTTTCGATCGGCTTCACAAACAGCACATTGCCCTTCTTGTTGGGCTCGATGCTCCAGGCCGGGACGTCGCCAGCGCCGAGGGTTTCGATCTTCTCGTCATCGCCGAATTCGATCATGGTCGAGGCGCCATAGCTGGCCGGCACCGACACGACATCGTCCTTTTGATACCAGACGAAGCGAATGCGGCTGTCACGAGATCCCGCCCGAGGGGTCTGTTCGGCAAGGGCCGGCTGAACCGCGCAAACGGCGAGCCCGATTGCCGTCAGGATGCCGGCGACCTTCATTGCGGGCTCTCCGGGGTGGGTGCCGGCGCCGTCTCCTGATCGCGCCGATATTCGAGCACCTGGAAACCGAGCGGATTTTGAAAGCGGATCTCGTTTCTGGCTGGCGCGCCGGTGTAGCGGAACCGGATCAACGACACCCAATGCCGCTGCACCGTGTTAGCCTGGCTCTTTTCCTCCGTCATGAACCGGACCAGGGCGGTCCTTTCGTTGGGAAATGTCACGGACTTCACGGTCACAGCCACGACGGTGTTTCGCCCGTAGAGCACGACGGGGTTGGTCACCTTGTTTGCCGGGCTGAAAAGCTCGACGAGCTCCCTCGACGCATCGCCGGCGCTCAGCAATTGCGCGAGGTCGAAGTTGTCCTTCAGCGCCTTCGGATCGTAGGTCTCGCGAGCCTTCACATAACGGACGATATCGAACATCCCCATCGACTCGTCCTGCTGCAAAGGACCGTCAGCCAGCGGCCGCTTCACCTCGACAAACCCGGTGGATTTGTCGACCACCACCATGTAGGGCTCATAGGTCTTGAGCGGCAGCGCCAGGATCAGCGCGCCCACGGCTGCCACGGCAATGACCGAGGCGACGCTTGCCACACACCATGCCAGAGATCGCGACCAGCGATTGCGCCGCGCGATATCTTTTTCCCAGATTGCCGCATCCACGTAGTACGGCAATGGAGACTCGGTTTCCTTCGCCGGTCCCCCAGCGCTTTCCGTCACATCGCTCATTGGTGCCCCAAAACTATGCGGGATCCGTCAGCTTTCGCGAAAGCCGCGCATATTCCGCTGAATTCTCGTATCTTCTTTGTGCGAGGCTCACGCGCGCCCGCTCGCGACCCGCCAAACGTTCCTGCCGCGTGCTCCAGCCCATGCGTCCCATCAGCGTCCGCTGACCGGCTTGGCCCATCGCTCCGAAAGCACCGCCGTAGAACCGTCCAAACGAAGGGGTTCCAATGCCAATGCCACCCGCGAGTGAGGCGGCAACGTTGGTGATTTGCGACAGCAGCAGCACGCCGACGAGGCAGATCAGGATCAGCGGCGCGGCTTCGGTCAAAGTCGTTGTCGCAGCACCGTTCGACCGGTTGACCGCGTCGAAATAGGTCTGGGTGATCGAGATGAAGAAGGCGCAGAAGGCGTAGACCAGAATCTGCACACACATGTACTGCACGATCGCGGTTATCCAGCCAGCGAAGAACCGGGTCGTGTAGCCGAACAGCATGAGAATGATGAACACTGGGGCGAGCGCCAGCAAAAGCCAAAGAAAGATCTTCGACAGGATGATGAGGAAGATCGCATAACCGATGAGCAGCGCGCCGACGACGAGGATGATTGCCGCCAGCACGTAGCCGCCGAAGTTCAACACCCCTAGGCTCTTGATAAAGGCAGCGGTGGAGTTGGCGAGCGAATCCCAGATATTTTGCAAGGCGGTCTGCACGGAGTTGACGGAGTTCAGCCCGGCCGATGTCCCGGTCACATTGGCCGACACGCTCGTGAGAAGGCTGTTCCCGATCGCGGAAGGTGTCTCATTCGCGAACGAATAGGCATATGTTTGAAAGTCCCCCCAGCTCGTCGCCAGAGCGTAGATGACGAAGGCGCGGAACAGGCGCCAGACCATCTCTTTTCCCGATCCGGTCGAGGTTCCCTGCCAGATGCTGATGGCCCAGAATATCACGTACAGCGTCAGCATCAGGCCGGCGACGCCCACCTGTCCGCCGCCGGTCAAGGCGGACGCGAGGTTCTGGTAGGCTTGCGATACGTAGTTATTGCCGAACTGATCGACCTGTTGCAGAAGCGTCGTGATATTGAAGTTCATTTTTTCGCCATCCCACCTGGAAACAGAGATGGATCGCTATTGAGTGCCTTCATCGGACCACACCCGGATGGCTTCGCCGCTTCTGTTTGTGGTCCGGGCGCCGCGAACGCCAGTGGCTGCATCGGTCCCTCGTCGCGCGAGCAGGGAGCCTTGAGTGGCTTGTGGCTGCACCCCGAGGTCGCGACAGCGCCAATAGTGGCGGCCGCTACTAGAAAAAAGCGCACCGTCATTGGCCGGACTTGTATTCGAGCCCCCGCGAGGCCTGGGTGATCAGGTTCATACGATCGATGTTTTCCTGGTTGGCGGCCGCGGTTGCGGTGTTCACCGCGCCGATCAGCTCGTTCACGGTGAGACCGGTTTGCACCATGATCTGGCTGTTCTGATCGATCGAGCCCTTGATGTCCTGCGCCGTGCCGATCCGCTGAGCGCCCGACTGAAAAGCGTTGGAACGGGTCTTCACCCCGTTTTGCGAGGAGTCGACCAGTCCGGTGACCGTGGCCGCGACGTTCACCAGGGCGCTGTAGTTCTTATCCATCTGCGTCGTCTGGCCATTGATCAGACCCGAGATGGTTTTCACCAACTGCAAGCCGTTGATCAGGTTGGAAACGATCCCCTGCGATCCATTGCCGAGGCCGGCGAACGACAACGAGCCACCCGAGATCACGCTCCCAAGCGAGGGCGCGTCCCCCATGGAGAAGCCGCCATTGCCCAAGGCCATCTGCGCGAGCTCGCCGGCCTGGCTCGACCGGTCGCCCGTGACGGCCTGGAGCGTCTTTTGCGTATAGTTCATGATGTTGCGGTCGGTGCTGAGGATCTCGCTCGTGGCCGATGCAATCTGCCGAGCCTGCTCCAGATTGGCCTCGTCGATCGTAGGCACCTGCGCAAAGGCGATGCCGCCAAAGCCAAGCAAGAGTGCCGCTGTTAACGCAATTCCACGCATAGCGCTGTCTCCTATTGAGCCTGATATTGCTTGACAGCCGACATCAGTTCGTCGGTCGTCATGGTGACGGGGGCGCTGGTCGCGTCCCTTTGGATTTGCGTAAGCATGGGCGATACGTTTTCAACCGTGTCGGTCGTGCGCGGCGCCGGGCATGCGCTGTCCGTCGACGAGCAGCATGGGTTGCCGGCTTTGCCGATGCCGCTCGAACCCCCGGGGCAGCTCATCGCGCCACCGGAGCCAGGCGGCGGGCCCGAGCCCGGCGGCGGGGACGCGGGAGGGGGCACCACCAGGCCGGAGGTTCCGCGGCTCGTCAGTGTGGCAGTGCCGATGTTTCGCACGTTGAAAGCTTGGGCGAAGAACCCGGTTGCCTGGATCACCTCGTTGAAGGTCAGCCCGCCTTGGGCGCGGATTGCGCTGTTGCGGTCGAAGGCTTCCATGACCGTTTTGTCGGTCCCGACATCCTGCCCCATGGTCTCGAGGACCTGCCTATTGGGGACCACGGTCGACATGCTGCCGTTCATGCCGCCGAGAACCTGACCGGTGCTGTCGAGCAGGCTCCTTTCACCGGCATTGCCGCCGACGGCGCCCGACCCCGACCCGGTCGAGGCGAACGCCGAAGAACCCTTGATGTCAGGATTGGCCTGTTCCAAGGACGCCCGGCCACTCGCCGGATCGACCGAAGCCTTCGGGCTCTTCACGTTCTGCGCCTTTTTCGGCGTCGTTACCGAGCAATTGACGCCCTGCGTGGCGGACTTCGTATCCTCCTGGATGAGCTTGATCTGAACCTTGTCGGCCTTGTCCTCGGTCCGCTGCGACAAGATCGGGCTGTCAGAAACCGGCACGGCCGCCATGGCCGTCGATCCCGCGAAAATCGTCACAAGGGCGGCCATCGCGCCTATAATGGTCTTCATTCCGGGTCCCTCCCAAGAAAGATTGGCAACCAGACCTGCGGATCGTCGCCGACGCGCGCGCGCAGCGCGTCGAGCTCCTGAACCGTCTCAATTCGACCGGAGAGGATCTTGATCGCGTCAGGCATCGCGCCCAGATTGAGGCGCGCAATGACGCTGTCCTGATCATGCTTGATCAGGAATTTGCGGGCTTCGGGCGGGGTTTCGCGGATCCATTTGATCTCGCGCTCCGACAGCCCGAACGCCCTGTGCGATTCCTCGTCGGCCTTCGGGTTGGGGAAAAAGATATTGGTCGGCGTCTGTTCGATCAGCGTGTTGGCGATCGACGACTTCACGATATCCGCCGCTGACTGCGTGCCGAAGCCAATGATGCCATTCAGCTTACGAATGGTTTTCAGCTTGTCCTTGATGAAGTAGCTGAAAATATCATTGTCCAGCAGCTTCCAGCCCTCATCGAGGAAGATCATGACCGGTTGCCCATCAAGCAGCTCCTCAATGCGATGGAAGATATAGAGCAAGGCTGCCGTGCTGGTCGTTGCGTCGCTCAACACGCTGGTCATGTCGAAGCCGAAAATGGACGACATCGAAAATGAGTCTTCCGCGTTATTGAACAACCAACCGCGCTGATCCGGCCTCATCCATGGCTGCAAGCGCGAATAGAGATCGTCATCGCCGGCGCGCATCGCACCGCGCAACAGCTCGGCAAACTCCTCCATTGTTCGACCTTCGGGCGGCGCGCTCGCCACCTGGACGATTGCGTTGCGGATGACTTGCTCCTCGCGCGTCGAGTGGGCGTGTCCGTCGGCTCGACGCAGCATGAAGCTGAAAAGCTGGAACAGAAATTCCCGATTGCGCGGCGTATCGGGCAAGCGCAGCGGATTGAAGCCGGAAGGCTCACCGGCCTTCAGAACCTCATAGCGGCCGCCAAGCGACCGCACGAAGATATCCAGGCCACGGTCCTTGTCGATCATAACCAGCTTGGGCCGCGGCGTGATGCGCTGCGCCTGTGCGGCAAGAAAGCCGAGCAGCACCGTTTTGCCCGAGCCCGAGGGACCATTCAGGGTGAAGTTGCCGAGGTCGCGAACATGGAAGTTGAAGAAGTAGGCAGTTTGCGACGTCGTCTCGAGGACGCTTATCGGCGTTCCCCAATGAACCCCGCCAATCCGGCCGCTCGGATAGTTATGGAAGGCCGAGAAGCCCGCCATGTTCTTCGATGAGATCATGGACTTGCGCGCCACATAAGCGAAATTGCCGGGCAGGGTGGCCCAGAACGCTGGTTCGCAATTCAGGTCCTCGCGAACCCATAGCGCGGACACCTCGGTCAGCGCCGTGCCGACATCGGTCACGCAGCGCGCCACGTCATCCATGGTTTTCCCAAGGCACAGCACCGTCAGATGATGCAAGCCATAGAGCGCTTCCGAGGACAGAAGCTCATCGCGTGCTTCCCCGAGCTGATCGGCGACGATCGAGCCGGCTTCATCCGACATGTCGATCTTGCGCCCAACCCGCTCCATCTGGGTGAGCGCCTGGGGCTTGTCGATGATTGCGAAGGATTGCGTGACGATGAATTCGTGCGGCACCTTCAGCATGGGGTTGAGCATCCCCGGTCCCGTAATGGAGGGGTATTCGCCCACAGAAATGATGGCGCCGTATCGCGATTCGCCAGGGAACGCCCCGCGAATTTCGAGGGCATTCGGGCCGAAGAACAGCCGCTTCGTCGCCAGCGCCTCCGCGAGCTTCATGCGCGGCAGTGCCATCGGCCGCGGAAATCCGCCATTGACAAGCTGCACCAGGAATTCCAGCGGCTCGGAATGCCAAACATCATTGCGCTTGACGGCGCCGAGTACCCGCGCACCATACGCCTGCAGGCTCTCTCGGACAGCTTTCATCACGTCCGTCAGTTCGATCAGCGCCCGCTCCTCGCTCGAAGTTCGACCGTCCGCCGCCCTGCGTCCCAAAAGCTTGCGGAGCACAAGATCCGCCGTCCCGACCGTGCCCTGCAACTCGCGCCGCACGATCGTCAGGTAGATGTCGTTCACAAACATGCGCTGCGTGCGCAGGGCCGCCGTATAGCGCTGATCCAGCTCTTGGCAGAACTTGTTCTCGAAGCTCGACTCGATCGCCGGCTTCACCTCGCAGCGCACGATATGCGAGTAGATCGCATAGCGGGAATTCGCCAACCCCCGAATGAGATCGTTGCGGCCGAGCAGGCGCGAATTGATCTCGGCGATATCGATCGTCTCGAAGCACAATCCGCTCATGTGAACGAAGGACATCAACATGCCGTCCTGCGTCTTGATCACCTCGTCGGACACATGCCGCGAATAGGGTATGTGGGCCGAAACCGGATTCTCCCGACGAGATACGGCCCCGAAACTCAGTTCATCACGAAGAGCCCGTGCGATCGCCACGGTCACACCCGATAGCTGCGCGCGCCCCAGAAGCTGGCGCTCCGGGGCGGCATCTTCCGTGAACGGATGAACATGATCTCGATGAACATGGGATCGCGCATGATCGCGATCCTGGCAACCGCATAGAGCGGCACGCAGATAGAGAGCATGACCAGATTATGGGTTGCAAGGAACACGACCGCGGTCAGCACGCCGATGAACCCCGCAAGCTCGTAGGGGATGCCGAGCACCGTCGGCGCTCGGGTCAAGCCCTTGACGAGCGGAGTGATCAACAATTTGGGCTCGCCAGGATCGATCGGGCCGTCTGCCATCGCCATCACCTGCCGACCGCGGATTGAAAGAATTCGACGATCTGGGCCGAGCCGAAGACCAGGACGATGCCCAAAACCCAACTTCCGGCCACAAACCAGGACAGGCGTGCCGCCCAGGCCATGAAGCCCATGAAAATGCAAAACAGAACCGCCAAGGCCGTGGCGATCGGCCCGGTCAAGGTCTGCACCAACGTCTGCAAAGTGCTTTGCACCGGCTGGAGATTTCCGCCCCCGGCCATGGCCTGCGTCGCCAGCACCATGAGCGGCATCGCCACACCAGTGCTGCGTGCAGCAATCGTCTTCAACAAGGTCATCAAAGCTTCTCCTCAGTCAAAGTTTTGCACCATCCCGCCCTGCCAGACCGGCGCCGTCGCTTCTCGAGCCGTCGTCGTGCTGCCATTGCGGGAGTTGCTGCGGGATAGGTCATTTCGTTGATCCGCTGCGCCGGCCGCAGCCTGTTGAACGCCGGCCAGATCGGGGCTCGCGGCGCCGGCGGGCATCACTGCTTCGGACCCGGCCGATGGCCATTGGTAGAAATCATTGATGACGTTGGCGACGTAACCGACCGTCTCGGAGTAGGGCGGCACGCCCTTATATTTGAGAACCGCGACCTCGCCGGCATTGTACGCGGCGAGCATGTATATCGGGTTCGGAAATTTGCGATGCAGATCCCGTAGAAAGCCGATCCCACCTTTCACATTATCCGCGGGATCGCAGATATTGACACCGTAGCTTGCTGCCGTGGATGGCAGAAGCTGCATCAGGCCATAGGCCCCTTTGGGCGATAGCGCGCCCGTATTGAAACGACTTTCGGCCCGTGCAACCGCGACAATGAGCGGCGGGGCAAAGCCTTGCTGGCGCGCGATCGTTTCGACGATCCGCTGTCCTTCTTCCTTCGACAGGGCAGCGACGCCGGGGCAGGGGTTGTCAGCCTTGGTCGATGTCACCGGAGCGGCCGCGCCGTCAACGCCTCCTGGCGCGCCGATCCGCTGCACGTCTTGGCTCTCAACCTGATAGGCCGGCATCACCCGGCCATTCGCATCGACGGCAGCATTAACGATGCGCGTGGCAGGTGCCGTAACGCGGTCCTGGAATCTTTGCGAGGCTTCCTGCGCAAACGTCCCTTGGCACATCACCAGGATCGCACACGCTGCCAGTACCGCTTTGCGGAATCGAATCACCAAGATAATCCTGCGCCGTTGCCGATTTTGCGATATCGAATTAATACAATGATTCGATGAACTGCAATCGCGAAATTGAGGCAGACACAATGAAAATGATCGGAGTTCTTCCCCTTGTGGCGTTTTTGCCGACCTTGGCGGCTCTGTCGGCGGCCCCGGCCCATGCCGATGACTTCGGCTGCAAGGTCTTGCTGTGCATCCTAAACCCTCAGGGTTGGGCGAGCGTCGGGGAATGTGTGCCCCCGGTCGAGCGCGCTTTCCGTATGGTCGCGCATGGGCAGCCCTGGCCTCAGTGCCCCGAGGCCGGCAGTTCCGGTCGTATCGGATATGAGAAATTCAAACCCTGCCCGGACGGCACGATCGCCGTCTCGCCCGAGACGGAATCGAGCGGGAGCGACAACAGCTCTCGCTCACAAACTGTCTACAAGCCCGACAGCAACGGCGCTTTCTGTGCTCTGCGGAATGCGACGAATGCCTCTTGGGACACTTACCCGAGAGGGTCGGGCTCCGGCACGCATCCCATATCCTCCGTGACGCGGCGCGAGCAGCGGACGGAGCCAAACTATCTCGATCTCACGACGACCGACGGCAAACAGCGCTTCTGGTTCGATCTGAGCAGGTATCAATAATGAAGCCTGGCTTCTCAGCCGTTGGCCTTCTCGCGGCCGTCCTCGCCTGTGTTCCGGCACTGGCCGAGGACAAACCCAATCCCTGGTTTACGATCCCCGCCACAGCATCTTTCAGCACCGGGGACACCTGGACCTATGCCGGCGAGACCCACCGTCTCTACGGTGTTCAAGCCTGCTTGCGAGGCACTTATTTCACAAATGGGGCAGGGGGGCGTGTCGATTGCGGCGATGCAAGCCTTGCCATGCTCGTCTCTCTCATCCGGGATCTCAAACCTCAGTGCTACACGGCCGCCTGGCAGGCCGCGACCAAAACGCGCTTCGTTGTTTGCGTCGCACAGCCTACTTCAGGATCCGCGGCCGGTTCTCGCATCGATCTCGGCACGGCGCTGATCTCGACCGGCTGGGCGTTCGCGGCCGTGACTCCGAACGGCGCTCCGGTCCATGCTCCCTATATCGTCGCGCAGGAGGTCGCTAAAAAGCAGCACCTTGGCCTGTGGCAGTTTGCCGACGTGCCCGATCCGAATGCCATCATCCTCCGCGATATCCGAAACGCATCTAACCAGGCTGGTCAGTCTTCGAATCCGCCTGCAAATCGATAACCGGTCCCCGGCGCGCCGGATCATACTGTACAGTCTGCAGAGACCATCGCCGGATCACGAACGCGACGGCCAGCGCAATCGCCGAAATCGAGCCAAGAAAAATAGCCGCGATCAGCCCCGGCTCTCGCCAAAACGATAGACTGTCCCACTGGTTCAGAAGCCGGGCGCCGGACAGCACCAAAATCAGGATTGTTGCGATGACAATGCCCGTTCCCGGATCCATGTCGAATTTCTTCAGCATCGCTTTCTCCTTTTCACACTCCCGGGTCACGGCCCCGATCAACGGTCGCTTCTAGCGCAAACACCGGCGCCAGGCGCAAGCCCCAGGCTCAGCTTGCCCCGTGAGTGCGCCAGCCGGCGCCTGCGCTTCGTCGCTCTCACGGACTCTCGCCAACCGCATCCAATCAGTGCCGTCATCTGGCCTTTCGCTTGTTCACCATTTCTATTTCCTGGCTGGGTCCAATTACTGCGGCTGCCTCGCATCACTTCCGCTTTTCAGTTGTTCCGTCGATATTCCAAAGCCTGCCTGCCAGGCGGAGCCGAAAGCCGCTGCTGTTTGCCCGGTAGCGCCGGCCGGGGGCCGCTTGCGTCCCAGCGCCAGGTCTCGAGCTCGCAGCTTGAAATCAGATGGTCGAATTCCGCCCGTACCGCCTCCTTGGCATCGTGCGGTACGACAAAAAGCGCGGTTCCCTGTTGGTCAACGTCCGTCAGAAGACCGAAGGCCATCGGCGCTGCCGGCAGCACGTTGTAGCGCAACGTTTTCACAAATCGCCGATGCTCCCCGGTCAGGACCTCGATCAATTCCTTTTCGTCGTTGTGTTGAAACGGAATCCAATTTTCCGTCACGTTCATAAAGCCGATTTCGTCGATCGACAGAAGGCCGGACGGCATCTGCGTGACCGTTGCGATGGTGATCAGGTGCGAATTTTCGTGCAGTCGCCAGAGGTCGAATTCCGCTGCAAAGCGCTTCGGCACAGTCTTGAACATTTTCTCATCCATGAAGAGCGGCGCGTCGGGCATATGCTTGATCGACAGCTTGCCGCCAAACCGGGCGGGATCCAGCGATTTCACAATGCCGATCACGATCTTCCTGTGCTTCGCCATAGCTGCCGCGGCGAAAGCCCGCTCCCGATCCGCTGCCAGGCGATCCTTGTGCTCAGGCGAGTACATTGCCGGCATAAACAGCAGTTCGCGCAACTGGAACTTCTGGCTCGACTTTGCATCGGCCGCGCCCCAGAGAAATGTCCGAACCAACCCCCAATTTCTTTTTCCCACAAAGCCGGGCGCCATTAACGTCAGTTCCGCCTCTTCCCAGAGATAATCAAGCAAGCCTCGCAGCGTGAGCTTTTTCGGATCGGCTTTTACGGTGTGGTGCGAAGTCCCCTCGCCGGATGGGCCCTGCCGCGCCTTGCCTTGTGTCAGTGCAAAGGCCAGCTTCAGCCGCGCGGCCTCCGATGCAGGATCCTCAATGATCGCTTGACCCAGGACCTCCGCCTTTCCCGACAGTGCAAGAGGCAGTTCATAGCGATCACAGTCTACCGCATGGTCCTTGCCGGTGTTCGGCATGCGCTTGACGATCAATTCCTCGCCGACAGCGGCAATGTACATCGGCACTCCGGGATGTTGACACAAACACAAGACACGGGCCTGCTTGTCGCGCGCCTGACGCAAGAGCGTCTGAATTTCCGGATGCTGTGGGCCAACCGTGCGACCCAGAATAGCAAAGTCACTCATAAGGATGCCATCCGACCTTAGATCGTGCACCCTATGATTAAATCATTGAATCGATATCTCATTCAACCCCCTTTGGCTTCAACGATGCATCCCATGGATTGACGTGGTTAAGCCTGGGCCGTCGCGGCGTCAGGGCGATCGTCCATTCCACCGCCATCGCTTTCCCTCCGAACAAAGCGACGCTCATGGACTACGCGGGCCTAACATGCAAAAGCGTGCAATCATTTGCGTTACCTATCAGGCAGGTCGCAGACCTGTTGAAACAGGCGGACGGCATGTGCGCGAGATTGAGCGGTTCCTGGCGCGGTTGGGACTGTTAGAGTTTGAAGCGGCCAAGGCGCCGATCGTTGAGGCGGTACTGCCAGATGAGGTTCGGATCCTTGGGGTTGACGCCGGATGTCGACCAGGCGGAGCGCTCCAACTTTGCAGCGTCATGCAAGGGAAGATCGTCATCACAGCGCGACGGCTGTAACGACGAGCGAAGACGATAATAACGTCCGAGTTTGCGCGTCAGAAACGCGATGACACAGACGGCGGCGAGGGACAGGATCAAGAAAGCAGTGGAAAAGCTGAGCAAGCGAAGGCCGGCTTCCTGATCGGGCAGGGCGAAGAAAGCGAGCACGCCGCCGGCGAAAATTGCGAACGCGAACCTGATGAACATGACAGAGAGCCTCGGTTTTCCAAGTCGATCGTTATAATATCACGGATCGCGCGTCATTATAATGATCAATAGAGATAGGATGGGCCGCTCATGGATCAAGCGTTTATCGACGGCTGGGGGCATGGTGTCGCTTTTGGGGACCCCGGCTTCAGAGTGCGGCGTATTCCCCGGCGCCTTTTCCAGCTCGAACCGGGATAGAGATTGGATCCTCGCCGACTCCGCAGGGGCTAAGCATTGCGGCCCGTTAGAGTAATTGGCAGATGCGAATCATGTCTGCGCAGCCCGCCTAATACCGTCACATAGCCGGGAAATCATCCACGCTCTTGAAGCAGCGGCGTCGAGGTTTCGCTTCTGGTCGCTCTGCACCAGGTCACTCGAAATGGGATGGGGCAACGATTGCAGGGCCAGCCCGTCGCGGGGGAAGAGAGAACAAGGTTGTCCCTCCGGATCAGGCATTACACGACAATTTCATAAGTCGGATGACCAGGCCATCCAAACCGGATCATTTAATTATTCATTTCCCACAGGGCGTGCAGATCGAAATGCTATCGTGCCCTCGAATGAATTTGCGGTGGCCAAAAGCTATACGCCTCACTTTGAGGGAGGTATGGGGGAGGATGCCGCGACACTTTAATGGGGCAATGTGTCATCGGTTCGGCTGCCAACCTAACCACTAGACATTTTACAGAAAATAGCGGTCATATTCCGCCCGATAAGCGGGAGTGCAGCTGTGCCGATATTTAAAAACAAGACAGAAGACAGCGATGGCTGGCTTTCGATCCTGCTCGCACTGCGTCTTCGCCAAATCGAGAACGAGTACCCCGACTATGCGAGTTTTGCCGACGCCACTGGGCTCTCACGTGGCACGCTCTACCAGTTGCGGGCGGGGAAGGGGAACCCGACGTTAGTTACTCTTGAGCGGCTGGCACGGCATCTGAAGGTGCCGGTGTGGACGCTGATCGGTCGGCCTGGTGACGACGACAGTGTGAAGCGGGACATCGAGACGTTCGGCTTTAACTTCAACGAGATTGCGCGGCATATTGAGGCCACGCGTGCTGTGAAGCGCTCCATGACTGAGTTTAGTGGTGTGCTTCCTTTGAAAGAGGCAGCCAACCCCGCTGGGGCAACCTCCGAGAAGAAGCGGCTACCTCCGGCCAAAAAGGGACGCAGGGCCAGTAGCATACGAGTAAAGTAGAAGCTGCTAAACAATGAGCGTAGATTTATTTGCTACGATAGGCAGAAAATCTATTTTATATTTCTTTGACAGATATCACAGAATCCAGCAGCGTCGATGCGATGGCATCCTTTTGCTGAAGGGTTCACGATGCAAGCGAATATCTGGCAAGTCGCAGGAGACGACGCGCTCTATAAGGAGGCGGCAGCGTTCGTCGATTGCCACCCGAAACCATGGGTGGAAGAGGTTTCGGAGTTTCTGCGGAAGAAAGGCAAGCCCGAGACGATCACGTTGGTGATCGGACAGTTCATCGTGGCGGCTCTGTTCGAAGGCCGACACGCGGATCTGTTGTACTGGTCGCTGGTTGCGGCCGAAGTGAACTGCGTTGCGATGGAGCAATGGCCAGATGATGTGCGACAGGAGCTGGCGAGTCATCTGAAACGGGGATTTGGCAAGCTCTCGTCGCGAAATCTCTCCCATTGAAGGCTGCGCCCCGACGGCGCGGCCTCAAATAAGGGAGACGGGGTCACACCTGACCAGAGGCAACGTTGATGTCGCTGCCGGCGGGACCGGGAGCGGATGAAGCGAGTTTTGTGTCACCACCGTTAGGCGTCGGAAAGTCGCCTGGTCCCAGTTGGCAGACCGCTTGCGCGCCGCATCCCTGAGGAATGGATTGGCCGGCCGAATTGAGGCCGGCGTAGCGGCGGTTTACGTCGTTCGTCCAGTTACGGCGCTGGCTTTCAGTGCTGCCGTTGTAACGATCGGCGAGACAGCGAATATCTGACGTGCCGCCGCATGAGTTGACAGCATCGCGAAGCGTCATTACGCCGCCTTCAATGTTTTCGGACAAGATACCCCGATCCATTCCGTAGGCGCGACCGGTCGCCCCCGTAAGCTGCATCGGTCCAAGAACGCCACTGAAGGAGCCGGCACATGCTGACATCGCGCCTTCGTGGGCGGACACGGCAAGAGCGAGCTTGGGATCAACGCCATACTTGGTGGCGGCGTCTACAATCATATTGGCGATGTTCGGGTTGCGCTCCATCATCTCTTGCGTGGACGGATAGCTCGGCAGACCCGCTCCGTTCGTACAAAGAGAACGCAAGGTGGTTTTGTCATGGAGGTCGCAAGAACTTGCATCCTGATCGAAGGAATTCGCTTGCGCAACACGCGCTTGTCCAACGACCAGGAGCGCGGAGAGGAGTATTGGGAAGGGACGCAGCATCTTACTTCCCCGGGCAGAAATTAAAGATGGAGCCATTGATGGAGAGCGCGTCGCTGGATGGGCGCGTAATCTTCATCGGCGTGATGACCGGGGAGCTGCTGCCACGCTCTGTACATGAGGCTTGGAACGCATCGTCTGCATGACGGGTGCCTGCTATCTTGCAGGTGCTTGCGCCGACGGTGATTGCGTCGCCGTCGAACTCGGCAAGTTCGAGAGCACCGACGCCTTGGTCGAGATCGGAACATGTGTGCGTGGACGCTACATATGATCCCTGCGGAGCCTTGAGCGGATCAAGTGCTTGCGCGATTGCCGGCGAGATCAAGACGGCTAGAGTCGCGAAGATTGTCCGGCTGGCCATGGCAGATCTCCGGAACATCATCCCGCCGTGGCCGCCGGCAGGAGCCGCGGTCAAGGCCGCGCATCGCGCGCCGTCAGGGAAGCATTGATCCGTTGGCGATGGCCGGTGGCAGGCTGGTGTCCTGAATAACGTCAGGTTCTCCATGTCGATCATGATTGCACTCCTTCCGAATATCGAGGTTGCCGGAAACACACCGGCCATCGCGGCTTCCTCTAGGTGTGGAGCCTCAACAGGTTGTCCTCGGTCAAGGCGAGGCGGCTGATAGGCGTTTTTGATTTTAGGCTGCCATGTGGGCGATGCCAATTGTATCTGTGCAGCCAGACGGGCAGTTCGGCGGCACGGTGATCGGATGTCGGATAGGCTATGGCGTAGGCCCATTCGCGCAGCGCCGTCTGGATGAATCGCTCGGCCTTGCCATTGGTCTTGGGCGTATAGGGCCTTGTGGTGACGTGCTTGAGGCCGAGATCGCGGCAGGCGTTGGCGAAAGCCTTCGATCTGTAGCAGGAGCCGTTGTCGGTCATGACGCGGGCTATGGTGACGCCGAGGCTGGCGTAATAGGCCACCGCCGCCTTGAGGAAAGCGATGGCGCTCTCCTTTTTCTCGTCGGGCAGGATTTGCGAGAAAGCGATACGGGAAGCATCGTCGATGCAGACATGGACGAACTCCCAGCCAGCGCCGCGCGACTTGCCCTTTTGCGGATCGCCGGTGATGCGATGGCCGACTTGGCTGAAACGTCCGAGCTTCTTGATGTCGATATGGATCATCTCGCCGGGATGCTCGCGCTCATAGCGTCGGATCGGTTCGGCCGGCTCGATATCCCTGAGCCGCGACAGCCCGGCACGCCTGAGAACCCGGCTTACGGTGGCAGGCGAGACGCCGACCTCCATGGCGATGTGCTTGCCGGTCAGCCGTAGGCGGCGCAAGGCGACGATGCGCTCGGCCACTGCCTGTTCGGTCATGTCCGGCATGACGTTGGGCCGTGACGAACGGTCGGCCATGCCGTCACGACCTGCGGCCTTGTAGCGCTCGGTCCAACGCGCCACGATCTTGGCCGACACGCCATACATCCGCGCCGCATGGGCTTTGGAAAAACCGCCTTCTATCACCGCCAGCGCCATCTCCTCTCGACGCAGCGGCGTGAGACGGGCATTCTTGTGGATGTTCATTCGGACCCTCCGCTGAGTGCTGAAGCCTGGTAACTCCAGTCTCCTCGGTTCGGTCCGAATGGACAACCTCCTGAAAGCTCACATCTAGGGTTGCGGGACAGGGACCCGGAATTGGCATTCCTGGGCGATTTCACCTTGGAATACGATGCCGGCGCGAATGCTTTTGGCCTGAACATCATATGCACCCATCGCACCATTCCGAGTGAGGTCGGGGCGGACGTTGTTCGGTTGCGCGCCATATTCGATGAAACAGCCGGAGCCGGCGTCAGCGACCGTGGATCGGCCATTCTGATAGATCGCCAAGCGCATGGGGCATCGCTTCAGTGTGGCATTGCCGACAGGATCGGTGCGGATCGGCGAGCAGCCGGTGAGCGTGTGCAGGACCGAGAGGACGACGGTTTTGGTCGGGCTGCGAACGACGATGTGACTCTCGGAAGCCGGCGCGTTGGCGACCGCAAAGCGCGTATCGCCTTTGGCCACGTAGGCGTCGTTGTTCTTCTTCAATCGGTCGGCCCATAGGGCGGCGTAGGGCACCGCTTCCGAGTTCGGGAGCTCGAGATCGGCATAGGCGACGGCGCGCCAGGCATTCGGATCATGCGTGAGCGACTGGGCCGAAGCGTGGGGCGCCAATGTAAGGGCAGCCGCGACTGCGACAAATGTCAGGCGTGCATGCATTCCTTGCCTCGCTTCTGTGCCCTATGATTAAATCAATGTTGTGATGATTGTCGAGCGTGATATTTGGATGGGACAAAAAGCCCGCCTATCGGGCCTGGATGAATTGCGAGGCCTGGCGATCGGGCTGGTGGTGCTGTCGCATGTCGGGCCGGTCTTCGGAGAAGGCGGGACGGTCGCCGCTCTGCTGTTTGCGCCGGCGTGGAGCGTCGGGGTCGACCTGTTCTTTGTGATTTCCGGCCTGGTGGTGGAACGCTCATTGCGAAGCCTGCGGCATGAGCGCGGTGCGCTCGAGGCGGCCTCCGCCTTCTATGTCAGGCGTGCCATGCGGATCGTGCCGCTGGCCTGGTGCGTCGGCGCCATCCTCTCGATCGGGTTGATCATCCCGGGAAGCGGCGTTGAGCCTGCAGACGCGAAGGCGGCATTCGCCTTCATCTCGAATGCGCATTGGGCGCCCTGTTTCGGGGGCGCCGCAGGGTGCGGGAACGCCTTTGCGTTCGCGCCATTCTGGTCGGTCGCCGCCGAGGTGCAATTCTATCTGCTGGCTCCGCTCCTGGTGTTCCTGCTACCCCGGCGTGCGCTTGTCGCGCTGGCCGGGCTCGTCCTCGTGGTAGGGGTGTTCACGCTGCGGCCATGGGGCGGGACGCTTTGGACGTTTCGTATCGATGCAGTCGCGGTCGGGCTGGCGATCGGCGCAATCATGGGGACGAGCGCATGGCCGCGTCTGACGGAACACCTGCGGGCGATCGGCAACATCGAAGCGGCGTTCTGGATGACGGTCGGGGCCTTCATGCTGGCGATCTTACCGCCGGCGACACATGGCGTGGCGACTGCCGCACTGGCGCTGATGTGCGGGTGGCTCGTGACAAGGGCGACCTTGCGGAATGGTTCTGTGAACTGGCAGGGGCGGATGCTGCGCCGCTTGGGAGGCATCTCCTATGCCCTCTATCTGATCCATCTGCCGGTGCTGGCGCTGTTCAACTGGTCGCTTGGCCAATTCCTGGACGCTCCGGCGACGGCAACGCTCTCGATCGCGGTCGCGATCGGGCTGTCTCATGGGCTGACGGTGGCAATCGGAGATCCGCTCCGCCAGCTCGGCCGCCAATGGTCAAATCGAACAGTCCGGGAGGTGTCGCCGTGACGGAAGAAAATCGTCAGTGGTCGCTTGGTGGTGAAGATGTCGATCAAATTCCGCGAGGAGCGAGGGCGCTGGCGGAGCAGCTATTGACCGAGACCGACGGCGATGCCGTGGCAGCGCTCGTCGCGGCATGCTGCGTCATTGGAGCCATGCGCTCGGCCGTATCGAGGGGTATGGTCCGCAACGGATCGCCGTCAGGGGTCGATATCGCGCAAGTGCTGGACGTGTTCGTGCGAAGCGAGCTCCCAGCAGAAGAGCAGAACCTGACCGGTAGATGACTTACCCCGGAATGCTGGATGCACGATATCCGCAGTTTGATCTTCGTGGGCGACCGTCAGCAATGCCATGCACTGACACTGATTTCGCCAGGAAAGAAATTGAACTAAAGCCTTGCGAAACGCTTTGGCCGAACGACAGGATCGATCTCGCATATGGAAGCATGATTTTTCGGCCGGAGGTGAGCGATGCGGCTTCCATGCGTGAAGGTCGCCATGACTGCTGGCGCGACCACACGCAATACGCTCGAAGTCGCCGAAGACGGTCGGCGCAATCTTCGAACTGGGATCTGCACGAAGAGACGCGGTGGTGAATTGGCACGCTGCGTGAGGACACATCCGGACCGTCGTAAAAGCCCCTCGCAGCGTATCTCTCATACGCCCGCGGACAATCTTGCCGACGCCGGCGCCGTTGGTTTGGCCGTCGGCTTCTGTACGCATCTGGCCAGCCGACACGCGGCAGTGTGACGGCCGCCGCTTAGTAGCGGTCGCCGAACCATCCCTTGCTCTTGGGCGGCGAGGGTTCCTGGTAAGCCCACGGGACAGACTTGTAGGACGGCCTCGGGTCTTGGACGCGCCAAGCCTTCTGCCAGTAGTAGAAATTGAGGGGTACTCGGGCGAGCACGCGACCATCGGCAGACAGGAGGTCGGAAGCGCAGGCGACGACGGGGCCGTCGTAAAATTGCACGCGGCCAGTATAGCCGTTGAGCGCTCCGGGCCGGCAGGCAAAGACGCGAACGCCTGCAGCGATCGTGTCCGGGGCTTCCGCGGGGACGGAGATCGTCTTGACGCCTTCCTTGGTGATGAGCGTGCGCACAGGCACGGAGCTCCAATGCGAGCGGCGCAAGGCGTTATTCGCCTGAGCTTCGGTTGGGTAGCCGGCTCGTCGGGTAATGACCGGCGGGAAGCGCCCCCAGTCTGGCGCATATTCTTGCCGGCTGCGACTGACCCGATCAGGCTTCCAATAGGAGTCCGTAGCCGAAACGGGGCCGGCCGAATGTGAAGCATCCGTCACTCGCTCGGCGCAACCGGCGAGCAAGGCCGCGGATGCGACGAGGTGGAGGATGTGACGAAAAGAACGCATATCGTGCTCGGGGGTCATGGGTTTGCAGGTGAGAATTTCCGGCGAAGTCAAGGCATCTGGAAGGTGCTGGCCCAAATGCCGCGATGGGTTTTGCGAGACTGACGCTCGATCTGGGCGTGAAGGGGATGCGACGATCGAGATCATCGGGGAGGGTGACGGCTACGCCTGCTTTCAGCCTTTCGCCGGCGACGTCGGCCATTTCGCTGGTTGCACAACGCGCGACGATGACAGCTGCGTCTTTCCGGACCGGCAAGCAGACAAGCCGTTTTTTCAAGGTGGCGGTTACGAGCCATGCCATGGCGACAACGCCACAAGGCAACGCCTGCTTTCCCAGCGTCGCGGTCTGGCCCAGGTCGCAGCCGTCGACGCCGCGATAGGTGCACGAAGCAAAAGTTGATTGCTGGTCCCCATGGATCACTCCTCTTCAGATTCATTGAGTCAGTAAACTATCTTGCGAATCGCTGTGCAAGTGTCTCTGACTCATATCCCGCGAGGGGAGGACGGTGCTCGTATCCGGATCCGCGCCCGATGGGCCGGGTAGGGCCTCGGTGTCGAGTTGACGCGGGGCCATCAGGCAATCGATACTCTGAATGCGCGCTATGCCGCGGCGGTCGCAGCGGCATCCGCTGGACGAACTCAGCGGCTTCGTGGGCGGCCTTGCCTGATATCGCTGCGAGCCTTTCGAAGCCGCTGTTCGAGCGCTAAATAGCGAGCCGTAATCGAGTTCAGCTTTGTAAAAAACTGCCTGCTCTGCGCAGGGTTGCCCGGCGCAGGCGGGGGGAAGAAAGCGAAAAGAGCTTCCCGATCAGCGTCTAATTGTTTTAGCTCCGAGCAGAGACGGCAAATTTCGTGGTCGTCCGTTGCGGAACGCTGATGTGATGCACGGCGGTTGCCACGTGTGGAGTTAGTCTGCCGAGCCACATCGTTTGACGAAAGTAAAATCGTATCCAAGGCGTTACCTCCACGCCGGGTTGTGGTCATCCAATCTGGAATAATGCGGGTTGCAACCTATGTATACTGGCGGCTTTGCCTGTCACTTTTGACAGGTCGTGAGACGCTTGAATCCAGCGAGGAGCAACCTAGTTCGATAGCCGCGCGAATGGCCTGGAGAGGCGCGTCGATAGTAAGGAGGTAAGCTGGATATGGCGAAATTTGACTCAAATTTTCACGACATGACGGAGGGTATTCGAGCAGTTGCCTCTCCTGCGGAGGCAGCGGACCTTCTGAACACAATCGTCGAAAGTTACGGCCTTGAGACGGCGGCCTTTCTTACCGTCAGGCCGGTTTACGAGGAACCGAGCAAGCCCTTCTATGTGACCACCTATTCGCCTGACTGGGTGAAACGCTACATCGAGAAGGATTTTTTCGACATCGATCCCGTGCTTCGCTATGGGCTGCGTGCTGTGACATTGGTTGATTGGAAGGAGATCGACCTATCGGACAAGGCCGTGCGCACGTTCTTTGGTGAAGCGAGGGAACATGGTGTCGGGAAGCATGGCATCACGTTCCCGGTTAGGGGTGTCAACGGCGACCGCGGCATTCTGAGCCTGACGAGCAACGAGAACGCAGCGGCGTGGCAGGCGTTTCTCAAATCCGAGGTTCGCGACTTCCAGCATCTCTCCGGCGAATTTCACAATGCTATCGGTCGAATCCAAGGAAGGCCACGCCATCAGGCGGTCTGCTCCGATAGAGAGATCGAATGCCTGAAATGGTACGCGAGGGGAGAGAAGGTCAAACGGACCGCAGAGATACTGTCGCTATCCCCGCGCACGGTGCGATTTCATCTTGATCTGGCACGGGCCAAGCTTGGTGCCAAAAGCTTGGCCCATGCGGTTGCGATCGCGGCAGAGCGCGGCCTTTTCTTTCAAAGACTGTTCTGATCGGTAGCCAAGCGCTCCGCGAGAAGCCGGCGGCAAAACTCGTTCCGTTTCGTGAAGCTGGGAATGCTAGAACGACTGGATCATGGGGAAAGAAGGGAGGCGTATCTGGACAATCTGATCCGGAAAGGCACCGCGACGCTCTGAGGGTAGAATGCTGGCCAAACCAAGTGCCTTATTCGCAAACCATACGGTACCGCTTGCCTGGCTCGCTGACGTTCTTGCAGACAAGCACCTTGTGCGGCTCGGAAGAGGAGAGCGGCGGACTTGCGGCCCGCCAAATGACTCTCTTTGATGTCTTTTGACTTGCCGAACGGCGCGGTTCGAGTCTCGCCGGCTCCTGCGGCGCAACCGGAAACACGCTGGCTTCGATCTGCGGCTGCTGCAGGCGTGGCGGTTCTTTGTCAAAGAATCGCCTGGCATCAAGCGATCTCGGAATAATCACCGTACCATCATCGCTGTGCGCGCAGCCGCTGCCCAACAGTAACGCCAGCCCCAGGAAAAAAGGCAGTATCCGTCCAAACATAAGCATAACCCTTGGCGGGCGAATACCCCGGCTTGCGGGTCGCCGACAACCGGCGCAAGGGCACGAAGAAAGGGCGGCATTGCTTGCCGCCCTTTCGAAATTGTCGAGATGCCTGGACCTTTAAAAGCCCATGCCACCCATACCGCCCATGCCGCCGCCGCCCATGCCGCCAGGCATGCCGCCGCCAGCCGCTTCCTTCTTTGGAGCTTCGGCGATCATGGCTTCGGTGGTGACGAGCAGGCCGGCGACCGAAGCCGCGTCCTGGAGAGCCGTGCGAACGACCTTGACCGGATCGACGATACCCATGGCGATCATGTCGCCATATTCGCCGGTCTGGGCGTTGTAGCCGAAGGTCGCGTCCTTGTTGTCGAGGATCTTGCCGGCAACGATCGATGCTTCCGCACCGGCGTTGGCCGCGATCTGGCGGGCCGGAGCCTGCAGCGCACGACGAACGATGGCGATGCCAGCGGTCTGGTCGGAATTGGCGCCGACAGCCTTGATGCTCAGCGAAGCGCGCAGCAGAGCGACGCCGCCGCCGGGAACGATGCCTTCTTCGACGGCCGCACGGGTCGCGTTGAGGGCGTCATCGACGCGGTCCTTCTTTTCCTTGACTTCGATCTCGGTCGCACCGCCGACGCGGATCACGGCAACGCCGCCGGCCAACTTGGCCAGACGTTCCTGCAGCTTCTCCTTGTCGTAGTCCGAGGTGGTCTCCTCGATCTGCTGCTTGATCTGGGCAACGCGGCCCTGGATCTCGGCCTTCTTGCCGGCGCCGTCGACGATGGTGGTGTTCTCCTTGGAGATCGACACCTTCTTGGCGCGGCCGAGCATGTTGAGGCCGACATTCTCGAGCTTGATGCCGAGGTCTTCCGAAATGACCTGGCCACCGGTGAGGATCGCGATGTCCTCCAGCATGGCCTTGCGGCGATCACCGAAGCCCGGCGCCTTGACGGCGGCGATCTTCAGGCCGCCACGCAGCTTGTTGACGACGAGCGTGGCCAGAGCCTCGCCTTCGACGTCTTCCGAGATGATGACCAGCGGCTTCGAGGTCTGCACGACAGCCTCGAGGATCGGCAGCATGGCCTGCAGGTTGGAGAGCTTCTTCTCGTGGAGGAGAATGTAAACGTCTTCCAGATCCGCAACCATCTTGTCGGCGTTGGTGACGAAGTAGGGCGACAGGTAGCCGCGGTCGAACTGCATGCCTTCGACGACTTCGAGTTCGGTCTCGGCGGTCTTGGCTTCCTCGACCGTGATGACGCCCTCATTGCCGACCTTCTGCATCGCTTTGGCGATCATCTTGCCGACCGACTCGTCGCCATTGCCGGCGATGGTGCCGACCTGGGCAACCTCTTCCGAGGTCTTGATCTTCTTGGCGTTCTTCACGAGGTGAGCGACGACTTCGGTCACGGCCAGATCGATGCCGCGCTTCAGGTCCATCGGGTTCATGCCGGCGGCAACCGCCTTGTGGCCTTCCTGGACGATCGACTGCGCCAGAACGGTCGCGGTCGTGGTGCCGTCGCCGGCGATGTCGTTGGTCTTCGAAGCGACTTCGCGGATCATCTGCGCGCCCATGTTCTCGAACTTGTCTTCAAGCTCGATTTCCTTGGCGACGGTGACGCCGTCCTTGGTGATGCGCGGGGCGCCGAACGACTTGTCGATGACGACGTTGCGGCCCTTGGGACCGAGCGTGACCTTGACCGCATCGGCGAGGATATTGATGCCGCGCAGCATGCGCTCGCGGGCGTCGCGGGAGAATTTTACGTCTTTGGCAGCCATGTTTTAGCTCCTGGCAGGGGCTTGGGATCAAGCCCGAAATTCAGTTGACGGTGAGGCCGATAATCAGCCGATGATGCCCATGATGTCGGATTCCTTCATGATCAGAAGGTCTTCGCCATTGAGCTTGACTTCGGTGCCCGACCACTTGCCGAACAGGATGCGGTCGCCAGCCTTGACGTCCAGGGGCACGAGCTTGCCCGCTTCGTCACGAGCGCCGGAGCCGACGGCGATGATCTCGCCTTCCTGCGGCTTTTCCTTTGCCGTATCGGGGATGATGATCCCGCCGGCGGTCTTCGCTTCGGATTCGACCCGGCGAACGACCACGCGGTCATGAAGCGGGCGGAACTTCGACTTTGCCATTTTTTGGATTTCCCTGGTGCGGAGATTGAGAGGTCGTCGGTTGCCGGAGCGTTGTTAGCACTCAGAGGTGTCGAGTGCTAACGCGGCTGTGAGATAGGCTACCGGCTCATCCTAGTCAAGAAGGAAGAGGGGCACGGGCGAAGACGAAAATCGCGCTGCCATGCGACCGCAAGAGGCCCTCGCTGTTCGTGACTGCCAGTACCGGGCTCTAACCGCAAGCAAGTCGTAACGGGCTTGCAAATATCGCAGAGCTTGGCCACAACGCGCTTTGCCAGATGACCTAGGGTGAGGGCGCAAGCAAGGAGTGGATATGGTTTTCCGACTGAAGGAGCTGCTCGGCAAGAGGTTTGATGAAGAAGTGCAATTCTTCAAAGCCTGGCAGAAGGACAAGAAGGGCGTAGGAGCCCTCATCCCCACTTCGATTTATGCGGCGCGCCGGATGGCAAGCGTCATCAACCCGCGGTCCGGAATGCCGATCCTAGAGCTTGGCGCGGGAACCGGCGTCATCACCAATGGCAATCCTGGAGAGGGGCATCAAACCGCATCAGTTGGTGTCGGTCGAAAACTCTAGGAATTTCTACGACGGCCTGGTGCAACGCTTCCCGGGCGTGGACTTCAGATTGGGCAACGCATTTGCGCTGAATGAAGTTCTGGGTGAGCGCAGGGGTGAACAATTCGATTGCGTGGTCAGTGCAGTCCCGCTGTTGAGCTTTCCTATGGAACAGCGCGTTGCCCTGATTGAGGATCTGCTTGCCCGCATTCCTGCCGGACGGCCGGTAATTCAAATCACCTATGGGCCTCTGTCGCCGGTGATCAAGATGCCCGACCGCTACGTGGTTTCTCACTATGACTTCGTCGTCCGTAACATACCACCGGCACAGCTCTGGACCTATCGACGAGCAGTCTAGCCAAATCCGGCACCCGAAGGGCCGACCGCGCGGAGGTGTATGCAATCAGGCCCCATGTGAAATTGCCATCAGTGCGCTTTCATTTTTGCTGGGTCTATGCTGGATCGGCTCTCGAATAGAAGCCTACTTCTCCACTTTGTCGAAAACAGCTAGATCAGCGGTTGGCGGGATCTTTTCGGAAAAGAGGAAGGTCACTGGACCAAGTTTCAACGCCTTGGCGATCGCGGCAATCGTGTCCACGCTGATGTTGCCGCTTGCCCGTTGCAGTTTCGTGAACGTCGCCTCCGCCACGCCGATGAGTTCGGCCATCTCATAGCGGTGCAAAGTACGTCGTTGTCGCTCAAAATCAATGATGCGCGCCAGTCGTTTGCGGATCGCATTTTCGTCCAACCGATGCGCCCATTCCGGAACTTTCTTACGGCCGGCGAGCAGTCCTGCAACAGACACTTGCAAGCCGTTTGCCATAATCTGCAGCGTCGTCAATGTGACATTATTTTTCTGACGCACAGTCTGAATATAGGTTCGGTAGGCGAGTTTCTCGCCGTCGGCGGTCCGAAACAGCTCGG
Organism: Aminobacter anthyllidis; assembly: GCF_018555685.1. GTDB lineage: Bacteria > Pseudomonadota > Alphaproteobacteria > Rhizobiales > Rhizobiaceae > Aminobacter > Aminobacter anthyllidis. Next base: position 125,212 of record NZ_JAFLWW010000012.1, read on the forward strand.
CCATATGCATATGGGATAGGCCGCGTTTGGCTCTCTCCCGCTCAAGCATCAGAGCAATGTTGACGCGCAACGGGTTGTTGACCACGCCTCCGTCGTCTCGTTTCATAAATCGATGTAGTCGCACAAACCTGCCTTTTTGACCTGTCCTTTTTCGCGCGGATCATCCATAGTAAACTGTCAAATCTGCAGCGAGGAAAAGGCTATGACCATACTAAAATTCCTGCTGGGGGGTGCCGTCGCCATCGCGGGCGCCGCAGCTCTTCCATCCCAATCAAAAGCGTCGGAATGGGGCTGTCAGGTACTCCTATGTCTTTCCGGCGACTGGCAAGGCACCCCCTCGTGCCACCCGCCAATTTACAAGTTGATTGCGGCGATGGAAGCCCCGGGTTTTAATTGGCCGACCTGTCCGCAAGCCAACTCCAGCGCGGCGAGATTTGAGAAGTATGAGGATTGTCCGTCTGGCTGGCAAGCAGTTGCCAGCTCCGAATCCGATCGGCCGGGCTTAGGTCAAGAACGGAACATCTGCCGCATCGCGGCCGATAGGCTCTCCCTGCCCGTCGTTTTCAAAAACAACGCCCTCGGCGGGCATCATGGAGACGGATCACGTCAGGTCCAAGTCGAAATCGACGGTAAGGTGGTGACGGCAACAATCCAGACCGCGGGGAATGATCGAGGGCATTCCCTTGGTAATGGCCCCACCTACTACGCCATCCCTCGACCGATGCGCGGAAAGCCCTGGTTCATCGAGTATGATGACGCGAACGGCGTGCGCCAGGAAAGCTGGTTCAATCTCAACATGCCATGAGCCGGGCGATCACGCAGGACGATGCACGATGGGGTCGCAATTCAGGGAGGTTTGTAGTGTTCAAGGCGCTTCTCCTGTCCACGGTGATTTTGAACACAGGCCCAGTGTTGACGGCGGCGGCTAGTCAGAGCGACAAGCCGCGCTCAGGCGTGGACAATCCTATGTGGCCCGCTTCACTGAAATGGGATTGCAAGACCGCCGCCAAAATCGTGTGTGAGCGTGATGGCAGTTGCTCGGTGGCTGAGGACCACACTGGATTTGTGCTGAACTACGGCAGCAACGAAGCTGAGTTCCCGGCCAGCAATGTCAGGATCAAACGCCACTATCAACAGACCGTGCAGGCAAGCCCTTTGCAGCAGGAAGTCAAAGTCGAACTGGCCGACAATCGCGTACTCTGGCTGACGGCCGTGGATGCCAGCCGCACTTATTCCGAAGCGTGGGTCGGCGCACTGAGCGAGTTGAAGGGTGGCGCGGTACTGATGGAATCCGAGGGTGTCTATTGCATGCCGCGTAAGTGAGTGCGCCGAGAGGGCAGGGGAGCGAGGCCGGTATGGTCCGGCCTCGAGCGGCAGGCACTGCGAGGCGGTTGAGCGCCTCATGGGTGCGAGCTGGCGAAGTGCGCGGACATGGTCGATCGGGATCGGACTGCACGGCGGTCCGATATGGACGCTTGTTGAATGCAGCAGGCCGTGGACGGCCTACGCGACGTGGAGCAGCCGACCCCTCGCTCCGCTCTCAGTTTGATGCGATGTTTCGCCCTGCAGGACCGAAGAGCAAATTTTTTTGTGTAAACATCTTTTTTACCCTTACATTCTTTCAAAGCGACCACCAAATCTTCGGCATTGATTTTTTTATTGCCGAGGGAAACAATGTCGCTTTCGCCCGAAATACTCGTCGGATACCTGCGCAAAGAATATAAGAGTGCCGCGAGCCACCGTGTGTTCTTGTTTTGGCTGCAACTGCTTGTGGCTTTGCCGGGCGCTATCTCGGTCATCACAATCGACGAGACATTGACCTATTTCCTGACCATCGGTGCCGTGGTCCTGTTGGTGATATGGTGGCTGGCTTACAGCCGCTACCAGCGTACTCGGGACGCGGCCGAGACCGCGAGGCGAACGGCCCTGCTCGTTGGTGGCCTTGGGTACAAAATGTCGGCCGACGAAACCCTCGCGTTCCGGGCTAAGATGACGATCAGCGAGGAAGAAGCCGAAGCGTCGATCAAGGCCGACTATTACAATACCCGGATCCCGGCGGGTCCCGCGCGCCTCGCCGAAATGCTTCACGAGTCGGCATTCTACACAGCCGCACTGCAGAAAATCAGCGCATTCGCGATGATGGCCCTGTTTGTCGTGCTTGTCGTGGCCTTCGCAGCGGTTGCATTCGCGGCTCTGCCGTATGTCGAACATGCTACGGCCCTCATCATCATGCGGATTTTCCTCGCGCTGATGGTGTTCTGGATGTCCACGGACGTTCTGGGCGCCTGCCTCGCTCACCGTAGCGCCGCCGCCGAGATCGAGCGCGTCAAGACCAGGCTGCAGATCGCGCGCAAGGACAATTATCCCCTGCACGACGTGATGATGATCATGGGGGACTACAATGCGGCCGTCGGAAGCGCCCCGGAAGTCGTCCCTTGGGCTTATGACCTCTCAGCCCCGAAGCTCAACCGCATGTGGGACGAATATATCGCCAACGTCCATCAGGTCGTAGTGCACGCATGAAGTTGCTCAATCATTTCGGCGACTTCCTGAAAGATGAAGTCAACCTCAACCAGACACGCATCGGAAGCCTCGAAACCAGCATCGACGCGATCGAGGCCTATATCGACGGATCCGAGTGGGCCGACATTATCGTTGACTGGGTGCCGCAAGGATCCTGGGCGCACAAGACCATCATCAAGCCCGTCGACAAAGGTGAGTTCGACGCTGACCTTCTCGTTTATGTAAATCCTGTCGAAGGGTGGGAGGCCAAAGATTACATCAACGATCTCTATGCCCAGTTCCGCGCCAGCGACACCTACCGAGAAATGGTCAGGCGGTGGTCGCACTGCGTCACAGTAACCTATGCCAACGACAAGAAGATCGATGTCGCCCCGTGCGTGGTCGGCCGGCTCGTCAACGGCCAGCTTGAAGTCTGCAATCGTGATGCAAACGTTTTCGAGCGAACGGAGCCGCAGCAATACACGGCCTGGCTGATCGAGCGGAACGGGTGGACGGGATCGAACACGTTCAGGAAGGTCACCAGGCTGATCAAGTACATGCGGGACATCAAGACCCGATTTACCTGCTCGTCGGTGCTGTTGACCACCATGCTCGGCGAGCGGGTGACAAGCCAGGACAGCGGCCAGGCCTATGTGGCCGACGTCCCGACCGCGCTGAAGACAATATTCGGCCGCTGGGACGATTGGCTTCAGATCAACGCGACCAAACCTGCCGTTCGCAACCCATACCTGTGGAATGAGGACTTCGCAGCCGGCCTGGCCCAAGAACAGTGGACAAATCTCCGGGACAAAATTCACACCTACCGGCAGTGGGTCGACGAAGCTTACGACGAGCCGAACCAGAATGAGAGCATCAGCAAATGGCGCCGAGTCTTTGGCGACAAGTTTGCGAAGAACGTCGACACCGAGGCGGCAGTGTCCGTATCCAAAGCCGCAGCAAATATCATTACGGAATCTGCAGGCGCACTGGCCGACGTGGCGGGCGATTTGATTGCCCTGCTGAAGCGTTATGGGGGGAGGGTGATCACCCCGGACTTTCCGCATCTACCCTATATGCGGCAGCCCAAATGGCGACGGTCGCCCGGACAGGGCATAGCCGTAAACATCAAGGCGTCCCTTTATCAATCCAAGGGCTACAATAGGATCCGAGATGTTCAGTCGCTCGAATTGCTGCCGGCGGGTCGTGCGATCGAGTTTCGAGCTGTGACGGCAACGGGTCTCCCGTTCCCCACAGACTTTGACGTGCAGTGGCGCGTCACTAACACCGATGAGGAAGCAAGACAAAGGGGTCAGCTGCGAGGTGGCTTTGAAAGCTCCGACACCCACGGCCAACGCTGGGAAACTCTGCAATATCGAGGCGTTCACATTGCTGAGGCCTTTGTGATCAGAAAGCAGGACAGGTCTCTCGTGGGAGTCAGCAAGCCGTTCTATGTGGCGATTGAATAGGGCGGCAGGCCATTCTTCCACCTCTGGAACCTAACAAGTTCAGGTTGATGTATGAATTGCGACACGCTAAAGTTGCATAATATTAGTTATGGAACTTTCCTAACACATTGAAATATAACACCTATTTTAGCAGCCCAGCCATGTGGCGGAACGCGCTCAGTGCGGACGCCTGAAACGCTTGATCGAGAGAACTGGTAGTAACGGTCCGCCCGATTACGATAGAAGGGGAGCCGCTTCTGCGCTTGATAATGCGCAGGCCGGATGGGGTGCCGGCCAAGTCCTTCAGAGCAATGGTACCGCGTGGCGTTCGCGACACCCGGCCTCGCAAAGGTTCGTGTCTGTGGCGAGGCGTTCCGGCGCCCTTCGTCGGCGCGTAAGGCATTCATCGGGGTTTGGTACGGACTGGTTTCACACACTCAGACCGCCAGCTGCGGCAGGTTCCTGAACAGCTGCAGCGCCTCGGGGTTGGCGAGCGCTTCCTTGTTCTTCACGGCACGGCCGTGAACCACGTCGCGCACCGCCAGCTCGGTGATCTTGCCGGACTTGGTGCGCGGAATGTCGGTGACCGCGACGATCCTGGCCGGCACATGACGCGGGCTGGCGCCGGTGCGAATCCTGGCGCAGATGCGCTTTTCCAGAGCCTCGTCCAGGCTAACGCCGGCGGCTAGGCGCACGAACAGCACGACGCGGACGTCATTGTCGAAATCCTGGCCGATGCAGAGCGCCTCGAGGATTTCCGGCATCTGCTCGACCTGATTGTAGATTTCGGCCGTGCCGATCCGGACCCCGCCCGGATTGAGAGTCGCATCCGAGCGGCCATGGATGATCATGCCCCCATGGGCCGTCCATTCGGCGAAGTCGCCATGGCACCAGACATTGTCGAACCGCTCGAAATACGCCGCCTGGTATTTCTTGCCGTCAGGGTCGTTCCAGAAGCCGATCGGCATCGACGGGAACGCCTTGGTGCAGACCAGTTCGCCCTTTTCCTGGCGGATTGATTTGCCGTCATCGTCCCAGACATCGACGGCGAGGCCGAGGCCCGGCCCCTGGATCTCGCCGGTCCAGACCGGCAGGGTCGGCACGCCGAGCACAAAGCAGGAGACGATGTCGGTGCCGCCGGAAACCGAGGCCAGATGCACGTCCTTCTTGATGCCGTCATAGACGAAGCGAAAATCCTCCGGCGACAGCGGCGACCCCGTGGAGGAGATGGCGCGCACCGTGGACAGATCATGCGTGCGGATCGGCTTGAGACCGGCCTTACGCACGGAATCGATGAACTTGGCCGAGGTGCCGAAGAAGGTCATTTCCTCGGCGTCGGCGAAATCGAACAGCGCATTGCCATCGGGATAGAAGGGCGAGCCGTCGTAGAGCAGAAGCGTCGCGCCGGAGGCGAGGCCCGAGACCAGCCAGTTCCACATCATCCAGCCGCAAGTGGTGAAGTAGAAGAAGCGATCGCCGTCGAGGAGACCGGCATGCAGCCGGTGTTCCTTGACATGCTGGATCAGCGTTCCGCCGGCCGAGTGGACGATGCATTTGGGAATGCCGGTCGTGCCCGAGGAGAACAGGATGTAGAGCGGATGGGCGAAGGGCAGCCGCTCGAAGCTGACCGTCCTGGCGGCGAAGGACGAGAGCGCCTCTTCGAGCGCGGCCGCCTTGTCGATGGTGGCGGCGACATCGCTTGACGTGCCGAGATAGTCGACGATGAGCACCTTGCGCACGCTCGCGAGCTTCTCGGCCACGGCGCGCACCTTGTCGGCGACCTCGATCGCCTTGCCACTATACCAATAGCCATCCGGTGCGATGAAGACGACCGGCTCAATCTGGCCGAAGCGGTCGAGCACGCCCTGCTCGCCGAAATCGGGCGAGCAGGACGACCAGACGGCGCCGATCGAGGCCGCGGCCAGCATGGCGGCGACGGTCTCAGGCATATTGGGCATCATCGCGGCGATGCGGTCGCCTTCTTTGACCCCGAGCGACACGAACAGCTGCTGCAGGCGCGAGGTCAGCGCATGGAGCTCATTCCAGGAGAGCCGGCGCTCGACCTTGTCCTCGCCGCGAAAGACGATGGCCTCCCCGGCCCCGGTCTTCTTCAAGAGATTCTCTGCGAAGTTCAGGGTCGCGTCGGGAAAGAACGAGGCACCCGGCATCTTTTCGCCATCGACAAGTACGCGCTCGCCCTTGTGGCCGACAAGCTCGCAGGAGTCCCAGACAAGGCTCCAGAACGCCTCGCGGTCGTCGATCGACCAGCGATGGAGCGTAAAATACGACCCCAAAGAGAGGTCGAAGCGAGAAGAAGCCTGGGCTGCGAAGCTGGATAGTGGGCTCTGCTCGATCTGGCAGGACTTCGGAGCCCAAAGTGGCGCCTGTGCTTCTTCAGTCGATATCATCGTTTAGCCAGCTCAATATTACGAGAACAATTGCACGGGATTTGACCGACGTTAGAGATCGCGGGCGAACAAAAGCCTGTCTGGCCCGCGGGTCGGCGAGCCCCCTGGTCACGGAGCAAGTCGGTCAAATTACCCAGTAGTGGTGGGCTTGATCCGCTTGATCCCGTGACCTCAGCCTGCAAGCAAGGTCTTGAGATCGATTTCGGGATCGCCAACAATCTCAGGGGGGATTTGCCGGCTTGTACGGCTTTTCCTTGCCGACTATCGTCATAGCCGGCACGCTCCGCCTGCTCAATGGCATTGCCAACGCTCTCCAGCCTGATCCGCGCACCCTTCGGGAATGACCAGCTCGCTAAGCTAACATTAGAAAGGCTACAGCCGTTCGATAGGGCGTTTTGCGCAAAAGGGCCGCCATTGTGAAACAAATGCCCCATTCAGCGGCGGAAAGTGAAATGCCGACCAATCGCCTACCGTTTGCGCGACGGGCGATGATTTGGCGACCATCTGCCCCGAAGCGCCTACTTATCAATACGCGATGCTCCCTATAGCTGGCGACAAAGTTCCGCTGCTGATAGAGCAGTATGTTTCACCGACTGGAGCGAACTGCGCCAGGCGTTGCATCCCGATCTCGTTTTTGGAGGAAAACTTACAGCATCTGGTGTCAGTGTTAAGGCGACCGGGGCGTTAAGAACGCTACGCGGTGCGTAAGCTGAAACCCGCCAAAAGCGGGATCAAAAAGGGGAATATCATGTCGATCATCATTACCCGCAGACTCCTCATCCAAGCAGCCTCCGCAATAGCCGTGGGGGTTATCGCCCTTCAGGCGAACTTTGCATCAGCTCAAACCAATCCCGGTCCGCTTTCCCAAAGGATAGCGAAGGGCGAGCCGATCCGGCTCGGTTTTTCCGATGAAGTACCCGGCGCATACCTCGGCAAGGATGGTAAGCCCACCGGCTTCGTCAACATAATGACTTTGGGCATCCTGAAGAAGATGGGGTACACCAATATCGAGTCGGTGCAGACCGAATGGGGTGGACTGATACCAGCCTTGCAAGCTGGGCGATCCGATATCATCACCGGTGGCATGTTCATCCTCGCCTCGCGATGCAAGAATGTGGCCTTCTCCGAGCCTATCTTCAAAATGTCAGATGCATTTATTGTTCCGAAGGGCAACCCGAAGGGTCTTCGCAACTACGATGACGTGAAGAAGAGCGGGGCCACAATTGTTGCCGCGACCGGTACGGCCAACATTGAAAATGCCAAGGCCGCTGGCGTTGATCCTGCCAAGATAATGGAAGTGCCGAGCCCCGTTGAGCTTCTTGCTGCGGTCAAGGCAGGGCGTGCGGACGTTGGAGCGAGCACATCCGTCGTAGTGGAGCAACTTGCGTCCAGCACGAATGGAGAGCTCGAAGCAACTGATCCCTCGGCGATGCCGAAGGAACTTTTCAACTGGGGCGCGATTGGCTTCCGGAAGGAAGACGCCGATTTCATCCCGGCTTTCAACAAGGCTCTTAAGGAATATCTCGGTTCTGACGAGATGATGAAGGCTGTAGCTGAGTACGGCTATAGCAAGACCCTGCTGCCCGGGGACGAAAAAGCTGACTGGATCTGCGCAAACAGGTAGTCAATCTCATGCGGCGAACCTAGTGTTAGGTTCGCCGCGCCTATTTGGTAGCAAATGCCCTCACGGGCGAACGCTCCAGTTGAACGGCGCTGGAGGGAAAGCTCTAGCGGCATGTCATATTTTGAGTTCATCAGCCAGTATGGCGAACGCATTCTGAGCGGGACACTCATCACGATCATATTGACGATCATCGCGGCCGCCTTGGCTGTTTCGATTGCGCTCATTGCTGGCTTAATGCGTTTATCGCCAAATCGCTTCGTCCGCAGTGTCGCGGCCGTGTATGTCGAAATTTTTCGAGGCACCTCCCTGCTCGTGCAGCTCTACTGGATTTTCTTTGTTCTGCCGCTCTTCGGGTTCACTCTTGAAAAATTCACGGCTGGTTTCATCGCGGTCGGCTTGAACCTCGGCGCTTACGGATCGGAATTGGTGCGCGGGGCAATTCTATCGGTTGCCCGCGGTCAGTGGGAAGCCGCGCTTGCACTCAACATGTCAGGCGTACAGCGCATGCGTCGCATTATACTTCCTCAAGCTCTCCTGATCATGCTCCCTCCCTGGGGCAATCTCATGATTGAGCTATTGAAAAGCACCGCCCTGGTCGCACTGATTGCCGTGGCGGATCTGACGTTTCAGGCAAAACAGATCAACTCCTCGACTTTCCTCTCGGCGCAAAGCTTCGGGACCGCCCTGATCATCTACTATGTCGTCGCTCGCTTCCTGATCACGCCCTCGATGAGATGGCTTGAACGGTTCATGGCGCGCAAGATGGGAGAGGCGTGAGGCCGTGCTGAATTGGGATTGGGATTTCACCTGGACGATCCTACCAAGGTTGCTATCAGCCACAGTCAACACGATACTTGCGGCTGGGCTTGGCTACGCGATAGCCGTTGTCCTAGGCCTCGTCCTGGCCCTTCTTCAGCGAACGCGGTCACCCATCTTCACTGCCAGCGTACGAGAAATCATCGAGTTCGTCCGCTCGACGCCATTGGTTCTGCAGGTATTCTTCGTCTTTTACGTCGCCCCTCAATTCGGCATCACGTTATCGCCATGGGTTGCCGGAATGCTTTCTATCGGCGTTCACTACGCGGCCTACCTGTCGGAAGTATATAGAGGCGGTATCGACTCCGTACCAAAGGGTCAGTGGGAAGCCGCAACATCTCTGAACCTCTCTACGACCAGGACGTATTTCCGCATCGTCATACCTCAGGCTCTGCCGCCATCACTCGCTGGGATGGGGAATTATCTAGTCGGCATCTTCAAGGATACTCCGATCCTATCAGTCATCGGCGTTGCCGAGCTGATGCACGCAGCGAACTCCATCGGTGCGGAAACGTACCGGTTTCTTGAACCTTACACACTGGTCGGCATCATTTTCCTTGCGATATCGCTGCCGACCGCTGCGTTGATCAGAGCATTCGAAGGCTGGATGCGAAGAAAATTGGGACTAACCTGATGACCGATGAAACCCACGCATCTTTTCCGCTTCGCCTCGAAGGCGCCAACGTGCCCATGGTCAGCTTCAGAAAGGTCACGAAGCGATACGGGAGCCTCGTCGTTCTGGACTCGCTTGATCTGGACGTCGCCGAAGGAGAAATGGTCACCATCATCGGCCCTTCGGGATCTGGAAAAACGACGGTTCTCCGTACCTTGATGACACTGGATTCGATCAACGACGGCGTGATTTACGTGGACGGCGAGCCGCTAACCCACATGTCCGACGGCACGAAACTCGTCCCCGCAAATCAGCGGCACCTGCGTAAGATGCGGTCGAAGATCGGGATGTGCTTCCAACACTTTCACCTCTTTCCGCACATGACAGCACTGGAAAATTGCATGGAGGGCCCGGTCAATGTTCTGGGCCTGTCCAAAAAGGAAGCCCGCGAGCGCTCGGAAGAGCTCCTGCGGATGGTCGGGATGGCCGACAAGCGGGATCAGCATCCTTCGCGCCTGTCCGGCGGCCAGCAACAGCGCGTTGCTATTGCGCGCGCCTTGGCTATGCGCCCCAAGGTGATGCTGTTCGATGAAGTGACGTCGGCGCTGGATCCAGAGGTGATCGGGGAGGTTACCGGAGTGATCAAAAAGCTGGTATCGGAGCACAACCTGACGATGTTGATGGTCACGCACCAGATGGGCTTTGCGCGACAAATCTCCGATCGGGTGAGCTTCTTCTACAAGGGTCGGATCGAAGAGCAGGGAACTCCCGACGAACTCTTCGGCGACCCGAAGAAAGAGCGGACTCAGCAGTTTCTCAGTGCGGTCCGCGAAGCCGTTTAGTGAAGTCGTTGACACACTGATCTGGCTCGTGTCGACCTCGAAGAACATCCGAAGATTTCGCTTTCATGGAAATGTCGAAGCTAGACGTGGAGGACCAACGCTTCGTTTCAAGGCGCCGGCCGCCCTGCGAATCCTCTGCATGACCGGAGGGCGGAAAAGCGATCCTCCCTGATTCTGAGCGGTGGCATCGATCGGAACCGAGTGAAGCAAACTGCCTACTTTCAAAATCCAAGAATGAATAATCGTACTCCTCAGTCAGCCGCGCATGGTGAAGAACATGGAAGATATTGCAAAGGTGGAGCGTTTTACAGTATCAGAATTCCAATCTCGCGTTTCGCGGGCTCAACAGGCGATGAGGGAGCACCAGCTCGACGGGCTGCTCGTGTCGTCCATGGACAACATCCGATATTTCACTGGGATCGATTCCACTTTTTGGGAGAGCTACGCCAGACCTTGGTTCGTTCTCGTACGGGCTGAAGGCGATCCGATCGCCATAGTTCCCGAGATCGGCCGTTCGATTATGGAAACGCTTTGGGTGAAGGAGATTCGCTCGTGGCCGTCACCACGGCGAGACGACGATGGCACATCGCTCGTGATCCAGGCGGTCTCGGAGTTGCCACGCCGCTTTGGACGTGTCGGTGCTGAGCTCGGAATGGAGTTGCGCGTTGGCATGCCGGTGAGCCAGGTTCTGGATATTATGAAGGGGCTTCAGGGTGTCGAACTGGTCGACGGATCGAAAGCGATATGGCAGCTTCGTATGATCAAAAGCGAAGCCGAAGTCGCGAGGATCAGGACGGCCATCGATATCGCCGGGGGCGTATACGATACGGTTCCAGATTTCGTTCGCATCGGTGACACTGAAAAACGCATCCAGCGTGAGTTCCGGGCTCGCCTGAACTCAAGCGGCGCCAGTTCGATCCCGGTTGTGATCTGCCGCTCGGACATCGGCGGTCCTTTCGAGATCACCGGCGGCCCGCGCGACCGCAAGATCGCCGACGGTGACCTTCTCTTCATCGACACCGGAACCACGTTCGACGGTTACTACTGCGATTATGATCGAAATTACCAAGTCGGCGACGCAACCGATGCGCTACTGCAGGCGCACGAAAAGGTCTGGCAGGCAAACGAGATCGGGTTGAAGTCAGTCCGTGCCGGGGTTTCCGCTGCCTCCGTCTTCCAGGCAATGGCGAAAGTCCTCTCCTCTGGCGAGGAAGACCTGAACAGCAACGGGCGTATGGGCCACGGCCTGGGCCTGCGGGTCACGGAGCCGCCGTCCGTCAAAGTTGAGGACCAAACGGTGCTGCAGGCCGGGATGGTGTTGTGCATCGAGCCCGGGCTCGAGTACGAACCCGGCAAGATCGTTCTTCACGAGGAAACGGTGCTGGTGACCGAAGGCGGCATGGAGTTGTTGACCAAGCGGGCCTCACGCCAACTGCCTCGGATCTACTAAGATATCAAGCGATCGCCTCATGCGTTCTCTTTCCCGAAGGCATGAAGTGTCCACGCTAACTTAAAGGTTCGTTTCGTTGCCGGGCACATTTTGCCGGGCACATTTCGTTGCTCCGGACATTTCGCACTAAAACTCCGCCTGTCTGCGGTACTAATGCCGTGTCCACAAGGTGGAACGGGAGAGATCGGCGAGAGCCGGCGCCGACGGAGCAACCCCCCAAGGAAACTCTCAGGCACCAGTGACCGTTCGTGCCGGACAATCTGGAGAGAGGCGCCTCGCGCCCACCGAAGGGGAACGCCGGAATCCGGTCAAGCTCTCAGGTACCGAGACAGATTTGGGGATCGCCGCAGGTTCACGCCTGCAACCGTTGATCCATTGGAGTTCCTCAAATGCCCAGAATTGTCGTGATCGGCGCCGGTATCACCGGAGTGTCGACAGCCTATGCCCTGTTGGAACGGGGATACGAAGTCACCGTGCTCGAAAAGCAGCGCTACGCGGCGATGGAGACATCATTTGCTAACGGAGGGCAGCTCTCCGCCTGCAACGCCGAAGTCTGGAACCATTGGTCGACCGTCATCAAGGGTATCAAGTGGATGGCGCGAAGGGACGCCCCGCTCCTGATGAACCCTTCTCCATCCTGGCATAAGTACAGCTGGCTGGCGGAATTCATGGCGAACATCGGCCGCTACCGGGAGAACACGATCGCTACCACGCGGCTGGCGATTTCCGCCAGGCACCACATGTTCGGCATCGCTGAGCGGGAAGGGATCGACTTCGACCACGTGCGCAAGGGAATCCTTCACGTCCATTACGACAAGGCAGGGTACGATCATGCGTCGAAGGTGAACGAGATGCTTGTCGAGGGCGGACTGGACCGCCATCCGGTCACCCCCAAGGAAATCGCCGAGATCGAGCCGGTGCTTTCCGGCAAGTTTCACGGTGGCTTCTACACGCCGTCGGATTCAACCGGCGACATCCACAAGTACACAGGCGGACTCGCTCAGGTCTGTGAGAGCAGGGGCGCGCGCTTCACCTACGATGCCGACGTGACCTCGATCACCAAGCGTGACGGGTTCCGCATCGCCTTCTCGACGAAGGGTGGCATCAAGGATGAGCTTCAGGCAGACGCTGTCGTCGTTTGTGCAGGTGTCCATAGCCGCACCATAGGCGCAATGCTGGGCGACCGGATCAACATCTATCCGGTCAAGGGCTACTCGATCACAGTCGATCTCGCTGACGAACTGTCCCAAGCTTCGGCTCCGTGGGTCAGTATCCTTGACGACCGGGCGAAGATCGTGACCAGCAGGTTGGGAACATCCCGGTTCCGCGTTGCCGGGACCGCTGAATTCAACGGCGCGAACCGGGATATAAGGGACGACCGTGTCAGGCCCCTCGTGGAATGGACGCGTACGCTCTTCCCAGGAGTTGCCACCAGTAAGGTCATCCCGTGGGCAGGGTTACGGCCCATGATGCCGAACATGATGCCAAAGGTCGGCAAGGGAAAGATCCCTGGAGTCTTTTACAATACGGGCCACGGTCATCTGGGCTGGACGCTCTCGGCAGCAACCTCGGCGGCGCTTGCCGAGGTCATAGGCGGGGAAATCCCGGTCGACCTGAGAGTGGCCGCATGAAGATGACTGACATATTTGCGGCTGGCGGCCTTCCCATCGAACTTGCTGGACTGAAGGTGGCGCGCGAACTGCGCGACTTCATCCGGGAGGAGGCCCTTCCAGGTACTGGTATCACGCCTGAAGCCTTTTGGGCGGCATTCTCTTCAATCGTCCATGATCTTGCACCGACTAACCGCGATTTGCTCGCACTCCGCGAGCTGATGCAGAGCAGGATCGATAGCTGGCACCGCGAGAACGGCACACCCGTCGACCTCGACGCATACAAATCGTTCCTGCGCGAGATGGGTTACATCGTGCCTGAAGGCGAGGATTTCACTATCTCGACGACAAATGTCGATCCTGAGATCGCAACGATCGCCGGGCCGCAGCTCGTCGTGCCGGTGATCAACGCGCGCTACTGACTGCCGTTGCGGCAATCCATTCGTCAGGCCTGATCCCAGTCTGCGATTGAGTCACTCGCCAATAAGAAATGATATCGCTCGTCGCGAGACACTGCGGCCAAGCGATGGATGATTTCCTACGCCCAGCTTAGGTGCCCCCATCCGCCGAGGACAGGGGCATTTCACACTACGTGCGCGTGTCGCGTTGGGCCATGCCAAGACGAAATAGATGCCTGCGGCCAGCACGAACAGGTGCATCGGCAGGAACGACATCATAGCGAGGTCTTTCGCGCGAAGCATGAGTTCGGGCGCGGCTATGAGCGAGCAGAGCGATGTGTCCTTGACCGATGGGGAAGTATCACGCGGACTGAAGCGTATCCGTGATAGGAGTACCTAAACCGATCTCTGTGATGGTTGGGGCCAAACATCGGGTCTGCGGTGCGGTCCTCCACCATTGTTCGTGTCGCCATGAAACCTACGTTGCGGGCCAGAAGGCGGCTTATCTGCTCGAGGCACTGAGCGCAGCTTCGCCGGGTTTGAGCTGCGTTCGAATTTTCAGAACGTTCGTAGGGGTGAGACGACGATCGCCTTTAACGGTTCTCGATGGTCGTTTTGATCCACAGCAGAATGGATGGCACCATCGGCGTCTCGATCAGAAGGCGAATCGAATCCCTGTCACGAAGAAAAGCCGTCACGACCGTCGCATGGCCGAATGAAATCGCGCTGGAGCGGGTCGGCTGCGACCAGTCCAATGCCGTAGCCCTTTTGAGAAGCCCGCTCAGCCCTGCTCCCGAGATGTCGAACCCGATGTAACCGTCAGTAGCATCTGTGACGGCATAGCCATCCGGATGCCATCCTTCTTCAACCGAGGTTGCTGACGGGACGACGGCGAGGCATTTGTCTCGCGCCAAGGCAACTGCATACGGCTCCTCGACGATTACGTCGGTGGCTCCTAGCGGGTGGGTCGTTATGCCAAGCGACGCGAGCCCGCGCCCCACGTTCCCACTCACCATCAAGATCTGTCGGCTTGGTGCGCGCACCAAGTTCAGAGTATCGGTGTTGGCGAAGCCAGTTTCATCAAACGACGCAGGCTCCCACTTCTGGCCGAAATCAAGCATTTAGCCGCGCTCCTTCGGGATCGAAAGCACAGGCCGCCGATACCCTCGCCTTTCTGACTGCTCCCAGGTGCTGCATTTCTATGATCTCTCCTTGGCGCTCCATCGCATTCTCTATCAATCCGAGCGCGATCGGCTTCCCAATCGTTGGACTGAAATAACTGGACGTCACAAACCCGATCGAGCGCGATTTTCCCGTAACACGCTCGATTGCGTGAGCTCCCGTCGCGAGCGGTCCGCCACCGTCGGTGATCGAGAGGCCAGTAAACTGGCGGCGCTTCTTTTCCTGAGCCCATTCGGTGAACAGCGACCGCCGGCCGACGAATTCGTCCGTACGCTTATCGCGCGGTCCAACGATGCCGAGGTCATGCGGCAACGTCAGGCCGTCCGTGTCCTTGCCGATCACGATGTATCCCTTTTCAGCGCGCAGGATCATCAACGCCTCCAACCCGAGCATCGTGGCGTTGAACCGTGCGCCGGCCTCCCTCAGGGCACAGAACAGGGACGCCGCTTTTGACTGCGGAACCGAAACCTCGAACGACAGGTCGCCTGAGAAGCTTACGCGCGCCAGGCGTACGGGGCCGCCTTCGAATGTGGCCATTCGCCAAGACATGTGAGGGAACGCCTCGTTGCCGAGATCCAGGCCCAGGCTCAACGAATCGAGTAGGGAACGCGACTTCGGCCCAGTGACGGTAAGGGTCGCCCAGCGGCTTGTGGCGTTATGGATGGACAATCTGGTAGGGTCGAAAAGATCCTGGCGTATGTCCTCCAGCCTGAGATGGACACCTGTCACGTGTGAACTGGAGCAGGACACGAGGAAACGCGTTTCATCGAGCCGGGCAATGACACCATCATCATACACGCTTCCGTTCTCGTTGAGCGTCAGGCCGTATCGAATCCTTCCGGGCTTGAGCGTTGAGACCTTTCCGTATCCGTTGAAGTCGAGGAGCAGTCCTGCGTCCGGCCCGATGACCTCAACCTTGCCGAGCGGACTTGCATCGAAGATCCCCACGCCCTCCCGCGCACGCAGCGCCTCGGACTGGATGTCCCTGTCATATGCCGCGGGTCGCAGCCATCCGCCGTACTCGCCGAATATGGCGCCTGCCGCCCGGTGCTCGGTCTCCAGAGCCAGGCGGCGAACGGGGTTGAACAGCTGTCCATGCCTGTATCCCGTGAAGGCCATCATCGAGACCGGAGTGTAAGGAGGGCGGAACGTCGTCGTTCCCGTCTCTGCTATGCTGCGCCCGGTAAACGCGGCCAAGGCGGCGAGGCCGTTGACGTTCGAGGTTTTTCCCTGATCGGTAGCCATGCCGA
Organism: Aminobacter anthyllidis; assembly: GCF_018555685.1. Lineage (GTDB taxonomy): Bacteria > Pseudomonadota > Alphaproteobacteria > Rhizobiales > Rhizobiaceae > Aminobacter > Aminobacter anthyllidis. The sequence goes on from NZ_JAFLWW010000012.1 coordinate 141,352, forward strand.
GAGTCGTGTACCTTTTCAGGTGCTCGACCGAACGGAAATTCTCCCGGGCCGCCAACGCGACGTCTTTTGAAGTGACGTCGTTCTGGAAATCAATCCAAGCACGCTCCTTGGTAGGCTTGGTTGGCCATGACGCTTGAACACGCCAACGGAAGTCTCCGTTCGCCGAGCCGATCACCTTGACGCCTTGGACCTCATCCTTGGGTACGAAGGCAGCGCGTTCGTCAGACCACGCGAGCTTGCCCTTTGCCTGGCAGAAGAGATGCACCGTAGGCGAGTAGCCGCCAGACACGAGGAGCGCGTCGGCAGGTATGGACCGCCCATTTTCGTCGATGACTGCTTCTACGCGGTTCTTGCCCCGCACGTTCGCGACCGACGAGACCTCAGTCACGTTGGCCCCCACGACCCGGAACGCTTCTGCAACTTCGGCGGTGCTGTCGTTATTGCTGGCGATAACGATCCTTTCGCCGACCCGCACGCCGTGCCGTCGAAGGTAGAAGAGTGCCGACGCGGCGGACATGATGCCGGGTCTGTCGTTATTGGGAAAAACGAGGGGGCGCTCAATGGCGCCTGTTGCCAAAACTATCTGTTTCGGTCGTATCCGGTGTGAGATAGGCGGATTCGTCGCTTTTTTGAGTTCGGCGACACAGACGAGATTATGGTCGTAGATCCCGTAGGCGGTCGAACGGGACATGATCGTGACACCGAGCCGGGACAACTCTGCAAGTGTCGATGCCAGCCACTCTTCCGCGTGCTCCCCATCCGCGGTGCGGGAACGGTACAGGAGCTGCCCGCCGGGTGCGAACCCTTCATCAACCACCGTCACCGAGCGCCCGTCACGGGCGGCCGCGAGAGCTGCCCGCAGACCGGAATTACCTGCGCCGACAACCAACACATCACAGGTGTCATGCACGTGCGAGGAAAACGCTTTCGGTGCCCACTCCCTGTCGATTTCGCCAAGTCCCGCCATCGCGCGGATCCTCGGTTCGAACCGTTCCCAGCTTGGCCACATGAACGTCTTGTAGTAAAAGCCGGCGGGGATGAATTTCGCGAACCTGTCCAGGAATCCGAACCTGTCGCGCGACGCGTCCGGCCTTGCGTTGATTGAACGGACGACCAGTCCATCGGCCAGCGGTGTCGTGGTCCCTCGTGCATTTGGCTCGTGGAAACCAGCGAGTTTCACGTCGAAAATGGCATTCGGTTCTTCGACACCGTGACCCCAAATGCCGCGGGGCCTGTGATACTTGAAGCTTCTGCCTACGGTGCGCACCCCGGCTGCGAGCAGCGCGGACGCTACCGTGTCGCCCTCAAAGCCGCGATGCGGCTTCCCGTCGAATGCGAACGAAAGCTCCTTCTCCCGGGTGATCCCCGTTCCTCCGCTAGGCAGTCTCATGCTTCAGCCGCTTTCCGCACCGGCTCAGAACCGTGAATGCTGTGCGTGACGCTGTTGCGGGACAGGATGAATAGTTCTCCGCACGTCAGATGCATCCAGACCTCGCGCGTGTCGCCTTTGACGTTGTTCTGGAAATAAAGGTACTTGGCCCATTCGTCCGGCGATGAACTTACCGAGCCGCGACGCTTTCCGGCTTCGACCGCGAATCGGAATTCTGTTTCGTCACGGTTCCCGCAGAACGGGCAGCAGATCAAATGCATGATGCGTCCTCTAGTGAGCAATGCCCGAACCAGCGGCTTCGTCGATGAGGCGGCCGGTTGTGAAGCGGTCGAGATCGAAGGGCTTGCTGATCTCATGATGCGAGCCGGTCGCCATAAGATGGGCGAGAAGCCATCCTCCGGCCGGAATGGCCTTGAAGCCGCCCGTGCCCCATCCGCAGTCCAGGTACAATCCCGGAATGGGCGATGGACCGATGATCGGAGACGAGTCCGGCGTCACATCCACTATGCCCGCCCACTGCCGCAGGATCTTGAGTTGGCCAAACGCGGGAAACATCTCGATCAGCCCCGAGATCGTGTGGTCGTGTGCTGGCGGGTTCCCTCGTTGCGCATAGGAGGGAATTCGATCCAGCCCGCCACCGAAGACGATCTCGCCCTTGTCGGATTGGTTGGCATACGTTCCTGTTCCAATGGAAAGCAGCGCGGTATCAAGCACGGGCTTGACTGGCTCGCTGACCATCGCCTGCAAGGAATAGGACTGGATCGGAAGCGAGAAGCCTGCCTTGGCCGACAGCATCGATGAATGGCCCGCAACCGCCATGGCAACGCGATCCGAACGTATTTCGCCCCGTGAAGTCGAAACACCTCTGCATGCTCCGCCTTCAATGATGAAATCGAGCACTTCGCAGTTCTGGATAATGTCGACACCCAGATGGCTGGCGGCTCTGGCGTAACCCCACGCGACCGCGTCGTGCCGGCAAATGCCAGCCCTGCCCTGCCAGACCCCGCCGAAAACAGGGTACCGTGCGTTTGGGCCGGTATTCAGCAGCGGAACGACCTTCAACACCTGCCGACGGTCGAACAACTCGGCGTCGATGCCATTGATCTGCATCGCATTCACGAGACGCGCTGCGATCTCCATGTCCATCTCGCTATGCGCGACGTTCAGTCCGCCTCGCTGGGACAGCATGATGTTGTAGTTCAACTCCTTGGAGAGCCGCTCATAGAGCTGCAAGGAGAACTCATAGAGTGCCACGCTCTCGGGATAGAAGTAGTTGGACCTGACAGCGGTAGTGTTCCTGCCTGTGTTGCCGCCGCCTATCCAACCTTTTTCCAGAATTGCGACATTGCTGATGCCATGATTCTTTGCAAGATAGTAAGCAGTAGCAAGTCCATGACCTCCTCCGCCCACAATTATCGCCTCATATGTAGGTTTTGGCTCAGGTGAGGCCCAAGCCGCCGTCCAGCCTGTTTGGCCGGTGAGACCTTCCCGAATAAGGGAAAGTGCGGAATAGCGGCTCCGATTTCGGCGCATTATATCATATCCATACCCCGCTCCGCGTGCAGCCGGAGGCGGTCAAGGCCAACCCAACAATCAGCTTATTATAAGCGCTTCTGTGCGGCTGTTATTTCAAACCTACCCTGATGTTGAAATGTCAACGCCAATAAACCAACAGAACTGAAATGTGAAAAACTGATCTGCCAATCTCATCAGCCCGAAGCTCATGAGGTAGAATGATCCTTCTCAAGCGACCACGCCACGCAACCGCGCTCGCGCGAGCCTCTATCAAACTTCCGCGAAGACTCAGCTGGGCCCACAAACGAGCGAGTTCCCAGAACCGGTGGGCGGGGGATATGGTCCATAAACCTCCCGTTTCCGACCCGAAGCTTGCGTCCCAAATCGGAAGCACTAACCATGCGCGGCTAGGAACACATGTTTGTTTTTCGAGGCTGCAAAAAACCGCTGCCGCTCAGACAGACATCAATATGCAAATTGTCGACAATCTTACTCCCTCAGCATTCGGCCAAGGGCAAGCAATTGCGGCACGGTGATCGGATCGTTACCTATGCTCGATCCCACCGGATGCGAAGCGAAGCGCGCCACGACCATTTCCGCGTCAGGGGCAATGTAGAGTCGCTGCCCATTCATACCCTTACCTTCCACGGCGCCTATTTCATTATGTGAAACATACCACATGGCGCGATAGGAATAGCCACGCAGCAAATCTGACCCAGTCTTGGCAAATTTCTCGGGATCGTCTCCGCGACGAACTTCATCAATGACAGAGGCAGGGATTAACTGGTTTCCATGCCAGTCGCCCTCACGTCGAATGAGTTCGCCAAACCGTGCCATATCGCGAAGTGTCGCTGACAAACCGCCTCCGGCCATGGGCGTGCCTACGGGGTCAACTAGCATATAACCGTCTTCCTCGCATCCGAGGCGCGACCAGATCCTATCGTGAAGATATTCAGCGAGATTCAGTCCGGTTACCTTCGCCATCACCCAGGCCATAACCTCGCTGCTCACAGTTTTGTAAGCGTAGGCGACGCCATGCTCACCCTCCTTACGCAACGTACGCAAATAGTCAAAAAGCGTATCGGGGACGTACGAATTTCCAGAACGAGGGCGCATCCCGCAAGCGCGCATGTAGGCTCTAACTCCGGATTGCGGATTCTCGTAGTCTTCTGTGTAGTCAACGCCGATTTGCATATCCATTACTTGGCGAAGTGTCGCATCACCCCATGCGGTCCCGCGCAGTTCGGGAATGTAGTGAGGGACCTCTTTCGTTTCGTCCAGAATACCTTTGCTAACAAGATCAGCGGCTAATGTTCCAACATAAACCTTCGTCACCGAATGCAGAGCGTGAGGAAGATGTGGCTCCAGCGCCCCGAAATACCGTTCATAAACTATGCGACCACGATGGACCACGACAATGCCATCGGTATAGGTAGCATACAGCGCATCCTCAAATCGCATTGTCCGCCCATCTAGGGCATCGAATGTCAGTCCATCGATATCATGAGACCTATCATCTCTTTCAATCTGAGATATCGGAGCACTTCCGCGCCGTACGTTCACGGTCGGTGCGAGTTCGCGCATATGCGAAAGTGCCCACCTTATCTGCGGAAAGTCGAGGAATTGATCACTCTCGAACGTAATCCGCTTGTCCGGCTGAGGTGGAAGTCCCTGCATCCATCCAAGCAATCGAGGATCGGATTCCACAGCGTTGAGATAGGTCTGACTATCGGGAAGACCAAGGGGATTTATTCCAGAGGAAACGTCTCTAATCATTGAAATCCCCTCATCAAGGATATGCGATCTGGTACGGATTGTGCCGGGCCAGCGCCTGTAGCCCTCACTCTTCGACGACAGTCAGTTCTCGGTCATGCACTGTAAGGATTTCGCATCCTGTTTCCGTGACGACCCATGTCTCGCTGAAACCTACAGCCGGCGTACCCGGCTTATCGACCACCAACGGCGAATGAAAGGTCATCCCAGCCTTCAACTCCAACTCAGCGCCCTCACGGATAAAATATAGTTCTTCTCCCCACGTGGGAGGGAACCCCAGTCCAATCGAATACCCGTATATGCGCGAAGAACTCGGTACAGGGCTTATTTCATCCATCCCGGCACCAATCTCTCTCGCTACATCGTGAGCGGAACGGCCTGGCTTAACTACCTGAAACAACAGGTCGAGAGTCTCATTAATAACCTTGGCCCGTTTCTCCACTAGCGGAGACGGTTTACCGATGGAGACCGTGTGAAAGACCGCGCTAGTGTAGCGTTGGTAAGCAGCGCCAAACTCCAGCGCTGCCGTGTCACCCTCCTGAAGGGCGGTGCGCCTAAACGTGGTGTGGCCGAACCAATTGCGTTGACCCGCAGACACAATGGGCTGGGTACTGAAATACTCACTTCCCTCATTTACGAGCGTTTGATAGATCACGGCCGCAATCTGGTTATCAGTGACGCCGGCCTTGATCATCGGCAAAACAGTATCAAGCGCCTTTATTGTGATACCGGCCGAACTACGCATGTAGTCGACTTCGGCTGACGATTTGACCATCCGTGGTTGCGCAACTACATCGGACGCATCAACGAGAACGGCATTCGGCAGCGCGCGTTTCAATCCCTCGTAAAGTTCGACGCCAAGGCCCATCTTCTTAATCTCAAGACCAATTCGCTTTCTCTCCTGTCGCCGTTCTTTTAGGATATCTGCAAGACCGGTCGCCATCCCATCGCTATCGGTCCAAGGGACACTTCGGATGTCTTTTACCCAACTGGTGAGCAGGGCGGGACCTACCTCCAACTGATGCATATGCAGTATGGGTTCACCCTCGCGGGGCAGTACCATGCATTTATACCAACCCGAACCGAAGCTTTGGTATCCGCTCAGATAACTCAAGTTGGGAGTGAATGTGACGAGAAGGACATCCAAACCCTTCTCGTCCATAATATTTCGCACCCTTTCGAGTCGAAGACGATACTCGGACTCTGAAAAACTTAGTTCTTTTTCAAAAACCTGTGTTGCGAGTTCTTCAATGTACTGATCGTAGTTCATGCTTTTCCTTCCCTTCACGGCCGTCCTAGACGCCAGCGATCCCAGATAGTACTAGTCTGAATCAATAGCGACCTTTGCCGCTCTATGGATTGGTTGGCGGCACTGTGGCGCTCTCCTGACACTTCGTTTGAGAATGGCTTTGTCGGCCTCAGTTGCCAGACCCTCCATTTCCCTGCAGACGACATTTTTATAAGATCGTCGCCATGCTATTTCGATCATTGCCTTCAGGGTGGTGCAATATTATCCGCAAACTCCACGCGTATCTGAAACAGATAGACCACGATCCATAAGCGCGACATGTCAGCGAACGGGAGCTTCGCCTGGTGCCGCGTGTGAGGAAAGAATCCTCTTGTCAGGGGTTGGCGCGAATCCCTGCATCCAGCCCAAATCTGTTGGATCGGACTCCTTCCCCGCTCGCACGTCTACCGGATCTGGATTTTCGGCTGAACGGGCCATCAAGGTGATACCTCTCCACTAAGCTTCCGGATGAAGATCTAGGCGCGACACTAGCTGTTGAAAGAACATCGCCGCGAAGTTCTTCGGCGAGATTGCCTCACTGCGCGGTCCAACCGCGGTCTATCGATATGCAGGTTCCTGTGATCGACCGTGCAATGTCGCCTACGAGATACAGAGCGAGTGACGACACCTCATCGATTTCCACGAACCCTCTCGTCGGCTGCGTTGCAAGCAGAGCAAGCTTGGCCTCTTCCTCGCTGACACCGCGGGTTTTGGCCTGATCCGGGATCTGCTTTGCCACGAGCGGAGTCCAGACATAGCCGGGACAGATCGCATTTACGGTGATGCCGTGAGCAGCCAGTTCGAGTGCGGTCGTCTTCGTCAGTCCCGCAACCCCATGCTTAGAGGCGACGTAGGCCGACTTGAAGGGTGATGCCACGAGCGCGTGGCCGGATGCGATATTTATGATCCGGCCGAAGCCTCTCGCCTTCATTCCCGAAACTATTGCCTGGGTCGTATGGAACGCCGAAGACAGGTTTACCGCGACTATGGCGTTCCATTTTTCGACCGGGAACTCGCCGATCGGGGCCACGAATTGGATGCCTGCGTTGTTTATTAGGATGTCGGTCGGCCCTAGAGCGGCCTCTGCTTCCTGTACCATCCTGGCGATGTCTGCTGGCTTGCTCATGTCGGCCGGGGAATACCGGAGCTCTACGGAAAACCGACGCGCAGTATCCGACCGTACTTCTTCAATCTCTGCCGCGTCGCCGAAGCCATTCAGGGTCACGTTCACGCCAGAGGCGGCGAGAGCCTGGGTCACTCCGAGACCGATACCGCTCGTCGATCCGGTTATAATTGCAGTTCTTCTGTTCGTCATCGAGCGATCGACCCGGAAGTTGGACGTTGGATGGGAAGTCCGGCTAGCCCAGCAGACCCAGCTCACTCCCGACCTCGGTGAAGGCCTGGACGCAGCGATCAATGTCGGCGTCGGAGTGCGCGGCGGACATCTGCGTCCTGATCCGCGCCTGGCCCTTTGGCACGACTGGGAACGAAAAGCCGATGACGTAAATGCCCCGCGCCAGCATCCTTTCGGCCATTGCCTGAGCGAGCGACGCGTCGCCGAGCATCACCGGAATGATAGGATGGTCGGCTCCGGCGAGCGTGAAGCCCGCCTTGGTCATCTTGGACCGGAAGCGGTTCGCATTTGCGTAGAGCTTTTCACGCAAGGCGTTGCCGTCGTCGATCAGGTCGAACGCCTTCAGCGAGGCGGCCGCGATTGCAGGCATCAGCGTGTTTGAGAACAGATAGGGTCTCGAGCGCTGGCGCAGCCACTCGACTACTTCACGCTTGCCTGAGGTATAACCACCCGACGCGCCGCCGAGAGCTTTGCCGAGGGTCCCGGTGATGATGTCAACCCTGCCCTCGACGCCGCAATGCTCGGCCGAGCCGCGGCCGTTTTTGCCGACAAAGCCGACGGCATGGCTGTCGTCGACCATGACCATGGCGTCGTATTTTTCCGCGAGATCGCAGACGCCTTTCAGATTGGCGATGATGCCGTCCATGGAAAACACGCCGTCGGTGGCGATCAGGCGGAAGCGGCAGTTCTTGGCTTCCTTCAACCGCGCTTCGAGGTCGGCCATGTCGTTGTTGGCGTAGCGGAAGCGCTTGGCCTTGGAGAGCCGCACACCATCGATGATCGAAGCGTGGTTGAGCGCATCCGAGATGATGGCGTCCTCCTCGCCGAGCAGCGTCTCGAACAGGCCGCCATTGGCGTCGAAGCAGGAGCCGTAGAGGATAGTGTCATCCATGCCGAGGAAGGACGAGATCGTGGCTTCGAGTTGCTTGTGCTCCTCTTGCGTGCCGCAGATGAAGCGCACCGAAGCCATGCCGTAGCCATAGCGATCGAGCGCATGCTTGGCGGCGTCGCGCAGACCCTCATTGTCGGCAAGGCCGAGATAGTTGTTCGCGCAGAAATTCAACACCTTCTCGCCGCCGACTTCGATCTCCGCCGACTGCATCGAGGAGATGACCCGCTCGGATTTGTAAAGCCCAGCTTGTTTAAGCCCCTGAAGTTCGCCCGAGATATGGGAAATAAAAGCACTGGTCATTGCAGGGCGGCCGTTCAATTGAAAGCGCCTCAACCGGTTAATCGAACCGAGGCGCCAGGGGTTGCTTTGCGAGTCTAGGGATATGTGATTTCCGTCGACCAGGCCGGATCTGAATGCTTCTTCCAATAATGATCCATCAAGCGCCTCGTAACTGGTCCGACCGACCCGTCCGAGATCGGCGTGCCGTCTACTTTGGTCACGGGCATGATGCCGCCAGCGGTCGAGGTGATGAATACCTCGTCTGCTCCGGACAGATCGGACCGGGAAACGTCTTCGGCGACCGCTTTGAGATTGATTTCCGCGGCAAGATCGAAGACGCTACGACGTGTGATACCCGGCAAGACACCGAATGCCGGCGTACGCAGCCCACCGTCCTTGACGACGAACACGTTGAAGCCTGGGCCTTCGGCAATATTTCCATTCTCGTCAAGGACAAGGGCAGTCTCTCCGCCCGCGTCGTAGGCATCGAAAAGACCCTTCACGAGATCGAGCCAATGATAGTTTTTCACCTCCGGATCGACGGACTTCGGCGAGATGCGGACGATCTCGCTGACAGATACATGCAGTCCTCGTTCGAGCTGCTCTTTGTTCGCGACTGAGCCGAATGGGACGGCGAAGGCGATGAAGCGGTTCTCAGATTGCCGAGGATCGCGACTGAACGTCGGAGATCCACCACGGGTGCAGATCATCTCGACATAAGCAGACTTGTGGCCGGAAAGTGCCACGCAGTTGTGCAGAATGTCCGTCACCTGCTCTCGGGAGTAAGGTATCTTCATGCGCAGACGCTGCATGCCACCCCAAAACCTGTCGAGGTGAAGGTCGAGGCGGAAGAAGCGCCCTTCCCAGACGTGCACGGTGTCGTATGTGGCGTCCGAATGGAGAAAGCCCCAGTCCAGCACCGATATCTTGGCTTCGGACATCGGCAAGTACTGACCGTCCATATATGCCACGCCGTGAGGATAACTGCGTGGATCTGTATGCTCGGTGTCAACTGCCGGCAAGTCTGCCGCTGGCTTGATGTTGGCGATTGTCATGATTGTCCTTCCTTCGAACCCCTGCTGATCGAGCATCCCTTGCCCGCCCACTTCTAAGCGCGCAGCAAAGACACCTCGCGCCACCGCGGATGTTTCGTCGATTGGCGGCTTTGGCCGGTAGAGCCGGCGGCCGTCGACTGCGGCGTACGGGTTGAGGGCAGAGCCACCCCAGCCCGGCACGCCGCCGACCACACATTTGATCGCAGGAATTGGTGGGGAGAAATGAGCAATCTGCCGAAGCAGACGCAATGCTCACCTCAAAAAGTGTGCGGGCATGTAGGAAAAGCTGCGGAAGTCACGCTTCAGACTAGGACTCGTGGTTCGAACTTCACTCGGTCCAGAGTGATCATGCTGCGAAACTTCCGAACGTTCGGGTTCGTGTAGAGCTTGGTTTTCACGAACACGTCGAACGCCTCCACGTCCTCGACGGCGACTATCAACACGAAGTCCGCGTCTCCCGTCACCATGTAGCACTGGGTGACCTCTTTGGCTGCGCGCATGGCGCGCTTAAAATCGTCGACGAGGTCCAGCCGTTCCCTGTCCAATTCGACGGTCAGTACCACGGTTAGGGACTTTCCCAACGCCTTCGGGTCAACAAGTGAGATGTCGGCGATGATCACGCCGTCCGCGCGGAGCTTGTTAACGCGCCGCATGCAAGAGGCTGCGGAAGAGCCAACGAGGTCGGCTAGCTCCGCGAAAGAGAGCCGGTTGTTCTTCTGGAGGGCGGCCACGAGGCGCCGATCGAGATCATCAAGCATCGGAAAGTATGCTCCCTTGCTCATGAGCGATAGCTACTCCCCGGGCCGGTGACAAGTGTTGGACCGTAAGAGAATAACCGTCCTGCCTGCTGATACATGCCATTGATCCTCAGTTTGAGATCGAAACGTTTCACATCTCCAGTGATTTTGCGGGATGTGCGTCATCTCGTACGGGCACTCTCGACAGAGTGAGGGTTCGAAGCATCCAGGGGAGTCAAAGTGGATCTCATCGAAGTTAACGGCACCCTCGGCCACCGAGTGGCGTCGCCATCTGCATGAGTTCCCCGAACTGGGGTTCGCTGGTAACGAGACGGCGCGCTATGTCCGCGAGAAGCTCACTTCCTTCGGCCATCACTGAAATGAGTTCGGCATTGCCGAGACTGGGATCGTTGCACTTATCAGAGGGCGACATGGCGCCGGGCCGGTGATCGGTCTGCGCGCCGACATGGACGCGCTACCAAAATTGGAGAAGTTGGGCATCCAGACCGTCGCCGATCTGCGCGAGAAGCCGCTAGCTTTCTTGCAGCAACATTTCGGCAAGTCGGGAAACTGGTATTATCAGATCGTCCGGGGAATCGATGAGCGGTCGGTTCAGCCCGACCGTCCACGGAAATCGGTCGGCGCCGAAGATACCTTTGCGGTCGGTATCTTTGCCCTTGATGCGGCGCGCGCCGAGCTGGCACCGCTGGCCGAAAGGGTTTGGCGCCATTGCGAAGCCAAGCACCTTTCCGGCAGGACGGTGACGCTGAAGGTGAAGTTCACCGATTTCCAGCAGGTCACACGCAGCCGAACCCTTCCAAGGCTCTTGCTGGGCGCCAATGAAATGCTTGAGGTGGCACAGACCATGCTCGCCGACCTGTTCCCGACCGCGAAAGGCATCCGCTTGCTGGGGTGGGACACTGTCATCTTTGGAAGGCATGGACACATATCAGGAAAAGGATTTGTCGTGGATATCTCAGAGACATCACCCTTCCTCGAAAGCGTTGACGACTACATCGATCGGCGCTGAGCCGCCTTAGTGTGCCTGATGGCCTCACTCAAGGTCTCCGCGCCTGCACATCTATACAGTAATACTTTATAATTCCAAGAAATAGCATATTATTACTGATAAAAGTCGCATAACATATCTTATGGAACTTAGAGGCAGTTTCCAAATCTGTTGCAGTTTGGCGTCTGTGTGGTCGACACATTCGCTGCCTTTTTTCCGGAAGGAAACTGCTTCGTCGACGCATTCGCAGCGTTGAATGAGGTGGTTGGTGCTCCACAACAGGACAAGCACGCCTTTCCTCACATCGGACAATCCGGTCTGCAGCTACGATCCGCGTCAGCTCGGCCCTTTTGCTCAGCCTCGCTAACGCGACCCGATTGCCTACGGAGATTGCCGAAGGCTATCGGGTGTTTCTGCGCGATCCCGCCAATCGCGCTTTGCTCAGGTTGCTGGAGGCAGAGACCGGAGATCAAGCCTGGTGGTCCGACGCAACGGAGCTACGCCAGCCGGCATCCAACGCCGGTGAATATATTGCCGGCGAGCCGTCGCATGTCTGACGCTTCGCAGAATTGGTGACTGAACTGCCCACGCTGCCTAGCTGTATCGCGTGAGCAGAAGACAGAGGTTGTATAGCGTGAATCTGCCGAACTTGCGAAAACGCGCTTGCTCAGAGCCTGTTCGAGCGCTGCGCGGAGCCGCTACCGAAATTCCATAATCCGTTCATCGGCGCGCCTATGACTGGCAGACGTTGCTTACAGGCGTATTTGCTCTTGTCGGCGCGTACCTATTGTGGGTTCAAATCCAGCGTCAAAGACGCCAGTTGCGATTTGAGAGCGAATGGATCGCGCTCAAACGCAAACGTGAGAACCTGGCGGCCCGCATCGGGTTTCCACACGCGCTCGCAGAGCTCAGCAGATATTGGGCTGCCTCGTTCGAGTCCTCGCGCAGCCTGGTCGCAGCGTCGCGTGCTTCCGCAGTCTCTGGAGAATCATTTGGAGTCGCCTATATTTTCCTGGTCGTATATCCTAGTCAGCGCGACCGGCGAAGTTCGGCCAAGCGATCGGCCAAATCGACCTACCGATCGCAAATTTGTACATGCTATCAATGCGCTAAGCATAGCGAATATCGGCCATCATCGGCATTGGCATTGGCGTCGTCGATCAACCGTCTCGGTGAAGCTGAGGTAGCGCTAAACATCGGCCAAATGATCGGCCAGTTATGGGCGCTCAGCTAAAATTTCTGTTGACATATACGTACTTAGCGCGATCTAACATCGGCCAATTATGGAAGAGACCGTACAGCGCATCGAGCCGGCGCGCCTGGAAGACGTTGCGGAGCCTATCTCCGACGCGCTGGCTGAGCTGTCAGCAAGCTCGGCGGTTCTCGGCGCCAAGCTGCATCCGCGCACGGCCGCGAACCTGGCGGATCTCGTGCGCATCATGAACACCTATTACAGCAACCTGATCGAGGGTCACAACACGCGCCCCCGCGACATCGAACGCGCCCTCGCCGGCGAATTCGACAAAGACCAGGAACGACGCAACCTGCAGGTGGAAGCCGCGGCCCATGTTCGACTGCAGGGGGAAATCGATCGCCTGGCCGCAGAGGGTCAGCTCCCAGAACCGGCTTCGCTTGATTTTTTGCGCTGGCTGCATGCGGAATTCTACCGTGACGCCGATGAGGCGATGTTGCGCATTCGCGGCGCAGACAGAGAATTCTTGATGGTTCCGGGTCGGTGGCGATCACAGCCCGAACATGATGTCACTGTCGGCCGCCACCAGCCGCCGTCAAGCGATCGCGTCGAAGCGTTCATGGAGCATTTCGCTAGCCGGTACCGCTTCCAACGTACGGGCAAAGCGGCTAGGATATTGGCGATTCCGGCCGCGCATCATCGGTTCAATTACATTCATCCCTTCCCAGACGGCAATGGACGCGTCAGCCGCTTGATGAGTCACGCCATGGCCCATGAGGCAGGAATCGCCGCGCACGGGCTGTGGTCGATTTCCCGAGGCCTGGCGCGGGGTCTGGAAAGCCGCGGCGACTATAAACGCATGATGGATCACGCCGACATGCCACGCCAAGGCGATCGCGACGGCCGCGGTAATCTTTCTATGCGGGCGCTGGCGGATTTTACCTTATGGTTTCTACGCGTATGCATCGATCAGGTCAGTTTCATGTCCAGCCTGTTCGATTTGAACCAACTTGCCCGGCGTCTGCAGCGGTTCGTTCAACGCTACGACCTGAAGCCAGAAGCTTTCCGGCTGCTCGAGGAGGCGCTTCTGCGCGGCGAGTTCGATCGCGGTGAGGCCTCACGTATCGCTGGCTTGCCGGAACGTACGGCCCGCCGCGTGTTTACCGAGGTGCTCGAGCTTGGCCTGCTTGCGTCCGATACCCCGAAAGGACCGGTATCGCTACGCTTCCCGGTCGACACGTTGGACGAACTGTTTCCTAAGCTATTTCCGGAAACTTAGCGTCGCATAACTGCGCCTATAGTGTTGCCGATGCCCTTGTCTCTCCAGCGAGTCCAGCCGCGGCTCGGGCGCTCGGTGAGTTCGTGGTCCGCAAGCTTAAACCTCCGTTCGATTGGGCGCAGGATGGATAGATATTGGGAACCGAAACAATCCGCAGAAATATTTTGGTACCTATGTTGGTTAGCGCTGCCGCTGCGCAAATCACAACTATTTGGAAACAAAGCGAAATCTTCTCGGATCGGATTCCGCCTCTGAGGGCCGCCGAGGGCAACAAGCGCGCCTGACGCAACGCCGCCAGATCAGCCGAGCCGGTGCAGAAGCAGGCGACGGCCAACTGGCGGATGACGATCTCGAAATGCGCGACAACCGCCTCGGTGGACACCGTCGCCGCGCGCGGCACGCCGGCCGCCTGCCCGGCGATGTCCGCGCCCAGGCGGATGGCCTTGGCCACATCGACGCCGTCGCGGATCCCGCCCGACGCGATCAGCTTCACAGTTGGCAGTGCCCGACGTAACCGTCTGCACGCGGCTTGAATCAGCGTTCCGGCCGCTCGTTCCGGTCAATGAGGATACGCTCGGCCGCTCCGTCGAGATCCTCGTATTGACCAGACCTCAAGGCCCACAGGAAGCCAGACAGTCCAAGCCCGCCCGCCAACAGAGCAACAGGTATGAGATAAACCAGGATTGTCATGAGGGTTGCGCCAATGTGCCAGTGTGGGGGCGCCTGTCTGGCGGAGCAGTTCTCCTTGGCTCGTCTGGCACAAAACTTTGCAGCCTCGATGCATTGCCAATGACAAGCAGTGATGAGGCCGACATCGCGATCGCGGCGATCAACGGCGTGACATGCCCCAGAATGGCGATCGGCACGGCAACAGCGTTGTAGATGATCGCGATGGCTATGTTCTGGCGGATCAGCCGCCCTGCCTTCCGCGAGACGTCCAGCGCAAGGGGTACTGCCGAAAGGCTTTCACGCAGGAACACGAAATCGGCGGCGTTGCGGCCGATATCGGCGGCGGTGGCTGGAGCGATCGAGCCGTGCGCCGCGCCCAGCGCTGGCGTGTCGTTGAGCCCGTCGCCCACCATCAGGACCTTGTGGCCGGCCTTGGTCAGCACTTCGATCCGCTCAGCCTTCTCGGACGGCAGCAGCGCCGAAACAAAACGGTCGATGCCCAATATTCTTGCGACATCGCCACAAGCGTCCGGGGTATCGCCCGACAGCATTTCGACCGACACGCCGGCATCCTTCAATTGTCCGACCGCCGCCTTGGCGTCGGCGCGCGTAGCGTCCTCGAACGTGAAGGAGGCGACGATCCTCCCATTCTTCGAAAGCACCGTCCCGCCATAGCCGCCATACTTGCCTTCGCCACCGGTCCGGGCTTTCCATCCGGCCCAGCCGCGCCGACCAAGACGCCAGGTGCTGTCCGCGGTCGTGGCTTCGATGCCGAGACCCGGGTGCTCGCTGACGGCTTCCAGCTTCGGCTGGCCGGCAAAACCCGCGAATACGGCGATGGCCTTCGAGAACGGGTGACGGGAGTGCGCCGCCATGTCGGCTGCGATCGCCAGCATCGCCGGATCGATGGTCGACGCGTTGACCAGCCTGGGCTGTCCGAGCGTCAGTGTGCCGGTCTTGTCGAACACCGCCGTATCAATCGCGGCCAGGCGTTCCATGGCCGAACCGTCCTTGACCATGATGCCGTTTTCGAACAGGCGCCGCGCCGCCCCCACCTGCACGATCGGCACGGCGAGGCCGAGCGCGCACGGGCATGTGATGATGAGAACGGCGATCGCGATCGTCACTGCCCGGTGCCAGTCGCCGGTTACCGCCATCCAGCCAAGGAACGTCACGAAGGCGGTGAGATGGACCACCGGCGCATAGAGCGCCGAGACACGGTCGGCGATCCGCCGATAGTGCGCACGACCACCTTCGGCGGCTTCCATCAGCCGGACCATTTCCGCCAGGAAGGAGTCCTTTGCCGCAGCGGTCGCTTCGATGGTCAGGGGGCCGGTAAGGTTGAGCGTGCCGGCCTGAACCTGTTGCCCGGACGTCACGGTTTTTGGTGTGCTCTCGCCAGAAACCAGCGAGCAGTCGAGATCCGAGGCGCCCCGAATGATCCGGCCGTCGACAGGGACCCTTTCGCCTGCGGCGACCAGAAGGTGCATGCCCGGTTCGATCTCGCCAACCGGCAGGTAGTCGCGCGCGCCATCGCCGCGCAGCACCATGGCGCCACGTGCGGCCAACTGGGACAGGCCTTTCACGGCGGTCCGTGCCCGTTCGCGCATGACGTGATCCAGGGTGCGGCCGATCAACAGGAAAAACAGCAACGAAACCGAGGCGTCGAAATAGGCGTGATCGCCATGATTGATCGTCTCGTAGAGGCTCATGGCATAAGCGAGCGACACCCCAACCGCGATCGGCACGTCCATGTTCATGCGGCCGTGGCGCAGTGCATTCCAGGCCGAGCGGAAGAAGATGCCGCCGGCAAAGGTGAGCGCCGGGATGGCGATCAATGCAGAGACCCAGTGAAACAGGTCGCGGGTAGCACCTTCGGCGCCGGACCAGACCGAGACCGAAAGCAGCATGATGTTGCCGGCGGCGAAGCCGGCGACCGCGACCGCGCGGATCAGCTCGGCAAGCGTCTTGTCTTTTTCATCGATCTCGGCGGCGAACAGATGCGCCTCGTAGCCCAGTCGTCTCAGCGCAGCGACGAAGGGCGGCACCTCGTCGCCTCGCCACCGGATCGCGACGCGCTTGGTCGACAAGTTGACACGCGCGTCTTCGACATTGTCGAGCTTTGCCAGCGCCGTCTCGATCGCCTGGATGCAGGCTGCGCAATGAACCGTCGGTACTGAAAGGTCGGTCTGGCGAAGACCATCGCCAACCAAGCGGCTCGCCAACCTGATCTCCTGGCCAGATGGCAGGACCGATGTGGTACCGGTCAGATCCATTGCCTGTTCCGCGCCGGGTGCACAGCAGCTCATTGCAGCGCTCCTTGCGAAATCATGATCCTGCGGACGTCGCGATAGGGTTGCGCCAGGCCGGCATCGGCGTCGACTTCGACGATCCAGACGCCGTCCTTCGGCATGTGCCGCGCCGCGAATTCCTCGCCGGAGGCGAGGGCGAGCGTAACGGACTTGTCCTCTTTCTCGTATGCGGGATGGCGAAACAGCACCTTGACGCCATGCAAGGGGACCGGCTTGCCGGTGGTATCGCTCAAGCTGTAGCGGACCTCACCCCGAGCGATCGTCAGTTTGCCGGTCCAGCCGAGTGCCGCCTGCGCGCGCCCTTCCTCGGCCTTTCGGTTGAATTGCTGGCTGGCCACATAGGTGTTCTCGACGACAAGGCCGGTCCAGGTCGTGCTGGCGAGTGTCGCCATCGTGAGATTGACCGCGATGATCACGCCGAAAAAGCCGAGAATGGTGAGCAGCATGTGCCTGCCGGTGAACTCACGCGTCTTTTGCGTATTGGTGCTCATCTGGCGATCTCCGGGGCGTTGAAGGTGGCGGTGTATTCGTCCGATTCGAAGCTCGCTCTGTCCTCGACGCGGAACTTGAAGGTTTGTGCAGCGTGCCGAACCTCATCCGCTGGCTGGCGCACGAAGACCTTCAGCATGTTCAGCCGGTCGGGTTCGACCGCGATGGCGAAGAAGCGAGCTGCCGGCAGATCACTGCCGACGACGCTCATTTCGGCTCCCTGCAAGCCCTGCATCGTGACGACGATCGTCCTTGGCTCGGGGATCATGTTAAGCAGCTTGACGGTGTAACCGTTGCGGATCGAGCCGTCGGACAGGGTCACGAATTGCGGATTGCGGTCGTGCAGGACGTTGATCTCGAGTCGGTCGCGCGTCAGCAGCGAATAGATCAAGGCAAGCCCGACCGCCGTCCACGCGCCCATGTAGAAGGAGGTCCTCGGCCGGAAGATCTTGCGAATATGGAAATGCGCCAACCTGGCGGAGAATGTGCTGTCGGCCGTTCTGACGAGTGAAGGGTTCACGGGACCGGAGCCGCCTGCGGTCGCCACCGCCATGTTGGCGTTGTAGTCGGACAGCGTCGCATAGGAGATCAGCCCGCGCTCCTTGCCGAGCTTGTTCATGACGCCGTCGCAGGCATCAAGGCACAGCGCGCAAGTGATGCATTCGAGTTGCTGGCCGTCGCGAATGTCGATCCCCATCGGGCAGACTGCGACACAGGCATTGCAGTCGACGCAGTCACCGACCGGCTGCCCCGCAGCCTGGACCTTCTTGGCGTGCCGCGAACGAGGTTCGCCACGCCAGTCATTGTAGGTCACAGTGAGCGAATTCTCGTCGAGCATGGCAGCCTGGATGCGCGGCCACGGGCACATGTAGGTGCAGACTTGCTCGCGCATCAGCCCGCCGAACGTGTAGGTGGTCGCCGTCAGCACCGCGATGGTGACGTAGGCGACCGAAGCGGCGGTGCCGTTGAATACGTCGCCGATCAGCGTCGGCGCATCGGCGAAATAGAGGATCCAGGCGCCGCCGGTAGCTGCCGCTATGACCAGCCAGATGGCGTGTTTCGACACACGCAGCACCAGTTTGCGCGCGGTCCAGCGGCCGGCGTCGAGCTTCATGCGAGCGTTGCGATCGCCTTCGATCCCCCGCTCGACAACTAGGAAAAGATCCACCCATACCGTCTGCGGGCAGGTATAGCCGCACCAGGCGCGGCCGACGGTGGACGTGATCAGGAAGAGGCCGATGCCGGCCATCATCAGAAGGCCGGCGACATAGTAGAATTCCTGCGGCCATATCTCGATGAAGAAGACGTAGAAACGGCGGTTGGCAAGATCGATCAGCACGGCCTGATCAGGAGCAAACGGACCTCGATCCCAGCGCAACCAGGGCATCAGATAATAGATGCCCAGCGTGATCGCCATCACCAGCCATTTGAAGCGGCGAAAGCTGCCCGAGGCGCGTTTAGGGAAGATTTTCTTGCGCGGAGCATAGAGCGGCTGTCGTGTCTTGGCGGAGTTGACCGCTTTTGCCTCGAGCCGCTCCATCTGCGTTTTATCCAGCACGTGCATCTCCACTCGCGCGCGGCCTATGACATCGTTGTGCGACGGACTTGTCTGCTTCGACAGACGTCCGGTCTGCAGTGAGCCCGCTTCGCCGTGTGGGCCGCGCCGCCTTGCTGCAGGTCAATCGCCGCATGCCGGAATGGTGTCGGGGCCCGACTCGTGCCGGGCCCCGTCGCTTGGCGGGGAGGGCCGAGAATAGGCTTCCGTTCCTATTCTCCGCCGCCAAGCGAATGGACATAAACCGCAAGTTCCTTAACCTTGGTCTCGCCGAGACGCCCGATCCAGGCCGGCATGACACCGTGCTTCGGCGCGCGGACTTGGACGGCGATGGCTGTCTCGCCGGGTGCGTAGAGCCAGATCGCATCGGTCAGATTGGGCGCGCCGAGCTCTTTGTTGCCTTTCGCATTGTCGCCATGACAGGCGACGCAGTTTTCCGCGAATACCTTGGCGCCGGGCTCGATAAGACTTGCATCCTGGACCTTGCCCGAGAGGCTGGCGACATAGGCCCCGACCTGTGCGATCTGTTCGGGCGTGATGATGTCACCGAAGGGGGGCATTTCCGACTGCCGAGTATCCGGGTCGGATGCGAAACGGATGCCGTGCGCGATCGTTTGCTGGATCTGCTCGGTCGTGCCGCCCCACAGCCAGTCATCGTCGTTCAGGTTTGGAAAGCCCTTCGACCCTTGGGCGCCCGAGCCGTGGCATTGCACGCAATTGACCTTGAAGGTAGCTCCGCCGGCCGCTACCGCGAATTCACGCAGCGCATCGTCGGCTGCAATCTCGGATACGGTCTTCTGCTGGATGGCCGCGACATATTTGCCCTTGGCGGCTTCGGCAGCCGCCAGCTCAATCTTGACAGCGTTGCGGCTGGAATAGCCAAGCACACCCTTGGTCGCGGAAGACAGCATCGGCCAAGCCGGATACGCAATTGTATAAGCCACCGCCCAAGCGACGGTGATGTAGAAGGTTATCACCCACCATCGGGGCAATGGGTTGTTGAGCTCCCTTATCCCGTCCCATTCATGACCGGTCGTTGAGATGCCCGAGACTTCATCGATATGCTCGCTGCTCATGATCAGTCGTCCTTGAGTGGAATCTGGGCGGCTTGATCGGCCTGTATTTTGCCGCCGGGACGCAAGGCAAAGGCAATGCAGCCGACGAAGAAGAGCGCCATGGCAAACAGACCCCAGCTGTCCGCGAATTCCCGCATCAAATTATAGCTCATTGCGTCCCCCTCAGCGGTAGCCGGCTGCATCGTCATAGGTCTTGAAATCGACCAGTGTTCCCAGCATTTGCAGATAGGCGACGAGGGCATCCATCTCGGTCACCTGCTGCGGATTGCCGTCCAGATCACCGACTTCGGCTTTCGGATAGCGTTTCTCGACGCCGGAGGCATCGGCATTCGGGTCGGCCTGGACCATCAGATCGGCATTGGCGTGCGCGATCATCTCATCGGAGTACGGGACGCCAACACGCGCGTTCGCAACCAGATGCGTCGAGAAGTCCTTCACCTCGATCGGCGCGTCCTTCAGGAAGGCATAGCGAGGCATGATAGATTCCGGCACCACCGAACGTGGATCCATAAGGTGCTGAACGTGCCATTCGTTGGAATAGCGGTTGCCGACTCGAGCAAGGTCAGGGCCGGTGCGCTTCGAGCCCCACTGGAAGGGGTGGTCGTACATGGACTCGGCGGCCAGGCTGTAGTGGCCGTAGCGCTCGACCTCGTCCCGGAAAGGCCTGATCATCTGGCTGTGGCAGAGGTAGCAGCCCTCGCGCACATAGATGTTGCGTCCGGCGAGTTCCAGTGGCGAGTAGGGCCGCATGCCTTCGACTTTCTCGATCGTGTTGTCGAGATAGAAAAGCGGCGCAATCTCGACGATGCCGCCGACGGTCACGACAAGAAGAGAGCCAACGAGAAGAAGCGTGGCGTTCTTCTCGATGATCGCGTGTTTGTCCATCAAGCCCATTGTCTGGCTCCCTATTCGGCAGGCCGGAGGGCGGGCTCGGAACCTGGCATTGGTTGCTCTTCGCGCTGGTGGCCAAGAATGGTCATGGTCACGTTCCAGGCCATGAGCAGGGCGCCGGTGAGGTACATCGCACCGCCGATGGCACGCATGACGTAGAAGGGATGCATGGCGGCGACGGTTTCGGCGAAGGAGTAGACGAGGAAACCCTGCTCGTCGTACTCGCGCCACATCAGGCCCTGCATGATGCCGGAAACCCACATCACCGCGGCGTAGACGACGATTCCGAGCGTCGCCAGCCAGAAGTGCCAGGTGACGAGCCGCAGCGAATAGAGACGTTCACGGTTCCACAGTTTCGGCACCATGTAGTAGATTGCGCCGAACGAGATCATGCCAACCCAGCCGAGCGCGCCGGAATGGACATGGCCGATGGTCCAGTCCGTGTAGTGCGACAGCGAATTGACCGTTCTGATCGACATAATCGGACCTTCGAAGGTCGACATGCCGTAGAAGGCGACTGCCATCACCATCATGCGGATGATCGGATCGGTGCGCAGCTTGTCCCAGGCGCCAGACAGCGTCATCAGGCCATTGATCATACCGCCCCATGACGGCATCCACAGCATGATCGAGAACGCCATGCCGAGCGTCTGCGCCCAGTCGGGTAAGGCGGTGTAATGCAGGTGGTGCGGGCCGGCCCAGATGTAGAGAAAGATGATCGCCCAGAAGTGGACGATCGACAGGCGGTAGGAATAGACCGGCCGGTTCGCCTGCTTGGGCACGAAATAATACATCATGCCGAGGAACCCGGCGGTGAGGAAGAAACCGACGGCGTTGTGGCCATACCACCATTGCGTCAAGGCGTCCTGGACGCCGGAGAAGGCGGAGTAGCTCTTCGAGCCGAGGAAGGAGGCCGGCATCGACAGATTGTTGACCACATGCAGCATCGCGATTGTCACGATGAAGGACAGGTAGAACCAGTTGGCGACGTAGATATGCGGTTCCTTGCGCTTCAGGATCGTGCCGAGGAACAGGATGAGATAGGCGACCCAGACGATGGTCAGCCAGAGATCCACATACCATTCGGGTTCGGCGTATTCGCGGGCTTCGGTGATGCCGAGCAGGTAGCCGGTCGCGGCCATGACGATGAACAGCTGGTAACCCCAGAACACAAACCAGGCAAGTTTGCCGCCAAACAGCCGGGCGCGGCACGTGCGCTGCACGACATAGAGAGACGTGCAAAGCAAAGCGTTGCCGCCGAAGGCGAAGACGACGCCGGATGTGTGCAGCGGCCGCAAACGGCCGAAGTTGAACCAGGGCTGGATGTTGAGATCGGGGTACGCGAGCTGCAGCGCAATGACCACACCGACCAGCATGCCGACGACGCCCCAGAATACCGTTGCAATGGCTCCGTAGCGGATCGGGCCATCCATGTAGGCGGAGGTGTCGATCGGAGCCGCCGGCTTGAAATCTGTGTTGCGCAGCAGGATCGCGGTAAAGCCAGCCACGGCGAAGAACAAAACCCCCATATGCTGGCGAAAAGGTCCTTCTACGCCGAAGCCGGCAGCCACCAGGGCCGCAAAAGCAAACAGGCTTAGAACGACGATCTCCGTGCCGAATTTCATGACATGTCCCCGACCAGGATTCCAATGCGCGGACGCCAAATCCGCGGTGCATTAATTCCGTAGTTGCCGCCTGCTCGCCCTGATCCATGTCAGAGCCGCACGATTTTGCTTCGGGCAGCATCGAGTTCGGTGCAATCAGAAGGTGGCGATTTGAACAAGGAAACGCAGCACGGGCCAACCCGCTCATGGACAAGTGCGGCTTTCTCGCGCCAGGCCGGCACAGAGGCGATTCCGGGCGAGGTCATGAAGCTTGCCCATCGGGAAAAGCTGGAGCTCTGCTTCTCGCTGGAAAGCATTGCCGATGCACTGCCGAACGTCGACCGCCTCAAATGTCTTGGAACGGCCAAGAAGATCGTTCCGCTGCTCCGTGACATTCATGGGTTTGAGGAGAGGGTGATTTTCCCTGCGTATGAGGCGCACTTGACTCCGGCCGAGGCCAAACTTGCCTCTACCAGCCGGTTGCGCATCGAGCACCTTGAGGATCAATGCTTCGCTGGCGAGGTGGCCGAAACGCTCCTAGCGATCGGTCATGGTGATCCGATAGAGAGCGCGGAAGCTGTCGGATTCATGCTACGCGGCTTCTTCGAAGGCTTGCGGCGACACATCGCTTTCGAACGCGAGCATGTCCTGCCGCGGATCGTAATAAGCGACGAAGGCCCCGACGCTTAGGTCTCATTCAAAGGCCGGTTGCCGCGCGCCTCGGCCGCCGCAGCGCTGCTCCAGCCGGCTCATGCTGTCGACCGTTACATGGCGTTTGTTCTCGATCCGGATCACGCCGTCAGCCCGCAATCGCGTAAGCTGGCGGCTCACGGTCTCGTTCGTCAGTCCAAGGAAATCAGAGATGTCGGCACGTGTCAGCGGCAGATCGAAGCATGCCGACCCAGCCGCCGGGTCGATACTGGAATCCATATTCCGGGCGATCATGAGGAGAAAGCTCGCCACCTTCTCCGGTGCGGTCTTGCGCCCGAGAGTCACCATCCATTCAAGTGCCTCGTCGAGTTCGTCCAGCGTCTGCTTGAGCAGGCGATGCTCGAGTCCCGGTGATTCCTTCATTATCCGTTCAACGGCCGCCTTCGGAAACGAGCACAGCGAGACGGAGGTTGCCGCTTCCACATTGATCGTGCTTTTCACCTTGAAGGGCCGTCCCAGAAAATCCGGTGCGAACCGAAGACCGACAATCTGCTGGCGGCCGTCCGAAAGGCACTTCGTCAGCTTCACAACGCCTGAAAGCAAGTTTGAATAGCTGTCGACGGCCTCGGCGTCGGCGATCAGTTCGACCCCCGGCTCGAGCTTGTGCCGCGACGAAGTTTTGGCGAGCCCAACCAAATGGTTTGGATCGAGCGCACCGCAGACGCCGCGATGTCGTGCTGCGCAAGACAGGCAAAGAACGGGAATGCCGGAACTGTGAATGTCTTGCCGTACTGTCATTACGCTCGCGCTACCGATCCCAAGTTTCGGCAGGATAGCAAGCGATGGCAGAGAAATCCTTGCGGCAGTTTGTCCGTGCTGGAGGCTGACCGAAATCAGGGCTTTGGCTCTTCGACGCGTCCAGACTTCCGGCGAGGCAAAAACGGCGGACCACCAAATGAGACCGGAATTAGCTGCCAGGCTTGGCGAGAACGTCCCGCGTTATACCAGTTACCCGACCGCGCCGCATTTCCATCCTGGCGTCGACGCTGATGTCTATCGAAGCTGGTTGAAGGCGCTCGAAAGCGGTGACGAGGTCTCGCTCTACCTGCACATCCCTTATTGCGACCGGCTGTGCTGGTTCTGTGCGTGCCATACAAAGCAGACCCGCCGCTACGAGCCGGTGGCTTCGTATCTCCGCTCGCTTCACGCGGAGATCGCGACTGTCGCCGGTCTTGTCGGCGGCAAGGCCCATGTCCGCGCCGTGCATTTCGGCGGCGGCTCGCCGACCATGCTGAAGCCCGAGGATATGATAGCCTTGGGAACTGTCCTGCGGGATAGCTTCGATTTTCTTGCCGATGCGAAGATCAGCGTCGAAATCGAACCCAACGACATGGACGAAGCCCGCCTTGATACACTTGCCGAGATCGGCATGGCGCGGGCGAGCCTCGGCGTTCAGGATTTCGATCCGAAGGTGCAGAAGGCGATCAACCGCGAGCAGAGCTTTTTGCAGACCAAGGCGGTTGTCGACGGCATTCGCTCTCGCGGCGTAGGGTCCGTGAACCTCGATTTGCTTTACGGCCTGCCGCATCAGACCAGGGAGAGCGTCTGTTCCACCGTGGCGCAGGCGCTGACTCTGGAGCCGGACCGGATGGCGCTGTTCGGCTACGCGCATGTGCCCTGGTTCAAGAAGCATCAGACTATGATCGACGAGGCATGGTTGCCGGGTCCGGCCGAACGGTTCGCTCAGTGGCAAATTGCCGCCCGTCTGATCATGGGCGCCGGATACGAGGCGATTGGAATAGACCATTTCGCCAAGCCGGATGATGCGCTTGCAGTCTCGGCTCGCGCGGGAACAATCCGCCGCAATTTCCAGGGCTACACCGAGGATCGCTGCGAAACACTGATCGGGCTCGGGCCGTCATCGATCAGCCGGTTTCGACAGGGCTATTCGCAGAACATGCCGTCGACAGCCGAATATGGACGCATGGTCGAGGGGGGACATCTGGCCACGGTCCGCGGCATCGCGTTTTCCGAAGATGACCGTGTTCGCGGCTGGATCATCGAGCGCTTGATGTGCGATTTCGGCTTTTCAGCAGCCGATCTGGTGGAACGCTTCGGGGAAGCCGGACAAAAGCTTCTTTTCCAAGCAAGCTCCATCGCCATTGGCGACCCTGCTCGACCGCTTGAACTCCAAGGTGACAGTTATGTCGTATCGGCGGAAAGTCGTCCCTTTGTAAGGAGCATTGCAGCGAAGTTCGACAAATATTTCGAAAGTGGAACGGCCAGGCACTCAGTGGCAGTCTGAGTGCCACAGACGAACGTCACCGTCTTCAGTCGATCGCGAACCTCCTCAAAATCGCCGAAACCAGCAGCTAACAATTCGATAGTGCATATGGCGCCACTTTACGATGCTGTGACGACGCGGGTATTTCCCAAAGGGGGTCGCATGGCAGAGGGCTGGGACCCGCCGGAACCCTGCAGGCAGGGCTCCACTTCGTATCCGCCCAAGCAGGTTGGATTGTTTGGCCCAGTCTTTCACTGAATGTCAGCGACGCACCCCATTGCGGCTTCCGCTACTCAGCGCTGCGGCTCTTGAATGCCCCTTTGAGATGAGCTCATTCTGAGTAACAACCGAACGGCGTTCCCACGTGTCTGAAACCATGCATCAGTGCGGCTAGCACGCCCTGCGCCTGTTCGCGGTTTCCGGGCCGCCCAGGCACTTACTTGACCTCCAGCTGCTCGAAGTTCGCGCACAGGCCTTACATGACGGATCGGTAGGCCGCGACCGCCGGGAAATTAGGCACCCGGGCGGCTGCGCCAATTGACCAACTTTATGCTTCGATTACTCGGAATCTGAACCTGACACGCGTCGCGATTTCTCTGACATGCCGGCGGCAGGCAAGCTTTCCTTTCTGGCCTTGGCAAACGCTCTGTCACCTTCCAGAAACCCTGCCAGCATGAAAGGTATGAGTTCCGCTACCGTTTCAGACTCGCCATAGGTCTGGCGGTAAAGCGCCGCATAGTCCTTGTGCTTGGTTCAGGTCCGCGCTAACGGGGATGGTCATCTTCGAAGGTGTCCGGTCTGGAAGCTTTCCAAGTTTCAGATCTGCCATGATTACTCCTGTTCAAGTCGGGTATGGGCGCAGCACAAGATCCTTGTGTACAATCACGCGTAGGGGCCAACCGGGGCGGACGATAATGGTGGGTTGAATATTCAGGTTCTTTTCGGTGATGCGCTGGCCGGCTTGACTGATGTTTTGCTGAGTGGATTCCCGGATCGCCTTAACTAGGTCGCTTTCGTTTTTCCCAAAGCTCAACTCGGTACCAACGCCCAGTAGCGTCGCTAGAGCAACTCTCTTGATCAGCTGCCAGGTGTGAAAATCGACCTTGTCCTCAAGCCCGGCATAGCCGGCAGTATCCGTCGCTGGCAGATTGTCGATTTCGATCGAGGAACCGTCGGGCAGGATTATTCGCTGCCAGACCAGCAATGCGCGCCTCTGCCCAAAAGCACGTGGTCGGGGAGCTGGCGGGGGCGTGCGGGCAAGCCGCTGAGGAAATTCTGAACATCGAGTCCGGTCTGAGGTACAACAAGCCTATCGAGATCGGATCGCGAGGTAGCCCTGCCCGCCATGGAAATTCCTCAGGCGAGTACCGACATATTGGGCGCTGCCTTATATGGAAGGCGCCTTCCCGTTGCCTCTATCGCAGATAAGTTACCTTCCGGCCTTCGCGCTGGGTTTCCCAGCTGGACTGCGTTTCAGTCTCAATTCGCTGTGCTTCTTGTGAGCCAGACACCATCTCTCGGACGGTGAATTGACGACATTCATTGTCCGACAAGCCCTCGCCGGCGATCTGTTGGGCAGAGGCGGCTATCACCCCGGCCGTGGCACATCCGCGCGCTGCAGAACCTCGATGAGCCGCCGGCTCAAACGCCCAGGCGGATGCAAAGATCCACAGACGCGTTCCGCCAGCGCTAGTTGCCAAACATATGACCGGCATTTCGCAACGCGCCTAGGAAGAGGCCGGCATGGTGAGTGACATCGATTTTGGCCTGCATTGACACCGGCATGCTGGTCCAATTCTCCAACGGTGCAATGAAGCGGGAGAAGGTACCGTCGACGACGCAGTAGCGGCGAATAAGGCCTTGTCTGTCCAACGCCAGCACACCAATCTGCCCGCCTCGATATCGGATGGCTGCGAGCCGTTGGACCTCGGCGTCATCATCGATCCGCACATCGAAAAGCAGGTTTCCGCGGCTCCTCGCGGCTATCTCCGCCGCTTTGTCATTGAAGCTCAAGCAGAGTGAGCGGACGCTTTCCACTGCCATCTGCAAAACCAACAAATCCAGTTCATTCACGGCCATGTGGGCAGTTGAGCCAATAAATGGATGATTGCAATGTCGCACACGGCTTGTTCACAGGTGTCGGCGACTGATCGTTCGTGGCTTTCTGTCCGCTGCCGGCGAAGGAATATTTGAAGGACGGCGGGTCCCGTATTTCCTGTCGCGTTGGCAACCGCGGCGGCCACCTGCCGGGCGGCAGCGGCAGAGATAATGTCATAGACAGGTGGAAGCGTGGGCTTTCTGCCCTTCAATAGTTCCCTGACCCTACAGATTTGCACGCGCGGCCGCAGCTTGCCGCCCGCCTCAACGGATTCGGCTTCTCTGGCAGCACGTTCCATTGCTGCGGTCGCCTTGTTGAGCGTCGCCAGAACGCCAAGCTTCGTGGCTGGCAAGATCGCCAACTCGCTCAAGCTCACGACCTCTATTCGATGGACGGGCACGGCCGTGCATCGCCGCGGCAGGGGACAACATCGTCGTGACCGACCCTCAAGCCCTATATCGTGTCGGCGGGATCGTTCACCAGGAACGGCGAGATCGCCGTGGAGGGCAAGCCCTTCCACATCGTGGCCGTCGGCGGGAGCGGCAAGATCCACGATCAAGCAGCTGAGAAAGATCACGCATATAGCCACGATCCCGCGGTCCAGCCGATCTACATTTGAGGACGACCAGATCAAGCAGCGCGCCCTGTCGAATTTGGATCCGGGATTGGCGGTTGGTCTATCCCTTCCTGACGATGGAACCCTCGATCCAGTCATGGCTTATAAGGCGGAGAGCGGCGACCAGAGCGCAGATGAGTACGCGCCTACTACGAGATCGGCTATCGCACCAATTCGAGCGGATCACGATCGATGGCGACACCGTGGCTTTCTTCGAGGGCGGGAAGCCGCTTGAGGCCTGCTACGCCGGCGACGGCTGTGAAATCCTGACCTCGAAGAAAGGAAACCGCATGGGCGTCAAATTTCGCTTCGGCGTCGCCTTGGCCTCCTCACACTTGGTTGGCTGACTCAGCGGGCAACCCGGTCGAGAAAAGCGTCGAATGCGGCAGCGACAACGCGCATCGCAAAGCGATGCTGCCGCCGTACGCGGACAAAACCCTTTTCGATGTCCACAATCCCGTCCTTGGCAAGCATCGCCAAGCGTTCAGCTGAATCGAGAAAATGGATCGGATCAGATCCGTGGGCGGCACAGATTGCCGGCACATCGGCCTCGAGATCGCACATTAGTCGCTCGATGATTGCGGCTCGCGCGCGGTCTTCGTCGGTGAGACGGTAGCCCTTTGACGTCGCCAGACGGCCAGCTGCGATGTGCCGGCAGTAGGAATCCCGTGTAACCTCGTTCTGGACGTAGCCCTCGCCGACACGCCCGATAGCCGACGCGCCGAAACCGATCAGGGTTTTGCAGGTGTCGGCCGAGTAGCCCAGCGAGTTGCGCCGCAGGCGACCGGTTTTCTGTGCCAGCGCGAGATCGTCGTCCGGCAAGGCGAAATGGTCGAGCCCGATCTCTCGGTAGCCGGCGGCAATCAGCGTCACGGCAATGGCCGCATCCTGTTCGGCGCGGGCAGCGCTGCCCGGAAGCGATGCCTCCTCGATGAGGCGCTGATTCTTAATAAAGGACGGAATGTGCGAGTAGCCGAACACCGCAAGCCGGTTGGGGCGCATGGCGAC
This sequence comes from Aminobacter anthyllidis, assembly GCF_018555685.1. Classification (GTDB taxonomy): domain Bacteria; phylum Pseudomonadota; class Alphaproteobacteria; order Rhizobiales; family Rhizobiaceae; genus Aminobacter; species Aminobacter anthyllidis. Next base: position 170,368 of record NZ_JAFLWW010000012.1, read on the forward strand.
CGCCGCCCTCGTGGTCTCGACGCAAGACTGCACCGTTTGATGCGGGAGACCAAAGATGAGGTCGAAGTTGATGCTTGTCACTCCATGCCGACGCAGCATTTCGACGGCAGCCGCCGTCTGCGCCTCACTCTGGACCCGGTTGATCGCTTTTTGAACAATGGGATCGAAGCTCTGCACGCCGAGGCTCGCGCGGTTCACGCCGGCTGCTTGCAAGGCTTCGGCCATATCGGCCGTGAACGTGCGTGGATCGATCTCGACGGCGATCGTAGCTGTTTCCGCAAGCGCAAAGTGGCGGCGCAGGAATTCCGTCAGGGCGAGGAACTCAACTGGCCCCATGAGAGTTGGCGTTCCGCCGCCGAAATGCACATCGCTCACGGGCAGCGCCTGCGGCGCGTGCTCCGAGACCAAACGTATCTCGTCACGCAGCGCCGCCAGATAATTAACGATCGGCGCATCATGGCGGGTGATGGTGGTGGGGAAGCCGCAATACCAGCACTTTGATCGGCAGAACGGAACGTGCAAGTAGAGTGACGCCGGATCGTTAGCCGGTAGGTTCCTGAGCCATTCCTCATAAGCGTCGGCGCCGACCGCCCCAGAGAACTCCGCGACAGTCGGATAGATGGTGTACCAAGGCAGGCGGGCTTCGCGATGTTTTGTGGTCTGCAACAGTTACCGTCCCATGTTGTTGCCTTCCATCCTTACCACTGCGCTCTCCTGTGTCTTTGCGCTATATCAGTCCGGTCCGCTTTGGGCCCGATTATTTCGCAGCGATAGCCCCATTCAGCCTTGGCTGGACAGCGATGGTATGAGCACGCGCTGGTCAGCGACAAGCGCCATGGGTTTCCCGTCGAGACTTTCCCGCACACCGTTTGGTGCTACTATCCTATCCTATCCCCTCCCTTCAGCGTCCGATGGAACGCAGCATGCCCCATCCGACCAGTCGATTCGGCGTTGGGGCCAGACTTTTGCTCGCCGGCTGGTGCGTAAGACGGCGTCACGTAGCGATACCTGGCATCTCGATGAGTTCGTCGTATTAATTGCCGGCACTGTGGCGCACCGTCTGTCAGAGCGGGAATTGTGCTCGAGGAGACCGTCCAGGTCCGCCCCTGCCAAGGCTGCAAGCCTGATGAACCAATTTAGAAAGTAGCGCTACGCCAGGCGCATGATCGCCGACAAATCGCGCTCCTGTGGCCCGGCAAAGCGCCGGAGTGAAGCGCAACTCAAGCATCGCTGGCAACTGACAATCGAGCGAATTCGCATGTGCTTCCGTAAAAACAAAAATGGCCCATGCACGGCTTCCGATTCAGAGAGGGGCTTACAACGGCTCGTCTCGACCTTCCCGCCTTTCGGAACCACTTTGTCCGGACTAGCTGGAAAGCTGGTGCACCTCGCCACCGCCGAGGTGTGGCCCTTCGCCTAACGAGGACGCTTACGCCTAGGCATGTCGGCATCAGTGGGGCATCTCGGCTGACGTACCGAGCGGTGCACTCGCATGATGTCAACAATGTCGAGGCTCAAAACAAACAAAAGCTATCGCCATTGAACGATACTGTCGCGAAGCGAACAGACGAACCATGTCCGAAACATTTGCTTTTCGTGCTCAGCTTGACCCTCAGAGCAAAAAAGGAAACGCAAACCAAGGTCCGACGGCAACTTGAGTGTCAATCGTAGCTTGGTCGTGAGGTTGGCACGTCACTTGCGGGGTGATTTTCGAAGCCGTTGTGACGGTACGCCCGCAGCTATCGGAGATAATCATGGCGATCGACTCGGAAGTGTTTGATTCCTCCCCGGGCATTTCAAGCAGGTGATATGAGAACAACAACTTATCGTGTGAAAGTATGATTCAGCTTCATCGCCCCTGTTGTTGAATAATTATTATGATCCGTGTGTCACACTGCGATAGGAGCAGCGCGATGTGCATCGTTTTCGATTGTGGGGACAGGAAGGGCTGGCTCGTTCGTTGACGTCCCCTTCTTCAATATTTGAACGGAGATCAAGAATGAACATCAGGAGCCTCCTGCTCGGCACAGCTGCGGCCCTGATCGCCGTTTCCTGTGCCCGAGCCGCCGACGCCATCGTCCTGGCCGAGCCTGAGCCCGTTGAATACGTCAAGATCTGCGACGTTTACGGCGCTGGTTACTACTACATCCCCGGCACCGAGACCTGCCTGCGCATCGGCGGCTATGTCCGTTACGACATCGGCCTCGGCGATGTCGTATCGTATGACCACGCTAGAACCACGGATGTGAAGACTGGCGAGGCCCAGGGCATATGGCAAAACAACACGCGCTTCACATTCAAAACTTGGACCGGGCAAGAGACCGAACTCGGTACATTGCAGACCTACATCGAGACCCGCATGAAATACGGCAAGCACACCGCCTATTCCGGTTCGGACAGTCCTCGATACTATGCCTTCAGCCAAGGCATCACGTTGACTTTTGCCTGGGTTCAGCTTGGTGGCCTCCGAGTTGGCAAGGACTGGTCCGCCTTCGACATGTTTATTGGCTACGCGGGCGACGTGCTCAATCAGATGCTTATCCCGTACGGCGCCTTCGATACTAATGTGGTTCAGTACTACTTTGACGCCGGTAACGGCTTTTCGGCTGTGGTTTCACTCGAAGAAGGCTCGGGCCTGGTCGGCACCATCGACAGCTACGTTCCGCACCTGGTCGGCGGAGTGAAATACACACAACACTGGGGCGCGATCACCGGCGTTGTCGCTTATGATAGCAACTACGAATCGGTCGCCGGCAAGGTCCGCATCGACGTCTATGTTACCGACCAACTCTCGCTATTCGGAATGTTCGGCTACGGCTCCAGCGGCAAGCTCAACGATGACGTCACTAACGCAATCGACGCTCATGGTCGCGGGTTCTACAAAAGTTGGGGCGGTAACTGGGCTTTCTGGGCCGGCGCCACTTACAAGCTCAATGAGACAACTTCGTTGAATCTTCAGCTCTCGGGTGATCAGCTCAGGAACTATGGTGTCGCTGCAAACGTTGCCTATGCGGTTCTTGCAGATTTCACAATTACAGCCGAACTCGACTATGACCGCTACGGCGACTTCGCCGTCGGCAAGGTCGACCCTTCCATTAGCTGGGCTAATGCCAACAAAAAGAGCAGTGTCGGCGGCATCCTCCGTTTCGAACGTTCATTCTAACGGGAGGAAGAGCTTCATCTCGGTGGCCTCAGGCGGCGAATGACGATTATGCGGGGGACCTGCCACGCCTGCGGCAGATAAGCCCTGACACGTTTGCAATCGGATACAGCTGCGATTAGGGCGCGGCCGATGCCCCGCTTGCCGGGATGTGACAGCTGGTAAAGCGTTGCGGCAGGTTTGCTGGCGGTCCCGGCGCTTGCGCTGACGCGTGCGGCGCAGTCCGGCGACACGGTGGAGGCCGCCGGCAGATGGGTGGGCGCGTGATCGCCGAAGCAATCGCCGAACTCGCCCAGTATCCCAGCTTCGATAACGACTGAATCGGCGGCGACTCAATGCAACCTTGACTTCCGGAGACCGCGCTGACCGCCGCCGGCCTGACCGCGCTCGCCGCGCAGGATGCTTCGGACAAGCAAATCACCTGCGTCAAGGCGCCCTTCAAGTCGCTGATCGCCCATGTCTTTATCTCGCCCAATCTCGTGCCGTGCGGCCACGATTTCATGATCCTCGCGCTCGACCGAACCATCGAGCGGTTCCTGGAAGTGTCCGATCATCGCCAGGTCCTTTTGCGACTGGCCGGGCCTATCGGTGAGCGTTAGATCCAGAACGAGGTTACACGGGATTCCTACAGCCCGCACATCGCAGCTGGCCGCCTGGCAAAGTCAAAGGGCAACCGTCTCACCGACGAAGACCGCGGCGAGCCGCAATCATCGAGCGAGGACGAAATAGTGGACAGCGAAGGGTTTTATCCGCACGGCAGGAGGATCGCTTTGTGGTTAGCGCTATTGCTGCGTATTCGATGCTTTTCTCGACCGGGTTTGCCCGTAGGCACAGCCAAGCAGCGTGAGGGGAGGCCAAAGGGATAACCAATCGTCGCTAAACGGCATGCTCCAGCAAATAACGGCAAGACGGTAACGGCGCGCTCGAGCGCCGGTTGAAGTGCTTGGAGTTTTTCCGAATGGGCGAGCGTTGCGACTAATGAAGGCGTCACATCATTCGACGGTGACTGATTTTGCCAGGTTGCGTGGCTGGTCGAGATCTGTGCCCATGAAGAGCGCCGTGTGGTACGCAAGAAGCTGTATCGGCAGCGAGAAGATCATCGGCGCGATAATCTCGTCGGTGGCCGGCAGCACGATCGTGTGCATCGTATCAAGTTTCGATGCGGCTGCCCCTTTTCCATCGGTGATGAGGATAATGCGCCCTCCGCGGGCGGCCACTTCCTGCATGTTGGAGAGGGTCTTGTCGAAAAAGCGATCATGTGGCGCGATGACGATCACTGGCATGTTCTCGTCTATCAATGCGATAGGACCGTGCTTCAATTCACCCGCCGCATAGCCTTCGGCGTGGATGTAGGAAATCTCCTTGAGCTTCAGCGCACCCTCCATCGCCAGTGGGAAATTTGTGCCACGGCCGAGATAAAGGACATGATGACACTTTGACAGTTCGCGCGACAGAAGCTCAATCTCCGGCTGGATGCTGTCCAGTACCTGCCTCATGAGGCGCGGCATTTCGGTGAGGCTCTCGACGAGCGCCTGCACCTCATCTTCGGTCACGGTTCCGCGGGCCTTGGCTGCGTGGATGGCGAGTGCGGCAAGAGCGGCTAGCTGGCAGGTGAAGGCCTTGGTGGAGGCGACGCCGATCTCTGGGCCGGCAAGGATCGGGAAGACCACATCGGCCTCCCGAGCGATGGTCGATTCGCGCGCATTGACGACAGCGCCAATTTTCAGCCCAAGCTGCTTGCAGTACCTCAGCGATGCCAGCGTATCGGCGGTTTCGCCCGACTGTGAAATGAACAGAGCCGCAGACTGCGGCGACAACGGAATCTCGCGATACCGGAATTCGGATGCAACATCTATTTCGACCGGCAGGCGCGCATAGCGCTCGAACCAGTATTTTCCGATCAGCCCGGCGAGATATGCGGTGCCGCAGGCAGAGATCGCCAAGCTCGGGATCTTGGCGAAGTCGATGCCAAAAACCGCATCGGCACCATTTTCGATGAAATTGATATAATGACCGAGCGCATCGGCGATGACCTCGGGCTGCTCGAGGATTTCCTTCTCCATGAAGTGGCGATGGTTGCCCTTGTTGGCCAGAGTGGCCACGGCCACGGAGGTCTGGCGCGGACGCGCGACGGGGTGGCCGTCGTAATCAAAGATATCAGCGCCCGTCCTGCCGACAACGGCCCAGTCACCGTCGATGAGATAGGTGATTTCATTCGTGAATGGAGCAAGCGCGATCGCGTCGGAGCCCAGGAACATCTCGCCGTCGCCGTGACCGATCGCCAGCGGTGGTCCATTGCGCGCCGCAATGATGGTCGACGGATCATCCTCAAAGAGGATGGCAAGCGCGTAGGCACCCCTGACGCTTTTCAGCATGGCATGCACCGCCTCACCACGCCTCATGCCCTCCCGGCGGTGCCTTGCCAAGAGATGCGCAAGGACCTCAGTGTCGGTGTCGGTCTGGAACTCGGCTCCCGTCGCCGCCAATTCGTCCTTCAGTTCGGCGAAATTCTCGATGATGCCGTTATGGACGACGGCCACACCATCCGTGAAGTGCGGGTGTGCATTGCGTTCCGTCGGTGGCCCATGGGTTGCCCAGCGGGTGTGGGCGATGCCGATGGTACCACCCAGCGGCTCTTCCTTGAGTCTCCTCTCGAGATTGACGAGCTTGCCCTCCGCGCGCCGGCGGTGCAAGGTGCCCTCGGTGATCGTCGCAATGCCGGCCGAATCATAGCCGCGGTATTCCAGACGCTTCAATGCGTCGACCAGGCGTTCCGACACCGGCTGTTGCCCAACGATGCCAACAATTCCGCACATGTTCTTCTCCGAATTCTTCCCGGCAGCCTTAGCCGACGCAGACGAGGGACGCCGCCCGGCATGCGCTCAGTTAGAGTCTTCTAATGGAATCCAGTAAGTTCGGTAAAATTGATTGTTGGGATAGCCATCATCCACGCCATGGATGAACTAAACCTCAGTCCAATGCGGGTGATGTGAACCGGGGCGTACGCTTCCGCCTTCAACGGGCTGCGCATATCATGGCCGGCGCCCTCACCTGCGTTAATAGCATGCAAGCCGGCCGGAGGAGACGGGGAATACTTGGGCCGAGTGCGAATGGGTAGCCCCAGCGCACTCTTTGATCTCGCCGTTCAATTGTGCGGACGCTGCTTCATGCATCATTCCTCGGTTTGCTTCTCCAGGCCGGACGCAATGACTCCTTTCGGCGACGAGAAGCAAACCCTCTTCCGATCCCTGGGGCCACGCACCACGTCTTGGCTATCCGCATGGGCCGTGCGGCAGGCCGAGAATCGGTTGCCACAGTACCGGCCCATTCAGACGTCCCCTCCAGCGGATGCGCAACAGGCTGGCGTGAGAGATCTCGAGAAACCCGGCCACCGCCTCCGTTTTGCCGACGGGCTGCGGCTTTCCGATGCGCGACAATGGCCACGTTGCGAGGCGAAGGATCCGTTCCATACGCGTATCGGTCACCGTCACGATTCGGGTGAGATTGTTGGCCAAGCCGAATTCGATCATGCCGGCGAAGAGCTCGTAGGTTGCTTGGGCAAGGCCGCCTGCCGCCTTGGGCGGCGTTGATGGGGGCAAATCGAGCGCGAAACGGCTGCTTTCCCATATGTCAGGACTCGCGGGCGCCACAGCCTCACCCAGCAGCGCCGGGAATGTGTCGCGCAACATGGTCGGCCCAGTGGTTGGCAAGAGGCGCACGCAGCCACGAATTCGCCAATCGGATCCCTTGAGCAGCAGATAGACAGGCTTCAAGTCGTCAAAGGTGTCTGTTTCCATTTCGCCTCCGGTCTGAACTTCCCAATCGAGCCTCTCCTTGAAAACCCGATATCTGAGCCCGTGCATCTCTTTGAGCTCGCCTGCGAATTCGCTGTAGAGGCCAGGTGTGATCAGCTGAATTCCGTGCGGGTTGTGTTCCCGCCATCGAAGGGCAAAGCGCACAGCGATGCAGCCTGTAGACGTTTACAGCTATCCTCGCGGAAGGATCCGGATCTCGCCTGACCGGAGGCAGCCAGCCTGGCAACCGCATGGATCGTCCGAACGCGAGCTTTGCTTGGCATTTTCCAGATGGAAGGTCCCCTTGGCCTTTGAGACCTGCTTTCCAAGGCGTATTCGCGAGTTTTATCCATGCCTTTATGGTCTTGGAGAGCGTGGCGGGCAGGCTACACAGTGGGTGGCCGAGAGGTCGGGAATCAGTTGGAATGGAGGAATTCGTCTCGCCAAAGAGGGGATCCTTTGCAATGCACTGCCTGCCCGACACTCCCGCTTCAACGTTACGCGCCACATACCGCCGAGTAACAGCCGGACCGGCGACGCCGGCTGTGCTGGTTGTTGGCCTGATCAGCGGCAGCACGGTGAATCTGAGCCACGTCGCCAGCCATTTCCACGGACCGGCGAGCGTAGCCTCCAACGATCGCCGGCGGCGACGCTTCTTCCAGTTTACCAGTTCGACGAGGACTGGCTGGCGTGTACGCTGGTGGCGCGGCTCAACCTACGCCCGCCCTTGCGGCTGTGCCTTGACTGCACCAATTGGAAGCAAGGACATAAGGTTCGCATCAAGGAGCGAGGCAATATGCATCGTCGTACCCTGATTAGAGGATTCATCGCGCTGGGCGTGTGCCCGATCTGCGCCCAGACCGCGCGTGCGGCCAGCGCCCATTGGGGATATGGCGGCTCGGTCGGGCCGGAGCATTGGGCCGATCTGGACACGAGAAATTTCGCCTGTTCGGCGGGCAGGCAGCAGTCACCCATCGACATCGCCGGCACGGTAAAGGCGGATATACCGCGCATCGACATCAGTTGGCTCAAGGGCGGCGGCAGGATGGTGAACAACGGCCACACCATTCAAATCAACATGCCGGAAGGCAGCACCTTGACCCGCGGGAATCGCGTCTACCAACTGGCACAGTTGCATTTCCACGCGCCGAGCGAGCATCACGTGGCGGGCATGAGCTTCCCGATGGAAGCGCATTTTGTCCATAAAGACACAAAGAGCGATACTCTGGGTGTGCTGAGCGCCCTTCTTACGCCTGGCGCGACAAATATCAGCTTTGCCGGTCTCGCCAAGGTCTTCCCGGCCCGGCCCGGCGAGGAGATGGCAGTTGACGAGTTCGATCCCAACGGGCTTTTGCCGGCCTCGCTCGGCTACTGGACCTATGAGGGATCATTAACGACTCCGCCCTGCACCGAAAACGTGGAGTGGATGGTTGCAATGGAACCGGTCGAGGTCGACACCGCAGACATCAAGCGGTTTACGACGCTTTACGCATCTAACGCGCGGTCGATCCGTCCCTCCAATCGGCGCTTCATCCTAGGCCTCAGCTAAGGTCATCGCGCGCGTCAAGCAAAACCGCGGTAACAATCGGGGGTTTCGAACAGGACGACGCCACCCTGGTGGCGCTGGCATCGACCATAATGCCCTAGGGTTCACAACAGCATGACCGGATCATGGGGAACTTGTGGGCCGCTTGCTTGCGGAGAACTGGGTGGCGTCACCGACACCCGTACACTCCGGCCTGGATCTGCTTGATCAGAGATTGATAAATTCGACGCGTCGCTCCCGTGCTGCGAGAACCCTCCTTATACTGGACCAATTAAAATCTCCAAAAGTGGCAGTTTAGTTTGGACCAGTGAACTGCAATATTGGCTTGCAGTCAGGGAAGCGATCGTGACTGGTCGCGCCGGTCATGGATTGCTTGCGCTCGAACTGATGGAGTTGCCTGGATGTTTGTGGGTCCCATCATCGACGGTCGAATTAAGAATATTGCATCGGGATTTAGAGCCGTGAGCGTCTACGTCGATGCCACTTCAGCTGGAGAAGGACGTTTCGATCCCCGATTGCTTGGTGAAGCCTGCGATTGCGCGTTGGCGGATGGCCCGGCTTGGGCAGAAGCTCATCTGGCGAGTTGGTCCGACGCCTACGTCGTCTTTGGCGCGAAGCCTAACCGTACGCCGTGCTCAGCCCAGGCCCTCAGAAAGCGGGTTCTGAAAGACGGCACTCTTTCGACGATCAACCCGATCGTCGATCTCTACAACGCCATCAGCCTGAAATACGCAGTCCCGGTGGGTGGAGAGAATTTTGACGCCTATGTCGGAAGACCCCACCTGACGATCGCTGACGGGAGTGAGACGTTCGACACCATGATGAATGGAGAGGCGGTCAACGATCCTCCCTTGCCCGGTGAGGTCATCTGGCGCGACGACATTGGCGTCACCTGCCGACGCTGGAACTGGCGACAGGGCACTCGAACCCGCCTGAAGACCCTAACAGGCCGGATGTGGTTCGTACTGGAGGCGTTGGAGACCATGCCGGACGATGCATTGGCAGAGGCGACGGATGCCATGGTCGGAGGGCTGAATGCCTTGATGCCTGGCTGCAAAATCGCGAGCCAAGAAATTGCCATCGCCGGATGAGGTTTCCGGTCAAGCGAGCGGATCCATGGCCGCCCGGGGCATCCGGCGCGATCGATCCGATCGAGATTATCAAGGGCTGAGAGAATGAATGTCGATCTCCATCAGTTGCTCATCGTCTTTGCTGCATATGTCATTGCCGCGGGGAGCCCCGGCCCGAGCAACATGCGCATTATGGGGGTTGCGATGGCGCGCGGCAGAGGTGCTGCGCTCATGCTCGCCTCCGGCGTCGTCAGCGGCTCGATCTTTTGGGGTTTTATGGCCTCCACCGGCATCTCCGCCCTGTTGGCCAGGTACGCCCAGGCACTGCTCGTTCTGCAGGTTTTCGGGGGGCTTTACCTGCTATTCCTCGCCTTCAGGGCGGGACGGTCGGCGCTTACGTCGAACGAGAAGCTGGCGGTGCGCGCATCGACCGACCAAGTCGCTCTTTCGCGGGGTGAGCTCTATAGGAAGGGCCTCTTGATGCATTTGGCGAACCCAAAATCCGTGCTGGCATGGATCGCGCTCGTCACGCTGGGGATCGGCCCGAATTCATCGTGGCAGAGCATCGCGGCGATATTGGGTGGCTGCGCCATCCTAAGTGTCACGATATTCTGCGGCTACGCCATTGTCTTCTCCACACCGCCTATGGTGGCTCTGTATCGCCGCTGCCGCCGCTGGATCGAAAGTCTGTTGGCGATGTTCTTCGCGTTCGCCGGGCTGCGTATGCTGCTTTCCCGTATGTAGTTTCGAAAGGAATGGATGATGACTTTGTTTCGCGGCCTGTCGGCGTTCCCCCTTACGCCAACCGATGCGGAAGGGCATGTCGACACCGAGGGTCTGGCTCGTTTTCTCGAGCGTATTCAACGCGCCGGAGCGGACTCCATCGGCCTTCTGGGGAGCACGGGCGGTTATGCTTACCTCACCAGGGAAGAACGCAAGCGTGCCGTTCAGGCTGCCGTGGAATGCATCGGCGGCAAAACGCCTCTTGTCGTGGGTGTGGGTGCATTGCGTACCGATGAAGCTCAGGCTCTGGCGCGCGATGCCAAATCCGCTGGCGCTGACGGCCTGCTCCTGGCACCGATGTCCTACGTTCCCCTGAACGAGGACGAAGTCTTCCAGCACTTCGTCGCGGTGGCCGAGGCGGGGGAATTGCCTTTGTGCATATATAACAATCCAAGCACCACGCGCTTCACATTCAGCGACGCATTGATCGCCCGGCTGTCAGAGGTGTCCAACGTCGTCGCGGTGAAAATGCCTCTGGCGGCGGATGACGATTACGCGGGGGAACTGGCACGTTTGCGGTCGATGACGCCTGACACGTTCACAATCGGATACAGCGGCGATTGGGGCGCGGCGGATGCCCTGCTTGCCGGATGTGACACCTGGTACAGCGTTGCGGCAGGTCTGCTGGCGGTCCCGGCGCTTGCGCTGACGCGTGCAGCGCAGTCCGGCGACGCGGTGGAGTCCACTCGGTTGAACCGCGCTTTCGGGCCGCTCTGGACCTTGTTCAAACACTACGGCAGCTTCCGCGTTATGTTCGTCATCGCCGACTACCTCGGTCTGGCGCACGTCCAGCCACCGCGCCCTATTTTGCCGTTGCCGGAGGACGCCGGAGATGACATTAGGCAGGCATTGGAGAAGCTCGAATAGCCGAGCACAGGGCATGCCCAGTGCAACTGCTAGTTAGGCACCCGGCGCGCGGGCGTTCCGCGCACCGTTCGAGATGGAAGTTGGGCGGCGCAAAATTGGATCGGGTTGGTCGCGCTTTGGCTTTGCGGTCTCTTCGGCGGTGAAATGGTCGCAACGTTATCGTGCTCCGGTAGCGCCGGGAAGATGGGCGGCCATCGCAAACGCGTTCTGCAGCCGCATCGAACTTTCATCCGCGACCAAACGACCGGAAGTAGAATTTCGAGCTGATCGTAGGCCGCTCGCTGCCTGAAGAGGGTGCTCCGCGCTACATCGGTTTCGTCTATGGCTATGATCGCGAGCCGCAACGGCGCATTCTCGACCATCTCAAGAAGCAGCCCGTCCAAGCCAATCAGGATACCACCTTCATCACCGACGGTGGGGAAGAATCGCCGACTGGTTCCATATCACCGTGCGCATCAGGATCCTTCGGCAGTTCGTGCAAGGGCTCGAAAACCAGGACGAGCAGACCGGACAGGACCTGCTCGAAACTCTGCGCAGGATCAAATGGCATCTCTGGCATGTTGACGTCTATCGGGCCCGTCACGAAATCGCCGACCTGCAATTCGACGCGTAAGGTCTCGAAACAGGCTAGCCGAACATGCGCAAGTTCCTGACCGCCATCGGCGAATTCACCAGGCCCACATCGCCTCCAACAGTGCCAGCCTGATTAATTACGGCGAGCGTTAGCGGTCCGGAGATCGCATCTCTTCGGCCCTCGTCAAGGCCACCGTCAACGCCGTTCCAAGCGGGTCGCCAACAAACGGCAGATGCAGTGGAGCAGGATCGGCGCACATCTTCTGCTGCAAACCCGCACGCAGATCCTCGATGACCGTCCCGACGCGCTTGGCGTGCAGCCCCTCACCTCGCCCGCGCCCCGCGGTGGTTCTTGCCAAGAGACGCTCGCTCGCATCTAACGAAAACCGCCGCTGCATTTAGCTGCATCCATTGTTCCGATGCGTGCTATCCAAACAATCAATTTGTTCAATCAGCTTCTTGAAAGCTAACCCTTGTTTGGTGGAACATGGGCTCTGGTCGTCGACGCTGGCTTAATGCAGAGGCTGCACGCAGGAGATACAATGCACAGAGATCGCAAGCGGGTTAGCGGCATAATGGCTGGCCGACCGGTGTCATCCCCAGGCTGCTGCAGCGTGCGGCTTGTCTGTCCCTCCATGATCTCTCGGAAGACAGTTCCGAATACTGCCGACCGGTTGCCCGCCTTGTGTGTCGCCTCGATCTCATAACCGATGGTGGGCTGCTCAATGGGCTATCCTTCGCCGGATAAGAGATGAAGTGCGAACGCTCCTCGGGGATCATGCCGATCGTACGTACGTCCTGCTTACTCTGGTCAGGCACAGAGCGCAATTTGTTGGCCCAGCTATGAAACTCTTGCCGGAAGTTAGCTCTGCCGCGTGCGTGATGGCTTGAGCGGACTGACGCAACGAAGGCTCACGAGTATTCGGTTCCTGCCGTTATTATGACGAGACTCAACGGTACCTTCAACATCGGCGTGGTTCGACTCGCCGCGCGAAAACAGGCAAATCTCGATTGAATCCGTCACGCGGTGTCAGCCTGGCATTGGTGCCTTCCCTTCTCAACAACTATCAAATCAGCATTCACGGATAGCCCAGTTATCGTTCTCACGTGCCGTAACGCCGTGCCTTCAGTTTCCACGTTCGCGTCGAGCTCGCGAGTGGCCAGAGTTCGGAACAGAACGTCGAAGTCTAATCGCCGCGAAATTCAACGGAGGGTCAGCGGGGCCACGGGGGCAAAGTGCGACGGTGTCTAAGCCGTCTTTATGAGGGGAGAGGTACACATGGTTTTCCTGTTCCAGCAGCATCCGGCCGCACACCGAAGCAATGAGGAGCTAGAATTCAGATCAGACTTTCGCAAGGCGCGCACCGCGCATCAAACGCCGTTTCGTTGTGAAAAAAGGCTCAGTACCGACAACGTTTTTGTCATCGCCCTGGCGGCCTCGTTTGCGCTCTTGGTCGGGATACAGAGGCAGGACCCACAGGTCGACGAGGCGGTCCTAAGTGAACTGCGAACGATTCAGATCAACTACGCATTGCTCCAGCGCGATGTCGCCCGCGCTCGAACCGACATGGTATTGGACTTCCGCCCCGTTGATTCTACCCTCCAAGCATTGCAAAGGAACGTTACAAACTTGCAACGCCTTGCCGAGATTTCGCCCGATGAGAGCTCCGGAGCGCACTCCAGCTTGCTTGCACAGCTCAAAAAGTCCGTCGAGAACACAGAGGCTGCCATCTCGGCAGCGGCTGCGCAAAATGAGCTTCTGCAAAGCTCTCTCGTACGGTTTGCTCGCTCGGTTAATCGCCTTGAGGGGGCGCCGTCCAACAGGCTTGAACTCTCCAAGTTAATCCTTCAGTTTTCGGCCAGACCGGGATTCAGCCTCGCATCACAGATCGATCGGTCTCTCAGCCGACTTCCTCCGAGCCAGGACCAAGCCACCCACGATGTTGTCCGCAACGGCCGCGCTATCCTGTCCGCGTTGTCGAGAGTGGACCGCGCAGCCGATCGGATCGCATCCTTTAACACGTTCGCCAAGGCCGCCGAACTGGAGCGCGAATATCTGAAAGACTACAGCTTGGCCAGCGCGCAAGCGCAGCGCACACGACTTTTCTTTGGCTCGGTGTCCATATGCCTCTGCTTGTTCGCGATCATTCGGGCCTTCAGGCTGCATGTGCGGACGAACCGGTTGGAAAGGCGGCTGGAGCTTGAAGAGGCAATGCGTGAGATCGAAGCTCGCTTCAACGAAAGTAAAGCAAAGAACGCGTCGCCGCGCTTTTCAACCGAAGCAGCGCTCAGACTTGTTCAACGCGCTTTCGACGCGGATCAATGCGCGCTTGCTCAGGTGGATCCGAGTCTCAGCAGGCATACCGAGTGCTTTGTGACGAACACGTGCATGCGTGTCTGGAACGTCGCGCTTCTTGATGAAGTCGTTTCACTTGTCCGCGCCGGACGGCCAGTGTTTCGCGTCGTTCCGGCGGCGGAAATGGTTCGCACCGCCCTAGACACTTCCGGTGTTTGTCAAATTGTTGCTTGCAGGGCCTCCGATCAGCAGGCTGTGGTTTGCATCCTTGTTTTTGAACGAGAGCGCTCACTCCCCTCAGCAGGCGACCTGTGGGTTCTTGCCAGTGCCATTGTGCGTTTGAGCAACCATCTTGAAATGCAACGTGTAAATGCCGAACGCGACCTTCTGGTGAGTCGATGGGAGCAGGTGGAAAGGCTGAGGACCGTCGGCACGATCGCAAGCGGCGCCACACATGAGTTCAACAATATTTTAGGCGCAATAATCGGATATTCAGAAATTGCCCAAGGTCTGGTGCGTCGCCCCTCCAGAATACGGAACCACATCGACCAAATCATCTTAGCTGGACACCGCGCCAAGCTGATCGTTGACCAGATCTTGTCACTCAGCCGAAACCGCAAGCGCGTTGCAGTGCCTTTCAACGTCTCCGAAATTGTCATGGATCTTGCGCCATTGCTGCGGGTTACAGTTCGTGCGGGTGTTCAGTTGAACTTCAAGATCAACGAGTGGCAAACGGTGGTCGAGGGCAGCCCAACCGAGATGCAGCAGATCCTCATGAATCTGTGCAAGAACGCGTCGGAGGCTGTCTTGAACGAGGGCCGCGTCGAGGTTAGCGTTTCTCGCGCCCAGGTGTGCCATACCAAGCCGCTGGCTCAGTGCACCTTGAGACCTGGAGATTACGTTCTCCTCTCCATCAGCGACGATGGCCCAGGAATCGCAAGTTCGATACTTCCGCATGTCTTTGAGCCCTTTTTTACCACGCGCTCTCTCGTCGGCGGGACCGGGCTGGGTCTTGCTGCGGTTGACAGGCACGTGAGCGCGCTCGCAGGATGCCTAGACGTCACCTCGGTTGTTGGCCGAGGTACGCGCTTTGATATCTACTTGCCAGCCTCCGAGGAGGAGCCAGTCAGCGCTGACGTCACTTTCGGCCCATACAACGGATCACGGGCCAACGTCGGAATCATTGCAGTCGTGGAGCCCGATCCAGCAGAGTTGGAGATTCACAAGGACAATATCGCCGCGCTGGGTTATGAGCCGATCGGCTTCGCGACCTTCGAAAGTCTTTGCGGCTGGATCGAGAGCGGGAAGGCAGCTGACCTGCTGATTTTGGCGAAGACGCCTTTCCTCGAGCGAGGACGGGCAGAGTCCGTATGCCCGGCCATCATGACGGTGCCTTTCATAGTCATCGGTGACATCGACCCCATGCCGGTCACATATGACAATCAGGCCTTCGTCCTTCGGCTAGCGAGACCGGTCTCGTCCAGGACGATAGAGCATGCGATTCGTATAATGATGATGGCGTGATGCCGCCGACTCGCTCATTCTATGCAAGTAATGTGAGAAGGCCTGGCAAAAGACATCGAAGCAGAACAAAACGACGCGTCGCATCACAATGGACTTATCGATCCCGAGACGTTGTGCTAGCCTTAGTGCTTGTTAAGAAGGTCGGCTACTGTCTCTCCCCGTCGCCGGGCATCGGCGGCGAGCCATACCTCTCCCACCTCGTACAGGTCACCTTGGGTGTGGAACGGCACAATGACGTCAACGGCAGCCGACAGCATGTCAAGAAGCGTTCGATCTTCCACAGCGGCTCCTTGCGGGCTGCTCTTGACGAGGGAAAAGAGCTTTTTGAAGCCCTGGACCGGATCAGCCCCATGGATCGTTGATATTGATCCCGCATGGCCGGAGACGACTTCGCTAAGGTAGGCCCATGCAGCATCATCGCGCATCTCGCCGAGCAATATTCGGTCAGGGCGCATGCGCAAGCTCGCTTGCAGCAGTTGCTCGGCTGTCACCGCACCTACGCCGGCTCGGTCCTTCGGATAGAGTAACCGGACATGGTTCTCGTGCGGGATTACAAGCTCCAGCGTGTCCTCGATACTTATCAGTCTCTCTTGCGGGGGTATAGCGTTGATCAAAGTCTTGCTCATTGTCGTTTTGCCGCTTCCAGTAGGTCCGCAAAGCAGCATCGTGAGCCGTCCCGAAACACACGCTTGCAAAAACTTCTCCAAGTCACCATCGTCGTATTGCTGAAGAATAGTTTGGTCCTGCCGCTCTTGGCGCTGTTTGCGTGACCGCCATTGATTCCAACGTGAGTATTCGTAGCGAGAAGAAACTTCCTTCAGTTCGGTCACACGACTTGAAGGACGCCGTATCGTCAGGCTTACTGTTCCTGAGGGAACAGCGGGCGGCAAACAGATCTGCAGCCGCTCTCCGTTCGGCAGCTCAGTCGCACAGAGGGGGCTTTGCGGTCCGACATCTTGCTTGCGCAGCGCTCCAGCGAGGATCGCGATGTCCTCCAGATCGTTATAACCTAGTGGTAGCGGATGTTTCGTGAAGACGCCGGCTTGTCGCACAAACGCTTCCCCAGGCCGGTTGATAGCGACCTCTTCGGTCCTCGGCTCCTCAAGCCATTTCAGAACGGGGTCGAGAAGCAAACGCAATTGAGGGTCAGCCTCCGATCGCATTGTTGTCTCTCCGGCGTTGGCGATGTTGGGGGGCTGGCGCCACGACGGTTGCCGTGAGACCGTATACATCCGAGAAATCGAGGTCGCGAGCCACAAAGATGGATACAGCATCTCCCTGGTTTTTCTTCAGGGTTGGCGGGATGTTGACCGTCGCTCTCAGTGTCGTCTCGACGGCTTGTCCGCCATTGCTCTGGAAGCTGTTGATGCCGCTTCCTCCGCCAGAGCTCGCCGCGTATTGACCGGCCGCCTGGAACGCGCCTTGAAGGACGCTCATCAGCATTGCTCCGCCAAAGCGTTCCCGGAAGTGATTATCCACCGTGCCAGGCACTCCGGAGCGGCCGAGCTCGTCAGCGCCCGGCGATGCTATCGAAACGAGGGCATGGTCAGGTGTTTCGATGCGCGTCCACAGCACGAAGACACGCGCATCCCCCTGTTCGAGACCATGCTGGATCTCGCCAATCACGGTCGTCCCACGATCCAAGAGCACGACATTGTTGGTGGCGCCGCGGACGTCTTTAGGTAAGACGCACTTCACATAACCGGGTAAATTTGTGTCGACTGCCGTTTGCAAAAGGCAAGGAATGATCGTTCCCTGAGTAATCACGAGATCAGGGTGCGGCAAAAGTGTGGCCCGGCTCGGCTCCTGTATGTCTGGCTTCAATCGGCCCGACAGATCGCCACCGATCGAAATCTCATCCGCGGTCGCGGGAGCATCCTTGTGGTCGTCTTCGCTCCGCTGAGCCACGTCGGGCTTTTGACTGCTGCTGCTGTAGGCGAAAATTGGTGACTCCTCGGGCGGCGGTTCAGCTGCCGCGGGTTGCGGCGTGGATGGCGCAGGATCTGCCGCCTGCGCCGCCTTTGCAGGTGCTGGAGGTTCAGGAGCAAGCTCAATAGGCACGGGGCGGAACGGCTCGGCGTTCGGGGAAATTGGCGGGTTTGGCTGAGATGGTTCGTCTTGTGTGCTGGGACGACTTCCGAGCCAGATGAGCGACAGAGATGAGATGAGAACAAGACCGGCGACGGCCAATTTCTGTGATCCCGAAACATGCCGGCGGGCCGGCTCCGAGACCAACGATCCGGATGCATTTACATCGTGTCCCGACTGTGGGCCGGTTTCATTCATCGGCCCGAGCCTTTCAAAACGCGCCACACGTCGGGTCTCACTGTACCGGTGCCCGGCGCTCGTCCAACAGGATCATATGCCCTGTTGAAAATCGACAATACCGTATTGCCATCTCTCAGACGCCATTCCCGGGCGACTGCGGATACTTCAACATAGTCGCCTTTGACTGTGAAGTTGGCAGCGGCTTCCTTGCCGTCGGGATTGATAATGTAGAGGGAGGGTATACGGGAATTGCTTGCGAAGCCAAATACGGTGGTAAAGCCATTGTCGAAAACCTGCAGCGGCGCTAGCGATCGATCGCCCTTTGCGACGTAGTGAAAATTGCTTTCGTCGGAACTGGCAGTTGTACCGGGCCGATTCAACAAATCCTGAACCCTCTGTTCCTGCAGCACCTTTGCCCGGGCCTGACCAAGAATCGAGCGCTTTTCTGCTGCCTGTCTCAAAGCAGCGGCCTCATCACCGGGATAGGTGAACTGCACACTGTAGTATAAGTCAGGTTGCTGCTCATCTAGTTTTGGCATCGCTCTCGTTGAAATGCTGAAGACATATCTGCGGGTACCGGACTCACTGTCGGCCAGAACGACGACCGGCTGCGGCGGCAGGATCCGGCTGGCCTTAAAGAACAGGTAGTTGGCGCGTGGGAGCGCAGCCAAGTCTTTGCTATTGGAAACGGCCACGGCTGCGACGGTCTCGTTGGCCGCGAATGTGACGACCAGCGTTGCCCCCACCGCGGTCGACAGGCGCACCACTTCGTCGGGACGGTAAGCCAAGTAGCGCATCCGCGCATCATGCTTGCCGGCAAGCGGGGTGTCTTCCGCGGAAGCCTCCAGCGTTAAGAGTAGTGAACAGGCCAGTGCGAGAAACGCTCTTTTTGTCATGGCTGCACGTCACCCAGGTTCGACACGCTATCTTCCGAGGTTTGATAGGAAGTGACGAGTAGACCTCCCGGATTGGTGAGCCTTGATTGGGCAGGCAGATCTGTCAGGCGCTCGTAGCGGATGGTTGCTGTCCAGGTGGTCACCAACGGCATCTGCCCATCGATGGAAAGGGTGCGTTTGTATCGGATCTGTTGAACGTCCGGACTGATGTCGTTTGAGGAAATATGCCCGACTTCGAGCTTGCCGAGCTTGCCGACTGTGACTTGCGGCGAGGTGGGATTCGGATAATTGAAGAAATCTTGATATTGCTGCCGCACAGCCGGTGCGCTGAAACTGGATACGAGGTCATAGCCGTATTGGGCGGAATCGGCTGTGTAGCTCTCGCGCAGGCGTACATATTCCCACAGCGAAGCATTTATGACGGCTCGCTCTTGGGTTGCCGGCAGTCGAGAGACTGACACTTCGCTGTCAACTGTTCCATCCGGGCGTACCCAGAGGAACACAGGTACGAGCTTGGCCAACGGGACCATGGCAGCGATGGTAAATGCCTGCGCAACATTTCCTAGGACCGCCGCTGCCGCAAAGGCTATGAGGGCCTTTGACAGGCGCCGCGCAGACTTCGCTCGTGAAGTTTGAAACGCTTCCACCTTCTTATAGTGGGCGGCTAGCGTTTCTCTCTCCACCAGAAGGGCATGTTCAGGAAATTTCACTTGGGCTCTTTCGCACATTCGACTTGAAGATCTTCAGGGGAGGTTTCCCATTGTCCCACGTTCAGTTGGAATGGCGAACCCGTGCAGGTCGCAAGCTTATCGGTTGTCTTGCAGGCCGCCAAAGCCAGTATTGACAAAAGTAGATAGTATTTCATGTTGAGGTACCGCGCTTGTCGATTGATTAACCACCTGCCGTTTTGGCAATGCGGCGATTGAGGCTGCTAAGAGATTGGTTCGCACCTGCCCAAGAACCGCCGGCTATGCTGCTGGCGATCGTCGGAAGCGCGACGATCAAAGCGTCACCAGCTAGGAAAAGCATATCGAGCTCGTAAAGCCCGATGATCTTGGCTGCTGTCGTACCCTTGTATTTGATCACCGCAAGCATGACTCCCAGCGCGACTGATTCGGCCGCGATAACTATCGTTGCAACGATGTTGAGGAGGACAAGCAGCAGCCCGTATGAGAGCAGTTGGCCGATCCATCTGGTAGCCATGTCTCGAGTGTGATCAAAAAGGTAGCCTACAAGAACGAGGGGGCCGATCGCCAGGAGCACCTTCGTCAGAATTCCAACGGCATCATAGATCTCGAACGCTGTCCAGAGCGAGCCGTACAAAATCCATTGCGCTCCCTGGAAGGCAAGTATGTCCTGCTGATTCATTGGCCCAATTTCGGAAGCAATCCGCTGAAAGGCACTCTGACTTGCAGCGAACATTACGTCGAGCTTCTGGGGGATGCCGATGAAGGGCAAGGTGCTTCCGCTGATCTGGTGGGCAAGCTTTGGAATCGTGTCGTCGAAGACCGATTCAATGTACAGCTGATAGTTGGCCTGCCCTAAGATGAGGGCGACGACAATCGATACCGTGACTACGCGCGAGATACCTCCGCGCGCGTCGACTTGACCGCGCATGACCAGAAAGCCTTGGATTATGATCCAGAGCGTGACGCACGCAACCAGAGGCGCACTGACCGCCTCTTGGACGTTTCCAATCACTTTGTGCAGCCCCACCGTAAAGGCCCCATGAAAGATCGCGTGTATGGCCGTGAATGGCGCAGGAATTCTGAAAACCATTGCGTGAACCTTATTTGCCCCTGATCAGCGCAGATGAGCCGGATGAACTAAGCGTCGCTACTCAAACATTCTGGCGGTGTCCTGGCGTTCGCGACGCTGCATCGCGGCCTCCTCTGCGGCGTGAAGGGTCGCTTGTGCAGTGGCCATCGTCAGCAGACTCGTGGCCTGGACATTTTGGATAATCGCATCATGAATCTGCTTGAGGACCAGACCGTTGGTGACGGTGGCCTGCACAATATTTCCCGAGCGGGAAAGCTGACCAAGAGTGTTGTCGTTGGCCTTAAGGCGCTTGTCCATTACGCCCAGAGTGTCGGCCGCAAGAGCTGCGGCATTGATGGCACCAGCGATTTGTCCCTGTAACAGTTTCGCTTCTGAATCCGTGCCGTCGACTTTCCGGTTTGGGTTGTCCGCAATTGCACGCGCTTTAATCGAAGTTGGCGCCTGACCCTCAAACATCTGCCTCTCAAGCTGATTGCCCGACGGGTAGTGATTTCCTTGGTTCAGTGAACTTAGCAGCCCCGTGACACCGAATGACGACCTTAGTATCTCCACCATTTCCATCGTGGAAGCGAGCGTCTGGGCTGACTTTATCAGGATCTGCGCAGTGGAAACCGCTGTTAAGCCCGCTTGTGTTACTACCGCCGGGTCGATGACGACAAATTGCGACCGGGCCTGTCCGCTAAGCAGAAAGGAAGCGGCAAGCGTCGTTGCTGCAAGCGTGGGAAATCTCATGAATATTCCTCCGTCAGTCTTGAATTTCGTTGTAACGAGCCATGAACTTGTCGAGCCACGCACTTGGGGCATCTCCGTGCTGGTCACGAAGCTGGTCGACAAAGCGCACGGTGTTGGCCCGCCCCGAGAGTACGGCTACATACTCGCGCATCTGGCCAAGATCGAATTCGCAAACAACACTCCCGCTCTCGCGCTTGAGCAAAAACTTGCGGCTGCCAATTGCCATTCCCTGGCGGATTGCCTCGAACTCCTGCGTGGTGCACTTCAAGCCATCGACATACGCGGCCCGGTCGGCCGTCGGTGATGGGTAGAAGATCTTGGTCATGCATTGTGCAACGAGACTGGCTCCGAGGGGCGATTCAAGCACGTGTTCAGGCTGCTGCGTTGCGAGTATCAACATGCCGTTGTTCTTGCGGACGGTGAGCAGGAACTTGTCGATAACAGCCGAGAACTGCGGGTTGAGCAGATAGAAGCGAAATTCGTCGCAGCTCATGACGAACCGACGCCCATCGACAACAGCGCCCACGCGGTGCAGAAGATATGCGGCGGCCGGCGCACAGACCTCCTCAAATTCCAGGAGCTGCGTCATGTCGAAGCCGGTAATGGAGGCATCCAGCCTGACTTCGTCCTCATCGCCGTCAAAGGCCCATCCAAGCGCATTCCCTCTACACCACCGCTGCAGCCGTGCTC
This sequence comes from Aminobacter anthyllidis, assembly GCF_018555685.1. Taxonomy (GTDB): domain Bacteria; phylum Pseudomonadota; class Alphaproteobacteria; order Rhizobiales; family Rhizobiaceae; genus Aminobacter; species Aminobacter anthyllidis. The sequence goes on from NZ_JAFLWW010000012.1 coordinate 192,346, forward strand.
CCGCGCCCTCCGAGGGGCTGTGCAGCAGGAATTCGCGCAGGCCCGCAAGTGAGCGCATGGCGGGTTCGAACGAAAGTTGACGAAGAATGCCACGTTCCAGTCGACGGCTTTCCTCCGGCGAGATCGGACCACGGCCGTCACTCTCGATGAGGGCCATCAGCCATTCGCGCAGAAAATCCAACGAGGCGGAGGTGTTGTCCAGTCCGCGCAGAGGGGCCAAGCCGCTCGGAGCGCCTCTGCGCAACGCAAGGTATGTCCCTCCCGTGGCTCGCACCAGCAGTTCACCACCCCGGTCTTTATCGAAAAAGACGATGGCGCCATTGCGATCGACCACGCTTTGCTCAAGCATCGCGAGGATAAAGGTCATCAGCGTCGTCTTGCCTTTGCCGACGGGTCCGAATATCGCCGTCATGCCGACGTCATTCTCATGGGGGATGTAGTCGAAAGACGTTCCACCGTTTGTGCGAAAGCGCGCAACAGCTTTGCCCCAGTGGCCGGAGCTGGAACCGCTGGGGAAGTTCTCAAATGAGACAAGCCCGGCAAAATTGTACGAGGTGATCGCCCCGGGGCGCGTGCGCCACCTGTTGTTCCCCGGGAGTTGGGACCAGTACGCGGCCTCCATGCCGATACCCTCTTGGACGATAACGGCGCCTGTGTCGGCCAGCCTTGCGCGCGCATTTGCTGCGCGATCTGCAAGGCTATTGAGGCTGTCGCCATAGACGCACAGGCTCAGATGATGCGAACCCATGACGAACTCGTTGCTTGCCAGTGCGTCCTCTGCCTCGGCAAGTTCATTGATCTGGGTGAGAGCCTTGTCGCCGGCGCTCGTCATCTGGCTGGATTTAAGGCTAAGCTTCGCATGAGCTTGTGGCCGAGTGAGGAAGGAAAAGCTCTGGCTCAGGACAAGCGGGAAGTTGGCGGACAGTAAGGGATTTAGCATGCCTGGCCGCGTCGTCGCCGGATATTCACGGAACGAAAACAATGATCCCACGGAGCTATCCCCGGGTCTTCGAATCTCAAGCGCCCGCTTCCCGCAGATGACCCGATCAGTGTAGATCGAGGCGCCAAGCGAGCCGGTAACCATCGGAACCGGAAGAAACCGGCAAGTCATTATCAGCCGAAGCGCCTCACCAATTTCCGTGAAGAGCACGTTGCCTTTCTCGCGAATACCCAACCGGCGCAGACCGTAACCGCCGAGTGAGCCAGCAATGATCTGCCAGAGGTCCTCCAGGCTTCGCAGTTGTGTGGCCAGATCGTTGTCATTCCGTCTGGGGGATTTGGCAATGCGCCAGCCGATCTTACCGATTGCGGTGCGGGGGGACACGACGATAGTGAGGAAGTGATCGTTGCGAAAGAGCTTGCCCGACAGCACATGGCGCTCATAGGCCTCGCTCAGACTGCCAGCAAATGCACTTTGAAACTGGCGCGATGCCGGCTCCGGCACATCGTTGTTGCGCACAAGATGAGCGTATAGCGTGACATTGTCATCCGCGATGTTGCGCAAGAGAGTGTTGAACGCGCGGCAGCGCGAATTGCGCATCTCTGCGTCTTCCAAATCAAAGGGCAGGCCGTTCACGTGTGCCATGGCCATGATCGATCCGTCTTCCAGCAGGACAACCTGATCGCTGAGATGACCGACATACGGAAGATAGATCTCGCCAGATCTCTCGGTCCGGCCACTGGCGCCAAACATTACACCATTCCTCTTCCGCGTTTCGGCACTCTGATCGGATTGACGCTGACGCTCGCGCCACCCCAGACCGGCCCGTCCACGCTTCTGCCGGCCGTCTGCAAATAGAGGAGCGCGACGCTTGCGGCGTTATAGTCACGCTCAACCACCAGCCGTGCCCCGAACCAGAGTGGCACGAGCACGATTTCATAAAGTGGGTTTTGAAGGACAATGATGACGAGACCAGCCAACATCATCAGCAATCCGGCCAGCGTCAGCGGCACCCCCAGAAACAGTGCGGGACGTGTCGCCGCCACATAGAGGGTGCTCACTTCCAACCGGTCGCTCATCAGCCACCGCCTATGAGCGCCTTGCCCAGGAAGCTGGCGCCGAACATGATGACGATCCCTCCAACGACACCCGCAACCAAGCCAAGTGAAGCACGACCGAACATCCAAGAGATGCCGATGGCCACGAGTCCGAGCACGGCCAGTGATTGTCCGAAGGGGCCTAGTATGAAGGTGCAGATATTCTGGACCATCTTGGCGGGATCCGTCCCTCCGGTCACCTGAGCCGAGGCTGGCCCGATGGAGAAGACCGTCCACGCGGCGCCTGCAGCAGCCGCCGGTACATATTCAGCCGTCGTGCGCAGCATGGAAAAAGGCGAAGGAACACGCGTTTTAAGCGCACGAAGTATTTTGAATGGCTTCATCATTGTATCTCCATGGTTCAATCGAATACGAGTTTGTTCGGGTTCGAGGGTTCCCGCTCTTCCGCAGCCTGGCTGCCTGTCGGACCGGAGGGATCGGCCCCGGAGCGGTTTGACTCATACGAGCCCCAGATGTCCCAAGAATTTTGTTTGGGCTGCTTTCCATTGGCCTGTTGGCTCTGTTGGAGCAGAGCCGGCACGGCTTTCCGACCGGATGCCTCAAGGTGTGGCGCATCTGGAGCGGTCGGCTCCAGCGTTCGCTCGAGATGACTCGCGATGTCCTTTGCGGCCGACTCGACCTTGCGTACATAACCGTTGGTGAAGCCACGCGTGACGTCGCCCGTGTTGTAGGCCGAGATGGCACGGCGAAGCGCCAGTTGCTGCGCCGGAGCAGTCGTGCCGCCGGCATACCGGCTTTCAAGCAAGTGGGCGGCGGCCGATAGCGAGGCGCAGGGCTCGAAAGCCTTTTCCGGCGTGAGATTGAGGAAGGAAAAGTTCTTGCTGTTTATCTGCATCAATCCGACATCGACAGAATGTTGTGCTTCGAGGCGGTTCTTGATGCCCCGCGTCGCTTCCAGGCGGTCTATCCAGCGAAGCTGCTCACCTGTGGTGTTGTCATGAGCCACCAGCGTTTCAAAGCCACTTTCAATTTTGGCAATCGCGGCGAGCGTGGACGGCGCAACCCAGGGAGCGCATTTGCGCGACAGGCCGTGGAATTCACGGGGCGAAAGTGGCGCGGGCTCGGCTGGGAATGACATGGATGTCAACAGGGCGATGGCCAGCGGCCAAGCTGCAATAAACATTCCTATCCCCTACCTTTCGAAGCGTCCGGACCGGTTCTGGCCCTGTCCGGCACGCGCTTATCGGGCAGGTTTGTTACTGCGTGATGTTCAAGTTCAGCTTTTTCGGTTTCAACTGAAGCAAAGAGCTTGTTCGTGTCCGGGTGCATGGGCACCTTGCGCATGCGCGGGTTGCGCGGGCGCGATCAGCCGGCACATCTCGACCATCGCGGTGGATCATTCCAGCGCGGGATTGCCCGTCCCGGCTGTCCGTTGCTCTTGCAGCGTCAACCGCGACTTGGCATGGGCGGTGATGGAATCTTGTGTCAGCGCCTGGCCGAAGGACAAAATGGGGAGCTTGGCGGGTTCATCTCAGGCTGCGGAAGCTTGGGTCGATCGAACGCGAGAACCGACTAGGGCGCCGAGCTGCCCAATGTTGCGACATGCTGCCGTTGTTGCAAGAGACAGCCATGCGCCCTGCATACTCAGGCATTGGTTGAAACCGCGAGTTCGTCCGCGAAGCTCGTCGGAGGCGCAAATACGCGGGACGAGGGTCAACTGGGAAGACGTGGCGGCGCAGCCGGCCTGGTGCGAGACCTGGTTCAGCTGTTCGGCCGCGCCGCGAACTGGTGGGTCACGCACAGTCCCATCGGCAGAAACCGCAGGCGGATTGACGCAGTCCGACAGCGCTCTCGACAAGTACAGTGACAGGCTCAAAAGGAAAGGTATTGCATTCAACCGAGAAATGTTAGCTCGCAAGGTAACCGCAACCGGACCTGCCGATCGCTCGGAACAGGATTGGCGCCGCCGGCCACCTCCCAATGACCTGCCTTGGGCAGGAGACATACCGTTGGCACAAGGTCACTATAGCGAATCACGGCCGTTCTTCGGCCAACCGCCTCTGCGATCAGTCAAACGCCGCGCTGCTCCACCGCGTCCGAGCCGCACGCACGAGCGGGAGGATTTCGAGGTGATCCAGGTCCGCAAGCGCCAGAAACGCGAAGAAGATGCAAGGACATGGCAAGCGACCGAGCGTCCGTGCCGTCGTAATCAAGTGGTGTTGGCAGGCCTGCACCAACGGCGGAGCTCGCGAATAAGCGAAGGACCACACGGCAGGGTCACACCGGCGCTTGCAGATGTGTGGTGGCCACCGGCTGCCTGGATGCGGTCAATTCGCTGTGGATGAAAAGACCAGGCCGAGCAACGGCCTCACATTGGCCGCACGCACCCGCGAGTGGTAGCAAGGGGCAGCTGTTCTGCGTCGGTGCCCCAAGGGTTGCTCGGCAACAGCTTTAGACAAGGGGATTCAAGATTGAAGGTGAGCCGTTGAAACATGTTCTTGTCATTGACGATGATGCCGCAATGCGACGCCTCATCTCCCAGTATCTCATGATGCATGCCTTGAAGGTGACCGCAGTCAACGATAGCAAGCAGTTTAACTACGTTCTATCGCATGAGCCAGTCGATCTCGTGGTTGTTGACCTCAACCTAGGCCGGGAGGATGGGCTTGCCATCGTCCGCAACTTGGCGACAAAATCGGATTTACCCATCATAGTGATCAGCGGCGACCGGCTTGATGAGGCGGAAAAAGTCGTTGCGCTGGAGCTCGGCGCAACCGATTTCATCCCCAAGCCTTTCGGGCTGCGCGAGTTCTTGGCCCGCATTCGAGTAGGGCTACGCCAGCGCATTTCCAGTCCGCGAACGAAAGATCATCGCTCATTTCGGTTCGGAGCCTGGAAGCTCAGCGTCAAGCAGCGGCGACTGATCTGTGCGGAGCGTGGCGAAGTCAAGCTTACCGCATGTGAGTTCAACCTGCTGATTGCGTTCCTGGAGAACCCCCGCAATGTCCTATCCAGAGAACGGCTTTTGCTCGCGAGCCGTGTGCGTGGAGAAGAGGTCTACGATCGAAGTATCGATGTCCTAATCTTGCGCTTGCGCCGAAAGCTGGAGGCTGATGCGGCCAATCCAAGGCTAGTCAAGACATGCCGTGGTGCAGGGTATTTCTTCAACGCTGACGTAGACGTTAGCTACGGAGGCACCTTGGCCGCGTGACAGGAGCTATTCTGGAGATTGGCTGACGAGGCTGATGAAGCGTGGCGGTGTTTTCTGGCGGCCTTTAGCTCGGCGCCTGGATGTCGGACCCAAGGCAGCATCCCGTCGATCTGGCTGGGATGGCTGTTGACGATCCTGGTGGTGAGGACGTCGGCGAGATAACCGAGTGACTCGACACCATTGGTAAGCGATGCGCCAAGGCACCTTTCCCGAAATCGTCTTGATGGTTAGATCGATCGTTGGTCCGCGCGGCGGCGCCGATCACTTCGGATCGTCATAGCGGGTGACGTAGTGGAGTTCGCGCAGGGCG
>NZ_JAFLWW010000013.1 GCF_018555685.1 Aminobacter anthyllidis
TTCTGGCGAAAGCCGAAAACTTCCGCAGGCCCAGCTTGCGAAAATGGTGGCGCGGGGTGGAGCAGCCCGGTAGCTCGTCAGGCTCATAACCTGAAGGTCACAGGTTCAAATCCTGTCCCCGCAACCATTGATAACGACACTCCCGTGAGCCCTGCTCCGGGAGTGTTTTTGTTTGCAGGCCCAACAACCTGTCGCTTGGTCCAGTTCAGGATCGTGCCCAGTTCCCCATACAGCGTAGCGTCGATCTCGCCGCGCTTTGCGCCAGGTGTCAGAACGATCTTCTCGATCAACGACCGCAGCGCTGCTGCGGCTTGCGGCCGGTCGTCTGGATGGTTGAGCGCCTCGGTCAGCTGCGCGACCTTCCGCGCATAAAGTGACGATATGCTCGGCAGCAGGTCCGGCTTGTCTTGAGGAGCTGCGGCAAGCTGGTTCGTGAGATCGGCCTTGCGCGCCTCGAGCGCGTCCATCTCGGCCTTCATGCTCACATGAAACATCCCGGCCTTGATCGCTTCGATGATGCTGCGGATCTGCTTCTCGACCTTAACAAGCTCTGCGTTCCAGCCGTCGGCATTCGCGCGGCGTTCTCGGTTGAGACGGTTGGTCTCCTCGGCATAGGCCCTCATCGCAACCGCGGCTGCCTCCGGCGCCATCATCCTGTTCTTCAGGCCGGCGAGCACTCGCTGTTCCAGTTCGCTCCGCGCTATGGTGCGCTTGTTCGGACATGAGCCATTGCTGGTGTGGCTGGAGCAGGCGAAGCGGTCGACGCTGCGCAAGGAATAGGGCCCCTCGCAGCACCCGCAAAAGACAAGCCCCGAGAGCAATGACTTCGGCCGGCGGGCGCTGTTCAGCCGGTTGCGCTGGTGGTGAGCTTGGGCCGCCTCGGTCAGGTTGACGAGCCTATCGGCGATCTCGCTCTGGCGCGCCTTGACCGCTTGCCAGAGTTCGTCGCCCACGATGCGCAACTCCGGCACGTCGGTGACGATCCATTCGCTCTCCGGATTAAGGCGGGAGACGCGCTTGCCGGTGGCGGGATCCTTCACATAGCGCTGGCGGTTCCACATCAGCCGACCGACGTAGAGTTCATTGTTGATGATGCCGGTGCCGCGCCTGACATGACCGCGGATCGTGGTGTCGTTCCACAGCTTGCCCGCGGGTCCTGATATACCCTGGTCGTTGAGCTTCTTGGCGATCGCGCGCGGACTGATGCCTGCGGCAAACTCCCGGTAGATGCGGCGCACAACCTCTGCCTGAGCAGTGTCGATCTCGCGGTCACCCTTAACCTGTTCGCCGCGCTCGCCGAGGCGCCTGACGACACGATAGCCGTAACACAGCCCGCCGCCGGACTTGCCGAGTTCTACGCGGCCGCGCAATCCGCGCCGGGTCCTCATGGCGAGATCGCCGAGAAACAAGGCGTTCATCGTGCCCTTGAGGCCGACATGCAGTTCGGAGATCGCGCCCTCTGCGAGAGTGACGATCGGCACGCCGGCGAACTTCAAATGTTTGTAGAGTGTTGCGATGTCGGCCTGGTCGCGCGAAATGCGGTCGAGGGCCTCGGCCAACACCAACTGGAACAACCCGCATTGGGCGTCGCGGACCAATTTCTGGATGCCGGGCCTCAGGATCTGGCTTGCTCCGGAAATGCCGGCATCCTGGTAGGTGCCGGCGATCTCCCAGTCTTCGCGCGCCGCATGTTCGCGGCAGAGCCGGAACTGGTCCTCGATCGAGGCTGCCCGCTGCTGGTCGGAAGAGTAGCGGGCATAAAGTGCTACGCGCATGGTCATGAACAATGCTCTCGGTCTAGCTGGTGTCGGAATTGCCGTCGCCGGCTCTTTCGCCCGGTGGTTCTGCCTTGGCCGCGTGAGAGTTGGGAGCGTCTTTGGCGTCCGTTGCGTTTGCGAAGCGCTCGCGTGCCATGCCCCGCCCGATCAGCCAAGCGAGAGCCAGGATCGCCGGATGGGTTTTGGGCCTGTCGGTGCTCGGAGAGTGCCGCGCGTCGGCCGCCGTCACGTTGTCGTCTGTCATAGGCTTCCTCGCTTCGTTGTGTCGAAGCGAAGATGAAGCTGCCAGATTGACCGGCCGGGAAGGGGGAAAATGCGGTCGTAGCAACGTGGAGCGCAATGACCTGCATTCGGCGCCCTCTCCTAAGCAGACGCAGGATGCCGACTGTCACGACGCTGGAAACGCCGGTCAGGGCCTTGGCGCCAACCCGCCTTGACCTTGACCGGCTCCGCCGTGAAGCCACATGCAATGAAGCCACCCGGCGAATTGTCCGGTAGTGCAGGGGAGAGGCGAGCCTCACCGTCTACCCGCCCGGGAAAAACGCATGCGGTGTCAGCTGGCGCCCGATCCGCATCAGATCCTCGCGCGCCGAGCGGATTTGTGGCCAGGGAAATGCCGAACGATCTTCCCAGTCCGCGCCGTTGCGCAACACCGCATCGAGCTTGCCCACAACGCCTGAAAGCGAGACGGCGGGCGTCCCGGAAAGCGCCTCCAGCAGCGCCGCGACCCTTGCAAAGCCTGCCTGCTCAGCCCTTAGTCCCTCGAAATAGCCGATCTCCGTCGCAACCACCTCGAAATGTGCTTGTCGCGCGTCGAGTTCAGCTTCGGCCTTGGCGCGGATAGCCGCCATGTCGGTCCGCTCGCCGATAATCCGGTCCAGCGCCATCTTCGAGCAAACGATGGTCTCCTCGCCGCCAGGGATGCTCACAACCGTCCAAAGCGCATCGACCCGTTCGGCAAGTGCTGCCTCGAGTTCCTGCAGCCGGTCACAGCGCCACATTGCTTGATCATATGCAGCATTCCAATCGCGCCACAGTTCCATCGCAGGGTCGGAGGTCGCACCTGTACTCTCAGCGGTGTGAGCCGACGCCTTGCGGCCAAACGTCCATCCGGTCGCACCAACAACCCATCCCGCAAGCGCCATCCGCCGCGTGACGCAGGCCAAACTCATGCTATGGTCGGAATCAGCCATGATCCGAGCTCCTCAACAGCTTAGGTTATGGTCAGGCCGAGCGGCGTGTTGGAGCACTTCGCTCGGCTGCAAGATAGTAACTTTTTACGTACATACCGTACATTACGGACGCACATATTGTCAAACACGCCTAGCTCCTCGGAAATGAAAACTGAACGCTTTGAGTTGCGGCTCTCCAGCGAACTCCTGGCGCGGATCGACGAATGGCGTCGTAACCAACCTGATTTACCCACGCGATCTGAGGCTATTCGTCGTTTGGTAGAAAGCGGACTAATTCCTAAATAGTGCCACGTTGACGGCCGGCGTCAGAGACGTTCAGGTGTTCGAAAGACTGGCTGCACTTCAATGTGATATGGCGCGTCGCGCTGGGATGGGGAACGCGAGACCTTGCTCGAAACGCGGAGGTATCGCCTGATACGATCGCCCGTCTTGAACGTGGCGAACAGCTAAAGAGTTCGACGGTCGATGCAATTCGGCTGGCTTTCGAGGCCGCTGGCATTAAGTTCATTCCTGCAAATGGTGGCGGGCCAGGCGTACGGCTGGCTCGAAACTCAGAACCGAAGAGCACGTAAAGCCCGGAGAGGGTTCCTATTTAGGCATTGCTCCGCGCCAACATTGCGACCATTTTCTCACCCGCCGATTACCCTCCGCAATACGCTATAGCCGCCGAACGTACGCCCTTGCATCTGGTAGAGGCCGGCCCGCGCGCAGAAGAGCGTAGAAACGGCGGCGTTCGGGGGCGGAAAAGTTTGAATCGCTTTCGGTCGAATGATTGCCACAAAAATACGTGCGGCCTGGTATGGCGGGAATGCGCACCATGTCGGCCATTGAGATGACCGTTGTGCCTTTGCCTGACAGCAGACATTGTTGGCGACCCTTGTGGAGGTCGCGGTCGTGTGAGCAACGGTGTGCTGTCTACGGTCCGTTACCGGAAACATCTGGCTGAAATGGCCATTCGAAGAGCAGCCCCTTTTGAGACTTGGCCTAGCGCAAGCAAACTTGCCGGCGGCAACGATGACCTGCTGTGGACGCGCACCAATGGCGGCGAGAGCGCTCGGTAGCCGCCGCGAGTGCATTCCCTCACGGGCCGACACAAATTTTAGCACCCCCTCTTGTCCTTACCGATATGTAAGATTATCTTACATCCACAAGCGGAGGTCATTATGACGCTCGACGATGCGAAGAACGCTTTAATTTCAGTCCTGGGGGAGATACAGACCCTCAGCGGCCTAGCCTGCCCGCCTCTGGATGGCGGAGTTATCCCTCCGAAGGTGTTGCCGAAGTTCGACAGCACTGTATGGCCCGTCGCAACGACGATGGTAGCCCGGAAGCTCGGCGTTACCATTCCTAATGACGTTCACATTTTTGGTGGAGAGAATGGATCACCTCTTTTGACCATTGAACAGACCGCAGCACTGATTTGTAAAAAAGCGCAGTCGAAAGCCCCGGCAAAGGTGGCAGCGTAGCATGGAAGATCAAGATCATCGTAAGGCGATAGCGGCCCGTCTGAAAGAGGCGCGACGCCTCTCTGGCTTGAGCCAGGGACAGGTCGCGCAGCAGATGAACCTCCATCGTCCGTCGGTGTCAGAAATTGAAGCTGGAAACCGACGGGTCAGCGCGGAGGAATTGAGCCACTTCGCGAAGATCTATGACGTCAGTGTTGCCTACTTGGTAGGCGACGCGCCCGACACATTGGCTGTCAACGACCCACGTCTACAACTTGCCGCGCGTGAGTTGCAAAAACTGTCACCCGATTCTCTCAACAAGCTTCTCAAAGCGTTGGCTGCTCTTAGGGCGGGTGATGATGAGGGCGCTAACTGATGGATCGAATGCTGATTGATCGGAAAGCACTGCTACGCAACGCAATGCAGGCAGCTGCCGATTTGCGGGACGCCACGGGCTTCGATCAGTTTGATCCGGCAGATCCATACGTCGCTGCGGCTAAACTCAGCGTCAAGGTGGTGTTTCTAGGGGCAAGTATGGAAGGCTTTTATTTCAAGGGGCCGCCCGGGCGCATCCTCTTGTCCGGCCTTCGACCTGTGCCGCGACGTGCATTTACTTGCGCACACGAACTCGGCCATCACTGGTTTGGCCATGGATCGACCATGGACGAACTAAAGGAGGACGAGCGTTCGGAGTCGAACAAACCTGAAGAGGTGCTCGCCAACGGTGTAGCCGCATTCTTTCTTATGCCTACAGCTGGAATACGCGGAGCCTTCGCGAGACGTGGTTGGAATATCGCAGCCCCGACCCCGGTCGAACTGTTTGTCGTCGCATGTGAGTTCGGCGTCGGCTATCTCACGCTTCTCAATCACCTCAGCTACACATTGCGGGAAATCAATGGAACTACCCGAACCGAGTTAGGAAAGTGGTCGCCGCAACGTGTTCGTCGTCTGCTCCTTAGCGAAGAATACGACTCGCTAATTGTTGTTGACTGTCATGCGAGAGCCGCAACTTTCGACGTTGAGAAAGGTGCCGCCATCTTGCTGCCACTTGATGCTCGCGCTGACGGTGTTGCTCTGGAACACATCCGGACCTCGGCGGAGTATGAAGTCTACCGTGCAGCGAAACGGGGATGTGCATCAATCACCCGTGAAAACCAAGCTTTTGAGGTGCGGGTCATGCCCAAACTGTATGAAGGGCCTGCCGGCAATCGCTTCTTGGAGGATCCAGATGAAAACAACTGATGTACGCCCCGTGGTTATCACGGCCGACAACCTTTCGCTGGGCTGGGCTAGGGTACTAAGCGAATTGTGCAAACCGGGAGTAAACCGCCTAGCTCCCTTGACGTTGACCATCACCGGTTTCGATAATCGGGGAAAGGCAGCAGAAGTTCCGGCAATTCGCGATGCGGTTGACGCCTTCTTAGATGCCCAAGGACGGAAAGACACAGAGAACGTCGCTTGGACCATTTTCCCGCAGCGCTATCTTGAACTTGCCGATGGGAATCGCGATGCTTTCTTCGAGCTTTTCATCGAGAGTTTCCAGCGAGTTCAAGAATTTAATCCTCGCAACAACAAGCGGGGATCATATTTTCAGCGCCTTGTAGACCTGAATGGGGGGGGCAAAGGCCCGAACCAACTGAAATGGATGCTGGACGACTACGATGCTCACCCGAAGGCCCGCCGGACGTCCAAGTTTCAAGCTACTACGTTTGACCCCACTCGAGACTATTCGGCCGCAAGCCTTTTAGAGTTTCCATGCCTGCAGCAAGTGAGTTTTGTCTGCAACAATGGCGCTTTGGCCATGAATGGCTTTTACGCCACACAGCAGATCGCACGGAAGGCTTACGGAAACTATCTCGGCCTCTCGCGCCTCGGCGCATTCATGGCCCACGAGATGAAACTGCGGTTTGAGCAACTGAATATTTTTGTGGGGGTCGCTCAGATGGACATTGCCAAGTCCGACGCAGACCTCCAGGCACTACTAAAAGTGGTTCGCCCACACTTGGACGCGCCACAAGGTGCAAAGGTAGCGGCGTGACCATCGGCAAACCATCGAGGCGTCGGCCAATACTGCGTGCGTCGGCGCTCCAGAAGACGCCCATATTCGATCTCTACTGGCGGTTCGCTACCGAGCGCCAAGCAGTCTACTTTCGACGAATTGAAGGGGCGTCGTCACCTTGGACAGATGATCCAATTCTTCAGCAATATAAATTCACAAACGCCTATCGCGCGTCTGATCGGGTCAGCCAGTTTCTAATTCGTCACGTCATATATAGCCGCTCTTACCCCGATGTACCTAACGAGGTTGTCTTTCGCATCCTGTTGTTCAAATTGTTTAACAAAATTTCGACATGGCAACTGCTTGAACGAAAAATAGGTCCGCTTCATTGGCAGAGCTTTGATATGGGACGTTATGATCAAGTCTTGAGCAGTGCTGCCTCCGCCGGTCGCAAGCTCTATTCTGGTGCCTATATAATGCCACCTGTCGCGCTCGATTCCACCAGTGTCAAGCACCGTGGCCATTTGCGTTTGATCGACTTGATGATGAAAGGCGACTTTGTTCCTCGGCTTCTACAAACCAACAATCTCCAGGGCGTTTTTGAGCTTCTGAAGGGCTATCCGTCCCTTGGCGATTTTCTTGCGTTCCAACTTGCGATCGACCTCAACTACTCTACGATCATTGATCATGACGAAGCTGAATTTGTTGTTGCCGGGCCTGGTGCACGTGATGGCATTGCCAAGACATTTGTTGACGCTTGTGATGCAGACCCTGTTGACCTCATAAACTTTATGATGGACCGGCAGGAAGCCGAGTGTGAGCGTCTCCAGCTTCCGTTCCGCTCTCTATGGGGGCGTCGGCTCAAGCTAATCGATTGTCAAAACCTATTCTGTGAGATCAGCAAATACACACGCGTCTCACATCCGGACATTGTCGGGCTCTCAGGCCGAACGCGCATCAAGCAGATGTTTCGCCCCCAACCCCAAGTCGTTCATCCTTGGTTCCCACCAAAATGGGGGCTAAACGCAAAGATACTATCCGCCACTCCCGCAGTGCCTCAGGATAACTTGTTTCCGGTGACCGATGAAGCTTTCTGACTATCAGGCTCAAGCCTTGCTTACCGACAAAATGCCCGTCTCCCAGGGGACGGCAGATGACGCTGCTCATTTAGTCCCGATGCTCGGCCTAGCTGGCGAAGCTGGTCAACTGTTGGCTGAGTACAAAAAATGGCTACGCGATGGTCCAGGTCACGTTCTTTTTGTGGACCGGGTCGCCGAAGAGCTTGGCGATATTCTATGGTACGTGGCGAACTTGGCCAGCAAATACGACTTGAACCTTGATGAAGTCGCGCAACAAAATCTCCGCAAAGTCTCTGATCTCCATGGTCGAGCAAATAGTGCCGACCCCCTTGACGCAGCGTATAAAGAGACGGAGCGGCTTCCGCGTCAGTTTGTTATCACCTTCTGGGAAATCCGAGAGGGATCACAGGTCCAAGTGCGCACCGAAATTAACGGCCGCCTCATCGGTGCAGCGCTGACCGACAATGCTTACAATGACGACGGCTACCGCTTTCACGACATTTTTCATGTTGCTTATGCGGCCATACTTGGGTGGTCGCCAGTATTGCGCGGCCTCCTCCGTCTAAAGCGACGCAGCGTACCATTAATTGACGAGGTCGAAGATGGCGGTCGGGCCGCAGTCATAGAGGAAGGGATTGCAGCCGTGGCGTTCGACTACGCTCGTCGGCACAAGTACCTTGAGGCTGTCACTGACGTCGATGACTCGTTACTTAGCACGCTTCGGGGTATGAGCGAGCATCTTGAGGTATCAGCGCAACCAATGTCTTACTGGCGCAAGGCTGTTCTTGACGGTTTTACTGTGTGGCGTGAGCTAGTAAAGCACGGCGGTGGACGCGTTTCCGCAGACTTAGATAAGCGTGAGATCCTTTACTTAGGCCCAGCGGACAACGCGACAACGACCGCGGCGGCGCTTGCATCTGAGTGAGTGAGGCTGAGCAATAGCATACCTACGCCTTTCGAGTCCGCCGCCTCCCGAGCGGTCCCCTTCAGCAGCAGCGTTGGAGCGCCCGAGCTGCTGTTACTCACTATGATATCCGTGTGAGCAATACCGCTCGCCCCTCCAAGTGCCTTGTATGCGGCCTCTTTAGCCGCGAATCGAGCGGCAAGACGAGTTAGCCGGTCCGGTCCGGTCCCAGCCGCATCTAGTTCACTCTGGGCAAAGCATCGACCCATGAGTTCAAGGTCGTCGCCATAGAGAAGTCTAAAACGATCTAAGTCAACGAGATCGAGACCAATACCCATAAGCTCCTGAGTACGCTTCACTACTGTTCGCCCCCCTGTACTGAAAAAAGCGGCGCAAGCAACGCGGCTCGCGCGGATGTGGGGACAGGGATGATCGGCGGTGAAAACTCTCGTACGATCCACTGTACGGCTAGTCCCGCCGCAAGGGCCAGAACAACTCCAGCGGCGACCGCGAACACGCCGTTTGCTCGCTCAAGAGCAGTAATACGACTACTCAAATCCTTCTCAGTCGAGCGGATACGATCCGCCAAACCTTGGAGCGAATAGACTTCTCCGGCGACTTGGTTCAAAGCAGTAAGGTCGAGCTGTGTTACCGGAGCTTTTGCAGCCTTAGCATAATCAGTCTCTGCACGGTCGATATCCGCAAACCAGATCAGGAAAGTCGGGTCATTGTGACGGAGATGAATTGGGACAGGTCCAGCGTTGAAGACCGAGAATGTCAGACGGCCTGAGAATCCCGGATCCACATGAAAGCCAGAGACGTTGATCAGCCCTTTCCACTTGATGCGAGCCCGGATGGAGATGAAGGCCAGAGCATTCTTGGGGACAGTGACTACCTCATGCGTGAGCACCCAAGCGAACTGGCCCGGTGGAATTGCAAACGCTTCGCCAAGCTGGAGGGTCTTTAAAGACACCGACTTTGGGTCGGGAGTTCGGTCGGTCGGCGTGACGTAGTACTCAGGCCCCACTTTTAAAGTATAAGCGGCGCAATCAATGCACTCAGGGTCTGCAGGATTTACGAGTTCTGACAAGCGTTCTTTTAGCGTCTCGCCGCTCCAAAACGCCATGTCAGGCCCTGATCGACGAGGTCATGCGGGACATGGCACCTTAGCGCGCGGCGCTAGTTCGAAGCTTGGAATCGCTGATCTCTGCTAGAGTTCGACGACGATCTTCAGCCAAACTCTTGGCGTCGGCAACGACCTTGTCTATTGCCTTCTTATGCCGAATCTGCAGCGTCTTCGCGCTCTGACCCGCTACGGATCTACGTTTCGGCTGAACCTTGAACGTATTACTTTTGAAGGCCATGATCGTCTTCCAAGTCTTTCAATTCATGTAATACCATACCGAAGAAGTCTTTAACAGCCTCTTCCACGCTCGTTAGGGCTGCCAGTGTCTTCGCGTCTTCCGATAGCTTTGAGTTGCCATCCAACTGTACCAGAAGACGCGGCTCGCCAGTCTCATCGTCCAAAATGGGGATACACATCACCCATGCCAAGTCGCGAAGGCGGCTCTTTCGTCGTAGCCGGTTTGCCGGACCAGGGAGGTCCCGCGTAGCATCAAGCGGATAGACCTCCAAGATACTCTGCTTGTCCGTCCAGGCGGCTCCCGCGACCGAACCATCCAACGGAACCAGCATCGATTCGTCAGCGTCCTCTTCAAAACCGACGCTATGGGACAAACGCAACGAGCGTCCGTAACCTCGCTCCAAACGGCCAACGCCGACTCGAACGCGAGGAGACGACCCTCGTCCACCAGGGGCTATACCAAGTCCGTCAAGGACCAGTGCCTGGGCGACTTGACACGCATTTCGGTAGATTTCCGGTAGACGAAAGAGCCGCTTGTCCAAGCGCAGTCCCGCGGCAGCGGCGACGTCTCGAACCTCCTTGGCGGCCATTTCAGCGGTGACGTCAAAATCAAGCAGATCCAGTCGGGTTGGTAGCGCCAACTGCTCTGCTGGTCCCGACACCCGGATGTTTAACTCGCCGGACCCTGACAAAGCAGTCCTCACGGCGGCAGGCAGCCATCCATATCGCCCAGGGGTCTGTCGACTTGGCGGCTCCTCAATCTCAACGGCGATCGTCAACGCTTCAGGGTCAAGCTCCCGCTCTTCATCGAACGGCCAGGCTGGCAAGTTTGAAACTATTCCTCCGTCAACATGCAGTTCTCCATCGATTTTCCACGGCATGAATATTACAGGCAAGCATATGGATGCCGCAACTGCATCCGCAACCGGCGTTTTCGGAGTACGGCCGGCGGAGAATAGGTGGAGGCTCCGCCGCGTTAGGTTAGCGCTAACTATTTTGAGGGAAGGCCGGCCCGCCACCCCAAAATCCGCCATCGTGACCACACGTTGGGGCTCAAGAGGGAATATCTTCTCTTGCAAGAGCCGATCAAGAGCATCGCGAAATCGGGTCAAGTCGGCTAGGCCGCCGATAACTGTGCGATATGCATACCAAAAAGAAAAACCCAACCCTGCAGAGACGAGTAGAGAAAGAGGTAATCCAAACCTGGGGAAGCAAAACCAGATTATTGCACTCAACAATGAGTACAGCCCCCAAAATGCCATCAGGAGAGTACCAAATGAAAAGGGCATCCGTAGAAGGGCCCGGAATATTTTGACGCGCTTCCAACCGTCTTTGCCGAATAGGTCTGTGGAACTGCGCAAATCAGGATCAATACGACTGAGCTGGTTCAAGATTGTCGCGCCTGATCCATCGATTAATTCGTCAGCCTTGAAGCCAGCAGCTACCAATGCAGCAACAATTGACCCTGCTGAGGTCCCTGACAAACCTTCAAATTGAACAGCACGCTCCTCAAGAGCCTTTAGAGCGCCGACGTGCACAATGCCTTTCGCGCCACCACCAGAAAATGCCACGAAAGCCCTGTAAGTCACTGTTCCTACCCCTGCTCTAATATTATCATGACCGCGTTAATCAAATTAACGGCAGTTGACTAGAGTTGAAGCTCACATGAAGAAAATCGATCACTATTAACCAATGGCGACGCGATTGCCCCGCGATCCACCTAACGCGAGTTTTGTTTGGCTGGATCTACGGTCGACGCCCGAGCTAGCTTGTTCGCAGGGTGACGATAGGTATTTCTCAATATGACCCGGCAGCCAGTGGTCGGCCGGCATGGAACGCTGGTCAGCAAGTTGGAGCCAGCGAGCCCTGACGCCCCGGCAGATATCCGCATGCTCCGGGCACGGCATCGCGCCATACGATCGGCTGCAAATGCTTCGCCGAGCACAACATCGACTATGTCGCTAAGCTCACAGGATGATGGGCTTCTCTACGAAACCACACCAGCTCGCTATCTGATCCTTGGCTAGGTGGTACGTGAGCACTGTCTCTGCGCGCAGATAGAACATGATCATTTGCAACCGAGCGCCTCCGTCCTCGTGAGCGACGCAGAAGTCTGCAACCTTGGAGCCCGACGTGTTGCGAAGCATGAAGGAAGCGCGAACGTGATAGCCGTAGTATGGGCTGAAGGTTCGCCCAAAATCTCGACCGATCTTCCCCAGAAGATCGATCTCACGGAACGGGGGCTTTTCTGCTTCGACTTTTTTCGACGCCTCAGTGAGAAACGCACAAATGTTCTTAGCTTCGCTAGGGTCGATAAGGTCCTCGGTGTTCTCACGGTCGTGGCTGAAGAGATAGAGGAATTCTCCATCTTTCTGCACTGAGCTGAACGTCATGATCGGCTTGAGGGCCGGGATGATCGTGATGGTGTCGATGACATCGTACTGTTTCATGCCCCACATGCCGAAGGCGAAAAGGCGAAATAGCCTATTTGGTTTTACGCGTGTAGGCCGATCTGGTCACTTCGATATCGACGGAGCGAATTGGTCGATTGCTTTTGCGCTTTTGCGCTTCCGCTGTACCCTCTATTGGGAAAAGCATCTCCGTCTGGCCCTCTACCCGCTTTCGCCCGCGTTTGGCCGGCGACACCGGTGCTGATAGCACCTCGGGCGGGTCTACCATTCCCGGCAGAAGAACAGGGGCTGGGTGAAAGAGCTGCTCGATAGTGACGATTTGAATCCTTGGGACGCGCCTCGTTGAGGGGCCAGTTTCGCCTTCGGATGCGGCCTCGCGAAGCATTGGTCCTGTCGGAGGATTAACGCAAACGAGAACGCCTATCTCCGCTTCTTCGCGCTTCACAACGGACTTAAGTTTGTGAATTGCATCCACGCCTACGTTCAAACCGCCCTTCACTGATACTATCGCGCGGCTAGCACGGTCCTTGCCAAGTTGGTGATAGCGAATAATGCCGTCGATGCCGCCATCAGCGCCAGGTCTGTCCTTGGGCAAGCCGTCAAGCGTGAACACGGCCCATTTTTGGAATTCGAGCCAATCCCGTGCGGCGAGAGCCTTCGCGTCTTCGGCATCCTCGGGGCGCCCGTAAAGAGTATAGCTACCCTTAATTCTATAGCCGAATGCCTTCACAAGGCGTTCCTCAATGACGTGGATGGCGAGGTAGGTGACATCAATACCAATCCACTTGCGACCTAGCTGTTCGGCGGCGTGAATAGCCGTGCCGCACCCGCAAAATGGATCCAACACAACGTCACCCTTGTTTGATGAGGCGGAAACAATGCGCTCCAAAAGTGACTCAGGCTTCTGTGTCGGGTACCCCAGTCGTTCCTGTGAGCTGGCATGTATAGGCGGCAAGTCGTCCCAGACATCGGAAGCTGCTACACCCGGGCTCTCGTCTAGATAAATCTTCTTTCGCAACCGTGCGTCGTCCTTCGCGGGGAAAAAGAGCCTGTTCTCCCGGTCTAGCTGCCGCATGACTTCGAGTGACACTTTCCAGCCATTGGAGTGAGGCTTGTACACGCGGCCATTGCTAGCGTGATAGTCGTAACGAAGATTCGGCCTAACCGCAGGATTCACCAAGTCCGACCGTCTAAAGAGGCGTCCATCGGGGTCCTTGTGGACAAAATGTTCCGCGACGTATTCGGGGCGATAGGGTGTATAGATTTGGTTCCACACAACTCGATCCGACTTCCCATACAGGAAGATAACGTCATGCACGGCTGCGGCCCGCTGGCTCGCGTTTGCATGGGCGCTGGTGCGCCTCCAGATGATTTCGTTTCGGTAGTTCCTAACGGTGAAGATCGCGTCCAAGATCAACTTTAGATAGTGGCTGGCTGTGGGATCACAGTGGAGGTAGAGCGATCCGGTGGGCTTTAAGACGCGCCGCATCTCAATCAGGCGAACAGCCATCATCGCAAGGTACGCCATCATATCGCTGCCGGCGAATACCTTTTGAAAAGCGTCAAGCAAAGCACCGGCTTCAAAATGGCGCGCTGCCGTCTCGTCCAACGCTCGTTGCGCGTCTATACCCCAAGTCCAGGTATCTTCGAACGCATGGGATTGAGCTTTCGACGCGCCACCGTGCTTGGTACCATAGAGGACATTGTAATTTGCGTTCGAATTAAATGGCGGGTCTAGATAGATCAAATCGACCGATTCTGCAGGCATGGCTCGCAGTACGTCAAGATTATCGCCAAAATGAAGTTCATTCATAGCGTAACTCCCCAACAACAGAGTTGCAGGCTGTGGTTAAATATTTAAGAATATCGGATTTATTAACGGAAGTTTACGTGGTTGCCGCCAACCGCGCCTTTGGCAAGGAGGCCAAAAAGCGATTGCCTGAACTGCTACGGAAGGCTGGCGCTCGGGTCGAGGAAACCGGCCAGGTTAGTACCCGTCAGGCTCGGCCATGCGATCATCTGGCTCCCCAAGGTCAAACGGCCATGGTGCGGATGATCAGTCGGCGGGCGTTGCTTGCAATGCCAGCCGCGCTAGTCGCCGCACCAGCGCTGGCTCGGGGAGGAGGCAGAGGCCGAGGAATTGGAGGAAGTCGGCGCGGCCGAGACGGATCTGGCCTAGTTGCACTCGTCGTATTCGGCTCGTTCATATCCTGGCTGATTTATTCGTTCGTTGGCCAAAAGCCGCCGACATCGAGTAAGCCTCGAAGGCCCGCGCCCATGCGGAAAGTTTCAGCGAAACAGCAAAGAGCCATCGCCAAGTCGATCAGCCGGCACCAGCGTCGAACTGGCGCCTAAACGAAAAAAGCCTCGCCATCTTGCGATGACGAGGCTCCCGTTATGTGCCGGCCCCATACGGTGCGCCGGACTTACGAGGCGGCAACGCCTCAAGACGCGATCACGGCTTGTTCAGCCAGGCGATGATCTTGCGCAGGCTGTCGAGAAACATCGACGCGCCGACGAACGGCCCAAGGATGCCGACGATCATCAAGCGGGCGAAGCGCCCGACGGTCATGGTTGCCCGGACGAGGCGGATGCCTTGGTCCAGCGTTTCGATGCCTTCCTCGTCCAGCTTGGACAGAAATTCCCGCGTCACTCGGCAACTCGGCGAAGCGGTCGGCGGTGCCGCGCCCGGCGAGTCTCTGTCAGGTGCCACGGCTGAAAAGGCAGGGAGAGCATGGAACGTTTGCTCGATATTGAGAGTTAATCGGGCTGTTTAGGGAGGCGAAAATGGCGACCGATCTGAAGTCGTCTCGCAGCGACAATGACCTTCGAAGACGCGCTGTATATCTCCGTGGTTCTGGGGGCTCTCGTGTCGATCACATGGCACCTATCGACCATTTGAGCGACGTTGCAGGACCGCTTTGGACGGACCTGTTCTACATTGCCGTGGCGTTTGGTACGGCTAGCGGCATCTTCTGGCTGGCGGGCTATTAAGTGATCTTGCCCGCCGCGATGAAGAGCCAGTCGACGGTCTCGCCGGATAGCCCTAGCTCGATCGCCAGCGCCGCCAGGTAGGGATGATCGCGCGCGATCGGGTGCGCGCCAGTCGATGCCGTCGATCAGCATTGCGAGATGCGCAGGCGTCAGTGTGATCGAGCCGTCATAGCCTGCCATACGTGGCCACACGAAGCTGCCTTGGAGCCGTTTCGTGAACCAGACACAACCCGTTTCCGTCCCAGAACAGGATCTTGAGCAACGACGCTTTCTTTCCCCGGAAGGCAAACAGATGACCCGAGAACGGGTCCTGCTTCAGCGTTGCCTGGACCAGCATGGCGAGCCCGTCCAGCCCCTTGCGGATGTCGGTGTGACCGAGCGCCAGATGCACCTTCACGCCCGCCGGAACGATCATCATGATGCAGTCCCTCTGCTGTCGACGAACGCTCGTACGGCAACAGGATCACTGCCCGCAGGTGCAAAGACACGCCGCCCATCCGGCAGTTCGATTGCCATCATCCCGCCAGGGGGCCGCACAAGGTTCTGCAGCGCGAGTGCCGCTGCCGTATCCGTTGCCAGCGTCACAGATGCCAGTTTCGCTTGCTTCTTCAGCGTCACGCCGAATTCCGCGCGCCAACGAAACAGGATGCCGGTCGCGATCCCGTGCCGGCGCGCGACAGCCGAGACCGTTGCACCTGCAGCTTCACTCTCTTGCACGATGGTGAGCTTCTGCGCGTCCGTAAAAAACCGGCGGCTGCGCGCGGGAGTGTCATCGGGACGCCCTGTCAAGCTGTTTTCGGACGTTGCGCCGTTAGTGATATCACTAACGGTCGGGCGGGCGGAGGGATGAAGATGTGCGCGCCAGTCGATCTCAACCTCGCCATCCTCCAAGCGGTCACGCCAACGGCGCAACGCGTAGGGCGAAAGATGCAGTGCCGCGGCGTATTCGCGAACGCCCATGCCGCTCCAGTTCATCGCATCGATATGCATTGCCCAGAACGCCCGGAGCGCACGATTGCGCACATCCGTGCTCACGCCAAAACGTTGGCGTTGACGCCGGCGCGGCCCTTTCTGGCGTTGTTGCGGACACGCTTCTCGGAGCAATTGTGCCTGCGATTCCGCATGTTTGCGCGCTGCTTCCTTGCCCATCAGATGGTCAAGCCAGCGCTCGAATGTACGCCGGTTGAGACGATGATGGCGGCAATAGGTTGTGCGCGCCAACCCGCTCTGACGCCACGCTTCGACGTGAACCACCCAGAAGGACTTACGCGCCGTGTTCTCGAAATGTCTCAAATTCACCGGAGACCCTCCACGCTACGAAGGAACTCCACATGTTGCGATTTTGCACTACGCCAACGAGGTGTCAGGACCGGACGCTTACGAAACGACGTATGCGTCCGGGGGCTGCACGTGATGTCAGCTCTTGACGGGATTTGCCGCTTTCCACGCCCATGGCAGGAGTTCGTCGAGGCCGCTGACGGGATGCCCGTCGAGCATGCGCTGCAGTACGTCGGCGAGATAGGCGTAGGGCTCGACATCGTTGAGCTTGGCAGTTTCGGTGAGAGAGCAAACGATCGCCCAGCGGCCGCCGCCACCATCGCTGCCGGCGAACAGGTGGTTCTTGCGGCCGAGCGCAACGGGACGGATGGCCCGCTCGACGGGGTTGGTGTCGAGCTCGACGCGGCCATCGGTGAGGAATCGGGTCAGTCCGGTCCAACGCGACAGCGCATAGCGGACCGCTTCTGCAAGCGTGCTGCGTCCGGAGATGTGCTGAAGCTGTACTTCCAGCCAGGCGTGGAAAGCGGCGACAACGGGTTTCGATCGCTGCAGCCGCACCGCAAGCCTCAGAGCCGGCGACTGTCCGCGCACATCCGCCTCGACGGCATAGATTTCACCGATCCGGCGCAGCGCCTCAGTTGCCACGGGCGACCCCGTCGCTTCGACCACGTCATAGAACTTGCGCCTGGTATGCGCCCAGCAGGCGGCAAGAACGATGTCGCCACTGGCCGTGAGCTGTTCAAAGCCGGCATAACCATCGACATGCAGCACGCCCTTGAAGTGCTGAAGATGCGATACCGGGCGCTCGGCCTTTCGGTCCGGCGCAAACAGGTAGACTGCCGCCGGCGGCTCGGGTCCGGCCCAGGGTCGTTGCTCACGGGCATAGACCCACAACCGCCCCGTCTTGGTGCGCCCACGGCCCGGATCGAGCACCGGCACCGGTGTATCGTCGGCGAACAGATGGTTGGAGGCGAACACGTTCTTCACCAGCCGCTCGTGCAGGGCTTCCAGCCACCAGCAGGCGCCGCCGACCCATCCAGCCAGCGTCGAGCGCGCCAGATCGACACCATGCCGGGCGAATATCTGCGATTGCCGGTAGAGCGGCGTGTGATCGCAATATTTGGAGACCAGCACCTGCGCCAGAAGCGCCGGCGTTGCCAATCCGCCGGCGATCAACCGCTCCGGTGCAGCCACTTGCGCTACGGTCTCGCAGGCACGGCAGGCGTATTTCGGGCGCGTGATGCGGACCACGCGAAGCTGCGCCGGGACCCAGTCGAGCATCTCGCTGACGCTCTCGCCGATCGCATGAAGTGCGCCGCCACAGCACACGCAATACGCTTCTTCGATGTCGAGCCGTACGTCTTCGCGTGGCAGGTGATCGGGCAGCGGCTTGCGGTGGGATGGCCGCTCCACTGGCGGCGTGAGGATACTCGGTCTGCTCTCTCGGATGCGGGCGATGTCGGCATCGAGGTCTTCCAGGGCGAGCGCCAGTTGATCGGGATCGAGGCGCTCGGAACGCCGTCCGAACTGCGCCCGCTGGAGCTTCTTGATGATCGATTGGAGGCGTTCGATCTCACCATCGCGGCTCTCGACAGCAGCTGCCATATCGCGCAGCAGACGCTGCAAAAGTGCTGGATCGGACGGCAGATTGTCGAGGTCGATCAACATGATCGAATCTACCACAAACCGCTCAAGAACCCAAGGATTCCAGCGGTTTCCGTGTCGATCGGCGGAGCGCTTTCAGCCGGCCAGCGCCGGTCTCCAGACACGCTCCGGCGCGCGCCAGTCGATGCCCTCGATCAGCATTGCGAGTTGTGCCGGCGTCAATGTGATCGAGCCGTCATAACCTGCCATACGCGGCCACACGAAGCTGCCCTGGTCGAGCCGCTTGGTGAACAGACACAGACCGTTGCCGTCCCAGAACAGGATCTTGAGCAGCGACGCCTTCTTGCCCCGGAAGGCAAACAGATGACCCGAGAACGGGTCCTGCTTCAGCGTTGCCTGGACCAGCATGGCGAGCCCGTCCAGTCCCTTCCGCATGTCGGTGTGCCCCAGTGCCAGATGCACCTTCACGCCCGCCGGAACGATCATCATGGGCTCACCCCTCCGCTGTCGATCCGTGCGCGCACCACATCGGGATCACACCCTCCCGGCACGAACATGCGCCGCCCGTCAGGCAGATCGACGGCCATCATTCCGTCAGGCGGTTGCACGAACCTCTGCAGGGCCAGCGTCGCCGGCATGTCGTCAGGTAGCGTCACGGATACGAGTTTTGCGCGCTTCCTCTGCGCC
This sequence comes from Aminobacter anthyllidis, assembly GCF_018555685.1. GTDB lineage: Bacteria > Pseudomonadota > Alphaproteobacteria > Rhizobiales > Rhizobiaceae > Aminobacter > Aminobacter anthyllidis. The sequence continues at coordinate 18,737 of NZ_JAFLWW010000013.1, forward strand.
ACGTCGAACTGTACGCGCCAGCGGAACAGCATCCCCGTGACGATCCCGTGCTTGCGCGCGACGGCCGAGACGCTCACGCCTGGCTGGTCGCTCTCCAGCGCGATGGCACGCTTTTCCTCGTCGCTGAAGAAGCGCCTGGCAGCTTGTGGGGGCGGCGTCGGTCCATCCTTCGCGGCACCTGTCAAGCCGCGTTCGGACGTCGTGCCGTTAGCACTAGTGCTAACGGTCGGGCGGGCGGAGGGATGAAGATGTGCGCGCCAGTCAATCTCAACCTCGCCATCCTCCAAGCGGTCACGCCAACGGCGCAGCGCGTAGGGCGAAAGATGCAGTGCCGCGGCGTATTCGCGAACGCCCATGCCGCTCCAGTTCATCGCCTCGACATGCATGGCCCAGAATGCCCGGAGCGCACGATTGCGCACATCCGTGCTCACGCCGAAACGTTGGCGTTGACGCCGACGCGGCCCTTTCTGGCGTTGTTGCGGACACGCTTCTCGGAGCAATTGTGCCTGCGATTCCGCATGTTTGCGCGCTGCTTCCTTGCCCATCAGGTGGTCAACCAGCGCTCGAACGTACGCCGGTTGAGATGGTGATGGCGGCAATAGGTTGTGCGCGTCAACCCGCTCTGACGCCACGCTTCGACATGAATCACCCAGAAGGACTTACGTGCCGTGTTCTCGAAATGTCTCAAATTCACCGGAGATCCTCCATGCTACGAAGGAACCCCACTTGCTGCGAATTTGCACTACGCCAACCAGGTGTCAGGACCGGACGCTTACGAAACGACAGAGGACGGCGAGATAAAAGCGCATGCCCGAAACGCGTTAAGCCATTGGCATGGCTTGCATTTTTCTGTGCATGCCGGCTGGTCGCGGGCATACTGCCCGGTTTTTATGGGAGATTTCAGTACCTTCGCATGCACATGGTAGTTGCTCCGGCAGCCGGCAGCCTCGCATAAGGTTGGAAGATCCGGGACATGCACAGCGCCTGAGCTGCAGATCGGCACGCAGATATATCAATTGCTGAAAGGGTCGCGTGTTGGGCCGTTCAGGCCCGAACTGTGCTACCTTCGGTCACGCGCAGTGGTTCAGCGGTGCGGCATGGCCGGTCTGACTCGAAGCAGTCGTTTTCGCCAGGCCTATTCAACGAAGGCTCTGCGCCCTCATTTCGGCCGTTCGACCAGGTTCTACGGATTCCCAAGAGTAGACATCGCCGACAGACGCGTGCCTGCGGCCAAACTGGGGTGGGAAGGGTTCATCATGGTGGCACCCGCGACAGTTTTCAGGCGACAGCATCGTCGGGCGCTCGGCGCGACGTATCGACAAGGTCATTGACGACAAGGTCGGCCAGTGGGCAAGGCACGCGCGGCCTGAAACGTGATCAGGCGGGTATATTTCACTTCTCTGCCGGCGGGCCAACTGCGCTATGTGACCGGCCTGTAGTGGTTGACCCGCACGTCGACGTCCAGACCACGAAAGCTGTAGTTGTTGCTCACAATACGCTTCCTATACCGAATTTTTGGTCGTTTTCCTCTTCGGTCCAATGCCCTCAAGCAGATCGGCGCCGCAGGTCTCCGACACTGTCTTTGCAAGCCGCGGCCAGCTCGTCCAAATCGCGCGCCGCTCGAATTCCGTGGGCCTGACGAAATCGGCGATGTGACGACTCAAGACCATCAGCGATACTGGTTGCTCGCCACCGTACGGCAGTTGGAGCGCCTTGCAGACCTGCGCCGACGTCCTGCCGTCCACCCAACCGTAGACCCGCTCAACCCACTCATTGGCCTTGGCCAGGTTGGTTCTGCGGCTCTCGCGCTCGGCCAGCGATCGACCATAGATATCGGGCCACTTCAGTTGAACCAGGCACAGTTGGCCGGACTCACGGTCCACGATCGCGGCATCCACGTCGGTCAGGTCCGACCGATCGCGCTTGTAAAGGTTGAACACACCATCAGGCACGACGTAACGCCCCGTCTCCTCCAGCAAAGCCCGCAGATCCGTTCTGAACATTTCCTCCCGGGCGTCCAACGCTCGGTCCCAGTCGCATGGACCTGTCGCAACTGGTTGGTGAGACCGGCGATGGGGTTCATCAGCGCACCGAATATGGGCAGTAGAACGAAGTCGCGACCGAAGTCTACGTAGTAAGGGATAGGGACCTCGTAGTGAGCGTCCAAGCGCGCCGCGCCTTCGGCATCCAGCTTTAGGAGATCCAGAACCTGGCGCCCCGCTGCCCCGCCACCCCAGACCGACTCGATGTCGTCCTTGCGCGCGAAGATGGTGAGAAGATGGTCGAGGCTGGGGACCCGCGAACGGAGCTTGGTCGCGCAGGCGATGTGATGAAGCACCTTTCCATAGGCTTGGATCGAAATCTAGTTCCAGTCGCCGATCGTTCGCCCGGCGATCGGCGACCGTGCGGCGTCCATTTCCAGAAGCTCGGCTCGATTGGGAGCGACGTGGAAAGCGAATGCGATCTGGTCGAGCGAACGGACCAACTCTATGACCCAGCACCCGCTCCAGTCCCGCCCATCGTTTGGCGTTCAACGCCTCTGAACGTTCGTTGCGGACATTCCGTTACATCTTGCCTACATAACCACGGGCCGAAGAGGTTGAGCACGCCACGTCTCGGGATCCAAGCGCAGGGTCGTCTCGAGGGGTGGTCGGGCGAGGGCGTTGGGCAAAGAGATGCACACGATAGAGGTGCCAGTCCCTGGCGCGTTCCTTGGCCACATCCATTTCATTTCGTGTCAGGAAGAATGGCGTCTGCGCCGCACCATCCGTGGTCTTGACCTCTATGAGGCGCTCGGCACCATCATGGTCGAAGGACAGAACGTCGAAGCCGGCACCATCACCGAGTTCGGCGGAAACCCATTGCACCTTGCGAGCTAGGTCCTCTCGCGCCATTGCCGTCAGCCGTTTCCGCTCGAGCTCGACCACGAACTCCTCACCCACCCGTCCGAGCTCCCTATTTCTGAAGTCCCTTTCGACGGGGTCGAACTTGCGCACAAGCCGCGCGAGCCTATCACGCTGGCGACTATGGGGGAGAGCAGGGATGTCGCTGAACACCGCTCCGGGGTCGGCAAACTCCAGTGCATGCCATATGCTCCCGGCCCTCATTTCATCAGCGTAACGAGGCCCAGCCCGACTGTCGCAATAAACAATGTCGCAAGACCAGAAACAACTAACGGTCGAAAGCCCCTCCGTCTGAGCTTCGACAAGTTCGTACCCAGCCCCAACGCTCCCATCGCCGCGGTCAAAAGGACAGGCGTAACGACCACAATAGGCGCGCGGAGCTGTTCTGGTACCAGTCCGGAACTGTTGAGCATAGTTAGCAAGAGGAACCCAACAATGAATGTCGGAATCACCTGCATGCCTTTGCGTGGGAGAGACGCATCGGCGGGGATTGCAGCCAAGGCTGCAATACCGACCACCAGCGGGGCCAGCATCATAACTCGCGCTAGTTTGGCTACGACCGCTGTTTGGCCCGCGACTTCGCCTCCTTGGAAACCCGCGCCAACCACCTGGGCGACCTCATGCACAGAAAGCCCTATCCATAATCCATATTCATATGGGTCCAACCCTAGAATGGCTTGCAACAATGGATATAGGAACATCGCGATCGTTCCGAACAGCGTGATGCACGCCACGGCATAGGAGACGTCTTCGTCATCGGCTTTGGCTACCGCATTGGCACCCGCGATGGCTGATGCCCCACACACTGAAGTCCCTGCGGCGAGCAATAGTGCGAGTTTGCGGTCAATCCCGAGAACCCTGCCCATCCAGACGGTGAACGAGAAGGTCAATACCAGCGCCGCCGCCGCAACAGCCAAACCCGTGACGCCGATACTCGCCAATTGTCCAAAGGTCAGTTGCAGGCCGAGAAGAGCTACTGCAAGACGAAGCAGCTTCTTGCCTGCAATCCCTAAGCCGGCATTCGCCTCCGGTGAAAAACCCACGGTGTTTGCAAACAGCATTCCTACAAAAATCGCCGAGATCATTGGGCTCAGGGCCGAGAAGAATGGCAGGTGCCGCAGCCCATATGCTGAGGCGGTAATCACCCCGACGAGTACCAGACCCGGAACGTAACTGGCGACTGCGCTTGATTTCCGTGGAGCAAGAACTACCGATGGGTGATCCAAGTTTGCATTCCGAGTGAGAGTTGAATGCTGGACCCATAGAAATTTTGTACTTCAAACTCCAACTGGAAAGAACGATCGTTCTAATCGCCGTCGCCGAACGATGAGCGAGCCCCGACAAACCTCTCGTTCTGGGCCTTGTCTATGTCGACAATTTCCTATCGGAACCGCTCTTTGGCGCGGGGACAACCTGAGACGACAGCACCATGGTCACGTCATGGGGCAGCACCTAGAGATTTCGGTGTAGCCGACCGGATGGGTCTTTGCCAGTGGACCGACTGAGATCAGTTCCCCTTCGCAAATAGTGGGATGGGAAGGGATAAACCCTAGCCAAACGGTTTCATTGGCCTGCATGGCCGGAGGCTAAGACTGATAAGCGGCTAGCGTCAATCTTCTCCGATCTCAAAGCGCAGACCAACCCCTGGAGTGACTTCTTCGAATAGATCCATTGGCAATGGGGATCGCTCGGCCTGCGCAGCGACCTTGGGAAATCGAAAGCAATGGACCAGAAACCCGTATTTTCATTGCGTACGCGGTTGCGCTCCTATTGCGCGTCAGTGCGACGTAATAGGAGCGGTTATGATCAGGACGATCCTGCAATATTCGGACTCGATGCGAGCGGACCACCACGGTCTCCTTAGCTCGTAAGAGCTCGGTGGCGAGAAGTTTGTTCCGCATCAACAAGAGCAAGTCCTGAGTTATTTCGAGCAGTCACTGTTGCGCGGAAAAGGGCGTTGCAATGCTCTCCACACGTGCACAGTGCAATACAACAGCCTGATCGCAGGCAATGGAGTAATCATCGTGGCCCATCAACGGATCCGCAAATTCAACACCAAGGATACCTATCCAGAGCAGAAGATAGACAACGACCTGTGTCAGGCCGTAGTCGCTAAGGGCTCAATGGTATTTGTGCGAGGGCAAATAGGACAGGATCTAGAAACGCGTGAAAGCGTTGCCATTGGAGATCCCGCAGGGCAAACGGAACGAGCGATGGCTAATGTAAAGATGCTATTGGAAGAAGCCGGGTCCCATCTCGATCACATATGCAAGATAACGATCTATCTTGTTGATCCGCGGTATCGGGAGCCAGTGTATAGGACCGTCGGCAAGTGGCTCAACGGTGTTTTTCCGGTGTCGACTGGCTTGGTTATCTCTGCCCTAGCTCGGCCCGAATGGCTCGTCGAAATTGACGTTATTGCGGTCATCCCAGAGGCCGTCAGCTGAGGGGATCGAGCCGGTCAACCCCAGATTCACTCGCTGCTTGAAGCAGGTATTTACAGGGACGATCGACCACCTTTGGTGGCATTGGTGATAATCTTATGGTCGATCTTGCTACAACAAACTCTGACATCCCCTCACCAAAGACGTTCGAGCTTTCTGCGTCCGAAACTCGAACCGAGCATGATCTGCTTGGCGATGCGGAAGTTCCTGCAGGCGTTTATTGGGGGGTGCACACCTTGCGTGCCCTAAGCAACTTTCCAATCACGGGTGTACCAATCGCCCATTTTCCGGAGTTTGTTCGCGCGTTGGCATTGGTAAAGCAGGCAGCTTCGCGTGCTAACCACCGCCTGGGATACCTGGCTACAGCTAAAGCCGAAGCTATCGATCAAGCCTGTGAGATGGTCGCGAATGGCGGGTATTGTCGCGACCAGTTCGTCGTTGACGCCATACAGGGTGGCGCCGGAACCTCCACAAATATGAACGCCAACGAGGTGATCGCCAATATTGGGCTCGAGTTGATGGGGCGAAAAAAGGGGGACTACGCCGCGCTGCACCCAAATGATGATGTGAACATGGCTCAGTCTACAAATGATGCCTATCCCACGGCGCTACGCCTCGCGATCATTTTTGCCGGCGGCCCACTGGTGGCCGCACTTGAGGAACTTGCATTTGCTTTCAAGTCCAAAGCTGTCGAATTCGCAGATGTCTTGAAGGTTGGTCGAACCCAGCTCCAAGATGCGGTTCCCATGACGCTCGGTCAGGAATTTGATGCCTTCTTCGCAACCATCAAAGAGGATATAGCGCGGCTCAAGGAGGCGATGGCGCTGTTTCGCGAGGTAAATCTCGGTGCAACGGCGATCGGTACCGGAATTAACACTGACGCTCGGTATGGCCCACTGGCAATTGAGGAGCTTGCACGAAATTCTGGCATACCAATGGTTCCTGCTCTCAACCTCATTGAGGCGACTTCGGATATGGGAGCCTTTGTTCTTTTTTCCGGAATATTGAAGCGGGTGGCGGTCAAGTTATCGAAGATCTGTAACGATCTGCGTTTGTTGTCGAGCGGGCCGCGCGCGGGATTCGGTGAGATCACCCTGCCGGTTGTCCAGGCCGGCTCTTCAATCATGCCGGGAAAGGTCAATCCAGTCATTCCAGAAGTCGTCAATCAGGTAGCGTACATGGTGATTGGCCATGACCTGACTGTGACGCTATGCGCGGAAAGCGGCCAACTGCAACTCAATGCCTTTGAGCCGACGATCGGATACTGCGTTCTGTCTTCGCTCCGCATACTGACCTCAGCCGTGGAAACCCTCGCTGCCAAATGTGTCGCGGGGATCGCTGCCGACCGCAACCGATGCCGTGCTCTTGTCGACGACAGCATAGGCCTGGTTACCGCGCTAGTTCCCACATTGGGATATGAGGCCTGTTCACGCATTGCGAAACAGGCCTTGCAGCAGAACAAGAGCGTTTCCCAAATTGTTCTGGAAGAAGAATTGCTAACGCCAGAGCATCTGTATCGCCTACTTCGCCCCGAAATGATGACCGCTCCCTCCCGTTCCCTGGATCAAGGAATGTCATTTGCTCAAGCGGGCGCTTTGCCCATTACGTGAAAAGGAACGTAGACGATGAGGACCGCGAGCCTTCCGATGTACAACTTTGCTGAGATGAAAGAAGCAAACGTTAGGCTATTGTCGAGTTTGCAAGAAAGGATGCGGGCAAGAGAATTCGACGTTAGCGACATCATCTATAGGCCGGACAGTCCGCCCATACCAGAAACAACCGGACAATCGGTCTATTTCACCCAGGTATGCGGATTCCCGCTGATGAAGTGTTTTCGCGATCAATACCGTTTGTTGGCTGCCCCAATCTACTCCTTTGAGGGATGTATCGGCGCAACGCATCGTGCGTTCTTTCTAGTTCGTAGCGAGAGTTCGGCCGTCACATTGGCAGACATGAGCGGGGCCACATTTGGCTGCAACAGTCTGCTCTCAAATTCGGGCATGAACCTACCTCGCTTGTCGCTGGCGCAACTGAAAGATAGGCGCCCGCAATTTTCGGCAATCAAGATTACCGGCAACCACAGTGCGAGTCTGGACGAGCTGGCTGCCGGGAACATCGATCTTTGTTCAATCGATTGCGTCACCTGGGGATTGTTTCAGAGCTTTCGGCCCGATGCGGCGCGGAGATTTCGGATATTGGAGGAGACTTCATTAAGTCCGACCATTCCGTTCGTAACCTCGGCAGAGACATCGGACGCAGAAGCGGCTTCTCTAGTGGAAGTGCTGCATGACGTGATGAATGACCCTGCCTTGCAAGAGACAAGAAACATACTCGGTCTCCTCGGGCTGGAACCACCCGACATGGTCGCCTACAAAATGATCTCCGAACTTGAAGTGGAAGCGACAAGGCTAGGCTACGCAAATATCGTCTGAGCAGGCTCCACACGTCGCCTCACAGCTCTCCTAATGACGTCGCCTGAGCATCGTCCAGCTCATTGAAGATATTGACGACCGGCCGATTTTGCCGGGTCGGTGGCCTTGTCTGCGATCTCGCCCAGCCCACAAATGACGGGCGGGGTGGGAAGGCTGCGGCACTCCAGGCCGCGGCGGCCTTGAAAACACTCCTCAAGCTAGCGCTGGCGGGCTAGGGGAACCAAGCAAGCAATAAGCTCGGAAACGCTCTTCGTCGGCGACTAGCTTGGCGTCATGATATCCCAAACATTGTCGCTGGCATCTGCTTCCGGAATAGGACGGTTTCCAGCCATGCCTGCTGCGAAGGTGCCATCGGCCGATTGGAGCAAGATCTGCGATCACCGCGAACGCGCCTCCGGCCACCTTCCGCTGATGTTTTGACTTAGGAAATTGTTACGCTTCGCCTCACGTTTTTCGGGGTTTCATTTTGAGATGCCATATTTCAACATCGACTCCAGTCGCGGACAGGTAGATACGCTGTAGATTCCCGCGCTAACGCCATCTTCGAGAATTGCAGTTGACCTGGGCCCTCAAGGCGACCAGCGGGAGGATAAGTCATGCGTAAGATATTGCTCAATGCGTTTAATATGAATTCGGTTGGGCACATAGCGCATGGGCTGTGGCGTCACCCCCGGGACAACTCGGTTGACTACACGAACATCGAATATTGGACTGATCTCGCCAAGCTGCTGGAGAAAGGCATGTTTGACGGCGTGTTTATGGCTGATGTGATCGGCATTAATGACGTGTATGGCTCCTCACCCGAAGCCGCCTGCGAGAAGGCCGTCCAGGTACCCATCAACGACCCGATGCTGATTGTTTCAGCCATGGCTGCGGTGACGAACAACCTTGGCTTTGGCGTCACATCGAACCTTACTTATGAATCGCCCTATCTGTTAGCGCGTCGATTTTCGACCTTGGATCACCTTACAAAAGGACGAGTCGGATGGAATGTCGTGACTGGATATCTTGACAGCGCGGCTCGCGGATTGGGTTTGACCCAACAAATCGAGCACTCCCGCAGATACGATATGGCAGATGACTATATGGACTGTGTGTACAAGCTCTGGGAACGCAGCTGGGAAGATGGCTCGGTTCTGCGTAATCGCGAAACCGGAGTTTTTGCTGACACCACCAAGGTACATACGATCGAGCATTCTGGCCCATTCGTCAAAATGAGCGCAGCGCATCTCTGCGAACCGTCACCACAACGGACGCCTGTTTTGTATCAGGCTGGCTCGTCGCCTCGAGGCCAGGCCTTTGCAGGTAAGCACGCCGAATGCGTGTTCATCACTGGTCGGACGCCGTCAGACACTGCCAAATTGGTCGCAGACATTCGCAACGCGGCTGCCGCTGCGGACCGCAATCCGCGTGGAATACGCGTGTTCCTGGGCGTAGTCGTGATTGTGGGTAAGACGAACGCGGAAGCTCACGAAAAGCTGGAGGAGTACAAAAGGTATGCGAGCCCAGAGGGCGGCTTGGTTCATCTGTGCAGCTCTACGGGCATCGACTACTCCAAGTACGACTTGGATGAACCGATCACATTTTCCAAGACGGAATCGATGGTATCCGTAGTCGAGGCGTTGACTACAAGAAATGCCGGCCAGCAGTGGACGGTAAGAAAATTGCTAAAGCAGATGGAAATTGGTTGCAGGATGGCACCGATCGTAGGCGATCCGATGGAGGTTGCCGACGCGTTGGAGACATGGGTCCGAGAGGCCGACGTGGACGGATTCAATCTTATTCGCACCGTCACGCCTGAGAGTTTTGCAGATTTTGTCGAACTTGTGGTTCCAGAGCTACAAAACCGCGGTGTGTATAAGACAGAATATGCGCACGGAACATTGCGAGAGAAATTGTTTGACGACGGTGCCTATCTTCCGAGCGACCATGTGGGTAGCCGGTTCCACAACTAATAAGGTGAGATAGTTGTCAAACCTTGATGCCGGGTAGGGGCGGTGCTCGCGACACTTCCGATTTGAAGTCATGCGGAAGACCGATTGGATCGGCTTTTCTCAAATCGTAGCACGCCTTGTCCATCGCGCCGCCGGCAATTTCACCACTTGCGTGGAAATCACGCAGCGTCCCAAGGAAGAACCAAGCCATGAACAACGGTTTAGCCCAGACGGTTAGTTCACAGTTGAGAGAGCGATTTCTTGTCGGCATGAGCAGTGCTGCATGCACGGTAAACGTCGTAACGACCGACGGACCCGCAGGGCGATTCGGTTTGACCGTCTCTGCTATGTCGTCGGTGACAGCTGATACGCCCCAGCCCACACTTTTGGTGTGTGTCAATCAAAGTAGTGCTTCTGCGCAAGCAATCGTTGATAACGGCGTGTTTTGTGTAAATGTTCTGAGGGACGATCAATCGTTCATTTCGGATTGCTTTTCGGGCCGGTTTAAAACGCCCGATGGCAGCAAGTTTTCCTGCACCAATTGGGTGGCGGATGTGACGGGATCGCCGCGCGTGGTAGATCCACTTGTCGCCTTTAGCTGCCGTGTCGCCTCCTGGCAGATCATTGGAACACACTACGTTCTCATGGGCAGCGTGGAGGATATTTTTTCGTCCAAGTCCGGGTCGCCGTTAATCTACGCAAACAGGGCTTATGGGACACCCGCTCGAATCGATACTGAGCAGTCCCAAGTTTCCTCAGCCAATGCTCTGAAATTGGGAGCCTTCCACACATTCGGTCCATACTTTGTTCCCCAAGTATTGGCGAATATGAGCTCAGGCGGCGCCTCGATAGACCTCAAACTTCTCGAAGGTGACCAACGCCGCGTGTTAGAAGGTTTGAAAGCTGGTACGGTGGACGTTGCACTGATAAATGACGTCAACTTGGGTGCAGACGTTTCGGTGGAGCGTCTTACAGCGCATCAGCCCTACGTCCTTTTGGCTGAGGGGCATCCACTGACAGCGCACCAGTCATTGTCGCTAGATCAACTCGCAAAGTGGCCACTGATACTGCTAGATGCGCCGCCCAGTGGTGAGTACTTTACCGACCTTTTTCGCACGAGGGGATTAGATCCAAAAATTCGGTTCAAAAGCACTTCGTTTGAAATGGTGCGGGGCTTGGTCGCGCAAGGGCTTGGCTATGGATTTCTCGTAACGAAACCTGCGTCCAACATGTCCTACGATGGTCGATCACTAACGACGCGACCGTTGCAGGATGCGATCGCTGGAAGCCATTTGGCGCTGGTGACCAGACGCAATGAAATGCTTGAGGAAACGCCCGCAGCGTTTGTCGATGCCTGCCGCCGCCTATTTCAGGAGGCATAACGGCTGCCTGGGTTCACGGCCTCCAGAAAATGGCTACAAATTTCGACAAGGGACGGATTAAGAAGAGATTTTGGTTATCCTTTTGAACGAAGCGTTCGAGGATGGCCCATTAGGGTCCCTTGGCGGGGCTAGTCCGCGTCGTAGTATCGCTCCTGTAAGTGGCGACAACGAGCCAATAATCTAATGAGAGAGAGGTAAGCGCATGTCACTTGGTGTTTCACAAGACTAGCATTATGCGGCTGCCTGAAAAACTGGCCCTGGGCGGGCTAGTTTGTTGCGGTTTCGTTATGCCGTTGGATCCCGTGGTAGCAGTTTGATCAGTTTGCTACGGAATTTTTGCCTGCGGGCAGAGGGTTGCCTTGATGAATGTCTTGACTGTTGTTTGCCATCCCGATTCTGGCTCCCACACGCATGCCCTGGCCAGGCAGTTCAATGCAGGCGCGACTTCGGCGGGGCATGTAGTCGATTTCTGTGACCTCTACGCAGAGGGGTTCGATCCGGTGATGTCGATCCGCGACCTCCAGCAGTTCAAGCAAGTCGCCATGCCGGATGACGTCATTGCCCACCAGAAGCGTGTCGAGTGGAGCGATGCGCTGTGTTTGGTTTTCCCGATTTGGTGGTATGGCGCGCCAGCAATGATCAAAGGCTGGCTAGACCGCGTCTGGTCGGCCGGATGGGCCTATAGCTTCGAGGAAGAAACAGAGGGCAGCCTGCTTGCTGCGCGACCGACCACGCTCCTGCTCCCATGTGGCGCTTCCACAAAGCAGCTCGAGCGGTGGGGCTACGGCCCGGAAATCGAACATTTGTGGCGCTTTGGCGTGCTAGGCTATTGCGGGGTGGACCCGATCCGCATCGAACTTCTTAGCGACGCCGTTTTTAATACGCGGGAGCGCCAACAGCACCTGGACACCGCCTATGAAGCGGGCGTGGCGATCGGACGCGACAGCAAGGCAAAGCCCGGGATCGCCAAACTTCTCTAGGACATGAGGGGCGGACAGCAGGCTGAATGTGCGGGGCGATTTCAGTCTGTGGTTGACCAATCCGAAGGCTATGGATCTTTTTGGCACTATCAGAGGGATCGGCGGACCAGATGTCCGTCATGAAGGGATCAGGTCGCAACAAACTATGACCAGTTCGGGTGAGCCGCCCACAGGTCAAACGTTTCTGATGCGTTAGCCTGTTTGGGACGATCTATCGCGACCGCATCTCACGCGGGAGTGGCAATTCAGCGGCGTGACTGAATGGCAGGCGCGATTCTCAAAGACCAGGGCGCGCGCGGTATGGCTCGAGAAGACCGACGCCCCCGCCATGCGGCCCTCACTCGTTGCAGCGGCGGCCGAATGATCAAAGTCCAACCTGTTCCGCGGTAAATGATCCGCCCACTGTCCGCGATATTTTGACTTTCCAGAAATCCACAAGCCTTGGATCTGGCGCCGTTAGGGCATGTCGATCCAACGGTCGCCGTCACTTGAACGAAGCATGTAACCGCAGGGAAGGACAACTCATGGCAGTACACATTCACCCATCCGTTGACGACGGGGTGAGGCAAGGTTCAGGCAGTTTCACCGGAGGAACGCTCATGTGCAAATGCACAGACGAGGCGATCAAGGTGGGAATCAAAGGTGACGTAGCCCATAACCATGCCTGCGGCTGTACCAAGTGCTGGAAGCCGGAAGGGGCAATGTTTTCGGTAGTCGCCGTTGTACCTCGCGAAAACGTTGCGGTGCTCGAGCATGGCGACAAGCTCTGTGTAGTTGATGCGTCCGCGACGATCGAACGCTACGCCTGCAAATCTTGTCAAACCCATATGTTTGGTCGCATCGAGCGTACCAATCATCCCTTCTACGGCCTTGATTTCATTCATCCCGAACTGTTTCTGGAATCCGGTGCACAAGGTCCGACATTTGCCGCCTTTGTATCTTCGGTGATTGAGTCTGGCGTAGAGCCAGGTGACATGGCCGCGATCAGAACGCGGCTTAAGGAACTTGGACTTGAGCCGTACGATTGTTTGTCACCAGCGCTCATGGATGCGATAGCCACTCATGTAGCGAGATCGAAAGCGGGTTGATCCGACAGCCATCGTGAAGGCTATTGCCAATAGCTTTCACGATCGCCCCATATCTTGACAGTTGCTAGTCGGTATCGGCGATACCAATGCTGGAAGCACCCATAAGGCTAAAGCGGTCGAGTTCCATCTCGTCACCCCGCTTCTCTATACCGATAATCTAGTTTTCGCTTGGCCAGTAGTCGCTGTTGCGTCCGTCTTTGAGAGTTCCGCAATGAATTATCCGATGTCTCAGATTCTTGAAGCTTTTGGTCGCGGCGAAATTGTCGTTGTCACCGACGATAAGGATCGAGAGGGCGAGGGTGATCTCGTCATTGCGGCCGTTCTCTGCAATGCGGAGAAGATGGCGTTCATCATCCGCCACACATCCGGCATCGTTTGTGCACCAATTACTATTGAAACCGCCCGCAGGTTGCGTCTCGACCCAATGGTGAGTTGCAACGATTCAAATTACGCTACCGCATTTACCGTATCGATCGACTACAAGCCTGACAACGGCACGGGAATTTCGGCTGATGAGCGCGCCTCTTGCTGTCGTGCATTAGCCAACCCAAACGCCAGTCCGAACGACTTTGCGAGGCCAGGTCATGTTTTCCCGTTAATTGCGCGCGATGGAGGCGTCTTGTTTCGGTCTGGTCACACCGAGGCGGCGATCGATCTTTGCAGGTTGAGTAATACCATCCCGGTCGGAATTATCAGCGAGTTGGTCAACGACGACGGCACAGTTATGAAGGGCGGGCAGGTTGAGCGTTTTGCAGCGAAGCACGGGCTTAAAGAGGTTAGTATTGACGAATTGATCGCGTATCGCCAGGCCCGTGAAACGCTGATCGAGCGTTTCGCGACATTCGCGACCGAGAGCCCAATCGGTGTACTCGAAGGCTACGCATACCGCTCACCATTTGACTCTATCGCGCACATAGCCTTTGTACACAACGGGGTTGGGGATGGAACGAACGTACTTACTCGCTTCCACAAACCAAACATCATAGAAGACATCTTCGCGGGACCTCGTACTATGGAGTCAGTTCTGGCGCATTTCAGGAGAGCCGGAAATGGTGTTCTTGTTTGTCTTCGCGACGGCGCTGCGGGCGTCCCCGTATCACCAATTACAGAACCACACACCGTGGAAGCCGATCGAAACAGGCAATGGCGAGAGGTTGGCGTCGGGGCACAAATCTTGCGCGATCTCGGTGTAACCTCGATCCGCCACTTGACGTCAACCCATCATGACTACATGGGACTTTCCGGATTCGGCATTGAAATCGCATCTATCGAAAATCTCACAGATGCAAGATGAGTAACATCCGCGGTTGAATTGGCGACCGCCAACTCGGCGGACTCTCATGGTCCGGCTCGCTGTTTTTCGCGCATTGTAATCAGCTTCTTCAGCGGGCTTGGCATTTCCGACTTGCGTCACCTGCTGGCCACCAAGAAGCCGCACAGCTTCTTTGGCGGGTGCCACTGCCGTGGCCAAATTGCTCTTTGCAGCATTCGAATGCCGTTAAACTGGTCATCGTTTGGCGGGAGCATCGTTTTGCGGTCCGTGTTTCAGGAAGATGCATCGCGCGGGCCGCTAGTAGGGTGGTGATGGCACCGTTTGGTGATTTCCGAATACACATGGCACCACGATTTCACTGCTTATAGCCAGCCTAACCAATGCTATGTGAAATAGTAATGTCTCAACATCAGGCCATCTAATAAAGTGACATTGAACTCACCTTGGCATCTTCAAAGTGCTTGCGGTTATAAGAGGACGTTCAATGTCAGTAGAAGAAATAGATACGCTTGTTGTGGGTGGCGGCCAAGCCGGTATTGCTATGAGCGAGCACCTCAGCAAGGGGGGCGTGCCTCATCTTGTGCTTGAACGCGGTCGAGTTGCCGAGCGTTGGCGTTCGGAAAGATGGGACTCTTTGGTCACCAATGGTCCAGCGTGGCATGACCGTTTTCCAGGAATGGAATTTGAAAGTGAGAGTTCAGACGCCTTTGTCTCCAAAGAGAAAGTCGCGGACTACTTTGCTGCTTATGCCGAAATGATCGCAGCGCCCCTTCGCCTCGGTGTTGAGGTGCTGGAAGTGCAAAAGATCGGCGGGCGACTTGGCTTCCTGGTGAGAACTTCAGCGGGCCTTTTCCAAGCCAGCAATGTTATTGCTGCTACTGGCGCTTTCCAGCGCCCTGTCATCCCGGCTTTGGTGCCGGACAATTCGGGACACATGCAGATCCATTCCAGCGGATATCGTAATCCCGACCAATTGCCCAGTGGTGCTGTCTTGGTAGTTGGCGCCGGGTCATCTGGAACGCAGATCGCCGATGAACTCGCACGCGCAGGTCGACAGGTCTATCTGTCGGTCGGCCCGCATGACCGTCCTCCCCGGGCCTATCGGCAGAGGGATTGCTGTTGGTGGCTAGGCGTTCTTGGCAAATGGGACAGCCCTGCAAAAGAACCAGGCGCGGAACATGTCACCATAGCGGTGAGCGGCGCGCGCGGCGGCAATACGATTGACTTCCGGCAGCTCGCTGCGCAGGGCATAACGCTCGTTGGGAGGACGCAATCCTACCAAGGCGGCGTGATCGCCTTCAATGCTGATCTTCCGGAAAACATCGCCCGCGGTGATTCCTACTACAGGTCGTTTTTGGACGAGGCTGATGCCTATGTTGCCCGGAACGGCATCGACCTTCCAGAGGATCCAGACGCACGCAGGATCGAGCCGGATCCGAAATGCCTGACCGATCCAATACTCGAACTGAATTTGTCTGATAATGGTGTCAATTCAATCGTGTGGGCAACTGGCTTCGCTGCAGATTACAGCTGGCTCAAGGTTGACGCCTGCGACAACAGAGGCAATCCGATTCACCAGCGTGGTGTTTCTACCGAGCAAGGAATCTACTTCCTGGGGCTGCCTTGGCAAATGCGCCGGGGGTCCAGCTTCATCTGGGGAGTGTGGCAGGACGCAAAGCAGATTGCGGACCATATTGTTACAAAGCGCAATTATTTCGCGTACCGAGTGCCTTCGGCAGACGAGCGGCGCTAGCCTTTGCCATCGGCGCTTCGTCTCAACAGCAGCCAAATGAGGATCGATGGAGGGGAGGGACACCTGTCGATCACCTCCGCCTGTCTCCACGTTGACGAAAGCGGACTCGCTGCTTTCGTCAACGCAAGCAAGAGACAGTCGATATCGGCAGTGTACCTAGGCCCCCCAGGGGCTCAAGTTGAACAAGGATCGAGCGCCCCGGTTCCAGACATCAGGAGCAGTGTGTGAACGCGCCGCACAAGCCTTCGACATTTCTTGCAGTTACACAGTTGCCTGCGAAGGATGCTCCTATACCGGGAGAACGGTGCGTAACCAATCTTGTTGTGCTCGTGCTGCCGGGCTTCTCTCAGCTTTGCCTTGCATCCTTTGTCGAACCACTGCGGCTTGCAAATTCGCTGGGCGGATCTGACCTATTCCGGTGGCGAATTATCAGCCTTGACGGAAAAGCCGTGGAATGCGCGAGCGGCATTTCGGTTGGCGTTACCAATAGTCTGGCGGATGTCGAACAATCTCTCGCCCCTGATGTGAGCCTCGTGCTTTGTGCAGGCGAGGGGGTGGAAAGCCTCCGCGCGCACCAACTGCGGAGCACCTTGCGCCGCATCGTTCGGGCCAAGGTGCCGATCTATGCGCTGGGAACGGCGACATGGCTTCTTGCGGATGCGGCCGTGTTGGGCAAAGCCCGCTGTACGATTCACTGGAGCCGTATCGCCTCGCTTTCCGAGACTTTCGAGGATCTGTACGTGGACGACGCATTGTTTGTCCGCAACGGGCAAATTGTTACCTGCGCAGGGGAATTTGCGGCATTCGACCTAGCAATCGATCTCATTCAGCAGCGTAGCGGTGACCAACTCGCGAGCAACATTTGTCAGCACGTCGCTGCCGATCGATGGCGCGACGGCTGCAGCTATCAATCGGTGCCGCCTGGCTTGCGGTACAGCGGTCCGGGAAAGCGGCTTCTGCCCATCATCAAGCTGATGGAGGCAAATCTGGAGGAACCCCTCACCCTCGAGCAGGTTTCGCGGCAGGTCGCGCTTTCGCGGCGTCAGATCGAGCGGCTCTTCGAACGTCACCTTTCGCGCACCCCCTTTCAGCATTACCTGGCTCTGCGAATGGCAAAGGCGCGCCAACTGGTGAAAATGACTGACATGCCGATCATCAAGGTTGCCATGGCGTGCGGCTTCGTATCGTCGTCGCATTTCTCCAAAACGTTTCGCGACCATTTCGGCCAACAGCCAACCGAATTGCGCCTGGCAAAACCTTTAGAAAGACAAACAGGCCTGCAAAGATGAGGAGATGCTCCAAGGGTGACTGCTTGTTAGCGTTTGAAAGCCATTCTTCCCGGATCGCTGCCGTCGCGCTAGATTGGGCCGACGGATCGGAACCCTAGAAGGTGGGATTGACGCGGACATCCCTAGGGACACCAAGCGTCGTTGTTCGTCGTGCGGAGAGGTCACAGAAACATGTAGCCAGCGGCACGGAGTTACCGGTTCAAGGCAATGCGGTCTGCTTTATCCAAGAGGTTGCCTGGTACCGGCGACAAGCTGCTCTAGGAGCCAGTCTCGCTCGGGAACCTCGATATTGGTCAAATCGGCAAGCCAAAGGCCATCTGTGGCCAACCGAACAATAGCCAGATGGCCCGCTCCATCCGTCTCGTGATGCTGCCCGAGGCGGGAATTGAACCAATCTGACCACAGCGCGCGCAGAGTTGCATCTGTCAACATCAGCATCCACAAGGCTGCTTGAGAGCTCCAGCGACCGGGACCTTCAACAGCGAAGACAGACGTGATGTAGGCTCGTGTGAAGCAACCGAAACGGTCAGCATCGGCTGCGATAAGTCGGTCTAGTTCATCACCAAATGAATCCAGCACCTCCTGAAACAAGGCATCGATAAGTGCCTGTTTGTGTGGGAAATGATGCAAGAACCCGCCCTTGGTCACACCGGCAGCATCAGCTACCGCCTGGACGGTAACCGAGGAAATGCCACCTCCAATTGCGAGGCGAGCAGCTTGGTCGAGCAGCGCTCGGCGCACAAGTTCTGGCTGCTTCTTTCTCTTGTGCGGACTATCCATGGCTTACTGCGTGCGAGAATCCGTTGACGACAACGACACCACCGACGATCATGGCGATGCCAATACAGGCTGGCAGATCAAGCGGCTGGCGAAACACCAACACACCGACGCCGGCGGTCAGAATGATTCCCACCCCTCCCCAGATCGCATAAGCCACACTGAGCGGTAAAGCCCTTAGGGCTTGGGAAAGGAAGAAGAATGAACCAGCATAAAAGACGGCCATGGCAAGCGTTGGCACAACCCTTGAAAACTGCTCTGATTTTAACAGAAATGCAGTTCCTGCCACCTCGCAGACTATTGCAATTGTCAGAGCGCCATAAGCGAGCATCAATGGAGGCATGGGCATTCCTTTGCTAAAACCGAATGGACCAACGCAAACATACCGTATGGTTGGTTTTTTCACAATGGCTTTATGGATGGTTAGCTGCTCAGGAGAGTCGCCTCAGATTGGGTCGCGCAAAAATCGGCTGCCGTCGAGAACGCCTCTACGGCAGCCGTAATGACTTGGGAGGTTGCGGAACCGGCGCGCACCGGAGAATAGCCCATCCAGGCTGCACGCACGATCAGGATATGGGCCGCTTCAAGCTACTCGGGGGAGGTCTTCCCAAACAGCGCGTCTAACACGTAGGGGACATTCGCCACGGCTCAAAGCATGAATTTCCGCAGCATCAGTTCAGAAAAACCAATACTCAACCTATGCCGGGCGACATCGCGCATGCACCAGTACAAGTCCTTTCCTCCAACGGGACCGAGCGCCATCCCTTCGAGCAAGGGGGATAGTCACGAGATTTCGCCTCGAACGCCTTGCCCTGCTGAAAATGGAAACGACCGCCTTACAAAGGCGCACGACCCAACAATGAGAAACGGCCTTTAGGGTTGGCTCACATAAGGTAGCATAAACTTCAAAATAAGTTCACGCTCTGTGGTTATATCAAGCTTCAAATACATTCTCTTTCTGTGGTTCTTTACCGTATTGACACTCAAATGTAGCCGTTCGGCAATTTTTATATTTGGATAACCGAGAAATATCAGCCGTACAATGTCATGCTCGCGTCGCGTGAGCACAGTCGATCCAAAGGATTCCACTGCGTCCAATGGGCTTAGCGGGGCCATACCAGCGCTTCCCTGCTCGAGGATGAGCAGATAGCCCCCTGGCGCAGCTGGATACTCATGTTCCAATCGCTGAGTTCGGATTACAAAACCGGGCACGATGGGCAGGACTTGCTGCGCTTGCGGTCGAAAGCGATCCACCTGGCTCTGAAGCGCTGGCTCCTTTGCCAGGATTTGGGCCCACATAGCACTCTCGAACATCACCCGATTTCTACTGTCCACTATTCGATAGGCGATCTGATCGCTGTTTTCGCTCCCTATCATAAGTTTAATTTGCATCCGCTCGTGAGCTTCCTGCATTCCCAAAAGGAGTGGGAATATTTCCTGAGCGCATTTGACCTTCGCTGGCACGAAGGGCGTCGAGCGCTCGAAAATCACGGCTATCATGCAAGAGGCTGGTGCGGGGAACAGCAAGACGAAGTCGTCAGCCATACCGATCAGACTCAAGAAGTGCCTCGAATACCTAGCTTTTTCTTCGGCCGACATACCAAGCGAGTCAAGGGTAAAGACGCCAGGTCGCGCGCCGACTTTGCAGAATTTATAGACCGGATCGAGCCGATAAAGGCCATCTAGGTAAAGCTGCTGAAGGCCTTCATCGAAGGTATCGTGCACGACATAGATAGGGACTGTTGCGTTAGAATACCGCATAACCATTTGAACCTCCGCCTCTACTATCCGGCCGAGGTGGTCCATGAGATTTCGATAAAAACTACTCTCGCCAATCGATCGTGCGATCTTCCCCAACTCGTCAAAGTTCATCGGCTCGTCCTACGAAAAGGTGATGCCCGATCCGCAAGTGCGTGCTCAATCGTGCTTGTTTTATCATAGTCCGACTTCCTAGGTGCAATATCAACTCCGCCGGACTAGAGCCGCGGGCATTGGAGCCCTTCGAAAACGGCGGCAAACCGCAACCAGGGACCGAGCGAGCCCGCATACAGGTACTTCTCGCGGACGGCCAAGCACGGCTCCCTGGTGTCAAGCGGATTTTCAATGGCGCCAGACGATTGTCGTTCGTAAGCGCCATATCGCGGTCGCTGTCGACATAGCGGCGGCGTCAGATGATACTCGAAGCCGTGTATTGACCGACATGTCGCCGACGACCTCTCCGATCAGGGTAGATTCGTTGCCAGTGGCCGCTTGCCGTCATCAAATTCGTCTGACTTTGAAGCTCAGCCAAGGCGCAATATTCTGCGCGGCGGGGCGTTGGATTACCTCGAGAAAGCCCACGGCTAGGTAATAAGGTGGCAGTGTCTCGTTGGTGATGGTGGGGCCAAGATCGACGGGCAGAAGTCGGGATTGATGTCACTTTGCGACGCCTTCGCTCCCACGCAATTCCGAGCGACGCTCTCAACAGGCTCTTAGCCCTGCAGGGCCAATTGCGTTAGGTTGGTGAACGGCAACAATTCGGGTACTGCGGCCATGGCTGCCGTCAATAACAATAACCGCGATGGGAACACGCTATGACTCTTGGTTCGCGAAGAAACTTTCATGCTGCCGCGCTTCTGTGCGCCATTGCCCTCCCTGAATACGCCGTGGCGGCGGAAATGGGGAGCACGGACCCGATCAAAATGGCAATGAACGAATGGACTAGTCAGAACATTCTGGCTCAGGTCGCCGGCCGCTTGCTCAGCAAAGCTGGATATGTGGTTGAGTACGTAACCGCAGGCTCCAACACGCAACTGACGCCTTTGTCGGCCGGCGAGCTGACGGTCGCAATGGAAATCTGGACGGTCAATTCGGGGCCTGCGTTCGAGCAACTGGTGGACGAGGGCAAAATTACGATTGTCGGTCCTACCGGACTCGAAGGAAAGGGAGGCTGGGTATATCCAAAATTTGCTGAAGGGCTGTGCCCCGGTCTTCCAAAATGGGAAGCGCTCAAGGATTGCAGTGGCGTATTCTCGACTATTGAAACGTACCCTCAAGGCCAACTGATCGATTTCCCGCCAGACTGGGGAAATACCTATAGCGCGGAACGTTTCACCGCATTCGGCCTCGACTTCAAGTCCGTATCAGGTGGTAGTGAGGGGGCAATCACCGCCGCACTACGTTCGTCGATTGCGGCAAAGAAACCAGTCCTGGCGTATTTTTGGTGGCCACATCCGATATTCGCCGAGTTGGAGCTCGCCCACGTCGAGATGCCCGCGTGGGCTGCGGAATGCGAGACAGATCCGTCGTGGGGAATAAATCCTTCAGCGACGTACGATTGCGACGAGCGTCCTAATGCTATCGTGATTGCTGCCTGGCCTGGCATGAAAGACAAGTGGCCAAGGGCATACGAGATCCTGGAGCAGTTTCGGATCGACAATGACGAAGACATGCGCCTCGCACACGAAGTTGAAAACGGCGCGAAGCTCGGTGCTGTTGCTGATGAATGGATGACCAAGCACGCAACACAATGGCGAGCATGGCTTGATCATGCGAGCAAATAGCCCATCGCCGTCTGCAAGGGCCTCGTTCGAGGCTCTGACGAACATGCTGTCAGGCAATTGTAACTTCGGTCGTACCGCGTCAAACGGGTAATTGGCATGCCAAAACTAGAATGCAAAAACGTCTGGAAAGTATACGGGTCTCGTCCAGAGGCATATTCCGGCCTTGTAAGACAAGGCCGGGTGCAGCCTGACGACATCCGCAAGCTCCGGGAGAGCGGTGCGATAATCGCTGCCGCCGATGTCTCATTCGACGTGAACGTCGGTGAGATCCTGGTTCTGATGGGGCTTTCGGGTTCCGGAAAGTCGACTGTCCTCCGTTGTATTTCACAGCTGGTCCAACCGTCGGCTGGCACAATTCGTCTCGATGGCGAATGCCTTTCCTCCATGTCGCCAAGCGATCTGGTTGAGGTTCGGCGCCACAAGATGGGGATGGTCTTTCAGAATTTCGGATTGCTGCCGCATCTGACTGTGGTGGAGAATGTGGAGTTCCCCCTCAAGGTACAGCGAACGGCACTCGCCGTACGCCGTGAGCGCGCGCTCGAGATGGTTGCTTTGGTCGGACTTGCAGGGAAGGAGAATGCCTACCCTTATGAGCTTTCTGGTGGCCAGCAGCAGAGGGTGGGCATCGCTCGCTCCCTGGCCAGCGAACCCGACCTCTGGCTCCTCGACGAGCCGTTCAGCGCGCTCGATCCATTGATACGGCGGCAATTGCAGGAAGAATTCCTGCGGCTGCAGCGCGACCTCAAGAAAACCATCGTTTTTGTCACCCACGACATTATGGAAGCCCTGCGCGTAGGCGACCGAATTGCAATCATGAAAGATGGACTGATTGTCCAGATTGGAACCCCTCAGGATATTGTCCTCAATCCAGTCAATGAATACGTCGCCCGCTTCACCGCCGAGGTGCCTCGATATCGCGTTCAGAAAGTGGGCTGCATCATGGAGGGCCTCTCGGGCGATCTGAATGTCTCCGCAGACCTGTCGACAGCGTTGAGCTGCGACATGGCCGTAGAGGATGCCTTCGAGCACTTCCGAGACCGTGACCGCGTCCCTGTTGTGGACGCCGATGGAAGGCTGGTCGGGCAGCTTACTGCTTCCCGAATCGTCAATCATCTCGCTAAGAACTAAAAGCTGGGATCATTGGATGTCAGACCGCGCAATCAATTTTCCCTCATTGGTAAATAACAACAAGATGGGATCAGCAATTAGGGAATACTACTGGGCAATTGCCTCGGGTATCTTGGTATTATTAATCTGCGTTCATCAACAGTTTCCCGGAATATCGCAGATTGAAAATTTGACCCTTCTCCCGGTCGGCCGGTGGATTGATGCAGTCTTTTCTGTGCTGCTCGTCCTTAAGCCTGTTCTACAGATTGTCGGGCAGATCGTGTCGTTTGCCTACGAGCAGCTCGCCTTGCTGCTTCAGGCACTGCCCATTCCGTTTACGCTGATTGCCTTGGTCAGCGCGGCCTTCTTTCTGGCCGGCACTGGGCCGGCCGTAGTTGTGCTGGGCGTGCTGATGTACTGCATCGCGTCCGGGTATTGGTCACAAAGCATGACCACGCTTGCGTTGGCGGTGGTCGCGATAGTTTACTCCTCTATCATCGGCTTCTGGGTTGGTGTTCTAGGCCACCGCCGCCCCTTCCTTCGATCGTGGATTGAACCCGCGCTCGACGTCATGCAGACGATGCCTACCTTCGCGTACCTCATTCCATTGCTGTTATTTTTTGGCTTCGGACCTTCAGTCGGTTTGATCGCAAGCGTCATCTTCGCTGCACCGCCGATGATACGAAACACAATGCTGGGTTTGCGGATGGTTCCTTCTGCCATCAGTGAGGTTGCGCTCATGGCAGGCGCAACGCCCTGGCAAAGGCTTTGGCTGGCAGAGGTCCCAACGGCTCGATCGCAAATCATGATCGGGTTGAACCAGACAACGATGGCCGCCTTCTCGATGGTAATTGTCGCGGCCCTTATCGGGGGCTTCAACGACATCGGGTGGGAGGTGCTTTCGAGCATTCGCCAAGCTCGAGTTGGCGACAGCATTGTCACGGGTATGGTGATCGTGCTTCTGGCAGTTGCCTTGGACCGCGTCACTATTGCGGCCATTTCGCATTCTTCACCTACCGCCAAGATCCCCCAACGCGAGCGGTTCTTGAGGTGGGCGCTTGCGATACTGACTGTCCTGATTGGAATGTGGTGCCTGGTCTACCGACCGGAAGTGAGCTGGCCGGACAGCTGGGCTATCAGCGCGCAAGGCGTCGACGAGTGGTTGTCAGGCTTCATTACCAAATACGCGAGCACGCTCGCCGAAATAAAGGCGACATTCTTCTTTTACTTCCTTCTTCCGCTTAAGATCGGGGTCGGAAAACTGTTGGCAGGTAGCCAAATGGCTACGCAGCAGTATTACCAGATGAACGCCGCGTATCTGATTGTCGCACTCCTTGGCATTTCGGTGTTGCTTGCTATCGCGGTTTCAACTCGAGCTAGTTTCTGGTTTATGTTTGCGAGCGCCACCCTGTATTTCGGCCTAACAGGTTTGCCGTGGTTCGTGATGACATTCGCTGTCTCTGCATTGGCATTTCACCTGGGAGGGAGGAGGCTAGCGGCTTTTGCGGCGCTGGTGTTGGGTTTCATCCTCCTGACAGGGCAATGGGAATCTGCCTCCATATCAATTTATATTTGCGGAGCTGGAGTAATAATAAGTATTCTTATCGGTACCCCCATTGGAATTTTGGCCGCTAAAAGCCACTTCGTGGCGCCTATTGTTCGACCTGTATGTGATTTCTTCCAGAGCATCCCTCTATTTGTTTTCCTAATTCCGGTCCTTATGCTGTTTGGCGTTGGAGATTTTACAGGATTGTTGGCCATTGTGGCGTATTCCATTATACCGATTGTTCGTTACACTGAAGAGGGGCTTAGGCAGGTGCCTGAGGTTCAGCGCGAAGCCGCCATTGCCTGCGGATGCACGCCTCGACAAGTCTTCTTGAACGTTGAGCTACCTGCCGCCATGCCTGTTCTGCTCCTGGGAATTAACCAGGCCGTGCTGTTTTCGCTCGCGATGCTCGCAATTGCATCCCTGGTGGGAACCGCTGGCCTTGGCCAGACAATCTACGTTGCATTGTCGAAGAACCAGCCGGGCATCGGCCTTCTGGCGGGTATTTGCATGGCTCTGATAGGCATTCTGGCGGATCGCATTCTACGCGCATCCACTAGGCTGGGCACTCTGTCGGAGGCAAACTAGCAACGCCAGACGTCTGAGCGGGCGGTCCATGATCAGGCCGCCCCATTTTGATGTTCATCTGTCCGTGGTGACAGAACAGCGAGACAGCTATCGCATCCGATAATTCTGGGGCCGATCGTTGGCGATCGCTGCCGTCTTATACCCGGGCTTTGAAGAGGAACGTTCGCCTTCTTTCCTTATGGCTGACGACATGCGTTCCGCGATCGGCAGCTTGTTTTCATGGCTGCTGACCGGACCTGACAGACTATTTTCATCCGCATCGAGCGATAACGCACCGTCGTTGAGGCGCAGCTAAAACAACCTCGCAAAGCTCGCGGCTGATCTTCGACCATCCCCCTTCAACAGCTTTGGCAAAGTCTGGCGCTACGAATGTTCTTGCCTCTCCATCCGGCATGCGATTCAGGCAGAAACAGCAACCAGACGCGAAGCCCTTCGCTCATTCCTATAGGAGGGCGTCACGGGACCAATGCCTGGCCGCCACGCCTCATCTCATTCGGATTTGCGCAAAGCTGAGCACTCGAGGTGATCGCACCTCGGCGTCATTGGCACCTACGCTGTCGGGGGCGTTCGCTGCAGTCCGCGGTCGTTGCTCGTCCCGATAAGTCAGCTCAGCTCCACAAGGACATCATCATGGATGGGCTCCGAAGGGTCCATTGGTCCGCGGCGCAAACCTCGCGATACTCAATCCATCCCTTCAAACAAATGCAGCGGGAAGCTCTATGTCTGTTGATCAAATGCTTAATCAATTCTGCGCCGCGTTCTCAGCAAAGAACGCTGAAGCGGTTGCTGCTCTATTTGACGAGCAGGGACTGCTTGAATTTCCGTTTGCCGGCCAACGCCTGGTTGGACGCAGGGAAATCGCAAATGGTGTCGCCCGCATGTGCGAAAACCTGGACAGCGTGTCGATTTCGGTGCGCTCGAAGAGGGCAACCGAGCAGTTCGTCATTTCGGAAGGCCGGATGAGCTTCAGGCGGACTGCGTCAAAAGAAGAAGTGTCGTGCGCAATCTCCATTGTGGTTGAGCGCGGCAAAAGCGGCGCAGCAAGAATTTCAACATATTACGACACCTACGCAATTCGCCCTTGGGTGGATGGGAAGATCTTTGCAACCGGCTGATTGCATTTGGTCATTCGTTCGAAATTCATAATCGGGTAAAAAGATGTCGAAGAACCAGGAACTGCTTGAGAAATTCTGTGCGCTGTTTGAGCAGCGCGATGCTGACGGCATGTCAGATATTTGGGCTGAGGACGCACTCTACGAAATTCCACTGCACGACACTGCCCTCCATGGGCGTGAAGAAATCCTGCATAACATGCGGATCGGATTGCGCGGACTGGAAGAAATCCGGATCGTGCTGGACAACGTAGTCGCAGACTCGGGTGGTGTCAGCGCCGAAGGCACGTTCTACGCCAGAAACATCGGCGTTCCTTCACGCGTCGACGGCCGGCCCTCGCGACTTGATTTCCGCTTCACCCTCATCCTGGAGATCGAGGACGGCAAGATCAAAAGGTATTCCGAGTATTTTGATACGCGCAATCTGCGCATGGAGGAGCGGACACGTTTGTCGACCGCATCACGTCGGTCGCCGTATTGGGAAGGCACCGTCGAGGCGGGTGTCGCTCACTACATGGTCTACAACCACATGTTCTTCCCGGTCGTATACAAGCATTCGCCGGCAGAGGAGTATGAAGCGCTGACCAAGCGCGTCACGCTTTGGGATGTTGGTTGCGAGCGCCAGACTGAAGTTCGTGGACCTGATGCGCTGAAGCTGGTTCAGTACATCACGACCCGTGACCTTTCCAAACTCAAGACGGGTGACTGTCGCTACACGCTATGCTGCGATCCGGAAGGTCACATCCTTTGCGACCCGGTGCTTCTCAAGCCATACGACGATGTCATCTGGCTTTCGCACGGCGATGTAGACCTGACCCTGTGGGCGCGAGCCATCGCTATGGAAGGCAAGTTCGATGTGACCGTGTGCGAACCTGACGTGGCGCCGGTCCAGATCCAGGGACCGAATTCTCTTGCTGTCCTGAACAAGCTCGCCAGCAAGCCCGTCGATGGTCTTGGCTTCTACAAGTGCATGGAAAACACGATCGCCGGCATTGAGGCGATCGTCTCTCGCACGGGTTGGAGCGGTGGGCTGGGGTACGAAGTATTCCCGCTCTCAAGCGACAAGGCGATGCACCTGTGGAACGCAATTCTGGAGGCCGGTAGCGAGTTCGACATCATGGTCATCGGACCGAACATCAACCGCGCCATCGAAAAGGGCGTGACGGACACCGGCTATCACGTCAACTCCAACATGAACCCTTATGAAGCCGGGCACGGCCGGCTGGTCCATCTGGAAAAGGAGTTCATCGGTCGAGACGCACTGCGGAAGGTCCATGAAGAAGGTCCAGCTCGTCAGACCGTTGGCCTATTCATCGAGGGCAATATTCCGTTGCTCGAGTGGTTCTGGCCTGTTGAGTCCGGGAAGTCGAAGGTCGGTGAGGTCCGTTGGGCAGCCCATTCATTTGCATTGAACCGCTCGCTGGGTATCGCGCTTGTGGACGCGTCCATCCAGCAGCGTGCGCAGGTCACGGTCGATCATCCGCTCGGAAAGGTGCTGGCGACCGTCACAACGATCCCATTCGTTACCGACTGAGCCGCAACGCATAGGGAGCATCACGATTAGGCCAAAAATCGTCTGGTCAGTTCAACGACGAGTATTGGCCTATTCAGTCTCCACAAAACGATCGCGTGTCGTCCTCTTTGCGCTCCCGGAGCGAGGGGGGCGCACGCGATCAGATAACGGTGTTCATAGGCGAGGCATGATGATGACTGAACTCAAGTTCATCGACTGGAAGAACAAAGCCGCGTCCGTTCAATTCCGTGACAAAGCCTACATCGATGGAAAGTTCGTCTCGGCTCGTTCGGGAGCGAAGTTTGTCGATATCAATCCTGCTACGGATGAGATTCTCAGCGAGATCGCATCGTGTGGAGCAGAGGAAGTCGACTTGGCCGTCGCTTCTGCAAGGCGCAGTTTCAAAAGTGGCGTCTGGTCGCGTGCAGAACCTGGCTTCCGAAAAGAAGTGCTCCTGCGGCTTGCCGGATTGCTGCGAGACAATCTGCACGAGCTCGCGGTGCTTGAATCCCTGGATACCGGCAAGCTCGTCAATGATGCCGTAAACATTGATGTTCCGAGCTCTGCAGCAATCTTCCAATGGTATGCCGAAGCAATCGACAAGGTCTATGACGAAGTCGCCCCGGCGGGAGAAAGAAATCTGGCACTGGTCAGGCGCGAGCCACTCGGAGTGATCGGCGCTGTTGTCGCGTGGAATTTTCCGCTGGATTTGGCCACCTGGAAATGCGCGCCTGCTCTCGCAGCAGGCAATTCGGTCGTGCTGAAACCAGCGGAGCAGTCGCCGCTGACGGCGCTCCGCTTGGCGGAACTCGCCTCCGAAGCTGGACTACCGGATGGTGTGCTGAACGTCGTGCCAGGGCTTGGCGAAACAGCAGGGCAAGCTCTGGGTCGACATAATGACGTCGACTGCCTCGCCTTCACCGGCTCGACGAATGTCGGAAAACTCTTCATGGGCTACTCCGGCCAATCCAACATGAAGCCCGTCTGGCTGGAGACGGGCGGCAAAAGTCCAAACATCATTTTCGCGGACTGCAGCAATCTGGACGCCGCAGCGGATATGGCGGCTATGGGCGTTTTCTTCAATCAGGGGCAAGTCTGCTCCTCAAATTCGCGGCTGCTTGTTCAAAGAGAGATAAAGGACCAATTGCTCGAAAAGCTGGTCCAGCGCGCCGCTGCGATGCAGCCCGGTGATCCACTGGATCCTGCTTCAAAGATGGGCGCGATGATCAGCGCCGGTCATACCTCCAACGTAATGCGCTTCGTCAACGAAGGGAAGCGCACGACGAGGTGCATCGCGGGTGGCGAACAGGTCAAAATCAATGGGCGTGGCAGTTTCGTCCAACCTACAATCTTCGACAACGTGGCGCTCGATAATCCATTGGCTGTCGAGGAAATTTTCGGGCCCGTACTGTCTATCATTCCGTTCGATAACGAGAACGAAGCGGTTAGGATCGCAAACGACAGTCCCTACGGTCTGGCAGCTTCGTTATGGACGGACAGCTTGTCCCGTGCCCACCGGCTTTCCCGTGAACTCCAGGTCGGCACGGTGTCGGTGAACACTGTCGATGCGGTGAGCCCTCTGACACCTTTCGGCGGCGTCAAGCAATCCGGCTTCGGTCGGGACCTTTCACTCCACGCACTGGACAAATACACTTCTCTGAAGACCGTGTGGATCAAGTATTGAGCAGAACTTACGATACCCAATATCGACATCAACAATCTACTGCTCCAAAAAATCTTGCAGTTGGATACACCTAGTCAACCAGGAAAGGAATGAAAGGTGTCCGCCGAAAAGGAGGATCCCATTGTCGCGGCACATTGGGGGACCTATCGTCTAAAGCGAGATCACGGCTCTGTCGGCAAGCTGGTTGGCTTTGAGGCGGACATGGATCCGTCTCCAATCGGCGACGGGATGATTGGTACCCTCGACGACAAATCCCGAATTCGATTGCCCATGGTGCGGCGAAGCTGGCTGGAAGACGGTCCCGGGTCGAGAACGGAATTGCGTGGGGCAGAGCCGTTCGTAGCGGTGACCTGGGATACTGTAGAGACGCTTGTAGCGGCAGAGTTGACCCGGGTGATTGAAGCCCACGGCAATTCTGCGATTTTTGCTGGGTCTTACGGGTGGTCGAGTGCAGGACGGTTCCACCATGCACAAAGCCAGATTCACAGGTTCTTCAACTGCATCGGCGGGTATACGAG
Source organism: Aminobacter anthyllidis (assembly GCF_018555685.1). Lineage (GTDB taxonomy): Bacteria > Pseudomonadota > Alphaproteobacteria > Rhizobiales > Rhizobiaceae > Aminobacter > Aminobacter anthyllidis. The sequence continues at coordinate 48,602 of NZ_JAFLWW010000013.1, forward strand.
ATCAGTCAATACCTACAGTTTTGCCGCCGCCGAAGTGGTATTGCCCTACATCCTAGGCAACTTCTTTGACCTGATGACCAGCATGACAAGCTGGCCCATCATACGCGACCACACGAAGCTTTTCGTGGCCTTTGGAGGAATGCCTCTCAGACTCTCGCAGATCAGCGCGGGTGGAGCAGGACGCCACACCCAGAAGCATCACATGGCCAGCGCGCGCGATGCCGGCGTTGAGTTCGTCAACATCGGACCAATGCGATCAGATCTAGAGGAACAGCTTTTTGGCGAATGGATGCCGATTCGTCCGAACACTGACACAGCGTTGCTCCTGGCGATTGCGCATACGCTCTATACGGAAAAACTCTACGACTGGAAGTTTATCGAGCGATATACGAGCGGGTTCGAAAAGTTCGTTCCTTATCTCCTTGGCGCTTCAGACGGCATACCGAAGTCGGCGGCTTGGGCAGCTGCGATTTGCGATTTCCCCGCTCAAGACATCCTGCAGCTAGCGCGACGTATGGCGTCTAGCAGAACAATGATCTCGTTGAGCTGGTCATTAACCCGGCAGGAATGTGGAGAGCAACCGTACTGGGCAGCTGTGACAGTGGCCGCCATGCTCGGGCAGATTGGCTTGCCGGGCGGCGGAGTTGGGTTTGGCTATGGCGCTGAGAATGCCATGGGTGATGAGCGCAGCGGCGTGTCAACCGCTGCATTGCCACAGGGCCGCAATCCGGTAAGCGATTTCATCCCGGTCGCTCGCATTGCTGACATGCTGCTCAATCCCGGTGATTGGTTCGACTACAATGGCGGTAGCTATCAGTACCCGGATGTGCGGGTCGTATACTGGGCTGGCGGCAATCCATTCCATCATCATCAGGATCTGAACAACTTGCTGCTCGCCTGGCGTAAGCCAGAGACGATTATTGTCAACGAGTGGTGTTGGAACGCTACTGCCAAGCACTCGGACATTGTCTTGCCTTGTACGACCGCGTTGGAGCGCGATGATCTTGTGTTTTCGCGGCGAGATCCGTTTGTCTTCAGGACGAAACAGATAGCAAAGCCCGCCGGCGCTGCACGCGATGACTTTGAGATTTTTCGCGGGATAGCAAGGCACATGAATGCTGAAAATGAATTCACCGACGGACGTACCGCCGGTGAATGGCAACATTGGATCTACGAAACGACACGCGAAATATCTCGTGAAGTCGGAATAGAATTGCCTACGTTCGAATGGATCGACCAGCATGGATGGTGCGAAATTCCTGGCGTCGAGGAACTCAAGTCGATGTTGGCGGACTTCCGTAGCGACCCAGTCAGGAACCCTCTCACGACCCCGACTGGTCGCATCGAGATCTTCTCGGATGTCATCGCCTCGTATGATTACCAGAACTGCCTTGGACACGCCGCTTGGCTTGAGCCGTCCGAATGGCTCGGAAAAGTCGAGACTTTTCCCCTTCATCTCATTTCTAACCAACCTTCCACAAAGCTGCATTCGCAGCTGGACCACGGCCAGGTGAGTCGTGCAAAGAAGGTCCACGAACGAGAGCCGATAACTATTCATCCGGCAGACGCAGCTGAGCGCAACATCGGCGAAGGTGACGTTGTCCGGGTTTTCAATTCGCGTGGTGCCTGTCTTGCAGGTGCGGTGCTGTCGACAGCCATCCGCCCAGGCGTGGTCCAAATGAGCACTGGCTCGTGGTTTGATCCGGAAGAACCAGGTCGGCCGGGAAGCCTGTGCAAGCACGGCAACCCGAACATTCTCACTAAAGACGTTGGCACGTCCAGTCTGACCCAAGGGCCAACGGCCCTGACTTGTCTGGTTGACGTTGAGGTCTACCGAGGCAACGTACCGGATATGACGGCGTTCGATCCGCCGGAAATTGTCGGCGCGGATGCGCTGCAGGACCTCTCATAATGAGACATCTCCTCGCGCCGCACGAAATCGTCGGCCGCCAATGGCTCGAGCTCATACCCAAGGAGCTTCGCGCTACCTCGGAGCAGTGGCGACAAACCGATGGTAGCCGACCGGCAACATTAAATCGTAAGGCGGGTACCACATACAAGCTGGGAGGATGACTTTTGATGCGTTTCACATTCCGCCAACTCGAATATTTCATTGCGGCTGGCGAGGCCGGTAGCATCACCTTGGCGTCTGAGCGGATAAATATTTCGCAGCCCTCGATTTCTACTGCCATTGCCCATCTCGAGCAAGAAATCGGGGGAAAGCTCTTCGTACGCCACCATGCACTAGGCCTTTCCTTGACCAAAGCTGGCCGTGTTCTGTTGGTTGAAGCAAAGAGGGTGATTGATCAGGCGCAGAGCCTCTATGCGACCGCGTCGGAGGTCAATGAACAAATACGCGGCAGCCTGGTAGTCGGGTGCCTCACGACCTTGGCACCAATGATCTTGCCTGAGCTTATGCACTCGTTTACGGCCACATATCCTGATGTTGTAATAAAGCACATTGGAACAGACCAGGAGCGATTGCTGGGGGGGCTGCGAGATGCACAGATTGATATCGCGGTCACCTATGACCTTTACATGGCGGAAGAAATATCATTCGCACCGCTGACGAAGTTGCCTATCCACGTAGTTGTAGGTGAAAAGCATCCTCTGGCTGCAAGGAGAGAAGTCAGCTTGCGAGAGCTTGTCGACGAACCGCTGCTCCTTCTCGATCTACCAATGAGCCGCGAGTACTTCCTCGCCATGTTCATGAAAGAAGGTCTGAGGCCGCGAATTGGAACGCGGTCCGAACATCAAGATGTTATCCGGACGATGGTCGCCAACGGCTACGGCTACACGCTTGCCAATGTGCGACCTCGTTCAGATTTGGCCTTGGACGGCCGCCGGGTCGTTCACGTTCGACTTTCTGGAGACCATCAACCAATGGTCCTAGGCACAGCGATTCTGGGCGAATTGCCAGCATCCCGTCTGATCAGTGTATTCCAGGACCATTGCCGAGCATGCATCTCAGAAGCCTCCATCCCGGGCATGATTGGCGGAACGTTAGGTTGACGTGACGTCCGTCGATACGGGAAACGCTGCCTACAGTCAGGTTCAGTTGCGAGGCATTGTCGATCGTTGGCCAAGTTTATCCTAACAAGCGATGGGCGTGCTGGGCTGACAAATGTTGCAAGCCGCAAGAGCGAGGACCTTTGTCACGGTTTCCATTTCGCTGATGATTGCATACGCACCTTCCTGTCCCGCTGACTGGAAGCCCGTGAGTGGCCCGTAGTTTACCGCCGGGATCCCTGCTTCGCACAGCCACGACGTGTCGCAGGCCGAATAGGATGTCGGCAAAACAGCCCCAACGTGGGAGATCCTTTCGCCTGTAACGTCGGTGTAGCTCTTGGAAAGGACTTGGACGATTTCTTCATCAACGGGCAAGTCGACAGGGTTCATTACCAGGCGCCGGCGACCCTTGATGGTCGCGGGGGGTGGCATTTCGATTTCATAAACAAAGTCCGGATCGTTGGCCTTGATGCCTTCAAGCACCGCCCTGACATCGCCGATGACATCGTTGACGGTCTGTCCGGGAACAAAGTGCACGTCCACCACGATCGTGCAGTAGTCTGGAATGTACGGAGGCTCAGACAGATATTCCGGTCCACGCCCACCAATAATGCTGCCGACATTGAGCCGTGGGAGCGCCGGTAGTTGGGGGTAGGGCGCGCAGCTGAACTGAATCTGATCCAGCTTGTTCAGCACCGAGGTCATCTTGTTCACCGCATGGATCGTGTTCTCGCGGCGGCTGAGATGCCCCGATCGGCCGAGGACGTGAATTGCAAAATGGACGATACCACTGTGAATAGTGGCGATGTTTGAAGACCCAAACGGCTCGGTAATGACCGCCATGTCCGTACGCACGCCGCGTTTCATCAAGTGGTGCATACCTTCGCCGCCTTGGGTCTCGCCGACCACAAATGCCAGCATCAAATCTCCGCTCAATGGGACCTTGGCCCTGCGTACCGCTTCTGCGGCCATCATGATGCAGGCAAGGCCGCCCTTCATGTTCTGAACGCCATGACCAAAAAGCTTGTCGCCTTCGACCCAGGCCGTCCATGGATCGCGTGTCCATCCGCGCGTCAAGGAGTTGATGTCGGTGTGGCCATTGAACATGAGGCTGCGGCCTCCCCCCGTGCCTTTCAGGGTGGCGACCACCTGGAAACGGCCGGGATCGACCTCGTCCATTTCGACGCTGTAGCCTCGCTCCGAGCACCACGCACAAAGGTGTTTCGCCATTGGCGTTTCTTCGCCCTTGAAGCTTGGGATGGCGACGAGATCGCTTGCGATGCTGATCAGTTCATTGGACGAAATTTCGGAGAGGCAATGTTCTGCAATGGTCATTTCCGCTCCGAAAGTATTGAGTACCGCTGCGCATCGTGAACAGGCTTGAAACTGAATTGTCAGCTAGGCTCACACCACATCTTTGACGGGTGCCTCTGCAGGGCGCAGCGCGCGTTCTAGGTATATCGGCATCCGCGGCTCCCAGACTTTCCAAAGGTCATCCAGAGCTTGGATAGGACACGTTTCTGACCAATCGACACGCAGATCGGCGATCGCCCAGGGCAAATTGTGAACAACGACAAGCCCTGCAGAGCGGACGTTGTCCGTCTCACCACCGGCATCTAGGCCCGCATGCATAGCTGCGACCAAGCGGCCGCCAATATGCCCTGAGGCAGCCTCGAACGCGGCGACCATCGCCGCTGGCACCCTGTCTGAAGCCAGCAGGTTTCCCACGGCGGCAGAATGTATGCCAGTCGCAAAAGCCGTCGTCGGCATGCATTGAGTGCCCGTGAAAGTCCCTCCGGCCCCCTCAGGGCCGATGGCTGCAAGCTGACGGTAGCTGGAATATTCTGCCGTTGCTGACACGATATCGATGGCCTGAGCTGCAGTTGCGCCTCTCTGCATCAATTCAAGGCCACGCTGGCCTAGAGAAGGGTCGGTAAAGTTCTGCGTCACGAATGCGCCTATGCCCGATCGAGCAAAGGCGCAGCGTGCCGCCACAGCCGGCGACGAAGATGAAACTGCAGCGCCAAACATGCCACTCGATGCGCAACGAGCTACAATACTGAATGTCATGATTACCTCGGCTGCGTCGAATAATGGAGCGCTCGATCTGCTTGTTGACGAACCTTGCGCCCGAAACTAAAAAGTTAAAACCGATGAATTTCCGATGTTTGCATAGCTTTTTATTACGCAACGCCTCTCAATAGGCGCCTGTGGTCGCCAGCTGGCACGGAAGAGCCGACTTTTGGATTTTCCGAAGCCCGGATCCAAAACGACTATTATCTTTGTGACGGGTTTTCGACATCGTACGCGCGGCCACATGGCGCGCCCCTCGATCGCAAGACCTGCCCGGTCGCACCTACCTGGGCGCGAAGCGCGATGGGTCGCACAAACAAAGCAGTGAAAACTGCAGCACCTTATCAGCTGTGGCGAAAGCCACAGCTTGGTGCCCGATCGGTCGGGTATGAGGAGAATGAAGTTGATTGCAGACGCGCCCAGCAGCCTGTCAATTCTAAGCAGGCTTGTTTCCTTTCCGACAATCAGTAGTGAAACCAACATCCCACTGATTGACTATGTTGAAAACTACCTGGCTTCTTGGGGTGTCTCCAGTACCCGAATCCTGACATGCACCGGGCAAAAGGCCAACCTGTTTGCGACAGTTGGTCCATTGGATTGCGCGGGAATACTGCTTTCAGGACATACGGACGTCGTGCCCGTCGCAGACCAAAGCTGGACTAGCGATCCTTTTGTTCTGAAGCTCGACGGCACCCTAGCCATCGGCCGCGGAACCGTGGACATGAAGGGTTTTGTCGCCTGCGCCCTTCGTCTGGTCGCCCTAGCCAGCAGCCTCGAGCTGAAGAGGCCGCTTCACATCGCACTTAGCCATGACGAGGAAGTTGGTTGCGTAGGTGTTCGGCACATGCTGCCGAAACTCAAAGATGCGATCCCGCTTCCCGCGCTTTGCGTCATTGGCGAGCCAACCAATATGGCTGTCGTCGTTGCACATAAAGGTAAGTGCATGGGCAAGGTCATTTGCCATGGCGTTCCAGGGCACTCAAGCGACCCTAACTCCGGCGTGAACGCGATCGCCATGGCGAGCGAAGTCATTGCGGCATTGGCGGCGCTGCAGAACTCTCTGCGCGCGTCGGTGAACGCTGACCGCGAGTATCTGGTCCCCTACACAACCATCCACGTAGGCAAGATATCGGGCGGAACGAGCCTTAATGTCATTCCATCCCATTGTGAGCTGGAATTCGAGGTGCGGAATGTTCCAGGCGATAACCAGCAGCTGCTCATCGACATGATCAGGTCGGCAGCTTTCACCGTTGCGCATTCCTACGGTGTCCCAGATGGTTCGGTTCGTATCGACGTGGAAATCACGAATTCGTATCCGTCTTTATCAGCAGATCCGGATAGCGAAAGTGCAAATCTACTTCGCAAGCTCACACACACCGACGGCCCGCATAAAGTATCTTTTGGCACGGAGGCCGGATTGTTTGCTCAGGAACTCGGCGCGCCGACATACATATGCGGGCCTGGCGACATGACCATGGCTCACAAGGCGGACGAATTCATATCGCTCTCGCAGATGGAAGCCTGCGACGCTTTCCTGGAACGTTTGCTGGCCAATCTATGCTGATGCAATTCAAGGTGGCTTTCGCGGCATTGCACATAGGAGTTGCTGCTCATTCGCGTGACCGCCCTCTCGTTTGCGCGGGCCATCCAATGAGCCGGGTGGTTCCATCCCAGGCCTGATCCGCCTCGCGTTGGCCCAGAAGGGTCACTTGGAGTCCAAAGCGTCCCTCGCGATATTCCCCAGCGCAGCTAGAACCAAACGCCGTCACTTTTGAAAAGGCGAGAAGTAACCGTGCCACTAGGTCAAGCTTCAGCGCTTTCGTGACGTTGGCTTGGCTGTTGCTGGGGTTGCGTTGATCTATGGAAATGAAGATGCCCCGAGGAATAGATGATTTGCTGCAGGCAGGCCGGTCAGGCCGCGGGCTGTCCAGTGGGGCCGATGCCTGCGGCAGGTTGATCTGGCTGGCTCGAGGGGGCGTTGAATTGGCGCTTGGATTTGTCCGTTCCCCGTCTTGGGCAGATGTGATGCGCCGGTGCGAGCGACGCGCCGCCAAGAGACGAAGCCGAATCCCTCAGTAGCGGGGGGCCACCTCGATTATTGCGCGCGCGACAGCCGTTCTGGCGCTGCATGCCAAGCTGATTTCCAATCTGGAGGATACCGAATGCATGACGCAGCAAGCATCGCGTTTGTGAATGTGCGTGAAGGCGCCGTCTTGGACAGTGGTCCGGACCTTATCCGGCAGGCATCCATAGAACTGACGCCGAGAACAGCTGCAAAGGTCGCTAGTTTTGGCGGCATTCTGCCTGCGGGGCAGCGCGTTTACATCGCCAATCTCGGCGGCGACGATGATGGGATCGTCGAGACCGCAAAGCGTCTTACGCTAGAGGGGCTGGCGCCGATGCCTCACATCGTGGCTCGAACGACGGCGGATGCTCAGGCGCTGGATCGTCTGCTTGGCCGCTTGGCGGGGGAGGCGGGAGTTAGCCAGGCGCTCGTCCTGGGGGGAAACAACGATAGTCCCTCGGGCAATTTCTCGGAATCTATGGAACTCGTTAGGACTGGCCTCTTTGACAAACATGGCTTCCAACGACTGCATTTTGCAGGGCATCCTGAAGGAAATCCATCGATTGCACCTGCGGCCCTGAACGCGACGCTGCTTTGCAAGGCCAATTTTGCACGTAGCACCGACGCTGATGTCGCACTGGTGACCCAGTTCTTGTTTGACGCAAAGTCTCTCGTTGAGTGGCTGCACGGGCTTGAGTGCCAAGGAATTGATCTTCCGGTGCACGTCGGAATTTGCGGCCCAAGCAACCCGCATACACTGTTGAAGTTTGCAATAAGCTGCGGCGTTGGCAACTCGATCAAAGTGCTTCGCAACCAACTGCGAAACGTCTGGACACTGACAAGGCCTTACGTTCCAAACGAATTTGTACGCGATGTGGTCGCGGCATTGCCGACATTGCAGAACTTTGCCGGATTCCACGTCTTCCCGTTCGGTGGCGTTGAAAAAACAGGTCGTTGGATGGGGCAGGGCGGGGATCCCAGGGCGTGGGGCTGACCCAGAAAGGGCCAAGTGCTGTGGTGCCCAGCAACCGCCTGTTTCGGGGCGGCGCGCCATGGCTTGGCCAGAGATGCTGTTACCCGTGCTGTGTAATGCTTGTTGATTTCCTCTGCACTTTTTGCCGCCAAGCGTCCCACCTGGCGCCGAGGATTGCGGAAGGGGCGAGCGACAAAGGCGTGGCAGCACCTAATTCTAGGCAGCTCCCGAGAGCGTGGGCCCTAAAGGGCCAATTTACGATGAATGCTAAAATGCGACTCTCCCCGAATGATCCGTCCATTGCGCGACTGCGCTCATAACAAGACGCGTCATAGGTTGGGGAACAACAGATGAAATTCAAACACTTCTCGCTCATATTTTGCATAGCTTGTTTGAACTGCGAGGTGGCCGTCGCGGCCGATGCTGCGGCTGAGTCAGTACCGTCATCCGATGCGGCGTTCGACGTTGCGGTCGGGGCCGCGTTCGTTACGAACTACATAGCTTCCGGCGGCGTTTCTCAGACGAACGACCGACCTGCAATCCAAGGTTATCTGGAGGTTTCTTACGGAACGGTCTACGCTGGCGTGTGGGCGTCCAACGTCAATTTTCCCGATTTCTACGGCAAGGACGTTGAAGTCGACGTTTACGGCGGACTTCGCCACTCGTTCGGCAAACTTAGCGTCGACCTGGGATATGCCCAGTATCTCTACGGGAAAGATGACGCAAATTATGGCGAAGTGTATGCGAAACTGAACTATGACGTCACCGACAAGCTCAGCGTCGGCGGCAACTTCTTCCGCGAGGTCTTCAACGACTCAAACTGGGTTGATTTGAAAGCGCGATATAGTGGACTTCCGTGGGACCTCAGCCTGTCAGGGAAATTTGGCTCAGACCTCGGTTCTAAGGACTTTATATATCCCAAGACCAAGATCGGTTGGGATATCGGCGTGTCAAAACAGCTTACCGAAACCGTCAAGCTCGATGTCAGATACTACGACAGCAATTTGGATCCTGGCCGAGTTGTGGCTGCACTCTCCTTTGATACGATGCTCTCTGCTCTCCTGGCGCAGGGAAATTGATTGCGGCGCAACTGCTGGCCTGGGACGGTTCCTGAGCGTAATAGTGGACACGCTACACCACCGCTGGTGGTCCTGGAACAAGAGACGATCAATCGCTTCGGGCAACTGCAGTCGTGGTTCGTCTAACGCTCCCAGACGTTCAATTGCCAACTCGCGCGGTCTGGCGAATGGCGCTTCGCCCCCTCCAACAGCACCATGCCGCCTGACCCTAAAGGGTCAATTTTACTATCGATGCCACCATGCAACTGTGTCCGATGGGTGAGGTTCTTTCAGCGTGAAAAAAAGCACTCACTTCAAAGAACGAAGCACTCACTTCAAAAGAACGGGAGCCACGACTTTGTTTTCAGCAATCCACAAAAGTCGCCGCGTAGCAGCCTACTGCGCCGCCGCAATGACTGCCCCACTACTCCTGTCGGCGCACGTCGCCGCTGCTGAACCCATTGAGAACACAGATCCTATCAGGTTCGCAATGAATGAGTGGACGAGCCAGAACGTCCTCACCCAGATTGCAGGCCGCATTCTCACGAAGGCTGGCTACAATGTCGAGTATGTAACCGCCGGCTATACAACCCAGTTGACCGCCCTCGCTTCTGGCGAGCTGACTGCCTCGATGGAGATTTGGGGAAACAACGCCGGCGAAGGTTTCGCCAAAATGACAAAGTCCGGCGAAATTGAAGTGGTTGGAGAGAATGGGCTCCTCGGAGGTGGTGGATGGATCTACCCCGAATACGTGGAGAAGCTGTGCCCGGGCCTGCCAAACTGGGAGGCTCTAAAGGGTTGCGCTAGCATCTTTGCCACACCCGAAACCCTCCCCCAGGGCCAGCTGATCGACTATCCGCCCGAGTGGGGAAACAAGTACACGCTAGAACGGGTAACGGCATTGGGTCTCGACTTCAAGCCGGTGTCCGGCGGAAGCGAGGGTGCGATGCTCGCAGCACTGCGGTCCTCGGTGGCATCGAAAGTGCCCGTTCTCGTCTACCTGTGGTGGCCTCATCCGATCTTTGCCGAACTCAAACTGAAGCGGGTCGAAGCTCCGGCATGGTCAGCCGAATGCGAGACGGACCCTAAATGGGGTTTGAACCCCGATGCGGCGTTCGACTGCGGCTGGGAGGACGTCAAGGTCGCAGTCGCAGCTTGGCCCGGCATGAAGGATAAATGGCCGAAGGCCTATAAGATCCTTAAGAACTTCAGGATCGACAATGACGAGGATATGGCGCTCGCGCACGCGGTCGATGCTGGTCAGAAGCTTAATGCGGTGGCCGACACATGGATTTCAAGCAACGAAGGCCGTTGGAAAGGTTGGATTTCGGACGCCGAGAAATAGGAGCGCTCGAACCCGTCTTCGAAAAGCCCCCGCGGCTTTGCGGAAGCCGCGGGGGGTGGCTTCCGCGCAAGCGGGGGAATAAATACAGCTCCGGATAGATATGACGATGAGCCATCTGCTTCGTCAGCAATATCGCTAAGATGGAGACAGCCTGGCGGGCACGCTCCAGGCCAGATGGCGGCTGTCTGACGAATCGCTCCAAAAGCTGCCCGTCCGAATCCGGCCCCAAGTCGGTCATTCCAGCGGCCGCTCCCGTGCACCCCTTTTGGATGCTGCTCGACCGTCCCCACATGGATGTTTCCTAGGGCTATCTCTTTCAAACTGCGATCTGAAGCAAATGTCGGAATCGGTAGTTGCGTGTCCCCGCAACCAACTTAAAAGGCCCGCCCCAAGCGGGCCTTTTTGCTATTTGCAGCCTGGAAACGGCCGAGCCGAAACCGCAGCAACACCCCGCAACAAAGGCACAAGCAGACAAGGCGCGACAAAAAAGCCAAAGCCTGTCTCCAGAACCAGAGCTAACGACACTCCCGTGAGCCTTGCTCCGGGAGTGCTTTTTGTTTGCGGGTCCAACGGCCTGCCGCTCAGTCCAGTCCAGGATCGCGCGCAGTTCCCCATACAGCATAGCCGCGATCTCGCCGCGCTTTGCGCCAGGTGTCAGAATGAAGCGGGCGGCCGTCGGATCGAACTTCGTAGGCTTCCTTGATCGTGTAGTGCCGGATGGTACGAGACGTACTGCTCCAGATCGCGCGGAGAACCGTCAACGGGATTGTGGCGCGGCCATGATTTCGATCAACTGGGAAACATCGCTTTGCTTGGTTGACATGCCGGAACAAAAAGGTGCTGACTATCCAGCACACTGTCTGCACTTTTGCGATGGCGGCGGCGCTTGTCAGGCGACGCTACTGAAGCGACATGTATTGAAATTGAAGCGATATATATTGGAGGATATTGACCCTTGAAGATACATTTTGCCCTTTTGATGAGCACTGTGTTCATTGCGATGAGTGTGGGGACGGCGCGGGCGGAAAACGGGACTACCGAGGCTGCCCCAGCGTATGATGGCGCGACGGACTGGAGTGGGATCTACGCTGGCCTGCATGCCGGTTTCGCTGACGGTGCTGCGGTGGCAGGGGACCAATTCGTTCCTGGTTTTGAGGCAGGCTTCGAGCTTGACGGCTTGCTCGCCGGTGGCCAGATCGGCGCTCTGGCGCAGTTCGGTAACTTTGTGCTCGGTGTGCAGGGCGATGTCTCCCGGGCTGGCCTGAGCGGCAACTACGACTTCGGCTTCGGGCCATTTCCCAACATCTCCATGGAGGTCAACTGGCTGGCCAGCCTGACCGCTCGTGGCGGTATCGCCTTGGACAGCGTGTTGCTCTACGGCCTGGCCGGTCTCGCCATGGCGGACACGACAGTAAAGTGGCCGGGAGGATCCGCCGATCCCACCTACACCGGATACACGGTTGGCGCCGGCGTCGCTGTGAAACTCGATACCAAATGGTCGGTTTTCGGTGAGTACGCCTATTACGGACTTGGCGAGCAGGAGTTCGACGGCGATACCTACGACCTCACCCTTTCGAACTTCAAGGTCGGCTTGAACTATAAGTTCTGATCCGACCTGACGGGGTTGGCTGCCGGCGAGAAGCACGCTTCCGCCGGCGCCGGACGCAAGTTCCTCCTGCCTCGCCATGGCCGGTCGGGCTGTCGGTCGGTCAGGCGGCGATCCCGAGCCGCTGCTTGCGCTTCGTCGCCCATGCGGTGATCAGCTGGTCGGCGGTCAGGCCCATGAAGGCGACGCAGAGGCCGAGCACCAGTCCCTTGCCGGCGTCGTTGAAGGTCAGTGCCCTGAAGATCTCCTGGCCGATGTCCTTGGTGCCGATGAAGGCCGCGATGATGACCATGAACAGCGCGAACATGATCGTCTGGTTGATGCCGAGCATGATCTCGGGGAAGGCAAGCGACATGCGGATGTTCCACAAAAGCTGCCGTCTGGTGCAGCCCGAGGTAATGCCGGCTTCGACGATCTCCTGGGGCACGTTGCGCAGGCCGAAGATGGTGTAGCGCACGATCGGGATCATTGCATAGATGATGATCGCCGAAATGGCCGCGACGTCGCCGACCTTGAACAGCATGATGACAGGGATCAGGTAGATGAAGGACGGGAAGGTCTGGAAGGTGTCGCACAGCAGCTTGACGATGCCGGTGCGGCGCTCGTTGCGCGAGGCCCAGATGCCGATCGGCAGGCCGATCATGATGCATAGCAGCACGGCGACTGTCACCATATAGGCGGTGATGAGCGAGCGCTCCCAGTAGCCGGCGAAGGCGATGAACAGGACAAAGCCGGAGACGGTGAGCGCGAGCCGCAAGCCGCCGAGCGACCAGCCGGCGGCAGCGACAAGTGCGACCATCGCCGTCCACGGGATCGACTGGAACAGGTCGCGGATGGGGATCAGCACATAGAGCAGCATGGCGTTGCGCAGATATTGCAGCGGGTCGTAGAGCGTGAGCGTGACCCAGTCGACGAGTGCGTCCCAGAAGGGGGCCGTGCTGATGGCGAACTCCGAAGGCCAGGCCTGGGCGTAAGGCGTGATCGCGGCCAGCAGCAGCGAAGCGGCAACGACGGCCAGCGATGCGGCGAGGAACGGGAAGCGCTCGATCAAGGTAGCGTCGGGCGCGACATGCGAGGGCTCCTTGTGCGCGGCGGCGCGGCTCAACTGGTCGAGTGTGATTGCCATCAGAACGATCGCCACGCCGCTCTCCAGCGCCTGGCCGATCTTCAGCGCCTGCAGCCGGAACAACAGGTCATGGCCGAGGCCGCGGGCGCCGACGAAGGAGGCGATGACCACCATCGCCAGGCACTGCATGATGACCTGGTTGACGCCGACGAGCAGCGGCTGGCGCGCCGAGGGGATCTCGACCATCCACAAGGTCTGGAAGCGGGTGCAGCCAGCCATCTTGCCGGCCTCGCGCACCTCTTCGGCAACGCCCTTGAGGCCGAGGATTGTCAGCCGCGCCATCGGCGGTATGGCGAAGATGACGGTGGCGATGGTGCCCGCCTTGTGGCCGACGCCGATGAACACGGCGATCGGGATCAGGTAGGAAAAATGCGGCAGCGACTGCAGCACGTTGAGCAGCGGCACGACGAGCGCTTCGAACCACTGCTTCTTGACTGCGAGAATGCCGATGCCGAAACCGATGAGACCGGCGATGGGGGCGGCGACCAGCACCACCGACAAGGTGATCATCGACAGTTCCCATTTGCCGAAGATCGCCATATAGGCGACGCATCCGGCAGCGAGAAGGCCGAGCCGCCAGTCCTTGAGATACCAGCCGAGCACGCCCGACAGACCGGTCGTCATCACCCATGGCATCGCAGCGACGCCGAGCTTGGGAAAGCCGGCGACGAGCAGGCCCTCGACGAAGGCCAGCGGCCAGGTGATCAGCTCGGCAATTCCGCGCGTCAGGTCGCGGAACGAAAACAGGCCGAAGATCGCGTCGTCGCGCAGGTGGTCGACGACAGTGTTCGCCCAGTCGACGAAGGGGATCGTCCAGCCTTTGGGCACCTGCACCGCCCAGTCTGGAAGCAGCGAGGCGGCGAGCAGCAGGATGGCGAATGGCATTATGACGAGCAGCGGCTTGGTCATCGAAGCCAGCGGCTTCTGCGTCTCCATCTCTTCCGGTCGGATCAGCGTCGCGGCACTCATGCGCACTGTTCCTTGCCATAGAGCGCGTCGATCAGGCTGGCGCGGCTGAGCGTGCCGACGAGCGCGCCGCCGTCGTCGATCACGTCGACCGGGCGCTCCGATGACAGTACCTGTCGGGCGACGGTGGCCAGCAGCGCCTGTGCATGTACCGCTGCGGCGTCGGGGGCGCGCGAGGATGCGGGCGCCATGACTGATCGCACCGACAGCAGCCGGTCGTGGGAAACGTTGCGGGTGAATTCGGCGACATAAGGGGTGGCCGGGCAGGTGACCAGTTCTTCGGCGGTGCCGAGCTGTTCGACGACGCCGTCCTTCATGATGGCGATGCGGTCGGCGACGCGGATCGCCTCGTCGAAGTCGTGGGTGATGAAGACGATCGTCTTGTTGAGCACCTGCTGCAGGCGCAGGAACTCGTCCTGCATCTCGCGGCGGATCAGCGGGTCGAGCGCCGAGAACGGCTCGTCGAGGAACCAGACGTCGGGGCCGACGGCGAGCGAGCGGGCGATGCCGACGCGCTGCTGCTGGCCGCCGGAGAGCTCGCGCGGATAGTAGCCCTCGCGGCCCTTGAGACCGACGAGCTCGATCACTTCGCGGGCGCGCGCCTCGCGCTTCTGGCGGTCGGTGCCGCGAACCTGGAGCGGGAAGGCGACATTGTCGAGCACCGTGCGGTGCGGCAGCAAGGCGAAGTGCTGGAACACCATGCCCATCTTGTGGCGCCTGAGGTCGATCAGCTCGCGCTCGGTAGCCGCGAGGATGTCGCGGCCTTCGAACATGACCTCGCCCGATGTCGGTTCGATCAACCTTGCCAGGCAACGCAACAGCGTCGACTTGCCGGAGCCGGAGAGCCCCATGACGACGAGGATCTCGCCCGGCATGACCTCAAACGAGACGTCTCGGACAGCCGGAATATAGCCTTCGGCGCGGATGGTTTCGATGGAGGGCGAACCGCCCTGGCGTTTGAGGAAACCGGCCGGATCGGAACCGTAGAGCTTCCAAAGGTTGCGGCATGCGATTTTGGGTTCGGACATGTCTGCCTCTCGCCAAGGGGGCCGATGGGTAAGCGCGGCAAGGTGGCGCCCGCATGAGCGGGCGTCACGGTGCCATGACAGGACGTATGGATGGAGCGGTTAGCTGGCGGAACCGAGCCAGGTCTTCCAGCGCCCTTCATTGTCGGCCAGCCATTTGTCGGCGGCCTGGTCGGGCTCCATGTTGTCGATGTCGGCGAGCTTGGCCTGGACCGCGATGTCCATGTTGGAGAAGTTGATCTTCTGCAGGATGGCGTAGGCCTTGGGCCACTTGGTGGGGAATTCCTTCCAGGCGGCGATCTTGAGATAGCCGTCCTTCGGGTTGCCGCAGTCATAGGTCAGCTCTTTGTTCGAGCCCCAGGCTGGATCGTCCTTGCACTGGGGGTCGAAGGCCGGGAACTCGACGAACTTGCCGTCGTACAGCGCCTCGACGAAATTCGGCGTCCAGTTGAACAGGACGATGGGCTCCTTGCGCTTGAATGCGGATTCGAGTTCGGCCCACAACGCCGCGGATGAACCGGCATTGACGACCTCGAAGTTCATGCCGAGCGCTTCGACACGCTCGGAGTCATGCTTGAGCCAGTCGACCGGGCCGCCGAGGAAACGGCCCTTGGGCGCGGTTTCCGCCGTTGCGAACTTGTCGGCGCAGGCGTTCAGCGCTTCCCAAGCAGGCAGGCCGGGGCAGGCTTCCTCGACATAGGTCGGATACCACCATTCCTCGCGGGTCTTGGCGTCATGGGTGGCGGCATCGACGACGCAGCCCTCCTTGACCACCTTCTGGAACGCGACGCCGAAGGCGCCTTCCCAGACTTCATGCACGAGGCTGACGTCGCCTTCGCACAGTGCCGTGTAGACGACCTGGCTGTCAGCGGAGACGTATTCGACCTTGGCGCCGCCCTTCTCGAGCAGCTTGCCGACGATATGCGCGCCGACGATCTGGCTCGACCAGTTGTGCGTCGGGATCTTGATGACGTCGGTGGAATCCTCGGCGAAAGCCGTACCGGCCGCGAAAGCCATGATCGTGGCCATGGATGCGGACTTCGTGAACTTGCTCATTGAAGCTCCCATTGTTTTGTGTTGCGATCGTTCCCGTGGAGTTTCGGATGTGGCCTCTATGGGCCTGTGCTTTTTCCGCTCCAGCCCTGCAAAGATAGCCGGGAGAAGTGAACCGGTGTCGGGCGGGGTGTAAAAGTCGTGGTCCGAATTGTGAAAAGATGTTAATATAGGCGGGAGGATAAGATGGCATGCGGGTTCAACATCACATCGTGATCGTCGAGGACGACCCGGTTACGCGAGCCAAACTCGCGGGGTATTTCCTGGCCGAGGGATACAAGGTCAGCGAGGCCGGGGACGGCGAGCAGATGCGTGCCATCATGGGCAGGCACCCGGCCGACCTCTTGATGATCGACATCAACCTGCCCGGGGAGGACGGGCTCAAGCTGACCCGCGAACAGCGCGAGCGCTCCGACGTCGGTATCATCCTGGTCACTGGAAGGACCGATACCGTGGACCGGATCGTCGGGCTCGAAATCGGCGCCGACGACTATGTCACCAAGCCGGTGGAGCATCGCGAGTTGCTTGCCCGCGTAAAAGGCCTGCTGCGCCGCGTCGGCAAGGGCCGGCAGCCGATCGTGGCCTCGGGCGCGCGCCAGTTCTACGGCTGGACGCTCGAAGTGGCGCGCCGCACGCTGCAGGCAGCCGACGGCACGTTCGTCGAGCTGACCGGCGCCGAGTTCAAGCTGTTGTCGGTGCTGACCGCCAACCCCGGCCAGGTGCTGTCGCGCGAGCGGCTGTTGCATGAGATTTCAAGGCGCGAATGGGATGCCAGCGACCGCACGGTGGATGTGCTGGTCAGGCGCTTGCGGCAGAAGCTGAACGACAATCCACGCACCCCGCGCATCATCGTCACTGCCCATGGCGAGGGCTATTTCTTCGCGCCGGATGCCAACCAGCCGGCGCGTGGGGCTTCAGGCTTCTGACGGCGGTCGCTAAGCCGAATGGGCTGGATCGGCAGCCTTTTCCAGCATTTCCTCCCATTGCCGCGAGCCCTCGGCGAAGGCTGCCTCGCAGGCGTTGACGATCTTTTGCAATTCGCTCGCCGGCGCTTGCGCCGCCGCAACTTCGAGCGCTTCCGCAGCTTTCAACAGGCGTGGAAAGCCCAGCGAACCGGCGGTGCTGCGGGTGGCGTGGGCGAGATCGCGCAAGGCTTCGCGAGCGTCCGCTTTCAGGGCGTCGTGCATCGACTGGAAGCGCCTGGGCATGCTGTCATGCGCGATCCGGTGCAGCCGCCGAACCGTGTCCGAGCCCAGTGCCTCGACATCGTCCTGGCAGGCGCTGACGTCGAGTGCCGCAACTGTCTGGCCGTGGATGGCGCGGCCCGAGAGTGCAGCGACGGCATCGAGCAGTTGCTCGTGGACGATCGGCTTGGCGACAAATGCATCGACGCCGGCATCGAGGTAGCGTTCGACATCGGTCTTGAACACATGCGCCGACATCGCAACTACAGGCAGGTCGGGCGCCGAAAGCTGCTTGCGGATACGGTTCATCGTCTCGATGCCGTCGATGCCGGGCAGGCTGACATCCATGACGACGACGTCGGGCCTGAACGTGCCGATCGCTTCGAGCGCGAGATAGCCTGAACTCACCGCCTTCACGTCATGACCGGCATTGGACAAAACCGTGGTCGACACAAGCCGCGTGGCATCGTCGTCCTCGACCACCAGTATCCTGCAAGGGGCCAAGGTGGTGGCGCGGACGCGGTGGTGCTTGTCGGCCGACAGGCCTGCGGCCTTCGCCTTGGGGAGCGTCATCTCGAGCGTGAACACGCTGCCGCTACCCGGTTGCGAGGCGACGCCCAGCTCGGCGCCGATCAGGCGGGCAAACTCGCGGCTGATGGCGAGACCCAGGCCGGTGCCGCCGAAACGGCGGGTGATCGAGGCGTCCATCTGGGTGAAGGGCTGGAAGACGTCCTGCTGCCGCTCGGGCGAAATGCCGATGCCCGTGTCCGAAACGGTGAGGCGCAGCGCCTGCAAATACTTGCGGTTGGCCGTTACCTTGACGTCGACCAGAACATGACCGCGCTCGGTGAACTTGATCGCGTTGCTGACGAGGTTGAACAGGATCTGCCGGATCTTGCCGGCATCGGCGCTGAAGGCGGGCGCCAGCTTGCGGTCGAGCTCGAGCCTGAGGTCGAGCACCTTTTCGGTCGCCATCGGGCGCATGAAGGCAACCACGCCGCCGACCAGCTTGCCGAGATCGAAATCGACCTTGTCGATTGCGACATTGCCCGACTCGACCTTGGAATAGTCGAGGATCGCGTTGAGGATGCCGAGCAGCGCCTCGCCCGAACTCGCCGCGACCGACAGGTGCTCGCGTTGTTTTGGGCCGAGCCTTGTCTCGGAGAGCAGCCGCATCATCCCCAGCATGCCGGTCATCGGCGTGCGGATTTCGTGGCTCATCGTGGCAAGGAAGGCCGACTTGGCGCTGTTTGCCTGTTCGGCGCGGGCGCGGGCTTCGTCGTGCTCGACCGCTTCCTGGCGCAGGCGCGTGTTGACCAGCCTGATCTGCTCTGTCTGTTCCTCGACGAGTTGCTGCAGTTCTTCGCGGTGGCGACGCAGCTCGTCGGTAATGCGTTCGCGCTCCTGCTCCAGTTCGAGCCGGCGGCGCGACTCGTCGCGGAACTGGTTGACGGCGACCGCCATGGTGCGCAACTCATCGTCGCCGGTGTCGGTGACGGTGACGTCGAGATCGCCCGTCGTCAGGCGCTGCATGGCGCGCGACAGGCCGCTGAGACGTCGCACGAGATTGCGCTCGACATAAAACCAGACGATGGCGCCCGAGGCGAGGATGGCGCCGAGCAGCGTGACGACAAGCACGATGACGCCGATGCGGACGGCGTTGTCGGCACGTTCTGCCGTCGTCCTGGCGAACTCGTCGGAGCGGTCGAGGATGTTCCGGGCGACCTGGTTCTGCGTCACCGCCAGGTCGCGGTTGGCCTGCGCCATGGCGTCGAGGCTGCCGGCGAGATCGACGACATGCTGGCGGCGCCCGAAGATGGTGCCCGCCACCGGCGCGTCGCCGGCTGCCGCCTCGATGGCGCCGAAGAACTCCATACCCTGTTTGCGCCGCACCGGATCGTCGATGCTGAGGATACGCCGCCGGATGACCTTCACATGGTCCTGGAAGATGCCGCTGATCTCGTTGATCTCGGCTTTGGATTCGGCGCGGCTCAGCCGGTTGATCAACAGGCTGATCTGGGCGCTGCGGTGGCGCAGCTCGTACATGCGCTCCATCAGGTAGATGTCGTGCTCGACCAGCCGGTCGAGCGCCACATAGGCATCCTCGCGGCTCCCCGGGTCGCCGATCAGGCCGTAGAGACTTGCCGTCACCGCCGATGCGCCAGCGGAGGCATTGGAAATCAGGGTTTCCGACAACAGCAGGATCGACTGGGCGGCCGCTGCCGCCGCTTCGGCGCCGTCGCGATAGGCCTTGTCCTCGTCGAGGCGCTGCCGCACCAACTCGTTGTTCTGCTTGAGGTTGGCCAGCATCTTTTCGACCGAGCCGGCAAAGGCCCGGACGAGTTCCGGGTCGATCGACAGCCTCTGAACCTCGGCGAGCGACTTGACGATCTCCTGCGACAGTGCCGCGAGCTTCGTCTGCTCGGCCTGAAGCTCGTCGCGCGAGCGCACGGCGGCAAGGGCGGGCGCGGTGGCAATCAGCTTGGCGCTGAGCTCGGCCGTGCGCTGGGTGGCGGCGACCGCCGGCAACGCCTGGGCGTTCACCACGGCCTGCGCATCGGCAATGTTGCGCAGGATCAGCCAGCTGACGATGCCGGATGTCAGGGAGAGCGCAGTGATGCACAAGAAGGCGAGGAACAGCCTCCCGCCGATGCCGAACCTATGAAGCATGGCTCATATAACCATGGTTTGCGCAGCAAGCGGAAGCTGTCTAGCGTATGGCGATGATTTCCCGCACCCGCCATCAGTGCCTGAACCTGCTGACCGCTGCGTGCCTGGCGCTCGGCAGCGGCCATTCCGCTGTTGCGGCCGAGGCAGTGACCAGCTGGAAACTCAATGCCTGGGAGCCGCCCTTCGACTATTCCAGGCGGCCGACCGTCATCGACTACCAGCCGGTCGCCAAGGCGGCAAAGCCGTGGCGCATCTGCGCGTCCTACCCGCATCTCAAGGATTCGTACTGGGTCAGCGTCAACTACGGCATGGTCGAGCAGGCGCGCTCGGCCGGCGTCAAGCTGACCGTGGTCGAGGCCGGTGGTTATCCCAATCTCGAGCGCCAGATCGAGCAGATCCGCACCTGCAGCGCCAATGCCGATGCGCTGATCGTCGGCACCGTGTCCTATGAGGGCCTGACGCCGACGATCAGGGAAATTGCCAAGCGCATGCCGGTGATTGCCGCGGTCAACGACATCGACGACGCCGGCATTGCCGCCAAGTCGGGTGTTTCGTGGGAGGAGATGGGCCAGTCGATCGGCGCCTATCTCGCGCGGCTGCACCCGACAGGTTCGATGCCGGTCAGCGTCGCCTGGTTTCCGGGGCCCAAGGGCGCGGGCTGGGTCAAGTTCGTCGAGGCCGGCTTCCGGGGCGCGCTGGAGCACAGTTCGGCCAACATCGCCGCCGTCAAATGGGGCGACACCGGTGTCGAGATCCAGCTCTTGCTGATCGAGGAACTGCTCGAAGCCAATCCCGACATCGACTACATCGTCGGCAGCGCGCCGACCGCCGATGCGGCTGTCAGCATCCTGAGGGCGCAAGGCCGCGCCAACCATGTCCAGATCCTGGCCGACTATTTCACCCACGGCACGTTCCGCGAGATCAACCGGGGCAAGGTGGTCGCAGCACCTACTGACTCACCGCCGCTGCAGGGCCGCATCGCCATCGACCAGGCGATCCGGGCGATCGAAGGCACGCTGCGCTACCGCCATGTCGGGCCACCCGTCGAGGTGATCGACCGGACCAACGTGCAGTCGCTCGACCTCGAGCGCAGCCTTGCGCCAGCCTGGTTCAAGCCGACCTTCGAGGTCCAGTAGCTTCAGTCACAACTTTTCACATTTGGCATGGCGATTTTCACTTATCTCGGCGGACTGGTTCACAGCCACGGGATAGCTTGAGCTTTACGATCTCAGGATTGCTGCGAGGAGGCGGTGATGGTGATGAGTGCTGAGGCATACCCTGCCGTGACGGCCGGCCCCCCGCGTCCGAGCCTGATCCTTCAGCCTGGGCTGCTTGTGCCTGGGATGGAGCGTTACCACGTGCCGGGCCGCAGTGCGGTGCTTGTTGACGTCGAGGCCGGCGACACGGTGAGCGTGCGCAATCTCGAAGGCGGCCAGGCTTGCGAGCTGGTGGCGTTCGATGCGCAGGGACGGGCCGATCCGGGTATTCTGGGCACGCGTTCGAACAGCGATGCGTCAGGACTGAAGGCGCTGCTGGTCGACGGCGACGACAGCTTGCAGAAGTTCCGCTCAGGCCTCGCCCGCCGCAAGCTCGATCTCGGACGGGCGGAAGCCGTGCGCTTCTTCGATGGCGGCACGCCTGCCGGTGTTGAGGAAAGCTTCACCGTTGCCCGCGCCGGTTCTTTGGTCATTGCCGCGCCCGGTGCGCCGATGGCGATCGACAGCCATGACACGGCGACACCCCTTGTGGTGATGGTCAGGCGCGCGACGGTGCGTACTGCCCCTGTCGGTTTCGACCTGCCAGATCCGCTCGCCGATCCGGTGCTCGATCTCAGGGTCAGGTCGAAGACGGCGGAGAGCTATTTCGTCAAGGCCGGCGACTACATCCAGATCATCGATGTCGACGGCCGCCAGTGCACCGACTTCCAGTGCTTTTCGGCGCGCAAGCTCGACAAGGGCCGCGACCTCGCCCTCGACGTTACCGCGACGCGTTCGCTGATGGGCCACGCCTATCCGATGCCCGGCCTGCATGCCAAATATTACGATCAGGATTTCGAGCCGCTTGTCGAGGTCGTGCAGGACACCTGCGGCCGCCACGATGCTTTCGCGCTTGCCTGCTACGCCAAATATTACGACGACATCGGTTATCCCGGCCACATCAACTGTTCCGAGAATTTCAACGGCGCGCTGACCCCGCATGGCGTCAATGCCCGCGCCGGCTGGATGGCGGTCAACTTCTTCTTCAACACCGGCATCGATGCGCATGGCGTGATGTTCTCCGACGAACCCTGGTCGCGGCCGGGCGACCATGTGCTGCTCAGGGCGTTGACCGACATCGTCTGCGTGTCCTCGGCCTGCCCTGACGACACCACGCCGGCCAATGGCTGGAACCTCACCGACATCCACGTCCGGACCTATTCCGGCAACACCACATTCCAGCGCGCGATCGCCCGACGCACGACCCCGGAGGCTGAAGCCAAGATGACCCGCGAGACCGCCTTCCATTCAAGCTTTGCCAAGCACACCCGCAACTTCATCGAATACAAGGGCTTCTGGCTGCCGCAGGAATTCGCCAAGGAGGGCGCCATCGAGGAATACTGGGCCTGCCGCCAAAAGGCGGTGGTGATGGATCTTTCCGCACTGCGCAAGTTCGAGGTCACCGGCCCGGATGCCGAAGCCCTGCTGCAGTACACGCTGACCCGCGACGTCAAGAAGCTCGGTATCGGCCAGGTCGTCTACACCGCCATGTGCTACGAGCATGGCGGCATGATCGACGACGGCACCTTGCTCAGGCTGGGCAAGGACAATTTCCGCTGGATCTGCGGCGACGACTATTCCGGCGTCTGGCTGCGCGAGCAGGCGGAGAAACTCGGGCTCAAGGTGCTGGTGCGCTCCTCGACCGACCAGATGCACAACATCGCCGTCCAGGGCCCCAACAGCCGCGACATCCTGAAAGAGATCGTCTGGACGCCGCCGCACCAGCCGGCGCTGTCGGAGCTCGAATGGTTCCGCTTCACCATCGGCCGCATCGGCGATGCCACCGGCGTGCCGGTCGTCGTGTCACGCACCGGCTACACCGGCGAACTCGGCTACGAGGTCTGGTGCCATCCGCGCGATGCCGAAAAGGTCTTCGACGCGGTGTGGGAAGCGGGCCAGCCGCATGGGCTCAAGCCGATGGGCTTTGCCGCGCTCGACATGGTGCGCATCGAGGCCGGGCTGATCTTTGCCAATTACGAGTTCTCCGACCAGACCGACCCGTTTGAAGCCGGCATCGGCTTCACCGTGCCGCTCAAGACCAAGACCGACGACTTCATCGGCCGCGAGGCGCTGATCAGGCGCAAGGACAACCCGATCCACAAGCTTGTCGGCCTCGACATCGATAGCAACGTCGCTGTCGGCCATGGCGACTGCGTCCATATCGGCCGCGCCCAGATCGGCATCGTCACCTCGTCGATGCGTTCGCCGGTGCTGGGCAAAAACATCGCGCTCGCCCGCGTCGACGCAACCCACGCCAATGTTGGCACCGAAGTCGAGATCGGCAAGCTCGACGGCCAGCAAAAGCGCCTGCCGGCCAGGATCGTGCCTTTCGCCCACTACGATCCCAAGAAGGAAAAGCCACGGTCGTAGGCACCGCCATCGCCGCAACAACACCCGACAACGCAAAAGCCCCGCAACAGCGGGGCTTTTTGTTGGCAGCGGTGTGTGAATTGCGACCATTCGGCTAGGCGGCGCCCTCGAAGACACGGGCCTTGCCGAGGACGGCGGCGTCGGGCGGGTCGAGGCTGTTGAGCACGCGCAGCGAAACCGTGCTCACCGACCATGGCGGCGCTGGCAGATGCGAAATGAGGGGACTTCACGGGGGGCACTCCTTGGAAGCTGAAGCTGCGTGCCGGGGCCAGGCAGGCTGCAGCAATACATGAGTAGCGTAGTCAACATGAACGCGCATGTCGACGCCGCTAGAAGCGCGCGGCACCTTGGCGACCTGGCGCGCGGTAGCACATGCGTCCAAGGTCGCCGCGCTGCAACCCATCGCGCAAGTCTAAGATCAGTGTGCCATCCGACATGCCAGGCACGGCCGAGTGCAGTTGAGTAGATCGGGCCCGGTGCGGCCTATCGACTGTAAAGACAGTTACGGCCTTTACCCAAATCCCCTTGGCATCTTTTTTGCCATCAAGGTCGAGGGCCGCAGCGTTACCTCCGCAGAATTTTTTTGGATCCGGCTAGGTGCGGCGATCCCTGAGGATCATTTCGGCTGCCCGCTCGGCGATCATGATGACAGGCGAATTGGTGTTGCCGGAGACGATTGTCGGCATGATCGAGGCGTCGACCACCCGAAGCCCCTCGAGCCCGTGCACGCGCAGCCGGTCGTCGACAACGGCCATGTTGTCTGCGCCCATCTTGCAGGTGCCGACGGGGTGGAAGATGGTCGTGCCGATGTCGCCGGCCTTGCGGAGCAGGTCTTCGTCGCTGTCGTATTGCGTGCCGGGCAGCATTTCCTCAGGTGCAAAGCGCGCGACGGCCTTGGCCTTCATCAGGCGGCGGACATGGCGCAGCGAGGCGACGGCGGTGTTGCGGTCGCCGTCGGTGGAGAGGTAGTTCGGCTGGATCTTTGTCGCCGCGCTGGGATCGGCTGATGCCATGTGCACGGTTCCCCGGCTTTCCGGGCGCAGGTTGCAGACGGACACGGTGACCGCGGGATAGCGGTGCAGCGGCTCGCCGAGCCGGTCGGTGCTGAGCGGCTGGACATGATATTCGAGGTCGGGCGTTTCGAGGCGCGGATCGCTTTTGGCGAAGATGCCGAGCTGGCTCGGCGCCATCGACAGCGGGCCGCTGCGCTTGACCGCATATTCGAGACCCATGGCCGCACGGCTGAACAGATTGTGGTAGCGCTGGTTGAGCGTGGCCGCACCCGTCACCTTGAACACGGTGCGGATCTGCAGATGGTCCTGCAGGTTTTCGCCGACGCCCGGCAAGGCGTGGCGGATTTCGATGCCGAGGCGTGAGAGCAGCTCGGGGCGGCCGACGCCGGAGAGTTCGAGGAGCTTCGGTGAATTGATGGCGCCGGCGGCGAGGATGGTCTGGCCTGACTTGACCTGGTGCAGTTGCCCGTCCTTGCGGAAGACAAGGCCGGTGATGCGACGGCCGTCGAAGGTCAGCCGCTCGGTCTCGGCACCGGTGACTACACGCAGGTTCTGGCGATCGGTTATGCCGCGCAGGAATGCCTTGGAAGTGTTCCAGCGCGCGCCCCTCTTCTGGTTGACCTCGAAATAGCCGGAGCCTTCATTGGTGCCGGTGTTGAAGTCATCGGTGCGCGGTATGCCGAGTTCTTCGGCGGCGTCGCGGAAGGCGTCGAGGATCGGCCAGGACAGGCGCTGCTTTTCGATGCGCCACTCGCCGCCCGCACCATGCATGGCGCTGTTGCCGCCATGATAATCCTCCGACTTCAGGAAGTAGGGCAGCACGTCGTCCCAGCCCCAGCCGACATTGCCGGCCTGGCGCCAGCCATCATAGTCGGCGGCCTGGCCGCGCATGTAGATCATGCCGTTGATCGACGAGCAGCCGCCCAGCACCTTGCCGCGGGGATAGTTGAGGCTGCGGCCGTTGAGGCCGGCTTCCGGCTCGGTCTTCATCAGCCAGTCGGTGCGTGGGTTGCCCATGCAGTAGAGGTAGCCGATCGGGATGTTGACCCAGTGGTAGCGGTCGGAGCCGCCGGCTTCGAGCAAAAGCACGCGGTTTTTGGGATCGGCTGACAGCCGGTTGGCGAGCACGCAGCCGGCGGAGCCGGCACCGACGATGACGTAGTCGTAGTCACCAAATGAGGACGAAACTTCGGTCACGATTGCGCCTGCCCGGATGCCTGTTCGGGGGCGATGCGCTGCCAGATCGGCGTCATCGCCTGGTTGATCTCGCCATACAGGCGATAGCGCCTGGAATACACAGGGGCAATCGCGCCATTAGGCGTATAGTGCCGGGCTGCCGCCGTCATTGCGGTCGCGCCGGCGCTGTAGTCTGCAAAGATGCCGACGCCGCTAGCCGCCGCAATCGCCGCACCGAGCGCACCGGTCTCGCGGCTGCGCGCCACGGTGACGGGAACGCCAAGCACGTCGGCGAAGATCTGCGGCCAGATGGCACTGCGCGAGCCGCCGCCCGACAATATGACCTCGTCGAAGACCGCGCCCGCCTTGCGCAAGGTTTCGACGTGGCGCCTGTGCTCGAAGGCGACGCCTTCGAACAAAGCGCGCAGCATGTGGGCGCGCGTGTGCCAGCCGGCGATGCCGTAGAAGCCGGCGCGGGCGTGGCCGTTCTGCTGCGAGCCGTAGAGGAACGGGTGGTAGATCGGGATGTCACTGTTGGGATCGACCGAGGCGACGAGTTCGCTGCACAGTTCGAACGGCGAGGCGCTGGCGTCATGTCCGTGTTCGAGGAACTCGCGAACGATCCATTCGAGATTCGCGGCCGACGTCGCGCTCGATTCGATCGCCAGATAGCGGCTGGGGTCGAAGGTCGAGAGCATGAAGATCGAGGGGTCGCGGATCGGTTCGTCCGTGATGACCTGGTTGACGCTCCAGGTGCCGGCGATGATCGAAGCCGCGCCGGTGCGGGTGACGCCGGAGCCGACGGCACTGGCGACGACGTCGAACAGCCCGGCGACGACGGGCGTGCCGGCGCGCAGGCCGGTGAGTGCCGCGACCTCCGGTGTGACGTGGCCGGCGATCTCGGCCGACTCCAGCACCGGCGGCAAAAGCTCCATGCAGTCGCCGAGGCCATAGGCGGCGAGCAGGTCGTGGTCGTAGCGGCGGCCGGGCATCTGCAGCAGGCCGCAGCCCGACATGTCTGACGTGTCGGTCGAGCGCGCGCCGGTGAGCCGGTTGACGACAAAATCCTTGCACAGGAACACCGTGCCGATGCGGCTGAAAAGCTCCGGCGCATGGCGCTTGATCCAGGCGAGCAGGGTCGGCGTCTGTGCTGCCCACGGCTTTTGCAGGCAATGGACATAGGTGCGCTCGCCGACATCGTGTCGAGCCCATTCGTCGACGATGCCGACAGCGCGCGTGTCGAGCGACTGGATGCCGACCAGCGGTGCACCGTCACGGTCGAGCGCGTAGAGGCCGTTGCCATGCCCGGCGCAGCCGATGGCGACGATCTCGCTTGGGTCGATGCCGGCCTGGTCGATGCACTCGCCGATGACGGCGACCGCGTTGCGCCAGAGCTCGTCGAGGTCGCGCTCGACATGGCCTGGCTTCGGCATGCAGGAGTGGCCGTCACGGGCGGCGAGCGCGAGTTCGCGCCCCGACAGGTCGAAGATGATCGCCTTGATGACGGTGTTGCCCGCATCGAGGCCGAGAATATACGTGCCCATTTGGCTCCTCCCGATGCCGCTGACCTAGGCCTGCTTGTACAGGTCGAAGGCCGTGGCACCATCCGCACCGTCGTGGATGATCGCCATCAGTCCGCGCACGACAGCGCTCGGATTGGCATGCTGGTAGATATTGCGGCCATAGACCATCCCCATCGCGCCCTGCGCCATCAGTGCTGCCGACTTGTCGAACACGGCGCGCAGGTCTTCCTTGCC
Source organism: Aminobacter anthyllidis (assembly GCF_018555685.1). GTDB lineage: Bacteria > Pseudomonadota > Alphaproteobacteria > Rhizobiales > Rhizobiaceae > Aminobacter > Aminobacter anthyllidis. The sequence goes on from NZ_JAFLWW010000013.1 coordinate 76,327, forward strand.
GCCGCCACGGACAAGCACCGGGCAGCGCGCTGCCTCGACGACACGGTGGAAGTCGTTGGGATCGGTGGTCGGGTCGGCCTTGATGATGTCGGCGCCCATCTCGCGGGCGAGCCGCGTCAGGGTGACGATCTTTTCGGCGTCGCCGTCGACCATGTAGCCGCCGCTCTGGTCGACCGGCAGCATGGCCAGCGGCTCGATCATCAGCGGCAGGCCGTATTTCTCGCAGTCGGCGCGGACACGGGCGATGTTCTGGACGCACTGGCGAAACAGGTCCGGCTCGTCGGGCAGCATGAACAGGTTGACGACGACGCAGGCCGCATCCATCTCGATGGCGCCGAGCAGCGGCTCGGCCTCGTTCTGCAGCACCGCCCACATCGCCCGGTGGCGGATCTTGTTGTAGGGGTTGCCCATGTCGATGCGCATGACCAGCGCCGGCTTGTCCTTACCCGGCACCGCCTGCAGCAGGTCGGCCTGGCCATAGTTCATCTGGATGGCGTCGGGGCCGGCCTTGACCAACTGGGCGACCACGCCAGCCATGTCTTCGAGCCCGTTGAGAAAGCTCGGCTCGTTGCAGACGCCGTGATCGATGGCGACGTCGAGGCAGCGGCCGCCCGTGAAGAGCCGGTTCATGCGGACTTTGTGGTTCAGGCGCATAGGGCGCTCCTTGTGTCGTTCGTCTGGGAGAGATCGGAAATGGAAATGCCGTGCTGGCGGGCGAGCAAGGCTAGGAAGGCTGTGCGTTCGTCGGTTGCCTGGGCCGTGCTCCAGCCTTTGCAATCGGCCAGGATGTCGAGCACGGCCTCGATGAGGGCAAGGCTGAGGCCGCCCGAAATGGCGATGGTGGTGCGGCGCAGGAAGATGTCGGCCAGGCATTCGACCTGCTCGCGCGCGACGATCAGGCGGATCTCGCCTGTGGAGTAGGTCGATCCGGCCAGCATCGGGTCAGAGGCGAGGTCGGCTATGAAATCCACCGCCGAAGTGCCGTAGCGCTCAAGCAGCACTTTTGCGCGTTCGGCTGGCACGCCATGCTTGGCGCCAAAGGCGACACACCATTTTTCCGGGTCGGCGGGAAAGTCGCGTCCGCCGCCGATGGCGAGATCTTCGGTGCCGGTGCTGCGCTTGAGGCCAAGCCGCTCCAGCGCCATGTCGGCCGCCATCTCGCCGAAGGAGCGGAAGGTCGTCCACTTGCCGCCGATCATGCACAGAGTTGCCGGCAGGTCGCCGCTTGGCTCCACGAACTCGCAGAAATGATCACGCGGGATGCGTCCGGTGAAGCTGTCGTCGCTGGCGGGCAAGGGACGCACGCCGGAGAAGCGGAAGACGATCTCGCTGTCGGCAATGGCGATCGAGGGGAACACGAAGGCGAGCGACTGCAGGATGTAGCTGCGCTCGTCGTCGTCGCAGCGGACCTGGTCGGGATCGTCGACGCGGATGTCGGTCGAGCCGATCAGCACCTTGCCGAGATAAGGAAACAGGATGCAGATGCGCCCATCCTCGTTTTCGTAATAGACCATGTGGCCGCCAAGCGCGTCATGCAGTTCGGCGTTGTCGACGATCAGGTGCGAACCCTTGGTGCCGCCCATCATGCGCGGTGCTGAAGCGCCGATGGCCTTGTTGGTCAGGTCGATCCAGCCGCCGGTGGCGTTGATGATCAGTTTCGGGCGGACCGGCAGCACCTCACCGGTCAAGCTGTCAGTGAGGACAAGGCCGTCGTCAGATGCGGCGACGGTGGCGTAGTTCAGGGCGCGCGCGGTTGGGCCCGATGCCATGGCGTCGAACAGCATTTCCAGGCCGAGGCGCTCGGGACGGCTGACCCAGGCGTCGTAATAGGTGGCTGAGCTGCGGATGTCGGGATTGATCGCAGGCCATGCCTTGAGGGTTTCGGCGCGCCCCCGGAAGCGGTGCTTCGGCATCAACCGCCTCGCTGCCGTGAACAGGTCGTACATGGTCAGGCCGGCCTTGATCACCAGCGCGCCGCGACGGCTGGGATTACGCGTCAGGCCAAGAAAGCGGACGGCACCATTGGCGATGCCGGAAAAGGTGTCGAAGATCGGCACCGTCGTTGGCAGCGGCGCGACATAATGCGGTGCGTTCTTCAGCAGCCGGTCGCGCTCGACCAGCGATTCCCGCACCAGCTTGAACTCGCCGTTTTCGAGATAGCGCAAGCCACCATGCACCATGCGCGACAGCGCCGCGCTGGCGCCCGAGCAATAGTCGCCCTTCTCGGCGAGCACGACGTCGATGCCTTGCAGGGCCAGCTCCCGGAACACCGAGATGCCGTTGATGCCGCCGCCTATCACAAGCACGGCAATATCGGGCCGCTCCCGCAGAGCGGCGAGTGTGTCGTTGCGGTTCATGTGGGCTGTGCCTTTTCGCTCAGGCATCCATGGAGGTGAGATGCGTGGCGATTGCCGTGTCGATGATTGCCAGTTCGTCCGCGCCAAGCGTGATCTCGCCGGCCCGGGCATTGTCGATCGCCTGTTCGGCATTGCGCGCACCGCACAGGCCGAAAGTGATGCCGGGCTGGGCGAGTGTCCAGGCGATGACGATCTGGGCCATTGACGCCTTGTGCTGTTCGGCGATCGGGGCGATGGCGAGCTTGAGGTTTGCCACCTTCTGCCGGTTGGCGGCGGAGAAGCGCGGATTGCCCTTGCGCTGGTCGTCGCCGCTGAATTCGCGCGACGGGTCGATCATGCCTGTCAGCAGGCCGAGCGCCAGCGAGGAGTAGCTGAGCGTGGCGACGTCGTTGCGCTGCGTGATCGGCAGCAGGGTCTGTTCGATCTCGCGGTCGATCATCGAATAGCGTTCCTGAATCGCGTCGATCTGGCCGGCGGCGACATAGTTCTCGAGGTCCTCGGCGCTGACATTGGAAGCGCCGATGGCGCGGATTTTTCCTTCCGCCTTGAGCTTTTCGAGCGTCGCCATGGTGTCAGTGATCGGCGTCGTCGGGTCCTGCCAATGGGTGATGTAGAGGTCGATGTAGTCGGTGCCGAGGCGGCGCATGCTCTGCTCGAGCTCATGGGCGATGCCGTCGGCGCCGAGATAGCGGTGCACCGGCTTGCCATCCTGGTCGAAGAAGTGGTTGCCCTTGCCGGAGTGCCAATTGAGCCCGCATTTGGTGGCGATGACGACCTTGTCGCGCTTGCCCCTGATCGCCTTGCCGACAATCTCTTCGCTGCGGCCGAGGCCATAGGCGGGCGCGGTGTCGATCAGGCTGATGCCTGCTTCAATGGAGGCTTCGATGGCACGGATCGAGGCCTGCTCGTCGGTACCGCCCCACATCCAGCCGCCAATCGCCCAGGTGCCGAGGCCTACGGCCGATGCGGAGACGTCGGAGCGGCCGATGCGGCGTTGGATTTGTCGGGAGCTCATGCTGCCTCCTGTTCGGCAAGGTCGAGAATCTGGAGGCTTGTCGCCTCGTCGGTGACGATGGTGTCGAGATGGCTGCCGCGCATGGCGCTGAGGATCGGCGCTGCCTTGCTCGGGCCGCTGGCGATGCCGATCGAACGCGGGATGGTGGCGAATTCGTCCAGTGTCAGCGACACCAGTGAACGGTTGAGCGCGTAGCTGCAGAGCTTGCCATTGTGGTCGATGAGGTGGGCGAGCAATTCGCCTGATGCGCCCGACTGCTCGATGGCGCGGCGGTCGGCGCTCGAGGACGGATGCAGGTCGTAATAGCTGGAGTCGTCGGTCAGGATCGAGCCGATGCCGACGACCGCGACATCGGCCTCGCGCGCCTTGCGGAAGACGTCGGCGACCGAGCGCACGCCCATCAGCATCTCGCGCTGCTCCGGCGTGTCGGCAAACAGCGGCGCATGGACCTGGTAGGCGCGGCCGCCGAGCTTGTCGGCCATCAGCGACGCGACGTGATTGACGTCGGTGTAGTGCTTGCCCTGGACGAGGCCGGTTGCCGGGATGACCTCGACGTCGTAGCGGCGGCCGGGCTTCAGCCCGGCAACAAGCGCGCTGACGCCCTTGCCGCCAGTGATCGAGATGGTGTCGCCGTCCTTGATGGTGTCGAGCAGCAGGCTGGCCGCCGCTTCGCCGACACGCTGCAAGGCGGTCTGCGGATTGTCCGATACCGATGGCACGACCACGGCGCGTTCGATGCCGCCGAGTGCAACAAGACGTGCTTCGATGTCGACGAGATGGTCGATCGGCGACTTGATCTTGATCTCGACGAGGCCGAGCTGGTGGCCGCGCTTGATCAGCCGGTTGACGGTGGCGTGCGAGATGCCGAGTTCCCGGGCGATGTCGGCCTGGGTTTTGCCTTCGACATAATGCAGCACGAGCGCCTGGTGCATCTGGCGGACGGTCGATATGTCGTCGCGGGTGTTCGGGGGTGCCATGATGTCGTCTCGCCTGCTCAGGACTTCTTGCGGTGCAGGAAGTGGTCGATGGAGACGGCGGCGAGCAGGATGCAGCCCTTGATCATGTCCTGCCAGTAGACGGACACGTCGAGCAGGATCAGCGAGCTGGTGACCACCGACAGCAGCGCCATGCCGAGGATGGCGCCGAAGATGGTGCCGGAGCCACCGTTGAGCGAGGCGCCGCCGATCACGGCTGCTGCGATGATGTTGAGCTCCATGCCGGCGCCAAAGGTCGGCGTTGCTGCGCCAAAGCGGGCCATGTAGATGACGCCGGCAAGGCCTGCGAGGGTCGAGCACAGCACCGTCACCCAGAATTTCACCTGCTTGGTCTTGATGCCGGAGAACTGCGCCGCCTTCTCGTTGGAGCCGGTGTAGAACACCTTGCGGAAGGCGGTGGCGCGACGCAGCAGGAAGTCGAAGATCGCAACGACGACGACGAAGATGATGATGACATAGGGCAGGCCGTGGAAGCTGCCCTGGCCGATGGCCTTGAAGGCGGGCGGCAAGGTGAACAGCGACAGCGGCGTGCCCTTGGTGATGACCAGGCACAGGCCGCGCACGATGACCATCGCCGCAAGCGAGGTGATGAAGTGGTTCAAGCCGACAATGGTGACGAAGAAGCCCATGGCGGCACCGATCAGGGCGCTGACGCCGATGCCGATCAGGCTTGCTGTCCACGGGTCGAGCCCGGCGAGGAACAATGCGCCCGAGACGACCATCGAGAAACACACCACCGAGCCGACCGACAGGTCGATGCCGCCGACGATCAGCAGGATGGTCATGCCGACGACGACGATGCCCTCGATCGAGAAGCTCATCAGCATGGCGCGGAAATTGCCCCATGTCAGGAAGTGCGGCGAGGCAAAGCTCATGGCGATGCACAGCGCCAGGATGATGACGATCAGGCCGGCTTCGCGCATCGAGGCGAGGCGGGCGAAGTTGATGCGCCCGCTGCCATCGGGTGCCTTGATCTCGGCGTGCATCAGGGTTTCTCCCGTTTCTCTAGGCGACATTTTGGGCCTGCTTTTCTTGATTGGACGAATTCTGGACGCCCGATGCGAGCATGATGATGGCTTCTTCGCCGAGTTCGTCGGCGCCAAGCTCGCCGGCGATCCGGCCTTCGCGCACCACCATGACGCGGTCGCACAGGCCGATCAGCTCCGGCAGCTCCGAGGAAATGACGACGATGCCGACGCCCTTGGCGGCAAGCTGGCGCAACAGGCGATGGATCTCGACCTTGGCGCCGACATCGATGCCGCGCGTCGGCTCGTCCATGATGATGACCTTGGGGTCGATCGACAGCTGCCTGGCGATCGCCACCTTCTGCTGGTTGCCGCCGCTGAGCGTCGACACCCTGGCGTCGATGCCGGCCATGCGCACGCCGAGGCGCTTGGTCAGGTCGGTGGCCTGGCGGTCTTCCGCCTTGCGGTCGAGCAGGCCGAGCGAACCGGTCAGCTTGCCAAGGTCAAGCGCGGAGACGTTTGCCGCGATCGGCATGTCGAGGAACACGCCGGAACCCTTGCGGTCTTCCGAGAGGTAGACGAGGCCGGCCTTGACGGCGTCGCTGTAGTTGCGGATGCGAAGTACCGTGCCGTCGAGCGCGACGGTTCCTGAAGTCGCCGGTCTCAGGCCGCAGATGGTCTGGGCGATCTCGCTGCGGCCAGCACCTATCAGGCCGCCGATGCCGAGGATTTCGCCGGCGCGCAGTTGCAGGTTCACGTCAGCGAAGCGGTCGCCGTCTGAAAGGCCTTCGACCGAAAGCAGCAGGCGGCCGGGTTCCAGCGGCGCCAGCTTGTCGGGATAGAGCTGGGTGATCTCGCGGCCGACCATCTTGCGCACGACGTCGTCGGGTGAGCTTTCGGCGATCGGGTCGGTGGCGACATAGTGGCCGTCGCGGAAGACGGTGATGCGGTTGCACAGCGAGAAGATCTCGGCCATGCGATGGCTGATATAGACCACCGAGATGCCGCGATCCCTGAGGCCGCGCACGATGCCAAACAGCCGTTGCGCTTCGCCTTCGGTCAGTGCCGCGGTGGGTTCGTCGAGCATCAGCACCTTGCAGTCGAGCGTCAGCGCCTTGGCGATCTCGACGAGCTGCTGGTTGGAAATGGAAAGGTCGGCGACCTTGGTGCGCACCGGAATGGGCGCAAGCAGGTCCATCACCTTCTGCGCGTCGGCATGAAGCTTGTTGAAATTCATCAGCGGTGCGCGCCGCGCGTTGATCGCGGCCATGTAGATGTTTTCGGCGACCGTCGCGTCCTGGCAGAGCGCGATCTCCTGGTGGACGAGTGCGATGCCGAGGCGCTGGGCTGCCGCAGGCGAAGGGATCGAAACAGCCGTGCCGTCGATCAGGATCTCGCCGCGGTCGGGCTGCAGCACGCCGGCGATCATGTTCATCAGCGTTGATTTGCCGGCACCGTTTTCGCCGCACAGCGCGTGGATCTCGCCGCGCCTGAGCGAAAATTGCACGTCGCTGAGCGCCTTTACCGGCCCGAACGCCTTGGACAGGCCGCGTATTTCAAGAATGGGCGTCTCAGTCACGCCATGCTCCTGCGATGGGCGCTGCAAAGGGGAAGGGGACCAAGGCCCCCTTCCGGGTTTTCTGCCGTGAAAGGCCGGGGACGAGCTTATTCCTCGATGCCCTTGGTGCCGCGGCGCTTGAGATACTTGTCCCAATAGAAGTCGTCGGCGTTTTCGGCTGTGACGATGGAGAAGCCGTTGTCGACGAAGGGCACGCTCATGCCGTTGGCACCCGAACGCTTGGTGTCGTTCATCGGGTCGATCAGGTCTGGGTGCTTGGCCAGCCACAGAAGCATGAAGCCCATGTAGCCCTGCATGCCCTGGTTGGGGTTGACCGAGCCGTAGATCTCGCCGGCCTTGATCATGTCGAGGATCTTGGCGTTGACGTCGGCGAGCATGACCTTGATCTTGCCGCCGCCTTCCTTGGCCGCCTGGGCAGCACCGATGGCGGAGTTGGCTTCCGGCATGAAGACCGCGCCGAGGTCGGGATGCGCCTGCGCCAGGGAGAGCACGGCCTGATAGGCCTTGGTCGGATCCTGGTTCGAGGCCGCGCGGCCGACCAGCTTCATGTCGGGCCACTTGGCTTCCATGCGGGCGATGAAGGCCGAGACGCGCTTGTCGTGGTTGTCCTGGCCGGGGTTTTCCAGCACGGCATACTCGCCCTTGCCGTCCATCGCCTTGGCAACGGCGTCTGCGGCATAGGTGCCTTCGGCCAGATTGTCCGAGGTGATGAAGGAGACGCGCTTGGAATTGGGCGAGTCGGCGGCGAAGGTGACCACCGCGGTGCCCTGCTCGATGGCGCGGTTGATCGGCTCGATGAACGGGTCGGAGTTCATCGGGTGGACAAGGATGCCGGCTGGCTTCTGGGCCAGCGCCTGGTCGAAGGTGGCGATCTGCTTGTTGACGTCGTATTCGGGCGTGCCGGTATATTCCGTCTCGCAGCCGAACTGCTGGCCGGCCTGCTTGAACATCTCGTAGACCGGGAACCAGTATTCGACGCCCGAGACCATGACGTTCATGACGTATTTTTCACCCGGCTCGCACTTGAACGGGTTGGCGGTTTCGGCAAGCGCCTGGGTCGAAGCCAAACAGGTCGACGCAGCCGCCGCGATTGCGAGCGTGCTCAAAAATTTGCGCAAGTTTCCTCCCTTGGCCGAAGCCATCCTCAATGACCGTCGCGGCCGCCCGAGGCGCCGCTATGTGGATTGATTGCCGCCGGACTTCCTCCCGAAAGCCGACGATGTGGAGATTACAGGGTCTCAACGATGAGTCAATAAAATTCATATGTTGAAATATATTTCACTTCTTTTGGCTTGTACAGCCGAATTTGCCGGCGGTTTTGGCTTCGGCCTCAGCCTGGCATGGGTCTGTTTCAGCCGACCTTCTCGACATAATAGCGCGGGATGCGCTTACCTTCGCGGCCACGGTAGAATTCGATGCAGAATTCGACAAAGGCCTTGAAGCGGCGCGAGACGTGGCGGCGGCGCGAATAGATGAGATTGATCGCCGTTTCCGGCGACCGCCATTGCGGCAACACCGGAACAAGAATGCCGTTCTCGCACTCGGTCTCGACGAAAAACCCCGGCAGATAGGCCAGGCCCTCGCCGGCGACGGCGAAATATTTGAGCGTCCAGTAGTCGTTGGCGATGCAATTGGCGGCCGGCAGGATGTCGATCTCGCTTCGCCCGTTCTGCGCCAGATACCAGGATTGCGGCCGTGTCGGCTGACGGAAGATCAGCCCGCGATGCGCGCCCAGTTCGTCGGTCGTCTCAGGCGTGCCATGGCGGGCGAGATAGTCGGGGCTGGCGTAGAGCCCGTAGGACGCTGTCGACAGGCGGCGGCTGATGTAGTCGACATCTGACGGCTCGCCCCAATGGAAGATGCCGTCCAAGGCCTGTTCGGTCACATCGGAGAAGGGCTGGCGCGAGGTCAGGAAAACGACATCGAGATTGACCTGCGGATATTGCTGGCGGAAGGCATAAAGCAGTTCCGAGGTGATGGTCGTGCCGAACTCGCCGGTCGAGCCGACGCGCAGCGTGCCGGCCACCTCCTGGCGCATTTCGGCAAGGGCGGTCGCTGCGTCCTCGCAACTGGCCTGGATGCGCCTGGCGTGGCGCAAAAGCTCCGAGCCGGCATCGGTGACGTGGAGATGATGACCCTCGCGGACGAACAGCTCCATGCCGAACTCGTCCTCCAGCTGCCGGATGCGATGGCTGAGTGTCGATTTGGGCAGCCGGTGAAGCCGTGATGCCGCTGAGATCGAGCGCGCGTCGGCGACCTTCACGAAACAGTCGATGACCGAGAGGTCCATATTTCGTCCAATCCATTGGATGATCTGTCCAATAAATAGCCGACTTCGGCCAATTGTGTAAACGGCATCGGCTCGAAATACTCCCATCAACCAGGGAGGTTCGATTGACTGATATCAGGGAATTCATACGTGCGGCGTCGGGGCGGGAAGCCAAGGCGACATTGGCGGTGTGTGGCGGCAGGCTGGTCAACGTCGTGTCGGAGGAAATCTACCAGGCCGACATCGCCGTCTACGGCAACCGCATCATCGCCGTTGGCGACATCTCCGATCACATCGGCCCCGACACCGAGATCGTCGACGCATCGGGGAAGTACCTCTGCCCCGGCATGATCGATGGCCATCTTCACGTCGAATGCTCGAAACTGTCGATCACCAGCTTCGCCAAGGCCGTGGTGCCGCTCGGCACGACCTCGATCGTCACCGGGCTCGACCAGATCATCGTGGTCGGTGGTCCCGCGGCGGCACGTGAGTTCCTCGACGAGGCCAAGCAGACGCCGCTGAAGGTGTTCTGGGGCGCGCCCTGCAAGACGCCCTACACCATGCCGCGCTCGACCGTCGGTCATTATTTCGGGCCGGCCGACCATGCCGCGACCCATCACTGGCCCGAATGCGTCGGCATCTGGGAGACGGTGCGCGAATTCATCCAGGAAGAAGATCCGGATGTGATGAAGGCGCTCGAAATCGCCGAAAAGAGCCGGCTTCCGGTGCTCGGCTGCTGCCCGATGACGCGCGGTGCAAGGCTCAACGGCTACCAGCAGGCACGCGTGCGCGCCGACCATGAAAGCTATTCGCCGGAGGAGATGCTGGAGAAGCTGCGCGCCGGCATGCATGTGGTGGTGCGCGAGTCGTCGATTTCGCATTTCCTATCCGACAATCTGCGCATCGTCACCGAGATGGGCGTGAAAGCCCTGCGCCGCATCAGCTTCTGCACCGACGACGTGGTGGCAAGCGACATCCTTGTCCGCGGCCATCTCGACAACATGGTGCGCATGGCGATCGCGATGGGCATCTCGCCGATGGCGGCGATCCAGATGGCAACGATCAACGGTGCCGATGCGCTCAGGATCGACGAGAAGGTCGGATCGATTTCGCCCGGCCGCTCGGCCGACATCCTTGTTGTCAACGACCTGCGCGAGTTCCGCATCGAAGCGGTGATCGCCAACGGTGCGGTCGCGGCGCGGGACGGCAAGATGGCGGTCGAGCTGTCGCCGCCGCCGCGCAGCGAAGGGCTGCTTCGCTCGATCAAGGTTGCTCCGATCTCCGTCGATGACATTGCCGTCCCCTACGAGGGCGAAGGCAATTCCGCCCGGGCCATGGCGATTGCGGTCACACCCGAAAAGGTCTTTGTCCGCACAAAGCGCGAGGTGACGCTCCCGGTGCGCAACGGCCGGGTGCTCGCCGATCTCGACCAGAACATCCAATACGTCACCGTTGTCGAGCGCTATGGCAAGACGCAGCACCGGCCCGTGGCCTTCACCTCGGGCTTCGGCCTCAAGGCCGGTGCCATGGCGAGTTCGACAGCACCCGACGACAACAACATCATCTGCGTCGGCACCAGCCCCGAAGACATGACGGTGGCCATCAATCATCTCATCGCCAACAATGGCGGGCAGGTGGTGGTCAAGGATGGAGAAATCCTCGAGTTCCTCCATCTTCCGATCGGCGGCATCGTCTCCGACATCGAACCTCAGGAAATGGCCGCCATCGAAGGCAGGCTCGACGATGCGGCGCGCAGCCTCGGCTGCGATCTGCCGTGGCCGTTCATGTACATGTTCGTGCTGCAGATCACCGCGATACCCGACTACGCCATCACCGATCTGGGGGTGATCGACTGCGTCAAGCTGACGGTGACGTCGCCGATCCTCGAACCCAATCTCGAGCCCACCCTCGAACAAGGAAGGGCCGTGGCAGCGGAGTGAGGAACGCTGCCCGGCCTTGGCCAATTGGCCGCGTCGGAACCAGACAACAAGGGGAGGAATACATGAACTACCAGCCGCAGATTTCAGCGAGAGCGGGCGCGCAGCCATCCTGGCTGCACGCCGTCCTCGACCGCCATTTTCAATTCACCAGGCTCGGCTCCACGATGCGGACCGAGATCCTGGCCGGCCTGACGACATTCCTGGCCGCGTCCTATGTCATCGTCGTCAATCCTTCGATCCTGGCTCATGCCGGCATCCCGTTTTCGGCAGGCGTGACAGCGACCGTGCTGGTCAGCTTCATCGGCAGCTGCGCGATGGGGCTTTATGCGCGCAGCCCGATCCTTGTCGCGCCGGGCATGGGCATCAACGCGCTGTTTGCCTACACGATGGTGATCGGCGCCAAGGTGCCGCTGGAAATCGCGCTCGGCTGCGTGTTGTGGGCCGGCGTGCTGTTCACCATCATGGCGGTGCTCAATCTCAGAAGCACTGTCATCGAGGCGATCCCGACTGACCTTCGTTACGGCATCGCCTGCGGCATCGGCCTGTTCATCGCGCTGATCGGCCTGGTCAATGCCAAGTTCATCGTCTCCAACCCCGACACGATTGTCGGCCTGACCACCTTCAATCCCGTCACCTTGACCTTCATTGCCGGGTTCATCGTGACGGTGGGGCTGGTCGTCCGGCGCGTGCCGGGCGCGATGATGGCCGGCATGATCCTGACGACGCTGATTTCGATCCCGATCGGCCGCTGGTGGGGCAATGGCAGCGCGTTTTCGCCCGAGGCGCCCGACGTGACGACGCTGGTCAACTGGAGCGGCCTGTCGGCAGCGCCGGACTTCAGCTTCGTCTGGCAGGTCGACCTGCTCGGCGCGCTGCAGGTCGCCTACATCCCGTTCATCTTCGTGTTCCTGTTCACCAATTTCGTCGAGGCGCTGTCGACCTTTCTCGGGCTGGCCGAGGCGGCCAACCTCAAGGACGAGGACGGCATGCCGCGCAACATCAAGGAATCGATGCATGTCGATGCGGTCGCGGCGCTGATCTCCGCGCCTCTCGGCACCAGCCCGGCAACTGTCTATCTGGAGTCAGGTGCAGGCATCGCGCAGGGTGGACGCTCGGGCCTTGTGGCGCTTGTCGCCGGGCTGCTGTTTCTGCCATTCCTGTTCCTGTCGCCGCTGCTGTCGCTGGTGCCGGCCATCGCCACGGCACCGGTTCTCATCCTGACCGGACTGTTCATGTCCGAGCCGATGGGCCGAATCCGCTGGTCGGATGCCGAAGAGGCCATTCCCGCCTTCCTCGCCATCGTGCTGATCCCGCTGACCTTTTCGATCACGCTTGGGCTGTCGCTGGCGATCATCGCCTATGTGCTGCTCAAGCTGGTCGTCGGCAAGGCCGGCGAGGTCAAGCCGATCATGTGGTTCGTCGCACTGCTTGCGGCCGCACTCGTCGCACAGATCCAGTAGCAGCCATGGCGGGCGTTTCGGCGCCCGCCAGACGCTCGGCTTTCAAAGGATATCGTTCACATGCTTCTGCCTTGGTCTGAAACCGCCCCGCGACTTGTCGACGTGGCGATGGGGCGGACACCAGCCGATCTGGTGATCCGCAACGGCAAATGGGTCAACGTCTATTCCGGCGAGATCGTGCCGCACACTGACATCGCGATCACGGCCGGACGCTTCGCTTATGTCGGGCCTGACGCTGGCCATACGATCGGCGACAAAACCACTGTCGTGAACGCCGAAGGCCGCTATCTCGTGCCGGGCCTGTGCGACGGCCACATGCACGTCGAAAGCGGCCTGGTGACGGTGACCGAGTTCGCCCGCGCCGTCATTCCACATGGCACGACGACGATGTTCATCGACCCGCACGAGATCGCCAATGTGCTTGGCCTGTTCGGCGTGCGGCTGATGAACGAGGAGGCGCAAAGCCTGCCGATCAACGTCCTGGTGCAGGTGCCGAGCTGCGTGCCGAGCGCGCCGGGACTGGAAACGGCGGGAGCGCAGCTCAGTGCCGACGATGTCAGGGAGGCGCTGGCCTGGCCGAACATCATTGGGCTTGGCGAAATGATGAATTTTCCCGGCGTTGCGGCCAACGACGCCAAGATGGTGGCCGAGATCGCCGCCACCCAAGCGGCGGGCCTGACCGTCGGCGGCCACTATGCCTCGCCCGATCTCGGCCGCGCCTTCCACGCCTATGTCGCTGGCGGTCCCGCCGACGACCATGAGGGCACGACGGTCGAGGACGCCATTGCCCGTGTCCGCCAAGGCATGCGGGCGATGCTGCGGCTGGGCTCGGCCTGGTACGATGTCGCCGCGCAAATCAAGGCGATCACCGAGCGCGGCATCGACCCGCGAAATTTCATTCTCTGCACCGACGACAGCCATTCGGGCACGTTGGTCAATGACGGACACATGAACCGGGTGGTCCGCCATGCCATCGCGCAAGGGCTGAAACCGGTCACCGCGATCCAGATGGCGACGCTGAACACCGCCCAGCATTTCGGCATGGAACGCGAGCTGGGGTCGATCGCGCCGGGCCGGCGCGCCGATCTGATCATCACTTCGGACCTGGCCTCATTGCCGGTCGAGATGGTGTTCGCGCGCGGCAAGCTGTTGGCCAGGGACGGTGCGCTGGCCACTGATATGCCAGCCTACGCCTATCCGGATAGCGCCAAGAACACGGTGAAGCTTGGCAAGAAGCTTGTAGCCGAGGACTTCGACATTGCCGCGCCCGCTGCTCGCGAAGTCAAGGTGCGTGTCATCGGCGTTGTCGAGAACCAGGCGCCGACCAAGGCACTGGTCCGGCAGCTTCCGGTCGCGCACGGCATCGTTGGCATGGACCGTTCCAACGACGTCTGCCAGATCGCGCTCGTCGAACGCCACAAGGCGACCGGCGAGGTGGTCAATGCCTTCGTCTCGGGCTTCGGCTACACCAAGGATTGCGCCATGGCCTCGACCGTTGCGCATGACAGCCACCACATCATCGTCGTTGGCACCAACAAGGCCGACATGGCGAAAGCCGCCAACCGGCTGCAGCAGGTCGGCGGCGGCATCGTGATGATCAGCGAGGGCGAGGAACTCGCGCTGGTCGAGCTGCCGGTTGCCGGCCTGATGTCGGACGAGCGCGCCGAATTGGTCGCGGTGAAGGCCGGCAGGCTGGTCGAGGCGATGCGCGCATGCGGCTGCCAGCTCAACAACGCCTATATGCAGCACTCGCTGCTGGCGCTCGTCGTGATCCCGGAACTGCGCATCTCCGACAAGGGGCTGGTCGACGTGACGAAGTTCGAGAAAACCGACGTCATCATCACGAACTGATCGCTGCCCTGGAGTAGGCTGATAACTCGGCCAGCCAGAAGTGGCGGGCCGAGTTATGCCTTGCGGGCTCGTCATTTTGCTCGCCTGCGCTTGCTCGCGTCTCTGGGCGCGCGGCGGCGGACAGGATTCGATTGATCGATGCCGCGACTGCTGACAGTGCCCGGCTAACGCTCCGAAAAGTTGCTGCGATCATGGGCGTTGGCGAACGCGAATTTTCCGCTTGCCAAGGAGATTAGAAAATATCACCTTCTCCATGTGATGCATCAGTTGCAAAATCCAGGACATCAAAGTCTGGCTGATCGCTCAATGGAGAGGGTTCTTATGGTTGCCGTCAATCGTCGCGGATTTCTTGTCTCAACACTTGCGGCTGGCCTTCTGGCCGGCGCGGCAGGCGGTGCGCTTGGCCAGGACAAGCCCAAGATCGAATTCCTCTATTCGCCCTTTGCCGACTACGCGCCGTTCTTCCTGGCCGAGGACCTCGGCTATTTCGACGAATATGGCGTCGACGTGACGCTGTCGCCGAAGAGCGGCACTGCCGAGACGATCCAGATGCTGGCCTCGGGCAATGTCCAGGCCGGTGCCGCGACCTGGGGTGCCGGGCTGTTCAATTCGATCAATGCGGGCGCAACGGTCGCCATTGTCGCGACCTCGGCCAAGATGCCGAACACGGTGCCGTCGCCGTCGCCCTTCATGGTTTCGCAGGCCGCCTGGGACGCCGGCATCCGCACGGTGCAGGACCTGAAAGGCAAGCGCGTCGGCATTCCCGGGCCTGGCGGCTTCGGCATGTATTCGGTCGCCAAGGCGCTGGAAAAGGGCGGGCTGACCGTCGACGACGTCGAGGCGATCTACCTGCCGCCGCCCGCCACCGCCGCCGCCTTTGCCAATGGCGGCCTCGAGGCCGGCTGGAGCATCGAGCCCTTCGCCCTGCAACTCGAACGCGAGGGCCTGGGTCGCCGCCTGGTCGAAGACCATACCTTCGGCACCGAACTGGGCTTCATCGCCTTCAACAAGGAGTTCGTGCAGCAGAATGAAGGTGCCGTCGTCAACTTCCTCGCCGCCTATCTCAAGGCAGCGCGCCAGCTCGACAATGGCGGCTGGAAGGACGAGAAAGTGCTCGACATCGTTGCCCGCTACACCGGCACCGAAAAGTCGCTGCTGCAGGGCATTGCCTACACCATTCGTTCCGAGGACGGGTCGATCGACCTGAACTCGGTGCGCGAGCAGGAGGCGTTTTTCCGCAAGCGCGGCGACCTTGAATACAACGGCGATGTCGACATCAACTCGGTCTATCGCAGCGACCTGCTGAAGCGCGCCAACGAACTGGTGGTCAAGAAGTGACCCAGGCCGCGTTGCCGCTGGGGGCGGGTATGATGAGCGAGACGGCGATCGAGGTGCGCAACCTCACCAAGGCCTTCTACGACGCCGACAGCGACCGCACCACGGTCGCCGCCTATGAGGTCGAGTTCGAGGTCAAGCGCGGCGAGTTCGTCTGCATCGTCGGCCCCAGCGGCTGTGGCAAGACAACCGTGCTGCGCATCCTTGCCGGGCTTGAAACCAAGCTCGGCGGCAGCATCGACATGAAGAGCGAAAACCCGCCGGCGATGGTGTTCCAGGAAGCCTCGGTGCTGCCCTGGCTCACCGTGCGTGAAAATGTCGGCTTTCCGCTCAGCCTGAAGGGCGTTGCCGCAGCAAAACGCCGCGCGCGGGTCGACGAACTGCTTGAGCTGACTGGTTTGACCGATTTCGCCGATGCGCTGCCGCACAGGCTTTCCGGCGGCATGAAGCAGCGCGTGTCGGTGGCGCGCGCGCTGGTCGACGACCGCGAGATCCTGTTGATGGACGAGCCGTTCGGCGCGCTCGACGAGCAGACTCGGCTGGTGCTGCAGCAGGAATTGCTGCGCATCTGGGAGACGACGGGAAAGACCGTCGTGTTCATCACCCACAGCGTCGACGAAGCGCTGACGCTCGCCGACCGCGTGCTGGTGATGTCGCCGCGCCCCGGCACCATCATCGCCGATCTTGCCGTGCCCTTCGACCGGCCGCGTGATGTCGTCGAGATGCGCCGCGACAAGCGGTTCTGGGATCTCACCTACGAGGTCTGGCGCCTGCTGGCCTCAAGCTCGACGGAGCACCAGGCATGAGCCTCGTCACTGCAAAACTGACCGAAGAGCAGATCCGCGAGCTCAAGGCACCGGCCCAGCGCGAGCGGCTGTTCCGCTCCATTTCCTATTTCAGCCCGCTCCTGTTGCTGCTGCTGTGGGAGGTCGCCTCGCAGCTCAATGTCATCGACAGGCGCTTTTTTCCGCCGCCCAGCGCGATTGCCGGCACCGCCTGGCAGATGATCGCCAGCTTCGAAATCTTCGACCATGTCGGCGCGACGCTGCGCCGTGTTTCGGTCGGTTACGTCATGGGCGCCATTCCAGGCATCCTGCTTGGCCTGTTCCTTGGCCTGTCGCAGCCGGCGCGGCGCGTGCTCGGTCCGATCTTCGCTGCGCTCTATCCGGTGCCGAAGATCGCCATCCTGCCGCTGATCCTGTTGATCTTCGGCGTCGGCGACGCCTCGAAATTCGTCGTCATCGCCATCGGCGTGTTTTTCCTGCTGCTCTACAACACCATGGGCGGGGTGATGCAGACGCCGCAAATCTATCTCGACGTCGCCAAGAACGCCGGTGCCACGCGCTTGCAGACCTTCTTCCGCATCGCGCTGCCATCGGCGCTTCCCAACATCTTCACCGGGCTCAGGCTTGCGGCAGGTTCGTCCTACATCATCATCGCGGCGGCCGAATTCCTCGGCGCGCGCAGCGGCGTCGGCTTCTTCATCTGGGCGTCGTGGCAGACCTTCGCGGTGTCGCGCATGTTCGTCGGCATCGTTGTGATTTCGGCGCTCGGCTACTTCACCATCCTCGCGCTGGAGCTGATCGAGCGCAAGCTCGTGCCCTGGGCGAAGCATTGAGGAACTGAGGAGCAAGCGCATGACCGTCGAGGCCGACCCCACTGCCCATGCCCCTGTTTCGGAGCGCATCTATCTGGCGCTGCGCCAAGAGATCATGCGCTGCGAGATCGTGCCGGGGACGACGCTCGACGCAGCCTCCATTGCAAGCAAATACGAGGTCTCGAAGACGCCGGTGCGCGACGCCATGCAGAGGCTCGCAGCCGACGGGCTTGTCATGATCCTGCCGCGCAGCGGCTATCGCGTCGCGCCGATCACCTTCCAGGCCGTGCACGACATTCTCGACATGCGTGCGGCGATCGGGCCGCATGCGGCCCGACAGGCGGCCCGCTACGCCACGCCGGCCGAAATTGCCCTGCTGCGCCAGATCGTCAGGGAATATGCCGAGCCGATGGATATCGGCACCATGCAGCAGGTGGCGCGGCGCTTTCACCTCACTATTGCCCGCTGCAGCCGCAACAAGCGTGTCGTCACCCTCTCCGAGACCCTGTTTGACGAGCTCGAACGCCTGCTGCGCTTCGCCATCGATTTCACCGTCAAGGCCGGCGAGCATTCCGATGAGCACACCGCACTCGTCGATGCGATCGCAGCCGGCGACGGCGAGCGGGCCGCCGCGATCGAATTCGCCCATATCAAGCACTCCAGGGAATTCCTGATCGAGCGCCTGATGACGCTGGGCTACCTGTCGGCAAGCGAGATCCAGCTTGGCGGCACAGCGCGGAGCCCGGCCGAATGATCGCGATTCCTGATGCGGCAGCCCGGCTGGCGACGGCGCTGGGCGGCCGTGCGGCAGCAGAGCTTGCTGCTTCGGCCCTGGTCGAGGCCGATGCGCTCGGCTTGCCGCGCTTCGGCATCGCCATGCTCGATGAATGGACTGTTGATGCCGCCCCCGTGCCAGTGGGCGAGGGCGCGCAGGCCATCAACTGGCTCGACTGCACCTCCTGCTTTGCGCCGCTGGCGGTTGCCAGCGCCACACTCGACCTCGCCGGGACGGCGCGGCAGTTCGGCGTCGCTGCTGTCTTCCTGCGCGGCGTCAGGGGCTTTGGCCGGCTTGCGCCGTTCGTCCGTCATCTCGCCGATGCCGGACTGCTTGCCATCGCTGGCGCCGAGGGCCCGCCTTTCGTCGCGCCACATGGCGGCAGCCGTCCGGTGATCGGCACCAATCCGTTGGCGCTTGCCATCGGGCAGGGCTCGAACCGCGTCGTCATCGACGTCGCCACCAGCACGGCCACCATGGCGGATATCCGCAATGCCCGTGTCTCCAGGGCGCCCTTGCCTGACGGCATGGCGCTCGACGGCGAAGGGCGGCCGACCAGCATCGCCAGCGAGGTTGCGGCGTTGCTGCCGCGCGGCGGCCAGATCGGCTCGCTGCTCGGGCTGGTGGTCGAGCTGATGGCCGGCGTCGCCGGCGGCGGCAGAGGTGACCCGAAAGGCCGCGGTGTTTTCATCCTCGCCTTCGATCCGGCCCGGGCCGGAGAAGATGTCGAGTGGCAAGCCCGGCTTGCCGGCTTGAAGCGCGACTGGACGACAGGCGGTGGTCACTGGCCGCGCGGCGGCAGCCTGCCATCCGAAGCCGAGCTGGACGACGATTTCGCCAAGCGCCTCGACGCCCATCTCGCCCGCATGACCGGCCCCGCAGGCCGATGATCACGCCGGCCACTTACCTGCAGAGATCCAGATGACGACAAAGCCTGTTTCCGCGCCTGTTTTTTCCATCGATGCCGTCGACGGCCTGATCGACGAGCCGCGCCGGATCGTCGTCTCCGGCCTCGCGCCGGACGAACTGGTTGCCATCTCCGCCCGCACGACACGGGCGCGCGGCGTGACCTGGATGAGCCAGGCGACCTTCATGGCCGACGCGCAAGGCGTGGTCGATCTGGGCCGCGATGCGCCGGTCGGCGGCGACTATGCGGAAGTCGCGGCAATGGGGCTGATCTGGAGCCAGCAGCCGGTCGACAGCACGAGCGCCGAGCTCTTCCCAGACGATGTCATGCAGCCGCTCAAGACGAAGCTGACGGCCGAAACCGCAGCCGGCATCAAGGCCGAGGCCAGGCTTGACCAGCGCTTCGCCGCGCCAGGGGTCGAGCGTCGCGACATTCGCGAGGACGGGCTGGTCGGCACGCTGTTCACCCCGGCCGGGCCGGGCCCTCATCCTGTCGTGGTGGTGCTCAACGGCTCGGGCGGCGGCATCAACGAACCGCGCGCCGCCTTGCTTGCTTCCCGTGGTTACCGGGCCTTTGCGCTCGGCTATTTCAAGGCACCGGGGCTGTCGCCTTTCATCACCGAGACACCGCTTGAATATCTCGAGACCGGCCTGCGCTGGGCGCGCCGGAAACTGCAGCCGAAAGACGGCTTCGTTGCGGTCAGCGGCCAGTCGCGCGGCGGCGAGCTCGCGCTGCTGCTGGGCGCCACCTTCCCGGAGCTGGTCTCCGCCGTGATCGCATTCGTTCCAGGTGCTGTGGTCCATGGCGCCCAAGGTGCCGGCGATCCGGCGCGCGGCGGCTGGCAAGGCACCACCTGGACCAGGGGTGGCATTCCCCTGCCGCATCTGTGGCAGGACAATGCCGCCGTGCACTGGCACCCCTGGGCCGGCGAGGCTCCGCCCAGCCGGCACCACTCGGTCTTCTTCGAGGGGCTGAAGGACACCGCACTTGTGGCGCGGGCGCGCATTCCGGTCGAAAACATCGCGGGCCCGGTGCTGCTGATCTCGGGCCGCGACGACCGCGCCTGGCCGTCCAGCCTCTATTCCCGCATGGTCGTCTCGATGCTGAGGAAGCACGACCATCCGCATCTGGTCCGCCATCTCGACTTCGATGATGCCGGCCACGCCATCAACCTGCCGATCGTGCCGTCGACGCAGCTGAGCCGCCTGCACCCGGTCTCGAAGGTCCCCTACACCAATGGCGGCACGCCCTCCGGCAATTCCAGGGCCGACGACGGTTCATGGCACGGCATGCTCGCCTTCCTCGGCGAGATCACCGGTGCTGCCGGTCAAGGCTGAGCCCGCCTGAATCCTCACGCGCAAGCAGACTGCTGAATTCTTCAATAGGGAGACGAACATGCCCACAAAAGAACATTTGGAAGGCCAGTGGCGCGAATGGCGCTATGCCCATGTCGCCAAGATGTTCCGGCCCTATGGCTGGACCTCGCTGGTGGCCCAGTACTGGCTGGAAGCTGGCGACAAGGATGTCAGCTTCGACCTGCTTCCCGGCACCTGGTCGGTCGAGGACGGCAAGGTCATGTTCACCCCGCCGGCCTCGGGGCCGAACCTCTCGGTCAATGGCAAGTATCCGACAGAGCCGGTCGAAATCATCCCGGGCCGCAACCAGACCTATGGCCACGGCAAGAGCGAGCCGGTCTACTTCGGCGTCAACGAGGTCGAGGCCATCCTGCGCAGCAAGAATGACGGCCAGTCCCTCTATGGTGTGCGGGTGCGTGATCCCAGGGTGGCGACGACAGTGGAAGAGGCAGGTGTCAGCGCATTCGATTACGACCCCGCCTGGCGTGTTGCAGGCACCTACACGCCGACCGCGCTTACCGAATACGAGGCGGAAACGGTGGAAGCCGGCGTGCGTGAATCGACGCCACGCATCGGCACCTTCACTTTCGAGCACCAAGGCAGGAGCTACAGCATAGAGCTGATCGGCAAGGACACGGCGACCGGTTTGCAGCCAGTGGCGCATGTTCGCGACCGGACCAGTGGCCCGGTCACCTATGGTGCCGGCCGCGTCATCGAGCTGCAGTTCACCGACGAGACGAACACCCGCATCGACTGGATTGATTTCAACTATGCGGTCGCGCTGCCGTGCGCATTCACCAACTTCGTCACCTGTCCGCTGGTTCCGCGCGAAAACCAGCTCGATTTCGAAGTGCTCGCGGGCGAGAAGCGTCCCTCGCGGGATGTGGCCAGGACAATGACCTATCAGGTTGGAACGAACGGCGCTCGCTGACATCGAGGTGCTACAGCGCAGCGCGGAACGGCTGCGGGACTGCGATGCACTTTGCCAGGCGCTTGAGCGCATTCCTCGCCAGTTGCGTGGCGGGGTGACAGACGCGCCTGCATTTGTCATCACTGGGCTTTCGGCAAGGAGGCTCGGGCGATGATAACGGGATCGATGTGCAGAGCGGCGCGGGCTCTGGTGGAGATCAGCCGGTCACGGCTCGCCGCCGCGTCCCATGTCGAAGAGGCGGTGATCGAGGCGTTCGAACGCAAGATCGGCGTCCCCAGCGATGCCGCGATCAGCGCCCTGGAAACGGCGCTGGAGACGTTCGGCGCGGTCTTCATTCCCGAAGAAGGCGCCAACGGTGCCGGGGTTCGCCTGAAATTCAGCCGCTCGGTGACCCGGCGGCTGTCAACACTCGAAGGTGAGGGCGGGCCAGCGGCCAGCGACGAGGTCCCCTGAAGGCCAAAGTTCGACAATCCGGAGCGTCATCCATGCGGTTCGTGCTGGCCTTGCTGCTTTCGATGATTTCGTCGGTTGCCCTCGCCCGCGACTGCGTGGTCCTGCTGCATGGGCTGGGGCGTACGGACGTGTCCTTCCTTTTGATGGAGGAGACGCTCAGCAAAGCCGATTTCGCCGTCGTCAACGAAACCTATCCCTCGGTCGAGGCGCCGATCGGCCAGTTGGACGCCCATGTTGATGCGTCTGTGGCCAAGTGCGGTAACGCAGGCAGGATCAGCTTCGTCACGCATTCGATGGGCGGCATTCTGCTCAGGGCCTGGCTGATCGGCAACCGTCCGGCAAATCTCGGTCGCGTCGTCATGCTCGCGCCGCCCAATCATGGCTCCGAAGTCGTCGACACGCTTGGCGGCCTCAAGTTGTTCGAGATGCTCAACGGCCCCGCCGGCATGCAGCTCGGCACGGGGCCGGACAGCGTCCCGAACCAGCTGGGTGCAGCGGATTTCGAGGTCGGCATCATCGCCGGCGACCGCAGCGTGAACCCGATCCTGTCGACAATGTTCGACGGGCCCAATGACGGCAAGGTGTCGGTGGAAAGCACAAGGCTCGCCGGCATGGCCGACCATATCGTTCTGCCGACCACCCATACCTTCATGATGAACAATCCGCTGGTCATCGCCCAGACGATCAATTTCCTGCGCGACGGGCGTTTCGACCATCGGCTGACGCTTGGCGAGCTGTTGCGGCGTGGGCTCGGCAATTGAGCGAAATTGGCCTGCCGGGCCGCTTGCCGAAATGTGCAGCCCGACGCCGCAGGATCGATCTCATCGGCCGCGATAATCGTTGATCAGCATCCGCTCGAAATCCAGGCCGCGCTGCCAGTTGTTGAGGCCGCGATAGACAGCGTGGCCATAGTCTTCCGGCAGGTCGACCTGGCCGTCGGTTTCCACAAGCACGCAGGCGCGCAGCCGTTTGCGATGCTCGTGGACCTTGTCGAGGGTGATGGCGCGGACCCGTTCGGGTGGCACATTCCGCGCCTTCATCTCGGCGACGCCATCGCGAACCGCTTCCTCCGTCGGCTCGACCGTCAGCCACGTCTCGGGGGTGCCGAAGATATGGCGACCACCGATGGAGGGTGTCGAGACGACAGGCAGTCCGGCGAGCAGGTATTCGATGCTGGCATACATCGCCCCTTCCTCGGCCGAGAGGCACAGACCGGTGGCGCTGGCGGCCATGGCCGTGTTGATCGTCCCCCACAGCAGCTTTTCGATGCGGGAATCATCGTGCGGATTGAGGAAATGATGCGCGGGCATCATCCGCTTGAGTTCCTTGAGCAGTTCCGCGGTCTGTCGTCTTCCGGTCAGCCTGGACTCGTAGAAGACATGCGCCGCGCTTGGCACAAGACGGGCGAGGTGACGCCGTTTCCACGGACTGATCATCGCATTGTAGAACGCATCGTAGACCCGTTCGACGCCTGGAACGGGCTTGAACGTCTCTTCGTCAGCCAGGGCGTTGTGGCTGCAAAATACAGCGTTGAGTCCGTTTTCGCGAAACAGCGCGACTTCCTCGAGTTCATTGCACATGAAGACGAAGCGATGTTCGGGATGGCAGCGGCGATAGAGGCGCTGGGCGGTCAGCGTCCGCAGGACCTGCCTCTCCTTGCGCATGGCCCAGGTGAACCAGACGAGAAGAAGAGTGGGCTGCCCGGCGAGGCGTGGGCCAAGGTAGTTCGCCACGCCAAGTGGCGCGTGATTGAGCATCGAAGAGCAGAATACGGGGTATGATCCGTCGTCGAGCCGGCCCGCCGCCATCCTAAGGTCGTCTCCTGCCCGGGCCGCGGCATCGGGCGCAAAGCTGCGATCCGCATGGATGTGGGTGCGAAATGCCAGCCTCAATCTGTTCTTGAACCGCATGATTTCCGGGGGGCGACTGAGTTTCAAGACGCATCTATCGCACGTCGATGGCGCCGCCGAGAAGGCCTTGGCCGGTACACCGGCGACGAGTTCTTGGACACCACCATTCAACAATCTGGGGATGAATGTTGCGGTTGATGGTACAACCGCGTACACACCGCCGCCGGGGGCTGCTAATATGCGCCCGTTCTTGTATAAGCGCGCAGTCTTGTATGTAGCCTAGGGGTAGGTTGGGTTGATGGGGTTTTCGGCGATCTACGCGGTCTCAAGCACTGACATCGTCTACGAAACTTTTGATGGCGACGCGGTTGTGCTCGACCTCGCCAGCGGCAGGTATTTCGGGTTTTCCGACAGCGGCAGTTGCGTGTGGGAAGCCCTGATCGCGCAGGTTCCGCCGGCGAGCCTTGTCGGCCGCGCCTGTGGTGGTGGCGAGCTTTCCGCCGATGATCTCGACGCTTTTGTCGCCAGGCTGACCGAATTCGGATTGCTTTCGTTGGCACCGGAAGCGGCAGCCTCAGCCCTTTCGCCCGACCTTGCCGGGCGTCTTGCCACAGCCCGCGAAGCGCTCAGGATCGACATGCACGACGAACTGGCCGACCTGGTGATGGTCGACCCGATCCATGATGTCGACGAGCCCGCCGGCTGGCCGGTGGTGAAGCAATAGCGCCGGCCTTATGCGCAGCTTTCGGTTCTCATTTCCTGCCTTAAGGTGCATATGCGACGCGTAACCCTTGATGGTCTTGCCGACTATGCGCGCGGGTTGCTCGCTGCGTGCGATGCCAATGCCGCAGCCTTTCCGGTGCTCAGTCGCGTCGACCTGCCTGGCCTTGGCATCGACGTCTTTTCCGATCATGGCGAGTTGGCAACGGCCCTTGCGCATGGCATGGCGACGGCCAGTCTTGCCGAGCAAGGGCAGCGCGTCAGGATATTCCTGGCGCATCCCGGCATAGGCTCGATACCCAGACCCGCCTTGTGGGGCGAGGCGCTGTTCAATCCGCACATGTTTGCCGAACGACTCGAGGCCCACGGCTTGCGCGGCAACTATTTCCATGACCTCCACTACTGGCAGTTCTACGACGTCGAAAGGCGGCTGGGCGTGCAGCTGATGCTGTCCGCCGATGGCTGTCCGCCATGGGAATTCGGCGCGCCGTTGCGGTGCTTCCTGCACTGGGAATATGCCGCGCGCGGCATGCGCCTGACGCACGCCGGAACGCTTGGCGTTGGTGGCAGGGGTGTGCTTTTGGCCGGCGCCGGTGGGGCGGGCAAATCGGGGACGGTCGTCTCGGGTCTTTTGGCCGGGCTCGACAGCGTTGGCGACGACTATGTGCTGATGAAACTGGACGGCGACCGTTCGATGGCGCGGCCACTGTTCACGACGCTGAAGCAGGATCCCGCGGGTTTCGACAGGCTTGGGCTTGCCAGATGGCTGCCCGATCCGGGGCCGCTCAACTGGCAAGGCAAGCACCAGTTCAGGGTGCGGGACGTTTGTTCGCGTGGCCTGGCCGACGAACTCGATATCGTGGCGCTGCTGGTGCCCAGGATTTCAGGCGCGGAGCGCAGCGCGATCACGCCCGTCGCGCGCAAGGAGGCGCTGATGGCGCTGGCGCCGTCCGGCATCGCGCAGACGCCGGGTGAGCGCGAGAGCGGTTTTCGCTTCTTTGGCGAGCTGACACGCCGGCTTCCATGTTACGATCTGGCATTGGGTACGCGCGGCGACGAGATCGCGGAGACGATCGCTGCGTTTCTGGACAGGGGCATTCCATGAAGCTGGGCGTCGTCTTGCCCGTCTACAATCGCGAGACCTATGTCGGCTCGGCGCTGCGCTCGGTGCTGCGCCAGCGCGAGGCGGCGGACCTCGATGTCATCGTCATCGATGACGGCTCGACCGACGGCACCGCTGAAGCCGTGCGCTCGTTCATCGCTGGTGGTGCGCCGATCCGCATGTTTTCGCAGGCCAATGCGGGTGTGACCAAGGCGCGCAATGCCGGGCTGCGCCAGCTGGCGAACGATACCGAGTTCGTGACCTTCATCGATTCGGACGACATTTCGCCGCCCGGCCGTTTTGCTGCCGACCTTGCCTACTTCAAGGCCGATCCGGCGCTCGAGCTGACCTATTCCTACATGCGGATGGTCGACCAGATCGACGATGAAACGCTGGAGCCAGTCGCGGGATGCGACGACCGCATTTTCCGTGGCGTTCACCTGTCGGCCGGTATCTATCGGCGCAGCCTTGTCGAGCGGATCGGCGAATTCGACGAGGACCTGGCGCAGGCCGAAGACACCGACTTCCTGTTTCGCATTTTCGAGCAGCGGGCACGGCACGTCTTTCCCGAAACGATCGCCCTCTACTACCGCCGCCACGAGTACAATCTGACGCGCAACGTCGCGGAGTCGCGGAGGGAATTCCTCAAGGCGATGCAGAAGTCGATGCGGCGCCGCAAGGCCGATCCCACGCTCGGTGACCTCAGGGGGTTCGTGCAGGTGACACACCCGTCCGGCGAGGGTGCTCCGCTGCGGCCATGACCTACTACAGTGTCGTCATCCCCGCCTACAATGCGGCCCGCACCATCGCCGAGACGCTGCGCTCGGTCGTAGCGCAGAGCCTCGCCCCTGCCGAGATCATCGTCGTCGATGATGGCTCGACGGACGAAACCGAGCTGGCGGCGCGCCAGTCAGGCGTCGAATTCATCTACATCAGGCAGGACAATGCCGGCCCGGGCAGCGCAACGACCCGAGGGTTTGCGCATTGCGCGCATCCCCACATTGCCACGGTGGATGCCGACGACCTGTGGCTGCCCGAAAAGATCGAGCGGCAGTTCCGCAGATTGGAGGAGATGCCGCAGTTGGCGGCCGTCTTCACGCTCTGGCGTACGTTCAGGCATGGTGAACCCGATGACGGCAAGGGCACTGTCGGCCCGGGATGGTCGCGAACCACGATGCTGGTTCGCCGCGACGTGGCGCTTGCAGTCGGGCCGGTGATTGATCCGCCCGGCAACCGGGGCGACATGGTCGACTGGCTGGGCCGCGCCCGCGAGGACGGCCACCAGCTCGGCATGATCGACGAGGTGCTTTCGCTGCGGCGGATACTGCCTGGCAGCATGTCCTATGGCCGCGATCCCGACCGCGACCGCGGCTATCTCGAAGTGGCGCGGATGGCGATGCTGCGGCGCAAGCTCAAGAACGCCGGGCAAGGCTGATGGCGACGACCACTCGCCGCATTGGCCGGCGCTTTCCCGATTATGGCTGGGCCTGGCCGACAAATGGTCTCGACCGGCTGCTCAAGGCCGTGCTGTTGCCAGACCAGATTGCGGCTCAGGCGCAGGCGTCGAAATGGCTCGATGCCAACGACATCGATGCGGTCGAATTTCGCGAGCACAGGTTGCTTGCGGCAATCGCCGACCGGTTCGGCAAGGCGCTCGCTGCGCATCTTGCCTATCCGCGCCTTGCCGGCCTGCAGAAGATGCTGTGGACCAAGTCGCGGCTCGCCATGCGTGAGGCCGAGCCGGCGCTGAAGGCGATGGTCGGGGCAGGCGCACCGATCATGCTGCTCAAGGGCGCAAGCCGCATCGCCGTCGAACCGGCGGCGCAGCGTGGCCGTGTCGCTCACGACATCGACATTCTCGTGCGCCCGGAGCACATGGCGGTTGCCTTCGACGTGCTGCGCCAGCGCGACTGGAAAGTGTCGACGGGCGTCAGCCCGCAATATCTCAGGCCTCGGCTTGGCGCCGTGCGCTCGATGAACTTCTTCATGGGCAGCTATGGCGACATCGACCTGCATCAGGCTGCCTACGATTGGTCGCAGGCCGACGATGCGGACGACGAGGCGGTCTGGAGGCGTGCGTTGCCGGCGACATTTTCAGGTCTCGACGTCCTGGTGCCGTCAGCCGCCGACCGGGTGGCTTTGGCGATCGGTCATGGCGGGCTGGACGCTCATACCCACAGCGACTGGCTGGTCGACAGCGCCGTGGCGATCCGCGCCTGCGAAATCGACTGGGCGGTGTTTTGCGAGGTCATCGCACGCCGGCATCTTGCCGTGCCGGCCGCGGTCGCGCTGACCTATCTCGAAGCCGAGATGTCCGTGCCGGTTCCCTGTGACGTTCTGGAACGCATCGTGGCGATGGCCGACCGCGCCGGCGCTTCCCGGATAGGCTCGCTGCTGCAGGCCAAGCCGCGGACCGATTTCAAGGGGCTGACCTGGCTCTCGCGCGGCGTTGCCAAGCAATTGCGCATGCGCAAGAAACGTGCCGTCCGCGAACGCGAACTGCCTGGCGTCGAGTGGCATGGCCGTCGCGCCGCGCTGTCGGCGGAAGTGAAGCCCGACGGCTTTGCCCTGTCGCAGCGGCTGCAGATTCCGCGCCAGTTTGCCTCCGGCGAAGCGGCCGAGATCGAGATCGTGGTGCGGCTGGATGCGCCGCCGATGCGCCGTCGCATCGAGATGGAGCTCAATGGCGGCGAGCACCATTTTGCGCGGCTGAGATATCGCAAGCTCGGCAAATCGGGAGGGGCGATGACGTTGCGTTTTCGCGGCACCATTCGTCCCGCCGAAGCCGATGGCGATCTGACGCTTGCCGCTCGTCCATCGCGGCAGTTCCGGGACTGGGAGCACGAGCGGACCGTTGCAACCTATGGCGCGGTGCCGTTCCAGGTCGTCTCGGTGAAAGTGTCGCCGGCGCCTTGAGCCCGCCCGCGGATCAATCCCAAAGCGTTTCGGGCGTCTATGCAAGTTCGATTGAACTCGTGCCTGTTGAAATGCAGTCATGTCCTTACGATCAGATCTTTCGCAGATCGCCGCCAGGGCAGCAAATGCTGGCCTTGCATAGTCCTGGATTGCGACTTGACTTTACCTTGCCCGGCGATAGTTTGCCGCCGTCATGGTCTTCCATCCCCGGGTGGAAGCTAAGAGGGAATCCGGTGAGAAACCGGAGCTGACCCGCAACTGTAAGCGGTGAGCCGATCGCCCCTGTGTCACTGGCATTTGCGTGCTGGGAAGACGGGTGATGAAGGCTACGACCCGCGAGCCAGGAGACCTGCCTGACAGAGTGAGATTCCGTGGTCGGGGTGTGCCACAGGAGTGACGGTTCCAGCTCGGAAGCCATGTTCGGCTTTCGTCGGGCCCGCATTTCCGCAGCCTCGTCCTGGCAGGTAGAGGTTGGCTCGGCGATGACGGGAAGATCGGTTTCCCCAGGATATCGAGAGCTTCAGCGGGCGCTTTTCGCGTCGCCGGCTGTCGTTGCTTTGCCACGCCCGCGCGCCCTGTCCCTTTCATTCGGCCTGCCCGCGCGGAAGCGGGCTTTCGGACGTTGCGCCCTACATTCTTGGATGGAGAGATCATGAAAATCAGACAGTTAGTCATATGGCTGGCGCTGACGCTTGCGTCAGCCGTCGGCATTGCGCCGGCAATGGCGGAAACCTTCATCGACGATGCCGGCCGCACGGTCGAGCTGGCACTGCCGGTCAAGCGCGCCGTCATCTTCAACCGCTACGCCGTCGAGTTCGCCCGCGCCATCGGCGCCATCGACAAGGTCGTCGGCGTCGATGCGAGCACGATGCGCGACCCGGCCTACTGGCCGCAGTTCAAGGAAACCGACATCGTCGGCCAGGGCCAGACACAGCCCAACTACGAGGCGATCGTCGCGCTGAAGCCCGACGTGGTGATCATCCCGCGCAACGGCGTCTACGAGGAAGCGGCGCGACAGCTCGAAGCCTTCGGCATCCCGGTTTTGGTGGTCACCGCCTGGGACACGCTCCAGCATGTGCAGAACGTGACATTGTTCGGCAAGCTGTTCGACGAGAAGGAAAAGGCCGACGCGCTGAACGCCTATTACACCAGGTACATGGACCTGCTGGCAGAGCGCCTGAAGGGCGTCGAACGCAGACGCGTCTATCTCGAGGAAGTGCGTGACCTGGTGACCGTCACGCCCGGCTCGGGCTGGCACGACATGATCGAGGCCGGCGGCGGCATCAACGTCTTCGGCGACATCGACATCAAGAAGGAGCCGTCGTCGCGCGGCAATGAAAACAGCTTCACCGTAGATCCCGAGGAGATCATCGCGCGCAAGCCGGATCTGGTGATCAAGCTGCAGCCCGGATCCTACAAGACCATTCCGGAAGCCAAGTTCGTCGACGGCTGGAAGGCGATCGTCGCACGCGAGGAGATCGTGGGTACGCCGGCAGGGCAGGCGGGCAATGTCCGCTTGATCAACTACTACCTCGCCGGAGGTTCGTCCAAGGTGACGGGTGCGCTGCAGGTCGCCAAGTGGCTTTACCCCGAGCTGTTCGCCGACGTCGATCCGGAAGCGGCGATGAAGGAATGGATCGAGACCTTTCAGGGTCTGCCGTTCGAGGGACGCATGACCTACCAGGGCGCCGCCGTGAACTGACGACCGGACGCGCTGCCGCCAGTCCTGGCTGCGGCGCGTTTCCACCAATGCGCTGAGGTGAGCCCCATGGATATCGCAACGACCGCCGGCCTGCCGAATGGCCATGCCGCGCTAGGCAGCGCCCGGCGCTACCGGCAAGCAGGACGCTGGCGGCTCGCGGTCATCGTATTGTCTGCGCTTGCGCTTTTCGTGCTGGCCGGTGCCGTGGCCGTCGTCGGGATATCCGAAACCGGTCTTGCGACCTTGCTTGCGATCGTCGTCGAAAAGCTCTCCTTCGGCTATGTCAAGGCAAACGCCGATCCGCAGCAGGCTCGGGTGCTGCTCTATCTTCGCCTGCCACGCGTCGTCATGGCCATGGTGGCGGGCGGTTCGCTGGCATTCGCCGGCGTGCTGATGCAGGCGATCACGCGCAATCCGCTGGTCAGTCCCTACACGATCGGCGTGTCTTCGGCGGCGGCCTTCGGCGCTTCTGTCGCCATCATGTTCGGCGTCGGCTTCAGCGCAGCCGGCCTCTATTTCGTGCCGCTGACTGCTTTCCTCTTTGCCCTTGGCTGTGCCGTGCTGGTGTTCTCCATGGCTTGGCTGCGCGGCATGGGTGCCCAGACAATGGTGCTGACCGGCATCGCGCTGATGTACCTGTTCAGCGCGATGACGGCGGCCGTGCAGTTCGTCGCCACCCAGGAGCAGCTTGCACGTGTCGTTCACTGGACCTTCGGCAGCCTCAACGGCATCGGCTGGGACGCGGTTGCGGTTGCTGGCCTCGCGCTGCTGATCGCCCTGCCGCTGGCCCAGGCCAAGGCCTGGCAGTTCAACGCGCTGACGAGTGCCGGCGATGACGTATCACGTTCGCTCGGCATCAATGTCGCGATGCTGCGCGGGCTTGCGGTGGTCTTGTCGGTGGTGGTCTCGGCGGTTGTCATCAGCTTCACCGGCGTGATCGGCTTCGTCGGCCTGATCGGGCCGCATGTCGGGCGCCTGATCATCGGCAGCGACCATCGTTATCTCATTCCTTTTGCCTCGATCTGCGGTGCGGCCCTGCTGCTGCTCGCCGACACGCTGGGGCGCATGGCGTTCAGCCCGACGGTCATTCCCGTTGGCATCGTCGTCGCCTTCGTCGGCGTGCCGCTGTTCCTGCACCTGATCCTGTCGCGCCGCTCGGAGTATTTTTCATGAGCGCCCATCTTTCGATCGAGCAAGTCGGCTTCGGCTATGGCGCGCGGCAGGTCTTGCGCGACGTTTCCGTGGAGTTGGCAAAGGGAGACATCCTCGGTCTCATCGGGCCGAACGGCGCTGGCAAGTCGACGCTGGTCCGGATCGTGCTCGGCCTGGCCTCGCCGTCATCCGGACGAGTCTTGCTCGATGGCAAGGACATGCGCGGGATGACGCCCAAGGCACGGGCGCGCCGCATCGCCTATGTGCCGCAATCGTCGCCGCTCAGTTTTCCGGCGACGGTGTTCGAGACCTGCCTGCTCGGCCGTACGCCACATATGGGCGCGAGCCCGAGCCGCAAGGATCTCGCCGTCGTCGAGGATCTCCTGGGGCGGCTGAGACTCGAGGATTTCGCCTTTCGTCCGATGTCGGAACTCAGCGGCGGCGAACGCCAGCGCGTGATGCTGGCGCGTGCGCTGGCGCAGGAAACCGATGTGCTGGTTCTCGACGAGCCGACAAGCGCGCTGGACATAGGCAACCAGCTTTTCACGCTCCGCGTGGTGGCCGAGATCGCGCGGGAAAGAGGCGTTACCGCCCTTGTCGCCATCCACGACCTGTCGCTTGCCGCCCGGTTTTCCGACAGCCTGCTTTTGCTCGACAAGGGTGCGGTCGTGGGCCATGGCGACTGGCAAGAAACGCTCACTGAAGCGAGGGTTCGCGACGTCTACGGTGTCGATGTCGAGATTGGCATTCTAAGAGGCGTGCCGGTCTTTGCCCCGCATGAGCTGACCTGATGCGCCTCGACATTGCCGGGTTTGCCCGGGGCGGTCGCACCGAGGGCCATGAAAGGCTGCTTGGTCTTTGCGAAAAGATCGACGGCCTGGGCTTCGACGGCATCTGGTTCAACGAGTTTCACTTCCAGGACCCGCCCCAGGCCTATCCCTCGACCTTGATCCTGGCTTCGGCGATCCTTGCCCGGACCCGGCGGCTGAGGGTAGGAACCTCCATCGTCGTCACGCCGCTCTATCACCCATACATGCTGGCCGAGGAGGTTGCGCAACTGCACTGGCAGAGCGGCGGCCGCTTCGATCTGGGCATAGGCCGTGGCACGCATCCGGCGACGCTTGAAGCATTGGGAATTCCAGCGGAGAGCACCCGGGATCGTTTCGAGCAATCCTTCCGGATCATGCGCGACGTTTGGACAATTGGCGCAAGGATAGAGGAAGGCGCGTGCTGGCCAGTCTCGAAAGTCACCGTCGGGCCGCTTCTGGCCCGCGAGACGGTGCCGCTCTATGTCGCGGGAAGCTCGCGTGACACGCTCGGCTTTGCCGCACGCGAGGGGTTGCCGCTGCTGCTCAGCCTCGACCCGCCGGAGGCCGCGCAACTTGCCACCTATCGGGCAATTCTCGCGGAGGAGGGACATGACTGCCGGTTGCGGGCGTCCTCGCTGTCGCGCTACGTCTGCATCGCGCCGACGACCGCGCAGGCGATGGCGAAACTCGACGAGCTGGTCCCGCGGCTATTCGAACGCCGGCTGGCCTCGGCGCGGGCCGCCGGGCGGCCCACCGACCAGATCGTGATGCCCGACAGACAGACGGCCATGGCCCGGCAGGTCATCGCGGGTTCACCGGAGGACTGCGCCGCGCAATTGAACGCACTTGCCTCAAGCAGCGGCATCGACGCCGTCCGGCTGGTCTTCAATGGCAATGGCATATTGGACATGCCGGCAGCTGTCGCCGACATGGAGCTCTTCGGACGCGAGGTGCTGCCGGCCTTGCGGCCCGTTCAGGACTGAGGATTTCTCAGGCCGCCTTTTCGGCTGCATCGGCACGGTCTGCCTTGCGCGCCACCACCCAACCGAGCAGTGCCGCGCCAAGCAGCACGGCGGCCGCGAGATAGAAGGCGAGCCCCGGATAGGGCATCGACGTGCCGTCCCGCACGGTCCACGCATAGACGGCGCCGAAGAACAGCGGCGAGGCGACACCGGCGATGCTCGCCACGCTCATGTTGGCGCCCTGCAACTGACCTTGCTCGGAATCGGTGACGCGTTGGGTCATCAGCGACTGCGTCGTCGGCATGGCGAGGCCCCAAAGTGCGTTCGGGATGATCGCCAGGGTGAACCAGAAGCCGCTCGGTGCCAGGCCCATGCAGGCGATGCCGAAGGCGCCGGCGAACAGGCCGAAGACCATGGTGGCGCGGTCGCCGAAGCGTTTGACGACAGGGCCGACGATCAGGCCCTGGACGATCATGTCGAGCACGCCGACCATCGCGAGCAGCGTGCCGACCTCCCAGGCATGCCAGTTGTAGCGGTAGGCGGCATAAAGCACGAAAACCGCCGAAAAGACGTGATGGGCGAAATGCAGCAGGAATGTCACCGCGGCGAGCCCGGTCAACTCAGGATGCGAGCGCAGCAGCATCATGGCGCCGAACGGATTGGCGCGGCGCCAGGAAAACGCCATGCGCTTTTCGCGCGGCAGCGATTCCGGCAGGACGAAGGCGCCGTAGAGGAAGGCAAGCCCGCTCATCGCCGCCGCCACCCAGAACGGGGCGCGTGGCGAGATCTCGCCGAGGAAGCCGCCCATCAGCGGACCGGCGACGAAACCGGCGCTGAAGGCGGCGCCGATCAGGCCGTAGGCGCGGGCGCGGCCCTCGGGCGGGGTGATGTCGGCCATGTAGGCGAACACGGTGGTGAAGCTCGACGAGGTGATGCCGGCAACGATGCGGCCGAGCGCCAGCCACCACAGGTTCGGCGCCAGCGCCATCAGCACGTAGTCGGCGGCGAGGCCTGCCGTCGACAAAAGGATGACGGGGCGGCGGCCGTAGCGGTCCGACAGCGAACCGATGATCGGCGAGCAGATGAACTGCATGAAGGCCCACAGCGCGATGAAGACGCCATTGATCCAGCCGGCATCGGCGTTGGAACCCGCGAACTCCTCGATAAGCGAGGGCAGCACCGGAATGATGATGCCCATGGCGACGATGTCGAGGACGGCGGTGACGAAGATGAAGGCGATCGCCGCCTGGCGCCGCGAACCAGTGATGGACATGATGGTGGCCTCGATGGACGAGCCTTATAAAACAAGCTGGCGTGCGATCCAGCCGTGGCAGGGAATATTATCGAAACCTACTGACATTGGGGCAAGAACGCGCGAAGCAGTGAACCAACACTTCCCGTAGCGGGACTGCCGGCCTACAAATGCGGTCGGATTCGAGACACGGACGTGCCCCGCGCCGTTCTACAAGTCTGCCAACACCACAGCGCCGCGCGTCCCATTGGACGCGCAAAGGACGCTGTAGCAATTTGAAATCGTGCATGAACCGAAAACCGATTTCGGGTTCATGCACCAGGGAGAGCCTGCCATGCTGCGCAAGACGGATTTCTTCATCGACGGAAAATGGGTCGCGCCCACGGTCGCGAAAGAGCTCGAAGTCATCAACCCTGCCGACGAGCAGGCCTTCGCGGTGATCTCGCTGGGCTCCGCTGCCGATGTCGACAAAGCGGTTGCGGC
The DNA here is from genome assembly GCF_018555685.1 of Aminobacter anthyllidis. Lineage (GTDB taxonomy): Bacteria > Pseudomonadota > Alphaproteobacteria > Rhizobiales > Rhizobiaceae > Aminobacter > Aminobacter anthyllidis. The sequence goes on from NZ_JAFLWW010000013.1 coordinate 111,059, forward strand.
AGCGCAGCGCGCTTTCCCGGCATGGAGCACAACCAGCCGCGAACAACGTGTGGCGCTGCTCGAAAAGCTGCTCGCCGCCTATAACAGGCGGGTGCGCGACATGGCCCAGGCGATTTCCTGGGAGATGGGCGCGCCGATCAGGCTGGCGCTGGAATCGCAGGCAGCCAGCGGCTCGGGCCACATCGAGAGCTTCATCGACGTGCTGAAGGGCTTCGAATTCGAGGAGCCGCTCAACGAGAAGAACCCGCAGGAGCGCATCGTGCGCGAGCCGATCGGCGTGTGCGGGCTGATCACCCCGTGGAACTGGCCGATGAACCAGGTGGCGCTGAAGGTCGTGCCGGCGCTCGCAGCAGGCTGCACGGTGGTTTTGAAGCCGTCGGAAATCGCGCCGATGTCGTCGATCGTGTTTGCCGAGATGATGGAGGAAGCGGGCTTCCCGGCCGGCGTGTTCAACATGGTCAATGGCGACGGGCCGACAGTCGGCGAGGCGATGTCGCGCCACCCCGGCATCGACATGATGTCGTTCACCGGCTCGACCCGCGCCGGCGTGGCCGTCACCAAGGCTGCCGCCGAGACGGTCAAGCGCGTGGCGCTGGAGCTGGGCGGCAAGTCGCCCAACATCGTCTTCGACGACGCCGACCTGACCGACGCTGTGACACGCGGGCTGGCGCATTGCTTCGAGAATACCGGCCAGTCCTGCAACGCGCCGACGCGCATGCTGGTGCAGCGCCCGGTCTATGCCAAGGCCGTCGATATCGCGGCGAAATATGCGGCCACCGTCAAGGTCGGCAACCCGGCGGAGGATGGCGATCATATCGGCCCGCTGTCGTCGGACGTGCAGTTCGACAAGGTGCAGGCCATAATCGACGCTGGCATCAAGGAAGGCGCGCGCGTCGTTGCCGGCGGGCTCGGCCGGCCCGAAGGCTTCAACCGCGGCTATTATGTGCGCCCGACGGTATTTGCCGACGCCAACAACGACATGCGCATCGCCCGCGAGGAGATCTTCGGGCCGGTGGTGGCGATGATCCCGTTTGAAACGGAAGAAGAAGCTATCGCCATTGCCAACGACACGCCCTACGGCCTGTCGGCCTATGTCCAGACCAGCGACAAGGCCCGCGCCCAGCGCGTGGCGCGCAAGCTGCGCGCCGGCATGGTGCAGATCAACGGCACCGACCGCCCCTATGGGAGCCCCTTCGGCGGCTACAAGCAATCTGGCCTCGGCCGCGAGGGCGGCAAGTGGGGGCTGGAAGACTTCCTCGAGGTCAAGGCGATCAGCGGGTTTGAGGAAGGGTTGGGCTAGGAGGCTACGGCTGAAAATGCCCCCTCATCCGGCCCTTCGGGCCACCTTCTCCCCGGTGGGGAGAAGAGCAAGCGGGGACGGCGCCGATCTCCTCTCCCCACCGGGGGGAGGTCGTCCGAGCGGAGCGGAGGCCGGGTGAGGGGGCAAGAGCGCCCGTCAGCCCTCGTTCCTTCTCAAATAATCCTCGGCGATCTCGCGCATCCTGGCGCCGTCGATGCTGTCGGCATGGCCGCCATGGGCGACGCGTACCGGCAGGGCGGTGAGCCTGCGCATGGTCGCGCAATAGGCGGCGCGGTTCGAATCCGGCATGTCGTCGACCAACAGCCCGCCATGGATGGCGTCGCCTGAGAACAGCGTGCCGTAACGTTCGTCGAACAGGCCGATCGATCCCGGCGAATGGCCGGGCAGATGCAGCACGGTGAAGGTGCGGTCGCCAAGCTCGATCACGTCGCCTTCGTCGAGCAGGCGATGCAGCGGCGCGGGCTTGATCGTGTAGTCGGCGGAACTCCAGGCGGGATGGGGCAGTTGCGACACCGCGCCGGGAAAGTTGCGGAACATGTGGGCGTAGGTAGCCTCGTCAGGCATCGTCTCGAAGAATGGTGCTTCGATGCGCGGACCGGCGCGCCAGGCGAATTCGTGCAGCGAACCGACATGATCGAGATGGACATGGGTGGCAACGACGAGAAGCGGCTTGCCCGGGGTCGTGTCGATTTCGGGCGCAAGCGCACAGATGCCCATGCCGGTATCGACCAGCATGTCGCACTCGCTGCCGCCCACCAGCCAGATGTTGGCGCGGCAATAGTCGGTGACGAACGGCTCGGTCAGCATCGTCGTTGCCTTGTCGACGATGCTTTTCGAAAACCAGCCGGGGCGGGTTGTCACACGAACGGCCTGCCGATCTTGAAGCGGCCGGGCACCAGCCGCCTGAAATAGTCCATGCCCTTTTCAGACACGTGATTGATGTCCGGCAGCATGTAGTCGTCGGGCATGTGCCGGGTCTTGCCGGCGACGTTGGCCAGCGGCACCAGCTTGAGCACGGTCTTGCCGCCCTCGTATTTCAGCGCTACCGAACCGCCGCCCTTGTCGGCCGCATCGATGGCGAAGACGCCGGCATCGAAAGCTTCCTGCGCGTCGACGGCGTTGACCGCGCCGATATAGCCACGCGGCATGTAGCCGAGTGCGTCGACACGGGCGCGCTTGCCGGGCAGACCCTCGGCGAGCGCGTTCTCAAAAGCCCGGCTCAGGTCGCTGCCGGACAGCTTGATGTTGCCATGGGCGTCGCGCTCCAGCTTGTCAGCCGGCACGATGCTCTCGACAAGCGCCTTGCCGTCGGCGGTGCTCACGCCTTCGGAGACCGCAACGACGCAGCGACGATGGCGGGCCAGCGTCTCCTTCACCTCGTCGATGAAGCGCGGCACCGAAAAGGCGCGCTCCGGAACGTAGATCAGATGCGGCCCGTCGGTGTCTTCGTCGCGCCAGGCGGCGGCCGCGGCGGTCAGGAAGCCGGCGTGGCGGCCCATGACGATGCCGACATAGATGCCTGGTAGGGCGCGGAAATCGAGATCGACGCTGAGGAAGGCGCCGGCGACGAACTCCGCCGCTGAGATGAAGCCCGGCGTGTGGTCGTTTTCCTCGAGATCGTTGTCGATGGTCTTGGGCGCATGCACGAAGGCCATGCTGCCCCGCGCCGCTTCGGTCAGGATCTGCTGGGTGCCGGCGGTGTCGTTGCCGCCAATGTAGATGAAGGCCTGCGCGTCGGCCTTCTTGAGGCCCTCAAGCACCAGGTCGCAATAGGCGGCATCGGGCTTGTCACGGGTGCTGCCAAGTGCTGCGCCCGGGGTCGCGGCAATGCGCAGCAACTGCTCCTCGACTATGTCGGTCAGGTCGACATAGTCGCCGTCGCGGATGCCGCGTACGCCGTGGCGCGAACCGAGCACGCGCGCCTTGGGATGGCGCCGGCGGATTTCGAGCACCGCGCCCGCCATCGTCTGGTTGATCACCGCGGTCGGTCCGCCGCCTTGTGCAATCACGAATGTCGAGGGCATGGTCGTCCTCCCCAGGGGTGCCGAAAATGGCCGCCGGAACGGCACTGTTTTCCGGCACATTCGCCCTTCTGGCGAAGGGACGCAATGGGAGATTCAACCGGTTTTGAAGGTTTCGAGAATGGCACGACCGCAGCTGTCGCTCCGGCCCAGTTGCCGGTTAGCCGACGACGATCGGCGTCTTGCCGTTGACGCGGCTGTAGAGGTCGATGACGTCCTGGTTGATCATGCGCACGCAACCCGACGACATCGCCTGGCCGATCGTCCACCATTCCGGCGAGCCGTGGACACGGTAGCCGGTGTCCTGGCCGTCCTTGTAGATGTAGAGCGCACGCGCCCCGAGCGGATTGTCGAGGCCCCCAGGCTGGCCGCCGGCCCACTTCACCAGCTCCGGCTTGCGCGCGATCATCTCGCGCGGCGGCGTCCAGGTCGGCCACTTCTTGCCGTACTGGATGTTGGCGCGGCCGTTCCACAAGAAGCCGTCGCGGCCGATGCCGACGCCGTAGCGTATGGCTTCGCCGCCGGGCTGGACCAGATAGAGGAAGCGTTCCTGCAGCTTGACCACGATGGTGCCTGGCGCTTCGCCGGTCGGATCGACGACGATCTGGCGGCGGAACTTCGGGTCGACCTTGGCGAACGGGATTTCCGGCAGCTGATATCCTTCGTCGGTGAAGGACGCGTACATCACATTGGGGCTGGTGACCTGCTTGTCGACGCTGATCTGGGGACGAACCGACCCGGTGGCCATGTTGTCGAGACCCATCGCCGGCATTTCGAAATCCAAGCTGCGGCTGCAGCCGGCGACAAGGCCGGCGGCACCGAGGCCGAACAGCACCTTGCGGCGCGATGCGAGTTGCGGGGTGAGGTCGGATTTCGGCGATTTCGACACGGCACAGTTCCACTCTATACGCGGGGGCGGCCAGGCACCGGGGGCAGGCCCCGGCTGGATGGAATGCATTTTCACCATTCATGGTTGAAAAAGCATGAACGCCACATGCCGCCCGTTAAGGGCTTTACATCGGCGCGGAGCCGGAGCTTGATCCCGTTTTCAACGAGGGAGAGTTTGCATGTCGTTCGAAAGCTGGGCCGCCTTTGCCGCCGCGTCCGCGGTGCTGCTGGTCATTCCCGGCCCCACCATTCTGTTGGTCGTATCCTACGCGCTCGGCCAGGGCTGGCGCACCGCGCTGCCGATGGCAGTCGGCGTGGCGCTGGGCGACTTCACCGCCATGACGCTGTCGATGCTCGGCATCGGCGCTCTGCTCGCTGCTTCCGCCACCATCTTTACCATCGTGAAGTGGATCGGCGCGGCTTATCTGGTCTATCTCGGCATCAAGCTGTTTCGCGCCGGAGGGTCGCTCGACGCCAAGCCGCGCACGGATGCCGCATCGGCCGTCAAGATGATGGCGCATGCCTGGATCGTGACGGCGCTGAACCCGAAGAGCATCACTTTCTTCGTCGCCTTCCTGCCGCAGTTTCTCGACCGCAGCGGCGATTTCTGGACGCAGATGCTGATCTTCGAGCTGACCTTCCTGACGCTCGCCTTCGCCAATGCCTTCGGTTACGCGCTGGTGGCGGCGCGCGCGCGCAGTGTCGTTTCCAACCCGCGCGCCATCCGCATCTTCAACCGCACCGGCGGCACGTTGCTGGTCGGCGCGGGCATTGCAGCGGCGGTCGCGCGGCCAGGGCACTGAGGGACCTGCAATGGCGAAAGACGGGCTCGGTTTTGCGCTGAGCGGCGCCGACGAGGCGGCAGCAGCGCATTACGAGCGCGGGGTGAGCGAACTCCAGCGCTTCGCCGGCGATCCGGTCGGCTCCGCCGACAAGGCAATCGCTGCCGCGCCCGACTTCGTCATGGCGCATGTGCTGAAGGGCTGGCTCTACGGCCTGTCCACCGAGCGCGAGGCAATGGCGGTCGCACATGACTGCCATGCCGCCGCCCTAGGGCTTGCCGCTACCGCGCGCGAGAAGGCGCATGTCGCAGCCCTTGGCCGTCTCGCGGCCGGGCATTGGCACGAGGCCGGGCACATCCTCGGAGAACTGGCGGCCGAGCATCCGACCGATGCGCTGGCGCTGCAGGCCGGGCACCAGATCGACTTCTTCACCGGCAATGCCCCGATGTTGCGCGACCGCATCGCCAAGGCGATGCCGTCATGGGACAAGGGCATGCCCGGCTATCATGCCATCCTCGGCATGCAGGCCTTCGGCTTCGAGGAGATGGGCGACTACATCAGGGCCGAGGCGTTGGGCCGCGAGGCGGTGGCGCTCGAACCGCGCGATGGCTGGGCCCAGCATGCGGTGGCGCATGTGATGGAGATGCAGAGCCGACAGCGCGACGGCATTGCCTGGATGCGCGGCAACACCGACGCCTGGACGAAGGAGAGCTTTCTCCAGGTCCACAACTGGTGGCACCTGGCGCTGTTCCACTACGATCTCGGCGAGACCGACGAGGTTCTCGCCCTTTATGACGGGCCGATCTACGGGGCGCAGTCGAAGCTGGCGCTCAACATGGTCGATGCCTCGGCGATCCTGTGGCGGCTGCATCTCGGCGGCGTCGACGTCGGCGCGCGCTGGGCTGGCCTCGCGGCGAACTGGGCACCGAAGGCCGCCGCCGGCAACTACGCCTTCAACGACGCGCACGCGATGATGGCCTTCGTCGGCGCCGGGCTGGAAACGCCGGCCAGGGCGATGCTCGATGCCCAGCGCGAGGCGATCGCCCGCGACGACGACAATGCCGCCTTCACCAGGGATGTCGGCCACCCCGTCACGCTGGCGATCAAGGCCTTCGGCGAAGGGCGTTATGGCGAGACGGTGCGGCTGCTCGAACCTGTCCGGGCCATCGCCCACCGCTTCGGCGGCAGCCATGCCCAGCGCGACGTGATCGAGCTGACGCTGATCGAGGCGGCGCTGCGTGGCGGCAATGACGCGCTGGCGGTCAGGTTGGCCGCGGCGCGCCATCATGCGCGGCCGGCAAGTCCGCTGTCGGGCCTGTTCGTCCAACGCGCGGCGCTTCTTGCGCATGGCTGAGCCGGCTGGCCGGTTGCCGACAGGCGTTCGATTTATTTTTTGCGAGTTCCGAAATAAATGTCGACCCAACCCCCGAATGTTTGCTAATAAGCAGCGTCCGTCGGAGGAACGGGACGATGGCCTGGCCGTTTCTGCCTGTTTGGCGATGAAGGCCGACCAATGACGTGAGAGGACGGACGCTTGCCGTCCGCGTCGCTCATTCGGGAGGAATGGCATGTATCTCGGGCTCGATCTCGGCACGTCAGGCGTCAAGGCGCTGTTGATGGATGCCGACCAGAAGATCATTGGTTCCGGCCATGGTTCACTCGATGTCTCCAGGCCGCATCACGGCTGGTCCGAGCAGGACCCGGCCGACTGGATCCGCGCCACGGAAGAGGCGATCGCCGAGCTCAAGGCGGCACATCCCCGCGAAATCGCCGCCGTGCGCGGCATCGGCCTGTCCGGCCAGATGCATGGCGCGACGCTGCTCGACACAGCGGGAAAGGTGCTGCGCCCCTGCATCCTGTGGAACGATACGCGCAGCTTTGCCGAGGCTGCCAGCCTCGACGCCGACCCGCGCTTCCGCAAGATCACAGGCAACATCGTCTTCCCCGGCTTCACCGCGCCCAAGCTCGCCTGGGTGAAGGCCAACGAGCCCCAGGTTTTCGCCAAGGTGGCGAAGGTGCTGTTGCCCAAGGACTATCTCCGGCTGTGGCTGGCAGGCGAATACATTTCCGAAATGTCTGATTCCGCCGGCACAGCGTGGCTCGACGTCGCGGCCCGGCGCTGGTCGCCTGAGCTTCTGGCCGCCACCGGTCTTGGCACCGAACATATGCCGTCGCTGGTCGAAGGCACCGATCGTGCCGGGACGCTACGCGGCGAACTGGCGTCGAAATGGGGCATGGGGCAGGGCGTGGTGATCTCAGGCGGCGCCGGCGACAACGCCGCTTCCGCCTGCGGCATGGGCACGGTCAAGCCGGGCGCGGCCTTCGTGTCGCTCGGCACGTCGGGCGTGCTGTTTGCCGCCAATGGCGCCTATTTGCCGAATCCGGAAAGTGCCGTGCACACGTTCTGTCATGCGCTGCCCAACGCCTGGCACCAGATGGGCGTCATCCTGTCGGCGACGGATTCGCTCAACTGGCTGAGCAACATCACCGGCAAGGACGCGGCCGAACTGACCGGCGAACTGGGCGATGCATTGCGTGCGCCCTCGGGCGTGACATTCCTGCCCTATCTCTCGGGCGAGCGCACGCCGCACAACGATGCCGCAATCCGCGGCTCCTTCACCGGTCTCGCCCATGAGATCGACCGGGCCGGGCTTACCCAGGCCGTGCTCGAGGGCGTGGCCTTTGCCTTCCGTGACAGCCTCGAGGCGTTGGCCAAGGCCGGCACGACGCTGACTAGGGTAACGGCCATCGGCGGCGGCTCGCGCTCGCGCTACTGGCTGAAGTCGATCGCCACAGCACTCGGGCTGCCGGTCGACATTCCCGCCGACGGCGATTTCGGCGCGGCCTTCGGTGCCGCGCGCCTCGGCCTCATCGCAGCCGAGGGTGCCGATCCGCACCAGGTCTGCACGCCGCCCGACACGGCCGAAACCATCGAACCGGTGGCAGCGCTGGCAGGCGCCTATGACGAGGCCTACCAGCGCTACCGCAAGCTTTATCCGGCGATCCGGGGGACGATGTGAACGGCGATAGATCAGCCCGGCACCTTGTCGAGGAAGCCGGTGATGAGGCCCAGGCGGCCGTCCTTGATCGTGGCGAAATCGGAGCCTTCGATCACGGCTTCCGCGCCATCGGGACCAAGGCCCCAGGAAAAACGGATGTTGTCGCCGAAGCCGTCGGCCTTGCCCTTGAGCTTGAAGCGGAAGCCGGGGAACTGGCCATGCACGCCGGCGATCAGCGCGTCGATTCCGGCATGGCCGTCGCCCTGCATGATCGGGTCGCGATAGCTGACGCCGGTCGTGAAGACGGCCTCGACAAGCGCCTTGCGGGCGGCGGCATTGGTCTCGTTCCAGGCAGCGAAGTAGGCTTCGGCGATGGCGTTGTAGTCGGTCATTTCTGCTCTCCGTCTGACACGTCTTGGTTGACGCGACCCTTTTCGCAGCAGGCTCGACTGAAACCAATTACGCCTGAGGTAATCGAATACGGAAATTCGGCGACTGCCCCGAAACGGGCGGTCATGCGTACTCACTGAAAGGAGTTCTCCCATGAGCACCGGCTATTTCGGCGACATCAAGCCTGTCCGCTATGAAGGCCCCGACAGCACCAATCCGCTGGCCTATCGCCACTACAATGCCGACGAGGTGGTGCTGGGCAAGCGGCTGGAAGACCATCTGCGCTTTGCCGTCGCCTACTGGCACACATTTGCCTGGCCGGGCGGCGATCCGTTCGGCGGCCAGACCTTCGAGCGGCCCTGGTTTGGCGAGACGATGGAGAACGCCAAGCTGAAGGCCGACGTCGCCTTCGAGTTGTTCTCGTTGCTGGGCGTTCCCTATTACTGCTTCCACGACGCCGACGTGCGGCCCGAGGGCGCCACCTTCGCCGAGAGCGCCAAGCGCCTCGACGAGATCGCCGACTATTTCGAAGGCAAGATGGCCAAGACCGGCGTCAAGCTGTTGTGGGGCACGGCGAACCTGTTTTCCAACCGCCGCTTCATGGCGGGTGCCGCGACCAACCCCGATCCCGATGTCTTTGCCTATGCCGCGGCGACGGTGAAGCATTGCATGGACGTCACCAAGCGGCTCAAGGGCGAGAACTATGTGCTGTGGGGCGGGCGCGAGGGCTATGAGACGCTGCTCAACACCGACATGGGCCGCGAGCTCGACCAGCTCGGCCGCTTCCTCAACCTCGTCGTCGACTACAAGCACAGAAGCGGCTTCACCGGCACGATCCTGATCGAGCCGAAGCCACAGGAGCCGACCAAGCACCAGTACGATTACGACGTCGCCACCGTTTATGGCTTCCTCAAGAAGTACGGGCTGGAGAACGAGGTGAAGGTCAATATCGAGCAGGGCCATGCGATCCTCGCCGGCCATTCCTTCGAACACGAGCTGGCGACCGCCAATGCGCTCGGCATCTTCGGCTCCATCGACATGAACCGCAACGACTACCAGTCGGGCTGGGACACCGACCAGTTCCCCAACAACGTGCCCGAGATGGCGCTGGCTTATTACCAGGTGCTAGCGGGCGGCGGCTTCAAATCAGGCGGCACCAATTTCGACGCCAAGCTGCGCCGCCAGTCGCTCGATCCCGAGGATTTGCTGGTCGCCCATGTCGGCGGCATGGACGCCTGCGCGCGCGGCCTCAAGGCCGCGGCGAAGATGATCGAGGACAAGGCGCTGTCGGCTCCGCTCGACGCCCGCTACGCCGGTTGGAATTCTGCCGAAGCCAAGGCGATGCTGGCTGGCGAGCGCAGCCTCGAACAGATCGCCGCGCGCGTCGTTGCTGATGGCATCGAGCCGCAGCCCAAGTCGGGCCGGCAGGAGTATCTGGAGAACGTCGTCAACCGCTACGTCTGACGGGCTCGCAGGCGATCACAGATGGCGCTGGCCCCTCGGGCTGGCGCCATTTTTTGTCCGCGCTGTCCGATGCCCAAACGCAGGGCTGCTGCTAGACGAGCGCCTTAAGAGCAGGAGCGACAGCATGGACAAGCGCAACACCTTGGTGCGGCCGGCAAAGACAGAGGACTTCGCCGAGGTGAAGCAGGTGCTGGCCGATACGTTCGAGAGCACCTGGCGGCCGGAGATCACCGAGGCGGCTGCCGATCGCTATCTCTCGTCCGATGTCGGCGGTCGTTATGTCGATGAAAATGGTCTCGCCTTCTGGGTGGCCGAGGTCGACGGCCAGCTCGCTGGCATGGTCCACTGGAGCGGCGACTTCATCGAAGCACTGCACGTCGCCGGCAGGTTCCAGCGCCTCGGTCTCGGCAGGCTGCTTCTGGCGCGGGCAGAGCAGGAGATCGGCCAGGCCGGTTTTCCAAAGGTGCGGCTCGAAACCGATACCTTCAACCAGCAGAGCCAGGGCTTCTATCGCGCCATGGGTTATGTCGAGACGGCGCGTTATCCCGACGAGGAGTGGGACAGCGGGCTGACCACGGTGCTGTTCGAAAAGCCGCTCAAAGCCGGCTAGGAATCGGTCTGGTTGAGGCCTGTGCCGGCGCACACGCCTGCCCCCGAATTGCCTCTTTCTTGCCCTCAAGACGCCCGTCGAATCAGGGACTTAGCGCCCCATGAGACGGGAACAAGAGACTTTCACCGGCAATACCCACGATCCGGCAATCGAAGCGCTGCTCGGCAGCGCTGGCGATGTGTCGTTCGTCGACAGGCTGATGGCGCTGCCGCCTCCGTCGCTGGAGCCGGAGCTTTCTGACGAGTGGACGCGGGCGGTGACGATGCGGCTTGAGGCCGTGCTTGCCCGAAACATGCGGACGCATATCGATACCGACGGCCGCGCCGCGGCCTGATCCCGACAGCGTGGTTTGACGAACCAAGGGCGGTCGGCCATCCTTCTTGCATGATACGCGCGGTGCTGCTCGATCTCTCGGGCGTCGTCTATGACGGCGACACGCCGATACCAGGCGCGGTGGCAGCCATCGGGCGGCTCCGTGCCGAGGGCCTGCCAATCCGTTTCGTCTCCAACACGACGCGTTCGCCGCACCGGGCGATCGTTGCGCAACTTGCCAGCCTTGGCGTTGCCGTCGGCGACGAAGAATTGTTCACGCCGGCGCGCGCGGCTGTCGAGTGGCTCGCCCGTGAAGGTTGCGCGCCGCAGCTGCTGGTCCATCCAGACCTCGTGCCCGAATTCGCCGGCAAGATGTTCGGCGACCGAAGGGCCGTGGTGGTCGGCGATGCCGCCGACGCCTTCACCTATGCCGCGATGAACGTCGCCTTCCGCCAGCTCATCGACGGTGCCGAGTTTGTCGCGCTTGCGGTCAACCGCACCTTCAAGGACGCCGATGGCGGGCTTAGCCTCGATGCCGGCGCTTTCGTCGCGGCGCTCGAATTCGCCGCCGGCAAGCAGGCGACGGTGCTGGGCAAGCCGTCGCGCGACTTCTTCCACGCGGCGCTTGCCGGGCTGGACTGCATGCTGGGGCAAGCGGTGATGGTCGGCGACGACGCCGAAAGCGATGTTGCCGGTGCCCTGAGGGCGGGCATCGGCTCGGCCCTTCTGGTGCGAACCGGCAAGTATCGCGCCGGCGACGAGAGCCGCCATGCGCCACATCCGACTGCGGTGGTGGATGATCTGCCCGGTGCGGTGGATTGGATCCTTCGCAAGCGTGGCTAGCCGCCGTGGCCTGCATCCTACTTCTCGCAGGTGCGTACGAGGTTACCCCCACCCCTAACCCCTCCCCACAAGGGGAGGGGATTCTCAAGCTGCTTAGTCCAGGCAAGATGTTCTCACCATTTGATGGCGCGACGCAAAGCCTCCCTCCCCCTTGTGGGGAGGGATTGAGGGTGGGGGTCTGAAGCCGCGAGACCGAGCCTTTAGGGTGCCGTTCACCCCCGCCGCATCCTCACCGGGGCCGTTCCGAACGCATTCGAGAAACTGCGGGAAAATGCGGCGGCGGAGGAAAAGCCGGTCCGCTCGGCGACTTCGGCCATGCTGACACGCGTGTCGACCACCAGCCTTCGCGCCGCATTCAATCTCAGCCTGAGATAGTAGGCGCCGGGCGTCTCGCCGATCGAGGCGCGGAAGATGCTTTCGAGCGTGCGGGCAGTCACGCCGGCACGTTTGGCAATCGCTGCAATCGTCAGCGGCTGGTCGACATGCGCTTCCATCAGCCGGATCGCCTGGGCGAGACGTGGGTCGTAGCCGTCGAGCCGGCCGAGGGAGACCAGCGGTTGCGCGTCGGTGGCGGCACGCGATTGGTCGTAGATGAAGACGCTGGCGACATCGAGCGCGGTGGCCATGCCGAGGCGCGAGCGCACCAGATGCAGCATCAGATCGAAGGTTGGTGCCGCACCGCCCGAGGTGAACACCGGCCCGTCGATGATGTAGCGGTCGGGGCGGACCTCGACATCGGGGAATGCCGAGGCGAAATCCTCCATGTCCTCCCAGTGTGTGGTTGCGGCGCGGCCTTCCAAAAGCCCGGCGCGGGCGACGAGCCAGGTGCCGGCCTCGATGCCGCCGGCCGCACGCGCCTGGCGGGCGCAGCGCCTGATGCCGGCCAGCAGCTTCGACGTGGTGTAACCTTGCGTTCCAAAGCCGGCGATGACCATCAGCACGTCGCAGGCCTCGTCGGGGTCGAAGGCGCTCGAGACCGCCACCGGCAGGCCGCAGGTGGTGATCGCCGGTTCGCCGGTGGCGGAAACCAGCCGGAAGTCGAAATGCGTCTCGCCGGCGATGCGGTTGGCGGCGCGCAGCGGGTCGACGGCCGACGCCACGCACATGATGGACGCGCCGGAGAACACCAGCATCGTCACCTTGAGCGGCGAGCGCTCCTCGCGAAAGATTGTCGGCTTTTCGCTTTTTGCCATTTGCCTTTCGTAAAACGCAAAACAAGTCGACGCAAGCGGCGCGATGATCCGTCAAGTTTCGTAAGGGAGGAATGCGATGCCGCTCGAGATGAACCGCGAGGTTTTCATTACCTGTGCCGTGACCGGGTCCGGCGGCACGCAGGATCGTAGCCATCTGGTGCCGCGCTCGCCCAAGCAGATCGCCGATTCGGCCATCGAGGCGGCCAAGGCGGGAGCTGCGATCGTCCACTGCCACGTCCGTGACCCCGATACCGGCAAGCCGCGCCGCGACATCCATCTCTACCGCGAGGTGACCGAGCGCATCCGTGAAGCAAACGTCGACGTGGTGCTGAACCTGACCGCCGGCATGGGCGGAGACATGGTGTTCGGCGGCGTCGAGACCCCGCTGCCGCTGAAGGAGGCCGGCACCGACATGGGCGGCGCCACCAACCGCGTCGAGCATGTGCGCCAGTGCCTGCCGGAGATCTGCACGCTCGACTGCGGCACGATGAATTTCGCCGAAGCCGACTACGTCATGACCAACACGCCGGGCATGCTGCGCGCCATGGGCGGCATGATGACCGCGATGGGCGTCAAGCCCGAGATCGAGGCCTTCGACACCGGCCACCTATGGTTCGCCAAGCAGCTGGTGGAGGAGGGCGTGCTTGCGCCCGACGCGCTGGTGCAGCTGTGCATGGGCGTGCCGTGGGGTGCACCCGACGACCTCAACACCTTCATGGCGATGGTCAACAACGTACCGAAGAGCTGGACCTTCTCGGCCTTTTCGCTCGGCCGCAACCAGATGGCCTATGCGGCGGCCGCTGTGCTGGCCGGCGGCAATGTGCGCGTCGGCCTCGAGGACAATCTCTGGCTCGACAAGGGCGTGCTCGCCACCAACGCGCAGCTGGTCGAAAAGGCGGTGACAGTCATCGAGACGCTCGGCGCGCGGGTGATCGGGCCGGAAGAGGTGCGCAAGAAGCTCAACCTTGTCAAGCGCGCGCCGCTGGCGGCTTGATCGCTGCAAGTTCAAATCTGCCGGGAGGGGTATTTTCGTGAGCACAATTTCCAAAGCAGCCGCCATCGGCGGCGGGGTCATCGGCGCCGGCTGGGTGGCGCGGCTACTGCTCAACGGCATCGACGTGTCGATCTTCGATCCCGATCCGGAGGCTTCCCGCAAGGTCGGCGAAGTGATGAAGGGCGCGCGCCGCGCCTACAAGCAGATGCTGCCCGGCGGCCTGCCCAAGGAAGGCACGCTGACCTTCGCCAAGACCATCGCGGAAGCCGTGGCGGACGCCGACTTCATCCAGGAAAGCGTGCCTGAACGGCTCGACCTCAAGCACAAGGTGCTGGCCGAGATCGATCTACATGCGCCTGCCAATGCGATCATCGGCTCGTCCACCTCGGGCATCAAGCCGTCTGACATGCAGGTGGCGATGAAGAAGCACCCTGAAAGACTGGTGGTCGGGCATCCGTTCAACCCAGTCTATCTCCTGCCCATCGTCGAGATCGTTGGCGGCGCCCAGACGTTCCCTGAAGCGATCGAAGTCGCCAAGGAGATCTATTCCTCGATCGGCATGAAGCCGGTCGTCATCCGCAAGGAGATCGAAGCCTTCGTCGGCGACCGCCTGCTGGAGGCGGCATGGCGCGAGGCGCTGTGGCTGATCAAGGACGGCATCTGCTCGGTCGAGGAACTCGACGACATCATGCGCTACGGCTTTGGCCTGCGCTGGGCCCAGATGGGCATGTTCCAGGTCTATCGGGTCGCTGGCGGCGAGGCGGGCATGCGCCACTTCATGGCCCAGTTCGGGCCGTGCCTGAAATGGCCGTGGACCAAGCTGATGGACGTGCCGGAGTTCAACGACGAGCTTGTCGACCTGATCGCCACCCAGTCGGACGAGCAGTCCGACAAGTGGTCGATCCGCGAGCTGGAAAAGATCCGCGACGACAATCTCGTCGCGATCATGGATGCGCTGTCGAAGCAGAACAAGGGCAAGGGCTGGGGCGCCGGCGCGCTCTACAAGGACTACACGAAACAACTCGCCGCCCAAGCCAAGCCCAAGGTCTCCAAGGCCGCCGAAAAGGCCAAGGCAAGCAAGCCGGTGAAGAAGGCTGCGGCCAAGAAGAAGGGCTGAGACGATGCAGGTGCGTCCGAGGCTCGCTCCGCTCGCACCTCAGGATGAGGACCGTGGGTGCCGCGGGACGAGGAACGCCTATCCTGTGATCTCTTGGCCGGAAGCGCCTCGCTTGGCCTCCCTCATCCTGAGGTGCGAGCGGAGCGAGCCTCGAAGGAGGCACGACAAATTTGGAAGGTGAAGTCATGCATTTCGGTCTGTCCGAGGAACAGCAGCTCATCGTCGACACGACGCGCGCCTTTGTCGAAAACGAGCTCTATCCCCATGAGCTGGAGGTCGAGCGCACCGGCCACCTGCGGCGCGAGCTGATCGAGGAGATCAAGGCAAAGGCGATCGCCGCCGGACTCTATGCCGCCAACATGCCGGCCGATGTCGGCGGCGCCGGGCTCGATACGCTGACATGGCTGCTCTACGAAAAGGAGCTCGGCCGCGCCAACTATGCGCTGCACTGGACCTGCGTCGCGCGCCCGTCGAACATCCTGCTCGCAGGCACGCCTGAGCAGCGCGAGAAGTATCTGTTTCCCTGCATTCGCGGCGAGAAGTCGGACTGTCTCGCCATGACCGAGCCGGGGGCGGGTTCCGACCTGCGCGGCATGAAGGCGTCTGCTGTCCAGGATGGCAGCGACTGGGTGCTCAACGGGACCAAGCATTTCATCTCACACGCCGACATCGCCGACTTCGCCATCGTCTTCATAGCCTCCGGCGAGGAGGAATCACCACGCGGCAAGCGCAAGAAGATCACCGCGTTTTTCGTCGACAAGGGCACGCCTGGCTTCACCGTGCGTGACGGCTACCGCAACGTCTCGCATCGCGGCTACACCAATTCGGTGCTGGAGTTCGACGACTGCCGCCTGCCGGGAGCCCAAGTGCTCGGCGAGGTGCACAAGGGCTTCGAGGTAGCCAACAGCTGGCTTGGCGCGACGCGGCTGCAAGTGGGCGCTACCTGCCTCGGCCGCGCCGAACGCGCGCTTGGCCACGCCATCGACTATGCCGCGCAACGCGAGCAATTCGGCCAGCAGATCGGCAAGTTCCAGGGCGTGTCGTTCAAGCTCGCCGACATGGCGACCGAGCTCAAGGCAGCCGAACTGATGGTGATGGAGGCCGGCTGGAAATACGACCAGGGCACGGTGACCGACCAGGACATGGCGATGGCCAAGCTCAAGGCCACCGAGATGCTGGCTTTCGTCGCCGATGAGGCGATCCAGATCCATGGCGGCATGGGCCTGATGGACGACCTGCCGCTCGAGCGCATCTGGCGCGACGCGCGCGTCGAACGCATCTGGGAAGGCACGTCGGAAATCCAGCGCCACATCATTTCGCGCGCGCTGCTCAGGGCGGTGGGCGGATGATGCGGCTGCTTCTTGGTTCGACCCTCCCCCTTGTGGGGAGGGTGGCCCGCAGGGCCGGGTGGGGGTGAAAAATGTCTGGCTCGACTTCTGACACCCCCACCCCGACGCTGCGCGTCGACCCCCAAAAGGGGGAGGGTAAAGGCCGCCTCGAACGCCTGCTGCGGCCGAAGTCGATCGCCGTGTTCGGCGGCTCTCAGGCAGCGGCCGTGGTCAGGCAGTGCCTGAAGATGGGCTTCGCCGGCGACATCTGGCCGGTGCATCCGACAAAAGCCGAGGTCGAAGGCATAAGGACCTTCCGCTCGGTGGCGGAGTTGCCGGAAGCACCCGATGCGGCCTTTGTCGGCGTCAACCGCTTCCTGACCATCGAGGTGATCGCAGCGCTTGCCGAACGCGGGGCGGGTGGGGCGATCTGCTTTGCCTCGGGTTTCCTCGAGGCCGGCAATGACGATGCCGATGGCGAGCGGCTGCAAGGCGAGTTGGTGGCGGCGGCCGGCGCGATGCCGGTCATCGGACCCAATTGCTATGGCCTGATCAACTATGCCGACGGCGCGCTTTTGTGGCCCGACCAGCATGGCGGCCAAAGGCTTGCGCCCGACGGGCGCGGGGTCGCCATCATCACGCAATCGTCGAACATCGCCTGCAACCTCACCATGCAGAAGCGCGGCCTGCCGGTGGCGTTCCTGATGACCGCTGGCAATCAGGCGCAGACCGGCCTGTCCGAGATGGCGCTGGGCCTGATCGAGGACGACCGCGTGTCCTGCCTCGGTCTGCATATCGAAGGCTTCGACAAGGTCGACGGCTTCGAGCGACTGGCGGCGCGGGCACGCGAGCTGGGCAAGCCGATCGTCGCCATGAAGGTCGGCCGCTCAGAACAGGCACGCAAGGCGACGATCTCGCACACGGCATCGCTGGCGGGGTCGGACGCAGCGTCAGACGCTTTCCTCAAGCGCCTGGGTATTGCTCGTGTCGACACCATTCCCGCGCTGCTCGAGACGCTGAAGCTGCTGCATGCCGTGGGTCCGCTGCCGGGTTTCACGCTGTCGTCGATGAGTTGCTCGGGCGGCGAGGCGTCCGTCATGGCCGACAGCGCCGAGGGCCGGCGGCTACGTTTCCCCGCGCTTACGCCTGACCACTATGCGCGGATAAAATCGACGCTCGGTGCCTTCGTTTCGGTCGCCAATCCGCTCGACTACCACACCTTCATCTGGAACGACGAACCGGCGATGACGGCCACTTTCACCGCCATGGCATCGGGCGGTTTCGACCTCAACCTGCTGGTGCTCGACTTCCCGCGCAATGACCGCTGCTCGGATGCCGACTGGTGGCCGACCGTGCGTGCCTTCGAGGCGGCGCTGAAGGCCAATGGCGCGCGAGGTGCCGTGGTGGCGTCGATGTCGGAGAACCTGACCGAGGAACACGCTGCCGATCTCTTTTGGCGCGGCATCGTGCCGCTGCAAGGGATTGCGGAAGCGATGGACGCGGCGGAGGCCGCGGCGACAATTGGAGAGGCGTGGCGGCGCGATCCCTCCTCCTTGAGGGGAGGGTCGATCGGCGAAGCCGATCGGGGTGGGGTCGTGCACGGTGCGTCGGCGGTGCCTTCCGATGCTACCCCCTCCGCCCGCTTCGCGGGCACCTGCCCCTCAAGGGGGGAGGATACCCAGCTCGACGAGGCCGCCGCCAAATCCCTGTTGCGCGGGGCCGGCCTTGCCGTACCCGCGGGCCGTCGCGCGGCGAGCGTGGCGGAGGCCATCGCGGGGGCGGAGGCGTTGGGCCATCCCGTCGCGCTCAAGGCGCTCGGCGTCGCCCACAAGAGCGAACTCGGTGCCGTCAGGCTCAACCTGCAGGCCGGCGAGGAGGTTGGCGCAGCCGCGGCGGCCCTCTTTTCGCTCGGCTCCGGCCTCTATGTCGAAAAGATGGTCTCGGGCGCTTTGGCCGAACTCATCGTCGGTGTCACCAGCGATCCGCTGTTTGGCCCGGTCATGACCATCGGCACCGGCGGCGTGCTGGTCGAACTGCTGAAGGACAGCGCCACGCTGCTGCTGCCTACCTCGCGCGGCGAGGTCGAGGCGGCACTCAAGGGGCTGAAGATGTATCCGTTGCTCGACGGCTATCGCGGCCGCGCCAGGGCGGACGTTCCAGCCGCCATCGACGCGATCATGGGGATCGCGGCATTCGTGTCCGGGCATGCCGATGCTGTCGAGGAGCTCGACGTCAACCCGCTGATCGTCTGTGGTGAAGGGCAGGGCGCCTGGATTGCTGATGCACTGCTGGTGTTATCCTCCCCCCTTGAGCGGGAGGTGGCCGCGCAGCGGCCGGAGGGGTAGCCTCGGAAGAACCCGCCGCGGCGTCGCACACTGCCGCAACGACCCCACCCGCCCGGACTTCGTCCGGACACCCTCCCCTCAAGGGGGAGGGGACCGCCAACGCAGGAGAGTAAAAATGTCCGACGTCGTGAAAACCCGCAGGGAGGGCGTGATCCTCGAAGTCACGCTCGATCGGCCCAAGGCCAATGCCATCGACCTTGCGACATCAAGGCTGTTGGGCGAGACCTTCAAGGCTTTTCGCGACGATGATGGGCTTCGTATCGCCATCGTGAAGACGGCTGGCGAAAAATTCTTCTCGGCCGGTTGGGACCTCAAGGCTGCGGCCAGTGGCGACGCGGTCGATGGCGATTATGGCGTCGGCGGTTTCGGCGGGCTGCAGGAACTGCGCGACCTCAACAAGCCAGTCATCGCCTGCGTCAATGGCATGGCGGTGGGTGGCGGCTTCGAGCTGGCGCTGTCCTGCGACCTGATCTACGCCTCGGAGCATTCGAGCTTCGCGCTGCCCGAGATCAAGGCCGGCACGCTGGCGGACGCTGCGACCATCAAGCTGCCCAAGCGTATCCCCTATCACGTGGCGATGGACCTGTTGCTCACCGGGCGCTGGATGGACGTGGCCGAGGCGCATCGCTGGGGCCTGGTCAACGAGGTGCTGCCAGCCGACAAGCTCGAAGACCGTGTCTGGGAGATCGCCCGCCTGCTCGCCGGCGGCCCGCCGCTGGTCTTCGCCGCCATCAAGGAGGTGGCGCGCGCAGCCGAGGTGATGGGTTTCCAGGAAACGATGAACCGCATCACCAAGCGGCAATTCCCAACGGTAGACGAACTCTACGCCTCGGAGGACAATCTGGAAGGCTTCAAGGCGTTCGCCGAGAAGCGCGATCCGGTATGGAAGGGGAAGTAGGCCCGCGCCAATGACCGACTACGCAAAGCTCATCGACGCCGAGACCTGGGCTTTCATCGAGCGGACGAACTCCTACTATCCGCCCGATACCATCGACTACACGATCACCCAGCAGCGCGAGATCTACGACCGCATGTGCCGGGAGTTCTTCGCCGGCTATCCCGAGGGTGTGTCGGCCGAGACGATTGTCGTCGTGGCGCCCGGACACGACGTGCCCGCCCGCATCTACCGCCTCGCTGGCAAGGCGCCGGAGGCGGTGGTGCTCTATTTCCACGGTGGCGGCTTCATCCTCGGCGGGCTCGACAGCCATGACGACGTCTGCGCCGAGCTGTGCGGCCGAACCGGCTACGAGGTCGTGTCAGTCGACTACAGGCTGGCGCCCGAGCACAAACATCCGGCGGCCTTCGACGATGCCATGGCCGCCTTCGAATGGGCGGTGGCGAGATACAGTCAGCCCATAGTCCTCGCCGGCGACAGCGCCGGAGGCAACATCGCGGCCGCCGTCAGCCACGCGACGCGCGGGCACGTCAGGCGTCCGGTCGGGCAATTGCTGGTCTATCCCGGCCTCGGCGGTGATCGCAGCCGCGGCTCCTATGTCAGCCACGCCGAGGCGCCGATGCTGACCATGCGCGATCTCGAATTCTACAAGGACATCCTTACCGGCGGCGAGGACCGCACGGGGGACATCACGCTGTCGCCACTTGCCGACGCCGACTTTGCCAACCTGCCGCCAAGTGTCGTCATCACAGCCGAATGCGACCCGCTTTCGTCCGATGGCGAGGCCTATGGCGAGCGTATCGTTGCGTCAGGCGGCAAAGCCTTCTGGTTCGAGGAGCCAGGTCTTGTGCACGGCTATCTGCGTGCGCGCCACACCGTCACCCGCGCCCGCCAAAGCTTCACCCGCATCGTCGATGCCGTGGCTGTGCTGGGGCGGGGCGAGTGGGTGTGGTGAGCTACTTTTCGAGGCGTGCCCCTATGTCCATGCGCTGGTGAAGAATACGGACCACGTCGATCGCTTCACCAACGATGCGATAGACGATGAAATGTGAGCCGACGCCCAGCTTATGATAGCCTGCCCTGATATCCGCGAGCGAACGCCCTTTGCGCCGGCTCTTGGCGATGTCCAAGCACGCGTCGTGAATCTGCAGGATATACCGGTCGGCCTGATCTTGATTCCACGTGTCGGCGGTGTAGCGCCAAATCTGCTGGAGATCCGCTTCGGCTGCCGGAGTAAAGATCAGCCGCTTAGCGGCCATATCAGGCGCGCATCCGGCCGAGGAAGTCCTCGATGTCGAGCGGCTTGGACAATCCGCTTTCCTCGCCTTCGATGATCGCCGCGCGCAATTGTGCCACCTGCAGTTCGTGCTCTTCGAGCAGCCTCAAGCCGGCGCGTATGACCTCGCTGGCCGAGTTGTAGCGGCCGTCCTCGACCTGTCGGTCGACGAACTCGGAGAAATGCTGGCCGAGCGAGATGGAGGTGTTCTTGTTCATGCGGCAAGAATACCAAAGATTGGTATTCTTGCCAAATCACTCAATTCCCCGCGCTCGCCATCCGGCGTCCACTGATCGCCTTTTCCAGCCAGCCGATCTCCATCTCCGGCACTGACGACAGCAGCAGGTCGGTGTAGGCGTCGAAGGGCGGCTTCAGCACTTCGGATTTCGGCCCGTAGCGCACGACTTCGCCGCGGTACATGACGGCGATGGAGTCGGCGATCGACTTCACCGTTGCCAGGTCGTGGGTGATGAACAAATAGGCGACGCCTTCCTCGGCCTGTAGCCCGAGCAGCAGCTTGAGGATGCCGTTGGCGACCAGCGGGTCGAGCGCGCTCGTCACCTCGTCGCAGATGATCAGTCTCGGTTTGGCGGCAAGCGCACGGGCAATGCAGACGCGTTGTTTCTGACCGCCGGAAAGCTCCGCCGGGTAGCGATCGATGAAACCGCGCCCCATCTCGATCTTGTCCAGCAGTTCGGCGACCCTGGTATCGCGCTCCTTGCCACCCATGCCGAAATAGAACTCCAGCGGACGGCCGATGATGGTGCCCACGGTCTGGCGTGGGTTCATTGCCACATCGGCCATCTGGTAGATCATCTGCAGTTCGCGCAGGTCGTCGCGGCTGCGCTCGGCAAGGCGGTTGCCGAGCGTACGACCGGCAAAGGTGATGCTGCCTTGCTCGGGCGGCAACAGGCCGGTAATGGCGCGGGCCAGCGTCGACTTGCCCGAACCGGACTCGCCGACGACGGCCAGCGTCTGGCCGGGCAGGATGTCGACAGAGACGTTTTTCAGCACCTTGATCTTGCCGCCGGCATAGGCCGCGGTCACGTTCCTGACCGAGAGGAACGGGCTTGCGTCGGGCTTTTTTTCCTCGTGCGCGATCTCATGCACGGAGACCAGCGCTGAAGTGTACTCCTGGCGCGGCTCCTTGATGATCTGGCGCGTACCGCCCCATTCGACCAGCTTGCCGTGCCTCAGCACCATGATCTCGTCGGAGACCTGGGCGACAACGGCAAGGTCGTGGCTGATGTAGAGTGCTGCCACGCCAGTGTCGCGGATCGCTTCCTTGATGGCGGCGAGCACGTCGATCTGGGTGGTCACGTCGAGCGCCGTCGTTGGCTCGTCGAAGACGATCAGGTCGGGCTCGGAGCACAGCGCCATTGCCGTCATGACGCGCTGCAGTTGCCCGCCCGAGACTTGGTGCGGGAAGCGCTTGCCGATGTTCTCAGGGTCAGGAAGGCTGAGTTTCCTGAACAGCGCCACGGCCCGCTTTTCCGCCTCGGCGCGGCTCGCCACGCCATGCAGGATCGAGGCTTCGACGACCTGGTCCATCAGTCGGTGCGCCGGGTTGAAGGCCGCTGCCGCCGACTGCGCGACGTAACAGACCTCGCGGCCGCGCAGGGCGCGGATGCCTTGGGTGCCACCCTTGCGGATATCGCGGCCGTTGAGGATGATCTCGCCGCCAGTGATCTTCACGCCGCCGCGGCCATAGGCCATCGACGACAGGCCGATGGTCGACTTGCCGGCACCGGATTCGCCGATCAGGCCGAGCACCTTGCCCTTGTTCAGCGTCAGCGAAACGTCGTGCACCAGCGTGATGGTGCGTGGTGCCTCGCCCGGCGGATAGACCTTGGCCTCGATCCTGAGGTTGCGGATGTCGAGCAGCAGGTCGGAGCCGTTGGCGGGTGCCTTAGCCATTGCCGCGCCCTCCCTTGAGATCGGTGGTGCGGTTGAGCACCCAGTCGGCGACGAGGTTGACGGAGATGGCGAGTGCGGCGATCGCCGCCGCCGGGATCAGGGCTGCCGGAATGCCGAAGACGATGCCGTCCTTGTTTTCCTTGACCATGCCGCCCCAGTCGGCATCCGGCGGTTGTACGCCGAGGCCGAGGAACGAGAGCGCGGACAGGAACAGCACGGCATAGATGAAGCGCAGGCCGAGTTCGGAAATCAGCGGCGACAAGGCGTTGGGCAGGATCTCGCGGAAGATGATCCAGCCATTGCCTTCGCCGCGCAGCTTGGCCGCTTCGACGAAGTCCATGACGTTGATGTCGACGGCGACCGCCCGCGACAGGCGGTAGACGCGGGTGGCGTCGAGGATGCCCATCACAAGGATCAGCGTGAGCAGTGTCGACGGCAGCACCGACAGCACTACCAGCGCGAAGATCAGCGTCGGGATCGCCATCAAGAGGTCGACGAAACGCGACATGCCCGTGTCGAGCCAGCCGCCGACGACTGCGGCGGTAAAGCCGAGGATCGCGCCGAGCGAGAACGACAATGCCGTTGCCATCACCGCGATGAAGATGGTTGTGCGCGCGCCGTAGATCATGCGCGAGAGCAGGTCGCGGCCGAGATTGTCGGTGCCGAGCAGGAATTGCGACGACATCGGTGCCCAGACGTCGCCGACGATCTCGCCGAGGCCGTAGGGCGCGATCAGCGGCGCGAAGATAGCCGTGATCAAAAACAGCGCCGTCAGGATCAGGCCGATCGCAGCACCAAGGGGGATATGTTTCAGATCGAGCATGGTGCGCCTCTCATTTCGGATGCCGGAGGCGTGGATTGGCGACGATGGCGGCAATGTCGGCGATGATGTTGAGGCCGATATAGACGGCAGCGAAGATCAGTCCCACCGCCTGCACCACCGGCACGTCGCGCTTGGCGACATGGTCGACGAGATATTGCCCCATGCCCGGATAGACGAAGATCACCTCGATGACGACGACGCCGACGATGAGGAAGGCGAGGTTGAGCATGACGACGTTGATCACAGGCGCGATCGCATTGGGGAAGGCGTGCTTGCGGATGATCTCGAAAGGCGAAAGGCCCTTGAGTTCGGCGGTCTCGATATAGGCCGACTGCATGACGTTGAGGATCGCCGCACGCGTCATGCGCATCATGTGGGCCAGCACCACAAGTGTCAGGGCCGTTGCCGGCAGGGCGATGGCCTTCATGCGTTCGAGGAACGGCATGCCGTCATAGACGGTGGAGATGCCCGGGAAGATCTGCCATTTCACCGCGAAGAAGTAGACGAGCAGGTAGCCGACGAAGAACTCCGGCAACGAGGTCGAGGCCAGCGCCAGGCCAGAGATGGTCTTGTCGATCCAGCCGTTGCGGTAGCGCACGGCGAGCAGGCCGAGGATGATGGCCAGCGGTATCGACACGATCGCCGCCCAGAAGGCGAGGAACAGCGTGTTCCACAGCCGACCGCCAATGGCGGTGGCGATATCCTGCCGGCTCGACAAGGCGGTGCCGAGGTCGCCGGTCAAGACGCCGCCGAGCCAGCGGAAATACCTGACATAGGCAGGCGCGTTGAGGCCGAGTTCCTCGCGCAGGTTGGCGAGTGCCTGCGGCGTGGCCGACTGGCCGAGAATGGATTGGGCGACGTCGCCGGGCAGGATCTGGGTGCCGGCGAAGATCAGGACCGAAACGGCCAGGAGCAGGAGTAGGCCCAGCGCGACGCGCTGGGCTATCAGTTTCAGGATCGGGGAAGACATGCGGGCCGGGCCGTCAGGCGTTCAGCCAGCACTTGGACAGCGCGTAGCCGCCCATCATCTCCTGGTTGCCGTCATCGACCCAGCCGCCGACCTTGGCGCTGGTTGCGTCGATGAAGTCATTGAACATCGGGGTGATCACGCCGCCTTCGTCGCGCACGATCTGGCCCATGTCGGCGTAGATCTGCTTGCGCTTCGCCGGATCGAGTTCCGAGCGGGCTGCAAGCAGCATCTTGTCGAAGTCCTCGCGCTGGAAACGCGTGTCGTTCCATTCGGCCTTGGAATAGTAGGCCGTCGAGTACATCTGGTCCTGGGTCGGGCGCCCGCCCCAGTAGGAAGCCGAGAAGGGCTGCTTGTTCCAGACTTCCGACCAGTAACCGTCACCGGGCTCGCGCTTGACCTCGAGCGTGATGCCGGCCTTGGCGGCACTCTGCTGGTAGAGCTGGGCGGCATCGACGGCACCTGGGAAGGCGACGTCGGAGGTGCGCAGCAGCACCGAGCCGGAATGGCCCGACTTCTTGTAGTGGAACGCTGCCTTTTCCGGATCGAACTTGCGCTGTTCCATTTCGGTGAACAGCGGATAGGCCTTGTTGATGGGCGTGTCGTTGCCCAGCGAGCCGTAGCCCATCAGGATCTTCTGCAGCATCTCCTCGCGGTCGAGCGCATATTTGAGCGCCAGCCTGAGGTCGTTGTTGTCAAAGGGTGCCGTGTTGCAATGGGCAATGAAGACATAGTGGCCGCGGCCGGCGACGTTGCGGATGACGACGCCAGGCACGCGCTTGATCAGTTCGACGATCTTGGGCTCGACGCGGTTGATGATGTCGACCTGGCCGCCCTGCAAGGCCGAGGTGCGGGCCGTGGCGTCGTTGATGACGATGATCTCGATCTGGTCGGCGAAGCCGCGGTCGTCGCGCCAGTAGTTGGCGAACTTCTCGGCGCCGAGCCGCACGCCGGCCTCGTTGACGGTGACCTTGTAGGGGCCAGTGCCGATGCCGGCGTCGGGCTTATCCTTGCCGCCATTGGGCTGGATCATCAAATGGTAGTCGTCGAGCAGGAACGGCAGGTCGGCATTGGCGTCCTTGAGCTCGAAGACGACGTTCTGGCCGTCGGCCTTGACCGAGGCGATGCCGCCCATTAGGCCGAGCGCGCCTGATTTCGCCTTCTCGTCGGAATGGCGCTCGATGGTCGCCACGACGTCGGCGGGGGTCATCTCCTTGCCGTCATGGAACTGCACGCCCTTGCGGATCTTGAAGGTCCAGGTCTTGGCGTCGTCGGACGCACCCCACTCCTCGGCGAGCGCAGGCTTGGGCTCGCCCTCGGGCGAAATCTGCACCAGCTGCTCGCCCCACTGGCGGCCGAAGAAATAGGGCACCTGGCTCGACCACGACGCCGGGTCGAGGCTGTCGGTGGCAGCACCACCTTGCATGCCGGCGCGCAGGATGCCGCCCTTGACGGGGCCTTCTGCCTTGGCGGCGCTGGCGAGCAACGAGTTCGCGAAAGTTGCCGCAACACCCAGGGCCGCGGCGCGGCCGAGGAAGTCACGGCGGTTCAACTTGCCCGCAGCGACTCGGCGGCTCAGATATTCCAGTTCGTTGGACATTGGAAAGGCTCCTCACTCTGGCGGTCGTTATTGCTCGACTTCTGGTGGCAATATTGACCGTAACGTAAGGTCATCGGCAAGGCCGAATGCGACATCGAGTGGCGCAATCTCCATGTCGCATTTGGACTAAGCCGCTTCCGTGTCAGATGTGGTCGCGCGCGATAATTTCGTCGAAATCGCGCTCGAAGACGAGCTTGTCGCCTTCGTAAGCCTCGATCCGGCCGGTCAACTGGAAGTTTTGGCCGTCGGAACGCATTGTCGTGAAAGTTTCTGTCCGGATCGCCCAGTCGTTTCTCGACAAAGTCTGTGTCCAGTGGGTTTCGCCACGGGCAGAAAGCGGGTCGGATGGGTCGATTGTCCATGTCTCGCGGGCGACATCGCCGATGACCAGGCCGTGGTCGGAATCGCGGATTTCGCCGAAGTCGTCGACGATGCTCAAGGTCACCTTGGCGTCGGTGCGCTCGACCGTGCGGCTGTTCGAGCTTTCGCGCAGCGTTTCGATCTGCCAGGGCGTGGCGCCCTCGGGCTGTTCGAATGCCCATTCGTCGCCGTCGCCGGAGAGACGCACCGGCAGCTCGATTGCGCCGTCATGGAGCGTCAGCGTCACCTCTTCGGGCGACGACCAGACCAGCGGCCAGTAGGTCGAGGAAATGGCGACGCGCAGCCTGTTGCCCGGCAGCACGCGGTAGGCGATGTCGTCGAGCTTGAAGGCGATCTCCATCGTCTCGCCGAGCACCACGTCCTCGGGGAATTCGTGGCTGTTGCGGTGGCAGAGATTGAGAACGCCATAGGTGATGCGCGTCGAAGCACCATCAGGCTGGACGTCGCACAGGCGCACCGCGACCATCGCCCGCCTGCGGTTGGCGGCGAGCTTGAGCCGTATGACCGGCGCGCCGACAATGTCGAGCGGGGCATCGAGCACGGCGCCGTCGAAGCATGCCGACTTGCCGTCATCGACGCGCTGGTCGCCCGGCAGTTCCGGCCCGAGCCAGATGGCGCAATATTCGCCGCCATCCATGCCGCAATCCTGCGGCGAGTTGATCGCAAGCGGGGCCGCAAACGCTGCCGTCTCAGCCAACTCGCCCGACGAACCGAGCGCCAGGCGCTTCGTTGCGATGCCGGGCGACGGCCATTGCCGCTCCGCTACCCAGCGGCCTGGGCGCTCGAGATACCAGTCGCGCGGCGGCTCGGAGTCCATGACGTAGAGCCGCATCGCCGGGTCGTCCTCGACGCCTGTCTCGATGCCCTTGAGCCAGTGGTCCCACCAGCGCAGCGCTTCCTGAAGAAAGCCGATGGCCGGCTTGGGCACGGCGAAATGCGGGTATTTGTGGATCCAGGGTCCGACGATGCCCTTGACCGGCGCCTGCACGCCCTGGACCAGGCGAGACACCGCATTCTTGTAGGCGTCGCCCCAGCCGCCGATGGCCAGAACCGCCGCCTTGATCGCGGAAAAATCCTCATTGACCGAGCCGCGTTTCCAATAGGCGTCGCGGGTCTGGTGCCTGAGCCAAACCGCTGGCAGGAACGGCTCGTGCTCGAGCCGGTCGAGCCACATGTCGCGCCATTTGCCGCCGACAAGCGCCGGGTCCGGCGGCCTGGACGAATAGGACAGCATGGTCGCGCCCCAGCCCATGTTTTCGTTGAGCAGCAGGCCGCCCTTGTAGTGGATGTCGTCGGCGTAGCGGTCGTCGGTCGAGCACAAGGTGATGATTGCCTTCAGCGCCTTGGGCTGCTTTGCCGCCACCTGCAGGCCGTTGAAGCCGCCCCAGGAGATGCCCATCATGCCGACCTTGCCATTGCACCAGGGCTGGGCTGCCGCCCAGGCGATGACGTCGCAAGCGTCCTGCCATTCCTGTTCGGTGTATTCATCCTCCATCAGCCCTTCGGAATCGCCGTTGCCGCGCATGTCGACGCGGATGCAGGCATAGCCGTGGCCGGCGAAGTAGGGGTGGGTCAGGCAGTCGCGCGTCGTCGTGCCGTCGCGCTTGCGGTAGGGCAGGTGCTCGAGGATGACGGGCACCGGATCCTGGTCGGCATCGGCGGGCATCCACACCCGCGCCGACAGCCGCGTGCCGTCGGGTATGACGATGCCCATGTCAGGGAATTCGACGATGTCGCGCGGAAATTCGGTGATGGTTTTCATGGGCATTCCAGTCTTGTGCTTCGCCATTTGTGCACACCGCAGCCGCTGCTGACTAGCGTGGAAACGTCATCGACGGCCGCAGGGCACAGCAGATTGAAATGACCTGTTAAAGGTACTAA
Organism: Aminobacter anthyllidis; assembly: GCF_018555685.1. Taxonomy (GTDB): domain Bacteria; phylum Pseudomonadota; class Alphaproteobacteria; order Rhizobiales; family Rhizobiaceae; genus Aminobacter; species Aminobacter anthyllidis. The sequence goes on from NZ_JAFLWW010000013.1 coordinate 139,406, forward strand.
TTATAGCTCTCGAATTGGAGCCATGAAGATGCCGAACACTGTTCTTGCCGAAGTGACAGCCAGCGTCTCGGAGCTGAAGAAAAATCCGATGGGCACGGTGGCCGCCGGGGAGGGCTTCCCCGTCGCCATTCTCAACCGCAACGAGCCGGCTTTCTACTGCGTGCCCGCAAAGGCTTTCGAGGCGATGATGGAGCGCCTCGATGATATCGAGCTCAACGCGCTCGCCGACGCGCGCAAGGGCGAAAAGCGTATCCAGGTAGACCTGGATGCCATATGAGGTCGAATTCCTCGAAACCGCACTGAAGGAATGGAAGTCGCTCGACGCCAATACGCGTGAGCAGTTCCGCAAGAAGCTGAAGGAGCGTTGCGACAACCCGCGCGTTCCCTCGGCCAAGCTGCACGGCGCCAAGGACCGCTACAAAATCAAGCTACGCAGCGCGGGGTATCGCCTGGTCTACGAGGTGGAAGACGACAGGCTGGTGGTGCTGGTCATTGCCGTCGGCCGGCGGGACCGCCTTGAAGTCTATGCCAAGGCGGCCAGGCGCTAAGCTAGTTCAGCGGGATGTCGTTGTCGCCCTTGCTCTCCTGGTAGGTCTCCGACATCTCGTCGTAGCGCGCCGAAATCCTCGCGACGCGCTCTTCGAGCCGCGTGCGGTCGGCCTCGGGCAGTTCGCGCACCAGCTTGCGCAGCGAAAAGCTCTTCCAGTAGGCGTTTTCGGCGTTGTAGCCGCCGGGCTCCAGCGTGAAGACCTCTTTCAGGATCTTGAGGTCATGCGGGATGGCGAAGCTGTCGCGCGAATCCTCGTGGCTGAACAGATAGTAGAAATTGTCGAAGCCGGCCCAGGTGATGGCCGACAGGCACAGCGAGCAGGGCTCGTGGGTCGACAGGAAGATCAGGTCCTTGGTGTCGGCGCGGGTTGCCTTGGGCATTTCGTAGAAGCGCTTCAGGCAATGCATCTCGCCATGCCAGAGCGGGTTTTCGAGCTCGTTGTTGGTCTCTGCCAGCACCAGCGAGCGGTCGTCCTTGGCAAGCAGCGCGGCGCCGAACAGCTTGTTGCCCTTCGTCACGCCTTCGGCGGTCTTGGGCACGATGTCGTGTTCGATGACGTCGAACAGGCGTTCGATCAGGGAAAGTTCAGCCATGTGTCAGAAGCCTTCCGGGAGGACGATTTCGTAAGGGTGCGAGAAATGGAACTCTTCGAGATTGGGGCCGGTGCCGCCGCGGTCGACGACGACGAAGTCCTGGTTTTCGCCGATCGGCGTCAGCACGCCGTGCCACAGATTGCGCGGGTAATTCACGCCCTGGCCGGGCGCGGTGATGAAGGCATGCGGCTCGCCCGGGCCGTCGCCGATGTCGTGGCAGACGACGACGAGATAGGGCCGCTGGGTGAGCGGAATGAAGGCCTGGCTGCCGAACGGGTGACGCTCGACCATCGAGAGCTTGAGCGGGAACGGGTAGGGCGTGCCCTTGAAGATGTTGATGATGACGTGGCCGTCGGGGCCGGCGGCCTCGGCGCGGGCGAGCGCATGATAGCGCTCGCATTTGCCTGCATTGATCGGGTAGTGGCTGTCGCAATTGGTGTCGATCACCTCGCCGAACTCGGCGAAATTCTCCCGCGTCAGCGGCTTTGCGACGATCCGCTTCATCTCACCCGACATGGCTTATCCTTAGCGGCGGCGCGTGGCGTTGAAGGCGCCGAGCTGCATGTGGCGGTTGACGTCCTTGTAGAGGAGGTAGCGGAACTTGCCGGGACCGCCGGCATAGCAGGCCTGCGGGCAGAAGGCGCGCAGCCACATGAAGTCGCCAGCTTCGACCTCGACCCAGTCACTGTTCAGCCGGTAGACCGCCTTGCCTTCGAGCACGTAGAGGCCGTGCTCCATGACGTGGGTTTCCGGGAACGGGATGATTCCACCCGGCTCGAAGGTCACCACAGTGACATGCATGTCGTGGCGCAAATCGTTGGGATCGACAAAGCGCGTCGTTGCCCACCTGCCGTCCGTATCGGGCATGGCGTTGGGCTCGATGTCGTTGTCGTTGAGGAACAGCGGATCGGGCGCATCGAGGCCGTCGACATATTCATAGGCCTTGCGGATCCAGTGGAAGCGCGCGGTCTCGGTGCCGGCGTTGCGTACCGTCCAGCCGCTCGCCGGCGGCAGATAGGCATAGCCGCCCGGCGTCAGCACATGGCTCTTGCCTGAGATCGTTACGGTCACTTCGCCTTCAACGACGAAAAACACGCCTTCCGCGCCCGCATCCGGTTCCGGCCGTTCGCTGCCGCCGCCGGGCTGCACTTCCATGATGTATTGCGAGAACGTCTCGGCAAATCCCGACAGGGGACGGGCGATGACCCACAGCCGCGTCTTGTCCCAGTGCGGCAGGAAGCTGGTGACGATGTCCGAAAACTCGCGCTTCGGGATCACCGCATAGGCTTCGGTGAAGACGGCGCGGTCGGTGATCAGGTCGGTCTGGGGCGGCAAGCCGCCTTTTGGAGCGTAATAGGAGCGGTTTGCCATGGTCTCTTAGCTTGGAAGGAGGTCGTGAAGTCGGTACCAGGCGATACGCTCCACCTGCTTGCAGGCGGTTGCGAATTCCTGGTCGCGGTTGTTGGCGATGCGGGTCTCGAACGCCTTCAATATGCTCGCCTTGTCGTTGTCGCGCACCGCGATGATGAACGGGAAGCCGAATTTGTCGACATAGGTGGCGTTGAGTTGGGTGAAGCGGGTACGCTCGGCGTCGGTCAGTGCGTCGAGCCCAGCGGATGCCTGCTCCTTAGTCGACTCTTCCGTCAGTCGCTTGGCCTGGGCCAGCTTGCCGGCGAGATCTGGGTGGGCGGTCAGCACGCCGAGCCGCTCCGTCTCGCTTGCCGAGCGGAAGGCGCGGCAGAGCGCGTTGTGCACGCCGCCGGCGCTGTCATGCGCCGGTCCGAGCTCGAATTCGAAAGCGCGCTCGGCGATCCAGGGGGAGTGCTCGAAGATCGAGCCGAAGTGCTGGACGAATTCGTCGCGCGCCATGCGCGAGGGGCGCAACGCCTGCGGCTGGTAGGGGTGGTGCTGCTGCCAATGCTGGGCGATGTCCTGGCGGCGGGCCAGCCAGACCTTGTCGTGGCCCTGCACATATTCGATGAAGCGGCGCAGCGCTTCGGCGCGGCCGGGACGGCCGACGAGGCGGCAGTGCAGGCCGATGCTCATCATGCGCGGCCGCCCAGCTGCACCCTCGCGGTACAGCGTGTCGAAGCTGTCCTTGAGATAGGCATAGAACTGGTCGCCCGAATTGAACCCTTGCGCGGTGGCAAAACGCATGTCGTTGGCGTCGAGCGTGTAGGGGATGACCAGCTGCGGGGCGATCGCATTGCCGTGGCCGTCATGGTCGAGCCAGTAGGGTAGCTCGTCGTCATAGGTATCGGAAATCCACTCGAAGCCGCCTTCTTCAGCGGCGAGACGGACCGAATAGACCGAGGTGCGGCCGAGATAGAGGCCCTTGGGGCGTTCGCCGACGACTTCGGTGTGCAGGCGAACCGCTTCGATCAGGTCGGCGCGTTCGTCGGCCTCCGCGTGATCACGGTAGTCGATCCAGCGCAAGCCATGCGAGGCAATTTCCCAGTCGGCCTGCTGCATCGCCGCGACATGGTCGGGGGAACGCGCAAGGGCGGTCGCCACGCCATAGACGGTGACCGGTACTTTGGCTTCGGTGAACATGCGGTGGAGCCGCCAGAAGCCGGCGCGGGAGCCGTATTCGTAGATCGATTCCATGTTCCAGTGGCGCTTGCCGGGCCATTGTGCAGCACCGACGACCTCCGACAGGAACGCTTCCGAAGCGGCGTCGCCATGCAGGATGTTGTTTTCGCCGCCCTCTTCGTAGTTGACCACGAACTGCACGCAAACATTCGCGTTGCCTGGCCATTGCGGGTGGGGTGGGTTGGCGCCGTAGCCGCGCATGTCTCTTACGTAACGCATGTTCCCTCAAAACCGGATTCTTGCCGGGCACTTGAGCAGAATAGCGAAAGGTGCGTCAGACATTCCCTCGAAAAAATTTGAAAGTCTTTTTGTAGTGCTCTGCTCGACCACACCTTATGCAATAGCCTTAAATGGCGCAAAATCTATGACGATGGCGTTCAGCGCCAATAGGGAGAGCGAATGACAAAGGCCGAAGGCGGACGCCTCACCACCCATGTCCTTGATACTGCTACCGGCAAGCCTGCAGAAGGCCTGGCAATCTCGCTGTTCCGCATTGAAGGCGACGCGCGCACGCTGCTGAAGAGGGTTGTCACCAATTCCGACGGCCGCTGCGACGCGCCGCTTCTCGCCGGCGACGAGTTCCTGACCGGCGAGTATGAGTTGATCTTCGCTGCCGGCGATTATCTCCGCCGCCTGGGCACGGATCTGCCGAAGCCGGCGTTCCTCGACATCGTGCCGATCCGCTTCGGCATGGCCGAACGGACGCATTATCACGTACCCCTGTTGATCTCGCCCTTCGGCTATTCCACCTATAGGGGGAGCTGAGCCATGGCGACGATCAAGACGCGCAACCATATTCGCTTCATCCTCAATGGCGAGGATGTGACGCTGGGCAATGTCGCGCCCGACGCCACGCTGCTCGATTATCTCCGGCTCCAGCGCACGCTGCGCGGTACCAAGGAAGGCTGCGCCGAAGGCGATTGCGGCGCCTGCACGGTGCTGGTCGGCCGGCTCTCCGGCGGCAAGCTAGTCTACGAAAGCGTCAACGCCTGCATCCGTTTCATGGGTTCGCTCGACGGTTGCCATGTCGTGACGGTCGAGCATCTCGGCACCAGCAATGGCAAGCTGCACCCGGTGCAGCAGGCAATGGTTGATTTCCACGGCTCGCAGTGCGGCTTCTGCACGCCGGGCTTCGTCATGTCGCTCTACGGCCTGTGGATGGCATCGCCCGAACCTTCCGATGCTCTGATCGAGAAAGCCCTGCAGGGCAATCTCTGCCGCTGCACCGGCTACGAGGCGATCATGCGTGCCGCGCGCGCCATTTCCGACTACGGCAAGGTCGCCAAGGACCCGCTGCTTGTCGAGCGCAAGGCGATCACCGCCCGCCTCGAAGCGTTCAAGGACGGCACCCGCGTCGAGGTTGGCGAGGGCAAGGACCGCTTCGTCATCCCGGCCAATGTCGATGACCTGGCCGCGGTGCTCGAAGCCGAGCCGACAGCGACCGTCGTCGCCGGTTCGACCGACGTCGGCCTCTGGGTCACCAAGCACATGCGCAACATTTCGCCCGCCGTGTTCATCGCCAACATCGACGGTCTGCACTCGCTGAGCGAAGACAAGGGCGTCATCTCGATCGGCGCCGGCGTCACCTACACCGAAGCGTTTGAGACGCTGTCGAAGCGCATTCCAGCCCTTGGGCCGCTGATCGACCGCATCGGTGGGCAGCAGGTGCGCAACATGGGCACCATCGGCGGCAACATCGCCAACGGCTCGCCCATCGGCGACACGCCGCCGCCGCTGATCGCGCTCGGCGCAACGCTGACCCTGCGCAAGGGCAAGACGCGGCGGACGATTTCGCTGCAGGACTTCTTCATCGCCTATGGCAAGCAGGACCGTGCGCCGGGTGAGTTCGTCGAGGCCGTGCATGTGCCGGTGCCTGACAAGGGCGAGCATTTCGCTGTCCACAAGATCACCAAGCGCCGCGACGAGGACATCACCGCGACGCTCGGCGCCTTCTGGCTGAAGCTGGCCAAGGACGGCACCGTCGACCAGGTCCGCATCGCTTATGGCGGCATGGCGGCGACGCCGAAGCGTGCTTCGGCGGTCGAGGCAGCGCTCGTTGGCCAGCCCTGGACGGAAGCGACGGTCGAGGCGGCAATGGCTAGATATACCGATGACTACACACCGCTGACCGACATGCGCGCCACATCAGAGTACCGCGCGCTGGCGGCGAAAAACCTGCTGTTGCGTTTCTACATGGAAACGACCGGCACCAAGGCACCGCTGCAGGTGTCGAGATACGAGGCCGCGTGAGATGACCCAGCACACTCCGAACCTCAAGGCCCAAAAGATTTCGGGCGGCGTCCACACCGACCAGCGCCACGATTCCGCGCACAAGCATGTCGCCGGCGAGGCCGTCTATATCGACGACATGCCCGAGCCTGCCGGCACGCTGCATGTCGGGCTCGGCCTGTCGAATGTCGCGCATGGCACGCTGAAGTCAGTCGACCTGTCGGCGGTCCGCGCAGCACCCGGCGTCGTCGACGTTTTGACCCATGCCGATGTTCCCGGCGATAACGACATCTCGCCGAGCGGCATGCATGACGACCCTGTCCTCGCCCAAGGCAAGGTGCAGTTCCACGGCCAGCCGATCTTCGCGGTCGTTGCCGAAACGCGCGAGCAGGCGCGCCGGGCCGCGCGCCTGGCAAAGGTCGAGTATGACGAGCTGCCGGCGGTCATCAGCATCTGGGATCTCGACACCGAAAAAGACAAGCAGGTGACGACCCCGCTGACGCTCAATCGCGGCGATGCGGCGGCGGCGATTGCCGCGGCCCCGCGCCGGATCAAGGGGCGGATGAAGCTCGGCGGCCAGGACCATTTCTACCTCGAAGGCCAGGTGTCGCTGGCCGTGCCCGGCGAAGACGACGAGGTAACAGTCTATTGCTCGACGCAAGGGCCAAGCGAGACCCAGCATCTCGTCTCCCATGTTCTCGGCGTGCCGAGCCACGCGGTGACGGTCGAGGTGCGCCGCATGGGCGGCGGCTTCGGTGGCAAGGAAACCCAGGCCAACCAGTGCGCGGCGCTTGCCGCCATCGCCGCCAAGAAGCACAAGCGCGCCGTCAAGGTCAGGCTCGACCGCGACGAGGACATGACCGCCACCGGCAAGCGCCATGACTTCGCCATCGACTACGAGGTCGGCTTCGACGACGAGGGCAACATCCTCGGCGTCGACTACATGTTCGCGCTCAATGCCGGCTTTTCGGCCGACCTGTCGGGACCGGTCGGCGACCGGGCGCTGTTTCACTGCGACAACGCCTATTTCTATCCCAACGTGCATGCCAAGTCGGCACCGCTCTACACCAACACCGTCTCCAACACGGCGTTCCGTGGCTTTGGCGGGCCGCAAGGCATGGTCGGTGCCGAGCGCGTCATCGACGAGGTCGCCTTCGCCGTCGGCAAGGACTCGCTCGAAATCCGCAAGCTGAATTTCTACGACCAGATCGGCACGCCGGGCGAGCGTAACCTCACGCCCTATCACCAGAAGGTCGAGGACTGCATCATCCAGCGCATCGTCGCCGAACTCGAGGAAAGCGCCCAATATGCGCGGCGCCGGCGCGAGATCGCGGCCTTCAATGCCAATAGCCGTTTCATCAAGCGCGGTCTGGCGCTGACGCCGGTCAAGTTCGGCATCTCGTTCACCAAGACCGAGTCCAACCAGGCCGGCGCGCTGGTGCATGTCTATGCCGATGGCTCGGTGCACATGAACCATGGCGGCACCGAGATGGGCCAGGGCCTGCACCTCAAGGTGGCGCAGGTGGTGGCGGAAGAGTTCCAGATCGACCTGGAAAGGGTGAAGATCACCGCGACGACCACGGCCAAGGTGCCCAACACCGCGCCGACGGCGGCGTCGTCGGGTGCCGACCTCAACGGCATGGCAGCGCAGGATGCGGCGCGGCAGATCCGCAAGCGGCTGACCGATTTCGCCGCCGACAAATACCAGGTGCCGGTCGACCAGGTGGTGTTCCTGCCCAACCGCGTGCGCGTCGGCAACCAGGAGATTTCCTTCAACGACCTGGTCAAGCAGGCCTATCTCAACCGCATCCAGCTGTCGGCCGCCGGCCACTACAAGACGCCGAAGATCCATTGGGATCGCGCCAAGGGCAGGGGCCATGCCTTCTATTACTACGCCTATGGCGCGGCCTGCGCGGAGGTCTCGGTCGATGTTTTGACCGGCGAATATGTCGTCGAGCGCGCCGACATCCTGCACGACACCGGCCGCTCGCTGAACCGGGCTATCGACATCGGCCAGGTCGAGGGCGGCTTCATCCAAGGCATGGGCTGGCTGACCACCGAAGAGCTGTGGTGGGACGGCAAGGGCCGACTGCGCACGCATGCGCCGTCGACCTACAAGATCCCGCTGGCGTCCGACCGGCCCAAGATCTTCAACGTCGCGCTGACCGACTGGTCCGAGGCCTACGAGCCGACGATCCACCGCTCGAAGGCCGTCGGCGAGCCGCCGCTGCCGCATGGCATGGCGGTGCTGCATGCGCTGTCGGATGCGGTGGCAAGTGTTGCCGAGCACAAGATCTGCCCGCGTCTCGACGCCCCGGCCACGCCGGAGCGGGTGCTGATGGCGATCGAACGCCTCAGGGCCGAGGCGGCCCAGGCACAGTGAGCACGACGGCCAAAAGCCTCAGGGCCTTCCTCGCTGCAGCACCTTCGGTGGCGCTGGTCGAGGTGGCCGAGGCCAAGGGCTCGACGCCGCGCGAAAAGGGCGCGTGGATGCTGGTGTCGCCGCAGCGCATCTTCGGCACCATCGGCGGCGGTCAGCTTGAGTTCATGGCGATCGACACGGCGCGAGCGATGCTGAAGGAGACAATCTCCCCCGTTGAGGGGGAGATGCCCGCGAAGCGGGCAGAGGGGGTAACCTCAGGAAGAAGCGCCCAAGGGGCGTTGAGTCCGGCCGATGGGACCCCACCCGGCGGCTTCGCCGCCACGGTCCCCTCAAGGGGGAGGGAAAGTCTCACCCTCGACATTCCCCTTGGGCCGGAGATCGGCCAGTGCTGTGGCGGACGGGTCGAGGTCGCCGTCAGCAAAGTCGATCAGGCGTTGCGCACCGATCTGCTGGCCAGTGCCGAGGCGTCGGACGCCGCCCTGCCGCATGTCCATGTCTTTGGCGGCGGCCATGTCGGCCATGCGCTGGCATCGGCCTTCGCGCTTTTGCCGCTCAATGTCGTCGTCGTCGAGACCCGCACTGACGCGCTCGAAGGCATGCCCGACAACGTCGTCACGCGGCTGACGCCGATGCCGGAGGAGATGGTGCGCGAGGCGCCGGCGGGTACGGCCTTCGTGGTGCTGACGCATGACCACGCGCTCGATTTCCTGATCGTCGCCGAGGCGCTCAAGCGCGAGGACGCGGCCTATGTCGGCATGATCGGCTCAAAGACCAAGAAGGCGACGTTCAGAAGCTGGTTCCTCAAGTCGGCTGGCGGCAGCGAGGAACAGTTCGCGCGGCTCGTCTGCCCGATCGGCGGCGACGCGGTCAAGGACAAGCGCCCCGCCGTCATCGCCGCGCTCGCCGCGGCCGAGATCATGACCGCGCTGGCTCCCCGGGGGAAGTAACCGGCGCGGCCTGATTCCTGCCGCGCGGCTATTCGCTTTCCTGGATGTGGGCTTCGAGGAACCACAGCGACTTGTCGAGCGCGCGGGAATAGGCGGTGAAAATGTCTGCCGTATCGGCGTCTCCTGCCTCTCCGGTCTCGTCGATGGCGGCACGCACGCTTTTCGCGGCGTCGGCATAGCGGTCGATCAGTGCCGCAATATGGTCCTTGGTCTTGGCGATGTCGGTTGGATAGGGCTTCAGCTTGCTGGCCTCGACGACGACCTGCGAGGTGCCGAGGGCAGCCCCGCCCAACTGGGCGACGCGTTCGGCGATGGTGTCGACATGTTCGTCCAGGTCCTTGCGGAAGCCGTCCAGCATTTCGTGGATGGCGATGAAATGCGGCCCCTTGACGTTCCAATGCGCCTGCTTGGTGATCAGCGCCAGGTCGATCGCATCGGCGAGCCGCGCGTTGAGCAGTTCGATCGAAACCTTCTTGGCGTTGGACTTGAGATCGTTGCGCGTCGGATGCGAAATCATTGCCTGCTCCTTGATAGAATGGTCGCGCCGCCCGGCGGTTTCCAGGTGACGCACGCAGCCTACAACAGCCTCATGACAGTTCGGTTCCGGGCTGGCCCAGCGGAATTTCAGCCAGCCACGGCGTTCCGGGCGACGACTTCGAGATAGGCCGCCTGCAACTCCTGGCGTACCGGAATCCGGCTCTGCGCCGCCTCCGATAACGGCTCGCCGAGATGGTCGGTGCGCAGTTCCTCCATGAACCGCTGCCACATTTCAGGCCCGCCCTTTTCCAGAAGCTCGGCGCGGATGCTGAGCTCCTCGCTGACCGGCAGCCACTTGCGGCCCCAGGCGGCGATCTGCGCGAAAACCGGCAACAGCTCGATCGCCATTTCCGTCAGCGAGTAGATCGCCTTCTGCTTGTGGCTGGGGTCGTCGGCCTTGCTGATCAGCCCGTCCTCGAGCAGCCGCCGCAGCCGGTCGGCCAGGATGTTGGAGGCGATGCCTTCCTCCGACTGGGTCAGCAACTCGCGGAAGTGCCTGCGGTTGCCGAACATCATGTCGCGCAGGACGATGAGGCTCCATTTGTCGCCGACCACCTCGAGGGTGAGGTTGATCGGGCAACCCGACCGGTGATGCTGGTTCATGCAATGCGTCTCCAAAAACCAGTTGCAATATAAAATCAGTTTACCTATCTTGCAACCAGTTAGTAATCACAACCGGTTGCAGGAGCCAAATATCGAGCAACCCTTTTGATGGAGAATGTAATGACCGCAATTGCAACAGTTCAGGCCAGTTTCAGCATCGACCGCTTTTACGCGGCATCGCCCGCCGAGGTGTTCGCTGCCTTCTCCAATGCCGAGCGCAAGCGCCGCTGGTTCGCCGAGGGCGAGGGCTGGGAAGTCGACGAATTCTCACTCGATTTCCGTGTTGGCGGTTCGGAGCGCAGCCGTTTCCGCTTCCAGGGCGGCCCAGAGGTTTCCAACGACACCACTTATCTCGACATCGTCACCGACCAGCGCATCGTCATCGCCTATGTCATGGCGCTTGCCGGCATCCCCTTTTCCGCCTCGCTCGCCACCATCGAGTTCAAGCCTGAAGGCAATGGCACGAGGCTGGCCTATGTCGAGCAGGATTCGTTCCTCGATGGACAGGACGGCTCCGCCGATCGCGAGGCCGGCTGCAGGGGGCTGCTCGAGCTCCTGGCTGGCGAGGTCGAGAAGGTGTCGGTTGCCGCGTAGGCGGCGCCTGGAGTTGGCGGGATGGCAAGCAAGGAGGCTAGCATGAGTATGTCTTCGGGGTTGGATCGTCGTACCCTGATGAAGGGATTTGCGTTGTCGGCGACTGTTGCTGCGCCGACGGCCGTCGGCGCCCAGCAGGCGCCTACGCAACTGGCTTCGGCCACTACCGCGACAACAAGGAGCACGGCGATGAGCACGGGAAATTTTGTAGCAGACCGGCTCGAGCGGATGCGCAAGGTCATGGCCGGCCATGTCGAAAGCGGCGACGTGCCGGGTCTTGTCTGGGCGGTCAGCCGTGGCGGCGAGACCCATGTCGAGGCAGTCGGCGCGCTGTCGCTTAACGGCACAGCACCAATGCGGCGCGACAGCATCTTCCGCATCGCTTCGCTGACCAAGCCGGTCACCGCGGCCGCGGCGATGATCCTGGTCGAGGAGTCGCGGCTGCGCCTCGACGATCCCGTCGACAAATGGCTGCCCGAGCTTGCCGACCGCAAGGTGCTCAAGAGCGTTGACGGCAAGCTCACCGATACGGTTCCCGCCAGCCGCCCGATCACCTTGCGCGATCTGCTCACCCTGCGCTTCGGCGTTGGCGCAATCATGGTCTATCCATTCGCCTATCCGGTGCAGCATGCGATGGCCGAGGCCGGCATCGCGCCAAGTGCGGACCTGTACCGCGGCTCGCCAGATGCCTTCATGAAGGCCGTCGGCTCGTTGCCGCTCGCTCATCAGCCGGGCGAAGGCTGGCTCTATCACACCGGTCTCGATGTCGCCGGCGTGCTGGTCGCACGCGCTGCCGGACAGCCGCTGTCCGCCTTCATGCAGGAGCGCATCTTCGGCCCGCTTGGCATGAAGGACACCGGCTTCCATGTTCCGGCGGAGAAGGTCGACCGGCTTGCCACCGCCTACTCCAGGGATTTCCGGACCGGCAAGCTCGGCGTCTATGACGAGGCCAAGGGGGGCTTGTTTGCCAAGCCCGCGGCCTTCGAATCCGGCGGCGGCGGGCTTGTGTCGACAGCCGACGACTATCTCGCTTTCCAGAAGATGCTGCTCGGCAAGGGCAAGCTCGGCAGCGAGCGCATCCTGTCGCGCGCCTCGGTCGAGCTGATGACGACAGACCAGCTCACCGACGCAGAGAAGGCGAGTGCTGAGATGTTTTTCAACGGCAATTCGGGCTGGGGTCTCGGCATGTCGGTGGCGCTCAGGCGCGACAATCTCTTTACGACACCGGGGCGCTTCGGCTGGGACGGCGGCTACGGCACATCAGCCTATGCCGATCCCGAAAACGACCTTGCCGGCATCCTGCTGTCCCAGAAGCTGATGGATTCGCCCGAGGCGCCCAAGCATTATGTCGACTTCTGGACATCGGCCTACCAGGCGATCGAGGGGTGAGGCGTTCGCCTCACATCCTTGTCGGCCTCATTTGCCGGCCAGAATGTCCTTGATCAGCTTGTGGCAGCGCTCCGCCATGAAGTCGAGCAGCAGCCGGACCTTCGGGTCCTGCAGCTTCTTGTGCGGATAGACGGCGGCGAACTGCACGGGCGTTGGCGGTGTCTGCGGCAGGATGATCTTCAGCCGCTGGTCGCGGATGAAGGGCTCGACCTCGAAGCGCGGCTTGTTGATGATGCCGCGCCCGGCCAGAGCCCAGCCGGTCAGCACGTCGCCGTCGTCCGAATCGAAAGGCCCATGAACCTCGAATTTGGTCGGGCCGTTGGGTGTCTCCAGCGTCCAGAAATACTCGCGCGACCCGGGATAGCGCAGCATCAGGCAGTCATGCTTCTTGCCGATCAGCTCGTTGGCGCTTTCGGGCTCGCCGCGCTTCTCGAGATATTTGGGCGCGGCGACCAGCACGCGCTCGCATTCCATGATGCCACGCATCCTGAGGCTCGAATCCTCGATCACGCCGAGCCGGAAGGCGACGTCGAGGCCTTCCTTGAGGATGTCGACATTGTGGTCCGAAAGCCTGAGTCGGACCTCGATGTCGGGGTATTTGTCATGGAATTCGGGGATTCCAGAGGCGACGAGGCGCCGCCCAAGGCCGAGCGGGGCGGTGACGCGAATGGTGCCGCGCGGCTGGCCGGACAGCGCCGAGACTGCGGCTTCGGCCTCGGTGATCGCTTCCAGCACCTGCTTGGCGCCGGAGTAAAACACGTTGCCATGCTCGGTCGGCATTAGCTGGCGGGTGGTGCGGTTGAACAGCCTGACGCCAAGGTGCTTTTCCAGCTCCTTGATGCGATTGGAGGCGACAGCGGGGGAAATGCGCATGTCGCGTCCCGCGGCGGAGAGATTGCCGAGTTCCACGACGCGTACGAAGACGGCGATGTTGTCGAGATAAGCCATGCGATGCAGGGTTCCATAGCCGGCATATGCCGTGCCGCGCTACGCTAGTATTTTCCAGATTTTTTTGAAAGTCATCGCGAATCCTTTCACTTCCCCAATGCATCGGGCATCGTAAGATCGGCACGCTGCGAAAAAGGGACGGCGGATGTACGACTTGGCGTTTTTCATGGAATGGGCGAGCTTCGCCGTGCGGTGGCTGCATGTCATCACCGCCATGGCCTGGATCGGCTCGTCCTTCTACTTCATCGCGCTTGACCTCGGACTGAGGAAGCATGCCAATCTGCCCGTCGGCGCCCATGGCGAGGAGTGGCAGGTCCATGGCGGCGGCTTCTACCATATCCAGAAGTACCTGGTGGCGCCGGCCCAGATGCCGGAGCACCTGACCTGGTTCAAGTGGGAGTCTTACGCCACCTGGCTGTCGGGATTCGCGCTTTTGTGCCTCGTCTATTACGGCGGAGCCGAGCTGTTCCTGATCGACCGCAACGTGCTTGACGTGTCGGCGCCGGTGGCAATCGCCATTTCGCTCGCCTCGATCGGCATTGGCTGGCTGATCTACGACCAGCTCTGCAAGTCGAAGCTCGGCGACCACGACACGCTGTTGATGATCATCCTCTACGCCGTCGTGGTGTTCATGAGCTGGGGCTACACCCAACTGTTCACTGGTCGCGCCGCCTTCCTGCATCTCGGCGCCTTCACCGCCACGATCATGTCGGCCAACGTCTTCATGACCATCATCCCGAACCAGAAGATCGTCGTCGCCGACCTCATCGCCGGCCGCAAGCCCGATCCGAAATACGGCAAGATCGCCAAGACGCGCTCGACGCACAACAACTACCTGACCCTGCCGGTCGTGTTCCTGATGCTGTCGAACCACTATCCGCTGGCGTTTGGCACCGAATTCAACTGGGTCATCGCCTCGCTGATCTTCATCATCGGCGTGCTGATCCGCCACTACTTCAACACGCTGCACAAGCGCGAGGGCAACCCGCACTGGACGTGGCTGGCGGCCGGCATCGTGTTCATCATCATCATGTGGCTGTCGACGGTGCCGAAGGTTTTGACCGGCGAGGACAAGAATGCCTCCGTGACCACGGCGCCCTTCGTCGCCTCGGCACAGTTCCCCAAGGTGCGTGACACGGTTCTCGGCCGCTGCGCCATGTGCCATGCCAACGAGCCGTCCTACGAGGGTGTCTATCACGCGCCAAAGGGCGTGGTGCTGGAGACCGACAACGCGATTGCCCAGCATGCCCGCGAGATCTACCTGCAGGCCGGCCGCAGCCATGCCATGCCGCCCGCCAACGTGACCCAGATCACGCCGGAAGAACGCGCGCTGCTGGTCGCCTGGTACGAACAGGCGCGGAAGTAACAGCGGTACCACGACGCAGACCGAAAGCTCGGGGCGCACTCGTCGCGCCCAATTCGACGCGCGGGGACAGCCGCGGTTTCGCCACGCCAGAAAGCTTGTAGAGTTCGATCATGACCACCACACTTCTTCGCGGCCGTACCTTGTCCTTCCTGCGCTGGCCCGACAGCGCCGACGACCATGCGTCCTATGCCTATGAGGAAGACGGCGCCGTCCTGATGCGCGACGGCAAGATCGCCGCCGTGGGGGCCTATGCAGAGGTTGCGGCCCAGGCGGGTGGCGCCAAGGTCATCGACCATCGCCCGCACCTGATCCTGCCCGGCTTCATCGACGCGCATGTCCACATCCCGCAGATGCAGATCATTGCCGCCTATGGCGCCGAGCTGCTGGAATGGCTGAACAAGTACACTTTCCCCGAGGAAACGCGCTTCATCGATGCCCAGCACGGCCGCCGCATCGCGCGCCTGTTCCTCGACGAGATGGTGCGCCACGGCACGACGACCGTTGCCGCCTATTGCTCGGTGCACAAGCAGTCGGCCGAGGCGTTCTTCGCCGAATCGCATGAGCGCAACATGCTCAACATTGCCGGCAAGGTGATGATGGATCGCAACGCCCCTGAAGGCGTGCTGGACACGCCGCAGGCGAGCTATGACGACACCAAGGCGCTGATATCCGAGTGGCACGGCAAGGGACGGCAGCACGTCGCCATCACGCCACGCTTCGCCATCACCTCGACTCCCGAGCAGATGGAGATGGCCGGCCAGCTGGCGCGCGAGCACCCCGACCTGCATATCCAGACGCATCTGTCGGAAAACCACGCCGAGATCGCCTTCACCCAGGAACTCTATCCCTGGTCGCGCGACTACACCGATGTCTACGAGCATTATGGCCTGCTCGGCAAACGCACGCTGCTCGGCCACTGCATCCATCTCGGCGAACGCGAATCCGACGCCATCTCCGACCATGGCTCGATCGCGGTGTTCTGCCCGACCTCCAACCTGTTCCTCGGCTCGGGCCTGTTCGACTACCAGCGCTATCGCAAGCGCGACAAGCCGCTCAGGATCGCCACCGCCACCGACGTCGGCGGGGGCACCAACTATTCGATGCTGCGCACCATGGACGAGGCCTACAAGGTCATCGCTCTCAATGGCGAGAAGCTCAACCCGCTGGCCTCCTACTGGCAGCTGACGCGAGGCAATGCCGAGTCGCTCTCGATCGCAGACAAGGTCGGCACGCTCGATGTCGGCACCGACGCAGATATCGTGGTGCTCAACGCTCGCGCAACGCCTGGCATGCGGCTTCGGATGGAGCGCACCGGCACGCTGGCCGAGGAGCTTTTCCTGTTGCAGACGCTCGGCGACGACCGCGCCGTGGTCGAGGTCTATGTCGCTGGCAAAGCCGCAAAGTCGACGATGGATCAGGCCGCCTGACCTTGCGTCATCGGCTCGTGTCTGCCATGTGAGCCGTGTCTGAGGGAGGAACGGACGATGGCAGCAGCCGAGGACCTGGAAAAAATCGCCGAGCAGGAAGACCGACTGGTCTTCGACCGCTTCGACGAGGCGATTGCCTTCGAGATTGGCTCGGCGATCCGCACCCGCGGCCTGTCGGAAAACTTCCCGATCATCGTCGACATCCGGCTGTGGGACCGCGCGCTGTTTTACTGCGCGCTATCAGGCTCGACCGTCAACAACACCGACTGGGCGCGGCGCAAGATCAACGTCGTCAGGACCTTCCACCGCAGCAGCTATCGCATGGTGCTCTCGAAGGCGCGGAGCGACCGCACCTTTCCGGTCGGCGATGCCTTGCCGATCGACGACTATGTGCTTGCCGGCGGCGGCTTCCCCATCAAGGTCAAGGGCGTCGGCGTCATCGGCGCCATTGCCGTTTCAGGGCTGCCGGAGCGCCAGGACCACGAGGTGGTGGTCGCGGCTATCGCTGACTACCTCGGCATTCCCAGATCGGAGCTTGCGCTCGGGCCTGCATGATTTGAACGCCGTGCGGCCCCTCACCCTTACCCTCTCCCCGTGAAGAACGGGGAGAGGGGGCGTCGACGTTGCCGCTCCTCCTTCTCCCCGTACTTCACGGGGAGAAGGTCCCGGCAGGGGGATGAGGGGCAGCGCTACCTGAACAAGCGAAGCGTATAGCGAGAGTCCGGATGACTAATTTCGAACCCAGACACTTCCTCACCAGCATTTTCGAGGCCGCAGTCGCGGCCGCCGACCCCGAGCTCACCATCCGCCGCCATTTGCCGGAAAAGCCCAAGGGCCGCACCATCGTCATCGGCGCCGGCAAGGGCTCGGCGCAGATGGCGGCTGCTTTCGAAAAAGCCTGGGACGGGCCGCTGGAGGGCGTCGTCGTCACCCGCTACGGCTTTGCCGCCCCTTGCGAGCGCATCAAAATCGTCGAGGCGTCGCACCCGGTGCCCGACGCCAATGGCCTCGAAGCGGCGAAGCTTTTGCTCCAGACGGTGTCCGGCCTGACCGAGGACGATCTCGTCGTCGCGCTGGTCTCGGGCGGCGGCTCGGCCCTGCTGCCGTCACCTGCCGGCAACCTCACGCTGGCCGACGAGATCGCCGTCAACGAGGCGCTGCTTGCCTCCGGCGCGCCGATTTCGGCGATGAACACCATCCGCAAGCACATTTCCGGTATCAAGGGCGGCCGGCTCGCTGCCGCTGCCTGGCCGGCGCGCGTGGTGTCGCTGGTCGTCTCGGACATCCCCGGTGACAACCCGGCGCTGGTCGCGTCGGGACCAACGGTGCCCGACGAGGCCACGCGCGCTGCCGCGCTTAGGCTGATCGAGACCTACAGGATCGCGCTGCCGCCCACAGTCATGGCGCATATCAACTCACCTGCCGCCGACGCCCCGTCACCTTCCGACCCGCGCTTTGCCCGCAACGAAGTGCATGTCATCGCCTCCGCCGCCGTGTCGCTCGACGCCGCCGTCGAAGCGGCGCGAAAGCAGGGCGTTGAAACAGTCATCCTCTCCGACGCCATTGAAGGCGAGGCGCGCGAGGTCGGCGGCGTTCACGCTGCGATCGCGCGTGAAGTTGCGGTGCGCAACCGTCCGTTCAGCAAGCCGGTGCTGATCCTGTCGGGTGGTGAGACCACCGTCACACTGCGTGCCAAGGGCAAGGGTGGCCGTAACAGCGAGTTCTTGCTGGCATTTGCCATCGGCATCGACGGAATTGCGGGCATCGACGCACTGGCAGCCGACACCGACGGTATCGACGGTTCGGAAGACAATGCAGGTGCCTTTGCCGACGCGTCGACGGTCGCCCGCATGCACGCCTCTGGCGTCGATGCCAAGGCGATGCTCGCCGGTAACAATGCCTGGACGGCGTTCAATTCGGTGGGCGATCTTTTCGTCCCCGGGCCGACTGGCACCAACGTCAACGATCTCCGCGCGATCCTGGTTCGCTAGGCGGCCATCGTCTCGCGCACTGTCCTGATGTCCTCGGCGAAGCGGGCGCATTCGGTTGCCGCCTCCTGCGGGTCGCGAATGCGCAGGATGTAGGAGGGGTGGATCGTCAGGAACACGGCGAGCCCGTCGTCGCGCATGATGGTCTGGCCGCGCTGCCTGGTGATCGCCACCGGCGCCTCCAGCAGCGACTGGGCGGCGGTCACGCCGAGCGCCACCACCAGCTTCGGCTTCAGCAGCGTCAGCTCCTGCGCCAGCCACCAGCGGCAGGCCTGCACCTCGCCGGCATTGGGCTTGCTGTGGATGCGCCGCTTGCCGCGCGGCTCGAACTTGAAGTGCTTGACGGCATTGGTGACGTAGACCGCGGCGCGGTCGATGCCGGCTTCGCCGAGCACCGCGTCGAAGATCTTGCCGGCGGGGCCGACGAAGGGCCTGCCCTGCAGATCCTCCTGGTCGCCGGGCTGTTCGCCGACGAACACCAGTTCGGCATCGTCAGGGCCTTCGCCGAACACCGTCTGCGTCGCCTCGCTCCACAGCGGGCAGCGGCGGCACTGGCTCGCCTGCTGGCGCAGGGCGTCGATGGATTGCGCCTCAGTCGCTGCCTGTTCTTCCGCAGCCGGCCAGTGCCTGGCCTGAATCGCCTCATGATGCGGTGCGGGCATCGTCGGCATCCTCGCGATCATCTCCCTGGCGGCCTGGTCGGCGCCGGCCACCAGTCCGGGAATGAGCGAAACCTCGGGAAGGTTTCGCCAGTATTTCTTCGGCATCTCCGATTGCATCGCCTTCACCTTCAGTCGGGCCGGATTGAAGATGCTGGCGAAATATGTCCGCCACATCTCTTCCGACTGGTCGCTGTCGGGGGCGTCCTCCTTCGAGGCGGCGGGTCCGAGGGCCAGCCTTTCGCGGTCCCATTCCGCCGAGCCATGCGGCGTCAGGATCGCCCAGTGCATGCCGGTGAAGCGGCGCACGAAGAAAGGTGCTGCCAGTTCGAGGATGAAGTGGTCGGGCTCGAACCAGGCGACGAAACGCTCGTCGACGCCGTCGCCGATCTTCCGGAAGCGGACGAAGGCATGCATCTTGTGCTCGTCGCGCCTGACCGACTTCTCCATCGCCTCGAAACGGCGCACGTCGGGGTCGGAGGCGATGCGGAGCAGATGCGGCGCGCTGCGCTGCCGCCAGAGCAGCCGGTAAAGCAGGGCGAAGCGTTCGCTGTCGGAATGGCAGGCCACGATGGCCGCGCGGTCGATGAAGTCTCGCGAGACCCTGAATTCGACACCCGGGGTCGGCGCTGGCAGCTCGGTCGCTGCTCCGCCGACATGCCACTCGATGTCCTCGGGCCTCACCTCGTTTGTCGCCAGCTTTCGCGCGGCGTCGCGCCAGCCGTCGAAGTCGGTCGGGCCGGCGAGCTGCACGGCGTAGGCGGCCAGTGACAAGGTGGGCTGGCTTACCATCATAACAGCTCGAGTTGTCGTGGCTTCGGCGCGATCGTCTCGCGCAGCCGTGCTGCGTCGGTCGTGGCACCCGGCGACCAGCCGTCGGCGACGATGAACGGGCGCACCTTGGCGATGGATTGGCATAGCCGGCCGACGTCCTCGAGCCGCAACCGCTTGAAGCGGCGGGTCTCGATGATGCGTTCCACGGCGCGTGTGCCAAAACCCGGGATGCGCAGCAGCATCTCCTTGTCGGCGCGGTTGACGTCGAGGGGAAACGAGGCGCGGTTGCGCAGCGCCCAGGCGAGCTTGGGGTCGATCTCCAGGTCGAGCATGCCATCGGGTTGGCCGTCCAGAATCTCGCTTTGGTCGAAGCCGTAGAAGCGCATCAGCCAGTCGGCCTGGTAGAGCCGGTGTTCGCGCATCAGCGGCGGCTTCCTGAGGGGTAAGGCGGAGGAGGCGTCGGGGATCGGGCTGAAGGCCGAGTAGTAGACGCGCCGCAGCTGGTAGCTGCCATAGAGCCGGGCGCTGGTCTTGAGGATGCCGGCATCTGGCGTGGCATCGGCACCGACAATCATCTGCGTCGACTGCCCGCCGGGGGCAAAGCGTTCGCGCGTCTTGGTCCTCAGCGTCGGCTCCGCCTTTTCCTCGATCTTCGAGCGCAGCTTGGCCATCGAGACGCGGATCGTCTCCGGTCGCTTCTCCGGCGCCAGCCGTTTCACGCCCTCGTCGGTCGGCAATTCGACATTGATCGACAGCCGGTCGGCGTAGAGGCCGGCCTTTTCGACCAGTTCGGCCGAGGCTTCCGGAATCGTCTTGAGATGGATGTAACCGCCGAACTTCTCGTCGAGCCTTAGCCGCCTCACCACCTCCACCATCTCTGTCATGGTCTCGTCGGGCGAGCGGATGACGCCGGAGGACAGGAACAGACCCTCGATGTAGTTGCGCTTGTAGAAGTCCATGGTCAGCCGCACGACCTCGTCGACAGTGAAGCGGGCGCGGCGGACATTGGAGGACGAGCGGTTGATGCAGTAGCTGCAGTCGTAGATGCAGAAGTTGGTCAGCAGGATCTTGAGCAGCGAGATGCAGCGGCCGTCGGGTGCGTAGGAGTGGCAGATGCCCATGCCCTCGGTCGAGCCGATGCCGCCAGACTTGAGCGAGTCGCGCCCGCCGGCACCCGACGAGGCGCAGGAGGCGTCATATTTCGCGGCGTCGGAAAGGATCGCGAGTTTCTCGCGGGTTGAAAGAACTGCCATTTGTTCATGATACGTTCTTTGGACTGACAAGGCCAGAGCCTTCGTCGCGACGTGGCGAAATGTGATCTCCTCGGAGGAGCAGGGATGGCGGGCGGTTGTCCGCCATCCCTCAGGGATTACACCTCGTGCAGATAGAGGTGATAATCCAGTTCGCTCACCGTGCGGGCGACGCGGAGATATTCGCTTTCCTTGATCGCCGTGAAGGTGCGGTGCAGGTCGTGGCCGAGCGCCTCGCGCAGGAATTCCGAGCCCTTGGCTGCCTCGATCGCTGAACGCCAGTCCGGCGGCATCACGCTTTCGGTGCCTTCGGCCTGTTCGTAGCCGTTGCCCGAGGTTTCGGGGCCGGGATCGAGCTGTTCGTCGAGGCCCTTGGAGATGCCGGCGAGGATGGTCGCGGCCACCAGATATGGGTTGGCGTCGACGCCCGAGGGGCGGTGCTCGATGCGGCGGTTCTTGGCGTCGCCCGCCGGCACGCGCAACGCCACGGAGCGGTTGTTGACGCCCCATGTCGGGGCCACCGGTGCGTAGGACTGCGACACGAAGCGGCGCCAGGAGTTGGCGTGCGGCGCAAACACCAGCATCGATTCCGCCATCGTCGCGGCCAGCCCGCCGATCGCGTTGAGCAGCAGTGGCTGCCACTCGCCTTCCTTGGCCTCGGTGAAGACGTTGTTGCCGTCATTGTCGAGCAGCGAAGCGTGGAAATGCATACCCGAGCCGGCATACTTCTCGATCGGCTTGGCCATGAAGCACGCGGTCACGCCATGACGGCGCGCCTGCATGCGGACGATGCGCTTGAGCATTATCAGGTCGTCGGCAGCCTGCATCACGTCCTTGCGGTAGCGCAAGGTGAGCTCGTACTGGCCCGGCGCGTATTCCGAGATGACGGTTTCAGCCGGAATGCCCTGCAGCTTGGCCGCGGCATAGATGTCGGAGAACAAAGGCTCCATGCCGTGCAGGTGGTCCACCGAATAGACCTCGGTCTTGCCTGACACGCGGCCGTCGAGCACCGCGCGGGCCGGCTGGACCTTGCCGTCGCCGTCACGCTCGTTGGACAGCAGGAAGAATTCGAGCTCGAAGGCGCCGGCCGGATGCAGGCCCTTGGCCGCCAGCTTGTCGACCTGGCGCTGCAGCGCGAGCCTCGGGTCCGAGGTCATCGGCGCGCCGTCGAGATGGTACATCGACATCAGCAGCTGGCCGCGTGCCGGGCTCGTCGCATGCATCGGCTTCAGCGTGCCGGGGATCGGCCAGGCCCTGAGGTCGCCGTCGCCGGAATCCCAGATCAGGCCGGTTTCGTGCACGTCCTCGCCCGTAATGTCGAGGCCGAGGATGGAGATCGGCAAATGCCGCCCGCCTTCGTAAAGCCCCATCAGCTCGTGGCGGCGGATGATCTTGCCGCGGCCGACGCCATTGGCGTCGGTCAGCACGATGTCGAAGGCTTCGATGTCTGGGTTCGCGTCAAGGAAGGCTCTGGCCTCGTCGACGGTCGAGCCGGAAGGTGATGTCATGATGTCACTCGATTGTCCTGAAACCTTGTCTCATGCCGCAAGTCGGGCGGCAATGTCGCCGAAAGCCGCAATCAGCTTGTCGACCTGCCGCGCTGACGTCACCGGCGAGACCAGCATCATGTTGTGGAACGGCGCGATCAGCACGCCGCGATTGACCAGCGCCACATGCACGGCAGCCTCCAGCCGGGAGGCATGCGCATGTTCGGCCTCGCCGCCGTTGCGCAGCGGTCCCGGCGCGCAGATGAATTCGACGCGCGCACCGACCCGCATCACGTGCCAGGGCAGTTTGTGTTTTCGGATCGCCTTGTCGAGACCTTTGGCCAGCCGCTCGGCCAGCGTCTCCATGTGGGCGTAGTTGTCGTCGGTCATCACCTCTTCGAGCGTGGCCCGCATCGCCGCGAACTGAAGAGGATTGGCCGACAGCGTCGTGCCCATGCCGGAATAGCCCGGCTCCTTGGTACGGTTGTAGTCGGCGTAACGCGCGGCCACCTCTTCGCTCATGCCCCAGACGCTGGCCGGCACGCCACCGGCGACGGGCTTGCCGAGCACGAACAAATCGGGGTCGAGATCGTGCTTGCGGGTGTAGCCACCGGGTCCGGTCGAGATGGTGTGGGTCTCGTCGATCAAAAGCAGTGTACCGGCTTTCCGCGTCAGCGCGCGTACGCCTTCAAGGAAGCCGGGTTCGGGCAGCACCATGCACGAATTGGTCAGCACCGGCTCGGTGATGACGCAGGCGACGTCGCCATGGCTGAGTGCTTTCTCCAGCGCCGGCAGGTCGTTGAACTCGACGATGCGGGTGCGGGCGGTGAGGTCGCGGAACTCGCCGGCGAGGCCGGGACGGTTGATCGGCTTGCCATCGTCGAGGCGCACCATCGTTTCGTCGACGGCGCCGTGATAGCAGCCGTTGAACACCAGGATCTTGTCGCGGCCGGTGACGGCGCGGGCGACGCGCAGGGCGAAACGGTTGGCGTCGGTGGCTGTGGTGGCGATCTGCCAGTGCGGCAGGCCGAAGCGTTTTGCCAGCAGCAGTCCGAGCGTCAGCGAATCCTCCGACGGCAGCATGTAGGTCAGGCCGCGGCTTGCCTGCCGGCGGATGGCGCGGGCGACGGGGGCGGGCGAATGGCCGAACATCGAACCGGTGTCGCCGAGGCAGAAATCGGCAAGCCTGTTGCCGTCGACATCGGTGATGACAGCGCCGCTCGCCTTGTCGACCAGGATCGGGAACGGCGTCGGCCAGTCTTTCATCCAGTGCATCGGAACGCCGCCGAAGAAGCCCGCCATGCCATTGCCGAGTGCCGCCTCGGATTTGGGCCGGGCGCGGCGGAAGATTTCCGCCTCCGTCGTTGCAAGCTCTGCTATGCGCGACAGCGGCACGCCGCCTTCGGTGGCTTCTGGTCGTTCGATGCGGTTCATCATGGCTCCCATTGGACGGACGGGCGCCACTCTAGCCAGAGCCGACGCGAAACGGCAATTGGCCGTGCGCAAGGCGTCGATTGGCGCAGCAGGCCAGCTCTTGACCGCCGCCGAACATCGGCGATCATGACACTGTGCTTTGGGGGTGAATGCCGATGCGTGTTATGATGACGGCCATGTCGATCCTGCTTGCGGCGGGCCCGGCCGGTGCCTCTGGCGGGCTCTCATGCGGTGCCAAGGATGAGGCGGTGAAACTGACCATCGAGAGTGGCGTCACTCGCGGCATGGGAAGTCCAGTGTTCAATTTTCGCGGCGAGATCGAGCTAGCTGAAAAGGCGATTTCGCAAGATTTGCGCGCGATGAGCTTCGAGCGCGAGCACCTTGCGCAATACTGGCTTGATGGCGAAGAGCTCCGCATGGTCGTCTATCGCGAGCGCGAAAGCGACAAACCGCATGGCTATGTCGAGATTACGGTAAGAACCAAGTCAGGCGACGAAGGCGACTATATCGGCCAGTATTCGGTTACTGTCTTCGACATGACCGACGCCAGCGGTGGCGACGGCAAGACCTACAATTTCACTGGCCGCGCCACCTGCCTGGTCGAATAGCTCCAGCTGGATAGTTCGGCATTGGTTCGCTGGCCGCGCAGGCTGGCGGTCAATCCTTGTGCATGGCGGCGATGGCGCGCCGCATCAGCGCCAGGAACGTCTGCCGCTCCTCGTCGGTGAATTCTGCCAGCGCGGTCTCGTTCTGGGCGCGGGCGGCGGTGGTTGCGGGATCGCGCAGCGCCTTTGCCCTTGGCGTCAGGTGGATGGCCTGCGAGCGCCCGTCGTCGGGATTGGCGCGCCGTTCGATCAGACCGTCGCGCTCCATTCTGGTCAGCGTATTGGCCATCGTCGCCTGTTCGACATCGAGGCGCCGCACCAGTTCGCTCTGGGCCAGCCCATCCTCGTCCCACAGCGCCAGCAGTGTCATGAACTGCGCCGGTGCCAGCCCGAGGGGGCGGATACGCTCGTGCAGGCCCTTGGCAAAGAGGCGCGCCATCTGGTTGGCGAGGTATCCGGCCGAGCGTTCTTTCTGGAAAGCCATGACAGACAGATAGCTGTTGAATAGTATGCTATGCAATGATATATAGCTTGCTATGCAAACTGGAGGTTCGACAATGAAAGCGAAACTTCATGCCGTGGCCGGTGGGGTCGCCTTGCTCACGGTCGTCTGCTTCTGGATTTCCACGGTTGGAGCCGAACTCACCGGCAACGCCGAAACCATCGC
Organism: Aminobacter anthyllidis; assembly: GCF_018555685.1. Classification (GTDB taxonomy): domain Bacteria; phylum Pseudomonadota; class Alphaproteobacteria; order Rhizobiales; family Rhizobiaceae; genus Aminobacter; species Aminobacter anthyllidis. The sequence continues at coordinate 164,428 of NZ_JAFLWW010000013.1, forward strand.
CGCGGCCAAGGCGGCGATCCTGGCCGGCATGGTCGTGCTGATCCCGGCGATGATCGTTGCCGGCGGCTCGGGCTTTTCGCTTGGCAAGGGTTGGAAGAGCCCTGTTGTCCAGCACAAGAAACGCCGCATGCGCATCGGCGCCGCCAACGGCCTGCTGGTGCTGCTGCCCTCGGCCTATGTGCTGGCCGGCTGGGCGGCGGAAGGCCGTTTCGATGCGGCCTTCATTATCGTGCAGACACTGGAGCTGGCGGCCGGAGCCGTCAATATTGCGCTTCTGTCGCTCAACTTGCGCGACGGGCTTGCGCTTCGCCGGAAGCCGGCGAGGGCTGTGCACGCCGGCCGACTTTAGACGTTGTGCGCAATTCCTGACGGAAAACCGTTTCACAGTTTTCCTGGAATTGCGCTAGCCGGTGATGTCGATGACGCCGCAATCGCCGGCAGCACTGCCGAAGGCGATGCGGCGTTCTTCCTTGTCCCAGGCCATCGAGGTGATCGCGCCCTTGCCGGGGCGGCGCAGCAGCACTTCCTTGGCATCGGCAAAACGTACGGCCAGCACCATGCCGTCTTCATAACCGATGGCGACGATGTCCTCGCTCGGGTGACAGGCGACCGAGGTCACCATGGTGTTGCCGCGCGTGCCGAGTTCCAGCGGCGCCTTGCCCATCGGACCATCCTTGCCGCTGAACGGCCAGACGATCGCCGCCGGCGCGCCCGAGCTCGCCAGCCACTTGCCCTTGGCGCTCCACGACAGGCTCTTCACCTTGGCGGGATAGCCGGTCATGCGCATGTGCTTGGCATCGACGAGCTTCCAGCCATGCAGGGCGTTTTCCTGCATGGTGGTGACAAGGAAGGCGCCGTCGGGCGAGAATGTGATGCCGGTATGGGCGCCGTCCCATTGCAGTTCGGTCGGCGTGCCGTCGGCGGCGGGGAAATGCAGCGTCGCGCCATTGTAGCGGGCGACGCCGATGCGCATGCCCTTGGGCGAAAAGGCGATGCCTTCGACCGAACGCGGGTGGGCGAATTCCTTGGTCTTGCCGTCGGCGAAACGCACCCAGGCATTGCGGCCGCTGGCATAGGCAAGCGCACCTTGCGGTCCCGAGGCAACCGAGGTCACCCACTTCTTGCCGATGCTTGCCATCTCTTCGGCAACACCCGCTGAGGTCAACGACATCACCTTGCCGTCCTCGCCGCCCGAAATCATCAGGTCGTTCCTGGCGGTGGCCGTCGCCGACAGCAGCCCGTCATGCAGCTTCAACGACTTCTGGCCATGGTCGAGCCAGTGCACCATGCCGTCGGCGAGGGCGAAGAACGGGATATTGTCGAGGAAGGCGGCCGCAATGCAATGGCCTTCGAGATCAAGCGGGGCGACTGTCGGCATAAGAGATTATTCCATTCGAGATTTATGCTGCCCCTCACCCTTACCCTCTCCCCGTAAACGGGGCGAGGGGGCGTCAGCGTTACCGCTTGTCACTTCTCCCCGTTCACGGGGGTCCGAAGGACGGGGCGAGACCAGTGGCTCGCCTCGGCAGTGCCGGCAGGCGGATGAGGGGCAGAGTATTCCGTGGACAGTTGGCGCTTACGCCGCCTGGCAGGCCTCGAAGCTGCGCTTCAGCCGCTCGGCGTCAAGCTCGCGGCCGATGAACACCAGCCGGCTTTCATGCTTCTCGTCGTCTTTCCAGGCGCGCTGGTGGTCGCCCTCGATGATCATGTGGACGCCCTGGATGACGTAGCGGTCCGGATCGTCCTTGATGGCGATGATGCCCTTGAGGCGCAGGATGTTGGGGCCTTCCATCTGGGTGATCTTCTCGATCCAGGGGAAGAACTTCTTGGAATCCATCTCGCCGCCGCGCAGCGACACCGATTGCACCGTCACGTCATGGATCGGCGATACCGCGCCATGCTCGTGGTGGTCATGATCGTGATGCGCATGGTCGTGACCATGATCATGGTGATGATGATGGTCGTGGCCGCAATCCGGGCCGCACTCATGGTCGTGGTCATGATCGTGCGCGTCGAGGAAATGAGGATCGTCGGCCAGCACGCGCTTCAAATCGAAGGCGCCGCGGTCGAGCACCTGGTCGAGCGGAACGCCCGCACGGGTGGTGCGGTGGATCTTGGCCGACGGATTGATGGCGCGGATGGCAGCTTCGACGTCGCGCAACTCGTCAGCTGTCACCAGGTCGGTCTTGTTGAGCACGACCACGTCGGCAAAGGCGATCTGGTCCTCAGCTTCGCGGGAATCCTTGAGGCGCAGCGGCAGGTGCTTGGCGTCGACAAGGGCGACGACCGCGTCGAGCTTGGTCTTGGAGCGGACGTCGTCGTCCATGAAGAAGGTCTGGGCCACCGGCACCGGGTCGGCAAGGCCGGTTGTCTCGACAATGATGGCGTCGAAACGGCCGGGACGGCGCATCAGGCCTTCGACGACGCGGATCAGGTCGCCGCGCACGGTGCAGCAGACGCAGCCATTGTTCATCTCGTAGATTTCCTCGTCGGATTCCACGATCAGGTCGTTGTCGATGCCGATCTCGCCGAATTCGTTGACGATGACCGCATAACGCTTGCCGTGGTTCTCCGACAGGATGCGGTTGAGCAGCGTCGTCTTGCCGGAACCGAGATAGCCGGTCAGCACGGTCACGGGGATTTGGGTCTGGGCTTCGGTCATGGTCGTCCTCGGGATCGGATAGAGGCTCCATATAGGATGCCGGACGGGCTTTTGCACGTCTCAAACGACATCACGAATGCGCTCGCCGGACATTACGGAAGTTTCATTGGGACGATAGCTAGACCATGCCTAGATTGATGGCTGGGCAAGGGGCTTGCCGACCCATTTCGCGGAGACAGCCAGCGATGCAGAAAGCGTCTTTTCCCAACAAACTGAGCCGCCGCCGGGCGCTTGGCCTGATCGCGGTGACCGCCGGCGGCAGCGCGCTCGTACCGGTGCAGCTTTTTGCCCAGCAGGCTTCGCCGACATCCGATACAGCGCTGCTGATGCCGGAAGCCGGCGTCTGCTCAATCACGCCCGAGACCACCGAAGGTCCCTATTATTTCGACCCGGAACTCGAGCGCAGCGAGATCACCGAAGGCCGCGAAGGCGTCAAGCTGACCGTACGCCTGCAGATCGTCGATGAAGCGTGCAATCCGATCGAGGGCGCGCGCGTCGACCTATGGCATTGCGATGCAACGGGGCACTATTCCGGCTACCCGGGCCAGGGTGACGGCCGCGACGTCGACACCACGGGCCAGAAGTTCCTGCGCGGCTGGCAACGGGCCGACAAGACCGGCATCGTGTCCTTTGAGACCATCTATCCCGGCTGGTACCGCGGCCGCACCACCCACATCCACTTCAAGGCCTTTCCGAGGGAAGGCTCTGAAATGACCGGGCAGATGTTCTTCCCCGACGATGTGAGCGAGCATATCTTCTCGACCAGGACGCCCTACAACCAGCGCGGCGGACAACGCGACACGATGAATGCTAACGACGGCATCCTGCGCCGCGCCGGTTCGGGCACGCAAAGTGCGGTGCGCGAGGCGGCTTCCGCCTATGAAGCGCTGATGATCATTGCGGTGAAACGGGCAGGATGACCCCACTTCGCGGGAAGATTTGCCGGCGAAGGGTATATGTCATCGAACTGTAACATGCGTCTGGCAATAGCGCTCCTGCGGATGGTCGGTTGCCGGCAAACTGAGCTGGCAACAATCTCCCGCGCGGTCGATTGCCAAGGGCCACGCAGCAACTATTCTCGGCCATTACGGCACGGGGGCGTGGCGCAGGAGAGGCGGATGTCCAAGTCCAACAAAGGCGCGGCGATGAGCCGGCTTCACCAGGTGGCCCGGCTGGCGCGCACCTCGCTTGCCGCACGGCTTTTAGCGCATGGCTTCTATGCCGGCCAGGACCAGATCATGCTGTCGCTGCACGACGACGACGGCCAGACCCCTGGCCAGCTCGCTTCGCGGCTCGGGGTGCGTCCGCCGACGATCACCAAGACCATCAACCGGCTCCAGGCCCAGGGTTTCCTCGAAAAGCGTGCTTCCGATACCGACGCCCGCCAGGCCCATATCTTCCTGACCGAAACCGGCAACGATGCCATTCGCGCCGTCGAAAAGTCGGTCAAGAAGACCGAAAAGCAGGCGCTCAAGGGTTTTGACAAGAAGGACGTCAAGCAGCTTTCCAAGCTTCTGCTGCGCATCGAGGCCAATCTGTCCGACCTGACCCTGATCGACGACGAGGCAGCCGCTGACGTCGAGGGCACGACCGAGGTCGAGCCCGAAGTGGAAGCCGAAGCGGCGGAATAGCCACAGCGGCAGCAGCGCTCCATCCCGTGTCCGGGATGGAAAAGAGCCTGGTCCACGTGTTTTACCTTGCCGGGCGGCGGCGATAGGCGCAATAGCCGATTATCTCTAGTCATTTGCCCGGCCTGCCAGCGTGTCTCCTCAAAAATCAGCAGAAACAGCAACGCCCTCGTCGGCGATACTGCTGATATTTGCCTCCGGCCTGGTGTTTTCCTTCCTCGACACCAGCGCCAAGCATCTCGTCACGTCAGGCATGGCCGCGCCCTTCGTCACCTGGGTGCGCTTCGCCGTGCATGCCGCGATCGTGCTGGTGCTGTTCAGGGCCTGGGAACGGCCTGAGCGCCTGGTGCCGCAGAGCCTGTGGCTGCAGATCCTGCGCGCCGTCTTCATGTTCGGCTCGACGATCTTCAATTTCCTGGCGCTGCAGACGCTGCAACTGGCCGAAACCGTGTCGATCAACTTCGCCAGCCCGATGGTCATCACCGCGCTTGCCGGGCCGCTGCTCGGCGAATGGGCCGGCTGGCGGCGCTGGCTCGCGGTATTCGTCGGCTTCATCGGCGTGCTCGTCATCACCCGGCCGGGCTTCGGCGGCTTCGACATGGGGCACATCTTTTCGCTCTGCGCGATGCTGAGCTCGTCGCTCTACACCATCATGACGCGCCAGATGGGCAAGCGGGAAACGGCCGAGAGCCTGATCCTCTATTCGGCGGTCGTGCCCGCCATCTTCATGTTGCCGGCCGTTCCACTCGCCGGCTCGTTGCCCGTCCATCTCTACGACTGGCTGGTGCTGTTCGGGCTCGGCGTCTTCGGCGGTTTCGGCCACTGGCTGCTGATCAAGGCCTACCAACGCGCCTCCGCAACGGCACTTGCGCCTTACCCCTACCTCCAGATGGTCTGGATGATCATCCTGGGCTGGCTGGTGTTCGACCAGTTGCCCGACCGCTGGACGCTGGCGGGGGCTATGATCATCGTCGCCAGCGGCCTCTACATCATCCACCGCGAGCATACGCTCAGGGTTCGAAATCGTGCCGCGCCCAATGCCGAAGTCGAGGAGCTGGCAAAAAAGCTTTGATTTGCCGTTGAACAATGGCATACGGCTTTAAACGGTTTAAAAGACCGTCCGTTCACGCTAGCGGATGGAGGGCCGGCTGGCTCAGAAGATCAAGCTTTCGACGATCGCCGACGCACTCGGTGTTTCGACCGCCACCGTATCGCTAGCGCTGCGCGACAGCCCGCTTGTCGCTGACACGACCCGTGACCGCATCAAGCAGCACGCTCGTGAGATCGGCTATATCTACAACCGCCGCGCCGCCAGCCTGCGCACTTCGCGCTCCGGCATCGTCGGTGTCGTCGTCCACGACATCATGAACCCGTTCTACGCCGAGATCTTGCGCTCCATCGAAAGCGAGCTCGACCGCAGTCGGCAGACCTTCATCCTTTCCAACCACTACGATGACCTCGAAAAGCAGCGCACCTTCGTCGACACGCTGCTGCAGCTTGGCGCAGACGGCGTGATCATGTCGCCGGCGATCGGAACACCGGCCGAAGACATCATCATGGCCGAGGAGAACGGCCTGCCGGCGGTGCTGATCGCGCGTTCGGTCGAGGGCGCCGAGGTTCCCGTCTTCCGGGGCGACGACGCCTACGGCACCGCGCTCGCCACCAACCACCTGATCTCGCTCGGCCACAAACGCATCGCCATGATCGGCGGCACCGACCAGACCTCGACCGGCCGCCACCGCTACCAGGGTTATCTCAACGCCATGGAAGCGGCCGGGCTCGAAGTCCTGCCGTCATGGCGCATCGCCGGCCCACGCACCAAGCAAGGTGGCTTCGAGGCGGCAGCACAGTTCCTGGCGCTCAAGGACAAGCCAACGGCGGCCTGCTGCTGGAACGATCTCGTCGCCATCGGCCTGATGAACGGCATCGCCCGCGCCGGCCTCGTGCCCGGCATCGATGTCTCGGTGACCGGCTATGACGATCTCGAAGAGGCACAGATCGCGACGCCGGCGCTGACCACGGTGTGGAACGGCCAGCGCGAGGTCGGCCGCCGCGCCGCGAGCGCGCTACTCGACAAGCTCAACGGCCAGTCGGTGCGGCCGTCGCAGGAACTGATCAAGCCTGAGCTGCACGTCAGGCAGTCCACCGGAAAACCCAAAGAACGCGCATGACCGTATCGAATTTCGAAGCGCCGGCGATCCTGATCCCCGGCCTGATGCACCCGCACGTCACCGAACGGCTCAAATCGGCATTTCCGCTCATCCATCTCGCATCGGGCGATCCGGCATTGTTGACCGAGGAAATGAAGGCAGAGGTGCGCGGTATCGCCTCGATGGGCCGCGTCGACGCGGCCTTCATCGACGCACTTCCCAATCTCGAGATCATCGCCAATTTCGGCGTCGGCTACGATGCCGTCGATGCGCGCCATGCCGGCTTGCGTGGCATCATGGTCACCAACACGCCCGACGTCCTGACCGAGGAGGTTGCCGATACCGCGGTCGGCCTGCTCATCAACACGGTGCGCGAGTTGCCGCGGGCCGAAGCCTGGTTGCGCGATGGGCGCTGGGTCGGCGAGGGTGGCTATCGGCTGACGCCTGGCACGCTGCGCGGCCGCCGCGTCGGCATCTTAGGCATGGGCCGCATCGGCCTTGCCATCGCACGCCGGCTCGAAGCGTTCGGGTTGCCGGTCGCCTATCACAATCGCCGCCGCGTCGAGGGCCTTGCCTACGACTACTATCCGACGCTGAAGGAACTGGCCGTCGCCGTCGACACGCTGGTTTCGGTGGCACCCGCCACGCCGCAGACCGAAAAGATCGTCAACGCCGGGATTTTCGCGGCACTCGGCGCCAACGGCGTCTTCGTCAATGTCGGGCGTGGCGCCACTGTCGATGAAGCCGCCCTTGTCGACGCCCTTTCAAACGGCACGATCCTGGCGGCTGGCCTCGATGTCTTTGCCGACGAGCCCAACGTGCCACAGGCGCTGATCAACCTGCCCAACGCCTCGCTGCTGCCGCATGTCGCCTCCGCCACCGTCCATACCCGGCAAGCGATGGCTGACCTCGCCGCCGACAACATTTTCGCTTGGTTTTCCGATCAGCGCCGGGCGCTGACGCCGGTGCCCGAGACGGCTGAAGTGACGGCCAAGATCTAGCTGAGCCAATCTGGCTAGGGTGCTATGTCCCCGGCGAGGGGAAACGCCCGGAGCTACTCGGCTGCCGTCCGTGCAGCCTGACGCGCGACCGCATGGGCGCGCACGGCGTCGCCGAAGGCCTTGAAGATGCGCTGCGAGACGTCGTCGGACTTGACCCAGTATTCGGGGTGCCATTGCACGCCGACGGCGAAGGCGCGGGAGTCACGGACCGACACTGCTTCGACGGTGCCGTCCGGCGCCACCGCTTCGACCTGCAGCTTCGAACCGAGCCGTTCCACCGCCTGGCGGTGGACCGAGTTGACCATGATGTCGCCTGGGCCGAACACGCCGGCAAGACAGCTACCCGGCTTGATGGTCGCCACCTGGTGGATGGCGAAGCGTTCGTCCTGGTTGTCGCTGACCGGCGCGCGGTGATCGGCGATGCCTTCGCGATCCTGGATTTCGGTGGCGAGCGAGCCGCCTAGGGCGACGTTGAGCTCCTGGATGCCACGGCAGATAGCGAGCAGCGGCACGCCGCGCTCGATCGCCTTGCGGATCAGCGGCATCGTCGTGGAGTCGCGCGCAAAATCGTAAGGGCCGTTGGCCTCGGTCGCTTCCTCGCCATAGAGGCGCGGATCGACGTTGGACTTCGAGCCGGTCAGCATCACGCCATCGACGGAGGACAAAAGCTCGTCGAGGTCGAGGCGGTCGCCGAAATTGGGCACCAGCACCGGCAGCACGCCTGCGCCTGATATCGCCGCCTCCAGGTACTGCTGGGGCGCCGCATGCCAGGTGTAGTTCTCGAACTGCTTGACGTCTGACGACACGGCGACGAGCGGCTGGTGCATGATCGGGTTCGAATCCTTGTGGAAAGCAGGTGGTTTCCTTGCCTACAAAATAGGCGATCCCGAGGCGCTTTTCCAACACAAGTTTGCATATCTCGTATGTGCCAGACAGGCGGGATTAGACTATAGTTTTAGATGCTTGCCTTGCCCCAGCGTTTTGGGCGGCCAAACTTTCCCCGCCCTCTCGGGCGCGCTTTACTCATCCCCTTCGCCGTGTATTGTCGCGGTCGGCGTTAGTGGTGGGAGGCCAGATATTTCCCCAGCGTCGTATGTCTTTCGGTCCACTATGGGAGGATTTTGATGGATCGCCGTTCATTTATCAGGAAGGCCGGAACCACCGGCGTAGGTGCGGCCGCCGCCGCAGCGACGCTTGCGGCACCGGCAATTGCCCAGTCCAATCCCAAGATCACATGGCGGCTCGCGTCGTCCTTCCCGAAGTCGCTCGACACCATCTATGGTGGTGCTGAAGTCCTGTCGAAGCACCTGTCGGAAGCCACTGACGGCAACTTCACCATCCAGGTGTTTGCAGCCGGCGAAATCGTGCCTGGCCTGCAGGCAGCAGACGCAACGACCGCCGGTACGGTCGAAGCCTGTCACACGGTGGCATATTATTACTGGGGCAAGGACCCCACGTGGGCGCTCGGTGCGGCCGTTCCGTTCGCGCTCAATGCACGCGGCATGAACGCCTGGCACTACCATGGCGGTGGCATCGACCTGTTCAACGAATTCCTGGCGACCCAGGGTCTCTACGGTCTGCCCGGCGGCAACACCGGCGTGCAGATGGGAGGCTGGTTCCGCAAGGAGATCAACACGGTCGCGGATCTGCAGGGCCTGAAGATGCGCATCGGCGGTTTCGCCGGCAAGGTCGTCGAGCGGCTCGGCGTCGTGCCGCAGCAGATCGCCGGCGGCGACATCTACCCGGCGCTGGAAAAGGGCACCATCGACGCTGCCGAATGGGTCGGCCCTTATGACGACGAGAAGCTCGGCTTCCAGAAGGTCGCGCCCTACTACTATTATCCCGGCTGGTGGGAAGGTGGCCCGACGGTCCACTTCATGTTCAACAAGGCCAAGGTCGAGGAGCTCCCGGCAGCCTACAAGGCGCTGCTGCGCACGGCGGCCCAGGCGGCCGACGCCAACATGCTGCAGAAGTACGACTTCCTCAACCCAACGGCGGTCAAGAGCCTTGTTGCCAACGGAGCCCAGCTGCGTCCGTTCAGCCCGGAAATCCTCTCGGCCTGCTTCGACAAGGCAAACGAGGTCTATGCCGAGATGGAAGCCAGCAATCCCGGCTTCAAGAAGATCTGGGATTCGATCAAGGGGTTCCGCAAGGAGCACTATCTCTGGGCGCAGATCGCCGAGTACAACTACGACACCTTCATGATGATCCAGCAGCGCAACGGCAAGCTCTAAGCTTCCGCACTGCACCGTGTCAGAGGCCCGAGGCGCACATGCGTCCCGGGCCTTTTCGTTTGCTCAGGAGGAGGCGACCTCGACGAAGAACGCCGCCGGGGGCATTGCAATAGAAGGTCGTCGACCCGCCGCGCGTCAGCTTCTGCACCTCGCCCGTGTCGAAACCGGCCTCGGCCAACTCGGCCTGTTTCGCGCGGACCCTCCGAGGGCTATCGACGAAGAAGCCGACATGGAAACCGGAGGGGTAGGGGCCGTCATCCCTGGACGGTTTCATCAGGTTGAGCACGAAGCCATCGGTGCCGCGCAAGACGGCAAATGCTTCCTGGCCGCGCATGTCGAGCTGTTCGAAGCCGAAGTGGGAGACGAAGAAGCCCGACAGGGCGGCGACGTCGGTGGTAGTCAGATTGGCGTGATTCATGTTCGTTTTCCTGTCCTTGATGGGTTGCGGACAGGATTTGACATATCGAGACCGGAAAGACCGTGCGCTGACGTTCAGCGTGTTGCCACAAACCCGCCGGCCGCGCGGCAAGTGCCATCGCAGTCCGGCCGTGGGACCTCCCGCATAACGGTGGACAGGCTTCCAAGGGGGAAGTGACCGGACTTACCGAACCGGTCATGTCTTTTTCGGCGATCGCCAAATACCAGCATTGTAAAGTTCTGGCAAAGACAAAGTCGTGTCGATGAGGTTGGGTGCGTTGTTCATGCCGATTGCCTGTTCAGAGCAAATCAAGTCAGAACGGCGGTCTCAGCCTGGCACAGCTGTACTTTAACGCCAACAGCCGGACCGCAACTCGTGTCGGGGTAAATGAAAAGGGCGCCAGGTGGGCGCCCTTTCGGTTTGCGGTTTCAGTTGAAGCTCGGCGGCTTCGTCAGGTCGTTGGCAGGTACCGCCGGCGCGGTACCCGGTGCCGGCGCCGTGCCGGGAGCAGGTGCCGTACCGGGAGCCGGCGCACCGAGCGGCGGCAGGCCGATCCCGCCACCCAAACCGGGCATGTCGGGCATCTTGATCTCGATTGTGCTCGGATCGACCGTCTTGCCCTTGTAGTGCATGACCATTTGCGGAAACGCGATTGTCAGCCCGATCATGATGATCTGGATGCACACGAAGGGAACCGCACCCCAGTAGATCTGCCCCGTCGTCACCGGCTCGATGTTCTTGCCCGTGATGCGGTCGAGATAGGGCACGCGGGCCGCGACCGAACGCAGGTAGAACAGCGCGAAGCCGAACGGCGGATGCATGAAGCTGGTCTGCATGTTGACGCCCAACAGCACGCCGAACCAGATCAGGTCGATGCCGAGCTTGTCGGCGGCCGGCGCCAGCAGCGGCACGATGATGAAGGCCAGCTCGAAGAAATCGAGGAAGAAGGCCAGCAGGAAGACCAGGATGTTGACGGCGATCAGGAAGCCGACCTCGCCGCCGGGCAGCGACACCAGCAGGTGCTCGACCCACAGATGGCCGTTGACGCCGTAGAAGGTCAGCGAAAACACCCGGGCGCCGATCAGGATGAACAGCACGAAGGACGACAGCCTCGTCGTCGAGGCCAGCGCCTGGCGAATGACGTCAAGCGAAAGCCGTCCCTTGATCGCGGCCATGATCAGGGCGCCCACCGCGCCCATCGCTCCGCCTTCGGTCGGCGTGGCGATGCCGAGGAAGATAGTGCCGAGCACGAGGAAGATCAGCGCGAGCGGCGGGATCAGCACGATGATGACCTGCTGCGCCAGTCGCGACATCATGTTGAACTTGAGGCCGCGGTCGAGGATAGCCGCGATGTAGATGACGACGACGCCGACGCTGGCGCCGAGGATATCGGCATTGGCGCCGTGAGTCGGCGACAGGTAGACATGCGCGGCATAGGCGATCACCGCTGCCAGCAGCAATGCCGCAAACAGCGAGGTCACGCCGTGGCCGAGCGTGCGCGCCTCGAGCGGCAGGGCCGGCATCGATTTCGGCCGGAAGATCGACATCAGGAAGATGTAGCCCATGTACAGCCCGGTCAGCACCAGGCCGGGGATCAGCGCGCCCTTGTACATGTCGCCGACCGAACGGCCGAGCTGGTCGGCCAGCACGATCAGCACGAGCGAGGGCGGGATGATCTGGGCCAGTGTTCCCGACGCCGCGATGACGCCTGAAGCGAGCCGCCGGTCGTAGCCGTAGCGCAGCATGATCGGCAGCGAGATCAAGCCCATGGCGATGACCGAGGCGGCAACCACGCCGGTGGTCGCCGCGAGCAGCGCACCGACGAAGATCACCGCATAAGCGAGGCCGCCACGGATCGGACCGAACAGCTGGCCAATGGTGTCGAGCAGGTCTTCGGCCATGCCGGAGCGTTCGAGCACGATGCCCATGAAGGTGAAGAACGGGATCGCCAGCAGCGTCTCGTTCGACATCACCCCCCAGAAGCGCTCTGGCAGCGCGTAGAGCAACGGCCAGGACAGGTTGATCGAGTTGTTCGAATAGGGCGCAAGTTCGACGCCGATGAAGAAGAACAGCAAGCCGTTGGCGGCAAGCGAAAAGGCGACGGGATAGCCGAGCAGCATGAAGACGATGAGCGAGAAGAACATGATCGGCGCCATGTTCTGGGCGATGAACTCGATCATGGGCGCACCTCGTCAGCCAGCGCCTTGCCTTCAAGCTCCGCTTGTTCGTGGGCTGAGATGAAAGGCGTGGGGTCTTCCATGTCGCCGCGCATGATGGCGATCTTCTTGATGATCTCCGAGATGCCCTGGAAACCGAGCTGTACGAAACCACACAGCAGCAGCGCCTTGGCCGGCCACAGGATCAGGCCGCCGGAGCTCGACGACATTTCGCCCGAGCGGAACGACAGGCTCACATAGGGGACGAAATAGAAGATCATCAGGATGACGAAGGGCATCAAAAATAGCAGGTGTCCGAGCAGGTCGATCCAGTGCTGCACCCGGCGCGAGAACATGCCGTAGACGATGTCGATGCGGATATGCTCGTTCTGCTTCAGCGTATAGGCGGCGGCCAGCATGAAGGCGGCGCCGAACAGGTACCACTGCAGCTCCAGCCAGGCATTGGACGACATGTTGAAGGTCTTGCGGATGACCGCGTTGCCGGCACTGACGAGAATGGCAACCAGAATCGCCCAGGATACCGTCTTGCCGATTGCCTCGTTGATGCGGTCAATGAACCTGGATAGAGCGAGAAGCCCTGCCATGCATTCCTCCCTGATTTGATGGGGCAGCCGATGTTCCCCGACGTTCTTTTTTCCGGCACTCCCCTTATGTCCATGGGTATGCCGGTCATGGGTGTCGCGTCAACACGACAGCCTTAGGGCGTCAATTGCTGCGAAGGTCGCAATTCTGGGAAAAAGCTGCTGTGACGCTGCGGCATACAACCAAAGTCGCACACGCAAAGCGCCGGTTTCAGGCCGCGCTGGGGGCGTCCTTGCGGTCGCCGGCCAAGACCAGCATCGCCGCGAGCAAGCCATACATCCAGGCGTCGCGCCATTCGATCGGGAAGTAGCCTGCCCAAAGCGACTCGGCGATGCCGAAGGCGGTGGCGCCGAGCGCTGCCTTTCCAGGGGCGTAGTAGCCGCCGACCGCGGTGATGAACAATATCTTCAGGCCATAGACGAGGCCGGCGCCGAAGCCGAGATTGCCGTAATAAAGGGCCGCCAGTACACCGGCCAGGCCGGCGCACAGGCCGCCGAACAGCAACGCCCGATGAAATACGCGTGTCGTGTGGATGCCACAGAGTTTTGCGGCGAACGCGTCATCGGCGACTGCCCTCCAGTGCCGGCCGAAATTCGACCGCGCCACCAAGACGGCGCCGCAAGTGACGACGATTGCCGCCACCGTTGTGTTGATCAGCTGGATCACCGTCAGAGTCGCGATGAAGTTGCCATCAGAGGCAAAGACCAACGGTGTCGCCAGCATCGGCGGCAGCCAGTAATCATGCGTGTCGGCGGCGATGCGGCTCAGCTCCATCAGTGCCAGCATCACGCCGAGCGTGGCGGCGACGATAGCATTGGGCGAACGGCTGGCCAGCGGCGCAAAGACTGTTTGCGACAAGATTCGGCTGAGCAGAGCGGCGTAGGCAAGTGCCACGACGCCGCCGAAAGCGATCGTCGCCGGCAGCGTCAGCCATAATGCCTGGTAGCCGTAGACGGCCGCCAGGATCATGGTCTGGCCGCAGAAGGCGAAGATGCCGCCATAGGCGAGGTTGGTGCGCTGGAGCAGGCCGTTGCCAAGCGCATAGCCAAAGGCCAGCAGGCCATAGATCGCCGCCGAATGCACGCCGTTGAGGAGCTGTTGCAGGAAGTAGAGCATGCGTTGTCCGGCGGCGCGGACACCTTCCCGCGCTTGGACAAAACTGCGCTTCGGAATCTAACTTGTCAAATTGTGTTTACAGGTTAGATTTGAAGGATGGCCGTTTCCTGGACCCAACATCGTTTTTCCGGTGGCGTGCTTGCGCTCGACACGACCAACACCGTCGTGTTGCGGGGCGATATGGCGCGCAGTTTCGACCGCTTCGATGATCCTGAGGAGATCGCCCGCTTCGCCATGGCTGCGAGCGGCTTTCGCGCCGACGAGCTCAAGGGCAGGGCGCTTGTTGCACCCGACCCGCAGGCCATCGCTGGCAAGGTGATAGTGATCCGCGAAGCCACCGATCGGCTGTTCAGGCGAACGGTGACAGCCGGCGCGCTTGCGACAGCCGACATGCCGGAATTCCTCAACGCCTGTGCCGATGGGCTCGCTGGCTCGCGCGAAAGCCTGAGTGCCGCTGCGCCATTCGGCTCGACGCTGGAACCGCTGGCGTTCGAGGCGGCACTCGCCGTGTCGGCGCTGTCGCTGTTGTCCGCCGGCACCATGTTCCGGCTCCGGATCTGCCCGAACTGCAACTGGCTGTTCGTCGACCGCAGCCGCAACGGCAGCCGGCTGTGGTGCGACATGGCCGTCTGCGGCAACCGCCAGAAGGCGAGGCGCCACTACGGCAGGCGCAAGGAGGAGGTGGCGAATGCCTGAGCGGAGATTTTTGCGCGCGGCTTTTGCCCTTGCGGCGCTCGCTTCGCTGGCGTTGGCCGGCTGCCGCGAAAGCGGTGGCGAGGGCGAGTATTTCGAGCTGTCCGGCCGGCTGTTCGTCTTCAACTACCGGGTCGCGACCGTGCAGTACCTGGTGACGCTGCGGCCGCTGAAGCCGGTCGGCGAGGGCGAGGTCGCGGTCGCGAGTTTCGAAAACCCCGCCGGCGGCGAGGCGCTTGTCGTGCGCCAGAAGATATGGCCGCTCAACGACAAGGTGACGATCAACAGCCCGCCGCTTGAATGCGTGGTCAAGGATAGGCCTTACAAGGTGTCGATCCGCATCGAGGATGCGAAGGGCCGGCTGATGCAGGCGCTGGAGACGACGATGGTCTCGTCGCAGGACCAGTCGGTGCTGCCCGACAAGCCGCTTGTCGTCGGCCCGCTCTACGAGCCCAATCCAGAGCTGAAGGGCCATCCCGACGGGCATCTGCCCGGCGGCCGCGGCGTGACCTGTCCGCCTGCTGCCTGAGCTTTCCGGCCAACGAAACTTTCGTGCGCTTGGACGGTCCCCGCTTTCGGATTCGTGCGTGGCCAGCGGCCATATGCAGCTTCGATTGTTCTTTTCCCCAAGCAAAGAAATTCGTTTGACGCGACAGCCGCGCCCGGAAAAGCTATCGCTAGGCTACCCAAGGTCAGCCGCCCGAATCGAGGGTGGTTGGGGCACAGGAAATGCTGATGACGCTTCACGACGTCGCTCTCGATGACAAGTTCGACCTAGGCAAGGAGCGGATCTTCCTCTCCGGGGCCCAGGCCGTCATCCGGATGCTGCTGATGCAGCGCGAGCGTGACCGGCTCGCAGGCCTCGATACCGCAGGCTTTGTCTCCGGCTATCGCGGATCGCCGCTCGGCGGGCTCGACCTGCAGCTTTGGAAGGCCAAGACGCAGCTGGCGCAGTCCAGCATCGTCTTCCAGCCCGGCCTCAACGAGGAACTGGCAGCCACCGCTTGCTGGGGCTCGCAACAGGCCGAGCTGATGGGCGAGGGCAAGCATGACGGCGTGTTTTCGGTCTGGTACGGCAAAGGGCCCGGCGTCGACCGCTCCGGCGATGTCTTCCGCCACGCCAACCTTGCCGGTTCGTCCAAGAAGGGCGGCGTGCTGGCGCTGATGGGCGACGACCATACCGCCGAATCCTCGACCAACGCGCATGCCACCGAGTTCCTGTTCGTCGACACGATGATCCCGATCCTCAATCCGGGCGGGGTGCAGGAGCTGATCGACTACGGCCTCTACGGTTTTGCCCTGTCGCGCTTTGCCGGCACCTGGGCGGCGATCAAATGCGTCAAGGACAACATCGAATCCACCGCATCCGTCGATGCCTCGCTCGGCCGGCTCAATATCGTCATTCCCGAATTCGACATGCCACCCGGCGGGCTCAACATCCGCCACGAGCTCGACCAACTCGGCCAGGAAGCGCGGCTGCATGAATACAAGCGCGCCGCTGCTTCCGCCTTCATCCGCGCCAACAACATCAACCGCATCGTCTATTCCGGCGGCCGCAAGCCCAAGATCGGCATCATCACCGTCGGCAAGAGCTTCCTCGACGTGCGCCAGGCGCTCGACGATCTCGGCATCGACGAGAGCCGAGCCAACCAGCTCGGCATCCGCCTGTTCAAGGTCGGCTGCCCATGGCCGCTCGACATCGAGCACATCCGCGAATTCGCCCGCGATCTGGAAATGATCGTCGTCGTCGAGGAGAAGCGCTCGCTGCTCGAAGTCCAGGTGCGCGAGGAGCTCTACGGCACCTCGATGCAGCCGAAGGTCGTCGGCAAGAAGGACGAGCGCGGCGATTGGCTGTTTCCGGCCAAGGGCGCGCTCGACCCCAACGATATCGCCATCGCCATTGGCGAGCGCGTGCTCAAGGTCATCGGCCCGTCGGAGGAGATCGCCGCCCGTGTCAGCCGCTTGCGCCAGTACCAGGCGATGCTGGCCGATACAACGGATGTGGCGTCACGCACGCCGTTCTTCTGCTCCGGCTGCCCACACAATTCCTCGACCAATGTGCCGGAGGGCTCGATCGCCGGTGCCGGCATCGGCTGCCACTTCATGTCGTTGTGGATGGACCGCAGCACCGTCGGCTTCACCGCCATGGGCGGCGAGGGCGCGCAATGGGTCGGCCAGGCGCCGTTCACCAAGCGCGAGCACATCTTCCAGAATCTCGGCGACGGCACCTACAACCACTCGGGCACGCTGGCGCTCCGCTTCGCGCTCGCCTCCGATGCCAACATCACCTACAAGATCCTCTACAACGATGCCGTCGCGATGACCGGCGGCCAGCCGCATGAAGGCAGCCTGACCGTCGACATGATCGCGCGCCAGGTCCGGGCGGAAGGCGTCGAGCGCATCGCCGTCGTCACCGACGAGCCGGACAAGTATGGCGGTCGTACGCAGTTTCCCGTCGGCACGACGTTCCATCACCGCGACGATCTCGACCTCGTCCAGCGCGAGCTGCGCGACATCAAGGGTGTCACCGTCCTGCTCTACGACCAGACCTGCGCCGCCGAAAAACGCCGTCGGCGCAAGCGCGGTACCTTCCCCGATCCCGACAAGCGCGTCTTCATCAACGAACTCGTCTGCGAGGGCTGCGGCGACTGCGGCGTCAAGTCGAACTGCGTCTCGATCCAGCCTGTCGAAACCGAGTTCGGCCGCAAGCGCAAGATCGACCAGTCGAGCTGCAACAAGGACTTCTCCTGCGTCAACGGCTTCTGCCCGTCTTTCGTTACGGTGCATGGCGCCAGGATCCGCAAGGCCGAAGGCATAGCCGGCACCTCCGACGCGTTGTCAGGCGTGCCCGAGCCAAGGCAGTTCCCACTCGACCGCGACGGCTGGGCAGCGATCATCGATGGCGTCGGCGGCACCGGTGTCGTCACCGTCGGTGCGGTGCTCGGCATGGCAGCCCATCTCGAGGGCAAGGGCTGCGGCATGATCGACATGGCCGGCCTCGCCCAGAAGGGCGGCTCGGTGTTCACCCATGTCCGTATCGCGCGTGCGCCCGACGACATCAACGCCATCCGCGTTTCGGCAGGCAAGGCCGACCTGATCCTCGGCTGCGACCTCGTCGTGTCGGGCGCCAAGAAGGTGCTGGCGGCGGTGCGCGAAAACCACACCATCTTCGTGGCCAACACCGCCGAGATCATGCCCGGCGAGTTCACCCGGTCGGCCGATTTCTCGCTGCCGACTGAACGGCTGAAGAAGACCATCCGCGAAGCGGCCGGCGAAGCGAACGCGCATTTCTTCGACGCCACCCGTACTGCGTCGGCCCTGTTCGGCAATTCGCTCGGCGCAAACATGTTCATGCTCGGCTTTGCCTTCCAGCATGACGGCCTGCCGCTGTCGGCCGAGGCGGTCGAAAAGGCGATCGCGCTCAACGGCGAGGCCGTGGCGATGAATGTCGCGGCCTTCCGCTGGGGCCGCCGGGCTGCGCATGAGCCGGAATTCGTCCGTGTGATGATTGGCCGTTCTGGCCATGGCGACACGCCTGCCGTGCCGCAGACGCTCGACGAGATGATCGCCCGCCGTGCCGAGTTCCTGACAGCCTATCAGAACGCCGCCTATGCCGAGCGTTACATAGGTCGCATCGCATCGATCCGGGCTGCTGAGCAAAAGGCGAAGCCGGGCTCGACTGTTGTCACCGAAGCTGCGGCGCGCTCCCTGTTCAAGCTGATGGCGATCAAGGACGAATACGAGGTCGCACGGCTCTACACCGACGGCTCGTTCCAGCGCGAGCTGGCCAAGCAGTTCCAGGGCTACGACCGGCTTGAGTTCCATCTCGCGCCGCCGATCCTCGGCCGCAAGGGTAGGGATGGTACGCCGCGCAAATCGAGCTTCGGCCCCTGGATGATGCAGGGCTTCAAGCTGCTTTCGGCGATGAAGGGCTTGCGTGGCGGCGCTCTCGACGTCTTCGGCTACACCGCCGAGCGGCGAATGGAGCGCGCATTGCTCGGCCGCTACGAGGACGACCTCGAGCTGATCCGCGGTTCACTGTCGAGTGACAATCTTGACGCTGCGGCAGCTCTTGCATCAGTGCCGCAATTGATCCGCGGCTATGGCCACGTGAAGCACGCGAGCGTCGACAAGGCATCGGGGGAACGGGAACGGCTGGTCAGGCGGTTCAGCGCTGCGCCGTCGAGCCACGCCCTTCAGGCTGCCGAATAGGCGATACGACTTGTTTACCTGAACCTAAATTAGAGGTTGTGTCGCGTAATTGAGTAGCGTTCCAGGCACATGAAGGCTCGCTTTCTAAGCCTTTCTTAAGGCGTGTGTGGCAGTTCTTGGCCTCCCAGGCGGGCCTCGGATGCGCAGAAGAAACAACGAGATACCGGTCGACGTCTACATCCCCTTCGTGGAAACGCTTTTCCGCGACGGCTCGACGCTGGCTGTTGGCATCATAGCGCAGACGTTTCTGATCGGCGTTGTCTGGTGGAAGACCGCCCATCCGCTCTATCTGGTTGTCGCGCTCGTCATGGTGCTGGTCGGCACGCTGCGCATGCGAAATTTTCGCAAATACAATAGCTTACCGTCGCCGACAACTTGGGAAGAAGCTCACCAGCGCGAAAATGACTACATTCTCTACGGCACGCTGCACGGCGCCGCATTGGGTGCATTCTGCCTCGCCGGCATCTACTTCGCGCACGATACCTTCGCAGAGATTGCCTCTGTCTGCGTGACATTGGCCACGGCGACCTCGATTGCCGGACGCAACTACGGGTCGCCGCGGATGGTCATCATTCTGATCATTGCGCTGACGTGGCCGATCTCGGTCGGCTTCTTGCTTCGCGGCGACGGCTACCATGTCTTCTTGGGTCTTTTGTCCGCACCCTTCCTGTTTGCGATACGGAAATTCGCTGACACCGTGCGCGATGTTCTTTTCACTGCGGTGTCGGAGGAAAAGAAGGCCAATCGGTTGGCGCAGCGTTTCAATCGCGCGCTCAACACGATGTCGCATGGCCTTGTCATGCTCGGACCTGACGGGCGCGTAGCGGTTGCAAATGCGGAAGCCGCTCATTTGATGTCGGTCAAATCGCCGGAGGCGTTGCTCGGCCGCTCGATCCACGGCCTGCTGATGCGCGGCGTCGCCGGCGGCCAGCTTGCGCTCAAGGACTGCCGCTACATCGAGGCGCAACTGACGCGGGCTCTGCGCGAGGGCAGGGACCGCAAAGTCCTGGTAACGCTCGCCAATGGCCAGTGCCTGGAATTTTCGGCGCGCGAAGGCAGCCAGGAACTTGGCGTCATCACCTTCGAGGATGTGACCGCCCGCGTCGCCGCCGAAGAGAAGATCCGCTTCATGGCGCGTTACGACAGCCTGACCGGGCTGCCCAACCGCGCCTACTTTCATGAACTGGCGGCGGAATGCATTCTCTCCGGCGATCGCGATAGGCTATGCGCCCTTGCCGTTCTCGACCTCGACGATTTCAAGAGCGTCAATGATACGCTTGGCCATCCTGTGGGCGACGGGCTCATCTACGCAGTCGCCGAGCGGCTGGCGGCGTTTGCCAGCGACAGCGTCAAGGTCAGCCGCTTCGGCGGCGACGAGTTCATGATCTATTTCGACAACATCGACGACGAGAGCCATCTCAAGTTGATGCTCGACCGGATCTTCGCCGAAATGCAGGGCGAGGTCGACGTCGCCGGGCACGCCTTGCGCATCCAGGCAAGCGGTGGCGCTGTGCTGGGAAAAGTGCGCGAATCCGATGTCGACGCGATGATCGTCAAGGCCGACCTCGCGCTCTACAAGGCCAAGGAATCGGGCAAGAACAGCTGGCATCTGTTCGAAGCGGTGATGGACGCCGCCTTCCGCAACCGCCAGCTGATGAAGGCCGATCTGCGCAATGCGGTGGAGGCGCGTGCCTTGCGCGTCGTCTATCAGCCGATCGTTTCGATGAGCACGATGCGCATCGCCAGCTGCGAGGCGCTGTGCCGCTGGGACCATCCCGAGCTCGGTCCGGTTTCGCCCGCGACCTTCATTCCGCTCGCCGAAGAGATGGGCATCATCTCCGACATCAGCACCTTCGTGCTGCAGGCGGCCTGCGCCGAATGCGCCAAGTGGCCGGCACCGATCGGTGTCTCGGTCAATCTGTCCGCCAAGGATTTCCGCGATCGCGATGTCGTCGAAAAGGTGCGGGAGGCGCTTGCGGCTTCAGGCCTCGCGCCGCACCGCCTCGAAATCGAGGTCACGGAGACGGCATTGCTCGACGACAAGTCGTCGACACGCAGCTACATCGAAGAACTCAAGGCGATCGGCGTGCGCATTGCGCTCGACGATTTCGGCACCGGCTATTCCAGCTTGAGCTACCTGCACAAGCTGCCGCTCGACAAGGTCAAGATCGACCGCAGCTTCCTTGCCGATGTCGCCCAGAACCCACGTTCGCTGAAGCTGCTGAAGGGCATTGTCGACCTGTCGCGTCCGCTCGGCCTGTCGGTCACGGTCGAAGGGGTTGAGACCTTCGAACAGCTCAAGATCCTTGCGGTAGAAGTGCATCCCGACCTGGTCCAGGGCTTCCTGTTTGGATCGGCGCTGTCGTCGTCCGGCATTGAAACCATGTCGAACACAGTCTGGCCCTTCGCCAAGGACATCGGTCTCGCACGCATCACAGCCCGTCGTTGAAGTGAGTGGGGCGCGCCCAGCCCGCCCGACAAAAACGCTTGATTATCCGTTAATTGTTAACCTTAACGGAAGGTAAATAGGAACAGTTTGAATTTCATCTTTACATCATCTCGGCCTCCGCTACCTTTCGACTGGGCGGAAGTACGGGGAATACCATGACGATCCATCAAGCGACGTCCGGCGGAGACGCCGACGTTAAGAGTAGCAGTGCGTCCGAAGCGGGGTCGTCATTTGCGCGACACGTTTCGAACCTGCTCGAGCGCACCGAATACCGCCGCTGTGACAAGGGCGAAGATCTCGAGGACATTTATCGGCTCAGGTACAAATCGTACCGCTCGAACGACATGGTTCCCGACAACGAGAGCCACACCATCAGTGACGAGCTGGACGAGACGCCCAACGCCTACCGTTTTGGTGTCTATGTCGACCAGCGGCTGGTAAGCACGCTCCGGATCCACCACGTCACGCTCGCGACGCCATTTTCACCGTCTACCAAGGCATTCGGCGACATTGTCATGCCGATGCTGGCCGAGGGGCTGACCTTCATTTGTCCAAGTCGCTTCGCTTCGGACCCCGAATGGTCGCGGGTCTATCCGCAGATCCCCTACATCACGCTGCGCCTCGCGGGCATGGCTTGCTTTCATTTCAACGCGCCATACTGTCTGTCGACAGTTCGCGAGGACCATGCCGGCTTCTACAAGCGCATCTACTACTCCGAGCGGATCAGCGAGCCGCGTCCGTACCCAGGCGTGTTCAACAAGGTCGTGCTCTACCGCGCCGACGTCAACGGCATCCGCGAGCGCTCCTTCCAGCGGTTCCCATTCTTCAAGTCGACGCCGATGGAGCAGCGGCTGATGTTCGGCAGGCAGCCGATGGGCGAGCTCGCACCGCTGACCATCCTGCCGACGGCAAAATACTATCGCGAAGCTGCCTGAGCTTCGCGTAAGGTCGGCGGCGCTGTAATCCGGAATCTGCGGGAACAATGACGAGGCCTGTTATCAAGCATCTTTTGCGGGCAGCGTTGCTGCTCGGGATTTTCTTGCCCGCGCCCGCGCGCGCCGAAGACACGATCGCCATCGCCAACATGACGTTCCGGACCGGTCCGTTCGCCGATGTCGGCACGCCGCTGATGGACGGCCAGCGCGACTACATGCTGATGCTCAACGAGCGCGACGGCGGCATCAACGGCATCAAGCTGAATTACGACGAGTGCGAGACCGGCTTCAGCGTCGACAAGGGCCTCGAATGCTACGGCAAGGCCAAGGCATCGAGCCTGGTCACCCAGCCCTGGTCGCCCGCCATCGCCCTTGAACTCCTGCCGAAGGCCAGCGACGACAAGGTCCCGGTCCTGGCGCCGGGATACGGCTTCTCGGCCATGGCCGATGGCAAGCGTTTTCCGTGGGCGTTCAATCCGCCCGTCACCTACTGGGACGGTGCATCGATGATGCTCAAGAGCATATCGGGCGACGACCTCGACAGCCTGCGCGGCAAGAAGATCGTGCTGCTGCATCTCGACGGGGTCTACGGCGAGGAGCCGATCCCGCTGCTCCAGGCCTATGCCGACAGCTTCGACTTCACGCTCCTGCCTCTGCCCGTGGCGGCAAAGGAGATGCAAAACCAGTCGTCGCAATGGGCGAAGATAAAAAGCGAGAAACCGGATTTTGTGCTGCTGTGGGGCTGGGGGGCGATGAACGCCGGCGCTTTGGCCGAGGCGGTGAAATCAGGCTTTGCGATGGATAGGCTCGTCGGCATCTGGTGGTCGGCGCACGACGATGATCTGAAGGCGGCCGGCGACGCGGCTAAAGGCTATCGGGCCCTGTCGTGGAACCTGCCCGCGCCAGATGCCGAGGCGATCAAGGACATCCGTAAATACGTGATCGACGCCGGCAAGTCGCAGACGCCGGTGGAGGCACTCGACAAGCTGTTCTACCAGCGCGGCGTGCTGATCTCGATGTTGTCAGCCGAGGCGGTCAAGGCCGCGCAGGAGCATTTCGACAAAAGGCTGATCAATGGCGAACAGATGCGCTGGGGCCTCGAGAACCTCAAGATCGACGATGCCAGGCTGGCGTCGCTGGGCATGGTCGGGATGATCGGTCCGTTCTCGACCAGTTGCGCCAATCATGCCGGCCATGGCGGCGCCTGGATGCTGGAGTGGGACGGTGCCAGCTTCGTCAAGGCATCCGGCCTGCTGACCGCCGATGCCGAGATGATCACGCCGCTGGCCGAGCAGGAAGCCAGCAAGTTCGCGGCCGCGCATGCGCCGTGGCCGCTCAACGGAGCTTGCAAGAACTAGCGCCGTCCTTGCGCGGCGCACGACGCCGGCGCTGCCGCTTTCCGGTCCGCCAGAAAGCTGCTCTTGCCAATCGGCAGGAAAGCGGCTTCAGCCCGACTTCAACGGTTCGGGCGCGATGTCGTTGTGTGGCTGCATTGCCTCATCGTAACCTCTCGGCCGCCCCTTCCGCAGCCGTTGCTACCTCGTCTCGCGATATCAGTCATCGCGATCGCCATAAATAACTTGACGTTTGATCAAATGAGCATCTATTTCCTCGCTGGGGATTGATAATCTTGTCGCAGCCAAAGGGGCAATCTTTCCATTGCCCTGCAGCGCGCATTTAGGTATGTGCCCTTGAACTCGTTTTCCGGAGGGGACTCTCATGGCTGATACCACGCCGACCGGCCCGATCGAACTTGGCGCCCAGATGGACTATGCCGAGCACGAGAAAACCTATTCGACTTTCATTTCGCTTTCCAAATACGGCACGCTCGGCTGCGTCGCGCTGATGATCGCCATGGCCTTCGGCTTTTTCACGCCGGCCGGGTTCTTTTCGGGCGTCGTGCTGTTCCTGGTCATCTGCGGCGTTGGCGGCTACCTGCTGCGCGACGTGCCGACCCACATTCGCTGATTGATTTCCTGGCAGTCGCGGGGTTCCCGCGCCGGTTCGTGTCACGGCCAATTTCCGGCCGAAGCTGAACGGGCGATCTTCACTCGAAGAGCGTGGAACAAAGGCGGCTGCAAGCAATAACCTTGCCGGCGAAGCGCCCGGCAGGGCATGGTCCTGATAAGTTTTTGGTACGGGTGCGTCGGCGGCTTCTTCGTCACTACCCCATTAGATTTCGTTGGTAAGGCGCCGACGCGTCTGTGTGCGTCCGGCACTTTACGTTTGGTAAGGTTCCAACCGAAAGGACGTCACGGTGGGCCAGACGATATTCATACCCAGAGAGCTTGAGTTGATTGAGACCCGTGTTGGGGCTTCGCCGGATACGGTGAAACGCCTTGTGGGGCTTGGTTTCGAGGTTGTTGTCGAGACGGGTGCTGGGACTTTGTCGCGCATTCCCGATGCCGATTTTGCGGCGGTGGGGGCTGTCATCGGCAAGGCATCCGATGCGGCCAGGGCCGATGTGGTGCTGAAGGTGCGCCGGCCTTCGGAAGCCGAGCTCAAGGGCTACA
>NZ_JAFLWW010000014.1 GCF_018555685.1 Aminobacter anthyllidis
CAAGATCTTCGGCCGCCGCGGCACCGCTTAACTCGGCGACCATATCGCCCCTCGCATGTTCCAATGTCATGGCGCGAAAACTCCATGTTCATCGGCCTATTGCAAGGTGCCTTGGCGCATCGCTTACGGTGTACCTCCCCGCCGGCAGGGCGCCTTTTTTGACGCGCTGGATCAGGGTGATTGTCGCGCGCCCGCAATCGAGAGTTCGAGAAGGAGGTCAGCAGCATGTCTGGATGGCACATCGAACTTCGATATTTCTATTACACCATGGCAACCACCCGACAATCGCAGCTTCCGACGCGCGGATACGGCAGCCGGCGTCGAGGTCGCACGCACCTCGTTTCATATGATCGAAGGTCCGGGGAGTAGCCACCGCGGTGAATTTTCTCCAGCGTCAAATTCTCAGGGCGAGCCTTTTCGCCTTAGCTGGCAAGAACCCCGAAAGTCCCAAGTTTAATTGAAAACAGCCGCAGGAGAAAATGCAGCTCGTCTTCGAAACTTTGCTGGAACAGTTGTCTTTGAGCGTTGATGAAGTCGACTTCCACAACGCACTGGCCAGCGCCGCCGGCGCCTTCGACATTCCCGCATTCGCCTATCTGTCTCTGGTGTCTGATCGCGTCACAAAACCCAGGCTGATATCGAACTATCATTCTGGCTGGACGTCGCACTACTTGCGCCACCAATATGAAAGGATCGACCCGGTCATAGAATGGGCAAGATGCAGCGAATATCCCTTTCAGTGGGGACCGGATTTCGGCCATGCCGGCATTTCAACGCGACAGCAACAGCTTTTCGATGAGGCTGCCGAATTCGGCATCTGCTGCGGACTGACGATACCACTTGTTGATCGCCGCGGCGGTGTCGCTGCGATGACTTTCGCGGCAGACAGGCTCGATCCGACCTTCCTGCGCGTCGCCGAGAAGTATGAGCAGGCGCTCGAGATTATGGCGATGTGCTTTCACATTGGCGTTCGCCGCAAGCTTTCGGGTGGTCTGGCGGTGGATGGTGTTTCGTTGACGCCCCGTGAGTACGAATGCCTGGAGTGGACGGCGAAGGGCAAGTCCGCCTGGGAGATCGGCTGTATCTTGGGGATCAAGGAGCGCACGGCCGCTTTCCATTTGGACAATGCCAAGAAGAAGCTCGGCGTGCGCACCAAAAATCAGGCAGTGACACTGCTGGCCTCCTCACGATCATCAATTCTCTGAGGGACAGAATCCCTCTTTGATCTACCTGTGCAAATGCACAGGCAGTCGCGGCATGAAGGTTCGCCTCCAATGGCAGGGTCATACCTGCGAGGAGACCATCATGATTGAGCTTATTGCGCCCGGCTGGTACGGCGCCTTTGCCGACGAACTTCCCGAAATGCACCGCCTGCGCTACCGCATCTTCAAGGAGCGGCTCGACTGGAACGTCCGCACGACGGGCGGCTTCGAGATCGATTCATTCGATTCCCTGAAACCGCACTATCTTGTGTTGCGCGATTCCGCCAGTCGCGTCGGGGGCTGCGTACGCCTCCTGCCCTCGACAGGGCCGACGATGTTGCGAGATGTCTTTTCGAGGCTGTTGGAGGGGAGAACGGCACCCGAGCAACCGAGTGTCTGGGAAAGCAGCCGATTCGCCCTTGATCTTCCACCGTCTGCACCGAAGGGCAGTGGGAGTATTGCTGTCGCGACCTATGAACTCCTCGCTGGCATGATCGAGTTCGGTCTGTCGCGGCAGCTCACCCATATTGTCACGGTTACGGATTTGCGCATGGAGCGAATCCTGCGTCGCGCCGGATGGCCGCCGGCCCGGATCGGTCCGCCCCCGACAATCGGCACCACGCGCGCCGTTGCCGGCTGTTTGGATGTCTCAGAGGCGAGCCTTGCTGCGGTCCGCCACAGTGGCAGTCTTGGCGGTCCCGTCGTGTTGGCGCCGGTGCTCTGCACGGGCGCCTGACATGGCTATGATAGGTAATGACGCCGACTGGCCGGACTGGCAGGATGAGAAATCTTATCGCTATACGCGGCACCTGACGCGACGCGGCTGGGCCTGGGAATTCCTGCGGCGCAATCCGGCCTTTCAGCGTGACTGCAGGCACGCGCTTGAGCACGCAGAATTTGCAGAAAGGTGGTTCGAGGTAGAAGTGGTGAGATCGTCGCTCGATCTCACGCAGTGGGGACTCCTGTTTCGCAAGCTCGTTGAGGCCTGATGCGGTTGTGTTCTGGTGCTCCCGCCAATGCCCGCATGTCCTGCCGGTCATTGCGAAAAAGGCACTGTCGCCCGAAACGCTTTCGTTTGATCTCGCTACATTGCCATGTCGGGCGTCACTCATGATCTCGGCGGACGGTCGACAGCACGTCATGCTGCGAAATGCTCACCGGGACCTCCAACTTGTCGTGGAGGGCGCGGAGGTTTTGCGCCCCGTTCGGCTTTCCGTCGACGCGATCTGGCCCGCCGATCGGATGAGGCAGCACCTGAATGCGCTCGAATGCCTCAATGCTTTTCACGCGACCGGACAACTTCCCGACAGGCTGTTTCCGCCCGAAGCGCGCGCCAGCCGTCTGCGCTTTGTTCTTCAGGCGCTCGACGGCTCGCTAGGCGGGGCATCGCATCGCCAAATCGCAATGGCCCTGTTGGCTCGACAACGCGTCCAGGCCGACTGGACGGATCCGCGCAACCACCTTCGCGATCGAATCCGCCGTGCCGTCCGGCGCGGTCACATGCTCATGGATCGTGGCTATCGGGATTTCCTCGTCTAAGATGATTGGAATAGCTCACCTGGAGCCGGTCAGCGCGCGAACAGTTCTTTGTATCCAGTCGTAACCATCCAGTTTGCCCGATCGAGATGGCTGCGAACCGCCATTCGGGCACGTTCAGGTTCTCGCATCGGATCGATGCCGAGGACGAGCTGTGCCATCTCGTCTTCGCTGGCATCGTCGGCGGACGCGTCCAGGAGTCTCATATAGATGGTGAAGTGCTCATTGTCGTAAGCGGTCAGGCTGTCCGACCAGGGGACTTCGTCTTGGACTTTGCGTTTCATCGCGACCCTCTTGCCGGTTTGGGGTTTGTTGTGATCGGGCACGGTTTCTCCTCGGTTGGCTCACCATAGCGAATAGGAACGATCGTTCCTAGAACGATAGTTCCGGTTCTGGTCCCTATCTCGCCATGGACCTCACGGAAGTCATGGCGATCAACATGCGTCGTTTGCGCCATGATCAGGACCTGACGCAGGAAGAATTGGCTGCCCGCGCAGAGCTGAGCATGCGCTATGTGGGCTCGATCGAGCGTGCTCGGGTTTCCGCAAGTGTCAGTGTGCTTGGCCGGCTCGCAAAAGCGTTTGACGTTGATCCTTGTGAGTTGATTAGGCCGCCGCAGTAACAAAGGCGATCAGTCCATCCCGGATTGCCGAAATCGATCTGGATGACGCGCAACCGCCGCCCATGAACTGAGCCCGCTTTTCTTCGACATGGTCTCGACCATACAGTTTGCTCCATGGCGCGGCTTGCCTTGTGGATTGCAAATATCTCCTAAAATGGGATAATCCGAAACTGGGATTAGTCGATGAGCCGGTTCCCTTCTGGCCGGTTCATCTGATGCCGAAATCCCTTCGATCGCCCCGCCAACGCCGGCTGCTGGAACAGCTGATAGCGGCGCGCAAGAACAAGGGCTTAACCCAGGCCAAGGTTGCCGAAGCGCTTCGCCGCCCGCAGTCTTTCGTGGCCAAGTATGAGGGCGGTGAACGTCGCATGGACGTCATTGAGTTCCTCGATGTAGCGGAAGCGCTCGAAATCGACCCTTGCGAGGTTCTCGCACGTGTGCGTCGCTTGCGTGACCGATAGCTTGTGCTGCTTGGCAAGCGACAAGTCACCAAAATCGTAGCCCTGGATTTGCTGCCCCCCGGCGGCAGATGGTTCGGGCACATCGATGGCATAAACTCAATGCACGCAGGATCAGGGAGAAGGCCGGCTTGACGTAGGAGCAGCTTGCCGAGACCTCCGGCTTCAGCCAGCAGTACATCAGCGGGCTGGAGAAGGGCAAAAGGAACCCACCATCGTCACGCTTTATGAAATGGCCCAAGCCCACGGTGTCAGCCATTCGACCTGGTGCGACCTGACAGACCAGGACTAAGCGCTATTTGGAAATGGCGTCGACGCGCCGCCGACATTTCGACCGCATCCGTCGTGTAGATGATGCTGCGCACACTCTCGGGATAGGCGAAGAACGGCACGACGTGCTGCCAGTTGCGTCGCTGGGTCTGAGTGATCGCCGGTCGCCGACCCCAGTCGCCCGCCCCCAAATCCTCCGGAGCCTTCATGCCGGCTTCGGCGTCCGCGGCCCGGTCAATGGCGCTGAGCGTCGGCACGACGGGTTCGCGACTTCCGGGACACGAACTCAAGCAGATGGCGGATCAGGTGCACGATGCTGGTTAGCACTGGGAGAGGTGGCGCCGATTCCCTCCCGCTTGGCCAGGCAGTTCGCCAGCTTGCCGTCTTACCAGCACCTCGCCAATCTCGTTGCGTTCTTGTTTAGGTTGTAACAGATCCTTCAAAGAAATTCATCGAATCTTTGCGACCACAAATCGCTGTAAATGGTACGCTCACCACAACTTTCAAGTTCAGTAGCGGCAGAAATCTGGTGTGTTTATATTCCGCTGCCGAACAGAATTTGCGAAGAGCCCGACATGACAAAGCGAGCAGGACGAGGGGTTCGGTTCTTCTATTTGGCGCCGTGCTGACCAATGATGATACTTGTCGATCGCCTAATGACAGCAGCACATCTTGATCGCCTACGGATCCTGGGCCTTTGCGCGCATGCCGACCTGACTGTCCGCGAACTGGCGGAGATTCTCGATCTTCGTCGGGAGCGTGTTGCGCGACACGTCCGGATGCTCGCCAGAGCCGACTTTCTTTGCGGCAACGGACAACGTCCTTTGTCCTCATATCATCTCAATGCAGGGGGCAAGGACGGAGGGTTGGTTCAATTCTTGGTCGATCTCCTGCCCCACGACGATGGGTGTCATAAGCGGGACCTGGAGCGGCTCGAGGCGGTACAAGACGCGTGGTCGAAGGAGACCGCTGCTTGATCGTGAAAAGATCTGCCCAGATGGGAGCGCGAAACTACCATGAAGAACTCCACTGACCTAGCCATCGCAGAGCCCGGCAAATCTGGATGGTCTTCCTTGGTCCACGTCGATTGCCATGTTCACGAACTGCTTCTGAGACAGGAGCGGCAGGAGCGGACGACGCTCAAACTCATCGCATCTGAGAATTTTGCCTCCTCAGCCGTACTGGAAGCGACCGGCTCGATCTTCGCGAACAAGTATGCCGAGGGGTACCCGGGTGTGCGCTACTACGCCGGAAACGAGATCGTCGATGAGCTTGAGACCCTTGCGATCCAGCGCCTGAAGACGCTATTTGGCAGTGAACACGCCAATGTGCAGCCTTATTCCGGCTCGCCGGCCAATCAGGCTGTCTATCGTGCGCTTTTGAGCCCCCATGACAAAGTCATGGGCTTGCCTCTCCCCGAAGGCGGCCATCTGACTCATGGTTGGTCCGTCAACTTTTCCGGCACTGATTATCAACGCGTCCCCTATGGGCTGCACGAAAAGACGCAGCAAATCGACTATGACCGCTTGCGCGAGACAGCCAGGCGGGAACGGCCGAAACTGATTTGGGTCGGCGGAACGGCCTATCCGCGTGCCTTTGACTACGCGGCAATGGCAGAAATCGCTCTGGAGGCCAACTCCTATCTCGTGGCCGACATTGCGCACATCAGCGGCCTGATTGTCGCCGGAGCGCATCCGAATCCCGTGGCCCATTGCGACGTCGTCACCAGCACGTCTCACAAGTCGATCCGCGGCCCCCGTGGAGGCTTTATTTTATCAAAGAATGAAGATCGCTATCAGGCGCTCTATCATCCCACGAGCAAACACAATCTCGCCAAACGGATTGATCGCGCGGTGTTTCCTCAACTGCAAGGTGGGCCGCACATGAATATCATCGCCGCGCTAGCTGTTGCTTTGCAGGAAGCCGCGACCCCCTCTTTCCGCACCTGCGGTCACCAGATCGTCAAGAATGCCAAGGCACTGGCCGAGGCGCTTGTGGATCGTGGTTATGACCTGGTCACCGGCGGGACCGACAATCACATGCTGATCCTTGATCTTCGGGACCGGCCGCTGTCAGGCAAAGCCTA
Source organism: Aminobacter anthyllidis (assembly GCF_018555685.1). Lineage (GTDB taxonomy): Bacteria > Pseudomonadota > Alphaproteobacteria > Rhizobiales > Rhizobiaceae > Aminobacter > Aminobacter anthyllidis. The sequence goes on from NZ_JAFLWW010000014.1 coordinate 6,175, forward strand.
TGCCGAGCGCCTGGCAAGGGCAGGCATCATTACGAACTTTAATATGGTGCCGGGCGACCCGCGCGACCCGACAGTCACAAGCGGGATCCGCTTGGGGTCGCCGGCAGTGACGTCCATGGGCATGCGCGAGGGGGAAATGGTGCAGATCGCCGCTTTTATTGATTTGGTCTGCCGCCAGCCCGACGACCAGGAAGTTCATGCGCGCGTACGAAGAGACGTTGCCGACTTCTGCACTGCGTTCGACGTTCCCGGCATCAGCGACCGGTAAGGCCGCCCCAATCCCGAAACTCCCACCTAACTCCAAAAACTTGAAGCGAGGACATTCCATGACCAGGCAGTTCGTGTTCTCTTCCGAATCCGTCGGCGCGGGACACCCCGACAAGATGGCAGACAACATCTCCGATGCCGTCCTCGATGCCATCCTCCGCACCGACCCGAAGGCGCGCGTCGCCTGTGAAACATTGGTGAAGACAGGGATGGTCGTTCTGGCTGGCGAGATCACCAGCCACGCGCAGATCGATTACAGCCAAGTTGCCCGCGATACGATTCTCGATATTGGATATGATGACGATGCGATCGGCTTTGACGGTCGTCGTTGTGCCGTCGTTCTGGCCCTTACCGAGCAGTCGCCCGACATAAGCCAGGGCGTTGACGAAGGACGAGGGCAGGATCTCGAGCAGGGGGCGGGGGATCAGGGCCTCATGTTTGGATTCGCATGCAACGAGACGGATACATTGATGCCCTTGCCGATCCAACTCGCTCACCATTTGACGAAAAGACAGGCAGAGGTCCGGAAAACGGGACAGCTTGGCTGGCTGCGTCCGGACGTGAAATCTCAAGTGTCCGTACGCTACGAGGGTCTCCGCCCGCTGGCGCTGGACACCATCGTCCTCTCAACGCAACATGACGCGGCGGTCTCCCAAGATACAGTCCGCGAAGGCGTCATTGAGGAGATCATAAAACCGGTCCTGCCAACCCATCTGGATACTTCGGAGATCAGATTTCTGGTCAACCCAACAGGGCGGTTCGTGGTCGGTGGGCCTGCCGGCGACTGCGGCCTCACTGGACGCAAGATCATCGTCGATTCTTACGGTGGAACGGGGCGTCACGGCGGCGGCGCCTTTTCGGGCAAGGACCCATCCAAGGTTGACCGCTCGGCGGCCTATGCGGCGCGGTACGTCGCGAAGAATATCGTTGCCAGCGGACTTGCGGAGGTCTGCGAGGTTCAGCTTGCCTACGCGATCGGCGTGGCCAGTCCGGTTTCTGTGATGGTCAACACCTTCGGAACCGCAAGAATCGAGGAAAAAAGGATCGAGTGCCTTGTTCTTGAGCTTTTCGATCTCCGACCGAAAGGCATCATCAAGATGCTTGATCTCTTGCGCCCGATATACCGCAAGACCGCGACGTACGGACACTTCGGCCGTGAAGAGCCTGAGTTCACCTGGGAGAAGACGGACAGAGCCGACGACTTGCTGCGTGGAGCAGGACCGGCAGCTGCGTGAGGGCCGCTGGATCAAGCGCATGCGGCAACCCATTTCAACTCGCTAGACCCGCGCCTGGCCGGCATAGCAGAAAGCCGGTGGGTAGTTGGCGGAGACATTGATGCCGGATTATGACGTGCTTTGCATCGGCAATGCCATTGCCGACATCATCGCCCAGTGCGACGAGGAATTCCTCGAGACCAACGGCATCATCAAGGGCGCGATGAACCTCATCGACACCCATCGCGCCGAACTACTCTACAGCCGTATGGGCCCGGCGATCGAGGCCTCCGGCGGCAGCGCCGGCAACACGGCGGCCGGCGTTGCCAGCTTCGGTGGACGTGCCGCCTTCTTCGGCAAGGTTTCGAACGATCCGCTCGGCGAAATCTACGCCCATGACATCCATGCCCAGGGCGTTGCCTTCGACACCAAACCGCTCGAGGGCCAGCCGCCGACGGCGCGCTCGATGATCTTCGTCACCCCCGATGGCGAGCGTTCGATGAACACCTATCTCGGCGCCTGCGTCGAACTCGGGCCGGAAGACGTCGAGGCCGACAAGGCGTCGGGCGCCAAGGTTACTTATTTCGAGGGCTATCTGTGGGACCCGCCGCGCGCCAAGGAGGCGATCCGACAGACGGCGAAGCTCGCACACGAGGCCGGACGCGAAGTGTCGATGACGCTGTCTGATTCGTTCTGCGTCGACCGTTACCGAGATGAGTTCCTCGACCTGATGCGCTTGGGCACCGTCGACATCGTCTTTGCCAACAGCCACGAGATCAAGTCGCTCTACCAGACATCGTCCTTCGACGAGGCGCTGGCCAGGATCCGCAAGGACTGCAGAATAGCCGCCGTGACGCGATCGGAAAAAGGCTCGGTCATCGTGCGCGGCCACGAGACCGTGGTCATCCAGGCAACCGCCATCAGGGAGCTGGTCGACACAACGGGCGCCGGCGACCTCTATGCCGCCGGTTTCCTCCATGGCTACACACAGGGCCGCGACCTTAAGACCTGTGGCGACCTTGGCTCACTGGCGGCCGGACTGGTCATCCAGCAGATCGGTCCGAGACCACGGCAGAATTTGCGCCGCGAGGCCGAGCAGGCGGGGTTGATCTAGCCGGACGATCCAACGACGAGCTGCCGTCTCCTCTCCTGCAGGCTGTGCGCGGAAAGTGCGTGTAGATCGAAATGTCGGATGCGCATCCGCGTGAGACGCAGCCGCTGAATGTCACGATCGAACGGTCGATGACACCCTCCTGCGAACCTTCTGCCGTGAGATGTAGAGAAGCGTTCGGATCAGCAGCTCGACCTGTCGCATATATTGCGCACCCGCAATGGTCCACCTCGTGTGGCAAAGGTCGGCCGGATCGTGATGCGATTGAGCGGATTAGCGGCCAACTGATGAATTGACATCAACGCATCGCCCGATTGAGATTATCCTGCCGGGAGCGCAGGGCGTTGTTCAAGCCAGTCGGACGATCATGGGCAAATATAAGGACCATCGTGAGCCACGCCGGCATCGTCATGACGATGAGACGGTTTCTTTTTCCGAACGATCTGCCGAGCCAAGCTACTTTCAGCGTTCGTCGATCGTAACCGCGGACCCTGTCGACGCCGAAGTGGTGTGGTTCAACACCAGCAAGGGTTTTGGCTTTGTCAAACTGCCGGAGGGCACCCAGGCCTATCTGCACATCCGGGTGCTGGAGGCGGCCGGGAGCCGCGGTGTTTCCGAGGGAACGCGTCTCAGGGTCATAGCGGAAGAAAGTCCAAGAGGTCATCAGGTCGCGCAAGTGCTGGAGGTAGGCGGTCAGACCGCGAAACCTCAGGTACCTACGCGTTGCACTAGAGAGTCCACCGCCGGGACGAGCGCCCAGTTGGAGAGCGAGGGCACGGTCAAGTGGTACAATCCCCAAAAGGGCTTCGGCTTCATTGCACCTGAAAACGGTGAGAAGGACATCTTCGTTCATGCCACCGCGCTGACCCGCTCAGGACTGAGCATGCTGATGGAGGGTCAGAAGGTGTTTGTCCAATGCGGGCAGGGCAAGAAAGGCCCGGAAGTTCGGAGCATTCGCCTCGCTTAGAGCCAAATGCGTTGGCCTACCGAAATCGTCCCTCAGACAAAGAAAAAGCCCGCTACCGGGAGGAGGTGGCAGCGGGCTCGATTTAGAATGAGACGCGGGAGGAGGTGCGCCCCATTCAGGGTCGGCGCCACATCTGGGAGGAGTAGATGGCCGACAACATGATCATACCGATAGCCCCGGATATTGCAACGCACAAATTTCATCTCGCGAGTGCGAAATGATGCCGGATCCCCTTAGCCGATCCTGAAAAAGTGCGGTCAGGCTGCGGCTTTCTTGCGGGGACGCTTGGCAGGTGCCGGCGTTTCCGGTTCCTTCGGCTTGCGGCCCAGACCCATGGTCTTGGCCAATGCCGAGCGCGCCGCAGCGTAGTTCGGCGCCACCATGGGATAATCCGCCGGCAGCCCCCATTTCGCGCGATATTCGTCGGGCGTGAGGCCATAGTGGGTGGCCAGGTGACGCTTGAGCGACTTGAACTTCTTACCGTCCTCAAGGCTGACGATGTAATCGGGCATGACCGATTTCCTGATCGGTACGGCAGGCTTGAGAGCTTCCGGCTTTTCTGGTGCGGCACTACCTGCAGTGCCTTTCAATGCGATGTGGATCTGGCCGATAAGCCCAGGCAGTTCACCGACGGGAACCGGATTATTCGAAACATAGGCTGAGACGACATGGGCGGTGAGTTCGATGAGGTTGTCGGCTTTGCTCTCGGTTTCTTCGGTCATGAAAACGCTCCTGCGGAATTAGACTAGCCGGTTAAGAATCACTTGATAGCTTAATAGTGACGACCGCGTTTGATGGCAACCAAGCCATTGCATGATGTGTTGGCGGATCGATACACACCCGGCCGCAGGCGCGGATCTTCCTCTTGAACCGTCATCGCCCTGACAACACATTGTGCCATGGTCGCCGTGTCGATGCGGCGCCTCTTCACCGCAAATTGGCTATTTAGAAAGTTGGGAGGAACTAATGAACGCTGAGGCTTTCAGCAGCCCGCTTTTCGTGAGGCGCGCAACCCACATCATCCAGGAGATTGCCGGCCTTGCGGATGCAATCGATTTTCTCAATGAATGGCCGGAAGATCGCAGAGACCTGATCCACGAAGCCGCCCTGAGGGCATGCTACGATGCATACGATGGGCGCAAGCCGGTAAGCACGGCGCGCAATGCGTTTTTCGGCTTTGCGAAGCGGGTCGCCATATTGGAAGATGCAACCTCCGCGATGCAGTGGATCGCCGCCGGCAGATCGGGCAGTGGAAAAGTGCAGGTGTAGACATCGACGACATGTTTGAGACTGGCGAGGCGCGTCAAACAGTGCACTATGTCCAGGTTTCACAGCTAGACCACGCGAATGAGAAGCAGTTCCTCACCATCGACTGCACAACCGCAGATCGCACGCAAGCTGACCATGGCCGGACGCGCCTCATGGCGATCGCTTGCCCGCCAATGGCCAGGCTCAATGGCGCAGGTGCAGCGGTCGCGTTCGGCTGAGTCAAGAAATGCGATCCGGGCTATTTGCCGCATAGTGGCTGTGGAGGAGGGGGATGACCGGGTTGGTCAGATTTGAGAGGCCAGTCGTTGTCCAGGTTAGCCGCCGCAGCTCGGAGCGTGTCGTGTTCGACGTCAACGACGCGGCCGCTATCTTGCTGCGGGATCTGCATCATGAGACCGATAAACGCAGGATCGCGATGGACACCTGTCTGCAGGTGTTACGCGGTAAGACCCATCCACCAGCCGCTCGACGAGCTTTCGTCGCAGCCGCGCTCGAAGCACGCATTCTGCGCAGTGATTGAGACTTGGGACGCCGCTCGTGAATTTCGGCCGTCTGCACATCGCTATTGAGCGCGGTCCAAATACCTCTGCCGGCATCCGCCAGGAGCAAGCCAACCCCGCAATTTCCGCGACGGCTTTCCTGGTCCGGCGCCGGATCTTGACCATCAAAACAGAAGGGGTCCGCGTGCCAGCTGCGGCCGCTCGGCTTCGCCGTCGCGGTGATCGTGATTGCAGCCAGAGGCAGACAGAGCCATCGAGCGGCAATTGGCCCGTTACGGATGGCACAGCGTCGACGCCGCCTCAACAGTCTGCAGAAGTGCCGTTTGAACCTTCCCCAGCTTAGCCCTGAATCCGGTTTCCCGGAACACGCTCCGCGGACCGGCGCCGCGTGATCGCTGATGCTTCTCCCGATGGTCGGGACCGGGGGGTTCGGCGACCAAGGTCGGGGAGACGATAGTGACACTGGATGATCCCAATACGGAATAATCCGAAACTGGCTGGCGGTGAGCCGTCTCGTTTCTGGCCGGCTCATTTGGGGCCCAAGCCTCCTTCGATCACCCGCCAACGGCGGCCTCTGGAACAGCTGACTTCGACGCGCCATGGCAAGGGCCTCGGCCAGGCCAAGGTTGCCGAGGCGCTTCGTCACGGGCAGCTCGACTGCCTTGGGTGCGCCGGATGGACTCACCCCAAGATTGCCCGGTGTGTGGCGTTGCCGCTCACCGCCGGCGAGGGGCACCGAGCCCTACGCGGTCTGCGCTTTTTCGCGAATTGCGCGTGCTGCAGCCACCATATTCATCAGGGCAGGGCGGACCTCCTCCCATCTGCGCGTCTTGAGACCGCAGTCGGGATTCACCCACAGTTGGCCATCCAGCAATCGCTCGCGCGCAAGCATGATGAGGTTGGAAATCTCGCCCACTTCCGGGACCCGCGGCGAGTGAATGTCATAGACACCAGGACCGATCCCGTTCGGATACTTGAAGCTTCGGAGCGTATCGAGCAGTTCCATCTGCGAGCGCGAGGTTTCAATGGAGATCACATCGGCATCCATTGCGGCAATCGCGTCCACGATATCGCCGAACTCGGAGTAGCACATATGGGTGTGGATCTGGGTCGCATCGCCGACCGCCGTTGAAGCCAGCCGGAAGCATTCGACGGCCCAGTCGAGATAGGCCTGCCAGTCGGCCTCGCGCAGCGGCAAGCCCTCGCGCAGTGCGGCTTCGTCGATCTGGATCATCCTGGCGCCGGCCTTTTCGAGGTCGCTCACTTCATCGCGAATGGCGAGCGCGACCTGGCGGCAGACGGCTGAGCGGGCAAGGTCGTCTCGGACGAAGGACCAGTTGAGGATCGTCACCGGGCCGGTAAGCATGCCCTTCACCGGCTTCGGCGTCAGCGACCTTGCATATCGCCACCAATGTACTGTCATCGGATTTTGTCGCGACACATCGCCAATGATAATCGGGGGTCGCACAAAGCGCGAGCCATAGCTCTGCACCCACCCATGTTGCGTGAAGGCGAAGCCGCAGAGCTGCTCAGCGAAATACTGCACCATATCGTTGCGCTCGAATTCGCCGTGGACCAGCACATCGAGTCCGATCTCTTCTTGCCAGCGAACGGCGGCTTCTATCTCTTTCTTCAGGAACGCCTCGTAGTCGACGTAACTCAGCTCGCCCTTGGCATGAGCTGCCCGCGCCTTGCGAACCTCGGCTGTTTGCGGGAAGGAGCCGATCGTCGTGGTGGGAAAGGAAGGCAAGCCAAACGTGTCGGCCTGAAGCTTGCAGCGCACGGCGAATGCGCTCTTCCGGCGCGTCATGCCGACCTTGATGCTGGCGACCCGGCCTTCGACGAGCGGATCATGCACCTTCGCGGATGTCGCGCGAACGGCGGCAGCCTCAGCCGACGCCTCCAGTTCGGCGGCGACCGCGTCCCGGCCTTCGGCCAGGGCACGGGCGAGCACGACCAGCTCGCCGGTCTTTTGCGCCGCGAAGGCGAGCCACGACTTCACATCCGCATCGAGTGCCGTCTCCATGTCCAGGTCGATCGGCACATGCAGCATCGAGCAGGACGGGGCAATCTCCACGCGGTCCAGCGGCCAGCCGGCGACGATCGGCTTGATGCGGTCAAGTATGGCAGGCAGGTTCGCACGCCAGACGTTGCGGCCGTCGATCAGCCCGAGCGAGAGCACAAGTTCCTTCTGCGCGAGCCGGCCGACGGTCTCCAACTGCTCTGGAGCGCGCACGAGATCGACGTGCAGTCCCGCCACGGGCAGAGAAATTGCGGTCTCGAGATTGTCTCCCAGCGATCCGAAATAGGTAGCGACCATGATCTTCAACTCGGGTGCTGCTTTTGACAGCCGGCAGTAGGCGAATTGGAGCGCATCCCGTTCGTTGGGAACCAGATCGACCACGAGCGCCGGCTCATCGATCTGCACCCAATCGGCTCCCGCGAGCTTCAGCCTCCGCAGGAGCTCCTCGTAGACGGGCAGCAGCCGTGGCAGGAGCGCGATAGGGTTGAAACCTTCCTCAGGTGACTTCGCCAACTTGAGAAAGGTAACCGGTCCAAGCAGGACCGGGCGCGTGTGGATGCCGAGCGCCTTGGCCTCGAGGAAATGATCGACCGGTTTCGCCGACGAGAGGGCAAAGCTCTGATCGTCCGTAAGTTCCGGCACAATGTAGTGATAGTTGGTGTCGAACCATTTGGTCATTTCCATCGCGGCAAGGCCATGCCCGTTGGCCGCATGCTCTTCACCGGCATGTCCACAATCAGCGGCCTGACCTTGGTTGCCGCGCGCCATGGCGAAATAGGTATCGAGTGGGACCTCGCCGTCAGTCCAGGCGTATCGTGCCGGCACGGCGCCGACCATGGCGACGGTGTCGAGCACATGGTCATAAAGCGAGAAATCGTTGGACGGGATTTTCGACACGCCGCGATCGTGCTGCTCCCTCCAGCTGGCGGCGCGTAGCGCCTTCGCCGTCGCGAGCAGGTCGGCAGCGGGAGATTTTCCGGACCAGTAGCTTTCAAGCGCGAATTTCAGTTCCCGCCGTCGACCGATACGCGGCACGCCGAGCGTTGCCACAGGAATGCGTTGAGAGACAGTCATGCCATACCCCGATGGTTGGGGCGTGGGGACAAGGAACGCGCGAGCAGGCGGCACGAAGCCGGGCTACTGCGACCACCGAGACACCCCGCCCGTGGACGTTGTTCGTCGTGGCAGGTCTCCTGGCTCGCGGGTCAAAGCCTCTGCCCGTCTTCCCGAGGCCGTTCGCCTCAGTGACACCAATGGGCTTGGCTCGCCGCTAACAGTTGCGGGGGCAGCGCCGGCATCACACCGGCTTCCCTCTTAGCTCCGCTACGGCAGTGCCGCGCGGAGAACCATGACATACGCACAATCACAGCCGCTTCGCTCCTTGTCAATACATATAACGAGATGTTTATGTGATGATGCGAATAATGCCCTTGCGCTGATCGGTCTCTTTCGCCCAAAGCCGCATACGATGCGGCCTCTCATCAGTGCAGGCTCGGAGAGGTCCTTGTCCCCATCGGCGACGCCGGATCAGATCGAGGTCGCCGGGCTCAAGGGCGTAAAGTCGGGCCAGGTCTTCACGGTCCGCCGGGAATCCCGGTAGTTGTTCCCCGCTCGGCTTTGCTCAGCGTGCTTGCGCATTCGCCCATCAGCCCGCTGATGACCACGTCCGGTAGCGGAAAGGAGAGGTGGCGCTGCAGGTCGGCGGGTTGGGGCTGGGCCGTCAGCGTCTCGAACAACTGCGTGGCGATCGCCTCGACCTGCTGCGCGAGCACCTTCACCCTGCGGTTGCTGAAGGCCGGCGTCACGATCGTGCGTAACCGGGCATGCTCGCCCCCCTCGTGCGAGACCAGCCATCCCGGCGAACCGAGAATCACCGAATCCGGCGTGAATGCCGCACTCTCTAAGCGACGGAAGGGCGGAAGCTGACCGGCAGGCGCTGCGGGCAGCGAATGACGTAAGACGGCATGTAGACGACGTCCTCCGCAGCGATGGTCAGCGCCAGATCCTCCAGCCGCCCGAACAGCGCGGGGAAGGCGCAGCGCAATTCCAGGCGCGCCAGCGCAGCGCCCAGGCAGGAATGCGGCCCCTCGCCGAATGACAGGTGCGGGTTGTGCCGCCGGGTGACATCGAACCTGTCGGCGCCGGGACCGAAGGCCTTTTCGTCCCGGTTCGCCGCATGGAACGCCATCAGGACGGCATCGCCGCGGCGGACCATGCATCCGTCGATCTCCACGTCCTGGGTGGCATAGCGGAACGGCAGATTGGCAGCTGAGCTGCCCCAGCGCAGGATCTCCTCGATCGCCTGTGACCACGGAACTTGGCCGCTGCGCACCAGGTGCAGTTGCTGCGGATGCGTCAGCAATGCCAGCACGCCATTGCCGATGACGCCGGCGGTGGTCACGAAGCCCGCAGAGAGCACCATGAACAGCATGTCGATGAGCTCGGTGTCGGAAACGAGCTCGCCATTGTCACGCGCGACGATCAGGGCCGAAGCCAGATCATCGCCGAGCTGGCCCCGCTTGAGCGCGATCAGGCGACGGAAGAACTCCGGGATGCGCTGCCGCGTCTGTCGCACCTCTTCGGCTGTGGCGGAGGTGTTGGCCAGGCTGTAGGTGAGCGCGACGATCTCTTCGCGCTGTTCGTCCGGCAAACCGAACAGTTCGGCGATAACGTTGGTGGGCAGCGGAGCGGCGAACTCGCACATCAGATCGGCACTGCCGCCGCGCTGCGCCATCTCGGCCAGGAGTCGATCGACGCATTGTTCGACCCGTGGCGCCAGCAAGGCGATACGACTGGGCGCGAAGCTGCTGGACAGCAGGCCGCGCAAGCGGCGGTGATCGGCGCCATGCGCCGTGGTCATGTTGTCCACTTTGCATATCCCGATCAGCGGATGATCCTCGGGAATCTCGCCGTCCTGCAGCGCCCGCCACTGTCGCCAGTCCTTGTTGAAACGCTGGTCGGAAAGCATCTGCCTGAGCGTCTGGTGACGGGCTGCCGCCCAGGTCACCACATCGCCTGGCAGCGACACTCGCGCCATCCCCCCCTGCCGCAGAATCGCAGAAGAAAGACGATCAAGTTGCGTGGGAGCGGCCGGCACACCGATCACGTCGCAATGATCGTTTTCTACGCGCATGCCAACAACTCCTTTAAGAACCATCGCGGGTCCACTTCTCGGCACGGAAGATCCGCGCGCGGACTTCGAAAAGTGCCCCTTCAGGGTCCTTTCGACATTAGAAGCGGTAGGTGAGACCTGCGCCTACCAGCCAGGGATCGAGCTTGGCCTTGCCTGTGAGCTTCGTGCCGGCGACAGTGACGTCGAAGTCGGGCTTAAGGAAAAGCTTCTTCACGTCGAAGTTGACGCCCCAGTGCTGGTCCACCATGTAGTCGAATCCGACCTGCAGCGCGGCGCCGAATGTATTCTTGACCTTGAGATCATCGGCGCTGCCGGCTTGCTGATGATAGAAGATCGTATAGTTCACGCCCGCGCCGATATAGGGCTTGAAGGCGCCGAAATCGGTAAAATGATACTGCAATGTGAGCGTGGGCGGCAGCAGCCAAACCTTGCCGACCTTGCCCAGCCCGCCGATCGCACCTTGGCCATCGATGTTGGCATAGGTGGTTCCGAGTATGAGTTCGGCGGCGATGTTGTCCGTGAAGAAATACGAAATATCGAGTTCCGGCGTTAGCGTGTTCGAATAGGAAAGACCGGAGCCGGGCACCGCATTGACATAGCCCGAATCCTCGGTGATCACCCCCAACGCACGCAGGCGGATCTGCCAGGGGCTTGGCGCTTCCGCGACGCAGGCTTCTGCCTGCGGGACGCTCGCGGCTTGCCCAACATCTGCCGCGCCGGCCTGTCCCGCAACGATGAGGACGACAGCCGCTGTCATTGCCCGCGCCACGCCAATTCGCGCTCTCGCCATACTTTTCTCTCCTTGATCTTCAGAAGCGACGCACTGCGCCTTGATTGAATCCTGCTCGCATCAATCGAAATGACGGAGCGCTCATGCGGGATAGCCCCCGCATATGTCGTGCCAAATGAGAAAATCATTGCAGAACAACGCGATCATTCTGATAGCGCTGTGTCTCATGTCCGACTTCGTCGAAGATCCGACAATAAGTGCGGCCGTAGCCGCCGCCGGGTAGCAGTTCGTCAACATCGGCCGCCAGTTCGTTGGCATGCTCGTACTCGGCTTCGAGTTTGGCGTATTCTGCGTTCAGCGCCTTGATCGTCGCCTGCTGCTTCGCCGTCAGGCCGGGGAACGTTCCAGCCAGCTGGCGCAGTCCGTGGGCGTGTCCGTAAGGTCGTCTCGACCGCGACCGATAGGGGCGGGAAATCCTTTGGCAGCATGCGCCAGCCGCCATCCGATCGGGCCATGTAGCGGATCGCGTTGAAGACCTCGCGCAGGTCCGTCACCGCGCGCCACCCGGTCTTGGCCGCGCCCGGCAGGAACGGTTTATCCGCGACCATTCCTCATGCGTCAGATCGGAGGGGATAGCGCTTGGTCTTCTTCTCGATATCGGCCATCCGGCCATACGTCGCTCGGGTCCACATCCTAAGCTTGAGACACGATTAATCCCGCCAATCCGCTGCCCGCCCTGCAGCAGGCCCCTCTTCGGGCGGCAATTAATCCTGCTTCGGTTTGAAATTCGCTACGAGAGCACGATATCGTTGTGATGACCAACCTGGATTGATCATCAAGTGGCCGATACCGCCATAGAATGCGGCGAAAAGGCGCGTAGTCGTTCTGAACCCCCGGGCCGGCCGCCGCGCAATCGTGCGGTGATGAAGCACTTCGATGTCCTTGGCGGGCTCGATTACCTGGCGGCCGACTATCACCGGCAAGATTTCTCCAAGCATCTCCACAACGAGTACCTGATCGGGCTGATCGAGCGGGGCATCCATGATGTCTGGTGCCGAGGTGAGGTTTGGCACGCCGGTAGCGGCACCGTCGCGACCTTCGCGCCCGGCGAACCGCATTTCGGGGGTGCTGGTGACGATCTCGGCTGGAGCCAGAAAATCTTCTACATGCCCGAAGGCCTTATCCGGCAAGTCCTTGAGGACAGCGGCCAAAACGAACCCGGAACGATCGACTTCAAAAGCCCGTTCCAGGAGAATGCCCCAGTTGCACATGGCCTCAGCGCGTTTTGGCGCCTGCTTGAACATGGGCATAGCTCGGCACTGGAGATCGAGGAGTATCTGATCCGTTTCCTGCCCCACGTCTTCGCAGAGGCCGGCGGGTCGCGCGTTGCTGAGCCAAAATTCGTGCCACCGAGGTTCCGCGACGTATGTGACTTCATCCATGCCCACTTTGACGAAGTTCTGCAGCTCGCCGCCCTGGCCGCCCTCGCCGGATGCTCCAAGGCGACGCTGATCGATGGCTTCAAGGCGCATTTCGGGTTGCCCCCCACCCGCTACCTCATCCAGGTCCGCATCGACGAGGCGCGACGGCTGCTGAGGCGAGGTCAGCACGTCGCCGAGGTCGCCGTCGCGGTCGGGTTCGCGGACCAGAGCCACCTGACCCGGCACTTCAAGGCGGTGCTGGGGGTGACGCCGGCGCGTTACCTCTCGGTTTGAATATCGTTCAATAAAGCGCGCGGCGAAACCGTCTAGCTTTGACGCTCAATGGATGAAACGAGCGTCAAGACTATGAACGAAAGCAAGCAGACCCGCCCCCGCGGCTTCACCAGCGACAACATCGCCGGCGTCTCCCCCGAGGTGATCGCAGCCATCACCGCGTGCGCGTCGGGTCAGGCGCTTCCCTACGGCAACGATGAGCTGACGCATACCGTCGAGCGCCAGCTCGCCGAGGTGTTCGAGCATGCGGTCGACGTGTTCCTCGTTTCGACGGGGTCGGCGGCGAACGCGCTGGCGCTCGCGGCGATTACGCCGCCATGGGGCAGCATCCTCTCGCACGCCGACGCACACATCAACCGCGACGAGTGCGGCGCGCCGGAGTTCTACACCGCCGGTGCGAAGTTGGTGCAGCTTCCAGGCGAGGCTGGCAAAATCGACATCGACGCCTTGGCGGCCAATGCAACGCGCATGGTGGGCGATATCCACTCGGTCCAGCCCTCCAGCGTCAGCATCACGCAGGCGACCGAGATGGGATCGGTCTACGCGCTCGACGAGATCAAGGCCATCAGCCATATCTGCCGGTCAGCGAACCTGCCGCTCCACATGGACGGTGCTCGCTTCGCCAACGCCCTCGTCACTCTGCGCTGCTCGCCGGCCGAGATGACGTGGAAGGCCGGCGTCGACCTTGTGTCATTTGGCGCCACGAAGAATGGAACGTTTGGGGTCGATGCGGTCGTCTCGTTCCGCGGAGATCTCGCGAGCACGATCGCCTTTCGCCAAAAGCGGGCCGGCCAGTTGAGTTCCAAGATGCGCTTCATGGCGGCGCAAATGGACGGTTATCTGAGGGACGGTGTCTGGCTTCGCAATGCGACCCATGCCAATGCGATGGCATCGGCGCTCGCGCGGGGGTTGGCCCTGGTGCCAGGCGTGAAAATCCAGCAGCGTCCCGAGGCCAATATCCTGTTCTGCCGACTTCCCACGTCCCTGATCCGGGGGCTGCTCGACATGGGATTCCGCTTCTACCATGATCGCTGGCAGCCCGGGATCGTGAGGTTCGTCACCTCTTTCGCGACGACCGGGGCCGACGTGTCCGACTTGATCGGCGCGGCAACCAGCCTCTGCGCACCGGTCGGCTCGGCTCGTGTTCCGGCTGGCGCCGAATGAGTTGGCGACCGTCGAGCGCTCTCGCCGCCCGTCACGGATGTCCTCTTTGCTCGACTGCATTGTCCGAGCGTTCTGGCCGCACGAGCATCTCAGGCTGTATCTTTTGTCTCAGGCCCTTTTCGACTTGTAGCTTCATCTTACCTCGGCAAGGCGGCTTCACCGTGCGGTCACGAAGTAACCAGGTTGATTTGCAGGTCCCCTATCTGCGCAATTCACCTCAAGTCATCCGGAACACTGCATGCTTGTAATATATATTTTGCGTTCTTTTATCATATTTTTGATGAAAAATGCTGTTCACTCGTCCGAGTTACTTAAAAGAGTGAGTCGAATCTGCGCGGATAGCAGCATCAAACGGGATTTTGACCACTAGCAGGAGAAAATATGCCTTCCATATCTACTCGCCGCGCCAACGCAACGGACGCAGGGACGGTCGTCCGTTTTATTCACGCGCTACTCGATGAACTCACTGGCGGGAAAGCTCCCGCGCCCGACGACGTGAGACAAAGCGCGGAGATAATGCTTGCCGACGCTGGCGTGGTCGCAGTGATCGCCACTGCAGATGACGAGCCGGTCGGCATCATGGTGCTGAATGAATGCACGGCGATCTATGCAGGCGGTAAGTTCGGCTATATTTCGGAGCTGTATGTTCGACCCGAAAAGCGCTCCAAAGGGATTGCCCCTCATCTGCTTGAGGTCGCCTCGCGGGAAGGCCGTGCGCGTGGTTGGAAGCGACTTGAGCTTGCAGCGCCCAGGCAACCAAAATGGAAGCGCACGCTCGATTTCTATCTGCGCAACGGGTTCGAGGAACTCGGCCCTCGGCTCTGTCGGATTATCTAGACTAGAGAGTTTGCTATGGGCTGCTCAAAGCAACCTGCACGATCTCAGCGGGTTGAGGTCCGGCGTGGTCGCTGCCTGACGCTGCAATCGTACCAGCGCCGTCATCGCAAATGTGTGCCTCGGATAATGCAGGGTTCCCGTCACGCCGGCCGCCCGGAACGCATCGGCAAAAACCGCCGTCAATCGGGTCACGCTAACGGCGTTTCCTTGAGACAGAGCCGAGGGCGGCAATTTTGCCACCTACAGGGGCGCTGCATAGACGACCGCACCTGAGTTGCCCCCCGGTTACGCTGCGTATAGCCGAATGGCGGATCATTCCTATGAGGGTAGTCCTATGAAATTGAAAGCGAAAGTCTTTGGTGGAGCGGCAGCGTTGCTCGCTGCCTGGCCGGCGATGGCCAGCGACGCGGTGGTGAGCGAACCGGCGCCCTACAAGCCCAATTTCTCTTTCGTCGGCGGCGTCGGCGTCATCGACATCGAGGCCAACGAGCTGGTCTATCGGGGTCCCGGCAGCGGCACCAAGCAGAGCCACCTTATTTGGGAAAGCACCTCTCCGGTCATTTCAGCCGAGATGACGGCGCGCAGCGAGGCCGGCTGGACCGCCAAGCTTTCCGGCCAGATCGCCTTCAGCGGCGACAGCTACATGGAAGACTATGACTGGAAGCCGAAATTCTCCGCCAATGATAGCTGGAACGACTGGAGCGACCGTTCGCGCTTTTCCGAGACCGATCTTGATCACTTCTATTCGGCAACCGTGGCGCTCGGCCACGACTTCCAGGTCAGCGACCAACTGCTGATCAACGTCAACGGTGGCTTCAAGTACACCTCGGTCAAGTGGACTGCCTATGGCGGCTCCTACGTCTCCAGCTATCAGGGCTTCCGGGATTCGGTTGGCGACTGGCCAGGAGGCGCAAAGGTCATCAGCTACCAGCAGAAATTGCCGGTCGCCTTCGCCGGCATCGATGCGACCTATGTCCAGGACCGCTGGAACTTCGGCTTTGCGCTGAAGGGCGGCATGACCTTTTCGGTCGGCGCTACCGATCATCACTGGTTGCGTGACCTGCGCTTCGAGCAGGATTTCGAATCGGCGCCGGTTCTGATGGTCGGCGGCAGCGTCGGCTACCAGTACAACGAGCGGACCAGCTTCTTCGTCTCCGGTTCCTACGAAAAGATGTTCACCGCTCGCGGCGACTCCAACTACTATGACATTGCGACCGGCGCGGAGACTGGCGGCCACTACGACTCGTTTGGCGGCGATTTTGCCGCGGCGACGGTGATGGTCGGCATCAAGACCTCGTTCTGATTGAACGAGTTCGACCGGAACGCCAAACCGATGTCCGCACGGCGCAGAAATCTGACGCGCCCGCGCGCCTGACGGCGCGTGCCGGGTGCTCGTGAACCGAGCCCGCTTTTTCTTCGCCAGGCTCAGGCGGTCTCGGCCATCCGGCTTCGCCCCCTGGCGCGGGCAGCCGGTTCCGGGCCGTAGCGGGTAATCAGATATTCCCGGTTCTGGCTGAGGGACTGAAGATGATTGGCGGTTTTCGCGCGAAGGCGCAGCCCCGCTTCGAGGGTGTGCTTCGCCCGTGCCGCTAGGTCGTGTTGCATCTTGCGGATTTGATTTGGATCGTGGCCACGGTGCAGCAAAAGCGCGGTCAGATAGAGTTCGATCGCGTGGATGGCCGATAATCTGAACGGCGCTCTGGTGAGCGGTTTTCCGGGTCTGCCGAGCGGAAGGAGCAGGTGTGCCCCCTTTCGGTATTCTTCCGCCAGTGCATGGATCTGATGCGGGGAGGCGAGCTCTCCCGGGTATTTGGTTTCTGTCATCGCCATTTACGCTAAGCCCATCCGACATGATCCTCTTTGGAAAGTCTCAGAAACAGATCGTACCAGAACCGATATTCTGGATCATCGCCATTGCCAGACACTTCCAGGGCGCAATAGGCGACCGACGTGGTAGGGTCCTTGCTGTGCTTTTCGATCGCGGCTTCTATCGCCTCGTCTTCAGTTAAGAGTTCCCAATTTTCAACAACGCCGTCGTGGCTTCGCATATCCGCCTCAATCCGGTCGCCTGTTCTCGGCGAACTGTTTCATGCTTCTCCTAAATACGGTCTTTGAGGGCGTCGATGCCGACGAGAGCTTTCCGCCGACGCGCAATGGCCTCAATTAGCAGGGCCTCTAATTTAGCGTTATGCGCATCGACCTGTGCTTTTGAGCGTCCGACATACTCGCGCAGGGTTTGCTCTTGGCTATCGATCTCGCGTTTCAACGTCTCCGCGTCGTTGCGGCCTTCCGTGCCAATGACGATGCGGTTGCCTCTGACGAGACCATGGGGCAACACACTCGAATAGGGATTGGTCTTGAGCGAAAAGAGAGCTGGATCGCCCGTAAATGCGAAGCTGCGGGTCGCGCGTACTCCGTCGATCGTGCTCCACCATCAAAAACGTCATGGACACGCACACGCGCCTCGCTCACGTCCTTTTGGGGATTTTCGAAGTCTACCTGCAGTGGTTCGACCCGAGCACTTGGCAGATGCTGCTGGGCGATCTCGGAATCGGTCTTCCCTAAGTCCGTTTTGGAGACGGTCTTGCGCACGTGCTCATCAACCGCGCCAACCTGAGCCCGTAGGTAATTGTCCAAATCGTTGTTGCGGAAAAGTGCGTCACCGATAATCATGTTATCCCTCGTTATGTTTGATAAGGAAATTATGTCATACATACTTGCGGTTGGATGATTGATTCAATCCTCCTAACCCCAAAAATTCATGGCGGGTGTGGTCTCCGGGAAATGATTCGGATCGGCCTTAGCAACCAAATCTTACGTCATTTCAATGGCTTGCACCGCATCCGCCAACCTACCATGAATTTTTCGGGTTAGGACGCCGCTCATGAATTTCGGCCATCTGCGCATCGCTATTGATCGCGGTCCGAATTCCTGTGCCGGCATCCGCCAGGACCAAGCCAACCCCCCGCTCTTTCCGCGACGGCTTTCCTGGTTCGGCGCCGGATCTTCACCACCAAAATACAAGGGGTCAGCCGGCCAGCTGCGGCCACTCGGCTTCGCCTTCGCGGGGATCGTGATTGGAAACAGAGGCAGACCGGGCCATTGAGCCGGAGTTGGCCCGCTACAGATGGTGGAGCGTCGATGCCGCCTCAAAAGTCTCCAGAAGTGCCGTTTGAACCTTCCCCCAGCTTGGCCCTGCATCCGGTTTCCCGGAACACGCTCCGCGGACCGGCGCCGCGTGATCGCTGATGCTTCTCCCGATGGTCGGGACCGGGGGGTTCGGCGACCAAGGTCGGAGAGACGATAGTGACACTGGATGATCCCAATACGGAATAATCCGAAACTGGCTGGCGGTGAGCCGTCTTGTTTCTGGCCGGCTCATTTGGGGCCCAAGCCTCCTTCGATCACCCGCCAACGGCGGCCTCTGGAACAGCTGACTTCGACGCGCCATGACAAGTGCCTCGGTCCATTGGTCAGAGTTACTTAAAAGCGTGAGTCGGACCTGCGCGGGGTGGCAGCATTAATCGGGATTTTGACCACTAGCAGGAGAAAATATGCCTTCCATATCTACGCGCCGCGCCAACGCAACGGACGCAGGGACGGTCGTCCGTTTTATTCACGCGCTACTCGATGAACTCACTGGCGGGAAAGCGCCCGCGCCCGACGACGTGAAACAAAGCGCGCAGATAATGCTTGCCAACGCTAGTGTGGTCGCAGTGATCGCAACTGCAGATGACGAGCCGGTCGGCATCATGGTGCTGAATAAATGCACGGCGATCTATGCAGGCGGTAAGTTCGGCTATATTTCGGAGCTGTATGTTCGACCCGAAAAGCGCTCCAAAGGGATTGCCCCTCATCTGCTTGAGGTCGCCTCGCGGGAAGGCCGTGCGCGTGGTTGGAAGCGACTTGAGCTTGCCGCGCCCAGGCAACCAAAATGGAAGCGCACGCTCGATTTCTATCTGCGCAACGGCTTCGAGGAAATCGGCCCTCGGCTCTGTCGGATTATCTAGACTAGAGAGTTTGCTATGGGTTGGCTCAAAGCAACCTGTCGCACAATGTGACAGAATGCGAGCGGAACCATCCTGATGCTACGGCCGAATGATCGATCTCGCAGGTTAGGGCACCTCGGTGCATTTGCATCAGCGTTTTGGCTTTGGACTTCCTCACGTTCTGCGACGAGGCGGGCCTTGTGACGCCTCTGGCGATCGACCTCCGTTTCGGCTTCAAGCATACGCTTCAGCAAAGCGGCGTTCTCGGTGACCAGCGCCGCTCTTCGATCTGCAGAACCTGGATCAGTCATCCTGCTGGGCGAGCTGCCGGGCCCGCTCGGCTGCGGCCTTGTTCCAGACGGCGGTCCGAGAATTTGAGCGTCTGATGAACGGCTTCAGGGCATGCGATAAGGTCGCCTCGGCAGTAAGCGTCACCGCGTCCTTCGTCTCGCTCTTCACTATGAACACATGGTTGCAGTCCTGCTGGTGGAACGTGAGACCAGCGGAGCCGTCATCGCCAGCAACCGGTCGAATTGAGGCGGGAAAATTCCACGGCGCGATCGTACCAGCAACGCCGGTCGGCTGCTTCAGCACCAGCATGCGCCGGTCCGCCGAGGGCGGGGGGAGATCATCTCGCCATAGACGCGATTGGCCTTCGGCGTACCATTGCAGATACGCGGGCCGCGCGAGACTTCCGAACTGGCTTCGCAAGCGACTTGCCCATCTCCGCCGCAAGAATGGCAGCAAGGCGGACGGCATGGTCGATGATCAGCTGATGCCAACGCCACAGCATGTCGCGGGCCGCAAGCGGCCGCCTTTGTGCTGTCATCTGGCACTTGAAATAACCGTCTGTTGGTAGTCAGGCTGCCCTGTAGCCGACGGGGGAAATGCGTTGGTGTTTCTTCTTGTAGATGCAGTAAGTGAGCAAATCATAGGTATTTGAGAAGCTGTGCAACCAGAATATGTGGGGTTCGCCGTTCGCATCACAAAAGATGCTTTCGCCTTCGCCCACCGGACCCCGCTTTCGGCTGGTTGCGTGATCGCAGATCGCGGAATAGGCAACTTCAGTGGTGATTCCGGGAAAGTGCTCAGCAAGCGCTTTCGATCTCGGGAAATAGGCTACATTGTCGATCCCAGCCTTCTCGCAGATATCTCTGTGATAGGGATGCCGGCTGACAACGCCGAAGGCAGGAAAGTCCGGATCGCGTTCGCAAACCATTTGCCAAAGCGTCGTCGTAAGGGTGTTCCCGTAGCGCTTGCGAAGCTGCTCGATACTCTTCCATTCAAATGAGCAGTCCAGCGCTTCGGGACGAAATCTTCCCCCGAGAAACAAGAGACGGCGCCCGCCATAATTGGCTTCCGCCTCCATTGCCTGATGGAATGTCGGGTTCAGCGTGGACTCATTGTCGCCCAGAAGCAGGGAGCGATGCCAAGGCAGAAGATCATGTATAATCTCATGGGCGATGAGGAAGCGTCGCTTCAGCTCGGCTACGTCATCATCGATGAAGATTCGCTTGTCGCCTTCCTTCAGCATAAGGATACCACGAAGGCCATATTGCTGGACCACATCGACCATGCGCTTGGCGGTACTGGTGATCTCGTTCCCAGCGATTCGCGCCCGGTGGGCGATCTCATCCAGTAGGCTCAAATTCGCTTTGCTATAATAGGTAAGGTCAAGCTTTTGCAGCGCGCGTACCTGCTCGAGCCGTAACGGGGGCTCCGGATTGCCGAGATCACGTAGCAGACGTGATATGTGCTCATGGATATCTCGGCGCTCAAAGTCCCCGATTATCGGCTCAATCGCGGACATGGTCATCCATTCTTCTTATCGATTGACGCCAGTACCTTGACGAAATCGTTGAGGTCGCGCCTTTCAGCCTGGCTTAGCTTCGACAGGTCGTCCGAACTCGCGGCAAAACGATGCGCCGCTTCGGTGAGATTATCGTTCTGCGCAGACGATGCCGCGGTCAGCTGTTCTACAGCACGTGCTGAAACCCCAATGAACTCGGCTAGCTGATGAACGGTACGCGGGCCTGGAACATAGCAGGGATCCTTCTCCACCTTCTCCAATTCCGCCGCATCAACACGAATTTTGGCAGCCAACTGCGCAATGCTCAATCCGTCCTTGCGTCGAAGCTGATGCACCAATTTAAACAGCACAACAGTTTTGTGTTCAGAGGCAGCCGAAGGCTGCCCCGCAGTTGCTTGATGACGAGACTTCTCCTGCATAAGACGCTCAAGCGGAGCTGCATCGCGCAGCGGGAGTCCCGCGTCGCAATCGACATCTGGATCATGTTCGATATGGCTGCGTAGCCAATCGGCAGTGAAATGTAATTTCATGGTCGACTCCTCTTTGCTAGTGTTGCACGGATAGGAAAGTCGCAGCATCGCTGCTGGAAAGCTCGAAGTATCTCAGCCCTTTATGCACTCCTTCGCTATCCGCTCCAAGATCCGTCATTCCGATCGCATCCCGGTAGAAAACTTCTGCGCCAGGAAGGGAATGCAGACCGATCCGGCCACCAAACTCTTCTTCCAGGCTCAAGCTGACGGCCGTGCCAACGAGCGCACGCCCCGCACCCTTGTAAGTCGGCTCAGCAACCAGCTTTGGTCGATTCCATGGCGCCGTCGCCAGAAACTCCACGTAGATCAGCGGCACTCGCTGATGCTCGGGATGGCGACTGAAGCAGTCTTGGCCACCTTTGCGCGTCATCATGATGGCCTGTGTGCTGCCACCACATTCGAGCACGAAGAAATCGAACAGGAACGGGTCGTTCAGCGCTGCCAGCGCCTTCTTGCCCCATTCCCAATGGGCGTCTTCGGCATTGACCTCCGCTAGAGTCTGAAGAGAGGCCTTGGCTTCCCTGCGACGCAGCTCAAAAAGCGGCCGCCAGCGTCCTTCGATATGCGCCAGATTCGTGCTGTCCAGGCCATGATACAGATCTGCATCTTCGAACCGGCCTGTTGCGCGATTTAAGAGAAAGACGCGATCGATCAGCTCTTTCATAGAACCATCAGCTCTACTTTTTCTGACTTATCCGCGCTTTCGACAAACACCTTTTCGCCACGCGCCAGTCGATCGTCGACGGATTTGTAGAGCCGCAGCGCCTGACGAACGAGCGCGGTTTTGGACAGCCCTTTTTCTTCACACATGGTTTCAAGGACGCTCATTTCCGCGTCCGACAAGTTAAGCGTCATCGTGCGCTTCATAGGCGCCTCCTAACCGGTGTTTTTTATGTAGCTATAAAGTCCATAATTGTCAATCAAAAAATGAGGATAAAATAGCTATTAACTAGCTAGACATTGGCTAAAAATTGCATATATGTCTTGTGCAGAATGAGAGACAAGGAGGCTTCGATGCCTGACGTGACGAACTTTACATTCAAGCTGGACGGCCGCGTGGTGGCTACCAATGACGCCATCATTTCTGGTCGCGAGGTCCGCGCCCTCGGTGGGCTTGATCGGCCCAGCGACTATATTCTCATCCAGATAGCGGACAGGACATCGCGTTCGATCGGCCTTGAGGAAGCGATCGACTTCAGGGAGATGCCCCACTCTGAGTTCCTTTCATTCCAAGGCGACAGGGCCTTTTCTTTCACCGTCAACGAGCGTGGCTGGGAGTGGGGATCGGCGACAATCTCCGCGGCCGACATCTATCGCTACGCGAGCATCGACGAGGATCTCGAGCTGATCCTGGACAGCGCCGGCGATACGGTCATTCCCGCTGACGGCGCGGTGACTCTTGGCGGACAGGGCGTGGAGCGCATCCGCAGCCGCGAGGCGAAAACGGTGATCATCAAGGTCAACGGTCGATCGCGCACGGTACCAAGGAGAAAGCACAGCTATCGCGAGATTGCACTGCTCGCCTACCCCGACGCCAACTTTGAGAAGTTCAAGTACACGATCACGTACCTGAAAGGTGTCCACGGCGCGGAAGGTGATCTGGTGGAGGGCGAGAACATCGAAGTCAAGAACGGGATGGTCTTCAATGTCCGCCGATCTGATAAGTCGTGATCCGCATCTGAAGCGGCTGCTGGACGAGGGGTTTGAGCTCGAGATGCGCGAGCTCGTTCTTCTCCTCGTTCACAGCGTCCCCTACGTGAAGCGCGACAAGTCGCTTGGCCGCGGCACGCTTGTCTGCACTCTGTCGCTGGATACCCAAGGCTTGACCTCGACTCCACAAACCGACCACACCATGTGGTTTACCGGAGAGACGCCGTGCCATCGCGATGGCACGCCGATGACCAATATCATCCACAACAGCAACGAGGCGACTGTCGGATCCGACATCAAGGTCTACCACTATTTCTCGTCGAAGCCAGAAGGGACCGGCCAGTATGCCAACATTTACGACAAGGTTGTCACCTACGAATCGCACCTCGGCGCCGCCGCGCGGTCGCACGACAAGACCGCCAACGCGCGCACAGGCGTCACGCTAGCCAGCGCGGAGGACGATAGCCCCTTCGCGATCCCCGATTCTGCGTCAGCCCGCTATGGGATCGTCATCGCCAACCGCAAGCTCAAGGGCCGCATTGCAATCATCGGCCTCGGCGGCACCGGTGCCTATCTGCTCGATCTCGCCGCCAAGACCCGCGTTGCCGAGATCCACATCTACGACGATGACCAACTTCTCAACCACAATCTTTTCCGTTCGCCCGGTGCTCCCGAACTGGCGCTGGCGAAGAATTTTCCCCGCAAGGTGGATTATTACGCAGCGCTTTACGCGCGCATTCACAAGGGCGTGAAGCCGCACGCCACCAGGGTCAAGGCTGACAACATTGACGAATTTGCGGGTTATGACTTCGTCTTTGTCTGTGTTGACAAGGGATCCTCGCGGCGCGTGATTGCCGAAGGGCTGGTTCGCCTGGGCATCCCATTCGTCGACACTGGCATTGGTCTTGGGCTCGACGATAATACGCTCGACGGTTGCGCACGGGCGACTTTCATTGCCCCCGGCACGCCGTGGGCGGAGGTGGCGACCCATCTGTCGTTCGGTGATGACGATGAAGAGGCCGATGTGTACGGAACCGAGATCCAGACCGCCGAGCTCAATGCGTTGAACGCGATCATGGCGATCATGCGCTGGAAGCGCTGGCTGACCTTCTATCGTGACGAGCGCAACGAAAGAAACGCGACATACATGATCGAGGGCAACAACATCACCAACCGGGGGGCATGATGGCTCGGGTGGATCGACTTACAACGGTGTTTGTCGAAGACATTCCCGAACAGCTGGAAGACGGGGTTCTTTACGTGTCGCGCCAATGCCACGTTGCCCTCCACAATTGCGCCTGTGGCTGTGGCGAGGAGGTTTCGACACCGCTCGTTCCAACCGAATATGACCTTGTCATGGAGGACGAGGGCGCTTCGATCTGGCCGTCGATCGGCAACCACGACTTCCCTTGTGGCTCACACTACATTGTCAAACGTGGCCGAATCCATTGGGCGGGCAAGATGTCTCGCGAGCAGATCGAAGCCGGCCGCGCCTATGACCGCCTTCTCAAGCGCGGCGCCCAGCCAAAGGGCCTCGGGGCCATCCTCGCATGGATCAAGCGCCTGTGGATCAAGTTCATCGGCTAATCAGCTGCGGCCGATGGCATCGCCTTTGCAAGTATAGATCAGGTTGACGACGCCTTCGGGAAAGCCGGCCTCCGCCGCGAGCGCAATCATCGCGCCTGCAACATGCGGCGTCTGTTCGGCAGGTTTGAGGATGACCGCGCAGCCCGCCGCCAGCACCGGCGGGAGACAGCGCGCGACCATCGAGGCAGCAACGCCGACCGGCTGCTTGACCGCCAGCATGCGCCAGTCCGACGAGGGCGGGGGAGATCGTCTCGCCATAGACACGATTGGCCTTCGGCGTACCATTGCAGATACGCGGGCCGCGTGAGGGACTTCGAACTGGCATCGCCAAGCGGCTTGCCCATCTCCGCCGTAAGAATGGCAGCAAGGCCGACGTTATGGTCTATGATCAGCTGATGCCAGCGCCATAGCATGTCGCAGCACTCCCGGCCGTCATGGCCGCCCATCCAGCCTGCGCCATATACGCTTGGTCGACCGCTGCGCGCCTCCTCGACCCCATGTCGGGAAATTTCCCTCAGCACGTCGCCAGTGGATGGATCAAGACCTCGGAAATTCGCTCGCCGGGCGGCGTGCCCAGTGCCGGCATGCGGTCGATAGCGCCGAACAGCTATGCAGATTTCAGGTGGCGCATCAGCGTCTGGCACAGAGGCACGCCTGGCGGGGGCACCGGGCGTTGAGCCCTGCGAGCTGACAAAACCGCAGCGTAAAGCATGGCGTCCAGGCTTCCGCCAGCAAGCGGCAATCTGCCGGCACTTGATGGCGCCCGCGCGCCTGACGGCGCGTGCCGGGTGCTCGTGAACCGAGCCCGCTTTTTCTTCGCCAGGCTCAGGCGGTCTCGGCCATCCGGCTTCGCCCCCTGGCGCGGGCAGCCTGTCGGCTGCTGACGGTCGCCGCCCTGTCGGCCGGCGCGGTTTGTTCGTTGGCCGTTCCCGGCGGCGCGGGGTGGGCGGCACTCCCTTCTAGGCCCGCCGCGGCATCCCGCAACCCTTCGCTTGCGCTTCGGTCCTCCTCTTCGTTCCGGTCCTTCGGATGCGGTCCGCCTCCGACGGCGGGCCTTTCCGGTCGCGTCTCGCCGCCACCCCACTTGCGGGGAAAGGCGCGGGATTGAAGAGCGGAGGACCAGACGATGCGTGCAAAACACAACCGTTGCGGCAGCCGAGAGGCTGGCGCGGGCAGGGGCGGGCGCCCGGGCGCCAGCCTTTATCAGGAGATCACGGACCGCATCATTGCCGAACTGGAGCGCGGCACCGTGCCATGGGTCAAGCCATGGGGCAGCGCAAAGGCCGACCTCGGCCTGCCCAGCAACGGAGCCACCGGGCGCCGCTATTCCGGCATCAACATCCTCATCCTGTGGGGCGCCGTCATCGAGCGCAGCTATCCCGGCCAGAACTGGCTGACCTTCCGGCAGGCGCTTGCCCTTGGCGGCAATGTCAGGAAGGGCGAGCGCGGCACAACAATCGTGCATGCCGACCGCTTCGTCCCAAAGGGCGAGCAGGAGCGCGCCAGGACAGACGGCGACGAGCCGCAGGCGGTGCCATACTTGAAGCGCTTCACCGTCTTCAACGTCGCGCAGTGCGACGGCCTGCCCAAGCACCTTTATGGCAACGCCGAACCGCTGCCCGAACGCGAGATCGTCCCCCAAGCCGAGGCGCTTATTCGAGCAAGCGGCGCGGATTTCCGCATCGGCGGCGATCGCGCTTTCTACATGCCGGGCACCGACACCATTCAGGTGCCGCCGCAGCCGGCTTTCTTTCAGCAGATCGACTATTACCGCACCTGCTTGCACGAACTTGGCCACTGGACCGGCCACCCGGCGCGGCTGGCGCGCGACCTCTCCGGCGCCTTCGGTTCCAAGACCTATGCGCGCGAGGAACTGGTTGCCGAAATCACTGCTGCCTTTGTCTGCTCGACGCTCGGCATCGAGCCGACCGTGCGCCATGCCGACTATATCGGCACATGGCTGAAGTTATGCTCACCTCGCCATAACTCCAGTAATCGCGAGGTGTCGATAATGTGAAGGAACGCAGCTTAAGCGCGTGAATCCCGCGCAATTGCGCCAAAGAGCGGCAGGCTTTGCTCCGCATTATTTCCCGGCGAACCTCGGTGGTCAATTTGACCAACCGAGGAGCCAAGGATGTCGAATACCGATCGCGAACTGATCGCCGAACTCAGGGTCGTACTGACCCGCCAACGATATAGCCCGGTGGTGGTTGGGAACTATTGCGCCCATGCGCGCGGGTTCCTCGACTATCTTGCGCGGCGGAATATCCTGGTCGCGGATGTGTGCGAAGCGCAGGTGGCGCAATATCTGCGGCATGCGATCGCGCTGTTCCGGAAACGCCGTGGTCGATCTCCGGGGCCGTGCTGGCACTCGATCCCGCGCTCCGGAATCCACGCGCTGTTGCGGCTTGCGCAGGGCCAGTGGCCGCCCGCACCAAAAGTTACATGTGCGGCCGACGAGGTGCGGCTTACGATCTGCGACGAATACGAGACCTGGCTTCGCGAAGAGCGCGGCCTTGCCCGGCCCAGTATCGTCGCGCTGTTGTGGGAGGCACGGCACTTCCTGGCCTGGCAGCTTGAACGCTGTGGCGCCGAAAGCCTGATGGTCCTGAACGTCAGCGACATTGACCATTACATGGACATGCGTGCACTGAAGCTGACGCGCAAATCGTTGAAGGACGTGGCGGAGCGCCTGATCTCATTGCTGCGGTATCTCCACCGAACCGGGCGAACCTCGCTCGATCTGTCGCCGCACGTCATCGCACCGCTGCTCTACGCCTATGAGGGGGTCCCCTCGATCCTGGAACGGGATCAGATCGCTGCCGTGTTGGAAAGTGCGAGGAAAGATACGACACCAGTGGGGCTGCGGGACCATGCCATCCTGCAATTACTCGCAACATATGGCTTGAGGTCGAGCGAGATACGCAATCTGCGGCTCGAGGACATTGACTGGCGGGCGGAATCGATCCGCGTCCGGCACACCAAGACACGGGCTTGCTCGTTCCTGCCCCTGATGGCGCCGGTGGGCGAAGCGGTGCTCGCCTATCTGCGCTCGGGGCGGCCCGATACCGACGTCCGGGAAATCTTCATCCGCACGCGCGCGCCCTATCGTAGGCTCGGGATGCTCGGTAGCGCGGTTCGGCGGCGGCTCGGCGATGCCGGCGTCAAACCGTGCGGTAAGAGCGGGCCGCACATCTTCCGCCATGCCCGTGCGGTCGAAATGCTGCGAGCGTCGGTGCCGCAGAAGGTCATTGGCGACCTGCTAGGCCACCGTTCAACCGAAGCGACGGCACCCTACCTCAAGCTCGCCACCGAGGATCTCCGGGCTATCGCACTCGACGTGCCGGGATCGGAGGTGCTGTCATGACGACATGGCCTGATCCCGAACGGCGGTCGATCGCGCGTTATCTAGCCGGTCTTGGCCTGCGCAGCGCGAACAGCCGCATTTATTACAAGCAGGTGCTCCACAGCTTCCAGGACGTCGCCGAGCGCCACGCCGAGCTCAACCAGGACGTGCTGGCGGACTGGTTGCGTGCATGGTCCGAGCGCTGGGCGGCATCGACGCAGCTGCACCGTACCCGTATTATCGATCGGTTCCTCGATCACCTGGTGCAGACCGGGGTCATCAATCGAAGCCCCGTCGTTGCCCTGCGCGAGACGTGCAATATCAAACAGTGCAAGCCCGTCTGGCGGGCCCTGGCGTCGGACACTCCGGACCGTGCCCTTGCCGAGCTGCGTCAGCCTCGGCCGTTTGGCACCGTGCTGGGCGGAATGATGGCCGAACATGTCGCGCTAATGCGCAACAGGGGTTACAGATACAGCACCCAGCCCGTGTGGCTCATGCGGTTCGACCGGTTCCTGCAGTTGAACCCTGCCCTTCGGGATGAGCCGATCGAGGTGATGCTCGAACACTGGGCGTCGGCGAAAGCCACGCGCAACCACGCCGCGGAATGCGAAAAGCTGAAGCGCGTCCTTGCGAAGATACTCCGCTACCGGAATCCGTCGATCCCGCCGCGCCGACCGGACCCACGCCCAGAAAAGGAAGTGGCGAAGCAATGGCGCAAGCCTCATATCTACTCACCCGCCGACGTGCGGCGGATGCTCGATATCGCCCGTTCCTATCCGTCGCCACGGGCGGCGCTTCGCCCGCTGAGCATCTACACCATGCTGTTGCTGGCCTATTGCGCGGGTCTGCGGCGAGGTGAGCTCGCCCGCCTCGATCTGGGTGACGTCGACCTTCAGGGTGGCACGATCACGGTTCGGCAGACCAAGTTCTTCAAGACCAGGATCCTGCCGCTTCCCGACAGCGTGATGGCCGAGCTTCGGGCCTATATCGTTGCACGGCGCCGTGCCGGAGCATCGCAGGACTCACGTTCGGGCCTGTTCTGGCACGAGCAGCGCGGTGCACGTTACACAAAGGAGGCCATCGCTTGGCTGCTCGTCGATGTCATCCGCCGGGCCGAGCTGAAACCACCGCAAGGGCGAACGGGGCCGCGCTTGCACGACCTGCGCCACTCGATGGTCGTGAACCGGATCCTCGAGTGGTATCGGACGGGCATCAACCCGCAGGAGCGCTTGCCTTTCCTTGCGACATACCTCGGCCATCGGGACATCAACTCCACGCTGGTCTACATCACCGTCACGCAGGACCTGCTGCACCTTGCAAACGAGCGGTTCCGGGCGGTGGGCGCACCATGCCTCAACCTGAAGCGGGAGGTGCAGCCATGATTAGGGCAAACCCGTTCCCGGAACTGATGCGGGCGTTCTTCTACGAATGGCTTGTCGAGCAACGCAACGCATCCATCCATACGGTGCGATCCTACCGCGACACCTGGCGGCTGTTCCTGCGGTTCGTCGCGCAGCGCGCGGGAAAGAAGGTTGCGATGATCACGCTGGCCGATCTGGCCGCCAGCGAGGTCACTGGGTTCCTGAAGCACGCCGAACACGAACGCGGCGGCACGATCGGGACGCGCAACTGTCGGCTTGCCGCGATCCGCAGCTTCTTCAACTTCGTGGCGACCAGGGATCCCGCGTCGATCGCGCAGTGTGTCGATATCCACAACATCCCAGTCAAGCGGGCGCCGGTATCGGAACCCTGCTATCTGGATCCGGCAGAAGTGGCGGCGATCCTTGCCCAACCAGACCGTTCAACACTCGAAGGCATGCGCGATCATGCGTTGCTCTCGTTCCTCTACAACAGCGGGGCACGGATACAGGAGGCGCTCGACCTATGTCCTGAGGCGATCCGGTTCGACACGCCCGGCTGCGTGCGCCTCCTTGGCAAAGGTCGCAAGGAGCGCATCTGCCCGCTCTGGCCGGAAACCGCGGTACTGCTGAAAAAGCTGCTGGAGCGGCAGCCGCGAGCGCCAAACGAGCGGATGTTCGTCAACCGCTACGGCGAACCGCTCAGCGCCTCGGGCGTCCGGTTCAAGCTTGCAGCCTATGTGACGGCGGCCGCCGCAATCGCGCCAACGCTGCGAACCAAGCATGTGACGCCGCACAGCTTCCGCCATGCCACCGCCGTGCACCTCGTCTCGGCAGGCGTCGATGTCACGGTGATCCGCAGCTGGCTCGGCCATGTGAGCCTCGACACCACCAACCACTACGCCAGGGCCAATTTAGAAACGAAGCGAAAAGCACTGGAGCAGGTCGACGTTCCGGCAACAACGGGACGTCCGCCGTCATGGAAGCAGGATGTGAGCCTGCTGGCCTGGCTCGATACGCTCTGAAATAATGCGAAGGAATGTGGCCGGAAACGGTGCAAAACCGCGCATCCAGCTGCGTTCCTTAACATTATCGACACCTCGCGATTACTGAAGGTGCTGCGCGAGGACAATCGCGCCATCTTCCGCGCCGCCAGCCTTGCCTCCAAGGCCGCCGATTTTCTTCTGGGCTTCAACGCCGAGGCCCAAGGCGCGCAACAAGACGAGATCGCGGCATGAGCGCGCGCGATCCCGACACCCTGCGGACCGAGCCAACGCCGCAAGGCGAGCAGACGCTCATTCCCGATGTCCAGCCACCACGCGCGACCGCCTGCCCGTTTGGCCGACGCGCCCGCGCGCGCAGCGCAAAAGCCGCTCGATATCGGGCTGTTCGATGACGCCAGAAATCAACGCGACCTGTTTTGAGAGGAGTTTTGCCATGATCCTGATTACCGACGACCTATGCGCCCGGCTGCTCGCCAATGGCGCAACCGACACCGAAACCGACCATGTCCCGGTGGTCAAACTGTTCGATCCGACCGGGCCAGCAACCTGGCTTCTCACTGAACTCGACGCCGACGGCGACACCCTTTTCGGCCTTTGCGACCTCGGCTTCGGCTTCCCCGAACTCGGCAGCGTCAGTCTTGCCGAGCTTGCAAGCGTCAAGGGGCGGCTTGGCCTCGGCATCGAGCGCGACCTTGGATTCAAGGCGCGCTTTCCGCTCTCCGTCTACGCCCAGGCAGCGTACAGCGCCGGCCACATCACCGAAGCCGACCGACTGCTGCGACAGGCGGCAGAAGCCCTTGGCAACGCCCATTCCAAGCTTCCGCCCGACACGGCGGAACAGACGCGCCGCTAGGCGCGAAAACCGTCCCGCCGCGCCGGCTTGCAGCCTCTGCGGCGGGACAATTCCACCCCTCAAACGAAGGAGACAAACCATGCAACTTGCCCACATTCCGCTTGATAAGCTCAACATTTCCGCGCTCAACATGCGCCATTCCAAACGCGCGCCCGACGTGTCGGACATCCTGCCATCGGTTCGCGCGCGCGGCGTCCTGGTGCCGCTTCTGGTGCGGCCCAACGGCACGCCGGAAAGCTTCGAGATCGTCGCCGGCCGGCGCCGCTATTTCGCCGCGAAGTCGCTCGCCGACGAGCGCGGCCAGCGCAATGCCTTGCCCTGCGCCATCATGGAAGACGGCGACGACGCCGACGCGCTCGAGGCCTCGCTGATCGAAAACTTCGCCCGGCTCGATCCCGACGAGGTGTCGCAGTGGGAGACGTTTTCGCGGCTGATCAAGGAGGGCCGCAGCGTTGATGACATCGCCGCCACCTTCGGCATCACCGAGCTTCTGGTCAAACGCATTCTGGCGCTCGGCGATCTTCTGCCCAAAATCCGCGAGGCCTATCGGCGCGCCGACATCGACGCCGAGACGGCGCGCCATCTGACCATGGCATCGAAGGCGCAGCAGAAGGATTGGCTGGCGCTTTATGCCGATCCCGAGCAATACGCGCCGCGCGGCCACCAGTTGAAACAATGGCTGTTCGGCGGCCAGTCGATTTCCACCAAGATGGCGCTGTTTGCCCTCGAGGATTATCCGGGCCTGATCGTCTGCGACCTGTTCGGCGAGGACAGCTATTTCGCCGATGCCGACCTGTTCTGGCAAAAGCAGAACGAGGCGATCGCCGCCAAACGCGATGCCTATCTGGAAGCCGGCTGGCCCGAGGTGGCCGTGCTCGAACCGGGGCAGCATTTCCAGTCATGGGACTACGAAAAGACGCCAAGGAAGAAGGGCGGCAAGGTCTTCATCTCAGTCTCGCATCGCGGCGCGGTCGAGTGCCATGAGGGGCTGGCTGTCGCGCAAGGAGGCCCGCCGCGCCCGCGCGCAAGGCGAAGCCGGCGCGCTCGATGAAATCCCCGCCAAGCCGTCGCGGCCGGAACTCACCGGGCCGATGCAGAACTATGTCGATCTGCACCGCCACGGTGCCGTGCGTACCGCCATGCTCGACCATCCTTGTGTCGCGCTGCGCCTGATGGTGGCGCATGCCATCACAGGTTCGGGCCTGTGGCAGGTTCGCCGCGAGCCGCAGCGCACCGCCAATGAAGCGGTGGCGGCAAGTATTGCCGCGTCCAGGGCCGAAGCCGCCTTCGCCGAAAAACGGCGCGCGGTGCTTGCGCTGCTTGGGCAGGCCGACGAGGAGGGTGCGATAGCCGGCGGCAATGGCGACGCCTTTGCGCTTGCCGCAGTCTTTGCCCGTTTGCTGCCACTTTGCGACGACGATGTCATGCGCGTTCTCAGCCTTGTCATGGCCGAGACGCTCGAAGCCGGCAGCGCCGTCGTCGAGGCGCTCGGCAACCATCTGGGCATCGACATGGGTGCGTGGTGGCAACCGGACGACGCCTTCTTCGACCTGCTGCGCGACAGGGAGATCGCCAATGCGATGCTGGCCGACCTCGCCGGCAAGCATGTCGCCGACGGCAATGTCGCCGAGAAGGTCAAGACGCAAAAGAAGATCATCCGCGATTGCCTCGCGGGCGAGAACGGCCGCGAGAAAATCGACAACTGGCTGCCCAACTGGATGAAATTCCCGGTCGAAAGCTACAC
Organism: Aminobacter anthyllidis; assembly: GCF_018555685.1. Classification (GTDB taxonomy): domain Bacteria; phylum Pseudomonadota; class Alphaproteobacteria; order Rhizobiales; family Rhizobiaceae; genus Aminobacter; species Aminobacter anthyllidis. The sequence goes on from NZ_JAFLWW010000014.1 coordinate 38,976, forward strand.
GAAACGCGGCGGCTTCCGCACCGCCGATCAATGGGCGAGCGTCCAGTCGCTGTTCGTCCGCCAATAGCTGCCAAGCCGGGCGGCGGCGCTTGTCAAGTGCCGCCGCCCCGTTTGCCTGCCGCTGGAATATTGGCTGATGCGCACGGCGATCCGAACAGCATGTGCCACGCGCAAGGCTATTGTGCGTTGCACAAAAACCGACGCGCGCCTACACGTCCTTCCGTTGCGGGAATCGGGCTTGGACCAGCGGCGAGGCAATGCTTCGTCGATATCGCATTCAGCTGAGGACCCTTCATGACCCTTTCGAGCCCTGACAAATCTGGCGCCACCAGTCTCGAGGCCATCGCGCGAAACGGCGGCGTGCTGCGCCGCATCGCCGTGCGCATTCCGACCTATCTGTCGGACATTCGCGAGAACCCGGCATGGCTGCCGATGTTCGTGCTCGCCCGCACCATGCCGGCCCGCCGGATGCACTGGCGTGGGGCAAAGCCGGTTCGCGTGTCGCAAAAAGCCCACGACACCATGTTTGCCGGCGTCGATCGCCAGGACGTTGTCGAGGCGCTGCGGTCGGACGGGCTGTTTTGCGGGCTCGTCCTGCCGACTTCCATCCATAAGGAGATCGCCGCCTTCGCCCGCTACACGCCTTGTTTCGGCAATTTCGATCGCCGTCTCGAATTCATGGCTGAGGACCATGCCGAGGCCGAGAAGCGTTTCGGCTGCTCGCTGCTCAGCGGCCACTTTTTCGAACATATCCTCGGCTGCAAGGCAGCGGTCGCCATCCAGAACGACCCGCTGCTGCTCGACATCGCCGCGCATTATCTGGGCGCTCAGGCGAAATTGATCACCACACGCGTCTGGTGGAGCTTCCCGACCAGCCAGGCTTCCGACGCCGACAAGAACCGTGCCTCGCTTGGCAAGTATCATTTCGATCTCGATGACTGGAGGATGCTGAAATTCTTCTTCTATCTGACGCCGGTCGACGAAGGCACCGGCCCGCATGTTTATGTGCGGGGCAGTCATAACCGCCGCGCCATCAAGCATCAGCTGACGCTGCTTGTCGGCCATCCGGCGCAAGAAGTTCTCAAGGTCTATGGCGATGACAGCCCCGTCACGCTGACCGGCGAAGCCGGTCTCGGTTTCGTCGAGGATCCGTTCGGCTTCCATATGGGCACCGTGCCTTCGCGCACGCCACGGCTGATGATGGAAGTCGGCTTCGGCGTCTCCCCGCCCTCGCGCCGGCGCTTCCATGGCGAGCCGGTTATTCGCTGATCTCGCAAAAGTCCTGAAACAGCCCTCCCAGGTCAGACGCTTGTTCTCCCCTGGGCTGGCTGGTGCCATGGCGTCGTCATGGGATCAGCTGGCGCATGACTGGATTGGATCGATGTCATCTGACGCCGGTTGGGCCTCGACTGACCCAGATCAAGGCCACGCCCTTGTCGGCGTGGTTTGATCGCCCAGTCCTTCACGGGAAAAACGCATGTGCTGACCGACAGCCTGGTCGTCGCTCCCATCATCTTGACAATCCAGATCATACGGCAGGCAAATGACGCTTCACCAGCCAGGAACCGACGTGAGAAACGCGCTTGAGGCGATGCGGGCAATAGATCACAGCGCAATCGATGCACGACATGCGGCTCGACTCCCCCAACATCTCACGAAGAGAACCGACGCGCTGGCGGCGCGCTGATGGCCGGCTGTGACGACAGCTTCGACATTATTGTCGTGGGCGCCGGGCCGGTCGGACTTTCCTTCGCCGCATCGCTTGCCCATAGCCAGCTCAAACTGGCGGTTGTCGAAGGGCAGTCCCTGGAAAGACTGGCAAGTCCGGATTTCGACGGTCGCGAGATCGCGCTCACCCACGCCTCGATTGGAATCCTTCGCGAGCTCGGCGCCTGGGATGTTATCTCCGCTTCGGACAAGTCACCGCTTCAAGGCGCACGCGTCCTCAACGGATCGAGCCCGTTTGCGTTGTGTTTCGATTCCCCCGGCGGATCCGCGGAACCACTGGGCGTTCTGGTCCCGAATTGCCAGATCCGCGATGCCCTGTTCAAGATCATCCGCTTGCGGGGCCATGCCCGGCTGCTGTGCGGCCACTCGGTCGTGCGTGCAACAAACAGCCGTCAAGGAGCAGTGATAACGCTCTCCAATGGCAGGCAGCTGAGCGCTCGGCTTCTCGTTGCAGCCGATTCGCGTTTTTCCGCCACCCGCAATCTGCTCGCCATCGGCGCCGATATCAATCGGCTTGGCAACTCGATGCTGATTTGCCGGGTGAGGCACGAGCGCCCCCACCACCAGATTGCGATCGAATGGTTCGATCACCATCAGACGGTGGCGATGTTGCCTCTCGCGCCAGGCGTGTCGTCGCTGCTTTTGACTTTGCCCTCAAACGAGGCCGACGGACTGCTTGCCCTCGACGACGAGTTGTTCCTGAGGGAGTTGACAAAGCGCTGTCGAGGGCGCCTCGGCAATATGAACCTGGCAAGCCAACGCTATATCTATCCGTTGGCCACGACCTGGGCGCACAGGTTCCGGGCGCCGAGCGTCGCATTGATCGGCGACGCTGCCATTGGCATGCACCCGGTGACCGCGCATGGCTTCAACATCGGCCTCGGCGGCCAGAAGCAGCTCGCCCGCGGTATAGAGACCGCATGGCGCGACCGTCGCGACATTGCCGATCCCGACATGCTCCACAGATATGAAAGCCGACTGCGCCTGTCGGCGGCGCCGCTCTACCATGCTACGAATATCCTCGTCGGACTCTACTCAAGCGAGCATCCGGCGGCACGGCTTGCAAGGCATGTGGGGCTGCGCCTCGGCCAACATCTTCCCTTTGTCCGTCATGGCATTGCGGCCATGCTGAGGCGGTAAACCCCAGTCACCATAATGTCAGCATCAGCGTGCGGCGTCGTAGCAGGCGGGCGCGTGTGGTTCGACGTGAACGGTCGCGGCTGCGCGGGATCAGCTTGATGAAGACGGGGCTGCTCTAATACCGCGAGCTCTTCCATCGCGGATCGTCAACGTGTCAATCGCCGTGGGTGTGCGGAATTCCCCACCGCCGCAAAGCGTTTGTCGGCCGGCGTCACACAGAAGTGGACCCAGCCACGCCCAATTCCGCCTTCGATGTGTTCAGCGCGTGGATGGTTGTCATCCAAACAATCAATTTTGCCAATCCTGCCGACCCTATTAGGAGCGTGACCGAAATCAACTGCCTCGGCCCGCAGTACGGTCCCGACCCTACCGACATCTGACGGCATTTGCAGCGCCGGTGATTGCTGCCTTAGCTAGGTGCGAATTTGACCCATAAAATCGATCATGAACTGCTGAATCGAGAAATGGCCGCAGACGACCCATGGCGGCTCGATGGCAACCCGTTCGAGCGGGAGCGCCACACCCAAATTCTCCGGTTGTCACTTGCGCAAGGTCGAGTCGCAAATGCGCTCGAAGTCGGGTGCGCTGCCGGCGCTTTTACGGAGCGGCTAGCCCCCATTTGCCAGCGGCTCACCGTGATCGATGTCGTCGAGCCAGCGATTACGCGAGCACGTTTACGCATGAAGGAGACGCCGCACATCAGCTGGATAATTTCCGATGTTCAACAGTTTTCGAGTGATGAGCTGTTCGACCTGATCGTCGTTGCGGAGGTTCTTTACTACGTCGGAGACCTCGTTCAGATCCGCGCGGCAGTCCGCAACCTGGTAGGTCTGCTTGCGCCAGGCGGGCAGCTGGTTTTCGGATCGGCACGTGACGCCAATTGCCAACGCTGGGGGCACGCTGCTGGTGCAGAAACCACCATCGCCATGCTGAACGAATCGTTGACCGAGATCGAGTGCATCGAGTGCCGGGGCGCGTCGATCAATGAAGACTGCCTGTTGGCCCTCTTCCGAAAGCCGATTTCCACTTCCTGATGAAACAGTTGGAGACGGCTTCACCCAATAAATGACTCATAAATACCCAAATGGAGCGAAGTCCTTATTTTGCATGGCTCTTTCGGCCCAGGCGGGTGACGATCCCTAGCCGGGAAAGCGGCACTCCTCGTCGGGGGCCGTCGGTCCCGTGTCCCGCCTTAGCCGGCGCTATGCTGACACTCCTACGGCTGCCCTTTTAACCGATCTCGTCGTTGCAGTCAGTCCCGCGTCCCGGCGCTTCGGCCGGCGCAAATGCTGACGCTCCTTGCGCTGCCTTTTCTGTGTGCGGCGATCTTTGATCCCTCGCACGGAATGAAGACTTAGGGGCCAGCTCCTTCGCGCACTTCAGGCCTCAGGTGCTCAAGCTGGGTGTTCCAGTCGGCCAAAACCTCAAACAATTCGTTCGAAGTAGCGCCATCCGGGCGCGCCCTCCTTCCCGCTCTCCAGGTGCTTTCACCGACAGTCCGGTTGACCGGCAACACTCGAAAGCATTGACCAGACGATTCCTGTTGGCGAGCGCGACCATCGCGCCATTGGCATGCCGCCTTGCCGCAACTTGTCGAGCCAGAGCTTCGCGGAACCTGTTTGCCGCCGGCGATCCAGAGCTGCGCGATCGCCATGCATCATCAGCGTGCGCCAACGGTCGCCGCGTTTGCTGAGAGCCTAACAGTCAGGCCATCCTCCACTTGATCGCTGCTTCGGCACGGGCGCAGCCACGCGCTGGCGGCGCTCTTGAATCAGGTTGTGTCACCGACAGCTGCCATCGGTGCCGCCGCTTATCGGGCCAATCGAGCACGACCAGATGGTTCAGATCAGGGCCTTTGAAAGGCATGGTTTTAACATCCATAGCGTGGATGCTCGCGATCTAAACAATCAATTTTACCAATCCGGGAGGGTCGTTCATAGACCCATGACATGCACCGCCATTGCTCTACCGCGTGAGGTGCACAAAAGAACCCGAAAAAGAGGAAGTCTTCGCATGCGCCCTGACGTGCAGTGGAGGTTATGCTGGGAAAATGAGTTGCAGCTTCCCGATCACCTCGAACTCTCTGAGTTCTTCCGGAAGACCTATGAGCCGACCGGAGCCTTTAATGGGAAGCAATTCGCAGGCGGTCGAAGTTGGGCCGGTGCAAGGCCGGAGCTCCGCGCAATCGGCTATGATGTGCACGGGATAGCGGCTCACATGGGCGTGCTGCGCCGATACATCAAAGTTGGCGACGTTGATCTGCTGGTCGCTGAACTCGGTCTATACGGGGTGCGTCCGGATCTTGAGGGGCTGGGAATCGCCCATTCGATTAGCGTCATGTATCCAGTGCTGCAGCAGCTTGGCGTTCCATTCGCTTTCGGCACGGTTCGGCAAGCGCTCCGGAACCATGTTTCGAGGTTCTGCCGCAAAGGCTTGGCGAACATTCTGACGGGCGTTCGCGTGCGTTCAACCCTCCCGGACGTGTACCCCGATCTGCCTTCCACGACGCGAGTCGACGACGACGTACTCCTCATGGTGCTCCCAATTGGACGCTCGATGAGCGAGTGGCCGGCCGGCACTTTGATCGATCGGAACGGTCCAGAGCTATGACCGCGGATCTGTTATCCGCTCGCTTCCTCAAATTCACAGAAAAATCTGACATCTCATGACCCTGTTTGCCACAGCCAGTACTGTTGCCATCTGCTCTTATGCGCTGCTGTCGACCGTCTACAAAACCGCGCAGGTGTTTTATACCCTGCCTACAAACGTACCGCCGACCTCGGGCGACCCGCCCGGCGGTGAGCCTTGGCCGAGCGTCGATGTCATTATCCCGTGCTACAACGAGGCGCCTCGCACCCTCTCGGACTGCCTGGCTTCCATTGCAAGTCAGGAATACGCCGGTAAACTGCAGGTCTATGTTGTTGATGACGGTTCTGCAAACCGCGATGCCCTCGTAGGTGTACACGAGGAATACGCGGGCGACCCGAGGTTCAACTTCATTGCGCTCCCAAAGAATGTCGGAAAGCGCAAGGCGCAGATTGCCGCCATTCGCCGCTCGTGCGGCGATTTGGTGCTGAATGTAGATTCGGACACGATACTCGCGCCGGACGTCATCACAAGGCTTGCGCTGAAAATGCAAGATCAAGCGGTCGGCGCCGCCATGGGCCAGTTGGCGGCTAGCAATCGCAGTGAAACTTGGCTGACGCGGTTGATCGACATGGAATACTGGCTCGCCTGCAACGAAGAGCGGGCAGCGCAGGCTCGGTTCGGTGCCGTCATGTGTTGCTGCGGTCCGTGTGCCATGTACCGGCGATCCGCGCTTGTTTCGCTGCTGGATCAGTACGAGACGCAGCGCTTTCGAGGGAAGCCGAGCGACTTCGGCGAGGACCGCCACCTTACGATCCTGATGCTGAAAGCAGGCTTTCGAACAGAGTATGTCCCGGAGGCCGTCGCGGCAACAGTCGTTCCCAACAGCATGGGTCCCTATCTGCGCCAACAGCTTCGCTGGGCCCGGAGCACTTTCCGTGACACGTTGCTGGCGTTCCAACTGCTGCGCGGCCTTAATATTTATCTCACATTGGACGTGATTGGCCAGAATATTGGCCCATTATTGCTCTCTTTGTCGATTCTGGCGGGGCTCGCGCAATTGGTAACGACAGGTACTGCGCCTTGGACAGCATGCCTGATGATTGCAGCCATGACTATAGTTCGCTGCAGCGTGGCAGCGTTTCGTGCGCGCCAACTTCGATTTCTCGGTTTCTCGCTCCACACACTCATCAACATCTTTCTCTTGCTCCCGTTGAAAGCATACGCGCTGTGCACATTGAGCAACAGCGATTGGTTGTCGCGCAGCTCTGCGGCCAATGTGACAGACACTGGCGGCACCAGTTCAAAGCCGAACTTGGTGGGATCTGACGCAGCTTACAGCGAACAGCAATAGTCACGTGATCTCAGGTGGAAGAGTTTTGAGCCAGGACCAGAAACATCAAGTGTTGAAGCGTAAGTTGGGCCCAGAGGATTTGCGGCGATTCGAGACTCCTGCGATCGAACGGGAGTCTCACGGGCAGACAAGCGCGAAAAGCTCCGTGCCTGACTCTCTGTCGACCGTGGCAGTCGATTTTGCCGGCGTAACCAAGTCGTATGGGAACAAGATCGTTGTCGACGAACTGTCGTTCTCCGTTGCGTCGGGAGAGTGTTTCGGCCTCCTCGGACCAAACGGGGCGGGCAAAAGCACGATTGCGCGTATGCTCCTCGGCATGACATGCCCTGACGCGGGCACGATCACGGTGCTCGGCGTCCCGGTGCCGGCGCGCGCTCGGCTGGCACGCAGGGGCATTGGCGTGGTCCCGCAATTCGACAATCTTGACCAGGAATTCACCGTACGCGAGAACCTGTTGGTGTTCGGACGCTACTTCGGCATGAGCACACGTCAGAGCGAAGCGGTCATCCCGTCGCTTCTCGAGTTCGCTCGCCTCGAGCGCAAGGCGGATGCGCGCGTCTCGGAACTGTCCGGCGGCATGAAGCGATGCCTGACAATGGCGCGGGCGTTGATCAACGACCCCCAGCTCATTGTGATGGACGAGCCGACCACCGGCCTCGATCCGCACGCGCGCCACCTGATCTGGGAGCGACTGCGCGCCCTGTTGGCACGCGGCAAGACCATTATCCTGACGACGCATTTCATGGAAGAGGCTGAGCGATTATGCGATCGGCTGTGCGTGCTCGAAAAGGGCCGCAACATCGCCGAAGGCGGCCCGCAGGCGCTGATCGACGAGCATATCGGATGCCAGGTCATGGAGATTTATGGCGGCGATCCGCACGAGTTGCTGTCGCTGGTCAAGCCACATTCCCAGCGCATCGAGGTCAGCGGCGAAACCCTTTATTGCTATGCGCCAGACCCTGACCAGGTGCGCACGCAACTGCAGGGGCGAGCAGGTCTGCGTCTTCTTCTGCGTCCAGCCAATCTCGAGGATGTTTTCTTGCGACTGACCGGGCGCGAGATGGAGGAGTGAACGATGATTGAAGGTTTTGCGGCGGCGCTGCCGGCCAATGCGTGGAACTGGGTTGCGGTATGGCGCCGCAACTATCTGGCATGGAAGAAAGTCGCACTCGTGTCGCTTCTCGGTAACCTTGCCGATCCTATGATCTACCTTTTCGGCCTAGGCACCGGCCTCGGCATAATGGTCGGCCGCGTCGACGGTGCGTCGTATATCGCCTTTTTGGCGGCCGGCATGGTCGCGGTAAGTGCGATGACCGCATCTACCCTGGAAACATTGTACGCGGCTTTCGCCCGCATGCATTCTCAACGCACATGGGAAGCCATGCTGTATACGCACGTTACCCTCGGCGACATCGTTCTGGGTGAACTGGCGTGGGCAGCCACCAAGGCCTTCATGGCCGGTACGGCTATTACCATCGTCACCGCAACCTTGGGCTATGCCGCCTGGCCGTCCGTCCTCTATGCGCTGCCAATCATTGCTCTGACAGGGTGCGTATTTGCGAGCCTCGCGATGATCGTCACCGCACTTTCGCCCAGCTACGATTACTTCGTGTTCTACCAGACGCTTGTCCTCACACCTATGCTGTTCCTGTCGGGCGCCGTTTTCCCATTGAACCAGCTGCCTGGCGCCTTTCAGCAGATAGCGCGGTGCATGCCGCTGTCACATGCGATCGACCTCATTCGTCCGGTTATGCTTGATCGCCCGATCAGCGGCATCGCCCTGCACGTCGGTGTGCTCGGCCTGTACGCGCTGTTGCCATTCTTCCTCTCGATGGCGCTGTTGCGCCGCCGACTAATGCGCTGACGAAAGAGAGTGAGATAAACAATGCGCTACGGACTTCGTGCTGCAAATAAAAACGACATCGCAACGCAAATCGGCATCCAACCCAGGGTCTTCGTGGCATCCACTCAATCTCTCAACGTTATGGAACGCCCGGGACCTCGATCACAGGATCTCATGTTGATCCAGGCGTAAGAGAATTTCTTTGAGGTTGGTGATGTCTGACTGGCGTTCGCGGCGGCGAACGACAACGCAGCCTGTGTTTTTGATCAAACGGCCTTGAGACAGGCCAATTCAGTCTTCCTGTACGATAAACGGAGAGCGAGATGCTGTGTCTAGGATTGAGCGGCGGATTAGACAAAGTCTATGAAAACCGATTCCAGATTGCGAATACATTCATGCACGATGGCGCTGCGGTGCTCGTCCGAGACGGACACGTCATCGCGGCCGTAGAAGAGGAGCGCCTCAATCGGATCAAACACTCCAACAAGCTCCCAATCAGTTCGGTTCAATACTGTCTTTCAGCCGCTGGGGTTCAGCTCAGCGAAATCGATCATGTGGCGTACTACGCTACCGAAGCCTATTGCAACGCCATGCTCGAAAACATGCTTGCTTCCGAGCCGAACGCCTCCATTCCGTTGGATGCCAAATTTTTGGTGCAGCAGCTGTTGGCGCAGGAGTTCGGTAGCGAGCTCGACCCTTCGCGTATCTCATTCGTAAGTCATCATCAGGCGCACGCCGTGAGTGCTTTTGCAATGTCGGGCTTCGAGCAAAGTCTGATTTTCGCGATTGATGGCTCTGGTGATTTCCAGTCGGGTCTTGTGGCGGTAGGATCTGGTGCTGAAATTTCGCAACTCGCGACTTTCCCAGAGAACAATTCCCTTGGGCTATTTTATCTCGAGGTGATCCGGTATCTCGGCTACGGCTTGTTCGATGAATATAAGGTAATGGGGCTTGCCCCCTACGGCGATCCCGTTCCCTATCGCGAGCTTTTCGAGCAGTTCTATGAACTGTCTGCAAACGGCGAGTATCGCGTCCACCTGGACCGCATCGGTCCGACTTTGCTTCGCACCATTCAGGTCCGGCAAAAGGGAATGCCATTCACTCAGCAGCACAAAGATGTGAGTGCGTCGTTACAGGAAGCACTCGAACGCATCGTGTTTCACATTCTTCGGCATCATCGTGAGGCCACCGGGATGACGCGGTTGTGCCTGGCCGGCGGCGTTGCGCACAATTGCTCCATGAACGGCAAGCTGCTCTATTCAGGACTTTTCGAAGACATCTTCGTGCAGCCCGCGTCGCATGACGCTGGCTGCGCATTGGGCGCTGCATTAATCGTGTCTGGTGAGCTAGGCCGCCCCGCGCCGCGTGCGCGACTGCAGGAGGTTTATTGGGGGCCGGATCTCGCGAGCGATCACGCTGTCGAAGAGGAACTAAAGGCATGGGCGGGGCACCTGGAGTTTGAACGCACTGAGGAGGTGGCGGATAGGGCAGCCGAGTGGATGGCCGGTGGCGCCGTGATCGGCTGGGTGCAAGGTCGTTCGGAGTTCGGGCCGCGCGCGCTCGGAAATCGCAGCATTCTTGCCGACCCCAGGCCCGCCACAAACAAGGACCGGATCAACGCCATGGTCAAGAAGCGGGAAGGGTATCGCCCGTTCGCCCCATCAGTGCTGGAGGAGGATGCGCGCGAATTTTTCGACCTCCCAGGCAGTGCGTGCGAATTTCCCTTCATGAATTTCGTGGTCCGTGTGCGCGACTCCAAGCGTGGTTTGCTCGGCGCCATCACGCACGTCGACGGTACGGCTCGGCTGCAAACAGTATCGCGCAAGGCCAGTCCGGCCTACTGGGACGTCATCAATGCCTTCAAGCAGCGCACTGGCATCCCAATTCTGCTCAACACGTCCTTTAACAACAATGCCGAGCCGATCGTGGATTCAGTTGCAGACTCGATTGCCACGTTCCTGACGACAGGGTTGGATGGACTTGTGGTCGGGCCGTTCCTCGTCAAAAAACGGGCCACAACGCTGGAGGATTGGACTGCGCTCGCGGTTTCATTGCCGCCTTATGTATCCCTGTATAAGGTCCGCGCTCACACGGCGCTGGATCGCCAGGAGACCGTCTGCGAAATCCGAACGGATCACTCCAGCCGTGACGGTGTGCGTATTTCACATGACTTGTTCGATCTGCTGACGCGGATCGAAGGCGAAGCCGTGCTGGCGGATCTCCTCGATACAATTACGCTGGATCAGGCCCAGCGCGAGGCTCTCACAGGAGAACTGCGACGGTTGTGGGAGCAGCGCCGCGTTCGCATGCGTCCCTCGCAAGCTGCTCGCGTCCATCAAAACTGATGCCAATCGCTGGACGACAGATAGCAGTTGCCGAAACACCGGTCTGTCCAAGCATCTTCATATGACTGTGCCCAATCCATCGGCTGAGGCAAGGATCCTGACGATTGCATCTGCTCGCGAGCATGTCATGTTCAACCCATCTAACCCTTATGGCAGTCGAGGATCAGTAATGGATTTGCTTGCCGGTGGCCCAAAACAGCACCAATTTGTCGTTTCTCGACGGCGGAGCCGGTTCGGTGACTGCCTATGGTCTCCGGCATCAGCCTGGTGTTCCGCATAGCGGACGGGACCTGCGAGCGGGCTGCGCCGCTCGCGGGATAAGGCGGCCGCCCTACGGCGCGCCAAGCCGGCATATTCGTCGTTGAGATGCTTTTTGGCCAAATGCGTTGGTGGGGCGACGATCATGTCTTAGCGCGGCTTGACCCTTCGCCCTCCAATTATGACGCCATTGCGGATTTCGCCGGCGCTTTCTTCAGGACTCGAGATCTGTTGGTCAAGGCCACCCGCGCGGTTAGCGTTGGCGATGCCCGACGTCTGCTTTCGGGCAATCGCCTGATCGGGATGCGAGTCGAGGAAGGGGAGCTCACCCAACCCACGGCCGAATGCCCGTCGCGCACCTGCGCGATCGCAAGCGCCGTGGTGCTGTGCCATTCCATGCGAAGCGTGAGAGTCTTTTTCAGCCCGCGCAGAACCAGGAAGGCCGACATGGTCGGGAGCGCCGCGCCGGTGATGTAGCGCAAGGCCGTTTCGTACAGCGTGTGGAGGGGTTCCGCGTCGCCGAGGATTGCGCCGCCAAGGCTGCGGCCTCATTCGCCGCAACACCTTCAATCGTAGGTCGAGTTCAGGAAGGCGCGTGGTTGAACGGCATTGGGAAAACCAGCCGGATCGTAGCCGTGATGGATCGCGCGGGTAGCGAAGCCGAATTTGGCATCGTTCGCAGATGTGCCACTTTCCGGTCTTGGATTGCGGTCTCGGGCATCGGCTTCAGACGTGCTCTTGGCTTTCGGAAGGAGTGGCTGCAAACTGGTTGATATGGAATGTCCAGTTGGCAGGAAAAGAAATGGTCCAGTCTCCAGGTCCCGGTGCTTCAACCCGCTCGCATGGCATGGGCGCGCGCCAGATCTACGAAGCGCTTCGCGAGCAGATCCTCAGAGGCGTTTACGGCACCGGCAGCCAGCTGCCGTCCTCCCGTGGTCTCGCCGAGGAACTTGGAGTCTCGCGAACGACCGTCACCGTCGCCTACGAGCAGCTGGCCGCGGAAGGTTTCATCGACATCCGTCAAGGCGCGCGCCCTCGTGTCGCATCCTCACTGCTGGGACATGAGCTGACCGCCAATCCCCCAAAACGGTTCGGCCCGGTTCACTTGTCAAGCTATGGCGAACGGCTGCGTGGTACTCCGCGCTGGCCGGATTACCTGCCGAACACGCTGAAGGTTGATTTCCGATATGGCGTCCTGGCGCCCTCAGATTTCCCCGCATCGGTTTGGAAGCGCGCGATGAACGCGGCGATGGCGCAGCGGCCGGCACGGCTCGCCTATGACGATCCGTGCGGTTCGAGCCGGCTCCGCCAAGCGCTTCAGGGCTATCTCTGGCGCGCCCGTACTGTGCGCTGCGACCCCGAGCAGATCGTCATCGTCAATGGTTCGCAGCAGGGCCTCGATCTCTGCGCGCGCCTGCTGCTCGACCCCGGGGACAGCTTCGTCATCGAGGACCCCTGCTACAGGATGGCGCGCCAGGTCTTTGCCAGTACAGGTGCCACGCCCGTTCCCGTCGAGGTTGACGATCACGGCATGCAAACGGAGCAACTGGCGGGGGTCGCGGCCCGGCTGGCCTATGTGACGCCCTCGCATCAGTTTCCGCTCGGCGGCGTCATGCCGATCCCGCGGCGGCATCAGCTTCTGGAATGGGCGCGGGAGCAGGGCGCCTATGTCATCGAGGACGACTACGACAGCGAATATCGCTACGATATCAGCCCCGTTCCCCCGTTGCATAGCCTCGAGGATCATGGGGCCGTCATCTACCTCGGCACCATCTCCAAGACGCTCTCGCCGATGCTGCGGATCGGTTATCTCGTCGTCCCGGCGGAATTCCTGCAGGTTTTCGAAACCGCCAAGCAGCTTGCCGACCGGCATTCTCCGATGGCGGGGCAGGAGTCATTGGCCTCTCTGATCGAGAGCGGTGGCTATGAAAGCCATGTGCGCCGCGTGCGCCGCATCAACGGCGAGCGCCGGGAGGCATTGCTGACCGCCCTGAAGCGGAGTTTTCAAGGTCGGATCGCCGTCCAGGGGGCAGAGGCTGGACTGCACGTCGTCATATGGTTCAACGACCTGCCGCGATCGCGTGAAACGGCGTTGGTCGAAGCTGCCCAATACGCGGGTCTGGGTCTGCACCCGATTTCGCCGCTTTATCATCGGCAGTCGGGAGCAGGCGAAGCCGACCGCGTCGGGCTTGTCATGGGCTATTCCGCCCTGAGCATCCGGCAGATCGAAAAAGGCGTCGAGATGCTGCGGGACGTCGTCGCTCGACTCTGAGACGCTGACGGTTCCGCACGCGGGTTAGAACGCATTCGCGGCCGCTCATCGTAAACAGTTCATCGTTGAAATAGTCGCGCGGCCGGGCGACGGCCGCGCTCATGGACGGCTGACATGATGCTGCTGCCGCCGTGAGGTTGCGCGCGATCCACGCCTTTGTCTCATCTATCCGCAACGTGGATGCTTGTCATCGAAACAATCGATTTTGCCGATTCGACAGAACGTCCCATAGGAAGAATTCAAGGATGCAGCCCTAAGGAGATTGTCGATGCATGCGTTGGCTCCGAGGAGCATTTTCTGGTGTGTCCCTCCTGGTCTGCGCCGAACATCAAGCGAGCCGATCCCCTTTTCGACCAGGTACATCGGTGATCGGCGCAAGCTGCATCGCGTCGGCTCTTCGCGACAAGCTCCCTCCGATAGCGTAGGCCCCTACCTCAAGGATCGGGGTTATGCCGATTGCGAATGGCCGACCGGTACAACAATTGACCGCAAGGGTTCGCAGCTATGAGGCGTCTCGATGACAGATGGGAGGTGCAGAGTGAATGCGCTGACGGCACCGGGCGTCGAAGCGTTTATCTGACGTTTGACGACGGTCCCAATCCATGTTTCACACCACAGATACTCGATGTGCTGGCGCAAAATCGGGTGCCAGCGACATTCTTCGTCATTGGTGCTTACGCCGCAGAGCATCCGGATCTCATCCAGCGAATGATCGCAGAAGGGCATGAGGTAGGCAACCACACGATGTCTCATCCGGACCTGTCCAAGTGCGGCTTGGGCGAAGTGCAACGTGAGGTATTTGAGGCGAACCAGGCCATCATGCTAGCATGCCCGCAGGCCTCGATCCGCTACATTCGCGCGCCATACGGCGCCTGGAGCGAAGAAGTGCTCACTGCCTCAGAGATCGCGGGGCTGGCGGCCCTTCATTGGTCGATCGACCCAAGAGACTGGTCGCGCCCCGGCACCGACGCGATCGTCGATGCAGTGCTCGCCTCGGTACGCCCCGGCGCAATCGTGCTCTTGCACGACGGATGCCCTCCCGACGAGTCGACACGGAGCACTCAAGCCAGTCTGCGCAACCAGACCGTTATGGCGCTGTCCAATCTGATTCCTGCATTAGATGCCTGGGGATATGAAATTCGCTCGCTTCCAGAACATCACTGAAATGCGAGATCGCATGGACCTGCTTTCCCAGCCAGTACCTGTGTGGTCTCGCTTATGAAGGCTTACAGGCCGTTTACGCCCTGCGAACAAGCACTTCGTCGACATCGGACGAACGGGTCGGCTCCGACAGTTGGCTAAGCGTAGACGTCTGTTGTCACCTGCTACGATGAGGACCCGCGCACGCTCTCGGCATGGCCCAGCACCGCCGGTAGGTTCACTCTTCGACGATTGTTTGAATGTATGGTTCACTTCGCGTTGGATCAATTTCATTGGGCTTGCCGCAGGCTCACATAGCGCGACCAAGCGGGATCGCTGGCTGCGTCCAAAAGGTTTGGCAAGCAATTCGCATACCGTGACCGGCACCGGGGGATTCCGGTGCTCCGATGCGGCGCGAGATGCCAACTTTCCCCAACTGGACCGCCTCAAAAGCTTCTGACTGGCTGTTTCCAATATGCCAGCTTGCCAGTATCTGACCTGGTAACGCAAGGAGTTTCGCGATGTACATCCCTCCCGCTTTCCGCGACGACGACAAGGAATGCCTGCGCGCGACCATTCGCGCGGCGCTGCTGGCGAACTTCGTTACCGTCACGGCGGAAGGGCCGCTCGCAACGCCACTGCCCCTCTTCCTTGACGAGAGCGAGGGCGAGCACGGCGTGATCTACGGGCACCTGGCGAAGGCCAATCCCCAGTGCCGTGTTCCGCCGCTGGGCGACGGCTTGGCCATCTTCATGGGGCCGGACGCTTACGTGACGCCGGCATGGTATGCGACCAAGCGGGAAACCGGGAAGGTCGTCCCGACCTGGAATTACGTCGCCGTCCACGCCTATGGCCCGGTCGAGTTCTTCGAGGAAGCGGGAAGACTGCTGGACGTCGTGAATCGGCTGACCGACCACCACGAGGGCGAGCGCGCCTCGCCTTGGGCCGTGTCGGACGCGCCGCCGGATTTTGTACAAGCGCAACTCCGCGGAATCGTCGGCCTGCGCATGCCAATCACGAGGTTGGAGGGCAAGCGCAAAATGAGCCAGAACCGGAACGCGGCCGACCGCGCTGGCGTGGCGGCGGGCCTTGCGGCGAGCGAGCGGGCATCTGACCGCGACGTCGCCGCTCTCATCCCAAAATAATCATGAACTTCGTCGGAATCGACCATCATGCCAGAACTGACCCCACTCGCCCTGTACCTCGCCGCGGCCTCCGTGCTCGCCATCACCCCCGGTCCGGGCATCTTCTACGTTGCCGCGCGCACGCTCGCCGGTGGTCGTCGGGAAGGTATCGCTTCCAGCTTCGGCACGGGGTTGGGGGGCATGATCCACGTCCTCGCGGCAAGCTTAGGTGTTTCCGCGATCGTGCTCGAGAGCTCGGAACTGTTCTCCGCATTAAAGCTGTTCGGCGCGGTCTACCTCGTCTGGCTCGGCTTTCGCACCTTTCAAGCCGCCCGCCTCAAGGGAGCGACTGGCGGCGATGACGGCGCCGCAGTGGGTCCAGTCGGACCCCGGCGGGCGTTTCGTGAAGGGGTACTGGTCGAGGCGCTCAACCCGAAGACGGCAGTCTTTTTCCTCGCCTTCATTCCGCAGTTCGTGAATCCGAGCGCAGGGCTCGTGGCTCTGCAATTCGCGGTGCTTGGCTCCGTGTCCATTGCGCTCAACACGCTCGCCGACATCGTGGTTGCCGTCGTGGCCAGCGGCATTCAAGACGGCGCGGCAGCGCGTCCCGGGTTGATCCGCCGCCTGAGGGAGGCGTCAGGCGGCGCGATGATCGCGCTGGGCGTCGGCCTCGCTCTGGCGAAACACCCTGCTGCCTGACTTTGAATCTGATCGATTGGGCATCTTTCAGGGTTGGCGGGTACCTTGCGGAAGCAGTTGGAAGGCTGCGAGCCAGTTCGGTCATTGCACCTATTCAAGCCATGTCTCAGGAGGCGCGGCACCGCCGTTTGGGTGAACGTCGGCTCATAAATGAGAGAAAAACATAGCGTGAGAGAAACGTGAGTACGACTGCCTCGCCTCGCTCATGCCCATCATTTCGGACCTCGCGAATCAACGCACGGTAGAAGCCAGTCAGCCGAGAATGACGCCCGTTTCATGGAAGGAAAGCCAAGCCATGCGCCAAGCATCGCCCCGCTTTGCACTCGATTACATGGCGACCCCCGGACTTGACGTCAGGGCACTTTTCGCTTTTGCCCGCGACCAGGGCCTAACCGATGTCCAGATCCGCAGCCAACCGGGCAGCAATGCTGTTGCACGCGGCATGCCGGCGGCGGACGTCCGGTCTGCGGCCGCCGACACAGGCGTTGGGATTATTTCCGTCAATGCCTTGCAGCGCTTCAACGAGTGGACCCCCGCCCGCAGGGCCGAGGCGAGCAAGCTCGCCGATTATGCGGCGGCCTGCGGAGCC
Source organism: Aminobacter anthyllidis (assembly GCF_018555685.1). Taxonomy (GTDB): domain Bacteria; phylum Pseudomonadota; class Alphaproteobacteria; order Rhizobiales; family Rhizobiaceae; genus Aminobacter; species Aminobacter anthyllidis. The sequence continues at coordinate 56,054 of NZ_JAFLWW010000014.1, forward strand.
AAGACGCTCATGCTGGTGCCGGTCAACGACGGCTCCTGGCCCGCCAATGTCGAGCGCCGGGGCGATCTCCGCGTCGCCTTGAAGGCGCTCAAGCCGATCCTCCAGTCGCGCGGTCTGATCGGTCTCATCGAGCCGCTGGGCTTCCGGACCTGCTCGCTTCGATCGAAGAACGAAGCGGCCAAGGCCATTGCCGCCATTGATGGCCAATCCGTCTTCCGCCTCGTGCACGACACGTTCCACCACACGCTTGCTGGGGAGACGTTCTTCTCCTGCGATCTGACCGGTCTCGTCCACATTTCAAGCGTGAACGATCCGATCCACTGGATTTACCCGGATCGCGTCCTGGTCGGTTCCGACAATGGCAGCCAGATCCGGGCACTGCTTGATGGCGGCTATGGGGGGCTCTTCTCATTCGCACCGTTTGTCGACGCAGCCCACCCGCTGGACGACCTCGCAGGCGCACTTGCCGCGAGCATCGCTCTCTTCCGACACGGGCTATTGACGCGAGTGCCGGCGTGAGACGCGGGAGTAAATTAGGGCTGCTTGGGGCGCCTTTTGGCGTCCCCCGGAGAAGTCATTCGAGACGCCTCCTGTAGCAATATCTCTCGCAGCCAGATGCTTGCCGGATCACTGTTGTGGAGGGCGGGCCATTGAACGGCCTCGGTGAATGCGGGAAGCGGCAGCGGAAGGTCGATGATCCGCAGGGGGAAGGTTTTTTTGAAATGCTGAACCAGCCGGAAGGGCATGGTCGCTATACGAGCTGTGCCTGAGACCATCGGCGGGATCATGCTAAAGGCCTGCACGACGATCTCGACACGTCTCTTGAGACCATGCTCAAGAAAAAACCGTTCCTCGATGGAGGGCTTCAGCGTCCGCCCGAACTTGACCGCAACGTGCCTCATCGACATGTATCTCTCGAATGTAAGCTGCCGTGGCAGCTGCTTGTTCGTGGAGCAGCCCACGCACACGAGCGTCTCGTCGAACAGCGCCGCTCTTGGATGGGCACCTGACATGAACAATTCTGGAAAAATCAGAAAATCGACGTCACCGCGCCGGAGAAGCTCATCGGGGTCGTCGTCGATAGGCAACAATTCGAAGCTGACGGCGGGTGCTTCGCGTGCAACCCGCTCCACGACCTTTTCAAAAAACACGAGTGTGGCGAAATCGGAAAGAATGATCCTGAAACGGCGATCGGATTGAGCCGGATTAAACGGATCCCAAGAGATAATCGAGCACTGGATTTGCAAGAGTGCGCTGCGAACTGCGGGGGCGAGTGTTTCCGCACGCGGGGTTAGAACACGTTCGCGGCCGCTCGTCGTAAACAGTTCATCGTTGAAATAGTCGCGCAGCCGGGCGACGGCCGCGCTCATGGCCGGCTGACTAAGGTTGATGCTGCTTGCCGCCGCCGTGAGGGTCCGCTCGGTCAGCAGTGCGTCGAGCACGACGAGAAGGTTCAGATCAAGGCCCTTGAAGCGCATGGCTTTCACTTATCCATAGCGTGGATGCTCGCGATCTAAACAATCGATTTTACCAAACTTCCAGGGCGCTGCATAGATGACCGCACTTGGCATGCGCCCGACCACGCCACTGCTTCTGCAGCGTGTGCTGGGAAATGACTTGCAAGTAGCCGGTCATGTCGAACTCTCCGCCTTCTTCCAAAAGGCCCATGGGCGACAGGGGCTTTCAGGCGGTTATAGCTGGGCCGGTGCAGGGCCGGAGGTTCGCGCAATCGGCTCTGATGTGCACGGCGTAGCGGCTCACTAGGACCTGCTGCGCCATTTCTTCACGGTTGGCGAGGTTGATTTCTTGGTAGGCGAACTCGGATCGTACAGGATGCATCCGGATCTTGAGAGACTCGGAATGAGCCATTCTATCCGCGTCACGCGTCCGGTGCTGCAGCAGCGTGGCATTCCATTCGCTTTTGGCATGGTTCGGCACCGGCTGCGAAACCATCTTGAGAGGTTCTGCAGAGACGGCCAGACGACCATAGTGCCGGGCGTTCCCCATCGCCACACATGATCGCGACCGCCAATGCGCTCGAGGTTTGCGATCAGGCACTGGGATTTTGTCCGCTCGGTTGCACCCAATCGGCCCTCCATACCACGCCGCGATCCGCGTGATTTTCGATCCTTTGCACCCCGCTCGCCGTGCCCAGAAACGGCAAGTAACAACTGCAACAGATAGGCTGGAGTCTGATGCTTGATCACATAAGAGCCGGAGCGAAGGGACGCGGCTCGTGCCCAGCAGGGACAAACAACCGAGACCTAAGCTTTGATTTCGCCAAAGGCATACTCATTACTTTGGTGATAATTGGGCACTTGTTACAATATTTAATCTACCAGGGCACCGACGCTTTCTGGCTGTCGCCGTATTTCAAGTCGATCTACATGTTTCATATGCCTCTTTTTATGGCGATAAGCGGATATCTTTCTTCTGGGGCAATTTTGCGAAAATCGTTCACCCAAGGTGTCGGTGAGCGGGCAATGCAGCTACTACTGCCAATGCTTTTTTGGTGTACGTTGATTTGGACGTTAAAGTCCGCAGTTATTTTTCCCATGAAGAGTTTAACTGATACATTGTTGGATTTGCCGACGGAGGTTATTGGAACCTACTGGTTCATATGGGCGGCATTTATTTCGTTCATTCTGATTAGAGTTCTTACAACTTTCAACCGTCTGTCGATATGGATCATAAGCGCATCTGCAATTGCGGTTGCATTCGCACCCATCACGTTATCAATAACCCCCTTGTTAAAATACACTTACCCATTTTATTGTTTAGGGTTCCTGTTTGCCCAGCCGATCGGATGGCAGAATGGAATCATCTGGCGTTACAAATCGATTTTTGTTGTCTTATTTTCGATAGCGGCTTTCATATGCTTCCTCGGGTGGGGCAAGGAGACTTATGCCTACAACAATCTCGTTTTAATTCATGATGAACAGTCAGCTAAACAAGTTTTGCTGATGTTCGCTGGCTCTTTAGCGGCTTCTGCGGTAGCAATGCAGTCTATGTTCCAATGCTGGAGACTTGTCTATTCGACTAGATTAGCTCGCTTTGTCGCGGTGCAGCTTGGTCAGAGCACGCTGCTGCTTTACCTGGTCCAGGGTGCCGTGTTTCGCCTCATGGATTTGATACAGTTTGGGGAAGTCTGGAATCTCACGACCAGATTCGCCTTCGCAACTGTGCTTGGAGTGGCGATTGTCGTCATAGCGATGGCAATTCGCAGGATTGCGCGCGACCTCGGATATGTGTCGCGGATCGTTGTCGGAACGCCGCCACGCCCAAGTCTGCTCAAATCTCAATCTGTAATCAATTAGCCACGTGAAAAATTCGCATCTGTAATCAACATGTTTCATAGCTCCGGACCTATCCGATCGACTGTTGTACCGGTCGGCCATTCGCTCATCTGCCGCGCAATCCCCATAACCGCGACGAGTACGTCCTCCACGCGCGCGGGCGGCAGGTCGGGACACAACACCTCTGAGTGGGACCGTAAACGAGCGCCCATAATGGTCACGATGACAAACAACCACGTTACGGACAGATGAGGCATGCGTTTCAAAGGCCTTGATCTGAACCTTCTCGTCGTGCTCGACGCACTGCTAACCGCGCGCAACCTCACGGCCGCGGCAAGCAGCATCAACCTTAGTCAGCCGGCCATGAGCGCGGCCGTCGCCCGGCTGCGCGACTATTTCAACGATGAACTGTTTACGATGAGCGGCCGCGAACGCGTTCTAACCCCGCGTGCGGAAACACTCGCCCCCGCAGTTCGTGGCGCACTCTTGCACATCCAATGCTCGATTATTTCTTGGGATCCGTTTAATCCGGCTCAATCCGATCGCCGCTTCAGGATCATTCTTTCCGATTTCGCCACACTCGTGTTTTTTGAAAAGGTCGTGGAGCGGGTTGCACGCGAAGCACCCGCCGTCAGCTTCGAATTGCGGCCGCTCGACGACGACCCCGATGAGCTTCTCCGGCGCGGTGACGTCGATTTTGTGATTCTTCCGGAATTTTTCATGTCGAGCGCCCATCCAAGAGCGGCGCTGTTCGACGAGACATTCGTGTGCGTGGGCTGCCCCACGAACAAGCAGTTGCCACGTCAGCTTACATTCGAGAGATACGTGTCGATGAAACATATTGCGTTCAGGGTCGGCGGTGCCCAGATGCCATCCATCGAGGAACAGTTTTTGCTTGAGCATGGTCTCAAGAGACGTGTTGAGATCGTCGTACAGGCCTTTAGCATGATCCCGCCGATGGTCTCAGGCACAACTCGTATAGCGACCATGCCCTTCCGGCTGGTTCAGCATTTCAAAAAAACCTTCCCCCTGCGGATCATCGAACTTCCGCGGCCACTACCCACGTTCACCGAGGCCGTCCAATGGCCCACCCTTCACAACAGTGATCCGGCAAGCATCTGGATGCGGCAGATAATGTTGCAGGAGGCATCCCGCATGTGAAGTCGCGGGCACTCCTGGTCTTAGTCTAGATTTACTCAGCGCCTCATACGGGTGCGAACCGGCGTGCAAAATTGGGTCTGACTCAAATTCGATGATTTTGCATGACGGCGTGGCACGTGTTTCCCCACGCTGGCAGCCGGCAACACCAAAAACATGAAGTGGAAGAAGTACTTTTACCGCAAGCTATGCGAGGCTGAAGGTTTTCGCCATGCGCGGCACCGAATTGCGGGGATCCTGAGCGTGAGATAACTCCTCTCGTCGTCCTGCCGAATTCCGGTAAGCCGCCTTACCGAGGGCAGGCGGCGCTTGAGATTCCGCCGCTGGAAATCCGCCGCGCGGGGCTGTCGACGTTCAATCGCGGCTGGATCACAGTTGGTGAATACAACTACGATATCGCCGAACGATCCTCTATTTCGGGCCGAATCAGAAGCTGCGGGGCATGTTCGGCCCCGAGCTTCATGTAAGAGATCAGGCGCGCGATCCGCCCGATGCTCGCCGCAAGACAAAGCTGCATAGACCGCACGTTCTGACCGTTAGCAGCGGCCTTTGTGGCCACGTCGCGTGTTCTCGCCTGTTGGAGGATCTTTCAGAATTCAGATGGTTATACCCACACTGCAGCGGCATTGTCGCCATGCCAGAGCGGTCGACGGCGAGGCGGTCCGGTTCGGCACTCTCGTAGTTTCTCTCGTCGGCACCATCATTCGAAACGCCCCCGCCGGTCGAAATCGACCGGACAACAGCGTCCGATCACCCGGAGACGAGGCCTGCAACCGCCAAAAATCGTGCGTAGGATCGCACCGCGCGGCTGATGATTGCATCTTTCCCGCGCTGCACTGATGGCCTCTCTGTCAGGTGGTCTGAGGTTCGCGCTTCGGGCCGAGCAAGAACACTGTCAGGGCGCCGAGAAACGAGGCAACGGCGCTGTAGGTAAGGGCACTGGCGACGCCGGCATTGTCCATCAGCAGTCCGCCGAAAATCGCGCCCGCTGCGATGGCCACCTGGAACGTTGCGGCCATCAGCCCACCGGCGCTTTCGGCCTGCTCGGGAGTGGCGTGCAGCACCATCCATGTCTGCAGTCCCACCGGCACCGCGCCGAAGGCAAAGCCCCATACGGTAACCGCAATCGCCGTGGCCCAAGCCGATGCTCCCAGCGTCAGCAGCGAGACAGTGGCCATCGCTATAAGCAGGGGCGGCAGGGCCGCGGCTGCCTTGAGGCTGTGCTCGGCCAGGAGTCCGCCGGCCAAATTGCCGAAGAAGCCGCCGATGCCAAAGGCGAGCAACACGAGCGAGATCGTCTCGATATCAAGCGCGGGAAACTTCTCAAGGAAGGCGCGGATATAGGTGAAGCCGGCGAAGTGCCCGGACGCGACCAGCAGGACGACCAACATCGCGACTTTGATCATCGGATTCTTGGCCACATCCAGCAGACTGCGGAAGCTCGTCACTCCAATCGGAGGCAGCCTCGGAATGGTTATGAGTTGCACTACCAGCGTAACGGCGCCGACGACCGCAGCGATCATGAAGGCGGTTCGCCATCCCCAGATGTCGCCGACATAGGCGCCGATTGGAGCCGCGCAAACGGTAGCGCAGGTAACGCCGGTGAGGATGATCGACATGGCGCGCCGCAGGAGGTGACTTGGAACAAGCCGCATCGCCAGCGCTGCCGAAATTGACCAGAACCCTCCGAGTGCTATGCCGAGCACGACGCGGGCGGCTAGGAGAACCGGCAGCGACCCCGCGACGGCCGATAGAACGTTCGACAGGATCAGCAGCAGCGTCATCGCCCATATGACGATCCTGCGGTCCAGGGGCCTTGTGATGACGGCCATCGTCGGCGCCGAGATCGCCCCCACAATGGCGGTCGTTGTCAGCGCCTGTCCAACTGCACCCTCGGTGATAGAGAGATCATGCGCGAGCGGCGTCAGCACGCTGGCAGGCAGAAACTCTGCCGTCACAAGCCCGAAGGTGCCTAAGGCAAGCGAAATGACTGCACCCCATGCGGGACCAGACCGTTGATCTGGCTGTTTTGGGTCATGCAGAATTCCGTCCATGAAGCCCGTAGCGGATTCGGTCATCAACAGGGTCTCCAGTTTGGATGTGCTGCAAACTCGGGTTGCTGCGTTGACCCGCATTAACGCCAGAAGCGCCATTCCCTGCGGCATTGCACGGACGAGGGGATGTTCATCGCTTCGCGATATTTTGTGACGGTGCGGCGCGCAAATCGATGGCCCTTTCCTTGGGCCGGACGACGATGTCGTCGTCGGAAAGCACGTCGCCACCTTGGGAGGACGCGCTCGCGACGGTGAAAAAATACTTCAGTTCGAACACTTCGCGCGGGGTCTGCATGTATGTGTTCGACGTCACCCGGCTTACCGTCGCCTGATGCACGTCGATCGCGTCGACGACAGTCCTGGGCCCGAGAGGCCGCACTTGGTCGATGCCGTGTTCCAAAAAAGGCATCCTCCTGGCGGAGGCGGGTAAGCGACAATTGGGTGAGCGCCACGGCTCCGTCAGTCTCGAACCAGCCATAGCAAATCAGATACCGGAGGAGGGACGTCTGGAGGGGACGTTCGGCGCCAATGTGCACGGTCTCCTTGGGCGCTTGTATGGAACTTCGCGTTTTTGCCATGGATCTGTTCATAGCTTTCTACGTGCTTTGGTGGGCTCTAACGGATAACAGCAAGCGCTATGCCATTTCACTTGGGGGCACCGAATCGGACTATCTTTTGCCGAAGCCCTGTCGGCTTGAGCAGGGGCGCCGTGCCTTGACCGAGACCGAGCGCGCCGCACAATCGCGTGGTCACCCGGACCGAGCAAAGGTGCTGTACTGTCGGAGTAGTCAGAACTTCCGCACCGGCTAGGGAAGGCGAAAACCGTTCCGGACGGGCCGAGCCGATGCATTGCCGCACGCCGGCGGGCACTGCATCGACCGCGTAAGGCTTTGTCTCTAGCGTGTAATTGCGTGCGCAGGCTGCGATCTGCGAAGACGCGGCCGTCGCGCCTCTACCATCGCGCTGTTGATGTTCCCCCTGTCGAGGAAGGCCTTTGACACCTTCGAGCTCTTCAGCACGGCGCGCCGGTCTCCACGCGGTGAGGATCGAGTCCGGTTGGGCGTCCCGGCGCTCGCATGATTGAGATTCCTTGATTTGCTCCCTCGTGCGCGCCTATCCGAAAACATTGTTGTGTCCCGAAGGCTGACAAGAATGTCGCAAGCGCGACCAAAAGATCGCCACGGCCCACAGGGGCAATTGCGACCAGTGGCCTTCTTCGGAAATCGGGGGAGCAATACCCTTTCCTCGTCGACTTCGGACGCGGGCTCAGCCGTGCCCGCCGCGCCGCTAGGAACGACCTAACCTTGGCGGATGGCGGCTGGCCGATCATCCGGGTATGTCCGCGTCGATAAAAGAAAAGCGTCTGGTCTCAGCCAGGCGGACCTCGCGAAGGCCATCGGTATCAATGTGGTCGAATTCCTCGATCACGCCGAGACGATCGGTTTCGCTCCAATGGAACCTGCTGGCGCGGATTCGACCAAGTTCCCAACCGAAAACACACGAAACGCGGTGGCTTCCGACCGCCGATCAATGGGCCAAGGCCCGGTCGCTGTTTACCCCCGAATCGTCCGCCATGCCGAGGCGGCTCGTCGATAGCCGCGGGTTGGCGCCTCTCCGGGGCGCGTTGGCTGCACGTTCCGCCCTCTTGGACTCCGCCTCCGGCAACAACATCGCCGCCAAAGCTCGCCCTTGTCAGTGCTCGATTACCACGCCGAGATGCCTGCTGGAGCTTCCGGTGCACGGGCACATTTATCGATCCGGCACGGTGTTGAGCGTGCGGAACCCGCCGCACGCGTTCCGATCGCCTGTTGTGCTCATCCGATCACGCGACCTGTCCCCACACGTCTTGAGGACCATTCCCCTGCGGCTGGCTCATTGACCTATGGGCGGTTCCAGCCCGCCCGAAACCCTCGCCACCAGCTTTTTTCCCCGCCGCGTGACGCGGCTTCCTCGCGCCGCTTCGCTTCAAAAAAGCTGCCCGCTCGGGTCCTTCGCTGCCGCTGCGGCCCTGCCGGGTTCGGGCGGTCCGGACGCGCCCATCACGGTCCGCCATCGCAGGGGAATGGTCCCCGGCGACAGCAAAAGGAGACAGGAAAATGACCGCGATCGGTTACGTCAACAAGCAGGAAAACGGCAGCTACAAAGGCCAGCTCAGGACGCTCAGCGTCCGCGCCGACATCGATATCGTGCCCAATCGGAGCAAGTCCGCCGACAACCATCCCGACTTCCGGGTGCTGACGCAGGGCGTGGAGGTCGGCGCCGGCTGGATCCGAACCGGGGAGACTTCCGGCAACGACTATGTGAGCTTGTCCATCGCCGCACCGGAGTTCGGTCCGCGTAAGCTCTACGCCAATCTCGGCCGCGCCGCCGGCCAAGACGATCAAGACACCTACGCCGTCATCTGGAACCCGGCCGACTGACCGGCCGGCTCAAGCCCTCGCGCCGCAACTCGGCGCGGGGGTTCTCGCCGACGCTCGCCCGAAGGGGCGGCGAAAACTCCCACCCGACTCTTCGCCCGTCCCCAGGACGACCTCGCTCGCCGATCCTCGCGGTCGCTTGTCCGAAGCGAAACGAGGACCATCATGGACGACGAAAACGACCGCGCGGCCCGCGCCAAGAAGGGCAGTCCGTTTCTGAACACCGCGCAGGCTGCCTTCTATATCGGCCTGTCCCAGCGCACCCTGGAAAAGATGCGGCTGACCGGCGGCGGCCCGAAATACCGCAAGCACGGCCGCTATGTCCGCTACCACATCGACGAACTCGACGACTGGTCGAAAGGCCGCCCGCCAGAACCTGGCTCCGACGATGACAAGGGCGGTTCCGGCTCAGCCGACGAGGGAGACCGCTCATGAGCCAGCGGCCTTCCATCCATCTGATCGGCAGCCGTTTGCGGCGCGTTCGGGCGCGCAAGGCAATCGCCATCGCCGCGATTGGCCTGAGCCTGACAGGCTTCACGGCGCTCCCAAAGCCGTCTCCCTTGCTGGTCTGGAACGCCTCGGCTAGCGCGCCGGTCGGTCTCTATCGCGTTGGGTCTGGCACGCCTGCGCGTGGCGATCTTGTGCTCGCCCGCCCGCCTGGCTTCGTTGCCTATCTCGCCGACCAACGCGGCTATCTGCCTCGCGATATACCGCTGGTGAAGCGTCTCGCCGCGCTGCCGGACGAGCATGTCTGCGCCTTTAGTAATGCCATCATCATCGGCGGCGAGATCGTCGCCCGTCGGCTCAAAATCGACACGCAAGGCCGTCCGCTGCCCTGGTGGAACGGCTGCCGAGCGCTCGCCCATGACGAGGTTTTCCTGCTCGGCAACGAGAAAAATCACTCCTTCGACAGTCGCTATTTCGGGCCGGTGCCGGCCGAAAACATCATCGGGAGGCTGGTGCCGCTATGGACCGAGTGACCCTCCTGATGCTCGGCATGATCGCCGTCGCGCCATGCGCCTGTTCCGCCTCGACCGGCGCTGAGCCAGCCGTCATCTCCCAAAGTCCGCAGCTGCAACGATGGCAGCACTTCGTATCGGAAGCAAGCGCACGCTTCCACATTCCCCAGGCCTGGATTTGCGCCGTCATCGATGCCGAAAGCCGCGGCAAGACCGTCCTCGATGGCCGTCCCATCACCTCCCGCGCCGGCGCCATGGGCCTTATGCAGGTGATGCCCGGCACCTATCAGGAGATGCGCGTCGAGCACGGTCTGGGAGCCGACCCGCACGATCCGCGCGACAACATCTTGGCCGGAACCGCCTATCTCAGCGCCATGTATAAGCGTTTCGGATTCCCCGGCCTGTTTGCCGCCTACAACGCTGGACCCGAGCGCTATGAAGGCCATTTGAAGCTTCGAAGGCCGCTGCCGAAAGAGACCGTTGCCTATCTGAAACAGCTTGAGGCGACGGGGATTTCGGCGGCCGACATGAACGAATTCAAAGGCCAACCCACAACTTCAAAGGGGCGGAACGCTCCCTCCGGACGCTCTTTGTTCTTCCTTCGCGGCGGTGTTCGCGCCGGTGAAACGAATGGCGGCCTTTTCGTGCCGCTCGGCAGGGATCGCCCGCGGCCAAAGAAGCACAATGGCTAGCGATGTTGAGGGCATCCGGGAGGGGCCAGGGACGCTTAAGGCGAGGGGCGAGGGGCGCGTAAGGCAAGATAAAGGCACCGCCTCCAGAAGGAGGCGAAGTGTTTGTCTGCACATCGTTTTTCCCGGAGGCTGCCGGTTGTGCCAGGAGGGTGGGTCGCGGCAAGCCTCGATTTTGCTTGAAGTTGGCCGGAGGCCCCGATGCAAGATGACGAATTCACGCCGAAGCTGGGCAAAATCGGCTCGCGCGACTCGAAGGCTGGCAAACGTTACGCCGGCCAGGTCCGGGCGGCGATCAACCGAGCCGGCGGCAAGCCCCAGCACGGGGGACGCTTCAACGGAAGCCGGACGGGGCGAGGTGGAGCGGCCGCTACGCTGCTCAAGTCACGCGACCGGTATGCTGCTTTTCGGCAGCGGCGGGTTGTCGTCAAGGCTCGCGTCGTCAAGCTCGCCGGCAACGGCCAAAACGGCGCGCGTGCGCACCTGCGTTACATCCAGCGCGATGGCGTCACCCGGGAAGGTTCGCCTGGCGAGCTCTACGGCGCCGACAAGGATCGCGTCGACGGCAAGGACTTCCTCGACCGTGCTGATGGCGACCGGCATCAATTCCGATTCATCGTCGCGGCAGAAGACGGCATCGAGTATGACGACCTCAAACCGCTCACGCGGCGCCTCATGGCGCAGATGGAAGAAGATCTCGGCACGAAGCTCGACTGGGTTGGCGTCGACCATTTCAACACTGGCCATCCGCACACCCATATCATCGTTCGCGGCAAGGACGATCGCGGCGAGAATCTCGTCATCGCGCGGGAGTATATTTCAAGTGGAATGCGCGAGCGGGCGGCGGAGCTGGTCAGCCTTGATCTCGGTCCTCGCACCGATCGCGAAATTGAACATCGTCTGCGCCAGGAAATGGAGCAGGAGCGCTTCACCAGCATTGACCGGCAGCTGCTACGCATGCGCGATGACGACGGACATGTCACGCCGGACGGCCGGGACGCCTTTCGCCAGACGCTGCATCAGGGACGCCTGCGCAAGCTCGAGCGGATGGGGTTAGCCGATGAGATCGGCTCTGGCAGGTGGCGTCTGGACGACGAGCTTGAGGCGACGCTGCGCTGCATTGGCGAGCGCGGCGACATCATCAAGACCATGCATCGCGAGCTGACCGGCAAGGGGCTCGCCCGCAGTGCTGCCGATTACATTGTGCATGATCGACCGGAACCGCTGGCCGCACCTATTGTCGGTCGCGTCGTCGTGCGTGGGCTGGCCGACGAGATCAGCGACCGGCATTACCTCGTCGTCGACGGTGTGGACGGGAAAAGCCATTATGTCGATATCAGCAAGGGCGAGGCCACTGGGCCGACGCCCGACGGCTGCATCGTGCGTGTCACCCCGAGGAACATCGAGCCCACGCGGGTTGACCGGGCGATCGCCAAGATCGCCGCTACTCATGAGGGCCGCTATTCCATCGACATTCACCTCAAGCATGATCCGTCCGCCACCGAACGCTTCGCCGAAACCCATGTGCGGCGGCTGGAGGCGATCCGCCGCGCGACCGGCGGCGTGGAGCACGAGCCGGACGGAGCCTGGATCATCGCGCCAGATCACCTCAACCGTGTCGCTGACTATGAGCGCCAGCGGGCCAGGCCGAGCCTGTTGTTGTCGACAAGCTCTCGTCAATGCCGCTGGAGCGACAGGTCCGTTCTGACGGCGCCACCTGGATTGACCGGCAGCTGGTTGCCGACCGACCGGAAGCCTTGCGCAACTCCGGCTTTGGCGGTGAGGTACAGGAAGCGCAAGTCCGCCGGCGGCAGTGGCTGATCGCGCAAGGCCTCGCGTATGAAGAGCAGAATCGGACCGTCTACCGCGCCAACATGATTTCGATCCTGCGCCAGCGCGAGCTGAACCGTGTCGCCGGCCAGCTGTCGGATCAGCTCGGTCTCGCGTATGCCGAAGCGCAGCCTGGAGATCGAATAGAAGGCACGCTGCGCCGATCCGTCGACCTTGCCAGCGGCAAGTACGCTGTCATCGAGAAGTCGCGCGAGTTCACGCTGGTGCCATGGCGACCAGTGCTTGACCGACATCTCGGCAAGGAGGTTTCCGGTGTGGTGCACGGGGAGGCCATCTCATGGACCCTCGGACGCCAGAGGAGCGGACAGAGCGTTTCGTAGTGGCGGCGCGGCGTGAAAGAAGGTACTGCACGTCTCATCGAAACCGTGTCACCTTTGAACCGCCGTGGCAGCCTCAAAACCGAACGTTAACGGGCTTCGAATGACAATAGGATCGTCAGGAGAGGGGCAGCTTTTTGCACCCTGCCTCTGGCGCTGGTTGCCAATTGGCTTATCATTAATGGGAAACAGCGCCGCATTGGGGACGAGTCGAGCGCGGAAGGTAACGGAACAATGGCGCGAACCGGCATCGCACGGAAGGATGACGATCTTGGCTTTTCCAGCGACCGTGCCTCGCTGCCGCTTCAGGCGCTTGTCGCCGAGGCGCGGGCCCAACAACAGAACGGAATCGCTGAGCGACTAGTCGACGCGATCGACGCAGATCGTAGGAAGAGGTCCAGTGCGCCGAGAATGCGTGAATACGCCATCCCGCCAGAATTGAGTGACGCACTGGTCGAGCTCAAGCCGAGCCGTAGGCTCAAGGATCTCGTCCTGGCACCGGAGACGTCGGGGGAAATCCAGGAATTCATTGACGAGTATTCGGAAATCGGATTGTTGCGGTCCCACGGTCTCGAGCCGCGGCATAAGGTGCTGTTGGTCGGGCCGCCCGGGACGGGCAAGACCAGTCTGGCTGAAATACTCTCGCACGAGCTGCGGCTGCCATTTTATGTCGTCCGGTATGACGGACTTATCGCCAGCTATCTCGGCGAGACCGCGTCCCGCCTTCGCCGGCTCACTGATTTTGTCGCCGGGCAGTCCTGCGTGGTGTTTTTCGACGAATTCGACACGGTTGGCAAGGAACGGGGCGATACCCAGGAGACCGGAGAAATCAAGCGCGTCGTGAGTTCGCTTCTGTTGCAAATGGATTCGATACCCACGAACTGCGTGATTGTGTGCGCCACCAATCACCCCGAGCTCTTGGACCGTGCCGTGTGGAGGCGCTTCGAGCTTCGAGTGGACGTGCCACTTCCACGTCCGCAGGAAATATCCCAGTGGTTTCATCGGCTCCGGAAAGACTACGGTGACTCTATTGCCTTTATTGAGGAAAAATTCGTACGCACATTGAACGGCCTGAATTTCTCAGATATCGAAGCCTTCACTTTAGACGTGAGAAGGAAGGTCGTTTTGTCTCGCGGAAAACTTGCCGCCGACCAAGCGCTGCTTGAAGGTCTGGCCAAGCTCCGGCGGAAACGGTCAATTCAGGGGGGGGCTGAAGATAGTAGACCGGCCGATCATACGCATTCGCCGAAGCGAAAACGTGCTCAAGCGCTTAAAGGGGAGCCGAAAGGCTCGCTTCCCGAGGGCTCGCTCCTCTGAGGAACAATCCAGGAGGCTGGCTCCGGGCATCGCCCTCCTAAAGGAATCACTAGAAGCGGGGGCAACCACGAATGCAGCGTTCGCTTCTCCCGAACGGGCCTTGGTGTTCGAAACCATCGGTCCGGTCGAGCGGTTCGTTGCGGCCGCCGAGCAGCTTGGATTCGAGTGGCTGACCGAGGACTATGTCGGCTCAGACCCCGACCCTGTCACTGATGACGATGCGGACCAGGACGACGCGGGAGATGCCGACTCCGCTATGTCTCGCCTCTACCTCACCATGCCGACCGAAAACGGCATGCGCCAGCTGCTTGCCATGTGGCGGCGGTTCGAGTCGAAGCTATCGCCTCGCGAAGACGAAAAGGATTGGTGGAAAATATTCGGCTACCTTTCCAAAATCCGGGTGTGGAATGCTTCTGACAGGATTGAACCGGCCACCCAGTTCTTCATCCACCGCCGTCTCGCGAAGGATCCGCAGGCGCCGGTGCGGCTTGAACTCGATCTGTGGTTCCACGAGAACGAGGAACTCCGCAAGAATGCGAAGCAGGCGCTCGAGGGCATCCTTTCAGCGGTGGGTGGCAGAATTGTCGATTTCGTGACGATCGAGCCCATCCGGTACCAAGTGGCACTGATTGAGGTCCCGGCCCAACAGGCTAGCGCGATCAGCTCCCGCACCGGGCGCTTGGCCAATGCCGACCCGATCATGTCGATCCGGCCCCAGTCGCTATACGCCACCAGGCCTCTCTCCGAGCCGGACTCTGCGGTGACTAGCCTGCGTGAGGGCGCAAATGACGGACTGCGTCCCGCGGTGGCCGCGATCCTGGATGGCTATCCAATGCAGAACCACGCCCTGCTGGATGGGCGGGTGGATGTCATCGAGGTTGACGTGCCGAGCGCCTCGGTTCCCGTCGCTCGGCGATATCATGGTACTGCGATTGCTTCCCTGATCATCCACGGCGATCTGGCAAATGGAGAGGCGCCACTGACGAGAAGGCTCAAGGTGGTTCCTGTCCTGGCCGCACCACAGCATCTCAATGACGAGCGTACCCACCAGGACCTTCTTCCTATCGGCATCATCTTTCGGGCGGTCTTTGCCCTGAAGGAAGAGCACCAGCAGGCTGGGCCGGCGGGGCCTGACGTCCTGATCATCAATCACTCCATCTGCGACGCAGAAGGGCCTTTCGTGCGTCGGCCAACTCCCTGGGCGCGACTGCTTGACTGGCTATCGCACAAATACGGCATCCTGTTCGTCGTCAGCGCCGGAAACATAACAGCACGGTTTCCCTCCGGATATCAGGATCAGGCATCGTTCAACGCAGCTTCGCCCCTGGAACGACAGATCGCGCTCATTCGTGCGGTCGAGGCAAGCAAGGGCATTCGCGGTCTGCTCAGCCCTGCCGAGGCCATGAATGTCCTAAGCGTGGGTGCCGTGCATGCGGACGGGGCTGGCGCCTGCCCTTCGGACACTATTGACCCATTCGCGCCGATTGGCGTTCCAAATCTCGGATCGGCGATCGGCCCCGGGATCAATCGTTCACTCAAGCCGGAAATTGTGGACATTGGAGGTCGGCAGGTCGCTAGGGCGGCCGATCACGCCGATGGGCACCTCGTCTGGCCGGACGAGATCGGACACATTGGCCTGGAGACGGCAGCACCCGACCCTTCGGCAGGATCTGTTACGCGTACCCGTCGCTCGACCGGAACGAGCAACGCAGCAGCTCTCGTAACGCGTTCGGGTATCCAGATTGTCGACGCTCTCGAGGAGGTCCTGGCCGAAGATGGGGTCAGCCTGCGGGATTTCAAAAGGGCGGCTCTCGCCACGAAAGCATTGCTGGTGCACGGCTCCCAGTGGGGCGATGCCGGGACCTTGCTGGACGCCTCCTATCCACCGCCGGGTACGAAACAATGGCGGCGGCGCAGGGCAACGGTCACGAAATT
Organism: Aminobacter anthyllidis; assembly: GCF_018555685.1. GTDB lineage: Bacteria > Pseudomonadota > Alphaproteobacteria > Rhizobiales > Rhizobiaceae > Aminobacter > Aminobacter anthyllidis. The sequence continues at coordinate 72,047 of NZ_JAFLWW010000014.1, forward strand.
CCTAGGATACGGCAAGCCGACGGTCGAGCGGGTGATATCAGGTGCGGTCAACCGTGTCACCCTGCTTGCCGATGATGAGATCAGCCACGAGCAGCTTCACGAGTACCGCATTCCAATCCCAACGAGCATGATCCGCTCAAGGGAGATCCGTAGGATCACGATGACGCTCGCATGGCTGCCCCCGATTCATCCAACCTCCATCGCCTATCGAGGTGTGATGCTGGACGTCGTCGACCAGGACGGAAAGCGTAAGTTCTGGCGAGGTGTGAAGACGATCATGCAGCCCCATCCGGATGATATAAGGCGCGGAACCGTGGCGCACTTCATCCTTGAGGGAAGCAACAGCACTGCCTTCATGGACTCCAGCGGGCTGTTCATAGGAGTCCAGGCGCGCGCCAACCACCGGAATTTCCAGCAGGCTGCGGTTCCCTATGCGCTCGCGGTGACGTTGGAAGTCGGCGCCACCGTGCGGGAGGATATTTACGCCTCCGTTCGCGAGGCCATCCGGCCAAGGCCGCGCGTACGTGCTTGAAAGGGGACCGAATGGAATTCGACAAATCAGATTGCATCGGAGCCAAGCATCCTTTGGAGATCGCCGCCTATCTGGAGGAAATCGGCGATCACGAAGCGGCTTCCCGTTTCCATCAGCTGGGGGCTCGAAGTCAGGCGATCAGCGTTCCCTTCTTCACCAACGACCAATGGGCTAACACTGGCGCGGCGATCGGGTTCATTCCCGAGAATGGATCTTCGGCGGGAGATAGACTGGACATCGTTCACGCAACGTCGATGGCGCCCGATGAAAAGCTCCAAGGCGCGAGTTTGAAAATCACCCTCGATCGGTTCTACGTTCACAACTATCCGGGCTCCGGCCGCCACGAGATACTGTGCGAATTTACGGGGAAGAACCAGGCTGGGAGCAAGTCGGAGGAGATGCGATTTGCGTTGAAGACCATCGCCACTGACGGTAGCGCAGCCCCGTTGCTAAGCTTGCCCATCTTCGTCGGAGTGAACATTGGCAACGACGGCCTGAGCTTCGAAGGGCGCACCATCAACGTTCGCAGCGGCGGAACCGACATGCTGGTGGAAGCGCTGGATAACTCTGCTTTCAAGGAAGGGCTATCGCTTCTGACCACCGCGCAGCCCGTGCTAGTGCCCTTCGTTCAGCTCGCCAAGGGCGTTGTTCGTGCGATCGAGAAGCAAGGCAACAACCGGCCTGTCTTTTCATTCGGTCTGGGCTTGGATTTCTCGAAAACTGCCACTTCCGCCAAATTGCGGTTAGGCTCATATGTCGTTGTGCAGACAAATGAGGTCGGCTGGAATTGGAGCGATTTCGTCTTTAGCAGGCAGAGCGGAACTGTCGCTCCCAAGCTCAGCGGCGCTTCCCCCATCGCTCTCAATTACATGATCTTTGGGGTCACACGAGCCGGTCAAGCAGCGCCTTGAGCGTCCAGGGGGGAACATGATTCAATGCAGCAAAATCACAGAACCGTGTGAGAAGCTGTGCTCGATCATGTCCTATGATGACTCTATTGACGGATTTGGCAAGACGGGTTTGAGCGTCCGAGAATCCGCATCTCTCCTCGGCAGGAAACCCAATTCCATCTCCAAGAGTCGTAAGCATGAGGAGGTCCTGGACTGTCTGGGGGGCATCGCCACGTTGCCGGCTGAGCTGCCTATCCTCGATGTTCAAGTCAGCCCGGTTTTCGCACGAGTAGGCCTATCGGCTAAGAAGCCACGCGGCGCGGCAGCCTTGGCGAGTTCGGTGGCGACAAACAGATCGGCTGTAGTTAGGCGCATGGGATTTGCACCCGATCTTACACGCACACGGACGCAGCCCGGTGCTCCTTGGCAGTGCGCGAGCCTTACCAAAAAGCCGTATGCCGCTGGGGCTCCTGTTTATCACAGGCTTGTTCAGCTAAAGGTCGGTCGATCACTGCGTGATAGCCATGACGTAGGCTCCGCAAGGATTCGTCGAATCATTGTCGATCGGACCCCGGTGGCGTTAACGGCTGGTCTGCTCCTTTGTCGACTCGCTATTGCCAAGCCATTCCACAGCATGAAAGCCGCGGATGATCCTGCAGCCAGAGGATTGGCGTGATGCAGGGCGAACTGTTCGAGCCTCCGACAATGCTTCTCCGAGAAGCTGTGCTCGGTCGCAACGGCGTCGTTCCACTCATTGTCATTGGCTGCGGCCGAAAGAAGCGCCAAGAAGCCGCCCCCGCAGATCAGCTCTATACTTCGGACCGATTCAAAAGTTGCATCAATCTTGTTCGATCGCTCGGCGCGCCGTACGCAATTTTGTCGGGCAAACACGGGATCGTCGCGGGCGAGATGGTTATCGCGCCGTATGATCTCCATCTCCCCGATCTGCCTGAAGCCAATCAACGCGATTGGGCTGAGCAGGTGCTTGATGCGCTTGCTGCTCGTGCCGAAAGCAGGCAGGTGACGCTGCTTGCTGCTAACGAATACAGTATGCCGTTGCTGGAGCTGAACAGGGCCAGGGCCTCTCCGTTGGATATCGTCGCGCCCTGGTTGGGCCTTGAATACTCTGACCACGCCATTTGGCTAGCGGAAGCAAAACGAATGGCCGCAAGGATACAGGACCTGGATCGGCTCTATAATTGGATTGGTGAAGAGCGTATAGCGGACCGTGTGTTCTCGTTCAGGGAACTTTCATCGAGATCCGTGCCAAAACGCGGGGTCTACATATTCCTGGACGGCGCCGAACGGAACTTCCGAGGCGCTGGTTTCCGAGTGGTGCGGATCGGTACCCACGCAGTTAGCGCTGGCTCGCAGGCTTCCCTGCGGGGTCGATTGCGCAATCACCTGGGACCTTCCAGTCAGATCGGCAACCATCGTGGCTCCATCTTCCGTCTGCACATTGGTATAGCGATGCTGGAGGCCGGCCCCGGCCATGGCAGCCTTGCGACTTGGGGTGAGGGTCAGGACGCGCGCCCCGAGGTGAAGAGTTTGGAGATTGCGCATGAGCTTGCGGTCTCGCGATATCTTCAGGACTTAGAGGTGGTTCTGCTTGAAGTTGATGACGAACCTAGCAAGGAAAGCTTGCGCGCTAAGGTCGAGATGCAGTTGATTGCACTATTTAGCGAATCAATGCGCACAATTGATTGTCCCGGTCCTGACTGGCTCGGCCTCAAATCTCCTGTAGCGCAAATCCGCCAATCTGGACTATGGAACATCCGTGGGATCGGGGGGAAATATGATCCAGCCGCAGCGGGCTCAGTCGCCTCGATATTTCGAGGTCTGAATAATGGTTAGTGACCTTCATGCCGCCATCGCGCGACAGCCGCGTCTCCCGCGATTTTTGTGCCACCTCTACCAGAGGCTGAGACTGCAACGGCTGAACCTGGTGACTGGAGCCGGAATTTCAATCGACGCCAAGGTGCCCGGGTGGCAGGATCTATTGAAAAGGCTTGCGGAGATTCAGGGCGGCCTCCCTGATGATTTAGCAGCACACGTTGCGGCGGGACTCCAACCTGAATATCTCGGACAGATCATCTATCATCGCTTCAGGGGGGCATGTCCTGTCACGGAGCCGGCAGAGCTTAGGTCCGCAACGGTCGAATATGAATGGGGCGACGCTATTCACAAGGCGATCTATGAGAAGGTCCCGCAAACAATCGCCGAGGTCATACAAACGCATCCCTATCTCGCACAGCTGCGTGATCTGTCTCGCAAAGTATCACTGGTAATAAATTTCAACTTCGACGATCTTCTGGCTGATGCGATAGGGGAGCAGGTAAAGCAAAGCGCTTTTGGCAGCGAGTCCGGTAACGCCCTAAGCGTCACTTGGCAACCGCCTCTTACCGATCGAGGGAATCTGACGACAGTTTATCACGTCAATGGAATATTGCCCCGTGTCAGCCTTAAGAAGCGCAGCCCCCAACTGATATTCACGGAAGATTCTTTCGCGGATGCTCGTGCACGTTCCCCCGGTGTCAGTTCTGAGTATCTGTTCCTTCGCTTTGTTCAAAACACAATGCTGTTGATTGGTCATTTGCTTGCCGATAGCTCACTCAAAAATTACCTACGCCTCAACCGGGATAAGAGCCCAGCTAACCATCACTATATGATATACTGGATTAAAGAAGAAGGGGTCCTATCAGAGGCGCGAAGACAGGACATATTCGAGGCCAATCTCAAGCTCTATAACCTGGTAACGATATTTCTCACGTCTGCTGAGATCAGAGATTTTCTCGATATTCTTAATCTTGATGAAAGAGGGTTCAGCGAAACCGTGGAAACGCTTGGAAAGGATCGGCGCTCTCGGTATCACTATTATATAGTGGGGCCTGTCGCCTCCGGGAAATCGACATTGCTCGAGCACTTGCGATGCTTTCAAACACACGAAGAATGGACACGGCCACCTCCTCGTGAAATGTATATGGCGTCAAGTAAGATCACTGAAGATCAGCAGAAAATCGTAGATCAATTCATATATTCTGAACTGAAGGAGAAGAATCGCCGTATGCATGCGGCGACGGCGGGGCTTCATTTTATGGATCGTGCCCCTTTGGATCTTTATGCCTTCTCTAAAGGCGATGACGAGAACAAGGTAAAGTCTCATGCATTGCGCGATCTAGTAACTCGAGATCAGCCTCTTCAGAAAGGAGAGATCATTTTTATCGAGGCGGACTCCAAGACGCTAGTGAAGCGAAATATGGCGCGAGGTCGCCCTCCGGAGGAGGCGGGCAAGCAACCCTATTTTGATGCACAGACTATGACCCTCAAAATGATCTACAATCCGTCGTTTGTCCTCTCAACCGATGAGAACAGTCCAGGTGACGTTGCTCGCAAGGTGGCTCGGCACGTTCTATTCGAGGAATATGAACCGACCGAGCTCAACATGATTATCGCCCGCTATGAATGATGCTCGAACGTCCATGCGTATCTATCTGGCAGCGCCACTGTTCAATGACATTGAGCGCAGCTTCAATGAGCGGCTGACAAGCCTTCTTGAGCCTATGGCGCACGTTTTTCTTCCTCAACGCGACGGAAAGCTCATGCGCGATCTAGTCGATGGAGGGATGCCATTGGAGGCTGCGAGGCAATTGGTGTTTGAGGCGGACATCAATGCGATTAGGAGGTGCAATTATATCGTTGCTGTACTGGACGGTCGCACGATTGATGAAGGCGTGGCATTTGAAATTGGCTACGGTCGGGCGCTCAACAAGGTGTGCCTTGGTCTCAAGACCGATGATCGCACATTGCTACCCTCCGGCGACAATCCCATGATTATTGCAGGATGCAAGAAGATTTTTGCTAACACCATCGAACTCGTTGCTTGGTTACGCGGGGGATTTCTCTCGGCACGCGACGCAGGTTGAAGGGGCGGCACGCTACCCGAGTCATGATGGCGGGGTGTTCGTCGATCCGCAAAGAGGCGCATCACGCTGCGGATTCGCTGGAGCGACAGGTCAGCTTTGACGGCGCCACCTGGATTGACCAGCCGCTCGTTGCCGACCGACCGGAGGCCTTGCGCAACTCCGGCTTTGGCGGTGAGGTACGGGAAGCGCAAGTCCGCCGGCGGCAGTGGCTGATCGCGCAAGGCCTCGCGCATGAAGAGCAGAATCGGTCCGTCTACCGCGCCAACATGCTTGCGATGCTGCCAGCGCGAGCTGAACCGTGTTGCCGGGACTGCCTTGTGTCGAAGCCCGGTCTGGAGAACGAGTAGAGGGTACGCTACGCCGGTCCGTCGAGCTCGCCAGCGGAAAATATGCCGTCGTTGAAAAGTCGCGAATTCACGCTGGTACCATGGCGGCCGGTGCTCGAGCGGCACATCGGCAAGAAGGTGTCCGGGATCGTGAGCGGGGAGGGGATATCATGGACGATAGGTCGGCAGAGGAGCGGGCCCAGCGTGTAGTTCGCCCTCGTCACGAGCACAAGCCGCCGGCCCTGGGATCGAGATATCCGCGTCTGCTTAGGGGGCGGAGACATCGCTTAGCTGTTCAACGCGCTTGCCGTATTTGCGCCTGTAAGCGGCAATGAAATCGTCATCGCTACAGATGCAGCGGCCGCTGGAATCTTTGGCCTTCGGATCGTGCAAGTGGGAGCCAAGTGGGCGCAGAAGATTCACCCGAGTGCTCGTCGTCGGGCCCACGGGAAAACCGGCGCTATGTTTGACGAGCTCGGCGGCAAGCATAATCCCGGCAAGCGCTGACTGGAAGGCCATCGGAACCACGGTTCGAACGCGGCGACTTCCATCACTGAGCTGGAACACCAGACCGCCGCAGATAGCCTGCTGATAAAAGGAACGCAGGGGCTGGCCAACAAACGGGGCTAGCGGTTCAAACGGCACAGCCATCGCTGTAGCCACCCGAACTACAAAGTCGTTGGGAACTCCGGCATTGGTCTGCAGGAGCGTTTTCACCTGCTCGTGTGCTTCCGGTATTCCGAGTTCCTCGGCAATCAGCTGGTGCTCGTCCTTGGATTTCCCGGACGGCAGGTACATGCAACAAAGGCAAGCTTGGCCGTCATCGAACCCGTGCCGCGAGATGCCGAGGTCGTGCTCCTGCGTCCAGGCATTCGCGATCCATCGGGGCAGAGCACCTTGGACCGCCAGACGGTCGGCGGCGGTGTCAAGCGCCACACCCACTCGGTCGAAGACCCAGTCGCCCTGGCGCGCAACATATTCTGCCCACGTCAGCGGGTGCGCCTCGACCCCAAGGGCCGTCGATCTAAAGGCGGTGGCTGCAAGAACCGCCTTGGACATGCCAATCTCCGCCTGGCCGGCCAAGGCGTAGCGCTGCAGGTTTGAGAGTTCGATTGCTTCGTGATCGATTACATGCAGACGACCCGTGAGACCTGGTTGTCTCGCTAGCGCCCAAAGCGAGCCATGGCCTATCGCACCGAGCCCAACGAGGTGCGTTTCGCCAAGGTCGACAGGTATGTCGATCGGGCCTGCCTCGCCGGCTTTGGTCTTGTCGTAGCTGTATAACGAGAGGTCGATGGTTTCGTCTAACTCGGCGCCGGTCAGCTGGGCGGCGAAGATGGTTCGAAAGACGTTGGCGGCGCCGAAGCAACTGGCGGCGCCAGCTCCATAGGGCAGCAAACTCGAGCCGGAGCCCACCGGGTCCGTACGCGACAGCTTTGCCGCCCAACCGTCCGATCCCATGAAAAAGGTCGGGCACCGGAGTGGTGGGCGCGTCACCCCTGCAACTACGCAGATGGTGGCAGACTTGCCGGAACGCCGGATGCCAACTTTTGGATTTATCGACTTTGCCAAGCGCTCCAGCGCTTGGGCTTGAGAGCTTGCCGCGCTGCCCAGCGGGAATATCGCCAGAACTGGATAGAGCCTGGCGAGCAACCTCACCGCAAGATCTAGTGTCGCCTGGCCTTCGGCGCAGGAAGCGGCTTGATCGTCAAAGGCGACGGCCACGACCTGCTTTTCAAGATCTGCTTTAAAGTCCTCCAGATGAAAATCGGCTAGGACCTGAGATGCCGCCGTGGCGGCGCGGTCGATGAAGTTAGCGAGTGCCATTGTTCAACTCGTTATTGTGATCATTCGCGACAGTGCCGCGGAAGGGAGCGCATTCCAGTTGGCTTTTCCGTCGAGCCGATAGGCGGCGACTCGAGCAAAATCGAAAGGCTCGCGGGCGAAATTCGGCACTACCAGCGACAGACACCCAACCGTGGTAGCAACCGCATAAGCATCGTCGGTCGTCGAATGGTAGGCTCGGCCCGGATGGCTATGGATCTGGGCCAAGAGTTTCAGGCCGCTATTGTAGAGCCAGACATTAAGCCGGTGCAGTTCCTCGGCCGGAACCATCACGCAAACACCATCGCCCGTCCGAATGTGACGCTGCGCCGGGATAACGGTCTCTGTTACGGCAAAATGCTGGTCTTGCTGAACGCCGACCCAGAGCGCCATCCCCTCATTGCCCTCGCGACCGACCGAGCGCAGATGCGCATGCACAGTCGAGATGCAGTGGCGCGGGAGCGTCACTGTCGTTACATCCATCAAAACGCTCATTCCGGGATGGCGGATGGGGGTACTACCATCGCTCCCACTGAGATTTGGAACTGATACTGTATCTGCTCCACGGGGCCGGTCCCGTACTTGATGATCTTGTCCAGGATAAAGGCCAAACAGCCTTCGCCAGAACCCCGGTGGAGAAGCCATGAGTCACCTGAATGGGCTGGATTGTCGTGGTATTCCCGGACGCCTGCCATGCACAGGAATGGCGTATGTTCCGCACTGTTGGCCTGGAGGAAGTCCGATGGCGACAGAGCTTTCTGCTGCATGAGGACCGAAATCATATCCGGTGGGGTTCCGGGTAGATGCGGTCGTCTGAGCATACTTAGCAGTAAATCCTTGCGGGCAACCGGCCGGCGGGTAAAGGGGTCGACGAAGACTACCGACGGAGGTCGGAGGTCGTAATTGGAGAAGTCGATCTCGACAGCTGCACCGATTATCTGTGGCCTTATCTTGGGCGGTGCGAAGATGAAGAAGGTAGTAGGGAATCTCGCCTCGATCAGGAAACAACCCTGAGCCCGGTAAGCGCCCGCTTGTGTTTGGAACCAGCCGATATGCCGATCGAATTTCGCTCGCGAGACCGCAGGGTCCACAGTCTGGATTTCAGGCACCTGCTACACCCGCCTTTAGGCTGAGGAACAGGGTCACAATGTTCGCGAAACCGAAATCGCCAACTTTTTTGTCAACGTCGAGCAGGTTGCCGGCCTCATCCTTGAATTCCCAATTCTCGGCCGGCTGGGCGACGTTCTGCGTGTTCTCAAGGGCTTTGGCACGAACGACGTGAAGGGGCTGGTTGGGATTGGCTTCGACCTGCGTGGGCTGGCCGTTCACCACCACCGTGATCTCGATCTTGCCTGGCCCGCCGCCGTGATCGCCCTTACCCGAATCCTTCGACATTTGTCCTACTCCTGTGGCTTGCCAACCGCCCCCAGGCGCTTGTGCCCACCTGCTAGTGAGACCGGCGATCTTCAATCGTCCACTCGGCGCCACGGGCCGCGAGTACGCAAAAGACAGGGGATAAGCTACCGAATCGGTGCTACCTTCTTTTATGCGTGACTTGAGCGGCAAGTAAACGGGCTGAAATTGCGCTTCACAACTATAATCGATTAGAGCAATACGAAAATATTGGCGATACACCTATTTCATGTGCTCTTTCACGCGCCTGCTCCATTGACAGCCCCCTTGCAAGTCCGCCGGCCGGTATGATTTCAGGTTCGATTGGGCGGGCGCTGTGACGGTTTGGCTGCGGCGGCTTCTAGCCGCTGCAATCTTGACGGAGGGTTTATCGAATAGGCAATCACGCGGAGCTTTAGAGTTGGTGATCCGAGCTCGGCCTATTCGAAAGGTGGCTCGGAAGCAGGTCGCCGTGACCAACTCCGGGTACCGGGATAGTCGCGACGAGAAGACGGGACTGTCCGGATTGACGTGAGTGGCTGCACCGAACCGTCGTCCGGGTGTGCCCGCCGAGTGATGTTATCCAGGTAACTTGTTGCGAGTGGAAAGAGTAGAGTTAAGCGACTGATAAGGCAATTATCATTCGAGTTATCGGCGCGACAGGAGCAGCGCTTTTTGCCCATTTTTGTTGCCAAAAGCGCCGCCATGATTCATCGTGCTTGCATTCTGCGTGACAAACCCTCTCCGCACCACCACGCCACGCTTGCCGGTGCCCCTTCAACCGCGCCGATGGCAACGGTGCCGGCCTGGCTGCGCCGGGCCACCCCGAATGCGCAAAGCCTTGCGGGAAAGGCGTGGGGCTAAATGCCCTTGAGGATGTCGCGCTCGCCGCCGGCGCTGCCATCGGCGCGCTCGACGCGGCGGTCCGCCGGCAGAAGCGGTGGGCCGGCGCCTGGCGGCAGCGGCTGGCGCTTTCCGCGGCCGCGGCAACGGCGAAGCAGGCCGGCCGCGTCGCATTCGTCTGAAAGGGATCGGTCATCACAAGAGACGTCAACGTGCGTGGAAAGAGCGCTTACCCACCCGGGCACGTAAGCAATCGAACGTTCGCGCGACTCGTTTTATGCCAAATCCAACATTTAGAGTTGCGGTCCGAGACCCATCCTTCTGTTTTCTTGTGGCTTTCGCCTTTTGGCACGGCATGTGCTCAGACCTCCGTACTTACCGCGGGGAAGAGAAATCATACAATGTCTACGCTCATGGAAACCGAGGTCGCTGCTTGCCGGAAAAAGGGCCTGATTAGTTTGATCTTTCATCTCCTCGGACTGGATCAAGGTGTCCCGGACCACTCAATCCCTGAGCCGTCGAGCCGGACCCCCAGGGTATCCACGGCCAACTCACCCCCTTCGTGTCCATATCCTCCATAGTCAAGGGTTGCGATTTCGTGAATCTGGCGACTGGGCCGGTCGAGAAGCATGGCGCGCCCGCCGATCTGGAGAAAGCACAAATGGAGTCGATGGTGATACTTTGCCAATCTCGCATCTGAGCTGACTAGAAGCGATCGATGAGGGTTACTGGTCAAGCTGCTCGACCAGACCCCATTAAGTGGTCTCCGATGGCCGAAGGTGGTTCCGCATGAGGATAAGGTTGCAAGTTGATGAAAGCCCGCAGATTTTGATTTCTGATCGCATCTCTGCGGCCGTTAACTCGATGACCAGTTCGGAAAAACGCATCGCACGGGTTTTCCTTGCGAGATATCCAACAGTCGGTTTGGCAAGCGTGACCGAATTCGCTAAGAAGGCCGAAGTCAGCGCACCCACCGTGCTTCGCTTCGTCGCAAGGCTCGGTTTCGATGGATATCCGACGTTTCGCAGCGCATTGCGTGATGAGATAGAGGTTAGCCAAAATCACCGAATAAAGAACCCGCAGATTAAAGTTCTAGCTACGGGGAGCCACTACGGCAATGAACTGCAGGAGGTTGTGCGGTCGACGATGGCGGAGCTCGACACTGCTTTGGTCGAACGGGTGGTCGATTTGTTCTCCGATGATCGGCGCAGTATACACGTCTTAGGAGAAGACGTAACAAAATCTGTCGCCGGCCATCTATTATATTATCTTAGAAAGATGAGGCGATCAGTCTTTGAGATACCAGCCGCGGTCCAAGAGCGCGTGGACCGAATAATAGATCTCCGCAAGAAGGACATTGTGGCCCTGTTTGACACCGGGCATCACCGTACTGATGTGGTGACGACAGCGCGTATATGCTCTCAGCGAGGCTGCACCGTTGTCCTGTTCACCGATCAATTGATGTCAGAAGCGTCCGAAGTCGCAACGCATGTCTTTCGAGCAAAAGTCGTGACGTCTTCCTCCTGGGAAAGTCTATTGGGCCTCAACGCTATTGTCGAGTCGATCGCGCTGGCTCTTGATCATCGCCTTTCAGCCGTTGTTCGTGAAAGGGCTGAAACAGTAGAGCTGTATAGGAGAGAGTTCCATGAACAGGCAATGTCGACTGATCGTGATCGATAATGAGTGGATGCCGAGCATGTGCAGGATGGCAAGCAGCCGCTTGAACAGCGGGATCAGCGCCGCGGCGCCGGCGCCGACCTGGTCGGCGAGCGTCGACAGGCTGAGCGGCACGCCTTCGCGGGCATAGCGTTCGGCCTGGCGGTTGAGCGGCTGATGCTGGCCGAACTTCTCGAACAGGATCATCGCCAGCAGGCGGGACCGGCCCCAGCCACGAGGGGTCGCGTGGAACGGCGCCGGAGCCAGGCTGATCGCCTCGCAGTCGCGGCAGGTGAACTTCTCCCGCACGTGCTGGATCACCTTCCATTGCCGCGCCACCAAGCGTCTCGGTGATATCCTCACCCAACTTGCGTAGCCGATGACCGCCGCAGCAGTGGCAAGCGGTCGGTGCCGGCTCGACCACGCGTTCGCGCGGCAGATGCTCGGGAAATGGCTGGCGCGCGTCGGTCGCTTGCGCACATAAGGCGCCACCTCGGTGGTCCGGGCCGCGGCCTGTTCGGCGGCGATTCCGCCTTCCGTTGCCGTGCTCTCAAGTTCCTCTAAGGTGAGTTCCATCTGGTCGTGCAGGCGGGCGGAACGTTCAGAACTCTGACCATGCAGCGCCCGCTGCAGCTTCCGGATCCTCAGATGCTGATGTGCGATCAGCGCTGCATCATCCGATGCCTTGGCTTTGGCGACCGCCAGTTCGGCCTCGACCAGCGCAGCGCGCGCGGCCGCATCTTCGGCTCTGGCCAGCGCTGCGGTGTGCGCTTTCTCTACAGCGTGACGCTCGAAAGGGACTGGGCGCCTGAAGAGGTTCTGCCGCTTCCGAAGAAGCCGCAAAATCTGCCGATCATCCTCGGTCCCGAGGAAGTTCAACAATTCCTCGGCTGTGTGCTCGACATCAAACATCACGCGATCCTGACCACGTGCTATGCCGCCGGCTTGCGCATCTCGGAGGCGATTCAGCTGAAGCCCACGGACAGCGACAGCCAGAGAATGGTCGTCCGTGTCGAGCAGGCCGCTACGTGATGCTGACGCCCAAACTCCTGGAAATCTTGCGCAGCTACTGGAAGGTGCGCCGACCAGTGGCGTGGCTCTTCCCCGGCGACCGCGCCGGCGAGCCGATCACCAGGGATGCGGTGCGACATGCGTGTGCTAAAGCGCACGACCTCTCCGGTTTGTCCAAGCCGGTCACGCCGCACAGCCTACGGCACGCCTTTGCCGTCCATTTGTTGGAGGCCGGCGCTGACGTGCGCACCATTCAACTGCTGCTCGGTTCTCGCCACCACCGCCCATGACCTGCGATTGCCACCAACAAGGTTTGTGCCACGTCGAGTCCCTTGCGGATGGCGCGCTCGAGGCGCTTCGGATTGATCTGGGTATCCTGGTTCTTCGTCTCCATTTGTTCGCCATCACCTCACTTCTCCCTGACCAATCCGAGAGCCCGTTAGGCTGCCTGCGGCTCGTAACGCGATCCGTCCCTGAGGACGGCGAAGATTGTTCTTGCCATGCGATGCGCCAAGGCGATGGCGACGACCTTCGCCTTCTTGTTCCGGTTCAACATGCTTGATAGCCAATCCGATCCCGGCTCGCTCTTGAACCTACGGCGTCTAAGCATGATCTGCGCCATCGCGCCCAGATACAGTAAACGTCGGACATAACGGTTGCCCATCTTCGAGAGCCGGCCCACCCTCTGCTTGCCTCCGGTGGAGTGCGGGACACCGAACTCCGTCATGTGGCCCCGGATCGCATCAGCCGGACGCATGCCAATCCCCTGAAGCCTGCGCCCCCAGTCGTGAGAGCCTGCGCAAGCCTCCGTGCCGGTCAGGCATCGCGGACGCTTCTGGAAAACGCCAGCAACTGACTGCGGCGAAGTTGGCGGCGGACAACAACCCGACCGCTCTCATCTACACCATGGACCTGGAAGACACTCTTTGCGAGGTCGAATACCGACTGTGGCAAGCGCCGACACGGATTGCCCCTCTATGCGGGATGATGACTTCCCGACTATGGCGCAATGCGACGCCGAGCAGGAGCCATCCACATCGGGTAATCGCGGGAGCGAGTCGCCCAGAGAACCAATCATATCCTTGGAAGGTGGCTGTTCCCCGTAAGATGGAAATACGGGCTGACGACCTGACGCCGCCATGGCGCTCGCCGGGAACCCCTATGACGGCCATACCTTGGCAACGGTCATCCCGGACATGCAACGGATCATCGGATCCGAAACGCAGCGCATCCTCGCCGACGCCGGCTACCGCGGCCATAACGCGCCGCAAAGCCATATGTTAAGGGTCTTCACCGCCGGTCAGAAGCGCCGCGTGACACCGGCCATCAAGCGCCAGATGCGACGACGATCGGCTGCCGAGCCGGTGATCGGCCAAATCAAGAGCGAACACAGAATGGGTCGCAATTACCTCGCCCATGCCCAGGGCGGTGCGATCAACGCCATCCTGGCGGCCGCCGGCTACAACTTCTCCCTCCTGCTCACTTGGCTGAAGCAATTTTTGTGGCTCTTGATCGCTGCGCTTCACATCCGGCCGAAGCAGCTTACGGCTTAGGACACGGATTGTTCACGGTCGACCAACTACCTTAACGCCGCAGGATATGAACCGGATTAAACAGACGTGCTCTAGCTGTGGAGCCTCAACAGGTTGTCCTCGGTCAAGGCGAGGCGGCTGATAGGCGTTTTTGATTTTAGGCTGCCATGTGGGCGATGCCAATTGTATCTGTGCAGCCAGACGGGCAGTTCGGCGGCACGGTGATCGGATGTCGGATAGGCTATGGCGTAGGCCCATTCGCGCAGCGCCGTCTGGATGAATCGCTCGGCCTTGCCATTGGTCTTGGGCGTATAGGGCCTTGTGGTGACGTGCTTGAGGCCGAGATCGCGGCAGGCGTTGGCGAAAGCCTTCGATCTGTAGCAGGAGCCGTTGTCGGTCATGACGCGGGCTATGGTGACGCCGAGGCTGGCGTAATAGGCCACCGCCGCCTTGAGGAAAGCGATGGCGCTCTCCTTTTTCTCGTCGGGCAGGATTTGCGAGAAAGCGATACGGGAAGCATCGTCGATGCAGACATGGACGAACTCCCAGCCAGCGCCGCGCGACTTGCCCTTTTGCGGATCGCCGGTGATGCGATGGCCGACTTGGCTGAAACGTCCGAGCTTCTTGATGTCGATATGGATCATCTCGCCGGGATGCTCGCGCTCATAGCGTCGGATCGGTTCGGCCGGCTCGATATCCCTGAGCCGCGACAGCCCGGCACGCCTGAGAACCCGGCTTACGGTGGCAGGCGAGACGCCGACCTCCATGGCGATGTGCTTGCCGGTCAGCCGTAGGCGGCGCAAGGCGACGATGCGCTCGGCCACTGCCTGTTCGGTCATGTCCGGCATGACGTTGGGCCGTGACGAACGGTCGGCCATGCCGTCACGACCTGCGGCCTTGTAGCGCTCGGTCCAACGCGCCACGATCTTGGCCGACACGCCATACATCCGCGCCGCATGGGCTTTGGAAAAACCGCCTTCTATCACCGCCAGCGCCATCTCCTCTCGACGCAGCGGCGTGAGACGGGCATTCTTGTGGATGTTCATTCGGACCCTCCGCTGAGTGCTGAAGCCTGGTAACTCCAGTCTCCTCGGTTCGGTCCGAATGGACAACCTCCTGAAAGCTCACATCTAGCTCTGTCCCTGATCGACGCGCCGGGCCGTGATCATTTCCGCCTCGTAAGGCATTGCAGCCAATCGCTTCTTATTGGCATGTCTGTCGAAGACCTCATACAGTTGTGCCATTAAGCGTGAGCAGCCTGTTGCAACCACAGCCTTTTGAACGATCGTGAAGGATAGAGCGCGACGCATGAATGTTTCGAGGTTGATCTGCTCGTCATATACAAAAGCTTTCATCTCTACATCTTGAAAAGCTGACAGACGCTTCAGTTCCCCGCTGATGTCGATTTCCGCATAACCGCCTTCTGGTTTCGAATGCCGGTGCCTCCGATAAGTTGGCAGCGCATCTTCAATGGCGGAAAGAAAATCGCTGGCAAAAGCACTGCCCCGTTCGAAAGGTTTGTATTGCACTAACGCCAGGAGACCGGTCGCCATCAGAACGCGGTCCGCCTCCTGATAAAACACTGGGCGGTTAAACCGATGGACAGCGTTGGCCGCCGTGAGCAGTTGAACCGAGTGGTCAGCGACTGGCAGATTTTCGGCAACTCCATCCATATAGGCGACCGGCATTCCGTCAGGTGTCTGTGAGGCCGCGTGCCGGCGCATATCTTTGTTAGGCTCAAGGGCCATGATCCTGTAGGCAGGGCCGAGGGCATTAGATATACAACGTGTAAACAGGCCTGTTCCTGCCCCAACCTCGACTACCGTCCCGCCTGTCGAGGCCCCAAGCATGACCCGTAACTGCTCGGGAACGGCTGAAGGGTACTCTGGACGGTACTGGTAATAGTAGGCAAGGCCATCGAAATCGTCCCATGGGCTGGGGACATGGGGAGAGGGGGCGTGATCCGCTGTATTATTTTCCTTGAGCATTCGTCCCTCCAAATGCGAAATCTTCGGCAACCGCAGTTGAATGTCTGCGGAGGTTCGCCTCGATGACTGCCAGCGCCTTCTCAAGTAGTGCGTCATCCGGCGGTTCAACGAGGCCTGCCCGGATCGCTGCGGCGGAGTCGAAATTTGGCGCGGCGCTTGCCCGTTGAGAGGATTTCTCAACGGAGCGGCATCGTAATTCTGACGCGTAGGTCGACCGAGAATGCCCTGGGCCCGTGGGGCTCCAGCTCGAGGGCGCTGGTGGCTTCAAAGAGCTGCCGTGGCTTTGACGCCTGATCAGTCCGGCCCCTGCCCGGCGAGCACGGCGACCAATGCCGTCAGCTACACCAACCCAGCTGAAACTTGCTTTGAGCCAAGCCATTCCGTTGATGGCTTGAGTCGCTGTCTGAGCAGGCTGCGCCCTTCGCATTGAAGCTCTCCAGCCTGAGGCCAACCAACGTGAATAGCGAAAACGCAAGCACGCACTGGTACGGCGTCTCAGCAAATCCATTTTAGATGCCGCAATTTAGACGACCAGATCAGATCCACAGCACCTGCAGTGCACCCGATTAAATATATTCTTCGAGACCACCGTCCCTCACGGTATCGAGTGTAAAGCAGTGGAACCCACCTCCAAAGAGCCGGCGGTGCCGGTGACGCACCGGCACAACCGTGAACTTGTGACGCTCTAGGAGGCGAATTAGTTCTGGGCTGGCTTCATTCGCGATCACCATCTCGGGACTAACGGACAGCACGTTCATATCGATGTACAAGCTGGTTAGAATAAGATCATCGCTTTCATAAATTGGGAAGTTATTTTCCTGAGGGTCCGGAGCGACTATCAGTTCCCACTTTTTAAAATCATCCGGGAGATAGTCAGCTACCTGTTCTGATCTTACTAGCAGTGTGCCGGGGCGCAATGCTAAGACCATGCTGTCGATGTGACTGTCGCTCAATCGGTCTATTCGGTGAAACCTGAATCGCCCCTCGAAATGGCGCTGGAGCCAATTGTAGGCTAACGCATGGTTTTCGGTTGATACATTTACGAGGACGTCTCGCCCAAGTCGTAGGCATTGCGCGCCATCAATCATCATCTCGAAGCCGACGTCGTAAGGCGCAGACTGCGGGTTTTTAATTGATTCCATCAGCCCTCCATCGGTGAGTTGTGCATATGTGGGATCAAACGAGGAATCAGTCATGATCGGCCTCGGCATCACTGACCACCGAGCACCTTTACGAAAATATTCGGCGAAGATCGGCGTCAGCAGCTGCGTTTCGAAATAACGCGAGCGCATCATCGGTGCCGTCTCAACGATCTCGTCGCCGAGTACCAGGGACATGTCGCGGACATTGAGCGCCGGGATCACAGCGGCCCTCCAGGCGAGGGTTTCAATTTCCGTCGTAGATGGGTTTAGTTCAAGGGGACGATGGACCATTATACCAAGTGACTGCAGCGTCGAGACAATTCCGTCGACGTCCTCGTTTAACTCATCGACGTATCGCTGCTTAATGGCCAGTTGCTTGCGCCGAGGCCCATTTCCCGGAGCAGTGACCGACGAAACCCGTGGGTAATACCACTCGCGGCGACTTTTTAGATTGTCAAGAAAGAAATATTCGAATGAGAGTTCGCGTTCATGTGACGTGTAATTTGCCGCAGATCCAACGATCACCTCTCGCAGGTGCGACCATTCATCGTAACTGTTGAGCTTCATACGTTGCTTCCTTGTTTAGAATTCAAGTAGGATGGAGAGTCGTGCCGCTCGCCCGGCCGGCGGCGTATACTACGCGCCCTAAGCCGGGATCGAATTGGCAATCTCGCACTACTCATCAATCGTAACTCAGGAGCAAAGCCATGAGGACTACCTGATCTGGTGGTTTGAATGCGTGATCTTTAGAACGAATCGAAGAACGCTAGAGCGCCAAGTTGACGGCCGCGATGACGTCGTCTGGGTCAGCTTTCCAGATGAACACAGCCAATGGAGCTAACAAGGACATTCTGCTTTCGACCGAATGGATTGCACGAGGTGATGAGGTGATGCGCGCGGTGATGCAGGGGGTGCACGAGGCCGAGATGGACGGGGCGTTGGGTGCTCGCCGAAGAGCGAGCGCACGCGGGAGCGGCTGGGCCGCGCGAGCATAAGAAGCTCTCCATCGCAGCATATCCCAGACATTGCCCCACCTGCTCATAGCGTGGAAGAAAGTGTCCCACCCCCCTACCCGCCAAGGAGCAGGAGCCCCGCTCCCGAGCTCGTGCGGAAGTGGGGAGGGGGGCGGCGGCGATCCGCGCATGCGGATCCGCGTTGATCCTGCACGACGCGCGTCGGAATCGGCAGCTCGGAAGGAAGGACGGGGACCGTTGTCCCCGTGCGAGGTCCCTGCGAGGGGACAGCGGGAAGCGCCCAGGAGCGGGGCTCCACTCAAAAAGATGGTCGCGGGTCCACCATGTCCGGTCAGACTGACTGAGGCTCGATATCGTCGAGCCATTGCTTGAGTGCATTCAGAATGGGAACGCTGTGTTTCTGGCGAAAGCGGCGAATGCTATCGGCCTGCGTTTCGCCGTAGTCCGTCTTTTCGTCCTGCGCCTGCCTTTCAACCCGGTAGAGGCTGTTCGAAGAACCGGAGCGCCGTGTGCCAGGGCCTGGCGATGCCCGGCAGCCGCAGATCGGTGAGCGTCAGGGACAAGCGCGGGGTATCGACAGGATCGTTGGGTCTCATGCCGTGGCCTCCACGCTGCTGCCGATAAGCCTGTCGTAATCGACTAGTTTACCCAGATTGAGGCTGATCTGGCGGAACACAGGCCGGATCGCGAACCGGGGGCGCATGCCGTCAAGCGTCGGCACGTTTCCGGCATCGAGCTCGCCCTGGATGGCGTGGGCGAGTGCGGCCTGGCGCAGGGAATGAATGACGTGACGGTAGTTCACGACATGCTTGGTGGGGCCGAGCTCGATGACGCTTGCAAAGCTCACGAAGAATGCCGACAGGGCGCAAGCCGGGTTCGCGCCGTCGCCCATTCAGATTGACGAGATCCCAGGCTGATCGCACACTGGATGGTCATCTGGGCGCTGTCGGTTGCGCCAATCGGGCGGCGGGTATCGCAACTCTTCTGGGGTTATCTACTTAAAAGAGCCGCTGGCCCTTCTACGTGGCGCGTCGGTGATTGCGATTGCATATGGGGCCTCAAAGTCGATCACCAAGACCGGCAGTCATTTTGAAGCTGGCGCGGTTTCACACGGCTCCGGCCAACGGGAGCTGAATCCTCGCGTGCGCGAGTAAGCCTTCCGCGAATGAGAGCTGAGGGGGTGGGTGCCCAATTCCACGAAAGCTGTTGCTCCAGCCTGGTCGTCGGCACTTACTGGTCTGACGGCTTGAATCCGCACTTTTCCGCGATTGCGAATACACCTTTATTTCTTCAAATCATGGCTCAGCGGCCGGGCTGCGGATCATATGGCGCCGAGGCACCACGCCAGTATGGATTTCTGCGCGTGCAGGCGGTTCTCAGCCTCGTCAAAAACGACGGACTGCGGTCCGTCAATGACTTCGTCGGTTACCTCCTGGCCGCGATGGGCGGGCAGGCAATGCATAAAGAGTGCATTGCTTTTGGCCCGCATCATGAGCTGTTTGTTCACCTGGAAGGGCTGGAGGACGTTGCGTCCGGGCGCCTTATCCTCCGAATTCATGGAAACCCACGTATCCGTTATAACGCAGTCGGCCTCGGTCACCGCGTTCTCCGCATCATGGCAGAGCATGATACTGGCGCCTTGATTCCGAGCCCAATTGAGAAACCTATATTTGGGTTCCGAACCGAGCGGGACGGCAATTTTCATACGGTAGCCAAACCGGGCCGCGCCCTCGACAAAGGAATGCAACACATTGTTCCCATCACCCGTCCAGGCAAACGTCTTACCCCGGACCGGACCGCGATGGTCCTCGAAAGTCATGATGTCCGCCAAAATCTGACAAGGATGGGTGTCGTCAGTCAGGCCGTTGATGACCGGCACAGTAGCGTGCTCGGCCAGTTCCAGAAGCCGCTTGTGATCAGTTGTCCGAACCATGATTGCGTCAACGTAGCGCGATAGGACCTTTGCCGTATCCCCGATTGTTTCGGTTCGGCCGAGCTGCATTTCAGTAGCTGACATCAACAGAGTCTCGCCACCGAGATGGCGCATGGCTACATCGAACGAAACGCGGGTCCGCGTGGAGGGTTTCTCGAAGATCATCCCCAGCATCTTGCCCGTAAGCGGCTTGTCAGCCTCGCCTGCCTTGGTTGCGGCCCTCCGCCACATTGCGTCATTCATTATTCCGCCCAAATCGTGGGCGGAAACGGCCGACAGATCGAGAAAGTGCTTGGCTGCCATAGTAACCTGTCACGATAAAGTGTATTTACTTTGCACACCCGGACGCGGCTCGAACGTATTGTAATCGGACGACCCTTGTTAAAAACATAACTCCTGCGAGAACTCGCTTGATAGCCGATTTCTGGGGTTTGCAGCGGATAAACATAGACGTCCTACAGTTATACTCCCTACAGCGCACCTATCAATCTTGGTGAGTCTCGCACTGCCAGCTAGAAGCTGCGTCGTCGAATCGAATCGCTGCACATGGAACGTGGTCAAGATCGCAACGGCCCTGCGTCTCAATGCTTTCCGAGAGGTTATAACGGTGGTCCTGGGCCGCGGCCCTCACTTAATCGCTGCAGCTGCCAAACAAACCGGCGGGGCTCTGGTTCCAAGGAATGGACCACAGTCCGAACAGATCCTTCCTCCGGCGAAGGACGGATAGGAAGAATTCAAGCAGAGCGTGGACGAGACCTTGTACGGGCACGAGCACCAGATCGGACAGCGGAGATCGCACCCATCAGCCGACTGATGGGTGTTGTCTGCTTCCCCGGCTGGAGATCTCCAGAACTGTCCAGATCGCCCGCATTGTCTGCTCCGGCCACATGGTCGAATGGCCGAGCCGACTTCTCACGCCACATAACAAAAACTGCTCGCAGTTTGGCCTACCAAACTAGGTAGTTGAACGACATCACATCTTCGTTAATTTTTAATAATCCCGTTCGTAGCGCTACAAAAATATCTGTCAATAATCCAAACTATAACGCAACAAATGCCATCCAACTGTGATACATATATCACTGCTACTAACTCCGGAGATATTAATATGGACAACAGACTATTTGGCAACTCAACCCCGCCTTTAGCGGATTATGTTCTAAATGCCGCGAATGCGCCAAGAGGAATGTCGTACCTACTGCTCTATTCTGGCGGACTGGATACATCATGTTGCATTAAATATATCCGCGACGAGCTTAATGGAACAGTGCTCGCGTTAACATGCGACGTTGGCCAAGTTGAAAACTTTGATGAAATCGGCGGTAAGGCTGTTACTTTGGGAGCTGAATATCTATTCAAAGACGTAAAGTCTGATTTCTATGCGAGGTATATATCAAAGGCGATTCGGCTTAATGCTCGCTACTTCGACGGGCATCCTTTGGCATCTTCGTTGAGTCGACAGATTGTCAGCGATTGTGCGGTGGAGATCGCAAAGGAGAGGAATTTGGCGGTCATCGCCCACGGTGCGACCGGCCGCGGCAATGATTCATTTCGGTTTGATAATGCGATATTGTCCCGTTTGGAAGGCGTGAAAATTCTCGCCCCTATTCGTAATAATCAACTCGATCGCGATAGGGAGATCGCGTTCGCCCAGAAACATAACATTCCCGTATCGGCGACTCGTGAGAACCCTTACAGTATCGATGAGAACATGTGGGGACGGGAGATTGAGGCAGGGCCTCTCGACGATTTAAGTTTTCCGCTTCCTCGCGAGGCTCTCGCATGGGTGAAACTTCAGCCTTCGCCAAGCGGACAGGCTCGCGTGTCTATTGAATTCGAAGGGGGTCTTCCGGTGCGCTTCGAATTCAGCGATGAGAATGGAAGGGCTGAAGTTACGGACATCGTGAAGGCCATTATGACGCTAAACACCTTTGCCGGATCCCATGGCATCGGTCTATACGACCACTTGGAAGAACGAGCGTCAGGCGTGAAGGTCAGAGAGATTCACGAATCGCCGGCAGCTACGTTGATAATCAGAGCACACCAGATGCTCGAACATGCGTCTCTCACTTCAATTGAGCTGGCAACAAAGCGATATCTTGAGACGCGTTGGATTCAGTCTATGGTGTCCGGGCGAGTAGATCCCGTTGTCTATTGTATTGACGAATTTGCAGAAGTAGCTAGCCGAAGAATTTCCGGCGGTGTGACATTTAAAATTGCGGCAAGTCATTGCTTTATCGAATCGCTGAGGCCAGTTTACGGACTTGACTTCCATTCGATGTATGGCGGCGATAAGGATGTTGGCTACAATCAGGATTTGGTAGCTCCTGCAATCGAGCTAATGGATGGGCCAACCCGGCAAGCGCTTAGGAATCACAGAATGGCTTCGAGTATCATGCGAGACTGAACCGCGCCGGGTTGATAGGAGGCTCCAATTCCTGAGAAGGTGGAGCCATGACAAGCAAGACGACCAACAAGTTCTCTCCCGAGGTCCGAGCCCGTGCGGTGCGGCTGGTTCTGGATCACGAAGGCGAGATGCCTCGCGGTGGGCGGCGGTGTCGTCGATCGCCGCCAAGATCGGCTGCACGGCGCAGACGCTGCATGAGTGGGTGAAGAAGGCCGAGCGCGACAGTGGCGTGCGAGCCGGTGTGCCTACGGATGTGGCGACGAAACTCAAGGCTTTGGAACGCGAGAACCGCGAGCTTCGCCAGGCCAACGAAATCCTTCGCAAGGCTTCCGCGTATTTTGCCCAGGCGGAGCTCGACCGCCGGTTCAAGCCATGATCGCATTCATTGACGATCACCGCGAGGCGCATGGGGTCGAGCCGATCTGCAAGGTGCTGCCGATCGCCCCGTCGACCTACCACGACCATGTCGCCAAGCGCATCGATCCCTCCCGGCTGTCGGCTCGGGCGAAGTGGGATGAGGCTTTGAAGGATGAGGTCCGACGCGTGTTCGAGGCGAATTTCCGCGTCTACGGCGTTCGCAAGGTCTGGCGGCAGTTGCAGCGCGAGGGCTTCGATGTCGCCCGCTGCACGGTTGCCCGCCTGATGAAGGCCATGGGCCTCGAAGGCATCATCCGTGGCAAGCCGATCTGCACCACGGTGAGCGACAAGGCGGCACCATGCCCTCTCGATCACGTCAATCGCCAGTTCCATGCCCCGGCGCCGAACATGCTGTGGGTCTCCGACTTCACCTACGTCGCGACCTGGACGCGCTTCGTCTATGTCGCCTTTGTCATCGACACCTATGCTCGCCGGATCGTCGGCTGGCGGGTGAGCCGGACGGCGCATGCTAGCTTCGTTCTGGACGCTCTGGAACAGGCTCTCCATGATCGGCGGCCCGTGCAGGGAAGCGGGCTCATCCATCACAGCGATAGAGGCAGCCAATACGTCAGCATTCGATACACCAAGCGCTTGGCGGAGGCCGGCGTCGAGCCTTCGGTGGGCAGTGTGGGCGATAGCTACGACAATGCTCTCGCCGAAACGATCAACGGCCTCTACAAGGCCGAGGTGATTCATTGACGCGGACCATGGCGCTCGTTCGAGGCCGTCGAGTTCGCGACGTTGGAATGGGTCGACTGGTTCAACAATCGCCGGCTGCTGGAGCCCATCGGCAACACCCCGCCGGCCGAAGCCGAGGAACGCTATGCCATGCTGGAAGAACCAGCCATGGCCGCGTGCCTCAAACGAAACGGCCTCCGGAAAACCCGGCGCGGTTCAAGCTTGACGTCGGACAAGTCGTACCAGATCGACAGCAGCATCGCCTTGAACAAGGCCTCTGGCGGCCAGGCAGGCTCGCCCTTCGAAGAGCAGGAAATCACACAAAGGGCCTGATCGATCGGCACCCAGTCAATCAGTCTGGCAAGCGCATCCAAAGACGAATGCTAGCCGCGATCAACGGCAAAAACCAAACTTTTCCTGACCAATGCGCCGACGTGACATCGCATCCCTCAATCCATTGTACTGATTGAGAGAATCACAGATCAACACGCCAGTCCAGACACCCGCCCACAGGTTCTCCTAGGCCTTATCAAAATAGCCTGCACGAACGGCAGCTCCGATAAGGTTAACTGCCAATCGTCCTGCGACAATGGACGTGATGTTATTAATATCACGCGATGGAGTAACCTCCACAATGTCCATTCCTACTACTCTTCCCTTGGAGACGAGCCCATGAAGCAACCTTCTGCATTGGTGAAAAGTGAGTCCACCAGGCGCAGGTCCTTCGACTCCGGGGGCCACTGAGGGATCAAGTCCGTCTGCATCGATCGTGATGTAATATCGTCCTTTAGAAGGGATTTGATCGAGTACCGCATCGATGCCACGATCGTGCACCTCGAATGCAGGAATGATATGTGCACCGTAAGCCGCCGCGGCTTCGAACTCTTCGCTGCGGCCACTCCCCTGCGCCCGGATACCAATTTGGAAGATATTGCCGATGTGCGGCAACTCAGATGCGCGACGAATCGGACTAGAGAGACCGTCACGCACTCCGTTGACTTCGTCTCGCCAGTCAATATGCGCGTCGATCTGCACTAGAGTGATTGGCTCTCCATGAAGCTCAGATAGAGCCCGAAAGATGGGATTGGGGATACCGTGATCTCCACCAAAAGTTATCGGCAAAGCTCCGGCACGCAGTATTTTACGCATCGCCTCTTCTGCTTTGGCAAAATGTCCACCCCCGGGGATTTCTATGTCGTAGGGCACATTCCCAACGTCAGCCGTTCTGATGGGACGGTTGTCGAAAATGGGGCCACCGACGTCGAAGTCATAGCGCTCCAATGCCCATACTGCCTGTTTGCTCACCTGCCGGATGACATCAGGTGCTCGTGTTTGATCGTTTGACAACGAATCCGGCGCGTATGCGCTACCGTAAGGAATTCCCATAAAGACAATATCAGCAGCGAGATTATCCAAATCGGTTGTCACGTCAGAAAAAAGGAAACTACCAAAAGCACGATCTGGTGGTACTGTTAGCGGCAATTTATCCATGTTTGATCCTTTCGTTGATCGGCCCGCCTGATCTATCGCTGATGTGGGCGTAAGTTCCTGCACATAAGATTGGCCCATGTTCTATAACCATTGGCCCCTGCGCTAGCAGAGCACTCCGAGTTATAGCCGATATTGTAAAAATGGGAGCGTTCGGCCTGACTCCGTTTCTTTCGAAGGTGCTACGGTCTCATGCCTAGCTTAAGGGGCTGTAGAGGCTTGCCTATCCTTTGGGGATGAGAAAGTCCGCGCGCTCCAACAGTTCCGCTTTGCCGCGTTCGATTGGCGTCGATGCTCGCCCAAACGTCGACAGCGTAGGACGGAATAGGGTTGAGCGTCGTCGTCATCGATGGAACAATGACTTAAGATTAGTGTCTCAAGACTTGACTCAAAAACAACTTCGTCCGTTCATGCTGAGGATCAGAGAAGAAGCCATCAGGTCGACCCTCCTCCACAATGCGGCCCGCATCCATGAAGACTACTCGGTCCGCAACTGCTCGCGCAAAGCCCATCTCATGAGTGACACAGACCATTGTCATACCCTCATGCGCAAGGGTTGTTATGGTCTCCAGCACTTCCGCTACCATCTCAGGGTCGAGAGCCGATGTCGGCTCGTCAAAAAGCATCACGGTCGGCTGCATACTGAGTGAACGAGCGATCGCGACACGCTGCTGCTGGCCGCCAGACAATTGAGACGGAAATTTATTCGCTTGTTCCGGAATTCGAACCTTCTTCAAGTAATGCATAGCCCGATCACGCGCTTCTTTTTTTGGAACCCCATTGATCCACATAGGGCCTGCCATGCAGTTCATCAGAACCGTCATGTGAGGGAATAAATTGAAATGCTGAAAGACCATGCCGACTTTGCGGCGCACTTCAGCGATATCGCGCATTTTGTTGTGCAGGGAAATTCCATTGACCGTGATATCTCCCTTTTGATGGGCTTCCAGCCGATTGAAACACCGAATGAGCGTGGACTTGCCAGAACCGGATGGGCCACAAATAACAATCCGCTCGCCCTTCCTCACCGTTAGATTAACGTCGTGCAGGACTTGAAATGCACCATACCACTTGGATACGTGTTTTACCTCGATGGCGTTCTCTCCGATCACCTGACTTTACTCCTGTTGTAATGGCGCTCAATACGTGCCTGGACGATTTCCATGCAGGCAGAGAGAATCCAGTATATTAGAGCGACCGCAATCAGCATTTCCATATGTTTAAAGGTCGCTTGGCCCAGCGCGCGCGCGAGGAACATTAGCTCCCAAACCCCGACAATGGATACGAGCGAACTGTCCTTCAGCATGGAAATGAATTGGTTTCCAGTCGGAGGAATAATTACGGGAAGCGCCTGTGGCAGGATAATTTTTCGCATCGTCAGGCCAAATCCGAAGCCGATCGACCGGGACGCCTCCCATTGTCCTCGATCGATGCTCTGGATACCTGCACGAAAGATCTCGGTCATATATGCGCCGTAGCAAAGTGAGAGAGCAAGCACACCCGACGGCACGGCATCGAGAACGACGCCCAACTGCGGAAGCCCCAAGTAAATTAGATACAGTTGCATAAGCAGAGGAAGCCCGCGGAAGAACGATGTATAAAAACTCGCGATTGCATACGCGAAACCGTTTCCAGAGAGCTTTGCGACAGCACCAATGATGGCAAGAATGGTAGCGAAGAAAATCGACACTGCGGCAACGTAAAGCGTTGTGAATAGCCCTTGAGATAACAATATAGGTAACTTGTCCCAGATAAACGGCAGACTTAGGTCGAACGCATTGAAGAACGCTAAAAATGACAGAAGTAGTTCAACCCAGACGGTTATCACCTGCGCTTTAAATGGTATAAAGCCAATCACAATAACATTCGCGCAGAAAAGTAAAGAGAGGACAAGTCCAGTTGCAAAGCGACCGTAGAGCCCGCTGGTCAATGGCTCGCCAATCACCGCTCGCATCAGTTCGCCCATCCAGGTATCGGTAAAGTTTATTGCAGAGCAAATGGCCATAACTACTGCAAAGACTATCGCCACAAACCACGGTCTGTGAACAAGCGCCTCCGAGTCGACAGTATCGTTGTACAACATGAGTTGATATCCAGGACAAAGCGGACCGCTTGACGGTCCGCTCTGTGTTACTACTGTTGCTTTGCAGTCGTGACGTCTCGTCCAAACCACTTCATTGAAAGCTCAGACAGCTTGCCACTTTCTCTCAGCCCCTTAATCGCCTCGGTGATTTTTTGGTCAAGTTCAGCATCCCCAGGCAAAGTGGCGATGACAGCGGGGCCATACATCAAGCCACTCCCAAGTTGCTTGATCGGATATCCAGCCTTGATAGCGTCAAGGATGACGGAGTCTTCTGAGACAAACGCGTCCAGTCTCTTTCCGTCACCGATGCGAAGATCATCCAAACCATTATTAGACGTCTCGTAGGGCTTAATCTGACCAGGCTTAAACTGATAGTCGAAATTGGGAACCCCGATCAGCTCGTCCTTTTTGAAGTTCTGGCTGACGTAGTCATACGACATCGATCCAGCCAACGCGCCAACCAGCTTCCCGTCGAGGTCCTGAACTTTGGTGGCCTTGCTATCCTTGTGCACGGCAGCGACGATTACCGTGTATTCGTAGGTGGCCGGAAAGTTGAATATCTTCGCCCGATCCTTGGTGGGCGCCATCGCAGCGACGACGATGTCCCAGCGACCTTGCCATCTGCCTGAAGTGATGATGTCCCATGCCGGCGTTTCATACTTGACCCCAACACCAATGCGCTCAGCGACGAGCCTTCCTATATCCACATCGAAGCCGACCAGTTCCCCTTTATCGTTCAGAAACGAGTTCGGCGGGTAATTCGGAGACACAGCCACGGTAAGGGTTTTCGCGGCAAGAATCTTGTCGAGCACCTCTCCGGCGTTCGCCAATGAGGCGAACGATACCGCGATGATGGATGTTGCGAATGCGATCGTTCCCAATATTCCCTTCATAACTTCATTCCCCTTTGATTGATCGTTTTGCGGAAGCAGGGTCCGGTGGTGCAACAGCGCCGCGACCTGCTGCTGGAGATCGGCTCAAAAAAGCCGTCCTCATCTTTGTTATGAATTTTTCACTAATCGCTGTCAACAATAATTTCTGTACATTTCACTTCACCGTGTCGAGACGGACTTCCTCGCGAGAATGCACCAATTCTGGGGGGCAGGCGACCGCCTTCCGCAACCCTTCGCCTTGGTGCCAACCCTTCCGGCCTCGTTACACGGAAATCACAGGACGAGATATTGACGGCGATCTGTACAATCTATTACAGGATGTGCGATCGATAAACTACTCGGCCCGCAACGGAGTGGGCCATGGAAGGCCGCTTAGATGTCCGACCCCCAAATATTGATTGCCGATCGCATTTCCGCAGCCATGAGCTCGATGACCACCTCGGAGAAGCGCGTTGCCCGGGTACTTCTGGCCAGGTACCCGGCTATCGGGCTAGAGAGTGTGACGGCGTTTGCAGAGCAAGCTGAGGTAAGCGCGCCGACTGTATTGCGCTTCATTACGAAGCTTGGCTTTGGCGGCTATCCCGATTTTCGGCGAGCGTTGCGAGAGGAGATCGACGACAGCCGAAAGTTCCCCTTAACAAGGCCGCGCCCAACAAAAATAGACGTTGGCAGCGACTTCGGAAATGAACTGCTGGAAGTCGTTCGGGCGACGCTGGGCGAAATCGAACCTGCTGTGGTTGACGAAGTTATTGAGCTACTCGCCGACGACCGTCGAAGCGTCAATGTTTTGGGGGGGGATCTAACTAAGACTGTCGCCGGACACCTTTTGTATCACCTTCGTAAGATGAGACGCGCTGTATTTCAGTTACCGGCCGTCAATCAGGAGCGTGCTGATCGACTCATTGACCTTGGAAAAAAGGACATTGTCATCCTATTCGATGTTCGGCGTTATCAGGATGATGTCGTTACGACTGCTCGTATCGCCTCTCAACGAGGATGTACTGTTATCCTTTTTACTGACCAGTGGATGTCAGAAGCCGCCGAAGTGGCTACGCACGTCTTTCGCGCGAAAGTAGAAACTTCGTCGCCTTGGGACAGCTTGCTTGGCCTTGCCGCCATTGTTGAAACACTCGCGCTAGCTTTGGATCGCCGCCTTTGGTCTGTCGTAAGACCTCGGCTGGAAGCTGTGGAGCGATATAAAATCAACTTGACGAGCCGGAACAAGTCGCCTGCGGGCGACAAAGATCAACGATCAGACGGACCCGATACGGCCGTCTTCGAAAGTCGCTCGAAAAAGCCCGCGGTGTGACGGATCAACATCAGTCGGTGAGCCAAGAGCCAAGCTCGGCTGTGGGATGCGGGCTACCGACTGCGGCGGCGATTTTGTCGCATCATAGAGAACTCACGAGATAGATGAGAACAGCACAATGACAAGTATTAAAGATCTGCTTCTCTCCGGTCTCTCAAATCGCGAGAGCGAGATGGTGCACTTTTTGCGCCGTCTCATCCAGACCCCCACGCCCAATCCACCAGGGAACACGACAGCCGCTATGAACCTCGTTTTGCAGTTTCTATCAGAGCGTGGCATATTTTACGAAGTCGTCGAACCCAATGAAGGCATGCCGAACCTCATCGCGGAGTTTAGTGGAGGAGGGGGCGAGGGGCCGCGGCTTGTCTTGAATGGCCACCTTGACGTGTTCCCAGTCGGGGACCTTTCCCAGTGGTCACATGATCCATGGGCCGCAGTTCAGGCTGACGAGTGCATATTTGGCAGGGGTGCCTGTGACATGAAATCTGGCACAACCGCGCTTGTTTTTGCGTTCGCGGAACTCCACGCGATACGAGAGCATCTCAAAGGCTCACTTGTTCTTACGGTGGTTTCAGACGAAGAAACATTCGGGCCGTGGGGCGCGCGCTATCTCATTGAGCACAGAAAAGAAGTTCTAGGAGATTGCCTACTTAGCGGTGAACCAACAAGCCAATACGCGGTGCGGTTTGGTGAAAAAGGCAGGCTTTGGGCGAGGATCCGCATCCGAACACCGGGCGCGCACGGAGCTTACGTTCATTTAAGCCGCAATCCTATCACCATTGCATCTGCCCTAATAGCGGAACTTCAATCGCTGCAAGAAATCCGCGCTCCAGCAGATACTCCTCTAACAATCACGCTTCAAAAAAGCGCAGCTACGATTGACAAGGCCTACGGGCACGGCGCGTCAAGTATCATTTCGTCGACGACGCTGAACGTGGGAACGATCAAGGGCGGTGTTAAGATCAACATGGTGCCGTCAGAGTGTGAATTTGAGGTTGACATCCGCACTCCGCCGGACGTACCGCATTTCACGGTAAAGGACCGTCTGAATGAAATCGTAGCGAAGTTTCCCGAGGCCGAGATACAGGTGTTGGACGACGACGCTGCAAGCACTTCTCCACCAGACCACCCAATGGTTCGTGCGTTGATTGAGAATTCGAAGCGAGTCTCCAACGTCGAGCCAAGCCCGATCATCGCCCTCGGTGGATGTGATGCGCGCCTCTGGCGCTACGCAGGAATACCGGCATTTGTCTACGGGCCATCTCCGACGGGGATGGGAACGGCTGATGAGTTAGTCCGCATCGATGAGTTCTTGCATATTGCTAAGACGCATACGCTAGCAGCCTTTGACTATCTATCTACAAAAGTCGACTAGGTACCCTAAACTAATGGAATGGCTGTAGCAGCCAATTCAATCATTCTACGTCATTCTACTCTTTCGGAGGTTTGATACTTATGGCGCAAGATGGAAAGTTTGATAATGTCGGTTCGACGGCTACGAACGTCGTCGATGGGTTCACGATGGTTGCGGTCGGGGACCTCATGATGAGGCGGCCAGTAACGACTAATCAGCGCAACGGCTTTCAGCCAATTGTCGAAAAACTTCGGAATGCCGATGTCACATTCGGCAACTTAGAGACGAACATCTTCGACATCCGCGCGTTCAAAGGCAGCCCTCAAGTCAACGGCGATTCCTATCACGTGGCTTCGCCGGATCTTGGACCCGAGTTGAAAGCAATGGGATTTAACATCCTGTCTTATGCAAACAATCATACCTTCGACTGGGGGCTTGAAGGTATGCGCGAGACTGGCCGAGTGCTCGATCAGAATGGTATCATTTACGCGGGTGTAGGTGAGGATCTTGCCCGAGCTGGCGCTGCCCGCTACCTCGAAACTACACGTGGTCGAGTGGCGTTGGTAGCCTTCGCTGCAACGTTCCCGCCGATGGCGCGGGCGGGCGATCCGGCTGGTGAGGCGCCAGGTCGCCCAGGACTGGCAGCTCTTCGTTTAGCTCATAGCGTTGTGATCCGACCGGAGATGCTCACGAGTCTTAAGCAAATACGCAAGGAGTTGCCTGACCCCCTTTGCTGTGAAAACGAAGACCAAGTCGTCATCGCTGGGACAACGTTCAAGTCTGGTGAAAAGGTCGGTTATAGCTTTGAGCCCGACGCGCGTGATGTAAATGAGATCCTACGAAATGTGCGCGGGGGAAAGCAGTACTCAGACTTCCTAATCGTCAGTAACCACGGGCATGAGCCGGGAGAATGGAGCCAGGAGCCGCCCGATTACGAACAATCATTCGCGCGAGCCTTGATCGATGCTGGGGCTGACGCATATGTCGGCCACGGACCGCACCGACTGAGAGGTATCGAGATTTATAAACGGCGGCCTATCTTTTATAGCTTGGGACATTTCGTTTTTGACAACCTTCAGTCCGTTCAGGGAGCAGACTATTACGCCCGGTACAACAAAGACCCGCGGGTTGATACAGTTGCCGAGTTGCTGGTTGAGTCGATGAAAGACTGGGCTCGAGTCGACGCTCTCGAGAAAGAGCCGCCGAACAGAGAGGCCTTCTATCAAAGTATATACACCGCAAGCCGATTTGAGCAAAATCAGCTTGTGGAACTGAAGCTCTTTCCGGTTGGACTCGGTTATTCAGAAAGGCTGGCCAACCGCGGCGTGCCGCGTCTCGCTGCCCAGCCGGAGGCTGAAGCTATTCTGGCACATCTACAGAAGCTCTCAAGGCCATTTGGAACCGATATTACGATCGAAAATGGAGTTGGGATCATAAACGTGGCCAAATAGTTCGCCACAACTTCCCGCCTGAAAGCTCACAGCAAGCCTGATGAGAAACAAGGAGTCGGCGGCGTGCTCTCAGTAGTGAGCGCATGAGCGCCGTGATGCACAGGAAGAGGGTAAGACCGAGTGTCCGCTTCTGCCGGCGAGGTGGCTCGCCCTACCTGCGCGTCCGAGGGTTGCTTCTCTATTCGGCGTGTTGAAGTCGCGCTTTTGGAGGCTTCTGCTTCCCCGGCGTTGCGCATCTTTCGGGAGGCCTTGCTTCTCTCCGGTCGGCGCTTTGGACTTACCCTCTCTAAGCTTGAACAGTGCGTTTTGAAAGGTCCAGTTGTCTCAACAAGATGGTCCACAGCAACTGGGATGTTACCACTACACTTTCCGGACTGGATTGATCGATTGATCAGGGCATCACATGAGTTCCTTGGCCAGCGTCATTAACCGCGCCGGGTTGGGGCGCGAAGCCTTGGATCTGCTAATTGAGGCAGTTGCCGTCGAGGAGTTCAAGCAGCCGAGCCAAAACGCGGAGGTGCTAATGTTTCCGATTGGGCGCCGCTTCTGAGGCGATCTCCATGGTGGCAACCATGAACGTGATGTGCAAACATCCTCAGAATATTGCCCGTCAAGGCATGAGCCGAGTCGGCAATCGAATGGGAGGCCGAAGCCTGTCGCCCACAACCTCTGAATTTCGCTGCGCCTATTGTCATCGGCGGCAGCTATTCCGGAATGGCCGCCGCCCGGCAGTTCCGCCGCGCCCGCGCCAGGTTCTGGTGATCGACGCCGGGTTGTGGCGGAACGCTTTTTGCCAGCCATTCGCCTGCCTTCCTGTCCCAGGACGGCGTCGATCCGGCCGAGATCACGGAACGGTCGCCTGATTAGCTTTCGCGCTACGCGACGCCCTGGTACGACGGAACAGCCGAACGGGTGAGAGGAGCCGCGACGGTTTTGGGTCCTACTAGCTGACGGCCCTCCGCGGAGGGCCGTCGAGTCTTTTTCGCTGCCGGCGTTTGAGATGCGCTGCCAAGGGTCAATGAGCTGGCGGAGATATGGGAGAACAGCATTCCACCGACCCTGATGTATGGCTGTGAACTCTATCGGGACGGCTCGGCGTGATTGGTGCCGATCCTGCTCGGCCCACCAGGCACTTCGCGTGTCCGAATGAGGAGGCGCCCGCTGCTTTGCCCTGCGGGGCAAATGCTCATTTTTCCAAATCATTGCATATATCCGTGCTAGGAAGGTCCGAATTGCAAACGAAAACAATGGGGCGAGGCTTATGATGTTGAGCTGTAGCCGAGGCAAATCGCCTGCACAGCTTTTTCGCTATCTATCGGCCAAGTGGCCTGCGGCGTTCAATCCGAAAGCGCCCAGGCCGCTCAAGATCGGCATCCATCGTGACATTCGAGTGCTCGACGGCGAACTGTCTGATGATGAATTGAGGAGAGCCCTGCTGGCGTATACCAAGATGGCCAGATACTTGGCAAGACTGGATGCCGGCGCCGCACGGATCGATCTCAATGGCAAGCCGGCCGGCATGGTCTCGGATGCGGACGCGGCGACCGCCAAGGCTTTACTTTGCGCCCGCAAGGACAAACAAAAGGGCAAGCAAACGCCGGAGCCAAGGGTAGAGCCTCAAGCGCCACCCAAACCAAAACTGAAGCGAACCGCCGTCTTCAAGGCGAAGAATACGGCCGACAGCCCGACCGGCATAGTCGTTGAGACCAAGCGTCGCCGGTCATTCCGAAAGCCGATGACTTGATCGCCGCTGAGCGATGGCTCTTGTCGACCGGGACAGCCCCTCAGGGTCGGAGCACATGGCGTCCGCGCCAATCCGAATTGCCGCGATCGCAATGGAGCTGCCGCATGCGCGAAAAACGGACCGGTCGGTCATCCCTTCTTCGAGATGAACGAAGGCCGGACACTATTCCGATGTCGTTCTGGCCGGCCCAGATTGACTGTGGCCATACTGCTGCTCGACCTCCTCCCAAGTGAGGACCTTGGAAAGAATGGGAAGCATTTGGCAATTCAGCGCGCAGGCCTGGCAGCGCCAGCTTCTGCCAGGCGATCGCCCTCAGGCGTGGCGGCAGGTTGAACCCGAGCAGGCGGCAAAAGGGACGCCGCGGGCGCTCTGGCCATGGCTGTCGACATATTGGCGCTGGATCTCGACGTTGGTGCAGTGTCGCAGAACGCCTTGATCATCGCGGCGACCTCCGAAGACGAACAGCGCTTGAGCTGCGAGAAAATGCAGGTCGAGCCCTTTTCGACATGCCAGTAGATCATCACGGCGCGACCGCCATAGCGGACATGCCATTCCGTCATCAGGTTGCCGTCCCAAGCGCCGAACATCTTGGGCCGTGCCGGCTTCGCCCCAGATGGCGGTGTTGCGGATCGCCTGTGTTGCATTGGCAACGAGCCCGCAAGCCGCCTCGAGCGCGCCCGGAGCAAGCACGTGACCCCTGAGCCAACCAGGAGCCCTCCTATGGGTCAATACGGTCAGGTCGCCTGCCATCATTCTACGACAGGACAACTAATAAAGAAGGTGTCGCCGGTCTGGCGTCTGACGACCGTATACTATCCGACACTGTTTTGTCGCCTTTGTTGGGTCCGCGACACCGGGCTATTTCATCGAGCTCTTGTCTGCCTCAGGCTAATCCCCTGAAAAGCAATCACAATGTTTTTCTTCTGCTGGGTCGGCCAAATTGGCACGAGTTTTGAAACTCCTTCGTTGGGAGCCGGGAGCCGACGACCGATCTTCATTTCGTGGATGACACCGCGATCGATGGAACGAAGAAAGAAAAGCATAATGTCAAATCCGCATCAGATAGCATCCTATGGCAAGGGGGCCTTGGCGAAACCGCCCGTACCCAAACAGGCTGCCAACCTTGTCGACGCTTGCGCAGGAAATCTTGATGGCCGGCTGCGACTCAAGGGCCCACCACACTCGCCTTAATCCTGAACTCGAAGGCGCAGGATAAAGTTCTGCATCTCGCCGCGCGGTATGCCTAGACAGTTACACGTTGGCCGATCTTGACATCGAGTCGGGCTACTCCCCGGAGGACGTCTACGTGCCGTCGTAATCATTCGCTGCCCGCAGCGCCTTCCGCCCTTCCATCGCTTAGAGAGTGAAGTGCCACCATGTCCGAACAACCCTTGCCGACGCTGCCGATGTGGCGCGTCGATCACATCGAGCCCTCGCCTGAGATGTTGGCGCTACGCGCCAACGGTCCGATCCACCGCGTACGCTTCCCGTCCGGGCACGAAGGCTGGTGGGTGACAGGCTACGACGAGGCCAAGGCGGCGCTGTCCGACGCGGCGTTTCGGCCCGCGGGAATGCCGCCGGCGGCATTCACCCCGGATTCGGTGATTCTCGGTTCGCCGGGGTGGCTTGTCTCGCACGAGGGGGGCGAGCATGCCCGGTTACGCACGATCGTGGCGCCGGCCTTCAGCAACCGCAGGGTGAAGGTGCTCGCGCAGCAGGTCGAGGCGATCGCCGCGCAGTTGTTCGAGACGCTGGCGGCCCAGCCCCAGCCCGCCGACCTGAGGCGCCACCTCTCCTTTCCGCTGCCGGCCATGGTCATCAGCGCGCTGATGGGCGTGCTCTACGAGGATCACGCCTTTTTCGCCGGGCTGTCCGACGAAGTGATGACGCACCAGCATGAAAGCGGCCCGCGCAGCGCGTCGCGCCTGGCCTGGGAAGAACTGCGCGCCTACATTCGCGGCAAGATGTGGGACAAGCGCCAGGATCCGGGCGACAACCTGCTGACGGATCTGCTCGCGGCGGTCGAGCAGGGCAATGCGACCGAGGAAGAGGCGATCGGCCTGGCGGCGGGCATGCTGGTGGCGGGGCACGAGAGCACCGTCGCGCAGATCGAATTCGGCCTGCTGGCCATGTTCCGCCATCCGCAACAGCGCGAACGCCTAGTCGGCGATCCATCCCTGGTGGACAAGGCGGTGGAGGAAATCCTGCGCATGTACCCGCCGGGCGCGGGCTGGGACGGCATCATGCGCTATCCGAGGACCGACGTGACTATCGCGGGCGTGCATATTCCCGCGGAGAGCAAGGTGCTGGTCGGCCTGCCGGCGACGTCGTTCGATCCGCGCCATTTCGACGACCCGGAAATCTTCGACATCGGACGCGACGAAAATCCGCACCTGACGTTTTCGCACGGGCCGCACTACTGCATCGGCATGGCGCTGGCCAGGCTGGAACTCAAGGTGGTGGTCGGCTCGATCTTCCAGCGCTTTCCCGCGCTGCGCCTGGCCGTGGCGCCCGAAGAACTGAAGTTGCGCAAGGAGATCATCACTGGCGGGTTCGAGGAGTTCCCGGTGCTCTGGTGACGCGCGGACGCCGCCCGGAATCGCGATCTACTCCGCAATTTGCCGGCGCGCCTAGCGCGCGCCGGTCAGATCAGCCAGCCAACAGGTAACCAAGATGGACGTGCAAGAAACCAAGGCAGCATGCCGGGACGCCTTCGCCGAACTTGCGTCGCCAGCGTGCATCCACGACCCGTATCCGTTCATGCGGTGGTTGCGCGAGCACGATCCGGTGCATCGCGCGGCGTCGGGCCTCTTTCTGTTGAGCCGCCACGCCGACATCTTCTGGGCGCTCAAGGCCACGGGCGACGCGTTTCGGGGACCGGCGCCGGGCGAACTGGCGCGCTATTTCCCGCGTGCGGCGACCAGCCTGTCACTCAATCTCCTGGCGTCCACGCTAGCGATGAAGGAACCACCGACGCATACGCGTCTGCGCCGGCTGATC
The DNA here is from genome assembly GCF_018555685.1 of Aminobacter anthyllidis. Taxonomy (GTDB): domain Bacteria; phylum Pseudomonadota; class Alphaproteobacteria; order Rhizobiales; family Rhizobiaceae; genus Aminobacter; species Aminobacter anthyllidis. Next base: position 108,837 of record NZ_JAFLWW010000014.1, read on the forward strand.
TCTCGCGATTTCACCATGCGCCAGATCGACAACCTGCGGCCGAGCATCGCGCGCATCGTCGCGGCGCGCCTGGACGGCATGGCGCCCGCGCTTGAGCGCGGGGAGGCGGTGGACCTGCATTGGGGATTCGCGCTGGCCTTGCCAATGCTGGTCTTCGCCGAACTGTTCGGCATGCCCCAGGACGACATGTTCGGGCTCGCTGCCGGCATCGGCGCCATTCTGGAAGGCCTGAGCCCACACGCCAGCGATCCCCAGCTCGCTGCGGCGGACGCGGCCAGCGCCAGGGTGCAGGCCTACTTCGGCGATCTCATACAGCGCAAGCGCACCGATCCCCGCAACGACATCGTGTCGATGGTGGTCGGCGCACACGACGACGATGCCGACACGCTGTCGGATGCGGAGTTGATCAGCATGCTGTGGGGCATGCTGCTGGGCGGCTTCGCCACCACTGCTGCGACCATCGACCATGCGGTCCTGGCGATGCTCGCGTATCCCGAACAGCGGCACTGGCTGCAGGGAGACGCTGTGGGGGTGAAGGCATTCGTCGAAGAAGTCCTGCGCTGCGACGCGCCTGCCATGTTCAGCTCCATTCCGCGTATCGCCCAGCGCGACATCGAACTGGGCGGCGTGGTGATCCCGAAGAACGCGGACGTGCGCGTGCTCATCGCGGCCGGCAATCGCGACCCGGACGCCTTCGCCGATCCCGACCGCTTCAATCCCGCGCGGTTCTACGGCACCACTCCTGGCATGTCGACCGACGGGAAGATCATGCTGAGCTTCGGCCACGGCATCCACTTCTGCCTCGGTGCGCAACTGGCCCGGGTGCAGTTGGCCGAGAGCCTGCCGCGCATCCAAGCGCGCTTCCCCACCCTGGCATTGGCCGAGCAGCCGACCCGGGAACCCTCCGCGTTCCTTAGGACGTTCCGCGCGCTGCCGGTGCGGCTGCATAAGGGGGGCTGAGATGCGCGTCGTGATCGATCAGGATCTATGCGGAACCACCGGGCAGTGTGTGCTGACGCTGCCGGGCATCTTTCGCCAGCGCGAACCGGACGGCGTGGCGGAAGTGTGCGTGGCGAAGGTCCCGCAGGCGCTGCACGCCGCGGCGCGGCTCGCGGCCAGCCAGTGTCCGGTCGCCGCCATTCGGGTCATCGAAAGCGACGCTGGCGAGCGCGCCAGCGCCGACCCTGCGCCTTCTCCGGCGCAGGCTGAGCGGCATGCCGCGAAAGACCAACGCAACCCAGGAGGACGGTTTGAAGGCAAGGTGGCCGTGGTGACCGGCGCCGGCGCCGGCATCGGCAAGGCATGCGCCCTCGCCATCGCGCGCGAGGGCGGCAGAGTGGTGGTGGCCGACATTGATGGCTCGGCGGCCGTCGCCTGCACCGCGAAGATCGCGGCCGAAGCGGGCCACGCGCTGGCCCTGGCCATGGACATCGCCGATGCGCAGGCGGTGGCAGCGCTGTTCGAGACGGCGGAGCGGCACTTCGGTGGGGTCGACCTGCTGGTGAACAACGCGAGCGCCATGCATCTGACACCGCGCGACCGCACGATCCTCGACCTGGACCTGGCGGTCTGGGATCAGACCATGGCGACCAATCTGCGCGGCACGCTGCTCTGCTGCCGGCAGGCCATCCCACGAATGATCGCCCGCGGCGGTGGCGCGATCGTCAACATGTCGTCGTGCCAGGGGCTCAGCGGTGACACCGCGCAGACGTCCTACGCGGCGTCGAAGGCGGCGATGAACATGCTGTCGGCCTCGCTCGCCACCCAGTACGGTCATGCGCAGATCCGCTGCAACGCGGTTGCGCCGGGTCTCATCATGACCGAGCGTCTCCTCGCCAAGCTGGACGAGTGCATGCAACGGCATCTGAGCCGGCACCAACTCCTGCAGCGCGTCGGCCGCCCCGAGGACGTGGCCGCGCTGGTGGCGTTCCTGCTCTCCGACGATGCTGCGTTCATCACCGGCCAGGTCCTGTGCATCGACGGCGGCATGCTGGCGCATGTGCCGACGTACGCCGACGGTGGCAACAGCCGCGCCGCGCGGCGTGCCGGCGACACCGCCAAAGCGGCCGCGGCGCCGCGCTGCTGATGGACATGCTGCTCAACCCGCTGGACCGTCGGCACCGGCTGCGGGACGACATCCCGGTCGTGCCCGGCGCTTTCCCCCTGGTCGGACATCTTCCCGCCATCGTATGCGACCTGCCGCGCCTGCTGCGGCGCGCGGAACGGACGTTGGGCAGCCACTTCTGGCTGGATTTCGGCCCTGCCGGACACCTGATGACCTGCGTGGATCCAGATGCGTTCGCACTGCTCCGGCACAAGGACGTGTCCTCGGCTCTGATCGAAGAGATCGCGCCCGAATTGCTTGGCGGAACGTTGGTCGCCCAGGACGGCGGCGCGCACCGGCAGGCGCGCGACGCGATCAAGGCGGCCTTCCTGCCCAAGGGGCTGACCCAGGCCGGCATCGGCAACCTGTTCGCGCCCGTCATCCAGGCGCGGGTGCAGGCGTGGCGCGACCGCGGCGACGTGACCATCCTGCGCGAGACCGGCGACCTGATGCTCAAGCTCATCTTCAGCCTCATGGGAATCCCAGCGCAGGACTTGCCGGGATGGCATCGCAAATACCGGCAACTGCTGCAGTTGATCGTCGCGCCCCCGGTCGACCTGCCCGGACTCCCCTTGCGGCGCGGCCGCGCCGCCCGCGACTGGATCGACGCGCAGTTGCGCCAGTTCGTCCGCGACGCGCGCGCGCATGCCGCGCGCACTGGGTTGATCAATGACATGGTGAGCGCCTTCGATCGCGGCGACGATGCGCTCTCCGACGACGTCCTGGTCGCCAATATCCGCCTGCTGCTGCTTGCCGGTCACGACACCACCGCCTCGACGATGGCCTGGATGGTGATCGAGCTGGCGCGGCAGCCTGGGCTATGGGACGCCCTGGTCGAGGAGGCGCAACGCGTGGGCGCGGTGCCGACCCGGCACGCGGACCTGGCGCAGTGTCCGGTCGCCGAGGCGCTGTTCCGCGAGACGCTGCGCGTGCATCCGGCGACCACGCTCCTGCCGCGTCGCGCGCTGCAGGAATTGCAACTCGGCCAACGGCGCATTCCTGCGGGCACCCATCTGTGCATCCCGCTGCTGCATTTCTCGACCTCTGCGCTGCTGCACGAGGCGCCTGATCAGTTCCGCCTGGCACGGTGGCTGCAACGCACGGAGCCGATCCGGCCGGTGGACATGCTGCAGTTCGGTACCGGCCCACACGTCTGCATCGGTTACCACCTGGTATGGCTGGAAATGGTGCAGTTCTGCATCGCCTTGGCACTGACCATGCACAAGGCCGGGGTGCGGCCGCGGTTGCTGAGCGCCGTCGAAAAAGGTCGGCGCTATTTCCCGACCGCACATCCGTCCATGAAAATCCGCATCGGATTCTCATGAGCTGGCATCGCATGCCCCGTGTGGCGAGGCAGCTGCGCCGGCGACGCGCGGCAATGCTGCACTTGGCGCGCGCGCTCGGTGCGACGCCGCCAACACCGCGGCGGCTCGGACGCTCGCCGTGGCCGTGCCAGGTACAAGGACATGAACGACATGCAGACCGATTCCACGCTACACGACGACGCGCAGGCGCGTGGCGCATCCGGCAGGCTGCCGCCGGAGATCTGGATGCAGGACGGCGCAAGGCGGGTCGAACAGGCGCTGGCGCGTCTTCTCTGCGCCGAAGACGACGGTGAGACCGAGCTGATGGCGGCGATGCGCTACGCCACCTTGCATGGCGGAAAGCGCACTCGCGCCTTGCTCTGTCTGGCTACCGGCGCACTGGCCGACACGCCGGCGCACATGCTCGACGATGTCGGCGCCGCCATCGAGATGATGCACGCCTGTACCCTGGTCCACGACGACCTGCCCGCAATGGACGATGACGTGCTTCGCCGCGGCCTTCCGACCGTGCACGTCAAGTTCGGCGAAGCCACTGCGATCCTGGTCGGCGATGCGCTGCAGGCGCACGCCTTCCTGACCCTGGCGAGCCTGGATGCGCCGGGCGACAACCGTATCGCGCTCGTGCGCGAACTGGCGCAGGCGGTGTCCGCCGAGGGTGCCGCAGGCGGGCAGGCCATGGATCTGTCGCTGGTAGGAAAGCACGTCGAGCTGGACAGGATCGTGGCGATGCACCGGATGAAGAGCGGAGCACTAGTGCGCGCGTCCGTTCGCATGGGCGCGCTATGCGCCATCGCGGAGGATGCCGCCCACGCTGCGCTGTACTGTGCGCTCGATCGCTACTCCGCCTGTTTCGGCCTGGCGTTGCAGGTGGTCGACGACATTCTCGACGCGACAGCGGATACCGCGACGTTGGGCAAGACCCCCGGCAAGGACGCGGCGGCGCAGAAGCCGACCTGTGCGTCGATCATGGGGCTGCAGGCAGCGCGCCAGTTGGCGCTGGATCTGTTGCGCGACGCCGGGGAGGCCATCGCCCCGCTGGGAACGCGTGCGGAACGGTTGGCGCAGATGCTGCAGCGGGCCAACGCGTATCTGTTCAAGCACGCGCCATGCGCATGAGCGCGCCGTCCGCATGGAGTCGCCCCTGTGCCGCTGCGATCGATCGGCCGGCGTGAGCGGTGCATGCTGCACTGTGTCCAAGTCGGCGGCGGCGATCGCAGCGGTTGCTCAGCACAGCCGCGGCGTACGCGGCGCGCTGCGCGCAAGCCTATGCGGCGGACCGGCCCCAGCATGGGGCGCGTCGCCGCGCCGGAGCAGGGCGGCCGTCCGGCGCTGCCCGTGCGCCGGGCCGCGACGGACCTGCGGCGACGTGCGCGGCGTCTGCCCGATCCTGGTTCCCGTCAACTGTCTGCAGAAGGAACATACCGCGTGAACGCGCTGTCCGAACAGATCCTTTCCGAATTGCGCCACCTGCTGATCGAGATGAGCGACGGCGGCAGCGTCGGTCCGTCCGTCTACGACACGGCGCGAGCTCTGCAGTTCCACGGCAACGTCACCGGTCGGCAGGACGCATACGCGTGGCTCATCGCGCAACAACAGGCCGATGGCGGATGGGGAAGCGCGGACTTCCCGCTGTTCCGCCATGCGCCCACCTGGGCGGCGTTGCTGACATTGCAGCGTGCCGATCCTCTTCCCGGCGCGGCCGACGCAGTCCAGGCTGCAACCCGGTTCCTCGAGCGCCAGCCCGATCCCTACGCGCATTCGGTGCCGGAGGACGCGCCGATCGGCGCGGAGCTGATCCTGCCGCAGTTGTGCGGCGAGGCCGCATCCTTGCTGGGCGGCGTGGGGTTTCCGCGCCACCCGGCGCTGTTGCCGTTGCGGCAGGCGTGCCTTGTCAAGTTGGGGGCGGTGGCGACGTTGCCGAGCGGCCATCCGTTGCTGCACTCCTGGGAAGCCTGGGGAACGTCGCCGACCACCGCATGCCCGGACGACGACGGCAGCATTGGCATCAGTCCGGCGGCCACCGCCGCGTGGCGTGCGCACGCCGTAACACATGGGAGCACGCCGCAGGTCGGGCGCACCGACGCGTATCTGCAGGCGGCATCGCGGGCGACGCGCAGCGGCATCGAAGGTGTCGTTCCCAACGTCTGGCCGATCAATGTGTTCGAGCCATGCTGGTCGCTGTACACCCTGCATCTGGCCGGGCTGTTCGCGCATCCCGCGTTCGCCGATGCCGTGCGCGTGATCGTCGCGCAGCTCGACGCCCGCATGGGCGTGCGCGGTCTCGGCCCGGCCTTGCACTTCGCAGCCGATGCCGACGACACCTCCGTTGCGTTGTGCGTCCTGCGCCTTGCAGGTCGCGACCCGCCGGTCGATGCGTTGCGCGATTTCGAAATCGGCGAGCTATTCGTCACCTTCCCCGGCGAGCGCAATGCCTCGGTGTCGACTAACATCCATGCCCTGCATGCGTTGCGACTGTTGGGAAAGCCCGCCGCCGGCACCAGCTACTACGTCGAGGCCAGTCGCAACCCGCACGGTCTATGGGACAACGAAAAATGGCACGTTTCGTGGCTGTATCCCACCGCGCATGCGGTCGCTGCGCTGGCGCAAGGCAAGCCCCAGTGGCGCGACGAGCGCGCGCTGGCGGCGCTGCTGCAGGCGCAGCGCGATGACGGCGGCTGGGGCGCCGGTCGCGCGTCCTCATTTGAGGAAACCGCCTATGCGCTGTTCGCGTTGCACGTGATGGACGGGAGCGAAGAGCCGACAGGGCGCCGGCGCATCGCGCAGGCGGCGGCGCGTGCGCTGGAGTGGATGCTCGCTCGCCATGTGGCGCATGCATTGCCGCAGACGGCGCTGTGGATCGGCAAGGAACTGTATTGCCCCACCCGGGTCGTGCGCGTGGCCGAACTCGCCGGGTTGTGGCTGGCGCTTCGTTGGGGGCGGCGCGTCCTGGCCGAGGGAGCAGGAGCGGCGCCATGATCCAGACCGAACGCGCGCTGCAGCAGGTGCTGGAGTGGGGGCGTTCCCTGACAGGGTTCGCCGACGAGCATGCCGTGGAAGCGGTCAGGGGCGGCCAGTACATCCTGCAGCGCATCCACCCGAGCCTGCGCGACACCAGCGCCCGCACTGGCCGCGATCCGCAGGCCGAAACGCTGATCGTGGCGTTCTATCGCGAACTGGCGCTGCTGTTCTGGCTCGACGATTGCAACGACCTTGGCCTGATCGCGCCGGAGGAGCTCGCCGCGGTGGAGCAGGCGCTGGGGCAGGGCGTGCCGTGCGCGCTCCCCGGATTCGAGGGCTGCGCTGTGCTGCGCGCTTCGCTGGCCGCGCTCGCCTACGATCGTCGCGACTATGCTCGGCTTCTCGACGACACCCGGTGCTACTGCGCGGCGCTGCGCGCCGGACACGCGCAGGCGGTAGGGGCGGAACGCTGGTCCTACGCCGAGTACCTGCACAACGGCATCGATTCGATCGCCTACACGAACGTGTTCTGTTGCCTGTCGTTGCTGTGGGGGCTGGACATGGCGACCTTGCGCGCGCGTCCGGCGTTTCGCCAGGTCCTGCGGCTCATCTCCGCGATAGGGCGCCTGCAGAACGATCTGCATGGACGCGACAAGGACAGGTCGGCGGGCGAGGCCGACAACGCGGCGATCCTGCTGCGGCAGCGCTATCCGGCTATGCCTGTGGTGGAGTTCCTCAACGACGAGTTGGCCGGCCATACGCGAATGCTGCACCGGGTGATGGCGGAAGAACGCTTTCCCGCGCCGTGGGGAGCGTTGATCGAGGCCATGGCGGCCATCCGCGCGCAGTACTACCAGACCTCGACCAGCCGCTACCGCAGCGACGCTGCGGGGGGATTCCAGCGTGCGCCCGCCTGAACGGCGGGATGCGGCTGCGTGCGCGCGCTGCCGTCGGTGGGATCCGATGCAACGCCGTCGCCCGATGCGACGGATGGAGCGAGCATGAGCGATAGCGACAACATCCCGAGCCGGCGCAAGGACGACCATCTGGACATCGTGCTGGATCGGCGAACGGCGCCGGCCACGGTCGCCGCCGGCTGGGAGTACATCCGTTTCGAACACTGCGCATTGCCCGAGTTGGACCTGACGCAGATCGACCTGCGCGCCTCGCTGCTGGGCAAGACCATGCGCGCGCCGCTGCTGATCAGCTCCATGACCGGCGGCGTGCCACGCGCCGAGGCCATCAACCGGCATCTGAGCGAGGCAGCACAAGCCTTGGGGATCGCCATGTGCGTCGGTTCGCAGCGCGTGAGCCTGCAATCCCGCAACTCCCAGGGGCTGACGCGCGCGCTGCGCCGCCTGGCCCCAGACATTCCCTTGCTGGCTAATATCGGCGCCGCGCAACTGCGCGAGGCCGACGGCCTGGACCTGGCGCGCCGGGCGGTGGATGCGCTGGAGGCCGATGGACTCATCGTCCATCTCAATGCGCTGCAGGAAGCGGTACAGCCGGAGGGCGACCGCGACTGGCGCGGCGTCCTGGCGCAGATCGCTCGCGCCGCGCGCAGCGTGGACGTGCCGATTGTGGCCAAGGAAGTGGGGTCGGGCCTGTCCGCCTCGGTGGCCTGCGCGCTCGTCAAGGCGGGCGTGGCGGTCATCGATGTCGCCGGCGCCGGCGGCACCAGTTGGGCCGCGGTGGAGGGCGAGCGCGCCCGCGATGCCGCCGACCGTGCAGTGGCGATGGCGTTCGCCGACTGGGGGATTCCGACCCCGGCCAGCGTGCAGGCGGTACGTCGGGCGCTGCCAACTGTGAAGCTGATCGCGTCGGGCGGGATCCGCGACGGCGTCGACGTGGCCAAGGCCATCCGCCTGGGCGCGGACATCGCCGGGCAGGCGGCCGGCGTGCTGCGCGCGGCGACGGTGTCGACCGAGGCGGTTGTCGCGCATTTCGAGATCGTCATCCGCCAGTTGGCCGTTGCCTGCTTCTGCACCGGCTCGGCTGATCTGGCGGCGTTGCGTCAGGCGCGGTTGTTGCCCTCGGCGCATCTGCCCGCCGGTTGATGCCGGCGTCGCCCGCACGTGGCGGCGGGCGCCTAGCAGGCTGCTGAATACCTACGCCAAAGGTAGACTACTGATCCACCTTGGCGAGGCGGTTCAATGCGCGGGAGCTCGTGATCACCAGAAGGGAAGTCGATGCCCAGGACGTGGCTTGGTTGGAGACGCTAAGGAACGTCAAACTGACGATTCTTGTAACGTGGTCGGGGATCGACAACGACAGGATCGAACCGGTCTCGTCCCGCATAGCGGAACGATAGCTCCACCGGAAGCATTCGGTTCTGCCACAGCATCGGCCAGGCAAAAATAACTTGCGTTGCGCGGATAAAATGCCCTGATCCTGCCATTCCTCCATGGGCACGTGGGCGGGGAGAAATCTCATACAACTGGCAGCGAAGGGAGGCTCGGCCCAATGAGCGGGGTGGCGCGTGAAGAAGTTAATCCGGTGTCATCGGCAACGTTCGCGCCGCTCGAGAATTCAACTTTCCGTCCGATCTGGATTGCCACACAGGTATCCAGTCTAGGGTGGCTGATTCAAATGGTTGCCATCAGTTGGCTGATGGCGACCATTTCGACATCGGATGTGATGGTCGCCTTGGTGCAGGCTTCGACAACCTTGCCCACATTCCTCCTGTCAATTATCGCCGGCGCCCTAGCGGACAATTACAGCCGCCGCAATCTCATGTTCGCTGGCTGGTGCGTGATAGCATTGTCCTCGACGATGCTGACTGTTCTTGCAGGTCTCGGAATTTTCAATCCATGGATGGTTCTTGCATTCAGCTGTTTGGCCGGAGTAGGCGCCGCTTTCACCGACCCCGCCTGGCACGCGTCGGTTGGCGATATCCTGCGAAAGCGCGATGTTCCGGCCGCCGTCACGCTTATCTCGGTCGGATATAACGCCGTCCGAAGCATCGGTCCCGCTCTCGGTGGCGTCGTCGTTGCTTCCTTTGGCCCTTTGACGGCTTTCGCAGTGGCGACGCTTACATATCTGATGCTGCTGTGGACCATAGGGCGCTGCAAATGGCATGTTCGCTCGTCACCGCTGCCGAGTGAACCATTGACCACGGCGATCCATGACGGAGCGCGCTTCACTGCCCTGTCATCCGAAATCAAGGCAGCAATTGCCCGCGGTGCCCTTTTTGGGCTGACGAGCATCTCTATACTAGCGCTCTTGCCTCTCGTCGCCCGCGATCAGCTGGGGGGAGGGCCAGTCGTTTACGGCATCCTGATGGCTGGCTTCGGGACCGGCGCCTTGTTCGCCGGCATCTGCAACAACATTCTGAGACGGAGGCTGTCCCAGGAACGTTTGACGACACTGTCGTGCATCGCCTGTGCGGCTTGTTGTCTATCGCTTGCTTTCACCCCCTCGGTGGCGGTGGCGGCTATCGCGCTGGCGCTCGGCGGCGCGGGCTGGGTCGTGACCTGGACCGGGCTGGACGTAAGCGTCCAGTTGGCGAGTCCAAGGTGGGTCGTTGGTCGCACGCTCTCGATCTATTATGCCCTTTCATCCGGCGGCATCGCGGCTGGCAGCTGGCTGTGGGGTACGGTGGCCGAGAGCTATTCGCTGAGCTCGGCTCTGGAGCTTTCAGGTGGCGCGCTCCTGCTGGTCACTGGCACCGGCTTCCTGCTGCCCATCCGTCAATGGAAAGATTCCGATCAGGCTCCTCTTGGCTTCGAAACGCCTCAGGTTGCCCTGGATTTGAAGCCCCGAAGCGGGCCGATCGTCGCCAAGATCGAATATTCAATACCCGAAGCAAATGTCGAAGCGTTCCTGGAGCAGATGCGGGAACGGCGGCGAGTACAAAGCGGCGTTGGTGCGCGACACTGGAATCTCCAGCACGACCTCCAACAGCCTTCGCGTTGGACAGAAACCTTCCGCACACCGACCTGGATGGACTACCTTCGCCTGAACCACCGCCTTACGGCAGCCGACAAGGAGTTGGACCAGCGTCTCCTCGCATTGCACCTGGGAGAGCTTCCTCCTCGAACCACGCTTGCGATCGAGCGGCCGACTGGAGCTGGCCGCAAGCGGGACCAATCGATGCGGTTCTTTTTCCGGCGTTGACATCCGTCCAGGCGTCCGGGCTGGTGAGACAGGATGGGTTGGAAACGAGCCAACGCTCTCACCATCCCTTTTGCAGATCGGCTTCGATCCATTCGGGTGGTTGCCGAGCCGGCATACTGGGCGGCTCAGACGTATCCTTGTCGGAGAGATTCCTCTGAACAGGATCGGCTTCACGGCCCGTCTGGTTCACACTGGCCACAGAGGAATACACAGATATGGCGAACGGAACAGTGAAGTGGTTCAACAGCACCAAAGGTTTTGGCTTCATCCAGCCCGATGACGGCGGTCAGGAGGTTTTTGTCCATATTTCAGCTGTAGAACGGGCTGGACTTTCAAACCTCGTTGACGGGCAGAAGATCAAGTACGAGATTGAGCAGGACCGCCGTAGCGGCAAGTCCTCCGCAGATAGTCTCAGCAAGGTAGGCTGATTTTCTCGTCGGACCCGCAGAGCGCGAAGGATAAGTCAAGCCGAAGGTACCATCGTCATTCGCGGGCGTATCGCGACGGACTCTCTTATATGAGATATGAGACGATCCTGATGCGTCACGCAAACGGTGAATCACGAACGCTCTCGCCGCAAACCCTTCCGCCCGGAAATCTGCCCCGGTTACGGCTCTCGGCGTATCCCAGAGTTGGGAGAAGCTTCTGCCAGACTACAACTGTAACCTCATATCGGTTTAGCAGGTCAAGCGTCGGTGGTACCTTGATTGGGTAACTTAACGACTTTGGAGGCCGAGCAATGGATCGCGATAACAAACGGGCACGCGCAGCTGCAAGTTCATCCCAAGACGTGGGGAATCGCAGTACCCTCCGTGACCTTCCATACGGACCATTGACCGATGTTGCAGAACGGCTGGTAAGCGCTAACCCGCGCGATACAGCGCGAAATCTTGGGACCTTCAAAGAACTCGGGAGGCGAGAGCGCATAGCCGTTCGGGGCACTCGAACCGAGCCAGAAACTGACCTCGCGAAGTTTGAAACGCGGACCAATCAGCTTGGACGATCAGCCGTCGATCTGGGGGATAAATTGACTGCCGGGTTGGGACACACCCCGGATGAAGTAGCATTGGAGCAATTCAGAGCAGTCAGTAACGTGTCTCATTACCTTCGGCCAGAGACACAAGATAGTATTGTTAATCGCATTGGCAACATGGACCCACCTTCGCAAGCTATCGGAGCGCTTTACGCTGCGCAAAACTTCAGCAAGTTTAACGCTGAAAATAAAGCTCGCATTTTTGATCAGGCCGCTGAATTGGCTACCGATCCGGATGGCCACGTCAGGTCGACAGCATCCAATGCTATGTACGCGATGTATCACCAGTTAGATCCAAATCAACAGGCCCAAGCTCACTCAATTCCCGGCATGCAAGACATCTTGCCGCAGATGCCTCCTCCGCGGCATGCAGCGGAGGAACGCAGTGCGGATCTGGACGCCCACATAGCAGGTATTGGGGCTGCAGTCCGTGATACAGTTGGCCCGCAAACCTCCCACGAACAGCTGCAGCGGGGTGGTCAAGTCGGCCGGGACATAAGCCACTCCTACAATCACGCCCGAGAGGATCTAATGGAGGCCAGGAGAAGCAGAGATCGCACCGGCCGTTGAGGTCTCGGCCATGGCAGTAACGCTTCCTCTCCCGAATTCCGTTCACGGCCTTGCTGTTTCCAATTCCCTGGCCGTCGACGTAGCTGCTTAGTGAAACTTTCAAAATCCACGTCTGCCGGGTGGCGCGATGCAAGCATCGCACCACCCGCTGCGGCATCGATCTGTCGAGCGTCGGCATCGCGCGACCTCGGTTCGGTGTCTGAAGCAAGCGCAGCATTAGCACGGCTAATTCGGCCATGGAACAATGTCTTCTACAAAAACGACGTCCCCCAACATAGCCATTAGCATCGCGTGCTCACTCGCCTTGGGGTTCTGTGCGGCAAGTCTGTACGCAACCTTCCGCCACGGGGGTAGCGGCGAGGCTCTGATGGCGTTTGATGTCCGTGCCTTTTGGTTTGAGACGCCCTTCTATTTGGGTTTCGCAACCCCCGTTTTCTATCAGGGCGCGGCTATCGTGCTCTCGACATCTGCGGTTGTCTTGCTGATTCAGCAGGTCGTATTGCGCCGCAAGCTCGAACATCACGGGACCGCTCGTTGGGCTCGAGTGGATGAAATGCGACGCCCGGGATATCTGCGACGATACCGTGGCGTGTCAGGACCGGTCTTTGGGAAGACGAGTGGCCCTTCATGGCCTGGCTATTACCTGACCAATGGCGAGCAGCCTCACAGCCTCATTGTTGCGCCGACCCGCGCTGGTAAGGGTGTCGGCATAGTCATTCCAACGCTACTTACATTTAAAGGCTCTGTGATAGCTCTGGACGTCAAGGGGGAGCTCTTTGAGCTCACATCGAGGGCGCGTAAAGCCGCAGGCCACGAAGTGTTCAAATTCGCGCCACTGGATTCAGAGCGGCGCACAAACTGCTACAATCCACTGTTGGATCTCATAGCACTGCATCCACAGCAGCAATTCACCGAAGCCCGCCGCTTGGCCGCGAACCTGATTACGGCCAAGGGGGAGGGGGCGGAAGGTTTCGTCGCCGGCGCGCGAGATATCTTTGTCGCGGGGATCCTTGCCTGCATCGAGCGGGGCACGCCAACAATCGGCGCCGTCTATGATCTGTTCGCTCAGCCGGGGGAGAAGTTTAAGCTCTTCGCGCAGCTCGCCATGGAGACCCGGAACAAAGAGGCACAACGCATCTTCGACGACATGGCGGGGAACGACACGAAAATCCTAACCTCCTACACGTCCGTGCTCGGCGATGGCGGGCTCAACTTGTGGGCGGATCCGGCTGTCAAGGCGGCTACAAGTCGCTCGGACTTTTCGGTCTATGATCTTCGCCGTCGCAGAACGTGCATCTATCTTTGCGTTGGTCCGAACGACCTTGAGGTGATCGCGCCTTTGATACGCTTATTTTTTCAGCAAATCGTTTCAATTCTACAGCGGTCGCTGCCCCGCCAGGACGAAAAGCACGAGGTTCTCTTTCTGCTCGATGAGTTCAAGCACTTGGGGAAGCTGGAGGCGATCGAGACCGCAATTACGACTATCGCGGGCTACAAGGGGCGTTTCATGCTCATCATCCAAAGCCTTTCGGCACTAACGGGGGCTTATGGAGAGGCTGGTAAGCAGAATTTTCTCAGCAATACCGGACTGCAAGTGTTCATGGCCACGGCCGATGACGAGACTCCGAACTACATTTCCAAAGCCATCGGTGAATACACGTTTGAAGCCAAATCGATTTCCTACAGCCAGTCGCGAGCGTTCGACCGGAACATTCAGAATTCGTTTCAAGGTGCGCCGCTGCTGCGTCCCGAACAGGTTCGGCTGCTCAATGACGAGTACGAGATTGTTCTCATCAAAGGTCTGCCGCCATTGCAACTGAGGAAGGTGCGATATTTTTCGGACCGCATTCTGAAACGCATCTTTGAAAGCCAGACAGGCGCCCTCCCGGAGCCGGCGCCCTTGACGGAAGCAGAGGAGGGATTCTCCGCAGAATCTCGACTCGATGAGCCGCTGCGCGGATTGGCGCAAGACTTTGACGATACAGTTTGATGCGAGGCTAATGTGGACCAGCGAAAAAATCCATCCCGTGCAACAGCTTTGCCGCAGGCGGTGCAGGACGCCGGCTTGGAAGAGGATCAAGCGGTCCAGGCCAGGCAAGTGGGCGTTGAGCAGCACCTTGCCGAGGCCCGGAGGCTGTTCGATCAAGCTGACGAGTCGCCAACCAATCCAGAGGAGCTTCAGCGACTGGACCAGGGGTTCCGCGAAGTGCTTCAGCAATGGCAGGATGAGCAAGCCGCCTCGTCTTCTTTCAGCGCTGAGGTTCCCGAGGCGCTCCGGCCGCTGTTCGATGATCGAGCTCACCAGCCGCCAACCAATGCAGAGGAGCTTCTGCGACTGGAACAGGGGTTCCGCGAAGTGCTTCAGCAGCGGCAGGATGATCAAGCCGCCTCGGCTTTGCTCAGCAACCCAGGGATGCGTGCTGGACCGGAGGACCCCAATAGAAGCGTGTCGGACGCTTTCGCAACATCTGGGCACGCCGGAGTTCAGGCCGCTGCCCCGCCAGTCTTGGCTGCCAGCCAACAGCAGATCCGGCCCTCGCCGGATGCGCTTGACCAGGGCAACCATCTGCCACCCCAGGGGGGCATCATCAACAACGAACATTCCACAGCGCTGTTCCCGCCGGCGAAGAGGCAGAGGGCCGTGGATAGGCCGCAAGCCGTCGCCATTCAGCAGCAGCCGAGCGAAATCGGCAATTCCGGCGGCCGCATGCCGATGCAGCCCCCCATGCAGCAATTGGGTGAATTGCCATTGCAAGGGGTACCGGTTCAAGGGACAGGGTCCGAACACATCGGAAGGCTGCATGCGGGAGCCGCGCCCTCAGCAAGGTCCGAGGCGCCCCCGGCTGCGATCGAGGACTCCATAAACGTTTCGTTCGCCGTCCCCCAAGGGTTCTCCCATGGGACCCAACGCGTCCCAGACGCGATGCTCTCTTCCTTGGACCGCCCTGGCCCCTTGCCGGATGCTGGCCAAGCGCGGCAAGCGGGCTTTGAGCAGCACGTGGCCGAGCCGCGCCGAGCCGACCCCGTTGCGAGTGGCGCCCGTGCTTCCCGCTATCACCATCTGTCCGGCGAACACCGGGACCTTATTGATAGAGCGATCGCCCACTCCCAGGAAAAATATAGCGAGACCACGGCCCGAAAATACACGTTTGCACTTCGCCGGTTGGCGAATGATCTCAGCGCTCGTGGCCAAGCGACCGATCTAAGAGATCACAAATCCCTGGTCGATCACGTCGGTGCTTTCTTTCCGAAAGACGTTGATATGAAGAGCGCGTTGAAGGCCCTGCGTGCGTATCATGAGCCGGGCTATTCAGCGACTGCTGGCGGCCCTGCTGCCAGCTATCCCCATCTGTCCGCCGAACACCGGGACGTTATTGATAAGGCGATCGACCGCGCTGCGGCTCAGCAAAACCAGAGCGCGGACACGCTGCGAATATACTCGAATGCGCTTCGCCGATTGGCGAATGATCTCGGCGCTCGTGGCCAAGCGACTGATCTAAAAAATCACCAATCCCTGGTCGATCACCTCGATACTTTCTTTCCGAATGACCAGAGCATTAAAACGGCGTTGAACGTCCTGCGTGCGTATCATGATCCGGGCTATGCAGCGACTGGCTGGTGGCCAGCGGCGGTGCCTTCAAAGCCAGATGCGCGTATCTTGGAAAAATTAAGCAGTGACAGCGAGTTGGCCTTAAGCACCCGTGTCGTCTATGGTCGACTTCTTCGCAGATTTTCTGAGGAGCTTGAGAGTCGGGGCCAGACGATCTCTGGGCTGGATCACAATTCGCGGACCGAACTCGCCGAGGCGTTGTTTCCAGGCAACAAGAAACTCCGCTTGGCGCTGCAGCGGGTTCACAATGCGGAGGTTCCCGAGGCCTTGCGGCCGCTGTTCGATAATCGAGCTCGCAAGCCGCCAACCAATCCAGAGGAGCTTCTGCGACTGGAACAGGGGTTCCGCGAAGTGCTTCAGCAGCGGCAGGGTGATCAAGCCGCCTCATCTTTGTTTAGCAATCCAGGGATGCGTGCTGGACCGGAGGACCCCAACAGAAGCGTGTCGGACGCTTTCGCAAGCTCTGGGCACGCCGGAGTTCAGGCCGCCGCCCCGCCAGTCTTGGCTGCCAGCCAACAGCAGATCCGGCCCTGGCCGGATGCGCTGGACCAGGGCAACCACCTGCCACCCGAGCGGGTGATCATCAACAATGAACATGACACAGCGCTGTTGCGGCCAGCGGAGAGGCAGAGGGCCCTGAATACGCCGCAAGCCGCCGCCATTCAGCAGCCGCTGAGCGAAATCGGCAATTCAGGCGGCCGCGTGCCGATGCAGCCCCCCACGCAGCAGTTGGGTGAATTGCCATTGGAAGGGGTACCGGTTCAAGGGACAGGGTCCGAACACATCGGAAGGCTGCATGCGGAGGCCGCGCCCTCCGCAAGGGCTGAGGCACCCCCCGCTGCCATCGAGAACTCCATAAACGTCTCATTCGCCGTCCCCAAAGGCTTCTCCCATGGGACTCAACGCGTCCCAGACGCGATGCTCTCTTTCTTGGACCGCCCTGGCCCCTTGCCGGATGCTGGCCAAGCGCGGCAAGCGGGTTTTGAGCAGCACGTGGCCGAGCCGCGCCGAGCCGAACCTGTCGCGAGTGGCGCCCGTGCCACCGGCTATCGCCATTTGTCCGACGAACACCGCGACCTTATCGATAAGGCGATCGCCCACGCTGCGGCTCAGCAAAAATATAGCGAGAGCACGGTCCTAAAATACAGGTATGCACTTCGCCGATTGGCAAATGATCTCGGCGCTCGTGGCCAAGCGACTGATCTAAAAAATCACCAATCCCTGGTCGATCACCTCGATGCTTTCTTTCCGAAAAACGATGATATGAAGAGGGCGTTGAACGTCCTGCGTGCCTATCATGAGCCGGGCTATTCAGCGACTGTTGGTGCCCCGGCTAACCGCTATCCCCACTTGTCCGACGAACACCGGGACGTGATTGATAAGGCGATCGCCCATGCTGAGGCTCAGCAACACCATAGCGCGCCGACGCTCCGAATATACTCGTATGCGCTTCGCCGATTGGCGAATGATCTCGGTGCTCGTGGCCAAGCGACTGATCTAAAAAATCACCAATCCCTGGTCGATCACCTCAATACCTTCTTTCCGAAAGACACTGACATAAGGGATATAAGGCCGGCGTTGAACGTCCTGCGTGCGTATCATGAGCCGGGCTATTCAGCGACTGGCCGGTGGCCAGTGACGGTGCCTTCAAAGGCAGATGCGCATGTCTTGGAACAAGTGACCAGTGACAGCAGCTTGGCCCCAAGCACCCGTGTTGTCTATGGTCATAGTCTTCGCAGATTTTCTGAGGCGCTTGAGAGGCGGGGCCGGACGATCTCTGGGCTGGATCATGATTCGCGGATCGAATTCGCCGAGGTGTTGTTTCCAGGCAACGATTATCTCCGCTTGGCGCTTGAACGGGTTCGCGATGCGAAGCCTGCGTCAGACAGGATCGTGGCGGACGCTTTGGCAGCGGCCGGCTCTGGGCACGCCGGAGTTGAGGCCGCCGCCCCGCCAGCGTTAGCTGTCAGCCAACACCGGCCCTGGCCGGATGCGCTTGACCAGGGCAACCTCCTGCCACCCGAGCGGTTCATCATCAACAATGAACATTCGACGGCGCCGTTGCGGCCGGCGGAGAGGCAGGGGACTGATAATCCGCAAAGCATCGCCATTCAGCAGCCGCCGAGCGAAGGCGGCCGCGTGCCGATGCAGCCCCCCATGCAGCAGTTGGGTGGATTGCCATTGGCAGGGGTACCCGTTCAAGGCCCAGGGTCCGAACACATTGGAAGCCTGCATGCGGAGGCCGCGCCCTTTGCAAGGTCTGAGGCACCCCCCGCTGCCATCGAGAACTCCATAAACGTCTCATTCGCCGTGCCCAAAGGCTTCTCCCATGGGACTCAACTCGTCCCAGAGGCGATGCTCTCTTCCTTGTACCATTATGGCCTCTTGCCGGACGCGGACAAGCCGGAATGGAACTACGAGATTAAAGGCCACGGCTACACCGCCCGGAGGCCAGAGGAGGGTAATGACGTTTGGCTCCTCCATCGCGGAGCGATAAGGGAAGCTGGAGCGGCAGCAGTACCGGCAAGGGCTCCGGGACCCGCCTTGCCAGCGACCGCCAGGCTCTCAGACACCCATCTCGGTGTTCCGTTGGTCGATCTGACCACCTCCTCCGATGCACACATCGAAGCCCTTCCGTCAGGCTCGTCCAATCTCCCCCGGGGGGCGGTGCTCGGGGCCACCCAACTGCTGGGCGACGAACATATCCAGAGGGATTA
>NZ_JAFLWW010000015.1 GCF_018555685.1 Aminobacter anthyllidis
CTTAAAAGGCCCGCCCCAAGCGGGCCTTTTTGCTATTTGCAGCCTGGAAACGGCCGAGCCGAAACCGCAGCAACACCCCGCAACAAAGGCACAAGCAGACAAGGCGCGACAAAAAAGCCAAAGCCTGGCACCGCAGCCAACTTCTTCAAATCCACCAGCTTGATCGCTGGCAGCAAGCTTCGCTTGCCTGCCCATGCTAGCTCCTCGTCCTCACGGACGAGGCTGAAGGGTCCGGAGGGCCGACAATGCCGATCCTGAATAGCAACATTGTCACCGAGGCGCCGGCCCTTTGCCGCTGCTTTTGGGAGCTATCGTCCCTGCAACCAACAAACAAAACGCCCGGCTAGGCAAAAAACCTGGCCGGGCGTTTTGCATTCCAAGAATACCCCCACAAAAATGCCGATGCCCGCAGCTCGCAAGGACGCCCAACCGTGGCAACACAAGGGCTGCCGGAGATCGCGCCAACTGAGCCTGGATTGGCATGGGCCACGGATCGCCCGCTTCATGCCTGGCCGAGCCTGCACGAGGTGCATGACCTCCAGATTGCTGTCGATCATGCAGACCGGCCGCCTCTTGCATCTATAGGCGGCCGCGAAGATCGAATGGCCTCAGCGGGCCAGGAACCGCCTGTCCCAGTCCGCCAGCCGATGCGCATTGCCAAGCTGCATCGCCTGGGCCAGAGCCGAGGCGACCGGGCCGAAGACTGTCGACACGAGGATCTTTTGCGCTGCAGCGAGCTCGGGGCTGCGCATGTCCGCGTCGGTCGAGCCGCGATGCAGAGCGCGGATGTCCATCATCACCACATCGCCGGCCTTGATGTTGACGCGAACGACGTCCCGGGCGGCTTCCGCAAGCACCTCGAGCAGGGTGTCATCGAGCGGCGAGGGCGAAAGGTGCGAGCATGGCACTATCCGCAGGCTGGCGCCGTCCTGGAGATAGACCAGTGCCTTGAGGCTCCCCCTGGTCTCTGACCACGGAGCGCAGTCCTTGAGGAAGTCGCTGTAGCGGCCGCGCAGGAGATCGGTGTGCCAGTACTGCGAGCGGTTGACGGTAATGTCGCTCAGGCCAAGGGCAAGATACGGACTGCCGCCGTAATAGGCCGCCAGGAAGCGGTTGACCGTGCCGTCGGCGACGATCCTGGCATGGATGGTCGCCAGGGATGGAAAGCGATGAAAGCCGGCGAGGTGGTACGAATGCGCGACATCACGCGTCTGCCCCATGCTGCCGAGGTTGTTGACAGTAGCGGCGCGAAATAGTTCGACTTCGGCTTTGCCGAAGACTGACGGCAGGACGCAAAAGCCCTGCTCCAGGCACTGGCTGGTCAGTTTCAGATCCATGCAAATCCATTCCCTGCCCTGTCATCGGGAACGGCGCTTGCGCACCTGCTTCGCCTTGGAACGCAACCGGTCGAGCACGCCACGCGTGTCCGGCTCGCCCCAAATGCGCCGTTCACTCCACAAGCTGTTGTAATTGTTTCCCCCCGACGGCACCAGATCGCTGAACTCGCCTTCGCTCGTCTTGTTGCGAATGGCCACGACCTCGCCCGTTGGCATCACCTTGACGATGTTGACCCTGCCGGTGCGGTCGACGTTCAGGCGCTGCGAATCGCCGAAGGCGATCTTGGTCCAGTCAGAGGTCTCGGCCAGCACGCGCCCGAACATGTAGGGGCCGGTCGGCTCCAGTGATGAATGGCCGTAGAAGCGATCGTTGTAATGTTCGACGACACGGGCGATCGCTCGCTCCAGCGCCGGGCTGCCGGCCTCGGCATAGATGACGGCATTGCTCACCGCCCAGGACGGATGGCCCGCAATATCGCGGAAAACCACCATGTCGCAGCGGCTGTCGATCTCGATCGGACGCAGGTGGAGATAGGACAGGTCGGAATAGAGCCCGCCATAGGTGTGAAGCAGGCAGTAGCGCGCGAGATCCGCCTTGAACGCATAGGGCGTCAGCGTGCGGTAGGCCTGCAGCACCGGTTCGGGATAGTTGTCAGCGAGAAAGGCAACCAGCTCCTCATTGCCGTAACGCCGGTACTCGGCCCTAGGATAGGTCGATCTGAACGAGTCGACATTGCGTGCGAATGCGTCGGTGGTGGCGGGTGAATGCGCACCGTCGGTGATCATGATCTGGAAGAGCCGCAGCGGCCTTGTCGTCATCCATTTGTCCCTGACATGCGGTGTATTGCTCCGCGCAAGCGGCACAGCGCCGACAGCGCGCGCGTCGCGCGTCCACGCTACGGTATCAGCACGAGCGCCGGCCTGAGAAGGGCTGCCTGGTCGAGGCGCGTGAAGGACAGTCCGCTTGCCAGGCTAGAACAGCTCGAAGTCACCTGATGACGCGGCGTTCAGCGGTCCTGAATCATGGCCGGCCAAGCGCGAGGCGAGGTCTGAAAGGGTAATCGCGGCGAGTGCCGCCTGCTGATCGATCTGCCAGCCGGGCGCAGTGGCCGCGCCGAGATCCTCGATATAGCCGGCTAAGCATCGCAGTTTCTGCTCGATATGGTCGAAGCTCTGCAGCGCCTGCGCATAATGCGGGTCGCTGGCGGCGAGCTGCCCGCCCTGTGCGGAAACCAGCGGATGCAGCCGTTCCACTTGCGCTGCGATGTCATTCAACTCGACGCTCACCCGTCCGAGCATCTCGGAAACGGGCGTAAGGGTCTCACGGCAATGTGCACTGGCACGCGATGGCATGGCGGACGACTTTCAAAAGATCAAAAGAACTCGACGGAACCGCCCGATGGCGCGACCGGTGGCTGCTTGGGTGGAACCGGGGCGACGAAGCCCTTGTCGCCGGAGAGCATGACCTGGCGGGCGCGGCCGGACAGCGGCCAGTATTCGACCCGGCGGCCGCGATCTCCGCCGAGGTCGCCGCCAACGATGCTGATGCCTTCGTTGCGCAGGAACGTCTCGGCGAACTCCGCATTCATCGCGCCGATGTCGGAGAGGCCCTCAATGGTACGGGCACCGCCGAACAGCTTGGCCTCCAGCCGGTGGCGATGCGCGCCACGCTGCAGCAGGCCGTTGACGAGAAGCTCCATCAGATGAACACCGTAGCTTTGGGCATCGAGCGACGAGCGGCCATTGTTTCCGGGCAGCAGGAAGTGGTTCATGCCGCCGGTCCGGGCAAAGGGATCGCGGATGCAGGCGGCAACACAGGACCCCAGAATGGTCGTCAGCACGACGTCCTCCCGGTCGACCACGTGGTATTCGCCACGCATGACAGTGATGCGGCTTTTGGTGACCAGGGTCACTTAAGCACTCCGACGATCGCTTCGATGGCCTTCTTGAGCGCCGGTATGGTGAACGGCTTGGTCAGGAAGTTGTTGACGCCGAGTGCGACGGCAGCTTCCAGCAGCTGGCGATCGCCCTTGCCGGTGAGCAGGATGAACGGGGTCGTGCGGGTCGGGCCATAGGAGCGGATCGCCTTCAGCAGCTGCAGCCCATCGAGCTTCGGCATGTTGAAGTCGGAGATGACCATATGGCAGGGCTGTTCCATCATCATGCGCAGGGCCTGCTCGCCGTCCTTGGCGATGGAGATCTTGCGGATGCCCATCTCCTGCAACGCATCGGTGATGAGCATGCGGCTGGTCGTCGTATCGTCGACGACGAGGACCTTAAAGTGTTCGAGGAAGGACATTTTTGACTCCATTGGAATTCGAGCGCGTCAGCGCGAGGATATGGGAGGCGATCTTGTCCAGCGGCGCCTGCCGCTCGACCGCGCCGACTTCGAAGGCGACCCTGGGCATGCCGTAGACAAGGCTGGTGGCCTCGTCCTGGCCGAGCGTATTGGCGCCGGCCTGACGCATCTGCAGCAGCCCGGCAGCGCCGTCGCGGCCCATGCCGGTCAGGATGGCGCCGACGGCTTTGGAACCCGTCGCCTTGGCGACCGAGGCAAACAGCACATCGACCGACGGCCGGTGACCGTTGACAGGATCGGTGCTGCGCAACCGGCAGCGCAACTGGCCGGGCCCCGAGATCTCGAGATGCGTGGCGCCGCCAGGGGCGAGATAGACATGCCCCGGTGTCAGCGGCGCGCCATCGACGGCCTCGCTGACATGCGGCCTCGACATGCGGTTGAGACGCTCGGCGAAGCTCTTGGTGAAGGCTCCCGGCATATGCTGGGTGATGACGGTGGGCGGGCAGTTTTCGGGGAACTGCGACAGCACCGCAATCAGGGCCTCGACGCCGCCGGTCGATGAGCCGATCGCAACGATCTTGCCGCTGGGCACATAGTCGGCATTGCCCACCGGCTGCTCGCGCTGCCCGCTGGCCTGATGGGCGTTCGCCAACGGGCGGATCTGGGCACGCGCCGCAGCTTTGACCGTAGCCTGCAATGCGCCGAAGGCCCTGTCATCGCTGAACGAAGCCTTGGAGATGCAGTCGAAGGCGCCGATCTCCAGGGCGGTGATCGTGGCTGTGGCATCCCGGCTGGTCAGGCTCGACACCATGATCACGGGCATCGGCCGCAGCCGCATGATCTTTTCGAGAAATTCGAGCCCGTTCATGTTCGGCATCTCGACGTCAAGCGTGATGACGTCGGGGTTGAGTTCCTTGATCTTGGCACGGGCCTCCAGCGGGTCGGCGGCATGGCCGACGACCTCGATGGCCGGGTCGAGGCGCAGCACCGCCGAAAGCAGCGTGCGCATGGTGGCGGAATCGTCGACGATGAGAACGCGAACCGGCTTCATGCGGCGCCATCGCGCAGCTTGTAGGTGGTGATGCCCTCTGGCTGGAAGTCCGCCGTCGCGGGTCCCGAGACCCGCTCGGAATGGCCGATATAGAGGGTGCCGCCCGCCGTCAGCAGCGGTACGAAACGGCTCCAGATCCGCGACTGTGTTGCTTCCTCGAAATAGATGACGACGTTGCGGCAATAGATCGCCTGGAAGCGGCCCTTCATCGGCCATGCTCCGATGAGGTTGAGCTCGCGGAAGGCTACGATCGTGCGCATCTCGTCGGCGGCGCTGAAGGAGGTGCCGTCGCCCGACCGGGACGGTGTGAACCAGCGCCGGCGCAGGTCCGGCGGCACCGGCCGCAACGCGGCCTCGCTGTAGATCCCCTCGCGGCCGAACGCGACCATGTTGGGGTCGATGTCGGTCGCCAGAACCCTGATGTCGTAGTTGGCGGCCTCGGGCATCAGCGACAGGATCGTCAACGCGATCGAATAGGGCTCGGCGCCATTGGAGCATGCCGCCGACCAGATCCTGACCCGGCCGCCACGCCGCGCCGCATCGAGAAGCGGCGGCAGGACCTGCTTTGCCAGGTGCTCGAAATGATGCGGCTCGCGGTAGAAATTGGTGACGTTGGTGGTCAACGCCGCCAGCATCTTCTGGCGTTCGTCGAGCCCATCGCGCGAGGCGATGAGCGTGCAGTAGTCGCGGAAGCTTTCGAGTCCGAGCGCGCGCAACCGCTTCGACAGCCGGGAATAGACGAGTGCCGCCTTTGCCTCGGTCAGGTGGATGCCGGCGTCGGCGTGGAGCATCGCCGCGATCTGCCGCATGTCCTCGCCGGTGAGCACGAACTCGCCGGCCACCAGGCTCTGCCGCTGGCCGCGCGGTTTGTCGATGTTTTGCAGACCGGTCATGCCGCGATCGGCTCAAGCGCCGGCAGGACGTTGTCCAGCGCGATCAGGCTGATCATGCGGCCTTCGATGGCAAGCACGCCGCGCACGAAGGTCTTGGCCATGTCGGAGGCGACGTCGGGCGTCGGCTTGATGGCGTCGTCGGTGACCGACAGGATGTCGGAAACCGCATCGACCAGAAGCCCCACCACCTGCGAGCCGACCTGCGCCACCATGATGACGTGACGCACGGTGGGCTCCGGCGGCTGGAAGCCGAGGCGGGCGGCAAGGTCGACGATCGGCAGGATCGCGCCGCGCAGGTTGATGACGCCGCGGACGTAAGGCGGCGACTTGGGCAGCACGGTCGCTGGTGCCCAGCCCCTGATCTCGCGCACCGACATGATGTCGACGCAGAATTCCTGCTCGCCGATACGGAACGCGATGAGCTCGCGGCTGCTGTTGTCGTGTTTGATCATGGCATCACCCTGCTGCTGCAAGAACGGGTTCAAGAATGGTCGCGTCGGACTGCGAATTGGCGATCACGGTATCGACGTCGATGATGAGGGCGACGCGGCCATCGCCGAGGATGGTTGCGGCGGCGATACCCGGCACATGCCGGTAGTTGGATTCCAGGCTCTTGATGACGACCTGGCGCTGGCCCTGGATCGTATCGACGAGCAGGGCGCTGCGGCGGCCGCCTTCGGTCTCGACCAGGATCGCCACGGCCGCCAACGGATCGGTGGCCGTGGTGCGGAAACCGAGCTCGCGGCCGACGTCGATCAACGGCGTGAAGGTATCGCGGATCGCAATGACCCGGGCGCCGCCGCCGAGACCGTGCACGTCGGCCGCCTTTGGCTGCAGGGTCTCGATGATGGCTGTTAGCGGTACCACCAGTGTCTGGTCGGCGACCGTTACCACCATGCCGTCGAGCACGGCGAGCGTCAGGGGCAGGCTCATGGTGAAGGTCGAGCCCTTGCCGGGCCTGGAGGTGATCGACAGTCGACCGCCAAGGCTCTGGATCGAACGCTTCACCACATCCATGCCGACGCCGCGGCCTGAGATGTTCGACACTTCCGACGCCGTCGAGAAACCCGGCAAGAAGATCAGATTGTCGATCTCCTCGTCGGAAAGCACGGCATCGGCTGCGATCAGGCCCTTCTCGGCGGCGATCGCCTTGACCCTTGAGCGGTTGATGCCGGCACCGTCGTCGGCAACCTCGATGACGATGCGGCCGGAGCGGTGCATCGCCGACAAACGAACCACGCCCTCAGCCGGCTTGCCGGCGGCGACGCGCACTTCGGGCTTCTCCAGCCCGTGATCGATGGCATTGCGGATCATGTGGGTCAGCGGGTCGTTGAGACGGTCGATCACCGTCTTGTCGACCTCGGTGCCCTCGCCGTCGGTGATCAGGCGTACCTGCTTGCCTGTCATGCCGGCGACTTCGCGCACCAGGCGCGGAATGCGCTGGAACACCGACTTCACCGCCTGGGCGCGGATGGCCATGACGCAGTCCTGGATTTCGCGCGTCAGGTGCTCGAGTTCGTCGAGACCAAGGGCGACGGCGGATCCGGGCACGTGACCGGCTTCCATGACGCGCTGCGACAGCATCGCCTGGTTGATCACAAGTTCGCCGACGAGATCGATCAGCCGGTCGACCCGCTCGAGATCGGCGCGGATGGTCTGCGGAGCGCCCGCATTTGCATTGGCGCCGCCTTCGCCGTTGCGTGCCGCAACAGCCTTTGCCGGTTGAGCGTCGATTTCGGCAACAGCCTCCCGTTCTTCGGCCAATGGCAGCGGGATGATGTCGGCTGTCGTTGCCGGAAGAGACGTTTCATCGGCCTGGATGGAGCGGAGCAGGGCAGCGAATGCATCTTCGGTCGAGCCGGCGCCGGAGTCGGCATCGCCGTCGGCGTCGGATGCCTGAATGGTCAGGCTGGAATCCCATTCCACGAATTCGAAGACCTCGCGGATCGCATCCTCGCCCTTCTCGGTGGTGAGCCGCATGGTCCATTCGAGATAGGCGCCCTCCGGATCGAGTTCGGCGAGTTGCGGCAGTCCACTCGCATCGCAGCTGGTCTCCAGCTGTCCCAGGCGTTCCAGTTCGCGCAGCACCAGCGCCGTCTCGTTGCCCTTGGCATAGAGTTCGGGCCTGGGCTTGAAAGTGATCGTGTAGCTACGTCCGGCAACGGCCGGGGTGTCCGAAAAGTCGAACGCCACGCTGACGGGCGTGAAGGAGAAGTCGCTCATGTCGTCTTCTTCTTCGGCGCTGGCATCCGCCCCGCCGGGACTCAGTGCGGTGAGTTCAGCGACCAGCACTTCGCTGCGCCCGCTGTCGACCGCGTGGCCATCGCGTGCCGCCGCCACGAGATCCGCCAAA
The DNA here is from genome assembly GCF_018555685.1 of Aminobacter anthyllidis. Taxonomy (GTDB): domain Bacteria; phylum Pseudomonadota; class Alphaproteobacteria; order Rhizobiales; family Rhizobiaceae; genus Aminobacter; species Aminobacter anthyllidis. The sequence continues at coordinate 7,934 of NZ_JAFLWW010000015.1, forward strand.
AGATCGGCGGCGCGCAGCATGACGGCCATGACGTCGGCTGTCGGCTCCAGCGCGCCGTTCCTGACATGGTCGAGCGTGGTTTCGAAGACATGGGCGAACTGCACCAGGTCTCCGAGGCTGAAGGCGCCAGCGCCGCCCTTGATCGAATGTACCGCGCGGAAAACCGCGTTCACGGTGTCGGATTCGGCTTCCCCGCGTTCCATCGCGAGAAGGCCGGTTTCCAGTTCGGCGAGTTGCTCCTCGCACTCCTGGAAGAAGGTCTGCTTGACTGCTGCCATTGCATCCACGGACATGTCTCCCAATTCAGGCCGACACGCGGCGGATGGCGTCGACCAGCTTGGCCGGATCGAAAGGCTTGACGATCCAGCCGGTCGCGCCGGCACGCCGGGCGCGATCCTTCTTTTCGGCATCGCTCTCGGTCGTCAGGACCAGGATCGGAATGCCGCGATAGGTTTCGTCGGCCCGGACATGCTCGATGAAGCCGAAGCCATCCATCCTGGGCATGTTGATGTCGGTGACGATGACCCGTGGGGTTTCGCCCTTCAGCACCTCGAGGCCATGGACGCCGTCCTCGGCTTGAATGACCCTGTAGCCGGCTTGCGTCAGCGCCAGTTTCAACATCTCGCGCATGGTGCGAGAATCATCGACGGTCAAAATGGTCGCGCTCATTCCGGCATCTCCTCCCTGGTGAAATCCGCTTGCGAGAAGCCCAGGAGCCGCAGGCCTTCGACGAAGCCGGGCGTCAGGTTGGTGAAGGAGAGCGCGGTTTCATCCGCGCTCCAGGTTTGTTGAGCCGACAGGAGAACCTGAAGGCATTGACCGCCGATCCGCTCCACGCGCGAGGCATCGATGGTCAGCGCGGTTCCGCGCATTGCGAGCAGGCTTTCGGTCAGTGGCGCTGCCGCCCTGAGGTCCAGAACTGCGGCAAGCTCGAGTATCCGTTGCGATGGATCGGGGGTCATGGCTGGCTCAGAACTCCTGCCAGTCGTCGGCCGCCGGAGCGATCGCACGGGCCGCGGAAGAACCGAAGCTCGACGACGCGACCTTCAGTTCGGGCCGCGGAGCGCGGGCCGGAGCCTTGGAGCTTGACGGACGGCCGGAGGACTCGACGACCGAGAGCTTGCCGAGCCGGAAGGTGCTGATCTGGCGCGACAGCTCTTCGGTTTCCTGGGACAGCGAGTGGCTCGCGGCAGTCGATTCTTCGACCATCGCGGCGTTCTGCTGCGTGACCTGGTCCATCTGGTTGACCGCCGAGTTGACCTGATCGAGACCGGTCGACTGCTCATGAGCGCTTGCCGCGATGTTGGTGACGACGGCATTGATTTCGGCCACCTGGAGCACGATGCGCTCCAATGCCCTGCCGGTTTCAGCAACCAGCTTCACGCCTTCGCCGACCTGGGTCGTTGATGCCGAGATCAGGCTCTTGATTTCGCGAGCGGCTTCCGCCGAACGCTGGGCCAATGCACGCACTTCCGAGGCGACCACGGCGAAGCCGCGTCCAGCATCGCCGGCACGAGCCGCTTCGACGCCGGCATTGAGCGCCAGAAGGTTGGTCTGGAAGGCGATCTCGTCGATCACGCCGATGATGCGGCTGATCTGCTCGGACGACTTCTCTATCGTGCCCATGGCGTCGATTGCCTTGCGCACCACGACGCCGCTGGTCTCTGCATCGGTCTTGGCCGTCGAAACGACGTCACGGGCATGCACTGCACCTTCAGCCGTCTTCTTGACGGTCGCGGTGATCTCGTCGAGCGCAGCTGCGGTCTCTTCGAGGCTTGCAGCCTGCTGTTCGGTGCGGCGCGACAGGTCGTCGGCAGCGGTGTAGATCTCGCCGGTGCCGGCATGGATCGCTTTCACGGAGGACGTGATGCTGAGCATGGTCTGCTGCAGCTTCTCGACCGACTCGTTGAAGTCCTGCCGCAGCTTGACCAGCTTGTCGGGGAACGGCGCATCGATGCGGTGCATCAGGTCGCCCTTCGACAGGGCGTCGAGGCCGTTGCCCAGGGCAACGATGGCGACGTGATCCTGGCGATCTTCCTCGGCTTTCTGCGCAGCGCGTGCTGCGTTGTCTTCTTCGACGCGACGGCGGGTTTCAGCGGCTTCGGCTTCGAGGCGCACCTTTTCGATCGCGGCGTCCTTGAAGGTCTGCACGGCGGACGCCATCTGGCCGACTTCGTCCTGACGGCCGATGGCCGGAACGATGACCTTGAGGTCACCGGCGGCCAGGCTGCGCATGGCATGCGTCATGTTGTTCACCGGCGTTGCGATTTGGCTCGAGAGCCAAAGCGCGATCACCACGAGGATGGCGATGGTCAGGCCCGCGCTGCCGAGCTGCAGGTATTGTGCAGTGGCGATGGCGTCATTCTTGATGATCGCGGTTTCGTCTTCCCACCGGGTGATCTCGGCCTGCATCTCGGCAACCGCCTTGCGGACGGTGGCCTGCACTTCCGATGCCCGAACCGAGGATCCGCGCTCGCGTCCCTCCGCGTAGGTTGCTTGATTGCTGGCGAGTTGGACCATCGGGTCGCCAACCTCGTTGCGCCAGTTTTCGGCCATGCCCCTGAAGTTCTCGACCGCGGCGATGACGGCCTTGTCGTCGATCGGCAGGTTCAGGGCTTCGCCGATCGTCTTGTCGACGTTCTTCGAGGTGTCGTAATAGCGCTTGGCTACGTCTTCCCTGAGATTGAGCAGGTAGGTGCGAGCAATGTTGGATCGGTCGAGGTGCAGCGCCTCCGCCTTGCCGACGGTGGAAAGCACTCGGCTGGCCACCTGCAATTCTGCGCTGGCGGCTTCCAGCGTGCTGAGCGCGCGCATCATCATGAACCCGACGATGACGCTGACGAGCACGATCGCCGAGAAGGCGAGGGCCAGCTTTCGCGTGATGCTGAGATTGGCGGCGGAGAAGCCCCGTCTCTGCGGCGGAGCGCCGTAGTGGGTTGATGTCTGGTCGAAGGTGATACTCATTGGGCGTTTCCTTGCCGTAGAGATAGCGAATCTGGTTGCCTGGCCGCAGGTCTTCCTTGTCGGCAAAGTATCGCCGTCCGGTGAGAAGCTTTTTTGCTTCGCACCGCCTGAAGACGTGCAGAATGTGAGTTAGGAGATGTCGCCGGCGGCGTCGCCAGCGAGTGCTTTGCTTCGAAAAAAGGAGGAGATCTAAAAGAGGCTCTTCAAATGTGGCGTATTAGAAATTGCTCATGCCTTGCCTGCTGTTCCATTCCCCGAGAGCGCCGACAGGAACCCCTCCCTGTACTTAAAAATTTAGCTATCTCGTTGACTCGACGTATTCAGAAGAAATTACCCAAGTGTAAATGCCGGCAACACTGCCAAGGCTTCGAGTCTTCAGTACTTGTACGGCAAGAGTCTTCGGCGCCCCAAAAGCAATGCCTGGAAGTTAAGATGTCTGTATTGAGGATGATCGTCTCAAGATAATCCAGTACTCTTGCAAGGTTATACGCCAGTTGAATCCGCCTCGATCCTAGTCGGCGGCGGTTCATTCAAGCCGCCGCTGACAGTCGAGTCCGCTGCCTTTCGGGCTTTGTCGAACGGTTGTTGCCCGGTGACTCAACGGAAAGGCGGCTATCGATCTGCCTCATTCTTGCCTTTCTTGGCGGTGGACTTGTTAGAGTTCAGAGGCCGATGCGCTGCGAGATTCCGCAGAGTCACGTGATTTTTTTTGCGCGATGGCACTTAAGTTGACCTTGAGTCACGCGACCTGTCGCGATGTCTGCGCGCGCCGGTTGTGAGCCGGTTTTGCAACTCGCCGAACAAGGGGAATCATGGAGTGGAGGCCTTGCCTCAGGCCGCATGCGGCCCTCTTCCCACAGTTGAATCTCGGCAAGTTTTACTTCCTGTTTAGTTGCAATGCGTGCTGCTAGAGGCAGCCACAACAGGTTTGTGCACAAATGAAAGTGCCACCGTAGAAGGTTTGTACACAAATGAAAAAGGCGCCGGCCACCGCCGACGCCTTCTCCGGGTGGGCACTCGTGGCGCCCGCCGCAGTCAACTCACCCGACGCGCTGGCCGCTTTTCGGATCGAAGACATGCAGGTCAGCGGCGCTCGCCGACAGCCGAACCATATCGCCCGGCTTCACCGAGACCCGCCCCATGGCAAACACGCACACCTGCTGGCCAGCTAGCTTGGCGTAGAATTGCGTCGACAGGCCCAGGGGTTCGACGACCTCGACCTGGACGGAGATGTCGCCGTCGGCAGCGACACGCATATGCTCGGGCCGCAGCCCGATGCTGACCTCGTCACCATCCGCGACCGGCAGGCTCGCCAGCATCGGCAGGCGCTGGCCATCGGCTAGGATGGCTGCCACGTCGGCGTCGGTTCGCCTGATGGTGGCCGGCAGGAAATTCATCCCCGGCGAGCCGATGAAGCCGGCAACGAACGCGTTGGCGGGCCGATCATAGAGGTCGAGCGGCGCGCCAACCTGCTGGACGACGCCATCGTGCATGACGACGATGCGGTCGGCCATCGTCATCGCCTCGACCTGGTCGTGGGTGACATAGACCGACGTCGTCTTGAGCTGCTGGTGCAGCGCCTTGATCTCGGTGCGCATGTGCACCCGCAGCTTGGCATCGAGATTGGACAGCGGCTCGTCGAACAGGAACACTTTCGGGTCGCGCACGATGGCGCGGCCCATGGCCACGCGCTGGCGCTGGCCGCCCGAGAGCTGGCGCGGCAGGCGCGCGAGCAGTTTGTCGAGGCCGAGCCGGCTCGCCGCGCCGTTGACCCTGGTGTCGATCGCGTTCTTCTCGGCCTTCCTCAGCGTCAGGCTGAAGCCCATGTTCGAGGCGACATTCATGTGCGGATAGAGCGCGTAGGACTGAAACACCATGGCGATGTCGCGGTCCTTGGGCGCGACGTCGTTGACGACACGCTCGCCGATGCGGATCTCCCCCGCCGAGACTTCCTCGAGGCCTGCGATCATCCTCAGCAGTGTGGACTTGCCGCAGCCGGATGGGCCGACCAGCACCACGAACTCGCCATCTGCGATCTCCAGGTCGACGGCCTGGAGTACGTTGAGCGAGCCGTAGTCCTTCTGGACCTTGTTGAGCGTAACCGAAGCCATGGTCCTACCCTTTGACGGCGCCGGCGGTCAGGCCGGTCACGAGATAGCGTTGCAGGAATGCGAAGAAGATGCAGACCGGAATGAGCGCCAGGATCGACGCCGCCATCATCTGTCCCCAGTCGACGGCGAACTTGCCGATGAAGGTGAGCAGGCCGACGGCGAATGTCTTCTGGCCTTCGCTGGATATCAGCATCAGCGCGAACAAAAGCTCGCTCCATGCCGCGGTGAAGACAAAGCCGAGCGTTGCGCCCATGCCGGGTAGCGTCAGCGGGATGATGATGCGGCGAAGCGCCTGGAAGCGGGTGCAGCCGTCGATCATCGCCGCTTCTTCCAGGTCCTTCGGGATGCCGTCGAAGAAGGACTGCATCAGGAAGGTGGCGAAGGCGGTGTTGAAGGCGGTGTAGATGATGATCAGGCCGGTCAGGCTGTTGGTCAGGCCGAGTTCGCCCATGATGCGGTAGATCGGCGGGATGACCATCACCAGCGGGAACGTCTGTGTCAGCAGCAGGGCTATCGCCACAGTCGTCTTGCCGCGGAAGGAAAAGCGCGACATGGCGTAGCCGGCGCCCGAGGCGATGACCGTCACCAGGATGGCGGTGGTCACCGACACCAGCACGCTGTTGAAGAAGTAGAGCGGGAAATCGCTCGCCCTCAGCACGGTGGCGTAGTTTTCGAAGGTGGTCGCCGACGGCCACAGCGTGATGCCGTCCGAGTAGAGCAGCGACTGCGGCGTGACCGAGATCTTCAGCGTCCAGTAGATCGGAAACAGCGCGAAGATGACGTAGGCGCTGATCGCGCCATAGAGGCCGATGCCGCCGAGCAGGCGCGCGGAAGTCGAACGTCCGGCAATCATCACGAATTCCTCGCGAGCGAGCGGCGGATGCCGATGAGCACGACCGCATAAAGGATGAGCAGCAACAAAAGCAGAACGGCGACGGCTGAGGCGTAGCCCTTGTCCAGCGATTTGAAGGCGCTGACATAGATGTAAGTGGCAACAGTGTTGGTGGCGCCGGCCGGGCCGCCTGCGGTCATGACGAAGATCAGGTCGGCGAAGGTAGCGATCCAGATCGTGCGCAGCATCACGGTGATGGCAATCGTCGGCGCCAGGAACGGCAGCGTCACCTTGGAAAAACGCTGCCATGGCGAGGCACCGTCGATGGCAGCAGCTTCATGCAGCTCGGACGGGATCGATTTCAGCGCCGCGAGCAGCGTGATGGCGAAGAACGGCACGCCGAACCAGACATTGGCGATGATCGGTCCCCACATCGCGGTGGCCGGATCGGACAGGATGCTTGTCGGCTCTGCCTGCAGCCCGAGCGCATGGAGCCAGTGCGGCAACGGCCCGACGATCGGGTTGAACAGCCATGCCCAGGTCAGGCCGGACAGGAACGATGGCACCGCCCAAGGCAGGAACACCACCGCCTGAACGACCTTGCGTCCGAAGAACGGCCGGTCGAGCAGCAGCGCCAGCCCGAGACCGAGGAAGAACTGGAAGAACAGGCTGCCGACCGTCCACCACAATGTGTTGTAGAGTGCCTGCCCGAGCAGAGCGTCGGAGAACATGGCCTGGTATTGGCCGAGGCCGACATACTCCGACTTGAAGGCCGAGAACTTGCGGAACGAATAGCTGATGCCGACGATGAGAGGCACCAGCAGCACCGTCACCAGCAGGATCAGCGCCGGGCCGAGATAGAGCCACGGCTCGAGGCCGGGCATGCCGGATCGTCTGGGTCCCGTTTTCAGGGGGGATCTCAATGCGGTGACTGCTGTGGTCATGGCGATTGCTTTCGACATGGCGAAAAAATCGCCCCCTCGCGCGCGGCCTCGCCTCCAAGGGGAGAAAGGGCTTGGCGGCGATGCCGGCATGACCGCGTGTCGGTCGGCGAGGGGGCAGCAAGGGAGCCCTGACAGGGCATGGTTGGCGGGGCATCGCTGCCCCGCCATGGCCATTACTTCTTGTTTTTGGCCATCCAGTCTTGCTGTTCCTTGGTCAGGAACGCCGACCATTCGTCGGCGATTTCCTTGGCCGTACGCTGGCCAAGCAGCACTTCCTGGAAATTCTTGACCGAGACCTGGTCATAGAAGTTGCCGAGATTTTCGAGATGCACCGGCGGCGTCACGAACTCGAACTTGTCCGGATTGCTCAGCTCGTCGAACCAGCCCTTGAACTGCTCGGTCTTGAAGTGCGGGTCCTCGGCAGCGCTGGTGTGGATGGGCAGAACGCCCACCTCCTTGGCCCAACCGATGTTGTTTGCCGGCGAAAGCAGGCTCGACATCAGCTTCCAGGCGTCTTCCTTGACATCCGAGTTTGCGAACATCGACCAGCCGGCGTAGCCGAGCGTCGGATAGGACTTGCCCGACGGTCCGGTTGGCATCGGCGCAACCGCGAAGTCGTCCGGGCTCATCTTCTCGGCAATGCCGATCAGCGCATCCGGATCCTGGTCGAGCATCGCGCAGGTGCCGGAGTAGAAGCCGGTCACGATCTCGTTGAAGCCCCAGCTGACGCTGTCCTTGGGGGCGTAGCCATTCTTGTAGATTTCGGCCAGCATTTCGAGGCCCTTGACCGAGCCGGGCTCGTTGAGGGTCGCCGTGCCGTCTTCCTTGAAGTAGCCGCCCTTGCCGTTGGCGATGTTCATGAACATCTGCACGCCGTTGAAGCCGCCGGGGCCGCCGCGCAGGCAGTAGCCATACTTGCCGTTGATCGCCGAGATCTTCTTGTTGGCGTCCATGAACTCGTCGAGCGTCGTCGGCGCATGGTCGAGGCCGGCTTCCTTGAACAGCTTCTTGTTCCAGAACATGGCGCGCAGGTAGTAGCCGTAGGGCAGCATGTACTGCTTGCCGTCGACCACCGAGCCGAACTGCTTGGCGCGGTCGCCAAGCGTTGCGGCGTCGCCCCACTTGGCCATGTAAGGCGTGAGATCCTCGAGTTGGCCGTTGGTGCCGTAGAGGCCAAGCCAGCGTTCGGGCATCTCGACGATGTCAGGGGTGTCGCCAGCCTGCACCATGGTCAGGAACTTTTCGAAGGCCTGGCCCCAGGGCAGCGAGACCAGCTCGACCTTGACGCCCGGGTTTGCCGTTTCGAATTCGGCGATCTGCTTCTTCAGGAACTCGGTGCGCGGCGGGCTGGTGATGACCTCGACCATCTTGATGGTGGAATCGGCGAGCGCCGATCCCGCCGAAAGGGCAAGGCCGACGGCCGTTGCGAACAACAGGTTGTATTTCTTCATTCCAGTCACTCCCATTCTTGGATTTGAAGTTATTTTCTTTTTGCTTCCTCGAAGGCTCGACTGACGTCGGCCCAGAGGTCCTCCACATTTTCCAGCCCGACATTCAGCCTGATGGTCCGCGGGCTGACCCCGAACCGGCCGATGGAATTGGCATCCGGCGTCTGCTGCAGCGAGGCGAGCGCCGGCACGACGAGGCTTTCATGCCCGCCCCAGCTGACGCCGATGCGGAACAGCTTCAGCGCGTCGGTGAAGGCCGGTACGTCGATGTCGTCGGTCACCTCGAAGGAGAACAGGCCGGAATAGCCAGCGAGCGTCTTCTTGCCCGGATGGTTGGAGAAGGCGGGATGGTTGACGCGCTCGACATGGGCGTGGCCCTTCAGCCGTTCGGCGATGGTCAGTCCGCTCTTCATGTGGTGCGGCAGCCTGAGCGGCAGCGTGCGCAGGCCGCGCAGCAAAAGCCAGGCTTCGAAGGGCGACAGCTTGGCGCCGAGATAGGGATAGGTGCGCTCGTTGATGCGGCGGATGTGCTCGGCAGATCCGGCAACGACGCCGGCAACCGTGTCGCTGTGGCCTCCCAGATACTTCGAGGCCGAATGCATGACGAGGTCGACGCCATGCAGGATCGGCTTCTGGAACAGTGGCGTCGCCCAGGAATTGTCGATGACGCTGACGATGCCGCGCTCGCGCGCCATGGCGGTCAGGACTTCAAGATCCTGCAGCTCGAACATCATCGAGGTCGGGCTTTCGAGATAAAGCATCGCCGCACCCGGCAATGCCGCCGCCACCGCCTCGGGATCGGAGCCGTCGACATAGTCGACCTTGATGCCGAGATGCGGCAGGAGACGCTCGAACAGGCGGTAGGCATCGCCATAACAATTGCGGACAGCGACGATGCGTTCGCCCGCACCGACGAAAGCCAGCACCGTCGAACTGATCGCCGCCATGCCGCTGGAAAAGCCGCGTGCCGCCTCAGCCCCTTCAAGCGCCGCAATCTTGCTTTCGAACTCCATGACGGTCGGATTGTTGCCGCGCGAATAGATCGGCTTGGTGCTGCGGCCGGCGAAGACATCGGCCATGTCTTCATAGCTGTCGAAGGTGAACAGCGACGTCTGGTAGATCGGCGGAACCACGGCGCCACCGGGAAACGGCTCGTCATGGGCAAGCAGGGTTGCTGCCTCGGCAATGAAATCCCGCTCGAAATCGTTGCTCATCTGTTGCCTGCGCGTTTGAGATTGGCGTCGCCGCGGCGAAGGTCGGCTTCGACGGTGGCGATCAGCTTCAGGGCCTCGCTGCGCGCGCCTTCTGCATCGCGCGCCGCGATCCGTTCGTAGACCGTGCGGTGATAGGGAAAGCTGGCGTGGCCGAAATCGCGCACGCCAAGCGGATGCTCCCAGAAGCGGTGGAACAGCTCGTGCATCGCCGAGATGATCTGCTCGAACAGCGGGTTGCCCGACACCCGGTAGATCGCCTGGTGAAAGTCCCAGTCCTCGTCCGACGACATGCCGGCACGGCTGTGGAAGGCTTCCTCCATCGTCTCGAGCTTCTGGCGGATGAGTTCCAGTTCGGCCGGACCGGCGCGCAAGGCGCACAGCGCCGCCGCCTCCGCCTCGAGCCCGCGCCGTATTTCCAGCGTGTGCATCAGGCTTTCGAAATCGTTGCCAGAGGCGAATGTCAGCGGCAGGTGCAGCATGTCGCGCGACACCGCCGCCTTGAGATAGGTGCCGCTGCCCTGGCGGCGCTCGACGAGGCCGAGCCCTTCCCATCGCGTCAGCGCCTCGCGCACCGTGGTGCGGCTGACCTTGAGCCGCTCGGAAAGAACGCGCTCCGTCGGCAGCCGGTCGCCGGGCTTGAGCTCCTCCTGCATGACGAAATCCGCCAGCACGTTGAGCACCGCATCGTCGCGCGCTGTGGCTTGAAGGGGAGGCAGGTCGAACACGCCAGCATTTCCAATTGGTACAATGGTCCAACCAATTTCTGCATGGAGAGGCGCGGCTGTCAATTGCAAATGTCGGGAATTTTCAGGAGCGGTCGCTTGCGTCAGCCTGCCGCGAGGTGCGAGGCGGCGTCAGGCCGCCTGTAAGCCGTGCCAAAGACCGTGCTTTGGCTGGCGCGGCAGGTTGCGCGAAAGTGCATGAAATCAAGCAGGTAGGGTATGCAGGAGCACCATCGCCGCATGAAAAAGCATGCGAACCGCGCCCGAGCGAGCGCGGTCTCTTTCAGTCAGGCGAATGGAGGCGGTGCTAGACGATTCCGCCGCTGCCGCCGACTGCTGCTGGACGCGCCGCCGCCACCTTGGCGCGGTGACCAGCCGCGCGATAGGCGGCGACGGGATCGATGGCGCCGCCTGATTTGAGCCGCGCCATGGCAAGGATCGGCTCGACATCGGTGCGGTAGGCCGCCTTCAGCGTCTGCGTTGCCATCAGCGCGTCATTGGCGTCCTGGAAACCTTCCAGTGCCTTGCGGTCGACCAGCAATGCCGTCGCATAAGCGCGCTGCACCTCCACTGCCGACAGCATCAGGCTCTCGATCGGGTCGGTGACGTTGTGGCTCTGGTCGAGCATGTGGGCGGGGTTGAAACCCTCGGCGTGGTTCAGCTCGGCGTCGACCAACTCATTGAAGACGAGAAACAGCCGATAGGGATCGATCGAGCCGGCATCGAGATCGTCGTCGCCATATTTCGAATCGTTGAAATGGAAGCCGCCCAGCTTCTTGAACTGGATCAGCCGCGACACGATCATCTCGATGTTGACGTTGGGCGCGTGGTGGCCAAGGTCGACGAGGCAGAACGCCTTCGGTCCCAATTCCTTTGCGATGATGTAGTTGGTGCCCCAGTCCTGCACGACCGTCGAATAGAAGGCCGGCTCATACATCTTGTGCTCGGAAAACAGCCGCCAGTCGTCCGGTAGGGCGGCATAGATCTCGCGCATCGAATGGAGATAGCGCTCGAATGCACTGGCGAAATTGACCTGGCCGGGAAAGTTCGAGCCGTCGCCGATCCATACCGTCAGCGCCTTCGAGCCGAGCGTCCTGCCGATCTCTATGCATTCGAGATTGTGCTCGATGGCCTGCTGGCGCGTGCCGGCGTCGGCATGCGACAGCGAGCCGTATTTGTAGGAACGTGCCTGGTCCTTGGCGTCGGAGAAGGTGTTGGAGTTCATCGCATCGAAGCCGAGGCCGAAGCGGCTCGCCGCCTGCTTCAGCCGGTTGGCGTCGGCCTTGTCCCAGGGAATATGCAGCGACACGCTGGGTGTCGCCTTGGTCAGCTCGTTGATGACGGCGCAGTCCTCGATCTTGTCGAAGATGTCGCGTGGTTCGCCTGCCCCCGGAAAGCGCGCGAAGCGCGTGCCGCCAGTGCCGACACCCCAGGACGGGATCGCAACGCCGAAATTCTGGACCTTGTCGCGGATGGCGTCGATCTTGATGCCGCGCCGCTCGAGCTGCTCGCCAAGCGTGTCGTAGTCGCGTCGCAGGTTGCCTTCACGCGCGGCGTTGTCCTTTTCGACGACGGTCTTGTCGATCACATGTTCCATCAGCAATTCCTCCCCGTCCCGAACTTGTTATCGCGTAAAACTCTGCGCGTTGCCGGCGTCGACATTGATGATGTTGCCGGTCGATTTGGCCGACATGTCGGAGGCGAAGAAGTAGATCGCCTCGGCAATGTCTTCGGGGAATACCGAGCGCTTCAGCATCGAGCGTGAACGGTAATGCTCCTCCAGTTCGTCGGTCGACATGTTGTAGGCCGCCGCGCGCTGTTCCTTCCACTCGCCGGTCCATATCTTCGAGCCGCGCAAAACAGCATCGGGATTGACGACGTTGACGCGGATCTGCTCGCCCGCCCCTTCCAGCGCGAGGCAGCGCGCGAGATGGATTTCTGCAGCCTTTGCGGTGCAATAGGCCGCCGCATTGGGCGAGGCAGCGAGGCCGTTCTTCGAGGCGACGAAGACGACGTTGCCGCCGATCTTTTGGGTGCGAAACAGCTTGAACGCCTCGCGCGACACAAGGAAATAGCCCGTCGCCAGGATGTCCATGTTCTTGTTCCACAAAGCGAGCGTCGTCTCCTCGATCGGTGCGGAAGACGCGAGGCCGGCATTGGATACCAGTATGTCGATGCCGCCGAACTCGACCGACGTTTGCGTGAAGCCTGATATGACCTGCTCCTCGCTGGTCACGTCGATGCGCACGGGACGCACGAAGTCCTTGCCGAAAGCGCTGGACAGATCCTGCTCCGCCGCTTCGAGCGCCGACTGGTCGATGTCGGCCAGCACCACGCAAGCACCTTCGCGCAGCAACCGTGCCGCCGTCGCCTTGCCGATGCCGCCGGCGCCGCCGGTGACAAGTGCTACGCGGCCGGCCAGTGATTTCGGCTTTGGCATGCGCTGCAGCTTTGCCTCTTCGAGCAGCCAGTATTCGATGTCGAAGGCTTCCTGCTCGGGCAGGCCGACATAGGTCGACACCGTCGAGGCGCCACGCATGACGTTGATGGCGTTGACGTAGAACTCGCCCGAGATGCGGGCCGTCGCCTTGTCCTTGGCAAAGGTGATCATGCCGACGCCTGGCACGAGATAGACGACCGCATTGGGGTCGCGGATGGCGGGCGAGTCGGCGCGCTTGCAGCGCTCGTAATAGGCGGCATAGCCTTTGCGATACTCCTCGACGGCCTCAGTGAGGCCGGCCAGGGTCTTGTCGATGTCGGGCTTAGCCGGATCGAAATCGACCACCAGCGGGCGGATCTTGGTGCGCAGGAAGTGGTCGGGGCAGCTGGTACCGAGCGCGGCCAGGCTTTCGAGCTCGTTCGAGCCGACGAACTCCAGCACCGCGTTCTGGTCGTCGAAATGGCCGATCTTCGGCTCGGAGGCGGAGATCAGGCCGCGGATTGCCGGCATCAGCCTTGCCGCCACAGTGCGCCGTTCGGTTGCCGACAGCGTGGGGCGGGCGACGCCGCCGAAAATCGTCTTGCCGGCGGTGTTCTGCTCGAACCATTCGATGGCGCGGTTGATGATGCGGATGGTGGTTTCGTAGCTGTCCTTGGCCGTGTCGCCCCAGGTGAACAGGCCGTGGCTCTCGAGCACGACGCCCGTGGCATCGGGATTTTCGAGACAGAACTTCTCCAGACACAATCCCAGCTCGTAGCCGGGCTTCTTCCACGGCAGCCAGCCGATCTCGCCGCCAAAGATAGCCCTGGTCAGCTCGCGGCTGTTCTTCGAGGCGGCAATGGCGATGATCGCGTCGGGATGCATGTGGTCGACATGCTTCTTCGGCACATAGGCGTGCAGTGGCGTGTCGATCGAGGCCGCGCGAGGGTTCAGGTTGAACGTGCAATGCGGCAGGTAGCCGACCATCTCATCTTCGAATTCGACGCCGCGATAGATCTGCTTCAGGCCGTTCAGCTTGTCCTGGTAGAGCGTCGAAAAGCCGTCGAGCTTGATCGTGCCGACGTCGCCGCCCGAGCCCTTGACCCACAGCACTTCGACCATGGCACCGGTCAACGGGTCCTTCTCCATCACCTTGGCCGAGGTGTTGCCGCCGCCAAAATTGGTAATGCGCTTGTCGGAGCCAAGCAGATTGGAGCGATAGAGCAGGCGCTGCGGCTCGTTCATGGCGGCTGCTTTCGCGTCATCCCAGAGGTTGGCGAGGCGCGAGCTGGAGCGCGTTTCTGACATGTCGGTTCCTCCCGGTGCACACGAGACCGCGGTGCTGTGATAGGTGTCAAAATCACACGACCCGCCGCGGCGTGTCAATCAGAAACGATCAATATCGATCATGATGCACTGCACAATGAAAATATATGATTGGAAATGATTGACACTGCGCGGTTGCGGTGAGTTAATGACCATGCAGGGAGGAACCATGCACGAAAAAGAGCGCCATCGGATCATTCTGTCCGCCGTCCAGGAAAAGCCTGTGGTGACGGTACAGGAACTGGTCGATCTGACCTCGTCGTCAGAGGCGACGATCCGGCGCGACATCGCAGCTCTCCATGTCCAGAAGCGCCTGCGCCGGGTGCGCGGCGGCGCCGAGGCGATCACCCCGCCGCAGTTCGTCGGCCTTGCCGGCCGTCCCTTCAGCGTCAACGAGACGCTCAACGCCTCCAAGAAGCGGGCCATCGCCCGCGAGGCCGTGGAGCTTTGCAAGGATGGCGAGCCGATCATCATCAATGGCGGCACCACCACCTTCCAGATGGTGCACTTCCTGACCAACCGGCGCATGCCGATCTTCACCAACTCCTTCCCGATTGCCGAGCACCTGCTCAAGCATTCGAAGAACACGGTGATGCTGTCGGGCGGCACGATCTACCGCGAGCAGAACATCATCCTGTCGCCCTTCGACAACGACGTGACGCGCAACTTCTATGCCAGGCGCATGTTCATGGGCGCGCAGGGGCTGGGGCCGCTCGGCCTGATGGAAGGCGACCCGCTGCTGATCCAGGCCGAGCAGAAGCTGATCGACCAGGCTGACGAACTCGTCGTTCTGGTCGACTCCTCGAAGTTCAAGCAGCGATCGAGCCTGATCCTGTGCGGGCTGGCGCGGATCGCCACCGTCATCACCGACGAGGGCATCGAGGACCGTGAGGCCACCATGCTGGAGAACGCCGGCGTGACGCTGGTCGTCGCCAAAAGCCAGGTGAGGAATACCGAGGAATCTTCGCTGCAGGCATGAGGGATGGCCTCGCGCCGCAGTGCTGATGGAATGCAACGCTCTAGGGAGGAAACGATGAGCATTCTGAGGAAACTGATGGTTGCCGCAGCACTGTCGGCCGCCATGTTCGCAACTGCCGCGCATGCCGAAAACGTCAAGATCGCCCTGGTGGTGAAGTCGCTCGGCAACGGCTTCTTCGATGCCGCCAACAAGGGCGCGCAAGAGGCGGCCAAGGAACTCGGCGATGTCGAGGTGATCTATACCGGCCCGACCAAGGCAACCGCCGAAGCCCAGATCGAAGTGGTCAACGCGCTGATCGCCCAGAAGGTCAACGCCATCGCCATCTCGGCCAATGACGCCGACGCGCTGGTGCCGGCTCTCAAGAAGGCGATGGAACGCGGTATCACCGTCATCTCCTGGGATTCGGGCGTTGCTCCCGAAGGCCGTCAGATGCATCTCAACCCGTCCGACACCAACCTGATCGGCGAAACCATCGTCAAGCTCGCCGCCGACTACCTGCCCGAAGGCGGCGACGTCGCCATCCTGTCGGCATCCTCGACCGCGACCAACCAGAACGCCTGGATCGAAGCGGCCAAGAAGGCGCTGCCGGAGAAGTTCCCCAAGATCAACCTCGTCGCCACCGTCTATGGCGATGACGATTCGGCCAAGAGCACCGACGAGGCCAAGGGCCTGCTCAAGTCCTACCCCAACCTCAAGGCGATCATCGCGCCGACCACCGTTGGCGTCGTCGCCGCCGCCCAGGTCGTCACCGACGAGAACCTGATCGGCAAGGTCAATGTCACCGGTCTTGCGCTGCCGTCCGAGTTCAAGAAGTTCATCGACAACGGGGCCTCGCAGGCCGTTGCCTTGTGGAACCCGATCGACCTCGGCTACTCCGCCGTCTACCTCGCCCATGATCTGGCGGTGAAGAAAATGGAAGCCAAGCCGGGTGCGAAGCTGCCGATCGGCCGCGTCGGTGAAGTCACGCTCGACGACACCAACTCGGCGCCGATGGCTGCACCCTTCACCTTCGACAAGACAAACATCGAAGAGTTCTCGAAGATCTACTGATCCCGCAAATCCGCGGCCGGCGGGGCTATGGTCCCGCCGCGCCTTCCACCAGACCTGCCACAGGGCCTGAGACGGATATGGACACGAAAGCCCAGACAATCGAGACGCCCATGCGCGAGCATCCTGCCATGCCGCGAATGACGCTCGCCGGCATCACCAAGACCTTCCCGGGCGTGCGTGCGCTGCACAATGTCGGCCTGTCGCTCTATCCCGGCCAGGTGACCGCGCTGATCGGCGAAAACGGTGCCGGCAAGTCGACGCTGGTCAAGATCCTGACCGGCATCTACCGGCCCGACGCCGGCACGATCACGGTCGATGGCAGGCAGGTTTCGCTGACCAGCGCGCATGACGCCTTCGAACAGGGCATCACCGCGATCCACCAGGAAACGGTGCTGTTCGACGATCTGTCTGTGGCGGAGAACATCTTCCTCGGCCATGCGCCGCGTACGCACTTCGGCACCATCGACTGGCGCACCATGCGCAGTCGGGCAACCGAAGTGCTGAAAGTCATGGGTGCTGCCCATATCGATCCCGATGCGCGGCTCAAGGATCTCGGCATCGCCAACAAGCATCTCGTGGCTGTTGCCCGCGCCATGTCGATCGACGCACAGATCGTCATCATGGACGAGCCGACCGCAGCCCTTTCGGCCAAGGAAATCGAGGACCTGTTCGAACTGATCGAACTGCTCAAGCGCGACGGCAAGGCGATCCTGTTCATCAGCCACAAGTTTGATGAGATCTACCGCATCGCCGAGCGCTACACCGTCTTCCGCGACGGCGAGATGGTAGGCGAGGGGCTGCTTGCGGATGCCAGTCAAAACGAGATCGTCAAGATGATGGTCGGCCGCGCCGTCGATCATATCTTCCCCGAGCGCCACCCGCAGATCGGAGCACCGGTGCTGAGCGTTTCGGACCTGTCGCATCCGACAGAATTCGACGGCATCAGCTTCGAGCTGCACAAGGGCGAGATCCTCGGCTTCTACGGTCTTGTCGGCGCTGGCCGCAGCGAACTCATGCACGCGATCTTTGGCATCACCAGGACGAGCCGGGGCACTATGAGGCTGGACGGAGCGCCGGTCACGCCGCGTTCCGCAGCGGAAGCCATCGAAGCAGGTGTCGTCTACGTTCCGGAAGAACGCGGCAAGCAGGGCGTCGTCATCGGCATGCCGATCTTCAAGAACGTCTCGTTGCCGTCGCTCAAGCGCACCTCGAAGTCGGGCGTACTGCAGTTGCAGGAAGAATTCGGTCTGGCGCGCAAATACACCGAGCGGCTTGATTTGCGTGCATCCTCGCTCAGCCAGGATGTCGGCACCTTGTCGGGCGGCAACCAGCAGAAGGTGGTCATCGCCAAGTGGCTCGCCACCGATCCCAAGGTGATCATACTCGACGAGCCGACCAAGGGCATCGACATCGGCTCCAAGGCCGCCGTGCATGCCTTCATGGCCGAGCTGGTGGCGCAAGGGCTTTCGGTAATCATGGTGTCGTCCGAACTGCCCGAGATTCTCGGCATGTCCGACCGGGTCGTGGTCATGCGCGAAGGCCGCATTGCGGCGGTCTACGACAACAACGGGCTCGACGCCGTGACGCTGGTGCAGACGGCCGCGGGGATCGCCGCATGAAGACGCTGCTGAAACATCGCGAAATCTGGCTGCTCGCCGCGATCGCCGCCCTCGTTGCGCTGATCTCCGTGCGCTTCCCCGGCTTTGCCCGCCCCGGCAATCTGGCGACGGTGTTCAACGACACCTCGATCCTGATGATCCTGGCGCTCGGGCAGATGGTGGTCATCCTGACCCGCTCGATCGACCTTTCCATGGCCTCGAACCTCGCTTTCACCGGCATGGTGGTGGCGATGATCAATGCGGCGTTCCCGGCGTTTCCCATCCCGCTGCTGATGCTGGTCGCCATCGGTGTCGGCCTGCTGCTCGGCGCGCTCAACGGCCTGCTGGTCTGGAAGCTCGGCATCCCCTCGATCGTCGTCTCGCTGGGAACGCTGACAATCTACCGCGGCGCCACCTTCCTGATTTCAGGCGGTGCCTGGGTCAATGCAGACCAGATGAGCCCGGCCTTCGTCGGCCTGCAGCGCTTGCAGTTGCTCGGCGTGCCGGTGCTGTCGTGGATCGCAATCGTCGTCATCGTCCTGTTCTTCATACTGCTGACCAGGACCTCGGTCGGCCGTTCATTCTATGCCATCGGGGTCAATCCGACGGCCTCGGTCTATGCCGGCATTGATGTCGGCCGCACCAAGTTCCTCGCCTTCTGCATTTCGGGCGCGGTCGCCGGCCTGTGCGGTTATCTCTGGATCTCGCGCTACGTCATCGCCTCTGTCGAGGTCGCCAACGGCTACGAGCTCAACATCATCGCGGCATGTGTCATCGGCGGCATCTCGATCGCCGGCGGCATCGGTTCGGTCGCGGGTGCGGTGCTCGGCGCATTGTTTCTCGGCATCATCTCGACGGCACTTCCCGTCATCAACGTCTCGCCCTTCTGGCAGATGGCGATCTCGGGCAGCGCCATCCTGCTTGCCGTGGTGCTCAACGCACGCGGCGAGCGCAAGCAGGGCCGTATCATCCTGAGGAAGGCGGAAGCGGCATGAGCGCGACCGACACCACACCCACGCCACGGCGCATTCCCGACCGGCTCGACAAGCCGCTGCGTTCGGCGATCTTTTCGTGGGAGGCGTTGCTGGTCGCTGTGGCGGTTGCGATCTTCATCGTCAACAGCTTTGCCTCGCCCTACTTCCTTGATGTCTGGTCGCTCTCCGACCTGACCTTCAACTTCACCGAAAAAGGCCTGATCGCGCTCGCCATGGCGCTGCTCATCATATCAGGCGAGATCGACTTGTCGGTCGCCGCCATCATCGCGCTCGCCTCGACGCTGATGGGCATGGCGGCACAGGTGGGTGTCGATACGCCAGGCCTCGTGCTGATCGGCATTGGTGTCGGGCTCGCCTGCGGCGCGTTCAACGGCTTGCTGGTCACCGGTCTTGGCCTGCCGTCGATCGTCGTCACCATCGGCACGATGAGCCTGTTTCGCGGCATCGCCTTCATCATCCTCGGCGACCAGGCCTACAAAGGCTATCCCGCCTCATTCGCCTTCTTCGGCCAAGGTTATGTCTGGTGGGTCGTATCGTTCGAACTGGCGCTGTTTGGATTCGCAGCCGTCGTCTACTGGTTCGTCCTGCACCGGACGAGCTTTGGCCGCCGCATCTTTGCTATCGGCAACAATCCCGTTGCGGCGCAGTTTTCCGGCGTGCGGGTCGGGCGCATCAAGTTCATCCTGTTTTGCCTCACCGGGCTGATGTCGGGCATCGCGGCGGTGCTGATCACCTCGCGCCTCGGCTCGACGCGTCCGTCGATCGCGCAAGGCTATGAGCTTGAGGTCATCACCATGGTGGTGCTCGGCGGTGTCAGCATCCTCGGTGGTGCCGGCAGCATCTTGGGTGTGGTGCTGGCAGCGCTCATCATGGGTTTGGTCACCTTCGGCCTGGGGCTGCTCAACGTGCCGGGCATCGTCATGTCGATCTTCATCGGCCTGCTGCTGATCATGGTCATCGCGCTGCCGATCCTGTGGGACCGCTTTGGCAGGAGGCGTCTGGCATGAGCGCTGAGAAATACGCCTTCAAGATGCAGCTCAATCCTGGCATGAAGGCCGAGTACATCAGGCGCCATGACGAGATCTGGCCCGAGCTGGTGACGCTGCTGAGGGACGCTGGCGTTTCCGACTATTCGATCCATCTCGACGAGCAGACCAACACGCTATTCGGCGTCTTGTGGCGCCGTGCGGACCACACGATGGAGGCGCTGCCGGACCATCCTGTCATGAAGCGCTGGTGGGCGCATATGGCCGACATCATGGCGACCAATGCGAACAACGAGCCGGTCTCCGTGCCGCTTCAAACCGTCTTCCATATGAAATGACCACGCCGCGAACCGTCGCCGTCATCGACATCGGCAAGACCAACGCCAAGGCGGCGCTTGTCGACCTCGAAACGCTATCGGAAGTCGCCGTCCGCAAGACGCCCAATCGTCCGCTGGCCGACGGCCTCTACCGTCACCACGACGTCGAGGCGATCTGGGTCTTCATCCTCGAAAGTCTCACGGCGTTTGGCCGGGAAAGGCAGGTCGACGCCATTTCGGTGACGACCCATGGCGCTACATCAGTGCTGCTGGATGCCGAAGGCAGGCTCGCGCTGCCGGCGCTCGACTACGAGGATGGCGGGCCCGACACGGTGCGGGCGCAATACGACGCTGTGCGCCCGGGCTTCGAAGAGACCGGCTCGCCGCCCTTGCCGCTGGGCCTCAACCTCGGTGCCCAGCTTCATTGGCAAAGCCAGGCCTTTCCCGATGCTTTTGCCCGGGTCGCTACGATCCTGACCTATCCACAATACTGGAGCTGGCGGTTGACCGGCGTCGTGGCAAGCGAGGTGACGTCGCTCGGCTGCCACACCGACCTGTGGAACCCGCGGGCCGGTGACTTCTCTTCGCTGGTCGATCGCATGGGCTGGCGCAAGCTGTTTCCGCCGCTGCTTCCGCCCAGCGCGAGATTGGGCAGCCTCCGCCCCAAAATTGCGGCGCGCACGGGCCTAGATCCGGCAACGCCTGCGCACAATGGCATCCACGATTCCAACGCCTCGCTGCTGCCGCATCTGCTCAAGCGACAGGCGCCCTTCGCCGTCGTCTCGACCGGCACATGGGTCGTCTCGATGGCGGTCGGCGGCCACAAGGTGACGCTCGATCCGGCCCGCGACACGCTGATCAATGTCAACGGACTTGGCGATCCGGTCTGTTCCGCACGCTTCATGGGCGGCCGCGAGTTCGAGCTTTTGACAGCGAACACTGATGGCAGGTGGGACGACGACGTGGTGGGCGCCGTGCTGGCGCAGGGGATCATGCTGCTGCCGTCGCTACAGCAGGGATCAGGGCCGTTCCCGGCCGCGGTCGCGCGGTGGGTCGGCGAGCCGTCTCAGTCCGAACGCTACGTCGCCGCCGCCTTCTATCTCGCCCTGATGACCGCGACCTGCCTTGATCTCATCGGAGCACAGGGGCCAATCGTGGTGGAAGGGCCGTTCGCCGCAAACAGGCTCTATTGCGACATGCTGGAGGCCGCGGCCGGCCGGCACGTCCTGCCGCAGGCCGGCCAGGCCACCGGCACCAGCATCGGCGCCGCGTTGTTGGCCGGCGGGGCCTCCGGCGTGCCCCAGGTCGAAGACGCCGGCGCAGCCGAGTTGCCGCGGGAATGGCGTGCCTATGCGAATGCCTGGCGGGCGTCAGCCGGTGCCGGCTGACGCCCGCCGGATGTACCTCAGGCGTAGCGCGACAGCGCGAGATCCGAGACGTCGATCTCGGGGCGGACGCCGCCGATCATGTCGGCCAGCACGCGGCCCGAGCCACAGGCCATGGTCCAGCCCAGCGTGCCGTGACCGGTGTTGAGATAGAAATTGTCGAACTTGGTGCGCCCGATGACGGGCGTACCGTCAGGTGTCATCGGCCGCAAGCCGCTCCAGAAGGTGGCGCGGCTCTGGTCGGCAGCGCCGCCGAACAGATCCTCGACCGAGAACTGAAGTGTTGCCTTGCGCGACGCCGACAGGTCGGTGTTGAAGCCGGCGATCTCGGCCATGCCGCCGACGCGGATGCGGTCGCCGAGGCGGGTGATGGCGATCTTGTAGGTGTCGTCCATGATGGTCGACACCGGCGCCTTGCTTTCATCGACGATCGGCACGGTGATCGAGTAGCCCTTGACCGGATAGACCGGCACCCTAAGACCAAGGGGCTTGACGAAGGACGGCGTGAAGCTGCCGAGCGCGCCGACGAACATGTCGGCCTCGACCTCGCCTTCGGAGGTGCGGACGGCGACGATACGCTTGCCTTCCTGGCGCAGGCTTTCCAGCTTCACATTGTAGCGGAACTCGACGCCGAGGCCTTCGGCGAGCTTGGCCAGTTCGTTGGTGAACTTGAAGCAGTCGCCGGTCTCGTCATTGGGCAGGCGCAGGCCGCCGGCGATCTTTTCGCGCACTGGTGCCAGGCCCGGCTCGGCGCCGACGCAGCCGGCGGGATCGAGCACCTCGTAGGGCACGCCGTCGCTCTGCAGCACCTCGATGTCCTTGGCCATGCCGTCGAGCTGCTTCTGGTAGCGGAACAGCTGCAGCGTGCCCTGGGTGCGGTGGTCGTACTGGATGCCGGTGTCGTCGCGCAGGGCGATCAGCTGGTCGCGGCTGTATTCGGCGAGGCGCACCATGCGGCTCTTGTTCAGCGCATAGCGTGCCGAGGTGCAGTTGCGCAGCATCGCCGTCACCCAGCGCCAGGTCGACACGTCGAGCATCGGCTGGATGATCAGTGGCGCGTGCTTCATGAAAAGCCACTTCATCGCCTTCTGCGGAATGCCTGGCGCCGCCCAGGGCGAGGCGTAGCCGGGCGAAATCTCGCCGGCATTGGCGAAGCTGGTTTCCAGTGCCGGACCGGCCTGGCGGTCGAGCACGGTCACCTTGTGACCCTGCTTCGCCAGGTAGTAGGCGGAGGTGACGCCGATGACACCGGCACCGAGAATGACTATGCGCATGATTGCCCCTGTGGTTTAGCGCGCTGCCGGGCTGAGATAGCGGCGTCTGTAGCGCCGACCCAGGCTGGTCAGGATTTCGTAGGAAATGGTGCCGGCATCCGATGCGATCATCTCCAGCGTCTGGTGCGGGCCGATCAGCTCGACCATGTCGCCGAGCTTCAGTGTTCCAGCCGGCAAGGCTGTGACGTCGAGGATGATGCTGTCCATCGACACGCGGCCGACGATCGGCAGGCGCACATTGCCAAGATAGGCAGCGCCGGCATTGCTGAGATGGCGCGGCAGGCCGTCGGCGTAGCCGGCGGCGATGGTGGCGAGCCGCATCTCCGACTTGGCGACGAAGCTTGCGCCATAGCCGACCTCGGCGCCCGCCTGCACTGTGCGGGTCTGGACAACGCCGACTTCGAGCCGCACGACCTGGCGCATCGGATTGTCGCTGCCAGCCAGCGGCGCACCGCCGTAGAGCGCGATGCCGGGGCGCGCCACGTCGCCGCGAAAGTCGTCGCCGAGGAAGATGCCGGCCGAATTGGCGAAGGACAGCTTGGCGTCAGGAAGACGAGCGCGCACCGCCCGCATGCGTTCGAGCTGGCGGGCGTTGGCGCCATGCGCCGGCTCGTCGCCACAGGCGAGATGGCTCATCACGATGTCGATGTGGACGCCGTCGAGCCTGTGGGGTTCGGCCAGCAGCGTCTCCAGTTCCTGCGGTTCGAGGCCAAGCCGCGACATGCCGGTGTCGGCCTGGAGCGCTGCTGGCAGAATAGCGCCGCGCGACTTGGCCGTCGCCGACCAATTGGCGACCTGTTCGAGCGAGTTCAGCACCGGCACCACGCCAAGGTCGGCGCAGTCTGCCTCGCTGCCCGGCATCAGGCCGTTGAGAACCAGGATGCGGGCGTCGGCTGGCAAATGTGGCTTCAGCCTGACAGCCTCGATGAAATGGGCGACGAAGAAATCGCGGCAGCCGGCGGCGTAGAGCGCGGGCGCGACCTCGGCCACGCCGAGCCCATAGGCATCCGCCTTGACCACGGCGGCGGTCCTCTCAGGCGCGTTGCGCTGGCTCAGCTGCCGGTAGTTCGCCACCAGCGCGCCGAGATCGATGGTCAGCACGCCGCAAGCCGCACGGCCCTCGATGTCGCTTTGCACGTCCGTTGTCATGTCGGAAACTGTCCTCGCCTTGACCGGAAGAATACCGCAATGATCGGCGAAAATCTTGCCAATGTGATGACGATCGTGCGAACTGGAGGCCATTGGTGAAATTTTCGGCGTCTTTTTGAAAGGAACTGCGATGCCCTCTCTGGACGCGATCGACCGCGGCATCATCCGGGCGTTGCGCGCCAATGCGCGCGTCAGCAATGCCAGCCTGGCAGCCGAGGTTGGCCTGTCGCCGTCGGCGTGCCTCAGGCGGGTGCAGATCCTGGAACAGGAGGGCGTTATCCGCGGCTACACCGCGATTATCGGCAATGCCGCTTCCGACGAGGGCATCGCCGTCATCGTCCAGATCACGCTCGAGCGGCAGACCGAGGAGTATTTCAACCGCTTCGAGCTTGCGGTGCGGCGCTACCCCGAGATCAAGGAGTGCTATTTGATGACCGGCGACTCCGACTATTTCCTGCGCGTCGAGGTGGCCAGCGCCGGCGATTTCGAGCGCGTGCACAAGGAAATCCTGTCGGCGCTGCCGGGTCTCGCCCGCATCCATTCGAGTTTTTCGATCCGCAACATCCTGCAGTCGAAGCGGCCGAAGACGTCTTGAAGAAAAGCCGGCGCCCAGATGATGCGCCGGCTTCGTTGTGGGGTCAGTTGGCTGACTGTGTCACGAACTTGGTGACCAGATAGGCTTCGAGCGCTTCCGTGCCGCCTTCCGAGCCATAGCCGCTGTCCTTGACGCCGCCGAACGGCGTTTCCGGCAGGGCAAGACCAAGATGGTTGATCGTCAGCATGCCGGTTTCGATCTCGGCGCTGAGGTCGGTCACCGTCTTGTTCGATTTGGTGAAGGCATAGGCCGCAAGCCCGTAGGGCAGGCGGTTGGCCTCGGTCACCACGTCCTCGAACGTCTTGAACGGCATCACCAGCGCCACCGGGCCGAACGGTTCCTCGTTCATGATGCGCATGTCGGTGCGCACGCCCGACAGCACCGTCGGCTCGAAATACGAGCCCTTGTTGCCGATGCGCTTGCCGCCGGTCTCGAGCTTGGCACCGTCGGCCACCGCCTCGTTGATCAGCTTCTCGACGGCTTCCAGCCGGCGTTCATTGACCAGCGGACCCATGCGGCTGCTTGCCTCCAGGCCGTCGCCGACCTTCACGCCCTTGGCATGCTCGACGAACTTGCCGAGGAAGCGGTCGTAGGAGCCTTCCTGGATCAGGAAGCGCGTCGGCGACACGCAGACCTGGCCGCCATTGCGGAACTTCGACGCGGCGAGCGTCGTTGCCGCTGCGTCGATGTCGGCGTCGTCGAACACCATCGCTGGCGCATGGCCGCCAAGCTCCATCGTCGCGCGCTTCATGTGGGTGCCGGCGAGTGCCGCCAGATGCTTGCCGACCGGCACCGAGCCGGTGAACGACACCTTGCGGATGACGGGGTGCGGCATGAGGTAGCCGGAGATCTCAGGCGGGTTGCCATAGACGAGATTGAGCACGCCGTCGGGCAGGCCGGCATCCTTGAACACGTCGGCGAGGCAGGCCGGCGACGCGGGCGTTTCCTCCGGCGGCTTGACGATGATCGAGCAACCGGTGGCAAGGGCGGCGCCGATCTTGCGCGCCGCCTGCGAAATCGGGAAGTTCCACGGCGTGAATGCCGCCACCGGGCCAACCGGCTCCTTGACGACGATCTGCTGGATGCCGGGCGCGCGGGCCGGAATGACGCGGCCATAGGTGCGGCGGCCTTCCTCGGCGAACCAGTCGAACAGGTCGGCCGAGGAGAGGACTTCCATCTTGGCTTCGCCGACCGGCTTGCCCTGTTCCTGCGTCAAGAGCGCGGCGATCGCATCGGCGCGTTCGCGCAGAAGGTCGGCGGCGCGGCGCAGCACCTTGGAGCGCTCGTAGGGCGAAACCTTGCGCCAGACCTTGAAGCCGCGGTTGGCGGCGGCGAGCGCCCGGTCGAGGTCGCCCTTGCCGGCTGAAGCGACCTTGCCGATCACCTCGTTGGTTGCGGGATTGTAGACGTCGATGGTCTTGCCGCCTTCGGCAGCGGTCCATTTGCCATCGATGAACAGTTTCACTTCGGGGTACATTGGGTGTCCTTGCTGGGTCGGTCGTAAACGGGTGAGGGCGGTGGTCAGCGTTGTCGCCGAATGGTCCGGCGCGCCGGAACTGTCGAGCTACACATAGGTCTGGCGAAGCCTCCGCGCCACAAGCTCGGCGATCGCCAGCGACGAAGTCAGCCCCGGGCTTTCGATGCCGAACAGGTTGACGAGGTTGTCGACCCCATGGGTTTCCGGACCCTGGACGACGAAGTCGGCCGCCGGCTCACCGGGTCCGGAGAGCTTGGGACGGATACCGCTATAGGTCGGGCTCAGGCCGCCGTAGGCGAGGTCGGGCCAGTATTTGCGGATCTCGCCATAGAAATGGTCGGCGCGGCGCGGATCGACAGTGTAGTCCTTTTCTTCGATCCATTCGACGTCCGGGCCAAAGCGCATGCCGCCATTGAGGTCGAGTGTCAGGTGCACTCCGAGCCCGCCCGGCTCCGGCACCGGGTAAATCAGCCTGGAAAAGGCCGGCCTGCCGGTAACCGAGAAATAGTTGCCGCGCGCCAGGCGAAGTTTTGGCACGAACTGTTGATCGAGCCTTTCAAGTCTGCCGGCCAGTGCGCTGGCGCCCAGCCCGGCAGCATTGACGAAGTGGCGGCTGGCGATCTCGTAGTCGCTGCCGGTGCTGCGATCATGTGTGTGCAGCACGAACCGATCGTCCTCGATCCGCCCCGAAATGATCTCGGTGTTGAGGCTGAGATAAGCGCCTTGCTCCTCGGCCTCGCCGAGCAGCGACAGCATCAGCGCATGGCTGTCGACGATGCCGGTCGAGGGCGACAGCACCGCCGCCACGCACTTCAGCGAGGGTTCCATCGCTTGCGCTTCGTCGGCGCTCAGCATGATCAGGTCGTCGACACCGCAAGCCTTGGCCTTTTCGATGATGCCTTTCAGCGTTGGCACCTGCTCGGGCAGCGTCGCCACGATCAGCTTGCCGCAACGCTTGTGCGGAATGTTGCGCTCGTCGGCATAGGCGTAGAGTTTGTCACGTCCGGCGACGCACAGCGCGGCCTTCAGGCTGCCTCGGGGATAATAGATGCCGGCGTGGATCACTTCGGAGTTGCGCGAGCTGGTCTCGGTGCCGATGGCGTCTGCCGCCTCGACGACGATCGTTTCCATACCGAGCCGGCTAAGCTCGCGCGCCACGGCAAGGCCAATGACGCCGGCGCCGGCGACGATGCAGTCGACCGTGTCCATGTCAGACAGAGCTCCCGGCCGGCTTCAGTGCTGCCAACTGGTCGATGATGACCGAGCTTGCGCCCCTGATGTCGTCGACGATGGCGCGTTCGGCCCTGTCGGCATCGCGGGCTTCGATGGCGGCCAGGATGACGTGGTGATGGTCGATCATCGCCCGGCCGCCATGCTGGTAGGACGCCGCGATCATCGGCCCCATCTGCAGCCACAGCCGGTTGAGGATGCCGCGCAGCACCGTCATGCATGCGATCTCGGCCAGCGCGAAGTGGAAGGTCTGGTTGAGCTCAAGCGCTGACGCCCAGTCTTCACCTGATATCGCATGCTCGTTTTGTGCGATGAGGCCGCGCAGCCGCGCAATGTCCCTGGCCTCGGCCTTGAGCGCCGCCTCGCGCGCGGCAAGGCCCTCCAGCTTCATCCTGATCTGGCGGATCTCGAGATAGCGTTCCAGCGTCATGACGGGCACGCGCACCTCGCGCGCCGATTTCTGCACCAGCGCCTCGTCCTGGATCAGTCTGAGGATGGCATCGCGCACAGGCGTCACCGATGTGCCCAGCGACTGCGCCAGATCGCGGATGGTCAGCCGCGCGTCGGGCGCGAAGCGCCCCTTGATCAGCGCATCCGACAGCTGGCCGTAAACAATCTCGCCGAGATTGTCGTGCTCAACCATCTGCAAGGCGAAACCTTCGGTCATCGGTTCCCTTCGTTCATCGGCGCGTTGTCCGCTCTCGCCTGGTGGCGGCGCCATGGCATGCCGCTTGGTTTCAAGCCGCCGCGTGCCCCTTTGTCGGTACTGGGCATGTGCAGCGCTCTGGCCTTATCTGGCCTGCCCCTGCCGCCCCTCTGGCCCTTGACATTGGTCCACATGAAAAACATGATGCATCAAACAACAATTTACGGATTTTGCAAGCGGTCGCTGACTGCCACCGCAAGATCGACGTCATCGTCGCCCTGCCGGCGACGCTCCATCCAGTGAGGAACGACCATGGACAGCCAGCCGAATTCGCCCGAGGCGCGCGACAAGAAATTCCACATGCACGCCTACACCAACGCCCGCCGCCACCAGGAGGTCGGGCCGCTGATCATCGAAAAGGGCGATGGCATCT
Organism: Aminobacter anthyllidis; assembly: GCF_018555685.1. GTDB lineage: Bacteria > Pseudomonadota > Alphaproteobacteria > Rhizobiales > Rhizobiaceae > Aminobacter > Aminobacter anthyllidis. Next base: position 36,028 of record NZ_JAFLWW010000015.1, read on the forward strand.
ATGTCGAAGACATCTCGGGCAAGCGCTACATTGAGGCGATGGCCGGTCTGTGGAGCGTCGGCGTCGGCTTCTCCGAGCAGCGCCTCGTCGATGCGGCGACGAAGCAGATGGCCAAGCTGCCCTACTACCACAGCTTCACCCACAAGGGTCACTCGCCGCTGATCGACCTTGCCGAGAAGCTGGTCACCATGGCGCCGGTGCCGATGAGCAAGGCGTTCTTCACCAATTCCGGATCCGAGGCCAACGACACGGCCATGAAGATGATCTGGTTCCGCTCCAACGCCCTAGGTCAGCCCCAGCGCAAGAAGATCATCTCGCGCAAGCGCGCCTATCACGGCGTCACCATCGCCTCGGCCAGCCTCACCGGCCTGCCCAACAACCATCTGTCCTTCGACCTGCCGATCGCCAACGTGCTGCACACCTCGTCGCCACACCATTGGCGCGAGGCGCTGCCTGGCGAGACCGAGCAGCAGTTCTCGACCCGCCTCGCCGACGATCTGGAAAAGCTGATCCTGGCTGAAGGCCCCGAGACCATCGCTGCCATGTTCGGCGAGCCGGTCATGGGTGCTGGCGGCGTCGTCGTGCCGCCGGCCGGCTACTGGGAAAAGATCCAGGCGGTGCTCAGGAAGTACGACATCCTGCTCGTCGCCGATGAAGTCATCTGCGGCTTCGGCCGCACCGGCAACATGTTCGGCTCAGAGACCTACGCCATGCAGCCCGACATCATGGTCATGTCGAAGCAGATCTCGTCGTCCTACCTGCCGATCTCGGCGCTGATGATCAACGACAAGGTGTTCGAGCCGATCGCCGACGAAAGCAACCGCATCGGCACCTTCGGCCATGGCTTCACCGCCGGCGGCCATCCCGTCGCCGCCGCCGTGGCGCTCGAAAACCTCAAGATCATCGAGGAGCGCAACCTTGTCGCCAATGCCCGCGAAGTCGGCGCCCACATGCAGAAGCGCCTGGCGAAAATCGCCTCGCACGACCTCGTCGGCGAGGTCCGCGGCGTTGCCCTCATCGGCGCCATGGAACTGGTCACCGACAAGGCGACCAAGGCGCCTTGGGGTTCGGTCGGCGCGCTCGGCGGTCTCGTCAACGGCATCCTGCAGCAGAACGGCATCATCTCCCGCAACATGGGCGACGCGCTCGCCTTCTGCCCGCCGCTGATCATCAACGACAAGCAGGTCGACGACATCTTCGACGCCGTCGAAAAGTCGCTCGACGAGGCGGCGAAGCAGGTCAAGGCCTGATCTCGTCGCGTCTGACCAAACAAAAAGCCCGCCATCTGGCGGGCTTTTTCGTTTTTGGGGGCGTCATGTCTTCCCCCATGGGGAAAGGTGGAGAAAGCACTCAAACGTGCTGGCCGCCATTGATGTGGATTTCGGAGCCGGTGACGTACGACGCCTGGCTGGAGCACAGGAAATAGATGATGTCGGCGACTTCCGATGTCAGGCCGAGGCGACGCAGCGGGATCGTCTCGACGATCTTGTCGGTGCCGGGCGACAGGATGGCGGTGTCGATCTCGCCGGGTGCAATCGCGTTGACGCGGATGCCATGCGGGCCGAAATCGGCTGACATCTCGCGCGTCAGGGCGCCGAGTGCCGCTTTCGACGTGGCATAGGCTGTACCGGCGAAGGGGTGGACACGGGTGCCGGCGATCGAAGTGACGTTGACCACCGAGCCCTTGGCCGCCGCCAGTTCCTTGAACAGGCCGCGCGCCAGCATGATCGGTGCCAGGAAATTGACCTGGAACACGTCGCGCCAGACATGCATCGGCGTGTCGATCGAGTTCATGCGGCCGCCGCCCTTGTGCTTGGGCGAGATGCCGGCATTGTTGACCAGCGCATGCAGCAGGCCGCCTTCCTTTTCCAGCCGCTGGCGGATTTCGGACACGGCGCTGCCGACATCGCCCTGGTCGGCAAGGTCGACCTTGATGTGATCATCGGGACCTGCGGGCCACGGGCAGTCGTCGGAGAACGCCTGGCGCGAGCAGGTGATGACGCGCCAGCCCTCGCGCGAAAAGCGCTTCACCGTCGCATGGCCGATGCCGCGGCTGGCTCCGGTCAAAACGATCGTCTTTCGCCCTTCGGTGGTTTCGGCCATCACATCCTCATTTCAAGCTTACAGCGTATGTAGCGAATGCATCTCGCCATTGCGAGGGGGCGCGGCTCTCAGCCGCCTCGCGGCTTGACCGCGCCGGCCCGACGGGCGACTTCTAGGCTCCCATGTCCATGACCTCGCCACGAGGAGACTTCAAGTGCAGTTCACCAAAATTGGCGGCATCACGCTGCATCACCAGCTGATCGGCGGGCCCGCCAACAAGCCGGTCTTCGTCTTCGTCAATTCGCTCGGCACCGATTTCCGCATCTGGCGCGACGTCATCGTGCGCCTTGCCGGCGACTTTCCGATCGTCACCTATGACAAGCGCGGGCACGGGCTCTCCGATGTCGGCACCGCGCCGTATCAGATGGCCGACCACATCGGCGACCTCGAAGGCCTGCTCGACCATCTCAACGTCAAGGACGCCATCATCTGCGGCCTCTCGGTCGGCGGGATGATCGCCCAGGGCCTCTACGCCAGGCGGCCAGACCTGGTGCGCGCCCTTGTGCTCTGCGATACCGCCCACAAGATCGGCACCAACGACAGCTGGAACACGCGCATCGCCGCCGTCGAGAAAAATGGCATCGCCTCCATCGTCGACACCGTGCTGAAGCTGTGGTTCACGCCCGAGTTCCACGAGCAGCGCAAGGATGACCTCACCGGCTACCGCAACATGCTGACGCGCCAGCCCGTTGCCGGCTACATAGGCACCTGCGCCGCCTTGCGCGATGCCGATTACACCGACGCGGCGAAGGCAATCGCTGTGCCCACGCTCTGCGTCGTCGGCGACCACGACGGCTCGACGCCGCCGGCGCTGGTTCGCGCGCTGGCCGATCTCATCCCAGGCTCACGTTTCAAGATCATCGATGGCGCCGGCCATATCCCTTGCGTCGAAAAGCCGGAGGAGCTCACCGCTCTCATCAAGCGCTTCGTCACTCAGTTGCCGCCGCGGTGAGCCACGGCAACGGTACTTGCGCCGCCGGCCGCGTCTACGCCGCCGGCAGCTCCATCGCCTCGGTCGTGGCGTTGCCGCTTTCATCAGGCTCCTTGAGCCTGAACCATGCGACGTAGAGCGCTGGCAAAAACAGCAGCGTGATCGCCGTGCCGGCCAGGATGCCGCCCATCATCGCATAGGCCATCGGCGCCCAGAATACCTCGCGCGCGATCGGGATCAGCGCCAGGCTGGCGGCGGCGGCCGTCAGCGCGATCGGCCGCATGCGGTGCTCGGAGGCTTCGATGACCGCATGCCATCTGTCGGTGCCCGTGGCGATCAGTTCCTCGATCTGCACGATCAGGATCACCGAGTTGCGGATCAGGATGCCGACCAGCGCCAACACGCCGAGCAGCGCCACGAAGCCGAGCGGCTGTCCGGTCGGCACCAGGGCTGCCACCACGCCGATCAGGCCCAACGGCGCCACAGCCACGACCAGGAACAGCCGCTGGAAGCTCTGCAGCTGGATCATCAGCACCGTTGCCATGATGAACAGCATCAGCGGTACCACCGCGATGATCGGACCCTGGCTGTTGGCACTTTCTTCGACCGAACCGCCGGTAACGACGGTGTAGCCGGCCGGCAGCTTGGCGGCGAAGGCGTCGACGGTCGGCTTGAGCTCCGCCACCACGGTGTCGGGCAGTGCGCTGCCGACCAGCCCTGCCTTGACGGTGATCGTCGGCATCCGGCTGCGCCGCCAGATCGTCGGCTGTTCGATCTCGTAGCGGAAGTCGGCGACCGTCGCCAGCGGGATGGATTCGCCGTTGCCGGTCGGGATCTGCAGGTTGCGCAGCGTCTCGATCGAGCCGCGCTCGGCGTCCTGTGCCCGCACCACGACATTGATCAGATAGGTCGCGTCGCGCACCTGGGTGATCGCCACACCGCCAACGACGCTGTTCATCGCGCTGGCGATATCCTCGGAGGTGATACCGAGCTGGCGCGCCTTGTCCTGCAAGACATCGACCTTGAGCACCCGCTCCGGCTCGTTCCAGTCGAAGCCAGGCGCCTGCAGCTTCGGGTTGGACGAAATCTCGGTTGCCAGCTGCTGCGACAGCGACCGCACCGTCTGCACGTCGGGGCCGCTGACGCGATACTGCACGGGCCGGCCGACAGGCGGGCCGAGCTCCAGCGTCTTGACGAAGGCGTCGGTGCCGACAAATTGCTCGCGCAGGATCTTCTCGATCGCCGGCTGCACCCGGTGCCGCGCCTCGAGATCCTTGGTCACGATGACGGTCTGGCCGAAATAAGGGTTGGCCGGCTGCACGTCGTAGGCCAGAACGAAACGCACCGCGCCCTGGCCGATATAGGAACTCCAGTGGTCGACATCGGCATTGCCCTTCAGCGCCACCTCCTCGAACCGCTCGATCTGTGCGCGGGTCTCGGCGATCGAGCTGTTCTGCGGCAGGTTCCAGTCGACGATCAGCTCGGGCCTGTCGGAGGGCGGGAAGAACTGCTGCTGCACGAAGGTCAGGCCAAACACCGACAGCGCAAACAAGACGACTGTGGCGATGATGGTGAGCCAGTGGCGGCGTACCGCCAGGTTGAGGAGGCGCGAGAAGCCCGCGGCGAACCGGCCCGGCCGCTCGTCGTGCTTCTTCATCGTCGCCGGCAAGAGCGTCACGCCGAGCAGCGGTGCAAACAGCACCGCAACGATCCACGACAGCAAGAGCGAAACGGCGATGACCACGAACAGCGTGTAGGTGTATTCGCCGGCCTGGCTGCTGTTCAGCCCGATGGGAATGAAGCCAGCCACCGTCACCAGCGTTCCCGTCAGCATCGGAAACGCCGTCGAAGTGTAGACATAGGTCGCGGCACTTCTGAGTGAATCGCCGACCTCCAGGCGCGCCACCATCATCTCGACGGCAATCATCGCATCGTCGACCAGAAGCCCGAGCGCGATGATCAGGGCACCGAGTGAAATGCGCTGCAGCGAGATGCCCATATAGGCCATGACCAGGAAGGTGATCGCCAGCACCAGCGGGATCGACAGCGCAACGACGAAGCCGGCGCGCATGCCTAGGCTGATGAAGGACACGGCAAGCACGATGGCGACGGCCTCGAACAGCGCGCGTGTGAAGCCCGACACCGCCTCCTCGACGATGACAGGCTGGTCGGCGACCTGGTGCACGCCGACGCCGATCGGCAGCTCGCCGGTCACCTCGTGCATCAGTTCCTTCAGCGCCTCGCCGAATTCCAGCAGGTTGGCGTTCGGCTTCATGCCGATGGCCAGCCCGATCGCCGGCTCGCCATTGACCCTAAACAGCGATGTCGGCGGATCGACATAGCCACGGCTGATGGTGGCGACATCGCTTAGCCGGAAGAAGCGGTCGTTGACCCTGAGATTGATCGCCTTGAGGCTTTCTTCCGAGGTGAACTGGCCACCGACGCGCACCGCGATGCGCTCCGGTCCGGCCTGGATGACGCCTGATGGCGCAATCGCGTTCTGCGCCTGCAGGGAGGCGACGACGGCCTGCTGGTTGAGGCCCAGGGCCGCGATCTGGCGGGTCGAGAATTCAAGGTAGATGACCTCGTCCTGCGCGCCGATCAGTTCCACCTTGCCGGCATTCGCAATGGTCAGGATGCGGGTACGCACCGTCTCGACATAGTCGCGCAGCTGGCGCATCGACAGCCCGTCCGAGGTGAAGGCATAGACATTGCCGAACACGTCGCCGAAGCGGTCGTTGAAGAACGGCCCCTGCACCCCTTGCGGGAAGTTCGGCCTGAGGTCGTTGACCATGTTGCGGACCTGCACCCAGGTCGGGGCCACGTCGCGCGCCTTGGTCGTCGGCTTGAGGTTGACGAAGATGATCGTCTGGCCGGCAGTGGTCACGCTGCGGCTGAAGTCGAGGCTTTCCAGCTCCTCGAGCTTCTTTTCGATGCGGTCGGTCACCTGCCGGGTCGTTTCCTCGACCGAGGCGCCCGGCCAGTTGGCCTGCACCAGCATGGTCTTGATGGTGAAGCTCGGGTCTTCCTCGCGGCCGAGATTGAGATAGGCGAAAACGCCGGCGACCGTGAAGATCAGCATGAAGTACCAGACCATCGAACGGTGGTTCAGCGCCCAGTCGGAAAGATTGAAACCCTTCACGCTACGCCCCCTCTGGTATTCTGACCTTCTGGCCTTCGGCGAGACTGTGCACTCCGGCTGTCACCACCCGTGTCCCGGCCTTCAAACCGTCCACGGTGAAGCTTTCGCCAGCCTTTGCCTCCACCTCCACGCCCTGCATGCTGACCGTCGACGCTGTTGGATCGACCACCCAGACGAAGCTCTTGCCGTCCTTTTCCAGCAATGCCGATAGTGGCAGGTCGATGGTCTCGCTCGCCGACGACACCCTGGTCGCCGTCACTGTCGAACCAAGCCGGAATGATGTCGGCGGCTCTGCAAGGGCCAGCCTTACCCGGCGCGTGCGCGTTGCCGCGTCGGCCTGCGGCGCGATCTCGCGGACACGCCCCTTGGTGCGCAGCGACGGCAGCGTCTGCAACGCCACCTCGAACTCGTCGCCGTCCTTGAGCTCGATCGCCATCTGGTCGGGCACATCGACGACGGCCTCGCGCGCATCCGAGCGTGCCACCGTCACCACCATCTGCCCCGGCGAGACCGTCTGGCCGACCTCCGCGCCGGTGGCCGTGACGATGCCGTCGAAATCGGAAAACAGCCTGGCATAGCCGAGCTGCTCTTCCGACTTGGCCAGTGCCGCGCGCGCCCGTTCGACGTTGGCTGCCGCGGAATCCAGAGATTGCTTGGCGGAATCGTAGACCGCCTGCGAGGTGTTGGATTCGGAGAGCAAGGTGCGCTGCCGTTCTTCGCTTGCGGCGGCGTTGGCGAACTGCGCCTCGGCGGTCGACAGGTCGGCGCGCGCCGCTTGCGATGCAAGCTCGAGCGCCAGTGGATCGATCGCGGCAAGCGTGGTGCCCTTGGTCACCACGTCGCCGACGCCGACGTCGCGCGCCACCAGCCGTCCGAGCAGGCGAAAGGCGAGATCGGCGGAGAATTCAGGCTGGATCGTGCCGGCAAAACCTTGCGCGGTCTGCCCGCGCGGCTCGACGACCGTCGACAGCACCGGCCGGATAACCTCCTCTGGTGCCTGTTTTTCCTCGCTGCAGCCGGCCAAGGCCAGCCCGGCCATCATGGCAAGAGGCGCAAACGGTTTCATGGCGCAACCTCCACCACCTGGCCGGGGCTCAACAGTTGCCCGCCCTGGGCAACGACCGCCTGTCCGACCTCGAGCCCCTTGGCGACCACCACCACGCCCGAAGCGAAAGCCTGTACTTCGATCGGCACCATGGCCACAGCCTTCGTCGCCGGGTCGATTGTCCATACCGCCGGCTTGCCAGCGTCCGACATCAGGGCCTGCCACGGCAGCACGATGGCCGGTTCCGGCTTCGACACGATGGTGCCGGTGATTGCCGCCCCCAGCGGCATTTCCACTGGTGTATCCGGCACTGCCACCCTGACGCGGATCGATCCCGAGGCGGGGTCGACCGCCGGCGAGACCTCGCGAACCTGGCCTGCCGCCTTGATCCTGGGGTCGGAGATCAGCGCGATCTTCACCGTCGGTGCTACCGGGTTCCGCGCCACCAGGGCCTCGTCGACGTTGAACACGGCGTCGCGGTCGCCATCCTCGGCAACGGTGAAGACTGTCTGTGCCGCCTGCACCACCTGGCCGACCTCGATGGCTCGCGCCGTCACCACCCCGTCGGCGCTGGCCTTGAGATCGGTGTAGGTCAGCCGGTCCTGGGCATTGGCGAGCTGGCTCTGCGCTGATTCCACACCGCTTTGGGCGACGCGTTGCGCCTGGTCGGCAAGGTCATAGTCGCGGCGCGTCGTAAAACCCTGGGCGAGCAGCGTCTTCTGGCGGTCGAAGGCTGCCGATGCCTGTCTTTGCTGCGCCTGGGCGGCATAAAGGCTTGCCTGCGCTGCCCTGACGTCCGACTGCTGCTCCTGCGGATCGAGCCGGGCCAGCACCTCGCCCTTTGTCACGCGCTGGCCGATGTCGACGCTGCGTTCGGCGACCCGGCCGCCGACCTGGAACGACAAATTGTTCAGGGTGCGCGCGGCTATGACGCCGGTCAGCGACGTGGCGGGCGCGAATTCGGACAGTTTCACCTCGACGGAACGAACCATGATGGGCTGCCGCTGCGCCGCCTCCTGCTTCTGGCAGGCGGCAACGGGCCACAGCAGGCCAAGGGCGAGAACAAAGCGGGCGGGATTGAAACGGGCGTGTGCCGGTGATCTGTCTGGCATGCCAGCCGTGATCGGGTTCGTGGAATACATGACATCCCCCAAATCGCTTCGCCCCCACGCTACGACGGAGATTGCGATCCGGCAACGCCTAGTCGATTCTTGGCAGCGCAGCGTCTGCAGCCTGGCGTTCTAGGAAGGTTGCACGGAGGCCTACGCTCAGGGAACCTGAGCTATTCCCAAGCGTTGTTGGACGCATCAATCGCGGAGGACGCCATGGATCGCTTGCTCTTCGACAACCCCGTTACGGTTCGCATCGGTTCGGAAAGCACCCAGCGCGAGGTGACGACAGTCAAGGGCGCCTATGAAGCGCTTGTCGACTGGCCGCACGCCAAGCGCAGCGGCCCGCTCTACCGCGAGGCGGTGGAAACCGTCTCTGCGGCGCTTGCCGGTACCCGCACGCGCGAGGCGGCCAAGCGGGCTTTTGTCGCCGCGGCCGACGAGATCGGCATCAGGGTCTGACCCATCGCCAGGTTCGCTGCCGTGACCGTTTGTTCACGTGGCGAACGGTCCGGCCCTTGTTGCGGGCGAAATCGGGCAGGACATTTCTCCGACGAACAGGTTTGCCGGAATAAATTAACTCTACAGAGTTTGTAGAATTAAACATTCTGAATGGGCATCGTCATTCAACCCCAAGGGGGAAGCCCATGTCAGTCTTCACGCGCCGTGCCTTGCTCGCCACCGTTGCCGCCCTGTCGCTTGCGCCTTCAGTCGGTGCGGTCCAGGCCGAGGACCTCAAGATCACCATCGGCTACCAGACGGTTGTCGAGCCTTCGAAGGTGCCGCAAGCCGACGGTGCCTATGAGGCTGCCACCAAGGCCAGCATCGACTGGCGCAAGTTCGATTCCGGCGCCGACGTCATCGCAGCCATCGCCTCCGGTGCCGTCGACATCGGTTATGTCGGGTCGAGCCCGCTGGCAGCGGCCGCCAGCCGCGAACTGCCGATCGAAACCATCTTCGTCGTCGGCCTGATCGGCGAATCCGAAGCGCTCGTCGCCCGCAATGGTGCCGGCATCGAGAAAGCGGCCGACCTCGCCGGCAAAAAGGTCGCCGTGCCCTTCGTTTCGACTACCCATTACAGCTTGCTCGCGGCCCTCAAGCACAATGGCGTCGATCCCAAGTCGGTCGAGATCCTCAATCTGCGCCCCCCGGAGATCGCGGCTGCCTGGCAGCGCGGCGACATCGACGCGGCCTATGTCTGGGATCCAGCACTTGGCCAGATCAAGACCTCCGGCAAGGTCGTGCTCGACTCGGCCAAGGTCGCCGAATGGGGCGCGCCGACCTTCGACGCCTGGATCGTCCGTACCGACTTCGCCGCGAAGAACCCGGCCGCCGTGCGCGACTTCGTCAAGGTCACGGGCGCTGCCTATGCCGAGTTCCTCGCCAAGCCGGAAGCCTGGGGCAAGGGCTCGCCGCAGGCCGACAAGATCGCCCGCCTCACCGGCGCCAAGGTCGAGGACGTGCCGGCGCTGCTCAAGGGCTATGTCTTCCCGACGCTGGAAGATCAGGCGTCAGCCAAGTTCCTCGGCGGAGACACCGTCAAGGCGGTGGCCGCGACCTCGGCCTTCCTCAAGGAGCAGGGCAAGATCGACGCCGTCCAGCCGGACTATTCGAAATATGTGACGTCGAAATACGTCACCGAGGCGCTCGCCTCCAACTGAGGCGCAAGCGACCCGCGACCTCCCGCGCGGGCATGAAGCCCCGGCCGGCTCCTCCCGGCCGGGGCATCCCTTTTTCCAGGAGATCATTCCATGTCGACGCTTTTGCTCAGCAACATCGCCGTGCGCTACACCGGACAGCCGCGACCCGCCGTCGAAGGCGCTTCGCTGTCTGTGGCTCATGGCGAGTTCGTCGTGCTCACCGGCCGCTCCGGCTGCGGCAAGTCGACCTTGCTCAACGTCGCTGCCGGGCTGGTCCTGCCCGAGCGCGGCGAGGTTTCGGTCGACGGCCGGCTGATCGAGGGGCCGGGCGCCGACCGCGCCGTCGTCTTCCAGAGCGACGCGCTGTTTCCGTGGTTCTCGGCCCGCGACAACGTCGCCTTCGCGTTGAGACTGCGCGGCATCGGCGAAAGGCAGCGCCACGTCCTCGCCAACGAACTGCTCAAGCGCGTCCGGCTCGAAGGCCTCGGCGACAAGCCGGTGTGGGAGATGTCGGGCGGCATGCGCCAGCGTGTCGGCCTCGCCCGCGCGCTCGCCGCCGAACCCGACTTCCTGCTGATGGACGAGCCGCTCGGCGCGCTCGATGCGCTGACCCGCGAGCGCATGCAGACCCTGCTGCTCGATATCTGGGCGCCGGGCAATCTCGGTGTGCTGATGGTCACCCATGGCATCGAGGAAGCGCTTTTGCTCGGCACGCGCGTCGTCGTCATGGCGCCCGATCCCGGCCGCATCGCCCACACGTTTGAGGCAGGCTTCAGCCGGCGTTATGCCGCCGGCGAGCCCGTCCGCTCGATCAAGGCCGATCGAGCCTTTGCCGCCGCCCGGGCTGAACTGGCCGACGCGATCTTTGAGGGAGAGCCGGCATGACCCTTCTCCACGCCGAACGCGGCCTTCGTGACCTTGCCGAACCCGAGCGGTCGACAGCGCGGCTGCCGCGTCGCGAAACACCGCGCCGCGAGCTGTCGTCGCGCGCCATCAGCGCCATCACGATCCTGGTTGCACTGCTCGCCTGGACCGTTGTCACCAGGCTCGGGCTGGTCGCACCGCTGTTCCTGCCGCCGCCGCAGGACGTACTCGCCAAGTTCTGGAAGGTTATGAGCCAGGGCTTCGTCGACGCGACGCTTCTCCAGCATTTGCTGGCCTCACTCGGACGCGTCTTCGCCGCGCTCGTGGCGGCAACGCTGGTCGGCATTCCGGTCGGCCTTGCCATCGGCACGAGCCGCATCGGCCGCGGCATCTTCGATCCCGTGCTCGAGTTCCTCCGGCCAATTCCGCCGCTCGCTTATCTGCCTTTGGTCATCATCTGGTTCGGCATCGGCGAACAGGCCAAGGTACTGGTCATCGCGATTGCCATGGTGGCGCCGATCGCGCTGTCGACGGCGTCTGGCGTCCGCAACGTCCAGCAGGATCGCCTCAGCGCCGCCCGCTCGCTTGGCGCGACGCGCCGGCAGGTCATCCGCTTCGTGGTGCTGCCCAGCGCCCTGCCGTCGATCCTCACCGGCCTGCGCATCGCGCTCGGCGCCGGCTGGACCACGCTGGTCGCCGCCGAGTTGGTGGCGGCGACGCGCGGCCTCGGCTTCATGATCCAGTCGGCGGCGCAGTTCCTCGTCACCGACGTCGTCGTGATGGGCATCTTCGTCATCGCCGCGGTTGCCTTCGTGCTCGAATTCGGCCTGCGCCGGCTGGAGCGCAGGCTGGTGCCCTGGGCCGGCCGCGAGTAGCGGTCGGCCGAGGGCTGCCCAACGCCTATGCCCGCATGGTTTCGCGCATGGTGCTGCGCCCGCGCAGCATGGGAAGTCCCAGCGTCACCAGCACGAAGCCGGCCGTCACCACCTTGAGGTCGCTTGGCTGCAGCCCGAGCGACAGTGCCAGCGACACGAGCTGATAGTAGACCACCGCACCGACGACCGGCGCCAGCAATTGCCGGGTCACGGTCTGCCGTCCGGTGATCGTTTCGCCGATGACCAGCGAGGCGAGGCCATTGATCAGGATGCCGGTGCCCATACCGACATCGGCATAGCCCTGCAATTGCACGATGAGCGCGCCGCCAAGCGCGGTCAGGCCCGAGGCGACACCCAATCCGACGATCGTGTATGTCCAGATGCTGATGCCGAGCGATGGCGCCAGCTCCGGATTGATGCCGATGACGCGCAGCGCCGCTCCCGCTTGCGTGGCCAGATACCAGCGCAATGCGACCAGGGCCACGACGATCAGCACGGCGAATGTGGCGACCTGCAGCCGGACGTCGGTGAGGATGGCCGGGTTGATCTGCATGAAGATGTTGTCGGTGTTGAACAAGGCGATGTTCGAGCGGCCAAGAACGCGCATGTTCACGCTGTAGAGCGCGGTGAAGACCAGGATGCCGGCCAGCAGCGAATTGATGCGAAAACGCAGGTGCACCAGCGCGGTCGCCGCGCCGGCCCCGACACCGGCGAGCATCGCGACAACGGTTGCGAACAGCGGCGGGTATCCCGCCAGCAAAAGCGTGGCGCAGACGCAGCCGCCGAGCGGGAACGCACCTTCGCTGGTCAGGTCCGGAAAGCTCAGCAACCTAAACGGGATCATGATGCCGAGCACCAGGAACGAATAGATGAGGCTTTGCGACAGCGTCACCGGCACGAGATTGAGATAGGCGTGGATCACGTCCATTGGTCAGGTCCCGAGCAGCATGCGGTCGTTTTCGATTCTGAACTTCTCGACGAGATCGGCGGGTGTGAGCCTTGCCTTCTCGGTGCCGCCGATGTCGTCGCGGATGCGGCCGGCGTCCATCATGACCAGCCGGTTACCGGTCTCGATCGCCTGGCGCATGTTGTGGGTGACCATCAGCGTGGTCAGCGACTGCTCGGCGACGATCCGCAAGGTCGTTGCCATGATCAGGTCGGCGGTGCGCGGGTCCAATGCTGCCGTATGCTCGTCGAGCAACAGCAGCGAGGGTCGCGACAACGACGCCATGATCAGCGACAGCGCCTGGCGTTGCCCGCCGGAGAGCTGGGCTACCGGCGTCGACAGCCGGTCTTCCATGCCGAGCGCCAGCCCGGCGAGCAGCGCCCGGTAACGGTCGCGCTTGGCGCCGTCGAGATGGCGCGCAAAGCCCCTGCGTTGCCCGCGCTGCTCGGCCAGGGCCAGGTTTTCCTCGATGGTCATGGCCGCCGCGGTGCCAATCATCGGGTCCTGGAACACGCGCGAGATCATCCCCGCCCGGCGATGTGCCGCAAGGCGGGTGATGTCCTGGCCGTCCAGGGAGATCGAGCCGCCATCCGGCTCGATCGCACCCGCGATGGTGTTGAGCAGCGTCGACTTGCCGGCGCCGTTCGAGCCGATGATCACGACGAAGTCGCCGCGATTGAGCGCAAGGTCCACCCCGTTCAACGCCGGCCGCGCCCCGGCAAGGCCGGCGTTGAAGGTTTTGCGCAAGTCCGCGCAGACGAGCAGGGGCATGCCCAAAGCTGTCACTTGAGCAGCCATGGGCTGTCCTTGAGAGCTTCCGGAACCGTCAGGCCGACGGCTGCGAGGCCCTTGGGGCTGACATAGGCGTCGAAGTCTTCGCCCTTGGGAACATAGGGCGCGATGTCGGCCGGCTTCTCGCCCTTGAGGATCCGGTCGGCGATATCGGCCGCATGCTCGCCATTCTTGCGATAGGAGATGGCGTGGAATCCGGCGAGTTGGTCCTTGAGGTCGGGGGCGTAGACCGAGTTGAACAGCGGCAGCTTGATCCGCTGCGCCACCTGGGCGACGACCGGCACCGAGGTCTGCACCACGTTGGACTGGATGAGGAAGATGGCGTCGACCTGTCCGGCGAAGGTCTGGACACGCTGGGGCAGGTCGTTGGGATTGTCGACCGGCACGCCGACGACCTCGATTCCGGCCTTGGCGGCGGCCTTGTGGATCAGTTCCATGTTGGAGGTGTCGTTGTCTTCGCCCGGATTGAACAGGGTTCCGACCTTCTTGACCTCGGGCAACACCTTCTTGAGGTAGTCGAAGGAAGCGTCGAAATCTGGCAGCATCGACGCGCCGGTGCTCCAGGCCGAACCGTGCTGCCAATCCGGCACGATGCCCGCCACGACCGGGTCGACGACCGCGCCGAACACGACCGGGATCGACTTGTCGGTAATGCCGCGCACCGCCGCCTGGTTGAGGCCGGTGGTGATGGCGAGGATCAGCGCCGGATGCTTGGCTTCCACCTGCTGCAGGATCTGGGGGACGAGGCTGCGGTCGAAATTGGCGTGCTGGAAGCCGTAGGTGACGTCCTTGCCTTCGACGTAACCCAGTTCGCTCATCCGGGCCTTGAAGCCTTCGGCGACCTGGTTGAGCGCCGGGTGTTCACCGAAGCTGGCGATTTCGACCAGTTTCGGGTCAGCCAGGGCCACGCCATTCGCGGCGGTGAGCAAGGCTGCAGCGAGCAGCCACTTCATCAATTTCACGACACGCTCCTAAGGTTGGGATTACACGATGGAGGGACGCCAGTTCTGTTCGGCGACCCGCAGGAAATTCTCGCCCAGCACGCCAAGTATCGCCGTCTCCGAATAGCCATGGCGTTCCAGCGCTTCGACCAGTTCGGGCAGGACTTCGGGTTTGACGTCGGCCCAGGGCGGCCGCGGATAGCCGCGCAACGCCATCATCGGACCGGAGTCGTAGAGCTTGGTCATGAAGGGCTGGTAGAAAACGGTGTCGAGGCCGAGGCCGACATGTTCGGGCCCGACGAGCTGGGCGACGTAGTCGATATGGCGCATCAGCGCCGGAACGTCGGAACGGTTGTCATCGGTCAGGAAGGCGCCGATGGAGTTGATGCCGACCACGCCGCCGCGCCGGGCGAGTGCCTTGATCTGGACGTCGTCGATGTTGCGCTCGTGGTTCTTCAGCGCGCGCACGCTGGAATGCGAAAACACCACCGGCTTTTCCGACAGCTCGATGATGTCGAGCGACGTGTTGATGCCGGCATGGCTCGCGTCGAGCATCATGCCGACCCGGTTGGCCTCCGCCACGAAGGCACGCCCAAGCATGGAAAGCCCGGCATCCGAGGGCTCGTGGCAGCCGTCGCCAAGCGGGTTGCGGGTGTTGTAGGCCACGATCATCCAGCGGATTCCGAGCCGGTACCAGCTGTCGATCATCGCGGGCTCGTGAGCCGCCGGGCCGGCACCTTGCAGATGCAGGCCGATCGCCATCTTGCCCGACTGCTTGGCCGCGCGGATGTCGGCCACGGTTTCGATGAGCTGGTAATCGTGGGCGCGTTGCTCGAACCAACGCCTTTGTTGCGACAGGTGCCGGAACGTCGGCTCCGGCCGGTCCCAGTCGGCGCCGATGGTGAGCGAGAGAAAGGAGAATCCCGCGTCGCGATAGCGGACCAGCATATCGGGTCCTTCATCGAGACATTCGGGAGTCCAGCCCACTGCACTTTCCCAGACGACAGCCTTGGCGATGAGGTTGTTGGCTGAAACAGTCACGTCGTCTGCACCCGCTGAGCAATGAAGTTCAAGCGGTGAGCTAATCGGCAATCTCGTCGTTGCGCTATTGGCGGGAATGGGTTTGATTGTTTCATACTTGAACCAATCAAGGCCCCGCCATGCCGACAACGCCCGATCCATTCGACCTGATGATCTTTGCGCGCGTTGCGGAAACGGGAAGCTTCAGCGCCGCGGCTGAACGGCTTGGCCTGCCGAAGTCGACAGTGTCCCGGCGTATCACCGTCCTCGAAGCCCAGTTGGGGGAGCGTCTGCTCCAGCGCAGCACGCGGCGCAATTTCCTGACCGAGATGGGCCAGCGCATTCTCATCCCCGCCGAACAGATCATTCACGAGGTGGATGCCGTCATGGCGGTCGCCGAACACCGGCAGGTGACCCCTTCGGGACGGCTGCGTGTCTCCGTCCCCGGCGACCTCGCCGCAATCTCGCTCGCGCCCATGCTGGCTGAATTCAGCAAGGCATACAGCGAAATCCAGCTCGAACTGGATCTGTCGCCTCGTTATGTCGACGTCATCGCCGACGGTTTCGATCTCGCCATACGGATCGGCGGGGAAGCGCAGGACCTGCGGTTGACCACCCGGCATCTGGTCGACCTCGGTATCGGTCTCTATGCCTCGCCGCAGTACAGTGACCGCGCCGGCCAGCCCGATACGCCCGAGGCCCTCGCACAGCATGACATCTTGGTGTTGCTCGCCGACGGCGTTCCGGTCAACTGGGTTCTGAACAAGGACGCCCAGTTGGTTCCCGCCGACATGTCGGGGCGACGGGTCTGCGCGAACTCTTACGAGCTGCTGTTCCGCCTGGCGCGTTCGGGCGCCGGCATAACGGCGATGCCCGATCTTTTCGCGCGGCCTTATCTGGCAAGCGGCGAACTCGTCCGCATCCTGCCGGCATGGAGTCTTGCCCCGGCCATGGTGCGCGCCGTCTTTCCGAGCAGGCAATTGATGCCGCGCAAGACGCGGGTCTTCCTCGATGCGCTTTTGGGCCATCTCAAGCCGCGTCCGCTGAGAGCGCCACAGCCAGTGCCGGCCTAGTCGGAGATCGCCGGCACTGTCGGCAGCGTTGCAAGAAGCCCGCTGATCGCTACCATGCCCTGGTAGAGGAGTTGGCCAAACTTATGCGGCAAGTTCCTGTGGTTGGCGAGACAGCTCCTGCCGCCGCTCGGCCAGCGGCCCGGCGATCTCGGCGACATAGCGGCCCTGGTGGCGCGCGCCGGCGAGTTCGTTGGCGCTGGGAGCCCGGGAGCTGCCGTCGGCGTTGATGGCGAGCGTCGTTGCGCCATAAGGCGAACCGCCTGTGATCTCGTCCATGCGTGTCTGGCCCCGGAACGTGTAGGGCAGGCCGACAGTTACCATGCCGAGATGCATCAGTATCGCGTGCATCGACAGGATCGTGTGCTCCTGGCCGCCATGCTGGCTCTCGCTCGAGGTGAACACGCTCGCCACCTTGCCGACCAGTGCATTCTGGGTCCAAAGCCCGCCAAGCTGGTCGATGAAGTTCTTCATCTGCGATGCCATGTTGCCGAAGCGTGTCGGCGTGCCGAAGACGATGGCGTCGTAGTCGGCGAGTTCCCTGGGCGTTGCGACCGGCGTCTCGTCGCGCCGGATACCCGCCTTGAGCATCGTCGCTTCGTCCATCAGTTCGGGAACGCGGCGGAGCGTGACGGTGGCGCCGGCCTCGCGCGCACCTTCGGCAATGGCCTCGGCCATGGCGCCGATGTGGCCGTAAGCGGAGTAGTAGAGAACCAGGATCTTGGACATGGGAATCTCCTTCTGCCGGCCGCGGCCGGAAGTGAAACAGGTTTAGGGTTGTCTGGAGGAGCGCCGCCCGCAGGCGGCGCGCTTGTTCAGGCGGTGGCGAGCTTGGCTGGAGCCAGCTTGGCCTGCTGGGCACGCTGGCTAAGCCAGACGCTGCCGAGTACCACGACCATGCCGAAGATCTGCGTCACGCTGAGCGATTGACCCAGCACCGACCAGCCGAGGATCACGGCGGTCATCGGGCTGAGGAAGCCGAGCGGCGACACCACGGACGGCTCCAGCCGGGCGATGCCACGGAACCACAGGATGTAGGTCAGCGCGGCACCGATCAGGCCGAGCCAGGCGAGGCCGAGCAGGTTCGCCGTCGTCAGCGCGGGCAGGGAGGGTTCCTGCAAAAGCGCCACCGGCAGGAGCAGCAGGCCGCCTGCGGTCAGCTGCCAGGCGGTGAAGGTCAGCGGCGTGACCGGCGGCTGCCAGCGGCGGCTGAGCACCGTGCCTGCCGCCATCGAGACGGCGCCGGCGAGACCTGCGGCGATGCCGATCGGATCGAGCGCGGCATTCGGCGTCAGGATCAGCAGCGCCACGCCGGCCATGCCAGCGATGGCGGCTATGATCGAAAGCGGGCGGATTGGCGCGCCGAGCAGGCCACGGGCGAGCAGGATGACGATCAGCGGCTGGATCGCGCCGACAGTTGCCGCCACGCCGCCCGGCAGGCGATAGGCGGCGACGAACAGCAGCCACCAGAAGATCGAGAAGTTGAGCGCGCCGAGCACCAGAACGCGGGCCCACCAGATGCCCTGCGGCAGCTGGCGGACGAGCAGCAGAAGCAGCAGGCCGGCGGGAAGCGCCCGCAGCATGGCGACCGTCAGCGGGTAGCCGGCGGGCAGGAACTGGGTCGTCACGATATAGGTGCTGCCCCAGATCGCGGGGGCGATTGCCGTCAGAAGCAGGTCGGTGTTGCGCGTCGTCATGGCTGCATCTCTCTTTACGTCGAGTATCTTGACTTCAAGATAATCCGTATTCTCTTGACGTCAAGAGAAATCTTCGGAATGGTGCGGCATGGATCAGGTTGACGACATTCTTGCCCAATGGAACCGCGAACGGCCCGACCTCGACGTCGCGCCGATGGGCCTGATCGGCCGCGCCAACAGGGTGTCGCAGCATCTCGGCCGCGAGATGGAAAAGACCTTCGCCGCGCATGGGCTGAACTTCGCCAGTTTCGATGTGCTGGCGACGCTGCGCCGCTCGGGGCCGCCTTATGCGCTGTCCCCCGGCGACCTCTCGGCGACGATGATGATCACCTCGGGCACCATGACCAACCGCGTCGACCAGCTCGAAAAGGCAGGCCTCGTCGAGCGCCGGCTCAACCCCGACGACCGCCGCAGCTTCATCGTCTCCCTGACCGACAAGGGGTTCGCCACCATCGACGCCGCCGTCACCGACCATGTCGCGACGCAGACGAGGATCGTCTCGATGCTGACCAAAGAAGAGCGGGCGGCGCTCGACACGCTGCTGAGCAAGTTTTTGGTGGGGTTCGAGAGCGCGTGAAGCGGCGCTAGGGCACCAGCCGTAGCGCTGCCCCTCGTCCCCCTGCCGGGACCTTCTCCCCGTGAGGACGGGGAGAAGGAGGCTGACCGCAACGCCTGCGCCCTTGCGGTGACGGGGCGGGTGAGCACAGCAACATTGCTTCTGATGTGGAGAGGGACTGAGGCGCTTCTGATGTGGAGAGGGACTGAGGCTCCACGTCGACGTCCCCCTCTCCCCGTTCTTTACGGGGAGAGGGTAAGGGTGAGGGGCGAGCGCAAGCCTTCTAGATGAGAATGGGGAAAAATCACCCCGCCAGCGCCTGCTCCAGGTCGGCGATCAAATCGTCCCCGTCCTCGATGCCTGCCGATAGCCTGACCAGCGAATCCGAGATGCCGATCTCGGCGCGCTTTTCCGCCGGGATCGAGCCGTGCGTCATCAGCGCCGGGTGCTCGATCAGGCTCTCGACGCCGCCCAGGCTCTCTGCCAGCGTGAACAGCTGCGTGCGTTCGAGGAAGCGCTTGGTGCCTGCGAGATCGCGGTCGAGGTCGACTGATATCATGCCGCCAAAATGATACATCTGCGCCTTGGCGATGGCATGCTGCGGGTGGCTCTCCAGCCCGGGATAGATCACCCGGCGCACATCCTTGCGCGCCTCCAGCCAGCGCGCGATCTTCGCTCCGTTCTGCGAATGGCGCTCCATGCGCAGCGCCAGTGTCTTGATGCCGCGCAGCGCGAGGAAACTGTCGAACGGCCCGGAGATCGCACCGATGGCATTCTGCAGGAATTTCAGCTGGTCGCGCAGCTCCTTGTTGTCGCCCACGACGACGCAGCCGCCGACCATGTCGGAATGGCCGTTGAGGTACTTCGTCGTCGAGTGCACGACGATGTCGATGCCGAGTTCCAGCGGCCGCTGCAGATAGGGGCTGCAGAAGGTGTTGTCGGCGACCGACAGCACGCCCTTGCGCTTGGCGAGTGCCGCCACGCCTTCGAGGTCGACGACGCGCAGCAGCGGGTTGGTCGGCGTTTCGACCCACAGCATCTTGGTTTCCGGCCGGATCGCAGCCTCGACGGCGGCGAGGTCGGTGAAGTCGACGAAGCTGACCTGCAGCCCGGCCGAGCGCTTGCGTACCCGCTCCAGCAGCCTGAACGTGCCGCCATAGATGTCGTCGGTGGCAACGATATGCGCGCCGCTGTCGAGCAGTTCGAACACCGTGGCGATCGCCGCCAGGCCCGAGGCGAAGGCGAAGCCGGCGCTGCCGCTTTCAAGGTCGGCAATGGCGCGCTCGAAGGCAAAGCGTGTCGGGTTCTGGCTGCGGGCGTATTCAAAGCCCTTGTGCACGCCGGGGCTCTGCTGGCCGTAGGTCGAGGTGGCATAGATCGGCACCATCACGGCGCCCGTCGTCGGGTCATGGCTCTGGCCGCCATGGATGGTGCGTGTCGAGAATGCCAGCCGGTTCTTCACAGTGGTCATTTTGCCCGCCTGAGATGGTTGATGAGGTCGACGCGGGTGATCAGCCCGATGAATTCTTCGCCGTCGAAGATGATCGCCACCTCGTTGCGGTCGAAGATCGGCAACAACGCATCGAGCGTCTGGTCGGCCTGCAGCGTGTGCAGGTCCTTGCTCATCGCGGTTGCGACCGGTGCATTGAAGCGGTTCCAGCGGCTGTCATAAGGTCCTTCGACCACGGCGAGGATGTCGCTCTCGTCGACGATGCCGACAAGCTTGCCCTCTTCGAGCACCGGCAACTGCGACACGTCTCCACGCCGCATCCGGCCATAGGCGGTCAGCAGGCTGTCGCCGGGTCCGACGAACACCGTCCCGCCCTCGCGATGCGAGCGTGCCACCAGGTCGCTCAGGTCGCCATGCGCCTCGCGTTCGTCCAGCCCCTGTTCGGCGAGCCAGAAATCGTCGAACACCTTGGAGAGATACTTGTTGCCACTGTCGCAAACGAAGGTAACCACCCGTTTCGGCGTCTTCTGCTCGCGGCAATAGCGCAGTGCGGCCGACAAAAGCGTGCCCGACGACGAGCCGGCGAGGATGCCCTCCTTTGCGAGCAGGTCGCGCACCGCCAGCATGCTCGCCTTGTCGTTGACCGTGTAGGCGCGTCTGACCAGCGACAGGTCGCAGTTCGGCGGCACGAAATCCTCGCCGATGCCTTCGACGGTCCAGCTGCCGGCTTCCTCCAGCTTGCCGGTCTTGACCAGCGGCGCCAGAACCGAGCCCAGTGGGTCGGCCAGCACCATCTCGGTCTTGGGCGAGACCTTGGCGAAGAAGCGCCCGAGCCCGGTCAGCGTACCGCCCGAGCCGACGCCCACGACGACAGCGTCGACGTCGCCATCGAGCTGCTCCCAGATTTCCGGGCCGGTCGTCGTCTCATGTGCCTCGGGGTTGGCCGGGTTGGCGAACTGGTTGACGTAGAACGAGCCGGGAATCTCGGCGGCGATCTTCTCGGCCATGTCCTGGTAGTATTCGGCATGGCCCTTGCCGACGTCGGAGCGCGTCAGCCGGACTTCCGCGCCGAGCGCGCGCAGGTGCTGGATCTTCTCGCGGCTCATCTTGTCGGGCACCACCAGGATGATGCGATAACCCTTGGGGATGCCGACCTGCGCCAGCCCCAGGCCGGTGTTGCCGGCGGTCGCCTCGACGATAGTGCCGCCGCGCTTGAGCTTGCCCTCGCGCTCAGCCGCCGCGATCATCGACAGCGCGATGCGGTCCTTGATCGAGCCGCCGGGGTTTTGGCTTTCGAGCTTGATGAACAGCCGGCACGGCCCGGTGTCGAATTGCGTCAGCTCGACAACAGGCGTTTCGCCGATCAAGTCGAGCACGGACCTGAAAGGCGGGTTCAAACGGCTCATGGCAGCGTCTCCCACGTCAAGCAAGCTCATTGAGCATATCCCATGTCAGGCGGGCAGGCACCTGCCGTCCGGTTGTTCTTCGGCCGCATCAGCCGGTATCGCCGCATTTACCGGAGGCAGCTGCCATGAACAAAGGTAACGGATTTCGTTTCGGAGCAAACCTTGAGAAGGAAATTCCCGGGGCGGTTCAATAGTTCCACCCCAAGGCAATATCTTTCCTCACCTGACGTTGTTGACTCTCCACTTGGTGGAGCACCTACAAGGGCGATCATGGACGACAAGATCTACAGCATTGGCGAAGTCTCAAAGCTGAGTGGCATCTCGGTGCGCAAGCTCCGTTTCTATTCCGACAAGGGGCTGTTGCCGCCGACGACAAGGGCTGCGAGCGGCTACCGCATGTATTCGGCAGCCGACCTTGAACGCCTCGGGCTCATCCTCGCTCTGCGCGATGCAGGCGTGAGCCTCACCGAGATAGGCAAGATCCTGTCGAACCGCCTCGCCATCTCGGCCGTGCTGGAGCTCAGGCTCAAGGCGCTCGAGGCGGAAATCAAGTCCAAGCGCCGTGTCGCGGCCGCCCTCAGGGCGGCCATCCGGGTTCCCGACCCGACAACAGACGACCTAAGGAGAATATGGACCGTGACCAAACTTTCCCAGAGCGAGTTCCGCGCCGCCATCGAGCGTTTCTTCGACGACGTCGCCTCCGACGCGAAGATGTCGCCGGAATGGAAGAAGCAGATGATCGATGCCTCGACGCCCGATCTGCCCGATGACCCGACACCCGAGCAGGTCGACGCCTGGACCGAGATCATGGCGTTCGTTTCGGACAAGGAGTATGTCGCCGAATTGCGCAAGAGCATGTCGTCGATGTGGAACGGCGAATTCGACCCCGCCGCCTATGCCGAGGCCTCCAACGCCACCTTCGCCCGTGTCAGGCAAGCCATCGACGAGGGGGCTGTGCCGGAATCGGAAACCGGCAAGGCGATCGCCCGTGAATGGCTGGAGAACTCGGCCAAGGCGATGAACAAGGCGCCCGACAAGGCGTTCGTGGAATGGCACAACGACCAGTACCGCAAGTACCACTCGCGGTCGGCGCGCTACTACGAACTGCTTCGCATCCTGCGCGGCGAACGCCAGCCCGACAAGATCAGCGAGGAGTGGAGCTGGATCAACGCCGCCATGGCCGGGGCGCTGTAGTCTGGCGACCATCCTGGATTGAGGAACGTCTGCCAACGAAAAAGGGCCCGCATTGCGGGCCCTTTGAATTCGTATCGAAGAGGCTTACTCGAACTCGCCGAGGTCGCGCACTGCGCCGCGGTCGGCCGAGGTGGCGAAGGCGGCATAGGCCTTCAGCGCCTTGGTCACCTTGCGTTTGCGCACTTCCACCGGCTTCCAGCCCTTGGCATCCTGCTCGGCGCGGCGGGTGGCGAGTGTCGCTTCGTCGACGCGCAGGCTGATGGTGCGGTTGGGGATGTCGATGTCGATGATGTCGCCCTCGCGCACCAGCCCGATCGTGCCGCCATTCGCCGCCTCGGGCGAAACGTGGCCGATCGACAAGCCCGACGTGCCGCCGGAGAAGCGCCCGTCGGTCAGCAGCGCGCAGGCTTTGCCCAGGCCCTTCGACTTGAGGTAGCTGGTCGGGTAGAGCATTTCCTGCATGCCGGGGCCGCCCTTCGGGCCCTCGTAGCGGATCACCACCACGTCGCCGGCCACAACCTCATTGCTGAGGATCGCCTTGACCGAGGCGTCCTGGCTCTCGAACACCCGAGCCGGACCCGAGAATTTCAGGATCGACTCGTCGACGCCGGCGGTCTTCACCACGCAGCCGTCGCGCGCGATGTTGCCCTTGAGGATGGCAAGGCCGCCGTCCTTGGAGAAGGCATGTTCGGCTGAGCGGATGACGCCCTTTTCACGGTCGAGGTCGAGATCGTCCCAGCGCCGGTCCTGGCTGAAGGCCGTCTGGGTCGGAACGCCGCCGGGGGCGGCGAGGTAGAAGTCGCGCACTGCCTGGCTCTTGGTCCGCGAGGTGTCCCAATGATCGATGGCTTCGCCGATCGTCGCCGTATGCACCGTCGGCAGGTCGCGGTTGAGCAGGCCGGCTTTGTCGAGCTGGCCGAGGATGGCAAAAATGCCGCCGGCGCGATGGACGTCTTCCATGTGCACGTCGGCCTTGGCCGGCGCGACCTTGCACAGCACCGGCACCTTGCGCGACAGCGCGTCGATGTCGTCCTGGTCGAAGTCGATCTCGCCTTCATGCGCCGTGGCCAGGATGTGCAGCACGGTGTTGGTCGACCCGCCCATGGCGATGTCGAGCGCCATGGCGTTTTCGAACGCGCCCTTGGAGGCAATGTTGCGCGGCAGCACGCTTTCGTCGTCCTGCTCGTAATAGCGCTGTGCGAGGTCGACAATGAGGTGTCCCGCCTCCACGAACAGGCGCTTGCGGTCGGCATGCGTTGCCAGCGTCGAGCCATTGCCGGGCAGCGACAGGCCGAGCGCTTCGGTCAGGCAGTTCATCGAATTGGCCGTGAACATGCCCGAGCACGAGCCGCAGGTCGGGCAGGCCGAGCGCTCGATGATCTTGACGTCCTCGTCCGAAACCTTGTCGTCGGCGGCGGCGACCATGGCGTCGACCAGGTCGAGCGCGACGTTCTTGCCGCCGAGCACCACCTTGCCGGCTTCCATCGGGCCGCCGGAGACGAACACCGCCGGGATGTTGAGGCGCATCGCGGCCATCAGCATGCCGGGCGTGATCTTGTCGCAATTGGAGATGCAGACCATGGCGTCGGCGCAATGCGCGTTGACCATGTATTCGACGCTGTCGGCAATGATCTCGCGGCTCGGCAGCGAATACAGCATGCCGTCATGGCCCATGGCGATGCCGTCGTCGACGGCGATGGTGTTGAACTCCTTGGCCACGCCGCCGGCCGCCTCGATCTCGCGGGCGACGAGCTGGCCGAGATCCTTTAGGTGGACGTGTCCCGGCACGAACTGGGTGAAGGAGTTGACCACGGCGATGATCGGCTTGCCGAAATCGGTGTCCTTCATGCCGGTGGCGCGCCATAGGCCACGCGCGCCAGCCATGTTGCGGCCGTGTGTGGTGGTGCGCGAACGATAAATAGGCATGGGCTCTCTCATACGATAGATGGCTAAGCTTGGGATTGAGCCACTATCGCCCCTGCGTCAACTATTTTCCACCTTCGGGGCGCCCTGGCATGCCGTTTGCGGGCGGCTGCCATGCGCTCCGCGCAGTACAAGGGCCGCTCAGCCCTTGGAATTGGCCGATTTCTTGCCTTTTCGGCCGCGCCTCAGCTCGGCGACGCCAACAGTCAGCCCCATCGCCAGCGCCATGGTCGCGGCCAGCGAGCGGAAGCCGCCGAAATCGGCCTCGGCGACCTCGAACCATACCTTGGCGAACTGCGCCAGCGGCGAAAACGCGCTGTCGGTGATGGCGATGACCGGCACATTGTTGGCCGACAGAATGCGTGCCTCCTCGACGGTCGCCGAGGCATAGGGCGAGAAGCTGATGGCGATTACGGCATCCCTGGACGAGGCAAACGAGATGATTTCAGGGCTCAATCCCGAGGCGGACTCGATCAGCTGGCTGCGCACGCCGAGCTTGCCGAGCGCATAGGCGATGTAGCTCGCGACAGGATAGGAGCGCCGGCGCGCCAGGATGTAGATCGTCTCGGCGCCGTTGAGGATGTCGATGGCGCGGTCAAGCGTGTCGTCGTCGAGGTTGCGCGACATGACGTCGAGCGACTTGCTGGCGGCGGCCAGGAAGCCATCGACGATGCGGCGGTTCGAGGTGCCTTCGTCTGCGTCGCCGCGCACCACCGTCAGCCGCTCTTCATAGGAGGTCGTGCGCTCGCGCAGCCTTTCGCGGAAGACCTGCTGCAGGGAGGTGAAGCCGTCATAGCCGAGATGCTGGGCGAAACGGATCAGCGTCGAGGGCTGCACGCCGGCCGATGTGGCGATGCTGGCGGCGGTGCCGAAGGCGATCTCGTCGGGATTGTCGAGCGCATAGGCAGCCACCTGCGCGATGCGCTTCGGCAGGCTCTGGCGGCGGTCGAGGATCAGCGCCCTCAGCGCTTCGAAATCGCGCGGCAGCGCCTCCGAAATCGTCTCTGCCATATCGTCCATTCCGCCTCCGCCTATTCCACCATAACGCCGGGACCACGGGCTGTCCAAATAAAATGAACCGTATGTTCCATTTTAGCCAAAATTCGACTATTCAATCCGTCGCGGGCAATGACCTCATTCTATAAACCGGGAGAGCGTGAAGTGACAGGTGTTGGTCTTATCGGAACCGGCTTCATGGGCAAGTGCCATGCGCTGGCCTGGAATTCGGTGCGCACGGTGTTCGGCGACGTGGAAAAGCCAAGGCTCGTCCATCTCGGCGAGGCCAATGCCGACCTCGCCGCCCAACGCGCCTCCGAGCTCGGTTTCGAGAAATCCTCCGGCGACTGGCGCGCCGTGATCGCCGATCCCGAGGTCGATGTCGTCTCGCTGACCACGCCCAACCAGTTCCATCCCGAAATGGCCATCGCCATCCTTCAAGCCGGCAAGCACCTGTGGTGTGAAAAGCCGATGGCGCCGACGCTTGCCGAGGCCGAAGCCATGGCTGCCGCCGCGCGCAAGTCCGGCAAGGTTGCCGTACTCGGCTACAACTACATCCAGAGCCCGGCCATCCGCCACATCCGCCAGCTGCTCGACGAAAAGATCATCGGCGACGTCAACCATCTCCGTGTCGAGATGGACGAGGACTTCATGGCCGATCCCGACGCCCCTTTCTTCTGGAAGCACGAGGCAACCTCAGGCTACGGCGCGCTCGACGATTTCGCCGTCCATCCGCTGTCGCTGATTTCGGCGCTGTTCGGCCGTGTCGGAAGCGTCATGTGTGACATGGCAAAACCCTATCCGGACCGGCAGGTGGCGGGAGGGGGTCGCCGCGCGGTCGAGACCTACGACATCGCCTCGAGCCTGATCCATCTGGAGAACGGCGTGTCGGGCACGCTTCTGGTCAACCGCTCGGCCTGGGGCCGCAAGGGCCGCATCCAGGTGCAGATCTTCGGCTCCAAGGGCTCGATCGTCTTCGACCAGGAGCGCTTCAACGAGATCCAGCTTTACGTCACCTCCGACCGTGCGACCGAGCAGGGCTACCGCACCATCCTGGCGGCCCCCGCGCACGAGCCCTACGGCAAGTTCATCCCCGCGCCCGGCCACGGCCTCGGCTTCAACGATCTCAAGACCATCGAGTGCCGCGAACTTCTCGCCCGCATCGCCGGCCAGCCCGCGCGCGTCATCGACTTCGACGACGGGCTGGAGATCGAGCGGACAGTGCACGCGATGGCCAAGTCGTTTGCCGAGCAGAAGTGGGTGAGAGTAAGGTAGGGCATTCCAGCTTGGGTTCCTCGCCCCCACGCAGTGGGGGAGAGGTGTCACCAGGAGAGGTGTCACGGCAAAGCCGTGACGGAGAGGGGGCGTTTCAGAGCGCCTTCCTTGCCCAAATGCCTTGAGCGAATTCCAACCACCCCACCTGCACCACATAAAACGCCAGCAACATCGCGGCGTTGAGCTCAAGCACCTCCTCGACAGCGGCGAGCACGCGCGACGATGCTGCGATGTCGATGACCTGCGCCAGGCCGATCAGGCCGACATGCAGTAACAGCAGCACGTGGCCGGAGAGCCATGTCGTTGACCCCGCCATGTTCCGCGCGGTCTGGCGCAGCGCAAACAGGACAAGCCCGGCCGACAGCACCAGCATGAGGCCGACCAGCAGCCAGGCGAGATTTTGGCTGACGCCCTGCAGCATCCGAAATGCCAGGATCAGCAGGTCGTGGAATCCGTCGAGCTGCCCGCCGCCATGAAGCGGCAGCGGCTCGAACCCGAACAGGCGCGATCCGAAGCTGGTCTCGTCGAGCAGTTCGGCAAGCCCGATCAGCCCCGCCAATGCCAGCGGCAGGCGCGGCCCCCAAAAGACTGTCGCGGCGCCCGCTCCAATCACCGCCGCCGCCAGGAAGAGCACGGTGCCCATCTCGATGATGCCGTCCTCCTGCAGCAGCAGCGAGCGGATGCCGGGCGCGAAAACAGCCGCGAGCGCAGCAGTGACAGTAACCGCACCCACCACTGATATCGCGCATGCCAGCAACCAGGACCGGTCACGCTGCTCCACGTTCGCCGGAGCGTCATGCGTCGCCGTGCCGGTAACCTGCGCCATGGACCCTCTCCTGTCGCAAAAATGTCAGCTAATCGTCACATGAGCCTCGTTTCGGGCGGGGAAAGGGCTGCCGGCCACCGTCCCGATCAATCCTCGCGACGGACCGTAAGAATGTGCGGCAAGCTTTGGCAGCAACGTCCGCGCCGCAGTCGTTGTTGCTGCGGGCACCCGCGCTTCCGGCCTCGACCGTGTTGCCTCGTGCCCGCTTCCGCTGATATTGCCGGCTCACCGCCCACGCGGCGCAAAAAGGCCGGAACGATTGCCGATGATCAAGCTCCCCGACCTGCCGGTGACGGCGGTCCTGCCGCAACTTGCCGACGCCCTGTCGGCCGGCAACAGCGCCGTGCTCGTCGCGCCGCCCGGCGCCGGCAAGACCACGCTGGTGCCGCTGGCGCTGCTCGACGCGCCGTGGCGCGGAGACGGCAAGATCATCCTGCTCGAGCCGCGCCGGCTTGCCGCCCGCGCCGCCGCCCGGCGCATGGCCTCGCTGCTCGGCGAGGAGCCCGGTGGTGTCGTCGGCTACGCCATGCGCATGGAAAACAAGGTCAGCGCGCGGACAAAAATCCTCGTCGTTACCGAGGGCGTGCTCGCCCGCATGATCCTCGACGATCCGGAGCTTCCCGGTGTCGCCGCCGTGTTGTTCGACGAGTTTCACGAGCGCTCGCTCGATGGCGATTTCGGCCTCGCCTTGGCGCTCGACGTGCAGGGCGCGTTGCGTCCCGATCTCCGGCTCATCGTCATGTCGGCGACGCTCGACGGTGCTCGCGTTTCAAGGCTGCTCGATGGTGCCGCGGTGATCGAAAGCCAGGGCCGCAGCTTCCCGGTCGATGTCCGTTATGACGAGCGGCCGGCCGGCGTGCCGATCGAGGACGCCATGGCCAAGGCGATCCGCGATGCGCTCGCCGACGAGCCGGGCAGCGTGCTTGCCTTCCTGCCCGGCCAGCGCGAGATCGAGCGCACCGCCGAACGCCTGCAAGGCCGCGTCGCCGCGGATGTCGACGTCGTGCCGCTTTACGGCATGCTCGACGGCAAGGCCCAGGACGCGGCGATCAAGCCCGCGCCGGCAGGCCGCCGCAAGGTCGTGCTGGCGACCGCAATAGCCGAGACCTCGATCACCATCGACGGCGTCCGCGTCGTCATCGATTCCGGCCTGTCGCGCCTGCCGAAATACGAGCCGGCGAGCGGATTGACCCGGTTGGAAACCGTGCGTGCCTCGCGCGCGGCCGCCGACCAGCGCGCCGGACGCGCCGGCCGCACCTGTCCGGGCATTGCCATCCGCCTGTGGCGCGCCGAACAGACCGCCGCACTGCCCGCCTTCTCGCCGCCCGAGATCCTTGAGGCCGACCTGTCCGGCTTCCTGCTCGACTGCGCCGCCTTCGGTGTCGCCGATCCGGCAACCCTTGCCTTCCTCGACTCGCCGCCGGCGCCGGCATTGGCCGAGGCGAAGGCACTTCTCGTCGAACTCGACGCCATCGACGCCGACGGCCGCCTGACTCCATCCGGCCAGGCGATGCGCAAGCTGGCCTTGCCCGTCCGTCTCGCCCACATGGTCGCCGAGGCGGTGCAGCACGGTGCGGCCCTTGAGGCGGCACAACTCGCCGTCCTGATGACCGAGCGCGGTCTGGGCGGCGACAGCGCCGACCTCGAACGCCGCCTGCAGCGCTTCCGTTCCGAGCGCTCGCCCCGCGCCAACGCCGCCCGGCAACTGGCGGAGAGATTGGCGCGGCAGGCGTTACCCTCCCCCTTGTGGGGAGGGTCGACCCGCGAAGCGGGGCGGGGTGGGAGTGAGGGCGGAAAGTCTATCCCCAACCCGGACCTGCGGGTCGACCCTCCCCACAGGGGGGAGGGTGAAGGCATAGGCGCGCTCCTTCTCCTCGCCTGGCCCGACCGTGTCGCCAAGGCGCGCGGCGAGCGCGGCCGCTTCGTGCTGGCCAACGGCAGCGGTGCGGCTGTCGACGCCGCCGATCCACTCGCCGGCGAGCAGTACCTCGTCGTCGCCGACCTGCAGGGCAAGGCCCAGAACGCGCGCATCTCATCCGCCGCGGCGGTGAGCGAGGCCGACATTCGAGATGTTCTGGCGAGCCATCTGGAGCGCAAGACCGAAGCCAGCTTCGACAAGGACAAGCGCTCGGTGCGGGTGCGCGAGACCGTCCGCATCGGCGCGGTCACCCTGTCCGAACGCATGCTGCCGGCACCCAAGGGCGAAGAAGCCGACCGCGCCATCTTGCAAGCCTTGCGCGCCCACGGCCTCGACGTGCTCGACTGGGGCAAGGAGGCCGAAACCTTGCGCCAGCGCCTGTCCTGGCTGCATCGTGGCCTCGGCGATCCCTGGCCCGACATGTCCGACCAGGCCCTGCTTGATCGCCTTGACGACTGGCTGCTGCCCTTCCTGCGCGGCGAGGCGTCGTTCGCGCGCATCGGCGCGGGCACGGTGCACGATGGCCTGATGTCGCTGGTGCCGCACGAGCTGCAGCGCAAGATCGGCTCGCTCGCGCCGACCCATTTCAGCGCCCCGTCCGGCAGCCATGTGCCGATCCGCTATGATGGCGAGTGGCCGGTACTGGCGGTACGTGTGCAGGAACTGTTCGGCATGGACAAGCACCCGTCGATCGCCAAAGGCACGGTGCCGCTCACGCTCGAACTGCTCTCGCCGGCGCATCGTCCGATCCAGACGACGCGCGACCTGCCTGGTTTCTGGCGCGGCTCATGGGCCGACGTGCGCTCCGACATGCGTGGCCGCTACCCCAGGCATGTCTGGCCCGACAATCCGCTGGAAGCCCAGGCAACCGCCCGCGCGAAGCCGCGCGGCACCTGACGCGATAGGGGCTTGGCGCGGGCGCGCCTTGCAGCGCATATAGCTGGCATGAACTCACTGATGCGCGCCCCCGACCTCCAGCAAAGCCACAGGCTCAGGCTCAACACGCTGATCCGCCTGCGCTGGCTCGCCATCGTCGGCCAGAGCTTCACCGTCGTCGTGGTCGCCTATTGGCTCGAATTCCCGCTGCCGGTCAGCCTGTGTTTCGCGCTGATCGCCAGCTCCGCCTGGCTCAACCTGTTTCTCGCCTTCCGCTATCCGGCAACGCACCGGCTCAATCCGTTCGCCGCCTTCGGCATCCTCACCTTCGACAGCCTGCAGCTTGCCGGCCTGCTGTTCATGACCGGCGGGCTGACCAATCCGTTCTCGCTGCTGATGACGGTGCCCGTCGTCATCTCGGCGACGTCGTTGCCGCTGCGGCTGACCGCCATGCTGGCGGTGCTGGTCATCGTCATGGTCAGCCTGCTCGCCTTCTTCCATTTGCCGCTGCCCTGGTACGACGGCATCGTCCTGGCCATGCCCTTCATCTACACCTCGGGCATCTGGATCGCGGTGTGCTGTTCGATCGCCTTCACCGCCATGTATGCCTTCCGCGTCGCCGACGAGGCGCGCCTGCTCGCCAACGCGCTTGCCGCCACCGAACTGGTACTGCAGCGCGAGCAGCACCTGTCGGCCCTCGATGGCCTCGCCGCCGCCGCCGCCCATGAGCTCGGCACGCCGCTTGCCACCATCACGCTTGTCGCCAAGGAAATGGAGCGTGCGCTCGGCAACGATCCCAAATATGGCGAGGACGTCATCCTGCTGCGCAGCCAGAGCGAGCGTTGCCGCGAGATCCTGAAGCGCCTCACCAGCCTGTCGTCGGAAGGTGAGGAACACCTTGCCCGCCTGCCGCTGACCTCGCTGGTCGAGGAGGTCATTGCCCCGCATCGCGACTTCGGCATCTCGATCAAGCTCGATCCCGGCGAGCGCATCGGCCCCGAGCCGGTCGGCCATCGCAACCCGGGCGTCATCTACGGCCTCGGCAATCTTGTCGAGAACGCCGTCGATTTCGCCCGCAGCCGCGTGACAATCCGCTGGAGCTGGGACGACGAGGATGTCAGCTTCAGCATCCTCGACGACGGCCCCGGCTTTCCGCCCGACATCATCGATCGCATCGGCGAGCCCTATATGTCGACCCGCCAGGGTGCCGAACCCGGCGGCGGCCTGGGGCTCGGCCTGTTCATCGCCAAGACCTTGCTCGAGCGTTCGGGCGCCGAAATCCGCTTCACCAATTCGAGCGGACCGGGCGAGGGCGCCGTCGTCGAAATCTCCTGGCCGCGCGCGGCCTTCCTCAGCCGGCTGCCTGCCGGCTCGACGATGTTCGACACGGCATGAAGGTGACGTCTGGAAGGCTTCGCCAAACGTCGAATCCGGCCAGGGTCCTGTCCGCGAACCTGTTGCCGATGGTTGCTGGATACGCCCAGCCATTGGACATCGCGGCTTTGCACCTATATCTGCATGGAAAAACTATAAGAACGACTGGGATCAACGACAAAAAGGATCAAAGGCGATGACCACCCAGGACATTGCAGGCGGGCTGCCGGGCGAAGACCACTCATTGCTGCTCGTCGATGACGACAAGCCCTTTCTGACACGTCTGGCCCGCGCCATGGAAAGCCGCGGCTTTGCCGTCGACACCGCCGAGAGCGTTGAGGAAGCAGTTTCCAAGGTACGCGCCAATCCGCCTGCTTACGCGGTCGTCGATATGCGTCTTGGCGATGGTAACGGCCTCGACGTGGTCTCGGCCATCCGCGAACGCCGCGAAGACACCCGCACGGTCATCCTCACTGGCTACGGCAACATCGCCACCGCCGTCACCGCTGTAAAGCTCGGCGCCATCGACTACCTGTCCAAGCCGGCCGATGCCGATGACGTCTATGCCGCGCTCACCAATTCCTCCGGAGAGCGTGCCGCCCCGCCCGAAAATCCGATGTCGGCCGATCGTGTCCGCTGGGAGCATATCCAGCGCGTCTACGAGATGTGCGAGCGCAACGTCTCTGAAACCGCACGCCGGCTCAACATGCACCGCCGCACCTTGCAGCGTATCCTCGCCAAGCGGGCGCCGAGATAGAGCGAGTAGTGAGTAGCGAATAGTGGGCGGCGCTTGATCTTCGGGCGCCGTTTCTCGTTCTGCTATTCCCTATTCCCTATTCCCTATTCCCTATTCGCTTTCACCCTCCAGCGCCGGCACCGACACCCCTGCCAGTTCCGCAGCAAGCAGGCGGGCCGCACCGGCGCGTGCAATGCGCAGCATCAGCGCCTTGCGCGTCGCCGCCGCCATGCGGTGTTCCGGCGCGTCGCGCATGATCTCCGCGCCATAGCCGTCCGACAGGATGAAGCCGCACTCCTTGGGGAAAATCTCGGCCGGCACCTCGGGATGGGTGGCAAAGAAGAAGCGGTCGGAATGCAGACGGTAGTCGGGCCATTTGCGGTCGACACGGAAATCCTCGATCGACGACTTGACCTCGATGATCCAGATGTCGCCCTGGCGGGTCAGCGCCACGAGGTCGGCGCGGCGGCCCGTCGCCAGCGAAATCTCTGGCAGCACATGGGCGCCCATCTGCATCAGCAGGCGCTGCACGCCGCGGCGTACCAGCATCGCCCGCTCGGACTGGCGACCATCGATGAGAGGGTTGTATATGACAGGTGAAATGATCGGCATGGACCAATCATCGCATCATTTGTTCACGTTTTGAACCCGCCTGCTGGATTATTCCAGACACGCTCCCGCCAGGCATCCGTAAGTAGCTTCAGGTTGCATCATTGCTGCCTGTCGTTGAATCTGTTGGATTTTCCCGTGATGCGTGTTGCCGAAATGTCATAACCTGTCCCTTACGTTAACCCGGACGAGGCTTAACGGGCATGCAAGGCTTGGCAAGCAAAACGCCTGCCCGGTAAGAATGGTGGCAAAAATGAGGCCGAATCGGTCCGGATGCGCTCTTGCTTGGGAACCCCTACATGCGATTGAAGTCTCTTGCCATTGTCGCCGCCCTGGCGCTGACCACCGCACTGGCGGGCTGTTCGACCGACGGCGTGTCGCGCATGTTCTCCAACGATTACGGCGGCCGCGTCGATGCCGGCTACCAGCTGCCGACGATCCCGATCAGCAAGGTTCCGCGCCAGTTCCATCGCCAGATCGTGCGCTACGAGACCGACGAGCAGCCCGGCACCATCGTCGTCGATACCGGGCAGAAGTTCCTCTACCTCGTCCAGCCCGATGGCAAGGCGGTGCGCTACGGCATCGGCGTCGGCCGCGAGGGCTTCGAGTGGCAGGGCACGGCGCGCATCGCGGTCAAGCGCGAATGGCCGGTGTGGACGCCGCCGCCCGCGATGATCAGGCGCCAGCCCGAGCTCGCCAAGTGGTCGGGCGGCATGCCCGGCGGCCCCAAGAACGCGCTCGGCGCCCGCGCCCTCTACCTCTTCAACAAGGGTGGCGACTCCGGTTACCGCCTGCATGGCACACCGGAGTGGAGCTCCATCGGCAAGGCCATGTCGTCGGGCTGTATCCGCCTGATGAACCAGGACATCATCGACCTCTACAACCGCGTCGAAGTCGGCGCCAAGGTCATCGTGAAATAGCTGCGGACCGTCCAGGCAACACGGACGTCCAAAATGAAAAACCGGGCTCTTTGGCCCGGTTTTTTGTTTTGTCGATCAGAAGTTTGAGACCGCTTCGAGAATTCCGGGGTCTCAGGAAATCTGTTCCACCTGCTGCACTTCAGGCACGAAATGGCGGAGCAGGTTCTGGATGCCGTGCTTCAGCGTCGCGGTCGACGACGGGCAGCCGGCGCAGGCGCCCTTCATGTGCAGGAACACCGTGCCGTTCTCGTAGCCGCGGAAGGTGATGTCGCCGCCGTCCTGGGCAACGGCCGGGCGCACGCGCGTGTCGAGCAGTTCCTTGATCGTCACCACGATCTCGGCATCGGCCTTGTCGAAGAATTCGTTCTGGTCGTCATGATGACCGCCGCCGCCGGCGGCCTGGCCGGCCATGACCGGAACGCCCGACATGAAATGCTCCATGATCGAGCCGAGGATCGCCGGCTTGAGATGCTGCCAGTCCGGGCCGTCCTTGGTCACGGTGATGAAGTCGTAGCCGAAGAACACGCCAGTGACGCCGGGAATGTCGAACAACCGGCCGGCAAGCGGCGAAGCCGCACGCGCGCTGTCGGCATCGCGGAAATCGGCCGTGCCTTCGAGCAGGACTTCCTTGCCCGGGAGGAACTTCAGCGTCGCCGGATTGGGGGTCGCTTCGGTCTGGATGAACATGGACGTGTCTCCGTGCCCGCGCGCGCGGGATCTCAGTTTGGAATAGTTCTAATTAGGCTTTACACGGCCGACATTCAAGCCGCTGGCGCGCCTCCGCGCCAATATGTTGCGCCCGATCCATTGGGCCAAGGCCTCTATCAGGCCAGGCTGTCGATGTCCTCGTCGGACAGGTTCTGCGGCACCACCGTCACCGGGATCGGGAAAGCGGCACCCTTGCCGGCGATCGAGGCGACAAGCGGCCCGGGGCCTTCCTTGCCGGCACCTGCCGCCAGCACCAGGATAGCGATATCCTGGTCGTCTTCAATCAGCTTGTGGATCTCGTCGGCCGGGCGGCCTTCGCGCACCACGAGTTCCGGCTCGATGCCGAGGTTCTCGCGCACCTTCGCGGCATGCCCGTCGAGGGCGGCGTTGGCAGTGGCGGTCGCTTCCTCGCGCATGATCTTTTCGACGCCCAGCCAGTGCTGGAAGTCGTCCGGTTCGATGACATAGAGCAGCACCAGCACGCCGCTCGTGCTCTTGGCGCGCTTTGAGGCGTAGGCGACCGCACGCTCGCATTCCGGCGTGTCGTCGATGATTGCCAGGAACTTGCGCCGGTGGCCGGCTTCCTTGCTGAGGCGTTTGGAGACCATGTGCTACCTTGCTGCGCCACGTTTCGATCGGCAATCTGCCACCGGCGCCGGCTGCCCGCAAGCAGCCAGCACTGATGCTGCTGTCAGTCGCCGAGCAGGCCGACGATATCGCGCACGTCCTTCATCGTCGTTTCGGCGATGGCACGGGCGCGGTCGCCGCCGTCGCGCAGCACGGCGTCGATATGACCGGGATCGGCCATCAGGCGGCGCATCTCGCTGGCGATCGGCGCCAGCTTCTCGACCGCGAGATCGGCAAGTGCCGGCTTGAACACCGAGAACTGCTGGCCGGCAAACTGGCGCAGCACCTCTTCCTTGGTCGTGTCGGCCAGGCCGGCATAGATGCCGACGAGGTTTTCCGCCTCCGGGCGTTCCTTGAGCTCGTCGAGCTCGCTCGGCAGCGGCGCCGGATCGGTCTTGGCCTTGCGGATCTTCTTCGAGATCGTATCGGCATCGTCGGTCAGGTTGATGCGCGACAGGTCGGACGGGTCCGACTTCGACATCTTCTTCGAACCGTCGCGCAGCGACATGATGCGCGCCGCAGGCCCGCCGATGATCGGCTCGGTGATCGGGAAGTAGCCGTTGACCGTCTCTTCGCCCACCTGCATCTCGACGCCGATGCCGAGGTCGGCGATGCGGGCCGAGAAGTCGTTGTTGAACTTCTGGGCGATGTCGCGGGTCAGCTCCAGATGCTGCTTCTGGTCTTCGCCGACGGGCACGTGGGTGGCGCGGTAAAGCAGGATGTCGGCAGCCATCAGGCTCGGATAGGCAAGCAGCCCCAGCGAGGCGTTCTCGCGGTCCTTGCCGGCCTTGTCCTTGAACTGCGTCATCCGGTTCATCCAGCCGATGCGCGCCACGCAATTGAAGATCCATGCCAGCTCGGCATGCTGCAGCACGCGGGCCTGGTTGAAGACGATGTGCTTCTTGGGATCGATGCCGGAAGCCAGGAACGCCGCGGTGATCGAGCGCGTCTGGCTCTGCAGGTCGTCATGGACGAGCTGGGCGGTCAGCGAGTGCAGGTCGACGACGCAATAGATGCATTCGTTGGTGTCCTGCAGCGCGACAAACTTGCGGATGGCACCGAGATAGTTGCCGAGGTGGAGATTGCCGGTCGGCTGGACGCCGGAGAAGATGAGCGGTTTGAAGGCGGTCATGATGGATCCCGTGGCTTGTGGAGGGCCGTTTCGCGCGCGGCGAAATTCGAGTGGCGCTTATGGACGATGGCGCCTTTGCTATCAAGAGGGTCGGCGCGCTGGGCAAATCGAGGCAAACAGCTGTGCGAGGCGGTTGGTGACGCGCCGCCACCCCAATGGCACAACGCTGATGTCGGCAACGCCGAGCCCTGGCCGGTTCCTGGCAAGCCTCTGTAACTTGCTCAAGTGCAATTGCAAGACAGTATGGTCGTCCGCCAGCAATTGGGCTTGTATCGTCGCCGTCGCGTTCCAAAGATCGCCCGCCTTGCGTGGCGTCGAAATCCGTGCGGTTGCAGGTTGGCCGTTTACCGCAAGTGTCAAGCGATCCAGCCCTTCAGCCACAGGATGCCAGATAGACAGACGGATTTCTGTCCGACCCGGGTACTTGAACGGCACGAGCAGTTTCGGACGGGGATTGCAGCCAGCCCATCGCAGCTTTGTATCGCCAGGCTCCAATGGGCACCAATCCAGTGCTTTCGATACATTGTCCTGGACGATAACTTCGGGTTGCCTGAGTTCGAGCAACGGCGGTCGCACGATCCCTTTGTTGCTGGCGTTGCGCGCGGCAAGCTCACCAGCTTCGTAGTGTGAGTAGTCGGGGTGGGTGGTGGTCATGAATGCATTGTCGGCTTTGGCTCTGGCGAGTTCGGCGGCCAGATAGCCTTCAAATCCTGGACGCAGCATCCGCTGAGCCATCCGTTCCTGCTCGTCCGATGTGTGCCTAAGATAACTCAGGTACCGGTGGCCCGCGGCAAACTTGTGGACACCTATCCGCCGCGTTGAAGCAAACATCATGCCGGCATTCGCTGCTCGCATCAGAAACTCGGCATCGACGGGCGGAGCGATCTTGCGCGGATCCAGCCATGGCCCGATGCGGTCCGTCACATCGCGCCGATGGCCAAAACTGGAGGGTGGGAAGAAATGCTCGAATGCAGCACGGCTGTCGGAGAACATGCCAGTCACAAGGCGGAAGTTGCTGGCGCGCGGCCCGTGGAAAAGAGTTCCGCTGACTGCGAAATCCAGTCGCGGCTCTCCCCTGAACAAAGCTGCGAGCCCGTCGAGGTGGTCAGGTGCCCAGATGTCGTCATGGCCGAGATAGGCAATGTAACGACCGCGCGATGCTTGGATGCCGGCATTGTTGGGGAAAGATTGGCTGCCGCCGCGCTCGGCCAGGTTCAGCCACCGGATCTTAGGCGAGGCGACCGACGCCACGACGTTGACCGTGTCGTCAGTGCAATAGTCGCCAACGACGAGCAGCTCGAAGTCCTGGAAGGTTTGGGCCAGAACGGATTGGATCGACGGAAGGATGTGTCTTCCCCGATTGTAGGTGGCCATGACGACGGAAAATGTTGGCATGCTCAGTCGAATTTGTAAGGGATACCCGGGTGGTCGTATCGGACGCGCGATTTGTCCGGGTTTTCTGGATCATAGACGTTCGTCGGCATGTTCACGAATGTCGCCGCCGCCATACCCCTGTTCTGAACACCATGGACCACAAAGGGTGGAATTGTCAGGAGCACCTTGTTTGCCGCGCCAACGTCAAGAATGTTGAGCTTCTGGTAGGTAGGGCTGTCTGTGCGCAGATCGTACAGAACGACCCTTACGTCACCGTTTGTGTAGGCGAGACGATCGGACTGCCGCTTGTGGTAGACCCATGCCCTGATCGACCTCGGTTCTGCCGACACCAGATAGACATGGGGCGGCGACATGATGGGTTCTTTCAACGCCGACAAAAGGACTGTGAGGTCCCCACGCTTGTCGGCACGCGTGGCTAACCGCTGGAGCCGCACCCCCTCAATCTGATCGGCGACGCGAACGTCCTCCAGGAACGGGACGTCGTCGCCCCACGGCTTGTCGTCGACGAAGTCCTCAAGCGACAACATATCCACAGTACGTTCCTCCAATGTCATGGCGCGCGAATCCACATGTGGGGCTCGCCGTCTTTGTCCTGTATCTGTCTCGTCGCCACAGAAGGCAATGCTGAATTAGATAGCTGTTGTGAAGATGCGAGGCTCGGCCGTGAAGCCGCTTGGGTTAGTTCTCGGCCCTCGCGATTGGCCTCTTTTCCGCCGCTAGCGTGGCGATCGCTTGCCATGGATCGAGCCCCGGCGTCTGCGCCACGACAAGGCGCTTTGTCGCTGGTGCCGGTTGTGCCGTCTTCTTGTCCGCCAGCCCGACCAGCGTCCGGTAGGGCGCGGGCAGGCGTTCCGCGATGACCGCGAAGACCAGGGACCCCAAGGTGGTGACGGCCACCACAAGCGCGTACTTGGCCATCAATGGCATGTCGAGCGGCAGCACATAATACAGCGCCATCACGACGAATGTCTGGTGGGCGATGTAGAGCGGGAAGATCTTGGCGTTGAGCCAGGCCAGCGACTTGCTCGGACGGTTTACGTAAAGGGCGGCAAAACCGACAGCGGTCAGGATCACGCACCAGGCCAGCGTAAATGACAGCGTCTTGTACAGCACCTCGTTCATGCCGCCATGCGCGCCGCCGATGCCATGCACCTCGTCCACCCAGGCAAAACGGTAGAGGATTGCGGTGAGCACCGTTGCGACGGCGGCACTCAGCCAGCGCCTGCCGATGATCCCGCCGATCACCGCCTGGTGGTGCCTGGCGATGAGGAAGCCGAGCCCGAACCAGCTCGCATAGGCGGCAAACCAGGCCCCGTCATTGTAGAGCAGGTTGGTCTGGCGCGGGAAGATCGGCGACAGCGCGAGATTGAGCGCAAGCGGCAAAAGCACGAGCAGATAGATCGCTGGCGAACGCGCCGTGCGCTCGAACCGGTCCGTCATCGCCCGCATCCGTGGGCTGACGAGCGCCAGGAAGACCGGATAGCAGGCCACCGTCATGACCAGCAGGTAGGCGACGAACCACATATGCGCCCAGGAGAAATTGCCCGTGGGGTAGCGCCCTTCGGTGAAGTAATTCAGCACCCAGAATTCCATCAGCGAGCCGTCGAAGCTGCCGTCGAGCAGGCGCTCGTACCAGACCTGCGGCACGATGATCACGCACATGGCAAAGATCAGCGGCAGAAACAGCCTGGTGAAGCGGCCGCGCAGGAAGGCGAGCCCGGTTTCCGAGCGGAAGGCAAACCACGTGCCCATGCCGGAAACGAAAAACAGCAGTGCCAGCCGCCAGACACGCGGAAACATCATCACCAGCGACAGTTCCGCACTCCGTTCCGGACTGCTGATCAGCCACGAAAGGTCGGGGAAGAAGGCGATCGAAGAATGATACAGGATCAGTATGGCAAAAGCTGAAACCCGCAGCCAGTCGATATAGTGAAGCCTCATGCTTTGTTGCATCGGGCCGGGTCCCATTCCGCTGCACTATGCACGACCGAAGTCATTCACAGGTCAATATGTCATCAGCCGAACTTATCGCCCGCGAAAGCTTAAGAAACCAGCCAAGATGACACAGCAAATTGTCAGTCGGGCTCGACCGCGGTGGGGGTCGCGTTGGCGCGATTGCGCTTGATGTTGCGGCGGATCATGCCGGCATCCGCGCCGCCGATGCCGAAGGCAACGCCGAAATAGACGATCATCGCGCCCGTCACCAGCACGGCGAGTGCCGTCGCCTGGGTATAGAACGGTGCCGCCGACCCGAGCCACTGCTCGGCCTCGCGGGTGGCGAACCAAAGTCCCCCTGCCATGATGGCCGACGCGACGACAAGGCGCGGGACGCGTCTCAACAGGGCGGCGTCGCGACCCCAGTGACCACGCCAGACCAGCGTGCCAAGCAGCATTGCCGCATTGACCCAGCCGGCGACCGCGGATGCAGCGGCGATGCCCGGCGCACCCCAGGAGGGAAACAGCGTCAGTGCCACCGAAATGTTCACGGCCACCGAAATGGCGGCGAAATACATCGGCGTGCGGGTGTCCTCGCGGGCGAAGAAGCCGGGCGTGAACGCCTTGATCAGCACGAAGGCCGGCAGGCCCAGGCCGAATATGGCAAGGATCGCCGACACCACGGGCGTGCTGTTGGAGGCCGCGAACGCGCCGCGCTCGTAGAGCACGCGCACGATCGGCTCGGAAATGACCAGCAGTGCCGCCGCCGCCGGAAGGGTCAGGAACAGCGTGAACTCGACCGAGCGGTTCTGCAGGTTGGCGGCCTCGACGAGGTTGCCGGACTTCAGCGCCCGCGACAGCTCGGGCAACAGCACGATGGCGACGGCAACGCCGACAACACCGAGCGGCAACTGGTAGACCCGGTCGGCGAGGTTCAGCGACGATACCGCGCTGTCCTGGCCCGACGCGATGGCCGTGCCGATCAGCGTGTTGATCTGGGTGATGCCGCCGGTGATCGCCGCCGGCAGCGCCAGCCACAGCAGCCGCTTGACGTTGGGCGTCAGCTTGGGGCGGCGGAAGCCGATGGCAATGCCGGCATGGCGCACCGCGATCCAGACGATGATCAGCTGCACCAGGCCGGCCGCCAGCACGCCCCAGGCAAGCGCGTAGCCGACAGTCAGTCCGTCATGGCCGCGATACCAGGCGTTGGCCAGCACGCCGACAAGGATGATGTTGAGGAATACCGGCGCGATTGCCGCGGCGAAATAGCGGCGCAGCGAATTGAGCATGCCGCTCATCATCGCCGCCAGCGACATGCAGATGAGGTAAGGGAACATGATGGTGGCCAGCGCCACCGTCAGGTCGTACTTCTCGGGATTGTCGGCGAAGCCGGGGGCCACGACGAAGCGCACGATCAGCGGCATCGCCAGTTCCATGGCGATCGTCAGCACCAGCAGTGCCGAAAACAGCACGCCGAACACCTCTTCCGAAAAGCGCTTGGCACCCTCGACGCCGTTGGCCTCGATCTCCTTGGCAAACAGCGGCACGAAGGCGGCGTTGAAGGCGCCTTCGGCAAACAGCCGGCGGAAGGTGTTGGGAAACTGGAACGCTGCATAGAAGGCATCGGCCACCGGCCCGGTGCCAAGCGCTGCCGCCATCAGCATCTCGCGCGCAAATCCCAGCACCCGGCTCATCAGCGTGCCCGACGCAACGGTCGCGAACTTCTTGATCAGGCTCAAAGGACCCACCGCTGCTTGTCGTTGGCGTCGGCCCCCTCACCCGGCCTCCGCTGTGCTCGGCCACCCTCTCCCCGGTGGGGAGAGGAGATTTGCGAGCATCCAGTTCGCTCAAAGGAATGGGGCAAAATTGGCGCGAAATGCGTCAACCTCCTCTCCCCACCGGGGAGAGGGTGGCCGAGCGAAGCGGAGGCCGGGTGAGGGGGCGCTCGAAGGATCAAGGTGCCACCGTCATTCCGCCGCCGCTGCCTTGGCCCGTGCGCGCTCGGCATTTGGGCCTTCGAGCGTGGCGATCAGGCGGGCGCGGATGTTTTCGAGCCGGGTCGGATTGTCGATCTTCTGGCCGGTCAGGTCGGTGACGTAGAAGGTGTCGATCACCTTTTCGCCGAAAGTGGTGATGTGCGCCGAGGCGATGTCGAGCGACAGGTCCGACAGCGCGCCTGTTATCTCCGACAGGAAGCCGGGGCGGTCGAGGCCCTCGACCTCGATCACCGAGAAGCGGTTCGACAGCGCGTTGCGGATCTCGGCCCGCGGCTGGATGCGGAAGGTCTTCTGGCCGCGCTTGGGCTTGGCCCGCTTGGCGATCATCTCCGGCAGCCAGCTCTTGCCCGACAGCACGTCCTCGATAAGCTGGCCGACGCGTTCGGCCCGGCGCCGCTCGTCCTCGTCGCGGTCGAACTCGCGCGAGATCAGGATGATGTCGAGCGCGCGCCCGTCGGCGGTAGTGAAGATCTGCGCATCGACGATGTTGCCGCCGGCCGCCGCGCAGGCCCCCGCAATCACCGACAAGAGCCGAGGATGATCCTGCGCCAGGATGGTGATCT
Organism: Aminobacter anthyllidis; assembly: GCF_018555685.1. Lineage (GTDB taxonomy): Bacteria > Pseudomonadota > Alphaproteobacteria > Rhizobiales > Rhizobiaceae > Aminobacter > Aminobacter anthyllidis. Next base: position 78,619 of record NZ_JAFLWW010000015.1, read on the forward strand.
CGGTGACGGCTTCGAACTCATGCGTTCGCACCATCGTCGACAGCTGCTTGCCGGCCGCGTCGGCGCCGCGGATGAACTCGGCGTGGCGCTTCTGGTCTTCCAGGTCGACGGTCAGCAGGTAGTTGTCATAGTGCAGCTTGACGTATTTCTGCCGCGCCTTCTCCGGCCAGTCGGCAAGTGCCGTGGCCAGTGTCTCGCGCGCGGCGGCTGTCCGTTCGGCCCGCGACAGCTCCGAAAAGCCGCCGGTCAGCAGCAGCTCGGTTTCGTAATAGAGCGTCCGCAACAGCTGGCCCTTCCAGCCGTTCCACACGCCCGGGCCGACGCCCCTGATGTCGCAGACGGTCAGGATCAGCAGCAGCTTCAGCCGCTCGACCGACTGCACCACGTCGGCGAAGTCGTCGATCGTCTTGCGGTCATTGAGGTCGCGCGTCTGCGCCGTCATCGACATCACCAGGTGGTTCTCGACCAGCCAGGCAACGGTTTCGGTGTCGGTCTGCGACAACCCCATATGCGGGCAGATGCGGCGGGCGATCTTGCCGCCGGCTTCCGAATGGTCCTCTGGCCGGCCCTTAGCGATGTCGTGCAGCAGCACTGCGACATAGAGCACTTCGCGCTGCTTCTTCAGGCCGCCGATCAGCGAATGGCTGAGCGGGTGGATCTTGGCGCCGTCGCCGTGCTCGATCTCCGACAGGACCCCGATGCAGCGCAAAAGGTGCTCGTCGACAGTGTAGTGGTGATACATCGAGAACTGCATCATCGCGACGATCTTGCCGAAGTCGGGGATGAGCCGGCCGAGCAGCCCGGCTTCGTTCATGCGCCGAAGGTTGAGCTCGGGATTGCGGTCCGAGGTCAGCACGTCGAGAAACAGCCGGTTGGCCTCGACATTGCGGCGCAGCGTCTTGTCGACCAGCCCTAGCGAGCGGGTCAGGAGCTTGAGCGCGTTGGGGTGCAGTTCGAGCCCGTGCCGGTCGGCGAACCAGAAGAAGCGCACCATGTTGACCGGGTCACGCTCGAACACCTTGTCGTCGGCGACGGTGATGCGGTGATTGTCGATGATGAAGTCGCTGGTGCCGGCAAGCTTGCGCCTGCGCCGCGAAAAGCCCTGCAGGAAGCGGTTGAAGCCCGGCACGTCCTTGGCCTGCTCTTCCTCGAGCGCGGCGCAGAAGATGCGCGTCAGGTCGCCCACTTCCTTGGCGACGAGGAAGTAGTCCTTCATGAAGCGTTCGACCGCCGAAAGGCCGGGATGCGTGGTGTAGCCGAGCCGCTGGGCGATCTCGCGCTGGATGTCGAAATGCAGCCGCTCCTCCGGTTTGCCGGTCAGGAAGTGCATGTGGCAGCGCACCGCCCACAGGAAGTCCTCGGCCTCGACGAACTGGCCGTATTCGCCTTCGGTGAAGACGCCCTTGTCGATCAGCTCGGCGCCGGTGCGCACGCGGTAGTAATATTTGGCGATCCAGAACAGCGTGTGCAGGTCGCGCAGGCCGCCCTTGCCGTCCTTGATGTTGGGCTCGACCAGATAGCGGCTCTCGCCCGCCTTGGCATGGCGGGCATCGCGTTCGGCGAGCTTGGCCTGGACATATTCAGGTCCGGTGTCCTTCACCAGCTCCTTGTCGAAGCGGTCGATCAGCTCGTCGCAGAGCGGCTTTTCGCCCCAGACGAAGCGGGCTTCGAGGATTGCTGTGCGGATGGTTATGTCGCTGCGCGAAAGCCTCAGGCATTCGTCGATGTTGCGGGTGGCGTGGCCGACCTTCAGCCCCATGTCCCACAGCATGTAGAGCATGTATTCGACGATCTGCTCGCCCCACGGCGTCTGCTTGTAGGGCAGCAGGAACAACAGGTCGATGTCGGAGCCGGGGGCCAGCGTGCCGCGGCCATAGCCGCCGACGGCGACGACCGCCATGCGCTCCGCCGAGGACGGGTTCTTGGCGCGGTAGACGTGGGTGACGGCGAAATCGTAGAGGACGCGGATGATCTCGTCCATCAGATGGGAAATCCGCACGGCGCAGCAGGTACCGCCGGCGTCTTCCATCAGCATCGTTTCGGCGACGGCTTGGCCGGCGGCGATGCGCTCCTTGAACAGCTGCAGCGCCTTGGCACGCACGGCGGGGTCGGTGCCGTCGCCGTCGCTGGTCAGCGCCGTCAGTTCGCGGCGCAGCGCGTCCGCGTCGATCAGCTCTTCGAGTTTGAGCGGAACTTTGTTCATCTGCCTCGGCTGGCCTCGCCCCTGTGGCGGCGTCTATAGCGCGATTTTTTTGCCATGGGTATGGCCGACGTCCGAAGTGTCAGTTGGCGGTGGCGTCGAGCTTGGCCCTGGCCCGCGCCTGTGCTGCCTGCAGGATCGTTTCCCAGCGCCCGGCGATTGCCTTCTCGTCCAGGAACTGGCGCGAATACTCGGTCAGCGGGCTTTGCGCGAAGAATGCTTCATAGGTCGCCGCATCGCGATCGGCCCTGACCGTTCGTCGCGCGACCGAAATCAGCGTCAGCGGCGTCGCCAGCTTGCGCATCAGGCGCGATCGCGCCAGTGGCGCCCAGCCGAGCGCGAGCCTATCGCAGATGCGCCCTTCATGGGCATGCCAGTTGATGAAGCAGCGCTCGTCGAAGTCTTCGGCGACCCTCGGATTGCCCCAGTAGATCGGCACGCTGCCGGCAAGCATCGCATCGACGATCTTTTCGGTCGTGTAGCCCGACGCGCTGCTGTTTTCGAAGGCGATGGTGAAGCGCCTGTCCTTCAGGAAAGCAATCTTGTCGTCGCGGGAGTTGCCGATCGGCGGGCAGTTGCGCTGTACGCGGCCCGGCGCGTCGACCCGGCGGTAGAGCGACAGCGCCCGGAACAGCCAGCGGCGCAGCTTGGCGCGCTTGTTGCCATAGATGAAGGCGCAGAAATGTGGACGGGCCGCGCGCTGTTCGGGCGTCTCGCGCGGCAGTCGTGCCAGCCGGTGCAGGATCGAATCGCCGCCACTGCTCCAGACATAGAGCGGGTAGCGCATGTAGCGTTCGCTGCCGATGTCGGCTTCGTAGTCGAAGGCCAGCGCCCATTCGCAATGGTCCATCAGCGGCGTCGCGTTCTCGCCCGTCAGGAAAACGCGCTCATAGTCGCCTGCTGCCACGTCGGGCATGCGCGTACGGCCGACATTCTGGTTCTTGGGCGCGAACGGCCCGATCAGCACGAGGTCGGCCTGGGTGATGTCATGGCAGAATTCGACGTCCACGCCGCACGCCTGTGCCCATGGCACAACGTAGGTCTCGACCGCCAGCTTCGGTTCCATTTCCTGCCAGAAATGGCAGGCATGAACCTTCACCGCAGCCTGGCCTGGCAGAAACGTCTCGTTTGCGCTGGCTGTATCGGTCATCGTGCATCTGTACTCGCGTAAGCCGTCCCAGCTTCGTGCAGCCCGGACGACATTCCATCCCGTGGAAGCCTTGACCTTCCAGCAGGTGGAACATTTACCCTGCTGGTTCATGCTGCTGCATATACTGGATTTTTTCAGATGAAACATACCGAAGATCACGCCGGACACGCTCACCACAAACAGGGTCACGCGTCCGCACCCGAAACGGTGGTTCGCGACCCGGTCTGCTGCATGGTCGTCGATCCCGCCGCCGGCAAGCCGACGCTCGAACATCACGGCCACCTGTTTCATTTCTGCAGCGCGTCTTGCCGCGACAAGTTCCAGGCGGCGCCCGACAAGTATGTGAGCGCCAAGGATCCTGTCTGCGGCATGGACGTCGCCCGCGACAGCGCAAGGCACTTCCTCAAGCATGAAGGCGCGGGCTACTATTTCTGTTCGTCGGGCTGCGAGGGCAAGTTCACCGCCGAGCCGGCAAGATACCTGTCCGGCAAGCCGGCTGCGGCGCCTGCGCCCAAGGGTTCGCAATACACCTGCCCGATGCATCCCGAGATCATCCGCGACAAGCCCGGCTCCTGCCCGATCTGCGGCATGGCGCTGGAGCCGATGATGCCGAGCGCCGACGACGGTCCCAATCCCGAACTCGTCGATTTCACCAGGCGCTTCCTGGTCAGTGCCGCACTTTCCATCCCACTCCTGGTCATCGCCATGGGGCCGATGGTCGGCCTGCCGGCACGCGACTGGATCGGCGAGCCGCTGGCCGCCTGGCTCGAGTTCATCCTGGCAACACCCGTGGTGCTGTGGGCGGCGCTGCCGTTCTTCCATCGCGGCTGGGACTCGATCGTCAACCGCAGCCCCAACATGTGGACGCTGATCTCGCTCGGTGTCGGCGCCGCCTACATCTACAGCGTCGTCGCCACCCTGTTCCCCGACCTGTTCCCGCATCAGTTCCGCGGCCATGGCGGCTCGGTACCGGTCTATTTCGAGGCCGCCGCTGTCATCGTCGCGCTGGTCTTCCTCGGCCAGGTGCTGGAACTGAGGGCGCGCGAACGCACCGGCTCGGCCATCCGCGCGCTGCTCGACCTCGCGCCCAAGACGGCCCGCCGCATCGCCGATGACGGCGCGGAAACCGAGGTGCCGCTGGAGGACGTCGTCAGCGGCGACCGCCTGCGCATCCGCCCCGGCGATGCCGTTCCGGTCGACGGCGTCGTGCTCGAAGGCCGCTCCTCGGTCGATGAATCGATGATCACGGGCGAACCTGTTCCGGTTGAAAAGGTCGAGGGCGAAAGGGTCACTGGCGGCACGCTCAACAAGAACGGTTCGCTGATCATGCGTGCCGACAAGGTCGGCGTCGACACTGTGCTGTCGCAGATCGTCGAGATGGTCGCCAAGGCCCAGCGCAGCCGCGCGCCGATCCAGGGTCTCGCCGACCGGGTTTCGTTCTACTTCGTGCCCGCCGTCGTGCTGATTGCCATCGTCGCCTTCGTCGTCTGGGCTGTCTTCGGCCCCGAGCCGAGCATGGTCTTCGCCACCGTCTCGGCGGTGTCGGTGCTGATCATCGCCTGTCCCTGCGCGCTTGGCCTCGCCACGCCGATGTCCGTCATGACCGCAACCGGCCGTGGCGCCCAGGCCGGCGTGCTGATCAAGGATGCCGAGGCGCTGGAGCGCTTCTCCAAGGTGAGCACTCTCATCGTCGACAAGACCGGCACGCTGACCGAAGGACGGCCTCAGTTGACCGACGTGGTCCCTGCCAAGGGCATTGCCGAGGACGAGTTGCTGTCGCTCGCCGCCGGCCTCGAAAAGGGCTCGGAGCATCCGCTCGCCGAGGCCATCGTCGAGGGCGCGGCCAAGCGTGGCGTCACTGTCCCGGACGCGCAGGACTTCGAATCGATTACCGGCAAGGGCGTGTCGGGTACCGTTTCCGGCCGCAAGGTGGCGCTCGGCAACGCTGCGATGATGGCCGACCTCGGGCTTGATCTCACTGAATTCGCTTCCAGCGCCGACAGCCTGCGCGGCGACGGCAAGACCGCGATGTTCGTTGCCATCGACGGCAGGCCGGCGGGCATCGTCGCCGTCGCCGACCCGATCAAGGCGACCGCCGCCGAGGCGATCCGCACCCTGCACGGGCTCGGCCTCAGGATCATCATGGCGACCGGCGACAACGAGCGCACTGCCCGGGCCGTCGCCCAGAAGCTCGGCATTGACGAGGTCCGCGCCGACATGCTGCCCGAGAGCAAGAAGGCGCTGGTCGACGAACTGCGCGCCAAGGGTGAGGGTGTCGCCATGGCCGGCGACGGCGTCAACGACGCACCTGCCCTTGCCGCCGCCGACGTCGGCATCGCCATGGGCACCGGTGCCGATGTCGCCATGGAAAGTGCCGGCATCACCCTGGTCAAGGGCGATCTGGGCGGCATCGTCCGCGCCCGCAAGCTGGCGCAGGCGACGATAAGCAACATCAAGCAGAACCTGTTCTTCGCCTTCGTCTACAACGTCCTGGGTGTTCCCGTGGCGGCTGGCGTCCTATATCCGGTCCTCGGCACGCTTCTGTCGCCGATGATTGCCGCCGCCGCGATGAGCCTGTCGTCGGTGTCGGTCATTGCCAACGCGCTGCGGCTCAGGGCGGTCAAGCTCTGAGCTCCGGCCCAACAAGGATGTTCGAATGAACCTGATGAAAAAGACCGTGCTGGCCCTGATGGCGGCGGGCATGCTGGTCGCCGTGCTGCTTGAGACGGCACCGGTCTAGGCTGGCCACGGCGGCCAGCGCGGCACCTCTGAGGAGCAGGGTTCCCACCTTGCTCCTCGCCGACTGGCACGCCGTCCTCAGAACTGGGTCGTCAGTCCCACCGTGATGGTGCGCCCGCGCCCGGTCTTCTCGCCCATCTCGCCCGACACCGCCGGGCTGTAGGCCACGTCGGTCAGGTTCTCGACGTTCATGAACGCGGTGGCGTTCCTGTTGAACTTGTACGAGGCGTAGGCGTTGAACAGCGTGTAGGCCTCCTTGGTCGTGGTATCTCCGAAGCCGACCGCGTAGCGGCTGCCGCCGACATGGTTCATCGTCGCGCCTACGGTCAAGGCTTCCTCGAAGGCCCGGATTCCCACATCGACGGTGACCTTGCTCTCCGGCAGGAAGGTCGAATCGCCGTTGCCGATGCCCGCGCCCCAGCCGACTGGCTGGTTGTTGCTCGCCTGTGTGTAGGAAAGGTTCACGTAGGCGACGCCTGCGTCATAGCCGCCCTCGATCTCGAAGCCCCGCGAGTGGGTGGTGCCAGGCACATTGACCCAGATCGCCCGTTCGTAGGGATCGCCCGGAATGCTGATCAGGTTGTTGACGATGTAGTTGTCGATGGCGTTGTTGAAGTAGTTCACCTTCAGGCGCAGCTCGTCTCCGCCATAGAGCACGTCGTTCCTGAGGATGTTGGCGCCGACCTCCCATCCCTTTGATGTTTCGGGGTTTAGGTAGAAGTTGGAATACTGGCCGCCGCCGACGCCCGATCCGATCGGGACCAGCGCCCACAGCGCCTCGCGCGCCGATGGCGGCCTGAATGTGTGCGCGTAGGTCACATAGGGCTGCAGCCAGTCCAGCGGCCTGGCCGAAAGCGTGACCTTGGGGTTGAGCGCGGACTCGTGCCTGGAGACGTCGACATTGCCGCCCGTAGGCGGGCAGAAGCCGATATCCGGCCGGCACGGGCTCTGCCGCCCGCTCAGCTCCCAATAGTCGTAGTTGAGGCCGGTGCTCAGTTCGAACATGCCCTGCGACAGGGTGAGGTCGGAGAAGGCGCGCGCCTTCTGCATGTGCCCGGGCGGGTTGGCGCCACGGAACAGGTTGACCTTGTAGTCGTTGGAAGAATAGGCCGCGCCATAGTCCCAGCGCGCGCTGAGCTCGTCGGTGATGTCGAACCGGCTGGTGTTGGCGATGTCGAAGCCGTAGCCGAAGTCGCGCGTGTTGCGCTTGCGGTACGATCCACCTGTGGTCGGATCGTAGGACATGTCGGTGCGGTTGTAGTAGCCGTTGATCCTGAGGTCGATCCAGTCGCTGCCGGGCTGGTATTTGTAGTTCGCCGTGTAGGTGGCGTTGTCGACGCCCCAATTGTAGCCTGAAACCAGGAAGTCGTTCTTGTACCAGCGCGCGCCCAGCTTCAGGTCGTGCACGTCGTCGGGCTGGAAATGCAGCTTCACCAGGCCGGATCCCGGCTTGTTGCTGGCGTCGGGCTTGTTGTAGGTGCCGTCGCCGCGCTGGTAGTTGCCATGCTCGCCATAGCTGAACGCGCCGACGATAGACGCCTGTCCGCCGCCGGACAGGTCGGTGCGCGCGCCTGCCGCGACCATTCCCGAAGCGCCAAAGCCGTTGGTGCCTGCCTTGGCCGTGGTCTTGACGCCCCGGTCCTGGCCTTCGAGCACGACGTCCTCGAAGTCGATGGTGCGGAAATTGACGGCGCCGGCCAACGAGCCCATGCCATAGGCGCCGTTGACCGCTCCCCGTTCCGCGCCGATGCCGGCAAGGAGGTTGGTGTCGATATAGAGCAGCTCGCCGCCGGTGGAGGCGTGGCCGGCCGTGTTCCTGAACGTCTGCGGCACGCCGTCGATCATGGTGTTCACGCGGCCGTCGGATTCAAAGCCCCGGATATTGACGGACACGCCGGGCTGGCTGGAGGAGATGCGCGTGAACGTTCCCGGCATGCCGCGAACGATGGCATTGGCGTCGCCGCCATATTTCTCCTGGACGATCTTGCCGTCGACGACGCTCACGCCTCCGGGCGTCTGATACGGCGCTTTCGTGTCGCTGCCGGCACTGACGGTGATGGGCGGCAGCACCAATGGGCTCGTTGCTGGGGCCTTTCGGTCCGACTTGGCCGGCTGCTCCACGCTGTTGGATTGGGCGTTCGCCACGCTAAGCGCGATGGTACTGCAGACGGCCGCCAACGCGAATGTGCTGCAACGGATGATGTGATGATTGTTCACTGTGTTCCTCGGAATGCTAGGAATCAGTGGCTTGCTATGGAGAAAGAACTGCTAGCTTCTGATGCGCGTCTTCGCTCGGGAAGACTAGGCGCCTGATTGATGATGAAGAACTCGGGCTCTCGACTCACCATTGAAAACACTGGCGATGGGAACCGAAGCACGGGCGGTCGGACTCTCGTTCAGGCATCCGAGAGAAGACGTCGATATATCAGTATGTTGCTTGACCACCCCACGGGCCGGTCGACGGCCATGGAATTGAGCTACATTAACTTGATATTTGGAGTCAAGTTTAAGCGAAGTGATTTTCTCTCGACCCACAAGCGCATGCGGACGGCGATATCCGTGCCATCCAGCGTGTTTGCAACACCTCCCGAAGACGGCAGTATCGGCCTTCTGTCCGGAATGGCCCGCGAGCTGGGGCATCCAGCGAAGCGACATGAAAACACTTGCAGCGTCGTCGCTGTAGCCAACTTGCCCCGGTACGATAAGCTGGCGAAAATCGCCGAGGAAACCGCCATGCCTTCACCATCCGTAACCACGACGCTGCCTTCGGGCGAAGCCGTTCCCGTACTGGGCCAGGGCACCTGGATGATGGGCGAGGACCGCAGCGGCACAGCCGATGAAGTCGCGGCGCTCCGGCTGGGGCTCGACCTTGGCGTCACGCTGATCGACACCGCAGAGATGTATGGCAGCGGCGGTGCGGAAAAGGTGGTGGGCGAGGCCATCGCCGGACGTCGCGACGAGGTGTTCCTGGTCTCCAAGGTGCTGCCGTCCAATGCCTCGCGCAATGGCGTGATCCGTGCCTGCGAGGCGAGCCTCAAGCGCATGCATACAGACCGCATCGACCTCTATCTGCTGCACTGGCGCGGCGGCGTGCCGTTGGCCGAAACCATCGCCGTGTTCGAGGAACTACGCCAGTCGGGCAAGATCCGCCACTGGGGTGTCAGCAATTTCGACACCGACGACATGGAGGAAATGAGCCGGCTGTCCAAGGGCAAGAACGCCCAGACCAACCAGGTGCTCTACAACCTGACGCGACGCGGCATCGAGTTCGATCTGATGCCTTTGTGCCGCGCAGGCGGCCTGCCAGTCATGGCTTACTCGCCGGTCGAGCAGGGCGCACTGGCCGACGACAAGGGCCTTGCTGCCATCGCTACCCGCCACGACGCGACGGCCGCGCAGGTGGCCCTTGCGTGGGTGATGGCACAGCCCGGCGTCATCGCCATTCCGAAGGCCACGCGCCTCGAACATGTCCGCCAGAACGCCGCCGCGCGCGACATCGCGCTGACGGCACAGGACTTGGCCGAACTCGACAGCCTGTTCCCGCCGCCTCAGCGCAAGCGTCCGCTGGAAATGATCTGATCGGATATTCTGACGCCGGTCAGCCCGCCTTCACGGTGCAGATGCCGTTGGCGCCGCCCTTGCCGGTATAGGAAACGCTGGGCGAGCCGTCCGGGTTGATGCTCAGCGAGACCGTCACCCCGCCGCCCTTGATCTCGAAGTAATTGTCGTTGAATTTTTTCAGCGTGCCTTCCTTGCCGTTGATGTAGACCGGCCCGCCTTCGTCGGCATGGACCTCGATCTTGCCGGGGCAGGTGGCATTGACCAGCGGGATCGACGCATGTGCCTGCGTCACGATTCCGAAGGCAGCAGCAAGAATGGCAGTACCCGCGAAGGCCTTGTTCATTTCGGCTTTCCCATGTTGGAACGACAGCCGGCATTGTCGCGCCGCATAGCCTTTTGCGCAAGCAAGCGCGGTCAGCTCGCCAGCGCCACGGCAGGCGTATCGCTCCTCGCCTCGAAGCTGCGGCTCTTGATGCCGACATAGCGCTCGCCGAATGGCCGCGGCTTGGCGATGCCAAATCCTTGCGCGTAGTCGACGCCGATGTCGCGCAGCACCCTGGCGATGTCGTCGTTTTCGACGAACTCGGCGATCGTGCGTTTGCCGGTCACCTCGCCGATATGCTGGATCATCTCGACCATGGCGCGATCGATGCGGTCGACGAGCATGTCCTTGACGAAGCCGCCGTCGATCTTGAGGTAGTCGACGGGCAGGGCCTTGAGGTAGCTGAACGACGACATGCCCGAGCCGAAATCGTCGAGCGAGAAGCGGCAGCCATGCGCCTGCAGGGTGGTGATGAAGTGCGCCGCCCGGTCGAGGTCGGCGATGGCGCTGGTCTCGGTGATCTCGAAGCAGATCGTTGCAGGCGAAATGCGGCTGCGGGCGAATTGCTCCAGCACGAAGTCGGCGAAACTGTCGTCGCCGAAGCTCGCGCCCGACAGGTTGATGGCGCACGTGCTGATCGGTGCAGCGTCCGCTGTCTGCCTGGCCAGGATGTCGAAGGCCTGGCGCACCATCCAGCGGTCGATCAGTGGCATCAGCCCGTAGCGTTCGGCCGCCGGAATGAACACGCCCGGCGCGATCAGCTTGCCCTCGGCATCGGCAAGGCGGATCAGCAGCTCGACATGGGCGCCTTGCGGGCCATCCCCTTGCAGCGGCACGATCTCCTGCGCGTAGATACGGAAACGGTTCTGCTCCAGCGCTTCGCGCAGCCGCTGCACCCAGGCCATCTCGCTCAGCCGCTGCTCCACTTCCATGTCGCCGATCTGCTGGATCTGGATGCGGTTGCGGCCGCGTTCCTTGGCCATGTAGCAGGCGACATCGACACTGCGCAGCGTCTCTTCCAGCGTCATGCTGGCGTCCGACATGCCGACCACGCCGATGCTGACGCTGGTGTTGAAGGCGCGCCCGGCCCAGACGAAATGCAGCTCGTCGACCGCCTTGCGCAGCCGCTCCGCGGTGCTGGCGGCGAGTTCTTCGGGGCAGTTCTCCATCAGGATGCCGAATTCGTCGCCGCCGAGCCTGGCCAGCAGGTCGCCCGAGCGCAGCTGGTTGCGCAGCGCCGTCGATACCTTGCGCAACAGCTCGTCGCCGGCAGCGTGGCCGCAGGTGTCGTTGACGATCTTGAACTGGTCGAGGTCGAGATACATCAGCGCGTGCACCGCCGGACGCTTGGCCAGGGCCGCGAGCGACGCATTCAGCCGCGCCTCGAATTCGCGGCGGTTGGCCAGAGACGTCAGCGTGTCATGGGTCGCCTGCCACGACAGCTGCGCCATGAATTCCTGTTCCTTGGTGCGGTCGTGGAACACCAGCACCGCGCCCGCGACCTTTTGGTCGACATAGAGCGGCGCTGCCACAAGCGACACCGCGACGCTCGAAAGGTCCGGCCGCATCAGCTGCTGCGGCACGCCGCTGCCGCCGATCGCCTCGCCGGCCAGCACGCGCGCGATGAAGCCATTGTCTTCTTCGTCGCTCTCTTTGCTGACCAGCCTGAACAGCTGGTCGAGCGGCTTGCCCTTGGCGCAGGCGCCATGCCAGTCCAGCATCGTCTCCGCCGCCTCGTTCATGTAGTCGAGCCGGCCCTCGGCGTCGGTCGCAACCACCGCCTGGCCGATCGAGGCCAGCGTGATCTGGGCGCGTTCGCGTTCGGCGTTCAAAGCGCTTTCGAAGGCCCTGCGCTGTTCCAGCAGGTTGCCCGTGCGCCGCATCGCCAAAAGGATCAGCGCGCCCGCCGTCACCACGTTGACGCAGAGCAGCAGCGCGGTGATGTCGCGCGATCCACGGCCGAGCGAAACGGAGAAGGCCTCGGCCAGCGGCGCCGTTTCCTCGTGCAGCCGATGGATGTCCTCTTTCCACGCGGCGAGCTGCTCTTCCGAGACATTTTTGCTCGAGATGCCGGCATGCATGGCCTCGCCGAGTGCTGCGATCTCCAGGATTTTCGGATCGGCATCGACCCAGCGGTCGACCGCGTTGGAGAGGTAAGGCACGTGGCGGAAGTTCTGGAACAGCCAGATCAGGCCGGGGTTGTCGTCGGGATGATTGCCGCCGCGGATGAAGCCGTCATAGGCCGCGTCATAGTCGAGCAGCGGCTTTTCCATCGCCAGCCGCGCGTCGCGATCGGCCAGCGGCACCGCGATGGCGTGGCGGAAACGCTCGAAATACTCAACCTCGCCTGTATTGGCATAGAGCGTCAGATAGTAGATCGCGTCCTTGTGGCCTTTCGACCAGGCGCTTTCACCGGCGGCATAGGCGCGCACGGCCGAAAGCGTGTAGAGGCTGGCACCGGCAATGACGGTCTGGATCAGGACAACGGCGATGAAGGGCCACAACAGCCCGAAAAGCTGGAACTTTGATCTGATGTCGCGTTGTCTTGTCACATGTTTGGCGAACGAACTCGCCCCCCAGCTTGTTCTCCTCGCGTTTCCGGCGCGAATAGTTGCTACAGCTATATGAGCAAGCTTTAAAATTCCTTTCCCTGTAAGGTTCAAAGTAGAATTCAGAATAGTGACGTTGCGGAAGGTCGATTGCTCGAGCGGCGGCAGTCGACGATGCTCCGGCTCTGCTCTTGCCGAAGGACAGGCGGATGATGCCTGCCGCCACCAGCACGACGCCCAGCATCTCCGATACGCCGAGGCGCTCGCCGGCGAACAACAGTCCGCCGAGGGTCACCAGCAACGGCACCGAGCCGTGCACGATGGGTAGACCTTCTAGCCCAATCTGTCAACCTATGTTGACGAATGACTCTGCGTCAACTAATGTTGACGCATGCTTGACCTGAACGCCCTGCACCTGCCCGACGATCCAGACGAAGCCTTGGCTGCGGTGGTTGCCTTGCGGCGGCTGGCCGACACGCTTGAGCGGCGCGCCGTCAGGTCGGCGCTCGGACAGGGATGGTCATGGGCGCGGATCGCCCAGGCGCTCGGCGTCAGCAAGCAGGCCGCGCACAAGCGGCTTTCCGACATCGGCAACGGGCCGGCGACTTAGGAGACAATGCATGTTCAGCCGCATCAACGCGCGTTTCAACGACATCGGCACGATCGGCACCCTGTGCACTGGGGCGGAGCGGCATGCGCTGCGGGACGAGCAGCGTGAACCGGGCGCCGAACATTTCCTGCTCGCGGCGCTCGACCTGCCCGATGGCACGGCGCGCCGCGCCTTCGAAGAGGTTGGCGCGGACCCGGCGATGCTGAAGGATGCCATCGCCCGCCAGTATGGTGATGCCCTTGCCGCCATCGGCCTGGACATTGGTTCGCCACCAGCGGCTTCGGGCGGGCCGGAGCCACTTGCCGCCCGGCCGGGCGCCTACAACGCGTCGCCCTCCGGACAGGAGGTCATGCAGGCTCTGGCGGCGAATCGAAGCCAGCACGCTCCGCTGCTCGGCGCGCATGTCGTCGCCATCGTCGCCGGCATGCCGCACGGCGTTGCCGTCCGCGCGTTGCGGGCGATGGGTGTCGATCCCGACCTCCTCAGGTCCGCCGCCGAAGCTGTCGCCAGGGCCGATGCGCGGTCCTGAGCGGAGCCGTGCTCACCGCGCCCGGTGAAGCCTGAGCGGCTTTGTCGCCTCGCGCTGGATGATGCCTTGCGCCTCGAGGTCGAGCTGCGCCGCCTTCAGCCACCAGCCGGCCTTCTCGCCGCCTGGAAACAGCTCCTGCGACAGGATCGGCAGCAGGGCCGCCTTGGCTTCCATCACCGTCAGGCCGGGGCCATTGTCCGGCAGCACCTGAAGCAGTGCGTCTCGCATCGCTGTGTACTTGGCCTTGTCGACGCGAACGACATGGTTGGGTGAGACGATGTTGCGGATCTCGATCTTCTCAGCCGCCTTGGACATCGAGCTCTCCCTTCACATATTCAAGCTTGGGTGCGCGGAAACCCATCGCCACCCAGGCCGTCAACAGCCGCCACATGAACAGGCCGGAATGCTTGGCGTAGCTTGGCAAGCCATCCGAGAACTCGACGCCGGGCCTGCGGTCGGCGGTCAACGTGCGCATCTCGACCGGCGGCCGCTCGTCTGGGTCGATGCGCTCGCTATAGACGGACAGCCAGTGCCCGCCCTTGAATTCGAGAAACATCGGCGAGTTGCAGCACGTGGCCACCACGCGCCGGGTCGGCGCAGTCGGGCTCAGCCGATGTTCGCGCAAAAGCTCGGCGCCGTGCACGCAGCGGATCCGGTCCTTGCGGTAGAGCGCATAATTCGTGCCGCCATCGCTCTCCAGCACCGGCTCGCCGCCCGGCAGTTCCTCGAAAATCTTGCCCGCCTTCTGGCAGCTTGAGCAGTAGCAAGCCGCGCCAACGATCGGCGCGCCGCTCGCCTCGAACGCCACCTGTCCGCACCGGCAGGCGACCCGTCGCATGTCCTTCCCGATACCAGCCATGTCCTCACCTCGTCCTTGCTCGTCAAACTAGACTGGACCGTCCAGTTTGATTTGTCAACGGGTTCGGTCTATGCTCCGGTTGCGACTGCTGACACAGGGAAGAGCATTCATGACCGTTGCGAAAACTCGCCAGGAACGGACGCGCGACGCCATCCTCGATGCCGCCGCCGGGCTGTTTCTCCGCAACGGCTTCCTCGGCGCCAACATGGACGAGATCGCGGCGGTGGCCGACGTTTCCAAGCAGACGGTCTATGCCCATTTCCACAGCAAGGAAGCGCTGTTCCTCGACGTCGTCAGGGGCCTGACCGGCGTTGCCGGCGACGTGCACCAGGAGCAGGTCGCCGAGCCGCTGGACGACCGCCCCATCGGCGACTACCTCCAGGAATTCGCCGAGCTCCAGCTCACCATCGTCATGACGCCCAGGCTGATGCAATTGCGGCGGCTGGTGATCGGCGAGGTCGAGCGTTTTCCCGAACTTGGCAGGGCGCTGCACGCGCTCGGCCCGCAGCGCTCGATCAACCGCCTCTCCAGGGCCTTTGCTCACTACCGCAAGCTCGGCCAGATCAAGGCCGACGACCTGGAGGCCGCGGCATCCTTCTTCAACTGGCTGGTCATGGGCGGCCCGGTCAACGACGCCATGCTGTTGGGCGACGGCGCCATCCTGCCTGCCCAGGCGTGCCGCAGCCATGCCCAGGAGAGCGTGCGTATCTTCCTCGCGGCCTTCGCGCCGCGCTGACGACGACCACTCATGCATCTGCCCGGCGCCGATGGGAGCGTCGGCGCCGGGCAGGTATCGCTATTTCGAGGCCTTGAGGTCGCGTATCAGGGCACCCTTCACCAAACCGGTGATCTCGGCATGCAGCTCAGCGCGCGGCCTGCTGCCCTCGTCGGCGCAGATCGGGTCGATCTCGCCCACCGACTTCAGGAACTCGGCGCCACCTTCCTTGCACTCCGGCAGGAAGCTGAAATGCGTGGCGCCCGCAACCGTGGCGTAGGTACCCTTAGGCGTCAGTTTTGCCAGCCGGTCGGAGATGACGGCCAGCGGGATGGTTTCGGCGCTGCCAAGATTGATGAAGTGCATCGGAATCCCGATCTCCTTCAGGCTTTGCTCGTCATAGGCCTGGGCGAGGCCGGGATCGACAAGCACGGCGGTCTGGATGCGGTGGTCGAGGTTCGACTGCTCGAAGCGCGCCTTGTCGACGGTGCGCAAGTCGACCTTGTCCACCTTCACGGGTTCGTCGTTGACGTAGCCCTGGCCGCCGGCATACCAGGCGCAATCCCATTTGCCGTAGCTGTCGCAGTAGCTGGCATAGGCTTCGAGATTGGCGCGCGCGCCTGAAATCTCCATGGCCGCGGCACCACCCAGCGAAAAGCCGACGATGGCGATCCTGTCGGCATCGAGCAAGCCGTTCCATGACGCGTCCTTGGTCATTGAGTCGATCACAGCCGACAGGTCGCCGGTGCGCTGCCACAGCTTCGGCGTAGCAGCAGGCGTCGAGTTCCCGCTGGTCGTGCCGGGATGGTTGGGGCCGGCGACAACGAAGCCTGCCTTGGCAAGCTCGGTGGCGAGCCAACTCATGGCTTCGACGCGCCCGCCCGAGCCGTGCGACAAAAGCACCAGCGGAAAACGCCCTGGCAAAGGCGGTGCATCCGTCGCGGCCTCTGCGCCCTTGAAGATCTTGTTGTCGCCGGTCAGCACCGGCTTGCCGCCGGCCGTGGCGGGATACCAGACGGTCACGGCAAGGTCGCGGTCGGGCTGGGCAACCGTTATCTCGCGCACGCCCACTTCTGAGGCGAAACAGGCCGAAACGAAGCCGACGACCATCGGGATGGTTGATAGGAACTGCAACATGGAACCTTGCCCTGTTTGAGTAAACGATGGGCGAGGCATGGCAAAAGTGGGCTACATCTTCGTCCTGGATCGCGATTCAGGTCGTGCTCGATCGCGATGCAGGCCATGATCGGCCGTCTGCTCTCCGGTGGGATTCGCCTTGATCTTCGTGCCCCTGTCCTTCGTCGCCGCCCTGCTGCTGGTCATCCTTCTCGTCTCGGCGCTGCGCGCCCGGGAAACCACCGGCGGCAACACGGCATTCCTCTTTCTCGTCGCCCTCTGTGCCTTGCAGTCGGTCGTCGTCGGCCTGCGCTGGGGCTATCATGTCGAGGCGGCGCGCTACGCCCAGCCGATCCTGGCAAGCTGCCTGCCGCCGCTGGTGCTCTTCAGTTTCCGCACCTTGCTCCAGCGTGACGATCTGGAAGGCGGCCGCATGCGCTGGCTTCACGCCTTGCCGCCGGTGGTCATGACCGCCATTGTGCTGTTCCTGCCAGCCCTCATTGATGCGGCGCTGATCGTGCTCTTCGTCGGTTATGCGATCGCCGTGCTCAACCTCGGGCGCAGCGGTCCGGACGCATTGGTCGAGGCGCGCCTCGACAGCGCGGTCGCCGCCCACCGCGCGCTGGTCATCGCCGCTGTCGCGCTCTGCCTGTCGGCCCTGTTCGACCTCGGCGTGCTGCTCGCCTTCGAATGGTCGAAGGGCGAAGATGCCGCCATCATCGCCAGCAACGCCAATCTGCTGGGCCTGTTCTTCATCGGCCTGACGGCGTTCGTCGCCTCGCGCGCCCATCCCTCCGCGCCGACCCAGCCCAATCCACCCGAGCCGTCGCCGTCCGAGCAGGACCGCGAAATCCTCGACCAGGTCCAGCGCCTGCTCGTCGACCAGAGGCTCTATCGCGACGACAATCTGACCCTGTCGCGGTTGGCCCGGCGCGCGGGCGTGCCGGCGCGGCAGATCTCCGGCGCCGTCAACCGCCTCGCCGGCAAGAACGTCTCGCAATACATCAACGACATCAGGATTTCCGAAGCCTGCCGCCTGCTCAGGGACACCGACATGTCGGTCACCGCTGCCATGCTCGACTCCGGCTTCCAGACCAAGTCCAACTTCAACCGCGAGTTCCGGCGCGTCACCGCGCTCAGCCCGGCCTCCTGGCGCGAACAGAACCGGCCCCAGGCGGTTGCCTGAGGCCGGCGTCCGACACCTGCCGCAAAGAGAAGTGGCGTTGTTCCGCCACCCCAAGGCAGCCTAGCGCTGCAGCCCGGCAAAGAACGCCGCGACCTCTTCCGCCCAGACCTCGGGCACTTCCATCGCGGCGAAATGGCCGCCGCTGGTAAGCTCGCTCCAGCGCACGATGGTGTTGCCTCCCTCGCTATAGCGGCGGATGGCGACCTCGTCGCGGGCGAACACGGCAACGCCCGTCGGCACACCCGAATTCGGCTTCGGCGACCAGGCCTCGGGGTCGTGCGCGTTTTCATGGTAAAGCCGGATCGACGAGGCCGCGGTGCCGGTGAACCAGTAGACCAGCACATTGGTCAGGAACCTGTCCTGGTCGACCGCGTCAGGACTGTCGCCAAAGCCGGCAAACATGTCGCCCAGCCAGGCGATCAGCCCCGCCGGCGAGTCGGTGATGCCATAGGCGAGCGTCTGCGGCCGGCTCGACTGCAGTGCGTTGAAGCCGAAGCGCTCGGCCATGAACTGCTGCAGGCGCTGCAGCCGGCTCTTCTCGGCATCGCTGAACGAGGCGATCTCGCTTGGGTCGATCGGGCCGAGCGGAATGAAGCCCATGGTTGCCGCATTGACGTGGACGCCGATGACACGATCCGGTGCCGCGCGGCCGATGGCGGGTGCGATGATTGCGCCTGCGTCGCCGCCCTGCACGCCGAAGCGCTGATAACCGAGGCGTGACATCAGCTCGAGCATGGCGCTGGCGATGCGGCCGTCATTCCAGCCGGCTTCGCGCGTCGGGCCGGAGAAACCGAAGCCGGGCAGCGAGGGGATGACGACATCGAAGCCGGCCGCAGTCAGCGGCCCGATGGCGCCGAGGAATTCGACGAACGAACTCGGCCAGCCGTGCAGCAGGAGCAGCGGCACGGCATTGGCGGTCGCCGACTTCACGTGCAGGAAATGGATGGTCTGGCCGTCGATCTCGGTGACGAACTGCTGATGGCTGTTGATCGCCGCCTCCTGGGCACGCCAGTCGAACCCGTTCCGCAACCGGTCGATCGCGCGGGTGACGAAATCGCTCGACATGCCGTAGCTCCAGCCCGCGCCCGGAATCTCGTTGGCAAGCCGCGTGTTGGCGAGGCGTGCCTTGAGGTCGGTCAACTCGGCCTCTGATATGGCGATCTTGAAGGGTGTGATGTCAGACATTTGCCGCGTCCTCGTTGGGTTGAAAGTGCATCCTTTCTAACCGGCGGCTGGGTCCCAGGGATTGAAGATTTCCGACAGTTTCAGCTGCGCCCGATCTGCCCCGGGGTGACGCCCATGATCGCCTTCACCGAGCGGATCATGTGCGGCTGGTCGGCATAGCCGAGCGCAAAGGCAACATCCGCCGCCGGCCGGCCCTGCTGCAGCAGGGCGAGCGCCTTCTGGGCGCGCTCGATCTGCGTGAAGGTCTTGTAGGTGACCCCGGTCGTCTTCAAAAAATGGCGCTGCAGGGTCCGCTCCGACATCGCCATGGGATGACCCGAGACGATCGATGCGACAACGCGGTTGTCCTCGACGATGCTGCTGCGCACCAGCTTGCCGACAAAGCCATCGACCGTGTCGAATGTCGGGATCTCCAGCACGTCAGCCCCGAGCCGGAAGCGGTCCTTGCCGATCAGGGGCAGCACGACACCTTGGTCGCGCATCAGCTCGCCCGGCATCAGCGGCATGAAGCTGCTGGCCTTGAAGGCGATGGCGAGGATCTCGTCGCCGGCGGCATAGTCATGGGTGACGGCAGTGGTGGTCATGCCGGTGCGCAGAACGGTGGTGGTATCGGCGTTCCTGAAAATGACCACGTCCCAGCAGCCATCCGGCTGCATCTTCATGCTGCCGCCGGTGGCAAACCTGGTGCGCGTCACCGCCTCCACATGCGGCGACGACCAGCCCTCCAGTTTCGTGACGTCATGCATCTTGGCCGCCAGTCTCCCCGCACGCCCAGTCTTGCCAGATTTGCGGTGCGACGCAATGGCCCGGGCAAACGCGCTCGGCGCTGAAGCTTGCAGGGGGCGGGGCGCCGCTGAGCCCCTTGCCTCCGAAACCAGCCATCCAGCCACGATCAGCCCGGCAGGCGCCCACGAAACAAGGTGGTGCCGTCGCTCAGGCGCGACCTCGAGATGTCAAGCAATCCGGCCTCGGTCATCCACGCGCGATACTGGCCTTCCGTGTAGGCCTCGCCGTGGCGATAGAGGTTCAGGAAGGTGAGGTTCAGAAAGACCCCCTCCGGCGGGCCAAGGCGGTCGTCATCGACGACACCCCACCCGGCGATGGCGATCTCGCCTCCGGGTGTCAGGCAACGCGCCGCGTTGAGGATCGAACGGCGCGCCTGCTCCGGCGGCAGCACCTGGACGACGGCCTTCAGGATCGCCAGGTCGTGCCGGCCGATCGAAGGCGCGACGGTGATGTCGCCTGCTTCGACGACCACGTCGCCGGCGCCGTATTCCGACAGGATAGCTGGCGCGACCGCTGCGACCGTCGGCAGTTCCATCAGCGTCGCCGCAATCTGCGGCCGGCCCTCGCGCAGGCCGACGAGGATGGTGCCTGCGCCGCCACCGATGTCGATCACCGAACCGACCGCCTCAAGGTCGATCTCCTGGGCCAATTGCCGGCCGAAAATCACCCCGCCCGGTGCGAGCAGGCGGCTGAAGGCCGCCGCGGACTCCGGGCCCGCTTCGGAAAAGTCGTGCAGCGCAGCCGGCCGGTTCTGCCGCAGCGACTCCGCGGTCAGAAGGTCGGCACCCCAGAGTTCGCGCAGCAGCGCATGATCGCCGCCGCGATAGCTCGGCCTGGACGCGTCGAGGAACGTCGCCGCTTCGGCGCCGTTGCGAAACTGGCCATCCTCGACCTCGAGCAGGCCGATGCTGGCGAGCGCGTAGAGCAGCCGCGACAGGCGATCGGGCGCGACGCCGAGCGCCGCCCCAAGGCTATCAGCAGTCGCGGCACCGCCGCCGAGCCGGGTGAAGATGCCAAGGTCCAGCCCGGCGCGAAGCGCCAGGGCGGGGGGCACCGCCGCGATCAGCTTGTCGATCCGCTCGGAATCCACCATGTCGCATCCCCTTGGGCGATCCGGGCCCTGCCGCGATCGACTTTGAAGCACCTCGCAAGATCGGAATCAACCGGGCTGGCAAATGCGGCCGCGTTACTTCGCGCGCTTTTCGATCTTCAGGTCCGGCAGGTCGGGTCGCCTGGATTTCACCCCGGCCTCCTTCAAGGCCGTGTATCCCACCTTCTTGAGCAGCTTCTCTGTCTTGGCGCGCTCCTTGTCGAGGCCGCTTTGACCTTTGACCTTGGGCATCCGTCCTCCATCTGGCGCGTCGTCGTTTGCCAGCAAACAAGATTGCCGGCGATATCGCGCGCGCCGCCAGCATAGGGGCTGCGGCAGCGATGACGTCAATGAATGAAATAAGGCGCGTTGCCGAACGGCCTGGATCTGCCGGCCTGTCGACGCATACTAAGGCAAGTGCCTTAATGTCCTTGACAGGTGCCGCCGATCTTCGTTACTAAGGCATATGCCTTACCATTCGACCCCCCTCGATCTCGCCTTTCACGCTCTCAGCGACCCGACCCGCCGCGCGGTGGTGTCGCGGCTGGCCGCGGGCGAGGTGCCGGTCAGCGCCCTGGCCGAACCTTTCGACATGGCGCTGCCCTCCTTCGCCCAGCATCTCAAGGTGCTGGAGGAATGCGGGCTGATCGTCAGCGAAAAGCGCGGGCGCAGCCGCTGGTGCAAGCTGGTGCCGGCGCGCTTCGACGAGGCGGCAGACTGGATGGAAGCGGAGCGCCGGCGCTGGGCCGAGCGGCTGGATCGGCTGGAAGTTTACCTGGACAACACCGAAAGAGGATGAAGCACATGGAAAACCTGTTTGAGACCTGGTCGCTCGATCGCGAGATCGTGCTGGTCAAGCTGCTCAACCACCCGCGCGAAAAGGTCTTTGCCGCCTGGATGGACCCCAAGGCGTTGGCTGAATGGTACGGCCCCGCCGGCCTGAGCATCGAAAGCCACGAGGCCGATATCCGCGAGGGCGGGGTCTGGCGCTTCGACATGGTGGGCGTGTTCGAGGGCAAGCAGCAGCGCTTCCCCAACCTCATGCGCTTTGTCGAGATCGTGCCCAACGAGCGCATCGTGATGGACTACGGCACGCCCGAGCCCAACGACCCCGACCGTTTCCGCGTCACGGTGACCTTCGACGAGCAGAGCGACGGCAAGACAGTGCTGACCATGCGCCAGCTCCACCCCACCGCCAAGCGGCGTCAGGTCGTCATCGGCTTCGGCGCGGTGGAATACGGCCTGCAGACGCTGGATGGCCTCGCCGCCTGGCTGGACGGTTGAGCCGTCGGGTGAGGGCAGTGGTGGTCAGGCCGGTGGTCGTGTCCGCATTCCTGAAAGTGAACACGTCCCGGCAGCCATACGGCTGGTCATGGTGCCGCAGCCGCCAAACCTGGTCCGCGTCACCGCCTCGACAAGCGGCGACGACCAGCCCTCCAGTTTTCGTGACCTACGCATCTCGGCCGCCAGTCTCTCC
The DNA here is from genome assembly GCF_018555685.1 of Aminobacter anthyllidis. Lineage (GTDB taxonomy): Bacteria > Pseudomonadota > Alphaproteobacteria > Rhizobiales > Rhizobiaceae > Aminobacter > Aminobacter anthyllidis. The sequence goes on from NZ_JAFLWW010000015.1 coordinate 100,693, forward strand.
ATCGAGGGCAGTCTTGCCGGAGTTATGGCGAGACGCAATGGCATCGGTCGTGTGCGAGGGCGCTCGGCCTGGCCGCCTAGCCGCAGCGGGTTTGGGTTGATGATGCTGAGCCGTCGCCACAACAGGAGGCTGTCTTGGCCGCCTTCTCCGCCAGCCAACGGTCTCGTGGCTTGCAACTCGCCGCCCGGGCAGACAGTGCGACATGGATTTCGCTGCCCCGGATCAGCGGCATCGATGCCTTGTGAAGCTGCATCGGCGCGATGCCGTCGCTTACCTCAAAGGTCAGCTTTGCAGTGGGATCCAGAGCCACGTGTTCGCTGACCTTGCGTATGATAGCTGAGAATTTTCCAGCGGGCATGTGGGTCCGCTCGTCCTCGTTCACATCCCAGAGCTGGATGAAGAGCTCTGCCCAGGACTCAGTATTGGCGCCACAATCAAGCGCGGCAAACGATCCCGCCTTCACCTCGGTGACGTGATAGCCTGGCTTTACGGAGCGGCCGTCATAGCTGAAGACCAACGGCTTCTCCTTGTGCCCGGCGAGGAAGGACAACAGCTCGCCAATCGAAATGTCGTCGCTTCGGAAACTGGTCGAGCTGGCAAATTCGCGGTTGTCAGGGGTCAGCATCTGCGTTATTCCTCATTTTGACATTTATAGGATTGTTGAAATATGGATGAACGTCAAGCGCTGATCGCGTTTGGGGCAATGTCCCAAGAGACGCGACTGAAGATCGTTCGGCTGCTGGTGAAGGCTGGGCCGGAAGGCATGGCTGCAGGAATCATTGCGGAAACCGCAGGGGTATCCGCGTCGAACGTTTCGTTCCACCTCAAGGAACTGGAACGCGGCGGCCTGGTCACCGCCCGCCGGGATGCGCGTTCCATCGTCTACTCGGCAGACTACCAGGCCCTGAGCGGCTTGATCCGGTTTCTGATGGAAGACTGCTGCGCAGGCAATCCGGCCATCTGCCAGCCGGCACTCGCCTGTCGGTCGTCTGGATCGTGAACCGCAGCAAGGGCTGGTACGAGCGCGGATTCGCCGTTTCCGCCGCCAAACAAAGTGAAAGGACCGTCTGATGGACATCACCATCTACCACAACCCCGCCTGCGGCACGTCGCGCAACACGCTCGCGCTCATTCGCAACGCCGGGGTCGAGCCCACTGTCGTCGAATATCTGCAAACGCCGCCGACACGCGCGGTGCTTCAGGAGCTGATTTCCTCTGCGGGCCTGAGCGTGCGCGAAGCCATCAGGCAGAAAGGAACGCCCTATGCGGAACTGGGCCTGGACGATCCGAAGCTGACCGACGACCAGTTGCTGGACGCGATGCTCGCGCATCCCATCCTCATCAATCGGCCGTTTGTTGTCACGCCATGGGGCGTGCGTCTGAGCCGTCCTTCCGAGATCGTGCTCGACATCCTGCCGCTTCCTCAAAAGGGGCCGTTTCACAAAGAGGACGGCGAAGTGCTGATCGATGCCGAAGGAAACCGCGTTGCTTGACCTGCCCAACATAACGCCGGAAGCCCTCGAGCTTCCTGATCATACCCGGCTTTCGCAGCCATTCTCCGCTCACAGGCCTCGGATACTGTTGCTCTACGGCTCGCTCCGCGAACGTTCCTACAGCCGCTTCCTGACCCAGGAAGCGGCCCGCCTGCTCGAACATTTCGGAGCCGAAACTCGCATATTTGATCCCTCTGGCCTTCCCCTGCCGGACGGAGCGCCGACCGATCACCCGAAGGTCAAGGAACTGCGCGAGCTTTCGCTTTGGTCGGAAGGCCAGGTATGGAGCAGCCCGGAGCGTCACGGAGCGATGAGCGGCGTGATGAAATCGCAGATCGACTGGATTCCCCTCGCCGTCGGTTCAATCAGGCCGACGCAAGGGCGCACATTGGCCGTGATGCAGGTCTCGGGCGGTTCGCAGTCGTTCAACGCAGTCAACCAGATGCGCGTGCTCGGGCGCTGGATGCGTATGCTCACCATTCCGAACCAGAGTTCGGTCGCCAAGGCGTATCAGGAGTTCGACCCGGAAGGCCGCATGAAGCCGTCATCCTACTACGACCGCGTGGTCGACGTGATGGAGGAACTGGTCAAGTTCACGCTGCTCACCCGCGATGTCTCAGGCTACCTGACGAGCCGTTACAGCGAGCGGAAGGAAGACGTCGAGAAACTCGAGGCTCGCGTCAAGTTCAAGGCCATCTAGGATCGCATGAGGGAGTTGCAAGGTGGCATCGCCTGTTTCGATTGAACACCGACGCGGCGCAATCATCTGGGGCCTGGGCCTGACCCAGATCGTTGGCTACGGCACTCTGTATTACAGCTTCAGCATCCTTGCACCGGAGATGGCCAGGGACCTCGGCTGGACGCAGGAATGGGTGTTCGGTGTCTTTTCGGCTGCCTTGCTAATCGGCGGTTTCGCCGCCCCTTCTATCGGGCGCCGCATCGATCGCCATGGCGCAGGCCCGATGATGGCATTAGGCTCACTGGTCGCAGCCTTTTCTCTGGTCGTATGCGCGCTCGCGCCCGATCGCCTCACCTTCGTAGCTGGTATGATCGCTATGGAGATTGCCTCGGCCTTCGTCCTCTATAATGCTGCCTTTGCAGCTCTGGTGCAGATAACGCCTCAAACAGGTCAGAAGAGTATCACCCATCTCACGCTGATTGCTGGTTTTGCCTCGACCCTGTTCTGGCCGATAACCACCCAACTGCACGAGCATCTGACGTGGCGGGAAGTTTATCTGGCCTTCGCGGTCCTGCATCTCGTCGTGTGTCTTCCGTTTCATTTCTGGCTTGCACGAGCGATGCACGCCGATCGCAGGAGTAACGGGAAGGACACGGCCAAAACCGCGGCGGTGATCGAAGGAAGCATCGCAGATTGGGATCGCCGGAGAGCGTTCACTCTGATGGGGCTGGGGTTCGCGCTCGAAGGGTTCGTGCTGTCGGCACTGCTCGTCCACATGGTTCCGCTCCTCACAGCCGTCGGGCTTGGAGCCAGCGCAGTGCTGGTGGGCACGCTGTTCGGCCCTTCCCAGGTGTTCAGCCGCTTCATCAACATGCTGGCCGGCCGAGGGCTCTCCCAACTGGTGCTGGCCGTGATCTCGGCCGCTCTCTTGGTGGCAGGGCTGTCTACCTTGCTGGTATCGGCTCCCTGGATCTACGGTGCGGCGGCTTTCGCCATCCTTTTCGGCCTTGGTTCGGGGCTGACGAGCATCGTCCAAGGCTCCTTGCCATTGGTTTTGTTCGGCTCCGAAGGATACGGCGCGTTGCTGGGTCGAATCTCTGCCATCAGGCTGATCGTTTCGGCGTTGGCTCCGTTCCTGTTTTCGGTGCTGATGGCTCATGTCGGAATCTGGTCTGCCCTGTCCGTGTCTATTGTTTTGGGGATCGGTGCGGCTGCCGCGTTCGCGAGCATTGGCTGGAAACGGCCATCGCCCGAATTGGCGACGGAGGCGTGATCTCTTCAGGGCGCAGCCTTGCAGATCGCTGAGAGCTTCTCGCCCGCCTAGATGGCCTGGTTGAACACTGCCTCGATATGATGTCCGTCGGGATCGATCACGAAGGCGGCAAAATAGCCCGGGCAATAATGCGCCCGCAGGCCGGGACCGCCATTGTCGGTGCCGCCATGGGCGAGTGACGCTGTGTGGAACGCCGCGACCGCCTGCCGGTCTGGCGCGGCGAAGGCGAGGTGGAAGCCCGGGCCGGGCGGGCGCTGTCCCTTGCGGCGCAGCTTGATTGCCAGCTTGTCGCCGCCGCCGGGCGAGCCATAGCCGACCGCCTGGTCGTCATCCCCGGGTGAGAGGTCTTCCCAGACCCTGACATAGCCGAGCGGGGCAAGGACCGCGTCGTAGAAGGCAACGGCGCGTTCGATATCAGCGACGCCAAGCGAGATATGGTGAAGCATGCGACGCCAACTCCAATGCAGGAAAGTCTGCGGTTAGCGGCCCGAAAGCCCCTTCAGCCTGTACAGCGCGTCGAGCGCCTCGCGCGGCGTCATTTCATCGGGACTCAGGCCCTCCAGCGCCTTGGTCAGCGCGTCGTTGGCGACGGGTTTTGCCGCCTCGCGTTTCACCGCCACGGAAAACAGCGGCAAATCGTCGACGAGCCGGTTGGCCTTGCCTGACGTTTCGCCTTCCTCGAGCTGGTGCAGCACCTCCCTGGCGCGCGCCACCACAGCGTCGGGCAGACCGGCGAGGCGGGCCACCTGCACGCCGTAGGAGCGGTCGGCGGCACCCTTGCCGACCTCGTGCAGGAACACCACTTCGCCTTCCCATTCCTTGACCCGCATCGTCACATTGTGCAGGCGCTCGAGCTTGCCCGACAGTGCGGTAAGCTCATGGAAATGGGTGGCGAAAACGGCGCGGCAGCGGTTCTTTTCGTGCAGATATTCGACCGCCGCCCAGGCGATCGACAGGCCGTCGAAGGTCGCGGTGCCGCGGCCGATCTCGTCGAGGATGACCAGAGAGCGCTCGCTCGCCTGGTTGAGGATGGCGGCGGTCTCGACCATCTCGACCATGAAGGTCGAGCGCCCGCGCGCCAGGTCGTCGGAGGCGCCGACGCGGGAAAACAGCCGGTCCACCACGCCTATGTGCGCGCGCTCGGCAGGGACAAAAGAACCCATCTGGGCGAGGATGGCAATCAGCGCGTTCTGGCGCAGGAAGGTCGACTTACCGCCCATGTTCGGGCCGGTCAGAAGCCAGATCGCGCCGTTGCGGCCATTTGGCGCCGGCGACAGGTCGCAATCATTGGCAACGAAGGGTGCCGAGGCCGTGCGCCTGAGCGACTGCTCGACGACAGGGTGGCGGCCGCCCGTCACCTCGAAGGCAAGGCTGAGGTCGACCTGCGGCCGGCACCAGGCTTCGCCTGCCGCAAGTGCCGCCAGGCCGGTCGAAACGTCGAGCACCGACAGCGCGTTGGCCCCGGCGCGGATCGCGTCGGCATGCGCGACCGCCTCCTCGACCAGTGCGTCGAAGGCGGCGAGCTCGATGGTCAGCGCCCGGTCGGCGGCGTTGGCGATCCTGGTCTCGAGGCCTGCGAGTTCGGTGGTGGTGAAGCGCATCGCGCTCGCCATTGTCTGGCGGTGGATGAAGCGCGCCTTGGCCTCGTCGCTGCCGTTGAGTGCCGCCTGGTTGTTGGCCGTCACCTCGATGTAGTAGCCGAGCACGTTGTTGTGGCGGATCTTGAGCGAGCGGATGCCCGTCTCCTCGATCAGGTCGCGCTCCATGCCGGCGATCACCCGCCGCGACTGGTCGCGCAGCGCCCGCATCTCGTCGAGCTCGGCGTGGTAGCTGGCGCGGACAAAACCGCCGTCGCGCTTGAGCAGCGGCAACTCGTCGCCAAGGGCGGCGTCGAGATGTCCGGCAAAGGCCGCGGGCAGGGCTGAAATCGCCGCAAGCGCTGCGCCGAGCTCATGCGGCACCGCCATGTCGGCAAACAGCCCGGCAATCGTTTGCGCCGCCGAAAAGCCCGAGCGCAGCGCACCGAGATCGCGCGGGCCGCCGCGGTTGAGCGCCAGCCTCGACAGCGCGCGCGGCATGTCGGCGACGCCCTTCAGGCTGAGCCTGAGCGCCTCGGCAAGCCTGGTTTCGCCGATGAAGAACGACACGGCATCGAGCCTGGCGCCGATGGCGTCGGGATCGGTCAGCGGCGACATCAGCCGGTCGGCGAGCAGCCGCGCGCCGCCGCCCGTCACCGTGCGGTCGATGGCGCGGAACAGCGAGCCGTCGCGGCCGCCCGACAGCGTGCGCAAAAGTTCGAGATTGGCGCGCGTCGCCGGGTCGATGAACAGCGTCGAGCCTTCCTGCTCGCGCTCGGGATGCGACAGCGGCGGCCGCTCGGCCTTCTGGGTCTTTTCGACATAGGCGATGACGCCCGAGATCGCCGACAGCTCTGCGCGGGAGAAAGCACCGAAGCTGTCAGGCGTTGCCACCTCATAGAAACGCGCGATGCGTCCCGGCGCCGAGGTCGAGTCGAACAGGGACGGCGGCTGCGGGTTGACGATGCGGCCGACGAGGTCGAACGTCGGCTTCAGCTCCTCGTCATGGAACGCCGGCTCGGCGACGATCAGCTCGCGCGGGTCGATGCGGAAGATGTCGGCGGCGAGCTTGTCCGGCGTCGTCTCGGCGACGCGGAATACACCGGTCGAGATCTCGATCCAGGCAAGCGCCAGGCTCGCTTCGCCCGCACCCTTGACCCGTCCCAGCGCCATCAGGAAACTCGATTCCTGCGGTGCAAGCAGCTTGTCTTCGGTGATGGTGCCTGGCGTGACGAGCCGCACCACGTCGCGCTTGACCACCGACTTCGAGCCGCGCTTCTTGGCCTCCGCCGGATCCTCGATCTGCTCGCACACCGCGACGCGAAAACCCTGCCCGATCAGCTTCTGCAGGTAGTCGTCCGCCGCATGGATCGGCACCCCGCACATCGGGATGTCCTGGCCCTGGTGCTTGCCGCGCTTGGTCAAGACGATGCCGAGCGCCCGGCTCGCCTTCTCGGCGTCGTCGAAGAACAGCTCGTAGAAATCGCCCATGCGGTAAAACAGCAGCGAATCCGGGTTCGCCGCCTTGATCTCGATATACTGCTCCATCATCGGCGTAGGTGCTGCGTGCACCGGCGTTTCCGCCTGGGCTTCCGTCAAGTCAGCTTCCGCAATGATTGTCGGTCGATCGTTCACGCCTGAACCTTCGAAAAAAGCAAATCCACCGCTCTGCTTGGCGGTTTACAGCGCCGATGTGTAGCCTTAATCCAAAACGCTCCACAAAAAGAAATTTAAGGGACAGGAACGCTTCTCGCCATGGCAACCACCAGGAAACCCGACAATTCCGGCCCCTCTGTTTCATCAGAGGAGGCGCTCGAGTTCCACGCCATGGGCCGGCCCGGCAAGCTGGAGGTCGTGCCGACCAAGCCGATGGCGACCCAGCGCGACCTGTCGCTCGCCTATTCGCCCGGCGTCGCCGTTCCGGTGAAGGCCATCGCCGAGGATCCCTCGCGCGCCTATGACTACACGACGCGCGGCAACATGGTCGCCGTCATCTCCAACGGCACCGCGATCCTCGGCCTCGGCAATCTCGGCGCGCTCGCCTCCAAGCCGGTCATGGAAGGCAAGGCGGTGCTGTTCAAGCGCTTCGCCGACGTCGATTCCATCGATCTCGAGGTCGACACCGAGGACGCCGACGAGTTCATCAACTGCGTGCGCTTCCTCGGCCCCTCCTTCGGCGGCATCAACCTCGAGGACATCAAGGCGCCCGAGTGTTTCATCATCGAGCAGCGCCTGCGCGAGCTGATGGACATCCCCGTCTTCCACGACGACCAGCACGGCACCGCCATCATCGCCGCCGCCGGCCTGATCAACGCGCTTGCCATCACCGGCCGCGACATGAAGACGTCGAAGCTCGTCTGCAATGGCGCCGGTTCCGCCGGCATCGCCTGCATCGAGCTGATCAAGTCGATGGGCTTCACCCCCGACAACGTCATCTTGTGCGACACCAAGGGCGTGGTCTACCAGGGCCGCACCGAAGGCATGAACCAGTGGAAGTCGGCGCATGCGGTCAAGACCGAGGCGCGTTCGCTTGCCGACGCCATGGACGGCGCCGACATCGTCTTCGGCCTCTCCGCCAAGGGCGCGCTGACCCCGGCCATGATCCAGTCCATGGCCAAGAACCCGATCATCTTCGCCATGGCCAATCCCGATCCGGAGATCACGCCCGAGGAGGTCGCCGAGATCCGCACCGATGCCATCATGGCGACCGGCCGTTCGGACTATCCGAACCAGGTCAACAACGTGCTCGGCTTCCCCTATATCTTCCGCGGCGCGCTCGATGTCCGCGCCACCACCATCAACGACGCCATGAAGGTCGCCGCCGCCAACGCATTGGCCGAGCTCGCCCGCCAGGACGTGCCCGACGATGTCGCCGCCGCCTACCAGGGCAACCGGCCGAAATTCGGCCCCAACTACATCATCCCGGTGCCGTTCGACCCGCGCCTGATCTCGGCGATCCCGATCGCCGTTGCCAAGGCCGCCATGGAATCGGGTGTCGCCGGCCGGCCGATCCTCGATCTCGACAAATACGCCAACGAGCTTTCCGCCCGCCGCGACCCGATCGCGTCCACGCTGCAGCGCATCTACGACCGCGTCCGGCGCCAGCCCAAGCGCATCGTCTTCGCCGAGGGCGAGGAGGAGCAGGTGATGCGCGCCGCCGTCTCTTATGTGAACCAGAAGCTCGGCACGGCCATCCTTCTCGGCCGCGACGACATCATCAAGGAAAACGCGAGGCAAGCCGGCATCGACCTCAACAAGCCGGGCCTCGAGATCATCAATGCGCGCCTGTCGCGCCGCAACGCCATCTACGCCGACTTCCTCTACGAGCGCATGCAGCGCAAGGGCTACCTGCTGCGCGACTGCCAGCGCCTGATCAACAACGACCGCAACCACTTCGCCGCCTGCATGGTCGCCCTTGGCGATGCCGACGGCGTGGTGACGGGCGTCACCCGCAACTACTCGACAGTGCTCGAAGACGTCCGCCGCGTCATCGACGCCAAGCCCGGCCACCGCGTCATCGGCGTGTCGATCGTGCTCGCCCGCGGCCGCACCGTCATCGTCGCCGACACCGCCGTCCACGACATGCCCAACGCCGAGCAGATCGCCGACATCGCCGAGGAAGCCGCGCATTTCGCGCGCAGGATGGGTTATGAACCTCGCGTGGCCATGCTCGCCTATTCGACCTTCGGCCACCCCGCCGGCGAGCGTTCCGAGCGTGTCCAGGAGGCGGTCAAGATCCTCGACAAGCGCCGCGTCGATTTCGAATATGACGGCGAAATGGCCGCCGACGTCGCCCTCAACCACCGCCTGATGCAGCAGCAATACCCCTTCTGCCGCCTCTCGGGTGCCGCCAACGTGCTGGTCATGCCGGCGTTCCACTCGGCTGCCATCTCGACCAAGATGCTGCAGGAACTCGGCGGCTCCACCGTCATCGGCCCGCTGCTGGTCGGCCTCAACAAGCCGGTGCAGATCGTCTCGCTCAACGCCAAGGATTCCGACATCGTCAACATGGCGGCAATCGCGGCGTACAACGCGGGGACTTGAGAAGCGGTTCGCGCCAGCGAACGAAAAGCCCCAAAATGGGCTTTTCGAGCGCCTCAAGGCCCTGAGCCGTAGCGAAGGGCATAGCGCTGCCGGCCTCCTTGCGCCGTCAGCCGATTGGGCGAGGCGCCAAAGCTGCTAATCTCCCCCCTGTGGGGGGGGGAGGAGTGGTTGCCGCAGGCAACGAAAGCCAATTGCTTGGCTTTTCGAACGACGAACGCCCGGCAGTGCAGAGGGGGGTGCGAAGGATCGCCAGGCTTCCAGTGCCGAGCTGCAGTTCTGCCGCCTGCGTGCTGGCTATTCTGACCTCGGCTTCGATCTCGATCAGGATGCCGCAGGTACTCGGCGGCTCCCTCGTAATCGGCCCGCTGTTCGCCGGCTTCAGCAATCCGGTCCAGATCGTGCCGGTCGACGCCCGTCGTCAACATGGCGGCGGTCGCGACATGTTACTCGGGGGCCAGAGGGAAGGCGTGCTACTGGCGCTTCGCATTTATGTGAATTAAGCTGAAGCGATCGGTTATATTGAGCTCTCAAATATACGGCAGTCAGTAGAGATGGCGCAACTTCAAGTCACAGACATAAATGTCCCAAATTTGCTCAAGAAGCTCAAGACCAATGAATGGTTGGTGCCTCAATTTCAAAGGGAATTCGTCTGGAGTAACGCTGCTGTAATCTCGCTTGTGAACTCCATTATTGATGCGCGTCCAATCGGCATGATCACCCTTTGGGAGCAACAAGATCAGTCAGCCTTGGTCTTGGAGCCGATATCCATCCCCGACTGGGACCCGGAAGTCGGGCGAACTGGACAGCGACAATACACGTCTGAAAGTTCAAGGCCTGGCAGATACTATGCCGTGCTTGATGGACGACAGCGCTCTACTGCATTGGCAATGGCCTTTGGTGGCCTTAGAGCGCAATCTGGCCTTTACCGCCACTCAGGTAATTTCTATCTCGACGTCGCGGCCACAGATGAAAACGAACGTGTGAAATTCGTATCGTTGAAAGAGGTTGAACGACGAAAAATAGTAACCCTTGCTGGCGCGATATCGCAGGGGCTCTTTCCACTAGCCTCCGAAGACCCGGATAGTTTGATGGGGCAGTGGATGTCATACCTACAGCACATCCGCAATCCGGATTACTATACGGGCGGGAAACTTCCAGATGTAGATGAGTTGGAACGCCGCAATCAGGTTCTTTCCCGCGCTTTTGCTGGTATCCTTAATACTAAATTGGCCGTTTACATCGTCCCAAACGAATACAATCTGGCAGATATTTGTGACATATTTGAAACATTAAACACTACAGGTACGAAAGTTTCTCCCGTAGACCTCATCCATAGCGGTCTATTCAATGACACGGCGACTGACGTCGGGGGACCGGTACTTCTGCGTGAAGAGATTGATTCGCTAGGTGAACTTGATGGTGCTGTAGGATGGTCTTCGTCGAAGGACCGCCCGGAGTTGATTGCTCAGTTTGTAGCTGCTGCCCACGTGGCCCTTGATACCAAGCCGACGCCACGTAAGACTGCTGGGCAAAAAGAGGTCAGGATAACCAGCGTTAAGTCTGGAGACCTCCTGGCTATACCGAGTGGTTTCTGGCGTAAAGTTTTCGAGAATAATTCTATATTTGCTGGATTTATAGGCGGATTCCAGAATGCAGTCGCGGGAGGGCACTTCGGGATGTCCGAGTGTCCCTATCCAGCGAGTGCTGCTGTTTATGTTGCTCTTCGCTGGTTCCTGGAATTCGATTCGACTCCAGCGGTTCATTGGAACATTGACAAGCTTGACCGTCTATTTCGTGCCTTTTTCTGGCGAAATGTTCTTCATACCAGGTACGACCAGGGTTTTCTTACTCAGATCGGAACTGATATTAGGCAAATGAAAGAATTCTTGCAGAGCACAAGATCTGATACGGCAGACGATTTCTGGCGCACTCAAGCGAACTTGTGGTTGGACAATGCAGTTGGTCCACGCCCATCTATCGAAGATATTGGGCAGGTGGTGACGGATGGTGATGAGAAAGGTGCACTGCGGCGAGGGGCGTTATTGCTTCTTCACGCTCGTGCGGGAGTTGATCCAATAAATCCAGATCTAAGCATAAATTTGGAATCTGGAACGATGGACTTACATCATATTTATCCAAAGGATTGGTGTAAGAACAATGCAGGAGGCCCACTTCAGGAAATTCTTGACCATACTGTTGCGGAGAGGGACTGGGTAAATTCCGCAGCGAACCTTATTCCAATGCATAGACGTACCAATAACGAATGGCGAAAGCTCTCACCAGCTACGTTCCTAGCGCAAACTGGTGCCTCCTACGATAACAACCAAGATGTGTGGGCGAGATATTTTGTAAGTCGGGATTCTTTCGACGAGTTGCTCCTGGGTGAGGGCGGGGTGACTGCGTTTTGGAAAATGCGGGCTGATGCTATTTCCCAAGAAATTTTCGGTCGAACCATTGTGTGAGTTTCCTCATGAAACTCCTATGTCCTACAGCCGCAAGGGCGTTGAGTGCACCTGTCGAGACTACAATAAGCATACTGTTGGAAGAGTATGAGTTAGATAGAGGTATATGTCTGCTTATTAGCTTGGGAAAACTGCAAGAGTCGTTTGATTATTTCGGTATCTTGTGTTCGCCAAAGATAGGTGATTTGGGCCTTGATGATCTTCGTGTACTTTCCGATGGTAATCGCGGTTCACTTGATGCAGCGCTTTCCGATGTCTTAGGAGGTGAAACATCTCGTGTGGAATTCAAATCGTCATTGTTATTTGATTGGAAGAAGTATCTTAAAGAAAAAAACGATGACGCTGAGGAGTACCGATTGGAAGCATTAGTTCACTCGGTAATGAAGACGATAGCTGCGTTTTCAAACACCGATGGCGGAGTAATATTTGTCGGCGTCGCAGATGATGGTTCTATCTGTGGTCTCGAAAAGGATTTTCAGCTGACAAATAAGAAGCGCGGTGACTACGACGGTTGGGAGCAATATCTGCGCGCCCAGGTCGAATCGAGATTCTTCGATGGAAAATCAATCAACGCTTACGTGAGAACAGAACCGCTTGTAAAAGAGGGAAATGTTTTTGTTCGTATACAGGTTGCAGCAAGGAGCGAACTAACATTTATGAAGAAGGGGGCGGCGCTGAGCTATTCGTGAGGTCTGGAACGAGATCTATTACGGTAAATTATGAGGATATACAGAAACATTATAAGATGATACGAAAATTCTGAAATGAAGTGATTAATATTCAGCTCTACTGACGCCCCGTTTTTGATATGATCGATGATTCCGATCTGTCACCATCTGTCAGCAATCTTCCCCTCACCCCCCCCTCCGTTTTTCCACAC
>NZ_JAFLWW010000016.1 GCF_018555685.1 Aminobacter anthyllidis
GCGCGGCAGGTTCGGATTGAGCTTGCGCACCGGCAACGCCCGGACCTTATCGGTGTCGGAGACGATGGCCAGCTCGGCCTCGGGCGCGCCGGCGGCGAAATCGGTCTCGAGATCTTCGAGTTCGAGCTGCATCTGGCCGAGCTTCTCGGAGGAGCGGCCGAAGGCCTTGCGGTTGAAGCGATCGATCTGCAGCTGCAGGCGCTGGATGCGAAGCGCGGCCTCGGCGCGCTCTCTTCGCAGCTGCTCATCGCGTTCTGCAATGGCGATGTCACGGGCACAAACGGCCGCCTCCAGAGTGGCGATCCGGACGAGGAAATCAGCGATGGAGGGAGCTTGTTCCGACACCCAAATTACATACCCGAAAGACCTCGTCTACGGAAGCAAAATCGACACAAAATCAATGAGAACGGCCGAATTTAGCCGGCCAGACGCGGTCGATAAATCTTGTTCGGCCGGCGCCAATCGATCCCGTCCAGAAGCAGCGAAAGCTGTGCCTTGGTAAGCGACACGGTCACCTGATCCTTGGTAGTCGGCCAAGCGAAACACCCATCGGAAAGGCGTTTTGTAAAAAGGCAGAACCCCTGGTCGTCATGCGCCAAAATCTTGATGATATGACCCTTGCGTCCACGGAAGCAGAAGATCGCGCCGGTATGCGGGTCGAGCGCGAGCACCTGCTGCACCATGCGCGCCAGGCTGTTGATCCCGCGGCGCATATCGGTCTCACCGCAGCACAAGTAAATCCGGTCGGTCGGCACCACCGTGATCACCGGGTCAGCTCCGCCAGTACGATACGCAGCGCCGTCGGATCGACGGTCCCCTCGATCCGCAATCGCGCGCCGTTCGGAAAGGCCACGACGATCCTGCCGGCCGGGTCCGGGCAATCGGCGACGGGACGCTCGACCTCGGGCAGATCGCTTACTTCGATCCGCGCGAAAGTTGCCATCGCCCGATCGGCCTCGAGTTCGCCGCCGGCCATCTGCTTGCGCCACGCATAGAGCTGGGATGGAGCTACGCCGAACGCCTCCGCGACCTCAGGCACCGACGACCCCGCCGCGCTCGCCAGGTCGACCAACGCGCGCTTCTCAGTGCAACTCCACAGCCTTCGCTGCCGCACGCGCCCGGGCATCGCTGCACAATCTTCGGCCGGCGCGCCGCCGCTGATCTCGGCGACCATATCGCCCCTCGCATGTTCCAATGTCATGGCGCGAAAGCTCCATGTTTATCAGGCTATTGCAAGGTGCCTTGGCGCACCGCTTACGTCCCACAGCACTGGTCATCGCCAGCTTCATCGTCGCGCTATTCTTTCTCTCCCACGCCCTCCGAGTGATCCCCTTGGGCGTGACTTACGCGATCTGGTGCGGCGTGGGGATTGTGCTGACAACTATCGTGAGTATTGTCGTCTATCGGTCGCCGCTTGACCTTCCGGCTGCCCTTGGCATCTTTCTAATTATTTGTGGCGTGGTTGTGATGAACATTTTCTCCAAGAGTATCTCGACCTGATCGTTGGCGCGGCAATTTCATCCTGGCTAGACGTGAAAGCCGTGAGCCGGCCCTACGATCGCCCCTGCTGCTCGGCACGCCAGTCTTCGATGTTCTCAATCCTTCCTGAGCCACTGAGGTAACGACCAACCAGTTCGATGAGTCGATCGTGTCCGAAGGAGCCAAAGTGCCCTGCATGGACCGTCTCGATAGGCAGTTCGCAAAGGCGATGAAGGGACTCCCGAAAGAGGTTGGGATCGGAGTGCCAGGCATTGTCGATGAGCTCGCCATCATAGATGGCGTCACCGCTGAATAGCGTCTTAGTCTTCTTTTCGTAGAGCGCGATAGATCCCGGGGAATGGCCAGGCAAATGAAGAACTTGCAGCGCAAGATTCCCAAGTTCAAGCACATCACCCTCATCGAGATAGCCAGTGAGCGGCGCCGACACCAGGCGGTAGCTATCCAGCCGATAACCTTCATGAGGAAGCGCGGTCAACAGGTTGCCAGCGATCCAGGGGCGCGCGCAACTGTTGTCGAGGTCCGGCGCGTTGAATATCTCCGCTTCCCGATGATGCCCAAGGCGCACATCGAACTCACACGCGCACCCCATATGGTCGAAGTGCGAGTGCGTGCACACGGCGTGTACCGGCCGATCACGAAGCGCGGCGACCTCCATGCGCAGCGGCCGAAACCCCATCCCGGTGTCGACGAGCACGTCGCGCTCCCGGCCGTGGATCAACCACATATTGCAGCGCATCCAGGGCTGCACATGGCGTTCCAGGATCAGGCTCAGGCCGTCATCGATCCTCGCTACGTTGTACCAGTCTTTTGCGACTGGGATTTGGCCGTCTCCCATACCCGAATTGATTTCGAGTTTTTGCGACATGTTCTAAGCCCAAAGCTGAGATAGAGCCCGTATCCTTCCGCAAACCAAGCGGACCCCTCTTCTCGCAGTATCCCTAAATCCGTACTCACCAATTTATCCATGCGGCCTAATAAGGGGCGCGCAGTTCATTCATCGAAACATAGACGGTTTTCATCTCGGTATAATGGTGCAACGCAAGCTTTGAATTTTCACGACCGACGCCTGACAACTTAGAACCGCCGAAAGGGGCCTCAACCGGCGAAACATTATACGTGTTGATATAGCAAGTTCCTGCTTCGAAGTCTTTAGCCACCCGGTGCGCTCTCACAAGGTCTTTTGTAAATACACCCGCGGCCAGACCGAATTCCGTGGCATTGGCCCTTACAACTACTTCTTCTTCGGTTTCGAACTCCAGCACTGACATGACTGGGCCGAAGATTTCCTCCAGAGCAATAGTCATTTCGTCCGTTACATCAGTAAAAACAGTAGGCTGCAAATAAAAGCCAGGCCCATCCAATTGAGATCCCCCATAAACGAGACGCGCGCCCTCCGCGAGGCCCTTGGCAATATAGGCTTTGACGATTTCGACTTGTCGTCCGCTTATCAGAGGCCCGAAATTGACGTCGGGGTCCATAGGGTCGCCAATTTTGGCTGAAGCCAGCCTGGAGAATAGCCTCTCAAGGAAGGCTGTTTTTATGCCTCTTTGAACAAAGACACGTGTGCCGTTCGAGCAGACCTGGCCCGACGAAAAAAAGTTTCCCAAGATCGCACCACTGACAGATTTCTCAAGATCTGCGTCGTCGAAAACGATTAGTGGCGATTTGCCGCCAAGTTCCATCGTAACATGTTTCATTCCCTGGGCTGCAGCCGCGTATACCTTGCGCCCCGTCGGAACAGACCCGGTAAGGGATACTTTGGCGACGCGCTGATCCAACACAAGGGCGGCTCCAACATCACCATATCCTTGCACAACGTTGAACACTCCGCTCGGTGCACCCGCTTCCATCAGTGCCTCAGCGAGTTTCAGCGCAGACAGCGGCGTCGTTTCGGATGGTTTGAAAATCATTGTATTGCCACAAGCCAGCGCCGGCGCTGCCTTGGAACAGGCAATCTGGATCGGGTAGTTCCAAGCGCCTATACCAACACACACGCCAAGCGGCTCAGGTGTTGTAAAGGCAAAATCCCCATTGGAGAGGGGGATATATTCGCCGGTCAGGCTTCCCGCCAGTCCGCCAAAATACTCCAATGCGTCGGCTCCGGCAGAAACATCTGCAACGAGCGTTTCCTGAATAGGTTTGCCGGTATCGTGCGTCTCAAGTTCCGAAAGCTCATAGTTGCGAGCACGCAAGATATCGGCGGCGCGACGCAGAACGCGTCCGCGCTCGGTGCCTGTCATGGCGCCCCATCCCTTTTGCGCGTTCATTGCCGATTGGAGTGCCTGCTCCACTACCGCAGGTGTCGCGGCATGAAGCCTGGCGATGATCTCTCCCGTGGCCGGATAGAAGACATCGATCTCTTCGCCGCCCGCGCTCTCGACATATTTTCCATCAATAAAGTGGCTGGCCATCGGCTGAAACTTCATTTCCTTGGCGCTTCCTTTGTCGCATTCGCTCGGTGGTGCGGAACAGGCTGCTGTCCGCCAGTCATGGATTGCCAAGCCGCCATCAGGGGATGATTTACTGACGATCGGACTGCCGGGATCACCACCGGTCGCATTGAAGCAGAGTGCCGTCCAACCTGGAGCTTCAGCAATCGGTTCCCTGCTCTTGGGCGGCGACCTCTCTCAACCATCTTTGGAAAAGTTCGGCAGCTGGAGATAGCGTTCGGTTGTCGTTCCAGGTGAGGTAATACCCCCCGGGAGAAGGTAGCTCCAGGTCAGTTATCCTCGCTAACTTGCCCTCCTTTATCAGCGGGAGCACCAGTCTGTGCCAACCTACCGCAACCCCTTGGTCGGCTTCGGCGGCTTGCATTGTCACAGACAACTTGCCGAACCTGCAGCCCCGGAAAGAGCCGTGAGGTACCGCCGCGCGGCGGAACACCTCATCCCATCCTATCCAATCCGGATCACTGCAATTGAAGTGGAGTAAGCGTAGCTCGGGCAGCGATTGCACCGTCACATCCCTATGCTCTTGGGCGAACCCGGCCCCGCACACGGGATAAATCGTGTCATTGAACAGCAGTTCGGCTCTTTCGTCTGGCCATGAACCGAACCCGTACCGGATTCGTAACTCGACTTCAGAGCGACGATAATCTCGGGTATTGTCTGATATGATATGATCGACCGCGATCTCTGGATGCCGCTTCCAGAAACCTGGCATTCGAGGCATCAGCCACATCGATGCGATACTATCTGAGCAGGCAATGGTGACGTTCTTCGAAGAATCACCCCGCTTGACGCTTCTAAAAACCTCTGAAGCCCTCGAAAAACCGCTTGCTAGGACCGCGTAGAGATCCTCTCCGGCATTGGTGAGCGTGACCCCGGTGCGAAGCCGGACGAAGAGAGGCACCCCAATTTCTTCCTCAACTGCTTTGATCTGTCGGCTGACGGCGCCTGGCGTCACATTGAGTTCCGTAGCCGCGAGCTTAAACGACAGATGCCTTGCAGATGACTCGAACACTGCAAGCGCAGTTAGGGACGGAAGATCGTAGTAGCGACGAACCATAGTACTCGCAACCAAATTGGCCGCCCGAAATCTGGGCAGCGCTCTAGTCAAAGCCGGTGGGGACTATCGCCTTTGGCTAACGATCTCGAGCGTGCCAACTAGGACTCAGCCCGTATGCATGCGACTGACTTGTCAGCGGTGCCACGGAACCGCAGAGGCTATTAGCTTTAGCGTAACTTAGCATTGTTTTCTCCTGTTTGGTTTCACTCCAGGCAATGTCCAAGGGCGGCCAAAACCTACCAAGCGGCTCCTCACTTCGGGATTATAGGAACCTGATGCATTTAACTAACGAATATAATTCGACCCTGACATCGACTTTTCCGATGCTCAGCTCTGCCGATCGGTGATGGGTATGTCGCGGTCCGCAGATCAAACCCACCCAAGGGCGGGTATCAGGAATCTGGGCTACAGCTGGCGTTAGGCGGCGATACAATTGGCGGCAAAAGGGCTAAGCGCTTTGCCTCAGAGCCAGTGGAAGGTGACATTGCAGGACAGTCTTCCGGCCACGATGCCGCGGGCGTACGCGAAGCGATCGCCACCGGCGCGAGACTCATGGACACGGATGAAAATGGACGAGCTCTAGCCGCCTGGTTGGTCGTCGTGCTGCCCTGTGCCGCAGGATTTATCGGCGCCACTGGTTACCATCGCTCAACTGCCCTATCAGCTTCCGCAGGTGGCCGGGTTGCCCCGGGTGCGACATCGCCCGGTTTGGCGCGAGCGGTCAGGGCCGGGGTCAGAACGTGCATCTGCAAGCTTTCCGCGCACCCAAGCCAATGAACCTCAAGCGGGCTCGCAAGTGCCCCTTGTCGAGATTGTGCCGGTTCTGGCGACTTGCGGGACCGACCGTCATCGAAACCCGTCCGCTGGCTAGCGCCCCTCGAAAGCTGGCCTCCGCTTTTCCTTGGATGACCTTACACCCTCCTTGTGGTCGAGGCTCTGCGCTGTCAGGGTCACATTAATAGCTTCATAGTCCATTGATTCCGCAAGGTTGGAGGTCACGGCGTGGTCCAAGCTGTCCTTCATACGAGCGAATGCGAACGTGGGACCAGCTGCCAGCGAAGCGGCCAGGCCAAATGCGCTCTCGCTGAGATCCGCGTCGGGCACGACACGGTTGACGAGGCCGATGGTTTCCGCGCGCTTTGCATCTATGCGTTCTGAGAGAAACATCAGTTCACGAGCACGAGCAACTCCGACCAGTCGCGTCAACAGCCAACTGATACCGCAATCTCCGGACAGAGCGATGCGAGCAAACGCTGTCGTCAGAACGGCTGACTCTCCAGCGATGGACATGTCGCAGGCCAGCGCCATCGCCAGGCCGCCACCCGCCGCGGGGCCTCCGATGGCTGCAACCGTTGGCTTTCGCACCGCCATTAGGGACCCGATCAGCCTGCGGTGAAATGCGCGCTGGCTGGCTACCTGCTGCTCGAATGTTCCCTCGGTCAGGCCGCCCATGCCCCTTACGTCGACACCCGCACAGAACGCCCCTTTTGCACCCGCAATAAGGATAGAGCCAACTCTCGAATCGTCACCAAAACTTGAGATCAAGTTTACCCACGCTGCAAGCATTCCATCCGAAATCGCGTTACGTGCCTCCGGACGATTGAGAGTGATAATGGCAACTCGGTCACGGATTTCGGCCAACAGTTCACTCGTGCCTGAATCGACTTCGATTGTCTGCGACATCTTTGATGCTCCAACGTTGGACAATGACGGCTGGCTTGCCTGCATCCCGCTAGGGCTGACATTTTGCTCGCCACGGCCCCGTTTGATGGTCATCAGAACATCGCACGCCATGGAAAATATGCTTGCCAGGGCAGTGTAGACTTCTTTGCCAGGGGCGGTCAGTACGACTGCTTCCGCTCCATCCGAGTCAAGTAGGGGAACACCAAGTTCTTCCTCAATGACTTTAATCTGCCGACGGATCTCTCCGGCAGTCAGGTATAGCTCAGAAGCCGCAAGCTTGAACGAGAGATTGCGTGCCAATGCCTCGAATGTCTCGAGGGCACGCAGGGACGGCAGGTTATGATAGCGATGATCCATTGAACACTCCAATCAGATCGGCAGTCGCCAGCCGAACGACGGATGTCCACGTCGTTTTCTGGCTCACAAACACTCCCACCAAACGAGCCCCACCGATCTCCCCTGTGTCCAAGCCAGCAGTGTGCCGACCGCCGGTCGTGGCGTATCCTAGATATTTCAAAGGCGGATCACGAAGCTCCTTGCTTGCAGCGTTTACAGCTCAGCTATCGCTCGACCCGGTGACAGATCGAAACGAAATAAAGTCACGCCGAAGATGACTTTTTTGCGTGCTCTGCCGCCAGTTGGTCATGGTAGCGTGAATAATCGGCTGTGCGCTGTGGTGTTCTCGAAGACGGTGCCGCGTTGAATCGAAGCTGGGTCGGCGCTTTATCGCGCAAATTGATTTCGCTAGGTGAAAAAAACGAAGACGTCACGGAGAGAATGACGTTCACAGAGGAGAACTACAATGGTCAAAGGGTACGATTATTCGCAGCTGTCGGCCGTTAGCCGCAGGCGCTTTCTCAAGTCCGCCGCTGCCGCCGGAGCGCTGGCCGTCAGCTCATCAAGTGGCATTCTTCCTGCATTCGCCCAAGACGTCATTCCGAAGAAAGGCGGTCACTTCAAGATAGGTGTTGGTTCTGGGTCAACATCGGACTCGCTCGATCCTGCTACATATTACGAGTCGTTCATGTATATTTTCGGTCATAGCCTCAATGGCTATCTCACCGAGATGGACCCTAACGGCAATCTCGTGGGTGAGCTTGCCGAGTCGTGGGAACCCTCGAAAGATGCCAAGACCTGGACCTTCCAGCTGCGAAAAGGAGTAGAGTTCCACAACGGTAAGAGCTTGGATGCCGACGATGTGATCGCATCTATCAACCACCACCGCGGCGATCAGTCTAAGTCGGGTGTAAAAGATCTTTTAAAGACCGTGCAGGACATTCGCTCGGATGGCCCAGCGAGGGTAGTGGTCTCGCTGACGGAAGGTAATGTGGATTTTCCATACCTCATGGAGCACTATCAGCTCGCTATTATGCCGGCCAAGGATGGCAAGGCCGACAATTCCGGGGTGGGTTGTGGCGGGTACGTTCTCGATGGCATCGACTTCGGCGTAAAGGCTACCGCCAAACGATTCTCGAATTATTGGAAGCCGAATGCGGCTTGGTTCGACTCCATCGAGGTTCTGGCGATACATGATGTCGCTGCACGTACAAATGCGCTGACGACAGGTCAGATTCACGCAATGGACAGGTGCGACCTGAAGACGGTTCATCTCCTGCAGCGAAACAGGGGGCTGGAGCTCACGTCTATCAGCGGCACTCAGCATTATGTGTTTCCTATGTTTGTTGATGTTGCACCATTCGACAACGTCGATGTGCGTCTTGCCTTAAAGTATGCAATAAATCGTCAACAATTGCTCGATACTTTGCTTAGTGGATATGGACAGCTCGGCAACGACCATCCAATTGCAACTTCTAATCGCTTCTTCGCCAAGAACCTGCCACAACGCGAATACGATCCTGAAAAGGCTAAGTTCCACCTCAAGAAGGCCGGACATTCGGATTTGAAAGTGCAGTATCACGCGTCCGATGCAGCGTACACAGGAGCGGTTGACGCCGCAGTGCTCTATCAGCAGGACGCCGCCAAGGCAGGGATCACCATAGACGTTGTTCGCGAACCGGCCGATGGTTACTATGACAACGTGTGGATGAAGAAGCCTTGGAGCGCTAACTATTGGGGCGGCAGGCCCACCGCAGACTGGATGTTCTCCACTGCCTACGCGGCTGGAGCTGCTTGGAATGAAACCCACTGGAAGAACCCTCGCTTCAATGAACTCCTGATAGCTGCAAGGAGCGAACTTGCTGACGCGAAACGGCTCGAGATGTACACTGAAATGCAGGGTCTATGTAGAGACGACGGCGGCGCCATCATTCCCGTTTTCGCGAATTATGTGAACGCGATGTCGACGAAAGTCGGTCATAACAAGATTGGGTCAAATTGGGATTTGGACAGTTTCCGTTGCGCGGAGCGCTGGTGGTTCACGGATGTGTAGGGAATTGCAGTTTCGCCAATGAAACCAATAGCAAAGATTATCGGTCAGCGCGTCGCCTTCGGCGCGCTGACCTTGTGGATCGTCTCGCTGATTATCTTCGCCGGGGTACAGCTCCTCCCTGGCGATATCGCAACCGAACTTCTTGGGCAGTCTGCAACGCCAGAGACCGTCGCTGCTCTGCGTAAAAGCCTAGGCCTCGACGTACCGGCCTATCTGCGCTATTTCGACTGGCTAAGTTCCATGCTGCACGGAAACTTTGGGACCGCGCTTTCTAACGGCCGGGATATAGCTGAGCTCATTAAGCCGAGGCTTTATAATACTCTGCTCCTCGCCGCGAGCGCTGCAGCGATTTCGGTTCCCTTGGCTTTGGTTGGGGGAATCGTAGCAGCACTTTATAGGAACACCTTCGTCGATCGTGCCATAAATGTGGTCACGCTTGCCTCGATCTCATTCCCTGAGTTTTTCGTCGCATACATCCTGATCCTGTTTCTTGCCGTTCATGCCGGCATTCTTCCCAGCCTCTCCGACGTTGATTCAACGACCAGCGTGCTCGACCGTCTGATTGCAATGGCTTTGCCTGCCCTGACCTTGGCAGTCGTGGTCATGGCCCACATGCTGAGGATGACAAGAACCTCAATTATCAATCTTCTAGGTAACCAGTACATCGAGACCGCGCGACTTAAGGGCCTTCCGGAGTGGCGCGTCCTTGTCAGACATGCATTGCCCAATGCGCTGGCGCCGATCGCCACTGTGATTGTCCTCAACCTGGCGTATCTCATCACCGGCGTTGTGGTGGTTGAGGTCGTGTTTGTTTATCCCGGGCTTGGCCAGCTCATTGTCGATTCGGTGCAGAAAAGAGACATTCCGGTTGTCCAGGCGTGTAGTCTTATATTCGCGGCAACGTACATACTGCTCAATCTAACGTCCGACGTCCTATCCATAGTCATGAACCCACGCCTGATGCATCCGAAATGAGGCGCAATCCGTTGACTGACCGGCCGTGGAGCTATGCAACATGACACTGTTACAACCGTCGGGATTCATCAGAACGGGGGCCCGCAAATTTGCCTCGGCACCGTTGAGCGCGAAGTTTGGAATGGCTGTCATCATACTCTATGTACTGACAGCCGTTTTCGCCCCTCACCTGGCGCCATACAGCGAAGCTGAGATCGTCTCGGCACCGTTTGATCCTTGGAGCGCTCAGTTCTTGCTGGGAACTGACAACCTTGGTCGCGACATGTTCACGAGGCTTGTGTTCGGAGCGAGAAACACCCTGGGCATAGCCCTTATGACGACTATCCTCGCTTTTTCCATAGGCTGTTCGGCCGGTTTGGCCGCTGCAACCTTCGGAGGGTGGACAGACCAGTTGCTGTCGCGGCTCGTTGACGTTTTGATGGCCATCCCTCAATTGATCTTCGCACTTCTCCTTCTGTCGATTTTTGGCACCTCAATTCCAACTCTCATAATTGTTATTGCCATTTTAGACTCCACCCGCGTTTTTCGGCTGACCCGAGCTATCGGAATGAACATCGCCGTCTTGGACTACGTCGAGGCGGCGAGACTTCGCGGCGAAGGCCCCATTTGGATCATGACTCGGGAGATTCTGCCCAACATTGCCCCGACGCTCATAGCCGAATTCGGCCTCCGGTTTTGTTTCGTATTCTTGCTGATCAGCGGCCTTTCCTTTCTTGGCTTGGGCATCCAGCCCCCAACAGCGGATTGGGGTTCAATGGTTCGTGATAGTGCGACACTGATCACCTATGGCGACATCACACCGCTGCTTCCTGCTGGAGCGATCGCGCTGCTCGCAGTGGCCATTAATCTCGTTGTGGACTGGTTTCTCCATTGGGCAAGTGGGCTCAAAGAAGATTAGCCTTGGGCTGGCGACAAAACACCACTCTCTCCAAGAAGTGCATGGCCGAGGACGACAACGCCTTTGACGGCCGGCAGATAGTCGAGGACTCGCCGGCTCTCCAAAGCCACATCTTTCACCGCGATGTACGAGGTTCGCGTTAGAATCAACCAAGTCATGAGGACCAACTGTTGTCAGAGAAAGTCGTATACTTGCACGGGGACGCCCCGATGGGCGAAGCCTGTAGCAAAGATCGCTCCCCGGGGGACCAGGACACGTTGCTGAATATCCGCGACCTGCGGATTGAGGCTACGGTCTACCCGCCGGGGGAGAATCCAAAAGACATAATTCTCGTCCACGACGTTTCGCTGACGCTAAAACGGGGCAGGGTCTTGGGTCTGATTGGTGAATCAGGCGCCGGCAAGTCCACCATAGGCCTTGCCAGCATGGGCTACGCCCGCGGCGGTGTGAGGATCACCGGCGGTGAAGTCATGCTCAATGATCGTGACATACTTAAGAGCGGGAAAGTGGGCTTGCGATCGCTTCGTGGCCGAGAGATCTGCTACGTTGCACAGTCCGCCGCCGCCGCATTCAACCCCGCTCATCGGCTCATGGACCAGGTGGTGGAGGCGGCACTTTTCCATGCTATGGGGGCCCGGACTGAAATCGAGAAGCGAGCAATTGCCCTATTCAAGAAGCTTGGCCTTCCCTACCCTGAGAACATCGGCAAACGTTTCCCCCATCAGGTTTCCGGCGGTCAGTTGCAGCGCATCATGACCGCCATGGCGCTCTGCTCCGAACCTGACCTTATTGTCTTCGACGAGCCAACTACAGCGCTCGACGTCACAACACAAATCGAGGTGCTAGCCGCGATCCGGGATGCGATCCGGGATACCGGTGTCGCAGCACTCTACATCTCCCATGATTTGGCGGTGGTGGCGCAGGTAGCGGACGAAATCATGGTGTTGCGCCACGGCAGGCTCGTAGAGCAAGGGATCACGCAGCAAGTCATCAACCAACCGCTTGAGCAATACACAAGAGCCCTCGTTTCAGTCCATCACATCGATCACGAAGAGAGGGACCGCGCGAAGGCCTCTGTGCTGTCTGTCGAAGGCTTGACAGCCGGGTACGGGGACGGAGCGGTCAAGGTGCTCTGCGACGTCACCTTAAACCTTAATAAAGGGGAGACACTCGCGGTAGTAGGCGAATCTGGCTCGGGCAAATCGACCCTTGCACGGGTGATAACTGGTTTGCTGCCGCCATCAGGGGGCGGCATCCAGTTCGATGGCCGCCCCCTCCCCCGTCTACTGGCCGAACGATCAAAAGAGGACCTTCGCAAGCTCCAGATGATTTTCCAAACGGCGGATATTGCGATGAATCCGCGCCAGACTGTTGCGAAGATTATCGGCCGGCCGCTCGAGTTCTACTTCGGGATACGCGGCGCAGAGCGCGACCGTCGCGTGTTCGAACTGCTTGAGAAGATCGAAATGGGACAGGACCTTGCAAACCGCTATCCGGCAGAGCTGTCTGGTGGACAAAAGCAGCGGGTTTGTATCGCCCGGGCACTTGCGGCAAAGCCGAAGCTGATCATCTGCGATGAGGTGACCTCAGCGCTCGACCCGCTGGTCGCCAATGGAATCTTAAAGCTCCTGCTAAGCCTGCAGAACGATGAGGGCGTAGCGCTGCTCTTCATCACCCACGATCTCGCAACGGTAAAATCGATCGCCGACTCCATAGCGGTCATGTATCGCGGGGAGGTGGTTCGCTACGGGACAAAAGCCGAGGTGCTAAGCCCACCTTTTGATCCTTATACGGAACTTCTACTCTCTTCCGTTCCTGAAATGGAGGTTGGCTGGTTAGATAAGGCTATTGCTTCGAGGCGCATGGAGAGCGCCGGAAATTGATCTTTTCGGCTGGCTCCCGCGGATCCGCTGATGGCGTCCATCAGGCGTGCTGTGTCGCCTTAGATAGTTCCAAGGGTAGAAGTGAATGTGACGAGTGCCGCGGCCCTCACACAAGGTGACGTTGCCCCCAGTTTCTATCCAGTTCTGAGTTCGTTTCCGGCGTTGGTTTTGCCCTGCTGGGCAGGTCAAGCGACGGTCGCTTGCGCGGAGCCGTTGGCGTAGCGCAGCGCGAGCGACCGTCGCGGGGGGAAGGTGCTGGCGAACTCGTCCGGTGTCTGCCAGGCGATCTGCGAGTGCGGCCACGCAGTTTTGTAATCGGAGCGCCACAGGGCGGTCGCCGCGCGGGCCCGGGCCAGCGAGGGGAACAGCGTCTCGTTGAGCAGTTCGTCCGTTCCTTCAGAATTCCGATGATCTGCTTTTCAGAGAAGCGGGCTGCGCTTCATGTCCTATTCTAGTCCTCTCACTGGGCCAGAACGAACTTCAATCCGGATTGGATCGATGGGGCAACGTCAAAGGCCAGGCAGCAATTACGAGCAAGCCTTCCTTTTGATCGCTATCGCTCTCCCGGCGCGGACCGGGATGCCATGGCTAGCGTGGCTAGCATGCACCGTTCGCAAATTAGCAAGGATGTCAGAGGGAAATGGGACTACCTTGGGACCTGACATGTCAACATGAAGGCATAGCTGCTCGGACGTCGCTGCAAGCCATCCGTCAATGTGGCGAAGCTCCTGATAGACGTGTAAACGCTTCTCGTCGTAGTCCAACACCTGCAACGTGACGATGACGTTATGTCCGAAGTGCAATTCCCGAATATAACAGACGTGCGCCTCGGCAGCAAAGCTTGTCAAGCCGCGCGTGCGGGCGTAACCGCCGCCAAGCCCTAGCTGTACGAAGGCGTCCTCTCCGCCTCGGTCGAAGAGCACATTGTAATAGGCCATGTTGAGATGACCATTGTA
The DNA here is from genome assembly GCF_018555685.1 of Aminobacter anthyllidis. Lineage (GTDB taxonomy): Bacteria > Pseudomonadota > Alphaproteobacteria > Rhizobiales > Rhizobiaceae > Aminobacter > Aminobacter anthyllidis. The sequence continues at coordinate 13,792 of NZ_JAFLWW010000016.1, forward strand.
ATCTATCCAGTCTTTCTCAAGTTCCATCACAGACGAAACAAACATCGCTGATTGTGCTCCCTTATAACGACACGGCTGGCTAAATTTAGGCTTCCTGCGCTCTGGGCATGACGGCGAGCTATCCGAAGGCTTGTCGTGACGCATGAAGGCGGGCAACACCAGAGACGTTCGAGGGCGGCGAACGCTAGGTTACGCCTCGCCTTTTTCCTTTGGGCAACGCTGCCACGTTTATGACAGCTTCTGCGCTTTGTCAGAGCTGCTTCGCATCAAAACAATCGAACCGACTGTGCCCCCAAGGGGAGCGTGGACAGGGACACGGCGACGCACGGACAAGAAAGCGAGGTCAGCGCACTTAGGTAGCGCACTGACTCCGGCCGGTCCTAACAATGGACTAAGCGACAGGCATTATGCGTCGGCAAACCACCAGCGCTCGGCGTAACGGAATCCATCCAAATCCCAGCTCGATCCGATCTTGTTATGGCCGATTTTTCTCGACAGCGCGTTAACGTAGTTTGCGAATAGGGGAATGACAGAGCCACCTTCGTCCCTGCAGATAGCCTGCATTTCCGCATACATCTGCTCCCGCTTTGCCTCGTCCAACTCAGGGCGGGCGGCTAACAACAGCTCGTTAAAGCGAGGGTTTTTCCAATGGGCCTCGTTCCAATTCGCATCAGCCGCATAGACTTGAGAGAACATCCAGTCCGCAGTTGGCCGGCCGGCCCAATAGCTCATGCTCCAGGGCTTCTTCATCCACACATTGTCCCAGTAGCCATCGGCCGGTTCGCGGGCAACATCGAGGGTAATACCGGCTTTAGCTGCATTTTGCTGGTAAATTACCGCCGTATCGACCGCGCCCGAGAATGCAGCGTCAGATGCTGATAACGTCACTTTCAGATCCGAAAGTCCGGCCTTCTTGAGGTGGAACTTTGCCTTCTCCGGATCGAACTCGCGCTGGGGCAGATCTTTTGCGAAGTCCCGGGTTCCAGGGGCAATCGGGTGGTCGTTGCCGAGTTGCCCATACCCGTGCAGCACGGTATCAAGCAGCTGCTGCCGGTCGATTGCATATTTGAGCGCCAAGCGCACATCGACATTGTCCAATGGTGCGACATCAACAAGCATCGGCAAGGTATAGTGTTGGGTACCGCCAACAGACACGATCTCCAGACTCTTGTCCCGTTCCAGGAGGTGAACGGTCTTCAGGTCGCACCTGTCCATCGCGTGAATTTGGCCGGTGGCCAGCGCATTAGTACGAGCGACAGTGTCAGGTATCGCCAAAATCTCGACCGAGTCGAACCAAGCGGCATCCGGCTTCCAGTAGTTGGCGAAGCGCCTTGAGGTCGCCTTTACGCCGAAGTCGATGCTATCAAGCACATACCCGCCGCAACCAACTCCAGAAAGGTCAGGCTTCCCATCCTTCGCCGGCAGCATGGGCAAAGTGAAGTGATCCATCATATAGGGAAAGTCCGCATTCCCCTGTTTGAGCACGATAACGACTGTTTCCTGGCCGTCGGATCGGATGTCCTCGATCGAGTCGACGATCCCTTTCGCTCCTGATTTGGACTGTGGGCCGCGATGATAATTGATCGTGGCTATCACATCGTTGGCGTCCAAAGATTTTCCGTTGTGGAACTCAACGCCTTTGCGGAGTTTGAAGGTCCAGATCTTGGCGTCTTTGGAAGGCTCCCAGGCTTCCGCTAGTTCGCCCACCAATTTGCCATTCGCATCTACTTCGGTAAGGAACCCGTGCAAGTTATGGCCGAGCGTATGCATAAATGTAGTGTTATACGTGCCGGGGTCCAGGGAGTCGGTCGAAGATCCGGAGCCAATGCCTATTTTGAAATGGCCGCCTTTCTTAGGAGCGACATCCTGGGCGAATGCAGGAAGGATGCCACTTAAGCTGGCAGCCAACGCTCCGGTGGCAGCGGCGGATTTGAGAAAGCGCCTGCGGCTAATGGCCGAAACTAGCGCCGGATATTTACCCCATTTGTCCATTACAGTTCTCCTCTATGGATTGTCTTTTTGGCGCCCGAGCAAAAACAGCCTGAAGGCCAGACAGGCGGCAGAACGTAGCGTTCTGAACATCTCTCCCAAGCGCTATCAGCACAAAAACGCATTCAATTCGGCTGTCCAGCTCACGCTATCATGAGCCTGATATCCGAGAGGCGCGAAAAAAAATCACCCGTGGCGTGAACCGAAAGCCGGCAGTTGTCCCGACGATTTCGGCGAAGGGCGCCCCGCTCCACCGCTATTAATGCGCCTTGAGCCTCGCCATTCTCGCCACAGGCGCCCGAACGGGGCGGCTCAGAGGGCCCAAAAGGCCCTCCCCGCGGGAACACCAAGACGGGAAATGCCAAGTCTCGGCTCGTCTGCTAACGGCAAAGCCAGCGTCCGCGGCCGGCGTGAGAAGACTAGCTATATTCGGACATGAATGAAGGTTACGAAGATCCAAGGACGCCCATGCGCCTGAGGCTCTCGATCCTATCTTCGTTGTGACCGAGCTCCAACAAGATGTCTGTGGTGTGCGCGCCAAGGACTGGTATGGAGGTCAGATCAGACGAGGGCGTCGCTGAAAAGCGCGGAGCAGCGTTGGCCTGTAGCACACCGTCGACAGTCCGGTAAACGTCGCGTGCGACCATATGGGGGTGCACAGCGGCTTCTGGCATGGATAGAAGAGGCGCGAAGCATGTATCGGTCCCTTCAAGCAACTCAGTCCATTCCGCTCGGGTTTTGGTCTTGAAGAGCGCGGCAAGCTCATCGCCGAGTGGCCCCCAAACGCTCGGGTTTCCTCTTTGACTTTCCGCGAACCGCTCATCGTGATCGAGGCCAAGGCGCCTGATAAGCTCCTCGTAGAATTGTGGCTCCATGGCCTGCAAAACGATCCACTCGCCGTCTGAGCAGACGTACGTCCGGTCAAAATGCTTCCCCAGAGCCCCTGGCCGGGCGTTTGCAATGGAGAGGTCGTAGTCGATAGGAAGAAACGACACCAAGAGGTTCAACAAGTGAGCCGAGCCGTCGACCATAGCTGCATCAATCACCTGACCAGTGCCATCCTGTCTAGCCCGGAGAATTCCGGCGAGAACGCCAACGGCTAGATAGAGAGCCCCCCCGGCTATATCGCCTAGAATTGTGGGAGGGGCTTCAGGTGGCTGGCCAGGCTGGGTCGCGAACCATAGAGCGCCTGAAAGAGCGATGTAATTCGCATCGTGTGCCGCAGCCTTCGACAGGGGACCATGCTGCCCCCAGCCGGTCATACGGCCGTAGACCAACGAGGGGCGGCGGGCGAGGCACACATCTGGTCCTATCCCAAGGCGCTCCATAACACCTGGTCGATTGCCTTCGATCAAGGCATCGGCCCCGTCGATCAATTCCAAGAAGGTGTCGACTGCTCCTGGCTTCTTCATGTCCAGCACAATAGAGCGCTTGCCACGACTGCATACCGACCAAGGTCGGGTTGTGCCCACGTCTTTGGCTGGGCGTTCCACCGCAATCACGTCGGCGCCTAGGTCGGCGAGAAGCATGCCGCAAAACGGCCCCGGCCCCATCCCGACCATTTCGATGATCTTAACGCCGCTGAGTACTCCCATCGATCACACTTCCCTATTGGTAAAGTTTAGCGGGCGGAAAAAGCCGCTGCATCAAGCAGTTATCGGTATTGCGCGAATAGCTCGCGCGAGGAAGCGAATTAAAGTCATTTGCCAAGTGACTTTTTTGCGTAAGTTTTGGGTCAGTGGCGAGTAGCGTTGGACCGAATTGCCCTCGATTCAGCGTCACAACAGACAAGACTGGTCCAACTTACGGCGATCCGCCTCATACCCTTCTCGCGAGCATGAGTTCCCTGCTGATAATGTGGCGCTGGATCTCAGAAGTACCTTCCCAAATGCGCTCAGCCCGTGCATCACGATAGATGCGTTCCAACGGAAGATCAGTCATTAAACCCATACCACCGCAGGTCTGGATTGCCTGGTCCGCGACGCGCCCTAGCATTTCCGAGCACCACACTTTCGCCATTGCGCAGTCTTGGGCCACCGAAGGATATTTTTGATCAACTTTCCATGCTGTGTTCATTAGGAGAAGGTCACCGAGCCGGATATCAATTGCCATGTCAGCCAGCGGAAAACCGATGCCTTGAAAGTTGCCGATTGGCTGGCCGAACTGACGTCGTTGGGCCGCGAAGTCGGCGGCGACTTCAAACGCCCGCTCTGCACGCGCCTGGCATACGGCAGCTACGGACAGGCGCCCTGCCCCCAACCAATCCGTCACTAGCTGGAAACCTTCCCCCTCATTGCCGACCATCTGCCCACCGCCGATCCGGACATTGTCAAAGTGAAGGATCGCATTGCTATGCCCGCGGTGACCTAACTGTTTGTAGCCTTTGGCGACAACCAATCCCGGTGTATCCAGATCGACTAGGAAGCAAGAGATTTTTTTTCTGATTGCAGGCTTAGTTTGGTCTTCCCCCGTCACCGCGAAGAGGATCACGAACTGGGAACGATGCGCGCTTGATATGAAGTGCTTCGTCCCGTTTATCACCCAGTCCGACCCATCTCTGACAGCCCGTGTCTGCATACCACGCAGGTCAGATCCTGCATTCGGCTCAGACATGGCGATGCACTCGCGTTTTTCGCCGCGCATAACAGGCTCTAAAAAATGGGCAATTTGGTCGCCTTCGCACGCGGCCAGGATATCCAACGGTCGGCGGACACACTCTGCCAATGCAGTTGAAGCGCGTGAAAGGGCCTTCTCAACAAGGGTCAACGACACGCAGTCAAGTCCTGCGCCGCCAATACGCTCGGGCATATTGCAGGCATGAAGACCGACCGCCATGCCCTTACGACGGATTTCTATTTCCAGCTCGACCGGAAGATCGCCCGTCTCCTCCAACAACGCCTCGTGAGGGATCAATTCCCGATCGCAGAACTCCCGCGCGGTTTTGTAGAGGAGTTCCTGCTCTGCGGTGAGGTTGAATTCCATCAGCCGGTGCTTTCTTTGTCCTCGTCGGCAGACAATGCGCCTGCCGAGGCATATACTAGGCGATCCGAAGAAGAGCCGATCCGAGGGCTAACGCCCTTTCCACACCGGCTTTCGTTTCTCGGCAAAGGCCCGCAGGCCCTCCCGCTCGTCCTCTGAATTGAATACCTTTTGAGCTATCGGCAACTGTTTCAACTCCTCCTCGTCCGCTTCTGCGTCTCGATTAAAGAGCTGAAATATAATCTCTTTGCTTGCTGCTACTGCAAGCGGACCGTTTTCAAGCAGCGATTCAGCCAACTTCAGCGCTTCCTCAAGGGCTTTGCCTGGCTCGGTTAGATAGTTCACCACACCAAAGCGCTCTAGATAAGAAGCATCTTTGAAGACTCCCGTAAGGGCGAGTTCCATAGCCAGATGGTACGGCATACGCCTTGGAAGGCGTATTAGCCCGTTGGTCGCTAGCAGATTGTGCCTAACCTCGGGTAGACCGAACTTCGCGTCGCGCGCCGCTACAATCATGTCGCATGCCAAACAGGTCTCAAAGCCGCCGGCAAGGGCATAGCCTTCCACCGCCGCGATCAATGGTTTGGAGGGCGGGCGCCCCATGATGCCAAAGTCCCCACGGGCAAGCGGTGGAGGAGGACCATCTCTTTCCGCCGCTTTCAGATCCATCCCGGATGAGAAATTTCCACCCGCGCCCGTAAGAACACCAACGAACAGATCCTCCTCCCCATCTAGAAGATCCATCGCAGCCTGCATCGCCACTGTCGTGCCGATGTCGAATGCGTTTCTGACTTGTGGACGATTCATGGTGACGACCAATATATGGCCCCGGCGCTCAGTTAGAACTTGGCTCGTGTCCACGCTCATTTGGCTCTCCTGCATTCAATAAATGCGCGATCTTAGATGCTTGTTTTTCTCGCTGTCTGACGAGGATTCTTGCTGGCGGCTACCGGGCAAGGCGCATTACTGCATCGACAGCAACGACACCTTTCCCTTGGGGCCGCACGATCACCGGATTGATTTCGGCCTCAACGAAGCGTTCGCCGTTTGAAATGGCGAATTGGGAGAATTTTTGAATGGTGTCCACCGCTGCTTCGACATCGCCCTTCCTCCTGCCTCGCCACCCGTCAAGCATCTGGTACAACTTCAGACTACGGAGCGCCTCGGCGATCGTATCACGCGAGGCTGGCAATAGAATTGTGGCCGTATCTCGCAGCAGCTCTGCCTGGGTCCCGCCTATGCCGATGGTCAGAGCGAGACCTATCCCGTCAACCCGGCGAATACCCACAAGCAATTCGCCGACTCCATCCTTAACCATCTCTTCGACGAGGAAGTCCGAGACTGCGATTTCTGGAGCAGTTTTCTTCAAATTCTCTGCCATACTGCAAACAGCTCGCCACGCCTCGTCCGAAGTCCCCAAACTTAGCGCAACAGCGCCCAACTCGCTTTTGTGCGAGAGGTCCGCGCTGAGCGCCTTGACCACCACAGGGAACGTCAGATCCTCAAAACTCGTCGCCTGATCCGGCTTCACCACAACACTTCGAGGCACACTAATCCCGACGTTGGCCAGCTCTGCTTTCGCCGACGCCTCGTCGAGAGCAATTGGGTTAGTCACATTTGCCGAATAGAGCGGCAAAAGAATCTCCTCGTCACTCTTTCGCGCAACGATTTCCGCAAGTTCGGACGAACGGATCGCATTCGACACGGCACGAAGGCCGTCCTCCAATCCCTGCAGTGGCACTAATCCCTCTGCGATCATCCTTTCGCGGACACTTCTTGAAATCATTTCCGGCATCGTGTTGACAAAAGCGGCTGGCAAGCCGCGCTCTCGGGCAGCTTGTGCGAACATTGTTGTGTTAGTGTCCCAAGTCGTTGGGTCCCAACCGCCCTCTGGCGGGTAACACATGACATTCACTGCGACGTCGAGATTCCCCGACAAGAAAGCTCGGTAAATGTCGAGAGTTTTTTTGCCATCGTCAGCCGAGCTGACGATGTCTAGAGGATTGGCCGCATGGACAAAAGGCGGCAGATGTTTCTCGATTTCTGCTGCTGCTTCCGCTGAGGGTGGCTGAAGATCAAGACCGTTCGCTTCTGCGATATCAGAGCCAAGAACTGCGTACGTCCCTGAACTGGTAGCGTAGGCCGTGCGGCGCCCTTTCACTTTTGGTGCGTGAACGAGCATTTTGAGGGTTTCAAGGGCTTCGGTGTGAGTACTTACCTGGACAAATCCAAGCCGCTTGAACAACGCAGAGGCTACCGTGTCGTCGCCCGCAAGCGAAGCTGTATGTGACTGCGTGGCGCGCTGCCCCGCAGTTGTGCGTCCGCCCTTGATGGCGATCACAGGGATACCTTTACGCGCGGCTTTAAGCGCTGCAGCGGAGAGTGCAGCCGAATTTCTGATGCTTTCAAAATAGATATTCACAGCACGAATGCGTTCATCGTCCAAAACTACGTCCAGGACGTCGGCTGCCGTGATCATCGCCTGATTGCCGAGACCAACCGAGTAGGCGACCGGTAGCGACCGGTCCGACGAGCCTAAATCAGATAAGTACGATCCCCCGTTGCTTATGAGCGCAACGCTGCCGTTCTGATCGTGCTCTCCGAAAAAATCCATCATGAAAACGGACCGATCGGCGAAATTGGCAACACCCGGACAGTTGGGCCCGATAACCGGCATTTCACCGGCTGCAGCAACTAGGTCGCGCTGCGCCTGTTCTCCACCGCGCATTTCCGAGAAACCAGCGCTGTTGCAAATCGCGCCTGCGACACCGATTGCGGATAGCTCGCCAACAACCCCCACTACGTTCTCGCGCGGCACGGCTATGAACGCGACCTCCGGCACCTCCGGAAGACTGGCGATATTGGGCACACAGGGTATGCCGGCAAGCTCGCTACGACGTGGATTGACAACGTATATAGGTCCTTGAAAGCCGCGCGCACGACAATTATCCACGGCAGGTATCATCGACGCTCCGCCGATAAATACCGCACTCGTCGGCGCCAACATGCGCTTGAGACGTGCCTGCCTGTTCTCCCGGGCGCTGATATTGTCCAAAACGTTGACTCCCCTTAGTGACGCGGTGCGTGGCGTTCTGCTCAAGCCACGAGGCCATCGTCATATAACAATGCGGGTTGCCTGAAGATTCGAAATAAAATCATTCGGCTGGTTACTTTTTTACGCAACTCACACCCGAATGGTTCTGATAGCTGTCTGCCGACCGCCTTGCGCCCGACACAGTCGGGAGTGATCGCAGACCTATGACAGGGCCAGCCTTGCTGACTACGGTCCAGAGTGACGACACGGACGAGTCGGCTGCGTGAACTTTCGCATCCCGAAGATTGACAAGTTTTTGCTCGTTAGGTGGACAACGAGGGCTTGACCGTAGCCTTGCCATTGTCGAGGACGACAATACCACGGTCGCGAACGCTGCTGCGAAAACTGACGGTCGAACCGTTCCGCCACATTTCGGTACGAATGGTTTCTCCGGGATAAACGGGCGCTGAGAACCGCGCCTTCATCGCCGTCAAACGGGTAGGATCGTAATCACAAGCCTCGCGCAACAAAGCATGGCCAGCGATACCGAAAGTGCAGAGACCTTGGAGGATTGGAGATTCGAACCCTGCAACCCTGGCTATTTCCGGGTCCACATGAAGAGGATTATAGTCGCCGCTCAATCGATAGATGAGAGCGGCCCTAGCTTCCGTCGTATAGTCCCAGACCGCATCAGCAGCTCGGATGGGGATGGGGTGAGGTGATGGTGCGCCATCAGCCCGGCCACCAAAACCGCCGTTACTCTTGCAGACCTCAGTTGACGTTAAGGTCGCTATCTTTCGACCCGTAGACGCCTCTCTCAGCTCGTTGCTTGAGTAGATGAAAGCGCCTTTTTCAGCGCCCCGATCCAGGACGTCATGCACCTTCGTGGTACCAATCACGGCGCCTTCAACCGGTACAACGTCGTGGAGTTCAAACCCTTGCTCGCCGTGCAACACATTTTCCCATTTAACGCCGAGCGCCTTATCTTGAAGCCAGAATCCAGGGGTGGCAAGCACGACAGCCATTGTCGGTAAAGCCAGCATCCGATGCTCATAGACAAATCGCAATTGCCGGGGATCTGTCGGGGTCTCGCCCAGCCCGACACCTAAGGCGTACAACGCTGTATCTTTTCGTGAATAGTGGTGTTCGACAGGCTCAAACCGTCGGTTCAGTACGCGCTCTACGGAGAACTTCGTCATCGCACATTGCCCGCCAGATGATTTTTTTCATGACCTCGTGGGTACCCGAGCAACCACAGCCTGCGAGGGCAAGCCCACCCGATACCCCCAACCGGCTTCGTCCTCGCGCTTTGATAGTTTGCTAGGGTAGTGGAGGCGAGCGTCGGTTTCACTTTTCTGCGGCAAAGTCATTGATCATTCTAGCCGTGGCGCCCATAGCTGTGTGATATTCACCAGCAATTTGGTCGACTACCTCCCCAGCTGGTAGGATTTGTGAGACGGCCGCAACCGTATGGCCGGCGCTCCAGATATCGGTCCATCGCTTCGGCCCTGTTCCAGCAAGATCGGCGCTAAACCTCTTCCTTGCCTCATCAACGCTTAGCGGTATTTGCAGCTCGGCCAGATCGAGCCCGACGTCCAGGATAGACTGGCGTAGATAATTGGCATCGAATCCGTTAATTGCCTTCGTTAGCAATATGTCATCGATGCCTGCATTGACCACCATTTGCTTATGGCCCTGCGGCGCCAGGCTCTCATGCGTTGCGATGAAACGTGTCCCTATCATGCCGAAATCGCACCCTAGCACCTGTGCTGCCCAAAGCGCATGCCCGTCGGACAGACCGCCCGCGAGCCCCACCGGCCCGTCATAAATCGAGCGTACCACCCTGACAAAAGACAGGCCGTTCAGCCAGCCGGTCTGTCCTCCTGCCCCTGCGCTCAGAAGTACCAGACCATCGGCACCCACTCTGATCGCTTTTTCCGCATGCCGCATAGTGGCGACATCTGTCAGGACGGTACATCCAACATCATGCAGCTGGGGGATGATTGCCTCAGGCGATCCGACGCTTGCGAGCACAATCTTGACCCGGTGCTTGACCAGAACATCCACGTCGGCCTGAAGGGCCTCAGATGATCTACGCATCACGATGTTGGGGCAGAACGGCGCTGAGATATCGTCGGACTCAGCACAAGCTTTTTCTATCCTAGACAGCCACTGGTCAAGCTCTTCCGGCGAGCGCGCATTGAGGGTTGGAAAAGCTCCTATAGCTCCCTTCCGGCAAACCGCAGAAACGAGTTCAGGGCCTGATACATGCTGCATCGGTGCCGAGATCAAGGGAATGCGCAGTCGGGAAGTGATTGATGTAGGCAAACCCATTTCGCGTATCCTGCATCGCGAGAGACGGGCCGTAGACCGGCTTCATGGTGTACGGCCCCCTACCTCTTAGCGTTTCGAACCCAGTCTGCCGTCTGACAAATCCCATCCCTTTATGCCAGCTGCGATGTCGACCTGTTATAAGCATGCAGTCAGGTAGGAAATCCGAAATAAAATCGTGTGTTGGGTGATTTTTTTGCACGACTGTAGCGCGCCCACCTCATGATAACATCAGCTTCGAACGGGCCTAAAATCAAAGGCACTAGCGCTTCCGGCCAGCTTTTCCGCTGACGCAAATCCACGAAATCGGCGACGACGCCAGCTCGATCCTCTAAGTGATTGGGAGACGGCGCGATCGTTGACGCTGCTTCTGATGGCCGGGAAAGCGAATTCGGTGAATCAAGATCGGGGCGATGATGACACTTGGACTGGCATCTCCTGTCGCTGTCGGCGATGAAATCAGCAGATCGTGTACGGCAGTTCGGCTCGTCGATCGTGATCGATCATAATCGTGCTCTTGAGCGGCGGAACGGCACGTTGAATGCAATCCATGCGCTCGCAAATGCGGCACGAGACGCCGATGGGCTCGAACGCTGAAGAGTTGCCAAAATCCAGCCGGTCCGCATAGACGAAATCGCCCGCATCGGAGATCTCGCATCCAAGCGCGATCGCGTAGCGCCGATGGGGAGCGCCAAATCCGCCGTCCGCCTTAGTGATCTCTGTCGCGATACTGAGGTATCGCACCCCGTCCGGCGTTTCGGCCAGCTGGCAAATCATGCGGCCTGGGGTTTCAAACGCCTGATGAGCATTCCACAACGGACACGCCGCCCCATATCGGGCAAACTGTAACCTCGCGGCGCTATGGCGCTTGGTGATGTTGCCAGCTCTGTCGATGCGCGCGAAGAACACCGGCACACCCCTCATCCGAGGCCTTTGCAACGTTGAAAGGCGATGCGCCACCTGCTCACGGCTGGCGCCGAAACGCATTGCGAGCAGGTGGAGGTCGTGGCGAAGTTCCTTTGCCGCGGCCAGGAAGGGACGGTATGGCAACATAAGCGCGCCGGCAAAATAATTCTGGAGGCCGATCCTGCATATCTCCGCCGCTTCGGAGGTCCGGAAGCGCGCGCGCTCAATGATGGCGTCGATCTCCGAACGGTGCTCCAGGGCGCCGATCTGGAATGCCATCTGAAAGCTGCGCGTCGAGGGAGGGGAATATGAGTTCAAGTAGAGCACGCGCGCGGAAGCATCGAATCGCCTGATCATCCGTTCGCCATTTCCAGCGCGCGCGATGCGAACGCGATGGTGCTGTTCGAGGTGCTCTGACAAAGCGGCTCCGACATCTCGATCCGGTAGGCCCAAGGCATTCGCAAGATGCTCGGCTGCCCGGTCGAGCTCGTCGATGTAGTTGTCAACAAAATGAAAGAAGTCCCGGACTTCCTCGTAGGGTGTCGCCTCGGCAAAAGCATTGGTTCGGATCAACTGGTCGTCGAAGCTGGCAAGCTGCTCACTATTTCTCCGATAGGCCTGATGACAGGTGATCAGCGCGTGCGCGAGAGACGGTGCGTTTTGGGCAACGAGCTTGAGTTCCTGAAATCCTGCTGAAACACCGCTGAACACGGGGTCAGCGAGTGCCTCGCTCAGTGCCGAGAGCAGCCGGTCGGCCTCACTGCCGCCGATCGAAGCGATATCGACCTGGAATTTTTCGGCCAGCGCAAGAAGCACCGCGGCTGACACCGGTCGCTGATTGTTTTCTATCTGGTTCAGATAGCTGGTCGAAATCCCCAGACGTTCAGCGAACACCGCCTGGGTGGCCTTGCTGGCCTCCCGCAGTTCGCGCACGCGGCGCCCAATGAAAAGCTTGCCGTTGGCCATTTGCAAATTCGCATGTTGCTATTTGCAGTTTTATACATTTCGCAACCGCACCCGGCAATCCTTTTCCATTCATATCCGACGAACTAATGCGGAGCGTAATTCCAGTGGAGGCGCTCATGCGATTGTGCAGCGAAGCAAGCCGAGTACGAGGCAAAGCCGGCTCGCCGCGACGCAATTGCCGACGGCTTTGAACTTTGAAGCAAAGGCGGGGCGTTGATGAGAGCCGTTCTCGAACAACTCGAAATCCGTCGTGCGCAGGCTCGCATGGGGGGAGGGCAGAAGCGTGTCGATGCCCAGCACGCCAAAGGCAAGCTGACGGCCCGAGAGCGCCTCGTCGTGCTTCTCGATGAAGGCTCTTTCGAAGAGTACGACATGTATGTCACGCATCGTGCGACAGACTTCGGCATGGATGACCAGAAGGTTGCTGGCGATGGCGTGGTCACAGGCTGGGGTACGATCAACGGCAGGCTCGTTTACGTCTTCTCACAGGACTTCACGGTGCTCGGCGGATCGTTGTCCGAGACACACGCCCAGAAGATCTGCAAGATCATGGACATGGCGGTGCGCAACGGGGCGCCGGTGATCGGGCTCAACGATTCCGGTGGCGCGCGCATCCAGGAGGGTGTCGCCTCGCTGGCCGGCTACGCCGACGTTTTCAAGCGCAATGTCGATGCTTCCGGCGTCATTCCGCAGATTTCGGTGATCATGGGCCCGTGCGCCGGCGGGGCGGTCTATTCCCCTGCCATGACCGACTTCATCTTCATGGTTCGAGGCTCCTCCTACATGTTTGTGACCGGCCCCGATGTGGTCAAGACCGTCACGAACGAGATCGTGACTGCAGAGGAACTGGGCGGCGCGGCAACACACACGCAAAAATCCTCTGTCGCGGACGGGGCCTTTGAGAACGACATAGAGGCTTTGGAAGAGGTCCGGCGCCTCTTTGATTTCCTGCCATTGAACAATCGCCAAAAGCCCCCCGTGCGCCCGTTTTATGACGATCCCGAGCGGATCGAGTTGCGCCTCGACACGTTGGCGCCGGAGAGCGCCAACAAGCCCTACGACATGAAGGAACTGATCCTCGCGATCGCCGATGAAGGCGACTTCTTCGAGCTTCAGGCCGCCTTCGCCCGCAACATCATCACCGGTTTTATCCGCATCGAGGGCAGGACGGTCGGCGTGGTGGCCAACCAGCCCATGGTGCTGGCCGGATGCCTCGACATTGATTCCTCCCGCAAGGCAGCACGTTTCGTTCGCTTCTGCGACGCCTTCGACATCCCGATCCTGACGCTCGTCGACGTGCCAGGTTTCCTGCCTGGCACCGCCCAGGAATATGGCGGCGTCATCAAGCACGGCGCCAAGCTGCTGTTTGCCTATTCCCAGGCAACCGTGCCGATGGTCACGTTGATCACGCGCAAGGCCTATGGCGGCGCCTACGACGTTATGGCGTCGAAACATATCGGCGCCGACATCAACTACGCCTGGCCAACCGCCGAGATAGCGGTGATGGGCGCAAAGGGCGCGGCCGAGATCCTCTATCGGTCCGAACTCGGCGATCCCGAGAGGCTGGCGGCTCGCACCAGGGAATACGAGCAGCGTTTCGCCAACCCCTTCATTGCGGCCGAGCGCGGCTTCATCGACGAGGTGATCATGCCACATTCCTCACGCAAGCGGATCGCGCGTGCCTTTGCCGCGCTGCGGGGAAAAAGCGTCGAGACGCGTTGGAAAAAGCACGACACCATCCCGCTTTGAGTATGCAAAAAATGTTCAAGAAGATCCTGATTGCCAATCGTGGCGAGATCGCGTGCCGGGTGATCAAAACGGCGCAGAGGCTCGGCATTGCCGCGGTTGCCGTCTATTCCGACGCTGACCGAGACGCCTTGCACGTCCGGCAGGCGGATGAAGCGGTCCATATTGGGCCCGCCGCCTCGGCCCAATCCTATCTTCGCATTGCCAATATCCTCGATGCCGTCACCGCCACAGGCGCTGATGCGGTTCATCCCGGCTACGGCTTCCTGTCCGAGAATTCGAATTTTGCCGAAGCACTCAAAGCCAGTGGCGTGACCTTCATCGGCCCCTCGCCCGTCGCCATCGAAGCGATGGGCGACAAGATCACCTCGAAGAAGATCGCGGCATCTGCCGGTGTCTCCACCGTGCCTGGCCATATGGGATTGATCGAGGATGCCGAGGAAGCGGTGCGCATCGCTGGCGAAATCGGCTTTCCGGTCATGATCAAGGCGTCCGCCGGCGGCGGCGGCAAAGGCATGCGCATTGCCTGGAACGACATCGAGGCGCGCGAAGGATTTCAGTCCTCGCGAAACGAGGCGAAGAACGCCTTTGGCGACGATCGCATCTTCATCGAGAAATTCGTCACCGAGCCGCGTCACATCGAAATCCAGGTGCTTGGCGATCAGTACGGCAATATCGTCTACCTCGGCGAACGGGAATGCTCGATCCAGCGCCGCAACCAGAAGATCATCGAGGAAGCGCCCTCCCCGTTCCTCAACGAAGCAACCCGGCACGCGATGGGAAAGCAGGCCGTCTCTCTTGCCCGGGCCGTGGGCTACCACTCGGCAGGCACGGTTGAGTTCATCGTCGACCGCGACCGCAACTTCTACTTCCTCGAGATGAACACCCGGCTTCAGGTCGAGCATCCGGTCACCGAACTTGTAACCGGCATCGATCTGGTCGAGGAAATGATCCGCATCGCCGCCGGCGAGAAGCTGCGTTTTGCCCAGGAAGACGTGAGACTGAACGGCTGGGCGGTCGAAAGCCGGCTCTACGCCGAAGACCCGTATCGCAATTTCCTGCCGTCGATCGGTCGTCTGACACGCTACCGCCCGCCCGCCGAAGGTCCTCGTGCGGACGGCTCGCTCATCCGCAATGATACCGGTGTGGTCGAGGGATCGGACATCTCGATGCACTACGACCCGATGATCGCCAAGCTCTGCGCCTGGGCGCCCGATAGGCTGGGCGCAATCGACGCCATGAGCGCGGCCCTCGATGATTTCGAGGTGGAAGGCATCGGCAATAACCTGCCATTTCTCGCCGCTGTCATGGACCATCCCCGGTTTCGCGGGGGGCAGCTGAGCACAGCCTTTATCCCCGAGGAGTTTGCGAACGGCTTCGCAGGTGTATCTCCGACCGATGCGGATGAACGCAAGCTCGCAGCGGTCGCGGCGCATATCAACTGGAAACTGCAGCACCGCAATGTCCTGATCTCAGGGGCGATGGACAATCATCGTCGCAAAGTCCCTGCCGATTGGATCGTCACGCTCGGCAACCATGCCTTTGCGGTCGCTATGCACGACCAAGAAAACGGAACCGCGGTGTCATTCGACGACGGTTCGGTGCTGAGCGTCGCAAGCGACTGGCTGCCGGGACGGCATATCGGGCACTTTCAAATTGGCACTAAGACCACGTCGATCAAAACGTCGCGATCAGGAACCGGCTACCGACTGCGCTGGCGCGGAATGGATGTTGTCGCCCATGTACGCAGCCCACCTATCGCCGAGCTGGCGCGATTGATGCCGAAGAAGCAGCCGCCGGACACCTCCAAGCTGCTGCTTTGCCCGATGCCCGGTGTAGTCACCACGATTGCCGTTTGCGAAGGAGAGCCCGTCGAGGCTGGCCAGA
Organism: Aminobacter anthyllidis; assembly: GCF_018555685.1. Taxonomy (GTDB): domain Bacteria; phylum Pseudomonadota; class Alphaproteobacteria; order Rhizobiales; family Rhizobiaceae; genus Aminobacter; species Aminobacter anthyllidis. The sequence goes on from NZ_JAFLWW010000016.1 coordinate 29,630, forward strand.
TTCTTGCAACGGTGGAAGCGATGAAAATGGAGAACGTGCTGCGCGCCGGACGCAAGGGCACGGTGAAGCACATCGTCGCGACTGCCGGCATGAACATGGCTGTCGATGAACTGATCATGGAATTTGATTAAGGATAGGACAAATGACCAACTGCGCAGCCTACGGGGACTGGCGAAAACTCGCCGAGCACGAAATCAAGGCGTCGCTCGACAGCTTGGTCTGGGACACGCCGGAAGGCATTGCGGTCAAATCGCTCTACACCGAAGCCGATCTCGATACGGCCGGCCACCTCGGCACGCTGCCCGGGATAAAACCGTTCCTGCGCGGGCCGCGGGCAACCATGTATGCCGGGCGTCCGTGGACAATTCGGCAATATGCCGGCTTCTCGACAGCGGAAGAATCCAACGCCTTCTACCGCAAGGCGCTCGCCGCCGGACAGAAGGGGCTATCAGTAGCCTTTGATCTTGCCACCCACCGTGGCTACGATTCAGATCATCCTCGCGTCGAGGGGGATGTCGGGAAGGCCGGTGTTGCGATCGACTCGGTGGAGGATATGAGGATCCTGTTCGACGGCATTCCCCTGAAAGAGATGTCTGTCTCCATGACCATGAATGGAGCGGTCGTCCCGATCCTTGCCTGCTTCATCGTCGCCGGCGAGGAACAAGGCTGCCCGCGCGGCGAGCTCTCCGGGACCATCCAGAATGACATCCTGAAGGAGTTCATGGTCCGCAACACCTATATCTACCCGCCCGAACCCTCGATGCGCATCGTCGCCGACATCATCGAGTACACCGCAAAGGAGATGCCGAAGTTCAACTCGATCTCCATCTCCGGCTATCACATGCAGGAGGCCGGCGCGACGCTCGTGCAGGAACTCGCCTTCACCCTAGCCGATGGGCGCGAATATGTCCGCGCGGCGTTGAAGAAGGGCCTCGACGTCGACGATTTTGCCGGACGGCTCTCGTTCTTCTTCGCCATTGGCATGAATTTCTTCATGGAGGCCGCCAAATTGCGGGCAGCGCGACTTTTGTGGTCGCGGATCATGGATGAGTTCCAACCGAAGAAGCCGGCATCGCTGATGCTGCGCACACACTGCCAGACATCGGGCGTGTCGTTGCAAGAGCAGGATCCCTACAACAACATCGTAAGGACCGCCTACGAGGCGCTCGCCGCGGTGCTCGGTGGCACGCAGTCACTCCACACCAACTCCTTCGACGAGGCGATCGCACTGCCGACAGAGTTTTCGGCGCGCATCGCGCGAAACACGCAGCTTATTCTCCAACACGAAGCCGGCGTGACCAAGGTTGTCGATCCGCTGGCCGGCTCCTATTACGTCGAAAGCCTGACTGCCGAACTTGCCGCCAAGGCATGGGCGCTCATTGAGGAAATCGAGGAAATCGGCGGCATGACAAAAGCCGTCATCGCCGGTTTGCCAAAACGCATGATCGAGACGGCGGCGACCCGCCGCCAGGCGGCGATCGACCTCGGAGACGAGGTGATCGTCGGTGTCAACAAATACCGGCTGGAGACCGAGGCCCGGATCGAAAGTCTTGAGATAGACAATGCGGCGGTGCGTGAGGCGCAGCTCCGTCGTCTGGAACAAACAAAGCGTCAGCGCGACCCCAAGCGCGTTGACGCAGCCCTTGCCGTGCTCGGTGAGACCGCGGCCAGCGGCAAGGGCAATATACTTCAGGCAGCGGTCCACGCTGTGCGCGCTCGCGCGACCGTGGGCGAGATTTCCGACACTCTGCGCGGTGCTTTCGGTGATCACGCGGCTGTCCCAGAGGTGATCTCGAAGGTTTACGGCACCGCCTTTCAGGACGAGCCGGAATACCAAACGCTGGCGTCGCGGATCAGAAACGTCTCCGTCTCGCTTGGCGGCCGGCCGAGGTTGATGGTAGCCAAGCTCGGCCAGGATGGCCATGACCGCGGTGCCAAAGTAATCGCATCGGCGTTCGGCGATCTCGGCTTCGATGTGGTCGCCGGGCCGCTGTTCCAAACGCCTGAGGAAGCGGCAAGCATGGCCGTGGCCTCTGAGGTCCATGTCATCGGCGCGTCATCGCTCGCGGCCGGACACAAGACCCTGTTGCCGCAACTCGTCGAGGCGCTGAGAGCAAAAGGCGCTGAAAACATCATCGTCGTGTGCGGTGGGGTGGTGCCGCGGCAGGATTATCCGTTCCTGATGGACCATGGGGTCGCCGCCATATTCGGCCCTGGCACGCATGTCCTTGATGCCGCTCGTGCGGTCGTCGATCTCGTCGAAGGTAAGCGCCGCAACGCTTGAACAGTCCCGTCTTAGACCCTTTGCTGCGCGGCGAAGCCGCGATGCTCGACAAGTAGGTGTCGAACTGGTTCGCAACGATCCCGGACTTTACAGCGGCGGCCGACCTCAGGTCGCAACAGCCCGGCGGTTACCACCTGAACACGTAGAAGCTGTCGCTATCAACCTGCGGCCGCGAATTCGAAATTGCCCTGCGATTTCGACCTGGGAGACAGGAAAACCGAATGGAAGTAAAGACCGGATTGCTTCGTCATAGCGGAGGGAAATGGTACGTGAACTCCGAAGGAGTCGGGCATTTGTGGACGCATTAAGGAAGTTCGGGCGAACGCAGCCGGTCCGCGCGGCGCTCGAGCTCGGTGAAAAGATCGACGGCGCGCAGCGCGGCGCGCGCCTGCGTGGCAAGCAGACTTTCGCACGCTCAGGATTTATCCAAATGCTTGTCGCCACAGAGCTGGCTGCCGATCGACACGGGCCGGCGCTTGTGCCTAAAGCCGCATCGGCGCCCTGCAGCGACCACCGCATGTACTCACACCAGCCGGTGCGCCAAAGCGCGTCGGCGAGCCAGCATCCTACCGCATTTCCGAAGCCGCATCGTTCGGCGGCCGTAGCGCGCCGCTTGCGACGGTGCCGACGCAGAGATGCCGGAGATCGGCCGCAAGGTCGCCGACCACCTTGTCGTCGCGGGCATAGCCGAACTCTTTCAGCACGACGGCGAGGTTTTTCTCCGCGTGGAGATCAGCGGCAGGCCTGGTTGCCAGCCGGCGCCAGGCGAGCAGCAAAAGACCGGCAGGGCCGACGGACAACATCGCCCGGGCGGGGCGAGCAGCACGGCGTCACGCAATGCTGCTTCATCCTCGCCGCGGCCTGCCTGCCGCGCCGTGACCGACGGACAAAAAATCGCCCGGTCGCGTGAGCAGCACGGCGTCGCGGAGCGCGCTTTCGTCCTCGACACGGCCCGCCTGCTTGACCGTCGCCGCGGCGGCGGCAAGCGCCAGCCGCTGCCGCCAGGCGCCGGCCCACCGCTCCTGCCGCGGACCACTGCGTCGAGGGCACCGAGGGCGGCGCCGGCGGCGAGCGCGACCTCCTCAACATCTTTCCCCGCAAGGCTTTGCGCAGCCGGGATGGCACGGCGCAGCCGGGATGGCACGGAAACCATCGGGGCAGTTGCAGGACCGCCGGCAAGCGGACTATGATGGTGCGGAGAGGATTTGGGGCGGAGAATCATCGAAAGCACGATCAATCATGGCGGCGCTTTTCGCAATGATTTTGGCCATAATACGCCGGGGGTGTCGAACGACGTTCGTGTCCGGTAAGCTTGCCTTATCGGCGCTCTTGCTCCGCCGTGTTCGGCGGAAGCTTGGAATGGGGTTGCCAAGGGCTTCTGCCGTTGCAGAGCCGCTCGGCTTCGGTGATGTGGCCGGCGCTGCACGCTGCTTGGGCGCAAACGAGAGCGGAAAGCGCGCCTTGAGCCAGAGGTCGCGCTCAATGCCGAGGCCAAGCCGCCCCTTGACGCTTGCAAGCTCGGCGAGGCTGACGCTGCCGAGTTCGGGGAAGCCTAAGCCGAGGTCGCACGGGCCGAACAGGGTGTCGCCGTCGGCGTCGATTTGGGTGAGAAGCCAGGTTGCTGACCCGGAACAGTTTTGCCACTGGGCCATGGTCGGTGGCATTAGCAATGGCGTATTGTATATCGTCAGCCGCTGCCATGTTTCGCTTACGTGCCCCCCCCGGTCAGCCCGGCGCGTGCTGACCTACCCCGCTAGAGGGCCGGTCCATCCCAAATTGCCGCAGGTGACTTAGCGTCAAGACTCAGCTAAGGGTGCTGCGTACACTCCTATCCTAGCCGGCGTCCATTTCAGGCAACCTCCACCAAACGGCGCCGGCCCTTTTTCCTATTCGTCCCGCCAGATCTCCCAACGCCGAGCGCCGGAGGCGGATCGTGTGCTGCTCCGGTTGGGTGGAATAGCTCTGCGCTCATCCACTCGCGGCTCTTGCACTGCTGGCATCGAACCTTTTTCCTCACCTCGTCGATCGTGACCTTGCCGATCACCGCAGCTCGAGCGGCTCGTAGCAGCGCGTGACTTGCAGCGTGCGACCCGCTTCCGCACTAAGCCGCGCTGTTCTTGATCACGCGCAGTTCGTGGTTCCCCAGCCGCCGGGAAGCGGCTGCCCTACCATTGCCGATCGTGTGCTGAGCGAAGTCGGAAATCGGGCAAGGTCGGCCGAGAAGATAACCCTGGATCGCATCACAGGCTTCTCCACGAAGGAAGGTCAATTCCGCGTCCGTTTCGACGCCCTCTGCCAAGACGGGGAGCTTGAGGCCCCGGGCGAGGCCAAAGACAGCACGCATGACGGCAGCCGCCTCGACGCTGCTATCGACCGCCCGCACTAGAGACTGGTCGACTTTGATCTTGTCGAACGGGAAGGCCCGCAAATTCGACAGCGACGAGTACCCGGTGCCAAAATCATCCATTGCGATTTGGACCCCAAGGCTTTTGAGCTGGCGCAGCGCGGCGAGCGCGCGCCCCATGTCCTTGATCAGGCAAGTTTCGGTAATTTCCAGCTCGAGGCGGAATGGATCGAGACCGGTCTCTTTCAGCACTGCGCCGACCAACTCGGACAAATTCCCGCCATGGAGTTGCATGGCCGAAACGTTGACGCTGATTGCTAGCGGTTGTTGCCAGCTTGCCGCCTCGGCGCAGGCGGTCCGCAGCACCCATTCACCGATCTTTAGAATGGCGCCACACTCTTCAGCGATCGGGATGAACACCGCCGGCGGAACGGCGCCGCGTTCAGGATGATCCCACCGGAGCAGCGCTTCGAAACCGAAGACCTCGTTGGACACGAGTTGCGCCTGCGGTTGATAGACGAGGCGGAGTTCCTTGCGCGAGATCGCGTGACGGATGTCGTGCTCGAACTGACGGCGATCGCGCAGATGCTCACCCATGGCCGGCTCAAAAACGCAATAAAGGCCACGCCCCTGCATTTTGGCCTCATAGAGCGCAGCATCGGCATGGCTCAAAAGCGTCTCCCGATCGGGTGCATCGTTCGGGAATACGGCGATGCCGATGCTGGTGCCGATGGTGACGCCGGCGGGCAGGTTGCCGCCTGTGTCGTTGAATGCGTCCAGGATGGCCTCAGCAGTGCGCGTCGCATAGCCCGCGCTCGGCAGACCGGGAACAATCACAGCGAACTCGTCGCCGCCCAAGCGCGCAACCATTTGCCCGGGCTTAAGGACGCCCCTGATCTTCTCGGCCACACACTGCAGCACGGCGTCTCCGACAAGGTGGCCGAAGAGGTCGTTGATCTCCTTGAAGCGGTCGAGATCGAGGAAGAGCACGGCAAGGCACCGCTCAGTGTCGAGATGTGCCGTAAGCTCGGCCTCCAGCTTTTCGTTGAAGCTCGTGCGGTTCGGAAGCTTGGTCAAGGGATCGTGGTGGGCAAGGAAGTGAATTTCCTCCTCCGCCCGCTTGCGCCCGCGGATATCGCGCACGGCAAACACCTGATGCGGCTTGCCGGCATAGAGGATGCTGTGCCGGATCAGCTCCGCCGGGACCATGCTGCCATCCGTCGCGCGGAGCCCCACCTCAAGCGGCGTTTGCGCAGTGCCCGTGAACTCGCCTTGGGAAACGGTGGGAAAGAAGGACGCGAGCGGGCGTCCGACCGGCTGAGAGCCGTCGACGCAGGCAAGCGCGGCGAAACTGCGATTGGCTGCCACGATCTCGGTTTCGTTGCACACGATCAGCCCCTCGACGGCCGCGTCGGCCAGTTCCTGCATACGCGCTGCCTCGCCAGCGCGACGGAGATCGCGCACATCGAGGGCGAGGCCGATGATGGCCAAGAGGATGATGAGGATCGAAACGAGGGCTACGCCAGCCGCCATCCAGTCCGCCGGCAACGCCGTTGCGGAAAGAACAATGCGCGGGTCTGGCATGATTGCCGCCGCGGCCATCGCCGTGAAATGGTGGCTGCAAATCGCTACCGTCAACACGAGGGCACCGAGCGCCTTCCATTTGAGCGTGTTGGAGTGAAGGGCAACCGGCAGTGCGGCCGCGCCGAACAGCCCGCCAAGAATGATTGAGGCGGCGACGAGCGGCACATCCCACACGACGCGGCCCGCGATCTCGAATGCGGCCATGCCAGTGTAGTGCATCACCGCGATGCCGCCTCCGACGATCGCACCGCCGATCCAGCGTCCATGTGGAACGCGTGGCGAGATGCCGATCGTGAGACCCGTGCCGGTCAAAGCGATCGCGGCCAGCAACGACATGATCGTCAAGGCGATGTTGTAGCCGCTCGGTACGGCGGGCTGGAAGGCCAACATAGCTATGAAATGCGTCGCCCAGATGCCGAAGCCGGTGGCGACCGCGGCGACGGCTAGCCAGATCCGTCGCATCTCGCTTTCACTGCGCCCGACATGGTGTAGGAGGTTCACGGCCGTGAAGGAAGCCAGGGCGCAAATGAAGGCGGCCAGCGCAACCAGACGCAAATCATGCTGCGTCGCAATGCAAGTGTAGACTTTCAACATGCTCTTCCCCCAGGCAGGATGATCACCCCGTTGGGGAGAAATCTACGCCCAAAACTTGAATAAAGCGCTTAAGCGGCAAATCCGCTTTGAATCATCTCGTCTCTCAAATCCGGTCATCTCTTGCGCCCTCAAAGGCGATTACGCGGCCTAGGCAAGATTCGTCTTCTTCCCGAGCCGGGCGCAATTCCGGCCGTGATCGCGAAATCTCGACGCAATGCCTTCTCGATGTGCCGCGCCAGCGTCACATACGTGGGCGACGGCCAAGGCGGCCGTTCTCATCGAGATAGGAGGTAACCAGACCATCGCCGGTTAAGATGCCGGTCCTGCTATTCAAACACCTAGCTCCTGACCAAACTGCTTCGCAGCAATGCCAGGAATGTCGTCAATCCGGTCAGGTTTCCCGATTAAATAGCCTTGAGCTTCATCACATCCGACGCGGCGCAGGTAGTCGAGCTGGTGGAGAGTTTCCACGCCTTCGGCTGTCACCTCAATTCGAAGCTCATGCGCCAACTCAATCAATGATCTTACAATGGCGGCGCAATCCGCATCGGCCAGCATATCCTGGACAAAAGATCGGTCGATCTTGAGCCGCGAAAGAGGCAATTTACGGAGGTAAGTGAGGGATGAATAGCCGGTGCCAAAATCGTCAAGAGCAACTGTCACAGATAATGAACTTAACGACTGTAATAACGAAATCGTTTCTTCAAAATTCGAAATCAGCACCGTTTCTGTGATCTCGACCTCGAGTCTTCGGGGCTCCAAACCGGCTTCAGCCAAGGCCGCTACAATTCCATCCAGCAAGGCCTTGTTCTTAAGCTGCATTACCGACAAGTTGACGGATACCCGCAAGTCGCGCGGCCAGCGCGCCGCTGCCAAACAAGCTGTTTTGACGACCCAGTGTCCGATGGCGTGAATCAAACCCGTTTCTTCAGCGATGGATATGAACTCCGACGGAGGGATAGGGCCAAGGGTCGGATGCTGCCACCGCAGAAGCGCTTCAAAACCTCGGATGCGATCGCTCCCGAGGTCGAGAAAGGGTTGAAATGCGAGCCAAAGCTGGTCATTGGCCAGCGCAGATGGGAGATCGCGTGCAAGGGCATGGCGCCTTGCAGCAGCTTCATCGTCGCCTGGGCTGAAAAACTGGATGGAGCCCGCCCCCGGCGTCTTGGCCCTGTATAGCGCGGTGTCGACGCACCGCAGGAGTTGGTTGGTATCCAAACCGTCAGCGGGGGCCAAAGCGATACCTATAGAGACCCTGCAATATATTTCGCGCTTTTCGATCAAGAACGGCGCGCACATGGCATCTACGATCTGTTTGGCCAAGGACCTGATCTGATCTGGCCTGATATCGCGCGTAGCAATTATTGCAAATTCGCCGCCCTCCAATCTGGCAATGCCATCGCTCTCCCGCGTCGATCTCCGAAGTCTCGCAGCCACTTCGACCAAAAGGGCATCCGCCATGGCTCGGCCAAAGCGATCATTCACCTCGGCAAAATTGTTAAGATCGAACAAAAGCAACGCACAGTGCTGGTCAAACTGCTTTGCGTCCACCAACGCGTTCTCCAGCCGCTCGTTGAAGCTGAACCGGTTTGGCAGTCTCGTCAGAACATCCCTGCGAATGGCATTTTCGCTTTCCGCCTGCAGAATAAAGCGCTGGGTAAATTCGAAGGCGTGAGCAAGCACGGCACGAAACAGCGTGATGGCGTAACTCACCATCAGGATTGCGACGGGCAGGTTGACCGCGTCTTTCACCCACACGATCGCCACCGCTGAACCGACGAAGATCGGTAGCGTATACGCGATGGCCGCAATAGGAATCGTGTAAAAGGAAGCGGCGCCGCCTGCGATCATCCCCGCGCTCAGGCAGGTAATGACGACCTGGGCGGCACTTGTTGCCCCGCTGAAGAACAGAACGGGAAGTGCTCCCCACCAGGTGCCGAACAAGAAGGCGTTCCGCACCAGGTTTTGCGTTGTCCGGCGAGACACCGATCTTGGTTTGACGGACTGAAATGATGATCTCGCTCTTAGGCCGACGAAACCAGCGGCGACGATGATCACACTCGCCCAGAGGATGGCTTTGGTTTGGTCAGGCGAGCCCCAAAACGCCATGACAAAAGTGGCCGCATTGAGGATGTTCGCAACCATGGCAAGAAGCGTGTTGCGAAGCACGATACTGACCTGCTCCGCCCTGATACGGCCGGCAAGTGGTTCGATCGTCGAGGGCCCGCCAAAAACACGCAGGTCTCCCGCCAACAGGTCACCGAGCCTTGCGGCTGACAGACGCTGCATCACTCTTTCACTCCCGCCCTAGAGTAGTAGCTGCGTGTTGATCTCCTAGCACCGAACAATTCGGAAAAAGTAAATTTCGACGGCAAATTTGGACAGCCCAGTTGGGGAAACCAAAGGGCTCCGGAATTCGAAGATAGTGAAAGACACGATGCTCCCTATCCGGGATGTCGCGACGCAAGCCTAGGAATTCTGCCTCAAGTCTGTTGCCGGCCTCCGTGAAGGACTTGGCCTTGTTGCATTCTGAGACTCACGTTGCCCTAATCCGATCGCTGGTTCACGGCCGCGATGTCCTATCTATCTGCGTCCCCACAAAGGGGCCGCCCGGTAGCCGTTCCTGGTTGGAGCGTGGCTGTCGCGACACAACGAATGCGCGCGCGGGGGCACTTCAATCTTCGAGGCCGTCACCGGCGCCCGCCATCCGAGGATACGCCCTGAAGCAGGGGCGTCGCCTTCCTTGTCATCAGCATCGCGCCGGCCCGCGCGGAAGCCAGACTGAGCCGTCCCGTGTGCGCCGGTAATCTCTCCCAGGCAAGGGCGGCGCCGGTCCTCACATGCCGGAACCGACACCTGCGCTCCGGCGTCCTGCCATTGTCGATAGGTGTCCACAGGCCATCGCTGTAACCGTTGACGATGGCTGCGACCCGCAGCGCCACGGTGTTGATGCCGCGGCAGCGCCTGCCTGATGCGACGTTGGTCGGGCCGGCGGCGCTGGTTTCCGTTTTGGAACCACGACGCGCCCCAATCACCTGCACCTTCTTCGATTGCAGCGATGATCTCGGCGGTGATGCGCGTGTATGCCGTGGCAAACAGCCCGTTTTCGATGGCAAAAGCATGACTCAATGGGCGTGGGGATGCGGCGGCGTCCGGAGCAACGGAGGGCCGCCCCCTCGATCACCTGGTCAGCAAGTCTGAAACCTCGCATTGCCGTCTGATCTACAGGCTGCGCTTGCGGATGCATACCGCAGAAAGCTGCGACCGCTTTGCTTGTGCAAAGAGCCCTGCCCGGCGATGTATATTGCGCAGGTTGGCGACCAATACATGGTCAAGCGGATGCCGCTGTCGGGTGGCAGCCATGATCCGTCCTGTTCCTCTTACGAGCCGCCCGACGAACTGTCCGGCCTCGGCGTGCTGATGGGCAGCGCTATCCAGGTCGATTCCGAGAGCGGCATGGCCGCGCTGATGCTGGACTTTCGGCTGTCGAAGGTCGGCACGCGATCTGTGCCGGCAGCTGGCGCCGTAGGCTCGAACAGCGTGGTCGGAGACACCAGGAAACTCTCGCTGCGAGGCCTGCTCCATTACCTCTGGCACGAAGCGGAGCTGACGGTCTGGACGTCACGATGGGCTGGCAAACGGCATTGGTGGAATATCCGTTGGCACCTCGTCGAGGCCGCTGGCCAGATGACGGTCAAGGGCGAGCGCCGAGCGAAATCCTGTTTGTGCCCGAGCCGTTCCGGTCCGCCGATAAAATCGCGATCGAGCAAAGGCGCGGGCAGGCGCTTGCACCTGCGCTGCCCCCGAAGAGCGGCCCCAGAAAGCTGATGATCCTGGTCGGCGAGGTCAAGGAGTTCAGCCCGGCTCGGGGCGGTCACAAGTTGATCGTCAAGCACATGCCGGGGTTCGTGTTCCTGTTGGATGAGAGTCTTCATCGTCGGCTTCAAACCCGCTTTGAAACCGAGATGGCACTCTGGAGCGCGGATGAGGCATCGCATCTAGTCGCGATGCCACCTTCGGGTTGACCCCGGCGGGGCTGGCGGTGATCGAGGAAATGGCCATCATGGTCGTGGCGGAGAATTGGGTGCCTTACGAGTCCGCCTATGAAAAGAAGCTGGTCGACGCCCTTGCAAGGACCAGGGAGCGAAGCATGAAAGGACTGCGCTACAATCTACCATTGGACAGGCCAACCGCGACGGCGATATTGCAGACACAGCCGCGGCCGGTTGGCCTCTATATCGTCCCCCTTCTTCCGATGGCACATAGCTGAGCGAACTGATCGCGTCGCGACCGGAGTTCGATTCCTGGATCTGGCGGACGGCCGATAGTGAGATGCCGACTTTGCCTGGTCAGCAAGACGGTGGGCCCGTCATATGAGGCACCGTTCGCGGCCGGTATTTCAGGTACGCTGGTATTATCATCCAATTCGCTCGTCTGAGCGGATATTCCCGGCAAATGATGTATCCGCCCTGGACCACAGAGCGGGTTGCAGTGCGGACGTGCAGGCGATCCCTTCCGGTTCGCAAGTTGGGCGGGTCACGCCGTGTTCGTAGCCGCTGATGAGCTTCATCGCCTCTGGCGCGCAAGAAAAGGGCCGGGCTTGCAGCACCCGGCCAAGCAAGAGGGCAAAAACCTCCAGAGGGGAACGCGCCGGACGCAATGGGAGGAGAACGCCCGACGCACAACGGCATATAGGTCAGCAAGGATGACATCTCAACGACATGCCAGTAGACCACGAGGCCTGATCATCTTGGTGCACTGAAGCTTGCGAGCCCGGGCGTTTGCCCAAAACCTCATTTCACGTTGCTTTCGGAATTACAAAAGCTCAAGACGGCATGGCTGCATATATCGGTTCCGGCGCCTAGCAGCCGAAACGATTTCCGGGGCGAACGCGTATTAGTAATAGTTTATGACGATACTTATGCTGCCGAGACATTTCTTGCCTTCAGCCACAACCATTACTATGTCGCGAGGCTTCGCCTGCTGCCTTCAAGCCAACCGGAGAATTTCATGACAGAAGAAGCCGAGCACAGCCTCAGAACACGGCTTCATCTTCTCCGCCTTAGCTGCGCCGGCCAGGTATGACGAGCGGCCGCCGCTGACCTGCATGGCCACGCCAGACGCATCGGCGCAGCGAACATTCTGCCTGTACGAGCAGCGGAGTTTGACAATGAATAGACGTATCCCGCAGGCCCGGATGTCATGCCATTCTTGTGGCGGACGGCCGTGATCACGTCTGAACAAGCAGCGTGTGTCGCCGCCCGTTCACCCTTATTTACGCGAACAACTCCTTGTAACCGGTGGTCATCATCCAGTTCGCCCGATCGAGATGGCTTCGCGCTGCTTTTCGCGCGCGCACCGGCTCTTCCGCCGGATCGATGCCGAGGATGACCTGCGCCATCTCCTCATAACTGGCATCGTCGGCGGAGGCGTCCAGGAACCTAAAGTAAGTCTTGAAGTGCTGCTTGTCGTAGGCGGTCAGGCTTTCCGACCAAGGGACCTCGTCTTGAAGACCTGGTTCAACGTCTGTGTATTTCATCACGATATCGGGCTCCGGGAACAACTGGTCGAAGATTTCGCTTCGACAGGCTACCCGGACCGAGGGGAATATCATCCTCAAGGCGACATTCCGATCATCGTCGGCAACAGCCCGCTCGAAGCGAGAAACGCTCCTTTGGGCGATGCAACTCCAGGTTAGGGATGAATTGCAAAAAGCTCAAGACTGTTCGGCTCGCCGTCGATTCCGGCCGACTGCTCGGCCGTTAATTTCACATAATTTCACATTCCAAATAAGACACAAAAGTCGGCCCAGAGCTGCCGGCCGAAACGCGCTAAGGCATTGGGATGCGCCGCAATGGGGCCAGGCTTCCGGGCCGATTCCAAATCTTTTGGCTCTTCGGCCGTCCGCTCATCCGTCTTGACCAGGACGAACCTACAGCCTATCTCACCGCCACGTTAGCACTCCCCACTGGCGAGTGCTAACCCAGGCTTCGGCAACGAAGAACCGTTCAACCTCCGCACCAGGGATATCCAAAATGGCAAAGTCGAATTTCCGGCCGCTTCATGACCGCGTGGCCGTTCGTCGGGTCGAATCCGAATCCAAGACCGCGGGCGGGATCATCATCCCCGATACGGCTAAGGAAAAGCCGCAGGAAGGCGAGATAACCGCCATCGGTTCCGGCGCCCGCGACGAAGCCGGCAAGCTCGTCCCGCTGGACGTCAAGGCCGGCGACCGCGTCCTGTTCGGCAAGTGGTCGGGCACCGAAGTCACGCTCAATGGCGAAGACCTTCTGATCATGAAGGAATCCGACATCATGGGCATCATCGGCTGACACGCCGCCGCCCTTCATCCGCACCATCCAATCTGAATTTCGGGCGAAATGCCCAGGAGTTAAACATGGCTGCCAAAGACGTAAAATTCTCCCGTGATGCCCGCGAACGCATGCTTCACGGCATCAACATCCTCGCCGACGCGGTGAAGGTCACGCTCGGCCCCAAGGGCCGCAACGTCGTCATCGACAAGTCGTTCGGCGCCCCGCGCATCACCAAGGACGGCGTCACCGTCGCCAAGGAAATCGAACTTTCCGACAAGTTCGAGAACATGGGCGCGCAGATGATCCGCGAAGTCGCGTCGAAGACCAACGACATCGCCGGCGACGGCACCACGACCGCGACCGTTCTGGCACAGTCGATCGTCCAGGAAGGCCACAAGGCGGTTGCGGCCGGCATGAACCCGATGGACCTGAAGCGCGGCATCGACCTCGCGGTTAGGGACGTCGTCTCGACGCTGATCAAGAACGCCACGAAGATCAAGACCTCGGAAGAGGTTGCCCAGGTCGGCACCATCGCCGGCAATGGCGACGAGTCGGTCGGCAAGATGATCGCCGAAGCGATGCAGAAGGTCGGCAACGAAGGCGTCATCACGGTTGAGGAAGCCAAGACCGCCGAAACCGAGCTGGAAGTCGTCGAAGGCATGCAGTTCGACCGCGGCTACCTCTCGCCCTACTTCGTCACCAACGCTGACAAGATGGTTGCCGAGCTCGAGGACGTCTACATCCTCCTGCACGAGAAGAAGCTCTCCAACCTGCAGGCCATGCTGCCGGTTCTCGAAGCCGTCGTGCAGACCTCCAAGCCGCTGCTCATCATCTCGGAAGACGTCGAAGGCGAGGCTCTGGCTACGCTGGTCGTCAACAAGCTACGTGGTGGCCTGAAGATCGCCGCCGTCAAGGCGCCGGGCTTCGGTGATCGCCGCAAGGCCATGCTGGAAGACATCGCCATCCTCACCGGTGGCCAGGTTATCTCGGAAGACCTCGGCATCAAGCTCGAGAACGTCGGCCTCAACATGCTCGGCCGCGCCAAGAAGGTGTCGATCTCCAAGGAGAACACCACCATCGTCGACGGCGCCGGCAAGAAGGCCGAGATCCAGGGCCGCGTCGCCCAGATCAAGCAGCAGATCGAAGAGACCACCTCGGACTACGACAAGGAGAAGCTGCAGGAACGTCTGGCCAAGCTCGCCGGCGGCGTTGCGGTGATCCGCGTCGGCGGTGCGACCGAGATCGAAGTCAAGGAAAAGAAGGACCGCGTCGATGACGCCCTCAACGCGACCCGTGCGGCCGTCGAAGAAGGCATTGTCGCGGGCGGCGGCGTCGCCCTGCTGCGCGCTTCGCTGAGCATCAACGCCACCGGCGTCAATGCCGACCAGGCCGCCGGCATCAACATCGTTCGTCGTGCGCTGCAGGCTCCGGCCCGCCAGATCGCCTCGAACGCCGGTGCGGAAGCCTCGATTGTTGCCGGCAAGATCCTTGAAAACAAGGGCGCGACCTTCGGCTACAACGCCCAGACCGGCGAGTATGGCGACATGATCGCCATGGGCATCGTCGATCCGGTCAAGGTCGTGCGCACGGCTCTCCAGGACGCGGCCTCGGTCGCCGGCCTGCTCGTCACCACCGAAGCCATGATCGCGGAGGCTCCGAAGAAGGAGGCGGCTGGCGGCGGCATGCCTGCCGGCATGGCTGGCGGCGGCATGGGTGGTATGGGCGGCATGGATTTCTAAGGTCCACGCACCCTCAACAATCTCGAGGGCGGCAGCGATGCCGCCCTTTTCCTTGAAGTCGGATCCGGCCGGAAATGTTCGGCGCGTACACCGACCGTATGGCCGTAGTAGCGCTGGTCGTGAAAGCTGGACTAGAAGCGAGCGCGGGCACGGATACGGCGGAGAGCCGCTGGCGTCGGGGCTTCGAAGACAATCAACGATTCGAACCCTTTCATGAGTATGAGGGAGCGGTGGCGAAAACGTGCAATCGGCCTAGATAATGTTCGCACCTCCCCAAGTAGCCGAGAGCATGAGGCAGCAGCGGCCCCTTGCCGTCGAGATCAAACAGAAGCGTGGGCTCGTGAAGCGGCCACAGTCAATCTGGGCCGGCATCGACCTAACTGCCATCCCGAACGATAGAGGTCGCGGCGGTGGCCAGACCGACCATCGGAATAGCATCCGGCCTTCGTTCATCCCGAAGAAGGGTTGACCGACCACTCCGTTTCGCCAGCGCGAATGCGGCAACTCCATTGCGATCGCGGCAATTCGGATTGGCGCGGGGCGCCATGTGCTCCGACCCTGAGGGCTGTCCCGGTCGGCACGACCCATCGCTCAGCGGCGATCAAGTCATCGGTTTTCGGAATGACCGGCGACGCTTCGTCTCAACGACTATGCCGGTCGGGCTGTCGGCCGTATTCTTCGCCTTGAAGACGGCGGTTCGCTTCAGTTTTGGTTTGGGTGGCGCTTGAGCGCTCTACCCTTGGCTCCGGCGTTTGCTTGCCCTTTTGTTTGTCCTTGCGGGCGTAAAGCAAAGCCTTGGCGGTCGCCGCGTCCGCATTCCGAGACCACGCCGGCCGGCTTGCCATCGAGATTGACCCGTGGAGCGCCGGCATTCAGTCTCGCCAAGTATTTGGCCATCTTGGTATACGCCAGCAGGGCTCTCCTTAATTCATCATCAGACAGTTCGCCGTCAAGCACCCGAATGTCATGATGGATGCCGATCTTGAGCGGCCTGGGCGCTTTCGGATTGAACGCCGCAGGCCACTTGGCCGATAGATAGCGGAAAAGCTGTGCAGGCGATTTGCCTCGGCTACAGCTCAACATCATAAGCCTCGCCCCATTGTTTTCGTTTGCAATTCGGACCTTCCTAGCACGAATATATGCAATGATTTGGAAAAATGGCATTCGCCCCGCAGGGCAAAGCAGCGGGTCTCATTCGGACACACGAAGTGCCTGGTGGACCGAGCAGGATCGGCAGCAATCACGCCGAGCCGTCCCGAGAAAGTTACAGCCATACAGCAGGGTCGGTGAAAAGCTGTTCCCCAATATCTCCGCCAGCTCATTGACCCTTGGCAGCGCATCTCAAACGCCGGCAGCGAAAAAGACTCGACGGCCCTCCGCGGAGGGCCGTCAGCGAGTAGGACCCAAAACCGTCGCGGCTCCTCTGACCCGTTCGGCCGTTCCGTCGTACAAGGGCGTCGCGTAGCGCGAAAGCTAATCAGGCGACCGTTCCTGATCTCGGCCGGATCGACGCCGTCCTGGGACAGGAAGGCAGGCAAATGGCTGGAAAAAGCGTTCGGCCGCAACCCGGCGTCGATCACCAGGAACCTGGCGCGGGCGCGGCGGAACTTCCGGGCGGCGGCCATTCCGGAATAGCTGCCGCCGATGACAATAGGCGCAGCGAAATTCCGAAGTTTGTGAGCGATAGGCCTCGGACTCCCATTCGATTGCCGACTCGGCTCATGCCTTGACGGGCGTTCATGATTGCCACCTTGGAGATCGCCTCAGAAGCGACGCCCAATCGGAAACATTAGCACGTCCGCGTTTTGGCTCGGCTGCTTGAACTCCTCGCCGGCAACTGCCTCAATTAGCAAATCCAAGGCTTCGCGCCCCCTCCGGCTCATCGGGTCATCACCTCGCAGATAATGATACGCTCGATCTAGATGCACTCGCGCGGCGGAAAAATCGCTTGTCATTTTACCCTCTCAGTTGCCGCCCGCCTTAGCCGTCTACGAGGTGAGGGTCGCGCAATCGTCAATATCCTTAGACGTATTTGATTTAAATCGAAGATGATCCGGGAGTAACCAAACACCGGTTGTATGCGAGAGCCCCTGATTGCGTCACCCTGGCCCGGTTGACTCTGCAATAGGGTTACCACAAGCCTTGCCAATGTGTCCCCAGCATCATCCATAAGCCGTCCCGAGTTTCTGACCTGTCGAGCCATGGCACGCGCAGGCTTGCGGCGGCAATCAGCCGGATGGCGAAGATCGCGGCGAAGGCGGCAGCAAATCGGAAGCAGACTCCCGTTTGTGCGGTCGGGCATTGATTCCTAGATAGGAAATTCCGCCATTACATCTCGCTGATGGGACAGCTTGCGAACGCAAATGCAGCGCGCCCTCTTGACTGACACCCTAAACAGCGAAATCGTCATCCAGTGACCCATGAACGCAATAACGCCGGCACATTATCCGGGACATATGGGTTAGTCCCGGCGCCAAGAGACCTATGTGGTCGCTCTTCTCGCCGAATAGAAGCTGAGGAATGCCGCGCAGTTAACGGCTCGTTAATCATGCGGGGCGTAGCCAAGAAGCGTCACATCACCTACCCAATCACATGTGACCTTAAAGACCCGGCACCCAGATTGTGCCGAGTCTTTTTGTTAGGGTAGCCTGATCCAATTGAGCGGGTCAGGAATAATGTCGCAGTGCGGGGATCAGGAAGCTTCTTAGGCCGGTCACCGACTTCATAAAGCCGACTGGAGCTGCAACCACTTGATTAGGAATGCCCTGCGAGCTTGACGGTGTCAGGCCCGGAACGCGCCTTGTTGGCCGTGTGCCAGTCCCTGACCGACAGCGGATTGCGACATGACAACTTCTCCACACCGGAGGTAACCGTGGCGAAAGTGCCGGCGCGTGAGGGCCAGGGAAGGCTGGTTAAAGAGCCGGCCCGCTTGCAGGAATCGAACTCATGGATGACCGAAGCCTCCGCATCCTCGAGGCCCATTGCTTGGGGGACGCCATTATGGCGTTCTGCGTTCTGTCTTATCGCTGTGCCATTTGCCGCACAGGATGCCCGTAACGACATTGTTTCCCGCGTGAGGTGAAGCGATGCGAGCAGGGTAGAGTGACGCGCGGCAGGGAGGGCAGGAGGCCCTAGCAAAGGCTGAAACTCGGTGAGAAATGATCCACCGGCACCTGCACGGATCACCTCGCAAAAGTGGAGGGTGGGACCTAGAATCAAGCTGACATTGCGAGATTTTCGCGGCCATGGCGGCTTCGCTGTTTGCTGTCCGCGGGGGCGAGGCGCATTAGATGGGCCAGCGGCGGATGCACGCGAACCGCGGGGATGACGAACACGACCTTCGCTGGCTAGGACTGCGGTACCGCGAACCCAATGTTGGAGGCTACGCCGCTCGATCTGGCGAGGCGCGGCGGTCGATGCGGCCCGCAGAACCCGCGCTACCGCGAGGCGCTGCCATCTCGACATAGGAGCTGCTGACTTGCAGAACACTGCACTATCTGCGAACGAACGCATCGCGACATGCCCCCCTGTAACCGCTTCCGCGCTGTTCTTGATTGACCAGGCGCAGTTCGACGCAGGGCGGCTAGCGCTCGGCCGATGTGTCGGGCGCCAGCAAAGTAGAAATGTTGCATGGCCGTGGGGACGGCCACAACGAGAGAGCCCGATCGGGCGTCACCTGGTCGGGATTGCCAGCCCGACCAGGTACCGTTCAGTCAGGCACCCCTCGGCTTAGAGAGCCGCCGCTATGAACTAGCTTCGTTGGCCGGGGCCGGCCGCAGCGGGATCGCTAAGCATCGTGACGAGGTCAGCGATAGGATTCTTGTCACTCTCCGTCAGCCGCAGATCGACGTCCGCGAACGGCGCGCCCGACTTCCGGTAGGGACGCCTGAGTGGGTGCTTGCTCAGGCCGGGTGGAACCGGCGGCCTGCCGGGTTTGCGACCGCGTTTCACATAGCCGTTGCTCTGAGCGCCATCAAGGACGACCGGGCCTGAGATCGCCGGCGCAATGCGGGACTCGAATAGCATTCGATCATGGAGAGCGACCGCTCGACGCGGCCGAGTTCCCGAAGAGTTTGCCCAGTTGGCTTTCCTTTCGGTGATGCCGAGAGCTTCTTCAAATCATCGAGGGCACAACCGCACCGGTGTTGATCGATGCCCGCCAGATGAAGGTCGATTTCCAGCTTGCGCAGGAAGGCAATCCGTTCGGTCAGCCGGCCAGGTTTGAGGCACCAGGCGCATCCGCCGCCGATCGCAGCCAATGAAAGCGTGTCTGGCCAAATGGTCGGGGTCGCGGCGTTGAATTTCGGCTTTGACCGACACCCAACCCACGCCGACGGTTACAAGAGCGCGGGCGAATTCGTAGAGGTGGTGACAAAGGTCTGGGAAAATTGGGAGGTTGATGCGCTCATCGCGAGCCGGGAGAAACATGATCCAAAAACCGAAGCTTTGCGAGCTCAGTTCCTGTCCCGCTTAGTGCCTATTTGCGTGCGCTATTCTACCATACGCCTAATGAGATTGTCCCACCTGATGACCGTCACTAACTTGGCTGAGATCGAAGCCAAAAGCTGACAGGCAACAGGAGTGACCATGAAAAACATTATGAGTGTTGGGGACGGTGGAGACGGCAGACTGGTCATTGTCTCCAACAGGGTTGCGTTGCCCGACGAGCACGGGTCACTGCCCCCGGGCGGGATGGCCATTGCGCTGAACGCCGCGCTCCAGCAACGAGGCGGGCTTTGGATGGGCTGGTCGGGGAAGGTGAAAACCGAGAAGAACCAGGTGTCACCGACCATGCAGGAGGCCAACGGCATCACCTATGCCCTTGCGGATCTCTCGCAGAAGGATCTGGACGAATATTACTACGGCTTCGCCAACAGGGTTCTTTGGCCGGTCTTCCACTGCCGTGTCGACCTCGCCGAATACAACGACGCTAGAAAGTCAGGATACTACCGCGTCAACCGACTCTTCGCAGAGTCTTTGATGCCGCTCCACCGCGAGGACGACGTCATATGGGTGCAGGATTATCACCTGATCCCTCTAGGGAAAGAACTGCGCGAACGCGGCTGCCGCAACCGGATCGGCTTTTTCCTGCACATACCATGGCCGCCGGCGGACATCCTCGCCACCGTGCCGCTCTGCGAAGAATTACTGGAAGCGGTTTCGTTCTATGACCTTGTCGGCTTTCAAACCGACGACGATCTTGACAACTTCGCCGAATGTCTACGCCGCCGAAACTTAGGGCGTCTCATGAAAGACCGTAGCTGCCTGGTCAAAGGGCGGGAGTTTCGCTGCGGGGTTTTTCCAATCGGTATCGACACGGCCAAGTTCGAGAGCCTCGCAGAGCTAGCGACGCGCGACGGGGATCTGCAGGAAGTTTACAAGAGGACTGCTGGCTGTGACGTCGCCATTGGTGTCGACCGATTGGATTATTCCAAGGGCATCGATCAGCGCATCGTGGCGTTTCGCCACTTCCTTGATCGTAACAGCCATCGCGTCCGCAAGACGCTACTGCTGCAGATTACCCCGAAATCCCGGGGGGAAATACCGGCCTATCTGGCGCTGCAAAAGCACATCGCCGAACTGGTGGGAAGTGTCAATGGGGAACTTGGAACCATCGATTGGGTACCAGTACACTACACCAATCGGTCCCATGGCCCGCTGCAACTGGCCGGCCTCTACCGACTGGCACGCGTTGGTCTGGTGACGCCGCTCCGCGACGGCATGAATCTGGTGGCGAAGGAATACGTGGCTGCGCAAGACCCAAGCAATCCGGGCGTCCTCGTGCTCTCGCAATTTGCCGGCGCCGCTGGCGAATTGGAGGGAGCGGTGCTTGTCAATCCCTATGACCCAGAGGCTGTGGCGGCCTCCACGGAACAGGCATTTCGCATGTCGCCAGACGAACGGAAAGACCGTTGGAAGGCAATGAAGCACAGTCTCATCGGGCATGATGTCTATCGATGGTGCGACGGCTTTATCGCCAAGCTCGAGGCGGCGGACTCGCCAGCACGAGGCTGATCGCGACCAATTGAATCAGGGCAGCATCCCGGCCTCGCCGAGGCGTGGTTAATGTGCTGTGGTGGATGGCGATGACCGCAGGCCAACTACCCAGTTGGGTTGTAGCCGATTATGCTGGCACGGGAGCGAAGAACTCGCGGCTGCGGTCACACATCAAACTAGTTTGGCCGATCCGCGCAAGAGGGCTCTCGTCCCCGGGTCCGTCGAGTATTCGACTGTCATCGCTTCGCTGACGAGACCCCGTGTATTGAATATGTCGACCACCAGGTTGGCGACATTGCTGATGGGCTAAGCAGCATCGACCTACACCGCACGCCAGATCTCAAGACGTAGCATGAGCACATTCCACATTAAAACAAGAGGAAAAAGACATGGGTGAGCTCTCTTGCAGTCGGCAGCTTTCTTCAAACACGCGTGAGCGGCCACGACCGATAGTCGAGGGCGCTCGCGCCCCACGGCCACAGCAAATGTTGGCATCCATTGACCTGAATTTACTGGTGTCTCTTGAGGCGCTGCTGGAGCACCGCAACGTCACGCATGCGGCTCGGCACGTGCGCTTGAGCCAACCGTCGATGAGCCGAGCGTTGAGAAGGCTGCGCGGCATTTTCAATGACGACCTCTTGGTTCGCGGCTCGAGCGGCTTGGTCCCGACGCCGCAGGCCGAACGGTTGGCCCGAATGCTGCCGCCGGTGTTGGATGCGCTCCGCGGGATCGTGAACCGCCAGGGGGAATGGCGATCAAAGACAATAATGGCGATACCCGACCACCAAGCCCTGATCTTGCTGCCGCCTCTCCTACCCCTGCTGCGCGAGCACGCGCCTAATCTCGACATCGTCACCGGCTCGTTTCTAACTGGCGCGCTCCGGCGGCTTGAACAAGGTGAGATCGATCTGGCCGTTGGGCAGACCGGTGGCACGCCACCGGGCTTCTTTCGGCGCAGGCTCTATACTGATCGCTTCGCCTGCCTGCTACGTTGCGACCACCCAGCCCTGGCGCAGGAATGGACGATCGAGGCCTTCGCTGCCCTGCGCCACGCTGCCGTTGACTCGGATTCTAAGGGCGGCTTCGGACGGGTGCATGACGATCTGGCAAATTTACACCTCCGAGATCGCGATCCGGTGCTGGTTTCCAACCTCCTGACGGCCGCTGTAGCCATCGCGGCGACTGATCTGGTGCTGATTGTACCACACCGCGTCGCGACACGGATCGCCGCCTTGCTCCCCCTGGCGATTGTCGATCCGCCGGTGGAACTATCGCCTTACGAGGTTGGGCTGGTTTGGCACGAGCGTTGCCATCGCGACCCAGAACATCACTGGCTGCGCCACAAGATTGCCGCCGCAGCGGCGGCGGGAACAGAGTTGGCGCGTCCATCGACAATGAGAGGGCAAACGGCTGATGCTTCGCCAAGGGAAGAAGCGTGATGCGATCGAGGTCTGGCACTATCTTCAGGACGGAGCCAGTTGATTACCCCCCTCGTCCATCGGACGTGATGCTGGTTCCGCTGTCCCAACTCAGTGAAACCGACGCGCGCTGACTTCGAGCGAGCATCTGCTGTGAAGAAGGTATTCACACTTACAGCCAACTACACAACCCAAGACCCTCCTTCTTCGACCGCCGTTCGGCCGCGTCAAGGCCTTCGCAGGCAGGGTGTGGTGCATGCATCGATTCTGGCCGCGTATCTTGGCCCGGACCCTTTGGCAGGTAAGTGTTTGGCACAAATTGCGAGTTCTCGGATCTTCGGCAATCTGCCCAACGAAGCGCGGCAGATCGATATCCTTGAGCACCGTTTGTTGCGGTTGGGGCACTGCGCGCAAATCGTCATCATCGATTGCCGCGAACCGGAGCAACATGGGTACGGTCATGCGAAGCTCTCTTCCGGGCTGGTGCAACTAGCCCTGGTTTCCGAAGACAGGCTGGACCGAGAGGCGGTTTTCTCCGACGGGTATTCCGATTACCTGTTGTGGCCACTGATCGAGCAGGAAGTTGTAAGCAGACTGATCGCCTGCGTCGCCCAGATCGCGCGGCGTTCTGCACCGCTATTCTTCTCAGCCGACCCCCTCGTTCAGAAGGCGTGCGATCTGCTGGCACAGCGAGTCGATCAGCAGATCGCCCTCAGCGAACTGGCGCGCATAGCCGGGACTAACAAGACAACGCTCGTCAACCGCTTCGAGGCTGCCTTTGGCTGCGGGCCTATGACCTGGCTACGGCACTATCGGATGATGGAGGCTGCCGCCCGCTTGCGAAGCGGGCATGAAAGCGTGGCCGAGGTCGCTGAATCCTTAGGCTACGAAAACAGCAACAATTTCTCCACGGCGTTCAAGGCGATCCATGGGCTCTCGCCGCTGCGCTATCGCAAAATGGCGGCGCGCAGAGAAAGGTCTGCCTGACGCAAAGGTGGGGATCGAAACAAACTGGTATACAGCCAGTGAAGACACGCAAAGATTACCTGATACTCAAGCGTTTACCCGCTCCAGGCACTTTGCGGCTTTTACAGCAACGCTCAGAAAAGGAAGATAAGCATGTTGAACGCGGTCGCAGCGCATTTTCAAGGGCATGAACAGAGCTATTCGGACAAGAACTATGAGGCGGCGAGCACGTTTTTCGGCGCCAAGTCCCTTCTTTTGGCCCAGCCAGGTGCTGCGCGCCCCGGTGACGACACGATCGCCAACGATCAAGGAACAGTACAGTTTCACCTCATTGGTCAGAAACCCGATGACCCGGCGTACAGCGGCATCATGAAAGAAAATCAGGACAACCTTCTGGCTATAGGAGGACTCATTCACGACTACATGCATACCCATTATCCTAAGGTTGATGCAGAAAAACTTGACATCAACACCTGGACGAACGTTGTGGGCAACATTCCCGACCTTTCGATGGGAGGGCAAAAACAGAAAGGTTACTCAAACAAGTTTGCTGGCACCTCCGTCTCAGCCACGTTCCTCTCCTTGATCGCGAAGGCGATCGTCACTGACGGGGCGTCTCTGCTAACGGATTTCGAGTCCTTCCTCACTGAGATGGGCAACCTGACCTTCAGTGCCAACAGCAAATCGCAGCAGTACAAGGCTCTGACATGCACCTACCAAAACTACCTTCTCGATAACGGGGCAGGCGGATATTACGACTACGGAGCAATTGTTTTGCGAGAAGTCAAGTTCAATGAGTACTTCCTTGATCTGAAATCTTCTTGTGCGTCGACACGATACGTCAACGTCGACATAAGTTATAACGAGGTCACCAATATCGTTCAGACTCGCCGGATCCGCAACGGCGGCCCCGATTACAAAAACTTCCAGGAGATCGTGAATAAGAACGCGACCGAGCAGTTTATGAATGCCAAGAACTTCTTTAACGGCGGCTCGACCCCACAACAAGACATCACGCCCCAGGTCTGATCCTCATGATTGGTCTCGAAAGCAGCAGCGCACCAACCCACGGTGTCCATTCGAAGAAACCTCGCCGGCGTCATAGATCAGGTCCGGCTGACAGCGGTGCCGACGAACTCCGGCCCTGCTTCTATAAGAAACCAACTATGAACTCGATCGCAGAAACAACTGCGGGCCTCTTCCTGGTAATCGGCGTCCAGAGCAGCGGCCCCCTCGAAGCGGAGAGGATTTGCTCAGGCTTGATCCGGAAACTGTCCGAAGGCTCAATTCTGAACTTGGATCCTAGTATGTGGCAGAATGCCATGCAAATGGTGCCGAACCAGGTGGAGGCCGCCACGGCTTCGACGACCCTGAACCGCACGATGGCCGTTGCGGATTTGCCAAGTACCCTCGCGTCAATTTGCGCCGATGCTGTCGACGGCGACAAAGCAGGCGTCGATCTGGCGAAGCCCATCAGTGTCTATCTGAGCAGATACGGCGAACCGACTGCATTCAATTGCTTCATCCTGGATCAATCCGACTCCGCGAAAATCTATTTATCTTTAACCTGCCTTGCCGTTTTCGATGGTGGAAGCCCTGGCAGTTTCGCCGTCACCTCAACATTGCTGAAGGCGTGCCTGAATCTGTCAAACAAGGATACGCTGTCCACTATCTTGCAGGTTTTCGGCCGCTTCGGCCCGCCGAGCGACTCACCTTACTACCTGCGCGTCTTGCCCTGATCCGTATGCCAGACGTTACATTCAGCCAGAAGGAGCAGCACGCTCGTTGAATATGTGAATACCGCAGATTTCGTCAGCGGAGCGAAGTCGGTGGTGCGCTTTGTAGCGGGAAAGCCCATGCCCTATCATGAAGACTTCGCGAAGGCGGACGGATGGTCCGCAGCGGATGTCAGCGTCCGTCTCAACAATGCGCCAGGCCGGAAATTTCTCACTTTCTTGCGAAGATCGGGGGTGACCACGGTCATTCGGTATTACGCGAGTTCCGCGAGGCCAAAAACCATCACACCAGTGGAGGCCAAACTACTATCTGGGCACGGTTTCGGAATTCTACCGATTTTCCAGGACAGCAGCCGCCATATTTCCAATTTCTCGAGCTCGATCGGTACTGCAAATGCAAGGAGTGCTATGGGGTTCGCAAAGCGCGTCGGCCAGCCGAAAGATAGAGGCAGTACGATTTTTTTCGCCGTCGATTTGGACTATCCGGCTACGCAGATCGATGGCCCTATCCTCGCCTACTTCCACGCGATTAAAGAGGAGATCAACGGCACTTTCGTAGTCGGCGCGTATGGTAGCGGTGCCGTGCTCTCAAAATTATTGGCGGAGGGACTGATCACGGTTCCATGGATATCTATGTCGCCACTGTTTCTTGGAACCGAGCAGTTCTTTTATTCCAACCGATGGTCGATGCGGCAGGTACCTCCAGAGGTTGCCCATGGCTCCTCTGGGGTGGGCTATGACCGCAATATCGTTCGGGTTCCTCGGAGGGAGATCGGGGCCTTCCAAGTTGATGAGTCGGGCGAAGGCTCGCTGGCCTAGGATGGCGAGGGACTCCGGCTCGTAGGCGCGGCAAGCTGAAAACGTTGTCGCGTTTATGTTCGTAGAGGTCTCCGACGCCAACGGCGAGTGTAAGGTTGTTCGCGGTATCTCGCAAATCGTCTCTCCACGCGCTCGCCCCGCTACAATCGAGCGGTGCGGCCGCCATCATCATCCCCGGAAGTACCTGCAGCGCCGTCCACCCACGCCCAACCGGCGGCCGACATTGGGCACCAGTACCACGCCGACGTCGTGCGATGTCGCCGCTCGACAGATCGATGCCGGAGCGGGTGGTGTGATGCTTGGTCGCACCACCCGGCAGACGTGTTTCTGAAAGTTACCCTAAGGCAGGTACATCAACGGCGAGCGCATTGGAAACGGCAACGCTGTGAACGGAATTCGGGGAGAAGGCGTCACTTACCATGGCCGAGACCTCAACGGCCGGAGCGATCTCTGCTTCTGGAGGCAGCCATTAGATCCTCGCGGGCGTGATTGTAGGCGTGGCTTATGGACTGCCCGACTTGACCACCCCGCCGCAGCTGTTCATAGGAGATTTGCGCACCTGTCGCACGGACTTCAGCTTGAAGACCTGCTATGTGGCCGTCCAGATTGGCATTCCATGCATGCTGCGGCGGAGGCATGTGCGGCAAGATATCTTGCATGCCGGGAACTGCGTGAGCTTGGACCTGTTGATTTGCGTCGAACTGGTGATACGCCGCCAATTCCGGCGGCTCGACAGGAGGCCGGGGCAGCGAGTCCAGTTGGTTGGCGGCCACCAGAACTGATTCCACTGCGTCCTGGTGCGTGCGCGAGGAAGGATCCATTCCGTAGGCTTCCTGAATCATCAGTGATGCGATTTCCCTTTGTTGGCCTTCAGGAATACGGGACAATGCGTTGCGTACACTATCGGCGAACTCGGGTGAGATCACCTGTACTTCTGCATATTTCTTCCACGATACGGGTGCGTTTTGCTTCCGGCGCAAATCGTTGGCAGTTTGTTCATTTGTGTCCGGATGCGCGAACGGAATCAACCCCTCAACACGGTTTTTCAGGAATTCGGCGGTGCTTTTGTCCATCGACCAATGACCTTCCTTGACCGGCACTCCGCTCCATGCGCTGTCCTTCAACCGAACAGCGGGACCGTTGGCCCAGGCATCCATAACCACGGTCGACCTCGGGTCGCGGCTTCCGCGCCGCAGTTCGTTCCAAATGTGACCCGTCTTGACTGGGATCTCATCACCTTGGTCGGTTATCTCTTTCATTGACACGGAAGCACTAGAGGTCATACTCCGCTCGTCGGCCGCCATGTGTGGGGCGTGGACGATAGCGGAAAGGGGAGCGGTCTGATTGCAGCACGCCGCTCCCATGACTACGGCCACTGCAACCTTAATGTTGTCGTCTGCTCCCATCATTGCAACCGACGATCCGATGCTGTTGTGGCCGTGAGAGGGAATGTCGTCCACCTTAACGTTTCCCCGGCCATGCTTGAGCAGCAGGCGGACGTCGTGAACTGTTTGCCCCGCTGTCGCGAGTCTTATCGGGCTGGTGACATCGTCACCGACGACACACGCTCCCATATGATAGGCGGCCTGCTGGATCTGATGTGGCTCCAGAGGCGCATCTCCGCCCCGTCGCAACCTGTCGGCAGGCGTGCCCAGGGAGACCCTCAGCGCTGATATGCTGCTCTCAAAGCCCGACGCCGTGGATTCTCGCGGCGACTGTCGAGTCGATCCGGAGGATTTGGAGATGCAAATTCCCATAGCCGTTCACCTGTAGTGGAGTTTCACCTGTAGTGGAGTTTGTGATCGCCGAGGGACGGGATACGCGAGACGGGCGCTTAACCGTCAGTGTCATCTGGATGACTCATGCTAGGCGGGTTGGCTTACGACAAGCTGACGGGCACCGTAAACTTAACGCTGTGAAAACGGGCACCGTAACGTTAACCGGGCATCGATCAAAATGTGGGATCTGGCGGCATGACCATTCGGAGTCTCGTCATCGGCAGTGGCCATGAACACTTGCAGGCCGGTATTGCCGAGAAAATTCTGCTTGCCAGCCTCGCCTTATCAGTGCCGAGAGGCTCTGGATGATGAGCCTGAAGCGACCCTTGTAGCCCGCGATGGTCGTAATTGCGGTCTCGATCGCCTCCAGCTTACCCAAGTGCTTGAATTCATAGAGCACAAAGAAGTGCAACGTCCTGAACTGCACGTCGCGGTTGCCTCTCGGCGGATTTGAAGCTCCCGAGATCGCTTGCTGTATCGCGCGGGTTAGCCGTTACTAACCGTTCTGCAACATGGTCAATGGCCCGTCTGGAAGGCCGAGGTGGTTACGGCGTTCCTCGGCCCTCCTCCCGTCGCGGGATGAACTTCCAGCTGCACGTGTCCGTTTGCTATCGCGATCCATTGCTCAGCTTCCAAAGTCGTTTCTGTACCCCATGAGGTTACCACCCAAGCATGTTCTGCTAAACCAATATGGTGTTACACTTGTAGTCTCGCAGAGGCTTCTCCCAGCTCTCTGGGTCACGCCGAGAGCCGTAACCAGATCAGATTTTCCGGGCGGAGGGGTTTGCGGCGAGCGCGTTCGTGATTCACCATTTGCGGACGCTACCACCGACTGATTCGCTTGAAGGCCTGTCGCTTGCTCAGCTCCGCGGGCCGTTTGCTGCGCTGATCGGCATAGTGCGCGGTCTTCAAGGCCGGGTCGAGAGCCTTGAGATCGAGAACCAGGCGCTGCGCGCCGAGATCCAGACCCTCATGGATCGCCCTCCGGACAAGCCGACCAAGCCGTCGGAATGGGCAACGCAGCCGGCATCTGGCAAGGGGAAGCGACGCCGTCGCGGCGCAAAGCGCGACGGCGGTCGCGTGAGCCGCGAGGTGACGGTTGCGGTGAGCGCTCCTGCGGGCTCACGCTTCAAGGGATACGAGACGATCCTGGTGCGCGATCTGGTTCTGTCGGATGTGATGCGCTATCGCCGGGAGTGCTGGGTGACACCGAGCGGCGAGAGGCTCGTGGCGCCGCTGCCGGCGGGGATTGTTGGCGGCTGGGCGCGAACCTGCGCCGCTTCATCCTGGCCTGTCACATTCAGCGGCAGGTGACACTCGACAACGGAAGCCTGTCCCCGCGACGACTGCGCAGGAACCGCAGCGAACGCATGTGGGCGCCGCCACAGCACCCGCATCCTCCAGGTCCTGCATAACCGAGATATGCCGGCGCCTTCTTCTACGGTCGAAGGCGTGGTCGGCCCCGGCCGGGCGCGCCGTGATGAGCCTCATCCCCGCGGCCGTGCGGCAATGGAAACGGCATCTCACGGTTTCCCACGCTGGCCAGCTCGGCCGACAGATCGGTCAGCTCGTGGGCGACGAGATGCACCACCTCCCCTTCTCGCTGGATACGACCGCGTACGCCGAGCATGGCCGACGAGAGAAGCACGCGTCGGAATTTCTCGAAGATCTTGACCCAGACGACGATGTTTGCCGCGCCAGTCTCATCCTCCATGGTGAGGAACATGAAGCCTCTGGCCGAGCCCGGCCGCTGCCGGACCAGCACCAGGCCGGCGGCCTCGAGCCAGCTTCTGTCTCGCGCCTGCATGGCTTCCTGACAGGTCACGATGCGGCGCCGGTTAGGCGGCACGCCGATTTTGGTAACGCTTGCCTGTGAACTGAAAGATTGAAGGTCGGACTTGCGGCACATCGATTACGTTCAAATGAATAAGTTGCTGCCCGGCGAGGTCGTTTCAGTGCATCTCGACTGGTGGGTCGGCAAGACAATGGGGAACGGGAATGATCGCAGGCGTAAAGGGACGGCTTTGGGGCCGGAAGCTTCGGGCCTGGAACACGACCCCAGTTGGGCGCAAGCATCGTGGCCTCCGCCCGGTCAGGCATTCACCGGCTCGGAAAATGCCAATTGATTCTGCTCAACCGGACATGCCTAAACGGCCACCTGCGTCCCGATCTCGACCACACGTCCGGTCGGGATCTGGAAATACTCCGTCGCATCGGCTGCCGTGCGCGCCAGTCCGATGAACAGCTTGTCCTGCCACACCGGCATGCCGGAATTGGGCGACGCCTTGAGCGAGCGCCGCGACAGGAAGAAGGACGTGGTCATGATATCAAACTTCCAGCCCTGCTTGCGGCAGATCGCCAGCGCACGCGGAATGTTGGGCTGTTCCATATAGCCGAAGGTCAGCGTCACCCGCATGAACAGCTCGTTGACGATTTCCATCTTGACCCGCTCGCTGTCCGCGACCACCGGCTGCGGCGCCGTCACTACCGAAAGGATGACGTTCTGCTCGTGCAGCACCTTGTAGTGCTTCAGGCTGTGCATCAGCGCGGTCGGCGCGCTGAGCGGATCGCTGGTCAGGAACACCGCAGTGCCCGACACCAGATGCGGCTTCTTCTTCAGCAGATTGCCGGCAAGGAAATCCAGCGGGATCTCGTTCCGGCGCGTCTTTTCGAACAAATAGCGGGTGCCGCGGATCCAGGTCCACATGGTGAGCACAATAACTGCGGCAATGGCAAGCGAGGACCAGCCCCCTTCAAACACCTTGACTATGTTGGCCGCAAAGAAGCCGGTATCGACGAAGGCGAACAACGCCATCAAGGCGACCGCGACGCCGACCGGCCACTTCCAGATGCGCGTCATCACAATAAAAAGCAGTATGTTCGTCACCAGCATGTTGCCGGTTACCGAAATACCGTAGGCCGAGGCCAGTCTGCTCGATTCACCGAAGCCGACCACCAGCAGCATCACCACCAGCGCCAGCAGCAGGTTGACGCGCGGCAGGTAGATTTGGCCCGATTGTTTTTCCGACGTATGCAGGATCACGAAACGCGGCAGCATGTTGAGCTGCACCGCTTGTCTGGTCAGCGAGAAGGCGCCGGAGATCACCGCCTGGCTGGCGATCACAGTCGCCGCCGTCGCCAGCACCACCATCGGGATAAGCATCCAGCCTTCGTTCATCTCGAAGAAGGGATGACCGACGACACCGCCATTCGCCAGCACGAAGGCACCTTGCCCGACATAGTTGACCAACAGGCAAGGAAACACGATTGCCAGCCAGGCAAGCACGATCGGCTTGCGCCCGAAATGGCCGAGGTCGGCATAGAGCGCCTCAGCGCCGGTGACGGCGAGAAAAACCGCACCAACCGTGACGAAGGCGACTTCGGGCGAGTTGACCAGGAACGACACGATGTAATGCGGGCTGATGGCCAGCAGGATTTCCGGGTCGTCCATGATGTGGTTGAGGCCAGAAAGGCCGATGGCCAGGAACCACAGCGCGGTAACGGGCCCGAACACCAATCCTACGCCGCCGGTGCCAAACCGCTGTACCGCAAACACGATCGCCAGGATGGCCAGTGTCAGCGGCACCACATAGGGCTGGAATGTCGGCGTGACGACATTCATACCTTCGACCGCCGACAGTACCGAGATTGCCGGCGTAATCACTGCGTCGCCGAAAAAAAGCGCCGCGCCGACGATGCCGATGCCGAGGATCACCGCCGAGCGGGTCGGGAAACTGTTGCGCGCCAGCGCGACAAGCGACAGCACTCCGCCCTCGCCTCGATTGTCGGCGCGGAGCACGAACATGATGTATTTGATCGTCACGGTGATCGTCAGCGACCAGATGATCAGCGACAGCACGCCGAGGATGTCGCCACGGTTGGCGACGTTGCCACCGGCTGATGCATGCAACGCTTCGCGGAATGCATAGATCGGGCTCGTGCCGATATCGCCGTAAACGACACCGAGTGCCCCCAGCATCAGCACCTTGGTGCTGTGCTGCTCGACCTTAGAATGGCTCGATTGTTGGACAGGTTCTGCCTCGTTACCAGCATTGGTAAGGGCCATGGACGACACTCCGATAAGCGCGCGGTGCTCTACGCTTGCTGCACTGCAATATCAAGTGCCGCAACGTAATGTCTGCCGGCATCGCCTATCGTTGCTCGCCTTGGCAGACTCGCCAGCCCTCGGCCACAGTGCCCCCCGCGATGCGACCGATGGCGACCAGGGTGTCGGGGCGCATAAGGATGGCGGTTTCCTGATGCCGTTGCTCCAGTGTGATCGCACCGTTGCTGCGTAAGCTATTTACATGCTCGATCCCAGCGAGACGTGGCCAACTCGAACGCAGGGCCAAGCCGCTCACCGGCCGCACTTTGCGGCGCAGATAACGATTCGATCTCCGCGGCGAGATGCTGGTTGAAGAAGCCACCAAGCTTGTCGAAGGGCACACGGTCGTAATATCGACATGCCAGCACCCGAACCCAGACAAGCTCCTTCGGCTTCGCTGCTCGCGCCACGAACAACCCGATCTTCTCTGCGAAGGGGGCGCCGTAATCCTTCAGGTCGAAGCCAAACGGCAGCGTGACGTATACTACACAGGCGAAGGGCTAGGAGGCGGGTTCGGTGAGGAACGGCATGGTGTCCACGCCGTCTCCTGGAAAGACAGAGGAATGCGGATGGTTCTCGAAAAGGCCGGCGGCGGCCTCTATGGCGGAGAAGATGCCGAGCTCGCAGTTGTCGCTGTTAGTAACCGATATGATAATGACGGTGCCATCCAATCGCCGCTGGAGATGAGTGATTTTCGGCGTATGGTGCGACCATCCGGGACAGGGGCACCCGGGAGCACGCCAAGTGCGGGCAGGCCGATGTATTCGATGAGCTGCCAGCTCGCGTTAGTAGCTGGCCGCCCCTGCGACCTGCCCTTGCGCCGAGAGCGCGGATCCGTAGGTGTCGCGTCGCCCGCCGGCTCCCGACTGTTTGAGGAGAGGGAGCCGATGAGACGTGATTGGAATGGACATCCACCGCACCTTTGCGGACGTGGTGGTTTGGGAAGATGGCCGGCTGCGCCATCACGGACGGGTCGACATGACCCGCTCGGGACTGGAAGGGTTCGGCCGCAGTTTGCGACGGACCGATGAGATTGTCGTTGAGGCTACGGGCAACGCCATGGCGGTGGTGTCGCTTGCCAGTTAATTATGAGAATGCGAGCCAATGATTCAGATAGTTGGGAGACAACTTAATTTGAGAATGTAACCCGCCTCCCGGGAGAATCCTGTCAATCGTCGCCACTCCGAACGGCAAACCG
Source organism: Aminobacter anthyllidis (assembly GCF_018555685.1). Classification (GTDB taxonomy): domain Bacteria; phylum Pseudomonadota; class Alphaproteobacteria; order Rhizobiales; family Rhizobiaceae; genus Aminobacter; species Aminobacter anthyllidis. Next base: position 62,506 of record NZ_JAFLWW010000016.1, read on the forward strand.
TGCGGATGCGCGCATTTCCACCTTCGAAGCGCGCGATGCGTTCTCGAAGCTCGGAAATGGCAGCAGGGGGCGCCGATACACTCATCTGACCCTTGAAACGCGGAAAGCCTGTGCTATGTTCTATATTTGTTCTCGTCTTGGCAAGAGTCAACCGAGATGATGTCGTGCCCCGCGGAAGGAGGCATTCGATGCTCGGGCCATATCCTTTCTATGCGAAAATTTTGGAGTTTTGGCGCCACGGAGTGTCCGAAAATTGTAGCATATTTCGGACTCGCACGTTGCCTTTGTCCGAAACTTGTAGCATATTTCGGACATGCCCATCGTTGAGCCCGATACCGATCTTCGCTCGCGCCTGCTTGCCCGCATTGAGTCCAAACCCGACGAGGTCTGGACCCCCGGCGACTTCGCCGATCTCGGCGCGCGCGCCGCCGTGGACAAAACCCTGCAGCGCCTGGCAGCCGCCGGGGAGCTGCGCCGGGTTGACCGAGGCCTCTATGACCGGCCGCGCACGAACAACCTGACTGGCCGCGCCACCGTGCCGGATTATCGCGCTGTGATCCGCGCCGTCACGCGCCGCGATCGGGCGCGCGCCGTCATCGATGGTATGACGGCCGCCAACGACCTCGGCCTGACGACCGCCGTCCCCGCCCGAATAGAAGTGCTAGTCGACGCGCGGTTGAAGCCAATCAAGCTCGGCACGCAAGAAATCCACTTCAAATACGCTGCCCCTAGCCGCCTCTATTGGGCGGATCGGCCGGGGATGCGGGTCGTCCAGGCCTTGCATTGGATGCAGGACATGCTGACCCAGAAGGGCGAACGGAAGCGTATCCAGGCGACGTTGCGCCGCCTGTTTGCCGACCCCAAGCACGGCGAGGCCATTCGCGAGGATCTGCGCGCCGGTCTCTCCGCCGTGCCGATCTGGATGCAGGAATTCCTCCGCGAAATCCTGAGGGCGGACCCGCACGAGGCAAAGCCATGAGTACCGATGCTTACCGCCAGATCGTCGCGGCATCCCCAGGCGACCGGCTCGACCTGTTCCTCGCCACGGCCAATCGGATCGGAGCGCCGGTGGGCAATGTCGAAAAGGATTTCTGGGTCTGCTGGACCCTCAATTCGCTCTACCACGAACGGCCTGCGGGGGAGCCACGGCTGCTTTTCAAGGGCGGGACGTCGCTGTCAAAAGGCTATGGCCTCATCCAGCGTTTTTCCGAGGACATCGACGTTACCGTGTTCCGCGACGATCTCGACGCGGCTGCCTCCGTCGAAGAGCTTGAGGCACTGTCGAACAAGAAGCGTCGCTCCAAGCTCGACGGCATCCGGGACGCCTGCCGTGCGTATATCACAGGGCCGCTGCGAGACTTCCTCACCGCTCAACTTGCCGACATTACGAACGGCGCCGGACGGGTGGAGCTCGAGAAGCCGATGCCGATGGTCAGACCCTGCTGCTCTGGTATCCCGAGGTCGAGCCGCGTGATGGCGCCTATGTGCGACCGGCCATACGCCTTGAGTCCGGGGCGAAATCGGCGCTCGATCCCAATCGCCCCATCACGATCACGCCCTATGTCGCGGAGGAAGCGGCAGGCATTGATCTCACCGTCGCCGACGTGACCACGATCGAGGCGACCCGCACCTTTTGGGACAAGGTGGTGATCGCCCATGGATTGCGCCGCTGGTACGAGCGGCGCGGCGAACTGCGGCAGGAAGGCCAGCGCGTGTCTCGGCACTATTACGACCTGCACTGTCTTCTCGGATCCGAGACCGGAAAGGCCGCGCTCGGCGATCTCGATCTTGGCGCCGATTGTGTGCGGCACGCACGAATGTTTTTCGACCGTCCCGACTATGACCTCGCCGCAGCAGTCCCGGGCAGCTTCGCAATCGCGCCCGCTCCAAAGATGGTCGACGCGCTCACGCGCGACTATGCCAATACGGCGGCCATGATCTTCGGCACTCCGCCGAGTTTCGATGACATTCTGGAATCAGCACGGCAGATTGAGCAGGACATCAACACCCATTCCTAGTCGCCTGGCCACGTCGCCGTGCGAGCGTAGACTTTTTGCCGGTCAGTTGATCGTCAACCGCGCCTTCCACCACGTATATAGAGATTCACCCTGTCCTTCTGCTCGCTAGACGGCCACGATTTATCAACCTGATAAAAGCCATGCCTCTCATGAAGAAGGCGGGCGCCGATATTCTTGGATTGAATGGTCGCGAAAAGGCCGTGACCGTCGGCAGCAGCCAAGATCGCCGAAGTGAGAAGGTCGCCAAGGCGGATCCGGCGGTGCGCTTCGACAACATATAGCCAACCAACCTCGCCGAGATATTCGTCGTCGGCAAGTTCGACTCCCGAGTCCTTTTCGATGGTTCGTTGATGGACTCGATTGTTCTTCACCGCGTTAGTTCCCACCGGTTCGCCGTCGACAGTAAGGAATGCGAGATAGTGCGCACTCGCGACTCGCGACGCGCTCCGGGAGGCCATCAGACCGGGATGTCACGTTGTCTGCATATACACGCGTTGAGACCTGCAGCCGCTGATGTCAGCTGACCATGGCCACGGCTCTCGGCGTGACCCAGAGAGCTGGGAGATGCCTCTGCGAGGCTACAAGTGTAACACCATATTGGTTTAGCAGATCAAGCTTGGGTGGTAGGCCTCATGGACTAGAGAAAGGCCTTGGAGGCTGAGCAATGGATCGCGATAGCAAACGGAGACGTGCAGCTGGAAGTTCATCCCGCTACGGGAGGAGGGCCGAGGAGCGCCGCAACTTGACCTTCCAGACGGGCCACTGACCAATGTTGCGGAACGGTTAGTAACCGCTAACCCGCGCGATACAGCACGCGATCTTGGGAGCTTCAAACCCGCCGAGAGGCAAGCGCGACGTGCAGTTCAGGACGTTGCACTTCTTTCTGCTCGATGAATTCAAGCACTTGGGTAAGCTGGAGGCGATCGAGACCGCAATTACGACCATCGCGGGCTACAAGAGGCGCTTCATGCTCATCATCCAAAGCCTTTCGGCACTAACGGGGGCTTATGGAGAGGCTGGTAAGCAGAATTTTCTCAGCAATACCGGACTGCAAGTGTTCATGGCCACGGCCGATGACGAGACTCCGAACTACATTTCCAAAGCCATCGGTGAATACACGTTTGAAGCCAAATCGATTTCCTACAGCCAGTCGCGAGCGTTCGACCGGAACATTCAGAATTCGTTTCAAGGTGCGCCGCTGCTGCGTCCCGAACAGGTTCGGCTGCTCAATGACGAGTACGAGATTGTTCTCATCAAAGGTCTGCCGCCATTGCAACTGAGGAAGGTGCGATATTTTTCGGACCGCATTCTGAAACGCATCTTTGAAAGCCAGACAGGCGCCCTCCCGGAGCCGGTACCCTAAACGATAGCAGACGAGGGATCTCGGCAGAATGAGCCGCTGCGTGGATGCGCAGGACTTTGACGATACAGTTTGATGCGAGGCTAGTGTGGACCAGCGAAAAAATCCATCCCGTGTAACAGCTTTGCCGCAGGTGCAGGACGCCGGCTTGGAAGAGGATCAAGCGGTCCAGGCCCGGCAAGTGGGCGTTGAGCAGCACCTTGCAGAGGCCCGGAGGCTGTTCGATCAAGCTGACGAGTCGCCAACCAATCCAGAGGAGCTTCTGCGACTGGAACAGGGGTTCCGCGAAGTGCTTCAGCGACGGCAGGATGATCAAGTGGCCGAGGCGCTCCGGCCGCTTTTCGATGATCGAGCTGACGAGCCGCCAGCCAATCCAGAGGAGCTTCTGCGACTGGAACAGGGGTTCCGCGAAGTGCTTCAGCGACGGCAGGATGATCAAGCCGTCTCGTCTTTTTTCAGCGACCCAGGGATGCCCGCTGGACCGGGTGACCACAACAGCATCGTGGCCGACTCTTTCACAGCGGCCGGCTCTGGGCACGCCGGAGTTGAGGCCGCCGCCCCGCCAGCGTTAGCTGCCAGCCAACAGCAGATCCGGCCCTGGCCGGATGCGCTGGACCAGGGCAACCACCTGCCACCCGAGCGGGTGATCATCAACAATGAACATGACACAGCGCTGTTGCGGCCAGCGGAGAGGCAGAGGGCCCTGAATACGCCGCAAGCCGCCGCCATTCAGCAGCCGCTGAGCGAAATCGGCAATTCAGGCGGCCGCGTGCCGATGCAGCCCCCCACGCAGCAGTTGGGTGAATTGCCATTGGAAGGGGTACCGGTTCAAGGGACAGGGTCCGAACACATCGGAAGGCTGCATGCGGAGGCCGCGCCCTCCGCAAGGTCTGAGAAGCCCCCCGCTGCGATCGAGGACTCCATAAACGTCTCATTCGCCGTCCCCAAAGGCTTCTCCCATGGGACTCAACCCGTCCCAGACGCGCGTGTCTTAGAACAAGTGACAAGTGACAGCAGGTTGGCCCCAAACACCCGTGCTATCTATGGTCGTAATCTTCGCAGATTTTCTGAGGCGCTTGAGAGTCGGGGCCTGACGATCGCTGGGCTGGATCATGATTCGCGGATCAAATTCGCCAAGAGGTTGTTTCCAGGCAACCGCAATCTCCTCTCCGCGCTGCTACGGGTTCGCGATGCGCTTGACCAGGGCAACCACCTGCCACCCGAGCGGGTCATCATCAACAATGAACATTCCACACCGCTGTTGCGGCCAGCGGAGAGGCAGAGGGCCCTGAATACGCCGCAAGCCGCCGCCATTCAGCAGCCGCTGAGCGAAATCGGCAATTCAGGCGGCCGCGTGCCGATGCGGCGAGTGGCGGTGCCCTCAAAGGCAGACGCGCATGTCTTAGAACAAGTGGCCAGTGACAGCAGATTGGCCCCATACACCCGTGCTGTCTATGGTCGTAATCTTCGCAGATTTTCTGAGGCGCTTGAGAGGCGGGGCCTGACGATCTCCGGGCTGGATCATGATTCACGGATCGAATTCGCCGAGACGTTGTTTCCAGACAGCCGCAATCTCACCTTCGCGTTGGAACGGGTTCGCGATGCGGAGTGCGCGTCAGACAGAAGCGTGACGGACGCTTTCGCGGCGGCCGGCTCTGGGCACGCCGGAGTTCAGGCCGCCGCCCCGCCAGTGTTAGCTGCCAGCCAACAGCAGATCCGGCCCTCGCCGGATGCGCTTGACCAGGGCAACCACCTGCCACCCGAGCGGGTCATCATCAACAATGAACATTCCACACCGCTGTTGCGGCCAGCGGAGAGGCAGAGGGCCGTGGATACGCCGCAAGCCGCCGCCATTCAGCAGCCGCTGAGCGAAATCGGCAATTCAGGCGGCCGCGTACCGATGCAGCCCCCCATGCAGCAGTTGGGTGAATTGCCATTGGAAGGGGTACCGGTTCAAGGGACAGGGTCCGAACACATCGGAAGGCTGCATGCGGGGGCCGCGCCCTCAGCAAGGTCCGAGGCGCCCCCGGCTGCGATCGAGGACTCCATAAACGTTTCGTTCGCCGTCCCCAAAGACTTCTCCCATGGGACTCAACGCGTCCCAGACGCAATGCTCTCTTTCTTGGACCGCCATGGCCTCTTGCCGGACGCGGACAAGCCGGAATGGAACTACGAGATTAAAGGCCACGGCTACACCGCCCGGAGGCCAGAGGAGGGCAATGACGTTTGGCTCCTCCATCGCGGAGCGATAAGGGAAGCTGGAGCGGCAGCAGTACCGGCAAGGGCTCCGGGACCCGCCTTGCCAGCGACCGCCAGGCTCTCAGACACCCATCTCGGGGTTCCGGTGGTCGATCTGACCACCTCCTCCGATGCACACATCGAAGCCCTTCCGTCAGGCTCGTCCAATCTCCCCCGGGGGGCGGTGCTCGGGGCCACCCAACTGCTGGGCGACGAACATATCCAGAGGGATTACGAATTCCTCGAGCAGCAGCTGCAGCAGGCCGATCCAGCGCTCGCCGCCCGGACGCGGCTGGTCGATCCGTCGGTCTCCCATCTGCTGCGCCACATGGAGCAGCAAGACGCGCGAGGCACATTGCAGTCGATTTATGATCGAAACGCCGGCCCATCCGACTTCCTGTTCGTGCCAGTGAACAATGGGGTGGGTATTGACCGCGGCACCCATTGGTCGCTGCTCCTCGTAGATCGCCGCGATCCGGAAAGAGCGGTCGCCTATCACTACGACTCCATCCAGCAAAATGAACAGCGATACAACGACGCGCCTGCACGAAAGCTCGCTACAAGACTGGACGCGACCCTGGTAACACCCGACATGGCGCAGCAGAAAAACGCTTTTGACTGCGGCGTCTTCGTGGTGGACGGCACGCGCGAGCTGGTTCGTCGATTGGCGAACGAAGAGCGGCCAGACCAGCAGCTGCCGCTGCACCTCAACTACCTCGTCGCCGATCGGCAGGCGCTGCAAAACCGACTGAGAGAGGGGCGCTTGCCGCACGAGCTTGCCGCAAGCCCCGCCGAAGCTTTGGCAGCAGCCGGGTCGCAGGTGCAACACGCCGCGTTGCAAGAGCAGCAAGCCAGACAGGTCGCGCCAGCGCCGTTGGAACGGCACTTGGGCCAGACGCGCGAGGCCGAGGACAAGCTGACGAGTACACTGCACAGGAGCAACCGCGTGAACAGCGGGGGCGTCATCATCAACACTGAACGTTACACAGCGCCGTTGAGACCAGCGAAAAGGCAAAGGACTGACAATTCGCAAAGCCTCGCCATCGGGCGGCAGCCGAGCGACGCAAACACAACGTCCATCGGCCAAGCCTCCGATCAAGCCCGAGCGGACCTCATGGCTTCCTTCAGGAGCAGAGAGCGCTCCGACGCTGGGCGTTGAGCTCGACGGCTAAGCAGAACAGCTCTTTTGGCGACGGAGAGGCTGATGCGATCTCCGGACCGGTAGCTCTCGCCGTAATTGATCAGGCTGGCACTGTTGGAAGGCGATGTAGGCCTGGAACTCGCCGATGGCGGTCAGGAATTTGCGCATGTTCGGCTAGCTTAAACAGGGTCAGGGCCCAACACAAATCGCCCGCGATCTCGGCGTCTCACGCGGTACTGTCTATCAGGTGAGGAAGGGCAGGCTCATAACCCGTCTGACGCCAGCGACATGCGAAGAGATCCAGACCCGCATGCTCGAGGTCTGCCAGAAGATCGCTGAGGACCACGGCTTGGTCATCGAGGGTGCAGGATGGCGCGGCACGGATACCGGCTTCTCCTTCGAGCCCGTGTTCCGCGTCAGCATTCCCGCTTCCGACGGCACCGCATTCAATCTCGAAAAAGACAGGTTCGAGTTCTTGGCAGAGCACTTCGGATTGGCCCCTTCGGACTTCGGACGCGAGTTCCGCACCGGAAGCGAACGGTTCCGGATCACCGGCATCGATCCAAAGCGGCCACGCTACCCGATCTCAGCTGAGCGAATTCCCGACCGCAGAGGCTTCAAATTTGCCGCCGAAAACGTCGCCATGCTCCTCCAAGCCAAGGAGAACAAGCCGGGGGATGTCACGTTGTCTGCATATACACGCGTTGAGACCTGCAGCCGCTGATGTCAGCTGACCATGGCCACGGCTTTCCATTCCGCCATGGCCTGCAGGCGGTGAATATGTGTAGCGAGAGCGGAGCGTTTTGAGCGGGGCGGGTCGAAGAGATTGCGCAGAGCCGAGAAGATCGAAACGAAGCGTTGCAGTGCTCCTGGTGATCGGAAGCCTTGCATAATCCGCTCCCGTTTTCGCAGCGGCACATGCGAATTCTCGGCACGGTTGTTCAATCCCTTATGCGACCGATGCTCGACATCCGGCATCACCTGTCGCCTGGCTGCTCCATAGGAGCGCAGCTTGTCGGTGATCATGCGCTTCGGCGCGACGCCTTGCTTCTTCAGCAGCCGCGTCAGCAAGCGCTTGGCCGCTTTGGTGTTGCGGCGGTTCTGGACGATCTCGTCGAGCACATAGCCATCCTGGTCAACGGCGCGCCACAACCAGTGTTTCCTGCCGGCGATGGTGATGACGACCTCGTACATCGTTTCGGCTGTGCTGCTTGCGGCGCAAGCGGCGAGCGTAATGCGGACCGAACTTGACGCCCCACCGGCGGATTGTCTCATACGAAACCACGATCCCGCGCTCCAGCAGCATTTTCTCGACCAGACGCAAGGCTCAAAGGGAACCTGTAGTAGAGCCAGACCGCATTGGCGATGATCTGCGGCGGGAAACGATGGCGCTTGTAGCTGACGGTTACGGTGTTCATGACATCGGGTCCATGCCGCAAATCCCTGAACGCGAGTTAAGTTGATAACGCCGCTGACGATCATGGAAATGAGCCCCGCGCCGATGTTGATGTGGATTGAATCGTAATCGAATATTTCCAATTCCGACTTTAGCTAACCTTACCCTGAAATCCGATTCCTGCATGTCGCTTAGCAGTTAACCGCAAGAATGCGCCTGTCACTTGGCAGTTAATAATGAGAATAGCTTTTCAACGATTTCAATGAGATAGCCGCGCACTTAATTTGAGAATGTGCACTTAACTTGATAATCGAGCCGGGTCATTCGCATTTAACGTGAGAATCAGCGTCAGCAATGTGGCGGAGTTCAATCTGCTGAGGAAGGCGGATGAACTTCAATGAATGCGCGGCCTTCGCGCTAATTACGATGGCAGTTGAATTGAGAATCCGAGCTTCGCCATTCTCACAATTAACGGCACAACATGACTGAAACGACCGCATTCTCGCAATTAACTGGCAAGCGACAACTGGCAATCCCAGATCGGCAAAATGCTGCAACAGTGCCTCTGGCTCGCTCGCCACCTTCTCCCAGCTGCGCTATGCCGATTTCGAAATCAATCTGGCCGCAGGCCTTGAGGACTCCCTGATCAGGGCGTTCGACCCCCTTGGAACGGCCGCGAAAGAGGGCAGCCCATCACCGAGGAAGCCGAACGCGAGGAGGCCGAGGAGACCGAAGCCGAACCAACAGATGCCGCGCTGGCCGACGATATCCAGCCAGAGGCGAGGGCATCTGCTACGGCCTTGGCGACCTTCACCGTCGTGCTGGGGCCGACCTATTACGACAAGGGCTTCCTGAATCCAGGGGTCGAAGCCAGCCGTCACCTCGGAAAGGACGGCGATCCGATACGAATCCTTTTCGACGACGGCAGCGAACCTGTGATCTCAAGGATCGATCAACCGGACGGCCAATCGAACTGGCGCTGTCCGGGTTGTCGGCCGAAACCAGCAGATCGCCACCTGGTTTCAGAGACGCTTCAAGGAAGGTGACACCGTTCAGGGTCGCGTGCTCGACCCTCACAGCATCCTGCTCCTCGCGCCGTAAGTTGCCCGTTAGCCCATTGTTGACACGGCGAACGCATTCTGTCGACCGATTCCGCGACATCGGACGGCTGGAGACCAATATCCGTCACATAGCCGACATCACCAAGTCATCGTTTCCGTGTATCATGCGAGAAATCAGAAAATTCTTTGGAGGCGACGCCATGGCATACGAGCGCGAGCCCACGCTTGACGAAATCCTGAACGAACCGATCATCCGCAAAATTATGGCCGTCGACGGCTACTCCTCGGACGACATCCGATATTTGATGGGCCAGGCTGGCGCACGGAATCCCTTCGAGAAAGTCCTGAAGCCCACCAACAACGAAGTGGCCTCGCAGAGGCTCCCCTATTCGGCGACGGCAGCACACTCTGCTTGCTACCTGCCGTCGGAATGCCGACAATGACTTCAACTGCAGGGATCCTACCGGCAGGGCCTCATAGGCCGCTTTGTATCGAATCAATTTTGCCCAAACCGCACTTCGTATCCCGCTCGTTTCAACTGCGCCGCGCGTGGATGTTTGAGCCGTCGCTCATTAGCCTCATGCCGGTCATCTGCTCGATCTCGATTTCGACGTCCCGCAGGCGGGGCGCTGTCACGTTATCTGAGGTTGGACGTGAAGGGACCGCTGACAGGGATATCAGGCGAGCCGGCCCGGGATGCGACCCCTGATATCGGCGATGTCACGTCAACTAACTTGCGGTCAGCTTTTTGGAGGAGAGAGCGACGGCATGAACGCTTCGCCCATCGGATAGAACCCGCTGGATAGCCTCGATTGAGCACACCTCGTCGCCCACTACGAGAACGGTTGCGAGCGGGTTCGTCATCGCATGGTGCTCCTACGGTCTGTAGTGGTCGGCGTTCGCGCGGTGGACAGCGAGCGTGACGGGCGTACGGGACTTGGGCGTCTTGTGGATAAAATTGTAGCGCGCCACGTGATAGCTCGGGTCGAAGCCGTAGAAATTGCGCCGCATCCGCCGCAGTTCCTCTTCCCGATAGGCGGCAAGCGGTTTCTCGGCCTCGTCGCGAGCGCGGCGCGCCCGTTTGGCAGCAATCCGCCGGGCAAGATCGGGAGAGGCCGCGAGTTCGGCGGCAGCGCGGAGCAGTTCCCAGGGTTCTGTTGCAAATTTTTGTTGAACTGAAGCAAGAAGAGATGGCGGGCGGTGCTTATGCGGCGGCGAGGGTATCGAACTGCTCGGCCAATGACGGATTTGGGTTGAAGGCGAACCTCGCCTGTCGTTTGCGCATCATGTGAAGCATTTCGATGCCGTCGAGGATGATGCTTGCGGCTGCGGGAGATTTGAAGCCGAGCATCGGCCGAACACGGCGCTTGATCCGCCGATGGTCCTGCTCGATCCGGTTGTTCAAGTATTGGCTTTGGCGGATTCGGATCGGCTTCGGTCGGCGCCTGCAGCGATCCTGCAATCGATGTGTCGTATCGCAGGAAACGATCGCCTCCTGGTTGGTCTGGCTACCATCGATGACGACACGATCGGGACGCCCATGGCGCTCCAGCGCTTTCCTGAAGAGACGCTTGGCCGCCGGCAAATCCCGATGTTCGCTGAAATAGAATTCGACCGTGTCGCCGACGCTGTCGATAGCGCGGTAGAGATACATCCACTGCCCTCGGACCTTGATGTAGGTTTCATCAACATGCCATTTGCCGGTCGCTGCGCGCTTGCGCCGGTTGAAGCGCTCCAGCAGCAAGGGCGAGAAGTGAACAACCCAGCGATGGATCGTCGAATGATCAACGCTAATGCCACGCTCGGCCATCATCTCCTTCAAATCGCGCAGGCTCAGTCCATATGCCAGATACCAGCGAACGCACACCAGGATGACCGATCGGTCGAAATGCCGGCCTCTGAACATCACAAACCTCCTAAAAAAATGTCGGAGGTCACTTGCCAGACAACCCGTAACGAAAAAGTTTGCAACAGAACCCCTAGCACTGCATGGACAATCCCAAAACCCGCTCGGCTGGCTTAAGCAACGCTATGCGTTGGACGGTACTTCATCCTCCAAGTGATGAGCCGGCAGCCCAGTGGGGATGTCGCCGGTCAGCAGCTTCTCCTTCGACAGTAGCCCCGCGTCCTCGAGCGCCTCGAAATCCGGCAGCTGGCGCAGCGTGTCGAGCCCGAACTGCGACAGAAAATTTTTGGTCGTCACATAGGTATAAGGCGCCCCCGGCTGCGGGCTGCGCGGCCCCGAGGCGATCAGCTCCTGCGCGCGCAGCACGCCGATCAGATCGCGCGAAACCTCCTTGCCGAAGAAGGAAGAAAGCTCGCCACGGGTGATCGGCTGGAAGTAAGCTATGCACATCAGCACGAGAGCCTCGGATTGCGACAGTTCTTTTGCCCCCTCGCCCGCTGCCGTGCCGAAGGCGGCGCGGATGGCGTCGCCAAAAATTTTCTTGGTCCGGTGTTGCCAGCCGCCGGCGACCGCGACCAGCTCGTAGGGGCGACCGGCGAGCTCGGCGCGGATGTCGTCGATGATCAGCTCGAGATTGCAGTTCCTTCCCACCACCCGCGCGAGGACACTGCGTGTCACCGGTTCGCTGGCGGAAAAAATCACCGCTTCGACGCGGCCCATCCATTCGCGCCAGCGCAGCTCGGCCGGCAGATGTTCCAACTCGGTATCCAGCAAAGCCGGCTGAACGTTTGGCTTCCGGCGGGCGGACGCTTCGCTCATCGCTACAGCCCGAACAGCCGGAATGTGGGGCGGCCGGAGAGTTCGCGCACGGCCTCCAGTTGCTGCAGCCGTTCGAACAGCCGCCGCGATGCAAAGCGCGACAGATTTTTCGTCATCAGCGATCCGGAGACGGCGTCTTCACTGAGTAGCAGAAAGATTACGTCGCCGGCGCCTTTGGCGCGCAGTTTTGGCGCCACCGCCAGGAGTTTTTCGGCCCGGCGCGACAGCTCGGCGGCCAACCGACAGGCGTCCGCGGCGGCCGCAACGAGCGCGACGCAAACCGCCCGCTCAAAATTCTTGTCCCCGGGCCGGATGCGCCGGCCACCGGCCTCGCGGCGAAAAGCCGGACCAAAGGCCTGCGCCATCAACAGGGGCAGCGGCCGCGGCCAGCGCAGGCGTTGCGCCAGCACCAGATCGGAGAGCCACCACGCAAAAAGCTCGCAGTCGGGGCGTAAGGCGACGACGTGACCGGCGAGCGCCGCGGCGGCAAACGGCGCCGGCCGCTGCAACCCCGCCAGTTTTTCGATCTCCGTGCAAAGGTCGGCGAGAGCCGCGCCGTCCCAATGGAGCCCTAGTTGGTCAGCGATCTTTTCGAGCCGATCGGAGTCGGCGACAGGCGGCTGGACGGACAACCGCCGCCAGGCGCCGAAGATCGCGCCGGCGGGACCGGGATCGGCGCCGGCCGGGCGCAGGTACCAGGCGTCGCGCAAGGCGGCCTCGTCCTCTGAACGGCCGGCGAGCTGCATGCTGGCGGCGGCACCGCGAAGCGCCAGCCGATGCCGCCAGGCCCCGGCCCAATCAGCCTGCCCCCGCGCGAGGCTGTCGAGCGCACCCAGGGCGGCCCCGGCCTGGAAGGCGGCGTCGGCATCGCTCGGCGCGCGCCCGGCTGCAAGCGCCCAGGCCGGGACGGTCGGCGGCACGTTGGGGGCCGGGCTGGCGGTCGCGGGATCGAGGCGAATCATGCCTGCGAGGTTAAAGCTGCCGTGCGCTTAGTGCCACAAATTTCGCCTCAAAACGCACAGCCTGTCGCAGACGTAAAACGAACGATAATCTTGCATTGGCGAAATCTTGGAAGCGAATCCAAAGACCAAGGATCGCTAATTAATTCATCCCGAAAATCTACGCGGGCTAAAGATTCGCCCTAGGAGAGGAGCGCCCGGCCCCTCCCCTCTTCCGGTAGAAAAACCCGTAGCCGGATCGTCGGATTTGTCGGCCGCTGGGCGGGACGCTCTGTGCGTATCTATCATCGTCGGCGCCTCTAAATACTGCCCAGCGCGCTCGTCAAGCGGGGCCTCGCATCTCTCATCCGGCCATCCTCGCCGTCACGCCATTCGCCTTTAGTGCCGCCATCAGCATCGGTCCCACGGAAAACTGCCCCGCCCTCGCCTTTTCGGTCAAAACCCGCAGATAACCGCCGGCCGAGTTGATATGCTGCGCCCGTTGCAAGATGCAGGCAACCACAATGGCGGCGACCTCCTGGCCCATCTCATGGCAAGCCTCCTCGTATGCTGAGGGCGAAATACCAAGGTAGCCTCTCACCTGGGCCGCGGTAATCATCAAATCGCGCCAGTTTCCGATCCCGTGCACGGCGTAGTCTGAAATTTCGGGGCACGCTTTCAGCACCAGCCCTATTGGATAGCTTTTCAGCTTCTCATCGGTTCGCTGCCTTGGCTCGACCGCCGCCCTGCTTTGGTCGGAAGCTGGTTCAAATACAAGAATGGAGTCTGTGTTTGAATCCGATTGCTGCCGCTCATTTTGGGACTCATTGGCGCTAGGATTCGTAGAATTCATGAAGTTTTCCAGCATGATATCCACTTCGTCATGAAGTCTGGTCAAGTCGGCAACAATTGCCTCCAGTTCGGACAGCGCTGCCCGCCGGGGGATTGCATCTACAACGGCTCTAAACCGTCTCCAGACGGCTCCCCAGTCGCCAGGAACGCCCTCCTCGATCGCCGCCTCGACAAGTTTGTGGATGTCGCGACGATGGAGCGTAATCCGCTCCCTCATTAACTTGAGCGCCAGGCTGTCGGCGCGCACCTGCTCGGCAGCATGCTGAAACTCAGCGGCCCGTGCCAGCAGCGGCGCCAGCGAGAACCCGAACGCTTCCTCAATCGCACCACCCTTTCCCTTCCGGGCGAACCTTTTGCCGTTTGGACTGTCCCGACGGACGACAAGGCCGCAACTCACCAGCTCGGCCAAGTGTCGCCGCAATGTGGAACTGGGCATGCCGTGCGTGCGAAGCGACAGCTGCGCATTCGAAGGAAAGACCATCAGGCCGTTTTCCTCACTGATTTGGTCGTCCGGATAGAAAGACAAGAGCCCGCTCAGCACGGCCAGAGCGCGGTCTCCCACACCTACGACAGTCTTGCCTTCGCACAACCAACGATAGACCTGCCATTTTTCGACAAGAGCCCCGTCCGGAATCTCTCGTGATGCCGCATTCGCTTGCACCAAGGCAAGCGTCATCGGCCGCCGCCCAAAGGGCGTCGTCGCGTATCCACTCTCCATTTCCCTCACCTTTCAATCAGGCAAAAGAAATCAGCTCGCCGAAACGGCGCCACGACTCTTGACAGTGATTCGGGGAAGTGCGATTCTCAGCTTGCTACAGACCGAGAAGGGCTTCCGCGACGGCGACGTTCGGGGGCCTTTTTCTTTTGCGGTTTTAGTCTCCTGTTTTCTTCGCCATTTCCGACTCCCGAAAAGCCTCGAAAAGCTCGTCGAGCTTGCCGGCGATGAATGCGCCGAAGGGTGATGCTTCCTTGGATTTCAAGGCGAGCGTAAACACCTTTCCGGTGTCGGTGATCTTGGCTCGAACCGACCTATCATCGGGTGTCCAAGCCGTTTCCGTGGACTTCGCAGACGCATGCGGGCGTTTCGCTGGCACACTCATGAAGTCGAAGAGACGGGCAAACCGCGCATCGCTGCCTGGCTGGGCGAAATCGGCGCCTGCCACATACTCTGCCGCCCTCACCCCAGCCCCGGGAGGCTCCATGAGTTTGGCAAGCTGCCACCAGCGGTCCCGACCAATGCTCTTGGCAGCGCCTATCGCCAAAATGACCCGCTCGGGAATGTTGCTTGTAACCGAACGCATCTTCGAGAACGTCGTGTCATCGAGCGCAAGGGCCGACTTCACCGTATCCGGGGAATGGCCCCGCTTAAGAATTCGGTCGGCAAAAAGCGTCCTTTCGATGAAGGACAAATTGGCTCTGGCAGCATTTTCCTGCCCTTGGGCGATAACATGGTCCTCATCGTCCATCTTCTTGACGACAGCGCGGACCGGTCGGTCCAACTGGCGCGCGACCCTGACACGCCTGTGGCCAAAGACGGTTTGGAAGCGGCCCGAAACCTCGGGGTGAGGCCTGACCAGAACCGGCGAATCCTGCCCTCTCTCACGAATAGCTGCCAGCAATTCCTGGAAAGCCTGATCGTCATCGTCTATGCGGTCGGAAACGAATGACGTGTCGACCAATGCCGGATCAAGATCGACGACCGAACTCTTCGAGAGTTCCTCGAATGACTGCATGATCGAGCGGGACGCGCCGCGAACGGCGTAGGCTGAGACGTCCTTGACGTTCGCAACCGACGCCGCGGGGCCCATAACGCTGCCAAATATGTCCTTGCGTGCCATTCAATCGCTCCGATTCTCGGTTAGTCGACTGATTTCACGACCAAAATTCCTATTATTTACTGCCGTAAAACCCGCCGTCATGACCGGCCCCATGCGCGATGGATGAGCGTGGCGATCTCGGAATTCACCGCATCCAGTGATTCCAGTGCGCGGTCGTAGGTAGAGCGGGTAAAGGACGACTTCTCGACCTCGTAGAGTGTCTGTTTCGTCAGCCCCGCATCCGAAATGGCCGTCGACTTGAGCATCGGATTTTCGAGAATCTGGCCAGCCAGCATCGACTGCATGAAGCCAACCATCTGCGCCTGCGGGATGTCTGTCGGTTCGTAGCGCGTGATCAGGTAGCGAAACCAATCCAGCTCGATTGCTGCACCGGCTGCCTTGATGGTCTTCAAGATGCCGCCGAGCATCAGCAGGAACTGGCTCATCGACATCAGGTCGAGCATCTGAGGATGAACCGTGATGAGGACAGATGTCGCCGCCGACATCGCCGTCAAAGTCAGATAGCCGAGTTGCGGAGGGCAATCGACAATCACGACGTCATAGCGGTCGTCCACCTCCGACAACGCCCTTGCAAGCCTAGTAAAGAACTGGCGACCTACGTTGGACGTTCTGTCCTGCATGGCGAGCGGCGTGTCGTACTCATACTCCTGAAGCTCAAGACTGGCTGGAATGATATCCAGACCGGGAAAATTCGTCGGTACGATCACGTCGGAGATCGGCTTGCGCTCGTCGTCATAACGGATCGCCTCGTACAAAGAGAGGTTCCGATCAAGTTCCGGCTGGAAGCCATGCAAGGCGGACAGCGAGGCTTGCGGGTCGAGATCGATGGCAAGGACGCGATGGCCCGTCAGGGCTAGATGCTGGGCGAGGTGGGCGGCGGTGGTTGTCTTCCCGCTGCCGCCCTTGAAGTTCACGACAGCAACAACCTGGAGCTTGTCGCCAGCCTTGCGGTGCGGGACGTATTTCTTGACCTCGGTCCTGCCGTGTCGGTCCAGGAAATGGCGCAGCTCAAGCATCTGCTCGGCGGTATAGGATCGGCGCCCCGACGGTATCTGCTCGGGCAGGGGGCCCTTGCGTTCCAGATGGAGGCGCTTCAGATTGTTCTGCGATACTCCCAGATAGTGGGCTACCTCCGCCATCGAAAAAGACCGAAGGGTCTTGGTCGCGTTGGGCGGGAACTTCTCCATACGAAGCTGATTCAGTCGCCGCGATATCTCTTCGCCCTGCTCGATGATCGTGTTATCGAACTCGAAGCGTGGCAGCCGCATGGCAATGTTCATTTCTTGTCGAAACCTGAATTGGCGCTTTTTGTAAGTAATCCACTCAACAAGCGCCATTAAGCTCCGATTCGGTCAACCGCGGCAAGAAGTTTTAGGTTAACAGAAGGTTAACGGGGCCGAGGGGCTTTTACTGCCGGCTTCAGCTGATGTCATGAAGCCAATGCTCATGTGTGGAAGCCCATATTGTCCCGCTCTATGAGCTAAACACATGTTTTCTCTGTAACAAAGGCGATTTTTTACGGCAGTAAAATCATGCTTGTCGGGCAGGGATTGCAAGCGGCCGCACGCGGCCGCGTAGATCTCAGTCGAGGCCGGGGCATGGCCGCTGGGCGCGCAAATGGCCGCGCGGAGTTCAGATCATCGGGGACGTGGTCTGGGCGCTCGCTCGCGAGAATATATCGGGTAGGGGAGGGGATGCCGGCTCGAGCCAACATTTCTGGACTCGCCGGACTGACTGACGCATTCTCTTGGTGTAGGGCGATGGCGGTGTAGTGTCGGCAGGCACGGTCGGGGCAGGCACGTGCGCACGATCACTTTCAGACTGCTCGCATCTTCATGTTTATCGAGGGCCCGCCTATGCGCGAATTGCCAAAGAACATCGATGCTGACGTGGTGATCGAGATCAGTAAGTTGCTCGATGAGCATCCTCACATGGTTCCGGTTCAAGTGCATAAGCTCGCCGGGCTGGTTCGCCAGGGTCAAGACCGGTTTACCCGATCAGTCCATTGAAGAGTTGGCCGTCGAAATGGCCATGACACGCCAATTGGCTATGGTTTTCGATCTGCCAAGCCACGAGAATGTCGTGCCGCTCCCGGTGAGACGATAAGATGAAGACAGCGGGCATCATCGCCGCTGATCGCGGTCCCTCAAGAAACTCAGTTGCTGGCCGAAAAGCCGTGGACGGCAGTTCTCTGTCAGACCGATGCTGTGGCGGCGCTCAAGCCCCAACCGTGATGGTAGGGTGACCGGATGAAAATGCGGGTGACCTAAGAGGGGCGCGAATGGCGGGTGTCGGCATGCCAACTCTTGCAGGAGCGCCCCCGAAAAGAGGAGGCGGCCGGCGAGGATCGTGCCTGGCCATTGGCCAACGGTGACCTCGGATGAACAATTTTGGCGGCAATGTAGCGAACGAAAAAGTCCAGGCACGAATCAGATATGCCGGAAACCAGGGCAATCAAACGGTCGTCTTCGGATGAGGGCGAGATGCACGGCTGGGCGGTTTAGTGCCGGTAGGAAGGTGAGGGCTTCACCGGCCGCCCTTGCGCCGGCTCGCGCTCGGTGAGAAGCGCCAGCAAGGCCGGATTGATATAGAGGTTCTCGCGACCAGCCTTGACTTCTTGCAACAGGCCATTGTCGACGAGGGCCTTCAGATAGACCGATGCCGCCTGTCGTTTCGCTATGCCGGATGAAACCAGGTCGCCGATCCGGCAGTACGGATTGACGAAGATTATCTCGGCAAGCTCTCGGGAGTAGATTTTCGGGAGGTCTCGGCGCAAGCGCTCGGCGGTCTGGTCGAGCAGGTCGCGGATCGCGCGTATACGGGCAGTTGACCAGCCAGCAGTCTCAGTTACCGCGGCGAGCATGTAGAGGATCCAACTTTCCCACGCGCCCTCCGTCGTCACGGCGAGAAGGCGATCGTAGTAGGCTCCTTTGTTTCGGATGATATAGCGGCTTAGATAGAGCACCGGGATATCCAGGAGGCCCTTGTCAACCAGATAGAGCAGGTTCAGCACGCGGCCTGTTCGGCCATTGCCGTCGACAAACGGATGGATGGCCTCGAATTGGTAGTGCATCACGGCGAGGCGGATCAACGGATCGATGTCCTCGGCCTCATGGATGTAGCGCTCCCAGTTCGCCAGCTTGTCGCGCAGGAGGTTCTGTCCCTCGGGCGGGGTGTAGACAATCGCACCCGTCGCCTGGTTGACCAGGGCCGTGCCGGGCGTCGACCGAATGTCCAGTTCGACGCCCTTGATGGTGCGGCACACCGCGACTGCCGTTGATGTCGTCACAGGACGCTCTTGCAGAGTTCGGAAGCCCTGATTGAGCGCGGTGCGGTAGCGCAGCGCCTCCTTCGTGGCAGCATCAGCGAGATTTCCGGCTTCATTGGCGAAGCGAAACAAGCGGTCCGTCGTCGTGACGATGTTCTCTATTTCGGAACTTGCCTGGGCTTCTAGGAGCGGGATAGAGTTGATGAGGACTGCTTGGTTCGGGATAAGCTGACCCGATACCCTGAGCTCTGCCAGGGCCGCGCGCGCCACTATGCAGGCCTTGAGCACCACCTTCGTTTCAACATCCTCCTTTGGGGGCAGGGGAGGGAGGTCATTGTAAGGCCGGTCAGCCTGAAACGTCATGTCGCTGGTTCCCTGTTCGATCGACATGTCGGGGTTGATATGTCGTTGGCATCGACACATTGCCAAATCATGTCGATAGAACCGTAATCTATCGACATATTGTGATTGCAGCAAGGCGATCGCGCAAACGGAGTTTATTGGCCCTTGGTAGGGGCGGGCTTCCTCTAAAGGGGCGTTTACAGCCCGCTTGCCTTGGTGAGGTTGATCCGAAACCGGTCGCGCCGGCGCTGATAGCGACGGGTCATTTCCGCAGAAGCATGGCCGAGCTGCTTCTGCACGTAGCGCTCATCGACCTCGGCCGAGGAAGCGAGGCCGGCGCGCAGCGAATGCCCAGAGAATTTGGTCCCGCGCTCGCCTTCCGACAGATCGCCACGAACGCCGGCGGCCAGCGCGGTGCGCTTGACCAGCCGTGCAACTTCCTGGTCATTGAGCCGCTCGGCTCCAACCGCTTTACCGTGGCCTGTTACCCGGCGGAACAGCGGTCCGTGCGCGATACGAGCGAGTTTCAACCAGGTCTGCAGGGTGACCACCGGGCAGGTGGCGTCGGAGGAGCCGCGGCCGATCTCGACCTCGCGCCAGCCGGTCTTTCCCCGTATCGTCACCAAAGCACCTTTGTCGAAGATTTCCACCCAACCGCGGCCATCCTCGGTCTGATCACGGCCGAGATCGAGGCCGACGATTTCCGAGCGACGCAGGCCGCCAGCGAAGCCAAGCAGCAGCATGGCGCGGTCGCGCAGGCCGCGCAGGGTGCCGCGGTCTAGGGTCTCCAGCATCGCGATCAGATCCTCGGGAAGAAGTGCCTCCTTCTGCCGTGGCGGCTGTGCGTGGCTGTTGCGAATGCCGGCGAGCACAGTGGCGATATGGCGGTCCTTGCGGTCGAGCGGCTGGCCACGTTGCGTATAATTCCAGGTAAGGGAGGAGAGACGGCGCTCGATCGTCGCCACGGAGTTCGGCTTCTTGTCCCCCGTTACCTTGCCGGACGCGCAGGCGGTGATATAGAGACCGACGGTCTGCGGGTCGGGGGGCGACACCTCCAGATTCTGGCGGCGTGCCCAGGCGCAAAAATGCTTCCAGTCGGTGGCATAGGCGCGGCGCGTGTTGGCCGAACTTGCCGCCTCGACATAGTCGCGGGCGCGGTCGGCGAGCTGCTCCAGGTGTGCCGGCAGGCGATTTGGCGCGGTGGACGACAGGGGAGGGGAGGGCGTCCCGTCCGAGGTGCCGTCGACAGGCCGGCCCATTGCCATGACGAGATCGATGATGTCCGGCAACTCGTTGTCGAGACCGCCGCTGTCGAGACAGTCGCCGGCAATCGGCGCTGACGGCGCGGCCGGCGTTGGGGCGGCGGAAAGTTCGACGGCGGCCGCCATGCTATGGGACGTTGCGGAACTTCGCTGAGCGTGATTTCCGGGCTTGTTAGCTGACCGTTTTCCGTGAGACTTGCGATCATTTGTTTTCAATGGGTTAGCCGATTCAGATTTGATGAGACCGAGTCGGATTTGTTGAGACGGAACTGTCATGCGATTCAGTTATGGTGAGA
>NZ_JAFLWW010000017.1 GCF_018555685.1 Aminobacter anthyllidis
CCTTACCCCTCCCCACAAGGGGGAGGGGAACGTCGGCGCCTCAGAATCCCCCTCCCCCTTGTGGGGAGGGGTAAGGGGTGGGGGTAGCCAGGAGCACGACCCCAAACCCAAGTCGCAGACACTGGCCGATGTCGTCACCGCTCTTCAGTCGGCCAGCCGCTCCGACGGCCCGGCGGTGCTTGCCCGCCTGCTCGACCAGGCCGAAGTCTCGGCCCGCTTCGCCATCATCAAGCTCGTCACCGGCGGTTTGCGCATCGGCGTCTCCGCCCGCCTTGCCAAGCAGGGGCTGGCCGAATTCGGCACTGTCGACGTCACCGAGATCGAGGAGCTCTGGCACGGCCTTGCGCCGCCTTATGTCGAACTCTTCGCCTGGCTGGAGGGCAAGGCGCCCAAGCCGGAACAGGCAGCCAAGGCGCCATTCCGGCCGGTGATGCTGTCCAACCCGCTCAGTGACGGCGATCTCGAAAAGCTCGCGCCGGCCGACTATGCCGCCGAGTGGAAATGGGACGGCATCCGCGTCCAGGCGGTGTCGGAGGGCGGCATTCGCCGGCTCTATTCGCGCACCGGCGACGATGTGTCAGGCGCCTTCCCCGATGTCGTCGCCGCGATGAATTTCGACGCCGCGCTCGACGGCGAGCTGCTCGTCGGCGTGCCGCGCGAGGCGACCGGTACCTTCTCCGACCTGCAACAGCGGCTCAACCGCAAGACCGTGTCGGCCAAGATGCAGGACCGTTATCCCGCCTTCATGCGCTGCTACGATCTGCTCCAGCTCGGCGGCGAGGATTTGCGCGGCCTCGCCTTCACCGAGCGCCGCCAGCGCCTCGAAACCTTCATCGCCACGCTCGACCCCGACCGCTTCGACCTGTCGCCGCTGGTCGCCTTCGACGGCTGGGACCAGCTGGAGGCGATGCGCAGCACGCCGCCCCACCCGATCATCGAGGGCGTCATGCTGAAGCGGCTCGACTCGCCCTACCTCGCCGGTCGCCCCAAGGGCCCGTGGTTCAAGTGGAAGCGCGACCCACACACGGTCGACGCCGTACTGATGTATGCCCAGCGCGGCCATGGCAAGCGTTCGAGTTTCTACTCCGACTACACTTTTGGCGTCTGGTCTGGCGCCGAGGGCGCGGAGGAGCTGGTGCCGGTCGGAAAGGCCTATTTCGGCTTCACCGACGACGAGCTCAAACAGATCGACAAGTTCGTGCGCGACAACACCATCGAGCGTTTCGGCCCGGTGCGCTCGGTGCGCGCCGACAGGGCCAACGGTCTGGTGCTGGAGGTCGCCTTCGAGGGCCTCAACCGCTCGACGCGCCACAAGTCGGGCGTTGCCATGCGTTTTCCCCGCATCTCGCGCCTGCGCTGGGACAAGCCGCCCGCCGAGGCCGACCGCATCGAAACGCTACAGGCGCTGCTGGATTAAGGCATGATCCCGAAAACTGGATCATGCCCAGCCAAAGCCCAGCTACTCGGTCACCGAGACCCTGATCTCGTAGATGTCGACGGCCTTGCCTTCCTTGGTCAGGTCCGAGTTGATGGCGATGGTGCCGGCGGCGCCGGGCTCCTTGTCGGGCACGTCCATCTCGAACAGGTATTCGCCGCGCTGGTAGCCGACGAGATAGCGCTTGCGGCCGCAGTCGCCGAGTTCGCCGAAATTGCAGTCGACGGCCATCTGCGTTTCCTTGCCGTCCTCGGCGCGCGCAACGATGTCGAACACCGCATGCTTGCCAGCGATCTGTTCGAGCACGCCGCGGCCGACATCGAAGACGATCGCCGAGCCGGTGTTGCCGGAGCGGATACGCAGGAAGCTGCCCGTGTCATCCTTGGCGACTTCGGCGGAGGTGCCGCTCGGCGCACTGACGTCGGTAGGGTCGGTCGGCGTGAACACGGTGATCCAGTTGCGCGCCGCGTCGACCGCGCCCGGCCGTGCCGGTCCGGCTTCGGTGGGCGAAAAGTCCTCGCTTTCGAGCTGCTTGGGCGGGTTGTGCACCGAGGTGTCGAGCTCTTCGGCCGATTTGAACTGGCCCGTCTGCACCGCCCACCACGCACCGATGCCGCCCATGGCAAGTAGCGTCACGGCAAGAAACATCGCCGCGAATGGCCGCCGTCTTTCAGCCCGCGCGCTGGCCCTGTCGGCCGCGCGCCGTTCCGCCCGGCTGCGCTTTTCGGTGATCTCGACCGGTGGCCCGCCGGGCAAGGTCGCATCGGGCATGATATCGGGCACGACGGGCGTCACGCCCGCCGCCGGGTTTTCGATGGAGACGGACGGCGCCCGGGCCGCGCCATTGCCGTTGAGCGACACTTCGGGTGCTGCTGCGGCGTCGGCCGCGCCCAGCGAGACTGCGGGAGCGGCCGGCATGAATTCTGATTCGATCTCGGTGATCGTCGCCTGCAGCGACTTGCGGCGATTGATCGCCGCCTCGACGGTCATCGCCGGGTTTGCCTTCAGCGCGCGGTCGAGCGCGCCAAATGCGGCGCGATAGACCTTTTCGCGAAACTCGCGGTTCTCGGGATCGCCCTTTTCGAAAGCGTTCCGGATCGCCTTTTCGATCGAATCCAACCGATGTTCCTCGCAACGCGCCTGTGTTGCCAGATGGTTAGCGGCAGAAAAGGCATCAATCAACGGCGCTGTTAGCGAATTGTCGGCCAAAACAGGGTGCAATGCGCCTTGCGGCCGGCAAAACAACTCGGGCGAGGCTCGCCACCGATCCATTGTCGAGACGATGCAATCTGTTGTATGGAGTGACGTTTACGGAAACGTCAAAATCTTGCCGGGAGAGACAAGCGTGGCTTTGCCTGAAATCCTCAAGAAGAACTTGCGCATTCCCGTCGTCGGAGCGCCGTTGTTCATCATCTCGCATCCGCCGCTGGTGCTGGCCCAGTGCAAGGCCGGCATCGTCGGTTCCTTCCCGGCGCTGAATGCTCGCCCCGAAGCCCAGCTCGACGAATGGCTGGCGATGGTGACCGAAGATCTCGCCGCCCATGACGCCGCCAATCCGGATCGGCCGGCAGCCCCCTTCGCCGTCAACCAGATCGTCCACAAGTCGAACAAGCGCCTCGAGCACGACCTGCGCCTGTGCGTGAAGTACAAGGTACCGATCGTCATCTCGTCGCTCGGCGCCGTCGAGGAGGTCAACCAGGCGGTCCACTCCTATGGCGGCATCGTTTTGCACGACATCATCCACGACCGCCACGCCCGCAAGGCGATCAAGATGGGCGCCGACGGGCTGATCGCGGTCGCCGCCGGTGCCGGCGGCCATGCCGGTACGCTGTCGCCCTTCGCCCTGATCCAGGAAATCCGCCAGTGGTTCGACGGCCCGCTGCTGTTGTCGGGTGCCATCGCCAATGGCGGTGCAGTGCTCGCTGCCCAGGCCATGGGTGCCGACCTCGCCTATATCGGCTCGCCCTTCATCGCCACCGAGGAGGCGCGCGCCTCGGACGCCTACAAGCAGATGATCGTCGAATCCAAGGCCGCCGATATCGTCTACTCCAACCTGTTCACCGGCATCCACGGCAACTACCTCAAGGGCTCGGTCCGCGCCGCCGGCATGGACCCCGACAACCTCGCCGTCTCCGATCCCACGCACATGGATTTCGAAGGCGACAACAAATACAAGGCCTGGAAGGACATCTGGGGCTGCGGCCAGGGCATCGGCGCGGTCGACAAGGTGGCCCCGGTGGCCGAACTGGTCGAGCGCCTGGCCAGCGAATATGCCGCCGCCAAGGCCCGCCTCGCCGGCTGAGTGGAGCCGGCGCGATAGGACGCCTCGTGCTTCCGCCCTCCCTTGACCGGCAGCGGCTTTCCGCAACGACAGGCGGCGACATGTACGCCTCTTGTCAAAACCCTTCAAAGGCCGCTTGAAATCCGCGCGCAATGAAGTTATCACGCGCTCACTGTCTCGCGCCCCTCGGGTCGCGAAGCCTGGAAGCCGCTTTAGCTCAGTTGGTAGAGCACATCATTCGTAATGATGGGGTCAGGTGTTCGAGTCACCTAAGCGGCACCAGCCTACTCAAGAAAATTCAGTTCAATCGACGTAATGCCGCGACTGGCTCGCGCCGCAAGACGTCGTCCCTCACCGCCATCCACGAGCATGTTCGGCAAGTTCGTCGCGTGCACGCGACCATGCTTCGGGCGAAGCGGAAGCCCACTCGGACAAGCGTTGCCGGACCGATGATACCGCGCCCCCGAAATCCCAGTTCTCCGGCACGTTTTCGAAGAACGACCGCGAAATCCAGGCCCCGGTAGCTCCGAGGCGCGCATATTGGGCGAAGATGAGGTCGGGAGAAACCGGTAGCGACACATCGTCTACACGCGCGACCCCACCAATCGAGAAAGGCAGGCGTGCCTTGCTTACTTCGCTCGCCACGGCATCCATCAAGGGCGAGACCAGCACCTCGAAATGATTGCGTACGCCAAGTTCGAGGCGCAGGTCATTGAGGCCGACCATCACCTCCTGAACACCCGGAACGGCCAGGATCTCGCGGATCCGGACAAGCGCCGACGCGGTCTCGACTAGGATCATCACCGATGCGCGTCCGTCGACGAGGCGGACAAACGCCTCGACTTCGCCCGCCGTGCGAAAATACGGCAGCATCAGCACTTTCGCGCCATGGCGCAGCACCGCCTCGACCTCGGCTGCCGTGCCGGGGTTGATCGGATTGACGCGCACGAACAAGTCGGCCCGCCGAAGCGATGCCGCAATGACGACGAGGTCTTCAATCGTGTGCCCGGAAAGGCGCGTATTCTGGCCGGCCTGGCGCTCGGCTTTTCCCAGCGTCTCGAGATCGACACCGATCCTTTCGACGCCGCAACCATCGACATTGGCAGCCAGGGCGGGGTCGTTCGTGATCAGTGTCAGGCGGAATGCATCTCCGAAGCTTGCCACTCCGAAACGCCCTCAGAGAATATCGGGGATATCGGTCGAGCGTGGCGAAAGCCGCCAATTATCGGGGTTGTCGTGCTCGTAGAGCTCATCGATGGCATTGATGTAGCCAGCCGGTTCGCCGCTCTCATTGCGCAGCCCGTGCCAGACGCCGGGTGGTACGATCACCAGGACCGGACGCAGCGCGCCGATGCGCACGAGGTCGGTGGCGCCATAGGTGGACGAGCTTTCGCGACCGTCCCACAATGCCAGCTTGATGTTGCCGCCGACGCCGATGAGATGGTCGGTCTGCTTGGCGTGGGCATGCCAATCGGTGACGGCGCCCGGGTTGAGCTGCACCCAGTTGATCTGGTGGACCGAGATTCCGATCACCGGCCAATCGGACCGGAATATCTCGGTCATGAAGCCGCTGCGCGTCAGCACATTGCCGAGTTCGTGGACCTGGACCCCGGAGATTTTCGGCGCCGCGGCCCGACCGCCGCCCGCAACGACCGTCTGCGGATCCTTGGTGCCGACATACGCCATGACGTGATTTTCCCTTCGCTTCGTTCTTTTCGATCAATGTCGCCGTTTATGTTTACAGCAAAGCCGATGCAATGCTCCATAAGCTTGTGACCGTTCAGCAAATGCTTGCACCATCTGCCATGGCCGGAGCCATTGGCGCTCGCCGGGAAAATGTGAATGAAAATCGATCTGTACACGCGGTGCTGGAACGACGCCGACATGCTGGACTTCATGTTCCGGCACTATGATCGTCTCGTCCAGCGCTACGTCGTGTTCGACGACGGCTCGACCGATGCATCGCTGGACATATTGCGCTCCAACCCGAAGGTCGACCTGCGCCCGATGCCGACTTACAGCGACCCCGAATCCCGCGTCGCCTCGGGTCTGGCCGTCCTCGACAGCTGCTGGCATGAAAGTCGCGGGTTGGCGGATTGGGTGATCGTCACAGACATCGACGAGCATCTGTGGCATCGCGACCTTGATGCATATCTTTGCCGCCAGAAGAACGACGGCGTGACGATTATTCCCGCCCTCGGCTTCCAGATGCTGTCCGACCATTTCCCCGGCCGGGACTGCCTGCTCACTGAGACGGTGACAACAGGCGCGCCATCGCCTGTGATGAACAAGATGAACATCTTTTCGCCTGATGACATCGAGGCAACTCACTTCACCGTAGGCAGGCATTCCGCGTCGCCACAGGGGAATGTCGTTGCTCCCGCCCGCGACGAGTTGCTTTTGCTTCACTACAAGTTCCTGGACTTCGAGCGCACCTACCAGCGCCTCAAACAAAGCCTCACGCGGCAGAGGGCCAAGGATCTCGCCTTGAAATGGGGCGTTCAATATTCGTGGTCGACTGACGAGCTGCGCCAAAACTGGAACGAGGTTGTGGCCCACATCGTCGAGACGTCAAACCCCGACCTGCAACTTTCCGAGATGCATGCCGGGCCCCATTGGTGGGATGTCCACCGGCTGGCCGCTGCTCCAAGCCCGGTGACGCGCTGGCGGCGCTGGTGGCCGTTCGGTTCGGCCAGATCATAAGACGGCAAATGAGACGCGGTGCGGCTGTCGCCTTCAGGGTGCGCCTGGTGTCCATGCATCTGCAACAGACCCTTGCCACGGCTGGCGACATATCGCTTGACTTGGCCCGGCCCGCCTATAGCTTGCCGCTCGGTTATGGTTCTTTCGCTTTCGGGCGGGAGCTAAGAGGGAATTCGGTGCAACACCGAAGCTGCCCCGCAACTGTAAGCGGCGAGCCGCATTGCCAATTTTGTCACTGGCTTCATTGGCCGGGAAGACAGGCGATGAGGCTGGGACCCGCGAGCCAGGAGACCTGCCTGACCGAGTGATGTTCCGTGGGCGGGGTGTACCACCGGAACGCAGGTTCGTGCAGGCGGCCATATCGGCCTTTGCCTTTCACCAGCATGCGTTGCCGCAATCCCCACCGCGATCAGGCCAGGGATAGACCGTTTGCCTATTGCTGAAATCGAGACCGCGCCGTTACCGCCCAAACGCGCCGTCGTGCTCATCGCCAAATCGGCCTTCGCCGCCGCCCCGCACAAGCAGATGCAGCGGCTCGCCGATCTCGCCGCGACGTTGCCGGGCGTCGATCACGCGAGCTTCGGCTTCACCGAACAGGGAACGCCGTCGCTGCGCGAAGCACTTGTGACACTTCGCCAGGGCGAGTTTTCCGACATCCTGCTCTTGCCGCTGATGCTGCCGGTCGAACCGAGCTTTACCGCCTGGCTCACTAAGTCGCTGCGCCGCTGGCAGGTCGAGGACGACCTGCCCTGGCCGCATGTGCGCATCGCCCATGGCCTTGCCGAAAGCCCGTTGCTGCCTGCGCTGATGGCCGAGCTTGTCGCCGGTGGCGACGCGGCATCGCCGGTCCCGCCGCTCGAGAAGCTGACGCCAGAGGGCTCGCTGGTTCCGGCGCAGAAACGGCGCGTGCTGGTCTGCCAGGGCGGCCCGTGCAACGCCGCCGGCGCCGACCTGGTCTGGGGCCACCTGCGCAACCAGCAGGAACGGCTGAAGCTGCGTGTGACCGGCGACGGAACCATGACCGCCAAGTCGACCTGCCTCGGCCCCTGCAACCTGGCACCCGTGCTGCAGGTCTTTCCCGAGGGCACCTACTATGGCGGCGTCACCGAAGCCGCCATCGACCGCATCATCACCGAGCACCTGCTCGGCGGCGTGGCGGTCGAGGATTTCGCCTACCAGCCCACCGGCCGCAAGCAGGTGCTGCGTGACGGGCCGGCCACAGGCGGCGGCGAGCAAGCGCGGTAGAAGCGTTCCGACGCCGACCGCTTGGGTGCCGGGGCCTTTGGCGGCCGGGGCAGGATACAGGCATTCCGGCGCCCCCGGCCACGGGTTCACCAACAGGCACCATGCACCCAAAAAAGTCGGGAAAATCATGATGGCGGCGGGCGCCGGATCCGACGTCGGCGCAAACCACTACGAAGCTTGGTCGTGGGAACACAGAGCGGCCTCCGGCGCTTGCGGCGGACGAGCCGAGACAGCCTGTGGTCGCATGAGGGGTGTTGAATATCTCGCTACCCTGACGTAACCAAACCAAGCGCGACGTTGGCACCTTCGCGATGGCTGCACCGAGTTCATAGGTTACGTTTGACAAATCATCTACGGCTCACAGCTTCAAAGCTACCATCGAACATGTCTGCCGATCGGCAGTGTCTTCTGGTCCTGGGCATGCACCGCTCCGGGACAAGCGCGCTCACGCGCATGCTCGGGCTCCTAGGCATCGATCTGCCGAAAACGCCGCTGGGCGGCAACGAAACCAACATCATCGGTCACTGGGAACCGACGCCTGTCGTCCATCTCAATGACCGGATCCTTGCTGCGGCGGGATCCAGTTGGCACGATTTCAGGCCGGTCGATTCCCGCTGGTTTCAATCAGTTGAGGCACAGCAGTTCCGCAGCGAAGCTTGCACGATCCTCGAGGCTGAGTTCGGTGGAACAGGCCCCTTTGTGATCAAGGAACCGCGCATCTGCCGCCTGTCGACATTCTGGATCGATGTTTTCGGGCAGATGAACGTCAGCCCGGTCTTTGTCTTGCCGATCAGAAATCCGCTGGAGGTGGCGGCATCGCTCAAGATCCGCAACGGAATCGAACCAGGCATCAGCCACCTGCTCTGGCTGCGCCACGTCCTTGAAGCCGAACTTGCCACACGGGGCCGGCCGCGTGTCTTCACGACCTATGATGAACTGCTCGGCGACTGGCGCCAGTTGGCCGGGAAGATGCAGGCGGTCCTGGCCCTCGATTGGCCGCGCGCGATCAGTGACGCCAGCCACGATGTCGACGCCTTGCTGTCGGATTCTCATCGACACCACCGCGAGCCACCGGCTCGATTGTTCGAGGATCCGGTCCCTGGCGGCCTGCGCAAGGCGTTCGAAATCGTCGACCGCTGGGCAAGCAGCGGCGAAAACAGCGATGATTTTGCGGAGCTCGACCGGATCAAGGCGGAATTTGAGGAGGCCTCGTTCCTGGTCGCTGCTGCAGTCGCGTCTTCGGCAGCAGAAAGCCGACAGCTGGCCGATTCCCAGGCGCAATTGGCAAGCAGCCGGCAGCAGCTGTCGGCCGTGCAGGAACAGCTGGCAATGACCAATCAGCAACTGGCCAGTCAGCATCGCGAGATAGAACTGATCGCGAAACAATTGGACATTCTGAAATGGCGCAGACCCAGGCTGGGTTGGCGGAAATAGCCGCCTCTCTTCAGACCTTTTCAGGGACCAGCCATGTGGCCATTTCGCCGCCGTAAGGCGACTACTTCCAACCTGCCCGAGGCCCAGCTTTCGGCTGGTCTGGACGTCGAGTTCGTGCTTGTCGCCGAAGCGGGAACTCTTGAGCGCCAGGCGCTTCTCCTATGCGAAAGCCTGCGCCGGTTCGCTGGCAAATACGCGCGCTGCCCGATCACCGTCGCGTCGCCGAGAGCAGACCGCCGACCATCGCGGGAGACTTTGACAAGTCTCGGGCGACTGGGCTGCGTTTACCTCCCGCTGGACATCAAGAGTGTCGAGCCCGAGTACGGAACGACGTTCCGAATGTACGTTTCAACCGAAGCGGAGAAGATTTCCACGGCGGACACGCTGGTCGTCATGGACAGTGACATGCTGTTCTGTCGCGAACCGGACCTGGCCCTGGACGGTGCGGCGGCTGCCCTTCGGCCCGTCGACGTCAAGGGCATGTGCACATACGGTCGCGACGACCCAAGGGACGGATACTGGCAGGCCCTTTGCCAGACCGTCGGCGTCGACTACGACCAGGTGCCGATGGTTCAGACCACCATCGACAAGGCTATGGTCAAGGCAAGCTACAATGGCGGCCTCGTGGTGGTGCGCCGACAGGACCGCATCTTCGAACGCACGCTCGGCTATTTCGAACGCTCGGTTGCGGCAAAGATCGCACCGAATGTCAGCCACCGCATCGAGGCCGGCCATGGCGTCGTTTCCGGCCGAGGTAGCGAACTGTGGGGCAGCTCGCAGGCCTGCCTGTCGCTGGCGATATGGGGCAGCGGCCTGACCGTGCGCACGCTTTCCGAACCGCACAACTATCCGCTCCATCTGTTTGACCAGATGTCCGCCGAACAGCAACGCCTGCCGCTTTCGATCATCCACTACCACGACGTCTTCGCAAAGGCGCCGGCCCTCAATCCGCTCCTGAACGGATCGACGGATCTGCCCGCGGATTTCCGTATTTGGCTCGAAGGCAAGGCCTGAACCCTCGCCGGCGGCAACGCTACCGAAAGCAATTTGGCACGCGCCTGGCGGCCTCGACGGCCCGCCGTGCCGCGCCTCAATCCATCGATCTAATTGACCCAAGGAAAACATCAGCGACTATTGCAGAGGGCTAGATCAGACAGCGGGCGGTGCTTGGCATGACAATTCAACTATCTTACTCACAACGGGAAGTGCGGAAAGAATTGCTGCACCGGCGCGAAACTTATTTCGCGATACAAAAAATCCTCTCAAAGCCGGCGCGAGACGACGAAGAAGATGGCAATCTGGAATGCATCCATTGCCATCATCGCTTCAATGGCGTCACAGCGGCCGCCTGGAAATTCGGGCTCTGCGACGATTGCCTGCATCACGACTGAGTGTCTGACATAGCGCGGCTCCTCTGAGAGCGGGCCTGTGGCGAGAGCTGGGCGGCCGGCCCGTAACGGCGCTGGCTTTCATCGCCGACCTGGACAGACATTTTTCGGCCTGGCGGTCCGTCCCTCCCCGGCGATCCGGCCACCGTTGCACCTGCCATGGCGACAGGCCGTGACCGACTGGCTGGTCACCCCCACGCGCATATTTCGCGCCGGTCCCGAACTTGACTTGACCATGGATTAGAAACTGCGCAACGTCGCTCGAAAATGGAGGAGGTGGCCCGATCGCGGGGAGTGCGATCCGCCGCCATGGGGAGCAAGCATGTCCGACCAGACCGCGGAGTCGTCCGCCACACCCGCCTTTACGCGTCAGCCGCTGCTGGCGCGTATCGACTGGCTCAATGTCAGCGGCCTCGCCTTCTATCATCTCGTGGCGCTCTATGCCTTGCTGCCCTGGTTCTTCAGCTGGACCGGCGTCGTCCTCTGCATCGCCGGCATCTATGTCTTCGGCACGCTCGGCATCAATCTCTGCTACCATCGCCTGCTCACCCATCGCGGCTTCGCTTGCCCGAAATGGCTGGAGCACGGGCTGGCGATCATCGCCGTTTGCGCCTTCCAGGATACGCCGGCGCGCTGGGTGGCCGTGCATCGCCGCCACCATGAGCATGCCGACGAAGAGCCAGACCCGCACAGCCCGGTCATCAACTTCCTGTGGGCCCATGTCGGCTGGCTGATGGTCAAGTCGCCCGACATGGAGCGCATGCAGATCTACGCGCGCTACGCCAAGGACATCGTCCGCGACCCGTTCTACCGCAAGCTCGACAAGCCGCATGTCTATCTCGGCATCATCCTGGCGTCGTGGGCGGCGTTTTTCGGCGGCGGCGTGGCCGCCAGCCTGATCGCCGGCGGGACGACGGGCGAAGCCGTGCAGTTCGGCCTCAGCCTGCTGGTCTGGGGCGTGTTCCTGCGCACCGTCATTACCTGGCACATCACCTGGTCGGTCAATTCGGTCACCCATGTCTGGGGCTACCGCAACTACGAGACGTCAGACGATAGCACCAACAACGTCGTCGTCGGCCTGCTCAGCAATGGCGAGGGCTGGCACAACAACCACCATGCCGACCCGCGCTCGGCGCGCCACGGCCACAAGTGGTGGGAGTTCGACATCACCTACCTGTCGATCCGGCTGCTCGGCGTGCTGGGACTTGCGAGCAAGATCGCCGAGCCAAGGCGGCACGGCCACTAGCGCCTGCGCGGTATCAGGCGGAAAAAGAAATCGCCGGCGAAGCTTGGCTTGCCGGCGATCTTTTTTGAGTTCTTGTGGCGCTTCGCTACGCCTGTTTTACCAGCCTGAGCAGCACAAGCAGGATCACCGCACCTATCGTCGCGTGGATGATGGCGGCGACGATGCCGGAGCCAAGGCTGATGCCGATGGCCGGAAACAGCCAGCCGGCAATCAGCGCGCCGACGATACCGACGACGATGTTGCCGATGAGGCCAAAGCCGTAGCCCTTGACGAGCTGGCCGGCGAGCCAGCCGGCAACCGCACCGACGAGAAGGAAGATAAGCAGGCTTTCGATACCCATATGATCTCTCCTGTTTCGCGCATCGGCCCGGAACCCCGCACAGGTTTTCGGAAAGCTCGATACGCTGGTTCAACGACATTGCGCGTCCATCTGGACCCGCGGCAGTGCAGGATCAGGCGATGGCCGTTGTCTGGTCGTCGACGGTGGCACCCGGTGCGTTCTTCTTGATCGACTCGATTGCCTTCAGCGCCGATGCCTTGGCCGCGTAGCCTTCCGAACCGAACATCACCTCGCCGTTGGACGCCCTGAAGCGGAACCGAAACTCGCCGCCCTTGTCCTTGTAGACCTCGAATTTATACATCGCCTTGCCTCATGTTGCCGGCCCACGACTCACGCCGGTGACGGAATCGTCGCATGACCCGCCGGGCGAAGTCCATCGTGCCCGAATTGGAGCTTTTCAGCCGTCCCTGTCGGTCAGGCAGATGTGGCAGCAGCCGGAGCCATGGCCCGGCGTCCAGGTGACATTGTCGAAGCGCACGCCGGTCGCCTCGAACAGGCCGCGGTCGAAAGCGCCGGCGATCCGGCACAAGGTGGCAAGCCTGTCGTCGCCGACACCTGCGCCGACCCAGGCATCCTTGAGCGGGCAGCGCTTGACCTTGAAAGCGATGTGGTGATCGCTGCGCTCGACATCGGTCGGATACATGCGCCCGCCATCCGGGCTGACGGCCAGGAAGGCCTCGCCGATGGCGCGCGCGTCGTTGGGCCCGAAGCTGGAGAAGGCCACCTCGGCCACCTCGCGGCCGCGCTTTTCGATCGCCCGGATCAGTATCTCCTCAGCCTTGTCGTCGCCGAGTTCGGCGGCGAGTTCGTCGAGCATCAACCGGTATAGGTCGGCGCGGTTGCGGAAGGCCGCATCGAGTTCGGCAGCGAGTTTTTCCGCCCTGATGGCATGTTCGGTCACGAAACGGTCTCCTTGGAAACAGGCAGTTCGGGCGTAGCCGCCACCAGCGCCTTGCCGGTAGCCGAGACTGGTGCCGCGATCACCGCCCGCGCCGCACCCTGTTCGACGATCCTGCCGCCATCCATGATGGCGATGCGGTGAGCAATGGCACGCACCGCGCCGAGATCGTGCGAGATGAAAAGATAGGCGATGCCCTGCTCGCGCTGCAGCTCGGCGAGCAGGCGCAGGATGTCGGCGCGCACCAGCACATCGAGCGCCGACACCGCCTCGTCGAGCACGATCAGCGACGGCCTCGTAGCAAGCGCGCGCGCGATCGCCACGCGCTGGCGTTGGCCGCCCGAAATCTCGTGCACGGCGCGGCCAGCGAGTTCCGCCGACAGGCCGACACGCGCCAACAGTGCGGCAATCGCCTTTGGTCGTTCGCTCCTGTCGACCACGCCGTGGATGCGCAGCGGGTCATCGAGCAGACGCGCCACCGTCGCGCGCGGATTGAAAGCCGCCTGCGGGTCCTGGAATACCATCTGCAACTTTGCACGCACCGCGCGCAGCGCAGGCCCCCGCAGCGCCAGCAGGTCCTGCCCCTGGAAATGGACGCTGCCCGCATCGGCCTCGACGAGCCGCAGCAGGATGCGCGCCACAGTCGACTTGCCGCTGCCGGACGGGCCGACGAGCGCCAGGGTTTCGCCCGCCGCAATGGAAAAGCCGACGCCATCGAGCGCAGCAAAGTTCTTGCCGCCGCGCGAAAAACGCTTGGACAGGCCCTCGACCCCAAGCAGTGGCGCGCTCATGCGCCGGCCCCCAAGGCGGCACCCAGCCCCAGATGGGCGCCGAGCAGGGCGCGGGTGTAGTCGCTCACCGGTGCCGCGATCAGGTCGCCCGTTGCCGCCAGCTCAACCATCCGGCCATGCCGGAACACGGCGATGCGGTCGGCCAGGTTGGCAGCCAGCGCGATGTCGTGGCTGACGAACAACAGGGCCATGCCGTCTTCGTCGACAAGGCGGCGGATCAGCGCCACGATCTCGGCCTGGACAATGGTGTCGAGCGCACTCGTCGCCTCGTCGGCAATCAACAGCCGTGGCCCCGCCGCAATCGCCGCGGCAATCGCCACGCGCTGCTTTTGCCCGCCCGAGAGCTGATGCGGATAAGCGCTGGCCAGCAGCGCCGGCTCGGGCAGCCTGACCCGGTCGAGCAGCTCGCCAGCCAGGCGCCGCGCTGCAGGCCACGCCATGTCGAGATTGACATGCGCCACCTCGGCGACCTGGTCGCCAACTGAAATGACAGGGTCGAGGCTCGATGCCGGGTCCTGGAAGACAAAGCCGATGTCGCGTCCGTTTCGCGCAACCCGTCCCAGTTCCGGCCAGGTGACCTTGCCTTGGAGGGTGGCCGTTGGCGGCAGAAGCGCGGCGACAGCCCGCGCCAGCGTGCTCTTGCCCGAGCCACTCTCGCCGATGATCGCCAGCCGCTCGCCGGCGCCGAGGTCGAGGTCGACGCCGTCGAGCGCCTGGACATTGTTGCCGTAGCGGACACCAAGCCCGCGAATGCTGAGCAGCGGCATCAGGCGTTCCCCCGCCTGGTGGCCGCGCTTTCGACGATGCCCTCGCCGGCCAGGTAGACGCCAAGCACGGCGAGCACCAAGGCGATGCCTGGGATGATCGAAAGGAACGGCGCCGAGCGCAACACCGCCCTGCCCTCCGCGATCATCCCGCCCCAGGTGACGCGGTTGGGATCGCCGA
Source organism: Aminobacter anthyllidis (assembly GCF_018555685.1). Taxonomy (GTDB): domain Bacteria; phylum Pseudomonadota; class Alphaproteobacteria; order Rhizobiales; family Rhizobiaceae; genus Aminobacter; species Aminobacter anthyllidis. Next base: position 14,707 of record NZ_JAFLWW010000017.1, read on the forward strand.
GGCCGAGGAAGGACAGCGCTGCCTCGGTCAGGATGGCGGCAGCCACGATCACCGACGACAGCGCCAGCACCGGCGGCAATGCGTTGGGCAGTATCTCGCGGAAGGCGATCTCGATGGGGTGCATGCCGATGACGCGCGCCGAGGCGACGTAATCGCGCTCGCGGATCGACAGCACTTCGGCACGCGCGATGCGCGCCGGCCCGGTCCAGGCGCTGAGCGAGATCGCCACCACGACGACGCCAAGCGAAGGACCGACGACGCTGACCAGCGCCAGCGACAGCAGGAAACCCGGTACGGTCTGGAACGCGTCGGTGATGCGCATCAGCGCCTCGTCGACAAGCCCGCCGGCAAAACCGGCGACGGTGCCTATGACACTGCCGACGAGGATCGATGCGGCAGCCGCAGCAAGCCCGACGGCCAGCGAGGTGCGCGCGCCATGGAACAGCCCGGCCAGCACGTCGCGGCCGAGCCTGTCGGTGCCGAGCGGCAGCGCCCAGTCCTGAAACGGCCGCAGCAAGGGCGCCCCGGCAATCGACAGCGGATCGCGCGGAAACAGCACCGGTGCCAACAGCACCATCAGCACCAGGCAGCCGAGAATGGCGAAGCCGGCCACGGCCTCGGGCGTGCGGAACAGGCGACGCAGGCTCATGCGTTCGCCTCGCTCGCGCCGACGCGCGGGTCGAGCGTTGCATAGGCGATGTCGACAAGCAGGTTGATGACAATCACCAGCACCGCGCTGACGAGGATGATGCCGATCAGCAGCGGCGTGTCGCGCGCGCCGACCGCCTCCTGCGCCAGCCGGCCAAGACCGGGGATAGAAAACACGCTTTCAATGACGACGCTGCCGCCGAGCATCGCCGCCGACTGCAAGCCGAGCATGGTGACCAGCGGCAACAGCGCGTTGCGCGCGACATGGCGCCAGACGATGCGCCGCCGGCCAATGCCTCGGGCACGCGCGGCAAGGGTGAAATCCATGCGCCAGACTTCGGCCATGCCGGCGCGCATCATCCTGAGGTAGAGCGCGAGATAGATGATGCCGAGGCTGGTCACCGGCAGCACGAGATGGCGGGCGATGTCGAGCACGCGCGAAAAACCGGTCTTGCCGGAAGCGATGGTTTCCATGCCGGCGAGCGGCAGCCAGCGCAGCTGCACCGAAAAGACGATCGTCAGCACCAGCGCCAGCCAGAAGCCGGGTACGGCATAGAGCGCCAGTGAGCCGACCGACAACAGCCGGTCGCGCAGACTGCCGGGGCGCGAGCCGGCGACGATGCCAAGGGCTGTGCCGAGGAAGAACGACAGCGCCGTGGCAGCACCCATCAAAAGCAGCGTGTTGGGCAGCCGCTCCAGCACCACTGACAGCACCGGCCGCGACAGCGCGACAGAATGGCCAAGATCGAGATGCAACAGCGCCCAGAGATAGGCGGCAAGCCGCGTCATGGGCGAGGCATCGAGCCCCCAGCTCTGGCGCAGCGCCTCGATCATGCCGGCGTCGCCGCCGACCGAGGCGACATAGGCGTCGACCGCATCGCCTGGGGCGGCTTCAAGCAACAGGAAAGAGCCGACGACAACGATCAACAGCACCGGGATGCTGCCGACCAAACGGCGTTTCAGGAGGCGCCAGGCGCGGTTCATCAGCCGACCCTCCCCCTTGCGGGGGTCCGAAGGACGGGCGAGACCCGTGGCTCGCCCCGATGCGTCGCCCGAAGGGGCCGCGTGGGGGTTGCCGGAGTGAAGGAGTTCCCCCCGCCCCTGGCCTCTCCCCACAAGACGGAGGAGAATACTCGCGCCGCCCCGACTGCCAAGACGAGCGGCCACGCACTTGAAGGGCGCGCAGCAGCCAGTCCCCCTCCCCCTTGTGGGGAGGGGGTAGGGGTGTGGGTAAATTCAGGCACTGCGATTTCGAAAGGCATGCTCAGTAACGGATCATCATCCCAACTGGAACGATGATGTCACGTTTCGACATAGGTGTCCGCCCAGTTCGAAACCGCCCAGCGCGGGTTGTTCGACACGTTCTTCACCGTGTCGCGCGCGACCGTAATGAAGCCCCATTCGGCGACGTTGATCAGCGGCAGGTCGGCTGCCACCTTCTTCTGGAACTCCTTGTAGAGCTCGATGCGCGCCTTGGCGTCGAGTGTCTCCGCCGCCTTTGCGATCAGCGCGTCGAGCTCGTCGTTCTTGTAGCCGCCCTGGTTGGAGAACGGCACGCCGTCCGGGATGCCCGACTGCACCAGGATCGTCGTCGAGATCGCCGGGTCGCCGCGGAACACCGGCGGCGCGATGGCCAGGTCGAAGGCATGGTCGGTGTAGACGGCCTTCTGGTGCGCGGCCGAGTCGTTGTTGACCAGTTCGGCGTCGATGCCGACGGCGGCCAGCGCCTGGCGCAGATAGTCGCCGAACTGCTTGGTCTCGTTGAAATAGGGCGCCGGCAGAAGCTTGAGCGCAAAACGCTTGCCATCGTCCTTCTTCGGATAACCCGCCTCGTCGAGCAGCGCGTTGGCCTTGGCGACGTCGAAGCCATAGGCCGGCACGTCGGCGCTGTAGAACTGCTTGTCATTCTGCGGCACGATGCCTGTCGCCGGCTTGGCGTAGCCGAGGAAGATCGTCTTGACGACAAAGTCCTTGTCGATCGCATGCGCAATCGCCTGGCGCACCTTGAGGTCGGCCAGCTCCTTGCGGCGATGGTTGATCTCGACGGCGAGCTGGTAGGTCAGCGCCTCGTAGCCCTCCGTGATCACCTTGAGGCCCGACACCTTGGAGATGCGTTCGAGGTCGGCCAGCGGCACCGCCGAAAACGCCGCCAGCTGGATTTCCTCGGCTTCCAGCGCGCCGGCAGCCGCAGCACGGTCGGGCAGCACGCGATAGATGATCTCGTCGAGTGCCGGCTCGTTCTCGCCCCAATATTTGTCGTAACGCTCGAGCCGGTAATATTCGCCGGCCTTGTGCTCGGCGAACTTGAACGGCCCGGTGCCGACAGGGGCATTGTTGGCCGGGTTCGCGGCAATGTCGGTGCCTTCATAGACATGCTTGGGCACGACCGACGTCAGCGCCGGCAGGGCGTTCTTGATCAGCTGCAGCGGCGTCGGCTTGGAGAATTTGAAGACGGCCGTGTGCGCGTCGGGCGTTTCAACCGCCTCGAGGTTCTTGAACACGACGCGGCCGAGATTCTGCAGCGGCTTCCAGATGCTGAGCGCCGAGAACGCCACGTCGGCCGAGGTGAACGGCTTGCCGTCGTGCCAGGTCACGCCCTCGCGCAGCTTGAAGGTCACAGACAACCCGTCGGCCGAGCCCTCCCAGCTTGTCGCCAGGCGCGGGGCCAGGCCGTCCTCGCCGTCGAAGGAGGCCTCGGCCAGCGGCTCGACAACCTTGCTCGACACGAAGAACACGCCGTTGGAGGCAACGATCGCCGGGTTGAGATTGCGCGGCTCGGAGTCGGCGGCGACGACGAGCCGCCCGCCCTTCTTGGCCTGCGTCCAGCCGATCGACGGCAGCGCTGTCGAGGCCAGCAGGAAGGCCGACCCGGCCAGCATCTTGCGCCTCGAAATGTCAAAACCCGCCATGTCAGCCTCCATGCCCTCGGCACGGCGACATCGCCGGCCCCATCAAGATCATGGCCGGGATTATGATCCGGGAAAGCCGTTTTGCGAGAGACGAAATTGGCGTTTTGGCTCGCTGGCCCAAAACATTGTGCTACGTGAGCAGCCATTTGGCGCGCGAACGCCCCGGAAATGCTTCGGCCCGGAAACCGTTGCCGATTTCCGGGCCGAAGCGTGACGTCGTCAGTCGAAGATTCGCAGCCGCTCAGGCGGCCTTCTTCTTGGCCAGGCGGGCGCGAATGCTTTCGACATCGGCGCGCGGCGTCGCCGCAAACAGCGTCTTGGTATAGCTGTGCTTGGGGTCGGCGAAGACCTCGTCGCGGCTGCCATATTCGACCGCCTCGCCGAAATACATCACCATCACCTCGTCGGCGATGTAGCGCACGACAGAGAGGTCGTGGCTGATGAAGACGTAGGTCAGCTGGAACTCATCCTGCAGGTCGGCAAGCAGGTTCAGCACCTGTGCCTGCACCGAAAGATCGAGCGCCGAGACCGGCTCGTCCAGCACCAGGAGCTTCGGGTTGAGCATCAGTGCGCGGGCAATCGCGATGCGCTGGCGCTGGCCGCCCGAAAACATGTGCGGGTAGCGGTTGTAGTGCTTCTCTTCGAGGCCGACCTTCTTCAGCAGCGCCATCGCCCGGTCGCGGCGTTCGTCGGCCGGCGTGTTGGTGTTGATGACCAGCGGCTCGGTCAGGATGTCGCCGATCTTCTGGCGCGGATTGAGCGAGCCATAGGGGTTCTGGAACACGATCTGCACCTTGCGGCGCATCTCCGGCGTGAGATCCCCCTTGGCGATGTCGACCTTGTTGCCTTCGAGCAGCAAGTCGCCCGACGTCGCCGGGTCGATCAGCGTCAGGATGCGGCCGAGCGTGGACTTGCCGCAGCCGCTTTCGCCGACGATCGCCAGCGTCTTGCCCTTCTCGACCTGGAAGCTCACGCCCTTGACGGCATGAACGGTCTTGGCCTTCTTCAGAAAGCTGCCGGGCACATGGTAGTCGCGCACGATGTTGCGCGCTTCGAGAATGACGCTCATCGTGCAGCCCCTTCCACCTGGTCGTCGACGAAGAGTTCCGAAATCGTCGGCAGCCGATCACCGGTCGCATTGTCCGGCAGCGCCGCCAGCAGAGCGCGCGTGTAGTTGCTCTTCGGGTTCTCGAACAGCGTCAGCACGTCGGCTTCTTCCATCTTGCGGCCCTTGTACTGCACGACCACGCGGTCGGCGGTTTCGGCCACGACGCCCATGTTGTGGGTGATCATGATCAGGCCCATGCCATGGTCGGCCTGCAGCTTCATCAGCAGATCGAGAATCTGCTTCTGGATCGTCACGTCGAGTGCCGTGGTCGGCTCGTCGGCGATGAGCAGCTTCGGGTTGCAGGCGATGGCGATGGCGATCATCACGCGCTGGCATTGGCCGCCCGACATCTGGTGCGGGTAGGAACCGAGGCGCTCGGCCGGATCGGCAATGCCGACAGACTGGAACAGTTCGATCGCGCGCTTGCGGCGGGCGGACTTGTCGAGGCCCATGTGCACGCGCAGCACTTCCTCGATCTGGAAGCCGACGGTGAAGCACGGGTTGAGGCTCGCCACCGGCTCCTGGAAGATCATGGCAATGTCCTTGCCGATGATCTTGCGCCGTTCGTTGGCGGGCATCGCGAGCAGGTCGCGGCCGTTGAAGGTCAGCTTGTCGGCGGTGACATTGGCCGTCCAGGGCAAAAGCCCCATCGCCGCCAGCATCGACACCGACTTGCCCGAACCGGATTCACCGACGATGGCGAGAACCTCGCGTTCGTGGACCTTCATCGACACGCCGTTGACCGCCCGGAACGGGCCGGAGGCCGTCTGGAACTCGACGACAAGGTTTTCGATTTCGAGAAGCGCCATGTCAGGACCTCTTCAGCTTGGGGTCGAGCGCGTCGCGCAGGCCATCGCCCATCAGGTTGATCGCCAGCACGGTGATGAGGATCGCCACGCCCGGAAGCGTCACCACCCACCACTTGCTCTGGATGAACTCGCGGGCCTCGGCCAGCATGGTGCCCCATTCCGGCGTCGGCGGCTGCGCGCCCATGCCGAGGAAGCCCAGTGCGGCGGCGTCGAGAATGGCGGAAGAAAACGACAGCGTAGCCTGGACGATCAGCGGTGCCATGCAGTTCGGCAGGATCGTCTTGAACATCAGCCGTGTATGGCTCGCGCCGGCGACCTTGGCGGCGACGACGTAGTCACGGGACTTTTCGCTCATCACCGCCGCGCGCGCCAGGCGTACGAAATGCGGCTGGTAGACGAGCGAGATCGCGATCATCGCGTTGACAAGGCCCGGCCCGAGGATGGCCACCAGCACGAGGGCAAGCAGCAGCGACGGGAATGCGAGAATGATGTCCATCACGCGCATGATGGCGGTGTCGACCCAGCCGCGGAAATAGCCGGCGATGACGCCGAAGACGACGCCGACGACCAGCGACAGCGTCGTCACGATGACGCCGACGAACAGCGAGAACTGGGTGCCGTAGATCAGGCGCGAAAGCATGTCGCGGCCGACCGCGTCGGTGCCGAGCAGGAAGTCGGCGCGGCCGCCCTCCTGCCAGACCGGTGGAACCAGGACCGCGTCGCGGTACTGCTGGGTCGGATCGTGCGGCGCGATCAGCGGCGCGAATATCGCCACCAGCACGAGAAAGATGAAGAACACGAGGCCGATGACGGCGCCGCGGTTTTCGGAGAAGTAGTACCAGAATTCGGCCAGTCGCGCCCGGCGGGACGGATCGGTCGAGACGGCACTGGTTGCAGCAGCTTGAGACATGACGCCCTCCTAGTGCCGGATACGCGGATTGATGAGACCATAGAGCAGGTCCACGGCAAGGTTCACCAGCATGATGACCGCGGCGATCATCAGCAGGCCGCCCTGGATGACCGCATAGTCGCGCCGCGACACGGAATCGACCATCCACTTGCCGATACCCGGCCATGAGAAGATCGTCTCGGTCAGGATCGCGCCGGCAAGCATCACGCCGACCTGCAGGCCGATCGTGGTGACGACCGGGATCATGGCGTTGCGCAGCGCATGGACACCGACGACACGGAAGGTCGACAAGCCCTTGGCACGAGCGGTGCGGACATAGTCCTCCGACAGCACTTCCAGCATCGCCGAGCGCGTCTGGCGCGCAATGACGGCGAGCGGAATGGTGCCCAGCACGATGGTCGGCAGGATCAGGTGGCTGACGGCCGACTTGAACGCGCCGGCCTGGCCGGAGAGCAGCGAGTCGATCAGCATGAAGCCGGTGACGGGCGGGAAATAGAACATCAGCGAGATGCGGCCGGAGACGGGCGTCCAGCCGAGCATGCCTGATACCAGCATGATCAAAAGCAGGCCCCACCAGAAGATCGGCATCGAGAAGCCGACGAGTGCCGTGCCCATCATCGCCTGGTCGGCGAACGAGCCGCGCTTGATCGCGGCGATAATGCCTGCCGGAACGCCAAGGACGACGGCGAAGATGATGGCGCAGAGCGAAAGCTCGACGGTCGCGGGGAAAAGTTCGAAGAACTGGTCGACAACCGGCCTCTTGGTGACGATCGACGTGCCGAAATCGCCGCGCACCACGCCCCAGAGATAGTCGAGATACTGGATGACGATGGGCCGGTCGAAACCCAGCTGGGCGGAGATTTCCGCGTGCCGCTCGGGCGACATGACGCGTTCGCCGGAAAGAAGGGCGACCGGATCGCCGGGCAGCAGACGAATGAACGAGAATGCGATGATGGAGACCCCGACGAACGTCGGGATAAGGACGGCTAGCCGCCCCAAGAGGAACCGGAGCATGTCAGACCTTTTAAGTGAATGTTCCGAGAAAAAGGTAAGGGTAGCACAAAATGTGCATTGGGGCGCTTGTGATCCAAGCGCCCCAACCCAAGGCTGGCCTGTTTAGGCAACCTTACTCCGTGATGTCAACACCGTCGAAAGCGAAGTCGCCGAGCGGGCTCTGGACGAAGCCTTCGACGCCCTTGCGCATCGGAACGATCGACAGCGAGTGGTCGATCGTTGCCCAGGGAGCGTCCTTCTTGAACACGACCTGCGCCTGCTCATAGAGCTTGGTGCGTTCGGCCACGTCGGAGGTCTCCTTGGCCTTGGTCACCAGATCGTCGAACTCCTTGTTGCACCACTGGGCGCGGTTGTTGCCGCCGACGGCGTCGCAACCAAGCAGGGTGTCGAGGAAGTTGTCCGGATCGCCATTGTCGCCGGTCCAGCCGAGCATGACGGCACCGTCACGATCCTTGGCCTTCGACTTGTCGAGGTACTCGGCCCACTCGTAGGAGACGATCTCGACCGTGACGCCGACCTTGGCGAAATCGGACTGGATCAGCTCCGCCGCGCGGCGGGCGTTGAGCATGTAGGGACGCGAAACCGGCATCGCCCAGACCTTCATCTTGAGGTCCTTGACGCCAGCGGCTTCAAGACCCTTCTTCGATGCTTCCGGATCGTACTTGTCGTCTTCGACGGCCTTGTTGTACGACCACATGGTCGGCGGGATCGGGTTGGTAGCTGGCGTTGCGGCACCCTGGAACACGGCGTCGACGATGGCCTGCTTGTTGATGGCCTGGTTGAGCGCCTTGCGGACTTCCGGCTTGTCGAACGGAGCCTGGGTGGTGTTGTAGGCGAGGTAGGCGACGTTCAGGCCAGCCTGCTCCACGACCTTCAGGTTCGTATCAGCCTTCATCGCAGCCACGTCGGCAGCGTTCGGGAACGGCATCAGGTGGCATTCGCCAGCCTTCAGCTTCTGGTAGCGAACCGATGCGTCAGGGGTGATCGCGAAGACGAGGTCGTCGATCTTCTGCTTGCCGCCCCAGTAATCCGGGTTGGCCTTGTAGCGGATGATGGCGTCCTGCTGGTAGGCGACGAACGCGAACGGACCGGTGCCGAGCGGCTGCTGGTTCATCTGGTTCATCTTGCCGTCAGCCTGCAGCTTGTCGGCATATTCCTTCGACACGATCGAAGCGAACGGCATCGCGATGTTGGCGAGGAACGGTGCTTCCTTGCGCGTCAGGGTGATCTTGACGGTCAGGTCGTCGACCTTCTCGACCGACTTGATCACTTCCGGGAAGCCCATGCCGGCGGAGTATTCCCACGAAGCGCCGGCAACGTACTTGTTCCAGGGATTGTCGGCCTTGAGCTGACGATCGAACGAGAAGACGACGTCGTCGGCGTTGAAGTCGCGGCTCGGCGTGAAGAACTCGGTGGTCTGGTACTTGACGCCCGGACGCAGCTTGAAGGTGTACTCCAGGCCGTCGTCGGAAACCATGTAGCTCTCGGCCAGGCCCGGCTCGGTCTCGGTGGTGCCCTTCTTGAATTCAAGCAGGCGGTTGTAGACAGTGTGCGCGGCGGCGTCGAAGGTCGTACCGGCGGTATAGAGGCCCGGATCAAAGCCTTCCGGCGAACCTTCCGAGCAGTACACGAACGTCTTAGCGCTCGCCGCACCGCTGAGGACGGTTGCAGCCAGCAACGCGGCCGCAAAGGTCGTTTTTTTCAACATTGAACACTCCCTATGATTTTTCCCAAGCCCTACCCGTCAGGCTCGCAGGCGCGCATATAAGCACCGTTTATCCAGCTTTGGAACTCCCCGCCTACCTGCCCTTTGGTAAGCAGAATAATTTACCCACAGATGACTTCGAAATAGTCGAAAATTCGCGATTTCCATTGGCCGGCCAGCCATTTGCACTTCGCGTTAGATTCGGCGGCGGCAGGTTTTATCATCGCGGGCGAGGGCAATTCGGGCGCTGTTGCTGGTTCGGCCCGATATAACTGCGAATCCTAAAATTCGTTCTGCGAGGTGACGTTGGGTGATACTTGCCGTTAACGTCAGGTGGCAATACAAACAACTACAACATGCCCCGACGCGGCACTGTTCTTGCGGCGCTGCGACGTGGATGAGGGCGAAAGCCGGCGGACCATCAACGCCGGTAACAAGAACAACCCAGGGAGGCTGCATTGGCTAAATCGACCGGCAAGGCAAGCACGGCAAAGACCGCAACCACGAAGGCGGCCACCAAGCCAGCCGATACGACCAAGCTCGAAACCAAACCGGCAGCCAAGGCGGCGGCACCAAAGGCAGCGCCTGCCAAGGCAGCGACGGCCAAGACGACGGCGCCGAAAGCCGCACCCGCCAAGGCCACGGCCGCAGCGCCGGCAAAGGCTTCTGCGGCGCCGAAGCCCAAGGCCCAGCCAGGCAAGCCCGCCGCCAAGCCGGCTCAGAAAACCGAAGCAAAGCCTGCCGCCGCTGCTGCGAAGGCCACGCCGGCCGCAGCCAAGTCGACGACGTCCAAGCCAGCGGCCGCCAAGCCCGAGGCATCCAAGCCAGCGGCTGCGAAGCCTGCAACCAAGACCGAAGCCGCCCCGGCCAAGGCAAAGGCTGCAGCGCCAAAGCCGACCGCCAAGGCTGCCGCGACCAAGACCAAGACCGCCGTCGCAAAACCGGCTGCCGCCAAGCCCGCCGCATCGAAGGCCGAGGCCCCGGCACCCAAGACCGCAGCCGCCGCCCCGGCCAAGATTGCCGAGATGCCCGCGGCCAAGGCGAAGCCCGCTGCAAAGTCAGCGCCGGCAAAGCCTGCCGCCAAGGCAGCTGCCGCAAAGCCCGCACCGGCGGCAAAGGCTGCACCCGCGGCCAAAGCCGCGGCACCCGCCAAGACAGTAGCCGCAAGGTCCGGCGCCAAGCCGTGGCTGGAGAGCTATCCGGCCAACGTGCCGGCCGAGATGCCGCCGCTCGCCCACAGCTCGATCGGCGATCTGCTCACCGAAGCCTGCCGCCAGTATGCCGGCCGCCCGGCCTTCTCGTGCATGGGCAAGTCGATGAGCTATGGCGAGCTCGAGCGCATGTCGACGGCATTCGCCGCATGGCTGCAGTCCAAGGGCCTCGCCAAGGGTGCGCGTGTCGCCATCATGATGCCCAACGTGCTGCAGTATCCGGTCGCCATGATGGCGATCCTGCGCGCCGGCTACACCGTGGTGAACGTCAACCCGCTCTACACGCCGCGCGAACTCGAGCACCAGCTCAAGGATTCAGGCGCCGAGGCCATCATCATCCTCGAAAACTTCGCCACCACACTCCAGGCTGTAGTTGCCAGGACCCAGGTCAAGCATGTCGTCGTCGCCTCGATGGGCGAAATGCTCGGGCTCAAGGGCCTGCTGGTCAATCTGGTCGTGCGCCGCGTCAAGAAGCTGGTGCCGGCCTGGTCGCTGCCCGGCCACGTCAAGTTCATGGCGGCGCTGAAGGAAGGCTCCGGCCTCAGCTTCAAGCCGGTCGCGGTCAAGGCCGACGACATCGCCTTCCTGCAATATACCGGCGGCACGACAGGCGTCTCCAAGGGCGCGATGCTGATCCATTCCAACGTGCTCGCCAACGTCGCCCAGCTGGCGCTGTGGGTCGAGGACGCCTACACGGTCAGGCCCAAGCCGCCGCACCTGACCTTCGTCTGCGCGCTGCCGCTCTACCATATCTTCGCGCTCACGGTGAACGCGCTGATGGGCATGCAGCAGGGCGCGCTCAACGTTCTCATCCCCAACCCGCGCGACATCCCCGGCTTCGTCAAGGAACTGGGCAAGTTCCAGTTCAACATCTTCCCCGGCCTCAACACGCTGTTCAACGCGCTGACCAACAACGAGGACTTCCGCAAGCTCGACTTCTCGGGCCTGATCCTGTCGCTCGGCGGCGGCATGGCGGTGCAGCGGCCGGTGGCCGAGCGCTGGAAGAAGGCGACCGGCAACCACATCACCGAAGGCTACGGCCTGTCGGAAACCTCGCCGGTGGCGACCGCCAACAAGTGCTCGTCGCCCGACTTCACCGGTACCATCGGCCTGCCCCTGCCCTCGACCGACATCGCCATCCGCGACGAGGACGACAACGACATGCCGCTCGGCGAGGTCGGCGAGATCTGCATCAGGGGGCCGCAGGTGATGGCCGGCTATTGGAACCGCCCCGACGAGACCGCCAAGGTGATGACCTCGGACGGCTTCTTCAAGTCGGGCGACATGGGCTTCATGGACGAGCGCGGCTTCACCAAGATCGTCGACCGCAAGAAGGACATGATCCTGGTCTCGGGCTTCAACGTCTATCCCAACGAGCTCGAGGACGTCGTTGCCCAGCATCCGGGCGTGCTCGAGGTCGCTGCCGTCGGCGTGCCGGACGAGCATTCGGGCGAAGTGCCCAAGCTGTTCGTCGTGCGCAAGGATCCCGACCTTACCGTCGAGACGCTGATCGCCTACTGCCGCGAAAACCTCACCGGCTACAAGCGGCCGAAATACATCGAGTTCCGCACCGAACTGCCGAAGACCAATGTCGGCAAGATCCTCAGGCGCGAATTGAGGGGCTGAGGCCAAGCTCCATCCGAACGTGACGGCCACCGTGGAAACTCCACGGTGGCCGTCTCGCTGTGTCCGATAAGGTGGTTTGCCGAGGTGCCGGATCAGGCCGTCAATTTCGCGACAAGATCGGCATAGTCGTCAAAAACAAGATCGGGCCCTTGGGCGCGTAAAGTTGCACCCGTGTTGTAGCCGAAGGTCACCGCTCCCGAAGCGATGCCGGCGCCTCGTGCCGCTTCGATGTCGCGGACCTCGTCGCCGATGGCGATGGTGCGCCGCTTGTCGGCGCCCAGGTGCCTGATGGCGGCCTTGAACATCGCCCCCTTGCCCCAAAGCGACGCGCCGCACTGGAAGTGACTGACATGAACCGCAGCCGCCCCAAGCGTCCGGCGGATGGTCGGTTCAGTGTTGGAGCTGACGATGGCGACGCTTATGTTTTTTGCGGCAAGGCTCGCGAGCATGGCTTCGACGCCAGGGAAAAGTGCCACCGCATCGCGGCTCTCCGCGCTCAGCTTGCGCATATGCATGGCGATCGCCGGCAGCTTCCATTTGGCGACGCCCAGGCGGGCAACGATCTCGCGCGTACCAAGCGCGCGCAGTTCGTCGATCTCGTTTTCGGCGACCTCGCGAAAGCCGAACTGCCGCGCGGTCTGGTTGAGCACCGAGCAGAACCACGGAAAGCTGTCGGCCAGCGTTCCGTCATAGTCGAAAATCGCAAGGGAAAAGGAAGACATCGCACCGCCACCATGAACGCCGCGTCACTGCCTCAGTGTGGTTTCGGCGTCAATGCCGGCTGCGGCATGGCCGTCACCCCGGCATCCGCGCCTCGTCGCGGCGTAGGGTCAGGACCTCGACGCCGGTCGCCGTGACGGCGACCGTATGCTCGAACTGGGCCGAGAGTTTCCGGTCGTTGGTCACGACGGTCCATCCGTCGCTTCCGGTCGAAACCTTGCGGGTGCCCTGGTTAACCATTGGTTCGATGGTGAAGACCATGCCCTCGCGCAGCTTCATGCCTGTTCCCGGCTTCCCGAAATTGAGCACCTGCGGTTCTTCGTGCATCTCGCGGCCGATGCCGTGCCCGCAATATTCCCGCACCACCGAATAGCCGTTCCGCTTGGCATGCCGTTCGATGGCAAAGCCGATGTCGCCGAGATGCGCACCCGGCCGAACCTGCCTTATGCCTTTCCACATCGCCTCCTGCGCCACCCGCACCAGCCGGGTCGCCGCGGGCGGGGCGTTGCCGACAAGGTAGGTCTTGCTCGAATCGGCGATGTAGCCGCCTTTCTCCAGCGTGATGTCGAAGTTGACGATGTCGCCGTCCCGGATGATCTCCTGCCCATTGGGCACGCCGTGGCAGACCACGTGATTGATCGAGCAGTTCAGCACATGCTTGAAGCCATACTGCCCCTTGCTGGCCGGACGGGCGGCAAGGTCGACAGTGATGAAGCGCTCGACAAGATCGTTGACCTGCAATGTCGACATGCCGGCAAGCTCCTGCTCGTCCAGCATCTCGAAGACGGACGCCAGCATCCTGCCCGCCACGCGCATCAGCGCCAGTTCGTCCGCCGTCTTGACCATCTCAGGCGACCGCCAGATCCCGGACATGCACTTGCGCCGCCGCAAACTGCATCTTGACGATCTCGTTGAACGACAGCGTCGGATTGGCCTCGGCCAGCATGCCGATCTTCATCCAGAACTCGGCCTGCGCATTGATCGACCGGCACATCACCGTGCTCGCCCGCCTGATTTCCTCATGCAGGTCCTCGTCGATTTTCACGATGCCCATGAACGTCTCCTGAAACGAATATACGTACCATATATGTTTCGTATATCGCGCGGTCAATCCGCTACAAGGACGTGGCGGACCCATTGTTGCACGCATGCCGAGCAAGAAGACTGTTGCCGCGCACCACCACATGACGTAAAGGGAACCCGTCGCGAAAAGCGACCGCTTCCCTTGATCCGCTCAGTGGCGGAGTAAACAGGTGGATGAATAGTCGTCCAGGCGGTCAAGCATAAGCACCCATGCCGTTTCGAGCGTGGGTCGCCAGCGGCTCCCGAAAATCATCCCGCCTGACACCAATCAGGCCCCATTGCGAGCACCCGTCGGCGCCAGGCGCCGCTGCACGCTTGCGTCCATTGGAGTCCGCCATGAGCAAGCCGCTCATCGTCATCTTTGTTGCCGTCGTCCTCGATGCCATCGGCATCGGCCTCATCTTTCCGATCCTGCCCGCACTTTTGCGCGACGTCACCCACGCCGAAAATGTCGCCGCCTACATCGGCGTCATGACAGCGCTCTACGCCGCCATGCAGTTCGTCTTCGCACCCGTCCTCGGTTCGCTGAGCGACCGGCTCGGCCGCCGCCCGGTGCTGCTGATTTCGCTCGCCGGTGCCGCCGTCAACTATCTGTTCCTGGCTTTCGCCCCCAGCCTGTGGATGCTGCTGCTCGGCCGCGCCATTGCCGGCCTGACCAGCGCCAACGTCTCGGTGGCGACGGCCTACATCACCGATATTTCCGCCGAGCATCAGCGCGCCCGCCGCTTTGGCCTGTTCAACGCCATGTTCGGCGCAGGCTTCATCATCGGACCGGTGCTGGGCGGTGTGCTCGGCGACCATTGGCTGCGCCTGCCCTTCATCGCCGCCGCCCTGCTCAACGCCTGCAACCTCTTGCTGGCCTTCTTCGTCCTGCCGGAATCGCGCACGCCCAGCCGGGAGAAGATCGACCTCGCCGCCCTCAATCCACTTCGGCCGCTGCGCTGGCTGTTTTCGATGAAGAGCCTTTTGCCCGTCATCTTTGTCTTCTTCATCTTCAGCGCCACCGGCGAGGCCTATGGCACCTCCTGGGCCCTATGGGGCAGCGATGCGTTCCAGTGGAACGGGCTGTGGATCGGCCTGTCGCTCGGCACGTTCGGCGTTTGCCAGGCCCTCGCCCAGGCGTTCCTCCCCGGCCCTGCGGTCAAGCTGCTCGGCGAGCGCGCGGCCATCCTCGTTGGCATCGCCTGCGCCTGCGTAGCACTGGTCGTCATGGCCTTCGCCACCAAGGGCTGGATGATCTTTGCCATCATGCCGCTCTTCGCCCTCGGCGGCATCGGCGTGCCGGCGCTCCAGTCGCTCGCGACCCGACAGGTCGACGAGAGCCAGCAAGGGCAATTCCAGGGCGTCATGGCCTCGGCGCTCAGCCTGGCCTCGATCGCAGCACCGCTGGGCTTCTCCAGCTTCTACTTCCTCGTCCGCGCCCAATGGCCCGGCGCGATCTGGCTGTCGGTCATCGCCGTCTACGCGCTCAGCGTACCGCTGGTGCTGGGTTTGAGGTTCAGGGAGGCGGCGCCGGTTGCGGCGATGTAACGGGCGGAGATCGGCAGGGCTGCGATGTGTGGAGATGTTTTCCACGCTCTCGCGTTTTGCCGCGCAGAAACGCTCGCAGCATCTGCACGGTCGCGATCCTTCGCACTCCCCTCAGCCCTGCCGGGCATCTCCCCCACAAGGAGGGAGATCAGGCCGTCATCTGCCCCCGCAGCCAACCGTCTACTTCACCAGAACCGTCGGGCTTTTCCGTACAATTTCGCAGGACGAGCGCCATCGGCGACGCGACTAATCTCCCTCCTTGTGGGGGAGATGGCCGGCAGGCCAGAGGGGGGTGCGAAGGAACGAGACGTGGAAGGCTGGCCTCGTAAAGCGCAAACCAAACCGTCACCAGCTGTCACCATCCCGCGTGGACAGCCGCTGCCATTTCTCCACGCCCTGAAAACCTCCCGTACAATCCACTCCAGTTTCTCCCGCGGGAACGCCGGTCGCGACGGTGGTCAGCGGGGAGGAACCGGCGCCTCCGGCGGCGAGCCAACGTAGCTCGTCGCCCGGGGAGGTTCCGCCAAAAGGTTCCCCTCCCGGGACTACGCCCGGGGTGCGCTGGACGAGCGCTAGTGGGGCAAGGCGCAAATGCCATGCCTGCGGAAGCGGAACGGGCGGAAACAGAAATCGCCGGCGGGGCGCGAGGTTCGCGCCACATACTCACATTCGGCAGGCTCGGCCTCGCGCCCCGCTTCCCGAACTTTTCTCCCAACACGGGAGCGTTCTTTGACAAAGGCCAGACCGGAAACGGGGCGTGGCGGTGAATAAGCTTGGTCCCTTCGCCCCGCTTGCGGGGAGAAGGTCCCGGCAGGGGGATGAGGGGCAGCGCAAACTGATGAAAAGATGGCGCTGCCCCTCACCCGGCCCTTCGGGCCACCCTCTCCCCGTAAACGGGGCGAGGGAAATCCTCTTACGCTCCGCCCACCTTCTCGCCGAAGGTCGAGAAGAACTGGCCGGCCAGCTTCTTGGAGGTCGAGGTGATCAGGCGGCTGCCGAGTTGGGCGATCTTGCCGCCGACATCGGCCTTGGCCTCGTATTTGAGGATCGTCGCATCGGGCCCGTCCTCGGTCAGCGTGACGTCGGCGCCGCCCTTGGCGAAGCCGGCGATGCCGCCCTTGCCTTCGCCAACGATGGTGTAGGAGTGCGGTGGCTTGAGGTTCTTCAGCGTCACCTCGCCGGTGAAGGTCGCCTTGATCGGCCCGATCTTGAGCACCACCTTGGCGGCCATCTCGGTCGGCGAAGTCATCTCCAGGCTTTCGCAGCCGGGGATGCTCTCCTTGAGCACGGCGGGATCATTGAGCGCTTTCCACACCACCGCGATGGGTGCCGCGATCTTTTCTTCGCCTTCGATCACCAGAGCCATGCGAAATCCTCCCGAATGCCGATCCTTGAGGGGTATCGCAGCCTCCGGCGCTTGTCCATCGCGCCGCCCGGGTCAGCCCTTGTGGCCGATCGGGATGATCTCGCGCATATCAGGCGCGTATGGAGCGCCCTGCCAGCTGCCGAGCCAGCGGTCGACGACGAGCCCGGCCTCGGCCATGACAGCGGCGAGCGGCTCCTGCGCCGGAAAGGCAATGCGCGACCGGGCATGGAACTGCCGCCCGTCAGCCGGGATGCGGTAGAAGGTGTCATAGCTGACGATGCCGCTCGCCTCGTCCCGGACGGCGTCGTTCCACGCCTCGACGGCGCCGAAGGTCGGATGCTCGATGATGCGCCGCGAATCGTCAGGCCCCCACTCCAGCCATTCCCTGGCCAGCGGATTGCGGCTGTCGAAGATGAAGCGTCCGCCAGGTGCGAGATGAGCCGCAATGGTGTCGAGCGCGGCGCGCTGGTCCTCGGCTGTCAGGAACACCTGGAAGGCATGGCCGGTCAGAAGCACAAGGTCGAAGCTCTTGCCGAGGCGCAGCGAACGCGCATCGCCCTCGACCCATTCGACACGATCGCCGCCGGGGCGCTTGCGGGCGACATCGAGCATGGCAGGCGCGGGGTCGGCGCCGGTGACGGCACGGCCGTTGGCCAGCATTGCCGTCAGCGCGCCGGTGCCGCAGCCGAGGTCGAGAACGCTGCCGGCATCGCCGACGAACCGCATGATGAAGTCGACGTCGTCGCCGCCCTCGTTTTCGAGGTCGTAGAACTGGACAAGCTCGGGGTCGATGTAGAGGCGATCGTCGATCAAGGCACTGCTGCTCCCATGCTGGCGGGCGCATTCATATCATCGCAGCGCCGGGAGAGAAGCCTTGCATGCCGGACCAGTTGCCGGGTGAAAGTTGCGCCACGGCACCTCGCGGCGGCATCCCGCGCGGTGCGCCCTTCGTCGCTCTTGCAGCTGTTTGGTCCTTGCCATAACGATGCAGGTCCGGATTTCGGGAGGAATTGATGGCCGGCCAAAAAACGACGAAGAAGCTCCGTTCGCAGGAGTGGTTCGACAATCCCGACAATCCCGGCATGACCGCGCTCTATCTCGAGCGCTACCTGAATTTCGGCCTGACGCGCGAGGAGCTGCAGTCGGGCAAGCCGCTGATCGGCATCGCCCAGACCGGCTCGGACCTGTCGCCTTGCAACCGCCATCACATCGAGCTGGCCAAGCGGGTGCGCGACGGCATCGTTGCCGCCGGCGGTGTGCCGTTCGAGTTTCCCTGCCACCCGATCCAGGAAACCGGCAAGCGCCCGACCGCCTCGCTCGACCGCAACCTCGCTTATCTCAGCCTCGTCGAAGTGCTGTACGGCTACCCTCTCGACGGCGTGGTGCTGACCATAGGCTGCGACAAGACCACGCCGGCACTGCTGATGGCCGCCGCCACCGTCAACATCCCGGCGATCGCCCTGTCTGTCGGCCCCATGCTCAATGGCTGGCACAAGGGCGAACGCACCGGCTCGGGCACCATCGTTTGGAAGTCGCGCGAAAAGCTCGCGGCCGGCGAGATCGACTACGACCAGTTCATGGACATCGTCGCATCGTCGGCGCCGTCGGTCGGCTATTGCAACACCATGGGCACGGCAACGACGATGAACAGCCTGGCCGAAGCACTGGGCATGCAGCTGCCCGGTGCCGCCGCGATCCCCGCGCCCTATCGCGAGCGCGGCCAGATCTCCTACGAGACCGGCAAGCGCATCGTCGACATGGTGCGCGAGGACCTGAAGCCCTCCGACATCATGACCCGCGAGGCCTTCGAAAACGCCATCGTCATCAATTCGGCGATCGGCGGCTCGACCAATGCGCCGATCCATCTCAACGCCATCGCCCGCCATCTCGGTGTGCCGCTTACCAATGACGACTGGCAAAAGGTCGGCCACCATGTGCCGCTTTTGGTAAATTTGCAGCCAGCCGGCGAATATCTCGGCGAGGACTACCACCATGCCGGCGGCGTGCCTGCCGTCGTCGCCGAGCTGATGAAGGCCGGCCTGTTGCCGCATCCAGACGTCATCACCGCCAACGGCAAGACCATGGGCGAGAATTGTGCCGCCGCCGAGAATATGGACCCCAAGGTCATCCGCTCGGTCGCCGACCCGCTGAAGAAGGATGCCGGCTTCATCAACCTCAAGGGCAACTTGTTCGACAGCGCGATCATGAAGACCAGCGTGATCTCGCCCGAGTTCCGCGACCGCTACTTGTCGAACCCCAGGGATCCGGAAGCCTTCGAAGGCACCGCAAAGGTGTTCGACGGGCCGGAGGACTATCACGCCCGCATCGACGACCCGGCCGAGAACATCGACGAGAACACGGTGCTGTTCATGCGCGGTGCAGGCCCCGTCGGCTATCCCGGCGGCGCCGAAGTGGTCAACATGCAGCCGCCGGCCTACCTGCTCAAGCGCGGCATCCACTCGCTGCCCTGCATCGGCGACGGGCGCCAGTCGGGCACCTCGGGTTCGCCGTCGATCCTCAACGCCTCGCCCGAGGCTGCCGTCGGTGGCGGGCTGGCGCTGCTGAAGTCGGGCGACCGGGTGCGCATCGACCTGAAGAAAGGCACCGCCGACATTCTGGTCACCGACGACGAGATCACCCGCCGCCGCGCCGAACTGCAAAACAATGGCGGCTATCACTATCCGGCGCACCAGACGCCGTGGCAGGAAATCCAGCGCGGCATGGTCGACCAATTGTCGGAAGGCATGGTGCTGAAGCCGGCGGTGAAGTACCAGCGCGTGGCGCAAACCAAGGGTATCCCGCGCGACAATCATTAGGCGCGGAGACCAGGGCGCAAGCGCCTTGGTCAGTCGAGCCGCGACAGCAGTTGCCCGTTCGGACGGCGCGCGGACGCGCCGTCGCAGATTGGCTGGGCCCAAATCTCGGCCAGAACCGTGCGCCGATGCGCCTCGGCGCGTTCGGCATAATGCTGGAAATGTTGCGCGGCAGCGGCGGTCCCGGCGCCAAGGGCCAAGGCCGCGGCAACAGCCGCAACCCATCGCGCCCAGCGATGCCAGCCAGACGCCGCTCCCAACAAGCGG
Organism: Aminobacter anthyllidis; assembly: GCF_018555685.1. GTDB lineage: Bacteria > Pseudomonadota > Alphaproteobacteria > Rhizobiales > Rhizobiaceae > Aminobacter > Aminobacter anthyllidis. The sequence goes on from NZ_JAFLWW010000017.1 coordinate 34,426, forward strand.
CGCCAGGCTGCAACAACAGCGATGATCAGCGCTCCAATGGCGCAGCACATCGGCGTTGCTCCCTGCTCATGCGTGCTTGCCGCAGCCGCAATCGGCCGGGTGGTAGCGTCCGGTCATCTCGACGGTGCCGCCTTTGCCATACATGTCGTGCGGCCTCACCCAGTCGGCGAGGAGATAGAACGGCCCGTTCTCGTTGCGGCCCTTCGGCATCACGTCGAGAAAACCATAAGCCCCGAGGAACTGCTCGCCGCCACGGCCGAAGGTCGAATAGGTGTGGTAGATCTGGCCGTCATCGTCCTTGTAGAAGACGCTGTCGCCGGACAGATCCTCGATCTCGAAGTCGAGCGGCGTGAAGTTGTAGACCGCCTTCTTCGCCGCAAATTGCGCGGGTGTGTAGGAGACGTTGAAGTCGTAATTGAAGTCGCTGCCGAAGGAAGAGACGAAGTTGAAGCGCCAGCCCATGCGCCGCTTCAGCACCTCGATCTCGGCCAGCGGCGCGCGCGCCACCGCGACATAGGTGACGTCGTGGTTTTCGAGATGCACCAGCACGCCTTCGGCGTTGTCGACCTCGAACGAGCAGCCGACGCAGTGGTGGACTTGGCCCGGGCCCATCATGAAATGCTTGATGAACAGCTGGCTGCGGCCATCGAACAGGTCAGACAGCGAAAGCCGGCCATCGGGGCCGTCGAAATAGTACTGCTTGTCGATCTTCACCCAGGGCAACTGGCGCCGCTCGGCGCTCAACTCGTCGCGCGCCCTGGTCATTGCTTTTTCCTTGGCGAGCAGCGCCCGGCGCGCTGCCACCCACTCGTCTCGGCTTACGATTTCATGCTGCATTTCACGCTCCATCGTTTGGACACAGGTTTCCCATCGGCTGCCGAATGGCAGCCGACATACTCGGCTTCAAACTATCAGTGTCTGGGCTAGAGGTAGGAGGTCACCGCTGGCGGCCGGTCCCAGGCATCGTTCCTGCCGTCCTCGTAGGTGATCGGCACTGCGGCCAGCTCCTCTGGCGTGACGCCGTCGAGGCAGGCGATGTTGACGGCGACGAAATCGCCCATCGGCTCGAAACTGGCAGTCGCGAAGGGATGAACACCGCAGCGGCTACAGAAAGTGTGGCGGATCTCAGCACCGTCGAAGCGATATTCGGTCAGCAACTCCCGGCCCGACGAGACGCGGAAGCCGGCGGGACGGGCAAAGCCCTTCCAGAAGCGCGTCTTGGCGCACCACGAGCAATTGCAGCGGAAGCTCGACGTCCACCAGACGCCGTCGAGCTCGGGTTTCGAACGCTGCCCCACGGGCGCAAGATCGAGCTGGCATTCGAAATGCACCGCCCCGCAATGGCAGCTGCCGCGATAGGATTTCAGCATATCATGTCTCCCAGGCATGGCTCATCGTTCCGAGGATTGGCTACGATCCCCGGCAGGCATTGGTTTCATTAGGCGCGTAACTGGCGCGTTTGGCGCGCGAAGGGTCAGACCACGGGTCGGCCGGCGAGCGCATCGGCCAGGCGATCGAGGCATTCGCCCCAGCCTCCCAGATGCGAGTCGCGGGTCTCGATATCGAGGAAAGGCTCCTGCCGGAAGGTCAGCCGCGTGCCGTCACCTTCAGCTTTCAGCGTCACCGTCACCAGCGTCTGCCAGTCTGGATCGTGATCCCAGGCGAAGGTGAAGACAATCAGCTCGTTGTCGACGATCTCGCGAAAGATGCCCGTCATGCCATCCTGGACATCGCCATGGATCAGCAGATGGTAGCTGCCGCCTTTACGGAACTCGAGCTTGTTGCAGCTCGACGTGAAGCCCTTCGGCCCCCACCAGCGCGTCAGGTGCTCCGGGCTCGACCACATCCTGAAGACGAGCGCTGGCGGAGCGTCGAAAACGCGAGAGAACTCAAGCGAAAGCGACTGTGCGGCGACGGTGTCAGTTCTTGCGGTCATCGGGACCTCCCTTCGGTTTGGCTGTCTGCAATTCCTTCAGATAGTCGGCCATGCGGTCGAAGCTCGCATCCCAGAAGCGGCGGTAGTGCTCGACCCAGTTGGCGATGTCCTTGAGTGGCGCGGCCTCCAGCCGGCACGGTCGCCACTGCGCCTCGCGGCCGCGGCTGATCAGCCCGGCACGCTCCAGCACCTTGAGGTGGCGCGAGATGGCCGGCAGGCTCATGGCGAACGGTTCGGCGAGTTCGTTGACCGTCGCCTCGCCCTGGGCGAGCCGAGCAAGGATGGCGCGCCGGGTCGGGTCGGCGAGCGAAGAGAAAGTGGCGTCGAGGCGATCGTCCATCATTTTATTTAGCAGTCTTGTTAATTAACTTATTTGCTAAATACGACTGCAAAGGCGCCCTGTCAAGAGTGCCGATACGGACGGAATAGAACCCTGGTTTGCACGTTCTCCCGCCATCACGCAGGAGATCCCGATGTTTTCATTTTCGCCCAAGCCGCGCTCGATCCGCTTTCTGTGCCGTCCCGAAGATGAAGGTGTCATTCCGCCGCCGGTGCCGGCCAAGACCTTCCTGCCCGACTGGTTTCGCAAGTTGCCGGCGGTCGACCCGGCCAAGCTCTCGACAGGCGACAGCGGGCTGACCATCAAGCGCTGCATGCCGTTTCTCGATGCCATGTCCGCCGGCTGGATCATCAGGCTGCAGGCAACGGTGCGGATGGAAATCTCGGACGGCGGCAAGAAGGTTGATACGGCCTGGGATTTCGATCGCACGCTGGTCAGCAATCACGGTGCGCACCAGGTCGCCGGCAACCCACGCCAGCCGGCACCGCCGTGCAAGTTCCACAACTACTGGACCGTTCGCACGCCACCGGGCTGGAGCTGCCTGTTCGTGCAGCCGCTCAACCGGCCGAACGGTATTTTCGAGCTGGTGTCGGGCGTGGTCGACACCGATACCTATACGGCCGAAATCCACTTCCCGTTCTTCGCCACCGGCGCGGACGGGCTGCATATCATCGAAAAGGGCGCGCCGATTGCGCAGGTCATTCCGTTCGAACGCAAGGCGCTGGAGCTGTCAGCCGACATCCGCGCCGAGCGGGAAGACGAAAAGCAGGACCGCACCCGCGTCTTCCGCAACACCATCGCCTCCGACGGCTGGTACAGGAAGATGGCGCGGGCACTGCGCTAGAAATCGGTTCCGAAGGAAACGAAAAGGGCCGGTGGAGATTTCCACCGGCCCTTTTGCTTGATGTCTTGCGTGTAGATCAGTCGTCGTTCGACGACGAATTCGAGGAACTGTTCGAGCTCGAGTTCGACGAGGAGTTGGAGCTGGAATTCGAGCTGGAGTTGCTCGACGAATTGGACGAGCTGTTGGAGCTGGAATTGTTCGACGAGTTCGACGAACGGTTGGAACTCGAATTGCTGTTCGAATTCGACCAGCTCGAGCCGCCCGACTTCCCGCCCGAAATGACCGTCTTGAAGAACTTCGAGAAGTCGTCGTCGGCATGGGCCGTGCTATTCGCAGCCGGCGCCGCGAGCAGCATTGTGCCAAGGATGGCGAGCATCTTTTTCATCTGTCATCTCCTGTTGGACAATCTTTGCGATTGCCCGGGAGGAACGGGAGAGGATGACAGCTATTCCATCCGCCAGACAAAAAACTGACCGAGGCGAGCCAGCTATCTTTGAAAATCTACCGAGGACCGACTAACTGGGGACCAAAGGAATTGATGTCCCATGGCCAAACGACGTTCTTCCCTCGGCTTTCTCGGCATGTTCGGCCGTTCGGGCGATCTGCGCGAACTGGACGCGGCCTTGCGCTCATACGACCTGCATCCCGCGCTGGTGCCGGAAGGCGTCAAGCTAACCATCGTCAACCTGATGAAGGACCACTGGCCAAACGATCCACCGTCGCAGGCGTACCCGCCGGTGGCGCAATTGTTCGGCTATTGCGTCGCCGGACCTGAGGTTTTCCAGCAAGCCAATGGTGGTGACTTGGTCCATCGCGTCGAACTGCGCATCGAAGCGGCGCTCGAAGCGGAGGACAGCTTCGACGCCCAGATCATTCTGCTGGCACTGCACGCCAAGCTGATCAACCCTGAAGTGGTTGAACGCTTCGGGCTGAGCGCCGACTAGCCGCCTTACCCGCCCATGCCACTGCGCGGCAGCTTGATAAGTTCGCCGAAAAGGGCGCGCAGCTTGTCGTCGGTAGCTTTTGGAACGTGGCGCGGAAAACGCTCGGCCAGCACGCGCTTCTTCTCGGCGACGGCCTTGCCCAGCAGGTCGGGCTTGCCCTTCTCGATCCACTCCTTGGGTGAAAAGCGGTCGGCGACGGCGGGATAGAAATATTCGGTCTGCATCAGCCTGAGCGTCTGCTCGTTGCCGAGATAATGGCCGGGCCCGTTGAGGCAGACTTCAGTGATGGTGTCGATCGACAGTGCTGCGTCTGACACCTCGATGCCGCGCACGCAGCGCAGGCATTGGCCCAGCATGTCATTGTCTATGATCAGGCTTTCCAGGCAGAAGCCGAGCAGCGAGGCATGCATGCCCGCCGACTCATAGACCAGATTGAGACCGGACAGGCCCGCCATCACATTGGTGATGCCCTTCTCGTAGCCGGACTGGACGTCGGGCAGCTTGGAGTCGGCCATGCCGGCGGCCGAGCCGCCGGGCAGATCGTAGAACTGGGCCATCTGGGCGCACGCGGACGTGAGGAGCGCCTGCTCGGCCGAGCCGCCGGACATGGCACCGGTGCGCAGGTCGGAGACGAAGGGCCAGGTGCCGAAGATGGCGGGCTGGCCTGGTTTCAGGGCATTGACGTAGACGAGGCCGGCCAGCACCTCGGCCACCGCCTGGACGACAGCGCCGGCGATAGCCGCCGGAGCGGTGGCGCCCGCCTGCCCTGCCGACAACAGCAGGATCGGGATGCCGCCCTCGACACAGGCCTCGAGCACGCCGCAGGCATCCTCGGCGAATTTCATCGGCGGCACGACGAAACAATTGGAATTGGAGACGAACGGCCGCGCCCTGAAGTTCTCCTCGCCGCCTGATATCTCGTAAAGCATCTGCAAGGCAGGGGCGACGTTTTCGCGGACGGTGAAGCTGGTGCCGACATGCTTGGAGGTGCCGGAAACGCAGGCGTAGAGCGTGTTGAAGTCCATTTCCAGCGGGTCGGGAATGTCGCGCGGCACCATCGGGCGTTGGAAGAAATGGATGTTGTCGAGACCATCGACGAGACGGGCCGCGTCGTAGATGTCCTGCAGCAGGCTTTCGCGATACTCACGCTTCTCGACGTCGACGAGGTGAACGGCAGCGCCGGCGGTGCCGTAATGCACGCGTTTGCCCTGGATCAGCATGTCATGTTTGGGGTCCTGGCCGCAGAGCGTGAAATTGCGGGCAGCGTTCCTGATCGTCGAGAGCACCAGTTCACGAGGGAAGCGGATGCGCCCGTCATCGCTGTAGGTCGCTCCGACCCGCGTCAGCGCCTCGATGCAGCTTGGAATGGCGTTGGCGAAACCGACCGTTTCGAGCAGCGTCAGCACGGCCTCATGGATGCGTTCGAGATCGCCCTGGCCCAATGCCTTGAAGCGACCGCCTTCGAGGCCGGCGCGGATGGGGCGGATGTCATCGGCGAGCGGAGCGGCGCGCATCGCCCGTCGCGCCTCCCTGCCACCGGACCGGCGCGAGCGTTGCTCTGCCGACAGGTCATGGCTTTCGATGGCAACTGACATGCAGGTCCTCCGAATTTGTGTGAGGCTGGCCCGCAGTGATTATGCCACCGTCGTGTCGCCTCGTTCCCTTTGCGCGACTATGCAATGTCCATTGGCCCAGACTATGGGCCAGAGGATTGCGCCGGATATGCCAGAGCGCTCATATAAGCCGACGGACGGAGGGATCGCCGGCAAGCGCATCGGCGCGAAAATCGGCATCGATTTTCGGCAGGCACGATGCGCAGATTCCAAACGTCAGAGCGTCCCGTGCGCGTCCAAGCGGACGCGCACGGGACGCTCTGTTGGGAATCACGCGGCCGCGGGGCGACGTCCGGCAGCGGTGGCCAGTTCGCGGATTCCGGGCTCGATGTGCTGCAGGGCGATCGAGGAAATGCCCAGGCGCATGAAGCGCGTCGGCTTGTCGGAGTGCTCGAAGAAACGCTCGCCCGGCTCGATGATCACGCTGCGGCTGGCGGCTGCCGCCGCAAGCCCGCGCGAGTCGGTGCCGCGTGGCCCTTCGAGCCATAGCGAGGTGCCGCCGGCCGAGTCCGTCGACTGCCAGTCTGGCAGAAAAGCCGAGATCGCCTGGACCAATCGCTTGCGCCTCTCGGTGAAGGCCGTCGACAGGCGTCGCACCAGGGCCTCATGATGGCCAAGCGACAGGAACAGCGCGACCGCGCGCTGATTGTTGGCCGGTGGGTGGCGCAGCATGAAGCGGCGCAGAGCGCGCAGTTCAGTGATGAGATCCGCCGAGGCAACGATGTAGCCAAGGCGCAGGCCGGGCGCGAGCGTCTTCGACATCGAGCCGACATAGACGACGCGGCCCGAGCGATCGAGACTCTTGAGCGCCTGCTGCGGTGCTTCGTCGAGCAGCTGGCTGTCGTAGCCGTCCTCGATGATGATCTGGTTGTTGCGCGATGCGCGAGCGAGCAGATCCTGCCGGCGCTCGGCGCTCAGCGGCACCATGGTCGGGCACTGATGGCTCGGCGTGACGAAGACAAAGCCGGCATCCGACGGAATCGCCGAGGTGACGATGCCTGAATGATCGACTGGAACCGGCTCGATGTCGGCACCTGAGAGCCGGAAGATCGAGCGCGCGTCCGGATAGCCCGGGTCTTCCATGGCGACCTTGGAGCCCTTGGTCATCAGGAGCGTGGCCAGCATGTAGAGGGCGTTCTGCGCACCGAGGGTGACGATGATCTCGTCGGGATTGGCGAAGATGCCGCGCCGCGGCAACAGCCGCGCCTGGATTTGCTCGATCAGCAACGGGTCGTCACGGTCGACCATGTCGGCCGCCCAGTTGCGGATCTCAAGCACGGCCAGCGCCATGCGGTTGCATTCGCGCCATTCGGCAGTCGGAAACAGCGTCGGATCGAACTGGCCGTAGACGAACGGGTAGGACGACTTGATCCAGTTATCGAGCTTGGCCGGCGGCTGCATGTCGGAGGCTGCGATCTGACGGCGCGCCTTCCAATCGATTTCATTGGCCTGATCGGGGCTCTTCTGCTGCGGCTTGGCCGGCGTTGCCAGAACTTCGGGATTGACGAAGTGGCCGCGGCGCTCGCGCGCGACGAGGAATCCCTGGTCGACAAGCTGCTGGAACGCCAGCACGACCGTGCCGCGCGCGACGCCGAGTTTTTCGGCGAGGATTCGGCACGAGGGCAGCGGCATCGAAGCCGCGATCTGACGATCGAGAATGGCAGCGACGATCGCCTGCCGGATCTGGGCCTGGAGCGTCTGACCTGATTCCGCCGAAATCCGGAACAAGCCTGACCAGATCGCCGTGTCGTTTCGCTGTGGCATGGGGACGTTTCCTGCATGTCCAGTCTTTTTGACTTTGCTGGACCATAGAAAGCTATCCTTGGTACAAGCAGTTGCACCAATCAATTTTTCTAATCCTATAGATTTATGCCAGTGAACCTTTCCAGCCCCGGTTGCAAACACACCCAGTTGAATCGATTGAAATTTGCCGCGATAGTCCACGGCGACGCCTCTCAATGAGTCCGAAGGTCTGCTAGGATGACATTGCAGGCGATGCGGGCAGAGCAAAATTCCGGAGTTCCAAGGTGATCGACCAACCTTTCAAGGCGGCGCTGGCCGCGCTTCGCAACAACCACCAGGACGCGCCGAAGAACTTGCGGGCAGCGTTCACCTCCGACCCGAAGCGGTTCCAGCACTTTTCCGCCTCTGATGGCGATCTGTTGCTCGACTGGTCGAAATGCGCCGTCGACGCCACCACCATGGCGCTGCTGGAAAAGCTGGCGCTATCGGTCGATCTCGAAGGCAGGCGCGCGGCGATGTTTGCCGGCGAGCGCATCAACGTAACCGAGGACCGCGCCGTGCTGCATACGGCGCTGCGCAACCCGCGCAGCGAACCGGTCATGCTCGACGGCCATGACGTGACGGTGGACGTGCATGCCGTGCTCGATGCCATGTCGGCGTTTGCCGAAGACGTCCGCTCGGGCAAGGCCGCGGGCGCCACCGGCAAGAAGATTACCGACATCGTCAATATCGGCATCGGCGGCTCCGACCTTGGCCCGGCCATGGCGACGCTGGCGCTGGCGCCTTATCATGATGGGCCGCGCGCGCATTTCGTCTCCAACATCGACGGCGCCCATATCCACGACACGCTGAAGGGGCTCGACGCCGGGACGACGCTGTTCATCATCGCGTCGAAGACCTTCACGACAGTCGAGACCATGACCAATGCCGCCACCGCCAGGCGCTGGGTCGAAGAGAAGCTGGGCGCCAAGGCGGTGGGCAGCCATTTTGCCGCCGTGTCGACGGCGCTCGACAAGGTGGCCGCGTTCGGCATCGAGCCGACCCGCGTCTTCGGCTTCTGGGATTGGGTCGGCGGCCGCTACTCCTTGTGGTCGGCCATCGGCCTGCCGATCATGATTGCCATCGGGCCGAAGAATTTCCGCGAGTTCCTGGCCGGCGCGCACGCCATGGACCGGCATTTCGCCACCGCGCCGCTGCTCAACAACATTCCGGTGCTGATGGGGCTTGTCGGCTTCTGGCACCGGGCGGTGTGCAACTATCCGGCCCGCGCCGTCATCCCCTACGACCAGCGCCTGTCGCGCCTGCCGGCCTATTTGCAGCAGCTCGACATGGAATCGAACGGCAAGAGCGTGACGCTTTCCGGCGGCGGCGTGGTGACGCCGACCGGCCCGCTGGTCTGGGGCGAACCCGGCACCAACGGCCAGCACGCCTTCTTCCAGCTGCTGCACCAGGGCACCGATTTCATTCCGGTCGAGTTCCTGGCGGCGGCCGAAGGCCATGAGCCCGACCTCAAGGAACACCATGACCTGCTGCTTGCCAACTGCCTGGCGCAGTCGGAAGCGCTGATGAAGGGCCGCACGCTTGAAGAAGCCCGGCGGCAGATGCTGACCAAGGGCATCAAGCCAGAGGAGGTCGACAAGATCGCGCCGCACCGCGTCTTCTCGGGCAATCGCCCGTCGGTGACGCTGCTCTACCGCAAGCTCGACCCGCACATGCTCGGCCGGCTGATCGCGCTCTATGAGCACCGCGTCTTCGTCGAGGCGCAGCTGTTCGGCATCAACGCCTTCGACCAATGGGGCGTCGAACTCGGCAAGGAACTGGCCACCGGGCTGCTGCCTGTCGTGGATGGGCGAGAAAATGCCGCGCGTCATGACTCCTCGACAGCCGGCCTCGTGGAGCATATCCACCGCCTCAGAGCGCCACGCGACAACCAGGCCGCGGACGCCGCACAGGCGCATTGAACCTGCGCATCCGGCCTTATGCCGGTGCACTAGGTCGGAGGAGTGAGCGATTTGAGGGGCATCAAGGGCATACTTTTCGACAAGGACGGGACACTTGTCGATTTCCAGGCGACGTGGTTTGCCATCGGCGAAATGATGGCGCTGAAGGCGGCGGATGGCGACCAGGAGCGGGCCAAGGCGCTGATGGAATCCGCCGGCTACGATTTCGCCGCCCATTGCTTCAAGGCCGACTCGGTGTTCGCCGCAGGCACCAACGCCGACATCGTCGAGCTTTGGTATCCCGCAGCCAGCACCGCCGAGCGGGCGGCGATGGTCAGGCATTTCGACGAGGTGACGGCGGAGGAAGGTGCCGCCAAGGCAGTGGCGCTGCCGGGCAGCAAGGACGCGCTGGCAAGCCTGCACAGCGCCGGCTTCCGGCTCGGCGTCGCCACCAACGATTCGACCGGCGGGGCGGAAAAGACGCTGCTGTCGCTCGGCGTCGCCCAGATGTTCGACGCGGCCTATGGCTATGACGCGGTCGCCAATCCCAAGCCGGCGCCGGATGCGATCCACGCCTTTTCCGACCTGACCGGCCTCAAGCCGTCCGAGATCGCCATGGTCGGCGACAACCGCCACGACCTCGAAATGGCAAAAGCCGGCGGCGCGCTGGCAATCGCCGTGCTGTCGGGCACCGGCACGCGGGAATCGCTGACGCCGATGGCCGACGTGGTGCTCGACTCGATCGCCGACCTGCCGGCCTATCTGGCGCGCGAGGCTTGAGCGGGGTCTACCCAGGTACACCCGTTGGCTCCAGCCACTCCAAAGGAAAACCCATGGCCAACGAGTTGACCATCCGCCGGGCGACCCGCGAGGACTTGCCCGAACTGGTACAGCTCTATCGCCATCTGGTGCCTGACGAGCCGGTCAGCACCGGACATGCGGAGGAAATCTGGGAGCGGTTCTCGCATTACGGCCCGAGCGGCGTCTTGCTCGGCCTTATCAACGGCAAGCAGGTTGCGACCTGTACGCTGGTGGTGGTGCCCAACTTCGTCCGCGGCGGCGCCAACTATGCACTGATCGAGAATGTTGTGACCCATGCCGGCTTCCGCGGCCGGGGCCACGGCAAGGCCGTGCTGCTGGCGGCGGTCGAGGCCGCGTGGTCGCTCGGTTGCTACAAGGTGATGCTGCTGACCAGCTCAAAGGAACCGGCGACGCTGGGCTTCTACCGCAACGCCGGGTTCGAGACGACCAAGACGGGATTTGAGGTCAGGCGGATACCGGTAAGGGAGGGGTGAGGCGGAAACGCTTTGGCCGCTCACCGTTCGAGTTTGGCGCGCAGTCCCGAATCAGGCTCGCCATCCAGGTCGCGCGGCGGCTGCGTTCGTCCGGCCAAGCAACGCTTGAATTGCAGCAAAAACCCCGGCTAGAGCCGGGGCTTTGTGGTCTGCCTGTCGAGATCAGAACCTGTAGTTCAGGCCGAAGCGAACTGTGTTCACCGCCCGATCGACTTTCAAGCGATAGCCGTCTTCGTTCCTTGAGACCACATCGCCGAAGTCGGCGTGCAAATACTCAGCCTTTACCGTCCAGCGGTCACTAAGGGCCAATTCAACACCTGCTCCCAGCGTCCAGCCAGCCTTGGTGCCGCCAAAATCTGGCCAGCTATCGCTGACATCATCCCTTTCGGTCCAAACATGTTTGAAGTGCGCAACGGCAAGACCACCGGTGACATATGGCATGAAGCGATCAAAAGCATAACCCGCCCGCGCGCGCACCGTGCCGAACATGTCCATCCTGTTGACCATGTCGACCTCGTCGGCACCCGTCGGATCGAAGCTGCGCTTGTTGGAGGTGAAGGCCAAGTCGCCTTCAATGCCTAGCACCAGGTTGTTGCCCAACTGGTGGTTGTAGCCGACCACGCCTCCCAGCAGAAACCCGCGCGACCCCGCGTCGAACGGCGAGATACCCCAGTCATCGTCGACGTCGGTCCACTCGCTGTTGAAGCCTGACCAGCCCACGTTCCCACCGACATACACGCCCGACCAATTGTAAGAGGATGGTGCCTCGCCTGCGGAGGCGACGTTTGATGGCACAACAAAGGACGCAGCTAGCAGCAGCACTGCCGTCGCGGGGTTACGTCGGTTGGCCATATTCGAAGATTTGAAGATCATTGTACCTGCCCTACATAGACGCTCGTTGGAGCGAACAGGGCAGCGCTCGCATGGACGCCGAGTACAACAACCATTGCGAGAATACAAGCCGAACTAGCGCACCGTTTGCAATTGGCACCCTGAGGCCACGTGGCGTTTATCTGCGACAAGTGGTGCTGCTCACCCGGCTGCAAGCACCGCCTGGCTTCCGCAACGCCGGCTTGCGGCTGCCACCAAGAGAAAGCTGAGCCGGGAGGCGCGCAGCGATCCTTCCCACCCCTCTCTGTCCTGCTGGACATCTCCCCCGCAAGGGGGGAGATCAGACGTCATATCGACTTTCGCCAATCACCATTGTTGCAGGATGTGCTGCGGCGTACGAGCTGCCAATCTACCCCCTTGCGGGGGAGATGTCCGGCAGGACAGAGAGGGGTGCGAAGGATCGCAAGCTCCGGGATCATCCCGCCGGCCAAGTGCTCAGCCTATATCGCTGCCCTTACTCGAACACGATCGTCGGCACAGCCGCCTCGGATGCGCCCTTCTCTTCCTGGATCCGCGCCCAGACCTTGGTCGCTATGTCGCGATAGATCCTGGCTTCGGCGCCGTCGGGTTTCGACACCACGACGGGCGTACCGGCGTCCGAGCTTTCGCGGATGCCCATCTCCAGCGGCACTTCGCCCAGGAAAGTGACGCCGAGACGCTCGGCTTCCTTGCGGGCGCCGCCATGGCCGAAGATGTCGTAGCGCTTGCCGGTATCGGGGGCGATGAAATAGCTCATGTTCTCGACGATGCCGAGCAGCGGCACGTCGACTTTCTTGAACATGTTCAGGCCCTTGCGGGCATCGATCAGGGCCAGGTCCTGCGGCGTCGAGACGATGACGGCGCCTGCAAGCGGCACCTGCTGGGCCATGGTGAGCTGGGCGTCGCCGGTGCCGGGCGGCATGTCGACGACGAGCACGTCGAGTTGGCCCCATTCGACCTCGCGCAGCATCTGGGTCAGCGCCGACATGACCATCGGGCCACGCCAGATCATCGGCGTCTCTTCGTCGACGAGGAAGCCCATCGACATCACCTTGAGGCCGTAATTCTGCATCGGCTTCAAAATCTTGCCGTCGACCGTCTCGGGCCGGCCATGGATGTTCAGCAGGCGCGGCATCGACGGGCCGTAGATGTCGGCATCGAGCACGCCAACCTTCAAGCCGTTGGCGGCGAGGCCGAGCGCGATGTTGACGGCGGTCGTCGACTTGCCGACGCCACCCTTGCCCGAGGCGACCGCGATGATCGAGGCGATACCTGGCACGCCGCGCTTGCCCTGGCTATGCGAAGCGGGCGCCTGCGGTGCGGGGCGCGCGGCGGGTGCGGGTGCTGCCGCCGGACGCGGAGGTGCTGGACGCGACGGCACCGGCGCTTCCATGCCACCGCCTTTTTTCTCGGCAGTCAGGGCAACGACAGCGCCGTTGACGCCGGGAATCGCCTTGACGACGCGCTCGGCGGCGGCCCGCAGCGGCTCCATCTCCTGGGCGCGCGCGGCCGGAACGGTGATCGAGAAGAACACCTTGCCGTCAGCGATGAAGATGTCGGAGACCAATCCGAGATCGACGATGTTGCCTGAGAAATCCGGGCCGTTGACCGTCTTGAGACGCTCCACAACGATTTCCTTGGTGACTGTCATGTGTCGAACCTGCTGCTATCTGTTGGGCTTCAGATAATGCAGTTTGCCGCAAGAACCAAGCTACCCGAAATGGCAGCGGGCTCTCGCCCGTTGGGCAAGCCCGCCAATCGCCCGATATTGTCCGACAAAAGAAATTTTCGCCCCCATGTAGGATCGGCGCTGCCTGCGCCGTCCTTGGGGCATACGAAGCCTAATCCTGGAGCACGGCGATGAAGTTCGTCAATTATCTTTTCTTCAACGGAAACTGCCGTGAAGCTTTCGAGTTCTATGCCAAAGTATTCGACGGCGAGATCGTCGGCATGCTTACTCACCGCGAAACGCCAGCCGGCAAGGATGTCTCCGAGGAATGGCAGGACAAGATCATCAATGCTCAACTGGTCATCGGCGACCAGTCGATCATGGCCTCCGATGCACCACCGCAATACCGGACGGAGATGTCGGGATTTTCGGTATCGGTGGACACCAATGATCTGGCCAAGGCCGAAGCCATCTTCGCGGCGCTTGCCGATGGCGGCACCGTCAACATGCCGTTCAGCCCGACCTTCTGGGCCAAGGGTTTCGGCATGGTGAAGGACAAGTTCGGCACGCCGTGGATGATCAGCAGCGGCAACGCCGGCGAATAAGCAGCAAACGCGATTTTACGAGGAAAACATGACGCATTCAGCCATTGAGACCCCTGCAATTTCGAATCCGGCACTTTGGACCGGCCGCGTGTTGAGCGGCGCCCTGATCGCGTTCCTGGTGTTTGACGCGGTGATCAAGCTCGTGCCGCTACAGGTGGTGATCGAAACCACCGCGGCACTCGGCTTTCCGCCGGAGCTTGCCCGGACGCTCGGCATCCTGACGCTCGTCTGCACCGTACTCTACGCCTGGCCAAGGACGGCGATACTCGGCGCGATCCTTCTGACCGGTTATCTCGGCGGCGCGATCGCCATCCATCTGCGCATTGGCAACCCGATGTTCTCGCACACCCTGTTTGGCGTTTACCTCGGGCTGATGGCCTGGGGCGGGCTGTATCTGCGCGATCCGCGCCTGCGGGCGCTGATCCCGTTTAGCCGCTGAACAAGCCATATCCAAGGAAACGAAAATGCAGATTATCGTCATCATCCTCGCGCTGGCCGTGCTTGCGGTCCTCGTGATCCTGGCAATCGCCGCCACCAAGCCCGCCACCTTCAGCATCAGCCGGACGACCGACATCGACGCCGCGCCTGACACGATCTTTCCGCTGATCAACGACTTCCACAACTGGCGCGACTGGTCGCCATGGGAAGCGCTCGACCCCGACCTCAAGCGCAAGATGAGCGGGGCGGAATCCGGCCGGGGCGCAGTCTACGAATGGGACGGCAACAAGAAGGTCGGCAGCGGCCGGATGGAGATCATCGAGGTGACGGCGCCGAACAAGGTGGTCATCAAGCTCGACTTCCTGACGCCGTTCGAAGCGCACAACGTGGCCCGCTTCACCATGGAGCCGCAGGGCGGGAAAACCCGCCTGAACTGGGAAATGACCGGCCCCTCGCCCTTCATGTCCAAGGTGATGCAGGTGTTCATGAACTTCGACAAGATGGTCGGCAAGGACTTCGAAAAAGGCCTCGCCAGCCTCAAGGCGATTGCCGAACGGAAGCGGCTTTCCGGCTCGTGAACTCGCCGACCTGACACACGGCAAGACCTGTCGCCCCAGCGGGGCGGCACTATCTTCAACCCAATGCAGGGCTCACCTGAACGGGGGGCAAACAGAGAGGAGACTGACATGCTTGGTCAAATCAATGCCGTTGCCAATCTGGCCGTCAAGGATCTCGGGCGCGCCAAGAGCTTCTACGAAAAGACACTCGGCCTCAGGGAGGTCGAGCATATGGGCGAGGAGGTGTCGGTGCTGAAGAGCGGCGATAGCGTGATCAACGTCTACCGCTCGGAATATGCCGGGACCAACAAGGCGACTGCGGTCACCTGGGCGGTCGGCGACAAGATCGACGGGCTGGTCGAGGAGCTGAAGTCGAAAGGCGTGACATTCGAGCACTACGACATGCCCGACACCCGCCTCGAAGGCGACGTCCATGTCTTCGGCGACTTGAGGGTTGCGTGGTTCAAGGATCCCGACGGCAACATCCTCAACCTCATCAACCAATGATTTTTGATGCGGTAGTCCCTTGTGAAGACTGGCTAATCCGGCCGGCGCCGGATAGCCTTCCGGCATGATAGACAAGCTTGAGTTCTTCATCGCACTCGCAAGGGAGCAACATTTCGGGCGCGCCGCCGAGGCATGCGGCGTCACCCAGCCGACGCTGTCCGCCGGCATCAAGCAACTCGAGGACGTCCTCGGCGTGATGTTGGTGCAGCGCGGGTCGCGCTTCCAAGGCCTGACAACGGAGGGCCGGCAGGTGCTGGACTGGGCCAGGCGCATCGTCGGCGACACCCGGGCGATGCGCGAGGAAATGCGCGCCGCCCGCCACGGCCTTTCGGGCCGCATCCGCATCGCCGCCATCCCAACCGCACTCGCCATGGTTCCAAGGCTGACGACGCCGTTTCGCGAGAAGCACCCCGGCGTCACCTTCTCGATCCTGTCGCGCACCTCGATCGAAGTTCTGTCGCTGCTCGGCAATTTCGAGATCGACGCGGGAATCACCTATCTCGACAACGAGCCGCTCGGCCGGGTGACCAGCGTGCCGCTCTATGCCGAGCGCTACCAGCTGATCACGGCGGTGGGGAACGAATATTCCGATCGCGACAAGGTGACGTGGGAAGAGGTGAGCACGCTACCGCTGTGCCTTTTGACCCCCGACATGCAGAACCGCCGCATCATCGACCAGCATCTCGCCGATGCCGGCGTGCAGGTGCGGCCGACGCTCGAATCGAACTCGATGATCGTGCTGTTCTCCCACATCAGGACCGGCAAGTGGTCGTCGATCATGCCGCTCAACCTCGCGGAAACGTTCGGTTTTGCCGAACCGATCCGGGCCATTCCGATCGTCGAACCGGATGCCAGCCACACCGTCGGACTGGTCGTGGCGCGGCGCGATCCGAACACGACGCTGGTGCAGGCGCTGCTTGACGAAGCCATGGCGCTGGCAGGCGATTTCCGCCGCAAGGCGTGAGCTATGATGCCCCTGCTTTCGTCCACTCGATAGAAAATTTTTATCATGTGACGAAACAGCTTTATTGATTCCGACCCCCTAGATCGGGTTCAATAGGGATATAGCGCCCAAGTAAGGCGCCAGTGTCAGGGAGGGCGCTGCGTGGTCATGCAGCCTGCAAGTACCGAACTCGCCGCGCGAACCGCCGCGGTGATCAGCGAATTGAAGAACCTCGAGGGTCCGCTGATCCCGATTCTTCATGGCGTCCAGGAAGAGTTTGGCTATGTTCCGCAGGAAACCCTGCCGATCATCGCCGAAGCGCTGAACCTGTCGCGCGCCGAAGTGCACGGCGTCTTCACCTTCTACCATGATTTCCGCCACCACCCCGCGGGCCGGCATGTGCTCAAGGTCTGCCAGGCCGAAGCCTGCCAGTCGATGGGCAGCGACGCGATCGCCGCCCAGATCAAGCAGAAGTTCGGCATCGGCTTCCACGAGACCAGCAAGGACGGCGCCGTGACACTGGAGCCGATCTACTGCCTCGGCCTGTGTGCCTGTGCCCCTGCCGCGATGCTCGACGGCGAAGTGATCGGCCGTCTCGATGCCGACAAGATCGATGAAATCGCCGAGGAGATCCGCTCATGAGCGTGACGATCTACATTCCCGGCGATTCGGGTTCGCTGTCGCTCGGCGCCGAAAAGGTCGCCAAGGCGGTCGAAAAAGAGATTGCAGCGCGCGGCATCGACGCCAGGATCGTGCGCAACGGTTCACGTGGCCTGTACTGGCTCGAGCCAATGGTCGAGGTCGTCACCGATGCTGGCCGCGTTGCCTACGGCCCTGTAGCAGCCAAGGACGTGGCATCGCTGTTTGACGCAGGTTTCGTCACCGGCGGTGAGCACAGACTTTCGCTCGGCGATCCGGAAAAGCTGCCCTTCGTCGCCAAGCAGACGCGCCTGACCTTCGCCCGTTGCGGCATCACCGATCCGATCTCGCTGGAAGATTACGAAGCGCATGGCGGCTTGGTCGGCCTGCGCAATGCCGTTGCCATGGCTCCCGCCGACATCGTCAAGCAGGTGACCGAGTCCGGCCTGCGCGGCCGCGGCGGCGCGGGCTTCCCGACCGGCATCAAGTGGAAGACGGTCCTCGATACGCCGGGCGAGCAGAAATACATCGTCTGCAACGCCGACGAAGGCGACTCGGCTACCTTTGCCGACCGCATGATCATGGAAGGCGACCCCTTCGTTTTGATCGAAGGCATGGCGATTGCCGGCCTCGCGACGCACGCGACCAAGGGCTACGTCTACATCCGTTCCGAATACCCGCATGCGATCGCGGTGATGGAAAAGGCCGTGCAGGTCGCCCGTCGCGCGGGCATTCTCGGCAAGAGCGTTCTCGGATCCTCCCAAGGCTTCGACATCGAGATCCGCTCGGGTGCCGGCGCCTATGTCTGCGGCGAGGAAACCTCACTGCTCAACAGCCTCGAAGGCAAGCGCGGCGTGGTGCGTGCCAAGCCGCCGCTGCCGGCGATCCAGGGCCTGTTTGGCAAGCCCACCGTCATCAACAACGTGATTTCGCTCGCCTCCGTGCCAATCGTGATGGACAAGGGCGCCCAGTACTACAAGGACTTCGGCATGGGTCGCTCGCGCGGCACCATCCCGATCCAGATCGCCGGCAACGTCAAGCATGGCGGCCTGTTCGAAGTGGCCTTCGGCCTGACGCTGGGCGAGATCGTCGACGAGATCGGCGGCGGCACCGCAACCGGCCGCCCGGTCAAGGCGGTGCAGGTCGGCGGCCCGCTGGGCGCCTATTTCCCGCGCGCGCTGTTCGACACGCCGTTCGACTACGAAGAATTTGCCAAGCGCGATGGCCTGATCGGCCATGCCGGCATCACCGTTTTCGACGACAGCGCCGACATGCTGAAGCAGGCACGCTTCGCCATGGAATTCTGCGCCATCGAAAGCTGTGGCAAGTGCACGCCCTGCCGCATCGGCTCGACGCGCGGCGTCGAGACGCTCGACAAGCTCAAGCAGAACATCGAGCCGGAAAAGCAGCTCGCGCTGGTGACCGACCTCTGCAACACGATGAAGTTTGGTTCGTTGTGCGCACTGGGTGGCTTCACGCCCTACCCTGTGATGAGCGCCATCAACCATTTCCCCGAAGATTTCCGACCGGCAGCGGTCGCCCAGGCAGCGGAATAGGAGACAACATCATGGGTCTCATTCACGAAATCGACTTCGGCACCCCTGCCTCCAAGTCCGAAAAGCAGGTCACGCTGACCGTCGACGGCTTCGAGGTCACCGTGCCTGAAGGCACCTCGATCATGCGCGCCTCGATGGAAGCGGGCATCGCCATTCCGAAACTCTGCGCCACCGACATGGTCGACGCCTTCGGCTCGTGCCGGCTTTGCCTGGTCGAGATCGAGGGCCGCAACGGCACGCCGTCGTCCTGCACGACGCCCGTCATGCCGGGCATGGTGGTGCACACCCAGACCGGCCGTCTCAAGGACATCCGCAAGGGCGTGATGGAGCTCTACATCTCCGATCACCCGCTCGACTGCCTGACCTGTGCCGCCAATGGCGACTGCGAGCTGCAGGACATGGCCGGCGCCGTCGGCCTGCGCGACGTGCGCTACGGCTATGAGGGCGACAACCACGTTCGCGCCAAGAACGACGGCGTCGAAAACTTCAAGTGGATGGCCAAGGACGAGTCCAACCCCTACTTCACCTACGATCCCTCCAAGTGCATCGTCTGCTCGCGCTGCGTGCGGGCCTGTGAAGAGGTCCAGGGCACCTTCGCGCTGACCATCGAAGGCCGTGGCTTCGGCTCACGCGTGTCGCCCGGCGCGCATGAACTGTTTCTCGACAGCGAGTGTGTATCCTGCGGCGCCTGCGTGCAGGCATGCCCGACGGCGACGCTGACGGAAAAGTCGGTCATCCAGATCGGCCAGCCGGAACACTCGGTCGTCACCACCTGCGCCTATTGCGGCGTCGGCTGCTCGTTCAAGGCCGAAATGCGCGGCGACGAACTGGTGCGCATGGTGCCGTGGAAGGACGGCAAGGCCAATCGCGGCCACAGCTGCGTCAAGGGCCGCTTCGCCTATGGCTATGCCACGCACAAGGAGCGCATCCTCAACCCGATGATCCGCGAGAACATCGCCGACCCGTGGCGCGAAGTGTCGTGGGAAGAGGCACTCGAGTACACGGCCAAGGAATTCCGTCGCATCCAGTACCAGTATGGCCGCGGGGCCATCGGCGGCATCACCTCGTCGCGCTGCACCAATGAGGAAACCTTCCTCGTGCAGAAGCTGATCCGCCAGGGCTTTGGCAACAACAACGTCGACACCTGCGCGCGTGTCTGCCATTCGCCGACCGGCTACGGCCTCGGCCAGACCTACGGCACGTCGGCCGGCACCCAGGACTTCGACTCGGTCGAAGACACCGATGTCGCGCTGATCATCGGCGCCAACCCGGCCTCGGCCCACCCGGTGTTCGCTTCGCGCCTGAAGAAGCGCCTGCGCGCCGGCGCCAAGCTGATCGTCATCGACCCGCGCCGCACCGAGATGGTGAAGTCGGCCCATATCGAGGCGGCACATCACCTGGCGCTGAAGCCGGGCACGAACGTCGCCGTGGTCACCGCGATCGCGCATGTCATCGTCACCGAAGGCCTGTTCGACGAGAAGTTCATCCGCGAGCGCTGCGACTGGTCGGAGTTCGAAGACTACGCTTCGTTCGTCTCGGATGAGCGCCACAGCCCCGAAGAAGTCGAAAAGCTGTCCGGCGTTCCGGCCGAAACGATCCGCGGCGCTGCCCGCCTGTATGCCACCGGCGGCAATGGCGCGATCTACTACGGCCTCGGTGTGACCGAGCACAGCCAGGGCTCGACGACCGTCATCGGTATCGCCAACCTCGCCATGCTGACCGGCAATATCGGCCGCAAGGGCGTCGGCGTGAACCCGCTGCGCGGCCAGAACAACGTTCAGGGCGCCTGCGACATGGGCTCGTTCCCGCACGAACTGCCGGGCTACCGGCACATTTCGGGCGACGCCGTGCGTGACATCTATGACAGCCTGTGGGGCGTCAAGCTCGACAACGAACCAGGCCTGCGCATTCCCAACATGCTGGATGCCGCCGTCGACGGCACCTTCAAGGGCATCTACATCCAGGGTGAAGACATCCTGCAGTCGGACCCCGACACCAAGCACGTCTCGGCCGGCCTGGAAGCCATGGAATGCGTCGTCGTGCAGGACCTGTTCCTCAACGAGACCGCCAACTACGCCCACGTGTTCCTGCCCGGCTCGACCTTCCTCGAGAAGGACGGCACCTTCACCAATGCCGAGCGCCGCATCAACCGCGTGCGCAAGGTGATGGCCCCGAAGAACGGCCTCGCCGACTGGGAAGTGACGCAGCGCCTCGCCCAGGCGATGGGCCTGAACTGGAACTACAAGCACCCCTCCGAGATCATGGACGAGGTCGCCAAGACGACGCCGAGCTTCGCCAATGTCTCCTATGAATTCCTGGATAAGATGGGCTCGGTGCAGTGGCCGTGTAACGAAAAGGCGCCGGAAGGCACCCCGATCATGCACATAGACGGCTTCGTGCGTGGCAAGGGCAAGTTCATCCGCACCGAATATGTCGCGACCGACGAAAAGACCGGCCCGCGCTTCCCGCTGCTTTTGACCACCGGCCGCATCCTCAGCCAGTACAATGTCGGCGCGCAGACCCGTCGCACCGAGAACGTCGCCTGGCATGCTGAGGATCTGCTGGAAATCCACCCGCACGATGCCGAAAACCGTGGCCTGCGCGATGGCGACTGGGTGCGGCTGCAGAGCCGCGCCGGGGAGACGACGCTGCGCGCGCAGATCACTGATCGCGTGTCGCCGGGTGTGGTCTACACCACCTTCCACCACCCCGACACGCAGGCCAACGTCATCACCACCGACTTCTCCGACTGGGCAACCAACTGTCCGGAGTACAAGGTGACGGCGGTTCAGGTCGGCGCCTCCAACGGGCCGTCGGAATGGCAGAAGGAATACAACGAGCAGGCTCAGCAGAGCCGCCGCATCGCCGGCCATCTGGAAGCCGCGGAGTGATGGCTACGCTGATAATCTCCCCCCTTGAGGGGGAGATGTCGCCGAAGGCGACAGAGGGGGTAGCCTCAGAACGTAACACCAATGGGCCGAGCGCTGCCGCCCGGACCCCACCCGGCCGCTTCGCGGCCACCCTCCCCTCAAGGGGGAGGGAAAGGCCCGTATCATGATCGACCGCCCCGCCATCACCCAGACAAGCCGCCTCGCCCGCCGGGCGAGCGGCACGACGGTGGCCAATCGCATGGTGCCGGAGGAGACGCCAATCGCGCTGTCTTACGGCGGCACCACGCATGCGGTGATGATGGCGAGCCCGGCCGACTTCGAGGATTTCGCGCTCGGCTTCTCGCTGACCGAAGGCATCATCGGCTCGGTTGAAGAGATCGAGTCGATCGAGGTTCAGGATGTCGAGGCCGGCATCGACATCCAGATCAGGCTCAAGGACAAGGCCAACAAGCGCTTCGAGCTACGACGACGCCGGCTTGCCGGCCCTGTCGGCTGTGGCCTGTGCGGCATCGAATCCATCGAAGAAGCGATGCGCTCGGTCGACGACGTGCACCAGCCAAGGCTCGGGCTTTCCGCCGATGACATCGTTCAGGCGGTGAAACTGCTCTCCAAGGTGCAGCCGCTGCATGCGGAGACCGGCGCGGTACATGCTGCCGGCTTCTATGTGCCTGGCAAGGGCATCGTTGCGGCGCGCGAGGATGTCGGCCGCCACAATGCGCTCGACAAGCTCGCCGGCGCGCTCGACAAGGCCAACATTGACGGCGGCTCTGGCGCCGTGGTGGTGACCAGCCGCGTGTCGGTGGAAATGGTGCAGAAGACGGCGGCCATCGGCGCACCCTTCATCATTGCCGTTTCGGCGCCGACTGCATTGGCCATCCGCACCGCCGAACAGGCCGGCATGACGCTGATTGCGCTCGTGCGTGGCGACGATTTCGACATCTTCACCCATCCAGACCGCGTCAGTACCGGAGCCGCCAAAAATGTCGCATGAAGAGCACAAGATGGGGACGAAGGAAAAGCTCGTCTACATGGCGAACCAGATCGCGACCTTCTTCGAATCCAAGCCGCACGACGAAGGCGTGGCCGGTGTCGCCAAGCACATCAACGATTTCTGGGACCCGCGCATGCGCCGCCAGTTCTTCGAGATGTTCGACGAAGGCGGCAAGGGCATGAAGCCGCTGGTGATCGAAGCGGCCGCCACGATCCGTCGCCCCAGGCAGGACGCAGCCTGACCGCAGGAGCGGGGCCAGGCGAAGCCCCTCACCTCCCAGCCTGAAACCTGTTATGTTAGCCATTCCTGATGCAATTCGCAGGCGGAATGGCTGTGCCAAGGCCGATCGCTACTCGATATGCGCGCAGCGGTGACGTCCGGATCGCCTATCAGGTGGTTGGCCAGGGTCCGCTCGACCTCGTCTTCGTTCCCGGCTTCATCTCCAATCTCGACCTGCACTGGGAAGACGAAGGCTACAGCCGGCTGCTTTCCCGCCTGTCCGCGTTCTCGCGCCTGATCCTGTTCGACAAGCGCGGCACCGGGCTTTCCGACCGCGTCGACGCACACGCTCTGCCAAGCCTCGAAACGCGCATGGACGACGTGCGCGCGGTTATGGATGCCGCCGGCTCCAGCCGCGCGGCGATCCTCGGCGCCTCCGAGGGGGCACCAATGGCGATCCTGTTTGCCGCGACCTATCCCGAGCGAACGCGCTCGCTCGTGCTTTATGCCGGCTACGCCCATTTCCACAAATGGGTGATGGACCCGGTCCGGCTGCAGGCGTTCATCGAAGCCACCGAGACTTCCTGGGGCACAGGCGCTACGCTTCAGAACTTCGCCCCGGGGCGTCTCGACGACGCACGCTTCGCCGCTTGGTGGGCGCGCTTCGAGCGGCTGTCGGCGAGCCCGACGGCGGCGGCGGCACTTGCCCGCATGAACGCCGAAATCGACGTGCGTGGGGTTCTGGCCAGCATCCGGGCACCGACGCTTTTGGTCCACCGCCGCAACGACGCGCGGGTCGACCCCGACGCCAGCCGCTATCTGGCGCGCAAGATTCCAGGCGCGCGCCTCGCCGAGGTCAGCGGCCGCGACCATCCCATCTGGACCGGCGACGTCAACCGCGTCGCCGACCTGATCGAGGAATTCCTGACCGGCACGCATGCGCCGGCCGATACCGAGCGCGTGCTTGCCGCCCTTCTGGTGACGCGCATTTCGGATACGGCGCGCCTCGGCGACAGGATGTGGAGCGAACGCAGCCAGCGCTTCCATGAGACCTGGCGGCTGCTTGTCGGCCGCCATGGCGGCCGCATCGCCGACCAACATGGCGAGGTGATGATTTCGCGCTTCGATGGGCCGGCGCGCGCCATACGCTGTGCTGCGGCACTGCGCGAGGCCGCCCAGGGCATCGGCATCGCCAGTGCCCAGGGAGTGCATGTCGGCGAGGTCGAGCTGCGGGCTGCGCCGTCCGGCCTGACGATGCGCGTCGCGCTTCAGATCGCCGAGCATGCCGGGCGCGACAGCATCCTTGCCTCGCGGCTGGTGGCTGACCTGGCCGCCGGCTCAGGCCTGCGGTTCAGCGATGCCGGACGGGTGGTGCTCGACGATCTCGACGACCCGCTGGCGCTGGTCGAAGCGACATCGGAACAGCATCTCGAACCGGCCTGTCAAAGCCGGACGGTCGCTGCCGAGCCGTCGGCGCTGACCGCGCGCGAAAACGAGGTCGTGGCGCTGATTGCGGACGGCAAGAGCAACGCCACGATCGCCGCCGAACTCAACCTCAGCGAACACACGGTGAAGCGCCATGTCGCCAACATCCTGATGAAGCTCGACCTGCCGTCGCGGGCAGCGGCGGCGGCATTCGCGGTACGCCAGACTGGCCCGGACGGGCCATAGGACCAGTGGCCTTTTCGGGCGAAGCGGCAACGCTGCGCCAGGGGCTAGAGTTCTTCCCAAGCAGGCAGGCGAAAACAGCGCCTGATCCTGCAAATGGAGGAAGAGATGACCAAGGCAAGTGGAATGCTCACCATGCTGGCGATGGCGACAGGTTTCGCCTCGCTGATCGTTTCAAACGCCGTCGCCGAGGACAGCTCGGCTGCGGCAACCTACAAGGATATCGAAGCCACACTCGGCTCGGTTCCGAGCTTCTTCAAGCAGTTTCCTGAGACCGGCATCGTCGGCGCCTGGGCAGAGTTCAAGGGCTTTCAGCTCAATCCCAAGACAGAGCTGAATGGCAAGACCAAGGAACTTGTCGGCCTCGCCGTCGCAGCACAGATACCATGCCAGTACTGCATCTACTTCCACACCCAGGCAGCCAAGGCCAATGGCGCGACCGACGAGGAAATCCGCGAGGCCGTGGCGATGTCCGCCACCGTGCGGCATTGGTCGACGGTGCTGAACGGCATGCAGATCGACTACCCGCAGTTCAAGCAGGAGGTCGACACGGTGATGGCAGCCGCCAAGGCGAAGTCGCAATAGCGCCGGAGCGGAAGAAGTCGAGCAGTCGTGGCCGATTGCGGGCCGCGTCCATCCAATACGGGCCGCTCAAAGAGCCGGCCAACAGGAGGAAAAAATGCTTGCCACCAAGGAAGCCGTCACCGGTGCCTCGATCAAGAAGGCGATCGAAAGCCGTGACGGGCCGATGCTTTCCAGCTTTTACGCCGACGACGCGCTGGTGCGGGTGATCGACCGCAACAACCCGCCGAGCAAGCCGCGTGAAATCCGCGGCCGCGCGGCGATCACCACCTTTTGGGACGACATCTGCAGCCGCGCGATGAGCCATCGCGTCGACCTGACCATTGCGCAAGGCGACAACCTCGCCTTCTCGCAGGACTGCGCCTATCCCGACGGCACCAAGGTCTTCTGCGCTGCCATGCTGGAACTCAAGGATGGCAAGATCGCGCGGCAGACCGTGGTGCAGGCCTGGGACGAGTGATCGGATGCGGGCGAATGGTCGCCCGCAAAATGGGAGGAAGCCATGTTCGTCGCACGCTGGAAGATCGACGCCCGCTTTGGGCACAAGCAAGGTGCCATCGAGCTTTTGCGCCAATGGGAACGGGAAATCGGTCCGCAGGCCGGCACCGACAAGATGGCGATGCAGATACTCACCGGGTCGATCGGCGCCAAGGAAGCTTCTATCGAGGTCAATCATACTGTCGAGAGCCTGGCGCAACTCGACGAGATGTTCGCCAAGCTCTCCAAGATCGACGCCCACGCCCAGTGGGGCAAGCGGCTCGAACCGCTTGTCGTCTCAGGCTCGTCCTACTGGAACATCTACCGGGTGATTCAGGATTGATGCGTCTCGCCTGGGGGACGGTCGGTGGCCGTCCTCCGGGTGCTGTGGCGCAGCCCGATGAGAAAGACGATCTCGGCCGCGACGACGATGGCGATGATGCGAAAGCCGATCGTCACCGGGTCGTGGTCGCTGTCGCGCATCAAATAGCCCCCGACCAGGAAAGCGGCATTCCAGATGAAGGCACCGGTCAAGGTGGCGAGCGCAAAGGGCAGGAACGACAGCCTGAGAACGCCTGCCTCGAGCGCGAGATAGGTCCGCGCCACCGGCACCAGCTGGGCGATCAGAGAGGCACGGAAGTTGTTGCGGCGATAGGCCTGCGTCAGCTTCAGATAGGTCGCATGCTTGAGGAAGATGTACTTGCCGAAGCGCTTGACCGCTGCGTCGGCGCGGTCGGGCCCCAGCCAGTTGCCACCGGTGTACCAGATCATCGATCCCAGGGTCGAGCCGAGCGTGGTCGCGAACATCAGCGCGACAAGCATCTGCACGTCGGGCGCCGCCGTCATGCCGAGAAACAGCAGCAGCACATGCGACGGCGGGATCGGCGAGATCTTTTCGGTGAAGGCGAGACATGCCGCGCCGAAAAGGCCGAAGCCCAGGATCGATGGAATCATGCAAAACGCCAGTCGTAACTCTTTGCCGGCTTCATCCTGGTGATCCTGTAGACAGCTGCCGGCGGCAGATTGCGGAAAGTATGGCCAACGCGTGTCACTTCGAGATCGAGCCTGTCGAGCAGCGGCTGTTCAATAGGGCAACGGAAGCCATAAGTGAACATATACATCGCTCCGTCGGGCCTGACATTTGCAAAAACACCTTCAAGGATGGCAAGCGTCTGGCGCGGCGGGATCGCCAGGAACGGCAGGCCGCTGATGGCGGCACCAGCGACCGGACCTTCGTAGACCGGCCGGTAGCGCAGTTCCGCCGCATCCATTTCAAGCACGCGCGCCCTGGGAAAACGGTGCCTGAGCAGGTGGGCGAAATCGGCGTTGAACTCGATCAACGTCACGTCGCTTTCCTTGACGCCGCGGGCCAGCATCGCGCGGGTGAACGGTCCCGTGCCGGCGCCAAGCTCGAGCACAGGCCCGGTGTCGGGACCAAGCTCCTGGGTCATCAGTGTCGCGAGGCTGGCGCTGGACGGCGTGATGGAAGCGACCTTGAGTGGCGCCGTGGCCCATGCCCTGAGAAAGGATAAAGCGTCATGTGCGGCCATTGCGAACCTCTTTCGAAATCGTCTGCCGGCGAATCGGTCGCCAGTCTTGAACGAAAGCTGTTTGCGGCTGCTGGATTACACAGGCATTGCGAGAAAACCTCAGAACCAAGCATTTTGGCGGCCAGGCCCCATTGCCGCCTTTGTTTCGCAATGCTTCTGCAATGTTGAGGGAATAGCCGGGCGGCACCGAGGGGCCCTTCGAGGACAGAAATGCGCATTTTGCTTGTGGAAGACGAGCCAGAACTGGCATCGGCTTTGAAAACGGCGTTGCGGCGACATGACATGGTGGTGGACCACGCGGCTTCGCTTCTGGAGGCTGGGGATTTTGCCGCCAGCGAGAGCTACGACGCGATCCTGCTCGACCGTCAGCTGCCCGACGGCGACGGCCTGACGCTGGTGCCGAAGATCCGTGCGCGCGGAAACGCGACGCCGGTCCTGGTGCTGACGGCGCGCAGCGACACCTCCGACAAGGTCGACGGGCTCGACATGGGCGCCGACGACTATCTGGCCAAGCCGTTCGCCTTCGAGGAACTGCTGGCCCGGCTGCGGGCCCTGCTGCGCCGGCCGGCAAACGTGCAGACGCAGGTCATCCGCGCCGGCGACCTGGCCTTCGATCTCGGCCATCGCGAGGTTCTGGTCCGAGGCGAGCCGCTGACGCTGCCGCGCCGCGAACTGCTGGTACTGGAGGCACTGTTGCGCCGGACGGGCCGCATGGTGCAACGTTCGTCACTGATGGAAGCGGTGTTCGGCCTCGACGACGAAATCCAGTCCAATGCGCTCGACACGCATGTGTCGCGGCTTCGTCGCAAGCTGGCGGAAGCCGACGCCAAGGTCGAGATCAATGGCGTGCGCGGCGTCGGCTACCTCCTGCGCGAGATTTCATGACCATTCAGAAGATCATCCGCCTGCTGGGGCGTTTCTTCCGCCCGATCTCGCTGAAATGGCGGCTGGTATGGCGTCTGGTGGTGCTCCAGGTGATCCTGCTGACGCTGATGATCTTCATCCTGCTCGGCGGCCTGACCATCGCCGGCGTCATTCCCGACAATTACGAAGGGCGCGCCATCGACGTGATCCGCAACACCATCACCAAGGATGGCAGCGGCAACCTGATGCTCAAGCAGGGCCCCCTGCTGGCGGAATTGCGCAAGGAAGTTCCCAATCTCTGGTTCATAGCCAAAGATGAGCACGGGCATGAACTGTCCGAAGGGACGGTCCCCCCGGAATTCAAGCACATCACCGAAGCGCTCGACTACATCGGCGATGCACGCTTCGTTGCCGAGCCTGGCGGCAGCCGGACAACCGCCACCGTGCAATGGGCGGAAGACACCGCCGCAGGCAAGGTGCAGATATTCACCGGCGCCCAGGGCGAGTTCCACATCATGGCGCTGGTGTCGGTTACGCCGGAGCTGTTCCTCGAAATCATCCTCCCGGTCGGCGGCGTGATGGCGGTGGCAACGCTGCTGGTGATCCCGCTTGTGGTGCGCAGCGCCTTCCGCGGCCTGCGCCAGGCGGCGGTATTGGCCGAGCGGATCGACATCGACGAGCGTGGGGTGCGGCTGCCGGTCGAGCGCATTCCTTCGGAGATCGCGCCGCTGGTCAGGGCCGTCAACGGCGCGCTCGACCGCCTCGACAAGGGTTATGAACGGCACAAACGCTTCCTGATCGACGCGGCGCATGAGTTGCGCACACCGGTCGCCATCCTCAACACCCGCATCACCTCGCTGCCTCCGACACCCGAACGGGCGCGGCTGCTGCAGGACACGGCGCGGCTATCGACGCTGACCGACCAGTTGCTCGACATCCAGCGCCTCGGCCGGCAGGCTCAGCAATTCACCCGCTTCGACCTCGTGGCGGTGGCGCGAGGGGTCGTCGTCGACCTGGCGCCGATGGCCTTTGCCGCCGGCTACGAGATGTCGTTCGAGCCGGCACGCGGCGAGCTGTTCGCCAATGGCGACCGGACGGCAGTCGAGCGCGCCATCACCAATCTGGTGCAGAACGCCATCGAACATGGCGGCAATGCGGGCAGGATCACGATCGCGGTGAACAGCCCGGCCACGATCGAGGTTTCGGACGAAGGCGACGGCGTACCGGCGGCGGAGCGGGAAAAGATCTTCGAGCCGTTCTACCGGCTGCGCCCGCGTGGCCACGGCGCCGGCCTCGGGCTCAACCTCGTGCACGAGATCATGCAGATCCATGGCGGCCGCATCGAGCTCGCCGGCAGCGACAGGAAGGGCGCCTGCTTCAGGCTGGTCTTCGCCCAGGCCTGAGGCCTTGGTTCAACGCCCCGCGATGGTGAGTTCAGCCCCGGCGTCTGCAAGCGCCTGGGCAAGATCTTCGGACGGCTGCTTGTCGGTGACCAATTCGGTGAAGCCCTGGAAGCCGCAGACCTGGACCAGGCCCTTGCGGCCGAACTTTGTGTGGTCGGTGACGACGACCGAGCGCTGCCCGCGCGCCAGCACGACACGGGCGAACTCGGCTTCCTCGAGATTGTAGTCCATGACGCCATTCTCGGCGTCGACAGCGCCGGCCGAGATCACCGCATGGGTGACGGCGAAGCGGCTGACGAACTCGATCGCCGAAACGCCGAAGGCAGCACCGCTGTCGCTACGCAGCTCGCCGCCGGCCATGTAGACCTTGTTGCCGTTGACGGTCGCCAGCGTGCGGGCGATGTCGGACGAATTGGTCACCACCGTCAGGCGGCGATGGCCGAGCAGTTCCCGGGCAAGGTAGCTGGTGGTGGTGCCGGTATCGAGCATGACCGACTCGCCGTCATGGATGGTGGCGGCGACAGTCTTGGCGATGGCACGCTTGGCGTCGGCATTGTCACGCATGCGCCGCTCGAAGGGCGCCTCGCCCACCACCGACGGCAAGCCGATGGCGCCGTGCATCTTGAGGATCGAGCCGTTGTCGGCGAGCGGCTTGACGTCGCGCCGCACGGTTTCCAGCGAAACGCCGAGCTTTTCTGCGAGGTCGGCGATGGTGATCGTGCCGTCGTCCTCGAGAAGGCGCAGGATTTCGCTGTGGCGCTTGGAGTGGTTCATCAGGCTGTCCCGCTCGATCGACCGGCTTGGCCGTTTCTGAGATTTCTTCTGACTGACTTTATCGCATTTGCATCCATCATCAACAGATACGGTCAAAAGAGCAGATAAAACCACAGATTCGGATTGACACCGCCGCTTCCGCCGCGTGAGACTGCCCACCAAGAACACAAGGCGCAAGGGGAAGCGCCTGACACGGCACGGAGGGGCTGGATGTCGAAGAGCGAAGACCGCATTCGCGCCCTGCCCTTGTGGAACGGGCAGCTGACCATTTCGCCGCTAAAGGGCGGCATCAGCAACGAGAGCTGGCTGGTCGAGGACGGCAACGGCCGCCACGTCGTGCGCTTCGGCAAGGACTTTCCGTTCCACCACGTCTTCCGCGACCGCGAGGTGATGGTGGCCAGGGCGGCCTTCGAGGCGGGCTTCGCCCCGGAACTGCAATATGCCGAGCCAGGGGTGATGGTAACCAAATTCCTCGGTGCCAAGACCTACGGCGGCGGCGACGTGCGGGCCAATGCCGCCCGCATCGCCCGGCTCGTCCGCCGCTTCCACGACGAGATGCCCCGACACGTGTCGGGACCCGGCTTCATGTTCTGGGCATTCCACGTCATTCGCGACTATGCCCGCACGCTGGCCACCGGCAACAGCCGCATGGCAGCCGAATTGCCGCGCTACCTGGCGCTGGCGGAAGCGCTCGAAAGGGCCCAGGCGCCGCTGCCGATCATCTTCAGCCACAACGATCTTCTGCCGGCCAACTTCCTCGACGACGGCGCAAGGCTCTGGCTCATCGACTTCGAATATGCCGGCTTTTCGACCGCGATGTTCGATCTTGCCGGAACCGCCTCGAATGCCGGCATGACGACGGAGGAGTCGGACGAACTGCTGACCGTCTATTTCGGCGGCAGGCCCGACCAGGCGATCCGCCGCTCGCATGCCGCCATGCAATGCGCCTCGCTGTTGCGCGAGGCGATGTGGAGCATGGTGTCGGAGCTGCATCTCACGGCACCGGGCGTCGACTATGTCGCCTACACCGCCGAAAACCTCGACAAGCTCGAGGCGGCGCTTGAAATCTATCAGAAGCATTACGGGAAACTGTAGCCATGGCACTCCCCTCGCATGCCCAGATCATCGTCATCGGTGGTGGCATCATCGGCTGCTCGACGGCCTATCACCTTGCCCGCGACCACAAGACAGATGTGATCCTGCTCGAACAGGGCAAGCTGACGTCGGGCTCGACCTGGCATGCCGCCGGCCTTGTCGGCCAGTTGCGCTCGTCCGCCTCGATCACCCGCGTGCTCAAATATTCGGTCGAGCTCTACAAGGGGCTTGAGGCCGAGACCGGACTTGCCACCGGCTGGAAGATGACCGGTTGCCTCAGGCTCGCCACCAACCAAGACCGCTGGACCGAATACAAGCGGCTGGCAACGACGGCCAAAAGCTTCGGCATGGACATGCAGCTGGTGTCGCCGGAAGAGGTCAAGCGCATGTGGCCGCTGATGGAGACCTCGGACCTCGTCGGCGCCTCATGGCTGCCGACGGACGGCCAGGCAAGCCCGTCCGACATCACCCAGTCCTTGGCCAAGGGCGCCCGCATGCATGGCGCCAGGCTGTTCGAGAACGTGCGCGTGACCGGCTTCGAGATGAAGGACGGCCGCATCCTGAAGGTGAAGACCGACCACGGCGACATCGCCTGCGACAAGGTGGTGAACTGCGCCGGCCAATGGGCGCGCCAGGTCGGCGCGATGGCCGGCATCAACGTGCCGCTGCAGCCGGTGAAACACCAGTACATCATCACCGAGAAGCTGCCCGGGCTCGCCACCGACGCACCGACCATCCGCGACCCCGACCGACGCACCTATTTCAAGGAAGAGGTCGGCGGGCTTGTCATGGGCGGCTATGAGCCCAACCCGCAGGGCTGGACGACTGGCGACGTACCCAACGACTGGGAGTTCCGCCTGTTCGACGACGACTACGATCATTTCGAGCAGCACATGGTGCAGGCGATCGAGCGTGTGCCAGGCCTGGCCGATGTCGGCGTCAAGCAGATGATCAACGGCCCCGAAAGTTTTACGCCAGACGGCAACTTCATCCTGGGCGCGGCACCCGAATGCGCGAACATGTTCGTCGGCGCCGGCTTCAACGCCTTCGGCATCGCCTCGGGTGGCGGCGCTGGCTGGGTGCTGGCGCAATGGGTCGTCGATGGGGAGGCGCCGCTGGACCTCTGGGTGGTCGACATCAGGCGCTTCTCGGGCCTGCACCGCGACCGGCAATGGGTGTCCGACCGCACACTCGAAGCCTATGGCAAGCATTACACCATCGGCTATCCGCACGAGGAATACGCCAGCGGGCGGCCCTACATCGTCTCGCCGCTCTATGAACGGCTGAAGAAACACGGTGCGGTGTTCGGCTCCAAGCTTGGCTGGGAGCGCCCCAACTGGTTCGCACCTGAAGGCATGGAGGCAAAAGACGTCTACGCCATGGGCCGGCAGAACTGGTTTGAGCCGGTCGGCGACGAGCATGCCCATGTGCGCCAGGCGGTCGGCGTGTTCGACCAGTCGTCCTTCGCCAAATACGAGATGACGGGCAAGGATGCGCAGAAGGCGCTCGACTACATCTGCGCCAATGACGTCTCGAAACCTGCCGGTCGGCTGACCTACACGCAGTTGCTCAACACGCGCGGCGGCATCGAGGCAGACCTGACCGTGGCGCGGCTGGCCGACGACAAATTCTACATCGTCACCGGCACGGGCTTCCGCACCCACGACCTTGCCTGGATCAGCGACCACGTCCCGGCAAGCCTGGACGCGAAGTTGGTGGATGTGACCGAGCAGTTCGGCACGCTGTCGCTGATGGGGCCGAACGCACGCAAGGTGCTGGAAGCCGTCACCGATGCGGATGTCTCCAATGCTGCCTTCCCCTTTGGTCATGTGCGCGAAATCGCCATCGCCGGCGCCACCGTGAGGGCACTGAGGGTGACCTATGTCGGCGAACTCGGCTGGGAATTGCATGTGCCAATCGGTGCCACCGGCGAGGTGTTCGACGCGCTGATGGCGGCAGGCAAGCCCCACGACATCCGCCCC
Organism: Aminobacter anthyllidis; assembly: GCF_018555685.1. Taxonomy (GTDB): domain Bacteria; phylum Pseudomonadota; class Alphaproteobacteria; order Rhizobiales; family Rhizobiaceae; genus Aminobacter; species Aminobacter anthyllidis. The sequence continues at coordinate 67,361 of NZ_JAFLWW010000017.1, forward strand.
ATTGGCTACCGCGCGCTGGAATCGCTGCGCCTTGAAAAAGGCTACCGCGCCTGGGGCTCCGACATCACCCCCAACGACACGCCGTTCGAGGCCGGCCTCGGCTGGGCGGTGAAGCTCAGGAAGGACACTGATTTCCTCGGCCGCAAGGCGCTGGAGAAGGCCGGCAACGCAGCGCTGACCAAGCGGCTCGCCGGCTTCACCGTCGACGACAAGGATGTCGTGCTTGTCGGCCGCGAGACGATCCTGCGCGACGGCCAGCCGGTCGGCTATCTCACCAGCGGCGGCTATGGCTACACGGTCGGCAAGAACATCGGCTTCGGCTATGTCCGCAATGCCGGCGGCGTCGACGACGCCTTCCTGACCAGCGGCAGCTACGAACTGGTGGTGGCGATGGAGCGCGTGCCGGCAACGATCCATCTCGAGCCATTGTTCGATCCGGCTGCAGCGAGGGTGAAGGCATAGCGCAGGCCGACAGAACCGGGTTCGAGTGTCCGGACGGACGGCGCGCGGTCTCAAAGCACGCCGTGCTGCCGAAGCCTTTGCTCGCCAAAAAGCCATGATCTGCCTTATCAAGGCTCGCAAGCACGGGCTCGAGACAAGGACGACATCATGGCGCGACTGACAGGCACGGTAATGCGGGCGACCGCCCTTGGGTCCCTGCTGTTCCTGGCCGCCTGCCAGACCGGCTCCAACATCGCCGGCGATGGTGCAGGCGCGTCGGCTACCGGCGTCACCTACCTGCAGACCATCCGCTCCGAGCACGGACTGCCACCGCTCAGCCCTGACTCGACGCTGGAGCGCGCAGCACTCCAGCAGGCCGCCTACATGGCGCGCAGCGGCAAGATGGAGCACACAACCAGCTGGGGCAAGGATTTCGCTGCGCGCATGAAGGATGGCGGCGTTGCGGGTGCGGCAGCCGAAAACATCGCCCATGGCGGCATGGAGCCGGCCAAGCTGTTTTCGATGTGGATGAATTCCACCGGCCACCGGCGCAACATGCTCGACCCGCGCTTCGGCAAATTCGGCCTCGCCTATGTGCGCGAGAGCAAGGGCAGCGACAAGCGCTACTGGGCACTGGTGCTGGGGCGGTAGGTAGCGACTTCGGACTTAACTTGCCCCTCACCCTTACCCTCTCCCCGTAAACGGGGCGAGGGGGACGTCAGCGTCAGCATTGCGGCAGCGTCCCTTCTCCCGTCATTCACGGGGAGAAGGTGCCGGCAGGCGGATGAGCGCGGAGCCGTCCTCAGTGCACGCTGGTCGGCACCGTCTCGGGCTCGGCCTTGTCGACCACCTTCTGGCGGTGGAAGATGAACAGGCCGGCAATGACGATGATCGCCGAGCCGATCAGGATCTGCGCATCCGGGTAGTCGCCGAAGAAGGCGATGCCCATGACCACGGCCCAGATCAGCAGCGTGTATTGCAGCGGCGCAAGCACCGAAGCGGGTGCGAGCTTGAGTGCCCGGGTGATCAGCAGATGCGCCGCGCAGGCGACGACGCCGAGCAAGAGCATGGCCGACCAGTCGATGGCGTTTGCCGGCTGCCAGTCGGAGGCGGCGAGGATGCCACCCATGATCAATGCGCCCACCGTTTGCCAGGTCACAAGCGTCGTGTCGTTGGTGGCGCGCAGCTTGCGGCTGAGGATCAGGCTGATGGCGAATGACATGCTGCCGACGACGGCAAAGAGCGACGGCCAGGACAACGAGGCCGTCGATGGGCGCAGCGCGATGACCACGCCGCAGAAGCCGATCACGATGGCGAGCCAGCGGCGCCAGCCAACCTTTTCGCCGAGGAAGAAGTGCGAAAGCGCCGCTATGTAGATCGGGCCGGCCATATAGAAGGTCATGACGTCGGCCAGCGGCAGATAGGCGACGGCGGCATAGAAAAAGGCGGTGTCGGCGGTTGCGAGCACGACGCGCAACACCTGCAAGCCGGGACGCTCGACATTGGTCAAAGGACCGAGCCCCTGCCTGACGATCATCGGGCCAAGGATGATGAAGGCTCCGATCGAGCGAATGAACAGCACCTGGCCGACCGAGAAGCTCTCGACCAGCCATTTGCCCATGGCATCGTTGAGCGCGAACATGAAGTCGCCGAGCAACATGAGCAAGATGCCCGCAAGAACCATGTTGTTCTTCGGGAGGGCTAGGGCTTGTCGAAAAGTCATGGTGCCATCCGCCGGGCAACGGGCCCGGATCACGGCTATCTATGCGGTTGAAACGTCGATGGCGAGAGCAATCTGGCCTGGACCAGGCGTTGCCCTGTCGCAGCGCCACTGACCTGTTATTTAGGCGCCACCACGATGGGTCGATAGACGACGACCGGCCTTGTCATTGGCCAGTCGTCGAACGCCGACTTGCTCTGGCGGAACTCGGCGCGACGGTCGAGCTCGATGCGCTGCAGGCACTCGGCGAAGGCGTCATTGCGCTTGGTGAAGCCGTAGGAGCGGCACTTTTCTTCATCGCGGGCGCGCTGTTCTTCCGACGATACGCAGCCGGCAAGCACGACGGCTGTGAAGAGCAACAAGATGGTCCTGAGCTTCATGACGACGCCTCGCATTTAAACTTGATTCCGAATGGGCACTTTAGGCATTCAGCCGATGTTCGGGAAGAGGCGGTGACGGGAGATGCGAACAGCCCGATTGCGGCGTAGCCCCTCTCCGCCTCGCTTCGCTCGGCACCTCTCCCCAAAGGGGCGAGGAACCTGGTTCTGAACCGCTTCGGCTCGTCACCGTATCGCCCGATGTCGGCTCCAGCTCGGGTTCCGGCCCGAAGGGCCGGAGAGGGGAAACCTAAATCGCCGTCCTTCAATTCGCCTGCGGCGGCACCACGTGGCGGCGGTTGATCGTCGCCGGGCGGCCGGCTATCGACAGCGCCGTGTCGCGCTTCGGACGTTCGGCGACGACCTTGCCTCTGGCGACAACACAAAGCCGCTCGGCGCGCAGGCGCACCGCCTCGATCGGGTTGCCGGCGTCGAGCACAACGAGGCTGGCGGTTCTGCCGACCGCGAGCCCGAGATGGTCGAGGCCCATGATCTCGGCGTTGATCTTGGTCACCATGTCGAAGCAACGGCGCATGTCGGCGGGGCTCGACATCTGGGCGACGTGCAGGCCCATGAAGGCGACGTCGAGCATGTCGGCGGTACCGAGCGAATACCACGGGTCGAGCACGCAATCCTGGCCCCAGCCGACGCGGATGCCGGCCTTGAGCATCTCGGGCACGCGGGTCATGCCGCGGCGCTTGGGATAGGTGTCGTGGCGGCCCTGCAGCATGATGTTGATCAGCGGGTTGGGGATGGCCGACACGCCGGCTTCCGCAATCAGCGGCAACAGCTTCGAGACGTAGTAATTGTCCATCGAGTGCATCGAGGTCAGGTGCGAGCCCGCCACCCTGCCCTGCAGGCCAAGGCGCTGGGCCTCGTAGGCCAGCTGTTCGATGTGGCGCGACAGCGGATCGTCTGTTTCATCGCAATGCAGGTCGACCATCAGGCCGCGTGACGCCGCGATCTCGCACAGCTCGGTCACCGAACGCGTGCCGTCGGCCATGGTGCGCTCGAAATGCGGAATGCCGCCGACGACGTCGACGCCCATGTCGAGCGCGCGGATGGTGTTGGCGCGCGCGTTCTGCGAGCGGTAGAGACCATCCTGCGGGAAGGCGACGAGCTGCAGATCGATGTAAGGCGCGATCTCCTTCTTGACCTCGAGCAGCGCCTCGACGGCGAGCAGGCGGTCGTCGCAGGTGTCGACATGGGTGCGGATGGCGAGCAGGCCCATCGACACCGCCCAGTCGCAATAGGCGAGCGCGCGTTCCTTCACCGCCTCATGCGTCAACAGCGGCTTGAGTTCGCCCCACAGCGATATGCCTTCGAGCAGTGTGCCCGAGGCGTTGATGCGCGGCAGGCCGTAAGACAGCGTTGCATCCATATGGAAATGCGGATCGACGAAGGGCTGGGAGACGAGATTGCCAGTGGCGTCGACGACACGGCCGGCGGCAGCGTCGATGCGCGGTTCGATCGCCGCGATCTTGTCGCCCTTGATGCCGATATCGGCAACGGTTCCATCTGATAGCGTGCCGCCACGGACAATCAGGTCAAAGCTCATCTTTCGCCTTTCTGGTAGGGGATCATCAGCGCCTTGGGATAGGTGGCGCGCCGCGCCACCAGGATCAGCGCCAGGATCGATAATGCATAGGGCATCATCAGGAACACCTGGTAGGGCACGATGCCGCCCGACATCTGCTGCAGGCGGACTTGGTAGGCATCAAAGGCGGCGAACAGGATGGCGCCGACTAGCGCCTTGCCCGGCCGCCATGAGCCGAACACCACAAGTGCTATGCAGATCCATCCGCGGCCGTTGATCATCTCGAAGAAGAACGAGTTGAACGCCGACATGGTGAGGAAAGCGCCGCCGATGGCCATCAGGGCGCTGCCGACCATGACAGCGCCGATGCGGATGCCGGTGACAGAAATGCCTTGCGCCTCGACGGCCGACGGGTTTTCGCCGGCGGCGCGGACGGCCAAACCAACTGGCGTGCGGTAGAGCACCCAGGCGACGACGGCGACGGTCAAGAAGGCGAGATAGGTCAGCGGCGTCTGGGTGAACAGCGCCTCGCCGACAACAGGGTTTTTCGACAGGCCGGGGATCGGCAGTGGCTGGAACGGCTCGATCTTGGGCGGCGAGGTTACTTCGGGCAGCGCCAGGCGGTAGGTGAAATAGGTGAGGCTGGTGGCAAGCAGCGTTACGCCGATGCCGACGACATGCTGCGACAGGCCGAGCGGCACGGTCAGCGTCGCGTGCAGCAGTCCGAACATCGCGCCGGCAAGGGCCGCCACCAGCACGCCGGTCCACAGGTCGCCGCCGGCATAGACGGTGAACCAGCCGGCGAAGGCGCCGGCGGTCATGATGCCCTCGATGCCGAGATTGAGCACGCCGGCACGCTCGCAGATCAGCTCGCCCATGGTGGCGAAGATCAGCGGCGAGGCGATGCGAATGGCTGCGACCCAGAACGAGGCGGTGAAGAGGATTTCAAGCGCGTCCATGGTCACCTCCACCTCACCTTGAACCGCGTCAGCAGGATCGCGACCACCATCGTCAGAAGCGACGTCGCGACCATGACGTCGGCGATGTAGCTCGGCACCTTGGCGGTGCGGCTCATTGCGTCGGCGCCGACGAAGATGCCGGCGACGAAGATGGCGGAGGCGATGACGCCGAGCGGGTTCAGCATCGCCAGCATGGCAACGACGATGCCCGAATAGCCATAGCCCGGCGACAGGTCGAGCGTCAGGTTGCCCTTGAGGCCCGAGACCTCGGAGAAGCCGGCAAGTGCCGCCAGCCCGCCCGACAGGAGCGCGGTCTTCATCAAGACGCGGTTGACAGGAATGCCGACGAAACGCGCGCCCTCGGGATTGTGGCCGACAGCGCGCATCTCGTAGCCGAGCACGGTCTTCTTCATGATGACCCAGACGACGATGGCCGAGACGATGGCGATGACGAAGCCGTAGTGCAGGCGCTTGCCCTGGATGATGCGCGGCAGCTGCGCCTCGGCGATGACCTTCTGCGACTGCGGCCAGCCCAGCCCCATCGGATCCTTGAGCACGCCTTCGAGCAGCATCGAGACGAACAGCAGCACGATGAAGTTGAGCAGCAAGGTGGTGACCACCTCGTCGACGCCGAAGCGGGTCTTCAGCACCGCCGGCCCAAGCAGCAGAAGCCCGCCGGCGAGCATCGCTGCCAGCATGATGACGGGGATGAGGATCACCGAGGGCAGCGGCAGGGCGCCGGTGCCGAGAACGACTGTGACGATGCCGCCGACATAAAGCTGAGCTTCAGCGCCGATGTTCCACAGCTTGGCGCGGAAGGCGACGGCGACGGCTAGACCGGTGAAGATCAGTGGCGTCGCGCGGGTCAGGGTTTCGAGCAGGGCGAATTGCGAGCCGGCGGCTCCCTTGGCAACAAGGTAGAACACCGACAGCGGCGACGCACCGGCCGCAAGCACCAGCAGCGAGGTGATCAGCAGCGTCGCGACAATGGCCGCGATCGGGAACAGCAAGGTGAGCGCCAGCGACGGCGCAGGTTTGGGCTCAAGCCGCATGGGTCTGCTCCGTGCTGACCTTAGATGTTGGCGGGACATCGCCCCCCTCTGTCCTGCCGGACATCTCCCCCACAAGGGGGGAGATCAGCAGTGGCGACGACAGCACCCTTTCTGCAACACCGCAGGTTGCCGAAACCGGCGCGGCCGGCCAATCTCCCCCCTTGTGGGGGAAATGTCCGGCAGGACAGAGGGGGGTGGCGTGGAGCGCCGCTCCAACCAAGATGCGCTCGTTCCTCACGCCGCCTGCCCTTCCCCGCCGTGGCCCGCCATCAGCTCACCCAGCTCCCGGATCGTACGCTCGCCACGCGCCGACGGTGGCGACAGCCGTCCCTTGGACATGACGACGATGCGGTCGGACAGCGCCAGGATTTCCTCCAGGTCTTCCGAGATCAGCAGCACCGCTGCCCCGCGCTCGCGCGCGGCAAGCAGCATGCGGTGGACATAGGCGACAGCGCCGACATCGAGGCCGCGCGTCGGCTGGCTGGCTAGGATGACCGCAGGTTCGGGATCGAGCGCGCGGCCGAGGATCAGCTTCTGCATGTTGCCGCCCGAAAGCAGCCGGATGCGCGCTTCGGGCGACGGGCATTTGACGTCGTAGTCGGCGATGATCTCCTCGGCGAAGGCCCGCGCCGCCTTCCAGTCGAGGAAACCCATGCGGCTGAAGCGTGTACTGCCGTAGCGCTCGGCGATGACGTTTTCGGTGACGCTCATGTCGCCGATGGTGGCGACGGCATGGCGGTCCTCCGGAATGCGGGCAATGCCATGGCCAAGAGCTGCGCGCGGCGACCAGTCGCCAACGGCATGGCCGGCGACGGAAATGCGGCCGCCTGTCGGGCGCCGGGTGCCGGCAATGAGTGCGGCAAGCGCTGCCTGGCCGTTGCCGGAGACGCCGGCAAGGCCGGTGATCTCGCCGGCGCTGAGGGTCAGCGACACCTCGTCGAGGCCGGCGCCGTTGTGGCGTGCCGTTGAAACACGGTCGAGCATCAGGAGCGGCGCGCCGACCTGGACCTGGCTGACTTCCGCCGGCTTGACCTCCTGTCCGACCATGAGAGCCGCCAGTTGCTTGCGGTCGGTGGATTTCGTCTCGCGTTCGCCGGCGAGCCGGCCGGAGCGCAGCACCAGCACGCGGTCGCTGACCGCCATGACCTCGTTGAGCTTATGGGAGATGAAGATGATCGACAGGCCCTTGGCGACGAGCAGCTTCAGCGTGCGGAACAGCGCATCGGTCTCGGCAGGCGTCAGCACCGCCGTCGGCTCGTCGAGGATCAGCACACGGGCGTCGCGATACAGCGCCTTGAGGATCTCGACGCGCTGGCGCTCGCCCACCGACAAGGTGGAGACGGTCGCGGCCGGATCGACCGCAAGGCCGAAATCGGTCGACAGCTGCGCGATGCGCTGGCGCGCTGCCGACCGGTCGAGCCGGGCGCGCCACAGGCTCTGGGTGCCGAGCGCGATGTTTTCCAGCACCGTCATGTTGTCGGCCAAGGTGAAATGCTGGTGAACCATGCCGATGCCGGCATCGAGCGCCGCACGCGGATCGCCCGGCGGCAACGGCTTGCCGAACGCCTCGACGGTGCCCTCGTCGGCGACATAATGGCCAAACAGGATGTTCATCAGCGTGGTTTTGCCGGCACCGTTCTCGCCGAGCAGCGCGATGACCTCGCCGCGCTCGAGCTCGAAGGAAATGGCGTCGTTGGCCACGAGCGGGCCGAAACGCTTGGTGATGCCGGAAAGGCGGAGGACTGTGGAGGCGGCCATCCCTCCCCCTTGAGGGGAGGGTGCCGAGCGCAGCGAGGCGGGTGGGGTCATATCGGCAGCGCGGAACGCCCTCTTGAATATTTGGACGAGTTGAGGCCGGCCGGGCGGACCCCACCCGGCCCGCTACGCGGACCACCCTCCCCTCAAGGGGGAGGGATAGTCGAGCTAGCTCGACTTCGGCTCGGCGTCGTTGATCTCGACGGTGAACGAGCCGTCCTTGATCGCCTTTTCCTTCTCGGCGACCTTAGCTTTCACGTCATCGGGCACCTTGCCTTCGAAGGTGCCGAGTGGAGCAAGCGACGAGCCGCCCGCCTTCATGAAGGAATAGACGCCGTAGTCGTCGGCCTTGAAGGTGCCGGCCTTGACCTCCGCGATCGCCTTGTCGAGCGTCGGCTCGAAGTGCCAAAGGGCCGAGGCAACGACGGTTTCGGGGTAGTCGGCCTGGGTGTCGATGACGTTGCCGATGGCGAGCACTTTCTTTTCCTTGGCCGCGTCGGAGACGCCGAAGCGCTCGGCGTAGAGCAGGTCGGCGCCGCCGTCGATCTGGGCGAAGGCGGTTTCCTTGGCCTTGGGCGGATCGAACCACGAGCCGATGAAGGCAACCTGGAACTTGGTGTCGGGGGCCACTTCCTTCACGCCCGCCATGAAGGCGTTCATCAGGCGGTTGACCTCGGGGATCGGATAGCCGCCGACCATGCCGATGTTCTTCGACTTGGTCATGGCACCGGCGACGATGCCGGAAAGATAGGACGCGTCCTGGATGTAGTTGTCGAAGACCGAGAAGTTCGGCACCGCCGCGTCCGGCTTGAAGCTCGAGCCCATCAGGAAGGCCACGTCGGGATAGTCCTTGGCCACAGCGCGGGCGGCGTCTTCCACGCCGAAGACTTCGCCGAGGATCAGCTTGTGGCCCGCCTCGGCATATTCGCGCATGACGCGCTCATAGTCGTTGTTGGCGGTATTTTCCGAATAGACATATTCGATATCGCCGCGGTCCTTGGCGGCATTGGCCGCCTTGTGGATGCGGCTGACCCACTGCTGCTCGACCGGCACGGTGTAGACGGCTGCGACCTTGATCGGATCGGCAGCAAACAGGCGCACGGGCATGCCTGCCACAGCGACGGCCGCGGATGCACCCGCAGCCTTGATCAGGGTACGGCGGGACAAGCCGAAATCGTTTGAATTTCTTGGCATTCTTTCCACCTCTGGCTGGTTTTGGTCTTCTTTGGCGAAGGCGACTTTTTATCGTTTGGTCAACGGTATGCGAAATCGCAGACAGCGGCAATCTGGGGCTTCCGACTGTCCACCGAGCGATAGACGGCTGCGACAGTACGCCCGAGGCCGGCGCTCAACAGCAGTTCCCCTTCGCTGACCGGTGCTTTATATAGGCCGGCGCGGGGGAATACGGCCCAAGGGACCCATTGATTTGCTTCGATTTTTTCGCCCAACCCAGAATCATCTCCTGATCTGGAGATTGGTACGGGAGTCATTCCGCAAGCATGCGTTTGGTTATGGCATTGCCATCATCGCCATGCTGGTGACGGCCGCTATGACGGCGTCCAGCGCGCTGATCATGAAGCACATTACCGATGAGTTCGTGATCGGCAAGGACATCTATCAGGTCTACCTGATCGCGGGGGGCGTGGCGGCGATCTTCATTATCAAGGGCATCGCGACCTTCGTGCAGTCGTTTTATCTTAGCCGCGTCGGCAACGCGATCATCGCGGAGCGCCAGCGCATCATCTACGACCGTATCCTGGCGCAAGGCATTTCCTTTTATCATTCCATCCCGTCGTCGGACCTGATCACCCGCGTCACCCACAATGCCCAAGCAGCACGCGCCGTGCTCGACCTCGTCGTCACTTCTTTCGTGCGCGACCTGTTCACATTGCTCGGCCTGATCGCCGTGATGGTGTTCCAGCAGCCGGTGCTGTCGCTCGTCGCCTTCGTCGTCGGACCAATCGCCATTTTTGGCATCAACATCATCCTGCGCAAAGTTCGCAAGATCATGGAGGCGGAGTTCCTGTCGCTGGCCCAGATCGTGCAGGTGATGCAGGAGACGACTGTAGGCGTGCGCATCGTCAAGTCCTTCAACCTTGAGCAGCTGATGCGTGGCCGCATGCACAAGGCCGTGTCGGACGTCGAAAAGCGCGCCAACTCGATCGCAGCGCTCGAGGCCGGCACCAGCCCGATCATGGAAACGCTGGCTGGTCTTGCCATCGCCGGCGTCGTGCTGGCCAGCGGCTATCTGGTCATCCAGGGCGGCCAGACGCCCGGCGCCATCATGGCATTCATCACGGCTCTGCTGCTCGCCTACGAACCGGCCAAGCGTCTCGCCCGCGTTCGCGTTTCACTTGAAGCCGGCCTCATCGGCGTGCGCATGATGTATGAACTTTCCGACCGCCCGCTGACGCTTGCCGAAAGGCCCGGCGCGGAAGCATTGGTCCCCGGCACCGGCAAGATCGAGCTCAAGGATGTCAGCTTCTCCTATGCCGACGGCGAGCCGGTGCTGCGCGACCTTGATCTCGTCTTCCCGCACGGCAAGATGACGGCACTTGTCGGGCCGTCCGGCAGCGGCAAGTCGACGATCATGAACTTGATCATGCGCATGTACGACCCCGACAGCGGCCAGGTGCTGTTCGACGGCCAGGACATCGCGCATGCGACGCTGCATTCGGTGCGCGACCGCATTGCCTATGTCAGCCAGGACACCTTCCTGTTTTCCGGCACGATCATGCATAACATTCAACTCGGCCGCGAAGGCGCCAGCGACGACGAGGTGATCGAAGCCGCCAAGGCGGCCAACGCGCACGATTTCATCATGGGGCTCAAACACGGTTACGACACGCAGGTCGGCGAAAACGGCGCCCTGCTCTCGGGCGGCCAGAAGCAGCGCCTGTCGATCGCCCGCGCCATCCTGCGTGATGCCAACGTTCTGCTGCTCGACGAAGCGACAAGCGCTTTGGACGCGGAGTCGGAAGCGCTGTTCCGCGAGGCGCTGGAAAAGCTGTCGGCGGGCCGCACCACAATCGCCATCGCGCACCGCCTGTCGACCGTGCACCAGGCCGACAACATCGTGGTGATGCAGGACGGCAAGGTCGCCGAGCAGGGCCGCCATGGCGACCTGATCGAGGCTGAGGGCCTGTACCGCAGGCTGTACGAATTCCAGCTGATGCGCTGAACCAGCCAAAACGAATTGCTCAGGCCGCGACCGGGACCCGGGCGCGGCTTTTTGCTGTAACTCAGGGCCGTATGCCGCTTCAATCGATGCGGATGAACACGCCCTTGGTGTTGAGATATTCGTCGAGGTGCTCCGCGCCGCCCTCGCGACCGTATCCGCTCATCTTGTAGCCGCCGAACGGCACCGCCGGGTCGATGGCGTGGTAGGTGTTGACCCACACCGAGCCGGCTTGCAGCCGCCGCGACAGCTGGTGCGCGGTGGCAAGATCGCGGGTGAATACACCGGCGGCAAGGCCGTAAGGCGTGTCGTTGGCGCGCCGCACCACCTCGTCGAGCGTGTCGAAGGGCAACGCTGAAATGACCGGGCCGAAAATCTCCTCGCGCGCGATGCGCATGGTGTCCGAGACGCCGGCAAAGACGGTCGGGGCGACGAAATTGCCGGCGGCGAGAGCACCATCCGACAGCCTGGTGCCACCGGCGACGAGCCGCGCGCCCTCCTCCGAACCAGCGCGCAGGTAGCCTTCGACGCGCTGGAGCTGGCGTGGCGAAATCAGCGGGCCGATCTCGGTTTCCGGATCGATGCCGTTGCCGATGCGCAAGGCGCCGGCATAAGCCGCCAGGCGCGCGACGAACTCGTCATGGATCGAACGCGCGACGAACAGGCGCGAGCCGGCGATGCAGATCTGGCCGGAATTGGCGAAGACCGACATCGCCGCGACAGGCACCGCGCGCTCGAGATCGGCATCAGTGCAGACGATGACCGGCGATTTGCCGCCGAGTTCGAGCGACACGCGCTTGAGGTTGCCGGCCGAGGCGCGGACGATGCTCTGGCCGGTGGCGGTGGAGCCGGTGAAGACGATCTTGTCGACGCCCATATGTTCGGCAAGCGGCGCACCCGCCTCCGCACCCGTGCCGGTGACGATGTTGACGACGCCATCCGGCACGCCGGCCTCGGCCATCAGCTCGGCGATCAGCAGTGGCGTCAGCGGCGCTTCCTCCGACGGCTTCAGCACCACGGTGCAGCCGGTGGCAAGTGCCGGGCCGATCTTCCAGACCGAGGCGGCGGTCGGCGCGTTCCACGGAATGATGGCACCGACGACACCGACGGGTTCCTTGCGGGTGTAGGAGACAATGTCGCCTGAAAGCGAGTTCTCGACGGTCTGGCCGTGCAGCGCCGTCGCCATGCCGGCGTAATAGCGCAGCATGCCAAGGACGCGGTTGGCGTTGCCTCGTGCGCGTGCGATCGGCAGGCCCATGTCGGTGGTGTCGGAGACGCAGATCTCTTCCCAGTGGCGCTCGAACAGATCGGCGATCTTCAGCAGCAGTTTCTGCCGCTCATGTGGCTTGAAACGGCTCCATGGCCCGTCGAAGGCGTTGCGCGCGGCGGCAACGGCGCGCTCGATGTCTTTCTTGCCGGCGCGCGGCACCGTGGCGATGACCGCGCCGGTGGCTGGATTGCGCGTTTCCATGGTCTGGCCGGACGCCGCCTCAACCCATGCGCCGCCAATGAACATGCGGCGATGGCTGCCGTCGAGCAAATGGCGGGGCTGGGCAATCGTCATGGCTTGGCTCCTCGCCGGCGCAGCCAAGGGCACAGGCGCCCAGGGCTCGTGCGCAAAGCTAGGCCGGAGACGTCAGGCCATTCAAGTCTCTGAGATGGGGCCAGCCGCCAGCGTCAGGCGATGGAGGTACGCTCGAAATCGCCCGTTTCGCGGTCCATGACCCACAACTCGCCGGCCGAGATGTCGAACCAGGCGCCGAACAGCTCCAGCCTGCCCTTCTGCTCCAGGATCTTGACGCATGGGAAGGTACGCAGGTTGGCGATCGAATAGCGGATCGAGATGCGCTCGAGTGCCGTCTGACGCTCTGCCTGCGTCATCATCGTGTTGCTGGTCACAGTTTCTGCGGCCGGTGCCACCAGGCTCATCCACTTGCCGATGAAATCACCCGGCGAGAGCGGCGTCGAATTGGGATCGAGCGCCGAGCGGATACCGCCGCAACGGCCGTGGCCCATGACGACGATGTTCTTGACCTTGAGCGCCTGCACGGCGAACTCCAGCGCCGCCGAAGTGGAATGGAACTCGCCATCCGGGGAATAAGGCGGCACGAGGTTGGCGACGTTGCGGACGACGAAGAGCTCACCCGGACCGGAATCGAAGATGGTTTCGGGCGCAGCGCGGGAATCGCAGCAGGCGATGACCAGGGTCTCGGGCGACTGGCCTTCGCGCGCCAGGGACTTGTAACGGTCCGTCTCGGCCGCATAACGGCCGGTCATGAAGTTGCGATAACCGGCGAGCAGAGTCTCGGGCAAGTGCGACATGAGCATCGCCTTAAACAAAAATGGCCGTCGCCGCAAATGCAAATGCGGCGGCAGCGCGACGCCGCCCTGCGGCATTCTTTCCCTAGCGTCAGCCGCCGGCCAGAGCAACGCTTTACCGCGGTGTCACTTGCGCTATGCTGGCCAAAGGGCAGCCTGACAGCCGTGCCGCCGATCATGCCGCGCCAACCGGCTTGCCTCTCGGCATTCGCGCCCCAGCCACAAGGAGAGATGTAATGCGCCTGCTCCTTTTCGCCTTCCCGATCGCCATTCTCTCAATTGCCAGCGCCGGCGGAGCTTTGTCCGTCACCCGCGCTCAGGCCCAGGAATGCACCGGCGAAAACTGCCCGCAGCCAAGCGGCCAAGGCAGGGACTGCGAACACAAGAAGGAAAATAACGTCAGCTGATCGCGCCGGGCAGCGACGTCGCGCCGCCTTGCCCGAATCGGCGTTGGCGGTTGCCGCGCTGGTCGCTTCCACTCAACAAAAGCCCGGCGTATGAGCCGGGCTTTTGTTAGCAGTGGTTTTGGTTGGCTGAGCTTTAGGCTCAGTGATCCATTGCCTTGACGATTTCTTCGGTCATCTTCTTGGCGTCGCCGAGCAGCATCATGGTGCCGTCCTTGTAAAACA
>NZ_JAFLWW010000018.1 GCF_018555685.1 Aminobacter anthyllidis
CAGGATCGGCCAACGCGTCGTGGAGCGAGTGGTTCCGAGATCGCGGTAAACTCTTTCCTGACCTCAACCCACTGATCACGGGGAGACGGAACCAGGCTAGAATTTTCAGCACACTCTCACCGAACATTACCAAACAGGCCGAGAATGCCGAAGATCAGCCATGTGACGAACCCGGCGACGATCATGGTCGCGACGACGAGTTTCAGGCCGGCGTTCAGGGTGTCGATGTCCTCGGCCATAGAAGGCCAAGGCCGCGCCGACGAGGATCATGGCCCGCGCCGTGGTCATCGGGGTGTTGGGCATGCCGTCCATCCACAGTTGGACGATAGGCGTCTCCAAGGAATCGGATAGTAATCCTGGCCCATTCCCAGGAAGCCGCCGAAACCCAGAACAGCGCGGGCAATCTTGCCTCCGGTTTTCTCCAGCACCAGCCGCTTCACTTCGCCGACATGAAGCACGTCTGAGGAGGCATCGTTCGCCAAAAAACAACTGCGCCAGGAGCAGTTTCACGCCATATTGTGCGGCGATTGGCTAACGTTTTTTCGCAAGAAATCTGGCTTCCCGTAACAGCGATGACCAGTCGTAGCCGAGGGCAGCAATCAGCTGCCTGGCTTGTGTCTCGGTGACATTGCCTTCTTTCATTAAGCGCCGGATCGTGAAGTCTTCAACATTGGTGGGCTCAGCGGGTTCTTCTGCCATTTCACACGTCCTTTGAGCGCCAACGAACGTATTGCTATCAAGTTCCATCAATGATGTTCGGTCGCGAGTTCGTTCGACGATCTGATGTCGGCGAAATGGCTTGATCACAGGAAGGCTAAACACCATATTGCGATTGCACCTCTCAACGTTTCGGGAGTGACGCATTCGGTTGCCGGCTTTCCCGGCATACCACCTCAATATCAGCGCTGACGCATTTCAAACGACCGCCAGCGCTGTCTCAAAATTTGGAGGCTAAATGTCTATTGCAATGCCTTTCGCGCTGCCGGAAGAAGTTCTGTCAGCAATTGCAAATGGAACGCCCGCCATCCAGGCATACCGCCAATATTTGGGCTATTCGATCAGCGCCGTCGCTGTGACAAGTGGGCTTACGGTCGAAGAAGTAGAAAGGATCGAAGCCGGATATCGCTTCGAAAAAGGATATCGGGACCGTATTGCGCGAGCCCTTGGCCTTCCAGATGGCATTTTCGACCAAATGTCGGACGTCTCGAACGCTGCTTAGTCTGCCAGGAGCCCGCAGAACTCAGCGGGCCGCCCCCCAATTCACCGCAAGCTGCCAGATGCCCGAACACACGGCACAGAAGGCGGAATGGCATGGAACAGTCTGCGAGCCAGGGAGTTAAGCGGTCTTCATAGGGAGGCGAAAATGACGGCCGATCTGAAGTCGTCTTGCAGCGACAATGACCTTCGAAGACGCGCTATATATCTCCGTGGTTCTGGGGGGTCTCGTGTCGATCACAGGGCAGCTATTGACCACCATCTGAGCGACATTTCAGGACCGCGATGGACAGACCTATTTTACATCGCTGTGGCGTTCGGTGCCGCTAGCGGCATCTTGTGGCTGGCGGGCTATTAGCCCCATAAAAAAGCGACTTGTATCGATCAGGCAGCCACAGGTGGTCGCGACTTCGCGGATGGGTTGGCGCTGCTGCCCCAGTTTTCCATAGGGATTGGCGGAACAGGTGGCAAACTCGCGCATTGAATAAGCAGAACCCGACTAGCTGGGAGCCTCGGTGAACATGCCTACGCCCGATCCGAACAATCCTGCGCCGACGCCTGACAATCCTAATCCCGAGCCAGCGCGCCCTCCTACTCCCCCCGAAACCCCAACGCCTGAGCCGCCGGGCGTTCCGCCGCCCTCTCCCACTCCAATCCCCCCTCCCGGGGAGGAGCCGATCCAGATACCGCCAGGATCTCCGCCAGAAGTGCCCCCGGTACCGCGGTAGATTCCAACTCTAGACCGAGCGATGACGTCACCGGTGGAACGGACATTTGGAGCGAACAGATGAACTTCATTTCCGTAATGGCAGTCACCGAGGAGGTTGCGCGAGAGCGGGCTTCCAATCAGACGGGCTACGCACCGGAAACTATCGGTTGCGTTTCGCTGGTTGTCGAGGAAGACGACAATAGCCGCCAACACCTCTACATCTTCGAGACGAGCCAGGACGTCACTACACATCCGAGCTATGCCGAAGCGACGCTTTCGGAGTCTGTTGATCTGAATGGGTTGACTGACGGACCGGTGCTTCAGTTCGGGCGGGAGGTGACTGTCGGCGGATAGTTAATTTGAACCGTTTCGATCCACCCCGGTTGTTACACACAGCTAGCATGAGCGTGTCGAGATGGCGTTGAGATGGGTACATTTGCCGCTATTCGAGTGGCCGCGCCGCCGCCAGCTCAGCTATCGACAAGGAGGGTGGCAATTTCGCTTGCCATGATCATTTCGTAGCCAATGCGCCCATCGAGGGTAACGCCAGTCGCCCGGAAGCTGCAGCTCCGGTAGAAGGCCAAGGCGTGTTCGTTTCCAGTATTTACAGACAACATCAACAGCGAAACTGCCGGGCGGTTGTCAGCCACCCATTGCGCCATCTTCCGGATCGTGGCGGCGCCGAGGCCCTGACGCTGGAACTGTCTGCTGATCCGAAAGTTGTGCAGCGTCATCACGCCCGGGAAGGCCCAGTCGGGCAGCGCCGGCGCTTCTCGGAGAACGAAAAAGCCAATCGGGCTATCAGCCTGGGTAACGCTGAATGGATGAATGGATTCCTGATGCGGGCTGCATCGGAGGCGATCGAAGATTTCCCGGATTTGTCCGCCTGAGAACTCCTCTTGGTCCCCGTCAACATCAATTGCTGTCGCGAGTTCTTCGTCGGAGAGCAGAAGCTTATCGAGGCACAGCTCAAAGTTTGACGGCCTCACGTCTATTGCTCCGCGTCCGTCGCACGGGTCGGGGGTAGCGCACCCGCCATATGCAAAACCGATCCTTCTATGCCGTAAGAGCGTCTGGTGGCGTCCAGCGCCGTTTGCGTAACCTCGATGAGTGCGGCAACTATTTCGCAGTCGTCAAGCTGCAGTCGTTCGCCCAGGATCGCCACCGACCAGCCCAGCGATCTCAGTCGCTCCGGCCAGAACGCCTCGCAAACGACGCTGATCTGTCGGGTTCCCAACTGCAAGCTAGCCTCGAGCAGACCGCAGAGCACCTCCCCCGCCAGGCGGGCGGGTTTGCCCGCTGTACGATAGGGGAATGCAACGAAGAAGCGGGTCCATTCATGGATGTCGGGAGCGCGAGGTGGCGAGCCATTGGCGAGTTGTGGAAAGACATCACCCAGCAGGTGTGGGCGGGTCGTTGGGACCAACCTGGAACCGCCTATGACGTCGCCGGAGCTATCCAGAGCGAGCAGGTAAATTGCATGTTCCGTATCGAACGCGTCCATCTCGATGTCGATAGGCCGGGCAAGCGCCTGCCACTTTCTTTCGGCTACGTAGATTTCGTGACGCAGTCGGAAATGTCTCTCCAGCTGCCTCTGAAACAGCCTCCGGTTTGACCAATCGACGACGACGATGCGACCCATGGCGACCTCCGTGCCATTTGTAGGTAGTTGGCGTGATCGTCGCTATCGCCAGATCTTGTCATTGCCCGCCTGGATTTCACCAAGAACCAGTCCCTTGGTGATCGCTCGCTGGACGTTGTTTGCGCCCAGCTTTTCGCGGATGTGGCGGAGATGCGACTGAACCGTATATGTCGACACGTTCAAAATGATCGCGATGACTTCCGCGGATTTACCCGCAGCACTCCACTGAAGCACTTCTGCTTCTCGTTGCCCCAGGATTGGCCCGCATTCGAGGTCAAGGAGCCCCTCAAGGCGACATATGGCTTGAAAGGCTTTCAGGCACAGAGCTTCGACCAGAGGCCGGGCAAATGGAGATAGCTCTATTCTGTCCCCGGCCGCTGTCACCACTGCAGGTCCCCGGAAGGGGATATGGATTGGTACGCACAGCCCGTCGTTCATCGCAAAGTCCCGCGCCTCGTCCATCACCAGTTTTGCGCGCGGCGACATGGCCTCGGGCCGCAGGTCGCTCCAAAGGAAGGGAAAAACTCGATTCCGGCATCGAGCGACGCAAGGGTCATGCTGAAAATGCCCCTCCTCGACGTAACGACGATACCAGTCCTGACGCCATCCATCGCAGAGGACCTCGCGGTGCCAATATCGATCCTCCGGAACGGGCAGACCGGTGATCAGGAGGTCGCTGAAACCATAACGCGCAAGATGGCCCTGCAGGGTCTTCAGGACCTCGGCTGTGGTCTTGATCTCGGAAATCTCCGAAGCTGCCTGGCCGAGTTGAAGGATTAATCTTTCGTCTTCGATCCGTATCGTAGGCCTCCCAAGGCGTGGACAGCATAAAGGAAGCAATCGTAGTTCGGCAAAAAGTTCAATGTGACGAAGGTATTATTGAAGTCGTTGTTCGGGTAACTAAAGGTATTGGTGCAAAGTGCGGTCAATAGCCATTTTTTGTCTTAGAGTACGCTTTGAAAGCGGTCCGGAATATATCAACCTTCTTCTTTGTCATCATGGTCAGGCGTGGCGTCGGCCTCGAATGCGCTGGATGGTGTGATCAGCTCGAAGCCTTCTACCCCAAGGGCCCTTGCCAGGATTTCCAGAGTGTCCAACGTTGCATTGCGGCGCCCGGTTTCGACGCTGCTGACGTACGCACGCGAGAGGCCGGATAGAAGTGAGAGCCGCTCTTGCGACAAGTCCCGCTCCTTGCGCAGCCGACGCACGTTCAAGCCCAGTCGATGACGTAGATCCATGATTGTGCTGCACCTTTGTGATCATTATAGAATGGCACACTTTAGGAGTCATTTCGGTTGACTTCAACTGATATGCCTGTTTGAAGTCGGGCAAGTATGAGCTCGCAAGCCTTTGAGAGGAACGATGAAGCAGGTGTCTCAGCCGCAGAAGTTCAATTGCGCTACGTCTGAAGACCATGAAAAGCATTGGTGTAGACTGGCCATCCCATTTGCTCCGCACGCTCTGGTTCTCGTAGCTGCTGTTACATTCATGCCCGTGGTGGGGTTCCAGTCGTGAGCGCTGTAATGGGCTATTCCTGCATCAGGTGCGAGACACATTATCCCGCATCGATGACGATCGACTCCAGGGGATGTCCGATCTGTGCGCCGGTCGCCCCCGCCAACTTGGCACCAATTTACGGGCAGGCAGTGGTTGGCGGCACTGTTGCCGGGGAAGAACAGAGTCGTTCGTCCTTGTGGAAAAGCGGCCCAAGGCTGCCATGCACGGGCACCGACATCGTCACCTTGGGCGAAGGGCAGACGCCCCTGCTCTCCTGTCCTCGGATCGGCTCATCATTGGGCACAACCAACCTTTTCATAAAGGATGAGAGCCGTAATCCGACATGGTCTTACAAGGACCGGTTCTCTACCGTCGCGGTATCGATTGCACGTGCGCAGGGCGCCAAGGTAGTGGCCACCGCTTCATCCGGCAATGCTGGTGCTTCGCTTGCCGCTTACGCTGCAAGAGCAGACATGGACTGCGTCGTGGCAACATTTGCGGGCACGGCCGGCGCCATGCTTTCCCAGATCAGGAAACACGGCGCCATAGTCATTCCGCTGGTCAATAAGGTGGACAGATGGAAGTTCCTCGCTGAAGCGCAGGAGCGGTTTGGCTGGTTTATCACGTCTCCCTTCAGCGCTCCTGTCGTCGGTGGTCATCCGCTTGCCATCGAGGGCTACAAGACGATCGCATACGAAATCATCGAACAACGAGCCGGTGAAGTTCCAGACTGGTGCGTCATGCCAGTCTGCTATGGCGACGCTCTCTCGGGCGTGTGGGCTGGGTTCAGGGAGCTCTATTGCGACGGCCTCATCGACCGCTTGCCAAAAATGGTTGCGGCAGAGGTTCACGGCTCACTGTCGGCCTCTCTCGCTCGAGGAACCGATCACGTTCTGGAGCAGGAGGTTCGGTTCGACCCTCTCGCCGTTTCGATTGGCACATCGCGTAGTACGTACCAGGCGCTCAAGGCACTTCGGGAATCGTCAGGCCAGGCGGTACCGGTATCCAACGATGGGCTGATCGACATGCAGTCGCTCCTCGCCAGGAGAGAGGGGATTTTTGCAGAACTCGCATCGGTCACCCCTCTCATGGCGATAAGGACGCTGGCTGATCGTGGCCTGATTGCTACACGCGACAGTGTCGTTGCGGTCGTTACTGCTGGTGGCCTGAAGGACCTCGATCGATCGGCCCCGCAGGAGGCGCGCTATGCGACATTCGACACGACTGCGGATGCCTGGAACTGGTTCATGAATGGCCAGTGACGTTTTCCCATCATTCGGAACTACGGCTCAGCCTTCCGTTGACTGGAGGCGCATCACATCCTCAAGACGACGTCGACGCCATTCGAAACGGGTCCACGCTGTCTCAGATCTGGGTTCAATTCTGGAGATTTTCGTCGGGGTGGTGGATGCGGGGGTCCTCCAGCCAGGCAGGGTGGAAAGCCAGATGTCGCTGTAAACGGTGTCGGCATGCCGATGGCCTTCATCAGGCATGATCACAGCGATCCGTGCGTCCGGGCTCGTCTTGCTCACCCACTGACCGACAAGGGCGGCGGCGCCACTGGTTGGGCCCATGAATATCCCATGCTGCCGGAACAAGCGGTGGGCGGCATGGAATGCCGGATATGCACCGACCCAGTGGATTTCGTCTATCAACTCGTGGCGCACATTTCGGGGCAAGACACTGTTGCCGAGGCCTCGAAGCACTCGTTTTCCGAGCGGTTGTCCAAACAAGATGCTGCGGTGGGTGTCGACGCCAATGATCCTGAGATGGGGGAAAACCCTTCGCAAGAAAGTGCCGGTACCGCAGAGCGACCCGCCAGTTCCTATGCATCCGACCAGGCAGTCTATCTGGCCCATTGCGCGCACAAAAAGATCAGCCAAACGGGCGTAAGCCAGCCAATTTCCATCACTGTCGTACTGCCGTGTCCAAAAGGCCTCCGGCTCCCGGTGCAATATGCTGCCCAGATTATCGAGCCGGCCAGTCTGGTTGCCGTCACCCCGGGGATCGTCAAGTGCAATGACCTCGGCTCCCAGGCGCTGAAGTCGTGCCTGATACTTGGGATCCATCAGGCTTGAGGCGGTGACGAGCGTCAAACGATAGCCACGCGCAGCCGCAAGGAGTGCCACCGCCATCCCGAATGTGCCTGAGGTCGTCTCGACAATATGCGCATTCCTTTTGATCTCGCCTGATGCTTCAGCCCGATCGAGGATGAAGCGGGCGGGCATCAGTTTCATCAGCGGGAAAGCTGCGGCAACGACGTTCTCTGCCAGCCGAGCCATGCGAGGCGTCTCGAGTGCCTCGAAATAGTCTGCATCAAATCTCAACTGCGCCTCCCCCCGAATAGATCGGCTGCACAACGACGTCTTTGAAGCCGGCCGCGGTCGCCGCCTCTGCAATGTTGCGCGACGCATCGGCGATGCGGACCGCCGATGCGTCCAGGATGATCCCAATGAGAGATCCGCTATGGGCGACCTGAACTCCGCAGGCGTCAAACTGGTCGGCGATGGCCAAGGCAGTCGCGAATTGCGCCTTGGCGAGATGGCGCTGACTGATCTTTGCGCTGAGTGTCGCGGCCTGCCCCAATAGCCGCGGGTCCTGAAATCGTATCGAGCGCGCAGCCAGCCCTCTCAACATTGAAAATGTCTGGATTTCCTCACTGGAGTAGCGAGCCGGCGGCAAGGCAAGCGTATCGACCAACTGACCGTCATTCGCTTTGAAACCTATGACCCGGATCGGCGGCAGTGCGTCGCCAAAATGCTCGATCACCAAGCCTTCACGCTGGGCAAACAAAACAGCCTGGTCCTCAAAAGCTATCGCGTCACTGGCTTGCTCGGCCTCGACTGCCAAGCGAGAGATGACCGAGGGCCGAAGCCCCATCTCGAATGCATAGGCAACAGCTCGTATCGTGGCAACGACATCGGCGGTGGAGGAGCCATATCCATGGCCGACTGGAATCGTGCTTTCAACAGTGAGCAGGCCGCCTCGATTATGTTCGTTGAGGTGTCTCAGGGTTAGCGATGCTGCTTTTGCAGCCTTCGTCTTCTCCGGTGGCATCACCTTGACCCCTTGGCCGTCGGTGATCCGGAAAATCGCAAGGGAACTCATGTGACTGAGTGGGAGCGTGACCAATCCACGATGAAGCCGTCCCCTCTGATCCTGGAAGACGCCCTGGATCAGCTCGCCGTGATGTGCGCCGGCCCGGCCCGCTCCCGATCGGTTTACGCGGAGGGCATTGGTCGACGAAGCTGGTGGGTGAGGAGAACTCTCAGGCCTTGTCACTTCTCATCTCCTTCCATGGGCTGGATGAGAAGCTGGTCGAGCGAGACGGCTCTGTCACTCGCCACATTTGGCGATTGACCCCGTTTCAAGGCCGCTGATTTATGCTTTTGTCATAGGCGCGAGATCTCTGGGTTCCTCACCGGCATTGCCTGCGTGGGCCGCCGTCGTAAGGCTGGTAGGTGTTGTCCTCTGATCGATATGAGCGATATCTGCTGAAGCAGTACTCCAGGTGATCTGTGCCAACGTAATTCTGGTCGTCTGCATAGACCAATTCCACTGATCCCTCAGACGGTCGATCCGTGGCTTGGTCGTGATTGTACGTGTCCTCGCCGTCGCTCGTATCGAAATATGGCGAGATGCATTCACGTCTTCTACCGCTGAAGGGAGTGTAGCTGTTGTCATAGGCGCGATAAGAACGATACCGGTCGGAACACCACGCCACATGGGCTGCAATCGTTTCGGCTTGCAAGGGTGGTTGGCTGTTGGGTTCAACCCCGGCGGATGGCTTTTCTAAAGCGCTGACCGCAGGCATGACGCTAGGTGAGGCGGATTGGATATGCGATTGCCTTGGGACTGGTCGGGCTGCAAGACGATCGAACGCTTGTGCTGACTTGTTTACCTTTACCGGATGGTCGGTCCAGACTTCGGTCGTTTCAGTTGCCAGAGAGAGTTGCCGTTCGGGCTCGGCGTTGAAGAAGGCAGTTGCCGTAATCAGGCCACTCAAGAACATGACCAGCGCTAAACCAAGGCCGCAAACGGCCATTAGCAGAGGTTTCATATCGCGCTCCTGCGGCCTATCTTGGCACTAAATGCGCGACGTCGATGGTGGTTCCCCGCAAAGATGGGTGACTGAGACGGCGGACGTTCCGTCATCGCTGCAGACGAATTTGCAACGGCCGGTCAAGCTCATCTCATGCAGGTTCAAGCTTGCTCGCCGCTTGTTCGTGCACCCGGGCCCCTCTGCAGCGGATTGTGCAGCGGCAATCTCAATCAAGATGAAAACTCGCCGATGCTCCGTTTTGGGCCAGATGCCCCGGAGTAGATGGCGCGCCAAATCTCCGGGGCCACATTACGCCGCGCAGGGCTAGATGTTGATCAAACTCGCACCATTCATTTGGGCCACTTCCGCGGTGCTGGGCTGCCTCTCAAACAATATTGGCTCTCCCGTGCACTGCGCGACATCCAGGACGCAGCTCAAGATATCCTCGAAGGCCACATTCTCCTGTGGGTTCTGGCTCTGAACTAGCTGCGCGATCTCCACGACGTTGATCGGGCTAGCAGTTCTGGCGGCTGCTACGGCCGCCGATATCCTGTTCATCAGCTCTTGGGATAGCGGGCGCATTGGGGGTCTCCTCTAAAGCTGGATTATCGCTCCAGACTGAACTCTTGGCAAGCAAAATCCAGGAATAATAAAATGAAATCATGTAGTTAGCAATATGATGCAAGTTGGTGGAGAAGCCAGAATTAGGTTTGGCTGCCAAATGAAATTGCTGCACAGAATTAGACCACAGCGGTATTGACTGGATTTGAGCCAAACACCATAATTAAGCCACTTACTCATTCAGCACATTTATGCCGAAAGATGGTGGTGTCGATGCCTGAGCTTGAGAGAGGCGAACGCCTGCAGATTATGCTCAATGCGGAAGAGCTGGCGGCTGTCGAGGACTTCCGTTTTCAACGAAGAATGCCGAGCCGGGCTTCCGCAGTTCGCGAGTTGCTACGTCGAGGACTGGCAGCAGAAGGCTTCGTGGAAGCAACTGTTGGAGCGAAGTCGCAAGATTTTGGCGTTATTGATCAAAATGGAAACGCCGATAGCGCGTGAAACACCGCGTCGCGTGGCAGAGATTGCGAATCTCGGCAGCAGCCACGGTCAGGCGATGAAGGTCGTTGTTGAGACTTTTTTTGGGGAACTCGTAGTCCGCTGACTAGTGTCTCCAGCTCAAAGCGTCGCCAGGCGGGCATTGGACATTGCCATTCCATAGGCTTGTCTTAGCGCGAACTTTTCTTCCAGCGCATCAATGACGGTTGCAGCAAAATCCGCTTTGTACATGGTGGCGAGCCTTGTCAGCCCGCCTGGCGTGAAGACGTTGATCTCAAGGAGTTTGTCGCCGACAATGTCGAGCCCGACGAGAAACATGCCGTCGTTCACCAGTTTCGGGCGCACAATCTCGGCCAGGGCCAACATCCTGTCCGTTACCTTGACCTTCCGCGCAGTCCCAGCTGCATGGATGTTGGACCGAACATCGCCTTTGGCCGGCACCCGGCGAAAGGCCGCATAGCTGCCATCCCGCTTCAGCGGTCGGCCGTTTAGGAGGAATAGACGCACGTCACCTGCTTTAGCCTCGGGAATGTAGGCCTGGGCGATCAGATAGCCATCACCACTCGCCGCCTCAAAAATCTGGTTCAGATTGGAATCATCAGGGGTTGCGATATGGAAGACATTCTTGCCGCCCGATCCCTGTAACGGCTTGACGATACAGCCCTTCGGCTGATTTTCGATGAAAGCGCGTATTTCGGTGATGCTGCGTGATATCAGCGTTGCGGGCCTGACTATCTCGGGGAAGGCCTGGAGGTAGAGCTTGTTCTGCGCTTGGGCCAGTCCGTCCGGATCATTGACCACAATCACGCCGCGTTCCGCGGCAAGGCGCCCAAACATGATGCCAGCATTGGCGGCCCATGGTCGTTCTGTAGCGTCGAGCGAGGGGTCATTGCGCAGAAACAATAGATCGATATCGCCTACGGTGAAGGTTTTCTTCTGGGCATTTGCCTCCAGCAGGGCCGTGTGCAGCTTTTCAGGGGTCTTGTAGGGGGCGGCCGGCAAAACCACGCCGCTGATAGCGAGGCTGTCATCCGGCCGAAGGATGAAGTCGCCGGGTTCTACATAAACAACCGAATGCCCACGCTGAACTGCCGTCAGGGCAAGTGTGGTCGTCGTGTAGCCTGCAGTTTCTTTCTCAACCGAATTGACAAAGAGGGCAATGCGCATCGGGGACTCCAGTCATGTTTCAATCATGTCGATCGGATCCATCCCGGCCATCGCCTTCTTGAGGCGCGGCCGCGCGACTTCCGATGAAAGGAACGCCGGTTCGAGTCGCGGGGCTCGTAGTAAGCCGCGCGCGCTCAGTTCCGTGATGATGCCAAAATGGTCGGCAGAGATCTTGCCGATCCAGAAAGGTGTCAGGCTGCCGCCGTTCCTTAGATGATCAAGCACTTGCACTACGCCGCGCAAATAGATGGCGTCTTTGGCAAAGCCGCCGCTGCGGAAAACACGCAACACCACGTTGAAGGCACTACGGCGGTCGAGACCGAAATCCGCATGGAGGACACGGAAGGTTTCCTCAAACCTCGCCCCGTCAAGCATCGCCTGGCATGCGAGAACCCTCGCCGCAATCAGCCGCAACCTTGCCGCAGTCATGCCGCCGACGAGATATTCCGCCAACACCGCCAGCCCTTCCTGCATGCCCTCATAGCCGGCCAAGCCGCTGCGCAGGATGGCAAGTCCCTGCATGTCGCCGTTGAAGTAGGTCAACAGGTGAACACCGATCTCGTGGCTGAGCAACGCCATCAGACGCTCCGGTGCGAGCCTGGTATCACGCGAGACGAGAAGCCGGTTTCGAGAGACCAGCAGGCCGGCGGGCAAATCCGAGCGAATTTCCACGGAGGCTTCGAAGTCGGGGGAGGCAGCCCTATATCGGGCGATCATTTCTCGCGCTGCAGCAGCAACGGAATCCGCGCCGAGGCATTTCTGCTTGGCCTTCGGCTCAAGGCCAGTTGCCTTATCGAGAATGCCTAGAGCCCTTGCAGCGAGCTCCGGCTCGACGCTTCCGTAAAGGGCGCGCCCGAGTTCAGCGAAGCGAGGGGTTTCGCGCGCCGCCAGCATCGACAGTTGGAGGTCAAGTTCTTGCTGTTTTTCGGAAAGCAGTCCGGCAAGGAGGGGATCTTCAAGATGATCGAGCGAGACGGAGTAGAGTTTCCGCTTCTCCGTGGTGACCTCGAACTCGAGCGGCCGATATAGCAGCGGTGGCGCGCGCTCGAACCCCCCTGCCTCGAACTCCAGCCAAGCTTGCTCTGCATTGATCGGTGTAACGGCAAGCAGGAAGTCGAAAGCCGATGCAACCTTGTCTATGTCCCGATCGGCACGGGCAACTGCGTCAATGAAGACCCGGCGCCCCAGTGAACGATGGGTTGTTGGTGCTTCGAGTTGCGATGCCTTGAGGAAGGCGCTGACTGCCTGCAGCGCGGAGTCGACCATGTTGGCCACGACAAGGTCGCGCAAGGCGGGATACGTGCCTTTTCCGCCGGGCGCTCGATAGATCGGCGCAAAACGCACGGTCAGGCACGGTATGTCGACGAGAATATCTGAAAGCAGTGGCTCTTCGAATGCGGCTGGGTTGAAGTCGCCGACGCGCGGTGTCCTGTACTTTGCCTCTCGCTTGGAGGCAGCGGCCGCGAACCGTTTGAGCGCAGCCTTTTCTGCTGTCGTGTCTCCGCCCGCCAGTGCAATTTCGAAAGGTGGCAGGAACGGTGCGTCGTCGGTTAGGAAGCGGTCTTCTGCCAGTTCGCCGATGTCGATGATCAAAAACGAACCGCAGCGATCATGCATCGATGTCGCCACCAGCCGGGCTACTTCGCCGGCGAGGTTGGAACCCGTCGCGATCAAGTAGGAGGCACTGGCCGAGACGGCGTCGAATGCCGCATCATGACCGGGTCCCACGTAAACGCAGAGAAAGGGAAGCGGCCGGTCTATGTGCAAACGGCAGGCACCCGCGAAATCCTGACGAATGGGCTTGCCCTCTTTCAGCAACGCATCGAGGCCCGCTTCGATTGGGGCCAGGTGTGATGCCTCGTCAACGAGCCTCGGCTTCATCCGAAGCCTCGCAGCGCAGCCTCTAGGACGGGCACTGTGGACGCCAGCATAGTGCGCAGCTGGTCGATCGTTGCCTGGTCGGGATCGCCGCTCCATTCGTCCATGAAAATCTTCTTGAACTCGACTGCAATGGCGCATCCGGTTTTGGGGAAATTGGCATGGACGAACCGTGTTTGTTCGCCTTTGCCCTGGAAAGACACATTTTCGCGAATGTCGATAGGCTTGCCGTTGAGTGAGTGGCCACGCAGCGTCTCGATGAATGGGGCGACAATTGGCGCCCAGCGCTCTCGGTCCATAGAGAACGTGCCGATGTTGATATCGGGCGCTTCTTCCTGCGATGTAGGTATAACCTCCGGCCCGCCGCGCCGGTGATTGTAGCTGTGGACGTCGATAAGCACGAACCTGCCGTGTCGGTTTTCGATTTCCGTCAGCACACGCTTCAGCTCGGCGTAATAGGCATCGTGGAAGGCGAGAGCTTCCGTCACGATGTCTTCGGAGGGCTGCTGTTGCCAGACTTTCAGACCCCAGGATTGTTCTGGCGACAGGTAGATCGCGGCGTCACGCGCGCGATTCAGGTCGACCTGAAAACGCGACCGATGAACAGTGATCTGGGTCGGGAAATCGGCAATGAAGTGCTCAGTGAAAGGGTCTTCCTCGCGCAGGCGTTCCGGGTCTGGGAGACACATCAGTGATCGGCAGGTACTGTCCACGTCTGTACCGTTGTGGATAGCGGTGCCAACCACCGGTGAATCGCCCAGCTTGATGGTCCAGCCTGGTGATCCGTCCGGATCTATCGTTGAAATTGCCCAGTTCACTCCTTCGAAATGCGCGGAGGGGTTGGACGGTTCCCGGTCGTAGTGAAGCAAATGGTGCTTAGGCGCCGGGCGTGCCACCGCGGGCGGCGATTTCGCAATTTGGCAGCCCCGCTATCTCGACGTCGCGTGACCAGCCGCTCACCTTTGGCGAGACCTTCTCGGGATCACCAGTCGAGCCGCCAGCATGCCCACGCAAACTGCCATGGCCATCAGGGACACCGTTGGTAGATCTATCGGTTGGGAGCTGGCAGCGATACCGGGCCTAGCTATGGTCGACGATGTGGCCATGTCTGCATCGACCACCGGCTGAAGATCAGTTCTGCTGCCATGCCTTACCGAGTAAGCCCGGGTCAGCTCTGCTCCGAAGAGAAATATCTGCGAGGAGTAGAAGACCCACAGCAGGATAACCAGCAGACCTCCGGCGGCTCCATATGAGGATGCTGCGGCGCTGGTACCAATGTACCAGCCGATAAGCGATTTCCCCAGTGTGAAGAGCGCGGCCGTGACAAGAGCGCCCGTCATGACGTCGCGCCACCCGAGCCTGCGATCCGGCAGAACTTTGTAGATTGCAGCAAACATGGCGGTGATAAGCGCGAATGAGACAAGGGTGTTGACCACTCCGAGGATCAGGGTACCGAAGGGCAGATTTGCGTTGATGACGTCGCTCATGGCGGTGATGGCCGTACTGGCGACAAGGGAAACAAGAAGCAGAAACCCTAGTGCCGCGACGAGGCCCAGGCTCGCAGCACGTGCCCGCACCAGTCTTGAAACCGAGTTGCCAGAGGGTTCGACCTTCCAGATTGTGTTCAACGCCGTTTGCATTTCGCCAAACACTCCCGAGGCACTGACAACTAGCGTCACCAATCCGATCAATGTCGCCCATGCACCAGCAGTTCTTGCCGAGGCGCCCTCGAGCGCCGCCTGAAGCAGGTCAGCACTTTGCGGTCCCATCAAACCGGAAATCTGCGCCGACAGCGCCAACTGGGCAGCTTCGTTGCCAAAAGCTACTCCGGCGACAGCGACAACGATGAGAAGGATCGGCGCTAGCGACGTTGCCGCATAAAATGCCATCGCCGCGCCGTGGCTGAAAGCGTTGTCAGTGACGAAAGCAAATGCGCTTTCCTTGATCAAAGCCCAGGCATCCACAAGTCGCATTAGCACCTCCCTTGGTCATGACATAGGTCCATGTCCGCAAGGGTCGAGAAAAGAAGTGAAGCCTTGATGGAATCGTAAGGTGCCTGTTGTCCGAGGTTGGCGCGCAAGGCGCCAGCTTCGCGCTCTCTATTCGATGATCTTCCAGTAGGAATCCTTGCGGATCACCTTGCCCGCTCGGAATGTGTAGAAGTCACAACCTTGCACCTCCACGCGCTTCCCCTCGCGCGTGGTTGCCGTGAGGATCCATTTGGAGATCCCGAACCGCGTCCACAAAATGTTCCGCGTTGCCATAGTGGACGTCGGGCAAACCGTCGAAGCGTGTGCTGATCGCTTTTCGTACGTTCGGCTTTCCCTCAAACCGTGAACCCCAACGCTCTGTTCCCCTTGGCATTTCCAAGACGCAGTCATCGGAAAAGTACTCCATGATGAGGTCGAGATCGTGCGCGTTGAAAGCATCACATAGGCCGGTCAGCGTCGATCGGATGATGTCCATCGTTTCGTCTCCATCCATCAGGATATGCTCTGGGTCGCCAACTGCCCCCGCGCAACCGGTCAGGTCGAAACGATGATGCTCTGCCTCTGGGGCCTAGCTGAGATCAAATCGCTCAAGCATTTGCTTGAGCCGCAAGTTCTGATCACGAAGGTGTTCGACCAATAGCTGTCTGAGGCGTTTGTTCTCTGCTTCAAGCGCGGCGATAGCGTCCAGTGTGAGTGGCTCGGCAGCAATTTTGGACTGCTCGGATTGATCCTTGCTATTCCGTGCAGGCTGGCCGCGCCGGGCGCGTCGTTGAGGAGTGCGCTTTGATATCTTTCGAGGCCGTGACGAATGCAGGTCCTCCTGCGTTGCCCCAACAGACGCGGCCTCAGGCTGTTCGGCATTGAGCTCAGGCAACCCAGTCGCCGAATTGCCAGTAGCCGCGCTAGCGATTTGAGCAAGGTCGGTGGCAACTGCTGGTTCGTCTACGGAGTGCGTGTCGACCTTAACAGGCGATGTGACCGCACCGGTGCTGGCGCTATGGCGTGCGTGGCCCGGATAACTCAAATCCGCCTGCTGATCTTCGACCTCTCTGGCCAACGCCTTGAGATCCGTATCTCCCCAAATCGAGTTTGCCGGCGACTTTGACTGCCGCCGCGGCGATTTGAACTCAACAACGAATTTCCGCTGTGGCGTCTTCATGGTCCATTCCAGGCAATATTTGATAGTGGCAGGCGCTCGTGGGCATGACTGCTCTTCATGTGCACATACAGCACGCAGCTGTCCGCTACAACGGACAGCGCAATGGCGTTGCTGGTCAGCATTGTTACTCCGCTCGATCGAGAGCGTCGTATTTCATTTGGCACGTTTGCGAACGTTCTAGTTCAGCCCCAGCCTCTTGCGTAGCTCGAGGTTTTCTGCCCGCAGCTTTTCCGCCAGCAGGCCGCGAAGCCGATTGTTTTCCGCTTCGAGCTGAACGAGCTCAGCCAGATCACTGCCGCCACTAGCGGTCCTCTCGACCTTCCGAGCGGCCGGGACTTCGTTCTTCTTGGCGGCAGGCTTTTGCTTTTCGTTGCGCTTCCACTGATAGTAGGTCTGCACCGATATCCCGGCGCTTTTGACCACCTCCTGCAGTGTGCTCATGCCCTCGGCAACTTTCTTGCCGATCAGCTTGAGCTTTTCGGCTTTCTCACTTTCGCTATACGTCTTGCGTTTGGGACCTGGCTTTTCTACAGACGCAGGTTCTGACGCAGCACTACCGGCTTCCGCAGCCTTCTTACGCCTCGGCGACTTCTGCTGCTTAACAACAATTCCGTCATCCGTTTTACCGGCTACAGCCGATGCACCGTTTTCGTCATCCATATGTGTCGCCCTCATTTGAGTAGCGCCATTACTCGAACGAGTAGCAAGTGGAGTCAACACTGTCAGGAAAATCGTCTTTAAGGCAGTGGCTGCTAATGTAACACTCCGCGCTTGGTGCGGTGGCCAAAACCATCAATCCAATTTCTGCTTTCCAAGCCTAAGGTTCATCGCGTGGATATCAAGCGTAGTCAGCTTGGGTGAATACACTCTGGTGCCTAGTAGATTTCGTCAGATAATTCTTTTGTCTTTTGCGATTGAAACGGCCTGCACCAAATTGGTCGCGTCAAGTTTCTTGCGGGCATTGTCGAGATAGAACTGGACGGTTCGATACTGGAGATTCGTGATGAGTGAGATCTCTCGCATGTACTTGCCCTTCGCTGCCCATTTTAAGCATACGGCCTCTTGAGATGACAGGCTCAAAGAACAACTCACGAGCTCGGTGTCGGCGATAGCGCGTAGCCGATGATGTATGTACAGGACGGCCTGTTCCGCTCGCGCCACGCTGCCAATCGTCGGACTTGTCGCCTGCGCAGTTGTGAGTGACAGCATCAGGATGCTGCCATAGCTGCCCTCCACCGGAATCGTCAGCCCGGAGTGGAGGCCGTATTGCTTGGCCATGGAGCGGAACCGCTTTTCTTCGGTCGTGAGATAGCGGCTTGGCCAATCCTGAGCAGACCAGGCGAACATTTGCATGAGGCGCTTTGCCATTGTGACGACCGGGTCGATACGCGCAAACTGGCTTTCCAGATAGTCATTCTGCCACTCGAGCGGATAACTGTTGATCGTAGAAATTTCCTTCGACGTTATCTCAAAATAGGCGAAACGTTCGAAGCCACAGGCAATCGAGAATAATTTCAACGCACTTCTGATCGATCGCTGGTCGTTCGATGTGTCGAGTGCATCGATGAGTGCCGTGATCTGTCCGTCCAAGTGTCCTTCTCCGGGCTCAGAGATTATTGTAACGACTTCCCAATGCCTGAGGTATCGGACGGGTAATCACACGCAATCGCATAATCTGGCGATTGACGTCTCTAATCATTCATGAAGGCACCTCACACGGTCGACGGCATCTATGGGCCTGCCCGCGCAAGGGCGAAGCAGGTTACGATCATCGAGCTGCCTGCGGCTCAAATGTCAGTTGTAAGATCAGTTATAAGAATTGTGCGAGTTTCTTATAATGACGGTCGAGTCATGAAATCTCGCAGAGGTATTCGCGGAAGCCTGGACCCGTGGATTGTCGCGAGGCCATCAAAATGGGGCTGAACCTGCTTCCAGAAAAGCACCAGGAAGGAGTCCTGATTACGCTGAAGGATGGCTTGTCTTCAATAGGCTTGGACCTTAAGGGGTTCGGCAATACCGAAGCAACTGTCAAACCGTAGTCGCCCATATCACCATGCTTGGAGAGTGACCGCGCCTATCGGCAGCGGCTACTAACCCTTGGAGGACGCTTTGGGACCGAACGGCTGATGGCCGCGTTCGCCAGGAAATCGGAACCATTTTGAGGGGGCAGAGAGGCGGAGGCCAAGATAAGGTCGCCAGCCCGCTCGCCGACCATGGTCTCAACCTCGATAAGCACTTGGAAAGACAATGTCCTGGTCGACGAGAACGTTGAACTTATAGCCAGGTCGGATTTCGAGGGTAGGTTGGACGTCGAGATTCTTGCTGATGGTGCGTTCAGCGACGCGCCCAAAAGTCTCGGCGAAATTCCGCCGGGCGGCATCGGACGCAGTGTCGTGGTTGGCGCGCGTCGATGAATTTGGCACAGCCATGTCGATGCCGGTGCCGATGATCGCGAGGAGGATCGCCGAGCCGAATGTCTTGAAATAATGGTTGTCGACCTTGTCCTTGAAGCCACCATTGCCTTCAGCGTCTGTGCCCGCCATGCCGCCGATCTGCAAAGTCGAGCCGTTCGGAAAGATGATGTCGGTCCAGACAACGAGCACGCGTGATTGGCCGAACGAAACCTCGGCGTCGTAACGGCCGAAAAGCTTGGTTCCCCGGGGAATGAGCAGACGATGACCGGTGGCACTGTCATAGACGTTCTGACTGACCTGGGCGGTAATGCGGCCGGGCAGGTCGGAAGTGATGCCGGTGATCAATATCGCCGGTATTACCGAACCGCGTTTCAGTTCGTAGGGCGATTGCTGTGGCAGGAGCTTGTTCGGCAGATAACCGAGTTCCCTCATGTCAGCGTTGTAGAAGTCTTCCTTGGCGCGCTGGCCATTCGGATCAAGGCTCTGACCGCCGATACCCGCCTGGAGTGCCGCAGCATAGAGATTGGCAGCCGAGGCAGAGGTAGCCGATGCTGCCGGGGCATTGCCGATGTCCGTCAGTTCGCCCGTTTCGGCCGCTTCAAGCTTGTTGAGGCTGATGGTGAGAGGCGAGTCATAGGCAGCGTCATTGGCCTGCAACCGTGCCATCTTCTGACGATGGCGCTCACGAATGTATTGCTCGCGCTGCTCACGCTCGAGGCGAGCTTTCCAGACCTCCTCGGGTTCGCTCTGTTCGACAGATTGCCCATCGCTCCGTGGTCGGGCTTCGAACGGATTGTCGGTCGCCTTCTGCGGCTCCGCCGGAGCAATCGGTGACGGTTGCAGTGTGGCCGCTTCAGCCGGCTCACCGATGATACCGTCCGACACTCCACGTTTCAGGTGGTCGGCGAATGTTGATGCCGAGATGTTCGAGGCGGCGTCGATGGCATCGTCACCACGAAAGAACAGGCCGCGCGACGTCAGGCCAAAGATGATGACGGCGAAGAACAGTATGACCAGAAGGCCGGCCACAATCACCGGCAGCCGGTTGAGGCGGCGGATACCAAAGCCGCTCTCCTCGTTTGGCGCACCGCCGAGCTTCAAGGATTGAACCATGCCTCCCTCCCCTATCCGCGGCGCATGACTGAGAGCGGACTTGCAGGAGATGCCCCCGACAGTGTCGTCTGGTAAGCGCGTCCGAGTTCAACGGTGCTTGTCGACATTCGCACGAGGATCTGGCCCTCATGGCTGTCGACGACATAGGCAAGAGGGATCTCTTTCTGGCCGTCCGTTTGCTGGTCCGTGGCGACGGCATAACCCCACCCCTTCAGCGACGTTTCGAGCGCCTGGCCGAAGGGTGAGCTGTCAGGTTTCAAGATGATGGTGCCGTTTGCCGGGCCAATCTGTTCGGCAAACTTGGTCACCATGTCGCCTGCAATGGCGCTCGCAGCGGATCCGGAAATCTCAGGCGGCGCTGAACTGGCGACGAGGCCGTCGGTCGTGGACGTCTGACAACCGGCGCACGATAAAAGCAGAACGGCAAAGGTCCCGCGCATTCTCAGCCCCCTCGCCTGATGGTGATCTTTTCCTGTTTCCAGCCGACCCCCGAGACAAGGACAGCGCGCTCGACATGATAGTCGACCACCATCATGTCGCCTTTCATCCGATAATTGACGACCCGGTTCTCTCCCCCTGAAACTACGAACAGCACCGGAGCATCCTGTCCGGAGATCGATCGCGGAAACTGGATGTAGGTCTTGGTCCCGTCGGAATAGACCCGTGTCGGGCGCCAGCGGGCATTGCCGGAGACGGAATAGCCAAAATTCAATTGCTCAGCCGGAACGCCTGCGCCTGGAACTATGCTTGCTTCGAGCCGTGCGTTCATGTCGGCCAGTTTCGCGCTCACATCTTCCGGATACTCAAACCCGACACGCGCCATATACTGGTTTTGATGCGACTTGAGCTGGATGTGGTAGGTACGTCGTGATGTGGTGACCACCATCGACGTAACAAGATCTGGCTCGGACGGCTTGACGATCAGGTGGATCGCCTGTCCGCCGATGGCGCCGGAGGTCGCTGGCTCAACCTTCCAGCGCACCGTATCGCCGACCAGTACGTCGCGCACTGCCTCGCCTGCCTGGAGCTCGATGTCGCAGACCTGCAAGGGCGAGCAGACAACGGAAGGCTGGATTTCGCCATAGAGAAAAATAACCTTGCCGTCGGCGCCCTTGGTGACGAGGCCCTTCTTTCCGCGCCATTGCCCGGAAATTCCTGTCCCCTTTTGCTCGTTGGCACTCATGCCCTCGGCATGGGCTTTCGGCACAAAGGTTGGAGCGGCGCAGAGTGCAGCGACGATCGTGGCTGCGACGGGGAGAATTGCACCGACGTTTCTGGTGGCAATGATCATGAGTGGGGCTATGCCTTTCATAGCTGAGCGGTCCAGTCGAAGTCGCGCAGGTAAAGACCGATAGGGTTGAGCCGGATGACTCCCTCGTCCTGGGGCGCGGTCAGCGTGACGGTGGCGATGCCGCGGAAGCGACGCAATGCCGTCTCTTTGCCCTTGCGGTCGCGTTCGAATTCGGTCCAGTCGATCTGGAATGATTGCGGTGAGAGCGCCACGATGTTGTTGACCTCGATGGAGACTGTCGCGGTCCTGGCCTTGTCGAAGGGCGAGCTCGATCGGAACCACGCATTGACCTTCTCGGTCGCAGGATCTGACGTCCTCAAGAGCGCATAGGTACGGTCGATATATTGTTTTTGGACCACCGCATCGGGCGTCACGCTACGGAAATTGGAGACGAAGCTGCCAAGGGTCGCGCGCACGACACGCGTGTCAGCATATTCAATCTGCTGCGGGAAGCCCGCATGCGCTGAAGTCCCGAGCTTGTCGACTTCCACGATAAAGGGAACGAGCTTGACTTGCGTACTCTGGAACAGCGCATAGGAGAAGCCGATCACTGCCATGGTCATTCCAGTGATGCCGACGATGCGCCAGCCGGCAGCAGCCCTCACATAGGAGCCGTAGCGCTCGTTCCATTCCTGGCGAGCGGCGAGATAGGGGTTTTCGGGCGGGTTGCGCTCGGCCATGACTGGCGTTCTCCATGCTACTTGTTCTCGTTGAGAGGCTGCGGAGATGGCGCGGGCTTGCCCGGTGGCCTGCTTTGGTCGAGTTTGGCATTGGCAAGCCCGAGCAAAGACCCTGCGTGGGCTCCCGGCGAGGCAATCGCCTTTTCCTTGGCCGCAGATCCAGCAGCCCATCCTGCATTACCGATGCCAGCGGCCATGCCGCGTAGGGCTGCAGCCGCCATGGAAGAGCCACCTGCTCTGGCCGCACTTGCCGTCGCAGCGCCACTGGCGGCGGCACTTGCGCCAAGGAAGGCACCACCAGCCGCGAAGGTCGCTGCTTGCCCGCCATGTCGTATCGCCTCCATGCCACCGGCGACGGAGGCTCCTTGCACCACACCCTGGAGGATAGCCGGCACGTACATGGCGATGATGAACACGACGACGGCTATGCCGGCGATGGCGAGTGTGGTGACAAACTGTTCGGACTTGCCCGTCGGTGCGTCAGCCAGACCAAGTAGAACCTCCGAGCCGATCCGCGCGATCATGACCAGCGCCATCAGCTTCATCCCGACCGAGAAAGCATAGATGAGGTAGCGAACGGCAAAATCCTTGGTGAAGGACGAGCCGCCGAGGCCGAGCATGATCATGCCGGCGAGAAGGCCAACATACATCTCAACGAGGACTGCAACGAAGATCGCCGCGACCAAGCTGAAACAGACGACCACCACGACCATGGCGAAGACGGCGGCGATCGCAAGGGCATTGTCTTCGAACAAGCCGAACTTTGCCTGTTCAGACATCTTCGAGGCGACGCGGATGCCGGCGTCGAAGATGTTCGCGGGTGATGCTGATCCGCCACTGGCGCCGATCTGGAAAAGGCTGTCGACGATCGCCTTGGCGAAGCTCGGGCCCTGGTCCAGGATGAATGCGAAGAGGCCAATGAACATGATCCGGCGCACGAGCTCTCCAAACCAGCTGTCGAGCGAGGCGGTGTTGATCGCGAGCCAGACAGCAGCGATCGCAACCTCGATCCCGGCAAGGATCCAAAACAGCGAACGGGCCGCGTTCATCACCGTCGTCTGCCAACCACGCGCGGCCGTCACGACTTGGTTCTCGAGTGTGGTCAGCACCGAACCCTGCTGCGCCAACACAGGCGTACTGGCGAGCAGGATCATGCCGATCACTGTGAAGGCGAGCTGGCAACTGGCGGCTTGTTTGATTGTTACCATCGCGGCCGCATCTCCTGACCGCCGCGTACGTCCCGATCCGGATTGCCGCCGAAGAAGTTTTCAGCCCGCTCGCGCCGCGCGGTGGCCGATATCGATGCGGGCCCCTCGTTCACCCGTGCGGGTTGCCGCAGCATCCAGATAGCGCCGCCCGCGCAGAAGCTGATGACGACCCCAATCGCCATTCCAATGATCATGGAAGAGTTCACCAGCGCGGCTCCATCATTTGGCCGCCCCGCACATTGGGCAGTGTCGAATCGAAGAAGTTTTGGCGCCGCGCCTGAGCTAGGTCCTTGTCCGCCTGTCTGGACTGGAACCATGTTCCCATCATCGTCGTCTGTTGCGAGACCAGCCCGCGAAGCTTCTGGAATTGCGCCACCTGCTGGGCCGCTATCTGATGGCCGATCTGAAGCGCTTTCATCTGGCCGTCGGCGGTCTCCGACATGGAGCGCAGCGAGCTCATGGTGGATTCCTCCGAGGTGAATTGGTCAGCCGTCAGCCCTGCCGCCTTCAGCGTACCGGCGATGGTGTCTCGGTTCGTTTCCGACCAGGTCTGGTAGTTGGCGGAGAAGGTTTCGCCATCGGCGAGGCCCGTCTTGAAATCGGCAAAGCTTTGAAAGCGCTGCTTGAGCACGTCATCGACATTGCCCATCGAAAAAGCGATGCTCTGGCCCTGCCGGACCACGGCTTGCAGCTTCTTGAGGTCGCCTTCGACCTGCCCCCAAATGTGCTTGGGCAGCCGGGCGGTGTTTTGAAGCAGGTTGTTGTAGATATTAAGCTGGTTCTGGATCTGCTCGGCTAGCTGCGTGATCTGCTTGATCTGGTTGTTGACCTGCTCGGCCGACTTGCCGACAAGCGCGATCAACTCGGCATTGTTGAGGAGCTGTGTCCATTCGGTTGCCTGGCCGGTTACGCCGCCGGCGTGACCGGTTATCGGCGCGACCGTGATGACGATGAACATGACCGCGGCACCGGCCGTTCGCAGCCTATGCGGACGGAAACAACGATGCATGGCCAACTCCTCTCAATTCGAGCCAATGGGTCGGCCAGTCCAGGCCGTGTTCGCGCTTCAGGGCCAAGATGCGTTTGAGATCGTCCTTGCCAGAGGCGCCGACGAAGGACAGGGCGACCGGTCCGAGCGACATATCGAACAGTCGCCGGCCTTCCGGCGAGGCGACGTAGTACTCACACTTGGGAACGGCAGTGGCGACGATTTCGATCTGGCGCTCGTTGAATCCGATGCGCTGGTAGAACTCACGCGTGCCTGCCTCGCGCGCCGCCCCATTAGGCAGGCAGATCTTTGTCGGGCAGGATTCTTTCAGCACATCGATAATGCCGGAGCGTTCCGCGTCGGAGATCGACTGGGTGGCGAGTACGACAGCGCAATTGGCCTTGCGCAGCACCTTCAGCCATTCCCGGATCTTGTTGCGAAAAGTCGGGTGACCCAGCATCAGCCATGCCTCGTCGAGGACGATCAGGCTGGGTGCGCCGGTCAGGCGCTTCTCGATCCTGCGGAACAGATAGGTCAGGACGGGGACGAGGTTGCGCTCGCCCATATTCATCAACTGCTCGATCTCGAAGGTCTGTAGCGATGCAAGCGACAGGCCGTCGCTTTCAGCGTCGAGCAGGTGTCCCATCGGGCCGTCGATGGTGTAGTGGTGAAGTGCCTCCTTGATCTCGCGCATCTGGACGCCGGACACGAAGTCCGAGAGCGAGCGTCCGCGGGCCTCCGCCAACAGTGCGACTTGCTTGGAAATTGCATTCCGGTGATCGGGCGTGATGGCAACACCCTGCAGCGCCACGAGCGTCTCGATCCATTCCGATGCAAATGCCTTGTCGGCGTCGGTGGAGAGATCCGAGAGCGGGCAGAAGGCGAGTGCCCGACCGGAGTTCGCCCCCTCCCCCGCTGAAACCTCGTTATCTGCCCCGATCTCGTAGTGATCGCCGCCAGCGGCCAGTGTCAGTGGCAGCATGGATAGACCCTTGTCGAAGGCAAAAATTTGGGCCTCGGGGTAGCGCCGGAACTGGGCCACAATGAGTGCCAGCAGCGTCGACTTGCCCGACCCGGTCGGCCCGAAGATCAGTGTGTGGCCGACATCGTCGACATGCAGGTTCAGCCGAAACGGTGTCGAGCCCGACGCAACCTGGATCAGCGGTGGAGAGGCCGGTGGATAAAAGGGGCAAGGAGCTATTGGGCTTCCGGACCAGACCGAATTCAGTGGAATGAGATCGGCAAGGTTGCGTGTGGTGATCAGCGGCTCGCGGATGTTGGCGTACCAGTTGCCAGGCAACGAGCCAAGGAAAGCGTCGGTCGCATTCAGCGTTTCGATCCGCGCTCCGAAACCCTCTGCCTGGATCAGGCGCCGCACCGCTTCACAGTTCTCCCGAAGGCGAGTGCTGCTTTCGTCAAACAACACGATGACAGGCGTGTAGTAGCCATAGGCGACCAGCTGCGAGGAAGCTTGCGCGATAGCATCCTCCGTCTCTGCCACCATCGACATGGCGTCCTGGTCGACCGCGCGCGACTGCGTCTGGAACAGCTGGTCGAAAAACGGCCGGACCTTCTGCTGCCACTTCTTGCGGGTGCGCTCGAGCTTCTGGCGGGCTTCCTGGTCATCGAGGAACATAAAGCGCGACGACCAGCGATAGCTTAGCGGCATCAAGTCGAGGGAGTTGAGGATGCCGGGCCAGCTTTCGGCCGGCAACCCGTCGATCGCAACGACGCCAAGAAAGCGGTTCTCGACAATTGGTGTCAGACCATGCTGAAGCTCGGCTGTCACCAGCCAGTCGAGATACATAGGGATGTCAGGCAGGCGAACGGGATGGTTCTCTCCCGTGATGCAGAAGCGGATGAACTGGAACAGTTCGTCGTAGCGCGCGCTCACAAAACCACCGCGCTCCTCGACCGATCGCGTTACCATCCGCCTGATCGACAAGACGTTGGCGAGATATTGCTCGACTTCGCGGATCGATGTCTCAAACGTCTCCAGCACCGTATCGGCATAGGTTGCCGCCCGGCTGCCCGCGTCCGAATAGAAATAGCGGGTGAGCCCTGATCTTTGCCGCACCGGCGCACGATAGGTCAGGATCAGCGCATGCCGGCTCTCATAGTGTCCCTTCCCTCGCTCGAAATGCCCTCGCCGCTCGTTGTCGATGGCGCGCGTTACTGGATCGGGAAAATGGCATTCCGCTGTTGCCGGATAAGCGACGGTGGGTACCCGTACCGCCTCGACCTGGATCATCCAGCCCGAGCCGAGGCGCGAGAGGATCGCGTTGATCTGGCGCGAAATCTCGTTGCGCTCGGTATCGGTAGAGCTCTCCGAATCCGGGCCTGCGAAGTACCAACCTGCCATCAAGCTTCCGTCCTTGAGCAGGATAACGCCATTGGCGACCAGCCCCGCATAAGGAACGAGATCGGCAAAGGACGGGCCAGAATGGCGAAAGGAACGTAGTGCTACCATGGCTCTGTGCCCCTCAGTATCGGCGCCAGGGCGTCGAGGTGGGTCGGTAGTGCGGTCGATAGGAGATGTGTCTGATGTAGACGCGTCGCATCATCGGGTCGGACCTGGCCATCATGCGAAGTGCTGCGACCACCACGATCCAGACCGTTATCCCAAACAGCGCGGAATAGAGCGTCAGCACCACGAAGATCAGGATTACCGCCGCGAGCCCGGTGACGAGCACCAGTTCGCGGTCCGCCCCCATCAGCAGGTTCGGGCGCGACAGAGCGCGATGGATGCGGTTGCGCTGGAGATTGGGTCCAACGTCAGCCATACCGCCCCTCCCCTTTCTCAGGAGACACATCAGCGGCTCCAACATCGCCGATGGAGGCGCCTGTTGCGCCGAACAAGGCGACGATCTGAGTGGCGCCGAGAAGAATGCCGGCAACCAGCACCACATACATGAGCCTGCGCGCGAAATCGTTGAGCTCGCCGCCGAAGATTAGCATGCCGCCGGCAACGGCAACGGCCGCCAGCGCGATGAAGCCTGCAACAGGTCCCGTGATCGATTGCTGGATCCGTTGCAGCGGGCCTTCCCAAGGCAGCCCACCGCCTGAACTGGCAAATGCTGGATCGGCCAGAATGAGTGAAAGCGACAGCGTGAAAGCGCCAATGATGAGAACGGTGTTACGGTCGTGCGACATGGCGCGGCTCCTCGATCTGCGCGTAAATCTCGGTCTGGTACTGAGTGCCGGCGAAACGCTCGACGTGAATGACATCGCGTACCCGTCGGCCCTTGGGCGTTCGTTCGATCGACACGACGAGATCGACTGCCTCCCCGATGACTTCTTGCATCGGCTGCAGGCTGACCTCCGATGTCAGTTGTTCGAGGCGGCGTAGCGCCGACATCGCCGTGTTGGAGTGAATGGTTGTCACGCCGCCGGGATGACCAGTGTTCCAGGCCTTCAGCAACGTCAAAGCTGCGCCATCACGGACCTCGCCGACAATGATCCGATCTGGTCTCAGCCGCATCGTGCTCTTGAGCAGACGGGCCATATCGATCGTATCGCTGGTGTGCAGCGTCACAGCATTCTCCGCAGTGCACTGGATCTCCGCCGTGTCCTCGAGAATGAGCAACCGATCCTGCGGCGCCGTTTCGGCGATCTCGGCGATGACCGCATTGGCCAGGGTCGTCTTGCCTGACCCCGTCCCACCGGAGATAACGATGTTCAACCGGGAAGTGATCGCATTGCGGATCACTGATGCCTGTCTCTCGGTCATGATGTTGAAAGACACATAATCGACAAGTGGGATCAGCCGCGAAGCGCGCCGCCGGATGGTAAAAGTTGGGGCCGAGACGACGGGCGGCAGCAACCCCTCGAAACGATGCCCGCCGATCGGCAACTCGCCCGAGATGATCGGGCGATCCTCGTCGGCCTCGGAGTGAAGTGCGTGCGCGACGCTGCCAATGACGATCTCGGCAGCGGCGGCATTCATCTCGCCGGCTGGCGCAATGCCATGTCCAAGCCGTTCGATGAAAAGCTGTCCGTCGGGGTTCAGCATGATCTCGACGACAGATGCTTCATCGAGTGCCGCGCAAAGGTCGTGGCCAAGTGCATCCCGCAGCTTATGTATGAGGCGAGGATGTGAGCGAAGTTGCACCATGTCGGATGCCTCATGCCGCTTCGTGACAGGTGGGGGAAACTTTGGCGCGCGTTGGTCCGAGCAGGACGGGCCAACGCAGCAAGTTCCTCGTCGGTCCTTGAGCAGAACCATGTCTTGCACTCGCCATCGTCCCCTCAGTCCCCAGCGGTTGGATGGGGACGAAGTCATCACAGATTGCATTTTGGGGAGAGTGTAGAAATCTACAGTCGCCTGCGATGGCCAGCCGGGCGCGCAAGGCAGCGGCTCCCGTTCTGTTAACCTTCGGTTAACGAAACTCTTGCTCGTCAGGACCTTTTAGTCTTCACTAATTTTAAGGGGTGGATTAGGCGGGAGAGGGGAAGATGAAATTCCACG
This sequence comes from Aminobacter anthyllidis, assembly GCF_018555685.1. Taxonomy (GTDB): domain Bacteria; phylum Pseudomonadota; class Alphaproteobacteria; order Rhizobiales; family Rhizobiaceae; genus Aminobacter; species Aminobacter anthyllidis. Next base: position 28,522 of record NZ_JAFLWW010000018.1, read on the forward strand.
ATGTCCGGGAACAGCTGAGGACCGTTGGGGTTTTGATCAGCAAGCGAGGCTGCGAAATTCGGATCAATCATTTCGGGGGAACACCCGAGACTGCATTTTTCACATCAAGCTTGGATGAGGCGCTGGCGGCTGGCCTGTCGATGGCGAGACCAAAACATCTGCCCAAGCAATGGTGCTCACAACGTTAGCTGAAAAATCCGCTCGCCTCTGGTTGCGACCAGCGTGGCTTGCGATCAATATGACTCGACGCATCCAGTCTTGTTGCTGGCGTGAGGATGTTCCTGGGCATGGGAGATCCCAAGCGAGACTATGAGGACAGCGTTGGGGCTGTGAGCCGGAAATAGAGCGACAGCAAAAGGGTCCTCAACTTTTCTTCATGCCTTCGTCGACGAGCCAGCTTCTCAATACGGCGACTTCCGGACGAGCGAGACTGGCTTCGGCCGTCATCAACACATAGGGTTGGCGGATTGGCAGGGAGATGCCGAATGCATCGACGAGACGCCCGCTGTCGAGTTCTCGTTCGACCATGAAGTCGGGAACAAGGGCGAACCCTGCACCGGCCAGGCAGGCTTCGATGGCGAGATGCACGAGATTGAACGACAGCGTGGTGCGCAGTTCGAGGGGGCCAAAGCCTGTGGCAGCGAACCAGGCTTCCCAGCCCTCGTCGTGCCAGCCGGGTTCGGCGAAATCCACCTTGATCAGCGGTCGTGACAGCAGATCGGCTGGGGTCGGCGCCGCTGGCAGGCCGGCGCTGACCTCAGGCGACGAAACGACCACCAGCCTGCCACCGATGAGCGTATCCTGCCGAACGCCAGGGATCGTTCCGCGGCCATGATAGATGGCGAGATCGGGATCCCGCTCGTTGGCACTCCAGCGGTGCGGCAGTGCCAAGACAGCAACCGAAATGTCTGGGTGCGCAGCGTGGAAGCTGCCGATGCGAGGCGCCAGCCACTTGGTCGCCAGTGAGAACTGGCACCGCACAGTGACCGTGCTTGTACCGCCGGGTGCCCGCGCCGCCACGCTCGCTGCGGTGACTTGATCGAAGATGGCACCGAGCCGCGCCGCGAACACGCGGCCGGTCTCGGTGAGCCTCACGCCATTCGCGCGTCTCTCGAACAGCGGCCCGTCGATCCAATCTTCGAGCTGCTTCATTTGGTGGCTGATGGCCCCAGGCGTCACGCCCAACTCACCACCTGCACGGGCGAAACTCAGATGGCGTGCGGCTGCTTCGAAGGCGCGCAGAGCTAGAAGGGGCGGCAGATGTCGCGTCATGATCCAGACTCAATCTGGCTAAGGCAAGCCGAGAGAACTTTTAGTTTGCGCCTACATTCTTCGCCGTGACATCGTCCTGTCAAGACAAGGAATGAGCAGGATTATGCCTCGGAACCAAGCTATAGCAACCGCAACTGCCTTTGCGGCAAACGGCCGTTTCCTGGCCGACCTTACCCGGCGGGTCGCAATCGCGACCGAGAGCCAGAAACCGGAGCGGCTCCCGGAATGCTTCCGCTATCTGAGCGAGATCAGCGCAGACTTTGGCCGCCTCGGCTTCTCTGGCGAGATCATTGAGAACCCGGACCCGACAGGCGGTCCGTTGCTGATCGCGCGCCGCCACGAAGGCGACGATTTGCCGACATTGCTCGTTTACGGTCATGGCGACGTCGTGGCCGGAATGGAAGGTGCTTGGGCTAATGGTCGCGATCCATGGCGCGTCAGCGTTGAAGGCGAACGCATCTATGGGCGTGGCACCGCCGACAACAAGGGGCAGCACACTATCGTCATGCTGGCACTGGAAGCAGTGCTTGCGACCCGCGGAGTCCTCGGCTTCAACACGGTGGCACTGATCGAGACCTCGGAAGAGACCGGCTCAGCTGGCTTGCGCGAGGTCTGCGAGGAGCATCGATCAAAGCTTGTGGCTGACTGGCTGATTGCGTCGGACGGGCCCCGGCTCGCCATGGGACGGCCGACCCTCGACGGCGGCACGCGGGGCACCGTCGATTTCGACCTGGTTTGCGATCTCAGATCGGGAGCGCATCACTCCGGCAACTGGGGTGGGCTCATTGCCAATCCGGCCGTGATCCTGGCCAACGCGATCGCCAGCCTGATATCGGCAACCGGCCGCATCAATGTGCGTGCGATATTGCCCGCGGAGGTCCCACCAAGCGTGCGCGTGGCCCTTGCCCAGATCGAGTTAGAGACTGAAATTGATGGCCCTGAACTCGATCCATGGTGGGGCGAGCCAGGCTTGTCCCAGCCCGAACGGGTCTTCGGATGGACGGCGCTGGAAGTGCTGGCGATGACAGCTGGAACGCCTGCCCAGCCGATCAACGCCATCCCGCCGCAGGCTTCGGCGAGGCTGCAGATTCGCTACACTGTGGATACCAATCCCGCCACCTTCATGCCCGCCATCCGTGACCATCTCGACGAGCACGGCTTTCACAATGTAGCGGTCGCCCCAAAGGCGAAGGAATCTGACTGGGGAGCAACGCGTCTCGATCCAGAACACCCGTTGATGCGCTGGGCGGCAGCCTCTGTGGAAAAGACTACGGGCGTAAGGCCGACGATCCTGCCCAACGCTGGCGGCTCGCTGCCAAATGATTGTTTTGCCGACATTCTCGGCATGCCCACGGTCTGGGTGCCGCATTCTTATTCGGGCTGCTCCCAGCACGCGCCGGACGAGCACTTGCTCAAGCCCCTCGTGGTCGAGGGACTTGCAATCATGACCGGCCTGTTCTGGGACCTCGGAACGTCCGGCCGTCCTGGCCAAAGCTGACACATCAAGAAGAAACAAAGGGAGGGAGCTCATGTTTGGAAAGCTAGCGAAACTGTCGGGGATTATCTCGCTCTGTGCCCTGCTCGTGGCACCTGCAGCGGCGGAGGGCCAAGTCGAAGTGCGTATTGGCACGGATGGGGGTTACCTGCCCTGGACGTCGATGACGCCGGAAGGGGAGTTGACCGGGTTCGACATCGAGCTGGCGAAACTTGTCTGCGAGCGCATGGAGCGGACCTGCCGCTTTACCGCCCAGCCATGGGAAGGCCAAATCCCGGCGCTCGAACAGGGCAAATACGACATTCTGGTCGGGGGTATCTCGATCACGCCGGAACGGCAGAAGCGCCTGGCGTTCACCCAGAGCTACGGTAACCTCCCGATCAATTTTGCCGCCGCCAAGTCTTCTGGCCTGAACGGCAAGTCGACCTGGCCGGAACTCAAGGCGGCACTTGCAGGCAAGACCATTGGCGTGCAGTCCGGCACACAAAGCCAAAAGTTCATGGACAACGAACTCAAAAGTGAGGTGACCATTCGTCTTTATGACAATCAGGACAGCCTCAATCTCGATCTTCTCGCCGGTCGGATAGACGCCGCACTCGCCGGGCGCTCGCCCTGGATCGCGTTGACTCGCACCCCCCAGGGAGAGCCGATCGAAATCCTGTCCCCAAATCTTGATTTCCAGCAATTCAATTATCTGGGTGTCGGGGTCGGTGGCCTGATGCGCAAGGATGGGCACGAATTGCGCAAGGCCTGGGACGAGGCGCTGTGCAAGCTGAAAGTCGAAGGTGAAGTCAAGCGCATCTCGGAGAAGTGGTTCGGCTTCGACATCTCTGTCAAACCGGACCCGATTATCTGCGGAGCCTGAGCCATCATGAATGGCGGGGCTTCCATCGTCGACCTCTTCATTTGGGGATCCGGGGGATGGTCGAGGCCACTTCTTACTGGCCTTTGCGTGACCGTCGCCTGCGCGAGCATCGGCTACGTGCTCGGCATCGTGCTGGGGCTTGCGGTAGCCTTCGCAAAGCTTGGTCGCAACAGCTGGCTCGCGGCGGCTGCAACGGTCTACACGACACTGTTGCGCGGTGTGCCACCGCTCCTCGTCATCTTCCTCTTGTTCTTCGGCACCAACGGCGCTCTGATGTGGATCGCACGCGGCTTCGGCTACGCCGGCTATATAGAGGTTGACGCCTTCACGGTGGGTGTTCTTGCCGTTGCGTTCGTATCGGCCGCCTATAGTTCAGAGGTTTTTCGCGGCGCCCATGCCGCCATTCCGAAGGGCCAATTCGAGGCTTTTGCCGCGCTGGGCCTGCCGCCCGTTGTTGGCCTGTGGACGGTGATCATGCCGCAGATGTTACGGCTGGCGCTGCCTGGCCTCGGCAATGTCTGGATCCTGGCCATGAAAGAGACAACACTGCTTTCGGTGATCTCGCTGGCCGAACTGATGCGGGTGGTGGGGCTTGCCGGCCGCACCACCGGGCAGCCTTTCGTCTTCTATGGTGCGGCGGCTATCATCTACCTGGTCCTCATCGCGATGTCCTCGCGAGCGTTCAAGGCGGTCGAAGCAAGGATGCGGTGGGCTTAAGCACGATGGATCTCGAAACCACTCTTCACGTCGCGACGGAACTCGCCGGGGCCATCTGGGTCACGCTGGCGCTCGCCGCGGCGACCTTACCGCTGGGCTTCATGTTCGCGGCGCTCACAACCTGGGCCCGCAAGTCGCCCTACCGCTTCGCGCAGACCGTGGCTTCGGCATATGTGCTGGTGTTTCGCTCAACGCCGCTACTGGTCCAGATCTTCGTGCTCTATTATGGCCTCAGCCAATTCGCATGGGTGCGCTCGAGCCCCGCCTGGATCGTGCTTAGGGATCCTTTTGCCTGCGCAATCATCGCGATGAGCCTGTGCGCCGGCGCCTACACGGCGGAGGTGATGCGAGGCGGGCTGGCGGCGGTGCCCCAAGGAGCGATTGAGGCGGCCCGTTCATTAGGGCTCTCGCGGTTCAAGACTTTCTTGCTGGTTACTGCGCCGATCGCGATGCGGCGGGCGCTACCTGCTTACAGCAATGAGATCGTCGTCACGCTCAAATCGACCTCTCTCGCCTGCACTATCACTGTGATGGAACTGACAGGTGTCGCCAAGGACCTGATGAGCCAGACGTTCGCCGTCATAGAGGTGTTCTGCATGGTGGCCGCCATTTATCTTGCGATCAACATGATCCTGATCTTCGCCCTTCGGTCGCTGGAGCTCTCCTTGTCGCCGGCCTATCTGCGGCCAGCCTCCAGGATGCGACGAATGATCCCCTGGATGTCTCGCTCAATTGCGCGATGACGGTCGGGCACTGCGTGAGGGTCCGCAGGCACAGGTGGTGCAGCTTCGACTGCATGTCACTTCGAAAAGGCCCCGGCCCACGGGTTTCAGTTGGTCACATTCCTACGGCCACGGCAGGCGGTATGCATCACAATGGTTGGGTACTCCTATCTAGGACCTGCCTAAATAATTGATATTGTTAATATATTTATTGCGTCCTTATTGTCGTTCCCGCAGAAATGGAGGACACTGCACCTGAAGGAAACCCAAAAGCGCTCTATGTCTCCGCTTCCAATGAAGCAAGTTTCGCTTGCCATCAATCCCGCAAGGCACTGGGGGCAGATCAACATCGTGAAAATCGCCAATCAGGTTCAGAATGACAATCCGCACGAAAATGTTGCGTTGGAAGACATCTTGAGCGTAGCGCTCGATATGGCGCAGGCGACCGGAAACGCGATTGTGCTTGAGAAAATCGAGGCCCCTCACCTCTCGCAATAGGCCCAACTGAAACAGGCCCAACTGAAACTGCGGGGCCTAATACGCCATTCGGCGCGGAGCCTCGTTGGCACTACCGATTGCAACGAGTTTATGTTCGACTGACCCCGAACCATTGGGTGCTGGCGCATGATCCCAAAGCCTGGCGGTGTTTAGGCCTAATGATGAGCGTCGTCAGTACAGCATTGATTGCAGACATCCGCTTTCCATAGGGGAGTGCTTTATGTTGCATTGGTTACACCTAACATTCTGCCAGGCTGACCAGTTGCAACAGAACCCCACCCAGGCAGCCACGAGCTGCTGCGCGTTCCCCAACGCGGGCGCCGGGACGATGTTCGATCCTGTATCGTGGAGCGCATGGCGAGCGTGGCCCTAATCCCCTGCCCTAGTCGGCGGCCGGGGAAAACGAACGCTCAAGAAAGGCGACCCGGCCAATCCAAAACGCCAAGCAACATCTGTGCCCCGACTGATTCCAACGCGCGTCCCGTTCACGATGTCTACATCGCTGCCTCGTTCCAGGGTCAATTCGAACGGCGGTCTATCAAGGGGAAGACCGTCCAGCTCGCCACCGATCTTGAGCGCCGAGGTCAGTTTTCCTGGACCGGAGCAAAGTTCTCGTGGATCGCCCCAGCGCCCTCGCCTTTGCCGCATGACGTCAACTTGCCATCGTGGCTCCAAAGCGCGCAAAAGCACTGCGCTTCCTGGTGTGCAAACAAAGTTCAAACACCAGTGGAGACCATGCGAGCGATACACATAAGCGGTACCCGGCCTGCCAAACATCGACTTGTTTCGAGTGGTCGGGCCGCGGAAGCTGTGGGATGCCGGATCGTCAGCCTCATAGGCTTCCGTTTCGACTATCAGGCCGCCGCACCCGTCAACAAGGAAACGGCAGCCAATCAGATTTTGAGCCACAATGTGAGCGGGCTGTGAGAACATGTCCCCCATTGGGATCCCTACTCATCGCTGCAGCTAAAAGGTCTCTTCCACATAGTCTTGAAACCGTCAGGATGGGCCGAGTTCGTCTCGCCGTAGTGACTGCCCTCTCGTTGCGGGCTCCGCGAGATGGGGTGCGGGTCCGCAATCTCCCCGCCAGAATCCTTGTATGTGGCAAATAACGCTGCGCACCCAAATTGGTTCAGCAGGTCAATGCGTCCTTTGCCCTCGGCGTCTTGTCTTCAGATGGCATGCGCCTCAATCTATGGCTGGGTCCTAAGAAGCTCGTTGAGACGAAAATCTCAACCTCCGAACACCTAGCCTCAGGTGCCTCTGCAATGCGAAAACGGCGCGGTGCCAACAGTGGCAACGGCTAGACAATCGGGCACGCCTAGTCACGACATTGTCGCGGAACCCAGATCTCGTTCACGCCCATACTCCTTGAGGCGTGCTCCGCCGCTCACGCACCGGGAACTTCATTGACCGCTTGGCGTTGTGACCAAAATGCCCATTGAGGGCATTGGGAGGAGTGAAGATGAACAACATCATTTATCTAGTCGGCCTAGTCGTGATCGTCTTGGCGGTCCTTGCGTTTTTCGGGCTTCGTTAGGTTCAGCGTTTTACCGGTTCCCCTCCCCGTCTCGGCGCCGACCGAAATAGCTGTCTGGTTTCGTCCTACAGCCAACGCTGGCGTGTCGTGGCGTGAATGCGCGTTAGTCGGCCTGATAGGCGGGGCAGCAACAGTGTAAATCGTCTTGGTGCCAACCTTGTCCCTGCGACTCAGGCGCCGCCATGAGCAAACAGGATCGGCCTCACCACCGTGCATATTCGAGCCGCCGGCTGCCCAAACCTGCACGGCCAGGACGGCAATCGGCGCGAATGAACGCTTGTGGCGGAAGCGACGGCGCAAGTAGATGCCCTACGTTGGCTGTAACAAACCAATGCCCGAACCAAGGTGCCTGGAGCTTTCGATGAAAGCTCGCCGCCCAAATGATGCCCGAAATTTCGCAACCCAGGCAGCCACATTTGGCCTTTGTCGTGCCGGTTGGGACAATCTCGCTCGATGAGCTGGTCGTTGATCGGTCGCCGTCGTTCGCATCAGGGAAGGGGAGACAAGCGCGCGATGCGGGCCCGTCTGCCCTTTTCAAACATCCTGACGCGACCTTCCCGTGGTGCCCGATCGCATATCCAGGGCCGCGTCGAGCGGCAGCCCGTTGTAGATTGGAACCGAGCGACTGGCGCTAGTCATGACCAGCAACTCCTGCTGAGCATGTGATGCTGGCGGAGGCGTGTCTCCTTGCATAGCCGCTCTTGAGAGCGCCGCCTGGACTATCACTGCAGATAGCGAGGCACGACCCGCGAAGGTGTGAGGACAGGGAGGATCAGTCTCGCAGCCAAACAGCAATCCGGTGGCGTTGCACGTGATCGGTTCGTAACGTGTTGTAGAGCGATGAGGGTGAGGGTCTTAGTCGAGTTTCGCTTGGCCAACGCAAGACCGCAAAATAAGCCATCTACAGGCAAGGACAAAGTTCTATGGCCACGTTTCGTGGCTGAGGGTCTTTTGACAGCCGTGCAGAAAGCTTGTTTCGCTCCTAATAACAATGGCTTATGAAGTGTTTTGGTGGGTATGTGAAGTATGGGGCACTCCGCGATCTCGCAGTACCCTGACTTCATGACGGTGGGAGGCCGAGGTCCTCACACCACATCAAATGACGCCTTCAATCGGGCGTTAACCCTCTGTTAACTAAAAATTTCTTGCCGGAACGAGAGAATCAAGCATTAATCACGCTTGAAAAGCAAATCGCTGCAGAAAAGCGTTATTCCGGAAATCGGTGACTATGAATTTGGTACCCAACCTCGATGTAGAGTTCGACTTCGATGAGGAGATTCTCGAACAAGGAGAACTCATCTCGGACAAACTCAACATGCTGCGCATGGAGCAGTATCCCCCAAATGCCCTGAAGGGGCTACGACAGTTCTCGTCGGTGGAGGTCGCGGATTTTATCGGCGTTACGCAAAACCACATCAAGAAGATTCACCTGGAAGGGAAGGGTCCCGCGCCGGAAGTTTCCACATCCGGTCGCCGTTCCTATACCGCGCAGCAGATGCTCGAATTGAGGCAGTACCTCGACAAGCACGGGCGCAGTGACTTCAAGCGTTACGTCCCACATCGCCGCCAGGGCGAAGCGCTACAAGTGATCTCAGTCGTCAACTTCAAAGGTGGAAGTGGCAAGACCACGACCGCGGCTCATCTTGCTCAGCATCTAGCCCTCACCGGACATCGCGTACTTGCCATCGACCTTGATCCCCAGGCTTCGCTGTCAGCGCTCCATGGCATCCAGCCGGAACTCGACAAAAACCCGTCGCTCTACGAAGCACTTCGATATGACGAGGAGCGGAAATCCATCAAGGATGTGATCCGGCCAACGAATTTTCCTGGCCTAGACATCGTGCCCGCGAACCTTGAGCTGCAAGAGTACGAATACGAGACGCCGCTGGCGGCGACGAGCAATAGTCCGGCTGAAGGGAAGCTCTTCTTCACCAGGATCTCGAACGCTCTCAAGGAAGTCGACGATCGTTACGACGTGGTTGTCATCGATTGTCCGCCGCAGCTCGGATATCTCACATTGACGGCGCTGACGGCGTCGACCTCAGTGCTCATCACCGTCCATCCGCAGATGCTCGACATCATGTCGATGAGCCAGTTCCTGTTGATGCTCGGAGGCATTTTGCACTCCATCAAGGGGGCAGGGGCTGCGGTGAAACTGAAGTGGTTCCGCTACCTTGTAACGCGCTACGAGCCAACCGATGGGCCGCAGGCCCAGATGGTTGGTTTCCTGCAGGCGTTGTTCAACAAACGGATGCTCAAGAACCAGATGTTGAAATCCACCGCCATCTCGGATGCGGGCATCACCAAGCAGACACTGTACGAAGTCGAGAAGAGCCAGTTTACGCGTTCGACCTACGAGCGGGCGATGGAAAGCCTCAACTTGGTGAATTCTGAAATCACGGGCCTTGTTCACCAGGCATGGGGGCGCAGATAATGATTTTGACAGCCGTGCAGAACGTCATTTTTCTGCGTGAAATCAAATTGATGGCATGGAGTTTCGGAGGGGGCGATGGCTAGAAAGCACCTTCTGGCAAGTGTTACTGCGTCGATGGCTGGGGACAAGGGTGAAGTCGCCCACGCAGCCTCGGAGGCTCGCTCGCAATATGCAATGCGCGGTGCCTCTCGCTCCATGATTCAGTCATTGGACGAAATGGCAGAGAACTCGCTGCGGATGTTCGATGGCGAAACTATCGTTTCGCTGGATCCGGCATTGTTGGATGGCTCGTTTGTGGCCGACCGAATTGGCGACAACGACGAAGAGTACCGACAGCTACGCGAAGCAATTCGACGCTCGGGGCAATCGACGCCGATTCTGGTTCGGCCGCACCCAGATGACACGCAGCGATACATGATCGTGTTTGGGCATCGTCGCGCGAAAGTTGCCAGAGATCTCGGCACCAGCGTGCGCGCGGTGGTGAAGCCATTGGCCGACATCGAGCATGTCCTTGCTCAGGGGCAGGAAAATACGGCTCGTGCCGATTTGTCGTTCATTGAGAAAGCCCTGTTCGCGCGAAAGCTCCTCGATAGTGGGATGACGAAGGATGTCGTCAAATCGGCGCTGACGATCGACGATACGCTGCTTTCTCGTATGAGCTCGGTGGCGGAGGCTATTCCAGAGGCAGTCCTTGAGGCTGTGGGGGCGGCGAAGGGCGTCGGGCGAGATCGCTGGGAAGAACTCAAGAAGATCGTTCTGACACCCGCCAATGCGGGCAAGGCCGTCGCGTTCGTCGCCACTGAGGATTTCGCGACTGCTCAGGCCAACGATGAAGGCTTCAGCGCCCTCCTCACGGTCTTGAAGTCTTCGAAGGCACCCAAGAAAGCCAAGGCATCCGCCACGCCCAATGTCTGGGCTGCGGACGACAAATCGGTTTGCGTGTCGGTAAAGAAGACACCGAAGAAGGCCCTGATTGCTGTTGAGGCGACAGACGGCCCACGCTTCGCTGATTTCATCACTGGCCAACTGGACAGCCTCTACGAGGCTTTCAGGCGGTCGGAAAAGTAGAGAAAAACGGAGACATACCGCAAAAGAAAAAGGCCCCCAAACGTTGCCGTCGTGGAAGCCCTTCTCATAGCCTGAACAACTAGAGAATCGCATTTCCCCGAATCAGTGTCAAGAGTCACGGCACCTAACTGGTGAGCAGATTTCTTTTGCCTCATTGAAAGGCAGGGAAATTATGGACCCCCATATCTCGACGACGCCCTTTGGGCGGCGGTTGCTGTCGCTTGCCATGGTGGCAGGTCAGATGGCGGCCGACAGCTGTGCGCCTGGCGCCAGCACCAACAAATGGCAGGTGTTTCGCGCCGTCTGCGAGGCCAAGGGATTGCTTGGCGCCAGCGATCGCGCGCTTGCCGTGCTCAACGCGCTGCTGAGCTTCCATCCGGATACGGATCTGGTGGAAGGGGAGGGGCTGGTGGTGTTTCCTTCCAACGCCCAGCTGGCGCTCAGGGCGCATGGCATGGCGCCGGCGACGCTGAGACGGCATCTGTCGGTGCTCGTCGATTGCGGCCTTGTGGTGCGTCGCGACAGCCCCAATGGCAAGCGTTACGCCCGCAAGGGCTATGACGGTGCAATCGAGCAGGCCTTCGGTTTCGACCTGACGCCGCTTCTGGCCCGGGCGGAAGAGTTCGAACGCTTGGCCGAGGCTGTCAGGGCCGAAAGGCGGGCGCTGTTGCTCGTACGCGAGCGCATCACCATCCTGCGCCGTGACATCGCCAAGATGATCGCCTTTGGCCTGGAGGAGGGGATAACGGCCGACTGGCAGCGCCTGCATTTCGAATATCGCGAGATCGCGGCGACGATTCCACGCACGGCGAGCCGGCTTGAGCTCGAGCCGATTGCCGAAGAACTCGCGATGCTTGCCCAGGAGGTGCGCAAGACGCTGGAAAGTCACGTTAAAACTGAAGAAACAAGCGCCAATGAGTCTCATTTCGAGCGCCACATACAGAATTCAAATACACACCTTCATGAACTTGAACCCGGCCTCGAAAAAGGCCACGGGACGACCGCTGCGGTGAAACTGGAGACGAAGAGCCAGCCGCCAACGGGTTATCCGCTTGGCATGGTGCTGCGTGCCTGCCCTGATATTGCCGATTACGCACGCAACGGCATTTCGGGCTGGGCGGATCTGGTTGAAACGGCAAACCTGGTGCGCGGCGCGCTCGGTGTCAGTCCGGATGCGTGGGACCAGGCCTGCGAGGCGATGGGGGCGGTGGATGCCGCGATCATGGTGGCGGCGATGCTGCAGAAGGGGGAGGCGATTGCGAGCCCCGGCGGCTATCTGCGCAGCCTGACGGCGAAGGCCAGGGCCGGCGAATTCTCGATCGGGCCGGTGCTGATGGCGCTGCTGCGTGGCAAGGGAGGGGCGCAGGCCAAGGCGGGATGATCAGAGGCGCGGGGTGACGGCGCCTGATGGTCTTCAGACCAATCTCGGGCGTCCACGGCCCTGGTCCTCTTGTTCTCGCGGGCCGTGACAGCAATGTATGACTACAATGGTCATAATCGAGTAGGCAAGTTGAGAGAGATTCAGCTCAAGGATGCTAAGGCGACGCTTTCCGCAGTCGTTGATCAGGCTGTTCGCGGCAATCCGGCAATCATCACTCGGCACGGCAGGAAAGAAGCTGTTGTGCTTTCTTTTGATGAGTACGAGAAGCTTTCGCACGTTCCAAGTTTCGGGCGCTTGCTAGCGTCATTTCCGGGGGATGAAGAGGATATCCCTGCTCGAACCGGAAAAGCGAGCAGGCCTGTCGATCTCTGATGTTCCTGGTGGATACAAATGTGATTTCGGCGCTCGCACCGTCGAAACGGGGTGGAGAGGGTCGACTAATCGATTGGCTAGATCAGGCTAGCCCACACTTGTTCCTGTCAGTGATATCAGCAGCTGAGGTGATGTCCGGAATCGCGAAGTCTGAGTGGGAAGGCGCAACAACCAAGTCGAAAACACTGAAAGAATGGTGGCAGAGCGTCGAATACCTCTATGCGCAACAACTGTTGCCGTTGGACTTGAGGTGCGCCCATGCAGCTGGCCAACTCCTTGATCATGCTCGCGCTCACCAACCGGGCTATGAAGACATCGCTATTGCTGCCACTGCCCAAGTGCACGGCCTCACGGTTCTGACCAGGAACATGCGACATTTCGAGCCCTTGGGTGTTCGCTCGCTTGATCCCTTTTTGGCGCTGCCGCCCCTGCCTTGATCTTGGGGGAGGGGGCCGTTCTTCGATTAGAGCCCGCTGGCCTTGGTGAGGTTGACGCGGAAGCGGTCGCGGCGGCGCTGGTATTTGCGGGTCATTTCGGCACTGGCATGGCCGAGCTGCTTCTGCACGTAACGCTCCTCGACGTCGGCCGATGAGGCAAGGCCAGCCCGCAGCGAATGGCCGGCAAAGAGCCTGGCGCGCTCGGCCTCGGTCAGGTCGCCGCGCACGCCAGCGGCAAGGGCCGTGCGCTTGACCAGACGGGCGACTTCCTGGTCTTTCAGCCGCTCAGTGCCGACCTTCTTGCCCCGACCGGTGATCCGGCGGAACAGTGGGCCGCGAGCGATGCGGGCAAGGTTCAGCCAAGTCTCCAAAGCCACCACAGGGCAGGTGATATCGGCCGAGCCGGGGCCAATCTCGACCTCGCGCCAGCCAGTCTTGCCGCGCAGGGTCACCAGTATGCCTTTGCCTGGGAAGATTTCGATCCAGCCGCGGCCGTTGTTAGCTGACCGTTTTCCGTGAGACTTGCGATCATTTGTTTTCAATGGGTTAGCCGATTCAGATTTGATGAGACCGAGTCGGATTTGTTGAGACGGAACTGTCATGCGATTCAGTTATGGTGAGA
>NZ_JAFLWW010000019.1 GCF_018555685.1 Aminobacter anthyllidis
AAGACATGAGAAGGATCATTCGGCATTTCGTTCACAACCGGGTTGTGATTATCATCGACCGCTTAAACGACGATCAAACCGCATCGTTCCAGGCTTTGACTTCACATTGCTTTAAGGCCGACTCCGTATCGCAATTTTGCGACAATTAGCTCAAGCAGGGTCTCCGCCGCCGACAGTAGCGTGTCCACTTCGTCGAACAAGCCGCGAGGAATTCCGGCCTTATTGCTTTGCAACACGTGAGGTGCCGCGGTGTTCGCTGTGCATTTTGAGGGCCCGCAGGGCCCGGTCAAGGGCGCGTAAACGCCTGGCTACGCAGTGGAAGCCGCTCGAGCGCTGCGGCCCTTCTCCAGTTCCGCGGTTCTTTTGTTTCGCAAGCTCTAATACGTACTCAACTCCGATCCGGATTATCGGTTCGGCGATGGCCGTAACTACATTCCTGAACAACGTACTGACTGTGCTTGTCATCGCCCCCATCGCGGTGGTATTCGCCTAAGGCTTCGGAGTCGGCCCGAAGCGGTCCTAATGGTAGCGCGATTGGCGCCGACTGCTATTTCCGACCCCTATGGCCCAACACTCTGGTAATGGGCCCTCGGGGATATCGCTTTTCAGACTATCCCGAACTTGTCCTTCCCCTTGTCCGCGTTGGTTCGTTTTCATCTCGGTTGCAATGCTGTTGGTGGTGGCCGCTATGATCGGGGGGGCCATGTCGCGCCCAATCGGTTCGACCAGATCGCGTTTAGCCCAAGCGCAATCAGGAACCTGAGGACTGTCCCTGCATTATGAGGACGCGACAGGGACTTCTTCAGGAAAGGCGTTCACGCCGGATCGATGGGGTGTGGTGATCGTGGCGGCTCAGGGGCTTATATACGGTCCGCTAGGCAGAAATTGCCTGCATCTGTGCGTCGACATGCAGCAACTGTTCGCGCCAGGTGGTCCGTGGGCTGTACCGTGGGCGCAGAAGGTGCTGCCGGCGATCGAAGAACTGGCGGGCAGGCACGCTCAGCGAACCTTGTTCACGCGCTTCATTCCGGCCGCTCGGCCTGGGGAAGGACCAGGTATGTGGGCGCGCTATTATCGTCGATGGGCCGAAGTTACGTTGGCAAACATGGATCCCAAGTTCGTAGAGTTGATGCCTCCCCTCAGACGGCTTGTACCCCCGGCGAAGGTTCTCGATAAGCACGTCTATTCGCCCTGGACGGAAGGGCGGCTCGATGCCTTGCTGAAGGATTCGGAGATCGACACGCTCGTTGTCACTGGCGGGGAAACCGACGTATGCGTCTTGGCGACTGTGCTCGGTGCGATTGACAGGGGGTTTCGACTTGTCCTTGTAACGGACGCCTTATGCAGTTCTTCAGACAAGACCCATGATGCGCTCATGGAACTATATCATTCACGGTTTAGCCAGCAGGTCGAGGCGGCCACGGTCCAGCAAGTTCTGGAGGGTTGGCATTAACACGAGGCGGTGGTCCATAAGGCTTTTGAGTCTCGTTAGTCATCCATTGGCTGGCCAGGGATAGCGCTTCCAATGAGGAATGGTCACCACGCTCAGTCTGCGACGAGCCCTGTTTGACCGCCAGTTGCGAATTCCTGACGACGGCTGTCGATTTTCCTCCGGTTCCACGGCTCGCCGGAGTCAAAGCCTGTCTCCGCGCCTCACCGCCAGAGCGGGACGCGAAGCTCGAAGGCCGATGAAGAAGTCAGACCATTCTGCCGAGGCCGTCGCCACCGTCTCGGTTATGGCTAAAGGCGGCCACCCATTAGGTGACAGCCACAGAGCAACTTTCCATCACCAGCCCACCTTGTCGACCGTGCTTGGTAAGTTGAGGCGAATGAGCATCGCCAAGGCGGGTTTCCTATCTAGCGCAGGATATTGTCAGCCTCTCAACCGGCTTGCCGGGGCAGCTTTCGTGCTCGGACCCATCGATTTCGCCACCGTCGGAACAAGCAGGCCATGTTGACGTTTTAGGAAGTTGATATGTTGTTCGGCCGGGAGGACCAAAATGGATATCACGACGCTCCTGCTAATCATCCTCATCGTTCTGCTTGTAGGAGGCGGCGGTTGGTACGGTCGAGGACGATGGTACTGACCGAAGCACTTCATGGAACGCGTTTGCGGAGGCAGTCGAACCGTGGCGACGCCTTCCTTAGCGTGCACTAAGGCCTCTTAGCTCAAAAGTCCGGGGGTGCGATGACTAGTGCGGACGTTCTTTCCAAACTGTTTTCTCCTGATGGGAGTCTGGTTGGGCCAGGCTTCCGCGAGATGCTCGACGAGCTACCGCTTGCAATTTACGCGACAGACGCCAATGGGATGGTCACCTACTTCAATCCGGCTGCCGCAAGCCTGGCTGGCCGAATTCCACATATTGGCGAAGATCACTGGTGCGTAAGCTGGCAGCTACGACGCCCAGACGGTTCAATCCTGCCCCACGACGAATGTCCGATGGCACGGGCCCTCCAACAAAAGCGACCAATTCGCGGCGAGGAATTGATCGCGGTGCGCCCCGACGGCGGAGCCGTGTCGATCTTGCCGTTTCCGACTCCGATATTTGATGAGCAGGGAGCGATTACTGGTGCGGTAAATGTGCTTTTTGACATTACAGATCGAAAGTCTGTCGAGACTGCATTGCATGCCAAAACAGAGCGAATTGAGGATCTCGCCAGCATTGTACGAAGTTTGTCGAGCGACATACCTTTGGACAAGATTGTCCAACTTGTTACTGACTCTGCAACGAGGCTAAGCGGCGCAAAGTTTGGTGCGTTTTTTTACAATGTAATAGACGAAGCCGGGGAAAGCTTTCAGCTCTTTACGCTATCGGGCGCACCGAGATCAGCGTTCGAGACATTTGGAATGCCGCGCAACACCGCTGTGTTTTCTCCAACGTTCAGCGGCGAGCGAACGGTGAGAAGCGACGATATTCAACTCGACTCCCGGTATGGCAAGTCTGCGCCACATTTCGGTATGCCCAAGGGACATCTTCCGGTGCGGAGCTACCTTGCCGTTCCCGTCTTAGCTCGTTCAGGCGAGGTCCTTGGGGGGCTGTTTTTCGGCCATGACAAGGCTGGCGTATTTTCTCAAGAATCGGAACAGATAGTCCAGACGATCGCAGCTCACGCAGCAATTGCGATCGACAATGCCCGGCTTTTGGTCGCGAGCCAGCGCGATTCCGATGATCGCCGCAGGGCAGAGGTGACGATAGAGCACTTGGCTTCTATCGTTGAGAACACCAGTGATGCGGTAGTCAGTACCGACACGCAAGACATAATCAAAAGCTGGAATAAAGGTGCCGAAAATCTTTTTGGTTATTCAGCCGATGAAATCGTCGGAAAGACCATAGTTGTTTTAATCCCCTCAAATCTTAAGAGCGAAGAGAATGAAATCTTAGATCGAGTTCGCAATGGCGAACGGATTGAACCCTATGAAACCCAGCGGCTGCGCAAGGACGGCACGCCTGTCGATGTATCTCTGACAGTTTCCCCAATTCTCGATGGCGATCACCGCATAGTGGGCGTGTCCAAAATCGCTCGCGACATAACTGAACGGAAAAGGTCGGAAGCTGCACTTTCCAACCAAGCCCGTCAGCAGGCTGCTCTCCATAGGCTTACCGAACGTCTCCATCGAGCGCGAAGAATTGAAGAAGCGTACGCGGCGGCGCTAGATGCCATCCAAGCGGCGCTTGTTTGCAGCAGGGCTTCGATTTTGTTGTTCGACCAGACTGACAAAATGCGCTTTGTGGCGTGGCGAGGTCTTTCCGACCGTTATCGGGCGGCCGTCGACGGGCATTCTCCTTGGAGAGCTGAAGCCAGAAATCCTGCCCCAATCTTCATTGACGACTTGAATGCGGTGGTCGTTTCCGAAGAACTCAGGACTGCCGTTCGCGATGAAGGGATCGGAGCCATAGGTTTCATCCCGATGCTTGCGGGGAAAAAGCTGATCGGGAAGTTTATGGCGTATTACGACCAGCCTCACGCATTTTCGGTGGCCGACAGCGAGCTTGCACTGACGATCTCCCGACAATTGGGCTTTAGCATCCAAAAAATCCGGTCCGATCAAGCCAGACGTCAGGCGCAGGCTGAATTGCGGGAGAAGGAAGCAAAGGAGCGGGCACGTGCCACTGAGTTACAGACTTTGATGGAAGCGGTGCCCGCGGCGATTTGGATCGCCCGAACGAGCGACTGTAGCGTCATAAGCGGCAATCGACGCTCGTTTGAACTACTTCGCCTGCCTCCAAATTCTAACAGTTCCTTGTCAGCCCCTCCCGATGAGCGCCCTGAGCACTTCCAGGTATATTCCGAGGGCAAGATGTTGGAGGCCGACGAGTTACCTGTCCAGCGCGCAGCGCGCGGGGAGGAGGTAGCAAATTTCGAAGCGGAAGTTCGCTTTGCAGACGGAACTTCCCGTCACTTGTTTGGCAATGCCACTCCATTGCGCGAAACAAACGGACAGCTCGTGGGCGCCGTTGCGGCGTTCGTTGACATCACAGAACGCAAGCAAGTCGAGGCCGCGCTGAGAGAAAGCGAAGGGCGCTTGCAGATGGCGTTGGACGCCGGGCGAATGGGAGCTTGGGATTGGGACATCGTAACCGGGAAAGTCATTTGGTCACCCGGGCTTGAACGGCTTCACGGTCTAGAGCCGGGGGCATTCGGTGGCACAATCGAGGACTTCAAAAGAGATATTCATCCCGATGATTTGGCTGCGGTTGAGCAGCAAATTAGTACCTCCATCGAAACCCACCAAGACTATCATGCGTCATATCGCATCCGCATTCCCGATGAGACCATAAGGTGGGTAGAGGCATTTGGCCGGCACGTTCCTTCACAAAGCGGCGGCGATAGGCGACTGGCAGGCGTCTGCATGGACGTTACCGAACGTAAGGCATCCGATGCGCAGTTGAGCCTTTTGGTTGCTGAGTTGAGTCACCGGGTTAAGAACACCCTTGCAACGGTGAATTCGATAGCTCGACAGTCGTTCGCATCGAACCCGGACGTTGAAGAAGCTCAACGCTCTTTTGGTGCCCGCATTCGCGCCCTTGGGCAAACGCACACCAGGCTCGCGGAGTCGAGCTGGGCCGGCGTTTCGCTTGAGACGATCGTACGCGACGAGTTGGCTCCGTACCGAGAAGATGGCGACGGTCATTTTGAAATTTCAGGTCCACACATCACGCTCACGCCAAAGCGCGCGTTGACGTTGGGAATGGCGATGCATGAACTCGCCACCAATGCGGCAAAATACGGAGCCCTTTCGACACAACATGGCGAAGTGAGCGTGACCTGGCATGTCACTAAGAAACCGCCTGAATTACAGATTCAATGGCGCGAAGCAAATGGCCCCCGCGTCAAGCGCCCACAGCGGCATGGCTTTGGGCGTTTGCTTTTGGAGCGTGTGCTTGTCGGTGAGTTCGGCGGCTCGGTACGGCTCGATTTCGCGGAAAAAGGTCTCACATGCTCAATCGAGCTTCCCCTGACCGAGTAGGCGTGATGACAGCAGAACATTCTTCAAGGGTATTGGTCGTTGAAGATGAATATCTTCTGGCGATGTTGTTGGTGGACGATCTTCAAGCCGCGGGGTTCGTGCCACTGGGACCATTCTCAACTTTGGAGACAGCCCTAGAGGCATCTCGAAGGCTGACTTTTGACATGGCCACACTCGATGTCAACCTCAACGGCCAATGGGTTTATCCTTTGGCAGACGAACTGTTGACGCGAGGGATTCCGTTTCTATTCCTCACGGGGTACGCGCCAGCAGATATGCCGGAGAAGTTTCGTGCTCTCCCACGATTGACGAAACCTTATGACGCGCCGGTGCTTGAGCGCCGGCTCCGCCTTCTAGGTGGGTGATCGTGAATGCCTCGACTCGGTTATCTGATAAGGCCCCAGGTAGCTGCCACCATCGTGGCATAGGACCTGTGCACTCGTTCACCCCGGTGATTTGCTTCTGTCCTGTGCGCGAAGGTGGTCATGTACAAAGTTGATTTCTCCCCAGCCTTATTGGGAACCTGAGTGCGTGACGATCGTGGTTTGGTGCTGTCGGCGGAGTCGAACGTTAACCGCGTGCTTCAGTGCTTGAGACAGGTGATCAAACTTCCTCCCTGGATCCAGCCGGCTCTCGTAGACAGTGGCTGTCCGAGCTTGCAAGGTCGATCGCCAACGAACAAGCGTCGATACGGTCAACATCTTCGCGTACTGCCAAGAGCAAAACCAAAAGCTGTTTCTGAAGCTGATCTGTTCTTGTCCAACCAGCTGTTGAAATCCGAAAGCCTCACGGTAAGCGATGTTGCCACCCGTCTCGCGTGACGGAACCGCTCTGCTTCAACATGTTCTGCCACCCACCAAGCGAGGGCTAAAGCATAAAACCCTTGCAAGACACAAACAGCGGAACTGCCCGCTGCGCTTCGCGTTTCTACCAAACAAGCGAGCTCTAAGGCTGAGCCGCTCATAGGGAGGAAATTATGTCGCCTTTCAAGACAGTTACAGTCGCATTGACGCTGGGAACGGCATTCTTGAGCAGCCCTCTGTATGCAGAGACTATGAAATTCAAGGCTGATCTGAAGGCCGCTAGCGAGGTTCCGCCGGTCGACAGCAGTGGGACTGGCTCGGCAGACGTCACGGTGGATACAACTACCAAGAAACTATCATGGACGGTTACCTCGAGCGGTTTGACCGGGGACGCAACAGCTGCGCATTTCCACGGCCCTGCGGCAGCGGGTGAAAACGCAGATCCCGTAGTCGACATTTCAGCTGCCGTTGCTAGTGGGACGGCGGACATAACGGATCAGCAACTGACCGATCTGCAGGCGGGTAAATGGTACCTGAACATCCATACCCAGAAGTTCCCCGATGGGGAAATCAGGGGGCAGGTGGAAAAGGCACCGTAGTCTCCGAGCATATTGGGCCCGGGCTGACGATCAGCTGAAACAAGGTCGGTGCCGCCTATTGCTCCAGTCGCCGACCTTGCCGGCGCGCCGAGCATCCGGGCACGAGATTCGCGTGGGATCAGTGGAGGGACTACATGAACGAACCCGTCATTGCGTTCGATGCGGGTCGAATGCTTTTGGGCGATGAGCCGCCTCTGTTCCTGTTGGAAATAGCTTTCCGAACAGTCTTCATTTATCTCTACACGCTGATCCTTATCCGATGGATTGGAAGTCGATCGATCGCACAGCTATCGCTCGTCGAATTCCTGTTGGTGATTGCGCTGGGCTCCGCTGTCGGGGACGCAATGTTCTATCCCGATGTGCCGCTGGTCCACGGCCTTATCGTCATAACCTTGGTCGTGCTGCTCGACAAAGGGCTGGCCTATGTTGTGGCGCGGCACCCGGTCCTGGAAGATGTGATCGAGGGAAAAAGCGTCGAGGTTGTGCGCGATGGCGTAATCGCCTACCGGGCGCTTCAAGCCCTGAATTTTGGCCATGACGAACTTTTTGAACAGCTGCGATTGAAGGATGTCGCGCATTTGGGACAAGTTCGCGGCGCGTACTTGGAAACAAATGGCGCGATTTCAGTGTTCAAGTTCGAGACTGATGCCAATCGGCCGGGGCTTTCCATCCAACCTCCCTGGGACGTGAGCGAACCACGGAAGGTACATGCTGGCAACACGTCGCCTCGACAAGTCCGGCTGGCGTGCGCTCAATGCGCGACCGTGACCGAGAGCTCTGCCGACCAGATCCTGAAGTCTTGTCCGAACTGTAGCGGCAGCGTCTGGCACGAAGCTGTTTAACAGCCGCTGCTGACATTAGGCGGCCCGCGAAGCGCTGCCGCAGTGCGGCACAGGAAAGTATGGCAGCCCCCTCAACTGCCTGCCGAAGCCGGTAGCGGCAGGTCATTTTGGTCGCGGACAGTCGACCGACGCTTCTAGGAGCGAGTTATCGTTCCGCCCAGCCGCGTTCTGACATATGGCGGGTGACGGCTCGAACTAATTCCTACGTTGTGAGTTGTTTGTATAGACGCAAACCCAGGAGGAAACGCACATGGATTGGAATCGGGTCGAAGGCAATTGGAAGCAATTCAAGGGTAAGATCAAGGAGCAGTGGGGTAAGCTTACCGACGACGATCTCGACCAGATCGCAGGGAAACGAGACCAACTCGAAGGCAAAATCCAGGAACGCTATGGTCTTGAGAAGGACCGCGCCAAGAGGGACATTGACGACTGGTACAGCAGACAGGACTGGTAATCTCGAACAAAACCCCGCCGTAGGCGGGGTTTCCTTTTCGGCACGGCGAGGCCGGCCCATCACCGCGACGCCGATCGGACGTAAGCTCCGGATAACATGCAGGAGTCATGTGAGCCTCCGGCCGCCTGATTACACAACTGCATTAGCTGGAACGAATGACGTCGCATGCCGTTTGCTGAGTTGGACAGGCACGGGTGACGCGATGCACAATGCATTCTTCAGGATTCCAGTGACAGTTCTGTTGTCAACTGGCGATACTCGTACGCTGTGCGGTGCTTCCGACGCTACCATCTTTATGATGGAGAAGGAGAAGTGGCCCGAGGAGCACGGCTCAAGCTACCGGGACGCGCTGCAGGCCTGCACTGGCTCACTGTCTAACGCGGACGATGTTGAAAATGCCCGCCGCGCATTTTTGGCAGCCGCGCATGAGGCTGGCTTCAACGTTCAGCGCGATGGAGACGCCCCATCGCTCCGTTCGGTAGAGCAGCCCAAGTCGTCCTACACGCCCATGAGAAACGGCGCGATCGTGAGCAAGACGACTTTCTTACCCGTTTCCTGGCACGGGAGAAACGGGTATCACCGAGGCTCAGGCGCGAAAACTAATCGAAATGGTTGGCATTGATCGTGCTTCATTATTGCGAGAGGCCAGGATCTTGAAGGCGCTGCATTGAATAGTGAGCGCTGTTCTCAGGCGGTTCCTGGTCGACGTAGGCCCAGGGCAGGAGGTCGTCGATGTTGGGATGGCCGTTTACGATCCTGGCGATGGATGGGTCTCGCGCGATTTTATCACGGGGCATCCTTTAGCCACCCGTCGAGTGTAGCTGGATACACGGGCGAGGGCGGCAGCCAGTCCGCCGCCCTCTGTGACAATCAATCAAGCGTGGACAGATCGAGTATCACCGCTCTCCGGCGGCATCTCGCCATCCAGTACCAGGATGTCCTTCTTGCGAGCAAAGGCGGTGAAGACACCTCTGGCTGTCTCGGCGTCCACATCTCCAGACAATGCAGCTTTGCAGGCCCTAATCGCCGCTCGTTGCTCCGGGCTGTTTCCGCACCATTCCATCGCGAACTGGTAAGCATCAACGACGGTATTGAGTTGGCGAGGAAAACCAAGGCCTACCCAAACACGGATGGGCTTTTCGAAAAATTGTGCGAGCATCGCGCGAGCCCTCCGCTTATGTACCGAGACCACTGGCGCCAGCCTTTCCGTCTGTCATCCATGGCAGCGGAATGCTGATCTCTTCGAGAATGTTGGCCGATTGGGCGAAACCGCAGAATGCCTGCCTTGCGGCGCGTAGCGGGTAATCGCTATCAATAGCTCGCTGACAAGCGCGAAGAGCCGTCTCGTAAATCGTGCCGCGCCGGTTCTTGGGCCATTCGTAGAGAAATTCGAGGGCGTCCTCCAGGCAGGCTATTTCCTCGATTAAGCTGTTTCCGGACCTCACGAAAACAGGGCTGTCGAACATCCGATCGCTCATCAGATCCTCCAAGTCGAACGAAAGTTTGCGTTTTGAATAGGCCGATGCCGACAGCGGCAGCGACCCGCAATTGATATGTGTCGGCAAATTTCCCGATTCAAGATCAGCTTGATGAAAATTCACCACGCAAGGTAGGGTAATTCATGAGAAACGATCGCGCGTGGAACGATCAGTTAGTCGTGCTCGGACTGCTGCAGACCAGAAGAGTAAATCCGATTGAGAACCTCGCACGCAGCCCTTGCTCGTCTCAAAGGGCCGATCTACCAGTAGCTGAGGCCAAATCAGTCTGCCTGGCTAGTGAAACGTTTGCTGCGTGGCGCAAGGCTTGCGAAACGATCAAACGCCATCCCGCCGCGTGACAGAAAGCTCTTATCGCCCTCAAAGAAGGTGGCGGGCTCACTACACGTTCTTCGGGTCTTTCATTGGCCGGTCACTTCCTGGGAAACGTCTGGGAAGGGCCCAGGATCTCGCACCCGGTCCAGTACCCCGATCATAAACATGGCTACCACCGCGAAAGCCACGGCAATCAACGTAGCATACATGCCTGTGTTGTTACCCATCTGAACATCTCCTTGAGATGACTGGAATCAACCGTCGGCAGCCCCAACAGTTCCCGTCAGCCAATCGACTGCTTAAAACGGCGAGACAAACTCACATGAAGACCATCCGAAATGACAAAGGTATTGGAGATGGGCAAAGCCACCGCTCGCTCTGCATCGATGAGTCATGGCCGAACAAGTCGACTGTGTTCCGGTGGCTTGCTGCCGACGAAGCGTTCCGCTGCACGAGCACGCACGCGAGGCCCAGGCCAACGCCCTGTTCGACGACATCCTCGACATCGCGGACGACGGCACGAACGATTTCCAAGAAGAATGCCGACGCCACGGATTACGAGGCTTTGATCGCAGAGCATATCCAGCGGTCCAAGCTTCGTGTTGATGCCCGCAAGTGGATGGCCGGCAAGCTTCAGCCGATGAAGTAGGGCGAGAAGATCACGAACGCCAACGATCCGGATAACCTGATCCTGGTCCCAGTCCTGAATGTCAGCGGCAAAGCAGGGCGCGGCGTTCATTGTCGTGGCAACTGAGCGAAGTCGCAGCCTCGTTCCCGTACGGGGGATGCGAGTTTTTGATCTTCCTTCGTTTTGGACAAGTACAAGGGCTGGTTCCCGCGCATCTTGCGCAGCGGCAATCCGGGCGGCATTGGCCTCCAGTTCGTCGAGAGCACCTTCATGACGGCGCGGTCGAATACAGGATCTACAAGACGCCCCCGTCTGCGGGCGGCATACTTCGCCAGTACATTCCGGCAGCTCGGAGACAATCCAGCCATCCCGGCCATGAGGAACCAGAAACGCCTTGGGCCGAGGAACGGAACCAAATAGGCCGTGCCGCGTCATAAAGGCAGTTCCCGTCCGGAGTGAAAGCGATGATCAGGCTCCTTGTTGTCGCCGCGGCGTTCCTCCTCGCTTGTGGCGGGGCACAAGCGGCCAGGCTGGACGTGACCGCTGTTGACCAGGCTCAATTCACGTCCGACGGACCAAGAGGTTTCAGCTTAGCGATCCTGAAGGCGCAAATTCTTTTGGATCGTGCGCGCTTTTCGCCGGGCCTGATCGACGGCCGCCCCGGAGAGAACTTCGCCAGTGCGGTCAGGGCCTTCCAGACGGCGAACGGATTCCCGGCCGATGGCAAGCTCACTAGGGAGACCTGGGACAGGCTGTTGGCAACCTCCTCGAGCCCAGCCCTGGTCACCTATGAGCTGACGCGCAAGGATCTGCGCGGACCTTTTACCAAGCGAATCCCGGCTCGTCTGGAACGGATGTCCCGCCTGTCGAGGCTCGGCTATCGCGATGCGGCCGAGAAGCTGGCGGAGCGCTTCCATATCAGCGAACAACTGTTCCGAAGGCTCAACCCAAGCATCGGCCTCACTAAGGGCGGCACGAAGTTGCTCGTCCCTGATATTGGCCGGGGCGATCCTCCCGCCGCCATTGCCCAGATTGAGGTCGACAAGGGGGCTCGCGTGGTCCGCGTTCTCGATGCTTCCGGTAAAGCGCTTGCAGTCTACCCTGCCTCGATTGGCAGCGACGACAAGCCGGCGCCGAGTGGCCAGGCAGAGGTGAAACGCGTGGTGCGAAATCCGACCTATCACTACAAGCCCGATTTCGCTTTCAAGGGCGTCAACACCAAGCGACCCTTCACTATTGCTGCCGGACCGAACAATCCGGTGGGATCCATCTGGATCGATCTTTCTATCGAAAGCTACGGCATTCATGGCACGCCCGAACCCGGCAAGATCGGAAAAACCTTCTCGCATGGCTGCATCAGGCTGACTAACTGGGACGCCGAAGACCTCGCCTCTATGGTGCAAAAGAGCACGAAAGTTGGATTCAAGGACGAAATGGCGGCCGCTGGCGACAAGCCTAAGTAGGCAACACCGCACTTTATGCAGATTCATGTTGTCTACTCTCCTGTGTCGTAGTTTGGCACACAAGATGGCTGACAGGAACGGCCAGAGCACAATCACGCAACCAATCGCTAGCAAGCAGAGCGCACCCCCCCAACATTTGCTCCATAGGCTTGCCGAGAGGGATTATCGCCAATCCCTCCTCTTGCCACCCTCACTTGATTCTGAGGCCGAAAGATCGCGCAATGGTTAAATCCGTTGGGACATAGGGCGGCATCAAGCCCGACTCTTTCTGCTGGAGAATTGATCCGCCAGACGGTTCCCCAGTCTCCTAACGGCCGGTTTCAAGGTTGACAAAGCCAGTTGTAGGGCGTGGTGGCCGAACGCTGCTCCCCGCAATCGCAATTACGATCACGCGCTCAAGAATGGCGGCACATATTGCCAAGCGTTGCAATGCCTCGAACCCTGATGGATGACCAGCGGCCTCTCTTGAAATGACCTCTTTGAAACACATGTCTGAGTTTGAGGAGGTGCCTTATGCTTATCGGCTACGCACGTGTTTCGTCTGGCGATGAGCAATCCTTGCTGCAGCACGACGCGTTGGCCAAGGCTGGGTGTGAAAAAATCCACGTTGAAACTGGTTCTGGCGGACGACGGAAGCGGCCGAAGCTCAGAACCGTGCTTCTGGAAATCCAAGCTGGCGATGTCCTGTGCGTTTGGAAACTCGATCGCTTGGCACAATCGACGAGGCATCTCCTCGAGACGGTAGAACTGCTTAATAAAAAGGGCGTGGGTTTGAAGTCACTTACGGAGGGCATCGATACGACCTCGTCAAATGGAAAACAGGTGTTTCGCATATTTAGCGCGCTGGCCGAACTTGAACGGTCGATCAGCAGTGAGCGATCAGAGATACGTTCGACTTTGTCGGGGACTAGAAAGAGCAGGGCCAACCGCGTTCTGTCTGAAGCTGACATATTCCTGGCCACCAAGCTTTTGAAATCCCACAACTTAACGATGGCTGAAGTCGCTGTTCGCCTTGGCGTGACGGTGCCGGTGCTCCTTCAGCACCTTCCACCCCATCAGTCGCCCACACTCGAGGGATAGAGCTAGCTGTATTGAGGCTGGGACGATGAAAACGACGGCCGATAGCTCGAAGAGCCCCAAGCGCGATGGAGTTCTGAGCGAAGACGCGAGCGCATTGCTGAGCGGCCATGGTTTGCGGGCAGGGTGGGCCGTTCTGCGTGAAGCTACACTTCGCCTTTGGAACGACGAGGCGATGTCGCTGGCAGGAAACATCGCGTTTCGCAGTGTGTTAGCAATGTTTCCGTTCTTGATTTTTATCAGTTCGCTGACGGCTTTCGTTGGCGATCAAACGATGGCAAGTCGGCTGATCGAGTTCTTGATCGCTATCGTCCCAGCGCCCTTGGTAGACACCTTGGTTGCAGAAGTTCGCGCTGTTTTAACAGACAAGCGCGGCGGAGTTGCCAGTATCGGTATCTTGCTGACGGTATGGTTTGCCGTAGGCGGGGTCGACAGCATCCGGGTCGGGCTCAACCGCGCCTACGACGTCAAAGAGGACCGCTCCATGCTGGCCGTCTTCGTCACTCAGGTGTTGGTTGTGCTCGGAGGCGGACTGACTTTCGTCATCGTCGCCTTTCTCCTGGTAGCGGCTCCCCTTGTTGGTCTCATTGCTCATCGCTTTTTTCCTGGAATCCAGCCTGCCTTTTCCATCTTCGAAATTGTTCGATATCCCTCCGCGGCCTTTATTTTGATGATCGCGCTGTTCGTCTTCCAGCGCGTCGAACACGATTTTCAAACATGTGGCCCGGTGTGCTGTTTACCGTATTGGTCTGGTTGGTGTTGGCGATTGCCTTCTCCTGGTACCTGACGAGTTTTGGGAACTATGCGAGCTATTATGCCGGGATCGCGGGGGTGATCGCGGCTTTGTACTTTCTCTATTTGGCAGCGCTGGTCCTAATATTTGGCGGCGAGATCAATCGGGCTATCAGGATCAGGCGGCTGGGGCTCGCATTACGCCAGTCATCTTAGCATGAGCGGCCTGGTTGGAGCGCTTCGAACGGCGAGGCGATGTTCCACCGCCGGAAGAAGGCATGATTGTAAGGCGGATTCGTCTGGGAGGAGGAGCCGGAGGTGACCGCGATGTTGACGACTGACATCAGGGAGCCGCGCCCCCCGGCGCTCGCGCTGATGAAGGTAGACGGGCGGCCGCCAATGCGGGCGCAGGCACCAGAACGAAAAAAGGACTCCGAAAGCGCAGCAAGATGAATCGACAAACGCATGGTCATTTTTTCGACCCCAAAAACGCTAGGTTCCTCTTTTTGCCGGCGGACCTCAGTTTCAGTTTGCGACCCCGTCAAACATTCGTTTTCGGGTTCGCTTTTCCGTCAGACAGCTGCCGCGCCGCCAAGAACATCACCGCGTACGCTGCCTTCCGTCGGTCCCAGCCTGCGGATTCAGTCATGTCGAGCACCTCGGTCAGCACCGGCTCCAGCACGGTTTTCAGATCGGCCTCATAACTCAGTTCGGACGCCGCACGTTGCGGCGGCGCAATCTTGTTGATGTTGATCGTATCCATGGCATTACCCGTGGGGCCGTGCCCGCGCCCGGATAGACACGGACACGGCCTATCTATCTCTTAGAAGTCCATGCCACCGCCGGGCATTACCGGTAGCGGCGTGTCCTTCTTCGGCTTCTCGGCCACCATCGCCTCGGTGGTGACCAGCAAGCCAGCGACGGACGCAGCGTCCTGAAGTGCGGTGCGCACCACCTTCACCGGATCGATGACGCCCTGTGTGTAGAGGTCGCCAAACTCGTTGGTTTGTGCGTTCCAGCCATAGCCGAACTCGGCCTTGTCGCGCAGCTTGCCAACGATGATTGAGCCTTCGGCGCCGGCGTTTTCCGCGATCTGTCGCACTGGCGCTTCGAGGGCGCGCCGCACGATCTCGACGCCGTGTTTCTGGTCGGGATTTTCGGCCTGGACATTGTCGAGCGCCTTTACCGCGCGCAGCAAGGCAACGCCGCCGCCGGGCAACACACCTTCTTCAACTGCCGCGCGGGTGGCATGCATCGCGTCATCGACGCGATCCTTGCGCTCCTTCACCTCGACCTCGGTCGAGCCGCCGACGCGAATGACGGCGACGCCCCCGGCGAGCTTGGCAAGGCGTTCCTGCAGCTTCTCACGATCATAGTCCGAGGTGGTCTCCTCGATCTGAGCCTTGATCTGGGCAACTCGCTCCTGGATCTCGGTCCTGGAGCCGGAGCCGTCAACGATGGTAGTGCTTTCCTTCTCGACGACCACCTTCTTGGCGCGGCCCAGCATGTTCAGCGTCACATTCTCGAGTTTGATGCCGAGATCTTCCGAGATCGCCGTGCCGCCGGTCAGAATGGCAATGTCTTCCAGCATCGCCTTGCGGCGATCACCGAAGCCAGGCGCCTTGACGGCAACGACCTTGAGGCCGCCTCGCAACTTGTTGACGACAAGTGTAGCCAACGCCTCGCCCTCGACGTCCTCTGCGATGATCAGCAGCGGCTTGCCGGACTGGACGACTGCCTCGAGCACCGGCAGCAAAGCTTGCAGGTTGGACAGCTTCTTTTCGTGAATCAGGACATAAGGCTCTTCCAACTCGACGCGCATCTTGTCCTGGTTGGTGACGAAATAGGGGGACAGATAACCGCGATCGAACTGCATGCCTTCGACGACTTCGAGTTCGGTTTCGGCGGTTTTTGCCTCCTCGACGGTGATGACACCCTCGTTGCCGACTTTCTGCATCGCCTCGGCGAGGAAACGGCCAATTTCGGCGTCACCATTGGCCGAGATGGTTCCGACCTGGGCGATCTCGTCGTTTCTGGTGACCTTGCGAGCATTGACCTTGAGTTCCGCGACCACGGCGTCGACCGCCTTGTCGATGCCACGCTTCAGGTCCATCGGGTTCATGCCGGAAGCGACAGCTTTGGCACCTTCCTTGACAATCGCCTGGGCAAGCACTGTCGCCGTTGTGGTCCCGTCGCCGGCGATGTCGCTGGTCTTGGACGCGACCTCGCGCACCATTTGCGCGCCCATGTTCTCGAATTTGTCCTCCAACTCGATCTCCTTGGCGACGGTGACGCCGTCCTTGGTGATGCGAGGGGCGCCGAACGACTTGTCGATCACCACGTTGCGGCCCTTGGGACCGAGCGTGACCTTCACCGCGTTGGCGAGAATGTCGACACCGCGCAGCATCTTCTCGCGGGCTTCGGTATGGAATTTGACTTCCTTAGCAGCCATTTTTCTTGCTCCTTCTCAAAACGGCAGGTGCGACCTAAGCGGCCTTCTTCGCCTGGACCGCGGCATCGATCACGCCCATAACGTCGGACTCCTTCATGATCAGGAGATCCTCTCCATCGAGCCTGATCTCGGTGCCGGACCATTTGCCGAACAGGATGCGGTCGCCAACCTTGACGTCGAGCGACAGCCACTGGCCGCTGTCGTCGCGGGTGCCCGGACCAACGGCGATGACCTCGCCTTCCTGCGGCTTTTCCTTGGCGGTGTCGGGGATGATGATGCCGCCCGCCGTTTTTTCCTCGGCCTCGATGCGGCGGACCAGGATACGGTCGTGCAATGGACGGAACGTCATGTCGTTCTCCTCATGGACAAACAGATTTTGAGGTTCCTCCGCGCCGCATCCGAAGCGGTGCCGGCGCGGGTGCGCGACCCTTTCCGGCATCGCGCGCTATCGATCTGGGTGAGGATTTTTCCAGTTTCAAGAGGTTGAGGAGAAAATTTTAGCACTCGACCTTGCACAGTGTTAGCGCGCTGGATTCATGCCGCTATTCGCCCCGGCAACGTGATTTCGGGACTTGAAATTTTGTTCGAATTCTCCAAATTTTTGTTCCGGTTGCAGATGGAGGGTTACGGCCTCACGACCGCGGAAATCCATTATCACCTTCCTGATTACCCACGTTTGTTGCAACTTTATGTCTGGCAGGAATACGACCTCGCACCGGAATTCCCAACGCTGAGAGGTTTCCTGAGCTACTGGGAACAGGAACTTGAAGGCGCGCTGCATTCCGTGCGCGTTGCCCACCACCGCCTAATCAAACCTGCCGAGTGGCAGGCAGTGGATGGGGTATTTACGATTCAGTGAGCACCCGGGCCCGGTACAGCCGGGCCCTCTATCTCGTCATCGTCGGGTTCAATCAAGTCAATCAGTGCCGCAACCCGCGTTCCGGGCAGAGGGCGGCCTTGCCCCATCAACGCGTCGTCGCCGAAAGCCCAACCCCACGCCTCCCTGAGTTCCTCGAGCGAAGCACCGGACAGGATCACTTGTGCAATCATCGTATCGTCCACCGGCCCGAGGACCGAGACAACGTCTTCCCGCGTCATGGTCATCGCTTGCCTCCATGGATTTGCCAGCGGAATAGATGGGGATTGGACCGAGCGCTTTCCAGCGGCTCCGGTCTGTGAATACACCACCAAGCCGTCAAAATGTCGGACCGATTGATCCCCCTTGACGTAGCGTAAATCGCTTCCCAACTCATTATTCGTCGGCCGCTGTAAAGGGCCGACACGGTCAGGGAGCGCCGGGCTTCTTGGCGCTCCTCGTACCTATGTTGCTCCAAGGAGGATGTAGCTATGAGAACAAATATGGACTTCTCCCCCTTCTACAGGTCGAGCATAGGCTTCGACCGGATCTTCGATCTGCTTGAGAAATCCAGTTCACCGCAGGCCGACAATTGGCCGCCCTATGACATCGTCAAGGTCGGTGAAGACACCTATCGCATCGCTCTTGCGGTAGCTGGGTTCGCAGAAGACGAGCTTTCGATCACGCATGAGCCGAACCTGCTCGTCATCAACGGCTCGAAGACAGAAAATGGCGAGGTTTTGTATCTCCACCATGGACTGGCGATGAGGACCTTTGACCGACGTTTCGAACTCGCCGACCATGTCAGTGTCATCGGTGCCAAGCTCGAGCACGGCCTGCTGATCATCGACCTCAAGAAGGAAATTCCCGAGGAGATGAAGCCGCGACGGATCGCGATTAACGCCGACGCTGACAAGAAGTCTGCATCCAAGCGGATCGAAGGCAATGTAGCGGCATGATCTTAACTGAACCGTCCAGCGCGCCCCCATCTGGGACGGGGTGTCGTCGCGACCTAACGAGAAAGGACAACAAAGAAAACGGAGAAAAAGGCAATGAGTGTACGTGACCTGATCCCATGGAACCGTGGCAACAACCAGGCCCCGGCGATCAATCGCAGTGAGGACATGGATCCGTTCATGTCGCTGCATCGCAACGTCAATCGGCTGTTTGACGAGGTGTTCCGGGACTTTGACACACCGTCGGTTCTTGGGCGCATGAAGCCTCGCAATGGCACCTGGCCAAGCGTCGAATTCTCGGAGAACGACAAGGAAATCCGGGTGGTCGCGGAAATGCCCGGGCTTGACGCGAACTATGTCGAGGTTCTTCTTGAAGACGGTGTTCTCACACTTCGCGGCGAGAAGAAATCGGAAACCGAAGACAAGGATCGTCAGTTCAGCGAACGCTATTACGGGCGTTTCGAGCGGCGCCTTGCTCTTGGCCGCGAAGTTGATGAGGACAAGGTTGAGGCCGGATTCAAGAACGGCATCCTCACCGTCACGCTGCCCAAGACGGAAAAGGCGCAGGCCAGCGCCAAGCGCATCGCAATCAATACCACCAAGTAAGCTGACTGGCCGGTCGGGTGCCCAAGGCCCCGGCCGGCATCCTTCAGCTGGACGGAGCCGCCGACACGAACGAGGATACAAACCGAATAGTGTTGAATTGCGGGCGGACGGCGAACGCGTAGCTTCCGATGATGTTACCCGCCAATCGGCCGCCACGAAGTGGCAAATTTCGGTGCGCATTTTCCGGCCTGGCCGTTTCGTCATGACCTCGGCTCGCGGCGGCCCTCAACTGGTGTTCGAACGGCGGACGCCTTCGCGAGGCACTGTGGTCTTTGGGCTCGCGTCTTTTCGGTGGTGCTCTTATTTCTGCGGAACGGAAGTCAGCCGGTTCCGTTCTTGCGGAAGGGACGTCGAATGGAGAATTGAAATGAAAAGTATTTTCGCAATTACCGCTGCTGCTGCGGCCATGCAACTGGCGCTTTCGGGAATTTCAATCGCCCAGACAAGTGTGTCGGCAACAACGGATCTAAATGTCAGAGCTGGCCCGGGCCCCCAACACCCTGTGATAGGCGTGATCGGGGCAGGGCAGTCGACAACCCTCAATGGCTGCCTCAAAAGCGGCAAGTGGTGCTCGGTGGCAACCGCCAATGGGGAAGGCTGGGTTTACTCCGATTACCTGACCGGGGACTTCGGCGGAACCCGAGTTATCTTGACGGAACGTCCTGCTGACTCAGTCAAAGTTGTCGAGCCGGCCGACAAGGGCGGCGGGGATGCAGGGGCAGTCGCGGGCGGCGTAACGGGAGCCGTAGCAGGCGCACTGATTGCCGGGCCTGTAGGCGCTGCAGTGGGCGGCGCAGCAGGTGTTGTGGCCGGAGGTGCAGCGGGCACCGTTATTGATCCGCCGGAGAAGGTGCGGACCTATGTCACCACAAACAAGATCGACCCCATCTATCTAGACGGTGAAGTGGTGGTCGGCGCAGGCCTGCCCGAGACGGTGGAGCTTCGAGAAATCCCCGACTACGAGTATCGGTATGTGTATGTGAACGGACAGCCGGTACTAGTGGACGCTAAGTCCCGTCAGATTGTCTACATTGTGAGATAGTGGTCATGGGGCCGCCATTGGCGGCCCCATTTCTTCAAGATGCATTAAAAGGTAAGCAGGGCGGACTCTCAATCAGGCTCGATTTTTGCAAGCTACCGGGAGCAAATTGGCGAAAGGCTTTCGCTTGACCAGCCTGCGAACGCCGCGATCTTCCTAGAAATCGGCCAATGCAGCGCGCCTTCCGCGGTTTCGTGGGAGACCACTGCGCCTGCTAGGCCGCGGCTTAAGATTCGGTGGAATGGCGTTGAAAGAGAGTAATGCGATTAAGAATGCCTATGCGGCCCAGCGGAACAAACGCGTCTGACAGATGTTACGGCACGGATGGGACCTATTGTTGCTGGAGATTGATCATGAAATTCCACCCAAGGATTTGGGCGGGCACTGCACTCAGCTTGCTGATGGCATCTTCGCAATCGGGTGCTATGTCGATTAGCAACGAGTTTGCAGCCTCGCCGAACTTGATGAGAACACAGGATATGCTGGTTCAAGCCGATTGTCTCGAGGGCGAGACGACGGAAGCGTGTGCACTGCGCCTGCGGCAAGGGGCTCCAGCTGAACAGGTGCCCGCCCCGGTGCCGGAGGCACCCCCGGCGCCTGAAGCGCCGGTAACGCCGTCGCCCGAAGCTCCGGCTGCTGATAAGCCAGCACCTGAGGCGCCTGCTGCCGAACCCGCGCCGGTGCCGGTGCCGTCTGATCAGCCGCCGGCCGAACAGCCTGCCGCTGAGCAACCAGCTCCAGAGGCCCCTGCGGCGGTACCAGCGCCGGCTCCGTCGGATCAGCCACCAGCTGAGCAGCCTGCCGCTGAGCCACCAGTTCCGGAGACCCCGGCCACCGAACCTGTGCAGCCGGCTGGAGACCAATCTCAATCGGGCGAAAAGCCCGCTGATCCGAATGCAGCACCGGTCCTTGATAGCCAAAAGGAAGCCCCAGCGACAGAAGGCAGTAGCCAACCGGGGCAGGCTG
This sequence comes from Aminobacter anthyllidis, assembly GCF_018555685.1. Taxonomy (GTDB): domain Bacteria; phylum Pseudomonadota; class Alphaproteobacteria; order Rhizobiales; family Rhizobiaceae; genus Aminobacter; species Aminobacter anthyllidis. The sequence continues at coordinate 20,755 of NZ_JAFLWW010000019.1, forward strand.
GGGACAAGGCAGCTCAGCCGGCCCCACCGCTGGATCAGGCTCCGCCGCCCGCAACCGACGCCGCCGCCACCGAAGGCGCGCAGCCGGCAGAAATCCAACCCGTTACCGTCGAAAAGGGCACTCGTGTCGAGCGAGCGCCCGACCAAGATATGCGCCGCCGCGAACGGCCAGAAGGCGTCGATGTCGTGCGGGAGATTGGCGACCGCATCATCATCCAGATCAATAATCAGGTGATCGTCGAGAGCAACGACCGGCCGCGTATGATCCGGGGCGCGCGCGAGGTCTACTATGAGGATCTGCCACGCGGACGGACGCGCGAAACGATCGTGCGCGAGAACGGGACGCAGATTGTTACTATCCGTAGCCGATATGGCGACGTCATACGCCGCTCCCGGATCACGCCAGATGGCCGTGAATACGTGCTCGTTTACGTCGATGAGCTCAATTACGATCAGGTCGGGGAATGGCGTGATCCGGGTCTTGACTTAGGACCAATCCACCTAACCATCCCGGTCACCGAATACATCCTGGTGGCAGCGAATGTCGAGGACGCGGACGCCTATTATGAGTTCCTTGAAAAACCACCGATAGAGCGAGTGCAAAGGCTCTATTCGATCGACGAGGTGAAGCGCTCAGCTCGTGTCCGTGACATTGCCCGCCGCGTCGATCTGGACACCCTGACGTTCGAGTTTGGTTCCGCGGAAATCCCCCAGAGCGAGGTCGTCAAGCTGGAAGGTGTTGCGAAGGCGATGGAAAGGCTGCTTGAGAAGAATCCGGCGGAAACCTTCCTCATCGAAGGCCACACAGATGCCGTAGGTTCCGACCTCGATAACCTGGCCCTATCGGACAGGCGCGCGGAAGCGGTCGCTGAGGCGCTCACGAACAGCTTCGCAATCCCGCCGGAGAACTTGGTGCCACAGGGGTATGGTGAGCAATATCTCAAGGTGAACACCGAGGAAGCCAACCGCCAAAATCGGCGCGTTGCTGTCCGTCGCATCACGCCGCTGGTGGCGCCAGTGGCAGCAGCTAAATAAGCCCATATACCCGCGGCTTGACGAAGAGCCGCGGGTTCAACCGGAGGGCCTGTATTTCACAATGGTCCTGCCGTTCGCGACATCAGGCCTCCTAATCCTGATCGGGTGGCCTTGCCGCTGGCCATAGCGGGAGTAACGTATCGCTGGTATTGATGTCGCCCATTTTCCAGCACAGGCGCCGCAGATGACATCCGATACAGATAAAGCCGAGGCTGTCGAGCAACTGCTCGATACACCTGACCTTGCCACTGCGCTGGAAAGCGAACAATTCAAGAAATTCCTCGACCAGGTGCCGATTGCCATAGCGGTCTCGGAGCTGAAGGCAAAGGAGCGCGTCGTCTATGCCAATCCGGAATTTGAAAAACTCTCGGGCCTGACGGCGGACGGTCTCACGCGGCAAAACTGGTCCGCACTTTCCGGCGTTGGCCTGCAACAGCAAAAGGACCGGCCACTGGCGGAGGCCGTGATCGAGGAAACCGATTTCGTTGGCACCTTCCGGCTGGAGCGCGACGAGGATAAGCAGGCGCTTGTCGACGTCTATTCCAATCTTATCGAGGACGACAACGGCAATATCTGCTTTCGGCTGGTGGCGCTTGTCGACGTGTCGGCTCATGGCGAGACTGAGGATCCGCGCTCGGTCGACGAGCGCGTGCGCGAAAAGGACACGTTGTTGCGCGAGTTGCAGCACCGTGTGAAGAACAATTTGCAGATGATCACTGCGCTGATCCGTCTGGAAACCCGAAATGCGACCGAGCCGGATCAGAAGCGTTTCGAGAGACTGGCAGGACGTGTAAACGCGCTCGCGATCCTCTACCAGACGCTGTCCGCTGACGAGCAGAAGGATGAGGTCGATCTCGGCGTCTATCTCAGCCAGATCGCGTCAGCGGTGATGACCTCGCATGCGGTCGAGGGTATTCGCCTCGACATGAAGGTGGATACTTATCCGGTCTCGATTAACGTCGCCATGCCGACAGGGCTGGTGGTAAACGAGTTGCTGACCAATGCACTCAAACATGCATTCCGCGGCCGTGAAGGTGGCACAATAACGCTACACAGCATCGTCGACGGTGGTGGTTGCAGGGTCGTGGTTGCGGACGACGGGGTCGGCCTACCTGAAGGGGAGAGCTGGCCCAAGCATGGTAAGCTGGGGGCGCTGATAGCGCACTCGCTGACTGAGAACGCCAAGGCGGAATTCGACGTCAGCTCAAGTCCCACCGAGGGAACCAGGGTGTCCATCATTTTCAAACGGTCGGCTGCTGGTGCGTCCTCGTAACTGAGGGGCGTCATCGAATAAATGACGATTGGAGCTTGCTGGTCGTGGAACTTTAGCACCCGCCTAAAACGCGAACTATCGGACCGCAATGAGAACCGTCGGAGTTCGCCCGGCCAGCTTTGTCAACTCGAGTGTGCTACGGGCAGAGAGCCGAGAGCGGGCAGGAACACCGGCCAGTTGCGCTTACTGCTGGCCGCCGATAATCAGAATATCGGAATCGCGTGCAGCAGCAATAAACGCCAGGCGCGCGGCTTCGGTAGACCGTTTCCCTCGTATCGCGAGCAGGCAGATATGCAACGCCTCGCTGTAAGGTGAGCTAACGTCGTCCGGCCAGAATTCGTCGACAAGACACTCGCTCGCCTCTATCACCGTCGACACGACACGCATTGTCCCGGCCAGCCCGAGGGCAACTACAACATGTCTGCTGAACTCACCTGTCGCCATCCGTACGCGCTTCGATCGCAATGTAGTGCCCACAGGGTGCCGCAGTGGCGTGAAAATTTCGTAAGCAACGATCACGATCCATCAATCCAGGATCGAGGTGCGCACATTGATTTCACCGCTGCCGCGGGATCGCCAATGACGTGGGCTTTGCGTTGTACACCAGCCGCCAACTCCAAGGGCCGCGCGCCCGTTCAAAACCCGTTCGATCTGGGAGGCCTAATGACGCAACCAAAATCTTATTACGCGCGTTGGGTTTGATGGAATTCAGGCCACATATCTGGGTGAAGGAGAGCGATCTCGCGATCTGCGTTATCAGTTCCCTTGCGGAAGCGCTCGAATTCCTCGCCGCATGGCCGCCAAATAGGCGAGGGCCCTTCTTCTATCTCGCCTCAAACAGCGTTCAATCAGCAGCCGCGGGTTCGATCGATCCTTATGAGGCCCGCGAGGTGTTTGAGATGTTTTGCCGTGAAGCAGGCATTCTGGCCGAAGCGAAGATGAACGAGTGAGATGCATTTGGGCCTCATGAACCTTTCCCTGTCTTGGCCGTTCCAGGTTTATGAACGTCCTCAGCCGCGAAACGAGGGCCGCGCGCGATTACAATGAGGATGATTCAGATGGCCGACCCCATGGATGTCCAAACGACGACTAACCTTTCGATGGAACCGCGACAAGGCATGCGCCCTGTCATGGTTTGCCGATCGGTTTACCATTCCGGAAAGCAACGAAGGACCTTGTCGCCACCGTGCGGATGGCGATTCCAGGAACCATGCTGGCCGACTCACGCGTGTTGAAGGTCAGGACTAACGAGGCGTATGCGGGCCGAGCGCGTAATCAGGTGGCGGTCTGGGAAACAAGTCATGTCCTGGCGTTTAAGACAGTGGCGGCGCAACTCCACAGCAGGTGGCAAATCGGTGACCGCTCCTGCGTTTGCTCAGATTCTGGCCGGAATGGCGATGCTTCACATCCTGGCAGTCCCATTTAGGGCAAAGCTGGAGTGGAAGCACGGGCTGGACATCATGGACCGGTCGATCCAAGCGTCAAGATTGCCAAAAGCGGGCCCGTTTCATCCGGTAGCCAGGCTGCTCGCTGCCGCCGGGCGACGCAAAACTTGACGGCCCGGGAATCGGCACATTTTTGCCACCTGAGCGACGCATCTTTTCGTTGGTCTCATCAACTGGCTCGGTGCTGCCGTCCTTGGCCGCAGAACTCCTGTTTTCTGCGGCCTTACCAGAGACGTTGTCATTGGGGTCGCGGTAGTTTCGCGCTGGCTTGCGAGCTGCGATTTCAAGTTTGTACGGCATCGTTTGCTCCCACTTTCCTGAGATAACATGCGGTGTCGCGTAAGGTTCCTGTCTACGGAGCAGGCTGCTCGCCAGCCCATCGGTCGAGGTTCAAATCTTCCTCTGCAACCAGATCGATGCAACAGCACGTACGGCGACAGCGCACGCCGGCGGCTTCAATCGCTGAGTATGGTGTTTAAGCCGAAGAATCGATCCAATGACCAATGCGAGGCGTCTTGCACGCAAGGGCTCGGCAAGGGAGGGACGGAACCATCGGAGTAGCCGGTCTTTGGCCGCCCTCTATCCCGCTGAGCCAATACTTCCACCGAAGGGGCCAGCACCACCACGATCATGCGACGGAAAATATCGCCGCCGACGAGCGCCGAGCTGTGGAAACGTTTCACCGCTTTGGCAACAGTAGTTTACCGGCAGCCATGGCGCCAATGAACAGCCCGCGGAAGGAAACGACTTGGCAGAAGCCCTGATGTTGGCAGAAGCCCTGGTGCACTGTTTCTGCATCAGGGCTCTCGCCAGTCAGTCCATGATGTACACGACCTTGCGAGTCTGCGGGTCAATGAGAACGGTACGACCGTCCATTACAACATACTGATACTTGTTGTCGGCAAGCGCGCCTGGCTTGAGGATATCAGGAATGATCGCTCCTAGCACCAGTTCAAAGTTGGATGGACGTTCGACGACCACCGGATTGGCTTTCACGTATTCCCGGACAACGACTTCCTCTTCGGGGGTCACGATCACAGTCTGGGCAGCCGTGAATACGGTACCTGCGAGCAGGATGGCGACGGCAAGTGTGCTTCGGAAAAACATCTCAACAACCTCCTGAGTTGATGTGTAACAACCGGTATGGGCCGAAACGGTTCCGTGCTTGGTGGCGCAGGCGTGCCGCGCCCGGGCGCTCTATGGAACTAAATGCCGCTGCGGCGCTTCATGGCCTGAATGATCATAGGAGACAAAAATGGCCGGCCTCGGACGAATAGCCCTCGCAGCGTTGGGTATCCTCGCCTACCAAAACCGCGACAAGCTGGGCGAAATCATCAAAAAAGTTAGCTCTCCAAACACTGACCCTAACAATCCCGGGGGAAACGAGAACGTGTTTGATCAAGCTGTGAAAGGGGGAATGGGCGGGCTAAGCGATCTCTTGAACCGCTTGAAGGCTGCTGGCTCGGGCGATGCAGTCGACTCCTGGATGGGGAAGGGGGCAAATCAGCCAATTGGTCCTGCAAATGTAGAGGCTGCAATCGATGAGGAAACACTCGAATCTCTGATCAGGCAAACGGGCATGTCGAGGCAGGAAATTCTTGACCGCCTAGCCGTCGACCTCCCAAAAGTCGTAGATGAGATAACACCAGAGGGCACGCTGCCCGAGGAACCGACGCTGCTAGATCCCGTCCCGCCCCCTCCTAAGCCTTAGTTGAATCCTTGCCGGCGATGTCGTCGAATGCCGTTGTCAGGCCGCGCAATGAGGGCGGAGGGGACGACATCAGTTTCATTTGCGGCTGTGCCCTCAAGGTTGAGCCCTCGGTATGGCACTGTCCGCAGCCGCGCGGGCTGGCCAGCACTGGAATTGTCGCGGAATGCGCCGGATTACTTATTTAATCAATGCAGCCGTTCGGCCTCAGCCCCCGCGTAGCGGAATGCGCGTTTCCTTTGCCACCGTCAGAACCGTCGGACATCGCGGAGTCTCCAATGGATATTAGAGAACTCTAAAACGCGAGGTTGCGAATCGGAAGCTACCCAGCGTCGCGCCCGGCCTTGGTTTGTCGTGCAATCTTGACCAAGGCGTCGATGATTTCGTCGGGATATTCGTTTTCGGGGCAGAAATCGGCTGCGACCGCCCTTGCCACCTCACTGAGATCGACAGGACAACCCTCAGATGTTGCGATCTTGATGATGACGCCACGCATAATGCCGAAATCAAACGCGGTACCGCCGTTCTTCCCGTTGGAGCCTCCCATGGCATCCTCCCTAGCGATGGGGCGGAAGCCTGGTATTCGCTCACAGTCGGCGATGCCATTAAAAGTTACTACCGATGAGTCGTCGTCTATTGATATGGCGTCTCGTTTGCGGCGCCCTGAACCGTCAGGCGCTCCAGCAGCGAGGCCTGCCGAGGGTCGCCCTCCGGCGGGCCTTCGTTTTTGGAACTTAATGAGCCTATCAGAGTTTCTAGTTCTTCGGCGCATAGCCTCCCCCCTCCGGCCTATGCTCCGAACGAGGGCCTGCCAGACACAACCGTCCGGCAGGCCCTATTTCATTTCGGCATGAGGACCTCAATTACCGTTGCATGCCGAAGCTTCTCTTCGCCCTTTAGCCATGACCTTTAGGACCGGACAGCGGCCTTGTTGCCGCGGCGCCTATCGGGGTGGCAAAGTGGCTTGCGTGCAAGAACTCCAGCGCCCGGCATAGCTCGTCGCGCTTTGCCTGGGGGATGGCCGGTATCGCACGCCCGACGTAGGTCATGCGGTCGTCGGCCTCCATGGCCAGAAGAAGTGACGGCGCTGCTCCGTGTTTGCGCTCATAGTCGATCACGACGAACTCGCCTGTGATGTATGTCTTGGCTTCGACCCAATCCAAAGATGGGCCGCTGCGGTAGATGCTGGCGCGGCGCTTGGATACCATGCCTTCGAGATCCATCTTTTCCACCGCGGCGAAGAACTCGGCTCCTGAGCCTTCGAACGCCTGGCTGAATTGCAGCGGGCACGTGGGTCGGGGATCGCCGAGCAACTCATGCAGCTGCAGCCGCCGATCCTCGCAGCGCACTTGCGCAGGTCTTTGCCATCCAGTCCGAGCAGGTCGTCGGTATGCAGGGTGGTATGAACGCGGATCGGCGCTTGTCCTTCATGGATCAGCCGCAGCGAAAGCGGCCCGCTTGGTCTTTGCCAAGTCGGGCCGCCTGCATTGCGTGTTTGGGCGTGGCAGCCGACGCAATACTCAACTCTCGGACTTAGGCCCTGCATCGACGTCGCACCTCACCGTGCAAGGATGGGGGAGCCTAGCCAATTCGTACACAATGCAGCCGCATTCTTTTTTCGGGAAACTCTCTTTGGCTAGCAGAGGGTTATTCCATGTCGGGCACCTCACCGGCCCGGCAGAGGATTGTCGGTTCGCCATACTCGCCGATAACGGAGTTAGCTTCACGGCTCCAGGCGATAACGCCCGCGTGCTCGCTCTCGATTATCTTCGCTAAACGAACTGCAGCGTCCTCGCTCTGCATCTGGCGCGGATCGAACGCGGGCTTCAGGTCGCCTTCTTCGTCGCGGTTGAAGGCCGCTACCACGATCAGCTTCGGCATCTTCTGCTGAGGCACGACGTGACCGGTATTCGACATCGAGTAATCTCCTAGATCAACGACGCCTGGGATTGAGGTGAAACGAGTTGGGTCGGCGGAAGATCCACAACGGTCAGCATGTCGTCAGGCAGCGGACGCTGCAGCTTGCTCGCTTCTGACCAGGGTGCCGTTAGCCACGTGTCAATCTCGCCTTGCGTCGTCAGGATAACCGGCATGGCCTTTTCGTGGATCGGGGCGACAACAGCGTTCGGGCTGGTGGTCAGGAAAGCATAGACCTGCCAGTCGAGCACGCCATCACGAATGGTGCGGGCGCCACGCCAAGGCGTCCAGAGCCCAGCGAAGACCGCCAGCGGCTGGCTTTCGTTGAGCGCAAACCAGAAATTGCGATGCCGGCCAGTGAGGGGGTCTTTGTCACCTTCGACCGGGCTCGGCTCGGCGAAGCTGGTGAACGGCACGACGCATCTGCTCTCGACGCCGAGATGGGGGACCCAGTGCTTACTGTCGGTGTGTCGGATGTTGGTTACGCCCTTGTCGGGTTCTTTCTCGAGCAGTGCCTTGAAATCGACGGTCTGACCCTTCGCCTCGAGCTTTGCCGCGCGGGCCTTGGTCGCCTGAAATTGCACGTTCGAAGCCGTGGGCATTCCCCAGTTGAGCATTGCCAACTGCCGGCGCCCTTCGAAGTTGCGCACCACCGGCCCATTGCGGCCGGGATAGACGTCGATAGATGGTTCGAGATTGCCCGCGATGTCGTCGAGCACCTTGGTAAGCGCTCGCAGCTCGTCTTGGGATGATGAGAAATTGTAGAGGTTGCACATAGGGGGAGACTGCCGTGGCGTGGGGGTGCCGTCAATCGCGGCTGCACCCTAGTGGACCCTGATGATCACCGGGTTCATATGGAGCAGGGTCTCTGCCGCATGCCTTCACCGCGGCTTCCTGCGCCCTGTACCAGATGACCGAAATTCTCTCGTCTTCCCTGGTGGGTTCCAAATCTTCGCCGTCCAGCGAATAGAGCGGCTCGTGCGCATTCTCGACCTTCCATGTGGAGTAATCGCCTTGTTCAGGCGTCACGCCGTACATGTCGAGGATTGCCTGAGCTGCCGCGAGGCCCCGTTGCATTTCGTCTGGCGATGCGCCGGGGATTTCAAGCGTAAGGGGCATCAGCAGAGCCTCCCCGTAGATTTCTTGCCCTCGGGCTTGTGCTCGTAGCAGAACCAATGCGGCGTTTGCTTGCCTGTAGCGAAGCCCCATCCGCCATGCTTCTTGTAGCCGGGGTGCTCACAACAGTGCTCATAGATGCCGCCGGGCATGCGCGGTGCGGTGTTTGGCTCGTCACTCATGCCCATAGGTTAGCGTGATGTGAATTGACTCCGCAAGGAGTTTGTTCCTATTTCGTTCTCATGCCCGAGCCGAACCGAACAACACCCTTTCCGCTGTCCAAGCTGAACGATGCCCGCGATTTCGTCGAGGTTCGATGCGCCTATTGCAAGCGAGCGCACGTCTATTACCCGACCGACCTGATGCAGCTGTTTGGCGACGTCGACGTCGATTCTCTTTCCGGCCGGATGAAGTGCGAAAGTGTCCCAGGCGGCCATGGGTTCCTCAAGGTCGAGCGCATTTTCTCCGGCTCCAGGGAGATGGTGGGGGTGAAGATCCGCCGGCTTGTCGCCATCAAGATCAATCGAATTCCGGTCTGGAAGGAAGAATGACGGCCGCGAAGAAACGTGAGAACTCAAAGCGCTGGTATATCCGCAAGAACCTACCGCATCAGGTCGCCCTCCCGAATGACCTTTGCTGCATGGAGAACTACGACTTCCTTGAGCGGTACTGCCAGCGCTTCGAGCCTCGCCCGAGCACCCAGCAAGTCACGGCGAAATGGCCGAACGGCAAGCAGGAAGACTACCGGCTCTATTGCTTCGCGAGCAGAGCCGACGCTGACGTCTTTGCGGCCGAGTTCGAAGGAATTCACTTCGACCCAGCAAAGGACCGGGAGCGCGGCCGCGTCAACGGTGCCTGGCTACGAACCGATGAGTGGAAGCCGATCGAGCGTTGCGGGCCCCTTCAGTTGCCGAGGTTCTTCCGTGAGTATGGCCGCTGATCACCCGCACCAGGGCGCTTGACCTTCGGTCTCCAGATGATCGCATAGCCCTCGGCGAGCACCACCTTCTCTGCCAGCCGCCCATCGCTGAGCCTGATACGCACCAGCGGTCGGCGGCCTGAGGTGATCGGGCAGGCATGCTCATCAAGGCTCCAGCTCGTCGGGTTCTGCCTTGTTCAGTGCGCGGGTTTGCCACCTGTTCCGCCAATCCCGATGGAAGACCTGGGCAGCAGCGTCTGCCCATCCGCAATGTTGCGACCACTCCATTTTCATTGCTGCATAATCGACCGATCCAAGTCGCTTTTGTCACTTGGTTGCTACGACCTTTCATCTATCAAACAAATCTTGCTGGGGCTGTATCGCTCCGGCGACCGCAATAGAATGGAAGACCGACGCCACTCGCTTGGAAGGTGCCTCTTACCAAGCGGGTCATGTATCGTGTCAGGCAATTCTCCAGCTCGATTGCACTCATGAACAAGGCTCGGCGCAGCAGCGGCTCGGCCATCTCGCACACGTATCCAAGCCCTTTCGAGACCATGCCATGATAACAATCGACGCATCTCCAACTTGGCAGGACATCGCGCGGATCGGCGATGGTGAGACGCTGGCACTTGCGCCTGCCGCCTGGGAGCGGGTCGCATTCGCAAACCGGATCGTGGCGCGAATAGTTGAAAACGGCATTCGCGCCTATGGCGTGAATACCGGCGTTGGCGCGCTGTCGAACACGGTGGTCGAACCTGCCTTGCTGCAGCGACTTTCTCGCAACATCATTTTCAGCCACGCTTGCGGGGTCGGTGATCTGCTGCCGGAGCGCAGCATCCGTGCCATCATCGCATCGCAGGTGGCCAATTTTGCGCACGGCCATTCCGGAGTGCGACCAGAGGTCGTTCTCAACTTGCTGAGCTTCCTGGAGCGCAACTGCATCCCAGAGGTGCCGTCTCGAGGGTCGGCGGGATATCTCACGCACAACGCACACATTGCCCTGGTGTTGATCGGCGAGGGCAGGGCGTGCGTCGCAGGGCGTCGGATGAACGGGGGTGACGCACTGGCCGCTATTGGAATTGAGCCACTGGTGCTCGGCGCCAAGGAAGGCCTCAGCCTGGTCAACGGTACAGCCTGCGCTACTGGACTTCTGTGCGTGGCATTGGCACGCGTCGAACGCCTGTTGCGCTGGGCCAATGCAGCTGCGGCCCTGACGCTCGAGGCCGCCGGCGGCCAAATGGCGGCCTTTGACGAGCAAGTCCTCGCCATGCGCCCGTCGCCCGGTATCGAGGCGGTCGGCGCAACACTGCGCGGGTTGCTCGAGGGCAGCGGCCTGATTGAGGCGGCCCGCGGGCAGCGCACACAAGATGCGCTCAGCCTTCGCGCTATACCCCATGTGCATGGTGCCGCACTTGAGGTGATGGAGCGTTCCGCACAGCTGGTCGACCGCGAATTGGCTTCCGTCACGGATAATCCTGCTGTCTCGGGTACGCTGGAAAACCCACTGGTCTTTTCAGAGGCGCATGCAGTTGCGCCCGCTTTGGGTCAGGCTGCCGACAGTCTGACGATCGCTCTGGCTCAGGTGGCGGCCATGAGCGAGCGACGCATCGACCGCCTGGTCAATCCACTGGTCAACGATCTGCCGGCGTTTCTCGCCAGCGAAGGCGGCTGCAATTCTGGCTTCATGATCGCGCAGTATACCGCCGCTTCGCTGAGCAACGTGAACCGCCGCCTGGCGGCCCCGGCTGCGACGGACGGTGGTGTCACATCCGGCTTGCAGGAAGACTTCCTCGCCCATCCAACCGTTGCGGCCAACAAGCTGCTCGCGGTCATCGACAACGCCGAATACATCCTGGCAATTGAACTGATGGCGGCAGCGCAGGCGCATGACTTCCTGGCCGGCAAGAAAGGGCGCGCCCCTCGAACAGATGCGATCTATCGCACTGTTCGCGAGCACGTGGCACATTATGCAGACGACCGCCCGCTATCATGGGACATGGAAACGCTCCGCGATTTCATTCGCTCGGCGGATGCGCCCAACAGGCTGACCAGCCGGTATGCGCTGCTTGAGCCGCTGCAGGCGAAACGTCCACCACCAGCTTGAACAGGCAATCTCCCGGCTCGGTTAGTGCAGGAGCCCGTTGGCAGGCAACGAGACCAGACTTCGCGAACTGCACCAATCTGGCAGGCTCGGACGGCCCGGCAATCGGATGAATGACGCCGGCAAGATCTCCCGCCTGAACCTCGTCTCCCACGGCCACGGCAGGCTCGAAGATCCCTCTGACGGGCGCGTAGGTGAACGCCTGCCTGCCATCGACCCGCATGGATCGCGTTGCATCAGCCGGTTCGACAATAGCGTCGGGCAGGATGCCCATGTGCTTCAGCACGCGCAGCACGCCGTCTCGGGCAAGGGCTTCGCCTTTCCGTGACATCGTCGCGCCACCGCCGAGTTCGGTCGTCAGGGCTGGAATGCCGAGCATCTGGGCTATTGCTGACAGTGTCGAGGCGCCGCCGCCGCCGGAACCGTCACTGATCGAGCCGATTGGAGCGCCGAAGACGCGCATGAGTTCGATCAGACTTGCCGTCTCGGCTGCGGTCTTGCCCACGCGGATCAGGCAGCAGGGGAGATAGAGCAACGAGGTGCCACCGGAATGCAGGTCGATGACGATGTCGGCGAGCGGCAGCAGCACCTCAGAGACATAGTGGGCGATCATGTCAGTCGGTGTGCCATTGGCGTCGCCGGGAAACATCCGGTTGAGATTACCCTGATCGAGCGGCGACACGCGTCTGCCTGCGTCCACCGCGGGATAGTTCAATGCTGGCAGGATAATGATGCGGCCGCGGAGCTCGCTTGCATCGAGTTGCCGGGCGAGCTTGCTGAGCGCCACCTGGCCCTCATACTCATCGCCATGATTGCCGGCGACAAGCAGTGCAGTTGGCCCGTTGCCATTCCTGATGCAGACGATGGGGATCGGAATGGTGCCATAGGCCGACCGATCGCTCGAAAACGGCAAACGCAGGCACGATATCTGCTTGCCGTCCTTGTCGAAGTCGATGTCCGTCCAGATGCGTGTGTCGGTTGCCACCGGTCCGTCCTCTCAATGCAGCAGCGTGTTGAGGAAAGACTGGGCGCGCGGATGACTGGGTGTCGAAAAGAACGTCATCGGCGACGCCTGCTCGACAATGCTGCCCTGATCCATGAACACCACCTGGTCGGCAACTTCCCGGGCAAAGCCCATCTCATGGGTGACGCAGATCATCGTCATGCCCTCGTGAGCCAGCCCGGTCATGACGTCGAGCACCTCCTTGACCATTTCGGGATCGAGCGCGGAGGTTGGCTCGTCGAACAGCATGAGGCGCGGGTTCATGCAGAGCGCCCGCGCAATCGCCACCCGCTGCTGCTGTCCGCCTGACAATTGCGCGGGATATTTGTCGGCTTGTTCGGGAATACGGACCTTTTCGAGGAAATGGCGCGCCAGGCTCTCAGCCTCCTTGCGCGGCATGCGAAGTACCCGCCGCAGCGCCAGCGTGCAGTTCGACAACACGGTCAGATGTGGAAACAGGTTGAAGCTCTGGAACACCATTCCGGTCTGGCGACGGGCGAGTGCTGTCTCCCTGGCATTGTCACCCAGCCTGATCGTGGCAAGTGTGACGGTTCCCTGCTGGTAGGCTTCAAGTCCGTTCAGGCAGCGGATCAGCGTCGATTTGCCTGAACCGGACGGTCCGCAGATCACGACGCGGGATCCGCTTGGGATGGTGAGGTTGACCTCCTTCAACACATGGAAGGCGCCATACCACTTGTTGAGCGAGGATATCTGGACGGCAGGTTTGTCGTCTGTCTGGGTCATGGAGTATCTCTACATTCGCTTGAAGATAGCGAGCCAAGTATTTGTTTTTGTGAGGGCGTAGTCAGCCGTTGGGGTTACCGGCCTGCCGGCTATCTGGTTGTCGGTCCCAGCAGGCGGGTCTCGAGCCGTTTGATGGCCAACGAGATGAGGAGTGCGAGACCGAGAAAGATCAGGCCCGCGACCGTCAGCGGCTCGGCGTAGCGGTAGGTCTCGGAGGCAATGTCGAAGGCACGTCCCAGCATCTCCGGCACCGCAAGCACCGCCAGATAAGGCGTCGCCTTGAGGATAGAGACGAAGTAGTTACCCATGGGTGCTGCGATGTTGCGCAGCATCTGCGGGGCGATGACAAAGACGGTCATATCGATCCTGCCGAGCCCAAGTGCCCTTGCGGCCTCCGCCTGACCGTTGGGGATGGCATCGATGCCGGCCTTGAACACCTCGGCGAGATAACCGCTGTAATAGAGGCTGAGCCCGATCATGCCTGTGGCAAGCGCACCAAGGCGAATGCCGTAAAACGGCAGGATGAAATACAGGCAATAGAGCCAGACCAGCACTGGCGTCGCCCTGATGAAGTCGATCAGGAAGCGGACGAACAGCCCTCCCAACC
>NZ_JAFLWW010000002.1 GCF_018555685.1 Aminobacter anthyllidis
TGGGTAGCTCCTCTCTTTGATGGTCGTTCCCTGGCGCCTTGAAACTTCCGCTGCGGAAATTAGCGCTCACTTGTATAGACATATCATTCTAGGCATGTATACAATGTTACGTCAATATCGTATTTTTCGAAAGGAAGTTGCGCGCATGGCGTGATCGACGGAGGAGAGCCGGCCTCTTCACCGAGCCGGGGCCAATAGAGCTCTAAGAAAGCTTGGCGGTTGCCAGGCTAGCGGCGACGCTTTGCTGGAAAGCTAGCTTTGCCTCGTCTGCAACGCTGCGGACCGAACTGGCATGCAACATTTCGGAGACCAGCTATCGCGCTCCGTCGAGAGCCCAAGACTGGCAAATAATTGTATACAATTATGGAGAGAAAGAGTGCGAATTAAGCTGATAAATCCCAATACCACAGCTTCGATGACCGAGCTTATGGGCGAAGCCGCGCGCGCAGTTGCAGCGCGCGGCACCGAAGTTGTTCTCGCGACATCCCGGTCCGGCGCGGCATCGATCGAAGGGCACTACGACGAAGCCTTGAGCGTCCTGGGCACCATCGATGAGATACTGGAAGGGGATGCCGCCGACGCGTATGTGATCGGCTGCTTCGGCGATCCGGGGCTGCTCGCGGCCAGAGAGATCACCGCAGCTCCGATCATTGGCATTGCGGAAGCGGCCATGCATGCGGCGGCATTTGTCGCCACCAGCTTCTCCATCGTCACGACACTCGAACGCACCCGCGTCATCTCCGAACAGCTGGTTCGCAACTACGGCATGCAGGGCCATTGTCGGCGCGTGCGGGCAACCGATGTCCCCGTGCTGGAGCTTGAAAAGCCGGGGTCCAGCGCTCGTGCAATCATCCTGGGCGAGTGCGAGGAAGCGCTACGTGATGATCGCTCGGAAGCAATCGTTCTCGGCTGCGCCGGCATGGCGGACCTGGCGAAATACCTGGAAGAACGGCTCGGCGTTCCGGTGATCGACGGCGTGGCTGCTGCAATCAAGTTTGCCGAAGCAATCGTGGGAATGCGGCTGCGCACATCCAAGGTTGGCGATTTGGCATATCCGCTGCCCAAACCCTACCTAGGCAAGCTCTCTGGCTATGCGCCGGCCAAACTGTTTCCAGCCAATGAGCGTGAGCGCACCGCCTATTTGGCGATCCGGCGGAGCTGATCATGGATTTCGATTTCGCAGAACTGCCCGAGAACGACCGCTACCGTCTGCTCTCCAACTTCGTCGGTCCGCGCCCCATCGCGCTCGTCACGACCATTGACGAGCACGGCTGCAACAATGCCGCGCCCATGAGCTTCTTCAACGTCTTCTCGCACGAGCCTCCGCTGCTCATCCTCGGCATGGAGACCCGTCCCGACGGCACCGCCAAGGACACCGTCGCCAACATCAGGCGCTCGGGCGAGTTCGTCGTCCACATGGTCGACATGGCCATCGCCAGCGAGATGATCGTCACTGGCATCAACTTCCCCAGCGACGTCGACGAGATCGAGTTCGCCGGTCTGACCAGCACGCCGTCGGTCAAGGTCGCAGCACCCCGCATCGAGGAATCGCCTTGCGCCATGGAGTGCAAGGTGTCGCAGATCCTCGACTATGGCCGACGCACCATCGTCATTGGCGAGGTCATGCAGATGTATGTCCGCGACGAATGCATGGACGAGCGCGGCCGCTATGTCCGGCCGGAGGTCTACCAGCCAATAGCGCGCATGCATGCCGACAATTACATCGTCGCCGACAACCAGTTCGTGCTGAAGCATCCGGCCGAGCTTCTCATCACGAGGAAGCCGCCGGCCCTGCCGCAGCTTAAATGAGGCAGGAAAAAAGCACCTAAAGGTGCTTGAGGGATAAAGAACCAAGGCCCCATGATCGTGTCAAACCAAGGCCGAAATTAGCGAAACCGGTAGCTCTAAGGCAAGGGCAGATCTGACCTCAATGACCGGCATGGGCGCGAAGCCGACATCTATCGCTCTGCCCGAAAGCAATTGACTGACGTTACTGCCGACCTAGGCAAACTTTGCCCGGCGACATTTGTTAGCCACTGCTAGATGGGCGGACACGCGCCTTGACGTCCTCCCCATATCTGGGCGCACAGGTGATGCAGAAATTGCGGCAAGGTCACTTCGGCGAGTGAACTCTCTCCAGGTCGGTTCTCATTCAACTCGACGAAGCTGCGGTTCAGCTTTGTCGCGCTATGAGCCCTGTCCCTGGAATTGCGAGTTCCGGATCGTCATCGACTTGTAGGTTGAGCGGGCTTGCTCTGATCATGCACTCGGGGAAACCGGCTTTAATCGTCGGCCTCCCAGCCTGAGCGAACGCTCGCGCTTCCGCATCATCAGGCAATGGCGATGCAATCGCACATTTGCCCGTCTGTCAATTTATTTTCATTGGAGAGAATTTGGCGGCAAACTCCAGTCCTCAAAGGCCATCGGTGCGTGTCTTGAGAATTGCCGAAAAGCGTGGATCGAAAGCACGGCTGATCGGCTCGGCGGCGGCGCCGAGCGCGATCGACCACGGATCGGTGATGCCGAGTTGCAGCCGCGGCAAGGCGCGGTCCGGGCGGTTGGCGATTGACGGTGGCAGCGGCAGGATCGCCTGGAGGATCAGGCGCGCCAAAGCCTCCGGCGCACCGCTGGTCAGGATCACTGTCTGCGGGTCGAAGATCGTTTCGATGAGCTGAATGGACCAGCGTAGATCCTGGGCGGCGGCGTTGACCCAGGCAAGCAGTGCCGGGTCCTTGGCTTCAGCCAGCGCAGCGACATGTTCATAGAGGTCGGCGTCCGACGGATTGAGCTCGATTTGTTGGTAGAGCGAGGCGAGCGACGCCCGGTGTTCCAGAACAGCACCGTCGGCACCGCGTGGCGAAAGCAGCGCCATGCCGATCTCGCCGGCATTGCCGTAGCTGCCTCGGTAGAGCTCGCCATTGAGGATGAGACCTGCGCCGATGCCATAGCCGACATAGAGGCAGACGGCGTGATCGAGGCCGTGTGCTGCCCCTACCATGCGTTCGGCAATTGCGCAGGCGGCCGAGTCGTTCTGAAGGCTGACATCGAGGCCGGTGCCCGCCGCCAGCGTTTCCAAAAGCGGGTATTTCTGCCACGCCGGCATCATCCATTTGTTGTCGCCGAACTCCTCCAGCCCGAAAGGGCCGGGCATGGCGACGCCGAGACCGACGAGACGCTTTTCCGATTGCTCGGAGATCATTGCCAGTTCGCCCCTGATACCCTCGATCAAGCCAAGGATGATCTTGACCCCACCTGAGGGATCGTCTGGTGGCAGGTTCGCTTCGGCACGCGCCAAGACTGTCCCGACCAGATCGACGGCGACCGCACGCGTCAAATGGCGATCGATCTGCAAGCCGATGGCGAACGCACCTTCCGGGAAGAGCCGGTAGGGCGTCGAGGGCTGGCCCCTGCCCTTTCTCACCGCCTCGAGCGAGACGACAAAACCGTCGCGCTCCAGTTCATCGATGATGTTGGAGACAGCCTGCTTGGTGAGTTGCGTCGCGCGCGCCAGATCGGCGCGCGACAACGCGCCGTTGAGCCGCAACGCATCGATCATGACACGGCGATTGTGGGCGCTGGTGCCTTCCTGATTGGTGCCGCTGGTGGCTCGGATCGGGCTGATATCGTTCACCTGTGTTTCCCCTCTTGACTCCAATAGATAATTGCAGAAGTAATAAGTCAAGTCAGTTGACTTAATAAGGAGCCGTGAGAGTTCCGGGGAATTAATGACGGCTGGAGCCGTCGCGCTTTCGACCAGGACATCGCTTGGGAAAGGACCGTCATGCGACGCCATTCACAAGGAGATGCGGGCACAGCAGGCATCGCGAATTTTTGCCAAAGTCAAAAAATGGAGGATCAAATGTTGAAATCTATTAGCAGGACATTGCTCGGCGCGGCTTTCGTCAGTGGCGCCTTCATGCCCCATGCGTTCGCCGAAACCTCGATCAACGCGCTGTTCATGGCGCAGGCTGCATATAGCGAGGCAGACGTGCGGGCGATGGCCGAGGCCTTCACCAAGGCCAACCCCGATATCAAGGTGAACCTCGAATTCGTGCCTTACGAGGGGCTGCACGACAAGACGGTTCTGGCCCAGGGTTCGGGCGGCGGCTACGACGTGGTGCTGTTCGACGTCATCTGGCCGGCGGAGTATGCCTCCAACAAGGTGCTGGTCGACGTGTCCTCGCGCATCACCGACGAGATGAAGAAGGGCGTGCTGCCGGGCGCCTGGACGACCGTCAACTATGACGGCAAGTCTTATGGAATGCCCTGGATCCTCGACACCAAGTACCTGTTCTACAACAAGGAAATCCTGGAGAAGGCCGGCATCAAGACCCCACCCAAGACCTGGGACGAACTGGCCGAGCAGGCCAAGATCATCAAGGACAAGGGCCTTCTGGCCACGCCGATCTCGTGGAGCTGGTCGCAGGCGGAAGCTGCGATCTGTGACTACACCACGCTGGTCAGTGCTTATGGCGGCGAGTTCCTCAAGGACGGCAAGCCGGCGTTCCAGAGCGGCGGCGGGCTCGACGCGCTGAACTACATGGTGACGAGCTACACCTCAGGGCTGACCAATCCGAACTCCAAGGAGTTCCTCGAAGAAGACGTGCGCAAGGTGTTCCAGAACGGCGAAGCCGCCTTCGCGCTGAACTGGACCTACATGTACAACATGGCCAACGACCCCAAGGACAGCAAGGTCGCCGGCAAGGTCGGCGTCGTGCCGGCCCCGGGTGTCGCCGGCAAGAGCGAAGTCTCGGCCGTCAACGGCTCGATGGGCCTCGGCATCACTTCGGCGAGCAAGCATCCTGAGGAAGCCTGGAAGTTCATCACCTTCATGACCTCGCAGGAAACGCAGAACCAGTATGCCAAGCTCAGCCTGCCGATCTGGGCCTCGTCTTACGACGATCCCGCCGTCACCAAGGGCCAGGAAGAGCTGATCGCCGCCGCCAAGCTCGGCCTTGCCGCGATGTATCCGCGCCCGACGACACCGAAGTACCAGGAGCTGTCGACGGCCTTGCAGCAGGCCATCCAGGAATCGCTGCTCGGCCAGGCCAAGCCTGAAGACGCCCTCAAGGGTGCTGCCGAAAACAGCGGCCTCTGAGGTTTACTGCCCCAAACTTCCGGGCGGCTCCGGCCGCCCGGCCCTTTCGTTTCAAGTAGTGAAAAGAGTCGCCTCATGTCGGGCTCATGGATGACGACCCGCGCATGGCTGCTGATGCTGCCTTTGCTCGTGGTCATGATATCAGTCATCGGCTGGCCCCTCGTCGACACCGTCCGGCTTTCCTTCACCGACGCCAAGCTCGTCGGCACAGAGGGCAGTTTCGTCGGCCTCGACAACTACGCCAGGATGATCTCGGGCACGAACTTCCAGCGCACGCTTGTTACCACGACATGGTTCGCGGTCATCTCGGTCGCGGCCGAGATGGTGCTCGGCGTTCTTGCCGCCCTTTTGCTCAATCAGCAGTTTCGCGGTCGAGCATTACTGCGTGCACTGATGATCCTGCCCTGGGCTTTGCCCACGGTGGTCAACGCCACGCTCTGGAGGCTGATCTACAATCCCGAATATGGCGCATTGAACGCGGCGTTGACCCAGGTCGGCCTGCTCGACGCCTATCGCTCCTGGCTTGGCGAACCCAATACCGCACTCGCGGCGCTGATCGTTGCCGACTGCTGGAAGAATTTTCCCCTGGTTGCCCTCATTGCGTTGGCAGCACTCCAGGCCGTGCCGCGCGACATCACCGCGGCGTCGATGGTTGACGGTGCCGGGCCGATCGCGCGGTTTCGCTTCGTCATCCTGCCCTATCTCGTCGGGCCGCTTCTGGTGGCGCTGGTGCTGCGTACCATCGAGGCGTTCAAGGTTTTCGACATCATCTGGGTGATGACCCGGGGTGGGCCGGCGAATTCAACGCGGACGCTGTCGATCCTCGTCTACCAGGAGGCATTTTCGTTCCAGCGCGCCGGCTCCGGCGCCTCGCTGGCACTGATCGTCACTTTGCTGGTCACCGTGCTGGCGGTAGCCTATGCCGCCCTGGTCCGGAAAGCTGCGGGGAGCACCGCCTGATGGAACGCAAGAGCCTGCTTTTCACCGCCTTCATCTATGCCTCGGCACTTCTGCTGGCAGTGGTGATCCTGGCGCCGGTGCTGTGGCTGTTCATCATGAGCATCTCGCCGGCTGCGGACCTTTCGGCCAAGCCATTGCGCTGGTGGCCGCAAGAGGTCGACTTCTCGCGTTATGCCGTTTTGCTTTCAACCGTCGAAAACTCCGCCGGCGCATCCTTTGTTGCTTCGCTCTACAACAGCCTGAGGATCGCCGGCATGGCAACGATCGCAGCGATCGCACTGGCGATCCCAGCCGGCTGGGCGGTTTCGCGCACGCCGGCTGTCGGCTGGTCGCTGTCGGTGGTGATCGCCACCTACATGCTGCCGCCGGTGGCGCTCGCCGTGCCGCTCTACATGGGCCTGGCCTGGCTCGGCCTGCTCAACAACATCTTCGGACTGGCCCTCGTCTACCTGACGATCCTCGCCCCGTTCACCACCTGGCTGATGAAGTCGGGCTTCGATTCGATCCCGCGCGAAATCGAGTCAGCCGCGATGATCGACGGCGCCAGCCTGTTCCAGACGCTGCGCATCATCACCTTGCCGCTGGCAGCGCCCGTGGTGGCCACCTCGGCGCTATTTGCGCTGCTGCTTGCCTGGGACGAGTTCTTCTACGCGCTTTTGTTCACCTCCGACCTGCGCGCCAAGACGCTGACGGTCGCCATCGCCGACCTCGCCGGTGGCCGTGTCTCCGACTACGGCCTGATCGCCACCGCCGGTGTGCTGGCAGCATTGCCGCCGGTGCTGATCGGGCTCGTCATGCAGCGCGCCCTGATTTCCGGCCTGACCAGCGGCGGCGTGAAAGGATGATGACCATGACCTCACCAACGACCAGACCTGCCGGCCTCGTGGCGATCGACCGCGAAATGGCGCGCCAGCACGGCGATGCGCTGGCATCGTTCGCCGAAGCCGCCGAGATGGCGGCCAGGGTGGCTGCCTCACTCGAAAGAACCGGCCAGTTGCTCCTGCTCGGCATGGGTGGCTCTCACGCCGTCGGCCGCGCCGTCGAGCCGCTCTATCGCGCGCTCGGCATCGATGCCATCGCCGTGCCGCTGTCCGAGCAACTCGGCCAGCCGCTGGCGCTCGATGGCCGCACGGTGATCATGACGTCGCAGTCAGGCGAAAGTGCCGAGGTGGTGCGCTGGTTCACCGAGACAGGCGGCAATGCCGAGACCTTCGGACTGACACTGGAGGCCGGTTCGTTCCTCGCCCGGACAGCGCCGTCGCTGGTCGGCGTCGGCGGCACCGAGCTAGCCTTTGCCGCGACCCGCAGCCTGACCGTCACCCTCGCGCTTCACCTCGCCATCCTCGCCGCCCTTGGCGAGCATCCGAGCGGCGCGCTCGTTGCGCTCCAGGCGCCTGAGAGCATCGACATCCGCCCAGCCCTCTCAGCATTAGAAAATGTCAGAAGCGTCGTCACTTCAGGGCGTCGCCTGCAGGGCGTTGCCGAAGCGCTGGCGCTTGGCCTGACCGAGCTGTCGCGGCGCCCGTGCTTTTCGCTCGAAGGCGGACAGCTGCGGCACGGGCCGATGGAAATGCTGGGGCCTGACATCGGCGTGGTGCTGTTTCGTGGCAAGGATCCGACGGCGACGCTCGTCACCGCCATGGCTATCTCGGCCGTCGAGACCGGCGCACCCGTCGTGATCTTCGATTCCTCGGGCGAGGCGCCAGTGGCGGGCGCGACCATGCTTGCCTTCAAGCCGGCCACCGGCATGGACGCCATCTTTGCCATGCTGCCGACGGCGCAGCGCCTGATGATCGCCTTCGCCGACGCCCATGTAGAAAACGCCGGCACGCCGGTGCGTTCGACCAAGATCACGCGGAGCGAATGAATGCGTCCGCTTGCGGTGATCGGCAACGTCAATGTCGACCTCATTCTGGGCCCCACGGCCCCCTGGCCCAAGGCGGGCACCGAGATCATCGTCGACCACGACGAATTGCGGGTCGGTGGCCAGGCGGGCAATAGCGCTCTTGCCTGGGAGGCGCTCGGCATCGACTTCGAGATCGCGGCCAATGTCGGCAACGACCAGTTCGGCCTGTGGCTGCGCGATGCCTTCGGCGACCGGGCGGCCAAATGGCCGGTCTCTGCCGAGCGCACGACGCTTTCGGTCGGCATCACCCATCCCGACGGCGAGCGCACCTTCTTCACCACGCATGGTCACCTGCCCCGCTTCAGCCTTGCCGACACGCTTTCGGTACTCGATGGCGAGCACCTGTCCGGCGGCTATGCCTTGTTGTGTGGCGCATTCCTGACAACCGACCTCGCACGTGAATATGACGCCTTCTTCGACTGGGCGCATGGCCACGGCATCTCGGTCGTTCTCGACACCGGCTGGCCGCCCGACGGTTGGACTGAGGAGAACTGCGCCTTGACGCGCGCATGGCTTTCGCATTGCGACTGCGCACTTTTGAACGAGGTCGAGGCGACAACACTTGCCGGCCTCGACAACCCTGACAAAGCGGCCGCCGCACTTTGGACGAGCATGCCAACCGGCGCGATCCTGGTCGTCAAATGCGGGCCGGATGGCGCCATTGCCATCGGTCCCGATGGCAAGCTGGTCTTGGCGGCAGCGCCGGCCGTCAAGGTGATCGACACCATTGGCGCCGGCGACGTCTTCAACGCCGCCTTCCTTGCCGCCCTTGCCAAAGACCAGCCGCTCGCTGCTTGCCTTGCTGCCGGGGTCCAGATCGCGTCGCGGGCCATTTCCACCTTGCCCCGCAGCTACGGCAGCCTGCCGGATTTTAGGAACGACGTTGCATGAGTGCGCTTGAAATCCAGAACATCCGCAAAAGCTACGGCGCGGTGGAAACGCTGAAAGGCATCGACATCGCCTTGCAGAGCGGCGAGTTCCTTGTGCTGCTCGGCTCGTCGGGCTGCGGAAAGTCGACGCTGCTCAACATCATCGCCGGACTCGCCGAAGCAACGAGCGGCGATATCCGGATCGCAGACCGTTCCATCCTGGGGGTTCATCCCAAGGACCGCGACATCGCCATGGTGTTCCAGTCATATGCACTCTACCCCAATCTCAGCGTCCGGCGGAACATCGGTTTCGGACTTGAGATGCGCAAGGTTCCTGTCGCCGAGCGCGACAAGGCCGTCCAGGAGGCGGCCAGGCTGTTGCAGATCGAGCCCCTGCTCGACCGAAAGCCGAGCCAGCTCTCCGGCGGCCAGCGTCAGCGCGTCGCCATCGGCCGGGCGCTGGTGCGCAAGCCACAGGTGTTTCTGTTCGACGAACCGCTGTCGAATCTCGACGCCAAGCTGCGGCTCGAAATGCGCACCGAACTCAAGCGCCTGCACCAGATGCTGAAGACGACTGTCGTCTATGTCACCCACGACCAGATCGAGGCGATGACGCTGGCAAGCCGCATCGCGGTGATGAAGGATGGCCGCATCGAGCAACTCGGCACCCCGGAAGAGATCTACAACCATCCCGCCACACTCTATGTCGCCGGTTTCGTCGGCTCCCCGCCAATGAACATCCTCGATGTCGAGGTCGACAACGGCTCACTTTCGATTGTCGGTTCGGATGTGCGGTTGCCTCTGCCGGAACGGTTCAGACCGGCGGCATCTGATGGGAAGCAGCTTGCGCTCGGCATCAGACCGGAAGCCCTGAGACTGGCATCTGCCGATCAATCAGGCGGCCACGCCCTTCCGGCTCGAATCGAGGTGGTCGAACTGACCGGGCCCGAACTGGTCGCCACCGCCCGCATCGGCCAGCAAAAGCTCACCGCATGCCTTGCGCCTCGGGCCAAGCTCGGACAAGGTGACGCTGCGGTATTTCTGTTCGATGACGACGCTCTGCATCTGTTCGACAGGGCCTCCGGGCGGGCGTGCCTCGCCTGAGGACATCGTCCGAACTGGCGGGATCCATCAACAAAAACGCGAAACTGCTTCTAGCAACTGCCACTTGTGCGATCGAAGCAACGGGCAGAAATTGGCCCGGTTTGCTCAAGGCAATCATGTCTTGCGTCAAATTATCGGTCACGGTCGGCTTGGGATGGACACGCTGGGACAGCGTCAGAGCCGACAGGTGTGAGGAGCAGCAACGCTCGGCAAGGCCACGGGTTCTCCGATCCGCTCAGGATCATGGACCATTGCAGCCCTGCGCGTGACGGACGGCCGCTCCCGCACCGCATGGGAGGAAGCAAAGAGTGCTCGAGAAGTATTTCAACCTGAAGGAACAAGACACATCGGTCCGGACCGAAGTGATCGCCGGTGTCACGACCTTCCTGACAATGGCCTACATCATCTTCGTCAACCCCGAGATCCTGTCGTCCACCGGCATGGATCGCAACGCGGTGTTCGTTGCCACCTGCCTTGCCGCAGCGATTGGCTCGCTGATCATGGGGCTGGTGGCGAAATGGCCGATCGGCATGGCGCCGGGCATGGGTCTCAATGCCTTCTTCGCCTTCACCGTCGTCGGCGCCATGGGCTTTTCCTGGCAGCAGGCACTCGGTGCCGTCTTCATCTCCGGCGTCATCTTCCTGCTGTTGACGATCAGTGGCGTGCGCAGCTGGCTCATCGCCGGTATCCCGCACTCGATGCGCAGCGCCATCGCCGCCGGTATCGGCCTGTTCCTCGGCATCATCGCGCTGAAAAGCTCGGGCATCGTCGTTGCCAGCCCGGCAACCCTGGTGACGCTCGGCGACCTCAGCCAGACCGGAACGCTGCTTGCCGTCGCCGGCTTCTTCATCATCGCGGCGCTCGACGCGCTCAAGGTGCGCGGCGCGATCCTGATCGGCATCCTGGTCATCACCATCGCCTCGATGGCACTCGGCGTCAGCCAGTTCAATGGCATCGTCTCGATGCCGCCCTCCATCCTGCCAACCTTCCTGCAGCTCGACGTCATGGGCGCGCTGCATGCCGGCCTGGTCCACGTCATCCTGGTATTCGTGCTGGTCGAAGTGTTCGACGCCACCGGCACGCTGATCGGCGTCGCCAAGCGCGCCGGGCTGATCGAACCCGGCAAGCCCAATCGCCTCGGCCGCGCGCTTTTGGCCGACAGCACGGCGATCGTCGCCGGCTCCCTGCTCGGCACCAGCAGCACCACCGCCTATGTCGAGAGCGCCTCAGGCGTCCAGGCCGGTGGCCGCACCGGCCTCACCGCCCTGGTCATCGGCGTGCTGTTTCTTGCCGCGCTGTTCTTCTCGCCCCTGGCAGGCTCCGTGCCGGCCTATGCGACGGCGCCTGCCCTGCTCTACGTCGCCTGCCTGATGATGCGCGAATTGGTCGAGGTCGAATGGGCCGACATCACCGAGGCAGCGCCTGCCGCGCTGACCGCACTGATGATGCCGTTCACCTACTCGATCGCCAACGGCCTGGCCTTCGGCTTCGTCAGCTACGCAGCACTGAAGCTTCTGACCGGGCGTCCCGGTGAGGTGCACGCAGCGACGTGGCTTGTGGCAGCGCTGTTCATCATCCGCTTCGCCTTCTTCGCGCACTGAGACTCAGCATGACGATCGCCGGAGGCTGTCAGCGGCCTTCGGCGATCTGCGTTTCGACCAGCCACGCGGAGGGCTGACTCACTTGGGCGCGGCCGCCGCGGTCTCACCCGGTGGCAAAATCCTGAATGTGAAGGTCGAGACCTTTTCGCCCGGCTTGAATGGGCCAGGCACGGCGTTGCTGACTGGCTTCACGCTCTTGAGAAAAGCTGCAATTGCGCCAGCGTCTTCAGGAGTGAGTCTTGCCAAGGCTTGCCACGGCATGATCGGCGCCAGTTGGCGCCCATCCGGCCGCTGCCCGGTCTGGATCGCGGCGACGATCTGTTCAGCCGTCCAGTCGCCGATGCCGGTTTCCTTGTCGGGCGTGATATTGCGGCCGACGAAGACACCCAGCCCCGGGATTTCGAAACCAACGTCCGAGCCGCCAAGATACTTCGAATCATCCGGCTTTCCCAAGAGATAGCCCTGGGTGTGGCAGTCGGTGCATCCGCCCATCGTGACGAGGTATTCGCCTCGCGCCAACTGCGCATCGTCGGCAATGGCTGCCGGCGAGGCGGCCATAGCTGTCACCAGAATCGCAAGTCCAAACGCTGCACGAAACATCGCTTCGCCCCTTGTTGTTGCCTGTCTCTCCCTTCCTCGAACATCCGCCGCCTCTCCTGCCGAACGGCCTGGAGCGTGCCAGATTCTCGCACCACAGCTGCCTGCTGACCATAGCCGGTGCGATAGAGCATTCGGTATATGTCTTGGCGAAACGCGCCGCCTACGTCATCCGTCTCTAACGGCGTTCAGGACAGCCCGGCCTACCCCTTTCGCCCTTTCGTTTTCACCGATTATGCCCGAAAGCGAAAAACGCACTAGGCAATTGTCGTGCGTTGTTCGCGAGCGACAGGTTTCGCTGCCAAAAAAACGGAAAACATCCTCACTTTGGTCGATATTTCGCCAAGAGATTCGAATCTCTCGCATGGTCTTCTCAGGGCCGTCGATCATCGATATATTTCGTTTGACATTCATTTTCAGTTCGAATTCATTCAAAACTAGCTTCGAAAATTGCTTAAATTGCTGCAGTGCGAAAAGGCGACGAAGGCGTGAGCAGACTCGAAATCCACGATATCTTCGTCATCGGCGGCGGCATCAATGGCTGCGGAATCGCCCGCGACGCTGTTGGCCGCGGCTACTCCGTCTACCTCGCCGAAATGAACGACCTCGCCTCCGGCACGTCTTCCTATTCGACCAAGCTGATCCATGGCGGCCTGCGTTATCTCGAGCACTATGAATTCAGGCTGGTGCGCGAAGCGCTGATGGAGCGCGAGGTGCTGTGGAAGAACGCGCCGCACATCATCTGGCCGATGCGCTTTGTCCTTCCCTATGCAAAAGGCCTGCGTCCGGCCTGGCTGATCCGGCTCGGGCTGTTCCTCTACGACCACATCGGCGGCCGCAAGCTGCTGCCCCCGACCCGCACCCTCGACATGCGCAGCGATGCCGCCGGCAAGCCGCTCAAGCCGATGTTTTCGCGTGCCTTCGAATATTCGGACGGATGGGTCAACGACGCGCGACTGGTGGTTCTCAACGCCCGCGACGCGGCCGACCGGGGCGCCGTCATCCGCACCCGCGCCAAGGTGACGAGCGCCCGCCGCGACAATGGCCACTGGAACATCCGCGTCGAAGACCTGCGCAGCGGTCAGATCGAGGAGGTCAAGGCGCGCCTCGTCGTCAATGCCGCCGGCCCCTGGATCGACCACGTGCTGACCGAGACCGTGGGACAGAACAACGTCCACAATGTGCGGCTTGTCCAGGGCAGCCATATCGTGGTGGCGAAGAAGTTCGACGACCCGCGCGCCTACTTCTTCCAGAACAAGGATGGCCGCATCATCTTCGCCATTCCCTACGAGGAAGACTTCACCCTGATCGGCACCACCGACCAGGATTATGAAGGCGATCCACACACAGCCAGGATCAGCCAGGCCGAAATCACTTATCTCTGCGATGCGGCAAGCGAATATTTCGCCGAGCCCGTGCGACCCGACGACATCGTCTGGACCTACTCCGGCGTTCGCCCGCTTTATGACGACGGCGCCAGCAAGGCCCAGGAAGCGACGCGCGACTATGTGCTGAAGGCCGATGGCGGCGAAGGCCGCGCGCCGATCGTCAACATCTTCGGCGGCAAGATCACCACCTACCGGCGCCTTGCCGAATCCATGCTCGACATCATCGAAAAACAGCTGGGCAAGAAGGGCAAAGCCTGGACAGCTACGGCAGCCCTGCCCGGCGGCGAGTTCGAAGCGACAGGGTTCGATGCGGAAGTGGTGAAGCTCAAGGCGGTCTACCCGTTCCTCGACATGCGCCTCGCCCGTCGCTTGACCAGGCTCTACGGCACGCGCGCCAAGGCCTTGCTCGGCCTTGCCAAGTCCGATGCCGACCTGGGACGGAATTTCGGCGCCGACCTCTACGAGGCCGAGGTCCGTTATCTCGTCGAGAAGGAGTGGGCGGTGACATCAGAAGACATTTTGTGGCGGCGCACCAAGCGGGGCTTGAAGCTCGGCAAGGAGCAGGCCGCATCACTCGACGAGTTTCTTCAGGGAATAAGCCCGGGCCTGCACAACGCCGCGGCGGAATAGGCAACAGCCTGCGTCTGCCTCTGGGAGGAGGAATTATGCTGGAACTGCGCAACGTTACGAAGACGGTCGCCGGCGTGGATCATATCCGCGACGTCTCGCTGACGCTTCAGCATGGCAGCCTGAATGTGCTTCTGGGGCCGACTCTTTCGGGCAAGACCAGCCTGATGCGGCTGATGGCCGGGCTCGACAAGCCGACTGCAGGCTCGATTTGGTTCGATGGCGTCGATGTCACCGGCGTGCCGGTGCAGAAGCGCAAGATCGCCATGGTCTACCAGCAGTTCATCAACTATCCGGCGATGACGGTCTACGACAACATCGCCTCGCCGCTGCGTGTTGCCGGGGCCGACAAGGCCACGATCGACCAGGAGGTCAAGCGCGCCGCCGAATTGCTCAAGCTGACCCCCTATCTCGGCCGGACGCCGCTCAATCTCTCCGGCGGCCAGCAGCAGCGCACCGCCCTTGCCCGTGCCATCGTCAAGAACGCCAGGCTGGTGCTGCTCGACGAGCCGCTGGCCAATCTCGACTACAAGCTCCGAGAGGAATTGCGCGCCGAATTGCCGAGGATCTTCGCCGAAACGGGCGCAATCTTCGTCTACGCCACGACCGAACCGCATGAAGCGCTGCTGCTCGGCGGCAATGTGGCGACACTGTCTGAAGGGCGCATCACCCAGTTCGGCCCGACGATCGAGGTCTTCCGCAAGCCGAACGACCTGATCACGGCGCGGACCTTTGCCGACCCGCCGCTCAACACCATCGTGTTGAAGAAAAGCGGCCGCAGTTTCCAGCTTGATGGTGGGGTGGACCTCCCGGTGCCGGCAGACCTCGCCGGCATTGCCGACGCCAGCTATACGATCGGCTTCCAGCCCCACCATCTTTCTTTTGAGAAGCGCACTGCTGATGCCGTGGGCGTGAAGGCGAAGGTCTCGGTGACCGAAATCACCGGCTCGGAGAGCTTCGTTCATCTCAGTTACGCAGACGCACGCTGGGTGATGCTGTCGCACGGCATCCACCAGTTCGAGCCCGATGAAGCCATCGAGGTCTTCATCGATCCGCGTCACGTCATGGTTTTCGACGCAAATGGCCGCTCGGCCGCTTCGCCATCGCAGCTGGCAGCATAGGAGGGCGAGATGGCACGCATTGACCTCAACCACATCCGCCACGCCTACGGCGCGAACCCGAAATCCGACAAGGACTACGCGCTGAGGGAAGTGCATCACAGCTTTGACGACGGCGGCGCCTATGCGCTGCTCGGCCCGTCCGGCTGTGGCAAGACCACGCTGCTCAACATCATTTCGGGACTGCTGCATGCCTCGCACGGGCAGCTTCTGTTCGACGGCAGGGACGTGACGCGGCTGTCGACGCAAGAGCGCAACATCGCCCAGGTGTTCCAGTTCCCGGTCATCTACGACACCATGACCGTCTACGACAATCTCGCCTTCCCGCTGCGCAACCGGGGCGTGCCCGAAGCCGACGTCGATCGCAAGGTGCGCGAGACGCTCGACATGATCGACCTCGCCAGCTGGGCCAAGCGCAAGGCGCGCGGGCTGACCGCCGACCAGAAGCAGAAGATCTCGCTCGGCCGCGGCCTCGTCCGCTCGGACGTCAACGCAATCCTGTTCGACGAACCGCTGACCGTCATCGACCCGCATATGAAATGGGTGCTGCGCTCGCAGCTCAAGCAGCTTCACCGCCGCTTCGGCTACACGATGATCTATGTCACCCACGACCAGACCGAAGCGCTGACCTTCGCCGACAAGGTGGTGGTCATGTATGACGGCGAGATCGTCCAGATCGGCACCCCGGCCGAACTGTTCGAGCGCCCCAAGCACACTTTCGTCGGCTACTTCATCGGCTCGCCCGGCATGAACGTCATGCCGGTGGCCGTCGAAGGCAAGCGCGCCAAGCTCGGCGGCCAGGTGATCGACCTGCCCGGCGCGCCCAAGGCCGAGGGCAATGGCATCGAACTCGGCATCCGCCCCGAATACGTACGGCTCGGCGCCAAGGGCATGCCCGTAACGATCCGAAAGGTCGAGGATATCGGTCGCCACAAGGTGGTGCGCGCCAGCCTCGAAGGCCGTGAGATCGCGGCGATCCTGGGCGAGGACGAAAATGTGCCGGCCGATCCGCACATCACCTTCGACCCCGCCGGCATCAACCTCTACGACAAGTCCTGGCGCGTCGAGATGGGAGCGTAACCATGGAAAAGACTTGGAACAACAAAGCCTGGTTCATGGTGCTGCCGGTGCTCGTTTTGGTCGCCTTCTCAGCGGTCATCCCGCTGATGACGGTGGTGAACTATTCGGTACAGGACACATTCGGCGGCAACCAGTTCTTCTGGGCCGGCGCCGAATGGTTCGAGGAGATGTTGCATTCCGACCGGTTCTGGGCGGCGATGGGACGGAACCTGATCTTCTCGGCGATCATCCTGGCGATCCAGATCCCGCTTGGCATCTTCATCGCGCTCAACATGCCGAGGAAAGGCTGGGGCGTACCCGTCTGCCTGGTGCTGATGGCGCTGCCCCTGCTCATTCCGTGGAATGTCGTCGGCACCATCTGGCAGGTCTTCGGGCGCATCGACATCGGCCTGCTCGGCTACACGCTGCATGCGCTCGGCTTCGACTACAATTACGTCAACGACCCGTTCGATGCCTGGGTGACGGTCATCATCATGGATGTCTGGCACTGGACCAGCCTGGTCGTGCTGCTCTGCTATGCTGGCCTGGTGTCGATCCCCGATGCCTTTTACCAGGCAGCCAAGATCGACGGAGCGTCGCGCTGGGCGGTGTTTCGCTACATCCAGCTGCCAAAGATGCAGCGCGTGCTGCTGATCGCCGTGCTGCTGCGCTTCATGGACAGCTTCATGATCTACACCGAGCCCTTCGTCGTCACCGGCGGCGGGCCCGGCAATTCGACGACGTTCCTGTCAATCGACCTCGTCAAGATGGCCGTCGGCCAGTTCGACCTCGGCCCGGCGGCAGCGATGTCGATCATCTACTTCCTGATCGTGCTGCTGCTGTCATGGGTCTTCTACACCGTGATGACAAATTACGACGTGGAGAAGTGAGATGGCGGGGACAAGGGAAGCGGTCGCAGACAAGGACAAGATGATGCGTGATGCCGTGACCACGACGGGTGCAGTCCATGGCGGCGCCGTGGACGAAGCGCTTGCCCGGCGAATGCGGCGGCGCGGTGAGGAATCGCGCTTCTGGTGGGTGGTGCCGACGATCTACATCATCTTCCTGATGCTGCCGATCTACTGGCTCATCAACATGAGCTTCAAGTCGAACCAGGAAATCCTGGGCGCCTTTTCGCTCTGGCCGCAGAACCCGACACTGCGCAACTACGCTGTGATCTTCACCGATCCATCCTGGTACAAGGGCTACATCAACTCGATCATCTACGTGGTGATGAACACGGCGATTTCGATCTCCGTCGCCCTGCCCGCGGCTTACGCCTTCTCGCGCTACCGGTTCCTGGGCGACAAGCACCTGTTCTTCTGGCTTTTGACCAACCGCATGGCACCGCCGGCAGTGTTTGCCCTGCCCTTCTTCCAGCTCTATTCAGCCTTCGGACTGATTGACACGCATATCGCGGTCGCACTCGCCCATTGCCTGTTCAACGTGCCGCTCGCGGTGTGGATCCTCGAAGGCTTCATGTCGGGCGTGCCTAAGGAGATCGACGAGACCGCCTATATCGACGGCTACTCGTTCCCGCGCTTCTTCGTGAAGATCTTCGTACCGCTGATCGCAAGCGGCATCGGGGTCGCCGCCTTCTTCTGCTTCATGTTCTC
Organism: Aminobacter anthyllidis; assembly: GCF_018555685.1. GTDB lineage: Bacteria > Pseudomonadota > Alphaproteobacteria > Rhizobiales > Rhizobiaceae > Aminobacter > Aminobacter anthyllidis. Next base: position 17,944 of record NZ_JAFLWW010000002.1, read on the forward strand.
ATGGGTCGAACTGTTGATCGCCCGCACCTTGACCACAACCGATGCCAAGCCGATCGCCGCCATCATGACGCGCACCGTCTCGGCCTCGGGCATGGACTGGGGCGTGCTCGCCGCGGCAGGCGTCCTGACCATCATCCCGGGCGCGCTCGTCATCTGGTTCGTCCGCAACTACATCGCCAAGGGCTTTGCCCTGGGCCGCGTCTGAGGGAGCGTTTGTGATGGACTTCTCATGGATGGCCTGGACGCTGCCGACAGCGGCCTTCTTCATCACCATCTTCCTGATGCTCGTGGGCATGGGCGTGTGGGAATATTTCTCGCCGGGCGGCAATCCGCGCGTCGGCATCCTTCGGTTTGAAACGACCCGGGGCGACAGGCTTTTCGTTTCGCTGCTCGGCAGCGCCTTCATTCATCTCGCATGGCTGGGTCTGATCGGGCCCAACCTGTGGTGGGCTCTCGCTCTCGCAGTGGTCTACGCGATCGGCGTATTCCGCTTCGTCTAGAGGGGGAAATGTTGGACCGCCGCAAGCCCGCGGCGGCGCCAAATGGCAATGCAACCTTGTTTGGGAGGAAATTAATGCGACGCCATATTCTAGCATCAACAAGCGTGATCGCCCTGCTCTTGGGATCAAGCAATGCCTTTGCCGGCATGGACGAGGCGAAAGCCTTCCTCGATGCCGAGATCAAGGATCAATCGGCGCTCGACCGCGCCGGCCAGGAAGCAGAAATGCAGTGGTTCGTCGATGCGGCGAAGCCTTTCGCCGGCATGGAGATCAAGGTCGTTTCGGAAACCATCACCACGCATGAGTATGAATCGAAGACGCTCGCCAAGGCGTTCTCCGACATCACCGGCATCAAGATCACGCACGACCTGATCGGTGAAGGCGACGTCATCGAAAAGCTGCAGACGCAGATGCAGTCGGGCGAAAACATCTATGACGCCTATGTCAACGATTCCGACCTGATCGGCACCCACTGGCGCTATCTGCAGGCCCGCAGCCTGACCGACTGGATGGCCAATGAGGGCAAGGACGTCACCAACCCCAACCTCGACATCGCCGACTTCATCGGCACCAAGTTCACGACCGCTCCCGACGGCAAGCTCTACCAGCTTCCCGACCAGCAGTTCGCGAACCTCTACTGGTTCCGCTACGACTGGTTCAACGACGAGAAGAACAAGGCCGACTTCAAGGCGAAGTACGGCTACGACCTCGGCGTTCCGGTCAACTGGTCGGCTTATGAGGACATCGCCGAGTTCTTCACCGGCCGGGACGTCAACGGCCAGAAGGTCTATGGCCACATGGACTACGGCAAGAAGGACCCCTCGCTCGGCTGGCGCTTCACCGACGCCTGGCTGTCGATGGCCGGCAACGGCGACAAGGGCCTGCCGAACGGCCTGCCGGTCGACGAATGGGGCATCAAGGTCAACGAGAAGTCGCAGCCGATCGGCTCCTGCGTCGCGCGCGGCGGCGACACCAACGGACCGGCCTCGGTCTACTCGATCGTCAAGTATCTCGACTGGCTGAAGGCTTACGCGCCGCCGGAAGCCCAGGGCATGACCTTCTCCGAATCCGGCCCGGTGCCGGCCCAGGGTGCGATTGCCCAGCAGATCTTCTGGTACACCGCCTTCACCGCCGACATGGTCAAGCCCGGCCTGCCAGTGATGAACGAGGACGGCACGCCGAAGTGGCGCATGGCACCCTCGCCGCACGGCGTCTACTGGAAGGACGGCATGAAGCTCGGTTACCAGGACGTCGGTTCGTGGACGATCCTGAAGTCGACGCCTGACGACCGCGCCAAGGCCGCATGGCTCTATGCGCAGTTCGTGACCTCGAAGACTGTCGACGTGAAGAAGAGCCATGTCGGCCTGACCTTCATCCGCCAGTCGACGCTCGACCACAAGAGCTTCACCGACCGTGCCCCGCAGCTCGGTGGCCTGATCGAGTTCTACCGTTCGCCGGCCCGCGTTCAATGGTCGCCGACGGGCACCAACGTGCCTGACTATCCGAAGCTGGCTCAGCTGTGGTGGCAGGCGATTGGCGACGCATCCTCGGGCGCCAAGACGGCCCAGGAAGCCATGGACTCGCTGTGCGCCGAGCAGGAAAAGGTGCTGGAACGCCTCGAGCGCGCTGGCATCCAGGGCGACATCGGCCCGAAGATGGCGGAAGAGCATGATCTCGCCTACTGGAACGCCGAAGCGGTCAAGGCCGGCAATCTCGCGCCGCAGCTGAAGATCGAAAACGAGAAGGAAAAGCCTGTCACCATCAACTACGACGAGTTGGTGAAGAGCTGGAGCAAGTAAGCGCAAGGGCGGAAGTATCCGCCCGACCAACCATCTGGGGGAGACGGCACGTGCCGTCTCCCCTATTTACGCAAGTGACTGGCGGGAGAGGGATATGAGCGGTTTCATTCTGGCAATCGATCAGGGCACGACATCCAGTCGGGCGATCGTGTTCGACGCGGCGATGAAGGTCGCTGGCGTCGGCCAGAAGGAGTTCACCCAACATTTTCCCGCGTCCGGCTGGGTCGAACACGATCCTGAAGAAATTTGGGACAGCGTGGTTTCGACCTGCAAGGCAGCGTTGAAGAAGGCCGGCAAGGATGCGGCCGAAATCTCTGCGATCGGCATCACCAACCAGCGCGAAACCGTGGTGATATGGGACAAGGCTACAGGCAAGCCGATCCACAATGCGATTGTCTGGCAGGACCGACGCACCGCCCCGCTCTGCGCCAAGCTGAAGAAACAAGGGCTTGAACCGCGCTTCACCAGGAAGACCGGGCTGCTGCTCGATCCCTACTTCTCCGGCACCAAGATCGCGTGGCTTCTCGACAAGGTAAAAGGCGCGCGCAAGCAGGCCGAGCGCGGCGAGTTGCTCGCCGGCACCATCGATTCCTTCCTGATCTGGCGCCTGACCGGCGGCAAGGTGCATGCGACTGACGCCACCAACGCCTCGCGCACGCTGGTCTACAATATAGAGAAGAACGACTGGGACGCCGAGTTGCTCGATATCCTGAAAATCCCTGTCGTCATGCTGCCCGAGGTGAAGGATTGCGCCGCCGACTTCGGCGTCACCGACAAATCGCTGTTCGGTGCCGAGATCCCGATCCTCGGCGTTGCCGGCGACCAGCAGGCGGCGACCATCGGCCAGGCCTGCTTCGAGCCAGGCATGATGAAATCGACCTATGGCACAGGCTGTTTTGCCATCCTCAATACCGGTAGCGACATCGTGCGCTCGAAGAACCGGCTGCTGACGACCATCGCCTGCCGGCTCGACGGCAAGACAACCTATGCGCTGGAAGGCTCGATATTCGTTGCCGGCGCTGCCGTGCAGTGGCTGCGCGACGGCATCAAGGTAATCGGCAAGGCCGAGCAAAGCGGCGTTCTCGCCGCCAATGCCGACGATACCCAGAGCGTCTATCTGGTGCCGGCTTTTGTCGGGCTCGGTGCGCCGCATTGGGATTCCGAGGCGCGCGGCGCCATCTATGGGCTGACCCGCAACACCGGCCCCGAAGAGTTTGCACGCGCGGCACTCGAGTCCGTCGCCTACCAGACCCGCGACCTGCTCGACGCGATGAAAAAGGACTGGAAGACCAGGAACGGCAAGACGGTGCTGCGCGTCGACGGCGGCATGGTCGCTTCCGACTGGACGATGCAGCGCCTCGCCGACATTCTGGACGCACCTGTGGACCGACCGACCGTGCTTGAAACCACGGCACTTGGTGCTGCCTGGCTCGCCGGTTCGCGCGCCGGCGTATGGCCAAAGGCGAAAGAGTTCGCCAATGCCTGGGCACTCGACCGCCAGTTCAGGCCAACGATGGATGCCGCAACGCGCACGGCCAAGCTAAAGGGCTGGCACGATGCAGTGCGGCGCACGCTGACGCCAAAATAGGCTTTTGCCCCAGGCGTTCAGCTGAGGCTACCTGGCTAAAGTACCGAGCAAAGCCTGCGCTTCCTCTGCCAAAACGCGCGTCAGTTCGGCCGCCGGCATTTCGCGGCCGAGGCGTGCCGCCTGCCCCGACCACAGCGACATGAAATCGCCTGACCCAAGCGGCTCCGACTTGGCCTTGAGCGGTGCCAGTGCGCCGCCAGCCAGCGGAAACGCGGGTGCGACGTCCGACATGGGCCCCACCTCGCGCATGATACGGTTGACGATGCCGCGCGCCGGACGACCGGTGAAGACATTGGTCAGAGCGGTGTGGTCGTCCTTGGCCGCACGCAGCACTGCCTTGTGTGGCGCGGCGACCTTCGCCTCCGGGCAGAACAGATAGGCCGTGCCGATCTGCACGGCTGAAGCACCAAGCACGAAGGCGGCGACGATACCGCGCGCGTCGGCGATCCCACCAGCCGCAATGACGGGCACTTTGACCGCATCGACCACCTGAGGCACCAGGGCGAAGGTGCCGGGCTGGTTGGCGACGTTATCGGTCAGGAAGATGCCGCGATGGCCGCCGGCCTCGGCGCCCTGGGCGATGATGGCGTCGCAGCCCCGTTCCTCCAGCCACACCGCTTCGTCGGCGGTCGTTGCCGACGACAGCACCTTGGCACCGGTCGCCTTGACCCGGTCGAGCAGCACCGCATCCGGCAGGCCGAAATGGAAGCTCACCACCTCGGGGCGGAATTCCTCGACGATCTCGCAGAATTCTTCGTCAAACGGGGCGCGTGCCGAGCGCGGTGCAGGCGCCGCCGGATCGAGCCCGAGTTCGACATAGAATGGTTCGAGGCGCTTTTTCCAGGCGGCTTCGCGCGCGGGATCGTCCGCGGGCTGGGTATGGCAGAAGAAATTGATGTTGATCGGACGCGAAGTCCGCTGGCGGATGATGCCGAGTTCGGTGCGCGCCTTTTCAGGAGACATCAACGCGCAAGGCAAACCACCTAGCCCGCCAGCCTCCGAGACAGCGATCACCATCTCGGAATCGACAGGGCCCGCCATCGGGGCCTGAAAGATCGGAAGCTCCAGGCCCAGAAGATCAAGAATTCGACGATCGGGCCACATGGGGTCTTCCTCCTTGATGAGCCTGTCAGGCCTGCTGACAGTCGGCCCTCCGAGCTGCAATCTGGCGCATGGCAACGACGCGACGACGCCATATCTCGGTGCGCATCGCCATTAGATGCAGAGTGAAGAACAGAAGGGTAAAGCCAAGCGCCATCGTCATCAGGGGCCAGAGCATGCTCGGATCGATTGTCGGGCCTCCGATGCGGAACACAGAGGCCGGCTGGTGCAGTGTGTTCCACCATTCGACCGAGAACTTGATGATCGGGATGTTGACGAAGCCGACAAGGGTGATGACAGCTGCGGCCCGGGCCGAGCGGCTGGGGTCGTCGAGCGCGCGGGTCAGGGCGATGATGCCGAGATACATCAGGAAAAGCACGAACACCGAGGTCAGTCGCGCATCCCAGACCCACCAGGTGCCCCACATCGGCTTGCCCCAGATCGAGCCGGTGAGCAGCGCAAGCGCGGTGAACACGGCGCCCACAGGCGCTGCAGACTTCAAGGCGACATCGGCAAGCGGATGTCGCCAGACGAGCGTTCCGAGGGCGGCGATCGCCATCACCGAGTAGCACATCATGGCGAGCCAGGCGAAAGGCACGTGAATGTACATGATGCGGACAGTGATGCCCTGCTGGAAATCCTCCGGCGCGGCAAAGCCGAGATAGAGCCCGGTTGCCAGAACCAATGCCGAGGCGCCGCCAAGCCAAGGCACTATCTTGTCCACCAGCGAGATGAAGCGTGTCGGATTGGCCAAGTCGCTGAAACGCCAAGCCTGCGAGGTCGTCTGTGTCATGAACGCTAAATAGCCCTGAGAGGTTGTCTTCGCAATCGGTTCCGACGTCGCGGACTGGAACGCAAACGGGGCGCAGAAGCGCCCCGTTCATATCCAGCCAAAGCAGTCGAGGAGTCTTAAGCCGCGGCCTCAACATGGGTGACGCGGCGGACTTCCTCGTCGTTGAGCAGGCCGCCAGCGCGCAGCAGCGAGGCAAAACGCCCGTTGCGGGCCGAAAGCTCGCTGAAGCCGCCCATTTCGACGACATGGCCGTGATCCATGAACACCACGAGGTCGGCGTCGCGCACGGTGCTCAGGCGGTGGGCGATGATGAAGGTCGTGCGACCATCGCGCAGCATGTCGATTGCGTCCTTGACCCGGTTCTCGGTCTCGACGTCGAGCGCGCTCGTCGCCTCATCGAGCACCAGGATCGGCGCGCTCTTGAGGATTGCGCGGGCGATGGCGATACGCTGACGCTCGCCGCCGGACAACTGCCCGCCACGCTCGCCGACTTTGGTGTCGTAGCCTTCGCTCTTGCACAGGATGAAGTCCTGCGCGGCCGCGGCAGCTGCTGCGGCGTGCACTTCTTCGTAGCTCGCGCTGGCGCGGCCGACCCGGATGTTGTCCTCGATCGACCGGTTCAGCAGACCGGCGTCCTGGAACACCGTGGCGATCGAATGGCGCAGCGACTTCTTGGTGACGGTGCGCGTATCGATGCCGTCGATGAGGATGCGGCCGTGCTGTGGGGTGTGCACCCGCTGCAACAGGTTGATGAGCGTCGTCTTGCCGGCACCCGTCGGGCCAACGATGGCGATTGTCTGGCCAGCACTTACCTCGAACGAAACGTCGGTGACGCCCTGACCCGAATTCGGGAACTCGAAACTGACATTCTCAAAACGGACATGCCCGGTGACGTTGTCCAGCTCGCGCAGGCCTTCCGGCTCGCGGTTGTCGCCGGCGGCATCCTCGAGGCGATAGAACTCCTCCAGCTTCGAGCGTGCGTCGAAGATCTGGTTGGCGAAATTCGAAACCTGGTCGAGGCGGCTGATCAGCAAGGCAGCAAAGCCGGTGAAGGCAACGATGTCGCCAATGCGCAACTGGCCTTTGCTTACCAGATAAGCGCCGATCAGCAGCACCACCATCATCGAGATCGTCGAGGCGAGCCGGTGCATCGCCGAAGCCAAAGCCCACCAGTCGAGGACGGGGTTCTGCGTGGTGATCAGCGCCTTCACATAACCGCGCAGCGCTTCAGTCTCCTGGCCGACGCGGTTGTAGCTTTGCAGCACAGCGACGTTGCTGACCGAATCCGAGACGTGGGAAAAGACGTTATGGTAGTGGCGCTCGACTGAAGCCTGACCTTCCTTGGTCTTGCGCATGACAAGCCGGCCGATCGCCAGATAGAGTGCGCCCAGCCCGATCAGCACCAGCGACATGCGTGCGTCGAGCGAAAACGCCGTCGGGATCAGCAGCAGCAGCGCCACGGCTGTCGACAAATGGGTGCGCATGAATTCGAGCCAGAGGCTGAACAGTGCCTCTACCGCACGCAGGAGCGTGTGCAGCGAATGCGACGTGCCGCGCTGCTGGTGCCAGGCCAGCGGCATGGTGATCACGCGTTCGAAGGACTGGCACAGCACTTCGCCGCGCCGCGCATGAGCGACGCGATCGGCGCCGCGCGCCACCAGCACGAAGGCCACGATGTTGAACGCGCCGAAGCTCGCCCACAACGCCATTGTCGGAACGACTTCCGTCTTGCCGGCGATGGCATCGATGATACGTCCAAACAGGATCGGCTCAGCAATAGTGACAATCGCCAACACGACGTTGGCCGCGCAAATCAGCCCCACTTTCTTGCCGTCGGCGGCAAGATAGCGAAGGGCTCTCCAATAAACTTCAAGCAACGACACTTTGGTACCCCTTGAGTCCCGTTCGTCCCTTTATGGTGCAGTGCACAATAGCCGACAAATAGCGACCTCAGTTCCGCAAGACAATGCGCAGATAGCCGTTCAGCTCAAAAAAATCGAACAACACATGGCTACGACCGGTAATCTGCTGTGATCCGATAAGGAATTGAGAACTAACGAAAAAAGGCATCGTTGCGGCAAAATGATGACAAAGATGTCCGGCCAATTGACGCAGGGGCATTCCGGCTAAGCCGGAATGCGGATCACAACCTCTACCTCGCCGCTGTCGCGCATGGCAAAGGACGCGTCCTTGCCCTTCACGCCATCGACTTCTGCTTTCGCAGCTTTAGCGGCTTTGTCCCTGATCACCCGCAACCTATAGACAGCGCCGCCCAAACGAAGCGTCGCCGAATAGCCCTCCCAGTGCCTGGGAATAGCCGGCGAAACGACCAGTCGGTCGCCGCGCTGGCTGATGCCGAGGATGCTTTCGACCGCCGCGCGATAGAGCCAGCCAGCCGAACCTGTGTACCACGTCCAGCCGCCACGCCCCGCCTTGGACGCGTCGGCATAGACATCGGCGGCCACGACATAGGGCTCGACCCGATAGGTCTCGGCAGACGCCTCGTCGAGCGCATGGTTGACCGGATTCAGCATGGAGAAGCAGCGGTAGGCCTCATCGACCTGCCCCATTTCCGCCAACGCGATGACAAACCACGTTGCCGCATGGGTGTACTGCCCGCCATTTTCACGCACGCCGGGCGGATAGGCCTTGATGTAGCCGGGTTCCTTGTCGGTTGCGGAGAATGGCGGCGTGAACAGCTTGATGAGTTTCAGCTCGTCGTCGACCAGCATCTTGGTCGCTTGCGCCATGGCCGTGCGCGAGCGTGCCGGATCGCCCTCGCCCGAGATCACGCTCCACGATTGCGCGATCGAGTCGATCTTGCATTCGTCCGAGTTGCGCGAGCCGAGCGGCGTGCCATCGTCAAAGCTGCCACGGCGGTACCACTCGCCGTCCCATGCAGCATTCTCCAAAGCCCGCTTGAGCGCTGTGGCATGCTTATCCCAGGCGTTGGCGCGCTTTGAATCGCCCTCGGCCTTGGCCAGCGGGGCAAATTCGCCAAGTGTTCTCAGCAGGAACCAGCCGAGCCAGACACTATCGCCCCGGCCCTCTTCACCGACACGGTTCATGCCGTCGTTCCAGTCGCCGCCAAGGATCAGCGGCAGACCGTTCTTGGCAGTACGCTTGATGGCGAGGTCGAGCGCACGGGCGCAGTGTTCGTAGAGTGACGCCTTCTTCTTGGAAAGCTCCGGCGTAAAGAACGCGTCGTGCTCGCCAGGGTTGAGCTGCTGCCCTTCGATGAAGGGCAGTTGTTCATTGAGGATCGCAGCATCACCGGTCACAGTAACGTAGCGTGCGGTCGCGCTCGCCAGCCAGACGACATCGTCGGAGATCATCGTGCGCACGCCAGCACCGGTGCGCGGCAGCCACCAATGCTGGACGTCGCCTTCAGCAAACTGGCGGCCGGCGGCATTCAGGATCTGCTCACGAGCGAGGCTTGCGTCATGCATCAGCAGCGCCAGCGTGTCCTGCAACTGGTCGCGGAAGCCGAAGGCGCCGCTCGCCTGGTAGAAAGCCGAACGCGCGCGGATGCGGCAGGCAAGGCTCTGGTACGGCAGCCAATTGTTGACCATCGCGTCGAGCGCCTTGTCGGGCGTATCGACCTCGATCGTGCCCAGGAACGAACGCCAGTCGCGCTCGTTCTCAGTCAGTCGCTGGTCGAAATCGACCTTGAGATGACGGCCTACCAGCGCACTTGCTTCCTCGTCCGATCCGGCATCGCCGAGCAGCCAGAGCAAGGAAATCGAACCGCCGGCAGGCACCTCGACATCCCTCGATATCGCGGCGCACGGATCGACACCCGCTTCGACGCGTCCAGTCAACTCAGCACCGATCGTCACGGCGCGTGGCGACTCGACGTTGCCGCCATTGCCGATGAACTCATGGCGATCCGATGTCACCGAGTTGGCCTTGCCATCCATGGCCATAAAGGCGACGCGCTCGCCGAAATCGAGGCCGTAGGTATTGCGGGCGAAAATCGCGCCCGTCGCGGCATCGAGCGAAGAGACGATGTTGGGGGCCGTCTTGGCCCGGCTGTTGCCGAGCACCCACTCGGCATAGGCATAGACCCTGAGCTTGGCCGGCACCGCACCGGTGTTTTCGATTCTCAGCCGCGAAACACGAACCGGATCATTCGGATCGACAAGATGCGTCAACTCGGTCGCCAGCGTTCCACGCTTGGAGCGGAAGGTCGAGAAGCCCTGGCCGTGGCGTGCCTCATAGCTTGCGCCCGCTTCACGAGCGACCGCGGCAATCGGCGAGTAGGTCCTGCCGCTGGCGCGATCGAAGATGTAGATCGCCTCGCCAGGACGGTTGGTGACGGGATCGTTCGACCATGGCGTCAGCTGGTAGTCGCGGCTGTTGCGGCTCCAGGTAAAGGCGGCACCTTCCGCGGAGGTGTGGAAGCCAAAGCCTGCGTTGGCGATAACATTGATCCAGGGCTGCGGCGTTGAACGGGTGCCGTTGAGGCGCACGACATAGTCGCGGCCTTTGGCATCGAAGCCTCCGAAACCGTTCCAGTACGAAAGACCTTCGCCGACGCTCTTGCGAGCGTTACGCGAAGGCGACGTTTGCAGCGCGGAGGTTTCCGGCCGGTCGGTGGCCTGAGCCGCGGCCAGCGCGTCGCGCGCCTGAAGCGCAGCCGCCTCGGCACGTTCGATCTGGTCGAAGATCGTGCCGTTGCGAGTATGCAGGCAAACACGGGCGACAGCGAGTAGCGTACGGTAGGACGCTTCGTCCATCAGGTCGCGGCGGACGGCGAAGATGTGCTGGCGCGGCCCGAGTTCCTTGCCGCGCAGGCGGCTGTTCTCGCACAGCGCTTCAATTGCCTGCTGCAGGTCCTGGACATAGGACGATGCCTGCTCGTTGACGATGACGAGATCGGCGACGAGGCCGCGAGCGCGCATGTATTCCTGGAAACGCAGGGCCTGGGCGACGATCTCAATGTCGGACACGTCGCCAATCCTGATCGCCAGGATCGGGAAATCGCCCGAGATCGCCATTGGCCACAGCGCCGACTGCCGGCCGAGGCCGGAGGCGATGGCGTCCGCGGACAGGCGCAGGAACGGATCGGGATAGATCAGGAAGCGTGCCAGCTTCTGGACGTTTGCGGCATCGGCAAGGTTGAGGCCGAGATGACGCGTCTGCACCTGCGAACGGGTCCACGACAGCATGGCCTGGCGCGGGAAGCCCTCGGGATGGTCGAGCTTGGCAACCGTTTCCTCGACCTCTTCGCGCGAAGACCCGACGATCGTCCAATAGGTCAGCGTGACCTTCTTGTTGGCCGGCACGCGAACGCGGCGACGCAGCGACGCGACAGGATCAAGTGTGAAGCCGGCACTGCCCGAAAGCTTCGCACCTGGATCGAACGCCGCCGGATCGGCGATGGTACGACCACGGCCGATAAAGGCGCGGCGGTCGGTCTCGGCCTCGGTGTCGCGCACGAACCCCGACTGATCGGTGACAAAATGTGCCGCCACGACAGAAGGCTCGTTGGCGGCACGGGTACGCCGCGTCGCCAAGATGGCGCTGCCATTGTGGGTGATCTCGGTCTCGACGAACATCTTGGAGAACGCCGGATGGGCGTTGTCATTGGCCTCGGGTGCAAGCACCAGCTCGGCGAATGAGGTCACCTCGATGTGGCGGTCGACGGCCGCGTCGTTCCAGATGGTGACCTTGCGCGCTTCGCCGTTCCCTTCAGACACGACGATGCACTCGACCTCGCTGCGCAGCGTACCAACCGTCTTGATGAAGCTCGCCTTGTCGTCGCAGAACAACGTCTGGGTCTGCTCGCCGGTGGCGCGCTTGGGTTCCGATGTAGCCGACCACCAGTCGCCCGTCTCGATGTCGCGCAGGAACAGGTAGGTGCCGAGCCGATCTTCGGTCGGATCCGGCTGCCAGCGCGTGATCGCCATGTCGTTCCAGCGGCTATAGCCAGAGCCCGTTGCTGTCACCATCACCGAATAGCGGCCATTCGACATAAGGTTGGTCGAACGCAATGCGCGCATCGGATTGAGCACGAGACGCGTGTCGGCGCTGTGATCGGCGGTCTCGTCCTTGGTGTGCTCGGCAACTTCAGTGCGGACCGTAGCGACCGGAATGTCGCGCGGCGCCTTTTCCTGAAGCAGCAGTTCGGCCGCCTCGATCACGGGATCGCTGTGGAAGCGGTCGCGCATGCGGCCTTCGAAGATCGCATTGGCGATCGCCACGATCGACATGCCCTGGTGATGGGCCATGTAGTTGTAGACGACTGCGTGGTCAGTACCTTCAGGCACGCGCTGCGGCGTGTAGTCGACAGCGTCGTAATAACCGTAACGGCCAAGGGCGCCGAGCTTGCGCAACCGCCTGAGGTTCGCAGTTGCCTCGCTTGGCAGAAACTGCGCCGCCAGCACCGTCGCGTAGGGCGCGATGACGGTGTTCTGGCCAAGGCCACGCTTGAGGCCAAGGCCTGGAACGCCGAAATTGGTGTACTGGTAAGTCAGTTCCCGATCACGGCCGTTATAGGCTGCTTCCGAGATACCCCACGGAATGCCCTTCGACCGGCCGTACTGGATCTGCCGATGAACGATAAGCTTGTTGGTCTGGTTGAGGATGCCGCCCTGCGGCTCCTTCATGACCAGCGGCGGCATCAGGTACTCGAACATCGAGCCCGACCACGACATCAGCGCGCCCTGGAAGCCGATCTCGACGATCGGACGGCCAAGCCGGAACCAATGCTCGGTCGAGATGTCGCCCTTGGCGATACCGAACAGGCTGGTCAGCCGTGCCTCGGAGGCAAGCAGGTCGTAGCAGCTTTCGTCGAGTTGATGCTCCTCGACCCGGTAGCCGATGGACAGAAGCTTGCGTTCGTTGCGCATCAGGAACGAGAAATTCATCTCGAAGGCGAACTTGCGGGTGCGCTCGCGCAGTTCCATCAGTTTGGTGCGCAACGCCGCCACTGCCTGGTCGTCGCTATGCGCATCATGCACATGCGCCTCGCAGGTGACTTCGAGCGTCCTGGCCCAGTCGGCAAGGACGTCACTCTTGGTCGAGGCCGCCTCGGTATGGATTGCGCCTGCAAGCTTGCGGATTTCACCCGACAGCACGGCGAGATTGATGGTGCGGATCGACGCCATTTCCGGCTGCGACTTGATGGTTTCCACGGCCCGCCGCATGCCGTCGATGCGATCGATGAGCCGCTGGCGCAGCGGCCTCAGTTGCCGGCGATCGTCAGGCAGGTCGGCAACGCTCTCTTCGATGATCGAAACGATGTCGAGAATGCCTTCGAAGTCACCCTGGAGATGCACCGACGGTGCTTCCGCCCATTCGGAGCAGGCGGCGGCGACCGCCACGAGATGACCGGCGAGATTGCCGCTGTCGACGCTCGAGACATAGAGCGGATAAAGCGGCCTGAGGGTGGTGGTGTCGTACCAGTTGTAGAGGTGCCCCCTGTAGCGCTCCATCTTTTCGATCGTCGAGACGGTGGCGTCGATGCGGGCAACCGCGTCGGCAAGGCTGATCCAGCCGAAGTCGCGAGCCGAGACAACCGACAGCAAATACACGCCTATGTTGGTCGGCGAGGTGCGCGTGGCAATGACGCCGGTTGGGTTTTCCTGGAAATTGTCCGGCGGCAGGTGGTTCTGCTCCGGCGTCACGAACGTCTCGAAATAATGCCAGGTGCGGCGCGCCACCGTGCGCAGCGTGTGGACATCCCAAGGTGCGACATGCAGCCGGTCTTCTGTTTCAGCCGAGCGGCTGATCAGCCAGGCAAAAGCCGGCGAGCCTGCCCAGAAAATGGCAAAGGCGAAGGCGACGAACGCGCCGGTCGAATCCGTCATGACCGGCAAGATCAGGCCGACAGCCGCGATGATCACCGCGCCATACATCATGCGGTAATAGGCAGCGAGGTCGTTTCCGCCCGACTTTTGGGCCTGCGAGGCCGTGCGCCACTCCAGCAGGTTCTCGCGGCTGACGAAAAGCCGATAGATCGTACGGATGATCGCATCGCCCATCATCCAGGCCAGATGCGCCATCAACACGACCTTGAGCGCCACCATCGCCGTCCCGAAGGCCAGGTCTCGCCCCAGCGCGCTGAAATGGCCGCGAGGCGTCGCTTCGCGATTCTTGGGCAGGATGGCGTCGATGATGTCGAATGTCGGCGCCATGAACAGGCTGAGGATCAGCAGTGCCTGCCATTGGGCGGCCTGTGTGAACGGCAGCAGCGTCCAGCCGGCGATCGCCGCCATGACCCAGAAGATCGGCGTCAGCGAGCGGCGGAGATTGTCGACCATCTTCCAGCGCGAAAGTGCCGGTACGCCCGATTTCGGGTCGAAGATGAAGCCCAGCAGCTGCCAGTCGCCACGAGCCCAGCGATGCTGGCGCGAGGCATCGACCGAGTAGCGGGTCGGATAATCCTCGACGACCTCGACATCGGTGACCAGCGCCGAGCGGGCCAGCGCGCCTTCGAGAAGATCGTGGGAAAGGATGGTGTTCTCGGCGATGCGTCCCTTGAGCGCCGCTTCCATAGCATCGACATGGTACAGGCCCTTGCCGGTGAAGGTGCCTTCGCCGAAGACGTCCTGATAGAGGTCGGACACGGCAAAGACGTAAGGATCAAGGCCGCGGTGGGCCGAAAACACACGCTGGAAGAACGAGGCTTCGTCGCCTGTCGTCAGCGAAGGCGTCACCCGCGGCTGCAGGATGGCGTAACCTGACGTCACCAGACGCTTGTCGGCGTCGAATTCCGGCCGGTTGAGCGGGTGGCACATCTTGCCGACAAGCTTGGTGACCACGCCACGCGTCATGCGTGTGTCGGCGTCAAGTGTCATGACGTGAACGATGTTATCAGGCAACGGCGTATCGGTCGGCAGGAAAGTGGTGTCGCCGTCGCCGCGCAACAGCATGTTCAACTCATGCAGCTTGCCGCGCTTGCGCTCCCAGCCCATCCAGCAGCCCTGCGCCGGATTGTATAGGCGACGGCGATGCAGCAGGTAAAAGAGCGGCGCGCCCTTGCTCGGATAACGCTGGTTGAGCCTGGCGATCTCACGGCGGGCATAGTCGTAGATCTCACGGTCGCCGACGGAAATCTCGGCCTGGCTGTCGGGCCAATCCGAGAGCACGGCGAAATGGATTTCGCCCGACATGTTGGCGAGGTGATGAATCTCGATGTTGCGGATGTTTTCCTCGACATCGTCGCGCGAGCCGATAAGCGATGGCACCACGACCAATGTCCGGGCTTCCGCTGGAACACCGTCCTTGAATTCGTAACCGATCAGGCGGGTCGGCTCGAGGAACTTCAGCACGATGGTGTTGAAGAAGGCGAGCGCGCCTTCGCTGGCCGGAACCGAAAACAGGACCAGCATCACCACGACTGCCGCTGTCGGCAGGCCGAGTGCCGCCAATGCGTTGCCCGCCAGGAAAAGCAAAAGCACAGTCAGAGCAAAGACCGGGAGCGCGATACCGAGCCAGTTGGTCTTGCGGAAAGCCCGGTTGGCGATACGTCCGATAGTCGGGCGATAGCCGATCGCCCGCTCCAGTTCCTGCCGGCGTGGGCCGACGAGGAAGAAGCCAACGTCGGAGCTTTCATTCTGCGGACCAGTATGATCCTCGGCTGAAGAAGGTGTTTCAGTGAGCGCGAAGTCGGTTGCCTGTTCGGCAACCTGGAATTCCGACAGCTTGGAGTGACGGGCCAATTCCTCGATCGCGGCGCGATACTGGTCACGAGAGGCGAAATCGAGCGCGGCAAAATTGGTGCGTTCGCGCAAAAGCGTGTCGACGCGGCTGACATCCTCGAACCAGACCGTCCAGTCCTCGTCGTTGATCAGGCGCAGGCCGCGGATGATATTGCCGGTGGTGACGTTGCCGCTCGACAGCGTGTGGTGCTCGCCGATGATGATCTCTTCAGCGTCGCTGCCCGACTTCTCGAGCTCGTTTTCCAGCCAGATCAAAGCCTTGCCGGCATTCTGCGAGCCATCGCGCAAGCGATAGAGCAGTTGGGTCGCAAAGGTCGTATCGCGGGCATGGGCGGCATAGGCCCTGAGCAGGGCAAGGCCGTCGTCCTGTTCCTGCACGCTTTGCAAGCGATCGGCGACGTCATTGGCGATTGCCCGCATTTCGCGCGCGCGGTTCACCCGAACGGCGATGCGGCGCAGGTTTTCGACCAGAACGAAACGCAGGAGCGACGGCAGTGCCCACAACTCGCCGATGTGCAGCGGCTCGACCGACTGGTAGCCCTCGACGATCGCCTTGAACATCTGCGCCGAAACGGTGCTGTCGGAATGTGCGACATAGATCCAGGCGATGGCGAGCGCCCGCGGCACCGGTTGGCCGTCGCCGAGATCGATCGTCGGCAACTCGCGGTAGAAGCGGCGCGGCAGGTCGCGCTTGACCTGATAGATGGTCTCTTCGACCAGATAGTTGTTGTCGAGCAGCCATTGCGCGGCGGGCGTGATCGGCTCGCCCCTGCCCTGCGCGGCGTTGGTGTCACGATAGACCTGCAGGATCTTCTTGGCGCTCTCGCGAATGCGGGCGTGGAAGTCAAATGCCTCAAGACCGAAAAAGGAGCGCAGTTCCTTGCGAGCCAGGCTTTCGCCCGTCGCGCGCAGCCGGTCCTCGTGCAGCACGGTCGCCCTGATCGGCTGTTCGGCCACAGCTGGGAAGCTCGGCACTACGTCTTTTATCCGGCGCGGGTCGGTCTGAACATTCATCTACAGCATTCCGTTCGACAGAAAATCCGCAGCGCCTGCCGGCGTCGCGGACCTGCCATATAATCGTTTCAAACAAGAATTGGTTGCATGCAACCAACAGGTCTTTTGATCGCTCTTGCACCGCGGTTGAGTGAAAATGTGGCGTCATCGCCGCCAATTTCCCCACGCGCCTCATAGCAGTGCCGAGCGAAGAGCGGAACGCAAGGATTGGGGCTTTTTCGTGTTCGCATGCTGAATTTTCGCCATATTTCAGACGGCCGGCGGCAACCATCCTGGCGCCGGCGTTTCTGCTTTCGAATCTCGGTCCCTACAGCGGCCAAACAGGCTTCGAATTGCTCATCCACCTCGCGGCAACACCGTGTAGACCCTGACCACGAATGCATGGAACTCGGCCATGTAGTTCTTGAGGAATTCGGCGGTGCTCTCGTTGGTTACCTCGCCGTCGTCGGTGATGAGCCCGGGCTTGAACTGGATGTAGGCTTCGGGTGCATTCATCTGCGGCGAGTTACAAAAACTCAGCACGCTGCGCAGGCTTTGCTGCGCCACCGCCGTACCGATCGCGCCCGGCGATGTACCGATGACGGCAGAAGGCTTTCGGGTGAAAGAATTGGTGCCGTAAGGCCGGCTCGCCCAGTCGATCGCATTCTTCAGGCCGCCGGGAATCGAGCGATTGTATTCGGGCGTTACGAACAGAATGGCATCGACGCTGGCAAGCGCCTTCTTGAAGGCACGCGCAGGCGGCGGAAAGTCGGCGTCGTAGTCGTAGCTATAGAGGGGCAGGTCGCGAAATGAGATCTCTTCCATCTCAAGATGTTTGGGCGCGAGCCCGACCAGCGCCTTGGCGAGCTTGCGGTTGATCGAACCGGCGGCAAGGCTGCCGACAAAATAGCCGACCTTGTAGGTGTCCATGGCACATCCTCCACTTCGCCGGCCGACAACGATCGCCGGCCTGACCTACCCATCCCCCTTGGGATAGTTTGCCAGTTCCGGCCGGATGTCACGACGATTTTGGAGATTGTTCGGCTATCGGCCGCGAATAGAGACCAGCAACAGCGAAACTGGTTCGTTCGGCTCAATTTTCAGCATGGCCGGGCCGTCTCCGGAATGCAGTGTATCGAACACCGCGACCAGTTCGCCGCTCACGCGCGCCGTACCCGACACGAAGAAGACCATGCTGATGCCCTCGCCCAGAGCAATCTCGGTCGACTCTGACAATTCCAGCCGCTGGACCGAATGGCTAAGGCTGCTTCGCCGGGTCATGACGTTGAAGTCGAGAACCGGCCCGTCGATGAGTGTTGCCCCGGTACTGACATCGCCGGGGAAAGCGTAAGGCGGAGATGTTGGAGAAAGTTCAACCGGCTCAGCATCGCCGGCGGCAAGTCGCATGGTGCCAGCCAGAACCGTCAGCGTCCGATCGATGCCAGGAAAGACCGAAAACGGCCCGCCAGCGGCAACCTGCGCCATCGAGATGCGCCAGTCGAAGTCGTCGAGCCCGGCCGCAGGCGGCCAGGCCATGATTTCAGTCGTCACGCCGCCGCCATTCTTCCAGGGCATGGGGCGGCAGTCGGCGTGACGAATGATGCGCATGATCAGCCCAGGATTGTTAGCCCAAGATTCCGGGCAAGTTGAGGCCATTCTCCTTGGCACAGTCGACGGCGATGTCGTAGCCGGCGTCGGCATGGCGCATGACGCCCGTCGCGGGATCATTCCACAACACGCGTTCCAGACGACGCGCCGCATCTTCGGTGCCGTCGGCGCAGATGACAACGCCCGAATGCTGCGAGAAGCCCATGCCGACGCCACCGCCATGATGCAACGACACCCAGGTGGCACCTGAGGCGGTATTGAGCAGCGCATTCAGCAGCGGCCAGTCGGAAACGGCGTCCGAGCCGTCCTTCATCGCTTCCGTCTCGCGATTGGGCGAAGCCACCGAGCCTGAGTCGAGGTGATCGCGGCCGATGACGACAGGCGCCTTGAGTTCGCCCTTGGCGACCATTTCGTTGAAGGCAAGACCCAGGCGATGGCGATCGCCAAGGCCAACCCAGCAGATGCGTGCCGGCAGGCCCTGGAAATGGATGCGCTTGGCCGCCATGTCGAGCCAGTTGTGCAGGTGCTTGTTGCCCGGCGTCAGCTCCTTCACCTTGGCGTCGGTCTTGTAGATGTCCTCCGGATCGCCCGAAAGCGCCGCCCAACGGAACGGGCCGATGCCGCGGCAGAACAGCGGACGGATGTAGGCAGGGACGAACCCGGGGAAGTCGAAGGCATTTTCGACGCCCTCTTCCAATGCCATTTGCCGGATATTGTTGCCGTAATCGACCGTCGGCACGCCCATCTTGTGGAACTCCAGCATGGCGCGAACCTGGACAGCCATCGAGGCGCGGGCGGCCTTTTCGACAGCCTTGGGATCACGTTCGCGCTTTTCTTCCCACTGGGCCACGGTCCAGCCTTGCGGCAGGTAGCCGTTGACGGGATCGTGCGCCGAGGTCTGGTCGGTGACGGCATCGGGGCGAACGCCACGCTTCACCAGTTCGGGATAGATGTCAGCGGCATTGCCGAGCAGGGCGACCGAAATCGCCTTTTTCTCCTTGCCGGCCTTGGCGATGATGGCCAGCGCGTCGTCGAGATCCTTGGCCTGCACGTCGACATAGCCGGTCTTGAGACGCATCTCGATGCGGCTCGCCTGGCACTCGATGGCGAGGCACGAAGCCCCGGCCATTGTCGCGGCCAGCGGCTGCGCGCCGCCCATGCCGCCGAGACCGGCGGTCAGGAACCAGCGGCCGGACAGGTCGCCGCCATAATGCTGCCGGCCCATCTCGACGAAGGTTTCGTAGGTGCCCTGAACGATGCCCTGGCTGCCGATATAGATCCATGAGCCAGCGGTCATCTGGCCGTACATCATCAAGCCCTTCTTATCGAGCTCGTTGAAGTGATCCCAGTTTGCCCAGTGCGGCACCAGGTTGGAGTTGGCAAGCAGCACGCGCGGCGCGTCCTTGTGCGTGCGGAAAACACCGACCGGCTTGCCCGACTGGATCAGCAGGGTCTCGTCCGCTTCGAGCTTCCTCAAGGCGCCGACGATACGATCGTAGCTCTCCCAGTCGCGGGCGGCCCGGCCGATGCCGCCATAAACGACCAGTTCGCTCGGCTTTTCGGCGACCATCGGGTCAAGATTGTTCATCAGCATGCGCAGCGGTGCTTCGGTGAGCCAGCTCTTGGCGGTCAGTTCGGTGCCGGTGGCCGCGCGGATGATGCGGTCATTGTCGATGCGGGTATGTTGGGTCATGCGAAAACCTCCCTTGGAGTGGGTGTCAGCTGCCCGCCCAGGCGAGCGCGGTTTTGAGGATGTCTGTCAGCGTCGCCCGGATCGGGGCGGCAAAATCAGCGTCGTAGCGAACCGGCCAGTTCGACGGTTCGCCCTTGCCTTCGGGCTCAAGCAGGTAGCCGCGATTGGCGATCTCCATCTGCAGCCCATGGATGCCCTGTGCAGGATTGGCATGATGGCGGGTGATCCAGCCCCCCTTGAAACGGCCGTTGACCACCCATGGACGGCCGGTGGCCGCGATGATCGTCGCCACCTTGTCCTGCAACACCGGATCGGTGCTCTTGCCGTCATTGGTGCCGAGATTGAAGACCGGCAGCCGGCCTTCAAACAGGCGCGGCAGCACCGAGCGGATCGAGTGGCAGTCATAGATCACGATCTTCGGATGCAACGCCTTGAGGCGTGCGATCTCGCTTTCCAGAACCGCGTGGTAAGGCTCGAAATAG
Organism: Aminobacter anthyllidis; assembly: GCF_018555685.1. Lineage (GTDB taxonomy): Bacteria > Pseudomonadota > Alphaproteobacteria > Rhizobiales > Rhizobiaceae > Aminobacter > Aminobacter anthyllidis. The sequence continues at coordinate 38,169 of NZ_JAFLWW010000002.1, forward strand.
ACCGCGCGCCGCCTGGAAATCTCGTCGGCGTCCGGCTCCTGCCCTGCCTTGTAGAGCGGATCGCCGTCGAAGGTGATCGTCGGACAAAGCTCCGTCGTGTTCTGCCCGGGATAGAGCGAAACACCCGAGGGATCACGGTTGACGTCAATGATCGAGCGCGAAACCGTGGTGCGCACGATGGTCGCGCCCAGATCGGCAGCGAAGGCGTAGAGCTGGTCGATCCACCAGTCGGTGTCGCGCCGCGCCAGCCAGGGCGAGACAAAACGGTCGTCGAGGCCGACAAGATCGGTTCCGGTGTGCGGCAAGCTCACCAGCAAAGGAGCAGTGCCGCGGCTGACGGTAAGCCAGGGCGTATCGCTCATGCCTGGGCTCCCGAGATCTGCGGCAAGCCAACATTGGCAGCCGCCTTGACGACCGCCCCGGTGCGAACCAGCGCAATCGCCTTTTCCATATCGGGATGGAAATGGCGGTCGTCGTCGAGGTGCGGAACCTGCGCACGGACGAGCTTGCGCACAGCCTCAAGTGCTGTGCTCGAAGCCAGCGGCGCATGGAAATCGCAGCCCTGCGCTGCCGCGAGCAGTTCGATGCCGATCACGCCATTGGCATTCTCGATCATGCCAAGCAGCCGGCGCGCGCCATGAGCGGCCATCGAGACATGATCTTCCTGGTTGGCCGAAGTGGGGATGGAGTCGACGCTGGCCGGATAGGCTTTCTGCTTGTTTTCGGAAACCAGTGCCGCAGCCGTCACCTGAGGGATCATGAAACCGGAGTTGAGACCCGGCTTCGGCGTGAGGAACGCAGGCATGCCGGACAGCGCAGGGTCGACCAGCATGGCGATGCGGCGCTCGGAGAGCGAGCCGATCTCGCAGACGGCCAACGCGATCATGTCGGCGGCGAAGGCCACCGGTTCGGCGTGGAAATTGCCGCCGGACAGCGCGGTGTCGTCCTCGGTGAAGATCAGCGGGTTGTCGGTGACGCCATTGGCCTCCGTGCCGAGTGTGTCCGCAGCCTGGCGCAACAAGGTGAGTGCGGCACCCATCACCTGCGGCTGGCAGCGCAGGCAATAAGGGTCCTGCACACGCTCGTCGCCGACCCGGTGGCTTTCGCGAATGGCGCTGCCCGCCATCAAATTGCGCAGCGTGTCGGCGGTCTCGATCTGGCCGCGATGCTTGCGCAGGACATGGATGCGGGGGTCGAACGGCGCATCCGAGCCCTTGGCCGCATCCGTCGACAGCGCGCCGGTCACCAGCGCCGACTGATAGAGGTTTTCCGCCTCGAACAATGCGGCAAGCGCATAAGCTGTCGAGAACTGGGTGCCGTTGAGCAGCGCCAGGCCTTCCTTGGCACCAAGCGTGATCGGCTCGAGGCCGTGGGTGACGAAGGCGACCTTGGCCGGCACGATGCCGTGCGGTGTATGGCAGTCGCCGACCCCGATCATCGTTGCCGTCATATGCGACAGCGGCGCCAGGTCGCCCGAGGCCCCGACAGAGCCCTGTGCCGGCACCACCGGGATGACGTCCCTGGCGAGCATCGCCTGCAAAAGGTCAATGGTTTCCGGGCGCACGCCCGACGCGCCCTGCGCGAGGCTCGCGAGCTTCAGCGCCATCATCAAGCGCGCCACAGCCACCGGCATCGGCTCGCCGACGCCTGCGGCATGCGACAACACGATGTTGCGCTGCAGGGTCTCGAGATCGGACGCCGGAATGCGGACGCTCGCGAGCTTACCGAAGCCGGTATTGATGCCGTAGACCGGCTCGCCCTTGGCGACGATCCGCGCCACCGTCTCGGCGCTGGCCTTGATCTTGGGACGGCAGGCCGGATCGAGTTCGGGTACGGCGCCGCGATAGATGGCGCGCCAGTCGGCAAGGGTGGCACTGCCGGGATTCAATACAAGCGTGGTCATTTCCCTCTCCAGATACGGGCATGGAGCGGGTTGAACCCCATGCGATAGACAAGTTCGGCCGGGCTCTCGATGTCCCAGATGGCAAGATCGGCCCATTTACCGGCTTCAAGCGTGCCAGTTTCGGGCAGCAGCCCAAGTGCGTGTGCAGCCTCGCGGGTTGTGCCGGCGATGCATTCCTCGACCGTCATGGCAAACAGCGTTGCCGCCATGTTCATGGTCAGAAGCAGCGAGGTCAGCGGCGAGGTGCCGGGATTGTTGTCGGTGGCAACAGCCATTTTCACGCCATGACGGCGGAACAGCTCGACCGGCGGCTTCTTGGTCTCCCGGATGAAATAGAAGGCGCCGGGCAGGATGACGGCGACGGTGGCCGCCTTCGCCATTGCAGCGGCGCCCGCTTCGTCGGTGTATTCGAGATGGTCGGCCGACAGCGCGCCATAGCTTGCTGCAAGCGCTGCACCGCCGAGATTGGACAACTGGTCGGCATGAAGCTTGACCGGCAAGCCCTTGGCGCGGGCGGCGTCGAAGACACGCGTCATCTGCGCGGTCGAAAAGGCAATGCCTTCGCAGAAGCCGTCGACAGCGTCGGCGAGGCCTTCGGCGGCGATCCTATCGAGCATCGGGCCGGCGACGCGATCGATATAGTCGTCCTTGTCGCCATTGGCTTCCGGGGGCAGCGCGTGCGCTCCGAGGAAAGTGGTGCGGACAGTCACCTGCCGCAGCTCGGCCAGTTGCCTGGCGGCGCGCAGCGACTTGGCTTCGTTGTCGAGGTCGAGGCCATAGCCCGACTTGACCTCGACCGTCGTCACGCCTTCGGCGATCAGCGCATCGAGGCGTGGCAAGGTCTGGGCCACCAGATCGGCCTGGCTCGCCGCGCGCAGCGCCTTGACCGAAGAGACGATGCCGCCCCCTGCCCGCGCCACCTCTTCGTAAGTCGCGCCCGCCAGCCGCATCTCAAACTCGTTGGCACGGTTGCCGGCATGGACCAGATGGGTGTGGCAGTCGATCAGTCCGGGGGTAATCCAGCGCCCCTGGCAGTCGATCACCTCGGCGCCGTCGCGCAGAGCCTGGGGCATTTCGGACTCAGGGCCGGCGAAAACGATGCGGCCGTCACGGGCAGCAATCGCGCCGTTTTCAACAACGCCAAGGCCGGCCGCGCCTTCAGCCAGCGTCGCCAGCCGCGCATTGCGCCAGATTCTTGCCGATGTCGCCGATTGCTCGCCAGCCATCATCTTTTTCGTTTCCTCCAACTGTGATTATGTATATACATATCAGAAAGACGATGCAAGTGCTATCGTGCACATGAAAGGTGAGGAGATTCTGGTGGCGACGATCTTTGCGGAACACGCGCTTCTGGCCGAAGGCTGGCAACGGGACGTGCGATTGACACTGGCCGGCGGCCGCATCGACACTGTGGAAACAGGCGCAGCTGCACAACCGGGCGACGAGCGCCACGCGATTGTCCTGCCCGGCATGCCCAATCTGCACAGCCATGCCTTCCAGCGCGGCATGGCTGGCCTCGCCGAAATCCGCGGGCCTTCGTCCGACAGTTTCTGGTCCTGGCGCGAGGTGATGTATCGCTTCGCGCTCAATATGACGCCCGAACAGGTCGAGGCGGTCGCCGCACAGCTTTATGTCGAAATGCTGGAAGCGGGCTTTTCCCGCGTCGGCGAATTCCACTATCTCCACCATGACCGCGACGGCAGCCCCTATGCCAACATCGCCGAGATGGCCGAGCGCATCGCATCCGCTTCGGTCGAGACCGGCATCGGGCTTACATTGCTACCCGTATTCTACGCGCATTCGGGTTTTGGCGGCGCGCGCGCCAATGAAGGCCAACGTCGTTTCATCAACGATACGAATCGCTTCGCCCAGCTTTTTGAGAAGTGCGGCGAAGCACTGAAGGGCGTGGACGGCGCGGTGCTTGGCCTGGCGCCGCACAGCCTGCGCGCCGCAACGCCTGACGAACTGGCGACTGTCACCGCCATGACCAGCGGGCCGATCCACATCCACATCGCCGAGCAGGTCAAGGAGGTCGAGGACTGCGTCGCCTGGTCAGGTGCTCGACCCGTCGAATGGCTGTTGCGCCATGCCGATGTCGACAAACGCTGGTGCTTGATCCACGCCACGCACATGACCGAGGCCGAGACGATCGCCATGGCCAGGTCAGGCGCAGTCGCCGGCTTGTGCCCGATCACCGAGGCCAATCTCGGCGACGGCGTCTTTTCGGCGCCGCTGTTCGTCGAGCATGGCGGCAAATATGGCGTCGGCTCGGATTCGAATGTCGAGATCGGTGTCGGTGGCGAGTTGCGGATGCTCGAGTATTCGCAGCGCCTCGCCCATCGCGCCCGCAACGTGCTCGCGACGTCAGGCCAATCGACCGGCCGCGCATTGTTCGATGCAGCGCTCAACGGCGGCGCCCAGGCGCTTGGCACAGGTCCGGCAGGACTGGCAGCGGGTTCGCCGGCGGATTTCGTCTCGCTCGACCCCAACCGCCCGACGCTCACCGGCAAATCAGAAGACGCCATTCTCGATGCCTGGATCTTTGCCGGGGGCGGCAAAGTGGACTGCGTTTGGGCGAATGGCCGCAAAGTCGTGGCCGACGGCGCACATTTCCGTCGCGACGCTATTGCGGCAAGGTTTCGTAATGTGATGATGGAGCTGACTGCGGCGTAACAGGAGCGATTGGTGCCCGATTCGATGGCGGAGATGGTTGAAGAGCCGGTTGGCGGCGATGCATCGACATCGCTCTACCAACGCATCCTCAACGACATTCGCGACCGGATCGTCTCAGGCGAGTGGGAACCCGGTTACCGCATCCCGTTCGAGCATGAGCTGACCGCCGAATATGGCTGCTCGCGCATGACCGTGAACAAGGCCCTGTCGCAGCTCGCCAAATCCGGGCTGATCGAGCGCCGCCGCCGGTCCGGCAGCTTCGTGCGCCGGCCGCAATCCCAGGCAGCTGTGCTCGAAATCCACGACATCCGCATCGAGGTCGAAGCGCTCGGCCTGCCCTATCGCTATGAACTGATGGCACAGACCAAGCGGCGCGCCACAACGGTCGACCGCGAAAGGCTCGGACCTGGCCCTTCGGTTGCAGGCCAGGTCCTGGCTCTGCAATGCCTGCATTATGCCGGGGTGCGGCCGTTCTGCGTCGAGGACCGGCTGATAAGTCTCGCCGCCGTGCCTGAAGCGGCCGACCAGGAGTTCCTGAAATCAGCGCCCGGACCGTGGCTGATCGGACAGGTGCCATGGAGTGCCGCCGAACATGTCATTCGTGCCGCGGCGGCAGACGGCGAAACGGCAGCGGACCTTGGGCTCGCGAGCGGTGCGCCCTGCCTGATCATCGAAAGGCGGACGTGGAGCGCCGAGCGCCCTGTCACCCATGTGCGCTTCACCTATCCGGCAAACGCCCACGCCGTGGTGGCGCGTTTCACGCCGTCCGACAGCTAGGTCCAAAAAGGAAAACGCCGCGCATCCCGAGGACGCGCGGCGTTCTTTTAGGCTTCAAGCCGAAAACCGTCGCTTATGCAGCGGCCGTGACGATGATCTCGACCTTGTACTCAGGACCAGCCAGCTTGGCTTCGCCGGTGGCGCGCGCAGGCGTGTTGCCCTGGGGCACCCAGCCGTCCCAGACCGAGTTCATCTCGGCGAAGGTCGACATGTCGTCGAGCCAGATGATCGCCTGCAGGATCTTGGTCTTGTCGGTGCCGGCCTTGGCCAGCAGCGCGTCGATCTCAGCCAGGATGGCCTTGGTCTGCGCGGCAACGCTCTCGCCGGGGGCGCCAACCTGGCCAGCCAGGTAAACGGTGTTGTTGTGGATGACGATCTGGCTCATGCGGGGGCCGACATCGATACGACGAACGCTCATGGGGTGGTCTCCTTCCGTTAGGGGTGGCGCCTTCTTAGATTTTGCCACCCCCTCGGCGCAAGGCCGCAGTGGTCGAATTACGTGGGCCAGCCGCATTGCTCATCGGGTTTGCCGCGCAAATCCACCGGATAGTGCCGTTGGCGTCGTTGACTAATGTAATAACATCACATATCCAATGACGACTTCGCCGCCGCAGAGCATGACAAGCCGATGACCGACGCCTGCCTGACATTCAAGGATCTGACGCTTGGCTACAACAGCCATCCGGCGGTGCATCACCTAAACGGCTCGATCAGGTCCGGTTCGCTGACGGCAGTCGTTGGCGCCAACGGCTCGGGCAAGTCCACCCTGATGAAGGGCATCGTCGGCGTGTTGAAGCCGATGGCCGGGATTTGCACGGTCACATCGGGCAAGCGCGTCGCCTATCTGCCGCAGCAGTCGGAGCTCGATCGCAGCTTTCCCGCCCGCGTCGTCGATCTGGTTTCGCTCGGTCTATGGCCCCGGCGCGGCCTGCTCGGTCGCTACACCAGGGAAGACCGCGACTCCGTCTCGAAGGCGCTGATGGCCGTTGGTCTCGAAGGCTTCGAAAAGCGCGCCATCGACACGCTGTCCGGCGGCCAGCTGCAGCGTGCCCTGTTTGCCCGGGTGCTGGTGCAGGATGCCGACCTGATCCTGCTCGATGAGCCGTTCAACGCGGTCGACGCCAAGACTGTCGGCGACCTGATCAAGCTGATCCAGCGCTGGCACGGCGAAAACCGCACGGTGATGGTCGTTGCCCATGACCTCGAGCTGGTACGCGCGCACTTTCCCAACACGCTGCTGCTGGCCCGCCAACCGGTTGCCTGGGGCGAAACGCAAGAGGTCCTGCGGCCGGAAAACCTCCTCAAGGCCCGGCGCTTTGACGAAGCCTGGCATGACGATGCGCCCTGGTGCGAGCCGGACGACGGCCACGGGCATGCGCATTCCCATGCCCATGCGCATGGGCATGACGAGCGTCACCATCATGATCACGGCGAAGTCCATGATCATCCCGACCATGAATCCGGTCCCCGGGCAGCGTGACCTTCGCCATGTATGATTTCCTGATCGCCCCCTTCGTCGAATTCGGCTTCATGCAGCGCGCGCTTGCCGGCTCGCTGATGCTGGCGCTGGGCGCCTGCCCGGTCGGCGTCTTCCTGATGCTTCGGCGCATGAGCCTGACCGGCGACGCCATGGCGCATGCCATCCTTCCGGGTGCTGCCGCCGGATTCCTGCTCTACGGCCTGCAGATCGTACCGATGACCATTGGCGGCTTGATCGCTGGCGTCATCGTGGCGCTCGGCGCGGGTGCCGTTTCACGCTTCACCGTGCAGCGCGAAGACGCCTCGATGGCTGCCTTTTACCTGATCTCGCTGGCGCTCGGCGTGCTGATCGTGTCACTGCGCGGCTCGAGCGTCGACCTGATGCATGTGCTGTTCGGCACCGTGCTGGCGCTCAACGACGACGCCCTGACGCTGATCGCGCTGATCTCGGGCGTCACGCTGCTGACGCTCGCCATCTTCTGGCGCGCGCTGGTCGCCGAATGCCTCGACCCGCTGTTCCTGCGCTCGGTCAGCCGTCTGGGCACGCCGGCCCACTTCATCTTCCTCGGCCTCGTCGTGCTCAACCTGGTCGGCGGCTTCCAGGCGCTCGGCACGCTTCTTTCGGTCGGCCTGATGATGCTGCCGGCAGCAGCGGCACGTTTCTGGACCTCGCGCGTCGAACCGATGTGCGTGCTTGCCTTCGGCTTCGGCGCGATATCCTGCGTCAGCGGGTTGCTGGTGTCGTACCACGCATCCCTGCCCTCCGGCCCAGCGATCATCCTTTCGGCAGGCGCGATCTATCTCGCGTCCATTCTTTTCGGCACGCGCGGCGTCTTCAACACCAGGCTTCGCCGCCACCGCCACCGCACCGCCTGATCCGCTTCAAGATGGAGAGACATATGCTCAGGACAATTGGGTTCGCCTCGCTGATGAGTGTTATAACATTAACTTCCTTAACCGCGACTTCGGTCTCGGCTGAACCGTTGAAAGTCGTGGCCAGCTTCTCGATCATCGGCGATTTTGCCCAAAATGTCGGCGGTGACCGTATCGAACTGACCACTTTGGTCGGCCCCGACGGCGATGCCCATGTCTACGAGCCCTCGCCCGCAGACGCGGTAAAGATGTCGAAGGCCGACGTCGTCCTGGTCAACGGCCTGCAGTTCGAAGGCTTCCTGCAGCGCCTCGTCGAGGCGAGCGCCACCAAGGCATCGGTCGTCGAGCTGACCAAGGGCGTCGAGCCGATCAAGATGAAGGACGAGCATGAGCACGCCGCCGAGGCAGGCGGAGATCACCATAACCACGGCGATCTCGACCCGCACGCCTTCCAGTCGATCGCCAATGCCAAGATCTATGTGAAAAACATCGCCGATGCCTTCTGCGCGGCAGATGCCGCCGGCTGCGATGCCTACAAGGCCAACGCCGATACCTACACGGCCAAGCTCGATGCGGTCGAGACCGAGGTCAAGGATGCGGTAGCGTCGATCCCTGAAGCGAAGCGCACGATCATCACCTCGCACGATGCCTTCGGCTATTTCGAAAACGCCTATGGCGTGACATTCCTGGCGCCTGAAGGCATTTCGACTGAGGCCGAAGCGTCGGCTGCCGATGTGGCGGCGCTGATCTCGCAGGTTCGTGACGACAAGGCTTCGGCGATCTTTGTCGAAAACATCACCAATCCGCGCCTTGTCGAACAGATTTCGGCCGAAACCGGCGTGAAGGTCGGTGGCACGCTTTATTCCGACGCGCTGTCAAAGGCCGATGGCCCGGCGGCGACCTACATCGACATGATGAAAGCCAACATCGCCACCATCAAAGGCGCGATCCTCGGCAGCTAGCCAGACGCGGTCGACCGGGGGACTCGGCGCCCCTGCAAGGCCGCACCAGGCCCCATCAACCAGCCTGAGCGAAGGCGGGGCCAAGAACCTCGCCTTTTTTTCTCAAATTCACCTGTTATGTAATAACATTATACGAGGAAGACATGAAACACCTGCTCGCCACCACGTCTGCGCTTGCCGTTCTGCTAGGCATCGCCGCTGCTCCAGCCTTCGCCGGGGAACAAACCGCATGGCGGCTGTTCGTTTCCGATTATGGCGCGCCCATTGTCCACGCGTTGGACATGGAGACAGGCAAGAAGATCGAAACGTTCAACGTCAAGGCACCGACCAGCCTCTACCGCTCGGACAGCGGACGCACAGTCTTTGCCGTGCAAGGCAAGGGCGACACCATCTCGGTATTGTCGAGCGGCATTTCGTTCGGCGACCATGGCGACCACGGCGACATCAAGGTCGAGGCACCCAGGCTGCTCGACGTCAGCTTCGAGGGCAAGAAGCCGTCTCATTTCGTCGACCATGATGGTGACATCGCGCTGTTCTTCGACGGCGAAGGCAAGACGCGGGTCAGCCGCGAGGCCGACATACTGGAAGGCAAGCCGGCCATCCGCGAGGTAGCGACCGCAGCACCGCATCACGGTGTCGCCGTGGCGCTTGGCGAGCAGGTCTTGGTCTCCGAACCCAATTTCGACAAGCCTGACGAACTGCCGGTCGGCATTCGTGTCGTCGATCGTGCCGGCGCGACCGTCGGTGACGTCCATGCCTGCCCCGACCTGCATGGCGAGGCATCGTCAGGCAACCTGGTGGCCATTGCCTGCGCCGAAGGGCTTCTTGTCACCAGCGGGGACGGCAAGATCGAGCTTTTGCCTTATGACAGGGCCTTGCCGGAGGGGAAATCGACGACGCTGGTCGGCGGACGCGGCCTGCAGTATTTCCTTGGCAACTACGGCCCAAGTGCCGTCGTGCTTATCGACCCGAAGTCCGAGGACGCCTTCCGGCTCATCGACCTGCCGACGCGCCGGGTGCATTTCACTGTGGATCCGGTGCGGGCGAAATTCGCCTATGTCTTCACCGAGGACGGTCAGCTTCACCGCATCGACGTGGTCGCGGGCAAGATCGACGCCTCGCTCAAGCTGACCGACCCCTACAGCATGGACGGCCACTGGAGCGATCCGCGCCCGCGCATCGCCGTCGCCGGCAGCCGCATCGTCGTCTCGGACCCGCTCAAGAGCGTGCTGCACGTCGTCGATGCCGAAAGCTTCAAGCAGGGCGACGACATCGCGCTCGAAGGCAAGCCCTTCAACCTCGTGGCCGTCGGCGGCTCCGGCGAAACGCACTGACCAGCCCCGGTCCGGCGGCGTCCGCCGCGGGACCGTTCCACCCACATCGAAGGGAATGACAAATGCCCGTCCCAAACAAGCCGGCGCGACTGCCCGTGACAGTGCTCTCCGGTTTCCTCGGAGCAGGAAAGACGACGCTTCTCAACCACGTCCTCAACAATCGCGACGGCCTTCGCGTCGCCGTCATCGTCAACGACATGAGCGAGATCAATATCGACGCGGCGCTCATTCGCGATGGCGGCGCCAATCTTTCGCGCACCGACGAGCAGCTGGTCGAAATGACCAATGGCTGCATCTGCTGCACCTTGCGCGACGACCTGCTCAAGGAGGTGCGCGCGCTCGCCCAGCAGCAGCGCTTCGACTACCTGCTCATCGAATCGACCGGGATTTCCGAACCCCTGCCCGTGGCATCAACCTTCCAGTTCCGCGACGAGAACGGCGACAGCCTGTCCGACGTCGCCCACCTCGACACGATGGTGACGGTCGTCGACGCCGCCAACCTGCTGAAGGACTATTCATCATCGGACTTCCTGCGCGATCGCGGGGAGCAGGCTGGCGACGGAGATGATCGCGCGCTGGTCGACCTGCTTGTCGAGCAGATCGAATTCGCCGACGTCGTGGTGCTGAACAAGGCAAAAGCGGCCAGCGCCGCCGACCGCGACGGCGCGCGCAAGATCATCCGCGCACTCAATCCCGATGCCGAACTGATCGAAACCGATTTCGGTCATGTCCCGATCGACAAGATCCTCGGCACCGGCCGCTTCGATTTCGACAAGGCCGAACAGCACCCGCTCTGGTTCAAGGAGTTGAACGGTTTTGGCGACCACATCCCCGAGACCGAAGAATATGGCATCCGCTCCTTCGTCTATCGCGAGCGGCGACCGTTCGACCCGGTGAAACTGCACGGCTTCATCCGCCGCGAATGGCCAGGCGTCGTCCGCGCCAAGGGCTTCTTCTGGCTAGCCACGCGGCCCAGCCTCGTTGGCGAGATCAGCCAGGCCGGAGCTCTGGTTCGCACCGGCAAACGCGGTCTATGGTGGTCGGCGGTACCGCGCGGACAGTGGCCTGAATTTCCCGAATGGCACGAGGCGATGAAGCCCTATCTCGATCCCCACTGGGGTGACCGGCGCCAGGAAATCGTCTTCATCGGCTGCGACCCGATGAACGAAGTTCGTATCAGGGCTGAACTCGACAATTGCCTGGTCGACACTTCGACTTTCGCTCCCGAGCAATGGCGTGACCTCGCCGACCCGTTCCCGTCCTGGGATCGCCCAGCGGCCTGACCATGACCAACAGGAGTTGCCCCGTCGCTCCGACAGTGGCAAGACTGGCGCCGACATGCCGCCAGAGCGGCCAACAAACGTGCGAGGACGAAAATGGAATACCGCCAGATCACCGAAGACTACTCGGTTTCCGGCCAGATCACGCCTGATGAGGTTGCCGCCATCAAGGCCGCCGGCTTCAAGAGCGTCATCTGCAACAGGCCCGATGACGAGCAGCCGGGCCAGCCTTCCGCCGACAGCGTCAAGGCCGCCGTCGAAGCCGCCGGCCTCGCCTTCCGCTACATCCCCGTCATCAGCGGCGCCATGACCGGCGACAATGTCGCCGACATGGCCGACGCGCTGGACGAGATGGACGGCCCGGTGTTCGCCTATTGCCGTTCGGGCACGCGCTGCACCAATCTCTACATGGCGATCCAGCAGAGCAAGGGCTGATCGGCCAACCGGCAAGACGCGGCCACCGACACGCGTCTTGCCCTGCTAAATCCCCAGCCGTTCGACCTCTTCGCCCCTGAAGCGCAGGTCGTAGTCGAGGAAGAACTCGTCGAGTTGCGGCGGCGCAACCGATGTGCCCGACAGCATCGCATGCACCTGGCCGCGGTGATGGATCTGGTGGATGAACAGATGCGCCAGCAGGTCGCCGATGCGCTCGGGGATCTGGCCGGCCTCGCCGCGATCCGACAGCACGCGCCTGTCCAGATCGGCTGCACTCAGACCGTCGCAGCAGGCAACCAGCCTACGGTCGAACTCGGCCTGCGCCGTGGCAAGGGCTTCCGCGTCGTCGAACGCGACGAAACGGTCAAACACCTTTCGCCCTTCGCCACCCTCCTCGATCATGTCGAGATAGAACAGGTCGACTTCCAGTATGTGGTTCAGCGTTTCCTTGAGCGAGGGGAAAAAGCTCGTCCGCTTTGCCTCGAATTCGCCTGGCTGCAACGCCAGCAAGCCGCGGTAGATGCGGTCGTTCGACCACAGATTGTTCCGCGCCATGCGGCGAAAATGGCTGGTCAGTTCCATCCTGCGGTATCAGGCCGGCTCGAACCTGCCGACCTGGCGTTCGATGGCGCCGAAGATCGAGTGACCGGCCTTGTCCTTCATCTCTACCCGCAACGTATCGCCGAGCGAGACCGACAGCGTTTCGACCGCGCCCCTGACGATGGCACCGGTGCCGATCGCGCGGCTCGCCGCGGCCTCCGCGACCACCTTGGGGAAGCTGGTCCAGACCGAGGTTACGTCGCGCGCGCCCGCAATGAGCGGCAGGTGCACCGCCCCGTCCCATCCGTCTCCCAGCTCGTCGGGCGTGACCGCGACAGGTGACAAGGCCGACGTGCCGGTCTGGCCGCCGTCCAGAATCGTGTCCGTGGAGAGCACGATCAGGGCAACCGCCTCCTTCGCCGCCTCTTCCGTCGCCGCCATGGCAACGTCGGCGACAATCACTGCGACAGCGGCGTCGACCTTGGCGTCGCGGATCTTGCCGGGCAGTTCGATGGGATCGCGCGGGCCGGCAAAGGCATCGCCACCGCCAAGCCGCTGGTAGGCACGCGGCAGGGGCGAGTGAGCATCATGTTCGTGGAACCGCGATGACGGAACCGAGCCAAGTTCGAGCGATTCAGCCAGGGCCGCGAGGTGCGGGGAAATCCGGCGCCAGTCGTCGAGCGCCGCCTGCAGGCTCAGTGCCAGGAACGAGGCATCGGTGTATCGCGTCAGGTCGCGCGAGACGATGACCAGTTTCCCGTCACGCGAACCGTTCTTCAGCGTCGCCAGTTTCATGCAGGTCCTCCCGATTGCGGGCGTTATCACCCTTAACCGACACAACAAGCCCGTCGCGGCCGATCGTCAAGGGACCATTCCATGTTTTCCTGACAGCTTCGACCCAATCGCCCTCGGCGATGTCAGGATCGTCGGCTGGAATGAGGTGGTTGAGCACCAGGCGTCCGACGCCGGCACGCGCCGCGATCGTGCCCGCTTCGCCGGCCAGGCTATGGCTCGCCATCAGGTGCTCGCGCAGCCGCGCCCCGTTGCCGGTGCGTGCCACCAGCCGCTCAACACCCTCCTCCAGCATCGCTTCGTGAAGCAGGACATCGGCGCCGCGCGCGAAATCCGCCAAGGGCGGGAAGAATGCAGTGTCGGCCGAAAAGACGATGCTCGTACCCAGGTTCTCGAAGCGCAGGGCAAAGCACTCCGTCACCGGCGGATGGTCGACACGCAAGGCCGTGACCAGGAGTTCGCCATCCTGCAGCACATTGCCCTCGCCGAACTCCACGACCTCGACCATCTCGCGCAGATCCGGGCGGCCTTCATCATCGATCCGGGTTTCGATGTCGAATTCAAGCGCTTGCACGAAACGCTGCCAGTATTGATTCAACCCGGCAGGGCCAAAAAGCCTGACCGGTGTCGCAAGCCCAGCGGTCCAGGCCGTGTGGAGCAGCGGTCCGAGTTCCAGCACATGGTCGGAATGGAGATGCGTGATGAAAATCAGGTCGAGCGCCTTGAGGCTGAGACCCGCATCAGTCACTCCGCGCGTCACGCCGAGCCCGCAATCGACGATAACGGTGCGGCCGCCGAGCTCGAGCAGCGTCGATGTCGGCCACGGACCGCCTGGCCTGATCGCCGGGCCGCCCTTGGTGCCGAGCAGGACGAGCCGGTCGCTCATGCGCCCCTGCCCAAGCGAACAGCTTCGATTTGGATTTCAAGCTTCATGCCACGCCTCTTCATGCCTGCGCCAAGCTAGAGCGCCGGCGATGGCCGAGGCAAGATCAAAGCGTCAATCGACGCGGCGCGGATATTGCGCGCGTGGCGGGATCCAGTGATGAACCACAGCCAGCAACAGCAGGCTTATGCAGCTCAACAGCACCACGATGAACAGCGTGCTGCCCTGATAGGGTGTAGCCGTTGCCACCAGCGGGATCGCTCCCGCCGGAGGATGGGTGACGCGGAACATCAGCATCAGCGCGATCGAGACGCCGACCGCCACGGCCGACACTTCCCACAGGCCTGGGAAAGCCATCGCGGCGCCGACGCCGACCAGCGTGGCGATGAAATAACCGGCGAAGATGTTGATGGGCTGCGCCAACGGGCTGGCGGGCTGGCCGAATAGCAGAACGGCGGTTGCGCCCAGCGGCGCGATCAACATCGGCAGGCCGGTGACCGATGCCAGGCCGCCGACGGCCGCCAGGCCGACAATCGCGCCCGATCCCGACTTGACGTGCGAGATCATCTGTCCTTTCGGCTCATGCCGGGCAGTAAGGGTGCGTATGTGACGGCGCATCTGCGTTTCCAGGCCGAAGGGCCCGCTTCAATAGCAAATCAGGGCTTCGGCTGGCAACGTGGCTTTATTCGATTTTTCGCCCCACAGTGAAAAATCTTTCCCTGGAATCCCCCTACCAATCCATGACCACCTTGCCGGAATTGCCGCTACGCATGGCGTCAAAACCGGCCTGATAGTCGTCAATGCCGATGCGGTGAGTGATGAGGCCGGTGACGTCGAGCGGCCCCTGCACCAGCGCGATCATCTTGTACCATGTCTCGAACATCTCGCGGCCGTAGATGCCCTTGAGATGCAGCATCTTGAAGATGACCTTGTTCCAGTCGATCTCGAAGCCGGTCGGCGCAATGCCGAGGATGGCGATCTTGCCGCCATTGTTCATGGTGTCGATCATGTCGCGGAAAGCGACTGCCGATCCCGACATCTCAAGGCCGACGTCAAAGCCCTCGGTCATGCCTTCGTCGCGCATCACGTCGCGCAGCTTTTCCTTGGAGGCGTCGACGACGTGATGGATGCCCATCTTGCGTGCCAGCGCCAGCCGGGTCGGGTTGATGTCGGTGATGACGACCTTTCGGGCGCCGACGCATTGGGCGACCAGCGCCCCCATGATGCCGATCGGCCCGGCACCGGTCACCAGAACGTCCTCGCCAACTAGGTCGAAGGACAGTGCGGTGTGTACCGCGTTGCCGAGCGGGTCGAAGATTGCAGCGATTTCGTCCGACACGTCGTCGGGGATCGGCACGACATTGTGCTGGGGAATGGCGACGTATTCGGCGAAGGAACCTGGCCGGTTGACGCCGACGCCGAGTGTGTTGCGGCACAGATGTCCGCGCCCGGCGCGGCAATTGCGGCAATGGCCGCAGACGATATGGCCCTCGCCCGAGACACGCTGACCAACCTTGTAGTCCGTCACCCCGGCACCGAAATCGGCGACCGTGCCGACGAACTCGTGTCCAGTCACCATCGGCACCGGCACGGTCTTCTGCGCCCACTGGTCCCAATTGTAGATATGGACGTCCGTGCCGCAGATCGCCGACTTCCTGACCTTGATCAGCACGTCGTTGGGGCCGACCTCTGGCATCGGCACCTCTTCCATCCAGATACCCGGTTCAGCCTTCGCCTTAACCAGCGCTCGCATCATGTTCGACATTGTCTTGTCCTTGGAATCGCTTGATCCGGAATCGCTTTTGGCAATTCTAGCTGTGTTATGAAATCACGCCCAGCTCGCGCCCGACCTCGCCGAACGCCGCTATCGCGCGATCAATATCGGCTGTCGAATGTGCCGCCGACATCTGCGTGCGAATGCGCGCAGCGCCCTTTGGCACAACCGGAAACGAAAAGCCGATGACGTAGATGCCGCGCTTCAGCATCCGGGCGGCCATCTCCTGGGCCACCGTCGCATCGCCCAGCATGACCGGGATGATCGGATGGTCGGCGCCGGCGAGCGTGAAGTCGAGCTTGCCCATGCCGGATCGGAAACGCTCGGCGTTGGCATAGAGCTTCGCGCGCAACGGGCCGCCCTCGCCGATCAGGTCCAGCACCTTGATCGAGGCGCCGGCGATGGAGGGCGCAAGCGTGTTGGAAAACAGATAGGGCCGCGAACGCTGGCGCAGCCAGTCGACGACCTCGCGCCTGGCCGAGGTGTAGCCGCCGGAGGCGCCGCCGAGCGCCTTGCCGAGCGTGCCGGTGATGATGTCGACCCTGCCCTCGACGCCGCAATGTTCCGGTGTGCCACGTCCGTTTTGGCCGACGAAACCGACGGCATGGCTGTCATCTACCATCACCATCGCCCCATACTTCTCGGCGAGGTCGCAGACACCCCTAAGATTGGCGATGATGCCGTCCATCGAGAACACGCCGTCGGTGGCGATCAGCTTGAAGCGGCTGCCCTCAGCCTTCTTCAGTTCTTCTTCGAGCGCGGCCATGTCGTTGTTGGCATAGCGGAAGCGCTTGGCCTTCGACAGTCGCACCCCATCAATGATCGAGGCGTGATTCAGCGCATCCGAGATGATGGCGTCCTCTTCGCCGAGCAGCGTTTCGAACAGGCCCGCATTGGCATCGAAACAGGAGGAGTAGAGGATCGTGTCCTCCATGCCGAGGAAAGCAGACAGCTTCGCCTCCAGTTCCTTGTGCTCTTCCTGCGTACCGCAGATGAAGCGTACCGAGGCCATGCCGTAGCCGTAGCGGTCGAGCGCCTTCTTGGCGGCGTCGCGCAGTTCATGGCTGTCGGCAAGACCGAGATAGTTGTTGGCGCAGAAGTTCAGCACCTTCTCGCCGCCGACTTCGATCTCGGCGCTCTGCGTCGAGGTGATGACGCGTTCGGACTTATAGAGACCGGCGGACTTCAATGATTCCAGCTCGGAGGAAATATGGGAAAGGAAATTGCCGCTCATGCGCATCTGCTCCCTGCTTGCCGCCGGAAATTCCGCCGAAGCGGCAAGAAACGCTATCACAAATACGACTTGGCCGCTCGCCGCTTCCTTCGCTTCGGTGCGGTCGATCGCGCGCTAAGGTCAGCCTGATTTTGACGGCAATTTCGCGGGAAAATGGCATGAACGGCGCTGCAATTTCGAGCATCCAGATCTTCCGGCAATGGCAACCGTTTCGCGATGGTACCTACCGCTGCTCGGGTGGTCGCAGCGCGGAGGGCTTTGATTCGACCATCGTCGAGATCACCAGCCGGGACGGTGCCAAGGGCTACGGCGAGATGGCGCCGCTCGGCAGCTTCTATGATCCCGCCTTTGCCTCAGGCGCCCGCGAGGCGATGAAGGAGCTCGCACCGCAGCTGCTCGGCTGCGCCGCATCGGGCATCGAAGCGCTGAACCGGCGCATGGACCTGCTGCTCAAGGGGCATCCCTATGCCAAGTCGGCCATCGACATGGCGCTTTGGGATCTGGCCGGGAAACGCTCAGGGCTATCCTTGGCTGCCCTGTCCGGCGGCGCCGAGGGAGAGAGCCTCGCGCTTTACCGCTCCATCGCCCAGCAGGCGCCGGACGCCATGGCCGCTCGGGCGGTGAAATACATCACCGAGGGCTACCGTCGCCTGCAGGTCAAGGTCGGGCTCGACGTCAACGAGGACATCGCAAGGCTGGAAGCAGTGCGGGCATCGGTACCCGCCGACACCGTACTGTTCTGTGACGCCAATGCGAGCTGGAGCACGGCCGAGACGCGGCGTTTCCTGATGGCGACGCGAAATCTCGACTACACGCTTGAGCAGCCTTGCGCGAGCTACGAGGAAAACCTGGCCATACGCCGCGCCACCGACCGGCCGCTGGTGCTTGATGAAAGCATCGACGGCACTGATGTGCTGATCCGGGCGATCAGCGACGGGCTCGTCGATGGCATCACCATCAAGCTCGCGCGGGTGGGAGGGCTCACGCGCGCAAAACTGTTGCGCGACATCGCCATAACCAAGAACCTGAAGGTCACGATCGAGGACACCGGTGGCGCGCAGATCGACACGGCAGCCTATTCAGGACTGCTGCTGTCCACGCCCGAACATCTCAGGCAACACACTGTCGATTTCCACAACTGGGTGACTGTCTCGAACGCACGTGGCGCGTTTGCGATCGCCGACGGCATGATGGCTCTGCCCGGTGGACCGGGCCTCGGTCTTGCTGTCGATCCTGATGTGTTCGGCGAACCGCTGTTTGCCTGCGGCATTTGAAAGAGATGGCTGGACGGACACGCCCCCGCACCCGTCCAGCCGGTGGTCGGCGCTATGGTAGCGGGGCGCCGACGACCTCGATGTTGTGTTGGGCGCAAGTGTCGAAGAAACGCTGCGTTGCTTCAGGCGTACGCTCGGCCCTTGGTGGCAGGTTCCCAATCGGCGCCGGCAGGCTCATCTGACGAACCATCTGCTCGAACTCGCCACCCTGGGTGACGATGAGGCAAGTGGCACATTCCGCGGATTCGATCCGGAAATTGTGCGGAAGCCCCTTGGGCGCCATCACAGTTTGGCCGGCATGGGCGACGAAAACCTTGCAGTCGACATGGAACTGCATCGTGCCTTCGAGGATGTGAATGACCTCGTCGCCGCTGAGGGTGACATGCAGCGGCGACGTTTCGCCTTGCGGCATGCGGCATTCGATGACGCTGATCTGGTCTTCGCCGGCGCTCGCCGGCACGCGGATCGTCATGAGGTTGTCGCCGAACCACAAAATCTGGTTGGCGTTCTCAGCCTTGGTCTGGGCGCTCACAGATTATTCTCCCCGCAACCCGGCGAAACAGCCGGCCAGAATGGGAGTTATCGGCACGATGTAACCGTTTGAGGTTGGCAGCCTTGGCTACTGTTTCAACCCAATGAAACAATTCGCGCTTAAGTCGAAATATATTCGCAACTCCTAAACCTGAAAGCGAAAGTCGCGTTGCGCTCGAATGCGGTTCGATAGCCAAAAAGAAAGGCGGCCGCGAAGCGCTGCTTCGCGACCGCCTGACGCGGTTTTTTGATATGGCAAAGTCTTAGAAGAAGGCCTGCAGGCCGGTCTGGGCGCGGCCCAGGATCAGCGCATGCACGTCATGCGTGCCCTCATAGGTGTTGACCGTCTCCAGGTTCTGCGCGTGGCGCATGACATGGTAGCCGATCTGGATGCCGTTGCCGCCATGCATGTCGCGGGCGACACGGGCGATGTCGAGGGCCTTGCCGCAGTTGTTGCGCTTGACGAGGCTGATCATCTCGGGTGCGAACTTGTGCTCGTCCATCAGACGGCCGACGCGCAACGAGCCCTGGAGGCCAAGCGCGATCTCGGTCTGCATGTCAGCCAGCTTCTTCTGGTAAAGCTGCATGCCTGCCAGTGGCTTGTTGAACTGCTTGCGGTCGAGGCCATACTGGCGGGCCCGATGCCAGCAGTCTTCGGCAGCGCCCATGACGCCCCAGGAAATGCCGTAGCGGGCGCGGTTGAGGCAGCCGAACGGCCCCTTCAGGCCCGAGACGTTCGGCAGCAGGGCGTCTTCGCCGACTTCGACGCCTTCCATGACGATCTCGCCGGTGATCGAGGCGCGAAGCGACAGCTTGCCGCCGATCTTCGGCGCCGAAAGCCCCTTCATGCCCTTTTCGAGCACGAAGCCGCGGATCTGGTTGTCATGGGCGGCCGATTTCGCCCAGACGACGAAGACGTCGGCGATCGGCGCGTTCGAGATCCACATTTTCGAGCCGGAAATCTTGTAGCCGTTGGCGGTCTTCTCGGCGCGGGTCTTCATGCCACCCGGGTCGGAGCCCGCGTCCGGCTCGGTCAGACCGAAGCAGCCGATCCATTCGCCGGAGGCAAGCTTGGGCAGGTACTTCTTGCGCTGTTCCTCCGAGCCATAGGCATAGATCGGGTACATCACCAGCGACGACTGAACCGACATCATCGAGCGATAGCCCGAATCAACGCGCTCGACTTCACGGGCGACGAGGCCGTAGGTCACATAGCTGGCACCCAGGCCGCCATACTCCTCGGGAACGGTGATGCCCAGCAGGCCGGCCTCGCCCATTTCGCGGAAGATCGCCGGATCGGTCTTCTCGTCGAGATAGGCTTCCTCGATGCGCGGGGCGAGCTTGTCGGCAGCAAAGGCGGCGGCGCCGTCGCGGACCATGCGCTCGTCTTCGGTCAGCTGGTCTTCAAGTAGGAACGGGTCGGCCCAGACAAAGCTGCCGCCGCCGGCCGGTGTGGATGCGCTCATGGTTCCTCCGGAAAATGGGTGAATTCTTGGCCATCCTAGACCGCTTCAGCGCTTTTCGCTAACAAGTAATCTTGCATAGTTTATGCGTAAATTCGATCAACTCGACCTGAGGCCAGGCCATGCGCCGCAGCTACGTCCCAACGATTGCAGAGCTTGAGGCGTTTCGCGCCTGCGCCAGCCTCGGCACGACAATTCGCGCTGCCGATCAGCTCGGCCTGACGCAGAGCTCGGTCAGCCGCTCGATCGGCCAGCTCGAAGACCGGCTGGGCGTGGCGCTGTTCCACCGAGTACGGCAGCGGCTGGCGCTGTCGGACGCTGGCCGACGCTTCGCCCGCGACGCCGAAGCGATCCTCGACGCCCTGCACGAAGCGGCGGTGCGCACCATGGCCTTCGGCGGCCAGTCCGACGTGTTGAGCATCGCCGTCCTGCCGACCCTCGCCGACCGCTGGCTGATCCCCAGGCTTGCGGGGTTCCACGCCGCCCATCCGCTTGTCGCCATCGACCTAGCGGTGCGGCTCGATACTGTCGACCTCGAGACGGAAACCTTCGACGCCGCGATCCAGCGCGGCCCGGTGGAGCCAGGACAGATGGGTGTGGTGCGCCTGTTCGACGAGGAACTCGTTGTCGTGGCCTCGCCGACCCTGCTCGACGGGCGCGCGGCTCTCGACGATGCCGAGCTTGCCGCCTTGCCGCTGCTACAGCAATCGACCCGCCCGACCCTGTGGCTGCAGTGGTTCCAGGCCGCGGGCATCGATCCGCGCACCACCTTGCGCGGCCATCGTTTCGAACAGTTCTCGATGGTCGTCGAGGCGGCGGTCGCCGGCCTCGGCGTGGCGCTGGTGCCGGAGGTGCTGGCCGAACGCGAACTCGCCTCAGGCAAGCTGATCATGGCCTCGCCAAACCGCATCGCCGGCGAAGTGCCCTACCGGCTCGCCTTCCGCCCCGGCAGCGAGGATCGCCCGGGCCTGCGCGAATTCGTCCGCTGGCTGACGGGCGAGGCGACGCCCGTCAGATCCTGAGGCCAAACCTGATGCCGTCATAGATGGCGGCGTGGATGTTGCGTGCCTGCACGGCATCGCCGATGCGCATCAGCAGGAAGCGGCCGGCCGGGTTCTTGTCCGGAAAAATGTCGCCGCCATGGATCAGGCGCTCATAGTCGATGGCGCCACCATTCTTCGACAGCGGCTTCAACTCGACATAAAGGTCGTCGAGCGGCAACGTGCCATGCTCGACCACGACCTGATCGACCCGTCGCTCCTCGCTCCAGCCCTTGGCGTAGTCGGAAGACAGCGTTGCCACCAGTTGGTTGCCCTCGCGCCGCACCGACTGCAGCCGGGTGTTGATGGTGATTTTGACGCCGTTGCGATGAAAGGCTTCCATATAGGGCACGTGGTTCATGCCGCCGATTTCGGGTGCAAAGAGGCGCTCGGGCGTGACCAGCTCAAGTTTCGCACCTGCCTTGCCGATCAGTTCAGCCGCCGTCATGCCCTGATGGCCGCCATTGTCGTCATAAAGCAGCACGTTTTCCGCCGGCTTGACGCTGCCGGCGATGATGTCCCAGCTCGACGTCACCAGATCGTCGCCGGCGTCGAGCGGCGGGTTTTGCGGCAGGCCGCCGGTAGCGATCACCACAGCGTCCGGGTCAAGGGCCAACACATCGTCGGCGTCGGCCCAGATGTCGTAGCGTATCTCGACGCCGAGGCGCTCCAATTCGGCCAGGCGCCAGTCGACGATGCCGATCAGTTCGCGCCGGCGCGGGTTCTGGGCTGCCAGCCGCACCTGCCCGCCGGCCTGGCTTGATGCCTCCAGCACCGTCACCTTGTGGCCGCGCTCGGCCAACACGCGCGCTGCCTCCAGCCCCGCAGCACCGGCGCCAACAACGGCGACGTTGCGCAGCGGGCCGTCGGTGCGGGAAATCACATGCGGGATCGTTGCTTCGCGGCCGGTGGCGGCGTTGTGGATGCACAGCGCGCCGCCGCCCTCATAGATGCGGTCGAGGCAGTAGGTGGCGCCGACGCAGGGCCTGATCCGGTGCTCCTCGCCGGCCATCACCTTCCTCGTGATATGCGGATCGGCGATGTGAGCCCGCGTCATACCGACCATGTCGAGCTTGCCCGCAGCAATCGCGTGGCGGGCCGTTGCGACATCCGAGATGCGCGCGGCGTGGAAGACCGGAAACTTCGTCGCCGCCCTCACCTCACCGGCGAAGTCGAGATGCGGCGAGGACGGCATGCCGTGGATGGGGATCACGCCGGTCAGCGCGGCATCAGTGTCGATATGGCCACGAATGATGTTGAGGAAGTCGAACTTGCCTGACGAGGCCAGGCGCCGGGCGATCTCGATGCCCTCCTGTTTCGACAGCCCCTTGTCCATATCCTCGTCGGCGACCATGCGGATGCCGACGAGGAAATCCGGGCCGACGGCGGCGCGCACGGCATCGATCACCCGCCAGGTGAAGCGCAAGCGGTTGTCGAGCGAGCCACCATAATCATCGTCGCGGTGGTTGGTGACAGGCGACCAGAAGCCGTCGATCAGGTGGCCGTAGGCCTCGAATTCGATACCATCGAGCCCCGCCGCCTGCATGCGTTGGGCGGCCGAGGCGTAGTCGGCGACGATGCGGTCGAGGTCCCAGTCCTCGGCGGTCTTGGGGAATGTGCGGTGGGCGGCCTCGCGCACCGGCGAGGCACTGAGCACCGGCAACCAGTCGGCCTTGTTCCAGCCGGTCCGCCGGCCAAGGTGGGTCAGCTGGATCATCACCTTGCAGTCGTGCTCGTGACAGGCTTCGGTCAGCTCGGCCATCCATGGCACGATGGCGTCGTCATAGGCGTGCAGGTTGCCGAACGCGGCCGGGCTGTCGCGCGAGACGATCGCCGAACCCGCCGTCATTGTCAGCGCCATGCCGCCCTTGGCCTTTTCGGCATGGTAGAGCCGGTAGCGCTCCTTGGGCATGCCGTCCTCGGAATAGGCCGGCTCATGGCTCGTCGACATGATGCGGTTCTTGAGCGTCAGATGCCGGAGTTGATAGGGCTGGAGGAGCGGATCGTTGCTGGTCATTGCCTTCCCGCATTGTCAGGCGCTAATACACGCCACTTGAAAATCTGGCCGGTGCAGTCTGGCGCATGCCGCCTTTTGGGCATTGAGCCAGGCCCATTCAGAAGAGCCGCCCAATGACCATCACCGACACCCTTACCCAGCTTGGCACCAAGGTCGAAACGCCGGCCTCGCCCGAGACCGCCATGCTCGAAACCGTGCCCTATGACCGCGTCGGCGGCCCGCCCGCCATCGTGCGCTTCACCTGCCCGAATTCACCTCGCTGTGCCCGGTCACCGGCCAGCCTGACTTCGCCCACATCGTCATCGACTACGCGCCCGACAAACTCCTGGTCGAATCCAAGTCGCTGAAGCTGTTCATGGTTTCGTTTCGCAACCATGGCGCCTTCCATGAGGATTGCACTGTCATGATCGGCCGCCGCGTCGTTGAAGCGACCAAGCCGCTGTGGCTGCGCATCGCCGGCTACTGGTATCCGCGCGGCGGTATCCCGATCGACGTGTTCTGGCAGACGGGCACGCCGCCGGAGGGGTCGTGGCTGCCCGAAACAGGCGTCGCGCCTTATCGCGGCCGCGGCTGAACGCTTCGGATTGGACAGGGCGCTCATTCGCATTGATACTGGCTGAGCGCCCATTCGTTGGTCACAGACAGCAGGTCGGCGATCTTCCATTCGCCATCGACCTTCTTCAGTTTCCACTGCATGCGATGCGGCTCGCCCGCCGCCATGAAGGCCGCTACCACGATCGCCGTATCGCCGGTCTCCGACCCGATGATCTTCAGGGTCTTGTCGAGCTCTGCCTTGTCGTAGGCGACGCTGTCGAGCGGCATGTTGGTATCAATGCAATCGCCCTGCTCCGATTTCTCAAGCCGGTCGCGCGCATCGAACACCGCCTTGGCCGGGTCGACGAAGCGGCCGCGCTCGGCCGGATCGAGTTCGAGCCCGATGCGGTCGTAGAACGGCTTGACGGCTTCAACGGCAGTCCCAGCCATGGCCGGCGTGACCAGCAAGGGCAGGATGACGGTGGCAAAAGCAGCTTTCATGGCGGCCTCGGCGTTGGATTGGCTGCCCTCAATACCACGCATCATTGACGGCTGCCTTGCGCCGCAACGTCATCTTTCACCTCGACCCGCACGATCCTGCCCTGCGCATCGAAGTGGACCATCTCCTCGCCCGACCGGCTGAGACGCGCGCCGGTGAGGGCATGCGTCGCCTCGAGCCGCCAGCGCGACCATGCGGAGCGCGGCGACAGCGCAGCCACTGCCTCGTCCTTGGAAATCTGGTCGCCATAGATCGCGAAATAGCCGCGAAAAGCCTCCATGATCGCGTCGCGGCCAGCAATCGTGCCGACTCCGTCCGAGACGTATTCAGCATCGGGGACAAAGCAGGCCTCGATGGCCTTGAAGTCGAGAGCGTCGATCGCGGCGTGGTACTGCGTCAAGGCCGCAACCGGCTCGAATGGCTGATCGCGCGAAGAGCCGTCGTCGACCATCAATACCACGCGTCTTCCATCGACGCCTTCTTGCGCGTCATGAACTCCTGCAGCGCCTCGTCGATGCCGGGATCGAGCGGCGGCGCCTCGTATTCGGCGAGCATCGTCTTCCAGCGCTTGTTGGCGCGGGTGGCCGCGTCGGAAGAGCCTGCCGCCTCCCATTTTTCATAAGGCTCGTTGTCGGCGATCGCCGAATCCCAGAAAGCCGTCTCGTAGTTCTGCATCGTGTGGGCGCAGCCGAAGAAATGACTGCCGGGCCCGACTTCCTTGAAAGCGTCGAGCGCCAGCTGGTTGTCGTCGATCTTCACGCCGTCGAGATAGGTGTGCAGCGCGCCGCAGAAATCGGCGTCCATGACGAACTTCTCGTAGGACATCGACAACAGCCCGTCGAGGAAGCCGGCCGAATGCAGGATGAAGTTGGCGCCGCAATGCACCGCCGCCAGCATCGACATGGTGCCCTCGTTCATGGCGTGGGCGTCGGGCAGCTTCGAGGTGGTGAAATTGCCGGAGCAGCGCAACGGCAGGTTCAGCCTTCTCGCCAGTTGCCCGATGACCATCGAGCCGATGGCCGGTTCCGGCGTGCCGAAGGTCGGTGAGCCCGAGCGTAGCGACATGGACGAGAGGAAGTTGCCGAAGATGACCGGCGCGCCGGGCCGCTCGAGCTGGGTCAGGGCGCAGCCAGCCATGGTCTCGGCCAACGACTGGGCGATGGCACCGGCATTGGTGACCGGGCCCATGGCGCCGCCGAGGATGAAGGGCACGATGACCGCCGCCTGGTTGGCGCGGGCATAGGCACGCAGCGCCGTTGTCATGGTCGCGTCCCAGACCAGCGGCGAGTTGACGTTGACGTTGCCGAGGATGACGCAATTCTCGTCGGTGAATTTTTCGCCGAAGACAATGCGGGCCATGTCGATGGAATCCTCGGCACGGCTTTCCGACGTCACCGAGCCCATGAAGCCGCGGTCGGAATAGCGGATGTGGCTGTAGACCATGTCGAGATGGCGCTTGTTCACAGGCACGTCGACCGGCTCGCAGATCGTACCGCCGGAATGATGCAGCCAGGGCGATGCCTGCGCCAGCTTCACGAAATTGCGGAAGTCCTCGATGGTACCGTAGCGGCGGCCCTTGTCGAGATCCATGACAAAGGGCGAGCCATAGGCCGGAGAGAAGACGACGCTCTTGCCGCCGATTTCGACCGAACTTGCGGGGTTTCGCGCATGCTGGGTGAAGGCCGCAGGCGCGGTCTTGAGTAGCTCGCGGAGCAGGCCGGGCTCGAACTTGACCAGCACACCCTCGACCTTGGCCCCTGCCCGCCGCCAGTGGTCGAGCGCCACGGGATCGTCGCGGAACTCGATGCCGATTTCGGCGAGGATACGATCGGCAGTCTGCTCGACGCGAACCAGATTTTCCTCCGACAGGATGTCATATGTCGGGATGTTCCTGACGATATAGGGCCGGCCATGCGCCTCCGGCCCATGCGAACGCTGCTCCCGGCGGGCGTTGCGGCCGCCGCGCTCGCGCCGCTTGGCGGGTTCGCTGGGTGCTTCGGCTGTGGCAACGCTCATGTCGGGCTCCAGATCGCTCTGACATGAAGCTAGCCTTTGGATCGCGTGCTGTGACGCTTGAAAATCCTCATGATTTGCATAAGCATGGCTTATGCAAAGCCTTCGCCACCTGCTACCCTCCGCGGGCAGCCTGATCGTCTTCGAAGCCGCCGGGCGGCTGGCGAGCTTCACCGCCGCCGGCCGCGAGCTCGGCATGACCCAAGCCGCCGTTTCTTATGCGATCCGCGGACTTGAAGACCAATTTGGCGCCAAGCTGTTCCAGCGCCGGCACAGACAGGTGCTGCTGACGGAAGCCGGCGAACGTTTCCATGCCGATGTCACGCTCGGCCTGTCACATATCCGCAAGTCGGCGGAGGAGCTCAGGGCACGCGCCGGCGGCATGCATGTGACGCTGTCGGCCTCTACGGCCTTTGCCTCGTTCTGGATGATGCCACGTCTGCAGAAGTTCCGCGACGACCTGCCCGGCATCGACCTGCGTATCCAGACAGCCGATCGCGACCTCGACCTGGTGGCGGAGGGCATCCCTTTGGGCATTCGCGGCGGCGGCGCCTCTGACTGGCCGGACTATGAACTGGCCCCGATTGCCGGCGAGGAGGTCTATCCCGTCGCCGGCCCGGCCTATCTGGCGCGTGCCGGCACGCCAATGACACCTGCGGAAATGACCCTGCACCACCTGATCCATCTCGAAGAACCCTATCGCCCGGCCGCGACCTGGAACGAATGGTTCCAGTCAGCCGGTCTCAACGGCGCGGTTGCCAAGCGCGGGCTGGTCATCAACGACTATGTGCTTGTCATCCAGGCGGTCATGGAAGGCCAGGGCATCGCGCTCGGCTGGCGCCACCTCACCGACCGGCTGATATCAGCTGGGCTTCTGGTCAGGCTTTCCGACCACGTGATGACGACAGGCAAGGGCTTCCATGTGGCGTGGCCGAGGAACCGCACCCTCACTGAAAGCGCGGAGAAGGTGCGCGACTGGCTGGCGGCGCAGGCGTGAGGCGCTGCGTGTTGTGCCGCCCCTTGTTGGCACTGTCGCGCCGCCCCTCATCCTCCTGCCGGGACCTTCTCCCCGTAAACGGGCGAAGGGGCAAGCGGCGCCGTTGCGGCCAACCTCCTTCTCCCCGTATTTCACGGGGAGAAGGTCCGGCAGGGGATGAGGGGCAGAGCTGCCATGACCGCAAAAGCGGATGTCCACCAATCCGCTGTGGACGGTCCCGCGCGCCGCAATGCACCTGTCCCGGCGCAACCGAATCCCGCTATAGTCCTGCCATGCCCATTCGCCAGCTTTCCGAGACAATGATCAACCAGATCGCCGCCGGCGAGGTCGTCGAACGGCCGGCCAGCGTGGTCAAGGAACTGGTCGAGAACGCGCTCGACGCCGGTGCCTCGCGCATCGAGGTGGCGACATCAGGCGGCGGGCTCAATCTGATCCGCGTCGTCGACGACGGTTCGGGCATGCCCGAAGAAGAGCTTTCGCTGGCGATCTCACGCCATTGCACCTCAAAGCTCGGCGAAGACATTCTCGACATCCGCTCGCTCGGCTTCCGCGGCGAGGCTTTGCCGTCGATCGGCTCGGTATCGAAGCTCGCCATCCGTTCGCGAACGCGCCAGGCCGACAGCGGCGCAGAAATCTCGGTCGAGGGCGGGCGCGTGTCGGGCGTGCGTCCGGCGCCAGGCAATCGCGGCACCACAGTCGAGGTGCGCGACCTGTTCTACGCCACGCCCGCCCGGCTCAAGTTCATGAAGACCGAGCGCGCCGAGGCAACGGCAATCGCCGATACCGTCAAGCGCATTGCGATTGCCTTCCCCGCCGTGCGCTTCACTCTGTCGGGTACCGACCGCTCGACGCTGGAACTTTCGGCGACTTCCGATGAAGTCGAAGGCAGACTTGCCCGCATCGCCCAGGTGATGGGCACGGATTTTCCCGACAATTCGATCGTCATCGATGCGGCGCGGGAGAGCGTTCGGCTCGAGGGCCATGTCTCGATCCCGTCCTACACCAGGGGCAACGCGCTGCAGCAATATGCCTATGTCAACGGCCGGCCGGTGCGCGACAAGCTGATCGCCTCGGCGATACGCGGCGCCTATGCCGACGTTCTGCCGCGCGACCGCCATGCGGTGACTGTGCTGTTCCTGACGCTCGACCCGGCCTATGTCGACGTCAACGTGCATCCGGCCAAGGCCGATGTGCGCTTTCGCGATCCCGGACTGGTGCGCGGCCTGATCGTCGGTGCGATCCGCCAGGCGCTTGCCAATGCCGGCATCCGGCCGGCGACGACCGGCACGCAGGCGATGATGGGGGCATTCCGGCCGGGAACCACCACCTACGGCCACCCTGGTCCAGCCAACGGCCATCGCGCCTACAATCCGGATTTCCGTGCCGCAGCCTCGACAAACTATGATCCGCAACGCTCGCCATTCCGGCCGCTCGACGCCGGCTTCGCCGAGGCAGCACAGGCGCACTTCGACACCGGACCGCTGCATAGCGCCGATGCCCGCGCCGGCCAGGCCGAGGTGGTTGAAGCGCTGCTGCAGACCGAACTGGGTGCCGCGCGAGCGCAGGTCCATGAAAGCTACATCGTCGCCCAGACCAGCGACTCGCTCGTCATCGTCGACCAGCACGCTGCCCATGAGCGCCTTGTCTATGAGGCGCTGAAGAACGCGCTGCATTCGCGCCCGATCCCCTCGCAGATGCTGTTGCTGCCCGAGATCGTCGATCTGCCGGAGGAAGACGCCGAGCGGCTGGCACTGCATTCCGAAACACTTGCCCGCTTCGGCCTCGGCGTCGAACGTTTCGGCCCCGGAGCGGTGGCCGTGCGCGAAACGCCTGCAATGCTTGGCGAAACCGATGTCACCCAGCTGGTGCGCGACCTCGCCGACGAAATAGCCGACAGCGACACCGCTGATACGCTGAAGGAGCGGCTGCATGCGATTGCCGCCACCATGGCCTGCCACGGGTCGGTGCGGTCAGGCCGCCGGCTGCGGCCCGAGGAGATGAACGCGCTGCTTCGCCAGATGGAGGCGACGCCGGGATCGGGCACCTGCAACCACGGGCGCCCGACCTATATCGAACTCAAGCTGGCCGACATCGAAAAGCTGTTCGGACGCAGGTAGCTTATCAACGCTTGAGATTGACCAGCACCACGCCGGCCAGCGCCAGCGCGCCGCCGAGGATGCCAAACAGGCCGGGGGTCTCGCCGAGCCAGAAAAAGCCGATCGCAACAGCCACCGGCGGCACGCAATACATGAAGTTGGAGGCGCGCGACGCAGGCAGTCGCGACAGGGCCACCGACCAGCTGGCATAGGCGATCAGGCTCGGCACGATGCCGAGATAGATGACCGACCAGAAGGGTTCGGCATCGGCGACCGACATCTGGGCAAGGCCGTTGGGCAGTGCCGGCGCCAGGAAAAGCGCGCCGAGGATCATGTTCCAGGCCGAGACGGTGAGCGGCCGATGGCGGCTGTACAGCCGCTTCTGGACGATGCTGCTGAGCGAGGTGCACAGCGCCGAGCCCAGGATCAGCAAGGCGCCGGTGTTGAAGGTCAGCCCCTGCCCCTCGCCGAGCGCGATGATGCCGATGCCGGCAAATGACAGGAAGGTGCCGACCCAGGCAAGCACTGGGAAGCGCTCGCCGAGCAGGATCATCGCCAAGACGGCGGTGATGATCGGATTGACGTTGATGATGAAGCTCGCCGCACCCGCCGAGACGGTCATCTCGCCATAGTTCAGCAGGACCGTATAAAGCGCGATGAAGACGGCGCCACCGAAGGCAAAGCGCCAGAGTTCATTCAACGCCGGCAAGGCTGGGCGCAGAACCAT
This sequence comes from Aminobacter anthyllidis, assembly GCF_018555685.1. Lineage (GTDB taxonomy): Bacteria > Pseudomonadota > Alphaproteobacteria > Rhizobiales > Rhizobiaceae > Aminobacter > Aminobacter anthyllidis. Next base: position 68,299 of record NZ_JAFLWW010000002.1, read on the forward strand.
CAGGTAGATCGCCGACGGCACCGCGGCGATGGCGAAGCGCAGCGCGCCAAGCTCTATCGGATCGATGGCGCTCAGCCCGGCGCGGATGGCGGGAAAGGACGAGGCCCAGCCGACGATCGTCACGACCACTGCGAGCACGGTCACGGCGGAAGCCCGCTGTGTCGGATTCGACGTGCCGGTCTGGGTGCTGGTCTGGACGGTCATGGCTGGGCCTCGTCAGTTTGGGTCTGGCCTAGATTTCCCTGACGCGGAGCTGATTGACAAACGAATAAATCGAGGCTCAGCTGTGAGCATGGATCACAGCTCAGAACAGATGCTCCCCCTCGAAACCTTGCGTGCCTTCCAGGCGGCGGCGCGCAGCGGCAGCTTCTCGGCGGCAGCCGAAAAGCTCAACATGACCCATGGCGCGATCAGCCGGCAGGTCGCCAAGCTCGAGGACTGGCTCGGGCTCAGGCTGTTCGAGCGCGGCGCGCGCGGCGTGACGCTGACGCTCGAAGGCCAGCGGCTGCACCTGCGCGCCAGCGAGGCGTTCTCGCTGATATCGGATACCACCGACCGGTGGGTCGAGCCGCGCGGCACCGCTGTCGTGCGGCTGACTTCCATCCCGTCCATCGCCAGCCTGTGGCTGATGCCGCGCCTGTCGGAACTCGAAGCCGGCGCGCCAAAACTGCGCGTGGTGCTCGACATCGACATCCGCCAGGCCGATCTCGCCGACGAGGGCATCGACCTGTCCATTCGCTGTGGACGCGGCAAGATCCCGGGCCGCATCTCAACGCAGCTGTTCGAGGAGCACTGCTTTCCCATCGCCGCGCCGGATCTTGCGGCCCGCATCGGCAAAGGTAACGCCGAAAGGCTGCTGGACTTCCCGCTGATCCACGATTCCGACGCGTCGAGCTGGCGCGCCTGGTTCAGCACCCACGGCCTCGACTACCGCCCTCGCCCGCAGGACCGCCGCTTCGAGGACTACAATCTGGTGCTGTCGGCGGCGAGCCATGGCCTTGGGATCGCACTTGCGCGTCCGCCGCTCACCGAAAACCAGCTGAAGGCGGGCCATCTCGTCGTCGTCGACGAGCACCGCGCGCTGAACCCGGTCTCCTACTGGCTCGACCGCCCGCAGGGACGGCCCAGAAGTGCTGCGGCTGAACTGGCGCGTCGCATCGGCCACCATGCTAAGCTAGCGCCAGAGACGGTCGAGCGGTTCCTCTCTGAAGACAGGTAGCTTGACCTCCGACATTTTGTGACCGTAAAAGCCGGGCACTGCACGGCACGCCCTTCTTAATGGGCCCAAGAAACTGTAGATTTCAGGTCCAGGCGATGGCGCCGGCGATCGGCACAGGGAGATTGAGCGAAAGCCCATGATGAACCGTTTCGAAGGCCCCGGCGCACGCGAAGCCCGCATCCGCTATCTCGACGGCGATTTCCAGGTGACGAGCCCCGGCTCCTTCGTGCGCTGCGCGGTGACGGGCGACTTGATCCCGCTGGACGAGCTCAAATACTGGAGCGTCGCCCGCCAGGAGCCTTACCGCGATGCCGCGGTTTCGCTTTCGCGCGAAATCGACATGAACCCGGACCTGCGCACGCGCAAATAGCGCCCGTCAGGATCTCGCCCGTCAGCCCGTAATCTTCAGCCGGATATCTTCAACCTGATATCTTGCGCCGCCGCCAGGCTTCGAGCGTCTCACTGATGATGCGCTCGGGCGCGTTCTCGATGTCGAAGACCGCGTCGATCTCCAGCACGTTCAGGTTTTCCAGGAATTCGGGTGACGCCGCACCATGGCGCAGCCTGGCCGCGTCCTTGGACGTGGTGACCAGCTCGAGCTCGCCGGCGCGGGCGGCGGTGGCAAGGTCCTCGAGCTCGTCCGGCAGGTAGAAATGATGGTCGGCGAACGGATGCGCCAAGACCACCGTAGCGCCGGCCTTGGTCAGAGTGGCGAAGAACTTTTCCGGGTGGCCGATGCCGGCGAAAGCGAGGAACCGGCGGCCAGCGAAAGCCTTCTTACCACGGGGACGCGCAATCGCGGCAAAGACCGGCTTGCCGGCGCGCGCTGCCTGGCGAACCACCGCATCGGCCTTTTCGCCCTCGCCCATCTTGAGCACGGCGTCGGCGAACCTGAGCTGGTCGATCAGCCGCGCCCGCATCGGCCCGCCCGGGATGACGTGTCCGTTGCCCAGGCCGTAGCGGGCATCGACGACGATCAGCGCATAGTCGATGTGGATGCGCGCGCTCTGGAAGCCATCATCCATGATGAGGAAGTTGCAGCCGCGCTCAATCAGCATCCGCGCGCCGGCGGCCCGATTGGCAGAGACCGCAACCAGCGCATGTTCGGCCAGAAGCAGCGGCTCGTCGCCGACATGCTTGGCACTGTCATGATGGGCGTCGACGATGTGCGGTTCGGCAAAGCTGCCGCCATGCCCGCGCGACAGGAAGCCGGGCACCAGCTGCATCCGCTTGGCCTGTCTGGCGAGCGCGATGGCGACCGGGGTCTTGCCTGTACCGCCGACGGTGAAATTGCCAACGCACAGCACCGGCGCGTCCATCTTTTCGCGCTTGGCCGCCTTCATGCGCCGGCCCGCCACCAGGGCATAGAGCGCCGACGCCGGATAGAGCGCAAAAGCGCGCCAATCCGGCTTTTCCCACCAGAAAGGAGGCGCTTCGCTGGCCAGATCTACCTCCCGCCCGCGCCCTTGAGGCGCGACTGCACGATCAGCGGATGGATATAGGGTTCGAGCGCCTTCAACGTCCGGGCGAGCGCGCCGCGCATTTCCTCGACGGTGGCGGCACCCGCCGTCATCATGTCGTGGCGCGCGATCTCGTTGCCGAGCAGGAAATTGACCGCCCCGGCGAGCATGTCGCGGTCGCGAACGATCTTGGCGCCGCCTCGGTCGATGAGACGCTGGTAGGTGTCGCGGAAATTCTGCACGTTGCGCCCGGCCAGCACTGCGGTGTCGAGCATCGCCGGTTCAAGCGGGTTCTGGCCGCCATGCGCGGTCATCGAACGGCCAACGAACGCGATCTCGGTGAGGCGCAGGTAAAGCCCCATCTCGCCAATGGTGTCGCCGAGCAGGATATCGGTGTCAGGCGTGATGCGGTCGCCTGTGCTGCGACGGGCGACATTCAGGCCCATGGCCGTCAGTTCCGTCGCCAATGCCGCGGCGCGATCGGGATGGCGCGGCACGATGATGGTCAAGAGACTGCGGTGGCGGCTGCGCAGCATGGCGTGCACTTCGGCAGCCATCACTTCCTCGCCGTCGTGGGTCGACACGGCGGCCCAGGTCGGGCGGCGGCCGATCTGGCGCTGGATGGCGTAAAGGGCGCCTTCGTCGGCCGGCGGCGGCGACGTATCGACCTTGAGGTTTCCCGACACGGTGACGGGGCGCGCGCCGAGCGCACGGAAACGCTCGCCGTCGACCTCCGACTGCGCCACCACATGGGCCATGTTCTCGAACAGCGCCTCGGCGATGTAGGCGCGCTTTTTCCACGACTTGAACGAGCGGTCGGACAGCCGCCCATTGACCAGAATCTGCGGCACGCGGCGCGCGCCGAGTTCGAGGATCGTCATCGGCCAGATTTCCGATTCGGCGATGATCGCAAGGTCGGGGTGCCAGTGATCCAGGAAACGGCTGACCGCCGGCTTGAGGTCGAGCGGCACATACTGATGGATGATGCGGCCGCCCAGCCGTTCCTCCGCGACCTGTGCCGAGGTAACGGTACCCGTCGTCAGCACGACATGGATGCCATAACCAAGGATCGATTCGATCAACGGCACGACCGCAATCGTCTCGCCGACGCTCGCCGCATGGAACCAGATCAGTGGCCCGTCAGGCCGCTCCCGGCTCGGCACGCCGTAGCGCTCACGCCGGCGGTTGTGGTCTTCCTTGCCCTTGGAAGCCCGCCAGGCGACATAGGTGCCAACCATCGGATAGGCAGCTGCACCTGCGTAGCGATAGGCTCTGAGGAAGGCGCGCGCCCAGCGTTCGCTCATTTGCCACCGTCCACCAGGCGATAGGCCTGCTCGGTGGCATAGTCGATGGCGGCGGTCAGTTCCTGGCGCTTGCGCTCCATCTCCGCGTCGTCGGCGTCGGCAGGAACCTCGATCAGGGGGGCGACGAAAATGGCGCAGCGGCCGAACGGCAGGTTGATCGTGGTCTTGTCCCAGCTGCCTTCCAGCACCTTGCGGCGGCTGCTGGCAATCGCCGCCGGCGCGATCGGACGCCCGGAAAGGCGCGCCAAAAGCACGATACCCATGCCGGCGTCGCGCGGCGTGCCATGCGGAATGTCAGCGATCATGCATACGTTCTTGCCGGCATCGAGCGCCTTTTTCAGGGCGATCAGCGCGGTCGCACCACCTTTTTCGAGCTTGCTCTTGGTTTCACGCCCGCCGGAGCCACGCACAGCCTCGATGCCGAACTTGTTGATGACCAGCGCATTGAGCTCGGCATCGGCGCTGCGCGACACCATAGCCACCAGGCCGCGCTTGCTCGGATAGAGCGCCGGCGCCAGCAGATGTTGGCCATGCCACAGGCCGACGATCAGCGGTTCACTGTCGGCGTAGCTGCCCCCGGCCAGCTCATACGAGCCTTTGACCAGCGGATTGGTCAGCTTGATGAAACGCATCGCGCCGGCAAACAGGCTCGCCACCGCACCCTTGGCGAAACGCGACTTGGCAAGCGGCTCGCGAATGCGGCGCCAGAACGCCTTCGACGCCGGCTGCTTGACGCGCTTCTTCTTCGCCGCGGGCCTCACGGCCGGCGACGCCATGCGGGGTTGCTCCATCAGTTCTGACCGGCGGCCTTTGTGTCGGGCTCCAGCAACCGATGCAGGTGGACGACGAAATAGCGCATGTGGGCGTTGTCCACGCTCGCCTGCGCCTTCGCCTTCCAGGCCAACTCGGCCGACTTGTAGTCGGGATAGATGCCAACCATGTCGAGCGCATCGAGATCGCGGAACTCAGTTCCGCCGAGCTTCGTCAACTCGCCGCCAAACACCAGATGCAGGAGCTGCTTTTTTCCGTTTTCTTCGGACATCTGTTTCCTTGATTCATCATCTCAGGGCTTGCCTGATCTAGACCAAAGCGAGCCGTTTTGGAACACTTGGTAAAATCATCAACCGTTGTAGCGGGCAATCACCTCGGCCATGACGTCGAGCAGCGTCCCGCTGCCGGCCATCAGCGCGCCATGAACGATATCGCTGCCCGCAAAGGCGAGCTTGTTGCCGTGCCGGTCAAGCAGCTTTCCACCAGCCTCGGTCAGTATAAGTTCGGCCGCCGCGATGTCCCAATCATGGGCATTCGGCTTGACGAAGGTTGCGTCGAGCGCCCCGTTGGCGATCATCGCAACGCGGTAGGCCAGGGACGGAATATAGGCCTCGCGATCGAGCCTGTCCTGCCATTCCGCAGGCATCCCGTCGATCATCGGCTTGGGGCCGGCGATACGGATGCGTTCGCCCATCTCACGCACCTCGAGCGGCGCGCCATTTAGAAAGGCGCCACCGCCGGCGACCGCCCAATAGGTCTCGTTACGGGCAGGGCATTCGAGCACGCCGGCAAGCGAGCGGCCGTTCTCGACGACGGCAACGCTGACGCACCATGCCGTGCGCCCTTCGACAAAACCGCGCGTGCCATCGATCGGATCGACGACGAAGGTACGGCGCGCGCCGAGCCGGTCGGGATTGTCTGCGGTTTCCTCCGACAGCCAGCCATAGTCAGGCCGTGCCGCCAGCAACGTGTCGCGCAGATAATGGTCGGCGGCGTAGTCGGCCTCGCTGACCGGCGAATTGCCGCCCTTGAACCAGACTTCCGGGCTCTGGCGGAAAAAGCCCATGGCGATCCGCCCTGCCTCGGTGGCCGCAGCACGCAGCAGTTCGAGTTCAGCCTTGAGATCGGCGCTGTCGATGTTGTCAGTCACCGGCAAGGGTCATGCCTTCGATCAGAAGCGTTGGCGCGGCAGTGCCAAAATTGCGGTCGAGATCGCTCGCTGGCACCATGCGCAGGAACATGTCCTTGAGATTTGAGGCGATCGTCACCTCCGAGACCGCCCAGGTGATCTCGCCATTTTCGATCCAGAAGCCCGAGGCGCCACGGCTGTATTCGCCCGTCACCATGTCGACGCCCTGGCCGAACACCTCGGTGACGTAGAAGCCGCGCTTGAGCGAACGGATGATCTCCTCGGGCGAACGGTCGCCCGGCTCGATGCTGAAATTGGTCGACGACGGCGACACCGACGAGCCGCCACGCGCGCCACGGCCGTTGGTGACGAGGCCGAGCTCGCGCGCCGCCGATGTCGACAGGAACCAATGGTTGAGCACGCCCTTGTCGACCATCCTGAGCGTCGCACCCTCGATGCCTTCGCCGTCGAACGGACGCGACGCCTGGCCGCGCAGCTTCAACGGCTCGTCGATGGCGGTGATGGCGGCGGATGCCACCTGCTTGCCCATCATGTCGCGCAGGAAGCTGGTCTTGCGGGCTACCGACGCGCCATTGATGGCGCCTGCGAGGTGTCCTGCGATGCCGCGCGCGACACGCGGATCGAAAACGACGTCGACAGGCCCGGTCGCAGCCTTGCGCGCGTTGAGCCGCTTGACGGCGCGCTCGCCGGCCTTGCGGCCGATTTCGTCAGCCGCATCGAGATCGGCGAAGTGAATGCGTGACGAAAAATCGTAGTCGCGCTCCATCGACGTGCCCTCGCCGGCGATGACGCTGGCGGAGCGTGAGAAGCGCGATCCGACATAGTGGCCGACGAAGCCGTGCGACGTCGCAAGCACGAGCCCGCCAAGACCAGCGGCAGCGCCTGCGCCGGATGAATTGGTCACGCCCTTGACAGCGAGCGCGGCCTCTTCGGCGGCGAGCGCGTCTTCCTTCAGGCGTTCAGCCGAAACGACCGCGTTGTCGAACAGATCGAGGTCGCGCGGCGCATGCGCCAGCAACGATGCATCCGCCAGACCCTGATAGGGATCCTCGGGCGAAACCCTGGCCATCGCCACGGCGCGTTCGGCCAACACCTTGGGATCAGAAGCGGCAGTGGCCGAAACGCTGGCGACGCGCTGGCCGACGAACACCCTGAGCGACATATCCTCGCTCTCGGAGGCTTCGGTTGCCTCGACCTTGCCGAGGCGCACCGAAACACTTGTCGAGCGCCCACGCACGGCAACGGCGTCGGCTGCGTCGGCACCGGCCTTTTTTGCCGCCTCGACGAGGCTCGCCACCCGGTCGGCCAGTTTCGCGGCGTCGTTGGTATCGTTCATTGGCATTTTCCGATTGCTTGCCGCCCGTTGGTCGCGGCCCGTACCACCCCATCTATTGTCCCCAACCCGCTTGTGCAATGGGCGGGTGCATGGTCAAACGGCCCTAATCAGGCGCTTCGCCGTCGAAATCTTTGGGAAATCGCATGTCCACACAGGCCCCGGCGGCGGCACCGGCAAAATTCACCACCGGTTCGACCATGCGCCATGTCGTGGTCATGACCGGCACCGGATCGGTCGGCCTGATCGCCATCTTCATCGTCGACGCGCTCAACCTGTTCTATATTTCGCTGCTCGGCATCGAGGAACTGGCTGCCGCGATCGGCTTTGCCTCGACACTGCTGTTCTTCACCCTATCGATCTCGATCGGCTTCACCATCGCCTGCGGCGCGCTGGTGGCGCGCTGCCTTGGCCGTGGCCAGCGCGAGGAAGCCCGGCGCATGGGCGGCGCATCGATGGTCTTCATGGGCATTGCCACGCTGGTGATGACGCTCGCTGCCCTGCCTTTCCTGCGCCCGCTGCTGTCGCTGCTTGGCGCCACCGGCGCCACGCTCGACCTGTCGACGCGGTTCCTGCAGATCGTGCTGCCGTCTTTCCCTATCATGGCGCTCGGCATGTGCACGACAGGCATTCTGCGCGGCGTCGGCGATGCGCGACGGGCGATGTATGTGACGCTAGGCAGCGGCATCGCTGCGGCCATTCTCGACCCGATCCTGATCTTCGGCTTCGACCTCGGCCTCGACGGTGCGGCCATCTCGACGGTGCTGACGCGTTTCGTGATGCTGGCCATTGGCCTGCACGGTGCCCATGTCGTGCACAAGCTGATCAAGATCCCCGATCTGAGCGGGTTGCGCGAGGCTGTTCGTCCATTCTTCGCCATCGGCGTGCCGGCGATGCTGACCCAGGTCGCAACCCCTGTCGGCAACGCCTATGTCACTATCGAAATGGCCGCTTTCGGTGACCAGGCGGTGGCCGGCTGGGCGATCATTGGCCGGCTGGTGCCGGTCGCCTTCGGCGTCATCTTCGCGCTTTCAGGTGCCGTCGGGCCGATCCTCGGGCAGAACTACGGCGCCCGCAAGTTCGACCGCCTGACAACGACGATGCGCGACAGCCTGCTGTTCACCATCGTCTATGTGCTGGCCGTCTGGGCGCTGCTGGCGATCTTCGCCAACCCGATCGCCAGCGCCTTCGGGGCCGAGGGCATCGCCCGCGAACTGATCGTGTTCTTTTGCCATTTCGCCGCCGGCAGCTTCCTGTTCAATGGCGCGATCTTCGTTTCGAGCGCTGCCTTCAACAATCTGGGCTATCCGACCTACTCAACCGTGTTCAACTGGGGCCGCTCGACGCTCGGCGTCATCCCCTTCGTCTGGATCGGCGCGCATTACTGGGGTGCCATCGGCGTCATCGCCGGATGGGGCCTGGGCGCGGTCGTGTTCGGGGTGGTGTCGATGTTTGTCTGCTTCCGCGTCGTCAACGCGATCGCGCGCGAACCGCAGCATCAGGACGAGCCGGTGCCGGCGCCGCCTCCGGCAGCGCAGTCGCCGTTCTCCACCGGCAAGGCATCCACCCTGCAATAGGCGGAAACCGACGGCCCGTTCGGCCTACTGGCCTACTGAAGGATCTCGTCCACGGCGCGCTTGAGCTCGTCCTTGATGGCCGCCGTCTCGGCCATCACCTGGTCGATCTTCAGGAAATCGAGCGCCTTGAAGCGCGACACCGGCGGCCTCAGGAAGATGTCGGGCGGGTTCTGGCCGAGCTTGTTGGCGATGATCGACTGCATCATCAACTGGGTTGCGCCAAACATCAGGTCGATGGAGTTGGGCTGCTTGCGCCCGTTTTCGAACGGCGCGCCAACGACGTCGATGGCGATGATGTGGTCGGCCAGGCCCTCGAGCAGGTCGAACGGCACCGGATTGTAGATGCCGCCGTCGATATAGAGGGTATTGCCGCGCGTCACCGGCTTGAACACCGCCGGGATTGCCGCCGATGCGGCAAGGGCTGAAAACAGCTCGCCCTCCTCGAACACCTTCAGGCAATGGCCGTAATAGTCGGTTGCCGTCACCTTCAAGGGCAGCTTCAGCTCCTCGAAGGTTGCCGGCACGCCCTCGGGCAGGAACGACTTGAGGATGCGCTCGACATTGAACTGGGTGACCCTGATGCCGGTCTCGACCATCTCCGAGAGCGTGCCCGGCCGGGCCCGCCACATGCGGCTTGCCACCTCCGCCGGCCGGCCAAGTACGGATCGGGAATGCTCGTGGATTTCCTTGCCGGTCAGGCCGGCGGCCATGCCGGCGCCCATGACCGCGCCGATGGAAGAACCCGCGATCGCCACCGGCTTGATGCCGAGTTCGTCCAGCGCCTCGATGACATGGATATGGGCGAGGCCGCGCGCGCCGCCACCACCGAGAGCGAGTGCGAAGGTGGCGCTCATCCCTTGCTCGCTTCGACAAATTTCGGACCGAGGATCATGATCGCCGGTTCGACCGACAGCAGCTTGCGTGCCGCCGCCTTCACGTCGTCGAGTTTGACGGCATTGATCAGGTCGATGCGCCTTTGCATGTAGTCGATACCGAGCTTGTCGGTCTGCAGGTCGACAAGCGTGCCGGCGATAGCGCCTGAGGAATCGAGATTGTTGATGGCATAGGCGCCAAGCATGTATTTCTTGGCCGCGTCGAGTTCGGCCTCGGTGGGGCCCTCCTCCGCCATCTTGCGGATCACCTCGCGGATGACGCCAAGCGTTTCGGCTGCCCGGTCCGACCGCGACGCGGTGCCGATGATCAGCGACGACGAATGCTCCTGGTTGATCAGCGCCGAGCTGACGCTGTAGGCCAGCCCGCGCTTTTCGCGCACCTCGTCAAACAGCCGCGACGAGAATGTGCCGCCGCCGAGGATATGCTCCATGAGAGCGGCGGCGAGGAAGTCCGGCGCCTCGCGCGGAACACCTGGGTAGACGAGCTGCAGCGAGGTCTGCGGCAGCGGATACTCGATGTGCATCGTCTGGCCGAGCCTCGGCTCGACACGCTCGACCGGCCGCAACTCGGCCTTTTCCGGCAACGCGCCGAACACCTGGTCGAGCCGCTTCTTCAGAGCTTCGGCATCGATAGCCCCGACAACGGCGACATGGATGTTTTCGCGGGTGAAATTGGCCTTGTGGAAAGCGCGCAGGTCATCCGCCGTGATCGTGGCCAGCGATTTCTCCGTGCCCATGTCGGGCCGCGCATAAGGATGCGTGCTGTAGATCGCCTCGGCCCATTTGCGTGCCGCCTGGGTTTCGGGGTCGCGCGCATTGGCGACGATGCCGTTGACGATCTGCGAGCGGATGCGGTCGATCGGTGCCTGGTCGAAGCGCGGCTTCTCGACGGCGAGCTTCAGCAACTCGAACGCATCGTCCTGCCGCTCGGCCAGCATGCGCATGCCGCCGCCGACGGCATCATTGCCTTCGTTGAAGCCCATTTCCGCGCCGGCTTCGTCAAGCTTGATCTGAAAGGCGTCGCTGTCGAGATCGCCGGCACCTTCGTCGAAAAGCCCGGTCATCAGATTGGCGAGCCCTTCCTTGCCGACAGGGTCTTGCGTGCTGCCGCCATCGAACAGGAACTTGATGGCGATGATCGGCACCGAATAGTCCTCGACCAGCCAGGCGGTGATGCCCTTGTCGGACTTGACCTCCTGGATCCGGACCTCTGCGCGTGCGGCAACCACCGCCGGCAGCACTAAAAACACGAGCGCCAGCATCAGCGTCGCAGCCGATACAAGAACCTTTAAACGCATTGCCATGAGCGTGGTCATCAAATCATTTCTCGACAGATTTGGCAGGCAACAGATAGCCGGCAACCGAATGGTCGGGATTGAGGTACTTGGCGGCAACCGCCTTGATCTGGTCGGTCGTCACCGCGCGGATCCTGTCTGGCCACTGCTCGATGTCGGCAACCGTGCCTCCGGTCGCCAGCGTGGCGCCATAGATGTTGGCCATGCTCGCCTGGTTGTCGCGGGCAAAGATCATCGAGCGGACAAAGCGGTCCTTGGCCTTTTCGAGCTCGTCCGATGTCACGCCGTCCTTGATGATGCGGCGGATCTCGACGTCGACGGCGGCTTCCACCTGCTGCAGCCCGGCTTCGCCACGCGGCGCACCATAGACGGTGAAGCTGGTGTCGTCGACCATCGTGCCCTGGAAGAAGGCGCCGGCGGAGGAGGCAATGCCGTCCTTGACGACCAGGCCCTGGTAGAGCCGGCTGCGGCTGCCACCGCCAAGGATCTCCGACAGAAGATCGAGCGCCTCGGCCTCGCCAGGCTCGGCCGTCTGGTAGGACGGAACAACCCAGGCCTTGGAGAAGCTCGGCACGCTGACGCGCTCGTCGGTCAGCTCGACTGTACGCTTGGTGTTCTGCTCTGGCTCGGTCGGGCGGATGCGCGGCGGAAGCTCCGGGCCGCGCGCCACCTTGCCATAGGTCTTCTCGGCAAGCGCCTTGACCGTCTCCGGCTCGACATCGCCGGCAACAATCAGGATCGCGTTGTTGGGCGCGTAATACTGTCCGTAGAAAGCGGTCGCGTCGACCCGGTTGAGCTTCTCGATCTCATGCATCCAGCCGATGACCGGAATGCGATAAGGCTGGTTCTGGTACAGCGTCGCGTCGACTTCCTCGTTGAGCAGCGCGCCCGGATTGTTTTCGACGCGCGAGCGGCGTTCTTCCAGGATGACGTCGCGCTCGGGGCCGATCACCGCATCGGTCAGTACCAGATTGCGCATCCGGTCGGCCTCGAAGCTCATCATCGTTTCGAGTGCACCAGGTGTCACCGTCTGGTGGTAGGCGGTGTAGTCGTAGGTGGTGAAGGCGTTCTCGCTGCCGCCGATCTCGGCGATCTTCTGGCCGAACTCGCCGGCCTTGTGATTAGCCGTCCCCTTGAACATCAGGTGTTCGAAGAAGTGGGCGATACCCGACTTGCCGGGCATCTCGTCGGCGCTGCCGACCTTGTACCAGACCATGTGCGTTGCGATCGGCGCACGATGGTCGGGGATGACGACGACCTGCATTCCGTTGTCGAGCGTGAAGCTGGTGACCTTCCAGTCGCTGCGTGGCGCTTCGGCCAGAACCGGTGCCGTCCAGGCAAGGCCCAAGGCAAATACGGTTGGCAGCGAAGCTTTCGCCCGCAAGAATTTCAAGATCATCGACTGCCTCTGAATGTGGACGTGCCCGCCTTATAGGCTTCGGCACAAAGCGGCGGGAAGTGAATTGTTCGTAATCTTCCGGTCCGAAAGAGGCCGAAGTCGGGCGCCTGCCAGCTATTCGGCTTCGATGAAGCGGATAACCGTCTCGCCATACGAACGTTCGTCGACGATCGAAAAGCCTGGGCCCGGCTCGAATGCCGCGGCGGCGGCTTCTTCGACGACGCATAGCGCACCAGGTGCAAGCCAGCCGCCGGCGCGGGCCGAGCGCAGGGCCTTTTCGCCCAGTCCTTTGCCATAGGGCGGGTCGGCGAAGACCAGCCCGAATGGCCCGAGCGTGCCCGCATCGCCGAGACCAGTTGCGTCGCGGCGGAAGATCTTGGTCCGGCCGGTCAAGCCGAAGCTTTCGACATTGGTGCGGATGAGCCCGCGGCCTTCCGCTGATTCCTCGATGAACACGCAATAGGGCGCGCCGCGCGACAGCGCTTCGATACCGAGTGCGCCGGTGCCGGCAAAAAGATCGAGCACGCGCGCACCCTCGAGCCTGTCGGCGAAGCGATGGGCAAGCATGTTGAACACCGCCTCGCGGGTGCGATCGGTGGTCGGACGGATGGCGTTGTCACGCGGCGTGGCCAACGGCCTGCCGCGCAATTCGCCACCAACAACCCGCATCAGCCGCGATCCCGGCGCGGACCGCCCGGACGTCCACCGCGCGGGCCATCACCCTTGGGCCTGTCAGAACGGGGCCTGTCAGAACGGGGCTTGTCAGAATGTGGCTTATCAAAGCGCGGCTTGTCGCGCGGCGGCCTCGCAGCTGCTTCGGCCTTGGCCTTTTCGCTCTGCGGACGCGCGCCCGGAGCCATCCAGACATTGGCCTTGCGGGCGCCAGGGGTTTCGAACGGCTTCTTCTCGCGTTCGTCGCCCTTCTTGCCACCGAACTTCGGCTTATCGCCAAACTTGGGCTTGTCGCCAAACTTGGGCCGATCACCGAACTTCGGCTTGTCGCCGAAACCGGGCTTGTCGCCAAATTTGGGACGCTCGGTCGACAGGCGGCCGAGCACGTCCTCGCGGTGGCGCTCGTTGGAGCGCTTGCGGTTCTTGATCAGGCCGCCCTCGCCGATACGCCCACGCTCACCGTCGCGCTGGAACTTTGGACGCTCCGGCTCTTCGACACGCGGCGGCGTTGCATTGCGGAACGTCGGCTTGTTGGAGAAGGGCTTGACGATGTCGGCGTCGAAATTGGCACCCGACTCCTCGATCAGCCGCTCGCCAAGCTGGTCGCGCAGCATCTTGCCCTTGATCTCCTGGACATGGCCTTCAGGCAGCTCGCCGAGCTGGAACGGACCATAGGAGATGCGGATCAGGCGGTTCACTTCGAGGCCGAGCGCGCCGAGGATGTTCTTGACCTCGCGGTTCTTGCCTTCGCGCAGCCCGATGGTGATCCAGGCATTGCTGCCCTGCTCGCGGTCGAGCGTCGCTTCGATCGAGCCGTAGAACACGCCCTCGACGGCGATGCCATCCTTGAGACCGTCAAGCGTCTTCTGCTCGACCTTGCCATGTACGCGCACGCGGTAGCGGCGCAGCCAGCCGGTCGCCGGCAGTTCCAGGACTCGCGACAACCCACCGTCATTGGTCAGCAGCAGCAGGCCTTCGGTGTTGATGTCGAGCCGGCCGATGGTCATCAGGCGCGGCAGCTCCTGGGGCAGCACGTCGAAGACGGTCTTGCGGCCCTCGGGGTCGCGGTTGGTGGTGACCACGCCTGCAGGCTTGTGGAACAGGAACAGGCGGGTACGCTCGATCGGCGGGATTTCCATGCCGTCGAGATGGATGATGTCGTCCGGCATGACGTTGACCGCCGGTGACGCCAGTATCTTGTTGTTGACCTTGACGCGGCCAGCGGCAATCAGCTCCTCGGCATCGCGACGCGAGGCCAGGCCTGCACGCGCCAGGCGCTTGGCGATGCGTTCGCCCGGCTCGGGTGCTTCCTCGGGAGCGCGCGAACGCGGCTTGAAGCCGTCTGGCTTGGGACCACGGTCGCCATCGGTCCGGGGCCGGAATGCTCTTGCTTCGCCACCTTCGCGCTTCTCGTAAGGCCTGCCGCCTTCGGGGCGTGGCCCGGAACGGAACGGGCGATCGCCACTTGCAGGCCGTGCTTCGCCGTCACGCGGGCGGAACTCGCGGTTCGGACGCTCGCCGCCTTCGGCGGGACGCGCCCGGTAAGGCTTGTCGCCACCAAAAGAGCGGCCGCCTTCACGCTTTTCATAGGGCTTGCCCTCTGGACGCGGGCCCTTGTGGAACGGTGTCGCCGAGCGTTCGGGACGCGCAGCCCCATCACGCGGACGATCGTCACGGTTGAATTCGCGGCGCGGACGCTCAGCGCCCTCGGCACCTTCGGCAGCACGCGGACGATATGGCTTGTCGCCAAAAGAGCGGCCGCCTTCACGCTTTTCGTAGGGCTTGCCTTCCGGGCGCGGGCCCTTGCGGAATGGCGCTGCCGAGCGTTCGGGACGCGCAGCACCGTCGCGCGGAGCAAAATCACGCTTGGGACGTTCGCCGCCTTCAGCACCTTCGGAACGCTTCACAAAAGGCTTCTTGGCAAAGGGCTTGTCGCCAAAAGGCTTGCCTTCGCGCTTCTCGTAAGGCTTGCCCTCCGGGCGCGGCCCCTTGTTGAAGGTACGCTCGCCGCTTGCAGGACGCGCTTCGCCGTCGCGCGGACCGAAATCACGCTTGGGACGATCAGGCCGATCGCCACCGCTTGCACTAGCAGGACGCGGTGCGTACGGCTTCTTGGCAAAGGGCTTGGCGCCACCTTCCGCGCGCGGCTTGCCGAATTTCTTCGCACCGCCGTCGCGGCCGCCTGCACCAGCCGGTTTTGACCCGCCCTTGCGGGGGAATTTCTTACGATCGTCGTCCATGGTGGCCTTTGCCCTTTTCGGCGGCTAGATAACAGGAAGCTCGGGGGTTAGCGAGGGGTAACAGGATGGTTGAGGCGTGAAACGGCCCGATTACATGGCATTGGCCTTTGCCGAGGCGGAAGCCGCGGCCCTACGCGGCGAAGTTCCGATCGGCGCAGTCATCGTCCACGGCAGCGAAATCGTCGCCCGTGCCGGCAACCGCACACGTGAACTCAACGACGTCACGGCCCACGCCGAAGTGCTGGCGATCCGCGAGGCGTCGGAGAAACTCGGCTCCGAGCGGCTCACCGGCCACGATCTCTATGTCACGCTGGAACCTTGCACGATGTGCGCCGCCGCCCTCTCCTTCGCACGGATCAGGCGGCTTTATTTCGGAGCGGTCGACGACAAGGGCGGTGCGGTGGTCAGCGGCGTACGTTTCTTCGCCGCGCCTACCTGCCATCACGCGCCCGACGTCTATCCGGGAATAGGCGAAACGCGCGCGGCTGAAATACTGAAAGGTTTTTTCAAAGACCGTCGCGACCTCTAATCGATCGCGACGCGTTCAAGCTTGGATCAGAACGGCCACCAGCTGCTGCCCTTCTTGGCAAGCTTCTTCTTGCGGCGTTCCTTCTTGATCTCGTCTTCGCCGAGCTCATCCTGCGCAGCGGTGGCCGATGCCTGACGGTATGTCACAGGCGGCTCGCTCAGATATTTGCGCGTGGTGGCACTGCCCTGCTTGTTCTCGCGCAGGCGGCGCTCGATCTCGATCTTGCGCTGGGCCGGTGTCCACTTACTCATGTCAGGGCCGTTCAGCGCGGACATGTCGTTGACGACCTGAGGTTCGAAATTGGGATTGTCACGGTTCTTGGTCGCATCGTCGCGAATGCGGGCGCGACGCGCCTCGGGCGATTCGGGCCAATCGGCGCTCGCCGTCGTCACAATGTTGTCCTGCGGCGCCGGCAGCGCCGCCACCTGGCCGGTCTTCGGCTTCACCAGTTCGGGGCGCGGCTTGTAGTCGATGCTGTTGGTCTTCGGCTTCAACGACAGGATGTTGGTGATGTCGCCAGCAAGCTGGGTCGTCGCCGTCTTGTCGGTGCCGTAGGTGGGCGCGCTCATGCAGCCCGTAAGCGCCAGGCCGGAAACGGCGAGCGACGCAAGCAAAGCTCCGCGCGCGCTGATGCGGTCCGTCATGCCAGTAATTTTCACTCGAACGCCTCTCGCTAGATGCCGGCCTTGAGCCGGGTCCCGGTCCGTATGCTCATCCGACGGAATTCCGGCGACAATTTGTCTGCCGAAGTTTCGCGCTTTTACCTTAATGGGCAGTCAAGGGCAACGACCGGCCGGAGATGTCCGCCGGTCGTTGTATTTCAGCATCTGTTAGAGTCGGCCGAGCGACTTCAATTCGTGCAGCGCCGCGGCGTCGCGAGCCGACACGTCGGCAAAGGCAGCGTCCGAACCGACGTCGCTTGTGTAGCGCCAGGAGCGCGCGCACTTGACCAGTCCGCGATCTTCCGCCTTCTCGACGACGACAGCCACACCAGGAACTTCGCGCAACATGAAAGAATCGCCTGTCAAGTCTTCGTGCGAGATGACGAGGTCGCTGGTGATGCTGATCTCGGCCAGATCGATTCCCGACAAGGCTTCCTCGAGCACCGCATCGCTCATGTAGACGACCGGAACCGCTTCAAGCGACGAGCCGATGGTCTTCTTGGCCCGTTCCAGTTCCAGGGCGCCGGTAACGACGCTGCGAACCTGGCGGATCTTGCGCCACTTCTCGGCCAGCGCCTCGTCGTGCCAGCCGGCCGGCACTTCGGGGAACTGCTCGAGATGAACCGAAACAGCCTCAGGGTTGCGTTCGAGCCATGCCTCTTCGGTAGTAAAGGGCAACATCGGCGCCAGCCACTTGACCAGGCAGTTGAACAGCTCGCGCACGACATGAACGGCCGCCTTGCGGCGGGTGCTCGACGGCGCGTCGCAGTAGAGCACGTCCTTGCGGATGTCGAAGTAGAAGGCCGACAGCTCGACAACCATGAAATCGATCAGCGCACGGGTGATGCGCTTGAATTCAAAGTCGTCATAGCCCTTGCGCACCAGTGCATCGAGCTCGGACAGCCGGTGCAGCATCAACCGCTCCAGCTCCGGCATCTCTGCCAGCGCAACTTCCTCGCCATCGTCATGGGCAAGCGTGCCCAGCATCCAGCGGATGGTGTTGCGCAGCTTGCGGTAGGCATCGATATTGGTCTGCAGCACGTTCTTGCCGAGGCGCTGGTCTTCCCAATAGTCTGTCGTCATCACCCACAGGCGCAGGATGTCGGCGCCCGACTGCTTCAAGACGTCCTGCGGAACGACCGTGTTGCCGAGCGACTTCGACATCTTGCGGCCTTCCTCGTCCATGGTGAAGCCATGGGTGACGACGGCCTTGTAAGGCGCACGACCACGCGTACCGCAGCTTTCGAGCAGCGACGAATGAAACCAGCCGCGATGCTGGTCGGAGCCTTCGAGATAGACGTCGGCAGGCCATTTGAGATCGGGGCGATCCTCAAGCGTAAACGCGTGCGTCGAGCCCGAGTCGAACCAGACGTCGAGAATGTCCATCACCTGCTTCCACGCCTCGTTGGCGCGGGAGCCCAGGAAGCGCTCACGTGCACCCTCGGCGAACCAGGCGTCAGCGCCTTCCTTTTCGAAGGCCTCGACGATACGGGCGTTGACTGCCTCGTCCTTCAGCACATTGCCGTCGGCATCGGCGAAGATGGCGATCGGCACGCCCCAGGCGCGCTGGCGCGACAGCACCCAGTCCGGGCGATCCTCGATCATGGCGCGCAGGCGCGTCTGGCCGGCAGCTGGCACAAAGCGTGTGTCGTCAATGGCTTGCAGCGCGCGGCTACGCAGCGTCGTGCCATCGCCCAGCTGCTTGTCCATGTAGACGAACCACTGCGGCGTGTTGCGGAAGATGATCGGCTTCTTCGAGCGCCAGCTATGCGGATAACTGTGCTTGAGGCGGCCGCGCGCGAACAGCGCGCCGCGCTTGATCAGCTCGTCGATGACGGCCTTGTTGGCGTCGCCCTTCTTGCCGTGATCGTCGATGACACGCGCAGCGCCGCCCTCGCGATCCGGACCGAAGCCCGGCGCGTCCTTGGTGAAGAAGCCGCCATCGTCGACGGTGAAGGGGATTGCCGTGTCGATGCCACGGTTGCGAAGCTCGACGCCCGCGTCCATCCACGCTTCAAAGTCCTCGCGGCCGTGGCCAGGCGCTGTGTGCACAAAACCGGTGCCGGCATCGTCGGTGACATGATCGCCGGCGATCATCGGCACGGCGAAGCCGTAGCCGCCGCCGAGACCCTTGAACGGATGCGAAAGTACAAGCATTCCAAGCTCTTCGCCCGAAAGGCTGCGGATCAGATTCAACGTCACCTTGGCCTTGGCCGCGGATTCGTCAGCCAGGGCTGCGGCAAAGATCAGCTTCTCGCCCGGCTGCGGGCCGAAATCGTTCTCGGCAGCGGTGACCTCATAGAGACCATAGGCGATGCGCGGCGAATAGCTGACGGCGCGGTTGCCCGGGATGGTCCAGGGCGTGGTCGTCCAGATCACGACATGAGCGCCGGCCAGGGCTTCCGAACCGGACGCCACCGGGAATTTCACCCAGATCGTATCGCTCTCGTAGTCCTGATACTCGACCTCGGCTTCGGCCAGTGCCGTGCGCTCGACCACCGACCACATCACCGGCTTGGAGCCGCGATAGAGCTGGCCCGACATGGCGAACTTCAGCAGCTCGCCGGCGATGCGCGCCTCGGCGTGGAAATTCATCGTGGTGTAGGGATTGTCGAAATCGCCGACGACGCCAAGGCGCTGGAATTCCTCGCCCTGGACCTTGATCCAACCGGCGGCGAATTCACGGCATTCCTTGCGGAACTCGTTGATCTCGACCTCGTCCTTGTTCTTTCCGGCGGCGCGATACTTCTCCTCGATCTTCCACTCGATCGGCAGGCCATGGCAGTCCCAGCCCGGAACGTAATTGGAGTCAAAGCCGCGCATCTGGAACGAGCGGGTGATGACGTCCTTGAGGATCTTGTTCAGCGCGTGGCCGATATGGATGTTGCCGTTGGCATAGGGCGGGCCGTCGTGCAGCACGTATTTCTCGCGGCCGGCGGCGCTTTCGCGCAGCCGCTTGTAGAGGTCCATCTTCTGCCAGCGCGCAACCGTCACCGGCTCCTTTTCGGGCAGGCCAGCGCGCATCGGGAATTCCGTCTGCGGCAGGTAAAGGGTCTTGGAATAGTCGATCTTTTCGAACGTATCGGTCATTTGTCTTGCCATCTTGCCCGGCAAAGCTGCCACGGGCGTTCAATTGTCATGATCTGGAAAAGGCGCTGTGCAGCGCGCAGGCAAAAAGTCCCGGACTTGCGGACAGCCTCAGGCCACCCGGAAGGCCGGGCCCGTAATTCGTATCGCAGTCGCGAAGACGGGCGCGAAAAATCTCATGGCCGCGCTTTTAGCGGAGCCGGAGCGCGGAATAAAGCGCCTAATTCGCTTGAGATCAAAGGTTGAAGTCGAAGCGGTAGCTGGTCGACACGCCAACGGTCAGTTGGTCGCGCGAACCGCGCTCCTTGACGATCGTCGAATCCGCCGCCGGACCCATCAGTCGCGAATACTCGGTGAACAGGCTGGCGGTAACGTTGTCGGTCGCCTTCCATGTGACGGCGCCACCGACGCCAGCCGACCGCATGCCCCCGCCGGGATTGTACTGGCTGATGCCGGAAGCTGCGGCTTCCTGCGCGCTGACGCCATAGTAGGTGTCGAAATAATCGTTGGAGGCAAAGGATACGCGTGGACCGCCGGAAATCCTGATCTCGGGTGTCACGTCGTGGAATGCATCGACGGCGATATCGGCAACGATGCCGCTATGAGCGCGAATACCGTGGCGGACCTCGGCGCGGGCGCGCATCCAGTCGGTCGGATAGAATTCGAAGAAACCGCCGATTTCGCCGCCCCAGCGCACATCGTGGAGGCCCTGCAACTCGTGTTCGGCATCACGTCCGAAGATGATCTTGCCGTTCAGGCCGGCGCGGACGCCACCGTCGTCGATCAGCGCCAGCGAGATGTTGTCGTTACGCGAGGAGAAGCGCACGTCGTTGCCCGCCTTGCCCAGTGAAATAATCGGCTGGGCGCTGAACAGGTATTTCTTGGAGCCCTCGAAGCGGGGCGCAACCATGCCGGTGGCGCCGAGCGTCAGGTACCAGTCGCCGGAGAGAAAGCCGAATGCGCCCTCGCCGGCCATCGCCGGTCCGCTGACCAAAGCAAGAGCAGAAACCGCTGCCGAAATACGACCGAAAGCCCTCATCACAACCCCGCGTACGCTACGAACCCAATCGCCAGGACCATTTGGTTTGACGCAAACAACGTAAAATTTGAATTAAATTCGATCGTTCGCACTGACGTTTATTTCCCTCTCCGGTTGCGCGCCACTGGACCGACTCGGCTGCCAAGACTAGCCTCCATCTCAGGCGCAGTGCCACCGTTATTGAGACTTGTTCATTTCAAGGAGACGGGATTGATGGCTATTTCCGATCAACTGCCGCAAGGCGACGTCGCTGCGTTACGCTCCAAATGGGGCTGGTTCGTGCTGCTCGGCGTGGCGCTCACCGTTCTGGGAATCGTCGCAGCAGGCAATCTGCTCGTTGCGACCGTTGCGTCGGTCTATTTCGTCGGCTGGCTCATGATCCTGGCCGGCGTGTTCGAGATCATCCACGCCTTTGGCGTGAAGAACTGGGGCGGCTTCCTGCTTTGGCTGCTCGGCGGCGTCCTGTACATCGTTGCCGGCTTCCTGGCCTTCAGCAACCCGCTGCTGGCTTCCGCCATCCTGACACTGTTCCTGGCCGCCAGCCTCGTCGCCTCCGGCCTGATGCGCATCTGGATGGGCATCAAGGGCAAAGGCATGCTCGCGAGTTGGGGCTGGATCGTGGCCGCAGGTGTCGTGACGTTGCTCGCTGGCATCGTCATCGCCATCGGCTGGCCGGTGAACAGCCTGATCGTCCTGGGCGCCTTCCTGGCGATCGACCTGATCTTCCAGGGCATCACCTACATCGCCTTCGGCTTCGGCCTGAGAAAGGCAGCCTAAAAGGCGATCGCCTGATCAAGCTCGGACAGAGGGCGCACGCCTGACAGCAGCGCCCTCGCCTCGGCTTCGTCCTGCTTCATCTGGACGACCAGCGCGTCGAGGCCTTCGAACTTCACCTCGCCCCTGAGGTAACTGAACAATGATACCGAAGCGATCTCGCCATAGAGATCGCCGGAAAAGTCGAACACGAAGGTTTCGAGCAGGGGCGCACCATTGTCGTTGACCGTCGGGCGACGGCCGAAGCTTGCCACGCCGTCATGCAACGAGCCGTCGGCACGGCGGAAGCGGACGGCATAGATGCCCTCCTTCAGCCCGGTCTCGGGCGACAATCGCATATTGGCGGTCGGAAAGCCCAGCGTACGGCCAAGCTGCGCGCCACCAACGACCTCGGCTTCTACGGTATAACGATAGCCAAGCAATCCAGCCGCCTCCGCCGCCTCGCCGCTCGACAGCAATTCGCGGATGCGGCTCGACGAGATGATCTCGGCTCCCTCGTCGCGGAAGGCATCGACCAGGGTCACGCCAAAGCCATGGCGCTCACCCGCTTGCATCAGGAAAGCGGGGCCGCCCTGGCGGTTCTTGCCAAAATGAAAATCGAAACCGGTGACGACGTGGCTGATGCCCAGTCGCTGTTCCAGAATGGACGTCACGAAATCCTCGGCCGAAAGGCTGGCGAATTCCCGCGTGAAAGGCCGTTCGACGACGCCGGCAAATCCGAGCGCCTCGATCAGCCGCGCCTTGACCGGCGGCGGCGTCAACACGAACAGCGGAACGTCGGGGCGAAACACCTTTCGCGGATGCGGCTCGAAGGTCAGCACGAGTGCTGCCACGCCGCGTCGGCGCGCCTCTTCGAGCGCACGCTCGAGCACCGCCTGATGGCCGCGATGGATGCCGTCAAAGTTGCCGATGGCAACGACACCGCCGCGCAGCCACGCCGGCACCGGCTCTTCCCCCGAAATGCGAAGAAAGCTTTGGTTCATCGTCGTGCTTACCGCAGCCTGGGAATGGTCGCCACTGGCGAATAGCCGTGCTTGTCGAGGAACGCCGACAGCATTTCCGGGTCGGGCGCGTGCGGGTCGCCATAGTCGCGGGCATGGATGCCGCCGGAGACATACAAAACGTCGATGCCGTTGTCTGCCGCGCCCTTGACGTCGGTGAACATGCCGTCGCCGATGGCCAGCGCATCGGCCAGCTTGACCTCACGGCCGAGAACTTCCGCGGCAGCCGCCAATGCTGCCTCGTAGATCGGCCGATGCGGCTTGCCTGAAACCAGCGTGCGCCCGCCAAGCTGGCCATAGTCGCGGGCCAAGGCACCAGCGCACCAGATCAGCTCGTGGCCGCGCTCGACGACTATGTCGGGATTGGCGCAGATGAACGGCAGGTTGCGCGCGCGCAAGCGCCGCAGCATCTCGGCATAATCGTCCGGCGTTTCGGTCTCGTCGTCGAAAAGCCCCGTGCAGACGACCGTCGATGCTTCGAACTCCTCGACCAGATCGACGTCGAGACCGTCATAGATCGGGTAGTCGCGATCAGGGCCGATGTGGAAGATTCGACGCGGACCCGAACGGATCAGGTCGCGGGTTACGTCGCCCGAAGTCACGACCCGATCCCATGCGGTTTCAGGCACGCCAAGGGTGGCGAGCTGGGCGATGACACCAGCGCGCGGACGCGGCGCATTGGTGATCAGCACCACGGCGACGCCCTTCTCGCGTGCCGTCTTGAGGGCTGCAGCTGCCTCTGGAAAGGCATCGACACCGTTGTGGATGACACCCCAGACGTCGCACAAGATTGCCGAGTAGCGGCTGGTGAGCGCTTCGAGCGACGCGATTGATTGCGGCAAGCCTGCCATTGTCTGTCCTTCGATCAATCCCAACGGGAGACTTTGGCTGAACGGCCAAGCAGCCCGGAATTATCCGAACCGGCCCGTCCTGTCACCAGCTTTCGCCGGGACCAGCAGCATCGCAAAATCGGGCTTGGACACCAGCCGGTAACGGGCACGGTAAACAATGACCTAACCGCAAGCTACGATTTCACCATAGATTAGGAACCGCAAATTTAATGGTTGTGTGCGATTTTGCCCGAGTCGAACTCGGGGGCAAAATTCCATGATCCGGAAATTCCTGCAGGACAGGCGCGGTAGCTATGCAATTCTCACCGTCGCCGCAATGGTTCCGATCATGGGCGCGCTGGCTATCGCGATCGATTATTCGGAAATGTCACGCCAGCGCGAGATCACCCGAAACGCACTCGACGCCGCTGGCATAGCAACAGCCCGGCGGATTATCGAAGGCGCAACCGACGACCAGCTCAAGATCTATGCGAACGACTTCTTCAAGGCCAATCTCGGTCCGGTGAAGCCATCGAACACGACCCTCACGGTTACGCTTCCCAACAGCAGCTCCGGTGGCGGGACGCTGAAGCTGGAGGCAAATCTCAAATACGATCCTTACTTCCTTCCGGCCGCCGCCGCCTTGCTTGGCCATGGCAGTGGCTCGAACCAGATGGATTTCGCGGTCATGTCCGAAATCCGCCTGAAGAACACGCTCGAAGTTGCACTTGTTCTCGATAACTCCGGCTCTATGAGTTACCTCGGGTCCGGCACTGGCCAGAAGCGCATCGACCTCCTGAAGTCTGCTTCCAAGCAACTTGTCGACACGCTTGCTGCGCAAGCCTCACAAATGAAACAGATCGACAAGCCGGTCCAATTCGGACTCGTGCCGTTTGCCGCATCCGTAAACGTTAGCCCAACCAACGCCAATGAAAATTGGATGGATATCGACGGCATCTCGCCAGTCCATCATGAAAATTTCGACTGGACCACAGTGAATGCGCCGAACAAACGCGCGGAGAAAGCAGGCGATGTTTGGTACAAGCGAGGTAGCGATTGGGGCGAAACCGAAAACATGCCTTTGACACGGTTCTCGCTCTACATGGACACGCAGAAAGTAGTAGCTCGAGAGTTTGTCGAAACTAGCCGCGAGTGGGTCTGCAAGAAGAAGAATTGGCTTGGTGGATGCCAAACCTATGGCTGGAAAATCGAGGGCTACGATGTTGATATTCCAGGCCCTTTTGCAACTTGGCAGGGCTGCGTGGAGGCCAGGCCCGCACCCTACAATGACAACGATGTGACGCCAACGACCAGCACGCCTGCAACACTTTTTGTCCCAATGTTTGCACCGGACGAGCCCGGCGACAACTGGGAAACAGTCGCAGACACAACCCCTGACGAACGCAGTGCTGTCAACAATTGGTGGAACGACGGCATTGAGGGAAGCTCAACACTAAACAACAACCAGGCCCGCCAGAAGAATATGACGAAATACTTCGATATTCGTCCCTTTGACGCCGCTCCGCCAAAACAGGGCAAGGGTCCAAATTACTCCTGCACGACCAACGCTATCACCTCTTTGCGAGATGTCAGCAAGGTGGAGGGCAAAAACGAGATCAAAGACGCCATAGATGCCATGGCTCCGAGTGGGAATACCAACGTGCCCGAAGGCACCGCGTGGGGCTGGCGCGTGGTCTCCAGTGCAGCGCCATTCATCGAAGGTCGCTCGGACGGCGAGAGAGGCAATGACAAGGTCGTCATCGTCCTGACCGACGGCGCCAACACCTACGGTGACCTCGAAGGCACGGATCCAGCCGGCAACAAGTCGACCTACGCCGCCTATGGTTACACCGGTAAAGGCTACAATGGAGGGGGCACGAGCCGCATCTTCATGGACACGAGCAGCTCCGTGGGCAAGTCCACCTACACCAATGACAACTATCAGGCTGCAATGGACGAGCACATGCAGATGGTATGTGCCAACGCCAAAGGCCCGAACGCCCGCAAGGTAACAGGCGAAGGCAACGACAACATCATCGTCATGACAGTGTCGCTCGACCTGAGTGAATCCTATTCGGACGAGAAGAAGGCAATCACCGCGCTCAAGAACTGTGCATCCTATTCGCGCAGCACCGCCGGCAAGAAGCTCTACTGGAACGCAACCGGCGCCAACCTGATGCAGGTGTTCAAGGAGATCGCCGACGAACTGTCCAACCTGCGTATCGTCAGCTGACGAGCGGCACTGAAAGGAAATGAAAAAGGCGCCATCTCTTGGGGACGGCGCCTTTTTCTTGTCAGTCCATGTGCGCGGCCGGAGCACCGCCTGTCACCTGAGCCTTTGGCTTGCGCAAAAACAGCGCCAGCGGGATCGCGCAGAGCGACACGATCATCATCAGCTTGAAGTCGTCGATGTAGGAGATCATCAGCGACTGGATGTTGACCAGGCCATCGACCTGCGACAGTGCAGCCGGATTGCCGGCGGCAGCACCTGGCGACAGCGCCCAGAGGTTGGGGTTGAACGGCGTGATGTTCGTCGACAATTCGGCATGGTTGATCTGCACATTGCGTGTCAGCAGCACTGTCACGATCGAAATGCCGATCGACGAGCCGATGTTGCGCACAAGGCTGAACAGGCTCGCCGCATCGGTCCGGTGCTGCGGCGCCAGCGTCGCAAACGCCACCGTCGACAGCGGCACGAACACAAGTCCCAGCCCCAGCCCCTGCACGACGCCGGTCGAGACGATCAGGAACGCATCCATCTGCGGCGTGAAACCGGTCATGTAGTAAAGCGAAAGGGCGGTCAGCAGCAGCCCGGCGACGACCAGGTAGCGGTTGTCGACCATGCGCACCAGGCGTCCGACAAGCAGCATCGAGATCATCGTGCCGACACCGCGCGGCGCCATGACCAGGCCGGTGGTGATGGTCGGATAGCCATAGATGCGCGCGAGCATCGGCGGCAGAAGCGCCAGGCTCGCGAGCAGGATCACTCCGATGACGAAGATGAACACCAGCCCGGTGACGAAGTTGCGATCGGTGAAAATCTTGGGGTCGAGGAAAGTGTTCTGCGACATTGCCATGTGGACGGCAAAGACCCAGAAACCGGTGATGGCGAGCCCCAGTTCGATCCAGATCTCGACGGCCGAGAACCAGTCGACCTCACCGCCGCGGTCGAGCATCAGCTGCAGCGCCCCGACGCCGAGCGACAGCATGGCGAAGCCGAAGAAATCGAAACCGCGCAGGCGCTTGACGATGGCCGGCAGGTAGGCTGCCGATCCCAGGAAGGCGACGATGCCGACAGGCAGGTTGATGAAGAACACCCAGCGCCAGTTGAAGCTCTCGGTCAGCCAGCCGCCGAGCGTCGGGCCGATGATCGGGCCGACCATGATGCCGGCGCCCCACATCGCCATGGCCTGGCCGTGGCGTTCCTTGGGATTGATGTCGAGCAGGAAGGTCTGGCTCAGCGGAACGATCGCCGCGCCGAACACGCCCTGGAGGACGCGGAACAGCACCATCGATTCGAGGCTCCAGGCCACGCCGCAAAGCATCGACATGATGGTGAAGCCGACGACGGAAACAAGGAACAGCTCCTTGCGGCCGAAACGGTCCGACATCCAGCCGGTCAGCGGCGTCATGATGGCGGCGGCGACGATGTAGGAGGTCAGCACCCAGTTGATCGTGTCCTGGGAGGCGCCGAGATCGCCGACCATCGAAGGCAGCGCAACATTGGCGATGGTGGTGTCGAGCACCTGCATCACGGTCGCCAGCATGATGGCAACCGTGATCAGGCCGCGATGCGGCACATCGGTGAGGGATTTTGCGGCTGACTGGCTCATTCGAGCAACCCTTGGGACCTGGTGGTCGTCAAGCGGCGACCGGAAAGCCGGAGTTCCGGCCGCATCCTCGCGGTCGGATCTAGTCCGGAGATTTACAAGTGCGCGGAACGGGCGGCTGTTACTCCGCCGCCACCGCGTGGCCGAAGATGCTGCCGAAGCCGCGCGACACGCCGGTGTCGATCGACACGGTGGCGCTCATGCCGGTGCGCATCGCGAGCCCGCCATCGGCGGTGTCGACCTTGACCCGCACCGGAATGCGCTGGGTGACCTTCACCCAGTTGCCGGTGGCGTTCTGCGCCGGCAGAAGTGAGAATTCAGCGCCGGTGCCGGCACCGATTGCCTCGACCGTGCCGCGGAAGGTGCGGTCCGGATAGGTGTCGAGCACGATCTCGGCCTCCTGGCCTGGCTTCATATGGGTCAGCTGCGTCTCCTTGAAATTCGCCTCGACCCAGGTATCGCTGGTCTCGACAAGACTGAACAGCGCAGTGCCGGTACCGACGAACTGGCCGACCTTGAATGAAGCGGCCTGCGAGACCACGCCATCGGCGGGTGCGCGAACCGTGGTCTGTGCCAGGTTGAAGGCTGCGTTGTCCCGTGCGGCGAGTGCCGACAACACCGTGGGGTGCTTGTCCGTCTCGATATCCGGGTTGCCGCCGAGTGCCGCCTTGGCGCTGACAATGCCCTGCACGGCAGCACTGTGCTGCTCCTGAGCCTTGTCGAGATCCATGCGGGCCTCGTCCAGCGAAGACTTGGTGTTGACGCCCTTGTTGACCAGACCGTTGCTGCGGTCGAACTGCGCCTGGGCATAGTCGAGGCCACTCGCCGCGACCCGCTCCTGAGCCACGGCCTGGCTGTAGGCGGCGCGAAGCTGCTCGACATTGAGCCGTGCGGCGGCAAGGGCCGCGTCCGACTGCGCCAGGGCGATCTTGTAGGGCTCGGGATCAACCTCGAACAGAACGTCGCCGGCCTTCACCGTCGTGTTGTCGGCGACGTCGACCTTGACGATGCGGCCTGCCGCTTCCGAGGCGATGTTCACCTTGGCCTGGCGCAAATTGGCGTTTTCGGTTTCCTGGTAGCGGCCGCCGGTCACCCAGAAATAGCCGCCGCCGACCACCATCGCCAATGGCAAGGCTGCCATCAGCACAAAGCGGCCGCGCTTCTTCGGCGCGGGCGCAGGTGCGGCCACAGCCTGTTGAAGCTGGGCTGCCGCCGGGCTCTCGAGTTCGATCTTTGCGCTGTCTTCGTTCACTTTCGCCACCGCGTTCATTTCGTCGTCTCTCTCAAACAATTCGCATTGGCGGGCTCGCCCGCGGAAAGGTTGTCGACAATCGTGCGCAGGCCATGGACCGTGGCGAGCCGCTCGTCCGGCGACAGCCCGGCCAGCGCCCGCTCATAGACCTCGCCGGCAACGGCCTTGACCTTGGAAAAGGCCTCGAGCGCCTTGTCGGTCGGGAAGATCATGCGCACACGCCTATCGGCGCTGTCTTGACGGCGCTCGATCCAGCCGCCCTCCTCCATCCGGTCCAGCAATCGCGACACGCTGATCGGTTCGATTTCCAGAAGCTCGGCAAGACGCGCCTGCGCCACGCCCTCTTCCTTGACCAGCCGGACCAGCAGGCGCCATTGCGCCGCCGACAGCCCAAACTCGCTGCCGCGCTGCTCGAAATTGCGCCGCACCAGCCTTGCCGCGTCGTGGATCAGGAAGCCCAGCCTGTCGATGCCTTCGTTGTTCATGAGCGGCATATATTATAAGCATGCTTACCATTCAAGCGGCGTTTTTGCATTGCACACCTGCATTCACGTCCCGGCATTCACATCATCGTGTGCCGGCGCGGCGATTAGGCGACTGTTAATCATGCGCGCTCATCGTCTAGGAGATCGCGACGAAAAACAGGATCGATCGCATGCCGGACCCGTCGCCCAACCGGCGTCATATCCTCAAGCTTGTTGTTGGCCTTGGCGCGCTGGCGCCGCTGCCGCTCTGGGCCAACCCGCTGCCGACGGTCGAAGACGTCGCCTTCGACCCTGACATTCCCGTGCTCGGCAATCCGGACGGCGACGTCACCATCGTCGAATTCACCGACTACCAATGCCCCTATTGCAAGCTGAGCTTCCTGCAGCTGTCGGAGGTGATGAAGGAAGATACGGGCATCCGCCTGGTGCTGCGCGACTGGCCGATCTTCGGCGAGATCTCGCGCAATGCCGCACTGCTGACCCTGGCCTCCAACAGCCAGGGCCGCTATGCCGACGCCGTGCACACGCTGATGGCGACACGCGACCGGCTGACATTCCGCAGCACCGCCAACCTGCTCGGCGAGGCCGGCATCGATGTCGAGCGCGCGCGCGGCGACCTCGCGGCCGGGCAGGATTTGCTCGTCGGCCTGCTTGCACGCACCGCGGCGCAGGCCAGCGCCTTCCAGCTCCAGGGCACGCCTGGCTTCCTGATCGGCAAGGCGCTCTACAAGCGCGGAATGACGGCTGACGATTTTCGCAAGGCCGTCGCCCAGGCACGGGCATAATCCGCGATTTCTCGCCGTCGCGAAGCTGTCGTTCCCTTGACAGTAAAAGGGCGACGGACTATCTCACCGTCACGTTAGCACTCGCCTGAAGTGAGTGCTAACCGCGTCCGGCCAGACCGGACAGAGGGTTCTCAACAGTCCACCGAGGAAGTTCAAATGGCAAAGTCGAAGTTCCGCCCGCTTCATGACCGCGTGGTCGTTCGCCGGGTCGAATCCGAATCCAAGACCGCCGGCGGGATCATCATCCCCGATACGGCCAAGGAAAAGCCGCAGGAAGGCGAAATCGTCGCCGTCGGCTCTGGCGCTCGCGATGAAGCCGGCAAGCTCGTTCCGCTGGACGTCAAGGCTGGCGACCGCGTGCTGTTCGGCAAGTGGTCGGGCACCGAAGTGAAGCTCAATGGCGAAGACCTTCTGATCATGAAGGAATCCGACATCATGGGCATCATCGGCTAATCGCCACCCATCCGCACCATCCAATCTGAAATTCGGGCCTTCAAGGCCCATCGAGGAGCTTAAAATGGCTGCCAAGGAAGTAAAATTCTCCCGTGACGCCCGCGAGCGCATGCTGCGCGGTGTCAACATTCTCGCCGATGCGGTGAAGGTCACGCTCGGCCCCAAGGGCCGCAACGTCGTCATCGACAAGTCGTTCGGCGCCCCGCGCATCACCAAGGACGGCGTCACCGTCGCCAAGGAAATCGAGCTTGAAGACAAGTTCGAGAACATGGGCGCGCAGATGGTCCGCGAAGTTGCTTCGAAGACCAACGACATTGCCGGCGACGGCACCACGACCGCGACCGTTCTGGCCCAGTCGATCGTCCAGGAAGGCCACAAGGCCGTTGCCGCTGGCATGAACCCGATGGATCTGAAGCGCGGCATCGATCTGGCTGTTGCCGAAGTCGTCACCCACCTCGTCAAGAGCTCGAAGAAGATCAAGACTTCGGAAGAAGTCGCCCAGGTCGGCACCATCTCGGCTAACGGCGAGAAGGAAATCGGCGCGATGATCGCGGAAGCGATGCAGAAGGTCGGCAACGAAGGCGTCATCACGGTTGAAGAAGCCAAGACTGCCGAGACCGAGCTGGAAGTCGTCGAAGGCATGCAGTTCGACCGCGGCTACCTCAGCCCCTACTTCGTCACCAACCCGGACAAGATGGTTGCCGAGCTGGAAGACGCCTACATCCTTCTCCACGAGAAGAAGCTGTCGAACCTCCAGGCAATGCTGCCGGTTCTCGAAGCCGTCGTGCAGACCTCCAAGCCGCTCCTCATCATCTCGGAAGACGTCGAAGGCGAGGCTCTGGCCACGCTCGTCGTCAACAAGCTGCGTGGCGGCCTGAAGATTGCTGCCGTCAAGGCTCCGGGCTTCGGTGATCGCCGCAAGGCCATGCTGGAAGACATCGCCATCCTGACCGGTGGCCAGGTCATCTCCGAAGACCTCGGCATTAAGCTCGAGAACGTCGGCCTCAACATGCTCGGCCGCGCCAAGAAGGTGTCGATCTCCAAGGAGAACACCACCATCGTCGACGGCGCCGGCAAGAAGGCCGAGATCCAGGGCCGCGTCGCCCAGATCAAGCAGCAGATCGAAGAGACCACGTCGGACTACGACAAGGAGAAGCTGCAGGAACGTCTCGCCAAGCTGGCAGGTGGCGTTGCCGTCATCCGCGTCGGCGGTGCGACCGAGATCGAAGTCAAGGAGCGCAAGGACCGCGTCGACGACGCCCTGAACGCGACCCGCGCTGCGGTTGAAGAAGGCATCGTTCCCGGCGGTGGCGTGGCTCTGCTGCGTGCTTCGCTCGCCATCAAGGCAGTCGGCGAAAACTCCGACCAGGCCGCTGGCATCAACATCGTCCGTCGCGCTCTGCAGGCTCCGGCCCGCCAGATCGCTTCGAACGCTGGTGCCGAAGCTTCGATCGTTGCCGGCAAGATCCTCGAGAACAAGACGGCTACCTTCGGCTACAACGCCCAGACCGGCGAATACGGCGACATGATCGCTTTCGGTATCGTTGATCCGGTCAAGGTCGTTCGCACGGCTCTGCAGGACGCTGCTTCGGTTGCCGGCCTGCTCGTCACCACCGAAGCCATGATCGCCGAAGCTCCGAAGAAGGACTCGGCTGGCGGCGGCATGCCTGGCGGCATGGGCGGCGGCGGCATGGGCGGTATGGGCGGCATGGATTTCTAATCCAGCCATCTGGCTCAAGCTTACGGAAAGGGCGCCTTCGGGCGCCCTTTTTCGTTGCGCCAGTTGGCGCCGAGCTATCGGCTATTTGTGTGCGCGCACGACCGAAACGCCGGCGTTTGCGAATACGGCGATGCGCTCGCAATCGAGTGACGGAAGAACTTGCCGCCTGGCTTGTGGATGCCAGCCGAGAGGGCGTCTTCGGGCGCACCTCTTGTCCAGCATGATCCGAGCACGGAGCCGGATTGACAGCGTGCATCCACAGGCCTAGTGAGCGCCCAGGGTATGAAGGGCCCGCCGCCCGCAGCGCAAGCACGGTAAAACCTTCCCTGTGTCAGTCGAAACCGACGCATCAGACCAATGGCAATGCGGGCCCCATTTGATCTCCGTTTGATGCGATATCGGAGACGACTAGATGAATTCTCTCGACCCTAAAGGCGCGAATGCCTTTCTGCATGCCCCCCTGCCCGGCCTTTTCCTCAGGACGGCGGCACCAATCATCCTGATCATGGCCACCAACGGCCTGCTCGCCATCGTCGATGCCTATTTCCTCGGCGCTTATGTCGGGCCCGACGCGCTGGCTGCCGTCACCCTGATGTTCCCGGCCTTCATGCTGCTCGTTGCCTTGTCGACGCTGGTGGCAAGCGGCATGGCGAGCCAGCTCGCCCGCATGCTTGGCGCCGGCGACCTCGACAGGGCGCGCGCGACATTTCTAGATGCGCACGGCCTTGCCCTGCTCGTCTGCGCGCTGGCCATCGCTGCGTTCCTGCTCGGCGGCAAGGAGCTCGCCTTGCGGCTCGCCAACGGATCCCGGCCGCTTGCCGACATGGGCTACACCTACATCTCCATTCTG
Source organism: Aminobacter anthyllidis (assembly GCF_018555685.1). Lineage (GTDB taxonomy): Bacteria > Pseudomonadota > Alphaproteobacteria > Rhizobiales > Rhizobiaceae > Aminobacter > Aminobacter anthyllidis. The sequence goes on from NZ_JAFLWW010000002.1 coordinate 100,909, forward strand.
ATCTGGGGTGCGCCACTGATGTTTGCACTGTCGCTCAATGGCGACGGGCTGCGCAGCGAAGGCCGCCTCGGCATCGTCGCTGCAGCCAATCTGCTGACGTCGGTTGCCAATGCCGGCTTGAACTACCTGCTCATCGTCGGCTTCGACTACGGTGTATCAGGCTCGGCGGCGGGCACGGTGCTGGCCCAGCTGATGGCCGTCGTCTTCATCGTCGTCTACAGGCTGCGCGCCCGTACGGTGCTGCAATATGCGCTGGTTCCGTCGATGCGCTGGACCGCCGCCTGGCGGCAATTTCTGTCGCTCGGGGCGCCGCAGAGCCTGAGCTTCATCGGCATCACGCTGCTCGCCGCTTCAGTCATCACGGCGACGCAGCTGTGGGAAGGCGAGGCCTATGCCACGACCGTTGCCGCCTACGGCATCATCACCCGTATCATGACCTTGGCCTTCCTGCCGATGCTCGGGCTGAACATGGCGATGCAGACCATCGTCGGCAACAATTTCGGCGCCGGCCTCTGGCTGCGCTCGGATGCCGGCCTCAAGCTCGGCCTCGTGCTGGCGCTGGGCTATTGCGCGCTGTTCGAGGCGGCGATGCTGCTGAGCCATGGCAGCCTGGGCGCGATCTTCGTCGACGATCCAGCAACACAAGGCGAAGTCGGCCGCATCCTGCTGATGACGGTCTCGCTCTACATCCTGGCCGGGCCTGTGATGATGCTGTCGGGTTACTTCCAGGCCATCGGCGATGCCCGCCGCGCCCTGCTGCTCAGCGTCGCGCGCACTTATCTGTTCGCCATCCCGCTGACCATCGGCCTGCCCTATATGCTGGGCGAACGCGGCATCTGGCTGGCCGCGCCCATGGCCGAACTGCTGATGGTGCTGGTGGTCTCGGCGCTGCTGTTGCATGCAAGGGCGAGAACCGGCTTCGCCTGGGGCCTGTTCCGGGCCAAAGCCGCCATCGCCTGAGACGGCGTCGAAAAAACTTCGAAGTTTTTTTTCGAAACCGGCGGAACCTTTCTGCCGCCCGCGCATTGATGTGGTGTCGTCGGTACCGGAAGAAGCAATTCAGAAGGAAAATCGAACGGCGAAAAGGACGCCTCCAGCACTATCAAAGGTGCGGGAGGCGTTCTTTTTTGTGCCTTCGGCGAACCATTGCTTTGTGCCTTCGGCGAACCGGCGCAATGCTCGCGGCTCAGTTCGCGCCGCCCGAGGCGACCTGCTGTTGGCCAAGCACGTGGTCGAGCACGCGGGCATGGCTGCGGATGTCGGCGACGGCCTCCTGGAAGCTGTCATTGCCCCGAAGCGCCTCGCGTCCTGCCGCAATCGTCAGGTCGACCTGCTCGACGGGCAGCTTCAGCCGCGTCGGCACGCGGTTCAGCTTTGCCTGGGCCGCAGGGTCGAGATCGGCAAATGACAGATGTTCGAGGACGAGCCGCACGTCGCGGCAATTCCAGCCGGCCAGCGAACCGCGATAACGCCTGACCGTTTCAGCCGACAGGCTGCAGCGGTAGCGGATCAGTTCGCCGCGCCACTCTCCGACGGCAAATTTGAGCGCATCGAGCTGATCGCGAACCGCAGCTGAGAAGGTCGTGTTGGTCACCGCCTCGAGCAGGTCGCCGAGGCCCGGACCGCGTATGGTTTCGCCCCAGTCGACATCGTCCTCGCGACCGGCATCGGCAACGATGAACAACAAGGTCCGCAACTTGACGGCCGCCGCCGGCGACAGCGGACCATAGGGCGTGCCGGCCGACGAGCGCTCGATGGTGAAACCGGTAATGCCGAGATTGTCGGTCAGCCCGCCGTCGAGCAGCTTCACATAGTCGAGCCGGTCCTCGTGCTGATAGGTCTTCAAGGCGCCGGCATAGGCCTTGAGCCGCACCGAGGCATCGGGATCGGCAAGCGCGCGGCTCAGCCACGCAGGCTGGCTGTACCCGCATTTCGGCATGGTCGCCGACAGGACGACCGGTGCGAAGACCACGGGAACCGCGGCTGACGCTGCAACGGCATCGGACAGCCTGACCTTGTCGAGATCGCTGCACAGTGCAGCGAACGTGTCATAGGTGAACAGGAACGGCGTGCGGTTGTAGATGTCGGAGGCGTTTATCCAGACGATCGGGGCATCGGGTCGCCTGAAATTCGCATAGGTCGCGCCGTTGAAAAGATTGTCCTCGAGCCATCTGGCGAAGCCGTTGCGGTCGTTGACGCCGCCATTGAGCGCGCGCGCCAGGTTGACCGGCGATAGCGTCGACGTCCTGAGATAGGCTTCGGCGTCCTTGACCAGGAAGCGCTCGCGGAAATCGCGGTAGTCGTCCCGCCCCCTGTAGCCGAAATAGGATGCCGCCACCGCCCCGCCCGAAGCGCCCGATATCATGCGGATATCGTCGACGAGGCTGCGCGTCACCGGATGTTCGTCGATGATGGTGTCGTCGAGTTCGCGCAACACGCCATAGGCGAAAGCTGCCGCCCGCGTGCCGCCGCCGGAAAAACTCAAGCCCACCACCGTCGAGCCGTCATCACCGATATCGGGGATGAATTCCGGCGAGGCCTGGCCGACATGGGCGGTGAGCGTGTTAATCGGGCCGACGTCGCTGGCGACGCAGCCGCCTGCCGACAATCCCGCCATCACGGCCCATGCCGTGCGAATTGCCAACCGCATCCCCATCCCCGGTGCCGACAAGATCGCCCCCCAATGCCAGCAAGATCCGGCTGAGCCTAGCGGCATTGAAACAGTGCAGCAACTTGGGAAACAGCGCAGCAACCCGGGAAACAGCGCAGCAACCTGGGACGCGGGAACCGGAAGGCATCCAAAACGTTTTCAAGCGCCACATAGCCACAGGAGATGCGAAATGGTGAACAAGGATCAGGTCAAGGGCGTTGCCAAGCAGGTTGCCGGTTCCGTCAAGGAAGCGGCCGGCAAGGCCACTGGCAACAAGACGACCCAGGCCAAGGGTACCGCCGAGAAGATCGCCGGCAAGGTGCAGAAGGCCTATGGCGACACCAAGGAAAAGATCAAGAAGGCACTTTGACCACGAGCACCTGGGAAGAATGAGGCGGCTTCGGCCGCCTTTTTTCGTCGCTTGAGCACTGATCTTCAAACGACGTCTCAGCTGAACCGATTAGGATTCCGGACCGGCCCAATCTCCGCTTGAAGCTGTGTGTGCAACGCGATAGGCCGATGCCCGCAAAGAGATTTTTCGGAGACCTGATCGTGACAGCCCAGAAGACCAGAACCGAGACAGACACCTTCGGACCGATCGAGGTCGCTTCCGACCGCTATTGGGGTGCGCAGGCGCAGCGCTCGCTGGGCAATTTCAAGATCGGCTGGGAAAAGCAGCCGCTGTCGGTCGTGCGCGCGCTCGGCATCGTCAAGCGTGCAGCCGCCGAAGCCAACATGGCGCTCGGCCGCCTCGACCCCAAGATTGGCAGCACCGTGGTGGCCGCAGCCCAGGAAGTCATCGACGGCAAGCTCAACGACCATTTCCCGCTGGTGGTCTGGCAGACCGGCTCGGGCACGCAGTCGAACATGAACGCCAATGAGGTGATCTCCAACCGCGCCATCGAGATGCTGGGCGGCGAGATGGGCTCGAAAAAGCCGGTCCACCCCAACGACCACGTCAACATGAGCCAGTCGTCGAACGACACCTATCCGACGGCCATGCATATCGCCTGTGCCGAGCGCATCGTCCACGATCTGCTGCCGGCGCTGAAGCACCTGCATGCCGCCCTCGACCAGAAGGCGCGCGAGTTCGACCACATCATCAAGATCGGCCGCACCCACACGCAGGATGCGACGCCGCTGACGCTCGGCCAGGAGTTCGGCGGTTATGCCGCCCAGGTCGCCTCGTCGATCAAGCGCATCGAGCTCACCCTGCCCGGCCTGCAGGAACTCGCCCAGGGCGGTACCGCCGTCGGTACCGGCCTCAACGCGCCGGTCGGCTTCGCCGAAAAGGTCGCCGAGAGCATTGCCGCCATCACCGGCATAGCCTTCGTGACCGCGCCGAACAAGTTCGAGGCGCTCGCCGCCCACGACTCGATGGTCTTCTCGCACGGCGCCATCAACGCGGCCGCCGCTGCCCTGTTCAAGATCGCCAATGACATCCGTTTCCTCGGCTCCGGCCCGCGCTCGGGCCTCGGTGAGCTGTCGCTGCCGGAAAACGAGCCGGGCTCGTCGATCATGCCGGGCAAGGTCAACCCGACCCAGTGCGAAGCGCTGACCCAGGTCTGCGTCCAGGTGTTCGGCAACAACGCTGCACTTACCTTCGCTGGCAGCCAGGGCCATTTCGAGCTCAACGTCTACAACCCCGTCATGGCCTACAACTTCCTGCAGTCGGTGCAGCTGATGGCCGACGCGGCGGTCTCCTTCACCGACAATTGCGTCGTCGGCATCGAGGCACGTGAAGACAACATCAAGGCAGCCCTTGATCGTTCCCTGATGCTTGTGACGGCACTTGCGCCGACGATCGGCTACGACAACGCCGCCAAGATCGCCAAAACCGCGCACAAGAACGGCACGACCCTGCGTGACGAAGCGCTTGCGACCGGGCTGGTCAGCGCCGAGGACTACGACCGCATCGTTCGTCCCGAGGACATGACCCGTCCGGGCTGATTATCAGGCAGGCTGATCCCATCGTTACGGCGCGGCACTCACCTGCCGCGCCGTTTGCTTACGTGCCGCGCTTCGCCCGGCCGACGGTTTCGAGCAAAACGTTCCATCTGTGAACGATCTGTCGACATATTCGCACCTTTAGTGAACAGTCGAAATCCACTAGGTGTTGGGCATCGAATTTCAACGGAGCCCACCCCAATGTCCAACGCTTCCATTGCCACTGCAAAGTCCGGCGTCAGCGCCAACGCCTCGGCCCTCATCCTCGTCGGCCGCGTTCTGCTGTCGGTCATCTTCATCCTCGCCGGCTTCGCCAAGCTGACCGCCATTTCCGGTACAGCCGGCTGGTTTGCCAGCATCGGCCTGCCGCTGCCGACGGTTACGACCGTCGTTGTCGGCCTGGTTGAGCTCGTCGGCGGCATCGCCATCCTCGTCGGCTTCCAGACCCGCATCGCCGCTATCGTGCTTGGCGTCTTCACCCTGGCTGCGACCGGCATCGCTCATCTCGACTTCGCCGATCAGACCCAGCTGATGTTCCTGCAGAAGAACCTGGCCATCGCCGGCGGCCTGTTCGTTCTCGCCGCCTTCGGCGCCGGCGCCCTGTCGATCGACGGCCGCCGCCGCTAAACTTCAGAAACTCCTCCCAAGAATGGCCCGGGTTCGTCCCGGGCTTTTTTGTGCGTTGAGATATCCAGCGATCGCTCGATGATGACATCCAGCGGTCGCGAGTGCATCCTGCGGCTGCGAGGACATGCCGATGCTCAACAGCCTGTTGCTGCTTGTCGCCAGAATTCTGATCGCCGCGCTGTTCGTGCCTGCCGGCATCAGCACGCTTTCCAACATCGCCGGAACCGCCAGCTATTTCGCCGGACTGGGTTTTCCCTTGCCGACACTGGTCGCGCCAGGTGTCGGACTGTTCGAACTGATCGGCGGCTTTCTGGTGCTGATCGGCTTTCAGGCCCGCGTGGTGCCTGTCCTGCTGGCAGCCTTTGCCCTCGCGGCAGGACTCATCGGCCACTACGGCCAAGGCGGAGACGACGCAGCCATGGCCTTCATGCACCAGCAGGCGCTGATGAAGGACATCGCTACCGCAGGCGGATTGCTGGCGCTATCGGTGGCAGGCGCAGGCGCGATCTCGCTCGACCGGATTTTGCTGCGCCAGCCTATTTGACCGAGATGCTCGGGCCGTCCTCGACCGCCAGCACCAGCTTGCGGCCGGTGACCTTGGCGAGTTGGGCGAGACGTCCCGCCGGGCGCTCGCCATAGAGCTGGTCGAACTCCGCGGGAATGACCAGCGCCAAGACGCCGCCGCCCCGGTCTTCCCAGCGCAGCTTCGGCATCACACCAGGCATCGAAGCCGAGAGCAGGTAGACCACCCGCATCATCGCACCGAGAATACGGGCACGCTCAAGGTAGCGCGGCGTGGCCAGTTCCTTCAGTTCCGGGGCGAAGCTGTCATTGAAGACACCGTCGTGGCGGAACAGATTGGCCAGCGCCAGGAACGCGCGACCCGGATGGTCGACGCCGATGAACGAGGCGTGCGCGATGATGTTGAGCGACTGGCGGCCGCGATATTCGGGATGGGCGCGCCAACCGATGTCCGCGAGCAGGCAAGCGGCGTGGCGATAACGCGCCTCCTCCTCGGTCTCTTCGATGCCAAAGGCTGCAAATGACCTGCGGGTCCATTCGACAAGCTCGTGCGCATGACGCACCGAACGCGCCCGCAGCACCGCCAGTTCCTCGGCCGCCGAGATCAGCGGGTCTGCGCGCTGCTCCTGCTCGTCGAGCAACGAGAACAAAAAACCCTCGCGCACGCCCAACGCCGAGACGACGATCTTCTCCGGCTTCATCGCCGTGATGATCTCCTGCAGCACCAGCGCGCCATAAGGCAGCAGCGAACGGCGGTTCTTGGACACGCCTTCGATGCCTTTGATCTTCTCGACTTCGCCACGCGCCACCTGGCGCAAGAAGGGCATAAGGCTGACTGGATCCATCTCGTAGTGATGCATCACTTCCAGCGGGTAATTCGTCGCATTCATGTGGAGCCGGGCAAGATTTCGCCAGGTACCGCCGACCGCATAGAACGTCCGCCCCTGCCCGCCCTTGAGCAGCTTGGCGCGGGCCAGTTCGGCCTGCGCAATCTTGGCCGCCGCCACTGGCGAGCCCTTGGCCATGTCCTGCAGCCTGAGGCCGCCAAGCGGCAAGGTGATGCCATCGCCGATGTCCTCACCCCTGACATCGACAAGTTCGAGGCTGCCGCCACCCAAGTCGCCGGCAATGCCGTCGGCGGGATGGAAGCCCGAGATCACGCCAAGGGCGGAATAATGGGCCTCTTCGCGGCCAGTCAGCACCTGGATCTTGGTGCCCAGCACATCTTCAGCCCGCTGGATGAAGTCGGGGCCATTGATCGCCTCGCGCGCGGCAGCGGTTGCCAGCACATACATCTTTTCCGCGCCAGCCTGTTCCGACAGCGCACGAAAGCGGCGGAACTCCTCCATCGAGCGCGTCACGCCCTCGGGGTCGAGTTTGCCCGTTGAAACTATGCCCCGGCCGAGGCCGGCCAGCATCTTCTCGTTGAACAGAAGGGTTGGCGAACGCGCCAACCCTTCATAGACGACGAGACGTATGGAGTTCGAGCCGATATCGATGATCGACAGCGGTCGGCGGTCCTTGAGCCGGCCCTGCGAAAGTTGCGCCATCAGGTGGCCGCCGCCTCCGCCTTCTTGCGGCGCTTGAACTGGGCAATACGTTTGGGCGCGTGAGACTTCAGCGCGTCACCCCGTCCGGAGAGGCTCGGATTGGTCATGAAATATTCCTGCGCATTGAACGGCTCTTCGCCCTCGTCGAGCGTTATCCGCCGCGAGGTTCCATCCGCCAATACTTCGAAACTTTGCTGGTTGTCCATGATATTTCCCAGCATGACCTGGCCGAGCACCTGCTCGTGCACGGTCGAATGTTTGGCGATCGGCACCATGCATTCGACGCGGCGGTCGAGATTGCGCGGCATCAGATCCGCCGAGCTGATGTAGACGATTGCCTCGTCCGACGGCAGGCCGTGGCCATTGCCGAAGCAATAGATGCGGCTGTGCTCAAGGAAGCGGCCGACGATCGACTTGACGCGAATGTTCTCCGAAAGCCCCGGAACCTGCGGCCTGAGACAGCAGATGCCGCGCACCACGAGGTCGATCTCGACGCCACTGCGGCTGGCATCGTAGAGCGCGTCGATCACGTCAGGATCGACAAGCGAGTTCATCTTCATCCAGATCTGCGCCGGCCGGCCCGCACGGGCGTGCTCGACCTCGTCGGCGATGTGCTTGAGGATGCGGCTGCGCAGCGTGTAGGGCGACAGCGCAATGCACATCTCGTCGGCCGGCTCGGCATAACCGGTAATGAAGTTGAAGATGTGCGCCACGTCGCGCGCGATCGCCGAATCGGTGGTGAAGAACGACAGGTCGGTATAGATGCGCGCGGTGATCGGGTGATAGTTGCCGGTGCCGAGATGGACGTAGTTGCGCAGTCGGCCATCCTCGCGGCGCACCACCAGCGACATCTTGGCGTGCGTCTTGAGCTCGAGGAAGCCGAACACGACCTGCACGCCGGCGCGTTCGAGATCGCGCGCCCAGCGGATGTTGGCCTCTTCGTCGAAACGGGCCTTGAGCTCGACCAGTGCCGTCACCGACTTACCGGCCTCGGCGGCGTCGACGAGCGCGCGCACGATCGGGCTGTCGTTGGACGTGCGGTAGAGCGTCTGCTTGATCGCCACGACTTCGGGATCGATCGCTGCCTGGCGCAGGAACTGCACGACCACGTCGAACGATTCGTAAGGGTGGTGGACGACGAAATCCTTCTCCCGGATCGCCGCGAAACAGTCGCCGCGGTGGTCACGGATGCGTTCGGGAAAGCGCGGGTTGAAGGGCGGGAACTTCAGGTCGTCACGCGGTATGGAGACGATCTCGGAAATCTGGTTTATGGCCAGTGGTCCGCTCAAAATACTGACGCGGTTCGACGACACGCCGAGTTCGCCGGCGACGAACTCGCGCAGGAACGCCGGCATCTGGCTATCGAACTCGATGCGGATCACCGAACCGCGGCGGCGGCGCTTCAGCGCGGTCTCGAACAGGCGGACCAGGTCTTCGGATTCTTCTTCGACTTCGATATCGCTGTCACGAATTATCTGGAACGTGCCGGAGCCCTTGACCTCATAGCCAGGGAAGAGCTTGCCGATGAACAGGTTGACGGTCTCTTCGATCGGGATGAAGCGCACCGAGCGCTTGCGGTCTGGCAGCCTGATATAGCGACGCAGCGCCATTGGAAGGCGCAGCAGTGCCGTCATTTCCTCGCCGCTCTTGCGGTGACGCAACTGCAGGGCGATCGAGAAACCGAGATTGGGGATGAACGGGAACGGATGCGCCGGATCGATCGAAAGCGGCGTCAGCACCGGGAAGATCTGCTCCATGAAATGGTCTTCGAGCCACTTCCGCTCCTCCTTGGTCAGGTCAGCCGAAGCGATGGTCTCGATGCCTTCATGCTTGAGCAGTTCGAGCAGGCTGGCGAGACTTTTCTGCTGGTCCTCCTGGAGCCGCTCCACCTCGTGCAGCAACTGCTCAAGCTGCTGCTCCGGCGTGCGGCCGTCAGCACTGCGGATGGTGATGCCTTCACGCACCTGGCCGGCAAGGCCGGCTACGCGAACCATGAAGAACTCGTCGAGATTGCCAGCGGAGATCGACAGGAAGCGGACGCGTTCGAGCAGCGGATGGTTCGGGTTCTGCGACTGTTCGAGCACGCGCCTGTTGAATTGCAGCCAGGAAAACTCGCGATTGACGAAGCGATCGGGATTGCCGTCGACAGCGCCGGTCGGCGACTTGTCGTTGACGAAATCGGTATGCACCGGCTTCAACTGATTCATATGCAAACCTTCCCCACTGCCGCGTTCCGCCGCTTATCCGGCTCAACTTATCCTCTGACAGGCAATTGCGACAGTTTCATTTCACCATCTTGCAAACCCGTCGCTTATGATACAAACGCTCTCCAATAAGGTTCCTTAGAAGGGAAAATACCATGGCCGGCGGCTCCATCCCCCACTTCCAGAACGATGCTGGACATGCCGTGATCGAGATCGGCGTGAAGGAGTTCATGTGCGTGGGCGCAAGCGCACCCTTCGACCATCCGCATGTCTTCCTCGACATGGGTGCTGACGCCGAGAAGGTCTGCCCGTATTGCTCGACGCTGTACCGTTATTCCTCGAAGCTGAAGGCCGCCGAGACCCAGCCGACGGGGTGCATCTACCTCGTCGACCGCGCTGCCTGACGACAAAGCCGCGGTCATGCAATCGCGGCGGATCGTGATCGCAGGAGCCGGTATCGCCGGGCTCACCGCGGCACTTGCCTTCGCCCGGCATGGCCTTGGCGTTCGTATCTACGAACGCTCGCCGGTGCTGGAGGAAGTCGGCGCCGGTCTTCAACTCTCTCCCAACGCCACCCGGATACTTGGTCGTCTCGGCGTGCTCGACCTTGTCAGCGCCTCGACGGTGCGCCCCGAAGCCATCGTCCTGCGCGACGCAGCAACCCTTGCCGAGCGCGCGCGGATGCCGCTCGGTGCCGCGGCCGAACGGCGCTGGAAAGCCCCCTACCTCGTTGCCCATCGCGCCGACTTGCAGGGCGCACTGCTCGCTCGCGTGACCGAAAGCCCGCTGATCGAGATCGCCACCGGGGCAACCGTCGGCACGGTCGACGCGCAGGCGGACGGCGTCAAGGTGTCTTTGACGCAAGGCGGCATCGACTCCCACGAGCATGCCACCCTGTTCGTTGCAGCCGACGGCGTCTGGTCGGCCAGCCGACGCCTGGTCGGCCCGAATGAAAAGAGCCGGTTTTCCGGCGAACTGGCCTGGCGCACGACCATCCCTGTCGACAGTGATGTCGGCCGCCAGTTCGCCGGACTGACCTCGCTGGCGACGGTGACGACGTTCCTGCACCCCGGCTTTCACCTCGTCGCCTATCCGATCCGCGCCGGCCATGCGGTCAATCTCGTCGCCTTCACGCCTGGCACAGCTATCGCCGAGCAATGGTCTGGCGAAACCGACGCCGGCGCGATGAAGCGTGTAATGCACGGCACCGCTCCTGCACTGGCCAGGCTTGTCGATGAAGCCGGGCCGTGGACGGTGTGGCCGCTGCACACGGTCGACCCTACCCGCCCCTGGACCGCGCCAAGCGGCATCGCGCTGATCGGCGATGCGGCGCATGCCATGACGCCGTTCGCGGCCCAGGGCGCTGCCATGGCGATCGAGGATGCCTACACGCTGGCCGACGCCGTCGCTGCGGCAGCAAACACAGCGGAAGCGCTTTCTCGGTGGGAAGCGGCCCGCAAAGTCCGCGTGCGCAAGGTGGCGAGGCGTGGCGCCCTCAACCATTTTGCCTGGCACGCCGCCGGTCCAGTGGCTTTGGCCCGCAACCTGTTCCTCAGGCTCAAATCGCCGGCAAGCCTGGCGGCCGACATGGACTGGCTCTATGGCTGGACACCGCCCGGCTGGTCGCCAGATGGACCGGGCGGCCAGTTGTAGAGGCCGAGCGACCAGTTCAGCGTCACCGGCAGCGGGTTCCACCATCCGGTCGTCAAACCGGCTTCCCTCAGTGCTGCGGCCGTCCAGGTGTTGCAGCCGGCAAAAGCGTTGAACTTGCCGTTGGCTTCGAAAAAACCGTCATAGGCGCCATAGGCAACCTCGGGAATGCGTTGGACGCCAGCGTTGCCCCGGACAAAACTGCGGTCGATGAAATCGAGCATGGCGGCAAAACCTGCTTCGTCGATCTCGAAGCGGCGGACAGTTTGCTGCGGCAGGGCGACAGCACCGGCGAGATCGACATGCATGACCGAGTCGTCGAGCGTCAGCGCCGCGAACACCGGACCGGGCCTGAGTTCGGACCATGTCGGGGTGCCGATGTAGAAGGCCTTGCTGCCCCATCCGAACACAAGGTAGCGCGCTTCCGGCAGGTCCGCCTCGATGCCGGCGTCGAGCAGGAAGCCAAACCTTTCCAGCACCCCCTTGTCGATAGGTACGGCGATGTCGGTGTGGATCGGGTTGGTGAACACGAGGATGTGGCGCGGCGTGGCCTCATCTGCTGCACTGCTGTACAGCGGCCGTGGCACCAGTGTGCCAAATGCCACGGCTGCCACCGCCACGAGGAGGACAACGCCCAGCAGACGTAGAATTCTTCTCACCTGCCCGCCGTCCCCACTTTCGGTGCCTGTTCCAACAAAAAAGCCCGGCCGAAATACGACCGGGCTTCTTGTTTCTTGTGAGCAGATCCTAGTGGAGGATCTGGCTGAGGAACAGCTTGGTGCGCTCGTGGCGCGGGTGGTCGAAGAACTCGCTCGGCGTGTTCTCCTCGACGATCTGGCCCTGGTCCATGAAGATGACGCGGTTGGCGACCTTGCGGGCGAAGCCCATCTCATGGGTCACGCACAGCATGGTCATGCCTTCCTCGGCGAGGCCGACCATGGTCTCCAGCACTTCCTTGATCATCTCGGGATCGAGCGCGGAGGTCGGCTCATCGAACAGCATGATGCGCGGGTTCATGCACAGCGAACGCGCGATGGCCACGCGCTGCTGCTGGCCGCCCGACAGCTGGCCGGGGTACTTATTGGCCTGCTCGGGGATCTTGACGCGACGCAGGAAGTGCATCGCCTGCTCTTCGGCCTGCTTCTTCGGCGTCTTGCGCACCCAGATCGGCGCCAGCGTACAGTTCTCGAGGATCGTCAGGTGCGGGAACAGGTTGAAGTGCTGGAACACCATGCCGACTTCGCGGCGGACCTCGTCGATCTTCTTGAGATCGTTGGTCAGCTCCTTGCCGTCGACAATGATCTTGCCCTTCTGGTGCTCTTCCAGCCGGTTGATGCAGCGGATCATCGTCGACTTGCCCGAGCCGGACGGGCCGCAGATGACGATGCGCTCGCCGCGCATGACCCTGAGGTTGATGTCCTTGAGCACGTTGAACTCGCCATACCACTTGTGCATGCCGACAATGTCGATCGCCACATCCGTATCCGAGATGTGCATCTTGGCCCGATCAACCTTGATCTCGTCGGCGCTGACTGCGTTTTCGATGGCCATGGGCCAGTTCCCTTTTGTTGTTCGTTATCGTTTATGCCCGGTGTCGAGCCGGTGTTCCATATAAATAGAATAGCGCGACATGCCAAAACAGAACATCCAGAACACCAACGCCGCAAAGACGAGCCCTGATGACGGGGTCTGGGGCGATGCCCAGGCCGGATCCGAGAAATTCTGGCGCACGACGCCAAGCAGGTCGAACATCGAGATGATGTAGACGAGGCTGGTGTCTTTGAACATGCCGATGAAGGTATTGACGATGCCGGGAATGACCAGCTTCAACGCCTGAGGCAGCACAACCAGCCTCATCTTTTGCCAATAGCCGAGACCGAGCGAATCGGCACCCTCATATTGGCCCTTGGGTATCGCCTGCAGACCGCCGCGCACCACTTCCGCCATGTAGGCCGAGGCGAACAACGACACGCCGATCAGGGCGCGCAGGAATTTGTCGAAGCTGACGCCCGCCGGCAAGAACAGCGGCAGCATGACGCTGGCCATGAACAGCACGGTGATCAGAGGTACGCCGCGAATCGTTTCGATGAAAATGACGGAGAGCATCTTGACCACCGGCATCTTCGAACGCCGTCCAAGCGCCAGGATGATTCCGAGTGGCAGCGACACCACGATGCCGACGAAGGACAGCGTGAGCGTCACCAGCAGCCCGCCCCAGAGCGGGGTTTCGACATGCGGCAGGCCAAACACGCCGCCGATCAGCAGCGTGAAGGCGACGATTGGGAACACCACGAAGAACAGCAGGGCATTCAGCCCCTTGCGGGGCACGCGCGGGATTAGCAGCGGCACAAGCAGCGCCACGAACATGATCGCCACCAGTATGACCCGCCAGCGCTCCTCGATGGGATAGCGGCCGAACATGAACTGGCCGAACTTCGCGTGGACAAACGCCCAGCAGGCGCCCGACCAGCCGTCAGGCTGGATGCCGCCCTGCGCCACGGTGGCGCAGAAGGTTCGATCCGTGCCGGTCCACTGGGCGTTGACGAATGCCCAGTTGAACAATGGCGGCACGATCATGGCCACAACCAACATGCCGATGATCGTGAGCACAGAATCGAATGGATTGGCAAAGAGGTTCTTGCGCACCCAGGCCAGTGGCCCGCGCTCGCGAAGGGGCGCTGGCTGTGGCAGCGCCATTTCACTGCGGACGTAATGAAGGTCGTTTTGCGACATGTCCGCCTCCTACCTTTCCACCAGCGCCATTTTGGCGTTGAACCAGTTCATGAAGGCTGACGTGATCAGGCTGAGGCCAAGATAGACGACCATCCAGATGACCACGATCTCGATCGCCTGTCCGGTCTGGTTGAGCACCGTGCCCCCAACCGCGACAAGATCGGGGTAGCCGATGGCGATTGCCAGCGACGAGTTCTTGGTCAGGTTGAGGTACTGGCTGGTCAGCGGCGGGATGACGATGCGCAGTGCCTGCGGCACCACGACCAATCGGAGTGCATGCCCCGCGCGCAGGCCAAGTGCGCTGGAAGCTTCGGTCTGACCCTTGCTGACGCCCTTGATGCCGGCTCGCACGATCTCTGCGATGAAGGCTGCGGTATAAAACGACAAGGCCAGATAGAGCGCCAGGAACTCCGGCTTGATCTGGAAACCGCCCGTCAGGTTGAAGGTCGATTTCTGCGGGAAATCGAAGCTCATGGGAAAGCCTGTCGCGGCGAGCGCCAGAAGCGGCAAGCCGATGATCAGCGCCAGCGACGTCCAGAACACAGGAAAAGTCTGTCCGGTCGCCATCTGCCGCAGACGGGCACGCCGGGCAACGAACCACGACATCCCGATGCCAAGCAGCAACGCCACCGGCACCAGCATCGACCCCTCGCCCCAGATCAGCTTCGGGAAATAGAAACCTCGGCTGTTGAGGAACGAGCCGAAAGGCAACTCGATGCTCTCCTTTGGCAGCGGCAGCACCGAAAGCACGCCGAAATACCAAAAGAAGATAACGAGCAGTGGTGGGATGTTGCGGAAAACCTCGACATAGACAGTGCAGATCTTGCGGATCAGCCAGTTCTGCGACAGCCGGCCGATGCCGAGGAGGAAGCCCAGAATCGACGCGGTTACGATGCCGGCGACCGCTACGACGAGGGTATTGAGGAAGCCGACAAGCAAAGCACGCTTGTAGGTCGAGTCGGAATCGAAAGCGATCAGCGAATCACTGACGTCGAAGCCGGCACGGCCGTTGAGAAAGGCGAAACCCGAGGCGATGTTGGCGCGCTTAAGGTTTTCGATCGTGTTTCCAATGATCCACCAGACGAACGCCGTAAGCGCAACGATCACGAGAACCTGGAAGAAGATGCCGCGCACCTTCGGGTCGTAGAGCAGCGACGCGCGGCCGCCCCCTACGTCATGGGGTATGTCCTGCGTAGCCATCGGAAGTCCCTCGTAAAGAGTAACCGGAAGGCGGATTCGCCGCCTTCCGGGTGAGACTTCGGATCAGCGGATGGGCGGCGCGTACTGCAGTCCACCCTTGGTCCAGAGCGCATTGATGCCACGGGCGATCTTCAGCGGGCTGCCCTGGCCGACATTGCGTTCAAAGACTTCGCCGTAGTTGCCGACGGCCTTGACGATGTTGACGACCCAGTCATTGCCGAGGCCGAGATCGGTGCCGATCTTGGTGTCCGTCTCGGTGCCGAGCACGCGCTTGACCTCGGGGTTACCCGACGCCTTCATTTCTTCGACATTGGCCTGGGTGATGCCGAGTTCTTCGGCCGTCAGCAGCGCGAAATAGGCCCACTTGACGATGTGGTACCATTTGTCGTCGCCCTGGCGCACGGCAGGTCCGAGCGGCTCCTTGGAGATGATCTCGGGCAGCACGACGTGATCGTCCGGCGAGCCGAGCGTCAGGCGGATGCCATAGAGGCCCGACTGGTCGGTGGTATAAACATCGCAACGGCCGGCGTCATAGGCGGCGTTGACCTCTTCGAGCTTCTCGAAGACGACCGGATTGTACTCCATCTTGTTCGCCTTGAAGTAGTCGGCGAGATTGAGTTCGGTCGTGGTGCCGGTCTGCACGCAGACTGCGGCGCCCGAAAGCTGCAGCGCGGAATTGACGCCCGGCAGCTTCTTGGCGTTGATCATGAAGCCCTGGCCGTCGAAATAGGTGACGCCGACGAAGTTCAGGCCCAATGCGGTGTCGCGGTTGATGGTCCAGGTGGTGTTGCGCGACAGAAGGTCGATTTCGCCCGACTGAAGTGCGGTGAAACGCTCCTTGGCGGAGAGCGGCGTGAACTTTACCTTGGTGCCGTCACCGAACACCGCAGCGGCCACCGCGCGGCAGAAATCGGCGTCCAGACCCTGCCAGTCGCCCTTGTCGTTCGGCGCGGAGAAACCGGCCAGGCCGGTGCTGACGCCGCATTGCAGGAAGCCCTTTGCCTTGACGTCCTCAAGGGTGCCGGCAGATGCGGCGGTCGCCACCATGCCGAGCGTAGCAGCCCCGAGAATGCCTGAAATGATGTACTTCATGACCCACGAACCCTTCTGTTTATTACAGGCTTTTGCCTGTCTTTTTGAATTGTGAACTCAGCATCCCCTATCCGGCCCAAATCCGGATTGCGCGTCCTTGCCGGCGCGCTTTGCTGCAGTCCGGTCCACGGATGCATC
Source organism: Aminobacter anthyllidis (assembly GCF_018555685.1). GTDB lineage: Bacteria > Pseudomonadota > Alphaproteobacteria > Rhizobiales > Rhizobiaceae > Aminobacter > Aminobacter anthyllidis. The sequence goes on from NZ_JAFLWW010000002.1 coordinate 117,222, forward strand.
GAAGGCGATAATTCTTATTAGGTCAAGCAATAAAGGCCCCACGCTGCCGGCTGCGCCTTTAGTATTAGAAATCAGGAGGAACGATTGCTGCGGCGTGCATCGAACTCACTTCAAAGAAGTTAGCCGGCAGTAGGTTTTCGTCTGCCAAAGCCTATTGCTAAAGGCAGCAGCTTTCCTAGCGCCAGCCTGAAGCCGACGCGGCGCACGGCAAAGAACCGCGCCGCCACGATCGTCACGATAAAGCCGAACAGATAGCCGGCGGTGACGTCGGATGGATAATGCGCCGCCGCCGGAATCCGCAGGGCCGACAGCATCAAGCCGACGATCGCAATAGGCAGCCATTGGCGCGGAAACCAGATCATCAGGATGGCAGCTACCGTGCCGATGGTCGTCGCATGGCCAGAGGGAAAGCTCGAGGAATAGCGCGTCACCACGAACGGGTCGAAATGATAGGCGCCGTATTCGCCGTAGAAGGCCGGCCGAGCACGGCCGAAGAACAGCTTGACGATATTGACCGCAATGCCGGTGAAGGCGACCATGCCAAAAACAAAGGCGGCCTGGCCGAACAACGTCACCAGCCGTGCTTTCAAGTCATAGCCGACGCCGCGCCAGTCGGCGGCTGCGGTCGCGAGATAGACCAGCAAGGCCGGCACGAGATACCATTCCGACCTGCCGATATCGCTCAGCCAGGCCAGCCAGGCAGTGAAGCCGTTGCGGTTGCTGAGCATGAAGTTCATCACTGCCGAATCGACGGTGAACAACAGCGCAACCGCCACGGCGCCGCAAAGCAGCAGCAGCGTCAGCCCACGCGACCACACCGGCTGCGGCGAGCCGACCGGACGGCGCCGGAGGCGACGCGAGGAAAACGCCACCGTCTCCATAAGCCGCCCGGCAAAGCCGGCCGGCCAGACCTGGCCCAGCCGAACACGCGCCTGCGGCGGTTGCACGGGTCGGGCCGTCGCATTATGGCTGGCGTCTTCACTGAAAGGGTGCGGATTCATGACTCGAGACAATGGCAGGATCAAAGGCGTCAACACGCGGCTGACGCACTCCGGGCACGATCCACACGGCTTTCATGGCTTTGTCAATCCGCCGGTCGTGCACGCCTCGACAGTTCTGTTCCCCAACGCTGCGACGATGGCCGCGCGTGCTCAAAAATACACATATGGCACCCGCGGAACGCCCACCAGCGACGCCCTTTGCCACGCCATTGACGAGCTCGAAGGTTCGGCCGGCACCATCGCCGTGCCATCGGGCCTCGCCGCGGTGACGATTCCCCTGCTCGGCTTCCTGTCGTCGGGCGACCACATCCTGATCACCGATTCCGTCTATCTGCCGACCCGCCATTTCGCCGACACCATGCTCAAGCGCCTCGGCGTCGAAGTCGACTATTACGATCCGCATGTCGGCGCAGGTATTTCGGCGCTGATCAAGCCGAACACCAAGGTGGTGTTCACCGAATCACCGGCGTCCAACACCTTCGAGATCCAGGACATTCCGGCGATAGCGAAGGCAGCGCATGCCGCGGGCGCCATCGTCATGATGGACAACACCTGGGCGACGCCGCTCTATTTCAAGGCGCTCGACTTCGGCGTCGACGTCACCATCCATGCCGCGACCAAATATCCCGCCGGCCATTCGGACGTGCTGAGCGGCACCGTGTCGGCCAATGCCGCCTGCTGGCCGAAGCTGCACGACGCCTTCGTCACGCTCGGCTGCTGCGCCGGCCCCGACGATGTCTACCAGGTGCTGCGCGGCCTGCGCACGATGGGCGTCCGGCTCGCCCATCACCAGAAGAGCACGCTCGAGATCGCGCGCTGGCTCGAAGGCAAGCCGGGCGTCGCCCGCGTGCTGCACCCCGGCCTCGAAAGCCATCCCGACCACCAGCTCTTCAAGCGCGACTTCTCCGGCTCGAGCGGCATCTTTTCCGTGGTGCTTTCGGGCGGCGGCACGCCAAGGGCGCATGCCTTCCTCGACGCGCTCGAGATCTTCGGCCTCGGCTATTCCTGGGGCGGCTACGAAAGCCTGGCGGTGCAGGTCAACCTCGCCGACCGCAGAATCGCTAACGGCCCTTATGAAGGCCCGATCATCCGGCTGCAGATCGGCCTGGAAGACGTGGCCGACCTGAAGGAAGACATCGCCGCAGGCCTTAGGGCAGCGAACGCGGTGGGCTGATGGCTTGGCAGGGCGGGCAGCGGCAAGGCTGCTCCGCCTGATCCCCGCCAGGATAACTCGTCCCATAACTCGTTCCGCGACCTCATATTGACAGGCAGCGTCGCCATCGCGACGTTTGCCTTCCGAACCTGGCAAGCTCTTCGGGAAGATCGACATGACTGCATCCGGCCGCCCTTCCGAAATCGTCCATTGGACCGAGGTCGAAAAGCCCGACGGTGAAACCTTCATCGGCACATCGGAACTCAGGGGGCTCGGTGCGCCGCTTGCCGTCCATTTCGGCCTTGAGCGGCTCGGCATCCACCATGTCAGGCTGCCGCCGGGCCGGCGCACCTCGTTTCCGCATGCCGAAAGCCTGGAGGAGGAATTCGTCCACGTGATCGACGGCGAACCCGACGTCTGGCTGGACGGGGTGCTGCATCGCCTGAAGCCGGGCGATTCCGTCGGCTTCCCCGCCGGCACCGGGCTGGCGCACAGCTTCCTCAACAACACCGACAGAGAAGTCCGCCGACTGGTGGTCGGCGAAGCCAACAAGGACGAGAACCAAATCGTCTATCCCGTCAATCTCGAGCGCAAGGCGATCCGCGACGACTGGTGGCACGATGTACCGAAACGCGTGCTCGGCGATCATGACGGCCTGCCGGACCTGGTGCGTGCGGCACGCGATGCCGACAAGGACGGCAGCTAGCAGCGCCTTGCACGCAAAATGCAGTGTACTTAACCGGCACCCAAATAGGCACGAAACCCGCATGGAACCAATTCGGTTCGCCCGGGCGTGGACGCAGACAAGGCCATTGGAAACCGGTAAGAAGTGTCGTGCCTCAAGCAGAGGCCGCCGCTCAGGCGTCCCTTACAAGCAGGACGCGCGTCGTCTCAGCCATGAGAAGTGGGAGACGCCGGCGGAGAAGCCTCGCCTATGCCCTCATTCTCGCGTGAATCTGCCAACCCATTGTAAGCAACTGCGCGGAATTTCGCCGTTCGCGCTCACCATCCTTCGCGGCAGCCTTTCGCATCACCTTGCGGGCCAGCTTGATTATCTTCCTTGCTATAAAGGAGGGACGGACACCAACGTACTCTTCATGGACGCTTGCCGCCCTGCCCAACTCTTGATCGAGGAAGTCAAAATACCCTCCGTTCGGCGTGATTTCCAAAATCTCAAGCCCGAGGCGATCAAGGTGGTGGCTATAGAAGTAAGATGAGAACCCCGTTGCGTAGTGGTAGGGCGCAAAATGCGTCAGTGAAGAAAATGGCGCAGTTAGCAGAACATCGCCACCTGGCTTGACCAGCCGCGCGATCTTTTCAACCACCCTCACAGGGTCAGGAACATGTTCCAACACTTCTGTGCACAAGATCGCATCGTATTGCACATCTTCGGGGATATCGACGGCATCGCATCGAATGTCGATCTGGCTGAAATCCCATGTCCCCGTCTGGAGCCCCGCTTGGTTGCCCTCTCCGTCATAGATGGCGACATCTTGCGAAACATAGGTCAGATGTGGACAAAATTTCTTGTACTGACACTCGCCAGCCCCAAGATCGAGAATCAAACGGCCTCTGGGGACCGAAGCGAGTTTCTTCTCAACCCAGATCTCACGCGTCTTTTCATTGATGTTAGCCATCCGGTCGCGATACCAGCGCACTAGAGAAAGCTCAAGTGGTAGGCCAGCCCATTACTGGCAACTCCTCAAAAAGTTCTCCACGACTGACTGCACCCTTTGACCGGCTTTTATCAGCTCTCCATAGTCGTGCCCTTGCTGCACGGCGCAAAGCCACAAAACATGCTTGCTTTTGTAGATGCCAACTTAGGTCGAGAGCGGCGCTTTCGTAAGCTTCGCCCCGTAAGCTTTCTCGTCGAGATGAGGCATCTATCGTCGACAAGCAAACGGCAAAGGTGGAGACGACGGCTCCGGCGTTGAAAAATGAACAATATCAACGATGAAAAAAGGTGGCGATCCCGACAGGATTCGAACCTGTGACCATCGGCTTAGAAGGCCGGTGCTCTATCCAGCTGAGCTACGGGACCGCTGGCCGGCCGCTGTTGGGCCGGCGTGATCGTGCCTTGGGACGTCAGTGCGTCCAGGGCGTCCTGCGGTCATAACGGAAATTGTCGGAGTAGGAAATCTGCCGGCGCTTGGCTTCCTTCGGCTCCTGCACGCGGAAGGCGATGCCTTCCTTTTCGGCGTAGGCGACCGCCTCTTCGCGGGTCTCGAAAGTCAGCCTGATCTGGCTCTTCATGTCGCCGGAGCTGGTGTAGCCCATCAGCGGGTCGATCTTCTTCGGCTTCTCGGCGTCGAATTCGAGCACCCAGTGCCCGGTCTTGGCTTTGCCCGACTGCATGGCGGTCTTGGCAGGGCTGAAAATTCGCGCGGACATAATTCCCTCATTCGTGAGTCCGCAGCATGCGCGGACATCCAGATGCGCCCGTCATTTACTGCGCAATCGCCATTGCTGCAAGGCGAAAGCCGGTTTCCGCTTTTTTGCCCTTGCCATGTCGAGCGGAAGCCACTAGGCACGGCGTCGAAATGTGATTTCGGAGTGTAGCGCAGTCTGGTAGCGCATCTGGTTTGGGACCAGAGGGTCGGGAGTTCGAATCTCTCCACTCCGACCATTTTTCCCCTTGGACATCGATCTATCCCCACCGCACCATGGTGCTGGTGCGTCATGCGCAGGCGAATTGCGCGCCATGGAATGCGCCCGGCTATCTCAATCCTTTCCTGCCGGCCGGCATGACGCGACCGAGAGGAATCGGACCCGCGGCTTCAGCAGTTGGTCGGGGCCGTGCGGTGAGGCTGCGTCGAAGAACAGGCTGTCGCCCGGCGCCATGCCGTAAAGTGCCGCCCCATGGCGCCAGACCATCTCGCCCTCCAGCATGTAGATGAACTTCATGCCGGCATGCTGGCTCAAGAGGGGACGGTCGGCATCATCAGTCAGGGTGACGAGGCAGGGTTCGACCGAGACGCCGGCGGCATCAGGGACGACGTAGCCGAGCGAGCGATGGCCGGCACGCGTGCCGCAGCGCTCGGCCGCGGCGCCGGCCTTCACGAACTTGGCGTCACGCAGTTCCTCGGACGGCTTCAGCAATACGCTGAGTGGCACGGCTAATGCGCGCGACAGCTGATGCAGCGTGGTCAGCGATGCCGAGATGATGCCGTTCTCGATCTTCGACATCATGCCGAGCGACAGGCCGGCGGCCCGCGCAAGCTCGATGATAGTCATGCCATGCTTGCGCCTGTAAGCCCTCACCTCGCGGCCGATCGCCATTTCTAGCCGGTTGCCGTTCGCGCCGCGCAAGGCATGCTGGTCCTGATTCAACGCCAGCGCTGCGTCCGCCATGTCGCGTCCGCCAAAGTCGAGGCCGGTTGTCGTCATGCTCGCCACCTCCTGAAATGTCAAAATCGCTGCCGGCTGCCCGACGTCGCGGCCGTGACCGGCCCGCCCACTTGTTTCCGGCAGCCCATCGTGCATGGGCCGCGCTTGCCGCAATGCGACATGCAAGCGACCAGCCCGTGGCTGCGTCCAGAAACGCAAAAAGCTCCCGGCGGAGTAACCCGCGGGAGCTTTTTTGCTCTGCTATCGGCCCGCATCGGTGCGGGCGTGATGGGCTGAAGCGTCAGGGATTTAGCCGGTCATGTCAATGGCAAGTCTCGGCGTGGGCAACCTGCGGCTCGCCGGCATTCCATGCGCCACAGGTTCGGGCCGCAGGCTGGTCGACCGGGAGCGACGGCAGATCGCATCGGCCCTCCCCGGTCGATACAAGCCTACGCAACGTGCACTGCCTCCTTCACCGGCAGCTTGAGCACATCGCTGGCGTTGATGATGGCGAGCGCGATCGCCTCGATCGTGGTGCGCTTGTTCATCGCCTGCTCGCGCAAGGTCTCGTAAGCGACCTGTTCCGATACGTTGTTGGTGGCCATCAGGATTTCCTTGGCCTTGTCGATGTCGCGGTGTGCCTTCAGCTTCGCCGACAGCCGCTCGACACGGATGCGCAGCCGCTCCTCGCGCCGGTGATTGTTGACGCTCAGAAGTATGTTCGCCAGGATTCCGAAAGTCCGCAGCGGCAGGCCGATCACCGCCTGCGCCCGCAGGCGCAAAACCTTCTCGACAATGATCGGGTTCTCATAATCAACGATGGCGATCAGCACCGCCGGCGGATCGTCTGCATTCCAGTTCCAGGTGATGCCGCCTTCGACAAGCGGGCGGATGAAGGCGAACACCACGTCGATGTTGGCAGGAATTTCGGCCGGCGGCGGCCAGTTGGTCTGGACCTGGCAGCCGATCCTGTTGAGGTGCTGCCAAAGCTCTTCGCCTTCGCTGCTCTTGGGTTGCAGCAGCAGGACGCGGAGCGAGCGTATGTCCTTGATCTGGATCGGCGCGGATCCGTCATGCGGCGCCACGTGGGGGCTACGTGATACCATTGTTCCTCATCGCGGCAATGTCGCGGTTCCGAATTTCCAACGCTTGCCTGTGGTGTCGTTTTGTTGGTTGGCCTGCGCCCTTCGGCACAGGATCATAGCGAATGCATCGCCAATCGCTCCCCCCATTCTTCGGGATTGTAGCTGGCCAGATAGGGATCAGGCCGAATTGCGGATGCGGATTTCGACAGGATCTCGAACTGGCCGTCCTCACGCGCCCGTGCCACCCGCGGCCACACATAGGTGTGCGCGTTATCAGGATCGATGCGGATGCGCCCCTGGGGCGCGTCGAATTCCGAGCCGAGAATTGCCGGCCGCAACGCCTCGACATCGTCGGTCCTGGCTTTGCGCAGCGCATTCGCCACCACGTGGACCTGGAAGTAGGCCGCTTCCCAACACATGTTGGTCACGGCATCGCCGCCGAACTTCTTTTTGTAGCGCTCGACACAGCGTTCGTTCTGCATGCCACCGACGGACTGAAAATAGGTGGCTGACGTAATATGCCCGGCGCCCACATCGATGCCCATCGCCTGGATGTCGGACTCACTGGTTGTCAGGCTGGCGATCGGCATCGACTTCGCATCGAGGCCCGCTTCCGCAAACGCCTGATAGAAATGGACGATGCTTTCGCCGACGAAATTGCAGAAGATCAGGTCCGGCTGCTTGCGTTTGATGTCTGATATCAGCGGCTTGTAGGCCGCCCGCCTGGCGTCGAGCTTCAGATAGCCCCGGCCAGCCACCTCCCCGCCATGCTTCAGCACCATCTCGGTCATGATGCGGTCTGACTCGCGCGGCCATATGTAGTCGGAGCCGACCATGTAGAAGCGCTTGCCGACATGGTTGAGGAGATGCTCCCCCAGCTGAACGCTGTTCTGGTTGGGGGCGGCACCGCAGTAGATGGCATTGCGCGAGTACTCGAAGCCCTCATACTGGGCGGGGTAGCAGAGCAGCCCGTTGCGGTGCTCGACCGCTTTCAGCACAGCCTTGCGCGTGCTCGACATGTAGCAGCCAAAGATGATCCTGACGCTGTCCTCGACAAGCAACCGGTTTGCCAGGCGATTGTAGGCGACTGCATCGGAGAATGGGTCGTAATGGACCGCCACGAGCTCACGCCCGTTGATGCCGCCGGCTTCATTGACCTCGTGGATCGCAAACAGCGTCGCATTCAGCATGCTGCGTTCCATCACCGAAGTGACGCCGGTCTGGGAGAACAACACGCCGACCTTCATCGGCTCCTCGGTTCTTGTCGCCATCAATTGCCAACTCCGTCAGATTGTTCATCCGCGAACTCGACACAAAAAAAGCGCCCAGCGCGGGGAAACCGCAGCAAGCGCCTTTGCTCGACCGTCAGGGACATCGCTGTCCTTACGTAAGTTGTGCCTGAAGCTACATAGCGCGTCAACTCGCTTGCGCTTCGGCAGGCAACATTCGTCTTCGAGACGAAAACTCATTCGCAGGCTTCAGCGCCGAGCGCGCGTCGAGCAGGCTTCTGCCAAGCCGGCAACCGTGCAAATCCAAGGCTTTCCCTGGCATTGGACGCGTCGCGCGAATTGCCAGTTGACAGAAATCCGCAAGTCTCGGATGATCATCGACATCAGGCCTGCGACGCTGCGGGCTGAGAACAGAGCAAAAAGGCTCCCGCGGGTTATCTCCGCCGGAGCCTTTTTGCGTTTCATCACCAGTGCGCTGCGCCCGACTTTTCTTCGGCTCCGCAGACAGCAACGACGCTGACAATACCCATTGCCGCTTGGAGCAACGCAAGTCGCTCTCAAACAAAAATCACCGGGATTCCTTTGGGAACTCGGACATGCGGAGCTTTGTCAAAACAATCCGCGTGGTGGGAACTTCGAAAAAACATCAGCCTGAGGAGGAACTGGACGTGAATAAAGTAGAAACGTTTGGCACTGCGGTGCGCGTGGCCTGCGATGTGGGCGGCACGTTTACCGACGTGTGCATCCTGAACGAGGCTTCCGGCAAGATACATGTGGCCAAGACGCCGACGACGCCGGATCCGATCGACGGCGTGCTCAAGGGCATCGAAGCGGGCGGCGTCGCCCTTCGCGACATCATCCTGTTCTCGCACGGCACGACGCTGGCAACGAATGCGCTGATCACCCGCCGCTTCCCGCCCGCCATCATGGTGACGACCAAGGGTTTTCGCGACGTCATCGAAATTCGGCGCGGCACGCGTGACGACCTCTGGGACACCTACAAGGAAATGGCCCCTCCCTACCTGCCACGCCGTGACCGGCTGGTGGTCACCGAACGCATCGACTATTCCGGCAAGGTCATCGAGGGCGTCAATGAAGCCGAGGCGCGTGAGCTTGCCCGCGTCATCAGGAAGCGCAACGTCAACAACATCGCCATCTGCTTCGTGAATTCCTTCGTCAATCCCGAAAACGAGCAGCGGATGCGCGACATCCTGCTGGAGGAACTGCCCGGCGTTTCGATCTCGCTGTCGAGCGACATCATGCCTGAGATCTTCGAGCATGAGCGCTTCAACACCACCGTCGCCAACACCGTGCTTGGACCGGTCGCGGGACAATATGGCGCCGAACTCGAAAGCCGCATGCAGGACGGCGGTTATGCCGGAGATGTGCTGCTGCTCCATTCCGGCGGCGGCGTCATGACCGCCAAGGGCGCCACCAAGTTTGCCGCACGACTGGCGGCATCGGGTATCGCAGCCGGCGCGATCGCCAGCCGCTTCATCTCGGAGCTTGCCGGCTACAAGAACTCGATCAGCCTCGACATGGGCGGCACCAGCACCGACATCAGCCTCTGCTCAGACGGCCATCTCCACGTTACCAACGACTGGCATGTCGAATATGGCTATCCGATCCGCTTCCCCAGCATCGAGGTCCTGACCATCGGCGCCGGCGGCGGTTCGCTGGCCTGGCGCGACGCGGCTGGCGCGCTTCGCAATGGACCGCAATCCGCCGGCTCGACGCCGGGACCGGTCTGCTACAATCAGGGCGGCACGGAGCCTACCAACTGCGACGCCAACGTCTATCTCGGTCGCCTGGGAACCAAGCTCGCCGGCGGCAAGGTCGAACTTGACGTCAAGCTTGCCGAAGGTGCCATCAACCGCGTCATCGCCGAACCTTTCGGCATGGACACAGAGCAGGCAGCTCTTTCGATCCTTAAGGTCGCGAACGCCAATATGGCGGACGCCGTTCGCCTGGTCTCGCTGCGCAAGGGTTACGACCCACGCGACTTCGCGCTGGTCGCCTTCGGCGGCGCCGGCGCGTTGCACGGCGTCGCACTGGCCAGGGACCTCTACATCCCTGTCGTCCTGATCCCGCCGAACCCTGGCGTGACCTCGGCAATGGGCTGCCTGCTTGTCGACATCACCCACGACATCACGCAGATGTACACCGATACGGTCAGCGCCATCGACATGGCCGAGCTCAACAACGCCTTCCGCCTCCTGGAAGAAGACGGACACGACCGTCTGTTGAGCGAGGACATCTCGCCTGAGCAGATGCTGTTCCAGCGCTACATCGACATGCGCTATCTCGGTCAGTGGCGGTCCATGTCGATCCCGGTCAGCGCCGACATCACCAACCTCGATGAGGCGGTCAAGCAGTTCCACGAGGAGCATGGCCGCGAGCACAACTACTCCCGGCCCGATGCCCCGGTTGAAGTATGCCGCATCCAGGTCAAGGCCACCGGCCTCAACCGCAAGGCGGAACTGGCCAAGCACGAACTGCGCAAGGCCCCGCTGCCGGCTCCGGTTGGCGAACGCATGGTGCGGTTCGACGAAGCGCCCGAGCGCATCAAGACGCCGATCTACGACCGCTCGACCCTGCATGCAGGCGCGGTCGTCGTGGGTCCCGCGATCATCGACCAGCTCGACTCCACCATCGTCGTGCCGCCCGAGATCAAGGCCGAAGTGGATGAGTACCTGATCATCAGGATGCACGTTCCGCAGCAGTCCTGAACGACGCCCCTCACGCCACACAAATTTGAATTGGAGATTGGAAATGGCACCGAAAAAAGATCGCCGTACGCTCGATCCAGTTACCTTTGAAGTTCTGAAGAACGCCTACGTCAACATCGTCGACCAGATGGCGGAGCAGATCCTGCGCACCTGCTACTCGTTCGTCATCTACTCACGCGACTTCTCCTCGGCCCTGTGCGACCCGACCGGAGACACCATCATGCAAGGCAGTGGCGATATCGCCGCTCACGTTGGAACGCTTCACCTGACCGCCAAGGCGGTGATCAAGAAGTTCGGCAATGACGTTCATCCAGGCGACGTCTTCGTCATCAACGACGTCTACCAGGGCGGAACCCACTTCAACGATACGCGGCTGTTTGCACCGATGTTCTACAAGGGCGAGCTGCTTGGTTATGCCCAGGCCAACGGCCATTGGGCGGATGTCGGCGGTGCTGTCCCTGGCTCGTTCAACGTGAACGCGCTCGATCACATGGCCGAAGGCCTTCGCATCACACCGGTCAGGGTCTACAGCAAGGGCGTCTATCTTTCCGACGTCGCCGAGCTGATCGCCCACAACACGCGTGCGCCCAGCGACATCATCGGCGACCTCCAGGCCCAGGCCGAAGCTTGCCGTCTTGCCGAACGCGAGGTTCAGCGTCTGTGCGACAAATACGGCGTCGACACGATCAAGAAGTCGTTCAACGAGGTCCAGGACTACGTCGAGGACATGACGCGCCAGCGCATCTCCGATTTGCCTGATGGCACCTGGGAGACCATCGACTACATCGACGTTGACCCTGACCTGGGCGAAGGCCTTGTCCCCATCAAGGTGAAGATGACCATCGATGGCGACCGCGTCCACTATGACCTGACCGGATCGCATCCCAAGTCTGTCGGTTCGTTCCTGAACTGCTGCTACGGCGGCGCATTCGCGGCAGTCGTTGCCGGAACGAAAATGCAGTCGCCTGATATTCCGATGAACTCCGGCTTCTACCGTGTCGTGACTGTCGATGCGGGTCCCTTGGGCTCGGTCGTCAACGCCGAATGGCCGACGCCTGTCGCCGGCTTTGCCTCAGGGCCGTTCGAGAAGATCATGAATGCCGTCTTCGAGCTCTGGGCCGAGGTCCTGCCGGAGCGCGCCATGGCCTGCACCTTCAACCTCGACTACCTGCTGATCGGCGGTCGCGACACGCGCCACGAAGGCAAGCCGTACTTCATGTGGTACGACTGGATGGTCGGCGGCTGGGGTGCGCGAAACGGCCGCGACGGCTGGGCGGCCACCGGCCCGGTGTTCGGTGTCCAGCTCGGAACCCAGCCTTTCGAAGGTCAGGAGCGCCTGTCGCCGGTGCTGACCACCTGCCACGAGCTGATGGTCGATTCCGGTGGCCCAGGCGAATTCCGCGGCGGCCTCGGCGTCCAGAAAGGCGGCACGCTTTATGCCTGCGAACGCACCGTGGTGTCCTATTGCTGCGACCGCGAACGCTCGATCACCTGGGGCCTGTGGGGCGGACTGCCCTCCATCCCGCACGGTGTCTGGGTCAATCCGGGCCAGGAGACGGAGCGCTACCTTGGCTCCCTCTTCTCCGGCGTGCCGCTCCAGCAGGGCGACACCGTCCAGCGCCCCTCGGCCGGCGGTGGCGGGCTTGGCGATCCGCTCAAGCGCGATATCAATAGCGTGCTCAGTGACGTGGTCGAAGGCTACGTTTCCATTGAGCGGGCCAAGAAGGACTACGGCGTCATCGTCCATGTGATCGACATCGATCTCGACGAATACAAGATCGACGAGAATGCGACACTGGCGGAGCGGGCACGCATCGCCAGCCACCGCAAGGAATGGCTGAACGAAGACGCCGCGAAAATCGCAGCCCTCTATCGCGACAAGAAGCTCAACATGCTCGATCTGATCAGGCAGTACGGCGTCATCGTCGACTGGGGTTCGGGCGAGCTTCTGCCCAAGACCACCGCCGAGTTCCGCGAGATGCTGAAGCGTCGGACGGTTCCCTACTGGACGGCATCGGGCCAAGCCGCCAACGCGACCTTGAAAGTCGCCTGACCCGGACAGGCAGCAAGCTCGAGATCGAGCTTGCTGCCTTCTTGGCTATTGGAGTTCCCGATCAAACGACAATCTGGAGAACAGTCATGTCTGGAAGTCTCGATGTCGCAGGTGAGTTAGACTATTCGCAAAGGCCTGTCCCACCCAGTGGCCGCATGCCCAAGCTCAATCTTACGATGGCGTTTTGGGCGATCTGCAGCGCCATGTTTTTCCTGATCATCTCGGCAACACTCGCCGAGATCTATGGCACGGCCAATACGATCATTGGCCTGATACTGACGGTTATCTCTTATTCGGCGATCAATGCCGTGATTACCCGCTACGCGATCCGCTCGGGCCTGTCGGTCTCGCTGTTTTCCCGGTTGCTGTTCGGCCGCTACGGATCGGCGATCGCAACCTTCATCTATGCGGTCTCCAGCATCTATTACGCCGTGTTCGAAGGCTCGGTGATCGCCACCGCGGCGACTTACTACTTTGAAGGCCTGACCTTCGCTGTCGCAGCTTTGATCGTCTGCATCTACAGCGTGCCGCTGATCCTGGGCAGCGTCCAGCATTGGCTCGACAAGTTCAACGGCTATCTGCTGCCGCTATATCTTCTCGGCTTGTTTGGCACAGTGGTCTACGCCATTTCCCACTACGGCTACAGCAATGCGTGGCTCACCATGACGCCGGATGGCGGCGCCCCGCCCTATGGCTGGATCAACGTCTTCATCGCCTTTATGGGCGTGTGGTGGATGATGATGTGCACCTTCGACTTTGCCCGCTTCGGCAAGAAGGAAGACGAGACCTACCACGCCGTGTTCAATTTCGGCCTGCCCTTCTACACGCTGACCTATTTCGTCAACGGCCTGGTCGGCATCTTCCTGGTGCAGACGATCCCGCTCGAGGGCGCAACCTCGGAGGTGTCGGTCGTCAAGGCGCTGATCGTGATGATGGGCGCGCTCGGCCTGCTGTTCGTCTGGATCAGCCAGACCCGGATCAACACAACCAACTTCTATCTGTCGACCGTCAACATGCAGGCGTTCTTCAGATTGGTGTTCAAGCTGGAAATGCCGAAATATGTCTGGGCAACCATCGTCGGCATCATCGTCTACTTCGTGATGCTCGCGAACATCTTCCAGTACATTCTCATCGCCCTCGCCTACCAGGGGATATTTGTTGTCGCCTGGGTCGGTGTTGCATTGGCATATATACTGTGCGGACAACATGACGGCGCCGGCGAGGAAGGCGAACGGTCAGATGACGAATTCCCGGCCTATTATGCGCCCGGCATGGTTGCCTGGTTCAGCGCGGTGGCACTCGGCATCGGGCTCTTGCTGGTACCTGGATGGGAACTGCTTTCCGCCCCGGCTACGGTGATCAGCAGTTTCGTCTTGTTCTGGGGTCTTTCGGGACGCGTAAGAACGGTCGCTATCGCCTCATGAAACTCCCGGGCGCGGTCGCGTTCTCGAAAACCATTATCGAGATTCGACGGCGCCCGGACGAACGCCACTTGTAAGACAACCGCGCCGCTTCCAGCCTCTGGCACTGGCCTCGTGCGCAATATTAGTGGCCAGCCTCGACCGCCTTGCCTTCAACCCACGCCGCCTGGATCGCCTGCCTAAGTTCCGCCTCCGATATCGGCTTGTGCAGAATGCGGCTGCCACTCGCGCTCACCTCCTTCAAACGTGATGGCGAGGTATCTCCGGTGATGATGATGGACGGGACGGTTTGGCCGAGGTAGCCACACAGCGTCCGGATTGCTTCGAGCCCGGTCGCCCCATGCGCCAGGCGATAGTCGGAGATGATCAGGTCGACCGGCGCTTCGCCTCGCATGGCAGCCGCTGCGTGTACCGCTTGCGCCTCCGCCGCGGATCGGCCCGCATAAACGTGGTGCCCCTCGATCGTGAGCAATTGTTCCATCGCCTCGAGGATGTCGCTCTCGTCCTCGACGACAATGATGCCGCCGGCGATGGTTCCGGCCATCGTTTCGCGTTGGGAGATCGGCGCTCTGGCCGCGCGGACTTGGGGAACCGTGACGGAAAACATCGAACCGCGCCCGGGCGTGGATTTCAGCTTCAGCGGGTGTTTCAGCAACTCGGCGGTGCGGCGAACGATGGCAAGGCCCAGGCCGAGGCCTTGCGTGCGATCCCGGGCCGGGTTCTGCAACTGTACGAATTCCTCGAAAATCATCGCCTGCTGATCAGCTGCAATGCCCGGTCCCGTGTCCCAGACCTGGATCTCGACGAGATCGCCGCGCTTGCGGCAGCCAAGTGCGACACCGCCCTCCTTCGTGTAGCGAAAAGCGTTGGTCAGCAGGTTGCTGAGCACGCGCTTCAGCATCATAGGGTCGCTTTCGACCTGAAGATCGCTGTCGACCACCCGCCATTTCAGGCCGCGCTGCTTTGCTTCGGCGGCGAACTCCTCGCGGAAATCGCGGAAGAGTTCGCGCAGTCCCACCGTTTCGCGGGCGACGGTGACGACGCCGGCATCGAGCTTGGAGATGTCCAGCAGCGCGTTCAACAGACCGCTGAGATTGCCGATGATCGATTTCGCCCGGCCTGCAAGCCCGCGCGCCTGCTCGGCCGGCACGTTGCCGCGTTTCGCCAGCACGGCGATCGTCGACACCAGCAGGCTGAGCGCATGGATGGGCTGGCGCAGATCGTGGCTTGCAGCAGCCAGGAAGCGGGTCTTCGCTCGATCGGCTGACTGCGCACGGTCGCGCTCTTCCTGCAGGTGCTCGACAAGCCTTTCGTTTTCCATGCGCAGGCTGATCGTCTCGCGCAGCATGCGGTAGGTGATACGGCAATAGTAGAAATTGATCGCGACGAGCGAGGCGAGCAGGAAAAGGAAGGCGCCCGATATGGAACTTCCACTGGTGATGGCGCGCGCCGCGACCGGCAACACCGTCGCGAGAATCGAGCCGATGAGGGCCGGCGGAAAGGCCGACAGCGACGGCACGGTACCGCAGACGAGGCCCGTCAGCACAACAACCGTGAAAGACAGCAATAGCGGGGCCTCGGGCAGGAACCCGACCCAGCCGAATATGCCCCACAACAACCCCGATACCCAGGAAAACGCCGCTGCGAGCCACGCCCATCGCATGATGGATGCCGAACCGCGAGGGCGGCTGAAAAAGCGGCGGGAAGCAAAAACGCGCGCGGCGGTCAGCAGATACAGCGTGCCAAGCCAGCCGGCCAGCCAGGTGGTGGATACGCCGCTCCTCAGGACGTAGACGGCAGCAAGAGAAATGGCGATGTTGGAGATGACCACGCCATATGAATTGCGATAGAGAAGCTCGACCAGTGCCTGGCGTATCTTGTCTTCCTGCATCCGATTCCCCCAAGTGCCGGATGAAGATCGCTCAAGCTGTCCTTCCCCCGGACAGTTGATCTACCGGCAATTTATTTCCCATAAGTTGGCATTCTACCAACTCGCATCGCTTACCCATGAATGGTGACCATATGAACCGCCCTCTCACCTTCATCATTGCCGACGACCACGCGCTGGTGCGCGAAGGGCTGAAAATGCTGATCTCGTCTATGGACAACATGTCGGTGGTTGCCGAGGCGGCGGACGGCGAAGCCTTGCTGGAGCAGGTCGCCAAGACGCGCGCCGACCTGTTGCTCCTCGACCTCGGCATGCCGGGCGTTGCCGGAATCCAGTTCATCTCCGACATCAGCGAGCTTGTTCCTCGCCTCAAGATCGTGGTTCTGACCGCGAACATCGAGCCGAGAACCGTGCGCGCCGCCCTTGAGGCCGGCGCCAGCGCCTACCTGACCAAGGACGGCGACCCCGAGGAACTCGGCGAGGCCATCGAAGCGGTCAGGAAAGGCGGAACCTATCTGGCCCGAACGGTACGCTTCGCGATCAGCGACCCCAGCCGAAACAGCAGGCCGGCGGCGGCTGCGGATATCCTTTCGCCGGTGCCGCTGACCCGGCGTGAGCGCGAAATCCTCGCTCTGGTAGCGCAGGGGCTTACGGCACGCGAAATCGCCGAGCGGCTGGGCATCAGCCCGCTGACGGCGCGCAAGCACCGCGAAAACCTGATGGGCAAGCTCAATCTTCACAGTGCCGCCGAACTGACCGCCTATGCGGTTCGCCTGGGATTGCCCACGGCCTGACAGCCGCGCAGCGCCGTCTCCGCGGGCAACCCTCGAGTCAATATTTGCTTAACCATCAACAGATTAGCCAACAAGAAGCGCGTTCCAAATACGGCATCTGTCGTATGTCTTCAGGCTAGTGACGAGCCTAATTCTCCCGCGATTGCTTCATCCGGGAGGAGCCGACATGCCATCGCTGGAACTGTGGATTCCGTTCGCCGCCGCAACGCTTGCCTTTGCCTGCATGCCGGGACCGGCAATCCTCTACATGACCGCACAGACCGCAGCGCTCGGCCGCAGGGCCGGCTTGATGGCGGCGCTTGGCGTCCACATCGGCTGTTATGTCCATATCCTTGCCGCCGCCATCGGCCTGACCTCGCTGATCGAGCAAGCGCCGATGCTCTATGCAGCGATCAGGCTAGCCGGCGCCGCCTATCTCGTCTGGCTCGGGCTCTCGATGTTCATGGGCTGGGGCAAATCCGCAAGCAAGGCCGCCGGCCCCGCTTCGCAAAGCTTGCGCGACAGTATCATCGTCGAGGTACTCAACCCGAAGACCGCGCTGTTCTTCCTGACCTTCCTGCCGCAATTCGTCGATCCTGCCGCAGCCTTCCCGCTGTGGCTGCAGTTCCTGCTGCTTGGCATGTTCGTGAACCTGGTCTTCTCGATAGCCGATGTCGCCGCCGTCGGCATCGCTTCGGTCACCCTAGCCCGCGTTGCATCAGGCGATGCCGGCTGGATAGTGCCCAAGGCCTGCGGCTCGATCCTCGTCGGACTTGGCGTCGCGCTTGTCAGCCATCAGATCTGACCGGGCCTACCGATCCAGGCATTCGCATTGGCTCTTGACTGGCAGGCGCGAAAAGCTACGCTGACATCAAATACCGGCCCCGACTGCCGGGTGGCAAACATGCCTCGTATGCCTCGCCTCCCGGCGGCGGCTGCGGGGCATTTTTGTTTTTGGGAGGAATTTTTGAAGTCGCGCATCGAAATCGGCGTGCTCTATTCGCGCTCGGGCAGCTATCAGCTGGTTGCCAACGCCTGCCATGCGGGTGCCATGCGCGCCATATCAGACGTCAATGCCGATCCGGCAAGCGGCATCGAGCTCATTGCCATCGAGCGCGACCCCGGCGGCAATATCGACCGCTACGCCCCGCTCTGCGACGAGATCCTGCGCCAGAGCAGCGCGCGCCATGTCGTCGGCGCCGTCACCTCGTGGAGCCGCAAGGAGGTCATCCCGGTCCTGGAGAAGTCGGGAGCAGCACTCTGGTATGCCTGCCCCTATGAAGGCTTCGAGGCCAATGAGCATGTCGTCTACATGCATGCCTGCCCGAACCAGCATCTGGTACCGCTTCTGGCCCATGTCGTGCCGCGCTTCGGGGCCGATGGCTTCCTGCTCGGCTCCAATTACATCTGGGGCTGGGAGACCAACAGGGTTGCCCGCGACCTGATTGCTGACGCCGGCGGAAAGGTGCTGGGCGAACGCTACCTGCCGATCGGCGAAGCCGACGTTTCCAGGCTGATCGCAGAGATCAAGGCAACGCGACCGGCCTTCATCCTCAACAACCTGATCGGAACTTCGTCCTACGCCTTCTTTGCAGCCTACGCCGAGCTGGCGCGCACCGATCCACATTTCGGGCCGGAAAACTGCCCGATCCTGTCGTGCAATCTCACCGAAGCCGAGCTGCCGGCAATCAGCGAAGCAGGCCGGGGCCACCTTTCAGTCGGGCCCTACTTTCGCGACCAAGCCCAGGACGACGCGCCAGCCTCCTCCTTCGAGGCCTCGACCTATGCGTCGGTGCAGGTACTGGCCAAGGTCCTTGCAACCGACCCAAGCGCCGGCTTCGCCGCACTGCCGGCCTTGTTCCGCAATACCAGCTACCAGACACTGCTCGGCGAGATCGCTATCGACCCGCAGACCCAACACGCGACCCTGCCGGTCGAGATTGGCCGCATCGCCGGCCTGGGATTCGAGCGCGTCAGCCGGACCGAGCGCATGGCACCCGACCCATATCTTTCGCGTTACGACCGAACCGAAACGTTTGGACGGCCGCGCCTCAAGGTCGTGTCATGAGCCGTGTCTCGCATATCCCCAATCTCGGCGGCGCCAAGGCCTTCGTGCTGCATCGCCCGCATGCCAACGTCAGCGCGATCAGTCGTCAGCTTGCGGCCATCGGCCTCGCCGTCACGGACTGCTGGCCCGAACTGCCGGCGGAGGCGCTGGCCGCCGACTTCGTGTTTTTCGACGTCGATCTCGGCTTCGACCAGCAGTTTCCCTGGCCGCGCGGTGCAGCGCCGATGCCGACGATCGCGCTGATCGGCTCGGAAGCGCCAGGCCGGATCGAATGGGCGCTGTCGCACAAGGCCGACGCGCAACTGCTCAAGCCGGTCGGCAATGCCGGCGTCTACAGCGCCCTGCTGATCGCCCGGCAGAGCTTTGCTGCCCGCCGGCAGCTGGCCGACGAGATCACCGCGCTGCAGCAGCGCGTCGCCGAGCGCCAGACCATCGTGCGCGCGGTCGCGGCCTTGTCGAGCCAGGGCGTCGACGACGAACGCGCCTACGCGCAGTTGCGCACGCTCGCCATGAACTGGCAGGTCAGCCTCGAGGAAGCCGCCCGACGTGTCGTCGCCCTGACCGAAAAGGAGGGCGGCTTTGACCAGTCCCATCGCGCCTGAGATGCCCGCCATCGCTGTGCCGGCCAAGGCACGCGCCGGTGTCTGGGGACGCCTCGTCAAGCGGCCACTGGCGATGACCGGCCTGGCGATCATCGCGATCACCGGCGCTGGCGCCCTGCTCGCCCCCTATCTCACCGGCTACGACCCCAACGAGCAGATGTTCGACGGCCTGACGCTGGAAGGCGCGCCACTGCCGCCCAGCGCCACCTTCTGGCTCGGCACCGACCTGCTCGGCCGGGACCTTCTGACCCGCATTCTCTACGGCGCGCGGACCTCGCTGATCATCGGCATCGTCGCCAATGGTGCGGCACTTTTGATCGGCACGCTTGTTGGCATCACCGCCGGCTACTTCCGTGGTTTCATCGGCGCCGCCCTGATGCGCTTCACCGACCTGATGATGGCCTTTCCGGCGTTGCTGCTCGCCATCTGCCTTGCGGCGGTGTTCCAGCCCAGCCTGTGGATCGTCGCCATGGTGATCGCGCTGGTCAACTGGGTGCAGACGGCGCGTATCGTCTTCACCGAAACGAGTTCACTCGCCGAACGCGAGTTCATCGACGCCGAGCGCACCATCGGGGCCAGCACGCCCCGCATCCTGTTCCGCCACATCCTGCCACATCTTCTGCCGACGATCATCGTGTGGGGCACGCTCGGCATTTCGACCACCGTGCTTCTGGAGGCCACGCTGTCCTACCTCGGTATCGGCGTGCAGCCGCCCACCGCCTCGTGGGGCAACATCATCTTCGAAAACCAGACCTACTTCCAGGCGGCACCCTGGCTGGTGTTCTTCCCCGGTGCCGCGATCCTGGCGCTGGCGCTCGCCTTCAATCTTGTCGGTGACGCCCTGCGCGACATTCTCGACCCGACGCAGCGGGGCCGGGCATGATCGCCTATCTCACCCGCCGGCTGATCCAGGCAGCGCTGATCCTGCTCGGCGTGTCGCTGATCACCTTTGCGCTGCTCTACCTGCTGCCGGCCGACCCGGTGCGCCAGATCGCCGGCCGCAGTGCGACGCCGCAGACGGTCGAGAGCATCCGCCAGCAGCTCGGGCTCGACCAGCCCTTCGTCGTCCAGTACTGGCGCTATCTGACCAACCTGCTCAGCGGCGACCTCGGACGTTCCTACATCCAGCGCTCGGAGGTCAGCGAACTGATCGTCTCGCGCCTGCCGGCCAGCCTGCTCCTGATGGTCGGCGCGATCCTGTGCGAGTTACTCATCGGCCTGACCATGGGCCTGATCGCCGCCGTCAAGCGCGGCACCGCCACCGACCAGGCGCTGATGGTCGGCTCGTTCATTGGCGTGTCGGCACCGCAATTCGTCGTCGGCCTGCTTCTGCTCTACGTCTTTGCCGTCAAGCTCGGCTGGTTTCCGATCGGCGGCTACGGCACCTGGCGGCATATGGTGCTGCCGTCGCTGACGCTCGGCATCCTCGGCGCCGGCTGGTATTCGCGCATGATGCGCTCGTCGATGATCGACGTCTTGCGCCAGGACTATATCCGCACCGCCCGCGCCAAGGGCCTCGCCCAGCGCGCCGTGCTGTTCGGCCACGCTTTGCCCAACGCCATCCTGCCGGTCGTTGCCATGATCGGCATCGATATCGGCCTGTTCATGGGCGGCATCGTGGTGGTCGAAAGCGTGTTCGGCTGGCCAGGCATCGGCCAGCTCGCCTGGCAGGCGATCCAGCGCGTCGACATCCCGATCATCATGGGCGTCACGCTGGTGTCCGCCTGCGCCATCGTGCTCGGCAATCTGCTCGCCGACATCGTCGCCCCGTTCATCGATCCGCGCATCAAGCTGCGCTGATCCAAAGCCAAACCAAAAGACTGCAAACCAAAAAGAGAAGGGAACCTCGCATGAAACATTGGCTCACCACGACAGTCGCCGCGTCAGCGCTCGCGCTGGCGCTCGGCATGGCTTCGGCCTCAGCGCAGGAAACGCTCGACCCCAAGGCCAAGCAGGGCGGCGCGATCACCATTACCTACAAGGACGATGTCGCGACGCTCGATCCGGCGATCGGCTATGACTGGCAGAACTGGTCGATGATCAAGAGCCTGTTCGACGGGCTGATGGACTACGAGCCGGGCACGACCAAGCTGCGTCCTGAGCTGGCAGAGAGCTACGAGATTTCGCCCGACGGCAAGACCTTCACCTTCAAGCTGCGCAAGGGCGTGAAATTTCACAACGGCCGCGAGATGACGGCCGAGGACGTCAAATATTCGCTCGACCGCGTCACCAACCCAAGACCCAGAGCCCGGGCGCCGGCTTCTTCGCCTCGATCAACGGCTATGAAGATGTCGCCGGTGGCAAGTCGGAAAGCCTTTCGGGCGTGACGGTGGTCGACCCCTCGACGGTCAAGATCGAACTGTCGCGACCCGACGCCACCTTCCTGCATGTCATGGCGATCAATTTCAGCCATGTCGTGCCGAAGGAAGAGGTCGAGAAATACGGCGCCGACTTCGGCAAGCACCCGGTCGGCACCGGCGCCTACAAGATGGCCGAATGGACGCTCGGCCAGCGCCTCGTCTTCGAGCGCAACGCCGACTACTGGCACAAGGGCCTGCCCTATATCGACAAGATCACCTTTGAGATCGGCCAGGAGCCGATCGTTGCCCTGCTGCGCCTGCAGAACGGTGAGGTCGACGTTCCGGGCGACGGCATTCCGCCGGCCAAGTTCCAGGAGGTGATGGCCGATCCCGCGCAGAAGGCCCGCGTCGTCGAAGGCGGCCAGCTGCAGACCGGCTACGTCACCATGAACACCCAGATGGCGCCGTTCGACAACGTCAAGGTGCGCCAGGCGGTCAACATGGCGATCAACAAGGACCGCATCGTCAAGCTGATCAACAACCGCGCAGTCCCCGCCAACCAGCCGCTGCCGCCGTCGATGCCGGGCTATGACAAGGCTTTTGCGGGATATGCTTTCGACGTCGACAAGGCCAAGGCGCTGCTCGGCGAGGCCGGCCATCCCGACGGCTTCGAGACCGAACTGTTCGTCATGAACACCGATCCCAACCCGCGCATCGCCCAGGCGATCCAGCAGGATCTGGCGGCGATCGGCATCAAGGCCGCCATCCAGTCGCTCGCCCAGGCAAACGTCATTGCCGCCGGCGGTGAAAAGAACGGCGCGCCGATGATCTGGTCCGGCGGCATGGCCTGGATCGCAGACTTCCCCGATCCGTCCAACTTCTACGGCCCGATCCTCGGCTGCGGCGGTGCCGTGCAGGGTGGCTGGAACTGGTCGTGGTACTGCAACAAGGAACTCGACGAAAAGGCGGCGGCAGCCGACTCGATCGTCGATCCGGCCAAGGCCGAGGAACGCGCCAAGTTGTGGAGCGACATCTACGCCAAGATCATGGCCGACGCGCCGTGGGCGCCGGTGTTCAACGAGCAGCGCTTCACCATGAAGTCGCCACGCATGGGCGGCGACGACAAGCTCTATGTCGACCCGGTCCATATCCCGATCAACTACGACTATGTGTATGTGAACGATGTGCAATAACTGCAACTACACCATCCACGGACGCCATCATCACTTCGGCTGGGACAACTCGTTTGCCCCGGCCGAGCGGGTGGCGCCCGGCTCGACGATCGAGTTCGAATGCCTGGACTCGTCGGGCGGCCAGCTCAAGGCCGACAGCACCGTCGGCGACATCGCAAAACTCGACTTCGACCAGATCAACCCGGTGACCGGGCCGATCTATGTCGAAGGCGCTGAACCAGGCGATGCGCTCAAGGTGACGATCGAGGCGTTCAAGCCGTCCGGCTTCGGCTGGACGGCCAACATTCCGGGCTTTGGACTGCTCGCCGACGACTTCAAGGAGCCGGCGCTCACCATCTGGAAATATGATGCGACCTCGCTCGAGCCGGCGCTGTTCGGCAAGAACGGCCGCGTGCCGCTGAAGCCGTTCGCCGGCACCATCGGCAACGCGCCTGCCGAGATGGGGCACCACTCGGTGGTGCCTCCGCGTCGCGTCGGCGGCAATCTCGACATCCGCGACCTTGCCGCCGGCACCGTGCTCTACCTGCCGGTCGAAGTGGCGGGCGCGCTGTTTTCGGTCGGCGACACGCATGCCGCCCAGGGCGACGGCGAGGTCTGCGGCACGGCGATCGAAAGCCCGATGAATGTCGTCCTCACCCTCGACCTGGTCAAGGATGCCAGGCTGAAGACGCCGCGCTTCACCACGCCGGGGCCGGTGACGCGGCATCTCGACGCCAAGGGCTATGAGGTGACGACAGGCATCGGTCCCGACCTGATGACCGGCGCCAGGGAGGCCGTCGCCCAGATGGTCGACCTGCTGTCACGGCGTTACCAGATGGATCCCGTCGACGCCTACATGCTGGTGTCGGTGTGCGGCGACCTCCGCATCTCGGAGATCGTAGACATGCCAAACTGGGTGGTGTCGTTCTACTTCCCGAGCTGCGTGTTCGAATGACCGCAGCGACGGATGCGAAAAACGACGTCGGGGCGCCCGCCCCGATGTCAGACAAGCCGGTGCTCGACGTCGCCGGTCTGACGATCTCCGTTCGCGGCGAAGACGGCGAGCGGCCGGTCGTCTCCGATCTCTCCTTCTCTTTGGCTCGCGGCGAGACGCTTTGCATCGCCGGCGAATCCGGATCCGGCAAGTCGATGACATCGCTGGCCATCATGGCGCTGCTGCCGCAGCCGGCGGCAAGGATCTCGGGCGGCTCGATCAGGCTCGGCGACACCGACCTCGCCGCGCTCGACGAACGCCGCATGCGCCGCATCCGCGGCAACCGCATCGCAATGATCTTCCAGGAGCCGATGACCTCGCTCAATCCGGTGCTGTCGATCGGGCGGCAACTGGTCGAGGCCATTGAGGCCCATACCAGCGTTTCGCGCGCCGAAGCCCGCAAGCTCGCTATCGAAGCGCTGACGGCCGTGCGCATCCCCGAAGCCGAGAGCCGGCTCAAGCAGTATCCGCACGAGCTGTCCGGCGGCATGCGCCAGCGCGTCATGATCGCCATGGCGCTGGCGCTGAAGCCCGACGTGCTGATCGCCGACGAGCCGACCACCGCGCTTGACGTCACCGTGCAGGGCGAAGTGCTCGAACTGTTGCGCGACCTGCAGCGCCAGCACGGCACCAGCGTCATCCTCATCACCCACGACATGGGCGTGGTCGCCGAAATGGCCGACCGCGTCATCATCATGCGCAACGGGCGCATGGTCGAACAAGGCAAGGTGGCCGACATCTTCGAGCGGCCTCAAGTCGACTACACACGCGACCTTCTGGCGGCGGTGCCGCGCATGGGCACTGGTGCCGCGCGCCAGGCCGCGCGCGGCGACGTCGAAGCGACGAAACCTGCCGCGGTCGCCGTGGCGCGCGACCTGCATGTGCGTTTCGACCTCCATGGCGGCTTCTTCGGCCGGGTCAATCGCCGCGTCCACGCCGTCGAGGGCGTGAGCTTTTCCATCGCGCCCAACGAGACGCTGTCGCTGGTCGGGGAATCCGGCTGCGGCAAGTCGACGACCGCGAAGGCGCTTGCCGGCCTGGTGCCCTATCACGGCGAGCTTTCGATTGGCGGACGCAACCTGTCCGGCCTTGGCCGCGACGAGCGCAAGGCGGTGCGCCGCGACGTCCAGATGATTTTCCAGGACCCTTACGCCTCGCTCGATCCGCGCATGCGTGTCGGCGACCTCGTCGCCGAGCCGCTGCTGATCCACGATATCGGCACGCCGCGGGAACGGACCGAACGGGTCGCCGCCCTGTTCGAGCGCGTCGGCCTGTCGGCCGACCAGATGGAACGCTATCCGCACGAGTTTTCCGGCGGCCAGCGCCAGCGCATCTGCATCGCCCGCGCCTTGGCGTTGCGGCCCAAGCTGATCATCGCCGATGAAAGCGTGTCCGCGCTCGACGTCTCGGTGCAGGCGCGCGTGCTGCAACTGCTGAAGGAGCTGCAGCGCGAATTCGGCGTCGCCTATCTGTTCATCTCGCACGACATGGCGGTGGTGGAGAACATCTCCGACCGTGTCGCCGTCATGTATCTCGGCCAGATCGTCGAGATGGGCACGCGCGACCAGATCTTTTCCAATCCGCGCCATCCCTACACCATGCGGCTGATCGAGGCGGTACCGGTCCCCGATCCTGTCAGGCGCCGGACACGCTTCGCGCGCATGGACCGCGAGATCCCGAGCCCGGTGCGCAAGCTTGGCGACGCGCCGAAGAAGCTGATGCTCACTGACGTCGGCGGCGGCCACCTCGTCGCCGAATCGCCGGATCGGTAAGCCCGCTGAGCCCGCCGACCCTGCCCGGCGTGCTCGGCGCCGGGGTCGCTGGCACATCCGTTTCCTGTCGCTGCCTCCGGCGCAGATTGTGGAAAGATCACGCTGATATATGCCATTGCGACGTTTGCGCACGGCAGCCAGCATTTGATGAATCGAAGTGTAGTGCTATCGTCCGATCAAGCATGGTTAACAAAAGCTGAATTACAGCCGCGTGTTACACCACGCCTGGGCCTGGCGGATCCGCTCGCCGGCCTGTCGCCGCAGGCGAATGACTTTGAAGAACCGGTCGCGGGCCAGGGTGGGAGTGGCAACGATTGGCGGAGCTGTCCGAACAATTCATCGACCAGATCTACGAGGCATCCTTCGTCCCGGAGAAATGGCCTGTTTTGCTTGACGAACTCGCCAGGGCCGTCGACGGCATGGGCGGCTACCTGTTCACCATCAGCCGCGGCGCTTCCGCCTATGTCGCCTCCGATGCGGTAGCACCCCATGTCGAGGCCTTCATGGATGAAGGCTGGATGGCGGTGAACGGCCGGGCCGCGCGTGCCGAGGCCCTCGCCTATCCCGGCTTCATCACCGATCTCGATGCCTTCAGCCAAGAGGAGCTGCAGAGCGAGCCGATCTACCGCGACTTCCTCCGGCCACGCGGCATGGGCTGGGCAGCTGGCACCCATATCCCGATCCCGACCGGTGACGTGCTGTCGTTCAACCTCGAGCGGACCACGGCGCGCGGCCCGTTCGAGCGGCCTTATGTCGAAGCGCTCGACCGACTGCGTCCGCATATTGCGCGCGCTGCCATGGTCGGCGCGCGGATCGGCCTGGAAAAGGCGCGTGCCGGCGCCGATGCTGGAGGCGCTCGGCCTGCCGGCGGCGGTGCTGGGCGGACGCGGGCAATTGCTCGCCTGCAACCAGCTCATGGACAAGCTGATCCCAGCGACCGTGCAGGACGGTTCGGCTCGTGCCCAGATCACCGACAAGAAAGCCGACGTCTTGCTTGAGAATGCCTTATCAGCGCTGGCAAGCGGCACCAGGCGCGGCATCGTCCAGTCGTTCCCGATCAAGGGTGCCGACGGCAAGCCGTCAAGCGTGGCGCACCTGCTGCCGGTGCGGGGCTCGGCACACGACCTGTTCAGCCGCATGAATAGCATCCTTGTCGTCATGCCGCTGCCCGGACCGGGTGCACCGCCTGTCAAGGTGCTGCAAGCGCTGTTCGACCTGACGCCAAGCGAAGCGCGCATCGCCTCGGCACTCGCCGATGGCCGCACCATCGATGCCATCGGCATGGACTTTGGCATCGCCCGGGAAACTGTGCGCTCGCACCTGCGCTCGATCTTCGCCAAGTCGGGCGTTTCCAAGCAATCGTCGCTGGTTAGGCTGCTGCTCGGGGTGACGCTGCCGCGACCGGGCAGCTAGACGATAGGCTTACTCGACAGTTCGCATGCGACCTGCGCATCTGGATTCGGGAGGAACGACAATGGCCTATCTCGACATCTATCTTGCCCAGCTGACCGACCCGTTCCGGATCGGCCTGCTGATCGCGCTGGTGGTCACCGCCGCCAACACCGCGCCGAACCTGAACCGCTGGATCCCGATCGCGCTGGGCATCGTCTTCGTCGCCGTGCTGATCCCGTTCAGCATCGGCGCCAACGCAACGATCAACACGACGACTGCCGTACTCGTCGGGCTGGTGTCCAACGCCACGATCCTTGCCGTGCTGCTTGCGGCGAAGGTGCTCTATTCGCGCCGGGCCAGGGGCTAGAGTTCGAACTCGCCCTGGCCTGCGTCGAGCGCGCCGATGGTCTCGGCGGCAAGCGCACGGGTGATGCGGCTCTTTTGTTCGAGCGCGGCGCGGTCAAGGCGTTCGACGACGAGAATGGCACTTGATAGCGACCGTTCGATGCGGCGAACCAGAAACTGCACGACATGCGGCTCGACCTCGACCTGGCGGTCGGCAAACAGCTTGGTGATGACGCCGGCCAGCAGAAGGTCGTCGGGCTCGTCGATCTCGACGGTCGCCGCTGCCTTGAGCCGCGAGGCGAGGTCAGGCAGCGTCACCGCCCAGGCGGCGGGAAAGCTGCGCGCGGTGAGCAGCAGCTGCGATCCCGCGCCACGCACCGTGTTGATGAGGTGGAACAGCCCGTCCTGATCGAGCTTGCCCTGGTCGGCGTCGTCGATCAGCACCGATGCCGCACCGACTTCGCCGAGATGAGCTGAAATGTCCGAGACATCGAACTGAAGCGCCTCGGCATGCTCGCGCCAGATCGCCGCAAGATGCGACTTGCCCGATCCGGCAGGCCCGGCAAGCAGCACCACCGGCGCCGGCCAATCTGGCCAACGGTCGATGAGTGAGACGGCCTGGGCGTTGGCTGCTGATACGACGAGGTCGTCGCGCGAAAACCCCGGCGAATGGCCAAGGTCGAGCGGCAATTGACGCGGTTTGGGGGGCTCGCGCGTCACGTTCATTCGCCCGAACTGGTGCCGCCCGTTTTGCGGGTTACAGCGCGCGGCTCAACCGCGTGGCCGTGATACAGCGGCGATTCGAGATAGCGCCCAATGGCAAAGCGCACCAGCACGGCAATAGCAGCGGCGGCGGGCACCGCTACCAACAGCCCGACAAAACCGAACAGCGCACCGAAGGCGAACAGCGCAAACATCAGCCACACCGGATGCAGGCCGACGCTCTTGCCGACAAGGCGCGGCTGCAAGATGTTGCCCTCGATGAACTGGCCGACGAAAAAGACGGCGGCCACGGCCACCACCATCGTCCAATCGGGCCAGAACTGCACGAAGGCGACGCCTACCGAAAGCACCAGCCCGACCATCGATCCGACATAGGGAATGAAGCTGATCAGTCCGGCAAACAGGCCGATGAGCACGCCGAAATTCAGCCCAGTGAGCGTCAGGCCGACGGCATACATCACGCCGAGCACGAGGCAGAGCGTGCCCTGCCCGCGGACGAAGCCGGCGGTGGCCGAGTTGATGTCGGTTGCAAGCTTGCGCACCGTCTCGACATGGTCACGCGGCACCCAGCTGTCGACGACTGACACCATGCGGTCCCAGTCAAGCAGCATGTAGAAGGCGACAACAGGCGTGATGACGAACAGGCTGGCGATCGAAAACAGCGCCACGCCCGAGCTCCAGATCGACTGGAACACGGTCGACAGGAAGCCAAAGCCGGTGCTCAGCAGTGAATTGAGCCCTTCGCGCAGGCCCGCCGCATCCACGCCAAAGCGCTGCTCCAGCCACTGCGGGTCGAAATTGGTGACGAGTTGCTGCAGCTTTTCGACGTAACCTGGCACCTTGGCGGCAAAATCGGCCATCTGCGATGCAAGCACCGGGATCAGCACCACCAGCGCCAGCGTCAAGAACACTATGAAGCAGATGAGGATCACCACCGTCGCCATTACACGCGACAAACCGAGCTTCTGCAGGCGGTCGGCGACCGGGTCTAGGAAATATGCCAGCGCCATGCCGGCGACGAACGGCAGCAGGATGTTGCTGAACAGGTAAAGAAACGCAGCGAACAGGACGGCTGTGATCAGCCAGAAGCGGATCTGCTTGCGGAATGCCGCCGCAGCAGCTTCTTCGGCCGCTTCGTTATCGGTTGGGAGTTTCGCCTTCGCCATAACCGCTCATGTGCCTCAGCCAGGCCACGAGATAGGCTGCCGCGGAAGCGACGGTCAAGAGGCCGGAAATGATTATCAACGCTGGCCGAGCCGGGCCGAGCGCAAAGCTGAAGGCTAATTCAGCCAGTACGATAGCCGCCAGGATGATCTGCATGGCGGTATTGACCTTCGACACCATCAGCGGGCGCACCTTCACCGGGTGCCCCATGATGGTCGACAGCAACACGGCGCCGACGATCAGTGCGTCACGCGAGACGGCCAGCATCACCAGCCACAACGGCAGATGCCCCATGATGCCAAGCACGACGAAGACGCTGACCAGCAGCAGCTTGTCGGCCATCGGGTCGAGATAGGCGCCAAGTTCCGAGCGCTGGTTGAAGTGGCGGGCAATGAAACCATCGACGCCGTCCGAAACGCCGGCAATGACGAAACCGGCGAAGGCCCAGTCCCACTGCCCCGACAACATGGCG
The DNA here is from genome assembly GCF_018555685.1 of Aminobacter anthyllidis. GTDB lineage: Bacteria > Pseudomonadota > Alphaproteobacteria > Rhizobiales > Rhizobiaceae > Aminobacter > Aminobacter anthyllidis. The sequence goes on from NZ_JAFLWW010000002.1 coordinate 146,885, forward strand.
TAGATCACGCAAGGCACGAGGATCAGCCTCATGATCGTGATCATGTTCGGAATAGTCACAATCAGCATTCCGTCCCTGACTATTGCTTACTCTTTGTCTTTTCCCGATACATGGGCGAGACTTCGCACCATCGCAAGGGAGTAGCCGCAATGGGAGCCCTGTCCACTGCTTTGGCGGGCTGCTGGCGCGGCAATCCGGCTCTCTCGCTTGCGGGAACGGGCCGTTCATGCGAATAGCGCCCCAAAAGCGCACGACATCAGGAATTGGCGATGAGCGAAGGCAAGAACGGTCTCACCTATGCGCAGGCGGGCGTCGACATCGACGCCGGCAATCTGATGGTCGAGAAGATCAAGCCGCTGGTGCGCTCGACGCGCCGGCCGGGCGCGGATGGCGAGATCGGCGGCTTCGGCGGCCTGTTCGACCTCAAGGCCGCCGGTTTCAACGACCCGATCCTGGTCGCGGCCAATGACGGCGTCGGCACCAAGCTCAAGATCGCCATCGATGCCGGCAAGCATGACACGATCGGCGTCGACCTCGTCGCCATGTGCGTCAACGACATCGTCGTCCAGGGCGCCGAGCCGCTCTTGTTCCTCGACTATTTCGCCACCGGCAAGCTCGATCCCAACCAGGGCGCCGACATCGTCTCCGGCATCGCCGAAGGCTGCCGCCAGGCCGGCTGCGCGCTGATCGGCGGCGAAACCGCCGAAATGCCCGGCATGTATCATGGCAACGACTACGACCTCGCCGGCTTTGCCGTCGGTGCCGCCGAGCGTGGCCGGCTGCTGCCGACCGACGACGTCGTCGAGGGCGACGTGCTGCTCGGCCTGGCGTCCTCGGGCGTTCATTCCAACGGCTATTCGCTGGTCCGCCGCATCGTCGAGGTCTCCGGCCTGAAATGGAGCGACCGCGCCCCCTTCGCCGATGGCCCGACGCTGGCCGAAGCGCTGCTCGAGCCGACGCGCATCTACGTCAAGTCTCTGCTCAAGGCGATCCGCGAAACCAACGGCATCAAGGCGCTGGCCCACATCACCGGCGGCGGGTTCCCCGAAAACATCCCCAGGGTGCTGCCCAAGGAATTCTCGGCCGAGCTCGACCTGTCGGCGATCGAGGCACCACGCGTGTTCTCGTGGCTTGCTGCCACAGGCGGCGTCTCACCGGAAGAAATGATGCGCACCTTCAACTGCGGCATCGGCATGATCGCGGTCGTTGCCGCCGGACAGGCAGCACAGGTCGCCGCCGTGCTGCAGGAGGCCGGCGAGACCGTCACGCCGATCGGCCGCATCGTGCCGCGCCGCGACACCGGCGTCATCTATCGCGGGTCGCTCGCCCTATGAGCCTGCAGCGCAAACGCACCGTCATCCTGATTTCCGGCCGCGGCTCCAACATGGCCGCGCTGATCGACGCCGCCGCCGACCCGGCATTCCCGGCCGAGATCGTCGGCGTCATCTCCGACAAGGCCAATGCGCCCGGCCTCGGCATCGCCGCCAGCCGTGGCATAGCCACCAAGGTGGTGACACGCGCCGACCATGCCAGCAAGGAAGCGCATGACGAGGCGATTGCCACGGCACTCGACACGTTCGGCGCCGAGATCGTGGCGCTAGCCGGCTACATGCGTCTGCTGACCACCGGCTTCGTCGAGAAGTGGCAGGGCCGGATGATCAACATCCATCCGGCACTGCTGCCGTCGTTCAAGGGGCTCGACACCCACCAGCGCGCGCTCGACGCCGGCATCCGCGTGCATGGCTGCACCGTGCATTTCGTCACGCCCGAGATGGATGACGGCCCCATCATCGCCCAGGCCGCCGTGCCGGTGCTGATCGACGACGACGAGCCGACACTGTCGGCCCGCGTGCTCAAGGCCGAGCACCGGCTCTATCCGCTCGCCCTCAAGCTCTTCGCCGAAGGTAAGGTGCGCATGGAAGGCAGCCGCACGGCCTATTCCGGCTTCGCCGACAGCATCGGCACCGACGAGATCGCCGCGCCCAACCCGGCGCGCGCCGAAATCGATCTCGAGCAACTCGCCCGCATCACGCCCTGAGCAGACAGGCATGGCGAAGACCAGGCAACTGCTTCTGCTGCGCCATGCCAAGTCGAGCTGGGACGATGCAGCGCTTGCCGATTTCGACCGGCCATTGGCGCCGCGCGGCCTCGAGGCTGCGCCGCGCATGGGCGCGGAAATCGCCAGGCGCGGCTGGCTGCCCGAGCTGGTCTATATCTCGCCTGCCATGCGCACGCGCCAGACCTGGCAGCTGGCATCCGTGGACTGGCCGGCTCCCTTGCCTGCGACCGCGTTCCACGACAGCATCTATGGCGCCCTGGCGAACGACCTGTTCGCGCTCACCAGGGCTGCGCCCGACGAGACCGGCTCATTGCTGGTCATCGGCCACAATCCGGGGCTTGAGATATTCGCCGCCCAGCTTGCCGGTCCTGCTTCGAGCAGCGAAGCAGTCCAGTCGCTGGAAGAGAAATTCCCGAGCGGCGCACTGGCCCGCTTCGAATTCGAAGGCGACTGGTCTGGCCTGCGCCCCGGCATCGCGCGCCTGACCCATTGCCTCAGGCCAAGAGAGCTGGGCTGAGGCCCAGCCTCGAGACAGACGCCCTCGCGGCAGACGCCGCCGAGGCAAGCTGCCGGCCGCACGCGACCATCCCTCAACGATATCCGCCTGCCACGCCCCTGCCCGGTCGCGCCCTTCGGGCCGCCCGGCCACGATTTTTCAAACAGCGGCAAATAACAATTGCATATGCAACTACTAATGCCTATCTTGGGTGCATGTTCGACCGTTGCATCTACTTCAACACCACAGCCCTGGCACGCCAGCTCGACCGCGTCTGGACGGCGGCGTTTGCGCCGTTCGACCTGACGCCGCCGCAAGGCTTCATGCTGCGCGCCGTGCTGGCACGGCCGGGCCTGCTGCAAAGCGAACTCGCCGACGAATTGAAGATCGCCCGGGCCACGACGACGCGCGGCCTCGACGGGCTGGAGGCCAAGGGGCTTATCGTCAGGACCAAGTCGAGCGGGGACAAGCGCGAATCCCTGATCACGCCGACAGCGGCGGCGCTCGAAATCAAGGATGCGCTGAACGCCGCCAGCGCCGCGGTCACCCAACGCCTGTCAGGCCTTTTCGGCGCTGAGGTCTTTGCCGGTTTCGTCGACCAGGCCAAGGCGATCGCCGCAAAGCTGGAATGAGCCGGTCATGAATGAACGGGCCGGTCATAATAGTTGCATATCTAACCACTGGAGAACGACAATGCCTATCCTCACCGTCAAGATTGCCGCCCAGCGCAGCGACACGCTGACCGACCAGGTGGCGGCGATGCTGGCCGAACACACCAGCACCATCCTCGGCAAGAAGCCGGAGGTGACGGCCATCGCCATCAGCTATGTCGATCCGCGCGACTGGATCATCGCCGGCAAGTCGTTGCAGAGCCACGGCAAGTCGAGCTTTGCGCTGGAGATCAAGGTCACCGACGAGACCAACACCAAGGACGAGAAGAAGCGCTACATCGCGGCAGTGTTCGCAGGCTTTACCGCAATTCTCGGCGACATCCACGAGGAGAGCTACATCCACGTGCACGACGTCAGGGCCGCCGCCTATGGTTATGGCGGCAAGACCCAGGAGTTCCGCTATCAGCATTCGTGATGGCGCCGTACCCGATGGCACCATTGGTGCCATCGCTGGTCGGCGGCGCGCCGGACTGAACCCGCCTAGCGGAACTTCCGCCTGATCAAGGATACCAGCCAGGGCGCCGCCATGATCAGCACGGCACCGCCCAGCCACACCACCACGATCAGCGGACGCAGCACGGCGCCGACGAGAGCAAGGAAACCGCCGAGCATGCCTGATGTCTCAGCGCTGTCGACGACACCGACGACCTCGGTGCCGATGCCGGTCGCGGTCGCCGCATCCTTGCCGGTCTGCACGATTGTCCCGACATTGCTCGACGTCCAGGCGAGCACGACGTCGACGAGACTGTAGCCGAGCCAGGCAAGCAGCGTCCACAGCACCAGCACGACGAGCGTCGCCGCCGTGCCGAACCTCGGCATCCGTGACGGGCGCTGGGTTTTCGCCGAGCTGAAGCGCCCGTCGCGCCCGAAGGCCCCCGATAGATTGCCCGACGGCCCGCCTCCGCCGGAGTTGCCGCCCTGCTGGCCGCCTGACGTCTTGTCGCCGAGCTGACTGCCTATCGCGCCAAGGACGGCGCCGAGCAGGCCGCCCTTGTCGCGGCCCTTGCCACTGTGTTTGTTCCTGAAGCCATGCTCGCCCATCGATGCTCTCCGAATCCGTTCTGCACCGAAGACTCATCGGCCGGGCAAGACATAGGCACTCATGTTGTTAGAGATAATAGGACATATCGCTGACAGGACAGTGTGACGCAGGCACGCTCAGTGAATGCGCTCCATCGGCGCGCAGCTCACCCGCTCCATCTGCAATGTGGTGTGGTGCAGGTCGAACTTTTCCTGCAGCCGCACTTCCACCGCCCGGCGCACCGTCTCAGCATCAGCGCCCTCCTCCAGCACCACATGCGCGGTCAGCGACGCCTTGCTCTGGGTGATCGCCCACAGATGCAGGTCGTGCACCGAGGCGACTTCAGGCACGGTGGCGATCGCCGCTTCGACCTCGGCCAGCTCCATGCCTGCTGGCACGCCTTCGAGCAGGATGTTGATGCACTCCTTGAGCAGCACCCAGGTGCGGGGGAAGACCATGAAGCCGATGCCGACGGCGACGACGGAATCGACCCATGACCAGCCGGTGAGCCAGATCAGGGCAGCACCGGCGATCACGCCGATCGAACCGAGCATGTCGGCCCAGACCTCGAGATAGGCGCCCTTGACGTTGAGGCTGCCGTCCTTGTGGCCGGCGAGCAGCCGCATCGACGTCAGATTGACCAGAAGCCCGATGACGGCGATGCCGAGCATGCCGAGCGAGGCGATGTCCTGCGGCTGGAACAGCCTGACATAGGCCTCGTAGAGAATGTAGAAGGCGACGGCGAGCAAAAGCAGCGCGTTGAAGGCCGCAGCCAGTATCTCGAAGCGGGCGTAACCATAGGTGCGCAGCAGGTCGGCCGGGAGGCGGCCGACCTTGATCGCCACCAGCGCGATCGCCAGCGCCATGGCGTCGGTCAGCATGTGCGTGGCGTCAGATATCAGCGCCAGGCTACCGGTGACGAAACCGCCGATTACCTCGGCCACCATGAAGGCACTGGTAAGGCCGAAGGCCATCCAAAGCCGCGAAACCGGCGTGTTCTGCATGTCGCCGTGATCGTGGTCGCCGCTCATCGGAATGCCCCCGTCGATTGCACATACGCCGCCGCGCGGACCCAGACCTTGTTGTCGTGCACGGCCGCGCCGCCATAAGGTGCGGGCGCGTCGGCGCCGGTGAGCACGTTGATGCCCTCGCCGCGCTCATGGTCGGAGTTCGGCCAGATGCCTTCGGCGATGACGACGCCGCGCTTGATCTTGTCGAACAGGCGGGCATGCAGCACGACCTCGCCGCGCATATTGCCGATTTCGACCCGGTCGCCTGTCGCTATCCCGAGTTCTGCCGCGTCCTCGGAATGGATCAAGAGTTCGGGCCGCCCCTCCTTCTCGCGCGACACCGGCGTCTCGGCGAAGGTCGAGTTGAGGAAGTTGCGCGCCGGCGACGTCGCCAGGCGGAACGGATGCTCCGCATCCGCCACCTCGATCAGGTCGACGTGATCGGGGAATTCGGGCAGCTGCGCGACCGGGCCGAAGATGCCCATGCTACGCGGCGGCTTGTTGGGTGCGGCACCGCCATTCCATTGCGGCTTGAAGCGGAACTTGCCGTCGGGATGGCCAAAACCCTTGAGGAAATGCGCGCTGTCGAATTCAGGCTGCATGTCGGCCCATTTCTGGTCCTTGAAGCTGTCGAAATTGCCGAGGCCCTTCTTCTCCAGCATGACGTCGATATGCTGGCGTTCGGTCATGCCGAAGCCCGGCATGTGCGCCACGCCAAGCCGCTTGCCCAGCTCCTCGATGACATAGTGGTTGGTGCGCGGCCCTTCCGGCGGGTCGATCAGCTTCGGGCCCAGCGTGATGTGCTGGTTGCCGCCGCCCTTGTAGATGTCGTCATGCTCGAGGAAGATGGTCGCCGGCAGCACGACGTCGGCAAGCTTGGCCGTGTCGGTCATGAACTGCTCGTGCACGCAGGTAAACAGGTCGTCACGCATGAAGCCCTGCTTCACCAGACGCTGCTCGGGCGCGACATTCATCGGATTGGTGTTCTGGATCAGCATCGCCGTGACAGGCGGGCCGCCATAAAGCGCGTCCTCGGCATTGGTCAGCACCGGGCCGATGCGCGAATGGTCGAGATAGCGGATGCTGGGATCGCGGAACTTCGTTCCCTCCAGCAGCTCGCCATTAAGCTTGAAGATGCCCGAATTGGAATGAAAGGCGCCGCCGCCCTCATACTGCCAGGCGCCCGTCACCGCCGGGATCGACAGCGCCGCATGCATGTTGACCGAGCCGTTGCGCTGGCGCGAAAAACCATAGCCCAGGCGGAAGAAGGTCTTCCTGGTGGTGCCGACGAGCCGGGCAAAGGCCTCGATCTCCTCGACCGAAAGACCTGTTATGCCGGCTGCCCATTCCGGCGTCTTGTCGCTGAGATGCGCTTCCAGGCCCTTGGGATCGTCGGTGTATTTTTCGAGATAGGCGCGATCGGCAAAGCCCTCGCGGAACAGCACGTGCATCACCGCGCAGGCCAGTGCCGCGTCGGTGCCGGGCTTCAGCACCAGCCCCATGTCGGCCTGCTTCAGCGTCGCCGTCTCGTAGATGTCGACGACGACGATCTTGGCGCCGCGTTCCTTGCGCGCCTTGATCGCATGGGTCATCACATTGACCTGCGTGACGACAGCGTTGGTGCCCCAGATGACGACGCAATCCGACTTGCCGATCTCGCGCGGGTCCGAACCGCGCAGCGCGCCAGTGCCCATGACATAGCCGGTCCAGGCCAGATTGGTGCAGATCGAACCGAAGAAGCCGGAGTATTTCTTGGCATGGCGCAACCGCTCTATGCCATCGCGCTGCACCAGCCCCATCGTGCCGGCGTAGAAATAGGGCCAGACGGTTTCCGAGCCGTATTTTTCCTCCGCCGCTATGAACTTCTCGGCAACGAGATCGAGGGCCGCCTCCCAGCTCGCTTCCTTCCACTGCCCTTCGCCCTTGGCGCCGGCACGGATCAGCGGCTTCAGCAGCCGGTCTGGATGGTGGACGCGGTCCGCATAGCGAGCGACCTTGGCGCAGATGACGCCGGCCGTGTAGCTGTTGGACTTGGCGCCATGGACACGGCCGATACGCTTGTCGTCGAGCAGCTCGACTTCAAGCGCACAGGTCGACGGGCAGTCATGCGGGCAGGCCGAATGGCCGATCCTGATCTTGGCGTGCTGGTTCATGGCGCGAAACTACAGGCTTTCATATCCAAGGTGTAGGGCCAGCGTGCAGTGCGGCGCTGCCCTATTCCGCGATGCCTTCTTCGTATTCCGCCGACATTGCGAGCCATTTTTCCTCGTGACCGTTGAGCTGCGTCCCGAGCTGCGACCGCTCCTTGGCAAGCTGCGTCGCCGTCGTCGGATCCTTCTCGTACAGCTTGGGATCCGCCAGCTGGTCCTCGATGCCATCGATGCGCTTGCGGATGCGGTCCATCAGCGCCTCGGTGGCGCGGATTTCCTTGGCCAGCGGCTCCATCGACGCGCGGCGTGCCGCAGCCTCACGGCGCTTGTCCGCCTTTGATGCCTTGTCGGCTTCGCGCTTTTCACGCCGGTCGCCGGAAACACCCGTCACCAGCGCCTTGTAGTCTTCGAGATCGCCGTCATACGGATTGACCGAGCCGTCCTTGACCAGCCACAATCGGTCGGCCGTCGCTTCGAGCAGATGGCGGTCGTGCGAAATCAGGATCACGGCACCCGGGAAATCATTCAGCGCCATGATCAGCGCCTCGCGGCTGTCGATGTCGAGATGGTTGGTCGGCTCGTCGAGGATGAACAGGTTCGGCCCGTCAAAGGCCGACAGCCCCATCAACAGTCGCGCCTTCTCGCCGCCGGAAAGATCCTTGGCGGCGGTGTTCATCTTCTCGGTCGGTAGGCCGAACTGGGCGACGCGGGCGCGCACCTTGGATTCCGGCGCCTCCGGCATCAGCCGGCGCACGTGCTCATAGGCGTTTTCGTCCGGCCTCAGATCGTCGAGCTGGTGCTGGGCGAAGATCGCGACCTTGAGCCCGGGCGCAATCGTCACCGAACCGCTCTCGGCCTTCAGCCGTCCTGCGAGAAGCTTGGCGAAGGTCGACTTGCCGTTGCCGTTGGCGCCGAGCAGCGCGATGCGGTCGTCTGCATCGATGCGCAGGGTCATCTTCTTGAGGATCGGCTTGTCCGCCTGATAGCCGACATTGACGCGATCGAGCGCGACGATCGGCGAGGCAACCGTTTTTGCCGGCTCTGGAAAGCTGAACGGACGGACATTGTCTTCCATCAGCGCCGCGATCGGCTTCATCTTCTCCAGCGCCTTGATGCGCGACTGCGCCTGGCGCGCCTTCGACGCCTTGGCACGGAAACGGTCGACGAAGGACTGCAGGTGCTTGCGCGCTGCTTCCTGCTTGACGCGCCCCTTCTCCTGCAACTCACGCTGCTCGGCGAACTGACGCTCGAACTGGTCATAGCCACCGCGCCAGAAGGTCATCTTCTTCTGGTCGAGATGGACGATCGAATTGACGGCGCGGTTGAGCAGGTCGCGGTCGTGGCTGATCAGCAGAACCGTGTGCGGGTATTTCGACACATAGTTCTCGAGCCACAACGTGCCTTCGAGATCGAGATAGTTGGTCGGCTCGTCGAGCAGCAGAAGATCGGGTTCCGAAAACAGGACCGCTGCGAGCGCCACGCGCATGCGCCAGCCGCCCGAGAAGGACGAGGCCGGACGCCGTTGCGCTTCGTCGTCGAAACCGAGACCGGCGAGAATTGTCGCCGCGCGGGATTCGGCCGAATGCGCGTCGATGTCGGCGAGGCGAACGTGGATTTCGGCGATGCGGTGCGGGTCGGTCGCAGTCTGCTCTTCGGCAAGCAGTGCCGTGCGTTCGACATCGGCCTTGAGCACGATCTCGATCAGCGGCTCCTCGGTGCCGGGCGCTTCCTGGGCGACCTGACCGATGCGGGTGTTCTTGGGCAGGCTGATGCTGCCGGATTCAGAACTGAAGTCGCCGGTAATCGCCTTGAACAGCGTCGTCTTGCCGGTGCCGTTGCGGCCGACAAGGCCCGCCTTGGTGCCGGCCGGCAGGGTCAACGACGCATGGTCGAGGAGAAGACGTCCGGCGATGCGGAGGGAGAGATCATTGATGATAAGCATGGCGTGGCGGTTTTGGCGGAGAGTTGCGGCAATGGCAAGGGCGCGCTGCACCTATCAGGCACAACGCGTGGTCGAAAACGCGACTACCGCACTGCTTTCAGGCGAAAGCCGGTCTGTGGCTACGGTGCAGCGCTTCGCCGGCAACCTCTCCATTCGCGTCGATTGCCGGGCCGTCCAGAGAAGCCGGCGGCGGCGAGGCATGGCCGATGGCAAACAGGACAGCGCTGCCGGCGGCCAGTATGGCAAAGAGCATGAACATGCCCTGCCCGCCAAACGCTCCAAGCGCCAGCCCGCCTAACAATGGCCCAATGAAATTACCCACCGAACTCAGCGAATGGGCGCCGAAATAGGCGCCGCGATTACCGTCATTGGAGATCTTGTCGACCAGCACGTATTCCGCCGGAACGACCAGCACCTCGCCGATCGTGAACAGGACCATGAAGCCGACCAGCATTGTCGCATCCGTCGACATGGCGAAGCCAAGCTCGCCGCAAAGGAACAGCAGGCAGCCCAGCACCATCGCGCGCATCGGCCCGATCCTTTCGATCACCATGCGCGCAGGTGCGGTGGCAAGCACGACCACGGCGGCGTTCGTCGTGACCAGCCAGGCGAATATCTTCATGCCGTCGGCGAGGTTGGTGGTCAGATATTGCGACAGGGTCACCGACCACTGGCCGTAAACAGCCATCAGCAACGTGCCGCCGCCGACATAAAACAGCAGGCGCCGGTCACGCAGTGCGGCAGCCAGTCTGCGGAAGCCAGGGGTCTGCTGCGCCGTAGGCTGCCCGCTGCGTTCTGCCAGGGCTGCCGGCACCACGGCAAAGATCGCCGCGGCAAAGACGAAATGAACGATACCGGCGATGACGAAGGGCAGCGGCGAATTGGCGCCGATGGCAAGGCCAATCATCGGCCCGACAGCCCAGCCGGCATTGATGACGAGGTAGCGCCACGAGAACATCTTGAGCCGCAGCTTTTCAGGCGCCGCATCGCTCATCAGCGCACGCGACACCGGCTCGTAGACCGCCGCCGAAACCGACGACACGATATGCGCCAGCGCAAAGGCCGCCACCGACTGTGCCAGGCCGAGGCCGACGAGCCCCAGACCGGCAAACAGCAGCGCCGTCACCAGCACAACACGCCGGCCGATGCGATCGGAGATGGTTCCGGCAAACGGGCTGACCGCAGCGCCGAGCAAAGGCCCAGCTCCGATCAGGACGCCGATCCATGCCGGGCTCAAGCCGAAATCGCCCTGCAGGCGGATCGCCAGGAAGGTCAGGCTCATGCCGCGGGCGATCGCCACCATGCCGGAGCCGGCAATGAGCAACAGCACGATTGTCTGGCCGGTCTTGTCGCCGAATGCGCGCACGAACGTCTATCCTGAAAAAGAGATGGCGCCTGGTGCTTGAACCAGGCGGTGTCACTATTGCCTCGTCTGGCCGAGATCATGGCCAAAGACAAGGCAAACCGCGCTGCCCAGACACTCCTATCCGATGATCCAGACATCTCATGACAAGCACCCGCTGGCCGGAATCAAAACGGCCCGCAGATCGCGGGCCGTCCGAAACTCTTTTCGAAACCTCAGCGGCTGGCGGTACGCAGCAGCTTGCACAGTTCGCGCAGGTCGCTTTCGAATGCCATCGGGTTGGACAGCACCATCTTGCAGCGCTTCACATAGGCTGCGACCTGAGCTTGCGACATGCCGCCGATGACGCCTGGGTTGATGCCAGGTCCGCCGGGTCCACCAGGACCTCCAGGTCCGCCGGGACCGCCAGGTCCACCAATGCCGGGTCCGCCGATGTTGATGCCGATGTCGGCGAGCGTGTTGCCGCCGAGGCCGACATTGGCGTTCACGTTTGCGAGCCCGGTGTTACCTCCGACATTTGCGGTCGCATTTGCGGTTAGCCCGTTGTTGCCGCCGACCGAAGCGTTGGCCTTGGCATCAGCCAGACCCTTGTTGCCGCCGACGTCGGCGTTGACGTCGGCATTGACACCGCCCGAACCACCAACGGTTGCGCCGACGTCCAGGCCAAGTCCATTTGAATTACCGATGTCGACAGAGACGCCGAGGCCCTTGCTACGGTCGCCGATGTCCAGGGCGCTGGCTGGCGCGCAGAGCGCCGCGAAAACGATACCACCCGCCAGTGTCTTGGCTATTGCCTTCGATATACTAGTCATGGATGTCTCCCTGTGGTTGCCGATCCCAGCACCCAGCCACGAGACTGGCTGCTGACTCAGTAACGCACTCTCATGGCAATAAGTTTCATCTTCCCCCCGGACATCATCAACTTTTTTACTGCTCACTCTGAATTGCGTTACATGAATGAGTAGACGATTGAATCCTTTTAATTATATGCGTTCGAAGCATAAAGTTTTATTCAATTTCAAGCGAATGCTCTGCCGTCTTCGGTGCGCTGGAAATAAATCAGATCCAAAGCTATGGATGGTCGCTCAAGCACTGTCAGGATCATGTGCGCCTGGCCGCGATGATGCGTCTGGTGGTTGAAAAGGTGCATCAGGGCCGGCGCCAAGCGCTGCGAGATGGTGCGCATGTCGGTGACGGTCATGTAGGTGAACCGGCCCGCGAATGCCTTGTCACTGAGCGAACCGACCCACTCCACGATGCGCTTGTCCTCGGCCTGCCGCGCGGCGCGCAACTTGGCAAAGTCGGCATGGATGATGGTATCGAGCGACGACGGTGCATCGCCCTCACCGGTGAAGCGCTTCAGCCAGACGCGGTCGGCAACGAGCAGATGGTTGAGCGTTCCCTTCATCGACTTGAAGAACGCGCCGGTGTCGCGGTCATATTCTTCCGCGTCCAAGTCGGCTGCTGCTTCATAGACACGCTCATTGGCCCATTGATTATATGCGGCCAACATCATGAAATGCTGTTTCATCCGATATCCTTCGGTGCTTCGAAAATCATCTTCTTACTACAGCCCATCTGGAACAGCCGCCAATGACCATTCTCCTCTACGACCTCGTCGGCAGCGATACGACGCGCCCGTTCAGCCCGCATTGCTGGAAGGTGGCAATGGCATTGGCGCACAAGGGGCTGGACTATCGCACGATGCCGACGCGCTTTCTCGAAGTGCCTGATATCGAAGGCGGCGCCTCGAAGACCGTTCCGGTCATCCGCGATGGCGATGCCGTCGTGCCGGATTCCTTCACCATCGCGCTGCATCTCGAGCACGCCTATCCGGACCGACCATCGCTGTTTGGCGGTGCCGGCGGCGAAGCCCATGCCCGTTTCATCGAACGCTGGTCGCAACTGACCATCCATCCCTATCTCGGCGTCGCGGCACTGACGGCCCTTCACGGCATGCAGGATGAGACCAACGCCGCCTATTTCCGTCAGAGCCGCGAGGCGCGTTATGGCAGGCCGCTGGAGGAGGTGACTGCCGCGCGGGATGCCGGGCTCAGTGCATTCAGGGCATCGCTCGAGCCGCTACGCGGCATGCTCGCCTACCAGCCATGGATCGGCGGCACGGCTCCGTTGTTTGCAGACTACATCGTGTTCGGGGCCTTCCAGTGGGCCCGTATCGCCACACCCTACACGCTTCTCGACGACGCAGACCCCGTTGCCGAATGGTTCGGCCGCTGCCTTAACCTGCACAACGGTCTGGGACTGAGCGTGGCAGCGGCAGCCTAGCCCCTTGGCAATGCAGCGGGCGGCCTGTATAGAGCCCGCCACACTGCAAATCCCAGAGATCACAAGGACCTATCATGGCGATCGAACGCACATTTTCGATGATCAAGCCGGACGCGACCCGGCGCAACCTGACCGGCGCCATCACCAAGATGCTCGAAGATGCCGGCCTGCGCGTCGTTGCATCGAAGCGCGTATGGATGAGCCGCCGCGAGGCCGAAGGCTTCTACGCCGTCCACAAGGAACGCCCGTTCTTCGGCGAGCTGGTCGAGTTCATGTCGTCGGCTCCGACGATCGTCCAGGTCCTCGAAGGCGACAACGCCATTGCCAAGAACCGCGAAGTGATGGGCGCCACCAATCCGGCCAACGCTGCCGAGGGCACCATCCGCAAGGTCCACGCCCTGTCGATCGGCGAAAACTCGGTGCACGGCTCGGACGCTCCCGAGACCGCCGCCGAAGAGATCGCCTACTGGTTCTCGGGCACCGAAGTCGTCGGCTGATCCAGCCGGCGAACAGCGGCTGACAAGCCACTGATCCAGAATCGAAAAGCCGGGGCTCGCGCCTCGGCTTTTTCTTTGCTCCTCAGCCTGCCAGGCTCCACCCGCCAGCCAAGTATTTCAATGGCTTGGCCGGACTATCGGCGAAACTGATTCAATCAGCTTCCTGCGGCGAAACGCAGGATGTCCTTGCCGTCCTTGTCGGCCACCAGCAACTTGCCGTCCTCGATCTTGAACGTGGCGGCGCGCTCAAGCGCCTGATGGAACCTGTGCTCCTGGTCCATCACCGCTTGCTCACAGGCCATCTCCGTTGACCCGATCTGGCCAAACTGCACCTTGCTGCCGTCGACCTTGGCGCTGCCGAAGAAGCCGTTGCAGCCGCCGCGACCAGACACCTTGCCGTCCGTGCCGATCCGCAGCGTCGGCTTGGCCTTGTCATGCGCGGCTGCGCCGTCGATCTCCTCGGCAACCCAGTCGCGGTCGAAAATCGTGACCTCCTCGGTGGCGGCGGACTGGCGGACCATCTTGACCTGGATCGTCTGCGGTCCCGCCGTCAGCGGATCGAGCGTATGGCGGACATCGTTGATGAACCAGAGCTGGTCATCGACGCTGATGCGGGCCTGCAAGGCGTAGGTCATGTTGGTCTTGATCGCGGTGGGGTCGAAGGGGATGGCAAACCTGATCGGCACCTGACCGGCTGGATCTATCTTCTGCTCGCCGAGTATCCGGGCCGGCGCGTCGGCGAGCGAGACATCGGCAAGCTGCACCGAAAGCACCGCATTCGCAGGCAAGGCGATGCGCTCGCGATAGAGCACCTCGCCGGTGACCAAGGTCTCGTCAGCAGTTGCCACGGCCGGAACCGCGAGCATGCCGACGACCAGAGGCATGAAGCCAAACACTAGAAATTCCGCGAGCTTGCTCAGCAAGGCAGCCTCCCCGTTTCAGTTGTTGCCAAGGCGCGCGCGACGCGCCGTGCATCTGGAAGGTACAAAGGAATAAGGTGGTTCCGTGGCCGCCGACATACATCGTGGCCACCATCGATCAGGACTTCGCCCAGCGGGCGGCGGCTGCTTCGTCACTTTCCTTGGCATCGACCCAGCCGCCTTCGCTGCCGTCGATGCGATGCTCCTTCTTCCAGAACGGAGCACGCGACTTTAGATAGTCCATCAGGAAGCTTGCCGCCTCGAACGCGGCCTGCCGGTGCTTCGAACCTGCGACCACCAGCACGATGTTCTCGCCCGGCTTGATGCGGCCAAAGCGATGGATGGCGGTGATGCCGGCCAATGGCCAACGTTCGATCGCCTCGTTGGCGATGCGCGTGATCTCGGCTTCGGCCATGCCGGGATAATGTTCGAGTTCAAGCGCTGCGAGGCTGCCGGCCTCATCGCGGCACAGACCAGTGAAGGTGACGACAGCGCCGACATCCACCCTGCCCTGCGTCAGCAGCGCGATCTCCGCGGCGACGTCGAAGTCAGCCGCCTGGATGCGCACCATCGGCACGACGGCGACGGTCATCGGTTCAGCCGCCCGTCATCGGCGGAAACAGCGCGATCTCGCGTGCGCCCCCGA
This sequence comes from Aminobacter anthyllidis, assembly GCF_018555685.1. Taxonomy (GTDB): domain Bacteria; phylum Pseudomonadota; class Alphaproteobacteria; order Rhizobiales; family Rhizobiaceae; genus Aminobacter; species Aminobacter anthyllidis. The sequence goes on from NZ_JAFLWW010000002.1 coordinate 161,946, forward strand.
TCAGCTCGCGGTGATCGACATGTTCCTGGTTGATCGCAACGCGGATCACCTCCGGGTGCTGCAGGGCGCTTTCGAACTCCTCGCCGCGCGACTTGAGCCACAGCAGCAGTTCCCTCACCGTCTTCACGTCGGCAGGCAATTCGACATCTTCCTCGGCCTTGCCTATCCGCTCGCGCACCCAGGCAAAATAGATGAGCTTGGTCATGGTCTCATTCGTCCATGATGTGTTTCAGGCCGGCGCGGAAGTAGTCGTAGCCGGTATAGAGCGTCACAAGTGCCGCGATCCACAGCAGGACAAGACCGACCTGGGTGGTCAGCGGGAAGATCTTGTCGCCAGCCGGGCCGGCGAGCAGGAAGGCGATGGCCACCATCTGGATGGCCGTCTTCCACTTGGCAAGCTGGGTCACCGGCACGCTGACCTTCAGTGCGGCGAGATACTCGCGCAGGCCCGAGACCAGGATTTCGCGGCACAGGATGATGATCGCCGCCCACAGCGACCAGCCGGCGATGCCGCCTCGATGGTCTGTATCGGCGGCAAGCAACAGCAGGCAGGTGGCGACGAGCAGCTTGTCGGCGATCGGATCGAGCATGCGACCGATGTTCGACGTCTGCTGCCAGGCGCGCGCCAGGTAGCCGTCGAGATAGTCGGTGACGCTTGCGGCAATGAAGATGACAAGCGCGCTCCAGCGGGCAAAGTCGCTCGACTTCAGGGTGCCTTCGAGGAAGAAGCACAATACGACCAGCGGCACTGCCACGATGCGCGCGTAGGTCAGCATGTTGGGCAGATTGAATGCGCGCTGGGCCATGATCTCTTATGCTCTTTCGTCTGCCGTAGTGAAATCAGAACGGGGGCTCGGGGGTCAACTGTCTATCGATAGCCCGAGCGGACGCCGGACGACAATTCCCGTTGATCACCCATTATCGTGAAAATGGTTGTAAACAAGGCGTGCGATGGATTCCGAGATGCCCTCGACGGCCATCAGATCGTCGACAGCCGCCCGGCTCACCGCCTTCGCGGTACCAAATGCCAGAAGCAACGCCCGCTTGCGGCTCGGGCCGATGCCGCCGATCTCGTCGAGCGGGTTCTTGACCATCTCCTTCTTGCGCCGCGCCCGGTGCGAACCAATGGCGAAGCGATGCGCCTCGTCGCGCAGGCGCTGGACGAAATAGAGCACCGGATCGCGCACAGGCAGCGAGAACGAATCCTTGCCCCTGACGAAGAAACGCTCGCGCCCGGCCTCTCGATCCTGCCCCTTGGCAACGCCGATCGCAACGACGCGATCCTCGATGCCCAGTTCCACCAGCATGGCGCGTACAGCGGTCATCTGGCCCTGGCCGCCATCGATCAGGATCACGTCCGGCCATGCTGGAAACGCGCCGGCATCCTCGACCGCATCCGCGTCAGGCTGTTCATCGCTGTGGTCCTTGAACAGCCTCGAAAAGCGCCGCTCCATGACCTCGCGCATCATGCCGAAGTCGTCGCCCGGGGTAATGTCGGTCGAGCGAATGTTGAACTTGCGGTACTGGTTCTTGACGAAGCCTTCCGGCCCCGCGACCACCATGCCACCAACGGCATTGGTGCCCATGATGTGGGAGTTGTCATAGACCTCGATGCGAACAGGCGGTTTCTCCAGCCCGAAGGTCTGGGCGAAACCTTCCAGTAGCCGTGCCTGCGTCGACGTCTCGGCAAGCCGGCGGCCGAGCGCCTCGCGGGCGTTCTGCACGGCGTGGTCGACGATGTCCTTCTTCTCGCCGCGTTGCGGCACCGAGATCGCCACCTTGTGCCCAGCGCGAGTGGAAAGCGCCTCGGCCAGCAATTCCTGCTCTTCGACCGAATGCGACAGCAGGATCGCTCGCGGACATGGTTTGTCGTCGTAGAACTGGGCCAGGAACGAGCCGAGCACCTCGGCCGCTTCCAGCGACGAGTCGGCCTTGGGGAAATAGGCACGGTTGCCCCAGTTCTGGCCGGTTCGGAAGAAGAACACCTGGATGCCGGTCTGCCCGCCTTCCTGGTGGATGGCGAAGACGTCCGCCTCGTCGATTGTCTGCGGGTTGATGCCTTGATGGCTCTGGACGTGCGAAAGAGCGGCCAAGCGGTCACGATAGACGGCGGCGCGTTCGAAATCGAGCTCCTCGGCGGCGTGCTGCATCTGGCCCGAAATCTCGGTCTTCACCTTCTGGCTGCGACCGGAGAGGAAGTCCTTCGCTTCGCCAACCAGCTCGGCATAGCCTTCAGGCGAAATCTCGCCGGTGCAAGGCGCCGCACAACGCTTGATCTGAAACAGCAGGCACGGCCGCGTGCGATTTTCGAAGAACGAATCCGTACAGCTGCGCAGCAGGAAAGCGCGCTGCAGCGAATTGATCGTCCGGCCGACCGCCTGCGCCGACGCGAACGGCCCAAAATAGTCGCCGCCCTTGTGCGAGCGCGCGCCACGATGCTTGTAGATACCCGGCGCCGCATGGTCGCTGGTCAGCATGATGTAGGGGAACGACTTGTCGTCGCGCATCAGGACGTTGAAGCGCGGACGCAGGCGTTTGATCAGGTTTGCTTCAAGCAGCAGCGCCTCGATCTCGGTACGGGTGACGACGAACTCCATCGTCGCCGTCTCGCGCACCATCTTGCCGATGCGGTTGGTGTGGAAGCGCCCTTGCGCGTAGTTGGTGACGCGCTTCTTGAGGCTGCGTGCCTTGCCGACATAAAGCACGTCGCCGGCGGCGTTCATCATCCGGTAGACGCCCGGCGCATTGGGCAGGCGCTTGACGAGCGTCTGGATCACTTCGGCGCCGACCATGCCGTCGGCGTCGCCCGCATGCGCGCTCCAGTCGATCGCCGTGAACGGCAAGTCCGTACCAGCGGGTACAACGATCTCTTCCGCCGCCTCGTCGTCATCGAGCTCGGTGTCGGGCATGTCTGCGGCAGCCTTGCCGCCTTTTCCGGGGCTCGGCTTGATGTCTAGATGTCGAGGACTCATTCCACCATGCCTGTCACATCCGGCGTCTGCCAGGCAAGATGCTGTCCGCCATCGAGCGCGATCATCTGGCCGGTCACCGACCGCGACTGCCAGAGATAGCGAATCGTCGAGCCAAACTCCGTGAGAGCGGGCCCGTGTTTCAAAATCAGTCCGTCGAGTTGTGCGCCGAAGGCAGCGGCATCCTGGCGCGAGCTCGGCAGCGTCGGTCCGGGGCCGATGGCATTGACGCGGATGCGCGGCGCCAACGCCTGCGCCATCGTCCTGGTCGCCGCCCATAGCGCTGCCTTCGACAGCGAATAGGAGAAATACTGCGGCGTCGGCTTGAGCACGCGCTGGTCGATCATGTTGACGATGAGGCCTTCGGAACCCTCAGGCAGTGCTGCTGCGAAATTCTTCGCCAGCAGTGCCGGTGTCTTCACATGCAAGGCGAAGTGCCTGTCCCACACCTCCCAGCCGAAATCGGTGACCGAATCGACTTCGAAGACAGAGGCGTTGTTGACGAGCAGCGTGATCGGCCCGAGCGCGGCGGTGGCATCGGCGACCAGTCCATCCACCGCAGCCATGTCGGCAAGGTCGGCTTGCACCACCACTGCCCTGCCGCCGCCGGCATTGATGGTCGCGGCAAGATCATCGGCCGCCTTGCGCGCGTGGTTGCAATGGATGGCAACGCCAAAGCCATGCGCGGCAAGGTCTTCGACGATCGCGCGGCCGATGCGCTTGGCCCCACCCGTCACCAGCACGTTGCCTGCCATGTCAGCCATTCAGTTGTCCTCTCACGCTATCACCTGCTTCCGCTGAGGCAGATTTTGGCTACCTCTTGGTAACCTATGTAAAAAGCCGTTCATCGATCTGGCGGCAATGTGGCGAAAGCCAGTGGTGCTGCCCAAAAACCTGCCCGCGAAGCAGGCTGGCATGCGAGATATAGAACGCCCAACCCCTTGTACCAAGCGGCTTGCGGCAAATGGCTGGCAAAGCTCCTGACACGGCTGTTGCACGCATGCAACGTCACGCTTCAGCCTCATTTGCGCCGGGCAATCACCCAACTTCAGGTTCGGTTCAGCCGCATTTCGACACGACATTCGGAACTGTTCGGCGCCCAGCCCGTTTCTCCCCCCGGACGGGCTAGGGGCGCCAGTTGAAAAAGAGCCAGTGTCTAGTTGGCTTAAGGAGTAAAACAATGACTGCCATTCTCAAGCACGCTCGTCCGCTGGCTGCGGCGTTCGGCCTGATCGCCCTGGCTTCGATGCCTGCATTCGCTGCCGACGTCGTCATGGAAGAGCCGCCGGCACCTGCCGCGCCGATGGAACAGCCCCCGCTCAACACCTGGTCGGGCCCCTACGCCGGTGTCACGCTTGGCTACGGCTTCAGCGGTGAAGCTGACGCTGCCGGCAACAAGATCGGCACCAGCGGCTTCCTCGGCGGTGCTTTCGCTGGTTACAACTACCAGATGGAAAACTTCGTCATCGGCGCTGAAGGCGACCTCGGCTACAGCGGCGTCGAAGGCGACAACGCCGGCACCTCGGTGAAGAACGGCTTCGAAGGCTCGCTGCGTGCCCGTCTCGGCTACGTCGTGACGCCTGACATCCTGCTCTATGCAACGGCCGGTGGCGCTGGCGCGCAGGTCAAGGCGACGCAGGGCGGCATCGAAGACAAGAACACCATGCTCGGCTGGACCGCTGGCGTCGGCACCGACGTCAAGCTCACCGAGTCGGTCTTCGGCCGCGTCGAGTATCGCTACACCGACCTCGGCAGCGACACTTTCTCGCTGGGCGCAGGCAACACCGAAATCTCGAACAAGGATCACCGCATCCAGTTCGGCGTCGGTATGAAGTTCTGATCCTAGCGATCAGCACAAACGAAAAAGCCGGGCTCGCGCCCGGCTTTTTTGTTGGTTTGGGTTAGGTCTGAAAGAGCCAGGACTACAGGCTCCAAACCCGCCGTTTTCTGACAAACAGCTGGTCGCCATGCGAGGGCGGACGACGAAGTTCAACGAACCCGTGCTGCCTTAGATACGCTCCCAATTCCGGCTGAAGGACACCGCCTTCGTAAAACTGGGCTTGCGAAACCTCGACGATCACGGCCTTGGCTCCGGCCAGCAGCGATTTCGCGCCTTTCAGCACCAACAGTTCAGCGCCTTGCACATCCGCTGCAATGAGATCCGCGTTCTGAAAGCCGTTTGCGATGGCAATGTTGTCGAGCGTATCTGTGCCGACCTCCTCCATTGAGCCGCTCTCTGCGACATGCGGCCATGTTTCCCGAAAGAGCGGTGTGGCGGCGAAAACAGAACTTGACGCACCTTCATTGGTGAAATGCCGAAGGGTCACCGCCTGGCCGCCCTTGTCGGAAGCAAACGAATTGACTGCGACGTGCCGCGTTGCCGCACCGCTGGGTCGAGCCAACCGCGCTAAAAGTTCGCGATAAGTGTCCGAGGATGCCTCGACCCACAGCACGTCGCTGAACCCCAGAGCCTCGTAGGCCTCTCGTTCCTCGGCATAGTGCGCCCCGACATGAATAGCCGTCCTTATGCCCAGCTTTTTGCTGAGGCCATCTTTCAGCAGCTCGAGCGGTTCTCGATGCCTTTCCAGATAACCAAATGGCTTGAGCAGCTTCTTGAACATGCTTGACCCCGATCGGACGGACTTGATGCTAAAGCCAGTAAGCCAGTGCCGGTTGAATGGAAATGACGTTCGACCATGCGATCAGTCATCCACGGCATCCTTATTTGATTTCTATGGCAAGCGCTGTCACTAAGCGGCAAATCACGGTGGTTCGACAACTCATGAAGCGGCAAATCGTCAGCAAGATCTTTGGCGGCCTGGGCAACCAGATGTTCCAGTTCGCCATGGGCCGTGCCATGGCGATTCGCAGCCAAAGCGCTCTGCTGCTCGATACCAGATGGTTCGACACGGCACCGTCAGTCACCTTCCGGCTCGGACATTTCAATATCGGGCCGGCTGTGACCTCCGGCACGCTGCCGCCGCGGCGGAGGCAGGAGCGGCTGCGTTATTATCTCTGGCACGCATCGGGACGCTTCCCGCGTCGCCTAAAGGAGAACGGCCTCGGTTTCGATGCCGACATGGTTGCGCCTCGCACCAACCTCTGGCTCGACGGCTACTGGCAATCAGAGCGCTACTTCGCCGACTGCATCGACACGATTCGTGACGATTTCCGCATCGTCACGCCGCCCAGCGACGAAAACGCGAAACACCTCGCCGCCATCGCCGCCTGTCCTGCGATCTCGCTGCATGTCCGGCGCGGCGACTATCTGCTGCCGGAAAACCAGGCGCTGTTTGCCGCCTGCTCGAAGCAATATTACGCAAAAGCCGTGGATCTGATGGCGTCGAAAATGGCGGAAGAGCCCGTCATCTATGTCTTCTCCGACGATCCCGACTGGGCCCGCGACAACCTCTCCTTCCCGGTCGAGAAACGGGTGATGGGCCACAATGGCCGTGACGCCGACTATGAGGACATGCGCCTGATGAGCGCATGCCGCAACCACATCATCGCCAACTCCAGCTTTTCCTGGTGGGGCGCATGGCTCAATCCAGCGCCCGACAAGATCGTCATCGGGCCGGCGTCGTGGTTCGCCGATTCGTCCGCAAGCAATCCCGATATCCTGCCCGATAGCTGGCTGAAGCTGTCCAACCAGGCTTGAGCGAAGGCGACAGGCCGCTGCCCCGGCGTCTCAACCTTGCGGGATCACGGCCTTCAACTCCGGGAACTTCTCGTCGAAGCGGGTGGCCCAGCGCTTGAGACGCGGACGACCCTTGTCCCACTTGCCAGCGAAGCGCAGGTCCATGTAGCCGATCGTGGCACGCAGTGCGATCTGGCCGGCCGTGATCGACTTCGGCAATTTCGGCGGATTGGCGTTGAGCAGGTCGAGCGCCCGCGCCACCTTCAACCACTGCTTGTCAATCCAGGGCTGGTGGATGATCTCCTCCGGACGCGAGCGGCGCTCGTAGATGATCGCCAGCAGGCAGTCGCAGATGCCGTCGGCCAAGGCTTCCAGCCGTTCGGCATCAAGCCGCTTTTCGGCGTTGCGCGGGAACAGCTTGTTGCCTGAAAGCCGGTTCAGATACTGGGTGATGACACGGCTGTCGTAGATGCTCTCACCCTCGTCGGTGATCCAGACCGGAATCTTGCCGAGCGGATTGGCATCCGTCAGCAGCGCCGGTTGCGGGCCGGTCTCGACGGTAACGGATTCGACCGGAATGCCGGCGTAAGCTGCGGCCATGCGCACCTTGGCGCTGTAGGGTGAAGCGGAAGAATAGAAGAGTTTCGGCATGAGGGTCCCCTATGGCGCGGGCGACCATATCAGCAAGTGATGCTGCGGCAACACGCTGCCGGCAGAATCCGGGGCGCCAGAACCAAGGGTAGGCAGTATCAGCGGCCACGCACTGGCGGCATCACCACCTTGTCGAGCCGGCAGCTGCGGCGATCGATCTCTGGACAGGCACGGAACTCGAGATCCTTGCTCATGCAAATGCGCACCTCGCGCAGGTAGCGCCGGTCGCAGGTAACCGCGACCGAATCGGCTGACATTGTGGGATTGGACTGCAGGAAGGCGTGCTCGGCCTGATCAGGCGGCAGGGTGCTGTAGCTATCGAGGCGCTTGAATTCCTGAGGAATTTCGACCTTCTCGCGCGCAACCCGCAGCACCTTGAAATAGTCGTCCTGGCTGAGCCCTGTGCAGGTGCCATGCTTGCGCCATTGATGGCGGATCAGGCCAGCCGACGGCATCAGGTCGTAGAGGCTGCGCAGCCTGTCGCTCGAAACGTCGCTGTTGTTGGTCGGGCAGCTCTCGGGAAAACCGCGCTCATATTGCGGCCACAGGCCATGAACGACGAACGCATAGGGGCGGCCGGCGCGGCATTGCTGGCCGTTGGCCTGCTCGCCCTCGGCCTCGCAATAACTCGGCGACCACGACAGAGCCAGGACGTAGAAGTCAAAGCCTTCGCCACGCGGCACCGCTGCTTCAGCCGCAGGCGCCGCCTTGGTTTCGCTCGCTTTGTCTTCGGACGGTGCACAAGCGGAAAGGGCGAGCAATGCGACCGCCGCGAATGCCCGAGCCGCCATTTTCATCGTTGAAGGCCAGTCGCCTCAGCGCAGGACGCGGCAACGTCCGTTGTAGACGTACCAGCGGTCGAAGCCGGAAACACAGAACTCGACATTGTCGCCGATCGAGGCAAAGCCCATGCCTTCCTCGATCAGGTACCAGATGTCGCGGTCAGCGCCATCGGAGAGAACCACTGTCGCGCCGCAATAACGGCGGCCGATCGGATGGTTCTCATCGGCCGGCAGATAGCGGTGTTCATGGATGCGCTGGAAGTCGGTGATGGCGACCTGCGGCAGGTTCGGCACATGGCGAACCTGATAGCTGAACCGGCTGGTGATGCGATTGAGCACCGAGGCGTTGCCGCAGATACCCGGGTCGGAATAATCGCTGCCGACGGAAAGATCGGCTGCCTGCGCAGAGCCTGCGCCCAGTCCGGCCGCTCCGAGGCCAATCATTGCGGCAAAGATGGTGCTGGCGACGCGACTCATGGTTCCCACTCCAAGGCTTGTGCAACGCAGTTTGCGGTTTCGCCGCGCTCCGGTCAAGAAGCCGCAGCTTCGCCTGCCAGCCACTCGACCGACCAGCGCGCGCCAGCGCTCTCGGCGAGGACCTTGCTCAGCACCGGCAGCATGATGCGCAGCTCGCTTTCCAGCTGATAAGGCGGGTTGACCACCACCATGCCAGTGCCGTCGAGCCGCGGCTCAGCCGATGGCGGCCGGATGTAGAACTCGATGTCCATGATCTTGGGAATGCCGGCGTCGGCAAGGTCGTCGCGGAACGCGGCCACCGCCTTGCGGTCCTTGACCGGATACCACAATGCGAAGATGCCGCCGGGCCAACGCTTGTGCGCCTTCTTCAACCCGTCGACCAGCCGGTCGAACTCGCCGCTGACCTCGAATGGCGGATCGACAAGCACCAGCCCGCGCTTTTCCTTGGGCGGCAGATGCGCGCCCAGCGCCAGCCAGCCGTCGAGCTCGGTGACGCGGGTCTGGAAATCGCCTTCGAACACGCTGGCCAACGTTTTCGCATCCTCGGGATGCAGTTCGATCGCCGACAGGCGATCCTGCTTGCGCAGCAGATGCCGGGCGATGACAGGAGAACCGGGGTAACGTTCGATGCCGCCTTCGGCGTTCACCGCGCGCACGGCATCGAGATAAGGCTCAAGCAATTCGGCCGCATCGACAGGCAATTGCGCGTCGATCAGCCGGCCGATGCCGTCATGCCATTCGCCCGTCTTCCGCGCAGCTTCCGACGACAGGTCGTAGAGGCCGATACCGGCATGCGTATCGATGACGCGGAACGCCTTGTCCTTGCGCTTGAGATATTCGACGAGCCGGGCAAGCACAGCGTGCTTGACCACGTCGGCGAAATTTCCGGCATGATAGGCGTGGCGATAGTTCATGACTTGTCTGCATCCCTGCCCCAGCGCGGTGCCGGCGGTTGCGAATTGGGATTATCGGGGCGACCGCCCTTGCCGCGCCGCAGCGACAGCACCAGGCCGATGAAGCCCACCGCCATCAGCGACAGCCCGATCGGCTGGGCACGCGCATCTGCCTCGCCGCCGCCGGAGCGCAGGATGAGGTCGACGCTCTGGATTTGGATGTTGTCGGCGTCGCCCTGCTCGATGACGAAGCGATAGGTTCCCGGCTGCACGTCGCGGATCAGCCCGGCGTCGTCGCGGAAGATCGGATCGGGCAGTTGCGGGCTGCGCTCGCGCGGCGTCGTGTCATAGAAATTCAGCGCCTCGGCCAGCACGGTTTCGCCGCGTGTCGAGGCAGTAATGGTCAACACCGCACTCGCCGGCTTGACCACTGGCGGTGCCAGCGTCGTCAGGTCGACAAGCACGCGCACCGGCGCGTCAGCCGTCACCAAGGCTACCTCGACCGGGCGAAAGCCACCGGTGCGATCATAGGCGCGATAGGTGCCGATCTCGTGTCCGGTGAAATTGGTCGTCGCCCAGGGGTAGACGATGCCGAGGCCAGTGCCCCCGAGCAGGATGAGAAGAAACAGGAACCGCATGGCGCTCGAAACTCTGTGCCGGAAATGTCCGTTGGCGGGATCAGAAGACGTTTGCCGTACTACGGCTTTTACCGCGCGGCGGAAAGTGTCGGCCTGCCACTGCCGGCAACTTCCCGCTCCATTTCGTCGAGCAGCATGTCGAGGCCCATCTCGAAGGTCTTGTCGAACTCGCCCGTCGAGAAATAAGTGCCAGCAGCCGCCACATAGGGAAACTCGCGGCGCAGCTGCTCGTCATCGACGGTCGTCACCGCCGACGGTCCCCTGGCATATCCCGCCGTCTCGTCGAGGATCGCGCCCATCAGATAATATCCGAGCGCCCTGAACATCCGCGCCGAGCGCTCCTTGCCGAAGCCGCCGTCCTCGAACAGGCCGATGACCCCATCCAGCCACTTCAGGCATTTTGGCGAGTTCATGCGATAGGTCACGAGAAAGGGCGCAAAGGCGGGGTGCGCACGCGCCATGGCGCGATAGTCGCTGACGACAGCCTTGGCACGGTGTCGCCACGGCAGGTCGTGGGGCGGAATCTCGAGTTCGCAGATCAGCCTCTCGACAAGCGCTTCGAACAGATGCGCCTGCGACGGATAGTGGTGATAGATGCTCATCGCCTCGCAGCCGAGCGCCTGAGCCAGCTTGCGCATCGAGAAGCCTACCAGTCCCTCGCGCTCGATCACCTCGAAAGCGGCTGTTTCGATCATGTCGCGCGACAGCTTCGCTCGCTTTTTGTTGATCGCCTTTTCCATGGCCTCGCTTGACAACTTACACTGTAAGGATCATCAATTTGCATACCTTACACCGTAAGGGAAAAATGATCCAGAGGAGGAAGTCGTGCCAATGCATCCATCCGCCCTCGCCTCGTTCCGCCGCACACTGACGGTCCTGGCCGGCGCCGCAGCCTGTTCAGCCACGCTCGCATTCATGCCCTTGCCCGCTCATGCCGACGACTATGACGCAACCATCCAGGACATCGAGAAGTCGATGGGCGGCGTGCCGAGCTTCATCAAGCAGTTCCCCAAGTCCGGCCTGCCGGGCGCATGGTCCGAGCTCAAGGCACTCGAGTTCAGCGACAAGACCGCCCTGCCGCCCAAGACCAAGGCGCTGATCTCGCTCGCCGTCGCAGCGCAGATCCCTTGCACCTATTGCATTTGGGCCGATACGCAGAGCGCCAAACAGGCGGGTGCCACCGACCAGGAAATCCAGGAAGCCGTCGCCATGGCGGCGCTGACCCGCCACTGGAGCACCGTCTTCAACGGCATGCAGGTCGACTTTGAAACGTTCAAGAAAGAGCTTGGCGGCGAGATGAGCGCTGCCAAGTAGCTGATGCCAAGGCGCGGCTCGTGCGGGCCGCGCCTCTAGGCCTTGCGCTCCCAGCGCCGGTCGGGCGTCTGCTGCCAGTAGGTCACCTCGTGGCCGGCAGTCTTCATCGTCTTCCAGTGCTCCCTCGCCCCTTCAAGCTGTGCCGCGTCATGGCCGTCGAACAGGAACACCGCCCGCTGGTAGGGCGCGATGTCGGGCGGTACCGCGCCGTCGACGAGGAAGCGGATCTCGGCGGCGTTGGGATTGGCTTCGGTCACCGTCAGTACCACCGGCTGCTCGGCGGCATGGGCTTCGCGGTCGCTGCCATGGGCAAGGAACGAATCGTCCCGGAAGGTCCACAGATGCTGGTCGAGCGCGTCACGGCGCTCTTCGCTGCCGGTCTGGACCACTGCCTTCCACCCCCGCTGCAGGCTGCGCTCGAGCAGGCCCGGCAAGGCATCCTCAAGGGTCGATTCGGTCAGGTGGTAGAAAAGGACTTCGGCCATAGTTCAGTTGCTGTCCCGGGAAGGCGTGGAGAAATTCGGCCCGGCGCGCCATATGGAGTGGTTTTCGAGAACCGGAGCGCAGCGGACATGTGGTCCGTGAGATCAGGAGCGGAGAAAACTGCTTCAGATGGCCGCCGGGGCGGATTTATCCAGCCTTACCCCTCGTAGTGGTCGCGCACCAGCCTGTCGAGCAGCCGCACGCCGTAGCCCGAGCCCCAGGACTGGTTGATCTCGTTGCTCGGCGAGCCCATCGCGGTGCCGGCGATGTCGAGATGCGCCCAGGGCGTTTCCTTGACGAAGCGCTGCAGGAACTGTGCCGCGGTGATCGAGCCACCATAGCGGCCGCCGATGTTCTTCATGTCGGCATTCTTGGAATCGATCAGCTTGTCGTATTCCGAGCCGAGCGGCATGCGCCACAGCTTCTCCTGGGTTGCCGTACCAGACGACGTCAGGCGCTCGGCCAGTTCATCGTTGTTGGAGAACAGGCCGGCGTGGCTTTGGCCAAGTGCCACCATGATCGCGCCAGTCAGCGTCGCCAGATTGACCATGAACTTCGGCTCGAAACGCTGGTTGCAGTACCAGAGCGCGTCGGCAAGTACGAGGCGGCCTTCGGCGTCGGTGTTGAGCACTTCGATCGTCTGGCCCGACATCGAGGTGACGATGTCGCCGGGACGCTGAGCATTGCCGTCGACCATGTTTTCGACAAGGCCAATGATACCGACAACGTTGACCTTGGCTTTGCGCGCGGCGAGCGCGTGCATCAGCCCGGTGACGGCGGCAGCACCGCCCATGTCCCCCTTCATGTCTTCCATGCCGGCGGCCGGCTTGATCGACACGCCACCCGAATCGAAGACCACGCCCTTGCCGACGAAGGCAACCGGCTTGTCCTTGGCCTTGCCGCCGTTCCACTGCATGATCGCGAGGCGCGGCGGACGCACCGAGCCCTGGGCGACGCCGAGCAGCGAGCCCATGCCGAGCTTCTTCATTTCCTTCTCGGTCAGGATCTCGACCTTCACGCCGAGTTTCTCGAGTTCCTTGGCCTGGGCGGCGAACTCGACCGGGCCGAGGATGTTGGCCGGCTCGTTGACAAGGTCGCGAGCAAGCAAGACGCCGCCGACGACAGCCTCGGCGTCCGCAAAGGCTTTCTTGGCAGCAGCCGGATCGGCGCAATGGATGGTGATCTTGGCCGGCTTCTTGTCGTCGTCCTTGCCGTCGCCATTGTCCTTCTTGGTCTTGTACTTGTCGAAGTTGTAGCTCCTCAGCAGGATGCCGGCGGCAACGCCTGCCGCGGCGGCGCCATCTACTTTCACGCCTGGAATGTCGAGGATCACGGCCACTTCGGTTGCCTTGCGCAGCTGCGCCGCAACCACACCGCCAAGCTTCAGCCAGGCATATTCGTCAAGTGCCGTGGTCTTGCCTGTGCCGATGGCGACAAGCCGGTCGACCGTCGTGCCTTCAGGCGCCAGCACCTCGACAACGCCGCCGAACTTGCCGTTGAAGTCGGCCACCGGAAATGCCCGATCGAGCGCCTTGGCCGGATCGTTGGCACGCGCCGCATCGCTCAGCCCGCCATCGTCGGCGGAGAAGACAACGACGCTGCCCTTTTTCGGCGTGCCCGGCTTGGCGAAACTGATCGACGGCTTAGAAGTCATGATATCCTGCTTTCGGATCCCGTTCAGATGGTGCGCGACATTTCGTCGTTTTCACAAGTTTGGCAAGCCTCCCGTCATCTTGACTAGCTATGGCTAAAAGTGAAAAGCGGTGGGAAACCTTGCGTTAACCACCTCTCTTCGGCGTTTCTTAGCCATTAGGAACGAGACTCCGAAGCGCGGGAGACAGTGTTGACGGCGTGACGGGCAGTTGTGCCGGCTTGCCTTGGAATATACCTTAGACACCCACCGGCCACGCGGCATCCTGTCGGCCGGCCAAGTCGGAAACACGGAATCCTGATCATCGATGAAGGTTGTTGAGCGCTATATCCTGCGTCGTACGTTCGCGGTTTTCATCGCGGCGTTGACGTGGACTTTGGCGATCGTCTGGACCACCCAGGTGCTCGGTCGAATCGACCTTGTCACCGACAGTGGCCAGTCGGCACTGACCTTCTTCGAGGTCGCAGCCCTGATCCTGCCAACGGTCATTCCCATCGTCGTGCCCTTCGCCGTCATCATTGCCGTGGCGTTGACGCTGAGCACGATGAACAGCGACTCCGAACTGGTGATCCTCAACGCCGCAGGCGCCTCGCGGCTCACCGTCATTCGGCCGATCCTCATCCTGGCCATCTGCGCCAGCCTGTTTTCGTTCGTCGTCGACAACGTCGCCAATCCGATGGCGCGCCAGCGCAACCGCGAACTGATCGCCACCTCACGCGCCGACCTTTTGTCGCTGATCATCCAGGAAGGCACGTTCCGCAAGGTCGACGAAGGCCTGTTCGTGCAGGTCGCCGAACGCCTTCCAAATGGCGGTCTGGGCGGCATCTTCGTTGCCGATTCGCGCGAGCCCAATATCGATCTCGTCTATTACGCCAAGGACGGCTCGTTCATCGAACGCAACAAGAAGCAGATGCTGGTGATGAACGAAGGCGTCATCCACCGCAAGGCGCCCGGCGGCGAGGTGTCAGTGATCAGCTTCGATTCCTATGCCTTTGATCTCAGTGAATTTTCCGCTGCAGCCAACGAAGTCACCATGCAGCCGAAAGACCGCTCGACGTCCTACCTGATGCAGCCGCAGCACGACGACAAGTTCTACCAGCGCAACCCGCGCCTGTTCGACGCCGAGCTCAACCGCCGCTTCTCCGACTGGCTCTATTCGATCGCTTTCGCCTTCATCGCGCTCGCGGTTGCCGGCGATGCGCGGTCCCACCGCGAGGCACGCATCCATCCGCTGGTGACGACGGTGACGATCGCGCTGTTCTTCCGCTGGCTCGGTTTCTTCGCCAACAGCAAGGCCGAAGCCGCGGCCTGGATCGGCTACGTCGTCTACGCCATTCCCATCGGCGCCTCGCTGTTTGCCCTCTGGTTCATCCGCAGCCACCGCACCATGGAATTGCCTGTTTCGGTCGCCGACCGCATGGCAGCGACGGCAGCGCGGGTTCGCGACGGCTTCGCGGCGCTGCGCCAACGGCTTACCGGCCGCGCCTCCGGCCAGGGAGCGGCATGATGGGCTGGACGCTTGGCCGCTATTTCCTCGTCCGCTACGCCGTCATCACGACGTGGTTCTTCATCGGCATCTACGCGCTGATCTTCATCATCGACGTCACCGAATTCTCCAGCAATGTCGGCGGCCTGCCGGGCTTCAAGTTCTCGATCGCGATGACTGTTTCAGCACTTCGCGTGCCGATGATCATGCAGCAGACGGTGCCGTTCGTTGCCCTGTTCAGCGCCATGGCGACGCTGGTTTCGCTCAACCGGCGCTATGAACTCGTCATCGCGCGCGCCGCCGGCATCTCGGCCTGGCAGTTCCTGGTGCCATGCTGCGTCGGCGCGCTGCTTTTCGGCCTGGTCACGGTCGGCATCCTCAACCCGATCGCAGCCTATGGCTTCTCGCACTCGGAAACGATCGAGTCCGAGCTGCGCTCGCGCCAGTCGAATTCAGTTTCGGCGTTTTCGGCACCTTGGCTGCGCCAGAAGGCCGAGGGCACCGAAGTCATCATCGGCGCCCGGGCCGTGCTCAATCAGGGCCTCGAACTGTCGGACGCAGTGTTTTTCATCTTCGACGCCAATGGCGACATGGTCGAGCGCAAGGACGCCGAGCGCGCTTATCTGCGTGACGGCCACTGGGAACTGGTCAACGTCCGCAGCATGAAGGGCAGCCAGAATTTCACCTCGCAGCCGGTCGATCAGGTGCCAACCAATCTGAAGCCTGAATTCGTCCAGGAACGGCTGGCTCGGCCGGAAACGATTCCGTTCTTCGAGCTGCCTTCAAAGATCGAAGTGGCGCGTTCCTTCGGCCTCAGGGCCAACGCATTCGCCATGCAATTTCATTCACTTGTCGCCCTTCCGTTCCTTTTGGTTGCAATGACTCTCATTGCTGCAACAGTGTCGATGCGATTTGCACGTATGGGGCAGTCTGCAACGATGATTTTGGGTGGCGTCGTCGCCGGCTTTCTGCTTTATGTCGTTTCGGTTCTGGTCAAAGCATTTGGCAATGCGGGATTCGTGCCGACTTATATTGCGGCGTGGTTTCCAGTAGTCGTCGCAATGTTTTTCGGGGTGACTTTCCTGCTCTACAAAGAGGACGGTTAGGTGAGGGGCGCAATGGCCAACCGCAGGGCCCATATGGCAGGCCTTTTGGGTGCGACTGCGCTCGCGTGCCTGTTTGCGGTCGCGCTGCCGTCCGCTCCTGCTTTCGCACAGACTGTCGCGGACCTCGCACTCAGCGTGCCCGAAGGCTCGCAGATGCTGCTCGAGGCGGACACGCTCGTCTATGACAACGACGCCAGCACCGTGACAGCGGTGGGCGGCGTGCAGATCGACTATGCCGGCAACCGTCTCGTCGCCCAGCGCGTCACCTATGACCGCAAGACGTCGCGGCTGGTCGCCAGCGGCAATGTCGAGGTCGTCAATTCGGACGGCACCAAGATCTTCTCGCAAGAGATCGACATCACCGACGACTTCGCCGACGGCTTCGTCAACACGCTGCGCATCGAGACCGTCGACAAGACCTATTTCGCCGCCGAAAGCGCCAAGCGCGAAGGCGGCTTCCTGACGACGTTCAACAACGGCGTCTACACCGCCTGCGAGCCTTGCGAGCAGAAGCCCGACAAGGCGCCGATCTGGCGCGTCAAGGCGCAGAAGATCATCTGGAACGGCCAGAAGAAGACGGTGCGATTCGAAAACTCGAATTTCGAGTTTTTCGGCTTCCCGATCGCCTTCCTGCCGGCCTTCGAGATTGCCGACCCGACGGTCAAGCGCAAGAGCGGCTTCCTGATGCCCGGCGTCAGCTACAAGAGCGAGCTCGGCGTCGGCGTGTCGATCCCGTATTACTTCGCCCTCTCGCCAACCTATGACCTCACCGTCAAGGGCACCGGCTACACCCGCCAGGGGTTCCTGGGCGAGGCCGAATGGCGCCAGCGCTTCAACAATGGCGAATACAGCCTGAAGATGGCCGGCATCTACCAGATGAATCCGGACAAGTTCGATGCCAATACCGTCGACCGTGGGCCGGCCGGCGACGAAAACAAGCTGCGCGGCATGGTCGGCACGAAGGGTCATTTCGACCTCAATCCGCGCTGGGCCTTTGGCTGGAACATCCTTGCCCAGACGGACAAGAATTTTTCGCGCACCTATGGCATCAACGGATTCTCCGACAGCACGCACCGCTCGGAGGTCTACCTGACCGGCCTCAACGACCGGAACTATTTCGACCTGCGCGCCATGCGCTTCCAGGTCCAGGAAGAAGCGCTCGACAGCGATCCGAATGCGCGCGCCGACAAGCAGCCCTGGGTGCTGCCGTCGCTCGACTACGCCTATATCCCCGACACGCCGGTGGCCGGAGGCGAGCTCTCGGTCGACCTCAACGCACGCGTCATCCAGCGTTCGGATCTGGATGCGGGCCTTGCAGCGGCGAACGGCCCGACCGTTCACGGTATCGAAGGCACATCGAGCCGCATCACCGCCGAAGCCGAGTGGAAACGGACCATCATCACCGATGGCGGCCTGCTGGTAACGCCCCTGCTCGCCTTCCGCGCAGACAGCAGCTATGTCGATGCGTCAGCCGCCTCGCTTACCGCCATCGACAACATGGCGGCAGATCCGCGGATCAACGTTGCCGACGACGTGCGCTCGTCACTGTTCCGCTACATGGCCACCCTCGGCCTTGAGCTGCGCTGGCCGGTGCTGTTCTCGTCGACAAGCTCGACCCATGTGCTCGAGCCGATGGCTCAGGTCTTTGCCCGCCCGAGCGAAAGCCACATCAGCGGGCTCGGCATCCCGAACGAGGATGCACAGAGCTTCGTCTTCGACGCGGCCTCGCTGTTCGAGCGCGACAAGTTCTCCGGCTACGACCGCATGGAAGGCGGCACCCGCGCCAATCTCGGCCTGCGCTATTCCGGCAGCTACAACAACGGCTGGACCACCAACGCGCTTGTCGGCCAGTCGTATCATCTTGCCGGCGACAACTCGTTTGCCGCGCCTGATCTCGTCAATGCCGGCGCTTATTCTGGGCTAGAGACCGATACGTCCGACTACGTGGCCCTGGCCGGCATCGCCAGCCCGAACGGCTTCTCGGCCTCGGTCAGCGGCCGTTTCGACGAGCGCACCTTCGATGTTCGCCGCGCCGAGATGAAGGTCGGCCTGGATGCGCGTCCGCTTGCTGTCTCAGCGCGCTATGCCTACATCCAGGCCCAGCCACTCTACGGCTTTGCCGACGATCGTCACGAAGTCACGCTCGGTGCCACGGCACGCTTCAACGACGAGTGGCGCGTGTTCGGCTCCGGCACCTACGACATCAAGGGTGACCTGCTCGTCAAGAATGGCCTCGGCTTCGCTTATGACGACGAGTGCTTCACCTACATGATGTCCTATTCCGAAAGCCGCGATCACAATAAGCCGGACGATGTCTCGCGCACCGTCGGCTTCAACATCTCGTTCCGTACGATCGGCGACTTCGGCAACGCGACGAGCGCCTTCTAAGGCAGCGACCGAACGGCGGCGGGGGCGGCCTGACATCGTTTTGCCGCATAACGCGGCCAATGACGGGGCACGTATCCGGGCAATGTCCGGATCTGGGGTTTGAACGGGACTTATTCTTATGCGCAAGCACCTCTTTTCAGCAGGTCTGGCCCTGCTCGTGGCGGCGACGTCGCTTTCGATCACCGCCTACGCGCCTCCGGCCCAGGCCAGTGAAATCAAGTACATCGTCAACGATGTGCCGATCACCAGCTACGACATCCAGCGCCGGGCGGCTTTCCTCAAGCTGCAGAAGCGCAAGGGCGATGCCGGCCAGGAAATGATCGAGCAGACGTTGCGCGTGGCGGAGATGAAGCGGCTCAACATCCGCGTTTCCGACAAGCAGGTCGAGGACGCCTATGCGCGCTTCGCCGGCTCCAACAAGCTCAAGCCCGCGCAGATGGACCAGATCCTGGGCCAGGCCGGCGTGACGGCCAGCCACTTCAAGGACTACATCCGCGCCCAGATGGGCTGGAACCAGGCGCTCGGCGCCCGCTTCCGCTCGGGCGAAGGCGGTGGTGGTGGCTCCAGCGAACAGGATGCCGTCCGCCGCATGCTGCAGCAGGGCGGCGCCAAGCCAAGCGCGACCGAGTACATGCTGCAGCAGGTGATCTTCGTCGTGCCCGCCTCCGAGCGCGGGTCGATCGGCAAGCGCAAGCGCGAGGCGGATGCCATGCGCGGCCGCTTCAATGGCTGCGAACAGACGCGTGAATTCGCCAAGGGCCTGCTCGACGTCACCGTGCGCGACCTCGGCCGGGTCATCGCCCCTCAATTGCCGCCGGAATGGGCGGAGGAGATCAAGAAGCTCAAGGTCGGAGGCGCAACACCGGTTCGCGAAACCGATCGCGGCGTCGAGTTCATCGGCGTCTGCAGCTCGCGCGAGGTCTCCGACGACAAGGTCGCCCAGATGGTCTTCCAGGCCGAGGGTGCGGGCAAGCAGGGCGACGCAAAGGCCGACGAACTCAACAAGAAGTATCTCGAAGAACTGCGGGCCAAGGCTCGCATCGTCACCCGCTAGGCCGTGGCTGCCCATAGCGTGCCGCTGGCGCTGACTGTAGGCGATCCCTCCGGCATTGGTCCCGAAATAGCAGTCGCCGCCTGGCGGCTGCGTGGCGCGGCCGCCGTGCCGCCCTTCTATCTCCTCGCCGACCCGAAGCTGATTGCCGCGCGTGCGCGCGCCCTGGGTATCGACGTCGCCATCGTCGAGACCAATCCTGCCGGCGCGGCCGAAGCCTTCGCAAATGCCCTGCCCGTGGTTCCGCTCGCCGCCACACTGACCGACACGCCAGGCCAGCCTGACAAGCGCAACGCCACCGGTATCATCGAGGCCATCGACCGCGCCGTCGCCGATACCTTCGAAGGCCGCGCGGCCGCCGTCGTCACCTGCCCGATCGCCAAGAAGCCGCTCTACGACGCCGGCTTCCGCTTTCCCGGCCACACCGAGTATCTCGCCCATCTGGCGACCGCCAGGACCGGCGTCGACACGACTCCAGTGATGATGCTAGCCGGGCCCGAGCTGCGCGCCGTGCCGGTTACCATTCACATTGCGCTATCAGACGTGCCCAAGGCGCTGACGACGGAAGCCATCGTCGAAACCGTGCGCATCACGGCGCATGACCTGCGCACCCGCTTCGGCATCCCCAAACCGCGCATCGCCGTGTCGGGGCTCAATCCGCATGCCGGTGAAGGCGGAGCCATGGGCCACGAGGACGAACGCGTCATCCGTCCCGCCGTCGAGTTCCTCAAGGCGGAAGGCATCGATGCTTTCGGCCCCCTGCCCGCCGACACCATGTTCCACGCCCGGGCGCGCGCGGGCTACGATGCGGCCATCTGCATGTATCACGATCAGGCGCTGATCCCCGCCAAGGCACTTGCATTCGACGAGACGGTCAACGTCACGCTGGGGTTGCCCTTCATCCGAACATCGCCCGATCACGGCACCGCTTTCGACATCGCGGGCAAGGGCATCGCCCGGCCCGACAGCCTGATCGCCGCACTCAAGCTGGCGCAGCAGCTTGCTGACGTCGAGGGCAAATGACCATGAGCGCTGCCACCAGTATCGACGGCCTGCCACCGCTTCGCGACGTCATCGAACGTCACGGCCTTCAGGCCAAGAAGGCGCTTGGCCAGAATTTCCTGCTCGACCTAAATCTCACCGGCAAGGTGGCGCGCGCCGCGGGCGACCTCTCCGGCGTCACCGTCATCGAGGTCGGCCCCGGCCCCGGCGGGTTGACGCGCGCGCTCCTCATGCATGGTGCCAAGCGTGTCATCGCCATCGAGCGCGACGAGCGCTGCCTGGCTGCTCTGGCCGAGGTCTCCAACCACTATCCGGGACGGCTCGAGGTGGTGTGGGGCGATGCGCTGAAGACCGATTTCGCAGGCCTCGCCGCTGGCCAGCCGGTCAAGATCGTCGCCAACCTGCCCTACAACATCGGCACCGAATTGTTGGTCCGCTGGCTGACCGTCGAGACCTGGCCGCCATTCTACCAGTCGCTGACGCTGATGTTCCAGCGTGAGGTCGCCGAGCGCATCGTGGCGCGTCCGGCAAGTTCGGCCTTTGGCCGGCTCGGCGTTCTCGCGGGATGGCGCACCGATGCGCGCATCGCCTTCGACGTGCCGGCGCAGGCTTTCACGCCGCCGCCCAAGGTAACCTCGTCGGTCATCCATCTGGAACCGCGCCGGGAGCCGCTTTCGGCCGATGTGAAGGTGCTTGGCCGGGTTACCGAGGCAGCCTTCGGCCAGCGCCGCAAGATGCTGCGCCAGAGCTTGAAAAGCATGGGCGGCGAAAAGCTTCTGGAAACAGTCGGCATCGACCCGACCCGCCGCGCCGAAACGCTCAGCGTCGAGGAATTCGTCGCGCTGGCAAGAGCTGTCTGACGATCGTCATGCACGTCACGCCGGCTGATAAGCGCCGGCGTACAGGCTTTCCGGGCTGATTCAGAGTTACGACGTCTTCTCGTCGAGCAATTTCGAAACGAAATCGAACAGGCCGGGCCGGCGGTCGCGGCGCAGGCGCTCGGCCGCCACGATCGCGCGCACTTCGCCAAAGGCACGGTTGAGATCTTCATTGATCACGACATAGTCGTATTCGCCCCAGTGCTCGATCTCGTCACGGGCATTCTTCAACCGCGTCTCGATCACAGCGTCCTGGTCTTCGGCGCGGCGCTTGAGGCGAGCCTTCAACTCGCCCATCGATGGTGGCAGGATGAAGATCGAGACGATGTCGCCGCGCATCTTTTCCTTGAGCTGCTTTGCGCCCTGCCAGTCGATGTCGAACAGCATGTCGCGGCCCTGCGACATCGCCAGTTCCACCGGCTCGCGCGGCGTCGCGTAGAAATTGCCGTGGACCTCGGCCCATTCGAGCAGCGCGTCGTTGTCGCGCAGCAGCTCGAATTCGCGCTTGGTGGTGAAGTGGTAGTGGGCGCCGTCGATCTCGCTGCCACGGCGCGGACGGGTGGTGACGCTGACCGACAGCTTCAGCTCCGGATCGGTTTCGATCAGGTTGCGCGAGATGGTCGACTTGCCCGCGCCCGACGGCGAAGACAATACCAGCATCAAGCCGCGCCGCTTGATCGTAATTGATGGGGTCTCGGCGCTCATGCGCTACTCCAGATTCTGAACTTGCTCGCGAAACTGGTCGACGACGGCCTTCAGTTCCAGCCCGACGGCGGTCACTGCGGCGGCGTTCGACTTCGAACACAAAGTATTCGATTCGCGGTTGAATTCCTGCGCCAGAAAATCGAGCTTCCGGCCGATTGCACCACCGCCCGCAAGCAGCGTCCGCCCCGAGGCGATGTGCGTCTTCAGCCGGTCGATCTCCTCGCGGATATCGGCCTTGGTGGCAAGGAACGCCGCCTCCATGTTGAGCCGCGCCTCGTCGAGCGCAGGCGATGCCTCGAGCAGCAGGCGAACCTGTTCGGCAAGGCGCTGGCGGATCTGCGCCGGCTCGCGCGACGGATCGGCCTCGGCCTGCAAAGTCAGCGTCTCGATGGCCGCGATGTGATCCGACAGCAACGACCGCAGAGCTTCGCCCTCGGCCTTGCGCGCCTCGACGAGACCAGCCAGGGCGGCTTCAAGGCCGTTCATGACCACCGCGTCGATCGCCGCCCGCTGCTCTTCCGTCTCGACAGCCTCGGGCACGTCAAACACGCCGCGCAGGCCAAGCAGCCCGTCGGCACTGGCGGGTGCCGCGCCATATTGCTTGACCAGGCGCGTGGCGAGTTCGGCCACGTCGCGCAGAAACACTTCGTTGATCACAGGCTGCACCATCGCACCACCAGTGCGGTTGACGGTCAGCGTCGCTTGCACGTTGCCGCGCGAAAAGCGCTTCTGGATGGCTTGCCTGACCGCGGGCTCGAGCCGCTCGAAGCCCTGCGGCAGGCGCAGGCGCACGTCGACGCTCTTGCCATTGACCGACTTCACTTCCCAGGCGATCGCCGTTCCGTCGTGCTCGGCGGCTACGCGGGCGAAGCCTGTCATGCTCTGCAGGTTCATCTGGCAGCGCGTCCCTGTTTGCAGCGTGCCCGCCCCCCAATTGGGCGCAAGGCGAGGCTTGTTCTTACTTCTTGACGGCGTTGGTTGTCGCTGCGTCTTTCTTGGCCGGATCGACCTCGTCTGCCGCCTTCTCGTCTTCGACAACCTTGCGCTGGAAGGCGCGCCAGCGAGCAACATTTTCGTTGTGCTCGTCCAGCGTTTCGGCAAAGACGTGCCCGCCCGAACCGTCGGCAACGAAGTAGAGGTCCTTGGTCTTCGACGGATTGGCCACTGCCTCCAGCGAAGCCTTGCCAGGATTGGCGATCGGCGTCGGCGGCAGACCCTTGATGGTATAGGTGTTGTAGGGCGTCGGCTTGTCGATGTCGGAACGGTAGATCGGCCGGTCGGCGGGCTTACCCTTGCCGCCGAAGAGGCCATAGATGATCGTCGGATCCGACTGCAGCCGCATGCCCTTGTTGAGGCGGTTGATGAACACGGCCGCGACACGCGAGCGCTCGTCGCCGCGCGCCGTTTCCTTCTCGACGATCGAAGCCAGCGTCACGAACTCGTTGACGTCGGCAAGCGGCAGGTCGGGCGAGCGCCGGGCCCAGATGGTCTCGACCAGTTCCTTCTGGTCAGCCAGCATCTTGTTGACGATCTGCTGGCGCGTCAGGCCACGCGTAAAGCGCTGCGTATCGGCGGCAAGCGCACCCTCGGCGGGCATCTCTGCCGGCATGTCGCCGCTCAGTGCTTCCTGCTCGGCAATGCGCTTCCACGCCTGCTCGACGGTCAGTCCTTCCGGGATCGTCAGCGAATATTGCACTGACTTGCCGCTCTTCAGCAGCTCCATGATCTCGTGCATCGAAGCGCCGGCCTGGATCTCGTATTCGCCGGCCTTCAGCGAGCCGTCATTGCCATAGGCGCGGACACCCATGCGGAAGATGCGGGCATCGCTGACCAACCCACGTCGCTCGAGCTGGTCGGCGATGTCCTGCACGCCAGTCTTTTCCTTGACCAGGAATGTCGTGGGGGCGGCCGAGGGACCCTCGCCATTGAATTCCTGCTTGCCGAAATAAAGTGCGGCACCACCGGCCAGGACCACCAGCACCGCCGTCGACATCATGAAATTCATGAACACGACGATCTGGTTGCGCGAGGCGCGCGAACGCTTGGGCGGCGGCGTACCGATTTCGGGCCGCAACGCTTCCTGCGCGGTCTTTGGAACGATCGGATTTGCAGCGCGCTGTGCGCCTTGCCCCTGATCTGGCGTATTGATGCTCATCTTGCCTCGCCACTCCCTCTTGCGTCGAATCCCCGCCGGGAGACTAGGCCCGAATGTGGCAGAAATCACGGCAAAGGGCCCTCAAAGGGCCCCCTACCCACAGGCGATCAGCCGTTATAGCGCTGGAAGACCAGCGATGCGTTGGTTCCGCCGAAGCCGAAGGAGTTCGACAAGGCGACGTCGACCTGCTTGGCGCGCGGCTTGTGAGGCACGAGATCGATGGCGGTCTCGCGCTCGGGATTGTCGAGGTTGATCGTCGCCGGCACGATGTTGTCGCGAATGGCGAGGATCGAGAAGATCGCCTCGGCAGCACCGGCGGCACCCAAGAGGTGGCCGATCGACGACTTTGTCGACGACATCGAGATCTTGGAGGCGGCATCGCCAACGAGGCGCTCGACAGCACCCAGTTCGATCGTATCGGCCATGGTCGAAGTGCCATGGGCGTTGATGTAGTCGATATCGGCAGGCGACAGGTTGGCGCGCTTGAGGGCGGCCGTCATGCAGCGGAAGGCGCCATCGCCATCTTCGGCGGGTGCCGTGATGTGATGGGCATCGCCGGTCAAGCCATAGCCGACGACTTCGGCGTAGATCTTTGCGCCACGCGCCTTGGCGTGCTCGAGCTCTTCGAGAACGACAACGCCAGCACCCTCGCCCATGACGAAACCATCGCGGTCGCGGTCATAAGGGCGCGAGGCCTTCTCGGGCTCGTCGTTGCGGTCGGTCGACAGTGCCTTGCAGGCGGCAAAGCCGGCGAGCGACAGGCGGGTGACAGGTGCTTCGGCACCGCCGGCCAGCATCACGTCGGCATCGCCGAACATGATCAGGCGGGCCGCGTCGCCTATGGCGTGCGCGCCGGTCGAGCAGGCGGTGACCACGGCATGGTTGGGGCCCTTGAGCCCGTGCCGGATCGAAACCTGGCCCGAAACCAGATTGATGATCTGGCCTGGAATGAAGAAGGGGCTGATGCGGCGGGGGCCGCGTTCCTTGAGGATCAGCGCATTTTCGGCGATGCCGTCGATGCCGCCGATGCCCGAGCCGATCATGACGCCGGTCGCATATTGCTCCTGCGGCGTCTTGGGCTGCCAGCCCGAATCCTTCAATGCCTCGTCGGCGGCCGCGATCCCGTACAGGATGAAGTCGCCGATCTTGCGCAGTTCCTTGGGCTCAAGGAACGCTTCGGGATTGAAGGTATTTGCAGTGCCGTCACCCCGGGGGATGACGTTGGCAATCTTGCAGGGGAGATCTTCGACCTCGAACTCCGAGATGCGCCTTGCGGCGCTACGGCCGGAAAGAAGTTCTTTCCAGCCGTGCTCGTAGCCCATGCCGAACGGTGAAAGCAGGCCAAGGCCCGTGACGACCACACGCCTCATCGCAGGCATCCCTGATAATTCAAGATCGCTCAGGCCGAAGCCTTGTCGATGTACTTCACAGCGTCGCCAACGGTGAGGATGGTCTCGGCCGCGTCATCGGGGATCTCGACGCCGAATTCTTCTTCGAACGCCATAACGAGCTCGACCGTGTCGAGGCTGTCCGCGCCCAGGTCGTCGATGAAGCTTGCAGCTTCAGTCACCTTGTCGGCGTCAACGCCAAGATGTTCGATGACGATCTTCTTGACGCGCTCTGCGGTGTCACTCATGTGGGCATCCTCAGTCTGGTGTTTGTTAGGTCTTCGTTAGCGGGCGGAATGCCGCTAATCAAGCTGTAATCTACGCTTTCCCAAGCGCTCGGGTGGCGGTCCGGTCTCGGCCCGGCCACCTGATGGAGCGCGGCAATACACGAAAACTTCACCGCGTCCAAGGCAAAACGGCCGGTTATCCCGGCCTATCAGCCCAATCAGATCATTGCCATGCCGCCATTTACATGGATCGTCTGGCCGGTGACGTAGGCCGCCTCGTCCGAAGCGAGATAGGCGACGGCGGAGGCAACTTCCTTGCCGGTGCCCATGCGCTTGGCCGGGATCGCGGCCATGATCGTCTCTTTCTGCTTGTCGTTGAGCTTCTCGGTCATCGCCGATTCGATGAAGCCGGGCGCCACGCAGTTGACAGTGATGTTGCGGGTCGCGATCTCCTGGGCCAGCGACTTCGAGAAACCGATCATGCCGGCCTTCGACGCGCAGTAGTTGGTCTGGCCGGGATTGCCGGTGACGCCAACGATCGAGGTGATGTTGATGATGCGGCCATGGCGGCGGCGCATCATCGGATGCGTCAGCTCGCGCGTCAGGCGGAACATCGCCGTCAGGTTGATCTCGATGACGCTGTCCCAGTCGGCGTCCGACATGCGCACGAACAGGCCGTCCTTGGTGATACCGGCATTGTTGACCAGAATGTCGACGCCTTCGAGATCGGCCTCGGCCTTCTGGCCCAGCGCCTTGACCTCGTCGCGGTCGGCGAGATTGGCCGGAAACAGCTTGACGCGGTCGCCGAGCTCATTGGCCAAGGCTTCGAGCTTTTCAACGCGGGTGCCGTGCAGGCCAACGATGGCGCCCTGCTTGTGGAGGATGCGGGCGATCTCTTCGCCGATGCCCCCGGATGCGCCGGTGACGAGTGCCTTGCGGCCGGTCAGATCGAGCATTTTTCAATCCCTCTGAGAGAACACCCTTCACACGGGTGGGGTCGTTTGAATTGTTCAGACGAGCGAAGCGATTGCTGCGTCGACGTCGGCCGGGTTGTTGACCGCGACTGTCGCGATGTCCTTGTTGATGCGGCGGGCAAGGCCCGACAGCACCTTGCCGGCGCCGACTTCATAAAGCGTGGTCACGCCGTTGTTGCCGAACCATTCGACGGTCTCGCGCCAGCGGACGCGACCGGTGACCTGCTCGACGAGGCGGGCGGCGATCTCCTCCGGATCGGTGATCGGCTGGACCGAAACATTGGCGACGACAGGAACGATCGGCGCATGCTTTTTCACGCCGGCAAGCGCCTCGCGCATCTTCTCGGCCGCCGGCGCCATCAGCGCCGAATGGAACGGGGCGGAAACCTGCAGCATCAAGGCGCGCTTGGCACCCTTTTCGGTGCACAGTTTTGCCGCGCGCTCGACGGCTGCCTTCTCGCCGGAGATGACCAGTTGCCCGCCGCCATTGTCGTTGGCGATCTGGCAGACCGAGCCTTGAGCAGCCTCGGCACAGGCAGCGTCAACATCTGCCTGTTCGAGGCCAATGATCGCAGCCATCGCGCCCTGGCCCGCCGGCACCGCTGCCTGCATGGCGTCGCCGCGTATGCGCAGCAGGCGTGCCGCGTCGGCAACCGAAACAAAGCCTGCCGCAGCGAGCGCCGAATATTCGCCAAGCGAATGGCCAGCGACATAGGAAACCTTGTCCTTCAGCGACAGGCCGCGCGCTTCCAGCGCCCGGAAGGCAGCCATCGACACCGCCATCAGCGCCGGCTGGGCGTTGGCGGTCAGCGTCAGTGTCTCTTCAGGCCCTTCCCAGATCAGCTTCGAAAGCTTTTCGCCGAGCGCATCATCGACTTCCTCGAAGACGCGACGTGCCTCTGGAAAGGCATCGGCCAGTTCCTTGCCCATGCCGACGGCCTGGCTGCCCTGCCCCGGAAAAGTGAATGCAATGGCCATGTTGGTCTCCTGGCTACTTGCCGCATCGGCCCGAACCGGAATCGGTTTCGCCGGGTACGATGCGCAGACTTATCACGTGGAGCGCCCTTGCAGGTTGGGGAACAAGCAGCGCGCCATATCGTTGTGCCTCTGGCGCAATGGATACCGTCAAGTCAAGTCTTGAGGGCTTTGGGACCCGGCTGGGGCAAATAATCACGGACAATTAATGCGAAACACGTTTTGTTTGCCCCATCCTTCTCAATTTTGCCATATGCGCTAGGTTTTCGATGACAGTTCTGTGACGGTTGCGTGACGCCGCTGTCGAGCGCTCGGGGAAGTTGAGTTGGCAAAGTTGATCGCGACTGGCAAGGCCGTCGCCAATGACGGGGAAAACGAGGCTGAAGCGCTCAGCCGGCGTGCCTATGCCCTGGGCGTCCTGCGCTCGGTCATGATCACGCTCGCCGTCTCGGCGGTCCTGGTCTTTGCCATTGAGTTCGTCGCGCGCGGCTCCTTCGTCGACACCCTCAACTTCTTCCAGCAGCCGTTCAAGCCGAGCTGGACCACCGTCGCGCTGTTCGCACTGCTGATCATCGGTTTCGATGCTCTGCTCGGTCGGCCCTATAATGGTCTTTTGATCGTCGCGCCCGTGGCGCTGTTTCTGGCCTTCGTCGGCCACCAGAAGTCGCTCTATCTCGGCGACCCGCTCTACCCGACCGATTTCCTCTATGCCCGCCAGATCGTCGAATTGATGCCGCTGCTGGTACGCGAGCGGCCGCTCGCCGGCATCGGGATCGTCGTAGGTCTTGTCGCCGGCATCTCCTTGTTCGTCTTTGCCTGGCGCTACTGGCGCCGCCGCATGCCGGCGCTGTCGTTCTGGGCGCGCATGTCGCGCCTCGCCATCGCCATTCCGGCCCTCGCCTTCTTCGTGTCGATCATGGACTACGCGACCTTCTCGTGGACGCGCGACCGCCTCCAGATCATACCGATGATGTGGGACCAGAAGGAAAACTACGCCTCCAACGGCTTTGCCATTGCCTTTGCGCTCAACGTGCCGATGGCCAAGGTCAAGGCGCCGCAGGGCTATTCCGACAAGGCCATCGACGCCATCGCCAAGCCCGAGCAGGCGGCCGCAGTCCTGCCCGAGGAAAAGCCCGACGTCATCATCGTGATGAGCGAATCCTTCTGGGATCCAACGTTGCTGCCCGGCGTCAAGATCACGCCCGACCCGATCCAGAACGTGCGCGCCTCGCAGTCCGGCCATGTCTTTTCGCCGGAGTTCGGCGGCATGACCGCCAATGTCGAGTTCGAGGCGCTGACCGGCTTCTCCAACGCCTTCCTGCCCGCCGGCTCGATCCCCTACCAGCAGTATGTCCGTGCACCGGTGCCCTCGCTTGCCACCTTCTTCAAGAGCGAAGGCTACGAAACCAAGGCCATCCACCCCTTCGGCGGCTGGTTCTGGAACCGAGCGCCCGTCTACAAGGCTTTCGGCTTCGACCAGTTCATGTCGGAGGAAAACCTTCCGCCTCTGGCAAAGCGCGGCCCCTTGGCGTCGGACGCGGCGCTTACCGAAGAGATCATCCGCGAGGCCGATGCCACCGAGCATCCATTCTTCTTCTTTGCCGTCTCGCTGCAGAGCCACGGCCCCTACGAGCCGAACCGCTACAGCGACACCACCCACAAGGTCGACGCGGCCACGACGCCCTGGGCGCGCGATTCGATCCTGACCTATGCCGAAGGCGCGTCCGATGCGGACCGTGGCCTCAAGCGGCTGATGGACTGGGCAAGCAAGCGCAAGCGTCCGACAGTGATCGCCTTCTTCGGCGACCACCTGCCGCCGCTCGGCCCCGTCTATGTCGAGACCGGCTTCATGAAAGAGCCGGTCGCCAAGCGCAAGGCACCGATCGACGAGATGCTGGTCCAGCACGAGACGCCGCTTGTGGTCTGGTCGAACCGGACAGGCCCGGCGCGCGACATCGGCTCGATCAGCCCCGCCTTCCTGCCACTGCATGTGCTTGAGACCGCCGGCATCAGCCACCCCTATTACACTGGCTTCCTTGGCGACCTGCATGACCGCTTCCGGGTCGTCGACCGCAACATGCTGCTGCCGCGGCAAGGCGAGTCGGTCTTCGACTGGTCGCGCCAGAAGGAGCTCGACCCGGCGATCCGCGATTTCCGCTGGCTGCAATACGACATGATGTTCGGCAAGCGCCGTGGCGCCAAGGGCTTCTTCCCCGAGACGGTCGACAAGGTTGTCGCCAACCGCACGCGTTCGCCGCTTTTCCTCCGCGACCAGGCATTCGGCTGAGTCAAAATCGGCCGCAAAAGGCCGGTTTTCCTGAGAATCTCGGCCTCGCCCCTTGCCTTAGCCAGACTTAGCATGTAGACGCCCGCCATCTGCCGGTCCCAGCTGGGGGCTGAACGGAGGGCCGGAGGCTTCCTTGGAAGTCGCCGTGTGAAGCGAAAACGCTTCCGCCTCCCGTGTCTCCGCTCTCGACCGTCTCGTCGTGCTCCTTTCTTCTCCTGAGATGGCTTAGGCCTTCGATGGAACAGGGAGGTCGCAGAGGCTCTAGCCGCCGGGACCGGAAGATGGAAACGAAGAAAGGCAAAAACTATGGCTCTTTATGAACATGTGTTTCTTGCCCGCCAGGACCTCTCGCAGCAGCAGGTCGATGCACTTGTCGAACACTACAAGGGCATCATCACTGCAGCTGGTGGATCGGTTGGCCGGGTCGAGAACTGGGGACTGAAGTCCCTCACCTACCGCGTTAACAAGAACCGCAAGGCGTACTACACGCTTATGGACATCACCGCTCCGTCGGCTGCCGTCAAGGAAGTCGAGCGCCAGCAGGGCCTGTCCGAAGACGTTCTGCGCTTCCTGACCATCAAGGTCGACGCGCATGAAGAAGGCGTCTCCGCCATGATGCAGAAGCGCGAAGAGCGCTCCGAGCGTGGCGAACGCGGTGGCTTCGGCGACCGTCCGCGCAGCTTCGGCGACCGTGACCGTGGCGATCGCGGCCCGCGCAGCTTCGGCGACCGCGATGGCGGTGGTGATCGTGGCCCGCGCCGTCCGCGCGAAGGTGTTGAAGGGGGTGCAGAATAATGGTCGACATCAATCAGATCCCGACCCGTCGTCCCTTCCATCGCCGCCGCAAGACCTGCCCGTTCTCCGGCGCCAACGCACCGAAGATCGACTACAAGGACGTGCGTCTGCTGCAGCGCTACATTTCCGAGCGCGGCAAGATCGTTCCTTCGCGCATCACCGCCGTCAGCCAGAAGAAGCAGCGTGAACTCGCCCAAGCGATCAAGCGCGCCCGCTTCCTCGGCCTACTGCCCTACGTGGTGAAGTGATATTCGTTCCGGCCCGGTGGCACCTGCCCCGGGCCGGAATACTCCCCTCCGCGACGGGCGCGGTCGGGTGAGCCTCAAATCCCGGGTTGGATTTCTCAGGAAATCCTAACTGCCGCGACAGGCAGGACAGCGAAACCGGCGGCAACGCCCTTCCCTGCTTCCTTGCCCGTTGAAATCAATTTGCTGCCTTTGCAGCCAACGAAAGGACAAGGAAAATGGACGTCATTCTCCTCGAACGTATTTCCCGCCTCGGCCAGATGGGCGACACCGTCAAGGTCAAGGACGGCTTTGCCCGTAACTTCCTGCTGCCCAAGGGCAAGGCGCTTCGTGCCAACGAAGCCAACAAGAAGAAGTTCGAAGGCCAGCGCGCCCAGCTCGAAGCCCGCAACCTCGAGCGCAAGTCGGAAGCCCAGCAGGTCGCCGACAAGCTCGACGGCAAGACGTTCGTGATCGTGCGTTCGGCAGGCGAAACCGGCCAGCTCTACGGTTCGGTCTCGACCCGCGACATCGCCGATCTGCTGATTGCCGACGGCTTCACGGTTGGCCGCAACCAGGTCGAGCTCAACCAGCCGATCAAGAACATCGGCCTGACCAACGTGGCGATCGCGCTGCACGCCGAAGTCGAAGTCACCATCACGCTGAACATCGCGCGCACGGCCGACGAAGCCGAGCGTCAGTCGAAGGGCGAGACGCTGACGACCGCCGAAGCCATCTACGGCGACGACATCAACGAAAACGCCCGTCCGGACAGCTTCTTTGATCCGAACGAAGACGGCGAAGGCGACGAGGGCTGATCCAGGCCCCGTCCCAATCCAGTTTTCTGGACCAAGCCCGGATGGCAACATCCGGGCTTTTTTTGTGCCAGGCGTGGAACTTGCCAGCGTCGCTCCTATCTTCAAGATCGGACTACACGACTGACCTTTTCGCGAGCACGCCATGAATATGTTGTTGCAACGCATCGTCGGGAAGCTTGTGCGCACCGGCAGCCTGACAGTCACCGGCTCCAGCGGGCGGTCGCACCGTTTCGGCGATGACACGGGCGATCCGGTCCACCTTCTGATCAAGACGCGGCGCGCCGAAAACGCCATCACCCTCGACCCGATGCTCGCCCTGCCCGAAGCCTATATGGACGGCGATCTCGACATCGTCGAAGGCGACGTGCTTGGATTGATGCGGGTCGTCTTCCAGAACCTCGGCAACGGCAGCATCGACACAGCCTGGACCAAGGCGCTCGACAACCTCCGGCTCGCGTTCCGCCGCTTCCAGCAGGTCAACACCGCGGCGCGCGCCAAGCGCAACGTGCAGCGCCACTATGACCTGTCTGGCGATCTCTACCGGCTCTTCCTCGACACCGACATGCAATATTCCTGCGCCTATTTCGCCGACCCCGACATGACGCTGGAAGAAGCCCAGATCGCCAAGAAGGCGCATATCGCCGCCAAGATGCGACTGCGGCCGGGCCAGTCGGTGCTCGACATCGGCTCCGGCTGGGGCGGGCTCGGGCTTTATCTCGCCCGGACCTTCGAGGCCCAGGTGCTCGGCGTCACGCTGTCGAGCGAGCAGCACGCGGTCGCAACCGAACGGGCCCAGGCAGAGGGGCTGGAAAACCAGGTTCATTTCGAGATCAGGGACTATCGCGACCTCGTCGAGCGGTTCGACCGAATCGTTTCGGTCGGCATGTTCGAGCATGTCGGCGTCAACCACTACCGGACCTTCTTCGACAACGTCGCCAAGCGCCTGAAGCCCGACGGCGTCATGGTGCTGCATTCGATCGGCCGCGCCGGTCCGCCGGCAGCGACAAGCGCCTTCATCCGCAAGCACATCTTCCCCGGCGGCTATATCCCCGCTCTGTCGGAGGTACTGCCGGCAATCGAAAAGGCCGGCCTGATGGTCACAGACGTCGAGATTTTGCGGCTGCACTACGCTGATACGCTCAGGCACTGGAGCCTGCGTTTTGCCGCCAACCGTGACAAGGCCAAGGCGATCTATGACGAGCGTTTCTGCCGGATGTGGGAGTTTTATCTCGCGGCATCCGAAGCCGCCTTCCGCTGGCAGGACCTGATGGTCTTCCAGATCCAGCTCGCCCACCGCAACGACACGCTGCCGCTGACCCGCGACTATATCGGCAAGTGCGAAAAGGCGCTTGCCATGCACGAGATGGCGCATCGTCAGACTGAGCCACCATTGAAAAAATCAAAAGCATCAGGCAGCATGAGAAGAAAGAGAGAGGTTTAGCCCTGGAAAATTCTACTAACCGAAATGATGATGGCTTTCTTTATTTTATGTGGGCCGCGATGGCCTTGGCTACCAATTTCTTCGGGTTGATTTACATAATCTCGATACCGCTCGTCAAAGACGGAGAGCTGTTATTTTCGCTTTTCGTCATTCCGTTTTTCCTATTGATTGCCAATATACATACATTCCAAACATGGTATTCAATTCACTGGCACGAACGGATGATGACTATCCTTGGGTACACAGCGTCATCCGTTTTTATTGTCGGAATAAGTTCAACTTTTGTTGTCGTAAGCAAATTTTCATTTTTACTTATGTTTGGCGCTATAGTTCTGTCATTGATACTGCTTTCAATGCAAATCAGGAATCGGCTTATTGACGACACACCTGATTTCAATGATTGACCGACTGATCCCAACGCATCCGCAGACCTTGCCATGACCTACGCCATCTATGCAGCCGCAGCCCTTGCCGAGATCGCCGGCTGCTTTGCTTTCTGGGCCTGGTGGCGGCTTGAGAAGTCCCCGCTCTGGCTCGTGCCAGGCCTTGTCTCGCTCACTGCCTTCGCCTGGCTTTTGGCATTGGTCGAGGCCAACGCCGCCGGCCGCGCCTATGCCGCCTATGGCGGCATCTACATCGCCGCCTCGCTCGGCTGGCTATGGTTCGCCGAAGGCATCCGGCCCGACCGCTGGGACATGATCGGCGCCGTCATCTGCATCCTCGGCGCCTCGATCATCCTGCTCGCGCCAAGGGGAGCTTAGCGGATTTCGGGCACCCGACCGAAGCCGGGCGCGACCTCATCACCATTTGACCTGCAGGCCGATATTGCCTTCGAAGACGCGGCTGCGCTCGCCGCCGAGATTGACGGTGTAGTCGGCCACCGCAAAGGCGCTGACCTTGTCGGTGAAGGCGTGGGTTATGCCGGCGCCAAGCTCAAGCCTGGTTCCGCCTGTCTCGACGCGGATCGCGTCGCTGTCGAAGTAAGTGACGTCTTCGCCATCGAAGCCATGCCAGAGATTGGCCTTGAGATAAGGCTTGAGCTGGCCAGACGACGTTTGGAACGTGCCTTGCAGGCGCGCACCAACACGGCCGGTGACGCCGCGCCCCTCGTCGAAACGGACAGTGGACAAGGTATCGTCGGCATCGTCGAAGGACACATCCTGCCAGATGATCTGGGCCTGAGGCTCGAACACCCAGTTCTCGCTCAAGGCGAGCGGGACGCCGGCTTCCAGCGAGGCGGTCAAGACGCGGCCGTCGGCATCGATGCCGATGGAACGGTCCGAGTTTGCATCGCCACCGAACCAGGTTCCCATCAGCACGGCATCGAGATACCAGCCACTGGCTCCGACATGGGTGTAATAGCCGCCGACGCTGTAGGCATCGAGATCGAGCTTGCCAGCAGCAAGATCTGCCTGCCCCTGGACCGCGCCGCGGACATCCGCATTGAGGCTGGCATAGCCGAGGAACAGGCCGGCGACATTGCGCCCTCCCGCCTCGGTCTCGCCACGCCAGAAATCAAGCCCGGCCTGGATGCCCAGTGTCGTGCTGTCAGCCGAAGGCGACACCGTCCCAGACCAGTTCTGCTCGGCGCCGGAGCCGAACACCCGTCCCCATGTCGTTGAAAAATCATCGCCGCCGGCAAGGAAACCCTGCTCGCCCCGGCGCTCGTGGAAAGTGCCGAGCGTCGCCATCGCGACGTCGCGGGCCATCGGCGGCATCACCGAATAGACAGCCGTTTCAGGCCGGATCAGCGGAATGCCCGGCTCGGCTGGATCGACCGGATTGACCAGCTCCGAGCGCAGGTACCAATTGTCGCCAAGGCCTGTGGCATCGCCCCGGAACAGCAAGTATTCGTAGGCGCCATAGGCTACCGGGCTGGCAAGCGTGAAAGCACCGGCGTCTGTCGTCCCGCCTGAAGTCGTCTCGACGACCAGGATGCCGTCGGCATTGGTCTGCTGGCCCGTACCGCCAAGATTGACAACGACGATACCGGTCGAACCGCTGGCGTTGCCGCCTTCGATGACCAGCTTGTCGGAGGGTGCGCCGTCGCCAGCAACGACCATGTCGAGCCTGAGATAGCCGCCGGCGCCAATGTAGTTGCCCACCACCGTGAACGTGTCGGTAGCACTGGCAGCGCCATTGGTCAGGTCGATGGTCCCGGCATTGGTCAGCGTCACGGCGTTGCCTGAAGTGAAGGCGCGCACGGCGGCATTGACGCCTGCGCCGGCAAGCAGCCTGCTCGACGCGTCTATGCCGAGGCTACCAGTGGCTGACAGCGCATCGCCAAGCACGAAATCGCCGTCGAGCGTGAACGCGGAGCCCTGATTGAGGTTGACGGTTTCCCAGTTGATGTAACGGCCAACGCTCGAAGAGCTGCTGCCCTCGAATGTCAGCGTGTCGATACTTGCACTCGTGCCGCCATTGATGACCTGGCCTGCGGCAAAGCTCGCCTCCGTCAGGCCGCGCAGCAGCGCCGTGTCCCGACCGTTGCCCATCACGACATTGCCGCCAATGCTGCCGCCTCCCAACCAACGGAAAGTGTTGTTGCCGTTGCCGAGATCTACAAACGTGCCAATTGACGCGGTACCGGAAACCTCCAGCAGATCGTTGCCCTGGACTGCTTCGATCGAGGTATCGATCGTGCCTCCCGACATCCGCATCTCGTTGTTGGCCTGCTCCAGATCGACGTTGCCAATACGCCCGCCGGTCATGGTCACGAAATCACCGGCGAAGAACTCGCCGATGATGCGGCCGCCGCTGATCGTCGCGGTGTCCAGGGCGCTGCCCTGATTGAGCGAGTTGATCACGCCACCGGTCATGATGAACACATCGGCGCCGCCACTCTGATTGACCGCGCCGTCAATCGTGCCGCTGTGGATTTCGACGCGATCAACAAAATTTCCGAACACCACATCGCCGGTGATGGTTCCCGTACCACCACCTGGCATGGTCAGCGAATTGGTGCCGTCGGTATCGGTCAGTCCCCCGCTCGCGCCGCTGTCGCAGACATAGATGCTGTTACCGGCGGTCGGCGTCAGGTCGCAAGCGGCAAAGCCGGCCTGCGTCGAACCCAACAAAACCATGGCGGTGGATGCCAGCCAGCCTATCCGAGCCGGTGCAGGGCGAAGAATGTGCATATTGCCTCCTCAAGCAGATGAGGCCGATGCCGCAGCAGCGCGGATTCGCCCCCAGGGCCCTCCGAGCATATGCATCGCCATGTGCCGCATCGCGATGAACAGGCTCCAGGGAAAGCAAAGATCACCGAATGCCTGAATAAAATCAACAACCCAATGTATACAAATTACCTCTTTATTGTGCTGGACACTTTCTTGGTAAATTCGCGGTCCCGTTTGAATTTTCCCGTTTTGTTCCTGTCGGTATGCGGCTAGAATCACCCCGACTCGCGTCAACCGAGTTTCGTCATCGTACCGCCCGTCCCTGTGGACGAGTGTGGATAGCGTGGCCAGTTGAAATGACGATGGGCGCTTTTGGTCCGGGCTCTGCTACTGGGAACGTTCGGCAACGGATTGGGGACGACATTGGCAGAGGCAGCGCGCAAGTTCGAAGTGGCGGAAGCGACCCCGCTCTACCGGGAAGCCCCCAACAACATCGAGGCCGAGCAGGCTTTGCTCGGCGCCATGCTGGTCAATAATGACGCCTTCTACCGCGTCTCCGACTTCCTCAAGCCGACCCACTTCTACGAGCCGCTGCACCGCAAGATTTTCGAGGTTTCGTCCGAGCTCATCCGCATGGGCAAGATGGCAAACCCGGTGACCCTCAAGACCTTCCTGCCGACCGACGAGAAGGTCGGCGACATGACGGTCATGCAGTATCTCGTCGCGCTTGCCGCCAACGCCGTGACGGTCATCAATGCTTCGGACTACGGCCGCGCCGTCTACGATCTCGCCACCCGCCGCGCGCTGATCACGGTCGGCGAGGACATGGTCAACATCGCCTATGACGCGCCTGTCGACATGTCGCCCTCCGACCAGATCGAGGACGCCGAGCGCCGCCTGTTCGAACTCGCCGAGACCGGCCGCTATGACGGCGGTTTCGAAAGCTTCTCCGACGCGGTCAAGACCGCGATCGACATGGCCAGCGCGGCCTATATGCGCGACGGCCATCTCTCGGGCGTCGCCAGCGGCCTGCAGGATCTCGACGCCCGCATGGGCGGTCTGCAGTCTTCCGACTTGATCGTGCTCGCTGGCCGCCCCGGCATGGGCAAGACCTCGCTCGTCACCAACATCGCCTTCAACGTCGCCCATGCCTATGTGCCCGCGCAGCAGGCGGATGGCTCGTTCAAGGCCGAAAACGGCGGCGTCGTCGGCTTCTTCTCGCTCGAAATGTCGTCCGAGCAGCTCGCCACCCGTATCATTTCCGAGCAGGCCGAAGTGCCCTCCTCCAAGATCCGCCGCGGCGATCTCACCGAGGCCGACTTCGAAAAGCTGGTCAGCTGTACCCAGACGCTGCAGAAGATCCCGCTGTTCATCGACTCGACCGGTGGTATTTCCATCGCCCAGCTCGCAGCGCGCGCCCGCCGCCTCAAGCGCCAGCGCGGCCTCGACGTGATCATCATCGACTATATCCAGCTGATGCAGGGCTCGTCGGCCAAGTCGTCGCAGAACCGCGTCCAGGAAATCACCGAGATCACCACCGGCCTCAAGGCACTGGCCAAGGAACTCAACGTCCCGATCATCGCGCTGTCGCAGCTGTCGCGCCAGGTCGAAAGCCGCGACGACAAGCGCCCGCAGCTGTCCGACCTTCGTGAATCGGGCTCGATCGAGCAGGACGCCGACGTCGTGATCTTCGTTTACCGTGAAGAGTACTATCTCAAGAACAAGGAGCCGAAGCCCGGCACCGACGAGTATCTGAAGTGGGAAGGCGACATGGCCGAAGTGCGTGGCAAGGCCGAAGTCATCATCGCCAAGCAGCGCCACGGCCCCACCGGCACCGTCAGCCTTGGCTTCCAAGGCGAATTCACCCGCTTCTTCGACCTCGCACCCGAGCATCATTTGCCGGAGAGGTTTGGAGAACAGTAGGCTTTGTCAAGCGCAGCACCTCTTCCCACCCCCCTCTGGCCTGCCGGCCATCTCCCCAGCAAGGGGGGAGATTGGTTGCGTCACCAGCGGCGGTCATCCTGCGCGTTCGCAACTGCAGGCATCGTAACGTTGGTGATTGGCCGCGGCGCCAATGACAACGTGATCTCCCCCCTTGCGGGCGAGATGGCCGACAGGCCACAGGGAGGTGCGAAAGCACACGGCATCTCCCAAGCATTGCGTCGTACCCATGGCTAAAGCACGCGTCCAATTCATCTGCCAGAACTGCGGCGCCGCGCATCAGCGCTGGGCCGGCAAGTGCGATTCCTGCGGCGAGTGGAACACGCTCGTCGAGGAAGGCACGTCGGGCGGCATCGGCTCCGGCCCCGGTTCGCTCAAGAGCGCACGCACGGGCCGCCCCGTTACCCTGACCTCGCTTGACGGCGACATCGAGGACGCGCCGCGCATCGTCTCGGGCATCGGCGAGCTCGACCGCGCCACCGGCGGTGGCTTCGTGCGCGGTTCGGCACTGCTGATCGGCGGCGATCCCGGCATCGGCAAGTCGACGCTGCTGACCCAGGCAGCGGCGGCGCTGGCATCGCGCGGCCACCGCGTCGTATACGTTTCAGGCGAAGAAGCGGTCGCCCAGATCAGGCTGCGCGCCCAACGCCTCGGCGTCGCCTCCTCGCCGGTCGAACTCGCCGCCGAGACCAATGTCGAGGACATCCTGGCCACCATCGCCGAGGGCAAGCGGCCAGACCTTGTCATCATCGATTCGATCCAGACTCTGTGGACCGACCTCGCCGATTCAGCACCCGGCACCGTCACGCAGGTGCGCGCCTCGTCGCAGGCGATGATCCGCTACGCCAAGTCGACCGGTGCCGCAGTCGTGCTTGTCGGCCACGTCACCAAAGAAGGCCAGATTGCCGGCCCTCGCGTCGTCGAGCACATGGTCGACGGCGTGCTCTATTTCGAAGGCGAAGGCGGCCACCACTTCCGCATCCTGCGCACCGTCAAGAACCGCTTCGGCCCGACCGACGAGATCGGCGTCTTCGAGATGTCCGACAAGGGCCTGCGCGAAGTCGCCAACCCCTCCGAACTGTTTCTGGGCGAACGCCATGCCACGGCTCCGGGAGCGGCCGTCTTTGCAGCGATAGAAGGCACGCGGCCGGTGCTGGTCGAGATCCAGGCGCTTGTCGCCGCCTCCACGCTGGGCACGCCGCGCCGCGCGGTCGTCGGCTGGGATTCCTCGCGCCTGTCGATGATCCTCGCCGTGCTCGAAGCCCATTGCGGCGTGCGCTTCGGCCAACATGACGTCTATCTCAACGTCGCGGGCGGCTACCGCATTTCCGAGCCGGCTGCCGATCTGGCTGTGGCTTCCGCACTGGTTTCATCGCTTACCGGCCTTGCTCTGCCCGCTGATTGCGTCTATTTCGGCGAAATCAGCCTTTCAGGCGCCGTAAGGCCGGTTGCGCATGCGCAGCAGCGCCTTAAAGAGGCCGAAAAGTTGGGCTTCGGAAGGGCCGTGCTGCCCTCCGGCAGCGGGGAGCTCGCAGGTGGAATCGGAGCCGGATCGTTCCAGCCGACCGCACTCGCGGATCTGGTGGCGCGGATAGCCGGCTCAAGGCGAAGCCGCGCGGAAGAGACGGACTGAAACCGTCGCCATGGAGTGAGTGGACACGATGCCGATTACGCTGCTTGACGGAATTCTTGTCGGCTTCACCCTGGTTTCGGCGATGCTCGCCATGGTGCGCGGATTTTCACGCGAAGTGCTTTCGGTCGCCTCATGGGCGGCCGCCGCAGCTGCCGCCTTCTTCTTCTACAAGCCGGTGGTGCCGTACGTTCAGCCCTATATCGACAATGAAAAGATCGCCATGGCCGCTGCCGCCGGCATCGTCTTCGTCATCGCGCTGATCGTCGTCACCATCATCACCATGAAGATCGCCGATTTCATCATCGACAGCCGCATCGGCGCGCTCGATCGCACGCTCGGCTTCCTCTACGGTGCTGCCCGCGGCATCCTCGTCGTTGCCGTCGGCCTGTTGTTCTTCAACTGGCTTGTCGGCACCAACGCGCCGGCTTGGGTCGCCGAAGCGAAATCGCGCCCGCTGCTCGAGAGCATCGGCACTTCGATCGAAAACCTGCTGCCCGAGGACCCCGAGAACTCGATCCTCAAGAAGCTCAATTCGCAGAGCGGCGAGCCCGAGGCCGGAACCACAACGCCGCCGGCCGACGCTCCAGCCGAAGGCGACACGCCCGCCGAACCGGCGCCGACCAACAACTGATTTCGCATGAGGCGGGATAGCGCGTTGCCCTTCCCGCCTCATCGCACTATATAGCGTTTTTGCGACAAGAGGCCGCCCCCGATGGCAGACGCAGCTGACGTGCTTTCCGCGGAAGCCGATGATCATTTCCACGACGAATGCGGCGTGTTCGGCATTTTCGGCCGACAGGACGCCGCGGCAATCGTCACGCTGGGGCTACATGCGCTCCAGCATCGCGGCCAGGAGGCCGCCGGCATCGTCAGCTATGACGGCAGCCAGTTCCATGTCGAGCGCCATGTCGGCCTGATCGGCGACACCTTCACCAAGCAGCGCGTCATCGACAGCCTCAAGGGCAACCGCGCCATTGGCCACACCCGCTACGCCACGACAGGCGGCGCGGGCGTCCGCAATATCCAGCCTTTCTTCGCCGAGCTCGCCGATGGCGGTTTCGCGGTCGCGCACAACGGCAACCTGACCAATGCCATGACCGTGCAGCGCGCACTGCAGAAGCAGGGCTCGATCTTCTCGTCGACCTCCGACACCGAAACCATCCTGCACCTGGTCGCCACCTCCAAGGAACGCGACCTCAACGCACGCTTCATCGATGCGGTGCGCCAGGTCGAGGGCGCGTTCTCGCTGGTTGCGCTGTCGTCGAAGAAGATGATCGGCTGCCGCGATCCGCTCGGCATTCGCCCGCTCGTGCTCGGCGACCTCGACGGCTCCTGGATCCTTGCCTCGGAAACCTGTGCGCTCGACATCATCGGTGCGCGTTTCGTACGCGACCTCAAGCCCGGCGAGATGGTCATCGTCACCTCCAAGGGCATCGAGAGCATCTTCCCGTTCGAGCCGCAGAAGTCGCGCTTCTGCATCTTCGAATATGTCTATTTCGCCCGTCCCGATTCCTCGGTCGAAGGCCGCAACGTCTATGACGTGCGCAAGAGCATCGGTGCGGAACTCGCCATCGAAAGCCCCGTCGACGCCGATATCGTCGTGCCGGTGCCGGATTCCGGCACCCCGGCCGCGATCGGTTTCTCGCAGCAGGCGGGCATACCCTTCGAACTCGGCATCATCCGCAACCACTATGTCGGCCGTACCTTCATTTCGCCCGGCGATTCCATTCGCCACATGGGCGTCAAGCTCAAGCACAATGCCAACCGCCGCATGATCGAGGGCAAGCGCATCGTTCTGGTCGACGATTCCATCGTCCGCGGCACCACCAGCCAGAAGATCGTGCAGATGGTGCGCGACGCCGGCGCCAAGGAGGTGCACATGCGCATCGCCTCCCCGCCCACCCGCGCCTCGTGCTTCTACGGCGTCGACACGCCGGAAAAATCGAAGCTCCTGGCCTCGCGCATGACGATCGAGGAGATGGCCGAGTTCATCCGCGTCGACTCGCTCGGCTTCCTGTCGATGGATGGCCTCTACCGCGCTGTTGGCGAGACGAGCCGTAACGCCGAGCAACCGCAATATTGCGACGCCTGCTTCTCCGGCCAATATCCGACCCGCCTGCTCGACCACGAAGGCACCGACAACGTGCGTTCGCTGTCGCTGCTGGCCACCGGCGGACTGTAGGTAGTTAGTGCGTCCTTCGAGGCTCGCTGCGCTCGCACCTCACGATGAGGAAGGTCTGCGCCTGCTTCTCAGATTGGGGCCTGGCAATACTGCGCTCTCCGACCGGGCGAGCGACGACTGCTGCTACGGCCCTCATCCTGAGGTGCGAGCGCAGCGCGCCTCGAAGGACGCACAATAAAGATGTTCGAACAGCAGCGGCGATAAGCAAGACATGACGACCACTCCCGACCTTTCCGGCCGCATCGCCCTCGTCACCGGGGCATCGCGCGGCATCGGCTACAACACCGCCAAGCAGCTCGCCGCTGCCGGCGCCCATGTCATCGCCGTCGCGCGCACCGTCGGCGGACTTGAGGAGCTCGACGACGAGATCAAGGCAGCCGGCGGCCAGGCGACGCTGGTACCGCTCGATC
Organism: Aminobacter anthyllidis; assembly: GCF_018555685.1. GTDB lineage: Bacteria > Pseudomonadota > Alphaproteobacteria > Rhizobiales > Rhizobiaceae > Aminobacter > Aminobacter anthyllidis. The sequence continues at coordinate 204,623 of NZ_JAFLWW010000002.1, forward strand.
TCACCGACATGGCCGGCATCGACCGCCTCGGCAGCTCGATCAACGATCGCTGGGGCAAGCTCGACATCCTGGTCGCCAACGCCGCCGTGCTCGGCGTCATCGCGCCCATCGGCCATGTCGAGGCCAAGGTCTTCGACAAGGTCATGGCGGTCAACGTCACCGGCACCTGGCGGCTGATCCGTTCGGTCGATCCGCTGCTGCGCAAGTCGGATGCCGGCCGTGCCGTCATCGTCAGCTCCGGCTCCGCCCATTCCGCCCGCGCCTTCTGGGCACCCTATGCGGCCTCCAAGGCGGCGGTCGAGGCGCTCGCCCGCTCCTGGGCCGACGAGACCAAGAACACCGCCCTGCGCGTCAACATCTTCGACCCCGGCACCAGCCGCACCGCGATGCGCGCTCTGGCCGTACCGGGTGAGGATCCGGCAACCGTCGCCCATCCCTCCGAGACGGCAAGCCATATCCTGCAGATGGTCGACCCTGCGCTCACCCGTACCGGCCAGATCTACCAGATCCGCGAACAGCGCTGGGTCTCCCACCAGAAGCCAGCCTGAGCGCTCGCCCAACTGACGGAGAGATGTCCGGCAGCATAGCGCAAGCAATGCCGAAGCAACGATATGGCGGTTGCCGCGTTGACCATCGCCAGACCAATACGAGGACATCGGCTGCATGACCACCGACCAGCTGATGTCCTTCGCCGTCATCGCGCTGATGATGGTGGCATTCGTCTGGGGCCGGTTTCGTTATGATCTGGTCGCCTGTGCTGCCCTTATCACGGCGGTCGCCATCGGTATCGTGCCGCAGGCGGAAGCGTTCAGCGGTTTCAGCGACGACATCGTCATCATCGTTGGCTCAGCCCTTCTGGTCAGCGCCGGCGTCGCCCGATCGGGCATCATGGAATATGCCATCCAGCGCTTCGCCCCCGACGTTTCGAGTGTAAGAGCCCAGCTTGCGCTGCTGGTCATCATCGTCACCATCCTCTCGGCGTTCGTGAAAAACATCGGCGCGCTGGCGATCATGATCCCCATCGCGTTCCAGTTCGCTCGCCGGTCCAACGTTTCGCCGTCAGTGTTCCTGATGCCGATGGCATTCGGCTCGCTACTCGGCGGCCTGATGACCCTCATCGGCACCTCGCCGAACATCGTCGTCTCGCGGGTGCGCCAGGAGATGACTGGCGAGGCGTTCTCGATGTTCGACTTCACCGCCGTGGGCGCGACGCTCGCCGCGGCCGGCATCGTTTTCCTGGTGCTGTTTTACTGGCTTTTGCCCATCCGCACCCGCGCCTCGGCGTCGATCCACGAAGCCCTCGACGCCAACAACTACGTCACCGAGGCTCGGCTCGTCGCCGATTCCACCATCGTCGGCAAGACGCTGGCTGATCTGCTCAAGCTCGGCGGCAGCCGCGCTGTCGTCACCTCGATCCTGCGCTCGCGCGCGCTGCATGTCACACCGTTCCCCGACGTGGTGCTGCGCGAAGGCGATATCCTGCTGATCGAAGGCGTGCCAGAGGCGCTGGACAGCATCGTCACCCAGGCAAAGCTCAGCGTCACCGGCAGCCGCGACTCCGCCGGCGGCAAGCACGCCGCGGCGGCAGTCGAAGCGGTGATCGGCGAAAACTCCAGCCTGATCGGCGGCTCGGCGCAGCGTCTTGCGCTTTACGACCGCTTCAACGTCAATCTGCTCGCCGTCAGCCGCAAGGGCGAGCGCATCCAGGAGCGGCTCGGCGCGGTCACGCTGCGCATGGGCGACGTGGTGGTGCTCCAGGGCAATCGGCAGACCCTGCCCGACATCTTGCGCGAGCTCGGCTGCCTGCCGCTGGCCGAAAGGTCTATCCTGCTCGGCAGCGTTCGCCGTGGCATTGTTCCGCTCGCCATCCTGGTCGCGGCGATGGCCGCTACCGCCCTTGGCCTGTTGCCGGTGGCGCTCGCCTTCTTCACGGCTGCGGTCGCCATGGTCCTGTTCCGCGTCATCCCATTGCGCGAGGTCTATGGTGCCATCGACGGCCCGATACTTGTCATGCTGGCAGCCCTCATTCCCGTCAGCGACTCGTTGCGGCGGACTGGGGCCACCGACATCATTTCCGCCTGGCTCGCCGAATTCGCCTCGACACTGCCGCCTGCCGGCGCACTGGGGCTGATCCTCATCGTCGCCATGGCGGTCACGCCCTTCCTCAACAATGCCGCGACCGTTCTGGTGGTCGCCCCCATTGCTGCGAGCTTCGCCACCACGCTGGGCTTTCGCCCCGAAGCCTTCCTGATGGCGGTGGCGATCGGCGCCGGCTGCGACTTCCTGACCCCCATCGGGCACCAGTGCAACACGCTGGTGATGGGCCCCGGCGGCTACCGCTTCTCCGACTATCCGCGCCTTGGCCTGCCCCTGTCGCTGCTGGTGATCATTGTCGCCGTGCCGATGCTGATGCTCGTCTGGCCGATGTAGGCGACACGCAAGCGTGATTGGCCGGTGATTTCGGCCAGTCCTAGTTTTGCAGCCCTCAATCAAGAAAATGAGGGAGGACCACTTCATGAAACGCATTCTCGTCATGTCTGCGGTGCTGTTCGCCAGTCTGTCGGCCGCCAGTGCCCAGGACGGCACGATGAGCTTCTTCGTCACCAGCGCCGGCCTCGGCAAGGGCGCCAATCTCGGCGGCCTCGCCGGTGCCGATGCCCATTGCCAGAGCCTGGCCGAAGCTGCCGGCTCCACCGGCAAGACCTGGCACGCCTATCTCTCGACCAAGGATGCTGACGCCAAGGACCGCATCGGCAAAGGCCCATGGGTCAACGCCAAGGGACAGAAGATCGCCGACGACGTCGCCTCGCTGCACAGCGACGCCAACAACATCAACAAGGAAACCGCCCTCGACGAGAAGGGCAATTCCATCAATGGCCGCGGCGACCAGCCCAACAAGCACGACATCCTGACCGGCTCGATGCCCGACGGCACCAAGGCAGCCGACCAATCCTGCGGCGACTGGACCCTCGACGGCACCGAGGGTGCGGCCATGATGGGCCACCACGACCGCATGGGTCTCGACGATTCGGCGGCCGCCAAATCGTGGAACTCATCGCATGCCTCGCGCGGCGGCTGCAGCCAGGAAGCGCTGAAGGGAACCGGCGGCGACGGCCTGTTCTACTGCTTCGCCGCCAATTAGGCCGACACAGCTAGCGTTCGGCCGAAACCGACAGTTCCGGCCGGACGTTCAGCGTCTGGAACACAACGCAGTAGCGTTCAGTCAGCTTGATCAGCGCATCGATGCGCTCCTGCGGCTCGTCGGTGTCGAGCTTGAAGGTGAGCCGGATGGCGCGGAAGCCGACCGGAGCATCCTTGGCGACACCGAGGGTGCCGCGAAAATCGAGATCGCCCTCGGCCGACACCACTGCTTGGCCAAGGCGGAATTCGAGCGCCGTCGCCACTGCCTTCAAGGTCACGCCGGCACAGGCCACCAGCGCTTCGAGCAGCATGTCGCCCGAGCACAGCTCCATGCCGCTGCCACCCGTCGCCGGATGCAGGCCGGCGGTGACGATCGCCCGGCCGGTATCGACCTTGCAGGAAATCGACTGATCGTCGACGTTACCGCGTGCCCGAAGCGTGATCAGAGCGCGCCCGGCGTCCTCGCGATAGGCATCCTTCATCGGCGTCTGAAGCGCCTTCAACTGTGCGGCATCCATCACTTTCTCCCGGACAGACAAGTCGCGCCATCCTAGCACAGCTGCGCCGGTCTCCTGACAGGAGGCTGTCAGTGGCGCGGGGATAGGTTAGGCTCACCTTCAGGGAGGCAATGGTAATGACCGCGACCGACACCGCTGCACAGCAACGGCTTGGCATGGTGCTTGTCGCCTCGTCAGCCGCCGTGTTCGGCCTTGCCGGCATCCTGACAAAGTCGATCGACGCCGACCCGCTGACCATCACCTCCTGGCGCGGGCTGATCGGCGGCCTGCTGATCTTGGCCTATGTCCTGTGGCGGCGGCGAAACGGCGCCGGCGAAAGCCTGCATCTCGGCTGGCAAGGCTGGGTGTTGGCCGTGCTTGGTACTATCTCCAGCATCGCCTTCATCGCCGCCTTCAAGAACACCTATGTCGCCAATGTCGTGGTCATCTACGCCACCGTGCCGTTTGTCGTCGCCCTGCTCGCCTGGCTGATCGTCGGCGAAGTGTTCCGGCGCCAGACAGCAGCAGCCGCCGTCGTGTGCCTTGTCGGTGTCGCGGTCATGGTCTGGTCCGGGCTCGGTGGCGGCCATGCCTTCGGCGACACATTGGCACTGCTGATGACCTTCCTGTTTGCGCTCTACGCCGCCCTTGTCCGTCGTTTTCGCAACGCCCCGGTCGTCTGGGCAGGCGCAGTTTCGGCCTTTCTCGGCATCATTCCGGCCTGGTTCGTCACCGATCCGCTCGCCGTGCCGCAAGGCAGCATTCCACCGCTCATCATTTTTGGCTTCACCTTCGCACTGGCCGTCGTCTTGTGGACCGAGGGCGCGCGCCGCATTCCCGCAGCCGAAGCCGGCTTGCTCGGTACAGCCGAAGTGCCATGCGGCATCTTCTTTGCCTGGCTGTTCCTGGCTGAATTGCCACCGGTGGCGAGCCTTGTCGGCGGGGCTATCGTGCTTGCGGCGGTGTTCTGGCACGCCTGGCGCGACTGGGCAAATGCCCGCGACACAGCCACTCCACCCCGCCTGATCGAAAAAGAATCGCAAAAAGCCTGATCAGCGCGGAACCAAATGTTAGCGACCGCGTTCTTGTGCTCAGGACGGGTTGCCCCATCCCCCATCCCCTCCACCCGTCCCTTTGCTTAAGCCGGTCGCAAGACCGGCTTTTTCCTGTCCTGACGTCGAGGAGGATGGTGGGATGATGATGCGCATTGACCTTGCGTCGTCATCGTCTAGTTTCGGTGCGCGCGGTGGGCTTCGCGTGCATTGGGAGGTGCGGCATGGTCCTGGCCAGTGCAATTGTGCTCGGCTTCATCGCGGCATGGATGCTTGCCGCCGGTGTTTTGATGCACGGACGCGGCATCCGCTTCCGCCAGGCCCTGCTTTATCTGCCGCTCAAGCTGATCTACCGGGTGCAAGATGGCGCCATGCGTCAGGCGCGCGACGCCGACGCTCCGGTCATCTACGTCATCTCGCACCAGTCGCGCCTCGAACCGGCGCTGATGCTTTCGCTGCTGCCCGAGCAGACGCTGCACATCCTCGACGACGCCTCGGCCAAAGCCTTCTGGCTCGAGCCGTGGCGTGAGCTTGGCCGAACCATCGCCTTCAACGCCGAGCATGTCTTCGTCAGCCGCCGCCTGGTGCGCGTGCTGCGCGGCAAAGGTCGCCTCGCCGTCTACCTGCCCGATACCGTCGAGCCTGACGTCAAGGCGTTCCGGCTGTTCCGCGCCGTCGCCCGCATCGCCATGCAGGCCGATGCCCGCATCGTGCCGATCTTCGTCAGCGGTGCCCGCCACCTGCCGTTTTCACTGACACCTGCCGAACGCGCGCCGCGCCAGTGGTTCCAGCGGCTCAGGATCGTCGCACTGGCGCCAATGACCATGGCCGAACTGCTGCAGCGCGCCGGCTACAGCCAGACCACAACGGCAAACGCCCTGTTCGACCGCGTTGCCGAAGCGCGGCTTGCCGGCACCGATCTCGACCGGGGCGTGTTCGGCTCGATGGTCGACGCCGCCAACCGCTACGGCCCCTCGCGGCTGATCGTCGAGGACGTGGTCACCGGCGCCTTGAGCTACCTTAAGCTTTTGACCGGCGCGCGCGTGCTCGGCAGGCGTTTCGAAGCGCTGTCCAGCCCAGGCGAGGCTGTCGGCATCCTGCTGCCCAACGCCAACGGCGTTGTCCTGGCCATGCTCGGCCTGATCTCGGCGGGTCGCGTCGCCGCGATGATCAACTACACCGCAGGCAGCGCCAACGTCGCCTCGGCGGTGAAGACAGCCGTGATCAAGACCATCGTCTCCTCGCGCGCCTTCATCCAGAAGGCCGATCTCGGCGACGTGGTCGCTGCCGCCGAGCAGGCCGGCGCAAGGATCGTCTGGCTGGAAGAGCTGCGCGACAGCATAACGACCTCGGAAAAGCTCTCCGCCGCTTTGCAGTGGCGCCGCCCGCTATATCAGCAGGACGCGTCGAAGCCCGCCGTCATCCTGTTCACCTCAGGCTCGGAAGGCACACCCAAGGCGGTTGTCCTGTCACATCGCAACCTCGTCGCCAACGCCATGCAGGCCGAGGCGCGCATCAGCATCTCGCCTGAAGACAAGCTGTTCAACGTGTTGCCGGTATTCCACTCCTTCGGCCTCACCGGCGGCACCATCCTGCCGCTTCTGACCGGCATCAGGCTGTTCCTCTATCCCTCGCCGCTGCACTACAAGATCATCCCCGATGTCGCGCGCAAGATCCGTCCGACGATCATGTTCGGCACCGACACCTTCCTCGCCGCTTATGCCCGCACCGCCGAGGATGGCGACTTTTCCAGCCTGCGCTTCATCGTTGCCGGTGCCGAGCCGGTCCGGGCAGAGACGCGCCGGGTCTGGCGCACCCGCTTCAACGCCGAGATCATCGAGGGTTTCGGCTTGACCGAGGCCGCCCCCGTCGTTGCCGTCAATACGGCGACGCATGGCCGCGACGGTACGGTCGGACGCCTGTTGCCTGCCATGCGGATGCGGCTCGAAGAGGTCGAGGGCGTTGCCGATGGCGGCCAGCTATGGCTCACCGGCCCCAATCTGATGATGGGCTACATGACATCAGACCGGCCGGGCGAATTGCAGCCGCTCGAAGGCTGGCTCGATACCGGCGATATCGTTTCTGTCGATCGCGAGGGCTTTGTCACAATACGTGGCCGGGCCAAGCGCTTTGCCAAGATCGCCGGCGAGATGGTGTCGCTGGGTGCCGTCGAGATGCTGGTGCAGGCGCTATGGCCGGAACAGCGTCACGCCGCGGTCGCCGTGCCCGACAAGCGCCGGGGCGAGCGCATCGTTCTGGTCACAACCGCCGGCAATGCCGATCCCGAAGCGTTGCGCGTCTATGGCAAGCAGGCCGGCGCCCCTGAGCTGATGGTGCCGCACGACATCATCAAGGTACACGAGATCCCGGTGCTCGGCTCGGGCAAGACCGACTATGTCGCCGCCCGCCGCCTGGCGCTCGACCAACTCGGGCTGGCTGCCTAGGCCTCGGGCTTGGGTTCGACGGGGGCTTCGGCTGCTGCCGCTTCGGCCGCTGCCGCGGAGGCACCCTCGATCTTGGCGCGGCGCGCATAGGCGCTGGCACTGAGCGGCAAAAACAGCAGGTAGGCGCCCACCGAGGCCGACAATGTCTGCCAGGGATAGACTGTCACGAGCAGCACATAAAACACCGCCAGCAGCATTACCGGCAGAAGGTGCTCGCGTTTAATCTTCAGTTTCTTGCCGGAATAGATCGGCAGCCGGCTGACCAGCAGGAAGGCGATGAGAATGGTGAAGGCGGTGGCGACGTAGGCTAGCGTACGGGTGCCTTCGACCCCCAGGAAGCCGATATACATCGGCAGCATCACCACAAGGGCGCCGGCCGGCGCAGGAATGCCGACGAAATACTCCGCTTGCCAGGCCGGGCGATCGAGATCCTCGTCGAGCACGTTGAAGCGCGCAAGCCTGAGGCCGCAGGCGATGACGAACAACAGCGTGCCGATCCAGCCAAGCGAACCGGCCTTGTCGAGCAGGTAGGCATACAGCACCAGCGCCGGCACGACGCCGAAATTGACGATGTCGGCGAGCGAATCCATCTGCGCGCCGAACTTCGACGTCGCCTTCAGCATCCGTGCCAGGCGGCCGTCGATGCCATCGAGAAAAGCCGCCAGCAGCACCATCACCACAGCCGATTCGAACCGGCCCTCGAAGGCGAGCCTGATGCCCGACAGGCCGGCGCAGATCGCCAGCACGGTGATCAGGTTGGGCAGGACCATGCGCAGCGGGATTTCGCGGATGCGCGGGCCGCCGCGGCCATGGGGCTCAAAGGGTTTGAAGGATGACACCGCCGCCGCCCTCAGGAGACCCGCACCAAAGGTGCGTGGCTCGTGCCGCCGAATTCGGCGAGGATGGTTTCGCCGGCAACGGCAGTCTGGCCGACGGCGACGCGGACGACTGCGTTGGTGGGCAGGAATACGTCGACGCGCGAGCCGAAGCGGATAAGGCCGAAACGCTCGCCAACGGCGATGTTGCCGCCAACATCGGCCCAGCACAGGATGCGGCGAGCCACGAGACCGGCGATCTGCACTGCCGCCACCTGCCCGTTGGGGCTGTCGATGACGATGCCGTTGCGCTCGTTTTCCTGGCTTGCCTTGTCGAGCTCGGCGTTGAGGAACTTGCCCGGACGGTGTTCAATTCGCACGATCTTGCCACGCACCGGCGCCCGGTTCACGTGGACGGAAAAGACATTCATGAACACCGAGATACGGGTCATTTCCGCGGTGCCGAGATTGAGCTCGCGCGGCGGCACGGCGGGGCCCACGGCCGAGACTACGCCATCGGCGGGGCTTACCACGAGCTTGTCGTCGACAGGCGTCACGCGCTCGGGGTCACGGTAGAAATAGGCGCACCAGGCGGTGAGAATCGCCCCGATCCAGAACAGCGAAGTGGAAAAGAAGCCCAGCAGGACGGCAACCGCCGCAAATCCGGCAATGAAGGGATACCCCTCGCGATGGACCGGAACGAAGGCGTTGCGGATCGTGTCGGCTATGCTCATGAAGTGGAGGCCGTTGCTGTTGAAGTCCCGGAGTGCTTACCGGAAACGACGACTAGCCGCAACGCGGCATTGGCAGCGCCCACCGCTATCGCGGGCCACGAGCGGCGTTATCGCCGCTCGCATTACAATTGATCACGCGAACCCGGCGGCCCGGAACGGCCACTCACTCCGCTTCGTTCGCGACCTCGGGCGTGCGGCGGCGCACGACGACGCCAAGCTCGTCGCCTTCGCGGGCCTGGCGCAGGCGCTCCTCGGCTTCGGTCGCCTCGCGCTGGCGATCCCACATCGCGGCATAAAGCCCGCCCTTCCCCATGAGCTCGGCATGGGTGCCACGTTCGGCGATGCCGCCATCGGCGAGCACGATGATCTCGTCGGCGGAAATCACCGTCGACAGGCGATGCGCGATGACGATCGTGGTGCGGCCCTTGCTGACCTGGTCGAGCGCGCTCTGGATTTCCTGCTCGGTCTGGGTGTCGAGCGCCGAAGTCGCCTCGTCCAGCATCAGGATCGGCGGCGCCTTGAGGATGGTGCGCGCTATCGCCACGCGCTGCTTTTCGCCACCCGAGAGCTTCAGCCCGCGTTCGCCGACCATCGCCTTGTAGCCGTCGGGCAGACGCTGGATGAAGCTCGAAATCTGCGCCAGATCGGCTGCCTTGCGCACATCCTCCTCGTCGGCGTTCACCCGGCCATAGCGGATGTTGTAGGCGATGGTGTCGTTAAACAGCACCGTGTCCTGCGGCACCATGCCGATCGCGCCGCGCAGACTCTGCTGGCTGACATCGCGGATATCCTGGCCGTCGATCAGGATCGCGCCCTGCTGGATATCGTAGAAGCGGAACAGGAGCCTGGAGATCGTCGACTTGCCGGCGCCCGACGGCCCGACGATTGCCACCGTCTTGCCCGCCGGCACCTCGAAGCTCACGCCCTTCAGGATCTGGCGGTTCGGATCGTAGGCGAAATGCACGTCGCGGAACTCGACCCGGCCCGAGCCGACGACAAGCGCCTTGGCATCAGGCTTGTCGACCACTTCCTGGCTCACGTCGAGCAGGTCGAACATCTGCTCGATGTCTGTCAGGCCCTGGCGGATTTCGCGATAGATGAAGCCGATGAAATTGAGCGGCACCGAAAGCTGCATCAGCATGGCGTTGATGAAGACGAAATCGCCGACGGTCTGGGTGCCGGCCATTACCTCCATCGCCGACATGGCCATGACAATGGTCATGCCGATGCCGAAGATGACGCCCTGGCCAAAGTTGAGCCAGCCAAGCGAGGTCCAGATCCTGGTCGCCGCCGTCTCGTAGCGCGCCATCGAGCGGTCGAAGCGCTCGGCTTCCATGCTCTCGTTGTTGAAGTATTTCACCGTCTCGAAGTTGAGCAGCGAATCGATCGCCTTGGTGTTGGCGTCGGTGTCGGAATCGTTCATCTCGCGACGGATGCCGATGCGCCAGTCGCTCGCCCACACCGTGAACCAGGTGTAGAGCCACACCGTCACCGCCACCACCGCCACATATTTCCAACCATAGGCGAAGCCGAAGATGCCGGCGGTCAGCCCGAATTCCAGCACCGTCGGCGCAGTGTTCAGGATGGTGAAGCGGACGATCGTCTCGATGCCCTTGGTGCCGCGTTCGATGATGCGCGACAGCCCGCCGGTGCGACGCTCGAGATGGAAGCGCAGAGACAACTGGTGCATATGCACGAAGGTGCGGTGTGCAAGCTGCCGCACCGCATACTGGCCGACGCGGGCAAACAGCGCGTCGCGCAGCTGGTTGAAGCCAAGCTGGACAATGCGCACGAAATTATAGGCGATCACCAGCATCACCGGCGCCACCAGGAAAGCCGGCAGCGGCAGCGGCGTGCGCTGGTCGCCGGCGAGCGCGTCCGTCGCCCATTTGAAGAAGTATGGCCCGGCCACCAGCGTCAGCTTGGCGACGAACAGGAACACTGTCGCCCACACCACCCGCGCCCTGAGGTCCGGCCTGTCTTCCGGCCACATATAGGGCCAGAGGTTCCTGATGGTGCTGAAGGTCGAGCCGCGTTCGGCGGATACTGTTTTGCTGGCCACTGTGCTTGCCTTGATTAGATGTCCGCGCCTTCGACAGCGCAGCAGGAGTCGACGAGCGCCGACACGGACGCCGAGACGGCGGCCAATGCCGCCTGGTCGATCTGATAGCGCGAGCGTTGCCGCTCCGGCGCGTAGCGGACCAGTCCGGCCTCGACGAGGATTTTCAGATGTTGCGAGACGGTCGACTGGGCGAGGTCGAGCTGATCGACCACTTCCTTGCAGCAGCATGACCTGCCGCCGGCCAGGCATCTCAGGATTTCGAGCCGTGCTGGATGCGACAGCGCGGCAAGCTTTTGGGTCACGTCCTTGACGGGCGCGCAGCAGGATGAGGTGTCAGAGAAAGAGTTCATCGTATATCGACGATAGACGATGAACTCTTTCCAATCAACCCGGATTGTCCGGAAAGCCGTTCCTGCGCTTACGGCTTGGGCGCCGGCATCGCCTGCGCGCCCATGGCGCCCATGTCGGCGGCCTCGCCTTCCTTGGACTTTTCAGGCACGCGGAACACCTGCCCCGGCCAGATGCGGTCGGGATCGCGAATCTGATCCTGGTTGGCGAGATAGATGTTCGAATAACGCACGCCGTGGCCATAGACACGGCGCGAGATGCGCCACAGCGAATCGCCGCGACGGATGATGACGGCGCCATCGACCGCCTCGAGCTTGGGCGCCGTCGTTTCTGGCGCTGCCGATGCTGCGGCAACCTCGGCCGGCTTGTCGGCCGTTGCAGCCGGTGCCTGAGCCGGTGCCGTGGCTTCCGCCGCTGGCGCAACCGTGGATGGAGCTGCCGGCACTTCGCCCGACATCGTCGTCTTGGCTTCGGCCGCTGGCGCAGCAGTGGCATCGGCTGGAGCTGCAGGTGCCTTCGGCTGCGGCGCAACGGCTGCCACTGCTTCGCCCGGCTCGCGCTGGAACGGCACGGCGGCGCGCGCCACGACCTTGGCGCCATTGGGCTCGAGCGCGTCGACGCGGATGATGTAGTCGCCGACAGGCAAATCGCGCTCGGCCTCGATCAGGAAGCGGCCTTCGGGCGACGTCAGCGTCTCGCCGATCAGGATCTCGTTGGCATAGGCGCGCACCTTGCGCCCGGCATCCGCCGAACCGGCGATGAAGATCTTCTTGCCTTCGATCTCGACGGCCTCGACGGCCACCTTGACCTGCGCAGCCGGCGCTTCCGATTTCGCCGGCGCGGGCTCCGCCGTAACAGGCGCCGCCGGAGTGGCTGACGGTGCGCTTGCCTGCTGCTCCGGCGTCGCCGGTGCCGAGGGCGCATCGGCCGGCTTAGGCACGGTGATCAGTTGGGATGGCTTGCCAGGTTCCTCGACCAGGGCCAGTACCTGGCCGCTGGGATCCGACGGCACCGACACTACTGCCGTCTCGGTCGAAGTCGCCACCACATTGTCGGGGGCAGTCGCGCGCAGCACGATCTGGTAGTCGCCAGGCTTGAGCGGATCGTCGAGCACGACGGCGAAGTCGCCGTCGGCGCCGGCAACCGCCGCGCCGATGACCTTCGAGCCAGTCACGATCTCGACCTTGGAATTTCCGGCAGCCTTGCCGGCGATGACAACGGAGCCGTTGTTTTCGACACGCACCACATCGAACGACGGCGCAACCACTGCGGCGGCCGCAGCGGCAGGCGCAGCTGGCGCCGGCGCGACCGTGGTCGTAGCCGGCGCGCCGGCTGCCGGCTTGTCGCCGGTTGGCGTCGTTGCCGCGGGTGCCGGCAGGGACGCGATCGCGGCGGGCGGCGCAAGATAGGGATCGAGTGCCCCGGACACATACGCAACAGTCGCAGCAGCGGCCGAGCCGCCTGCTGCGAGTAGGAATATCTTCAACGGATTAATAGCCATATTTCTCTGCCCCTAGCCGCCCGCCGGGTCTACCTTGTTTTGCCGGCAGCGACAAGAAAAAGCCCCGTTCGGGCTTGACCCTGACTGTGGAGGCAATACCCAATCAACCGATGAACAAGATTCGATCCATCTGCGTCTATTGTGGCTCCTCGCCGGGCCGCGACGAGGTCTACATCAAGGCCGGGCACCTGCTCGGTCATTCGATCGCCAAGGCTGGCGTCAGGCTGGTCTACGGCGGCGGCACCAAGGGCATCATGGGCGCGGTTGCCGATGGCGCGCTGCGCGCCGGTGGCAAGGTCACCGGCATCATTCCGCGCTTCCTGATGAACAAGGAAGCGACGGAAAGTGCGCTGACCCGGCTCGACGAGCTCGTCATCACCGACAACATGCACGAGCGCAAGCACATGATGTTCGAGAAATCGGACGCATTCGTGGCATTGCCCGGCGGCATCGGCACGGTCGAGGAGATCGTCGAGATCATGACCTGGGCGCAGCTCGGCCATCACCGCAAGCCGATCGTGTTCGCCAACGTCAAGGGGTTCTGGGATCCGATGCTGTCGCTGCTCGATCACATGAAGACCGAGGGCTTTGTCCACACCGCACATCTCGTGCAGCCGCTGGTTGTCGACGAGCCGGAAGCGGTGGTCTCGGCCATCATGGTCGCGGCCGGCTCCGACTCGACCCCGACCGAAGGCGTGCAGTCGCTCATCGACAAGATGTAGGCTTCCGCGCCGAAGCGGAAGCAAGCTCGGTCTGTTTCAGGTCAGGCCGAGCCCAAAATGCCTGCATTCAGCTACGCGAGTACCGGAATCGCAGGAAGCCGACCTTTGCAGGCCGGCCTCGCCTGAACATCAGCCGTTCTTGCCACGCTCCGAAAACATCGACCACGTATAGATCGCCAGTGCCGCCCAGATCAGGCCGAACGCCACAGCGCGTTCGCTCGAGAATGGCTCCTTGAAGATGAAGATGGCGATGACGAAGATCATCGTCGGGGCGATGTATTGCATGATGCCGATCGTCGACATCCTCAAAAGCTTGGCGCCATTGGCAAACAGGATCAGCGGCACGGCGGTGACAATGCCACAGCCGAGCATCAGCCAGACGTCGGTCATGCCGGTGGTGCCGAAATGGCCGACGCCGGTCGCCTGCAGGTAGACGATGTAGATGAGCGCCGGGATGCCGAGGATCAGCACTTCGAGGAAGAAGCCCTGTGCGGGGCCGATCGGCAACGTCTTCTTGAACAGGGCGTAGAAGCCCCAGGACAGCGCGAGCACGATCGACACCCAGGGCAAGCCGCCCGTTTCCCAGGTCAAAAGCGCGACCGCAACCGTTGCCAGACCGATCGCCACCATCTGCGCGCGGGTCAGCTTTTCGCCCAGCACGATGGCGCCCAGGAATACGGAAAACAGCGGGTTGATGTAATAGCCGAGCGCTGTTTCGAGCGCCCGGTCGTTGCCGATCGCCCAGACATAGACGCCCCAGTTGATGGTGATCAGCGTTGCCGTCAGCGTGCCCATGGCCAGCGTGCGCGGGGTGCGCAGGGCCGTTCCGATGTCGGCAGTTCGGCCAAGCCACCACAACAACAGAGCCGCGATCGGAATCGACCAGGTGATGCGGTGCGCGATGACTTCAGGCGCTGGAATATGGGCCACGGCCTTCATGTAGAAGGGCAAAAAGCCCCACATCAGATAGGCCGAAAGGGCAAACAGGAAGCCGCGGGTGGCTTCGTCCTTGGTGATCGCAGGCGTGCTCGTGCTCATGGCGCGAACCTATGCGCCCGCCCGGCTACGCAAGCCATTTCAAAATACTGATGGTCCAGCCGCTTTTCGTTGATGGATCAATCAGTCGGGCCAGCATGTATCGCTGGCCCATACCCCTTAAGCAGTGGCTATTCCGCGGCCACCAGCCCGGCCATCTCGCGGTTCTTCATCAGCTTGTAGATGATCGAATCCATCAGCGCCTGGAACGAGGCGTCGATGATGTTGGTCGACACGCCGACCGTCCACCAGCGCGCGCCGGTGCTGTCATGCGATTCTATGAGGACGCGCGTTATCGCCTCGGTGCCGCCGTTGAGGATACGCACCTTGTAGTCGACGAGTTCGAGGTCGCCGATCTCGTCCTGGAACTTGCCCAGATCCTTGCGCAGCGCGATGTCGATCGCATTTATCGGCCCGTCGCCCTCGGCCACCGACATTTTCTCCCCGCCGTCGACCATGACCTTCACCACGGCTTCCGAAACGGTCTTGAGATTGCCGTTGGCATCGAAGCGCCGCTCGACGAGGCAGCGGAACGAGGTCACCCGAAAGAATTCCGGAACCGTGTGCAGCATGCTCCGTGCCAGAAGCTCGAAGCTGGCGTCCGCCCCTTCATAGGCATAGCCCTCAGCCTCGCGCTCCTTGACCACTGCAATCAGCGAGTCGAGCCGGCGGTCGTCCTTGGGCACGTCGATGCCGCGCCGCCTGAGTTCGGCGATGAAATTGGCCTTGCCGCCCTGGTCCGACACCATCACCTTGCGGCGGTTGCCGACCATCTCCGGCGGCACGTGCTCGTAGGTCTTGGGCTCCTTGGCGATGGCCGAGGCGTGGATACCCGCCTTGGTGGCAAAGGCCGATGCCCCGACATAAGGCGACTGCGCTTCGGGCGCGCGGTTGAGCAGTTCGTCGAACGCGCGCGAAAGGCGGGAGATGCCAGCCAAAGCCTCAGCCGAGATGCCTGTCTCGAAACGCTCGGCAAAATGCGGTTTCAGCGCCAGCGTCGGCACGATGGTGATCAGATTGGCGTTGCCGCAACGCTCGCCGATGCCGTTGATTGTGCCTTGCACCTGGCGCACGCCGGCCTCGATGGCGGCCAGGGAATTGGCCACCGCCTGGCCGGTGTCGTCATGGGCATGGATGCCGAGATGGGCGCCCGGAATACCTGAAGCGATCACCCTGGCAACGATTTCGCGCACCTCCGACGGCTGGGTGCCGCCATTGGTGTCGCACAGCACCACCCAGCGCGCGCCGGCGTCATAGGCCGTCCGCGCGCAGGCCAGCGCGTAGTCGGGATTGGCCTTGAAGCCGTCGAAGAAATGCTCGCAGTCGACCATCGGCTCCTTGCCGGCGGCGCCGGCCGCCTCGACCGAAGCGCGGATCGACTCGAGGTTCTCCTCATTGGTCACGCCGAGGGCGACGCGCACGTGATAATCCCAGCTCTTGGCGACGTAGCAGATGCCGTCAGCCTTCGCCTGCAGCAATGTGGCGAGGCCCGGGTCGTTGGAAGCCGACACCCCTGCCCGCTTGGTCATGCCGAAGGCGACGAACTTTGCCCGCTTCGTCCGCTTCTCCTGGAAGAACGCCGTGTCGGTCGGGTTGGCGCCGGGATAGCCGCCCTCGACATAATCGAGGCCGAACTCGTCGAGCATATCGGCGATCGCGATCTTGTCCTCGACGGAAAAGTCGATGCCCGGCGTCTGCTGGCCGTCGCGCAATGTCGTGTCGAAAAGATAGATGCGTTCGCGTGCCATTGTCATTTCCCTGCGAACCTGTCGGTCGCCCTGACCAGTTGGTTCAGTATGCCCGGCTCCGAATAAGCGTGACCGGCGCCCTCGATGAGATGGAACTCGGCTTGCGGCCATGCCTTGTGCAGCGCCCAGGCATATTTGGCCGGGCACGGCATGTCATAACGCCCATGGACGATGACGCCGGGAATGTCATGCAGCTTGTGGGCGTCGCGGATCAGCTGGCCTTCGTCCATCCAGCCGGCATGGACGAAATAGTGGTTTTCGATGCGAGCGAAAGCGACAGCGAAGTCATCCTCGCCGAACTTGCCGCTGGTATCGGGGTCGGGCAGCAGCGTGATCGTCTCGCCTTCCCACAGGCTCCATGCCAGCGCCGCCTCGACCTTGGCCTTGCGGTCGTCGCCAACGAGGCGCTTGCGGTATGCGCCCATCATGTCGCCGCGTTCCGCCTCGGGGATCGGGGCGACAAAACGCTCCCACTTGTCGGGAAACATCTCGGAGACGCCGAACTGGTAATACCAGTCGAGCTCGGCGCGGGTCAGCGTGTAGATGCCACGCACCACCAGTTCGCTGACGCGCTCGGGGTGAGTCTCGGCATAGGCAAGCGCCAGTGTCGATCCCCACGAGCCGCCGAACACCAGCCATTGGTCGTGGCCGGCCATCTCGCGCAGCCGCTCGATGTCGGCGACCAGGTGCCAGGTCGTATTGGCCTCGAGCGAGGCATTCGGCACCGATTTGCCGCAGCCGCGCTGGTCAAACAGCATGATGTCGTACAGGGCTGGATCGAACAGCCGACGATGCTTTGGCGAGGTCGCGCCGCCCGGGCCGCCATGCAGGAACACCGCCGGCTTGCCGCCCTTGGTGCCCGAACGCTCCCAATAGACCTGATGGCCGTCGCCGACATCGAGCATGCCGCTGTCGAAGGGTTCGATCTCGGGATAGAGGCCGCGCAGTTCGTCGCTCATAGTTTCAGTCCATGCTCCGGCCAGTTGGCCGTTTCTTCATCGGGATGCTGGAAGGAGATGATCTGCTCCTGCCGCTGGTAGTAGTCGGGATTGTCGAGCACGGGCTGGTCGAAGATCGTCTCGACCCACGGCAGGCGAAAGCCGTGGTTGATCTGGATCGTCGGCGCCAGGTCGGAACGGTCGTCGAACGAGCCGATCGACAGTTCCAGGCCTTCCGCATGCCTGTAGGCCATCGGCGTGCCACAACGCTGGCAGAAGCCGCGCGCGATGTTGATCGACGACTGGAAGTAGCTCGGCTCCTCGCGGATCCACTCGACGCCATCCACCGGCACCGCGACGAAGGCGCCGAAAAACGAGCCGAACTGTTTCTGGCACATGCGGCAATGGCAGATCGAGCTGCGCCCCAACGCTCCGTGGATACGGAAGCGAACGGCGCCGCACTGGCACCCGCCTGTCCTTGCAGTCTCGGTCATGACCTTTTCTCCGCTGGCCATTGTTCAGTGTCGTGGTCCGGATGCTGGTGGTTCGAAGGGGCGACCGCGGCGTACCAGGCGCTCTCGTCCGCCGACAATTCCACCGCGTCGAGTTCGCCGAACCATGGCATCTTCTCAGCCGATCCGCACTGGAATGTCGGCTTCACCGCTCCCGGATCGTCGAGCGCGCCGAGCACGACATTGATCGTGTCACGCGCAACGACCTCGAACAGCAAGGGCGTGCCGCAGTCGCGGCAGAAGCCGCGGCGCACGATGTCGGACGACTGGAACCAGCCGATCTCGCCGCGCGTGACCGAGAACTTCGCCTTGGGCGTGCGCGCCAGCGGCTGGAAGTAGTTGCCCGATGCCTTCTGGCACATGCGGCAATGGCAGATATGCGCATTCTCCAGCGCCTGGTCGATGCGGTAGCGTACCGCACCGCACTGACACCCACCGGTCATCACAGTCATTTGCGCTCCTCCGGGGGCCATTGGTCGGTGTCGTGGTCAGGATGCTGGAACGACACGATGTCGTTGACGAAATCGGCCGCGTCCGGATCGTCCTCGGTCGAATAGCCAGGCATTTCATGGATGTGGTCGACATAAGGCAGCTTGCCCTCGAGACCCCATTGCACGGCCGGCGCGATTTCCGCAGGCTCGTCGAAGGCGGCGATGGCCAGCGCCACGCCGTCGGGCGCCTCATAGCTCAGCGGCGTGCCGCACTCACCGCAGAAACCGCGAAAGGCAAAGTTCGACGAGCGGAATTTCTTCGGCTCGCCACGCGTCCATGTCAGTTTCGCCTGTCGCACCGAGACCAGCGGGGCATAAAAATTGCCGAATGCCTTCTGGCACATGCGGCAATGGCACACAGACGCATCGCCGAGCGCGCCCTCGACGTGAAAGCGCACCGCGCCGCACTGGCAGCCGCCGCTATAGACCGGCTTGTTATCCAGGCTCATGGCAACATTCCCTCACGCCGGCGCATGGCACACCGCCTCGATGTTGTTGCCGTCAGGATCGAAGACGAAAGCGGCGTAGTAATCGGGATGATAATGCGGCCGCGGACCCGGCCCGCCATTGTCCTTGCCACCGGCGGCAATCGCCGCCGCATAAAACGCATCAACTTCGGCACGGCTTCGCGCCGTAAACGCATAGTGCCGCCCCGGCCCCGCGTCCGCCTCATGCAGCCAGAACACCGGTCGCTCGCGGCCATAACCGCCGACCTTCACCCCGCCGGTATACTCGCTCGGCACCATCATCAGCAGCGACGCGCCCAGCGGCGCGAAAGCCTTGTCGTAAAACGCCTGAGCCTTGTCGAAATCGGCGACTGAAATTCCAGTATGGTCGATCATTGCACGAACTCCTCCTTCATGCGGACGGCCGTCCCGGCCGAGATCACGATGTGCTGGCAGACGCTATCCATATCGCGAACAACGTCGTCGTTCCAGAACCGGAGAATGGTCCAGCCGTCTTGTTCAAGGCGCTGGGTTCGGATGGCGTCGACCTCTGCGTTGGCCGGTTCAGCATGCTGCGAGCCGTCCAGTTCAACGATCAGCTTGTGTGCCGGACAAGCGAAATCGACGATGTAGCCTGCGACAGGATACTGGCGACGAAATGCGAGCCCCATCAGCCGGTGTGCACGCAGCTCATTCCACAGCTTCAACTCTGCGTCGGTCATCTTCCGACGCATCGACTTGGCATTCTTGCGGTTGGCGGGCGCGACCGGTGTGTGTGGCATCAGCAATGCCCTCTTGGTGAGGTCGACGCCCTACGTTGCCCCCCTCTGCCCTGCCGGGCATCTCCCCCACGAGGGGGGAGATTGGCAGCTGCGCTCACATCGCCCTTCCTGCAACGTTGGCGATTGGCGAAGACCGGCGTGACAGCCAATCTCCCCCCTTGTGGGGGAGATGTCCGGCAGGACAGAGGGGGGCGCTGTCCCACAAACCCATCCGCCGAATCCACAGCGCGATCTCTCCCCTCAGACGAGAGATACCAGGCAGGGCAGAGAAGGGCGAACTGCCCCGCCCTATCCACGCCCGGCCCCACCATCATCACCGCTTCACTTCCCAGGTGGTCACGCGCTCGCCACTCACCGGGTCCTTGCCGTCCCTCAGCTGCACGCCCCGAGCCAGCAGTTCGTCGCGGATGCGATCAGCCTCGGCCCAGTTCTTGGCGTTGATCAGCTCCAGCCGGCGCGTGATCATTGCAGCAACGTCCCCCTCGTCCACCTCAACGGCATCCAACGTAAAGCCCAGGAACAGCAGCGCAGACTTCAAATTGGCCGCCGCTTCGACATTCCCGCTTGCCTCGCCCGCCAGTTGCGACAGCCCCTGGAACGCCGCTGCCGTCGCCAGATCATCGCTCAGCGCGGCAACCAGCGCCTCGGGCACCTCGCCTTCCGCCTCGCCCGCAGCATCCGCCGCGCGCTTCCACTTGCGCAGCGTGTTCTCCGCCTCTTCCAGCTTGCGCACGGAGAAGTCGATCGGCTCGCGATAATGCGTCATCAACATCGCCAGCCTGAGCACCTCGCCCGGCCATTTGCGGCCACCGAAACTCTCGGTCTCCAGCAGTTCCTGGATGGTGAAGAAGTTGCCCAGGCTCTTGGACATCTTCTGGCCCTCGACCTGCAGGAAGCCATTATGCATCCAGTAGTTGGCCATCACCTCGGTGCCGTGGGCGCAGCGCGACTGGGCGATCTCGTTCTCATGGTGCGGGAAGATCAGGTCGAGCCCGCCGCCATGGATGTCGAAGACCTCGCCGAGATAGGCCGACGCCATCGCCGAGCACTCGATGTGCCAGCCCGGACGGCCGCGGCCCCAGGGGCTTTCCCAGCCCGGCTCTTCCGCCGAGGACGCTTTCCAAAGCACGAAATCGCCGGGGTTCTTCTTGTGCGCCTCGACCTCGACGCGGGCGCCGGCCTGCTGTTCGTCGAGATTGCGCTTCGACAATTGCCCGTAGTCGGCCATCGAGCCGGTGTCGAACAGCACTTCGCCTTGCGCTTCATAGGCATGGCCGCGTTCGATGAGGCTCAGAATCAAGGTGATCATGTCGGCGCGGCCGTCGGCGCGCGGCTGCACGAATTCGGTCGCGCGCGGCTCCACCGTCGGCTCCAAGCAGCCAAGCGCCTTGACGTCGGCCTGGTACTGGTTGGCCGTCTTTTCGGTGACGCGCCTGATCGCCTCGTTGAGCGGCAGGTCGGGGAAATCGCGAAGCGCGCGTGCGTTGATCTTGTCGTCGAGGTCGGTGAGGTTGCGCACATAGGTGACGGCATCCTCGCCATAGACATGGCGCAGCAGCCGGAACAGCACGTCGAAGACGATCGCCGGGCGCGCATTGCCGATATGGGCGAAGTCGTAGACCGTCGGCCCGCAGACATACATGCGCACGTTTTGCGGATCGATCGGCACGAAGTCTTCCTTCGCGCGCGTCAGCGTGTTGGTAAGGCGAAGGCCCCTAAACGCACCGGATTTCATCGTTGAATCGGACATAAAACTCCCCTGGCCTGCTGGCCTGGGCGTTCAACCTGTCTTTGGTGAAGATGAGGCGAAAACGTCCTGACCAGCGCGAACGCTAGCCAATAATGCAAATGCCGGAAATGGCGAAAGACGTTTTCATCACGGGCTTTATCGCCTCACGAAGCTGTTGCCGTCAAGACGCATCGATATGAAACTTTACCGCTGGAACCGGAACGGAAGCAGTACTGAAACACTTTGTTAAACATCCCGGCACCGTAATGAAACATCGCCCGGATAAAAGGCGCCGCACTGCCACGAATTAGACCGAATCCGTAAGCAAATGCAGCCGCTCTCAATAGAGCTGACTTTAGGGAAGAGACCAATGAAACGAAAACAAGCCGAAGCCGAACGAGCGCGTGCCCAGCACGCCGAACTCACCAAGCACTACCGGGCCATCGGCCCCGCCGCTATTTTGGCTGCGCTGATCTGCGCACCGAAGAAAGAAAAGACGCCGCTCAAGCTAAACAAGGCGGCTTAGCAGGCTCAGGCCGATCGCGGCCATCACCAGGCCGATCAGGACGTCGAGCACGCGCCACGCGGCAGGCCGGGCAAAGACCGGCTCCAGAAGCCGGGCGCCATAGCCGAGCCCGAAGAACCAGACAAACGACGCCGACGCAGCACCCAGGCCATAGGCCAGGCGTGCCTGTCCCTCGTAGGCGGCCGAAAGGCCGCCAAGCAGCACCACCGTGTCGAGATAGACATGCGGGTTGAGGAAGGTGAAGGCGAGGCAGGCGGCGACGGCTGGCCAGAGCCTGGCTTCGCCAGACTTGGCTGCCTGCAGCACTTCCGGCTTCATCGCTCGTCGGAAGGCGATAGCAGCATAGGTGAACAAGAAGAGAGCGCCGCCCGCGGTCACCCCTGTGATCAGGCGCGGCGACTGGGCGATCAGCGTGCCGAGCCCGGCGACGCCAAGGCCGATCAGCAGCGCATCCGAGGCGGCGCAGATCAGGCTCAGTATGAAGACGTGCTGGCGCAACAGGCCCTGGCGCAGGATGAACGCGTTCTGCGCGCCGATCGCTATGATCAGCGACGCGCCAAGCAGGAAACCGGAGATTGCGGCGGAAAAGATCGACTGGGTCACGCCGCCGTTCTAGCTTGACCTCAGAACAGTTTCATCTGGTCGTCGTCGCTGGACTTACGCTTTTCCACTTTTGGTTTCGCCGGCGCAGCCTCTGGCAGCGGCTCGACCCGCTGCTGGATCTCCGGTCCGACATTGGCGACCTTGTTGACCAGTTCCGACACCGGGATCTGCTCGAAGAAGTCGGGCTGCGCCGGCCGCATCAATGCTGCAACGTCGCGCGGCTCCTGGGTACGGCAGTCGAGCCAGCGGGCAAAGTCCTCGGGCTGGATCACCACCGGCATGCGGTCGTGGATGTGCAGGATATCGGCACTCGCCCCGGTGGTCAGGATCGCAGCCGTATCCATTTCCGAGCCGCCGGGCTCGCTCCACGTCTCCATGAGCCCGGCCAGCGCCACCAGCCCGCCCTTGCGCGGCTTCAGCCAATAGGCCTGGCGCCGGTTGCCCGGCAGCTTTTTCCATTCGTAGAAACCCGAAACAGGGATCAGCGCACGCCTGTGGCGCATGGCGGTCTTGAACGAAGCCTTTTCGATCGCCGATTCGGAACGCGCGTTGAACAAAAGCGGCATGTCGGCCGGGTTCTTGTTCCAAGCCGGGATCAGGCCCCAGCGCGCCAAAAGCGCCATGCGGTCGGGCAAATTCGAGCCCGGCGGGCGCTGCGGCCCCGACATCACCACCAGGATCGGCTGGGTCGGCGCTACATTGTAGCGCGGCGGAAAGCTTTCGAGATCGCCAACGCCCAGGAAGGCGGACGTCTCGTCGGGCGATGCCAGCACCGCTATGCGTCCGCACATCAGGTCAAGTTCCAGTTCATCGCCTGAAAGTGGCGATGGATCGCACCCGCCGCAACCGCTAAAGCGGATATGGTCGGCTGTTCCACAATGGAACGCGTCCCCCGGGCAAAAAGATTGATGATCCAAGCAACCATTGTTCCCGCCGTCTCGGTCGCCGTCCTGCGCGGCCGCTCGATCATGCTCGTTCGCCGTGGCCGCGCGCCGTCGAAAGGCCTCTACGCTTTCCCAGGCGGACGGGTCGAAGCTGGCGAAACGCTCGAGGATGCGGCCCGCCGCGAGTTGATGGAGGAAACGGGCGTCGCCGTCGGCGCGCTGGTGCCATTGCGCGAATTGCTCATCGACAGCCGTGCCGAGGGTGCTTCGGTCTACCTGCTCACGGTGTTTGGCGCCCGTCACCTCCAGGGCGAACCGGTCGCCGCCGACGATGCCGACGAGGCCGCCTATTTCGACCTCGCCGAGATCGAGCGCCTGCCGTTGACCGATTCGACGCTCGAAATCGTGCTCGAACTGCTCGGCGGACAGGTCGCGCTACCTGCATAGGCTTGGGATAGCCACGCTGCGGCCTTGCAGGCGACAAATTGTTTCGCCACAAACGCTTATGATGCGCGCTTCGACCTACATCATGACTATCACGCTTGCCGCGACCGTTGCGTTCGCAGCACCCGCGCGCGCCGTCGAAGCGCCATTCGAGCCGGGATTGATGCGCCTGGCCGAAGTTCTGGGATCGCTGCATTTCCTGCGTAATTTGTGCGGCGAAAAGGGCACGCAATGGCGCGGCGAGATGGAAAAGCTGCTCCAGGCTGAAAATCCGTCGGCGGAACGACGCGCCCGGTTCATCGCCAGCTTCAACCGTGGCTACCGCTCCTTCGATGGCACCTACACCGCCTGCACGCCTTCGGCGACCGAAGCGATCAGCCGCTACATGAAGGAAGGCGAGGCGCTCAGCCGGGATATCGCCTCTCGCTTCGGTAATTAACAGGCTATTTACTTTCCCGGCATTGCCTGCCGTACACGGACGGGCGATTGTGCTAGGTGTCTTAACGGGACATTAAAGGGATAGCTCAAGTTGATCCGAATCATCGGTTCACTGGGCAGGGTGAAAGACCGCAATGGAACAAAGCGTAAGCGACATCGACGCCCTGGTTCGGGAAGAAAAGCGCCTGACCGCCGTCGAGAGCCACAATGAGGCGTGGGCCGAAGGCCTGTCCGCCGGCATCGAGCCGGAAATCATTGCCGAAGCAGCCCTTGCCACCGCTTTTGCCGAGATCGTCGCCGCCAATGGCGAACGCGCGGCGCTTGCCATGCTCGACCGCATGCGCGCCAGGGTGGAAGCCGGCGACTTCGAGCCCGTGCGCCTGCGGCATTGAGCGCTACCCCACTTCTTTGACTAGCCGACACGGTTTCGGCATCATGCTGGCACATTAGCGGTGTAACCACGCGCCACCGGAACAGGTTTCCGGGCGGGGTTAGACGGATTGAAAGCGTTGCAGCGTCGGCCCGAGAGGGGGCATGCGCTTGGGAATACCGGAGCCAGGGATCTGATGCGGCCAAAGACTGAAACTGCGCCCCGCGGCGCATTGCGACTTGCCGTTCTCGGTCTTGCCGCCTCGCTCGTCCTGCCGCTCTACGCCTCGACGGCGTTCGCGCTCTCCGAAATCAAGCGTGAGGAAATCCCGGCGCCGGTCATGCCGCCGAAGCCGGCCACCGAAGAGAACGCGACGCCTGAAAAGTCGGTGCCGATGCCCGACCCGATCCAGACGCCGGCGACCACCTCGCCTGCAGACACCGAAGAACCGGCGGACGAGCAGCCGGCCGAGCCGCAGGATGCCACGCCCACGGAACCGGGCGGCGCCACGGGGCCCGCTGCACCCAATCTCGATCCGGACGGCCCGCTTCCCGAAATCGTCTACGATCTCTCCCGCCTGCCCGAGCCGGTGGCGCGCATGCGCACCCTGCTCGTCGAGGCCGCCAAGACCGGCGACATCGAAAAGCTGCGGCCACTGGTCGGCCAGGGCGAATCGATGCCACAATTGTCCTTCGGCGACATCGAGGGCGATCCGATCGCCTTCATCAAGGGCTTGTCCGGCGACGGCGAAGGCCAGGAAATCCTCGCCATCATGGAAGAGGTCCTGAACGCCGGCTACGTCCACCTCGGCGAAGGTACCGACGAGGACCTCTATGTCTGGCCCTACTTCTTCGGCATCCCGCTCGACAAGCTCGACCCGCGCCAGAAGGTCGAACTGTTCAAGATCGTCACCGCCGGCGACTACGAAGACATGAAGCAGTACGGCGCCTACGTCTTCTACCGCCTCGGCATCACGCCCGAAGGCCGCTGGGCCTTCTTCGTCGCGGGAGATTGACGCTCTTTCCTTACCCTCCCCTTTGTGGGGAGGGTCGACGCGTAGCGTCGGGGTGGGGGCGACGCGACGTCATACCCCCACCCGGACCTTCGGTCCGACCTCCCCACAAGGGGGAGGTAGAAATCTACCGCACCACCGCTTCCGAAAACTCCACCGCCCTACCCTGCGACGGCGTGGTGATCTCGTCCTGCCACATCACGCGGATGCCGCGCACGATGGTGCCGACCGGCCAGCCGGTGACCTGCTTGCCGTCATAGGGCGTCCAGCCGGCCTTGGAGCCTGCCTGGGCGTTGGTGATGGTTTCCTTGCGCTTCATGTCGACGACGGTGAAGTCGGCGTCGTAGCCTGCAGCGATGCGGCCCTTGCGCGCCATGCCGAAAATGCGGTTCGGGCCGTGGCTGGCGAGATCGACGAAACGCTCCAGCGTCAGCCGTCCCGAGTTCACATGGTCGAGCATGATCGGCACCAGCGTCTGCACGCCGGTCATGCCGGAGGGCGTGGCCGGATAGGCCTTGGCTTTTTCCTCGAGCGTGTGCGGCGCATGGTCGGAGCCGAGCACGTCGACGACGCCCTGGCTGATGCCATGCCAGATGCCGTCGCGGTGGCGGGCAGCCCGCACTGGCGGGTTCATCTGCAAAAGCGTGCCGAGACGGGCGTAATCGTCCGAGCTCATAGTCAAATGGTGCGGCGTCGCCTCGCAGGTCGCGACATCCTTGTGATGTTCGAGGAAGGCGATTTCTTCCGCCGTCGAGATGTGCAGCACATGGATGCGCGCGCGCGTTTCCCGGGCGATGCGCACCAGCCGCTCGGTGCATTGCAGGGCGGCGATCTCGTCGCGCCAGATCGGGTGCGACGCCGGGTCGTTTTCGACACGATAGCCGAGGCGTTCGCGCAGGCGGAACTCGTCTTCCGAGTGGAAGGCGGCGCGGCGGCGGGTGTTGCGCAGGATCGAGGCGACGCCCTCGTCGTCTTCGACCAGAAGGTCGCCGGTCGACGAGCCCATGAACACCTTGATGCCGGCAGCGCCCGGCAGGCGCTCCAGTTCGGCGACGTCGCCGGCATTCTCGCGCGT
This sequence comes from Aminobacter anthyllidis, assembly GCF_018555685.1. Classification (GTDB taxonomy): domain Bacteria; phylum Pseudomonadota; class Alphaproteobacteria; order Rhizobiales; family Rhizobiaceae; genus Aminobacter; species Aminobacter anthyllidis. The sequence continues at coordinate 230,972 of NZ_JAFLWW010000002.1, forward strand.
GCCGCCGACCCAGAAGGCGAAGTCGCAATGCATGCGCGCGGTGGCACGGCTGACCTTGTCGGCAAGGGCCGCCTCGCTCGTCGTCAGCGGATTGGTGTTGGGCATCTCGAAGACAGCGGTGACGCCGCCAAGCACTGCCGCGCGCGATCCCGACTCCAGGTCTTCCTTGTGCTCGAGGCCGGGCTCGCGGAAATGCACCTGGGAGTCGACCACGCCGGGCAGGATGTGCAGGCCGCGGCAATCGATGGTCTCGCCGGCGGAGGCGCTGCCCAGATCGCCGATCGCGGCGATCCGTCCGTTGGTCACACCGACATCGCGGACACCGGTGCCGTCTTGATTGACGACAGTGCCGCCCTTGAGGATGAGATCGAAGGTGATTGCCATCGCGCGTGCCCTTGTCTGGGAATTGCCTGCGGCTTACGTAATGGCTCTCAGAAATGCAAGATCAGGTCCATGCCGACAGCCATCCTCGCAGACCGCGCCATAACAGATGTTTCCGGCCCCGATGCCGAGCATTTCCTGCAAAACATCCTGACGCTCGACCTGGATGCACTTGGCCAGAACGAGGCCAGACCCGGCGCGCTGCTCGCCCCGCAAGGCAAGATCATGTTCGATTTCCTGGTCTCGCGCAGCGGCGAGAACGCATTGAGGCTCGAATGCCGGGCCGACATAGCGGACGATTTCGTCCGCCGCCTGATGCTCTACCGGCTGCGCGCCAAGGCAGATATTTCCAAGCAGGATCAGGTGCTTGTCTCTGTTTCGTGGCAATCTGATTCAGCCGCTTCGCAAACTGATTCAACAACGACCGTCCGCGACAGCCGCTTTCCGTCGCCGGTGTTCCGCCACTATGGCGTAGCACCCGCGGCCACCGCAGGCGAAGCCGACTGGCATGCCTTCCGCATCGCCAATGCTGTCGCCGAAAGCGGCCCTGACTACGCCCTGGCGGACGCCTTCCCGCATGACGTGCTGCTCGACCAGATGGGCGGAGTCGGTTTCAAGAAAGGCTGCTTCATCGGCCAGGAAGTGGTGTCGCGCATGCAGCATCGCGGCACCGCCCGCCGCCGCGTGCTTCTGGTCACCGCCGCCGCGGACCTCCCCGCCGCCGGCACCGAGCTCAGGGCCGACGGCAAGGTCTTGGGCGCGCTCGGTTCAGCCTCCGGGTCACATGGCCTCGCCATCGCCCGTATCGACCGCGTCAAGGCGGCTCTCGACGCCGGCAGCGAGATCACCGCCGGCGATGTCGCAGTGTCGCTTGAAATCCCATCCTGGGCCAGCTTCACCTATCCCGAAGCCGCCAGCGCGGAAGACGCCTGAGCCATGGCCGACCGTCCCGGCGCCCCGCCCCGCGCCTGGCAGCGCATGCTGTCGGGCCGCCGCCTCGACCTGCTCGATCCCTCGCCGCTCGACGTCGAAATCTCCGACATCGCCCACGGCCTCGCCCGTGTCGCGCGCTGGAACGGCCAGACCTCCGGCGACCACGCCTTTTCGGTGGCGCAGCATTCGCTTCTGGTCGAGCAGATATTCCGCCGGATTGTGCCGGCCGCATCGCCGGAGGCGCTGCTGGCAGCGCTGCTGCACGATGCGCCCGAATACGTCATCGGCGACATGATCTCGCCGTTCAAGTCGGTCGTCGGCGGCGGCTACAAAACCTGCGAGGAGCGTCTGCAGCACGCTATCCATTTGCGCTTCGGCCTGCCGGCTGAGATCGGCCAGGGCCTGAAGAAGGACATCAAGCGCGCCGACCAGATATCGGCCTATTTCGAGGCGACATTGCTTGCCGGCTTTTCTGTTGCTGAGGCGACCGAATTCTTCGGCCGCCCGCGCGGCATCACCGCCGACGGGCTCGACCTTGCACCGCAACCGGCAAAGCGCGTGCAGGACGCCTTCCTCAAGCGCTTTGCTGCGATCGAAAAGCTGCGCACCGGCCGGGCATGATCCTGGAAGTCGATGCCGGTTTTCGGGCCGGATCACGCTCCGGTAGCAACCCTCATGCCGGCGGGATAAACTCCTGGCTGATCTCCTGGAACACCGGCATAGCCTCCAGTCGTGCGGCGTCCGCTGCGAGTGAGGGGAATTCAGCCATATCAAGCAGGCCCTGATGCGCGTCGTTGATGAAGCGCAACACGGCGGCCACGGCGATGTCGGCATGGCCGATGCGGTCGCCGAACCAGGCCCCGCCCCGTTTGGCACGCTCTGTTTCCAGCACCGCGAGCACCGAGGCGATCTGCGTGCGGCAGCGCTCGACCCAGACCTCCGACACCTGCGCATGCAGCCGCTTTTCGTAAAACAGGCTGACCGCCTTTTCGCCGACGCCGGTGGCCAGCGTCGTGATCTTGAGCGCCTGGTGCCGCGCCGGCTCGTCCCTTGGGAACATCGCCTGGCCCGCCGGCGCCAGGCTGTCGAGGTAATCGAGCATCATGTGGCTGTCGAGCAGAACCTCGCCATTGTCGAGCACCAGCGTCGGCACCCGCGTCAGCGGGTTGTAGGCGCGGATCTTGTCAGCGTCGCCGAACGCCGACCAGGGCTCGTGCCTGAAGGGCAGGCCATAGAGCCGAAGTGCTATGCCGACGCGGCGGACGAAGGGGCTGTCATACTGGCCGATGAGGATCATGTCGTAACGTCCCGGAGCGAAACCTCCGGGGATACTACACGAGGCAGTGTCCCGATCCAGAAGCCTGGCCGCCCCGGTTCTTCGTCCAGCCCCTAATGCGCCCGCTTGGCCGGCTGGCCGCGCAGTTCGAGGATCGTCACCAGCACCATCACGAAGGTCGTCGCCGCCCCGATCAGCAGCGGCGACATATGGCTGGCGAAAGGCACCAGCGCGGCAAGCAGTCCAAGTCCGATGATATGCGACAGCGGCGCGCGGCCGACGACATAGAACTTGAACAGCAGGTTGCCGGCCAGATAGAGCGCCGAGCCGCCGATCGCCGTCCAGATCAGCGCCGGCTCGGCATGGCCGAGCGGATGGGCGAGCACCAGCTCGTCCGAAACCGCCACCACGATGATGCCGGCGACCAGTATGACCGGGATATAGGTGTAGGCGATACGGGCGATCTGCCCAGTGTCGGCGGCTTCCGCGATCTTGTGGTGGGCGAGTTCCTGCCCGACGTTGAAGTAAACCAGCCACATTGCCACCGAGGCGAAGAACGTCGTCAGGAATGCCGCCAGATTGACCCAGTTCAGTTCGAGCTCGGCAAAGGTCACGCCCGAGACCAGGATCGATTCGCCGAGCGCGATGATGATGAACAGCGCCGAGCGCTCGGCCATGTGGCCGCCCTCGACGTCCCAGCCCGTGGTCGACGAGGCGCCGTGCCAGGGCGTCCAGAAGCCGAGCGCCGGCGACACCAGCTCGATCAGCAGTGCCACCGCCCACAGCGCGAAACGGTTCTCGGGCTCGGCCAGTCCGCCGGCGATCCAGAAAATGCCCGACAATGCCAGCCACAGGCCGATGCGGACGAAGTTGAGGTAGTTGTCGCGGTTATGGTTCTTGAGCGCCCAGATCACGAACAGGGTGCGCCCAACCTGCATGGCGACATAAGCGAGCGCGAATTGCAGGCCACGCCCCTCGAAGGCCTCGGGGATCGAGGTCGACAGCATCAGGCCGGCCAGCATCAGGGCAAACAACATGCCGCGCACCGGCGCCTTGCGCGGGTCGAGCCAGTTGGTCACCCAGGCGGTGTAGTTCCACACCCACCAGACGGCGACCAGCATCAGCAGTCCCTCGAGCGCGCCTGCCACCGACAGGTGCTTGAGCAGGAAATGCGACAGCTGCGTCACCGCAAAGACAAAGACGAGGTCGAAAAACAGCTCGACGAACTCGACCCTGGCGCTCTCGCCCTGCTGCCGCTTGCGCTGGTAGTCGTTGCTTGCCCCGCTCAATGCCATGCTTGTGTCCTCTAACGTTCAATCATCGATAGCCTCGCGGCATCCCGTTCAGTCGGGCCCATGCGCGGGTTGACTGGCCGTCATTCCCGAAACCCCGGGGCTCAATCCGGTGGCGGCGGCAACGACTTGTCGGCCCTGCACTTGTTCAGCGGCAGGATGTCACCGGCGAAGACCCTTTTGATGCGCTGGTTTTTGGCGTCGGTCTCGACGGTCATGCAGGCACAGCCATAGCCATATCCGGCCCCCGGTACATTGGTTTCGACGAACTGCCTGGGGTTGAAGTCGGGTGCCTTGTCGGCGCCCGCCGCATCAGGCCCGTCAGCCTCGCCCTGCGAGGTGATCGTCCAGGTCGCATCCTTGTCGATGAGCCAGAGATTGCCCGGCGTCGGGCTTGCATACCAGCCGCAGCGGCGTTCGGCGGCCGAGGCAGAGCTCAGCGACGCAACGACGAGTGCGCCAACTGTAAACAAGAGAATCTGCCGCATGCATGCCTCCAATGCATCGGCAGGAAAACAAGCCGCCCAGTCATTTGCAAGCGGCATTTGCAAGTCTCGATTGATACGGCGCGCGAGCACACGCGGCTCAGAGATGGGGCGCGAGCCCTGCGGCGGTGTCCTTGCTCGATGCCACCGGCACGATCTCGAAAACGACGAGATCGGCCCACTCGACGACCCAGCGCTGCAGCAGCGTCACGTCATCGGCCTCCACCAGCATGAAGCAGCGGCTCATGTCTGCCGCGATCCAGCTGTGATGGACGAGGAAACCCTCGGGCGCCAGCCGTCCCTTGTCGCGGAAGCGGCGATAGATCGCCTTCGGGTCGCGTCCGCGAAAATCCTCGATGACAAAGAAAAGCATGTTGTCCGTGCCCCCGCTCTCCATCCGAGAAGATCAGGGGACACGGGAATTGGCAAGGCAGCGGTCAGTCGACCAGCGTGCCGCAGCTCAGATTGGCGATCGCACCGGTCATCGCACCGGCCCGATCCGAGGCGGCAAAGGCTGCGAAGTCGCCGATCTCGGCCAGCGTCGGGAAGCGCCCGAGCAACGGCCCGCTGGCGGCGCGGGCAGCGAGCATGTCGTCGACCGAGATGCCAGCCCGGCTGGCAAACCCTTCAAAGGCGGCGCGCACATGCGACACCTGCACGGATTCAGGTATGGCGTCGGGGCGCAAGCAGATCACCCTGATGCCACTCCGCCCGAGTTCGCCGGCAAGGATGCGCGACAATGCCTCCACGGCGGCACTTGCAACGCCGTTGCCGAGAAATCCTACGCCCGACATGCGCGCGCCGGGCGTCGACAGCGTCAGGATCACGCCCTTGCCGCGCATGTGCCGCGCCACCGCCCTGGCGGTCAGGAAGTTGGTCCTGGTATAGGCGGCCACAGGCGTTTCGAAATCGGCAAGCGAAAGCTCCGCCAGCGGCGTTCCCTGCACATGGGCGACGCCGACGGCGTTCAGCGCGATGTCGATGCCACCGCTCTTCGTCGCCACCGAACCGGCATGGCGCTCGACCGCCTCCTCGTTGAGCGCATCGACGACAGCGATCTCCGCGAAGCCGCCATTGGCGCGAATGTCGGCCGCGACAGCCTCCATCCGGGGGCGCGAGCGCCCGGCAAGGAAGACACGGGCGCCATCGCGAGCGAACGCCTTTGCAGCGGCGCCACCTATCGCGCCACCACCGCCATGGACCACCGCAATGCGGTTCTTGAGCAACATGTCACTCTCCAGCCCTTGAAGCGGCCTGCGGACTGCCGAAACGCTCGGCGTATTCGCTTACCAGCCTGGTGTGGGTGCGCCAGAAGCCGTCGGGCTCGCGTCCCTCGAGCCTGGCGGCCAATATGCCGAGATGGGTATGCCAGCCAGCGGCGACGTTGAGCATCGCGCCAGGGTCGGTGAGCCGGCGATGGGTGACCGTCAGCAACACCTTGTCGTTGCGCGGCTCGAGTTCGAAGCGCACCTCGGAACGTTCGCCCGTCTCCGCCGCTCCGCCCCAGCTGTAGGCGAGCAGATACGGCGGCTCGCAGGCGATGATCTCGCCAGGCACCTTATGCTCGGCCAAGGCTGCCAGATGCGCCGGCGGCGGATCGTCGTTGCGGGTCAGTTCGGAATTGCGGAAGACGTTCTCGACCTGCCCGCCTGCTCTCAGCTCCATCGGCCCGCCGGCGAGCCACTGGCTGCGCTTGTCGGAGTCGGTGAGATAGCTCCAGATCCGTTCGGCCGGGCCAGGCAGCAGCCGCTCGATGCGCACCGTTCCCGGTTCGGTGACGACACCGTAAGAAGTATGGATAGTCATGACTTGCTCCCTTTCTTCTTCGCTTCACTGCCGGTTTCGGACGGCTCCTTCGCCGCGGCCTTATCCTCGGCCACGAGCAGGGCTTCGAGTGCGTCGAGCTGCTGGCTCCAGAACTTTTCGTAATGGCGCATCCACTCGACGCCGGCATGCATCGGCATGGCGTCGAGGCTGCAGACATGGGTGCGCCCCTGCACGCTGCGGCGCACGAGCCCGGCCTTCTCGAGCACCTTGATGTGCTTGGAGGCAGCGGCCAGCGACATGTCGAACGGAGCCGCCAGGTCGCCGACATTGCGCGGCCCCTTGGCCAGACCGGTGAGCATGGCCCTTCGGGTCGGATCGGAAAGCGCGTGAAAGACTGCGTCAAGATGTTCTGAATCTTCAACCATAAGGTTGAATTTAGAGCCACAAACTCAAATAGTCAACCATTGGGTATAATGATTTTCGCGGCTACTTGCCGTTGCGCTCCAGCCGGTCGAGGAACCATTGGGTCAGGCGCACCCAGACCTCGTCCTTCTCGCCGGAATCCTCGACGCCGTGGTCGAGGTTGGGGTTGTCGTTGACCTCGATGACGAAGACGCCATCCTTGGTTTCCTTGAGGTCGACACCGTAGAGCCCGTCGCCGATGCAGCGTGCGGCACGCACGGCGGTGTCGATGACATGTGCCGGCGCATGCTTCAGCGTGAAGGTCTTGATGCCGCCCTCGTCGGGCTTGCCGGCGCGGTCGTGATTGACGATCTGCCAGTGCTTCTTGGCCATAAGATAGTGGATGGCAAACAGCGGCTGTCCGCCAAGCACGCCGACGCGCCAGTCATACTGCGTCGGCATGAACTTCTGGGCGATCAGCAGATCCGAATCCTCGAGCCAGGCGGTCGCCAGCGCCTTCAGCTCATCGAAGTTCGACGCCTTCTTGACGCCGCGCGAGAACGACGAGTCCGGGATCTTCAGCACCAGCGGAAAGCCGAGCGTGTCAGCAGCCACCTGCAGGTCCGACACTCCGGCGATCATGACGGTCGGTGGCACCGGCACGTTGTTGTAGGCCATCAGCTCGTTGAGATAGACCTTGTTGGTGCAGCGGATCATCGACAGCGGGTCGTCGATGACCGGCATGCCCTCCTGCTGGGCGCGGCGGGCGAAGCGGTAGGTGTGGTTGGAGATCGACGTCGTCTCGCGGATCAACAACGCGTCGTAGTTGGCGAGCTTGGCCAGGTCCCTCTTGGTGATCGGCTCGACCTCGACGCCCATCTTCTCGGCGATGCGGGCCCAGTAGCGCAGCGATGAGATTTCCGACGGCGGCAGTTGCTCGTTGGGGTCGATCAGCGTGGCGAAGGTATAGCGCGAGGGCGTGCGCGCCTTGGTGTCGCGCCATTCGCGGCTGGTATAGGCTTCAAGCGCCGCAACGAAGCGCTTCTTGTCGGCATCGTCCAGCCGTCCAAGCGTGGCAAAACCGATCTTGTGGATCGAAGCCCATTCGCCGTCCTTGATCGCCACTTCCAGCGCCGGCGCGCGGAACCAGTCGAACAACAGCCGGGTGAAACGGTCCCAGGCCTTGGACGGCCCGACGCCGAAGAAGATCGTCACCTTCGCCGGGAAGCTGCCCCCCAGGTCCTTGCGGCACTTGTTGAGCGCCAGCTCCAGTTCCGGCAGCGCGTTTTCGTAGAGTTTGCGTTCCGACAGGTCGATCATCGTCTCGACGGTCGGGATCACCTTGTGGCCGCGCGAGCCGGCAAGCAGCGAAGCGTAGTAGCCCCGGCTCTGATAGGCATAGCGGTTGGACAGGTTGATGATCTTCGGCCGCTGGCCGCGAAACAGCGCCGGGTGCGCGAGATAGTCGCGATTGGTGATGATCTTGTGCGGCGTCGCGGTCTGGTCGAGGTCGCTTTGCCGGCCGGTAAGAATGACCCAGGTCATCGTTTCGAAGGCTTTCCGAGAGTGATTGCGGCGCGCAGGCCGTCGCGGCCGAACTGCGCCATGCGCATGAAGATGTCGTAGGGAACGGGTATGTTGGCGGCATCAGATGCCGTCTCGCGCTGTTCGTCCTCGATCCACGGGTCGTGGATCAGGATGTGGCCGCCATCGTCGCCAATGGCCAGCACCCAGTGCGGCACCTTCTTGCCGAACATCAGGAAGCCCGAGATCAGCACCAGCACCAGCTTGCCCTCGGCCAGCTTGCCCCTGATGTCATCGAGCGTGAACGGGCGATAAGTCACCGGGATCGCGTATTTTTCGGCACGCGCGCGGAAATCGGCCTGCGCCAGCTCCATCACCCGGCGCTTTTCGGCAGTGCGGACGGACTGGAGAAACAGAGCGCCCTCGGCGGACACGAAGATCTCCGCGCCAAGCCCCGCCTCATGCCCGGCCACCGCCAGCCCGAACGGCTCGCAACCGCCCGGTCCCGACATCATGAAGATCGTCGTCGCCTCGCGCCACAGCCTGACCTCCATCACCGGGTCCGGCACGAACTTGCGGTCGAAATTGGCCATCGCCATCATCAGGCAGCACGGGCCGCAGGTGAAGTCGCAGGTCTGGGCGTAGAACGGCACTTTGGTCGCCACCGGAACGTCGCCACGCAGCGTCTTTTCGTAGCGCAGTGCCGTCATGCCGTCTTCGTAGTAATCAGGCTCGTGGCCGATCCTGCGGTAGCCGTTCTGCTCGTAGAGGCTGATGGCGCGCGCATTGTCCTCGCGCACCTCGAGCCTCAGCATCATGCGGCCATGCTCGTAGGCGACGTGTTCGGCCTCATCGAGCAGGCTGCGGCCGATGCCCTTGCCGCCGAAATCGGGCGCGATGGCGAAGGAATAGAGCCGCGCCACGCCGCTACCCTTGCGAAACAGCACCATCGCATAACCGGCCAGGCGGCCGGCGCTGTCGGCGACGAGCGCTTGCGCGGTTTCGTGGTCGATCAGCTGGCGGAAAGAGCGGCGCGAGATTCTGTCGCCTTCAAAGACGGCGTTCTCGATGGCGACAAGCGCATCGACATCTTCAGCGCGGGCCGTACGAATGTCGGCAGCCATCTGGTCTTGAGAACCTCGTCTGGGCAGGAGAAGCCCTGAAGGAATGTCCTTGCGAAGCGCTGGCGCGCCTGCGTTTTCACTGCGCAGTCACGCCTCGATTCGGGCCTTATTGTGACATGGCCGGGCACGGCTCGGGCATATGAATCTCGTGGTGATTTGGCGCCAAAATGTCAGTGCGTCCTTCGAGGCTCGCCCCGTTGACGCCGCGCATCACCTGAACCAACCGAGCGGGCTCGCACCTCAGGATGAGGGCTGTCGGCGACCTTCAACCCCAATCATCACGGGTCTCAGATACAGGCGCCAAGACGCCTCATCCTGAGGTGCTCGCCTGAAAGGCGAGCCTCGAAGGACGCAGCGACAATGGCACCAAGCTCAGGTCAACCCAGCCCCAGCCAGCAGCTGCTTGTAGGCGTCCTTGGCGACCACGCCCATCTGCTCTGGCGGCAACGTGCCGACGATGGCGCAGCCATAACCCTTGTCTTGCCAGTAGACGGCCTCGGGGCCACCGCTGGCGAGCGTGTAGGTGCCCTTGGAGCGCTCGGTTCCTTCGGTGGTGACATAGACCGAAATCCGGTTACCCTCGGCGTCGGCGTAAAGCATCAACGCCGCCGTGGTGCCGTTCGCCGGCACCAGCCGTCCGCCCAGAAGCTCAAAGCCATTCTTGGTCAGGTCCGGCGCCACCAGCGTCAGGCCTGTGCGCTTGGACAACCAACCGGTCAGATAGGCCTGGTCGCTGCCATCGACCTCGACAGGCCGGTTCTTGTCGGCGGCGAATGTCTGATGCGCGGCAATCGCCAGCTCGGCCATGCGGTCGTCGTCATCGGAGCCAAAGCCAATGCCGTTGGCCCCGGCAAGATACCCAGCGAGCCCGCCGGCAATCAGCAGCGTCGCTGCCGCCGCCATGCGCCACCACTGCGCAGCCTCCTTGCGCTTGGGTCCGTCACCGTTGACCGCAGCCTCCAGCCGCGACGGCACCGGCTCTTCGAGCACACCGACAAACAGGTTGCGCAGCGCGGCGTTATCAGCGGCATAGCGCAGGCTCTTGGCCTTCATGTCGGGATTGGCTTCCAGCCACATCTGGTAGGCGGCGCGCTCGTCCTCGGGCAGCTCGCCGTCGAGAGCCAGGTGGATGTCACGGTCGGTGAAGCTGCGCGCGTTCATTTTTCGACGATCCTTATCGCCCGCCGGCGTGCCTGGTCGTCAAGCAGCCCGCGCAGTTCTTCCCGTCCACGCGCGATGCGCGACATCAGCGTACCCGCCGGCACGCCCAGCATCGTTGCGGCCTCGGCATATGAAAATCCTTCGATCGCAACCATCACCAGCGCGGCGCGCCGGTCGGGGCTGATCTGCTGCAATGCGTCGACGATCTCGCGCGAGGCGACACTCTCGGCCTGCGTCGCAGGGGTCGCCAGCGCCTCGGACGCGTCGAGCGGCAGGATCGATGCCTCGCCGCGCCGGCTCACCTTGCGCATCTGGTCGATGAATAGATGGTGCATGATCGTAAACAGCCACCTCCTGGGGCTTTCTCCGGTTCGCCAGTTGTCCATGCGCACCAGCGCGCGCTCGAGACTGTCCTGGACGAGATCGTCCGCGGAATCACGGTCGCGCAGAAGCGCGCGCGCATAGCGGCGCAGCCGGGGGATTTCCTGAAGTATCGCTGCCTTTTTTTCGTCCATGACCGCGGATCGCAAGTCGTCCTCTTTGCACGCCGATTGAACGCGCCTTGTCAGCGCGGCGCAAGCCTGGCCTTGGGGACCTTTTGCCCAAGCGCACAACTAACGATTGCCAGGCGCGTTCTATTCCCGACACATCAGATTTCTTGAACCATTTCCCTAGTTCAATTGATTTTGAACATCGGCCGGGATCGGCTAGATATGGCGCTCCACGGGAGATGCGACGATGACGGCAGCGGCGGTAAACACCAGGTCGGGCGCAAAGATCCCCTGGCTCATCATCATCTGCGGCTGTCTGATTGCAGCCATGACCTTCGGCCCGCGCTCGGCGATGGGCTTCTTCCAGTTGCCGATGCTCGCCGACAGGGGCTGGGACCGCACCACCTTCGGCCTCGCCATGGCGATCCAGAACCTGTGCTGGGGCCTTGGCCAGCCGATCTTCGGCGCCATCGCCGACAAGTTCGGCAGCTGGCGTGTGCTGACGCTCGGCGCCGTGCTCTATTCGCTTGGCCTGTACCTGATGGCCCATGCCGACAGCGCCACCATCCTGCATCTGAGCGGCGGCGTGCTTGTCGGCCTTGGCGTTGCCGCCGGCTCGTTCAGCATCGTTTTGGCAGCTTTTGCCCGCAACACCAACCCGCAGAACCGCTCCATGGTGTTCGGCATCGGCACCGCCGCCGGTTCGGCCGGCATGTTCATCTTCGCGCCGATCAGCCAGGGCCTGATCGACGCCTATGGCTGGTCCGACACGCTGGTCTACATGTCGATCGCCATGCTGGTCATCCCGGTGCTGGCGATCCCGCTTGTCGGCAATTCGCGCTCGGGCAAGGTCTCGCAAACCGAGATCGACCAGACGCTCGGCCAGGCGCTGTCGGAGGCTTTTGGCCACAAGAGCTACCTGCTGCTGACCTCCGGCTTCTTCGTCTGCGGCTTCCAGGTCGCCTTCATCACCGCCCACTTCCCGGCCTATATCAGGGACATCGGCATCGATGCGCGCTACGCCGTCATCGCGCTGGCACTGATCGGCTTCTTCAACGTCATCGGCTCTCTCGCCTCTGGCATCATCGGCCAGAAATATTCCAAGCCGCACTTCCTCGCCTGGATCTATATCGCCCGATCGGTGCTGGTGACGGTGTTCCTGCTGGTGCCGCAGACACCGACAACCGTCGTCGTCTTCGCCATCATCATGGGCCTGCTGTGGCTGTCGACGGTGCCGCCGACAAACGGCCTTGTCGCCATCATGTTCGGCACCCGCCACCTCGGCATGCTCGGCGGCATCGTCTTCTTCTCGCACCAGATCGGCTCGTTCCTCGGCGTCTGGCTCGGTGGCTACCTCTACGACCATTTCGGGTCCTACGACCCGGTCTGGTGGCTCGGCGTGATCCTTGGCCTGTTTGCCGCCGCCGTCCACTGGCCGATCAAGGAACGCCCGGTCGTGCGCCCCGCTGTGCTTGCTCCGGCGGAGTGATTAGCGGCAATAGACGCGGCGGCCGCCTTCGCCGATGAAGGTGTTGCTGCGTCGGTCGTAACCGTAGCGCCGGTGGCAAGGGCCGCCCCACTGGTTGCGCTGACGCTCCTTGGCGTTCTGCTCGGCGACCGACCCGGCAACGATGGCACCGACCGCGAGGCCGAGGATGCCGAGGCCGATCGCGGCTTCGACGTCCTTGTCACGCTTGCGGCGTTCGTGACGGTCATTCCTGTCGTGCCATCTGTCGCATTGCCGCCGTTCGTATCGGTCGCGCGGCCATGAGCAGTCGATGTCGTCGTCATCGTCGTCGTAATAGTAGTCGCCGACGAGTTGCACCTGCGCGCCTGACGTGAAGCTTGGGCTGCCGGCATTCACCGGAAGGCTGGCAAGCAGGCTGGCGGCCACAGCACAGGCCAGCGTCTTTGCAAGAAACATCATGCCTCCTTTCCGGGCAGCAAGCCCGATCATCGAAGACAGGCCGATTGGGAGGGGCCTGTCATCGATGCGATGGGACACCGTTGTCGGCGCCAAGCGTCCCCCCTGGAGGGGCAAGGGACGCGGCAGCGCCTTCAACTGGCGTATGATCCATCCCGAGGACCAGCGACGGTCTTCGGGAGTCTTTGCTTAGAAGCCGTAATTCACACCGAGCTTGACGCTGTGGCTGGCGAGGTCCTCGCTGCGGCGGCCGCCGCCCTTGACCACCGCGTTCACGTCGCCATAGTTGACGTAGTTGTACTCGACGCGCGCCCTGAGGCCGCCATCGAATGCCTGTTCGATACCGCCGCCGACGAGGTAGCCGCCTTCCCACTTGTCGTCGGAAATGACGTTACCCTTGCCCTTGAACTTGGCCATCGAGTAGCCGGCCGTGCCGTAAACCAGCGTGCGGTCGAGGGCTACGCCGGCGCGCACCTTGGCCGCACCGTTCCAGGTGCGCTGCAGTTCGGCGCCACCGCCGAGATTGTACTTGGAACCCTTGGAGTAGCTGCCTTCGAGCTCGGCGCCGTAGACCATCGAGCCGGACTGGAAGTTGGTGCCGACCTGGCCGCCGAGCTGCCAGCCGCTCTTGTCGGCGAACGGGTTCGGGAAACCCGAGGAGGCCGAGCCGACATGGACACCGGCATAGGTGCCCGACCAGTCATAGGCCTGATTGGAAAAATCCTGCGGCGCCTCATAGTTCTGGGCGATATCGGCGGCCATTGCAGGCATGGCGAAAGGCGCGAGGCCAGCGAATACGACGAAAAACAGATTTCGCGTGGACATGTTAGTTCTTGCTCCGACATTTGCGTGGGGCTGCGAAGCAAAAGCCTCGCAGCCCGTTGACGGGGCCTCGACGCGGCGGCAACGGGGGGAGAACCCGCCGGCCAAGTCCCGTGCACCATATCATTGGTTGCGAGCGTAAACTGAGCCTTCTGCATTGCAGCAACATTGCATTGAATATAATAAAATCAATTATTTAGCGGTAATCTTTCGGTAACCTTCATTAAGCCTTCCTTGCGTCGGCCGATCGCGAGCGCCCCAGGAAACGGGCAGTGCCGCCACGCCACGCATGGCGCCCTGCGGCCATGCAACCACAGGCCCATTGCCAAGGCTGATGTTCTGCGACGACCATGGTTCCTGACGGCGTCTGCCGCCCTGTTGCGCTCTGCGAGTAGAACATGTGACGGTGCCGGGCTGAAATTGTCAGACAGCAGTGCGGGCCAGGAGGCTTCAGGTGGTCGAGATCAGGAAAGACCAGGGCTTGGCAGGCCAGATTTCATTGCAGCCGGCTGCAAAGACCGCATTGCCGACCTTTGCCGCCACGGCGGCCATGGTCGCCATCCTCTATTTCGCCCGCGACGTGCTGCTGCCGCTGGCGATCGCGATACTGCTCACCTTCGCGCTGGCACCAATCGTCAGCTGGCTGCGCCGGCTCGGCGTGCCCAGGCTGGTGTCGGTCATCGCCAGCGTCTTGGCCGCCTTTGGCATGGTCGCCATGTTCAGCTTCGTCGTGGCGTCGCAGATCGGCGAAGTTGCCCAGAACCTCCCGACCTATCAGTCCAACATCCTCGAGAAGGTGCGCTCGCTCAAGGAGACCGGCGGCGGCAACGGCATCATCGACAGGCTGAGCGGGGTCATCGAGCGTGTCGGACAAGAGATCGACAAGCCCGAAGCCGCGACAGTCGGGCCATCGCAACCGTCGCGGCCGGACCCGCTGCTGGTCGAGATCTTCACACCCCAGCGGCCGATCGAAACCCTGAAGAACCTGATCCTGCCGCTGATCGGCCCGCTCGCCACCGCCGGCCTGGTCATTGTCGTCGTCATCTTCATGCTGCTGGAGCGCGAAGACCTGCGCGACCGGTTCATTCGGCTTGTCGGTTATGGCGACCTCCACCGAACGACCGAAGCGCTTCAGGATGCCGGCCGCAGGGTCGGGCAATATCTGCTGATGCAACTGGTCGTGAACGTTGCCTATGGCGTCCCGATCGGCATGGGTCTCTGGTTGCTGGGCATACCGAACGCGGTCCTGTGGGGCCTGCTGGCGATCATGCTGCGCTTCGTGCCCTATATCGGCCCGGCGATCGCGATGATCCTGCCGCTTTTCCTGGCCCTGGCGGTGGCGCCTGGCTGGTCGCTCGTCCTGTGGGCGGCAGCACTGTTCATCGTGATGGAACTCATCATCAACAACGTCATCGAGCCATGGCTCTACGGCTCAAGGACGGGCCTTTCACCACTGGCCATCATTGTCGCCGCGATCTTCTGGACCTGGCTGTGGGGGCCGGTGGGGCTCGTGCTGTCCACGCCGCTGACCGTTTGCCTCGTCGTGCTGGGAAAGCACGTTCCGCAATTTGCATTCCTCGAGGTTCTGTTCGGCAACGAACCGGTCCTCGATCCCAAGCAACGCCTCTATCAGCGCCTGCTGGCCGGCGACCCCGAGGAAGCGACAGACCACGCCGAGGAGATGCTCGAGACCGAGTACCTTGTCGACTTCTACGGCAGCGTGGCCATTCCGGCATTGCTGCTCGGCGAACGCGACCGCGCCCGCGGTGCGCTGACCGACGAGCAGCGCAGGCGCGTTGCGGCAAGTGCTGCGACACTGGTCGCCAACCTGAACGAGATCGCCAATGAAGAGGCGGAGGAAGGCGACGACGTCGCTACGGACGATACCGAGCCGGACGAAAGCCCTGAGGACGACGAACTGCCGGATGGAGCGGGAAAATCGGTACTTTGCATAGGCGGGCGCGGCGATCTCGACAACGCGGCCGCCGCCATGCTCGCCCAGGTCCTGACGGTTCAGGGCGCCTCGGCGTCGACGGCGAGCCACACCGATGTCGACCCGGCCAACATCCGCAACCTGCCGCTAGGCACGTTCCAGACCGCGATCGTCGGCTTCCTCAATTCCGACTCGCTGAACCATGGACGCTACGTCGTGCGCCGGCTCAAGCGGGCCGGAAAGAACCTGCGCGTCGGGATCGTGCTTTGGGCCGACGAGACGCCAGGCCGCGATGCCGAAAAGCTCGCCGCCGAGTTGAACGCCGACTTTGTCGCATACGACATGACATCAGCCGCGACGGGTGCGCTGTCGGACGCGCCTGCCGTTCCCCTCAAGGCGCCGAAACGCATGGTCAGGCGCCAGGCTTCATCCCGCAGCAAGCCGGCGGCAAAGCAGAAAGCGCCAGCCGGCTGAAGCCTGTGGCTTGGCAGCCGGCTTGCGGCGTTTGCCTGTTGGCTACCTAGCCGCCCGCGTCAGCAGACGCTGGTAGAACAGGCCGATGCCGATCAGCACGCCGCCCAGGCCGATGAAGGACAGAGCCCGCAGCACGCCTTCCAGTTCGGACATGTCGAACAGGAAGACCTTGGCCACGGCGACCGAGATCAGCGCCGCCGAGGCGATGCGCAGGACCTGCGACTTCAGCGCCACGCCGGCAACCAGCAGGCCGACGCCCATGGCCAGCCAAAGTGCCGAATAGGTGTAGGTCTCGACCTGCCCGAGCCCGGCCCACAGGCCGATATGCTCGCCCTGGAACAGCCGCCGGACCGACAGCGTCGCATAGGCGAAGGCCAGTAGTGCGGCGACCAGCGCCAGCATCGCCGAATACCATTGCGGCCGCTTGCCCCGGGCGTAGAACGCGAGGCCGGCGGCTGCCACCGCCGGCAGCAGATAGGCGAGGAACAGCAGGTTGAAGAAGGGAATGCCGCCGGTGCTTTCGTTGGTGAACAGCGGGTTGAGCACGAGGAAGTGCTGGCCGACGATCGACAGCACCGACACCACGCCGATGGCGAGCGAACCGTAGCGCAGCACAGGGCTTGGCGAACGCATGTCGAGCGCCACCAGCATGGCGCCGCCACCGAGCGCTATCAGCGTGTAGATCGCCTGTTCGGCCAGCGTCGGCACGTCGGAGGTGATGACGCCGCCATTCATCGCATGGCGCACCAGCATCGCCAGCGTCAGCAGCGAAAACAGCGCTGCCACCGCCTCCATGACCAGCCGCGGCCGCCCATTGGTGGTGCGCGCCAGTTGCCAGGCGGCAAAACCGAAGGCGAGCGCCGGGATGCCGTAACCGGGCAGGATCCAGTTGAACACCGGCGTCTTGCCGAGCACGTCGGCGCCGACGATGGTCGGATCGAACCCTATCCGGACCAGCACGGCAACGGCCGCCGCGACGCTCAGCCAGCCGAGTACCGGATAGCTGCGTTGCCGCGTCGCCAGCGCCGGCAGCGCAGCCGCGGCACCCAGCAGCACCGTGGTCCAGCCCGAACCGAAGCCCATGTGCAGGGCAAGCAGCAGCGCCACCCCTGCCCCGCCAAAGGCGAAGGACACGGCAGGTCCGCCGGTCAGCGGCGGCTGTTCGCCGCGGGCGATCCATTCGCCGCCGGCCACGAAGGTGGTAACAAGAACAACTGCGATGAGCGCGCGGAGAAGATCGCGGTCAGGGTTGCCATAGGCGATCCAGAGCGAAAACAGCACCACGAGCGGCACCGCCACGCCCCATCCGGCCCAGGCCGCGGCACGCCAGGGCGCCGCCGTCACCTGTCGCCGGGCGCTCCAGAAGCCCGTACCGGCAAACACCAGTCCGAGCAGCCAGCCGATGCGGGTCAGCGTCGAGCCGGCAACTTCGATCGGCAGGCCTTCGACAGTCAGCGCACCGATCGGCAGGTCGAGGTCAAAGGTGCCGCCCAGCGCATTGCGCAGATAGACAAGCACCGCGGCGAGGCCGGCGGCAAACAGCAGCGACACAGCCGCCGGACGGTAAAGCGCCACCGCCAGCATGCCGATCAGCAGGATCGTCCCGCGCAGAGGGCCACCAAGTACCGCATAGGTCGGATGGATGAACAGCACCACTGATGTCATGGCGACGAAGAAGGCCGGCACCATCGACGGCCAGTCGAGCGAGGTCGGCTCGTCGTCGCGTCCAAGCCACAGCAGCGCCAATGCCGCCAGCGTGACAGCGGAGATGAACAGCACCACCGCAAAACTCGCCAGCGGCGCGTCGGCGAGATAGAGTAGTGTCCACAGGCCGGTGCCGATGAAGGCAGCCCCCATCAGCAGCGACCACCTGCGGGTGCGAGCGACGGCAGCCGTCGCCACCAGCACGATGGCGAGGTAGCCGAACAGGGCCCAGTAGTTGGGTGCGGTGGATGCAACCAGCACCGGCGTCACCATAGAGCCGAGCAGCCCGAGCCCTGCCAGCGCCTGGCCATGGGCCAGGGCCGCGGCAATCGTCGCGACGCCGACGATGCCCAGAAGCAAGAAGGCCGGGCCAGCGCCGATGAAGCCGTAGATGCCATGAGCGGCGTAGATGGTGCCGAACAGGGTGAACGCGCCCGCCGCCGTCAGGATCGCCGGGATGTAGGCGTTGGAGCCGTTCTGGATCGGCACGCGATAGCCGGTGCGGCGGATGAATTCGCCACCGCCGACAAGCACCAGCCCGAGCAGGGCCGCCATGCTGAGCCGCAAGCCTGGGCCGAAGATGCCGGATTCGATGGAATAGCGGATCAGGAACACGGCACCGAAGGCCAGCGCCAGCCCGCCGACCCAAACCGCCCAGCGTGTGCCGAGCGCGGTCTCGATGTCGGGCGTTGCGCGCGCCGCAGCCTGTGCCGGCTCGGCTGCGGCAGGCGTGCCGCTCCACGGTCCGGACGCAACTGCATCTGCCGCGACATTCGCCGCCACGGGCAGCTCTTCCGCTGTCGCAGCCTCCGTTGCCGGGGCAGGTTCCGCTGCAACGGGCTGGTCGGCCATCTCTGCGGCCAGCGCCTCTGGCAAGGCCGCCTCGCTGACGGTCTCTGCCTTGACCTCTGCCGCCTTGGCAGCCGGCGCAGGCACCGCACCCGACAGCACGAGGCTGCGCAGCGCGCCAAGCTCGCGCTCGAGCAGGCCGAGCCGACTCTGCTGCTTCGACACGATGACGATCAGCGCAACGATGGCGATGACGCCCAACAGGCTCTCAAGCATGGCCGTTCCCCCTCAGATTGGCCGGCTCACCGCGCCGCCAGATTGGCGACGGGAAAGATCGAACATGTTTCGGTGCCGAAGGCGAGCAACTTGCCGTCCTTGTCCTTCAGCGTCGCTTCCGACACGGCGAGCGTGCGCCCCTTGTGGATCACCTTGCCTTCGCAGACCACTTCACCTGTCCTCGGCGTGATCGGCCGGGTCAGGTTCACCTTGAACTCGACGGTGGTGTAGGCTTCACCCTTCTCCAGCGTGCTGTGCACGGCGCAGCCCAGCGCCGAATCGAGCAAGGTCGCTGCCCAGCCGCCATGCACAGTGCCTAGCGGATTGAGATGGCGTTCGCTCGGCACGCCGCGAAACACCGCACGTCCCGCTTCCACTTCGGTCAGGCCGAAATTCATCACTGCTGCGATCGGTGGCGCGGGATAAAGCCCGTCGACCACGCGCTGCAGCAGTTCGGCGCCGGAATAAAGATGCACATCCTCATGCGGGATCGTGCCCAGGCCAAGCGGAGAGACGAGGCCGGGAAACAGTTCGACTTCGCTCATGCGGCAGTGTCTCCATGGGAAAGCGCCCGAGGGGAGATGGCTTGGGCAGCGTAGAATTTCCGCAGCGCCATCAACAGCCCGCTGCGCGCGTCCGGCACCTCGATGCCGCGCGGCTCATAGACGTGGCGGGCAAAGAAGAAACTCGACAGGCGGAAGGCATCTTCGATGGCCTTGAGGTCGGCGCCCTGCCGCGCCCCGCGCTGCAGGAACAGCGGCAGCGGCAAGAGCTTGTCGCGCCATGGCTCGCCAGCCGCGCGCGACACCGCGCGCCCCGATTTCGGCGACACATAGGTCAGCTCCTCGAGCGCGCCGGTGGCGGCGCATTCGGAGAGATCGAGACCGAAGCCGAGTTCGTCCAATACCAGCAGCTCGAAACGCACCACCAGTTCACCGACGGCGTCCGCCTCGCTCAGATGCTCGATCAGGATCGCCAGCGTCTCGTAAAGTGCTGCATGCGGATCGCGCTCCGGCAAAAGCCTGAGATGTGCTGCCAGCGTCTGCAGCGCATAGACTGCAATCGCGCTGTCGATCAGCCTTGCAGCATTGAGCTCGATCGGCTCGGCCTGGAAGGTACCCAGATGTTCGTCGAGCCGCGCGCGCCACGTCAGCTCGACGCGGTTTCCCGCCTGCAGCACCGGCTGCTGCTTGCGCGAGCGGCCGCCGCGCACCAGCCCCAGATGGCGGCCATGGGCACGCGTCATCACCTCGAGCACGGCGCTTGTTTCGCCATGCTTTCGGGTGCCGAGGATGATTCCTTCGTCGCGCCATTCCATGGCCGGACCATCAGCCGGTTAGACGGCGAAATCAAGAACTATGGCTGCGCCCACCGGGTGCCCGGAACCATCCGTGCAGCCGCTCACCTCTCCGCCAATGGCGGTATCAAGGCCAGCAACAGCAGCGCGCCGAGGACCAAAGCCGCGGCCACAGCGGCCAGCGGCAACAAGCCGAGCGTGATGAACGGCGCGACAACAGCCGTGCCGGCTGCCGTCGTACCCAGGATGGCGACCACCACAAGGGCTGCGCCGCGCGCGTCGTCGCCATGCGAGGCCACAACCGCACGGTGGAAGCCTGGCGGACCACGAAAGCCGAGGCCAAAGTTGAACGGCACGAACAGCGCCGTTACCACCAGCGTGTTCGCCCCGCCGGCCAGCGCGTAGCCCAGCATCGAAAGGCCCCCGAGCGCCGACAATGCGGTGCCGAACCAGATCATGCGCTCGGCACCGTACCGCGCCGTCAGGCGGCCGGTCCAGTTGGCGGCGACGATGAAGGTCGCGATGCCGGTGAGCTGCATGACGATGAAGTCCTTGAGCCCGGCGCCGAGTGCCGCGACGAACACCGTCGGCGCGGCGAACACGATCACCAGCAACGCGCCGAGCGTGAACGCATGGCTCACCGCATAACGCAGGAACACCGCGTCGCGCAGCAGATGCGCATAGCCACCGCTGCGGCGTCCGCTGACCACGCGCGGCAGGTGTCGCCCAAGTGCTGCCACCGCTGCCGCGAGCACCAGTGCGAGTGCGGCGATGACCTCGAACGACGCGTTCCACCCGGCGACGGAGAGCAGCCAGACGCCGGCGACGGGTGCCAGCGCCGGCGTCAGCGACTCGATGCTGCCCAAGAGCCCGAGCTTGCCGATGGCGCGCTCGTCGCCATAGAGCGCGCGGATCATGCCCGGCGCGAATACCGCCGCCGCGGCCCCCGCCGCACCCTGCAGGAAGCGCAGCACAATCAGCATTTCGAGCGAGGTGCTGAGACCGGCCAGCGCCGAGACGAGGCCATAGGCGACAAGCGAGCCAATCAGCAGGCGGCGTTGGTCGAAGCGCGCGCCGAGCGAGCCGAAGATGAGCAGCCCGAGTGCGGCTCCGGTCACGAACGCCGCCAGCACGAACTGCGCCCGCGCATAGGTGCCGCCCAGCACCTCGGGCAGGCTCGGCACGGCCGGCAGCACGAGGTCGGTGCCGGCTATGCCGAGCACGGTGCTGGTCACGATGAGTGCGAAAGCGATGCCTGCATGGCCGCCATGCTTGCCGGTGGTCATTGTCTTGCCAGTCTGTCGATTGAGGGCTTTTTCGGGAGGGCGTCAGTGCCCCATGACAGGCCGTGGGTCAAGCAAAGCCGGTTGGTCCAGTCATCCAGCCCTCAGCTGATCCGTTACGGGCAGTCGCTGTCGCGGACGAAACGCGCCTTGACCCAGCCCTTGGTGGTGCGGTCGCCATTGTAATGCGTCACCGGGCACCAGCGGCTCGCCCATGGCGCACTTGCCGGCCGGCAGGCGGCGTCGAGATGGATGATGCCGTGCATCTGCGGCGGCAGCACGTCGACGATGCGGGCATTGGCCGAGGGCCGTGCCCGCATGTTGAGCGCATCATTCCTGGCAACATTGACCACCACCAGGCAGCCCGCTCCCGATGTCGCCATCACGGGCGGAACGATGGCAAGCGTGAGAAATGCGGTCAGCGCGATCTTGAACATGGCCTGTCCCCTCGCCGTTCCAGGCTGCGGCGCGGACCTCCGCGCCAGCCCCGCCGCCGATAATAGCGACCTTGACCGGCAGCGCCAAGACGATGGCCGTACCCCGCAATGAAGTTGGCCGCCGCGTTGCCACGGCGGCCTTGCCGGCTCAGGCGAGCGCGGGCCTGAAGACCCGCGTTGCCAGCCAGTCGAGGGCGAGCATGACAACGAGCGACATGCCGACGAGCGGAAAGGCGATGCCGCCAATGGCGAGGATGGAGATCAGGCCCCGGAACACTCTCGTGTCAGCGGGCAGCGGCGGCACGCCGAGCGAACCGGCCGGACGGCGCTTCCACCACATCACCCCGGCCGATACGGCAAGCAGCACGATGCCCAGGCACGCTGCCAGCAGCACAAGCTGGTTGGCCAGCCCGAACTCCTGGCCCATATGGACAGAGATGCCCCATTCCATCCATTTGCCGCCCAAACCGTAGTCGGCGAAACCCATGTCGATCAGCGGCTTGCCGCTGTACTGGTCGAGATGGATCACCCGCTGCTGGCTGGCGTCGTCGGGATAGACCGAACCGGTGTAGACGCCTTCCGGCTTGCGCGGGATCGCGACCGCATAGCCACGATGCAGGCCAAGCCTGTCGAAGGTCTCGACTGCCTTGTCCAACCCGATCGGCGTGCCGGCAACGCCAGAGGATTCCGGCAGCTTGGCCTGCTCCAGCGACCAGGACGTCTTGGCGACATGGTCGAGATGCTCGCCCGACATCGGCACGTCGACGCGCACGCCGGAGGGGTAGCCAAAATTGCTGCCATTGGCCCATTCGTTGACCTTCTCGCCCCAGACGCCCGACCAGGGCATGCCGGTGATCGCCAGGAAGACGATGAAGAAGCCGACGAACAGGCCGGTCACCGCATGCAGGTCGCGCCAGAACATGCGGCTTTTCGGCTTGCCGCGCACGCTGACGACCCCACCCTTCTTGCCGCGCGGCCACCACAGATAGATGCCGGTGCCGACGAGAAGGATCGACCAACCGCCGGCCAGTTCGATCAGCAGCCGAGCGGTATCGCCAAAGTATTTCAGGCTGTGCAGGTAGCGGATGGTCCACATGATCGTGCCCCGATCGGGCAAGGCGCCCAGCACAGCCCCGCTGTAGGGGTTCACATAGACGGCGAGCTTGCCGAAATCTTCGGTGGTGACGGTGATCTCGGCCGAGTTCTCCGGCGTTGCCGGGCCGGTGTATTTCACCGCCGTGCCGGGATAGTTGGACAGCGCTGCGTCCACCATGGCTTCGGGCGCCACCCTGGTCTGCTCGACGGCGACGCGCTTGAGGTTGGAATAGATGGCGCCGTCGATCTCGTCCTTGAAAAGGTAGAGCGCGCCGGTAACGGCCAGCGTAATCATGAAGGGCAGAACCATCAGCCCGGCATAGAAGTGCCAGCGCCAGACGGCGCGGCAAAGGTTGGACGCGGAGCGCGCAGCCACGGCGCTGCTCTCCCGTCCGAGGGTGATTTCAGACATTTTTGTCTCCAAAAGCGTGAAATGTCGGGCCGCGTGAACGGCCCTGATCGGTTCGACGTCAGATGGAGATCGTTGGTGGTGCCCTTGCCTCGGCGATCAGCCCGCGCAGGCCTTGGCGAACGGGCTCTGCCTGTTCGGCGATGACAATGCCATGCGCTTCCGGGCGGTCGAGAATGAAGGCAAGCTGTTCGCCCGGCAGGCCGGGCGTGGTCGCCACGGCCAACTGGCAGAGCGTGCCACAGGGGCATTCGGCGGGGCTACGGGCGGGCTGCTTGTCGCCGCCTGCGGGGCCCATGCCTTCCATGGTGCAGATGACGCCGAGTGGGTCGGCGACGGAGGCGGCCATGGCGCCCGATGCGGCGCCCGCAAGCAGCGCCTGGAAAAGCAGCATGAAGCCGATCATGCCGGCGATGGCGCCAGCCGACAGCCTGTCCCGCAATAGGAGCCGCATGCTCTTCATGTCAGCGCCATGCCACAATGCCGCCGCAAAGTCACTGCGGCACGAGCGCTTGGCGCGTCAGCCGTGGCGCGGCCATTGCTGGTGCAGCGTGTCGATGACGAAGCCATGCGCATGCCGGTGCCCCAGGCGATGCCCGCCCTCCAACCAGTGCGGATCGTCCTCGGCAAGATCGTCGTGGTGATGGTCGACGACATCGGGATCCGTCGCCGGCCACATCGCGAATGCCGCCGCCAGCGCCGCGGCCGCGATCGCCGCCATGATGACGAAGGCCTGCGAAAGACCGACAGTCACGCCGAGCCAGCCGGCCAGCGGATAGGTGACCAGCCAGCAGGCATGCGACAGCGCGAACTGGGCGGCAAACAGCGACGGCCTGTCTTCGGCCCGCGACGAGCGCCTGAGCAGCCGTCCCGCCGGCGTCTGGGCGATCGAATAGCCGAGACCAAGGACAAACCACAGCGGCAACAGCGAATCGAAGCCCTGCACCAGCGTGCCGCACAGAAGCCCAGCAGCCAGCAGCGCAATGCCCGCCAACATGATCGAACGGTCCGGAATCCGGTCGAGGATTTTCGGCAGCATCAGCGCCGCCACCATCGAGCCCGCGCCATAGGCGGCCAGCGCCATCGCCGTCGCCTTCTGCGTCAGGCCGTACTCGCCCTGCACGATGACGACGGTGTTGACGATCACCATCGCGCCGGAAGCCGCGACCGCCATGCTGACCGCCAGCAGGCCCTGCAGCCGCGGCGTCGCAAGGTAGATGCGCAATCCTCT
This sequence comes from Aminobacter anthyllidis, assembly GCF_018555685.1. GTDB lineage: Bacteria > Pseudomonadota > Alphaproteobacteria > Rhizobiales > Rhizobiaceae > Aminobacter > Aminobacter anthyllidis. The sequence goes on from NZ_JAFLWW010000002.1 coordinate 255,482, forward strand.
TGTCGTCCGCTCATAGATGCCACGCGGCGCCGACAGTTTCGGGCTCGGCAGTGTCACCGAGACCACCAGGGCGGCGGACGCCAGGAAGCCGATGACGGTGCCGGCAAACAGGCTGTGGAAGCTGATGACAGTCAAAAGTGCCGCCGCAAGCACCGGGCTGACCAGGCTTTCGAGGTCGTAGGCAAGCCGGGTCAGCGACAGCGCGCGGGTGTAGTCCTTCTCGTCGGGCAGCACGTCGGGAATCGTCGCCTGGAACGCCGGGGTGAAGCCGGCCGATGCTGATTGCAGCACGAAGATCAGCACATAGACCTGCCACACCTCGGTGACGAAAGGCAGAAGCAGCACCACCGCCGCGCGCACGAGGTCGAGGCAGACCAGCATCGTGCGCCTGGGCAGCCGTTCGGCGAAGGCCGCCGCCACGGGTGCGACGGCGACGAAGGCGATCATCTTGATCGCCAGCGCCGTACCGAGCACGACGCCCGCATCCGGCCCCGCCAGTTCGTAGGCCAAAAGCCCGAGCGCCACCGTGGCAAGGCCGGTGCCGATCAGCGCGATCAGCTGCGCCGCAAACAAATGGCGGTAGGTGCGATTGGACAGGATATGAAGCATTGGTCAGGCTCTGGCGGTATCAGGCATTTTTGGAGCGGAAACGGGCGCAGGCGCGGCATGGCCAGCGACCGGCGTGTTCAAAGGTACTTGGTGATTTCCTTGAACTCGTCGATCGACCGTCGCTGATCGCGCGGCAAGGCGCCGACCGCGTCCTCCAGGCAATGGTCGAGATGATCCTGGATCAGCGTGCGCTTGGCCTGGCCGACGGCCTTTTCCACCGCATGAAGCTGTTGGGCGACATCGAGACAGGGCCTGCCTGCCTCGATCATGGCGATGATGCCGCGAAGATGGCCCTCGGCCCGCTTCAGCCGCTTGATCGTATCGGGATGGGAGGCATGGACGTGAACGTGCTCTGTCATACCTACATGCTATCCCCCAGGGGAGCATGTGGTCAAGTTCGCGCTGGCACCTCAAACAGTCTTCGATGCCAACTTTCACCCATGCCGGCGCCCCGCCTCGCGTCTGGCCCGTATGTCAGGCGCTCAGCGATAGCCTGTCGTATCGGCCGGCTTGCCGGCATCTTGCACCTCGACCACATAGGGCCAGGCATTCGGCCGCGAGCCGTCGAGGTCGGTGAAGCCATAGACCTGCGCCAGTCCGCCGCTCGATAGCGACTGGCCGTTCCACCGCGCGACATCAGGGTCGGCGGCAAGCGCCGCCACCGCGCGACCGACAAAGCGCGGCGTCTCGGAAATGGCGAAATGCGGGATGTTCTTGGTTGCGTCGCGCCAGTTGGCTTCGGTGACGCCGAAATGCTCCAGCATCATCTCCGAGCGCAGCCAGCCCGGCGTGATCGCCACCGAGGTCGCGGCATGCGGCGCCAGATCCTTGGCATGTGCCCAGGCCATGCGCAGCACCGCCGACTTGCACAGGTCGTAGAACGGCGACAGGCGGTAGTTCACCGCATTGTATTCGGCCGTGCCGTCGGTGACCTCGACCAGCAGGCCGCCCGGCTTCTCGATCATCAGCGGCAGCGCGTGATGAGCGGTAATCAGATGCGTGTCGATGGAAAGCCTGAGCATCCTCAGGCCATTGTCGAGATTGTGGTCCCACACCGGCTTGTTCCACTCGAACAGCTTCTCGCCGCCCCCGATGTCGTTGACCAGGATGTCGAGCCGGCCCTGCTCCTTTCTGATGCGGGCAACGAGGTCGCGCACCTCGTCCGAAACCAGGTGATCGACACGCACGGCGATGCCCTTGCCGCCGAGCGCGTCGATGGCCTCGGCAGTTTCCTCGATCGTCTCCGGCCGCTCGTATTCGGACTGCCGGTCGCGCGTCGTCCGCCCGGTCACGTAGACGGTGGCGCCGGCCGCGCCCAGTTCCATGGCAATGCCCCTGCCCGCGCCGCGGCTGCCGCCGGCGACGAGCGCTACTTTTCCTTGCAGTGTCATCGATCTCTCCCGAGATTGTTTCAGTCGGAGGCTGGAAATCGGCTTCGAAGCGATATATAAACAAATATTCGTTTATAAATAAAGGTCAAGATGCCCCGCCGCAAGACCCTGTCAGACGAAGAGGTGCTCGTCGTCGCCTCCCGGCTCCTGCACGAGCGCGGTCCCGATGCGCTCACCTTCGAAAGCCTCGGCCGCGCCTGCGGCCTCTCGCCGGCAACACTGGTGCAGCGCTTCAAGACCAAGGCCGCGCTCAAGCAAGCGACGCTGCTCCACGCCTGGGACGGGCTCGACGCCAAGACCGCGGCACTTGCAGCCTCGACGCCGAAAACGCCCGAGGGTGCGATCGCGTTGCTCGTCGGCCTGTCGGATTATGGCGGCATCGAAACCTATGCCGAAGGCTTGCTGGTGCTGCGCGAGGATTTGCGCGACCCGGCGCTCAGGGCACGGGGTGCCGCATGGAAAGCGGCGCTGTCCGCCGCCCTCGAAGAACGTTTCACAGGCGCACCCCAAGGCATCGGCCTTTTGATGGCCTCGCAATGGCAAGGCTCGCTGTTGTGGTGGGGCTTCGACCCGCAGGGCCGGGTCGAAGATTTCGTCGCCGCCGGCCTGCGCGGCTTCGTCGCCGCGGTCATTCCTGCCCACGTCACCTCTTGAACCGGGCCGCCTCCTCCGATCCGCGTGTGGCATCGCCCGCGCTGTAGGAATGCGCACCGGCGCCGGCGAGCTTGCCGCCATCGACGATCAGATATTCCTCGCGGATGGGCCGGCCAGCGAACCAGCATTCGAGGATTTCGCGAGTGCCGGCGGCGTAGCGCGCCTGCGCCGACAGCGACGATCCTGAAACATGCGGCGTCATGCCATGATGCGGCATCGATCGCCACGGATGGTCCTTGGGCGCCGGCTGAGGAAACCAGACGTCGCCGGCATAGCCTGCGAGTTGCCCGCTTTCGAGCGCGCGGGCGACGGCGTCGCGATTGCATATCTTGCCGCGCGCTGTGTTTACCAGATAGGCACCGCGCTTCATCTTCGCGATCATTGCAGCATCGAACAGGTTTTCTGTCTCGGGGTGCAGGGGTGCGTTGATGGTGACGACGTCGCAGACCGGCACCATGTCGGCTGCCGTCTCGTGGAAGGTCAGGCCAAGCTCCTTCTCGACAATCTCGGGCAGGCGGTGGCGGTCGGTGTAATGCAGCTTGACGTCGAACGGCTTGAGCCTGCGAAGCACGGCTGCGCCGATCCGGCCGGCGCCCACCGTTCCGATCTGCATGCCCTCCACGTCATAGGACCGCGCGACGCAATCGGCGATGTTCCAGCCCCCGTCCACGACCCATTGATAGGAAGGGATGTAGTTGCGCACGAGCCCCAGGATCATCATCACCACATGCTCGGAGACGCTGATAGAGTTGCAGTAGGTGACCTCGGCGACAGTGATGCCGCGCTCGATCGCCGCCTGCAGGTCGACATGGTCTGAGCCGATGCCGGCGGTGATAGCGAGCCTCAGCCGGCCGGCCTTGGCGATCCGCTTTTCGGTCAGATAGGCCGGCCAGAACGGTTGCGAAATGACGATCTCGGCATCGACGAGTTCGCGTTCGAACATGCTGCCGGGACCGTCCTTGTCGGAGGTTACGACCAGGCTGTGCCCTGCACCCTCGACGAACTTGCGCAAGCCGAGTTCGCCGGACACACTGCCGAGCAGCACGCCCGGCTCGAAATCGATTGCATCCGGCGTGGGCAAAGTCTGGCCACCCGGATAGCGCTCGAGTTTCGGCAGGCCGTCCCGTGCATATCGCTTGGGGTAGCCATCCACCGGGTCGTCGTAAAGGACGCAAACAACCTTCGCCATATCGTAGCTCCTTCGTCTGATGGACGAGGAAGACGCTTTGAAACTGGCGCTATCCGAAATTTGCACGCGTGTGGCGAAGCGGACCGGCCTTAGGAACTGTCCGTAGCCAACCGGCTTGCCGCATGGCGCTTCCTCGTTCGAAATCTTGCGCGCTCCAGACATTAGATGGCGGAGCCGTAAACGGTTTCAAGGCCGCGAGGCCGGCCCGCGACCTACTTGTCGCCGACCTGCTTCTTGCCGCTCAACAGCGCATAGACCGCCATCGAATGGCCGTGGCCGAGACCGAATTCGTCGCGCAGCCATTCGACGATCTGTCCGGCCTTGACCCCAGGCTTCAGCTTGCCGCTTTCGGAAAATCCCTTGCCGTCGGCGAGTGCCGTCAATTCCTCCGGTCCCTTGCCGGTCTTGGTCTTGATGGTGTCGAGATAGGCCTGGAAGGACATCGTGTTCTCCTCTTTGATGATGGTTGAGTTGGTCAGCCGCGCCGCCGGTTGGCGAGCACGCCGCCGGCGATGATCGCTGCGAGGCCCACGACCGACAGCACGGTCAGCACGTCGTCGAACAGAAGTGCCGCAAGCACCACGCCGAAACCCGTGCCCCAGTAGCCAAGCTGGCTGAAGAACACCGGCCCGCCGATCTCCTGCAGGCGGAAGTTGAGCAGGTAGGATGAGGCCGAGGTGACAACCATGCAGCCGATCCAGAACAGCACGTCGCGGTCGACAAAGATCCAGCTCGATGGCGCCTCGAAGAACGGCGCCACCAGCGCCACCATCAGGCTCGAGCTCAGCAGGATGCCGCAGGAAAAGGCGAGCGCCGACGAGCCCTTGGGCCAGTAGGCCGTACGGATGATGTTGCCGGCCGCAGCACAGGCCGGAACGATGATGCCGAGCAGCACCCAGACGGTCTGCGAGAAATCGATCTCGGCAAGCTGCTGCTGCACCAGTGCTGCCATGCCGGCAAGGCCGATCAGGATGCCGGCGAAGCGCCTGAGATACATGCGCTCGATGCCGAGCCCGGCGGCGAAGCTCATCGTCAGCAGCGGCGACAGCGAATAGACGGTCGAGGTGTAGGCCGGCCCGACGCGGTCGACGATGTAGTAGCCGAGCACCGTCGGGATGGTGAAGCTTATGATGCCGAGCACCAGATAGAGCACAAGATGCCGCCGCTGACGCGGAATGCCCTGCCCCGAAGCCGCCAGCAGCGGCAAAAGGATCAGCCCCGCGCCGACATTGGCGACAAGCGCCAGCTGGAACGGCTGCATGCCGGCGTTCAGCGCGGCCTTCGAGATCATGATGCGGGTGGCGAAGACCAGGCCGCACAGGGCAAGAAGCACCAGCGGCGAGCGCGCCACATACGACACCGGCAGACGGAGAACTTCCTGTTGCGTCATGGTCAACCCCGAGATATCTTAGCGCTAAGATAAATGACGGAAATATCTTAGTGTCAAGACATCTCGACGAAAATAATGGGGAGTTGGCCGGCGACGGCCTGCAGGACGGCATCGATATCAGGCGGGCGCAGTGGGCGAGCGAACTGCCCCATCTCGACACGCGTGGCATGGCGATCCTCGGTCGCGCCCGTTGGATCACGCTCGCCGCGCGGCCCAAGATCGAGGCGATCTTCGCCTCCTTTGGGCTCGACACCGGCGAAGCGGACGTAGTGTTCACGCTGCTGCGCTCCGGTCCGCCCTACCGGCTGCGCCCGACCGAGCTCTACCGCTCGATGATGATCTCGTCCGGCGGCGTCACCAACCGTATCGTCAAGCTGGTAAAGGCAGGGCTGGTCAGGCAGGTCGCCTCCGACGGCGACGGCCGCAGCCTGCCGGTCGAACTGACCGAGGAAGGCCTTACCCGTGCCCGCGAAGCCTTCGAGGCCGACATGGCGGTCGAGACGCTGATGCTGGAAAGCCTGACCTGGGACGAGCAGGCGCAACTGGCCAAACTGCTGCGCAAACTGGCGCTATCCCTCGGCAGCGCGCCATCGCCAGAGTGATTGCCAGCGAATCGTGACGCGGGCGCACTGCAGCGTGAGGAATGGAATGAACCGGGAAGAGCGTGCCGAACTTGTCCAAAAACTGCAGATCCCGCTGGCACTCTTTGCCACGGGCAAGGGCCTGGGGCGGCCCTGGGGCGCGGCCGCCGGCATGGCCGACGAAAAAGCTGGCCGGCCCATGTCGGTCGACACGCCGCTGCGTGTCGCCAGCAACACCAAGACCTTCGTTGCCGCTACCGTTCTGCGCCTTTGGGAACGCGGGCTGGTCGACCTCGACGGCCCGATCGCGCCGCTGGTCGACCCGCTGTTCAACGAGTTGCTCGCCGCCGCCGGCTATCGCACTGACAGGATCACCGTTCGCCATCTGCTGAACCATAGCGGCGGGCTGGTCGACCATACCGACGACCCCGAGTTCTTTGCCACCGTCTTGCGCGAGCCGCAGCGTTTCTGGACGCGCGAGGAGCAGGTCCGCATGGGTGCCAAATTCTCGGCGCCGCTCAGCGAGCCGGGCACGCGCCATAGCTATTCCGACACCGGCTACATCCTGCTCGGCGACATCGTCGAGCGCATCTCGGGCACGACGCTTGCCACGACTGTCCGGCGCGAGATGGCGTTCGAGCGGCTTGGGCTTGCAACGAGCTGGTGGGAGATCGCCGAACCCGAACCGGCGCTAGCCGAACCGCGGGCGCGCCAGTTCTTCGGCGACGTCGATGCCACCGGAATCAGCGCCTCCATGGACCTCCATGGCGGCGGCGGGCTGGTGATGTCGTACGCGACCTGGCTACCTTGTTTGCCGCGCTGTTCGAAGGCCGGGTGTTCGACAGCCCCGACACGCTCCGTGAAATGCTCTCCCAAGGCAGGCATGAAGGTGCGGCCAACTATCGCCTCGGCATATCAGTCGAAACCGTTGGCGGCGCGGAACTCTATTCGCATCTCGGCTTCTGGGGCACCGCTGCCTATTACGCGCCCGCCCGGGGCATCGCCGTCGCCGGCTTCGCCACCAGGCGCGAGGCGCGCGACACGCTCGTGTCAGTCATCCAGCAGGTGCTCGCCGCCGAGGGCTGGCATGGTTGAACCACGCCGGGGGAACAGGCTGACGAATACCGGCTGGCGTTTGCCGACTGATTTGCTCCACGCTGCATCAAAGCCGGTCGCAGACCAGCGCTGGCTGGTGCAGCACCGATCCGGCATAGATCGCCTTGACCGTCCATCCGCTTTCTGCGGCGAGGTATCGCGAAATGTCCGCTGCCGCCGCAAGGCTTTTTCGGCTGGCGCTGTCGGATCGCATCTGCGCAGCTTCCATCTAAATGCCTGCGGCTTCGAGCCAATGCAGGCCGGGCTCGTCCGCCTGCGATAGCCCGGTCCGGGCGACGGTCGGTCGCCGCCCGGATGATCGCGCCTCAGACGGCTGAGTCGGGCGAAACCACTTCCCACGTGCCGAACAGCTCCAGGCCCGCTGCCTTGGCGAGCGAAATCGACGCCTCGTTGTCGAGCTGGCACCGGTATTGCGGCTCGTATCCGAGATCCCAGGCATGCTTGCAGATCGACCGCACAACCTTGCGGGCGTGCCCCTTGCCCCTGAAAGGCGCAAGCGTCAGAACACCGAGATCGGCGACCCGCCCGTCCATCCAGGGATACATGCTCCCGGCACAGACAAGGCGGTCCTGCTCGAACGAACCGAACACCAGCCAGTGGTCGAGTTCGACGGACGCACCGTCCAGGTCCTGCTCCGACGCCTGTGCCTGGAAGCCTGAGAACAGCGCCTCGTCCTCGCGGCTCAACCGTCTCGGGCCCGCGTCCGGTTCTTCCAGCGCAAGCCGCTTCTTTTCGGCTTCGGCAAAATGAAACACGCGATCGGCGCCGTGCAGCACAACACCCGTCTCATCAAGGGCATAGCGAAAGGCCGCGACGGACAGGCCCTGCCGTTTGCGCAGGCCGGCCTTGAGTGCCAGTTCTGGCGTCAGCACCGCCATGGTCCGGCCATCGACCGTCTCCAGCAGCATGACCCGGCAGTCCTCACCGAGGTCAGGGTCGGCGGCCAAAGTAAAAATGTCGTCACTATGGAGGATGTCGCCGTTCAAAAACTGCGCCCGCCAAAAATCGGTGATCGTCAGCGAAAAAATTGACATGATGAATACTCGGTCTCGTCTGGACGAGCGTGAGCGCGGTAAATGTAGGCCCGCAAATCTCACGACTTCGTGAAGCAAGCCGATACGCAGCAAAAGTCGGCGAATGTGCGGCATAACAGCGCTTCGTGATTGCTGGACCAAGCATCGCCCGGACTTGCCCGGCGGTTTCGGCTACCAGAGAGGCCAAAGCCTGTGCGATCTTGCCGGCAGTGGCCGCGCTCTCCCCGACGCGGCGGGAGCCTGCCATGCCGTCAGCCGAACTGTTGATCGCCTTTGTCGCCACCACCGCGATCTTCGCCTTCATGCCGGGCCCGGCCATGCTTTACGCCGCAGCCCAGACACTGGCGCGCGGGCGCTGGTCGGGACTGATGGCGGCACTCGGCATCCATCTTGGCGGCTACGTCCATGTCGTTGCCGCGGCCGCCGGCCTGTCGGTCCTGTTCCACGCGGTGCCGATTGCCTACACGGTCGTCAAGCTTGCGGGTGCCGCCTATCTCGTCTGGCTCGGCATCTCGCTGTTTCGCTCCAAGGCGCAGGGCGACGGCGACCTGCCTGCAATCGAGCCCAAATCCGCCCGGCGCGCCTTTGTCGAAAGCATCGCCGTCGAGGTCCTCAACCCCAAGACGGCGATCTTCTTCATGGCTTTCCTGCCGCAGTTCATCGACGCTTCGGCTGCATTCCCGGTCTGGCTGCAGTTCTTCATCCTGGGCACGGTGGTCAATGCGATGTTCACCACGGCCGACGTCGTCGGCGTCATGCTGGCGGGCGCGATGATCGGCCGGCTCAGGCGCTCGCGCCGCGCCCAGCGGCTGATGCAGCGTGCCGGCGGCGCGGTTCTCGTCGGCCTTGGCGTCCACGTCGCCCTGCAAAGAAGCTGACCAGCCCGCCATCCCTGCCAATCCCCTCGACAACGCCTTCGAAAACCATGCCAGCCGACCAGCACACCACCTCCCTCGCCGACCGGTTCGCCGAGGGGCAGCGCTCATTCAAAGGCCTGCAACTGGCCGGAAGCGACCTGGCGCGGCTCGACCTCAGCGCCTGCGAATTCACCGACTGCAACCTGGCGGGCGCCGATCTTTCGGCTTCGACCCTGACCGACACAAGCTGGGTCAGTTGCCGCATGGCGAGCGCCAGGCTTGGGTCGATCGACGGCGTCGATATCAGGTTTCACAATTGCGATCTCTCCAACACCGACTGGACCCGGTCGCGGCTCAATGCTTCGAAATTCAGCCAAAGCAAGCTGACGGGCGCGAATTTTGCCGATTGCACGCTGATCGGCGCCGACTTCCAGCAATGCCGGCTGGTCAGCGCCTTCCTGCCCGCCATCTCGTTCCGGCGCAAACCGCTGAGCCATCTCGATTTCAGCGATGCCGAATTGAGAGGCTGCGATTTCCGCGAGGCGATCTTCGACGGCTGCAGCCTGCGCGGCGCCAGCCTGCGTTCCTGCCGCTTCGAGGGTGCCGACCTGCGCGGCTGCGACCTCGGCCCGCTGAAGCTCAACGAGGCCTCGATCCTCAAGGGCGCGGTGATCTCGAAAAGCCAGGCAACCGACCTGTTGCGCAATCTCGGCCTGCAGGTGATGTAGCTACCCTTTCACGCCGCCTCGTTCTGGCTGTGCCTGGTTGCTTCGAACAGATTGCGGCCAATGGCATGCGCCGCTTCGAGATGCTCGGCCGGCCCCTGCGTTTCCGTATCGAGCAGCAGCTCCGAGGTCGCGACGGGTGCGCCGACATAGTCGAAGATGCCGTGGTCGATCTGCGTCTTCATCGCGCCGAAATAGCCATGCCGCGCATAGGTGCGCGTGGTGGCACCGCCAATGGCGACGAGATGCACCTTGAGGTGGCGCAGCCGCTTCACCGGCTTGATGCCAGCACCTTCGTCATAAGCCCAGCCATTGGCGAAGACGCGGTCGATCCACCCCTTGAGCAGGGCCGGCATCGACCACCAGTAGACGGGATAGACCAGCACGAGCGTGTCGGCGCCGTCGATCCGCGCCTGCTCGGCGGCAACGTCGGCAGCCGGTGCCACTTCCCGGCGATGGACGGCGAGATCGGTTGCGGTGTAGCGCGGATCGAAGCCTTCCCTAGCGATGTCAGCGATCTCGAATGTGTGGCCGGCCAGCGTTACCCCTTCGGCGAGTTGCGCGGCGACGCCGTGGCTGAGCGACTTCGGATCTGGATGGGCGACGACGATAAGCGCGTGCATGTCGAAAACTCCTGTTTCGTGGTTGCGGGCAACGGTCACAGCTTATATACTTTTTGTAACCTACTAACAGTATATACTTTTGGTATATTATGCCGTCAAGCACTGAAACGCTGGAACAGCCCGTGCCGTCGCCGCGCCGCCGCCTGCTGCGCGAAGACCGGCGCCGGCAGCTCGTCGACGTCGCCTGGCGCATTATCCGCGACGAAGGCACCGAGGCGCTGACGCTGCCCCGGCTTGCCGAGCAGGCGAAGGTGGCAAAGCCGGTCGTCTACGACCATTTCGCCACACGGCCTGCCTTGCTCGCGGCGCTGTACCAGGAGTTCGATACGCATCAGACCGCGCTGATGGACGCCGCCTTCCAGGCGAGCGAACCGACCCTGCCGAGCAGGGCCATGGTCATCGCCTCGTCCTATGTCGACTGCGTGCTCGAACAGGGTCGCGAGATACCAGGCGTCATCGCGGCCCTTGCCGGCTCGCCCGAACTGGCCAAGGTCAAGCGCGACTACGAAGCGATCTTCATGGAGAAGTGCCGGACCCTGCTTGCCCCGTTCACACCGGCCGGCACCGTCGCGTCGTCGGGACTATGGGCGATGCTCGGGGCGGCAGAAGCGCTGTCCTTCGCCGCCGCGAACGGCGACCTCACGCCCGAGCAGGCCAAGGACGAGCTGTTCGAAACCATCCTCGCCATGGTTGCCAGAACCCCGCGATGATGGCGCGGCGGCGGCCCCGCCGCTCGCCGCTTTTGCCCGGCTGGTTCAAGGACAGCCCTCAGCGCCCACCGGATCGCATGCGCGCCCTTGCTGCGCCGCCTGCTGCTCCAGCCGCGATTGCCATCGCTGCGAGAAGCAGCGCGATGCCGCTGAACAGCGCTTCATAGCCATGGCCGGCAATCAACGGCGTGACGAGCAGCGGCGAGACGAATTGGCCGATGAAGATGGACGCGGTCAGGATGCCGCCGCTCACACCCCGGTGCCGCAGCGGCGCAAGGTTGAGCGTCAGGGCAACGAAGCTCGGCGAAACCAGCGCATAACCCGTGCCGATCGCCGCGGCTGCCGCAAACAGGATGGGTGTCGTCCCGGCGAAGACCAGCAGCAGGAAGCCGAGTGCCATCGCGGCATAGCCGAGCAGGAAGATGCCGGCATAGCCCGTGGCGCGTTGCACCTTGGGATAGAGCAGCGCGAAGCTGCCTCCCGCGAGCATCAAAGTGCCGAGGATCGCGCCGGTCATCATGGCGGCGTCATAGCCCTTGGCTTCGAGGAAGAACGACATCTGCGTCGGCATGACGAAGAAGATCATGTTGGTGCCCCCCTGCAGCAGCACCAGCAACGACAGCAGCAGCACCCAGGACGGATGCTCTTCGGCCTCGTCCGCCGCCTTGGCGCCCGGGGCCTGCGAACGCTTGGGCGGATCGACGATGACCATCCACATCAGCGGCAGGAAGACTAGGGCGAGCCCGTAGATGGCGAATGGCCAGCGCGGCGAGATCGCCGCCACCCATCCGGCGAGCGAGATGAACACCAGGCCGCCAAAATTCCGCGCCGATATCTGCAGCCCGGTCAGCGCGCTGCGCCGGTCGCCGGTGAAATAGTCGCCGACAAGGGCGGTCTGCGCCGTCATGATGAGCGCCACCGCGACACCGAGGACGAGGCGGCTTGCGAAGATCGTGGGAAGATCGGGAAGGACGAGCCCGGCGCATCCGGCGACTGCAAACAGGATGACGCCGACGAGCAGCAGCAGGCGGCGTCCGAACCGGTCGGCCGCGATCCCGGCGAAAGGTGCGAACAAGGCGACGCTGAGCGAAGGAGCCGGCACCAGCATGCGGGTCAACATCGCGGCGTTCGGATCACTTGCGAACAGCCGCTCGAGCCCGGGCAGCGCCGGGCTGATCGTCGCGTTGGCCATGGTGGTCAGCGACGCGGCCAGCAGCAAGGCGACCGCGCGCCCGTCCAGCCAGACCGGCCTTTCTATCGTATTTTGAATGCTCTGCATGAATTTTCCTCTTGCTGAAATCGACGTTTCGGCAGAGCGTACGACTTCAAGCCAACTTGAGGTCAAGCATGCATTTTCTGGATATTGGCGAGGTCGTCGAACGCACGGGTGTGCCGCCATCGACGCTGCGCTATTACGAGGAGATCGGCCTGATCTGCTCGGTTGCGCGCCACGGCCTGCGGCGGCAGTTCGACCACGACGTGCTGTTGAAACTGTCGCTCATCGGCATGGGCAAGGCAGCCGGCTTCTCCCTGCCCGAAATCGCGGGCATGTTCGGCCGCGACGACCGGCCCGACATCCCGCGTGACCAGTTGCATGACAGGGCCAAGGAGCTGGAACGGCAGATCATCGAGCTCAGGATGCTGCGCGACGTCATCCGCCACGTCGCCGACTGCCCCGCGCCGTCGCATCTGGAGTGCCCGAGCTTTCGCAAGCTGTTGAAGTCAGCGACGAACGCGAGCGCAAGCCGCTCTCCGAGACCGACGATCGGACGAACAAAGTCCACACGGCAACGGTAGTCTGTTTTTGATAGGGAGTGGCCAAGGGCTGGGCATGCTGGCTGTCCAGTGCGCAGCTAGGCGCCGGCTCGTTTTGAGAGCGGGCAATTAGGCTTGGCATTTCCTGCCAGTCAGCCGGACAGCAGGCGGGCAAATATCTCGGCCAGTTGCTTGTCCATGAACGGCTTCTTCAGAAACGGGCGATCGCGGTAGCCATCCCTCATGTCGTGGCCGCTGTAGCCCGTCGAGAAAACGAAAGGCACGCCACGCGCAGCGAGCGCGTCGGCCACGAAATAGGTCTTGTCGCCGTTCAGGTTCATATCCAGCATGGCAGCATCGAAATCGTGCGCTTCAATGAGTGCGAGCGCCTGCTTGACCGTGGCGGCAGCAGTCACCGACTCGCATCCGAGGTCGGCCAGCATGTCATCGACCATGATGAGAACGAGCATTTCATCCTCGACGACGAGGATGCGCCTGCCAAAAAGCGGTTTATCCATCGCCGGCGCCGATCGGTGCGGGAAAACTGATCGTGCAGACGACGCCGTCCGTCCGATAGTCGAGATCAACCGCCCCCTCCAGCTCATGTGCCAGGCCGCGCTCCAGGACCCGCGAGCCAAACCCTTTCCGGGACGGCGCAATCGCAGGCGGGCCGTCCTTCTCCTGCCAGCGCAGTACAAGCCGATCGCCCTCGGGCGACGGCTCGATCGTCCATGAAATCAGCACTGACCCAATGTTGTTGGAGAACGCGCCGTATTTCACTGCATTGGTCGCAAGTTCGTGGAAGGCGATGCCAAGTGCGAGGGTGACTTTGGGCGAGACGCGGATGTTGCTGCCCGTGATGACAAAATGTTCCGAGCGTCCGTTTGCAATCCCGAACGGCTCCAATGCCGCCTTGATCAGATCGAGCAGCCCCGCACCTTCCCAATTTTCGCGGGTCAAAAGGTCATGCGACCGGGACAGCGCGAACAGGCGCGACTCGATGGAGTCCCTGATCACTTCGGGATCGGAGGTATTTCGCAGTGCCTGCCAGACAATCGACTGCACCGTGGCAAGCGTATTCTTTACCCGGTGGTTCAGCTCGTCGATGAGCATCCGCGACTGGGCCTGCTCCTGCTTGTGATCGGTGAGGTCGACGAGGGAGGCAAAATGCTGCACGACATCGCCGCGCTCGTCCCTGACCGGGCTGATGAGGATTGCCGACCAGAACTCGCTGCCATTCTTGCGGCGGTAGCAGATTTCCGAGCCGCCAGTGACGTCGCCCGCAAAAGCGGCTTCGATACGCGCCAAAGAATCGAGATCAGTGCCGCGCGCCATCAGGAAGTTGAAGCTTTGGCCGAGCAACTCCTCCCGGGCATATCCGCTTAGCTCGAGAAAGGCGTCATTGGCGAAAATGATCGGGTTGCCGAGCTCTTTCGCGTCGGTGAACACCATCGCCATGCGCGTCGTTTCAGCCGCAACGACAAACGGCCCAAGATCCCTCCGAAAGCTCTCGACTTCAGCTTCGGCGACCTTTTGGCCCTCGGATTTGATCACTGGTTCAGCCATGCCTCAGCCTTGTTCAGTTGGCGGCAGGCCGCAGCAAGCGACGTTTACAAGCCGTGCAAAGTTCTTACAGATGCGGGCAAGAGGCTATGACTTCCCATAGCGGACATGCCGAATGATCGCGCTAAAACAGAAATATTGCCGCCAAGCTCGGTTTTGAGACGTTACTCAATACCAGCGACCGCGACCGAACCATCCGCCGCCAACCAGGACGAGGATAATAAGTATAATGAGAAGAGTGGTGGTGTCCATGTGAGTCTCCAGCGAGTGCTCTTGGACATCCGCCGTTTGTATCACCGAACGGTGGATTGCCTGTTCATTGCACTCCGACCCTAAACAACGTTTCACATGCTTTCTTGTTCCTTCGAAATGTTCCGATTGCGCGATTCCATATGCTTGAAGGTCTTCAGCTCTTTCCCGGCATCGCTGCAACTACCGGCCGTGCCTTCCCAAACAGCAGGCCATCCTCTATTCGCATCTTGGCTCACTGGACAGAATGGATCGAGATGTGATCAGACCCGCAAACTTGACGGATGCTTCCAGCTTGGCTGCGGTAGGCTTGGAAGTGTGGCTGAACACTTACATTCGCAATGGCGTCAACGCGTTCTTCGCCGACTATGCCTTGAAGCAGTTCACCGCCGCTCGTTTCGAAGAAATCTTGTCGCTCACAAACCAGACAATCTTGGTTTCACAGAACGCCGCTGGCATCGACGGATTTATCCATCTCTCATTGGGCTCGCCGGCACCCGTTCCGGCATGCTCCGACCTCGAAATTTCGACTTTGTATGTCCAGCCTCGGCATCAGGGCGGCGGTGCCGGTGGCAGGCTATTGGAAGCAGGTTTGCAATTTTGCGCGTCCACCGGACGGCCCGACGTCTGGCTCGCGGTCAATGCCGAAAATGAGCGCGCGACCGAATTCTACCTGAGGAAGGGTTTTTCCAAGACTGGCGAAACCCGGTTCCAGATCGGCGACCAGTCCTACCCCAACCACGTGCTGCGCTACGATCTGGTCTAGACGGCCGCGTTCAGCTTGCGCGCGCCAGGGCCACCGCATCCGGCCCTGCGGGAAAACGGAGCTGCCCTGAACCATCATTCGCCGCTTGCCACACGGCTTCGGCAACGTCGGTTTCTGTCGTCACCATCGCAGGTGTCGCGAACCCGGCAAAGATCGGCCCCGCGAACGCGGCATAGGCCTCGGGAATGAGATCTTCGACGCGCAGTTCGGTGTTGTGGGCAAAACGCGTGCTTGGCGCATAGCCGGGCTCGACAAGCTTCACCCTGACATCGAACGCGCCGAGTTCATGCGCCAGCGACCCGGTGAAACCTTCGATCGCCATCTTGCTTGCGGTGTAGGCGGCGGCAAGCGGCATCGGGGCGAGTGTCACGCTGGAGGTGACGTTGACCACCACGCCCGAGCGCCGCGCACGGAACTGCGGGATCACCGCCTGGGTCATCGCCATCACCCCGAAGGTGTTGGTCTCAAACAGCTTGCGCACATGGGCCATCGGCATGGCCTCGAAAGCGCCGACAAGGCCGATGCCGGCATTGTTGACCAGCACGTCGATCTGGCCGCTGGCGTCGAGTGCCGCGGCAATGCTCTCCTCGTCGGTCACGTCGAGCGGCAAAATACGCATCCGCTCCGAGCGCGGCAGGATGTCCTGGCGCGGATTGCGCATGGTGGCGACGACGTTCCAGCCCCGGGAATGGAAGTGGCGGGCGGTCTCCAGGCCATAACCTGACGAGCAGCCGGTGATCAGTACGGTTTTCATGGACTTTTTCCTGATTGATGTTGACGCCACGAAAATACCGTCCAAAATCCGGACTATCATCAACCTCCAGTCCGCTATTTGTTGGCAATAGTCCTGATATGACCGACCCCCTCGCCCAGGTCATCGAACTGCTCCAGCCGCGAACCGTATTCGCGAAGGGGATCAGCGGCGCTGGCGCATGGGGTGTCCGCTACTCCGAGTTCGGCCAGCCCGGTTTCTGCGCCGTGCTCGAAGGCAGCTGCCGCCTCGCCGTCGACGGCGAGGCGCCGGTCACGCTCGAACAGGGCGACTTCGTCCTGTTGCCGGCGACGCCTGCCTTCACCATGTCCGGCTTCGAGCCGGTGACGCCGAGGCGCGTCGACCCCAGGACGACGCCGGCGCCCACGGAGGAGGTGCGCCACGGCCGGCAGGATGGCCCGGCCGATGTCCGCCTGCTCGGCGGCTACTTCGTCTTCGGCTCGCCCGATGCAGCACTGCTCGTGTCGCTGCTGCCCGCCATGGTCCATATCAGCGGCGTCGAGCGGCTTTCGACGCTTGTGCGCCTCGTCGGCGAGGAAGCGAGCCAGCACAATGCCGGCCGCGATCTGGTGCTCGCCCGCCTCGTCGAGATCCTGCTGATCGAGGCGCTCCGGGCAAGCCGGACAAAAGGCTCGCCGCCGGGTTTCCTGCGCGGGCTGGCCGATGCCCGGGTATCAGGGGCGATACGGCAGATGCACGGCGACCCGCAGCGGTCGTGGACGGTGGCCGAGCTCGCCGGCAAGGCCGGCTTGTCCCGGTCAGCCTTCTTCGACCGCTTCACCCGCACCGTCGGGCTCAGGCCGATGGAATATCTGCTCGCCTGGCGCATGGCGCTGGCGAAAAACCTGCTCGGCGGCAAGGAGATCGCGCTCGACGAGGTTGCGCGGCGGGTCGGCTACGGCTCGGCAAGCACCTTCAGCACCGCCTTCAGCCGCCATGTCGGGCAATCGCCGGGCCGGTATGCGCGCGGCGATCGGGCGGAGTGACTGGGCGGACATGCGTGTGATCGCACCACCGCGCTCCGGTTCGAAAAAAGGATTGCAAGATCGACGGGAAATAGTTCCAGATCGGTAACCAGTCCAACCCGCGCTCCTTGCTCCAATACGAATTTGATCGTTAGACTGTCTTGCGCGGAAAAGCCTGCGAGGTTTTGATCCGAATGAGCCTGTCCATGCAAACAACAGAGCAAGCTCGCTCCTTGAGGCCAGTTCTGGTCTCTTGCGCGACATTTACTCTATTGACGATAGGTTTTTACTTGGCCCTACGCGCGTTCGATGGGCTTGGAATGTGGGGCATCATGGCTTGGCCACTGCTGTTCGCACCGATCAATTTTTGCGCCTATTCCATTGGGAGGCATCGGAAAATCCAAGCCCTTGGATCCCGCGGTTCGACCATCGGCGCCGTTTCGGCCGCGATATGGACAGGCATGGCGTTAGCCTTTGCCGCCATTTTGGCCTTAGGTCTCCTGATAGCCGGAGAACATCCGCTTTTGGCTCTTGGGGTGATGCTCATGGCCGTAGTATCCGGGGCCGCCATTCCGTTAAGTGCCCTGGCTGGCTATGTATCCCACAAGATCGCAAGACTGGACTGATCGCGTCCCCGCGCGCCGCGACCACGCCCCCTAATGCGGGAAATCCAGCCCCATTTCGCGGTAGCGTTCGGGGTCGTCGCCCCAGTTCTCGCGCACCTTCACGAACAGGAACAAATGCACTTTCTGTTCCAAAATACCTGCTATTTCCATGCGCGAAGCCTGGCCGATGGCGCGGATGGTCTCGCCCTTGTGGCCGAGCACGATCTTCTTCTGGCTGTCGCGCTCGACATAGATGACCTGCTGGATGCGCACCGAACCGTTGGGCAGCTCTTCCCACTTCTCGGTCTCGATATGCGACGAGTAAGGCAGCTCCTGGTGCAGCCTGAGATACAGCTTTTCGCGGGTGATCTCGGCTGCCAGCTGGCGCATCGGCAGGTCGGAGATCTGGTCTTCGGGATAATACCACGGACCTTCGGGCAGGCGCTTGGCGAGGAAGTCGAGCAGGTCCTTGCAGCCCGAGCCGGTCAGCGCCGAAACCATGAAGGTGCTTTCGAAATCGACAGCCTCGTTTGCGGTCGAGGTCAGATTCAGCAGCTTTTCGGGATTGACGCGGTCGACCTTGTTGAGGATCAGCACCTTGGGCTGGCGCACGTCCTTGAGCCGTTCGAGGATGGCTGCCGCATCGCCCTTGATGCCGCGCTCGGCATCGATCAGCACCAGGATCAGGTCGGCATCCTTGGCGCCGCCCCATGCGGTGGTCACCATCGCCGTGTCGAGACGGCGCTTGGGCTTGAAGATGCCGGGCGTGTCGATGAAAACGATCTGGGCGTTGTCGTGGGTGGCGATGCCGCGCACGATGGCGCGCGTCGTCTGCACCTTGTGGGTAACGATCGACACCTTGGCGCCGACAAGCTTGTTGACCAGCGTCGACTTGCCGGCATTCGGCGCGCCGATCAGCGCGACGAAGCCCGAACGGGTGGCACCCGTCGCAGGCGTTGCGGTCTCAGGGGCATCGGTCACGATGCGGTCTCCTCATTCTTCCATACGCCCTCACGCACCAAAAGGGCGGAGGCTGCGTTCTGCTCGGCCTCTCGCTTGGAGCGACCGGTGCCGGTAGCAGGCAAAAATTTGCCGACCCGCACGCTCACCGAAAAGACGGGGTCGTGATCCGGGCCGGTACGGCTTTCGATCTGGTAGGCAGGCACTGTTGTGGTCGCCTGGTGCGCCCATTCCTGCAATTCGGTCTTGGGGTCGCGGCGCGCCGCTCCCGCGGCCTCAGCGCGCGGCTTCCAGTATTTATGGATGAAGCGCTTCGCCGCATCCAGCCCGCCGTCGAGATAAATCACGGCGATCAGCGATTCGAGCGCATCGGCGCGCAGGTTGACGCGCTTGCGGTCGGCGAGATTGCGCACTTCAGAGCCGGCGCGGATCAGCTCGGCAAGACCGATCTCGTCGGCGATCTGGGCCAAAGCCTCGGCATTGACCAGCGCGTTGAGACGGACAGAAAGCTCGCCCTCGGGCGCCTCCGGAAAATCGGCCAACAGCATGTCGGCGACGGCAAGCCCGAGCACCCGGTCGCCCAGGAACTCGAAACGCTCATAGTCGACGCCGGCATTCGCGCTGCGCGCGCTGCCGTGCGTCAGCGCCCGTTGCAGGCGCTGATGGTCGCGGAAAATGTGGCCGGTGCGGAGTTGCAGCGCGTCGGCGAGTTCCGTGGCGGTGAGCCGTTTGCCTGCCATGCCTATCGGACGAAGTTGAACAGGCGCGAGCCGCGCATCTCGGTCGGCCACTTCCAGATTTCCAGCGGGCTTGCGCCGTTGGCGATCGAGAAGAAGATGATGTTGGCGCGGCCAACGAGGTTTTCGCCCGGCACGAAGCCGACGTTGAAGCGGCTGTCGGTCGAGTTGTCGCGGTTGTCGCCCATCATGAAGAAGTGGCCTTCGGGCACGACGAACTCACGCGTGTTGTCGCCGATCGAATCCGGCGTCAGGTCCAGCGTGTCGTAGGAAACGCCGTTCGGCAGGGTCTCGCGATAGACGTCGACCGGGCGATTGACCTCGGTGATGTCGGGGTTGTCGATCTGGCCGACCTTCTCGCGCGCCACGGCGGTGCCGTTGATGTAGAGCTGGCCGTCCTTCATCTGGATGCGGTCGCCGGGCAGGCCAACTACGCGCTTGATGTAGTCGAGCGACGGATTGGGCGGGAACTTGAAGACGACGACGTCGCCGCGCTCGGGATCCGAGCCGAAGACGCGGCCAGAAAACAGGTTGGGCGACAGTGGCAGCGAATAGCGCGAATAGCCATAGGCCCATTTGGTGACGAACAGGTAGTCGCCCTCGAGCAGCGTCGGCCGCATCGAGCCCGACGGAATCGAGAACGGCTGGAACAGCAGCGTCCGGATCACCAAAGCGAGCAGCAGCGCCTGGACGATGACGCTCACGGTCTCGCCGAGCCCGCCGGACTTCTTCTGTTTTTCAGCCACGCTCATGTCGTCCTCGATTGTAGGTCGCGATGGGTATAAGGGCTCGCCGCCGCCGGGGCAATGTCTCAGCCGCCGCCAAAACCCTAAGATAGTGGCGGTTGTTCGACGGGCACCGCCTCGATGATCACAAAGGCTTGTGCGAGCGGAAAATCGTCGGTGATGGTGAGATGAACGACCGCGCGATGGCCGGCGGGCAGCATCTCTGCGATGCGGCGCGCAGCACCACCCGTCAGTTCCATCGTCGGCCTGCCGCCCGGCAGGTTGACCACGCCCATGTCGCGCCAGAACACGCCTTCGGCAATGCCGCAGCCGAGCGCCTTGGAACAGGCCTCCTTGGCAGCGAAGCGTTTGGCATAAGACGCGATGCGGCCACGACGGCCTTCGGCGCGCTGCTGCTCGACCTCGGTGAAGATGCGCTGGATGAAGCGCTCGCCGTGGCGGGCGATCGATTTTTCGATCCGCCTTATGTCGATCAGGTCGCTGCCGATGCCGAGGATCATTCGGGCCTCAGATGTTCCGGCTGCCCGGCTTGACCGCCGGGATCGCCGCCAGTTCCGGCGGCAGCTGGTCGGCCGGATAGGCCGGCACTTCATATTCCGCGAGCGCGATCAAAGGCACGCCAACGTCGGTCTTGCCGGCCGAACGATCGATGATGCAGGCAGCGGCCACGACCTCGGCGCCGAGCGCGCGCAGGCATTCGATGGTCTCGCGGATCGACAGGCCGGTGGTGACGATATCCTCGACGATGACGACGCGGGCACCCTTTTCGATCTCGAAGCGCCGAAGCCGGAACGTGCCCTGCTCGCGCTCGACCCAGATCGCCGGCACCTTCAAGTGCCTCGACGTCTCATAAGCCGGGATCAACCCGCCGATCGCGGGCCCGACGACATAGTCGATGTCACCCTTCACCTCGGCGCGGATCTTGTCGGCCAGCGCCTTGCACAGCGCCTCGGTCTTGTCGGCATGCATGAACACGCGCGCCTTCTGCAGGAACACCGGGCTGCGCAAGCCCGACGTCAGGATGAAATGGCCTTCGAGCACCGCACCCGCCGAGCGGAAAATGTCCAGAACTTCGCTTGTATGCATCATCGTCTTTCCTGTCGTCGTTCCAGCGCCCTCGCCTCACCCGTTGACGCGGCGGGCATCGCTGACGCTGGTGTTGTCCTTGAGCTGGGAGATCAGCCGGTTCAGGTGCTTCAGATCCCAGACTTCGAGATCGAGCAGCATTTCGGTGAAGTCGGGCGCGGTGCGGATCATCGACAGCGTGTGGATGTTGGCGTCGTTGGCCGCCACCACCTGGGCGATGTCGGCGAGCGAGCCCGGCGCGTTGATCGCGGTCACCGAAAGCCGTGCCGGAAAGCGCTCCTTCGAGCCCTCGTCGAGATCCCAGCGCACGTCGATCCAGCGCTCCGGCTGGTCGTCGAAAGCCATCAGCGATGGCGACTGGATCGGATAGATGGTGATGCCCGAGCCCGGCTGCATGATGCCGACGATGCGGTCGCCCGGCACCGCGCCTTCGGGTGCGAAACGCACCGGCAGGTCGCCGCTGACGCCGCGAATCGGCACGGCATTGCCTTGTGCCCGCTGTTCCTTGCGCGGCGGGGTCGAGGAGCGTCCCGGAATCTGGAACAGCATGCCGGCGGCGTTGCGGATCTTCGACCAGCCTTCTTCGCGCGGCTTGGCCGCGGCGGGCGTGACGCGCTCTTCCTTGTAGTCGGGGAAAACGGCGCGGACGACGTCGTTGGACGACAGCTCGCCGCGCCCGACCGAGGCCAGCACGTCCTCGATGTCCTTGCGCGCCAGCCGGTGCAGCACCGGCTTCAGGCTGTCCTTGGAGTATTTCTTGCCGGCGCGCTCGAAGGCGCGTTCGAGGATGCGGGCACCGAGTCCCGAATACTGCTTGCGGATGGCGTTCTTGGTCGCCCGACGGATCGCCGAGCGCGCCTTGCCGGTGACGACGATCGATTCCCACGCCGCCGGCGGCACTTGCGCCTTGGAGCGGATGATCTCGACCTCGTCGCCGTTCTTGAGCTCGGTCATCAGCGGCATCACCCGGCCATTGACCTTGGCGCCGACGCAGGTGTCGCCGACATCGGTGTGCACCGCATAGGCGAAATCGATTGGCGTCGCGCCCCTGGGCAGCGCGATCAGCATGCCCTTGGGCGTGAAGCAGAAGACCTGGTCCTGGAACAGCTCGAGCTTGGTGTTTTCGAGGAAATCCTCGGGATTGTCGCCGTCAGCGAGCTGCTCGATCGTCCGCCTCAGCCAGCCATAGGCATTGGTTTCCTTTGAAATGGTGTGGCCGGCACCATTGGTCTTGCCGGCGTTGTCCTTGTAGATCGAATGCGCGGCGACGCCGTATTCGGCGATCTTGTTCATCTCGCGGGTGCGTATCTGCAGCTCGATGCGCTGGCGCGACGGACCGACGATCGTGGTGTGGATCGAGCGGTAGTCGTTCTGCTTCGGCGTCGAGATGTAGTCCTTGAAGCGCCCCGGCACCATCGACCATGTCGTGTGGATCGAACCGAGCGCGCGATAGCAATCCTCGACGCTATCGACGACGACGCGAAAACCAAAGATGTCGGACAGCTGTTCGAACGACAGCGCCTTGGTCTCCATCTTGCGGAACACCGACCACGGCTTCTTCTGCCGGCTCTTCACGTCGGCCTTGATCGCATATTTCTCGAACTGAGCCGACAGCGCCTTTTCGATGTCGGCAAGCACGCCCTTCGAGCGCTCCGACATCTCGGCCAGCCGCTCGGTGACGGTTCGGTAGGCCTCGGGATTGATGTAGCGGAACGCGAGCTCTTCGAGCTCCTCGCGCATGCCCTGCATGCCCATGCGGCCGGCCAGCGGCGCATAGATGTCCATCGTCTCCTCGGCGATGCGCAGGCGCTTGCCCTCGGGCACATGGTGCAGCGTGCGCATGTTGTGCAAACGGTCGGCGAGCTTGACCAGAAGCACCCGCACGTCCTCGGAGATCGCCAGCAGAAGCTTGCGCAGATTCTCCGCCTGCTCGGCCTTCTTGGAGACGAGGTCCAGCTTCTTGAGCTTCGTCAGGCCTTCGACGAGGCGGCCGATGTCGGGGCCAAACAGCTCGTCGATCTCGGCGCGCGTTGCACTGGTGTCCTCGATGGTGTCGTGCAGCAGCGCGACTGCGATCGTCGCCTCGTCGAGATGCATGTCGGTGAGGATCGCCGCCACTTCGAGCGGATGCGAAAAATACGGATCGCCCGAGGCGCGCTTCTGGTGGCCATGTTTCTGCATGGCATAGACATAGGCTTTGTTGAGCAGCGCCTCGTTGACGTCAGGCTTGTAGCGCTGGACGCGCTCGACAAGCTCATACTGACGCATCATGGGCGGCTTCCCGGAACTCGAAATGAATCATGCGCCGCAAGGGCTTGCGACGCATGTCATAGATAAACACTGATGTGGCGGCGCGGAAGTGCCGATAAGCCGGTTTGGCGCGCGTTTTGACGCGACGCGAGACCTTTTTGAGAATTCGCCCTGCCGAGTCAGATGGCGTGGCTTTCGAGAACCGGCGCGGAGCGGACTTTCGGTCCGTCAGCACCGGAAGCGGAGAAAGCCGCGTCAGGTGGCCGGCAGGGTAGAATTCTCAACAGGCCTCAGTAGTCGTCGCTCTTTTCGGGCGCCACCAGGCTCTCGATGCCGGCGAGCAGGTCTTCTTCCGACATGCGGTCGAAGTTGATGTTTTCTTCGGCTTCGTCGCTGTCGACGGCGGAAGCGGTGGTCTGGTCCGCGGGCTCGGGAGCTTCCGGCTCCGGCTCGTCGACTTCGACATGCTTCTGCAGCGAGTGGATCAGGTCTTCCTTGAGATCGTCCGGCGAAAGCATCTCGTCGGCGATCTCGCGCAGCGCAACGACCGGGTTCTTGTCGTTGTCGCGCGGCAGGGTGATCTGGGCGCCCTGCGAGATCTGGCGGGCACGGTGGCCGGCAAGGAGCACCAGCTCAAAGCGGTTGTCGACCTTGTCAATGCAGTCTTCAACGGTTACGCGGGCCATGAAGTGCCCCTTTCATGCATGGATTTGACGGAAAGCTGACGCGTGCCATAACCTGAACGGCCACGCAATTCAAGCATCAAGCCTGCTTTGCCACCGAAGCGTCGGAATCCGGACAGCCGTCCACAAACGATTATTTTACCGCTCCGCCCCTGTCCCCCCTTGGAATGACTCATTGCGAGCGATATTTGCCGCACTGGGGTAAGTCATTGATTTGGGGAACGAGCGCTCGGTTCAGCGTATTTGGCGTCAGCCTATTTCAACAAGGAAATTTTCCTATGTTTGATCCTCGCGAGAAAATCGCACTTTTTATCGACGGAGCTAATCTCTACGCGACCTCCCGCGCGCTGGGCTTCGACATCGACTACCGCAAACTGCTTTCCAGCTTCCAGAAGCGTGGCTATCTGCTGCGCGCCTATTATTACACCGCACTTGTCGAGGACCAGGAATACTCCTCGATCCGCCCGCTGATCGACTGGCTCGACTATAACGGCTTCAAGGTCGTCACCAAGCCGGCCAAGGAATTCACCGACGCCACCGGCCGGCGCAAGATCAAGGGCAACATGGACATCGAGCTGACAGTCGATGCGCTCGAGCTCGCCGACGTCGTCGACCATTACGTCATCTTCTCCGGCGACGGCGATTTCCGCACCCTGGTCGAAGCGCTGCAGCGCCGCGGCCGCAAGGTTTCGGTGATTTCGACGATGGCCTCGCAGCCGCCGATGATCTCGGACGACCTGCGCCGCCAGGCCGATCATTTCATCGACCTGATGACGTTGAAGGCCGAGATTGGCCGCGAGCCCTCCGAACGCCCGGTCCGCAAGGTCGACCCGGTCGAACCTCCAGCCGACGACATTTGATGCCCGGTCTCCAGCCCGCCCCGGCGGTCGATCCCGACCGGGATTGCCCGCTTTGCCCGCGCCTGCACGATTTCATCGCCAGCTGGCGCGCCCGCGAGCCGGGCTGGTACAACGCGCCCGTCCGCTCCTTCCTTCCTCCCGAAGGCGAAGACGCCGTGCGTTTCCTTATCGTCGGACTGGCGCCCGGGGTGCGTGGAGCCAACCGCACCGGGCGTCCGTTCACCGGCGACTATGCCGGCGAACTGCTGTATTCGACGCTCAAGCGCTTCGGCATGGCGCGCGGCGAGTTCGAGGCGCGGCCCGACGACAGCCTCGAACTGATCGGCACGGCGATCACCAACGCCGTGCGCTGCGTGCCACCCGACAACAAGCCGGTGGGTGCGGAGATCAACACCTGCCGCACCTTCCTGGTGCCGACCATCGCGCGCTTTCCCAATCTGAAAGCCATCCTGACGCTTGGTTCTATCGGCCATCAGTCGACGGTGCGGGCGCTCGGCGCGCGTGTCGCGGCGGTGCCCTTCAAGCACGGCGCGCGTTGCGACGTCGGCAACATCGCGGTGTTTTCAAGCTACCACTGCTCGCGCTACAACACCAATACCGGCGTGCTGACGGAAGAAATGTTCGTCAATGTTTTCCGTGACGTAGCGGATTTCCTGCAGAAATAGTTCCCGGCCGCACAGCCCGCCTCGTCGCCGTTACGTTTCCCATAAAAAGGCCCGGTTGCGCTGTGGGGCGACAACCAGGCAAGGGGCACTAGCAAATGGAACGGCTGGCTTATCGCGGCGAAGCATCAGCCGCGAGGTCGCTGAGCACCATCCCGAACCGCAATTCTGCCTGCGGCCGATCGAAAGCGGCCTTGGGCAAGGATCATGCTCAACTCAGGATTAGAACCCCACCCAAATCTCAGCGGGCGTCGAAAAACGAACTCTTTCCCGTTTTGCTACTTGGAGCAGCACCACCGCTGGTGGGCTTGTTGTTTCCCTTGACCAGCAGGATCGCCCCGCCCTGTGTCGTCTGGCTGCTCAGCGCAGGCTTGGACACGGTCTTTGGCGCCATTGGTGCTGCGGCGAATGCCGCCGGCGACAGCATCAGCCCTGCCATTGCCGCTATCATGATCGTCTTCATTGGTTCACCTCCTTCATTGGCCATCCGGCCGTCGCGTGACGCAAATGGCACCGCCCCCGCTTGGTGCCGGACCACGCCTGCGCCAAAACGCGGTCTGCACGGAGAAATGGAAGCAAACTCGGGACTTTGGCATACGGCAGATGCCGTATTTCGACGCCGGCCAGGCCTGGATTGCGACGACTTGGTTAGCCGATGGTTTACGGAAAACGTGCCTTGCCCCGGCTTGCCGCCAGTGAAAAAGCCCGGTTGCGCTGTGGGGCGACAACCAGGCAAGGGGCACTAGCAAATGGAACGGCTGGCTACGGCGCCAGCCGCAAGATTTTGGTCAGGCCATCATCCGGCCGGAGGTAAGCGCGACGTGGCTAAAGCACGAGCCGGCCAATCAATATGACTTGATGCTCCCTCTGGGACAGCCTCAACCGGCAAAGCCCTTGCCCGGCATGAAGCCCTTGCCGCGTGGAATGGATATGGTCCCGGTACGGCTGGGGCCGGCAGCCAGCAGAACGGCTCCGTCCTTTGTAGCCTGGCTGGTGGCAACCGCCTTCGAGCCAGCCGGCGTAGCCGTAGGCGCTGCGGCGAACGCCGCCGGCGCCAGCATCAGCGACACCGCCGCCGCGATCATGATCGTCTTCATCAACCTGTTCCTTCCGGCCATCCGGCCTCGCGGCGCTCAGGCACCGCCCGCGGCGCCGAACCACGCTGCGCCACGTCGTGATCTGTCCAGAGAAATGGACGCAAACCGCTGATTTGGGCATACGGCATATGGCGTATTTCGACGGCGGATTGGCCGGGTTCGGCCCGTTGGTTAACCGAAATTTGCTTGCGGACCAGCGAGAACACAAGACGGCGCTGGGCTTCGCTTCGCTGGTTTGGGGATCACCTCGTGACTGTCGTCGCTGCCCGGAGTGCGGGACAATATTTCCACGGATCGGTGATTTTGTTGATGCCTGCGGGCTCCTAACTTTCACCGGTCTCACTCCTTCCCGCCCCCCTCTGCCCTGCCGGCGTTCGAAGCTCGAAAAGCCAAGCAATTGGCTTTTCGTGTGCTTCGCGGACCGCATCTCACCCCCCGCAAGGGGGAGATCAGGCTGTCATCAACACCCCGGCCAATCGCCAGCTAGCAAGGCTTTAAGCTTGCTAGCTCACAAAATGGGCGGCGCCTTGGACGTGACTAATCTCCCCTCCTTGTGGGGGAGATGGCCGGCAGGCCAGAGGGGGGGGTGCGAAGGATCACGACACCGGAGATTTGCTTCGTGGGGCACCCGCCCTCGAAGCTCCATTGTCAGCAACTCTGTCACCAACCGCCGTGGATAGCCGCCCCCATTTCTCCACGCCCAGAAAACCTGCCGTACAATTCCCACATCGCCCTTACGGGACCTGGTGCGCACCGGGTATCAGGGAGGGCGGCGGTGACCTCCCGCCACTGCTACGGTAGCCGTGGCTCCGAGGGCCCGACGACAGGTCGGCGTGGTGAGGTGCAAGCCTCACAAGGCAAGCGCGGCGGGAAGATGCGGAGAAGCCGCGGCGATTGTCCATGGAATGTACATGGAGCGGCGCTGTGACCGGCCAACCTCGGGACAGACACCGGGCGGGGCGCGAGTTCGCGCCACATACTATCAATCGGAAGGCTCGGCCTCGCGCCCCGCTTCCCGACTGCTCCCCCAAACCGGGAGTGCTCTTTGACAATGGCCAGGCGCGAAAGCGAGCGTGGCGGTGAATAAGCTTGGTCCCTTCGCCCCGTTTACGG
Organism: Aminobacter anthyllidis; assembly: GCF_018555685.1. GTDB lineage: Bacteria > Pseudomonadota > Alphaproteobacteria > Rhizobiales > Rhizobiaceae > Aminobacter > Aminobacter anthyllidis. The sequence goes on from NZ_JAFLWW010000002.1 coordinate 283,230, forward strand.
GGAGAAGGTGGCGGCAGCCGGATGAGGGGCGGCGCAAACTGACGAAGAGGTGGCGCTGCCCCTCACCCGGCCCTTCGGCCACCCTCTCCTCGTAAACGGGGCGAGGGAAATTTCGTCCCCTACCCGCGCTCCTTGAGCAAGCGGCCCTTTTCGCGGTTCCAGTCGCGCTGCTTTTCGGTCTCGCGCTTGTCGTGCAGCTTCTTGCCGCGGCCGACGGCGAGCAGCATCTTGGCCATGCCGCGATCGTTGAAATAGATCTTGAGCGGCACCAGCGTCATGCCCTCGCGCTCGATGCTCTGGGCGAGCTTGGCCATCTCGCGCTTGTTGACCAGCAATTTACGACGGCGGCGCGTCTCGTGGTTGAAGCGGTTGGCCTGCAGGTATTCCGGCACGTAGGAGTTGATCAGCCACAACTCCCCGCCCTCGAAAGAGGCATAGGAATCCTGGATGTTGGCCTGGCCAAGGCGCAGCGACTTGACCTCGGTGCCGCTCAGCACCATGCCGGCCTCGAGCGTGTCGAGCACCTCATAGTTGAAGCGCGCCTTGCGGTTTTCCGCGGCGATCTTGTTGTTGGGGTCGGATTTCTTGCCCTGGCTCATGACGTCGCTACTTGTTTGGTGCGTCCTTTACGGCTTGCCGATCAGGCCGCACCTCAACGGGAAGCGCCGCACATCCAAAACCTTGCGCAAGAGGCGCATCAGATTTCAGCTGCGGTCGCTGATTTCCCGAATCGCAAGGTGCGAGCCCGGCGGGCGAGCCTCGAAGGAGGCACAATTCCTAGAGCGCTTACATGGCTGCGAAGCGGCAATTCCGCAACCCTTGGGCACTCAGTTGATAAGGCCGGCAAACTTCATCGCCGCATCGATCTTCTCGGCGGTCGACTGCTCGATCGTGACCAGCGGCGAACGCAGCACGTTCTCGATCCGGCCGAGGCGCGACAGCGCGTATTTCGCGCCCGAGGCACCCGGTTCGATGAAGATCGCCTTGTGCAGCGGCATCAGGCGGTCCTGCAGTTCGAGCGCCTTGACCTTGTCGCCCGACAGGCTGGCGATCTGGAATTCGGCGCACAGACGGGGCGCGACATTCGACGTCACCGAGATGGCACCGACGCCGCCATGGGCGTTGAAACCGAGCGCCGAAGCGTCCTCGCCCGACAGCTGGATGAAATCCGTGCCGCAGGTGATGCGCTGCTCGGAGACGCGCTCGACCTTGCCGGTCGCATCCTTGACGCCGGCGATGTTCTTGAAGTCGTGGGCCAGCCGGCCCATCGTCTCCGGCATCATGTCGATGATCGAGCGCGGCGGGATGTTGTAGATGATGACCGGCAGCGTCGTTGCCTGGGCAACAGCGGCGAAATGCGCATAGAGGCCGCGCTGGGTCGGCTTGTTGTAATAGGGCGTGACGACGAGCACGGCATCGGCGCCGACGCTCTCGGCAAACTTGACCAGGCCGACGGCCTCTTCGGTGTTGTTCGACCCGGCACCCGCAATGACGGGCACGCGGCCGCGCGCCACCTCGACGCACATCTTCACGACATGACGATGCTCGTCATGGGAAAGCGTCGGCGACTCGCCCGTGGTTCCGACCGGAACGAGGCCCGTGGTGCCCTCGGCGATCTGCCATTCGACGAGTTCGCGAAAGGCTTTCTCGTCGAGACGGCCATTCTTTTCGAATGGTGTCACGAGCGCGGTAAGTGAGCCTCTCAGCATGTCGTCCAACTCCAGGAACCCTACGGTTTCGCGGTCTTTTTGATGTCGCCGGCTTTCTAGCCGAAAGCGGGGCCGCGCACCATAGTCTCGACACCAATTTGCGGCAAGTGCGACTGCACCCTATATCGGGCCGAATCGAACGACCGCGCTAACCTTTCATTAACCCGCTCTTCACCAGATGAACCTAGGCTCGAAAGACCGCTCCTGATTGTAAGCTGCAAGGATAGGGAATGACCAAGATCATTCCGGCTGCCAGGCCGCATCATATCTCGCTTTTGAGCGCCTTCATTGCCCTGGCGCCCGTCCCCGCCGGCAGTTCCGCGCTCGACCCGCAGGCGACGTCGGCCATCCCGTTTGCCTCGATCGGCAAGGCGGATGCGGCCCGCGCGGCCTTCGGCACTATCGACCAGCTCAAGAGCGGGCTCGACGCCCTGTCGAGCGGCGATCTGGCACAGGCACGCGCGGTGCGCGACGCCCTGCCCGCGACAGCACTCGACCGTCACATCCTGATGTGGGCGATCGCCATCAATGGCGGCGACAAGGTGCCGAGCGCCGACATCGCGGCAGCAGCACAAGCCCTGCCCGGCTGGCCGGGCCTTGCCACGCTTCGCCGCAACAGCGAGCGCGCCATGGCGCGCGAAGCGCCAGGTCCGCATATCGTGGTTGCGGCCTTCGCCGGCAGCGAGCCGCAAACCATCGAAGGTGCTCTGCTGCTCGCCCGCGCCCAGAACGAGCTCGGCAACGCCAAGGCAGCACTTGCCGTGCTGCTGCCCTACTGGCGCAACGAGAAGCTCGACGCCAAGTACGAGATAGCGATCCTCAAGGATTTCGGCAGCCTGATCCCCGCCGTCGACCATCGCATCCGCATGGAACGAATGCTCTATGCCGACCGGGTGAATTCCGCCGCCCGCGTCGCCGAACTCGCTGGGGCAAAGCCGCTTGCCGACGCCTGGACTGCCGTCATCAAGGGCGACAAGAAGGCCGCAGCGCTGCTGGATGCGGTGCCCGCAGGCCAGCGCTCGGCCGGTTACGTCTTTGCCAAGGCACGGCTGTTGCGCAAACAGGAGAAGTTCACCGACGCTGCCGCCGTCATGCTCAAGGCGCCGAAGGACCGCGCCAGCCTGATCGACCCCGATACCTGGTGGGTGGAACGCCGTGTCCTGTCGCGCGAGTTGCTCGACAAGGGCGACGCCAAGACCGCCTACCGGATTGCCGCCGCGCATTCGGCCGAAAACGCGACCAACGCCGCCGATGCCGAATTCCACGCCGGCTGGTATGCGCTGCGCGGCCTCAACGACGCCAAGCTTGCATCAGGCCATTTCGAGCGTATCGCCAAGATTGCCGGCAGCCCGATCTCGTTGTCGCGCGCCTATTACTGGCTCGGCCGCACAGCCGAATCAGGCGGTCCCGGCAATGCGAAGGACTATTTCGCCCGCGCCGCCACTTACGGCACGAGCTTCTACGGCCAACTTGCCGCCGAACGAATCGGCCGCAAGACGCTCAATGTCGTCTATCCCGCGCCGACGGCGGCCGACCGCCAGGCATTTGCCCAGCGCGAAGCCGTCAGCGCGATCACCCGGCTCGAGGGTGCTGGTTACGCCGGCTACGCCGAGATGCTTTACCGCGACCTTGCCTCGCAGCTGAACAGCCCGGGCGAACTCGCGCTTCTCGCCGTCATGGCCGAGAAGCAGGACAACCACTATCTGGCATTGCGCGTCGGCAAGATTGCCGCCCAGCGCGGGCTCGACGTCGGCGCCCTGTCGCATCCGATCGGGGTGATTCCCGGCTCGGCCAATATTTCAGGCTCGGGCAAGGCGCTGGCCTACGCGATCGCGCGGCAGGAAAGCGAGTTCAAGGTCTCGGCGGTTTCGAGCGCCGGCGCGCGCGGCCTGCTGCAGCTGATGCCCGGAACGGCCAAGGATCTCGCGAAAAAGGCAGGCATGGCCTTTTCGCAGGAGCGCCTGACCTCGGATGCCGGCTACAACGCCACCTTGGGCGCGAGTTTCCTCGGCGAGCAGCTCGGCCGATTCAACGGCTCCTACGTTCTGACCTTCGCCGGCTATAATGCCGGCCCCCGACGCGCCGACCAGTGGATCGCCAGATACGGCGACCCGCGCGGCAAGGACGTCGACACGGTCGTCGACTGGATCGAGCGCATCCCCTATGCGGAAACGCGCAGCTACGTCCAGCGCGTGATGGAGAACTATCAAGTCTACAAGATGCGCCTGTCGGGCAGCTACGACATCAACGGCGACCTGGTGAACGGCCGGTAATCGCTATCGGCGGAGCGCCATCCGTAGCCGCGCACGACCCGCTTCGATTGACCTTCCGCAACCACCTCGGATAGCTAGTCGGGCCGATATGGCAGGCGCGTTGTGGGTGCGGGAGAAGCTGGGCGATGGTCAAAGACGGCAGCTTTTTGGACTTCTTCTATACGTCGCAGGACGGCCTGAAGCTGCATGCGCGAATCTATGGCGCCGAGTCGAGCCAAGACGCGACCGCAAATCCCGGCAGCTGCCCGGTAGTTTGCCTGCCTGGACTGACGCGCAATGCCAGGGACTTTCACGAGCTGGCGCTCCACCTCGCCAAAGATGCCGAAAAGCCCCGCCGGATCATATGCTTCGACTACCGCGGCCGCGGGCGGTCGGCCTACGACCCGAACTGGCAGAACTATAATGTCGGCACGGAAGCGGCCGACATCATCGCAGGATTGGACGCGCTCGGCATCGCCCAGGCCACCTTCATCGGCACGTCGCGTGGCGGGCTGATCATCCATGTGCTGGCCATGATGCGCCCTGCCCTGATCAGGGCAGCCGTGCTCAACGACATCGGCCCGGTGATCGAGCCTACAGGCCTTGCGCACATTCGCTCATATCTGGAAAACGCCCCTCGCCCGGCGGGCTTCACCGAGGCTGTGCGGATTCAAAAGACCGTCCATGGCGAGGCGTTTCCGGCACTTTCGGATGCCGACTGGCAGCGTTTCGTCCACGCCATCTATCGCGACGAGGCCGGCACGCCCGTCGCCGACTACGACCCGGCCTTGCTCAGCACTGTGCTGGCGATGGACTTGACCAAGCCCCTGCCTGACCTGTGGCCGCAGTTCGAGGCCCTCGCCTCAGCGCCCATGCTCGCCATCCGCGGCGCCAACTCGCGCCTGCTTTCGGCTGCGACTCTCGAAGAAATGCGCCGGCACCACCCGCGCTTCGAAGCGATCACCGTCGAAGGACAAGGCCACGCGCCGTTTCTGGAGACGGGGGATCTGCCCGACAGAATCGCCGATTTTCTGCGCGAAGCAGGCACTGCAACGGGTTTTCCTGTGTCGGCCTGATCGGCACGCCGGACTGATTAGAACCGTCGCAGCCCAACTATCGGCAGCAGACCGGCAACAAAACGCAGGTCAAAATTGCCGACACTCGGCAACATGAGCTGCGCTGCGCCACGTCACCTGGCGCTCAGACCAATGCTGCTAACATTTCATCAAACAAAAAACCCGGCGGTTGCCCGCCGGGTTTTCCTAAATCAGCTGGTGAGCCGATTAGAACGAAGCGTCGAGACGCAGGAAGCCGGAGAAATTGCCGTCATCCGCCGGGAGGTTGCTGTCCTCGTAATTCAGAGCCAGCTTAGCGCTCAGGTTCTCGACGACCTTGTAGTCAATGACGGCGCCGATTGCGTAAGCATCGATGCTGCTCTTGACGTTGTTGGCCGTCAGGTCAGCAAAGTACTGACCACCAGCACCAACCGTCAGCTTGTCGTTGACCTGGTACTTCAGGTAACCGCCGAGCGACCATTCGGAACCAAGATACGGGTCGCCGTTGCTGAAGTAGGTCGAGCCAGACTCGTATGTTGCGATGAGCTCGACGGTGAGCGCATCGGTAGCCTTGATCTTGGCAATACCCTTCAGAGCAAACTCGCTGTAGAAGTCGTCATAGCCTGCGAAGATATCGACCGAGCCCCAACCCTGGGCGATCGAAACCTTACCGACCAGGAGCGGAACGTAGTCGAAATCGTTCGACTCTTCTTCCAGGCCAACCGACACCGAGATGCCGTTGCCGGCGTCGAAGGTGTAACGGATCTGGTTCACGCGAGTGCCACCAGCGGCATCGAACTCACCGGAGATGTCGCCATCCCAGAGAGTGTCGGTGAAGCCGACCAGCAGACCGCCGAGTTCGAAATAGGCCTGACGCAGGAATGCATTGCCACGTCCAGCTTCGTCGTAGCCTTCACCATAACCAGCTTCGGCGTTGTTGATATCGGCCTGAAGCTGGATATAGCGGCGGAACGTGCCGTATTCGGTCTCCGAGCGCGCATCGAGATGAACGCGAGCGAGCGACTGCTTGCGGAAGCCTTCATCATCTTCATCGAAGTTGATCTGGTAACGAACGAGGCCGCCGATCTGCAGGCAGGTCTCGGTGCCGGGGATGTAGTAGAAGCCCGCGCCGTAAACGTCGCAGATGCGGACGTATTCCATTGGTTCCGGCTCAGCGACGACGACAGCGTCGGCCGCACGAGCGCCGGAGACTGCGAGCAGAGCCGCAGCGGAGCCGAGAAGAAGGCTCTTAATGTTCATTTTCTGACCTCCAGTCAAAAGTTTCAAAAGAGGGTCTGGGTATTTTTTGCTGAAGGACAGCGTTCCCTGCCCCATCCCCGTTTGAAAAAGATGCGCACCGCGCTCCCTCTTCGACCCCGACATTACCCATGCGCCGCTGCGGTTCAACAACCAACACAATCGGCGAGGCCGTCCAGACGCTCTATCGCCGGGCCATGTTGCACAAATGACACGATTTGATACCCCCCATAAAGAAGTCATTAAGAAATGGCGCCGTTCGAGCGCAGCTTTTGCGCCTGGTGCGGCCCGCGCTTGAGTTCTCGTGCCGCAGAATCGTGGGTGATCCGATTCCCCGGGAGCCCAGTTGGGCGGACGATTCGTTCATCGAGATCACCAGGCGATGCTTTTTCCCGCCCATATGTGGAATGACTTGTTGATTGTGCCGCTCCTTTTCTTTATCCAGCGGCGCAACGGAGAGGTGGCCGAGTGGTCGAAGGCGCTCCCCTGCTAAGGGAGTAGAGGTCAAAAGCTTCTCGTGGGTTCGAATCCCATCCTCTCCGCCAGCCCAACGCCACCTCCTTTCAAAAACCGCTGAACCTCCAACCATTTCAATCGCTTGAGGCATCGCCGACGGGCTGTACGTGCCGTTCATTGCGGCTTTGCGGACCCATTTCTCGTTCTTCAGTCGCGATTCTGACTGGAGGTCAGAAAATGAACATTAAGAGCCTTCTTCTCGGCTCCGCTGCGGCTCTGCTCGCAGTCTCCGGCGCTCGTGCGGCCGACGCTGTCGTCGTCGCTGAGCCGGAACCAATGGAATACGTCCGCATCTGCGACGTTTACGGCGCGGGCTTCTACTACATCCCCGGCACCGAGACCTGCCTCAAGATCGGCGGCCTCGTTCGTTACCAGATCGACTGGGATAGCGAAGCCGATGATGGCTGGCGCAAAACCGCCCTGTTCCGCCTGAAGTTCGATGCCCGTTCGGAAACCGAATACGGCACGTTCAAGCGCTATATCGAGTTCCAGGGCTCGAACAACGGCGGCGAGACCCTCTACAACACCGCTCTGCAGCCCATTGGCTACGCGGCTGACTCAAGCACCTTCTCGGTTCGCTATGCTTACTTCGAACTCGGCGGCCTGATGGTCGGTCGTAACGACACCCTGTTCGACGGCGACCTGTCGGGTGAGTTCGATGCCGGCGGCGGCGACTTCATTCAGCAGATCCGCTACACCTTCGACGCCGGCAACGGCATCGCGGTTTCGGTCGGCCTGGAAGAAGAAGACAACAACTTCGACTACGTGCCGCTCATCACCGGCAAGGTCTCGATCGCTCAGGGCTGGGGTTCGGTTGACCTGTTCGCCGGCTACGATGATCGCTTCTCGGAGTTCGCCCTCAAGGCTATCGCCAAGGTCAAGGCGACCGACGCTCTGACGCTCGAGCTGCTCGCAGCTTACGAGTCGGGCGCTACCTGGTTCGGCCTGTCTAACTTCTATGCCGGCTACGAGTGGTCGGTAGGCGGCTACCTGAAGTACGCCGTTAACGACAAGCTGACTGTCGGCTTCGGCGGCCAGTACTTCGCTGACAGCCACGCTGGTAACTTCCTGGCCAACACCACAACCGAAATCGGCTTCAACGATTGGACGGTTGGTGCGGTTATCGACTACACGATCGTCGAGAACCTCACGGCCAAGCTCGCTCTCAACTACGACGATGGCGAGACCTTCGAAGCTGCAGGCGCTGATGGCTCGTTCAACGGCTTCCTCCGCCTCGACGCATCGTTCTAATCGACTGACGTCGTAAGCAATAAGGTGGCCCGGGCTTCGCAAGAGGTCCGGGCCGTTTTTCTACCAGCGCAAGACGCTGGGAATTGAACCAGCAAGGGAGAGCACGGCGCTGTAAAAACGAGCGAAAGCGAGCCGAGGACAACATTGCCGTCCGCATCAAGGCGCGATCTCGCTATCCTGTTTACGTTATCCCTTGCCTCCGCAAACCACGGCTGTATCTTCCGCGCCGGGGGTTGCTGAGGTGTTATGAAGAAAGCAACTTCAAAGGACGATATTTTGAGCGGCCACCACTCAGCCGCCCTGATGACTGATTGCAAGGTAACTTACAGCTTCAATACCATTAAAGAAGTAAAGTCATTTAGGGTCATAGACCTTTTTATATCTTACAAAGACATTTTATGGGACGACGGTAAGCACAAATACAATGTCAGCTCCTTTATTGGTGAGATCGACGAGATTCTACTAGGCGAACGCTTCAGCGCATTCTCCCAGGAGACACTCGACGGCCTGATAGGCTCCCTGCGCCAACGCGGTAACAGCAACGCGACCATCAATCGAAAGATGGCCGCTTTGAGCAAACTGCTGCGCAAGGCCTATAAGATGGGAGATGTTCACAGCCTGCCCGAGTTCCGCCGCCAGAAGGAGCGGGCGGGGCGAATCCGTTTTCTCGAACTCGAGGAAGAGGACCGGCTTTTTGCTGCCATCAAGGCCAAGAGTGAAGATTCCTATCGCTTGTCGGTATTCCTGGTCGACACCGGATGCCGCCTCGGCGAGGCGATCGGGCTGATCTGGAACGACATCCAAGACACCCGTGTCAGCTTCTGGATCACCAAATCCGGACGCAGCCGAACGATTCCGCTGACAGGACGGGCCAGAGAAACGGTCAAGTGGCCGGCTGATCGCGCCCCGCGTCCGAAAGGACCGTTCGCCATGCTGACGCAGCCGCAATTCCGGGCGATCTGGAACGAAGCCAAGGCGGAAGTCGGCCTCGGCGCCGATGATCAGGTCGTGCCGCACATTCTGCGCCACACCTGCGCTTCACGCCTGGTCCAGGGTGGCATCGACATCCGGCGCGTGCAGATGTGGCTCGGACACCAGACGCTGTCGATGACGATGCGCTATGCGCATCTCGCCACCAACGATCTCGACCGCTGCGTGGTGGTGCTGGAACGGCACTGACATCAGGCGACGTGAACCATTGAACGCGGGCCGCAAGCACCCAGGCCGGAATCAACTGAAAGCCGTCGGGGCTTCGTCCCGGTGGCGTTGGTAGCACCAGCCTGCTGCGACAAACCGCATGCAAGCGTGCCCTCTTTTGTCGTATAGGCGAATTCCTACAGCGCCGCGCGTCCAATTGGACGCGCAAAGGACGCTGTAGCACTTTGAAACGGTGCATGATCCTTTCCGAAAATCGATTTCGATTCGGGGTCATGCACTAGAGATTTCCGTGTCCGGTTCGGGACGGATGACGCCATTGAGTATGCTGCCATGACCAACCGCCCTGCCCTCACCCCCGTCATCAACGCCCTGCCGGTCACCGTGCCGTTTGTCGGCCCGGAGGCACAGGAGCGCGATCGCGGCGCGCCGTTTCGCGCCCGCATCGGCGCCAATGAGAGCGGTTTCGGACCTTCGCCACGGGTGATCGCACGGATGGCCGAGGCAGCTGCCGAGATGTGGAAGTACTGCGATCCGGACAACTACGATCTCAAGGTCGCATTGGCGCGTCACCTCGGGCTCGACGTCGGCAATGTGGTGGTCGGCGAAGGCATCGATGGCCTGCTGAACCTTGTCGTTCGCATGTATGCGACTGAAGGCACGCCTGTCGTGACCTCACTCGGCGCCTATCCGACCTTCAATTTCCATGTCGCCAGTGTCGGTGCCCGGCTGGTGCCGGTGCCGTTCCGCAACGACAAGGAAGACCTTCAGGGCCTGCTCGACGCGGTGAAGCGCGAGAACGCGCCGATCGTCTATCTGTCCAACCCCGACAATCCGATGGGCAGCTGGTGGGAAGCAGACGAGATCCTGCGCTTCGTCGAAGCGCTGCCGGAAACGACGATGCTGGTGCTCGACGAAGCCTATGGTGAGACCGCACCGGCTTCGGCACTGCCGCCGGTCGACATTTCCAGGCCCAATGTCGTGCGCATGCGCACCTTCTCCAAGGCCTATGGGCTTGCCGGCATCCGTTGCGGCTATACATTTGGCGACGCCGAGGTGATCGCGAGTTTCGAGAAGGTGCGCAACCACTACGGCGTCAGCCGGATGGCGCAGATCGCGGGCGAGGAAGCGCTTGCCGATCAGGCTTATCTCGCCGAGGTCGTTGCCAAGGTGGATGCCGGACGCAGGCGAATCGCCAAGATCGCCAGTGACAACGGGCTGAAGCCGCTGCCGTCGGCGACAAACTTCGTCACCATCGACTGCGGTGGCGACGCGGCGTTTGCGCTTGCGGTGATGCGCAACATGCTCGAGCGTGATGTCTTCATCCGCAAGCCGATGGCGCCGGTGCTCGACCGCTGCATCCGGGTGAGCGTCGGTCTCGACCACGAGCTCGACATCTTCACCGAAGAGTTGCCGAAGGCGATCTCTGCCGCCCGCGGCGCCTGAGCGCAACAGGCATTTTCAACCGTCGGTAGGCAGTGGAATCGCCGCAGCGTATGCCTGCGCGAGGATATATGCGTATATCCTAATTTATTCATTTCGACGCCGCATCATCAACACAGTTCCTGCCTAGGCCGGATGTCGGGCGGACGGGGACACAGGGGGTTCAACACCAATCAAGAACCAAATCGGGGATACCCTATGCCGCAACATAGTGCCAACGAGCAGTATCTGCTTGAGCTCATCAATGCGGAGCGCGCCAAAGCAGGCGCCCAGCCTCTCGCATTCGACAATGACCTGAGCGAAGCCGCCGAAAACCACGACAAGTGGATGCTTTCGGCGGATGTCTTTTCACACACAGGTTCCGGCGGTACCTCGCCGACGACGCGCATGAAGGCGGCTGGCTACACGCTCAGCGGCTCCTGGGCGACTGGCGAGAACATCGCCTGGGCGACCACCCGCGCGCCGACAGGCTATGTCGACGAAGTGAAGCTGCTTCACACCAACCTGATGAATTCCTCGGGTCACCGGGCCAACATCCTCAACCCGAACTTCCGCGAAGTCGGGCTTGGCTTCGAAGTTGGCGACTACAAGGGCCGTTCATCCGCCTTCGTCACCGAAGATTTCGCCAAGACGGGTTCCGACCTGTTCCTGACCGGCGTCGCCTTCGACGACAAGGATGGCGACCGTTTCTACGATCCGGGCGAAGGACTAGGCGCTGTCACGGTGACCGCCAAGAACTCGGCAGGCCAGACATTCAAGACCACGACGTCCGCCGCCGGCGGCTACGACCTAGTGCTGAAGCCAGGCACCTACACGGTCACCTTCTCGGGCGCCAACATCGCGACATCGACGCAGACCGCGACGATCGGCACGAAGAACGTCAAGAAGGATCTGGTCGACCCGGTGATGAAGTCTGGCACGCTTGCGGCCACGGCCTCTGCCGAAGACACAGGCGCGGCCGCACCGACGACACCGACAAAAACTGTCGACGTCGCCGACAACAGCGATACCGGCAACACCACTGGCGGCGATAGCGCTGGCGGCCGCACCGCGAATGGCTGGCTCGCCGACTTCTTCAAGAAGATGGACCATGTCGGCCAGGACCAGGGCACACGCGGCGCCCATGAAGTTGCCGGCTCCGCCGACAGCGCTGCCAAGAAGTCGGTGACGCTCGACGGCGACCACTTCAACTTCAGCTCGAAGGTGGCGGCTCATGTGAATGCCGACCATGTCAACGACATCGTCGACGGCGGCCACGTACAGCAGGCCATCGACCACGTTGTCGCGGCATTGCAGGCGCACCTGCCCACGGATGGCCACGTCGTTGCCGATGCGGGCGACGCTGCCCAGCTAGCGGTCGCCAAGATACTGTCACAGATGGCAGCACATTCGGGCCATCAGAACGCCGACGTCGTCGCCTGATTTCTTGCGACACCAAAAAAGGCGGGCCCGTTTCGACGAGGCCCGCCGCATTGCAGTCAATCAATTGACCGCCATCGAGGGGAATGACCCTGACTCAACCGTCCACTGACCTGAACCGCACGTCAGAGCTTTTCAAGGCGCTGCATTCGTTCAAGGGCGCCTTCGTCGCCGTTGCCGGCTTCAGCGGCCTGATCAACGTGCTGATGCTGTCCGGCTCGCTGTTCATGCTGCAGGTCTATGACCGCGTGCTGCCGAGCCGCAGCGTGCCAACGCTTGTGGCGCTGATCATCCTGGTGGCGGTGCTCTACGCCTTCCAGGGCGTGCTCGAAACGGTACGGGCCCGCGTGCTGACGCGGATCGGCGCCGGCATCGACGAAACCATCAGCAATCGCGTTTTCAATTGCATAACCCGCCTGCCGCTGCGCACACGCGACCGCGGCGAAGGACTGCAGGCGCTGCGCGACCTCGACCAGGTCAGCGGCTTCCTCTCGGGCGCAGGACCGGCCGCGCTGTTCGACCTGCCATGGATGCCGCTTTATGTCGGCATCTGTTTTCTCTTTCACCCCTGGATCGGCTTCGCGGCCCTCATCGGCGCGGTATTGCTTGTTGCGCTGACGGTTCTGACCGACCGCCTGGTGCGCGGGCCGACCAAGGCGATGTCGGGCTTCAGCACGAGAAGAAGCGCCATCGCGCAGTCGAGCGCGCGCAATGCCGAGGTGCTGGCCGCGATGGGCATGAGCGACCGGCTAGCGACGCGCTGGAACAAGGCCAACAGCGATTTTCGCGAGGCGCAGGAGCGCGCCAGCGACCTGACCAGTGGTTTTGGCGCCTTGTCGCGCATCCTGCGCATGATGCTGCAGTCGATGGTACTGGCGCTCGGCGCCTACCTTGTCATCTACCAGCAGGCGACGCCTGGAATCATCATTGCCAGCTCGATCCTGACTTCACGCGCGCTGGCGCCGATCGAACTTGCCATTGCCCATTGGAAGGGCTTCCTCAATGCCCGCCAGAGCTGGCGCCGCCTGGACGATCTGTTCGCCGCCATGCCCGCTGAGAACGGCGGCATGGAGCTTCCGGCGCCTACCGCCGAGCTGGCGGTGCAAGGTGTCAGTGTCGTCGCGCCTGGTGGCCGGCGGCTGGTGGTGCAGGACGTCGAACTGTCGCTCAAGGCCGGATCCGGAATGGGCGTGATCGGGCCGAGCGGCTCGGGCAAATCCTCGCTGGCGCGCGCACTCGTAGGGGTGTGGCCGCTGACACGGGGCAAGATCAGGCTTGACGGCGCAGCGCTCGAGCAATGGCCGGCGCAGTCGCTCGGTCGCCACATCGGCTACCTGCCGCAGGATGTCGAGCTGTTCGCCGGAACCGTCGGCCAGAACATCTCGCGCTTCGAGGACGAAGCGCCATCCGAGACGATCATCGCAGCGGCGAAAGCAGCCGGCGTGCATGACATGATCCTGCGCCTGCCCGAAGGCTACCAGACCGAGATCGGCGAAAGCGGCGCTGCCCTTTCGGCCGGGCAGCGTCAGCGCGTGGCGCTGGCGCGTGCGCTCTACCGCGACCCGTTCCTCGTCGTTCTCGACGAACCCAATTCCAACCTCGACGCAGCCGGCGACCAGGCGCTGACCCAGGCCATCGAACGCATCAAGGCGCGTGGCGGCATCGTCATCGTGGTGGCGCACCGGCCAAGCGCGCTCGCGGCACTGGACCATCTGCTGGTCCTCGGCGGCGGCAGGCAGCAGGCCTTTGGCCTGAAGAGCGACATTGCGCGGCAGGCGCTGCAACCAGTGCCAGTGCCGCTGCATGCGGTGGGAACGGCGGGCTGACGATGACACTAGTGACGACCCATTCCGCGGCAGACCGGCTGAAGACAGCGCGGGATCTTGCGACTTCCGTGAAGAGACAGGCGCTTGCGCTGCTCGACAAGGGCGCCGCGCCGATCGAAGGCGCATCGCCGCAACAGCTGAAGCTGCGCCATGCCATCAGGCGAAACATACGGCTGGGCGGCATTGCCGCGCTGGCATTGGTCGGCGGGCTCGGCCTGTGGGCTGGGACAAGCAGCCTGTCGGGTGCCGTGGTCGCGGCAGGGCATCTGGTTGTCGATTCGAACGTCAAGGCAGTCCAGCACCCTCAGGGCGGCGTGGTCGGCGCATTGAACGTGCACAATGGCAGCGTCGTTTCGGCGGGAGAAGTGCTGGTCAGGCTGGACGACACCGTCGCCAAGGCCAATCTCGCCATCGTCGACAATGGCCTGGACGAGCTTTTTGCGCGACAGGCACGCCTGACGGCCGAACGCGACGGTGCCGACACGGTCGTCTACCCCGCGGAATTGACGGCACGCGCGTCCGATCCAGAAATCGGCCAGCTGATCGAAGGCGAAAACAAGGTGTTTTCGCTCAGGCGGCAGGCACGCGATGGACAGGTATCGCAGCTGCGCGAGCGCATCGCCCAGTTCAGCGAGGAAATCTCCGGCATCGAGGCCCAGCAGAAGAGCAAGCACCAGGAGATCGCCCTCATCAAGGTCGAGCTCGAGGGCATGCAGGAGCTATGGAAGAAGAAGCTGGTGCCCCTCTCCCGACTGGCGGACCGCCAGCGCGCGCAGGCGCAGCTCGACGGCGAGGTCGGACAGCTGACTGCAGCAGCGGCCCAAACACGTGGCCGGATCAGCGAGACTGAACTGGCGATCATCCAGATCGACCAGGACATGCGCAGCCAGGTGGCGAGCGAACTGCGCGAGATCGACGCCAAGGCAGGCGAGCTCAGGGAACGACAGGTCGCCGCGGATCAGTCGCTGAAGCAGATCGACATCCGAGCGCCGCAAGCCGGCCGCGTCCACCAGCTTGCCATTCATACCGTCGGCGGCGTCGTCACCCCTGGCGAAGCGATCATGCAGATCGTGCCGACAGCGGACGCGCTGGTGGTGGAGGCCAGAATTGCGCCCCAGGACATCGACCAAGTCAGCATCGGCCAGCCGGCGACGCTGAGGCTCTCGGCGTTCAACCAGCAGACCACGCCCGAAGTGGAAGGCACTGTCGACCGCATTTCACCCGACATGATCGAGGATCCGAAGGCCGGCGTCGCCTACTATGGCGTGCGCATCGTGCTATCGGCCAAGAGCCTGGAACAGGCGGGCAAGCCGGAGCTCAAGCCCGGCATGCCGGCGGAAGTGTTTCTCAAGACCACGGACCGTACGGTGCTTTCCTATCTGTTCAAGCCGCTGACCGACCAGGCCAGCCGCGCCTTCCGCAGCGACTGAGCCGCATCAGGCCCAGTCCACAACGAGTTCACGGACGCCACTTGAATTAATTAAACGTTCGTTTTATTAATTTGGCCATTCAGGAGGAATGGCTGAATGGCGCGAACTGCTGGTTCGGACGGAGGCAGGACGGAAGCGGCGATACGCGACGCGGCCGTGCAGCTGATCGCGCGTCATGGCTATGAGGCCGTGACGATGCGCCAGTTGGCGGCGGAAGTCGGTGTCCAGGCTGCTGCGCTGTACCGCTATTTTCCGAACAAGGAAGACCTGCTCCACTCGCTGATGCGCGAGCACATGGAAGAGCTGGCCACCACCTGGGAAAACGCCCGCCCCGCCAATGACGATCCGGTGGCGCGGCTGACCAGCTTTGTCGCCAACCACATCCGTTTCCACGTCGAACGCCGCCACGCCACCCATGTCTCCAACATGGAGTTGCGCAGCCTTTCGCGCGATAATCTGACCAGCATCCTCAAGCTCCGCACGGCCTACGAAAAGGAGCTCAGGACCATCCTGCGTGACGGCGCGGACGCCGGCCTGCTGGAAGTCGACGACACCGGGCTGACGGCGATGGCGATCATCCAGATGATCACGGGCGTCATCGTCTGGTTTCGTCCCGATGAGAGACTGTCGGTCGACGAAGTGACCGCGACCTACCTTGCCATGACGATGCGCCTGACCGGCGCCAAGACCAATGCGGAGGACCGCCATGTACGACAAGACGCTGAACTTCGGGCTCGGTGAGGACATAGACAGCCTGCGCGAGATGGTCCGGCGCTTCGCCCAGGAGCGTATCGCGCCGATCGCGGCCGACATCGACCGCTCAAACGAGTTCCCCGCGCATCTGTGGCAGGAACTCGGGGCGCTCGGTCTGCTCGGCATCACCGCCGAAGGCGAGTATGGCGGCTCGGAAATGGGCTATGTCGCCCATGTCGTCGCCGTCGAGGAAATCTCCCGCGCCTCGGCCTCTGTCGGCCTGTCCTATGGCGCGCATTCGAACCTGTGCGTCAACCAGATCAAGCGCTGGGGCACGGCTGAGCAGAAGGCGAAATACCTGCCTAGGCTGTGCTCGGGCGAAAATGTCGGCGCACTCGCCATGTCGGAAAGCGGCTCGGGCTCCGACGTCGTGTCGCTGCGCCTCAGGGCCGAAAAGCGCAACGACGTCTATGTGCTCAACGGCTCCAAGATGTGGATCACCAACGGCCCCGACGCTGACACGCTGGTGGTCTATGGCAAGACCGATCCAGACCGCAAATCGCGCGGCATCACCGCCTTCATCATCGAAAAGACGATGAAGGGTTTTTCGGTGGCGCAGAAGCTCGACAAGCTCGGCATGCGCGGCTCCAACACCGGCGAGTTGGTGTTCGAGAATGTCGAGGTGCCGTTCGAGAACGTGCTGCATGAGGAAGGCCGCGGCGTCGAAGTGCTGATGTCGGGCCTCGACTACGAGCGCGTGGTGCTGGCCGGCGGGCCGATCGGCATCATGGCGGCGTGCATGGACGTGGCGGTGCCTTACGTGCACGACCGCAAGCAGTTTGGCCAGCCGATCGGCGAATTCCAACTGGTGCAGGGCAAGCTCGCCGACATGTATTCGACGATGAACGCCGCGCGCGCCTATGTCTATGCCGTGGCGGCTGCCTGCGACCGCGGCCAGACGACGCGCAAGGACGCCGCCGGCTGCGTTCTGTTTGCGGCGGAGAAGGCAACGCAGATGGCGCTCGATGCGCTGCAATTGCTCGGCGGCAACGGCTACATCAACGACTATCCCACCGGCCGGCTGCTGCGCGACGCCAAGCTCTACGAGATCGGCGCCGGCACCAGCGAGATCAGGCGCTGGCTGATCGGCCGCGAGATCATGGCGGAAGGCGCATGACGCCTCCCGCCCGGTCACTGGAATGCCCTTGGCAGATCGGCGGTCGGCTTCGACACGATCTGATGGGCGTCGCGCCAGATGACCTCGCGCTGACCGGCGGTCTTGATTGTCCGCACCGGCAGGCCGCCCTCGCTAATCAGCCAGGCGCAGTAGCGCGCACGGCTGATGGCCTCGGCAGTGTCCGGGTCGAACCAGCAGATGCCCCAGATCGAGTTACGCCGCTTGAAGTGGCGACCGATCCTGCCGGGTATCGGCAAATGCTCATTGAACCAGTCGAACTGCTCGCCCAGTTCGGCATGGATCCAGTCCGGACAGCCGGTCCTGTAGAGATACCAGGACGCCCGGAAGAAGCCGGCCTCCACCCCGCTGTTCGGGTGGATGAGTGGCGTAACGAAACGCACATACATGATGACAACCGCGCGGCCTCGACGGCGGCGCGCTCCCCTGCAACTTCGGTGAATTCAAGGTGTGAAAGTGCCGCCCTTCGGCGGCCTCAGCCTTTTGCCGAAGGGAGACGGAATGCCAGGCGCATATCGATGCGTCTCATCGGTCGTCTCCTAGAGGACAGGTTGCGGAACCCGCGAACGAGCCAGCGGCTCGGCCAATCGGGAGCGGGCAAATACACGCATTCCGCAACGTTAGCAAGCCAAGACAATCAGAGGTTTTCGCAGCGCCTCTGGCTGCAATTTGCCGCAAATTGCCATTCATGGCACAATCGCTCTTTCTGCCACAGATCGAGGTTCATGCCATGACTGAGCCAGAGACACCGAAGGGCTTCGCCGAGGAGCCACAGAAGCCATACAGCTCCAGGATCAGGGACGAGTTGCTGCGCAAGCCGCCGAAGTTCGAGCGCCTGCACGTGGGCGATGGCGGCCGTGTCGTCATCCCCGCTGCCATGCGCGAGGAAATGGGCATCAAGCCCGGCGACGACCTCGTCGCCCACGTCGAGAACGGAGAACTCAGGCTGATCTCGCACCGGATGGCCCTCACCCGGGTCCAGGAGGAGATGGCCAAGTACAAGAAGCCGGGCGAGAGCGTCGTCGACGAGTTCCTCGCCGAGCGCCGCGCGATGTGGGGTGAAGAGTGATCGTGCTCGACGCTTCGGCTGTGCTGGCCGCCATGCTGCACGAGCCCGGAGCCGACCGCGTGCATGAGCTGGTCGACAAGAGCGTGATCTGCGCGGTCAACGTCACCGAGGTCATTTCGAAGTTGATCGACAAGGGCTACGACGAAGGTGACGTGCGGGAGCAATACGAAAACCTTCGTCTTGACGTGGTGTCGTTCGACCAACACCTGGCGCTGGTCGCGGGGCACCTGCGCGCATCGACGCGCCACAAGGGCCTGTCGCTGGGCGATCGGGCCTGCCTGGCGCTGGCGATACTGACGGAACGAACGGCTGTAACCGCCGACAGGAAATGGGCCGACCTCGATGTCGGCTGCAAGATTGAGGTCATACGCTGAGAAGCGATGCAGAGCGGAGATGGCTCGACAGCAAGACACCGACGTCTGGACTTCGCGGAAATTACGAGGCTAGTGCGTTAGATTCGCCACCCACCATGACTGCTTCGCGCCTTGGGCGCGACTGCGCATGGGCATCACTCCAAGAGGAAAAATGCCGACGCTTCATTCCCAGCTCTCCCCCTCTTCCGAAAGCTTCAAGGCCAATGCCGCGCGCCTGCGAACGCTGGTGGCTGACATCAGCGAAAAGGCGACAACGGTGGAGCGCGGAGGTTCGGAGGAGGCGCGCAAGCGGCATGCCTCGCGCGGCAAGCTCCTGCCAAGGGAGAGGCTGGCGCAGCTGCTCGACGCAGGCTCGCCCTTCCTCGAGGTCGGCCAGTTCGCCGCCTGGGGGCTCTATGGCGGCGACATCGCATCGGCCGGCGTGATCGCCGGCGTCGGCCGGGTCGAGGGCACCGAGGTGATGGTCGTGGTCAACGACGCCACCGTGAAGGGCGGGACCTATTATCCGCTGACGGTGAAGAAGCACCTGCGGGCGCAGGAGATCGCGCTGCAGAACAATCTGCCTTGCATCTACCTCGTCGATTCCGGCGGCGCGAACCTGCCCAACCAGGACGAGGTGTTTCCCGACCGCGACCATTTCGGCCGCATCTTCTTCAACCAGGCCAACATGTCGGCGGCGGGCATTCCGCAGATCGCCTGCGTCATGGGTTCGTGCACGGCGGGCGGTGCCTATGTGCCGGCGATGTCGGACGAGACCGTCATGGTGCGCAACCAGGCGACCATCTTCCTCGCCGGCCCGCCACTGGTGAAGGCCGCAACTGGCGAGGATGTGAGTGCCGAAGAACTCGGCGGTGCCGACCTGCATACGCGCGTCTCGGGTGTGGCCGACCACTATGCGGTGGACGACGAACATGCGCTGGCGATCGTCAGGCGCATCGTCAAAAACCTGAATCGGAAGAAGGACATCGGGTTGGTCCTGAAGAAATCGATTCCGCCTGTTCATGCGCCGGAAGAGGTCTATGGCGTCATCCCCGCCGACCTGCGCCAGCCCTATGACGTGCGCGAGGTGATCGCTCGCACCGTCGATGGCTCCGAGTTCGACGAGTTCAAGCAGAACTATGGCACGACGCTGGTGACCGGCTTCGCCCATATCCACGGCATGCCGGTCGGCATCATCGCCAACAATGGCGTGCTGTTTTCCGAGAGCGCGTTGAAGGGCGCGCATTTCATCGAGCTGTGCTGCCAGAGGAAGATCCCGCTGGTGTTTTTGCAGAATATCACCGGCTTCATGGTGGGAGCGAAATACGAAGCCGGCGGCATCGCCAAGGACGGCGCCAAGCTGGTGACGGCGGTGGCAACCGCGCAGGTGCCGAAAGTGACAATCATCATCGGCGGATCGTTCGGCGCCGGCAATTACGGCATGTGCGGCCGCGCCTACTCGCCGCGTTTCCTGTGGATGTGGCCGAACGCCCGCATCTCGGTGATGGGCGGCGAGCAGGCCGCGACCGTGCTCGCCATGGTCAAGCGCGAGGGCATCGAGCGCAAGGGCGGCAGCTGGTCGAAGGAGGAGGAAGCCGAATTCCGCGCGCCCATCCTCGAAAAATACGAACGCGAGGGACACCCGCTCTATTCGTCGGCGCGCCTCTGGGACGACGGCATCATCGACCCGGCGAAGACGCGCGAGGTGCTGGCGCTCAGCCTGTCTGCCGCGCTCAACGCGCCGGTCGCCGACACGAAGTTCGGCGTGTTCAGGATGTGATGGGGGATCAAGCCATGTTTTCGAAAATCCTCATCGCCAATCGCGGCGAGATCGCATGCCGCGTCATCCACACCGCCCGCAAGATGGGCGTGAAGACGGTTGCGGTTTACTCGGACGCAGACGCGCGTGCGCTGCATGTATCCATGGCCGACGAAGCCGTGCATATCGGTGGCTCGCCGGTGGCCGAGAGCTACCTGCGCGGCGACGTCATCATCGCGGCGGCCAAGGCGACGGGCGCTCAAGCCATCCATCCCGGATACGGCTTCCTCTCCGAGAACCCCGGCTTCGTCGACCAGGTGACGCAGGCGGGCCTCGTCTTCATCGGGCCGTCGGCGGATTCGATCCGCGCCATGGGCCTCAAGGACGCGGCCAAGAGGCTGATGGAAAAGGCCGGCGTGCCGGTTGTTCCCGGCTATCACGGCGAAGCGCAGGAAATCGTCATACTCGCCACCAAGGCGCGCGAGATCGGCTACCCCGTGCTGATCAAGGCGCGGGCCGGCGGCGGCGGCAAGGGCATGCGCCGCGTCGACCATCCCGACGATTTCGCCGATGCGCTGTCTGGCGCGCGGCGCGAGGCCAAGGCGGCCTTCGGCGACGACCGCGTGCTGGTCGAGAAGTATGTCGACAAGCCGCGCCACATCGAGGTCCAGGTGTTCGGCGACAATTTCGGCAACGCCGTGCATCTGTTCGAGCGTGACTGCTCGGCCCAGCGCCGCCACCAGAAGGTGATCGAGGAAGCCCCTGCCCCCGGCATGACGGCCGAGCTGCGCGCGGCGATGACCGAGGCAGCGGTGAAGGCCGCCAAGGCGATCGGCTATTCGGGCGCAGGCACGATCGAATTCATCGTCGACGCCTCGGATGGGCTGAAGCCCGACCGCTTCTGGTTCATGGAGATGAACACGCGGCTTCAGGTCGAGCACCCGGTGACCGAGATGGTGACCGGCATCGACCTGGTCGAGTGGCAGTTGCGGGTGGCCGCCGGCGAGGAATTGCCGCTGGCGCAGGACGGCATCGGCCTCGACGGCCACGCTTTCGAAGCGCGGCTCTACGCCGAAGATCCGGCCAAGGGCTTCCTGCCGGCGATCGGCACGCTGCACCATCTCAGCTTCCCGGCCGAAGCCGCTCCGGGAACTGAGATCCGCATCGAAACCGGCGTGCGCCAGGGCGATGCGATTTCACCTTTCTACGATCCGATGATTGCAAAGGTGGTGACGCACGGCCCGGACCGCGCTTCAGCGCTCGAGGCGCTGGCTGATGCCGTCTCACGCACCGAAGTGGCGGGATCGACGACCAATGCAGCCTTCCTTGCGGCCCTTGCCCGCGACGCTGACTTCGCTTCGGGCGATGTCGACACCGGCCTGATCGGGCGCAAGCAGGACGAGCTGACGACGATGGCTGCGCCAGGCAGCCGGGCCATTGCGCTCGCGGCGCTGGCGGCCACGGGAGCGACCGCATCGGAAGCGTCAGACGATCCGTGGTCCGGTCTCACCGGCTACGCGCATTTCAACCCTCTGGCGCGGCGGGCGACTTTGTCGTTTGGCGGCGTCGATATCGTTGCCCACATCACCGCACGGCCGGACGG
This sequence comes from Aminobacter anthyllidis, assembly GCF_018555685.1. Lineage (GTDB taxonomy): Bacteria > Pseudomonadota > Alphaproteobacteria > Rhizobiales > Rhizobiaceae > Aminobacter > Aminobacter anthyllidis. The sequence goes on from NZ_JAFLWW010000002.1 coordinate 305,215, forward strand.
CCGCTTCGACGTTCGGCCGGACGGCGGAGAGGCCTTCGTGCTTGCTGCCGGGGCTGCGAACGCTGGCGCAACCGTCGCGGCGTGGCCGGGGCATGTCACGGTGTTCGAGAACGGCCGCTCCTTCGACTTCACCATCAGCGATCCATTCGCACGGGCTGCCGAGATAGGCGAAGGCACGTCGAGCATGCGCGCGCCGATGCCGGGGCTGGTCAAGCTGGTGCGCGCCGCCAAGGGCGACAAGGTGACCAAAGGCCAGCCGCTGCTGGTGCTCGAGGCAATGAAGATGGAGCACACCATCACCGCCACCCATGACGGCGTGATCAGCGAGATCGCGACCGAGGGTTCGCAGGTCACCGACGGAACGGTGCTCGTACGCTTCGAGGACTGACGCACGACCATTGCGATTTGCGCATGACAGACCAGCCCGAAAATCTGTATCGATTTTCGGGCTGGCGTCGTATTGCTGCAATGCAGCAAACATCATAGGCGAGCGCAGTGACCAACATCAGCAACAGTGATGCCCTACCGCATCGCCAGTATGAGGACATACTGGCCCTGCTCACCGGGACGATGCTGGTGGCGCTCGGACTGGTCCTCTACACCAGTGCCGGGCTGATCACCGGCAGTTCGGCGGGACTGGCGCTGCTTGTCCAATATGCCACCGGCTACGGCTTCGGCGTCATCTTCTTCGTCATCAACCTGCCCTTCTACTACCTCGCCGTGAAGCGTCTGGGCTGGCCGTTCGCGCTCCGAACTTTCGCCGCGGTGGCACTGATTTCGGTCCTGTCGCAACTAATGCCCGACTGGATCGGCATCGAGCATCTGAACCCGTTTTACGCGGCGATTGCCGGGGGCGGACTGATGGGCATGGGGCTGCTGGTGCTGTTTCGCCATCGCGCCGGCCTTGGCGGTTTCAACATCCTGGCGCTGTACCTGCAGGACAATTACGGCATCCGCGCCGGCTATTTCCAGCTGGCTGTCGATCTCACCATCTTGGTCGTGTCGCTGTTTTACATCGAACTCGACAAGGTCGCGCTGTCGGTGCTCGGCGCTGTGGTCCTCAACCTGATCATCGCCATCAACCATCGCCCTGGCCGCTATGTCGGCATGAGCTGAAACAAAAAAGCCGCGCCAATGGCACGGCTTTTCTGAATGTGTTTTCGACCGATCAGTTCGCGGTCGGCTGCTTGGTCTTGCGGAGATAAGGCAGCACGCGCTCGAAGGAACCGAAGCGCTTGATCGCGTCTTCGTCCGACACGGCGGCGGTGACGATGACGTCGTCGCCCTGCTTCCACTGCACCGGCGTTGCCACCTGATACTTGGCGGTCAGCTGGATCGAATCCAGCGCGCGCAGGATCTCGTCGAAGTTACGGCCAGTCGACATCGGGTAGGTCAGCGTCAGCTTGACCTTCTTGTCGGGGCCGATGACGAACACCGAACGCACTGTTGCATTGTCGGCGGGCGTGCGGCCTTCCGAGCTATCGCCGGCGCTGGCCGGCAGCATGTCGTAGAGCTTGGCGACCGCAAGCGTCGGGTCGCCGATCATCGGATAATCGACCTTGTTGCCGGACAGCTTCTCGATGTCGGCCTTCCATTTGTGGTGGTTTTCGACCGGATCGACCGAAATTCCGATCATCTTGGCGTTGCGCTTGGCAAAATCGGCTTTCATTCCGGCCATGTAGCCGAGTTCCGTGGTGCAGACCGGGGTGAAATCCTTGGGGTGCGAAAACAGGACCGCATAACCGTCGCCGATCCAGTCATGGAAGTTGATCGGGCCTTCCGTCGTGTCGGCTTTGAAATCCGGGGCGGTGTCGTTGATGCGAAGGCTCATGGTCGGTTCCTCCTGAATGCGACGCACACGGCTTGCGCCGGCCAGAACGGCCTGATTTTGGCGTCCGCGTGCGAAAATGTCATTTTGCGCCAAGCTCGTGAAAACGACAATGGCCGGGACATGCCCGGCCATTGAAAGCGTCTTTGATGCTTACTGCTTGATCGGCGCGTACTTGCCGTCATGCCACTGGTTGATGTCGTAGCTGGCGTTCTTGAGATCGCCCTTCTCGTCGAAGACGACGTCGCCGACGACCGTGCTGATCGGCTTGCCGTCCTTGAGCGCCTCGGCGACCTTCATTGGGTCATCCGTGCCGGCGCGCTCAATGCCTTGCGCGAAAGCCTGGATGGTGGCGTAGGAGAACAGCGTGAAGCCTTCCGGCACGAAACCGCCGGCCTTGATCTTCTCGACCGCTTCCTTGGCCTCGGGCTTGGCCTGCGGATCGGAAGGGAACACGAACATCGTTCCTTCGCCGGCCGGACCGGCGATCTGCCAGAATTCAGGCGAGGCGATCGAGTCTGGCATGATGAGCTGGTACTTGAAGTTCTGTTCCGCCGACTGGCGCAGGATGAGGCCGGCTTCAGGGTGGTAGCCGCCGAAATAGACGACGTCCGCCTTCAGTTCCTTGAGCTTGGTGACAAGTGCTGAATAATCCTTTTCACCGGCATTGATGCCTTCGTAGAGAATTTCGGTCAACCCGCCGGCATTCATCGTCGCCTTGACGGCGTCGGCCACGCCCTGGCCGTAGGCGCTCTTGTCGTGCAGCACGACAACGTTCTTGCCCTTGTACTTCTCGGCGATCCACGGGCCGATGAAGGCACCCTGGGCGTCATCACGCGTGTAAAGACGCATGATCGTCGGCCAGCCCTTCTTGGCGGCATCGTCGGTCAGGATCGGGTTCGAGGAGGCCGGCGACATCATCAAAACGCCGCTCTCGGCATAGACGGCTGATGCCGGAATGCTCGAGCCCGAGCAGGCATGGCCGTCGATGAACTTGATGCCGTTTGCAACGATGCGGTTGGCGACCGAAACCGCCTGCTTGGGATCGCAGACATCGTCTTCGACCGACAGCTTGAGCTGGCGGCCCAAGACGCCACCCTTTTCATTGATCGCCTTGACGGCGGCCTCGGCACCTTGCTTGAACTGGTCGCCGATATTGGCGAGCTGACCGGTCATCGGGCCGGCTACGGCAATGCCGATGTCCTGCGCGTAGGCAGCGCTGGCGCTGAGCGACAGCGCAAGCAATGCGCCGATAGAACTTTTCAAGTGCATGTAATTCCTCCCCTTGAGCACGCTTGGCATGCCGGATTCGCGTCCTACGTGCAACGCGCCGGAAACCTTTCACCGGCGCTGCGAATTGTCTAGGCGCATCAGCGCCAGGATGTTGTGCCTGTTGGTGGCGGACCAATCACCTGACGCCGAGTATGGCGAGTGTCAGCCACCCTGCGGCCTGAGCACGTTCGGCGAGGTCAGCCAATTCTGATAGCTTCGGTCCGCTTCAATGATCTTGTTCCACTGACTCCGCTCGGCGACCGACCTGGTCGCTGCCCACTCGATGCCCGTGCCCTTGAGGCCGTTGGTCTGCGCCGCCTCTACCAGGTAGGTATCCGGCAACATCGTTGGTAGTTTCTCCTGGGTAATGCCGAGATTGCTGAGTTCGACAGCGCTCCATCCACCCCCCATCTTGACCAGACCACCGTGTGCCTTGACGCTGGCCACGACCTGCTGCGAGTTACCCTCGATCGGCACCAGCAAACCGAAATCGGTGAAATTGGTGCGACCTTCCGTGGGGCTGTAGCCAGCGAAAGTCGTCGCCCCGTCGACCACGGCCTTGAGCTGCTCGACACCTTCGAACGTCGCAGGGATTTCGCCGGTCGCCGTCAGATCAAGAACCTTGCCATCCGTATCCTGCAGGGTCTTGGCGATCGCCATCAGCTTGCTGACCAGGAAGTTGTCGCGCTGATCCTGTGCCAGTGCCGCGGACTTGATGAAGATGTCGAACTTGCGCGGCCGGGAAGACATCTCCGACGTCGGCGCCGCGGCCGGACTTGCTCCCGAACTGCCCAGCGGTGAGATGATGGGGCCTATTTCATCGAAGCAGTTGGTGCCGTCGTTTGCTAGGGACTGCTGTGTCAGCGTCCAATCGGGACCGCCGAGCCTTACGGCCGAATACATGAGCCACGCCTGCCAGGATGGCGTGTCATTGGCCAGCATCGCATAGTAGAAATTGCGGTGCGTATCGTGTGCGGTCCGCGTCTGCACGCAACAAAAGTAGTCATGGACGATCGACGCCGGGAAGTAGGGTCCATCATAGTTGTCGCCGACGATCAGCTCGAACAGCCAGGGAATGGTGGCGCCATCGGTGTAGCTTCCTGCCGGCACGCTCCAGACTAGACCATTCGGATCGTTGAAATTGAGCGCCTTGGTGATCCTGAACGGCTTGGGCGACGCATCGGTCCGATTTTCCAATGCGATAGGAAGATCGATGAACTTGCCATAGTAATCCTGGGCCCAGGACATATCGGCTGCAAGCAAGAGTATCAGCGTAGTTGAACTGCGAAGCAAAGACCTGCGCATGCCACCCCCCATTTGCTGAATTTGCCAACGGAATCTAGCATATTTTAGCAACAACGAAAAAGCCGCGCCGATCTTATGGTGATCGGTCACGGCTTTTGTCGTGGAGAGCGCCGCGAGCATCTTCGGCCCGTCGGACATTCGCCTGCCCTGTCTAACTCGGTCTGTCCAGTTCATGGGAACATGCTGGAGGTCATGTCCCTGGCGCGCCTGGCCTGTCCTTCAAACCGTCGCGTTGCTTTTGTTGGAAGCCGCCATGCCGGCGACCTCAATCTTCCCCCCGGAAGCAGACTTGTTTGCTGCGCATCGTGCTTTCCGAAAATCGAACGCGATTTTCGCGCCGACGCGATGTTAGTGCATCGTCATCCATTCGCGCGCTTCGCGCAGCGCCTTGACGATGTCGAGCTTGGACATCGAGCCGGAGAGCTCGGAGCGTAGTGCCGCGGCGCGGGCCGAACCCTTGATCGCGGCGATGTTGAACCACTTGTGGGCGGCAACGACGTCGACTTCGCAATCGCGGCCGGTCGCATACATCATGCCCAATTCGAGAAGAATGTCGGCCTGAGCGGTGGTTCCCATCGCGCCGAAGCCAGCCTCAAAGATTTCGAAACGTGCCATTTTCTTATCCCCTGCCTGTCTCCTGAGAGCCGGCTCGCTGGTGTCCCGGAGCTGCCCTTTCGATGCTTTTGAGGATGCCGTGGAGCTTTGAATCCGCCGTTAAATGGCGTGCTTAACTCGAAGAAAACAAACCTAAAACAAAGGGTAAACCTCGGAATTCATTAAGGATAGGAGTCCTTGCGCCGGCTGGAATTTGAAGAAAATGCGATGAAAATTTGCCGCTGCGCGGATAAGTCTTTGATAACCACGCGAAGCATTGATCCGCCGCCATCGATGAACTTTGCCGCGCCGGTGGCGCCTTTTGGGGCTCTCAAAAAGGCTTGCAACTTCCGCTGCGGCACCACTTTCGTTTTGCCGAGAGCTGCATTACGCTTACGTTTGCGTAAACGTCAGGCAGGGAGAGTGCCTGTGAGCAACATTTCAACCGGGAGGACTTCAATGCTTCGCAAGATGAGCCTGGCCATCGCGGCCACCATGATGATGGCCGGTGCGGCCTATGCCGATCCGATCGAAGGCAACTGGAAGACGGAAGCCGGGTCGACCGCTGCCATCGCGCCCTGCGGCGGCAGCTTCTGCATCACGCTGAAGGACGGCAAGCACGCCGGCAAGAAGATCGGCACGTTCAACGCCAATGGCGGCACCTATGCCGGCAAGATCACCGACCCGGCCAACGACAAGACCTATACCGGCAAGGCTTCGGTGGCCGGTTCGACGCTCAAGATGAGCGGCTGCGTGCTCGGCGGCCTGATCTGCAAGACGCAGAACTGGAAGAAGCTGTAAAAGCGAGCGAATAGGGAATAGCGAAGAGTGAGTAGGGATTGGGAGAAGGCACGCTGAGCGCGGCCTCCCCCATTCGCTACTCGCTATTCACTCCTTCACGCCCTCGCACGCTGCCCGAACAGCACCTTCTGGGCTTCCTTGTCGTCGGCGAGATTGCGGCGATGGTCTTCGCCGATCGTCAGGCCGCGAACGACAGCCGGACGGGCCAGAAGCGTATCGAACCAGCGCTTGAGATGCGGGAAGTCGTCGATTTCCTGGCCTTGGTTCTTGTAGGGCTTGACCCAGCCGAGCGAGGCGATGTCGGCGATCGAATAGTCGCCGGCCAGGAACTCACGATCGGCGAGGCGCTTGTTCATCACGCCATAGAGGCGATTGACCTCGTTGGTGTAGCGGTCGATGCCATAGGCGATCTTTTCCGGCGCGTACTGCCGGAAGTGATGGGCCTGGCCGGCCATCGGGCCGAGGCCACCAACCTGCCAGAACAGCCACTGATCGACCTCGGCGCGGCCGCGCTCGTCGGCCGGATAAAGCTTGCCGAACTTGCGGCCGAGATACTGCAGGATGGCGCCGGATTCAAAGATCGAGATCGGCTCGCCACCCCACTTGCCGTCGGCGGTCGGCCCTTCAGGGTCGACAATGGCTGGCATGCGGTTGTTGGGCGCAATCTTGAGGAATGACGGCTCGAACTGCTCACCCTTGCCGATGTTGATGTATTTGACCGTGTAGGGAACACCAAGTTCCTCCAGCATGATCGAGATCTTCCAGCCGTTGGGCGTGGGCCAGTAATAGAGTTCGATCGGCAATGTCTGGCTGATCATTCCGCAGTCTCCGTTGGTGAACGATGCTCTGGAGATATGCGTAGCGGGGCGAAACACAACCCTGAAGACACATTAAGGCCCGTCAATAAATTTGAACCGAAGATGAACGGAGGTCTCAGAACCCGTTCAGTCGCAGCCTGGCATAGTCCGCTCCATTGAAGGGGAAGACACCAATGCTCGCTCGCCGGTTCACCATCGTCTGTCTGCTGAGTGCCTTGTTCGGGATCATGTTCGCGACGCTGGTGGCAGAAACCAGCCGCCCGGCGCGGTCCTGGGAGATCGACAGCCTCGTGCCTTGCACCATCGAAAACGGAATGACCTGCAAACCGCCACTGACGAAGTAACGAAACAACGCAAACCCAAGAGAAGCAACGCCAATGACCCGCACCGCAACCCAGATCATCAAGACGCTCCGGCTCCTGCCGCGCGCCGCGCTGATCCTGATGGTTCTCGCCGCCCCGGTGCTGGCCGTTCCGCAGCTGCGCGCCGACAACGGCTCGACGATCGAAGCTCCTGCCGCCCGCAAGAGCGGCGTCGGCTTCGTGCTCCTGGTCAGCCTGCAGCGCAGCTGAGGGATTTGCTGATCGCGCAGCGAGCCCCCCTCGCAGCCGTCATGATTGATCTCTATAATAGGTCATGGAAAAGCGAATCTATCCTCAACCTATCGAATCGATCTCTTCACCGCTGCCGTTTCCACGGCAGAGCTTTACTGATGCTGCCGAGGCGGTTGCTGCCTTGCAGGCGCTTTACGAGCGCAACACTGCCTTCCTGCGCGAGGCCTTCGCTTCGCTCGCAGCCGGGGCCGACACCAATGTGCGGTTCCGCGCCTTCTATCCCGAAATCGGGGTCACCACGACGTCCTATTCACAGGTCGACTCCCGCCAGGCCTACGGCCATATGCCGACGCCGGGACATTTCTCGACGACGATCACCCGGCCGGACCTGTTCCAGAGCTACCTCACCGAACAATTGCGCCTGATCATGCGCAATCACGGCGGCCCGGTGACTGTGTCGGAATCGACGACGCCGATCCCGCTGCATTTCGCCTTCCTCGAGGGCACCCATGTCGACGGTGCTGCCGCCGACCGCATTCAGCGGCCGATCCGCGACCTGTTCGACGTGCCCGATCTCGACGGCACCGACGACCATATCGCAAACGGCACGTTTGAGATCATGCCGGGCGAGTCCAGGCCGCTGGCGCCATTCACCGCCCAGCGTATCGACTATTCGCTGCACCGGCTGTCGCATTACACGGCGACGACGCCGCAACACTTCCAGAACTTCGTGCTGTTCACCAACTACCAGTTCTACATCGACGAGTTCGTCGTGCTGGCCCGCGACCTGATGGCCAAGGGTGGCGGCGGCTATACGGAATTCGTCGAGCCGGGCGGCTTGGTGACCAAGGCAGGCGACACGGCACCTTCCGAAGGCACAGCCGCGGCGCGGCTGCCACAGATGCCGGCCTACCACCTGAAGAAACCTGGCCATGCCGGCATCACCATGATCAACATAGGTGTCGGCCCTTCCAACGCCAAGACCATCACCGACCACGTCGCCGTGCTCAGGCCGCATGCCTGGCTGATGCTTGGCCACTGCGCCGGCCTACGCAACACCCAGGCGCTGGGCGACTATGTGCTGGCACATGCCTATGTCCGCGAGGACCACGTGCTCGACGACGACTTGCCGGTGTGGATCCCGATCCCGCCGCTGGCCGAGGTCCAGGTGGCACTCCAGGAGGCGGTCGCCGAGGTGACGGGGCTGTCCGGCTACGACCTCAAGCGCATCATGCGGACAGGCACCGTTGCGACCATCGACAACCGCAACTGGGAACTGCGCGACCAGCGCGGCCCGGTGCAGCGGCTGTCGCAGTCACGCGCCATCGCACTCGACATGGAATCGGCGACGATCGCCGCCAACGGCTTCCGCTTCCGCGTGCCCTACGGCACGCTGCTGTGCGTTTCCGACAAGCCGCTACATGGCGAACTCAAGCTGCCCGGAATGGCGACCGAGTTCTACAAGCGGCAGGTGGCGCAGCATCTGACCATCGGCATCCGCGCCATGGAGAAGCTGGCCGAAATGCCCAATGAACGGCTGCATTCGCGCAAGCTGCGCAGCTTCGCCGAGACCGCGTTCCAGTAAGCTGCGGACGAACCGGCCGGCCTCAGGCTAGTGCTTGCGGCCGAAAACGACGGTGCGCCTGACAAAGCCGCCGCCAAAGCGCGGCGGCGATCCCGGCGAAGGATCGTCCGGCCCGCCCTCGCCCTTGCGGTAGAGTTGAAGGCTGTTGCCCACGGCCTTTGCCGTACGCTCCTTCTGCTCCCAATCGGCGATCAGTTCGCGCCGCTTGTCCCTGTCTGGTTCGACCGAGGCGGCGACGCTTCGCATACCGCCAGGAACAAGGGTGCGGGTCTCGTGTTCCATCGTGGTGTAGCTGTGCTGCCGGGAGAAGCGCAGGTTCAGCGCGTAGCTGGGCTCGCGCATCCCGATTGGATGCTGCTCGGCGGCCAGATGCCTGACGCGATAGGAATAGTCGCCGTTTTCGGGCCCGAACGTCTCATCGTCGGGGACGATGTAGCCGTTGGGCACAAGCGCAACACGCATGAAAGCCAGCGCTGCCTCGTAGAGATCGACCCACGGAATGGGCGCGGGAGCGACATAGATTTCGCGGCCGATGTAGTCGGCACCGCCCAGGGTCAGCACGCCGGCCGGCGTCTCGCTGAAACCCGGCACCGGCTCGCCGGCGAAAAGCTTGGGATGAACGGTCAGCATGCTTGGCTGCGGCTGGTTCAAGAACGCCGTGAACTGCTCGCCGGCGATGAGCATATTGCTCTGGGTCCAGTGGATGACGCTGGCGGGTTGCACCTTGAGCAGATGGCGGCAGACCTCACCTAGGATTTCGACCCGCATGTTGAATTCGCGAAGCGTCGCACCGGGGCGTTGCATGCCGATCTGGTTGAAGAACCCTGCAATCTCGGGCTTGTCGGTTACGCCTCCCATGACCCCATGGTGAACCTCGACAAGGACATGGGCGGTGTGCCGGCGCACGCGCTCCCTGGCGTCCGGCATCAAAAGCGTCGTCACGGCGGATCCAAGGGTCGGAGCGAACACCGCCACATCGGCCGGGCGCGCAAAATAGGTAACCAGGATCCGGAATTCGCCGGGGCCCGCCATCAGGACGAAGTTGCGGTCCTCCTGGACGACGTTGAGTGGCAGCTGATTGTTGAGCATCGCCATGCGAAACGCATTGAGATGCATCGACGGATGGATCTCGTCGCCGCCCTCATAAAGGATCGCTGCCTGGATGTTGTTGGTGTACCTGCCGGTCATGGTTGCACCTCGCGTCATGGCAACGGTGCCATTTGGCCGCAAAAGCGAGGTTAACTTCCAGCACAACCACAACCTGTGGTTAAAATCCCCTTGCGTCAGGTTGGACCCCAGCGCTTGCGGGCGCCAGCTATTGCCCGTTGACGAAGGCCAGGATCAGCCGATGGACGTTGCCGCCGTCGTTGAGCTCGACGCGGTCGAAGTCGCTGCTTTGCTGACGTTGCGCCAGGGACGCTTCCGAAAGCGGCTTGATCATCTCCTGCCTGATCTTCTTGCAGTTCGGATCGCCTGCAACCGAGAGGCCGATCGTGGTTCGCTCGATGGTTGCGACCATGTCCTTGATCATCTGGCCATGCACCAGCTCGTGGCGGCGGACGCCCTCGTAAAAGACATCCCAGCGCTGCTTGAGTCCGTCCGGCAAGCGTGCGGCCGGCTTGGGCAAGGTGTAGGTGATGATGAGCTTGGGCTTGGCCGAGACCAGTGTGCAGGCATCGCCCTGCGGCACGTAATTACGCTGCCAGGTGAGCTTGAAGTTCGTGAGCGCGATGGCGCGGCCGATCCCGGCCTTTGGACCGCGTTCGCCGATCGACGCGTAGAGCTCGGGGGCCGAGGTTCCGGAAACAGCGTAGGTCTTGACCTGCTCGACGACCTGTCCGTCGGCGTGCGCGGCAACCGGGGTCATGGCGATCAGCGCCGCACATGCCCGCAGCCAGCGATGGGCGATTGATTTCATTTAGTTCTCCGCGAGGCCAATGCGGCTGCGCATCACGAGCGCGCAGCATGCCGGTTCCGAGCCATCGGTCTCACGAGTCGCCCGGCATTTCAACCGCCGGTCAGGGACGAAGCCATGTTGCACGGCTGCGCCAACAGAGCTTTCCAGCAAGGCGCAAGCGGCCCATAATCGATCATCAATGGGCCGCATTTGTTGCTACATGAAGCTCGAATGACGACGTTTTACAGATTTGGCAGGATCGCCTGCTTCCTGGCGATGATGCTTTTGTCGGTGCCGCTGGTTGCCGGGTTCTTCGGCGCCTGGCATCCCGCGCTCGACTCGTTAGCGCATTTCAGGGTGCATCTGGCGGTGCTGATGATGCTGGCGGCGTTGCCGCTGCTGCTGACGTCACTGCGCTGGCAGGCCGCTGCCGCGCTGGCATTTGGTGCGGCGGCTCTGTCCACCACCTCCAGTTCGCTGCCCTTGCCCGGGCTCGGCCCGGTGCATGCCGCGTTCCAGCCGCGCGCCGAAGGCCGGCCGGTCTACAAGATGCTGCAGATGAACCTGCGCTTCAAGAATACCGAGCCTGAGAAGGTGCTGTCGCTGGTCGGGCGCTGGCAGCCCGACGTCATCACCTTCCAGGAGGTGTCGGCGATGTGGGAAGGCAAGCTCAAACCGCTGTTCGCGCGCTACCCCTACCGCATGATGTGCCCCTATCCGAACGGCATATTCGGCGTGGCGATCCTGTCGCGGCGGCCATTTGCCGAAGGCAGCGAGCCGCAATGCTTCGGCGAAGGCGCGCTTGCCGTCGCCAAGGTCGACTTCGGCGGCCGCGCAAGCGACATCGTTTCCATCCATCTGGGCTGGCCCTGGCCGTTCGAGCAATCGCGGCAGATTGGCGAGCTGAGCGGCAATCTCGCGGCCCTTGGCCAGAACGCCATTCTCGGCGGCGACTTCAACGCCACACCGTGGAGCGCGGCCGTGGCCCGCGTCGCCAGCATCGGCGGGCTGACACCGATGCCGGCCGCCGGCCGCACCTGGCTGACCTTCATGCTGCCCGACTTCATGCGCTTCGCGGGGCTCACCATCGACCACGTCATGGCCAAGGGCGACGTCCTGGTACACTCGGTGACGATGGGCGAGGACGCCGGCTCGGACCATCGGCCGCTACTGGTCGAGTTCTCATTCCGGGATTCAGCAACGCATCCTGAAGACAGCGCGACCGAAACGGTGTCGACCGAAAGCGCCTCCGCACCGCGCAGCTAAAGAAACGGCCCGAAAATCGGGAGATTTCGGGCCGTATCGATTGTTGGCGTAGGGGCCAATCGGCCCGATCACATATTGGGATAGACCGGACCTTCGCCACCCTGCGGCGGCACCCAGTTGATGTTCTGGTTGGGATCCTTGATGTCGCAGGTCTTGCAGTGGACGCAGTTCTGCGCGTTGATCACGAACTTCGCGTCGGCGTGGCCAGGATCGTTGGCGATCGAATTGCCGTCGGCGTCGACCCACTCATAGACGCCGGCCGGGCAGTAGCGGCTCGAGGGGCCGGCGAAGATTTCGTATTCCGAACGCTTCTGCAGGTCCATGTCCTTGACCTGGAGGTGGACCGGCTGGTCCTCCTCGTGGTTGGTGTTGGACAGGAACACCGACGACAGGCGATCGAAGGTCAAGACGCCGTCGGGCTTGGGATAGTCGATCCTCTTGTGCTTCGATGCAGGCTCGAGCGACTGCGCGTCGGTCTTGCCGTGCTTGAGCGTGCCGAAAGGCGAGACGCCAAACAGCGTATTGAGCCACATGTCGAGCCCGCCGAGGCCGACGCCCAGAATGGTGCCGAAGCGCGACCACAGCGGCTTGACGTTGCGGACCTTCTTGAGGTCCTTGCCGATATCAGTCGAGCGCCAGGCGGCTTCGTAGGAGGCGAGTTCGTCATTGGCGCGGCCGGCAGCGATGGCTTCGGCCACGTGCTCGGCGGCGAGCATGCCCGACAGCACGGCGTTGTGCGAACCCTTGATGCGCGGCACGTTGACCAGGCCGGCCGAGCAGCCCATCAAAACGCCACCGGGGAAGCTGAGCTTCGGCACCGACTGGTAACCGCCCTCGGTGATCGCACGCGCGCCGTAAGACAGGCGCTTGGCACCGTCGAAGGTGTGGCGGATCGCCGGATGCGTCTTGAAGCGCTGGAACTCCTCGAACGGCGCGAGATAGGGGTTCTTGTAGTTGAGGTGGACGACGAAGCCGACGGCCACCATGTTGTCTTCGAGGTGGTAGAGGAACGAACCGCCGCCGGTCTTGAAATCGAGCGGCCAGCCGAACGAATGCTGGACCAGGCCCGGCTTGTGATGCTCGGGGGCGACCTGCCACAGTTCCTTGAGGCCGATGCCGAATTTCTGCGGCTCCTTGCCGGCGCCGAGATCGTATTTGGCGATCAGCTGCTTGGCGAGCGAACCGCGCGCGCCCTCGCCGATCAGCACATATTTGCCCATCAGCGCCATGCCGGGCGCAAAGCCTGCGCCGTGGCTGCCGTCGCGCTCGACGCCCATGTCGCCGGTGACCACGCCGGCGACGGCACCCTGGTCATTGTAGAGCAGGCCCGAGGCGGCAAAGCCGGGATAGATCTCGACGCCGAGCGCTTCGGCCTTGCCAGCCAGCCAGCGGCAGACATTGCCGAGCGAGACGATGTAGTTGCCGTGGTTGCTCATCAGCGGCGGCATGGCGAAATTGGGCAGCTTGACGGAGCCCGCCGGGCCGAGGATCAGGAAGTGATCGTCGGTGACGGGGGTCTTGAACGGATGCTCGGCATCATCGCGCCAGTCAGGCAGCAGGCGGTCGATGCCGATCGGATCGACGACCGCGCCCGAAAGGATGTGGGCGCCGACCTCGCCGCCCTTTTCGAGCACGACGACCGAGAGTTCAGGATTGACCTGCTTGAGCCGGATCGCCGCTGCCAGGCCCGCCGGGCCGGCGCCGACGATGACAACGTCGAATTCCATGCTCTCGCGTTCGATATCGCTCATCAATCCCTCCGCGTTGGCTGGCCCTGTCCCAAGGGCAATCTGTAGCTAGGCGCTGCATAGCGCATCGTTGGCAAACGTCAAACCGACCAATCCGCACATCGGCTGTTTGGTCTAATGATGCTTCTCCAGACGATGAATTATCTTACGTTAACGTAAAGGTCAAAAGATTTCACCTTTCGGCTGTGCGTTACGGCCCGTACTGTCACAAAACAGGTGTTGTTCAACAGCCTTTTCGTCCATTGATTCTATATGCGCCAACACGTGCCCTGCAGGACCGGACTGGAGCGCTTTCACCCCAAACGCCACATCCTGGCTGGGGCTGCCCTTCTTATTGCGACATGTCTTGTCAGCGAAGGTCGCTCGCAGGAGACCGGGCCCGATCAAAAGGTCTGGAATGCCGGGGCGTACTCGTTTTCCGACGAACTCGGCGGCTTCAAGATCATAAGCGTTTCGGGAACAGGCACGAGGGAAGACCCGTTCGTGGTCAAGGAAGAGCTGGAATCGGCGACGCCGGTGACGCTGACCATTCGCACGATCCGGCCGATCCGCCCCTTCGACAGCTCGGGATTTTATGCCAACGGCGTCATGTTCATGCGCATCGAGGCGCTGAACAACAGCGGCCAGGCCTGGGTCGAGTTCGAATTCGAACTGCAGGAGCAAGAGGGCCAGGCCAGCGTATTCGGCGATGGGCTGTCCTTCGACCAGCGCCGCACCGACAACGTCAACATCTCCTCCGACAGCTTCGAGCAGTACAGTCGCGACTTCGAGCCCTATGACCGGCTGCGCTTCATAGATGGCAAGGTCGACCCGCTTGCCGTCGCCGGCTTCAGCTTCCTGGTCACCGACTACACGCCCCGCTGGCGCTTTTATCTGGTGCAGGACCCGCGCATTCCCTCCTCCTGAACTTGCAAATCGCCGGCGTAACGCCGAAACTGGGGCATGGCCTCAATTTCGGGAAACGAACGTCCGGATCTGCGCGATCTGCTCGCCTTCTATGCTGCGGCGGGCGTCGACGATGCGCTTGTCGACGATCCGATCGACCGGTTTGCCGAAAGCGCCCAACGCCAGGCAGCACCAGCGCAGCAGCCGGTACAGGCTGGAGAGCGCGAGGCACCGCGTCTCGGTGCGGACAGACCTGCTCCACCGCCTCCACGTCCCGCGGCCATTGCCGCCGTGCCCGACGAGGCGCAGGCAGCGGCAGCGCGCGAGCTTGCTTCCAAGGCCGCGTCGCTCGACGAACTCAAGCAGATCATGGCGGATTTCGACGGCTGCAACCTCAAGGCCACGGCCAAGAGCATGGTGTTTGCCGACGGTAATCCCGAAGCCGACCTGATGCTGGTGGGCGAAGCGCCCGGCCGTGACGAGGACCTGGAGGGTCTGCCGTTTGTCGGCCGCTCGGGACAGTTGCTCGACCTCATCCTTGCGGCCATCGGGCTCGACCGGAAGTCGGCCTACATTGCCAATGTCATTCCGTGGCGCCCACCTGGCAACCGCACGCCGACACCGCATGAAACGGAAATCTGCCGGCCGTTCGTCGAGCGCCAGATCGCGCTTGCCAAGCCCAAGGTGCTGGTAACGCTCGGCGGCCCGTCGGCCAAGCTGCTCGTCGGTTCGCAGGAGGGAATTCTCAGGCTACGCGGCAGCTGGAAGAGCCATGTCACGGCGGACGGCACGGTCATCCCTGTCATGCCGACGCTGCACCCGGCTTATCTGTTGAGAAATCCCGCCCACAAGAAACTTGCGTGGCGGGATTTCCTGGAGGTCAAGGCGAAGCTGCGGGAACTGGGCAGCCACTGAAGGCGGCGGTCCTCAGGCCGCAGCCGGCGCAGCGCGGCGGATACCGACGAACTGCAACTCCGCGAACACCGCCACCGTCAGCGCCTGAGCCGCGACGAAGGCGATGCCGAGCAGGTTCGGCTGGATGGTACCCGAAAAGAGCAAGGCGAAGCTGCCGATTACCCACAAAGCGTTGATGGCGATGATGTCGACCATCACAAGCTTCGACACGGTAGGCCGCCGGGCGATGACGACCAGCATGGCGACGAAGGGCACCAGCGCCAGACCAGCCCAGAACAGCAGTTCGGCAGGCAATTCGAGGAGCGGCGAAAGCAGAGGCGCGCCAAGCATCATCAGCAGGCCGGCAGCACCGCTGATGAGCGCATCGGCGTGAAGGACATTGCGGAGGAAGGGCGTGACGGCAATGGACATGACTGAAGCTCCTGGTTCGGTTGCTGGAGGCTGTCTGCGAACGCCTTCCTGAAATCGAACATCTCACCAGCCCAGGGCCAAAGCGATTACGCTTGAGGTAATAGCAATCAGAATTTTGCCTGCTAGTCTAACGGCATGACAACGACACAAAACACCGTAGGCGAACTCATCCGCGAATGGCGCACCAGGCGGCGCATGAGCCAGCTCGACCTCGCCATGGAAGCCGAAATCTCGCAGCGGCACCTGAGCTTCATGGAGAGCGGGCGCTCGGCGCCCTCGCGCGACATGGTGCTTCATCTCGCCGAACAGCTCGAGATTCCGCTGCGCCAGCGCAACCAGCTTCTGCTGGCCGCCGGATATGCACCGAGCTTCAGCGAAAAGCCGCTCGATCACCCTTCGCTCGCACCAGCCATGGACGCCGTGCGCATGGTGCTCAAGGGGCACGAGCCCTACCCCGCGATCGCCGTCGACCGGCACTGGAACCTGATCGAGGGCAATGCGGCGCTCGGGCCCATGCTTGCCGGTGTGGATGCCTCGCTGCTGGAGCCACCGGTCAATGTGCTCAGGCTCAGCCTGCACCCGAAGGGCGTGGCGCCGCGCATCGTCAATCTGCACGAATGGCGCTCGCATCTGATCGAGCGGCTGAAGCACCAGAACGACACCGCCGGCGACCCATTCCTCAAGACATTGGAGCAGGAGTTGCTGAGCTATCCCGACGGGCCGCGCGCCGGACGCCCGATGCAGGCCGACCCGCTGGCGATCGCGCATCCGCTGCGGCTGCGCGTCGGCGATGCGGTGCTGTCGTTCATCAGCACGATCTCTTCCCCGCCGATGAAGAGACGGCAGCACGGCTCAGGTGCCTAGCCGTTCAATAGACCCGGAGGCCGCGGGATGCTGCGACGATCCTTTTCGAAAGGCGACGGGTCTGGAAAGATCGCCGCAAGGGCCGCCTGCATCTCCAAGGCCCTGACCGCGGCGCGCGCCTCATCGTCGATCTCGTCGTTGAGGCAGAAGAAAGCAGGCGGCTGCCCGACCAGGCTTGCCAGCGACCGGCTGAATGCGTCGTCGTCCCTGACGGCGATGACATGCTCGCCGGCCAGTTTCACCTGAAGAGCGCCTTCAGGTAGGCCGCGGTCGCGCTCGGGAACGGCATTGAGGTAAAGCACCCGTGCCAGCGCATCCGTTCGCTGGCGAAAACGATGCCGCGAGGTGCGGCGCAGCCAGAAACCGAACCGGGCGTTCAGCCAGGCCAGCTTGTCCAGCTCCAGCAACAGCGGGATATGCGGCGGGTAGGACCATCGCCTACGGCGGAACGCCAGGCAAAGCAGCAGATTGTTGAAGGCCAGCGTATGCCTGTAGCGGTCGGCTTGCAGCCGAAACCGGGGCAGCCTTGCCGACATGACGTGAAGCCGGGGCCTGCCATCGGGCGATATGAATTCTTCGCGCGGTATCAGCTGGCCGACGAAGAAATCGTCGTTGAAAAGCAGGAAGCGGTCGGCAACACCTGCCATGCCTATGCGGTGGAGGTTGGCTTCGATGGCGCTGGAACTGAAAACCGGCAGGCTGGACGGATCGGCGAAGAAATCCGCGTGTGTGACGAGACGGATCCCCGGGTGGTCGAGATCGAGCCATGACGGCACCTGGCCGTTGGTGACGAGATGGATGGTCCTGACCCATGGCAGGTGGAGGTGGATCGACCGCAGCGCATAACGCAGCTCGCCGTTCTCGCGAAAGCGGTAAGGCGCGGGCCTGTTCCAGGGCAGCTTCGGCCAGTGGCGCAGCAGACTGGCGCGATGGGCAGGGTCGTTGCCGTCAACCCACGGCATCACGACATCGATCGGGTCGGAAAATTCATTGTCAGCCATGCGTCGCCCTTCGACCGAAAACCGGTCGCCTCAGATCATTCCGAGGAGCGGGCAGGCTCCAGATTTACAGACATCACCGCCTATTGCGGCGACGAGGCCTTCTTGGCGGCCTGGATTTCCAGGCCAAGGCGCTGTTCGCGCCAGATGATGAAGATGCCGGCGCCGATGACAATGGCGCCACCAACGAGCGTATGGATCGTCGGCAGATCACCGAAGACGAGATAGCCGACGGCGATGCCGAGAAGCAAGGAGGTATATTCGAAGGGCGCGACGGTCGAGGCCTCGGCGTGGCGATAGGCCTCGGTCATGAACAGCTGGGCAATGCCGCCGCAGAAGCCGCCGGTGACGAGCAGCGCCGTTTGCTCCCAGGTCAGCGACTGCCAGCCGAACGGGATGCTCAGCAAGGACATGACGCTGGCGGTCAGCGAGAACCACAGCACGATCGTCGCGGTGCGTTCCGTATGGACGAGTTTGCGCACCAGGAGCATGGCGACGGCCGAAAGTGCGGCACCGGCAAGGGCCGCCACCACGCCCATCGCCGC
Source organism: Aminobacter anthyllidis (assembly GCF_018555685.1). Lineage (GTDB taxonomy): Bacteria > Pseudomonadota > Alphaproteobacteria > Rhizobiales > Rhizobiaceae > Aminobacter > Aminobacter anthyllidis. The sequence continues at coordinate 323,501 of NZ_JAFLWW010000002.1, forward strand.
CTTGTCGCTCATGCCCGCGCCCGAAGTGAACAAAGTGAGGTTTGGCCACGAAACGATGAGCACGCCCAGGAGACCTACGGCAACCGCCGTCCACCTGTAGGAGCGGACATTCTCGCCGAGGAAGATGGCGCTGAAGACTACGACAAGCAGCGGCTGGGCATAGTTCAGCGTGATCGCCTCCGGCAGCGGCAGCTGCGTCAGCGCGAAGAAGCCGAAGCCCATGGCCGTCACCCCGGCAAGCCCGCGCATGATGTGCCCGAACGGTCGCGTGGTAACGACCGCCGTGCGCAACTCGCCGCGGAAAGCAAGGAAGACGAGGATCGGAAAGATGGCAAAGAAGGACCGGTAGAACACGATCTGGCCGGCTGGCACCTGGCCGGCCAGCTTGATACTGGTCGACATGCCGACGAAGATCGCAACTGATATGACCTTGAGCGCGATACCTGTAAGCGGCGACGAAGCCGCCTGAACCACGTTTTGCTTCACTGCTGCCGTGCCGCCTCTATCGCTGCCCAGATGCGCAACGGCGTCGCGGGCATTTCAATGTGGGTGATGCCGTAGGCGCGATAAAGCGCATCGGTCACCGCGTTGAGTGCCGCCGGCGTGGCGCCGATGGTGCCGGCCTCGCCCGCGCCCTTCATGCCCATGGCATTGGTGGTCGAAGGCACGTTGCGCGTCTCGAAATGAAAGGACGGTACGCTGTCGGCGCGCGGCATGGCGTAGTCCATGAAGCTGGCCGTCAGGAGTTGGCCGTCCTCGCTGTAGACCGCCGCCTCCTGTAATGCCTGGCCGATGCCCTGGACGACGCCGCCATGAACCTGGCCGGCGAGCAGGATTGGATTCACCGTGACGCCGAAATCGTCGACGATGGTGTAGGCGATCACCTCTGTCGTGCCGGTCTCAGGATCGATCTCGACTTCGCAGATATGGGTGCCGTTGGGATAGGTCGCTTCGTCCTGAACAAATTCACCCATCGCCTTGAGATCATCGGGATTTTTCGCCGCTGCATGGAGATCGGCGAAAGCCATGGCGCGGTCGGTGCCGACGATGCGCGCCTCGCCATTGCCGAGTTCGATATCGGCGGCAGCGGCCTCCAGTTCGTCGGCCGCGATCTTCTTCAGCTTGTCGGCGAGTGCCGCGCCGGCGCGGGAGGCAGAGACGCCTCCGAGCGGAATGGAGCGCGAACCGCCGGTGCCGCCGCCCTTGGCAAGCTGGTCGGTATCGCCCTGGTGAACGCTGATCTTTTCGACGTCGAGATTGAGTTTTTCCGAGACGAACTGGGCGTAAGCAGTGGCATGGCCCTGGCCGTTGGACTGGGTGCCGATGAACACCGAAACGGTGCCGTCGGCATTGAGCTCGACCCGCGCCGGCTCGGAGCCGGCAAAGGCGCAGGCCTCGATGTAGGTTGCCATGCCGATGCCGCGAATCTTGCCCTGTTCCTTCGCATCCGCAAGCCGATTAGCGAAGCTGGCCCAGCCGGCACGCGCCATCGACAGATCCATGTGCGCCTGGAACTCGCCGACGTCGTAGAGCCTGCCGGTCTGCGTGCGGTACGGGAACTGCTCGGGCCGGATGAAGTTGCGGCGGCGGATTTCGTCGACCGACAGGCCCAGATCGCGGGCGCAGGCATCGGCGAGCTTCTCGACCAGGAGGGCTGCTTCCGGACGCCCTGCCCCACGGTAGGCATCGACAGGACAGGTGTTGGTGTAGACACCCAGGATCGTCACGTCGAGCGCCTGGATATCGTAGACGCCGGTCGACATGCTGGCGCCGATATGGGCGATAACAGGACCATATTGCGAGATATAGGCGCCGAGATTGGAGAGCAGTTCGACGCGCAGGCCGAGGAAGCGGCCGTCCTTGTCCATGGCCATCTCGGCCTTGACGACATTGTCGCGTCCTTGCGCATCGGTAAGGAAATGCTCGGTGCGGTCGCTGGCCCATTTGACCGGCCGGCCAAGCCGCTTGGCGGCTTCCAGCACCAGCGCATGCTCGCGATAGACAAAGGCCTTGGTGCCGAACCCGCCACCGACATCCGGGGTGACGACACGCAGCTTGTCGGCGCCGATGCCGAAGACCTGGCCGGTCAGCACGGTGCGCATCGAATGAACGCCTTGCGAGCCGGTGGTGAGTACGAAGCGGTCTTCGTCGTCACGCCATTCGCCGATCGCCGAGCGCGGCTCCATGTAGTTGCAGATCAGGCGGTTGTTGATGAACTCGACGCTGGTGACGTGATCGGCCCTGGCAAAGGCGCTGTCGGTCCTGGCCTTGTCGCCGAGATGGTAGGTGAAGGCGCGATTGGTGCCGAGTTCGGGCCAGACCAGCGGCGCCTCGTCGTCAAGCGCGGTCGCGGTGTTGGCGGCGGCGTCCTCGCCGTCATAGTCGACCTCGATCAGTTCGGCGGCGTCCTGGGCGAGCGCGCGGCTGTCGGCGACAACGAATGCAACCGCATCGCCGACATAATGGACCCGGTCCCGGCATAGGATCGGGATATCGCGGGTCGGCGCACGGGTGCCGTCGGGCTGCTTTTGCATGACTGTCGATTTGAGTGCGCCGAGATGGGCAACATCAGCGCCGGTCAGCACCAGCCGCACGCCAGGTGCCGCGCGGGCGTCATCAAGGGAGCCGACGGTGAAGCTGGCCTTGGCGACAGGCGAGCGCAAGACATAGCCGTGGAGCTGGGACGCCGGTGCGATGTCATCGGTATAGCGGCCCATGCCGGTGATGAAAGCACCGTCCTCGACGCGCAACACGGACGCGCCCATTCCGAATTTCGGCGTGACGATTGTCATATCTGCCTCGTGAGGATTGGTGGGGAGCGCAGCGAATGTGCGGTCGCGAACAGTTTTGCCGAGGGGGCGTTTCGTGTAAAGAGCAGCGGCCGCATATTTATTCTACCAGCGCGCACCAAGCGTTTGCAGTCGACAGGAAGGCCACCACATGCGCACTGACACTGGACAGGTGTTTCGTCTCGAAGACTACCGGCCCAGCGACTACCTGATCCCTGAGACCGAACTCGATTTCCGGCTTGGCGATGAGAGCACATTGGTGGTGGCGCGGCTGACGATCGAGCGGCGCCCCGGCGTCGAAAAACCGGTGCAGCTCGAACTCGACGGCGACGGCTTGACACTGCGCCGCATCGAGATCGATGGCGAAGCGCTCGACGCGGCCGACTTCGACGCAACGCCCGACCGGCTGGTCATCTACAATCCACCCGCGTCCGGCCGCTTCAAGCTTCTGATCGAAACCGAGCTCGCGCCATCGGCAAACGCTGCGCTGATGGGACTTTATCGCTCGAGCAAGGTCTATTGCACGCAATGCGAGGCGGAGGGCTTCCGCCGCATCACCTATTTCCTCGACCGGCCCGACATCCTGTCGGTTTACACGGTCCGCATCGAGGCACTGCGTTCGGAAGCGCCTTTGCTTCTCTCGAACGGCAATCCAGTCGAGGCCGGCGACCTCGAAGAGGGCTGGCATTTCGCCGTTTGGCACGACCCCTTCCCCAAGCCGTCCTATCTGTTTGCGCTCGTCGCCGGCGACCTCGGCTGCATCAAGGACCGTTTCGTCACCGCCTCGGGCAAATCGGTCGAGCTCGGCATCTATGTCGAGCACGGCAAGGAGAACCAGGCCGGCTACGCCATGGATTCGCTGCGCCGCTCGATGAAATGGGACGAAGAGGTGTTCGGCTGCGAATACGACCTCGACGTCTTCAACATCGTCGCCGTTTCCGATTTCAACATGGGCGCGATGGAGAACAAGGGCCTCAACATCTTCAACGACAAGTACGTGCTTGCCGACGAGGAGACCGCGACCGATGCCGATTTCGCCAATATCGAGGCGATCATCGCGCATGAGTACTTCCACAATTGGACTGGCAACAGAATCACTTGCCGCGACTGGTTCCAGCTCTGCCTGAAGGAAGGGCTGACGGTTTTCCGCGATCACGAATTCTCCGCCGACCAGCGTTCGCGGCCGGTCAAGCGCATCGCCGAGGTGCGCACGTTGCGCGCGCACCAGTTCCCCGAGGACCAGGGGCCGCTGGCTCATCCCGTCCGCCCCCGGCGCTACCGCGAGATCAACAATTTCTACACGCCGACGGTCTACGAGAAGGGCTCGGAAGTGGTGCGGATGATCCGCACCATACTGGGCGCCGAGACATTCCGCCGGGGCATGGATCTCTATTTCGAGCGCCATGACGGCGATGCGGCCACGATCGAGGATTTCCTCAAGGTGTTCGAGGAGGTTTCGGACCGCGACCTGTCGCAGTTCGCGCTCTGGTATCATCAGGCCGGCACGCCCAATCTGAGCGTGACGACCACGCACAACACCGCGACGGCCAAATTCACCATCGAGCTTGAGCAATCGGTACCGCCGACACCGTCGGAAAGCCGCAAGCGCCTGATGCACATTCCGCTCGCCTTCGGCCTTGTCGGCGCCGACGGCAAGGACATGGCGTTCTCAAGCGTCGAAGGCGCGACCGTCGAGGATGGCGTCATCCACGTCCGCAAGCGCAAGCATGTCGTGACCTTCGAGGGTGTGACCGAGCGGCCAGTCTTGTCGCTCAACCGTGGTTTCTCGGCGCCGATCACGCTCAGCATCGAGCAGCGGCCGGAAGACCAGATTTTCCTCGCCTCGCATGAGGGCGACGCATTCTCGCGCTGGCAGGCGTTCAATACGCTCCTGACCGATGCGACCATCGCGGCGTTCAAGAGCATCCTCGGCGGCAAGCAGCCGGCATTCAGCGCCGACCTGACCGGACTTGCCGGGCGCATTGCCGGCGACGGTTCGCTTGAGCATGCGTTCCGGGCGCTGGCGCTCGCCCTGCCCGGCGAAGCCGACATTGCCCGCGAGATCGGCAAGAACATCGACCCGGACGCGGTCTTTGCCGGGCGCGAGGCGCTGGCGCGGGAAATCGCCAATGGCAATAGCGGAGTCTTTTCGCAGCTTTACGAGGATTTGCGCATGTCGGGCTCCTTCTCGCCCGATGCCGCCAGTGCGGGTCGCCGCGCCTTGCGCAACACGCTGCTGGACTATCTGGCAATCCTTCCGGACGGTAACAAGCGCGCGGCCGCCCATTTCGGCTCCGCGACCAACATGACCGACCGTGCAGCAGCCCTTGCCGTGCTTGCGCATCGCCATGCCGGCACAGCGGAAGCCAAGGACGCGCTGGCCGAATTCGACAAGCGCTACCGCGGCGACCCGCTGGTCATGGACAAGTGGTTCATGATCCAGGCGACAGCCCCAGGCGCGGCGACTGTCGATGCGGTGCGCGCGCTGACCGAGCATCCAGCCTTCTCGATCGCCAATCCCAACAGGGTGCGTTCGCTGATCGGCGGCTTCGCGAGCGCCAACCAGACCGGCTTCCACCGCGCCGACGGTGCCGGTTATGCCTTGTTCACCGAGATGGTGCTGACGGTGGAAAAGCGGAACCCGCAGGTTGCCGCGCGCCTGGCCACCGCGCTCAGGTCATGGCGGTCCCTCGAACCAAAGCGCCAGGCCAAGGCACGCGATGCATTGCTGTCGATGCAAGCCAAGGAGGGCCTTTCGGCCGACCTGCGCGACATCATCGAGCGCACGCTGGCCTGATCCGGAGCGCGGGGAATTTCAGTCAGGCCGGCCCGAGCTGAGATTCCGCTTTCCCGGGATAGTGCGGCGGCTTTCAAAATCTGGAGGCCGCTGTCTGGCCCGCGCAAAACGCCACACCCGATTCAGCTGCTTTTTAGCCGAACTTTAATCTTTTTCGCCCGCCCCACTGGACAAGGCGAATCAGCTTTGATTCTTTAGTGACGATTCGGATGTTCGGCGTATGCCGGATCGACCTACCAGGAAACGGGATTTGGGGAGCCATTTATGGCCAAGGCGGACGCGTGGGGCGCGCCCGATGAGATTGCATTTGGCCGTCGCAGGCAGGCGCGGAGCGCTGGCCTTTCAGGCAATGCACGTCTCATCGCCGAACCCGCATATCGTCGGCTGCTGGCGGCTGAACCCCTGCTCCGCCGTTCGATCCCCACGCTGATCGTCGTCTTCCTGATCATCGTGGCCGGCACGCGCGTGCTGAACTTGCTGGCAATGCGCGACGACGTCGAGCGCAACGCCAAGGCGATCCTGGCGCTCTCCGCCAGCGAACTGGTCAACTCGCTGATGGTAGGCGCGACCACCGAGAGGCCGCTGGCCGCCGCGAGCCAGGACCTGCTCGAACGCACCAGCCAGCAAGGCACGCTCAGCCGCAGCCACGTCATCGCGCTGACCGACCAGAATTTCCGCATCGTCGCAGTCAGCCCGCAATCGACAGGCTGGCAGGGCCAGTCGCTCGACGCCCTGGTCTCGGGCGGGCAGCCGCTGTTCATGTTCGGCGACCGTGCCGGTGTGATGGACGTTCGCATCGGCGGTCAGGACTGGCTGGCAGCCGTCAGCATCGCCGACGACAAGCGCGCCGCGGCCGCGGCCATGGTGCCACAGGACGCCGTGTTCGCCGAATGGCGCAAGACCGTATCGCTCAACGTCGCGCTGTTCGTCCTGACCGCCGGCATGCTGATCATCATCCTCTACGCCTATTTCAGCCAGGCGGCGCGCGCCCAGGCCGCCGACAGCATTTACTTGCAGGCGCATGAACGCATCGACCTGGCGCTCGTGCGCGGCAAATGCGGGCTCTGGGACTGGGACATGGTGCGCGGCAAGATGTACTGGTCGCGCTCGATGTACGAGTTGCTCGGCTACGAGGCCTGCGAGGCGATGCTGTCGTTTGGCGAGGTCGCGCGCATCATCCACCCCGAAGACGGCGACCTGTTCGACCTGGCCAACCAGGTGATCATGCGCGAGGTCGATCATATCGACCGCGTGTTCCGCATGCGCCATGCCGACGGCCGCTGGGTCTGGATGCGGGCCCGCGCCCAGGTTGTCGATCGGGAGGCTCCCGAAATCCAGATGACCGGCATTGCCGTCGACATCACCGAGCAGCGCCACCTCGCCTTACGCTCGGAGGCGGCCGACCAGCGGCTCAGGGCGGCGATCGAAAACATCACCGAATCCTTCGTGCTGTGGGATGCCAACGGGCGCCTGGTGATGTGCAATTCGAAGTACCAGCACGACAACGGGCTGAACGACCGCGACGTGCTGCCGGGGACCGCACGCGAGGACATCGAGGAGCGCATGGTCGCCTTCGCTTCCGAGCGTCGGCTTGCCAGCGCAAACGGCCCGCGTGCCGGCGCAACCTACGAACGCCAGCTCGCCGACGGACGCTGGCTGCAGGTCAACGAACTCACCACGCGCGATGGCGGCATGGTGTCGGTCGGTTCCGATATCACCCAGATCAAGCAGCACCAGGACAAGCTGATGGAGAGCGAGCGCCGGCTGATGGCGACGATCCACGACCTCAGCCTGGCCCGCCGCTCGGAAGAGGAACGCTCGGACGAGCTTGTCGAACTCAACCGTAAATACATGCGGGAAACCGAGCGCGCAGAGGCCGCCAACCGCGCCAAGTCGGAATTCCTCGCCAACATGTCGCACGAGCTCCGCACTCCGCTCAACGCGGTCATCGGCTTTTCGGAGCTGATGGAAGGGCGCCTGTTCGGCCCGATGGGCTCGCCGCGCTACGAGGAATATGCCCGCGACATCAACTCCAGCGGCAAGTACCTGCTGGGTGTCATCAACGACATCCTCGACATGTCGAAGATCGAGGCCGGCCAGTTCTCCATGGACCGCGAGGAGATCGACCTCTGCCCACTGATCCGCGAAACCGTCAGGGTGGTTTCGCTGCAGGCAGCGCAGAAGTCGATCACCGTCGAGACGCAGATCGCCGATTCCATGACGCTGTTCGCCGACCGGCGCGCGGTCAAGCAGATCGTCATCAACCTTCTGTCCAACGCGGTGAAATTCACCGGCGAAGGCGGGCGCATTTCGGTGCGGGCGCGCAATGCCTCGGGCGCGCTCACGCTCAGCATCGAAGACAATGGCTGCGGCATTCCCAAACATGCGCTGGGCAAGCTCGGCCGGCCGTTCGAGCAGGTGCAGAACCAGTTCTCCAAGAACCACGCGGGCTCGGGCCTCGGCCTCGCCATCTCGCGCTCGCTGGCCGAACTGCACGGCGGCGCGCTGAAGATCAGGTCGACCGAAGGCGTCGGCACGATCGTGTCGGTGCGCATCCCGGTGAAGAAGGTCGAGCGGCTGGCCAAGGCCGCCTGAGCATCAAGGCGCTTCCGGCAGCCGGGCCTCGATGAACTCCAGCGGCCGCGTGCTCGCCGGCGGATCGAGGTTGGAAAGCGAAACCAGCACGTAGCCCAGCCTGGGGAAGATATGCAGGTCGCCGCTCATGCCGGGCGCGCCGCCATTGTGGCCAAAGCCTTTCCAGTTGCCCTCGCCGACAACGGCAAAACCAAAGCCGAACATCGGGAACTGCGTGCTGGTCGCCAGATCGAGCATCGCCTTGGAAACGAGCTTGCCGGCTTGGAGCGCCTCAGCGAAACGCCAGAGATCACCAACAGTCGAGTAGCCACCGCCGGCGGAGGTGCCACGCCACGGCAGGGTGTCGGTGTTGGGCACAAGCTTGCCGCCCTGGTTGAGGTAGCCGATGGAACGCCCCGGTACCGGCTCGGTTTCAGGCAGCGAGCCTGTCGACATCATGCCGGCCGGCGCGAACACGTTCTTCCTGACATAATCCTCGTAGCTCATCCCGCTGGCCTTCTCGATCAGCGCACCGAGTAGGATGAAGCCGTAGTTCGAGTAACGCTGCCCGGCGCCCGGCGCGAACAGCGGCGCGCGCTTGCCATAGAGCGCGATGTAGTCGTCGATCGTGCGCAGGTTGAGCCGGTTCTTGTCGAACTCGGAACCGAAGATGTCGCCGGTGCCGCCGGTGTGGGTGAGCAAGTTGCGCACTGTCACCTTTTTGGCGATGTCCTTGCTGGGGTAGCTGGACAGATATGTACCGATGGGCTCATCCAGCCCAAGCTTTCCGGCTTCGACAAGCTGCAGCACCGCCACCGCCGTGAACATCTTGTTCATCGAGCCTATGCGGAATTTGGTGTCGACAGTCACGGGCAGCTTGCGCTCCCGGTCGGCTAGTCCCCATGCCTTCTCCAGTACGACCTTGCCGTCCTTGGCGATCAGCAACGCACCGGAGAAGCTGTCGGCTGCCGCTGCCTCATCCTGATGCTTCACCAAGGCTGCGACCGCATCAGCCAGGGGCAGCCGCTTGGCGCCAAGGCCGGCGGGGGGCATGACCGGATCGAGCTTGAAGCGGCTAAGCTTAGGTTCGGCATCGGCACTCAAGCCGAGCTCCAGCCGCGCGAAACGATCGCCGGCTTTTTCCCTGAGGATGGCGACAAGGGTGGTGGCATCGCTCTGCTCCACCTTGACCAGCTCAAAGCCGCCGGTCTGCTCGCGCAGGGGCCCCATTCCGGCGATCGGATCCCTGGGCCGGTAAGTGCGGTCGAATGCCTCGGCCTTGGCCGGGTCGCCCGTGTTGAGCGCTTCCAGCAATTCGGCGAGCACCCTGCCCGGCGGCGTGGGCGGCAACGCCGCTTGGGCCAAAGCGGCAGTGGAAATGAACAGCGAGAGAATGGCAACGATCCAACCCATGGCAGCACTCCTTTGTCGGAGGCGAGCAAAGGCCGGCTTGATTGCGGCAAGGTTGCGCGAAGCAGTGTCCGGACAAAACAAAACCTCCCGGAGAGGCAATCTCCGGGAGGTTTGTAGGCGTCGTGTCGGCGCTAGCGCTTGCCGTTGCCGCCGCGCCAGTGGCGAGCAGGCATCTCGTCCTGGACGATCTTGCCGTCGTCGTTGCGGTCGAGCAGCGCGAAGAGCTTCTTCTGCCGCGACTCGATCTCGGCCTTGGTCAGTTCACCATCGCCATTGGTGTCGAAACGCTTGATCAGACGTTCGGCCATGCGCTCGGCACGCATGCGCTGGATCTGGTCCGCCACCTCGGCGACGGTGATCTTGCCGTCGGAGTTTTCGTCGGCATCGACCAGCCGCGTGTTCATGGCGGCGGCGAACTCCTCGAAAGTGACGTCACCGCTCTTGTCGGCGTCGGCCCGCTCGAAGCGCATCTGCGGCTTCATGTTCTGGCCGCGCGGTCCCTGCTGGTTCGCCGCGAAGGCGGAGGTGCCGGCCGTGCCGGCGAGGGCGAGAAAGGCGATGGCGATCCTGGTTGACTTGCTCATGGGGTTTCTCCTGTTGCATCGACACCCCCGATGCTGATCGAAGCTCAGATGCGGCGTCCCACCGCCTCACTTGCGCTTCGCACGAAGCAAATGGTCAAAGTGGACCCTGACCTTTTGCGACGTCTCCTTGAGATGGGCCTCAAGAACGGCGAAATCGGGAAGATCGGTTGCCGCGAGCAGCAAATCCGACAGACCCGGCGGAACATCGTTCCGCTCGAACGCACCGGTGAGACACAGCCTCGTCATTTGTGTGATGGCCGAATAGAGCATGTAGGCGTCGACCAGATCCTGGCGCACCTGCGCATCGGCGAGTTCAGGCGCCAGACGGTGCAGCGTGTCGGCGGTGCCTGTCGCATGCCCCTGCCCTTCGATCCTGCCGGTCAGCACCGCCACCTGGGCGATGAACTCAAGGTCGATGAGCCCGCCTGGAACCAGCTTGATGTCCCACAGATCGTGCGGCGGCTTTTCGTCCTCGATCATCTGGCGCATGTCGCGCGCCTCTGTGGCAACCTTGGCGGCCTCACGCGGCAAGTTAATGATCGCTGCGACCTCGGCCTCGACCTCGGTGCAGAGCGAGGCATCGCCAGCGATCGGGCGGGCACGGGTCAGCGCCATGTGCTCCCATGTCCACGCTTCTCCGCGCTGATACTTGCGGAACGAATCGATATGGGTCGCAACCGGCCCCTTGTTGCCCGACGGGCGCAGCCTGAGATCGAGTTCGTAAAGCACGCCTTCGGCTGTGGGTGCCGAGACCGCGGCGATCAGGCGCTGGGTCATGCGCGAGAAATAATGCGACGGCGCCATCGGCTTGTCGCCGTCGGACTCCTCGGCGTTTTCATCGTGGTCGTAGAGTAGGATCAGGTCGACATCGGAGCCGGCGGTCAGTTCGCGGCTGCCGAGCTTGCCCATGCCGAGGATCGCGACGCGACCGCCGGCGATCCTGCCATGACGCCGCGCGAATTCAGTTTCGACGGCTTCGAGTGCCGCGGCCACCGTCAGGTCGGCCAGGTCGGAAAAGGCCTTGCCGGCGCGCGCCGGATCGATCGCGCCAGCCAGCAGGCGTACGCCGATGAGGAATTTCTGTTCGGCGGCGAAGATGCGCAGCCGGTCGAGCACCTCCTCGTAGAGCCGGGTGCTTTCAAGGAAGGCCGCAAGACGGGCGGCAAGGTAGGCGCGGTCCGGCAGTTCGGACAGCAAGGCGGGGTCGAGCAGCCCGTCGAAGACATGTGGCCTGCGGGTGATGATGCCGGCAAGGCGTGGCGCCGCCCCCATGATCGTCGCCAAAAGCTTGAGCAGCGCCGGATTGGACTGGAGCAGCGAAAACAGCTGTATCCCCGCAGGCAAGCCGGCGAGGAACTCGTCGAAGCGCATAAGCGCCTCGTCGGCACGGCGAGTCTTGCCGAACGCCTCAAGCAGCGCCGGCGTCAATTCGGTCAGGCGTTCGCGTGCCTCGGCCGACTGTGTGGCGCGGTAGCGGCCGAAGTGCCAGCTGCGGATGACCCGGCATATGTCGGAGGGGCGCTGGAAACCGAGCTGGCGCAGCGTGTGCAGTGTGTCGGGATCATCGACGTCGCCGGTGAAGACCAGGTTTCCGACGCCGGAGGACAGCTCGGGCGCGGCCTCGAAGAGCGCCGCATAGTGGCGCTCGACCTCCTGCAACGAGGCGCGGAATACCTTGGCGAACGCGTCCGCGTCGGCAAAGCCGAGCATGTGGGCGATGCGCGCGACACCCTCGTCGTCCTCCGGCAAGGTATGGGTCTGCTCGTCGGCAACCATCTGGATGGCATGCTCGACGCTGCGCAGGAACCAGTATTGCCGCTCAAGTGCGTCGCGTGCCTCGCCGGTGATCCAGCCACGCAGGGCGAGCTGGGTCAGCATCGGCACGGTTGCCCGGCCACGCAATTCGGGAAACCTGCCGCCGGCGATCAGCTGCTGGGTCTGGACGAAGAACTCGATCTCGCGGATGCCGCCGCGGCCGAGCTTGACGTTGTGGCCCTTAACCGCGACTTCGCCGTGGCCCTTGTGGGCGTGGATCTGGCGCTTGATCGAGTGGACGTCGGCGATCGCCGCGTAGTCCATGTACTTGCGCCAGACATAGGGCTGGAGCTCTTTCAGGAAGGCCTCGCCGGCGGCGATGTCGCCCGCCACCGGGCGCGCCTTGATCATCGCCGCGCGTTCCCAGTTCTGGCCGCGGCTTTCATAGTAGTGGAGCGCTGCAAGGATCGGAATGGCCAGCGGCGTCGAGCCGGGATCGGGACGCAGGCGCAGGTCAGTGCGGAAGACATATCCGTGTTCGGTGCGGTCCTGCATGATGCGGACAAGGCGCCGGGTGAGCCGAGCGAACAGTTCGGTGGATTCCAACGGATCGATGATTGCCGGCGCTTCCGGATCGAAGAACACCACGAGGTCGATGTCGGAAGAAAAATTCAGCTCATGCGCGCCGAGCTTGCCCATGCCGAGCAAAATCCAGCCGGAACCGACTGTCGGGTTTTCGGGATCGGGCAGCTTGAGCTTGCCCTGGTCGTGTGCGTCCCTGAGCAGGAAATTCACCGCAGCACTGGTGCACAAGTCGGCCAGGTCGCTCAGCCGGCGCACGCTGTCAGATGCGCTGGCCTCGCCGGAGAGATCGGCAAGCGCGATGAGAAAGTGTGCCTCGGCCTTCAGCCGTCGCAACCGCATCATCAGGGTGTTTTCGACGACGCCATCCTCGCGCGGGGCGCCGGCAATGGCTTCGCCAATCGCCTGAAGCCGCTCCTCGATGGTCTGGTCGAACAGCTTGTCGAGCATTTCCGGCTGGCGCCGGGCGCTGTGGCGCATGAATTCCGAGAGATCGAAAACCGCGGCAAGGAAATCCTGCGCCGGCCCCTTGGCCTTGAGGAATGCGGCGAGGCGATCGAGCCCCTCCTCCCTGGCAACGACGGCAAGCTCGTCAAGTTCGCGCCGCGCACGCTCCGGATCGAGCGGCGAGACATTGGCCGTAGGCTCCAGCTGCCACTCGGTCGCGTTCTTCCTGGCAGCCACAGTTTTCATCTAATCGTCCTTCGATCCGGGGAACCCCATCAGGACCGATAATCCGGGATTGCCAGGCAAAAGATCAAGTCGGCCATTGTGATACGTCATCACGGCCTTGGCGAGGCTGAGGCCGAGGCCGGAACCCGGCTGCGAACGGCTCTTTTCGAGCCGGACAAAACGCTCGGTGGCGCGCGCCCGATCGCCCTCGTCGGGAATGCCGAGGCCATTGTCGGCGACCTGCAGCCGAATCTCGTCGCCGTCGCGGTTCAAGGTGACGCCGACATGAGGCTTTTCGACCGAACCGGCGGAATATTTGATGGCGTTGTCGATGACGTTCGAAAGCGCCTGGGCAATCAGTTCGCGATTGCCGTTGACGACGACCGGACCGGCGACGGTCGCCTCGAAGCCTACGCCAAGCTCCTCGGCAACGGGTTCGTAAAGCTCGACGACGTCGTGAACGACGGCAGCGAGATCGACCTTGTCGAGCGACTCGGCGGAATAACCCGCCTCGAGCCGCGAGATCATCAGGATCGCATTGAAGGTGCGGATGAGCTGATCGGACTCGGCAATGGTGCCTTCCAGCGCCTCGCGGTAGTCGGCGCCGGTCTTCTTGCCGGAGAGCGCGGCCTCGGCCCTGTTGCGCAGACGCGTCAGCGGCGTCTTGAGATCATGGGCGATGTTGTCGGACACCTGCTTCAGCCCATCATTGAGATGAGCGATGCGGGCGAGCATGGTGTTGAGGTTTTCCGAAAGCCTGTCGAACTCGTCGCCCGCGCCAGTTACCGGCAGGCGGCCGCTCAAGTCGCCGGCCATGATGCGCCGGCTGGCAACCGAAACGCTGTCGATGTGCTTCAAGGCGCGGCGGCCGACGAAGTACCAGATCAGCAGGCCGCCAAAGCCCATCATGCCAAGCGCCAGCATCAACGACCGCTGGATGACACTGCGGAACCGCTCCGGCTCGCCAAGGTCGCGGCCGACCATGAGGATCATCTGGTTGGGCAGGCGCAGGACAACAGCTATTGCGTTGTGCCCAACCTCGGTAAGCGTTTCGGTTTCGGGTGCCGCAGCGGCGGCCGACGGTTGACGCCTGCCCGCGGCTTCACCGTAACGCTCGTAGGAAAACGGCAGCTCCGTCCAGCCTTCGCGCTGCAGCACGCCGGGCTGGATGCTTTCGACGTTGCCAGACAGGATCTGGCCATTGGGATCGGCGAGCAGATAGAGATTGGCGCCGGGCTGGCGCGAGCGTTGTTCGACAACGCGCACCAGAACGGGTATGCCGCCGCGCTGATAGGCGCGGGCAAGGCCCTGTACTTCCTCGTTGATGGTTTCCTGTGTCTGCGCCAGCAGCATGCGCGCCGACAGCGACGTCATGTAAAAGACAAGCAGGACGGCACAGAGCGCAAAAAGCAGCAAATAGAGCGCCGACAGGCGCGCCGCGGTGGTCTTCATGATGGCCGGCAGCCTGAATGCCATCAGCCCGCCTTGAGCATGTAGCCGGCGCCACGAATGGTGTGCAGGATCGGCTTTTCGAAGCCCTTCTCGATCTTGCCGCGCAAACGCGAGATATGGACGTCGATGACATTGGTCTGGGGATCGAAATGATAATCCCAGACATTCTCGAGCAGCATGGTACGCGTCACCACCTGGCCGGCGTGGCGCATCAGATATTCGAGCAGGCGATATTCACGCGGCTGCAGGATGATCTCCTGGGAGGCGCGGCGCACCGTGTGCGACAGCCGGTCGATCTCGAGATCGCCAACCCGGTAAAGCGTCTCGGATTCGCGGGCCGGTGCGCGCCGGTTGAGAACTTCGACACGCGCGAGCAATTCGGAGAAAGCATAAGGCTTGGTGAGATAGTCGTCGCCGCCGGCGCGCAGGCCGGTCACACGGTCATCGACCTCGCCGAGTGCCGACAAGATCAGGACGGGTGTTGTATTGCCACGCGAACGCAGGCCGGCGATCACCGAGAGACCATCGCGCCTCGGCAGCATGCGATCGACGACGAGGACATCGTATTCGGCAGCATCGGCAAGCGCGAAACCTGAATCGCCGTCACCCGCGACATGGGCGGTATGACCGGCTTCCGCGAATGCCTTCTGCATGTAGTCGGCGGCCTCGCGGTCATCTTCGATGACAAGAATCTTCATGCCGTCGTTATACGCGATTTTGTGGGATGTCAGAGGCGACATGTCGTTTCCTCCCAACGTGGAAGTGGCAGCGGGCGATGGGAGCCCGCTGCCACCGGTGCCGGAATCGAATACTGACAAACTATCCGGCGCCGTAAGCTCCCACCGTGCGGCTGGGGGTGATGAAGCCGCCCGGCGGGAGTAAACGGTCAGCCCTGATTGAGCGGCAGGGCGACGAACCGGTTGGCGTCATCGCGGCTGATCTGGAAGAGAACAGCCTTGCGGCCTGCCTTCTCCGCCTGGTCGAGCGCCTTGGTGACGTCGGCCGCGGACTTGACCTCGACCGCGTTCACCGTGGTGATGACGTCGCCTGCCTGGACGCCACGATCGGCGGCGTCGCTAGAAGGATCGACGTCGGTGACGACGAGACCCTTGCCGTCCTCGGACTGGGTGACCGTAAGGCCAAGGTCAGCCAGCGAACTCGGCTCGCTGGGCGATGCGGGTTGAGCTGCCGAAGCCTGCTTGTCCGCACCGGGGATTTCGCCGAGGCCAACCTTGATGGTTTCGGCCTTGCCATTGCGCCAGACGGTGATGTCGACCGACTTTCCGGGAGTGATACCGGCGATGAGGCGCGAAAGCTCCTTCGGCGAGGCGACGTCCTGGCCGTTGACCTGGGTGATGATGTCGCCGGCAGCGATGCCCGCCTTCTTGGCCGGGCCGGTGTCCTGGGCGCTCGCAACGAGAGCTCCCTTCTCGCTCTTCAGGCCGAGAGACTCAGCTATGTCCGTGGTGACCGGCTGGATTTCCACACCGAGCCAACCACGTTGGACACTGCCGCTCTTCATCAGATCCTGAACCACCTGCTTGGCGGTCGAGGCGGGGATGGCAAAGGCGATGCCGACATTGCCGCCAGACGGCGAGAAGATAGCGGTGTTGATGCCGACCACTTCGCCGTTGAGGTTGAAGGCAGGACCGCCCGAATTGCCGCGGTTCACCGCCGCGTCGATCTGCAGGAAGTCGTCGTAAGGGCCAGCGCCGATGTCGCGGCCGCGCGCCGAGACGATGCCTGCGGTAACGGTGCCGCCGAGGCCGAACGGGTTGCCGACGGCAACGACCCAGTCGCCGACACGAACCTTGGCGTCGTCGGCAAAGCCGACATAGGTGAACTTGGTGTCGGTATCGACCTTCAGCACGGCGAGATCGGTGCGCGGGTCGGTACCGATCAGCTTAGCGTCATATTCCTTGCCATCGCCGGTGACGACCGTATAGGCACTGCCGTCGGCAACGACATGGTTGTTGGTGACGAGATAGCCGTCTTCAGAGATGAAGAAGCCCGAGCCCTGGGCAACCGGACGCGGCTTCTGGTTGCCGTCGCGACGGTTGTAGCGCGGACCACGATTCTGGTCGCGGTTGCCGTCTTCGCCAAACTGACGGAAGAAACGCTTCAGCGGATGATTGTCGGGGAGATTGTCGAAACCCTGCTGGTCCGAGAACGGCGAGTCGCCACGGTCGGAGGCCGGCGCGATGGAGGCCTTGACCTGCACGCTGACGACCGCCGGCGAGACCTGGGCGACGACATCGGCAAAACCGGTGGCCTGAGGCGCCTCAACGCGCACAGCCTCGGCATAGACGGGGGCGGTTCCGCTGGTGATGGCACCGAGACCGATTGCACCCGCAAGGGCGACAGATGCGGCGGCAGTCAGGAGACGCTTGCGCGAACGCGAAAGGGGGTTGGTGCTCATTGTCTCTGATCCTCTTGAACAGGATGCCTTGGATTCGCATCCGTTGGATCAAGAGATAGAGAGGCTCACATTACGCCACCATTTCCGGTGCATGAAACTTTCGTAATGTTGGTACTGTTCAGGCGTCCTTTCGCAGGATCGCCTCAAGCGCCTCCTGCTCGTCCTTGCTCAAGGCGGCAGGCTCCTGCCTGCGGCGCGAGCGGGCCGACAGGAAAACGAAGGCACCACCACCGAGCAGCAGCAACACCGGCGTGCCCCACAAAAGGGCGTTGCGCAGGTTGAACTGCGGCTTGAGCAGCACGAACTCGCCGTAGCGCGAAACGATGTAATCCATCACCTGCTCGTCGCTATCGCCAGCGACCAGCCGTTCGCGCAACAGCACGCGCAGATCGCCAGCCAGTTCGGCATCGGACTCATCGATGGACTGGTTCTGGCAGACCATGCAGCGCAGCTCTTCCGATAGAAGGCGCGCACGGGCTTCAAGTTTCGGATCCGCGAGCATTTCACTCGGCTTCACCGCCAGGGCGGCTCCCGCGAATAGAGACGCAGCGACAAAGCCCGCAATTGCCAACAGTTTCGTGTTCATGACGCGACCGGACTTGTCTTTGCTTGCGCCGATTTGCGCCGCGCCGGCGCGCCAACCCGCAGGCGGCGGTCCATCAGCGAGACGAAGCCGCCGACCATCATCACCAACGCGCCGCCCCAGATCAGGGTGACCAGCGGCTTCCACCAGACACGCACGACCACCGAGCCATCACCGGTTTCATCGCCGAGCGAGATATAGAGCTGGCTCAACCACATCGTCTTGATGCCGGCTTCCGTCGTCGGCATCTGGCGCACCGGATAGAAACGCTTGGACGACATGATCACGTCGCTCGGTTGCCCGTTGGCGCCCAGCAAAGAGAAGTGTCCCCGGTCCTCGGTGAAATTCGGCCCGCGCACGGGCGTGAGCCCGTCGAAGCGAAGGCTGTGGCCGGAGATTTCCAGCACTTGCCCTGGCTTCATGACCAGGATCGCTTCCTTTTCGAATGACAAGGTCCCGACGATGCCGAGTAAGGTCAGTCCCAGCCCCAAATGGGCGATTGCCGTGCCAAACACCGAGCGCGGCAAGCCAAGGAAGCGGCGCAGCGCCATGTCAAGCGCGACGTTGCCAATGCCGGCCTTCAACGCGAGGTCGGTGAGCGCGCCAAGCACGAGCCAGGCCGAGAGGCCTGCCCCGAGGGCCGCGAACACCGAGGCGCCATCGATGAACAGGAAGGTCACCAGAACGGCCAGAAGGGCTGCGCCAAAGGCGAACATCAGCCGCTGGGCAACTGCAAACACGTCGCCCCGCTTCCAGGCTAGCAGCGGCCCGAACGGCACGACCACGAGCAGCGGTATCATCAACGGGCCGAAGGTCAGGTTGAAGAAGGGCTCGCCGACGGAAATCTTGTCACCGAACATGGCTTCGACCACCAGCGGATAGAGCGTGCCGATGAGCACTGTCGCCGTCGCGGTGGTCAGAAACAGGTTGTTGAGCACCAGCGCGCCTTCGCGCGAAATCGGGTGGAAGATACCGCCTGCGGTCAGCGACGATGCCCGCAGCGCAAACAGCGCCAGCGAACCGCCGATGAAAAGCGTCAGGATGCACAGGATGAACACGCCGCGACTCGGGTCGCTGGCGAAGGAGTGGACCGAAGTCAGCACGCCCGAACGCACAAGGAATGTGCCGAGCAAGGACAATGAGAACGTCAGGATGGCGAGCAGCAGCGTCCAGATCTTCAGCGCCGAACGCTTTTCCATGACGATCGCCGAATGGAGCAGCGCGGTGCCTGAAAGCCAGGGCATGAACGAAGCGTTTTCGACGGGGTCCCAGAACCAGAACCCGCCCCAGCCAAGCTCGTAGTAGGCCCAATAGGAGCCCATGGCGATGCCACCGGTGAGGAACACCCAGGCGGCCAGCGTCCATGGCCGCACCCAGCGCGCCCAGGCCGCATCGATGCGCCCCTCGATCAGGGCCGCCACCGCAAAGGAGAAGCAGACCGAAAAGCCGACATAGCCGAGATAGAGCAGCGGCGGATGAACGGCGAGGCCGATGTCCTGGAGGATCGGATTAAGATCCTTGCCTTCGATCGGTGCCGGCACCAGGCGGGCAAACGGGTTCGAGGTAATCAGGATGAAAAGCAGAAAGGCCGTGCCGATCCAGCCCTGGACGGCAAGCACATTGGCACGCAGCGTGGCAGGCAGATTGCCGCCGAAGGCCGCGACCAGGGCGCCGAAGAAGCTGAGGATCAATACCCACAAGAGCATCGAGCCCTCGTGGTTTCCCCATGTCCCGGTGAATTTGTAGATCAGCGGCTGCAGCGAGTGGGAATTTTCCCAGACATTGGTGACCGAGAAGTCCGACTGGACATAGGCAACGGTCAGCGCGGCGAAGGACAGCGCGATCATGGCAAAGCCGGTCACGGTCACCGGCCCGCCAACTGCCATCAGCCTGGCGTCGCCCTTGTGCGCACCGTAGAGCGGCACGAGCGACTGGACCAGCGACAGGACTAGCGCCAGGACGAGCGCGAAGTGACCGGTCTCAACCATCAGCGCTGCCCGCCATTCATTGGGTGGTTTCCTGCCATACGCCCTTTGCCTTCAGGCTGTCGGCGACTTCCTTGGGCATGTAGTTCTCGTCGTGCTTTGCCAGCACGCTGTCAGCGACGAACTCACCGTCCGTGCCGAAGCTGCCCTCTGTTATCACGCCTTGGCCTTCGCGAAACAGGTCGGGCAGGATGCCGGTGTAGCGCACTTTCACCGTCTTCTCGGAATCGGTCACGCCGAACTCGACCTGGGTGCCCTGCCCGCGCACGATGCTGCCATTCTCGACAAGGCCACCGAGGCGGATGCGCTGGCCCGGCTGCAAGGTTGCCGCCTGCAGGTCGCCAGGCATGTAGAAATATGACGCCTTCTGGCCGAGCGCATAGAAGGTCAGCGCTGTTGCGGCACCGAGGAACACCAGCGCGCCAGCTATTACCGAAAGCCGTTTTTGCTTGCGCGTCATCGTCTACTCCGTGACCTTCAGGCCAAGCGTGCTGGCCAGTTCCGTCAGCTTGCGCCCGTCCTCGCTGTCGCGGCCCAATGCGGCATAGGCACGGCCAAGCGCGTCCTGCGCCAGATCGGTCTTGCCGAGCACCTGATACGAACGCACCAGCCGCAGCCAGCCTTCCGGATCGCGCGGGTTCTGCCGCAACTTCTCGTCGAGCGTCGCCACCATGCCCTCGATCATCGCCGTGCGGTCGCCTGAAGACATGGAAGCGGCGGCATCGATATCGGCCTGCTCCGGTCCAGCCACGCCGGCGGCCTCATTGGCCGGGGCGGTTCGAACCTCGGCCTGGGCTATTGCCTGGTCCGTTGCCGCACGCCACGGCGAGTCGGCCGGCAGGCTCTCGGACAGCTGGCGCCAGGCAGTGGCTGCATCGGCAACCTTGCCTTCTTGAGCGAGCGCCAGCGCCAGGAAGTAGCGGGCCTTGGGATCAGCGGGCTCAAGCTTCAGCGCGGCCTCGAAGGCCAAGCGCGCATCCGATGTAACAATGCCGCCCGACGAACCGGCGATGGCCTCGCCGAGACCGGCCTGACGCGTGGCGGTCGAGCCCAGGATGCGAACTGCATTGCGATAGGCCGTGACCGCGTCGTCGGAGCGGCCCATCCTGAGATAGACGGGCGCGAGCACGTCCCAGCCGCGACCATCCGAAGGGTTGGCGACGAGATGCGCCTCGGCACGGGCAATCAGTTCGTCGACAGAGCTATCCGCCGGCTTTTGCGACAGCCGCGCACTCAACGGTTGTGAAGGAACCTCGGGCGAGCCAATCGCGGTGTAGATGCTCCAGCTCAGCAGCGGAACCGCAAGCACGGCAATGACGCCGACTTGGCGCGGCGCAAGCTGGGATGTGCTCTTGGGCGCCCGCGCACTCTCGGCATCTAGCTTGATAATGCGGCGCGCGATCTCGGCGCGCGCCTGTTCGGCGTCGGATGGCGCAATCAGTCCGCGTGCCGCGTCCCTGTCGACTTCGCCAAGCTGATCGCGATAGACTTCGAGGTCGTGACTGGCGTCAGCTTCGCCCTCGGCTCGTCGCGTGAGCGGCAACAGGACCGCAAGGCTCGCACCAAGCGTCAGAACGGCGGCTATGACCCAGAACAGCATGTCACCTAAATAGCCAGCAGCCACCTAGCTGCCAACATCTCCGTGCTGCGGCTTATTGACGGTTCAGGCGTCTTTGCCAAAGCAACAACGCGTGAGTATCTACGTCAGCGGCGTCCAGCTTCCATCTGCATTGCGGCAGGCCGTGCCGCGCGCGACCAGCGGTGTTCCCGTGGTGAAGACGGTCTGCGAATACTGGCGGCAGTCCTGCGAACCGACCCGATACGGCTGCGCCGCAACGACTTCGCCGGAACGGCTTTCGCCCTTCCACGCGACGGCCTGTCCGCCTTGACCGTATTCGAGCGCATGATATTCGGCTTCCAGCGCCTTGCGCCGGTCGCCATCGTTCAAGCCGCCCCCGATCGAACCGCCGATCAGACCGCCATCCATTGCATTGATGATGCGCGTCGCAACCTTGCCGCTCGAGGCGCCGTCGCCGCCGCCACCAAGCGATGGCACAACGCCGCCGCCGCTGCCCAGACCGGTGGTCGTGCAGCCTGAGCCGGCTAGCAGTCCCGCAACCAGTGCCACCTGAAGTCTCTTGCTCATCACCGGTCCCGAATTTGCGTCCGCTTACAAGGGCTTGGCGCCGCGTTAGATTGCATCTTTGGCCGAAATGGGGCCGATTCGGCCAGCCATTTCTCCAGCCGTTGCTATTGCACGCCCCGCAACTCGACGACGGCCTTCAATCCACCCATCGTCGAGCGTTCCAGTCGAAGCGTGCCGCCATACTCCTTTACCAGATCGGCGACGATAGCTAGTCCCAGGCCAGTACCCGGCTTGGTTTCGTCGAGGCGCTTGCCGCGCTGCAGTGCCTCGCGTGCCTTGTCCTCCGGAATTCCCGGCCCGTCATCTTCGATCAGGATCGAAAACCGTGGTGGCTCCTCGGCCACTGGCGGCGCCGTTTCGACAGAAACCTTCACGGCACTGTGCGCCCATTTCATCGCGTTTTCGAGCAAGTTGCCGACAACCTCTTCGAGATCTTCGCGCTCGCCGGCAAATACCACCTCGTTTGCCGGCAGGCTTAGCGAGAACGTTGCGCCGCGAGACAGCTTTTCCATCACCCGCACCATGCGCTGCAGAAGCGGCGCGACCGGCGTGCGATAGACGACGCTC
The DNA here is from genome assembly GCF_018555685.1 of Aminobacter anthyllidis. GTDB lineage: Bacteria > Pseudomonadota > Alphaproteobacteria > Rhizobiales > Rhizobiaceae > Aminobacter > Aminobacter anthyllidis. Next base: position 345,819 of record NZ_JAFLWW010000002.1, read on the forward strand.
TCGCGTTGGGCCGCCACACGCGCGCGCTGCAGATAATGGTCTATCTGCTTCTGCATCGCCGCCGCATGATCGGCAATGAGCTGCCCCTTGGGCCCACCCAGCGCTCTTCCTTCGTTCAACATCACCGCCAATGGCGTTTTCAGCGAATGCGCCAGATTGCCGACCTGGGTTCGCGACCGCTCGACGATACGGCGGTTGTTTTCGATCAGCGCATTGGTTTCGTTGGCGAGCGGCTGGATCTCGGCAGGGAAGCGCCCGGTCAGGCGTTGCGCTGTGCCTTCGCGCACCATGGCCAGCGCGTTGCGCACCCGCGCCAGCGGCTGCAGGCCGAGCAGGATCGCTATCGCGTTGATCGCGATCATGCCCAGGCCAAACAGTGAGAGGTAGGTAAACAGGCGCCATTCGAAGCCGCGGATCTCGTCTTCGAGTTCCGTGCGGTTACCCATGACCCGGAAACGCGCAATGCGGTTTTGCGAATCGAGCACGAACTCGGTTTCGAACACTTCGAGTTCCTCGCCAACGATGCCACCAATCCGGTAGTGGCGCTGGAACTCGTCGTTGAACGGCACATCGGTGACATCAGGCGATGCGACCGGCTCGGTCATCGACGACGATCTGAGTTGCCCGACAAGACCCTTCGAAACCGGTTCGACAGACCAATACCAGCCGGATTCAGGCTCGGAGAAGCGCAGGTCGCCAAGATCAGGGCCACCGGTCAGTGTACCGCCATCCGAGACACCGACAGAGCCAATCAGGTTGAACAGATGCGCCGACAACAGGCTGTCGAAGCCGCGCTCGCTGGTCTGGCGGTAGAGCGAGCTGATGACGGTGAAGATCAAGGCAAAGGCAAGGATCGCCCACAGGGTCGAAAACGTGATGACGCGAAACGCGAGCGAACGCGGCCCGAGCCCAAGGGCGTAACGCTTCCAGCGCCCCAGTCGTTTGTCCAGCTTTTCCGCCTTACGCCTCCGGCTCGCGCATGCGGTAACCCATACCGCGGACGGTTTCGATCATGTCGATTCCCATCTTCTTGCGAAGACGACCGACAAACACCTCAATAGTGTTGGAATCCCTGTCGAAATCCTGGTCGTAAAGATGCTCGACCAGCTCGGTGCGGGAGACTACCTCGCCCATGTGATGCATGAGATAGGCCAGCAGGCGGAATTCATGCGAGGTGAGTTTCAGCGGAACGCCGTTGACGTCTGCCTTGGAGGCCTTGGTGTCGAGCCTGAGTGGGCCGCAAGACAGTTCAGACGATGCGTGACCGGCAGCGCGGCGGATCAGCGCTCTCACACGCGCCAGCACTTCCTCGATATGGAACGGCTTGGTCACGTAATCGTCGGCGCCGGCATCAATGCCGGCAACCTTGTCGCTCCAGCGGTCGCGCGCCGTCAACATGAGAACCGGCATCTTGCGGCCTTCGCGACGCCAGCGCTCGACGACGCTGATGCCGTCCATCTGCGGCAGGCCGATGTCGAGCACTATGGCGTCATAAGGCTCTGTATCGCCGAGAAAATGGCCTTCCTCGCCATCAAAAGCCTTGTCGACGACATAGCCGGCGTCGGTCAACGCCTCGGAAATCTGGCGGTTCAGATCCTTGTCATCTTCGACGACGAGTATGCGCATGCGGTTTGCGACCAATGGAAAGATGACGGAGATATAGGTGATTTCGGCTCTGCGGGAAATCCAGGTTAGTTGGCCGGCACGACAACCTCGACGCGACGCGGACGCTCGCCATCCTTTGCAGGCACCAGCACCACGATCACGCAGACCGACTGTCCACCCTGATTGGATTCGGACGCCCGCGCCAATGTGCCGCCGTGCTGATCGGCCACCTGTTGGCCAATCGAGTAGCAATCCGCAGCAGCCACGAGGATCTCGCCACCTTCCGCAGAGCGCGTGGGCGCCGCTGCCGCCGAAGTGGCAAACAGGCCAGCCGCGCAAAGCGCGGTCACGGCAGGCCGGAATATGGAGCGAAGCGTTTTCATACCCTGATTTCTAATACAGCAGTGCTGAACGTGGAATGAACGATGAATTCATGCAAACGCCCTTGATGCCAAGCGCTAATTCTTGCCGATCCGCTGCCTGGCCGATACCCGACCGAAGATCGCAATCAGCCCTGAAAGCGCAGTGATCGCCTGCAGGAAGGTATCGGTCAACGCCGAATTGTCGACGCCGTCCACAGGCAAGCCGGCAAGTCCGGCCACCCCCAGCAGCGTGGTCACCACGGAAGCCCAGATCGTGCGCGAGAGATACCAGGGTTTCAGGTTCAACATGTTCAGATCCTTTTTGCGCGAAAGAGTTGCCTGCCCTCAAATCAGTGCGAGACGCTGCGCCGCCGGCAGCCCCCAGCCCGAGGCAACACTGAGCTGGCGAACGGTGATCCCGACTTCCGCCGGCGGGGTGCCGAAGTCGGCTGCGATGTCGGAAGCCGCATAGGTCCAGGCCGGCATCGAAACCGTTGTCGACCGTACGACGGCGCCGCCGACGACTGCCACGTCTACGCGATATTCTTCGCGCTCCTCGCCAAGCGGGATGTCGCTCGATTGCCAACTGTCGGCGTCGACGCGCCCACGCCGGATCCATGACAGCGAAAGATCGCCACCTGCGGTGCGCTTGCCCCTGAGATGCACGGGAGCGAGCGGCGTCAATGCTCGTTTGCCGCCAGTCTCCTGATGCGCCGAAAAGCTCGCACTTGAGAAATCGCCGCCCAGCGGGCCGACACGCCAGTTAAGCACAAGCCCCGCTTCGCCAGCCAACAATCCGGCGGGAACGACCGCTGAGTCGAGCACGACCACATCAGCACCAATGGCGGCGCCCGCAGCAGTCGCGTCTCCGGTTCCAAATTGGCCGCGCAGCAAATTGCGCAGACGCCAAACGCCAGGTGCCGTTTCCTCCGCCACCTCGAACTGCAGTACCTCCCACGCGCCGGCTGCAGAACGAACAGCGACATAATTGGCGCCATTGAGAAGCTGCAAGCGGCTGACGTTTGCCAGATCACCCTCATAGAGCTCGGCAATCAAGGCAGTTGTCTGGTCGAGCCTGCCTTGTACGCCGGGTAGGAGCGCAGCGGTCAGCCTGCCCATGTCCGCGCGGCGGCCGACAGACCCTCGCAGCATGAATCCGGTATCCTCAGGTGAAGCAAACAGCGCCTGGCTTCGCCAGGGCACATGTCTGACCGCAATGCGGAACTGGTCCTGAGATGAACCTGCTCCCATCATCGGCAGATCGAGGAACACCGCATGTGGCTGGCCAACGACAATCGATGTCGACGGCTCTACACCGGGATTTGAAGAACGCCAGGGCGCTGGCGCGGCCCGCGCGATCTGCCTCGCGGTGACTTTGCGCACCAGGCCTTGTTCAATTCCGGTGACCAGGAATTCGGCACTGCTGCCCGAGGCCGGTACCTTGACCAAACTGCCCGGCACGATGTCAGCCCGCGGCTCGGCGAGGGCAAAGCTCAGTTGCTCCCGCTCCTGCCAGGTTCGCCTGATCCAGTCTTCGGCGAGCGCGCTTGCCTGCCCCGGCTCCAGCATGCCCGGAAACGAAATCGTATGCTGTCGGCTGTTGCTGGCAGCAACTCGCGTGCTCCTGGCCGACGCTGACTGATAGTCATTGGCAGGATCGCCAAAGCTGACCAGCGCCTCTGCCGGCAAGTCATGATCGGGCGTGCGAACGGTTTCGACGACGGCGCTTTCGCCGTCGAATGCCAGCTCGATCAGTTCGACAGCCGCCTCTTGCGATGCCGCCGCCTGCTGGAAAACGAGCCCACCCGGCACCTGGCATGCAGAGAGGCCAAACAGGTCGATCAGCGGTTCGAGTGCGGCCCGCGCCGAGCTGGGGTCGGCGATTACGTAGCCGCTCACGGTGTCTTCGACGCCTGCCACATCCGCTGCCGGCAAACCGTGATCCGCAAGTATCTCATTGATGAGATCAGACAGGGACGGTGCATTGAGACGACCGTTCAGCCAATGGCCTCTATGCCAGCCTGCGCTATCCGACCAGACTTTCGACTGCAGCGGAAAGGCAGGATAAGGCCGTGCGTCCCATGCCCAGACATAGCTGCGCGCGACGTCCACCATACGCCCGCCATAGATCGGCGAGATCGGATTGCCCGTCTCCTGGAAGCCGGCGGCGGCAGGATCCCAGTGCAAGGCATGCGCCTCCAGCAGACGCCGCGGGGCAATGTCCGACCGCCCCCCGTTCGAGAAACAAGGTGTCGCATCCTCGGTCGATTTGGCATCCGGAAACATGTTGGGCTGGTTCGGCCCCTTGTCGACGGCCGGGCAGCCAAGCTCATCGCACCAAGCCGGCTGAAACTGCGGCCCGCGCAGGCTGTCTGGATCTTCGGAGGAAAAAATCTGCGCCACGGCGCCGCTGTCCCAGACCAGCCTCTTGCGACTGGGTTCGAAACGTGGCCGGTCGTGGCGCGAAATCGTAGCGATTCCGGACGGTCCCTCGATCATCACCTCGCGGACATCGGCCAAAGTCTCGCCGACCAGGGCTATGGGTGAATGTCGCCTGGTCGCGAAGGGAGAAAACCCGCGCACCATGCTGTTGACCCATTCAGCCCCGAGCCTGGTCTTGCCAGCGCCACGTCCGCCGACCACGAGCCACGTCGCTGGCTTCTGTCCAAGCGGGTATTGCGCGATGCGCGCGAATTGAAACCACTCCAGCGCGACAAGGCGCCGTTCACGCTCTGTCAGCTTCTCCTGCGCCCAGCACCCGAGCATAGTCTTGAGCAAGCTCGATGATGCGTCGGTCGATCCTTGCAAGCACGTCTGCCATTTCTGCATCTCGGTTCGTCTGGCTCACTTTCGCGCGGTCGCCCCCTCGCATCAGTTCGCTGATCTTTTCGACCGTCCTGACGATCGAGCCGACCATGTCGACCTGGCCCTTGTCGAAACCGCCTTCGTTTTCGAGGCGCAGCGTTTCGACCTGCCCGACCAGGGAATCTGCCAGCCGTGCCAACCGGTCGTCGATGTCCTCGCCTACCGAAGAAACCCACCCTTCCCGCAGGATGCGTCTTTCAATCGAAGCCACGGCATAGCCGCTCGCCACCGACAAAAGCCCGACATCGACAGCGCCGCCTTCAAAAAGCGCGCGCACTGCCTGCCTTCGCTCGTTCGCTTTCGCGACCAACGAAACCTCCATATTCATGATTTCAGGGATTTGCCTGTCAGTGCCGCGCCGTTGGCTACACTTCTTCGACGATAGCCAGATACTATCAAAGCACCGTCACGCCGTCAAGAATATATTCCTATGTCAGCGTCTTTTTTCTAATCCAACGGTGTGTCCAACTTGCTCTTGTCGCGGCAACAAAAATCGGTGACAAGTCGGACATGGGCCGAGGGACGCGTGCCCTGAATTCGCCTGCAAAAGTGTTTTGGTATAAGCTGCAGTCACGCGCCGGGCTCGTCTCGAATGGAAAATCCCATCGCACCACGCAAGAAGAGAGGCCGCATCGCGGCCGGCCTGCTGGCGCTTGATGCCTGGCTCGACTCCTCTTTGTATGAACTCCGCTTCAGGGCGCAGCAGTTCTGGGAAAGCGCGACAATCTTCTTCCGCCGCTTCCGCGTCAAAGGCTGGCGTCGCGGCGTCATCGAGGTCCTGAGCGAATCCTTCACCATGGCTGCCGGCGGCTCGGTGGTGATGCTGGCGCTCGCCATGCCGGCATTCCAGGAAACCACCGGCAACTGGCGCAACCAGGACGACTTCGCCGTCACCTTCCTTGACCGCTACGGCAACGAGATCGGCCAGCGCGGCATCATCCAGCGCGACTCGGTTCCGGTGGACGAGATGCCGGACCACGTCATCAAGGCCGTGCTGGCGACCGAAGACCGGCGCTTCTTCGAACACTACGGCATCGATTTTCTTGGCCTGATACGCGCCATGTCGGAAAACGTCCGCGCCAACTCCGTTGTCCAGGGCGGTTCGAGCCTCACCCAGCAGCTGGCCAAGAACCTGTTTCTCACCAACGAACGCACGGTCGAGCGCAAGGTCAAGGAAGCGTTCCTGTCCATCTGGCTCGAATCGAACCTGTCGAAGAAAGAGATCCTGCAGCTCTACCTCGACCGCGCCTACATGGGCGGTGGCACGTTCGGCATCGCCGCGGCAGCCGACTTCTACTTCGGCAAGCAGGTCAAGGACCTCAACCTAGCCGAAGCGGCGATGCTCGCCGGCCTGTTCAAGGCTCCGACCAAATATGCGCCCCACATCAACCTTCCCGCCGCGCGCGCCCGCGCCAACATCGTGCTCAGCAATCTTGTGCAGGCGGGTTTCATGACCGAAGGTCAGGTGCTGTCGGCGCGGCTGCATCCCGCCGACATCGTTGACCGCGGCGACCGCAAGAGCCCCGACTACTTCCTCGACTGGGCCTTTGACGAGGTCAAGAAGATCGCGGCGAAGTCCGGCATCCACTCGCTTGTCGCCCGCACCACAATCGACATGAACATCCAGAAGGCCGCTGAAGAGTCGGTCGAATTCCACCTGCGCCAGTTCGGAAAGGAATATCACGTCACCGAAGGCGCGGTGGTCGTCATCGAGACGAATGGAGCGGTTCGCGCCATTGTCGGCGGCCGCGACTATGGTGCCAGCCAATTCAACCGCGCCACGAGAGCCCAGCGCCAGACCGGCTCGTCGTTCAAGCCGTATGTCTATGCAACGGCTATGGAAAACGGCTTCAAGCCTGAATCGGTCATCTCGGATGGGCCGATCAGTTGGGGTGCCTGGTCGCCAAAGAACTATACCCGCGGCTATTCGGGCCGAATGACGCTTTCGACGGCGCTGATCAAGTCGATCAACACCGTACCCGTGCGCCTTGCCAAGGACCACCTGTCGATCCCGCCGATCAAGGCGATGGCCGAAGCGATGGGCGTCGAATCTCCCGTCAGCTCGCACAAGACGATGGTGCTCGGCACTTCAGGCCTGACGGTCATGGATCAGGCGACCGGCTACAGCGTGCTGGCGCAGGACGGCATCGTTGGCACCCGCCACGGCATCACCCAGCTCGTCACCCATTCCGGCCAGCTCATCTACGACTACAGCAAGGATGCACCGCCGCCGCACCGCGTGCTGTCCGAGCAGGCTGTCGCTTCGATGAACTCGATCATGGTGCAGATCCCCGAGGTCGGAACGGCGCGCAAGGCCGCTCTTCCCAGCATCCGCTCTGCTGGCAAGACAGGAACCACGCAGTCCTACCGCGACGCGTGGTACATCGGTTATACGGGCAACTACACTGCCGCTGTATGGCTCGGTAACGACGACTTCTCGACTACCAACAACATGACTGGCGGCTCGCTTCCGGCCATGGTGTGGCAACGCTTCATGGCCTACGCGCACCAAAACATCGACCTGAAGCCGATCCCCGGCATCAGGGATCCCTACGTCGATCCGGCCGCCATCGCCAAGGCCGAGGAAGCAGCCAAGAACGGGCCGCAGCAGGCGGTGGACACATCCGATCGTCCGCCGGTCCTTTCCAGCACGACCACGCGTGCACTGCGCGAAATCGCCGACGTCTTCCACAAGGCGCCTGCGATCGCAGCACCGCCGGAACCCGAGACGCTGTCTGCGCTGTGATATCGCAAAAATCAGGCCAGCACGTATTCACCCACCGGTTGCAGCCTCTGCCGGCTTGCCTTCCTGTCAAAGGGCAGGATATTCCTCCGCCAACTCCATTCTACGGCGGCTCATGCTGAAACAATCGATCCTGATCGTTCTCGCCCTCGCTGTCGCTGTCGGCGGCGGTGCTGCCAGCGTCGGCATGGTGCTGAATTCGCAGGAGGGCATTGGTGCCGTGTCAGTCGGCCCATGGACCGCCTTTCCCGATATCGGCACCCCGGAAGCCGATCCCTACTCGAAGGCGCGTGTCGCGCGCGACGGCGTCCTGGCGCTCGGCCGCGCCGAGGGCCTCAGCTTTGTCGCCGATCGCGACTCCACTGGCGTCACCTTGAAAAGCGAGTGCAGCTACCGCATCGAGGGTTCGCTGCCGGTTGCCAGGTTCTGGACGCTTTATGCGACCGACAGGGGACACATAGCGCTCAAGTCTGGCATCCGCCGCGATGCGACGCTGCATTCGCTTGAGGTGCTGCGCCAGCCCGACAACTCGATCAGCGTGTCGGTGGGCACACGGCCAGAACCCGGCAACTGGCTCGCCGTCGGCGGCGTTGGCGCGATGAACCTGGTGTTGACCTTCTACGACACGCCCATTGCCAGCAGCACCGGCCTGTCCGGCATCGAAATGCCGCGCATCGTCAGGGTCCAGTGCAATGCGTAGGCTTTTTCATGCCCTGGCGATCGGCCTGATCGGCGCAGGCATCGCCCACATCGTCATCCTGCTTCTGGTACCCAGTTTCTCCGAGCGCGATGCCTGGTCGCGTCTGGCCATGGTCGCCGGTCCCAACAAGGTTGTCCGCCTCGACCAGGAGATCGGCGGCGCTCCGGTGGTGAAGGCACTCGATCCTTCCTTCTATGAAGCCGCCTGCCGCTTCGATCTCAACGAGGGCGTCGTGCGCATCGACAATGCCGGCAAGGTTCCCTACTGGTCGGCCTCGGTCTATGACCGTAGCGGGCAGAACATCTACAGCTTCAACGACCGCACCGCGACCGACGGCAACCTTGATTTCGTCGTGCTCACGCCGGCGCAGATGATCGACCTGCGCAAGGAACTGCCGGCCGAATTCGAGAAATCGATTTTCGTTGAAACGCCCATCGATGAAGGCATCGTCGTCGTTCGCGTCTTCGTTCCCGACGACAGCTGGAAGCCGACCGTCGCCCGCTTCCTCGGCGGCATCAACTGCGACATCCAGTAAAGCTCACATCAAATCAGGCGTGCAACGCCCAGATTGGCAATCAACCCGGTCTGTCGCCGTTAGTGACGCGGCAGCGGATCGTTGCGGCGGGGCGCATCGTTTCGCAATTCGCCAGCACTCGACGCCGAGCCTTTGGTTCGCTCGTAGCGCACGCCCGGGAAGATGATGATGGATGCCGAAGTTTCCGCTGTCCGGGGAGACCGGCGGATGGCCGCACGACGCGGCATGAAAGACACAACGCTGCCCATGGTTCGCGATTTCCCTCTCGGTTCGACCGGAGTAAGCACGCAACGCCTCCGCCTCGATAAGGCCAGCAGAGAGGTTAACAGTCCGTTACTGCCAAAGATTTGATTCAACTCTTGGCTTCCCAACTGCGTCTTTGGCACCCTCTTGATATCCGACCGCCGTTAGAGGCACGTGAAAGCAGCAGCATTGCCAATGCCTGCGACCACGACGAGCCCGATCTGCTGAGGTTTGATAAAAAATCCTCGTAACTGATTGGTAACAAATGGATTCCTTAACGCGAGAGTTAACAGTGCGCTAACAAATCCTCGCTAAGTTTATATTCACCTTAGGAAGTCACGACGCGTCGGCGTCGGACGATCCAGGGCAGTGTCGAGTTTTTGTCAGGCGTACCCGTTCGTGTCAGCATCGGACTTCAGGCAAATTGCCATCGGACGCGAAACCGGAAAGCCAGAACGGCTGTTCCGGGCAGCGGTCTCAGCCTTCTGCGCCCTGCCCCGGCCTTCGCGCCGCGAAATCGCCCAGCTCGAAGACCTCACCCTGCCGCTGTTCGACAAAGTGTCGGTCGAAGCCCGCAGGTTCGTCGCCGCGGCACTTTCCGAAAGCGAATACGCTCCGTTCGGTCTGGTTCGCAAACTCTGCGACGAACCCGTCGACATTGCAGCGCCACTGCTTGTCCGTTCGCCGATCCTGTCCGACGTCACGCTCATCGCGTTGATCGGCCGCCACGGCCTGCCGCATGCCCGTGCCATCGCCCGCCGCCCAAACCTCCACCAGACTATTGCAGACCTGATCCGGGTGCTTGAGCGCCCGCGCCTGGTTTATCCCGAAGGCGCCAAGCAGGACGAGCCAGTGGCAGGTGCATTGCGAGCGACCGGAGCGGTCGCGGCATCCGAAGTGTCCAATGATCCCGTTCCCGGCCAGCTCGCCGAAAATGTCCGCCGCAAGCTGCGCTCGATGATGACGCCGGGCGCACCCCGCGAGGCCGTGCCGGACGAGGCCCGCGCGCCAGCCTATGACAGGCTCAAGGCGACAGCGCTGACGGGCAATGACACATTCTTCCAGACCGCACTTGCCGACGCGCTGGAAATCGATCTTCTTGCCGCTCGTTCGATCACCGAAAAGTCAGGTTATTCCTCGCTTATCGATGCGCTCAAGGCTCTCGACCTCGCCGAAGAGCAGGCGTTCCTGCTCGCCGCCACCATCCTGCCTGGTCAATTCGCCCATGCGGAATCCGTCAGGCTTTTCCTGGAGCGCTACCGCGCTCTGCATCGCGACGTGGCACTTGATCGCGTTCGCGACTGGAAGGCCGCGTCGGTAGGCGCGCGTATCCGCAGCAATGCCGAGCGACTGCAGCCGAGAGTCAGGTCTTCCGCGCCGAAAGGCGACCAGCTCAAGGCGTCGTAAGCGAAACCAGATCCTTGATCTCGGTCTTGCCGGGCTCGATCTCGACCACCCAGATATCAGGATCAAAACGCCGTTCCCGTTCGAGCCGCTTGTCGATGGCGGTGCCGTCATCGTCGCTTTCAAGCAGGCTGAACTGGCGTTCTCCCGGTCGAGCCATGTCATAGCTGGTCTGCGGTGCTGGCCCGTAGAGGTTCGAGCGGCCGAAACGATCGCGGGTGAGGATGAAAACCGCGCCGGCCTCCAGGGCCCCACGGTTGAGGATCGCTCCAAAGCCGCCCTCGCCAAAGACGCGACGCAGCAGGGCCGACACCCAAAAATCAGTGGTTAGACGCATAAGACCGGGCCCGATCGCAGTTTCGACGAGGCTTCTATAGCGGCTTGGCGTGTATGCGCACAGGCCAATCCGGCCCGAGGCTGCCCTTATCAGTTGGTCAGGCCTATCTCACGCATCTTGACGTAGACACCCGGATCCGGCTCGCCTGTTTCCGGCAGGCCGAACAGGGCCTGGAACTCGCGAATTGCCGCCCTGGTCCTTGCGCCGGGAACGCCGTCGATGTCGATGCCATCATTACCGAAGGCTTTCAGCCCGGCCTGGATCTTCATGATCCGCGCGCTGATGTTCGCGTCGGATGCAGGTTCGGCACGTGCCGGCGTTGGAGCCGGTGTCGCCTTCGGCGCCGCCGCAGGTATCGCCTGTTCGCGTGGCGTCGGTCGTGGCGCTATTCCGGCAGTGGTGTCGGCCGCGCCCAGCTGCTCAAGCAGCTGCGTGTCAACTTCGCCAGTCGCAGCCATGCCGACTTTCTTCTGGTAGGCCTGGATGGCACCACGCGTTGCCGGCCCGTTCAGTCCGTCAACCGTGCCGTCGTAAAAGGCAAGGTCCTTCAGTATGCCTTGCACCCGTTCGATCCGGGGATCGCCTTGCGGCCTGATGACCTCTGCGGCCTCCTGCGGACGGACGATCTTGATCGTCGTCTCGGGCGCATTTTGGTTCATGTCGGGAAACTCGACCGCCTCGCGGGTCGAGAAGAATGCGCCTTTGTGCGCGTAGGGCTGATACCACAGCGCATTCGCCGAGACATAAAACAGCGCCACCATGAACGCCGTAGACCCGCCAACCAGCACCGGATTGCGTGCAATCAGCCCACCCAGAGCCAGGACACCGTCCTGTAGCGGGCTACGCTCCTCAATGACCTGCCGTTTAGCTTGCTTTGCGGAGCGGGCCACTGCGCATCTCCTTGTTCCTGCCGGCCGGAAGCCTCATCAGCTCGCCCTTCGCAGGCTCGGGCCGGAAGGCCGGTCCCTCGATAGGCAGGCTGATGGTGACAGTCGTTCCTTCGCCCGGAGCGCTCTCGATCGACATCGCGCCGTCGTGCAAGGCAACCAGTCCCTTGACCAGCGAAAGCCCGAGGCCCGTGCCTTCGAAGCGGCGGGTATAGTCGTTCTGGATCTGCGTGAACGGCGTGCCCAGCCGCGAGAGATCATCCTGGGCAATGCCGATTCCCGTGTCGGATACCCAGAAGTGCAGGCGCGACCCCAGACGCTTGGCGCCAATCTCGACCCTGCCGCCATCGGGTGTGAACTTCACCGCATTGGAGACGAGGTTGATCAATATCTGCTGCACGGCGCGCCTGTCGGCCTTGACCTCACCCGTGCCGGCCGCCACTTCGACCACGAGGTCAAGAGCCTTTGCCTGCACCTGCAGCGCCAGCATCGAGGCGCACATGTCGACCGCATCGCGGAACTTGAACGGCTCCGGGGTGATCGCATAGCAGCCGGACTCGATCTTGGTCACGTCGAGGATCGAGTTCACCACATCGAGCAGGTGCTGGCCGGAATCGCGGACAATGCCGACATATTCCTTCTGGCGCGGCTCCTTGAAGCCCCCGAACATCTCGTGCATCAGCATGTCGGAGAAGCCGATGATCGCATTCAACGGCGTCCGCAGCTCGTGGCTGACGGCGGCCAGGAAATTGCTCTTGGCAAGCTCGGCACTTTTGACCGCGTCGGCTGCCGTGGCCAATTGGTCACGCAGATCGGCGACCGTATCGTTGGCGCGGACGACCGCAACGAGCGCCTGACCTTCCGCCTTCATCAGCTCGAGTACAAATGGTCGGAAGTTGTCGCCGGCATCGCTTTCATTCTGCTTGGGCAGGCGCAAGCGCAGTTCAACCTCGCGCAGTTGAGCACCGTCGCGCATATCTGCGAGTGCGCAGAGATAACCAACACGATCCGCAACGTGGATGCGGTCGAAAAGAGCTGTCCCCAGCAGGAGTTCCGGCTGCAGCCGCAGCATGGTGCGGGCCTGATCGGACACGTCGGTCACGTCGCCATTGTGAGCAACGCGCAGCACAACCGCCTTGAGGACCTTTTCCAGCATGTCGGCCGGCGCCTCTTGCCGTTCGACACGGCGATCAAGGAATGCGATGGCACGTGCAGCGAAAGTGGCAAGCCAGGCAACCGGCAGAAGCCAATGCCATGCCGATACCGCTGCACCTTCGACAAAAGGCATAGATCCGAGAAGACCTTGCGACAGCAAAGCGACGACGGCCGCGATTGCTCCAAGCTTAACCGCCTTGCGTGTCCGCCAGACCCACAGCGCCTCCAGTGGAAGTGCCGCGACCAGCAATGTCGCCGGCGACGTCAGTCCGCCCGCGGCGGCAACGATCGCAGCGATCGCCGCCGTTGTCACGACAAGTGACGTCGCGCCGATCTGTCCGGTCTTACCGGTGGCAGCAATCAGCAAAGCGGCGAGCCAGCTCAGACTGAAGGCAGCGAAAATGACGGCAAAGGTCGAGGCCGCGCCGAGATTGGCCGACACCAGGAACACACCCGCGCCAGCAACCAGAAAGGGCGCCGCCAGTAGCAAGCCGACCAGGCGCCTCTGGCGCGCGCGCTCGGTGCCATCGGCCGACGGATGGACCAGCCGGTCGCAGCCGCCGGCCATCGCGCCGGAAAACTCACCGTATCTGGTCATGACAAAACTCAATGCTACGCACTCTTCCGTGGCCCGCTTTGCGGCTCTTCTGTAGTTGTCCCAAACTCGCATCGAGCCTTTAATGAAGGGATAAAGCTGGTCGACCCAAACCCGTCTACACGGCGAATATCGGGATCACGGCGCCGACAATCGAGAACAGTTATCGCCATGGTAAACAGGGGGTTATTTGCGGACTTGGCGCTTCCGAATCTGCCTGAAGCCCGTTTCCTGCAGTTTTGCAATTTAAATCAATTGCTTACGAGTCTCATGAGACATTGCTTATACGAACAAGCCTACAGGCCGGGCCAGTCCGTTAAACTTTGGTGAAAAGCCTTCGCAAAATGCCACCATTTGCAGCAATCGCTCCTTTGTTCCTTCATGTCATTGTCGGCTCAACACGAGGTGAGGCCGCAAAGACGGCCCGCCAGACCACAAGAGGCACACCATGGGCTTTCTCGTCAGGATCGCATTCTGGTTCTCGCTCGTCCTTCTCCTTCTGCCGCTCGGCACCGGCCCCAATGGCGAGAACAGCGTGAGCCCGTTGCAGGCCATTTTTGCCGCACGCGAAGCCGTTGGCGACCTCGCAGGCATCTGCGAGCGCAAGCCGGACGTTTGCGAAACAGGCAAGGCCGCGATGCAGACCATCGGTGTCAGGGCTCGCGAAAGCGCCCGCATCGCCTATCAGGCGCTAGACCAGCAGTTCGGCGAGCCCGATACGGCGACGCAGACCGGCAGCGTGCCGGAGGCTGCCGTCGTGCCGACCGTACCCGAAGCTGCAGCCGTGCCGACCGTGCCCTCAACTGCGGCAGTGCCGACCCCAAGGCCCGTGGCTCCGGCCAGCTGATTCCCGATACCGGGCAATCCTGAAGTCCGCGCCTAGGCGCGACAGGTCGCCCCCCCTTTTGGTTCAGCGCATCGGGTCAGCCACGACGGCTCCAAGCCCAATGCGCCAGGCCCCACCGCAGGTCGCCCGCCTCTGGCGCCTGCGGTGCCTTTCTTTTTTCGTGACGGGCAGCAGCGCTGCGACTATATCGAAGGCATCATGACGGCCTCGATAGACACAATCCGCGACGACTTCTCATTCCTCGAAGAATGGGAGGACCGCTATCGCTATGTCATCGAGCTCGGTGAAGCGCTTCCAACCTTTCCTGAAAGTGCCCAGAGTGACACCAACAAGGTGCAAGGCTGCGTCAGCCAGGTCTGGCTGGTGACCCATCTTGGCGAAGGCGCCGACCCGGCCATCCGATTCGAGGGCTATTCCGACGCCCATATCGTGCGCGGGCTCGTTGCCATCATGCTTGCGCTGTTCTCAGGCCATCGTGCCAGCGAGATCATGGCGATCGACGCCGAAGCTACCCTGAAGGAGCTTGGCCTCAACGAGCATCTGTCGCCGCAACGCGCAAACGGCCTGCGTTCGATGGTCAAGCGCATCAAGCGCGACGCCGAGGCGGCGCTCCACCAGATCGCCTAACTTCAGGTCAGCCCAATCTGGGACGATAGTCCTCAGCCCCCCAATGCAGCACCTTGCGGTCACGGCGAACGCCAACGCCAGGATTGTAGTGGCGTGCCAGCACGCCAAGTGCCGACTTGAGCATGACCTTCGCCGACCGGACCGGCCAGCCGCGCTCGGCCTCGACCAGTTCCAGCCCCTTGAGGAAACAGCAGACGTCGATCAGCACGCCCGACAGCTCCGGCCCGACCGCATCGATCGCCATGTCCACGCGTTGCCGTGCGGCGATCGCAGCATCGGTCAGGTCGACCAGCCCGCCGCCGGCGCCACGCTTTCCCGACGACACGCTCGCCACCCAGTTTGCGCCCATGCGTGGCATGATCTGGCCACGCGTGTAGTCGGAGCGTAGCCGTTCACCGGCGACGAACTCATCATGGCTCAGAAACGGGTCACCTGCCTTGGTCTTGCGTCGCACGAGTTGGCTGAGCGGCGATTCCGCCAGATTGATCAGCGCGGCATGCTGCCCTGACGCAGTGTCGATGATGACAGTGTCCAGTTCGCGGTGCTGCCGCTGGAATGCTTCGGTCGTGCTCGCCTCACGCCGCGCGGCCGCCTGCCCTTCCGGTGACAGCCGCACAGTCCGCAAATCGCGGCTGACCAGACCTTCGCGGGCAAGAGCCGCTAGAGAAGCCGCATCGACGCCAATCCGCTCGCCCTTGTCGTTTTCGAGCAAGATCTTGCCACCGTCGGCAGCCGGTTCGCATTGGGCGGGCCCCTTTGCCAACAGCCTGAACACGCGCTTGCGTAGCTTTTCGTCGACCACATCGTTGCTCATCTCAACGCTCCAGCCTGTCGCGAAACGCCGCAATCGCCACGCGCTCGGCAAGGGCGACGATCCGGTCGAAGTCGGCGTCATCGCGCAGGTCCTCCACCGTATGGCAGGCATAAAGCACCGTCGTGCGGTCGCGCCCGAAACCGCGGCCGACGTCGCTCATGGAAAAGCGAAGAACGACATGGGCAACATACATGGCAATCTGCCTGAGGCGGCTGATGTCGTTGCTGGTTCGGCCAAGCCGGCGAAGCTCCTTGCTTGGCACGCCAAACAGTGCCGCCATCAAATCGATCATCGCGTCGCAGCGCTCCACAACCTCGTCGCGCCGCATTTCGGCAAGCAGCTCAAATGACGAACGTTCATCCTTGGCAGCAGCTTCGCGCGCCTCGTTTTGCCGTTTCACCAGTATTGCCGACGTGGATCCCACCAAACTCGTTCCTTTTCAAAAATAGGAATAAGTTCTTATACCCATGGCGCCGCTGGGTGTGAACAAAAAATGAACGCTCCGGCAACGACAGTAATTTCAACACACTGAAATCATTTGATCTTTTATTTTTCCGCACGGAAATCTCGGTGCGGTTTTTCCCCACCCTGAAAACCGCCCGCATCATTGCCCGATCAGAGACACAGCAGGCAGGATCGCGATGCGGGATTTTTCAGGGGAAATTGCAGCGTTCAGAAGAGAAAAGCTGACCGAGTTCACCGATGCCAGGCAAAGAGCAGCGTTGCAGCTCTGCTGCGGGATCGAGCTTTCGAGTGCATTGTCGGGAGGGCCGGCACCGACATTGGCCCTGCTGAAGCGCCTCGAGCGGGCAATTGAACGAGAGCGGCTCAGAGGCGTCAATCGCCACTGGAGCTACGACCTCAATCGCCACATCGCGCTCAAGCAGGTGCGCGACCGGCTGAAGGGCGTGTTTCCCGGCCAGCCGGGAAGGCTGTCGCTGCGGCCGCGCCGTATCAGGCCAAAACGCAATGCGGCGCCCGAAGGCGCCGCTCGCTGAATATCTATCGACGGGCGTTACTTGGCCTTGCGCTTGCGGCCCAGGCCCATCTTCTTGGCGAGCTGCGAGCGCGCAGCCGCGTAGTTGGGCGCCACCATCGGATAGCTGGCGTCCAGGCCCCACTTCTCGCGATACTGGTCCGGCGTCATGTTGTAGTGCGTCATCAAGTGACGCTTCAGAGATTTGAACTTCTTACCATCTTCAAGGCAGATGATGTAGTCGTCATGCACCGAGCGCTTGGGATTGACTGCCGGCTTCTGCTTGTCGGCAGGCGGCGTCTCGGCAACGTTGCCAACGCGGCCTAGGGCTGCGTGGACATCTGCGATCAGGCCCGGAAGTTCTCCCACCGGAACTGGATTGTTGCTGACATAGGCGGCCACCACATCGGCGGTCAACTCGATCAGCGTGTCGTTGTTGGTTGCAGGCGTTTCGGAAGTATCCATATGCTTAGGCCCCAATGTGACTGGATGTTTTTTTGCCCGATGTTGCGACCGGGATGCGGTGCGTTCTTGTATCGCAAATTGCCTTTGCGACTCGCACTCCATCACTTTAATGAGCCTGTCGACAGAACAAGTCAATTCACTATTCTTTGTGAACTACAATAACAATGATTTCAACACACCTCTAACAAATGAACCTTTTTGATACGCTATCGTTATCGAGTGAGATCAAGTTGGACAACGCTGAAAGTTGTCCCATGGGGTCATTGTCAACGATCAGCAGCAAACGGGCCGTTCTTCTTTGATGCTGTCGCCGTTTCAGCCAAATCGTCGCTCACAGAGCCTTGCCACATGCGATAACCCGCCGAATAAGCCGCTTTGGCAAGCAAATGAGCAGAGATTGGCGCGGTCAACAGAAAGAAGACGACTCCCGCCAGCGCGCGTAATGTTGTGGCGAATTCGCCGATATGCACAGCAAGCGCAATCAACATCAGACAAGATCCCAAAGTGCCAGCCTTCGAGGCAGCGTGCATGCGCGTATAGACGTCAGGAAGGCGCAACAACCCAATAGACGCGGTCAGTGCAAACAACGCGCCGATCACAATGAGAACTCCGGCCAGATAGTCGCCGATACCGTCGATCATGGCCTCTCCTTCTCGGCCTCTTCTTTGTTGCCATCGACACCGCCGCTCATCACAAAACGTGCAAATGCAACGGTAGCCAGGAAGCCAACAAGACCGAGCGCAATGGCGACATCGACATATAATGTGAAGCCGGAACGCACCCCGAGCACGGCAATAAAGCCGATAGCAACGGCAACAAGCATGTCGAGCGCCAGTATCCGGTCCGGCAATGACGGCCCCTTCAGTACGCGCACCACCACCAGCAGAAACGAGATGGTGAGCACACCGAGCGCGAAGATCGTGCAGATGTTGAGGAAAGCAGTTCCAGACATCATCTGAATGCCTCCAGTATTCTGCGCTCGAACCCTTGGCTGATGTCGCGGCGCGCCTGTTCAATATCTGAGCAATCCATTCCGTGGACGAACAGGGTGCGACGGTCATCGGAGACGTCGACCGACAATGTACCAGGCGTCAGAGTGATCAGATTGGCGAGCAATGTGATCTCGAAATCCCGATCAACCTTCAAAGGATAGGCAAAGATACCCGGCTTGATGTCCATGCGTGGCGATAGCACCAGCTTCGCGACCTTGAAGGCTGAGAGAACAAGTTCCTTGATGAACAATGCTATGAGCAAAAGCAACGCTACGGGGCGAATGACAGCCTTGGTGGCTTGAAGCTGCTCGCGCACCAGGAACAAGACGACCCAGCCGATCGCAAATCCAAAGGCCAGATTGGGGACCGAGTAGCTTCCCGAGATGGCGACCCAGACCAGGGCCAGTATCAGTTCGTTGCGAAACGGGATCATGATCCAATTCCCGCCGGAAAGACTGCATGTACATAGGCCGATGCGTCGAGCAACCCGCTGGCGGCGGTCGTCGCGATTCGAATGAATGGCTCTGGTGCAATCCCCATCGCAAGCATCGCCAAGACAAGAACCACAAGGGCTGTACAACCCAGCGCCGACAGCGCGCCTGCGGTCGTCGTCTGGTCACCTGATACCTCGACGCGCCAGAAAGCCAGGATGAACACACGGCCGAGCGCGATGGTCGCCAGGAAGCCACTCAGCAGGATGGCTGCCGCGATCTGCCATGCGCCGACATCGAGCGCAGCCCGCACCAGCATCACCTTGGGCCAAAGCCCCGAGCCGGGCGGCAGGCCGGCCACTGCCAGCGAGACGATGAAGGCCAGGCCGGCAAGAATTGGGCTTGCGCCATAAAGCCCAGACAGCCTGTGCAGTGAAAAGCTTCCGCCACGCTGGCGCATCAGACCGCCGAGCAAGTAGAGCGCGGACAATGCAAGCATCGAATGCAGCGCGTAGAATATTGCCCCTGACAGCCCACCGCTGCTGCCGAGCGCGATGCCGGCAAGCATGATGCCGACGCCCGAAATGACGAGGAACCCGGCGATCCTGCGGATGTCGGATTGTGCCAAGGCGCCAAGCGCGCCGATCAGCATCGTTGCAACCGCCACCCAGCCAATGACGCCAGCCAGTACCAGCCGCTCGGCGGCGAAGATCATCACCAGCGTACGCAGCAGCGCGTAGATGCCAACCTTGGTCAAAAGGCCGCCAAACAGCGCGCCGGTGATGACAGGCGGCGTGTGGTACGAGGCCGGTAGCCAAAAATTGAGCGGAAAGGCCGCCGCCTTCATGCTGAAGGCGAGCAGATAGAGCGTGGCCAGCGTCATCAGCGGGGCGGCCTCGCCGATCTGCCCTGCCTTGGTGGCAAGGTCCGCCATGTTCAGCGTGCCGAAGGTTCCGTAGAGATAGCCGGTGGCGATCAGGAACAGCGTCGTGCCGACCAGGTTGAGGATTGCATACTTGGTGGCGCCGTCAATCTGCGCCTTTTCCGATCCCAGGATGAGCAAGCCGAAGGACGAGATCAGGAACACTTCGAACCAGACATAGAGGTTGAACATGTCGCCGGTCAGGAAGGCGCCGCTGACGCCTGCCATCATCAACATCAGGAATGGATAAAAGCCGTAGCGTCGGCCGGTCGCATCGACGTCGCGCACCGAATAGGCGCAGCAGACGAGCGCCACTATGGATGCCGTCAGCGAGAAAGCGGCGCCCAGCGCATCGACGGTGAAGGAGATGCCGAACGGCGGCAGCCAACTGCCCATGGTCATCGAGACCGGGCCCTTGTCCAGCACCATCCGCAGCAACAGGCCATTCGTGCCAGCCATGGCCGCCAGTACAACAAGCGCCAGCAACGCATGCCAGCGAACGTTGTGCCGGATCATCAGCAGCACAGCACCCGCAACGATCGGCAGCAACACCGGGGCTATGACAAGCCAGTCGGCCGCCGCAATCGGCCCGGCAATCATCGCTGCGGTCCTGTCGACGACCTCGCCTTGCACAGCCATTCGCTCAGTACCCCATCGGCGGCAGGCCGTCGTCGGCCGGTTCGGCAACTCGCATGCCGTCGGTGTCGTCGGTGCCGATCTCCTGGTAGGCGCGATAGGCAAGCACCAGCAGGAAAGCGAAGAACGAAAACGAGATGACGATGGCTGTCAGGATCAGCGCCTGTGGCAATGGGTTGGCCACGGCACCTGCCGGCACGTCGAGACCTTCGGCGATGATCGGCGGCACCTCGCGCATGATCCGGCCATTGGTGAAGATCAGCAGATTGACGGCGTTGCCGAACAAAACGACGCCGAGCAGGATGCGGATGATGTGCCGCGACAGCATCAGGTAAATGCTGGCAGCGAAGAACAGGCCGACAAGGATTGCGAAGACGGCTTCCATCAATCGTGCTCCCGGTCTTCTAGGGCGAGCGCGATCGAGGTGAACGACCCGACCACAACGAGATAGACGCCAATGTCGAAGACCATGACCGTTGACAGGTCGACGCTCATGCCAAAGAGGCTTGGCGCGCTCCACAAACCGGTCAGGAATGGCATTCCAAACAGCAGTGACGGTAACCCGGCAACAGCGGATGCAAACAGTCCAAACCCGGCAATCGCCATGGGATGGAAATAGAGCGCGCGCCTGACGGCCGGCACGCCAAACGCAATGCCATGGATTGCGAAGGCCGAAGCCGCGATCAACCCGCCGGTGAACCCACCGCCTGGCTCGTTGTGGCCGCGCAACAGCACGAAGACCGAAAACATCAGCATCAGGCAGGTAAGAAAGGGGGTCGCGGTCCTGAAGATCAGCGTCTGCATGCTACGCCTCCTCTGCCACTGTCGCGCGCACTTCCACCTTCTTCGATCGGATGCGTACCAATGCCAGTATCGCCAGCCCCGTGACCATCACCACGGCGATCTCGCCTAGCGTGTCGAGGCCGCGAAAGTCGACGATAATGACGTTCACGACGTTACGGCCATGGGCGATCGTCTTGGAGTAGGTGTTGAAGAACTGCGACAGCCGGTCGTCGAACGGCAGTTGCGTCACTTTCAGCAGCAGCAAGGCAAAGCCAGCGCCGCATGCTCCGGCAATCGCCATGTCCACCAGCTTCTGCCCGAACGGCCGGTGATCGGTCGGCGCAAGTCTGAGCCGCGTCATCACCAAAGCCAGGATCACCACCGACAGCGTCTCGACCATGAACTGGGTGAACGACAGGTCAGGCGCGCCAAACAGCATGTAGAGCAAGGCGACCGCAAAGCCCTGGATGCCGAGCGAAACGATAGCCGTGAGACGGCTGCGCGCGTGGACCACCGCCGCGACACCGATCACCGCTATGGCCAACACACCCCATTCATAGAAGCGGAACTCCGGGATGCTTGGAATGGAAGGCAGTTCGTCAAACAGCATCATCGGCAACAACAGGGCCGCCGCCACCGCGATGAAGGTGACGGTCATATAGATGTCGAGACGGCCATTGTGGATGACACGGGTCAAGCCAGTCGCAAGGCGCAACAGTCCGCGCAGCGCCTGGTCAAAGCCCTGGTCCGGCCCCCAGCCTATCGTCTTAAGGACACCCACCATCGCCCCGCGCAGCCTGTCCAGCCCGAGATAGGCGGCGACACCCAGCGCAACCGTAAGGCCGGAAAGCAGCAGCGGCACGCCTAGGTGGGGAATTGTCGAGATGGTGACATCGACCGGGCTTCCAGCGACGGCACTGGCCGTAGGCGACGAGAAGAAACGGTGAATGATAGGCGAGACGAGTGCAGCGGCAAGCCCCGAGGCCCCGAGCACGACCGGCCCCAGCCACAGCGACATCGGCCCTTCATGTGCCGCCTTTGGCGCCTTTGCGGCAGCGCCCACGAAAGGTCGAAGCGCAACGGCAAAGCCGATGGCAAACATCAGCGCATTGCCACAGATGGCAACGACCAGCAACGCGGCCTGCCAGCCTTCGGGCGCACCAAGCGCGGCGTAAATCTCTTCCTTGGCAAGGAAGCCGAAGAACAACGGCAACCCGCCCATAGAAAGTGCCGCAAGCATTGCTGCGACGAAGGTGACCGGCATGGCTTTGCGCAGGCCGCGCAACCCGGTGATGTCGCGCGTGCCCGTCTCATGGTCAATCAGGCCGGCGACCATGAACAGCGCGCCCTTGAACATCGAGTGCGCAATCAGATAGAGCGCCGCCGCTTCGATCGCCTTGTCGGAACCGAAGCCGGTCAGCATCACCAGGAGCCCAAGCGAGGCGACGGTGGTGTAGGCAAGCATCAGCTTGAGATCGGTCTGCCTGACAGCCAGCAGCGTGCCGACGGCCAGCGTGACGCCGCCGAACATCGGCAGGATCGTTTCCCAGGCTGCTGTGTCCCCCATGGCAGGATTGAGCCGCATCACCAGATAGACGCCTGCCTTCACCATGGTCGCCGAGTGCAGGTAGGCCGAAACCGGTGTCGGCGCCTCCATGGCGTTAGGCAGCCAGAAATGGAAGGGAAACTGCGCCGATTTGGTGAAAGCGCCACCCAGGACCAGTATGAGGGCAACGAGATAAAGCGGGCTGTTACGCAAGGCATCGCCGGCGGCGAGCAGGGATGAAAGCTCGTTCACACCGGTTGCCTGCGATATCACCAGCAGGCCGCCGAGCAGCGAAAGCCCCCCCAGGCCGGTCACCAGCAGCGCCTGCAACGCCGCACGCCGCGAGGCCTCCCGGCCATGATCGAAACCGATCAGCAGGAACGACGTTATCGACGTCAGTTCCCAATAGACGAACAGCATCAGGAAGGAATCCGAGACCACCAGCCCCAGCATCGCGCCCATGAACAGCAGGATGAACGAGAAAAACCGTCCCTGATGCGGGTGCCCTTTGAGATAGCCGCCGGAATAGATGACGATCAGAATACCGATACCCGAGATCAGCAGCGCAAAGGTCAGGGACAGGCCGTCGAGATACCAGGAAAAGCGCAGACCAAGGCTTGGCGCCCAGTCAAAGCCAGCTGAAACAGTAGCACCGGAGCCCACAATCCCGAGCATTCCGGCGAAATGCACGAACACAAGCAATGGAACCGCAGCAAGCACCCAGCCGGCATTGTGTTTCATCACGCGGGTCAGGAGCGGAGCGAAAAGCGCGCCGACAAATGGCAGCATGAGGATAAGGAAGGTCAGCGTGCAGGCCCTCTTAACGTCTCACGTTATTACAGCTAGGGCATAGACTCCCTGCCACGTGGGGGCAACCCTGAACGGACCTTGTCAACGACAAGTGTCGGACTGGGTCGTCCTCGGGGAGCTGAGTGTGGTCAATATGCTGTCAATACGGCGTGATGTACTTGCCGTAGACCCAGCCGGTCACAAAATGTCCGTTCTGGGCAGGGTCATGCCAGACTTGGCACCAGCGATAGCGAACCTGCTGCTCCTGCTTCCAATCGGGCAGATGCGAAATGTTCAGCAGATCGATACCGCCGGTGCACTTGCCGGTCATCTGCAGCACCATGCCATTGGGATAGGCAGCCTGTTTCTGCGAACCGTTGGAAGGATATTTGCGGATGTTCAGCGTATCGCCAAACGGAACATCGTTCACCTGCCAGGCGGCGAACGCCGCCGCATGGGATTGGCCGGCCAGCAGCCCAACAGTCGAGGCGACGACAAGTGCCGCGGTTACTTTCGTTAGCATGTTCATCTCCTTCCGGCAGGACCGGTCAATTGGAACGTTGACGAAACAATGCAACTCACCCCTTGAACCCGCCCTGATCGGCGTGTTCATTCGCCATTCAAGATTCATCCCATGCGAGACCTGATGACCAGACCTGCCATTTTCGCCGATGTCGCCGCGCCCTCGACCGAGCGCCGCCCCGTCTCCGACACACGCCACGGCATTACTCGTGTCGACGAATACGCATGGCTGCGCGCCGACAACTGGCAGGAGGTGTTCCGCGACCCAAGCGTGCTTGATCCTGCGATCCGCAGCCATCTCGAGGCGGAAAACGCCTACCAGGCCGAACTGATGGCCGACACCGCCGATCTCAGGAAGGCGTTGTTTGCTGAAATGAAGGGCCGCATCAAGGAGGACGATTCCTCGGTGCCGATGAAGGATGGTCCCTTCGCCTATGGCTCGTCGTTCAAGAAGGGTGGCGAGCAGCCGCGTTACTTCCGTATCCCCAGCGAAGGCGGCGCGGAGGAGATCATCCTTGACGGCGACAAGGAAGCCGAAGGCCATGCCTATTTCAGGCTTGGCGGGCTCGACCACTCTTCCGACCATAGCAGCCTGATCTGGGGCTTCGACGACAAGGGTTCGGAGTTCTATACGCTGCGCGTCCGCCAGTTGTCTGATGGCACCGACCTGACCGACGTCGTCGGCGACACTGGCGGTTCGGGCACATGGGACGCGGCCAATGCCGGCTTCTTCTACACCCGCCTTGACCCCAATCACCGGCCGTCAAAGGTCCTCTACCATGCGCTCGGCAGCGACGCCGCGTCCGACCGGCTGATCTACGAGGAAACCGACCCCGGCTTCTTCA
Organism: Aminobacter anthyllidis; assembly: GCF_018555685.1. GTDB lineage: Bacteria > Pseudomonadota > Alphaproteobacteria > Rhizobiales > Rhizobiaceae > Aminobacter > Aminobacter anthyllidis. The sequence continues at coordinate 370,445 of NZ_JAFLWW010000002.1, forward strand.
TGAATGTCGGTGGCACGCGCTCCAACGAATGGATCATGATCTCGATCAGCGATCATGAGACCTCCGAGTACCGCCTGTTCCCCGCCACCGATCCACTGGCAGCCCCCAAGCTGGTGGCGGCACGCGAGATCGGCCTGCAATACGATCTCGAAGAAGGCGGCGACATCTTCTTCGTGCTGACCAACGTCGACGGCGCCAAGGATTTCAAGATCATGACGGCACCCGTCAGCGATCCGGTGCGCGCGAACTGGAAGGAGCTCGTCGCTCATGAACCGGGCCGCCTCATCCTGTCGGTAGTCGGCTTCAAGGACTTCATGGTCCGCCTCGAACGCAAGGAAGGCCTGCCCCGGATCGTCGTCCATGAGCGCGCGACGGGCGCCGAGCACCTCATCTCGTTCCCCGAGGAGGCGTTCTCGCTTGGGCTGTCGGGTTCTTACGAATACGACACCGACACCATGCGCTTTTCCTATTCGTCGATGACCACCCCGTCGCAGCTGTTCGACTACAACATGCGGACACGCGAGCGGACCTTGCTCAAGACTCAGGAAGTGCCCTCCGGCCACAACATCGAGGACTATGTGACCCGCCGGCTGATGGCTCCGGCGCCGGACGGCGAACTGGTGCCGATCTCGCTCATCCATCATCGCGACACCCCACTAGATGGTACGGCACCTTGCCTGCTCTATGGCTACGGTTCCTATGGCATGACCATTCCCGCCTCGTTCAACACCAACTGCCTGTCGCTCGTCGATCGCGGCTTCGTTTATGCCGTTGCCCACATCCGTGGCGGCAAGGACAAGGGCTACGCCTGGTACGACGACGGCAAGCGCGCGACCAAGGTCAACACCTTCACCGACTTCATCGCCTGCGCGCACCATCTCGTTGCCGAGCGCTATACGTCGCACGAGCGCATCGTCGCGCAAGGCGGTTCGGCCGGCGGCATGCTGATGGGGGCAGTGGCTAACATGGCGCCCGAGGCCTTCGCCGGCATCATCGCCGAGGTGCCCTTCGTTGACGTGCTGACCACCATGCTCGACGACACCTTGCCGCTGACGCCGCCGGAATGGCCTGAATGGGGCAATCCGATCGACTCGGAAGCGGACTACAAGACCATCGCCGCCTACTCACCCTACGACAATGTCGCCGCTGTCGACTATCCGCCGATCCTGGCGGTCGCCGGCCTCACCGATCCGCGCGTCACCTATTGGGAGCCGGCCAAATGGGCGGCGCGGCTGCGCGAGCGCAAGTCGGGCAACAGTCCTGTGCTGTTCAAGATCAACATGGATTCGGGCCATGCCGGCGCCTCCGGCCGTTTCTCGCGACTCGAGGAAGTTGCCTTCAACTATGCTTTCGCATTGAAGGTCGCCGGGCGTGCCTAGTCATTGAGATGGGAGACCGGCGGGCCTGTGGCCGCCGGTACGCTTAACCAGCCGGCTTCGGCTGTTGCGCCGGGTAGCCGTTGGGATGCGGCGGGATCGCCTTAAGATAAGCGGCGATCGCCTCCCGGTCCGCTGCGGTCAGCCTGGCCATGTTCTTCTGAACCTCGACCATTGTCCCGCCCACCGAATCGAATTCCGGCGTAAAGCCGGTTTCGAGATAGCCGGCGATGTCGCCTTCGGACCAGCCGCTGATGTCTTTGCCTTCTGGCGTGATGTTTGGCACGACGCCATCGCCTTCCGCAGCCTTGGCGCCGGCCAGCCACTGGCCCTTCTCGGTGCCGCCGGCAAGGCTCCGCGGCGTATGGCATTCGCCGCAATGGCCCGCACCTTCAACAAGATCGCGGCCGTGGAGCACGGTCTCTGGCGTGCCCTCGGCAAACGCCACCACGGGCTCATTGCCGAGATATAGCTGCTTCCACAGCCCCAGCCCGCGCCGGATGTTGAAGGGGAACGCAAGGTCGTGGTTGGGCGCCCTGCCCTGCACGGCTGGAAGCGTTTTCATGAATGCGTAGAGGTCGGCAACATCAGCAGGCTTCATGCGGGCGTAGGAGGCATAGGGAAATGCCGGGTACAGGTGCTGCCCGTCGCGCGAAACGCCTTTCAGCATTGCATTGGCGAAGTCTTCGAGCGACCAGTCGCCGATGCCGTCATCGGGGTCGGAAGAAATGTTCGGTGCCACAAAGGTGCCAAATGGCGTCTTGAGCTCGACGCCGCCCACCAACTGCAAGCGCACGTCGCCTTCGGATTTCGGTTTGGCATGGCACGAGGCGCAGCCGCCGGCATCGAAGATGCGCTGCCCGCGGGTTGCGTCACCGGTTCCCAATGCCGCGAGCGCCTCTGGCCCCAGCTTTTCTGGTACCGTCAGCCACCAGAGAATTGCGGCCCCGGCGCCGCCAAGCGCCAGAGCCGCAACTGCGATTTTGCTGAAAACAGCCATCCGCTAGCGGTCAGCCCTTCTTCACGCGGAAAGCCTCGTGGCAGGTGCCGCAGGTCTGGCCGATCGTGCCCACCTGCGCCTTCAGTGCATCGACGTCCGCGGCGGGACTTGCGACCGCGGCTGCCGTGACGGCCTTGAACTTGTCGACTTCAGCCTGGAACCCGGCCAGGTCTTCCCAGATCTTGGGCGAAGCGGTGGTGTCGCCCTGGTCGCTCCCGGCGGGGAACGAGGCTGCCACATCGATCTTCTGGACGTTGTCATTGAGAGCAGTCAGGGCCGCGACCACAGCCGCCGCATCAAACGGAGCTTCGCCCTTCACCATCTTCACAAGTGTGCCGACTTGCTTTGCATTCTCCTTCATCACCGCCTGTCGGTCAGCGATCACATCGGCGAATGCCGCGGTGGTAGCGAGCGCTAGCGCTGCAATGGCAAACACAATTTTCTTCATCAGGTCCTCTCTGGGTTGCAAATGCTGCCTAGGGCCAACGGCGAAACTGGCCGAATTCGTCCGGAAATTCTCTTCACGCTTGCGTGACTGTTAGTCTTTTTCAAACATTGCCACCCAAATGCAAAAAACCCCGGCAGAGCCGGGGTTTTCGTTCGCAACATATGGACCGAGATTAGGTTCAGGCCTTTTCGTAAAGCTCGAGCACGTAGTCCCAGTTGATCAGGCTGTCGACGAACGCCTCGAGGTATTTCGGGCGGGCGTTGCGATAGTCGATGTAATAGGAATGCTCCCAGACGTCGACGCCGAGGATCGGGGTCGCGCCGTGAACAAGCGGGTTCTCGCCGTTCGGGGTCTTGGAGATGGCGAGCTTGCCGTCCTTGACCGACAGCCAGGCCCAGCCCGAACCGAACTGGGTCGTGCCGGCAGCAATCAGGTCCGCCTTGAACTTGTCGTAGCCGCCGAGATCGGCATCGATCGCCTTCTGCAGTGCGCCAGGCAGCTTGTTGCCGCCGCCGCCCTTCTTCATCCATTTCCAGAAGTGGACGTGGTTGTAGTGCTGCGCGGCATTGTTGAACAGGCCGGCATTCTTGCCGAACGACTGCTTCACCACCTCTTCAAGCGACAGCTTGTCCATGCCTGCTTCCGCAGCCAGCTTGTTGCCGTTGTCGACATAGGCCTTGTGATGCTTGTCGTGGTGATACTCGAGCGTTTCCTTCGACATGAAGGGCTGCAGCGCCTCGTAGTCGTAGGGCAATTCGGGCAATTCAAAAGCCATGGATCATACTCCCTTGCTGGCAATTTCGCGGCATGACTATGCCGTCTACAGATAGGTCGTCATCATCGTGGAAACAGATGAGAGGCAGTGTTTTTTCTTCGCTGCACTCAGGCCTTGCCGGTAGAGTGAGCCCACTCCCAATATAGCTCGCGCGATTTTTTTGCTACCGGTCCCGGCTGCAGATTTCGATCTTCGATGCGTGTCACCGGAACGACCTTGGAGTAGTTGCCGGTGGAGAAGATTTCGTCCGCTTCGAGGAATTCGCGCACCGATAGCGTCTTCTCGATGACGGTATAGCCACGGTCGGCAAGCAACGACATCGTGCGGCTGCGGGTGATTCCGGAAAGGAAAGTTCCATTCGGTGCCGGCGTGAACACCTGGCCGTTCTTGACGAGGAAGATGTTGGAAGAACCGGTCTCGGCGACATTGCCCAGCATGTCGAGCACCAGCGCATTGTCGAACCCGCGCATCTTGGCGTCGAGAATAGCCCGGCCATTATTTGGATAGAGGCAGCCTGCCTTGGCGTTGGTCGGCATGGTTTCCATGCTCGGGCGGCGAAATGGCGACAGGCCGATCGAAAATCCTGTCGGTGGCAGCATTGGTGATTCGTAGAGGCACAGGCAGAACCGCGTCGATGCAGGGTCGGCCGGAACCCCCATATAGCCGCCATGCTCGGCCCAATACATCGGCCTGATATAGACCGCCGTCTTGCCGTCGAACTTCTTCAGCCCGTCCCAGGTCAGCCCGACGATCTGTTCGGGGCTCATCGTCGGTTTCAGGCCCAATGCGATGGCCGAGGAATTGACCCTCCGCGAATGGGCTTCAAGGTCCGGCGCCACGCCCTCGAACCAGCGGCCGCCGTCGAACACGCTGGAACCAAGCCACATGGCGTGGCTGCGCGGGCCGATGATTGCGACGTTTCCCTCATGCCAGTCGCCGTCGACAAAGGTCCAGGTCGTGGATTGTGCAGCCGCCGCGAGCATCATGATTTCGTTTCCCGTCGCATCCTGTTGATCGCTGGCATCGAAAAGCCTTTGGCAGGTCCCGTCAACCAGCAGCAAGCTGAAATATTGGAGCCAGCGGATAGTTGTGCTTGCGCTCGCTGCCAAGCCGTTGGAAAACCACAAGCATGCGCCACGCCGCCTACATATTCGATGCCTATGGCACGTTGTTCGACGTGCACGCCGCCGTTCGCCGCCACGCCGTCGACATCGGCCCGGATGGCCAGCTCCTGTCCGAGATCTGGCGGGCCAAGCAGCTCGAATATTCCTGGGTCCGCACTTTGATGGGCGCCTATCTCGATTTCTGGCAACTCACCGAGCAGGCGCTCGACTTCGCCTTCAGCAAAGTGCCCTCTGTCGACCCGACGATGCGCAGCAAGCTGCTCGACGCTTATTGGCAACTCGACTGCTATCCTGAGGTTCCCGCTGTCTTGCGCAATCTGAAAGACAGCGGCGCGCGCCTTGCCATCCTGTCCAACGGCTCGCCGGCGATGCTGGAAGCTGCGGTGCGTTCGGCCGGGCTCGACCTCATTTTGGATGAAGTTTTCTCCGTCGACAGCGTCCGCCGCTTCAAGACGGACCAGTCGGTGTATGATCTGGTGGCCAGCAGCTGGCGCCTCTATCCTGAGGCAATATCGTTCCAGTCGTCCAATCGATGGGACATAGCAGGGGCCGCCAAGTTCGGCTGCCGCACCGTCTGGATCAACCGCGCCGACCAGCCGGACGAATATCGCGACTTCCCGCCATCCCTGATCCTGCCGTCGCTGGAAGGTTTAGTTACAATTGGTTAGCTCACCATAGGTCAGCTATGTTGCCATAACGCAACAGTGATTGGCGCGTCACATCGTTGCCATGCTTTGTCCACCCTCAGGTCAGATTTTGACCCGCCTATCTCCGTGAGCGTTAAGGGGACGCCGACCGCTTCCCTTGAATTCACCATTTCTTTCGAACTGGAATCCTAGATCGCAGCCATGCCCACATTCATTGATTCATCCCGCCCCCTCAGCAGGCGCGGCTTTCTCAACCTGGCGGCCGCAAGCGCTGCCACAGCAGCTCTTTCAGCCTGCTCGACCGTCAGCGGAGGCGGCCAGTTCGTTGAAGCACCACAGATCGTCCCGCCGACGCCAACCATCGACCCGGCTTTCGGCGACTATGTCAGCATGTATGGCCCCGTCAGCGACGAAGGCTATGAGGTTCCCGGCATTCCGATCAAGAAGGTGAAGCCCCAGTTCCTTCGCCAGGTCGTTGCCGATCCAACCGGCGAACGTCCAGGCACGCTCGTCGTCGACACCTCGACACACTTCCTCTACCTGGTCCGCGAGAACGGCGAGGCGATCCGCTATGGCGTCGGCTTGGGCCGCGCCGGATTTGCCTGGTCTGGCCGCGCCGTCATCCAATGGAAGCGCAAGTGGCCGAAGTGGACGCCGCCGGACGACATGATCGGCCGCGACCCGAAGCTCGAGAAGTACAGCGTCCGCAACGGCGGCATGGCGCCTGGCCTGAACAACCCGCTCGGTGCGCGTGCGCTCTACATCTTCCAGAATAACGAAGACACGCTCTACCGCGTCCACGGTTCACCGGAATGGTGGACGATCGGCAAGTCGGTGTCGTCGGGCTGCGTGCGCCTGATGAACCAGGACATCATGGATCTTTACGACCGCGTGCCTTCCAAGACGCCGATCCTGGTTACAAGCGGCCTCGGCATGGCCTGACCTCAGGCTTAATCGCCAACAAAAAACGGCGCGTCATCGACGCGCCGTTTTGCTTTGGCCGGAAGACTGTCGGGTCAGAAGCCCTTCTTCAAGCTTCCGAGAATTCCACGCACCAGCGCACGGCCGACCGACGAGCCAACGGAGCGCACGACCGACTTCAGTGCCGCTTCGGTCACCGTCTGCCGGTTGGATGTCCTCGGCCTCGGCGCATTGCCGGTGTTGCGGCCGCCCGAAGCCGGCGGCGCGTCATTGCCAAAGCCCGGAATGGTCCAGCCACCGCCGCCGCCCGTGTTCGCCTGCTGAGCTTCCTGCTGGGCCTTTTGCGCGTCGAGCGCCTTCTTCTGCAGCATTTCAAAGGCCGATTCGCGGTCGACAGTCTCGTCGTACTGACCGGCGACCGGGCTCTCATTGATTAGCTTCTGTCGCTCCTGCGGCGTGATCGGTCCAAGCCGCGATGCCGGCGGCCGGATCAATGTCCGCTGAACCATCGATGGCACACCCTTAGCCTCGAGCGTCGACACCAGTGCCTCGCCGGTGCCGAGCTGGGTGATCGCCTTGGCGCAATCGAAATCCGGATTCGGACGGAAGGTATCCGCCGCCGTCTTCACCGCCTTTTGCTCACGCGGCGTGTAGGCACGCAACGCATGCTGTACGCGGTTGCCAAGCTGGGCCAACACGGTTTCGGGGACGTCGAGCGGGTTCTGGGTGACGAAGTAGACGCCGACGCCCTTCGAACGGATCAGGCGCACGACCTGCTCGACACGGTCGACGACGATCTTCGGCGCCTCGTCGAACAGCAAGTGGGCCTCGTCGAAGAAGAACACCAGCTTCGGCTTGTCGGGGTCGCCGATTTCCGGCAGCACCTCGAACAGCTCCGACAGCAACCACAGCAGGAAGGTCGCGTAGAGCCGCGGGTTCATCATCAGTTTGTCGGCGGCGAGCACGTTGATCGCGCCGCGGCCGTCGCGCGTCGTGCGCATGATGTCGGCGATCTTCAGTGCCGGCTCGCCGAAGAAATGATTGCCGCCCTGCTGTTCGAGCACCAGCAGCGAACGCTGGATCGCGCCGACCGACGGCCTCGTGACATTACCGTAGCGCGCGCCGATTTCCTCGGCACGATCGGCGATGTTGGCCAGCAATGACTGCAAATCCTTCATGTCGAGAAGCAGAAGCCCCTCTTCGTCGGCAATGCGGAAGGCGATATTGAGCACGCCTTCCTGCGCGTCGGTGAGGTTCATCAGCCGCGAAAGCAGCAGCGGCCCCATCTCCGAGACCGTCGCGCGGATCGGATGCCCCTGTTCGCCGAACAGGTCCCAGAAGATCACAGGAAACTCCTGGAACTCATATGGATCGAGCTTGATCGCCTGGGCGCGCGCGGTGAGAAAATCCTTGGCCTCGCCCATCATGGCGATGCCCGACAGGTCACCCTTGATGTCGGCGCAGAACACCGGAACGCCGGCATTCGAGAAGCCTTCGGCAAGGATTTGCAGCGTCACCGTCTTGCCGGTGCCGGTCGCGCCAGTAACCAGGCCGTGGCGATTGCCGTATTTCAACAGCAACTCTTCGGGTCGTTGATAGCTATCGTCCGGCTTGCGGCTGGCACCAATGAAAATGCTGTCGTCCTGCGCCATGGGCGTTGTCTCCGGCAATGCTATTTTCCGACCGCAGCTGCGGCCACCTGCAAGGTATAGTGGCCGTCCACGCAAGCGACAATGGCTTGGTTCCGGCGAGCACGCATGTTATACATGAGTTATAACATGGAGACATTGCCATGAACGTAACGGTTCGCAAGATCGGAAACTCGGAAGGCGTGATCCTGCCGAAGGAAGTGTTGGAACGGCACAATCTCAAAGCCGGAGACACGCTTGAGATTGTCGAATCCAATGATGGCCTCACTCTTAAGCCTACGGACGACGCATTCGAGCGGCAGATGGAAGCTGCAAACAAGTTCATGGACAAGTACAAGGTGGCGCTTCAGAAGCTTGCCGAATGAGCCCGCAGTTTCTGAACCGGCGCGTCGTTGAGGCTATGCATGCGGAACAGCTCCGGCGGCATGGTGGTGCGCAAGGGCTTCGCGACGAAAACGCCCTGGAATCGGCGCTTGCCCGCGCAGAGAACAAGGCCGCCTATGGCCATCCGACCATCATAGAATTGGCGGCCGCCTACCTGTTCGGAATCGCGCGCAATCATGCGTTCGTTGACGGCAACAAGCGAACCGCCATCGTCGCCGCAGGCACGTTCCTGGCGGTGAATGGCTATGAGCTGACTGCTGACGATGGAGCGCTCTATTTGTTCGTCATGGGCGTTGCAGCCGGCGAAATCGATGAAGCCGGTGCGACCGCCTTCTTCCGCGATCACACGATTGCGGTCGAAAGCTAGCTGCCGAGTTCAATGATCTCCCATTCATGGCCGTTGACCGAGGCCAGGTCGCCAACGGACTTGCCAAACAGCGCTATCGCCATCGGCGAGGAGTGGGAGATGCGGCCCTTGGCGGCGTCAGCTTCGTCCTCGCCGACAATCTGCCAGACGTTGTGCTTGCCATTGTCGTCCTCGACGACGACCTTCATGCCAAAGCGGACAACCGTGCTGTCGGGCTCGGGAATGGAAACCTCGGCGGTTTCGCGGCGGGACTGCCAATAGCGCAGATCGCGCGACACAGTCGCAATGCGCTCGCGATCTGCGTCGGCCTCGGCCTTCGCCAAATCTTCGCGCAGGCTTGCAAGCTGGGTCTCGATATGAACCAGCCCCTGCTCTGTCACCAGGTTTCGCGACGCGCTTACAGGTCGCTCGCCAATGTCGGCGATTACGTTCTCGCTATCGTCTTCGCGGGTAAAAGCTCTGCTCATCAATCGAACCTAGGTGTTCGCTGCATGGATAACAAGCCAGCCAGGCTGACCCGCTCATTGCGCCCTCAGCCGAATGCAGCGGTGGGCCGAAGCGACGCAACTTCGATGCCGTTCCAGTTTTTAAGCACCGGATTGGCAGCCTTGATCATGCTACCCGCCAGCGCTTCATCACGTGCCAAAAGCCTGGCGAGGACCGCCGCGATCATAACCTCGGCCGCCCTGCCCGCGCCGTCGTCGCATTTCAACGCGATTCCGACCCCGAGTTCGGGTACGGCCGCGCAAAACACGCCTTCGGCGCCAACCTTGACGAAGATCCGTCCGGGTGCAGTCTGCATCAACTCCGTATCGGCCCTGTCGGTTCCCGCGACCAGAAAAGGTTCGGCCATGCAGGCTGACATCAGCCGGCGCGCTGCCCTTGCCCTTTCCGTGCCGAGACCGTTGCCGGTGACCATTCGCGCGAACCCAAGGGCAAGGTTTTGCAGCGGCACGGCAAAAGTCGGGATCGAACAGCCGTCCGTGCCGCGATTGGCCTCGTTGTGCGCGGCCCCGGTGACGGCTTCCATAGTTTCCCGAACCATCTCCTGGAAGCGATGCCCAGGCCTGACATAGCCCTGATGCGCAATGTCGAGATGGCGGCAGGTGCACACGAAAGCGGAATGCTTGCCCGAGCAATTGTTGTGCAGCGCGCTTGGCGACGCCCCGCCGCGTGCCAGCGCAATGGTGGCAGCGTGGTTAGACGGCCAGTGCGCGCCACATTCGAGGGCGTCAACCTCAAGTCCAGCCCTGGCGAGCATGGCATTGGCGAGTTCGGCATGAGCGACCTCGCCGGAATGCGAGGAGCAGGCCAGCGCCAATTCGCGTTCACCGAAGCCATACGCGTCGGCCGTACCGCTTTCGACAAAGGGCAGCGCCTGGATTGCCTTGACTGCCGAGCGCGGGAACACCGGCTGCTGTGTGTCACCTGTAGCCCAGACCTGCTTGCCATCGCCATCAACGACGGCCACCGCGCCACGATGCACGCTTTCAACGAGGTCGCCACGCAGCACCTCGACAAGAACCGGATTTGTCATTGTTTAACGAGCCTTCATGCGCTTGCGGACGACTTTCACGGGCATGCCACCTGCCACGCTAGCAGTGCAGCATCATGCCCTGTCACCCGATAGCGCGGCGGCAAGGAATCCGCCATCCACTGCAAGTGTATGACCGTTGACATAGCTTGCCTCCGGGGAAAGCAGGAAGGCAACGGCGGCAGCTATCTCCTCGGGCTCGGCATAACGTCCTTGCGGCATCAGGCGAGCTGCGACCCCGCCACCATTGCCAGCTGCCTCGGTCTCTGTCGGCCCGGCAGCAATGGCGTTGACACGAACGCCGCGATTTCCGGCCTCCAGAGCCAGTACCTCGGCCATCAACTTCAGTCCGGCCTGTGAGGCGGCAACGGCGAGCTTGCCACGATGAGCGCGCAGGCCTGCGACCGAACCAACATTGACGATGGATAAGGAGGCACCCATCCGCTCAAGCGCGGCCTTGGCGGCAATGAAGGGGCCGACGAGATTTACGTCCAGTGCTTCGCGCAACATTTCAGCGCTGGTGTCTTCGGCACTTGCATGGCGGTCAAAACCAGCCACGGCCACCAATCCGCCAACGAGGCCGAGGCTGTCCACCACCTGGTCGAAAGCTTCGGCGACATTGTCCTCGTCGGTTGGATCAGCTTCGATGAAAACGACATCGTCATTGTCGATGGCGTCTGCAGCGGCGGCAAGTGCCGCCGCATCGCCGTCGATCATCGCCACCGGCCAGCCATCTGATATCAGGCGCTCGGCCACGGCAAGGCCGATGCCCGACGCACCGCCGATGACGACGGCCGAATGCCTCATCTGATGCGATCCAGGATCGACACGTAGTTGGCGACCGCCGCACCACCCATGTTGAAGATGCCACCGAGCTTGGCGTCCTTGACCTGGATGCCGCCAGCCTCGCCGGTCAGCTGCATTGCGGTCAGCACGTGCATCGAAACGCCTGTAGCGCCGATGGGGTGTCCCTTCGACTTGAGACCGCCGGAGGGATTGACCGGCAGGCGGCCGTCCTTGGCGGTGATGCCTTCCATGGCGATCCGGGCACCCTCGCCGCGCGGCGCGAGCCCCATCGCCTCATATTCGATCAGCTCGGCAATGGTGAAACAGTCATGCGTTTCTACGAAAGACAGATCGTCGAGGGAAACGCCTGCCGATTTCAGAGCCTGGTTCCAGGCTATCTCGCAGCCTTCGAACTGCAGGATGTCGCGCTTCGACATCGGCAGGAAATCCTGCACGTGCTCGTTGGCACGGAAGGCAACGGCGCGGCGCATGCGCAATGCCGTCGTGCTGTCGGTCAGCACAAGCGCTGCAGCGCCATCCGAAACCAGCGAACAGTCGGTGCGCTTCAATGGCCCGGCGACAAACGGGTTCTTCTCGCTCTCCTTGCGGCAGAAGTCGAAGCCGAAATCCTTGCGCATCTGGGCATAAGGGTTGTCGACGCCGTTCTTGTGGTTCTTCGCTGCGATCATCGCCAGCGCGTCCGACTGGTCGCCATAGCGCTGGAAGTAAGCCTGGGCGATCTTGCCGAAGACGCCAGCGAATCCTGCCGGGGTGTCGCCGTCCTCCGGCAAATACGATGCCTTGAGCAGGTTCTTGCCGATTTCGGGCCCAGGTGTCGTCGTCATCTGTTCGGCGCCGACCACCAGCACGATCCGAGATCCGGCATTCACCGCCCGGATGCCCTGCCGCACCGCAGCCGAACCCGTGGCGCAGGCGTTTTCGACGCGCGTCGCCGGCTTGAAGCGCAGGCGGTCGTCGGCCTGCAAGACCAGGCTCGCGGTGAAATCCTGGGCGGAGAAGCCGGCATTGAAATGGCCGAGCACGATCTCATCGACCTCGTCGGCTCCTATGCCGGCATGCTCGAGCGCCTCGCTGGCAACCTTGGTGATCAGGCTTTCCAGCGTTTCGCCTTCAAGCTTGCCGAAGCGCGAATGCGCCCAGCCAACGATGCATGCGGTCATCACTGCCTCCAATCGCAGGGCGCATGTTGCGCCATTTCAGGGGTGAATCCAACGGCTCTATTCAGTTCAATATTGAACAAATCTCGGACAGTTTCAATGTCGTTCAACGTCGGAAATGGAGTATTACGCGGCGGAGTTTTTATTGATTGATGCGTCAATTAAAAATAGGCTGAGCCCTGGAGGTTGTTTGAATGCCCAAGGTCGGAATGGAGCCACTGCGCCGCAAGGCACTGATTGACGCGACGATCTCGGCGATCGGCGAGCGCGGCAGCCTTGATGTGACCATGTCGGAGATCGCGGGCCGTGCCGGCGTGTCGTCGGCGCTTGCCCATCATTACTTCGGCGCCAAAGACGACCTGCTCCAGGCAACCATGCGGTATCTGCTGACCGAACTGAACGCCGACTGCCGTGCAGCACTGACCGCCAGCACCACCCCACGCGCTCGCGTTTCGGCCGTAATCGCCGTCAACTTCTCCGACAAGCAGTTTCGCGCCGAGACGATCGCGGCATGGCTTGCTTTCTACGTCGAAGCCCAGAAGTCCCCGACCCTGCGCCGCCTGTTGCGGGTCTACGCCAGTCGCCTGCATTCCAATCTGATGAGCGGACTCTCGGCACTGCTATCGCGCCCGGAGGCGGAACGCGTAGCGGAAACCACAGCCGCACTGATCGATGGTCTCTACATTCGCCGGGCACTCAAGGACGGCATACCGGATGCGGCCACGGCTGCAGCGCTCATCGAAGATTATCTTGAAATCAAACTCACGCAGGCGAAGGCCGCATGACGTCATTTAGACCCAACATCCTCATCGTCATGGTCGACCAGCTGGCCGGAACGTTCTTCCCGGACGGTCCCGCCGACTTCCTGCACGCCCCGCATCTCAAGGCACTGGCAACGCGCTCGGCGCGCTTCAAGAACAATTACACCGCCTCACCTCTCTGCGCTCCGGGCCGCGCCGCTTTCATGAGCGGGCAATTGCCGTCGCGCACCGGGGTCTACGACAACGCCGCCGAGTTCACGTCGTCGGTTCCGACCTTTGCGCATCACCTGCGCGCCGCCGGCTACCACACCGTACTGTCGGGCAAGATGCACTTCGTCGGCCCCGACCAGATGCATGGCTTCGAGGAGAGGCTGACGACTGACATCTACCCGGCCGATTTCGGCTGGACACCGGACTATCGCAAGCCCGGCGAACGCATCGACTGGTGGTACCACAATCTCGGCTCGGTCACCGGCGCGGGCACTGCCGAGATCAGCAACCAGATGGAGTATGACGACGAGGTCGCCTTCCTCGCGACCCAGAAGCTCTACGACTTTGCCCGCGTTTCCGATCAGGCCGAACGTCGTCCCTGGTGCCTCACCGTCTCCTTCACCCATCCGCACGACCCCTATGTCGCGCGACGCCAGTATTGGGACCTCTACGAGGACTGCCCAGCGCTTGATCCCGAGGTCGGCTTCATCTCTGAGGACAAGCAGGACCCGCACTCGCAGCGTCTCTACCTCGCCAGCGACTACGCGAGCTTCGACATCACGCCGGAACAAGTGCGCCGCTCGCGTCGCGGCTACTTCGCCAACATCTCCTACATCGACGACAAGGTCGGCGAACTGCTCTCGGTACTCGAGCGCACGCGCATGCTCGACGACACCGTGATACTGTTCTGCTCAGACCACGGCGACATGCTCGGCGAGCGCGGCCTGTGGTTCAAGATGTGCTTCTACGAGGGTTCGGCGCGCGTCCCGCTGATGGTCGCCGGCAAGGGATTGCCCGCCGGTTTGATCGAAGCCCCGACCTCCAATCTCGATGTCCTTCCGACGCTGTGCGATCTCGCCGGCATCGACCTTGCGGCCATCATGCCGTGGACCGACGGGCAGTCGCTCGTCCCGCTGATCAACGGCGAACAGCGCACTGCCCCGGTGCTCATGGAATACGCCGCCGAAGGCTCCTACGCACCGCTGGTCGCCATCCGCGACGGCCGTTTCAAGTTCGCCCACTGCGAGATCGACCCGCCGCAACTGTTTGACCTGGAATCGGATCCTCAGGAGCTCCGCAACCTCGCCGCGGACCCTGCTAACGCCGACCTCGTGGCCGGCTTCATGGCCAGGGTCCATGCCCGCTGGGACATGGCAGCCTTCGACGCCGCAGTGCGCGAGAGCCAGGCGCGCCGTTGGGTAATCTACCCTGCCCTGCGCAACGGCGCCTATTACCCGTGGGATTTCCAGCCGCTGCAAAAGGCGTCCGAGCGCTACATGCGCAACCACATGGACCTCAATGTGCTCGAAGAGAGCAAACGTTTCCCGAGAGGCGAATAATGAGCACGACCGTTCCGAGCCTGGACAGACTGCGCCAGGCCTATGCAGAGACGTCGCAAGCGACACAGCTCACGCCGCTGCTCGAATCCGCGGTACTCGCCAGCGAGACCGGCGCGGCACGCGTCTTCGTCAAGGCCGAGTCGCTGCAGTGGTCGGGCTCATTCAAGGCGCGTGGCGCCTACTGGCGGCTGAAGCAGCTCACGCCTGACGAAGCGAAGCGCGGCGTGGTCGCCTTCTCCTCCGGCAACTTCGCGCAAGGGCTTGCCGCGGCCGGCCAATCGCTCGGCGTTCCCGTCACCATCGTCATGCCCATGGATACGCCCGCAGCCAAGCGCGAGGCGACCAAGGCCTATGGCGCGCGCGTGGTCCTGACCGACCATGGCGACCGCGCCCGCGAAGAGGTCGCCGCCGCCAAGGCACGCGAAATCTCCGAGACCGAAGGGCTCGTCCTGCTGCACCCATTCGACGATCCCGAGATCGTCGCTGGCCAGGCCGGCGCCGGTCTAGAAGCGCTCGACCAGCTGGCGGCCAAGGGTGTGGTAGCCGACATCGTGCTCTGCCCCGTCGGTGGCGGAGGGCTCATCGGCGGCGTATCGCTGGCTTTCCATCATCTCTCGCCGTCGACGCAGGTCTTCGCCGTGGAGCCTGAAGGTTTCAACGGCCTGGGCGCCTCGCTTGCCAAGGGCGCGGTCTCTGCCGTGCCGCTGGCGGAGAAGTCGATCTGCGACGGTCTCATGGCGCGCCGCCCAGGCGAGGCCCCTTTCGCTGCCGTCACGACAACCAATGTTCGCGCGCTGACCGTCGACGACGCAGCCGTCCGCCGCGCGATGACCGTCGCCTTCGAGCGCCTGAAGCTGGTGCTCGAACCATCCGGCGCATCGTCACTAGCAGCCCTTCTGGGAGGAAAGGTCGACGTGGCAGGCAAGACCGTGCTCGTCGTCGCAACCGGCGGCAACGTCTCGCTCGCCGATTTCATGGTTCACGTGAACAATGCTTGAAGCAGATTTTGTAATCGTTGGCTCCGGCTCCGCCGGCTCGGCCATGGCCTACCGCCTTTCGGAGGACGGCAAGCACTCCGTCATCGTCATCGAGTATGGCGGCACCGATTTCGGCCCGCTGATCCAGATGCCGTCGGCGCTGTCGATCCCGCTCAACATGAGCCGCTACGACTGGGGCTATGCCAGCGAGCCCGAGCCGCATCTCGGTGGCCGCGTGCTGGCCACCCCGCGCGGAAAAGTGCTCGGCGGCTCGTCCTCGATCAACGGCATGGTCTATGTCAGGGGCCACGCCCACGACTTCGACCACTGGGCCGAACAGGGCGCCAACGGCTGGGGCTATGCCGACGTGCTGCCCTACTTCAAGCGCATGGAGCATTCGAACGGCGGTGAGGATGGCTGGCGCGGCACTTCGGGTCCGCTCAACGTCCAGCGCGGCCCGCGCAAGAATCCGCTCTACCAGGCCTTCGTCGACGCCGGCCGGCAAGCTGGGTTCGAACTGACCGACGACTACAATGGCTCCAAGCAGGAAGGTTTTGGCGCCATGGAGCAGACTATCCATGGCGGCCGGCGCTGGTCGGTAGCCAACGCCTATCTGCGCCCAGCTCTCAAGCGCGGAAATGTCCGTGTCGTCAATGGCTTCGCGCGGCGCGTGGTGATCGAGAATCAACGCGCGATCGGTGTCGAGATCGAAGCTCGCAAGAAGATTCAGGTCGTTAAGGCACGACGTGAGGTGATCATCGCTGCGTCCTCGATCAATTCGCCGAAACTGCTGATGCTCTCGGGCATCGGACCCGCCGAGCACCTGAAGAAGCATGGCATATCAGTCGTGGCCGACCGGCGCGGCGTCGGCCAGAATCTCCAGGACCACATGGAACTCTACATCCAGCAGGAGGCGACCCAGCCGATCACCCTGCACTCGGTCTTCAACCCGTTCTCCAAGGCGCTGATAGGCGCCGAGTGGCTGTTCTTCAAGACCGGCCTCGGCGCCACCAACCATTTCGAAGCGGCGGCATTCGTGCGCTCCAAAGCCGGCGTCGACTATCCCGACATCCAGTTCCATTTCCTGCCGGCAGCCGTACGCTACGACGGCAAGGCAGCCGCCAAGTCGCACGGTTTCCAGGCCCATGTCGGACCGATGCGGTCGAAATCGCGCGGTGCGATCACCCTGCGGTCGAGCGATCCCTGGGCCAAGCCTGAGATCCGCTTCAACTACATGTCCCATCCCGACGACTGGGAGGACTTCCGCCACTGCATCCGCCTCACCCGCGAGATTTTCGCGCAACAGGCCTTCGATCCGTTCCGCGGCCAAGAGATTTCTCCTGGCTCCCAGGTTCAGACTGACGACCAACTCGACGCCTTCATCCGCGAACATTCGGAGAGCGCCTACCATCCCTGCGGGACCTGCCGCATGGGCCGCGCCGACGACCCGACAAGTGTTGTCGATCCGGAGTGCCGAGTGATCGGTGTCGAAGGCCTGCGCGTCGCCGACTCCTCGATCTTCCCGCGCGTGACCAACGGCAACCTCAACGGTCCATCGATCATGACCGGCGAAAAGGCCGCCGACCACATCCTCGGCCGGACGCCGCTTGCACCGTCGAACCAGGAGCCGTGGATCAATCCGCGCTGGCAGGTCTCCGACAGATAGAGCATCATCCGGCCAAATCGCCCGGATCATCGAAAATACAACTGGAGCAAACGCATGCGCGCCCAGCCCAAAGCCTCGCATTATGTCAACGGCCGCTACATCGACGACGAGCGTGGGGCATCGATCCCGGTCATCTATCCGGCAACCGGCGAAGCGATCGCCTCACTGCACTCGGCCACGGCCAACATCGTCGAGCTGGCCGTCGAGGCCGCACGCGAAGCCCAGCCGGCCTGGGCGCGGCTGAAGCCGGTCGAGCGCGGCCGCATTCTCCGCCGCGCCTCAGACATCCTGCGCGCCCGCAATGAGGAACTGTCGCGACTGGAGACGCTGGACACCGGCAAGGCGATCCAGGAAACGCTGGTCGCCGACGCGGCCTCCGCCGCCGACTGCCTCGAATTCTTCGCCGGCGCGATCGCTGCCTTCAACGGCGACTATGTCGATCTCGGCGGCCCCTTCGCTTACACCAGGCGTGAGGCGCTCGGCGTCTGCGTCGGCATCGGCGCCTGGAACTATCCCATCCAGATCGCCGGCTGGAAGTCGGCCCCCGCGCTCGCCATGGGCAACGCCATGGTGTTCAAACCCTCCGAAAATACGCCGCTATCGGCGCTGGCGCTGGCCGAAGTGTATACCGAAGCCGGCCTGCCCGACGGGCTGTTCAACGTCGTCCAGGGTTATGGCGACGTCGGCGCTGCCCTTGCCTCGCATCCGGTCGTCGACAAGATCTCGCTCACCGGCTCGGTGCCGACTGGCAAGAAGGTGCTGGCGCTCGCCGGCTCGCACATGAAGCACGCGACGATGGAACTCGGCGGCAAGTCGCCGATCATCGTCTTCGACGACGCCGACCTCGAAAACGCAGTCGGTGGTGCCATGCTCGGCAATTTCTACTCGACCGGGCAGGTCTGCTCCAACGGCACCCGCGTGTTTGTCCAGAAGGGCCTGCACGACCGCTTCGTAGAGCGTCTGGTCGAACGTACCAAGTCGATCCGCATCGGCGACCCGCTCGACCCTGAAACGCAAATGGGCCCGCTGGTCAGCAAGGCCCAGCACGACAAGGTTCTTGACTATATCGCCGTCGGCCAACGCGAGGGCGCCGAGCTCCGCTGCGGTGGCGGCACGCCGTCGCTGCAAGGTTTCGAGGGTGGCAACTTCGTCGAGCCGACCGTGTTCACTGGCGTCACTGACAACATGCGCATCGCCCGCGAGGAGATCTTCGGCCCCGTCATGAGCGTGCTGTCCTTCGACAGCGAGGACGAGGTGATCGCGCGCGCCAACGACACCGAGTTCGGCCTCGCCGCCGGCGTCTTCACCAAGGACATCATGCGCGGCCACCGCGTCATCGGTGAACTCAAGGCTGGAACCTGCTGGATCAACGCCTACAATCTGACGCCTGTCGAAATCCCTTTCGGCGGCGCCGGGCAGTCGGGCATTGGCCGCGAGAACTCGCTTGCCGCCCTTTCGCACTACTCGCAGCTCAAGACGGTCTATGTCGAGACCGGCGACGTCGCGAGCCCGTACTGATCGGCATCGTCTGGAAAGCAAAAGCCGGCCAATTGGCCGGCTTTTTTGTTGGTTCGAAGTTAGTGCGCGACGTCCTCGGTCTTGTCGAGATACTGCGTCAGTGCCGTCACCAGGTGGTAGAAGATGCTGGCCGGCACTTCCTTGGCCAGCGAGCGGCCGCGCTCGTCGATCTGGTCGATCCACAGGCCCTGCGGCGCCGGGTCGATGTGCCAGCGGAACAGGCGGCCGACACGCGCTTCGATCTCCGGCTTGAGGTCAGGACCACCGGTGCCGTCGAGCGCCACGGCCGCCTTGATTGCTTCTGTCTGCGGCCAGCTGCGTGAAATATTGTCGAGCGGCAGGCCCTGCCTCGACACCGCCCCGTAGGCGAGCCCCGTCGCACGGTTGAGGCCGTTCGCCACCGCCGAGGCATAGAGCTTGCGCCCGAAGGCAACCAGATCCTTCTGGCCGCTCTTGTCGGCGAAGTCGACCAGCAAGGAAGCCCACTCGAAGTGATGGCCGGGCTCGGTCCACTGGCCTTTTTCGCCGGCGGCGGGATGCCAGTCGCGATCGAAGAATTCGCCCAGCGTCCAGCTGTCGACCTCGAAGAAGTGGCTGCGGAACAGATCGATGATGCGGGCGGCCCGGCGCAGATAGGCGCGGTCGCCTGTCACAGCATGCCAGGCGAGGAACGCCTCGAGCAGGTGCATATGCGGGTTCGAGCGGCGCACGCCTTCGCCATCCGGGCTTTCCATGAAGCCGGTCATGCGCTCGTCCTCGAGGTGCTTGTCGAGGAAGGCAAAAGTTTCGGTGGCCAGCCCCAGCGCCTCGGCGTTGCCCGAACGATGGGCATGGGCCAGTGCCAGCAGCACGCAAGCGTGGTCGTAGGCGTCCTCGATCGGATCCAGGACACTGCCGTCCGGGTTGAGCGTACGCACCCAGCCGCCGCGGTCGGTACGCCCCTTGTCGGCCATGAAACGAATACCGTGGTCGATCAGTTGGTCGGCATTGCCGTCCCAGCCACGTTGCTTGGCCACCGCGAAAGCATAGACTTGGCGCGCCATGGTGCGCATGCGTTTCGGCTTGGCCAGCGGCCTTGCATCGAAGCCCAGTGCCTCGTAGAAGCCGCCAAACTGCTCGTCGACGCCGACAGTTGACCACAGCGGCAGCGTCTCTTCCATCAGCCAATGCTGCACGCGTCGGCGCCAGGCGCCGTTGGCGATCACGCGACCATGCGCCGGCGTGAATTTGGTCTCGAGGCGACCGCTTTTTTCGAGCTGCTCGACGATCCTCTTGACGTTCTGGCTGTGGCTGACCGGCGCAACAAAAGTCGCGTCGGAGGTCGAGACGATGGCTACATCCTTGAGACCGATGGCCGAAAGCAGCCGCCCCTCGCCGCGCAGATAGGAGTTCTCGCAGTCGATGGCGACAACGTCGCCGACAATGACATTGCCGTTCTTGTCGGAGGGGCTGACGTCGAGCAGCGACTGCCAGGAACCAAGGTCGTTCCAGCGGAAGCTCGCCGGTACCATGGCAATGCCGCTGGTGCGTTCCATGATGGCGTAATCGATCGAGTTGGACGGAATATCCTGATATGCCTCCAGTGGCATGTAGACGCCCGAGAGATCGCTGGTCGCGGCCTTGAATGCCGTTTCCGCTTTCTGCCAGATCTCAGGCTGATGCTTGAGGAAGGCATCGCGCATTGCGCTCGCCTTGAACAGAAAGATGCCGGCGTTCCAGAAGAAATTGCCTGCCGCGAGGTACGCTTCGGCGGTCGCCAGGTCCGGCTTTTCGACAAAACGGGTGACGTCGGCCACGTCGCCGCTTTCGCCACCAACTTCGATGTAGCCGTAGCCGGTCTCAGGCGTCGCCGGCTTGATGCCGAACACGACAAGGCGTCCGGCATTGGCCGCAGGCACGCCGCGCTCGACAGTATCCCAGAACTGTCGTTGCGTTGAAATCTCGTGGTCCGAAGGCACCACCAGCACGACACCGTCGCCATAGGTCTTGATCGTCTGCAACGCGGCGATTGCCACGGCTGCGGCCGTATTGCGGCCCGTCGGCTCGAAAATCGCGCCGCCGCCGGCAAGATCGATCGCCGCCAGATCGGCGCGAACGCGCGCCGCATGGCGCTCAGAGGCGATCAGATAGATCGGGGTCTCGCCGTCGTCGCGCGCGGCAAGCCGCTTCAGCGTCTTGACCAGCATCGAGCCGTCGCCCGACAGGTCATGGAACTGCTTGGGGTTGTCTTCGCGCGACAGCGGCCACAGCCGCGACCCCACGCCGCCGCTCATGACAAAACTGACGATCCTGCCGGCCATGCCCGCTCCCTCAAAAGGTCTGGTTGTAGGCGCCGACAGACGGATTGCGCCGCAAAACCGCATCGACGCCTTCGAACATCTCTCGGCGGCGCTCCGAAGATACCGGGCTTTCGACCACCACGACCAGTTCCGGCTTGTTGGACGATGCCCGTACCAACCCCCAGGTTCCATCCTCGGCAACGACGCGTACGCCATTGACGGTCACCAGGTCGACGATCTTCTGGCCGGCGAAAGTCTCGCCGTTGCGCTTCATCGTCTCGAAATCGGCGACGACCTTGTCGACGACGCCATATTTCAGCTCGTCGTCGCAATGCGGCGACATGGTCGGCGTGCCATAGGTCAGCGGCAGATCGCGGTAGAGGTCGGCCATCGACTTGCTAGGGCTGCGGTCGAGCATCTGGCACACGGCGATTGCCGTGACGATGCCATCGTCGTAACCGCGACCGATCGGCGGGTTGAAGAAAAAATGCCCTGACTTTTCGAATCCGGCGATGGCGCCGAGTTCGGCGACGCGGCGCTTGAGATAGGAGTGCCCGGTCTTCCAGTAATCCGTCTTGGCGCCATTGTCGGCCAACACCTTGTCGGTGTTGAACAGGCCGGTGGACTTCACGTCTACGACGAAGGTTGAGTTGGGATAGAGCGCCGAGATGTCGCGCGCGAGCATGACGCCGACCTTGTCGGCAAAGATCTCGTTACCCTCATTGTCGACCACCCCGCAGCGGTCGCCGTCGCCGTCGAAGCCAAGGCCAACATCCGCGCCGGTTTCCAGCACCTTGTCGCGGATGGCATGCAGCATCTTCATGTCCTCCGGGTTCGGATTGTAGCGTGGGAAGGTATGGTCGAGCTCGACATCGAGCGGGATGACCTCACAGCCGATGCGCTCAAGCGCTTCGGGAGCAAAGGCACCCGCTGTGCCGTTGCCACAGGCGGCGACCACCTTCAGCTTGCGGGTGATACGCTTGCCGGCAACAAGGTCATCGATATAGGTCTTGCGGAAATCCGGCACGAATTCGTAGGTGCCGCCGCCGATCAGCTCGAAGTCGCCATCGAGCACGATCTCCTTGAGCGCCGACATCTCGTCAGGCCCGAAGGTCAGCGGCCGCTGTGCGCCCATCTTCACGCCGGTCCAGCCATTTTCATTATGCGAGGCCGTCACCATGGCGACCGACGGTGTGTCGAGCGCGAACTGGGCAAAGTAGGCCATCGGCGACAGCGCAAGCCCGATATCCTTGACGCGCGCGCCAGCCGCCAGAAGACCCGACACCAGCGCCAGCTTGATCGACATCGAGTAGGAACGGAAATCGTGGCCGACAACGATGTCGGGTCCAGCGCCTAGACGCCGGATCAACGTACCGATGCCCATGCCGAGCGCCTGGACACCGATCAGATTGAGTTCCGGCTCCTTGGTCGAGCTTGGATGACCAAACCACCAGCGCGCATCGTATTCGCGAAAACCGGTCGGCTTGACCAGTGCGCGCGTCTCGAATTCGAACGTATTGGGAGATGCTTGGGCGACCGGCTTGAAATTCACGACTGCACTCCTGCGCCATGGCTGCGCATAGATTCTATTTCGGCATCGAATACCGCAAGATCGGGGCACTGTCCCCTCCCGCCACGGCAGCATAAAGGCTTAAAAGCGCAATAAGATTACTCACTTGCGAAAAATTGCGCCAGTCGAACCTTTGGCGCTTGCAGGAACCAGAAGCGGCGGCTATAAGCCCGCCCACTGGTCACGGAGTGTAGCGCAGCCTGGTAGCGCACATCGTTCGGGACGATGGGGTCGCAGGTTCGAATCCTGCCACTCCGACCAGAAAAATCCCGAAATCTCAATTCTTTAGGCTTAGCGATAGGTGCCGACCTTTGCGCGAGCTGCGCGGCAGCCAGTCAGACGTCGGCGTTCATCTCAAGCAACGTCTTGCCATGAGCGTTACAAGCACGCCTGGCGACAATCGAGAGTTGCGTTGTTCTTGTCTCCCTAAACATACAACTTTTCACTACAGTCGAATTCTAACAATAAACGACAAATCTCATACATATCGCTGAACATTTTAAGCTGATTTTAGCACGCGAATTGAGCCTTTCTTGGTCATTCGCCACATCGAAGCAGCATATTAGCAAATCGATAATCTTCTGAGGTCACTCTGACGTTGATCTTGTTCATCTCTGACCAGAGGGACAAAAGATCTTGGCAGACGCCAAACAGGTGGCATATGATTGAGCATAAATACTTTGCATGCAAACAATATTTCCACGGACTTTCGGCCCTTGCGGCGAGCAAGAACCCAGGAGTTTGGCGCGCATCGCGCCACCGCCACAAACTGGCTGCAGACGGGTCCGAGTCATTTACAGAACGGATCGGCTTCCTAGGCAGATGGGTTAGAAGCCTACTGCTCCGTGTGCGCCCACCTGATACCGGCCGCTTCCTTCACTCAAAATCCGGCACGTCGGCAATAGAATTTGCAATTGTCGCACCGGTCTTCATCCTTCTCGTCTTTGGGATGATTGCTTACGGCATTTACTTTGGCGCCCTGCATTCCGTCCAGCAGATGGCAGCCGACGCAGCCCGAACCGCCATCGGCGGGCTCAACGAGACTGAGCGCAAGACGCTCGCTCAGAGATACATCGATCTCAACGCTGACGGCTACGTTCTCATCGACAAGTCAAAACTGACAGTCGACGTCAAAGACAATGTCAATGACAGCGAACAGTTCGTTGTTTCGTTGAGCTACGACGCTCGCCAGCTTCCAATCTGGAATCTGCTTCCGATGCTGCCGATGCCGGAACAGACGATTAAACGCAGTTCGACAATTCGGGTGGGGGGCATCTGAATGTTAACAACAATTCTCCGCAGACTGGCTGAGTTCCGCGGCTCGCGAAAAGGCAACATGGCAACCATGTTTGCCCTGTCATTGCCGATCGGCCTGGCCGCGGCGGCCCTGGCGGTCGACGAAGGTTCGCTTTATGTCGAGCGCCGCGAGGCGCAATCGGTCACGGACCTCGCCGCGATCTATGCCGCCGCCAACATCGCCAAGGCCGATGCCGCCGTATTGAAGGTGTTCACCAACAATCGACAGAAGAATGTTGTCCTGGTGGGCGATGCCAACGCCCAATCGATGACTGCCGGCTACCAGCGGGTACTTGTCGAAAAGGGGCGCTATGCGGCCGACCCAACAGTCGCAGCCTCCACGCGCTTTGTCGTCGGCGCGACGCCGCCCAACGCCGTGCGTGTCACCTATTCGAAGGACGGCACGACCTATTTTGCCAACGCGCTGATGGGCGATCGGAAGATCGTCACGACCGCAGTCGCCACGGCACCTGCCGAAGCTGCATTCTCCGTCGGCTCCAGGCTTGCCAGCCTCAATGGTGGCCTGCTCAACAGTGTGCTCGGCGGTTTGTTGGGCACGACCCTTTCGCTCAACGTGATGGACTACAATGCGCTGCTCGGCGTCGACGTCAACGCGCTACAGTTCATCGACGCCCTGAAGACCGAACTGAACCTGACGGCTGGCACTTACAGCGAGGTTCTGCAGGCTGAGGCAACTGTCGGGCAGATATTGTCGGCCCTCGCCACGGTGACGAAAGACAGGGATGCCGACATCGCCCTCGCCAAGCTTTTGGGAGCCCATATTCCAGGCTCACTCAAGGTGCCACTGGCGAACTACATTGATCTCGGAGCAATCGGCAAACTCTCGACTGGCCGTGGGGCCGCGGGACTGGACGCCAATGTCGGCATCATGGAGCTGTTGGGAGCCGCGGCCGCGATCGCCAACGGCAAGAACCAGGTCGCTGTCGACCTTGGCGCCGGTGTGCCTGGGCTCGTTAGCGTCAAGCTGAACGTCGCCATCGGCGAACCGCCACAGGGGTATAGCTGGTTTGCGGTAGGTGAGCCGGGCAAGATCGTGCGCACAGCGCAGACCAGGCTACAACTCGTCGTCACTGTCGGCGGCTCCGGCGGGCTGGTCGACAGCGTGCTGGGTGGATCGGTCCGCGTGCCGCTCTATGTCGAACTGGCATATGCCGAAGCCCAGCTCAAAAGCGTCTCCTGCCCCACAGGCAAGCCGGCAAGCGCGATCGTGACGGTTGCTGCCCAGCCTGGGGTCGCGGAAATCTGGCTTGGCGATATCAACCCGGCTGAACTCAAGGTCTTCACCAAGCGACCGGTGGTACAGCCCGCACAGCTCGTGAAGCTCAACCCGGTCGGCCTTAACGTCCTCACTGTTGACGTGAAGGGTGCCGCCAATGTCCGGATCGGCAACATGACGCCGACGACCCTCACTTTCAACAAGAGCGACATTGACACCCGCAAAATCAAGTCGGTGTCGACCCGCAACCTGACGCAGTCCCTGACCGCCTCATTGCTGAGTGGACTGACGCTCGACATCGAGCTCAAGGTGTTGGGCCTCGGCCTGGGGCTGTTCGTGCCAACCGACGCAGCGGTCAAATCCGCCATCGTTGGGCTGCTGTCTGGGGTCACGGCGCCCATCGACGACCTGCTGTACAACGTTCTTTCGCTTGTGGGCGTGAAGGTCGGCGAAGCCGATGTCCGGGTCCACGGCGTAAACTGCGGCCGTTCGGTTCTCGTCCTCTGAAAGCGAACTCGCCCGGAGAAGTCGATCTCCGGGCGAGTTCATTATTTCAGCAAGCTGTAGCCGAGGTAGACACCGTCATGCAGACAGGCGGAACTTCGTCTCGTCGATAGCTGCCGCCATCAAGGTCTTGGTATAGGCTTCGCGCGGGGCACCGAAAATCTCTTCGGTCGGCCCCTCCTCGACGATCTTTCCCTGCTTCATCACGATGATGTAGTCCGACATGGCGCGCACTACTGCCAGATCGTGGCTGATGAACAGGTAGGAAAGATCGTGGTCAGCCTGCAGCTTGCGCAACAGCTCGACGATCTGCTTTTGCACCGACCGGTCGAGCGCCGAGGTCGGCTCATCAAGCACGACGACCTTGGGCTTGAGGATCATCGCACGCGCGATCGCGATACGCTGGCGCTGGCCGCCGGAGAACTCGTGCGGATAGCGGTTGCGCGTATCAGGCGAGAGGCCAACTTCGAGCAGTGCTTCCACCGCACGCTTGTCGCGTTCCTTGGACGACAGCGAAGGCTCGTGCACGAGCAGGCCCTCCGTGATGATCTGGCCCACCGTCATGCGCGGCGACAGCGAACCGAACGGATCCTGGAAGACCAGCTGAAGCTCCCGGCGCAGCGGACGCATTTCGGCGCGGTCGGCCTTTGACAGATCCTTGTCGCCGAAGCGGATCATGCCCTGGCTAGGCAGAAGCCTGAGCAAGGCACGGCCCAGCGTCGACTTGCCCGATCCGGACTCGCCAACGATGCCGATCGTCTGGCATTGCTTGAGCGTCACCGAAATGCGGTCGACCGCACGCAGCAGCATTGGCGGACCAGAAAGGAAGCCGCCACCGATCTTGAACTCGACCTCGACATTGCGCCCTTCCAGCAGGATCGGCGCGGTGTCGGCAGGTGCTGACTTGCGACCGGTCGGCTCGGCTGCCAACAGCATCTTGGTGTAGTCGTGCTGTGGATTGGCGAACAGTTCGTCGGCCTTGCCCTCCTCGACGACCTCGCCGTAGCGCATGACATAGACACGGTCGGCAAAGCGCCGCACGATGCCGAGGTCATGGGTGATGAAGACAATCGCCATGCCGAGCTTGCGCTGCAGTTCGGCAAGCAGCATCAGGATCTGCGCCTGGATCGTCACATCGAGCGCTGTCGTGGGCTCATCGGCAATCAGGATGTCGGGATCGTTGGCAAGGGCCATGGCGATCATCACGCGCTGACGCTGGCCACCCGACATTTCGTGCGGATATGACTTCAGGCGGCGCTCGGGGTCGGGAATCTTGACCAGTTCGAGCAGCCTGAGCGCTTCGGCGCGCGCCTCCGCACCACTCAACCCACGATGCTTGCGGATCGGTTCCATCAGCTGGTTGCCGATGGTGTAGAGCGGGTCGAGCGACGTCATCGGCTCCTGGAAGATCATGCTGATCTTGCGGCCGCGGACCTTGTTGAGCTCCGATTTGCCGAGTGTCAGCAGGTTCTTGCCACGATAGTCGACAACGCCTGTTGCCTCGCCGTTGGAGGCCAGCAGGCTCATCGCCGCCATCATCGTCTGGCTCTTGCCGGAGCCGGACTCGCCAACCACGGCTACCGTCTCGCCGGCGTCGACGTGAAGGTTGATGCCCTTCACGGCTTCCACAACGCCGTCG
Source organism: Aminobacter anthyllidis (assembly GCF_018555685.1). Lineage (GTDB taxonomy): Bacteria > Pseudomonadota > Alphaproteobacteria > Rhizobiales > Rhizobiaceae > Aminobacter > Aminobacter anthyllidis. The sequence continues at coordinate 397,631 of NZ_JAFLWW010000002.1, forward strand.
AGCGTGCGGAAGCGAACGCGCAGGTCCTTGACCGAAAGGATTGTTTCTCCAGCCATCTCACCTGTCCTTCGGATCGAGAGCGTCACGCAGGCCGTCGCCGATGAAATTCAGCGCGAACAGCGTCGAGACCAGGAAGAAGGCCGGGAACAACAGCAGCCAGTTGGCCGTGCCGATGTTCTTGGCTCCGACGGAAATGAGCACACCCCAGCTCGTCATCGGCTCCTGCACGCCGAGCCCCAGGAAAGAAAGGAAGCTCTCCAGGATGATGACCTGCGGCACCAGCAAGGTCATATAGATGACCACCGGCCCCAGCAGGTTAGGGATGACGTGGCGCTGCACGATGCCACGCGACCTGACGCCGAGTGCTTCCGCCGCCTGCACATACTCCTGCCGACGGATCGACAATGCCTGGCCACGCACGATGCGCGCCATGTCGAGCCACAGCACCGCTCCCACAGCTAAGAACATCAGCACGAAGTTTCGCCCGAAGAACACGACCAGCATGATGACGAAGAAGATGAAGGGAAGTGAATAGAGCACGTCGACGATGCGCATCATCACCTCGTCGGTCTTGCCCCCCATGAAGCCAGCAGTGGCGCCGTAGACGACACCAATGACCACGGCGACAATGCCGGCCAGAAGGCCGATCGCCAGCGAGATGCGGCCAGCCATCAGCGTTCGGGACAGCAGGTCGCGGCCGGTATTGTCCGTACCAAAGAGGAAGTACTTCTGCTTGATCGTGGCACTCATGACAGCCGTCAGCCCGTCGGCGGATGTGCTCTCAAGCTTGCCGTTGTCAAACGTATCGGAACGGTCGAGATAGCGGATGTTGCGTTCGTCCAGCGGTTTGGCCGACGTCACGGTGATGAACACCCGTTCGCCTTCCTGGCGCCATTCCTTGACGTCGACACGCATCCGTTTGACAGCGTCGGTCATGGCGGTTTCGATCATCTCCGGCTTTGGATAGGCCGAGAGACTTGGCGGTGTCCTGACGTAGTCGGCATAGATCGTCGTGTATTGATGCGGCACGAAGAACGGCCCGATGATACAGACGGTCGCCATCGCAATCAGGTAAAACAGGCTGAACATGGCAGCCTTGTTGGCCTTGAGGCGTGCCCAGGCATCGCCCCAAAGCGATCGCCCGACGACAGGCGCGGTAATGGCTGTGTCAGTCATAGCGCACCCTCGGATCGAAGAAGGCATAGAGAATATCGACGATCAGGTTGAAGGCGATCGTAAACATCGCGATCACCACCACAGTGCCCATCACCAGCGTGTAGTCACGGTTCAAAGCCGCATCGACGAAGTACCGACCGATGCCGGGAATGGCGAAAATGGTCTCGACGATGATCGAACCGGTGAGCAGAGCGGCGGCAGCAGGACCCGAGTACGACACGATGGGCAGGACAGCGCCTCTCAGCGCATGCTTGACCACCACCGACCAGTCGGACAGGCCCAGGGCCCGCGCCGTGCGGATATGGTTGGAGCGCAGCGACTCGATCATCGACCCGCGCATCAGCCGCGCCACGATGGCGATCTGCGGCAATGAAAGCGTCAGGATCGGACCGATCTTGTTGATCCATGCGCCGTCTCCCCAGCCACCTATCGGCAGCAGCTTCCAGGTCAGGCCAAAAAGCAGCTGGATGACAGGGGCGATGACGAAGGTCGGGATCGTGCTGCCCGCGGTGGCAAGCGCGATCACCGAATAATCGCCAAGCTTGTTCTGGTTGAGGGCCGCAACGATGCCAAGTACCGTTCCGACGGCAAGCGCCAGAACAAGCGCCGACAGGCCAAGCTGAACAGAGATCGGCAGGCCGTTGGCGAACAGCTCGGTGACGGTGAAGTCGGGCAGGTTGTAGCTGGGCCCGAAGTTACCGTGCAGCAGGTTATTGAGATAGTTGACGTATTGAAGCCAGATCGGATCGTTAAGACCGAATTGCGCTTCGAGGTTGGCCTTGATCTCGGGACTGAGACCACGCTCCTGATTGAATGGGCCGCCTGGGGCGACGCGGATCAGGAAAAAGGCCAGCGTGACGATGACGAACATCGTCGGTATGGCGGTCAGAAGCCGCCGGAATACATAAAGAAACATAGCTACCACGCCTTCGCAGGTTAGCCGGGACCGTCGCCCCCGTTTTCAGGGGGCGACGGAAGAGCCGGGACTAGTCCTTGCTGACGAAGCGCGAAGGATGAACGTCCATGACGTTCTCGTCGAAGCCCTTGATCTTGGGCGAAACGAGGTTCTTGTAGCTGTAGTAGAGCAGCGGGATCTGGCCGACGTCATCGATCAGGATGCGTTCCGCGGCAGCCATTTCCTTCAGGCGTTCTTCCGGCTTGCCACCAGCGGCAGCTGCCTTGTTCATCGCCTCTTCAAACTTCGGGCTATCGTAGTTCGAGTAGTTGTTGCCCGAGGCCTTGCGTGAGATGCCGAGGAAGCTTTCCGGATCCTTGTAGTCCGCGATCCAGCCAGCACGAGCGACGTCAAAGTCACCCTTCTGCTCTAGATGACCGTAGTGGGTCTTGGTGTCGGTGTTGAGCAGGGTCACCTCAATGCCGAGCGGCTTGAGCTGTTCCTGGATCGCGACCGCCGTATTCTTGTGGTTCTCCGACGTGTTGTAGCGGATCTCCATCTTCAGCGGCTTGTCAGGACCGTAGCCGAGCTTCTCAAGGACCTTCTTGGCTTCATCCTCGCGGTCGATCTGCGACTTGTCGGCGAAGGTCGCCAGTGCCGAAGTGTAGCCCTCGATACCGGGCGGGACCATCGAGTAACCGGGGATCATCGAGTTCTGCCAGACCTTCTCGGCCAGGAAGTCGCGATCGATTGCCATCGACACTGCATTGCGCAGCTCGACATTGTCCCACGGGGCCTTGTCCGTCTTGATCGCGTAGTAGTAGGTGCCCAGATAGGCGCCGATACGCAGCTGATCGCCGAACTTGGCTTTCAGGTCAGCCATCTGCTCGGTCGGGATATCGTCGTTGGAGTCGAGTTCGCCGGCCTCGAAGCGCTTGATGGCGGTCGAGCGGTCTTCCGTGGGGAAGTAGTTGACGGCGTCGAGCTTCACATTGGCGGCGTCATGGAACTTGGGGTTCTTGACGAGCTTGATGTGATCGTTCGGGACGAATTCTGCGAGCGTGAACGCGCCGTTTGAAACCAGGTTGCCCGCCTTGATCCAGTCAGCGCCGAGCTTGTCGATCGCTGCCTTGTTCACCGGGTAGGTCGACTGGTGCGTCAGCATTTCAAGGAAGTACGGGGTCGGTGCCTTGAGGGTCACTTCGAAGGTGTTGGCATCGATGGCCTTGACGCCGAGTTCCTCGGGCTTGGCCTTGCCGGTGTTCACTTCTTCGCCGTTCTTCACGACATAAAGCATCGAGGCATATTCGGCGCCGGTGGCCGGATCCTCAAGGCGACGGAAGGAGTAGACGAAGTCTTCGGCGGTAACCGGGCTGCCGTCCGACCAGGTAGCGCCCTGGCGAAGCTTGAAGGTGTAGACAGTGCCGTCATCCGAAACGGTCCAGCTCTCGGCTGCACCGGGAATGATTTCGGCATCCTTGTCCTGCATCACAAGACCCTCGAACAGGTCACGCAGGATGTGAGCTTCGTAGACGGTCGATGTCTTGTGCGGATCAAGCGATTCCGGATCGGCCGAATTGCCGCGATTAAAGACGACCTCCGCAAAAGCCGGAACGGACAACGCTCCAGTAGACAGCGCAAGCGTCGTAGCGAACACTGTCGCTTTCAGCATGTTCTTCAGCATGTTTTCCTTCTCCCAAATAGGCGTGTTCCCCGTAAACACGGCCTCGCCTGGTTAGCGCCCGAATGCCGGATTTTTCCGGTTTCGTTGAGCGAGCCGGCGGCTCCCTACCGCCAGCGGTGGCTGACACTAGACACGACAATTTTTATTTTCAACACGACTCGTGCTCACCTAAAGTCAACTTGAGCGAGTTCAAACAAAGCGCCCGATAAAGTAATCGAGCGGGGCCAAGGTGATACGGTCTTTTTCGACTTCACCTAACGCTCCGGGAAACTGTAGCGGGCTCACGCCGCCAAGCCTTGCCGGAACCGGCCATGAGGCATTTTTCTCGGAAAAGTTGAAGACGCACAGCAGCCGTTCGTCCCCCACCTCACGCACGAAAGCGAGCACGTCGCCCTCTGTATCCAGCAGGGAAATCGAGCCGTGGATAAGTACCGGAAGCATCCTGCGGGCCTCAAGCACTGCCCTGTAACGACACAGAACTGATTCCGCATCGTGCTGCTGGCGGTCGACGGCCAGGGCACGATGGGCGGCCGGAATCGGCAACCACGGCTTGCCGTCCGAAAAGCCGCCCTGTTCGGCCTGCGCCTCCCAGACCATTGGCGTGCGACACCCGTCGCGACCCTTGAAGCCTGGCCAGAAGCGGATGCCATAGGGATCGCGCAGGTCTTCGAAAGCGAGTTCGGCCTCTTCCAAGCCAAGCTCCTCACCCTGGTAGATGCAGATCGAGCCGCGCAGGCAAGCAAGCAATGCAACCGAGAACTTCGCCACGGCCTCCGGATCGCCGCCAAGCCTCGTCCAGCGTGTGACGTGGCGGATCACGTCGTGGTTGGAAAAAGCCCAGCAGACCCATCCGTCCGTCACCGCCGCTTCGAAATCGGCAATGCACTTGTGGACATGAGCGGCAGAGAATTTCGGGCCGAGCAGGTCGAACGTGTAGCACATGTGCAGCTTGTCGCCGCCCGACGTGTATGCCGCCACTGTCTGCAGCGATCGCTCGCCGTCTCCGACCTCGCCCACGGAACTGCGATTGCCATATTCGTCGAGCAGCGCGCGAAAACGCTCGAGGAAGGCGATGTTTTCCGGCCGCGTCTTGTCGAACAGGTGGTCCTGGTACTCGTAAGGGTTAGGTTCCTCGTTCTTGCCCGCAATGCTCTTCGGCAGAGGCGGGTTGTCGCGCAGCCACTTGTCGTGGACGTAGAAATTCACCGTATCGAGCCTGAAGCCGTCGACGCCGCGATCGAGCCAGAAACGCACCGTTTCCAGCAGTGCGTCCTGCACTTCCGGATTGTGGAAATTGAGGTCAGGCTGCGAGGCGAGGAAGTTGTGCTGGTAATACTGCTTGCGCGTCGAATCCCATTCCCAGCCCGGACCGCCGAAGATCGACAGCCAGTTGTTCGGAGCCGTGCCGTCAGGCTTTGGCTGCGCCCAGACATACCAGTCGGCCTTGGGATTATCGCGGCTGGCCCGGCTTTCGACAAACCATGGATGTTTGTCGGAGGAATGCGACAGCACCTGGTCGATGATGATCTTCAGCCCGAGCCGATGGGCCTCTGATATCATGCTGTCAAAGTCTCCCATCGTGCCAAACATCGGATCGACAGCGCAATAATCTGACACGTCGTAGCCCATGTCGGCCATTGGCGACTTGAAGAAGGGCGACAGCCAGACGGCATCGACACCCAGCGAAGCGATGTGCGGTAAACGCCTGGTAATGCCGGCAAGGTCACCGCTGCCGTCGCCGGTGCTGTCCTGGAACGAGCGGGGATAGACCTGATAGATGACGCACCCGCGCCACCAGTCGGCGCCAGGCCTGGCTTGCTGGGTCATGGCTGATCTCCCTGGCTGTCGGCCGCAGGCCGTTCGATCGCAAATGCAACACTGCGCGCCGGCACGACGAAGCGCCCGCCGCTCGGCTTAGGTTCGCTCATCGCCGAAAGCCAATCGAAGGCCTTGCGCGCCGGCAGGGCGAAATTCGTTTCGCGCCGAGTGCCATTGATCATGACAGCGAGCCGGCCACCGGCGACGTCGCCGTTTCCAAGCAGCATCGCCAGCCGGTGGCGGTCGGGTTCATGCCAGTTGGCGTCGCCCATCGGGCGACCAGCCTCGGTCAGCCATTCGACGTCGAGCACCTGCGAGCCATCCACGGTCGCGCCTCGAAGGAAATCCAGTTGCGCCAGCGCAGGCACCTCTCGCCTCAGCCTGCCAAGGGCTGCCACAAAGTCCTCCAGCGCGACGTCGCGGTGGGCCCAGTCGAGCCAGGTCAGTTCGTTGTCCTGGGCGTAGGCATTGTTGTTGCCGCGCTGGGTCCGGCCAAACTCGTCGCCCGCTGTCAGCATGATGGCGCCGCGCGAAGCAAACAGCGTTGCCAGCAAGGCACGTATGTCGCGATCGCGCTCGGCGGCGATTTCACGATCGCCGCTCTCGCCCTCGACGCCGTTGTTCCAGGAAAAATTCTCGTTGTGGCCGTCGTGGTTGTGCTCGCCATTGGCCTCGTTGTGCTTGCGCTCGTAGCGGACGATGTCGGCCAGCGTCATGCCGTCATGCGCGGCAACGAAGTTCACGGTTCGCGTTTGCGTGCCGCTACCAAAGGTGTCCGACGACCCAGCAAGGCGTGTCGCCAGGGCACCAACCATGCCGCGATCGCCGCGCCAAAACCGCCTGACGTCGTCGCGATAGCGGTCGTTCCACTCCAGGAATTTCTGGGGAAAGCCACCCAGCCGATAGCCATTGTGGCCGATGTCCCATGGCTCTGCGATGAGTATCCGGTCGCTTATGATCGCATCGGCCCTCATCGCCTGAAGCAGCGGCGCATCGGCGGTGAACTCCCCTCCAACCCGTCCCAGCACCGGAGCTAAATCAAAGCGGAAACCATCAACGCCGCCGTGAACGACGAAGTGCCTGAGGCTATCGAGGATCAGTTTTCCCGCCACGGGGTGATCACAGGCGAGCGTGTTGCCGGTTCCGGTGTCGTTGGCATATCGACCGGGGTCCGCGATGGCCTCGCGATAATAGGCTCGATTGTCGAGACCGCGCAGCGACAGGGTCGGTCCGAGTTCATCACTTTCGGCGGTGTGATTGAAAACCAGATCGAGGATGACGCCAATGCCGGCGGCATGCAGCGCAGCCGTCGTTTCGCGCAGGTCGGCCATGCCACCAGGCGCCAGGCGCGGGTCGAGCGCCATGAAGGTCACCGGATTGTAGCCCCAGGCATTGGTGAGACCCAGGCGCGGCAAATGGCGCTCATCCATGGTCGCCGTCACCGGCATCAACTCGACCGCCGACACCCCGAGCTTCAACAGATGTTCGATGACAGCGGGTTCGGCCAGAGCCCTGAGCGTGCCGCGAAGCTTCTTTGGAACGCCCGGATGCGCCATCGAAAAGGCCCGCACCGGAACTTCGTAGATCAGCCCGCTTGGTCGGAAAATCGGCGCCGCGGGTGGCACGACCTGAAGCGTGGTCGCCACCGCTTTCGGCATCAGTTGGGCCGTATCGCGGCCCTGCCCGCGTGGCGCAGCCAACCGGCCATCGTACCGATAGGCACGGTCGATGCTGGCGGCATATGGATCTACCAGCAGCTTGTCTGGATCAAACCAGAGGCCCTCGTTCGGCGCCCATCGCCCATCGGCGCGGAAGCCGTAGCGGGTACCCTCGCCAAGCCCCGGAACCGACAGCGCGAAAACCCCCTCGCTCTCGCGCTGAAGCTCCAGCCGATCTGTTTCGGCCCTGCTGTCCGCGCCGAAGATCGACACCCACATGCGTTCAGCGGCACCGGACCAGGCGGCAAAGCGGATGCCGCTCTCGGTAACGGTCGCGCCGAACCGCGGCCGATATTCAGCCGCTGCGCCCATTGGCATCAGGTGATGACGCTCGGCCTGTCGCGGCCGGTATGGCTCCGGATGCCGGCAATGTCGTCGGCGGCCAGGATCAGATCGGCAAGCGCTGCCTGCGTGTCCTGTCCGTGCCGTGACGGATCGGGTTCGTAGCGTTCGATATAGACGCGCAGCGTCGCGCCTGAGGTCCCAGTGCCCGAAAGGCGGAAGACAACGCGCGAGCCACCCTCGAACAGCACGCGGATGCCCTGGTTCTTGCTCACCGAGCCATCGACCGGGTCGTTGTAGGCGAAGTCGTCGGCACTCACGATCTTCATACCCTGCACGCTGGTTCCCGGCAGGGACGCCAGCTTGCCGCGCAGCTCATCGACCAGCGCATTGGCCTTGTCGGTTTCGACCTCTTCGTAATCGTGGCGCGAATAGTAGTTCTGGCCGTAGGTCGCCCAATGCTTGGCAACGATGTCCTTGGCGCTCTCGCCGCGCACGGCAAGAATGTTGAGCCACAGCAGCACGGCCCACAACCCATCCTTCTCACGGACATGGTCGGAACCGGTGCCGGCGCTTTCCTCGCCGCAGATCGTCGCCATGCCCGCGTCGAGCAGGTTGCCGAAGAACTTCCAGCCGGTCGGCGTCTCGTAGATGCTGATGCCCAGTTTCTCGGCGACACGATCGGCCGCACCGCTCGTCGGCATCGAACGCGCAATGCCCTTGAGCCCTGACTTGTAGCCCGGCGCGAGATGGGCGTTGGCCGCCAGCATCGCCAGCGAATCCGACGGCGTGATGAAGATGCCGCGGCCGATGACCAGGTTGCGGTCGCCGTCACCGTCGGAAGCAGCACCAAAGTCCGGGGCGTTCGGTCCCATCATCTCGTCATAGAGATGCTTGGCATGGACCAGGTTCGGGTCCGGATGGTGGCCGCCGAAATCCTCGAGCGGCACGAAATTGCGCGCCGTTCCTTCTGCAGCACCGAGCCGGCGCTCCAGGATTTCCTTGGCATAAGGCCCGGTCACCGCGTGCATGGCGTCGAAGCGCATGCGGAAGCCCGACTTGAACAGCGCGCGTAGCGCATCAAAATCGAACAGCGTTTCCATTAAGGCGGCGTAATCGGCCACGGGATCGACGATCTCCACCTTGATCCCGCCGACTTCGAACGTGCCGGTGCGGTCGAGATCGACCTGACCGACATCGGCGATCTTGTAGCTTGAGATCGTCTTGCTGCGGGCGTAGATCGCGTCGGTCATCTTCTCCGGAGCGGGACCGCCGTTTTCGGCATTGTACTTGATGCCGAAATCCTCATGCGGACCACCGGGATTGTGGCTGGCCGACAGGATAAGCCCGCCGAAGGCCTTGCGCTTGCGAATCAGGTTTGATGCCGCCGGGGTCGACAGGATGCCACCCTGCCCGACCACGACGCGGCCGAAACCGTTTGCCACCGCCATGGCGATGACCTTCTGGATCACCTCGCGATTGTAGAAGCGGCCATCGCCGCCGACCACCAGCGTCTTGCCGGCGAAGCCTTCAAGCGAATCGAACACCGACTGGATGAAGTTCTCGGCATAGTTCGGCTGCTGGAAGACCGGCACCTTCTTGCGCAGGCCTGAAGTGCCCGGCTTCTGGTCGTCATAAGGCGTGGTGGAGACGGTACGAATCATTCAGGCATCCCTTTTTGAGAGAAGCATGCGGTAAAGTGCGGCATATTTCTGGGCGCTTCGATCCCAGGAGACATCCGATTTCATGCCCTGCCGCTGCAGCGAGGTCCAGCCGGCCGGATCGGCATAGAGCGCGTTGGCGCGAAGGATGGCATGGTGGAACGCGCCGGCATCTTCCGGCGTGAACTGGAAGCCGGTAGCGACACCGGCCGCGACCGCTGCCTCGTTGGCGTCGATGACCGTATCAGCAAGTCCGCCGGTGCGGGCAACGATTGGCACGCAGCCATAACGCAGCCCATAGAGCTGGGTCAGTCCGCAGGGCTCAAACCGCGACGGGATCAAAATGCCGTCGGCGCCGCCCTGCAGCAGGTGCGACAGCCCCTCGTCATAACCGATGACGACGCCAACGCGGCCGCGATGGCGGTTCGCCGCGGCCAGCAGCGCACCTTCCAGTCCGGCATCGCCCGATCCCAGGATCGCCAGACGTGCGCCGGAGGCGACAACCGGATCGATGATCGACGCCAGGATGTCGATGCCCTTTTGCCAGGTCAGGCGGCTGACCACGCAATAGATCGGGCCGTCGTCGCGATCGAGCGTCATGCGCTCTTCGATAGCCCGCTTGTTGGCTTTGCGGCCCTTCAGGTTCTTTGCCGTGTAGGTCGCGGCGAGATGCTTGTCGGTCTCGGGGTTCCAGATATCGTCGTCGATGCCGTTGACGATGCCGTGCAGTTCGCCTGCGCGCAGGTTGATCAGCCCGTCGAGTCCCATGCCGAAGGCCGGCGACCTGATCTCCTGGGCATAGGTCGGGCTCACCGTGGTGATCGCCCATGCGGCTTGCAGCCCGGCCTTGAGAAAACCGACGCCGCCGTAATACTCGATGCCATCAAGCGCCATCGCCTGCTGCGGCAGTCCCAGCCCGGCAAAGATGCTGGAAGCAAACTGGCCCTGGAATGCCAGATTGTGGACGGTCATCACCGACGGGACATTCGCCGCCTCGCCGTAGCGCATGTAGGCGAGCGTCATTGCCGATTGCCAATCATGCGCATGGACTATGTCGGGCTTGTAGTCCTTGAGCGCCCCGGCGGCGATATCGGCACCGACTCTACCCAACGCCGCAAAGCGCCGCCAGTTGTCCTGCCAGTCAGCACCCGTGGCGTCGCCATAGGGACCGCCCGGCCGGTCGAACAGATGCGGCGCGTCGAGCACCAGCATGTCGAGGCCGCCGATCTCGGCGGCATGGAGCGCAGCCTTGCCGCCCTGCAGGACCGCGTATTGATGAAGCGCTTTCTTTTTCTTCAGCGCGCCCATCACGACAGGATAACCCGGCACCAGGCTGCGCGTCCTGACGCCGAGCCCGTTCAGTGCCTCCGGCAGAGCGCCGGTCACGTCGGCAAGCCCGCCGGTCTTGATCAGCGGGAAAATCTCGGGCGTGACCGAAAGCACCTGCACCAGTTACAACTCCAGCCTGTTGATCATGTCCTGGGTGATCAGGCAGATGCCTTTCTCCGAGACGCGGAAACGCTTGGCGTCCAGCACCGGATCCTCACCGACGACCAGTCCCTCGGGTATCTGCACACCATGGTCGATGACAACTCTCTTGAGCTGCGCGTTGCGACCGACGTGGCATGCCGGCAGCATCACCACATCCTCGAGCGTCGAGTAGGAATTGATGCGTGCGCCGGTGAAGATCAGGCTGCGCTTGAGCGAGGCACCCGAGACGATGCAGTCGCCTGAAACGAGGGAGGAAACAGCCGAACCGCGACGGCCGTCCTCGTCGTGGACAAATTTCGCCGGCGGCGTCAGCTCGGAATAGGTCCAGATCGGCCAGTCGCGGTCATAGAGGTCGAGTTCGGGCGTGATATCGGTCAGGTCGATGTTAGCTTCCCAATAGGCGTCGACGGTACCAACGTCGCGCCAGTAGGCTTCGCCTTCCGTGCTGGCGCGAACGCAGGATTTGGCGAAGCGGTGGGCAACGGCTTTGCCGTGCTGGACGATGTAGGGAATGATGTCCTTGCCGAAGTCGCGGCTCGAATCCGGCTCGGCGGCGTCACGGCGCAGCTGTTCCATCAAGAACTTGGTCTTGAAGACATAGATACCCATCGAGGCGAGCGCAAAATCGGGCTTGTCGGGAATGCCTGGCGGATCTGCCGGCTTTTCGATGAAGGAAATGATGTTGTCCTTCTTGTCGACATGCATCACGCCGAAACCGACCGCTTCCATGCGCGGCACCTCGAGGCAGCCGACGGTGACGTCGGCACCGGCGTCGACGTGCTGGCGCAGCATCAGCTCGTAGTCCATCTTGTAGATGTGGTCGCCAGCCAGGATGACCATGTATTCGGGGCCGTAGGCCTCGATGATGTCGATGTTCTGGTAGACAGCGTCGGCGGTGCCTTCATACCACTGCGTCTCCGAGACGCGCTGGCTCGCCGGCAGGATGTCGAAACTCTCGTTTCGCTCCGGCCTGAGGAAGTTCCAGCCGCGCTGCAGATGGCGGATCAGCGAGTGCGCCTTGTACTGGGTGGCGACGCCGAGGCGGCGGATGCCCGAGTTCAGCGCGTTGGATAGCGCAAAATCGATGATGCGCGTCTTGCCGCCGAAATAGACCGCCGGCTTGGCGCGCCGGTCGGTCAGTTCCTTGAGCCGGCTGCCGCGCCCGCCCGCCAGCACATAGGCCATTGCATCGCGCGCCAGCGGCTGGTTTCTCTTGATTTCCATGGCACCCTCCCTGCTCAGTCCGCCACAAATTCCAGCATGATCGTCGCCAGCGGCGGCAGAAGCAGCGTCGCTGCTGCTCCTCCTCCATCCGTCGGCCGTGCGGTGACCACGCCGCTGTTACCCTTGCCCGACCCGCCATATTCGAGCGCGTCGGAGTTGAAGATTTCCCGCCATGTGCCGGCCTTTGGCAGCGGCACGCGATAATTGTCGCGCGGCACCGGCGTGAAGCTGGAGATGACGGCGATCGGCGCGCCGCCAGGCGCCTTGCGTAGCCAGGCAAAGACCGAATTCGCAGCATCATCGGCGATCAGCCACTCAAAGCCTTCCGGTTCGCAGTCGCGGGCGTGCAGCGCCGGGCGAGAGCGATAGAGATAGTTGAGATCGCGCACCAGCTGCCAGACACCGCGATGCGGGGCGAAGTCGAGCAGGTTCCAGTCGAGCGCTCTTGCCTCGCTCCATTCCGCGCGCTGGGCAAATTCCTGGCCCATGAACAGGAGCTTCTTGCCGGGATAGCCCCACATGAAGGCGTAGTAGGCGCGCAGCGTCGCGAACTTCTGCCAGTCGTCGCCCGCCATCTTGGTCAGCAGCGTGCCTTTGCCATGCACGACCTCGTCATGGGACAGCGGCAGGACGAAATTCTCGCTGAAGGCGTAAAGCAGCCCGAAGGTGATTTCGTTGTGGTGATGCTTGCGGTGCACCGGCTCCTTGGACAAGTACTCCAGCGTGTCGTGCATGAAGCCCATGTTCCATTTGAAGCCGAAACCAAGCCCGCCCTCATGCACCGGCTGCGACACTTTGGGCCATGAAGTCGACTCTTCCGCGATCGTCATGACGCCGGGATGGGCGCCATAGACGGCGGCATTCATCTTCTGCAGGAAGCGAACCGATTCCAGGTTTTCGCGGCCACCGAACTCGTTGGGGATCCACTCGCCTTCCTTGCGCGAGTAGTCGAGGTAGAGCATCGACGCCACGGCATCCACGCGTAACCCGTCGACATGGTACTTCTCTGCCCAGAACAGCGCGTTGTTGACGAGGAACGATACCACCTCGCGCCTACCAAAATTGTAGATCGCGGTATTCCAGTCGGGATGGAAGCCCTGGCGCGGGTCGGCATGCTCGTAGAGCGCCGTTCCGTCGAAATGCGCCAGCCCATGCTCGTCGACAGGAAAATGCGCCGGCACCCAGTCGAGGATCACGCTGATACCGGCGCGATGGGCGCCGTCGACGAAACGGGCAAAGCCCTCGGGTTCGCCGAACCGGGCGGACGGCGCATAGAGCCCCGTCGTCTGGTAACCCCAGGACGGGTCATAGGGGTGCTCGGAGATCGGCATGAACTCGATATGGGTAAAGCCTGTCTCGACAGCATAAGGGATCAGCCGATCGGCCATTTCGTCCCACGACAGGAACGTGCCGTCGTCGCGGCGCTGCCACGAGCCGGCATGCACCTCATAGATGCTGATCGGCTCACGCCGATGGTCGGCCGCTCGCCAGTGAGCGCGATGCTTGTCATCGCCCCATTCATGCGCAGGCGGCATGTCCGTCACCGACGCGGTCGCCGGCCTGAACTCCGAGCGGATGGCATAGGGGTCCGCCTTGAGCGGCAGCCGCACGCCCCGGGCACCGATCAGTTCAAACTTGTAGGGGCGGCCCGGTCCGATGTCGGGGATAAAGATTTCCCAGATGCCGGTATCCTGGCGTAACCGCATCGGATGGCGGCGGCCGTCCCAGTCGTTGAAATCGCCAACCACCGAGACGCGATGCGCGTTGGGAGCCCAGACCGCGAAGTGAACGCCATCGACGCCTTCGTGCGAAATCAGATGCGCGCCCATCTTGTCGAACAGCCGGAGATGCGAGCCCTCCGAGATGAAATAGTCATCCATCGGCCCAAGCACCGGGCCGAAGCTGTAAGGGTCGGTGAGCCACCAGTCGCCGCCTGAATTGCGGGCATGGTAGCGCAGCGGCTGGCGCTTGCGGATGGTGAGCTTGCCTTCGAAGAAACTGGTATCGTTGCGGCGCACAAGCTCGCCGCAGACCTTGCCCTCGAGCGTGTGAGCAGTCACCGTTTCGGCATGCGGCACGAAGCAACGCGCAAGAAAACCCCTGCCAGACTGCTGGAGCCCCAGCACCGCGAACGGATCGCCATGGGTGCCGTTCACGATCGCCTCGATATCGCCATCCGTGGCTCTGTCGAGCTCCGGTTTCGTTTCGACGGCCGCGCCGGGCTTCAGCATGTTTCGGTGTCCCCTCCCAGGGTTTCTTCGGCGAGGTCAGTTCATGCAATCACATCAGGCCGGCACGTTCCAGATTTCTTTGGCGTATTGTCGAATGGTGCGGTCGGAAGAGAACCAGCCGACGCGCGCGACATTGCGAATGGCACGCGCGTACCAGTCCGGGCTGTCGCGCCAGACATTGTCGACCTGGCGCTGGGCAGCGGCATAAGAATCGAAATCGGCTGCGACCATGAACCAGTCGTGCTGGTAGAGCCCGTCCATCAGCTCGCGATAACGCGCCGGATCGCAGGGCGAAAAGACGCCGGATGAAATCGCAGCGACCGCCTGCTTGAGTTCGGGCGAACCGTCGATCACCGCCGCCGGCTGGTAGCCACTGTTGCGGCGCTCGGCGACCTCCTTGGTGGTCAGGCCGAAGATGAAGATGTTGTCGTCGCCGACATGTTCCTTGAGCTCGACATTTGCGCCGTCGAGCGTGCCGATGGTGAGCGCACCGTTAAGCGCGAACTTCATGTTGCCGGTGCCCGAAGCTTCCATGCCCGCCGTCGAGATTTGCTCCGACAGGTCGGCTGCCGGCATCAGGATTTCGGCGGCGCTGACATTATAGTTGGGAACGAACACGACCTTCAGCAGCCCGCGCACGGAGGGGTCGCTGTTGATCACCCGGGCAACGTCGTTGGCCAGTTTGATGATCAGCTTGGCGTTGTGGTAGCTCGGTGCCGCCTTACCGCCGAAGAACTTCACCCGTGGCATCCATTCGCGTTCCGGATGCGAGCGGATCTGGTCGTACAGCGCAACGGCCTCGATGATGTTCAGAAGCTGACGCTTGTATTCGTGGATGCGCTTGATCTGGATATCGAACAGCGCCGACGGATCGACCTTGATGCCCAGCCGCTCCGCCACGAGGTTCGACAGCCGCACCTTGTTGGCGCGCTTGACGGCAGCAAACTTGTCGCGAAACGCGGCATCGCCTGCAAAGCCGTCGAGCTCGCGGATCGCCTCGATGTCGTCGAGGAACCGGTCGCCGATCGCTTCGCGCGCCAGGCCGGTCAAGCCAGGATTGCACTGGATCAGCCAGCGCCGCGGCGTGATGCCGTTGGTCTTGTTGTTGATGCGTTCGGGATAGAGGCTGTGCAGGTCGGCGAACACCGTTTCCTTCATCAGCTCGGTATGCAGCGCCGACACGCCGTTGACGCTATGCGAACCGGCGAAGGCAAGATTGCCCATGCGGACACGGCGCTCGCCGTTTTCCTGGATCAGCGAGATGCGGCTGATCTGCTCGCCGCTGAAGCGCCCCGTCGCACGCGCTTCAAGCAGAACCTCGGCGTTGATTGCGTAGACGATCTGCATGTGGCGCGGTAACAGACGCTCGAACAGCGGCACCGGCCAGCTTTCGAGCGCTTCGGGCAAAAGCGTGTGGTTGGTGTAGGCAAAGGTCCGCTTGGTGATGTCCCAGGACGTGTCGAAGTCCATGCCATGGACGTCCATCAGCAGGCGCATCAATTCAGGTACGGCGACGGCGGGATGGGTGTCGTTGAGATGGATCGCCGCCTTGTCGGGCAAGGACAGCAGGTCACCATACTTGCTGATGTGCCGCTGCAGAATGTCCTGCAGCGAAGCGGTCGAGAAGAAGTATTCCTGACGCAGCCGCAGTTCCTGGCCGGCCTTGTGCGAGTCCGCGGGATAAAGCACGCGTGACAGCGCGTCGGCCTTGTTGCTCTCGGCAAGCGCACCGATGTGGTCGCCGGCGTTGAACTTGTCGAGCAGGATCGGGTCGAGCGGCATGCCCGACCACAGGCGCAGCGTGTTGACACGCGCACCGCGCCAGCCAACCACCGGGGTGTCGTAAGCGACCGCCAGGACGCGATCGGTGGGTTTCCAGACATGCCGTTCGAGCCGGCCATCCGGCGCCGTTATGGATTCGACCGAACCGCCGAAGCCGACCTCGAAAGCCCGCTCGCGGCGCTCGAACTCCCAAGGGTTGCCATGTTCGAGCCATGTCTCGGGCAGTTCGACCTGCCAGCCGTCATGGATTTCCTGGCGGAACATGCCGTTGGCGTAACGAATGCCATAACCATGGGCCGGAATGTCGACGGTCGCCATGCTTTCCATGAAGCAGGCAGCGAGCCGACCAAGGCCGCCATTGCCGAGCGCAGCATCGGGCTCGAGCTTGGCGATGACATCGAACTCGACGCCGAGCGAGGCAAGTGCCTCGCGCATTGCGTCCATCAGGCCGAGGTTGGAGAAGGCGTCGCGCATCAGGCGGCCGATCAAGAACTCCAGCGAGAGGTAATAAACCCGCTTGGCGCTCTGGTCGTAGGCCTCCTTGGTCGAGGAAATCCACTCGTCGACGATGCGGTCGCGCACGACCTTGATCGACGCAGTCAGCCAGTCGTAGTCAGTGGCAACTGTCGCGTCCTTGCCGAGCCGGTACTTCAGCGCGCTCAGGATTTCGGCAGCCAATGCCTCGGGGCTCGTGTCGCCAAGGTGCGGTTGGGGGACTTTCGGGGTCACTGCGCGGGTCATGTCGCCTCTCGCATGTTGTTCGGCCACTGTTGACTTGCCTCCCTAGCCGACACCTGTCCTCCCACACTCATGTTAGCCATTCCGAATGCGATCTCAATCGATTTAAATCTCCGCGTCAATATCTCGCGACGCGGAGACCTGAGGTTGTGGCCGGCCGGTCAGGCAGCGGCAAGCGCCGCCTCTGGTGGCACCTTGGCTCCGGTCATGAACGCCACCGCATCCGACATCGTGTATTCCTTCGGATCGATGACCGTCAGCCTGCGGCCGAGACGATGGATATGGATGCGGTCGGCGACCTCGAAGACATGCGGCATGTTGTGCGAAATGAGCACGATCGGCAGGCCACGGCGCTTCACGTCGAGGATCAGTTCGAGCACGCGCCGCGATTCCTTGACGCCAAGTGCCGCCGTCGGCTCGTCCATGATCACGACCTTGGAGCCGAAGGCCGCGGCACGCGCCACCGCCACGCCCTGGCGCTGGCCGCCGGAAAGTGTTTCGACGGCCTGGCTGATGTTCTGGATGGTCATCAGGCCGAGTTCGGTCAGCTTTTCGCGGGCCCGCTTTTCCATAGCGCCCCGGTCGAGCATGCGGAACCAGTTGCCCATGATGCCGGGCTTCCGGATCTCCCGGCCGAGGAACATGTTGTCGGCGATCGACAGCGCTGGCGACAGCGCGAGGTTTTGGTAGACCGTTTCAATGCCAGCATCGCGGGCCTCCATCGGCGCCTTGAAGTTGACCACCTTGCCTTCGAGACGGATCTCGCCTTCGTCGGGAGTGATGGCTCCCGAGATCGCCTTGATGAGCGACGATTTGCCGGCGCCGTTGTCGCCGATCACGGCAAGGATTTCGCCGGGGTAGAGATCGAAATCGGCCTGATCCAGGGCGGTGACGCGGCCATAGCGCTTGACCAGCCCGCGTGCGGTGAGAAGAGGTTCGATAGCCATCAGCCTGCAACCTTTCTGATCCACTGGTCGATTGCGACCGCGATGATGATGAGGGTGCCGATCAGCAGATAGGTCCACTGCGGGTCGGTGCCGATGAGCCGAAGGCCGAGTTGGAAGACGCCGACGATCAGCGCGCCGAACAGCATGCCGAGGATCGAGCCACGCCCGCCGAACAGCGAGATGCCGCCGATCACCACCGCGGTGATGGATTCGATGTTGGCGAACTGGCCCGCAGTCGGCGAAACCGAGCCGATGCGGCCAATGAGCATCCAGCCACCGAGGGCGCAGATCAGCCCGGAGATCACGTAGACAGAGATAAGAACCCTGTTGACGCGCACGCCGGAAAGCTGGGCAGCCTCGGGATCATCGCCGATGGCATAGACGTGCCGGCCCCAGGCGGTGTGGTTCAAGATGTACCAGAGGACCGCCACCAGCAGCACCATGGCGACGACGCCATAGGTAAACACGGCATTGCCGAGCCGGAAGTTCTCGCCGAAGAACTTGAGGATCGGTGCCTGCGCCTCGATGTCCTGGGAACGGATCGTCTCGTTTGCCGAATAGAGGAAGTTCGTCGCCAGCACGATCTGCCAGGTGCCGAGCGTGACGATGAACGGCGGCAGCTTCATGTAGGAGACGAGCACACCATTCAGCCAACCGCAGAGAGCGCCGACGGCGAACCCGCACAGGATCGCCAGCGACGGCGGCAGGCCGTAGCGGAAGGTGAACTGCCCCATCACTACCGACGACAGCACCATGATTGCGCCGACGGACAGGTCGATGCCGGCGGTCAGGATGACCAGCGTCTGCGCGGCGCCGATGATGCCGGTGATCGCCACCTGCTGCAGGATCAGCGTCATCGAGAAGGCGGAGAAGAACTTGCCGCCGATGATCACGCCGAAAAGCGCGATCGAGGCAACCAGCACGATCAGCGGCACCGCTGCCGGATTGGAATGCAGGAAATGCTGGATCTTTTCGATCGGCGACCGCGTATGCGTGTCGAAGCTTGCCACGGACGTGTCGCTGGCCGAGAGAACCTTCTCGAACTCCTGCGGCCGCCTGGCATCTGCCGAAGCGTCAGTCATGTCGGTTTCCTCCCATCAGGGATTTCACATCCCCCTTGTAGGAAGGGCGACCAAGGGGCCGCCCTTCGTCTGCAAGAGAGTGTCACGCCGTCAGGCGGTCAGATCAACCCCAGCACTTCTCAAGGCCGGTCTTGACGTCGATCGATTCAACGCCGGCGGCCGGCTTGTCGGTCACCAGCGAAACGCCGGTGTCGAAGAAGTCCTTTCCTTCGGTCGGCTTGGGCTTCTCGCCGGAGTCGGCGAACTTCTTGATCGCCTCGATGCCGAGCGCCGCCATCATCAGCGGATATTGCTGCGAGGTCGCTCCGATGACACCGTCCTGGACGTTCTTGACGCCCGGGCAGCCGCCGTCGACGGAGACGATCAGCACGTTCTTCTCCATGCCGACGGCCTTGAGCGCCTCATAGGCACCGGCAGCGGCAGGCTCGTTGATGGTATGCACGACGGTGATGCCGGGATCCTTCTGGAGAAGGTTTTCCATCGCCTTGCGGCCACCCTCTTCATTGCCGTTGGTGACGTCATGGCCGACGATGCGCGCATCGTCCTCGTCGCCGATCTTGTTGGCGTCCTTCACGTCGATGCCGAAGCCCATCATGAAGCCCTGGTCGCGCAGCACGTCGACCGTCGGCTGCGACGGGGTCAGGTCGAGGAAGGCAACCTTGGCGTCCTTGGCCTTGTCGCCAAGGGTGGCTGCGGCCCACTGGCCGATCAGCTTGCCGGCAAGCAGGTTGTCGGTGGCGAAGGTGGCATCAGCCGCATCGGCGGGCTCGAGCGGGGTGTCGAGCGCAATGACAAGGATACCCGCGTCGCGCGCCTTCTTGATCGCAGGCACGATGCCCTTGGTGTCGGAAGCGGTGATCAGGATGCCCTTGGCGCCGTCGGCGATGCAGGTCTCGATCGCCGCGACCTGGCTTTCGCTGTCGCCGTCGATCTTGCCGGCGTAGCTCTTCAGAGTGACGCCGAGTTCGGTCGCCTTGGCGGTCGCACCTTCCTTCATCTTGACGAAGAAGGGATTGGTGTCGGTCTTCGTGATCAGGCACGCGCCGACATCAGCGGCAGATGCAGGTGCAGCAATGCTTGCAAGCGCGGCAACAGCCGCACCAAAGACAGTCGTCTTCAGAACTGAAAATTTCATCGGGTACTCCTCCCAAAACCAAACCATGCGACCCGCACCAGCGGTGCCGCTCCGGATGCTCGTGCACTCTTCCCAGTCGAGTATCCGGCCCTGACGAAACACCAATCGGCAACGCGAGTCAATAATTAAATCACTCTTATTTATTATTGACAGAATTGCGGTCGACCCGCATTCTGTCCCAAAAGAAAATTGCGGATTCAGAGAAAACCGCTGAGACGACGGGAGGAAGCCGGTGGAGGCCGGGAGTTCGAGGCACGGCACGCCAGAGATTGGGGAAAGCCCGCAACTGCGCGGCACCAACCAGAGCGGCATGCGCGATCACAACGAACGGCTGGTGCTGTCGCTGGTGCGGCAGAGCGGTGCGCTGGCGAAATCCGACATCGCACGCATGACCGGCCTTTCAGCGCAGACCGTCTCCGTCATCATGCGGGAGCTGGAGGTCGAAGGCCTGCTGCTGCGACAAGAGCCCATACGCGGCAAGATCGGTCAGCCTTCCATCCCGATGGCGCTCAATCCCGAGGGCGCGTTCTTCATCGGCCTCAAGATCGGCCGGCGCAGTGCCGAACTGGTGCTCATCGACTTTCTCGGCAAGACCCGCGCAATGCTGCAGAATTCATATGGCTACCCCACCCCGCGCGACACCATCGAGTTCGTCAAATCAGGCATTGCCCAGATGCGCGCCAGCCTGACGCGAGAGCAGGACAAGCGCATCGCCGGGCTCGGCGTCGCCATGCCATTCGAACTGTGGAACTGGGTCGATACCGCAGGCGCGCCGCTCGAGGTGATGGAGGAGTGGCGCAACCACGACATCCGCAGCGACTTACAAGCGCTGTTTCCCTTCCCTGTCTACGTGCAGAACGACGCCACTTCGGCCTGCGGTGCCGAGCTGGTGTTCGGCGACATCGGCGGCTTGCGCGACTTCGTCTATTTCTACATCGGCGCCTTTGCCGGCGGCGGCGTCGTGCTGAACGGCAGGCTTTACAGCGGCCCTACCGGAAATGCCGGCGCGCTCGGCTCGATGCCGGTGCCCGGCCCTGGCGGAAGGCCAACCCAGCTGATCGATGTCGCATCGATTGCGGTGCTCGAAAAATCGCTGAACGCCAAAGGCATCGAAGCTGGCTATCTCTGGACCTCGCCGGAAGAATGGGGCGACCTCGGCTCGGATCTCGACGCCTGGATCGCAAGTGCATCCGACGCCCTGGCCTACGCCATCGTAGCATCCGCATCCGTCATCGATTTCGAATGCGCTGTCATCGACGGCTGGATGCCGCCGGCGATCCGCGCGCGAATTGTCCGCACGGTACAGACATCGATCGGCACGATCGACATTGAAGGCCTGCGCATCCCTTCCGTGCGCGAAGGAACAGTGGGAATTCATGCCCGTGCCCTCGGAGGCGCCAGCCTGCCACTGTCCGAACGTTTCCTTATCGGCTCGATCGCACCGTCGCGAGGGGCGTGAACATGCTCATCGGCATCCCTCCCCTGCTCGGACCGGAGCTCCTGTTCACGCTGCGCGCGATGGGCCATGGCGACGAACTGGCAATCGTCGACGGCAACTACCCTGCCCTTGAACATGGCCGCCGTGTCGTCCGTGCTGACGGTCTCGACCTCATACCTGTTCTCGACGCCGTGCTTCAGGTGCTGCCGGTCGACGATTTTGTGCCGCAGGCGATTTTCCGATCCTCGGTCAAGGGCGACCCCGCCTTGACCGATCCGGTGCATGGGGAGATTGAAGCGGTCTGCGTGCATCGCGCGCCCGGCTTCGCGGTCGTTCCGCTCGCCGGCGACGACTTCTACAGCCGCGTCAAGGCGGCCCACACCATCATTGCCACCAGCGAGCCAAGGCTTTACGCCAACGTCATCGTCCGCAAGGGCGTCATCTATCCAAAGGGAACCGGCAAGCCATGATCCTGTGCTGCGGCGAAGCGCTCATCGACATGCTGCCACGGCAAAGCCAGGCCGGCGAGCCGGCCTTCGCACCCTACGCCGGCGGGGCGATCTTCAACTCTGCCATCGCATTGGGCCGCCTCGGCGTGCCGGTCGAGTTTTTCTCCGGGCTGTCGTCCGACCTTTTCGGGCAGCAGATCCGTGAGGTTCTGGCCGCGAGCAATGTCGGCTCGCGTTACGCCGATGTCTCCGCGCGGCCCACAACGCTCGCGTTCGTGCGCCTCGACGATGGCCATGCGACATACACATTTTACGACGAGAACACCGCCGGACGCATGCTGGTCGAGGCCGATCTTCCGGTGCTCGGCGACGACATCGACGCGATGCTTTTCGGTGCTATCAGCCTGATCCCGGAGCCGTGCGGCTCGGCTTACGAAGCACTGATGCGGCGTGAGCACGAGAACCGGGTAACGATGCTCGATCCCAACATCCGTCCGGGCTTCATCCAGGACAAGCAGGCGCATCTCGAACGGATGCGCCGAATGCTTGCCATGGCCGACATCGTCAAGCTTTCGGACGAGGACCTCGCCTGGTTCGGCGAGACCGGCAGCCATGAAGAGATTGCAGCCACCTGGCTGCGGAAGGGCCCGAAGCTGGTCATCGTCACCAAGGGCAGCAAGGGCGCCACCGCCTACAGCACCAAGCACTCCGTGTCGGTAGCGCCAGAACGGGTGGCCGTGGTCGACACAGTCGGCGCCGGCGATACTTTCAACGCCGGTGTCCTTGCCTCGCTGCACGAACAGAATGCCCTGACCAAGGGTGCGATCTCCCAGCTCTCGGAATCAGCCATCGAAACCGCGCTTTCGCTCGGTGCACGCGCTGCGGCCGTGACCGTGTCGCGAGCCGGCGCAAACCCGCCCTGGCGGCGCGAACTGGCTTGAAACGGACGTTTTCCGGCGGTTTCATCGATCACTTTATGTTTCGCATCGCCAAGCCGGCTTAGCCGCGCCGGCCGAGAAAACCCTGTTTTCCGCCGTTTTCGGCGCAAAAACACTGCAACCGAAAGTAACAAGAACCGCAGGCGCGCCTTGCATGCCGCAGGGTGCTCGGCTTTTTCGCCCTCGGCAACTCTGCTATCAGCGGCGCGAAGAAACGATTGGGTTTTGGGGCCAGAATGCAGTTCATCGATCTCGGCGCGCAGCGCGAACGAATCCGCGACCGTCTGAAGGCGGCTATCGACAAGGTTGTCGACGAGGGACGCTACATCCTCGGTCCGGAAGTCACCGAATTCGAGAACCAGCTCGCCAAGTATGTCGGCGTCAAGCATGTCATCGCCTGCGCCAACGGCACCGACGCGCTTCTGCTGCCGCTGCTGGCCTCGGGCATCGGCCCGGGCGATGCCGTGTTCGTGCCGAGCTTCACTTTCGCTGCGACCGCCGAGGTGGTGGCGCTTGCCAAGGCCGAGCCGGTGTTCGTCGATATCGAGCCGGACACCTACAACATCTCCATCGAGAGCCTCGAAGCCGCGATCGCCATGATCAAGGCCGAAGGCCGTCTGAAGCCGAAGGCGATCATCCCGGTCGACCTGTTCGGCATCGCGGCAGACTACGCGGCCATCGACGCCATCGCCAAGCGCGAGAACCTGCTCGTCATCGAGGACGCCGCCCAGTCGATCGGCGGCTCGCAGGATGGCAAGATGTGCGGCGCCTACGGCCATGTCGCCGCCACCAGCTTCTACCCGGCCAAACCGCTCGGCTGCTATGGCGACGGCGGTGCGATGTTCACCAACGACGACGAGTTCGCCGCGAAGCTGCGCTCCTTTGCCTTCCACGGCAAGGGCGAGACCCAGTACGACAACATCCATGTCGGCCTGAATTCGCGCCTCGACACGCTGCAGGCGGCGATCCTGATCGAGAAGCTCGCCATCCTGGAAGACGAGATGGAGGCGCGCGCGGCGGTGGCCAAGCGTTATGCCGATGGCCTCGGCGATGTGGTCAAAGCCTCTCGCGCTCCCTCCGGCGGCCGTTCGGCCTGGGCGCAATATGCCATCGAGAC
Source organism: Aminobacter anthyllidis (assembly GCF_018555685.1). Classification (GTDB taxonomy): domain Bacteria; phylum Pseudomonadota; class Alphaproteobacteria; order Rhizobiales; family Rhizobiaceae; genus Aminobacter; species Aminobacter anthyllidis. The sequence continues at coordinate 421,437 of NZ_JAFLWW010000002.1, forward strand.
CGTCGACCGCGACGGGCTGAAGGCACATCTGCAGGCAGAGGGCATTCCGTCGGTCATCTACTACGTGAAGCCGCTGCATGTGCAGGTCGCTTATCGCGACTATCCGCGCGTGACGGGCGGCCTGCCGGTGTCGGATGCGGTGCCGGGCACCATCCTGTGCCTGCCGATGCATCCCTATCTTAGTGAAGCCGACCAGGACCGGATCATTTCGACGATCCGCAACTATGTCGGCTCCAACTCAGCCAAGATAGCGGCCGAGTAAGCGCGGCTCTCAGGTCAGAACATGAAGGCCGGGTCGATGATCCGGCCGCTCGACACGAAATGCGGATTGGCGAAATCCGCATCGCTGGCTTGGTTGCGCTTGCCATAGACCAGCGACGCACCGTCAAGCGTATGCGTGCTGCCACCCGCGGCGCGCAACACTGCATCGCCCGCAGCCGTATCCCACTCCATCGTCCTGCCGAAGCGCGGATAGATGTCGGCCTCGCCCGCGGCCAGCAAGCAGAACTTCAGCGACGATCCGACCGAGACGATCTCGGCGGCATGAACCCGCTTGATGAAGGCTTCCGTCTCCGGCGTCAGGTGCGAGCGGCTGGCGACGATAGTCAGCGGCTCGCGCCCTTCGCGCACATGGATCTGGCGGCGCACGGAAGCCTTGCCTTCGGTGATCTCATACGCTTCCGCCTTTCCCGGCCTGCCTGCAAAGAAGCGGCCAGTGCACGGCGCGTAGACGACGCCAATTTCAGGGGCTCCGTCACGGACCAGCGCGATATTGACGGTGAAGTCGGTGCGCCGCTTGACGAATTCCTTAGTACCATCGAGCGGGTCGATCACGAAGAACGCCCGACCGAGGTCAGGAGCAACGACACCCTCCGATGTCTCTTCCTCGGCAACGCAAGGCACTGCTGGAAAGGCTGCCCGCAATCCTTCGAGGATGATCTTCTCGGCAGCCCTGTCGGCTTGCGTGACGGGCGAGGCGTCTGCCTTGTCCGTCACCGTGATCTCGGAATTGTAGACTTCCATGATCGCCTGCCCGGCTTCGACCGCCAGGCGCTCGAACAGCGCGAGTATGGCTTCGTCAGATGCCGCCACCGTCGTCGTTTTGATGCTCTGCAATGTCTCGCTCATTCAGCCAGTGCTCGACCGTCTCGACCATCTCTTCAGGGGTCTTGCCGAGGGTCTGGAGATGAATCTCAGGATTCTCGGGCGTTTCATAGGGTGAATCGACGCCAGTGAAATTCTTGATCGCGCCAGCCAGCGCACGAGCATAAAGCCCCTTGGTATCTCGCCTAGCGCACTCTTCGAACGGCGTGTCGACAAACACCTCGACGAATTCGCCCTGCCCCATCAGTTCGCGCGCCATACGACGCTCCGCACGGAAAGGCGAGATGAAGGAAACGATGACGATCAGGCCGGCATCGGCCATCAGCTTGGCTACTTCAGCAACGCGGCGGATGTTCTCGACGCGGTCTTCGTCGGTAAAGCCGAGATCGCGGTTGAGGCCGTGGCGGACGTTGTCACCATCGAGGACATAGGTGTGGCGGCCGGCAGCGTGCAGCTTCTTCTCGAGCAGATTGGCAACCGTCGACTTGCCCGAACCGGACAGGCCGGTAAACCACAGCACCGAGGGACGCTGGTTCTTGTGTTCAGCGCGCGCCTTTCGGGTCACGTCGAGCGACTGCCAGTGGATGTTCCCGGCCCGGCGCAGCGGATTCAGGATCATGCCGGCGCCGACAGTGGCGTTGGTGATGCGGTCGATCAGAATGAAGGCGCCGGTTGTGCGATTGTCGGCGAAATTGTCGAAAGCCACGGGCGACTGGGTCGAGATGTTGCAAACACCGACTTCGTTCATCTCCAGCGCCTTCGCCGCTTCGCGGGCGAAATCGTTGACGTTGACACGGTACTGGAGCTCCGTGACCGTCGCGCTCGCCTGGTCCGTCTCAGTGCGCAGGATATAGGAGCGGCCGGGCAGCAGCGCCGCTTCGTCGAACCAGACGACGTTGGCGGCGAACTGGTCGGCGACATGCGGACGGGCATTCGGCGCCACCAGTATGTTGCCGCGCGAAATCTCGACTTCGTCGTCGAGAACAAGCGTAACCGCCTGGCCCGCGACTGCCGTGCGCAGGTCACCGCCATGAGCGACGATGCGCTTGACCGTGGAAGGTTTGCCCGATTTTGCGACGACGATCTCGTCGCCCTGCGAAATCGAACCCGAAGCGATGGTGCCGGCAAAGCCACGGAAGTCCAGATTGGGACGGTTCACATATTGCACCGGGAAGCGGAACGGGCGCTCGACCGCCTCTTCTTCGACCACGACCGTTTCAAGATGCTCGATGAGCGTGGGGCCGGAGTACCAGCCCATCTTGTCCGAGCGCCGCGTTACATTGTCGCCGAAGCGCGCGGACATCGGAATCGGCACTATCGACTTGAAACCGAGGCTCTCGGCAAAGGCCGCATATTCAGCCGTGATGCGTTCAAAAACGCCCTCATCGAAGCCGACCAAGTCAATCTTGTTGATCGCAACGACGATGTTCCTGATGCCGAGCAGCGAGGCGATGATCGAATGCCGGCGCGTCTGGCGCAGCACGCCCTGGCGCGCGTCGACCAGAACAATGGCAAGATCGGCAGTCGAGGCGCCGGTTGCCATGTTACGCGTGTATTGCTCATGGCCGGGCGTATCGGCGACGATGAACTTGCGCTTCGGCGTGGCAAAGAAGCGGTAGGCGACGTCGATGGTGATGCCCTGCTCGCGCTCGGCCTCCAGACCGTCGACCAGAAGCGCGAAATCGACGTCCTCGCCAGTTGTGCCGTGCTTGCGCGAGTCGCGCTCCAGTGCTGCGAGCTGGTCCTCGAATATCTGCTTGGTGTCGGACAAAAGCCGGCCGATCAGCGTCGACTTGCCGTCATCTACCGAACCGCAGGTCAGGAAGCGCAGGAGCGATTTCTGCTCCTGGCCAGCGAGATACTCGCGGACGCTTTCAGCAGTCTCGACCTTGGTGGCCATGGCGTGGCGCATTCTCAGAAATATCCTTCGCGCTTCTTCTTTTCCATCGAACCGGCTTCGTCGCGGTCGATGAGGCGTCCCTGCCGCTCCGACGTGCGTGCCGTCAGCATCTCGCTGACGATGCCTTCGAGACTGTCGGCGTCGGATTCGATCGCGCCGGTCAACGGGTAGCAACCCAGCGTGCGGAAGCGCACCAGCTTGTTTTCCACCACCTCGCCCGGTTGCAGCTTCATGCGGTCGTCGTCGCGAAGGATCAGCATGCCGTCGCGCTCGACCACCGGGCGAAGCTTGGCGAAATACAGCGGCACGATCGGGATATTTTCCTGCAGGATGTACTGCCAGATATCGAGCTCAGTCCAATTGGACAGCGGAAAGACGCGGATCGATTCACCTGCAGCGACGCGGGTGTTGAATATCTTCCACATTTCCGGGCGCTGGTTCTTCGGATCCCAGGCATGCTGGGCGTTGCGGAAGGAGAAGATGCGCTCCTTGGCGCGCGACTTCTCCTCATCGCGGCGGGCGCCGCCAAAGGCCGCATCGAAGCCGTATTTGTCGAGCGCCTGACGCAGCCCAACAGTCTTCATCACGTGGGTATGCGTGTTCGAGCCGTGATCGAACGGATTGATATTGTCGCGGACACCATCCGGATTGACATGGACCAGCAGGTCGAAGCCGAGTTCGCGCGCCATCGCATCGCGGAACTCGATCATTTCACGGAACTTCCACGTGGTGTCGACATGAAGGAACGGGAATGGTGGCTTGGCGGGATAGAAGGCCTTCATCGCCAGATGCAGCAGGACCGAGGAATCCTTTCCCACGGAATAGAGCATCACAGGCTTGGTGAAAGTGGCAGCGACCTCACGGAAAATGTGGATCGCCTCCGCCTCGAGACGGTCCAGGTGAGTCAGTCTGGCAAGCATTGAAAAGCCTTCGGAAATCGTTCCTTGGCCGCGGTTTTTGTGCCGAAACGACCGATTGGTTGCAGTGTCGCACAAATTAGCTGCGTCGCAAGCAGCCCACGACCAAAATGCACTGTCTGCACAGTCAGTTTTTGCCCGCGTTCCGCATCTTCTGGAATGCAATTCCATGGCGCAGTCAGGCGGCGGCTCCTGGCGCCAAATTTGTCCACGGACAGATAGTTATGTCGCGACCTCGCAAGACAATGATTCCTGTCGGCTCGAAGCGTGGATAGACAGAGCTGTTTTTCCACGCCCTTTCGAAGGGCCGTATCATTGCGGGATGCCAACGACAGGAGCCCGCCTTGGAACAAACGACCAACCTGAAAATGCCCTTCATCATGCCTTCGCAAGCGCAAAAGCACGTCACCCACAACGAGGCGCTGCTGGCGCTCGACGTCGTCGTGCAGCTTTCGGTGCTCGACCGGCATCTGGCAGCCCCGCCGCCACTCCCAGTTGAGGGGGACCGCTACATTGTAGCTGCCGCGGCCACGGGCGGCTGGACTGGAAAGAGTGGCCAGGTCGCTGCCTGGCAGGACGGCGTCTGGGCCTTCCACATACCGGTCAAGGGTTGGCTCGCCTGGGTCGCCGACGAACAGCGCATCTTCGCCTTTGATGGCACAAGCTGGCTCGATGCGGTCGCACTCGGCATCAATCCGGCCAGCATGGTCGGCGTGAACACGACCGCGGATGCGACCAACAGGCTTGCCGTGAAAAGCCAGGCTGTGCTGTTCGACAATCAGGGTGCCGGCCAGCAGGTCAAGATCAACAAGGCGGCCGCCGGCGACAATGCCTCGCTGCTGTATCAGACAGGTTATTCGGGCCGCGCCGAATTCGGCCTCGCCGGTGATGACGACTGGCACGTCAAGGTTTCACCAGATGGCTCTGCCTGGACTGAGGCGCTGAAAATCAGTCGCACCGATGGGCGCGTGTTGCTGCCGGCAGGCCTGACGCTGACCGACCAGAACCAGGCAGTGGCCAGGCGGCATGTCCGCGAACTGCTCACTGCCAACCGGACGTACTACGTTCGCACCGATGGCTCCAACAGCAACACCGGCCTTGTCAACAATGCTGGCGGGGCCTTCCTGACCATCCAAAAGGCTGTCGACACCGTCGCTGCCCTCGACCTCTCGATCTACCACGCGACAATACAGGTTGGCGCCGGTACATATGCTGACGCCGTCTTGTTCAAAAGTTACGTTGGGACAGGACCAATCACCATCCAGGGGGATTTGATCACCCCGTCCAATGTGACTTCGTCTCTGACGACCGGATTCAACTTCTCCGCAATCAACGTCACCGGACGCTGGCGAGTCGCCGGCATGAAACTCACCAATACAGGTAACTTCATCGCCGGGGTCTATTGTGAAAACTCGGCCGTCGAATGGTCGAACATCGAGTTTGGTGCATTCAGCGGAACCTCGTCCGTGCACCTGCAGGTCGGGTTTGGTGGAATCCTGAAGTCTTACGGCAACTACAGCATTTCAGGTGGAGCGGTGGCGCATATCTACGCGACGCTCGGCGCGGTCATCTCGAACATCGGGCGGACGATCACCATCACCGGCACACCGGCCTTCTCAAACTGGTTCGCGGGGATCTTCTCCGGATCACTGCTGCAGATAAACGGCAACACCTTCTCGGGTACCGCAACTGGCACCCGCTACAGCGTCACGACCAACTCAGTCATCGACACGAATGGTGGCGGAGCGAGCTACCTGCCTGGCGGAACCAGCGGTTCTGCCGCCACCGGAGGCCAGTACGTCTGACTGGCGGCCCGCCCTCTACTGGACGCGGTAGTACCTGCCGTACCAGTCAACGAAGCGGACGAGCCCCTCCTCGATCGGCGTGTGCGGAAGCTCGCCGATCAATGCTTCGAGGTCGCTGACATCGGCCCAGGTGCTGAGCACGTCGCCCGGCTGCAGCGGCATGAAGTTCTTCACCGCCTCGCGGCCCGTCGCGCGCTCGAGAATGCGGATCATCTCCATCAGATGCTCCTTGCGGCGGTTGCCGATGTTCATGACTCGATGCGGCGCCCAGCTGCCCGACGCACCGCCGGCAGCGATGTCATAGTCCGGGTCGGCGTTGGGCGGCAGATCGATCAGGCGCACGATGCCTTCGACGATGTCGTCGACATAGGTGAAGTCGCGGTACATATCGCCTTTATTGTAAACGTCGATGGTCTCACCGGCGAAGATCGCGCGGGTGAATTTGTAATAGGCCATGTCAGGCCGGCCCCATGGCCCGTAGACAGTGAAGAAGCGCAGGCCCGTTGCCGGCACGCCAAACAGATGGCTGTAGGTATGCGCCATCAGCTCATTGGCCTTCTTGGTCGCGGCATACAGGCTGACGGGATGGTCGACGCCATCGCGCGGCGAATAGGGCTGCTTCTTGTTGCCGCCATAGACCGAACTCGACGAGGCATAGATCAGGTGCTTTGGGTTCGTTGCGCGGCAGTTCTCGAGGATATTGAGGAAGCCGGTGACGTTGGCATCGATGTAGGCTTGCGGATTGTCGAGCGAATAACGCACGCCGGCCTGTGCCGCGAGGTTGATCACGATCTCCGGCCGGCATTCGAACGCGGATTTCACCGCCCCCGCATCGGCCAGATCGGCCTGGATGAAGCGGAAATCGCCATGTTCGGCGAGTATCTCCAGCCGCGCCCGCTTCAACGACGTGTCATAGTAGTCGGTCACGCTGTCGAAGCCGACGACCTCATAACCATCGGCCAGCAGGCGCCGGGCGACATGGAAACCGATGAAGCCGGCCGTGCCGGTGACGAGAACGGTCATGAATTCAATGCTCTTCAAATGCAAAACGCCCCGGCCTTTCTAAGGCCGGGGCGTTGCTAAAACCAGAGGTCGGTTGCGAGCGGATCAGCCCTTCTTGGGCAGCAGCGCCCAGATGGCCGGAACAGCCGCGGCCGCCAGCGCCACCTTGATCAGGTCCGGCACGATGAACGGCACGACGCCGAACTGCCACGACTTCTCCGCGCCGATCAGCAGCGAGAGCCAAGAGAAACCGAGCGCCATCATGAAGAATTCCGCGACGAGCATCGCGCCAAGCATCTTGACGATGCTGCGGCCCCAGCCGCGGTCAACGGCCCAGCCGACAATAGCCGCCATGGCAACGAAGCCCAGCAGATAGCCGCCGGTCGAGCCGAGCATGTAGGCAATGCCGAGGCCCTTTTCAGGCGTGCTCTGGAACACCGGATAGCCCATGGCGCCCTGCGCCATGTAGAGCAGCAGCGTCGCCACGCCGAGGCGCAGGCCATAGGCCGCGCCGATGCCGAGCACGGCCAGCGTCTGCAGCGACAGGTCGACCGGTCCGAGCACGACCTTGGTCTTGGCCGAGGCGATAAGGAGCAGCGAGCCTGCAACTGCTAGCAGAAGCTGGGTCGCCAGACGCATGGCGCCCTTTTCAGGCAATGCCGCAGAGATGAGCGCGGTGGAACTGGAGGCAGCGGCCATGTAAATCCCCTTGTGGTATGCGCGCCAAGGCACGCCAAACATGGTTTTCCCTATATTGTCTTCCATGCTAAGCGGCAAACGAATTTGCCAACGGCACCTCGAACTCACAGATATCGGCTGGCCATGTCTCTCGATTTCGACACACGCTTCGATCCCGCCTACGGCCAAGCTGTTCCCGTCGCCGATGGCGTTGTGCGGATCACCGCCAACAATCCAAGCGCCTTCACCTTCCACGGCACCAACAGCTACATCATCGGCACGGACACACTGGCGGTTCTTGACCCAGGACCAAACGACGACGCGCATCTCGAAGCGCTGGTTCGCGCCATTGCCGGCCGGCCCGTCAGCCATATTTTCGTCAGCCACACCCATCGGGACCACTCGCCGCTGGCGGCACGGCTGAAAGAGCTGACCGGCGCCGTAACGGTCGCCGAAGGGCCGCACCGCTCGGCACGGCCGCTGCGCATCGGCGAAGTCGCGCCACTCGATGCCAGCAGCGACACCGACTTCGCTCCTGACCTCACTGTCGCCGACGGTCAGATCGTCGATGGCGATGACTGGCGCATGCGCACGGTGCTGACCCCTGGTCATGCGGCGAATCACGCCGCTTTCGCGCTTGAAGGCAGCGGCATCCTGTTTTCCGCCGACCACGTCATGGCCTGGTCGACCTCGATCGTCGCGCCGCCAGATGGCGCGATGTCGGATTACATGGCATCGCTCGACAAGCTCATCGAGCGCGACGACAGCACCTATCTGCCCGGCCATGGCGGCCCGGTCGCGGCGCCACAGACATTCGTGCGCGGGCTGAAAGAGCACCGCAAGATGCGCGAAGCCGCGATCCTTGAACGCCTTGCTGCAGGCGACAGTTCGATTCCCGATATCGTGCGCGCGATCTATCGCAACACCGATCCCAGCCTCTACGGCGCCGCCGGGCTTTCAGTGCTCGCTCACCTCGAGGATCTTGTCGGACGCGGTCAGGCTGTCAGCAACGAGGCCCCGGCGATCGACAGCGTCTATTCGCTGGTGAAATAAAGCTACTGCTCCGGCGTCGCCGTCGTGGCGGTTCCGGCTTGGTTAGCGATTTCCTGGTCGAGTTCGGCCAAGAAGCCTGTGATGCGTTCCGCGTTTTCGCCAAGGTCGTGCCGGCCGTAGCGCGAGGCCGAGCGCATGTCGACGAACGTCGAATCGCCGTCATCCACTAGTCGGATGGCCACATCTGAAGGCAAAGCGAGGATGAAGGTCCGCGCCACCGCTTCGATGTCGACTTCGCCCGCAGCCTTGTCGGCGGCCGGCGGCGGCACCACAATCTCCCAACCCTGACGGCCGAGCACGGTCGAAACACTTTGCAGCACCTGGTCAAGCGACAGGTCATAGCGCCTGCTTGCAACCAGCGGATAGGCCTGGGCCTGCAAGGTGCGTTCGCCTGCCGATGGCAACTCAAGACTGTTCATCGCTGGCGTTCGCAGCGACACCGCCGCCGTCAGCGCCGGCGGATCGTCGGCATCGGTCGAGATGTCGCGGAGCATGGGCAAGGTGGCGATCTGATAGGCGACGAAGCCGAACGGCGCGAGCACCGCCAACCCCAGCAGGGCACCGAAGGCCAGGTCGTGCCCGCCCCGATCGCCGAATTTCCACAGCCGCGAAAAGGCAAAGCCGGACAGCAGCAACGCGAAAGCGGCGAGCAGCGCGACAATGCCGAGCACCCAGAAAAAGGCCGTGGTGTCGACCAGGCCACGGCGATGGCCGAGAACCGCGGTGATCAGCAGAACCGCCGAAAACGATGCCATGCCTCGCGACAGCCCTGCCGAACGCGTGGTGCGCAGTTCATGATATCTCGTTTGGAACTCAGCCATGAAACCCCGTTACCCACCCAGCAGACATGGCAGCACGCCGTCCCCACGGCGGAAGTCGCTGCCAGGCCAAACTAGAGGGTTTCCTGCGCCGGTTGAAGCGGAAAGGCGCCTTGTGCCCCCTTCCCGCACATGAACTTGCTTACGCGGCAGTGTCCGTCGGCAGCCGGTAATCCCTGAATTTCTCGCGCAGCGCCGTCTTCAGGATTTTCCCGGTCGCGGTGTGGGGGATTTCGTCGACGAAAGCGACATCGTCGGGCATCCACCACTTGGCGACCTTGCCGTTGAGGAAGGCCAGAATTTCGGATTTTTCCGGCTCCCTGCCCTGCTTGCGCACGATCACCATCAGCGGACGCTCTTCCCAGCGCGAGTGCTTGACCCCGATCACCGCAGCCTCCTGGACATCGGGATGTCCGACCGCCAGGTTTTCGAGCTCGATCGAGGAAATCCACTCGCCGCCCGACTTGATCACGTCCTTGGAACGGTCGGTGATCTGCATGTAGCCATGTTCGTCGATATGGGCGACATCGCCGGTGTCGAACCACTCATCGGTATCGAACTGCTCGGCGCTGGCGCCGCCGAAATACGAACCCGAGACCGCCGGGCCGCGCACCTTGAGGCGGCCAAAGGTCTTGCCATCCCAGGGCAGTTCCTTGTTGTCGTCATCGGTGATCTTCATCTCGACGCCGAACGGCGTATAACCCTGCTTCTGCTGGATGTTCAGCCGGTCGTTGCCTTCGAGGTCATCGTATTCCGGCTTGATCGTGCACAAGGTGCCGAGAGGCGACATCTCCGTCATGCCCCAGGCGTGAATGACCTCGACACCATAGTTGCGCTCGAACTTCTCCGTTACCATCCGCGGACAAGCTGATCCACCGATCACGACCTTGTTAAGATACGGCAGCTTCTTGCCGGTTTCCTCCAGGTGCTGCAGCAGCATCAGCCAGACGGTCGGAACGGCGGCGGTGAAGGTGACGCGTTCGCTATCAAGCAACTCGTAGATCGAAGCCCCGTCCATCTTGCCGCCTGGCATGACGAGCTTGGCGCCCACCATCGGCACGCTTTGCGCAAGCCCCCAGGCATTGGCGTGGAACATCGGCACGACAGGCAGGACGACATCGCGCACTGAGATGCCCATGGCGTCGGGCATTACCGCGATCATCGCATGCAGCACGTTGGAGCGGTGGCTGTAGACGACGCCCTTGGGGTCGCCCGTCGTGCCCGAGGTGTAGCACATACCGGCCGCCGCATGTTCGTCGAGCGACTTCCAGGCAAAGTCGCCGTCGGCCTCCGCCAGCCACTCCTCATAGGCGACGACATTCGGCAGTGCTGTCGGCGGCAAATGCGCGGCATCGGCCAAAACGATGATGCGTTTGAGCGTGGGCACTTGCGGCGCGATCTTCTCGACCAGCGGCAAAAATGTCAGGTCTACGAACAGGGCCTGGTCCTGCGCGTGGTTCATGATCCAGACGAGTTGTTCAGGGAACAGGCGCGGGTTGAGCGTATGGTAGACAGCGCCGATGCCCATGATGCCGTACCAGGCCTCCATGTGCCGCGCCGAGTTCCATGCCAGCGTGGCGATCCGGTCGCCGAACTTGTAGCCGTCGCGCTCTAGTCGCTGCGCTACCTGCAGCGACCGCGTGCGCAGCTCGACATAGTTGGTGCGGACAATGGGCCCCTCGATCGACCGCGACACGATCTCCCGATGCGGGTGCTGCCGGGCTGCATGGTCAATGATCTTGTGGCATAGCAGCGGCCACTCCTGCATCAGTCCGAGCATGTGGATCCTCCCAGATCGTATCCAGCCATTTTGGGCGCAATACGAGGATTGTCCAGCCTGACCAAAGGTAAGCCAAGCCGGCAAAACGCCAGCGGCCATATTGCGGCCACGGTCCCGGTTAACCTTTGTTACCGGCTGGCGGGATTGGTAAGATATTGTGAGGGATCACATGGATACGCATCCCCGCGCGGAGGACGAAGCCCTGCCGCAGCATGAAGCGTCGTCGCAAGAGCCAGAGGCTCAGTTGGACAGCGTCGCTGAAACGCTTGAGCAAGATCCGATCACAGTCGAAAAGGCTGGCGACGGCGCTCTTGAGGTTTCTGACGTCGGTGAAGCCGTTGTCGAGGCTGCATCCGAGCCGGTTTTGCAAGCAACCGCCGATATTGAGCTTTCCGCCCAAGAGCTGTCCGACGAAACTGCCGTGCTTCCGGAAACGGAAGCTGCTGCGGTCGTGGTCGCGACCGAGACTCCAGCCGAAACGGAAACACCATCGGCGGACGTTGCCACCCCCCTGGGGCTTGCCCCCGAAGACCTGGCCACCGAGGACGCAGGGGCCGCGACCATTGCGGCGCCCTCCATAGCTCCGGGTAGCGTCTCGGAGTCCGAGTTCGCCCACATGGTCGATGATGCGCTCGAGGCTGTCGGAGGCATCCTGCTTTTCAAGATGCGTCTCGATGAAGCCGGCGAGGACAGGCACGTTGCCGCGGCATCTATTGGTGACGGCGCCAGGCGCCAGTTCCTGCTGCTCTCACTGCCCGTGACCGGTGGCAAGCTGAAGGTCGAATCGGCCAGCCGCAGCAACAGCCCCTTGGCCAAACTCGCCGAAGCCTATGTCGGCGTGGTCGAGGCCTTCCGCGCCGCGGCCTGAATTCACGACGCGACGGCGTCAGTTCGTCGTGTCGTCGGTGCCGTCATCCTCGACATCGTCCAGCCGCACGAAGGCGTAGCCCTTTGCCTTGAGCGCCAGCAAGCCTTTGACGAGCCCGCCGCCTGCGGCGTGGGTGGGCTGGTTGATGTGGGCGATGATGACGTCACCATCCTTGGCCGCGGAGACGCGGCGTTCGGTCTCACGCGCACCGAGCAGCGAGCCGCCGTCGCCATTGATCGAATAGCCGGCAATCCTGAAGCCAAGGCTGCGGATCAACGCTATCGACGACTTACTGTATTGCGCGGTGGCGCCGCGAAACCATTTCGGCGCCGGCTCGCCGCGATCGGTCAACGCCAACGCTCCGGCCACGACCTCGGCCTGCACCGCCTCGGTACTGCCCGCGCTTTTCAGCCCGTAGATTCTGCGCGGCGTGTCGACCGCGGGGACATGCTCGGCACCGTGATTTTCCAGTTCGAACAGGTCCGGATGCGCTCTCATGACCGCGAGCGCCTCTGCGTTGCGCTTCAGCCATTTGCCGGTAACGAAGATGGTCGCCGGTATCTTGTTGTCGACGAGTGCCGAGAGGATGCGTGCGTCGGTCTTGCCGCCGCATGCGTCGAGCGTCACGGCCACGCGTGGGGTCGCTTCGGTGGAGGGTCTGAGGTGCAATTGGGGTTCGAGAAGTGCAGCCGATGCTGAAGAACTCACCAGCGCCGCGAGACCGACGCCAATCAAAAACCTGCCGAGTATGCGCATGCGAATTTCCGGGAATTGCAGTCTGAGACCGCGGCCACTGGCGCCCGAATCTTGGCGCGATGATGGCCGTGGCGCCTATTTGGCTGAGGCGGCTGCCAGGCAATACCCTACGCAAGTTGCCTGCGTAGGGTATTTTTTGTACCCTACGCGAAATATTACCGTAGGGTATCACCATGCGTTTCCCACTTTCGACTCACACCTCCTATCAAGACCTTCTGGAAGCGCATCGCATGCACGATGTGACGGCAGTCGGCGGCACGCCCTTCCTCAAGGAGCTTCCGCAAGGCAAATACTGGTACGCTCGGCAAAAAATTGGCGAAAAACCCGTCGACCGTTACATTGGCCCAGATAGTGAAGACCTTCGCCAGCGCATAGCGTTGATCAGGGAAGACATTGACGACAACAAGAGCTTCGAACGGAATTGCGCGCTCCTGGTAGCGCAACTTCGTGCAGCTGGCTTACCCACTGTCGATCGCCAGACAGGGAGCATCCTAAATGCCATGGCGAGAGTTGGCGTGTTTCGGCTGGGTGGAACGCTGGTTGGAACACACGCATTCCGGCTTTATAGCGCCGAACTGGGATTTGCCTTTTCTGGCACACTCGCTGTGACGCAGGATGTCGATGTTGCCGCGTTCGAGAACCTCAAATTGGCCATCGATGATCAGGTCGATCCATCGCTGGCCGAAACGTTCAAATCCCTATCATTGGAACCAGCACCAGGACTTGACCCGAAAGGGAGGTCCACGCGATGGCGGATGAAAGGCGGCGGAGCGATAGTCGACTTCCTTGCTCCTCGCATGCAGAGCAAAAGCGAAATCGTCAGGCTTGAGCCGCTGAACGTATACGCACAGACGCTTCCGTTCCTGAATTTCCTGATCGCAGAGCCGATACCTGCTGTGGCGCTATATCGGAGTGGAGTGCTGGTTCAGATACCGAAACCTGAACGCTATGCCGTGCACAAGCTGATTGTCGCCCAAAGGAGAACCGGACCGGGCTTGGCCAAAGTTGCAAAAGACCTGGCTCAAGCCGAGACGCTGATCCAGGTCCTGGTTGAAGACCGCCCTCAGGAACTGGCAATCGCTTATGAAACCGCACTGGCTAACGGCACGAAGTGGCGCGAAGCCATCAACGCATCGTTAAAGCAGCGGCCGGGAATCGGCCGCCTGTTTGGCGAAATCATCTGATACGGTCGGTTATACCCAAACTGCGAAATGGGCATAACCGATCCAGCTACTTGTAACCCTTCGTCCTACTGCTTCGCCTTCACCGCGGCCTGCGCTGCCGCCAGCCGTGCGATCGGCACACGGAATGGCGAGCAGGACACATAGTCGAGCCCGACGCTTTCGCAGAAGTGGATCGATGCCGGGTCGCCGCCATGTTCGCCGCAGATGCCGAGCTTGATCTCGGGCCGCGTCGCCCGGCCCTTTTCGGCCGCCATGCGTACCAGTTCGCCGACACCGTCGATGTCGAGCGAAACGAACGGGTCCTGCTCGATGATGCCCTTCTGGCGGTAGGTTTCCAGGAACGACGCCGCATCGTCGCGCGAGATGCCGAAGGTCGTCTGGGTCAGGTCGTTGGTGCCGAACGAGAAGAATTCGGCCGCCTCGGCGATGACATGAGCCCGGATCGCGGCGCGTGGCAGCTCAATCATCGTACCGGTCAGATAGTCGATCTTGGTGTCTTGCTCCTGCATCACGCTCTGGGCGACGGCATCGATGCGCGCCTTGACGAAGTCGAGTTCCTTCATCAAGCCAACCAGCGGCACCATGATCTCGGGTACGACAGGACTGCCGGTCTTCTTGCCAGCCTCGACCGCAGCCTCGAAGATGGCGCGCGCCTGCATCTCGGCGATCTCTGGATAAGAAACGGCGAGACGGCAGCCACGATGGCCGAGCATCGGGTTGAACTCGTGCAACGCTTCCGTGCGCTGCCGGAGCTTGTCGGCCGACACATTCATCGCAGCCGCGACTTCGGCAATCTCTTCCTCGGTCTTGGGCAGGAACTCGTGCAGTGGCGGATCGAGCAGACGGATCGTCACCGGCAGGCCGGCCATGATCTCGAACAGCTCGATGAAGTCCGAACGCTGCATCGGCAACAGCTTGGCAAGGGCTACGCGCCTGTCCTTTTCGGTATCCGCGATGATCATCTCGCGCATGGCAACGATGCGATCACCGTCGAAGAACATATGTTCAGTGCGGCACAGGCCGATGCCTTCAGCACCGAAGGAACGCGCCATGCGCGCATCCGCCGGCGTCTCGGCATTGGTGCGCACCTTCATGCGGCGCGCCACATCGGCCCATTCCATGATCGCGGCAAAATCGCCTGATAGTTCCGGCTGCAGCATCGGCACCGAGCCCTTCAGCACCTGGCCGTTGGAGCCGTCGATGGTGATGATGTCGCCCTTGCGGAAGGTGTGGCCCATGGTGATCAGCGTGCCTGCGCGATAGTCGACGCGCAGCGAGCCCGCGCCCGAAACGCATGGCTTGCCCATGCCGCGGGCAACCACCGCCGCGTGGCTGGTCATGCCGCCGCGCGTCGTCAGGATGCCTTCGGAGGCATGCATGCCGTGGATGTCTTCGGGACTGGTCTCGATGCGCACCAGGATGACCTTGCGCCCGGCCGACTTCAGCTCCTCGGCCTCGTCGGAGGAGAACACGATCTCGCCGGTGGCGGCACCCGGCGACGCCGGCAGGCCAACAGCGATGACCTCGCGCTGCGCCTTCGGATCGATGGTCGGGTGTAGCAACTGGTCGAGCGCCGAAGGGTCGATCCGGCAGATCGCCTCGTCAGTGGTGATCAGTCCTTCGCCCGCCATCTCGGCGGCGATCTTGAGGGCTGCCTTGGCGGTCCGCTTGCCCGAACGGGTCTGCAGCATCCACAGCTTGCCGCGCTCGATGGTGAATTCAAGATCCTGCATGTCGCGGTAGTGCTTTTCGAGGCGATTGGAGATCGCAACGAACGTGTTGAACGCCTCAGGCATCAGCTTCTGCAGCGAGGGCTTGTCGGAGCCGGCGGCGATGCGCGCGCCTTCGGTGATATTCTGCGGCGTGCGAATGCCGGCCACCACGTCTTCACCCTGCGCGTTCACCAGGAACTCGCCATAGAGCATCTTTTCGCCGGTCGACGGGTTGCGCGTGAAGGCGACGCCCGTCGCCGAGGTCTCGCCCATGTTACCGAACACCATGGCCTGGATATTGACCGCAGTGCCCCAGCTTTCAGGAATGTCGTGGAGGCGGCGATAGGTGATGGCGCGATGGTTCATCCAGCTCTGGAACACGGCACCGATGGCGCCCCACAGCTGCTCGTGCGGATCCTGCGGGAAGGCGCGGCCAAGCTCTTCCTCGACCTTGGCCTTGTAGAGCTTGATGACATCCTGCCACTGCGGCGCGGTGAACTCGGTGTCGAGTTCGTAGCCGAGGCGCGCCTTTTCCTCCTCGAGCAGTTCCTCGAAGACTTCGTGGTCGAGGCCGAGCACCACGTCGGAATACATGGTGATGAAGCGGCGATAGCTGTCATAGGCAAAGCGCGCATCGCCCGCATCCACCGCCAGCGCCTCGACGGTGACGTCGTTGAGGCCGAGATTGAGCACGGTGTCCATCATGCCCGGCATCGAGGCCCGGGCGCCCGAGCGCACCGAGACCAACAGCAGGTTTTCGGGATCGCCGAAGCGGCGGCCGGTGATCGCACCGATATGGTCGAGGGCCGAGCGGACATCGGCTTCAAGTGTCTCGGGATAGCTCCGGCCATTGGCATAAAACCAGTTGCAGGCCGCGGTTGTGATGGTGAAACCGGGCGGTACCGGCAGGCCGAGGCTGCACATCTCGGCGAGATTCGCCCCCTTGCCACCGAGCAGGTCGCGGTCGCTCGCGCGCCCCTCAGCTGCACCGTCGCCAAACCTGTAGACCCACTTGGTCATGCCTTCTCCTCGCCGACTGAGTGTGGAACGAGACGGTGGCCTCCGCCCGCTTCTGGGCCGAGCGATAGGATGCTGCGCTGCGAAAGGCAAGGCACAGTTCCGCCACGGCATGCCCTACAATCGATTAATGAAGTGGTGCCCCGACACCCTTGCAGCCACCAGTCGCGTCGTATAGAACATACCAAGAACAAATTTTGGAGACGACCATGCGCAAGACTGGCAAGCTCGACTATATCGAATTGGCCGCTGTCGGCGGCACGCTCGACCAAGTGAAGTCCTTCTACAGTGCGGCCTTCGGCTGGACCTTCACCGACTATGGTCCTGATTATTCCGCCTTCGCGGAAGGGCTCGACGGCGGTTTCCAGGCAGAAGTGCCGGCCAAGCCGCTGCCGATTCTCTACTCCGAAGCATTGGAAGACAGCCTTGCCGCGGTCCAGGAAGCCGGCGGCACCATCGTCAAGCCGATCTTCTCTTTCCCGGGCGGGCGACGCTTCCACTTCGTCGATCCGGCTGGAAACGAACTCGCCGTCTGGGGCGAATGATCGTCTCAAGCCTCCGCCTTCAAATCGGCGCCGAGTTGCAGAGGTTCAGCGCTATCAGCCCGCGCGTTTGGTAACTCGGATCCGATGCGACATGCCCCAAGATGATGAGGAAAGCGGCAACGGCGCGATTGTGCTTTTGCCGCGCGCTGCATATAAGGCTGTCGATTGACTCGCCTGCGGCTTGATAATTGCAGCCTGCGGCTTGTTGGGGCGTCGCCAAGTGGTAAGGCATCGGTTTTTGGTACCGACATTCCCAGGTTCGAATCCTGGCGCCCCAGCCAAATACCCGCAGGTCGCTCGTAGCCATCTCAACTCAAGTTCTTGCTGGCCGGCGCCATGGGCTATCACGGTCGCCCCCGCCGAGACACATACAGAACGATCTTTCAAAGAGTCGGCAGAACCCGTCGGACATGCTCGGCAAATGCCTCGACCGCGGGCGACCGTTCGGCATCGGCGTATGCGATCAGGATGCCAAGGGTCGACAGCTGCGGCAGTGGCGCATTGAGGATGTAGAGGTCGGACGGGACCGCTTCCTTGGTCATGACGCTGATCGCCATCCCGGACCGCGCGACGGCGATCAGTCCAGCAAGGCTGTTGCTCGCATATGAAATCTTGTAGCGCAGCCCCGCACGAGCCATGGCGTCGCAGGCGGCCCTGTGGTCCATCGCATTTGAGGCCGGCAATGCCATCGGAATTGTCTCGCCGAAATCGTGCAGTTCAAGCGTCGGCTTGCTGCCTACCCAGACCAGCGGTTCCGGCCGCACGACATCGGCGGAATCGGTCGCATTGGGAGTCGAGACCAGCGCCAGGTCGACTTGCCGCGAATTCAGCAGGCCGCGAAGCTCGACGGTCGGCGCCGAGACGACCTTGATCTCGACATCGGGATAAAGGCTGCCGAAGGTTTTCAGGATCGTGGGAAAGAAGGCGATCAGATAGTCTTCGGGGCTGCCGAATATGATCGAACCGTGCAAGCCCTTGTCCGAGAGCGCCGACACAGCCTCGTCGTGCAGCTTGAGGATGCGCTCGGCATAAGCCAGGAATCGCGCCCCGCTCGCGGTCAGGCTGACCCCGCTGCCGCTGCGATGAAACAGGCTCTGGCCGAGCACGTCCTCGAGCCGCTGTATCTGCATGGTCACAGCCGATTGCGTCCGGCCCACCTGCACGGCGGTCGCGCTCAGCGTCCCCAGTTGGGCGGCCCGAACGAACGTGGCCATCAGCCTTAGATCCAGCGACGTCTGCATATCAATTTTCCTGATATCTGGATCAAAGCATTATCAATTTTACTGCATCCCGGCCAGCCCCTATCGTTTTGCTGACCATTGAGGGCTGCGAAATGTCGAAAAACCTGGATCGTGATTTTTGGGCTGCGGCGAACAGCCATCTCATTCGATATGGCGGCACCTTCGAGCCGGCGATCATCGAGCGCGCCGCCGGCTCTTTCGTCTATGACGCCGACGACAGGCCGATCCTCGACTTCACCTCCGGCCAGATGAGCGCCCTGCTCGGCCATGCCCATCCCAGGATCGTGTCGACCGTCAGCCGCCAGGTCGAACAGGTCGCGCATCTCTTCAGCGGCATGCTGTCCCGCCCGGTCGTCCAGCTTGCTGAGCGCCTTGCGGCACTGGCACCCGGCCTCGACCGGTCCCTGCTGCTGTCAACCGGCGCTGAATCAAATGAAGCAGCGATCCGCATGGCCAAGCTGGTCACCGGCAAGCACGAAATCGTCGCCTTCTCCAAGAGCTGGCATGGCATGACAGGTGCCGCAGCTTCGGCGACCTACAGCGCCGGCCGCAAGGGATATGGGCCCGCATCCGTGGGATCGCTTGCCATACCCGCACCGAACAGCTTCCGTCCGCGCTTCAAGCATGCCGATGGCACCTTGGACTGGCGTACCGAGCTGGACGACGCGTTCAACCTCGTGGACAGCCAGTCGACGGGAAGCCTGGCGGCCTTCATCGCGGAACCGATCCTGTCCAGCGGCGGCATGCTGGAACTGCCTCAAGGCTATCTCGCCGCGCTCAAGCAGAAATGCCACGAACGCGGCATGCTGCTCATCGTCGACGAGGCGCAGACCGGCATCGGCCGGACCGGGACCATGTTTGCTTTCCAGCGCGACGGCGTCACCCCTGACATCCTGACACTGTCCAAGACCATCGGCGCCGGCCTGCCGCTCTCGGCGGTCATGACGACCGCGAAAATCGAAGAGGCGGCTCACGCCAAGGGTTTCCTGTTCTACACCACCCATGTGTCGGACCCGTTGCCAGCGGCAGTGGGCCTGGCGGTGCTCGACGTGGTGGAGGACGAACAGCTCGTCGAACGTGCCAGGGATCTGGGCACCAGGCTTTTCGAGGGCCTGTCGCTGCTCAAGCAACGATACGGGTGCGTCGGCGATGTGCGCGGCCGCGGCCTCATGCTCGGGGTCGAGATCGTCAAGAACGGCAAGGACAAGGATCCCGACCATGAGCTTGGCGCCAGGATCGCTGCGGAGGCGTTCCGTCGCGGCCTGAGCATGAACATCGTCAAGCTTCCCGGCATGGGCGGCGTGTTCCGTATCGCCCCGCCTCTGACGATTTCAGAGGCCGAACTCGATCTCGGCCTGAGCATCATCTCGGACTCGATCGCAGCCGGGCTGACCGGGAACGCGGGCGGTTCCAGCATTGCTGCAGAGTGAAAGGCACTCAACCAAATGACCGATAGCAGCAGCAACAGCCAGGGCGACGGCGCCAGGGCCAGGATTGACGTGAATTCGCCTATCCGGGTGCTTGTCGCCAAGCTCGGCCTCGACGGCCATGACAGGGGAGCCAAGGTCGTGGCCCGCATCCTGCGCGATGCCGGCATGGAAGTCGTCTACACCGGGCTCTACAAGTCTCCGAACGACGTCGTCAGTGCAGCGGTCCAGGAAGACGTCGACGTCATCGGGGTCAGCCTGCTGTCGGGCTCGCACCTGCCGTTGTTCCAGGAACTGGGACGTTGTCTTCGGGAAAAGAAGGCCGAGCACATTTTCGTCGTCGCCGGCGGCGTCATTCCCGAGCACGACTATGCCGCCCTGTCGGACAGCGGCGTCGACGCCATCGTCCCACAGGAAGCAAGGAGCGACCTGATCGTCACGACGATCAGGAACCTGATTGCGGAACGTGGCCGCATATGACTGCGTTCGCTCCCTCCAGGCCGGCCAGGCGAGCAGCCTATGTGCCCTCGGCCGAGTTGGTTCCCGACGTGCTTTCAGGCAGCGTCCTGGCCGTTGCCCGGATGATCTCCCGGGCCGAATCCGGCTATGCCGAAGCATCGGAAGCCTTGGCGGAAATCTACAGGCACACCGGAAAGGCGCATGTCGTCGGCATCACCGGCGTGCCCGGTGCAGGCAAGTCGACGCTCGTCGCCGCCCTCATCAAGGCCTTCGCCTCCGACGGCCACAAGGTCGGTGTGGTTGCCGTCGATCCGAGCAGCCCGTTTTCCGGAGGCGCGATCCTCGGCGACCGGGTGCGAATGAGCGACGCAGCCCAGTCCTGCCAGGCCTTCGTCCGCAGCATGGCGACACGCGGACATCTCGGCGGCCTGGCCCGTGCTACGCTGCAGGCGGTCGATGTTCTCGATGCGGCGGGATACTCGCCGATCATCATCGAGACGGTTGGCGTCGGGCAGGACGAAGTGGAAGTCGTGACCGCCGCCCACACCATCGTGGTGCTGTCCGCGCCCGGGCTTGGCGATGACATCCAGGCGATCAAGGCCGGCATCCTCGAAATCGCCGACATCCACGCCGTCAGCAAGTGCGACAGGTCCGACGCACCGGCAACGGTCGCAGCGCTTCGCGGCATGATGACCCTCGGACCAGGCAGGCCAGGCTCGGACTGGCAAACGCCGGTTCTCCCGGTCAGTTCGGTTTCGGGCGAACGGGTCAGCGAGCTGAAGGACGCCATCTGCCGGCATTGGGACCATCTCAGGGACAGTGGCGAGTTGCACGACCGTGAGCGCAGCATTGGCCGGACAAGGATATTCGGCACCGCCAGGCAGCTGCTTCAGGACAAGTTCAAACGCGACGTCGCGGAACTCGACACCCATGTTCAGGCCGTTGTGAGCCGGACCATGGATCCGTCCGTGGCCGCCTGCCTGCTGCTGGGCTGGGACAATGAGGTGCTGGCATGAACCTGTTCTCAACCGAGGCGATCGAGGACATCAGGGAAAAGCAGGCCGAGTGGGAAGAAAACGAACTCGCGTCCGCGTTGCAAAGCAGGCCCGAGGAGAAGCCGGTCTACGAAACGGAATGCGGCATTCCGTTGAAGCGCATCTACACGGCAGCCGACGTCGCGGGCATCCCGGCCAGCGATCTGGGATTTCCGGGCGCGTTCCCTTTCACCCGGGGTGCCTATCCGACGATGTACCGCGGGCGTCCTTGGACCATCCGGCAGGTCGCCGGTTTCGGCAATCCCGAAGCCACCAACCAGCGCTACAAATACATGATTCAGACCGGCCAGACCGGGCTGTCGACGGACTTCGACCTGCCGACGTTGCTCGGCCTGGATTCCGACGATCCGATGGCTTTCGGCGAAGTCGGTCGCGTCGGCGTGGCGATCGATACCGTCGACGACGTCGACCGCCTGTTCGACGGCATAGACCTTGAGAATATCTCGGTCTCCCTGACCATCAACCCGTCGGCCTGGGTGATCTATGCGATGTTCGTCGCGGTCGCCGAAAAGCGCGGCTACGACCTGCACAAGCTGACCGGCACGCTGCAGGCCGATCCGCTGAAGGAATATGTCGCCCAGAAGGAGTGGATCTACCCGGTGCGGCCCGCCGTCAGGCTGCTGCGCGACCTGATCATGCACAGCGCCAAGACGACGCCGAAGCTCAATCCGATCAGTCTCAGCGGCTACCACCTCTCCGACGTCGGCGGCAACGCGCTTCAGGAGATCGCGTTCATCATGGCCTTCACCATCGCCTATTGCGAGGAGGTCATCGCCGCCGGCATGGACATCGACGATTTCGCGCCAAGGCTGTCGTTCTTCTTCATCAGCCACCAGGATTTCTTCGAACAAATCTGCAAGTTCAGGGCAGCCCGGCGCGTCTACGCCAAGATCATGTCCGAGCAGTTCCACGCCAGGAAGCCGGAATCGATGCGCCTGCGCGTGCATGTGCAGACGGCAGCGATGAGCCTGACCAAGGTGGAACATCACAACAACCTGATGCGCACGGCCATCCAGGCGCTCGGGGCTGTACTCGGCGGCTGCCAGAGCATGCACACCAACGGCCTCGACGAGGCCTTCGCCATTCCGACCGAAGAGGCGATGAAGCTGGCGATCCGCACCCAGCAGATCATCCGCGACGAAATCAACGTGACGTCGGTGATCGATCCTCTTGGCGGTTCCTACTTCGTCGAGCGCCTGACCCGGGACATGGAAAACGAGATATGGAAGGTACTGGACGAGGTGAAGGAGCGCGGCGGCGCCATCAAGCTCGTCGAGGAAGGCTGGTTCCAGCAGAAGCTGGCCGACTCCGCATACGCCACCTTCAAGAAGATCGATAGCGGCGAGAAGGTCTCGGTCGGCGTCAACCGCTATGTCGACGAGACCAGCGGCTCGGCCGAAGTCCACATCCATCCCTATGACGACCAGTGCACCCAGTTGCAGATCGACCGCCTGAACGCGGTGCGGGCTAGCAGGGATAACGGGCTGGTGACGCAGTTGCTGGCCGAGCTCGCCGCGCAGGCCCGCTCCGACGACATCAACCTGCTGCCAAAGACGATAGAGCTGGTCAAGGCACGAGCGACGCTCGGCGAGATCTGCAGCGCGCTGAGAGAAGTCTGGGGCTCCTACGCCGAACCGATGATCGTATAAGGAAGCCATCATGACATCAGCAGTCATTTCGACAGACGACGGCGCCATCAGCTGGATCAGGCTGAACAGGCCGGAACGGCTCAACGCCATGAATGGCGACCTCGTCAACGAACTCTCAAAGGCGCTGGCGGCGGCCGAAGCGAGGGCGGCCACCCGCGTCATCATCCTGCATGGCGAAGGCCGCGCCTTCTGCTCCGGCGACGACCTTAGGGATCTCGACGCACAGACCGCCTCGGAAGCGGCGACGCAGGCCTGGGTCGAGTCCATCCAGGAGATCACCCTGCAGATCATGCAGTCGCGCAAGATCGTCATTGCCGCCGTGCATGGCTGGTGCGTCGGCGGCGCGCTCGAATGGGTCGTCAACTGCGATTTCAGGCTGTTTGCCGACAACACCAGATGGTTCTTCCCCGAGGTCGGCTATGGCCTCTTCGTCACGGGCGGCGTGACCGCGCTTTTGACCAAGCAGGTCGGGCCGCAGGTCGCCAAGGAACTGATGATCCTCGGCGAACGCCACGACGCTGCCAAGGCGGTCGAGTTCGGCATCGCATGGAAGCTCTTCCCCGAGGCCTCCCTGCTCGACGAAGCAAGGAAGCTGGCACTCGCGATTGCCGCACGCCCCGAAGGCGCTGTGGCCGACATCAAGCACGCCATCAACGAAGGCTTCCACTCCTCGCTCGCTGCCGCCATGGCGCTCGAGACCAGAGCCACCGTCAGCGGCTTCCTGTCCGCCGAGGCACAGGCCCGGGCAAAAAGGTTCTGAACGCGCCATGACACTTCGCGTCTCATCTCCCGCCTACATTCCGGGCAAAAACGACGACGATCTGGAGAACCGGGTGCTGCCGCGGATCCTGCTGCGGCAGGCCGAGCGCTTCGGCGGCAAGCCGTTCATCGACGTCTGCGGGCGCAGCGCGAGCTTCGAGGACATGCTGCTCGTATCGAACCAGCTGGCTCGCGGCCTGCGCCAGTTGGGCGTGAACCGGTCGGATCGCGTTGCAATGCTGCTGCCCAACTGCTTCGAGCTCGTCGCGCTCTGGTTCGCGACATCCGGTCTGGGGGCGATCGAGGTACCCACCAACCCCGGCCTGAAGGGCGACCTGCTCTGCCACAACCTGAACAATTGCGGGGCGGAAGTGCTCGTCGCCGACGCCAATGCGCTGGCCGAAATCGCTAGAGTTCAGGACGATTTGCCCAGCCTGCGGACCCTGATCCTAGTCGGAACGGACCCGGCCGAAGCCCGGGCGGCGGGCATCAGGATCGGCCGCATCGTCAGCTTCGACGAATGCGTGGCGCCGCAGCTGGGCTTCGACCTTGTCGACGTCCACTACTCCGATCCGATGGCGATCCTGTACACCTCGGGCACCACAGGTCCCGCCAAGGGCGCCCTGATGTCCCACCATCACTGCTATTCCTGGGCGGCAGCGATGGCCTCCAACCTGGGCTACACCGCCAACGACAGCTATTTCTCGGCCTTGCCGCTGTTTCACACCGACGCCCAGATGTTCGGTGTTCTTCTGCCCTTGATCTACGGCACGAAAACGACGCTGGTCGAGAGCTTCAGCGCGTCAAGGTTCTGGGACCAGATGCGCGCCAGCGGCGCAACCGCGACAAATCTGCTCGGCGCCATGGCGGTCATCCTCATGCGCGCTGCGCCCTCGGAGAACGACCACAGCAACTCCGTCAGGATATGCCAGTGCATTCCGATGGTACCCGACAGGGAGGCATTCGAACGCCGCTTCGGCATGCGGCTGGTGACGGGATACGGACAGACTGAAACCAGCTTCGTGGCGCTGGACACTATCGGCGAAACCCGACCGGGTTCCTGCGGCCGGCCGCATCCGGACTGGGAAGTGGCGATCGTCAACGAATCCGACAGGCCTCTGCCGCCCGGAAGCGTCGGCGAGATCGTGTCGCGGCCGAAAAAGAGCTGGAGCATGTTCTCCGGCTACTACCGCGCCGACGCAAAGACCATCCAGACGCTGAGAAACCTCTGGTACCATTCCGGCGATGCCGGCTTCATCGACGAAGACGGCTGGCTCTATTTCAAGCATCGCCTCAACGAGGCAATCCGGCGGCGCGGCGAGAACATCTCCGCCTATGAGGTGGAGACTGTCGCCGAGAAGCACCCCGACATCTTGGAAAGCGCAGCCTTCGGGGTTCCCTCGGAGCTGACGGAAGAAGACATCATGGTCGTAGCGCAACGCAGGCCCGGTTCGGCGCTGGAGCCCACCGATTTGATCGATCACTTTGTGGCTCTCGCGCCCCGCCACATGGTGCCGCGCTACATCGAGATCACCGACGCGCCGCTTCCCAGAACACCTACGGAGAAGGTCGCCCGCAGCAGCCTGCGGCAGCGCGGCGTGAGCGATGCCACCTTCGACCGGGGGCCGAGATGATCGGAGCATACCGGGCCATCCAGGCAGTCTGAACATGCGGTGTCGCCGACATCGGCAGAGGCGGAACTCCAAACTTGGTGCGACCGGTGGGCACGCACGAAGCAACAACCAAAGCCCACATGCTAATGGGAGTCCAATTCATGAAGAAGCTGCTCTTGCATTCGATAGCCTTGGCCGCTCTGGGCTTGTTCAGCGGTAGTGCCTGGGCCGACATACTGATCGGCGTCGCCGGGCCGATCACTGGCCCGAACGCCGCCTTCGGCGCGCAGTTCCAGAAAGGCGCCGAGCAGGCGGCCGCGGATATCAATGCGGCCGGCGGCGTGCTTGGCCAGAAGATCAGGATCCAGGTCGGGGACGACGTTTCCGATCCGAAGCAAGGCATTTCGGTCGCCAACAAGTTCGTGGCTGACGGCGTCAAATATGTCGTCGGCCACTTCAACTCGGGCGTATCGATCCCGGCATCCGAGGTCTATGCCGAGAATGGCGTCCTTGAGATCTCGCCTGCATCGACCAATCCGCAATATACCGAGCGCGGCCTGTGGAACACCTTCCGCACCTGCGGCCGGGACGACCAGCAAGGCCAGGTCGCCGGCGACTACATTGCCGCGAACTTCAAGGATACCAAGATCGCCATCATCCACGACAAGAGCCCCTATGGCCAGGGGCTGGTCGACGTTGCGAAAAAGGTGCTGAACGGCAATGGCATCAACGAGGTGCTGTACGAAGGCATCAACATCGGTGACAAGGATTTCTCTGCCCTCATCGGCAAGCTGAAGGAGGCCGGCATTACGCTTATCTACTTCGGCGGCCTGCACACCGAGGCCGGCTTGATCATGCGGCAGTCAGCCGACCAGGGCCTGAAGGCCATTCTCTTCTCGAGCGACGGCATGGTGTCAAATGAACTCGCTTCGATCGCCGGCGACGCCGTGATTGGCACCTTGAACACATTCTCGCCCGACCCGCGCAAGAACCCGGCGGCGAAGGATCTGGTCGAGAACTTCCGGGCCAAGGGCTTCGAGCCGGAAGCCTACACATTGTACTCCTATGCCGCTGTTCAGATCGTTGCCGCCGCCATTGCGAAAGCGGGTTCGGCGGACGACGCCCAGAAGGTCGCCGACACGATGAAGGCAAGCGGCCCATGGCCGACGGCGATCGGCGACATCGGCTACGACGCCAAGGGCGACATCACGCGTCCGGACTATGTCATCTACGAATGGAAGAAGGGCGACGACGGACAGCCGACCTATGCCCAAAAACAGTAAGATGTGATCGGCCGACGCCCGGCCCACGGGTCGGGCGTCTCGCTGCCTGGCGCACAGGATTTTTTGTCTTTATCGCGGGCCAATGCGCGCTTCGCCGCAGCATATTCCTGCTAGAAGGATCCGACACTGGATCCCCGCGATGAATCACTCAATCACCATCCTCGATGAACCGTCCTCCGATGAGCTCGCGGTCATCGGCGAGCGCCTGAGCGCCTTCAATACCGATGATGTCGGACCGGCCGGAAAGCAGGCGCTGATCGTTGCCGTGCGTAATGAGAGCAACGACCTCCTTGCTGGCATTTCCGGCTACACCGCCTGGGGATGGCTCTACATACAATGGCTTTGGGTGGACGAGAGCCTGCGCGGCCAGAACATGGCGGCGCGTATGTTGCAGGCGGCCGAGGACGAAGCCGTCAAGCGCGGCTGCCATGGCGCCTATATCGACACCTTCAGCCCCATCGCGCTGAAAGTCTACCAGCGCCAGGGCTACGAAGCATTCGGCAAACTGCCCGATTTTCCCAAGGGCCGCACGCGGACATTCCTGTCGAAGGCCTTGTAGTCCTCGCGACCTGGCGCGAGGACTACCGAACGTGCCGGCCTATGCGGTGGTCAACCGGCGATGCGGCCCCCGCTCATCGGCTGTGGCACGCCTGTCGTGCTCGGGAAGCTGATCGGCATGCCACGCAGGACACGCGCGGCGAGGAAAGCGAAGCACTCGGCTTCCACGGCATCGCCGCGCCAGCCAATCGTGTCCGCCGAAACCGCGTCGACGGCTGCCCGCTGGCGCAACATCGCCATGAAGGTCGGGTTGTGGCGGCCGCCGCCTGAAACAAACAGCTTCTTCGGCCGCTGCGGCAGAAGATCGAGCGCCTTGCCGACGCAGGACGCGCTGAAGGCAGTCAGCGTTGCTGCGCCATCCTCGTTGGTCATCCCGTCGGCCATCGATGCCGTAAAGTCGAAACGGTCGAGCGACTTGGGATAGGCCGCAGAGAGATAGGGATGTTCGAGCAGGCGCACGAGCCGCGCCTCGTCGACAGTTCCGGCGGCAGCCAGCGCGCCGCCCCTGTCCATCTCGCCCAATCCCCTCGCCCTGACGAAATCATTGAGCGGCGCATTGGCCGGTCCGGTGTCGAACGCGACGACATCGGACTTTCCGTCCCACCAGGTCACGTTGCCGACGCCGCCGAGATTGAGGATGGCGCTGTCGCCGCTCGCCCCGGCCGTGCCGAGCAAGGCGGCGTGATAGGCAGCCGCCAGCGGCGCGCCCTGCCCGCCGGCGCGGATGTCGGAGGTACGGAAGTCATAGACAACCTTGGTGCCTAGAATGGCGTGCATCAACGCGCCGTCGCCGAGCTGTCGGGTCTCGCCACGCAAGCCGCCCTTTTGCGGGCCACGATGCAGCACCGTCTGGCCATGGAAACCGACGACGCCGATGTCGGCCATCGTCATGCCGGCACCCTCGACGACCTGCCTGACGGCGGCCGATTGCGCCCGCGTCAGCGCCTCTTCCGCCTTGGCGAAGATCGCAGGCTCCGGCCCCTCGAAATTCCAGACCCTGGCTTCCGCCTGCGCCTGTTCCAGCATCGGGCGGATTGGCGCGTCATACGGCACCAGCGCATAGGGCCCGAACGCCTCGATGCGTTCGCCGTCAGTCTTGAGCAGCGCGACATCGATGTTGCCGTCGAGAACGGTTCCGGTCATCAACCCGACCGACCAGATGGGTTTCATGTTTCAAGCTCCGTTGATGATGTCGCCGACCTGTCGGCGAAGATCGACGATCCCGCTGTCGAAATGGCGGGTCGGGTGAATGCGGTTGGTAAGCAGAGTCCAGGCACGGCCGGCATCGAAATCGATCCACAGGCCGGTGCCGGTGAAACCGGTGTGGCCGATCGTTCCGGGGCTGCAGCGATCGCCACCGGACCAGCCGGCATAAGGATGCTCCCAGCCATGGGTGCGCTTGTCCGACAGCGGCACGCGCATCAACGCGATCGCTTCAGCCGATGCAGCGCTGCCGTCGAGCATGCCCTGCGCGAAGTCCAGCACTGAAGCCGCGGTGCCGAACAGCCCGGCATGGCCGGCGCCCTCTAGCGCCGAGCAATTGTCGTCATGCACCTCACCCGACAGGACGCGGTGGCGCCAAGTGCAATCTTCCGTCGCTGCCGACTGCTGGGGATCGGCCGCAAAGGCAAAGCCCGGCCCGGCATCCATGTCGCGGATCGTCTTGCCCGACAAGCGCTCCATGGCGAGACCAAGCAGAATGAAATTGATGTCGGAATATACTGGCTCGCTCAGCTTTCGCCATTCGCGCTGCAGGATGAACGTCCGCAGCAGGTCTGGATCGCGGCCATAGGTATAGATCGGCTCGACCGCCGGAAACGGCGTCTGGTGACCAAGGCACTGTCGGAAGGTGACCTGCCGTTCCCAGGCATTGGCGTCGTACTGGCGCAGGTCCGGCAGCGCTGTCGTCAAAGGTGCGTCGAGGTCGATGGTGCCGGCCTCGGCCATGGCCAGGATGCGCGGAGTGGTAAAGATCACCTTGGTCAGCGACGCCAGGTCGAACCAGGTATCTTCGCGCATGGGGCGCTCGGACGGCACGCGCTGCGCGTGGCCGATAGACCGGCTGATCCTGTTGCCGCTCCTGTCGACGATAGCAAATACGCCTCCCGGAATGCGACCGGCCTCCACGGCCTGCGTTAGCGGTGCGAAGGCACGTTCGTGAAGCCGGGCTAAATCGCTGGTGGCCATCTTCGGTCCTGTCCTCAGGCTTCGGCCCGCACCTTATGGTCAGCCCCATGTTGAAGCCATTTCGCGGCCGGCGGTTCGAACCCGACCGAGCGTACCAGCGACGGCACCTGGCGGGTGTCGAGTTCGAAATGCTGGTTGCGACGGTCGATGGTAGGCACGGCGGCGATCAGTTTCCTGGTATAGGGATGCTGCGGGTCCGACAGCACCGATTTCGCATCGCCGATCTCGACGATCTGTCCGGCATACATCACCGCGACGCGGTGCGCGATACGCTCGACGACGGCCATGTCGTGCGAGATGAACAGGTAGGCGAGACCGTATTCGTGCTGCAGGTCGACCAGCAGTTCGAGCACCCGCGCCTGGACCGAAACGTCGAGCGCCGAGACCGCCTCGTCGAGCACCACGACCGACGGGTTGAGCATCAGCGCGCGCGCAATGCACAGGCGCTGCCTCTGGCCGCCGGAGAACTGGTGCGGATAGCGCGCCAGGCTGTCCTCGGGCAGGCCAACGCGCTTGAGCAGCGCGGCCATCCGGGCGCGAACGGCGGCGTCAATCGGCTGCCCGGTGGCGATCACCGGCTCGGCAAGGAGCTGTTCGACGTTGAGGCGCGGGTTGAGCGAGGCATAGGGGTTCTGGAACACCATCTGCACCGGCAGCCGGCTCTGGCCGGGGCGTGCAGCCTGCGCTTCGACGGAGAATGCGCCACGCGTCGGCGACACCAGCCCGAGCACGGCGCGCGCGGTGGTCGACTTGCCCGAACCGCTTTCGCCGACGATCGCCAGCGTTTCGCCCGGCATCAGGTCGAAGGCGACGCCGTCGACGGCGTGCACCGCGCCAACCGGCTTGCTGAACCAGCCGCCCTTCAGCGGATAGCGCACGACGAGGTCGTCGACCTCGAGCGTCGGCTTGGGCAGCGGCGCGGTTGTCCGTGCTCCGTCCGTTCTCGCGGCTGTACCGCTGGAGAAATGCGGCACCGCGTGCAGCAGATGCTGTGTGTAGGGGTGTTGCGGCTTGTCGAGGATCTGGCTCAGTTCGCCCTGCTCGACCACCCTGCCATCCTGCATCACCATCACCCGGTCGGCGATGCCCGCAACGAGGCCGATGTCATGGCTGATGAAGATCATCGACATGCCGGTCTCGCGCTTGAGCTCCGCCAGCAGCGCCATGATCTGCGCCTGCACGGTGACGTCGAGCGCGGTTGTCGGCTCGTCGGCGATAAGCAGGCGCGGATTGCAGGCCAGCGCCATGGCGATCATCACGCGCTGCAGCATGCCGCCGGAAAGCTGGTTGGGGGTTGCCTTGAGCCGGCGTTCGGCATCTGGAATGCGCACCCGCTCGAGTGCATCCCTGGCTGCGGCCTGCGCCTGCTTGCCGGTCAGGCCGCGATGCAGGCGGAACGATTCCTCGATCTGCGCGCCGATGGTCAGCACCGGATTGAGCGACGTCATCGGTTCCTGGAAGATCACGCCGATCTCGGCGCCGCGAATGCCTGTCAGCTCCTGCTTGCCGGCGCTGGTGACGTCAAGGACGCTGCCGTCGGCGCGCAGCAGTTCGATCTTGCCGCTGGTGATGCGCCCGCCGGCATAGTCGATCAGGCGATTGCTGGAGAGCGCGGTCACGGACTTGCCCGAGCCGCTCTCGCCGACGATCGCAAGCACCTCGCCGACGCCGAGGTCGAAGCTCACACCGTGCACCACCTCCTTTTCGGCGGCAGCCTGGCCGAAACTGACGTGCAAATCGCGAATGGAAAGGATCGGCTTCATCTCACGCCCTTCTCGTCTTGGGGTCGAGGATGTCGCGCAGCGCATCACCGAGCAGATTGAAGCCCAGGATCGAGAGCATGATGGCGACAGCCGGGAATGCCAGCAGCCACGGCGCCTGCTCCATCAGGTTGCGGGCGTCGCTCAGCATCAGCCCAAGCGATGAGGCCGGCGGCTGGGTGCCGAGGCCAAGGAAGCTCAACCCTGCCTCGGTCAGCAGCGCCCAGGCGAGCGCCAATGTCACCTGCACGGTGAGCGGCGCCACCAGATTGAGCAGAAGGTGGCGGGTCAGGATATAGGAGCGGCTGGAGCCGAAGGTACGGGCAGCGTCGACGAACTCGCGCTCCTTGAGCGACAGGGCCGGACCACGCACGACCCGGGTGAAGATCGGCGTGTAGACGATGCTGATCGCAGCGACGCTGGTCCATGTGCCTGGGCCGACGATCGTCACGATCAGCAGCGCCAGAAGAATTGCCGGGAATGCGAGCAGCACGTCCATCAACCGCATCATCACCGTGTCCCAGCGCTTGCCATACCAGGCGGCAGTGAGGCCAAGCACTGTCCCGGCAAGCGTCGCGAATGCCACGGAAAAGAAGGCGACCGTGAACGACTGGCCGACGCCTTTCATCAGACGGCTCATGACGTCGCGGCCAAACAGGTCCGTGCCCATCAGATAAGACGACGACGGCGCCTGCAGGCGGTCGATGCGATACTGCATCAACGGATCATGCGGCGTCAGCCCAACCGCACCAAGCAAGGCGACAACCAGATAAAGCAGCACGATGGCGCCGCCGATGCGACCGCTCGGATGCGAAAAGATGGCCTTCACGACACGCATCAACGGCCCTCCAGGCGAATACGGGGGTCGAGCGCGGCGTAGGCGAGGTCGACGAGCAGATTGACGATCATGAAGTTGAGGGCGATGAACAGCACCGCGCCCTGCACCAGGGCATAGTCTCGCTGGAGGATCGCCTCCAGCACCATGCGGCCAAGCCCGGGCAAGGCATAGATCTGCTCGACGATGACCGCGCCGCCAAGCAGGTAGCCGAACTCGATGCCGCTCAAGGTTACGACTGGCACGAGCGCATTGGGCAAGGCATGGCGCCAGATCACGCTGCGCTCGGACGCGCCCTTGCTGCGCGCGGTGCGCACATAGTCGTCGCTCAGCACGTCGAGCATTGCCGAGCGCGAGACGCGCGTGACCGAAGCGGCGAAGGCGCAGCCGAGCGTGACCGCGGGCAGGATCATCTGGCTGAGGTTCTCCAGCGGGTCCTGCCAGAACGGCGTAAAGATGCCCATCGTCGGCAGCACTCCGAAGCCGGCGGAGAGAATGTAGATCAGGATCAGGCCGAC
The DNA here is from genome assembly GCF_018555685.1 of Aminobacter anthyllidis. Taxonomy (GTDB): domain Bacteria; phylum Pseudomonadota; class Alphaproteobacteria; order Rhizobiales; family Rhizobiaceae; genus Aminobacter; species Aminobacter anthyllidis. Next base: position 453,920 of record NZ_JAFLWW010000002.1, read on the forward strand.
GACGAAGCTTGGCGTCGACTGGCCGATCATCGCAGCAATGCGCACGCCGAGGTCGGCTGGACGCTCATTGCGCGTGGCGGCAAAAACCCCAGCGGGCACGCCGATCGACAGCGCGATAAGCATCGACAGCAGGGCCAGTTCCAGCGTCAGCGGGAAGCGCTCCAGAATGACAGTCAACACCGGCTTGCCATAAGTTACCGATATGCCGAGATCGCCGCTGAACAGACCGGTGAACCAGCGCCAGTACTGGATGGGCCATGGCTGGTCGATGCCGAAATAGATGGCCAGGGAGTCGCGCTGCTGCGGCGTCAGCAGGCCGGCTTCGGTCCCCAGCATCGCGGTGATGGAATCGCCCGGCACCAGCCGTATGGCGACGAAGACGACAACCGAAACCCCGATCAGGACTAACGGGAAGGCCTTGAGGCGACGTATCACATAATTCATGGCATGCGCCTCAGGTCGGGTGCATCGGTTCTGAAATGGTGGGCCAAAGCGCTGCTTTCGCAGCGCTGGCGGTCGCCATCGGCTCAACGGCGACCGCCTTCGAGCGGCGGCAGGGAGAGTGCCCGCCGCCCAAACTCTCATTGCTACTGGATAGTCACCTTGCCAAGGCTGACCAGGGAGCCCGTCGGCATCGGAACGAAGCCCTGCACGTTCTTCTGCTGGGCGGTGTAACCAAAGCCGGTGTAGAGCCAGATCCACGGCGCCTTTTCGGCAAGCTGCTTGTCGAAGTCGGCGAAGATCGCCTTGCGCTTCTCCGGATCGGTCTCGGCGCGGCCCTGCAGCAGCAGCGCATCGAGGCTGTCATCCGCGAAGTTGGAAACCTTCTGCAGGTTGCCGTTCTTGGTCCAGTAGCGGTTGTACATGGTGTAGGGATCGGGGCGTCCGCCATTCAGCGCCACCGCCATGTCGAAGTCGCCCTTGAGCCAGGTGTCGACATAGACATTGAGCTCCATCATCTTGATGTCGAGCTTGACGCCGATCTCGGCCAGCTGCGACTGCAGCACCTGAGCTTCGGCCGCCGCTGTCGGGGGCTCGCCGGTGGCAGCGATCACCGTTGCGGTGAAGCCGTCGGCAAAGCCGGCATCGGCCATCAGTTTCTTTGCCTTCTCGACATCCTGCTTGTAGCAGAACAGCGAGTTCGGATCGGAGGCGAAGAACGGCATCGTCAGCGGCCCGGTCACCCGTCCTTCGCCGAGCGAGGCGGTGTCGAGCACGGCCTGCCGGTCGACGGCGCAGGAAATCGCCTGGCGCACGGCGAGTTCGTTCATCGGCTTGCGCGCCGGGTTGAGCTGCAGCACATGGTAGGCCAACAGTGGCGCGCGGTTGAGCTGGAGCTTGGGCTCGTTGGGCACGAGCGTCGCGATCAATGGATCGTTGAGCAGCGCGAAGTCGACCTGCCCGGTGCGCATAGCGGCGAGGATCGCGGTCTCGTCTGGAAGAACACTGATTTCAATGCCGTCCACGCCGGTCGGGCCGCCGGCCCATTCCTTGTTGGCGACAAGCACTTCCTTGGAATTCGGGTCCCACTTTTCCAGCTTGAAAGGACCCGAACCGATCGCCTTGGTGCCGATGGTACCGGCGGCAATTTCAGTTGCCGGCACGATCGACGAATTGGTGTCGGTCATGGCGGTCAGGATCGGAGCGTCGGGCTGCTTCAGCTTGAACACGACGGTGCCTGCATCGGGCGCTTCGATGCTCTCGATGGACAGGTAGTTGGCGCGGTTGGCCGCACCCGTCTTCTCGTCGAGGATGCGCTCGAACGATGCCTTCACGTCGGCGGAGGTGACGGCGGCGCCGTTCTGGAACTTGGCCTTCGGGTCGAGCTTGAAGGTGAGCTGCTTGCCGTCGTCGGAGAATTCCCAACTGGTCGCAACGCCGGGAATGATCTTCAGGTCAGCGTCGAGGCGCACCAATGGCTCATAGATCAGTTCGAGCAGGCGCAGCGACGAGAACGCCGTCTGCTTGTGCGGGTCGAGACCGGTCGCATCCTGTGCCCAGGCCATGCGCAGCGTTGCCGCGCCTGCCTGGCTAATGGCGGACAGACCAATCATCGCGGCTGTCGTCAACCCAAGGAAATATTTGAATCTGCTTGTCATATCATCCTCCCGTTATCTCATCTCCCAGCACGGCATCGTGGCCGCCCGGCATCACATCGACGCGGGCCTCGCGTCCTGGATTGCTTTTCGCAAGAAGCCGCTCGCCCCTTCCAGCGCAAATTGCGCCTCAGCGAGGCTCATCCCCGTCATTACGATGAGGATCGCCAGCTTCACGTCATTTTCGGTCTGGACCAGTGCTGCCTGCGCATCTTCCAGCGTGCACTCGGTCGCCTGCATGACGATGCGCGCAGCCCTTGCCACGAGCTTCTTGTTCGAGGCCTTCAGGTCGACCATCAGGTTTTCGTAGGTCTTGCCGATGCCGATCATGCTGGCAGTGGTCAGCATGTTGAGCACGAGCTTCTCGGCCGTGCCCGACTTCATGCGTGTCGACCCCGTCAGTGCCTCGGGGCCGACGACAGGCGAAATCGCGATGTCGGCGATAGCGGCGATAGCCGACTGGGGATTGCATGACAGGGCGACCGCGGTCGCTCCGACATTCCTGGCGTGGTTGAGGCCGCCGATGACATAGGGCGTGCGGCCGCTCGCGGCGATGCCGACCACGACATCTTTCGAAGTCAGGTTGATTTCGGCCAGTGCCTCGGCGCCCTTGGCCTGGCTGTCTTCCGCGCCTTCCGTAGCCTTCAACAGGGCGCTGTAGCCGCCGGCGATGAGACCGACCACCATTGTCGGCGGCACGCGGAATGTCGGCGGGCATTCGGAAGCATCGAGCACGCCAATCCGGCCGCTGGTTCCGGCGCCCATGTAGATCAGCCGCCCGCCTTCCCGGAAGGCCCAGGTAATACGGTCGACGGCAGCGGCGATCTCGGGGATGACCTTCTCGACCGCATGCGCGACAAGCTTGTCTTCGTCGTTGATTTTTCTCAGGACCTCGACCGTCGGCAGCAGGTCGATATCCATGGTGCGCGGGTTCCGCTCCTCGGAAACCAACCGCTCCAGTTCCGAAATCAAGGCTTGTTCTGACACGCTCGCCACCTGCCCGGTTCTCGTCATTGCATGAGCCTCATCGAGCCGGATCCCTCGAGGCTTTCATTAACTTTTTAGAATGTAATATTCCTCATGTCAACAATATTTGGAATGGATTATTCCATCGAGATAGCCCGGTCGAGCCGCCTGGCAAGGATGATCGCGCCGGAAACAGCATCGCCGTCGGCCGGCTTGAGACGGCGGCGAACATCGGGCGCAAGCCAGGGTTCCAGCGGGCTCGCCAGGCCACCGAGAAGGGTTACGCGGGGCACGCCCTTGTCGAACAGCGTGCGCACAATGGTATCGATCTGCTCGGCAGCAGCCTGCACGATGCGCCGGCCGGCCGCGTCGCCCTGGTCGGCGTGGCGCATGACGGTTGGCGCCAATGCCGCGTAGTCGGTCGCAGTCGCCCGGTCCATCCAGGCCACCGCCTCCATCGGATCGTCGTGGAAACGCTGCATGACTTCAGTCAGAAGTGCGGAGCGGTCCTGCCGGCCGTCATGGGCGCGGAGTGCGAGTTGCACCGCCTTCAACCCCAGGTCGGCGCCGCTGCCTTCATCCGAAATCGGAAAGCCGTAGCCACCGACCCTGAGGTCTCGCCCGTCGACGAAACCCAAGCCAATCGACCCGGTGCCGGCGATGACGATCGCGCCGTCCCTGCCCGAATGGGCGCCAAGGCAGGCCCCCATGCCGTCGCTGGTGAAATCGATCGCGGCAAAAGGATGCTCGAGCGCCTTCAGTGCTTCCAGGGCACCCTTGCGGCCGATACCGGCAAGGCCGATCCCGGCGAAGGTCCGCGCCAGTTCGGCAGTGCCAAAGCCGGCCTCCTCGACGGCCGCACCAAAGGCGCGGGCCATCGACGCCCAGGCAACGTCGATGCCGAGCCTTGTCGTCGCCGGCCCTGAAAGCCCCTGGCCGAGCACGTTGCCGGCCTCGTCGACAATCCGGGCACGGCAGCCGGTGCCGCCGCCATCGACGCCGAGATAGAAATGAGGTCGAACTGCGTCGGTCATCCCGGCAGCCGCTCGATGGTCGCGCCGCACATGCGCAGCTTGCGGTCGAGGCTCTCATAGCCCCGGTCGAGATGGTAGACGCGGTTGACGATGCTCTCGCCCTCGGCGACCAGTGCTGCGAGCACCAGCGACACCGAGGCGCGCAGGTCAGTGGCCATCACCTGTGCCCCGCGCAGCGGCATGCCGCCACGCACCAGCGCGGTGGTGCCCTGCAAGGTGATGTTGGCGCCGAGGCGGACAAGTTCCGGCACATGCATGAAGCGGTTCTCGAACACCGTCTCGCGCAACAGCGATGCGCCTTGCGCGCAGCACATCAGCGCCATGAACTGCGCCTGCAGATCGGTCGGAAAACCCGGGTAAGGTTCCGTCGTGAGGTCGACAGGCGTCAACGGGCCATCGCGTGAGACGATCAGGCCGCGATCGCCGGGCCACACGCTGACTCCCGCCGCTTCCAGCACCTGGACGACGGACGCCATGTGTTCGAGCCGCGCATTGGTGAGTTCGAGCTGGCCGCCAGTTATCGCCGCGGCAATGGCATAGGTTCCCGCCTCGATGCGGTCGGGAATCGTGTGGTGGGCGGCCGCGCGCCAGGAGGTTCCACCCTGGACGAGAATGCGGTGCGTGCCCGCGCCTTCGATGCTTACACCCATGGCGCTGAGGCAGGCGGCGAGATCCATCACCTCGGGCTCGCGCGCGGCGTTGACGATCTCGGTCTCGCCCTTTGCCGTGGTGGCCGCCATCATCGCCGTCTCGGTCGCGCCCACCGAGGGCGAGCCGAGCACGATGCGCGTGCCCGTCAATCCGTTAGGTGCGGAAGCAACGATCGAACCACCCTGGATGCCAATGTCGGCGCCCAACTGTCCCAGCGCCTTGATGTGCATGTCGACAGGCCGCGCGCCGATCGCGCAGCCGCCGGGCAGCGACACCCGGGCCTTGCCGAAACGGGCGAGCAGCGGCCCAAGCACCAGCACCGTGGCGCGCATCTTGCGAACGGTGTCGTAGCTGGTTTCGCGGGAAGAGGCGGCGCTGGCATCGATGATGACGACGCTGCCCTGCCGGCTGACCCGTGCGCCGTGCTGGGCGATGACGCCGAGCATGTTTTCGACATCGCTCACCGCTGGCAGGTTGGTCAACTGGAGCGGTTCTGGGCTCAGCAGCGACGCTGCGATTTGCGGCAATGCAGCGTTCTTGGCTCCGGAGATGGCGACTGCCCCTTGCAGCCTCTGCCCGCCGACAATTCGCAACTTGTCCATATCAAAGAATCCGTCCAGCAGCCGGTCGAAACGGCCGAACTGACAAGAGAGTTGATCGGATTATTCTTCTCTGTCAACCTATTGTGGAATATTCTATTCCGCTCATTTCTGGATGAGAAAGCTCGAGGAGCGTGATGTCGGTTCTAACGAAAATCCTCGCGACGCTCGACACCATGGCACCCGCCGACCGGCAGATCGGCCAGTTCATCGTCGATAATCCTGAAGAGATGCTGAGACTGTCGTCGGTGGCCCTTGGCGAACAAACGGGCCGCAGCCAGTCCAGCGTGGTGAAGTTCGCGCAGAAACTGGGCTATCCGAGCTACCAGCAGCTGAAACTCGCGGTCAGCGAAGCCAAGGCCCAGCAATGGCAAGCCCCGCCTGGCATGGTCCACGGCAGCATCGACCGCGCCGACGGTTATGTCGCCGTGCAGCAGAAGCTGGTGGCAGGCAAGCTCGCAGCGATGCAGCAGACAATGTCTGTAAACAGCGAGCAGACAGTGACGCAGGTCCTGGACCTGCTCGACCGGGCCGAACGCATCCACCTTGCCGGCGTCAGCGCCTCTTCGCTGGTGGCGCGAGACTTCGCCATCAAGCTGATGAAACTTGGCCGCAACGTTCTGCACGACAGCGACAGCCATGTTCAGCTGGCGAGTGCAGCCTCGCTCGGCTCCCGGGACGTGATGCTGGCACTGTCGCTTTCCGGCACGAGCATAGAAACGGTTCGCATTGCCGAACTCGCCAAGCAGCGTGGCGCATCGGTCGTGGTCGTCTCTTCGCTCAGGGACAATCCCTTGAGCGCCATCGCCGATGTCGTGCTTCACTCTGTCAGCGACGAAGACAACGTCCGCTCGTCGTCGATCACCGCCCGCGATGCGCAGCTGGCACTCACCGACCTGCTGTTCATCCTGCTCGTGCAGCGCCAGACCGACGCCAACGACCACATCCACCGAAGCGAAGCGGCGGTCGCAGCGCTCAAGGTAAGATAGGCTCGGCGAGCCGCACGGAGCCGGCATGTCCGGGCCGCGTCACTCTTAGGTTTTGAGAAGGTAGGGAGTTGCAACCGGACTTTGGTCAGCAACAACAGCTTGCGACCCATGCTTCACCCTGCCGCCACCAGACGCGATGTTTCGATCATCGTCCTGATCTCGGCGCGGCAGGAGCCGCAGTTGGTTCCGGCTTTCAGCACCTTGCCGATCTCGTCGACGCTTGAACTGCCACTCGAGATTGCATCGGCAATCTGGTTGACGCCGACATTGAAGCAGGCGCAGACCACACGGCCGATCGACGGTAGCGGAACCGGCGAGCGCCCTGACAACAGCGCCATCCGGTCAGCGGGAGACAGCGGCTGGCGCGATCCCAAGAGTTGCACCAGCCAGTCGCGCGGCGGCAATTGGCCGGGCGGCGCTACGAGCAACGCCTCGGCCAGCGTACCGTCGTCGCCTAGGGCTGCCGAGCGGTAGTTGAGGCCGCGCCTGTCGGTGTATTCGACAAGCGTTTCGCGGCGAAAGGCGTCCAGGAACCGGCGCGTGAGCAGGATGCCCTGGTCAGGGGTTTCGGTGCCGCAGAGATCGTAGACCCAGCCGCCATCGACGGCTCGCCTGCTCCAATGCACAAAGCCCGTCGGTCGCAGGTCGCGCTTGGTCACCAGTACGCCGGCCCAGGCAATCTCTTCCCTGTGGATCCGGATGGGCACGTGCTTGAGTTCCGGCTGCCCCGAAAAGGCATCGCATAGCGGGCTGGCAAGCGGCCCCGCTCCGGCGTTCGCGGCGTAATGGCCGCTCCAGTGCATCGGCAGGAAGGCCTGGCCCGGCTTCTGGGCATCGCTGATCTTCACCCTGGCGCGAGCGAAGCCATGGGGGCTGTCCAGCCGGACAAGATCGCCATCGGCGCAACCGCTGCGGGCTGCATCCAGCGCATTGATCTCGACCGCCGGCTCCGGCGCATTGGCCATCAGGCGTGGCACCCGCCCGGTGCGGGTCATCGTGTGCCACTGGTCGCGCAGGCGTCCTGAGTTGAGCCCGATAGGGCGCTGCGCATCGGTGGGATGGGCGACGCCTTCCTGGCGCACGGCAACGAAGCGCGCGCGGCCGTCCGGTGTCGGAAATCTCCGCCCGCCGAGTAGGCGGGTTGCATCGCTTCCCTTGCCCGCCGCAGGCCAGTGACTCGGCGCGAAACTTTCGTATTCCGACTTCTCCAAACCGGCGAGGCCGCGAATGTCGAACAGCCGCTCGCCATAGTTCTCGAAACCAGAGAGCGCGGCATGCTCGCGGAAGATCACATCCGGCCCGGCATAGTCGAAGGCCGCGCCGAAGCCCATTAGCCGGGCCACATCGCAAACGATGCGCCAGTCAGGCCTTGCTTCGCCCGGAATTGGCAGGAACGACCGCTGGCGCGAGATCAGCCGTTCCGAGTTGGTGACCGTGCCGTCCTTCTCGCCCCAGGTGGCAGCCGGCAGGAACACGTGGGCAAATCGCGTCGTGTCGGTTCTGACGACATCTGAGACGACAACGAAGTCGCAGGCCTTGAGTGCTGCGCGCACGCGCGTCGCGTCGGGCATGCTGACGGCAGGGTTCGTTCCCATGACCCAGAGCGCCTTGATGCGGCCGTCGCCCGCGGCGCGGAACATGTCGACGGCCTGCAAGCCGGGCGCGCGGGCGATGTCAGGAGCTCTCCAGAACCGGCCGACGCGGTCGATTGCGGCCTGGTCATCGAAATTCATGTGGGCCGCCAGCTGGTTTGCAAGTCCACCGACCTCACGGCCGCCCATGGCATTGGGCTGGCCCGTCACCGAGAACGGCCCCATGCCGGGCCGGCCGATACGCCCGGTGGCGAGATGGCAGTTGATGATGGCGTTGACCTTGTCGGTGCCGTGTGTCGACTGGTTGACGCCCTGGCTGTAGACGGTGATGGACCGTTCCTTGGCCGCGAAGAGCTCGAAAAACAGCCGTACCTCCGCTGGCGCCAGCCCGCAGCCGGCGGCCACGGCCTCAGGTGAAGGCGCATCGGCCATGGCGACTGAAAGTGCCTCGGGGAAACCTGAGGTCGCCTCGGCGATGTAGTCCCGATCGAGCAAGCCGCTGCGCCCAAGATGCGCCAGAAGCCCGTTGAATAGCAGAACATCGGTGCCGGGATCGATCGCCAGATGCAGGTCGCACTCATCGGCGGTCGCCGTGCGCCGCGGATCAATGACGACGATGCGCGTGCCGCGTTCCTGCCGCGCGGAAAGCAGCCTCTGATAGAGGATAGGGTGGCACCAGGCGGTGTTGGAGCCCACGAGCACAACGAGCTCGGCCAGCTCGAAATCCTCGTAGACGCCCGGCACGATGTCTTCGCCAAAGGCCCGCTTGTGACCGGCTACCGATGAGGCCATGCAGAGCCGCGAATTGGTGTCGATGTTGGCCGAACCGATAAAGCCCTTCATCAGCTTGTTGGCGACGTAATAGTCCTCGGTGAGCAGTTGCCCCGAGACGTAGAAGGCAACCGAATCCGGACCATGTCGGGCGATCGTCTCGGAAAAGCGCTGCGCCACCAGCCCGAGCGCCTCGTCCCAACCCGCCTCGCGGCCGCCGATCTCGGGAGCCAGTACCCGCCCGTCGAGGCCTGTCGTCTCGCCTAGCGCGGTTCCCTTCGAGCAAAGCCTGCCACGATTGGCGGGATGGTCCGGGTTGCCACGGACGGTGACCGATCCGTCCGTGGCAACGCGTGCCAGCACGCCGCAACCCACGCCGCAATAGGGGCAGGTCGTCCTCACTTCGGCTGCCGGCATCGTGTCCATCGCATTCATTCGGCGGCCACTGCGATCATTTCCAACGCAAGCGAAATCCGGCCGCCCTCGACCCTTACAGCTATCGTCCTGACCGCGCCTTCGTCGGCACCCTGCGCCTTGCCCGTTTCCAGCGAAAACACCCAGTTGTGCAGCGGGCACGTCACGGCTGCGCCGTGAACGATGCCCTGACTCAACGGGCCGCCGCGATGCGGGCAATGATCTTCAATGGCGAACACCTTGTCGTCGGCCGTGCGGAACACGCCGATCTTGCCTTGCGGGGTGTTGACGCAGCGCGCGCCGCGCAGGGGAATTTCGTCGAGAGTGCCAATGTGAAACCAGTTCATGCCGTTCACTCCGCAGCGATAGTGACCGTCGCAAGCGGACGGAACTCATGCTTGTCCTTGCCGGAGACGCGCTCCGACCACGGATCGACCTGGGCAAACTTCTGGGAGAAGACGAAACGCTCGTAGAATTCCCCACGGCGGGGAACATCGTCGAGGATCTGGCGCCTGATCTCGGCCACGCCGACGCGCTTGGCCCATTTGTAAATGCGTTCGAGATAGCGGCCCTGCTCGCGATACATCTGCGTCAGCGCGACGATGACCTCGAGCGCCTCGTCCTCGCGCTTCACCAGTCCGAGCACCTCGGTGCCCTTGATGTCGAGGCCGGCAGCACCGGCAAAGTGGATCTCGAAGCCGCTGTCGACGCAGATCACGCCGACATCCTTGCATGTCGCCTCGGCGCAATTGCGCGGGCAGCCCGACACCGCCATCTTGAGTTTGGCCGGCGTCCACGAGCCCCACATGAACTTCTCGATGCGGATGCCGAGCCCGGTTGAGTCCTGCGTGCCGAACCGACACCAGTCCGAACCGACACAGGTCTTCACCGTTCGCAGCCCCTTGGCATAGGCATGGCCCGAGACGAAACCCGCCTTGCCGAGATCGGACCAGACAGCCGGCAGGTCTTCCTTCCTGATGCCCAGCATGTCGATGCGCTGGCCGCCTGTGACCTTGACCAAGGGGATCTCGAACTTGTCGACGACATCGGCGATGGCGCGCAGTTCGTTCGCATTGGTCACCCCGCCCCACATCCGCGGCACCACCGAATAGGTGCCGTCCTTCTGGATGTTGGCGTGGACACGCTCGTTGATGAAGCGCGACTGGTAGTCGTCGGCGTATTCGTCGGGCCAGTCGCAGACGAGGTAATAGTTAAGCGCGGGCCGGCACTTGGCGCAACCGCAGGAGGTCTTCCACTGAAGCTCCTGCATCACCTCGGGGATGGTCTTCAGCCCCTTGGCCTTGATCAGCCGGCGCACGTCGTCGTGGCCGAGGTCGGTGCACTTGCACATCGGCTGCACGGCGGTGGGGTTGTAGCTGTCGCCGAGGGTCAGCGACATCAGCTGCTCGACAAGCCCTGTGCAGGAGCCGCAGGAGGCGGACGCCTTGGTATGCGCCCGCACGTCGTCGAGCGAGGTCAGCCCCTTCTGAGTGATGGCGCCGGTGATCTTACCCTTGCAGACGCCGTTGCAGCCGCAGATTTCCGCATCATCCGCAAGTGCCGCAACGGCCGCCATAGGGTCCAGCGGCGATCCTCCCTGGTAGGCCTGGCCGAAGATCAGCGTGTCGCGCATCTCCGAGATGTCGGTCTGCTTCTTCTTGAGGTCGTTGAACCAGGCGCCGTCACCCGTCTCGCCGTAGAGCACCGTGCCGATGACGCGGTTGTCCTTGAGCACCAGGCGCTTGTAGATGCCGGCTGCGGCATCGCGCAGCACGATCTCCTCGCGATCTTCGCCATCGGCGAAGTCGCCGAGCGAATAGAGGTCGATGCCGGTGACCTTGAGTTTGGTCGGCGTGTCGGAGTGGACGAAGCCGGCCCCCTCGTCGCCGGCGAGACGGCTGGCTGCAACGCGCGCCATCTCGTAGAGCGGCGCGACGAGGCCATAGACTTGGCCGCCGACTTCGGCACATTCGCCGAGCGCCAAGATGTCAGGATCGGAGGTGCGCATGCCGTGATCGACGACGATGCCGCGATTGGTGTCGATGCCGGCATCCTTGGCGATCGCCGTATTGGGCCGAATGCCGACCGCCATCACCACGAGCGTCGCCGGGATGATGGTGCCGTCGGCGAGTTCCAAGCCCTCGACCCTTCCGTTGCCGACGATGGCCTTGGTGTTGGCCTTGGTCATGACCTTGATGCCACGGGCTTCGACCGCCCGCTGGAGCAGATAGCCGGCGGCGGGGTCGAGCTGGCGCTCCATCAGCGTCGGCATGACGTGCAGCACCGTCACATCCATGCCCTGCTCCTTCAGGCCCGCCGCGGCCTCCAGGCCGAGCAGGCCGCCGCCGATCACCACCGCCTTGGCGCGTGACTGCGCCGCGAGCAGCATGGCGTTGACATCATCGAGGTCGCGGTAGGTCAGCACGCCGGGCAAATCCTTGCCCGGCACCGGAATGATGAAGGGCACCGAGCCGGTGGCAATGACCAGCTTGTCGTAAGGCTCGGTCACGCCCCGATCAGAGGTGATGGTCTTCGCCGCGCGGTCGATGGCGACGATCTTGTGGCCCTTGTACAGCGTAATGCCGTGCTTGATGTACCAGCCGTCGCCGTGGATCACGATCTCCTCGAAGGCCTTCTCGCCCGAGAGGACCGGCGACAGCATGATGCGGTCGTAGTTCACGCGCGGTTCGGCGTTGAAGATGGTGACCTGGTAGCGGTCGGGTGCGGCCTCCAGCAGGTGCTCCAGCATGCGCCCCGGGGCCATGCCGTTGCCGATGATGACAAGTCTCTCGGTCATAGGATCGGTCCCCGTCCGTTTCACTGGGTGGCGAAAGTCAGCGGCTCGCCTGCGCTTTCGCGCGACATCTTGCGGATCGACAGGTGCATCCAGACCAGCGAAGCGACGACGAGGGCGAACAGCAGCATGAAGCAGCTCGACCAAAGGCCCGTCAGGTCGTTGAGCGCGCCAAAGGCGATGGGCAGGATGAAGCCGCCAAGGCCGCCGATCATGCCGACGAGGCCGCCGACAGCGCCGACATTCTCGGGATAGTAGGCCGGGATGTGCTTGTAGACGGCGGCCTTGCCCAGGCTCATGAAGAAGCCGAGCACGAAAGCAACGACCATGAAGGCGATCGGCCCAACCTCGAAGTGGAAGGACATCGGACCGCTGATGCCGTGCACGACATAGTCGGCGGTGGGGAGCGACAGGATCAGCGTGGCGATCGCCGAGACACCGAAGGTCCAGTACATCACCGTGCGCGCGCCGACCCGGTCGGACAGGATGCCGCCATAGGCGCGGAAGATGCTGGCCGGGATCGAATAGGCTGCGCCGATCATGCCCGCGGTGACGATGTCGAAGCCGTAGACGCCGATCAAGTAGCGCGGCAGCCACAGCGCAAGGGCCACGAACGCGCCGAACGAGAAGAAGTAATAGAGGCCGAAGCGCCACACCTGGACATTCCTGAGCGGTGCAAACTCGGCCCAGAAGCTCTTTGGCTGACCGCCGTGGATGCGGCGCTGGCGGATGACGGGATCGTCTTCGCTGCCGAACCAGAAGACCAAGGCCATGAAGCCGAGGCAAGCGGCCCAGATCAGCGCCACGTCCTGCCAGCCTCCGGCAAGCATGACGAAGGGTGCCAGGAACTTGGTGACGGCAGCACCGACATTGCCGACGCCGAAGATGCCAAGGGCTGTGCCCTGCTTTCCCGCCGGGAAGAAGCGCGAGACATAGGCGACACCGACGGCGAAGGAGCCGCCGGCGAGGCCGACGCCGAGGGCGGCGATCAGCATCTGCGCGTAGGTCTGGGCAAAGGCGAGCAGGAAGGTGGCGATGGCCGCCGCCAGCATGGTTGCGGTGTAGACGAGGCGCCCGCCGAAACGGTCGGTCCAGACGCCGAGAACGATGCGCACCAGCGAGCCGGTCAGGATCGGGGTGCCGATCAGCAGCCCGAACTGGGTTTCTGACAGGCCGAGCTCCTGCTTGATGCGTACGCCGATGATGGAAAAGATCGTCCACACGGCAAAGCAGACGGTGAAAGCGAGGGTGGAGATGGCAAGCGCCCTGACCGGAGCATTGTCCTGGCTGGGCGCGGCTTGGAGGGTTGCAGTCATTGTCGGCTCCGTTGTGCGGCTTGGGAGGCGCCGCGCTTTTCTGGATCGCGAAAACAAAAAAGCTGCCGGCCAGGGTCGCGCGTCCGTACATCCGGGATCGCGGTCGTCTGGTCGGCAGCTTCGCCTAGGGCGCCCGTCATTGGACGCCGATATGTCTGGCCTTTCGGCCTCGCCTATTGCAACGCACAAACCATGCCAGTTTGGCCGGTCGCGGCGTTTGCTTTTATTTTCAGATGCTTATGCAAGATGGGCTGTTTTCGATCGCGATCTGCCAGCGATCAACAGATGATCATCTGGCGACAGCGATGCCTATTTTATGTGCAGTGCACAAAATTGACGACTGATCAGCCCGCCAGATTCCGCTGGGCGGCGATGTAGCCGTCGAGATCGTCGGGATCGAACAGGCCACCATCAAAGAATCCGTCCGGCCCGAGCACCAGGCTGGCACCGGCCGATCCAACCGGCGTCGGCGCCGGCAATGCGCCTTCGACCTTGGCGTTGGCACCGGGCAATGCCGCCCCCAGCGGCTTGAGCGCGGTACGGTAGAGGTCGGGCCGGTAGGTCTCGCGGGCGATCGCCGCATTGGCGGCGGAGTGCTCCACCTGGCCCCAGCGCACCATCTGGCTGTAGAACCACAAAGCATGGCTCTTCCACGGGAATGTCGCCGCCTTTGCCTGCGGCACGAAGAAGTCCTCGACATCGACGACACTGTCCGCCGCTGTAACTAGATGACCTGACAATGCCGGCAGCATCCATTCCGCCGGGCGCCCGACATAGGCAGGTGCTGCCATGATGCCGGCGAGCTCGGCACGGTTGGCTGGCTCCGCGCACCACTGCGCCGCATGGTGGATGGCACGAAGCAACGCCGAGAGCGCTTCGGCATTGGCGTCGCACCAGCGCGCGTCGGCGCCCAGCACCTTCTCCGGGCTGGAACGCCAGATCTTGGCCTTCACCGTGGCGACGCGGCCATGGCCGAGCAAAACGGCGGCGGTGTTCCAGGGCTCGCCGGCACAGAAGCCGTCGAGCGCGCGCGAGCCCAGCGCATCCGCCATCAGCGGCGGCGGCAGGATCACGATCTCGACGTCGCCATCCGGGTCGATACCACAGGCGGCAAGCCAGTAGCGAAGCTCGTAGTTGTGCCCCGAATGGGGATGAACGACGCCGAGGCGCAGAGGCGCGGCACCAGAGCGGGTGCGTTCGGCCACCACGGCCCTGAGCGCGTCGCCGGCGGCGCGCGGCGAAAGATCGCCGCTCGCGCCATGGGCGGCCATGTCATGCCACAGCGCATTCGACACCGTGACCGCATTGCCGCCGAGGCCGAGCGCCATCGGCACGACGGTGGTCGCCGCCAGCGGGGTCAGGCCGAGATTGCAGGCGATGGGCATCGGCGCAAGCATATGCGCCACTTGGAAATGCCCGACGGCGAGCCGGTCACGGATGTTGGCCCAAGAGGTCTCGCGGACCAGGGTGAGATCGATGCCTTCGGCCGCAGCAAACCCCTTCTCCCTGGCCGCAACCAGAAGCGCGCTGTCGAGCAGCGGCAGGAAACCGGCTGAAATCTCAAAGCGGGCATCGCTCATGCATCGTCTCCCAAAAGCCCGGCGGCCGTCACGAGGCTCTGCGCGATCTCCGACAGCTTGCGGTTCTGGTTCATCGCCGCCTTGCGCATCAGCGCATAGGCCTCGGCCTCGGAGATGCCGCGCGACTTCATCAGGATGCCCTTGGCGCGGTCGATCACCTTGCGGTCCTCAAGCTCGCTGCGCGCCTCCTCCAGTTCGCGCGCCAGCCGCGAAAATGCGTTGAATCGGCTGACGGCCATGTCGAGGATCGGCTTGACCCGCTCGCGCTTCAGCCCGTCGACGACATAGGCCGAGACACCGGCATCGACCGCCGCCTCGATCGAGGCGCTGTCGGAGCGGTCGACGAACATGGCGATCGGCCGCTTCACCGCACGTGAAAGCTGGAACATGTTTTCCAGCATGTCGCGGTTGGGGTTTTCGAGATCGATGACGATGACGTCGGGATTGGTCTCGGCGATGCGCTGTCCGATGCCCGCCACGTCGTGGACCAGCGTGACGTCCTCATGCCCGGCCTCGCGCAGCCCCGCCTCGATGATCGAGGCGCGGATGCGGTTTTCGTCGATGACGAGTACCCGGAGCGCGGCGGTCTTCATGCTCTTCTTCTTTGCGCGACGGCTGTCTTTGTGCAACGCAAAAATGCGGCGCCTTGCCGTGGAGGGCCTGCCGAAAGCAAAAGGCCCCGGATTTCTCCGGGACCTTTTCATTTCACATCATCACCTCAGTGATGGGCTGGCTCCGCCATCTGCGCGGCGTCAGGCTCTTCGACGTGAGCGGCCAGATCCTTGCGCGAGATGAAGGTGTAGAACATCGGCACCACGAACAGCGTGAACACCGTGCCGACGAGCACGCCGCAGAAGATGACGAGGCCCATCGAGTAGCGTGCCGCAGCGCCCGCGCCCGAGGCGATGATCAGCGGCACCACGCCCAGCGCCATCGCCGCGGTCGTCATCAGGATCGGCCGCAGGCGAACCTTGGCCGAAGCGATGATCGCCTCGCTGCGTGACAGCCCATGCTCCTCGCGCTGCTGGTTGGCGAACTCGACCAGCAGAATGCCGTGCTTGGTGATCAGTCCTATCAGTGTGATCAGCCCGACCTGGGTGTAGATGTTGAGCGTACCCAGGCCGAGATTGAGCGGCACGATGGCACCGAAGATCGACAGCGGCACCGACATCATGATGATGAACGGGTCGCGGAAGCTTTCGAACTGTGCCGCCAGCACCAGATAGATCACCACGACAGCCAGGCCAAAGGCGATCAGGATGGTACTGCCCTGCTCGGCCTCCAGGCGCGACTGGCCGGAATAGTCGACGAAGAAGCCGGCCGGCAGCAATGGCCGGGCAATGTCCTCGATCACTTTCAGGCCGTCGCCGGTGGTGACGCCTGGCACGGGCAGTGCCGCGATCGTCGCCGAATTGAGCTGGTTGAACTGATCGATCGAGGCCGGCGACGAGTTGGTCTTGATCGTCACCACAGCCGACAATGGCACCATCTGGCCGTTGACGCTGCGGACGAAGAACTCGCCGAGCTTCTCCGGGTTGTTCCGGTACTCTTCCGGCACCTGCATGATGATGTCGTAGCTGTTCGAATCGCGATCGAACTCGGCAATCGAACCCCCGCCGACAAGCAGGCTCAGTGTCGTGCCGATATCGCGCACCGACAGGTTGAGGGCTGCGGCGCGATCGCGGTCGATGGTCACCGTTACCTGCGGCGCATCGAAGGACAGCGAGTTCTGCACGACGATGAAGCGTCCGGAGGCTTGCGCCTTTTGCTTGATCTGCTCGGCCACCTCGAAGACCTGGCTCGGATCGCCAGTCGACTGGATCACCATCGAGATCGGCAGGCCACCACCGGCACCCGGCAGGGACGGCGGTGCAAAGACAAGAGCCTCCACGCCGCTGACCTTGGACAGGCGCGCCTGGATGTCGGCCTGGATCTCCTTTTGCGACCGCGTGCGATCGGCCCAGTCCTTGAGCACCCAGACGGAGAAGCCCGAATTGGTGCCGCCGCCCATGCCGACGATCGAGAAGCTGGTCTTGAGCTCCGGCAGATCCTTGGTCAGGTCGCGGATCTGGTCGGTATACATGCTGGTGTATTCAGTCGTCGCGTAGCGCGGCGCCGTCACCAGCGCGAACAACGCACCGGAATCCTCTTCGGGCGCCAGTTCGTTCGACGTCTTGAGGAACATGAAGCCTGTCACGGAGACAAGGGCGATGACGATCAGCAACGTCACCGGCCGATACTTCAGCGAGCCTGCCACCAGCCGCTCATAGCGGTTGGCGATGCGCTCGAAGGTACGGTCGACGGCCTGCGCGAAGCGGCTGTGGTTGCCGGCCTTGAGCATGCGCGCCGACATCATCGGCGTGATCGTCACGGCGATGAAGCCGGAGAGGATGACCGCACCTGCAAGCGTAACCGCGAACTCGCGGAACAACGACCCGGTAAGGCCGCCGGTGAACATCAGCGGGGCGAACACGGCCGCGAGCGTGATGGTCATGGCGACCACCGGCCCGAAGATCTCACGCATGCCCTTGAATGCCGCCTGCATCGGCGACATGCCGTCCTCCATGTGGCGATGGATGTTCTCCACCACCACGATGGCATCGTCGACGACCAGGCCGATCGCCAGCACCATGGCCAGCAGCGACAGCAGGTTGATCGAATAGCCCATCATCAACAGGATGAAACAGACGCCAATGAGCGACAGCGGGATTGTCACGACCGGCATCAGCACCGACCGGAACGAGCCCAGGAACAGCAGGATGACGACGACGACGATCGCCACCGCTTCGGCGATAGTCTTGAACACCTCGTCGATCGACGCGCTGATGGTTTCGGTCGAGTCGTAGACCATCGTGATGGTCATGCCTTGGGGCAGGCTGGCGCTGATCGCCGGCAATTCCTCGATGACTGCCGCCGCCGTGTTGAGGGGGTTCGCCGATGGCGTCGGGAAGATGCCGATGAAGGTCCCCGGCTCGCCGTTGAAGTTGACGACGGTGTCGGTGCTTTCGGCAGCCAGCTCGACATGCGCGATATCGCGCAGCCTGACAACGTTGCCGTTTTCAGACTTGAGCGGCAGTTCACCAAAGGCTTCCGGCGTCTGCAGCGTCGACTTCATGGTGATCGAGTAAGCGACATACTCGTTCTTGGTCTTGCCCGGCGCCGACAGGAAGTTGGACGCATTGATCGCCTGCAGCACTTCGGCGGCGGTGAGGCCGCGTGCGGCAAGCTTCACCGGGTCGACCCAGACACGCATCGAATAGTTGGCCGCGCCCAGCACCTGGACCTCGGCAACGCCCTCGATCGTCGACATGCGTGGACGGATGACGCGCTCGATATATTCGGTCAGCTCTTCCGAGCTCATGTTCGGGTTCTGCATCGCCAGATACATGATGGCGAACTGCATGCCCGTGCCCTTGACGATCGTCGGATCCTTGGCATCGCTCGGCAACTGGCCGCGCACCTGCTGGACCTTGGACATGACCTCGGTCAGCGCGGTATCGGGGTTCGACCCGAGTTCCATCTGCACGGTCACGGTGCTCGACGACGGCCGGCTCTGCGACGTCACGTAGTCGATGTTTTCAGTTGTCGCCACCGCAGCGGCGATCGGCGCGGTGATGAAGCCCTGGATCAGGTCGGCGCTGGCACCGGGATAGACGGTGGAGATGGTGATGACCGTCTCCTCGACTTCGGGGTATTGCCGGACCGACAGGTTGAACAGCCCCTGGAAGCCCAGAAGCAGGATCATGAAGGCGACCACCGTCGAAAGGACGGGGCGGCGGATGAAGATGTCCGAGAAATTCATTTTGTGGCCGCCTTGGCGTCAGCGGAGGTAATTGGCGAGACCGTGTTGTCGACCTTGACGGAGGCGCCGTTGGTCAGCCTGTTCTGGCCAGCGATCACCAGTTCGTCTCCGGCCTTGACTCCTTCGATGATCTCGACACGGCCTTCCGACCGGCGGCCGACCTTGACGAAGACCTGGTTGACGACAAGTGCCGGTTCGGCCTTCGGCTGCGCAGGTGCGGCCGATGCCTCGGCCGGAGCGGCTGCAGTTGCACCTGCAGCTTCTGGCTTGGCCTCGGCCGGGCGCACCACATAGACATAATCGCCATAGAGGCTGGTGGTCAGCGCCGTCTGCGGCACTGCCAGCACGCCGTCTTCCCTGGGCAATTCGACGCGCACGCGCACGAACTGGCCGGGGCTCAGCTTGCCTTCCGGATTGGTGATCTCGGCGCGAACCGAAACCAGGCGGCTCTGCGGGTCGACCTTCGGATCGATGCCGACAACTGCGCCCTTGAACGGCATCTCTTCGGCGGTCACGCCAAAGGTCACCGGCTGACCCATCTTCAGCAGGCCAAGCTGCTGCTCAGGAACCGAAAAATCGGCCCGCATGGTGTCGAGATCCTGCAGCGTGGCAACGATGGTGCCTGGGGCGAGATACTGCCCGTCATCGACCTTGGGAATGCCGATGGTGCCGGAGAAAGGCGCGCGCAGTTGCTTCTGGTCGAGAACCGCCTGGAGCTTCTGCACCTGCGAAGCCGACGTCGATGCCGTTGCGCGGGCCGCGTCGAGGGCGACCTCAGAACCGACGCCGCGGCGCTGCAGCTCGATGGCGCGGTCGAGCGACTGCTGGTCGAGTGCCGCCTGGGTCTTGGATGCAGCCAGATCCGCCTGCTGGACCGTATCGTCGAGCTGGATCAGCACGTCGCCTTGCTTGACGCGCTGGTTTGCCGCGAAATTGATATCCTTGATGATACCGGCCTGCTCGACGGTCAGGTCGACGCCCTTCGAGGCGTTGACCGTGCCAATCGTTTCGATGCCCGGCGTCCACGGAGCCGGGTCGACCTTGGCGGTCGCCACGGTCACCGACGCGACCGGCATGTTAGCAAAAAATTGCTGGATCGCATTGTCGCGGAACATGTTGAATCCGACGATGCCGCCGCAAACAAGCACAAGCAATACGAGAGCGATGATGAGACGCTTAATCAAAGGAGATCCCCAATCGGTAAGGAATCGGCATCCGGGAGGCCGCGATGCACAGTGAACCTGTTTCTTGAAAAACCCAAGAGCGGCGGGCTTACTGTACCGTCTGGACGGTATTGTCAATCCACGATAATGTGATCCCAAGGAGGCACCACAATGTCGGGCCACAGACCAAGCTCTCGCGAAAAAATCCTCACCGCAGCCAGCGAGCTGGCAGACATTGTCGGCCCGGGCAACCTGTCGCTTGACGCGGTGGCCCAGCGTGCCGGCGTATCGAAAGGCGGTCTGCTGTACAATTTCCCGACCAAGGCCAAGCTGTTGCAGGCGCTGGTGCAGGACTATCTCAAGAGCTTCGAGGATGCGCTCGAGGCGGAGGCGGCAAAGCGCGGCGACACTACCAAAAATAGTCTGACCGCCTACATTGAACTGTCGGCGCGGGAGTGCGAACAGAAGCAGCCGTCAGCGGCCGGCGTTCTTGCCGCGCTTGCTGAAGACCCCGATTTTCTCAATCCTGTCAGGGACTTCAAGCGTCAGCTGCTCGACCGGCTGAAGTCGGAAACAACAGATACCGCCAAGCTGATGGTGGCGTTCCTGGTGATAGAGGGCCTGCGCAGCATGAAGCTCTTCGACATGGACATATTGCATGATGACGAGCGCAACATGGCGCTTACCTACCTGCTCGCCGAGGCTGCCACCTCTTAGGCCCGGGCCTGTCCGTCGGGCGCGGCTTTTGCGATATGCCCCATTTTCCTACTGTACGTTGCGCCGAGTTTATGAGATTCAACCACCGCACAAAATATCAGTGCGTTCGAACGCGTGGCCATGTTGCCCAATGGTTGCGCGTAGTTTAGCGGTACACGCATATAAGCGAGCCACTACATGACTTCGTCGTTACCGGTCACGTTCATCGTGACAGTCGATGCCGAAGCTGGGCCCCGTCGCAAATCGGCGCACGCACAGCTTTCCGCGCTTTCGTGGCCCTTCGTATTCGTCGAGGGCCTTACTCCACAATGCGCTGAAACTATTGGCCTTTACGACCCCAGGCAGAACCGCAAGCGGTCGAAGCGACCGTTGGCACCGGCGGAAGTGGCTGCCTATGCCAGCCATCGCAAGGCAATGCGCGCGTTCCTGGATACTGACGAGCCAGTGGCTCTCATCCTCGAGGACGATTTCCGCCTGCTGGAGCCGGCAGCCTTCGCCGCGCGCGTCGCGGCGCTGCAGCAAGCGCCTGTCGAATGGGACATTCTCAAGCTGTTCGACTTCCAGGATCGACCGGTCGTGGAATCGGTTGGGGTGGCCGACATCGCCATCGTTTCGCATGGCAGCCCCACCGCCGGCATGGTCGGTTATCTCATCACCCGGCGTGGCGCGGAGAGCTTCCTGAGCCGAGCCACCGTCTACCGTCAAATCGACGAAGACATAAAGTTTTTCTGGGAGCTCAAATTGCGGGTGCTGTCGGTCAAGCCCAACCTCGTGACCGACGTCAGCGCCGAACTCGGCGGCAGCCTGATCGAAGCCGACCGCAACGAGGTCAAAATGAAGCGGCATTGGACCGTATCGGTCAAGGCGCTCGGTCAGACCGCGCTGCGCCAGATCAACTACCGGCGCCACCGCAAGCACTACAGCCTCAAGCTCAAATAGCGCCGTCCAAGATCAGCTCGCTTCGCGCAGGGATTCAGCGACCTGGAGATCGACTGATACCAGCTGGCTCACGCCCTGCTCGGCCATGGTCACGCCGAACAGCCGATTCATCCGCGCCATGGTGATCGGGTTGTGGGTGATGACGACGAAACGCGTCTCGGTCGACGCGGCCATCTCGTCCATCAGGTTGCAGAAGCGCTCGACATTGTGGTCGTCGAGCGGCGCATCGACCTCGTCGAGCACGCAGATCGGCGCTGGATTGGTTAGGAACACTGCAAAGATCAGCGCCATCGCCGTCAAAGCTTGCTCGCCGCCGGACAGCAGCGTCATTGTCTGCGGCTTCTTGCCAGGCGGACGGGCCAGGATTTCGAGACCGGCTTCGAGCGGGTCTTCCGACTCGATCAGTTGAAGCTCGGCGGTGCCGCCACCAAACAGATGGGTGAACAGCCGCTTGAAGTGACCATTGACCAGGTCAAAGGCTGCCAGCAGGCGCTCGCGACCCTCACGGTTCAGCCCCTGAATGCCCTGGCGCAGCTTGCGGATCGCTTCGATGATGTCCTCGCGCTCGGAGACGATTGCTTCCAGGCGGTCCGACAATTCCTTCTGCTCTTCTTCGGCGCGCAGGTTGACGGCGCCCAGCCGCTCACGCTCGATCTTGAGGCGCTCCAGCGTTCGTTCGATCTCGACAGGATCCGGCATCGGGCTATCAACCTCGAGGCCGGTATGGCGAATGACCAGATGCGGCGGCGTCGCCAGCACTTCCTGGATGCGCGCCTCGACCTCGCGACGGCGCTCGTCGGCGGCAGTCAGCCGCTCCTCTGCGCGCGCGCGGGCCTCGCGCGCTTCGGCCAATCCCTGGATGGCGGCGGTTGCGGCCTTGTCGAGCACGGCCTGCTTGTTCTCGGCGTCCTGAAGCCGGTCGGACGCTTCCTTGCGCAGCGCCTCGGCCTGGGCCAACTGCGACATCAGCGCCCGGCGGCGGGCGTCGAGTTCGTCGGGCGCTTCGGCCAGCACCTCGCGCTCGGCAGCGGCTTCCTCGCGCCGCTCGGCCAGCGCTTCGACCTGCTCGGCGGCACTTTCAGCACGCAGTACCCAGCTCTGGCGTTCGGCGGCAATTGCCGTCAGGCGACGCACCCTCGCCTCGGCTTCGCGGTTGAGGCCGTCATGCACGGCACGGGCATCAGCGACCGCCGAACGATCGCGCGCGACCGCGCCGGAAAGCTGTTCCAGTCGTGCCTGGAGATCGGCGAGATCGGGCGCCGAGCCAAGCATGTCCTCGGCTTCTACGAAACCGGCCTGCGCCTCCTCATGCGTGTCGGCAACGCGAGCACGTGCCTCGTCCAAGGCAGCGCGGCGGCTGGTCAGCTCGCCGGCAGCCTTTTCGGCCTGAGCCAGGGCATCGCGGGCGGCGCCGACCTGATGCTGGGCGTCGCGCCATGCCTGCCGCGCCTGGCGCTCAGCCTCGGTGCTTTCGCGCAGGGCATTTTCGGCGCGCGCCAAAGCTTCCTCGGCAGAGCGCACCACAAGCGTGGCCTGGACTGCCTCGGCATCGAGTTCGGCAAGCCGGTTCTTCTGGGCAAGGCGTTGCGCGGCGGCGGTCGGTGCATCGGCGCTTGCCGTCAGCCCGTCCCAGCGCCACAGCCCACCTTGCTTGCTGACCAGCCTTTGGCCGGGCGCCAGCAGCGGCTGCAGCCTTGTCGCGTCGGCGGAATCGATGACGCCGATCTGTGCGAGGCGGCGTGCCAGCTGATGTGGCGCGCGGACGACTTCGGCAAGGCTGCGTGCACCTTCCGGCAGCTTCGGATCGCTCGGCGCCACCTTGGCATCACCCCAATGCACCGGTGCGGCGCGATCGAGCGCTGCTTCGAGATCGTCGCCAAGGGCAGCACCGAGTGCTGTCTCGAACCCACGTTCGACGCCGATCTGCTCCAGCACGGCAGGGAAAAGGTCACCTGACGCCGCATTGATGATCTTGGCCAGTGTTCGCGCCTCTGTCTCGATCCGCGCCAGCTCGGCCTTGGCTTCCTGCAACGGCGTTCGCGACGAAGCCTCGGCTTGCCGGGCTTCGGTGACGGCGCGCTCGGCCTCGGTTGCCGCGAATTCGGCTTCTTCCAGCGCTTCCTGTGCCGCTTCGGCAAGCATCTGCTTTTCGGCCGGGTCGGCGAGTGCCGAAATGCGCGCCGCAATCTCGCCCGCCTCGCGGTCGAGCTCGCTTAGCTGGCGGGCAAAACGGTCGCGGCGCTCGGCGGCGTCACGCATTGCACGCTCTGCCTGGGTGCGGCCGGCCGCAGCTTCGGCGCGCTCAGCCGTCACCCGGCCAAGCTCTGCCTCGGTCAGCGCCAGCGTCGCCATCGCCTCCTCGAAGGCCGCTCGCGTATGCGTCTCGCGATCGGTCGCGCCGGCGTTTTCGTCGTTGAGCGCCTTTTCCTCGGCATCGAGACGCGACAGGATCGCGGCGTTGTCGCCGATCATGCGCTGTTCGCGCGCGATGTCGGCATCGAGCTGCTGCAAGCGCCGGTCGAGTTCGCTCTGGCGCGAATTGATGCGGCCGGCTTCTTCCTCGAGCTGCGAGCGGGCGATGGACAGGCGCTGGAAGGTCGCGGCCGCGGCAGCTGCGGCATCGCGCATCTCGGGCAATTTGTGGGCGCCGATGGCCTGATCCCTGGCGGCCGCCATCTGGGCAGCTGCGCGGTCGCCGACGAGTGCTGTTGCCGTTGCCAGCGCCGACTGCGCCTCGCCTTCCTGCACTTTGGCCAGCGTCCAGCGCAGATGCAGCAGCGTGGCTTCCGCCTTGCGGATATCGGCCGACAGGTTCTTGAAGCGCGACGCCTGGCGCGCCTGGCGCTTCAGGCTTTCGATCTGGCTTTCGAGTTCGCCGACGACGTCGTCGAGGCGTTCGAGATTCTGTTCCGCGGCGCGCAGGCGCAGCTCGGCTTCGTGCCGACGAGTATGCAGGCCTGATATGCCGGCGGCTTCTTCGAGCAGTGCACGGCGTGCCTGCGGTTTTGCCTGGATCAGTTCGCCGATGCGGCCCTGCCCCACCATCGACGGCGAGCGCGCGCCTGTCGACTGGTCAGCGAACAGCAGCTGCACGTCCTTGGCGCGGGCTTCCTTGCCATTGATGCGATAGACGGAGCCCGCCTCGCGCTCGATGCGGCGCGACACCTGCAATTCGTCGGCGTCGTTGAAGGAGGCGGGCGCCGTGCGGTCGGTGTTGTCGAGGAACAGTGTCACTTCGGCGGTGTTGCGCGCCGGGCGCGTGCCGGAACCGGAGAAGATGACGTCGTCCATGCCCGAAGCGCGCATGTTCTTGTATGAGCTTTCGCCCATCACCCAGCGCAACGCTTCGACCAGATTGGATTTGCCGCAGCCGTTCGGCCCGACGATTCCGGTGAGGCCGCGTTCGATCACGAACTCGCCGGGTTCGACAAAGGATTTGAAACCGAGAAGGCGGAGGCGCGAAAACTTCATTCGCGCCAATCCGCACGGAAGGGTGCACCGAAGCCGTGTTGCCTCGGCGCCATGAACCTATCAGAGCATGCCGTCGATAACCGCCGACATTTCTTCAATCGTCATTGCCCCCTTGTAGACTTTCCCGTTGATGAAGAAGGTCGGCGTCGAGTCGACCTTGAAATCGTTCTCGCCGCGGGCGCGCACAGCCCTGATATCGTCCAGAAGCTTCTGGTCAGTCAAGCAGGCCTCGAAAGACTCCTGTGTGAAGCCGGCGAGCTTGGATATCTGCAGCAGCGCGTCCTTGGGGTTCTGCGAACCGGCCCAGTTCTGCTGCTGCTTGAACAGCACGTCGACCATCGGGAAGTAGTTATCCTTCGAGCAGCGCGCAAGCATGAAGCCTGCCTCGGCCAGCGGGTCGAAGGGGAACTCGCGGTAGATCAGGCGAGCCTTGCCGGTGTCGATGTACTTGGTCTTCAGCGCCGGCAGCGTCGTCTCATGGAAATGCGCGCAGTGCGGGCAGGTCATCGAGGCGTATTCGACGATGGTGACGGGCGCATCGGCCTTGCCGATGATCATGTCAGGCAGGCTACCGGCTTCGAGCAGCTTCGCCATGTCCACAGTGCCTTGTGCCTCGGGCACCTTCACCGCCTGGGCAGGCGTTGCCGGAGCAGCCGGAGTTGCGGCAGGCGTTGCCGGCTCGGCAGGCTTGGGCGTCGCAGCGTTGGCCTGCTCGCCGGAGTCGCTGCAGGCAGAAAGCAGCGCGGCTGCCGAAACGGCGGCCAGCCCGGTAAGTGCGGTCCTGCGAGAAATCGAACGAAGCATACGAATCACCTGACGATGGTTGGATTTTGCAATGTGCGGTTACGTGAAAGCGATAGTTGGCGCGAATTAAGGCATGGCTGTCCCCAAACCAATCGCAATTTGCCGCACTTTCAATCACGAAAGCGCGAGAAAGCCGGCATTTTCTACTTTCGGCTGCCCAGAATGCTCGCGCCCAGCTTTTCGAGCGATGCTTTCAGTCCCTCATCCTCGATGAACCTTACTGCTCCCGTAAGCTTGCCCTGCTCGGCTTCGGTGAGCTTGCGCAGGCGCGGACGAGCCTTGGCGGCAGCCGAAGACACCGGCTTCTGCACGATGCGAATGCGGCCGACGGCGTTGAAGCCGAGATAGGAATTGACCCGGCCGATGATCTCGCCGGTCTCGTGCTGGAGATG
Organism: Aminobacter anthyllidis; assembly: GCF_018555685.1. Classification (GTDB taxonomy): domain Bacteria; phylum Pseudomonadota; class Alphaproteobacteria; order Rhizobiales; family Rhizobiaceae; genus Aminobacter; species Aminobacter anthyllidis. The sequence goes on from NZ_JAFLWW010000002.1 coordinate 480,010, forward strand.
GAGCGCTGCCGGTCCCGAGCAGGCGACGATCAGCACCGCCGGCTCGAACGGGTCGTCCTCATGCATGCGGCGCGGCCACTGGATCTTCTCCGGGCGGGTATTGTGGGCAAGGCGGGGACCGACGATTTCTTCCCATGACTGGACAAGCCCGACGGAGATGCCGGTGCGCTTGCGCAGGACGGGATCGAGAATGGCGTTTGCCAGATCGCTGACCGCAACGGGATTGCCCGTCCATCTTTTCCCTGCCATGTCGTTCTCCAGAAATACCCCTGTCGACACGCAACGCCGAAGGCAGTCCAGTTCATCAATGACATCCCCAACCGACAGCCGCAAGCGCGCCACCGATGTGGACGGCAGGATCGCGACACTGCTGCTCGAATGGTACGATGCTCACCATCGCGAATTGCCGTGGCGCACACCGCCAGGCGACCTGAAACGCGGCATTCGCCCCGACCCTTACCGTGTCTGGTTGTCCGAAATCATGCTTCAACAGACCACCGTCGAGGCGGTGAAGCCCTATTTCCGCGCGTTTCTCGAGAAGTGGCCTGATGTCGGCGCCTTGGCCGCCGCCGAGACCGAAGACGTCATGAAGGCCTGGGCCGGGCTCGGCTACTATTCCCGCGCCCGCAACCTCAAGGTCTGTGCCGAGACGGTGGCCGCCCTGCCCGGCGGACGCTTTCCCGACAGCGAAGACGGCCTGCGCACCTTGCCCGGCGTTGGACCCTACACCGCCGCGGCAATCGCCTCTATCGCCTTCAACCGTCCAGCTGCGGTCGTCGACGGCAATGTCGAACGCGTGGTCACGCGGCTGTTTTCCATCGCGACTCCCCTGCCGCAGGCCAAGGTGGAAATCCGCGCCCATGTCGAGCGCATGCTGGCTGCCGCGCGGCCAGGCGATTTCGCCCAGGCGATGATGGACCTCGGCGCCACCATCTGCACGCCGCGGCGCCCGCGCTGCATGCTGTGCCCGTTGCGTTCGGACTGCAGCGCTGTCGTCTCTGGCGATCCCGAATTTTACCCGGTCAAGCCGGCCAAGGCCGAGCGGCCCCAGCGGCGGGGTGCTGCGTTCGTGGCTGTCAGGAGCGATGGCGCCGTGCTTTTGCGCAAGCGCCCGGGCAAAGGCTTGCTTGGCGGCATGACCGAGGTGCCGACAACAGATTGGACGTCACGCGTCGATGGCGCCACCGGCGCCGACAGCGCGCCCTTTGCCGCGAACTGGCAACGCGCGGGTTCGATCGCTCACGTCTTCACCCATTTTGCCCTCGATCTCGACGTCTTCCGAGCCGAAGCGACCTCGGATCAGGCGCCCGACGGCCACTTCTGGTCGCTCCCCGCGGACCTCGCCGGCGAAGCCTTGCCAAGCGTCATGAAAAAAGTCATCGAAGCTGCCATACCGGGCGCAACGAAACGAGGACAATAGCGAAACCATGAGCGAAATCCGCCACATCGTCTACGACATCGGCAAGGTGCTGATCCATTACGACCCGGATATCCCGTTCAGCCGCATCATCCCCGACCCGGTCGAGCGCCGCTGGTTCTTCGACAATGTCTGCACCAGCGAGTGGAACATCGAGCAGGATCGCGGCCGCAGCTGGGAAGAGGCCGAAGCACTGCTGATCGCCGACTTCCCCGAGCACGAAAAGAGCATCCGCGCCTTCCGCCAGCACTGGCACGACATGGTGCCGCACCACTACGAAGACAGCGTCGCGCTCATGGAAGGTCTGGTCGCCGCCGGCCACGACGTGACCATGCTGACCAACTGGGCCTCCGACACGTTCCGCGAGGCGCGCGGGCGCTTCCCGTTCCTCGAAAAGCCGCGTGGCGTGACGGTTTCGGGCGATGTCGGGCTGATCAAGCCCGACCGGCGCATCTACGAACTGCATGTCGAGACCTTCGGGCTCGACCCGAAGGCTTCGCTGTTCATCGACGACAGCCAGAAGAACGTGAATGCCGCCATCGACGCCGGCTGGCAGGCGGTGCTGTTCACAAATGCGAAAACGCTCGAGGCGGACCTCGAGCGTCTCGGGATCGGACGGTGACTGGAAACCGGCCGATCGACGAATCCGGGCTGGCTAGGTTGGCTGCCGGAATTCGATTTCTATGGCAGGGGCGGCGCGGCCTCTGAAGGTCCAGAACCGACTACCAATGATGCCTGCGCCCGCGCGCCGGACAGACCGGCGCGCGTGAATCTTCAGGCTCCCGCCTTTTCCATGCCGACACGCACGATGCGGCGCAGTTCGTCGATCTGGGTCAGGCCGCCGGCGCGCTCGTAGTGCCAGAAAGTCCAGCCGTTGCAGGCGTCTAACCCCTGGACCGAGGCGCCGACGCGGTGGATCGAACCGGCGGTGTCGCCGATCGCCAGCGTGCCGTCGGCGCGAACCTTTGCCGCCCAACGCTTCTTGGCGTCGTAAAGCGTCGCGCCGGGCGCCAGCAGGCCCATGTCGAGCAGGCTTCCGAAAGCGACACGCGGCTCGGCGCGCTTTCCGGTCAAGACGGTGAGCGACGGGCCGTCCAGCGGACGCACAGAAGCGATCCGCTCATTGGCGGCGTCGATATATGCCTGCTCGCGCTCGATGCCGACGAAGTGGCGGCCGAGACGCTTGGCAACCGCACCCGTCGTGCCCGAGCCGAAGAACGGATCGAGGACCACGTCACCGGGCTTGGTCGAGGCCATCATGATGCGCGCCAGCAGCGCTTCCGGCTTCTGCGTCGGATGCAGCTTGTTGCCGTCATCGTCCTTCAGGCGTTCGCCGCCGGTGCAGATCGGGAACAGCCAGTCCGAGCGCATCTGGACATCGTCGTTGGAGGCCTTCAGCGCATCGTAGTTGAAGGTGTAGTTCTTGCCCTTCTGGTCGCGCGAAGCCCAGATCATCGTCTCATGGGCGTTCTGGAAACGGCGGCCGCGGAAGTTCGGCATCGGGTTGGTCTTGCGCCAGACAACATCGTTGAGGATCCAGAAGCCGAGGTCCTGCATCGTCGCGCCGACGCGGAAGATGTTGTGATAGGAGCCGATGACCCAGATCGTGCCGTTGGGCTTCAACACTCGGCGGGCGGCAAGCAGCCAGGCGCGGGTAAAGGCGTCGTAGGCGGCGAAGCTTTCGAACTGGTCCCAGTGATCGTCGACCGCGTCGACCTTCGACTGGTCCGGACGGTGCAGGTCGCCGTCGAGCTGCAGGTTGTAGGGTGGGTCGGCGAAAATGATGTCGACCGAATTGGCCGGCAGCCTATCGAGTGCCGCGACGCAGTCGCCCTTGATGATGGTGTCGAGCCATTCGGACGGCTTGGGCGTGCGGGAAAGCTGGTCGAGAGGACGCACTGCTGACATTCTGATACCCGGGATGACGCGTTACTGTTTACTCGCCGTTATGGTTACCGATCAGCGTAAACAATTGATGAAGCGGGCGTTCTAATTTGCGGATCGGGCCGGAATGGTGTAATCGCCGCGCCTTGAACTTTTCCGTCCGCGCCCCGGCGCCGCACCAGTTTCCCGGACCGTCATGACCCAGCCAGACCTAGTGATATTCGATTGCGACGGCGTGCTCGTCGATTCAGAAATCATCGCCGCCCGCGTCGAAGCGGAGCTGCTGACATCAGCCGGCTTCGAGATATCAGCTGAAGAAATCGCCGAGAGCTATGCCGGGCTGACCTTCAAGGACATCATGCTGAAGATCGAGGAGAAGGCGGCCATCCCCTTCCAGGCCTCGCTGATCAGCCATGCCGAGGAACTTGTCGACCGCAAGCTGAAGACGGACGTGCGCGCCATCGACGGCGTGCATGAGGCCGTCGCAGCCGTCACCGCGCCGCGCTGCATCTGCTCCAATTCGACCAGTGAGCGCATCGAGATGATGCTCGATCGCACCCGCATCCTGCCGCTGTTCAAGGGCCGGATCTTTTCGGCGCTGGAAACGCCGAGCAAGAAGCCGAAGCCATCGCCCGACGTCTTCTTGCACGCCGCAAGCACCTACGGTGCCGACCCGGCCAGGACCTTCGTCATCGAGGATTCGGTTCACGGCATCGCAGGTGCCGTCTCAGCCGGCATGCGTGTCATCGGCTTCACCGGCGGCGCCCACAGCTATCCTGGCCATGCCGACATGCTGACCGAGGCTGGCGCCGAGACGGTGATTCGCCGCTGGGTCGACCTTGGCGGCGTGCTCCAGGCACTCAGCATGTGGTCGGAGCACGCCTGACGCGCATTCCTGCAACGTCCCGGGTTAGCCGGGCATAGGCCACGTCCGATCGACAAAATCGGCGATCAGCGGCACCATTTCGGGCAATTTCTCCTCAAGCGCGAAGTGCCCGGTCTCAAACAGATGCAGCTCTGCTTCGGGCACATCGCGGAGATAGGCGTGGGCACCCGGTTCCGGAAAGAACGGATCGTCCTTGCCCCATATGATCAGCGTCCGTGGCCGATGCTGCTGCAGCCAGGCCTGCCATTCACCGTACCGCGTGACGTTGCTGTGATAGTCGAATGCCAGGTCGACCTGCGGCTGCTTGCGGCCGGGCTGGTCGAGGAAATGCTGGTCGAGCGTCCAGCCGTCCGGTGCCAATAGCTCCGGCTTTCCGATACCGGTTTCATACTGGAAGCGCGTGCCCGAAAGCGTCAGCAGGTCGCGTATCGTCTGCTCTGCATCCGGCTGCTCGGGCCTAAGCGCAATGAAGTCGCGCGCACCTTCCGACAGGCCCTCTTCATAGGCATTGCCGTTCTGGACGATCAGGCCAGCGAACCACTCGGGATGCCGAGTCGCCAGGCGAAAACCGACAGGCGCGCCGAAATCGAAGAGATAGGCGACGAAGCGGTCCAGCCCCAACCCTTTGACAAACCCTTCCATCGTGTCGGCGAGTTGGTCGAACGTGTAGGCAAAGGTTCCGCCCGCGCTTGCCGGCAACGGCACCTCGCTATGGCCAAATCCCGGATAGTCCGGTGCGACGACCCGGTAGTGGTTACCAATGGCGTCGATCAGGCGGCGGAACTGATGCGAAGCCGAGGGAAAACCGTGCAGCAACAGCAGGACGGGCGCCTCCGGGCCAGCCTCGGCCGGGATCGACTCTCGGTAGAAGATTCGCACGCCATCGACGTCGAGATAACGATGAGCGACGCGAGGAAAAGCCAGGATTGTCATTTCACATGCCTTTGAAGTAGAATTATGCATTAGCAACGTTCATCAGAATGACTAACGTGTCAATTGCCATTTTAGGAGTTAGAATGAACGCCGATATCACCCCACTCTCCGGCGAGCTGCTGGGGCTGGACCTGATCAATACGCGGGCGCGCAGCGGGGCCGAGAGCATCGACCATCTGGCGACGCCTGACGGGTTGCGGGCATGGGTGGTGCTGCAGGGCGAACGGCTGGGAGAATTTGGCGGCGACACTCTGGCAAGGCTGTCGCAAGCCGACCTCGCGGTCATTCGCTCGGTACGCGAATGCGCGAGCCTGCTTGTCGATCATGTCAGGCATGGCAAGGCGCCGTCAGGCGCCAGCCTGCGTGAGCTCAACCAGACGCTTTCGGCAGCGCCGGTTCATCTCGAGCTTCGATGGACCGGATCGTCAATGGCGGCCGAGCCCAGGCGTACGGGCTCGGTCATCGCCGATCTCGCCGCGCAACTGGCCGAAGCGGTGGCACAAGTGCTCACCGACCCAGGCGTCAGGACCATCCGCAAGTGCGAAGCCGAAGACTGCACCATGCTGTTTTTGCCGGCGAGCAGCCGCCGGCGCTGGTGCGCGGCGGCGCGCTGCGGCAACCGCATGCGCGTCGCGCGCTACTACCAGCGCCACAAGGACAGCTAACCGTCGAAGCTCTAGCGTTACTGCTTCGCAGGCTTCTTGGCCGGACCTTCGTCGTAGCCGACATAGATCACGATGTCGCGCGCCGTCGGGTTGGGGATGTTGATGTTCGGTACGGTGAACACCCACTGGGTTGCCGTCGACGGGTCAGTCACCTGGACGGCGTTCTTGTGCAACTCGGAGTAAAGCACCTCTTCGCCGCGGGTCACCGCGACCCGGATCGGCATGGTGATCGCACCGGCACCGCCGGCGGGACCAACCACAACCTTGCCAGCGACGCCGACCTTGATGGTCATGGTGCCGTCAGCGCGCGTGCAGCTGCGGGTGACGTCGGTGATCGCCGACTGATGAACGAGCTTGGCCGGATCATCCTGGCCGCCCTTGGCATAGCTGTTGAAGAAGGCCGTGCCGTCGCGCAGCGTGACATTCGGGCAATAGGCAAGCAGTTCGCTGGCCAGAATCTTGCCCTCTTCAGCCGCGATCACCTTGGGATCCTTCGGCGTGGGGCTCAAAAAGCTGCTGCTGCCGCCAGATTGGCAGCCTGTGACGGCGAGCATAAAGCCGGCGGTCGCCAAAGCCGTCAGAAAACGGCCGTCGATCAAACGAAACACCATGAACTGCACTTCCCTCTCGCAAAGCAGTCGTTCTATATCAACCGCGCGGCAAAAATGCGACTGACGGAGCGCAGTTTTCCCGTCCTGCCGATAGGCAGCAGGTCGCATAGCCTTGGATTGGATAGATATGCACTATGTGAGCACCCGTGGGGAAGCGCCCACGCTCGGATTTTCTGACGCTGTGCTTGCCGGCCTGGCACGCGACGGTGGCCTCTACCTCCCGGCGCAGTGGCCGACCTTCAGCCCCGCCGAAATCCGCGCCATGCGCGGACTGAGCTATCCGGACCTTGCGATCAAATTGCTGACCCCGTTCCTCGGTGATGAAATCAAGCAGGACGTTTTCGAACGTCTGGTGCGCGAAGCCTACGGCACCTTCCGCCACGAGGCAGTGTGCCCGCTGGTCCAGACCGGCGCCAACACGTTCGTGCTCGAACTTTTCCATGGCCCGACGCTCGCCTTCAAGGACGTCGCCATGCAGTTGCTGGCGCGGCTGATGGACCATGTGCTTGCCGAACGCGGCCAGCGCGCGACCATCGTCGGGGCCACCTCGGGCGACACGGGTGGTGCAGCCATCGACGCCTTTGCCGGACGCGAGCGCACCGACATCTTCATCCTGTTCCCGCATGGCCGCGTCTCGCCGGTGCAGCAACGCCAGATGACGACGTCTGATGCAGCCAATGTGCATGCGCTGTCGATCGAAGGAAATTTCGACGACTGCCAGGGCCTGGTCAAGGACATGTTCAACGACCATGGCTTCCGCGATCGCGTCCAGCTGTCAGGCGTGAACTCGATCAACTGGGCCCGCATCATGGCCCAGATCGTCTACTACTTCTCCTCCGCCATCTCGCTCGGCGCACCTGACCGGCCGGTTTCCTTCACCGTGCCCACCGGCAATTTCGGCGACATCTTCGCTGGCTATGCCGCCAAGAAGATGGGGCTGCCGATCGACCAGCTTGTCATCGCCACCAACGACAACGACATCCTCGACCGCACGCTGAAGAGTGGCGAACACCGCCAGACCGGCGTGGTCGCCACCACCTCGCCATCGATGGACATCCAGGTGTCGTCCAACTTCGAGCGCCTGCTGTTTGAGGCCTCCAACCGCGATTCGGCGGTGGTGCGCCGCTATATGGCCAGTTTGAAGCAGTCCGGCGCCTTCACCATCGAAGCGCAGTCGCTGGCCAGCATCCGCGGCGAATTCGGTGCCGGTCGTGCCGACATGGCTGAAACCGCGGCGACCATTCGCTCAACGCTCGAGAAAAGCGGCTATCTGCTCGATCCCCACACCGCGACTGCCGTGCATGTCGCGTCCAGCCTGCCCAAAAGCGACGTGCCAATGGTGGTGCTTGCCACAGCTCATCCGGCAAAGTTCCCCGCCGCGGTGCTTGCCGCCAGCGGTATCGAGCCCGCTTTGCCAAAATGGCTGTCGGGGCTGATGGAACGTAAGGAAAAGTTCACGGTACTTCCATCAGAGATAAAAATGGTGGAAGATTACATTAGCCGCCGCACACGAGTGGCGGATTAGGGAGTACGCGTAATATGGGTGTTGAGGTAAGCCGTCTGTCGAACGGCCTGACAGTGGCCACTGAAACACTTCCAAGCGTAGAGACAGTCGCTCTCGGCACATGGGTCAAGTCAGGCGCGCGCAACGAGCGCGACGACGAGCATGGCATGGCCCACCTGCTTGAGCACATGGCCTTCAAGGGCACCAAGAACCGGACTGCCTTCCAGATCGCCTCGCAGATCGAAAATGTCGGGGGCGAGATCAACGCCGCGACATCGGTCGAGACGACGTCCTTCTACGCCCGCGTGCTGTCCGACGACATTCCGCTTGCCGTCGACATTCTGTCCGACATTCTTCAGGATTCAGAATTCGATCCGAACGAGCTCGAGCGCGAGCAGCACGTCATCCTGCAGGAAATCGGCGCCGCGCACGACACACCCGACGACATCGTTTTCGACCGCTTCACTGAAACGGCGTTCCGCCACCAGACCATCGGCCGCTCGATTCTCGGCACGCCCGAGACGGTGCAATCCTTCACCTCGGCACAGCTGCACGACTTCATGACGCGCCAGTATGGCGCCGAGCGGATGGTGGTGGTGGCTGCCGGCGACGTGAAGCACGACGAGTTCGTGCGCCAGGTCGAAAAGCGTCTTGGCAATTTCCGCCCGAAGGCCGAGAGCGCAATTCCGCAATACGCCCAGTATGTCGGCGGCGACTTCCGCGAGGACCGCGACCTGATGGACGCGCAGATCGTGCTCGGCTTCGAAGGCCGCGCCTATCATGTGCGCGACTTCTACGCCTCGCAGGTCCTGTCAATGATCCTCGGCGGCGGAATGTCGTCGCGCCTGTTCCAGGAAGTGCGCGAGAAGCGCGGCCTCTGCTACTCGGTCTATGCCTTCCATTGGGGCTTTTCCGATACCGGCATCTTCGGCATCCATGCCGCCACCGGCCAGAGCGACATCGCCGAGCTGATCCCTGTGATCATCAACGAACTGCAGCGAACCGGCGAAAGCATCTTGCTCGAAGAGCTGGACCGTGCCCGTGCGCAATATCGCGCCGGCCTGATCATGTCGGCAGAGAGCTGCTCCAGCCGCGCCTCGCAGATCGCCCGCCAGCTCCTGCTGTTCGGCCGCCCGATTGCCAAGGAAGAGCTGATGGAACGGCTCGGCGCGCTCACTGTCGATCGACTGACCGACTTGTCGTCGCGCCTGTTCTCGACCCGCCCGACCATTACCGCGGTCGGCCCCGTCGGCACGCTCGCGCCTTACGAATCAATCCTGGACTCGCTGCCGGGCGCACAGGCCACCGCCCGCAAGCTCGCCGTATAAGCAGCATTTGCACGCATGTTTTCGCTCTCGCTTTTTCGCCGCGATACCCCGGCACTAAAAGGCGAACGCGTGAACCTGCGCCTGCCGAACTGGCGCGACTACCACGAATGGGTTGCCCTGCGCGCGGAAAGCCGCTCGTTCCTCGAGCCCTGGGAGCCGCGTTGGGCGCCCGACGAGCTGGACCGCTCGGCTTGGCGTATTCGCCTCGCGCGCTACCAGGATGAATTCATCCAGGGCACGGCGCTCGCCTTCTTCATCTACCAGAACTCGACCGGCAAGCTCGTCGGCGGCATCACGCTCGGCAACATACGTTATGGTGTCGCCCAGACCGGGCATATCGGCTACTGGATTGGCGAACGCTACGCCGGCCAGGGCCTGATGGTCGATGCCCTCAAGCTGGTCGTGCGGCATGCCTTCGATACGCTTCGGTTGCACCGGATCGAGGCTGCCTGTATCCCCGACAATGCACGCTCCGTACGCGTGCTTGAAAAAGCCGGATTCCGGCGCGAAGGACTTTTGCGATCCTACCTCAGGATCAACGGCGAATGGCATGACCACTACCTCTACGCACTGATTGCGGACGACCCGCAAGCTGTCACCATGAAGGCCTGAACTTGTCGAAGCATTTCCTGCTGGCGCCGTTGTTTGCGCTCATCGTTTCCATTGTCGCGAGCGTCTGCGCGGTGTCGCAGGCCCTGGCCGTGGAACCGATCAAGATTTCCCGTGATGACGTCGCGCTCAACCTCACCGGCGCCGTCGAGATCTACCGGAATCAGGGCGAGAACTTCCAGGTTTCGACGGCGCCGGGCCTCGACGGCATCGTTCGCCGCATCGAGGTCGAGGCCAATGACAAGCGCCGCTCCACCGGCGACTGGGCCGTCTTCGCGCTTGCCAACACCACCGACCAGGTCATCGACCGACTGATCGTCGCGCCGCATTTCCGGCTCGTCGGTTCCGGCCTGTTCTGGCCCGACCTCGGCTCGAGCCGCATCGCCGCCATCACGCCGAGCGAGGGCTTCGCGCTCGACCGCCAGGCCAGCCCCGACGCCGACGTGTTCCTGATCACCCTCAACCCGAACTCGGTGGTGACCTTCATCGCCGAGCTCGCCTCGCCCAAGCTGCCGCAGGTCTATCTGTGGGAACCCGAAGCCTACAAGGACACGGTCAACTCCTACACGCTGTTCCGCGGCATCGTCATCGGTATCGCCGGCCTCTTGGCGCTATTTTTGACCATCCTGTTCGTGGTCAAGGGAACGTCGATGTTCCCGGCGACGGCAGCGCTTGCCTGGGCGGTGCTTGCCTATATCTGCGTCGACTTCGGCTTCCTCAACAAGGTCATCGAGGTCTCACCCGGCAACGAGCAGATATGGCGAGCGGGCACGGAGGTGGCGCTCGCCGGCACCTTCGTGGTGTTCCTGTTTGCCTATCTCAATCTCAACCGATGGCATGGCCATTTCAGCTACGGCGCCTTCGTCTGGGTCATCGGCCTGCTGCTCATCGCCGGCGTCGCCATCATCGACCCGGCTGTTGCCGCGGGCATCGCGCGCATCTCGTTCGCCGCAACTGCGCTCACCGGCCTCGGGCTGATCGTCTATCTCAGCATCCGCGGCTACGACCGCGCCATCATGCTGGTGCCCAGTTGGGCGATGGTGCTGATCTGGCTCAGCGGCTCGTGGATGGCGATCACAGGCATCCTCGACAACGACATCGTCCAGCCGGCACTCGGTGGCGGCCTGATCCTGATCATCCTGCTGATCGGCTTTACCGTCATGCAGCACGCCTTTGCTGGCGGCGGTGCCCATCAGGGCCTGTTCAGCGACATGGAGCGGCAGGCGCTGGCGATCTCAGGTTCTGGCGACATCGTCTGGGACTGGGACGTGCTGCGCGACCGCGTCGTCACCCGCCCCGACGTCTCGATCCAGCTCGGCCTCGCGCCCAACAGCCTTGGCGGTGCCGCCCGCAACTGGCTGCCGGTGCTGCATTCCGACGATCGCGACACCTTCCGCACCACGCTCGACGTGGTGCTGGAGCACCGCCGTGGCCGTGTCTCGCAGAGCTTCCGCCTGCGCGGCGCCGACGGCCATTATCACTGGTTCTCGCTCAAGGCGCGGCCGGTGATCGGCTCGGATGGCGAAGTGATCCGCTGCGTTGGCACGATGGTCGACGTCACCGAGCAGAAGAAATCGGAAGAGCGGCTGCTGCACGATGCCGTGCACGACAATCTGACCGGCTTGCCCAACCGCGAGCTGTTCATGAACCGGCTGGAGGCGATCATTTCGATTGCCCGCACCGAAGAGAAGGTGCGTCCGTCGGTGTTCGTCATCGATATCGACCGCTTCAAGCTGGTCAATGACGGCCTCGGCATTTCGGCCGGCGACACCATCCTTTTGACCATCGCGCGCCGCCTGCACCGCCTGCTCAAGCCCAAGGATTCGCTGTCGCGCTTTGCCGGCGACCAGTTCGCCCTGATGCTGCTGTCGGAACAGGATCCATCTCGTATCGCAGCGGTGGCCGATGCCATCAAGCAGGCGATCAAGGCGCCGATCACCTTTGCCAAGCGCGAGATCGTGCTGACCGCCTCGGTGGGCCTGATCACCTGGACGACCGCCCAGGCCACGGCAGAAGACATGGTCAAGGACGCCGAACTGGCCATGCATCAGGCAAAGCGTTTTGGCGGCGACCGCATCGAACCCTTCCGTCCTGCCTTCAGGACCGTCGGCACCGACCGCCTGCAGCTCGAATCCGACCTGCGCCGCGCCATCGAGCGCAAGGAATTCACCCTGGCCTACCAGCCGATCGTGCGGCTGGAAGACGGCAGCGTCGCCGGCTTCGAGGCGCTGCTCAGATGGGATCACCCGCGCCGCGGCATGATCCCGCCGGGCGACTTCATACCGGTTGCCGAAGGCTGCGGCCTGATCGTCCAGCTCGGCCTTTTCGCCATGCAGCGCGCCGCCGAAGACCTCGCCGAATGGCAAAAGCAGATCAGCGATGCGCCGCTGTCGGTGTCGGTCAACCTGTCGAGCCGCCAGCTCATTCGCCGCGATCTCGTCAGCGACGTCCGCTCGGTCATCGCCCGTGCCAATCTCAAGCCACGCTGCTTCCGCCTGGAGCTGACCGAGTCTCTGGTCATGGACAATCCCGAGCAGACCAACCACGTGCTGACCAAGCTCAAGCAGCTCGGCATCGGCCTGTCGCTCGATGATTTCGGCACCGGCTACTCGTCGCTCGCCTATCTGACCCGCTTCCCTTTCGACACCATCAAGATCGACAAGAGCTTCGTCGACGACACCTCGCCCAAGCGCGCGGTTTTGCTCAAGTCGATGGTCAACATGGCGCATGAGCTCGGGCTATCGGTGGTCGCCGAAGGCATCTCCGATGAGAGCGACGCGCTCGAACTGCGGCAGATGGGCTGCGAGTATGTCCAGAGCTTCATGTTCGGCGCGCCGGTTCCCGGCGATCAGGCGCTCAAGATGCTGAAAGAGCAGTATCCGCTTGCTCAGGCGTGACCGGCAGCGCTGCTGAGCCGTGCAAGGTCGATGCCGAGCGTGGCCAGGATACGGTCGTATTTGCGTTCGATATCGGTGTCGAACAAAAGCTCCGACGTCGCCGGACAGGTCAGCCAGCCATTCTCCGCGATCTCGCTTTCGAGCTGACCCGCACCCCAGCCGGAATAGCCCAGTGCCATCAGCGCATGGCGCGGCCCGCGCCCGGCGGAAATGGCGCGCAGGATGTCAACGGTCGCGGTCAGGCAGATCTCCTCGGAGACAGGCAGCGAGGATTCGACCTTGTAGTCGTCGCTGTGCAGCACGAAGCCGCGGCTGCGATCGACCGGTCCGCCATTGCGGACGATGAAGTCCTTGGCCTTCATCGGCAGCCGGATCGCCTCCTGCTCGTCCAGGATGCCGAGTTGCACCAACAGATCGGGAAACAGCAGCGGCTGGACCTGATTGATGATCAGGCCCATGGCGCCTTCGTCGCTATGGGCGCAGATGTAGATGACGGCGCGCGAGAACCTGTCGTCCTTCATCCCCGGCATGGCGATGAGGAACTGATCGTCGAGAAAACCGCGCTGCGATGCGCCTTTTTTCTGGCGTAAGAGGTCCATGGCTTGAAGGTATCGCGTTTCCTGCCGTCTTGAAAGATGGCGCACAGCGCGGCGCGTTCATCTTTTGACAGGCAACGTCACGCAAAAATGATGCGATGTGTTGGCGCCCCCTGTTGCGGACGCTGCGGGAGGCTATCAAATCACCGCCATGAAAATTGCGTTCCCTTCCGCGATCTGCCTCGGCGCTGCGCTCCTCGCCGTTGCCCCTGCCCGCGCTTCCTCGTCAGCCTGGTTCGAGGCCGAAGGCGGCCGTTTCCGCCTCGTGACGTCAGGGGCGCCTGATGCTTCCGGCAAGCTGCAGGGCGTGCTCGACATCGAGCTCAAGCGCGGCTGGAAGACCTACTGGCGCGATCCTGGCAATTCCGGCGTGCCCCCGCAGATCGACGTCTCGGCAAGCCGCAACGTGTCCGGCGCCGATTTCTCCTACCCTGCCCCCCGCCGTCATGACGACGGTTATGCCAAATGGGCCGGCTACGACCATTCCGTGCGCCTGCCTGTCAGCTTCACAGTCGCAGCCCCAGGCGAGCCGGCGACGATCACCGCTGACGTGTTCCTCGGCGTCTGCGAGACGATCTGCGTGCCAGTGCAGGCCAAGCTGGAGGTCGACCCTGCCGCCGATCCCGACAATTCCGGCGATGCCATCCTGGTGAAGACGGCCCTGGCCGCACTTCCCGGCGCAGCGCAACAGGATTTCGGCGCCACGCTGGGGCCGGCCGAAGGCGAGCACGTTTCGATCGTGGCGACGGCACCCGGCCCCGCTGACGCTTTGGACGTCTTCGTCGCCGGAGTGGACGGCTACGTCCTCGGCACGCCTGAGCGGCACATCGAGGGCGGCAAGGCAGTGTTCACCGTCAAGATGCTCGAACGCCCTGACACAAAGCCCTCCGGCAAAGGCCTGCCCTACACGCTGATCAGCGCGGCTGGAGCGGTCGAAGGATATTTGCCCTATCCCTGAGCAAGAGCTATCCAGCTTCCTATATCCAGCTGGCCATTGGACGCGGACGACATCTGCGCTAGGTGATTGCGCGTTCTTCCGGTTTCAACTCGAACACTATGCTTACGAGGAAATTCATGACCATTTCGATCGGCGACAAGCTGCCCGCGGCCACGTTCAAGACGATGACCGCCGATGGCGCCAAGAGCGTCAGCTCCGATGAGATCTTTGCTGGCAAGAAGGTCGTGCTGTTTGCCGTACCAGGCGCCTTCACGCCGACCTGCAGCAACAACCACCTGCCTGGCTATGTCGAGAACCATGACGCCATCATCGCGCGCGGCGTCGACACCATCGCGGTTGTCTCGGTCAACGACGTCCACGTCATGGGCGCCTGGGCCCGGTTCAGCGGCGGTGAAGGCAAGGTACAGTTCCTCGCCGACGGTAGCGGCGATTTCGCCCGCGCCATCGGCCTCGACACCGACCTGTCGGCCGCCGGCATGGGCCTGCGCTCGAAGCGTTATTCGATGATCGTCGAAGACGGCAAGGTCGCCCAGCTCAACCTTGAAGGCGCGCCGGGCCAGGCCGTCGATTCGGGCGCGGCCCGCATTCTCGAACAGCTCTGAGACTTACAAGGGCGCGCGGCCTTCCGGCGGCGCGCCACTCTTTCGACGGGCAATGGCCTAGGCTGATGCCTTGCGCCCGCCCTTGAAGGGCGCCATGCCCTCGCGCGCCAGCTCGTCGGCGCGCTCGTTCTCGGCATGGCCGGCATGGCCCTTGACCCAGTGCCACGTCACCTTGTGACGCTTGTTGGCCTCGTCAAGCGCCTGCCACAGCTCACCGTTCTTGACAGGCTTCTTGTCGGCGGTCTTCCAGCCGTTCTTCTTCCAGCCGTGGATCCATTTCGAGATCCCGTCCATGACGTATTTGCTGTCGGTGTGCAGGTCGATCTCGCACGGCTCCTTGAGGGAGTTCAGGGCAGATATGGCAGCCAGCAACTCCATACGGTTGTTGGTGGTCTCCGCCTCGCCGCCCGACAGCTCCTTGACCTTGGCCTTGTAGCGCATGAGCGCGCCCCAGCCACCCGGACCCGGATTGCCCGAGCAGGCGCCATCGGTGAAAATTTCAACTTGCTTCATTTCAGTCCGTATTCCTGGGCGGACTTGATCGTCCGGTGGAAGCGCATGCGGCGGATGTATTCGGACGGATCGCGCTTCATGACCAGCCCGCCATCCGGCACCGTCAGCCAGTCATAGAGCCGCGTCAGCATGAAGCGCAGCGCCGAACCACGCGCCAAGATCGGCAACGCTGCCTTCTCGTCCTCGCTCAGCGGGCGGACGCTCTGATAGCCGTCGAGCAGTGCCGTGCCCTTGGTCAGGTTGAAGGAAAAGTCCTTCTCGAAACACCAGGCGTTGAGGCAGGTGGCGAGGTCGTAGGCATAGGCGTCATTGCAGGCGAAGTAGAAGTCGATCAGGCCCGACAGCTTGTCGCCGAGGAAAAACACATTGTCGGGGAACAGGTCGGCGTGGATGACGCCGGATGGCAGGCCCTTCGGCCAGCTCTTCTCGAACTCGGCAAAATCGGCGTCGACCTCCCGTGCGAGGCCGGGCTCGACCTCGTCGGCGCGCGGGTGCGCGGCGTCCCACAGCTTGCGCCAGCCGTCGATGGCAAGCGAATTGGGCCGCGTCATCGCGAAATCCTGGCCGGCGATGTGCAGTTCCGCAAGCGCCCTGCCGACCTCGCGGCAATGCACCACCTGGGGTCGGCGCAGCCACATGCCTTCGAGGAAGGTGATGATGACGGCGGGTCGGCCGGCAAGCGTGCCGATGACATTGCCGTCCTTGCCGTCGACCGGCAGCGGGCAGGACAGGCCCTTGTGGGCGAGATGCTGCATCAGGCCGAGGAAGAACGGCAGGTCCGACTTCTCGACCCGCTTCTCATACAGCGTCAGGATGTACGACCCTGTCGTGGTGTGCAGCAGGAAGTTGGTGTTCTCGGTGCCCTCGGCAATGCCCTTGTAGGACAGAAGCTCGCCGACCGGATAATTGCGCAGGAACGCTTCGAGCTCGCCCTCGCCGACATCGGTATAGACAGCCATCAGGCGTTTCCGTTGACGAAGGCCATGTCGGCTGGCGTCAGCTCGACGTCGCGCAATACCCGCATCACCGGAAAGTCCTCCGTCTCGGTCGCCGTGATGGCGAGTTCCACGTTCACCTCGAAGCGCTCGCGGAAGGCGTTGATGATCTCGTCGACGATGATCTCCGGTGCCGAGGCACCCGCCGACAATCCCAACGTAGCGATGCCGCCGATGTCGTTCCACGGGATCTCCGACGCGCGCTGAACCAGCAGCGACATCTTGGCCCCTGCCCGTTCGGCAACTTCCACGAGGCGTCGCGAATTGGACGAGTTGGGCGCACCGACGACCAGGTAGAGGTCGGAACCTGGGGCCGTCTCCTTCACCGCGTCCTGGCGGTTTGTGGTGGCATAACAGATCGATTCGGCGGCTGGCGCCTGCAATGCCGGGAACTTCTCCTGCAGAGCCTTCAGGATGCCCGCAGTGTCCTCCACCGAGAGCGTCGTCTGGGTGACGAAGCCGAGCGCCTCCGGATCGGCTGGCGTGAAATTCCTTACGTCGGCCTCGGTCTCGATCAGCGTGACGGCACCGTCGTCCAACTGGCCCATGGTCCCGATCACCTCGGGGTGGCCGGCATGACCGATCAGCAGCACGTGACGGCCCTTGCGCTGGTGGCGCATGGCCTGTTTGTGCACCTTGGAGACCAGCGGGCAGGTCGCGTCGAGGTAAAAGAGATTGCGTGCCACGGCATCCGCCGGCACCGACTTCGGCACGCCATGGGCGGAAAACACCACCGGCGCATCCTGGTGTTCGAGCGGGATCTCGCTCAGCTCTTCGATGAAGACCGCACCAAGGTTCTGCAGCCCTTCTACGACGTAGCGATTGTGCACGATCTCGTGGCGGACGTAGACCGGCGCGCCGTATTTCTTTAGCGCCAGAACGACGATCTGGATCGCGCGGTCGACACCTGCGCAAAAGCCGCGCGGCTGGCAGAGCCTGATCGTCAGGGGCGGTTTGGTCAGCGTCTGGAGCATTTAATCCGGTTCTTCATTCAGTGCCGAAATGATGTCTGCGCCCCCTTGCTGTCAAGGGAGACTACAGCGCAGCGCGCGCTCTTGGGCGCGCAAAAGACGCTGTAGCACTTTGAAGTTGTACATGATCTCGAAAATTGATTCCGATTTTCGAGATCATGCACAGGCCTCATTTGCCTTCGGGACGGCGCAACAGCCAGAAGCCCATGACACCCAAAAGTGCAGCCGCAAGGCCATACCATGTGACAGCATATTGCAGGTGGTTATTGGGCATATCGACCATGGTGACGCCGCCGACGGGCAAGCCACCCGGGTTTGCCGTCTTGTCGGCGTCGACGAAGAATGGAAGCACGACGGCGCCGGACGCCAGGCCTGCTGTCGCAGCCATCACATCGCGGTCCTTCCAGTAAAAGACGTTCTTGACCGGGTCGTTGTCGGGCACCAGCGAGCCGGGCTTGCCGGCGAGCGGATTGCGCGCCAACCCGGTTATGCTCACCGGCCCCGTCACCTGCCCGACCGGCCGCTTGGCCGCATCCTTGAAATCGTAGGGAACAAAGCCGCGGTTCACCAGCGCGAAACGGCCGTCGTCCAGCTTCAGCGGCGTGTAGACATAGAAGCCCGACTGGCCTTCCCATGTGGCGAAGAAATGCCGCTCGCCTTCATGCGCGAAGGTGCCCGAAAGCTTCACCGGCCAATAATCGACGTCGCCGGTGGCGCGGTACTTCACTTCCATTTCGGACAACGGCAGCGGCTGGGACTGCGTACGTTCGGCGATCTGTGCGATCAGCTCCTCTTTCCAATAGAGGCGCTGGACCTGCCAGCTGCCGAGCGCAATCAAAAGCGCGAATGCAATCGTGCCAAGCACGAGCATCAGCACCTGCCCGGAACGGCGCGCCGGGGCCGTCATGGTCTTTTCCTGGATCATTCGCCCTTGTCCAAACGGCCTTCGGCTGCCTTGTTGCGGTACTGCAGCGTTATCAGAACGCCCTTGATGAGGCGTAGGGAGCCGAGGCTGAGAACCACGGTCAGCGGAATCCACAACAGCAGATGCAGCCACAGCGGTGGTCCAAAGTTGACCTCGAGCCACAGCGCAAGCCCGACCACCACGAAGCCGATGATCAGGATGACGAACACCGCCGGCCCGTCGCCAGCGTCCGCAAACGAGTAGTCGAGCCTGCAGACGCCGCACTCTTTGCCTACGGACAGAAGGCCGGAAAACAGCTTGCCTTCGCCGCAACGCGGACAGCGCCCCTTGAGCCCGGCCGCGATCGGTTCGACCGGCGGCCAGATCGCCTGGTCTTCTCTCATGGATTTATCTCGATGGGAGTGCCGTCTTCGACCATATGCCAGATCTCCGCCATGTCTTCGTCGGTAACGGCGATGCAGCCATTCGTCCAGTCGAACATCTGCATCAGCCAGGACCACCAACCATACCCGTTCGGTTGGCCGTGGATCATAATCATTCCGCCTGCCACGACACCTGCCCTCTTTGCCGCAGCGACATCGTCGGCGTTGGGATAGGAGATGTGGATCGACCGATAGTAGCCACTGCCTGGATTGCGCCAATCGAGCACATAGCGCCCTTCGGGCGTGCGCTCGTCGCCTTCCCTGCCCTTGTGGCCGACAGGGTTGGCGCCAAGCGCCATGGCGTAGCTGCGAACCACCTTGTCGCCAGACAGCAGTTCCATGCGCCGCTCCGATTTGTCTACCCGCACGAGGTCGACGGGGTCAGCGCATGCACCGCCGACGGAAGCGAGAATCGCGATAGCGGGAACAACGAAGCGACTGGTCTGCATGGCGGAGGCTTGCCGCAAGAAAGCGCCAAAAAAGAGAAGGCGGCCGCGTTGCCGCGACCGCCTTGCATCAGAAACCGGAGAGATCAGTGGCCGTGGGCGATGGTGCCGCCAACCGAACCCCAGATGTAGATCGCGGCGAACAGGAACAGCCACACCACGTCGACGAAGTGCCAGTACCAAGCGGCCGCCTCGAAGCCGAAATGCTGCTTGGGGGTGAAGCTGCCGGCCATGGCGCGGAACAGGCACACCAGCAGGAAGATCGTGCCGACGATGACATGGAAGCCGTGGAAGCCGGTCGCCATGAAGAACGTCGCGCCGTAGATCGAGTCCTTGAAGGCGAACGGAGCGTGGATGTACTCGTAGGCCTGTACGAACGAGAACAGGATGCCGAGGCCGACAGTCAGCGCGAGGCCGTTGACCAGGCCCTTGCGGTCGTTGTGCAGCAGCGCATGGTGCGCCCAGGTCACCGCGGTGCCCGAAAGCAGCAGGATGATGGTGTTGTAGAGCGGCAGGTGGAAAGGATCGAGGATCTCAATGCCCTTCGGAGGCCAGACGCCGCCGGTGTACTCGGCGCGCATCACCTGGTGCACTTCGTTCGGGAACAGGGCAGCGTCGAAGAACGCCCAGAACCAGGCAACGAAGAACATCACTTCGGAGGCGATGAACATGATCATGCCGTAGCGCAAGTGCAGCGAGACGACGCGGGTATGATGGCCCTCGTTGCCTTCCTTGATCGTGTCCGACCACCAGCCGTACATCGTGTAGAGCACGATCAGCAGGCCGATCAGGAATATCCAGTAATTGGCGCCGGCCATGTTGTAGCCGAAGATCGGGAAGCTGCCGCCCTTGAGATGCTGCATCCAGGCGACGCCGCCGAATGCCATGATGAGCGCGCCCAGCGAGGCGAGGAACGGCCACGGGCTGGGATCGATGATGTGATAGTCGTGTTGTGGTTTCGCGTGCGCGTCTGCCATATCAGCCCCCGGCTTTTTCGTCGGAATTAACATTATTCGCTTCGCCGTCAACCTTGGGCGCGACAGCTACAGGCTTTTCCCCCGCAATGGGGAAGAAGGTATAGGACAAGGTGATCGTCTTGACGTCCTTCATTTCAGGCAAGTTGACGATTTCCGGATCAACGAAGAACACCACCGGCATGTCGAGCGTTTCGCCCGGCTTCAGCGTGGTATCGGTGAAGCAGAAGCATTCGACCTTGTTGAAGTATGCGCCGGCTATCTCAGGTGTGACGTTGAAAGTTGCACGACCCTGGGTAGGCGTATCGAAGGTATTCGTCGCCGTGTAGTGGATTTGCTTCGTCTCGCCGATCTTGATCTGAACGTCGCGCGCCACGGGCTGGAAGTCCCATGGCAGGCCGCCAGACACATTGGCGTCGAAGCGGACCGTGATCTCGCGATCGAGGATCTTGTCGGAATACTGCTCGACGCGCTGCGTCGTGCCGCCATAGCCGGTGATCTGGCAGAACATGGCATAGAGCGGCACCGCAGCGTAGGCCATGCCGACCATGCCGCCAACGAAGGCCACGCACATGCCCGCAACCATCCGGTTGGAGCTCTGCTTCTTCGGATCGACGGTCTGCGTTTGGTTGCTCATAGCGACCGATCCAGTATGGCCGGGCCGAACTTCGCGATCGTGGCGAGGTAGAAGATGATGACGAGCGCTGCCAGTGCCAGGCCAATGGCCACGTTGCGGCTGCGGCGAGCCTTCTTCTGCTTGTCGGTGAGCGTCACCAGATCATCGTTCGACATCATGCACCTCCAAGCGCAAACACACGCTCGATGACGCTGTCGGCCAGATAAGCCGCGAAGATCACGAACAGATAAAGCAGCGAATAGCCGAAGAGCGCCTTGGCCGGCTTCATGACCCGGTCGCTGTCGGGCATGCGCAACACCTTCCAGGCGTACCAGACGAAGCCAATGCCGAGCGCGAGCGAAACCACGCCGTAGCCGATGGTCGTGTAGCCGAGCAGCCAGGGTGCCACGCCAACCGGCGCGAGTAACAGCGAATAGGCAAAAATCTGGCGACGGGTGGACGCTTCACCCGCGACGTTCGGCATCATCGGGATACCGGCACGGGCATAGTCCTCCGACTTGAACAGCGCGAGTGCCCAGAAGTGCGGCGGCGTCCACAGGAAGGTGATGAGGAAGAGCACGACGCTCTCCAAGCTGACGGAGCCGGTGACGGCAGCCCAGCCGATCATCGGCGGCAGCGCACCTGCCGCGCCACCGATGACGATGTTCTGCGGCGTCCAGCGCTTGAGCCACATCGTATAGATGACAGCATAAAAGAAGATGGTGAAGGCGAGCAGCGCCGCGGACAGCCAGTTGACGAGGACGCCGAGCGTCATCACCGAAAGAACCGACAGCACCAGGCCGAAGGTCAGCGCCTCATGCGGGGTCACCTTGCCCGATGGCACAGGCCGGTTGACCGTGCGCGTCATGACCGCGTCGATATCGGCGTCGTACCACATGTTGAGCGCGCCCGAAGCGCCGGCGCCGATGGCGATCGCAAGGATCGCAACGACGGCGAGGAACGGGTTGATGCTGACAGGCGCGGCAACCATGCCGACAAAGGCCGTGAAGACGACCAGCGACATGACGCGCGGCTTCAGCAGGGCGAAGAAATCGCCCGCCGTCGCTTCCGACATGCGGATGGTTTGTTCTTCAAACCGGTTGTGGACAAGGGCCATGCGTACTTACGTCCAGTCGTTCCGTTTGGCCGAAACCGCCGGTCGTACCGGCGGCTTCGTTGTTCAGTCAGTGCCTTACTTGATCTTCGGCAGCTGTTCCCACTGGTGGAAGGGCGGCGGCGAAGGCAGCTGCCACTCGAGCGTGGTCGCACCATCGCCCCAGGGGTTGGCACCGGCGACGCGCTTCTTGGAGAAGGCTTCGAAGACACCGAACAGGAAGATCAGCACGCCAACGGCGGAGATGTAGGAGCCGTAGGACGAGACCATGTTCCAGCCGGCGAATGCATCGGGATAATCGATGTAGCGGCGCGGCATGCCGGCGAGGCCGAGGAAGTGCTGCGGGAAGAAGACCAGGTTCACGCCGACGAACGTCACCCAGAAGTGGGTGTTGGCGATCGCCGCCGAGTACATGTAGCCGGTCATCTTCGGGAACCAGTAGTACCAGGCCGCGAAGATCGCGAACACGGCACCCAGCGACAGCACGTAGTGGAAGTGCGCGACGACATAGTAGGTGTCGTGCAGCGAACGGTCGAGACCGGCGTTGGCCAGCTGCACGCCGGTGACGCCACCGACGGTGAACAGGAAGATGAAGCCGATCGCCCACAGCATCGGCGTCTTCATGGTAATCGAACCGCCCCACATGGTGGCGATCCACGAAAAGATCTTCACACCCGTCGGAACCGCGATGACCATCGTCGCGAACACGAAGTAGCGCTGCGTGTCGAGCGACAGGCCGGTGGTGTACATGTGGTGAGCCCACACGACGAAACCGACGGCACCGATGGCGACCATGGCGTAGGCCATGCCGAGGTAGCCGAAGATCGGCTTGCGCGAGAAGGTCGACACGATGTGGCTGACGATGCCGAAGCCCGGCAGGATCAGGATGTACACTTCCGGGTGACCGAAGAACCAGAACAGGTGCTGGAACAGGATCGGGTCACCGCCGCCTTCAGGCGCAAAGAAGGTCGTGCCGAAGTTACGGTCGGTCAGGAGCATGGTGATGCCGCCTGCCAGAACCGGCAGCGAAAGCAGCAGCAGGAAGGCGGTGATCAGCACCGACCAGGCAAACAGCGGCATCTTGTGCAGCGTCATGCCCGGAGCGCGCATGTTGAAGATGGTGGTGATGAAGTTGATCGCACCGAGGATCGACGAGGCGCCGGCGATGTGCAGCGACAGGATCGCAAGATCCATCGCAGGCCCGGGCTGACCCGAGGTCGACAGCGGCGGATAGATCGTCCAGCCGCCACCCACACCATGCGCACCGGGCGCGCTCGGCATGAAGGCCGAGATGACGAGCAGGATGAAGGCCGGCGGAAGCAGCCAGAACGAGATGTTGTTCATGCGCGGAAACGCCATGTCAGGCGCACCGATCATGATCGGCACCATCCAGTTGGCGAAGCCGCCGATCAGCGCGGGCATGACCATGAAGAAGATCATGACCAGGCCGTGCGCCGTGGTGAACGCGTTGAACATGCTCTTGCCGGCGTCGACCGCGGCATCGCCTTCAACGCCATAGACCATCGAGGCCAGGCCGTGGAAAATCTGGATACCCGGCTCAGCGAGTTCCCAGCGCATCATGACGGACAGGAAGCCGCCGACGCAGCCTGCCATGATCGCGAAGATCAGGTAGAGCGTTCCAATGTCTTTGTGGTTGGTCGAGTACACCCACCGAACCCAGCCCTTCGGCTTGTGGTCGTGATGGTCGTGAGCTGCAGCGCCTGCCATGTTCCGCTCCGTTCCCTGATCCCTATTCTACCGTGGCTCAGTTGCCAGCGGCCGCGACCTTGGCCGCACCATCCGTCTCGGCCATCAGTGCCTTGTTGGCACCCGGCAGGTCGGACTTCGCGGCAGCCAGCCACGTATTGTACTGTGCGTCAGTAACGACGCGGATTGCGATCGGCATGTAGGCGTGGTCCTTGCCGCAAAGCTCGGAGCACTGGCCATAGTAGAGGCCTTCCTTGTCCGCCTTGAACCAGATCTCGTTGATACGGCCTGGCACGGCATCGGTCTTTACGCCGAAGGCCGGCATGGCGAAGGCATGGATGACGTCGCTGGCGGTGACGAGCACGCGAACCAGCGTGCCGACCGAAACGACAACCTCGTTGTCGACGGCGAGAAGACGCGGATAGGCTCCCTTGTCTTCCTTGCCGGCGGCGGCACGATCGCCTTCGGCCAGCATGGCCGAGTTGAACGAAAGCGGCTCGGCATTCTGGTACTCGTAGTCCCAGTTCCACTGGTTGGCGGTCGCCTTGATCGTCAGCTTGGCCTCTTCCGGCGGCGAGTACTGCGCGGTGAGGAGCTGGAAGGACGGAATGGCCAGGAACAGCAGGATGACGACCGGACCAACTGTCCAGACGACCTCGATGAGCGTGTTGTGGCTGGTGCGCGAAGGCACCGGATTGGCGCTCGCGCGGAACCGCCAGATGCAATAGGCCAGCAGGAACAGCACGAAGAGCGTGATCGGGACGATGAACCACAGCGTGTAGTGCTCGAACCAGGTGATCTGTTCCATGATGCCGGTCGCGGCCGGCTGGAAAGTGGTTTGCCAAGGCGTCGGCTGTGCCGCATAGGCCGCGACGCTGGCAAGGGAAGCAGTCGCCGCGACGGCGCTAGCAAAGATCTTTCTCATCGCCCTCTGTATCTCCCATTTCCGTGCGGGCTTGGCCGCAAGGACATCGTGCCGCTCCGGGACGGGAATCCCAGAGACGTTCGGAGGTTCAAACCATACTCTCTTTATAACCGCAAGGAAGCAGAGGCCTAACCCGTGCGGCATTTTTGCGCGCAGGCACGGAGGCTGGCGCCGAGACGCGTTTGGCGTTAGTTGAAGAACGCGCAGGCGTGCGGGGCATTCACCCGCTTTGTGCTGCCATGCCTCGAAAAGGCGTCGCAATTCGGGCCAAATTGGCCTCGAATGTCTGGAAAACCTGAGATTGCAGGATGGCGAGAGCGCTGTCTTGTTATTTACTTGCTGCCTGCACGACCTGATAGTCGTGATTCGCAATGGAGCCGTTATGAAGTCTGGGCTTTTCAAAACCGTGGCGAAGATGCTGGTCGCCGCTGCCTGCGTGGTACCCATGCAAGCCGGCGCGCAGCAGAGCGGCACGGTCAAGTCCACTCATGGCGCGTGGTCGATCATCTGCGACACGCCGGCAGGCGCCACCAACGAACAATGCGTGATGATGCAGAACGTCATCGCCGAGGACCGCCCGGAGATGGGCCTTTCGGTGGTCATCCTGCGCACCGCCGACAACAAGGCCGAGATCCTGCGCGTGCTGGCGCCGCTCGGCGTGCTGTTGCCCAACGGCCTTGGCCTGAACGTCGACCAGAAGGACATCGGCCGCGCCTATTTCGTGCGCTGCTTCCAGGACGGCTGCTATGCCGAGGTGATCCTAGACAAGACGCTGCTCGACACGCTGAAGACTGGCAAGTCGGCGACCTTCATCGTCTTCCAGACGCCTGAGGAAGGCATCGGCATCCCGGTCGACCTCAACGGCTTCGGCGAAGGTTTCGCCGCGCTACCGTAATCCTTTGGCGCCGGAGACATTGTCCGGAGCCTCCGCGTCGCCTACATCGGGGTGAACACACTCACCTTGCACATGAGGCGACGCGCCATGACCAGCCTTCTCAGCCAGTTCGACATATCAGAAGAGCGCGTGCGCAAGATTGTCGCCGAGACGATCGAAGGCGCCGATGATGGTGAATTGTTCCTCGAATATAGCGAGGGCGAAGCGCTGATGTTCGACAATGGCCGGCTGAAGACGGCCAGTTTCAACACCGACCAGGGCTTTGGCCTGCGCTCCGTTGCCGGTGAGGCAACCGGCTATGCGCATTCGAGCGACCTGTCCGAACAGGCGCTGCTGCGCGCCTCAGATGCCGTCTCCGCGGTGAAGGGCGGCTATTCCGGTACACTCGCCGCCGCACCCGCTCGCACCAACACTCACCTCTATGGCGAGGAAAACCCGATTTCCTCGCCCTCGTTCGAGGCGAAGGCCAAGCTTCTGCAGGAAATCGACTCGTGGCTGCGCGACAAGGACCCGCGCGTCCGTCAGGTAACGGCATCGCTCTCCGCGTCGTGGCAGCATGTCGAGATCCTGCGCGGCGACGGTCAGGTCGTGCGCGACATCCGCCCGCTGGTGCGCATGAACGTTTCGGTGATCGTCGGTGACGGCGACCGCCAGGAAAGCGGCTCCTACGGTGCCGGCGGACGCAAGAGCTTTGACGAATTCCTGACCGACGACAGCTGGAAGAATGCCGCCAGCGAGGCATTGCGCCAGGCGCTGGTCAATCTCGAAGCCATCCCCGCCCCTGCCGGCACCTTCGACATCGTGCTGTCGTCCGGCTGGCCGGGTGTGATGTTGCATGAAGCCGTCGGCCACGGCCTCGAAGGCGACTTCAACCGCAAGAAGACGTCGGCCTTCGCTGGCTTGCTGGGCCAGCAGGTCGCAGCCAAGGGCGTCACCGTCGTTGACGACGGCACCATCGCCGAGCGCCGCGGCTCGCTCACCGTCGACGACGAAGGCACGCCCAGTGCCCGCAACGTGCTGATCGAGGACGGCAAGCTTGTCGGCTACATGCAGGACCGCCAGAACGCGCGCCTGATGGGCATGAAGGCCACCGGCAACGGTCGCCGCGAATCCTACGCACACCAGCCAATGCCGCGCATGACCAACACCTACATGACGGCAGGCGACATGGATCCGGCCGAGATCATCGCCTCGGTCAAGAACGGCATCTATGCCGTCTCCTTTGGCGGCGGACAGGTCGACATTACCTCGGGCAAGTTCGTCTTCGGCTGCACCGAGGCCTACATGATCGAGGACGGCAAGGTGACCCAGCCGATCAAGGGCGCGATGCTGATCGGCAACGGCCCGGACGCCATGCATCGCGTCACCATGGTCGGCAACGACATGAAGCTCGACAATGGCATCGGCATGTGCGGCAAGGCTGGCCAGGGTGTACCAGTGGGCGTCGGCCAGCCGCATCTCAGGATGAACCAGATGACGGTCGGTGGCACCAGAGTCTAGGTTTCGCAGGCACCGACGATCGAATGTCGATTTACCGCCCCACCTCGATCGTCGTGCTCACCGGCGCCGGCATCTCGGCCGAATCAGGCGTCGATACCTTTCGCGACAAGGACGGCATCTGGTCGAAGGTCGACTACCGCGACGTGGCGACGCCAGAAGGCTTCGCCAGTAACCCGGAGCTGGTTCATGAATTCTACAACCAGCGCCGGAGCGGACTTGCCGAGGTCGTGCCGAATGCCGCGCATGTGGCACTGGCCAGGCTCGAACGCACCTTCCAAGGCAAGTTCCTGCTCGTCACCCAGAATATCGACGACCTGCACGAGCGAGCCGGCTCGCAGCGGCTGATCCACATGCATGGCGAACTGACCAAGGCCCTGTGCGCCCATTGCGGCGCAAGGCGTCCCTGGCACAGTGCTATGTCGCGGACCTCGCGCTGCCCGTCGTGCCAGGAGATCGGCCAGCTACGGCCTGACGTGGTCTGGTTCGGCGAGATGCCCTACCTGATGGAGGAGATCGACGAGGCGCTGGCACATTGCGACCTCTTCGTCTCCATCGGCACCAGCGGCAATGTCTATCCCGCTGCCGGCTTCGTCGAGCAGGCGCGCCATGCCGGCGCCCGCACGATCGAACTCAATCTGGAACCGTCGGAAGGCTACGATCTCTTCGAGCAGGCCATCCACGGCCGCGCGACAGAAATCGTTCCCGAGTTCGTCGAGCATCTTCTGGCTGGCCGATAGACGCCTGACTGTCTCGGTCCGCCAGATAGCAGCGCCTTCACCGCCGCTTCTTTGGTTTCTCCAGCAGGGCTACCGCCTCGACATGATGCGACCAGAGAAACTGGTCGATCGGCGTCACGGCCTTCAACGTGTAGCCGCCGTCGATGAGGATGCGCAGGTCACGCGCCAGCGTCGCGGGATTGCACGACACGGCCGCAACGTAGGGTACGTCAGAGCGGGCGATCTGCTTGCACTGGTCCTCGGCGCCGGCACGCGGCGGGTCGAAGGCGATGCCGTCGAAAGCGTTCAGTTCCTTGAAGGTCAGCGGGCGCCGGTCGAGGTCGCGGCGCTCGACGGTGACGCGCTTCAGGCCATTGGCGAAACGGAAGCCACGGTCAAGCGCGGCAAGTGCCTGGCCATCGCCCTCCACCGCGTGGACCTCTGAATTGCCAGCCAGCCGCAGCGAGAAGGTACCGCTGCCCGAATAGAGGTCCGCCACCTTCTTGGCCTTGCGCAGGTGACCGGCAACAAGCGTTGCCATCGCCAGTTCGGCCTCGGCCACGGCCTGGACGAAAGCGCCCGGCGGTGGCGTCACCGTCGCTGCGCCAAAGGTCAGCATCGGCTTGACCGGTTCGACGATGATCTCGCCGTCGATGGAAAGCCTGGCAATCTTCGACTTGATGACGAAATCGGTCGCCGCGCGGCGGATCGCCTCGGTAGGCTTGCCGCAATCGGCGGCGGCGATATCAAAGCCAGACTCGGTCGCCGTGACCAGGAACCTGAACGGCTTCGAGGTGTTCGCGATGATACCGGCGAGATGCCTCAAGGTGCCGGCCGCCTCGACGATCGATGGCAGCAGCACCGGGCATTCCTCGATGTCGACGAGTGTGTGTGAAAACGCCTTGTTGTAACCGAGATGCAGCCCGGTCTCGGTGTTGCGCGCGGTAAAAGCCGCCCGGCGCCGGCTGTGCGGCGGGCAAGCAATCAGTTCGCCAACCGGGAAATCGATGCCCCTTGCCTTCAGCGCAAGGGCCACCAGCCCGCGCTTCCAGTCGCGATAGGCCAGGTCCTCAAGATGCTGGATGGCGCAGCCGCCGCATTCGGTGAAGTGGCGGCAGGTCGGCTCGACACGCTGCGGCGAAGACTCGATCACCGAAATCAGCTGGGCGCGGTCCTTTTCGCGCGCGGCGGTCACCGTTTCGCCGGGCAGCGCGAACGGAATGAAGATATGCCCGCCATTGGCATCGACGACGCCGTCGCCATGCGCGCCCAGCCGCGCAATCTCGAAACGAGTCGTCATTGGTCTTTCACTCCACCGAGCAGATATTCTAGGTTGCCGTCGCCGCCTTCGAGCGGCGACGGACAGATGCCGAGCGCGCGCCAGCCCGGAACGGAGTCGAGCCAAAGGCGCAGTTCTTCAGCCATGCGCGGGCCGTCTTCAGAATTCTTGAGCAGGCCGCCCTTGCCGATCGCCTCGCGGCCGGCTTCGAACTGCGGCTTGACCAGAAAGACGCCCTTGGTGCCCGGCGCTGCCAGATCGAGTGCATTGGGCAAGGCCAGGCGCAGCGAGATGAAGCTGACATCCGAGACCAGGAAATCTGGCGTCCGTCCGCCAAGATCGTCTGATGTCAGGTTGCGGGCGTTGAGCCCTTCCAGGCAAGTCACGCGCGGGTCGGCCCGCAACCTGCCGACCAGCTGGCCGTGGCCGACATCGATCGCCACGACATGCGCCGCGCCACGTTCAAGCAGAACCTGCGTGAAGCCGCCAGTCGACGCGCCGATGTCGAGCGCGTGGCTGCCAGCAGGATCGAAGCCGAAATGGTCGAGGCCCGCAATCAGCTTGAGGGCTGCGCGCGATACGTAAGCCTGCGCCGGATCGTCGACAGCGATCGCGACGCTGGCCGCAACGGTTTGCCCGGGCTTCTTCGCCGGTTGGCCGTCAACGGTCACGGCACCACGCGCCACAGCGTCGCGAGCCCGCGAGCGGCTGGCAAAGAAACCGCGGCTGACGAGCAATTCGTCGAGCCGCAGGCTGGTCCCAGAGCGCTGCGCGTCCGGTTGGACGCGCAAAGGCGCTCCAGCTTCTTGAATCTGCGCATCGTGCTTTCCGAAAATCGATTTTGATTTTCGGGCCGATGCGCGGGCTTGCCTTGATATTTCCATGGCTTTCAATGGCGAATGCGCGCCTGCAAGGCAAGCGCTCACTCAAAGGCTCAGGCGCGGGCGGCTTGGGCCGGCTTGCCGAGCGCTGCGAAGACGGTGCGCACGATGCCGCTCGAATCGAGGCCGGCGTCGATGTACATCTTGTCGGGATTGGCATGGTCGACGAAGCTGTCGGGCAACGTCAGCGGGCGCACCTTGAGGCCGTTGTCGAGCAGGCCGTTGCGGGCGAGGAAGTCGAGCACCTGGCTGGAGAAGCCACCGACCGAACCTTCCTCGACCATGACCAGCACCTCGTGCGAGCGGGCCAGGCGGCGGATCAGGTCCGCGTCGAGCGGCTTGGCGAAGCGCGCGTCGGCGACAGTGGTCGACAGGCCCGCAGCACCGAGTTCCTCGGCGGCGAGCAGGCAATCCTTGAGGCGGGTGCCGAACGACAACAGCGCCACCTTGGTGCCTTCCTTGACGATCCGGCCCTTGCCGATCTCCAGCACCTGCCCGCGCTCGGGCATGTCGACACCAACGCCATTGCCCCGGGGATAGCGGAAGGAGATCGGGCCCTCGTCGAACTCGGCGGCCGTACGCACCATGTGGCGCAATTCGGCCTCGTCGGCGGCGGCCATGACGACGAAGTCCGGCAGCGAGGCGAGATAGGCGGTGTCGAAGGCGCCGCAATGGGTCGGCCCGTCGGCGCCGACGAAGCCGGCGCGGTCGATGGGGAAGCGCACTGGCAGCTTCTGGATCGCCACGTCGTGCACGACCTGGTCGTAGGCGCGCTGCAGAAAGGTCGAGTAGATCGCCACGAACGGCTTGAAGCCCTCGGTCGCGAGGCCCGCCGCGAAAGTCACAGCATGCTGCTCGGCAATCGCCACATCGAAGGTTCGCGACGGAAATGCCTGGCCGAACAGGTCGAGGCCGGTGCCCGAAGGCATCGCGGCGGTAACGGCGATGATCCTGTCGTCCTCGCGCGCTTCCTGGATCAGGCTCTCGGCGAAGACCCTGGTGTAGGCCGGCGCATTGGCCGGAGCCTTGGCCTGCGCGCCGGTGATAACGTCGAACTTGTTGACGCCGTGATACTTGTCGGCGGCGGCTTCGGCGGGCGCGTAACCCTTGCCCTTCTGGGTGACCACATGGATCAGCACCGGCCCGGTGCCGTTATCGCGGACATTCTTCAGCACCGGAATCAAATGCTCGAGATTGTGTCCGTCGATTGGGCCGATGTGGAAGAAGCCCATCTCCTCGAACAGCGTGCCACCTGTCACAAAGCCGCGCGCATGCTCGACGGCGCGGGTGATCGCCCGGTCGACGCGGCGGCCGAGATAGGAGGTCAGCTTCTTGCCGAGTTCGCGCACGCCGGCATAGGTGCGGCCCGAGGCGAGGCGCGCCAGATAGGCGCTCATCGCGCCCGCCGGCGGGGCGATCGACATGTCGTTGTCGTTGAGGATGACGATCAGCCGCGCATCGAGAGCGCCGGCATTGTTCATCGCCTCGTAGGCCATGCCGGCCGACATCGCGCCGTCACCGATGACCGAGATGACATGGTTCTTGCCGCCCTGGAGATCGCGTGCAACCGCCATGCCGAGACCGGCGGAGATCGACGTCGACGAATGCGCGGTGCCGAACGGGTCGTATTCGCTCTCGCCGCGCTTGGTGAAGCCCGAGAGACCACCCTCCTGGCGCAGCGTGCGCATGCGGTCGCGGCGGCCGGTCAGGATCTTGTGCGGGTAGGCCTGGTGGCCGACATCCCAGATAATGCGGTCGTCTGGCGTGTCGAAGACGTAATGCAACGCCACCGTCAGCTCGACGACGCCGAGGCCCGCGCCAAGATGGCCGCCGGTCTGCGACACCACGTCGATCAGTTCGGCGCGCAATTCGCTGGCGAGCTGCGGCAGCTGGGCTTCGTCCAGCGCGCGGAGGTCGGCCGGCAGGCTGACCTTGTCGAGCAATGGCGTTTGGGGTTTCGCGTTCATCAATCCGCACCAGTTGAACTTCGGCAGATACGGCCACGGGCTTTGAAAGTAAATGCGTGGAGGTGCCGCGCCTCAGCCCTCGGGCAGCGGGATGAACTCCTCCTCGTCGCCAGGAACGATCTCGAAGCGGCCGGTCTTCCATTCGTTTTTGGCCTGCTCGATGCGCTCCTTGGAAGACGAAACGAAGTTCCACCAGATGTAGCGCTTCGATCCAAGCGAGGCGCCACCAAACAGCATGAAATGCGCGCCGGCTTCAGACGACACGACGATCTCGTCGCCGGGCTTGAACACCAGAAGCCGCTCTATCGGGAAGCGATCGCCAAGGATGTCGATTTCGCCGCCAAGCGTGTAGATGGCGCGCTCTTCGGCATCGGCCGGAATCTTGATCCTGGCGCCGGGCGCGAGCGAAATGTCGGCGTAGAGCGTATCCGAAGCCGCTCGCACCGGCGAACGCAAGCCCTTGAAATCGCCGATGATGAGGCGACCGCTGACACCGTCGGCGGCAAATTCGGGCAGATCGGCGCTGGCCGTATTCTCAAACAGCGGCGCCACCTCTTCCTTGCCATCGGGCAGCGCCAGCCAGGTCTGCAGCCCGGACACCGACATCGGCGCGCCGCGCAGCTCTTCAGGCGTGCGCTCGGAATGCACGATGCCCCGGCCCGCCGTCATCAGGTTCACGTCGCCGGGCGCGATGACCATCTCGGTGCCGAGCGAATCCCGGTGTCGTATCTTGCCGTCGAACAGGTAGGTGACCGTCGCAAGGCCTATATGCGGGTGCGGACGCACGTCGAGCGCATGGCCGGCACGCAGGATCGCCGGGCCCATCCGGTCGAAGAAGATGAACGGCCCGACAAGCCGGCGTTTCGCCGTCGGCAATGCCCGGCGCACCTGGAAGCCGTCGATGTCCTTGGCGTTGGGGATGACCATCAACTCCAGCTGGTCGCAGGAAAAGGCATCGCCTGGCGTCGGATCTTCGGCTGGAAAGAAGCTCATGGTTGCATCCTGGAGTGATTGGAACGCAGTCGTCCGCGCTCAGGCAAATCTCAGCGCCGAGCGTGCCTTCGCCTTGACGGCCTCTTCCTCGCGGTTGCGCGGGTGCTGGTGCGTTTCCATCGAATGCAGCAATTCGTGCGCCGCTTCGGCGATACTGTCCACCGCGCGGTTGAACGCTTCTTCGTTTTTCTTGGAGGGTTTTGTCGATCCGCTCAGCTTGCGGACGAACTGAAGTGCTGCGTCGCGGATCTCGTCATGCGTCGCCGGCGGATCGAAGTTGAACAATGTCTTGATGTTGCGGCACATCGCCTGCTCCACGGGTTTTCACCATCCCATAACTGGGCGCAACGTGCGGCGAGGTCAAGCCGTTCGGCCGCCAGGATGCCTGGGCATCATCCAAAGACCAAGGTGCCGGCGCCGACGAGCAAGGCGCCGTAGGTGCCGACCATGCCAGGGGCGCTCAACGGCGTCCTGCCCGTCATGATCCCGGCGAAATGAAGGCTCCGACCGGCAATGAGCAGACCGGCGATTGTCCACAGCATCGCCACCGGTGCCTGGCGGTATTCCGCCAGTCCGAGAAGAATGAGGACGAGCGGCACATATTCGATGAAGTTGCCCTGGGCGCGTATCCGCCGCATCAGGACGACATCCTCGCTGTAACCCATCTTAACCCCGACCTTCTTGCGTCGCAGGCTCACAGCAATACTCAAGGCGACCAGGGCCACAGCCGCGAGCGCGGCAATCGTCGATGTGATCGGCAGCATGGCTTTGTTCTCCCAACTGAACCTTGCCCAGTCAGCTAATCATTTCTTACTTGCATTTTGCAAGTTAAAAATCCACATTGCCGCCATGACCCAGTTCCGCTCCGGCTGCCCCATCGCCTCGGCACTCGACATCATCGGCGACAAGTGGTCGCTCGTCATCATTCGTTCGATGGTGGTGGGGGCGACGAGCTATTCGGATTTGCTGTCGACGCCGGAGAAAATCTCGACCAACATTTTGGCCGAAAGGCTGCGCCGGCTTGAGGATGCCGGCCTCATCCGGCAGTCCCAGCCACGCCAGGGCTCGATCCGTGGCGCCTACGCGCTGACCACCAAGGGTGCAGCGCTCATCCCTGTCGTGCAGGAACTCGCCCGCTGGGGCGAAACCCAGATACCGGATCGCTGGACGCCGCCGGAACGTTTCTACGCGGCGCGGCCCAGCGATTTTGCAGCCCGCGACAGCTATCCCGCCGCGGACTGACTCCCACATCGATCACTCGCCGTCGAGCGGTTCCGTACCCATCGGCTTGCCGTCACGCGACAGCCGGATCTTTTCGACCTTGTCTTCGGCCGCCTTCAACAGGCGGTCGCAATGCGCCTTCAGCGCCTCGCCACGCTCATAGATCTTGATCGACTGGTCGAGCGGCACGTCGCCGCGTTCGAGATCGTCGACGATCTTCTCCAGTGCGGCCAGCGCCTGCTCGAAGCTCATCGCCTTGATTTCGTCATTGGGCTCAGCGGCCATGGTTCATCCTTTCATCAGGCGAGAAACGTGGGCGGCCACGGAAAAGGCCAGCCCGTGGAGGTCATAGCCGCCTTCGAGCAGGCTGACGAGGCGGTTTGACGAAT
The DNA here is from genome assembly GCF_018555685.1 of Aminobacter anthyllidis. GTDB lineage: Bacteria > Pseudomonadota > Alphaproteobacteria > Rhizobiales > Rhizobiaceae > Aminobacter > Aminobacter anthyllidis. The sequence continues at coordinate 514,349 of NZ_JAFLWW010000002.1, forward strand.
GCCGCGCGGCACTGTCCATCAATTGCCCGGTCGCCCAGTCGAAATCGGCTTCGGTCAGGTTGATCTCGGCCAACGGGTCGCGGTGATGCGCGTCGAAGCCGGCCGAAATGATGATCAGGTCAGGAGCGAAGCTGTCGAGCGCCGGCAGCACGCGCGAGCGGAACGCCTCGCGGAAATGGTCGCTGCCGGTATCCGGCGCAAGCGGCGCGTTGACGATGTTGCCGACACCCGTTTCGCTTTTCGCACCCGTGCCGGGAAACAGCGGCATCTGGTGCGTCGAGCAGTAGAGCACCGACGGGTCGTCCCAGAAGATGTCCTGGGTGCCATTGCCGTGGTGGACGTCCCAGTCGACGATCGCCACCCGCTCGGCGCCGTGCGTTCGCTGGGCGTGACGTGCTGCGATCGCCGCATTGTTGAACAGGCAAAAGCCCATCGCCGTCGTCTTTTCGGCATGATGCCCGGGCGGGCGCGAGGCGACGAAGACATTATCGGCCTTGCCGGCGAAGACATCGTCGACGGCGGCATTGGCGGCACCGATGGCAGTGAGTGCCGCCTGCCAGCTTTTCGGGCTCAGCGTGGTGTCGCCATCAATCCTGGCCAGCCCTGCCTCTGGCACCTGCCGGCGAACGCTTTCAACAAAACTCTCGGGGTGCGCATAGAGAATCGTGCGCTCGTCACCCATCGGCGCTTCGGCGCGATCGAGCATTTCGAAGGCCTCGTCGTCGAGCGCGCGTTCGATGGCGCGCAGCCTGTCGGGCCGCTCTGGATGCCCAGGCGTCGTCAGGTGTTCGAGGTAGATCGGATGCGTGTAGAGCCGCGTGGTCATCGCCGCACCTTATCAGCAATGGCCGGCCAGACCACGCATAGCTGTCAAAGCCCTGGGGAAAACGGCAGCCTGGTCATGAACGAAGCCAATGACTGGTTCGGCATAGAGCCGAGGACCGCAGCACCCGGTAAAGGTCAGCTGGCGGGCTTGCGTGCCACAAGCAGGCCTTCCATCAGCGCGCGAAACGCCTTCACCGCCTTTATAGACGTTGCGCCGGGGTCGTCGGAATTGGCGATCCATTGGGCAGCATAGAGCGAGGCGCCGCTGATCAGCCGCGCCATGGCTTCCGGATCGATGTCGCGGACAACGCCCTCGACCTTCAACGCGACGAGGTTCGCGGTGATGGCTGAAATACAGGCGTTGGCGTTGGGCCATTGCGCCGGATCGCCGAGCACCGCCGGACCATCGCGCAGGACGATGCGCTGGATTTCCGACTCGAGCGCCATTTCAATGTAAGCGATGTTCTCGTCGAGAAAGCCTTGCCAACGCGTCTCTGCCTTGGCCGAGATCTCATTGAGGCGCGCCAACATCTCCTGGTCGATCTGGGCGAGCACAGCCTCGAACAGCCCCTTCTTGTCGCCAAAATGGTGATACAGCGCGCCGCGCGTCAACCCGGCCTCGGCGGTGAAATCGTCCATCGACGCGTTCGCGTACCCCGTCGTCGCAAATGCCCGGCGCGCGGCCGCGATGAGCTTGGCGCGCGTTTCGGCAATCATCTCACTCCGGGGTTTGTGTGCCGGCTTCATCGCTTTTCCTTGCCACACCGCAACTCACATACGGCGCGTATATTTTTCTCACCATGGCGTCCATGGTAATTGACATACGCCTCGTATGCAATTACCTCAATGACATACGCCACGTATGTAAGTGGCGCATCCTCAAGTTTCCAGGAGTGCTTCGATGCACAATCCGTATGGTGAAATCTTCAGAGTCCCCGGAGCCAAGGGCTTCGCAGCAGCAGCCTTCATCGCCCGCTTGCCAATCGCCATGGCCCCTATCGGTATCGTTGCGATGCTGTCGCAGACGCACGGTGAATATTGGCTGGCCGGCGCAGTCTCGGCCACCTTCGCCTTGACCAATGCCTTTGCCGCCCCGCAGATATCTCGCAGGATCGATCGGTTCGGCCAGGCTGCCGTGGCTGTCCCCGCCACGATCATCTCCGTCATCGCCTTTGTCATATTGCTCATCGCAACCCGCTACGACTGGCCGGCCTGGACGCTGTTCGTCTCGGCTTTCCTGGCGGCGGCCATGCCAAGCGTGCCAGCCATGGTCCGGGCGCGCTGGACCGAAATCTTCCGCGACCGACCAGAACTCAACACTGCCTTCGCCTTTGAATCGGTCGCCGACGAATTGGTCTATGTTGCCGGCGCCTCGATTTCCGTCGGCCTGAGTGTAGCCTTTTTTCCGGAAGCGGGAATGCTGGCCAGCACGCTGTTCCTTGCCCTTGGCATGATTGCCTTCATCCTGCAGCGGTCCAGCGAACCCAAGGTCAGGACGCCGGAACTTGCAAGCGGTGGCTCGGCGATCATGTTGCGACCCGTTCAGATCATAACGTTGGCGCTCATCTTCGTCGGTGCGATCTTCGCCACCGCCGAGATAAGCGCCGTCGCGATCACCAAGGAGCTCGGCCAGCCGACCGCCGCCAGCCTCGTCATCGGCGTCTATGCCGCCGGTTCGCTTGTCGTCGGCCTGATCGTCGGAGCGTTGAACCTCAAGGCACCGAAGCAGCGCCTGCTCGCCATCTCGATCGCCATCGTTGCGCTGACCACGTTGCCCTTGCTGGTCGCCGACACGGTGCCGCTTCTTGCGCTCGCCATTTTCGTCAGCGGCGTTGCGATCTCTCCCACCTTCATCATGGCCTTCGGCCTGATCGAGCGGCGGGTGCCGGAAGCGATGCTGACCGAAGGCATCACCTGGGTGATGACCGGTATCGGCATCGGCATGGCGCTAGGTGCCTTCGTGGCAGGCTGGGTGGTCGACAATTTCGGCGCACAGAACGGTTTCTGGGTGTCGGTGGCCGCAGGCGCGATCTCCTTCCTGGTCGTCCTTCTCGGTCAGAAAGCACTTGCCGGCGAGGACGAAGTCGAGTTGCCGCAAGCAGCACCACAAGCGGCGGAGTGAGGCAACACACACCAGTCAAAACCTCTCCCGTCTGTGCCAACGAGCCGCCTCTTCAGGCGGCTCGACTATATATGAAATTTCAGATATCTCCCCTCCCGGTGAATCCAATGCGTAATCCGTACAACGAAATCTTCAAGGCGCCCGGCGCCAAGGCGTTCTCCGCCACCGGCTTCATCGCGCGGCTGCCGCTCGCGATGATCACGCTCGGCATCGTCACGATGCTGTCGGAAACCCACGGCGAGTATTGGCTTGCGGGCGCGGTAGCGGCGACATTTGCGTTTTCCAACGCGCTGATCGCCCCTCAGGTGTCGCGCCTAGTCGACCGCTACGGCCAGCGCCGCATCCTCATTCCCGGCACCATCGTCGCCGTTGCGGCGCTGAGCAGCCTGATGCTCGCAACCCGCTACGGCGCGCCAAACTGGGCCCTGTTCATGTTTGCCGTCCTCGGCGGCACCATGCCGAGCATGAGCGCTTTCGTGCGCGCACGCTGGACCGAGATCTATCGCGGCTCGCCGAAGCTGCACACCGCCTTTGCCTTCGAATCCGTCGTCGACGAGGTCATCTTCATGACCGGTCCGATCGTTGCCATCGGCCTCAGCGTCGGCCTGTTTCCAGAAGCAGGCCCGCTTGTCGCCACGACGCTTCTTGCCGTCGGCAATTTCCTCTTCGCGGCGCAGAAGTCGACGGAGCCGCCGGTCCACGCCCAGGACAAATCAGGCGGCAAGTCGGTCATCTGGCTCGGCTCGATGCAGATCCTGGTGCTGACGCTGATCGCCATCGGCGCCATCTTCGGCACCGCGGAGGTAACCGCGGTTGCCTTCGCCGAAGCCCAGGGCAACAAGGCCTCGGCAGGCTTTGCACTGTCGGCCTATGCCGCCGGCTCGCTCATCGCCGGCCTTGCCTTCGGCGCACTGAAGCTCAAGCTTGCCTTGCCGCGCCAGTTGCTCCTGGCGATCGCCTTGGCGGCACTCACCACCTTCCCGCTGATGATCGTAGGCAGCATCCCGACGCTGGCGGTGGTGCTGTTCGTCGCCGGCGTCGCCGTCTCGCCGACAATCATCATCTCGATGGCGCTGGTGGAAAAGATCGTTCCGTCGTCCAAGCTCACCGAGGGCATGACCTGGGCGATCACCGGCATCGGCATCGGCATGGCTGTGGGGTCTTCGGCATCGGGCTGGTTCATCGACAACTTCGGCCCGACCAGCGGCTTCTTCGTCTCGATGCTCGCCGGCTTCCTCGCCTTGTTGGTCACCCTTGTCGGACAAGGCACCTTCCGGCGTTCGACATCGAGCCTCGTTCCGGCTCCTGCCGAGTAGAACGATCCGAATAGAGCGATCAAGGCACGGCACGCGAAAGCGGGCCGTGCCGATTGCGTTCAGACGTTCCTGGCAGACCCGTCCCAGCGCGACGCCTCGCCCGAACCGAAGGCCTTTTCCTTGAGCTCGCGAAACTTCGACGACGCCTCTTCCAGCTTCCGATCCCATTCCGGATTGGGCACCTGGCCTTCGATGACCTTGAAATAGACCTGCATCAGCGAGGCGACGGCAAAGGGTTCGATCAGTGCCGATTTGAACGCCCAGGCAAAGACGATCGCCAGAACGAAAGCCCAGCCGCCCAGCTCACCCGGCATGAAGTAGAGAATGGCCCCGGCCGGCGCGAGCATGAACAGGAAGATGAACAGCGACACGACCCAGACAACCAAGGACAGCCAGACCGCGTTCTTGACCATGGTCTTGCCGTTCTGGGCGTAGAGCACGACGCCCTGCCGCGCGCTCTGCCATGGCGAGGTGCTGCCGATGCGGATGTTGTAGCCGAGGATGATCTCGTCGACATAGGTCAGCGACATGCGGACGATGGTGTTGAGGAACCGCACCAGGCCGTCGAGGCCGGGGATCGGCAGGAAGGCGGCAATGCCGCCGATCAGCCCAGTGATCGTCCGGATCACGCCCTTCACCAGCTGATCGAGGATGAAGAGCAAGCTCGCCTCGGTGAAGCGTTCGGTGACGATTTCGCGCGCGTAGGAAATCTGGTTCTGGCCGCCTGGAATCTCGCGCCCGTCGATCAGGTGGACCATGACGGCAATGTGCCCGGCCTTGACGATGTAGAGAATGTATTCGCGGATCCAGTAGACCGCGACCGACACCACGCCGAAGCCGGCGATGCCGCCCCATAGCGCGAACGAAACCGGGCCGTCAGGGTCCGTTGCGATATGACCGACGCCGTAGCCGACGCCGGCGCCCGCGCCCATCGCCACGATGTAGGCGAGCGTGATGCCGAAATAGACGACCATGCGCAGCACGATGAACGGCCAGGTGCGTGCCATGATCGCCAGGCTCTGGCCTATGCTGAAATCCCACATACCCGACTCCCCCCTAAGAGATGGACAGGAGGATGCGCCGCAGCCAGCGTATGTCAATCACCCCGGAGGCGGGTCAATCACCCCCGTTGTTCGGAGCCGAAATCAGCGGATTTCGGTCTTGGCGATGCGGATGCCGAAGCCCTCTAGGCCGACATAGTGGCGCTCGCGCGAGGCAATCAGGTTGATCGACGAGATGCCAAGATCCTTGAGTATCTGCGCGCCGAGGCCGATCTGGCGCCATTCGTCCTCGCGGCGGCGCGCTTCTTCGTGATCCTCGCGCTCCGCTATCGGGCGGTTGCGGCCGAGATTGGACACGCCGACCGAGCCCTCGCGGAGATAGACGATGACGCCGCGCTTGCCCTCGCCGAAGGTCTTCATGATGTCGTCGAGGCGGTTGCTGGTACCAAACACGTCGGTCACAACGTCCTCGGTGTGCAGACGTACTGGCACTTCCTCACCGTCGCGGATGTCGCCGAAGACGATGGCGAGGTGATGCATGACATCCCAGGGCAACGTGTAGGTGATGGCCTTCGCCTTGCCGGCCGGGGTTTCGATGTCGAAGCTATCGATGCGCTGGATCAGCGTTTCCTGGCGCTGGCGATAGGCGATGAGATCGGCGACCGAAACCTGCAGAAGGCTATTCTTCTCGGCGAAGGCCGCAACCTGCGGGCCGCGCATGACGGTGCCGTCGTCGTTCACCAGCTCCGAAATCACGCCGACCGGCGGCAGGCCGGCAAGCTTGCACAGGTCGACAGCGGCTTCGGTATGGCCCGAGCGCATCAGAACGCCGCCCTCGCGGGCGATCAGCGGGAAAATGTGGCCGGGGCGAACGAAATCCGAGCCGCCGACATTGGGATTGGCGAGATTGCGCACTGTCAGCGTGCGGTCGTCGGCCGAGATGCCGGTCGAGGTGCCGTGCTTGAAGTCGACGCTGACGGTAAAGGCGGTGGTGTGGGCGGAATCATTGTCGGCGACCATTGGCGCAAGGTTGAGCCGCCTGGCGTCTTCCTTCAGCATCGGCGTGCAGACGATGCCCGAAGTATGCCGCACGATGAAGGCCATCTTCTCGGCCGTGCAGTGGACCGCGGCAACGATCAGGTCGCCCTCGTTCTCGCGCCCGTCATCGTCCATGACGACCACGATCTCGCCGCGCTCGAAGGCGCGCAGCGCTTCGACAACTTTCTTCTGATCGTAGGGCATGGCGTACTCGCTTGGCTCGTTTTGGCGAATAGGGAATAGAGACTAGCGAATAGAGGGAAACGGCACTATTCGCTACTCGCTATTCGCTCATCTTCCCGTCTGTCCGCGATGGCGGAGATAATGGTCGGCGATCGCGCAGGCAACCATCGCCTCGCCGATAGGAACCGCACGGATGCCGACGCACGGATCGTGGCGGCCCTTGGTCATCACATCGACGTCCTTGCCGTCCTTGTCGATCGACTTGCGCGGCGTCAGGATGGAGGAAGTCGGCTTGACGGCAAAACGGGCAATCACGTCCTGTCCGGTCGAGATGCCGCCCAATATGCCGCCGGCATTGTTGGACAGGAATATTGGCTGACCGTCATTGCCCATGCGCATCTCGTCGGCATTCTCTTCGCCCGATATGCGCGCGGCCTCGAAGCCGTTGCCGATCTCGACGCCCTTGACGGCGTTGATCGACATCAGGTTGGAGGCGATGTCCTGGTCGAGCTTGGCATAGATCGGCGCGCCAAGGCCTGCCGGCACGCCCTCGGCTACGATCTCGATCACGGCGCCGACCGACGAGCCCGACTTGCGGATGCCGTCGAGATAATCGGCAAAGACCTGGACCGAACCGGCATCAGGCGTGAAGAACGGATTTTCGGCGCTGCCGATGAAGTCCCAGTCCCAGTTGGCGCGGTCGATCGACTTCACGCCCATCGACACCAGCGCGCCACGCACCACCAGTCCCGGGACGATCTTGCGGGCAATGGCGCCGGCAGCGACACGCGACGCCGTCTCGCGCGCCGACGAACGGCCGCCGCCGCGATGGTCGCGCAGCCCGTATTTGACGTCATAGGCGTAGTCAGCATGGCCCGGGCGATATTGCCGCGCGATCTCGCCATAATCCTTGGAGCGCTGGTCGACATTCTCAATCATCATCGAGATCGGTGTACCAGTCGAAATCAGGGTCTCACCGTCCTCGTCCGTGATGACGCCCGAAAGCACCTTGACCTCGTCGGGCTCGCGGCGCTGGGTGACGAAGCGCGACTGGCCCGGCTTGCGCTTGTCGAGCTCGTCCTGGATGTCTTTCAGCGTGAAGCGGATACCGGGCGGGCAACCGTCGACAACGCAGCCAAGCGCCGGCCCATGGCTCTCACCCCAGGTGGTGACGCGAAACAGATGGCCGAAGGTGTTGTGCGACATGCGAAGAGCCCTTTCCGGGGTATGGGCGCGTTCTAGCGCATGACCTCGAAAAGTAAAATTCCTTTTCGGACAGGATCGTTCGCCGATCCAGGATCATCGGGGCCTTTGCAGCTTTCAATCGGACGCCGTGCGCTCAATTTGCCGTTTTAGCAGTGGTCAAACCGTGATCGGAGCCGATTTAGTTTTGACACATTCGGTTGGTTTCTGCTTCCTTCCAACCGCTCGTTAAACATTTTTGCCTCGCCCTTGCGGGGCGCAGAAAAAAGAGGACGACAATGCGTACCCTTATTGGCGCCGTTGCCGCCGTGCTCATGATGTCAGGCGCTGCGCTGGCCGCCGAGGCCGAAGGTCAGGTCAAGTCCGTCGACAAGGACAAGGCAACCATCACGCTCTCCAACGGCAAGTCATACAAGCTGCCGGGCGAATTCGATGTCGACAACATCAAGCCGGGCATGGAAATCCTGCTGGCCTACGACGTGGTCGAAGGCGAGAACCTGATCACCGACATGGAACTGCCGCAGTAAAACGAAAATCCCCGGCCACTAGAGCCAGTCGAGGCGGCCGTTTTCCACTCTCAGCACGCGGTCTTGGGGTATCTCCAGGGCCGCGGCTTTGTTTTTGGGCAGGTCTTCGACAAGCCTCGAGATGGCGCGCAAGACGCCACCATGGGTAACGCAGACCGTCGGCCGGGTCACCTCGACGAGCCAGGGCCGGATGCGGCAGGTGAGCATCTCGTAGCTCTCCGCGCCTTCGCCCGGCGGCACGAACTCCCACTTGTCCTTCAGCCGCGTGTCGCCAGCACCGGGTTCGTGCATCTCGAGCTCGGCGTAGGTAAAACCCTGCCAGTCGCCGAAGTTCACTTCGACAAGGCGCGGATCGGTCCGATAGGCCATGGGATCGAGCCCCATCGCCACGCGCAAGCGTTCCATCGTCTCGCGGGTGCGCCGCATCGGGCTCGCCACGAAGTCGAAAACATCCGGATCAACAACGAGCCCAGCTAGCCGGCGACCGTTGCGGTCGGCCTGTTCGCGCCCCACCGCATCGATGTCGATGTCGGCCTGCCCCTGCAGGCGCTGCTCGGCGTTCCATGGCGTCTGGCCATGGCGCACGAAATAGATGAGCGGGGTCATGGCCAAGCTGCGCGGGAGGGGTCAGTCCTTGACGGCGGCGATGTCCGGCGCATCGACGGCCTTCATGCCGACGACATGGTAGCCGGAATCGACGTGATGCACTTCGCCGGTGACGCCGCGCGACAGATGCGACAGGAAGTAGAGCGCGGAATCGCCGACCTCCTCGATCGAAACGGTGCGGCGCAGCGGCGCGTTGTATTCGTTCCACTTCAGGATGTAGCGGAAGTCGTCGATGCCGGATGCGGCGAGCGTCTTGATCGGACCAGCCGAGATCGCGTTGACGCGGATGTTCTTCGGGCCGAGGTCGACGGCGAGGTACTTCACGCTGGCTTCCAGTGCCGCCTTGGCAACGCCCATGACGTTGTAGTTCGGCATGACCTTTTCAGCCCCGTAGTAGGTCATGGTCAGCATCGAGCCGCCGTCGGTCATCAGCTTCTCGGCGCGCTGGGCGACCGCCGTGAACGAATAGACCGAAATGTCCATGGTGCGCAGGAAGTTGCCATGGCTGGTGTCGACGTAGCGGCCGGTCAGCTCGTCCTTGTCGGAGAAGCCGATGGCGTGGACGACGAAGTCGAGCTTGCCCCACTTCTCTTCCAGCTTGGCGAAGCATGCATCGATTGTCGTCATGTCGGTGACGTCGCAGTGCCCGCAGACGAAAGCACCGATTTCGGCGGCCAGCGGCTCGACACGCTTCTTCAGCGCATCGCCCTGATAGGTGAAGGCGAGCTCCGCGCCCTGGTCGGCACATGCCTTGGCAATGCCCCAGGCAATCGATCTGTTGTTGGCGACGCCGAGAATAAGGCCGCGCTTGCCGGCCATCAGGCCCTGTCCACCCGCCATAAGAGCGCACTCCAATGCATGAATTGTTTCGGAGAGCCTATCGCATAGGCAATCTGCGCCTTCAAGCGTTGATACGCCGACACATCAAGGCCGGCACATCGCGCCGGCCCGCTTTCAGCTCTCGGACTTGCGCAGCAACTCCTCAAGCGCCGCATCGCCGCCTTCGGGCAGCATGACGCGGACATGGACGTACAGGTCGCCATGACCGCCTGCCTTTTCGGGCAGGCCGCGTCCCTTGAGGCGCAGGACCTTGTCCGAACTCGACCACTCGGGAACCTTCACCGCCAGCCGGCCGGTAGGAGTCTCCACTGCCGCCTTGGCGCCGAGCACTGCCTCCTTGAGGCTCACAGGCAGGTCGACATGCAGGTCCCTGCCCTCCAGCCGGTAGCGCGGATGGCGGCGGAACCTGATCTTGACCAGCGCGTCGCCCGCCCCGCCAAGACCCGCCTCGCCCTGGCCCTTGAGCCTTATCGTCTGGCCGTCCTCGACATACTCAGGCAGTTTCACCGCCATCTTGCGGCCATCGGGGAACATCGCTGTCACCTTTGGCGCGGTCGCCGCTTCCTCGATGGTCACGTCGAGCGTGACATTGACGTCGGCGCCCGGTTGAGCGCGCTGTGCGCCCGGGCCACCGCCCATGCCTGCGCCGGCAGCAGCACCGGGGCCACGCTGGCCAAAGGAATCACCAAAAATCTGGCTGAAGATATCGCCGGCATCGAAGGACCCGCCGCCCGGGCCGCCGGAGCGGAATTCGAAGCGTGAGTTGCCAGGACCAGTCTGCTGGCGGCGGAAGCCGCCAAATGGGTCGCCCCCGGCGGCACCTTCGAAGCCTTGGAAACGCGCCTTGCCCTCGGCGTCGATTTCGCCGTGGTCGAAAGCCACCTTCTTCTTCTCGTCGCCAAGAATCTCGTAGGCCTGGTTGGCGGCGGCAAAGCGTTCCTTCGCCTTCGGATCGTCCGGGTTCTGGTCCGGATGGTGCTTCTTGGCGAGCTTGCGGTAAGCCGCCTTGATGTCCTTGGCCGAGGCGTTCTTGGCAACGCCCAGCACCTCATAGGGGTCGCGCATGCTTCATTCCACAACAGAGAAAAGGGTTGGTCCATCCCTATATGCGCCTGGCTAGGAAGAAATTCCAGAGGCGGAAAGCCGCAACCCGTCAGGCCGGCTGGAACGACAGCATCTGCCAGGCTCCGGAACCAGCCGCGCAGACCTCGCCCTTGAACAGGCTTACCCCGTCGAAGCTTTCGCGTGAAACGGCAAATTCGCGGCATAACACGCCACGTTCATTGCTCTCGACAAGGGCGGTGATCGCGCCGCGCGAACCGGTCTCGGCATTGGCCCAGGGAATCGCCTGGCCTTTCAACTCGGCAACATCGGCGGACGAAACAGCATTGCGGATCGTCGTCTCGTCCGACAGGCGATTCGCATCGCTGGTCCTGTTGACATCGTCAGGAACCTTGCTGGTCACCAGGCTTCGGTCGACCTCGGCCTTCTCGAGGCTGAAGCCGCCGGCACCGCAGGCGCTGATCGTCGTCAGGCTAAGCAGCAGCACCAGCTTGAGGGATCGGGACCCGATTTGTGGGAGGCAATGGCCCTCAAAGGCTTGCGCGAAGCGCGACAATAGGCATTCTCCCGGTCGTAAATGGCAGGTCGAGTAAAAGCTATGACGGACACAGAGTTAACAAGCAGTGACTTCACGGAGGCTGCTGAGCCTTTCCAGCTCTTTGCCTCGTGGCTGAAGGACGCCACGGCCAGCGAGCCGAACGATCCGACCGCACTGGCGCTGGCGACCGTCGATACCGACGGACTGCCTGACGTACGCATGGTGCTGCTCAAGGGATTCGACGAACATGGCTTCGTCTTCTACACCAATTTCGAAAGCGCCAAGGGCCGCGAAATCCTCGCAACGATGAAAGCGGCGATGTGTTTCCACTGGAAATCGCTGCGCCGCCAGGTCCGCGTGCGCGGCCCGGTCGAGATCGTCACCGATGCCGAAGCCGACGAATATTTCGCCTCGCGCCCGCGTGGCAGTCGAATTGGCGCCTGGGCATCCAAGCAGTCGCGCCCGCTGGAAAGCCGCTTCGCGCTGGAAAAGGCCGTTGCCGAATATACCGCCCGCCATGTCATCGGCGAAATCCCGCGCCCGCCACACTGGTCGGGCTTCCGCATCGTGCCGAGCCAGATCGAGTTCTGGCACGACCGCCCCTTCCGCCTGCACGACCGCGTCGTCTTCACCCGCGCTGCCGATGGCGGCTGGGACAAGGATCGGCTTTATCCGTGAGTTCTTACCCTCCCCCTTGTGGAGAGGGTCGCGCCGCGAAGCGGAGCGGGGTGGGGGTGACGATGAGGACACCCCCGCCCCGTCTCGCTCGCCTTGCTTCGCAATGCTCGTTCGCCGACCCTCCCCACAAGGGGAGGGTAAGCCTTAGCCCTTCTTGCGCGACATGAAGGCAACGAGTGCCGCTCGCGCTTCATCCGACTTGAGCCGGGCACGGAAATGCGCGCCCTCTTCCTTGATGCGTTCGACGAGCGCGGTTCGGTCGCCGCGCATCAGGTCGCGCGCGATCTTCAGCGCTTCCGGCGGCTTGGCCGCGATCTCGCTGGCGGCAGCGAGTGCTGCCGCCTCCAGCTCGTCTTCCGCGACGACCTTGTAGATCAGCCCTGCAGCCAGCGCCCGCTCCGCCGGAAAACTCTCGCCCAGGCCGAGCAAGGCAAAGGCGCCCTGCAGGCCGAGCACCTGCGGCGCAATCAGGCTGGAGCCTGCCTCGGGCACCAGCCCGAGATCGACGAAGGGCGTGCGGAAGACCGTGCGCGGCGTGGCGAAGGTCAGGTCGCAATGCAGGTTGATCGTCGTTCCAATACCCACCGCGATGCCGTCGACGCCCGAGACCACGGGCTTTTCGGTCCTGGCCAACGCGAGCAGGAAATCCCATACCTCACCGCCACCCTCGCCGCCCGTGGCGATCGCCATGAAGTCGGCGAGGTCGTTGCCGGACGAAAAAGCGCCGGGCACGCCAAGAAAGACATGGCATCGCACTGCTGTGTCCTTGTCGCCGGCGACCAGTGCTGCCGCCATTTCGGCGTACATGGCACGGGTGATGGCGTTCTTCTTGTCCGGACGGTTCATCCGGATGATCTGCACGGCGCCCTGCCGCTCGATGAGAATGTGGTCGGTCACGTCAGTTCCTCGTCCCAGATGTCACGCCAAAATCAGCGCCGTGGCGGCAGCGGCGAGGCTCGCAGCGCCACCGGTGATGCGGTCCTTTAGTGCCGCCGTCTCGCCGAGCAGGTTCTCGGCGAAGAACCGGCAAAGCGCGATGCGTCCTGCGTCGCCATCGGCAAGAGCCGCGCGCGCCAGGTAGGCGCCACCAGCGACCAGCGAGAACAGCCTGAGATACGGCGTGGCCCCAGCCAGTGCATCGTCCGTTCGGCCGTCGCTAAGCTGCATCTGGAGATGTCGCGTGACGTCTTGAAGATCGTCGAGCGCCTGTTCGAGAATGAGCGCCGTGCGCCCATACGCCTCGCTGTTCATCGCAGCGACAGCGATGGCTACGCCAGCGAGCTCGCCGATGTAGCCGAAGACATGCTCGCCATTGCCGAGCGGCAGCTTGCGGGTGACGAGGTCGATGGCCTGGATGCCGTTGGTGCCCTCATAGATCGGGGCGATACGGGCATCGCGCAGAAGGGCTGCCGCACCCGTCTCTTCGATGAACCCCATGCCGCCATGGATCTGCACGCCAAGCGAGGCGACATCGACGCCGACATCGGTGGAGAATGCCTTGGCCAGAGGTGTCAGCAGATTGGCACGGTCCTGCCAATGGGTCTTGTCCGCACCGGTCGACACGCGCGCCATGTCGATGGCGTGGGCGCAAGAATAGGCGATGGCCCGTGCCGCCTGGGTCAGCGCCTTCATCGTCAGCAGGTTGCGCTGGACGTCGGGGTGATGGACGATCGGCGCCATGCCCTCGCCCTTGTAAGAAGCCGCCTTGCCCTGGCGGCGATCATTGGCATAGGCGAGTGCCTTCTGGAACGCGGTTTCGGCAACCGCAACGCCCTGGATGCCGACCAGCAGGCGCGCATTGTTCATCATCGTGAACATGCAGGCGAGCCCGCGGTTCTCCTCGCCGATCAGCCAGCCAATGGCGCCGGGCTCACGGCCCTTGGTGAAGCCATCGCCATAGATCATCGTGCAGGTCGGCGAGGCGTGGATGCCTAGCTTTTCCTCGATACCCGAGCAGAACACGTCGTTGCGCGCGCCCGGCGTGCCGTCCTCATTGAGCAGGAACTTCGGCACCAAAAACAGCGATATGCCGCGCGTGCCGGCGGGCGCATCGGGCAAGCGCGCCAGCACCAGATGCACGATGTTGTCAGTAAGGTCGTGCTCGCCATAGGTGATGAATATCTTCTGGCCGAAGATGCGGTAGGTGCCGTCGCCTGACCTCTCGGCGCGGCTGCGCAACGCCGCCAGATCCGAGCCGGCCTGCGGTTCGGTCAGGTTCATGGTGCCCATCCACTCGCCGGAGACGAGCTTGGCGAGATAGGCCGACTTCAGATCTTCCGAAGCGTGCTTTTCCAGCGCCTCGACAGCGCCCATCGACAGCGTCGGGCCGATGCCGAAGGCCATCGAGGCCGAGTTCCACATTTCCAGCGTCGCCACGCCCATCATCGTCGGCAGGCCCTGCCCGCCATATTCCTCGGGGCCGTTCAGGCTGTTCCAGCCGCCTTCGGCCCAATGCTTGTAAAGTTCCTTCCAGCCGGGCGGCATGGTGACGGCCGCATCGCGGAGCGTGGCGCCGGTCTGGTCGCCGACCTTGTAGAGCGGCGCCACCTCTTCACTGGCGAAGCGGCCGGCTTCGCCCAGAATGGCGTCGACGAGATCCTCGCCGAGGTCGCCGAAGGTGCCGGCGTCGAGTGCCGCCCTGAGGCCCGCGACATGCTTCAACGCAAAGGCAATTTCTTCCACCGGGGCGCGGTACATGACGCTTCCTCCTGCTGACCAGACGATCTGCTGTTGCGGCCTCACCACCGCCTGGCACGCACACTAGCCGCCTTCCCGAGCCAAGGGGAAGTGACTTTTTACGTAAACGTCAACTTTTTGGCGACCCTTTGCACCCAAGCCCCGGCTTGGTAGAACAACGAAATCAACGAGGACAAGATGCTTGCCCGTCCCGACGCCTTCAGCTGCATCGTATGCGGCCTGCCCTACCGTTCCGAAGGCTTCTGGTATCACGGCGGCAAGATCGAGGATGGCGCCGCCTACTGGACCGATCGCGGCATCCTGTGTTCGCCGAAATGTTCGCTTGCCCACTACCGCAAGCGCGAGGCCGACGGCACGCTTCCGACCGAACCCGCGCCCGATCCGTTCGATTAATGCCTCCATCGGCGGCAAAAGCGCTCGCTTTCAACCTGAGGGCGGTGGAGACGCATCAGCATTTCCTTAACCATGGCGGTCCACGATCGAATATCGATCACCGAGGATCGCCTTTTGAGGGGACTGGCGTCTAGATTTCACCACCTCGCGCTCGCAGCGCTGACCGCCGCTTGGGCATTTCACCTGCCCGCGCCGGCCTTGGCCTCCGACTTCTCCGAGCCATGGAAGAAGGCCGACCGAGCGCTCGTCATCGACGCCTACGAATACAACTCCATCGATTGGCAGAAGCTGTCAGGCGACAAGCGTATCGTCGGCTTCATCAACAAGGCCTCCGACGGGCTGCCACCGCCCTACTCCTGTTCCGGCGAAGA
This sequence comes from Aminobacter anthyllidis, assembly GCF_018555685.1. Classification (GTDB taxonomy): domain Bacteria; phylum Pseudomonadota; class Alphaproteobacteria; order Rhizobiales; family Rhizobiaceae; genus Aminobacter; species Aminobacter anthyllidis. Next base: position 529,749 of record NZ_JAFLWW010000002.1, read on the forward strand.
AACGGCCTACAGGCTGTGCAAGGCACTTTGGAAACGCCATGCGGTCGCCCGCGAGCTGTTTCACACCCGCAAGGTCGTCGCCAAGGCACTCGGCCTGAAATGGGGCGCCTACCACCTCGCGCGACCCGGCAATCCGATCGAGCAGGCCGAGAACTTCCTTGATTTCGCCGAGCCCGGCCCTGACGACCTGATGGCGATCGACATCGAGGAGAACGATCCGACGAAATGGATGTCGCTGGAGGACGCCGAACTGTTCGTGCGCCATATCTTCCTGCGCACCGGCCGCTACCCGATCCTCTACACCAACGGCACGACCTCCAGGTACATCGCCGACAACCGCTACCGCTACCGGCTGCTGTCGCGGCTGCCATTGTGGTATGCGCGCTACAAGCCCGAGATCGGCATCCACTTCCCGAAGGGCAACTGGCAAGGCTATTCGCTGTGGCAGTTCTCCGCCCAGGCCAATTGCGGCGAACGCCGCTGCCCCTACCGCGTCGCCGGTACCCCCAACGACATCGACGTCAATGTCGCGCCGATGGACGCGGACGGGTTGCGCAAGGTCTGGCCATTCGGCCAGCTGATCGAAACAACCGACGACTTCATGCTCAACGTGCCGGTGCCGATCGCCAGGGATGACGGCCTGAAGGGTGAAAGCCGCATCACCTATGCCTCGGTCGCCTATCCGGTGCGGCTCGACCTTCTTGCCGAGACGCTGCGCTCAAGCTGGAGCAAGGCCGTGCTCGGCGCGCTGCCTGCGATCAGGCCGGCACCCAGCCGCTATTTCAACGGCATGGCGGAATTCGTGGCACTCAGGCACGACGAACTGATGCGCGTGGCCAGCCAGAACGCGGCAAGGCTCGATCCGGTCGCCACCGCCTCGACCGAGAGCGACCGCGCCGAGCGCTAGGCCTTTTCGCGCTCGACAGCGCGCCAGCCGATGTCGCGGCGGCAAAAGCCTTCCGGCCAATCGAGCTTGTCGACAGCCGCATAGGCTTTCTGCTGCGCTTCGCTGACAGTGCGTCCTGTCGCGGTGACGTTCAGCACGCGGCCGCCATTGGCGACGATCTTGCCGTCCTTGACGGCTGTGCCGGCGTGGAAGACCTGGGCGCCGGCAGCTTCCGCCTCGTCGATGCCCGAGATGACCGAGCCCTTTTCCGGCGTGCCCGGATAGCCCTTGGCCGCCATCACCACCGTCAGCGCCGCCTCGTCGCGCCAGCGCGCCGAGACATGCGCCAACTGGCCATCGGCGGCGGCATTGAGGAGCACGAGAAGGTCTTCCTTGAGCCGCATCATCAGCACCTGGCATTCGGGGTCGCCGAAGCGGGTGTTGTATTCGATCAGCTTCGGGCCCTGGTCGGTCAGCATCAGGCCGGCAAACAGCACGCCCGAGAACGGCGCGCCCATCTCGGCCATGCCGCGCATCGTCGGCTCTATGATCTCGCGCATCGTCTGTTCGATCAGTTCGGGCGTCATCACCGGTGCTGGCGAATAGGCGCCCATGCCGCCGGTGTTCGGCCCGACATCGCCATCGCCGACGCGCTTGTGATCCTGCGCCGTGCCGAAGGGCAATGCCGTCTTGCCATCGCAGAGGCAAAAGAAGCTCGCCTCCTCGCCGGTCATGAATTCTTCCACCACGACCGAAGCACCGGCACCGCCGAATGCGACATCGAAGCAGCCGTCTACTGCTTCCAGCGCCTCATCAAGCGTCATCGCCACCGTCACGCCCTTGCCGGCGGCGAGGCCATCAGCCTTGATGACGATCGGCGCGCCCATCTTCTCGATATAGGATCGGGCAGAAGCCGCATCGTCGAAACGGCCATAGGCAGCGGTCGGAATGTCGTAGCGGGCGCAGAGATCCTTGGTGAAGCCTTTCGAACCCTCGAGCTGGGCAGCCTTGCCGGAAGGGCCGAAGACCCGAATACCAGCCGCGCGGAGGTCGTCGCCGATACCGACAACCAGCGGCCCCTCGGGCCCGACAACGACAAGATCGATGCCCTTGTCCTTGCAGAAGGCTGCGACCGCGGCATGGTCGGCAATGTCGAGCGCCACCAGTTCGGCTTCCTTGGCGATGCCTGGATTGCCTGGCGCGGCATAAAGCCTGGTCAACATCGGTGACGCCGCAAGCTTCCAGGCCAGCGCATGTTCGCGGCCGCCGGAGCCGATGAGCAGGATGTTCATGCGCTTGACCTCTTGCTGATGCTGGACGTGATGCACCCGCTAGTGGCCGAGGCGGTTGAGGTCAAGCTGCAGCACAGCCAATCACGGACAAATCGTCCGCTTGACGCCTGCCCACGCCGCTGGCACTCCCATGACATGGAAACCATCCAATCGAAAGCCGGCCAGGGCCGGGTCGCCGACGCGCCATCCGGTCACTGGGTCTATCGCGCCTTGCCGCGCAGCCTTTGGCCATATGCACAGCTCGCGCGCTGGGACCGGCCGATCGGCTGGATACTCCTGCTCTGGCCGTGCTGGTGGTCGGCGGCGATGGCGGCAAGCGCCTATTCCCGACCCGGCGACAGCCTCTTGTCGCTGCTGCCCTCGCCCTGGTTCCTGGCACTTTTCCTGATCGGCGCCGTCGCCATGCGTGGGGCCGGCTGCACCTACAACGACATCGTCGACGAGGGCATCGACGCCCAGGTCGAGCGCACGCGCTCGCGCCCCCTGCCCTCCGGCCAGGTCAGCCGCCGCCAGGCGTGGGTGTTCCTCGTGCTTCAGGCGCTTGTCGGGCTGGTGGTGCTGTTGCAGTTCAACAGCTTCGCCGTTCTGCTCGGCATCTCGTCGCTGGCGATCGTTGCGATCTACCCGTTCATGAAGCGCATCACCAACTGGCCGCAATTCGTGCTTGGCCTGGCCTTTTCCTGGGGCGCGCTGATGGGCTGGGCGGCCGAGTTCGGCGACATCGACGGCCCGGCCGTGCTGCTCTATTTCGGTTCGATCATGTGGGTGATCGGCTACGACACGATCTACGCGCATCAGGACAAGGAAGACGACGCACTTGTCGGCGTGAAGTCGACAGCCCGTTTCTTCGGCGAAAACACCAAGTCATGGCTTGTCGGGCTTTATGCCGGGGCGCTGATGCTGTTTGCGACGGCCTTTGCCATGGCTCAGGTGCCGATGCCGGCACTCGCCGGCCTTGTCGCCGCCGGCGCGCACATGGCGCGCCAGATCGCCACGCTGGACATCGACAACCCCGACCAGTGCCTCAGGCTGTTCAGGTCGAACGGCCAGGTCGGCTGGATCATCTTCATCGGCCTGATCTGCGGCGGCGCCTGGGTGGCGCTGAAGCCGCTGATCTAGTCACGCCCGGGCGATGATCTCCTCGCCGTCGATGACGAGGCGGACACCGAGCGTGCCCGACTTGCGGCGGGCCAGGAAACGCGGCCTGCGCATCCGTGACACCCGGCCCTTGCGCCGGTCCTGCGCCGGCAGGGTCTTGATCGCCGCACCCAGCGACTCATCTAGCGTGCGGGCAACGCCGTCCGCCTCGATCAGCAACATCGGCAGGCTGTAATAGTCGGCCCAGGCGCGCCAGTCGGCGGCAACGTCGTCGAGATCGTCGGCAACCAGCAGCGGCACCGACAGCATCGGATCGTTGTGCAGCAATTCCAGCGTCACGGTGACGTTGAGATCCTCGTCTTCCATCGCGCGAGCGGCAACGCCGCGGAAAGCGCGCGCCGGCAGCGCAATCGTCGCCGGCAGCCCGCTGAGCGCCAGCAGGCGGCGGATCACCGCGCCGCGGTGATCTATGGTGAAGGTGACGTCGCCAAGGTCGTCACGCGTCGCGTAGCTGACCATCTGCGGCAAGCGGAACGGGTCGAGGCGCATGTTGCGTCCCGCCCAGACTGGCTTCAGTCCGGTGTTCATGTTGTGCCTTCCTGTTATCTCCTGAGAGCCGGTTTCCGGTCTCTCCGGACCAGTTTTTCCGGTCTCGTTAGGAAGGACACTAGCGGGGTGACCTTACCGCCCCGCTTAAGAAATTGGGTTAAATTTTGCTGATCTCGGCGATGGTTATCGGAATACAACCAGAGACGTTCAAATCGTCTTGCCGGGGTTCATGATACCGGCAGGATCGAAAGCGCTCTTCACCCGGCGCATCAGATCGATGGCGATGGGCGGGGCAGTGGCGATAAGTTCATCGCGCTTGAGCTGGCCGATGCCATGCTCGGCCGAGATCGAGCCGTTCATGCTGCGCACGACGTCATGCACCGCCTTGTTCATGTCGCGGTAGAGCGCGAGGAAAGCGTCGCTCGCCACGCCGACAGGCTGCGAGACATTGTAGTGCAGATTGCCGTCGCCCATGTGGCCGAAGCAGACCACGCGCGCCTCCGGGCAGACGCTCGCCACGGCGGCAGCGCCTTGGGCGATGAATGCAGGGATGCTGGCGATCGGCACAGAGATGTCGTGCTTGATCGACGCGCCTTCCACCTTCTGCGTTTCCGGCAGCATCTCGCGCAGGCGCCAGAACTCGTTGGCATGGGCGACGCTTGCGGCAATCGCCGCATCGCCAACCTGCCCCGCCTCCAAGCCAGCCGAAAGAACATCCTCGATCAGCGTGCGCGCGTCCTCGGCCGAGCGGCCCGACGAGATTTCCATCAGCACCTGCCAGGGCCAGTCGCCTTCCAGCGGCGGCCGGGCATCGGGAATGTGACGCATGGCAAATTCCATCGGCAGGTGGCCGATCAGCTCGAACGCCGTCAGCGCGCTGCCGGCAAGATCCTGGGCGCGATCAAACAGCGCCAGTGCTGCCTCGGGCGAAGACAGCCCGACCCAGGCGACTTCACGGCCCTTGGGCCTTGGATAGAGCTTCAGCACCGCCGCCGTGATGACGCCCAGCGTACCTTCGGCGCCGACGAACAGGTTCTTCAGGTCGTAGCCGGTGTTGTCCTTCTTCAGCTTGCGCAGGTCGTCGAGCACCTCGCCGGTCGGCAGCACCACCTCGACGCCAAGGCACAGTTCGCGCGCATTGCCATAGGCAACCACGCCGGTGCCACCGGCATTGGACGACAGGTTGCCGCCGACCTGGCAGGAACCTTGCGACGCCAGCGACAAGGGATAGAGCCGGTCGACCTCGTCGGCTGCCTTGTGCAACACGTCGAGCACGACGCCAGCTTCGGCGATGACCGTGTTGGAAACCGGATCGATCTCGCGGATACGGTTGAGCCGCGACAGCGACAGCACGATCTGGCCACCCGAGCGGTCAGGCACCTGGCCGCCAACGAGGCCGGTGTTGCCGCCTTGCGGCACAATCGGCGTACGGGTCTCGGTGGCGAGCTTCATGATCGCGCTCACCTCCTCGACGCTCCCCGGGCGCAGCACCAGCGAGGTTGCACCGGTGAACAGGCCGCGCGGTTCGTGCACGTAAGGTTCGATGTCGGCTTCCGAGCGAACCGCGTAACGCTCGCCGACAATGGCAGCAAAGCGCTCGGCAAGCGCGGGATCGAGACCGGGGAGATTCTGGGTCATGTGACGGAAGCTAAATTCAGACGTGAGGATTGTCACGAGGGGCAGCGGCGCGCGCCAGCCTGTCGTTGATGGCTTCGCCGAGCTCGTCGAACGGTATCGGCTCGACGGCGATCAGCTTGGCGCCACTGCGGTCGAGCGCCTGGAGATGAGCGAAGAGATTTGTCGCGGCCTCGCGCAGGTCGCCTGCCTCGGACAGATTGAGAAAGGCGTGCGCCTGCTGCCAGCCTTCGGTGCGGCTCGGACCGAAACCGAGCAGTGCCTCTCCCGTCCCGACGCTTTCCGCATTCAGGCGCATCTGGGCACCGGGGGCATAATGCGAGGCGAGCATGCCAGGCGCTTCAATGCCGGCAGTCATGCCGCGCAGCAGCGGCGCGCCAGTCACGGCTTCGATTTCGCCTGCCGGAACACCGCCTGGGCGTAGCAGCCTTACACGGCCATCCTCGACCTTGACGATCGTCGATTCTAGCCCGACCGGCGTTGCGCCGCCGTCGACGACGAGCGGAATACGCGCGCCAAGATCGCTGGCCACCGCCTCACCACTTGTCGAGCTGATCTTGCCCGAGCTGTTGGCGCTTGGTGCTGCCAGCGGCCGCCCAAGCCTGGCGATCAAGGTGCCGCCAAAACCCTTGGGCATGCGCAATGCAATCGTGTCGAGCCCGGCCGTCACCAGTGGATGAATGCCCGAACCGGCACGCAGCGGTACAACCAGCGTCAAAGGGCCGGGCCAGAATTTTTCGGCAAGCGTTCGCGACAGCGGATCGAATACGCCGATGCGCTCGGCCATGGCCATGTCGGCGACATGGGCGATCAGCGGGTTGAAGCGCGGGCGGCCCTTGGCCTCGAAGATGCGAGCGACGGCCTCGCCATTGGTGGCGTCGCCGGCCAAGCCATAGACGGTCTCCGTCGGAATGGCCACGACCTCGCCGGCGCCGAGCAGCGCCAGTGCCGCGTCCATCGCCTTGTCGGCTGCGATCAGTTCCGCCACGTCTAAGCTTCCTTTTGCATGCCCGGTCCCTAACCCGCTCGGCACGACGCGACAAGTGTGCTGCCCGCAAGAATCCAGCATTGCCTAAAATGCGCTGCATCTTCGCAAGCCGGTTGCAACCGCCCTTCAGATACATTGCGCTTCAAGGTTGATTCAACTCCGAGGGTCAAATGCGCCTGTTTGCTGCGTTTCTAGTTGCCGGCATCGCCGTGTCCGGTTCGGTGCACGCGTCCTCGATCGTCATTGTCGAAGGCACTGCGGGCAGCCCGTCATCGGTCAGTGTCGACGCCCCGAAATCGGTCACCAGGTCGATCATCGCGCTCGGAGCGCCCTCGGTCGACACCGGCAAAGTGGCGGCGATCGAAACCAAGCCCGCAAGCACCAACCACGAGATGGGACCCGAATTGATGGTCATCCGCGGTGGCGAGGTCGGAAGCGTGTCGCCGGAGCCAGCAGCCATCGCCCCCACCCCGGCGGAAGCTGCCCCCGCCCAGCAAGCTGCGGCCGGCGATCAGGCGCCCTTGCCTGTCACGCCCGACGGGGCCGCGGTCGACCCGGCAAGCGCACCTGTCGAAACCGAATAGCCTGGCTTGACCGTCACGCCGCCGTTGTGCACCGTCACGGCAACACATCGGCAAATCTGGGCAAGGGCTTGATCCATGAAAACAATTCGCACTATCGCGGCAGCGCTTGTCGCCGCGCTCGCCATGGGCATGGGCCCTGCACAAGCCGATCAGCTCCTCGGCACCTATGTGGCGCGTATCTCGGAAAAGGACCACCAGGCCAGCGACGGCTATGTGCTCGACAGCGCGGCCCAGGTCGTGCGGCAGGATCGCGCCAATGTGCACAAGCACATCCAGACCGACGAGGAAGACGACATCGACGACTGGTTCACCACCAACGCCAAGCGCGCCCGCTTCGAGCAGTTGCTGAACAAGCCAGGCGCGATGAGCAATTCGACCCGCAGCGCGATCCTACACGGCGAGCCGCTGATCGAGGTCCAGGTCTACCGCCAGAGCGTCAAGGTTCGCCTGCTCGACTGACGAAAGCGTCGGGCGGCTTTGCGCCGCCCCTGCATTATCCCGCAATCTTGGAGAAGTCGGCGACCTGATCGGTCGCCGCGCGGATGCGGGCGAGCAGCGCCAGCCGATTGGCGCGCACGGCGACGTCCTCATCATTGACGAGAACTTTCTCAAAGAATGAATCAACCGGTTCACGCAACACGCTAAGCGCGCGCATGGCGGCCGAAAAGTCTTCATTGCGAATCGCTTGGCCGGCTTCGCTGACAGCCTGATTCACCGACGCGAACAGCGCTTTTTCGGCTTCCTCGCGGAACAGGGCCGGGTCGACGGCTGCCGCAACCGCAGTCCCCTTCTTCTCCTCGGCGGCCAGAATGTTCGCCGCGCGCTTGGTGCCGGCGAGCAGGTTCTTGCCGTCCTCGGTGTCGAGGAACTTGCCGAGCGCTTCGACCCGGCGGGTGATGGTCAGCAGGTCATCGGCCTCGGGCGTGATGACAGCGTCGATCAGGTCGTGGCGGGCGCCAAGTTCGCGCAGATAGACCTTGAGGCGGTCATGGAAGAAGGCGATCAGATCGGCCTTGAGCGGGGCGGCACGGTCGATCGTTTCCTTGCGTAGCTCCGCCTCGTAGGCAGCGAGCGCATTGTCGACATCCTGTTCGCCGTCGACATCGCCGCTGTCGATCGCTGCCTGCGACGCCTCGAAAGCAGCAAGCTTGCGCTGGACAGAGGCTTCCTCAAGCTGCCGCAGCGCCGCGTCGAACAGCGTCTGCAGCGGCAGCCGGCCGCGCGCCGACAGGATGATCCTGACGATGCCGAGTGCGGCGCGACGCAGCGCATACGGATCCTTCGAACCCGTCGGCTTTTCGTCGATGGTCCAGAAGCCGACAAGCGTGTCGAGCTTGTCGGCGAGCGCCACCGACACCGAAACCGGATCGGCCGGCACGCGGTCGGACGGCCCCTGCGGCTTGTAGTGTTCTTCGATTGCGGCTGCGACCGACGGGCTCTCGCCCTGCAGCAGCGCATATTTGCGGCCCATCGCGCCTTGCAGTTCGGGGAACTCGCCGACGACTTCGGTCTGCAGGTCGGCCTTGGCCAGCACCGCCGCGCGGTCGGCCAGCTTCGGCTCGGCGCCGACCAGCGGCGCGATCTCGCGGGCCAGCCCGCGGATGCGCTGGACGCGCTGCCCTTGCGTTCCGAGCTTGGCGTGGAAGGTCACGCCGAGATGGTCGAGGCGGGCCATGCGCTGGTCGAGCGGCTTGTTGAGGTCGAGGCCGAAGGCTTCAGCCGACCGCTTCAGCGTGTCGAGGTCTGGCAGGTCGCCCTGGTCGGTGTTCCAGAAGTAGAGCGCGTCCGACAGGCGCGCGCGCACGACCTTGCCGTTGCCATGCGCGATCTCCTTGCCGCCGTCCTTGGCCTCGATGTTCGAGGTCAGGATGAAGTGGTTGGACAACGCATCCTCGCTGCCCTGCGGCCGCGTGACGAAACACTTCTGGTTGGCACGGATCGTCAGCCGAATGACTTCGGCGGGGATCTGCAGGAAGGCATCTTCAAACGTGCCCATCAGGACGACCGGCCATTCGACGAGGCCCGAAACCTCTTCCAGCAGCCCCTCGTCCTCGACAAGGTCGAGCCCGTTGGCGAAGGCGAGATTGCGCGCGTCGGCGGAGATCATCTCCTTGCGGCGCTCGGCATCGATGACAACCTTCGCCGTCTCGAGCTTTGCGGCATAATCTTCGAAGCGCCTGACCTTGATCGCGTCGGGCGCATGGAAGCGGTGGCCGTAGGTGACGTTGCCGGAGCGGATGCCATCGACCTCGAAGTCGACGACCACGGGCTCCTCGGTCTCGGGGCCGAAGGTGCAGACGATCGACTGCAGCGGCCGCACCCAACGCAGACTGCCCGGCTTGGCCGAGGCCGGGCCCCAGCGCATCGACTTGGGCCAGGGGAAGCTCTTGACGATGGCCGGCACCAGCTCGGCGATGATTTCTTCCGCCGAACGGCCGGGCTTGGAGATATGGGCAACGTAGAAATCGCCCTTTTTGGGATCGCTATGGACATGCGCCTCGGAAATCGAGTTCAGGCCGGCGCTGCGCAGGAAGCCCTGGATCGCCGCTTCCGGCGCCTTGGTGCTCGGGCCCTTGCGGTCCTCGTGGATGTCCTTGGAGCGGGCCGTCAGCCCCCTGATGTCGAGTGTCAGCCGGCGCGGCGTCCAGTATTCGCGCGCCGCCTCATAGGTGAGACCCGCCTCGACAAGACCGTCGGTCAGCATCTTCTTGAGGTCGCCCGCCGCCTTGCGCTGCATGCGCGCGGGGATTTCTTCGGAACGCAACTCTAAAAGCAGATCGGGCATCGGACGGGCTCACGCGGAAATGGTCCGCGCGGCATAGCAACTCAGCTGCCCGCTGTCACCTTCCCGAACGCGATCGGCAAAAATCCATCCGCCTGTCGGGCCGCGGCCTGCGCAATCGTCCTTGGGATGACGATTTCCATGAACCGGATGCCGCGCTGGAGCGACCCACGCTCAGACAGACACCTATTGGCTCCACGAAGATGAAAACCGCCTCCGCCCTGCTCCAGATCCTCAGCCTCAGCGCCCTGCTCGCCATGCATGTGGCGGCACCGGCCGAATTCAGGATGCCGGGCGTACGCAAGGCGCTGCAGACGATCAACGGCGAAACGCTACAACCCCGCCTGCCGGAAGGGTTGGAACTCGCTGCCGCATGATTGCCGCTTCGCGGCGACCTCCCCCATCGAGGGGTAGGTAAATAGCTCAAGCTGCCAAGCCACCAGCTTCCGTCAGCAGAAACGCCTCGCCGCAGGCCTTGGACAGGTTGCGGACGCGCAGGATGTAGCTCTGGCGTTCGGTGACGGAGATCACGCCGCGTGCATCGAGCAGATTGAAGACGTGGCTCGCCTTGATGCACTGGTCGTAGGCCGGGAACACCATCTTGTGCTGGGTAAGATTGCCACCCTCGGCCGGCGCGCCGGCGTCGAGCAGCGCCTTGCACTCGGCTTCGGCATCCTCGAAATGCTTCAGCAGCATAGCCGTGTTGGCGTGCTCGAAATTGTGCCGCGAATATTCCTGCTCGGCCTGCAGGAAGACATCGCCATAGGTGACCTTGTCGTCGCCTTCGAGGCCGTTGAAGTTGAGGTCGTAGACGTTGTCGACGCCCTGCACATACATCGCCAGGCGTTCGAGACCGTAGGTCAGCTCGCCGGCAACAGGCGCGCATTCGATGCCGCAGACCTGCTGGAAATAGGTGAACTGCGACACTTCCATGCCGTCGCACCAGCACTCCCAGCCAAGGCCCCATGCGCCCAGCGTCGGGCTCTCCCAATCGTCCTCGACGAAGCGGATGTCATGGACCAGCGGATCGATGCCGATCGCCTTGAGCGAGCCGAGATAGAGCTCCTGGAGATTCGACGGGTTCGGCTTCAGGATCACCTGATACTGGTAATAATGCTGCAGCCGGTTCGGGTTTTCGCCGTAGCGGCCATCCTTGGGGCGACGCGAAGGCTGCACATAGGCAGCGTTCCAGCGCTTGGGGCCAAGGGCACGCAATGTCGTTGCCGGGTGAAAGGTACCCGCACCCACTTCCATGTCGTAGGGCTGCAGGATGACGCAACCATGCGCGGCCCAGTAATTGTGCAGCGTCAGGATCAGCCCCTGGAATGAGCGGCTGGGGTGCATGTGGGCGGGCATCTGGTCGGTCACGGGCGAAGCTCGATCATTGGCGCGCCCCGCAAGAAAACGGGGCCAGAGAAGGCCCCGTCCTATTCCGCCCGATTGTTAGGGTCAAGCTGCGGTGCAAAGACGACCGCCGCGCAACAAGCTCACTTGCCCGGCAGCTGAAGTTCCTGGCCCGGCGCCAGCCGCGCGGGATCGCCACGCAGCTGCGGATTGAGATCGAGGATCTCGCGGTAGCGGTCGCCATTGCCGAGCACGTCATTGGCGATCGACCAAAGCGACTGTCCACGCTGCACCTTGTAGGCGGCGGGGATCACCTCAGCGGCGGGTTCCACCGCCGGCGTCTCCAGTTCACTCTTCTTCTGGCTGTCCGGCGCGGGAGCCGCCGGCTGGACCGAGATCGGCTTGGCAGGCGCTTCGAGCGCGGTCGGCTTTTCCGGCAGTTCCGGCAGGCCCTTGGCGAGCTTCTGCTCGACATCGGCCAGGATCTTCGGCTCCGGCTTCATGTCGCGCGCATGGCTCCACTGGAAGGTCGCCTCGAGCTTGCGCCCGACACGCCAGTAGGCGTCGCCGAGATGGTCGTTCAGCACCGCATCATCCGGCTTCAGCGACACCGCGCGCTCAAGCTCGCGGACCGCATCGTCGAACTTGCCAAGGCGATAGTAGGCCCAGCCGAGCGAATCGATGATGTAGCCGTCGCTCGGGCGCAGGTCGGCAGCCTGCTTGATCATCCCGAGGCCTTCCTCGAGATTCATGTCCATGTCGACCCAGGAGTAGCCGAGATAGTTCAGCACCTGAGGCTGGTTGGGGAACAGCTTCAGCGCCTCGCGGAAGTTCGGCTCGGCCTTGGGCCATTCCTTCAGCCGCTCATAGGCGATGCCGCGCTGGTAAAAGACGTTCCAGTTGGCGTTGGTTGGCGTCTTCAGCACGCCGACAGCCTTGTCGTAGATATCGGCAGCGGCACGGTAATTGTCGGTCGCGGCATAGACCCCGCCGAGCGCGAGATAACCACGCATGTCGTCTGGATTGGCGTCGACAAGCGCCTTGAGATGCTTGATCGCCTCGTCGTGGCGCTTGAGGTCGGCAAGGTTGAGGCCGAGCTGCAGTTCCGACAGGCGCTTGAGCGGCGAGGCAGCAGGCACGCGGCGGTAAAGCTCGATCGCCTCTTCGCCGTTCTGCTGCTGCTCGGCAATCGCGGCAAGCTGCACCAGAAGCTCGTCGCTCTCCGGCTTCAGCGCCAGGGCATATTGCAGGTAGAGCCTGACGAACGGCTCGCCGCCGCCCCGGTTGAGCGCGGTCGACAGGTTGAGCAGGACTTCAGCCGCGCCGTCCTGCGGGTTGGCCACCAGCGGCGGAACCTTCTCGCCCTTGGTGATCTTGTCGCGTAGGGATGCGATCGGCAATTTGCCGGGAGCGAACTCGTCGGCCCGGTCGAGAATGGCCAGCGCCTCGGTCTTCTTGCCCGAACGTGCCAGGAAGCCGGCATAGGCTTCGGCTGCGCGCATCCAGGTCTCGGGTGCCGCGCTGCCGGCGCCGAGGTTATCGATGGTGGCGCGATAGATTTCGCCGGCCTTGTCCTTCAGGCCGGCGGTCTCGGCGATCATAGCGCTGTGATAGGTCTTGAACAGTTCGTACCATTCGGGTCCTTCGAGCTTGTCGAGGAACTGCAACCCATCATTGCCACGGCCTTCGCCCTGTTGGGCCCAGGCAGTCATGACGCCGGTGATCAGGCGGTCGAGGTCGGACTCAAGAGCAAGCTTGAGCCATTTCTCCGCGCCTTCATAATCCTTCTTGCGGAAGGTATCGACGGCCAGCGCCAGCCGCGAGAAGCGCTCGACGTCGGGAACCGTCTTCAGCATCTGGGCATACGGCAGCGACTCGTCGAAACGGCCTTGCGCGATGAGCGCCAGCATCAGGCTCTGCTGCAGGGCTGCGTCTTCGGGATCGAAGGCCAAGGCGCGCTTGTAGTAGGCGATGGCGCTATCCAGGTCATCGTCGGCTTCGGCGGTGCGTGCCGCCAGATAGGCGCCGGAAAACGAACTGATCTCGACCGGTTCGGTGATCTGTTTGGCATATCCGGGCTGGGTCAGGGCGGTGAAGCCCGCCAGAGCCGCCAGGCCCATCAGCCAGATCGCGCGTCGCTGCCGCATGAAAATCCTTCCTACCAAGGTCGTACGGTCATCATGACACCGTGTGCCGGGTCGCAACCGCTTGTCGATGCCAAGCATGGCCTTTTTGGGGTCGCGCTTCAATCCGCACCGGCTTCACAATCCGACAACCGGCTCACGGAATTCACAAGACAGGCCCGGCCGCGTGGCGAATTCAGCCCTCAAACGACGCGGCTGATGCAGAAATCGATGACGTCGAGCAGTGCCGCCTTCTGTGGCGTCTGTTCGAGCGGTGCCAGTGCGTCGCGGGCGATCTCGCCGAAATGGCTGGCACGGCCGATCGTGTCGGCGATGGCGCCATGGCGCACCATCAGGCCGACGGCCTTTTCGAGTGCCGCATCATCCGTCGCGCCGTCCTCGATCGCGCTCTTCCAGAAGGCGCGTTCGGCTGACGTGCCACGACGATAGCTCAGGATCACCGGCAGGGTGACCTTGCCCTCGCGGAAGTCGTCGCCGACATTCTTGCCGAGGTCCTTGCTCGAGCCGCCATAGTCGAGCGCATCGTCGATGAGCTGGAAGGCAAGGCCGAGATTCATGCCGTAGGAGCGCAGGGCGGCCTTGTCGTTCTTCGAGGCACCTGCAATGACCGGGCCGACTTCGGCAGCAGCCGAAAAAAGTGCCGCCGTCTTTGCCTTGATGACGGCGAAATGCTCGTCCTCGGTGGTTTCGAGGTTCTTGGCGGCGGCAAGCTGCATCACCTCGCCCTCGGCGATGATCGAGGCAGCCGACGATAGGATGTCGAGCGCTTCCAGCGAACCGACCTCGACCATCATGCGGAACGCCTGGCCAAGCAGGAAATCGCCGACGAGCACGCTCGCCTGGTTGCCCCAGATGGTGCGCGCCGTCTTCTTGCCACGGCGCAGGTCGCTTTCGTCGACGACATCGTCATGCAGCAACGTTGCCGTGTGCATGAACTCGACCGACGTGGCGAGCCTGACGTGATGTTCGCCGGAGTAGCCGAACATCTGGGCGGCAGCCAAAGTCAGCATCGGCCGCAGGCGCTTGCCGCCGGAAGAGATGAGGTGGTTGGCGACCTCCGGGATCATCTCGACATCGGAGCCGGCCTTCGACAGGATCAGCTCGTTGACCCTTGCCATGTCGGCTGCGGTCAGGTCGATCATGTCCTTGATCGACGCGGCGTCCCGCTTTCCCTTCTCGATGTTGAGAACGACACCCAAGGCCAACACTCCCAAATTACACAGGCGCGTGGTCGCGCGCGTAGCTCTTAGGCGATTCTAAGGCGCCATGCACCGTGCCCGCAAGTGGCGAATTGGCGCGGTGCAACACGTGGCGTTTACTTCGCGGCGCCAAACTGCGAATTTCCCCGGATGATCGAACTCATCCGCACCAATGACGCCGTCATCATCTCCTTCGTGGAATCGCTGCTGCGCGACTCCGGCATCGGCTGCTTCATCGCCGACCAGAACATGAGCGTGCTCGACGGTTCGATCGGCATCCTGCCGCGCCGCATCATGATCGACGAGGACGACGCCGACGAAGCGCGGCAGTTGCTGACCGATGCCGGCATCGAGCACGAAATCCGCCAGAAGTGACAGACGAGCCCACATCAGCCGCAGATACGGAGCTACCACCGCATACGGTCGATGCGTTCCATCGCGGCGAGTTCTGGCTGGTCCAGCCCAGGGACACAGGTCACCGTGCCGGCATGGACGCGCTGATGCTCGCCGCCGCCGTGCCGGGCTCGTTTGCCGGCCGGCTCGCCGATTTCGGCGCCGGTGCCGGTGCCGCGGGCCTTGCCGTCGCTGCGCGCTGCAGGCAGGCCAAGGTGCAACTGGTCGAGCTCACCACGGAGATGGCCCGCTTCGCCGAGGCCACGCTTGCCCATCCCGGCAATACATCGCTGCGTGATCGCGCCGCCGTGCTCGTCGCCGATGTCGGCCTTTCGGGCAAGGCGCGCACCGAGGCCGGCCTCACAGACGCCTCGCTCGACTTCGTCATCATGAACCCGCCCTTCAATCCGGCGCATCACCGGCCGACACCGGACGCGCTGAAGCGGCAGGCGCATGTCATGGAGGACGGGCTGTTCGAAAGCTGGCTCAGGAGTGCCGCTGCCGTGGTCAAGCCGCGTGGTGGCCTGGCCATCATCGCCCGGCCGGAGCAGCTCGCCGCGATCCTCTCGGCGCTCGACGGCCGCTTCGGCAAGGCCGAGATCGTGCCGGTGCACCCGCGCGCCGGCGCCGCCGCGATCCGCGTCATCGTGCGGGCCGTACGCGCCTCGCGGGCACCGTTGACGCTCTGCCCGCCGCTGGTGCTGCGCGATGCCGGCGACAGCTTCTCGCAACGCGCAGACGACATAAGCAACGGCCGCGCATCGCTTTTCGGCGATTGAACAACGCTTGAGCATTGCGGTTGTCGCAGGAATGCATACATCCCGCATGACCAGAGACCGGAGAGACCAAGTGAAGAACCCGTTCCGCCGCTTGCTGCCGAAATCCATGCGTGGTGGCGAAGTCGTCATCCCCGTCATCAGGCTGCAAGGCGCGATCATGTCGGGCGGCGGCCAGTTTCGGCCGACCCTTTCGCTGGCAACCACCGCCGGGGTGATCGAAAAGGCGTTCTCGATCTCCAGCGCGCCGGTCGTTGCCATCTCGATCAATTCGCCTGGCGGCTCGCCAGTGCAGTCGCGGCTGATCTACAAGCGCATTCGCGACCTTGCCGCCGAGAAGAACAAGAAGGTGCTGGTCTTCGTCGAGGACGTCGCTGCCTCCGGCGGCTACATGATCGCGATCGCCGGCGACGAGATCATCGCCGACCCGTCCTCGATCGTCGGTTCGATCGGCGTGGTGTCGGCATCGTTCGGCTTCACCGACCTGATCAAGAAGATCGGCGTCGAGCGCCGCGTCTACACCGCCGGCGAAAACAAGGCGACGCTCGACCCGTTCCAGCCGGAGAAGCCGGAAGACATCGAGCGGCTGAAGAAGCTGCAGCTCGAAGTGCACGAGACCTTCATCGACATGGTCAAGGAGCGCCGCCGCGGCAAGCTCAAGGACGACCCCGACCTGTTCACCGGCCTGTTCTGGTCGGGCAAGAAGGGCCTCGAACTCGGGCTCATCGATTCACTCGGCGACATGCGCACCGTGCTCAAGGACCGCTACGGCGCGAAGGCCGAACTCAAGCTGATCACGGCACCTCGCGGCCTGTTCGGCCGCCGCCTCGGCCTCGGTTCGTCGGCGCTGGGCTTCACGCCCGAGATCGTCGGCGCAGCCGCCTCGGGCCTGGTGGATGCGGCGGAAGAACGCGCATTGTGGAGCCGGTTCGGCCTTTGAAAAAGCCGAAACGGCGGATTATCATCGGGGATAGCCTCGGCTGGCCGGAAACGGCACCGAAGGGAGGAGAATGAAATGCCGCAGCTCATCTTTTTCGCGCTTGTCGGCGTGGTCGGCTATATCGGCTACCGCTCCTTCATCAAGGAAGCCGAGCGGGTGACGGCCAAGGTGCGCCGCAACGAAAAGCAGCGCCAGACCGGTGCCAATGGAACGCTGGTCAAGGACCCGGAGACCGGCGAATACCGGCTTGAGAAAGACTGACATCCAGCCCGTGACCTTCAACAGCGTTCCGCTCGCCGAACTCGCCCCGGCCAAGATCAACCTGGCGCTGCACGTCACCGGGCGTCGCGCCGACGGCTATCACCTGCTTGAAAGCCTCGTCGTCTTCGCCGAGCTCGGCGACCGCATCACCGTTGCGGCGGCGGCGCAGGACAGCTTCGTCGTCGACGGTCCGTTCGCCGGAGACGTGCCGCGCGACGGCGCCAATCTGGTGCTCAAGGCCCGCGACGCGCTGCGCGCCGCCTTCCCCGAAAACGCGGTCCAGCCTGTTGCGATCGCGCTCGAAAAGAACCTGCCGATCGCCTCGGGCATCGGCGGCGGCTCGAGCGATGCCGCGGCCACGCTGCGGGCCCTGGCGCGCCTGTGGCGCATCGCTTGCGACAAGACGGCGCTGGCAAGACTGGCCCTGCCGCTCGGCGCCGACCTGCCGATGTGCCTGGCCGGCCACCCGCTCATTGCCCGCGGCATCGGCGAGGAGCTCGATCCGGTCAGGCATTTCCCTGCCTTGCCGATGGTGCTGGTCAACCCTGGCGTTGCCGTCGAGACGCCAAGGGTATTCCGGGCACTGGCCTCGCGTGACAATCCCGTGCTTGCGCCGCTCGACAGCGCGGACACCGTGCTCGACTGGCTGGCGACGAGCCGCAACGACCTCGAGCCTGCGGCGATGTCGCTTGAGCCGTCGATCGCCGCCGTGCAGGCCGCCCTTCGCCGCTCGGGTGCATCCTTTGCCCGCATGTCCGGTTCGGGCGCCACCTGCTTCGGCATCTTCGGCAGCGCTGCTGCGGCTGCGCGCGCTGCCGCGGCAATCTCGGCCGAGCACCCCGGCTGGTTCAGTGCCGCCACCATGACGCGGACCTAGGAGCCCAAGACAATGGCAAGCGAGCCCCGCCCCTTCGTCCCTGTCCGCATCGCGGTGCTCACCGTCTCCGACAGCCGCACGCTGGCCGACGACAAGTCCGGCCAGACGCTGGCCGACCGCATCACCGAAGCCGGCCACGTACTGAAGGCGCGCGACATCGTCACCGACGACAAGGACAATATCCGCGACCGCGTCACCGCCTGGTCGCTCGACGCCGAAATCGACGTGATCATCACCACCGGCGGCACCGGCTTCACCGGCCGCGACGTCACGCCGGATGCGCTGGAGCCGATCTTCGAAAAGCGCATGGACGGCTTCTCGGCGGTGTTCCACCGCATCTCCTATGACAAGATCGGCACGTCGACGATCCAGTCGCGCGCCACCGGCGGCGTGCTCAACGCCACCTTCGTCTTCGTGCTGCCGGGCTCGCCCGGTGCCTGCCGCGACGCCTGGGACGGCATCCTCAAGGCGCAGCTCGACTACCGCCACATGCCGTGCAATTTCGTGGAGATCATGCCTCGCCTCGACGAGCATCTGAGGCGCGGCGGGCCGAAGCCAGTCTAGCTTTATCGCTGCGCGACGACGATTTCGGCGTCGAGCGTCTTCATGGCGAGCCCGCGCGCAATGCCTTCGGCGTTCGCACCGTTGCGGCCCAGAACCGCTGCCTGCTTCCTGGTGATGACCAGCCCCTGCTCCAGCGCGCGCGGCCTTGATGTCACGCGCTCCCAGAACGGCCGGTTGCTCGCCCGCGAACGGGTGAAGCGCGCCGCCATCGCCAGCCGGCTCATGTGACGCACCGCATCCTCGGTCCAGCCCTCGGCCAGCCGCGCTCCCGGTTCGAGCAGCAGCAGCCAGTCGCTCTTCGCCTGCGCGATGCCCGCCTGGATGCCACCCTTGGCGAGATAGGCGCAGCCGGCATGTTCGGCGACATAGTGGGTCTGGTCGGCCGAACCGAGGTCGCAGACGATCACCTCGCGCACCACGCCCTCGACGGCGCCGCCGACCAGCGAGGCCAGCGTGCGCGCCAGCCCCTCCTCGTCGTCCCTGGTCTCGATCAGAACGCTCAGCATATCTAGCCGCATATCGGAAAGCCGGCCGAAGCGCCAGCCTCGCCGCCGGAACAACAAAGTTCTTGCTTTGTTCTCATTTCCAAAATAGGAATAGTTTCATGCCGAACGAATCGACGGGCGGCCTTTTTCCCTTCGGGAGATAGCGAAATGGAACCCATCGCACGGGCCGATATTGCCGCTTTCAAGGGTGGCGGGGCCGGAATGGCCAACGCCATGATCGAGGAAAGCGGCCTGCGCATCAATCATGAGCGCCGGCGCGGCCGTGGCGCCGGCGTCAACCCGTCAGGGCGCTACGAGCCGGTCAGCCGCCACGTCTTCGACGACGGCTGGAGCACCATAGAGGAGCTGCCGCCGTTCAAGACCGAGGTTCAGGTCGAAAAGCCGCGCACCATCATCACCCGCAACGAGTCGCCCGACATTTCCTTCGACCGTTCGATCAATCCCTATCGCGGCTGCGAGCATGGCTGCGTCTACTGTTTCGCCCGCCCCACCCACAGCTATATGGGCCTGTCGGCCGGGCTCGACTTCGAATCCAAGCTGTTCGCCAAGCCCGACGCCGCCCGCCTGCTCGACCGCGAGTTGTCTAAGGATGGCTACCAGCCGCGCACGATCGCCATCGGCACCAACACCGACCCCTACCAGCCGATCGAAAAGCACTGGCGCATCATGCGCGAGGTGCTTGAGGTGCTCGAAGCACGCAATCATCCCGTCGGCATCGTCACCAAGTCGGCGATGGTCACGCGCGACATCGATATCCTCAGCCGCATGGCCGAGAAGGGCCTGGCCAAGGTGGCGCTGTCGGTGACGACGCTCGACCGCATGCTGGCGCGGACGATGGAGCCACGGGCAGCTACGCCCACCAAGCGCCTCGAGGCGATCAGGCAGCTCTCCGATGCCGGCATTCCTGTCTCGGTGATGGTGGCGCCGATCATCCCCGGCCTCACTGACCAGGAGATCGAGCGCATCCTCGACTCGGCGAAGGCCGCAGGTGCAACCAGCGCCGGCTACGTCATCCTGCGCCTGCCGCTGGAGGTCAGCCCGATCTTCAAGGACTGGCTGCTGCGCCATTATCCCGACAGCTACCGCCACGTGCTGTCGCTGATCCGCTCGATGCGCGACGGCAAGGACTACGATTCGGAGTGGGGCAAGCGCATGAAGGGCAAGGGTCCCTATGCCTGGCAGATCGGCCGTCGCTTCGAGATCGCAGCCCAGCGCCTCGGCCTCAATTCGGTGCGCACGCCGCTCAGGACCGACCTGTTCGAAGCCGGCCCCAAGGACCAGTTGCAGCTGACGCTGCTTTGAACATTTTGGGCGGACAACCTTGTCCGCCCGTTGCAAGAGATCCCGTCCGGCCTCTCCCCGTGGCCAGCTGACGGTGCCTTCCCGAACCGCCGCCCTAATCGGTCGGGAAGGACTTGCGGAGAATCGGGGCCGATGCGAGCATCGCCGCACTATGGCTCGCCCGCGTTCCGATTCTCCGCCCCTCTTCGAATTCATCGACAAGCCCGACTTCGCCTTCGAAACGAAGGCGATATCAGGTGGCTTGTGGCCCTGCGCGGGGCTCGACGAAGCCGGGCGCGGGCCGCTCGCCGGCCCGGTCGTCGCTGCCGCCGTCGTGCTGGACCCCGGCAACATTCCCGCGGGTCTCGACGATTCCAAGCGACTCACCGCCGCCCAGCGCGAGGCGCTGTTCGATGAGGTGCTGTCCAAGGCTCTGGGCGTTGCCGTAGCATCCGTCTCGGCCGACAGCATCGATCGCAGCGATATCCGCAAGGCGAGCCTGGAAGCGATGCGCCGCGCGCTGGCGGGCCTGCCGATGACCGCCAAATCGGCCCTTGCCGACGGCCGCGACGTGCCGCCTGGTCTTAGCTGCACCTGCCGCGCCCTGGTCAAGGGCGACCAGCGCTCGCAGTCCATCGCCGCCGCCTCGATCGTTGCCAAGGTGACGCGCGACCGCATGATGTCGGCCTGCGGCTCGAACGACAATCGCTACGGCTTCGAAGTCCATATGGGCTATGCGACCGCCCGCCACCGGGCGGCGATCGTCGAGCATGGCGCATCGCTTCGCCTGCACCGCATTTCCTTCGCACCGTTCCGGGACTAGCCGCGACAGAAACGGCGGGGCTAACTCTGCAGCGTCGCCTGCTTTTCGAACCGGTGCTGAAGTTCGTCGAAGTCCGGTACGAACCAGATCGACTTGCCCTTGTTCGTTTCGCGCACGAAATCGCGAAGCGCACCGCTGCCGTCAAGCGCCTGCGTGACGTCGCCGACGATGGCGCAGCCGAGGCCATAATTCACGAACTTCTGAAACACCTCGCCGGCGACGCCGGTGCTCAACTTGAGAAAATCCGGACCGAGCCTCTCCACAGGGATGGCGAGAAAATCCGCTTCGTTCGACCATGCCTCGCTGATGAAGTCATTGGCGTCGGCAGGCGTGCGTAGCACCGAACCACTCTGGCTGAAGCTGAGCACGCGGGATTTACCGATTTCGACGATCTGGGTCATATGAGCCTGCTAGCAGCGGCTGCAGCAAGGTGCAAGCCGTGCCGGAGCGGCTCCTGCCAGACGAAAGACAATCGACGTTGGCCGTCCTGAAAACAAAAAAGCCGCCGGAAGTTCCAGCGGCTTTTTCAGATCTGCTTGGCTGCCCGACTTAGTTGAGCTTGGCCTTCAGTTCCTGGACCGAGCCCTTGAACAGGTCGGCGTTGGTCTTGGCGTCAGCCTGGCCAGCGAAGATCTGGCGAGCCGCTTCGACCGCGAGGTCGACGGCGTTGGCGCGAACTTCGTTGACTGCGTCGCGTTCCGCCTGGCCGATCTTCAGCTCGGCAAGAGCAGTCCGGCGAGCAACGTACTCTTCGGTCTTCTTGTGAGCTTCTTCGGCGAGAAGTCCAGCTTCACGCTTGGCCACCTCGACAATGTCGGCGGCTTCCTTCTCCGCTTCCTTACGCTTGCGCTGATACTCGGCGAGCAGCTGCTGGGCTTCTTCACGAAGCTTGCGTGCGTCTTCGAGTTCGGCGCGGATGCGTTCGGCGCGTTCGTCAAGCGACTTCGAGAGCATGCCCGGCACCTTCAGGTACAGGACGACGCCTACGAAAATGACGAGAGCGATTGTGGCCCAGAATGTTGCGTCCATGGCCCCTCTCCTACTTGCCTGCTGCCTTGACGGCGGCGGCGATGTCAGCCTTGTCGACCTTGCCGGTACCCAGTGCCTGGACGATCGCCGCAGCGGTGTCCTCGGCGATGGTTCCCACTTCCTTCATGGCGTTGGCCTTGATGGTAGCGATGCGGGCTTCTGCCGCGGTGAGCTTCTGGTCGAGTCCGGCTTCGACTTCCTTGCGCTTGGCTGCGGCTTCCGCCTTGGCCTCGTCGCTTGCTTTCTGGCCGATGGCGTTTGCCCTGGCTTTCGCCTCGGCAAGCTCCTGCTCGTATGCGGCAACCGCCGCATCCGCCTCGGACTTCATCCGGGCAGCCTGGTCGAGGTCCCCGGCGATACGATCGCGGCGCACCTCAAGGATGCCGCCGACACGCGGCAGCACGACGTTTTTCAGGAAGAGATAAAACAGGCCGAAAGTGATCGCGAGCCACAACAGCTGCGACGGATAGTTCGACGTATCGAAAGGTGGAAACAGGCCACCACCGCCATGCTCCGCACCCGTTTCCGTGTGCGCAGTCGTAGCGTCGGTAGTGTGAGCTTCCCCGGCCGCAGGTGCGACTTCCTCGGCGTAACCCGGCGTGACAAACATCTCTATCCCCTGTCATCCCACCGGCCGCGACACGCGGCCGGTCAATTCGCTTGCGCGGCTCTTATGCGAAGAGCAGCAGCAGAGCGACGAGGAGCGAGAAGATGCCCAGAGCTTCGGTAACGGCGAAGCCGAAAATCAGGCGGCCGAACTGGCCGTCAGCTGCCGACGGGTTGCGCAGGGCGCCCGACAGGTAGTTACCGAAAATGGTGCCCAGGCCGATGCCTGCGCCGCCCATGCCGAGACAAGCGATGCCTGCGCCGATTGCCTTTGCTGCTTCAACTTCCATTGTCCAACTCCTTGTGGATCGAAATTTAGTTACGGTATCCAGGACGGCGGCAAGCCGCCGACGAATTCTTAGTGGCCCGGGTGCAGGGCGTCGTTGAGGTACATGCAGGTCAGCACCGCAAACACGTAGGCCTGCAGGAACGCGACCAGGACTTCCAGGCCGGTGATCGCTACCGTCATGAACAGCGGCAGGATCGAGCCAACCACGCCGACGGCGCCGAATGCGCTGAGCGAGGTGACGAAACCAGCAAAAACCTTGAGCGTGATGTGGCCGGCCAGCATGTTGGCGAACAGACGAACCGACAGGCTGATCGGACGCGACAGGAACGAAATCACTTCGATCAGCACGACCAGCGGCACCAGGATGCCAGGCACGCCATGCGGAACGAAGAGCTTCAGGAACCCGAAGCCATGCTTCATGAAGCCGTAGACGATGACCGTGCCGATGACCAGCAGCGCCAGCGCGAAGGTGACGATCAGATGGCTGGTGACGGTGAAGAAGTAAGGGAACAGGCCGATCAGGTTGGCGACGAGCACGAACATGAACAGCGAAAACACCAGCGGGAAGAAGCGCATTCCCTGGGAGCCCGCCGCGTCTCGTAGCATCGAGGCGACGAACTCGTAAGACATCTCCGAAACCGACTGCAGGCGGCTCGGCACAAGGCCGCGGCTCGACGTCGTCAGGAACAGGAAGGCGCTGGCGACGATCACGGTCGCAACCATGAAGGCGGACGAATTGGTGAAGGAGAAGTCGAGGCCGCCGATCTCGATCGGAATCAATTTCGAGATCTGAAACTGATGAATTGGATCGTTGGCCACGCTGGCCCCCCTTCGCCTAAATTGCGCCTTGCGACGCTGCTATTTCTTTTCCGGTTCGTCAGGCCGCTTATCGGGCGGCCGGATGCCGGCATCAGTAACCATTCCTGCCGAGCGCAGGACATTGAGCACGCCGGCACCGAAGCCGAGCAGCAGAAACACGATCAAGCCCCAAGGCGACGTGCCTGCCATCCGATCGATGATCCAACCCAGTCCGACACCAACCGCGATCCCGGCGATGAACTCGCTGGACAGCTTGAGTGCCTGACCGTAGCCGGCCACGCCATTCGACCCTGCACTCTTTTCCCCCTCGCGGGCAGTCTGGCGTCTTGTCGCAAGCGTTGCTTCAAGCTGTTGCCGACGGCGCTCGAGTTCGTCGTCGCGGTGTTCGTTTTCGGCTCGATTTTCAGGCCGGGTGTTTCCAGTTCCGCCTGGGCCCGAAGGCTTGGCCATTGCAAACTCCCACCCGGTCCGAGCGTATCCGTTCGTCCGCTTCAAAGTCGCCGGCAACATAGTTAGAGGGCCCCTGCCCGTCAAGCCACGGGGAGGCCCATCTAGCCAAGTATTTTATGTAAGAAAATCAGCTAGTTGCCGAAGTGCGACATCCTGCCCGTGGCTCCGGTCCGTGATCGCCTGCCGAATCCGCGCGCAATCTGGCGGCTGGCCGACTCCACGAGCCCTGCCCGGATGCGATCAGCTCCAGCCGCCGCCATAGGTGCGGTAGAAGATGTGCAGGCCGATCTTGGTCATCTTCTTCATGCCGCGCGCCCAGCCCGGATTGACGTAGTTGGCGTAATAGTGGGTCGACGACCCGACTTCGGGGATGAAGATCTTGCCGGCGGTAACCGCCATGGCGACGTCCTGCGCGGTCTTGTAATGCGAGGCGCTGGCAACGCGATCCTTGATGCCGTCGCAGGCGAACGAGAACTGGCAGCGGTTGAACCAGCCGTCGTTCTGGTAGACGACGCCGCAGATGGAGCCGGGATAGGCCGGGTTGCGCACGCGGTTGAGGATGACCTGGGCGACGGCTGCCTGGCCGCGCAGCGATTCGCCACGCGCTTCGAAATAGACGCCGTTGGCGAGGCAGGTTTGCTCGGCCTTCGAGAATACGCTCGCCGGCAGCGGGTTGGCCAGCCACCAGTGGTCGCCCATGCCCATCGGCGGGACAAAGCGCCCGTCGGCCTGGTCGTCGCTGCGCAACAGCGCTTCGAAGGGCGATGCCTTGGCGTAGTCCGGCTCGGCCGGCGCATAGGCGGTGGCCAGGATGTCGGCCTTGTCGTTGTTGACCAGGGACGCCAGCATCGCCGGCACGCCGGCTGCCGGACGCTTCGGCTCTTTGACGTGGAACGCGGCAGCGATCTCGACTTCCTTGCCCTTGATGTCGGGCTTGGCGAAAGTCAGCTTGAGGCCGCTGTCGAGTGCGGGACGCAGCAGTGAACTGGTGCGTTCGAATACCGAGCCGGCAGTGAAGTTCTTCGGCGGATTGACCCGCGAGACGTTGACGATGCGGCCCTTCTTGTCGACGCGGACGATGCGGTCCTCATCCGGCAGGTCGGACGAGCCGAACTTCTTGCCGCGGAACGAGACCGTGCCGACGCCTGCTATCTTGACGCCCGAGCCGGAGATCGGGCCGGTGATGATGCCATCGACGAAGGGCATTTCGGCGGCATGGACCGAGCCCGCGGCCGACTTTTCGACGTAAGAGCTCCAGCGCGCGCTTGGCGCTTCAAGGCCGGAGACGAGGCTGGACATGTCCTGGTAGGCGGCGACGGTGGGAAAGCCGAGCCAGATTCCGAGCCCAATGACGGCCGGCGCCAGGAACGAACGTCTGCCCGCGCGGGCAGCAGCAAACCGCCGCTTCACAACTCGTCGATGCACGGAAACTCTCCAGGACGCAACACACCCTACTGGAGAGGAAAATGATGCATTAACCTTGATGGAGCGTTAACGGTCGCAATGTTGCGGCAATGTGAAAAAGGGCCCGCATGAATGCGAGCCCTCTGAACTTCTCAGCGTTTCTTCTTGGCGCGTCCGGCGAAAGGATTGTCGGAGGTGCGCAGCGCCATGCGGATCGGCACACCAGGCATGTCGAAGGACTCGCGCAGGTTGTTGACGAGATAGCGCACATAGGACTGCGGCATCGCATCGGGACGCGAGCACGACAAGACGAAACCCGGAGGCCGTGTCTTGGCCTGGGTGATGTACTTGATCTTGAGCCGGCGACCAGCGACGGCGGGCGGCGGATGATGGGCAAGGATGCCCTCAAGCCAGCGGTTGAGCTTGCCGGTCGACACTCGGCTGTTCCAGACCCGGTGGGTCTTCATCACCGCGTCCATCAGCTTGTCGAGCCCGCGACCGGTCTCGGCCGACATCGGCACCGCCTGCATGCCGCGCGCCTGCGGCAACAGCCGCTCGGTCTTCTCGCGCAGTTCGGCAAGCGCTTCCTGCGGGTTGTCGATGAGGTCCCACTTATTGAAGGCGATGACCGGCGCCCTGCCCTCGCGGATGATCAGATCGGCGATCTGCAAATCCTGCTTTTCAAACGGGATCGTCGCGTCGAGCACGATGACGACGATCTCGGCGAAACGGATGGCACGCAGGCCGTCCTGCACCGACAGCTTTTCAAGCTTCTCCTGGACGCGAGCCTTGCGGCGCATGCCGGCGGTGTCGAACATCTTGATGCTGCGGCCATGCCAGTCCCAGTCGACCGAAATCGAATCGCGGGTAATACCGGCCTCAGGCCCGGTGAGCAGACGCTCTTCGCCGATCAGCGCATTGATCAGCGTCGACTTGCCGGCATTGGGGCGGCCAACCACGGCGATCCTGAGCGGCTTGGTCTCGTCATAGGCATGGACATCCTCGGCGTCGGGATCGGCGATGTCCTCGCCAATCAGCACGTCGCTTTCGGCAATGTCGTCGTCCTCGTCCTCGTCGTCGGCGAAGACGACTTCCTTGCCGAGCGCTTCGACAACGGCGTCGCGCAGGTCGGGCATGCCCTGGCCGTGTTCGGCCGAGATCTGCACCGGCTCGCCGATACCGAGTTCCCAGGCCTCGAGCGCGCCGCTCGAGGCACCGCGTGCCTCGGACTTGTTGGCGACGAGCACCACCGGCTTGCCGGAGCGGCGAACGATCTCGACGAAGGTACGGTCGTCGGGAGTCAGGCCGGCCTTGGCGTCGACCATGAAGAAGATGAGATCAGCTTCCTTGATGGCGATCTCGGTCTGCGCCCGCATGCGGCCCTGCAAGGTCGCAGCAGCCGCGTCCTCGAAGCCAGCCGTGTCGATGACGTCGAAGACGAGATCGTAGAGTTTCGCCGCGTGAACACGGCGGTCGCGCGTCACGCCGGGCGTGTCGTCGACAAGGGCGATCTTCTTTCCAACCAGGCGGTTGAAAAGGGTGGATTTGCCGACGTTGGGCCGGCCGATTATCGCGATCTTGAAAGCCATCGGGCCCGCATCACGTCGCGTTGCCGGAACCGCGGATCAGTTCGGCCAGGAGGTTGGAGCGCTGACGCGCATTGCGCGGAGCGCCTTCGTCGGAGGAAATCTGCTCGAACAGCTTGAGCGCGTCCGCGAGCTTGCCGTCCTTCCAGGCGGCAAGGCCGAGCGCCTCGCGAGCCGAATGGCGCAGCGGGTTGGTGTCGTTGGTCAGCGCTTCGACCCGACCCGACACATCGGCGTAAGTGCCATTGTCGACAAGAAGCAGTGCCGCGCGCAGGCGGGCGACGTCGCGAATGACATTGGGGATCGAGCTGTCGGCGGCCACTTCGTCGAAGCCGGCGATGGCGGCCTTGAAGTCACCCTTGTCGGCCTGGACGGTGGCGGCGCGCATGCGGGCGAGCAGCGGATAGGCGCCGTAGCCGTCCTTCTCCAGCGCATCGAACGCGGCAAGAGCTTCGTCGGCCTTGCCGGAGTTGGCAAGCGTCAGCGCCTGCGAGAACTGGTCGCCGGAACTGTTGGCCTTGTTTTCGACCCAGTATTCCCAGGCGACGAACAGGCCGGTACCGATGACGATCAGCACGGCGATGACGATGGCTACGGGGCCATAGCTGTCCCACAGGGCCTTCGCCCGTTCATGGCGAATTTCCTCGTTCACCTCACGAAAGAAACTGTCGTCCGACATACTATCCAATCACCTCTGCCCCTCGGGGGCCGTTTGAGCCTGCGTTTTAGCGGAATTTTGCCGTCATGGAAGGGGGCGAGGCGGAAATTCGGTGGGAGAGGTGCTCCCCGCCCCGTTTGCGGGGAGAGGGTGGTCCGGAGGACCGGGTGAGGGGCAGAGCCATACTCGCATCGGTTCGCGCTGCCCCTCATCCGCCTGCCGGCACCTTCTCCCCGTATAGTGACGGGGAGAAGGAACGCACTTGTTCACCGCCACGCCCCGTTGCCGGTCTGGC
Organism: Aminobacter anthyllidis; assembly: GCF_018555685.1. GTDB lineage: Bacteria > Pseudomonadota > Alphaproteobacteria > Rhizobiales > Rhizobiaceae > Aminobacter > Aminobacter anthyllidis. The sequence goes on from NZ_JAFLWW010000002.1 coordinate 557,807, forward strand.
CATTGTTAGAAGAAGTTCGGGAAGCGGGGCGCGAGGCCTAGCCTTCCGATAGTAATTTATGTGGCGCGAACTCGCGCCCCGCTCGGTGTCTGTCCCGAGGTTGGCCGGTCACAGCGCCGCTCCATGTACATTCCATGGACAATCGCCGCGGCTTCTCCGCATGGTTCGAGGCGGGCTGCGCCCGCACCTCACCACGCCGACCCGTCGTCGGGCCCTCGGAGCCACGGCTACCGTAGCAGTGGCGGGAGGTCACCGCCGCCCTCCCTGATCCCCGGTGCGCACCAGGTCCCGTAAGGGCGATGCGGGAAGTGTACGGCAGGTTTTCAGGGCGTGGAAAAGCAGGAGCGGCTATCCACGTGGGTTGGTGACAGATGGTGGCAAGGATGTGGCGGGCTTTGGAAGTGCCCTACGAAGCCAACCTTCACTGTCGTGATCCTTCGCACCCCCCTCTGCCCTGCCGGGCATCTCCCCCACAAGGAGGGAGATTAGTCTCTTCGCCGGCGGCGCCCATCCTGCAGCGTTGGATAAATCCTGTGAATCCTGCGACGTTGGCTATTGGGCGAGGCGCCGATGCCGGCCTGATCTCCCCTCTTGTGGGGGAGATGCCCGGCAGGGCAGAGGGGGTGCGAATGAGGCGATGACGTGAGCGTGTGAAGGCCCGACAGCAAAAAAGACGCAAAAGCCCCCACGACCGTGGAAACGCTTTTCTTACTAGCCCAAATGGACGCATAGGCGGCGGAACGCATCCGTGCCACATTTCGGCCTTAACCGGCAGGTGTCGCCAAGCCCACGAAATTGCATCGAAGTTCTACATGTCCAAAGCGTTGCTGAGTATCCTTGTATCCGCGTCGCTGGCTGCCGTGCCGGCGATGGCCGGCCCTGCCCCCAAGGTCGAGGACGTCAAGAAGCCGCAGATCGTGCTGATCTCGTTCGACGGCGCGCATGACCTCGCGCAGTGGCAGCGCAGCCGCGAGCTTGCGGCGCGTACGGGCGCGCGGTTCACCTACTTTCTCTCTTGTGTGTTCCTGCTTTCGCGCGAAACGCGCGGTGCATATCACGCGCCCGGAAAATCGGCCGGCAAGTCGAATGTCGGCTTTGCCATGACAAAAAAGGAGGTTGTCGACCGGCTCGGGCAGATCAACCTAGCCGCGGCCGACGGCCACGACATCGCCAGCCACGCCTGCGGCCATTTCGATGGCGGCAAGTGGAGCAAGGCCGAGTGGACCAAGGAGTTCGACGCGTTTTCGACGATCATGCGCGACGCCTACAAGATCAACGGCATTTCGCCGGAGCCGGATGGCTGGGCGAGGATAGCGGCGTCGGTGAAGGGTTTTCGCGCGCCCTATCTCTCGGACAGCAAGGGGCTGACGGCCGCGCTGCGCGACAAGGGTTTTGCGTACAATGCCAGCGGCGTGTCGCGCGGGCCGGAAGAACCCAGGCTCGACGGCACGATGATGGATTTTGCCCTGCCGCTGATCCCCGAAGGGCCCTCCGAGCGGCAGATCATCGCGATGGACTACAATCTGTTCGTCCGCCACTCCGGCGGCGTCGACAAGCCCGAAGAGGCGGCGAAATACGAAAACCGCGCCTATGGCGCGTTCCGGAAGGCCTTCGACACGCAGTATGCGGGCGGACGCGTTCCGCTGCAGATCGGCTTCCACTTCACGCTGATGAACGACGGCGCCTACTGGCGGGCGCTGGAGCGCTTTGCCGGCGAGGTGTGCGTGAAGGCGGATGTCGAATGCATCAGCTATGCCGACTATGTGGGGCTGCGCAACGAGGCGGCACCGGTGCAGACCGGCGGGTGAGCTGCGATTGAACCTTCCAAGGCGGGACGCTGACGCCCCCTCCCCCTTGTGGGGAGGGATAGAGGGTGGGGGTACTTGCCAGCTTTCGGTTGGCGAGGACCTTATGCAAGATGCGGCGGCATATCCGCCTGCAGTACCCCCCATACCCCTCCCCACAAGGGGGAGGGCGTCGTCAGCGTTGCATCTCGCAATCACGCTACCGGCTGATCTTCCGGCTTCAGGCCGCCCTTTTCGCGTTCGAGATAACGCCGGTCGATATCGGGTAGCGCCTCGCCCGATAGTGTAGCTTCGAAGGCGCGCAGGCGCTTGTAGATCGAGATTAGCTCAACAATCGTCGGCCAGGCGCTGACAAGGTACTGGAATGAAGAGCTGACCTGGCTAAAGGCCGTCGATATCTGCTGCCAGATTCCAAGCGTTATCTTACCCGCAGCGATGGTAGGAATGAGAATGAGACTTGAAAAGACAGCATCCGCCTGAAGGTAACCAGAGCGAATGACATTGAAATAAGCGTAATGAAAATAGAGGTTGAAATAGTTACGCCGGACGTTCGCAAACAGTTCAGCCACGGTAGGCGGCTGGGCGCGGTCTTCATGATCTTCGCCATAGACCAGTTCCTTTCGATAGGCAGCCTCAACGCGCTGGTTCTTGAATTCGAGACCCGGTAGCTTGATGCCGAAGACCATCAGCAAGATGGTGCCAAAGAGCGACCAGAAGATCGCGGCGAAGACAAGCGAGTAAGGTATCTGGCCAACGATAGGCAGCGCAGTGACATGCGTGGATAGCTGGGCCAGCAGTGGCAAGAAGGCAATCAGCGTCATTGCAGAATCGACGAAGGCAACACCTAAGCCCTCAAGCGTCGTCGAGAAGCGCATCGTGTCTTCCTGAACACGCTGGGAAGCTCCCTCGATATGGCGCAGCTTCGGCCAATTGGCCATGTAGTAGTCGTTCATCGCGGTACGCCACCGGAAGATGTAGTGACTGACGAAGAAGCGAGTAACCACGAACAGGGAAACCGAGAAGAAGGCGATTCCGGCAAAGACCCAGAAGAGGTCGTAAAGCTCGCCTGGCGTTACTGACCCGGCGGTCGATATCGCCTTCTGGAAAAGATCGTAAAAAGGTCCACGCCATGTGTTGAGCGCAACATAGAGCTGAACAGAGGTGTAAGTGGAAAAAAGGATTGCCGACGATCCCAGGATCGACCAACGCTGCCAGGGATGCGGCGAATACCAAGCCCAAAACGCGTAGAAGACCGCAACCAAAAACCCAAAATAGATGTAGAACCAAAGGAACGGGGCTGACAAGAATATCCGGATTCCGAGTATCGGCGGAATACCGGCTGGCGCCGGAGGCATGCCGAAGACGGCCCCCAATTGTTCGCCCCCGAAGAACCAGAACAGTACGGCAGCAAGGGTCCAGAGAACCGCCGAGGTGAAGAACAGCTTCGGCTGCGGGAAGAAGGATATGAACACGGTTCCGGGTTCCTTTCGGAGACGGGGCATTGCCAGTTGGCCGCATGAAGTCACACTTCGTGGCACAAGGGAATCCCCTGCGGCGGCCGGTTATGGCAATGCGTGCCGGATCGTGGCGATTTTCCGCACCGGAATATTACAGTTTGGTCATTTGCGCAGTTCGGGGACGACATGGACCAGCCAGCATATGCGGCAGCATCACTTTATGCCGCGCTCAACGCCCTGATCCTTGTGTGGCTGACGCTGGCGACAGCGCGGGTCAGGCGCAAGCACATGGTGCTGATCGGCGACGGCGGCGTAGCGCGTCTCGGCCGGACGATGCGCGGCCATGCCAACGCGATCGAAAACATTCCAGTGATGCTAGTGCTGCTGGGGTTTGGCGCGGCGCTTGGGGCGCCTGCGATCGCGATCCACGTGCTGGGCGCGGCTTTCACCTTCGGCCGCGCGGTTCACGCCTGGCACTTCACCCATGAGCAGGCGGCGCAATGGCAGCGCGCGACGGGCTTCGGGCTCAGCGTGGTGACGCTGGCGGCGGCGGCTATTGGCGTGCTCGGCCAGGCCGTGTTGCTGCTCTAGGCACGGCACTCGCCGGGCACCGGCAGGGCTCGTGCAAAGCCACTGCCTAGCGGCAGGTCGCCGAGCTCGCGTGCATCCATGCGCTCGATATCAGGGTGGGAGAGCGGATCGCGCAGCCAGGTGAGAAAACGCTCGGTGTCGATGCCGCGGCTGTCGCGCTGGCCCTGAAGCAGATTGGAAAGGCTTGAGAAAATCTTCATCTGACTTCTCCTGAAGCATTGATCCTTTCGCACTATTTTCGCTACAAACACTCACTCTACAATCAAGAATGTCGCGGACGGAGTTTAGAAAATCTCAAGTGATGCGCTCAATCGCGTGCATCTCAACGGCTTCCGCGCGGTGGAGAGCGTGGCGCGCTGCGGCTCGCTGGTCAAGGCGGCAGAGGAGCTGGGCGTCTCGGCCAGCGCGGTGAGCCAGCAGATCAGCCGGACAGAAGCGCAGCTGGGCCGCGCCATCTTCCAGCGCACCGGCGCGGGGCTGGCGCTGACCGCCTTCGGGGCGGAGTTCTGCGCGCGGCTGACGACCGGCTTCCAGGAACTGGCGCGCGCGATGGCGCTGGCCGACGAGACAAACTCGAACGTTCTGGTGGTGTCGGTGGCGCCCGCCTTCGCCTCGCGCTTTTTGGTGCAACGGCTCAGTCGCTTCAACCAGCGCCATCCCGAGATCAAGCTGAGGATCGACGCCTCGACCGGGCTCGTCGATCTCGACCACTCCGACGTCGACCTGGCGATCCGCATGGGCGACGGCACATGGCCAGGCGTGCGCGCCGAGCTGCTGCTGGCGCAGGAGGTGTTTCCGGTCTGCGCGCCAGCACTTGCCGCGCAGCTGAAGCAGCCGGCCGATTTGGCGCGTCTGCCCGTCATCGCCGACGAGAGCACGATGATCAGCTGGGAGCGCTGGTTCGAAGCGGCCGGCTTGCAAAAGCCGTTTCCGGTGCAGCCGGCGGGGCCTTCCTTCACCGACCCGATCCTCGGCATCGACGCGGCGGTGGCCGGACAGGGCGTGGCGCTGGCGTGGCAGCTGTTGTCTGCGGACGCGCTGGCCGACGGGCGGCTGGTGGCGCCGTTCGGCATCACGGTGGCCAGCGGGCTCGGCTACTACATGGTCAGTTCGAAGCTGGAGCGACCGGGCCGCAAGGTGCGCGATTTTTCGACATGGCTGCGCGAGGAGGTAGCGACGACAATGGCGCGGTTCGGCACGCGCGCCAGCTAGTCTGTCAGTTGGTCGGCCCGGGCATTGTCAGCCCGGGCATTGTCAGCCCGGAAATGCCGCCTCGTAGGCCTCCGGCTTGAAGCCGACGACGCGGCGGCTGCCAAGGTCGAGCATCGGACGCTTGATCATCGAGGGCTGGGCGAGCATCAAAGCGATGGCCTTGTCGGCGTCGAGGTCTTGCTTGTCCGCGTCGGGCAGCTTCTTGAAGGTGGTGCCGGCGCGGTTGAGCACGGTTTCCCAGCCGAATTCCTTGACCCAGCTCTCCAGGCTTTTGCGGTCGATGCCAGCGGCCTTGTAGTCGTGGAAGTCGTAGTCAACGCCGTGGCCTTCAAGCCAAGTCCGGGCCTTCTTGATCGTGTCGCAGTTCTTGATGCCGTACATGGTGATGGACAAGACCGGGCCTCCGCAAGCGCGGCCGGCCGGGCGGACCCGACTCGGCCAGTTTCAGGTAGCGGCTAGGTTCTACACCGCGCCCGTTTTGGCAAGCGCGTGGCGCCAGGCGACCGCCTCGACCTCGACCAGGATCTCGGGCATGACGAGGGCTGTCACGACCATGGCGCTGGCGGCCGGCGGGTTGGCGGCGAAGATGCGGGTCTTGACCGAGGCATAGGCCTGGTAGGCATCCGGGCTGGTCAGGAAGCAGCGCAGCGACACGACATGGCCGAGCGTCAGACCTGCCTCGGCCAGCACCGCCTCGATGTTGCGGAACACCTGCTCGGCCTGCCCGGCGGGATCGCCCGGGCAGACGATCTGCCGGTCCTTGAGCGCCACCTGCCCCGAGACGAGCACGAAGTCGCCGCAGCCGACGGCCTGGCTCATGCCGGGAAAGGCCATGCCTGGCGGGTTGAAGCGTTCGACGTTGCAGGCTTCGCTCATGGCTGTCCGGCTCCCGGTGCGGGGGCTATGATCACGTCGATCCGCCCTCCCCTCAGTTTGGTGGTGACTTCAGGATCGTGGTGCGGGGCAACACAGATGAACAGGTCGCGGCCGTCGGCTCCGCCGAGCATGCAGGCATAGGGGCTGGCATCAGGGATGACGACCCGATCGACGATCTCACCCGCCGGGCCGATGCGCAGCACCGTCTTCTCGTAGGGCGAGGCCGCCCAAACATGACCTTCGGCATCGAGGCAGATGCCGTCGGGCACATGGCCGTCGACGGCCGCGAACAGCCGGCGGTTGGAGAGGTGGCCATCCGCGCCGATGTCGAAGGCCGTAAGACGCGCCGCCATCGATTCGGCAATGATCAACGTGCGGCCATCGGGCGAGATGACAGTGCCATTGGGGCACATCAGGCCGTCTGCGGCGATGCTGACCTCGCCATCCGGCGTGACCATCGCCAGCACCGTCGGCGCCGGCGGCTGGCCGGCGTAGAAGTCGAAGCCGATATTGCCGACATAGGCGCGGCCCTCGCCGTCCACGACCATGTCGTTGGAGTGGAACGGGTGGACGCCGGCGAGATCGGCGTGGAGCACGAGCTTGCCGTCGCGGCTCCGCCTAAACAGCTTGCGGTCGTTCATCGACACGACCAGCAGGTCGCCATCGGGCAACCAGCCCATGCCGGATGGGCCGCCCGGAACGGCGAAGCTGTCGCGGCGCGTGCCGGCGCCACCCAGCACATGGACGAGGCCGTCGTGCTGGTCGGCGAACCACAGTTGCCCGTCGCGCCAGCGGGGGCATTCGGGATAGACAAATCCCCCCGCGATCGTGCGAACCGAATGCGTCATGCCGGAAGCCTGGGTCATGCAGGAACCCGGGCGCAGGCGCTGAGGATTTCGCCGAGCTTCTTGATGCCGCGTTCGATGATGTCTTCGCTGACGTGGCTGTAGGCGAGGCGCAGGAACTGGCGGCCGTCGGTCTCGCCCATGAAGCGCTCACCGGGGCGGAAGAAGATGCCCTCCTTGGCAGACATTTCGGCCGCGCGCTGCCAGTCGACGCGTTCGTCGATCTCGAGCCAGAGATAGAACGAGCCCTGCGGCATGCGGAAGGTGACGTAGTTGCCGCAATAGTCGCGCACGGCGCGCGCCGCCGTCTCGGCCTTGCTCTTGTAGACCTTGTTGACCTCGGCGATGTGATCCTCGAGCAGGCCGTCGGCGATGAACGAGGTCATGACGCGCGCATGCCACTGACCGACACCGAGGTCCTGGCGCACGGCGGCGATGGGTTCGATGGCGGCAGCCGGGCCGGCGATCCAGCCGAGACGAAGCGCGGGTGCGACGATCTTGGAGAAGCTGCCGCACTGGATGACGCGGTCGCCGGTGTCGAGGCTGAGCAGCGTCGGCAGTTCCTCGCCGGCGAAGCGCAGGTCGCCATAGACATTGTCCTCGATGATGAGGAAGTCGTGTTCCCTGGCAAGCTTCAAGAGCTGGTGGCGGCGCGGCACCGACATTTCGGTGCAGGTCGGCGTCTGGAAGGTCGGGATTGTGTAGACGACCTTGACCTTCTTGCCCTCGGCCTTGACCTTGTTGAGCAGGGTTTCGAGCGCGTCGATGTCCATGCCGTGATCGTCGACCGGCACCGTGCGCAGGTCGCCGCCGGCCATCTGCATGAAGCGCAGCGCATAGGGGAAGGACGCGGCCTCGGCAACGACGACGTCGCCCGGGTTGACGTAGCCGTTGGCGGCGAGCGCGATGCCCTGCACCGAGCCGGAGGTCAGGATGACACCTGAGGTGCCGAGCTGCTTGCCCTGGGTGCGCTCGATGCGGTCGGCGATCTCCTTGCGCAGGCCCTTGAAGCCGAACACCAGCTCCTCATAGCCGGTTGCAGGATCGAAATAGTCGAGCACCTTGGCGCCGTGCTCGTCGAGCGCCTTGCGGGCGAGACGGACCAGATCCTCGGTCGGGAAGGTCTCGGGCGCGGCAAGGCCCTGGTCGAAGTTGAAGATCGCCGGAACCTCGGGATCGGGGAAAAACAGGGCGGGTCCTGAGCCGGAGAGCGTGGCGCGGAGATGATCGACAGACATGGTTTCCTCCTTGGATTGTTGTTTTCAGCTTGTCGTGGTGTCCGGGGCGAAGGTGCCCGAGGTAACAGGGCTCTCGCGGTTGCGGCGCTTGAGCGAGCGGGCGAGCGTGCCGCGGAGGGCCGTCCAGCGTTCGCGCCAGCTGGCGGCAAGGCCGGCCTGCACGACCCGCAGCGCGCCATGGTCGGGAAACGGCTGGGCCGTCAGTACCAGGCCAGCAAGCCGCCACAGGACGGACCGCTTCTTGGTGCCGTGGTCGTCGTGCATGGCCTCAAGCTCGGCGACCGTGAACGGCTCCTCGTGGAGATAGCCGGCCACGACCGCGTCCTCGACCAACTGCCTGCCGCGATCGGTGCGGGCGATGTGCATGTTCCAGCCGTCGCCGGCCTCGCGATGGCTCGGCTTGCCACTGTCCATGACCCAGCAGTCGCCGGCGACGACATCGGCATGCTCGCCTGTACCGTCGGCGCAGATCTTGCAGCGGAACATCAGCTCGTAGGTGAGGTTGGAGAACCAGGTCTCGTCGTAGGTCTGGCTGTGCTCCTTGCCCTGCCGGGTGCGGAGATAGGTGGGACCGGGCCAGCCATGGCCGCGATAGCGGAACTCCGCGACATCGCGGTGATCTTCGCCGAAACGGCGCACGATGTTGTAGGTGGCGGCGATGCTCGGATTGCCGCCGCAGAACATCGCCAGCATGTAGGGGATCTGCAATTCGACGCGCGGATCGACACGCGCGAGGTTGCGCAGCGTCGCGACATCGCAGGGCTTGCCGATGAAGGCGAAGCGTCTGCCGCTGTCGAGCGCGGCACTTATGTCCCTGAGCGGCGCTGTCGGCCCGTAGCGTGAGCCGGCACAAGCCACGATCTCGTCACGGGTAGTGTTGAAGCGGACTTCGTTCTCCAGCGGATTGTTGGCGGAGACACCGACCTGAAGGATGCCGTCGACCTCGCCGCTTTCGACGAGATAGACCGCGAGCGCCGTCAGCACGCCGCCGGTGGCGCTCTTGAAACGGATCTCCCGGTCCGTCGCGTGGCCCTTGGCCAGATGCAGGATGGGCCCGAAGATGCGGTGCGGAGCGGCCGCATCGGGCACGGGGCCAGGTTGCCGCCTTCCGGTGCAGACCTGCATGACAGCACTTTGTTCGGCATTGTTGAGCGGGCGCAGCCGGCGGGGCCGCATGAAGCCTTGCGGGGAAAGGTCCATGCCGAGCACATCGTTGCCCAGCAGGCTCGCGCAGGCGCCGCAGCCGGTGCACAGGCCACGCTCGACGACATCCTCTACCCGCTCGGCAACACGCATGCGCTATCCTCCCGGCGGCGGCCTCGCGACCGCGCCCCAGCGACATTTGTTCGATCTGTGGTGTTGGACATTGTTGTAGGCCGGCGATGTCAGGCTGGGCAAATTGCCATTGCGAATGAGCGACATCAGCCGAAATGATCCTGACCGGCCACGGGCAGCGGGAAGCAATCGTCAAGCACGTTACGGACCCAGTCATGAGCAGGGCTGCCCTCCGACGAGGGGTGCCAGTAAAGCCAGGTCTGCAGCGGCGGCATGCGGAACGGGCGTGGCACGGCGATGAACGCGCCAGCACCCAGGAAATGGCGGACAAAGGACGTGGGGATGGTGAGACACAGGTCGCTGCTTGACAGGATCGCCCCGGCGGCGAGGCAGTGTTCGACATGAACCGTCACCTGGCGCTTGTGCCTGAGACGCGCCAAGGCACCGTCGACGAGGTTTGCGACCCGTGGACGGTTGGAGATGTGGAGGTGCTTCAGCGCCAGATAGCGCTCGATGGTCAGCGGCCCGGTCAAGGCCGGATGGTCCTTGCGCATGACGCAGACGAATTCGTCGCTGAACAACAGGCGCTGCCCGAAACCCGGCTCGGCGAGCGGATGCGACTCGACGGCGAAATCGATCTCGCCCGACGCCAGCCCGGAAAACAGGCTGCGCTCCGACATGAAGTGATTGCGGACGCTCAGCGTCGAGCCGAGACGGTTGAGCACGCCGACGAACGGCGCCAGCACGACGGCTTCGGCGTAGTCGCTCATGCTGAAGCAGACGACGCGCTCAGAGACGACCGGGTCGAAGCGCTCGTGCCGCGCAAGGGTGCGATCAAGCGCCGTCAGCGCCTCCCTGACCGGGCCGATCAGGGTTTCGGCCAGCGGCGTCGGCGCCACCCCTTGCCGGGCCCGGACAAACAATTGGTCGCCGAAGATGTCGCGCAAGCGCGCAAGGCTGTTCGAAACCGCTGGCTGGGTGACGTTGAGCGTTTCGGCGGCGCGTGTGATGCTTGCCTCGGCGTAGACTGCCTCGAAGACGTGGAGGAGGTTGAGGTCGAGCTTGGCCAGATTGCGCAAGACCATCGCGTCACTCCTCCTCTGCCCCGGCAGCTCCTCGGCGAAACGGCCATTACGTCTCGTCAGGTCAGCATCGGCCTCGTCCGAAGGGACTAGACGCCGGCCCTTGCGGAAGGCCTTGGCATAAATTACATAGGTACCTAATGATATCTATACTAACAGATAGGGGAGCAAAATGAGCGCCGATGAACTGAAGAGCGCATTTTTCGACGAGCTCTTGAAGGTCAACCGCAAGCTCAGGACGATGTTCGACGCCCGGGTGAAGAAGCGCGGGCTGACGCTGGCACGCGCCCGGCTGATGATGCAGATCGCCGAATGCGAGGGCAAGACGCAGGCCGAACTGGCCGAGCAGATGCATATCGAGCAGCCGTCGCTTGTCGGCCTTATCGACGGGCTGGAGAAGAAGGGGTTGGTGGTTCGCTGCACCACCGACGACGATCGCCGCGCCAAGCGGATTTTCCTGACGCCGATTGCCAGGCGCGAGGCCGACAGCATGATCGCCTATGTCGCCGAACTGCGCGGCCAGGTGCTGGCCGGCGTCGACGACGCCGACATCGAGAGCGCGACGCGCGTGCTCGCCATTCTGAGCCGAAACATCGGCGAGGCCGCCGAGGACTAAGTGGCCGCGATGCAGCAACCAGCAGATCCAGACGCGCCGCGCGACGAGACGCAAAGCCGGAGCAGGCCGACGCCGCGGTACCGGGCAGGCGCCAGCCGCACCGGCTCCATTCGTACGGTGGTGGTCAGCATCGACACCAATGCGGAGCCATCGGCCGAGACGGCCGCGAACTCAGCGGACGGGTGGTTGAAGGCGCTTCCTGCAACGCCTCCCGCCTGAGAACCTTGGGCCTGCGCCTTCCATCGGCAGGGCCTCCTAGGCTCGATGCGTTCATTGCTGACATCGCGTCCAATTATTGTCTACAATCTTTGTCGACAAATTTGTTGACTTGTGCCCGATTTGAGATTCAATAGGGTGCGGGCAGCAGTTTGGGCCCACTTGGGAGGAGGGTTGGATGGACGCTGAGGCCGGGAAGCGGCACGCCACCGATCAGGAGATCTACGAAAAGATCTGGAATGCCATCGCGGAGCGCCAGGTTGGCCCGGGCACGCGGCTCAAGGAAGAGCAGCTCTCCGAGATATTTTCCGCCAGCCGGGCGCGCATTCGCCAGGTTCTGCAGAATTTGGCTCGCGACGGGCTGATCACACTGGTTCCAAACCGCGGTGCCTTCGTATCCAAGCCGTCGATCGAGGAAGCGCGCGACGTGTTCTTCGCCCGCCGCACCATCGAGGAACGGCTTGTCGAGCGGCTGTGCGCGACGATCGACGCCGACGGCATCGCCAAGCTGGGTGAGCATGTCGACCAGGAGCGCAAGGCGCACCAGAGCGGCGACGACGCCGGCGCCATCCGCCTGTCAGGCGCATTCCACATGCTGATCGCCGAACTGGCGCGGTCGCAGATCCTCGCCTCGCTGCTGCGCGACCTGGTCTCGCGGACATCGCTGATCATGGCGATGTACCAGCAGAAGGAAATCCAGAGCTGCGGCCCCGACGAACATGCGGCGATCATGCAGAGCATCACCGCGCGCGACGCCAAGAAGGCGCTCGCCGTCATGCACCATCACCTCGCCCATATCGAAAACCAGCTCGACCTCGAAAGCGACCGCGTGGTCGCGCGCGACCTGGAAGACATTCTCGGGCTCTAGTTCCTTGCAGGAACATGACCTGAAGCCCACCGACGGGAAAGCATAAGCCATGACGCCGCCAGACATCCTCGTGCGCAACGTGACCGCGGTGACCGTCGATGCGGAACGCCGGGTGATCGAGCGCGCCTGGATTGCCGTCACCGGCGACCGCATCAGCGCCATCGGCAGCGAAGGCGACGCCGAGCCGGCCGATGCCAGGGAAATCATCGACTGTAACGGCATGGTGGCGATGCCCGGGCTGATCGACAGCCATTCGCATGCAGGCCACGGGCTGGTGCGCAATGCCGGTGCCGGCCTCGACACCTGGTTCGACGCCTGCGAGGAGATCTATGCGCGCGGCTCGACGCCGGCATTCTGGCGCGCCGAAGCGCGCATGACCCAGCTCGAGCGGCTGCGCGGCGGCATCACCACTGGCATGACGCTGCTTGGCGGCGGCGCCGACATCTACCGCACCGACGATCCGGCCTTTGGCGACGCGCATAGCGGGGCGACGGCCGAAGCCGGCCTGCGCACCTTCATGACGGTGGGTCCGGGCCGGCCGCCCTTCCCGCGCAGCTATCGCCATTTTTCGGAGACCGGACAGTCCAATGATGTGACGGTCACGTTCGAGCGCCAGCTCGAGGTCAGCGAAATCCTGATCGATCGGTGGAACGACGTGCTTGGCCGCGGTACCGGCGTGTGCCTCGTCATGCCCGTCTACTACGCCGCCCAGGTGGCCGATCCCGATGCCCGCCGGCAGGTCGTCGAAATGGGCGAAGCGGTGATGGATCTGCGCCGTCGCAAGGATGTGCTGTTCACCCAGGACGGCCATCGCGACGGTTCGATCGCGCTGGCGCGCGATCTTGGTGTCCTCGGTGAGTTCGCCCTGCTGGGTCACAGCGTCGACCTCACCGAGGATGATTTCGCAGCGCTCAAGGAGACGGGCGCGTCGATCATCCACAATCCGAGCGCCATCATGTCGGTCTATGGCCGATGCCCGGTGCCGGAGCTGATCGAGGCCGGCATCAATGTCTGCCTTGGCTCGGACGCGGCGGCGCCCGACCGCGGCTACGACATGTTCCGCCACATGGCGCAGTGCATGCACTACCACCGCCGCCATTTCCGCGACCCGGCCTATCTGCCGCCCGGCAAGACGCTGGAGATGGCGACCATCGACGCCGCGCGAGCAATGGGCCTGGAACGCGAGCTCGGCTCGCTGGAAGTTGGCAAGAAGGCCGACATCGTGCTCGTCGACATGCGCAAGCCACATCTCTACCCGCCGGTCATGCCGGTGACGCGCATCGCCCATTTCGCCAACGCCGCCGATGTCGACACCGTCATCGTCAACGGCAAGGTGCTGATGCGCGGCCGCAAGACCGACCATCTTGACGCCGACAACATCCTCGCAGATGCCGCCGAACAGGCAGCGCTGGCCTTCGAGCGCGTCGGGCTGACGCACCTGCTGGAGGAACCGCAGGATTTCTGGCGCAACGCCCGCCAGCCGCTGCCGGCAAGCTAGGCAAGCAGCGGCCAGCGGCCGATCCGCAAGCGCAGACGACCGCCGTTTGTGCTGTGCTCCAGATGGAATTCCCGCATGCGGGAAAGGATCGGCCGGTTGAGGCTGACTTCGGGGACAAGCCTATCGTCACGGAGAACGGTGCAATGAGGCACGAAGCCAGCACGAAGGTGAATTCCGAAGCCGAAACCATTCAAGGCCTCGGCGATCCCGCTCACCAGTTCTACCACCCTGTTGGCACCTTCGCCGCATAGCAGCACCAACGGTTTCGGCCGGCCGTTGCGGAAACTGACGATACGGTCGAATGCGAGGTCGAAGGCCGGCGACCTGACCTGCGCCGCCGCCGCGGCCGCATCCTCGATCAGTTGGCGGGTCACTCCCTCATCGCTGCCGATCGACAGCAGCGAGACATGCCGCTGGTCCGCATCACAAGGCTTTGCCGTCAGACCGTAGGCGCGGCGGGTACGATCCACTACCGCCGCGATTGGTACGTCCTGTCCCGGATACAAGCGAAACATCAGCATGTCAGGCTTTCCTGGCGGCGATCGCTTTCGTACGGGCGGCCGCGTGCCAAGCGAAGTCGTTCCAAAGTTGAACCGCAGCTGTTCCGACATGCACTTCTCTCGGATATAGAACAGAACAAGAACACAATAAGCTTGCGATCCTGTTCGTGCAACACCGACAGTACAGGCCGAGCGAATTCGCTATCGCGGGGGCAGCGCCCGCGCGCTTAAGGCGGGAATGGCTTGAACTTTCCTTCTCGACAGCTGTCTGGGACGGGCCATCGGTGCGGATGAGCGTACGGCTTCCAAAGCGAGCCTCGATAATTCTCGGGGCGAACTGGGAGGCCTGAGTCGCACCGGCATGTGTACAGGAGCCGCCGCCAAGACGAGCGCCCCCAGCCCCGACGCCCGACCTCTCCGCTCAGCGGAACAGGTGCAGAGCCGCGTATTGCAGCAGCATGATGGTCTTGGCGTCGCAGATGCGGCCGTCGGCGACCATGGCCAGAGCCTCGTCGATGCCGACTTCGAGCACCTCGATGTCCTCGCCCTCGCCTTCATGGCCACCGCCATCGGAGATGCGGTCGGAAGGTTCGTAGCGGCCGACGAAGAAATAGATCCGCTCGGTGACGGCACCGGGGCTCATGAACGCCTCAAAGACGCGGCGCACGTCGCGAACGCGAAAGCCGGTTTCCTCCTCGGTCTCGGCCCGGATGCGTTCTTCGGGGCTGGCATTGTCGAGCAGGCCGGCCGGCGTTTCGATGAGAAAATCGTCGTAGCCGCTGACGAAAGCCGGGTAGCGAAACTGCTTCACGAGAACAACAGTTCGGCGCGTAGGATCGTAGAGCAGGATGGTGGCGCCGTTGCCGCGATCGTAGGTCTCGCGGCTCTGGACCTGCCACTCGCCATCGTTGCGGCGGTATTCGAACACCGTCTTCTTCAGCAGGTACCAGTCATCGGAGAGGACTTTGACATCCTTGACGCGGACGCGATCGGCAATGCTCATCAACCCACCTTATGCTGCCCGACAGGACAAGTCGGGAATCTTGCGGTGCAGCATAGCCGGGGCCGCGCCGAAGCGCGACTAGAAAGCCCCTTGGGGAAGTGGGGCCACGCTAACGCGCGGCCCCGACATTAGAGGTCAGCGCACCGGCGGGGCGTACATCAGGCCGCCGGCGTTCCACAGCGCGTTGATGCCACGGTCGATCTTGAGGTCGCTCGACTGGCCGAGGTTGCGCTCGAACATCTCGCCGAAATTGCCGACCTTGGAGATGATGTTGTAGCTCCAGCGCGGGTCGAGGCCGAGCTGCTGGCCGCTATCGCCCTCAGCACCCAGGAAGCGCTTGATCGCCGGATTTTCCGAGGTCAGGCCGGCTTCGGCGTTGTCCTTGGTGATGCCGAGCTCCTCGGCCTCGAGCAGCGCGAACAGCGTCCAGCGGACGATGTTGAACCACTTGTCCTCGCCCTGGCGGACGGCGGGCCCGAGAGGCTCCTTGGAGATGATCTCGGGCAGGACGACATAGGCGGCCGGATCGGTGAGCTTGAGGCGCTGCGCGTAAAGTGCCGAGGCATCGGTGGTGTAGACGTCGCAGCGGCCGCCGTCGAAGGCCTTGATGATGCCGTCGGCGGAATCGATGACCACCGGCTCGTACTTCATCTTGTGGGCGGAGAAGTAGTCCGCGACGTTCTGCTCGGTGGTGGTGCCCTGTTCGGTGCAGACGGTGGCGCCGTCGAGCTTGAGGGCGCTGTCGACGCCGAGTTCCTTGCGCACCATGAAGCCCTGGCCGTCATAATAGGCGGTGCCGACGAAGCGGATGCCGAGGCTGGAATCGCGCGACAGCGTCCAGGTGGTCTGGCGCGACAGCACGTCGACGCCGCCGGACTGCAGCGCGGTGAAGCGCTCCTTGGTGGACAAGGGCACGTAGCTGACCTTGTCCGGATCACCGAGCACGGCGGCCGCGACCGCGCGGCAGAAGTCGATGTCGAAGCCGGACCATTTGCCGGCGTCGTCGGGCGCCGAGAAGCCAGCGACACCCTGGCTGACGCCGCAAGTGACCTTGTCGCGCTGCTTGACGATGTCGAGCGTGTCGGCTGCCGCAGGCATGGCGATGGCTGCCGATCCGAGCAGAAGTGCGGTGGCACAGATTTTCCTCATGTCTTCCTCCCTGGTGTTTCGAGGCAAAGCCTCTTTCTGCCGCCGGCGCATGAACGCCGGAAGTTGGTGAATTCCCCTGTCGTTAATTCCCTCCGCGCGATGTGCCCGCGCGGTTCTGCTGCTACGCGCCTTCGGCTGATACCGCGGCGAAGGTCTCCTCAAGCACGCCAACCAGATGGTCGGCATCGGCACGGCTGAAGATCATCGGCGGACGCATCTTGAGCACGTTGTCGTGTGGGCCCTCGGTGCCGATCAAAACGCCGCGCGCCCTGGCTCCGTCATTGACCTTGCGGGCGAATGCCGTGGCCGGCTGCTTGGTCTTACGGTCGGTGACCAGTTCGATGCCGAGAAACAGGCCCTGCCCCCTGACGTCACCGATGACATCGTAGCGCGCCTGCATCTCCCTGAAGCGGGCGACGAGGTAGGCGCCGATCTTGGCGGCGTTGTCGCGCAGCCGGTCGCGCTCGATGACGTCGAGCACGGCGAGGCCGGCCGCGCACGACACCGGGTTGCCAGCGAAGGTGTTGAAATACTCCATGCCGTTGTTGAAGCGGTCGGCGATCTCGCGCGTGGTGACCAGTGCCGACATGGGGTGGCCATTGCCGATGGGCTTGCCCATGGTGACGATGTCGGGGGTAACGCCTTGCGTCTCGAAGGCCCACCAGTGGCTGCCGACACGGCCGAAGCCGACCTGGACCTCGTCGGCGATGCAGAAGCCGCCGGCGGCGCGGACTATGGCGTAGACTTCTTTCAGGTAACCCTCAGGCAGGAAGACCTGGCCGGCGACGCTGGGGATGGATTCGGCGATGAAGAAGGCCGGCGCGCGGCCCTGTTTGCGCATCGTCTCGATCTGCTCGGCGATGCTTTCGGCGAAGCGCCTGGCATGCTCCTCGACCGGCCATTCAGCCGGCGCGCGATAGCTGTCCGGGATGGTCGCCTCGAAGACATGGGCCGGACGGCCCTTGCCGCCCTTGCGCTTGTATTTGTAGGGGCTGAGGTCGATCAGCTCCTGTGTGGTGCCGTGATAGGCCCAGTCGAGCACCAGCGCGTCGTTGCTGCCGGTCAAGGTGCGCGACATGCGCAGCGCGAGCGAATTGGCCTCGCTGCCCGAACAGGCGAAGGAGGCGACCGACAGCCCATCGGGCAAGGTTGCCGTCAGCCGCTCGGCATAGGTGACGATGGCGTCGTGCAGGTAGCGCGTGTTGGTGTTGAGTTTCGCCGCCTGGCGAGCGATGGCCTCGACGACGTCGGGGTGGGCGTGGCCGAGGTGGCAGACATTGTTGAAGCAGTCGAGATAGGCGCGGCCACGATCGTCGATCAGCCAGGCGCCCTCGCCGCGGACGAACTTGATCGGCTCGGAATAGGAGATCGACAGGTTGGGCAGCAGCGAGTTTTTCCGCGCGGCAACGATTTCGGGACGCGTGCGGCCGGTCTGGACGAAGGTTTCGGGCGGGATGCCGGCAAGTGTGGCCGCATCCTGGAACAGCTCGCGCCAGACATCGAGATAACGCGCCTCGCCGACGCCGAGGATGTCGCGGGCGGCAAGTTCGGGGTCCGCCGAGATCTGGAAATGCAGGTGCGGCGCCCAGCCGCCGTTTTCGGCGGGTACGCCCATTTCACCGACGAGCGCACCGGCTTCGAGCTTCTGTCCCGGCTGCAGGCGCGCCATCGCCTCGTGTGCCATGTGGCCCCAGAGCGTGACGAAGGGCGGGCAGCCCTTGGGCGTGTGTTCAAGCGCGATCAGGCAGCCATAGCCCAGCGGGTCCTCCTCGATCTCGACGCTTTTGACGGTGGCGGCGAGCGGGGTGAAAACCCTTGTGCCTGCAGGCATGAACAGGTCGAGACCGAGGTGATGCACCCGGCGAGCGCCTTCGACGAAACGCGACCAGAAGATATCGGAGGTGTATACCGTGCGTGCCTCGCCCCATGGGCCAATGCCGAGCTCGATGCCGTGCTCGGTGCACCAGGCATCCCACCAGGCGGTGGCCTTGTCGGGCTGCTGGCCAGCCGAAGTGACGGTCATCGGATGGGCCGGGTCGCCATAGGGCACCAGCGCCTTGACCAGCGTCGCCGGATGGCGATCGAGGATCGGCGCGAGGCTCTTGCGGTTGGCGCCAATCCAACTGGCGATGGCGCTGGCTCCTGATACGGCGTCGAAACCGCAGGCGTGGCGCAGGATGGCGGTGGCGAAACGGCGGTTCATCGCACTGAGCCGGCGCAGCAGCCGCCAGGCCGGCGCCTCCGATATGGCGAGATAGGGATTGTCGCCGGTCTTTTCCTTGCGCTGCGCCGAAAGCGTGACCGAGATAACCAGGCGCATGGCGATGAGGTCAAACAGGACGTCGAGTTCTTCTTCGCGCAGCGGGTACTCGGCGTGGAAGCCAGCGGCCAAGGTGGCGGCGGCACCGATCGGGTCCTCGACGTCGAGTATCGAATAGGCGCAGGCGACAGCCACTTCGGCGATCAGGGGCGAATAGAGCGCGTCGCCGAAATCGATGATGCCGGCGATGCGCTCGTGGTTGTCCTCGTCGACAAGGACGTTCCAGTCATTGGCGTCGTTGTGGATGACCTGGGCGCGCAAGCCGGCCAGACGAGGGGCGACCTCCGCATCGAAATGATCGAGCAGGCCGCGCAGAAGGGCGCGATCCGCGACATCGGGGACATGGTGCAGGCGCTGGCGCGCGGCACCGGCCTGGCGGATGTCCCAGTCGAACGAACGCAAGGCGCCGGGATGGATGAAGCCCTGCAGCGCGCCGTCGAGCCGGCCAAGGGCGCGGCCAAGGTTTTCGAGAAGTGCCGCGGTCCGCGCCGCCTCGGCCAGAGGCAGGCCGGGCAGCCATGACACAAGCCGCAGCGCGTGGCGCTCGCCTGTGGCACCGGTGGCTTCCGCCAGCGCCGCGCCGTCGGCGGACAGCTTCAGGCGGGGTGCGGCGACGCCTGAGCGCGCGAGGTGATCGAGCAAGGCGACCTGGAATTCGCTTTCGCTGGCAGGCTCGCTGGCATTGACGATCTTGAGGATCCACTGCGCGCCATCGTCGGCCGAAAGCTTGAAGTTCTGGTCGCGTTCGCTGTCGAGGGCTGTGACGCGGCCGCCGACGCCGAACCGGCCCGAAGCCAGGTCGGCGGCTTCGCCAAAGGAGAATGCGGGCGCGGGGTGGGTCACGTCGGTCATGTGCTATCCGGAATTGCTGTGATTGGAGCTTGGCACGGGCCGAAAAATCGGGCATCCGGCAAAGCGTCGGTTGCACCGGCACTATGACTGCATGGACCGGCACTTTAACGGCACCGATCGGAACCCGGCGATGAAGGAACTCGACGCCAAGGACAGGGACATTCTGGGCATTCTTTCGAAGGAGGCCCGCATCCCGCTGAAGACGCTGGCCGGCCGCATCGGGCTGTCGCGAAGCGCCACCAGCGAACGGGTCGCTGCGCTGGAAAAGAGCGGCGTCATCCGCGGCTATCGCGCCGATATCGGCCAGATGGATTCGAACCTGGTTTCGGCCTTCCTGATGGTGACGCTGGTGTCGACGCCGTCGATGGGGGTGCTCGACCAGCTGGCGCGTTACTCGGAGGTGCGGCGGGTGTCATCGGTGACCGGCCAGCTCGACCTGATGGTCGAGGTCGAAGTGCCGTCGATCGACCGCCTCAACACGCTGCGCGACATCATCGCCACGCACCCGAGCGTGCAGGACCTGACGACGCTGATCGTGCTGCGCCGGGACATCGAGCGGCGGGAGTAAGCGGCGGGCGCCAGCACGGGTGGCCACCGCTCCGCGCTGGAAGGGTGACCACTTTCGCTATATGCGACATCAACGACAGGCCGAGGCAGAGGGCAGACATGGCGATCCGAGCACTCGTGAGATTTCCAGACCCTCGCCTGCGTATCGTCGCCGAGCCTGTCACCGTCTTTGACCAAGGCCTGCGCGACCTCGCGGCGGACCTGCTCGACACGATGCGCGCGGCGCCCGGCATCGGCATCACTGCGCCGCATATCGGCATCGGCAGGCGGGTGGTGGTGCTTCAGCTCGAAGGCCCGGGCAGTGCGCGAACCTACGTCAATCCGCGGATACTCTGGGCATCTGAGGAGACGATCCTGCATACCGAAGGCAGCGTGTCGATGCCGGGCGTCACCGACGAGATCAGGCGGCACGCGCGGGTGCGTATCACCTATCAGGATATCGACGGCACTGAACGCACCGAGGAGGCGGAGGGCCTGCTCGCCGTCTGCCATCAGCACGAGATCGACCAGCTCGACGGCATGTTCTGGATCCAGCGGCTGTCAAAGCTGAAACGGGACCGGCTGGTCAAGCGCTACGAGAAGCTGCTGCGGGCCTAGAAGCGCACGACCTAAGACGGCCCGACAAGGTCGGCGGCATAGTAAGGTCGGTGCCTATGTCCGAGCCGATGCGTCGCGCATATCCTAGGTCCCGGCCGGGGCGCCGGGCCTATCCGATGTTCTCGCCAGCGTGCCGGGCCTAAGCGGTCACCGGCCATTTCGGCAGCTTGATCCTGGTGTAGGGGAGGCTGGCGAGGTTGGAGGTGACTGTGCCCTCCGTCGCGGCATAGATGACCTCCGTGGCGACCTTCTCATAGGACGCGCGGAAGTGCTGGGTCGACTTCACCACCACGATTCTTTTCTCGCCGAGGTCGCAGCCGATGCCGGTGAAGAGGTCGGTGTCGATCGCCTGCGACCTCTCAGAGGCCAGCAGCACCTGGACGCCGCCGCAGTCGACCAAGGCGCAATCGCCCATCGGCGAGGGAACACCGCCGAGGCCGGTCATCACCAGGCCGCGCTTGAGTGCCACGACCCGGCAGGTGACGTCGACCGGATTGCCGGAGCGCGGGCCGACCTTGCCGCCGACGCGCAGCGGCAGCACGGCGCCCTCGCCGGCCTCGAAGACAAGGCGCACGGCGATCGGGTCCCACAGCGGACCGATGACGGCGTCGCTGATGCCGCGCTCGATCATGCGGGCGAGGAAGAAGGTCGAGTCGCTGGCGGCACCGCCGCCGGCATTGTCAGCCGTGTCGGCGATGACAACCGTACCTGCCGGCACGGCAAGTGCCTGGTCAAGCGCCTCGTCGACGCCGGGCATGGGCGGCACGATCTCGGCGCGCATGGCGTAGAGATCATTGGCCAGCCGCTGCGCCAGCGACTGTGCCAGATCCTGGTTGTCGTCGGTGTAGACCACCACGCGCGTTCCCATTTCGGGCACGTCGGCCCAGGGAAAACCTTGCGCGATCGATACCGACAGCACCTTGTCCTTCTGCTCCATGGCACGGATGCCGGCGATGATCGACAGGCCGGGTTCGGTGGTGGTGCGGATGAAGGTGACCATGCCGGTGTCGACAAGCGCTGCCTTCGGCTTGATCTCGCCCGTGGCGATGCGGTGGCAGAGATCGACGAGCTGCACGCCGCATTCATAGACGTCGGTGTGGGGGTATTCCTTGTAGGTCAAAAGGATGTCGACATTGTCGATCATCTCTGAAGTCATGTGGCAATGCGGGTCGAGCTCGCAGCCAACGACAGTGTCGGGGCCAACGATCTCGCGGATGCGGGCGAGGATATCGCCTTCGCAATCGTCATAGCCGTCGGCGACCATGGCGCCGTGCAGCGACATCAGCACCATGTCGACGGGCAGGACGGCGCGCAGGTCGCCGAGCAGCTGGTCGCGCAGCGTCTCATAGGCATGGCGGGTGGTGGTTCCGCCCGGTTCGGCCGAGGCGCTGAGGCCTTCGAACAGGGTCCAGCCCTCGCGGCGGCCACGCTCGCGCGCCGCCCACAGCTGACCGCCATAAAGCGTCATGTGATCGGGATGCTCGCCGGCGGGATAATAGTCGCCGCCACTGACGAAGGCGGTCAGGCCGGTGGGGATGGGCGAGAATGTATTGGTCTCGGTCGCAAGGACGGCACTGAACACACGCATGATGGGACGACTCCGCTTGCGGGTTATGAGGTGAAGATTTCGGAGAGCCGGGCATGCGCCGTCTCGGTGTCGATGACAGCCGCCTCGCCGATCAGGACCAGGCGGCAATCGGGCTCGAACTTCGGAAACGGCTGCAAGGTGGCACGCCGACCGACCATCTGCAGCAGGAAGCTCTGTCCGGGCCGCTCGATGAAATTGACGATGCCCTTGGCGCGGATGAGCTTGGGCGCGAGCCGGTCGATGGCGGCCTGGAAGCGGTCGAGCGAAACCGGGGCCGCCGATTGCCATTCGATCGAGGTGAAGCGCGAAGCGCCGACCTTCGCCTGGCCGGTCTGGGCCGGCGGCCGATCTGCGACAAGCAGTGCCTCGATCGGCATGGCATCGCCGTCGGTCTCGAAGACAAGCGTCTTGTTGAGCCAGACAAGCTCGGCTCGCAGGGCCTCGCCCGAGCTTTCGCTCAGTCCGGTCTTGGACAGCGCTATGAAGTCGGCCGCCTCGACCTGGGCGCGCCACAACTCGTCGCGCAGGCGACCGGGATTGGCCGCGACCTCGTCGGCATCGACGACGGCGACAACCGCATCGAGGCGGATGTCGTGCCACAGGATCGGGTCCATCAGCGTTTCGGTGATGCCGCGCGGGTCGGCGACCCCTGATGCTTCGATGACGATGTGGTCGGGCTTGGCGGGCTGGGAGAGCACGAGCTTGAGCGTCCGCAGCAGGTCGCCCTGCAGCGAGCAGCAGATGCAGCCGTTCTTCAGTCCGACGACAGTGTCGGCCGCGTCGGCGATCAGCTCCGCATCGATATTGATGGCGCCAAAGTCGTTGACGATGGCGCTGATGCGCCGGCCTTCGGACCGTTGCAGAAGCTGGTTGATGAACGTCGTCTTGCCGGCGCCCAGAAAGCCGGTGACGACGAGGACAGGAACGCTCACGCGTCACCTCGCCTGATGGGGCGCCCGGGGGCTGCGGCGCGGTCGAGGACGCCGTCCGAAATCACCACCTGGCCGTTGACCAGCACGTGGCGCATGCCTTCGGCCGGCAGGTTCATCTCGGCGAAGGTAGCGCGGTCGGCGATCGTTGCGAGATCGAAGGCCACGATGTCGGCATCGCAGCCTGGCTGCAGCCGGCCCTTGCGCTGAAACAGCGGCGCGCAGCTCTCGACGATCCGGGCTGGAATGAGCGTGCACTTGGCGATCGCCTCGACGAGCGGGATCGCATCGCGCTCGCGCACCCACTGGCGCAGGAAGCGGGTGAAGGTACCAGAGGATCGGGGGTGCGCGGTCTTGTCGGGTCCGAGCGGCCATTCGTTGCCCTCATACGGCGTGCCGTCCGGCTGGCTCCACGGCATCGCATCGGAGGCGATGGCGCCTCCCGGATACATCACCGAGACATCGAGCAGCGCGCGGTGGCGCGGATTGTCCTCGGTGTCGAGGAAGTGCCAGAGCACAAGAGCCGAGGGATCGGCCTGGCGGACCTGCTTGAGGTCGTCGATACCGTCGAGGCGGCGGTGCGTGGTGACAAGCTCGATCGCGTCGTAGCCGGTGCCGGTGCGGGCGGAAAATGCCGGATCGACGAAGAAGCCGGCGCTGACGACCGTCGAGCCGGTGCCATAGGGATAGGCCTCGGTGGTTATCCTGAGCCCTTGCGCCTGCGCCCTGGCGATGATCGCCGCCGCGCGCTCGACGTCCTGCAGGCTTGTCGAGTTGAGATGGCAGATGTGCATATGCGCGCCGGTGGCGCCGGCGAGGCCGATCAGCGTGACATAAGCCTCGATCGAGCTCTTGGGGTCGATGTTCGACATCTGCGCGATGTGGGTATAGGTCGGCGTGTCGGTCTCGGCGGCCAGATCGCAGATCAGGCTCATTTCCTTGGCGCCGGCGCCGGGCGCGTAGCCGGCGGGGATACCGATGCCAAGCGCCCCTTCCTCGATGCCCTTGCGGGTGAGCGCAACGATCTCGTTTGCCTGTGCTTCGGTGGCGGCATCGGTCGACCAGCGCGGGTCGTCGAAGCCGCGCCCCATGACCGTGATCGGCGCTTCGCCTGACTTAAGTTCCAGCCCGATCATCACCGCCTTGCGGGCGAAGACCCAGGCGGAAGCTGTGCCGTAGTTGAGCAGGCGCGCGGTGTTGGCCTGCGCCCCATACCAGCCGCCGACCGGCAAGGCGCCGACTTCCAGTTCGAGCGCGGTGGTCACGCCATCGAAGGCCTGCATGCGATCAGCAGGCACGGACTGACCATGGGCGTGCAAGTCGATGAAACCGGGTGCCACGATCAGCCCCTCGGCGTCGACCACCTTGTGTGCCGGGCCAAGACCGGCACCGATGGCAGCAATCTTGTCGCCCGATATGGCGATGTCGGTAATCTCGTCGCGGCCGGTCTCGGGGTCGACGACGCGCCCACCTTTGATCAAGATGTCATGCATGGACGACCCTTTCGGCAGCGCGGCGCTTCTTGCCAGGAACGGCATCGATCAGCCGGCGGGTGTAGTCGGACTTTGGGGTGCGGAAAATCTCTGACGTCGGGCCAACCTCCTCCAGCACGCCACGGTTCAACACGCCAACGCGCTGGCAAAGGTGATCGACAACCGACAGGTCGTGCGAGATGAACAGCATCGCCAGGCCCTGCTCGGTGCAGATCTTGCGCAGCAGTTGCAGCACCTGCGCCTGGCTGGAAACGTCGAGTGCCGAGACCGGCTCGTCGGCGATCAAAAGCTTCGGCCCGGAGGCCAATGCGCGGGCGATAGCGATGCGCTGGCGCTGGCCGCCGGAGAACTGATGCGGGAAACGGTCGAGCCAGTCCGGATTGAGGCCGACCTGCTCCATCAGCTCGGCCGCGCGCGCCGTCAGGTTCGAACCCTTGAGGTCGGTGTAGGATTTGAGCGGCTCGGCCAGGATGTCGCGCACCCGCCAGCGCGGATCGAGGGAGGCATAAGGGCTCTGGAACACCATCTGGACGTCGCGGCGCTTGTCGCGCAGCGCCCTGCCGCGCAAAGCGAGCCAATCCTCGCCGTCGAAGCTGACCGATCCGGCGCTCGGCTCGGTCAGCCGGGCGATGATGCGGCCGATTGTCGACTTGCCCGAACCGCTTTCACCGACAAGCCCGAAAGCCTCCCCGCGCTTGATGGAGAAGCTGACATCGTTGACCGC
Source organism: Aminobacter anthyllidis (assembly GCF_018555685.1). Lineage (GTDB taxonomy): Bacteria > Pseudomonadota > Alphaproteobacteria > Rhizobiales > Rhizobiaceae > Aminobacter > Aminobacter anthyllidis. The sequence goes on from NZ_JAFLWW010000002.1 coordinate 583,108, forward strand.
CGTCAGCTGGCGCGACTTCTCAAACAGCCGGCCCGACAGGGTGAAATGGCGGACCAGCCCGCGCACCTCGAGCAGCGCCTCATCAGCCATGGCTCACCTCACTTTGCATGTGACCGGCGCCGAAGCTCGGCCGCGCGTTGAGCAATTGAAGCGTGTAGGCATGCCTGGGACGGCTCAGCACATCATCGACATGACCGGCCTCGACGATGACGCCGTCCTTCATCACCACGACATCCTCGCAGACATCGCTGACGACATCGAGATCGTGGCTGATCAGGATCATCGCCGTGCCCTGCTCGCGGCTCAGTTCCTGCATCAGCCGCAGGATCTGCGCCTGCACGGTGACATCTAGTGCCGTGGTCGGCTCGTCGGCGATCAGCAGAGCCGGCTTGAGCGCGATCGCGGCGGCGATAACCACGCGCTGGCGCATGCCACCCGACAATTGATGCGGGTAGGCATCGATGCGGCGCGAAGCTTCCTGGATGCCGACGCGTTCGAGCAGGTCGAGGCTGGCTGAGCGGATCGCGCGGCGCGACATGTCGGGGCGATGGAAACGGAACACCTCGCCGATCTGGTCGCCAACACGCATGACCGGGTTCAGCGTCGCCATTGCATCCTGGAACACCATGGCGATCCGGTTGCCGCGCAGCTTGCGCCAGTCGCGGCCAGACAAGGCAAGCAGGTCGCGGCCTTCGAAAGTGACCGCGCCACCCAGGGTGGCGTGCGAGGCATCGGTCAGCCGCATCAGCGCATAGCCGATCGAAGACTTGCCCGAGCCGCTTTCACCGACAACGCCAAGCACCGAACCCGGTGCGACGGAAAAGCTGACGCCGTTGACGGCGCGGACCGGGCCGTGGCGGCTGGGGTAGTCGACGGTCAGGTCGCGAACCGACAACAAGGCAGAGGCTGTCATGATCACATCCTCTCCAGCCGTGGATCGAAATAGTCGCGCAGGAAATCGCCGAACAAATTGATGCCGACCGAAGAGATCAGGACGGCGATGCCGGGCGCGATGACGATCCATGGCTGGTCGTGGAGGAAGTCCCGGCCTTCCGAGATCATCACGCCCCACGATGCCGTCGGCGGCTGCACGCCGAGGCCGAGGAAAGACAAAGCGGCCTCGGAGATGATGACCAGGGCGATGTCGAGGGTGGCGACAACCAGCACCGCCGGCAGTACGTTGGGCAGCACGTGCGTGAAGATGATGCGCATCTGCGACACGCCCATGGTGATCGCTGCGTCGACATAATCAAGGGTGCGGATGCGCATGGTTTCGCTGCGCACGATGCGGGCGAAATTGATCCACAGCGCAAAGGCCAGCGCCATGACCAGCGTGGCGAAGCCGGCACCCAGGACCGCCATGAAGATCAGCGCCAGCAACAGGAACGGAAAGGCGAGCTGGAAGTCGACGATGCGCATGATGATGGTGTCGACAAAGCCGCCGAAATAGCCGGCGAGCGCACCGAGCGTCGAGCCGACGACGAGTGCGATCGACACCACGATCAACGCCACCTGGATCGAGACCTGCGCGCCCATGATGGTCCGGCTGAGGATATCGCGACCCATGTTGTCGCCGCCGAGCAGGTTGGTGGTGGTGCCGCCATCCTGCCAGACAGTGGGGGCATAGCGCCACTCGATGACCTGCTGGGCATGATCATGCGGGGCAAGGCTTGTCGCGAAGATGGCGCAGAGCACGACGATGGCGATCAGAAACAGGCCTGAGATGCCCTTGGCGCTGCGGCTCAGCGCACCGAGGAAGCGGCGTTCCGTGCCGGCCTTTGCAGCGGCGGGGACGATCACGGCGTCAGTCATTGCGCACCCTCGGGTCGATGAAGCGGTACAGGATGTCGACGACCAGGTTGAGCGAGATGAACAGCGCCGCCGACACCAGCACCACCGCCTGGATGATCGGATAATCGCGGACCTGGATCGAATCGACGGCGAGCCGGCCGATGCCGGGCCAGGCGAACACCGTTTCGATGACGACGGTGCCCGAGAGCAGCGCGCCCATCTGCAGGCCAGCCAGGGTGACGATCGGCAGCAGCGCGTTGCGCAAGGCATGGCGCAGGATGATGGTGAGGCGCGGCACGCCCTTGGCGGTGGCGAAGGTGATGTAGTCCTGCTGCAGCACTTCGAGCATGGCGGAGCGGATCAGCCGCGCATTGACCGCCACCAGCACGAAGGCAAGCGAGATCGACGGCAGGATGAAGTAGCGGAAGGCATTCCAGAAGATGGAGACGTCGCGTTCGACCACGGCGCGCCCAATGCTCGCCAGAGCCGAGCCACGATAGCCGGAGGCGGGCAGCCAGCGCAGTTCGATCGAAAACCACAGGATCATCAGCACGGCAAGCAGGAAGCCCGGCATCGACACGCCAAGCACGGCGACGAAGGTGCCGGCATAGTCGATCCAGCTGTCACGCTTGAGCGCGGTGACGATGCCAAGCGGGATGGCAATGACGAAGGCCAGCAGCAGCGTCCAGAAGGCGAGCTCGCCGGTCGCCGGCAGACGATCGGCGATCAGGCTGGTGACCGGAACGCCCTGGCGGATCGAGGTGCCGAGGTCGCCCTGCACGGCCTGGCCGAGATAGGCGACGAACTGCTCGGGCACGGAGCGCGTCAGCCCCATCTTTTCGCGCAGCGTGTCCATGTCCTGGACGCTCATGCCGGGATTGCCGGCGGCAATCACGTCGACCGGATCGCCCGGCACGAGCTTGACCAGCGAGGCCACCACAAGGATGACCCCGAGGAGAATGACGGCCGCATAGAGCAGCCTCGATACCAACAACCTCAGCATCAATCGGCGCGGGTCACGAGGCCATGCCGAGCTTGTCGACGCGCAACTCGCCGCCGGGATTCATGCGGGCGTCAACGACATCCTTGGCGACGACGGCGAAGTTGAGCGGCTCGAACAGCGGCTTCCAGTAGGCCTCGGTGACGACCTTGGCCTGGATCTTGTCGAGGATCACCTGCCGTGCCGCCGGGTCGGAGGTCACGCGCTGCTCGGCGATCATGCCGTCGAGTTCGGTGTTCTCGTGGAAGGCCCGGTTCAGCGCGCCTTTGGTGTGCAGTACAGGATAGACGATGTCGGCGTCGGTATAGGAATAGGTCGAGATGACCATGTCCTGCCCGCCCTGGGCGGTGATCGCGGCCCATTGCGCGATGGGCAGGGTTTCGATGGTGATTTCGACGCCGATCTCGCGCAGCTGCGCCTGGACCACCTCGGCGGTGCGGCGGATGACCGGCGTGTCGTTGGCGACGAGCTTGACCTTGAGGCCCTGAGCGACGCCAGCCTCGGCGAGCAGCGCCTTGGCCTTCTCCGGATCGTAGCCGTAGGATAGCTCGACCGTCTTGGGCGAATAGCCTGAGATCGAACTTGCGATCGGCGACGTCGCGGCCACGGCGAAACCGTCGAGTGCAAAGGCGATCAGCCGCTTCTGGTCGATGGCGTGCGCGAAGGCCTGGCGCACCTTCGGATTGTCGAAAGGTGGGCGCTTCTGGTTGAACACCAGCGCGCGCATCATCTGGGCCGGGCGCTCGATCATGATGGCATCGGGGTTGCCGCGCAGCCGGCGCACGCTGTCCAGCGGCACCGAAGCACCCCCGTACATGGCATTGATCTCACCGGTTTCGAAGGCGGCGATGCGGGTCGAATCCTCGGGGTAATGGAACAGTTCGACCGCATCGATGCGTGCCAGCGCGGCAATGGGTGCGTAGTCATCGTTGCGCTCCAGCCGCATGCCGCGGTCGGTGGACCATGAGACGAACTTGAACGGACCGGCACCGACCGGCTTGCGGCCGAACTGGTCGCCCGCGGCTTCGACGGCGGCGCGCGAGATCGGCGCGGAATAGCCAAGCGTCAGGCCGACCCAGACGGCGACGAAAGGCTCCTTGAAGTGATAGGCGACGGTCAGCGGGTCGACGGCTTCGGCGCGCTCCAACGGGCCGAGGAAAAAGGCGCTGGGCGATGCGGCTTCGGGTGCAAGATGACGCGCGACAGTCCAGGCGACAGCCTCGGCATCGCAGGGCGTGCCGTCATGGAACTTGACGCCCGGCTTGAGCTTGAAGGTCAGGGTCTTGTTTTCGTTGCTGAAAGCCCAGCTCTCGGCGAAACCCGGCAGGACCTCGCCGTCGTAGCCGGCGCGCGCCAGCGGCTCGTAGATCATGTCCATCGTGGTCGAGGACACCGACAAGGTGGTCTTGTGCGGGTCGAGCGTATCGGGTTCTTCCGAACGGCCGACACGCAGCGTGCCGGCGGTCTGTTGGGCAAGTGCCTTGCCGGGCGTGCCCAGGCTGGCGGCCGCAGCAAGAGCTGCCGCACCGCCCAAAAAGCCGCGCCGCGATAGCGTCGCCTGCTTGAAATAATCGCGTGTCAGCGCGTCGAATTCCTTGGGGGAGAGATTTCGAAGAGACATTTTGGACCTCGCCGTAAGTTGGTTGATCAGGCTCGCTTGAAGGCCAGTTTCTTGATGCGGTCGGAGTTCATCTCGAAGCCGTCGGCGGTCACCGCCAGCGTGGCGTTCCACGGCAGGCCGGGGCGCATGTCGGTGCCGGGCTGGAGCAGGAACCACAGGTCGGCATCGGCCGCGACGATGGGGGCGCTCATCGCACCAAGCCCGGAGCGCAGGCGGAACTCGCCTTTCGACGCGTCGCCCGTGACCTCGACCTCGAGGTCCTGTGCCTTGTTGACGTAGCGCCCCGCCAGCGGGCGCGCGGCAGCGGCATCGGCCTGAAGCGGCGCGTAGATGCGCGGCGTGCCGCAGAAGACACCCTCGACCTTGCCGTCGGCACGTGGGCTCAGCACCAGGTCGGTGATGGCGCGCTCGGGCTTGGCACCGCCGGCATGGCCGAAGTCGAAGCCGCCGACCCCGCCTGCGTTGAGGAAGGTCGCAACGCCGTCCCTGGCGACGATCTCGAAGACGTCGGGACCGCCCTCCTGGCGGTAACGGCCGGGAGCGAGCGCGATCGGTGCAGGGGCCTTGTCGCCGAAATAGATGTCGGCGATGCGTCGGCCGAGTGCGAAGGAGGCGACCTGGTCGTTGTTGGCGATGATGACGACACCGAAGCCGTCATCGACGAAGCGAGTGGATTCCGACTTGCCGCCGGCGACCGTGCCGCCGTGGCCGACAGCGCGGCGGCCGCGATAGACGTCTGTCACGAGGCCTAGGCCGTAGAAGCCGGTGGCGCCGTTGTCGAAGACGCAAGGCGTGCCCATGCGCTCATACATTTCCGCCGTGCCGACCTTGGGGGCGAATAGGTTCTGCTGCCAGACGATCATGTCGTCGAGGGTCGAGATCATGCCGCCCTCGCCGCCGAGATCGAGGCCCCAGTTGAGATTGGCCCAGCCTTCCTCGCGCTTGGTGTAGTGCGCGGCGAGCCGCTTCATCGCCGATCCGTCGCGGATCAGCAGCGAGGTGTCGTCCATGCCGAGCGGGCCGGTGATGCGCTTGCGCAGCACCTCGTTGAAGGTCGCGCCCTCGATCTGCTCGATGATCTCCGACAGCATGAAGAAGCCGGCGTTGCAGTAGGTCATGGCGCTGCCGGGCTTGAAGTTCAGCGCATCCTGGCGGGCGATGACATCGCGGCCGGTCTGCCGGTCGGACGGCGTGAAGATCGACAGGCCAGCGAAGATCATGGCTTCAAGATGGTCGCGGAAGCCCGAGGTGTTGGACGCCAGGTGCTCGAGCGTGACCGGCTGTTCGAGACGGGGCACATATGGCAGGTGCTTCTGCACCTCGTCCGACAGGTTGAGCTTGCCTTCGGCTTCCAGCATCAGGATCAGCAGGACGGTGAACTGCTTGGTCTGCGAGCCGATGCGGATGATGGTCTTGCGGCCCATCGGCACTGAATTGTTGATGTTGGCGAGACCGTAGGTGTTGGCGAAGATCTCGCGCCCGTTCTCGGTGACCGCGACGACGGCGCCCGGGCTGTCGGGGCCGGTGAAATCCTGAAACAGCGCATCGATGCGCGCGGCAAAATCGGCCGGTGCCTTGGTCATGCCGGTCACTCCCTTCCAGTTGTCGGATTGCCGGCAGCGCGCGGCGCTACGCCGGATGTGCGTGGAAAAACGTTGCCGCAACGCATCTCGCCTGGCGCCGATGCCGTGCCGTCGAGGTGGTTTTCGCAACGCATGGTCCTGCCCTCCCGCAGTCCTGGCAGTCCGCTCGCAGCGTCCTGCAACGCAGGAATGACCCTGCGAAAATCAAAGTTTTTGCCGTTCCCGCTTTTTTGTGATGCAATCGGTAAGATTTCTTTTTGCATACGTCAAGTCGTTTGCGTAAACGCTAAATCCTTGCCATTTTAGAAAACAAAAATAAGCTCAGCGCGCCAAGACCGGAGAGATCGTGACCCAAAAACCGCGACTGAGTGAATGCTTGCGCGCCGTGCGCCAGCGCCATGGGCTGAAGTTGCAGGAGGTCAGCGAGCGTACGGGGCTCGCGCTGTCGACGCTGTCCAAGGTCGAGAACGACCTGATGTCGCTGACCTATGACAAGATCCTGCAGATCTGCACCGGGCTGGATATCCCCGTCACGGAGCTGCTCAACTTCGAGCCGGCAAAGGGTGTCGAGCGGACGCGGCGCTCGGTCGTTTCAGGCGCCAACACGCTGCAGTTGGCGACGCGGAACTACGACTACAGCTACCTGTGCACCGATCTGATCAACAAGCGCATGGTGCCGATCATCGCCAAGATCCATGCACGCACACTTGAGGAATTCGGCCCGCTCGTCCGCCATGTCGGCGAGGAGTTCGCCTATGTGGTCGACGGCGAGATCGAAATCCACACCGATCATTACGCGCCGACGCGGCTCGCGGCCGGCGAAGGCGTCTATATCGATTCGACCATGGGCCACGCCTACGTCTCGGTCGGCACCGGCGAGGCGACGATCCTGTGCATCTGCTCGGCACCCGAATCCGGGCTGGAACAGGTGCTGATCGACCAGGCCTGACCGACGCAAGATATCGAAGGCGGCACCGTCGAGAACCGCTCCGCTGGATTTCGGCGTGTCAGCCCCGCTGTCCGGTGAGGCGTACTACGCGCAGTGCGACGAGCACGCAGAGCGCGGGCGCCAGCGCAAAGATGGTGCCGAGCCAGACGGCGGCGTTGGCGGCGCCCTCAACGCCGCCGGGCTCCACGATGCCCGCGAAGTTGGCCACCATGCCGGCGCAGGCGGTGCCGAGGGCCATGAAGAACAGCTGCACCGTCGTCATGCCGCCGGCGGCGAGATCCTGCTCGGTGGGCGGGGCACACTGGAAGATGCGGGTGACGAGCCCCGGCCAGGTAACGCCGACGCCGAAGCCGACGAGCAGCAGGCCAAAGCCGATCGGCAGGAGCAGCGACCAGTCGCCGGCGCCGTTGACAGGCATGAACAGCGCAAACAGCACGAGGCCGGCCAGCACGAGCAGTGGACCAAGCACCATCAGGCGGTCGGCATGCGCCTGCCAGCGTGAACTCATGAACGACGCAATGCTCCAGCCGAGCGACATGACGGCCGCGATGTAGCCGGACCAGAGCGGCGACTGGCCATGAAGGTTCTGCAGCAGGTAGGGCACGAAGATCTCCGGCTGTATCGCCAGCATCAACAGCGCGACGGTGAGGTAGAGCGCGCCCAGCGGCGTCGAGACATTGAACGCGCCGCGCGGCAGCAGGCGTGCGCTGGCCCGTGCATCGACGCCGGAGATCAGCACGATGAGGGCAAGGCCGGCGCCGAGCCCGGCGAGGTTCCATGCCAACTGCGCCGACAGGCTGCCGGCGGACACGGCGAGCACGGCAACGGTGAGCATGACGAGCTGCAGGAACGGCACGGCGACGCGTTCATTGGTGTCCCGGCTCTTCCTGGGTAGGGTGACGTAGGCGACGATGGCGAAGGCAAGGCAGAACGGCAGCAGCGAGGAGAAGCCGAGCCGCCATGCACCATATTCGGCAAAGATGCCGCCGATGGCGGGGCCGATCAGCGTGGCGATACCGAACATGGCCGAGGTGAGGCCGATGGCCCGTGCCCACAGATGCTCCGGCAGGACGATGCGGATCAGGGCGTAGGCGAGCGCGAACAGGAAGCCGCCACCGAGCCCCTGGATGGCGCGGCCGACGAGCATGACCGGTATGCTGGGGGCGAGCGCGCAGGTCAGCGTGCCCAGGGCGAAGATCGACGTGGCGAGTACATAGGCGCCGCGTGGCCCGCTGCCGTTTAGCAGCTTTGCCGTCAGCGCCGAGCCGAGGATCGAGGCGACGACGAACAGGGTCGTTGCCCAGGCGTAGAAATCGAGCCCGCCAATGTCGGCGATGACCGACGGCATGGCCGTCGTTGCGATGTACATGTTGACGGCGTGCAGGGTGACGCCGCCGGCGAGCGCAAAGGTGTAGATGCCGTGCCTGCCGCTGAAGAGGTCGCCCCAGCCGGCGGGTTTCGGCGCGACGGCAGCCGCCGCGTTGCCGGCCAGGGGCGCCGGCTGTTCAAGATCGAAGTCCATGTCGGCCTTTCCATTTTTCGTGCCGACACGGTCTGTAGAACCTCAAGCGCTATTGAGGTCAACAGACAAAAGACAAATGGATGTGGCCTGTGGGCAGCGACGAGACTGTCCGCGGGTTAGAGCAACGCGCCGAAATTGTTCGCGGCGTGGGCTGCTATGGCTGGCCACAGGCTTCCGGTCCGATGGCGTAGCCAGCCGCAGACCAGGCCGATGAGAAAGACCGAGGCCATCGTCGTTGCGTCGGGCATGGCGGCCAACAGCACCCACCCGGGGAAATGGATGACCAGGAATGCAACTGAGGTGACGCCGATGGCCAAAGCGGGGCCCCAACGCTCGGCCAGCCGGGTCTGGATGACGCCCCTGAAAACCAGTTCTTCAACGGCTGCGGCGACGACGATCCAGCCATATTCGGCCAGCGGCAAGGACGACAGCTGGCCGGAGCCCAGCGCACGCCCTCCTCGGTGATCTCGCTGAACATCGGCAGGCGGTTCAGCACGCCGCGGTCACGGGCCGCCTTGAGCGCCGGCGTCCACGGATGCCGGTGACAGAGACGACCGAGCCCGGACGAGGCCCCGCCTCACCCTGTCCTCGACGATCGCCACGGCAGCATGGCCGTCGTGCTCGCCGCCTTGTCGCTGCTTGGCCTCGGCAGCGCGGTGTCGTGGCAGTTGAGACGACAGAGGGGATTGCGGAAATGGCACGTGCGTCGTTCAGTCGATAGCTGACTCACTTTGGCGGCCCAAGCGCTTTCAGGAGCAGGTTGGCGGCAGGGACGGACGCACCATCTCCGGTAAGAGCGACCGCGACGATGGCGTTGTCTGAAGGCGAATAGGCAACAACTGCGCTGGCGCCAGGGGTGCCGCCGGCGTGCCCGATCCAGCGTATCGACCGGGAATCATCGGTCACGTCGAAGACCATGATCCCCAAGCCATAATAGGTGCCTGGATCGAACATAGGGTAGAGCTTCCTGGCCATCGCCCGGACCGTGCCGTCTGACAACAGGCGTCCGCCGAGCAAAGCGGCCCAGAAGCGGGTCATGTCGGCCGCGTCACTCACGATAGGACCAGCCGCGCCAGCCCAGCTTGGGTCAATAGGCTTTTCATGTACCGCCGTCAGTGGCGCGACACCAACGGCTCCGCCACCTGGAACAAGCGCCCGCATCGAGGTGAGCCCAAGCGGCGCAATGATCCGCGTGGTGATCGCTGCATCGATCGATCGGTGATCGACCTTCCGGACAATTTCGCCAAGAAGGTCGTAGCCCGTGTTCGAATAGCGCCAGCGTCCCCCTGGGCAGAACATAGCCCCATGCCTGCGCGCAATCGCAAGGTTCGCCGCCGGATCGCGATAGCGCGGATCAGCATGCGCTTTCAGATCCTCATTGGCACTGAATAGCCCGCTGGTGTGGGCGAGCAAATCACGGACTGTCGCAACATCGCCATTCGGTACGTCCGGCACCCAAAGTGAAACCGGGTCATCAAGGGATAGTTTCCCCTCCTCAGCGAGTTGCAGGATGACGACCGCAGTGAAGGTCTTTCCAGCGCTGGCCCAAAACAGCCGTGGTGCATCTGTTGGAGCGCTGGTCTGTTGCCATAGACCCTTCCCAGGTATGGCGACCGCGGCCGTAATCGCTGACGCGGCTGTAAAGGCTTGGATACGCTCGTAGGTGACGTCGAGGCGACGCGTGGTTTCCGCCGGCAGCTCTTTATTCGGAACGGGCGGGGTCGCCGTGATGTCAACGGGGGCATGCAGCGGCGACCCCACATAGGCAGCGTGAACAGCGCAGTGAACTGGCTGATAGTCCGCCGCATGAGCGGGGATGCCAAACGCTGCGAGGCTCGCCACCCCAAAAACGGCAAGGATGAATTTGCAAGGTCTGCGCGTGGTTTCGATCCGACGGAAATGACGTTCGGAGAGCGAGGGTAGATAGACGGGGCTCATTGACGTTTGCATCCGGCGCGATCGAGCATGTCCTTGACGATCAAGGGTGTTGCCGGCGTTTCCGCTGTGTCTTGACCCGCAGCAGCGGCCTTGAGGGCCTGACGGACACTCCCTGCGTTCACGCGTAACGATGTCCGACAGGTCGCGTTGCCCATGCTGACAACCGCACCGGCGGCCTCGCCTACGCCGGCAAGGTAGGCGGCAAGAACTTGCTGCGCCGTCCGATCGGTCGGAGCCTTCTCCAGCATCTGCATCACCTGAGCGACTGAGATGAGGCCACGGGAGGTGGATGGCGTGGCCGTTGATGGCGATGCAGCGGGAATGGCGACGACGCAGGTGACAAGACTGATAGCCAGTTTGGCGAGGCGACGAGACATGCAGGAACTCCTATGTTGGCCGTCACATTGATCGATAATAAAAAATTATTGTCAAACGATAATTTTTTGGGACCATAGTTTGATTCAGGCAAAGGAAAGAGAGAAGTCGTCCAGACATGGCCCAATCACAAACGATGATCGACATGACCGCCACGAGGGGCCTCGAATTGCGGATTCGACGTCTCAGTTGACTGATGGCGACGGGTTGCCTCGTCACATCCGGGCTGCTCACCGCGGCAATGTTCTTCTATTGGTTCATGACGCCGACGCGCACGCTGTTCAGCGCGGCGGCGATTGCGGATGCCCCTGCGACAGGGACCGATCTTTCCATTCGGGCACTGGCGTTCGGAATTTCGATGGTCCCGCTCGGTACATGGATCTACGGATTTCTATGCGCACGTCGTTGCTTCGATGCCTTTGCGGTTGGCCATGTCTTCGCCAGCGCGGGATGATTTCGTCCGGTGCGCCGGCGCGGCCCGTCAAGACATCGGCGGGGTGGTTGCGCGGGCCAGGCTGGCTGTCTTCGCTGCTCAGGCGAGCCCGAGATATGCCGCCAGTTCGCGCGCGGCGGCCCCGCCGGCCCTGTTGGCGCCGATGGTCGAGGCCGACGGGCCGTAGCCGACAAGATGGATGCGCGGATCCCTTGAAACCTGTGTCGCCAGGCGGCCGGACATGGTGATGCCGCCGCCCTCCTCGCGGATCTGCAGCGGCGCCAGGTGGTCGAGCGAACTGCGGAAGCCGGTGTTCCACAAGATGACGTCGGCGCGCTGCTCGGTGCCATTGGGCCAGCGGACGCCGTGCTCGGTGATCTCGCTGAACATCGGCAGGCGGTTGAGCACGCCCCGTTCACGGGCGGCCTTGAGCGCCGGCGTCCACGGGATGCCGGTGACCGACACGACCGAGCCCGGTACCAGCCCTCGCCGCACCCTGTCCTCGACGATCGCGACACCGGCGCGCCCGTCCTCCTGCGTGAACGGACCGTCGCGGAACTGCGGCTCGCGGCGCGTGACCCAGGTCGTGGAAGCGACGCGCGAGATCTCATCGAGCAGCTGCAGCGCCGAAATGCCGCCGCCGACGATGACGACATGCTGGCCGGCGAATTCCTCGGCGTTGCGGTAGTCGCGGGTGTGGAGCTGCCGCCCCTCGAACCGCTCGGCGCCAGGATAGGTTGGGATGACCGGCGTTTCCCAGGTGCCGGTGGCATTGACGATGCCACGCGCCGAAAAGGTCTCGCGGTCGGTTTCGACGCGCAGCCGCGCGCCACGGTCACAGACGACCTTGACCGTCACTGGACGGTAGACCGGCAAGTCGAATTTGCGCTCATAGGCGGCGAAGTATTTCGGCACGGCAACCGACGCCCGGACCTCGGTCGCGCCCTCCTCGACGACGTCGGCGAACTGCATGCCGGGCAGGTCGTGGATGCGGTTGACGGTCGACAGCGTCAGCGACGGCCAGCGATATTGCCAGGCGCCGCCGGCCTCGGGCGACTTGTCGAGGATGACGAAGTTGCGGCCGGGCTGGAGGCCGAGCTTACTAAGATTGTAGGCAGTGGAAAGCCCCGCCTGGCCAGCACCGATGACGACGATGTCGGTCTTGTAGGCCGTGCGGACGTCGCCCTTCGCGGGCGACGGTTCGGATGGCAAGCGTTCGGTATCTTGGTCGGACATGGCCGAGCAGAGATAAGCAACCGTGGCGAGAGGCGCAACGGGCCAGGGCGAACGCCTGGAACGACTGGCCACCAAGTGTCGTCGGCCATCCAAAGCCGCCGCCAACTAGATGGTCAGGAGCGTGAAATGGACTCGATCAACCTCGTGCTTCTTGTCGAGCGCATCGCCAAGTCGCATGCATCAGCGGTCGGCACCGTCGGCTGCCTCGCGGTCCATCCGAATTCCCGCAACGTCGTTCCCGGCCAGATCAGCATGACCGTCGACCTGCGCCACCCCGAGTACGACAAGCTTGATGCCATGGAAGCAACGTTCCGGCAGGAGATCCGCGCCCGTTTCGACGGACGTCTCACCTGCAGCCTGACCGAGATCTGGCGAAGCCCGGCCGTCAAGTTCGACAGCAGGTGTATCGACGCCGTTGCCGCGGGCGCGGCCGCTGCGGGCTACAGCAGCCTGAGGCTGCATTCGGGCGCCGGCCACGACTCCGCCTACATCGCCCGTGTCGCACCGACATCGATGATCTTCATCCCCTGCCTCAACGGCCTCAGCCACAATGAGGCGGAGTCGTCGACCAAGGAGCAGTGCCAGGCAGGAGCGCAGACACTGCTGAATGCTGTACTCAGCCTGGACCGAACAGTTGGACAACTGCCTTCCACACAGGAGCTGCACGTCTGTAGGAATTTCTGAAGTGGGGTGGAGACCTCATGCCGGACGCGCCAAGCTGCTCTCTAGTCTAGTTGGCGCAATGGCCGGCTCAGCCAGAACCCAGACCGACATCACGTTCAAGGAATTCAAGTGATCTGGCCGCGCGCTGCCACCGGCTCCGCCCGGACATAATACTCGCCCCTGACGAGATGCACGGAATCGACCATGTTGCTGACCACGCAGGCGTGGTTGGGAACAATGCGCAGAAGTTCGCCGACCACAGGCGCCTGTTCGCTGGCGTACTCGATCCTTCCATGCTCCTCGTTGAGAGAAATGACCGAGCAATCGGCACGCTCCAGTACCATGCCGTAGCCGCTCATGCCGAAAAGGTCGGACGTCAGCACCTTTGTGCCGGCATCGACGATCGTGCGGCCGCGCGCGGGCGAACTGATGACGGTGGTCAGCACCGTCAGCGCGCAATCCTCGACGCCGCATGCGCCGGCGGCGACGAGCGAGCGATCATTGTAGATGTAGCTGCCCGGCCTGTATTCGGTCAGGCTTGCGTGTCGTTTCATTGCGTAGAGATCGGGGGTCCCGCCGCCGGATACGGTCTGGGTCTCGATGCCGGCCTCGCGAATGAGGCGCGCGGCATCGTCTAGCCATTCGGAGGCCGCGTTGCCCTGTCCGGGCGCGGGATAGGTCATCACGCCGGCGAAGCGCAGCCCCGGAGTGTCCGAGATCAAGCGGGCGAGCTTGAGCGCCTCTTCCGGTGTCAACACACCGCACCGCTGCATGCCGGTGTCGCATTCCACCAGGACGCCGATTTCGCTCCTGGCATTGGCGAATGCGCGGGCCAACCCCTCGATAACCGAAGCGCTGTCGGCAACCACCGACAGGCGGCACCTGTCCGCAAGACGCCTGAGCCGCCCAAGCTTGCGCTCGCCGACAATGTTGTAGGTAATCAGGATGTCATCGATTCCGGCATCGGCCATCACCTCGGCTTCGCCGATCTTCTGCGCCGTTATGCCAACCGCCCCCGCCGCCAGTTGGGCGTGGGCCAGTAGCGGCAATTTGTGCGTCTTGATGTGGGGCCGGACTGTAACGCCGAGCTTGTCACACTGCTCCTGGCAGCGCCTGATGTTTCGTTCGACGACATCAAGGTCGATCAGCACCGCGGGCGTGTCGACGACGTTGCGCCAGCGCAGGGGCCCGGCTTGTGGCAGCATCAGCGGCGTAGCGTTCATTCTTTTCCGTCCAGGGATTTGACGTTGCGCAGATAGTCGAGAACCATTTCGGTCATATGCTGGAGACGCACCTCTTCCGCACCCTTCCCGAGCAGATCGCGATTGAAGACCACGCCGAGCGTCCAGCGATTGGCCAGGAAGAAATAGCCCAGGCCGACGATCGAGACATAAAGTTCGACGACATCGACATTCGACCGGAAAATGCCCTGCTCCTGACCGCGGCTAATCAGCTCGCTCAGGCGCCGCGATAGCGGCGTGAACATGCTGCGGATGCTCTCCGATCGCTCAAGGTGCTGGGCCTTCATCAGATTTTCGGAGTTCACCAGCACGATGAATTCCGGATGATCGACGAAGTACTGGTAGGTGTGCGCGATGAGCTCGCGGATGCCAGCTTCCGGCTCGAACTCAGCCAGAACCAGGGCCTCGTTCTGCGAGCGAAGCTCCTGGTAGATATCCTCCAGGACGGCTACGAACAGATCATCCTTCGAACTGAAGTAGTGGTAGAGAACACCCTTGCTCATGCCCGTGCGGGTGGCGATCCGATCCGTGCGGGCACCATCGTAGCCGTTCTCGGCGAATTCCTCGCGAGCTGCCTCGATGATCACGAGCCTTGTGCGCTCGGGGTCGCGCTTTTTGCCAGCCGGCTGTGCTTCGCTTTCGGAGTCGCGCTTGCCTTTTGCTACCACCGGATACGCTCCTTCGTGTCAGCTGCGAAGAGATGGAGGTTGGTCGGGTCGAAGACGAGCCCGACGTTCTCTCCTTGTGTGAGATGCTGGCGGGCCCGGGACTGGACCGTCCATTTTTCGGAACCTACTGAAAGGATAACATTCGTTTCGCACCCGGTATGCTCGACGAGGTCTACCGTACCGGTGAGTTTGGCGCCCTCTGGCGAAACAACTTCCAGGTGTTGCGGCCGCACCCCTGCCACAACCTCCTTGTGGGCCGACGGTGGTACGTTGGCAAGGTCGATCGGACCTGAACCGGCATGGAATTCTAGCGTGGCTGATCCGTCTCCGGCCCCCAATGTTGCGTTGCCCAGATTGATCGTCGGAGAGCCAAGAAACCCGGCGACGAAAACATTTGCCGGCTTGTCGAAAAGCTCGAGTGGCGTGCCCACCTGCTCGACCTTGCCCCGGTTCATCACCACAATGCGATCGGCCATGGTCATCGCCTCGATCTGGTCGTGCGTGACATAGATCGACGTGGCGCCCAACGACTTGTGCAACTGGCGGAGCTCGATGCGCATGTGGTGCCTGAGTTTCGCGTCGAGATTGCTCAGCGGTTCGTCGAAAAGGAAAGCCCTGGGCTCTCGCACCATCGCCCTGCCCATCGCGACGCGCTGGCGCTGTCCTCCCGAAAGGGCACGCGGCTGCCGATCAAGAAGCGCATCGAGATGCAGCGTGTTGGCAACTTCGGCGACAGAACGTCCAATTTCGTCCTGGCTGGCGCCGCGTAGCTTCAGGGGAAAGCCGATATTCTGCGCGGTCGTCATATGCGGGTAAAGCGCATAGGTCTGAAACACCATCGCGAGATCACGCCTCTGCGGTCCGATGTCGTTAACGACCTCACCGTCGATGGCTATGGTGCCTGCCGAGATGGACTCCAGTCCAGCGATCATCCGCAAGAGCGTGGACTTGCCGCATCCCGACGGGCCGACCAGAACGACGAATTCGCGATCCTCGATTGCGATACTGACGTCGTCTATGATCGTGACCGAACCATATTGCTTGCGAATATTGCTGAGATTGATCGAAGCCATTCAGCTCCTCCTACTTGACCCCACCAAGCGCCATTCCCCCGATGAGGTAGCGCTGGATGGATGCAAAGACGATTGCGACAGGCACCGACGCAAGCAACGTCGCGGCCATGATGAGATGCCATTCAATTTGGTAGAGAGTGCCTGTCAGGAATGCGATCTGAACCGGCGCGGTCTGCTGGCTGACTTGACGCAGCAGCGTCAGCGACATTGCGTACTCGTTCCAGGAATTGACGAAGGTGAAGATTGCCGTGACGACGATGCCGGGAAGGCACAACGGCAGGAAGACCCGGACGAAGGCGCTGAACCGGCCGGCGCCGTCGATCCATGCCGCCTCCTCGAGATCCTTTGGAATGGTCGCGAAATAGCTCTGCAGCATCCAAACGGCAAAGGCCATGAAGAAGGCGCTGTGCGCGATGATGACCGACAGCAGGCTGTTGACCAGGCCGAAATAGGCAAACATTCGAAACAGGCCGACGATCAGGACGATCGGCGAGATCATCTGGGTGATAAGCAGGTAGTTGGTCAGCGCGCCTTTGGCAGGCACCCTCATCCGGGTGAGCGCATAGGCGGCAGGTATGGCAACGGCAAGTGACAGAACTGTCGCCCCGATGCTGATCGCAAGCGAATTTGCCAATGCCCGTCCAAAACCCTTTTCGAACAGGAGTTCGGCAAAATTGCCGAGATAGAGTTCGCGCGGCAACCAGGTCCGATTGAAGGTGAATATCTCATCCTTCTGCTTCAACGACGTCGACAGCATCGTTGCATAGGGAAACAGAACGACCAGGAGGAAGGGCGACAGAAGCGCCCAGCACACGAGACTTTTCTTCGCCTTAGTCATCGTTGCGCGCTCCCTGCGACTTGGTCAGAAACAGATAGACGAGGGCAAAGACCAGAAGGATTGCAAACATGACCATCGAGCCAGCTGCTGCGTTGCCCAGCTTGCCGAACGCAAAAGCCTGTTTGTAGACGTAGGTGATCAGAATGTCGGTCCGGTTGGCGGGACCGCCATTGGTCATGATCCAGATGATCGGGAAAGAATTGAAAACATAGATGACATTGAGGACGAGCGCGATCTGCATGAACGGCCACAGCAACGGCAGCGTGATGTAGTAGAAGCTCTTGGTCGACGCGGCTCCGTCGATGGCGGAGGCCTCGTACAGGGACTCCGGGATGGACGTCAGCCCACCGAGAAGAATGGTCACCGTAAACGGCACCGACACCAGAATTCCGATCAGTATCTCGATGAGGAACGCCATCCTGGCGTCCGCCAGCCACGGATAATTCTCGAACGGCAGGCCAAGTGCGGCCAGCGTCATGTTGAGCGTGCCGAAGTCACCATTCACCACATAGCGCCAGACCACCGCCGTCATCGCCAGCGAGATGGCCCACGGCAGCAGCACGATCGTCCGGGCGATTGTCCGGCCGTAGAAATCCTCATTGAGGATCAAGGCAATCGGCACCGAAACCAGCAGGGTTCCGCCGACCACGCAGACGGTCCAGATCACCGTCTGGCGCGCGGCCTGGAGAAAAACCGGGTCGGCGAACGCCTTGGCAAAGTTGGCAAGGCCAGCAAACTCGCGGACAACACCAGTACGGCTCACGTCAAAGAGCGACATGCGGATCACGTCGAATATCGGATAGCCGATCACGGCGACCGAAAGCAGCAGACAAGGCGCAATCAGGATCAGCGCGAAGGCCGGCCCCGGCAGCCCGAGTTTGCTCGACCGGCCAGCGCTTGCGGCCCGTCTGGGAGCGGTCTTCTCAATTCCCGGCATACGCGCTTTACCTTTGAGGAAGAGCGGTGGCGTGGTCGTCACGCCACCTGAGTAGAATGGGATCGCTCGCAGGCGACGATTTCAGGACTTATTCTTCTTCGGCAAGAATCGCGTCCATCTTCGCGGCGGCCTGCTTCAGGCCCTCCTCGGCCGAAACCTCACCCGAGTAAATCCTGGACAGTTCGGTCTTGAGGCCATCCGCCATCTCTTCCCAACGCGGGAACAGCGGCGCGAACTTTGCCATCGATCCCATTTCCAGAAACACCGACATCTTCGGGTTCTCGGTGAAGAAGGGCTCGGTCGATTCCGCCTTCAGGACGGGCACGAAGCCTTCGAGCTTGCCGAATTCAAGCCTGTTTTCCTTGTTGAAGATGAACTCCAGGAACTTCATCGCCTGTGGCTTCACCTTCGAGGATTCAAGGACCGCGATGGTGTCGGTGACGCCATAGGTCGCCTCGGTCGTGGCGACCGGAATGCGGCTGATGCCGTACTCGACATCCTTGCCCTGTTCGGCGAGCTGCGCATTGAACCAGGGACCCGACAGGACCATGCCCATCTTTCCGGCGGCGAAGAGATTCTGCAGGTCCTCGCGGCTCGAACCGGTGACGCCCGGCTGAGTGACATTCGCCTTGATCATGCGCAGATAGTTGTTGGTCGCCGTCACGGCCTCAGGCGAGGCGAAGCCGCTCTTGCCGTCCGGCCCCAGGATGGCGCCGCCATGGGTCCAGAGGCTGTAGAACCAATAACCTTCGGTATCCAGATCCCGGCCCTGAACGCCAATGCCATAGACTCCATCGCCCAGCGCATCGATCTTCTTCGCCGCCTCGAACGCTTCGTCCCAGGTTGCCGGCGGCTTTGCGATCCCCGCCTGCTCGAGCAGCTTCTTGTTGTAGAACAGCCCCCGTACCGATGCCGCAATCGGCAGTCCCCAGGTATGGTCGCCCTGCTTCTGAAGGTCGAGATAGGTCGGCACGAAGGTGTCGGCAAAGCCGGGCGACATCAGGCCTTCGATCGGGGCAAGCGCGCCATCCTTGGCAAATCCCGCCATCCAGCGCGTCGCCATATGCGAGATATCGGGCGCAGTACCGGCTGAAATGTCGCTCACCAGCTGCTGCTGCATCTCCGGCCAGGGCAGATGCTCGATCTTGACCTCGATGTCAGGATTGGCTGCATTGAACTTTTCCGCCAGCCCCTGGAAAAACGGGCCCGTTTTCGTGCTGTATTCCGCGACTCTGACCCGAACTGTTTCCTTGGCCCAAGCGCTACCGGAGTGCAGCAACGCTGCTGCGGTGGCCGTACCAACAATCAACGCGGCCAAAAACTTCTTGCCCATGAGTACCTCCCAAATGGTGCTGCAGATGTCGAATGACGCAGCCATCTGGAATGAAAATGGTGTCGTTGTCAATATTGACTGACCAGTCAGTATGTGCTTTTTTGATGACAGATCACTGACCCATTTGAACGGCCCGAGGCCACCTAAAGGTGCCGCAAGGGGCCCTACCGGAGACGAACTCGCCAATGGCACGACGGACAATTCTACAGGGCGGCCACGTCTTGGCCTTCGGCGACACAACGGGCGCAATTGCCGACGTCGCCATTGTTGACGGTCGCATTGCCGCCATCGGCACTGGCCTGTCGCGCCCGGACGATATCGTCGTCGATGCGCGAGGCGCAATCGTCCTGCCGGCGCTGACCGACATCCACACGCATATCTACTGGGGCGCCACCTCGCTGGGCGTGCGGCCCGAACTGGTTGCGCATCGATCCGCGACCGGAACCTTCGTTGACGCCGGTTCGGCCGGAGCAGGAAACTTCGAAGGCCTGAAAACCTTCATCTTCGAACCCCTGCCCTTCCACGCCTTTGCCTTCCTCAACATCTCGTTTCCGGGAATCTTCGGCTTCTCCAAGCGCGTGATGGTCGGTGAATGCTGCGACATGCGCCTCGTCGACGCCGAAAGCTGCATCGAGGCCGCGCAGGCCTATCCGGAGCAAATCGTCGGCATCAAGGTGCGTGCCGGCCGCAAGGCTTCCGGCGAAAACGGCGGCGCCGCTCTCGAGGTGGCACTTGAGGTGGCCGAGCGGCTCAAGCTGCCAGTGATGTGCCACGTCGACCTTGACCCTCCCTCGATCGAGGAAGTCCTGCAACGCCTGCGTCCAGGCGACATCATCACCCATTGCTGCCGGCCGGATCCGAATGCCGCGACCGAAAATGGCCGCGTCCGCGAGGCGGTATGGCGGGCTCGCGAGAGCGGCGTACACTTCGACATCGGCCATGGCATGGGCGGATTTTCCTTCCGTGTCTGCCGCGAGATGCTGGCCGAAGGCTTCGTGCCCGACCTGATCAGTTCGGACATCCATTCTCTTTCGGTCAACGGTCCTGCCTACGACCTTCTGACGACGATCAACAAGATGATTGCGCTCGGCGTGGACCAGACGACGGCCCTTGCCGCCGGCAGCGCCAATCCGGCGAAGGTGATCGGCCGTCCCGACCTAGGCCGCATCGCCGTCGGCGACGAAGCCAATGTTGCCGTACTGAAATGGCGGGTCGAACCCTGGACCTTCAGGGACGCGGCCGGCGAAGGCCTCGACGTTTCGACAAGGCTGGCGTGCGATCGCCTCATCGTGAAGGGTCGCCAGATCGACCCCGCGGGCGGCAGCCATCCCATGCAATCCCAGTAAGAATCCAAGCGGAACAACGACGATGGAACACAGCGTAGTTCAGGCGCAGCATTTCATAGCGGGCAAGTGGACGCCCTCGCACAGCGGTCAGACGTTTGAAGCGCGGTCGCCCTATGACGGCAAACTCCTGGCAGTGCTTGCCGAGGGCGACCGCCCCGACGCGCAGGATGCGATCAAGGCGGCTGAAGCCGGTCACAATGCATTGTCGAAGATGTCGGCATGGGATCGAGCACGTCTCTGCAATCGCGTCGCCGATGTCATCGAGAAGCGCCGAGGCGAGCTCGCCCTTACCCTTGCCCGCGAACAAGGCAAGCCACTGGCGTCGGAAGCCTATGGCGAGATCGATGCAGCCGCCACCGGATTCCGGGAAGCCGGTGAACTGATCAAATGGCTCGAAGGCGAGTTCATCCCGGTCGAGACGCCAGGCAAAAGGGCCATAAGCTTCCGCCAGGCACGCGGCGTCTACGCGATCGTGACGCCTTGGAATTTCCCGATCAACATTCCGGTCGAGTACCTCGCGCCCTGTCTAGCCGCAGGCAATGCGGTGGTTTGGGTGCCTGCGCCGACGACATCGCTTTGTGCCGTCAAGCTGATGGAATGCATCGCCGAAGCTGGCCTTCCCGATGGAGCGGTAAACCTTGTCCTCGGCCCGGGCGCGGTTGTCGGCGACGAGATCGTCTCCAACCCCGGCACGCATGGGATCGGTTTCACCGGCAGTCCGCAGACCGGAAGCGCCATCGCAAAGCGTGGAGCCGGCAAGCCGATGCTGCTGGAACTCGGCGGCAACGGACCAGTCATCGTGCTCGATGACGCGGATCTCGATCGTGCGGCGCAGGCTGCCGCCTTTGGCTGCTTCTTCAATGCCGGACAGGTCTGCGCCGCCACCGGCCGAATCCTCGTCACCGAAAAGAACCACGACGCCCTCGCCGCCCGCATCGCAGGCATCGCAGAGACGATCCGCCTTGGCGATCCGCTGCTCGCGGAGACGACGATGGGGCCGCTGAACAACCCCCAGGTGGTCGCCAAGGTCGAACAACATGTGGCGGACGGCTTGGCCCGCGGGGCAAACCTTCTCACCGGCGGAAAGAAGGGGGCGGGTCTGTTGTACCACCCCACGGTCATGGGACGCGTCGACCGCAAGGCGCTGCTCAACACTTCCGAGACCTTCGGTCCCGTGGCGCCCCTGGTGATTTGTGCCGATGACGCCGACCTGCTCGATACCGCTAATGCTTCATCGCACGGACTCGCCGCCAGTGTGTTCACGCGCGACTTGAGCCGCGCCTTTTCATTCGGTGAAAAGCTGCGAGCCGGCCTCGTCAACATCAACAGTGCGAGCTGCTACTGGGAACTTCACCTGCCGTTTGGCGGCGCCTCCGGCAAGGCCAGTGGCCTGGGCCGCCTCGGCGGCAAGCACACGCTGCGCGAAGTCACCGACGTCAAGACGATCACGTTCGACATCAGCTGAGGAACAGGCCGGGCTGGAGCGTCCACCCGGCCCGCCACACCGACAATCAAACGCGCGCCGGCATCACGCCGGCCGCCCGGTCCCCGGACCGAACTCCAGCCAATCGCAGTGAGGAACGATGCGACTTTGTAGTTATCTCCATAACGGCCGAGCCGGATATGGCGTGGTGGCGGACGACCGCGTCATCGCCATCAGCAGCGTCCTTGGCGACAGCTTTCCAACGCTGGCCAGTCTGTTGGCCACTGATGACTTCCTTGAGCGCTGCACGCAGGCCATGGGCCGCAGCCCCGAGCTGCCGCTTGCCGACATCGTGTTGCAGGCGCCGATTCCCAACCCGGGAAAGATCATCTGCGTCGGGCTGAACTACCACGACCACATGGTCGAGACCCGCCATGCGCCGACACAGCATCCGACCTTGTTTGCCCGCTTCGCCGACTCCCAATGCGCGCATGGCGAGCCGATGTTGATGCCATCGGTGTCCACCCAGTTCGACTTCGAGGCGGAGCTCGCCGTCATCATCGGCAGAAGCGGCCGCAACATCCTTGCGGATGCCGCATTGGATCATGTCGCCGGCTACTCTTGCTACAATGACGGCTCGGTTCGTGACTGGCAGGTCCACACGTCGCAGTTCTTGCCGGGCAAGAATTTCCCGGCCACCGGCGCATTCGGGCCGTTCCTGGTCACATCAGACGAGATTCCGGACCCGCAGGACCTTGCTATCAGTTGCCGGCTGAACGGCGAAGCCGTCCAGATGGCGCGCACCAGCCAGATGATCCACTCCGTGGCTGAACTGATTGCCTACGTCTCGCGCATCACCCCGCTCTCCCCCGGCGACGTCATCGTAACGGGCACGCCCGGCGGTGTGGGGTTCGCGCGCGTACCGCCCCTCTTCATGAAGGAGGGCGATCTTGTCGAAGTCGACATCGAAGGTGTCGGCCTGCTGCGCAACCATATTGCGCGGGAAACCATGCCAAGCGCCTAGCGGCAATGCGTGCAACACGGCTGTGCCTGCCTTGTCGGCTCAGCCGGCACTTGGCGAGGGGCGCGTTTGTTTATCCCGATGGCGACAGGCCCATCTGGCATTTTCATTTTTCAGGAGAGACACTATGGGCGAAGTGATTGATTTTACGTCTGGCGGCTACCGGTTCATCAAGGGTGTGTCGCAATATTCGGGCGGCGTGGCGGCCTTGCCGGGCTTTCGCCTGGAACGCGTGCGGTTTGCCCAGCCATTGCCATTTGCAGAAGGTTTTGCCGAGATCGAGAAGATCATCACGGCCGCGGACCGTCCTCTCACGGCATTTGCCGCATGCGAACTGCGCTCCCCGGCACCCTTTACCGAAGAGGGTTTCGTTGCCTTCAACAGCAGCTACACCAAGACGCTGAAGGCGTGGGGCCTGCTTGAGACGGGCCACAATCCCGTGGCGCGCAGCAATGTCTGTCCGCAGATCGCACCACCGCCAGTGCCGTCGATCTATGCGTTCTCGTTTACCTTGCCGACCGCAGAGACCGCGCCTTCCTTTGTCATTTCCGGATCCGCCGAGGTGCCCGAAGGCCATGCCGCCTATCGCGACCACATCGTCAGCCGTGGCGATCTCTCAGCCCACGGCCTGCGCACCAAGGCCAAGTTCGTGCTGGAGGAAATGGAGCGTCGTGCCGCGACGCTGGGCTTCGGCTGGGAGAACGCGACGGCGGTCCAAGTCTACACCGTGCACAACCTCTACCCGTTCCTGGCCGACGAAATCGTCAAGCGCGGTGCGGCGCGTGCCGGCCTGACCTGGCACTACAACAATCCGCCCGTCGTGGATCTCGAATACGAGATGGATCTCCGGGGCGTTGCCGCGGAACATGTCGTCTAAGAGCGTTCATCGGATGACCATGCGTACTGACATCGGCAGCTATGACTATGTCATCGTCGGGGCTGGTTCGGCCGGTTGCACGCTTGCAAACCGGCTGAGCGCGGACCCGGGCAAGCGCGTGCTGCTTCTGGAAGCAGGCGGTTCGGACAACTATCACTGGATCCACATCCCGGTCGGCTATCTCTACTGCATGGGCAATCCACGTACGGACTGGGGCTACCGGACAGCGAAGGAGCCAGGCCTGAACGGCCGCTCCCTCGCCTATCCACGCGGCAGGGTGATGGGCGGCTGCTCGTCCATCAACGGCATGATCTACATGCGCGGCCAGGCCGCCGACTACGACCACTGGCGCCAGCTCGGCAATCCGGGCTGGGGCTGGGACGACGTGCTGCCGCTGTTCAGGAAGTCGGAGGACCATCATAGCCTTTCCGACCAGTTCCACGGACGGGGCGGCGAACTCAGGGTGGAGCGCCAGCGCCTGAGCTGGCCGATCCTCGACGCGGTGCGCGAGGCTGCCGAAGAACTCGGCGTGCCGAAGGTCAACGATTTCAACAACGGCAGTAATTTCGGCTCTTCCTATTTCGAGGTGAACCAGAAATCCGGTTTCCGTTTCAATGCCGTTCGCGCCTTCATCAAGCCGGTGCGGCATCGCAGGAACCTTACGATACTCACCCATGCGCAAGCCGAACGCATGATGTTTTCCGGCCGCAGGGTTACGGGACTGGACCTCAGTCTCGGCGGCAAGCCCGCGCATGTGAAGGTGGAGGGCGAACTCATCCTCTCCGCGGGAGCGATCGGCACGCCACAGCTGCTGCAATTGTCGGGCGTCGGACCGCAGGAGCTTCTGCGGCATCACGGCATCGAGGTCATACACAACCTGCCCGGCGTAGGTGAAAACCTGCAGGACCATCTGCAGATCAGGACCGCATTCAAGGTTTCGGGAGCGGACACGCTGAACGAGCGCCAGGCCAGCCTCACGGGCAAAGCCCTGATCGCGCTCGAATATGCCCTGAAGCGCTCGGGGCCGATGTCGATGGCGCCGAGCCAGCTCGGCATCTTCATGAAATCCGATGCGCGCTTCGACACGCCCAACATCGAATTCCATGTCCAGCCGCTCTCCTTGGAATCCTTCGGCCAGCCGCTGCACAGCTTCCCGGCAGTCACCGTATCGGTGTGCAATCTCAGGCCGGAATCGCGCGGTCACGTGCGCATCGTCTCCGCCCGGCCCGGCGATCATCCGCAAATCGCGCCCAACTACCTGTCCACCGAAGGCGACCGTGAAGTCGCCGTCGCATCAATAACCATCGCCCGCAGACTGATGGAAACCAAACGCATGGCGCAATTCCTCCCCCAGGAATTCAAGCCGGGCGTGCACATACAGGCGCCCGAGGAGCTCGCGCATGCCGCAGGCGACATTGCCACGACGATCTTTCATCCTGTCGGTACGGCTCGAATGGGCAATGACGACATGGCAGTGGTCGACCCGCAATTGCGCGTACACGGCATTGAGGGGCTGCGCATCGCCGATTGCTCGATCATGCCGACAATCATCTCCGGCAACACGCATGCAGCAGCGGTCATGATCGCCGAAAAGGCGGCGCAACTGATCATGTAAGCGCCTTCGCCTGCCGGTCGCGGGTGCCTCTTGCACCTCGGGACGGCAACGCATCCTCCATCTTGAAGCGACCGTATCTACTTCACCCCTATGCCGAGGAAAACATGCTCAAGCACTTGGTTGATGAACTTATTCCGGGCGACACGCGATGGCCGGCAGCCTCGGATGTCGGGGTGCACGGCGTGGTCATGCTGCGCTTGTTTAGCGGGCAGCCATCGCGCATCCTTGAGCAGCTATCCACGTCTCTCGATCGCAGTTCGGACGGTTTGCCCGGAACAGCCAATCGTGCGGCGATTGTGCAAAGATTTTCCGATACGCAGCCGGCTTTGTTCGAACAGATCTACACCGCGGCAGTGCTCGCATACTACGAGATGCCAGCCGTTATCGAGGCGATCCGGGCCAGCGGACGCCCCTACCACGCATCCTCCCATGAAGTCGGTTATGCCATGCCTGTCTTTGACCTTGAACGCGATACGCCGCGTCACGGTCGTGGATCCTACTTGCGAACCGAAGAGGTAGCACCGCTCGACCTGTCGTCGCTTGATCTCGACGCAGTGAAGACAACCAAATGGGGGCTGGAGCGATGAGCAGACAGCAAGTTTGTGACATCTTGATTGTCGGTGCCGGGGCTACCGGGTCTCTGGCAGCGCTGGTGCTCGCACAGGCAGGACTGGATGTGGTGTGCCTCGAGCAAGGATCGTGGGTGAATGCTGCCGACCGGCCGCATCGCCTCGCGGACTGGTCCTGGCAAAGGCGTACCGGCTGGAACCCTGATGTCAACAAGCGCGAACATGCCGATGATTATCCCGTCAATTCCGACTCGTCACAGATCCTGATGTGGAATGCCGTGGGAGGATCCACCAATGTTTATGGTGGTCTATGGCCCCGGTATCGTCCGTCGGACTTCCGAAAGGGGACCGAGCACGGACTGCAGCCCGACTGGCCCATCACCTATGAAGACATATCCCCCTTCTATGAACTTGCCGACAAGATCATAGGCGTCTCGGGACTGTCAGGAGACCGGGCGATGCCGCCACGCGAGCGCTGCCCGACGCGGCCATTGCCTGTGTCTGCCGTCGCGCGGCGGCTCTCGGCAGGTTTTGACGAGCTCGACTGGCACTGGTGGCCCGTGGAGGCATCCGTCATCTCTGAAGACTATGACGGCCGCCCTGGCTGCAACAACTGCGGCGTATGCAACGGCTGTCCTCGCGGCTCGATGAATGAGTTTGCGACATCGATCTGGCCCAAGGCTATCCGCGCCGGGTGCGACTTGCGAACCCAGGCCCGCGTTCTCAAGATTGAGAAAGGAGCCGATGGCCGCGCCACCGGCGTACATTATGTCGATCGCAAGACCGGCCAGGTCCTGTTTCAGAAGGCACGAATCGTCGTCGTCGCAGCAAACGGCGTGGGAACGCCGCGGCTTCTGCTCGCCTCGGAAAACCTGGCCAACGGCAATGACCAGGTCGGCCGCAACCTGCTGCACCACACGCTTGTTGCTTCCGAAATGTGGGTCAACGGCCCCATCGACGGCCATGTTGGCTTTGCCGCCTCGCTCATCTCCCGCGAGTTTGCGGAAACCGACATATCACGCGGTTTCGTAAATGGCTTCAATCTCAACTGTGTCACCTCGACCCCATCAGCAGGCGAGTTGGCGGCGGGATGGTTCTCCTCGGCCCGCGCACCCTGGGGTACCCACCACCATCAGTGGTTCGAGAAACACTTCGGCCATTCGATCGGCGTCTTTGCCATCGGGGATGACCTTCCCAACCCGGAAAACCGCGTGACGCTTGACACCACCCGAACAGATTCAGACGGAATGCCTGGGGCAAAGGTACAGTATGTGCCGGGCGAGAACGACAAGCGCATGATGAACTACATGCTTGATCGGCTGAAGGATCTTGCGCAAGCATGCGGCGCCGTCGAGTACCGCCTCCAGGACTACCGTGACCAGGCTGGCGTATATCGAACGCCCGCCTGGCACATGTTGGGCACGTGCCGGATGGGCAAGAACCCGGAAAACTCAGTGGTCAATGGTTGGGCCCAAAGTTGGGAGGTCCCTAATCTCTTCATCGTAGACGGAAGTGTCCTGACGACTGGCGGAACAGTGAACCCGACACCGACCATCTCAGCGCTGGCGCTACGCACCGCAGGCTACATACGCGACAACTTCGCTTCATTGTCCACAGCGTGAAACTCCAAGGCAATTCGCACCGACACCGCGCCGGCAAAGTCCCTGACCTGCCGGCGCGCTCAGCCTCAGGCAAACTTTGCCTCTGCAACCACGCCCTTACGAGTTTCGCTCCATCATCTGGAAGACAATCGTAGTTCGCCATTTTTCTCGGAGCCGTATTCAAAGTCGAGGCTGCGCTGGACCTCTTTCAAGGTTGTGACGAGCGTCTGGATAGCTGCATCGGCATCTCCCTTGGAGAGATGTTCTACGATCTTGCGATGATGTTTGCTATGGGGGCAGATCGAACTCGCCAGGCAGAGATGGAGAACACCAACGCAGCGGAATGAGCTATGCAATGACCTTGCACGACGGCGGAATTCACCACCGAAACTCCGCTGTCGCCGCCGTTTGCACCCTCACTCCCACTCGATTGTTCGTGACTCTGCTAACACGTTGAATTTACTCAGGAAATTTTTTTTGAGCCCAGATACTATCGACCTACGGGCCGTCAAATAGCTACGCTCTTGATTTCGTTGGAGAGTTTCCCCTCGCCCCTGCAGCCCATCTATCGACTACTATCGGCCGTCTAGGTGCACGTCCATATCTGACAGAGGGAGCGCGAATGCTTTCAAAAGTACCGCCAGCGCCCCTTCATCAGCATCTCCACGCCCTCGCGAACAGGCGAATTCGAGGTTTATCAAACACCCTCCAACCACAGGAGGAAGACATGAGTAAGAAGCCAAGCCGCGTACGCGTCCTGATGATGCCCTATCATGATGACGGTGACAAAGATCCAGTTGGATATTCGGGTCCCGCAACCGTCCTAACGGGCCTGCCGCGAACGATCAGGCGGCACGAATTGCGGCTCATCGTGCCGCTCGCCGACAGCACCATTTACGAGATGGAGAAGCGAGGCGAATTCCCTCGCCGCTTCAATCTCACGCCGCGATGCGTCGTGTGGGACCTAGAAGAGGTCGAAGCATGGCTGGAGCAGCGCCGCCAGGCTTATATCGAGGGTCGCGCGAAGATCGCGCCGGGGCCCGACGTCCATCGGCGCAAGAGCCGCCCGGTTAGACGGACCGACGACCGGTCAATCTGAAACGGAGGACCATCGCGTCGGCACGGGCGCGATGGTCCACGCATCACGACGACAAACCACCTAGCTCGAACCGCCTCCGTTCCTTCAAAGCCAAGTGTTCGCGCATTTCACCTGAAGGAAGGATCGAGAGGCTACCCCCGACGTTCCTCGCTACGTTGGGTATACCCCTAACAGGAGGATCCTCATGTCGAACCGATCGGATGCTCGCGGAGTTCACGAAGGCGCTGACGACGCATGATGTCGAATGCGAAATCGTTTGTGCGCTTATCCATGACATCAAGCCGGGAGCGCTTCAGACATGGATCATGGAACGACTGCCATGGGGCCGTTTCCAGCCAGTCTGGTTTCCGGCGTCGAGGTTGAGATAGCTGCCATTGAGCGCTGGGGCCTTCAGCGACCGGCGGCTACCGCCGCCCCGCCCGAGGAACCGCCGGGCGTTTTCGTGGCGTCCCAGGGATTGCGCGTTATGCCCCGGCGTGGGCTGTCGGTGACGGCTTCCCACCCGAATTCCGGGTAAGTGGTCTGGCCAACGAAGATTACGCCGCTCCTTCGAAGCTGTCCAACGGCCGGCGCGTCTGCGATGCATTCACGATCTTCTACGGCGTAGCTTTCATAGCTGACCGGCCAGCCTTCGACCCAGAGGATATCTTTGACCGTCGTGCGGCACGCCGTCCACTGCGGACAGCGGAGCCTTCCTTCTCTAGCGTTGCTCGGAGAGTCGGGCTGCCTGCAATGCCCCTTCGACATCGATCCTGGTGAAAGCATTGAAGCGCGCATCCACCACGTCTGCCCGCTTCAACACGGCATGGATCACTTCGACGGGCGACAACGATCCCGACCCGTAAGCCGAGGCCAGTTGCCGTGCGTCGAGCCTGCAAATGTCGTCCGCGTCAGCCAGCGGAGCAGGACATGGGTTACGAGGGCTCATCGTCGCAGCCATGCGCGCTGGCCCAGGACGATCCGATCGGGCAAGACCTTGCTATGCCTCCGGGTAGCCAATCCGCGGACCGCTGAGGGTGGCGCGATAGGACGGGGCCATGTGGCCCGGCGTCCAGTCGATCTCCGGGGAGATGGTCACCTCGACCGAACAGATGCCGGGCAGGCTCATGAGCTTCTCCTTGGCTTGCGCCGTGAAGCTGGGGCCCATCATGCAGCAGGGCGACGTCACGCGCAGCTGCAATCTTACTGCTACAGCGTCGCCCTCCATCGCAAGATCGAGTTCCTTGATCAGCCCCATCCTGACAAGCCCGACCGGCTTGCCGATCCCGGCGCTGCAGGGATCGATGATCTGATCCAGGGCGTCCTCGACCGCGCTACGCATATCCATCATTCCGTCCCCCTGCCGCTTGTCCACGGTTCGGCGAGCCGGTCGCGTTTCGCAAACTCGTCGGTTGCGGCAACCCGCTTTAGGTTTTCCACGTCGAGGTTGAGGATACGCGCCTGTGTCCCTCCAAGCATCATGCGCTTGATCTCGGGAGTCAGCGCTGGATAGGCATAACCTTCCTGCATGCTGAGCGGAATCTGGAAATTCCAGAAAGCCTCCAAGAACGGCTGGGGATGGATGACCGGCACGCCGGTTCCCCAAACGATGCGATCCGCAGCGCCCGCCTGAACCAGAGAACCCAGTATGTGGGCTAGCCGTTCCGGGGCGTAGAAGATCAGGGCGCTTGTGCCCTCAAGGTTGATCGTCACGTTGGAATTGTAGGTCGCCTTCAGCACGGTATCCTCGAGGAAGGCAAAGCCACCGTGGAAGATTTCGAAGTTCATCTCCGGGAAACTGGTCGCGGCATCGTTGACATCATCGACCATGAAATACTCGTGGCCGACGTTACCGAACGGGATTGCCTTGTGCATGGCAACGGTCTTGATGCCGCGCTTGAGCATCCGCTCGTAAAGCGGAAACATCAGTTTCTCGTCGTCCATCCTGGTGCCGCGCACCGTGCCGCCCACGAGATCAAGCGGGTAGAATTTGAAGGCCGACACTTTCTCCTCGTCCAGGAAGCGGTCGATCTCATCCAGCACGTTGTCGTGATAGGGGCTGATACCGCCATAGATGAGGACGCGTCCGGGCCACCGCTCGCGCATCTCCTTGCCGACGTAGAGCGGACCGCCGCCATCCTTGAACAGGTTGAAGATCGGCAGGTGGTGATAGACGCAGGCATCGACCTGGCTCTCGCCGAAGAGCGAATGGCCGATCAGATCGGCGTCCTGCATGATCCGATGCTGTTGCGGGACAAGCCATTTGGGCGTGTCGCGCGGCGTGTAGAACTCGTGGATCCCCCACAACATCTGCGTCATCATGGGGGCATATGAGCCGGGTATTAGGTTGTCGGGCGTATGATTGTAGGTATGCGCTACCCCATCTATGACGAAGATGTCGTCGGGAAGCGGTTCCCAGGCTTTTCCGTCGGATATCCGGGCGGCGATCTTCGGGTCGATTCCGGTCTCCCCACCGAATTTCGCTGTTTGTTCTGGCATCGTTTTTCCCCTGGCTCTCTGGCGTGGATCTGGCCGACCTTTATGTCTGCTTGTGGCGAAGCAGGAAGTTCAGCGCGGCATTGTTGAATTCTACCGGATTCTCGATGTTGAGAAGATGGCCGGCATCCGGCACCACGGTCAGCGTCGCATGCGCAATGAGCTGCGCGATCTCCTTGGACATGGAGAGCGGGGTGAGCGGATCGTCCGCCCCGCACATCACATGGACGGGCACGGTAATGTGGTCGAGGCCCGCATGAGTGTCGAGATTCACCAGCGCCTCGATGCTCTTTATGTAGCTGTGCTTGTGCAGTCTCGACATGCTGTCTACGAGTTGCGCCAACGCCGCCTCGGACGCCTTCGGGCCCATCAGCGATCGCGCTACGGGTTCGGCGATGTCGGCTGGTTCCTTGCCACTCATCAGCGGTTCTTTGCGGGACCGGATGAATTCCGCTCGGGCCTCCGGCGTGAAGCGGGAAAAACCAGTGTTGGTCGCGCACAAGGTAATCGTACTAAGCCTGTGAGGGTAGGAATGAGCGAAATCCATAGCGATGCGCCCCCCCATCGACAGCCCGATGATATGCGCGCGCTCCTCGCCAAAATGATCGAGGACTCTGGCCAGGTCGTCGGCGAAATCCCTGAACCGCAACGCCGCTTCGTAGTCGTCGCTGTCGCCATAACCCCTGGCGTCCCAGGCGACGGCGCGGAAATGCTCTCCGAAAACCGGCAGATTGTCACGCCAGTTCCGCCGGTTGCCGCCGATGCCGTGCATGAAGACGACGAGCTCTCCCTTGCCGACGCTCTCCACCGCTATCCGGGGCGATGACCCGACGAAACTCGTTTCGATTGTAGCGAGACCAGGCATGACAGACTTCACTTGCGCAGCAGGTGGCGGACGCGTGAGCCACCGGTCGCAGCGATAAGCACGGCTCCCGCGAACAGTTGCTGCGAATAGGCCGGAGCGCCGATCAGAAGCAGGCCGAGCGTTCCGGTCCCGATGATGTAAACGCCGATTACCGTGCCGAGGATGTGGAAGCGCCGGTTGGCAAGGGTCACGTACCCAAGGAATGCCGCGGCATAGGCCGGGAGCATCATCGACGTGCCGAACAAAGGGGTAAGCGAACCCTGCCTGGCGGTGTACATGAAGCCGGTGATGCTCGCCAGGACGGCGCAGGCAACGAAGGCGAGAAGTACGTTTCGGTTGACCCGAATTCCGGCCATACGGCTGGCCGCCCGATTGCCGCCTGTCGCGTACAGATGACGCCCTGTCACCGTATAGCGCAGCGCTATGGCGATCAGTATCGCCAAAGCCAGGAGATAGAAGAAGGGCGCCTGCAACCCGGCGATGCGCCAGGAACCGTACCATATGAAAGCGTCGGTGAAGCCCATGAAAATAACCGAATTACCGGTCACCCAGAGGGTCGCGCCGTCAAGCAGGCTTGCCGTGCCGATTGTCGCAACCAGGGCCGGGATTTCGAGCACCGTTACGAGGACGCCGTTGAAGGCTCCAATGATCAGCGCGCTGGCGAGAACCACAAGGAACGCTGTCGGGACCGGCCATCCGAGCTGCGTGATCAGGACAGTTGCAAGCGCGCCCGCCAAGGATGCGGTCGCAGCGATGGAAAGATCGAATTCGCCGACGACCAGGACCAACGTCAGGCCGCACGCGAGGAGGGCGAGCAGCGCTCCGTCGTTGAGGATCGTCACGAAATTTTCGCGCGTGGGAAAATAGGCAGGTTCGGCGATCGAAAAGCCGACGATCAGCAGCACGAGGAAAATTACGGGTGCCGCGGATGCGGTGTCAAAACTGCCAATCCATGACGAGCGCGCCGATGTGTTGGGCGGTGTGTCGGTGATTTCTTGAATCGTCATACGGCGACCTTTGTGCTGTCAGAGGAAGACAGGAGGCGATGCAGCATCGCATCCTTGGAAATATCGGCGCCCCTTAGTTCGTCGATGATCGTCCCGCCCTTCAGCAGAAGGACTCGATCGCACA
The DNA here is from genome assembly GCF_018555685.1 of Aminobacter anthyllidis. Lineage (GTDB taxonomy): Bacteria > Pseudomonadota > Alphaproteobacteria > Rhizobiales > Rhizobiaceae > Aminobacter > Aminobacter anthyllidis. The sequence continues at coordinate 616,331 of NZ_JAFLWW010000002.1, forward strand.
GGGCTTGCAGTTCCTCCAGTTCGGAAGACACCACCAGAATGCCGCGCCCTTCATGGGCAAGCTCGCGAATGGCGCCATAGATCTGGGTCTTCGAGCCGATATCGACGCCATGCGTCGGCTCGTCGAGCAGGAGCAGGCGAACCGGACCCAGCACCCAGCGCGCGAAGATCACCTTTTGTTGGTTTCCGCCGGATAGGGCCAGCATCGAGGCGTTTATCGAGGGCATCCGTACAGAGAACCGTCGCGTCGCTTCCTCGGTTTTGCGCTGCTCGACGCGAAGGTTCAAAAAGCCCTTTGTTTTAAAACGGCTTCCCCAAGGCAGCGATACGTTCTGCCAGATAGGCAGCGTTTCGACGAAACCGTCATGGCTGCGCTCTTCCGTCACGAGGGCGATGCCCTCCTGCAACGCCTCCCGCACCGAGCCGATTGCGGCAGGCCTGCCTTCAACAAGGACATCGCCGGCAGTTCGCGGCGATGCGCCCGCAATCATCCGCAGTATGCGCGACCGGCCCGAGCCTCCAAGGCCGGCTATCCCGACGATCTCGCCCTTGGCAATGTCAAAGCTTATGTCGGTAAGTCTGTTGTCGCTGAGCCCCTGAACTGAAACCAGCGTTTCCCGTTTCTGGCCGACCGGTCCGTCTTCGCGCGCAAACAGGTCCTGCATGTCGGAGCCGACGATGTCGCGCACCAGTCCGGCCTCGGTCATCTCGTCAAGCCGCGTGGTCGATATGCGCCGACCGTCGCGCAACACGGTCACGCGATCGGCGATCCGGAAGACCTCTTCAAGGCGATGGCTGACATAGATGACGCTGACGCCCCGCTTCCTCAGCTTGCGGATGGTGTCAAGGAGGGTGCGGACCTCCGGTTCGGACAGGGACGCCGTGATCTCGTCGAGCACCAGGAGTCTGGGCTTGCGGAGCAACGCCCTTCCCAATGCCACCATCTGGCGTTGATGCGCGCTCAGCGAGGCGAGAGGCGTCCGCGGATCGACGGACAGTCCCAGCGACGCCAGGCTTGCCTCACACTCGCGATGCTGGGCTTTCCAGTCGATCAGGCCGGCCCGACGATGTTGATATGGAAGGCCGAGGAGAAAGTTCTCGGTAATTGAAAGATCGGCAATGAAGGGCGGTCGCTGATGGACAAAGCCGATCCCTGCAGCCAGCGCATCGCTGGGATGCAGGAGCCGCAGCGGAGTTCCGGCCAGCATCATAGAACCCGTATCAGGTGGGAAATCTCCCGCGAGTATCCGGATGAGAGTCGATTTCCCCGCGCCATTCTCACCGACCAGCGCGTGGATTTCGCCCTCGCGCACATCGAAATCCACTCCCTTCAGTGCACGGGTCTCACCGAAGGTCTTCGAGATGTTGGAGAACTGGAGAAGGGACATATCGATGCTTGCTCCGCGAGCGAATGAAGCCGGCGGCGGACTGCATGTCCGCCGCGACGGCCCTGACGCGTCTGTTCCGCAGGCTACTCCGCCGCCGCCCAGATCTCACGGAACTTCGCCTTGAAATCGAAGCCCGGATCGTACCGCTTGCCCGGCGTGGCATTCGACTGGATGGTCAGTTGAAGCGGGAAGTCCTTGTTCACGCCGACCTCGGCCTTGTTGATGGCGCGATTGCATTCGTCGATGCCGGCCCAGGCCACCCATTCCAGGCCCCAGCTGATCGTCGCGACCTGACCGCCGCCGGAAACGATGGAGTCCAGCGCGACAGGTTCGCCGTCGAAGCCCAACGCCTTGATCTCGGTCCGGTCACGTTGCCGCGCGGTTGCGAGCACCGGAACGAGCGCTTCGTCATACGGCCCCAGCACCCACCGGATGCTATCCTTTGGATGCTTGGTCAGCAGCGCCTGTGTCTTGGTGATCAGGTCGGAAGCGCCCGCGCCTACATTGAACTCCACGTCTTCCACGACCTTGGCGACGTCGCCGCCATGTTCTGCGAGATAATCCTTGAACCCCTGGAGACGCTCCCCCAGTTGCGGAAAGGCGGAGGCGGTAAACATGACGACATTGCCGCCACCATTGGCAACCACATAAGCCGCAAGAAGCTTGCCCGCTGCGGTCTGATCAATGCCGAAGCCGATGTCGCCGCCAAACTCCCTCGGGTCGTCGGCGAAGCCCGTCACGAAGGCAATCCCCTTTTCCTTCCCGCGCTGGATCTGGGCGCGGATATCTCGCGAAGGTGAGCCGATGGTAAGCACGCAACTCACATCGCGGTTGATTGCCGCCTCGACGGCTTTTTGAGTGACGGCGGGATCGCCTTTCGAATCTATTGGGATGACTTTCCACCCTATGGCTTCGGCGGCGGCTGTGGCGTCGGCAAGAGCGGTCTGGCAGACCGAGAGTGCGAGAGGACATGGAACAACCGCGATCGTCGCGTCCTTCACGGGTTTCGGTGATGTCTCGGCGCCGGTCCAGCGCGACGAGCCCGCACCGAGCGGGTCACGCGACATCACCGTGTTGGTGGCCTGATCGACCACCTTCCTGGCGAAATCGATGGCGCCCTGATCTACGGCCGAGGCCGGCAAGGCGGTGGTCGCGGCCAATGCGAACGCAATCAGCGCGACTCCTGTCATTTTCCGTGAAGTACCGTTCATCCCGTTATTCCCCAATGCGTGGTTGTGATCACCACTGCTTGGCCTTAGTAAAGCGTCGGCGCGGACAAATGTCGTGGTGCAATCGTGCACGACAAATGCTGCGTTTGTGCACTCCCATGGGTAGCGTTGCGGGCTTGTGAGAGACCAATCGCTGCGGTAACGTATCCAGGGTTGTTGGTGCCGATGATTACTGTCTTATCCACCGATGCGGTCGATCCGACCGCCCGATTTACGAGTTTCCAGCAGGCAATCTGCCAGATCGCTGATTTGTCGGCGCATCGGTCCGAAACCGACGCCTACCACGCCAAGATTCGAAAGAGCCGGGTTGGTTTCCTCGACTGTTCGTTCGTCGACTGCGAATCCGTCGTGATCGAACGAAGCCTTGCCAATATCGGGCGGGACAATGGCAAGGATTATCTGCTGGCATTGCAGATAGACGGGAGCGGTGTAACCCGCCACATAGGCCGCGATGTCCGGCTGACGCCCGGGGACTTCACCATCGTTGACGCCACTCTGCCCTATTCTGTCGAGTTCGATGGTCCAGTTCGGCGGATCGTCGTCCGGTTTCCGCGCAACGAGTTCGTCCACCGGGGGCTGAGTACCGACAGGCTGTGCGGACATGTATTCCGTGGGGAAAGCGGTGCCAGCGGCCTAGCCTCCCAGATACTTGGCTCGCTCGCTGCCGATCCCGCAGGTGTCGGCCCGCAGGCCGGATACTCGCTGGCCGCCGCCATTCTCGACCTCATAGCCGATTCCGAGCCCAATGACGGTTCATCGCGCGGCAATTACCTCACGCAATCCCACGATCATCTCATCCGCCGCATTCGCAGCATCGTGCTAGTCAACCTCTCGGATCCGGAGCTTTCGGTTTCTGTCGTTGCGGCAAAGGCGGGTATTTCTGTTCGCTACCTGCACAAGCTTTTCAGCGCCACAGGAACGTCACTTCATAAATGGATCGAAAACGAGCGTCTCGATCGCTGCTACCGCGCGCTCCAACACCTAAATCAGCGCAGCCAGACGATACAGGACATAGCATTCGCGAACGGTTTCAACGATCCCGGCTACTTCAGTCATCGCTTTACCCGTAAATATGGGAAGAGTCCGCGTCAGGTGCGAATGAAGGCGCTTTAGCTGCTTGTTCGGCCAGAAACTTGCGCTTGTTCTGCTTTCTTGAATACAATCTCCAGAAACCGCCGGTCCGATTTCGGCCCCTAATTGCATCGCGGATGACCGCTTCGATGTCAGATTTCAGTTCGCTCGGCCAAGAGCAGCGCATCCACATCGACGCCGAGATATCGGACAGTGTTCTCGATCTTGGAGTGGCCAAGCAGGATCTGTATGGCGCGGAGATTTCCTGTCGCCTTGTAGATCAGCGACGCCTTCGTGCGACGAAGCGAGTGGGTGCCATACTCCTCTGGTCGCAGCCCAATCGCTGCGACCCATTCGTCAACCAGGCGGGCGGACTGCCTCGTGCTCATGTCGCGGGCGCGATTGATCCGGCTCGGGAATCCATAGTCGTCGACCGATCCTCCGCGCCTTTCAAGCCAAGCCAGAAGGCTGGCTCTTACGTCGCTGGTGATCTCGAACTGGACCGGCCGGCCCGTCTTTTGCTGAACGACAATCGCACGGGTCCGGATTTCTGCCCCCGCAACCAGATCGCGGATCCTGATCTTGACCAAGTCGCAGCCGCGCAGCTTGCTGTCGATTGCCAGATCGAACAGCGCGCGGTCCCGAATGCGTCTCTCGCGATCGAGGAAGAAGCGAACAGCCCAGATCTGTTTCTGTGTAAGCGGACGCTTAGTTCCTACCTTCTTTCCTGCATTCCAAGCTGCTCGCTCACGGCTGGCATCATCGAATTGAGAATGGCCCATGTGAGTTCTCCTCGGCCGCGATTGGCCGAAGGAGAAACGGTGCAGGGCACTCGCCGCTTCGGGGCCGACACCTGACCGTCCGGTCTTGGGAAACGCTCCGACATAAGCTGCCGTCCTGGCTTTGGCTCGTCGGGTAAAGTTTGCTGGCGCGGTTATGACGCTAAAGCGGCAGCTGAACGCTGAAATGCTTCCAAAATCTGGCGGATCTCGCGACGTCCTCCGTAGGAGACACGGCTAGGGGCAGTGCTCGTGGTTAGCGGAATCTACGCAATGTTTTCCGTTTCTTAGGCCAACGTCCACGGTCGATCACTTTGGGTGGACGGCATCGCTCACGCATCAGCTGTCACGCATCGCAAAAGCGTTGGCTCCAATTGAAGCGGGTGAACGGCGTTGAACATGCACGTAGCGTCTTGCGCCTAGCATATGTCCCGGGGGGAATCGCGGCAGCGTTTCGTTGGTGATGCGCTGGTCTCACCACATGTAGTCCGCGCTCGGCCAAGCGCGACGCTCGTCACCGGCCGGATCCCCGATGAGTTGCGTAGCGGTATCGAAGATCATCGTAGCTCGGCGCTGCGTATCGTACCGGGGCCAGTCCGGCAGACCTGAATTTGTCGGGATGCCGCCCTTGATGAAGCTGGCCCAAGCGCCGTGCATGGTGTCTGCCAATGCCTGTGGCGGGTTGTCGAGCCGCACGACGCCGTCCCAGAAGGATCGGTTTTCAAGTGTGTCCCACATGAACGGCAGCTCGCTGCAATGGGTTGCGGGCGCCGAGGGCGGGCCGTAATCATAGCGGTACATGTAGACGTTGGTATTGTGCTTCAGCGCAGCCTCCGCAACGCCGATCATCGGCACGCGGAACAGCATGTCCGTCATGAATGCGTTCGTGACGTCGAGTTCCGCAGCTTGCGGACGGTTCTGGCGATACAACTCAACGGCCGGCGCGCCGCCCTCGCCAAGCGCTAGCGCGGCCAGCGCAGAGCGTGCAGCAGTCGCCTGATCGCCCATGGAGGGCAGCAGGCTGACGAAAAAGCCGTACTCATCCGCATTGGTTCCAAACAAAAGGTCGATATCGCGTGCGCTTCCGCCGGCTATCGCCGGAATCGTGGGAGCGGGCAGCGTATCGGTGCCGTGAACGAGATGCAGGGTGTGGGCGAAGACCGTCGTCACAAAGTCCGGTGTGACGCCCTTTGATGCAAGAAGAGGAAGCGTCTCGGAATCAACGGCTCTCTGCGCTGCGAACAACTCAGCGGTGCCGATGTTCTCGAAATCTTCTTCGCGACGGACACCGAGACGCTGAAGGATCTCCGCGCCGATCACGGCCGCAGTCTCGGCGCGAACCTGGCAAGGAGCGATGCCGCTCTGCAGAATGGCGCGCCGGAACAGTCCTCGCGCTGCCGGGGCGGCAAGCAGCGCCGCAACGCTATTGCTCCCGGCTGACTGGCCGGCGATTGTAATCTTGTCCGGATCGCCTCCGAACGCCGTGATGTTCTCCTGCACCCACCGCAAGGCCGCAATCTGGTCGAGAAGGCCGAACGCGCCGGTCCCAGCACGTTCTCCCACATGCATGAAGCCCGCGCTGGCGAGGCGATAGTTGATCGTGACAGTGAGGACGCCGTCACGCGCGAACGTGGCGCCGTCATATCCAGCCTCGGACCCCGAGCCGAACATGAGTGCGCCGCCGTGGATCCACACGAGAACCGGAAGACGGGCGTCGCCGAGCTCCGGCGTCCAGACGTTCAGGTTGAGGCAGTCATCGCCTTTGGGACCGACGTCCAGCGTCAGCCCGATCGGCATCTGCAGATGGCTGAGGCCATACCGGCTGGCGTCGCGCAGGGCCGTCCCAGCGGGCTCGCGGTACGGGCGGTTTGAAGCGCAGCTTTCCGACGGGCGGCTCGGCATAGGGGATGCCGCGAATGGCGGCGAAGCCATTCGCGTTGACGCCGCTCACATCGCCTTGTCGTGTCGACACGACTGGGCGGTTCGCTTCCGCATGAACGCGCCGGGTCGCCGCGAAGGCCGCGCGGCGCTTGCGGACATAGTCAGGAGATTGCGTCGCGACAGCCGCGTCGCGTAGGGCATGTTTGCAGACTGAACCATGATAATCCTCCTGTGAGCTAAGACTTGCCGCAGCCGTGGAGAAAGATGTCCACGGCGGTCGCGGTGAGATCGTTGGTTTCCTTGCGGGTGAGAGGGGCGCCCAAGAGCGCCCGCAAGCGGGGCATCGAGGCAGCCATCTCGATGAAGATGACCGCCGCCAGCCGGCTGTTGGGCAGTCGCGGCAGGGCGCCTTCATCATACAGCGATTCCAGATTTGCCTTCACGTCGTCGGTCGCGCGCGCATGCAAATCGAGAAACTGCCGCGCGAGGTCCGGCGTCTGCATGGCCTCGGCGAAGATCAGGCGGTTGATGCCCGCGGCGCGCGCATCGGCGGAGATAAAAGCCAGTTCCCGAGCGATCTGCAACAGCTGCGAACGTGGTTCCCGGCTTCTCGGTTTGGTTGGCGTTTCCTCGTGGTGCGGCGCCATGGCCGTATCGAGCAGGCGATTGACGACCGCGGTCAGCACCTCGGCCTTGTTGGCGTAACGCGCGTAGAGCGTGCGACGGGTCGCGCCGGCGCTGCGCGCGATCTCGTCCATTGTGATGCGCGCATAACCCTGCTCGACGAACAACGTCTCGGCCACGTCAAGGAAGCGCGAGTCCAGCTCGGATGTCTGTTCAGCGGACATGCGTCCCGGGCCGCGTGGCTTCGTCGTCGATTTTTTCGTCATTTTTCCTCGCTTGCGTTTGGTGAAACCTAGCGACGCAGATTTAAATATACAAGGTGTATAATTGCTCTTGACGAAAAGATACAGCGCGGATATTAAACCTCCGTACAGACCGCGACGCCTCAGCGCGTCAACAAGAGGATGGCTATCCATGCTTGCCGCAGCAAAGATCGAGACAGTTCCAGTGCATGAAGAGCGCATGGTGCGCACCAACGGCGTGGAGCTACGTGCGCAGGCCTTCGGCAATCCAAGCGATCCAGCATTGCTCTTGATCACAGGCGCCACGGCATCGATGAAGCGGTGGCCGGAGGAATTCTGTACTCGCCTGGCAGACGCCGGACGTTTCGTCATCCGCTTTGACAATCGCGATACCGGGCCTTCCACGACCTTCCCACCCGGCGCGCCGGGCTACACGGTCCGCGATATGGCCGATGACGCAGTCGGCGTGCTAGATGCCTATGGCATCGATCGCGCGCACATCGCCGGCTGGTCGATGGGCGGGATGATCACGCAGAACGTTGCGATCCATCACCCCAAGCGTATCCGTTCGGCGTTCCTGTTTGGCACCACGCCCGATGGCAGTTCCATCGGATCGGCTGCCAGCGGCAGCGGCAAGGACAGCGGAGCATTCGCGGCGCCGTCACCGCGGATCGTGCAGCTGTTGACCTATAATGCCGGCGTCGATTGGACCGACGAGGCGCAGGCGGTCGAGGCCTGGGTGCACGAAGACATGGTGTTGACCGGCCCCGGCGATACATTCGCTGCCGATCTCAGCCGCGACAACGCACACGTGCTCGTGCGAGAGGCGCGCAACATCCTGTCTCACCGCACGAACCACGGGATCGCAGTGGCGATGTCGTATTGGCGCGATCGGCTGAAGGACATTCGCGTGCCCACGCTGATCATGCATGGCACTCACGATTACATCCTGCCGTTGGATCACGCCAAGGCAATGGCGGCTGAAATCCCCGGCGCGAAACTGGTCGTCGTGGAAGGCATGGGTCACGTTCTCTCGCTGGACTCCCGCTACTGGGACGTCTTTGCAAGGGCGCTGATCGCACACACCGCACACTGAAACGCAACGCGTTCACTCAACGAGCAGCGTTCATCCGCCTGGCATGGCTGTGCGGGCTGGCGCGCTCCTCTGCGAATGGAGAACTACGATGAATACGACACGACTACTGTTCTTGCTGATGGTGATCGGCCTGGTGCACATGGGCGAGCAGCTCATCTTCGGGGTTGAGGAGCTCGACCTCTTCAAGGGGCCGATCGCCGACTATTACGCCGCGCTGGCCGGGATCGGACCCGACCGCGCGACGGTAATCCTGATCACGATCGTGGTGACGCTCTTCACATGGATGAGCTATGCCATGCTGGCTGGCGGCTGGCAGAGGCTGATCGCGCTGGGATTGTTCGGCCTGCTCGGCGCCAATGAGGGCCACCATGTGATCCAGGCCATCCTAGACGGCGGTTACGATTCTGGGCTGATTACCTGCATCCCATATTCCGCGACCGGCATATTGATGCTGATCGAAGTCGTGCGCGAAAGCAGGGCACTCTGGAGGCCGGCGAAGCCTGCAGTCAATCCTGCCTGAATGTAGCCGCTGGAGTCCACTTATGCCAATCGACCTTTTTCTGTCGTTCGCGCTTGCCTCAGCTCTGCTTATCCTCATGCCTGGGCCAATGGTGGCGCTGATTGTCAGCAACAGCACCGCATTCGGGCCACGCGCTGGGCTGACCACGGTGGCTGGTGCGGCGTCGGGCATGCTGCTGCATTTGACCGCAGTCTGCCTTGGCTTGGGTGTCGCACTGGCTGGCTTAGGAGAAGCAGCATTTTGGTTGAAATGGCTTGGCGCTTCATACCTTCTTTATCTTGGATTGGCTGCGCTGGCTGCGAGGACACCCTTTTCAGTGAGCAGCGCGGTGGCAAGCAAATCGAGTCGCAGGTTGTATTTTGAAGCGTTCGCGGTCCAGTTCACAAATCCCAAGGTTCTCATGTTCTATGCTGCCTTCTTTCCCGTCTTCATGTCACCAGGCTATCCTGCGGCGACCCAGCTTGTGATCCTCTCGGCGACATTCCTCGCAATCGAAATCGCGATCGACTCAATGTGGGCACTTGCTGCCGCACGAGCTCGCGGCCTCCTGGCATCTGGTGGGCACTGGACCAATCGGGTGGTAGGAATCGTGCTGATAGCGGCCGCGTTCGGAACTGCAGCGATGAGCCAATCTTGATCGATGCAGCGCAGCGTTTCAACCTTGAGCAAGGTGCTTATCGGGTCAGTCCCGATCATCGCAGTGCTTGTCGCCGCGGCATTCTTCACGCCAACCGAACTTTCGTTGCTGGAGCGGCAGATCCTCCTCGGGATGATTGCTGTTGGAGGTATTGCTTTTGTTGAGCGGCTTCTCTTCGGACCAGACCTGCCGCGCGTCATCTCCGCCATGGGACTGACAATACCGCAGCGCAACGCCTCAGTGGTCGCGCTTTTGTGCAGTCTTCCCATGTGGCTTTTTCTTCCGGCTTACAGTTTGGCTACGAGTGCATCAATCGCCGTGAACAACGGGTGGTTCGCAGTTCTAGCAGGGATCATTCTGGTCAACGGAATTGCGGAGGAAGTGATCCACCGAGCCTTCGTATTTGGACATCTGCGTCGAATTCACTCATTCGCAGCAGCAGCGACAATCGGCGCGATCATCTTCGGCCTTCAACATTCCTATCTGTTGGCAACTATTGGCCCGATTGCAGGGACGGCGTCGGTCGTTCTGGCCATCTTGCTTGTTTGGCCGCTGGCTTTCCTGTTCGAACGCGGCGGCAATTCAATTCTACCACCGGCGATCATGCACACGAGCTCAAATGCTCCGATCATGATCTTCGTGGCGCCTGAAACCGCGCACCTGGTCATCCTGCCGCATATGGCTGTCGTTTTGTCGTCAATGTATTTGAGTTTCGCCCTCTTCCCGCGAACCAGATAGGCGTGAAATGTCGGAGGCGCCTTGGGCGACTCCGACTATCGGCTGCCGGTAGAACGGCGGTGCAGCGAAAGCAGGCTCTATCCGAAGCGCAATCGCATCATTGCATAAGCAAGCGCCGCGAACATTGGCACCTCCACCGCACTGTACCAGAACGGAAATGTGTTCAGGTATTCCGTGCTCCAGGTGAAGAATGTGCTCAAATGCAGCGGCACGCTGACGAGGCAGAGCAGCAGCGCGAAGCCGTAGACGATCCGGCCGGCCAGCTCGCCCGAATAATGCCGCCAAGCGAGCACGCCCGACACTGCCGGCACGATGATGATCAGGCCGAAGGCGATGTCGACCGGCGGCGTGAAGATGTCGCGCGTCCAGTCTTCCAGACCGTAGAGCATGCGGCCGACATGGATCAGGAAGCCGAGTGCGAAGACGAACGCGGCGCTCGCCTTGAAGATGGCAGGTGTGAGGGGTCTGCTCGATGCCGGCTGGACGATGTGCATGTGTGTCATTGTAGTTCTCCAGTGTTGCGTGTGTTGATGTCGCGTGGATTTTCCCGGTCAGGCCGCCACTGCCTTTGCGGCGAGCTTTCGCTGCTTGCGCCGAAGCTTCAACTCGTGGCTGACCTCCTGCTTGATCTGCCAGCCCGCCCAGACATAGGCGAAGCTGGTGGCCAGGCCGGATGTGTAGGCTCCGGCCTGGATCGCCTCGATCCAGTGATAGACTTCCTTCAGTCCGATGCCGCCGAAGGCGCTGATCACGACCAGCGCCGGCGTGCCGCCGCGCATCATCGCGTAGAAGCCAAGCGACACGATCGTGCCAATCAGCGTGATCAGCAGCATGTGCGCCTCGTCAACCCGCTCGTCCGGAAACAGCGCGTACCAGCCGTCGAAGGCCGCGCGCAGTTTGTGAAACTCGTCGATGCCGAACATCAGCTGCTCGCCGATGTGCACGACACCGATTGCGATGATCGCCAGCATCAGCCGGTTCCGTCTTTCATGGGCGACGGGCATTTCTCGGCCTTCCTCTTTGAGGACCCGGGAAGCGCGTTAGCGCTTCCCGGCCTGGGTGAGCGACTGGTAGACCGCCTTGAGGATCGTCATCGAGCGGTCCTGCTCGTGCGGTCCGGAGGTCCAACGGTTGGGTGCGAAGCCGAACGACATGCGCGCGTCGAGGTCGACATAGGACAGCGACCCGCCGCCGCCGCCCCAGTGCCCCACGCTGCGGCCGATAGTCGACGGACCGCCGGTCCAGCCGGGCGTCACCGGCGAGTTGAGCGCATAGCCCACGCCCCAGTCGATCGGCAGGCCGAGGACAAGGTCGGTGCCCTTCACCTGCTGCTCGAGCACCCGCATGCGGCCAGCGTCCGACATCAGCCGCTTGCCGGCGATGCCGCCGCTGGCCAGCATGGACTGCGCGGCGGCGATGCCGTGTGCGGAGCCGTGACCGTTCAGAGCGCCCATCGCGGGCCTGCGCCAGGCGATCGACGCGCTGTCCTGCGGGCGCGCGACCGGGTTCAAGAGACAGCGCTTGTAGAAGGCGTTGCCGTCCGGCGCGATTGGGTATCCCTGAATGAGCGTCGAGACTCTGGAGTCGCATTCCTCCGGCGTGCCGATGAAATAATCGGCACCCGTCGGTCCGGCAATTTCCTTCGCGAAGAATTCGCCGAGCCCCAGACCGGTCACGCTGCGCACCACCTCGCCGATCAAATGGCTCATGGTGAAGCCGTGGTAGCCGGCGCCCGTTCCAGGCTTCCACCACGGCGCCTGTTCGGCCAGCATCGCGGTGGACTTCTCGATGTCGTAGATGTCCTTCAACGTCATCGGCGCCGTCCAGCCGGCCATGCCGGAGGTGTGCCCGACGATCTCGCGGACCTTCACCTCGCCCTTGCCGCTCTCGCCGAACGACGGCCAGTACTTGGTGACGCGATCATCGAGATCGATCTCGCTGCGATCGGCGAGCAGAAGCGCGCAGAGCGCCGACATCGTCTTGGTGGACGAGAAGCCGTTCACCAGCGTGTCCCGCCCAAAGGGACGCGTGTAGGTGAGGTCGAAATGACCGCCCCACAGATCGACGACGCATTCGCCGTCGACGAATACCGCGGTCGAGGCGCCGATATCGGAACCGCTGTTCAAATTGGCAGCGAAAGCCGCGCGCACCGGCTCGAAGCCGGGCTTCACGAATCCGCCAATCGTGTTCTCGATCAGGTTGCTGAACGTGACGTCGACGCAGCCCTGGACGATGTCGTCTTCGTCGAAACGATACTGGCCCTTAGGCATGACTCTCTCCTCTCACGCCAAATCGTTCCGATTGGCGGCGCTGTTCTCGGTTGAAATTCTGCGCAATGTCCGGCCGTGCTTTTTCGCGCGTCAGGTTCGGCCGATGTTCGAACGTCGGGTTCTCCCGTTCGATGAGCGACCAAATATCCACACGTGTATCTTTATTCAAGAAGAAAATATCCAATCTTGTATCTTTTTTTCGAATGGCTATGTTCGAGCGGACTGGATGCGTGGAAGGCGAAACGCGAGAATGCCTGCGAAATCAAAGACAAGAGGACCGGGCCGACTGTCGGCGGAGGGCACGGCGGCGCTGGAGGAGCGGCTCCTCGACGCAGCGGAGGCGACTTTTCTGGAGCATGGTTATCAGCGCGCGACCATCGACTCGATCGCCAGGGCGGCCGGTATCACGCGCAAGACGCTCTATGCGCGCTACGCCAACAAGGACGAGATTTTCGAGGCCGCCGTGCGCCGCATGCTCGATGCCGGCGTGCCGTATGCGCCGGTCGAACCGCGCGGCAAGGGACCGCGCGAGCTGTTGCTCAACCTCGCGAAAGGGCTCATCGCCTTGCACGAGACGCCGCACATGGTGCGCGTCTACCGGCTGATCTTCGCCGAGGGCCAGCAGATGCCCGAGCTCGCGCGTATGTCCACCGAGCTTTACGACCGCCTGGCCGGATCGGTCGTCGACGTGATGGCAGCGCTGCGCGCCACTGGGCGCTTTCCGCTCATGCCGTCGCCGCGCATGGCGGCGGTGATGTTCATCGAGCTCGTCTCGTCACCGTCGCGGCTGCGCGCGCTGGCAGGTCCCGGCGCTACGCTGGTGAAAGCGAAAGCCGACCGCTACGTCTCCGAAGCTGTCGACTTCTTCCTCGCTGGATGTGGTCATGCCGGTGAGGAAAAGGTTGAATGAGTGATGCTTTGGTCGGCGACGGGGCCAAGACTCAGCCTTCGTATCGGCATACCTGCAGGAACAGCTCGAAGCCGTGTGACATGGTCTCCAAGTTCGGCCTTCGTCGAAGACGATTTGATCAGTATCGAGAACCTTCGCGGCGATGGAGGGTGCGACAGGTTCATCGGTAGCACAGGCGCCAATATTGTGGATGGGGGGCTGGCAACGACCAGCTCACCGGCCGGGCGGGTTATGATAGGCTCTATCGTGGCGCCGGAAACGACAGTCTTACAGGCGAAGCCGGCAACGACCGGCTTTATGGCGGCACGGGGAGTGACTTGCTGACGGGCGGATCCGGCAACGATTATTTCATTCTCGACAGCGCGCTTGTGGCAAACAGAGACAGGATCGCCGATTTCAACCATGCCAGTGACACGATCTGGTTGGAGAACTCAATCTTCAAGGGGCATGAGTGGCTCCGAGCTCCTGAAACCCGCATACTTCTACAAAGGAGCGAGGCGCACGATACAGATGACCACATCCTCTACAACAGCGCTAACGGCATGACGGCAGGTTCCGGCCCCCAAGCCCAAATCCACTTCGGAACGCTCGCCAATGGCCCTTCCAATGTTAGCTACAACGACTTCGTGCTGATTTGAACGCTTGCGTCGGTTAAATGTGTAGCGCGCTCTAATCACCGGCATTCACTCCAACGTTTCTCTTCATGTGATGCGCGTAACGGCGAAGCGCGAGCCGCATTCAAACCAGCAGCAGCGGCCATTCCCACATCGAACTTCGCCAGTAGTATGCCGTTCTCCATCAGCCAGCCGGACGAGATGGCCGTCAACGAGATCCTATACCGCCCAACGGCCCATCGCCTCTAGCAGAGGGCGCGAAGCCGTCCGTCCGTGTTGTTGCCGCATCTCCTCCGCATTGGTCGAGCAAAATGCGGGATGATCAACCGCCGCCAGCATCGAGCGGTTGAACTGCTGCCCCCGGGAATATCTTCTGGAGGTTGCCGGAGATGATCTTGTCGCCTTCCTTGATGCCGTTTGTCAGCGTCACCAGATCGCCATCGGTGGGGCCCAGGGCGACCACGCGCTGTTCGACCAGATTATCCTTGCCGACGACATAGACATACTTGCCGAACTGGCTGGAGCCGAGTGCCGTCTGCGGCACCATCAGCGCGTTGGGCAATTCCCTGATATGCAGGCGGATGCGGACATATTGGCCTGGCAGCAGCGAGAAGTCGCTGTTCTCGATCGTCGCGCGGGCGGCGATGGTGCCGGTGTTGCGCTCCACGGCATTGTCGATGAAAGTCAGCTTGCCCTGACGCGGCTTGCTGTCGCTGCCGGGGATGATGACCTCGGTCTCCACCGTGCCGCTGGCAAAGGCCTTCTGGATCTCGGCCAGTTCGGTCTCACCGGGGTTGAAGGTGATGTAGACCGGCGAGAGCTGCACGAGATTGTTGAGCGGCGTGCCGGCGGCGCTGGTGACCAGCGTGCCTTCCGGCGCCTGGTTGCGTCCGAGGCGACCGTCGAAGGGGGCACGAATCTCGGTGTTTTTCAGATTGATCTCGGCCGTCCGCAAGGCCGCACGTGATATGGCGAGCGCCGCTTCCGCCTGTCGCACCGCACTCCGGCGCTGGTCGAACCCGTCCTTGGCGAGATAGCCGTTGTCGGCGAGCTTGTTGCCGCGGTTGAGACTGGAGTTGAGGTATTCGAGCGACGCCTGGTCACGCGTAATCTGCGCCTTGGCCTGATCGAGTGCGGCCTGATAGTCCGAGGCCTCGATCCTGTAGAGCAGGTCGCCTGTCTTGACGTCGGCGCCGTCTGATACCGGCTGTTCCTGCAGATAGCCCGACGCCTTGGCGCGCAGCGTCACATTGCGGATGGCTTCGGTGCGCGCGGCATATTCGAGATAGATGGGAATCGTCTTCTTGACCACGCCGACCACCGGCACCGGCATGGCCTGGGGCGCCGCAGCCGATGGTGCGGCACCCGCAGTCGTGCTGCCGACGTCCCAGCCAGCAAGCAGGTAGCCGCCCGCCACAGCCAAAGCGAGAAGGCTGCCGTTCAGACCGAGTTTAAAAATGCGCATCGTAATACTCCTGATTATTCGGCCGGCTCGACCAGCTGGGTGGGCAACGGGCGGCGCGCGAAACGTTCACGCCAGGTTTCAAGCACGACGTAGAAGATCGGAACGAAAGCAAGCGTCAGCACGGTTGCGATCAACATGCCGCCAAAGACGGTGGTGCCGATCGACTGCCTGCTTGCGGCGCCGGCACCTGACGCCAGCATCAGCGGCACGACACCCAGGATGAAGGCGAAGGCCGTCATCAGGATCGGGCGCAGTCTGAGGCGCGCGGCTTCGACGGCGGCAGCGACGATCTCGACGCCTTCTTCGCGCCGGCGCTTTGCAAACTCGACGATCAGGATCGCATTCTTGGCGGCGAGGCCGATCAGCATGACAAAACCGATCTGCGAATAGACGTCGATCTGCAGGCCCCGCACCCAGATCGCAAGTAGAGCGCCGAGCAAAGCGAGCGGCACGGCGAGCAGCACGACGAAGGGCATCGACCAGCTTTCATACTGCATGGCCAGGACCAGGAAGCAGAAGACGATGGCGAGGCCGAAGACGAGGTTGGCGATCGAGCCGGCGCGGATCTCCTGATAGGTTATGCCAGTCCATTCGAAGGAGAAGTCCCTGGGCAAGGCGGTTGCCGCGACACGCTCCATGGCGGCGACCGCCTGGCTCGAACTGAAGCCTTCGGCTGCCGCACCATTGATGAGGGCCGAGGGATAATTGTTGTAGTGGGTGACCGTTTCCGGTCCCGAAACCGCCTTCAGCGCGCCCAGCGTGCTGAGCGGCACCATGTCGCCTGTATTGCTGCGGACATAGAGCCGTGAAATGTCGGTGGCCGCGGCGCGCGCCTGCTGTTCGGCCTGAAGGGTGACGCGGAAGGTGCGGCCGAACAGGTTGAAGTCGTTGACATAGAGCGAGCCCAGATAGATCTGCAGCGTCGAGAAGATGTCAGGCAGGTTCAGGCCGAGCAGCTTCGCCTTGTTGCGATCGAGGTCGTAGGAATATTGCGGGGTCGAGGTGCTGAAGGTAGTGAACAGCGTGAACGGGTTCAACTCCGGCTGCTTACGGGCTTCAGCGAGCAGGGCCTGCGTCGCCTCATCGAGTGCTGCGGCACCACGGCCGGTCAGGTCCTCGACCTGAAACTCGAAGCCGCCGGTAGCACCCAGACCCTGGATGGAGGGCGGGTCAAAGGCGAGAACCAGCGCTTCGGGAATCTGGATCAGCTTGCCCTGGGCGATGTTCTTGAGCTCGGTCGCACTTTCGCCGGGGCCGCGCTCGTCCCAGGGCTTGAGCACCGCGAACTGGACGCCGGCATTGGACTGGTTGGCGAAGGTGAGGAAGGAAAAGCCGACGACGGAGCCGACGGATTCGACGCCGGGCAGCTCGCGGAGAATTTCCTCCGACGTCTTCGCCACTGCTGCCGTGCGTTCCACCGAGGCACCGTCGGGCAATTGCAGCACGACGAAGAAGTAGCCCTGGTCTTCGACAGGCAGGAAGGTGGAGGGAATGCGCTGGGACAAGGCGTAGGTTGCGGCAAGCGCGAGCCCGAACAGGCCGATGAACGCCCAGCGCCAGCGCACGAAGCTGCGGATGCTGCCGGCATAGGCGTTCGACATCCAGTTGAAGCCGGCATTGAACCAGCGGAACAGGATGAATTTCGGCGCGCCGCGATGGCGCAGGAACACAGCACTCAGCGCCGGGCTGAGCGTCAGCGAGTTGAAGGCCGAGATGGCAAACGAGATCGCAACCGTCAGCGCGAACTGGTTGTAAAGCTGGCCGGCGACGCCAGGTATGAAAGCCACAGGCACGAAGACGGCGAGCAACACGCCAGTCGTTGCGATGATCGGGCCGGTGACTTCCTTCATGGCGATTTTCGTCGCCTCGAGCGGCGGATGGCCGTCTTCGAGCTGGCGTTCGACGTTTTCGACGACGACGATCGCGTCGTCGACGACCAGGCCGATGGCCAGCACCATGCCAAGCAGCGACAGCATGTTGAGCGAGAAGCCGAGCAGATACATCACCGTCAAAGTGGCGATCAACGACACCGGAATGGCGATGATCGGGATGATGGTGGCGCGCCAGCTCTGAAGGAAGATGAAGACGACAAAGACGACGAGCAGGAGCGCTTCGATGAGCGTCTTGACCACGTCGTCCATCGCGGCGGAGACGAAGCGTGTCGTATCGTAGAACATGTTGTAGGACATGCCCGACGGGAAGCGGCTCGACAGCTCGTCCATCTTGGCCTTGACGCTGCTCTGCAGGTCTAGGGCGTTGGAGCCCGGGGCCTGAAGAACGGCGAGCACGACGCTGTCTTCGCCGTCAAGGCTGAAGGACGACGAATAGGACAAAGCGCCGAGTTCGATGCGCGCCACGTCGCGCAGATGGATTGCGGCGTGGGTTTCAGGATCGACGCGCAGGATGATCTCGCCGAACTGCTGCGGGTCGCTCAGCCGACCGACGGCACTCACCTGCATCTCGAACGGCGTTCCTGATGGAGCCGGCGACTGGCCGATCTTGCCGGCGGCGACCTGGATGTTCTGCTCCTGGATGACGTTTTGGACATCGACGGCGGTGACGCCGAGGCTCGCCATCTTGTCGGGGTCGAGCCAGACGCGCATGGAATAGCGGCGCTCGCCGAAGAACTGGACGTCGCCGACGCCGGGCAGTCGCTTGATCGGGTCGAGGATCTGCAGATAGGCGTAGTTCGACAGCGTGGTGAAATCGACCGACTTGTCAGGCGAGCTGAGATTGACCAGCACGTTGAAGTTGGGGTTCTGCTTGATGACGGTGACGCCGGTCTGGTTGACCAGGGCGGGCAGGGAAGGCGCCGCCTGCGAGACGCGGTTCTGGACGTCCATGGCGGCGATGTCGACGTCGTAGCCGACCTGGAACGAGATGATGATGCGCGCCGACCCGTCATTCGAGCTGGTCGAGGACATGTAGAGCATGCCCGGCACGCCGTTCAGCTGTTGCTCCAGCGGCGTCGTCACCGTATCGGCCACGACCTGCGCGCTGGCGCCGGGATAGTTGGCGGCGACGACGATCTGCGGCGGGGTGATGTCGGGAAACTGCGCGACGGGCAGAAGGAAGTAGGAGATGGCGCCGGCCAGCACCATGATGATTGCGATCGCCGAAGCGAAGATCGGCCGCAGGATGAAGAAGTTGACCATGATGGTTCTCTCCGAGGCGGCTCGTGATGGTCGATGGCTGCCTTGGAGACGGCAACGAAAAACCGTTGCGGCGCACGGAACCGTGCGCTGCTCTTGAACAACCCGATATTGACTTGCGATGGTGGATGTTACTATCTAGTAACAGGATAAATGTTACGGATCGGTAACATTGTCAAGGGCGTTCCAGCGACAAGATTGGAAGCGAGGAAACGTTGATGACAGCTGCTGTCAGATGTCCACCACGAGAACGGATCATCGACGCTGCGCGCGACCTGTTCAGAAAGCATGGCATCAAGGGCATTGGTGTCGATGCGATCGCCGAGGCCGCAAGCAGCAACAAGATGACGCTCTACCGCCACTTCGGCTCGAAGGACGACCTGGTGTTTGTCTGCCTGCAGGAGGCAGCAAGCGAAGCTGAAGCCTTCTGGGAGGGTATCAAGGCCGCCAATCCCGGTGATCCCAGGGCGCAACTGAGCGACTGGGTCCGCCGCGCCGGTGAATTCGTCACCGTCGAACATTGCAATTGCGAGCTTCTCGATGCCGCCGCGCAATTGATGGAGAGCGACCATCCCGCGCGGCAGTTCATCGAGGACCTTCGCGGCCTTTACCGGGAGCGACTGGTCGAGCTCTGCCGTGCCGCCGGCGCCGCCGATGCCGAACTTCTGGTTGATGCGTTGACACTATTGGTCGAGGGCGCGCGGACGAACTGGCGCAGCGCCGGGCCCGGCGGAGCCGCAACGCGCTTCGTGAAGGTTGCAGACATGATCGTCGACGATTTCATGAGGTAATATTGGCAGCAGCGGTATCCGGGAGCCGCCAATCGACCGCTTGGTCACCTCGCATCAACATTGACGTCTGCTCCAGGGAACGGAAGTAAACGATCCGAGATAGGCGCAAAGCCGACATACACGACCCTGCATGCAATGGCCTGCTTCGGCGTCACAATTTGTCACTCCCCATCATCGATGACGACGCGCACCATCGACTTAATCAAGGAGATGCATGCCGACAATCCGCCCTGAATGCGACGCGTACCTGCGGTAATTGAGAGGCGTTGAGCGGTCAACGGAGACCAGCTCCCCGGTTCACGCAGCAGCGACTTGTGCGTCAGGCTGCGTGCGTCGACCGGGAAAGCGCCTTGAACGCCATTTCGCGCGTGAGGATCCCGGCGGGAGCCCCGTTGTCCATCACGACCACGGTCTTCTCGCCCGCCAGGAGCGGGAAGCTTTGGCCAAGAGTGGCGGCTGCATCGATATACGCAACCCGCTTTGTGCTGTGCGGCTCGCAAGAGGTAAGCACGCGCATCTCCGTGCCATGCGCGACGATCACCGCCGGATGTTGGAGCAAGAGTGCCGCTGTCTGCCCCCCCGCGGCTTCAGCTTGCGTCAGGACAGGAACCTTGGCAAAGGCGTCGTTGGCACAGAGCGCGCGCGACAGATCGACCTTGCGGACAAAACGCTCGACATAGTCGTCCGATGGGCGGAACAGGATTTCCTCGCCAGTACCGACCTGACGCAACTCGCCGTCCTTCAGGATGGCGATGCGATCACCGAGATGCAGCGCCTCGTCGAGATCGTGCGTAATGAAGATGATGGTCTTCTTCAGTCGTGCCTGAATCTCCTTCAGCTGTTCCTGCATGTCGCTCTTAATCAGCGGGTCGAGCGCGCTGAAGGCCTCGTCCATCAAGAGCACGTCCGCCTGCGTCGCAAGCGCCCGGGCCAGGCCGACACGCTGCTGCATGCCGCCAGAGAGCTGGCGGGGAAAGCGGTTCTCGAACCCCTTGAGCCCGACGAGTTCGAGCTGCTCCATGCCACGTTTCATCGCCTCGCACCGATCCACACCCTGCAGGATCGGCCCGCAGATCGTGTTCTCCAGCACCGTTTGATGCGGCAGCAGACCGAAACGCTGGAACACCATGGAAATGCCGCTACGGCGAAATGCCAGCAACTCCTTGGCATTCATGTCCATTATGTTGCGGCCGTCGACGAGGATGCGGCCTGCGGTCGGCTCGATCAGCCGGTTGAAATGGCGGATCAGCGTCGATTTTCCCGAGCCCGAAAGCCCCATGATGACGAAGGTCTCGCCGCGCCGAATCGAGAAATCGATACCCTTGAGCCCGACGATGCAGCCGGTCTTCTGCAGGACCTCCGCCTTTCCGGCGCCGGCGTGGAGTGCAGCCATTGCATCGTCCGGCCTGCTGCCGAAGATCTTGTAGACCTTGTCGACCTGAATTTTCACATCCGAAACCGTCACGGTCCTACTCCCCGTGCTCAAGGTGTTTCTGGGCACGCCGGCCATAGGACTGGGCGATGCGGTCGAAGATGACGGCAAGGAAGACGATGGCGATGCCGGCAACAAGGCCCCGGCTCACCTCCAGCCGCTGGATGCCCTGCAACACCTGGTAGCCGAGCCCGCCCGCGCCGATCATCGAAGCGATGACCACCATCGACAGCGCCATCATCGTCGTCTGGTTGATGCCGGCCATGATGGTCGGCAGGGCGAGCGGGATCTGGACCTTCACCAGTTTCTGGCTTGGTGTCGCGCCAAAGGCGACAATCGCCTCGACCACCTCGCCGTCGACCTGGCGTATGCCGAGATCGGTCAGTCGGATGACTGGCGGGATGGCAAAGAACACGGTGGCGAGGATGGCCGGGATCTTGCCGGGTCCGAACAGCATGACGAAGGGAATGAGATAGACGAAGATTGGCAGCGTCTGCATGATGTTGAGCAACGGCAAAGCAATCGATCGCAACCGGTCGGAACGCGCCATCAGGATGCCGAGCGGTATGCCAACCACAACAGCTACTACGGTCGCTGCGAGCATCAGCGCGACCGTGGCCATGGCATCGTTCCACAAGCCCACGGCGCCGATGAAGAACAGCATGACGACCGCGCTGCCGGTCATCCTCAGGTTTCGTGAGGCCGAGTAGGTCAACAGGGCGATGCCGGCGATCGTGACATACCAGGGCAGCCATTGCAGGAACGCCTCCATGGCGCCGAGAAGCTTGAGCAGCGGCCCCAGCAACCGTTCGAGTGTGTCGCCATAGTTGGCCACGACCCAGCTGAAGCCGTCGTCGATCGCGAAGCGGAGCCCGCGCGTGTCGATGAGCTCGGGAAAATTGTCTGCCACGGCATGACCCTTTCAAGGTTGGCGACCTGCTACTCGCCGCTCTCGCAGTGGCGGCCGGTTGCCGACGTTCCGCGCAAAAGCGCGTCAGGCATTCGTATGCGAAAAGGCGGCCGCGTCTGGGGGAAGATGCGCGACCGCCAGGCTGCGATCAGAGCGCAGCTTTCACCTTGCTGGCGACATCGGCCGGGACCCATTTCGTCCAGATCGGTTCGTAGTTCTTGAAGAAATAGGTGGCGACCTCTTCGGGCGAGGCCTTGTTGTCGTCGCCCCAGGCCAGCACCTCGCTGATCTCGATGTTGGGCACCTGCATCTTCGACAGGAACTCGGCGACGGCAGGTGCCTTGTCCTTGAGGCTGGTGGTGGCCGCGACCGCAACTTCGCCGACGGCCCAGCCCGTCAGTTCCGGCTTCTCGCACTTGGCGTCGGTGAGGCAGGTGAACTTCGCCTGGTCATAGGCCGGCATTTCGAGCACCTTGAGCTTGTATTTACCGATCACCTCGGTCGGACCCCAGTACCAGCCGATGAACGGCTTCTTGCGCGAGACCTGCCTGGCTATCATCGCCTTGAGGTTGGCGCCCGAGCCGGTCGGATAGACCTCATAGGTCGCTTCCAGGCCAAGCGCCTTGACCAGGTTGTTGGTGATGATCTCGCAGCCCCAGCCGGGCGGGCAAGCATAGAACCGGCCCTTGCCGGGGTTCGACGCATCCTCAAACACCTGCCAGTTGTCCTTGAGATCACTTACGGAACGGATTTCCGGATGAGCCTCGGCAATGTAATCAGGGATCCACCAGCCCTCCTGGCCGCCGCTGGCGAAGATGTCGCCGGCCTTGTAGACCGTTCCTTTCGCCAGCATCTGGTCCCAGGTCGACTTGACGGTCGAGACCCAGAGCTCGGGTGCGATGTCAGGCTCTCCCTTAGCCAGCATGGACGAAGCGGTTGGCACCGTGTCGCCGGGCACGATCTCGACGTTGCAGCCATAGCCTTCGGCAAGAATTTCCTTGGTGACATAGGCGAGCGTGCCGGCGGACAGCCAGGTCATTTCGGCGATCGTGATCGGATCCTTCGTCCCGCATTCGGTGGCCTTAGCGGCATTGCTGCCGAGAACCATGCAGGCAAGGCAAACTCCCGCAAGAATGGATGTCTTGAGCTTCATCGCAGTTCCCTTTGTTGTCGTTGTAATGGCCTCGAGGGATACGATGTAGAAAGCAGCCACTTTTATCAAACCGAAATAACTGATCTGGATTTCAGAAAAACTTTAGCGACAGAGTGCCTCGATGCGACCCACAAGATCGGCATCGACCCGCACGCCCTCCCGTTCCGTGCGGCGGCGCGCGGCCTGCCGGCCACTACCAGGAAGGCGCACGTCGCCTTGCCGGACGATGGCGTCCACGAGACTTGCGACCTGATGCGAAAAGCCTGTCGAAAAGGCTGAAGGGTCGAAGGCGACGAAACACTGTCCGGTTCTCGGCGGCCCGCCCGACGTTCCGGAAAACGGGCTCGCATCCTTGCTGAGGACGGCGCCCGCAAGACACGATGCGAGAATTTCCACCAGGAACCCTACGCCGAAGCCCTTGTGGCCGCCGGCCGGAAGCATCGAGCCTTTCAGCGCCGCGGCGGGATCGAGCGTGTCCGCGCCTTGCTCGTCAATCGCCCAGCCGGGCTCGATTGGCCTTCCCTCCCGCGAGCGCAGCAGGACCTCCGATTTCGCGACCACGCTCGCCGACTGGTCGAGCACAAGCGCAACACCGCCTGCACCATCTGGAACGCCGAGCGCGAACGGATTGGTGCCAATGACCGGTGAGCGGCCGCCCGGTGGCGCTATGGAAGCCGGTGCATGAGTGGTGCAGAGCCCGAGCAGTCCAGCCTCGGCGATGCGCTCGGCGTGATGACCGAGCACGCCGCAATTATAGGAATTGAACACCGTCATCGCAGCGATGCCGTTGAGCCGTGCGGCGGCAATGAATCGATCCCATCCGGCATCGATCGCAGGATGGGCGAAACCAGTCGCCGCATCGACGACCACGGCACCAGGGCGCGGCTGCGACACCATGGGGCGCGCCTTGCCATCGACTTTGCCGCAACGGACATGCTCCGCATAGATCGGCACGTAGAGTAGGCCATGGCTGCGGATGCCGTCCCGCTCCGCCAGCATCGTCGAGCGGGCTACCGCGGCTGCATTGTCCTCGCAGGCACCTGCCGAGATAAGGGCGCGCAGGCACAGCTGCTCGACCGCGGCGAGCGTCATTGTCCCCTCGGTCATGAACAATCCTCAATCGTTGTCGGTGGTACCGGCGCCGGCGCCCTGGGCGCGCGACAATTCGGAGGCGGGCACATAAGTCTTCGCCGCCAGGCAAAGTACTGCTGCGTAGGCCTCCGCATCGGTTGCCGCCGGCCGCCGCGCGCCGAAGCACGCGGACACGTCACCACTAGCATTAGGCATTAGGCGTAGGGCCACGATTGACGGTACCCGATCAGCGACTTCGCTCGCGCGCGTGAGCGGCACCACATCGCCATTTTCATGCCGCACCGCGAGGCCCAATCCCGCGTTCATCGCCGCCGCACCCGCCAGGCCTATTAGCAGCAGGCGGCAATCCCGCTCCTCGAGGGCGACCTCCTTCGTCTCGCCACAACACAGCCTATCTATGGCCGCTTGGCCGGCGAGAATTGCCGGCCAGTGGTCGGCAAGGGCTGCGACAACGACCCCGATCGCATCGACATCACGCGCCGACAGCCAGACGGCAGCATGGCCTATGTCTTCCGCGATGCCGTGAGGCAGTCCCGCTCCGCTGGCAGCCTTGCGGGCGAGCGTCTGCACTTCGTTGTAGGAAAGCAGGATCGTCATCATCGCAGCACCGGGAGCCAGCAATCGTTGGTTTCGCCGGCAGCGATTTCGCCCGCGGTCGGTGCGCCCTGGAAGAGCGTGATGCGCGTCCATCGGTCCGACCGCGGGTCGAACTTCGATGCGCCAAAGAAGGCAAGCTTGCAGCGCAGCAGGTTGATAGGCAGGCAGCGGTCCGAGAGCAGGTTGTCGTGGATCTCCGAATAGGGAGCGTTGGCAGCTATCTGCATGCGGCGGACCGCATGACGATGCTGGGGGAAACGGGCGAGAAACGTAGCGACGGTCTTCGTTTCCGGCTCGTCCGCAAGGTCGGCGGCAAGGCGTTGCATCTGTCGGGCGATATCGAGCGGGAGTTCGAGATCCGCGCCGGGCTCGGAGGCACGACGGCCAAGTCGTGGCTCCAGCTTTTCTTGCGAAACATACCAGAACTGAGCAGTCTCCGCCGGCCTGTCGAACGCGACGGCCAGGGCCCAGCCATAGTGGTCACGCAGGAGCCCGCGAAGTGCGGCAAGCCTCATGCCTGGCTGGAATGTCGCTTCCCGCACCGCCGCCATGGTGTCCACAAGATCGTCGTTTTCAGCTCCCGCCATTTCTATGACAAGTGCTGCAAGCAACTCCTGAAAGTCCACGGACATGAATCGCGAACGATCGAGCAGTGACTCGACGGGACACGATATGGCCCGCAGCCTTGCAGGGGCGATCCAGGCTTGGGCTTCAGCCCATTCGCCACGCAGGCCCAGGATGCGTGCCATCAAGGCATCGTCTTCGACCGACCACTGGTCGAGATGCATGCCGGCCTGCCGCCAGAGCTCGGCCAGCCGGTCCAGCGACGCTGCATTGAGATGTTGTTTGGACCGCACCCGCGCCAGCGCGATCTCTCGTGCGAGAACCCAGTTGTTCAGCAGCTGAGGATGATTTGCCAGAAACGGCGCCATGCCGAGACCCGTGGAATTGCCGACCCCAATGTGGCGACGCAACTCCGGCGCAAGCGGCACGAAGGTTTCTGGCGCGCGGCATCGGGCGACGTGCTCGACGAGATCGTGGGAGAACTCGCGGATCAGCCAGACCGTCAGCATCTCGGCCTGGAAGGGACCGCCCAGCCCCTCGCGTTCCGCCAGAACGAAACGATCAGCAATGCCAAACTTGCCGTTGCCGTAGACGGCGGTAGTGCGCAGCAGGTAGCCGACCTCGCCGAGGCGATCTCGTTCGGGCTGTCGCCCATGCGCCAGATTGTAGGCAACATGTTCAAAGAAGCGCATGGACTTGTTGGCACGGCTCAGGACCAGGTCACGTGGGCCAAAACGCCCCGCCTCTTGCCGCGGTGCATTTTCCCGCAGCCGTTCTATCTCGGCGTTGTCAGGAATGCCGTCATAAAGCACATAGCTCGTGTCCCAGGCCTCCGCGATGACGCGGTCGGAGCGCTGCTCATCGGGAAGCGGGCAGGAGAAGGCAACGAGACTGTAGTCGTACCCACCCAGCTTGAGCGTGTAGACCGCGTCGCCGAAGCCTTGGTCGTCCATACGCCAGACCTGGCGGTGCACTGTCGCACCGCCAGCGGCGAGACGCCGGATCAGGCTGCGCAGGAAGCTGAGCCGCGTCGGAAACGAGGCCCCCATCCGTCGCAGGCGCATGACGACTTCAGGCGAACGAAGCGCCAGCGCCGGTCCTGCCTCGAGGTCGAGTGGCGTGTCCGTCATGACATCGGCCCGAAGGATGCGTTGTAGAATCGCAGCCAGTTGCCCCCCATGATGTCGCCCACCTCCTCCTCGGAGAAGCCGGCCTTCTGCAGGCCGCCGCGCAGGTTGCCGAGGTCCGCGTTGCTGGCGAACCAGTCTGGCTGCCGGGGAAAGCCCGCAGCCGACGCCGTGCCTTCACCGTAGTCTATCACCTTCGACCAGCGGCCGTTGCGCATCCAGGTAACCACCGAATCCGGCTGATCCTGGCAGAGATCGCTGCCGATGCCGACATGCTTGACGCCGTAGCGCGAGGCGGTTTCCGCGACCATGGTGCAGAAGCTCTCCAGCGTGCAGTTCGATCCGTCCTTCACATGGTGAGGGTAAAGCGACAAGCCAAGCATGCCACCCGAACGCGTCAGCGCCTTCAGCACGGTGTCGGACTTGTTGCGCAGCGCCGGATGCCACCAGTGCGGATTGGCATGGGTGATGGCGATCGGCCGCGCCGAGAGTTCTATTGCCTGCAGCGTGGAGCGCTCAGCGGAATGGCTCATGTCTACGACCATGCCGACACGGTTCATCTCGGCGATCGCCTGGCGGCCGAAGCGGGTGATGCCGGGATCTTCATCCTCGTAGCAGCCGGTGGCGAGCAATGACTGGTTGTTGTAGCTGAGCTGCATGAAACGCACGCCGAGGGCGTGGCAGACCTCGATCAAGCCAATGTCATCCTCGATCGGCGACGGGTTCTGCAGACCAAAGAAGATGGCCGTGCGTCCCTCGCGCATCGCCCGCTCAATGTCGCTGCCGGAGCGGCCGGGGAAGATGAGATTGGAATTGCGCTCGAAATGGCGGTTCCAGGCGATGATGTTCGCCACCGTTTCGCGGAAATTCTCATGATAGGCGATGGTGGCATGTACGGCATGTACGCCGCCGGCCCGCATCTCGGCGAAGACGCTCGGGCTCCAATTTGCATATTGCAGGCAGTCGACGACAGGGCTGGCGATTTTCGCGTCCATGACCTTACTCCGGCTCCCCCGCTCGAATATAGGCTGTCTTGATCTGGGTGTAGAATTCGGCCGCCGCCTGGCCCTGCTCGCGTGAGCCGAAACTCGAATCCTTCCGCCCACCAAACGGCACGTGATAGTCGGTTCCCGCTGTCGGCAGATTTACGGTGACGCAGCCCGTTTCGGCATGTCGCCTAAAATGGGTGGCACGGGCGAGCGAGCTGGTGAAGATGCCTGCGACCAATCCGAAGCGTGTGTGATTGACGACGGCGAGCCCCTCTTCATAGGACCCAACCTTCAGCACAGCGGCGATAGGTGCGAACATTTCTTCGCGGTTGAAGTCCATCGCATTGGTGGTGCGGGTCAAAAGCGCCGGCGCCATGTAGAAGCCGTCATGAGCAAGCTGCAATCGCTCGCCGCCGACCGCCACCTCGGCGCCAGCGGCACGGGCGCGATCCATCCAAGCGAGGTTTGCGGCGAGCTGGCGCTCGCTGACAACAGGGCCGATCTGCGTGCCGTCCGCCAGCGCATGGCCAACCTTCAATCCGCCAACCGCTGCGGTAAGCTTCTCCACGAAGGCGTCGTGGATCTTCTCGTGCATGACAAGGCGCGAAGAGGAGGTGCATTTCTGACCGGTGCCGGAGTAGCCACCGCCAATGGCAGCCGCCACGGCCAAATCGAAGTCGGCGTCATCCATCACCAGCAGGGCGTTCTTGGAGCCGAGTTCCAACTGGAACTTTGTCAGGTTCGCGGCCGCAGCGACCGCTACCTGGCGCCCGACATCGTATGACCCCGTGAAGGTAATGGCATCGACGCCGCGGTGGCCGGCAAGTCCATTGCCCACGACCGCGCCCGGCCCCATCAACAGCTGGAACGTGCCGTCCGGCAGCCCGGCGCGATGAATGATGTCCGCAAGCGCCCAAGCCGAGGCCGGAGTCTCGTTGGCCGGCTTCCAGATGACAGCGTTGCCATAGGCGAGAGCTGGGGCGATCTTCCAACTGGCGGTGGCAATCGGGAAGTTCCAGGGCGAGACGACGGCCACCAGCCCCATCGGCTCGCGGCGCATGTCGATCTCGATGCCGGGCCGCACCGAATCGGCATTCTCGCCGAGTTGGCGCAGCACTTCGGCCGCGTAATAGGTGAAGAACTGTCCGGCGCGGAACACCTCGCCGCGCCCTTCGGCGAGCGGCTTACCCTCCTCACGCGACAGCAGTTCGCCGAGCTCGGCCGAGCGCTCCATCAGCTCCATGCCGATCCTGTTGAGGAACCCCTGGCGTTGTTCGAGCCCTGTCGCCCGCCAGGCCGGCATCGCCGCGCGGCCAGCTGCGACTGCCTCGTCGACATCGCCCGCGCCGGCCTGCGCATAAAGACCGATCAGATCGGTGACATCGGACGGGTTGCGGTTTTCGTGCAAGCGTTCGCCCAGCCTCCACCGGCCGCCGATCAGGTTGGCGTAGTGTTCTGCCATGTCGGTCTCCATTGCTCACATGGAAAATCCGCCACCAAGCCACTTCAATCAAGCAGATATTTCTGTTATCAATTTCAGAAGAATTGAAGTTGGTGACATGATCAAACTTGAAGCATTGCGCGTCTTCGTCACGGTAGCCGAGAGCGGCAACATCAAGGACGCGGCCGATGCGGTAGGTCGCACGGCTTCGGCCGTTTCGATGACTTTGAAGCAACTGGAAGACGAGATCGGCGGGCCGCTTTTCCAGACAGACCGCAAAAACAGCCTGACCGCCCTAGGCAATTTGATGCTCGACCTCGGTCGCGAGCAGATCCGGAGCTTCGACAAGTCGGTCAGCATCATGCGGGCCTTCGCGCACAGCCGCATCGGCAGCCTGTCGATCGCCTCGGTGCCCTCGGTTGCGACGAACGTGCTGCCGCCGATCCTGCAGCGGTTCCTCGAAACCCGGCCGCAAGTCCAGGTCGAGCTGTTCGACATCGACAGCGCACAGGTGCGGCGCATGGTGGAAAGCGGCGTCGCCGACATCGGCATTGCTGGCGAGAGCCGCGCCGGCGGTGGGGTGGAGTTCACGCCGCTCTTCAGTGACCGGTTCAAGCTGCTTTGCAGGGATGACCACGAACTCTGCCGCCTCGAACGTCCTGTCGAATGGAGTGACCTGAGCGGCGCGACGTTGATCCGCAACGGCGCGTCAGACAGGATCGAGGCGGAGGAGCACAAGCGGCTCTCCGCACAGTCGCTCATCACCGTCTACAACGTCACCTCGCTGGTGGCATTGGTGAAAGCCGGGCTCGGCCTCACCATCCTGCCGTCGCTGACCATGCATGGAGCCCACGACGGGGTGGCGGTGCTTGAACTTGCCGACGCCGCGGCGAGCAGACAGGTCGGACTGGTCGAACGGCGCGACATTCCCCCCTCCCCCGTCGCTGCCGCCTTTCGCGCCTTTGCAGTTGAGCAAATCCCGGCCATGGTTGCAGAGCACTTGGGAACGCTCAATGGCGCATGACTTCGGCAATGTTGTGCATCGGCTTGTCGCCGCGCGACTGGCGCAGCCCGGCGAGAATTGCAGTGCCTATCCTACGGCGCAAGTCGCGACCCTACACAGCCGGTGATTGCGCCGGACGCGTAGAAGGCTTTGAAGTCATTCTCTGGCAGACTCCCAACCGGAAGGCTCATTGCGGCCTCGAAATTGCATACAAGAGCGGACGCTCAAGGGATCCAGCATAAGTTTGAGTCGTGACGGTTGCGCCGCCAAGCCCGAAATGAGCCGGGCACTCACTGAGGTAGGGTTGGAAGTAATGTACCCAAATGGCGGGTAGAATGCACTGATGGTACTTTGAATCCGGCCGTTGAAGGCAAAGTCTGCTTGGGAGGAGCTAGGCCAATGTCCTGAAATATCGCACCGCGATCTTCGTCGTGCTCACCGGCAATGTCTCTTTCAAGGCGCAAAGCAGACCCGCCTTTGTGCAAGCTACTCTACGCCAGGGCACTCCCGCCCCTTAAGCGACTTTACATCATCTCGAAAATGGGCGCAGATCGGACTGGCAAGGCATAGATGGAGAACGCCAGCTCAGTGGAAAGAGCTACGCAATGACATTGTGCCACAGCGGAGTTCGCCGCCGAAATTACGCGATTGCCGCCGTTTGTATCCGTCACTCCCACTCGATCGTGCCGGGCGGCTTGCTCGTCACGTCGTAGACGACGCGGTTGATGCCGCGGACTTCGTTGATGATGCGGGTGGCGGCCTGGCCGAGGAAGTTCATGTCGTAGTGGTAGAAGTCGGCGGTCATGCCGTCGACCGAGGTTACGGCACGCAGGGCGCAGACGAATTCGTAGGTACGGCCGTCGCCCATGACGCCAACGGTCTGCACCGGCAGCAGTACGGCGAAGGCCTGCCAGATGGCATCGTAGAGGCCGGCCTTGCGGATCTCGTCGAGATAAATGGCGTCGGCCTGGCGCAGGATATCGAGCTTTTCGCGGGTGATGCCGCCGGGGCAGCGGATCGCAAGACCCGGTCCGGGGAACGGATGGCGGCCGATGAAGCTGTCGGGCAGGCCGAGTTCCTTGCCAAGCACGCGGACCTCGTCCTTGAACAGCTCGCGCAGCGGCTCGACAAGCTTCATGTTCATGCGGTCGGGCAGGCCGCCGACATTGTGGTGCGACTTGATCGTGACCGAGGGACCGCCGGTGAAGGACACGCTTTCGATGACGTCGGGATAAAGCGTGCCCTGGGCGAGGAAATCGGCGCCACCGAGCTTCTTGGCCTCTTCCTCGAACACCTCGATGAACAGGCGGCCGATGGTCTTGCGCTTGGTTTCCGGATCGGCCTCGCCCTCGAGCGCGTCGATGAAGCGATCGGCGGCGTCGACGAGGATCAGCGGCAAATTGTAGTGCTCGCGGAACATGGCGACGACGTCGGCCGCCTCGTTCTTGCGCATCAGGCCATGGTCGACGAGGATGCAGGTGAGCTGGTCGCCGACGGCCTCGTGGATGAGCAGGGCCGCGACCGAAGAATCGACACCGCCCGAAAGCGCGCAGATGACCTTCTTGTCGCCGACCTGCTTGCGGATCGCCTCGACCGCGTGCTCGCGATAGGCGCGCATGGTCCAGTCACTGTCGATGCCGGCGATCTTGTGGACGAAGTTGCGCAAAAGCTTGGCGCCGTCAGGCGTGTGCACCACCTCAGGGTGGAACTGCACCGCGTAGAACTTGCGGGCCTCGTCGGCAATGGCAGCGAAAGGCGCGCCGTTGGAGGTGCCGATGACGCGGAAGCCTGCGGGAATGGCGGTGACGCGGTCGCCATGGCTCATCCACACCTGATGGCGGGTGCCCTTGGCCCAGACGCCGTCGAACAGCGCGCTGTCGTCTTCGATCTCAAGATAGGCGCGGCCGAATTCGCGGTGGTGGCCGGCCTCGACCTTGCCGCCGAGCTGGGCGCACATCGTCTGCTCGCCATAGCAGATGCCGAGCACCGGGATGCCGGCTTCGAAGACAGCGTCAGGGGCGCGCGGGCTGCCGATGTCGACTGTCGAATGCGGGCTGCCGGAGAGGATTACCGCTTTCGGGTTGATCCGCTTGAAGGCGTCTGCCGCCAACTGGAAGGGCACGATCTCGGAATAGACGCCGGCTTCGCGGACGCGACGCGCAATCAACTGCGTCACCTGGCTGCCGAAGTCGATGATGAGGACGGTGTCGGGATGTTCAGCGTTCTTCATGGCGGGCGTTTAATGAAAGAATCAGTTCTGTGCAATGGGCTCGATTGCATGGGTGACAAGTGCGGGATGCAATGCGGTGCCAGCCGCGCTGCCCAGTCACTTGGCCTGCGGCTCGGCAAGGCGGCGCAAGGCCGCCATCAGGGCCTCGAACGGTCCCTGCCCCAGCCGTTCGCGGTAGCCTCGCTCGATATCGAGCTTGATGCGGTCGCCGTCACCAAGTGCCGCGACGCCGCGCGCCGTGTAGTGCACAAGCTTGCCGCGCTTGTCCTCAGGGTCGGGCAAGCGCGCGATGACGCCTTCGGCCTCGAGCCCATCGAGCAGCTGTTGCACCGCCTGCTTGGAGATGCCGGCACGCTCGATCAATGCCGCCTGGCGGATGCCGCGGCGTGGGACGTGGCCGAGCAGGCCGGCACGGCTTTCGCTGAACCAGCCGTGACCGGCGGCACGCATTGCCTCGGCGAATTCGGCCTGCCAGGCGCGGCTTGCCTGCCACAGGCGCCAGCCGACATGGTCGGGCAGCGCGGCTTCAGTTTTTTCGTCAAGCTGCTTGACCATTTTTCCATTCACGCATAACGTCAAGTGACTTGACTATCTTGATACCCAATGGAGACGACAATGGCAAATCTCGACCAATCGGCCCTGTCGGTGCTGGTCCCCGGTACGACGCATGTGCTCGATCGCAATGGCAAGGAAGCCTACGTCTATTTCGAGACCGGCGAGGTGGCGCACATGCTGCTCGAAGACGGCGAAAGCAGGAAAGGTGTGTGGAAGCTCGCCGATGGCGGTTATGTCGTCGACTGGGACAATGGCGTGACCGGCCGCTGGGCGCTCGACCACGAAGCGGGAGCCGTGACCTATATCAACTTGGATCGCGATGTGAAGGTGAAGCTGCTCGGCATCCTGTTCGGCAATGCCAAGGGTCTGCCGCGCGCGGCGAACTAGAGCTTGATTTCGCCGCCCTGGATCGCGCGACCCAGAAGGTTCACTGCATGGGCCAGCTTCTCGTCGACGACATGGAGGTATTCGGTCCAGTCGTCGACGTGATGAATGTCGGCGGCACCGTCGGAGATGCCGCGCAGGCCGATGAGCGGAACGGAAAACATCTGGCAGGCGCGCAGCACGGCAAAGGTCTCCATGTCGACCATGCCTTCCGGGATGGCATCGTAGGCAACACCTGAAATGATGGTGCCGCCGGTCGACAGGCTGGCTTCCCTCACCCCGGCAATGCGCAGGGGCAGCGGCACGGTCGCCGGCAGGTCGAGGAATGGCGTTGTGCCCTTCTCGAAGCCGAGCGCGGAGGCATCCATGTCGCGATAGCAGACCGAGATGGCCTGGTAGACCTCCGTCTGTTCGAGCCGACGGCTGCCGGCCGAGCCGAGACAGACGACGAGGTCGGGCAAGGCGTTTGCGGCGGCAAGCTGCGCCAGTTCGGCGCCGACCCTGATGCCGGCCTCGACAGGGCCGACGCCGGTCATCAGCGGCACGAACAGCTTTTGCAAATGCGGGCCGTATTCGGCATCGACCGCCATGACGAACAGCACGTTGCGGCCGGCGAACTGGGTGACCGGCATGATCTCAGCCCTCGATGCCGTCGCGGCCGGCAATCGCCATCATCGTGCCGGTCATGGTGGCGATCAGCTTGGCCTCGCCGTCGGCAGCGATGGCATAGGCCTGGCCGTCGGCAACGACGATGGTGCGACCTGGCTTGGTGACCGAGCCGCGGAACAGGAAGCGCTCGCCCTTGCCGGGCGCCAGCAGATTGACCTTGAACTCGATGGTCAGCACGCTGGAATTTTCGGGCATGAGCGAAAAGGCGGCATAACCGCAGGCCGAATCGAGCGCCGTCGAAATGACGCCGGCATGCAGGAAGCCATGCTGCTGGGTCAGCTCACCGGAATAAGGCATCTCGATCTCGACGATGCCGGGCGTGACCAGCGTCAGCTCGGCGCCGATGGTGCGCATCGCGCTCTGCCGTGCGAAGGACGACCTGACGCGCTCGTCATAGTCGGCCGCGGGTACGATCTTGGCTGCCATATCAGATGTCCTCTTGGCTCCGCTTATCGCAAAGCCGGCAAAAGCTGGCAATCGGAAATGCTGCAGTGCAAAAGCGAATTCAGTTGAGCCACCACAGCGAAGCGTTGAGCAAGGTGGCGAAGGCGACCCAGGCGGCATAAGGCGCAAACAGCCAGCCAGCGAGACGGTCCACTTTCGCGGCCGTCGCCATGAAGCCGAGGATGGCGACAAGCAATGCCAGGATGACCAGCAGGCCAAGGCCCATCTGTTGCAGCCCGAAGAAGGTCGGCGACCACAGGAAATTGAGCACAAGCTGGGCAATCCATATCCGCATGGCAACGCCATGGGGATCGCGCAGCCAGACGCGCCAGCCTGCGACCGCAATCAGAAGATAAAGCACCGACCAGACAGGACCAAAAATCCAGTTGGGCGGATTGAAGAATGGTTTGGCGAGCCCGGCATACCATTCGCCCGGCAGCGTGAGATAGCCGATGAGCAAGCCGCCGCCGAGCACGACGACGATGAAACCAAGCAAGGCAATGTATCTGTTCATTCGACCTCCAGCACTGCGCACCCGAGGCGCAGAACGCTAGAGCATCGAACTGGTTGCACATTTCGCTTCGCCATAAGGCAAAACGAAATGTGCCAAGAACTGATCAGGCGCGGCGCATGGCGGCGAAATAAAAGCCGTCGGTACCGCTTCTCGCGGGTGTCAGCGACAGGCCCTGGGCGCCAAAGCGAACCGCGTCGCCGCGGCCGGGGAAATGCTGTGCCCAGCGCGCGGCATGATCGACTGCCGAGAAACGCTTGTCGCGGTCGAGGAAGGCATTGACCTGGTCGGCGTTTTCTTCGTCGAAGACCGAACAGGTGATGTAGACGACAAGGCCGCCCGGTTTCACATAGGTGCTGGCCGCGTCGAGGATTGCCGATTGCTCGGCCTTGCGGACATCGAGCTGGCGCTGGGTGAGACGCCATTTTGCGTCAGGCCGGCGCCGCCAGGTACCACTGCCGGTGCAGGGCGCATCGATCAGCACCAGATCCATATGGCCGGTGAGGCCGGACAGCTCCGATGGTTTGGTGACGACCTGGACATTGCGATTATCAGAGCGGCGCAAGCGATCGAACATCGGCGCGAGCCGCGACTTTTCCGAATCATGGGCGAATATCTGGCCGCGATTTTCCATCATCGCCGACAGCGCCAGGGTCTTGCCGCCAGCGCCGGCGCAGAAGTCCAGCACCTGCATGCCCGGGGTCGCGCCAGCGAGTTCGGCGGCGAGCTGCGAGCCCTCATCCTGGATCTCGAACCAGCCCTTCTGGAAAGCCGGCTCGGCCTGGACATTAGGGTGGCGGCCGCTGCCGTCGATCGGTGGGATGCGCACGCCATGCGGGGCAAGTGCCATTGGCGCTGCCTGGGTGCCTTCGAGCTCGCCGATGACGCGGGCGCGGTCGGCCTTCAACGTGTTGACGCGGATGTCGAGCGGCGGGCGGGCGGCAAGGGCAGCGCCCTCTGCCACCCAATCGGCGCCAAAGGCGCGTTCGAGCAGTGGCGCGCACCAGTCGGGGCTGTCGGCGCGAACGGCGTCCGGCGCATCGGCAAGCTTGCGTTCGGCGATGGCCTTGAGTTCGGCCGGGCTGAGCGGCTCGGGCGCGAACTTGTCGCCATCGAGCGTCTGGTTCAGCGCCTCGGCCGACTGATCCCATTCGAGCAGCAGCGCGCCGAAGCCGAGCGCGCGAGAGGTTTCGTCGCCGAGCAGCCAGCCGGCGGAACGCTTCCGGCGCAGCGCGTCATAAACGATGTTGCCGATCGCGGCGCGATCGCCGGCGCCGGCAAAACGGTGGGACAGGCCCCAATCCTTCAGTGCATCCGCGGCGGGCCGATGCCGCCTCTCGATATCGTCGAGAACTTCAATGGCCGCAGCCAATCTTCCGCCTAGTCGCATGTTCGGTGATCCGTCTTCGGTTGACCCGTATCAGGCCTAGCTAAACAGCGATGACGAAATGCACAAGCCGCTCGCCATGCTGGCGAGGCAAAAACTTCCTCCAAACGGGTGCCGTACAAAACGAAACAGGCGCGGATCGCTCCGCGCCTGTCCGAGGTTCATTGCCGCCGAGGATTATTCGGCCGCCTGCAACGTCTCGACAATGTCGAAGCGGTCGCCGTTCATCACCTTGTTCCACGCCGCTACGAAGTCCCTGGCGAACTTCGCACCAGCGTCCGAGGAGCCGTAGACTTCGGCCAGCGCGCGCAGCTGCGAATGCGAGCCGAACAGAAGGTCGACGCGGGTGGCATACCACTTGACCTCGCCGCCCTTGCGATCACGGCCTTCGAACACGTCCTTGGCCTCTGACGTTGCCTTCCACTCGGTGCCCATGTCGAGCAGGTTGACGAAGAAGTCGTTGGTCAGGGTTTCGGGGCGCGTGGTGAAGACGCCATGGCTGGAGTCACCAGCATTGGCGCCGAGCACGCGCAAGCCGCCGACCAGCACCGTCAGTTCCGGTGCCGTCAGCTTCAAAAGCTGCGCACGGTCGACGAGGTTTTCCTCGGCGCTCAGACGCTGCCTGCCGCCGACATAGTTGCGGAAGCCGTCGGCAGTCGGCTCGAGCGGGGCGAAGGAGTCGACATCGGTCTGCTCCTGCGAGGCATCCATGCGGCCTGGAACGAAAGGCACCTTCACGTCATTGCCGGCATCCCTGGCAGCCTTCTCGATCGCGGCAGCGCCGCCGAGAACGATCAGGTCGGCGAGCGAGACTTTCTTGTTGCCGGACTGCGAAGCGTTGAACTCGTTCTGGATCGCTTCGAGCTTCTCCAGCACCGAGGCCAATTGTGCCGGCTGGTTGACGGCCCAGTCCTTCTGCGGGGCAAGACGGATGCGCGCGCCATTAGCGCCACCGCGCATGTCGGAACCGCGGAACGTCGAGGCCGAAGCCCAGGCGGTCGAGACCAGCTGCGACACGGTCAGGCCCGAGCCGAGGATCTTGGCCTTCAAGGCAGCAACGTCCTGCTCCTCGATCAAGACATGATCGACCGCGGGGATCGGGTCCTGCCAGATCAGTTCCTCCTTCGGCACCAGCGGGCCGCGATAGCGGGCAAGCGGGCCCATGTCGCGGTGGGTCAGCTTGAACCAGGCGCGGGCGAAGGCGTCGGCAAACTGGTCCGGGTTCTCGAAGAAGCGGCGCGAGATCTTCTCGTAGGCCGGGTCGAAACGCAGCGCGAGATCGGTGGTCAGCATCGCGGGTGCGTGGCGCTTGGAAGCGTCATGCGCATCCGGCACCGTGCCGGCACCCATGTTGTGCTTCGGCGCCCACTGGTGCGCGCCAGCCGGGCTCTTGGTCAGCTCCCATTCATAGCCGAACAGGTTCCAGAAGAAGTTGTTGCCCCACTTGGTCGGCGTCGTGGTCCAGGTCACTTCAAGGCCGGAACCGATTGTGTCGCCGCCCTTGCCGGTGCCGAAGCTGTTGTGCCAGCCGAGGCCCTGCTGCTCGATGTCGGCAGCTTCAGGCTCTGCGCCGACATTCGCCGCGTCGCCGGCCCCATGGGTCTTGCCGAAAGTGTGGCCGCCGGCGATCAGCGCCACGGTTTCCTCGTCATCCATCGCCATGCGGGCGAAGGTGTCGCGGATGTCGCGTGCCGCGGCGAGCGGATCCGGATTGCCATTCGGGCCCTCTGGATTGACGTAGATCAGGCCCATCTGGACGGCGGCCAGCGGACCTTCGAGCTCGCGGTCGCCGCTGTAGCGCTCGTCGGCCAGCCACTTGCCTTCCTTGCCCCAGTAGATGTCCTGCTCGGGCTCCCACACGTCGGCGCGGCCGCCGGCGAAGCCGAAGGTCTTGAAGCCCATCGTTTCAAGCGCGACGTTGCCGGTCAGGATCATCAGGTCGGCCCAGGAGATCCTGCGGCCATATTTCTGCTTGATCGGCCACAGCAGGCGGCGAGCCTTGTCGAGGTTGACGTTGTCAGGCCAGCTGTTGAGCGGGGCGAAACGCTGCTGGCCCGCACCTGCGCCGCCACGGCCGTCGCCGATGCGGTAGGTGCCGGCGCTGTGCCAGGCCATGCGGATGAAGAGCGGGCCGTAGTGGCCGAAGTCGGCCGGCCACCAGTCCTGCGAATCCGTCATCAGCGCCTTGAGGTCGGCGATCACCGCATCGAGATCGAGGCTGTCGAATTCCTTGGCGTAGTCAAACGCCTCGCCCATCGGGTCGGACAGGCTGGAATGCTGGTGCAGGACGCTGAGGTCCAGCTGGTTTGGCCACCAGTCGCGATTGCCGGTACCGGTGGGCTTGTGCGCGACCGGGCATTTGCCGGCGCTCGTCTCGGTCTTGGTATCCATCGTGATCTCTCCGAACGTCTTTCTGTGGTTGTGCTTGCGGCCTGTCGGCCAGCTTTTGACGGCGCCGCTATGCCAGGGCCATGCCGCGCGCGGTGGCCGCAATCGTGTTGTTGGGGTCTGGCACCAGCGCACCAAGGCTCGTGATGATCGTCGGCTTTGTCATGGCTTGCGCCTCCCTCGTGGACAGAACTGGCTAGACCGTTTTAGGCAAAAGATAGAATACTGTATACCAAATTGATTGGAATAATTCCAGTGTAGGACGCAGTTACGATAAAGCCAAATTGCCTTTTCTAAGAACTTTGATAGCCTACGGTTATGATACGCCTTACAATCCGACAGATGGAATATTTCGCGGCACTGGCCCAGACGCTGCATTTCGGCCGCGCCGCCGAGTTCGCCGGCGTGAGCCAGCCAGCGCTTTCGGCCCAGATCGCGGAGATGGAGCAAAGGCTGGGCTGCGCGCTGTTCGAGCGTGGCGGCAAAGCCGTGCGGCTGACCGAGGATGCACAGGCAATACTGCCGCGCATCGAAAGCATCCTGGCTGAAATCCACGAGGTCGAGACGATGGCCCGCCGTGGCAGGCTGGCGATGGAGGGACGCCTGCGGCTCGGCATCATCCCGACGGTGGCGCCTTACCTTTTGCCGCACGTCCTGCCGGCGCTGAAGCGCGAATATCCCATGCTCAGGCTGGAGCTGCGCGAGGCGATCACCGGTGTGCTTGTCGAAGACGCGATCAACGGACGCATCGATGCCTTCGTCGCCGCCCTGCCGCTCGACTACCCCGGCCTGACGTCAGAGGAGTTGTTCGCCGACCGCTTCTATCTGGCGGTGCCGGCCAACGATCCCGATTTCATCTCGCCGCCGGTGCCGCCCGAAAGCCCGGCACTGGAACGGCTGATGCTGCTGGAGGAAGGCCATTGCCTGCGCGAACAGGCGCTGGCCGTATGCGGCAGCGTCAAGCCGGTGGCGATGGCCAATTATGGCGCAACCAGCCTGACCACGCTGTTGCAGATGGTGGCGCATGGGCTGGGGGTGACGCTGATACCGGAGATGGCCGCGGGTCCAACCCATGACCAGCGCGACCTGAAGGTCGTGCCGTTCGCCGAACCGGTGCCGGAGCGGCGCATCTGCCTGGCCTGGCGCCGCAACAGCCCCCGGCACAATGAATGCCTGGAGCTTGCGCGGATTATCCGTGGACTGCAGCCGCTATTGCGGCATTGAACTCGGCGAGCGTCGCCTCGTCGGCCGCATCGCGAACTTTCAGCGACTGCACGAGGCAAGCCTGCGAGCGCAGGATGACGCCGTCGGACAGGATCTTCAGGTGGTTGGCGCGCAGTGTCGAGCCGGTCGAGGTGATGTCGACGATGACATCAGCGGACCCTGCAGCAGGCGCGCCTTCGGTAGCGCCGAGGCTTTCGACGATGCGGTAGACCTGGATGCCATGCATCTGGGAGAAGAACTGCTGCGTCAGGCGCCAGTATTTGGTGGCGATGCGCAAGCGGCGGCCATGGCGCTGGCGGAAATCGGCGGCGACGTCGTCGAGATCGGCCATGGTGTCGACGTCGAGCCAGATGTCGGGCACGGCCACGACGACATCGGCATGGCCGAAGCCGAGGCGGGCTGTGATCGCGGCCTTGCGCTCCCAGTCGGCGAGGTTTTCGCGGATCAGGTCTTCGCCGGTGATGCCGAGGTCGACATTGCCCTGGCCGATCTCGCCTGAAATCTCCGAGGCCGACAGGAAAGCGATCTCGATATCCGCCCTGCCCTCGATGCTGGCGCGGTAGCGGCGGTCGTCATCGGGCAGCGTGACGGCAAAGCCGGCCCTGGCCAGCACGTCGAGCGCCTGCTCCTTGAGCCGTCCCTTGGAAGGGAGCGCGATCGATATCGCCATCAGTCGACCTCCCTCAGGGCTTCGATGCGGTCGAGCCAGACGGAGAAGCCGACACCTGGAATAGGCTTGCCGGCGCCGAGCAAGGTCAGCAGGCGGTCGTAGCGGCCGCCACCGGCCAACGGGCGCTCGGCATCGGGACCGAATATCTCGAAGACCAGGCCGGTGTAATAGTCGAGCGGGCGGCCGAAAGCGGCATCGTAGCGGACGGAACCGGCTGTAAGCCCATGACCCGATATGGCCTTGGCGCGGGCGGCGAAATTGTCGAGGGCAGCACCGAGCGTGAGCCCGGCGCCGGTGGCGAACTCCTTCAGCGCAGCCGGTGCCTTGTCGAGCACGACGTCGATGGCAAGGAAACGCTCGAGCGCCTCAAAGGCGTCGCTCGACAGGCGCACACTGCGCAATTCTGCCTTTTCGATCAGTCGGCGGGCGATGTCATTGGGCGTGCGGCCGGCTGATGGCGACAGGCCCGCCTGCTCCATGCCAATGGCAATGTGCGCTGCCAGGGCATCGCGATCACCATCCGCAACCAATGACGCAACTGGTTCGGTCAACGCAGAAGTGCGGGTGGGGGCTGCGAGATCGCCGAGCGCGGCGGCCAGAAGCTCGGCCGAGCCGAAAGCGCGGGCAAGGCGCATGCGCCAGCCGCGCGGCAGCCCAAGCGCTGCCAGCACCGCTTCGAAGATCGCCTGGTCGCCGAGCGTGACGGTGAGGTCCTGGCCAGGCAAGCACAGCGACAGGAGCGCATGGGCATCGGCCACCGAGCGCGCGTCGGCGGCGGCCGTGTTGGTATCGCCGAGATCCTCAACGCCGGCCTGGAAGAACTCGTTGCCACCCTCGCGGCGCTGGCGGAAGACCTCGCCGAGATAGGAATAGCGGCGCGGCGTGCCGGACTGGGTGTGGATGTGGTCGAGGCAGACCGGAATGGTGAATTCCGGGCGCAGGCAAAGCGAAGCGCCGGTCTCGCTTTCAGTCAGGAAGATGCGGCGGCGCAAATCCTCGCCGGCCATGTCGAGGAACGGGTCGGCCGGCTGCAGCACCGGCACATCGACAGCGTCGGCACCGCGCGCGGCGAAGAGCTTCAGGATGTCGGATGCAATCGCCGGATAACGCGCGTTCATGGCCTACAGTCCTCAACGCAAGCGAGGCGCTGCCCCTCACCCTTACCCTCTCCCCGTAAACGGGGCGAGGGGGGCGCCAATGTTGCGGCCAATCCCCTTCTCCCCGTTCTACGGGGAGAAGGTCCCGGCAGGGGGATGAGGGGCAGCGCAAACAGCTGCATGCATCCGCTAGCCACGGCTGCGTTCTTCCTTTTGGGCGGCAAGGATCTTCTTCACCTCGGCAACAAGGTCGGCTTCCGGCACGGTGATCTGGGCCGGACGCGCGGCGCGCCACTCGGCGTTGTCGGTGATGCCAGCCGACATGCGCGCGCCTTCGATCAGGTCCTTGATCTGGATTTCGCCCTTGGCACGTTCGTCGCCACCCTGGATGATGACGACGCCAGAGCCGCGGCGGTCGGCATATTTGATCTGCGCCTTCATGCCTGCTCCGCCGAGATACATTTCGGCGCGGATTTTTGCCGCCCGCAGATCGGCAACCATCTTCTGGTAACGGCCGAGGCTTTCGGTGTCCTTGTCCATGACCAGCACGACCACGGGGGCAACCACGTCAGAGGTGTCGAGCTTGCCGAGGTTCTTGAGCGCCGTCATCAGGCGCGACACGCCGATGGAGAAGCCGGTGGCCGGCACCGGCTCGCCACGGAAGCGCGAGACGAGGCCGTCGTAGCGTCCGCCACCGCCGACCGAGCCGAAACGCACAACCTGGCCGTCGTCATTTGGAATTTCCGCGAGCAGTTCGGCCTCGTAGACCGGGCCGGTGTAGTATTCGAGGCCGCGGACGACCGACGGGTCGATCTTGATGCGACCGTCATCGTAACCAGCCGCCGCAACGAGCGAGCCGATCTGGGCCAGTTCCTCGACACCTTCGGTGCCCCTGACGTTGCCCGCAACGATCACCTTGAGGTTCTCGGCTGTCTTGTCTGAATTGGCCGCGCCGGCTTCGGTAAACGCAATCACCGTGTCGATGGCCGCGGCGTCAAGCCCGGCCCCCTTGGTGAAGTCGCCCTCGCCTTCCTTGCCCCCATCCCAGCGGCCCTTGCCGAGCAAAAGGCGCACGCCTTCTGGGCCAAATTTGTCGAGTTTGTCGATGGCGCGCAGCACGGTGAGCCGGCGGTTGACGTTCTCGTCATCGCCGAGGCCGATGGCCTCGAGCACGCCGTCGAGGACCTTGCGGTTGTTGACGCGAATGACATAGTCGCCGCGCTTGATGCCGAGCGCTTCCATCACGTCGGCCATCATCATGGTCATTTCGGCATCGGCCGCGACGCCGGGCGTGCCGACGGTGTCGGCATCGAACTGCATGAACTGGCGGAAGCGGCCGGGGCCGGGCTTTTC
Organism: Aminobacter anthyllidis; assembly: GCF_018555685.1. GTDB lineage: Bacteria > Pseudomonadota > Alphaproteobacteria > Rhizobiales > Rhizobiaceae > Aminobacter > Aminobacter anthyllidis. The sequence goes on from NZ_JAFLWW010000002.1 coordinate 658,957, forward strand.
GTTGCGGAACACCCAGCCGGAGCGGTAGCTGCGATAAGGCTTGGGCAGCTTCTCGTAGTTTTCGGCAACGAAGCGCGCCATCGGCGCGGTCAGGTCGTAGCGCAGCGACAGCCACTGCTCGTCATCATCCTGGAAGGAGAAGACGCCTTCATTGGGCCGGTCCTGGTCGGGCAGGAATTTGCCAAGCGCGTCGGTGTATTCGATCAGCGGCTGCTCGACCGGCTCGAAGCCGTAGAGTTCGTAGACCTCGCGGATCTTCGCCATCATCTTCTCGACGATCCGGATGTCGTCCGCGCTGCGGTCGACGAAGCCGCGCGGCAGCCGCGCTTTCATCTTTTCCGATTTGTCGGCCATGGCGAGAATTCCGCTGTTTTCCAGAAATTTTGGCCGCGATCACGGCGCGGCGTGTCGTAACCGAAATGGGATGGAGCGGCAAGCGTTTGGCTCACTGCGAGGAAGCCGAAACATTTCCACAATTTGACCGACATCGTGCCGATACAGCTGGCAACGACAAGGCGCAGCATTGAATGCCAGGACGAACACCATGCAGACCATCGCAGCAGAACTCGACGAGACCGCAGCCCAGGCACCTCAGGCGCGGCGGGAAGATGCCGCCCCGAGGCGGACGGCGTCGTTCGGGGATACGCTGCTGACGGTGGCGCTGGTGCTCTATCCGGCGCTCGCCGCCGTCGGTGCCATCGCAGCCGGCCTGATGTTTTCCGCATAGGACCCTCACCCGGTCCCGAAAGGCACTGCCATGCCACGGATCGCTTCAACCGCAGCCCTCGGCGCGCTGTCGCTCGCGGCCGGACTTGCCACGGCGCAGGCCTGCTCGCCCGGCGATCCCAAGCTCGCAGGACACTACTATCTCAATGGCGTCATGGAAGTCGGCTCCGAGTTGCTGCTCAGGCCGAACGGCAGCTTCGAGTTCATGCTCGCCTATGGCGCCAACGACCAGTACGGCAAGGGCTGCTGGGTCAAGCGCGGCTCGACCGTCGAGGTCATCCCTGCCGGGCGAAGTGCTGCCTCGCGGCGCCATACGCCCGACGACCGCAGCTTCGGCGGACTGGTGCTGACGGTCTCGGGCCGGAGCCTGGTGTGGAACATCGCTGGTAGCGGGTACAAGGGAAGGTATGAGCGGTAGGTCCTTGCGTCGCCACGCCTCAGGATACCCCCACCCCTAACCCCTCCCCACAAGGGGGAAGGGGACATTTCTGCGCCCCGTGCACCCATAATTTGAGACTGTTGCCCCGGGGCAGGTGGCGGCTCCTGCCAGATTCCCCTCCCCTTGTGGGGAGGGGGTTAGGGGTGGAGGTATCGCCCTCACCCCGGCCGCTTGAATGCCTTCCTCTCCGCTTCGATCTTGCCGCGGCACATGCAGCCTTCGATATGATCGTTGACCATGCCCATCGCCTGCATGAAGGCATAGACGGTGGTCGGGCCGACGAAGCTCCAGCCACGCTTCTTCAGCTCCTTGGAGATGCGTGTCGAGGTTGGTGTCGTCGGGTTGGCGATCAATGTCGGATAATCGACTACCTCAGGCCGCTCGTCGGCGCCGGGCTCGAACTTCCAGAACCACGCCGCGAGCGAACCGGCCTCGTTTGCCAGTTCGCGGGCGCGCTTGGCGTTGTTGATGGTCGAGACGATCTTGCCGCGATGGCGGACGATGCCGGGATTGCCGAGCAGGCGTTCGATGTCGGCATCGCCATACTCGGCAACCTTGTCGAAATCGAAGCCTGAAAATGCCTCGCGGAAGTTGTCGCGCTTGCGCAGGATCGTCAGCCACGACAGGCCGGATTGAAAACCTTCGAGGCAGATCTTTTCGAACAGCCTGATGTCATTGGCGACCGGCCTGCCCCACTCGTTGTCGTGGTAGTGCAGATAGTCCGGCAGCGCGCCCGGCCAGAAGCAGCGCGTCGCCCCATCCGCCCCCAGCATCAGGCCCGTCTTTTTCTCTTCCATCACAAATCCGTCCGTTAACCGCCTGAAGGCGCTGATTTACCCGTGCTTTACCAGACTCCTGAACCGGGCGGTAACCACACCAAAAGCTTTCCTGACAATCTCGCATTTTAAGCAACCCGATTCACGTTTCGGTGGGAACGCGCGGACAACATGACCCCGAACCGGGGAATGGCAGTTGCCTGACCCGCGGTGACGATCGAGTTGAGAGTGCGTCCATGAGAAAACCTCTGATCCTTCTGGCATCCATTGCCATGCTGGCCGAGCTGGCCGCACCGGCTTTCGCCTATGACCGCTATGCCGAGCGGCCGCCTGTCGTTGTGAGCCCTGACCTTTCCGCTCCGTGGGTGCTGCAGCTTGGCCGCAACCCCGGCCAAGTGATGCCCAGGCAGCAGCGACGCCAGCAACCAGCCCAGGCACAAGTCAGACCAACGGCGCCACGTAGCGCGCCTCGCACCGCCCAGCGCCAGAAGACGCGGCCCGACGGGGTGCAGACAGCGGCCCTGCGCGCGCCGGAGAAGCGCTCGGTCAAGCCACAGATCAACCCGATCTACCTGCCGCAGACGGTTGCCTATGACGGTGGCGAAAAGGCAGGCACGATCATCATCGATACCAGCGAGAACTTCCTCTACCTCGTGCAGGCTGACGGCCAGGCGCGGCGCTACGGCGTCGGCACCGGCAAGCCGGGCTTCGAATGGTCGGGAACGCACAAGGTGACATCGAAGCGCGAATGGCCGGAATGGCGCCCGCCGGCGGAGATGATCGCGCGCGAACGCGCCAAGGGCCGCGTGCTACCGGCGATGATGACCGGTGGCCCGGAAAATCCGCTCGGCGCGCGCGCCCTTTATCTCGGCTCGACGCTGTACCGCATCCACGGCACCAACCAGCCCTGGACCATTGGCGGGGCTGTGTCCTCGGGCTGCATTCGCATGCGCAACGAAGATGTCATGGACCTTTACGAACGGGTCGCCGTCGGAACCAACGTCGTGGTCAGATAACACCTGATACGGGGGCGGAGCCGGTCGCAAGACCAGGCTCCCAAGCAAAAGGGCAGCACGGCGGAAGACCGTGCTGCCCTTTTCGCATTCCGAAAGAGAGGTCCAGAAACCTGCCTCGGATTGGCTTTTCAGGAAAATTTGTTTAACATGGATGAAATTTGATCGGATCGACCCTTTTCATCCCAGACGGGCCGAAGTATCCCGGGGTTATCCCAAGCCGATGACCGCCGAAGGAAGACAAATGCCGCCGCTCGACGACAACCGCTATCTCAAAGGCGGCCCCGTGGCCGCCCGCATCATCGCCGAAGTCCGCGCCGCCGCCCAGCAGGCGACCGATGAAGGATTTCGCCCCAAGCTCGTTTCGATCACCGTCGGCGACGTCGCCGCGGTGGACGTCTACGTCCGCAACCAGCGCGCCAAGGCCGAGCTTGCCGGCATCGACTTCGAAGAGCGGCGTTTTCCGGCTGAGCTGACGGCTGGCGAACTGGAAGCCGCCATCCACGGCATGAATGCCGACCCGCGCATCACCGGCATCATCATCCAGCGGCCGGTGCCGGCGCATATCCCGATCAAGGCGATCCAGGCGGCGGTGCATCCGCTGAAGGATGTCGAGGGCATGCACCCGGCCTCGATCGGCAACATCGTCTACAACGAGCTCGACCTCGCGCCCTGTACTGCGGCGGCCTCGGTTGAATTGCTCAAGGCCACCGGGCTCGAACTCAAGGGCCTTGAGGTCGTCGTTGTCGGGCACTCCGAGATCGTCGGCAAGCCGATCGCATTCCTTTTGATGAGCGAAGGCGCAACGGTGACTGTGTGCCACCACATGACGCGCTCGCTGGCGGCGCATGCGCGCCGCGCGGACGCGCTGTTCGTCGCCGTCGGCAAGCCGCGGCTGATCAAGGCCGACATGGTCAAGCCAGGTGCCGCGGTCATCGACATCGGCATCAATGCGGAAACGTTGCCGGACGGTTCGAGCCGCATCGTTGGCGATGTCGACACCGAAAGCGTCAAGGAAGTGGCGTCATGGATCACGCCGGTGCCGGGCGGCGTTGGCCCTGTGACGGTGGCGATCCTGCTGCGCAACACGATGGTGGCGCTCAACCGCCAGCGCGCGGTCTATCGCGCGACATTCGGAACAGCCGAAGCAACGCTGGCGGCGGAATAGGGCTTTGCGCCGGCTCGCGCCGGCGGATCCAGGCTAGAGCCTCCAGGTGCCGTCCTGAACCTGCGGCATCGCCGGAGTGGCGACCATCTGCAGGCCGTTGGTAACGACAATCGGCGAACCGTCAGGCACGCGCTCGTAGAGGTCGATGACGTCCTGGTTGATCAGGCGGACGCAACCTGACGAGACCGACTTGCCGATCGAGGCCCATTCGGGCGAACCGTGCAGCCGGTAGAGCGTGTCCTTGCCGTCCTGAAAGATGTAGAGCGCACGCGCGCCGAGCGGGTTCTGCACGCCGGGCTGCATGCCGCCTTCCCACTCGTTCTTGCCGGGGATCTGGCGGGCGCGGTACTTTTCCAGCTCGGGCTGGCGGTCGATCATCTCGTTCGGCGGGAACCAGCGCGGCCAGGTCTGCTTCCATTCGATGACGCCGCGGCCGGCCCATTCGAAGCCAGCCCGGCCGAGGCCGACGCCGTAACGGATCGCCTCGCCATTGTCGGCGACGACGTAGAGAAAATGGCCTGCCGTATCGATGACCACCGTGCCCGGCGCCTCGCCGGTCGGATCGGTCACGACCTGGCGGTAATATTGCGGATCGATCTTCTTGAACGGCACGCCCGGAATGTCATAGCCATTGTCGTTGACCGGCGCGTACATCATCTGCGGGTCGGCGAATGACGGGTCGTTGCGCATTGTCGGCGGCGGCGGTGCGACGGGGAAAGCCGGTTCATAGGCCACCCGTTCGCTGCGCGTCGTCGAGCATGCGGACAGGACGGCCGATGCTGCGCCAGTTGCGGCCAGGGCCAGCAACCTGCGGCGGGTGAATGTCGACATAGAGGGCTTCCACTGCGTTCTTCGATTTGCTGCAACGCACGAAGCCTTCGCATGTTCCGCCCGCCTTGTTCAATCCCGAACGGTACAGGCGGCGGTCAACTCTGGTTGTAGTCGCTGCGTATCGGCTGCCACATCGAGATGTCGCGCGGGGCGGCCAGCAGCTCTTCGAGCGCGGCGTGCCATTCCTCGCGATAGGGCCGCTTGAGCTGCACGTCGAGCACGTCCTGGTGATCGGCCCATGTCTCCGGCAGGAGAAAGTGGTTGGCATCGCTGGGATCGCTGTTCAGCGTCGCGCTGACGAACATCGGCTCATGACGCATCGCGTCGAGCACGCCGTCGAGCAGCTTGAGAAAGCGCGTGCGCTGTTCCGGGCGGACGGTGAAGCCGATGACGTAGGTGACGCTCATTTCCAGTTTCCTCTGCATTCGTCCGGCAAGGCGCCGACCGCATGAGGTGGAAAATGCCAGAGCCGCGCGCAGCTTCAATGACCTCGGAGGTAATAGCTTCGATTTACTATGCGGTGGGCGGGACGGCGCTCACTCGGCTGCCAACAACGCCGCAGGCAGCCCGGCCGGCTTTTCGCCGCCATAGGCCCAGTCGAGCAGCTTGACCGTATGGACCACCGGAATGTTCGCCGCCGAGGCGATCTGGGTGATGCAGCCGATATTGCCGGTGGCGACGAGCGCGGCACCTGTGGCCTCGATGTTCTTGACCTTGCGGTCGCGCAGGCGGGCCGAAATCTGCGGCTGCATGATGTTGTAGGTGCCCGCCGAGCCGCAGCACAGGTGCCCTTCGCGCGGTTCCTTGACGACAAAGCCGGCGCGGGCGAGCAGTTCCTTGGGCTGGCGGGTGATCTTCTGGCCATGCTGCATCGAGCACGCCGAGTGATAGGCGACCGTCAGGCCGGGCTTGTGCTGGGGTTCGGGCAGGTCAAGCGTAACAAGATACTCGGTGACGTCCTTGGCCAGCGCCGAAACGCGCGCCGCCTTTTCGGCGTAGGCCGGATCGAGCCGCAGCATGAAGCCGTAATTCTTGATCGTGGTGCCGCAGCCCGACGCCGTGATGACGATGGCGTCGAGCCCGCCCTGCTCGATCTCGCGCGTCCAGGCGTCGACATTCTGCCTGGCCTGATCAAGGGCTGCTTCCTCGCGCCCCATGTGATGGACCAGCGCGCCGCAGCAGCCCTCGCCCTTGGGTACCACGACCTCGATGCCGAGCCGGTTGAGCAGCGACACCGTCGCTTCGTTGATGCCGGGTTCGAGCACCGGCTGGGCGCAGCCAGTGACGATGGCGACGCGGCCATTTTTCTTGCCCTTCGCCGCATGGGTGCCAGGCGAAGCCATTGCCGATGCAGCAGGGACAGTTGCGGGCGCCAGCCTGAGCATCGCTGCAAACGGCTTCAGCGCAGGCACGGCATCAAAGGCATTGGTGAAAGGCCGGCTAAGGCGGGCCAGCTTCAGCGCCGCGCGGAACCGGGCGGGATATGGCAGCACCGCTGCCAGCACGCCGCGCGTCAGCCTGTTCATCAGCGGACGCTTGTAGGTCTTTTCGATATGGGCGCGGGCATGGTCGACAAGGTGCATGTAGTTCACGCCCGACGGGCATGTGGTCATGCAGGCGAGGCAGGACAGGCAGCGATCGATGTGGGTGACGATCTCCTTGTCCGCCGGGCGGCCTTTTTCCAGCATGTCCTTGATCAGGTAGATCCGTCCGCGCGGCGAATCCAGCTCGTTGCCGAGCGTCACGTAGGTCGGGCATGTCGCCGTGCAGAAGCCGCAATGCACGCATTTGCGCAGGATCTTCTCCGATTCCGCGACATGCGGATCGGCGAGCTGGGCGGTGGTGAAATTGGTCTGCACGGCGTTATGGCACTCTCTTTGGCAGCTAGATCAGCCAGCTCTCGGGGTTCTTGATCGGCTCGCCGCGTCCCAGCGCCTGCAGGCCCAAGATGCAGCGGACGATGAACCAGACGGCGACGGCAAACATCAGGATGAAGCCGATGAACACCATCATCAGCACCAAGGACACCAGCGCGTAGAGCAGGCCGATCCAGAAGGTGCGGATGAGCCAGGTGTAGTGGCTCTCGACGAAACCGCCCGCCTTGCCGCGGTTGATGTAGGCCAGGATGATGCCGACGATGCCGCTGATGCCGATGACCAGGCCGGCGAGATACAGGATATAGATCACCTGGGCGTTGGTTGGGCCCGGATCGAGCCAGCGGTCGGTCTGGCGCGGCGTGAAATTCGGCGGTGTTTCGCTCATGACGTGGCTCCCTCTGCTGCACCCGCCAAGGTAACAGAGTCGGGGGAATGCACCATCCGGCCGGGATTGAGGATGTTCCTCGGGTCGAATTCCGCCTTGAGGCGCGCCGAAAGGGCTGCCAGTGCTGCCGGCTGCGGCTCGAAGACAGGCACGGAGGCCCGCCAGGCGGGCGCGGCGCGGACCAGCGTGGCATGGCCGCCGCCGAACTTGCGGATCAAGGCACGCAGCAACTCGGCTTCCGGCTCGCCTTCCATGCGCAGCCAGACCAGGCCGCCCTGCCAGTCGTAGAATGCATCGGCGGCCGCCTGCATGCGCAGCGCCAACACCATGTGGTGGGCGTTGGCCGGTGGCATCGAAATGCGCCAGACCGGCTTGTCACTGCTGTCGGCAAAAGGCCTGACATCGCGGACATCGCGCCACAGCGTGCGCGACGCTTCCTCGGTGACCTCCTCGATGGGGCCGGCATTGCCGAGCAATTGCCTGATATGGCCGAGACGGTAGGCGACCGATGGGCCGAAGCCTTCGACACGCAGCAGGGTGGCCGGATCGCCGCCGAGCTTGCCGTCGAGCACGCGGCCGGCCATGCGCTCGGGCAGATGGGCGGCGGAAGACACCTCGGCGCTGGAGCCCATGGCGATCGACATGGCGGCAGTTGCGTTGTCGTCGAGCAGGCCGCGAATGATGAGCGTGGTTTCGGTTTCAGCCGCCGGCAGCACCTTGAAGGTGACGTCGGTCGTTACCGCCAGCGTGCCCCAGGAGCCGGCCATGACCTTGGACAGGTCGTAGCCGGTGACATTCTTGACGACGCGCCCGCCCGACTTGAAGGCCTCGCCACGCCCCGACACGGCCTGGATGCCGAGGATGTGGTCTCGCGCGGCACCGGCCTTGAGCCGGCGCGGACCGGCGAGATTGGCGGCGAGTGCGCCACCGATGGTGCCACGCCCGGGCGCTTCGCCGAGCAGCGGACCATAGTCCATCGGCTCGAAATCGAAGCGCTGGCCGTTCTCGGCGAGCAGGTTTTCAAGCTCTGCCAGCGACGTGCCTGACTTGGCCGACAGCACGAGCTCGGCCGGTTCGTAGAGCGTAACGCCCGTGAGTTTCGACAGGTCGAGCGTGTGCTCGGCCTGCTGTGGCCGACCGATGCCACGCTTGGAGCCGTGGCCGACGATCTCAAGCGGCGCCTCCTCGGCCAGCGCCCACTGGACAGCGGCAAGGACATCGGCGGAGGTGGTGGGGGTGAAGGTGGTCATGATTTTGCTGTCGCCCCTCTCCGCTTCGCTGCACTCGGCACCTCTCCCCAAAGGGGCGAGGTGCCCGAGCTTTGCAAGAACGGCGAGTTTGAGATGATTTCAGGCCTTGAAGGCCGGCGCAGCATCACAGGACCGGACTTCCTCGCCCCTTTGGGGAGAGGTGCTGAGCGCAGCGAGGCGGAGAGGGGTCCGATCATAGAACTTCTCCCTCTTCCGGTCGCGCAAGGACAAACCTGAGGTCCGCAACCGCAACGTCCTCGTTCAGCTGTCCGGCAAGGGCTGCAAGGATCGTTGAACAGACGCTCACCCTAGCCTTCACCGCATCTGCGCTGGAGAAGCGCAAGACCGAATAGCCCTGCCCTCGCATGAACTCGTCGCGCTGGCGATCGTGGTCGCTACCCACGTGCTGCGAGCCGTCCAGCTCGACGACCAGCTTGGTCTGTCTACAGGCAAAATCGGCGAAATACGGGCCCAGTGGCATCTGGCGAACAAATTTGTGGCCGCCCAGACGCTTGGCCTTGAGTTCGTCCCAGAGCAACGCTTCGGCCATGTTGTCGCCATGCCTGAGGGCACGGGCCCGGCGGTTGGTCTCGTCAGGACGACGACGGGTTGCGTGCGTCATCGCCCCTCTCCGCCTCGCTGCGCTGGGCACCTCTCCCCAAAGGGGCGAGGAAGCCATGCTGGAGAAGGGACCGCCCCCATCACAACCTGTGCTCCCTGAGCTTTTCGAGGGCAGCAGCGCCGCGGGGCGACAGGCGGTAGCCGACGTCGAGGCTTTCGGTCAGGCCGAGTTCCTTGAGCTTGCGCACGTCTTGCTTGAACTTGAGCTTTTCGACTCCGAGGCGGTCAGCGAGGGTTGCGGCCGATAGCTCGGGGTTCTGGCCGATCAGGCGCAGGATCGAGGGAAAGTAGCCGGGCACTGTGCTGTCCCATTTGGCGAAGCGGGCGGCGAGCGCGTGCCAATCGGCATCGCTGAGATTGGCCGCCTCGCGCAGCGCCAGCCTGTTATCGGCCTCGATGCCATCGAACGAAATGCGATAGAGGGTGCGACCGTCGCCGTCGCGCAGGTCGGCGGTCAGCGCGCCAAGGCTATCGTAACCGGCGGCGCGGGCATCTGCGTCGGAGAGCGCGGCTTCATCGGCCACCTCCACCGCGCCGATGCGGACGACACCGATGGCCGTGCGCAGCCCGGTGCCCGCCTTGACCGTCGGCCGCTGCCAACGGCGGAAGGCGAGCGTGATGTCGCCACGTTTGATACCGTCGAGGGTCGCCTGCTTCAAAAGCATCAGAACCTCGGGATGTCGGGGAAGGCCATCTGGCCGCGGTGGACGTGCATGCGGCCGAGTTCGGCGCAGCGGCGCAGCTGCGGGAACACCTTGCCGGGGTTGAGCAGGTGGTTTGGATCGAAGGCACATTTTACCCGCATCTGCTGGTCGAGATCGATCTCGTTGAACATCTCGGGCATCAGGTCGCGCTTTTCGACGCCGACGCCGTGCTCGCCGGTCAAGACGCCCCCGACCTTGACGCAAAGGCGCAGGATGTCGGCGCCGAAGGCCTCGGCCTTTTCGAGCTCGCCCGGCTTGTTGGCATCGTAGAGAATCAGTGGGTGCAGATTGCCGTCGCCGGCGTGGAAGACGTTGGCCACGCCGAGACCGTACTGCTCCGACAGTTCGCGCATGCCGGCGAGCACGCGCGGCAGTTCCTTGCGCGGGATGGTGCCGTCCATGCAGTAATAGTCGGGCGAGATGCGGCCGACGGCGGGGAATGCGGCCTTGCGCCCGGCCCAGAAGGTCAGCCGCTCCTGCTCGGACTGCGAGGTGCGGCAGGTGGTGGCGCCGTTGCGGTTGGCGATCGCCTCGACCAAGCCGATCAGGTGGTCGACCTCGACGGCGGGACCATCGAGCTCGACGATCAGCAGCGCCTCGCACTCCAGGGGGTAGCCGGCATGGACGAAGTCCTCGGCGGCATGGATCGCCGGGCGGTCCATCATCTCCATGCCGCCGGGAATGATGCCGGCGCCGATGATGTCGGCAACGCACTGGCCGCCCTGCTCGCTTGTGGGAAAGCCGATCAGCAGCGCGCGCGCCGTCTCCGGCTTCTTGAGGATGCGCACGGTAACCTCGGTGACGACGCCAAGCAGCCCTTCCGAGCCGGTCATGGCGCCGAGCAGGTCGTAGCCCTCGGCGTCGAGATGCTTGCCGCCGAGGCGGACGACCTCACCATTCATCAGCACCATTTCGATGCCGAGCACGTTGTTGGCCGTCAGCCCGTATTTCAGGCAGTGCACGCCGCCGGAGTTCTCGGCGACATTGCCGCCGATCGAACAGGCGATCTGCGACGAGGGATCGGGCGCGTAATAGAAGCCGTCCTGCTCGACCGCATGGGTGATGCCGAGATTGGTGACGCCAGGCTGGGCGGTGACGGTGCGGTTGGGGTAGTCGATCTCGATGATGCGGTTGAAGCGGCTCATGACGACCAGCACGGCGTCCTCAAGCGGCAGCGCGCCGCCGGAGAGCGAGGTGCCAGAACCGCGCGGCACGACGCGGATGTTGCGGTCGTTGCAGTATTTGAGCAGGCGCGAAACCTGGGCGACCGTTTCGGGCAGCACCACGACAAGCGGCAATTGCCGGTAGGCGGTGAGGCCGTCGCTTTCGAAGGCACGCATCTCGTTGACCGCGTCGACCACGCCCTCGCCTGGCACGATGATGCGCATGTCGGCGACGATCTCGGCGCGGCGGGCAAGCGTTGCCGCATCGGGCTTGGGCATCGATATGCCGGACATCGGTCACCTTCGGTCGACAACTGGTAAAAAGCTTTTACCAGTTGGTGCCAACGCATGCAAACCGAACGAAGGTCGATGTCCGCCGCGGCCGGGCGCACGGCTTCGGCAGCGTCAATCTGCCGCTGCTTTCCAGAAGCTGGAAGGTGCGCCGGCTATTCGCCCGCCATGGCCTTCGGCTCTTCGTGGGCACGCCGTACACGGCGCACGCCCCACCAGACAAGCAGGATCGCCAGCGGCACCGAGGCGGCGGTGACGACTTCGGGCGCGAAGAAATGGTCCACCGTCGAGGCGCCCTTGGCGACATAGCCGATCAGGCCGACGACATAGTAGGACACGGCAGCAACCGACAGGCCCTCGACAGTCTGCTGCAGGCGCAGCTGCAGCCGGGCCCGGTTGTTCATCGAGGCCAGCAGGTCGCGGTTCTGCTTTTCGACCTCGACGTCGACCCAGGTGCGGAGCAGCGTGGTGGCGCGGGTAAGTTTACGCGACAGGTTGGCCTGGCGCTCCTCGACCGAACGACAGGTGCGCATGGCGGGCGCGACGCGGCGCTTGAGGAAACCGGCCCAGGTGTCGTAGCCGGCGACAACCTCCTCTTCGAGCGCTTCGAGGCGTTCGCGGACGATGCCGTCATAAGCCTTGCTGGCGCCGAAGCGGTAGAGGCTGGAGGCCGCGTCGGCCTCAAGTTCGGCTGCAAGCTCGGTGAGATCGGCAAGCAGCGCCTGGCTGTCGCGGGTCTCCGTCGCCTTCATCTCGCGCGTCGCCTGGGCGAGCCGGTCCTCGATGCGACGGACGCGGCTGGATAGCGACAGCGCCATCGGCAGGCCTAGCATCGCCAGCGTGCGATAGGTCTCGATGTCGATCAGCCGCTGCGACAGCGCCCCGGTCCGTGCCGGCGTCAGGCCACGGTCAAGCACGAGGATACGCGTCAGCCCATCGCCATCCTGGCGGAAGTCGGTGACGATGGCGGCAGCGCCATTTTCGACGATCGAATAGCACAGGCTGGTCGGGTCGAAGCCGGCGATCAGCTTCTCGTTTGCCGGCGTCCACTTGCGGATTTCGAGCCGGATCCCCGAAATGACAGTGCCGGGCGGGCTGAAGCCGTTGCCAAAGGGCGAAGCCTCCTGCGAACGGCTGCTTTCGCTGAGCGGACCTTCCCACAGATAGGTCGAAAACTCGGTGTGGCGCTCCCAGCTCAGCGAGCCTTGCCCCCACTTCATGGCGTGATGGCGGGCCTGGCGATCAGGCGCGGCGATGCCGAGGCGGCGTGAAAGTTCGGAGAGCACGGCCTGGTCGACGGCCGATCCGCCCTCGGTCATGAAGGAAAGCTGGACCAGCACGCGCGGGCTGTCGACAAGCGGATGCGGCCGCGAATGCACCTCGCCAAGCGCGCCGGGACGCCCCTCATGGGCCGGAAAGCCCATGACGCTGCCGGTCGAACGCGGCAGGAATTCCAATGAGGACGGCTCGGCTGTCACGTAAGGGTCCCTCGATGCCAGACCTTCCTGCCTCTAGGTAAGTTTGCCGCAACAGGCAAACGCCAACTTTAGCGGGGGCTGATAGTGTGCCTCACAAACGGCAGTCGCGGATACTGCCGGACTGGATAAATAATTTGACCAGTCGGGGGCCGCGCACCTATCCTTGTGGCCAGGACAGAGGTTCCGGACAGCACCCTTGAGCGACATTTTTTCCAGGATCGAGCATTCGCGCACCGCGGATGAGGTGGTGCAGCAGATCGAGAGCCTGATCCTCGAAGGCGTGCTGCGCGCCGGCGACAGGCTGCCCGGCGAGCGCGAGATGGCCAAGCAGTTCGACGTGTCGCGACCGATCCTGCGCAATGCGCTGAAGACGTTGGAAGCGCGCGGGCTGATGGTGACGCGCCATGGCGGCGGCACCCATGTCGCCGACGTGATCGGCGAGGTGTTTTCCAAGCCGGTGATGGAGCTGATCGTCAACCACCGCAAGGCGGCGGCCGACTATCTCGAATACCGCCGCGAGATCGAGGGGCTGGCCGCGGAATATGCAGCGCAGCGGGCGACGGCGGAAGACCTCTCCTTGCTCGACGGCATCGTGGCGCGGATGGAGGCGGCGCATGCCCGCGCCGACCCCGTGGAAGAAGCCGCGATCGACGTCGAGTTCCATCATGCGGTCGGCGAATGCGCCCACAACATCATCCTGCTGCACACGTTGCGCTCCTGCTACAGGCTGCTGTCGGACGGGGTGTTTACCAACCGGCTCGTGGTGTTCACCGTCAGCGGCACGCGCGACGTGCTGCTCGAGCAGCACAAGGCCATCCATCGCGCGGTCGTGGCGGGGGACCCAGCCGCCGCGCGCAAGGCGGCGATGGACCACATCACCTATCTGGAGCGTGCCATGGCCGAGGCGGAACGCAGCGGCGATTGGCAGCGCATCTCGCGCCTCAGGCTCAGGCAGCGCACGGACAGCACTGAAACGGGCCGGAAGCCGTGACTGGAATGCACTATCTCGACGCCCGGGGTCCCGACGGCGTCCGTATCTATGCCATCGGCGACATTCACGGCCATCTCGACCTTCTGCGCGACATGCATGCGCGCATTGCCGAAGAAATTGCCCGCGACAAGCCGGCGGACTGGCGCATCGTCCACCTCGGCGACCTCGTCGACAGAGGCCCGGACAGTGCGGGGGTGATCACGTTCCTGATGGCTGCCGTGGCGCGCGATCCACGCAACATCGTGCTCGCCGGCAACCACGACATCGGCTTTCTCGATTTCCTGGCGTCCCCCGACCCCGACGGCCTGTTTGCGCGGCATGGCGGGCGCGAGACTGCACTTTCCTACGGTGTCGATCTGAGGATGGGCGATGCCGACAGCCTGAGACGCAGCCATCGCGAGCTGGCGGCGGCCGCGCCGGACAGCCACCTGCGCTTCCTGCGCGCCCTGCCCCGCTCGGCGTCGTTCGGCGATTTCTTCTTCTGCCACGCCGGCATCCGCCCGGGCATTGCGCTTGAGCGGCAGGATCCGGAGGATCTGATCTGGATCCGCAACGAATTCCTGCGCTACCCCAGGCTGCACCCGAAGGTCGTCGTGCACGGCCACACACCGCAGGCGGAGCCCGAGGTGCTGGCCAACCGTGTCAATGTCGACACCGGCGTCTTCCATTCAGGTGTATTGACCGCGCTCGCCGTCGACGGCGCGGAAAAACGGCTGATGTCGGTAAGAATGCCTGGAATTAGCGGGCGGCTGCGGTGACGCCGTAGCCGTCGACCGCATGATGGTCGGCCGCGGCATCCGCGGCATAAATCCCGAAGCCGCCGAGCACGATTGCCGACAGCATGGCGAAGGACAGAAGCGCTGCTTTCAAGGGAGTCATCTCAGGTTGAGCTTCCTGCATCCTGCACGAACGGAGTTACGAATAAGTTTCCGAAAAGTTTAAGCCGCACCGCGGTCGCGCGGCATCACGGCCGTGCTTCTAGGGTGGTTCTGTATCGGGCTTGTGTCGCACTGCACTCAGAGATGGTTCATTCGCGATACCATCGCCAGCTAGCGCAAGGCTGTCTTTAGAAAGGCTTTCCGGCACAATCCAGCCGGCAGATGACTATGCACAGCGGATTATTTTCGACGTGCCAAAAATGTCACTGAATGGGCGCTGCCACCGTCAGATGGCGGCGACCCAGGCGCGTGCCAGCGCCAGGCCAGCCGCATCGGCATCGGGGCCGTCACGGGCGGCTTCGACTTCGTGCCGCTCGGGCCAATCAGGATGGCGCCTGGCGATGGTCTCGGCAAAAGTCTCGCTCCATTGGCGCACCAGCGGCCGGTCGGCCTCGAAATGGAACTGGATGCCGTAACCGGCGCGGCCGATACGGAAAGCCTGGTTGCCGGTGACCGAACTGCCGGCAAGCCGCACCGCATCCTCGGGCAAGGTGAACGTGTCGTCGTGCCACTGGAAGATCGGGAAGCGCTGGGGCAGATCGCTGAAGACAAGATCGTCCTGGGCCTCGTCGGTCAAGGTGATGCCGTGCCAGCCGAACTCCGTCGATCCGCCGATGCGGTTGTGGCCGCCGAAGGCGCGTGCCAGGAGCTGGCCGCCAAGGCAGATGCCGAGCACCGCCTTGTCTTTTTCGACAAAGTCGCGCGCCAGTTCGAGCAGTGCGGGAAAGTAGGGCGAATGGGCATCGTCGCGGGCATTCTGGCCACCGCCAAGCATGATCATCGCGTCATGCCCGTCGGCATTTGCAGGCAAGGCGTCGCCGAGATGGGCGTTGCACTGGTCGATCGCCGCCTCGACCTCGGCAAGGGCCTCGCCGACCTGGCCGAGGCCGGTGCCTTCATAGTTCTGGACAACGAGGACGCGCATCTCGGCCTTTCCGGCGGACGGTGACAAAGTTGCGGCGAGCCCTATCATGCGGCTCGCCACGCAGCCAAGAAGGATCGGCTATGCCACTGCAGAACCGGGTCGACCCTTTCGGCGAAATCCATGCGACACCCGAGCGCGGCATGTTCACCGGCAATCGCGGCATCATCCACGATCCCGAGACGAAATCATTGTTGAAGAAGCGCTGGGCGACCAAGGCCTGGATCACCTGCGCGCTGCGTTTCAAGGAGGTCCGTCGGGTGCCGATGGGGCGCAACCGCCCGGGTGGCCTGACTGGCTGGACCGAGCTGTTCTTTCTCGACGAGGTGACGGCGCTCGCCGCCGGGCACCGGCCCTGTTTCTACTGCAGGCGCCAGCGGGCAAAGGCCTTCAGCGCTGCTTATGCCAATGCCTTCGGGTCGGAGGATCCAAAGGTCGGCAAGATGGACGGCCGCCTGCACCGGGAGCGGTTGGCTTCAGGTGGTGAGCCAGTCGAACTGGACCGGCACGGGCTGCACCTGTTGCCCGACGGGGCGATGTTTTCGGACGGGGCGTCAGACTACGCCGTGCGCGGCGGCAAGGCGCTGCGCTGGAGCTTTGGCGGCTACGATGCGGCGATCGAGTTCAACGAGCTTGCCGACACCGACATGTGCATCGTCACTCCGGCGACGACCCTTGCGGTGCTGCGCCAGGGTTATGCGCCGGAATGGCATCCGAGCGAACCATTTAAAGCTAGCTAACGCTCAACTGCAACTTGCCTTCCAAAGCTGCCAATTCACGTGCTCTCGTCATCCCCCGCGCGATCTTTTCCAACAATCGCGGCGCAAGGATTGTTTCTTGCGTGACAGATAGACCTAAAGAAAGTCGGTCGAATTCCTTCTCTTTGCCCTTTGCGAAGAGGGATAGCGCAGTCTCGGGAACATATAGCGAGACGCACTCGTTTTTCCCGTCTGAATAGACCACCGCCGCTGTCATCATGCCTTTCGTGGGATCACGGTCCCCAAGACGAATCTCTTTCACAGTTGCCAACAAGATTGGCTCCTGGAGCGCTGCGCCGATCGCAGCAGCAAGGGTCGGCGCTTGCGCGAACGCATCCTCAGGCAAACCCACAGGCTTTAACTTGCGCAATCCGATGGCAGTCATGGCGGCAAAACCCGGCTTGCCAGAAACCATTGAAAAAATGCCGGAAACGACTTCGTCAACATTTAGAAATTCGGCATTTCGACCGCGCGCGCGCGATAGCAGACTCGATTCTCTGAGTTTCTGAAAGCGCGTGACCATATCTGAATGAAACCCGCTCTCTGTTGCGAGCAGTGCCTCCAACGTCTTTGACTTCACAGCATCCTCCTTACCTTATTCATCATAGAGCATGATTTTCATATCCAATTTAAAAATACAAGTGACAATCTCAATTGGATATCCATTTTCGAATATCTCTCCTGAATTTGACGTGAGCCGCACGCATGGCTCGCCGGGTCAATTTCCCATCCGGACCTTTCGGTGCGCATCAAGGACTGCCGCGAAATAGGCCGGCGGGATGGTCATGACCAGCGACGCGCGCCGTCCGACGACCTTGAACGACATGCCTGTTTCGGCGCGGTGCGCCATCTCCTGCTCGGAGAGGTTGATGCCGACGACCTCCTTGATGATGCAGAAGTCAGCACAGCTGACGCGCTCGCGATCGATTGCCGTTGTGCTGACCTCTTCGCCATCAGCATAGGCCTGCTTGAGATACACGCGCTTCGGGTATCGGCCAGTGACAAGGATCTGGAAGTCGTCGTTTACGGGCCGCCCTTTCGGATCGATCCAGCTGCGGATCAGGTAGGTGTTTCCAAACAAGTGTCGGTCGTGAAAAATCGGCGGCCCCGAGACCTTGATCAAGCCCGTATGCGGATCGTGTTCAACCGAAATGTTCCTGGAAACCTGCTCCTTCTGCCCTGCCCGCACGATGGGAATGCCGTAGGCGGCAGCGAGCTGCGCACCGCAGCCTGCCAACAAGAAGCACGCAATGATGACGCGCAATATCGCCATATCCGCCCCCCGGCAAAGAATGAACATAACATGAACATTCATGGCTGAAAAGAGACCGCAAGAGTGCCCCTTGACCGCCGCCGCGGGCTGCCGCATTGCTCGGCCATGCGCGCAAACTACAAGATGCAACGGCTGTTCGTGCCCGATGACCTCTCCTCCGGTGCGGCTTTCGACGCCGATCCGCAGCAGAGCCACTACCTCGCCCATGTGCTTCGCCTCGGCGAAGGCGCGGAAGTGCTGCTGTTCAATGGCCGCGACGGCGAATGGTCCGCTCGCATCTCGGGCAGGACCAAAAAGGCGGTTCGGCTCGAGGTTTTGGAATTGCAGCGGCCGCAGCCCGTACATCCCGACCTCGTCTATTGCTTTGCGCCGCTCAAGGTGGGCCGGCTCGACTACCTCGTGCAAAAAGCCGTCGAGATGGGCGCGGGCACGCTGGTGCCCGTCATCACCCAGCACACGCAGATGAAGCCCGGCATCGACCGGCTGCGCGCAAATGCCGTGGAAGCCGCCGAGCAATGCGGCATCCTGGCCATTCCCGAGGTGCGCGACGCAGTGAAACTGGAGCAGCTGCTCGCCGGCTGGGACAAGGAGCGGCGGCTGATCTTCTGCGACGAGGACGCCTCGACCAACAACCCGATGGCAGCACTGCAGGGCATCAAGGAGCGCAAGCTCGCGCTCTTGGTCGGGCCGGAAGGCGGCTTCTCGGACGAGGAACGCCGCATGCTGCGCGCCCTGCCCTTCGTCACCGCCATTCCGCTTGGATCGCGCATCCTGCGTGCCGATACAGCAGCAGTGGCGGCACTCGCCGTCATCCAGGCGACCATCGGCGACTGGTAGTCAGCCAAGCACCTTGCCCGGCCACGGATTGATGCCGTCACGCAGCCACAGCAGCGTGTCGAGCCAGAAGTCCGACGTGTGGCGGTCATGGAACAGGCCGAAATGGCCGATCTCCCGCTTGTCGAAATCAGAAGGCGACAGCAGCACCTGGGTGGTAGTGGCGCCGGAGTAATAGCCCAGTGCCCGTGTAATGGCCTGCGGCGTGCCAATCTCGTCGTCGCCGACACCGACTGCGAGGATGGGCGCCGAAACGGAGGCAAGGCGGCGAAGGACGTTTTCGCGTTCGGCCTCGGGGTGGCTCAGCTCCATGCGCGCGCTTCTGAAACTCCACTCGTTGGCGACGCCGGCGGGCAGATCCTCGAGCCAGCCGAGCCGCTTGCCGGGGAAATAGCCGAGCAAAGCGGTAAGTACCGGCATGGCGACATGCCATTTCAGGAACAGCCGCAGGCGCCGGTCGGCGGCATAGTCGCGCCAGAAGGCGTATTGGGCGCCGACGGTGAGCATACGGGCGATGGCGGGGGCGGATTCGGCCAGGCCGGGCAGGAAACCGCCAATGCTGTGGCCGACGACCATCAGTGGCGCGGCCGGATCAAGGCGCTTCGCGAGACGCAACACTGCTTCGAAATCGCGCTCGCCCCAGTCGCGCCAGCGATGGCCGCAGTGGCGCAAGCTCGCCAGACGCGAAGCGCCGATGCCGCGATAATCATAGGTGATGACGTCGAAGCCGCGCCCGGCAAGGAAGGTGGCATAGCGGTGGTAAAAGCGTGCGAGCACGCCGGTGGCAGGGTTGACGATGACAGTGCCGGACTTGTCGCCACGCACATGGGGCCAGATATGGCCGCGCAGTGTCACGCCATCGTGGCAGGCCAGTTCGATCGGCCTGAGTTCGACAACTGAAACGGCAATGGACATCGGCACGTCCTCGCATTGTTGCGGATGCCTGTCGCTGTAGCGAACATTGCCTTTCCATTACACTCACTAGTCAGTATACATGAGTGATGAAATCGACAGAGATTCCAACGCGTGAGCGGATTGTTGTGGCTGCGTCCAAGCTGTTTTACAGCGAAGGCATTCGCGCCGTCAGCGTCGATGCGGTGGCCGAGCAGGCGGGGCTTACCAAGCGGACGCTGTATTATCACTTTGCCAGCAAGGACGATCTGGTCGCCGCTTATCTCGAAGCCCGCGACCAGCCCAACCTTAAGCTGTTCCAGCGCTGGTTCGCCGACGCAGAGGGAACTTTGGCCGACAAGGTTCGGAGCATCTTCCACAACCTGGCAAGATCCGCGCGCCATCCCAGATGGAAAGGTTGTGGCTTCCTGCGCACCGCCGCGGAGCTTGCCAACATGCCCGGCCATCCGGCGGTCAAGCTTGGCATCGCCCACAAGAAGCGCGTCGAGGCGTGGCTGGCGGCGAGTTTCGAGGCGGAGGGAATCCACTCCTCCAAGGTACTGGCGCGGCAGGTGATCCTGCTGCTCGACGGTTCGTTTGCCGTCGTCCTGCTCAACCGCGATGCCTCCTACATGGAAACCGCAGGCGAGGCGGCGGCAGTTCTGGTCGAGGCGGCGATGGCGTTTTCCAAACCCGAAACCGCGCCCTAAATGAAATGCGCAGTCCACAACGGGACAATTCCAAGCATCAACATTTCAATATCGGCATCCGAATCGATCAATTCCTGTTGACGAAGGCTCAGGATTTTTCGCTTGATCGGCGAGCGCTCAATCGTCCATCAAGCGCCCGCGGTCCTTCCGCCTTCAGGAGAAGCATATATGGCGCGCGACACCACTGATTTCCGGCCTATCGAAGGGATGGACGAACTCGTCGGTTATCTCGCCGCCGGCAACAAACCGCGCGACAAATGGCGAATAGGCACCGAGCACGAAAAATTCCCATTCTATGTCGATGGCAACGCGCCGGTTCCTTATGGCGGTGATCGCGGCATCCGCGCACTGCTCGAAGGCATGCAGAAGACGCTTGGCTGGGACCCGATCATCGATGCCGGGCGCATCATCGGCCTCGTCGAGCCGACCGGCCAGGGCGCGATTTCGCTGGAACCGGGCGGCCAGTTCGAGCTTTCCGGCGCGCCGGTGGAATCCATCCACCAGACCTGCCGCGAGGGCAACGCCCATCTGGCGCAAGTGCGCGAAATCGCCGAGCCGCTCGGCATCCGTTTCCTCGGCCTCGGCGGCAGCCCGAAATGGACGCTGGCCGAAACACCGCGCATGCCGAAATCGCGCTACGACATCATGACCGCCTACATGCCCAAGGTCGGCACCAAGGGCCTCGACATGATGTACCGGACCTGCACCATCCAGGTGAATCTCGACTTCGAGAGCGAAGCCGACATGCGCCGCAAGATGCAGGTGTCGCTCAAGCTGCAGCCGCTTTCGACAGCACTCTTCGCCAACTCGCCCTTCACCGACGGCAAGCCGAACGGCATGCAGAGCTGGCGCGGCGACATCTGGCGCGACACCGACAACCAGCGCTCGGGCCTGCTCGAATTCTGCTTCTCGCCGGAATTCGGCTTTGCCGACTACGCCGAATGGGCACTCGACGTGCCGATGTATTTCGTCATTCGCGACGACCGCTACCACGACATGACGCACATGACCTTCCGCCAGTTCATGGCGGGTGCGGCGCGCAACGAGATCACCGACGGCATGCCGACGATGGGCGACTGGGCCAACCACCTGTCGACGCTGTTCCCCGATGTGCGGCTCAAGCGCTTCCTCGAAATGCGCGGCGCCGACGGTGGGCCGTGGCGGCGCATCTGCGCGCTGCCAGCCTTCTGGGTCGGCCTGCTCTACGATCCGGCAACACTCGACGCCGCCGAAGAATTCACCCGGAACTGGACCTACGCGGAAGTTCTGGCGATGCGCGACGCGGTGCCCGAGCAAGGCATTGCCGCACCGTTCCGCAACACCACGCTGCGTGACATCGGCCGCGAAGTGCTGACCTTGTCGCGCCAGGGACTTGTCAACCGCGGCCGCAAGAACCGCGAAGGGTTCGACGAGGCCGGCTTCCTCAACACGCTCGACGAGGTCATTGCGCGCGGCACGACAAGTGCCGAGGAAATGCTCAACGCCTACAACACGCGCTGGGGCGGTTCGATCGAACCGGCGTTCCTGGAATACGCATACTAGGGGCTCCGAAAGCCCCTTCAACCACCTGCGAAAAGGCACTACGCTCCTCCTCAGCTGAATATCCTGAGGAGGAAGAAATGCTGCCACTGTTCGAGATGCTGGCCAATGCCCAGAACGGCAACGGCATGGAAGCGCTGTCGCGCCAGTTCGGGCTGAGCCAGCAGCAGACGCAATCGGCGATCGAAGCGCTGATGCCGGCGTTCAGCCAGGGGCTGAAGCGCAACGCCTCCGATCCCTATGGCGTCGGTTCGTTCCTCCAGGCCATGGCGAGCGGCCAGCACGCCAAATATTTCGAGGATGCCAGCCGCGCCTTCTCGCCCCAGGGCGTCGACGAGGGCAACGGCATCCTCGGCCACCTGTTCGGCTCGAAGGACCTGTCTCGGGCAGTGGCTGGCCAGGCGGCGCAGGCCACCGGCATCGGCCAGGACGTGCTCAAGCAGATGCTGCCGGTGATCGCCTCGATGATCATGGGCGGGCTGTTCAAGCAGTCGACGGGGCAGATGCAGGCAGCGAGCGGCATGGGCGGCGGCAACAACCCGCTCGGCGAGATCATCGAGCAGATGATGCGGCAGGGTGGCGGCATGATGGGCGGCGGGCAGCAGCCCCGGCAGGCGCCGCAGCAAACCCAGGCGCCCGATCCCTTCGACAACCCATTCGGCAAGGTGCTGAAGGACATGTTTGGCGGCGGCCAGGCACAGCCGCAACCATCGCCGCGCCAGCAGGCGCCGCAGCAGAGCCCTTATGGCGACAACCCGCTCGGCAAGATCTTCGAAGAGATGCTTGGCGGTGGCCAGACCGCCGCGCCTGAGCCGCAGGCTCGGCAGCGGCCGCAGGAACAGGCCAACCCGAGCGGCCGCCCGAAGAACCCCTATGACGACCTTTTCGGCAAGATGTTCGAGACCGGCCGCCAGCAGCGTGATGACTACCAGAAGGGCGTCGAGTCGATCTTCGACCAGTTCAGCAAGGGCATGGACAGGTATCGCTGACCTGCGACCAGGATTGATCGCCGATGCGAACCTCGCCTGAGGCTTCAGGAAGCGGCAGCGTGAACAAATCGACGGTGCCTGTCCTCGCCAACCGCCTCGGGCGCTACGACGAGTGCGCACCGATACGCGGCCTCGATGCGCACTTCCAATGCGTGTGGACCAACGCCATCCCCGGGGATCACGTTGGGCCGGTCGCGGTGGTGCCGGACGGCTGCGTCGACCTGTTGTGGAAGGACGAGCGGCTGGTGGTCGTCGGGCCTGACATCGTTGCCGCCAGTCCCGTGTTGCGTGGCGGAACGACTGTGCTGGGCATGCGCTTCCTGCCGGGTGCAGCACTCCGCTGGCTCCGCGCGCCAATGAGCGCGATCGTCGGCCAGTCGATTGATCTCGCCGACCTCTGGGATCCGACCGTTGCCGGCGAACTGTGTGAACGGATCGGCGAGGCGAAAACCATCGAACGACAGGCGGCCGTGCTGCAGCAACAGCTCCTCAAGCGGCTTCCGGAACTGGAGCGCCCGGCGCGAGACGCCAGCGAGATCTTTGCGGCGATGGCATCAGGGGCGGATGACGTAGGGGGCAGGATTTCGTCACTGGTGGGTCGCCTTGAAATCAGCGAGCGCACGCTGAGGCGGCGCAGCCATGACTATTTCGGATATGGACCGAAGACGCTGGACCGGATCCTGCGTTTCCAGAATTTTGTTTCCCTGTTGCGCTCGCAGGGCGAGCAGCGCTTGGCCGGCCTGGCTTACGCGGCCGGATATGCCGACCAAGCGCATCTCGGCCGCGAGATCCAGACATTGTGCGGCATGACCGCCGGAAGCTTCGTGCGCCAGATCAATGGCTGAATGGCCGTTTCGTTCAAGATTTCCGCCGCCGCACTCGGTATTGGCGGCAATCCCACGAAACGCAGGAGATTTGCCATGGGTACGAGCGGAAACGATCGCCGGATCGACAACATCGAATTCAACGTCAGCGATATCGCGCGGTCGCGTGAATTCTACGGCAAGGCCTTCGGCTGGAGCTTCACCGACTATGGTCCGACCTATTGCGAATTCACCGACGGCCGCCTGACAGGGGGACTTACGACGGGCGGCCCGATCAAGACCGGTGGACCGCTGGTGATCCTCTATGCCGACGATCTCGCAGCAACACAAAGCCGCCTTGAGGCCGCTGGCGCCAAGATCGTCAAGCCGGTGTTCGAATTTCCAGGCGGTCGGCGTTTCCACTTCGAAGATCCCGACGGCTACGAACTGGCGGTGTGGTCGGCGAATTGAGATGGCAACGATGGCCGAAAGCCTCGGGTTCATCTTGCTGGGCGGCGTGTTCGTCTGGGCAGGTGCCGAACACTTTTGGAATTTCCGCTCGGTTTCTGGCCTTTTGACCGAAAAGGGGTTGCCCGCAGCGGCACTTCTGCTCGGCGCAGGCTCGATCATCGAAATCGTCGCCGGCTTGTGCCTGGCGATCGGCGTCATGCGCCCTTACGCGGCAATCGCCCTGATCCTGTTCACCATCGCAGCAACACTGATGGCGCTCAACTTCTGGCGTTACTCAGGTGCGGAGAGACAAGGGTTGCGGTCGGCATTCATCATCAACTTTGCAGTCGTTGGCGGGCTCATCCTCGCCGCGACAGCATAGGATCCGAATGAGCATCTCCCGGATACGAAAAAGCCCGGTCCTTGGGAGGACCGGGCAACGTGCAGGCGAGGCCGGCGGGGACCGGCTGGGAGTGGGGAGCCTGCAAAAGCAGATTCGGTTACGCGACGCGTCGGGCCAAAACCTCGATGTTGTCGCTGCGCGACTGCCTGATCGAACGCAAACGCGCTGTCGGATCGCTGGCAAACGGCAGATCGACAGCGACATGCAGATCGCCGCGCGTCAGCCCGACATCGGCGAGTTCGGTGTCCGTCATCTCGCCGAGGCGGTAAAAGGCGCGACGGTTTTTCCAGGCGCGGAAGAGATCGGTGGTATAATTGACAATACGCATCGCATTCACCGGCCGAGCCGCGGAACGCGTCGTCTCAGTGCAATGGTCGAGCGTGGTCATATCTACCTCCATTCGGGACAAACGGGTCCCGTCCGGTCGACGCTCCTTGCCGCCGCACCGGTTCCGATTCACATGCTTCATGTGGACAATGCGAGATTGCCATCGGCGTATTGATTAATCCAACGAATGTTTCTAATCTTTACCATCAATGTTCATGATGGAAACGTCGATGGCCGCTCCGCTCGATCTTGACCAGCTCCACACCTTCATCTCCATCGTCGACACCGGCAGCTTCACCCGCGCCGCCGACGAGGTGCACCGCACGCAGTCAGCGGTGTCGATGCAGATGCGCCGTCTCGAGGACCGCATCGGCAAGGCTCTCTTCGAAAAGGAGGGTCGCATGAACAAGCTGACCGAGGAAGGCGAGCGTCTTCTGACCTACGCAAGGCGCCTGCTGCACCTCAACCGCGAGACACTGGCCGCCTTCGACGACAAAGCGTTGGAGGGCACCGTCCGCATCGGCGTGCCGGACGACTACGCCGACCGCTTCCTGCCCGAAATCATGGCGCGGTTCTCGCGCTCCAACCCGCGCGTCGAGCTGTCGGTGTTGTGCGAGCCCACCGTCAATCTCGCCGACCAGATCCGTCGCGGCAATCTCGACATTGCGCTGGTGACCCAGTGCGAGGACACCCGGCCGAGCGAGATCGTGCGTAACGAACCGCTGCTGTGGGTGTCGTCGGCGAGCCACATGGTACATGAGGAATCCATCTTGCCGATGGCCTTCGGCCGCCCGACCTGCCAGTGGCGGCAGATGGCGACCGAACTGCTCGACGCCAGCGGCCGCGAATACCGCGTGCTGTTCACCAGTTGGTCGGCCAACGTCATCACCGCCGCCGTTCTGGCCGGGCTCGCCGTTTCGGTGCTGCCCGAATGCGCGCTTCGGCCGGGCATGCGCGTGCTTGGCGAAGCCGACGGCTTCGGCGCCTTGCCCGATTGCAAGATCGGCATATTGCGCGGCCATTCCAGCCGGCCGGAGATCGTCGACGCGCTGGCGCGGCATATCTCAGAGAGCCTGGACAACATCTCGGTGCCGCTGACCGACGAGACCGGGACGTTCGATTTCGCAGCCCTTGCCACCGCACGCGGACGGCGGCTCAAGCCGAACCACATCATGCCGGGATGGTAGGCCGCGACTGACCGGCAAAGCTTGACGAGGAGGGTCGCGCGGCCCTCAATCGCGCCATGAACGAACTTGCCACCGAATCACGCACCAACGCTGCCGAATACACCGTCAGCGAAATCTCCGGCGCGCTAAAGCGTACCGTCGAGGACGTATTCGGCAATGTGCGGGTGCGCGGCGAAATCTCGGGCTATCGCGGTCCGCATTCGTCCGGCCATGCCTATTTCTCGCTCAAGGATGACCGCGCCCGCATCGAAGCCGTGGTGTGGAAAGGCACGATGAGCCGGCTGAAATTCCGTCCCGAAGAAGGGATGGAGGTCATCGCCACCGGCAAGCTGACCACGTATCCCGGGTCGTCGAAGTACCAGATCGTCATCGACAGCCTGGAGCCCGCGGGCGCCGGTGCGTTGATGGCATTGCTCGAGGAGCGCAAGCGCAAGCTGGCCGCCGAAGGCCTTTTCGACGACAGCCGCAAGCAGCTGCTGCCGTTCATGCCGCTGGTGATTGGCGTGGTGACCTCGCCGACGGGTGCCGTCATCCGCGACATCATCCACCGCATCAAGGACCGTTTCCCGCTGCATGTGCTGGTCTGGCCGGTTCGCGTTCAGGGCGAGACGTCTGGCGCGGAGGTGGCCGCGGCCGTCAATGGTTTCAACGAATTGCCGGAACTCGGCCCCATTCGCCGCCCCGACCTTCTTATCGTGGCGCGCGGCGGCGGCAGCCTCGAGGACCTCTGGGGCTTCAACGACGAAGTGCTGATCCGCGCCGTCGCGGCATCCCACATCCCTGTCATCTCGGCTGTCGGCCACGAAACCGACTGGACGCTGATCGACCTTGCCGCCGACAGGCGCGCGCCGACGCCAACGGGCGCTGCCGAGCTCGCCGTGCCTGTCAAAGCCGAGCTCGAAGCCGTGCTCGCCAATCTTGGCGCGCGGCTGCGTGGTGCCGTTTCACGCATGATCGACCGGCGCAGCCAGGCGGTGCGGGCAGCAGCGCGCGCCCTGCCCACGCCCGACCAGTTGCTGGCGCTGCCGCGCCGGCGCTTTGACGAAGCAACGAGCCGGCTCGGGCGGGCACTGACCGTCGCCACCGAGCGCAAGCGCGCCAGGCTGTCCGCCGTGCGGCTGTCGCCGGCGACGCTGGCGCGGCGGATCGGCGAGACGCGGCGGCACCTCGACCGCGACATGTTGCGCGCCGACGCCGCCCTGCGGGCCATGGTGCGCGAGAAACGGATCCGCTTCGATCGAACCAAAGGCCGGTTGTCGCCGGAGCCGCTGGTCCGGCGACAGGAAGCCTATGGCCAGCAGCTTGCCGGACTGGAGCGTCGCGGCACACTGGCCGTCGGCCGCAGGCTCGAGCGTGCAAGGACGCGCCTGTCGCAAGCTGACCGGCTGATGGCGACGCTGTCGCACAAGGCCGTTCTGGCGCGCGGTTTTGCGCTTGTGCGCGATGCCGACGGAGCGGTGCTCAAGCGAGCCGCTGAAGTGGCCATGGGTGCTGCGCTGTCGATCGAATTCGCCGACGGCACGACAAATGCAATCGCCGCAAGTGGCGAGGCAAAGCCGAAGCCGGTGGCCAGGCCCGCAGCCAAGGCCAAGGAACCTGGCAATCAGGGCAGCCTGTTCTAAATCAGTTGAGGTTCAGTCGCCCGTGGGCGACGAGATCACGGGTGCCACCAGTGGTGAAATGAACGGTGCGCTCCACGAGCCTCCGACGAAGAACGCCGTCGGCGGCACTGCCGGTGTAACAGGGGATGTCGTCGTCGACGTGGATGCCGTGACCTCCCTGGCTTCGATCGCTCCCGACAGGGCAAGCCCGCGCCCGACATAAGGCACGATGCCGGTCAGCCAGATGCGGCTTGTCGGCGTACGCGCCTCGGCCTTGTCGATCTTGGCGACGCCGTTGGAGATCGTCGCCTTGAGTTCGACGCCGTCGACCGGCAGCGTGCCGCCCGAAACCTCGTCGAGGGAGAAAAAGCCGCGCTCAGCGGCGCGCTTCATGAATGCCTGCAGGTCGAGCCCGGCAATGGCGCCGACGCCAAATGTGGCGGCCACGGAACCGTTGGCATTCTCAAGCAGCGTGTTCCAGTTCGAGCCCGGGCCCTGGAGGATCACCGATACCGTACCACGGCCGATCGGCACGATGTGGCTCATGCCTGCCGCCGTGCCGAAAGCGCCGCCGTCGATATCAGACGCCAGGAGCCGCATCTCCGCCTGGTTGCCGCCCGGCTTGCGGTCAAAGCGGATGCTGGCCTGGACGTTGCCGCCGAAGGCCTCGGCGTCGGAAATATCAAATGCCGCCAGACCGCCCTTGACCTGCGCCGTGGCGGCGACCTCGGCGAGCGCGATGGAACCGGCCGTCGCCTTCGTCGCAGACAGCCTGAGATCGAGGTTGATACGGTCGGAAAAGCTGGTGTCGATATCGGCAGCCCCGGCGTTGGTCGTCGGTGCTATCGAGGCGAAGGACGACGCAAACGTCATCAGGTCGAGCGTATCGAAGGCGAGCGTGCCCGAAATCGACGGCACGGCGCCATCCAGCGACAGGTCGAGAATGCCCATGCCGGGATTGCCGTCGAGCGTGACCTGCGCGTTTTCGATCTTCAGGCGCGACAGGTTGCCGGTGACCTTGGAGGCGAGCGAAATCGAGCCGACGGGGCTGCCCGGCAGGATGCCCGGCCTGGACCATTCCAGCATTCGACGGAAGGAAGGCGACACGACCTTGGCTTGGCCGTCGACATGCGCATCGGGACCCATGTCGATGGTGCCGTCGAACGAGGCTTCGAGCGGCGCCGATTTCAACGAAGCGACGATCGGCGCCGTGCCGCCGGCAAACAGCATCAGCGGGCTTGGCGACGACAATTCAAGCGCCACCTGCTCGCCGTGCCAGACACCGGTGGCGGTCAGCTTTCCGGCCTTGTTCAGTGCCGGCAGGCTGGCCTTGCCGGTGAGATCGCTCAGAAGCTCGTCCTCACCTTCGTCGGAAACCGCGACGACCCGACCGTCGATGAATTCGACTGCGCCGAACTCGTCGGCGGGCAGCGCGCTGAGGTCGGGCTCCACAGGGTTCGACGCCACGGTGGCACGGGCGCGCTCGATGGCCCGGCTGAGGCGCCCGCCGCTCGAATGCGGCAGCTCCACCCCGCCATCGGCAAGGCGCTTCAAGCGCAGTGTCGGCCGGATGAAATGCGCATCGGAGAAATCGACGTTGCCGCTGAGTGCTGAAAGCGCGGACAGCTCGATCTCGACACGTTCGGCCTCGATAACAGGCGAGCCCTGCTCGTCATCCCAATCGGTCAGCGTCACGTCGGTGAGGGTGGCGCGGAAAACCGGCCAGATCTCGATATCGGGTGTGCCCTCGATCGATACGCGGAAGCCGCTCCACGCGCTCATCTCGAAGGCGATGCGATCCTTGACGATCTGGGTAGAAGCAATGAACGGCACCGCGGCAACCGTAGCGGCGACCAGGACGATGAGCCCTATGATCGCCCAGATGCTGCGCCTGAACAGTGGTGATGGCATGTTGCCCTTGTGCCGCCCGTGCTGCGCCGTTGTGGCTAACGGGTGTAACCGAGTAACGCGGCATTTCAAGTCTTTGTGGCCATGCGATGACGTTTGCGCACAGCGCAATGGCGCTAATCGACATTTCCTTGATCTGCTGCAGTGCGACATGCATAACCATGCGCGTTCTGGGAGAGATGCAAATGACTGTCGAAAAGCCGCTGTGGACACCTTCGCCAACGCAGGTGGCGCAAGCGCCCCTCACGGCGTTCATGGCTGCGGCAGGCGAGCGTGCCGGGCGGTCGTTCGCAAGCTATGCCGAACTGCACGGCTGGTCGATTGGCGAGCGCGAGGCGTTCTGGGACCTTGTGTGGGACTTCTGCGGCGTGATCGGCCAAAAGGGCGGCCGCGGGCTTGCCGACGGTGACAAGATGCCGGGGGCGAAGTTCTTCCCCGATGCCAGGCTGAACTTCGCCCAGAACCTCTTGCGCGGTTCAGGCAGTGCCGAGGCGATCGTCTTCCGTGGCGAAGACAAGGTCGAGCGCCGGCTCAGCTGGGACGAACTTTCGGCGCTGGTATCACGGCTGCAGCAGCTGTTCGTGTCGCTGGGCGTACGCAAAGGCGACCGGATCGCTGCGATGATGCCGAACATGCCCGAGACGGTGGCGGCGATGCTGGCGACGGCCTCGATCGGGGCTGTGTGGTCGTCATGCTCGCCCGACTTCGGCGAACAGGGCGTGCTCGACCGCTTCGGCCAGATCGAGCCGAAACTGTTCATCGCTCCCGACGGCTACTGGTATGCCGGCAAGCGCATCGACGTCGCGGCCAAGATCGCAACGGTGGCGGAGAAGCTGACGAGTGCCGCCAAGGTGCTTGTCGTCGACTATCTCGGCACGGCGAAGGATGTGGCCTCTGGCATTGCCAAGGCCGAGGCGCTCGACGATGCGCTTGCGCCATTCGCGGCAAGGCCAGTGACGTTCGAGGCCCTGCCCTTCGACCATCCGCTCTACATCCTGTTCTCGTCGGGTACGACCGGCATTCCCAAATGCATCGTCCATTCCGCCGGTGGCACGCTGATCCAGCATCTCAAGGAGCAGCGCCTGCATGGCTCCCTGGTGCCGGGCGACCGTTTCTTCTACTTCACCACCTGCGGCTGGATGATGTGGAACTGGCTGGTCTCTGGCCTGGCCTCGGAGGCGACGCTGCTGCTTTATGACGGCTCGCCGTTCCATCCCGACGGCAACGTGCTGTTCGATTTCGCCGATGCCGAGAAGATGACCTATTTCGGCACCTCGGCGAAATTCATCGATTCCGTCCGCAAGGCGGGCCTCAGGCCCATCGACAGCCACGATTTGTCGTCGGTGCGCACCATCTCGTCGACCGGCTCGCCGCTGTCACCGGAAGGTTTTGCCTTCGTCTATGACGGCATCAAGGCCAACGTCCACCTCGCCTCGATCTCGGGCGGCACCGATATCGTGTCATGCTTCGTGCTCGGGGTGCCGACCGAGCCTGTGTGGACCGGCGAGATCCAGGGTGCCGGCCTCGGCCTCGCCGTCGATGTCTGGAACGATGACGGCAAGCCGGTGCGCGAAGAGAAGGGCGAGCTCGTCTGTACCAAGGCGTTCCCGGCGATGCCGCTCGGCTTCTGGAACGATGCCGACGGGAAAAAGTACCACGCCGCCTATTTCGAGCGCTTCGACAATATCTGGTGCCACGGCGACTTCGCCGAATGGACCGGCCATGGCGGCATGATCATCCATGGCCGCTCGGATGCGACGCTGAATCCCGGTGGCGTGCGCATCGGCACCGCCGAGATCTACAACCAGGTCGAGCAGATGCCGGAGATCGCCGAAGCGATCTGCATCGGCCAGGACTGGGACGACGACGTGCGTGTCGTGCTGTTCGTCCGCCTCGCGCCGGGCATTGCCCTCGACGAAGAGCTCGAAAAGCGCATCCGCACCAAGATCCGCATCGGCGCCAGCCCGCGTCACGTGCCGGCCAAGATCGTTGCCGTGACGGATATCCCGCGCACCAAGTCCGGCAAGATCACCGAGCTTGCCGTGCGCGATATCGTCCATGGCCGCGCGGTCAAGAACAAGGAAGCCCTCGCCAACCCCGAAGCACTCGAGCTCTTCAGCGACATCGCGCAGCTCAGGAGCTGAGACACGGCGGCATGCTTAACGAAAGGTGACCACCAAATTTACCTAGACTTCAGGAGTGGTACACTTTCGTAAACTTTTCATCACCTGGGTAAGGAGCTGTTAAGGTTCGACCCTGATAGTCATGCCTAACTTGAGGGAGAAATCCCGTTCCTCACTTTCGAGGATAGCCAGTTCAGCTCAAGTCCCCGTTGAAACAGCATCTACCTCAAAGGCGCCACAGCGGCGCCTTTTTCTTTAGCTTCATCTAAAGAGAACTTAGAGCGACGCCTCGGCGTCGCGCACCAGCGCGCCGGAAAGCAGCACCACCGGCACCATGGCGGTGATGATGATGACGATTGCCGCAACGGCGCCCTCCTCCGGCACGCCGCGCGAGGCGTTTTCGTAGACATGGGTGGCGAGCGTGCTGAAGCCGAACGGCCTGAGCAGGATGGTCGCCGACAGTTCCTTGACGGTATCGACGAAGACGAGGACCGCGGCCGTCAGGATCGCCGGCTTGAGCAATGGCAGCAGCACACTGGTCGCGCTTTGCGCCGGCGTCTTGCCGAGACTGCGCGCGGCTTCGTCGAGGCTGCCCGGCAGCTTCTCCATGCCGGAGCGGACGGCACCCTCGGCCAGGGCGACGAAGCGAATGGTGCAGGCGATGATGACCGCCGCGGCAGAGCCGGTGAGCAGAAGCCCCGTCGAAAAGCCGAGCCAGGCGCGCGCGAAGGCATCGAGCGAATTGTCGAAGCGTGCCAAAACGAACAGCAGGCCCAGCCCGAGGATACCGCCAGGAAGCGCGTAGCCGACCGAGGCAAGCCGCACGGTGGCGGCCATGGCGCGGCCTTTCGACAGGCGCTGGGCATTGAGCAGGAACAGCGCGATGACGACGGTGAAGGTAGCCGTCAGCGACGCCGTCATCAGGCTGTTGAGGAATGCCCTCGCTACATCGGGTGAAACGAACTGCTCGAGCCGGCGCGAGGCATATTGACCGAAGATGGTGATCGGCACGCCGAAGCCGCTGAGGATCGGCAGCGACACGGCGGCCGGCAGGGCGATGCGCCTCCAGCCCTTGAGTGCGACGCGTGGCGGGTGAACCTTGAGATGGGTGCCACGGCCGGCATGGAAGCGCTGGCGCCGGCGCGCCCACTGTTCGGCGAGGAGCAGCACAAGCACAAGCACGAGCATCAACAGCGCGATCTGCGCACCACCTTCGAGGCTGCCGCGATTGAGCCAGGTGGTGTAGACGGCGACGGTCAGCGTGCGGACGCCGAAATACTCGGCGGCACCGATGTCGTTGATCGTCTCCATCAGCACCAGGGCGACACCAGCGACGATGGCAGGCCGCGCCACGGGCAGGAGTACCCGCCAGAACACGCGCGCCGGCGATGCGCCGAGCGTGCGAGCGACGTCGGCGATGTTGCGGCCCTGCATCAGGAAGACGATGCGGGTGGTGAGATAGACGTAGGGGTAGAGCACGGAGGCGAGCACGAAGGCCGTCCCCCAGGTCGAGCGAATGTCGGGAAACCAGTAGTCGCGAATCGTCTGGAAGCCGAAAATCTCCCGCACCAGGCTCTGGACCGGTCCCTGGTAATGGAAGAATTCGCCGAAAGCGTAGGCCGCGAGATAGGGCGGCACCGCCAGCGGCAGCACCAGCGCCCAGGACAGGATGCGGCGGAGCGGGAAATCATAGGCAACGACCGCCCAGGCGCAGGCGACGCCAGCAATCGAGGTCAGTGCCGCGACCATGGCCAGCAGTGCCAGTGTCGTGCTGACGGCGCCCGGCAGCACATTGGCGATCAGATGCGGCCAGTCCTCGCCGGTGCCGGAAAGGGCGACGAATGCAAGCGACAGCACCGGCAGGATGACGATGACGCCGACGGCAAGCGCCAGCGTGCCGATAAGCGGGTGGCGCAGGCGCTTGACCGGCAAGGTTCTGGCGTTCGCGGCTGACGCCACGTCTGCAATCCCCGAACCTGCTCCGCCTGTCGTCGGCAAGGCGCTTCCCCTTAGTTTGTGCCTGCGCATCGTGCTTACCGAAAATAGAGCCCGATGTTCGGGCCTATGCGCCAATGCAGAAAAGCCGGACCGATCGCCCGGCCCGGCTCTTCCTCAGTTCATGTACCCGACTATCAGCTGCTCGGGCCGTCGTCGAGACCGACGCGGTCGACCATCTCGGACGCGGCCTTGCGGCCCTTGGCGATGTCGACCAGCGGCAGCGTGTCTGCCTTCAGCTCGCCGAATGCCTTGACCGTCTCGGACGGCTCGAGGCCCGGCTCGACCGGGTATTCATAGTTCTTCTCGGCGTAGACCTGCTGGGCCTTGTGGCTGGCCAGGAAGCGGATCAGCTTGACGGCGTTGTCACGGTTTGGCGCGTTCTTGGCGAGCGCGGCACCCGAAATGTTGACGTGGGTCAGGCCGTTCTCGAAGGTCGGGAAGAGCACGTTGATGGCGTTGCCCCATTCCTTTTCCTTCGGATCCTTCTCATTGTTCCGCATCAGGCCGACATAGTAGGTGTTGCCGATGGCGATGTCGCACTCGCCGGCAGCAATCGCGCCAGCCTGCGGACGGTCGCCGCCGTCAGGCTTCTTGGCGAGATTGGCCTTGAGGCCCTTCATCCACTCTTCGGTCTTTTCCGGGCCCCAATGGGCGATCGCAGCCGAGAACAGCGCGAGATTGTAGTCGTGCTGGCCCGAACGCATGCAGATCTTGCCCTTCCACTTGGGATCGGCGAGGTCGGCATAGGTGATGGCGGTGTCCTTGACCCGATCCTTCGAGGCATAGATCACGCGGGCGCGCTTGGTGACGCCGAACCAGTTGCCTTCCGGGTCGCGGTACTCGGCCGGCAGCAGCTTGTTGACTTCCTCGTCGACCAGCGGCTGGGTGACGCCCTTGGACTGGGCGGAGGTCAGGCGAGCGATGTCGACCGTCATGATGACGTCTGCGGGCGAATTCTGGCCCTCGGCAAGAACGCGTTCCTCAAGACCCTTGTCGAGGAACAGCACCTCGGTCTTGATGCCGGTCTCGGCCGTAAAGGCATCGAGGACAGGCTTGATCAGATCGGGCTGGCGATAGGTGTAGATGTTCACGACGCCATCGGCGAGCGCCGACGTGGTGAAGAGAGCCGCAATCGCAAGCGCACCGCCTGCAATGGCCGACCTGGCGTTTTTCATCTTCATTTTTCTCTCCTGGCCAAAGGGGGCAAAGTCCCTTGAGGAACAAATGGCAGCCTCGATTTCGAGACCGTCTCCCCTATGGTCATCGTGACTCTTGCGGTCAAGTTTAAAGGCCAGTCATATCAATAGTTTAGAAAAATTCTAAACTGGAGCATTTCGTACCGGATTCAATGGCTTGTTCGACAAATTCTAACAATCGCATGGCTCGTTCACGAAAATGTGCGAAAATGTCGCACCTCGCTAACAAGCGACTACTCGGCAAGAACCCGCGTCGAGGGGAAAGTCACCTCGACGAGCGTGCCCTCGCCGGGCGTCGATGCGATGGCAAAACGGGCCCGATTGGCCTCGACCATGGCCTTCGTCAGTGGCAGCCCAAGGCCAGTGCCGTCGCCGCGCGCGCGCTTCAACGAATTGATCTGCTTGAACGGCTTCAGCGCCTGCTCGATCTCGGCCTGGCTCATGCCGATGCCGGTATCGCGCACCCGCATGACGATATCTCCCGACGCCTCGTAGGCGGTTGAGACGATGACCTGACCGCCGGCCTGGGTGTAACGCACGGCATTTGACAGGACGTTGAGCGCGATCTGGCGGATGCTGCGCCGGTCGGCGACGATCTCGGGCAGGCGCGAAGCGAAGCTCGAGCGGATGATCACCCGTTCACGATTGGCCTGAGGCTGCATCATCGCGACAGTCTCGGCCAGCGTGTCGTTGAGCGACACCGCCTCGTAATCCATCTCCTGCTGTCCGGCCTCGATCTTGGAGATATCGAGCAGGTCGTTGACCAGCGACAGCACGTGATTGCCGGAGCGGTTGATGTCGCGGAGATAGTCGCGGTAGCGGTCATTGGCGACCGGGCCGAACTTCTCGTCGACCATCAGCTCGGAAAAACCGATGATGGCGTTGAGCGGCGTGCGGATCTCGTGGCTGATGCGGGCGAGGAAATCGCTCT
Source organism: Aminobacter anthyllidis (assembly GCF_018555685.1). Taxonomy (GTDB): domain Bacteria; phylum Pseudomonadota; class Alphaproteobacteria; order Rhizobiales; family Rhizobiaceae; genus Aminobacter; species Aminobacter anthyllidis. Next base: position 694,451 of record NZ_JAFLWW010000002.1, read on the forward strand.
TTTGAGACGACGACCGCTCGGCTACGGCGCGCGCCTGGGTCAGTTCTTCCTCGGCGCGCTTCCACTGGGTGATGTCGCGGACCACGGCGCAGAAGCCGCTGTCGTTGGGCAGGCGGCCGATGGTCATGAACAGCGGAATGAAGCGACCCTGCGACTCGCGGCCGATGACCTCGCGGCCATCATTGAGCACGCTTGCCACGCCATGTTCGGAAAGCCCGACGAGATAATCGCGCGCGGCGCGCTGGCTCTCGATGGCGAACAGCGAATAGAACGGCTTGCCAGTGACATCGTCGCTGTCGAAGCCGAACAGGGCCTCGGCTGGACGGCTGATGGAACGGATGGCGCCGTCTCGATCGATAAGCACCACGCCGTCGGTGGCGGTGTCGATGATCGTGCGCATCTCGGCGAGACGCTCTTCGAGTTCGGCCACCTGCTCGACGGCGACTTCCACCTCGTCATCGGCGCTGATGCGGCGGACGACCAGCATGAGCGCCTTGCCCTCCTGCCACGGCACCGACCGAAGCACGGCTTCGATCGGAAATTCCTCGCCGTCGCGCGTCTTCAGCCTGAGATCGTGGTCCGAGCCCGGCTCGTCGCCGTAGCTTTCGGCAAACAGCGCATCGAGACCGCCGGCCTGCGCCAGCTCATCGACCGAGCCGTAGCCGGTCAGGTCGAGGAACTCGGCATTGGCGTAATGCAGCACGTCGCCGGCATGGATCAGCACCGGCACCGGCAGCTGCTCGAGAATAGGTGCATCGACAGGCGTGTCGCGTCCGCCGGCGAAGGACGGAATGACGTCTTCGGCACGCAGCGGCGGCTTTTCGGGCTGGTCGCGTTCGATCTCGACTTGCTCGACGATGGGCTCGACCGGCCGCACTGACGAAAACGATACGATCTCGGCGCTCTCGACGGCAGGCTGCTCGACGGGCGTCGGCAGGGCCACGTCAATGGCAGCCGGTTCCGTGGCAGCCGCCGCCCCATGCGTCTCCGGCTCCGCGACGGCATGCTCAGGGACTTCGGCGGCAACCGGCTCGGCTGTTTCCGCCGCTGCGGCTTCCGCATAAGCTGCGATCTCGGCCGAAGCCACCTCGCCGTTGTTTTCCGGTGCGGGCGCTGCGGACTTCGCCGCTTCCAGGGTCTCGCCGGCCTCGACAGCCGCGGCTTGCTGCCTTGCAGCGACGATCTCGTGTGCCCGCTTGAGCTTTTCGCCGATCTCGCGGAAAGCGCTGCGCTCGGTGCTGGAAAGGCCTTTGCCGTTGGCAGGTTCCTCCGGCGCTGTCGGCCGATGCTCGGCCAGGCGGATCACCTTGTCGGAGAAGCGCCGATCATGCGTGCGATCGATCTCCAGCGCCGGCACTTCGCCCGCGAAAGGATCGTGAGCAATCTTTGGATCGGAAGCACGGCTGGGCTCGACAGGACGAGGCTCCGCGACCTCGGCCTCCACCTGGCTCACTTCCGCCTTGCCGGCTTCGGGCGCCGTGGCGGCAGGCTCGACTGCTGCAATCGCAGCTGCGGCCGGTTCAACGACTACGGGTTCAGCAGTGGACGGCTCTTCGTCCGTGTTGGCTTGCGGCTCACCGTATTCCGGATGCTTGCCATTGGGAACCAGCGCCAGTCCGATGCGCTCGTGGTCGATGACCGCCTCGCCCGGACGTGCAACGCCAAAGCCGCGAAACCCCTCGAAACTGCGGTCGCGGCCATAGACCGGCAATGCGGCGAGGTCGACCGGGATGCGCCTGTCGGTGCCAGCAACCGGCCAGAGCACCGAACGGCCGGACCAGGTGTCGCGGCGCTGCAGAAGGCCTGCGATCTCGCCCGAGGGGTCGAGTTCGAACGTGGTCGAGACATCCTGGAAGCGGCGGCCGACGACATCCGCCGCATGGTCGCCGACAACGGCTGCGAACTCCGGCGATATGGCGCTGAAGCGGCCTTCGGCGTCGGTGCGCCAGACAAAGCGGACCGGTGCCGCCGAACGGTCCGGTGCGGACCTGGGTGGCGCCGGCTGCGACGGCGCGGGATGAGCGGCCACCGGCGACTCAACCGCGACGACAGGCTCGTCCAGGGGCTGCGAAACGTCAGCCGATTCATCGGCCGGCTCCGGCCGGGAAACCGGCTCGTCGACGACAGCCGCTTCGATGACGTCCGTTTCGATGATTTCGGCTTCGACCTGCGCCGCAGTCGCCTTTTCGGCCATGGCCCGAACGGTGGCACCGGCCTGGCTTTCGCGTTCCTCGGGGCTGAAATACCAGTGGTCGTGGTCGGCATGGTCCTGCGGCAGCGCTGTTGTTGGCGCCGGCACCTGGCTGCCTTTCGGCTCGCCAGGCAAAGCATCGGCGCGCAAGGCGCTGGCCGCAGGCAGGTCCTCGCCGGCTGCGGCGTCTTCCATCGCATCGAGGCGTTCATCGACGACGACAAGCAGGTGCCGCGCCGGTTCGTCGGTCAGACGCGCCACCCCGGCCGGCAGATAACCGCCGGTCGCGGGGATCGCCCGCTTGATGATGCGGTCACGCTCGCGGCCGACCGCGGAGACCAGCCCGGCCAGCGTCGAGGGCGCGATGCCGAGCTTGGCAAAGCCATTGGTTGCGGCCTCGACCTCGCCATGGGCGTCGAGGAAAGCGAGGAAATGCCCCTGCTCGGTGAAACCGCTGATGGCGTTCGCGGCGATGTCTTTCGCCCCGCGTGAGCTGGCAGGCACGGCCAGCATGATGGCGGCCGCGCCGTCGGGCAGCCGGACCGAGCTGGCGACAAACGCAACAGCGCTGCTCGTCAGGCCCGATGCCACGCGCACCATGATCGAGCGGTCGCGGCCGATTTCGGGAAACCCTGACGTCGCTGATATCTGGCGGCGGGCAATCGGCCCCAGGCGCGATGGCGCGCCGATCACCGCATCGATGTCGTCATAACCGAGCACGGCAGCGCCTGGGCCATTGGCCCAAAGCACGTCCTCGAGATCGACCGACAGGACAACGATAGCGTCGCCGGCAGCGAAACGCTGCCTGACACGATCGACGACCGCGACGTCGATAAAGGAATAGGCTGCTGACGGCATTCACATGTCCCGCAAGGCGCGCATTCTCACAATTAACGCTTTGTTAATAAAAGCCGTCATCGCCAAGGTCTAGCAAACAGGTGTCATACAGCGAGATTATTCTCGTCACGTGGTTAACCCGCGCCAGCCTGAAAATGGTGCACTGCAACATAGATATTGCAATGCACAATGGAATACCCTATATGAGACATGCGAATAAACGAGACGGGTGACAACACCCCGTCCAGTCCACAGGGTGAGACAATGTCCAAGACCAAGACCGCAGAATTCGCAGACAACATTGAAATGCCGAGCTTCGACGTTTCCAAGGCCACCGACCAGTTCCGCGTCTTCGCCGAAAAGGGCGTCGAGCAGTCCAAGGAAGCTTACACCAAGCTCAAGACCGGTGCCGAAGAAGCCCAGAAGACCATCGAGACCAGCTACGAGACCGCCCGCAGCGTGACCAACGAGCTGTCGCTCAAGGCGATTGCCGCGCTCCGCACCAATGCCGAGGCCGGTTTCTCGCATCTCGAAGCCCTCGCCGGCGCCAAGACGCTGTCGGAAATCGTCGAGCTGCAGACCTCTTATCTGCGCGGCCGCGTCGAGCAGACCGTCGAGCAGGCCAAGGAATTCCAGGCCGTTGCCTCGAAGGCCGCCGAAGACGTTTCGAAGCCGGTCAAGACCGCTTTCGAAAAGGCGCTGAAAGACCTCAAGGCCGCCTAAGGCGACCTCATGGATACCCGGCGGGCGGTTCCTCCTCCCTCTGCCTGTCGGGCGAAGCGGCCAGCACCTCCTCCCGCTGGCTACAATAAGGAAAAGGCCGGCTCCTCCCGCCGGCCTTTTTCTTTTTTTGCGGCGCCGAAACGCCGGATATCAAGGACTTCCCACAGGCAGTGCAAATCGCCGCAGTGGAATATGCGCAAAGCTCTTGAAATGCGTCCGAAGAGTCCGTATTGACGCCGCACCAACAGGTACGCGGTTGTAGCTCAGTTGGTTAGAGCGCCGGATTGTGGATCCGGAGGTCGGTGGTTCGAGCCCACCCAACCGTACCATTTACTCTCCCAATGACAGCTTCCAGCATCGATGACAGGCAGCGCAGCCTTGCGCATAGTGCAGCCGCATTCCGGCCTGATCGTCTGCTGAAATTGCGAATCAAAGGACCCTGCCCATGATCGACCTGCGCGTTGCTACCGGCGTTGCCGCGACGATGATCGTCCTCGCCGGATGCCAGAACGAGCCTGCGGTGGGACAGCCGGCATCAGGGACCTGCGATCGTGCCGCGGCAGAATCATTAGCTGGCAAGGACCGGATCGCCGACGACGAGGTGAAGCGCCTCACCGGTGCGACCATCGTTCGCCAGCACAAGCCGGGCGACCCCGCGACGATGGATTTCCGCCAGGAACGCGTCACTGTCGAAACCGACCCCACCACCGGCAAAATCGTCCGCGCGTTCTGCGGCTGACATCTCGGTCGCTGGAAGGTCGCGGATTTCCTCTGGCAGGCGATCACATGAGCCGGCGGAGGCTTACAGGCCGGCGGCGAAGCTAAAGCCATTGGACTACCTGGGCTAACGGAACGGTGGCCAGGGTCGGCAATGCGTCGAAACGAAAAACGGCGCGCTTCATCTGAAGCGCGCCGTTTTGCTATCCCAAAGGGACCAAACTTGTCCGCGAAGGCGAAGATGCTTACTGGCAAGGCGCCAGGTAGGTCACCGGCTTGCCATAGCGGTCGTACATCGGCCGGCCACGGTTGTCATACTGGTGGTAGCGGCATTCGCCAGGTGCGGTGCCTGCGCCGATCATCGCGCCGGCAAGGCCGCCGATGACAGCGCCCGCGACCGTGGCGCCGGTGTTGCCGCCGATGGCCTGGCCGACTAGGGCACCACCCACGGCACCAACAGCACCGCCGCCAACGGCGCGTTCCTGCGGGGTGTTACAGGCCGTAGCGGCCAATGCGACGAAAGACAAAGCTGCAGCTGTAGCTAGAAAACGCGTCATCAACCCTACTCCTTGAAACTATCGCCACGACGCTATCATGGCGACTTTTGCTTATCCAGTGGCATATCCTTGGAAACTCTGGCCTTTTCGGCCGCTCCAGGACCCTTTCCTTGCGCTCGGCACGACTGATCGCCGCCGTTGCTGGCGACGCGAACTCACCCCCGCTGCGCCGCCTGTTCGTCGCGCAGACGCTGGACCTCGCGGCGTTTGTTGACCAGCGACGCGGCGATGACACCGCAAGCGACGATGGCGATCAGGATCGTACAGGCGGCGTTGATCTCGGGTGTGACGCCGAGGCGTACCTGGCTGTAGATCTTCATTGGCAGGGTGGTTGCACCCGGCCCCGAGGTGAAGCTCGAAATCACCAGGTCGTCGATGGACAGCGTGAAGGCCAGCATCCAGCCGGAAATGATCGCCGGCAGGATGACCGGCAGCGTGATCTGGAAGAAGGTCTTCACCGGTGGAGCACCGAGATCCATGGCCGCTTCCTCGAGCGAACGATCGAAGGTGACCAGACGGGACTGCACCACGACGGCGACGAAGCACATCGAGAAGGTGATGTGGGCGAGCGTCAACGTGAAGAAGCCGCGGTCGAGCCCGACGGCGACGAACAGCAAAAGCAACGACAGGCCGGTGATGACCTCCGGCATGACCAGCGGTGCGAACACCATGCCTGAAAACAGCACCCTGCCCCGGAACCGGGTGTAGCGGGTGAGCGCCAGCGCCGCGAGCGTGCCGAGCACGGTCGCCATCGTCGCCGAGATCAGGCCGACGCGGATCGTCACCCAGGCGGCGTCCATCAGGCCCTGGTTGTGGAACAGCGAAACGTACCATTTGGTCGAGAAGCCGCCCCAGACGGTGACGAGCTTCGATTCGTTGAACGAGAAGATGACCAGCAGCACGATGGGCAGGTAGAGGAACGCAAAGCCCAGGACGATGGCCGTGATGTTGAAGCGGCTCCAGCTCGAATTCATCTCAGCGCCCCTGTTCCTGGGCGCGTGCCTGCGCCTGTTGGAAGAACATGATCGGCACGACGAGCAGCAGAAGCAGGATGACGGCCACCGCCGAAGAGACCGGCCAGTCGCGGTTGGCGAAGAACTCGTTCCACAGCGTCTTGCCGATCATCAGCGTCTGCGAGCCGCCGAGCAGGTCGGGAATGACGAATTCGCCGACAGCGGGGATGAACACCAGAAGGCAGCCGGCGATGACGCCGGGCAGCGACAGCGGGAAGGTGATCTTCCAGAACGCGGAGGCTGGCGGGCAGCCGAGATCCTGCGCCGCCTCGATCAGCGAATAGTCCATCTTCTCCAGGGCCGAGTACAACGGCAGGATCATGAATGGCAGGTAGGAGTAGACGATACCGATGAAGATCGCCGAGTGCGTGTTGAGGATCACCAGCGGTTGGTCGATGACGCCGGTGGCAAGCAGCAGCTGGTTGAGCAGGCCCTCGGGCTTGAGGATGCCGATCCAGGCGTAGACGCGGATCAGGAAGCTGGTCCAGAACGGCAGGATCACCAGCATCAACAGCGTCGGCCGGATCGTCGCCGGCGCTCGCGCCATGCCGTAGGCGATGGGGTAGCCGACAAGCAGCGCGAGAAACGTCGAGATCCCCGCAATGATCACGCTCGAGACATAGGCGTTGAAGTAGAGCGCGTCCTGCGTCAGCCAGAGGTAGTTGTCGAAGCTGAACTCGCCGATCTGCGACAGCAGCCCGGAAAAGCCGTCGGCAAGGCCAAGTGTCGGCGTGTAGGGCGGCATGGCGATCGCCGTCGTCGACAGCGAGATCTTGAAGACGATGAAGAACGGAATGAGGAAGAAGAACAGCAGCCAGAGGTAGGGAACGAGGATGACGAGGCGGTTGGTGATGGCTGAGAGCGGGTGTTTCATCTCCCCACCTATCGCGTCAGAACGACGCCAGCGTCGTTCCGGAAGGAGATCCATGCCTTGTCGTCCCAGCTCAGCGGATCTTCGGTGGCGCGGGTCGCGTTGAGCGAGCTCGCCTTGACCACCTGGCCGTTGCCGAGCTGGACGTGGAAGATGGTCATGTCGCCGAGATAGGCGATGTCGTAGATTTCACCTTCCATGACATTGTCGCCGTTTTCCGGCTTTTTCGACGAGACCTTGATCTTCTCGGGCCGGATGGCGAAGGCGACCTCGCTGCCGGCTGCGGCGTCGCCCGCGTTGGCGGTGCGGATGGTCACGCCATTGGCGCTGGTGATGGTGGCCCCCGAACTGTCACGGTCGGCGACCTTGCCTTCGAACATGTTGATGTTGCCGACGAAGTCGGCGACGAAGCGCGAGCCTGGCGCCTCATAGACCTCGGCCGGCGTCGCCACCTGCATCACCTCGCCCTTGTCGAGAATGGCGATGCGGTCAGCCATGGTCATGGCCTCTTCCTGGTCGTGGGTGACGACGACAAAGGTCAGGCCCAGCGTCTGCTGCAGGTCCATCAGTTCGAACTGGGTTTCCTCACGCAGCTTCTTGTCGAGCGCGCCGAGCGGCTCGTCGAGCAGCAGCACCTTGGGCCGCTTGGCGACCGCGCGGGCGAGCGCGACGCGCTGGCGCTGGCCACCCGACAGCTGGTGCGGCTTGCGCTTGGCGAACTGGCCAAGCTTGACCAGCTTGAGCATGTCAGTGACGCGCTGTTCGATCTCGGCCTTCGGCATGCCGTCCTGCTTGAGGCCGAACGCGATGTTCTGCTCGACCGTCATATGCGGGAACAGCGCATAGGACTGGAACATCATGTTGACCGGCCGCCGGTAGGGAGGGATGCCGCGCAGGTCCTGGCCGTCGAGCAGGATCTGGCCGGAGGTCGGCTCCTCGAAGCCGGCGAGCATGCGCAGCAGCGTCGACTTTCCGCAACCCGAGGCGCCGAGCAGCGCGAAGAATTCGCGCTCGTAGATCGACAGCGACAGATTGTTGACGGCGGTGAAGTCACCGAATCTCTTGGTGACATTCTTGAATTGAATGTAGGGCTTGGCGTCTGGCTTGTTCCAGGGCGCAAACTCCCTGCGGATATTGCCGAGCGATTTCATGTCCCACTCCCACCTGCCCTTATGCAAAACCCGGCGCCGATGGCGCCGGGTCCGTATGCCTGAAGTTACTGTCCCGTGACGATCTTGGTCCAACTGCGGGTGACGACGCGCTGGGTCTTGGGATCATAGGGCGGCACGGTGAAGAGCTTGGCGAGCGTTGCTTCATCCGGGTAGATCGCCGGATCGCCCGAAATCTCCTTGTCGATGAACTGCTGCGACGCCTTGTTGCCGTTGGCGTAGAAGATGTAGTTGGAGGCCTTGGCCGTCACTTCCGGCTTCATCATGTAGTTGATGAACTCGTGCGCCTCGGCGACGTGCTGGGCATCGGCCGGGATCGCCATCTGGTCGAACCACATCTCGGCACCTTCCTTGGGGATGACGTAGTCGACGACGACGCCCTGGTCCGCCTCGGCGGCACGGTCGCGCGCCTGGAAGATGTCGCCCGACCAGCCGACGGCCAGGCAGATGTCGCCATTGGCGAGCGCGTTGATGTATTCCGACGAGTGGAATTTGCGGATCGACGGCCGCACCGCGAGCAATGTCTCTTCAGCCTTGGACAGGTCGCCCAGCTCGGTCGACTGCGGCTTGAGCCCGAGATAGTTCATCGTGGTCGGGAAGATGTCGGTCGGCGAATCCAGCAGATAGACGCCGCAGTCGGCAAGCTTGGCCAGCTGTTCCGGCTTGAAGACCACGTCCCAGCTGTCGATCTTGTCGATGCCAAGGGCTTCCTTGATCTTCTTTTGATTGTAGCCGATGCCGACGGTGCCCCACATGTAATTGACCGAGTATTCATTGCCCGGATCGTAGGCGGCGGTACGCGAGCTCACCACGTCCCAGACGTTTGCCAGGTTGGGCAGCTTGGACTTGTCGAGCTTCTGGTAGACGCCGGCCTGGATCTGGCGCGCCAGGAAGGGGCTGGCCGTCGGCACGACGACGTCGTAGCCGCTGCCGCCGGCGAGCAGCTTGGTTTCGAGGATCTCGTTGGAATCATAGACGTCATAGACGACCTTGATGCCGGTCTCCTTGGTGAAGTCCTCGATGATGGTCGAATCGATGTAGTCGGACCAGTTGTAGACGTTGACGACCCGCTCCTGGGCGCCGGCGGGGATCGTAATGACGGCGATTAGGGCTGACGCGGCGGTCAGCCAAAGCGCTCTACGGTTCATGGCAGTCTCCTTTTGCGGACGCGCCCGTCCCGGCACATCCTGGTCCTGTACAAAAATCGAGTGATGAAGGTGGCGCGCTCCCGCCGGCTCGCGGCTCGGCGCAAACGGTACGGCGATTTACATCTGCGGACACCGAAGCCCCGGCAGTGGAACCTGGCAAGATACGCCTGTATTGTTGTTACCCTCAGGTTCAGCCTGCCCGCCGGACGGTAGTATTGTCAATGGTAAACAATCAATTGCTCAATCCGGCATCGGCATGCCGGTGACGCCCGGTCTTTGCGGTTGTGCCTGGCGCCTGAATTCGAGTGCCAAATGCACAAGCAAAGCTGCGAAAATGACAGCACCTCCGGCGATGGTGCGGACCGACGGCACTTCGGAATGCACCAGCCACACCCAGATCGGCCCCAGCATAGGCTCGAACGTGCCGATCAGGGCAGCAACGGCAGCCGGGATCAACCGTGCCCCGGTGGCAAAGAAGGCAAGGCCAAGCCCGAGGTTGACGACGCCGAATGCAAACAGGAACCCCATTTCGCGCGGCGAAACGGCAAAGGCCGAGGCCTGGGAGGCGGCGAAAGCCGCGGCAATCATGGTGCCAAGGCAGGTGGCTGGCGTCATGCGTACATGGGAAAACCGGCGGGTGATGACGGTGGCGATCGAAAAGACCACCGCGATCAGCAAGGCGAGACCGTCGCCGATCGGCGAAACCTGGCCGGTCAGCGACTCGGAAACCATGATCGCCACGCCCAGGATCACCGCCACGATCGCCACCCATGTCGACAGCGCCACCCGCTCGCGAAACAGCACCCAGGCAAACAGCGCCGCAAGCAGAGGCACGCCGGCCTGCATCAGCAGCACATTGGCGACGGTGGTGTAGGCAAGCGCAATGACGAACGACGTCGAGGCCGTGGCAAAGCAGATCGCCACCAGCAGCCCTGGCAGCCCCATGCCGCGGAACAGCCGCAGCGTTCCGCGCAAGCCATCGCGCCAGACCATGAAGCCCAGAAGGAAGGCGGCGGCCCAGAACGAGCGCCAGAACACCACCGTCCAGATGTCGTCGATCTCGATGAAGCGCCCGATGGCGCCACCAAGGCTCCACATCAGCGCCGACAGGAACACCAGCGCTATGCCCAAACGCTCGTCGCGCCGCGAAACCTGCGGGGCAACGACGTTGGATAGCGAGACTGCTGGGTCTGTCATGGTCTCAGTATCGATGACCTTTTGCCGACTGGATATGCTCAAAACGACTTGCAGCGGTCCAATTCGCTACCGCATCGGGCCAAGCGCGGCGTGGTCCAGCCCATGGCGATGGTTGTGGCAATCTTGTCTGCAGCGTTCGGTCAGCGACGAAGACGATCCGACAGCGGCGCGATTTTCGCTTGACCTCAATGTTAGTTGAGGTTTTACAGACACAGCTCCAACGTGAAAACCAAGTGGAGCCATCCGAAAATGCCCCAGAAAATCAAACTCGCCATCATCTATGGCAGCGCCCGCGAAGGCCGTTTCTGCGATACCGTCGTCAACTGGGTCGCTGCCGAGGTTACGGGACACCAGCAGTTCGCCATCGAGCTTGTCGATCCGCGCGACCTCGGCAGGAACCGCGCCGACGTCGCCCGCCGCCTTGGCGACGCCGATGCCTTCCTTGTGGTGACGCCCGAGTACAATCACGGCTACACCGCCGACCTCAAGGCGCTGATCGACGCCCACAGCATCCAGTGGCAGGCCAAGCCCCTGGCATTCGTCTCATATGGCGGCATTTCGGGTGGGCTGCGGGCCATCGAGCAGTTGCGCCTGGTCTTTGCAGAACTGCACGTCGTGGCGATCCGCGACACTGTCAGTTTTGCCAGCGCCTGGAGCAAGTTCGACCGCAATGGCACGCTGATGGACCCGCGAGACTCGCGCAAGGCAATGTCGGCGCTGCTCGCCCGGCTGCAATGGTGGGCGATCAACTTGCGTGAGGCACGCGCCAACACGCCTTACCTTGAGGCGGCGGCATGAGCGCGCTGCAACAGGTTCAGGCCGCAGAGGTGTTGGCCGCGCCCGGCCGGCATGCCGGCCGCAACACGACACTGCTCCTGATCAGCACACTGACGATCATGGCGGGCGCGACCATCTCGCCGTCGCTGCCGGCGATCGAAAGCCATTTCGCCGGCAGTCCCAATGTCGAGATCCTGACGAGGCTCGTACTGACGTTGCCGGCGCTGTCCATCGTCATTTGCGCGCCGTTCGCCGGCGAGCTTGCCGACCGCTTAGGCCGCCGGCCGCTGTTGATCGCCGCAGCCCTGCTCTATGGGCTGGGCGGCATGTCGGGACTTCTGGCAGACAGCCTGCCCGGGCTTCTCATCGGACGCGCGCTGCTCGGCATTGCCGTTGCCGGCGTCATGACGACGGCGACAGCGCTTGTCGGCGACTATTTCAGCGGTCCCGCGCGCGACCGCTTCATGGGTTATCAGTCGGCATTCGTCGGCTTCGGTGGACTGATCTTCCTGACCGGCGGCGGCATGCTCGCCGAATTGCACTGGCGCGCGCCCTTTGCCGTCTACGGTCTATCACTGCTTTTGATCCCGGCGGTCGTTGCGTTCATCGACGAGCCGGTGCGTGGTCGCATGTCGACATTGAGCGTGGCCTCGCAGGTCTCAGCCCGCACAGCGTGGCTCGCAGTCTTTGCCGTTTACATCGCGGCCGTGTTCAACAGCGTCGCATTCTACCTGCTGCCCACCCAGCTGCCGTTCCATCTCAACGCCATGGGCATCGGTTCGCCGACACTGGCGGGCCTCGCCATCGGGCTGGGCAACCTAATCGGAGCGGCCGCCGCCTTGGCGTACGCGCCCCTGCGCGCCAGGCTTGGCGTGATCGGCGTGTTCGGGCTCGCCTTCGGCCTGATGGCGACAGGCTACATCCTGCTGGGGTTGGCGAGCTCGCTGGCCACGGTCCTGCTGGCCGGTGCCGTGGTCGGCCTGGGCCTCGGCATGATCATGCCCAACATCGCAGCAGCTGCGATGGCGGCCGCCGCGCCCGACATGCGCGGACGCGTTGCCGGCGGCATGACGGCCAGCATTTTCGCTGGCCACTTCATCTCGCCCTTCGTCAGCCAGCCGATGATCGCGGCATTCGGCTTTGCCAACACCTACCTCTACACCGGGCTTGTCGTCGGCAGCATCGCGGTCGTTGGCGGCGTAGTGGCAGTCCTCCGCGCAAGCACCCGCCGGGAAAATGAGACGGGGCTTTGAAGCATGCAGGGCTCCTCGCCCCTACTCGCCCTGTTTCGCCAATCTCAGCACTTCCGACATGACGGCATCTTCGCCGGCGGCGTAGCTGGCGAAAGTCTGGGCGACTGGAACCGTGGGCTGCAGGGAGCCCGCGGCGGTGCCGTAGAAGTAGTTAGGCAGAAAACAGGTGGTCAGCTGCGACAGCCGGCAGCCGTTTTCCCAGTCGTGGTAGGCGGTGGTGTAGCGGAACGCGATCCTGGAGTTGGGCATGATCGTCGTGCCGCCCTCGCCCCACATCTGGCCGGCGTCCCCCATTTCCTCGCCGACCAGCACGGCACGCTCGCCGGCGTAATATTTCAGCCGCGACGCGATGCTGATCGCCGCCGAAAACGTATTGCCGCTGGTCAGAATGAATATCCGGCCGTCCGGCACAACCTTCGGCAACAGGCGCGAAAAATCGGTGGCAAGCATATAGTTGCCGCCCGGACTGAACCTGAGATCCACGACGGCATGCTTGACCTTTCGCTTGCCGGCCTCGGCAAGCAGGCCCGTGAGATAGTCGGAGATCAGAACCGGCTCCTGATCGCGCAACCGGTTGAGTTGCACGTAGAGGATCTCGTCGGCTTCCAGATAGGCGTGCCAGGAATTCTGACCGGGGCGCGCGAGGTAGCGCGGCGTATCGACACCATCCAGGACATGGACCCATCCGGCGCCGCTCTTGTCTGGCGCAATCGGGCTTAGATCCCGCTTTGGCCAGACGGTCCGCGTCACAGGCTCGCCTTTGCCTGGCAATACGGCAAGCGTGCGCTCGATCTCGGAGCCGTCGGCCTTGCGAAAGCGAAACTCGCTTTCATCCGGCTTGGCCGCCAGCCTGGCCGCGTGGAGCAGTTCGGGCGAAATCATGAAATTCGGCGAGAGCTCGCGCGCGTACTGGTCAGTGCCACCGACATATGGGCGCAACGCTGCGACCAGCTCATCGGGCGTCAGGTCATTGGCCGTCAAAACCTGGGCGCCCAGAAGATCGCGATGTTCTGTGGTGGCGCGGACAACGAAAAGGCCGTCGGCAAACCAGCCGAGGCGCAATGGGACGGAATTGAAGCCTTGTCCGCCGGCAAGGCCGAGAACATTGGTGTGACCGTTTTGGGCAAGGGCGACCGCCTTCGCCGCCGCCATCGCCAGTGCGGGCCGATCGAGTTCCGAGGCCTTGGCGGTAAGTTCGTCCAGTGATTGACCAAATGCTAAGCTTGTTTGAGGCTTAAAGCTTCGTTCGATCAGCTGCATGTTGCGAAGATGGGCCAAATCCTGCGCGTTCTTTTCAGCCAATGAATCTCCGGTTGCTGGGCTTGCATCCGGATATGGCTTGAAAACCGGATACATAATGAAGGCAAGCGGCATCACGACGACAATCAGAAACGCCGCCATGACATACGCTACGCGCTTCCACCACCGCCCCCACTTGCGCCCTACATTAGAACTACTCATTCCGCCTCTCCAAATACTTGGCCATTGCCCAAAGCAGAGCAGCACATGGGGGCGGCGCGCACGGCGTTCAATTACCTGGCACATCAACCCCCGCGCTCTGCCCCGAGGTGAGAAACGGATCGGCAAGGTTTGCTCCCGATAAGGGCGGTCAAATTCTTGAAACTGCGCGTCGACATTCCGAAAACGGTCCCAATTTTCGGCCGACGCGCAAGGAACCGATCATGCTGACCGTACTCAACTGCCTCGTCACCGAACATGATTACCGCTTTGTCGCCGCAGCGTTGACCATCTGCGCCCTCGGCTGCGTCGTTTCGATGCGATTGTTCGCCCGCGCCCGCAATGTCCGGCGCGCCAAACACGCGGCGTTCATTTTCATGGCTGGCGTCGCCGGCGGCATGACGATCTGGACGACGCATTTCCTGGCGATGCTGGGCTTCATTCCCAATGTCGAACACGGTTTCGAGCCTAACTTCACCGTGCTGTCGCTGGCCTTTGCGATCGCCACGTCGATGGCCGGTTTCTTCATCGCCGCCAGCCGCGAACGCGGCTGGATGATCGAGACAGGCGGAGCCATCATCGGCGCCGGCATCGCGCTAATGCATTTCACCGGCATGCGCGGTTTCGTCGTCGCCGGCACGGTTTCCTACGATCCGGCCTTCGTTGCCTTTCCATCATGGCCGGTACGGCCCTTGGAATGCTTGCCACCAACCGCGTGGCGCGCGGGACCACCCGCTACAGCCAATATGCCGGCATGGCCGCCCTTATCCTGGGCATCGGCATGATGCACTTCACCGCCATGGGCGCGATACAGATCACGCCCGATCCGCGCGTGATTGTTCCCGGCCAGCTCATGTCCGACAGCGTTCTGGCGATGCTGGTTATCGCGGTGACTGTGCTTGTGGTGGTGCTCGGCGCCGTTACCCATCTTGCCGAGGAGCAAGGCCAGCAGGACGCCGTCGCGCATTACCGGCATCTCGCCATGCACGACCCGCTGACCGGCCTGCCCAATCGCGCCGCCGTTCGCGATGAATTGCCGATGCGGCTGAAGCAGGCCGGCGGCACCTCGCTGGCGCTCATTGCCATCGACCTCAACCGCTTCAAGGAGATCAACGACGTCTACGGCCATGCGGCCGGCGATGCCGTGCTCAGCCAGACGACCGCACGCGTGCGAACAGCGTTGATCGAGGGCGAGTTCTTTGCCCGCATCGGTGGTGACGAATTCATAGCGGTGAAGCCGTTCACCCGCGAAAACGAGGTCGAGGAATTCGCAGCCCGCATCAGCGATGCCTTCTCGCGCCCCAACGAGCTCGGCAAGGGGCGCTTTTCGACCAGTGCCAGCATCGGCATTTCGGTCTACCCAAAGGATGGCGACAGTGTCGATGAGCTGACGACACGCGCAGACCTTGCCATGTACCGCTCCAAGAAACTGCAGGACGGCAGCTGGTGCTGGTATGACGCCGACGCCGACGAGGACGGCCGACGCCGCGGCCAGATCGCCATCGGCCTGCGCAGCGCCATCGCCGACGGCGCGCTGCGGCTGGTTTACCAGCCGCAGATATCGATGAAGAAGCGCGAGTTGCTCGGCTTCGAGGCGTTGCTGCGCTGGTCCAGTCCGCAGCTTGGCGACGTCTCGCCGGCCGAATTCATTCCCGTTGCCGAACAGACCGGTATCATCGTCGAGATCGGCGACTGGGTGTTGATGCAGGCCTGCCACGAGGCGACGCAGTGGCCGGCGCCCACCGGCGTTGCGGTCAACGTCTCGCCGGTGCAGCTTATGCGGCCGAACTTTGCCGAGCGGCTGACCGAAATCCTGGATGAGACGGGACTGGCCCCGACGCGGCTCGAGATCGAGATCACCGAAACGATGCTGATCGACAATCCGGGCCAGGCACTGCTCGTGCTGCGCAAGATCAAGGCGCTCGGGGTTCGCGTCGCCATGGACGATTTCGGCACCGGCTACTCGTCGTTGTCGACGCTGTTTTCCTTCCCCTTCGACAAGATCAAGGTCGACCGCAGCTTCCTCAACGCGCTCGGCCGGCAGGCTCAGGCAACAAGTGTCATCGAAACCGTCATCGAACTCGGCCACAAGCTGTCGATCCCGGTGCTGGCCGAAGGCGTCGAGACCGATTTCCAGGCGGCTTTCCTCAAGGACCGGCGCTGCGACGAAGCACAGGGCTTCCTCTACGGCCGGCCGGTGGACTCTTCCACGGCGCATGCGCTCGCGCTTTCCGGCACCTGGCAAGACGACGGCGACGCAAAGCTGAGCGCCTGACCAGCCGCTACTGGAAATCGAATGCCGACAGGCCCGTCACCATCTCGTCGAGCCCAAGCGGGCGGGTGATCGGCGGCTCGGCGCGCGACAGGCAACCAGACCGCTCGCATAGACGGCAAGCAGGGCCGACCGGCGTCGCCGTCACGGTGCCTGGCTTGGCACCGATGGCAAGTGCCGGAAGGGCCGCGCCATAGACGATCTCGTCGCGGAAGGCGATGTCGCAGCCGAGCAGGATCGCGGTGCGCCGGGGCCGCTCGCTGAATGCGCCTTGCGGTCCTTCGAGCGTGCGGGCAACGCACAGGAACTCGGCGCCATCGGGCATCTCGACCGCCTCGACAAAGATCTGGCCGGGCTGAGTGAAGGCCGCATGCACCGGAAGTTTCGGGCAGCCGCCGCCAAAGCGGCTTTGAGGAAAACCTTGCGCACCCGCTTTACGGAAGCGGTTGCCGGCATTGTCAACCTCGAGCATGAAGAACGGCACCGCCGAAGCGCCGGAGCGCTGCAGCATCGTCAGCCGGTTGGCCGCCTGCTCGAAGGATACGCCGAAGCGCGAGCGCAGCACGTCGACATCGTAGCGGGCACGCTGGGCGGCCGAGTGGAACACCTGATAAGGCATCATCAGCGCGTGCGCGGCGTAACGGCCAAGCTCGAAACGGGCGAGCCGCCTTGCCTCGTCTGATGCAAGCTTCAGCGCCTGGAGCTCGGCGGCGACTGCGACCTGCATGCGAATCAGGCTCGCTTCCATCGCCACCTCGCGCAGCTGGTCGAACGGCGACAGGCGTTCGGACAGGAACAGTCGTTGCGAATGCCTGTCATAGCGGCGGCGCCAGTTGGGCATGGTGGCGACCGGCAGCACCTTGACGACGATGCCATGCTCACGCCTGAGCCACGCCTTCAGCGCGCCAAACAGGTCATCACCGGGATCGAGCAATGTGGTGAACGCCTCGGCTTCTTCTTCCAGCGAGGTGAAATGGTTGGGCCGGCGCTCGAACACCTCATGCACCTCGTCGATCGGCAGCCGCGCGCCCGACAAGGCGGTGGTGTGCCCCTCGCGGGCCAGCAGCTCGGTCAGGTCGGACAGGCGCTCGGCCTGCTCGCGATAGGCGCGGAACAGCTTGATCACCGCAGCCGCCGCATTGGGTGCCGCCTCGGCGATCTCGACAAGTTCCTGGTCGCCGGGCAGTTCGCCCGACAGCAGCGGATCGGCGAAGACCTCGCGCAATGCCGCGATCGAGCCCCTCGCCTCGCCCTGCAACTCGTCCGGATCAACCTTGTAGACCGAGGCCAGCTTGAGGATGAGCTGCACCGTGAGCGGGCGCTGGTTGCGCTCGATCAGGTTGAGATAGGACGGCGAAATGCCCAGCCCCTCGGCCATCGCCGTCTGGGTGAGGCCCTTCTGGTTGCGGATGCGCCTGATGCGCGGTCCGGCGAAGATTTTCTGCTCGGCCATTGGTTTTTACACCATTTTTACAACGAAAGTAGGAGTTTCCCCCTACCCAGCCTTTTACATTCTTTACAAATTTACAGCGACCCCTTGTCAAACACAATACAGGTTTTCCCCAATATCAGCTGCAAATTGTTGATTTTTCTGGCTGCTTCGGCGCCGCAATGTCAAACAAGTCACATCGAAATCGCCGCAACAACCCAAGACGCGGTGGCCGCCCCCAGCCCCAAGTGACCAGACGGAGTCGACAATGACTGATTTTTACAACCTCGTCCCTTCAGCCCCGGAAGGCCGTTTCGACGGCATCGAGCGCCCCTACTCGCCGGAGGACGTGAAGCGGCTGCGCGGCTCCGTCCAGATCAAGCAGACTTTGGCCGAAATGGGCGCCAACCGCTTGTGGAAGCTCATCCACGAGGAGAACTTCGTCAACGCGCTCGGCGCCATGTCCGGCAACCAGGCGATGCAGCAGGTCCGCGCCGGCCTCAAGGCGATCTATCTCTCGGGCTGGCAGGTCGCGGCTGACGCCAACACCGCATCGGCTATGTATCCCGACCAGTCGCTCTACCCGGCGAACGCCGCGCCCGAGCTGGTCAAGCGCATCAACCGCACGCTGCAGCGCGCCGACCAGATCGAAACCTCGGAAGGCAAGGGCCTGTCGGTCGACACCTGGTTCGCGCCGATCGTGGCTGACGCCGAAGCCGGCTTCGGTGGCCCGCTCAACGCCTTCGAGATCATGAAGGCTTTCATCGAGGCGGGTGCTGCCGGCGTCCACTTCGAAGACCAGCTCGCTTCGGAAAAGAAGTGCGGCCATCTCGGCGGCAAGGTGCTGATCCCGACCGCGGCGCACATCCGCAACCTGAACGCGGCGCGTCTCGCCGCCGACGTGATGGGCACCTCGACGCTGATCGTCGCCCGTACCGACGCGGAAGCCGCCAAGCTCTTGACGTCCGACATCGACGAGCGTGACCAGCCCTTCGTCGACTACGACGCCGGCCGGACCGTGGAAGGCTTCTACCAGGTGCGCAACGGCATCGACCCCTGCATTGCCCGCGCCATCGCCTACGCACCGTTCTGCGACCTGATCTGGATGGAAACCGGCAAGCCGGACCTCGCGCAGGCGAAGAAGTTCGCCGAGGCCGTGCACAAGGCGCATCCGGGCAAGAAGCTGGCCTACAACTGCTCGCCGTCGTTCAACTGGAAGAAGAACCTCGACGACGCGACGATCGCCAAGTTCCAGCGCGAGCTGGGCGCGATGGGCTACAAGTTCCAGTTCATCACGCTGGCTGGTTTCCACCAGCTCAACTTCGGCATGTTCGAGCTGGCCCGCGGCTACAAGGATCGCCAGATGGCGGCCTATTCGGAGCTGCAGGAGGCGGAATTCGCCGCCGAGGTCAACGGCTACACCGCGACCAAGCACCAGCGCGAGGTCGGCACCGGCTACTTCGACGCCGTGTCGATGGCGATCACCGGCGGCAAGTCGTCGACGACCGCGATGCACGAATCGACCGAGCACGAGCAGTTCCGCCCGGCCGCCGAATAGGCCCGGCGCAAACGACAAATCCGGAGGCATGAGCCTCCGGACACCGCCAGAGGAAACGCCCCGCAAGGGCAAGGCAACACCCGAGGAGAACCACAATGGCACCGCGCACCCGCGTCAAGGAACGAGCCGAAGAACAGGCGACGACCATGAGCGCCGACCAGCAGGCCGTGATCCGTATCGTCGCCAACGACCTGCACCGTCTCAACCAGTCGGTCATGAAGGCAGTCGAGGCCGGCGTGTCGGTGGAACTGGTCCGCTCGGCCCGTCACCACGGCGGAGATGGCAACTGGGGCGATCTGCTCATCCCTGTCATCGTGACCCAGCAGCCGCACGGCTGACAAGCATTCCCTCTGCCCCCACGGACCCCGTCCGCAGCTCCTGCTGCGGGCGGGGTTTGTTTTTTGGCGGTATTTCTCACTGGACTACAGTCAATCTGTCGAATTTCTATCGCCTACGACTAAAGTCGAATGCCGTTTCCAGCGTATTACTTGACACTTCCCGAAGTTGACGCGAACGTAAGGGACCGAACGCAACCACGTATTGAACAGACGCCCCTCAGCTGTCGGCTAAGCCAATGAAATGGAATGACCCAGATTCGGGCGGCAGCCCGGACGGGAGTGCGCGCACTCCCGATCGCCGTGTCGCGGACCTCACCAAGGTGCTTGTCGTTGGCCGTTCTCCGATCAACCGGGTCGTCGTTGCCAAGATCGTCGAACGCTCCGGGCTGAAGACGATCTCGGAGGCGCCCGATACCGCGATGGTGATGCTGCGCACCATGGCGCCAGGCACGATCATCCTCGACGGCGGCAGCGACAACAAGGATTGCGACGGGCTGATGCAGTCGATCCTGTCGCTCAGGCTTGCCTCAGGCAGCAACCTGCCGTCGGTGATCCTGCTGTCCAACCGCCCTGGCACGCCAGAAAGCCTGTCGCTGTCGAGTGCCGTCGACATCGTTGTCGCCAAGCCGATCACGCCGGAGCGGCTGCAACCCGTCGTCGAAAAGCTGCTAGGCCGCTGCTGACTCTCAGCCGAGGCTTTTCAGCAGCTCCGGCAGTTCGCCGAGATGATGGAGCTTGCGGAAACGCTCGGCCGCGGTTGGTTCGTCGACATGCTCGTAGGCCCAGGTCAGGTCGTGGGGAATGTAGACGCCCCAGCTGCCAGCCTCGATCGCCGGCACGACATCGGACTTGAGCGAATTGCCGATCATCATCGCACGGTCCGGCCCGTCGCCATGGCGGGCGAAGATGCGCTCGTAGGTCGGCCGCGACTTGTCGCTGACGATCTCGACGGCGTTGAAGAAATCGCCGAGGCCCGATTGCGCCAGCTTGCGCTCCTGGTCGAACAGGTCGCCCTTGGTGATCAGCACCAGGCGATAGCGCCCGGCCAGCGCTTCGAGCGTGTCGTGAACATGCGGCAGGGTCTCGATCGGATGGCTCAGCATTTCGCGACCAGCGGCGAGGATCTTTTCGATCACCGAAGCGGGAACCCGGCCTTCCGTCACCTCGATCGCAGTCTCGATCATCGACAGGGTGAAGCCCTTGATGCCGAACCCATAGGTGCCGAGGTTGCGCTTTTCGGCCTCGAGCAGGCGCGCCATCAGCTGCTCCTGCTCGCCATGTTCGGCAAGCAGTTCGGCGAAGTGTTTTTCGGTGATGCGGAAAAACTGTTCGTTCTGCCAAAGCGTGTCGTCGGCATCGAATCCGATGGTGGAAAGGCGGGTCGAAATGGAGGTCATTGCGCTCGTCTAGTTCAGAAATTGGCCCAAAACCAGCCATTTAAAGGCCGCAAGCAATCAGAATCGCTCGTCAGCCCCCCTTTTCTTCCTTCAAGGGGCACGGCTATACTCGACAATCTGCAACGACAATCTGGTGAATGATGCCGCCTGCCAAGAAGGAAGTCCGTCCGACCATTCGGGGGGCTCGCGCCCGCACGCCTGCATTCGTGAAGAACAAGCGTGGGGTGAAGAACTGGAAGGAAACCGCCGACTGGCTGGAATGGCGGGGCATCGAAGACATAGAGTGCATCACGCCCGACCAGGCTGGCGTCGCCCGCGGCAAGATGATGCCGTCGAGCAAGTTCACCTCCAACACCGCGCTGGCGCTGCCGTCCGCACCGTTCATGATGACGATCTCCGGCGGCTACCCCGAAGACGGCAACGGCTTCTCCTATCCGGAGGATGACGGCGACCTCAAGCTGCTGCCCGATCTCTCGACGCTGACTGTCGTGCCATGGGAGGACGATCCGACCGCTCAGGTGATCTGCGACCTCGTCCACCAGGACGGCCGTGCCGTCGAGTTCACGCCGCGCAACGTGCTGAAGCGCGTGGTTGCCGCCTATGACAAGCTCGGCCTGAAGCCGGTCGTGGCACCGGAGATCGAATTCTACCTGGTGCGCAAGAACCCCGACCCGGATTATCCGCTGACTCCGCCGGTCGGCCGCTCGGGCCGCCCCATCGGCGGCGGCGCCGGCTATTCCATCGCAGGCGTCAATGAGTTCGACGAACTCATCGACGACATTTACCACTTCTCCGAGGCGCAGGGCCTGGAGATCGACACGCTTATCCACGAGGAAGGTGCCGGTCAGCTTGAGATCAATCTGCGCCATGGCGACCCGATCGAACTCGCCGACCAGGTGTTCTTGTTCAAGCGCACCATTCGCGAGGCGGCGCTGAAGCACGACATCTATGCCACCTTCATGGCCAAACCGATCCAGGGCCAGCCAGGTTCGGCAATGCACATCCACCAGTCGATCATCGACAAGAAGACCGGCCACAACATTTTTGCGGCCGACGACGGCTCGGAGACCGACGCCTTCTTCCACTTCATCGGCGGCATGCAAAAGCATGTGCCGAACGCGCTGGTGATGTTTGCGCCTTATGTGAATTCGTACCGCCGGCTGACGCAGGCGGCCTCGGCGCCGGTCAACAACAAGTGGGGCTACGACAACCGCACCACCGCCTTCCGTGTGCCGCGTTCCGATCCCGGCGGTCGCCGCGTCGAAAACCGCATCCCTTCGTCGGATGCCAACCCCTATCTGGCGCTTGCGGCATCGCTTGCCTGCGGACTGATCGGCCTTAGGAACAAGTTGCCGGCGGAAGCGCCCGTCCTCACCACAGCCAACGAGGACGAAATCGACCTGCCGCGCGGCCTGCTCGAAGCTGTCGACCTGTTTGAGGGCGACGAAGAGCTGACGACGCTTTTGGGAAAGTCGTTTGCGACGACCTATGCAGCGATCAAGCGGGCGGAGTTCGAGACTTTCATGGAGGTCATCAGCCCCTGGGAGCGGGAGTATTTGTTGCTCAACGTTTGAACGGGCGAATAGGGAATAGTGAGTAGCGAATAGAGAAGGCCTCGCGCTTTTCACTACTCACTACTCACTACTCACTACTCACTACTCACCATTCGCCTCCATCCGCTCGAAAATTGCCGGAGCCCTCTCCGTATCATGCCCTACCACTCTCCCATCTCTCCCGGCCTTTCCTGGTACGAAGATACCGCCGGCCCAAGGCCTGAGTACCCTGCCCTCGACGGCGACAGGCAGGCCGACGTCGTGATCATCGGTGGCGGCTTCACCGGGCTGTCGGCGGCGACGCATCTCGCCAAGGCCGGTACCAATGTCGTTTTGATCGAGGCGCATCGCTTCGGCGACGGCGCCTCGGGGCGCAATGGCGGCCAGCTCGGCACCGGCCAGCGTGCCTGGGCCGAGGAACTCGAGGGCGAGCTTGGCTTCACTCGGGCCAAGGCGCTGTTTGACCTGGCCGAGGAAGCCAAGGCGCATCTGCTCGAGTTCTCGGCCGCCAACGGCATCGACATCGACTACATGCCCGGCCAGATGTCGGTGGCGCACAAGCCGCGCTATGTCGACGACTACAAGGCGCATGCCGAGATCATGGCGAGCCGCTTCAACTATCCGCATGTCAGCTTCATGGACGCGCAGGAGACCGCCGAGCGGCTGGGCTCGACGCACTACCATGGCGGCACGCGCGATATCGGCACCGGCCACATCCATCCGCTCAAGCTGGTGATCGGCACCGCGCGCGTGGCGGCGGCCGCTGGCGCCCACATCTTCGAGAACACGCAATCGACCGGCATCACGTCCCAGGGTGGCAAGGTGCGGGTGACGACGCCGCGCGGCACCATCACCGCACAGAAATGCCTGATCGCCGTCAATGCCTATGGCGGCACGCTGGAGCCGGTGAGCGCCGCCCACATCATGCCGATCGGCTCGTTCATCGGTGCCACGGTGCCTCTGGGCGCGGATTCGCCCGTCATCCCCGGTGGAGAGTCGGTCGACGATTCCCGCTTCGTCGTGCGCTACTTCCGCAAGTCGCGGGATGGACGGCTGCTGTTCGGCGGGCGCGAGATCTACGGCGTCAACGACCCCAAGGACATCCATATCCACATCCGCAGGCAGATCACCGAGATCTACCCGGCGCTCAAGGATGTCGATATCACCCATGGTTGGGGTGGCTATGTCGGCATCACCGTGCCGCGCAAGCCGTTCGTGCGCGAAGTGATGCCTAACGTCATCTCGATGGGCGGCTATTCCGGCCATGGCGTGATGCTGTCGAACTTCTTCGGCAAGCTTTATGCCGAGACGGTGGCCGGCAACCGCGACCGCCTCAAGCTGATCGAGGAGCTGAAGATCCCGCCCTTCCCCGGCGGACGGCGCTTCCGCACCCCGCTTCTGTTCCTCGCCCTCAACTGGTTCGCGCTGAGGGACAGGATATAGCGCCATGGCGGACGAACTGGTCGATCGCATCTACGAAGCGGCCTTCGTCCCGGAAAAGTGGCTTGCATTGCTCGAAACTCTGGCGGCCGGCGCCGGATCGGCCTCGGCAGGTATACTGGTGTTCGACGGCGAGCGGCCGATAGGCGCGCTTGCAACCGATTTGACCCGCGACATGTTCGAGGAGTTCGCCACGACCGACCTGTGGCGGAAAAGCGAACGCATCCGCCATTTCCATGCCAACCCGATCTCCGGCTTCGTCCATGCCGACAACTACTTTCCGCAAGCGATGCAGGCTGCTGATGTAGCGACCCGCCGGATGCTGTCGCTCGGGGTCGGCTGGCAGGCAGGCACGATCATTCCGCTGCCGACCAGCGAACTCGTTGTCTTCACTTTCGAGAGGTACCTGGAAGATGGTCCGCACAGCAACGAGACCATGGCGCGATGGGAGGCCCTGCGTCCACATCTCGCGCGCTCCGGGCTGATCGCCGCCAGGCTGCGGCTGGAGCGCGCCCAGGGCACGGCGGCGACGCTGCAAGCCATGGGCCTGCCGGCGGCGGTGTTGAACCATGGTGGCAGGACCTTGGCCGTGAACAGCCTGCTGGAAGCCATGCCGGACCTGTTCGCGCCGCTGGCGCATGGCGGGCTGGCGCTCGCTGACGCCGCCGCCCAGCCTCTGTTTGCCGACGCACTGAAATTGTCCATGACCGGCGCGCCGGCCGTGATGTCGCTGCCCGTCGCCGCCAGCGAGCGACACCCCGCCTGTATCGTACACGTGCTGCGGCTGCGCCGAGCAGCGCTGGACATCTTTTCCCAGGCCGAGTTGCTGATTACCGCGACAATGCCAAGCGCAAGTACAATGGTGCCGGCGCCGCAGATCCTGCACGGACTGTTCGACCTGACACCGGCAGAGTCGCGGCTTGCAGCGGCACTTGCCGCAGGACACTCGCTGCGCGAAGCAGCCATCAGCCACGGCAACCAGTTCAGCACCGCGCGCTCGCAGCTCGAAGCGATCTTCCGCAAGACCGGCACGCACAAGCAGAGCCAGCTCGTCGCCCTGCTGCAGAGCGCAGCTTCCCTGAAGCGCGACCACTAACCCCGCCGATCCATCCAGAAAAAATGCGCAGGCATCCGGCATCTGCCGGATGGACTTGCATCGCCTCGACCGGAATCCTCATGGCATGACGGACGCCCGCACGAGGAAACCGGCGCCCGCGAAAAGAGGGTGCGGCATGCGGACAGACAAGGGAATGGCGGGGGGAGCCATCGTTGCCACGTTGCTTGCGCTGGCGGGAGAAGCCGCCGCGCAGGCAACGTGCACGATGAGTAGTGGGACAGCGACGGCCGTGGGAGTCGAGAGCTTTGCGTGCGGACCGGGTGCCAACACAAGTGGGGGCTATGCGGCTGCCTTAGGAGCATCCGCCTCCGCCGGCGGCAACGGAACAGCAGTCGGCGCGGGCGCTGAAGCGGGACATCAGGGAACGGCAATTGGAGTCTCAAGCTCTGGCTTAGGACTCGGAAGCGTCGCCGTTGGGTCGTTGTCTAGCGCAGCTGCATTTGCCAGCGCCATTGGTAATTTCAGTAAAGCCAATGGCGAATATTCTGTGGCGATTGGAGCTTCGGCGGAAGCAGATAGTAACTCCTCAATCGCCATCGGCGAGGGGTCGAAAGCTGGAGAATCGGGAGGGACCTATAACATCGCCATGGGCGTAGGTGCAGTCGCGGGCGGCGGCACGAACCCGGCAAACTCAGCGGTTGCCATTGGAGACGGCTCAACGGCCAATGCCAACGGAGCGCTCGCTCTCGGTCAGTCCACTACGGCGAACCACGATTCTTCGGTGGCTATCGGTGTAGGCGCGTCGACGTCGCGCGCCTACCAGATGACGCTCGGGACAAGCCAGAGTACCTACACGCTAACCGGCCTCGCCTCCTCCGCCAGCCTCGCCGCTCAGACCGGTCCGATCCATTTCGTCACCTCCGACACCGGCGGCAATCTCGCCGTGTCGGCCTTCGACGTCTCGACGCTGGCGACGACGGCAAGCGTCGAGGGCCTGCGCAGCGATATCGGCGCCACACGCACCGAGGCGCGGCAGGGCATTGCGGCGGCGATTGCCATGTCGAGTGCGGCGATGCCGTCGGCGCCGGGCCGCACCAGCTGGGCGGCGAATGTCGGCCATTTCAAGGGCGAGACGGCGTTCGGCGGTTCGCTCAGTCATCGGCTCGACTTCGACAACCCGGTCGCAATCAGCCTTGGCTATTCCTATGGCGGCGGCGACAGCCATGCGGCGCGGTTCGGCATGATGGGGGAGTTCTAGAGCATTCGGTTCTGGCCCGGCGCCTCAAAGCAAGGCCAGGCGTGCCCTTGCGATGAGCGCCATCTTCGGGTGCCCCAAGGCAATTGCGGCGGGGCACCCGCCTTTCCTCGCAGACATGACCGGACATGCGTGATCAGTGGAAATCCCGAGCGACAATATCAAAAGTGGTTTTCGTCGCGCTGGCACTCTTGGCAGCCGGCGTGCCGGGGGTCGCTACGACCACAGCTCTGGCGCAAACCGCGAAGTCGAAAGCCGACAAGCCGCAGGCGGCAAAGCCCGCCGACATCGACAGGAACGGCGTGCTGATCCTGACGCGCGGCGCGATCCTCGCGCTCGACCAGGCCAACAAGACCGGCAACTACACCGTGCTGCGCGATCTCGGCTCGCCCGGCTTCCAGGCCAACAATGCAGCGAGGCTCAGCGAGATTTTCGCCAGCCATCGCCAACAGGAATTCGACCTCGGCGCGGTTGCCGTTCTCGAGCCGCAGCTGACGCTGATGCCGCAGATCGAGCCCAACGGCATGTTGCACATGGCAGGTTACTTCCCGTCGCTGCCGCTGCAGGTCGATTTCGAACTGCTGTTTGCGCCTGTCGAGCGGCAATGGCGGCTGTTCGGCATTTCGGTCAATCTCAGCAGGGGCGGCCTACAGGCGCCGGAGGCGCAAGACAAACCGGCCGCCGCCTCCCCGGCCGGTACGCCCGACGCGCCGACCGCCGAGGTCAAGGCGAAGCCCAAAACGTGAGCCCCTTGTCGCCGCCATGGGCAGCTCTTGGGCGTGCTCAGCTGCCCCGCCTGGCGAGATCGGATTTCCCGCCGACCAACGCCGCCTGCCCTTGCCACAGCGGCAGTTGCAGCCTGATGCGGGCGCCGTGCCAGGGGCCAACCAGGATTTCAACGCCGCCGCCATGCAGCCTTGCGATCTCGCGGGCAAGGTTGAGCCCGAGGCCGGCGCCGCTGTTGCGCGGGCGCAAGCGATAAAACGGCTGGAAGACGCGTTCGTGTTCGTCGTCGGGAATGCCCGGACCTTCGTCGTGTATTTCCAGCCCGCCTTTGGCATCGACCACCACCGAAATGATGCCCTCACCGCCGCCATGGTCGATGGCGTTGCGCAGAAGATTGGTGACTGCCTGCTGGATCTGCGACGGCTGGATGTTGACCAGCACGCTCGAAGCCGCCGGCTCGAAGGAAAAGTCGTAACCGGCAGACAGCACCAGTGGTGCGAAATCGGCAGCGAGATGCCGCGCAAACTCGACGAGATCGACAACCTCACGGGCGCCAGCCGACTGGTCGAGTACCTGGCGATCGAGAAGTTGTTGCGCCAGGTGCGACAGGCGCTCGATGTCCTTCAGCAGGCGCGCGCTTTCGGGGTCCTCGCGCAAAAGTTCGGCGCGGGTGCGCAGGATGGCGATCGGCGTACGCAGCTCGTGCGCCGCGTCGGTCAGGAACCGGTTGCGCTGGTCGTAGCCCTGGCCGAGCCTCGACAAGGCATTGTTGAACGCCTGCACCATTGGCTCGATCTCGGTCGGCACGTTGGCAGTCGGCAACTGGACGCCACGATTGTCGATGTCGATGCGGCCGGCATGCCTGGCGGTCGCGACAAGGCCGGCAAGCGCGCGGCGGACCACTGTTGGCGTGACGACGAGGGTCGTCACGCCCATGACGATAAAGAAAGGAGCCAGAAACGCCACGATGATCAGCGCGACGGTCGGACCGACCTTCATCCACTCGATCTGTCCGTCGGCGCTGCGGGTTCCGTCGAGACTCAGCTGGAACGTAACGTCGACGCCGTTTGTTTCGGTGCGCGACAGGATTGTCGAGGTGAGGATCTGGACCGCGCCGGCGGCGGTTTGCCTATTGGCCAGGATTGAATCCGGCCGAACGTCATAGACCGGGAAACGCAGGAATGCATACTCGACCCGCCACGGGATCTTGAGCTCTTCCGCGGCATAGGCGTCCGGTATGTTTCCCAACCGCAAGGTCTTGCCCGCCTCGTCGCGAACGACCAGCCAAAGATTGGGATAGTTCTGCCGCGCCTCAAGCATCTCCTTCGTGTCGCGCAAGACGAGCGTACCGTTGGCGTCCCGGCTTACAGCCCCGGCCACAGCCTCCACGGCGGTTTCGTTGTCGCTGAGCAACCGCGGTTCGAGCAGGAACAGCACCAGCCAGATAAGGCCGACGAAGGCGAACAGGGTCGCGCCCTGAAGCAGCATGAGCCTGCGCACGAGCTGCCATTGCAGCGAAGTCGGACGCAGCTTCTTCATGCCACGGCGCGCAGCAGATAGCCGAGATTGCGGATCGCCCTGATCTCGACACCGGCAGCGACATCGTCGAGCTTGCGGCGCAGGCGCGAGACATGTGAATCGAGCGCGTTGGAGCCGATCTCGTCATCCATGGCGTAGACCGACTCTTCAAGCGTGGCGCGCAGGACCGTGCGGCCGGGCCGGCGGAGCAGTGCTTCCAGTGCCAGTTGCTCGCGCCGCAAAAGCTCCAACGGCTTGTCGCCGACGCTCGCCTCGCGATGGTGGAAATCATAGGTGAGACGGCCGATCACCGTCTGCTCGGAGCGTAGCGCGACAGGGCGGCGGTGCAGCGCGCGCAGACGCGCCATCAGTTCTTCAACGGCAAACGGCTTGACCAGATAGTCGTCGGCGCCGGCATCGAGGCCGGCGACACGATCATTGAGGCCGCTGAGCGCGGTGAGCATCAGGACCGGCGCGTCGACACGCAGCGCCCGCAGCTTCGGGATCAGGTCGAGACCTTCGCCATCCGGCACGCGGCGATCGAGCACAATGGCATCGTAAGGCCCGAACTCGGCCGCCGCCTCGGCATCAGCGAGCGTGGCGACGTGATCGACGATGACGTTTCGACGTGCCAGCGCCGACTTCAGCACCGAGGCCATCTCCGGCTCGTCCTCGAGCAGCAAAATGCGCATGCACGTATTCCCTCAGTCAGTCCTGGCCGTCGTGGCCGAAACGGCGGCGGCCTGGCCTCCACCGGCACGGCCTCAAGCGGTTACTCGCATTCGAGCTTAGGCTTGCGGAAGTTGGTGATGTACCAGCGACCCTCGGACCTGGTGGCGTAGAATGTATAGAAGCACTCCTGCTCCTCGACATAGCCGGGTGTCGTGTACTCCTCATAACGCGTGCCGCGCCTGGTGTCGCGATACTCGCCGCTGGTCGAGCCGGCGACGGCATTCGTCGATATCTTGCTCCACTGATAGGCGCGCTGACCGCGGCCGAGTTCGATCACCGACGTCGGCGGGCCGTAGTCGATGATGACCGACTCGAGCGGCTGGCCGATGTAGCCCTTCATGACGTCCGACTGGCAGCCGGCCAGGAAGATGGCGGCGGCGACAGCGAGTGTGCCGACAGCGCGGCGTGCAGTGCTGAGAGACATGTCTGATCCCAGGTTGTGAATGATGTACCCGGGCAGCTACGCCGCCAAGATTGCATCTACATTGCAGGGCTCAAAGGCGAGACGCGGCGCGTTGCGCAGCACGAAGCCCGAGACAGGCAAGACGTGGCCGTTCAGGGGCGCCGGCTGATGCGAACAGCCATCGAAAAACGCCTGTCGAGCGGCTTTGCCGAGTTTTTCCCGTTCAACGGCTGGCGTTGCGAACGCATGGCCGACCGGGTGGTCGAGCGGCTTCGCAGCGAGGCCTAGAGCTTCCTGACGATCACGGAGCCGGCGGAATAGCCGGCGCCGAAGGAGCAGATGACGCCGAGGCTGCCCGCTGGCAGGTCGTCGGAGAATTTCGAAAACGCGATGATCGAACCGGCCGACGAGGTGTTGGCGTAGTCCTGCAGCACATTGGGCTGCTCTTCGCGGCTCGGCTCGCGGCCCAGCACTCTCGAGCCGATCAGGTCGTTCATGCCCTTGTTGGCCTGGTGCAGCCACAGTCGCGACAGATCAGCAGGCTCGATGCCCTGTTCGGCGAGGTGGCCGAGCATCAGCTCGGCCACCATCGGCACCACCTGCTTGAAGACCTTGCGGCCCTCCTGGTGGAACTGCATGTCGCGGCGGTCGGCCATATGGCCTTCGCGGGTACGGCGCAGGAAACCGTTGTTGTTGCGGATGTTGTTGGAGAACTCGGTCAGGCAGCGGGTGGCCAGCACCTCGTAGGCATTGTCCGACTGTACTTCGTCGGCGCGTTGCAAAACGACCGCCGTGCAGACATCGCCGAAGATGAAGTGGCAATCGCGGTCGCGCCATTCCTGGTGGCCGGAGGTGATCTCCGGATTGACCATGAGGATCGCCCGGGCCGAGCCGGTGCGGATCATGTCCGACGCAAGCTGGATGCCGAAGGTCGCCGAGGAACAGGCAACGTTCATGTCGAAGGCGAAGCCCTTGATGCCGAGCGCCTGCTGCACCTCGATGGCAATGGCCGGATAAGCGCGCTCGTGGTTGGAGGCGGCGCAGATGACGGCATCGATGTCGGCAGCGGTCAGCCCAGCCTCCTTCATCGCCTTATCGGCTGCCTTGACCGAAATCTCGGCCATCAGCGACAGCTCGTCCTCAGTGCGCTCGGGCAGCACAGGATGCATGATGCCAGGATCAAGGATGCCGAACTTGGAGACGACGTGGCGGCGCTCGATGCCGGACGCCTTGACGATGAACTCTTCCGACGACATCGCCATCGGCTCGCGCTCGCCGGCCTCGATGGCGTCGGCGTGCAGCTTGTTCTGGCGGTGGGCATATTCGTTGTAGGAGGCCACCAGTTCGGCGTTGGTGATGACTTCCTCCGGCGTGAAGATGCCGGTACCGCTGATCGCAACCCTGTGCATGGCGTTTCCCATTGGTTTTGAGCCATTGGAATAGGGTTCAGGCAGCAGCGGTCAAGCTTTGCGACCACAATTTCAGGTCGAAAGCGCGGTTACCTCGCGGCAGAAACGCTCAAATGCAGCGCCCGCCGTCGACTTCCATGGCCACGCCGGTGATCAGCGAGGCCTCGTCGGAGACGAGGAACAGGGCCGCATTGGCGATGTCGAGCGGCGTCGAGAAACGGCCGAGCGGGATCGAGGCTTTGAACTTCTCGCGGATTTCGGGCGTGTCCTTGCCCATGAACTTTTCCAGCATGCCGGTTTCGCCGGCTACCGGGCAGAGGCAATTGACGCGGATGTTCTTGGGCGCGAGCTCGACCGCCATCGACTTGGTGGCGGTGATCGCCCAGCCCTTGGAGGCGTTGTACCAGGTCAGCCCCGGGCGCGGCCTGAGGCCGGCTGTCGAGGCGGTGGTCAGGATCGAACCGCCGCCCTGGCGCTCCATGATCGGCACGACGCAGCGGGCGGCATGGTAGATCGCCTTCATGTTGACGGCGGTGATCAGGTCGAAGACGTCTTCCTCGACATCGACAAGATCGCCGTTGCGGTGGGTGTAGCCGGCATTGTTGACCATGATGTCGATGCGGCCGAAGGCGCTCTTGGCGGCATAGACAAGCTCGTCGAATTCGGAGCGTTGCGAGACGTCGGTGGTAACAGCGATCGCACCGTTGCCGATCTCGGCCGCGACCCGATCGGCTTCCCTGGCATTCAGGTCGGCAACGACGATCTTGGCGCCCTCCTCGGCAAAACGCCTGGCCATGCCCTCGCCGAAACCGGCGGCACCGCCGGTGATGATCGCGACCTTGTCCTTCAGCCTGTCCGCCACGTTACGTCCCTTCGAATCGAACCCCGTCACCAGCCCCTTATCGAAACGGAAAACGCATCGGTCAGCAACAGACAAGCGCTGGCTGGCTGGCGCCCGGCTTGCGGCACTCTTGAAATAATTCTAAAGTAAATGCCTGCCTCTGGGTGGGGGACGCAAACATGAAACTTCGTTTCTTATTTGCATTGCTTTCAATAAGCGCAGGTCTGATCGTCAGCTTCCAGCAAGCAGCGCATGCCGCCTGCGTCGTGCCGAGCTACAACCAGAAGCGCGGGATACCGCCGGGTTTCTCCGAGGCACAAGGCTTCAAGGGCCGCTTCGACTTTCCCGCCAGCACCAGCGAACCGCTTCCAGCCTTCCTGTCGATCGACTTCACCCAGGACTGGCGCGCCTACATCCAGGCAGTGCTCGACTATTCGCTCGAAGGCAATATCGCCGTCGACTTCAATGTCGCCAACAACAACACGCGCAACTGGTATCATGCACTGTGGATGCATCCGGGCAATTCGGGACGCGAGTTCCTGCACGGCCTGACCAAGGAACGGGCAACCGATCCGGAGCAGCTTGCGGAGGGTGTGACCAAGTCCTTCGACACCTGGGCGGTCGGTTTCTACAATGCGCTCGGCGCCACGACCTTCGCCAAGGTGTGGAGCGATCCGTGCAGCCCCAAGATCGACGATATCTATTTTCCTGTCGGCACCACATCGTTCAAGCTGCTGTTCACCACCGCCACCGCGGCCGACATCCCCTACGTCGCAGGCGCACCCGAATGGGAAGGCGATATCGGCAGGGCGCCCAACCGCATCGGCAAGCTGCGTCTCTACCAGATCGACATCGCGGTGCGCGATCCGCGCTCGCTGCAAACCGGATGGGTGTTTGGCACCTTCGTCTACCAGGGTAGCGAACCCGGCACCGATCCGTGGAAAAAGCTGGTGCCGGTCGGGCTAAGCTGGGGCAACGACCGCTTCGTGCCGCCGCCGGGCCAATTGCGCCAGAACGTGCTCAACGAAACACTCGAGGGCAAGATCTACGGCTGGAACGCGCGCAAGGAACTCGGCTGGGGCGGCCGTCTCAACGGTCCGGCCGACAACCAGATCAGTTCGTGCATGTCATGCCACGGCTCGGCGCAGTACCCGCGCAGCGACGATTTCGGCAACCTGCCGCGGCAACCGGCAACTCCGATCGACTATCAACGCCGACTGCTGGAGTATTTCCGCGACGTGTTCGCCGGCGGCGTATTCGACGGCGAGTCGCGCTATTTCGGCACGCAAACGGCGGTGCTTGCGCGGCCACTCGACTACTCCCTGCAACTGCAGGCCGGCATCGAGCGCATGTGTGCGACGGTCACCGCGCGCGAAGCGCCGTTCAACGACGGCACGGTCCCCATCCCGCCGGTTTGCCCCGCACCTCCGGCCGTCGTGGCTGGTGGCCCGGAGAGCTTGTCGGCTGGCCCAGCACTTGCTGACCGCGAGGACACCATCGACGCCTTGCTGGAGCCGATCAGGTAGAGCCCGAACCGAGCCTGATCTCGTGGCCAGGGACGGCCAAGGGATGCGCGTCGGCATCTCTAGGCCGGGCCAGCGCCTTGCCTGCATGAAAACCACCGACAAGCCGCTGGCGCCACGGCTTCGTCTGGACCACTATCAAATCTTCGCGTGTGACACCGTGGCGCTGGCTTTGGGGCTAGTGCTTTTAAATCGATTAGCATATATCGGTCGGCGACATCGCGACCGTCTTGAAAAACGGATAGAACATGACCAGCCAGATCATCCCCGTCGATCCATTCGACTTCATCATTTTCGGGGGCACCGGCGACCTGTCGGAGCGCAAGCTGCTGCCGGCGCTCTATCACCGCCAGCGCGACCACCAGTTTTCCGAACCGACGCGCATCATCGGGGCGTCGCGCACCAAGATGGACGACAAGGAATTCCGCGCCTTCGCCAAGAAGGCGATCTCGGACCACGTCAAGCCAGAGTACATCGAGGAAAAGGAGCTCACGACCTTCCTCGACCGGCTGAGCTACATCACCGTCGACGCCAAGTCAGGCGACGGCTTTGCCGAGCTCAAGAAGTCGGTTGGCGACAGCAAGCGCATCCGCGTCTTCTATCTCGCGGTCGCACCCAGCCTGTTCGGCGACATCTCGGACCATCTCAAGGCCCACAAGCTTGTCACCCCGGATTCGCGCATCGTCGTCGAGAAACCGATCGGCCGCGATCTGGAGTCGGCCAGGGCGCTGAACGACATCATCGGCGACGATTTCGGCGAGCACCAGATCTTCCGCATCGACCACTATCTCGGCAAGGAGACAGTGCAGAACCTGATGGCGCTGCGCTTCGCCAACGCGCTCTACGAGCCGTTGTGGAACTCGGCCAATATCGACCACGTGCAGATCACCGTCGCCGAGACCGTCGGCCTCGAGGATCGCGTCACCTATTACGACAAGGCGGGTGCGCTGCGCGACATGGTGCAGAACCACATGCTGCAGCTGCTTTGCCTCGTTGCCATGGAGGCGCCCGCCTCGATGGAGGCGAACGCCGTGCGCGACGAAAAGCTGAAGGTCCTGAATGCACTGAAGCGCGTCAACGGCAACGAGGCGCCAAAGCATACCGTGCGCGGCCAGTATCGCGCGGGAGCCTCCGCTGGCGGGCCGGTCAAAGGCTACATTGAAGAACTCGGCACCGAAAGCACCACCGAGACCTTCGTCGCCATCAAGGCCGAGATCGCCAACTGGCGCTGGGCCGGCGTGCCGTTCTACCTGCGCACCGGCAAGCGGCTCGCTTCGCGCGTCTCCGAAATCGTCATCGAATTCAAGCCGATCCCGCATTCGATCTTCGGCGAGAGCGCCGGGCCGATCTTCAACAACCAGCTGGTGATCCGCCTGCAGCCCGACGAAGGCGTCAAGCAGTTCATCATGATCAAGGATCCGGGTCCGGGCGGCATGCGCCTGCGCCAGATCCCGCTCGACATGAGCTTTGCCCAGTCCTTCGACGGACGCGCGCCCGATGCCTATGAACGTCTGATCATGGATGTCGTGCGCGGCAACCAGACGCTGTTCATGCGCCGCGACGAGGTCGAGGCGGCATGGAAGTGGATCGACCCGATCCAGCACGCCTGGGAAGGCAGCCGCCAGGAAGCCCAGGGCTACACCGCCGGCACCTGGGGCCCCTCCGCCTCGATCGCCCTGATCGAACGCGACGGCCGCACCTGGCACGAGAGCAATTGAGCGCCATGGCTGGCATTGTGCCCCACTGGAACGAGTTTGCGACGCGGGACGAGCTGGCGGCTTCGCTGGCAAACGCTGTGGCCGATACGCTGCGGGCCGCGATCTCGCGGCGCAGCGAAGCGTTCCTGGCCGTTTCGGGTGGCTCGACTCCCGGCCGGTTCTTCGTAGCGCTGTCGCGCGCAGAGCTCGACTGGAGCAAGGTCACGGTAACGCTCGTCGACGAGCGTTTCGTGCCAGAGAACTCGCCGCGCTCCAACGCTTCGCTGGCCAAGGCCAACCTGCTGCAGAACAACGCCGCAGCCGCCCGTTTCGCACCGCTGTTCCATGAGGCAGCGACGGTCGAAAAGGGTGCCGATCTTGCGGATGCGGAAACCCGTGCCCTGCCCTGGCCGCTTGATGCGACGATCCTCGGCATGGGCGGTGACGGCCACACGGCTTCGTTCTTCCCCGACGCGCAGGACCTAGACGCCCTGCTTGACCTGACTTCGACACGGATCGTCATGCCAGTGCATGCGGAAACCGCCGGCGAGCCGCGGCTGACACTAACGCTGCCCGCGCTTGTCAGCGCCGGCCTTCTCGTCGTCCACATCGAGGGTGCAGAGAAGCGCAACGTCATCGAGGCAGCATTGGCCGCGGACAAGGCGTTGCCGGTCCGCACGGTGCTGGAGAAGGCGCCACGCGCCGCCGAGATTTACTGGGCGCCCTGAGGTGGGTGCTTGCGCCGCGCCCGGCTCATGCCAGGCGCCTGGCGCGTTGAAGAGGGCATGACCCCGCCAAGGATCATGCCCAGCCCGAAACTCCTCCCGGTTCGGGCACCGAGTTGAAAGGACCAAGGCCATGACAGGCAGGAACGATATCCAAGCCATTACCGAGCGCATCCGCGAGCGCTCGAAGGTCAGTCGCGAAATCTATCTCGGCCGCGTTGCCGACGCTGCCGGCAAGACCGCGAACCGAGGCGTACTCTCCTGCGGCAACCTCGCGCATGGCTTCGCCGTGTGCAGTCCTTCGGAGAAGGTGGCGCTCGGCGGCGACAAGGTCGCCAACATCGGCATCATCACCTCCTACAACGACATGCTCTCGGCGCATCAGCCGTTCGAGACTTATCCGCAGCTGATCAAGGATGCGGCGCGCGAGGCCGGCGGCATCGCCCAAGTCGCGGGTGGTGTGCCCGCGATGTGCGATGGCGTCACCCAGGGCCAGCCGGGCATGGAACTGTCGCTGTTTTCGCGCGACGTCATCGCCATGTCGGCCGCGATCGGCCTCAGCCACAACATGTTCGACGCGGCGGTCTATCTCGGCGTCTGTGACAAGATCGTGCCGGGGCTGGTTATCGCGGCGCTGTCCTTTGGCCACCTGCCGGCGATCTTTGTGCCCGCCGGCCCCATGACGTCGGGCCTGCCCAACGACGAGAAGGCCAAGATCCGCCAGCTCTATGCCGAGGGCAAGGTCGGCCGCGCCGAGTTGCTGGAAGCCGAGTCCAAATCCTATCACGGCCCGGGCACCTGCACCTTCTATGGCACCGCCAACTCCAACCAGATGCTGATGGAGATCATGGGCCTGCACACGCCGGGCGCATCCTTCGTCAATCCAGGCACGCCGCTGCGCGATGCGCTGACCCGCGAGGCCGCCAAGCGCGCATTGGCGATCACGGCACTCGGCAACGAATACATCCCCGCCGGGCGCATGATCGACGAGCGCTCGGTGGTCAACGGCGTTGTCGGCCTGCATGCCACCGGCGGCTCGACCAACCACACCATCCACCTGATCGCCATGGCGGCGGCCGCAGGCATCCGCCTGACCTGGCAGGATATTTCGGACCTTTCGGATGCAGTTCCGCTTCTCGCGCGGGTTTACCCGAACGGGCTTTCGGACGTGAACCATTTCCAGGCGGCGGGCGGCATGGGCTTCCTGATCCGGGAACTGCTCGACGTCGGCCTGCTGCACGAAGATGTGCAGACTGTGTGGGGCGAAGGCCTGCGCCCCTACGCCGTCGAAGCCAAGCTTGGTGCCGACGGCTCGGTGGTGCGCGAGGCAGCGCCCAAGCTAAGCGGTGACGAAAAGGTGCTGGCACCTGCTACCAAGGCGTTCCAGCCAAGCGGCGGCCTCAAGGTGCTCGGCGGCAATCTCGGCCACGCCATCATCAAGACCTCGGCGGTGAAGCCCGAGCGGCGCATCATCGAGGCACCGGCGCTGGTTTTCGACAGCCAGCAAGGCCTCAACGAGGCCTTCAAGGCGGGCTTGCTCGATCGCGACTTCGTCGCCGTAATCCGCTTCCAGGGTCCGAAAGCCAACGGCATGCCGGAACTGCACAAGCTGACCACCGTACTCGGCATCCTGCAGGACCGCGGCCACAAGGTGGCGCTGGTCACCGACGGCCGCATGTCGGGCGCCTCGGGCAAGGTGCCGGCGGCGATCCACGTCACGCCGGAAGCGCTCGAAGGCGGGCCGATCGGCCGCGTCCATGACGGCGACATCGTCAGGCTCGACGCCGAGGCCGGCACGCTCGAGGTTCTGGTTCCTGCTGGCGATCTGGCGCTGCGCCCGGAACCGGTCTGCGACCTGTCTGGCAACGAGTATGGCATGGGCCGCGAGCTGTTCGCCGGCTTCCGCCAGATGGCCGGCCGCGCCGACCACGGCGCGAGCGCGTTCGGCACGGCGTGACTTCGACTTGAAAGTAAGGCAGTTCTGCCTTACTTTTCGGGCAGAGGTGCGCCATGACCATCCTGACCGTTACAGCCAAGGGCCAAGTCACGCTCCGCAAGGAAGTGTTGCAGCATCTGGGGGTCAAGCCCGGAGACAAGATTGCCGTCGATGTCTTGCCCGACGGCAAGGCAAGCCTGAGCGCAGTCAGGCCAAAGGACGCACTCAAGGGCTTCATCGGCAGCCTGCACCAGCCGGGGGAGCGAGCTCGCTCACTAGAGGAGATCAACCAGGCCATCCGTGACGGCTGGGCCGGCAAGAGGTGAAAATCACGCCCGATACCAATGTGCTTGTGCGAATAGCTGTCATGGATGATGAAATCCAGACCGCGACCGCCCTGCGGGCTCTGGAGAACGCCGACAGCATCGTCGTTCCACTGACCACGCTTTGCGAGCTGGTTTGGGTTCTGAGGCAGAGCTACAAACGCCCGGCCGCAAATGTGGCCGCCTCGCTTCGACAGCTCCTTGCCTCCAGCATCGTCGAAACCAACCGGCCAGCCGCGGATGCCGGCATCGTGGTGTTGCTCGCCGGCGGCGATTTTGCAGATGGCGTCATCGCCTTCGAGGGCGCGCAGTCAGGCGGATCGACGTTCCTGACTTTCGACAAGAAGGCGGCAAGCCTGGTCAAGAGGATCGGCCTCGAGGCAGAACTTCTGGCCTGACCCTCGCTACTTCCCCGCCTCGCATGACAACACTGCCGGCGCGTCCTCGCCCTTGGTCAGGTCGTAGAGATCGGCGTTGTCGCCCTTGGTCCACCAGACATAGTTCTGGCCGGCATATTTGGCGCCGCTGGCGCTCAGAACAGTGACGGCCACGACCGTCTGATCGCCGAGCGTGAGCACGACGAGCGAATTGTCGCCGGTGTTGACGTACTCGGCCTTCACAGCCTGGTCGCCGCACTTGTAGTCGACCGCGTTGCGCTCGACCTTTGCGTCGCCCGGCAGCTCCAGCGTCACGGTCGAGGCCATTGCGGCACTGGTCGCGGCAGCAAGGATGATCGCGGTGAGACTCAAGCGCATGATGATCTCCTGGATTGCTCGTCATGCAGACGATAGCACGGCGAACAGGCCTGCCGAAGCCGAAGCCCCGGCAGGTCTTTTATCGCGAGGCTAAGCGCCGTTCTTCGCCACGTCGGCAAAGAAGCCCTCCGGGCTCTCCACTTCGACCAGCCGTTTCTTGTCGATCAGCCAGAAGCGGTTGGCTGTGGCGCGGACGAAGCTGCGGTCGTGCGAGACGAGCAGGCAGCTCGCCTCGTGCTTCAGCAATTCGTCCTCCAGCGCCTCCTGCCCGTCGATGTCGAGGTGGTTGGTCGGCTCGTCGAGCAGGTAGAAGTTCGGGTTGGTCAGCCGCAGCACCAGCATGCCGAGCCGCGCCTTCTGGCCGCCGGACAAGCGGCCGATCGGGTTGGCCTGCATCTCGACAGTCAGGCCTGCGCCGGCAAGCAAGGTACGCGCGCGCTGCTCGCCAAGCTCGAATCTGCGCGCCAGCATCGACAGCGGCGCGTCACTGTCCTTGAGATCGGACAGGCCCTGGTCGCCATAGCCCAACACCAGCGACGGCGTCGCCTTGACCACGTCCTTCGCATTTTCCGGCGCGCCGATGGCCTGCCTGACCATATTGACCAGCCGCGTCTTGCCGGTGCCGTTGCGACCCAGCAGGACGACGCGATCGCCCTGGCGAAGCCACAGCTTGCCAGTCTTGAACAACAGCGTGCCGTCGGGCGTGGTGACAGGCGCGTCGTCGAAGGTGACCAGCACCTTGGCGTGGGTGCCGCGATTGGCAAGCCTGATGGCCCCGGCGGAACGTTCCTGATGGGCCGGCCGCGCCGCATCCTCCAGCCGCTCGGCCCGCTCCTTCAGCTGCTTGGTCTTCACCACTAGCAGGTCGCTGCCGGAGTTGATGCCGATATTGTTGAGCTTGGCCGCCTGACGGCGCAATTGCTGCGCCGTCTTCATGTCCTTTTCGAAGCGGCGCGCCTCCGAGGCGTCGATCTCGTCGAGCGCTTCCCGTGCCCTGGAATAGGGCAGCGAAAACACCTGCGAGTTCTCCGGCCTGAGGAAAAGCGTGCGATTGGTGACCGCATCGAGGAAGGCGCGGTCGTGGCTGCAGATCACCACGGGCACGTCGCGCGGCAGCGCGTTCAGCCAGTTTTCGAGCTGGGCTATGCGCGCGAGGTCGAGGTGATTGGTCGGCTCGTCCAGCAAAAGCATGTCGGGTTCGGTCACCCAGACACGGGCGAGCATCGCCAGCCGCTGCCAACCACCGCTCAGCTTCGACAATGGACGCTGGCGCATCTCCTCAGGCACATCGAGCTCGTCGAGCACGATGTCGACACGCCAGCTCTCGCTTTCGGCCTGGTCCGCCGGAAGCGCGCCGAGCACCGCATCATGGAAGGCCATGTCGACAAGGCTTGCCGGCACGTCCTGCTCGACATGACCGACCCGCAGGCCGCGTGCCCGCGTGATGTCGCCCGCCGTCGGCTCGAAGGCGCCTGTTATCGAGCGCAGCAGCGTGGACTTGCCGCGGCCATTGGCGGCGACGATGCCGAGCCGGTCGCCCGGTTCGATGGAAAGGTTGAGATTGGAAAAGAGCGGAGCACCGAGCGTTACGCCGAGCGACCTCAGATTGATCAAAGCCATATCAGTTCTCTGGTCTGGCCGGACCGTCGCCCGCATCCGATCTAACGCGATGCTTTTGGGGAACCAGGTCCGGTGAGTTATCCAGATGCGGACGAGCACAAGGCTCGACGCCGCATCACCACCAAGGGCAGACCGGGAGAGATACGCGGGAATTGGTCTCGCATCTTACTTTCCAGAAATCAGAACGATTTCCGGATCAATGCGGCAGGCGCGTCGTCCGAGGTCAGCCCTGCAAACGCATTTGCAGGGCGTGGACAGGGCCGCGCTGACGGTGGTGACGAAAAAACGTGTACACGCAGCCCTCCTTCGTTGTTCGAGTTGCGTGCCTTAAATAGCCGCGCCTTCCGCAGGTTGCAACCCTACTGGATTGTCAATTCACTGCGCTCGCCGGCGTGGACGGTCGCAGTGCCTTCCTTCTTGCCGCCATTGGCCTCACGATCGGCCTCCACGACATAATCGCCAGCCGGCAAGGTCGTCTGGTGGGTATCCTTGTATTCGTAACCGAATTCCTTGCGGTTGCCCTGGATATCCTTCTTGGCGGCAAACACCCTGATCGTCTTTGCGCCCGGTGCGCTAATGGCCAAAACGCCGGCGTCGAGGATCGCAGTCACGTTGCCACGCTCGCCGACCCTGACATTGAAGGGTTGCTCGGCCTCGGCCTGGTCCATCTTGACGACAGCGACGTAGTCGCCGGCTGGAAGGTCGAATTTGGAATCGGGTCCGAAGGCGTGGGTCATCTGTTCGCGGCTGCCGTCGATCTTCTTCTTGGCCTTGAAGACCCTCACGTCGAGCCCGGACGCATCGACCTTTTCGCCGCCTGCCGCGTATAGCGCGTTGACCACCGCATGACCGACACCGACGATGACGTCCTTTTCGATGGTCTGGCCAGCAGCAAGCTGGATTGTCTCATTGGCCTCGCCTTGGCCGATGGTAACCTTCAGCTTGGTTTCGCCGGCGGGCAACACCACCTTGGCCTGGCCGTAGTAGGTCGCACGATGGTCGCCACCGGGGAAGTCGAGGACGACAGCGGCACCATCGACGATGTCCGCGCCTTCGCTCGGTCGCGGCCTGACGATCAGCGTGCCGGCATTAAGGACGAAAAGCGGCTTGTAGGCCTGGCCTGGCTCGACGTTCAGCGGCTGTTCGACAGCAGCTTCGCCGAGCGTCGCGCGGATGACGTA
Organism: Aminobacter anthyllidis; assembly: GCF_018555685.1. Lineage (GTDB taxonomy): Bacteria > Pseudomonadota > Alphaproteobacteria > Rhizobiales > Rhizobiaceae > Aminobacter > Aminobacter anthyllidis. The sequence goes on from NZ_JAFLWW010000002.1 coordinate 736,050, forward strand.
GGTGCCAGCTTCAAGCGATCCCTTGTAGTTGTTGTATTCGGTGGTGAGGCGTTCGCCCTTGGCGCCGTCGGCATTGGCCTTGTAGATTTCCCAGGCATTGCCGGCGTCCTTCAGCGGCGCTCCGCCTTCGGCCAGCGTCAGCTCGGGGATGAAGTTGAACTCCGGCTTGGCCGGTTCCGGCGCACGCGCCGGTTCGGGGGCCGGCGCTGGCGCTGGCGCGGCAACCGTCTGCACCAGGGCATCTTCCAGGCCCTTGGCGTCGGTCGCCTGGGTGTATTTGCCGCCGGTGTTTTCGGCCAGGCACGCGACCTGCCTGCCCTCTTCCGCGGTAAGCCCGAAGCCAACGACATGGGCAGTGAAATCGACGCCCGACTGATCGAGCTCCTTGCCGAGCGCGCAAGGATCGGCATTGCAGGTCTCGAGCCCGTCGGTGATGAGAATGACGGTTGCCTTTTCCTCGGTGTATTTGAGGTCCTCGGCGGCCTGCTTGACGGCGGCGGACAACGGCGTCTTGCCAAGGAACTTCATGCTGTCGGCGGCAGCTGTAATGGCGCTGGCCGAGCCGGACGCAGGCGGCACGATCAGCTCGATGTCGGAGCAGCTGCCCTTTTCGCGGTGGCCATAGGCCATCAGCCCAAGCTCGGTATCGGCGGGGATGGTGGTCAGCACCGAGCGCAGCGCCTCGCGGGCGATCTCAAGCTTGGGCTTGCCGTCGATCTGGCCCCACATCGATCCGGAGGCATCAAGCACGATGATGGTTCGGTCGGCGGCATTTGCGGTTGCCAGTCCCGACAGCATGAGGACAGACGCCAGGATACCTCGTGTAAACGCCTTCATGCTGCCCCTCGCCGATTCAGTTTGAGTGCAGCGAAGCTAAACAAGGGCCATTGGGCTGACAACCCTGGGACCGATCAATAGGTGGTGCGGCGTTCCTCGCTCGGCGGCCGGCCGAATTGCAGCCGGTAGCTCTGCGCGAAATAGGAATGCGAAGTGAAGCCGGTGGCAATCGCCACGTCGAGGATCGGCATGTTGGTCTGGCGCAACAATTCCCGCGCCCGCTCAAGCCTCAGCCGCATGTAGTAGCGGCCGGGCGTGACTGTGAGATGGCGCAGGAACAGACGCTCGACCTGCCGGACGGACAGCCCGGCGGTCTTGGCGAGCTGTACCGCCGACAGCGGCTCGTCGAGATGGTCGGCCATCAGCTCGACGATGCGCTTCAGCTTGTCGGACTTGCCGGTGAGATCACGTTCGGGACCGACGCGCTGACGGTCGCCGGCCGACCGAATGCGCTCGTGCTGGAACTGGTTGGCGACCTCGTTGGCGAGGTTCGCGCCGAAGTCGCGCTTGATGATTTCGAGCATCAGGTCGATCGAGGTGGTGACGCCGGCACAGGTGTAGCGCTTGCGGTCGATCTCAAAGACGTTGTTCGTGCACTCGATATCCGGAAACTTCTCCATGAAGCCGGCGCGGTTTTCCCAGTGGATGGTGCAGCGATAGCCGTCGAGCTGACCGGCTTCGGCCAACAGCTGGGAGCCGACCGAAAGCGCGCCCAAGGCAGCGCCGCGCCGCCCCCAGGAGCGGAGCGCGCCGAGCACCTTGCTCTTGCCGGGAAATTCGGTGGCGACGCCGACGCAGACGAACATGATGTCGACCGCAGGCACGTCGGCGACCGAATAGTCAACCTTGAGCGGCAGCCCATTGGAGGCGATCACCGCCTCGCCGTCTGCCGATACCGTCGTCCAGCCATAGACGTCGCGACCGAGCAGGCGGTTGGCCGACCGACAGGTGTCGATAGCGGCAACCAGCGAGAACATCGAGAACTTGTCGACCAGCAGGAAAGCGAACTGGCGGCCTTCGGGGTGGGGCTCTGACATCGCGACCAAATCTACAGAACGGGCCGATTTGAGCAAGGAAGCGGCGCCGGTTTCAACAACGCCGCGGTCATTCAAAAGCCTGGCTGTTCGAGGCCGGCGTGGCGATAGGCCGACACCAGCGTGTTGGCCATCAGCATGGCGATGGTCATTGGCCCGACGCCGCCGGGAACTGGCGTGATGGCACCGGCGTTTTGCGCGGCCGAGGCGAACTCGACATCGCCGACCAGCCTGGACTTGCCCTCGCCTTTTTCGGGTGCCGAAATGCGATTGATACCGACGTCGATGACGGTCGCACCTGGCTTGACCCAGTCGCCCTTCACCATTTCCGGCCGCCCGACCGCTGCCACAAGAATGTCGGCGGTCCGGCACAGCGCCGGCAGATCCTTGGTGCGGCTGTGGGCAATGGTGACGGTGGCGTTGGCGGCGAGCAGCAGATTGGCCATCGGCTTGCCGACGATGTTGGAACGGCCAACCACGACGGCGTTGAGACCGGAAAGGTCCTTGCCGTGCTTGCGCTCGATCAGGAGCATCGAGCCAAACGGCGTGCATGGTACCAGCGCCGTGTCGAGTTCGCCGGTGGCGAGCTTGCCGACATTGATGAAGTGGAAGCCGTCGACATCCTTGTCGGGCGCGATCGTCTGGATGATCTTGCCCGCATCGATATGGCCGGGCAGCGGCAGCTGGACGAGAATGCCGTGGATCGCGCGGTCGGCATTGAGCGCTTCGACCAGCGCGACGAGATCGGCCTCGGGGGTATCAGCGGCAAGCGTGTGCTGGACCGAATGGAAGCCGCATTCCTTGGCGGTGCGCGACTTGCTGGCAACATAGACCTGGCTCGCAGGATCTTCGCCAACGATGACCACGGCCAGTCCCGGCGTCACGCCATGCTCGGCAAGCTTGGCCGCCGATTTCTTGACGCCCTCGACGACCTCGGCTGCTACACTCTTTCCGTCAATGATCTCAGCCATGGCTTACTCCGTCTGCGGCATGCTTCGGGCGGCATTGTCATCAAATTTTCGACCCGCAACCTCGCCATTGCGGCGTCCGGTGCCGTAAACTCGAAACCGCCTGGAAGAATTTCAGAAGTAGCGGCGTGAGCGCCGCTCCCTGAGCTGGTTCAACTCCTTGCGAACCTCGCGCAGGCTTTCGCTGATCTCGTCGATCTGGCTCTGCGGCACGGGCGAGTCGGCCTTAGGCGCCTGTGCCGGCGGCGAATAATAGTCCGGCGGTCGCTGCCGATAGGCCGGGCGATTCGGGTAAGGCGCGGCATGGTCCGGTTGCTGCGGCGGCTCGGAATAGCCGGGTTGCGGCTGCGGCGCATAGGATGGTGCGAAACCGCCTTGCGGCACCTGGTATCGTGGTTGCTGCTGCATGGGCTGCGGCTGCCACGACTGCGGCGGCTGCTGGGCATCCATGACTGGATTCGCGGCGGCAGGGCTTGCCGCCGACGGCATCACCGGGACCGTGTCGCCCCTTGGAGCAGGCGACTCACCGCGATTGTCCGGCTGGTTGTTAGCGGTTGCCTGTCCGCGGCGCGCATCGGGCTTCGCGCGACTGCGGCGCCTGGCAGTGTTGCGCAGGCTCTGCAGCGCCCCGCGCAAGGCGCCGATGCCGACGCCCGAGGCAAAACCGAGCAGCATGCCGCCCAGCGCAATCATCGCCCGCGACGGGCCCGTCGACTGCAGCGGTGGCGATGCCGGCGATATGATGGTCACATTACCCGAATTGATGTCCTTCTGCTCGCCAGTCTCGCGAGCCCTGAGCAGGAAGCCTTCGTAGACGGCGCGCTTGGCGGTGACGTCGCGCTCGAGTTCGCGCAGCGTCACCATTTCACCGCCCACATCGGCCTGGCGAACCTTGAGCTGGGCAAGGCGAGCTGCAAGCTCCTGCTCTGTCTGCACGGCGCGCTTGAGTTCGACCTGGATGGAACCCGCAACCCGGCGCAGTTCGTTTGCGATCCGTTCGCGTGCCCCGCTGAGCTGGGCCTCGACGGCGAGACGCTCCGGATGGCGCGGGCCAAGCCTGATGGCGGCCTTGTCCGCTTCCTGGGTGAGGGCCGCATACTGAGCGCGGAGTTCGGTGATCGCCGACGAGCCGATCGCTTCAGGCAAGGCGCCGGCCAGCACCGAATCGACGCCGAGATCGCGGGTCGATGCTGCGCGTGCATTGAGCTCGAGCGTGCGGGCGCGCGCGGCCGTCAACTGGTCGTTGACGCGCTGGATTTCATCGTCGGTGATCAGCCGCCCTTGCGGGTTGATAAGCTCGTTCTCGGCCTTGAAGGTCTCGACCTTGCGTTCAGCGGTTTCAACCGACTTGCGCAATTCATCGAGGCGGCCAGTGAGTTCATCGGTTGCGCGTCCGGCCGTGCCGGCCTGCAACTCGCCGAAGGTCTGCATGAAGACCTGGGTCATCGTGTTGGCAATGAGCGCAGATTTTTCAGGATCTTGCGTTTTCGCCCCGATCGAGATGACAAAGGTGTTGACGTCCCTTTGGATGGTCAACGCCTCATAAAGGTGTTCCGCTGCCAGCGAGTGGCGCCGCCCGGGGTCATCGCTCGTGGCGTTGTTGTTGGCGGAGATCAGCGAGCGAACGAACCCGCCGATGCTGAATCCGCCACCGGCCTTGCCGTTGAATTCCGGATCTTCGGCCAAGTTGAGCTTGTCGACGACCTTGACCAGAACCGAGCCGGAGGTCAGCACACGCACCTGGGTTTCGACCACCGCCAGCGTCGCGTCCGAAGGCAGATCGCCAACAGTCAGCTCCTTGTCGGAAAGCCTGAGATTGCGCGGATCGACGATCATCTCGGTCCACGCTTCGTACTTCTTGGGTGTCGACAGGGCGAGAGCGACGCCAAGAAGCGCGCCGGCGAGCGTCGTCGAGGTGATCAGGAGTTTCGAACGGGTGATACCGCCAATGACCGCCATCGGGTCGATCAGCGGCCGCCAGCGGACATCATCGTGATCATCAGGTTCGTCGGACGCCGCAGCAGGCGCCGCGTACCGAGCCGGCGGCGTAGCCGCGGCCACGGGCTGGGCCATGGCTGCAACCGGCTCCGCCGGGGCGGATGAGCCGCGCGTTCTGTCGCGCCAGTTGCCGATCAGCGAAGACGAAGCCCGCGCCGCGTGGACATCTGGCGCAGCGTCTGCCGGCATTTCGTCAACCGGTTGCGCCTCTGGCCCGGATGGTTTTTCGGCCAGTTGCTCGCGCGCGGCGCGTTCGGCCTCGCGCCTGAAGCGCGCCATGCGATGGCGCGTCGCGGGGTCCTGGAGATCCGTCTGGTCGTCGTCTTCCGTTGACATCGACAGCAGCGACGAGCCTCGCGGTTTCGGAAGGGCATCGTCCCGGTCCAGCGCAAGCAACGAACGCTTGCGCCTCCAGTCCTCGCTGTTTCCAGATTCGGCCATGGTTCGGGCAACTTCCAAAAGTCTAGGCCGGATCACCTGTCCGGTCGTTAATCCACGCTAAACAGACATGGGTAACAAAACGTTAATTCCTGCCTTGCGGCAGTATATAGAGGTCCGTCGCAGAACGGCACATTAAGCTTTGAGTTTTATCGTTCAACTGGATCATGACCAAGGCGAACGACATACCGCGCACGCCGTTGCGCCACCGGATCGGCAGTTTCGTCGTGCAGCGGCAGGCGATCCTGCGCGACTACTTCTCGGCGATCAGCGGCTCGATGGGGCGGCTGGTCTTTTCGCTGATCTATTTCATCGCGCTGGCAAATACGCTCTCGATTGCCGACTTCGGCCTGTTCGCCACCGCTTCCGCCGCGGGCGTCATGCTGTCGCGAACGCTGGCCTTCGGTTTCATCTCTGCGCTTTACCGCACGGCGACGATCCGGCCACGGCTGATCGGCAGCTACACCGCAGGCTTCCTGATGCTTGCCGCGCTGTCGCTTCCGGTGCTCGTCGCCGCCTCCGCGCTGACCTGGTTCCTGTTCTTTTCGACTGCGATGCCCGCCGCGGTCTTCGCCACGGTCATCTTCGCCGAGGCGCTGTTGTGGCGGCCGGTCGAAGTGGCGATGATCGTCAACAATGGCCTCGGCCGCTTCGGCCGCGCGGCGGTTCTGGCGATCCTGACCTCTGCGATCAAGGCCGCCGCCGCCGCGCTGTTCATCTTCTGGCCAAGCCATACGGTGGAAGCCTGGGCCGGGTTCTACATTGCCTTGAACCTCGTTTCCCTGACCCTGGCCTTCGGCGTCTTCTACCCGCGCCAACGGCTCAGGCTGACGCCTGAACTGTACTGGCGGCGGCTGTCGGACTCGATCTACGTCGCCGGCGCGGAGGTGCTGTTCTACCTGCAGATGGAGTTCGACAAGCTGCTGGTTCTGGCCATCGGCGGGCCGCATCTCGCCGGCATCTATGCCATCGTCATGCGGTTGGTCGACCTCACAGCCATCCCGATCCGCACCTTCTCGATGATGCTGGTCCAGCGCATGATGCGCACGCCGCAGATGCTGGCCAGGCTGAAGGTCAAGGTCGGCATCGAGGCCGGGATTCTGATCGTCTCCACCTCGGCATTGCTGTTCCTCGCCGTGGTGCTGTATTTCTATCCCAACTTCCTCGGCCGCAACGTTTCCGAGGCCGCTCCCCTGGTCGGGCTCGCCTTGTTCGTGCCGGCCTTGCGAAATCTCGTCGAATATCATGCAGAGCTGCTGTTCGCGCGCGGCCAGACGCTGATCCGCGCCGGCAACCTGGCCATGCTTGCGGCACTGAAGGCGGCACTGCTGTCGATGCTGCTGCTGCGGGTGGCCGACACCGAGACGCTGGTGTGGTTGCTGAACGGCCTGTTCGCGTTGCTCTACCTGGCCTCGGCAGCCGTGACCTATACGGCGCTGCGGCGACCGGCCAGGGCAATCTAGGCCTCAGGCGACGACAAGCCTGCGGATACGGCCAAGATCGGTGCCGATGAACGACTGCATGCCGATCGCCACCTGCTCGGGCGACATGGCAGCGACGAAGGCCTCGAACTGCGCGTCGGTGAGCGGCGTGCCGGTCCAGTGGACGCGGCAGAACTCTTCCGAACCGATATAGTGTCCGGCACCACCGGCGACCTCGTCGACGAAGCGGCCATAGATCATGCATTCGGAAAACTTGCGCCGCGCGCACACCGCCTCGACCCAATGCCGTCCGCTCACCTGTTCGATGCGGGCGAGCATGTCGCGCACCGACGACCGGCGCCAGGCAATCAGCGTCGAGATATAGTCGTGCGGCGAAATTTCGGGAGCCGCAATGCCGAGCACGGCGGCGGCGTTGGCGGACCAGATGCGATGCTTGTCGTGGCCTGTTTTCAGCAAGGCGCCATCACGCCGGAACAGGCGCAGCTCGCCGTCCCGCCAGAACCGCGCGCAATCGAAAGGCCTGAGGAAAGCCACGTCGGAATCGACATAGACCAGCGTTTCCTGCTCGACGCGCTCGGCGATGGCCATGCGCCGCAATTGCTGCACGTGCCAGCCGCGCAGTGGCGGGGCCTTGAAGCTCAGCCAGATGCGGCGCTTGAACAGGCTCGTCGGGTCGGGGATGTCGCGCAGCCAGGACGGCAACAGGTCGCGCTCGTCGATGACCGTGCGGCGCTTGCCTTCGAGCTGCCGAAACAGTGCCACGTCGCGGTGCTCGACCAGCAGATAGTGATGCGAGGCGCCGGTGACATGGCGGTCGACGGTCTCGCACAGCAGGCGGCAGCGCTCGAAATCGGCGGCGTAGCTCGCCGTGATCAGTGCCGCATCGGGGGCCGAAGACATGGCCTTGGCGTTCAAGTGCGCTCTCCCCCGCCTGGCCCACCGAGCTTCTGGCGCAGCACGCGAAACAGAAACAGCGGGTTGCCGACGACATAGCGCCGCCACAGCCGGCCCGGCTCGATAAGCAGGCGGAACAGCCATTCGAGGCGAAGCCGGCGCATCCACGCTGGCGCGCGCGGCAGCGAGCCGCTGAGAAAATCAAGCAGCGCGCCGACGGCGATCGGCAACGTGCAATGCTCCGGGCGCATGTGCCGCGCGATCCACATTTCCTGGCGCGGCACGCCCATGGCGACGAGCAGGATGTCGGGGCGCAGGCTGCCGATGGCGGCGACGATCCCGGGCTCTTCCTGGGCCGTGAAGAACCCGTCGTGAACCACGACGATCTTGTGCTGCGGAGCAATCTGGCTCAGGCGCGCGGCTGCCCGCTCGGCATTGGCGCGCTTGGCGCCGAGCAGCGCAACGGTCAGCGGCTTGTCGCTCGCTTTCAGCAGGTCGGGCACGAAATCGGTGCCGTTGAGGTTGTCTGGAAAGGGCGCGCCATAAAGCCAGCGCGCGGCGATATCGACGCCGATGCCGTCGGCCAGGACCAGGAAATCGTTCAGTACCGCGGCAAAATCCTTGTCGGAACAAGCGACGTTGGCGTTGTGGGCATTGAGGAAGCTGACCTTGGTGAAGGTCCTTTTCCTGATCATCTGCGACAGCAGCGAGATCGCCTCGTCGCGCCGCAAGCTGGCAACCCGGATGCCGAGAATGCTGCGGTAGGGTGCGGCCACTTTTGGAATCGTCATGCTCACGCCGCCACCTCGTGTGCGCCTGCACCAAGCTTGGCGAGGCCGAGCGCCACCGCCACGTCGAGAGCGCCGATCTGCCGGCGATGAAAATCCGAACCGTCGACGTCAGCGATCTTCTGATCGACGGTTCGTTCAAGCGCCTCGGCAAAGGCTACGGGATCGTCGGTCATGGTGCAATTGGCTGGCTTGTAGGCAATGCCGCGCAGCGAATGCGCGGTTGCCACCGACGGCAGGCCCAGTTCGAACGTCTCGATGGTCTTGAGCTGGACACCGCTACCCGATGTGCTGACGAGCGGGATGACGGCGGCACTTCGCACGAAGGCCTGGGCATCGGGCACGCGGCCGACAAATTTGACGCCGGGATGGGGCGAGGACACGCCAGCCGGCACGCTACCCGCAATATGGATGCGGAAGTCACGGCGCAGATGCGGCACGACCTTGCCAAGGAACCAGTCGAGGCCGATGCGATTCGGCTCCCAGGTCCAGGTACCGATCAGCGCCGCGTCGCAGTCGATAACGCGCTTTCCCTGTACATTTGGGGGCTGCGAGCGGGTGACGAGCGGCAGCGCCACAGAACGCTTATCGGAGGCAACGCCCAACTCGGCGCGATCCTCTTCTGCGAGCGTGAAGACGAAACGTGCATTGCGGCACAAGCGCTTTTCGATGCCTTCGAGCAGTCTTGCCTCGCGGCGAAACAGCAGGCGCTGAAAGGCGCCATTTGCGGCGCGCGAGTTCTCGGCTGCCGAGCGGAACTCGACGTTATGCGCGACGAAGATCGAGGGGCGGTCCTGAAAGATGCCTTCGAACGCAGCGGCCATCTGTACCGAATTGAGGATGTAGCCGTCGAACGGACCCGCCGCCGCGATTGCCTGGCGCACCGTTTCATCCGACACGATACGCAGTTTGGCCGAGGCGAATGTCAGCCCGGACGCGACCGCGCTCGCCAGCCAGGCAAGCTTGCGCGGCAAGGGTGCCGCATCGGTGCGCACGTCGAGCGAGCCGAGCAGGATGGTGTTTTCGGGATCGGACGGCGGCTTGCCGGGCCAACCGAAGCCAAGCACGGTCACGCGAACGCCGGCCCGGCGCAGCGCATCGATGATCGCCTGGTTGGCGATCTCGTAGCCCGAAGACAGTGCTCCGTCAGGCACGATGGATGTGGCAAACAGCAGATGCATCACAACAAGTTCCTGCCTATGCCCTAACAAAGCGCGGTGAAGTCTTCATTAAGCAATTTCAGCCGCTTGTGGAACCTGCCCGACAAACCGCAGTTCGCTCATCGGTTGTTTAACTGACCGTTATCGCGCCCATGATAGCGAGAGGCATCGATAACCGGCGGCTTTTCATGAATGCTCTACCTCCGCTCAAGTCCGTGACCGTTGCCGGCACCTCGCCCGCACTGACGGTGGACGACGTCGAGGTGGTGGTCACCCTGCCAACCTTTCGCCGGCCCAAGCAATTGCTGGCAACGCTCGATTCGCTCGCCAGGCAAAAGACCGCGCGCAAGTTCGCCGTCATCGTCATGGAGAATGACGACGAGGGCAACGAGGGCAAACGCGCCGCCTTGCCGCTGTTTGAAAGTGGGGAGATGACGGGGCTGGTCATCGTCGCGCATGAACGCGGCAACTGCAGCGCCTACAATGCCGGCTGGCACACCGCCCTGCTGCGCTTCCCGAACTTCACCCGGCTCCTGGTCATCGACGACGACGAACTGGCCGATCCCTTGTGGCTGGAAACCATGTGCCTGGCTGCCGAACGCCTCGGCGTCGATATCGTCGGCGGGCCCCAGGTGCCTGTTTTCGCCGACCCCGCTCACCAGGTCTGGGCGACTCATCCGGTCTTTGCCCCACCCTACTCCGTAACCGGTCCGGTTGGCGCGCTGTACTCCTCGGGAAACCTGCTGGTCAGCCGCGACGTTCTTCTGGCGATGGGCCCGCCTTTCCTCGACCTGCGCTTCAATTTCATGGGCGGCGGCGATTCGGATTTCCTCAGCCGCTCGGCACAGAAGGGCTTCAAGCTCGGCTGGTGCGCGGAAGCAAAACTGTTCGAGACTGTTCCGGCGCGGCGCACCGAGACCGACTGGATCCGCGCGCGCGGCCTGCGCAACGGCGTCATCTCGACGCTGGTCGCCAAGAAGAAATATGCCGGCACGCCGTTTGCCAACACACGCGTCTTCCTGAAAAGCCTGGCGCTGCTTGGCGCCTCGCCGTTGCGCGCGCTGAAGCGTCTTGTCGAGACAGGCTCGCCGTCGGTCGCCGTGTACCCGATCCATGTGGCACTTGGCCGTGTGATGGCCGAGTTTGGTTATGCCAATGAGCAATATCGCCAGCCTGAGAAGAACTGACACGGCGCCGCTGACCGCGGCGTTCACCGCATCGGGCATCGCCACCGCGATGGCAGCGATGGTGTTGACCATCGTCATCGTGTCGTTCAGGCCGTTCCAGCCGGCCGGCGCCGGCGCCATAGAGGGCGGCGACATCGTCAACCAACTGGGCTTCGGCTCGCTTGGCGCGTTCGCCATCTTTTCGCTGGCGACCATGGCCAATCCGGGCCGGCTTCGCGCCATTGCCGGGCTGCCCTGGGCCGTGCTGTTGTGCTTCTTCCTGATCTCCGTCGGTGAAGCGGCCGATCCTGGCGCAGCGTTCCGGGCTGCAAGTTTCACGCTCATCGGCATCATCGCCATGGCAACCGTGCTCGCATTGCCGCGTGATGGCGATTCCTTCTCGACGGTGCTGGTGGTTGCCGGCTTCTTCGTCGTCGGGCTGAGTTACGCCGGCGTCATCCTGTATCCCAGCGTGGCGATCCACGGCGCCGATGGCTTCGAGCCCGAGCATTCCGGCCTGTGGCGCGGCGCGTTCAGCCACAAGAACATCGCTGCCCCCGTCATGGCCTGCTTCAGCTTCGCCGGCATCTATCTGATCCGCCGGCACTGGCGCTGGTCTGGCTACATCCTCTTGGCGATGTCCATGTTCTTCATGATCCACACCGGCTCGAAGACGACGGCCGGGCTGGTGCCGCTGTCAATCATGCTCGTGCTGCTGCCCGGTTTGGTCGGCATGCGGCTCGGCACACCGACACTGTTTGCGCTGGCTGTCATCGGCACGGCATTGGCCACGCTGGGCATCGTCTTCATCGAGCCGCTGAAACAACTGGCCGCATACCATTTCCCCGAACTCACCTACACAGGTCGCACGACCGTCTGGGCTTTCGCCGGCGAGATGATCGCCCGGAAACCGTGGTTCGGATATGGCTATGAAAGCTTCTGGGGCACACCGCTGGTGACCGGCATCGGCCATGCCTTCGACCAGGGCTGGGATATCCGCTTCATCGTGCACGGCCACAACGGCTACATCGACATAGCGGTGACCATGGGCCTGCCCGCGCTTGCCGTCGCCGTCTATGTTTTCCTGATCGCACCGCTGCGCGACTACATGCGCATCCCGCTCTACAAGGAGAACGTCTTCCTCGGCGATTTCTTCATGATGGTGGTGCTTTTCACCGCGCTCAACGCGTTCCTCGAAAGCTTCTTCTTTCGCCGCATCGATCCGGTCTGGATGTTCTTCGTCTTCGGCATTCTTGGGCTGAGGATGGTTTCGCGGATGGTCATCCACAAGAGCACCGGCTGACAAAACACGCTTGATCCGCCCTGGCGGCCAAGCCATGCTCACGCCATGGCCACCTTGGTTACACGACGCCGGATGCTCGCCCAGACGCTGGGCCTCGGCATCGCCTCGTTGCTTGCGGCTCCCGCTGCTCGCAGCGCCCATCGTCCGAGAACCGACGCCACGTTCCTGTTTGCCGCCGACATCCACACCTGCCGCATGGCGAGCGGTCTGAGCCCGAATTGCCAGGCCGAGGGCAAGACCGACCAGAACCTGCGCCGGCATATCGCGGCGCTGAACGAGGTCGGTGAATTCGCATGGCCGCGCGAGATCGGCGGCGTGACGAGTGGACTGGCAAGCGCTGGCCAAAGGATCGACCGTCCGCTTGGTCTGGTCGTCGGCGGCGACATGACCGACGATGGTGGCGGCCAGGTGACGCAGCCGCATGAAGGCACGCAACTCCTGCAGTTCAGCCAGCGCTACCAGGAGGGCACCGGGCCGGACCGTGTGCATGTGCCTGTCTATGTCGGGCTCGGCAACCACGATCTCGACCAGGACGGCCCTGTGCCGCATGTCGACTTGTACCGGCGCGAGATGCGCGACTATGTCGAGATCAACCACCGCCCGAGCGTGTTCTTCAAGCCGCCGGTGCCGGCGACCAACTACGACGCGCTGTCCGACTGCTACTCCTGGCATTGGGGCGGGCTGCACCTGGTGCAGACGCATCGCTTCGCCGGCGACATATCCAAGGGGGCTGTCAGCGCGCTCGACTGGCTGAAGCGAGACCTGGATGACAACGCAGGCGACGGTCGACCGGTGATCTTGTTCCAGCACTATGGATGGGACCCGTTTTCGACCGAGCGGTGGGATGCGGATGCCCACACCTTCGACGATACCGGCAGCGGCAACCCGCATTGGTGGAGCGATGACGACCGGCGTGCGCTGCTCGAGGCCATCGCCGGCCACAACGTGATTGGCGTCTTCCATGGCCACCAGCACGAAACCGCGATGGTCTACAAGCGCGACGGGCTCGACCTGTTCAAGCCAAAGGCGGCCTTCATGGGTGGCTTCGCGCTTGTCCGCGTCACCGATGCCTTCATGGACGTGGTCCTCGCCGAGGCCGGCCCGCATGGCGGCGTCACCTTCACCAATGCCTTCAGCAAGGTGCTGGACCACACACGCTGAAGTGGCGTTGCACCCTTCCGCATGGCTCCAAGACGGTCTATGTCAGTTGTATTCGGAGGGCTTTGCATGACCATCAGACTGATCCTCGCCGGCTGCGGCAACATGGGCTACGCTATGCTCACGGGCTGGCTCAACTCGGGCAAGCTCGCGCCTGAGGAAACGTTCGTGGTCGAACCCAATGCGGAGCTTCGCGCCCGCGCGGCCGATCTCGGCAGCCGTGTCGCTTCGGAAGTCGGTGGCATTCCCGCCGATGCGGATCCCGGGATCGTGGTCATCGCGGTCAAGCCGCAGGTCATCCGTGAGGTCACATCAGGCTATCGCCGCTTCGGAAACGGCAAGGCGACCTTCGTCTCCGTCGCGGCGGGCACGCCCGTCGCGACCTTTGCCGACATCCTCGGCAGCCACACGCCCATCGCGCGCTGCATGCCCAATACGCCGGCGGCCATCGGCAAGGGCATGATGGTGCTCTATTCCAACGAGTATGTCACGGAGGCGGCCAAGGAGACGGTCGGCGATCTCCTGTCGGCAAGCGGCGAAGTCGCCACCATCGCCGACGAAGGATTGATGGATGCGGTGACGGCGGTCTCCGGTTCAGGACCGGCCTACATCTTCCATTTCATCGAGTGCCTGACGGCAGCGGCCGAGAACGCCGGCTTGCCGCCGAAGACGGCGGCCCTTCTTGCCATGCAGACGGTCTATGGCGCAGCGAGCCTGGCCGCCGAAAGCCGCGAAGACCCAGCCGTCCTACGCCGCCAGGTGACAAGCCCGAACGGCACGACTGCGGCAGCGCTCGGTGTGCTGATGGGTGACGACCGCCTGAAGATCCTGCTCACCGAAGCCGTCGAAGCGGCCCGGCTGCGCTCGATCGAACTCGGCAAATAGCTATTTGGCGTCGGCTTCAGCCTGCAGCGCCTTGACGTAAGGCGCTGCCGCCTCGTGGACCGCGCGCTCCATGTCGCGGAACCGGCGCACGACATCTTCACCAACTGGCGTAAGCTCAGCACCGCCGCCGTGCTTGCCACCCGTCTTGGCTGTCACCAACGGCTTGCCGAACATGTCCTTCATCTCTTCGACCAGATCCCAGGCGCGCTTGTAGGACATCTCCATGGCGCGCGCCGCCGCCGAGATCGAGCCGGTGGCGGCGATCTGCTCGAGCAGTTCGACCTTGCCCGGACCGAGACGGCCCTTGGGGTCGAGATACAATCGCAACGTCAGAGATGGCATCGGCTCGCTCCAGTCAGTCGCTGGTTAGCACAAGCGGCGCCCCCCGGAGAAAGATTGGCGCGGTCGAAAGCAACGGTCTTGATGACGGCGAACACCTCGCGCCCGACGGCAAGATGCAACGTCTCGAAGGACTGGCGGGTGATGCGCGACACCAGCAGGTCGCCATGGCAGTCGAGCTTGAGGTCGACCTGGGTGCCGTCGACCTGGCTGATCTCGGCGATACGCCCCGGCAGGATGTTGAGCGCGCTGAGCCCCTTCGGCCGTTCGGTCGCGATCATCACGTCGCGGGCGCGGATGCGGACGCGCACCGCGGCACCCTCGGGCCTTGCGATGCGGGGCACGCGCATTTCGCCTGCCGCAGTACCGAGCACCGTCATGCCGAAGTTTTCGTCATGGTGCAGGACCGTCATGTCGAGCACTGCGCCACCCTCGCCCACCTCTTCCGGAGGCAACAGGTCGAGGCGCTGCATGATCTCGATCGTCGGCCCCGACGCGGCGACCTTGCCTTCGGCCATCACCACGATGTCGGTGGCAAGCCGCGCCACCTCCGCGATGGAATGGCTGACATAAACGATCGGAATCTTCGTCTCGTCGCGCAGGCGCTCGAGATAGGGCATGATTTCAGACTTGCGCGCGTCGTCGAGCGAGGCCAGCGGCTCATCCATCAAAAGCAGTCTCGGACTGGCAAGCAGCGCCCGGCCGATGGCGACACGTTGTTTTTCGCCGCCCGAAAGCAGGTTCGGTCGCCGCGCCAGCAGATGGCCGATGCCGAGCATCTCGACGACCCGCTCGAACTCGGCATAACGCTCCGCCTGCGGCGTGAACCAGCGGCCGTAGAGCAGGTTCGAACGCACGCTGAGATGCGGAAACAGCCTCGCATCCTGGAAGACAAAGCCGACGCGGCGTTTGTGGGCGGGCACGAAGCTGCGCGATGCGGTGTCGACCAGCGTCCGCCCGTCGACGGCGATGCGTCCGTTGTCCGGGCGTATCAGCCCGGCGATGATGTTGATGAGCGAGGTCTTGCCCGACCCCGACGGCCCGAACAAAGCGGTCAGGCGGCCGGCGCTCTCGAAGCTGGCTTCGAGGTTCAAAGCGCCAAGGCGATGATGGATATCGACGAGCAGCATTATCCGGCATCCAGGCGTTGGCCGATGCGGCGGGCGAAGATTTCAGAGACGACGAGCGCGATCATCGAAATGGCGATCGAGATCAAGGTCAGCCGCATGGCCCCCGCATCGCCGCCGGGGACTTGCGTGAAGGTGTAGATCGCCGACGGCAGGGTCTGCGTCTCGCCCGGAATATTGGAAACGAAGGTGATGGTGGCACCGAACTCGCCCATCGCCTTGGCAAACGACAGGATCATGCCGGCAACGACGCCGGGCAGGATCAGCGGCAGCGTCACCGTCAGAAACACCCAGAGCGGGCTGGCGCCGAGCGTGCCGGCTGCCGATTCGAGGCGCCGGTCGACGGCTTCGATGGACAGGCGGATGGCCCGCACCATCAAGGGAAAACCCATGATCGCGCAGGCAAGGGCGGCACCGGTCCAGCGGAAGGAAAAGACGATGCCGAAATATTCGTCGAGAAACGAGCCGATCGGCCCGCGCCGGCCGAAGCTCAGCAACAGCAGATAGCCGGTGACGACAGGAGGGAGGACGAGCGGCAAATGGACGACGCCATTGAGCAGTGACTTGCCCCAGAATTTTCCGCGCGCCAGCAGCAGGGCGATGGCAATGCCGAATGGCAGGCTGGCGGCCATTGCCCACAGCCCGACCTTGATCGACAGGCGGACCGCATTCCATTCGTCAGGAGTGAGGTCCAGCATTCCCCGCTCGTATTCCCTCAAAAGTCCGTCCCACCCCGCGATACGGGATGGGACGATGATTCCCAAAAACAGAGCCTAGCCGACAGGGGTAAACCAGTCGCTATTGGACCGGCGCCAGCACGGTGAAACCCTGGGCCTCGAAAAGCTCCTTGGCCTTGGCGGACTGAAGATATTTCACATACGCTTCTGCGTCTGCGTTCTTCGAGCCCGCCGTCACGCCAACCGGATAGACGATGGGAGGATGCGAGTCTTCCGGGAAAAGGCCGACGATCTTGACGCCCGGCTCGGCGGTGGCGTCGGTCTGGTAGACGATGCCGAGCGGGGCCTCGCCGGTCGAGACCAGCTTGAGCGCGGCGCGCACGTTTTCAGCCTGCGCGATCTTGCCTTCGACCGAACCCCAGACGCCGAGCTTCTCGAGCGCTGCCTTGCCATACTTGCCGGCGGGCACGGCCTTGACATCGCCCATGGCGAGGCGGCCTTCGCCGAGCAGTCCGGCAAGGTCGAAATTCGCCGCGATATCGGCCTTGGCCGCCGAATCCTTCGGCGCCACCAGCACGATGCGGTTGCCCAGCAGCTTCACCTCGGAGCCATCCTTGATGAGCTTCTTGTCGGCGAGATACTTCATCCAGTCGAGGTCGGCGGAGATAAACACGTCAGCAGGCGCACCCCCTTCGATCTGCTTGGCCAGTGCCGAACTCGCGGCGTAGGAGGCGGTAGCGGACTTGCCGCCCTCGGCCTTCCAGGCCGTGTCGACGGCATCGAGCGCGTTCTTGAGGCTGGCGGCGGCAAACACCACGACGTCGCCATCGGCGCGTGCAGCCGGCAGGCCGAGCGCGAGAACCGCCGCAAGACCACCAGCCATCGCGGCAAGCCGCACCCCAAAACTCCTACGCGTGAACATCAAAATTCCCTCCACCATCTAGTCCAGCCCATCGCGGGCCGCGGATTCGTTATATTCATACGGATACAACACTGGGCAGGCAACTACCCATCCAGGTGGTTTTCAGCAAAACTGTTTGCGAAGTTTTGAGGGCCAATCCCGCCTCAATCTGGCATGGCATTCGGAGGGAGACTGATCCAACGCTTCGTGCCATATGTGGCGCCGCTAACCTTGGGGGAGGTTCGATAGGCGCGTTGCGTGCCTGCAACTAGCCCCGCATCCTTATCGCCAAGAGTTTTCCCGACATGGCCGACATATCGACGTTTGAAATCATCTGGCTCGCCGTAGCCCTTCTCGGCGCCGGCGCCATCACCGGCCTGCTCGCCGGTGTCTTCGGCGTCGGCGGCGGCACCGTCATCGTTCCGGTGCTGTACGAGTTGTTCCAGGCCGTCGGCGTGCCGGAAGAAGTACGCATGCCTTTATGCGTCGGCACCTCGCTTGCCATCATCATCCCGACCTCGATCCGCTCGTTCAATGCGCACCGCGCAAAGGGCGCGGTCGACATGGCGATCCTGAAGCAGTGGGCGATCCCGGTCATCATAGGCGTCGCCATGGGCAGCGTGATTGCCCGTTATGCGCCCGCCGACCTGTTCAAGGCGGTGTTCGTGGTCGTAGCCGGCATTTCGGCGATCCGGCTTCTGTTCGGCAAGGATTCGTGGCGGCTCGGCCTCGACATGCCGGGCAAGCTCGTCATGAACGTCTATGGCTGGATCATCGGCGTGCTGTCGAGCCTGATGGGCATTGGCGGCGGCCAGCTCTCCAACCTGTTCATGACCTTCTATGGCCGGCCGATCCACCAGGCGGTGGCCACCTCCTCCGGCCTCGGCGTGCTGATCTCGATCCCGGGCGCGCTGGGCTACATCTATGCCGGCTGGCCGCGCGCCGCCGAGTACCCGGATGTCGCAGCGCTGCAGTTTCCGCTGTCGCTGGGCTATGTCTCGCTCGTCGGGCTGATCCTGTTCGTGCCGACCAGCGTGATGACCGCGCCGCTCGGAGCAAGGCTCGCCCATGCCCTGTCGAAGCGGAAGCTGGAGGTCGCCTTCGGCATCTTCCTGCTGCTGATCAGCCTGCGCTTCCTGTACAGCCTGATTGGCTGAGCAAAGCCAAAAGGTCGGCGCGGACCGATGACAACGAACCGCCGAAGCGGCCGATCGGCGTGCGGATGTAGTCGCAGATACAGGCCTCAGCCATCCTTCGATCCTCTCTTTGCGCCAACGGCCTCGCCCTTGTGGGCGGCATCGGTGCGCGCCTTGAGGTCACGCAGCGTCTTCAGTTCCAGTTCGGTCGGCTCGGGTGTTTCCTCGAGCGTGTCGGCGAACTTGACGGTCCAGCCGCAGCTCTCCTGGACCACGTCGCGGGTGACACCCGGATGCAGCGAAACGACGGTGAATTCCTTGGTGTCAGGATCCGGCTTCCAGATCGCCAGGTCGGTGACCAACAGCGTCGGGCCCTTGGTATCGATGCCGAGGCGCTGGCGATGGTCACCGCCGTCGCCATGGCCGAAAGAGGTGTAGAAGTCGATCTTGTCGACCATGCCGCGCTTGGACTGCGCCATGGTGATGTAGATTTCCCTGGACGACGTCGCGATCTCCGGAGCGCCGCCGCCACCCGGCAGGCGGGTCTTGGGGTGAGCATAGTCGCCGATGACTGTGGTGTTGATGTTGCCGAACTTGTCGAGCTGGGCAGCACCGAGAAAGCCGATCGAGATGCGCCCGCCCTGCAGCCAGTAGCGGAACATCTCCGGCACCGAGACGGTGGTGACGGCGGTGTCGCACAGTTCGCCGTCGCCAATCGAAAGCGGCAGCACGTCGGGCGCCGTGCCGATGGTGCCCGATTCATAGATCAGCGTGATCTCGGGCGCATGCGTCAGCCGCGCCACGTTGCAGGCGGCCGAAGGCGCGCCGATGCCGACGAAGCAGACATCGTCGCCCTTCAAGGCGCGCGAGGCGGCAATCGTCATCATCTCATCGGGGGTGAAGCCAAGCTCGCTCATGCGACGTTCCTCAGGTGTTCGACGCGGGCCGCAAAATCGTCGGCGCTCTTTTCGATGACATTTTCCTGCATCCATTCGCGGAAGCGGTCGCGGTCGGCAGCGATCTCGTCCCATTCGAGATAAGACGCATTGTCCCTGGCGTAATAGCCATGCGCGTAGGACGGGTGCGCTCCGCCCGGCACCACGGAAATCGCGGTCACCGACCAGTTCGGCAGCACGGTCAGGTTGGGGTGCAGGTCGTCGAAATTGTCGACCACCTCCTCGACCGTGACCACGGCGCGCCTGGCGGCAAGGGCTGCTTCCTTCTGGATGCCGATGATGCCTTCGACCAGCACGTCGCCCTTCCTGTTGGCCTTCTGGGCATGGATGAAGGTGACATCGGGACGAACTGAGGGAACGGCAGCCAGCACCTCGCCGGTGAACGGGCAGGTCACCGACCTGATGTTCGGGTTGACCCTGGCGAGTTCTGCGCCGCGATAACCGCGAAAGATAGCGCAAGGCAGTCCCGCCGCGCCCGCCTCATAGGCATTGGCCATGGCGGCGTGGCTGTGTTCCTCGATCTCCAGCGCGTGCGGAAAGCCGTTCTCGACCGCATCGCGCAGGCGGCGCAGCAGGCCGACGCCCGGATTGCCGGCGTAGGAGAAGATCGCCTTCTTCGCCATGCCCATGCCGATCATCTGGTCGTAGATCAGGTCCGGCGTCATGCGCACCAGCGTCAGGTCCTTGAAGCCCTGGCGGATCGCCTCATGCGCGGCGGCAGTGGGAATGAGATGCGTGAACCCTTCGAAGGCCACGGTGTCGCCATCGTTGAGATTGTCGGCGACCGCTTGCGACAGTGGGAGGAATTTGGCCATGGCTTTTCGTCCGTAAAGTCGAAACTTCGCGTTGCGGGTATCTGTTTTACATTATGCAGCGCGGGTCCGGACCACGCATTATCGGCGTCGATGGCAGGTCTTGCCCGCCTGTACCTGCGCTGTTATCAGGGACGGCCGACTGCGAGGCTTTTCGCTGCCACGCAACGATCGCTCGGCGCACGCGGAGACCGGCAGCACGGATCAGCGATTTCTTCGTGGCGCAATGATCAGGCGGCTTCGGCGAGACCGTTGCTCTTGGCGTTCAACCGAATGACCGCCCTGATCGGCAGGTGATCGGAAGCGATGCGTGCCAGGGCCGTGTCATGTGCCTCGAGTTCGGTGAGCAGGCTGTGCGGCCTCGCCATGACGCGGTCTAGCGCCAGCACCGGAAACCGCGAGGGGAAACTCGGAACGATGGCATGCATCGGCCCGAAGGCCGGTTCCAGGCTGCGCAGCGACGAGCGCTTGCCCAGCCGCCACTCGTTGAGGTCGCCGACAAGAACCGTCGGCTTGTCGCTGTGCAGCTCGGCGGCGGTCAAAAGTGTGCCGGCCTGCAGCTTGCGGGAATGGCGCAGCAGGCCGAAATGCGCGGCGATGATCCGGAGCGGCCCGGCTTCGAGCTCGAGATCGACAACCACGGCGCCGCGTGGCTCCGCCCCCGGCAGCACGATCTGCCGTGCCGAGGTGACCGAACCTTTACGAAACAGCACGACATTGCCGTGCCAGCCATGGCTCTTGCGCCGGCCGGCAAGCGGCACCGGAACGAGCCCGGTCTCGCGCTCGACCGCTTCGAGGTCGAGCAGCCCTGCCCGATCGCCAAAGCGCTGGTCGGCTTCCTGCAGCGCGATGACGTCCGCGCCGATCTCGGAGATGACCTGCATCGTGCGCTGCGGATCGAAACGGCGGTCGAGGCCAACGCATTTGTGGACGTTGTAGGAGGCGACGACGATTTCGCTGTGTGCGCCGGCTGCTGCGATCGACGACATGTCGCGCTGCTCCAACGTCGACGACCGGTGTGCGGCACCTGCTTCCGCGGGAATCTCAAAGCCTGGTCTGCTAGCCATCACTCGTCTGGAATCTCTGGGAAATTCGTGTTCAGTTGCGACAGGCGTTTCGCCAACAGTAACCTATATGGTCGAGCTATTCGAGGTTTACCACATGCGTCACGATAGCCTTCCACCGAAATGCTACCGTGGGGATATGGTTCCCTCCAAAGTCGACTGGCCGCCCGCCGCATGAAACTCATCGCAATCGCCGTC
Organism: Aminobacter anthyllidis; assembly: GCF_018555685.1. Lineage (GTDB taxonomy): Bacteria > Pseudomonadota > Alphaproteobacteria > Rhizobiales > Rhizobiaceae > Aminobacter > Aminobacter anthyllidis. Next base: position 757,331 of record NZ_JAFLWW010000002.1, read on the forward strand.
GCGATCGTCGGGATTCTGGTCATCGCCTCGCTGCTGGCGGTCTATGCCTATGGCCGCTTCGCCAAGCGGGCGCAGGGGATGCCCTCCAGCGCGTTGCCGACCGCGGAAGGCGAAACCCAGTTCGACCGGCTGGTGGCCCCGCTCCTGGCCAATCATCTCGACCACAGCGGGCTGGCGCTGCTTTCATCCAACCTGCACGCCTTCGCCATCCGCGCCTACACCGCGCGCCACGCACAGCGCAGCCTCGACCTGCAATACTACTACTGGAAGGACGACCTGACCGGCAGCCTGCTCGCCCGCGAGATCCTTGCCGCCGCCGACCGTGGCGTGCGCGTGCGGCTGATCCTCGACGACATCAACGCCAAGGGCTACGACCCCAACTACCTCGCCCTCGACAGTCATCCCAACATCGAAGTGCGCCTGTTCAATCCGAGCTGGGCGCGCGCCTTCGGCCTGCAACGCGGCCTGGAGCTGGTGCTGCGCGCGGTGCGCACCACACGGCGCATGCACAACAAGGCGTGGGTCGCCGATGGCCGCCTGGCCATCGTCGGCGGGCGCAACGTCGGCGACGCCTATTTCGACGCCTCGGAGGACGCCAACTTCCGCGACATGGACCTTTTGCTCGTCGGCCCCGTGGTCGGCCAGACCGAAGCCATCTTCGACCGCTTCTGGAACAGCGAGGCGGTGCTGCCGATCCGCCATGTCACCGGCATGGCCAGGGGCGACCTGCCGGCGCTGCGCACGCGCCTCGAACGCACGGCAACGACAGGCCTGGCGGAACCCTATATTCACCGCGTCGCCGAGGAGAGCCGGGAATGGTCGTCTTCCGGCATGGGCAAGCTGCGCTGGACCAGCGAGGCGACCGTCGCCTCCGACCCGCCGGAAAAGGCATCGGGTGCCGGCCAGGACACCTGGCTGATGAAAGCGATCAGGCCGATCCTCACTTCGGCCAAGCGGGAACTGCGCATTGTCTCGCCCTACTTCATTCCCGGCGAGAACGGCACCCGCGAGCTGACGGCGCTGGCCAGGAGCGGGGTAGAGGTGACGGTGCTGACCAACTCGCTGGCCGCCACCGACGTCGCCGCGGTCCACGGCGCCTATGTCCGCTACCGCAAGCCGCTGCTCGAAAATGGCATCGACATCTACGAATTGAAGCCGGACGAGGATCGCACCGACATGTCGCTGTTCGGCTCGAAGGGTGCGAGCCTGCACACCAAGGCGTTCATCGCCGACGGTGAGGCCGGCTTCGTCGGCTCGTTCAACTTCGACCCGCGCTCGGCCGCGCTCAACACCGAGATGGGCGTCCTGTTCAGGCAGGCGGAACTGGCGAGCGAGGTCGAGGCAGTGATCTCGGCGCAGACCTCGCCGCGCAGCGCCTTCAGGCTTTCGTTGCATGGCGGCAGACTGACCTGGACCGACAGCGCCGCCAATGGTCCGCGCGAGCTCAAGCACGAACCGCAGGCCAGCCTGCGGCGGAGGCTATTGGCCAAGATCATCAGCTACCTGCCGATCGAATCACAGCTGTAGCCTCGACGCGCGGAGCCGTATGCGGACAGCAATTCGTAGCGGTTTCTCCCGCAAATCCGCCGGATCATCCACAAATCGCCAGTTTTCAGCGGCGCGGCGAAAGTAATTCGACTCCGCGCCGCTGCGTACCGATCATGCAATGCAGGCGCAATGCGACGCGCTCTTTAGATCGCTCCGCCGGCTCCGGGATTTCACGGAACCGGCAGAATCAGTCTGAAGGAGCGCCCCCGTGCGACATGAATGGAAACCGGAACTGGACCAGCGCGGCGCGCTGCCCATCCAGTCATCGCCGGTGCGCGCAGCAAGGCGTCAATCGGTTTTCCTCCAGATGCTCAGCCTCGGCGCTCGCATCTCGCTCAAGCGCTCGGCGGTGTTCTGCCTGCGATTCGCCTGCCGCCCGGTCAGCACATTCGGCTGGATCAGTTTCATTGAAGATTTTGGCCGAAGCCAAGCGCTCGGGCGGCCGCATGACGACCTGCTGCGCAAGTCGCTGGACGTCTTTTTCATCACGGGAATCCCGAGCCCCGCTCGCCTCGAACTGATGACCGAGCACTTCCGGATCGCGGCGGAACTGCTGCGGCAAGACGATCTCGCAACCCTTTGGCGCGGCGAACGCCTCGACATGGGCACCGTCAGTGGCCGCCACGAAACCTACAACATGCAGATGCTGCTGGCCGACGACTGCGGCTGCCGCCACGAAGGCGTCTTCGCCATCAAGCTGTCGCGGGCGAGCGACGACTACACATTGTGGACGGCCAGCTTCGTCTTTGTCCGTCTCGAAGACGGCACGCCAAGCCTGGCGGTCGGCGGCATGCAAGGGCCGAAAGGGCCGGAGGCGAAGCGCTCTGTCATATCAGCCACGCGCTGCCTCGGTGGCCTGCGCCCCAAGGACGCCATGCTGCTCGCCCTGCACGGGCTGGTGTCCGCCCCTGATATTTTGGCGGTGTCCAACGCCACCCATGTCATCAACCAGCGCCGCCGCAAGCGAAGGAAGCTGATGCAGGCCGACCTCGACGGCTACTGGACCGAACGTGGCGGGGTGGCGGCCGAACCGTTCGGCTTTCGGCTGCCAGCGCCGCTGGCGCCGCAGGTCGACAGCACCAACCGGCGCGAACAGAGCAAGCGCGCGTTCTGGGATATCGGCAGCAGGTTTTGCCGGCTGTCGAGCCTGAGAGCACTGGCAAGATCGCCGCTGACCAAGGCGTAGCCCGACTCAAACCTGCGATCTTAAGTGCGCTGCGGTCGTAAGGGCTGCGGCGCGCAAACGCTTGCGCACACGTAAGTCCGAAGTTTTTCTTGGAGGAGAATGGTGCTGCCAGAGAGGATTGAACTCGGCTGGCGACTTCTCAACATTCTGTTTTCATTGGCTTTTTCCCAAAGCCCATTTATGCCGGTGTACCAGCCAAGTGTCTTCCGTTCAAGGGCCTGCCGCCAAGCAACTTCGCCCTGCTAGCGGGCGCGATACCACGCTTGCCGATCCTCCTCTGTGATACGCTCAACCTCTCCAGTTCGGATCGTGTAGCGCTTGTGCCCGATGTCAACGTGCAACCACTTCAGGTGTCGCAGCCCCATTTCGGAGACGATTGCGTCTGGCCAAAAGAACAGACCCCCGGTTACTAGCCGGGGGCCTGAATTGAGACATTAAGGGTTCGCAGTCCCATAAGTGTCTAACTAAAGGGCCACCTACGCTTCGGCTTGGGCTCCGGTTTGGGCTCCGGTTCAGGATCAGCAAAGTTCATGACGTACCCCTCGACGTACAGAGATTTGGTGCCCAGCACATTTGCTTTCCAGCCTTGTGTGGAAATGTCGATCTCAACGACTTTTCCCGGTGCTGACCGAAGCTCACCAAATACCGCGTCATCGTACTCGTTCAGGATTATCTCAAAAGAGAAACCATCTTTATTCCATCCGCTTGATAGCTCGTGCTCTCGTCGGTAGTCTGATCTTGGGTAAATGCGATTTAGGAATACGCGCACCTGCGTATTAAGACCGAGACGAAGATCTCGCTTGCCACCATAAATACTTCCGTAATTTTGGATTGTCTTGAGCTGCAGGGTCTTCCTGACGTCGTGGCTGCTACAAGCCAATCGCATCTCCCACGGAATAACTGCACGGATGTTGAGGCTTACAAACTCACCTTCGCCAATAGGGCCTGTCTGGGCATTGTTCAATTCCACGGCGTCCTCCTCCCCGTCAAATGCCTGCATCATTTGCCTCCTCCGGCTCGATTTTCAATCAGAAAGGCATAATCCTTGCCGGTGCAGCCGTGTCCGTAGCCCGGCCCGATCTTCCTCGGTGATGTCGATCCCGGCCCACGAAGCTAGAGGGCGATCCTTTCGCCAGATGGGCATTCCATCGCGCGTGACCGTTGCCAGCGCCTGAGGATTGGCTCCCCGGGTGATGAGGGTACGGCAAAGCGGCGGCACGGGGTCAATCCGCTTTGTGGTCATGCTGACTTCCTCGCCTCCGATAGTGGAGACGGCAGTGTATGATCGTATCATTGGCCCTTTCGAGGTGATGGTGATGGGGCACCCGGTATTCTGATGCAGGAGACGCGCCGAGGATTTCCGCAGGATTGATACCCACGGTGGGCCTACATGCGCCCCACGCCCTCCACGCCGGGTGTTGTGGTGGTTCTTAACGGACGCTCAGGTCGACTTCATTTCGTGACGTACCAGCCGGCGGGCCGCTGTCCGTGGGCCTGCTTGCAGTGGTCCTGAAACGACTGCTTGGGCTGGGCCTGAGCCGCCCCGAAGCGGAATAGTTGGTCGAGATGTTCACCGCCATCATCGCCCGTGTGATACCAGCTGAAGTCGCGGTCTACGTCCCAGCGCGGACCGATCCACGCCAAGGCCTTCCGGCTTTGGTTGAACTGATCCCGCTTAGCTTGTGGCAAACGCCTCCATGCTAACCGGCTGTAGTGGATAGGTATGCCGCTGTCATCGCGACGTTTGGTTCGTCGCAGCGCTGCCGCCTTGAGGGATGCAGTGCGGGCCTGTTTCGTTCGAATGGAGAGTAGGGCGTCTGGGATCAGGCGCTGCCCCGGCAAGCCATAGAGGTGCTGCTTCCAGTCGGTGCGGTCGCCCTGCCCCGACCTAAGCGCCGTCTTGTGCTGACGCTGCTTGGCCTTGCTGCCATCACAGTCGACAACACTGTCGCTTTCATCGTCGTGGTGGTTTGGGTCGTCCTGGGGGGATTGCCGCTCGTGAAGGATGAGCGCCCAGTCAGTTAGTCGGTCGTCAGTCATGCCCTGCGGCGTCCCTTCTGGGATCGTTCAATCTGCTGGGCGACCATGCCATCCCAATCGGCTTTGGTGTACATCTCGCCGTAGTCGCAGGTCATGACAAGGAACACGACGTCGCGGTCGGTTAAGGTCTTCGGGTCGGTGGCGTTCTGCATGATCTGGTAGGCGGTCGGGCGGAGGACGCAGAGGCCCGTCTCGCTCACCATCCCCTCCCATTTGTATGTATGCCGGTGTTCGATGATGGAGCTACCGTCCGGGTTCTGGTCAAGGTATGGCGCTAGGACCGCCCTCACGACATCCTCGGCAAGGGCATCATGTGGCTCGTAGCCGTGCGCTCGGATTGTGGCGAGGGCCTTCTCATCAAGTGTCATTTTCAGCGATGTAACTCCTTGTGTTATGTAAGTATCCAGTCGGATGACGATCATGGTGAAAGCCGAAAGGCGAACCTGTTGTTGGCCCGAGGGGGCCTCTTAGGGTTGAAGACCACGAAGGAAGACCGTCGACGGGCTTCTCCTGTCAGGGGCACTCTAGGGTGTTGATGAGGTCTGGCCGAAAGCCGATGCATTCGTCATAGGCAATGGCTTTGCCCTCCAAGCCTTCCATGCCCTGATCTGGTCGGCTCGGGTGTTGACGTAGAGCGAAACCATTCGGGGAGACGCTCCGGTGATCCGGCAGATGTCGACCTGAGGAAGGTCGGGGAAATGGTCGCACAGAAAGCAAACTTCCATCTGGGTGGACACCTCAGACCCACGTGAGGCCTTAAACCTGTCCAGGTCGGCCTTCGCCTGCATCGACATCGGGTTGGCGACGATCTTGGCCTTGATCGATTTGGCCGCCTCATCCCAACGCTGGTCGACCCAAGCCTGCCCCTCAGGGGATAGGACATCAAACGGATAGCTACCGGGCTTCCCTGGATAGAGCCGCTTCCCAAGTCCGGCCTTGACGGCATCCAACGTGATCCGTCGACGGGCAACCCTAGATCGACCTGATTTGGACGCTTCAAGTTCCTCGTGGAGGAGCCCGAGGTGAGACAAGATTGCTCTGGTCTGGCGTGGTCCGACGCCCTTGGTCGCTCCGTACTCGGTCACAGTCACATAGTTTCCAAGCGAAGCGGTCATGAGGTCGCCGGCGGCGCGGTCGAGAACTTCTGTCGTGTATTCCATTCTTCTCCATTGGCTGTGAGAGGGCCGCAATGTGCGCCTGTCGCTTCGACAAAATGGCCCCGCAGGCAGACCTTGCGGTTCGCCTTTGGGGTCGGTGATAGTGGTGGTGGGGAGCGTGTTTCGGGGGTCTTGGGTGTCGCCGCGAAAGAGGCCGACGAGCAGACAAGCGGCTCGCACATTTATGGTCCCATTCAGGGGCTGGGATAAGGGGGCAACGGAAGGAGAGAGCTAGTGGGGCCCCAATTCGGAAGGATAGATGCTAGTGCAGTACCTATTCCTGCCGAGGGTCGTTGATTTGCGCTTCGTAGTGCCAGTGGTGTCCCTATTGGTCGAAGCTACAGTCTCGCCTTCACAGTGCCAGTGTGGACCCTATTCGCCTTCGTAGTTCCACTGTTGTCCCAGTTCGGCTTCGTAGTGCCACTGTGCATCCTATTCGGCTCCACAGAGCCCGTCAGGTGCTCCCCAAGGCTCGGTAGACGCTGCGCTCGCTGATCCCGAGCTTCTCAGCAATCGCGGTGCGGGTCATCCCCTCAGCATCCATGGCCACGATCCTCTCCCGCTGGTTCATCGCTGTCGGTTTCCTGCCGGTGTACTTCCCCTCGCCCTTCGCCTTGTCGATGCCGACCCGTTGCCGCTCCAGCATGTTGGACCGCTCGAATTCAGCGAAGGCCCCGAACATGGTCAGCATCAGCTTGCCGGATGGGGTCCCGGTGTTGACGCTCTCGCCCTTGTTGAAGTCGAGGATCGTGAGCGCCACACCTTTCGCCTCAAGTGTCTCGACGATGGTTAGCAGTTTGCCGATGCTACGGGCCAGACGGTCCATCTTAGTCACGACGAGCGTGTCACCCCGGCGCAGCTTGTGCAGCATGAGGATGTCGAACGCTTCCCGCTCCCCGACAGCTGAGGCATGTTCCTGAACGATCTCCTCGCACCCCGCCGCTTCCAACGTGGCGACTTGAGCAGCCAATCCAGCCGTCTGGTCCGATGTCGAGGTGCGAGCGTATCCGTACTTCATGGGTCGGTCCGTCCTGCCATTAGGGTCTATGCCAAAGGGCTATCCTGCCAAAATATATAAGTCAACCCTAGTGTCATGTTTTATGGCAGCTTCCGGCCCGCCTCATCACCCCGACACAGGCCCTTGCCCTATTGGCAGAGACGCACACCCGGCGAATCGACCGCCCGGCACCGTGCTTGCAATCATGGAGGCAACCAGCAGCCACTCGCTCAACGCTGCTGGTGACGCTGTCGCCGGGTGAAGCGATGCCTTCTACAAAGTCCGAGGGATGATTGTGGGGAAACCGAGGGGGTACGGGGGCCTCACGCGCTGCCGCTTATCTGATCCGGGCGCTCGGAAATTTGTACCAAAACATTCCCCGTCGCCTTAAGCTGACCTGATGGCCAACCAGAGGTACGACCTTCGGAAGGAACTCGACGGGACCTGGACAGTGTTCGACGTGTTCACTGGGTGGGCGGCTGAGGTCAACGGGGGGCACGCCATCCGGCTTGACGCTCAGGACGCGGACGAACTGGTCGATCTACTGAACTACCAAGATGCAAAGCGTAGGGGCACCCTTAAGCACCGCTAAGAGGGCCCATCAGGCCACCTTCGGCCAGCGGCCAGCGAAATGCCCGTGAACTCTCTGTTTCACAAAGGGATGCCGCGCCGCCCGGCATTCGCCAACCATCGCTTCATTTCCCCTACAAAGTCCCAGACATCACCGGCAGAAGGCCGCACATAATCGGCCAAAGAGGGATCACTGCCCATCCGCACGAATATGCTCTTAAGCCACCCGTTCTTTGAACGAGCGACATCTAGCGCGGCCAGCCAACTCTCAATCTCGCCAGACGGGACGATAAGCAGCCCGTAGCCAGCAAGGTCTCGCAAAAGATTGAGCGCAGTCTCTCTTTCCTCGCCGTCTAGTAGATTTAGGCCACCCTCGATTTTGAAGTTCGTTTTCGCTGCTGCATTCAATGAGCGTAGCACTGCAGCGCGACGTGTTCCGTATGCGTCCCGTTCTCCTGCCGGAATACCGACTGCAGCCAATTGGCGGGTCCAGGAAGCGCCGCCCTCCTTCAGGACATCCAAATCCACGACACCAATGGCTGGAATACCCAGCTTGCGAAGCGGCTCTACAATTCGGGGGACAGTGTCTTTGCCATTAGCATTTAAAAATAGGGCTCCTCTTATCCCCCGGGGGTCCCGCTCATCTACCAGCCGCTGATTGATCTCACTGTAGAAAGCGCGGTCAGCATCAGCCTCGCCCACTATAACATAGTCGTAAAACAGCCCCTCCATGACGCCTGCAGATCGCAGCATCGGATCATTCATTAATGACCTCATACTTCCGCTATCTAGCAATCTTGCCGTTCCAACACCTGCGTAGTATGTCAATCTAACAATATTTACATCGGATCCCGATGAGATTGCTCCCATCAAGAATTTCGCACTGTGCGTTGACACAAATATATATTTGCCCTCCGTAACGGCTCCTCTTGATATTTCTACACCAAGCGTTTGCGCGAGAGTTGGGTGTAGAAATGCCTCAGGTTCGTCAATGATAATTGCTTTCGGATTTCCAACATGAAGCTGGAGAAGTATCCCCGAATACGCCTTGACCCCGTCACTGACTTCATCGACGCCCAACGCATTGCTCATGAACTCGACATTCTCTTGATCGAGCGAGCGCTCATTTGTGGGCTGAGACTGCGCATATCTAATCTGCAACTCAGCCCCGACAGTTGGGTCAATTACAAGATACAGGCCCGTGGCCTCATGAATTAGCGTTCGCAGCCTTCCTCGTTTGTCATCGTTGGTAAAAAGGCGAGCAAACGGTGTCGTGGGGTCCTTCAGGTCGCCGCGCGACTGAGAATTGACCAGCGAAGTCCTCGCCTGCCCGTCTAGATTGAGCAAATGTTGGCCTGCGTACCATCGAGCAAAGGCCCCGGAGTTATCGTGAGGCGTCCGCAAGACGTGCGATAGGCTTGCCTCGTTTAGATGAGTGCGACCATTGGGCAGATTGGCAGGAAAATGCTCGGCAGGCACTGTCTCGTTCATCCGCAAAGGTGAACGGACCTGCTCAATATATGCCGCTGCGTCGTCCACACTCAAAGGGTTGAACGGCAGGGCTTCAACAATTCGAGAGCCGTTTAACTGCCCCTCGACACAGTACCGGCTGATTTCGCGGAGCGTTTGGCTTTTGCCGGAATTGTTTGGGCCTACAAAGATCGTCACCGAAGGACGGAGCGGAACACTAAGTGCTTCTCCAGCCGGGTGCGAGCCAAATCTAAAGTCGATACTTGCAAACAACGCCGCCCCCTCAGATGACCCCACACCAAGCTACAACACCCGCCTCCTCGCATGCCACCCCTTGCTGTAACCATAGCTTACCGCAGGGATCGCTAGAGCAAGCTCGTCTTCCAAGTAGGCATTGGCCACCATGAGCACCCTTATGGTCGCCCGCAAATCATCGTCACAGGCCACTATGGCTGCATCAACGCTGGCCTCAAGCTCGTCTTCAGGCGTCTTTGGGTCGGTCATCCGAAGGCCCTCCATCACCTCAGAATGCCACGATCCGAGTTGACCCCGCAAGGCATATGTTCCTATTTTGTAACCCAGATCATGCGGACCATAGGGCAAGCCGCTCGCCACGGCATGCTGTTACGTGTCGAATGCAAGTGCGGTGCGGAAGCCTATGGCCGGGCCGGGATGAGACTTTCGGCCCGCCAAGGGGCTACCCTTCGAAGTGGACTGGGACAGGCTCCATGCATCATGGCCTATCGCCCGCTCGCAAGGGCGGCAGGGCTCCGATCATGCGGACCTTATGGCGGGTCAAGGGATAGGAACAGCCTCCCTCAAGGACACTTGAACCCGCGTCTGATCCGATTTTGCAAAAGGCATACCTGTCCAGGTGCTACGTCAGGATGTTTCTGATAGATCAAACCTCAGGAAGATTTGGGGACGGGGCGATATGGCAAATTGGATAGATAAACCAGAAGACTTCAAGATTGTTATTGAGCATTCAGGCGCAGTTCCTGCCGCTGATATCGCTGCGATGCTGCAGGGCCTAGACAAAGCATTTGCCCGATTTGTGCGCCGCGAGAGCGGGGGGGCAACTTCACGGTGTACTCGGTGTCCGGGACGTGAGGCATGGCAGTATTGAGATTGTCCTTGATGCAATCGGCAGCGCCCACAAGCTATTGGAAGCGGGGATATATCTTGCACCATTTGCGAGCCACATCGTCGACGTTGCTCAATCCGCCCTCGGCATCTTTGGAATGCCAATCGGCACCAAAGCCGATCAAAAACTAGTTGCCAGCATAGCAAACCCCGTTGCAAAGGGTCGCGCTCAACAGATTAACCTTGTGATCCATGGCAATCCTACTTTCAATATTACTTCAGAAATTGCGGCGCAACTAGTCGAACGTCTATCGCCCCCGCCCAGAGAAGCTTTTGAACAAGCGGCCCAGGCCACGCAACTGATGATGTTGGACGAGCAACAACACCACCGGCTTATGGCGGACGGGCTTATCGGAACTGCTCTGCAGGTAGACGGCGAATGGTATGCACGGCTAGAAAACGGTCGTGGCGTGCTTGTTCCGATTTTCAATCTCGGCGGAGTTATCTTAGCACACAGAGACCTCTATCGGTTTCAAGGCTACGCAGCGCAGGGAAATCGCGGTGAAATTATAGGGATAAATGTTACCACGGCTCATCCCTTGGATGGTCACCAGCCTAATCAAGTTTTCCAGCACATTTGAAATCGCCGGCCTTCAGGCATTCGTCGCCGAGGGCTCCTTTCACGCCCAATTTGGAACAGAGCGCTTATGAACGAGAAGACAGACCGAGAGCGGCGGATCGCCATCCAGATTGTGAAGTGTGCAACTCCCGAGCAAACCGACGCGCTCCGGGATTGGGCGTTGAAACTACTTGAAATCCGGAAGTCGGGCTTGCCGTCGCGTACGAAGGCCGCGCAAGCCGTTGCCGCGACAATGCAAGGAAAGGTAGTGGGCCCCCTGCTCAATAGTGCCCTGCACCGAGCAAAGAGCCTCGGATGGGACAACAGGACCACAGCTCAGCGCCTCGGACTCGGCGGGGCCGCAATGGGAGCAGCGATATTTGGCGGACAGAGCGCCGGGATCGCAGCGCTCGGCATGGGCGTCGGAGTGCCTCTGTGGGCAGTACTGGGAGCCGGTTCGATGTTCGCGACTTATCTCTATGAGGAACTTGCCGGTGCTGCCCCTGTATCCAAAAGCGGCGTTACGTACACAGTGATCGAAGCCGACAAAGAGCAGGAGGTAAAGCCTTTCGGCAGGAAAGAGTAAGATAGGCACTCCCCCAACTGGACCAGATTAAGCGCAAGTCCCTTCGAATTCTCCGGTAACGTTGAGTCTAGGACAAGCCGTTTAACGCCCCCGGTGACGCTTCGGGACCTTCCTCTTGGCTGACCTTCCCCGAATTGGCTGGGGCTCGACCCGTTCCGTCGAGGGGCGGTAGATGCCCTCCTCAACCTCAAACCGGGGCAGCTTCTTAATCTCACGCAGCAGGGTGGCTGCTGGCCATTCACCATAGCCTTCACGCGCGTCCTTAGGGTTGCTACCCATCATGTAGTTGCGAGCCTGCGTGTCCAGGCCGTGTACGCGCGACAGGGACGTGAAGAGATGACGCCACGCGCGGTTAGGGCGGTCGAGCGGCGCAGGTATTCCCAATTCGTCCGTTATCCACTCGGCTACGCGGTTCCCGGCCTCCTGAGCCCGAGCCCGCATTGATGCGGCATTCGCCGACAAGTCGGCTTCCGCCGGATAGGGCACATAGAAGGCCGGGCCGTCACCAATCGCCTTGAACATGTCGATGAGACCCAGTTCGACCAGATGGGGATGAACTGCCATAGTCCACGCCTTCTTGCTCTTGGTCGATCCAGCTGCGGGCGTGATGAACAGGAAGGGCGTATCACCTTCAGCCCTCACATCAACGCCGCGAAGCTGCGTGACTTCGGTGACCCTCAATCCGGTATAAGCGAGCATCCACGGCACCCAGAAGATGGCGCGTCGGTGCGGCGCGGAGATTGCCTTGGCAGTCCCCTTGAAGGTCGCAGCAAGGATTGTCTTCGCTTGGTCGGCATCGTAGCCCTTGGGCCCTCTCGGCTCAGGGCCGCTACGCTTGTCGCGAACACCTTTGGCTACGTTGTCCGCCAAGCTGAACTCATCCACAGCGTGGCTTAGAACAGAGCTTAGCGCAGCCTGATAATTGTCGTTGATTGTCTTAGGGGGACGTCCCTCCGCAATCAGCTTATCGCGCCATCGACGGACATCGTCCTTGGTCACCCGACGGGCATCACTGTGACCGATCAACTCGACGAACTTCTTGAGACGACCGCGATAGGCCTTCCGTGTAGTCTCATCGAGGGACTGAGTATCGAACTTATGATCCAGCAGAACGAACAGGTCGAATTTACCGGCAGAGGCCGACGCTGTTGTCCGAGCGGCTACCTCGCCTGAAGACTCCCAAACGGGGAAACGCTTGGCACCTTCGTCCGGTGTATAGTCCCCCTGAGCCTTCCTCTGATTCACCTCAGCTGCCCGCTGGATAGCACCGAAGGCCGCGTGAACAACACGGGTGCGGCTAAGCGGGTCGGTGCGAACGCCCTCCCTAGCGAACAGCTCATCAACTGATGGCCCGAACCACCCGTCCAACTCGCCTCGCTCCATCTTGCCTTGATTGAGCCTGAGGGCGGCGGTCCAGATACCCTCCTCCCCGGGCTCACTGTCCATCATGCCGACGAGCTGGTAATAAAGGAGACCCGCCAAAGCCTGAATTTGCTTTTGTGTCAGAGGTTGAGGCGACGCCCTATATCGCTGCCAAAACTCTTGCAACGCAGCGTCAGCCTCTCGGTATCGGGCTTTCGCCTCCTCGCGATTCTTGGTCGCAAGACTCACCTTCACCATCGCACCAACTTTGACGAACCGAATCGTCTCCGCGACAGGAATCGCAACAGGTTCTTCAATCTGGGTGGATGCAAATTCCTTCGGTCGACGCTGCCGAAGGTAGTAGATGCCCGTATCGGGATGTTTCCAAGGACCGGGCATGCGCAAGCTCATGTGTACCACCTCTGTGTACCAACAGGGCGGCGAAAAAGCCAACAAAACCAGAATGTTGTTTCCCATCAATAAGATGGAATGGTGCTGCCAGAGAGGATTGAACTCTCGACCTCTCCCTTACCAAGGGAGTGCTCTACCACTGAGCTACGGCAGCAACCGTGAACGGGGCGGCTTGTGCCACATGATTCCCGGGAGCGCAAGTTATCAGTTGCCTCAAATCGTGTATCATTTTCCACAGGCCCGCTTACGCCACAATACTGGCCATATCAGTTGCCAAGCCGCTATGAACGATCGACAAGCGGGGACCACCACATGTCGTCGACTAAGAAAACGCCCTCAAGCGGTGCCGATCAGCGTCAGGCGCGGCTCGCGGCCGAGCTGCGCGCCAACCTGATGAAACGCAAGGCGCAGGCGCGCTCGCGGCGCACCGGCGAGGCAGATACCAGGCCGGAAGGCCTGGCGGCATCAGAGGGTGAGACGGAGAAACCCGAGAAAGCCTGACCGGCAACGGCGGGCGCTTGGCGCCAATGACCCAAAAACCGCCCTTTCTTGAACCGGAAAGCGCGATGGTCTAGACGGGCGGCAAGAAAATTTCTCGCCAGAACCGGGATCGCCCGGAGAAACGACGGCCAATGGATCGCATCAGAATTGTCGGCGGCAACGAGCTGACCGGAACCATCCCGATCTCGGGCGCGAAGAACGCTGCCCTTCCCCTGATGATCGCCTCGCTGCTCACCGACGATACGCTGACGCTCGAAAACGTGCCGCACCTGGCCGACGTCGAGCAGCTGATCCGCATTCTCGGCAATCACGGCGTCGACTATTCCGTCTCCGGCCGCCGCGAGCGCCAGGGCGAAGGCTATTCGCGCACCATCTCGTTTACCGCGCGCAACATCGTCGACACCACGGCTCCTTACGAGCTCGTCTCCAAGATGCGCGCCAGCTTCTGGGTCATCGGCCCGCTGCTTGCCCGCATGGGCGAGGCCAAGGTGTCGCTGCCCGGCGGCTGCGCCATCGGCACGCGGCCGGTCGACCTGTTCATCGATGGCCTGCAGGCGCTGGGCGCCAAGATCGAGGTCGAGAACGGCTACATCCTGGCCTCCGCCAAGAACCGCCTCACCGGCAACCGCTACACCTTCCCCAAGATCTCGGTCGGCGCCACCCATGTGCTGATGATGGCGGCAACGCTTGCCCGCGGCGAGACGGTGCTGGAAAACGCCGCCCGCGAACCCGAGGTCGTCAACCTCGCCGAATGCCTCAACGCCATGGGCGCAAGGATTACCGGCCAGGGCACCTCGACAATCACCATCGAAGGCGTCGATTCGCTGTCGGGCGCGCGCCACCGCGTCATCCCCGACCGTATCGAGACCGGCACCTACGCCATGGCTGTCGCCATGACCGGCGGCGACGTGCTGCTCGAAGGCGCGCGCGCCGACCTGCTGCAGGGCGCGCTCGACGTGCTGTCGCAGACCGGCGCCGAGATCATCCAGACCAATTCCGGCATCCGCGTGCTGCGCAATGGCTCGGGCATCACCCCGGTCGATGTCGTCACCGAGCCCTTCCCCGGCTTCCCCACCGACCTGCAGGCGCAGTTCATGGGCCTGATGACGATGTCGAAGGGCAAGTCGAAGATCACCGAGACGATCTTCGAAAACCGCTTCATGCATGTGCAGGAGCTCGCGCGGCTGGGCGCCCACATCACGCTGTCGGGCCAGACGGCGATCGTCGAGGGCGTTTCCAAGCTCAAGGGCGCGCCCGTGATGGCGACCGACCTGCGCGCCTCGGTGTCGCTGGTCATCGCCGGCCTCGCCGCCGAAGGCGAGACGGTGGTCAACCGCGTCTACCATCTCGACCGCGGCTTCGAGCGCCTGGAAGAGAAGCTGTCGCGCTGCGGCGCGGTGATCGAGCGCATCAGCGGCTGAGTTAGGAGAATAAGGGGATAGGGCAGTAAGGCAGTATGTCGGTTTCGCTACTGCCCCAGTGCCCTACTCCCTTACTGCCTTCCCTTTAGCACCAAGACCGCCTAACAAAGCCGGAAGCATCACCTTTCCGCACAGGCAGCCGACCGGACATGAACCTGCTCAAACTAGTCGCCCTCGACGAAGAAGACCTGGAGATCGTTTCGGCGCATGTGCAGGATGCGGTGGTCAAGGTCGGCGACCTCGCTTTTGATGCGCCGGCGAAGCGTTTTGCGCTGGCGATGAACCGCTTCGCCTGGGAAACCAAGAAGGGTTTCTTCCGGCCGAAATACGAGCGGCGCAGGTCGATCCTGCATTTTGATCGTGTGCTGTCGGCCCAGTTGCATGGCATTTCGCGCGCCAAGACCGACGACGTGCTGGAGCTTCTGGCGATCGGCTTCGCGCAGGAAGAAGGCCCGACCGGCACGATCGAGCTGTTGTTTTCCGGCGACGCCGCCATCCGCCTCGATGTCGAGGTCATCGAGGCCCGGCTGACCGACACCGGCGCTGCCTGGCAGGCCTCTTCCCGCCCCATCCACAATACCTGAGCATTTCTAGACAATGGCCATCACGCTTCGCCAATCAGACGCAGACTTCGAGAAGCGCTTCGCCGCCTTCCTGACCACCAAGCGCGAGATTTCGCCCGACGTCGACGCGACGGTGCGCGCCATCATCGACGACGTTCGCAGCCGCGGCGACGCAGCACTTGTCGACTACACCCAGAAATTCGACCGTGCCGACCTCAGCAAGCTCGGCATCGCGGTGAGCCGCGCCGACATCGACCAGGCCTACAAGGACGCCGATCCGGAGACGATCGAGGCGCTGCGTTTCGCGCGTGACCGTATCCGCTCGCACCATGCCCGCCAGATGCCCAAGGACGACCGCTACATCGACCCGATCGGCGTCGAGCTCGGCTCGCGCTGGACCGCTGTCGAAGCCGTCGGTCTTTACGTCCCCGGCGGCACGGCGAGCTACCCAAGCTCGGTGCTGATGAATGCCGTGCCGGCCCAGGTTGCCGGCGTCGAGCGCATCGTCATCGTCGTGCCCGCGACCGGCGGCATCATCAATCCTTTGGTGCTGGTCGCGGCCGATCTTGCCGGCGTGTCTGAAATCTACCGCGTCGGCGGCGCCCAGGCTGTCGCTGCCCTTGCCTATGGCACCGAAACCATCCGCCCCGTCGCAAAAATCGTCGGCCCCGGCAACGCCTATGTCGCGGCCGCCAAGCGCCAGGTGTTCGGCACCGTCGGCATCGACATGATTGCTGGCCCTTCGGAAGTGCTCGTTGTCGCCGACGCCGACAACGACCCCGACTGGCTCGCCGCCGACCTGCTTGCCCAGGCCGAGCATGACGTGTCGGCGCAATCGATCCTGCTCACCAACGACGCCGCTTTCGGCAAATCGGTGGAAGAGGCCGTCGAACGCCAGATCAAGCTGCTGCCGCGCGCCGAGACAGCCGCAGCCAGCTGGCGCGACTTTGGCGCCGTCATCCTGGTCGACGACTTCGATGCGGCCATGCCGTTGGTCAACCGCATCGCCGCAGAGCATCTCGAGCTCGCCGTCGCCGATCCGGAAGCCATGCTGTCGAAGGTACGCAACGCCGGAGCGATCTTCGTCGGCAAGCATACGCCCGAAGTCATCGGCGACTATGTCGGCGGCTCCAACCACGTGCTGCCGACGGCACGTTCGGCGCGCTTTTCCTCAGGCCTGACGGTGCTCGACTTCGTCAAGCGCAGTTCGATCCTCAAGCTCGGCCCCGATCAGCTCAGGGCGCTGGCGCCCGCGGCCATCGCACTGGCCAAGGCCGAAGGTCTCGATGCGCATGCGCGCTCGGTCGCCATCAGATTGAACATGTAGGCGGCGATGTCCGACAAAGGCCACGCACGCTCCCGCCTGGTCGACGTCGAACTCGACGAATCGATCGGCCGTTCGACGCCCGACGTCGAGCATGAACGGGCGGTGGCGATCTTCGACCTAATCGAGGAAAACAGCTTTCATCCGATCAATGACGACGGCCATGGGCCCTACCGGCTCAAGCTGTCGCTGGTCGACGCCAGGCTGGTCTTCGCCATCTCGCGCGAGCATGGCGAGGCGGTCGTCACCCACATCCTGTCGCTGACGCCGTTCCGCCGCATCGTGAAGGACTACTTCATGATCTGCGAAAGCTACTACGAGGCGATCCGCTCTTCGACGCCAAGCCAGATCGAGGCGATCGACATGGGCAGGCGCGGCCTGCACAATGAAGGTTCGCAGACCCTGCTCGACCGCCTCTCGGGCAAGATCGAGATCGACTTCGACACCGCGCGGCGCCTTTTCACGCTGATCTGCGTGCTTCACTGGCGCGGATGACGTATGGCGGCAAACGGCACCTCTCCGCGCTCCATCTTGTTCATGTGCCGAATGAACTCCGTCCGCTCGCCAATGGCCGAGGCGATTGCCCGCCATCAACTGCCGGCTTCGGTGTTCGTGACTTCGGCGGGCGTGCGCGCCGGCGACCGCGACCCGTTCGTCGACGCCGTGCTTGCCGAGGAAGGCATGGGGCTCAACGAGCACCAGCCCCGCACCATCGATGATCTCGAGGACGACTATTTCGACCTGATCGTCACGCTTGCGCCCGAAGCGCATCACGCGGCGCTCGAATTCACCCGCTCGATGGCCGTCGACGTCGAATATTGGCCGACGCCCGATCCGACCGCGATCACCGGAACGCGCGATCAGATCATGCATGCCTACCGCGACGTACGCGAACGGCTGAAGCACAGAATGGCCAAACGATTTGCCGTCGAGGCACAAGGAAACGACGCCGATTAAGCGTGTTCACAAAGCGTGGAATATCATATAGGTTCCGCGAAAATTCCGGCCGGGTCGCCGGAAAGTCATCCAAACCAAAGGTACCGAATGCCGAAGGAAGAAGTCCTCGAGTTCCCGGGCGTTGTTACGGAATTGTTGCCGAATGCGATGTTCCGGGTCAAGCTCGAAAACGAACACGAAATCATCGCCCACACCGCCGGCCGCATGCGCAAGAATCGCATCCGCGTCCTCACCGGCGACAAGGTACTCGTCGAAATGACGCCCTACGACCTGACCAAGGGCCGTATCACCTACCGCTTCAAGTAAGCCGCCAGCTGTCAGCACGTCGGCCGGTCTCAGCCTACAGGATCATGGATTGAGCGATCTGCAAAAGCTTGTGCTTGCCTCGGGGTCGCCCCGCCGTGTCGAGCTGTTGCAGCAGGCCGGCATCGAGCCGGACCGGCTGTTCCCGGCGGATGTCGACGAACGCCCGATGCGCGCCGAACATCCGCGCTCGCTGGCCAAGCGCCTGTCGGTGACCAAGGCCCAGAAGGCGCACGACGTGCTTTCCAAGGAGGCAGAACCTGCTTCCGGCTTCATCCTCGCCGCCGATACGGTGGTGGCCGTCGGACGCCGCATCCTGCCCAAGGCGGAGACCTCCGACGAGGCGCTGCATTGCCTGCAGCTGCTTTCGGGCCGCTCGCACCGCGTCTATACCGGCCTCGCGCTGATGACGCCCGCAGGCAAGCTGCGGCAGCGGCTGGTTGAAACACGCGTCCGCTTCAAGCGCCTGTCGAAGCAGGACATGGAAAACTACCTCGGCTCGGGCGAATGGCGCGGCAAGGCCGGCGGCTATGGCATCCAGGGCCTCGCCGGCACCTTCGTCGTCAAGCTCGTCGGCTCCTACACCAATGTGGTGGGGCTGCCGCTCTACGAGACGACATCGCTGCTTTCGGGCGAAGGTTATCAGGTCCAGCTCAACTGGCAGGCCGGTGCACGCATATGACCGACAAGCCCGAAGCCGTCGTTACCCCCTTGCGCGCCAAGATCGCCTGCCCCGAATGCGGCAAGCCCTCGGCCCGCGACAGCTACCCGTTCTGCTCGCCGCGTTGCAAGGCAGTCGATCTCAACCGCTGGCTTTCGGGCTCCTATGCCATTCCCGTCCGCGACGACGAAGACGAGGATCCAACCAGCAGCAGCGAACCCGGCGAACGAAGCTGAGGCGCTGTTTCAGCTTACGCAACGGCCTGTGATTTCTTTCTGGAAAAAGACGTCGCAGGCGCTGGACAGCGGCAAATCTCGTGTTATAACCCACCCGCTTTCAAGGGTGCAGCGCACCGCTCGAAGCGTCCGGATCAAGGCTTTGGCCCGATCCTGGAACTAGGCCCAGATAGCTCAGTTGGTAGAGCAGCGGATTGAAAATCCGCGTGTCCGTGGTTCGAATCCGCGTCTGGGCACCATCACTTTCCTAAATAAGATCAGATACTTGAGGCCAACTGGTTCTTCCCTTTTAGGCCTCACCATGTTGCGGCATGTTGCAAGCAGGTTCCCTTGATTTCCAAGGGTTTCCGAGAGGCGACGGCGGGTCCACGCGACATGAACGCAACAAGCTAGCTATTCTAGGTCGATCATTTTCACGAGCGATGCCAACATCTGATAATCAGCGCGGCCAGCGCCCTCTCCTGCTAGGCGTATTGTCTCTTCCAGGGTGCCTTCGAACTGGCCAGGGTTAAGAGCGCCATTTTTGACGAGGAGCTTAACAAGCGTCCGAAGCGCTATTTGATTCGCCGCCTGCCAGTGAGCTAGCAACTGATGAAGCTCTTGTTCGTTGCTCATGTAACTGCCCCCGTCTCTGGTGGATGTCCCAAGCGAACTCTACCGCAAATGGGTCCAGTTGGCCTCTGGCAACGTCTCGCGACAACGCGAATCTCTGGCATGAGCCATTCAGCTATTCGGCCGGCAACCCGCAAAATGATGCTGGCTAGATGGAGGCGCGTTAGCAGCATGTCGAATGCTCCCCTGGCATGACGTGGCCGTGCCATTGCTGCCCGAATTGCGGCACATCGCAGTCAATTGACCATTGATCCGTTTCGCCGTCACACTCGTCATGCTCGCGGTCGTGCTGCTCCTCCAAGTCGGCCATGCCTTCGGTCGAATAGTCGCCGTGTGCGGCCTCTCCTACCGTCCATGCTGGATAGGGCTCCAGATCACTATCGTCGGCCTCTCTGTCGTCGAGCGGCTTGTGGCTGCCACCCGTGCCGGCCAGGTACGGTTCGAGATCCGGGTCAGGGTCGAAGGAGTCCAGCAGGGCAATCAACTGTTCAATCGCCGCCTCAATCCTCCGACGGATGCGTAGGTCTTGGTTGTGCCGCGCCCTCATGCTCCACCGCCTTTCAGGCCTTCATGGCTTTCGAGGGCGTCGTGCAAAACGCCAAGCAGATCACGTGCAACCCTCGTTCCAGCACCGATTGCGTCAGCTAGGTCGACCGGGGTCTCGCCGTTCTGGATCGCCCAAGCAGCAGCTTCACAAAGGCGCAGGATCGCTGACGCCTCGTAGCTGCACCGCATGATCTGGTCGGCGGTCATGTCGCCGTGCGGGATGAACCGGGTCATGCGGCGCCTCCCTGGGCGTGGCGCAGGATAGACGCGGCAATCTGCCCATGCCATTCCCTGCCGTGACGGATGGCAAGCTTGTCCATGTCCTTGCCGCTTTTGTCCCACGCCGCCAGCGCCTCAGCCTTGATAAGCAGGCCTTCCATGGTCGCATCCGGCTCGTTCATGATGGCCGCGATGTGATCTTCCAACTCGTCGCGTAGTTTATGGGTAACCGTCCATTTCGTCTTGTGTTCGGCTCGGGCTGGCTCCTTGAGCCGCTCGCACTCTTTTTCGTATGTTTCGGCAGTGCAGTGCAGTTGCTGCAGCCGTACGAGTTCATCACGCCATGCCGCCAGGGCTTTGCCGCCGCTCTTCTTCTGCTTACCGTTGGTGAGTGCGCGTAGATGCCGCTTAGCGTGGCCGATGTCCCAGTCCAGGTTCCGTGTCGTCACGACGATGCGCCGGGGGAACTCGTCGCCTTTGCGCCAGAGATATCCCCCCATTATCCGACCTTCGGCCTCGCCGGGCTGGCGAGTATCGCTCCACGGCAATCCGGTCCCCGGAACAGTCAGTTCATCAGGAGCCCACGGCCAGACGGCGTTCCACTTCGCCTCGACAGCATCCTGAGCCTGCCGCGCATCGTTGTATGCGGCAATCAGCGCAGGAAGTTCGGATGCCAGTTCGAGCAATCGCGGGTTCTCCGCCATCCCAGCAGCCTTGGCCGGCGCTGGCATCGCTCCGACTGCGGCAGCAGTGGAAGCAGAGGCAAGCCCGAGCAAAAGGCGGCGGCGGTTAATTTCGGGCAAGCCTTCGGCAGCGGCCGGAACACAATTGTTCGGCATGATAAATCTCCAGATTGTTGTGGGTCATGGCCGCCGCTAATCGCGAGCGGCCAAAGCAGTTTCCGAAATTATAGGTGAGTGGGCGCCAATGCTTCTTCGGCCACAAGCGAAGCCAGAAGCCCTGCAAACAGGTCGTCATTCCCTTCGCCGTAGACAGCAAGGTAGTCGATCAGGCTAGAACGGTTACCGACGGTGCCATTCACGAAATAGGCCACCTTGGCTGTCACGTCGGACGTAGTACGGCAATGAGCCAGGGCCAAGGCAAGGAAGGCTTTCTGCTCTGCGCGCTGCGTGGCTTCGGCCCCTGCGTCGTCAAGGCACTCCCCATCACCATCAAACATTGCTTCATCGGCGGTAACAGCGGCGCGGTGCGCTTCGATCAGTTCGATAATTGACGATGGCGTCTGGTCGACCTGCGGAACGACTTCCGGCAGCGATGTGACACATACAGCTTTGGACATTGGGCTTTCTCCTGTTTAACGTTTTTCGTTAACCAGAACGTAATACGTTGCCCCTAGTCATGTCAAACGCTTTTCGTTATACACGATGAAAATCATTGCAGGGGTATCTATGATAACTTCAGATCAGTGTCGAGCAGGGCGTGCTCTGGTGAACCTCTCACAGGATGAGCTGGCAACGCGGGCGCGCGTTGGCCTCTCAACTGTTCGAAACTTCGAGGCAGGGCGGTCTACCCCGGTCCTTAACAATCTAGACGCCATCAAGACAGCTCTGGAGACGGCGGGTGTCTTGTTTGAGGCAGCAGGCGAAACAATCCATGGTGGGCCTGGAGTGCGCCTAAAGGCATGACCGCGAACACACCGCGTCAACGAATGACCGACAAGCGCCGGCAGCACATCTTCTCGTAGAACTGCACCGGCCACAACGCCGCGCCGTGCTGCCTCTGCGGTCGGCCGGTCCACCGTCACAACGACCGGTGGATTGTCGAGCACAAGCGAGACCCGAGCTTACGGATCGAGGACACAGGCAATCGTGACAAGACCTCAGATCGGCGCCCGTTGGTACGCATAAGTGTCGCCGACGTGCGCCTGGCAGAAAACGTCTTGCTCGCAGAGGGACACGCAATCATCTGGCGGCCGAAGGTCAAGCGTCCTTGGTGTGGGTGATACCCTCGACCAATAGACTCCATAAACACGCAGCCAGGCGAGAAGCCTTCCGACAAAGGCCCGCTTTGCTATCTTGATAGATACCAAATAGGACGCGCCCCGCTTGACTAGATTGAAATGAAACACGAGACGACAATGATTACGATTAGATCTTCCCGCCCCAGCGATGGTGAGCGCGCAGTCGAAATTTGGCGCGGCGCGGTTGACGCTACGCATGATTTTCTGTCGCCACAGGATCGCCTTGCCATTGACGAGACGGTGTGCGGCTTTCTGCCCCAAGCACCGCTCTGGCTTGCCGTAGATGCTAATGATTACCCGCTGGCCTTCATGCTCATTGACAACGGACACATGGAGGCATTGTTCGTCGATCCAGCTTGTCGCGGAACTGGTGTTGGTGCCGCGCTCGTGCGCCACGGCCTTGCGCTTCATCCCAAAATGACAACCGACGTCAATGAACAGAACGCTCAAGCAGTTGGCTTCTATGAAAAAATGGGATTCAGGCGCACAGGCCGTTCGCCACTGGACGGGCAAGGCAAGCCTTATCCGCTCATTCACTTGGAATATCTCACGTAATTGATCGGTACGAGTGGGCGCCGTTTTCCGAGGTTTGTTTAACCGCCCGACACGGGGTGAACGGTGCGGCTAGCTACCGCTCGTATTCTCGGAAGAACCGCGGCAACTCCAACGGCCCGCATCGCTCAGTCGGCTTCCACTCGTCGGTTCGTAGCCAGGCGCCGCAGACCTTCCCCTTTTCGCGATCCTTAATCGGGTCGAAGTGCGCGCCCTCAAAATGCGTCGCGAAAACCTCCGCATCCTTGGCACTCGACTGTGACAGAGGTGCTGTCGCCGCAATAAAAAAAGGCCCGCCGCGCATATGCGCAGGCAGGCCTTCGAAATGCGGGATCATAGCCGTAAGGACGAACGGCTACGTGCTGTGCATTCTCAGAACTCAAAACAGGCGGTTTGGTTCCGCACTTTATCCACACTTAATCCAAAGGCCTGCCGGAGGGGGGTCCGACAGGCCTCAGTCTCGGAGCGATGGAGGGGTGTGAGTCGCTCCGCCACATGAACGTACTCGCCGTTCTTCGGTTCGCAAAGGCTTTGAACAGTGGGTGGAGACCTGCCGCTACCGGCTGGAAACGACAGGTCCGCTGCTTGGAGCGCGGCTGATGGGGCACGCGCTCCGCCAAGACAATCCCCTACCATAAAGTAAGTTCCCCGGATCCGAGGCGACAAACCTCAAGGTATCGCGCCGAGCAAACGGAACGGACGAATTAAGTTAAATTCCGTAGAATTGAGCAATCTATTGTGGGGTCGGCAACCAATATGGTGGGGCGCAGGTTTAAGGTGATCTGATACATTGAAGGTAGCTTCTATGGATATCAAGGCCGACGAATACAGTGTTTGGGTCGAGGGAACCGATTTATATTTCAGTGGGGTCATGCGTCTGGAAAACAAGGCGGCTCCGGAGATTACCGCACTCGTACGGGACCTCCTGAATTCCAGGCCACCAGCTATCACGGTGCGTTTGTTCGACCTTGAATTCCTCAACTCACAGGGCAGGAATATTCTGGCAAAGTTGGTGATTGAGGCCCGGAATCACCCTGAGGTTCGATTGGTGGTTCGGGGCAATAGCAATATCGCCTGGCAGGAAAGGGCGCTGCCAAATCTCAAGAAATTGTATCCGGACTTAGTGCTGCTTATGGATTGAAAGCAAAGGCCTGCCGGAGGGCGACCTCGACAGGCCTCGCTGCTAGAACGCCTGACGGTTCGGGTCGTTGCCCTGCGCTCCATCACAAGAACGCCTCGGGACTGAATGTCGTTCCACGAAAGGCCTGCGGGAGATGCGGCAGGGTTGCGAAGGAACGTCAATAGTCAAATCTTGTGATAGCGAAGCCCATCGGCATTCGGCAGTCTTTGTTTGCGAAAGGAGTGTCGAACATGAAGCCTATCTCGAGCATCCTGGCCGAAGATGAGACGACAAGGTGGAAGCTGGTCTTCAATATGGACAAACGGCATGTCTACGTCGGAACTGGACGTCCACCCTACAAGCGATTGTCGATCGACGAATTGCTGGCGTCCGAGCCGAGGGACACGCTGCAACGACAGGCACGCGACAAGCTCATGTCGAAGATATTGGACGCCATTTGTATGCTAGGTTAGCGCAAATGACCAACCGCATCGACTTCGCCGACGAGCTCGAAGACGCAGCCAATCGGAACCTGTTGCGGATCATGATCCGAAAATGGCTGGAGCACGGCGGCTATCTGCCGGTGCCGATGCTCGACGAAGACGATGAAGTGGATGGGAACGCTTAGATGCGGGTTCGGCTATCGATGACATCGGGCTCAGCTTCCCTTCGTCATTCAGGATTCGACAGAAGTTTCGCTTTCTGGTTCTGTCGGCGGGGGCTGATTCATCGAATCACATTGATCCGACACTTCTGAGTCCTTGGCTGTGCTCTTCGGGGGAAGAGAGCGACTTGTCGAAATCACCGTTTGAGCATCGCGTCGACCTTTGGCTTTCCGAAGACTTCAACGTTTGGCAGCGCTTCGGCCGGAATGCGCTCGGCCTTTACCATAACAAACTGCCACGCGAGTTTCGTCTAGTCGGCCTGACACATTGGTTGTCCAGAACCGCACTTGCTTCTTCGGCTCCGGGGCTAGCCTATTTTTATGGCTCAATCCCGGGATGGACAGCAATTGTCGCCGGCGGCGGGTTTTTTTTAGCCCATTCATTAGTGGGCGTTTTAGACAAGCTATCCAAAGCAAAATCATCGGACGATAACGACGTCCAAAGTGAAATGATCATCCGCGTCGGTGATCTCCTGTCGAGCCTGAAAAGCCGAATTGCAAAATCGAGTGACAAGGATGATGCAATTCGAGCTTGCCTGGGAATTATCGAAAACTACGCAAGGACAGTCACAAAGTCCAAAAAAGGAGACTTGTCCGTATCCTTGGTGCTTTTCTCGGGCAACAGCACCACCAGAATGAAGGTGCGCCATCGCAACCCAGGGAATAACCGCCCAACAAACCGGGAATTTGATGGGCGCTCACTCCTAGGTTTTCACGCCTGTGGGAGCGGACCTGCACCTCGTGTCGTCCAGGATCTAAAATGGTTTGGTAAGCCTGCCTTGGTAAGCCCCACACAACAGAAGGTCGGCTATCGTTCCATCTTGATCGTGCCAGTACAAAGCAGCGGCACAGCGGGGGCCATTAGGGGCTTCGTTTCCATCGATTGTGCTCGACCGTATGCATTTTACGGGAACAGATCGAATGTGATAATGGTTACTTGTGAGCCTGTGTTCAGTCATATCAACGAGCTGATTTAGAGGGCCATGCAATGAGTGCTACTGCCCAATTGACAAAAGGCCGGGAAACACGAGCCATGAGGACATCCCAGCGCCTCAATGCACTGAGACTTGACGCGGAGAAAATTCGCCGAAGCCATGCCAGTGGTGAAATCTCCGCAGATGAAGCAGCCAAGCAGCTCAGCGCACTGAAGCTCAAGTATGTCGGCTTTTTCGAAAGAATCCTCGACCTATAGCCCAGCCACCGCAATCGGGCAGGCTGAGAATGGCTCGATAGCCGCGTTCTAACGCAGCCGTTACAAACAGCGCAATCCGGTGCTTGCAAACCAGAAGCATCCGTTTGAGCATCATTGGCGGCGCGCTCGAACGAGCAGCGCTTTGGATTGATGCTATGCCTACACTGTTGACCAAGGATCAAATCCATCAACTTGCACTGCGCGCCATGCTTGTCGACGAAGAGACGCACGGCAAGAAGTTCATTGCCGGCTTGCGTATCGGCGATGGCCCAGACGCGAGTGTTCGCGCCTATGAAATTGCCGTGCGTGCCGTGCGGGAGGGAAGTGAAGCGTCGACCGATCACGCAGCGATCTATTTAGCCTACATGGGTTGGCCCATGGCTATGGCCATAGTCCTGCTTCTCATATGGCTGGAGAAGTGGTCGCCATGGGCCGAATGGATCGGCTAACCGGCGTGACGATTAGCTCACCGCTCATTGTCACAGGCGCTTCCAAAAGTAAAAAAGCCCCGCCACCTTTCGGCAACGGGGCGAGGGATGGGAGTGTTTAAACGTCCGTTACGGTATCATGATTCTACCCGTTCCTATGGGGCAGTTGGGTTGCCGCTCTTTTCCAGCAGCCTCACCGCACGATCGATCTGCATGGACACGTTCTGCAGCGTGACCTCCATCCGTGTCAGGCGGTCCTTCATCTCGCCACTCTGGATCTCCAAGCGCTCGATGCGGGTCGTATTCGCCGCAGTGGCCAATCTGTTGGCCTCGATATCAGATCGAAAGTTCGCCCAGCCGAAGATGATTGACGCCAGCAACGTGCCGATGACGATCATGTTGCCCAGGCTCATCTTCATGTCGATATCCATACCGAAGTGCTTTTGGTCGCTCATGGCTTCCTCCCGCACAGTTCCTCGCGTGTCTTCAGAATGGTGAGGTGCCGGGCTGCTTCCTCGGCATTCATGGCGTCATAGACCTCTTGCCGATAGCGGGCATCAGGACCAAGGCAGATGCTCCCGCGCGGTGTCGTGCAGGCGGCTGCACCGGTCAGGACGACGATCAGCAGCAGGATCCGCGTAACGAGGTCGAGCAGCCGGCGCTTCATGGCCGTGTCCTCTTGGCGAGTTCGGCGCGCACCTGATCGGCCGACATGGCGCCGACATCGGATTGCACGTCGTCGGCGATGTCCCTGGCCTTGGCTTCCTCAGCCTCACGCTTGGCGCGTTCCTTGCTCGCTGCATCGATGCCGCCCTTGATGTAGGCGACGAGCGCCGCGACCACGCCCCCCATGATCGCCAACATGGTCGGGTTGGTGAGGAAGGAGAGGAGCAGCGCGGTCATGTCCGCCATCCCAGATTGCGGGCCAGCATGTAGAAGCCCTCGGTCACAAAGCCGACCGCCGCCGTTGCCACGACTGTAGCGACGGCAACAACATCAGGATCGCCGGCAAGCTGATCCGCCAGCTGATAGCCAATGATGCCGCCCACGCCATAGCGGAGAGCGATGCGAATGAACGGTCCCATGGTCAGTGTCCTTTCGAGAACCAGGCGGCAATCGCCTTAGGGATGAGTTGCAGGAAGAAGGCCAAGCCCTTGGCGGGTTCGGTGGGATGCGGCGGTGGCGCGGGTTTGGTAGGCGCTGGCGCAGGTATTGAGGGAGCCGGCTTCGGTTCGGGGATCGTCGGACGAGGCTGCGGCGCTACACCGAGGTAGTTGGCGGCACGGAGAGCGGCTTCGAAGGTCTCGGCATACCTGGCCAGATCGTCGTCTCGGTCAGTGCCGTTGACGATGCGGCGGGCGCCGACGTAGTCGCAGCGGTCGCCCTTGATGTAGTCGTCCAACTTCTTGCCGGTGAACATGCCCTTGGTCATGCCATCGAAGATCGCCCGCAAGGCAATCGGCCATGTCATCATTTGGCCCGGGGTCGTTGCGCCGAACTTCCGGTGGTTCTCTTCCCAGGTGACTTGCACCAGCCCCTCGCCCACCCAAGGGTAGTAGCGCTTGGAGCGGAGGTACTTCTCGCCGCCCATTTCGCGGACGGGCTGCATGGTGTGCGCCGTCTCGTGATAGTCGGTGGCAAGGATGTAAGCGAGATGGCGAAGGGGCGTTCCGCGGCGCTGTGCCTCGTCGAGCACGCGTTCGGTGCCGTCGACCTGGCTTTGTGAAAGCGACGTTCCGAACACGCCAGATGAGCGCGCGCGCAAGGCCGCGTAGAACTTGCTACGGTCCATTGGGATTCCTCAGATGTGTGGAGTTTCAGAAGGCGAGCGAAAGCCGCCAGGAGCGCAGATCGGAAATGGATCAATTCGCTTGGGAGTGCGTTACAAAGCGTCCGGCGCTAGTATCCGGCGTATCCGGCGGCGTGGGCTTGGCTGGGGTTATGTGGAACGATCAATTCGCGGATATCGCTCATCTCATAGAGAGTGCCGGCTCTCCGTTCCCGACTTCGCGTATCCGACGCCTGGTTCTGCGCGCCACCGCCAAGTTTGATGCCACCGACGAGATTTCCCAACTGATCGACCGGTTGAACTTCACTCTCGATATTCTAGCCATCGTCCTCGCCGAGCTGGGCGACGGCCCAGCCTTCAATCGCCTCAACGCCCTCGATGATCTCCGCAAGCTTGAGGCGGCCTGTGAACGGCAGCGGCGTTCAGTGGCCCAATAACCAGACGAAATTCGAAGACGGTTGAAAATGGACGATTAGGCTGGGAGTGCTATGCGCAGCAACGCTTCGGCCGCATGACGATCCGTGTTGTTCGCCAAAACCCACTCACGCGGGGCGTAGCCGTCCATATCGGATGCCAACAATTGCCGAAGTTCATCGTCGCTCGACCAGAAGGCGCCGGTAGACGAGGTTAGATATGGAGCCGCGCTGCAAGCGACGGCCATTTCCGGGATGAAGTCATATCGCCGAACGAATGTCGGAACATCCATCGACCAAGCTTCGGCCAGTGCTAGGCCCTGGCTCTCGCTCTGGCCAACAACGACACAGGCAACCGCCTCGTCCAAAGCCCGCTTGAACTCCTCGGGCTGGTAATTTCCGTAGCGCATCGTGACGGGCTCTAATCCTGCCGATCGGATCACTTCGACCGCCTCGGCAGCTGCTTCGGGCTGTCGCTTCTCATAGATCAGGATCTTGCTGCGTTTGCCTCCCGATGGTGCCCACCGGTTTGCGTCCACGCCAGCCGGCCAGATCGCAATTTTGCCGATCAGGCGGGGCTCGTCAGCTTCGTAGGCATCTTGGACCCATCTGCTTGGAACCAACACCATGTCGATCTCAGGAGAGGCCAAGACAGCGTCTTCTTCGAAGGCTCGGACAACAATATTCGGGCCGACGATCAACCGATCGCACAGGCCGCCGCGCTTCGCCGCAATGCCCGTCCGAACAGCCCGGGCGTCTGCGACGGCATGAACAGTCTTTGCCCGCAACTTGCCAAAGCGTCGTGCGTACAGCCAGTCGATGCCGGCCAACTGTTTCAATCCTTCGACAAGACTGCGAGTTACGCCAGGGTGTCCGCCATACTGCCGCTCTTGGCCGCGCAGGCGCTCTCGAACCTGTAACCACAGGTCGTTCAATAGCGGGCGCTGTTTTCCGGTAAGGATGACCAAGTCGTGGCGCTTCATTTGCTACGCCATATCTGGTCCTATTTTCGGCGTCAAAGCTTAGATGCGGCGGTGAAGAATGCATCCACGCGTGTCGACGAGTAGCCGAGCGCAGCAAAGCCCGATCGCAACATCGGGTCATCTCGATTGAATGCCTTGCTCTCAACATAGGCGATCTGAACAAGCTTGGGCTGGCTGGAAACCCATGCTTCAACGCGTGCAGTTAGTCCGTCGATCTCCAATTGCATCTTGAACTGCCGAGAAGAGACGACTTCCGGAACAGGTGTTGGCGGAGCGGGTCGAATAGTGATGACAGTCATGTACCTTCCTCGATCTCTTCGGCGTGAGCAGCAGCCAGAATTGCCTCCTGCTCTGCACGCCAGGCTGCCGCGCCGATGCCATGTCCATCAGGCTGGCTGAAATCGGCGGTCCAGAGATCACGTTGCGTTCGGTCCTCCGGGATGTCGGCTGTCGTGACGATACGATAGGGCACACCAGCAGGGACGTCCTTGCGTGCTATCTCTTCGACTGGAATCCCACTCTGCTCGAATGGAATTATCACGGCCACACCGTTGCCTAGCGGGTGAATGATCCTTTTCATTTTAGTCTCCAAACACAGCGACGCAGAATACGTCGCAATCGAGCGCGGTATTGTTGACGGCACGGGTCCGAATGTTCGCCGTCGTAGTCGTGAGCGTGATCGGCGCCAGCAATCCAAGGTTATAGGCGCCACCGCCGGCGTCCTGGCGACCGGAACCAACGACAGAGTAGGTTGCATTGCCTAGGGCCGCAGTAAAGTTGAGCGTGAAATCCCCCGTCCCATTATCAGTAATCGAGGTGATATTGTAACTGTCGCGGACGGCTAGCGTACCTGCAGCGTTAAAGTTCGCCCAAGCCTTTGCCACCCCCTGATGGCTCTTCATCGTCGACACGGACGGCGCGCGGGCGGTGTCTGTTCCTGCTGCCACCTCGGCTGCTGTGGCTAGCTCAACAAGACCGGCGAAGGTTTCCGAGGCCCCAAGGGCAGCGAGATTTGAAGGCGTGAGGCCGCGGGTAGCATCAGCCTTGGCTTGCGCTTCAGCGTCGGTGGCAAGTTCGACCAACCCGGCAACTGTGGTCGAAGCTGCCGCCGGATAGACGACCGACTGTCCGTTCGCCTTTTTGTAGTCGACGCATATCCAATTCCCGGCTCCCTTTGAACGGAAGGTGGCTGTGTCGTTTGCCGCCGTAGTGATGTTGGCCGCGCCCGGCAGAATGAGGCTGGTGGCGTTGTGGGTGAGCGTCAGCGCACCGGCGAAGATCAGGGTACGCAAAGCGCCCGAACTGACCGTGCCGAGCGCGGTGATTGGCGTCGTGCCCGTGACGTTGACGACGACACCAGTAGCGTTGGCCAGGTTGAGCGTCGCGGCCGACGCCATGTCGGCGCCCGTCGTGTTGAGGTTGTCATTGCCAGAAACGGCAGTACTGCCGCCGGTGCCGCCAGCGGTGACCGGACGCGCTGCATTCAGGTCGGCCAGAAGGTCGGCCAGGAATGCATTGTAGCGGGTGCTCGATACTGTCGTGTTCGGCACGCCATTCGTATTTGGCGGCCACGACATCACACCTGAGCCGTTACGGGGCATCGGCAGTCTCCATCTGGGAAATGCCGCCTCGGGGGCGGCCTATTGTCGAAACGGCAGGCTGGGTTTACTTTCCGGCGCATGAGCTACCGGACCACAGTTCAGTTGATCGCAGCTGCAGTCACCATTGCGGTGATGGTGGCGTTCGGCATTGGGTTCGATAAGTTTCTCGACGCGATGAGCGACGACTTTATCTACGGGGCCGCCTTTGGCGCGGGTTTTACGGCCTTGCTTGTCTATCTCGCCGTCCGTGAAGACCGATCAACGGCCAACGCCGCCAACCGACGTGAGCAGCAAGGCCCGCGAAACTCGATCGATCTGTGACGGATCAAGGTTCGAGCCTTTCGCCGCCTTCAGCAGAGCATCGACCACCTCAGCATTGTTGCTCGTCAACGCTTCGGCCATCTGCTTGCGCGCTGCTTCGGTCTTCACGCCCTGCAAGGCCTCGACGACCTTCTCAACACCCTTGATGGCGGTTGCCCGCGTTGCACCACCGACGCCGCCAGCCTTGAAGCTGTCGACCACGCCAAAGTCGCCGCCAGTTTGGCCCGTTAGGTCGTTGATCGCCTCACGTCGTGCCAGGCTCTCGCTGTTACGAGTGACAATGCTGGAGGTGTCAGCGAAGGCCCGTTCATTGTCGAGCAGCCGAATGATCCTTTCTGCCCGGTCGTCGCCGAACAGTGTGGCGAGACGGTCGCGGTTCCAGTCGCCTTCACCCTTGATAAGCCGCTGAAGCGCTACGCGGTCGTTGGCGTTGGTGCCGATGATGCGCTCGATCTCGGCGCGAGCGCCCTCACGAAGCCGCACCGGAACCGCCGAGGGACCGATCTGCTCGCCCTGGGGCAGCGCGCCTTGCCTGAATTCGTCAGCCAACTCAACGGGCCGAGGTGCTTCGCGGCCATTGGCAAGAACCGTCTGCCCGCGCTGAACTGCCGTATTCTGACGGGCCAGTTCGGCATACTGAGCATCGACTTCCTTGATGCCCGGCACCGATGCGCGAAGCTGATCGTCAACCGCCTGGCGGGCAGTGGTCAGGGCGTTGCGGGCGTTCGTCTCCTGGACCGTCTCAAGCATGCCGTCGATGGCTTTACGCGTCTCCAGCAGTGTCACGGGGTTGGTTTCAAGTTCTTCCGTGCCGACGCGATTGAGCATCCGTCGAACGGTCGACAGACCACGCTGCGCCTCGCCCCGTAGGGTCTGAATTTCCCGATCCAGATATTGCGCGATTGGCCGCGTATCGACCGGCGAAGCGTTCTGGAACACCTCACGGTACCGCGGCGACAAGTGCCCCTGATTGACCTCGATGTCAGCCGACACCCTGCGCGGGACCGGAGCCGGCCCAAGCTGGGAATTGACCTCGTCGATGATCCGGCGATTTGCAGCGGCATCGCGGGCGCCGATTGCGCCACGAACGACCTGCTGGCCTTCGCCCGGCATGGCAGCGAGTGCGGCGGCCTGGTATTTGAGGTTCGGCCCCAGATCCAGAACCATGCCGTCGGGGCCCAGTTCCTGAAGACGGGCATTTACAGTCGCCGCGTCGAGCCCGTCACGCTCCATGCCTTTGGCCAGGAGATTAAACGCCTGTTTGTCGACGCCAGTTGCCTTGGCGAGGCGACCGATCAGGAGGGCATCGGCGACCTTCTTGACGCCCTTGCCGACCCAAGGGGCGACATATGTGCCAACCCCTGCCGTTCCTGCGCCCCAGAGCGCTCCACTCGTCGTTTCGGCTGGATCGCCTCCAGAACGCACGAAACTGTCAGACCCGCCAAGAACTGCGCCCCCTCGTGCCGCTCCAGAGATTTGGCCCAGGCGCGTTGCCTGCCCGATACCGAAAGCGCTTGGTGCGGCAGCAATCATCGGGATAGTGCCCGCGACCGCGCCTGTGACCTGTGCAGCCGTGTCCAGCTTGGGGTTCATCGACTTTTCAGCCTCTGTCCCGGCCTGGATGATCTGGAGGATTTCGCCGTAATCCTTTTCGGAGAATGGCGCCAACGTCGCCGCAGCCGCGCGATCCATGCCACCTCGGATCAAAGGGCCAGCGACCGGAATGCCCTCAAGCACGCCGCCCGACGCCGTCCTGACCATGCTCAGAGCATCATCGCCTTCGACGAGGCCAGTGCTCGAGTTGTAGCCGGGAACGCCACCCGGCACGTTGGCCGGGTCGAATTCCGGGTGAAGTGGTTGGCCACCTGGCCGAGCGGCAGGCTGCTGCACCATCTGACCGATTGCGCCCAATGCCGACTGCTCATCAGGTGCGTCAATCTCATAGGTCGTGCCGTCAGGCCCTTGGATCTCGAAAACGGGCATTACTGTTTCACCCTGATTTTGACGCCGTTGCCCATGTCTTTCCAGCCGCCGGTATCGGTTGGCGCTGGCGCTCCGGGCTGATCAACGGACTTGCCAACCGACTCCTTGATGTTGGTGAGCATGCGCTTCAACTCGGCGACGCTGTTCTTCGCTCGCTCGCCTGCCCCGCCCGTGATGCCTGTCCAGATCTGATCCGGCAGGTTGGCAATCCCGCCTTCCTTCAAGGGGTCGACCACTGGGTCATAGATCATGCGCTCCATGAGCGAGAGATCGGGCCCGTTCAGCACGCCGAGATTAAACAGCTCCTTCATCTGGAGCATGATGCCTTGGCGCACGGTGTTGAGGTTGTCCTTGCTCTGTCCCGGCTTCGCCTCGATGCCGGTCTCCCCGACCAGCTTTTCGTAACGGTCGAGTTCGTTGGTGATCGTACTGAACGCCTGGTCGACGTTAGACGAGCGATTGCGCTGGGCCTCGGTCGCCCGAACAGGTTTCGGGTCGGTGATCGGGATCATCCCCGGACGCTGCGACTGAGCAGGTGCGGGTGGAATCGACGGTGCAGGTGCCGGGCCCGGGGTTGGCACTGCCGGGCTCGACGGGGCTGGGGCAGCTTGCGGCGTAATCGGCATGGCAGGGCCGCCGGGCGTAGCCTGTCCGAAGACACCCTGAGGCGTCATGAAGATGGTTTCGCCGTTCGGGCCGGTCACTGTTTTGCCAGCGCCGAGTTGCTGAGCCTGCTCGGGCGTCAGCGCGCCACTGTCCATCAGGCCATTGAGGGACTGAGCCTCAACAGAATTGCCCTGAAACCGGAATGCATCTGTGCCGGTCTTGCCGATGCTTTTGGTTTCGCCCGTCGCCGGATCGAACAAGGTGTTGTCGTCGAGCTTCTGCCACTGCTTTTGCGGCGTGCCCAATTCCTTCTGCAGCTTCTGGATCTGAAGCCGGCGGATCGGATCGGCAGACTGCATTTTCTGCTCAAGCATGGTGTTCACCAGCGCACGCTGCTGTTCGTTCAACCACGGATCGGACGCGGCCTGCATCAGCTGCTGAATGGACGGACCAGCCTCGCCGGGCTGAAGCGGTTCATGGCCGGGCATGTCGCTATCGATCGCAGTGCCGCGATAGGCTTCAGCACCGCCACCGAGAGCTTGGGCCACGCGCTGCGTGCCCGGGCTGCCTGCGGCCTGCTGGTTGCCGGGCGCGACCTTTTCCAGTGCCCCTGTCACCCGCGATGCAGCGCCAGAAATAGCAGCAGGCGCGCCGCCCATTGGTTCCTGGCTCATCATGGCGCTGAGCACACGCTGAGCGGCCGGCGTGGTTGCCGCTGCAACGGGCTGAGCCGTTTGAGGCGCATTCACCCTGATCCAGCCTTGCGAGCCGGACGCGCCGGCCATTCCTGTGGTTTCCGCATACTGGTAGGTCTGGCCGTCAGGCCCTTTGCGAACCTCTCCCGGCGGCTGCGCAGGAGATGCCGTGGCAGCTGAGGGCGCGCTGCCCGTCGGCTCGTTCATACGGGACCAGGCGTCCTGCGAAAGGCCAATGTTCGCATATTCCTCAGGCATCGGCCGTGCGGTGGCCCGTGTGACCCCTGCCGACGGATCGAGCGATGCGACCTGAACGGGCTGCGCTTGCTCTACCTGAGCCACCTGCTTCGCCTGGGTCGGCGAAGCGCCTGCATTGAGCGCGCGCTGATAGGTAGCGACAAACCTGTCGGTGTTCGTGCCCTGCTCGATACCGCCTGGCAAACTCGTCCAGATCGGGTTGAGCACCTGGCCCACCTTTGCCAGTGCTGTCGGATCACCAGACTGCAGAACGCCGTCCAAGTCCTGGCCAGTCTTGGCTTTGTAGGTCTCGGCAGCGAGGTTCCACGCCGCCTTGTCCTGATTGGCAGGCGAGAAATCTGTAAGCCCAAGCTTGCCGGCCTGATCTTCCCACGTCGAACCGAGAAACTGGTATTTGCCGGCAGCCGACGAGGTGCGGCCGGCATTCGGCCCGGTCTGGATCCGAACTGCCTGACCCGGATGCTTGGAGAAGTCGTCGAACCTCCCCCCGCCATAGATGATGTCGTAGCGGCCGCCGCTTTCCGGGCCTGCAATCGTGTTCAGCAGCGCCTTCTGATACGGCTGGGCATCCGCCCAGGCGAGTTCATCACCCTTGTAATCAATCGGCGCAGACGACGTGGACGCGCTGGGCTTGGAAGGCGGAGCATCGGGAAAGGCGCCGGCGCCCAGCGTCTGCGCCATAGTCGTGGCAGCATGGTCACGGCCAGCCTTTTCACCGGCATCGGCACGGCTTCCGAGTACCGCGGCAACGACGCCATCGGCCAAGGCGCTGATGCCTTCGCCGACATTGCGCGGAACCTGATTGCGGCTGGCGAGCGCATCCGCCACGGCCCGCTTCTTTGCGAGACTGGCCGGCGTCTCTTTGGAGGCGTCGAAGATGAAGGACAGAGCCATTCGTTATGCTCCCAGCGACAGCGCTTTGCGGTAATCCACGGCCTTGAAGCCGCTCGGCATGTCGAACACCGCGTCGGGGTGTTTCTCCTCGACGTCCTGCGCCATCAGGCCAAGCTGCATGGGACCGCCGGCCTTGTAGCGATAGGCATAGATGGGCTGGCCGTCGTCGGTCTTACCGACCTTCTCAATGTCGGTCTTGGCGCGTTTATCCGACAGCGTGAGAAGCTTGCCGATGCCGCCAAACAACCCGCCTAGCAGGCTGCCGCTCTGGGCTGCCTGCTGGTTATAGGCGTTCATTTTCTGATTGTAGTTCTCGTTGATCAGCCCGGCATTGTCGGTCGTCGGGATCGTGCTGCCGGTGTAGCCCTGAGCCTTCGGTGCAGAGACCTGCGATCCCGAAAGAAGAGCCGTAATCTCGTTGATCGGCTGATTGCGGACCGCCTGAGCTTCGGAAAAGGCCTGGCCGCGACCGGTCAGCAGCAGCTGATTGTAGGCGTCATTGGCCGTCTGCCCCTGCTGCGCCATTGCCCGGTCATAGGCCGCCGATCCGGGCATGATCCCTTGATTGGCAAGCCGCGTTGCAAGCTGGTCCTGCTGCTGGGCAATGAGCGGATCGAGCCGCTTGCGCCCGAGATCCAACAGGCGGGATTCAACGGCTTCATTGGACCCATCAAAGGGCTTGGCCATATAGTCGTTGAGGAACGACGACTGATTATTGGCGAGCGTGCCAAGGTTCAATTGGGCTTTGTCTGTCTGGTCCTTGATTGCCTGCTGCGCGGCTGAAAGCTGCGTTGTGACAGTCGTTTTCGGGATCGTGTACGTCTTGCCCGTATAGGGATCGGTGATCTTTTCTTCGCCGGTCTTCGAATAGGTGATGGTGCCATCAGGGGTGACCTGATTGGCATTGTTCAGCCACGAATTCGCAATGGCGGTCGAGATGTTGGTGCCGGTCGAAGCCGCCGAAGTTTCCTTCGGATCAGGAGGCGTCGGCGCTTTGGGTTTACCCATGGTATTTCCTCGTGAACTTGCTGTTCCGCCAGGCGTCGTCGGTGAGCGTGAAGACGTAGCCGTCCTCGTTGCGGCCGCGCATGCGCGCGATGAAATGCGGGGTGAAGCCGAAGGCTTTCGCTATGCGCACCATGCGCTCGTTGGCCGCCGAGACCTGAAGCACGACCATCTGGCAACCGATCTCGTCGAACGGGTACGAAAACATCTTGTGGCGCACCTCGGCGGTGAGCCAACGCGACGTGACCGATGCACTCGATATCTGGATGAGGCCGGGGCGCGGTTGCCAATCATGGAACACCATGCCGGCGACCAGTTCGTCCGTTTCCTCGTCGACGACGCCGATTGCCTTGCAGTTGCCGAAGCCACTTTCACAGCCAGGTATGAGGCTAGCGACGAACCGCGCCACCTGCTCGTTGCAGCCGAATAGCAAGCGCATGTCAGACGACGACGGCACCGACTTCATAGGTGATGTCGATTGCGACCAACTCCGCATCGGGTGTCGGGGTAATGCCGCATGTCACCTGCACCTGAGGCGCAACCACAAAGCCGGAACGGCCGA
Organism: Aminobacter anthyllidis; assembly: GCF_018555685.1. Taxonomy (GTDB): domain Bacteria; phylum Pseudomonadota; class Alphaproteobacteria; order Rhizobiales; family Rhizobiaceae; genus Aminobacter; species Aminobacter anthyllidis. The sequence continues at coordinate 794,750 of NZ_JAFLWW010000002.1, forward strand.
CAGAGCCCCAACGGGTCGCGATGCGCTTGTCGGATCCCGCATCCCATTTCATGACGTCCCAGAGGCCGCTGTCCCACTCGTCGAACAGAGTATCGTCAGGGATGGAAGACGGCGCCGACGGTAGCGAAACCTGATAGTCGGTCGACATCGACAGCTTGGCGATGAAGGCCCGGGCCGCGAGAAACACCGTCCTGCCCATGTGGACTATCTTCGAAGCCGCCGGCACCCTCAGATGGTCGAAAAGGCCGACATAGGTGCAGACGTACGGCTCGCCGTCGTCATTGCCGCCGACCTCGCACTGCATGACCTTGCCGTCAGACGTGCCGAAATAGGCCCAGTCGTCATGAATGGCCAGGCAGCGCGTATCCCATCCGGTGTAATCGGCCCAGGCCCCGGTTTCGAGATTTACGACGAAGCTGAGCCTGTCCTGGCCAACGTCGGTCGGCAGCGAGACGATGCCCATGTTCATCAGGGGCCATTTGACGATTTCCCACGGCAGGATCGCGCGGCGGGCAACTTCGCGTCGCCAATCCGGCTCGATGTTGCGGCTGACGCTGCTCAGGGAAAGCGCGACGCGGTCTTTGGCAATCGCCTGGCTGATCGGGACAATGCCGTCTTCCATGGCAATCAGCAGATCACCGCCGGCTTGCATAAAGGCGCGCCTGCCCATGGGGCGCGAGATGTCATACCGGCCCACCAGGCGCCAATCATTGGCGTTGCCGGGATCCGAACCCTCATAGACTGCGACCTCACCCTGATCGGACACGAGAACGCACTTGTCGTCGACGCCGTCGCCCGCATCCAGAGACCATGTCGCGCCGAACTTGAGCGATCCGCCTTTCTGGAACACGCCAGCAAGCGAAAAATCCTGAGCCGTGCCAGTGATCTGATTTACGGGCAGGAACCACGCGACCAGACTGTCCTTCTGAACGAACATCTGGCGATTGCGATAGGCCCACACCTGCGACAGCTTGTTGGTGGCAATCGGCCCAAGGCTGGCCACTGTCGACCAGACACTGCCATTGAACTGGCGCATCGAGTCCGTGCCGTTGACTGCCGAGAGGAAGTCCCCTGCAGCTGTCGCGAACTGGATATAGCTGTAATAGCCGCTGGTCTGGCCAGACACGACTGGAGCCGGAGCCACATTCGGGTCAGCCGGGCTCGTGACGTTGTAAATGCTCGTGGCATCGGCCGCAAACATGAAGCGACCACTTGAGCTGTCATAGGTGATCATGCTGACGACCGGGCCAGTCCCGATGGTCGCCTTTTTCCTGGCACCGCCGCGCAGCCTGATGCCCGTGCTGGTCGGAAACCAGTTTTCAAGCACCTTGGCGCCCTGGGGCTGAGACGCCGCAAGGTTTTCATTCGATATCTTGCCGCGGATCGGCGCGGGGAAGGTGTTGGTGCGGTGATGCTGTTGCGCCGGGGCGGCGACAGGCACGCGTCGGAATGCGCGCCTCATGGCGTTATCGTCCCGGGAAAGGCGCAATCGGCGTTGACCGAACGGCGGGACTGGCCCACGGCGAGGATATTCGAACCCTTGTCTCCGCCACTGGAAACGGCAAGCGCGTCCTCGTAGTTGACCATGTCCTCGGCATAGGCCTGGCCCTTGTTGGCCTTCCACTGCCAGATCATGCCGAGCTTCAGTACACGCTCATCGAGGCGGAAGACGTCATCGTCGGCGGAAAACTCGACCTTCGGAACGCCGTCCTTGTCCTTCACAACCTTGTTGGACAGGTAGAAAAACGATGCCGTCGCCAGATTGGCCATCACCGGCTTGATGTGGATCTGATCGCCGATCAGCGTCCAGGCACCTGTGATGCTCTGATAGTTCTGGACCGTCATCGCGAGCCAGTCGTCCGAGTCGGGCACGTGCGAGAAAGGGGCGTAAGGGGTGGCCGACGGCCACACACGCGCCTTCTTCAACATCCGCTTGTAGTCGGACGGCAAGTCGAAGCCGGTGGCGGTGCCGTCACCGGTAATCGTTGCGAGCACCTTGAGGCGGGTCCAGTCGCGTGTGTCGAAGGCAATGCGCTGCGCCATCTCATTGGCGAGCGCCTGCAATTCGATGTGCTCGCGTTCGGTCGACGCGAACACCGCATCCGGCACGGTCAGCCCGATTACCGGGCAGACCTGCTTTATGACGCTCAAGATGCTCATGGCTGCTTAGCCGTTCGCGAGTTCGGCAGCTGCGGCGACCAGCGTGTTGTGGCTGGGATTGCCGCGCGGACGTGAGCCGGTGTGTTGGGCGATGTAGTCCTTGAGCCTGTCGTCGTCCCACTGCTCAAAGTCGGTCGACGCTTCCTCTATCTCCGGCTCGAGTTCCGGATCTGGAACCTTCGGTTCGACCGGCGTATGGCCAGCAACACCACCCGACGCGCCCTTGTTGTAGGCGATGAGGTCGGCCATCTGCGCCCGCATGTCGTCCATCTGCTGGCGAAGCGCGGTGTTTTCAGCAGCAAGCGACGTAACGTCTGCCGAGCCGGCAGCTGCGTCCAGATAAGCCTGCGCCTGGTTCTTCAGTTCGCGTCCGCCCATGCCGAGCTGTTTGAGCGGATTGCCGTCTAGCCCAGCCAGCGCTTCGACCGTGTGGATGTTGAGCGCCTTGAGTTCGCGGCGCTTGGCCTCGGCAAGGAATGGGGCTTCCGCCAGCGGCGTTCCGCTCGTCGGCTGGGCAACACCTGCTTTGAACGCCCGGTATTGGTCATTGTAGAGCATGGCGTACGTCACCACGCCGCCGCCGTCCTTGACGCTTTCGCGGGTGGCGTTGGGCTCGGCCTCGTGGGCTGGGAACGTTGCCCTCGTCTTGGTGTTGCCTGCGAACGCGATGTCGCAAACTTCCATGTCGGAGAAGATCGGTCGGCCTGCCTTCTGGCTGGCGGTGGTGTCCGGCATCGTATGGATGCGGAACACAACAGTGGTCTGATTGCTGGTGGGGTTCATTTTCGGATTCCTGTCTGAGAGGGTGCAACGAAAAACGGGGCCCGAAGGCCCCGCTGTTCGCTCTGCGATCTGGGTTAGATCGCTGTCTTCTTGAACCAGGCAGTCGCGCCGGAGGGCACGCCGCCTACGATGGTTGGAGCAGTCCAGGCACCTGCACCGGTGGCCATGGTCATGGCTGGTTCGGTGAGGATGCAAACGGCCGCCGATGCAATTCCTGCCGATGCCTTGGCAAGAATGTAATCGTGCCCGTCGTCCGCAGTGAAAACCGTGCCCAGCGTCTGCTTGACGGCGGGATCGGTCGACAGTGCGATACGGTTGAGGCCGAGGCCGGGAAGCGAGGGAGTGGTGAAACGAGTAGCCATCGCCGTTTCTCCTTACGCGGCCGGGTTGGAATCGATGAGCTTCCACTGGAACAGCGGATTGGTCATCGTCAGCTCGCCCATGAAGCCAATGTACTGGACAATGGCGTCCTGGTTGATCGGCGTGAGCGCCTTGCCGATCTTGTTGAAGTTTCGTTCCGGGTGGTAGCGGAGCCAAAGGCTGTCGAGGTCCAGACCATAGGTCGTGTTCGCCGGCATGTTGGAGCCGATGCCACCTTCCTGCACGATGTCGGCAACGCGGCCGGCGCCGTAGTATTTCAGGGCCGAGAAACCGAGCTTGCCGAGCTTGGTTTCGTCGTTGATGCGCTGAATGGCGACAGTCGCCGCGTCGTAGGCCGCATAATGCTCAGGCGACATGAGCAGCAGGTTGGCAGCCTTCTTGCCGCGCGACCGCTGGGTCATGATCGAGTTGAGCATCGGGCGGATGGTGGTCGATGTGACCTGCGTTCCGATAGCCGGGAATGCAGTGTGCGCATCGAACACCGACGTGCGCCAGGCTGGCTGGGTGCCACGGTCGATGCCGGCATAGACGCCGGAGTTGACGACTGTCGGGACCGCCAGCTGAAGGCCGCCCAGTTCCTTGCCGCCGAAGCGCGTACCGTTGCCATGGAGCGAGATGTCAGCCTCATCGACCAGCTCAGTTTCAGCCGCTTCGATGTGGGACTCCAGGATGTCCATCAGCTGGTTTTCGCCTTCGTTGTTGAGGATGTCCTCATTCGGAAGGGTGACGGCCACGGCGACCATCTTGGGCGTGTACTCGGCATCGCTGAACAGCTCGGTTGGAACCGGGTTCAGGAAGTCGAAGCCGTTATACCAGACCGCCGAGCCCGTCTTGTTGTAGAGCAGGCGTTCGCGGATCTTCGGGCCGGAATACTCCTTCATGTGCCCCCGATCCTTGATCAGGTAGAGGGTCGCGGAGGAGTTGGAGACCAGGTCCTGGTAGCCTTCGGAACGATCCTCCAGCGCCAGAGACAGAATCTCCTGGTTCTTTTCAACGGAAGTGAGGGGCATTCAGCCCTCCTATGGACGCGGGTTATCCGGCCTGCGCAACAGCGCGGGCGAGAGATTCCCTGATTGAGGTGGAGCGCTTCCGCGTGGTCGGGTCTGAGCCGAGCGTGGGTGCGCCAGAGACGGATTTCGAACCTTTCCGGGTCTGAGCCTCAAGGTCTGCTGCAAGTGCCGCTGGAGCGGCTGGAGCCGGGGCAGATGGGGCGGGGTTGAGCCGTTCCGCCATCTTGTATGCCTCGGCCAAATCTTTGGTTTTTCCGCTTTCAATGAAGAACGCGATGTCGTCGGCAAGCTCTTCAAAGCGTGGGTTCTTGCTGGCGAACTGGTCGACCGCCGTCTCGATGCCAGTGCGGTGCTGTTTCTGCAGCGACGAGGTGACGCCGCCGATCTGGTCTTTCAGGCCGGCGATTTCCTGCTTGAGCGCCCTGATGATCGCGTCGTTCTGCGTCTGGACCTGATCGGGTGCCTGTCCCATGACGGCCGCGGCAAGCTCGCGAAGGGACACGCCGGCATACTCGCAAACTGCCGCGATGCCTTCCATGGGATTGGTCAGCAGGGTCTTCTCAAGACCGGTGTAACGCGTCATCGCATCGCGAATGGTCGTCCCGTTCTTCTTGGCGAGGTCGTCGAAGTCCTTGATCTGGCCGAATGCCTCAGCATCGGCACGATACTTCTCGTGACCCTGCTCAAGCTCGCGAATGGCGCGATGCACTTCGGCCTTGATCGGCTCTGGCGCGGTTTCCCACGCGGCCTTTGCATCGGCGGAGAAGCGGGCCGGCGCGTCCGATTTCGACTGCTGCTGCGCATCGGCAGGCTTTTGCGCGGCAGGATCAGCCTTTGCAGGCTTCGCGTCCGGTGCCGGCTTATCGGGCGTTGCGCGGGCAGCATCTTCCTTGTGCGCCCCTTCCTGAGGGCGGTTGGCCTCGGCCTTGGCGACCTTTTCGGCGGCGCGCTTCAGTGCTTCGCGAGCGGTCGGTGCCTTTTTCGGCTCCTGGCCCTCTTTGCCATCCTTCCCCGAGCTTGACGCACTGGGTTCCGGCAGTTGCTGTTCAGCCTGGGGCGTGTTCGGCTGGGTCTGCGGTTCGGTGGCAATAGCGGTCGTCTCGGCGGGCGCCGAAGCGCCTCCGTTCAATACGTCGGTCATCATTTCACCTGTCTGAGAGGTTGCGGAGGAAAGGGGTTAGTTCGGACGGACGCGCTCGCCGCGGTCAAACCGGGCTTTGGCCTTCTGGACGGTGTCCTTGATCGCCTTGCGGTCGGGCCTTGGACGCTTGCGCGGGCGAAGGCGTGCCGGGTCGTTGCCAACCTCGACCATTCCGGCCGCACGGTAGGTGCTGCGCAGCGCCGACTTGCTGTCGTATGTCTTGCCGTCGAGCATGCTCTGCACCGGCTCCATGCTGTCGGTTGCAACCATCGGGCAAGCCAGATGCGAGCGTTTCGGCTGGTATGTCTCCACCTTACGGTAGACCGAGCGACCGTCTTCAAGGTCGATCCATTGATAGGACGTCATGCGGCTTGACCTTCCATCGTCAGTGGCGCGCTGGCCATGTTCTTCTGAGCCTGCTGGGCGACCTGGAGGCGCAGGCGCTCGATTTCGAGCACGCCCTTCTGCATTTCCTGCTCGTGTTTCTGAGCATCGGCAGCCGCGCGAGCCTCAATCTCGCGGATACGAATGTCGGCCTCTCGCTGCTTCAGCGCCGCATCGGCATTGATGCGGGCTATATCGGCTTCGGACTTGGCCACAGCGGCCTGAGCCTTGGCCTGCTCAACTGCTGCGCGATCGGAATTGGCCTTTGCATCGGCTTCTGCCTGGGCCGCCATCGGGTCAGGCTTTGGCTGCCCCGCTGACGCCTTCATCTTCTCGACGAACTCGTCGATGGCCGATTGCATCTGGCGACCAGGGCGGAACGGCGCGATGGCGAACTTCAGGATTTCACCCGCGAAGGGCGCCGTTTCCGGCTTTGACTGCACCATAGGCGACAGCTGGGCGAGTGCTCCGCCAAGAGCGGTCAGGAACTCAGAGGTTCGCTGCTTAGCTGCATCCTCGTCCGGCTGAATGGTACTGTCGGTCTCGATATCGAGCGAGAACGGCCGAATGCGCTCATCGCGAAGGAACTTCATCACCTTGTCGATGGTGATGGTATCTTCCAGCTCCTGCACCTGCTGAGCGATCTGCTCGACCTGCTGCTGCGCCTGCTGAAATGCCGCCTGTGCCTGCTCGGGATTGGCCTGCGCCATCTCCTGAAGACGAGGATCCTGCTTTGCGGCCTGAACGGTCCTGACAATCTCCTGAGCCTGGCTCTCAAGCGCCTTGACCGACTTCATGATGTTCGCGTCGGTCTCGAATTCCATCTGCGACATTTCCAGCAGCGTCTTGCTCTGGAAATTCTCGGCCTGGATCTCGGCCACGATCCGCGCCGTGTCGCGAGCAATCCGCACCAGTTCACTCTGCCGGTCGCGAATACGAACCGAACCGTATTGCGACTTCAGTGTCTGGGCGCCCAATGTCTCGTTGGGGTTGGTCGCGCCGCGCATGACATCGGATAAACCGCTGATCTGATAGATGTCGTCGATCAGCTGCTTTCGCAGGCCGATGAGCTGGGTGATGGTGGCGACCACCATATCGAGCGGCAGCCAGACAATCGTGTCCTTCGCCGAGCCATTTCCAATTACCGCCCAGTTGCTGACCGGGATCAGGACCTTACGGTCGTCGGTGGACTTTACGGCGGCCTCGATCGCATCACTCAGCTCGCCGGCACCGGATGGGTAGAAGCCACGCACCTTCAGCGCCTGCGTCAGTGCAGACACGCGGTTGGTGAGTTCGTTCACCTCCTCGATCTGGTCCTTGTAGAAAAGGAAGTCCGGCACCGGAATGAGGCTGTTGGGCTCCAACGTGCCAAAGGCGGGACGCGGGCACGGGAAGAAGTTTTCGAGCGATAGGTGCGGCTCCCCCTCGTCGAGCACGACGTCGACGCCCGGCGCGACCCACACAACCTTGTTTTCGGTCTTGGACCAAATCTCCCAGACACCGGCCTTGAACTTGCCGCCGCTGTTCTTGTCGTCGTCCTTGCGCTTGGCGAACTCGGCATTCGCATAGGCATTGCCCGACGTCTTGAGGAAACGCTGGCGCATCTCCTTCTTGGTCATCCAGGCACGGCCAGCCACCCAGCCGACTTCCTTCCATTCCCGAGCGGGATCATGGGCAAAGTCGCGGCGGTTCTTGTGCTCGATGCAGGTACGCTCGGTGAGGCCGTTTTCCTTGCTCTTGGCCTCATACCTGACCCAGATGCTGCCGCGCGCATTGACAGCAAGGTCATCGCGCACCTGGCGCATGACGCTGTCGATGTCTTCACGGTCGAAACCCACCGCTGTCGATCGCTCAAGCAATTCGGAAGCAGCGCGCGGGATAGGCCGATTGTCGTTGAACCTGGGCGCCACCACCGGAACGGGCGGGCGGGCATACATCGAGGGCTTCAGAACCTCGATGTTGGCCCAGAATATCTGGAACTGGCGGTCGCGCGAGATGCTGGCGAGGCGCGCGAGGTTTGCATACTGCTTTTCGATGTTGGTGCAGCGTTCCTGATAGTCGGAGAAACCGGCCTTGTCGTGGCTGGTGATGAGCGCAAGCCAGGCCTTGGACGACTTCGGCTTGCGGGCAAGCTCGACTTCCTCGCCGGCAGTGTCGTCGATCTCGTCGTCAGTCATATCTTGATCCTTCCACCGGACGAGGTCTCAGGCGGCATCGGCAATTGCACCTGGCCCGGCTTCGGCGGTGCGCTCTGCGTTACTATCTTGCTGACCCATGGGCGGGACATGCAGGCGTAGCGGACCATGTCGGCCGCGTGGTCTTCCTGTGAGGTGTCGAGGTCTTCCGGGTTGGTCTCGTCGTGCTGCAATGCCGGCAGCGTTCGTATGGTGTGGGTGCAGGTGCTGAAGAAGAACAGCAGCGGCCTGCTATCCTCATCCCCTGTCAGGCGGCTGCGGAGCTGGTCCCAGCCACCCATGGCGCCACGGCCAGGCGTTCGCTTGTTGTCCGCCCGCTTGAATGTCGCCCCTTCGCCATTCTCACCCTTGGCGATGCGCTCGGCGAGTGACGGGCCGCCATCCTGGCTAAAGGCTGCCGGGTCGAGCACGCCGTAGGAGATGACGTCGTTGAAGTCGCGAAGCCTGACACCGGCACCGACAGCTTCGGCATGGAGCTTCAGGCCTACGTCAGGAATGAACTTGCCCTGAGCGTTTGTCTTCACCCCATACCATTCGCGGTACATCACCAGCGCGCCGCGCGGGATCACCACGCCGGGGCCGACGATGGTGTCGTCCGATGCAACAGCGAACCAGCCGAAGGCGAAAGGCTTTGCACTGCCCCAGTCGCCAGCCCTGAACCGAATCCAGTGCGCCGGTATCGCGAAGGGCTTGATGACATGCCGGTCGCGCCGGAAATTGTCGAAATAGGCTCCTTCCACAATGTCCCAGTCGCCATAGCGCATCGCGCGGACAAGGCTTTCGGACCCGAGGCCGTGAAGTCGATCCTCATAGCCGGGATCGTTGTCGTTCATGGCCGGGTTGTCTTCGAGCTTGGCCGGGATGTACTGGCGAAGCATGCCGCCCTCAGACGGCGGCGTCTTGTAGATCCTGTATTCGACCGCGCCGTCGATGAAGGTGCTCTTGACGAACTGGTGGCCAATGCCGCCCGGATTGCCGCTGCACAGGATGCGCGGGAACCGGCCCTTGTACTTCTCCGGCACCTGGATGCCGACCATGCGAACGCGATTGCGCAGGAAGCGGTAGATCTTGTCCGTGAAGTGCGTCAGCTCGTCGATCAGCAGGACGTGGATTTCGGCGCCCTGGTACTTGAAACGGTCCTTCTCGTCCTTGCAGTGGCAGAGGTAGATCTTGCTGCCGTTCCAGAACCTGATTTCGTCCTCAACGATGGTGACGAAGCCACAGGCGACCCAGCCGGCGAGCATGGCGCGAAAGCCCTGCGGTCCCTCAACGTGGTTCTTGACCAGATCGTCACGAATGCGGCGGAACAGATAGACCTGAAGGCCGGGGATCTCCGAGCACCAGGTGATTGCCGCCGAGCGTATCAGGTGGCTCTTGCCGCCCCCCGCCGCGCCACCGAAGAAGGTTTCAGTTGCCTCGGTATTGAATGCAACGCCCTGCTTGGCATGCAGGACAAGGTCAAGCGCCGCTGACTGTGACATTCAGGATGGGCACCAAAGGCGCACCGTCTTTGCCGGTCAGTTCCGATTTGTCGGCCAGGCCGAGTTCACGCGCGATGATGTTCGGGTTCAGCAGGTCGGCCGCCGCCCCTTCGAACTTCTGGGTCCGAATGATCTCTTCCACCTGCGATGCGATGTAAGAAAAGCCTTCTCGCTTTGCGTACTCAGCCCATGTCACCCGAGCGATATCGAGGAAGATGCAAAGCCCCGAAATGGTCATGGCCCGCATCTTGGCAATCTTCTCGACCTTGACGTCGCCCTGATAGGCGAAGGGACGCGCCTCATAGAGCGGGTTCAACTCTACCCATTCGAAATACTCGGCGCACGCCTCCCAAAGCTGGTTCGGGGTGGCGAAGATTGGATCGCGGCCATGGGAGCTGCGTACCTTCCAAAACTGGTTACCTGATGGTGCTGGCATATGTTGATCCTCTCGCCGGTTTGAGCGGTCGCGAGTGCAGATTTCTCGACATGTCGCTAGAGCAATGGGATGATTGCTATTTCTGAAGGGGAGAAGGCTTTGAGTCTTGCATTATTGGAACGCGTGCTAGCCGGCACTGAATCGCACGAGGCTTTACTGGCTGAGGTGGTGGACTTCTACGGTTCAGGTCTGACAGTGACCATTCGAGAAACTGGAGACGGTCAAAGTCGGTTTGCCGTCAACATCGACGGCCCTACGCTGCAGTTCAAATCTGCCGTGATTGATTTGTGTAACGGGCCTCGCATTAAGGAGGCGGCGGTGCACGAGTTGCTACATCTGGCGTTGGGGGCTCGCGGTTTCCCTTTGATTTATGCTCTGTCTATCGACGACAGACATGCGCCCAGATTTCCTATGATCGACGAAGCCATTCGCAAAGCAGTGAATGTCGTCCAACACACTGTCTTTTTGGAAGAGTTCCTACAGTTGGGATTGGCTGCTGATCGGTTCCTATCCGAGGAGCCCAGACAGACCGGCTATGGATCAGAAGCCAAGAAGTATCTGGGCGGGCAATTGGACCCTGAACGAGCGTGGGAGGCGTGGACATGGTGGGGCTTAGAGTTTCTTAGGCATCACTGCGCCAGGAGACATAGCGGACCCAAGACGAAACTTTCTGCCGAGAGCATCCAGAAGTGGGGTGATCGATTGCTCCACGGTTTCAAACGGCGAACACACGAAATGACACGCCTGCTCGATGGGGGCGAACAAAAGACACCGGAGCGATACCGGGAGACGATGACAGCGCTGTTTGGGCTTATGTCACTCCCCGCCGACGTCTCCTACTGCCGGCTGAGGCCCCGTGATGGCCTCCCCCCAAGGGCGGAATGCGCTTAGTGTAAGTTTTTTGCTTACGTCCCCTTGACTCAGTGTAAGCAATTGGCTTACATACACCCATGATCAAGTCGTTCAAAAACAAGGCGCTGGCGGAGCTCTTCCAAACCGGGAAGTCGGCCAAGATTGACGCCAAGATGCAGAAGCGCATCATTGTCCGGCTTGACCGTCTGGACGTTGCCGAAAAGCCGGAAGACATGAACCTGCCGGGTTTTGACTTCCATTCACTGAAAGGCCTCAACCCGACGCGCTACACCGTTCATGTGAACGGGCCATGGTGCATCACATTCGAATTCGACGGCACAGACGCCGCTCGCGTCGATTTCGAGCAATACCACTGAGCGCGCGGAAGACTGGAGAAGGTTATCTTATGATCGTGCACGAGCCGAAGCGTCCGATTGAGCGCTGCCCGACCCACCCAGGCGCGCTGCTTGACGACATCATCCCGGCAACTGGAAAGACCAAGGTGGAAATCGCGGAACTGCTCGGAATCTCGCGCCAGCAGCTGTATGACATTATTCGCGAGAAGAAGCCGGTTTCCCCTGCTGTCGCTGCCCGACTGGGCAAGATGTTTGGCGATGGGGCGGCTGTTTGGCTCAGGATGCAGGCGGCCTATGACGCTTGGCATGTCGAGCGCGAGGTCGACGTGAGCAACATACCGACGCTTCATGCCGCCTGAGGTAACGAGTGGACAACTACCCCGATCATCTGTCACCCGAGTTCGATGAGACGGGCGGGGTTGTCACGCCTTTTGAAGAGTGGTGGCCTCGCGTTCGGGATGCATTTCCGCACGTGCCTGCCGAAGTCGCTCGGGACTGGCTGCACAGGCATTGGCGACACTCGAATTACGATTGGCTAGCGTCGGCTGATTATCGGTTCACCCGAGTTGAATGGGCTACGAACGATCTGCGGTCCATCAGGACCAGTTGGAACAACTTCGCTGACAGGCCAGAAGACGTGATCGACCAAGGTGGCTATTTGGCGGAAAGGCACCGGGCCGTGTACGGCAACGACCTGGCGGAATACATGATCGAAAACGGCACTTGGCCGGTCCCGCCTGTCATCCTCGACAACCGAGATGGGCACGTTCACAAGCGCTATCGGCTGCCATCCACCTATGTTCTCGTCGAAGGGCACCGCCGGTTCGAAATTGGCTCATACCTCGCCAGCACAGGCCTCATGGTTCCGCAGGTCCATTTCTGGATGATGACGCGAGCCGCATCCTAGGCGCGCCGCCCCATCTTCTTGTCGACCAAGGAACGGCGTGACGACTAAAACCGTCTGAATTCAGACGTTTACCTATGCTCTGGCATTGCCAATGCATTGCGATGCCATTGCTGTAGCAATGCTAGCCCCTGCCTTGAAAACAGAAAACCCGCCTGGTGGGGCGGGTTCTGGATGCATCTCTGCAAACTAGGGACACCATAGGGGGTTTCGTTACATGTGTCAACGCAACACTGCCGCATGAAATCACATAAAATCGAAGTATCTTGCGCACAATCGCAGGTGATGCTGCAAGATAATCGCCATTTCGCGCTCTTGGACGCTATACTTTTGCGCAATATCGGCCGCAGTCTGCCCCGAGACACAATAGTCGATGAGTTGCGCCGAGGCGGCGGAACCAAGTTCGTCTCGAAACCCGGTGAGCTTGTCGAGCGCAGCAACCCGCCCGTCCCCGATGCCGTTGGCGTAGCCCGACCTAGTCCCGCGCAGGAAGTTCGCCGAGCTGGCGATTGTCATCCCGGCCCGCTCCCACAGACTTGCGAGGTGGGAACCGGCATGGAAAAGGGCGTCTTGCTTGTTCCGCCCATATCGCCATTCGAATGATCCTGGCCGGCAGCGAAAAAACTGGCGCTCAGTACGATCCGCCGAAATCTTGACTTTGACTTTCGTCAGCCTGGCGCCGTCCTTGCCGCCGTCCGCATCCTTGAGCTTGGCGACCCGTCTTCGGTGTGGCGCTGTCTCATGCGCAACGCGCTCGCGTTGTTCGGCCCGCTCCCAAGCCTCGCTAACCCTAGTGTCTTCCACAGGGCCGCCGACGGCTGTTTCGGAACGTCTCTTCCGGCGTCGGCGAGCCTCAGCAAGGTTGATGCGCTTGCCGCCATCTACCCGCACCGATGGGAGGACTTTCTTGCTCTTCGTCAAGCAACCTTCCTTTCGATGAAAACCACATCGGGGTCGTTTGCCGGCGGCAGTGGCGTATGCGCGCCCTCAGGTACGACCACATTTGCGTAATGTGGGCCGGCAAAGGACTCGCTACGAAAGAGGACTTGGCGACCGTCGACGCTGATTTCGAACCTAGCGAATGGCGTATTGGGCCTATTCCCCCAGCGGTGCAGCGTCTGGAGATTTTTCCGGGCAAAGAACTTCTGCCCGTCCTCAATGCTAGCCAACGTCGCCAGCATGCTGCGCATCGCTCTCTCGACCATTCGACCGCGTTTAAGGATCTCCTCTGTTGCGGGGTGTTCAGGCGTGGTCGGTGACCAACCCGGCAGGGGGTGCGCAGCATCAGCCAACGCCGATTGCAGTTGGCAAACGTCGCGCTTCACATCGTACCCCTCGGCCAGGAATTTCAGCCCGTGCGCCCGTCCGATTGCTTTCCGTTGGATGACGGCATTTCCGAGCCGATCCTTCATGCCCAAGTCAGCATCAACGAAAAGCTCCCCATTTGTCTGTGCAAGTTCCCTATGCAGAAACTGGCTGTACCCTTTTGCCTGCTCGTCAAGCTGATCACGAGCGAACTGCAAGTCCGCGGCTATTTTTGACATACGGGCGACAAACTGAGTCAGCGCATCGCGCCGTGCGCCGATTTCTAGCCAAGTATCGAAGTAATCACGGCATGCCTGCTGCCGGCGGAACAACCTTTCGGCATGGCGAAAATTCTCACCGTAATGCGTGGCCGCGCATTGATGCCCTACGAAGCGAGCCGTTCCCTCATCCGGGAAATAGGCCATGCGCCCGCGAATGAATTTTGGCGACCCTGGCGCGCAGAACGAACAGGGCACCCGTTCGCCTCCGGGCCGGAGCATGACCGGCACAGTGATTTCCTCGGACAACAGGACGATGTTGTCGTGCTGCGTCGGCCGGCTGGTCGACACGTTTTCAAATGTTTCGGGGCAACCCGTCGTGGCGATGTGCTGGCGCCACCGCTCAAGATACTCATCACTCGGCTGCGTCTCGAATACCGGATAGTGAGCCAAGTCGGTCATGCTGCACCTCCTACGTGCTGATCGGCTGCGGCTGCAGCCTCCTTTCTCACCCTGTCGAAAACGGTGAGAGAAAACGCCTCGATCTGGTCACTAATCTCGTCGCTGTCGCGCACCCCGCACACCTGCAACTGCCCTGTGAGGCGCCGGATTGTGGTGTTCCAGAACCGGTCAGCGGCGGCGCCGTGGCGGCGCATCAGTACGTAGACCGTTTCGCGCACCAGAAGTTCCTGCCGACACAGCGGGAACGGCACGACTGTTCCGTTTTTGCTCGTGTTCTGTTCCATTAGCTAGCAACTCCCATGCGGCGAGATACTTCCTCAACGGCGTGCAACGGCTCGTCATCGTTTGCGCTGGGGCTTTTGAAAGAGGCGACCACCCCCGAAGGGGCCTTGATCTGAAACGGTGCGCCAAGCGGGGATGAGACAAGTGTGTCGCCGCTAGATTTAATAATACCTAGTCGCGACGGACCTGTCGCATTGTGCCGCCGATACCATTGGGCGCGAGAAATCCCCTCTGCCTCCCATGGGCGAGTTTTAGAGAGCGAATTGGCCGCCTCCCATTGTTTTCGCGGCTGGACCCCAGCAGCGCGGCGCTTATTCACCTGACGTTCGCGATCCCTGTCGCGCTTAACGTTTCGGGCGATGCCTTTGCGAATTTCCGTCGGCACATCGCAGGCACCAATTGAGCGGAACTCCTGCGCGTTGCGCTCCCAGAGGGTGACATTCAGCAGGCCGGCAACCTCGTCGGCTCCCAAGTCTAGTCGCCGGCTGCGAAGCGCATGGAGGATCGGCCGGAGCAAAGTTGCCGCCTGCGACAACACCCACGGACACCAGCGGTTACACCAACCGCGAAGGGCAACTTCGAAGTCCAGGCCACGGCGCCGGCAATGCGCGTTTAGCGCATATGCAGCGGCTTTGATGAAAAGGTCGGCATCGTCCGTCTCAGGGACGAACTGGCCGTGCCGCGCCACAATCAGTTGCTCGATCTCGCGAAGGCGTAGCACGTTGACACTGAACGGCTGCTTCGTCTCGGCGTCGGCTCGCGAGGATAGGATGCACTTGCCTAGCTTGACCTTGCCGGTGCGGTGCTTCTTATGCCGCGCAGCGGCGGCGGGGCTAATACAGGCATCGAGGGGACGGGCCATCAGATTGCCCTCCCCTTGATCAAGGTCGCCTCACGGACAGCAGCGACAGCCTCTAGTAATGTCAGGCCGAACCGCTGTCGGAGATCTGGAATTATCGGGTGCGGCGGAAACTTTTCGGTGGCCAGCCAATTGGCCGCCACCGTAACGTCACGCGTTACGTCATGTGACGTCACTTGGTGCAGCGGTATCGAAGGAGCTGTCATTTAAGCAGCCCCTTTGACTTGGCCGTCATAAGCGCGGTGGTGACGGCTGCAGCATATTCTTCGAGCTTATCGAGTTTGATAGCGAAACCATCCTTGCCGGGTCGCATCGCCCCGTCAGTGGTTTCGAAGAAGACACGCGTGTTGAACACATAGGCGCCAGCAAAGAAATCCAACGAGACGCGTATTTCATCGCCTCGTAGGTTCTTCCTCATCGACGCAATCGGCATCGATGATTTGCTCATGCGGCGGCTTGCCTCGCGTCGTCGAGAATGTGAACCGGCGTCCGCAAACGATAGACGGCATGCGAGCCTGGGAATTGCCCGCCATGGGCTTCGTGCTCGGTCTCAATCAAAAGCTGATGCTCGTGACGAAGCAAATAAACAAAATGGGCGAGCCTCAGACCAGCCGAGAAGTCAGAGGCGCTGCAGCCCCTTTGTCCAGCCTTTACCAACTCATTGAGCGCCCAGCCGACGCGGCCTGGCACGACCGCGCGGCGCTCATGCGCAGGATCACCAGGGTGAACCAAGACCGTGAGTTGAAACTTGCCCTTGCCAGAATTGATTTGGCGGGCGGCGGCATCCCTTGCTATGGAATCCATCGCGGTCCTTTTAGAATTTGGGGAAAACAAATTTTCTGGGATCGAAGGGAGATGGGCGGTTCTGTTTGGCGACTGGCCGCTCATCCCCTCACTTCTGTATTTGCTAACTCCTTTTTTCATGCGGCCGCTTCCAGGAAGAAGCGCAGCAGGGCCCCGCGCTCTGCAACCCAGCGGCCGCCCACTTTCTTCGCCGGCAATTCGCCCTTCTCAAGCATGTGGAACGTTGCCCGAGCTGATCGGCCGATCAGCTCGGCTATTGCTGTCGCGCCCCAGACAAGCTCTATGTTGCTGTTGCGTTCTGTAGTCACCGTCATTGCATGGCACCCTTTCGCACTGCAAATGTAGTGCAGCCAGATTACACATTCAAAGTCCCTATTCAAGCCCTATTTGCACTTTGATTGCAGTGCGTGTATGGACTGGGGAAAACTTTGGAAAGCATCTCAATGGCGCGCAGCCAAACGAAAACCACCAAGTCAGAGACGCTGACAATCCGCCTCGACCTGAAGACGCGGTTCGTTCTCGAATACGTGTCTCGGCTCAAAGGCCAGTCCATCACCACCGTCGTCGAACGCGCAATTCTAACTGCGGCTAGCCAGGAAACGGTGCCAGATCTCTCGTCGTTTGGTCCAAACGACGCCCTCACGTGGCACGATTTTTGGGATGTGAGCGAAGGGGTGCGCGCGCTCTCCCTTTCCTCTCGCACCGAGTTCTTCCCGACCTACGAAGAGGATCGGAAACTCTCTTTTTGCAAAGAACACTGGCCTTTTTTCTTCGCAAACTCAAAGCGGAGAGCATTCCTGAACCACTACGTCGACGTACTATGGCCTCGGATAGACGAGTTCATCCAAATGCATGAGGACCAGAAATCAAAAGACTATTTTGCAGCCGGTCACGCGATGCAAAAGGCGCTGAGCGACGCGAAGCTTAAGGCCCCCGAGTGGCCTATCGTTGAGAAACCCGAGCCACCAAAGCCCAACAAATCGCGCGACTTAGACGACGAGATTCCCTTCTGATGTCCATCCGCAAGCGCACCTGGACGAATGCTAAGGGCGACGAGAAGACCGCGTGGGTGGTCGATTACGTCGACACCAAGGGCACTCGTCGGCTGAAGACCTTCGCCAAGAAAAAGGAAGCCGACACGTTCGCGGCCACGGCAAAGGTCGAGGTGCGCGAAGGAACCCACGTCGCCGACAGCGCCAGCGCCACAGTGAAGCAGGCCGGTGAGTTTTGGATAGCCAGCGCCGAGGGCGCTGGGTTGGAGCGCACGACCACCAACCAGTACCGGCAGCACCTTGATCTGCATATCGCGCCACTGATTGGCGACACGCTTCTGTCGAAGCTCTCAGTGCCCACCGTGCGGGACTTTGAGGACAAGCTCCGTGAAACGGGACGCTCGCCGGCAATGGTGCGCAAGGTGCTGGTCAGCCTCGGCTCGCTCCTAGCCGACGCGCAGGAGCGAGGGCTGGTAGTTCGCAACGCGGTCAGGGAGAAGAGCCGCGCTCGACAGAAAGGCAAAGACAGACGCCAGGAAAGGCGCCAGAAGGGTCGCCTAAAGGTTGGGACGCACATTCCGACCAGAGGCGAGGTCAAGGCCATCGTGGGCGCGCTGGAGGGCCGCTGGCGTCCGTTGCTGCTGACAGCAATCTTTGCCGGTCTCAGAGCATCGGAGCTGCGGGGACTGCGCTGGCTCGATGTCGATCTGGAAAAACGCGAGATCCACGTCCGACAGCGGGCGGACAGGTTCAACGATATCGGCAGGCCGAAGTCGGAAGCCGGGGAGCGAACAGTTCCTATCCCCCCGATGGTGGTCAACGCTCTGAAGGAATGGAAGCTCGCCTACAGCAGGCCGATCACTGGCCGCGACGACGATGGCAATGTGATCAGGGAAGATGCCAGGCCATCACATCTGATCTTTGCCAATGGCTCGGGCAATGTCGAAAGCTTGGGGAACATCATCAACCGGGGACTGATCCCGGTCCAGATAGTCGCCGGCGTAACCGCGGAAACCGATGAAGTTGACGAGAACGGCAAGCCTGTTCTCGCCGCGAAGTACACCGGCATGCATGCGCTGCGGCATTTCTATGCGTCATGGTGCATCAACCGGCCACAGGACGGAGGCCTGGGCCTTCCGGCCAAGGTCGTCCAGGAACGGCTCGGTCACTCATCGATCGTCATGACGATGGACGTCTACGGACACCTGTTCCCGAGGGGCGATGATGCCGACGAAATGGCCGCTGCGGAACGCGCGCTGCTCAGCTGAAGGAGGACGTCATGATGTACAGTCTCGCCTTTTTTCTTTTCGGCATGTCAATGTCGCTCCTCGGTTTCCTGCTCTTCAATATTGAGCTTACGAGGGACCGTATAACTATGGAGATTGCCCGGACAATGTACTCGGGACCGCTCTTCTTTGGCGGCTTCTCATTGGCAGTTACGGCAGCCATAGAGTTCGTAAAAGAATTGCCTTTTTTAGCAGGCTGACAGGGCCGCGCGCGACATGTCCGTGACATATCGCTATTTTTATTAATGATATCAACATATACGGTCGGATTGAAAATCCGCGTGTCCGTGGTTCGAATCCGCGTCTGGGCACCACTTCCCTTCCTCCACGATTTGATCGTCAGTTTGCCAGCGACACACGAACTCGTGTCGTCCAATCCTTATCGTAAGAAGCCCACCAAGCCTTGCCGCAAGAACTCGGCGAGACGCGGCAGTCAGGCGATCCGCATTGACCTTCGGCCGCCGGGCGCCACGCCAGGGCCGAGCAGCTCTTCCCAAGAACAATTGTTTCGCTTTGTACATTTCCTCCGTCTACTTCTGTATTTGAGCGAAAATCTACCGATATCTTGTGGAATTACATCTTCGAGCTTTGCAGATTTACATCGAATTCATCATTCGACGGCAATTTCACGTCCCGGGGGAACTTCTTGAGGAGGAAGCGGGATGGAGACGTCGCAGCGCGGCTGGGCCGAGCCCGGTTCGGAGCACCGGAAACTCGCGCACGGACTGATGCGCAACACCAAGGCGTCCTACGTCGCGGCGCTGATCCTGATCGGCTCTTTGGCCACCGCCAGCTTCTTCCTGCTCAGTTCGGTCATTTCGGCCAATATCCAGAAGACGGCGCTGATCGAACTCGGCTCCCGCCAGCAATTGCTGTCGCAACGGATCCTGCTGACCGCGACCGAGGCCTATACCGCCGACGCCCAGTGGCTGCGCACGCAGGCGCGCCAGAATCTGACGGCGGCACTGACGACCTTCCTCGCCAACGAGAAGCTGCTGCGCGAGGGGTCGCCCGACGCGCGGTCGCCGCTGCACCAGATGGCCTTGTCCGAGGACGCGCAGAAGCTGTTCGACGAGGCACCGGGCCAGATCGACGCCTCGACGCGGATTCTCGCGCACACGGTCAACTCGTTCCTCGACATGCTTCCAGACTCGGTGTCGGCGCCGATGCCCGACGACGCGGCGGCCCATTTCAGCGCACTCAGGCTCTATGTCGCCGAAAAGGTCCGGCGCGAATACGAGACGCTGACCCGGCTGTTCTCGTCGGAAGCAGCCGAGAAAGGCGCTGCGGTCGAAAAGATCCACCTGACCGTCTTCGTGCTCACTCTGCTTTTGCTCTTGGCCGAGGCCATCCTGATCTTCAGGCCGCTGGTGCGCCGGGTGGTGTCCTGCACCAGCGAGTTGCTCAAGGCGCGCGACCAGATGAATTTCGCCGCCAACCACGACGCGCTGACCGGCCTCTACAACAGGGCCTTCCTCAACGATTACATGGAAACCGCCCTTGCCACCGCCAAGCGCAAGGGCGAGATGATGGCTGTCATCCATCTCGACCTCGACCACTTCAAGACGATCAACGACACGCTCGGCCATGCCGCGGGCGACGCCGTGCTGATCGAGACGGCGATGCGGCTGGTGACCAATGTCCGCGATTCGGACGTCTGCGTGCGCCTCGGCGGCGACGAGTTCACCATCATCCTCAACGATGTCGGTTCCGAAGCCGACGCCATCGAAGTGACGGAGCGCATCGTCAACGGGCTCAAGCAGCCGCTGGAATTTGCCGGAACCTCGCTGAAACCGAGCGCCAGCGCCGGCATAGCGCTGTTTCGCGACGGCAATGGCACTGTCGCCGACCTGATCGTCAACGCCGACCTGGCGCTCTACCTCGCCAAGGCCGAAGGCCGTGGCGGCTACCAGCTGTTCGCAACGACGCTGCGCGACAAGTTCGAGGAGAAGGCCAATCTCGAGCGCGAGCTGCGCAACGCCGTCGCGAGCGAGGCCTTCGCCGTGCACTACCAGCCCCAGGTTTCACTGCAGGGGGGCAAGGTCATCGGCGTCGAGGCGCTGGTGCGATGGGAAATCTCGGGCCGGAACGTGGCTCCGGGCGAGTTCCTGCCGGTGGCGGAAAAGGCCGGGCTGATGCCGGCAATCGGCCGCATCGTCTTTGCCAAGGCGATCCGGACAGGTGCCGAATGGCATCGCGCCGGCATCGATTTCGGCCGGCTCTCGCTCAACGTCTCGGCGCAGGAGCTGCGCGAGGCGGATTTCGCCGGCCGCCTGCTCGACCTGCTCAAGGCGGAAGGACTGCCGACGCGGCTGGTGGCGCTCGAAATCGTCGAGTCGGTGATGCTCGACGACGAGAACTCCGGCATCGGGCTGACTTTGAAGCGCCTGCGCAAGGCCGGCATCCGCCTCGAGCTGGACGATTTCGGCACCGGCTACGCATCGCTGGCGCATATCAGCGCCAACGAGGTCGACAGGCTGAAGATCGACCGCCGCTTCGTCCGCGACATCGACAAGAACCCGGCCAACTCCAAGATCGTCAAGGCGATCATCGAGCTGGCGCGCGGCCTGGGCATCTCGATCGTCGCCGAAGGCGCCGAAACCGACGTGGAGCTATCGTGGCTGCATGAACTCGGCTGCCCCGCCGTGCAGGGCTATGGCATCGCCTTTCCGATGCCAGGCAGCCAGGCCGAGGCGTGGCTGGCGACCCACAGCGCCGGGCCGCAACGGACGGACACGAGCCACGTCGCTTAGCCGCAGGCCGCCGGTCCGCGCCGTTGATCCAGATCAAGGCGCCGTCCAAGCAAGAGGGATCATATCAGGGCATGTCCAGATTGGAGAAATGACATGCCGACCGAAACCATCATTGTCGTTGCCGCCGTGCTTTCCGCCTTCGGCTTTTTCGCCGCCGCCCTTGCCTATGCCAGCCTGACGTCGGAGCCGGTGCGCGGCAAGCGGTGATGGCCTAAGGCGGCCCGGCTAGAGACGGACCTCGCCCAAAGTCACCTGTGCGACGCCGACATAAGGGTTGGCATGCAGGGCCAGGATCCACAGGCTGACGCCCGCGGTAACGGCAAAGATCAGGATCGCCTTCCTGCCCGCATGCGGCCTGTCGGCGTGGACCGCGCCAACGACGATCGCCGACAGCATCGTCAGGAACAGCACCAGATACCATTTGAGCTGGTTGACCGAGCTCGTGCCGATGGCCAGGCGCGAGTTGCGGGCATCCTGCAATTCGTCGAAATCCTGCACCATCTGGCCGATGACCGGATCGGGATGCCCCGCCTTCGCCAGGTCGATCAGGGCAAGGCGGATGCTCTGCAGCGCCTGCTCGACCGACTGTTCGGGCGACCGGTTGGCGTTGCGCCATTCTGCTGAGACGACCGCATCCTTGTAGGCCTTGAGGCCCGCCATCAGCTCGGCGGAGGCGAGAGCCTCGGGCTTTGCCATGCCGGCAAGCCGCATCATCGAGGATCGCTCCTCGCTCGCCACCTGGCTGGCGCGGGAATTGACCGACCAGACGTCGGCGGCGGTGAAGCCGAGCGACAGGGCCCAGGCCGTGGTGATGGTGCCGACGAAGGCTGCGACAGGCATTGTCAGCGGGTTATCAGCCGCCTGCTTGGCGAAGATCGCCAGGAACGCCGTACCAAGGAAGAAGGCGATGAGCCCCACAACGATGAACGGGAGCGTCATCAGAACAGGCGACCACGCAAATATGTCCACGGCGCCGCTCCCCCCTCCACTCACTCTATGTATGTGAATAGGCTAATTCGCTTGGTCCTCCAACAAAAAGCCCCGCTGTTGCGGGGCTTTTGCGTTGTCGGGTGTTGTTGCGGCGACGGCGGGGCTTACGACCTGGGCTTTTCCTTCTTCGGATCATAGTGGGCGAAAGGCACGATCCTGGCCGGCAGGCGCTTTTGCTGGCCGTCGAGCTTGCCGATCTCGACTTCGGTGCCGACATTGGCGTGGTGTGCGTCGACACGGGCGAGCGCGATGTTTTTGCCCAGCACCGGCGAACGCATCGACGAGGTTATGATGCCGATCTGGGCGCGGCCGATATGGACGCAGTCGCCATGGCCGACGGCGACGTTTGAGTCGATGTCGAGGCCGACAAGCTTGTGGATCGGGTTGTCCTTGCGCCGGATCAGCGCCTCGCGGCCGATGAAGTCGTCGGTCTTGGTCTTCAGCGGCACGGTGAAGCCGATGCCGGCCTCGAACGGGTCGGTCTGGTCGGAGAACTCGTAATTGGCAAAGATCAGCCCGGCCTCGATGCGCACCATGTCGAGTGCGGCAAAGCCCATCGGCTTGAGCCCATGCGGCTGGCCGGCCTCCCACACCGCGTTGAAGACCTTTTCGGCATCGCGCGGATGGCACCAGACCTCGTAGCCGAGTTCGCCGGTGTAGCCGGTGCGTGACACGACGATCGGCACACCCGTCGCATCGCCGATGCGGCCGATGGTGAAGCGGAACCATTCGAGCTCCGACAGCGCCGGCTGGTGCGGCGGTGTCCAGACGATCTCTTTGAGGATATCGCGGCTGTTGGGGCCCTGGACGGCGATGTTGTGCATCTGGTCGGTCGAGGAGCGCACCAGCACCTTGAGGCCGAGTTTCTCCGCCTGCTCGCGCAGCCAGACGCCGGAATAGTCGTCGCCGCAGATCCAGCGGAAATTGTCCTTGCCCAGCCTGAGCAAGGTGCCGTCGTCGATCATGCCGCCATGCTCGTAGCACATGGCGGTATAGACGACCTGGCCGATGCCGAGCTTCTTGACGTCGCGGGTCAGCGTGTACTGCAGCAGGGCTTCCGAATCCGGGCCGGTGACCTCGAACTTGCGCAGCGCGGACAGGTCCATCACCACCGCCTTTGTGCGGCAGGCCCAATATTCCTCGATGGCGCCTTCCCTCGCGAATTCCTGCGGCAGCCAGAAGCCCTTGTATTCGATGAAGTTGCGGGTGTGCTTGGCAAAGCTTTGGTGGAAGGCGGTCTCGCGGGTCATCTTGGCTTCAGCCTCCGGGGTCGTGCGTCGGGCGATCGCGCGCTGGAATGTGTTGTTGCCGGAATAGGTCCGGACGTGGATGTCGGTGAGGTTCCAGCCATTGGCTGGCGTGGTGTCGTCAGGACAGGCCGAGGACACACAGACGATGTCGGTCAGGGCGCGCAGCAGCACATAGTCGCCCGGCCGCGACCAGGGTTCGTCGGAGAACATCACGCCATGGGCATCGATGCCGGTGTTGAAGAAGAAGTTGACCGCCATCCAGCCGGCACGGGCATTGACGCCATGAGGGGTGAGCGCGCCGTTGAAATTCTCCGAGCAGTTGATGTGGCCGGGATAACCGATGTCGTCGTAATATTTGGCGTAGCAGGCGAGCGCAAAGGCATCGTGGCGGCCGCAGGTGTCCTGCACGACCTCGACAAGTGGTTCGAAATCCTGGTCGAAATACTTCGCATGCAGGCCGGGCATCGGATAGGCATGGCCCATCAGCGAGCGAGTGGCGGTAACGTCGAGGGCGAGGTCGCGGCCCTTGTCGAGCTTGCGCGCCGAAAAGCACTGGAAGTCGGTGCACTGGCGGCCGTCGACGTCGATGATCTGGATGTAGTCGCCGGCCTTGACGAAATAGCTCTCCGCCGTCTTCGACCTGACCCTGAGATCGAGCACCGGATCGGCGAGCGGATCTGGCAGGTCGAAACCGACAGGGGCAGTACGCACCGTCGCCCGCTTGACCATCACCACCAGGGGTGTCGCCGTGTCATGGCTGTCGATCGCCATCGGCGCACCGGGCGCGGCAATGACCAAAGAACCGGCCCGGGCAACGACAAAACTCTCCTCGGTGCCGGCGGGCGTCGAACCATCGAAGAAGCGCACCGCCTCGACCCGGCCGAGCATGAGCTTGCGCCGCTCGAGCCCACGGCGGAACGCCTGCAAGCTGTCGTCAC
Organism: Aminobacter anthyllidis; assembly: GCF_018555685.1. Lineage (GTDB taxonomy): Bacteria > Pseudomonadota > Alphaproteobacteria > Rhizobiales > Rhizobiaceae > Aminobacter > Aminobacter anthyllidis. The sequence goes on from NZ_JAFLWW010000002.1 coordinate 818,972, forward strand.
AGTCGACCAGCAGCGCCTTCAGCCCCGACGCATCGCTGTTCGAACGCGTGCCCAGAATACCCGGATCGGCCCGTCCCTGCGCGTCGAAGGCCACCAGCTCGCATGGCTGGCCGCCCTCCAGATTGCGCACGCTCACCGTGTCACCAGCCTCGACGTCAACAAGCACCGCACCGCGGCCCGGCACGTGGTAACGCTCCATCCCAGGCACAAGCAGCCCAGGCTGCAGGATCAGGCTCGGACGCGGGGGGCCGGCCGCAATTTCGGGATAGACTGAAATCGTCATCGCCACCTCGTCTAAAATTTGCCTGTGTGTAAAGTTATTTCAGTCTCAAGAATACTCACTTTTGCCGCCGCTGCAAGACATCGTTTCGTCTCGTTGCCGGAAAATGAGGCGAGGTGATCGCCCGGCAGACAGCCTCCCGACGCTGTCAGGGACCATCTGTCCGCTGCCCGCCGCGCGATTGTCCCGGCCCGTTCGACCGTGTACTGGACCAGATTCGATAAATATTTCAAACTTGGACCGCACTGCGCTAGGATTCGTCCGGTGCCGTGGCCACGAGGCAGGACTGACATGCAAGGTCGCGCAATGAAGGTTGAAACCGGCCAACTCACATCGCAAATCATCGCATCCTATTCGGTAGGAGCGACGGTGCAGACCGTGCTCGACCGGCTGTTTGCCAAGATACAGTCCGAGGAATATCCGCTCGACACACGCCTTCCTTCGGAACGGGCGCTGGCCTCGGAGATGGGAGTCGCCCGCAACACCGTGCGCGAGGCGCTGGATGTGCTGGAAGACCGCAAGGTCATCAAGCGGCGTCCCGGCAGCGGCAGTTTCGTCACCTACCGCTCGGAAGAAGTGACTGAAAGGGCGGAGAGCTCGGTTGCACTGGAAACCAGCCCGCTGGACCACCTTGTCGTGCGCGGCATCCTCGAACCCGAAATGGTTCGCCTCGCGGTCATCAACATGACCCCGCGCGAGGTCTGGGACCTGGAACAGCTGATGTCGAAGATCGAAAGCGTGCATACCGACGTTGCCGCCTTCGTCAAATGCGAAGAGGACATCTACCGCAAGATCGCCGAGGGCACGCACAACCCGCTTTTGGCATCCTGCTACAATCTGGCGATCGAGGCCTGCCGGGTGAGCTTCCGCACTACGCAGCTGCGCCGGCATCTGTCGCCGAAGCGAATCCTCGAATACCAGCAGCGCTACAACGCGCTGTTCAACGCGATTGCCTCTCGCGACGTCGAGCGGGCCGTCGAGTTCATCAAGCTGCACCTTGTCGAGGAGCAGAAGCTACTTCTGCAGGATTGATTCCGGCGTTCGTGCCTGCAGGGCGGTACCATTGCCGCTCGCCCGCAAGCGCTGATCCCAAAGCTGCCCGAGGTCCGACATCTCCTGCTTGAGCAGACCGCCATGGCGTTTGAGCCAGCGCGGAATCGAGCCGAAGGCGGCAATCTTCGCCTTGCCGTTTTTCAGCGTCACCACCGGCCAGTCTCCGACCAGCGCGTTGTCGATCCCGAACATGCTCTCGCCCCACCAATGGGCCGGGCCGAAGGCGTGGGTGACATGACCAAGCTGCTTCATTGCCGCCAGCACGGATGCGGGGTTGACGCTGTTCGATTTCTCGACGGCCGCATGCCAGATATCGAGGATGGCGACATATTCCCAGCTCACCGCGGTCCAGGTGCCAGGGAAGCGGGAATTGTACTCGTCGAAGAAGCCCTTCGGCTGGTTGAAGAAGAAGGTCTTGTCGTTCAGCTTCTCATCGTCGAAATCGGGAAACTGGAAGACGAAGCCTTCCATGAATTCGACTGACGTCCGGGCGACAAGCTGGTCGTAGTAATCCAGCGTGCAGGAAATGATCTGCCCCTTGAAGCCCTGCGCATGGGCATACTCGGTCATCGCATGGACCATCGGCGTGTAGCTGGTGCACCAGCACAGGATGTCAGGGTTCGAATCCAGCATCGCCTCTACGATTGCGGCAGCATCGGTCGTGTCGGGATCGTACTGGATCTCCTTGGCGACGCTCAGCTTGGCCGCCTTGAAGGCCGCGCGATAGGTCGCAAGCGAGGGAAGACCAAGCGCATCGGTCTGGCTGCAGATGGCCACGGTCCGCAGTTCCGGCCGTGCTTGCGCCAGCCACTCAACCCCCGTCACATTGAAGATCGGATGCAGTTCACTGGGCGCGATCAGGTATGGCGTATCCGGCGACAGGTCGCTCGGCAGCAGCGTCGAGGTCAGGACCTTGCGCTGGCTCAGATAGTCCCTGATCTCAGCCAGCGTATCGCCGCCCAGCGTCATCAGCAGCTTGACGTCATGCCGTTCTATCAGAAGGCGCGCGCCCTCCGCGGCCCGCCCGGCATCGTAGCCGCAATCGAACTCCACGATCCTGATCGGATAGCGGCGCCCGTTGATCAGCAAGCCGCCGGTCCTGTTCAGCCAGTCCTCCCAGATCCGGCAGCCATGCAATCCGGGCAGGCCCCAGGATTCCACTTGACCACTGAGGGGGGCCAGGAATCCAATATTGACGGCGTCCGGCATGCCAACGGACAGCCGGGGCAGGACACTGGAAACCGCGAGTCGATGGGCAAAGCTGGAGTTCGTCATGTCCGTGAATACCACCAAAAACAGAACGCTTCATCCTCGTGGTGCGAAATTTTCCTTCCTCACAGGAAACACGCCGTTGACAAATTGGTATAATGGCAGGCAACATAACTGAACCAGAGGAACCAATAACGAAATTTGGTCTATACCAAAAGGAGGAAACCATGACAGCCAAGCGTGTCGCCGTGATCGGTGCCGGACCGTCGGGTCTGGCGCAGTTGAGGGCATTCCAGTCGGCCGCGGAAAAGGGCGCGGACATCCCGGAGATTGTCTGCTTCGAAAAGCAGGCCAACTGGGGCGGCCTTTGGAACTACACCTGGCGCACCGGCCTCGACCAGTATGGCGAGCCGGTACATGGTTCGATGTACCGCTATCTCTGGTCCAACGGCCCCAAGGAGGGCCTGGAGTTCGCCGACTATTCCTTCGAGGAGCATTTCGGCAAGCAGATCGCCTCCTATCCGCCGCGCGCGGTGCTGTTCGACTATATCGAAGGCCGCGTGAACAAGGCCGGCGTGCGCAAGTGGATCCGCTTCGAGACCGCAGTGCGCATGGTGACCTGGAACAAGGACACCAGGAAGTTCACCGTCACCGTCCAGGACCTGCCCAAGGATCACTGCTATTCCGAGGAATTCGACAACGTCATCGTCGCCTCGGGTCACTTCTCGACCCCAAACGTGCCTGAGTTCCCCGGCTTCGACCGCTTCAACGGCCGCATCCTGCACGCCCACGACTTCCGCGATGCTCGCGAGTTCGCTGGCAAGGACATTTTGATCGTCGGCACCAGCTACTCAGCCGAGGACATCGGCTCGCAATGCTGGAAGTACGGCGCCAAGTCGATCACCAACTGCTACCGCACCGCACCGATGGGCTTCAAATGGCCCGACAACTGGGAAGAGCGGCCGCTGCTGGAGAAGGTCGAGATCAACACCGCGACCTTCAAGGACGGTTCGACTAAGCGCATCGACGCGATCATCCTGTGCACCGGCTACAAGCACCACTTCCCGTTCCTGCCCGACGACCTGCGGCTCAGGACGGCCAACCGGCTGGCCACCGCCGACCTCTACAAGGGCGTCGCCTATGTCCACAATCCGGCGCTGTTTTATCTCGGCATGCAGGACCAGTGGTTCACCTTCAACATGTTCGACGCGCAGGCATGGTGGACGCGCGACGTCATCCTCGACCGCATCAAGCTGCCCGATACCAAGCAGGCGATGCTCGCCGACGTCCAGGACCGGGTTGCCCGCGAGGATGCCGGCAAGGACTCCCACGACGCGATCGAGTACCAGGGCGAATACGTCAAGGAACTGATCGCCGAGACCGACTATCCTAGCTTTGACGTCGATGGCGCCAACGCGGCCTTCTTCGAGTGGAAGGAACACAAGAAGAAGGGCATCATGGAGTTCCGCAACCACTCCTACCGCTCGGTCATCACAGGCACGATGGCGCCGGCGCATCATACGCCGTGGAAGGATGCGCTCGACGACTCCCTTGATTCCTACCTCAGCACGGCCGAAGCGGCGGAGTAAACCGCGGTCCGCGCGGACCGTCCGACTTTCCTGGTGTGAAAATGCCGCCCCGACCGGGACGGCATTTTCTGCCGTGGGAATTCGGCTGCAAGGCGACGAACAGCAAGGCTGCAACGAGCGTGCTCCTCACCTTTCGATGCGAACCCGTCGAGGGCAAGCTCAAGCTTTGATTGCCCCCGCACCGCATAGCTACTGAGGTCCAGGAATCTCCCAGGCTGCACCTTCGGAGGTCACCACCTGACCAAGTATCAGGACCTCACAGGACTTGGTTCTTCGCCTCCGCGAAGTGGGGAAAGGTAAGTCCTGGACTTGTCGAAAGGGCGTAGCGAGACGGCGATGGCCGGGTCCAGCCAGGCATGGCAGAGCTATGCGCTCGGTTCGTGCCGGTAAGCCCGCAAGACGGGCAAGCCGCCAGCGAGCGACGGCGCGATGCCAGTCATGAAGTGGCCGGCCCAAAAGCCGCTATTGCCAGTTCAGGCTTGGCCCGCGGTTCTTCTCGCTGGCATAGAGCGCCACCGCCATCGCCCGGTTGCGTACGTCCAGCTTGTCGTAGAGATTCTTGAGGTGGTACTTGACCGTGTTCTCCGAGATTCCGGTGCGCGCGGCGATCTGCAGATTGGTCCAGCCATCGGCCAGCACCGACAGGAGCTCGCGCTCGCGCGCGGTCAGCCGCGACAGCGGCGTGTCGTTGATCTTGGACACATCCATGTAGGGAATGCAGATCCGGCCGTGGCCGACTGCGACAAGCGTGTCGAACAGGATTGCCGGATCGTCGAACTGGTAGCAGAAGCCTTGCACGCCAAGGCGCACGCACTGCTTGAGGATCGAGATGTCGTGGTCGTTGGAGAAGATCACCACACGGGCATGCAGGCCGCGCCGCTGCATCTCGGCCAGTACCTCGCCGGAGTCCATGTCGGACAGCCGCCAGCCCAGCACCGCGATGTCAAACTGGGGATCCACCGCTGAAGCCGCCTCGATAAAGGCTTTGCCGGTCGGCACGCTTTCGGCCAATTCGAAACGGCTGTCGCGTGAGAGCATATCGCCAAGGGCTGCGATCACCAGCGGGTTGCGCTCGGCGATCAGAACCCTGAACCTGTTATCCTTCGCCACCGGCATCACCTCAATCCCGATGCCATGGCGCTGACCCTTCCACTCGGCGTTCATATTCCTCCCGCCTATGTTCGTTCACGCACCTCTTGCCGACGTCTCCTGCGCCAGGCCGATCCTCCTCCGGTATAGACCGAGATCGACCTCTTGAACGCAATTCATATCATGAATGATTTTTTCATTCCAGTGGATGCGGCATTTTTGCTGTCGAACTGACCGCCCAGCCGGCAAACAGCAGAAAAGCCTGCCTTCCCACCCATTCGGGTAGGTCGCCTCTGTCCAGAGAGGGATCTTCGCGTGCCCAATTTTCCGACCGAGGGTACCAGTGGTGAAAATTGGTCTAGTGCTGCGACAAAATAACTTGACGGCGCATCGAATTCGGACAAACTTCACTTTGAGGAAAAAAAGAAGCCTAAGCGGAAACTGCCGCCGTACCATGAAAACCGGAAAAGCCGGGTCTGGACGACGGGCATTCTCAATCAATGGGGAACTGAACCAATGAGCGCTGTTACGGACATCAGTCCGGCGGATACCGCCGGCCAACTTCACAGGACAATCGACTGGCGAGGCGCCTTCTGGGTTGCCAGCGGTGTGCCGCCTCTTGTCTTGTTCTCCATCGGCGGCATCGCCGGCACTGCCGGCAACATCGCCTTCGCGATCTGGATCGCCTCCATGCTGATGGGCTTCATCCAGTCCTTCACCTATGCCGAGATCGCCGGCCTGTTCCCGAACAAGTCGGGCGGCGCCTCGGTCTATGGCGCCACCGCATGGCTGCGCTATTCCAAGTTCGTCGCGCCGCTGTCGGTGTGGTGCAACTGGTTCGCCTGGTCGCCGGTGCTGTCGCTCGGCTGTTCGATTGCCGCCGCGTACATCCTCAACGCGCTGGCACCGATCCCGGGCTTCACCGAAACCTCGCCTGAGGTGTTGCAGTATCTGGCAGCCAATGTCGGCACGACTGCTGCCGACGCTGTCGCCGCGGTGACTGCAGCCGCCACCCCTGGCATCCGTACCTGGACGCTGTACAGCCACTCGCTGGGTCCGGTCGGCTTCTCGCTCAACGCCACCTTCTGGATCGGCGCCGTCTTGATGCTGATCACCTTCGCCATCCAGCATCGCGGCATCCTTGGCACGGCAAGCGTTCAAAAGGTCGTCGGCCTGCTGGTCATCGTGCCGCTCTTGATCGTCGGCATCGTTCCGATCATCACCGGCCAGATCAACTGGGACAATTACTCGCCCTTCGTGCCACTGGCAGCCGCCTATGCGCCGGAACCAGGCGCCTGGAACGTCGCCGGCTGGACGCTGATCCTGGGCGGCATGTTCATCGCGGCGTGGTCGACCTACGGCTTTGAAACCGCCGTCTGCTACACCCGCGAGTTCAAGAACCCGGCTACCGACACCTTCAAGGCCATCTTCTACTCCGGCCTGCTGTGCATGCTGCTGTTCATGATCGTTCCCTTCACCTTCCAGGGTGTTCTGGGCCTCAACGGCATGCTGGCAACCCCGATCGTCGACGGTTCCGGTGTTGCCGATGCGCTCGCCGGCATGGTCGGCGGTGGCGGGCTGGTGAAGAGCCTGCTTGTCATGCTGATGATCCTCGCCTTGTTGCTCGCCATCATGACGGCAATGGCCGGTTCCTCGCGCACGCTCTACCAGGGTTCGGTCGACGGCTGGCTGCCCAAGTACCTCAGCCACGTCAACGACCACGGCGCACCGACCCGCGCCATGTGGACGGACCTCATCGCCAACCTGTTCGTCCTGGCCATCGCCTCGACGGATGCGACGAGCTTCTTCTTCATCCTCGCCGTGTCGAACTGCGGCTACATCATCTTCAACTTCCTCAACCTGAACTCCGGCTGGATCCATCGCATGGACAACGGCCACATCAAGCGGCCGTGGCGCGCTCCGACCTGGCTGATCACGGTCGGCGCCCTGTTTGCCTACGTCAACGCCATCTTCATGGGCGCCGGCGCCAAGGTGTGGAACCCGATGGCCCTGTGGGCCGGACTGTTCACTGCGGCCCTGATCATTCCGGTGTTCTGCTACCGCCATTACGTCCAGGACGGCGGCAAGTTCCCCGAGCACATGCTCGAGGATCTCGGCATGCAGCAGAGCGATCTGCGCGTGAAGAAGGCAGGCATCCTGCCCTACCTGACCCTCATCGCCGGTCTCGCGGTCGTGCTGATTTCCAACTGGTTCTTCGTGCTCTGACACGCTGAACACGACAACCAATCCCGCGCCGTCCAGTGACGGCGCGGGATTTTTTTCGACATATTCCGGGAGGGACCAAATGAGTGCCACGTCAACGGCCACGGCGCGCCGACGCGCGCCATGTGGACTGACCTGATCTTCAACGTGTTCCTGCTCGCAATCGCCGCGGCGGATGCCACCAGCTTCTTCTTCGTGCTGTCGGTTTCCAACTGTGGTGATCCTCGCCAACTGGTTCTTCGTCATCTGACCGACAATGATCGCCTCCATGGTCGAGGCCGGCGCGAGCCGGCCTTTTTCCTTTCGCGCCGGAACAAGCGGCCGCACAAATTCACTGAGGAAAATGTGCTGGGCCAATATTTCTTTCCATGAAAGATTCTTGCATTTAGGTTGACTTTCCACCCCGTCCGCTGCTATAGATTCAGACGGGAAAATTCAGCGCAAAAAGCTGTCCGGATGGTGTATCCGGGGCTGGAACCGATGGCTCATGCCATAGGCTCGCACGCGCACGCCTGGGAGGAATGGCATAGCATGACGATGGTAATCGATGGCAAGGCAGTTGCCGCCGATGTGGTGACAAAGGTCCGGATCGCGGCCGAAAAGCTGATCGCCGAGACCGGCGTCGTTCCCGGCATCGCGGTGGTCATCGTTGGCCACGACCCGGCAAGCCAGGTCTATGTCGCTTCCAAGGGCAAGAAGGCCAAGGAGTGCGGCTTCCATTCGGTCGAGCACGCGCTGTCAGCCGATACCTCGGAAGCCGATCTGGTCGCGCTGGTGCAGAAGCTCAACGCCGACCCCAAGATCCACGGCATCCTCGTCCAGTTGCCCCTGCCCGGCCATATCGACGCCGGCAAGATCATTCAGACGATCTCGGCCGACAAGGACGTCGATGGCTTCCATTTCACCAATGTCGGCAAGCTCGGCACCGGCGAACTCGACACCGCCTTCGTACCCTGCACCCCGGCCGGCTCGATGCTTTTGATCGAGCGCACGCTTGGCCGAGACCTGTCGGGCCTCAACGCGGTTGTCGTCGGGCGATCCAATATCGTCGGCAAGCCGATGGCCAATCTGCTGCTCAATGCCAACGCAACCGTCACCATCGCCCACAGCCGCACCAAGGACCTGCCGGCGCTCTGCCGCAGCGCCGACATTCTTGTCGCTGCCGTCGGCCGCCCGGAAATGATCAAGGGCGACTGGGTCAAGCCGGGCGCCACCGTCATCGACGTCGGCATCAACCGTCTCGACGCCGGCGCCAACGGCAAGTCGAAGCTCGTCGGCGACGTCGACTACGACAGCGCTGTTGAACAGGCTGGCGCCATCACGCCCGTGCCGGGTGGCGTCGGACCGATGACGATTGCACTTCTGATGGCCAATACGGTCGTCTCGGCCTGCCGTGCGGCAGGTCAATCAGCACCTCGTTTTTAATCTGGCAGCCTAGGGCTCCGGGAAATCGAACCAAACTCAAGGGAAGAGAGTCATGGCCGAATTCAAGACCGACATCGAGATAGCGCGCGCTGCGAAGAAGAAGCCGATCCAGGAGGTCGGTGCCAAGATCGGCATTCCGAGCGAGCATCTTTTGCCTTATGGCCACGACAAGGCGAAGATCTCGGCCGAGTTCATCGCCAATGCGCGCAAGAACAAGGACGGCAAGCTGATCCTGGTCACCGCGATCAACCCGACGCCCGCCGGCGAAGGCAAGACCACGACCACCGTCGGCCTCGGTGACGGTTTGAACCGCATCGGCAAGAAGGCGATCGTGTGCATCCGCGAAGCCTCGCTTGGACCCAATTTCGGCGTCAAGGGCGGTGCGGCCGGCGGCGGATATGCCCAGGTCGTGCCTATGGAGGACATGAACCTCCACTTCACCGGCGACTTCCACGCCATCACCACCGCGCACAACCTGTTGTCGGCGCTGATCGACAACCACATCTACTGGGGCAACGAGCTCGGCATCGACACCCGCCGCGTCGTCTGGCGCCGGGTGATGGACATGAACGACCGCGCCCTGCGCGAGATCAACTGCTCGCTCGGCGGCGTCGCCAACGGTTTTCCGCGTGAAGCCGGCTTCGACATCACGGTGGCCTCGGAAGTCATGGCGATCCTGTGCCTGGCGACCGACCTCAAGGACCTCGAAAAGCGCCTCGGCGACATCATCGTTGCCTATCGCCGCGACAAATCAGCCGTCTATGCCCGCGACCTCAAGGCCGACGGCGCCATGGCCGTGCTGCTCAAGGATGCGGTCCAGCCCAATTTGGTGCAGACGCTGGAAAACAACCCGGCCTTTGTCCATGGCGGCCCGTTCGCCAACATCGCGCATGGCTGCAACTCGGTGATCGCCACCACCACCGCCCTCAAGCTCGCCGACTATGTCGTCACCGAAGCCGGCTTCGGCGCTGACCTGGGTGCGGAGAAGTTCTTCGACATCAAGTGCCGCAAGGCTGGCTTGAAGCCTGCCGCCGCGGTCCTCGTCGCCACCGTCCGCGCCATGAAGATGAATGGCGGCGTCAAGAAGGAAGAGCTCGGCAAGGAAAACGTCGATGCGGTGAAGAAGGGCTGCGCCAACCTTGGCCGCCACATCGAAAACGTCAAGCAGTTCGGCGTGCCGGTGGTTGTGGCGATGAACCACTTCGTCTCCGACACCGACGCCGAGATCGCGGCGATGAAGGACTATGTCGCCGGCATGGGCGCCGAAGCGATCCTGTGCAAGCACTGGGCCAAGGGTTCGGCCGGCATCGAGGAGCTCGCCCACAAGGTGGTGCAGCTCGCCGAGAGCGGCGCCTCGCAGTTCTCGCCGCTCTATCCCGACGAGATGAAGCTGTTCGACAAGATCGACACCATCGTCAAGCGCATCTACCGCGGCTCGGAGGCGATCGCCGACAAGTCGGTGCGCGACCAGTTGCATGCCTGGGAAGCCGCCGGCTACGGCCACCTGCCGGTGTGCATGGCCAAGACGCAATATTCGTTCTCGACCGACCCCAACCTGCGCGGCGCGCCCACTGACCATGTCGTGTCGGTGCGCGAGGTCAGACTGTCGGCCGGTGCCGGCTTCATCGTCGCCATCTGCGGTGAGATCATGACCATGCCCGGCCTGCCAAGGGCACCCTCGTCGGAAAAGATCTTCCTCAACGAACAGGGCCAGATCGAAGGCCTGTTCTGAGGATAAACCTCTCTCCCAAGGCGCTCCAATCCACCCCTCCTGTCCCCCAGGCCCGGAGCGCCCTTTCAAGGCCTGGCACTTCACGTGCCAGGCTTTTTTTTGCCGGTCGCCAGGCTATCGCCCAAGGCATGGCCAGCCAGTTTCACCGCGCCGGCAATCGAGAGAAAGTTGCCTATCAGTAAAAATTCTTGCACTTGGATATTGCCCTAGAGGCAATTTTGGGTTCAAATGATCCCAACAATATCCGCCTCACGGCAAGGCCAAGGGCGGGAAACAATATGGAGGAGTACCGGAAATGACAGCTTCATGGCGTTTTTCGACGTTGGCCGACCGCCACCGCGCGCTTGGTTCCAAACTGGAAGACTGGAGCGGCATGGGCACGGCCTGGTCTTACGATAAGGACGCCGACGAGGAGTATCTGGCGATCCGCACCAAGGCCGGCCTGATGGACGTTTCGGGCCTCAAGAAGGTCCATATCACCGGCGCGCATGCCTCGCATGTCATTGATCTGTGCACCACCCGCAACGTCGAGAAGATCTACCCCGGCAAGTCGGTCTATGCCTGCATGCTCAACGACGCCGGCAAGTTCACCGACGACTGCGTCATCTACCGCATGGGTCCGAACTCCTGGATGGTCGTTCACGGTGCCGGCTCGGGCCATGAGGAACTGACCCGCGCCTCGATCGGCCGTGACGTCTCGGTCCGTTTCGACGACAATCTGCACGACCTGTCGCTGCAGGGTCCGCTCGCCGTCGACTATCTCGCCAAGCATGTGCCCGGCATCCGCGACCTCAACTACTTCCACCACATGCAGACGCAGCTGTTCGGCTTCCCGGTGATGATCTCGCGCACCGGCTATACCGGCGAACGCGGCTACGAAATCTTCTGCCGCGGCCAGGACGCCGGCACGATCTGGGACACCATCGTTGCCGAAGGCAAGTCGATGGGCATCATCCCGACGCGCTTCACCACGCTCGACATGCTGCGCGTCGAGAGCTACCTTCTGTTTTACCCGTACGACAACTCGCAGAAGTACCCGTTTGCGAACGAAGGCCCTGGCGATACGTTGTGGGAACTCGGTCTCGACTTCACCGTCAGCCCCGGCAAGACCGGATTCCGCGGCGCCGAAGAGCACTATCGCCTCAAGGGCAAGGAACGCTTCAAGATCTTCGGCGTGCTGCTCGACAGCGACAAGGCAGCTGACGAAGGTGCCGAGATCTGGCGCGACGGCAAGAAGGTCGGTGTCGTGACCTGTGCGATGTATTCGCCGCTGGTCAAGAAATCGATGGGCATCGCCCGTCTCGACGTCGATTGCGCCATCGTCGGAACGCCGCTGGAAATCCGCAACGCCAGCGGTACGGTCAAGGCAACGGCGCAGTCGCTGCCGTTCGACGACCCGAAGAAGCTGAAGCGGACGGCAAAGGGCTGAGACCTTGGACAGTGCACCGGTGAAGACGATCCTCAGTCGCCCGGTCTACGGAACATTGTCACCGCAGGCCGGCAAGAGCCACCTTCTGATTGCGGACGCCGAAGGGGCGTCCGCAATCCTGGACCTGGCGAAGAAGGCTCCCGAGGACTTCTTCGCCCATGCACATATCATGTTCATCCCGGGCCGGACCGGAGACAGCTTTCAGGCATCGCTGAAGGCGTTGAAGCCGGCCCAGTATTATGAGGGCCCGTCGGTCGCGGCGGCCTTGCCGCGGCTGAATTGGACACTGGCCAACGCCCATATGGGCCTGCGCATGTATCTTGCCGGCACCGAAGGCCTGATCGGCCAGATGATGCAGGCGGCGATCGAAGCCGGCATCGACCCTGCTTCGATCCAGACCGAGCATCGCGGCTCGTGGGCGCGCCGCATCCAGTGCGTGCACTGCAAGGGCATTACCGAAAACGTCACCACCCAGCCCGCGACCTGCTCGCATTGCGGCCTGCTTCTTTTGGTGCGCGACCACTATTCCAAGCGCCATGCCGCCTTCCAGGGCGTCTGCATCAATGCCGAGGATCCGACCGAGATCCCTCAGACAGAGGAGATTTTCCGGTGAGCGCGGGAACAAACAAGCTGAACGTCACCGTGACCGAGGTGGTCGCGGTCAATGAACTGGTCAAGCGGTTCCATTTCGAGCGCACCGACGGCGGCAACCTGCCGACCTTTTCCGGCGGTGCTCATGTCGTGGTCGAAATGCGCGATGGAGATATCACCAGGCTCAACCCCTATTCGCTGATGAGTTCGCCGCTCAGCACGCGTGATTACACCATCTCGGTGCGCCGCGACGATGTCGGCCGCGGTGGTTCGCTGTTCATGCACAATCGCGTCAAGCGCGGCATGGAAATGGTCATCAGCTATCCGGTGAACCTGTTTTCGCTCGACCTGCGCGCCAGGAAGCACCTGATGATCGCCGGCGGCATCGGCATCACGCCGTTTCTCGCCCAGACGGCGCAGCTGGCTTCGTATGGCGGCAATTTCGAGCTGCACTACACCTGCCGCTCCGAGGCTCTCGGCAGCTACACAGAGGTGCTGCGCGAACGCTACGGCAACAGGGTCAACCTCTATTACGACGAGCACAACGAGCGCATCCCGCTCGAGCGCCTGCTCGCCACGCAGCCGCTGGGCACGCACATCTATGTCTGCGGCCCCGCCGGCATGATCAAATGGGTGCGCGACACCGCTGGCGCCCATGGCTGGCCGGACGACTCGGTACACTACGAACATTTCGCAGCGCCGCAGCCGGGCACGCCGTTCGACGTCAAGCTGGCAGTCAGCGGCCTGGAGATCCGGGTCGGCGAACAGCAGAGCCTGCTCGAGGCGATCGAGGCTGCCGGCGTCGATCCGCCCTATCTCTGCCGCGGCGGCGTCTGCGGCCAGTGCGAGACCAACGTCATTTCCTATGACGGCACGTTCAAGCACAACGACCACTGGCTGAGCGATGAGGAGCACTGCTCGGGCAAGAAGATCATGCCATGCGTTTCGCGCTTCGAGGGCCGCTCGCTGGTCCTGGAACGGTAGAACATCCCGGAGCGCGTTCGACGCTCTGGAAGAGGGAGGAATTGATGGGAATTAATTTCAGGAAAGAAACGTTCCGCGACGATTTTACCTTCAGGAACAGTCCTGAGAACATCAGGCGGTTTCCCTTCCCCTATCACGAAGACGCCTACATGTACTCGGTCAACATCGAGCCGCATGTGCCCGGACCGAAGAACAGCGTTTTCGAGCATCTGGTCGACGTCGACGAGCACTATGTTTCCGAAATGCAGGACCGCGCCATGGTGCTGGCGGAGGATCCGCTGCGCTGCCAGTCGCTGCCGCATATGACGCTGGCCGGCTGGGACCTGCTCGAACTCCTGATGACCGAGAAGGCCGCGAGCTATCCCGAGCATTTCAGCCTGACACGCGAGGGCGACCGCTGGCACTGGATCAACCGGCCGCTCGGCATCGACGACACCTTCACCTTTGGCGACGTCTCCACCCTGCCCTACGGGCCGATGGAGTACATCACCCGCCAGAGCCAGGGCGACTTCGCCATCCTCGACCAGCGCGACAACAACCTGTGGATGGATGCCGGCATGATCACCACCCAGGCCGACTGGTCGCTCGATTTCGACATCGGCATGAACTTCTTCGAATGGCATGCTCCGGTGCCGCTGGCCCATGAAATGGGCGTCTTCACCCGCGCCCTGAAGTTCCTGACCAACATCCAGCAGGGCAAGCCGGCGCGGCGCCTGAACTGGACCATGACGATCAATCCGCGGCTCGATACCAGCCCGGAAAACTTCCACAAATGGGGTAGCGACCGGCTGACGGTGACGCCCGAGAATGTCGGCGAGAAGGTGCATCTGCGCGTCGAGCTGCAGAGCTTCTGGCGCCTGCCGCGCTCCAATGCGCTGGTCTTCCCGATCCGCTGCTACCTGCTCAAGATGGACGAATTGGTGACGGTGCCGAAATGGGCCCGCCGCTTCCATCGCGTGCTGCGCGACCTGCCGGTCGAACTCGCCGAATACAAGGGCCTGACCCGCTATCGCCAGACCACCGTCGAGTGGCTGTCGAAGTACGATGACGGCGCACCGACCTCCCCCGGTTTCAGCCCGGACTAGCACCTCAAATGACGGCCTTGGTTTTCGGAAGAACTCCAAGGCCCCGTCCACAAAAAAGGAGGCGAATTTCGCCTCCTTTTTTCATTGTACGGTTCATTGTGCCGGCAGCTAGTCGCCGCTCGATCCTTGCGGATAGGAGATGATCGACAGGTATTTGATCGGCAAGGTGGTCAGCTCTTCCGGGCCGTGCGGCGCATCGGCATCGAAGAACAGGCTGTCGCCTGGCGTCATGCGATAGAGATTGCTGCCGTGGCGGTAAACGACCTCGCCTTCCAGCATGTAGAGGAACTCCATGCCCTCGTGCTGGAACATCGGAAACACGTCCGAATCTTCCGACAGCGTGATCAGATAGGGTTCGACAACGACGCCCGCGGTATTCGAGCCGATATGGCCGAGCAGGTTGTATTGGTGGCCGGCGCGGGTGCCGCGGCGCTCGACGTCGACGCCTTCGCCCGACTTGACGAAGACGGCGTTGCGCTCTTCCTCGAAGCGCCGGAAGAATGCCGTCAGAGGTACGCCCAGCGCCCGCGACAGCGCCTGCAGCGTGGTCAGCGACGGCGAGGTGATACCGTTTTCTATCTTGGACAACATGCCGAGCGAAATGTTTGTCATCGCGGCGAGATCGGCGACGGTGATGCCGAGCTTCTTGCGGAAGGCGCGGACCTCGTGGCCGAGCGCCACCTCCAGCACCTTTTCAGGCGTGTCGCGGACGGCATGCGGGTCCTGGTGGAGCGGCGATGGCTGCGCTTTCGCCGCTATGGCGGCTGAAGCCCTCTTGCCGTCGGCAGTCAAAACGGCTGACAAACGGTCTTCTTTCACGCAGCTATCCTTCGTTGCAAAAACTCACAATCCATCAGTTCACCCATGGTAAAATTTCTTTACAAAAGATTCAAGGGCCTGCCGGTCAAACTGTAGGCAAAATGCATACCGAAAAGGCAGGTTGCCACGGAAAACCATTCCGCAGCAAAGCCTTATCACCACTCCGAGGCACGATCAGCTGGACAGAAGCGGCGCGCTGATTTGATTAGCCCCCTCCCCCCATTCGATTGATTTACAGCGGCACCGGAGCGCGCGAGACTCCAGGCTCGTGCAATCGCACGATGCATCAGCGGAGGAACGGCCATGAGGTCTGCCAGTTTCGCCAGTGGCGCCATCGTCGCCCTGGCTCTCGTCTGCAACGCGTGCCCAACCATCAATCCCGCCCGCGCTGAAGAACCCAGCAAAGCCGAACTCGACGCCGCGCGTCAGGCCCTGGAAAAATACAAGGATCCGTATGTAGCTATCCGCGACCTCTATCTTTCGACGGTCGGCTGCGTCCACTACAGCGGCGAAAAGATCGAAGGACGGATGGAGTATCCGAAGGGCGCGATGGGCGTGCACTTCGTCAATCTGACAGTGAAGGGGCCGCCCGACCCCAGCAAGCCAAACGTGCTTGTCTATGAACCTGGACCGGACGGCAAGCTCACCCTCGTCGCGGTCGAGTGGCTGGTTCCAATGGACGCCGTGAAAGAACGGCCAACAGTGCTCGGCCAGCCTTTCCAGGGCCCTATGGAAGGCCACGAACCCTTGATCCCCAAGGAATTCGTCCACTACGACCTGCACGCCTGGCTGTTCAAGGACAATCCAAACGGCATGTTCAGCCCGACAAACCCCGATGTGAAATGCGACGGTTACCCATTCACCCTGCTGGAGGAGCCGACCAAGATGGTGCATCCACATTGAGGACTGGCGCCCTCAAGGCGACCTGACGCACAAGCGCATTCAGCCGGGCTGCGCGGTCGCGCCCGGTGCCCCGATCTCTGCCCGGCCGACAAGCGCACCGTGATGGCCGATGACGGCGGCCGCCACGTTGGCGGCGAAGCCTGCCGCCGCGCGGTGGTCGCCAGTCTGGAGGTAATTCGCGAGGAAGGCGCCGTTGAAACTGTCGCCCGCGCCCGTCGTGTCCACAATCCTTGTCGCCGCCGCCGCGGCAGCGAAGGACTGCTCGCCATCGAAGCTCAGCGTGATGCCTTCCGCGCCGTTCTTGACGACCAGCCTGTTTGCGCCCGCAGCGCGATAGCGCGCGATCGTCGCGTCGACCGAGACATCGCCGAAATGCGTCGCCTCATCCTCGAAGCTCGGCATGACGAGGGATGAGGCGGCAGCACCTGACGTGATCGTGCGCCGCATGGTTTCGGCATCGTCCCACAATCGCGGCCGGATGTTGGGATCGAAGGCCACGAGCTTGCCGGCCGCCTTGGCACGGCCGAGTTCGCCCAAAAGCGTTGCGACCGCCTCGGGTGCGAGGATCGCCAGCGTGATGCCGGAGAAGAAGATCACCTCCGAGGCGTCGATGGCGGCGCGCAATGCTGAGGGATCGTCGGCCAAAAGCCGCGCGGCGGAGGCCGAGCGCCAGTAGGAGAAGCTGCGCTCGCCGTCCTTGAGGTGGATCATATAGAGGCCGGGGCTGCGGCCCGGCACGCGGCGTATGAAGCCGGTGCCAACTTCAGTGCCTTCGATGAAGGCCAGCATTTCATCTGAGATCGTGTCGGTGCCGACGGCGGTGAAATAGTCGACCGGTCGTGCCGCGGGCAGGAAGGCCCTGACGTAGTAGGCCGTATTGAAGCTGTCGCCGGCGAAGCCCTGCCTGAGCAACCCGCCCTCGGCCTGCCTGAGTTCTACCATGCACTCGCCGATTGAAAGAACGCGTCCCGCCATGCCCGTACGGCCAATCCTGATTTTTGTGGTTGTCCGCGAGCTTGACCGTCAGCGCTGGCCGGCGGCCCGGATGCCGGCGCGCTCGTCCTCTGCCGTGTGGCCGAGTCGGCTCGACAGGTCGGCGGCAGCGGCGAGCAGCGTCTTGAGATAGCTGGCGTGGTTCTTGAGGCCGTCCTCGCGCGGCGCCACAAGGCAGAGCGTTGCGATGCAGATGTTGTCGGCCTGGTAGACAGGCACGGCGAAGCAGTGGGTGAAGGTCTCGACGGCGCTGTTGAAAGTGTAGTAGCCCACCCGTGATGCCTCGCGCACTTCAGCGATGAATTGTGCCGGATCGAGCCACTGGCCATTGGGCAGCTGGAAATCCTCCTTCGGGATGAAGTCGAGGATTTCCTGGTCGCTCATATGGGCGACCAGCAGGCGGCCCGAAGCCGTCCAGGCGATGGAGACGGGATCGCCGACATTCGACGAAATGCGGAATGGGCGCAGCCCCTCCTTCATCTGGGCAACGGTGTATTTGTTGCCTTCGAGCAGGCACATCTGTGCCGTCTCGCGCGTCTCTTCGGCAATATGCGTCAAAAGCTTGTCGCACTCGCGCATCAGGTCGAACTGCTCGGAATAGGCGACGCCGAGGAAATAGAGCTTGCGGCCGAGGAAAACGCGGCCATCATCGCCGCGATACTCAAGGATGCCCTGCCGCATCAGCAGGTTGACCAGTTCATAGACCGAGGAACGTGGCGCGCCGATGCCTTGCGCGATCTCGTTGGGGCGCAGCGGCTGACGCTTGAGGCGCAGGAAGTTCAAGATCTCGAAGGCGCGATCGAGACCGCGCGCCCGCTTGTTGATCATGTCGTCAGCTACGTCGTCCATGCGCCGCCTCCTCGGCGAAATGCCGAAGTAAGATCCTATGCCGTCACGGCGCCTTGTAGGCGACGCAGTCGATTTCGACTTTGCAATCGACCATCATACTCGACTGCACGCAAGCGCGGGCCGGTGGGTGATCCCCGAAATACTCGGCATAGACGCCATTGAACGACCAGAAATCCCTGGGGTCGTCGAGCCAGACGCCGACGCGCACGATGTGCTCCAGCCCATAGCCGGCCTCCTCGAGAATGGCGATGACGTTTTGCATCGTCTTGCGCGTCTCGGCGATGATGCCGCCGCCGACGATCTCGCCGTTCTCCATGGCGACCTGGCCGGAAACGTAGAGCCAGCCATTGGCCTCGACGGCACGAGCGAAAGGCAATGCCTGCTTGCCCGCTCCGGTCTGGCCGGTGCCGTAGCGCTTGATCGTCATGTCTATTCTCCGAATGCTAGTTGAAGGTTGAGGTCTTGAGAAACTCGGCGAGCCGCTCGGTCTGCGGCTTCAGGAACATCTCGCGCGGGTTGCCCTCTTCACCGATGCGGCCCTGGTTCATGAAGATGACGCGCGACGACACTTCGTAGGCAAAGCGCATCTCGTGGGTGACCAGAAGCATGCTCATGCCGTCGCGGGCGAGGTCCTTGATGACCTGCAGCACCTCGTTGACCAATTCGGGGTCAAGCGCCGACGTCACCTCGTCGAACAACATCAGCTTGGGGTTCATGGCGATGGCGCGCGCAATCGCCACGCGCTGCTGCTGGCCGCCGGAGAGCTGGCTCGGGAAGCGGTCCCGGCGCTCGGCAAGGCCAACGCGGTCGAGCCATTTCTCGGCGACGATGCGCGCTTCGTCGCGGGCCATCTTCTTGACCTTGACCAGGCCGAGCATGACGTTTTCGGCCGCGCTCATGTGCGGAAACAGGTTGAACTGCTGGAAGGCCATGCCGGTCATCGCGCGCTGGCGGGCGATTTCCTTTTCCTTCTTGCGGCGACGCGTGCCGCCTGCGGTGTCATAGCCGATCTCTTCGCCGTCGATGCGGATCGAGCCGCCCTGGAATTCCTCCAGCATGTTGATGCAGCGAAGCATCGTCGTCTTGCCGGAGCCCGACGAGCCGATGATCGAGATGACATCGCCCTGGGCCATCGTGCAGTCGACGCCCTTGAGCACTTCGACTTCGCCGTAGCGCTTGTGCAGGTCGCGGATTTCGAGAAGGTTGCCGGTCATTGTTGCGGCCTCACGACGGGATCGAGGTTTTGCGCTCAACGTAGCGGCCGAAACGCTCGATGCCGTAGTTGATGACGAAATAAAGGAAGCCCGCGAAGAAATAGAATTCGAGGCTCATGAAGGTGCGCGAGATCAGCTCCTGCGTCCTCAGCAGCAGCTCGGCGACGCCGATGATCGACAGCAGCGTCGAAGCCTTGACCATCTCGGCAGCCGTGTTGACCCATGCAGGCAGCACCTGGCGCAGCGCCTGCGGTCCGAGCACATAGGCAAAGGTCTGCGGGAAGGTCAGGCCGATCGCCTTGGCCGCCTCGGTCTGGCCCTTGGGGATCGACTGCAGCGCGCCGCGCACGATCTCGCCGACATGCGACGAGCAGAACACCGCAAGCGCCAGAACGCCGGCCTGGAACGGGCCGAGGTCGATGCCGACGGTGCCGAGCACGTAATAGCTCGCCAGAACCAGCACCAGCACGGGGGTGCCGCGGATGAAGTCGGTGTAGCCGCGCACCAGCCAGCGCAGCGGCCTGTTGCCATAGGTGAGAGCGAGCCCGACGCCGATGCCCAAAATGGTGCCGACGAGGATCGCCAGGACCGAGATGGAGACGGTGACGCCGATGCCCTTGATGATCGGGATGCGGGCGAGCCACAACGTTTCGAAGAATGTCACGAGTTCCATGTCGATCACCTCGGGATGGACATGCGCCGCTCGAGCTGGCGCAGCAGGGCTGCGAGCACCGAGCAGGTGGCGACATAAAGACAGCTGGCGACAATCCATGTCTCGATGACACGGAAGCTCTCGACATTGATCTTGCGCGCCTCGAAGGTCAGTTCGGGCACGGCGATGGCTGCCGCCAGCGAGGTGTCCTTGAACAGCGAAATCAGCGTGCTCGACAGCGACGGCAGCACGTTGCGCAGCATCAGCGGCATGACGATCGAATTGCGGATCTGCGACTGCGTCAGGCCGATGGCGAGACCAGCTTCCTTCAGGCCGTTCGGCACGGCAAGCAGGCCACCACGAAACACCTCGGCGAGATAGGCACCGGAATAGATCGCCAGGGTCGAAACGAAGCTTTCGATCTTGCCAAGCCTGATGCCGAGCTGAGGCAGTGCAAAGAAGGTGAACAGCACCAGCACCAATATCGGCGTGTTGCGGATGATGGTGACGTAGATGCGCGCGGGATGGCGCAGCGCGCCTTGCTTCGACAGCAGGCCGAAGGCTGTGACCAGCCCGAGCACGCAGCCGATGGCGATCGCCACGAAGGCAAGGCCCAGGCTGAGTGCCAGGCCCCAGAGCAGCTGGTCGAAGCTGCGCCAGACCGCCGAGAAATTGAGCGTGTAACCCATGGTGCCGTCAGGTTCCGGTCAAAAGAATTGGCGCGGCCGCATGTGCCAGGGGCCGCGCCATCGTTGGCGAGCTTACTTGTACTCGACCGGGAAGCCGATCTGCGGCGGAGCGAGCTCCTTGCCGAACCAGGTCTTGTAGGAATTGGCGTAGAAGTCGAACTCAACGCCGGTCATCGCCTCATGCAGCGCGGTGTTGACGAAGTTCAGCCAGTCCTGGTCGCCGCGCTTGACGCCGCAGGCATAGGTCTGCGGGTTCCAGCCATAGCCGGCGTCCCTGTAGCGGTCGGGGTTCTGCTTCATGTACCAGGCCAGCGACGACTGGTCGGTGGCGACCGCATCGGCGCGACCCGACTCAAGCGCCTGGTAGATCAGGTCGACGGATTCATACTGGTCGACCTTGGCCTCTGGCAGGGCGGCATGCACCATCGCCTCGGCATAGACGTTCTGCAGTACAGAGATGGTGACGCCCGAGCCGGCAGCCTTGAGCGCCGCGTAGTCGGCATGTTTGCTGTCGCCCTTGAGCATCAGGCCGACACCCTCGCGATAGTAGGGAATCGTGAAGGCGATCTGCTGGGCGCGCTCGCCTGTCACCGTCATGAACTGGCAGGTCAGGTCGACCTTGTCGGTGGTGATGTTCGGTATGCGGGCATCCGACGACTGGTTGACGTATTCGATCTTGTCCGGATCGCCGAACAGCGCCTTGGCGACGATGCGGCCCATGTCGACGTCGAAGCCCTGCAGCTTGTCGTCCGCGCTCTTGAAGTGCCACGGCGCATTGGTGCTGCCGGTGCCGAGCACAAGATGCCCACGAGCCAGAACCTCATCGAGCCTGCTTTGTTTTTCCTGCGCGCTGGCAGGCATAACGCTCATCAGCGCGAGTGCGGCCACGGCCGCTGACAGATACGCCTTCATCTCACCGTTCCTCCCTGGAAAGACATCTTTTCGAATGTCCATTATTGCAGACATATGTCCTGAATAACGGATTGACGTATCAAAGTGCACGCGGCATTATTTGTCAAGCGCTTCGGAGGCAAGGGCCGACGCTTCAACTTGGAGGCATAGGCATGTTCGACGAGATCCAGACACCCGCCGTGCTGGTGGACATCGATGTGGCGAAGCGGAACATCGCGCGCTTCCAGGCCTATGCCGACAGCCACGGGCTGAAGGTCCGTCCGCACATCAAGACGCACAAACTGCCGGCAATCGCCGAGCTGCAGCTCGACGCTGGCGCGGTCGGCATCACCTGCCAGAAGGTCTCGGAAGCGGAAGCCATGGTCGCCGGCAGCGGCCGGCTGAATGATGTGCTGATCACCTACAACATCCTGGGCGACGACAAGCTCGCCGCACTCGTGGCCCTTGCCCGCAAGGTCAAGCTCGCCGTCGTTGCCGACAGTCCGACAGTGATCGACGGTCTTGCGGCCGCCTTCGCCTCGGCCGGCGTCACGCTCGATGTCTTCGTCGAATGCAACACCGGCGCCGACCGCTGCGGTGTTGGCACGCCGCAGGAGGCAGCCGAACTCGCCGCCCGCATCGCCGCCGCACCTGGCCTGCATTTCGCCGGGCTGATGACCTATCCGCCAGTTGGAGGCGCTGACAGCGTTCAGGCATTCATGACCGAGGCCAAGGCGCTGATCGAAGCCAGGGGCATCGCGGTGCCTGCTATCACCTCGGGCGGCTCACCTGACATGATGAAGGCGCATCTGGCGCCAATCGCAACCGAGTTCCGACCCGGAACCTATGTCTACAACGACCGTTCGCTGGTCACCCGCGGCGTAGCTGCGTGGGAAGACTGCGCGCTGACAGTGCTCGCCACCGTCGTTTCCGTGTCCGCGCCCAACCGCGCCATCATCGACGCCGGCTCGAAGACGCTGACTTCCGACCTGCTCGGCCTTGTCGGCCATGGCCATGTGCTCGGTCGACCCGACATCACCATCGACCAGTTGTCGGAAGAGCATGGCCGCCTGCGTTGCGACGGCGACATCAACCTCAAGGTCGGCCAACGCATCCGCATCGTGCCCAACCATGCCTGCGTCGTCACCAACATGGTCGATGGCGTCCATGTCTACGGCGAGGACAAGGCGCCGGAGCTGTGGCCGGTGCCGGCACGCGGTAAGATCATCTGAGCCGCGCCATCCAAAAGAAAAAGCCTCCCGGACGTTGCCCGGGAGGCCTTTCATTTCCGGTCGGGATGTTCAGCGCACGACCAGCACCGGCACCTTGCTGTTGGTCAAAACCTCGACGGTCTGGCTGCCGAGGATCAGTCGCCCAAGCCCGCGGCGGCCATGCGAGGCCATGACAATCAGGTCGCAACCGCGGTCATTGGCGACCTGGTTGATCGCCTCGGCCGCCCACATTTCCTCGACATGGACAGCATCGGCATTGACGCCCAGCTTATCGGCCTGGGCCTTGGCGGCGTTCAGCACCTTGGCGCCGTACTCCTCGCCGGCCTTCTGGTAGGACACGATGTCCTCGGCGGTCGCGACCGGGCCATACATGCCGGCCGATGCGAAGATCGGCGCCGGCTCCGAGACGTTCAGCACCGTCACCTTGGCGCCCAGGCCCTTGGCCAGGCTCAAGCCATGGTCGAGCCCCTTCTGCGCCAGTTCCGAACCATCCGTGGCGACGAGGATATGGGTGTACATGGAACTCTCTCCTTGGCTCGCTGAACTTTTGGGCTCGACTGAATCTTGGCCCCAGCCTTTCCGACCGGCGCCAATGGGTCAAGGCAAAGGCCTGGATATTGACTGGCACAGCCGCACAAAGCGCTTGACCGTTATATTCAGTCAAACATAACAATGCGCCGCTCGCTATATTGGCATGTATATATCCAAACCCATTGTTCAACCCGAGATCGATCGCATGAGACGCCGTAACCTGCTGATTTCATTCCTGGCTGCCGCGACAGCCCTCATTGGCTGCGCTTCGCTCGCATCGGCCGAGGAGCGCATCTTCACCGACGCTGCTGGCCGCAAGGTGGCGCTGCCCGAAAAAATCACCCGCGTCATGGCCGCGGGCCCGCCCGCCTCGGTGCTCCTCTATTCCGTCGCGCCCGAGCGCATGGTCGGCTGGGTGCGCGAGTTCAAGGACGACGAAAAGGCCTTCATCGCGGCAACTTATCGCGACCTGCCCGTCCATGGCCGCCTCACCGGCAAGGGCGACACCGCCAACATGGAAGCCGTGCTGGCGATGAAGCCCGACATCATCCTCGATGTCGGCACAGTCAACCCGACCTACGCCTCGCTCGCCGACAAGGTGCAGGAACAGACCGGCATCCCCTACGTGCTCATCGACGGCACCTTCGCCAACACGCCGAAGTCGCTGCGCGAGATCGGCGAACTGCTCGGCGAAAAGGAGCAGGCCGAGAAGCTTGCTGCCTACACCGAGGCGGCGATGCAGCGGCTCGACAAGGTCGTGGCCGAGGTGCCGGCCGACCAGCGCCCGCGCGTCTATTACGGCCGCGGCCCCGAGGGGCTCGAAACCGGCCTCGCCGACTCGATCAACATGGAAGTGCTCGGCGCCGTCGGCGCAACCAATGTCGCGGAAGCGGCCGGCAAGGGCTCGCTCGCCAATGTCTCGCTGGAACAGATCCTGTCGTGGAACCCCGACGTCATCCTGACGCTCAGCCCGAAATTCCAGAAATCGGTGCTGTCGGATCCGTCATGGGCCGGCATCAAGGCGGTCAAGGACGGCCGCGTGTTCCGCGCGCCGGCCCTGCCCTTCGGCTGGTTCGACGCGCCTCCCGGCGTCAACCGCGCCATCGGCATTTCCTGGCTCACTTCGGCACTCTACCCGGGCAAGGCCCAAATCGACCTGAAGGCCGAGACCCGCGACTTCTACAAGCTGTTTTATCATGTCGATCTCACCGACGAGCAACTCGGCAAGCTGCTTGCCGATACCGGCTCGAAGCCCTGAGCTTCGAGCGGAAGCCGAGCACTTGCAGCAGCACCAGAAAGCCCAGCGCGCCGGGCCGATCGCAATCGGCGCGCTGGCGGCGCTGCTCGTCGCCATCATCCTCATGGCGATCCTGACCGGCAAGTATCCGGTGACGCCGGGCGACATCCTCGCCGTCGTTTTGGCCAAGATCACAGGCTCCGCCAGCGGCGTTGCGCCGACGATCGAGACAGTGATCTGGAACGTGCGCCTGCCGCGCGTCGGCGCCGGCATCCTCGTCGGCGCCTCGCTTGCGGCGGCGGGCGCGGTCTACCAGGGCCTGTTCCGCAATCCGCTGGTTTCACCCGACATCCTAGGCGTTTCCGCCGGGGCCAGCTTCGGCGCGGTGATCGGCATCTTCCTGTCGCTATCGGTGCTCGCCATCCAGGGCCTCGCCTTCGCCGGCGGACTGGCGGCGGTGGCGCTTGTCTATGCCATCGGCTCGATCGTGCGCGAGCGCGACCCTATCCTCGTATTGGTGCTGGCGGGCGTCGCCATCGGCGCGCTGCTCGGCGCGTGCGTGTCGCTGCTCAAGGTGCTCGCCGATCCCTACAACCAGCTGCCGGCCATCACCTTCTGGCTGCTCGGCAGCCTCGCGAGCATCAACCGCACCGACCTCCTGTCCATCCTGCCTGCCGTCATTATCGCTCTGTTGCCGATGGCGCTGCTGCGCTGGCGCATGAACCTCATGACGCTGGACGACGAGGAGGCACGCGCTCTCGGCGTAGAAACCCGCTGGATCCGCATCGTCATCGTCGCTGCCGCAACCCTGATGACCGCCGCTGCTGTCTCGATCTCGGGCGTCGTCGGCTGGATCGGCCTTTTGGTGCCGCATGTCGCGCGCATGTTCGTCGGGCCGGATTTCTCGCGCCTGCTGCCGGCTTCGATGCTCATCGGTGCCGCCTACATGGTCGGCGTCGACACGCTGGCGCGCAGCATCGCTGCGATCGAGGTTCCCTTGGGCATTCTCACGGCCGCCATCGGCGCGCCGTTCTTCCTCTATCTGCTTCTGACGACCCGGCGAGGCTGGCAATGATGCTTCAGGCAACCGAACTCGCATTCGGCTATGGCCGCGTCAAAGTCGGCCAGAGCGTCACGCTCTCTGTCGATCGCGGCGAGGTGCTGTGCCTGCTCGGTCCCAATGGCTGCGGCAAGACCACGCTGTTCAAGACCCTGCTTGGCCTTTTGCCGCGTCAGGGCGGGCATCTGGAACTCAACGGCAAGGACATTTCGACCTTCTCTCGCGCGCAGTTCGCACGGCACATAGCCTATGTGCCGCAGGCGACCGGCGCCTACTTCCCGTTCTCGGTGTTCGACGTCGTCTTGATGGGCCGCGCCAGCCGCATCGATACCTTCGCCTCGCCAACCATGGCCGACAGGGCGATAACGCAGGAGGCGCTGGCGGCGCTCGGCATCGGCCATCTCGCCGCCCGCCCCTTCACCGACATCAGCGGCGGCGAAAAGCAGATGACGCTGATCGCCCGCGCGCTCGCCCAGGAGCCCGAGTTGATCGTCATGGACGAGCCGACTGCCAGCCTTGACTTCGGCAACCAGGCCCACGTGCTGAGCCGCATCTCGAGCTTCGCCGCCTCAGGCATGGCGGTGGTCATTTCCACCCACGATCCCAGCCATGCGTTTGCCTGCGCAACCCGCGTCGCGTTGATGCGGGCGGGCACGCTCGTCGCCATCGGAAAGCCCGCCGACGTGCTGACACCGCAATCGCTGCAAGCTCTCTATGGCGTCGGAGTTGTAGTGGCCTATCTCGAACAGGCCGGACGCCACGTCTGCACCCCAACCCTCAACGCAAGGAACGCACCGTGAAGATCAGCGCCCGCAACCAGATCAAAGGCAGGATCGTCGAAGTGACCAAGGGTGCGACCACCTCGCATGTCCGCATCGACATTGGCGGCGCCATTGTCACCGCTGCCATCACCAACGAAGCTGTCGACGACCTCAAGCTCGCCGTTGGCAAGGACGCCTACGCGGTCATCAAGGCCTCGGACGTCATGGTCGCGGTCGACTGAGCGTGGTCCGCGAGAACGAAATCCGCGACGGCGAAAGCGCCGTCGCGCTGCCACCCCGGTACGACGCCGAAGTCTATTTCATCGGCCGCATCCGGACGCCCTGGGACTCGCGCCTGCTGACCCCGCGCCAGGGCCGCGCCGACGGCCCTATCTGCCACATCGAGATCTTCGAGCCATGGGTAGCAGCACTCGAAGGCATCGGGCAGTTCGCGCGCCTTGAAGTGCTCTACTGGCTGCATCTGTCCCGGCGCGACCTGGTGCGCCAGAGCCCGGCCAATGACGTCACTGCCCGCGGCACATTTTCGCTGCGTTCGCCGGTGCGCCCCAACCCGATCGGCACCCAGATCGTCGAACTGGTCGGCGTCGAGGGCAGCTTCCTCACAGTTCGAGGCATGGATTGCCTCGACGGCACGCCGCTGATCGACATCAAGCCGGATCGGACGCTGTTCACCCCCATCGCCCCGCCGCAGCCGGGCGATTTCGAAACCGGTTAAAGGATCCGCTTGCCGAAGGCGGACATGACGAAGTTGACGGTTTCGGCGGCAATGCGCGGCTCGGTGTCCGCGCGCAACCCCGAGATATCCATCGACAGCATGCCACCCGACAGGGCTATCGCCTCCATCGCCTGGTGTGTCTCGCGCACCGTCATGCCACCGGAACCGCCAGCCCAGCCGGGCATCTCGGTGGCCGAGGGCGAGTAGCTGACATGGAAACCGACAGTGCCGGCGGAGGCGATGCGGATCGCCTCGCGCATCACCTCACGCGTGCCCGAACCGTCGATCTCGGCCATGGTGAAGGCGGTGACGCGGGAATCCTTGAGGATGCGAACCTCGGCCGGATCGGCTTCGCGCAGGCCGACGAGCACGACGTTTTCGGGCGAAAGCTGCGGCTGCAGCGCGCCGGGCTTGTGATCGAGGCCAAGAGCGCGCGCCAGGACCGAGCGTTCCGGCGCTTCAACTCCATCCTCGCTTTCGGGCATCAGCGCCGCGATGGAATCTATCCAGATGACGCCGAAGGAGTGCGTTGCCTCGGCAGCTGCAGCCAGCGCTGTCGACGCCGTGTGCCTGCCGGCGCCTGCATGCAGCCTGAGAAGGCCGGCGGGCGGATGCTCGGCATCGGCAATCTCGACGACATCGAACTGCATCTGTTCGAGCCGCGTGCCGACCGATTGTTTTGCCAGCAGCGGGCCGGCAGTCCCGTCGGCGACGATCGAGACCATGCGCCGGCCGGTGAAATCGGCGATGTCGTGCATCGGCGCCTTTTCGACATACTCCGAGGTCATCGCCGTCAGCAGCGCGCCATAGTTCATGTGGAAGCTGACGCGGTCGCCGACGACGAGCGGCGGTTCGGCATCGGTGATGTCGAGCACGAGATGGTCGCTCGACGCGCCCAGCACGCGCACGCCGGGATTGATCGGCACCAGCCCCTCGATCATCGTGTCCTCGCGGCCGATATTGGCAATGCCGCGCAGCCGGTCGCCCTCGTCGATGAACACCGGCTGGTTGCCGAAGGCGTCGTAGCCGGATTCGCCGATCGGCAGCGACGGCTTGACCTTGACCTCGATCAGGTCGCCGGTCAGCCTGAAGGCGTTGAACTCCAGCTCCTTCCAGGGCTCCTCCCTGAACGTCTCGTAACCGCCCTGCAGGATCGCCTCGCCGATGCGCAGATTGTTGATGCCGGCGGGCAGCTTGTTTTCCAAAAGCAGCGGCAGCGACGATGAATTGCCGCCCGACACCCAGTCGAGGCTGATGCCGGCAAGGCGCTCGACCTTGTAGGCGTAAGCGACGAGCTGGTTGAGATTCTCTTCCGTCGGCATGATGGCGCCGAAGCAGGTCAAATTGGTGCCGAGCCCGGCAATGCGCACGCCAGGCAACTCGAGCACGCGCTCGACCGTCGGCAACAGGTCGTTCGGCCAGATGCCTTCGCGCAGGTCGCCGAGGTCGACCATCAGCATGATGTCGTGGACGCGGCCGACGCGCTGGGCGATGCGCGATAGCTCACGGATGATTTCAAGTTCGGACTGCAGGCTGATGTCGACCGTGCGTACCACCTCCTCGACACGCGAGAGCGGCGGGCTGCGCAGCAGCATGATCGGACAGCCGATGCCGCTTTCGCGCAGCCGGCGGATGTTTTCGAAACGCGACTCGGCAAGCCCCGCAACGCCACCGCGCAGCATGGCGCGCGCCACCTGCGGCAGGCCGCAGCTGCCCTTGGTGACGCCGAACACCTTGATGCCGGAAAGTGCTGCGCGGTCGACGACGGCCCGCGCATTGCGCTCGATGCGCCCGAGATCGATGGCGACTTGCGGTCCAGACATGCCTCAGCCCCCGTAGACCAGCCCCTGTGGATCGATGTCGGGTTTGCGCCCAGCGACCAGGTCGGCAAGGAACTTGCCGGAGCCGCAGGCCATGGTCCAGCCGACATGGCCATGGCCGGTGTCGAGATAAAGCCCCTTGTAGCGGGCCGGGCCGATGACCGGCACCGAGCCTGGCATCATTGGCCTCAGGCCGGCCCAGACTTCGGCCTTGCGCGGATTGAAGGCGCCGGGGAACAGCTCCTGGCCTGCCTTGAACAGGCGGACGAAATCGCTGGGCTTGTAGCTGCGGTCGAAACCGGCGAACTCGGCGGTCGCGGCCAGGCGCAAGCGATCGCCAAGCCTGGAATAGGCGATCAGATTGTCTTCGTCGGCGCCACCCATCGTCGGCCCCTTGTCGGGATCGTCAAGCTGCACCGTCGCGGTATAGCCCTTGACCGGGTAGACCGGCAGGTCGATGCCGTGGCGACGGCCGAGCAGTCCGCTTTCCGGCCCCATGGCGATGACCACGGCATCGGCGCTTAGCACGCCGGCCTGTGTCTTCGCCCCGCTGACGCGGTCGCCCTCGACGACCAGCCCCTCGACGGTTGTGTCGAACATGAATTTCACGCCCAGGCGCTCGCTGGCGTGGGCGGCGAGCTTTTCGACGAACATGCGGGAATCGCCGGTCTGGTCGAGAGGCGAATAGACGCCGCCGGCAATGCCATCCTTGGCGGCTGCCAGGCCGGGCTCCAGCTCGACCATGCGATTGCGGTCGACGATTTCGATCGGCAGGCCATGCCTGGCGAGGAAGCGATAGTTCTCGCTGCCTTCGTCGAGGCTTTTCTGCGTGCGGAAGAAGTAGAGGATACCCTTGCGCCGGTCGTCATAGCCGATGCCGGTCTCGTCAGAGATCTCGTTGATGCACTGGCGCGAATAGAGCGCGAGCCTGAGCTTGACCTCGCTGTTGGCGCGAAGCCGCGCTGTCGTGCACTGGCGCAGGAAGCGCAGGCTCCAGGCGTAGAAATAGGGGTCTAACCGGAGCCTGACCTTGATGCCGAGATCTGACGTGTAGAGCGAGCGGATGAAGGTCTTCAGCGCCGCCGGCGAGGCCCATGCGGTGGCATCGCCCGGCGAAACCAGTCCGGCATTGGAATAGCTCGTGCCGCGTGCGGCGGCCGGATGGCGTTCGACCACGGTGACCTCATGGCCGTCGCGCGCCAGGTAATAGGCTGCCGCCGTTCCGACCACACCCGCGCCCAGAACCAGTATCTTCATGCTGCCACCCCATGGAGCGTCGCGCAGTGCCCCGGCACGCGGAAAGGACGCTCCAACTCTTTCTTGCGCATCGGGCGATGCCGAAGATCGGCCGATGCACCAGGCTCTGGCGGGAACCTTTCACCGTGCGGGGTCAGGCCCCTTTGCCACCCATAACGCCTGGCGTTGCAATTATCGAGACAGGGTGACGGATATCCACCACCTGTAGCTTATATAACGGAAGAGTTCTTCCGGCTGAGCAGCCGTTCCCAGTTGAGCGCGTCACCGACGATCCCGTCGAGATCGTCATGCCTCGGCGCCCAGCCGAGTTCGCCGCGTGCCAGGTCCGAATTGGCAACGACGGACGCCGCGTCGCCCGGCCGGCGAGTGGTCATCTGGACGGTGAAATCGGCGCCATGGACGCGGCGCACGCTGTCGATGACTTCGAGCACCGAATAGCCGTGTCCGTAACCGCAATTGGCGACAAGGTTGCCACCACCGGCGCGCAGGCGGGCGAGCGCCAGGCGATGCGCGGCGACAAGATCGGAAACGTGGATGTAGTCGCGCACGCAGGTGCCGTCAGGCGTCGCATAGTCCTCGCCGAAGACCTGCATCGAGCCACGCTTGCCGAGCGCGGTTTCGCAGGCGACCTTGATCAGGTGCGTAGCACCCTTGGTCGACTGGCCGGTGCGGCCCTTGGGATCGGCACCGGCGACATTGAAATAGCGCAGCGCGGTGTAGGTCAGCGGGTGCGCTGCGGCGGCATCGCGCAACATCCATTCGCTCATCAGCTTGGACAGGCCGTAGGGCGATTCCGGCGCAAGCCGCGCGTCCTCGACCACCGGCTCCATGCCAGCCGCGCCATAGACGGCCGCGGTCGAGGAGAAGATGAAATGCTTGACGCCACAGCCAACCGCCGTCTCGATCAGGCTGCGGGTCTTGCAGGTATTGTTTTCGTAATAGCCAAGCGGATCGGAAACAGATTCCGGCACCACGATGGAGCCGGCGAAGTGGATGATCGCGTCGATGCCGTGCTCGCGGATCAGTTTTCCGACGAGCTCCTTGTCGGCGACGTCGCCCCTGACCAGCACGGCCTCGGGCGCAACAGCCCAGTCGAAGCCGGTCGACAGCCGGTCGAGCACGACGACCTTCTCGCCCGCGTCGAGCAGTTCCCAGACCATGTGGCTGCCGATGTAACCGGCACCGCCCGTCACCAATACCGCCATAACTACACTCCGCATCGAATTTCGTCGGGCCCTGTGTAGCCTGACAATACCGGCGAATGCGAGACAGGACTTTCGCGGGATGATCACGTTGGCCTTTCGGTCGCAGCGTGATTTGATCCACATCAAGGGACTTTTCGGCGATCCGTGGTCGTTTGGGACGTCGAGGGCGTGGCATTATGACCAAAAACGGTCGATGGACGCCGAACCGGCCGTTGATTATGCTCACGGTTGAAAAATTGGGACGTCCAGATGAACTACCAGCGGTTTTTCGAAGAAGCGATCGACCAGATTCACGCCGAGCGCCGTTATCGCGTTTTTGCCGATCTCGAGCGCATCGTCGGCAAGTTCCCGCGCGCTATCTGGCGCTCCAACGGCAAGGCCGAAGAAATCACCGTCTGGTGCTCGAACGACTATCTCGGCATGGGCCAGCACCCCGACGTGGTGGCGGCGATGCAGAAGGCCGCCGGCAACATGGGCACCGGCGCAGGCGGCACGCGCAACATTTCCGGCAACAACCATCCGCTGGTCGAGCTCGAGCATGAACTCGCCGACCTGCACGGCAAGGAAGCCGGCCTGGTCTTCACCTCCGGCTTCGTCTCCAACGAGGCTGCGATCTCGACCATCGCCAAGCTTCTGCCGAACTGCCTGATCCTCTCCGACGAACTCAACCACGCTTCGATGATCGAGGGCGTGCGCCGCTCCGGCGCCGAAAAGAAGGTGTTCCGCCACAACGACGTCGGCCACCTCGAAAGCCTGCTGCAGGCAGCCGGCCGCGAGCGCGCCAAGCTGATCGTATTCGAAAGCGTCTACTCGATGGACGGCGACATCGCACCGATCGCCGAGATCGCCGACCTCGCCGAAAAATACAACGCCATGACCTATATCGACGAGGTCCATGCCGTCGGCATGTACGGCCCGCGTGGCGGCGGCATCACTGAACGCGAGGGCCTCGCCCATCGCATCGACATCATCGAAGGCACGCTCGCCAAGGCATTCGGCACGCTCGGTGGCTACATCACCGGCACCCGTTCGGTGGTCGACGCCGTCCGTTCCTATGCGCCGGGCTTCATCTTCACCACGGCTCTGCCGCCGGCGATCGCCGCCGCGACCACCGCGTCGATCCGGCACCTGAAGAATTCGCAGGCCGAGCGCGACGCCCAGCAGTGCCAGGTGACGCACACCAAACAGGTGCTGGCGGATGCCGGTCTGCCGGTGATGGAGTCGGCAACGCATATCGTGCCGATCCTGGTTGGTGACCCCGAGTTGTGCAAGATGGCCAGCGACCGCCTGCTCGGCGTGCACGGGATCTACATCCAGCCGATCAACTACCCGACCGTGCCGCGCGGCACCGAACGCCTGCGCATCACGCCGACGCCGTTCCACAGCAATGCCCTGGTGGCCGAACTCAAGGAAGCGCTGGTCGAGACCTGGAATGCGCTGGGCATTCCCTATCGCACCGAGGGCCACACGGAAGTTCCCAAGAGCGAACGCATCGTTTCGCTGCTGGTGCCGCAGTCGGGCGGCTGAGCGGCAGGCCCTTTGGTGCGTCCTTCGAGGCTCGCCCGCGGGCATTAGCGCTAATCTTCTAGCTGTTTTACGGGCTCGCACCTCAGGATGAGGAGCGGTGGCGCCAACGCTCCTCATCCTGAGGTGCGGGCCCGCTACAGCATTGCAAAGCTAGAGTAAAAGATTGTAAAGCTAGAGTAAAAGTCGGCGGGCGAGCCTCGAAGGACGCACTTCTTGGCAATCCTTCACCGCCGCTTCGTCAGCGACCTATCCGCCTACCGCGCGTTGATCCACTTCGCCAGCCGATGCGACGCCTCCTCGATCTGGTCGAGGCGGCGGTGGAAGCACAGGCGCAGGAAGCCTTCGCCACCGGCTGAAAAAGCTGTGCCGGGTGCGACGCCGACGGCAACCTTGTCGATGATGTCGAAGGCCGCCGCTTCGGAGTTCTTCATCCCATCGACGGCGAAGAACAGGTAAAAGGCTCCAGGCGGCACGCTGAAACGCACCTTGCCGGTCTCGCCGAGGATTTTGCAGACGATGTCACGTGCCTTGTGGGCACGCTCGACCTGCTCGGCGATGAAAGCGTCGCCCTCGTCGAGCGCGGCAATGCCGCCACGCTGCATGAACTGCGCCACGCCGGAGCTCGAATACTGGACCAGGTTCTCGAAAGTGCGGCTCAGCGACGGGTGCGTCTTCAGCCAGCCGATGCGCCAGCCGGTCATCGCCCAGTTCTTGGAGAAGGTGTTGACGAACAGGATCTTGTCCTCTGCAACCATGATGTCCATGAACGACGCGGCCCGGCTGCCGCCATAGTGGAACAGCGCATAGATCTCGTCGGCGATGATCCAGAGATCGTTCCTGCGCGCGAGGTCGAGGATCGCCTGCAGCGTCTCGCGATCGGCGGTCCAGCCAGTCGGGTTGGACGGCGTGTTGACGAAGATCGCCCTGGTGCGCGGCGTGATCGCGGCAGCGATCTTTTCGACGTCGCAGATCCAGCCATTGTCGGTCATGTCGAGCAGGACCGGCACCGGCTTGACGCCGGCTATGCCTGCCGCACCGGCGAAATTCGGCCAGGCGGGCGTCAGATAGACGGCTTCGTCGCCGGCCCCTGCCGTCACCTGCAAGGCCATGGTGATCGCTTGCATGCCACCAACGGTGACGATGAATTCGTTGGCGCCGAAGCTCTTGCCGAAATGGCGCTGGTGATAGCGCGCGATCGCCTGGCGCAATTCGGGAATGCCGGCCTGCCAGGTGTAGAAGGTCTCGCCATTGGCAAGTCCGCGCGCCGCCGCGTCGCTGATGAAGGCCGGCGTCGGCATGTCGCCCTCGCCCGACCACAGCGGGATGAGGCCTGCGCGGTCGCGCCCGTAATTGGCCACCGCCTCGATGCCGCTCATCGGAGCGCTGCGGGCCTCAATGCGAACGGCGTCGATAAGGCTCATGGTCATCCCAGGCTGAGAGTTGCTTGAGCCTAGTCCTAGCTCGCCGGCGCCAACGAAAAAACCCCCGGCGGTCCAGCCAGCCGGGGGTTTTCGCGATGCCAGCGCTTGCCGGTTATTTCTTGGCGAGCAGGTCGCGAATTTCGGTCAGCAGCGCAACGTCGGCGGGCGGAGGACCAGCCGGCTCGGCGGCCTTCTGCTTCTCCAGACGCCTGCGCATGGTGTTCACACCCTTGACCATCAGGAAGATGATCCAGGCGAGGATCAAGAAGTTGATGACCACGGTAAAGAAGTTGCCATAGGCGAACACAGCACCTTGTTTCTTGGCTTCTTCAAGCGAAACCGCCGTGACCGAAGATGACAGCGGCAGGAAGTAATTCGAGAAATCGAAGCCGCCAAAGATCGCGCCAACGACTGGCATGATGATGTCGCCGACCAGCGACGAGACGATCAGGCCGAAGGCACCGCCGATGATGACACCGACCGCGAGGTCCATCACATTGCCCTTGGCAATGAATTCCTGGAATTCCCTGAGCATAAACCCTCCTTGTACGATTTGCAGAAAGGCGAATCGTTCCCCACCATCCGTCGCCGAGCGTTGGCACCATAGCAAAAACCGCCGGTTGCAAAACCCGTCAATGTTGGCATGCGCCAGGCAAGCGCCTGCGCCTCACACAGGCGCATAGGCGCATAGGCGACAAGGATAATAGACTTGCCGTCGCAGCTGTGATTGCCTCAGTGCACAGGCAAACGTTTTCGCGGGAGTGAGAGTTTAGAGTGCAGGGGCTGGCCGTCGTCCTCATCGCCATTGCCTATGTCACGCTGCTGTTCGCCATCGCGAGCATCGGCGACCGCAGGGCCGCGAACCAGGGGCCTGGCCGGCCTCGCCCGTTCATCTATGCGCTCAGCCTCGCCATCTATTGTACGTCGTGGACCTTCTTCGGCTCGGTCGGGCTCGCCTCCGAGCGCGGCCTCGAGTACCTCGCCATCTATATCGGCCCGGTGCTGGTGTTCATGTTCGGCTTTCCCCTGCTCAGCCGCATCATCAAGCTGGCAAAGGCCGAGAAGATCACCTCGATCGCCGACTTCCTCGGCGCGCGTTATGGCAAGAGCTTCGCCGTCGCCTCGATCGCAACGCTGATCGCCACCGTCGGCGCCATCCCCTACATCGCGCTGCAGCTCAAGGCGATCTCCGGCTCGGTCAGCCTGATGGTCGAGCACTACACCGGCTCGCCGCCGTCCTTCGATCCTTTCGTCAGCGACATCTCGCTGATCGTGGCACTGCTGCTGGCGCTGTTTGCGACCTTGTTCGGTACCCGCCATGCCGACGCCACCGAGCATCAGAACGGCTTGGTTCTGGCGGTCGCGGTCGAGTCGATCGTCAAGCTCGTCGCTTTCCTCGCCGTCGGCCTGTTCGTCACCTTCGCCCTGTTCGACGGCCCCGGCGACATGCTGCGGAGCTTCGCCGCCACCGAGCAGGTCGGCGACGCCATGGGTTACAGCACCTCGCTCGGCACCTGGCTGGTGGTGACCATCATCAGCGGCTTCGCCATCATCATGCTGCCGCGCCAGTTCTACGTCATGATCGTCGAGAACCGCAGCGAGAGCGAATTGCGCACCGCGACCTGGGTCTTCCCGGCCTATCTTGTGGCGATCAACCTGTTCGTGCTGCCGATAGCCTTCGCCGGGCTCTCCACCGTCGGCACCGCGACCACCAGCGATCTCTACGTGCTGTCGCTGCCGCTGTTCAAGGGCCAGGACCTGCTCGCCATGATCGCCTTCATCGGCGGCCTGTCGGCGGCGACAGCCATGGTCATCGTTGCCAGCGTCGCGCTGTCGATCATGATCTCCAACGACCTCGTCATCCCGATCTTCGTGCGCCGCCTGATCACGTTCAAATCCGGCGACACCGAGGACTGGTCGGCGATCATCCTCAACATCCGCCGCGCCTCGATCTTCATCATCCTGTTCGTTGCCTTTCTCTATTATCGCGAGAGCACCACGAACACGCGGCTGGCCTCGATCGGCCTGATGTCGTTTGCCGCGATCGCGCAGTTCGCGCCGTCCTTCATCGGCGGGCTGATCTGGCGCCGCGCCAATGCCAGGGGTGCAGCGCTTGGCATGGCCGCCGGCATCGCCGTGTGGAGCTACACGCTGATGCTGCCAACGCTTGCCGCACCCGATACGGCGATCCTGACCGACGGGCTATTCGGTATTGAAGCACTCAGGCCGCAGGCGCTGTTCGGCACATCAGCCGAGCCGCTCAATCACGGCGTGTTGTGGAGCCTCGCCATCAACACGCTGTTCTTCGTCTTCGGCTCGCTGTCGCGCGCATCGGTGCCGCTCGAACGCATCCAGGCCTCGATCTTCGTGCCGCGCGACTCGAGCCCGATGCCATCGCTGCGCCGCTTCCGCACCACCATCACCGTGAACGACCTCAAGGACACCATCGCCCGCTATCTCGGCGTTGAGCGCACCGAGCGTTCGTTCGAGACCTTCCAAAACGAGAGCGGCAGCAAGCTCAACGGCAACGACCCCGCCGGTATGGACGTCATCCGCTTCTCCGAACAGCTGATGGCGAGTGCCGTCGGCTCATCGTCGGCGCGGCTGATCCTCTCCTTGCTGTTCAAGCGCGGCGACAACTCCTCGAAAGACACGTTCCGCCTGCTCGACGACGCCACCGAAGCGCTGCAGCACAACCGCGACCTCTTGCAGATCGCGCTCGACCAGATGGAACAGGGCATCACCGTCTTCGACCAGGATTTCCGGCTGATCTGCTGGAACCGCCAGTATCGCTCGTTGTTCGACCTGCCCGACGACATGGGTCAGGTCGGCGTCTCGATCGACCGCATCCTCGCTTATCTCGTGGCGCGCGGCGACATCCAGCAGACTTCACGGCTGAGCACGCTCAACCGGCTGACAAGTTTCGGCGGCCCCTGGCAGATCGAGCTCAAGACCAGTGGTCGGATCATCGAAATGCAATCGAACCCGATGCCCGACGGCGGCATCGTTGCGACCTATACCGACATTTCGGCGCGCGTCGCCGCCGATCTGGCGCTCAAGCGGGCCAACGAGTCACTGGAACAGCGCGTCAAGAGCCGCACTGCAGAGTTGACCCGCGTCAACGAGGAACTGGCCCAGGCACAGATGCTCGCCGAGGAAGCAAATCTCGGCAAGACGCGCTTCCTCGCCGCAGCCGGCCACGACATCCTGCAGCCGCTCAATGCCGCCCGGCTCTACTGCTCGTCGCTGATCGAAAAGGCAGGCAAGGGCAATGCCGGACAGGCGGCGCGCAACATCGAATCCTCGCTGGAATCGGTCGAAACC
This sequence comes from Aminobacter anthyllidis, assembly GCF_018555685.1. Taxonomy (GTDB): domain Bacteria; phylum Pseudomonadota; class Alphaproteobacteria; order Rhizobiales; family Rhizobiaceae; genus Aminobacter; species Aminobacter anthyllidis. The sequence goes on from NZ_JAFLWW010000002.1 coordinate 856,782, forward strand.
ATCCTGGGCGCCGTGCTCGACATTTCCCGGCTCGATGCGGGTGCGATGAAGCCGGCCGAAACCGTGTTCCGCCTCGACGGGCTGCTGCGCCAGATCGGCACCGACTTCCTGCCCATGGCGCGTGCCAAGGACCTCGAGCTGGTGATCGTGCCGTCGACGCTTGCCGTCAACACCGATCGCAACCTGCTGCGACGCCTGATCCAGAACCTGGTTTCCAACGCGATCAAATACACCCGCACCGGCCGTATTCTGGTTGGCGTCAGGCGCCGCGGCGAACTTGTCGAGATCCAGGTGATCGACAGTGGCATCGGCATCGCCGCCGACAAACTAGGCACCGTGTTCCACGAATTCACCCGCCTGGACGACGGCATGCGCGAGGCACAAGGCCTCGGTCTCGGCCTGTCGATCGTCGACCGCATCGCGCGGGTTTTGAAGCTTGAAATCCAGATCGAGTCGCACAAGGGCCAGGGCACGCGCTTTTCGGTGATCCTGCCCGTCACCACCGCCGAGGAACTGCCCGCCGCAACCACCACCCGGCCACGCATCCAGGCCGCGGCCGCGCTCAGCGGTTTGACCGTTATCTGCATCGATAACGATCCGCGCATCCTCGAGGGCATGCGGCTTCTGCTCGAAGGCTGGGGTTGCGTGGTCACGACCTATTCCGGTACGGAAGCCTTCGAGGCCGACAACGCCGTGGGATCAGCGCCCGAAATCATCCTGGCCGACTATCACCTCGACGGCGAAAACGGCCTCGACGTCATCCGAACCATGCGCCGCGCCTATGGCGTAGCGATACCGGCGGTGCTGATCACCGCCGACCGTTCCAACGAGGTCCGCGCGGCCGCCGACCAGATCGAGGTCGCCGTGCTCAACAAGCCGCTCAAGCCGGCCGTGCTGCGTTCGATGATGAACCGGATGCGGCGCATGGCGCACGCTGCCGAGTGACGTTACGCTGCCGGACGCGGCTCGCCGCCGATCTTCGATAGCAGGATGACTGCTTGGGTGCGGCTGTCGACGCCGAGCTTCTGCAGGATGGCCGAGACATGCGCCTTGATCGTCGCTTCCGACACGCCGAGTTCGTAGGCGATCTGCTTGTTGAGCAGGCCTTCCGCCAGCATGCCGAGCACGCGCGTCTGCTGCGGCGTCAGCGACTGCAGCCGCTTGATCAGGTCCGAGATCTCAGGGTCGCGTTCGACGCCGAGATCGATGTCGCCGGGGGCCGAGATCTCGCCCGACAGCACCGCTTCGATGGCGCTGCGGATGTTGTCCATGCTGGCCGATTTCGAGATGAAGCCCGAGGCGCCGAGCTCGAGCGCGCGGCGGATCGTTTCGGGGTCGTCATGGGCTGAGACGATGACGACCGGCACCGTCGCATGGATGCCACGCAGCGAGATCAAGCCGGAAAGCCCTGATGCGCCGGGCATGGCAAGGTCGAGCAGGACGATGTCGATGTCCTCGTTGGCGGCAACGATCGCCTTGACGCTCTCGAAATCGCCGGCTTCCAGCACGCTCGACACATCGGCGAGCCCGGCGATGGCTTGCTTGAGCGCACCGCGGAAAAGCGGATGATCGTCCGCGATGACGAACTTGTGGCCTGCTGGCAAATATCCCTCCCGAGGTCCCGACCGTTCTGTGCGCCTTGGACCGTCGGGCGCGATTATGCGGCGCGGCGCCGGGTTTTCAAGCAGCTAAAGTCAAATCGGCCCGTGAGTTGGCCATTCATGCTCAACTTTCGGGCTGCCTGGACACAAATTGCACTCAGGTCTTGTTCGGAGCGGGTGCAGTCTGCGGTGCCTGCTCTTCCTTTTCCATGTCCTTGACGATGCCCATGAAGCTGCGGAAGAAGCGCTCCATGTAGCCCATGCTCTTCTGGAACTCTTCCTCGGTCGGCAATGTCGATTCCAGCTTCTGGGTCAACGAGTTCTCGAGCTTCACGACCCGGTCCTCGATCGCCTTGACCTCGCCCTGAAGACGTCCGATCTCGTCCTGCAGTGCCGAACGCTCGTCCGCAGCGAGCTTGCACACCAGCTGGCTGTCGCGCTCCTCGCAGATCGACATCTCGCCTGTCTGCGTGTCCATGCGGACATAACCCTTGTCGGTCTTTTCCATCTGGTAGCGTTGGGTTTCGGCGGCCAGAGTCGGTCCGGCGCTCAAGCCGGCAAGCAGCGGAACGAACATCAGAAAGGCACGGCGCATGGCTGTCTCCATTGGCGGACGGTGGACATTGTCGCGCCGCAATAGGCCCAAATTGCGGTGGGGCAATGAATGCCACCCTTCCCCGCATCATGCTTTCAGCCTATAGCGCGCATATGACGAAGACCATCTACAAGATCTGCCCCGAGGCGATGTGGCGCGACGCCGAACGCAGCGGTACCTTTACTGGTGCCCCCATCGATCTCGCCGACGGCTTCATCCATTTCTCGACCGCCGAACAAGTCGTCGAAACCGCAGCCAAGCACTTCGCCGGACAGCGCGACCTCTTGCTCGTCGCCATCGACGCTGGGCGCCTCGGTCCGGCGCTGAAGTACGAAGTCTCGCGCGGCGGCGCACTGTTTCCGCATCTTTATGCGCCACTTGAGCCGAGCGCCGCCAAATGGGTTCGCCCCCTGCCGCTCAAGGCCGATGGCGCGCACGATTTTCCGGAGCTTGAAGCATGAGCGCATTCGACCGTCTTGGCCGGCATCTGCTGTTCAGCTTCGATGCCGAGACCGCGCATGGCATGTCGATCAAGGCGCTGCGCTGCGGCCTGCCGGTCGGCGGCCGCGCCCCGCGCGATGCCCGCCTGCGGCTGAAGATCGCCGGGCTCGACGTTCCCAATCCGCTTGGCATGGCCGCCGGCTACGACAAGAATGGCGAGGTGCCCGACGCATTGCTCGGCCTCGGCTTCGGCTTCGCCGAGGTCGGCACGGTGACGCCGCTGGCGCAGGCCGGCAATCCCAGGCCGCGCATCTTCCGCCTCGTCGAGGACGACGCCGTCATCAACCGGCTCGGCTTCAACAATGAAGGCCACGATGCCTGCGAGAAGCGGCTCATTGCCCGTGCCGGACGGCCCGGCATCGTCGGTGTCAACATCGGCGCCAACAAAGACAGCACCAACCGCATCGGCGACTACGTCAAAGGCGTGAAGCGCTTCGCCCGCCATGCCTCGTATCTGACCGTCAACATCTCCTCGCCCAACACGCCGGGCCTGCGCAACATGCAGGCCCGCGAGCAGCTCGCCGAGTTGCTGGCCAGCGTCATGATCGCCCGTGCCGAAGCCGGTCATCAGGTTCCGATCTTCCTCAAGATCGCGCCCGACCTGCACGAGGCCGAGTTGGAAGACATCGCCGCCGAGGTCACCGAAAAGGGCATTGACGGCGTCATCGTCTCCAACACCACCATCGCCCGTCCAACGCTGCGCAGTCCGGCCCATACCGGCGAAACCGGCGGCCTGTCGGGCAAGCCGCTGTTTGCACGTTCGACCGCCGTGCTCGCGCGCATGCGCAAGCTGCTCGGCCCGCAACGCGCCATCATCGGCGTCGGCGGCGTCGATTCGACCGAGACCGCGCTCGAAAAGATCCGCGCCGGCGCCGACCTCGTCCAGCTCTATACCGGAATGGTCTATGCCGGCCCGTCGCTGCCGGCACGCATCGTGCGCGGCATGTCCGAGTTCGCGGCACGCGAGGGGCTCAAGAGCATCTCCGAACTGCGCGACAGCAAGCTCGATCAGTGGGCGGCGGCACCGCTCTGAAACGTCGCCCGGACCCGTGGCTTGAGGATCGCCAGCAGGCACACGCCGCGTACGATCAGCAGCAGGTGAAGTGCGGCCCATAGCCCGGCATTGCCGAAATGCGAAGGCAGCACCAGCAGTGCCGCGATGAACGCCAGCAGCGAAACCACCATCATGTTGCGCATGTCGCGCGACCATGCGGCACCGATGAAGATGCCGTCCATCTGGAAGGCGAGCACGCCGCTCAGCGCCGTGAACGCCGCCCAGGGCAGGAAAGCGATTGCCGCCGCACGCACGTCTTCGGCGGTCGAGATCAGCGCGATCAGGTCGGCCCCGAAGATCAGAAGTGCCGCCGTCATGCTGCCGGCCAGCGCAAAGCCCCAGATCGAGCAGAGGTAGACAGCCTTGCGGAAGGCCGGCTCATAGCGCGCGCCCACGGCACGGCCGGCAAGCTGCTCGGCGGCGGCCGCGAAGCCGTCGAGGAAGAAGCCTGCGGCGATGAAGAAGTTCATCAGTACCGCATTGGCAGCCAGCGTCACCGTGCCGAACTGTGCGCCCTGTCGCGTGAACAGGGCGAAGGCGACGAGCAACGACAGCGACCTGATCATGATGTCGCGGTTGAGCACGAACAGGCGTTTGAACGCCGCCCCATCGAAGACACGTCCGCGCGCCAGCTTCGGCTCGCGGCCAAAACGCCGCAACAGCACGGCAAATCCGATGACCATGCCAGCCGCCTCACCGGCAACCGCCGCCCAGGCGACACCTTCGACACCCCAGCCGAAATGCAGGCCAAGCATGACCGAAAGCACGATGTTGACGCCGTTCAGCGTCGCTTGCAGAAACAGCGCGAAGCCGCCCTCGCCCCGCCCCAATATGTAGCCCAGGATCGCGTAGTTGATCAGCGCGAAGGGTGCGCCCAGCATGCGGATGCGCACATAGTGGTCGAGCGTCTCGCTGACGCGGGGCTCGGCCGACATGAACCATTGCCCGGCGAGAGAAGTCAGCGGTGCCGTCAGCGCCAGCACGATGCCGGCGATCAGCGCGATCACCACGGCGCGCCAGAAGATCGCCTGCTCTTCCGCCGAATCGCCGCGGCCGAAGGCCTGTGCCACCAGCGCGGTCGTGCCGGCGCGCAGGAAATTGAAACTGGTGAAGACGACGTCGAAGGCAACCGCGCCCGCCGCAAGGCCGCCAAGCAGGGCAGCATCGCCGAACTGTCCGACGACGCCGGTGCCTACAAGGCCGATGAAAGGTGTGGTCAGGTAGGCCAGGGTCATTGGCACGGCAATCGCCAGCACCGAGCGGTTGGTGACGGAAAAAGGCGTCACGCGGCCCTTTGGCGATGCGTATTCCAACGAAAGTCCTCCCTGTTGCCGAATCCCGTTTGGGCACATGCCCCGGTTTCCCCAACGCCCGCAACCATTTAAGTTGCGGCTCCAATCGATTTCGTTCTCCTGGTTCAGCACTCCTCCATGCCGCTTCAGATCGTCAGCCATCCCGACTACGACGCCGGCTTTGCCGCGGATCATCGCTTCCCGATGAGCAAGTACAGCCACCTGATGGAGCGGCTGGAGGCGCTTGACCTCACCGCCGGGCTCAACCGGCCCGAAGTCATCGCGCCCCAGCACCTGCGTCTGGCCCATGACGCGACCTATGTCGATCAGGTGCTGACCTGCACCGTGCCGCCCCGCATCGAGCGCGAGATCGGCTTTCCGGTCGGCGAACGCGTGTCGCGCCGCGCCCAGTTGGCGGCCGGCGGCACCCTGCTCGCCGCGCATCTGGCTCTCGAACATGGCATCGCCTGCAATGCCGCCGGCGGCAGCCACCATGCCAGGCGCGCGCAAGGTGCCGGATTCTGTACCTTCAACGATGTTGCGGTGGCAGCCCTGGCGCTGCTCGCAGACAGGCAGGTCGGGAAGATCCTGGTCGTCGATCTCGACGTGCATCAAGGCGACGGCACCGCCGAAATCCTTGCCGGCAATCCGTCGGTCTTCACCTTTTCGATGCACGCCGACAAGAACTATCCGGTGCGCAAGGTCGCATCCAGTCTCGACATCGGCCTGCCCGACGGCACCGGTGACGAGGCCTATCTGGACGTGCTGGCCGACGCTCTGGCGCGGCTGTCACACCGTGGAGGCTGGGACATCGCGTTCTACAACGCCGGCGTCGACCCTCATCGCGAGGATCGGCTCGGCCGTCTCGCGCTCAGCGACGCCGGTTTGCGCCGGCGCGAACACCTTGTCATCGAGCATTTCCGCAACGCCAGGGTGCCGCTGTGCGGCGTGATCGGCGGCGGCTATTCGACCGACGTCATAGCGCTTGCCGCGCGCCACGCGGTTCTGTTCGAAACAGCTTCAACCTTCGCCTGAGACGATAGCTATTTGCGGTAGCTGAACAGCCTGAGGATGATGAAGGCGGGCACGACGATCGCGGCTCCAAGCAGGAAATAGCCGAGGAAGCGGTCGATGGCGCGGAAGCCCATGCGCCAGATGTCGACGAAGAAATCGCGAATGCCATAGAGCACGTCGAAGGGCGACCAGCCGAAGGCGCTCATCACGATGCCGACGAGGAAGGAGATGACCAGGAGCTTGATGAACACCCTGAGCGGGGTGTCTCCGAGAAAACGCGCCAATCCGGACAAATTCGATCTCCTGCGATTCTAGCCTGACAGGGATATCGTGATAACCGCGCCAGCATCAAGGTGTGGAGCCGCACCATACAGGCGCTCACGCGTTGGAAGACGCCTTTCCGGTCACGAAACAGGAGCTGGCGCCTGCCGGGCACGCAGGCTTTCATGTCGCAGTTGATCCCGGAAATAGACCACCGTGCGTTGCAAGCCTTCGGTCAACGCAGTTCGCGGCCGCCAGCCCAAGGTGCCGGCCAAGGCGATGTCGGGCCGTCGCTGCCTCGGGTCGTCCTCGGGCAGGGGAAAAAACTCCAGTCGCGAACTGCTGCCCGTTTCCTTCACCACCGCGCTCGCCAGCTCGATCATCGAGAATTCCTCGGGATTGCCGAGGTTGACCGGCCCGGTGAATTCCTTGGGCGAGGCCATCAGCCTGATCAGGCCGTCGACAAGATCGTCGACGTAACAAAACGACCGCGTCTGCGTGCCATCGCCAAAGATCGAGATGCTGTCTCCGCGCAGCGCCTGCATGATGAAGTTGGAGACGACACGCCCGTCGTCGGGCTGCATCCTCGGCCCGTAAGTGTTGAAGATCCTGGCGACCTTGATCTCGAGATCGTGCTGGCGCCGGTAGTCGAAGAACAGCGTTTCGGCGCAGCGCTTGCCTTCGTCGTAACACGAGCGCGGGCCGATCGGATTGACATTGCCCCAGTAGGTCTCGTCCTGGGGGTGGATGGCAGGGTCGCCATAGACTTCCGACGTCGACGCCTGAAGTATCCTGGCACCAAGGCGCTTGGCGAGGCCAAGCATGTTGATGGCGCCGAGCACGCTCGTCTTGGTGGTCTGGACCGGATCGCGCTGGTAGTGGACCGGCGATGCCGGACAGGCGAGGTTGTAGATTTCGTCAACCTCGACATGCAACGGCTGGCAGACGTCGTGATCGATCAGCTCGAAGCGAGGATGTTCGGCAAGGTGAGCGACGTTGGCGCGCGCGCCCGTATAGAAATTGTCGACGCACAAGACGTGCGCTCCTGCCTCCAGAAGCCGCTCGCAGAGATGCGAGCCAAGAAAACCGGCGCCGCCTGTTACCAGTACCCGCTTATGTGGATGCACGTCGGCCTCTGCTTTCGCTATAGACGTTGTCTGGTCGGCAGGTTCATGCAATGTCCCGCATGCTTCTACAAGCTCACCATTTCCAGGCCAATAGGCGCGTTTGAATGAACTATTTCGACGGCAAGGCTTTCAGCCGGGACTGGACATCCCATCACATTCCCGTCTGGGAACAGCTGCTGCGCGAGCGCGCGCACGAGCCTTTGCGGGTTCTGGAAGTCGGCTCGTTCGAAGGCCGCTCGGCCCTGTTTTTCCTGCAGTTCCTGCCGAACTGCCATCTCACCTGCATCGACACTTTCGAAGGCAGCGTCGAACACAGGACGGCCGGCTCGCGCCACCACACCAAAATGGCCGAAGTGGAGGCGCGTTTCGACGCCAACACGCTGCCCTTCGCCCATCGGCTCGAAAAGCTGAAGGCCTTCTCGATCGAGGCGCTGTCGGAACTGCAGCGCGCATCGCGCCGCTTCGACATCGTCTATGTCGACGGCGACCATCACGCCGCCTCGGCCTTCACCGACGCCCAGCAAAGCTGGGATCTGCTCGCAACAGGCGGGGTCATGATCCTCGACGACTACCTGTGGCAGCCCACCAAACCCGCCCCCGAGCGGCCCAAGGCCGGCATCGACGCCTTTCTCCAGGCCAGATCAGGAGAGTACGAGATCCTGCACCAAGACTATCAGGTCATCATCCGGAAGTCGTGGAGGCCATCCCAACACGCGGCGGCGTCCGATCTCACCATCGGCGGGCGCAGCATCGCCGAGTTTTCGGGCGGCTCGATCAAGCCGCCGCTGGTCAGCTTCGTCGTCATCAACTGGAATTATGCCCGCTACGTCGGCGTCACGATCGACTCCATCAAAAGGCAGGACTATCCGCATTTCGAATGCCTGGTCATCAACAACGGCTCGACCGACGACAGCGCCGAGGTGATCGCCAGGCATGTCGCTGGCGACAGCCGGTTCACGGTCGCAAACCTGCCGGAAAACCTGGGCCAGCTCGGCGCTGCCTTCTGGTCACTGGACAGGATCAAGGGCGGGTTCGTCACCTTCGTCGACGCCGACGACGTCCTGTTCGATAATTACGCCTCGATGCATGTCCAGGCTCATCTGGCGCTGCCGCAGAGCGTTGCCTTCACGTCCTCGAGCGTCGCGGAGACGGACGCGCGCGGAAACATCCTGGCCAGCGGCAGCGTCGCCGGCAGCCAGGGCCAGACGCGAAATCTGCACGCCCAAGACTCCGTCCTGCGCCTGCCGACCGTCTCGCATGAGGACTTCCAGCAGCTCTCCGCGCGAACCGCACTCGTCCCGAAGTCGGCAAGCGGCTGGCATTGGAACCCCGGCACGGCAAACATGTACCGAGCATCTCACCTGCGGCTTGTCCGGCGCGGTGGCGAAGCCAGGTACATGCGCTCGGCGGACGGCTACTTCAACTTCATGTGCCATGGATTTGGCGGCAGCGCGCTCATCGACATCGTCCTGTCTGGCTACAGGCTGCATGGCGAAAACGCCTTCTCGAACCATGAAAGCTCGCCCTCGCTGCGGTCCGGAACACCGGAATACTATCGGCTCGCCCAGGAAGCGACGCTGACCGACATCGATTTTCTCCTGGCCAACGCAGGCAGATATGTCTGGATTCTCGATGGCGGCTTCTGGTCGGTGCTGGACCTCATCACCCGCGAAACGCCCAAGCGGCTGCGCCGGTTCTATTGCGACCCAAGAGTGTTCGAGATCTTCCTGGCCAACGCGCCAAAACTCGCGGCCGAGTTTCGCTCGCGCGTCTTCTGCCGCGAAATCCTCGCCCGCTATTCCGGCAGCCAGGCCCGCAAGATCCTGCGTGCCGGCTTCGGCGGCAAGCTCAAACCGCGTGCCTATGGCGAGATGGCGCTGTCCTGGCTACGGCGAGCACGCTCGATGATGCGGAAACGCAATAGCCAGCAGCCCGTCGGCCGCCATCTCCTCTTTCATACCAGCATCTGGGAAGGGGGAAATCGGGCATATCGGGCACATTCGTCCGGTCCAGCTGGTTGGGAAATGTTGTAGCTGGACGCCTCACGCCAATCCTGTCCTTTCGCAGAAAGGTAAACTCCATTGCGGGAGGGACATCGATTCCGCCACATGTCAGTACTTTCGATCCATTGTTCGGATGAATATGGACGACATCAAAATTCTTAAGTATTTTTTGAAACACGCCATTGATTGCCTTGAACCCCATCGTATTAAACAACGCATCAAGCCGATGAAATTCGACAACAATTATTCTGAACCTCGCAAGCAATGATTCATCGGCTACAATAAGGCTCTCATATTCCGCACCTTCGATGTCCATCTGCAAGACCAGATCACCATCGTCGGAACCAACGCTGGACTCTACCCACTCCTTCAGCGTCATGAAGACGTCGTTGCTTTCTGGGCCAATAAACTTCTTGGTGAAGGCAATCGCTTCGCTCTCGATTGGCGCATCGACAACCGAATAGTCAGCCAAGAAGCATTTGATGCCCTTGGTAATCAAATGTTCCTCGAAGGAGGCAGTCGTTGAAACACCGGGTGAAAAACAATACTTCACGCCCTCAAGGTCATCCGGAATCAAATAACCTCCATCACCGTTGCCGCCAATGCGAATGAGTGGCCGATCCGTCGAGACAGGATGAACCAGCTTAAGAAAATCGGCAACGGCGGCCAGTTGACTGCTCCGCACTTTCTCCAATCGATACCGCAACGATCGCAACAACAGCGATTTCAGTTTCCAACCCACGTCTTCTCCCCCGGTCCGCATGCAATGTTCATGTCAGTTTCAGTGCGCCCATCCCGGAGGTGCAGCGGATAGCAGAGCAAGACACCATGTTTCCCGATTGCCGTTCAGCAACGCTGATGCTAACCAAGTGCCCGCGCGGGTATGATGTAATGGTAGCCTGTCAGCTTCCCAAGCTGAACGCGCGGGTTCGATTCCCGCTACCCGCTCCAATCCCCCCTCAAACGACCTTGCACAACTGAGATCACCTGAGGCGACGCTTCTTTGTTCGGGGGCCACGACGTCAGCCCGGCAGCGAACGACTGCCCCTGAAACGAAAGGCCGGCCGCAAGACGCGCCCGGCCCGGTTGTCAGTCTTAATCCTCAATCAGCGCCGTAGATATCGAAGTCGAAATACTTGGCGTTGATCTTGGCGTAGGTGCCGTCCTTGACGATGGCGTCGATGGCCGCGTTGAGCTTGTCGCGCAAGGCTGCGTTTTCCAGGTTCACGGCGATGCCGGTCTCGGACTCGGTGCCTTTGAGATCGCCGATCATCTTGCAGCAATCCTGCCCGGTGGTCTTCATCCAGTCGACGAGCACGAACTTGTCGGCGACGACCGCATCGAGCCGGCCGTTGGTGAGGTCAGCCACGGCCTCGTCCTGCGTCGGGTAGAGCTTCACCTCGGCGCCGGCCTTGGCGTAGTGGTCCTCGGCATAGATGCTCTGCGTGGTCGATGCCTGGGCGCCCACCGTCTTGCCCTTCAGCGCGTCGGGCTCCGGCGAGGTCAACTCGGAGGTCTTTGCCGCGATCAGCGCCAGCGGCGTGGTGTAGTATTTGTCGGTGAACAGCACCTGCTTCTTGCGCTCCTCGGTGATGGTCATCGAGGCAACGACGGCGTCGAATTTCTTGCCCTGCAGGGCCGGAATGATGCCGTCCCAATCCTGGGCGGCGATCTCGCACTCGACCTTCATCTGCGTGCACAGCGCGTTGGCGATATCGACGTCGAAGCCGATGAGCTTGCCGTCGGCGGTCAGGCTGTTGAAGGGCGGGTAGGCGCCTTCGGTGGCGATCTTGAGCTTTGCCGCGTCCTGCGCCCAGGCGCCGCCGGCAGCCGACAACAGCGCTGCGAGCGACGCAGCGCAAGCGAACTTCCACGAAATCTGCATGATCCTCTCCATTTGCCAGGCGCCCTTATCCGAGCGTCCTGGCTCCAGCCAAGCACAGCGGCTTGAAATGGACAAGCAGACTAAGGTTGGCGCACCGTGACGTAGGGTCAGTCCATGCGGAAATGCTTGGAGAGCTTTAGCCCCTGGGCCTGGTAGTTGGAGCCGAGATCGGTGCCGTAGAGCGCCTTCGGGCGCGCCAGCATGCGCTCGTAGACAAGGCGGCCGACGACCTGGCCGTGCTCCAGGATGAAGGGCACTTCGTGGCTGCGCACTTCGAGTACGGCGCGGCTGCCGGTGCCACCAGCACTGGAGTGGCCGAAGCCGGGATCGAAGAAGCCGGCATAGTGGACACGGAATTCGCCGACCAGCGGGTCGAACGGCGTCATCTCGGCGGCGTAGAGCGGCGGCACGTGCACAGCCTCGCGCGACACAAGGATGTAGAATTCGTCCGGGTCGAGCACCAGTTCCTCGGCGCCGTGATTGTAGATCGGCTCCCAGAAATCGACGACCTTCTGGGCCGCGCGCTTGTCGACGTCGACGAGGCCCGTGTGGTGCTTGCCGCGATAGCCGACGATGCTGCCCACTTCGCCAGCCAGGTCGATGGACAACGCGATGCCGCCGCCCGAGATATTGGGCGGATCAATGGCGACCAGACGGTCGGACACATGCAGCGCGTTGAGCTCCGTCTCCGACAGCAGCGCATTGCCCTTGCGGAAGCGGATCTGCGACAGGCGCGACCCCTTGCGCGCGACGATCGGAAAGGTGCGCGGGCTGACTTCGAGATAGAGCGGGCCGTTGTAGCCGGCCGGGATCTTGTCGAACTCCTGGCCGCGGTCGGTCATCACGCGGGTGAAGATATCGAGGCGGCCGGTCGAGCTCTTCGGGTTGGCCGAGGCCGAAATCTCGGCCGGCAGCGCAAGGCTCTCCAACAGCGGCACGATGTAGACACAGCCCGTTTCCAGCACCGCGCCGTTTGTCAGGTCGATCTCGTGCAGCTTGAGCCGGTCGAGCTTTTCCGACACCAGCGAATTGGGTCCCGGCAGGAAGCTGGCGCGGGTGCGGAATGCGGTCGCGCCCAGCCTGAGATCCAGGCTCGCCGGCTGGATCTGGTCGACATCGAGCGGCGGCGCCTTGAGCGCGCCAGATGCGAACAGGGCCGCGATATCCTGATCCGGAAGAATGCCCGACTGCCGCAATTGCCTCACTCCTCTACAGCGCCAAGAGCCCGAATGGCGAGCCGAGGCGGCTGGATCCCGACCGTTTTCGGGGTCTTGTGCGTGGCCCAAAACGTTTAGTCGTCCGCGCAATTGACGCAAGCAGGCTGCGGGTCTAAAGGACATTTATCCCGTGGTGATTTGGCCGGTCGGCTTGCAGCCACGTTAAACAAGTCGCTAAAGGGCCGCGTTGTGGACCGGTTGCGACTTTTCGCGGCCGGTTTTTTTGTATTTGGATTTGGCTATGAGCTCTGAAAAGCAGCGTAACTGGAAACCCCAGACCACCCTCGTCCATGGCGGCACCCTCCGCTCCGGCTTCGGCGAAACCTCGGAATCGATTTTCCTCACCCAGGGCTATGTCTATGACAGCGCCGAAAGTGCCGAGGCCCGCTTCAAGGGCGAGAGCCCGGGTTTCATCTATTCGCGCTACGCCAATCCTACCGTCGACATGTTCGAAAAGCGCATGTGCGCGCTCGAAGGCGCTGAAGACGCGCGTGCCACTGCTTCCGGCATGGCTGCGGTCACGGCCGCGATCCTGTGCGGTCTCAAGGCCGGCGACCATATCGTTGCCGCCCGCGCTTTGTTCGGCTCCTGCCGCTGGGTCGTCGAGACGCTGGCGCCGAAATACGGCATCGAGGCGACGCTGGTCGACGGCACGCTGATCGAGAACTGGGAAAAGGCGGTCCAGCCCAACACCAAGCTGTTTTTCCTGGAAAGCCCGACCAACCCGACGCTCGAAGTCGTCGACATCGCTGCCGTCGCGGCGCTTGCCAATTCGATCGGCGCGCGTCTGGTCGTCGACAACGTCTTTGCCACGCCGATGCAGCAGAAGCCGCTCGAACTCGGCGCCCATATCGTCGTCTACTCGGCCACCAAGCACATTGACGGCCAGGGCCGCTGCCTTGGCGGCGTGATCCTGTCGGACAAGAAGTGGATCGACGAGAACCTGCACGACTATTTCCGCCACACCGGCCCGAGCCTGTCGCCGTTCAACGCCTGGACGCTGCTCAAGGGCCTCGAAACCCTGCCGTTGCGCGTGCGCCAGCAGACCGAGACCGCCGGCAAGATCGCCGACTTCCTGGCCGAAAGTCCCGAGGTGTCGCGCCTGATCTATCCGGGCCGGGCCGACCATCCTCAGGCCGACATCGTCAAGAAGCAGATGTCGGGCGGCTCGACGCTGATCTGCTTCGACGTCAAGGGCGGCAAGAAGGCGGCTTTCGCCTTCGAAAATGCGCTCAACATCATCCTGATCTCGAACAATCTCGGCGACTCGAAGAGCCTGATCACCCATCCGGCGACGACGACGCACAAGAACCTCAGCGACGAGGCCCGTGCCGAACTCGGCATCGACGACGGCACGCTGCGCCTGTCGGTCGGCCTCGAAGACGCCGACGACCTGCTCAACGACATCGGCGATGCGCTGAAGGCGGCTCGCTAAACGCACCGAAAGAGGACGGCGCTCCACAAGCCGGAGCGCCGCCCTCCGATGCGTCGGCAAGGTGAAATCCACCGCACAGTCATCACAATCGGCGTGATTTTGTCTAAGAGCAGTTGACCCGCCGCCTCGTGCGGCGGACTCTGTCAATGTGCAGGCCAAGGAGCGCAGCATATGTATCGCGCAATCACCCGCAACATCGCGGTCGAGGTCGAGCCCTTCTACCTGGTGGACCAGTCGGAGCCGTCGGAAAACCGCTATGTCTGGGGCTACCGCGTCACCATCGAAAACAACTCGGATGAATTCGTCCAGCTGTTGTCGCGCTACTGGCACATCACCGATGCCTCGGGCCGGGTCGAGGAAGTCCGCGGCCCGGGCGTGGTCGGCGACCAGCCCGAACTCAATCCCGGTGACAGCTATCAATATGCGTCCGGTTGCCCGCTCTCGACGCCGTCAGGCATCATGGTCGGGCGCTATACCATGCGCAACGAGGCGGGCGAGATGTTCGACATCGCCATTCCCGCCTTCTCGCTCGACCTGCCCGACGCCTGGCACAGGCTGAACTAGAGCAGGGTCACGAAAAGTCGGCACCGGCTTTCGGCCAGCTTCAACCGCAGGGTCGAGCTACTGGACCGGCGCGAACTCGGCGGGATCAAACTCGTAGGACTTCGAGCAGAACTCGCAAGCGACCCGGATGACGCCGTCCTCGACGCTGTTGGTGATCTCTTCAGCCGTGAAACCTTGCAGGATGCCCTTGATCTTCTGGCTCGAGCACGAGCATTCATCGACGACGCGCACGCCTTCATAGACGACCGCGCCATGCTCGTGGAACAGGCGGTAGAGCAGCCTCTCGGTGCCGACGGTCGGGTCGATCAGTTCGGTCGGCTCGATGGTTCCAACCAGCGCCAGAAGCTCCTGCCAGGAATTGTCGTCCGGGTGGACCGCCACGTCGCGCTCGTCGCCGTCGCCGCCATGGATGTCGGCCACGCGCCGGCGTTCGGGCGAGTCAGGCAGGAACTGCGCCAGAAGGCCACCGGCGCGCCAATGCTCGCGCGGGCCGCCTTCGGCCGGCAGGACCAGCTTTGCCACCGAAAGGCGCACATCGGTCGGGATCTGCTCCGACTGACGGAAATAGGCGCGCGCCGCCTCTTCCAGCGTGATGCCGTTCAGCTCGACGATGCCCTGGTAGCGCTGGGTGTGCTCGCCCTGGTCGATGGTCAGCGCAAGAACACCGCTGCCCAGCAGATCTTCGGGTGAAGTCATGCCTGCCGCGATCGCCGCATCGACCCGGTCGGCATCGTATCGTGCGTAGGCACGCAGCGAATGCGGCGTGGTGAAGTCGGCGACCAGCATGTCCACGGGCCCGTCGGTGCGGGTCTGGAAAATGAACTTGCCTTCGAATTTCAACGATGTTCCGAGCAGCACGGTGACCACGCAGGCCTCGGCCAGAAGCCTGGCCACCGGTTCCGGATAGTCGTGCCGTTCAAGAATCTGGTCGAGCAGCGGGCCGAGCTGGACTGTGCGCCCGCGCACGTCGAGCGGCTCCACCGCGAATGGAACAACATGGTCGTCGCCGGCGAACCCAAATTCGCCGAGCTTGCGTTCGGTCTCAGCCACTGGAACTCATCCTGTATGATTGGTTCCGCGACCCTCGGGCCTGCCGATGGTCGCAGAACGAGGCGCTAACGCCAATAGATTGACTTGATCCCGCACCAGATAGGGGCGGCAGATCAGGCATTCAAGCGCCCAGGCACCAGGCGAGCACGGCCTTCTGCGCATGCAGCCGGTTTTCCGCCTCGTCGAAGACCACCGAGTTCGGGCCGTCGATGACGTCGTCGGTCACTTCCTCGCCGCGATGGGCCGGCAGGCAGTGCATGAACAGCGCGTCGGGCTTGGCGTGCTTCATCAGGTCGGCATTGACCTGATAGGGCAGGAACACATTGTGGCCGCGGGCACGATGCTCCTGGCCCATCGACACCCAGCAGTCGGTGACGATGGCGTCGACATTGCGCACCGCATCCTCGGCCGAACGGGTGATCATCACCTTGCCGCCATTGGCGCGCGACCAGTCGATGTACTTCTCTTCCGGCTCGCTGCCTTCGGGCACGGCGATGTTGACGTTGAAGCTGAAGCGGGCCGAGGCCTCGAGCAGCGAGTGCAGCACGTTGTTGCCGTCGCCGGTCCAGGCAAAGGTCTTGCCGCGCACCGGCCCGCGATGTTCCTCGAACGTCAGGATATCGGCCATCAGCTGGCACGGGTGGGTGTCGTCGGTCAGGCCGTTGATGACGGGGATTGTCGCGTTTTCGGTCAGCTCGATCAGCCGGTCATGGGCTGTGGTGCGGATCATGATCGCATCGACGTAGCGCGACAGCACCTTGGCGGTGTCGGCGATCGACTCGGAGCGGCCAAGCTGCATCTCGGTGCCGGTCAGCATGATGGTCTCGCCGCCGAGCTGGCGCATGCCAACGTCGAACGAGATGCGCGTGCGCGTCGACGGCTTGTCGAAGATCATCGCCAGCACCTTGCCTTCCAGCGGCTTCGATCGCTCGCCGGCCTTCAGGCGCGCCTTGCGCACCGCGGCGTCGTCGAGAATCCCGCGAAGGTCACTCCCGGAAAGTGCCGAGAGGTCGGTGAAATGGCGAATCCCGCTGGTCATGTAACTTCCTTGGGTTCAGCCGCCGCTGGCGGCGGCCTTGGAGAGGCTGGCAGCTCCGGCGCGAATGCGCGCTAGCGCCTCTTGGATGTCCGCGTCGCTGGTCGTCAGCGGCGGCAGCAGGCGGATCACATTATCACCAGCCGGCACCGCAAGCAGCTTGTGGTCACGCAGCGCCATGTTCACCTTGGTGTTGGGCATGGTGCATTTGAGACCGAGCATCAGGCCGGAGCCGCGGATGTCCTCGATCACATCGGGGAATTCGTCGGCGATGGCGGCGAGGCCCTGCTTGATCAGCAGCGCCTTGCGGCTGACCTCGTCGAGGAAGCCCTCCTCGAGCACGACGTCGAGCACGGCATTGCCGACTGCCATGGCGAGCGGATTGCCGCCAAAGGTCGTGCCGTGGACGCCGGCGGTCATCGCACTCGCAGCCTCTTCGGTGGCAAGGCAGGCACCCATCGGGAAACCGCCGCCGATACCCTTGGCGATCGCCATCAGGTCGGGATTGACGCCGGCCCATTCATGGGCAAACAGCTTGCCGGTCCGGCCGATGCCGCACTGGACCTCGTCGAAAATCAGCAGCAGGCCGTGCTTGTCGCACAGCTGGCGCAGGCGCTTCAGCGACTGCGTCGGGAACGGACGGATGCCGCCCTCGCCCTGCACCGGCTCGAGCAGGATCGCCGCGGTCTCGGGGCCGATCAGCTTTTCTGCCGCATCGATGTCGTCGAAGGCAACCTGGTCGAAGCCTTCGACCTTCGGGCCGAAGCCCTCGAGGTACTTGGCCTGGCCGCCGGCGGCGATTGTCGCCAGCGTGCGGCCGTGGAAGGCGCCCTCGAAGGTAACGACGCGGTAGCGCTCGGGGTGGCCGTTGACATACTGGTAGCGGCGCGCGGTCTTGATCGCGCACTCAAGCGCCTCGGCACCCGAATTGGTGAAGAAGACGCGATCGGCGAAGGAGTTTTCGGCCAGGCGCTCGCCCAGCCGGCTCTGGCCGGGGATCTGGTACAGGTTGGAGACATGCCACAGCTTTGCGGCCTGCTCGGTCAGCGCCTCGACCAGATGCGGATGGCTGTGGCCCAACGAATTCACCGCGATGCCACCAGCGAAATCGAGATATCGCTCACCGCCCTCGGTGATCAGCCAGGAGCCCTCGCCTCGCTCGAAAGCCAGAGGTGCACGAGCAAACGTCTCGAAAAGCGCCGATCCGCTCATTATATGTCTCTCCGAAACCGGAAAAAATCAAAAAGCCGCCTCAGAGGGGCGGCCTGCGGCTATATCAGGTTTTTCTGCCATGAAGTCAACGAAAACGTCGCTTAGGGCGATGCAATCCAAGCCACCCGTTGCCATGTAGCCACGTTACATCGGCAAGTTGGGGAAAACCGCAAAAACCGAATCGCAAAGCCTCCGCGACTCTTGTCACGGACTCGGCGCATCGGTAATTGTAATTGAGAAATAACTAGATTTCGTGCGGCGGACATATTCACCGAATAGATGTGGTGTCCACCCGGCTTGCCGGGACGGAAAAGGATTCCGAATTCTGCGCGTTAAATCAGGAGCACTGTCTCATGAACTGGACTGACGAGCGGGTCGAACTTCTCAGGAAATTGTGGTCGGAAGGTCTGAGCGCGAGCCAGATCGCGGCGCAATTGGGCGGTGTGAGCCGCAATGCCGTCATCGGCAAGGTTCACCGCCTGAAGCTGTCGAGCCGCGGCCGCGCAACGGCTGCTCCGGCACGCCAAAAGAAGACGACGCAAGCAACGACCGCGACCAAATCGGTGCAGCGCACCGTGACCGCGACGCGTACCGTGACCGCCAGCATCGGCGCCACGGCGCTGCAGGCGCAGTTCGAGGTCGAGCCGGTTGCCCGCCATTACATTCGCCCGGTCGAAAATGTCGTGGTGCCGATCTCGCGCCGCCTGCAGCTTGTCCAGCTCAGCGAGCGTACCTGCAAGTGGCCGAACGGCGATCCGCTGAGCGAAGAGTTCAGCTTCTGCGGCAACGAAGCCGGCGAGAGCGGCCCTTACTGCGGCTACCACTCGAAGATCGCCTTCCAGCCGGCCTCGGAGCGTCGCCGCTCGCGCTGAGCGAATAGCGAATAGCGAATAGCGAATAGCGAATAGCGAATAGCGAATAGTACAATTTTGAAGAGCCTCGGATCGTCAAGCGTTCCGGGGCTTTTTCTTTCGCTACTCGCTATTCGCTATTCGCTCTTTTCACAGCCACCCGTTCTTCCTGAAGCGCCAGTACAAGATCGAGCAGATCGTCACGATGGCGACAAGGACTGTGGGATAGCCGTATTCGAAATGCAGCTCCGGCATGTCGTTGAAGTTCATGCCGTAAATGCCGGCAAGTGCGGTCGGCACCGCCAGGATCGCCGCCCATGAGGCCAGCTTCTTGGCGATCGCGGTTTCCTGGCTCTGCCCGACCAGAAGGCTTGCCTCGAAGGCGAAGGCCAGCACCTCGCGCAGATTGTCGACCTTTTCCAGCACCGTGCGGATGTGGTCGGTGACATCGCGAAACAGCGGGTGCATCGCCGGGCGCAGTTGCGGCAGGTCGGCACTGGTCAGGCGGCGGCAGACCTCGACAAGCGGGCCGGCGGCATTGCGCAGGCGCAGCAGATCACGGCGCAGCATGTAGAGCCGCTCGATATCCTTTGCCGTCATCGGCCGCGCCAGCACGCCGTCCTCGATGAGGTCGACCTCTTCTTCGATCTGCTCGAGCACCGGCATGTAGTTATCGACGATGAAATCCAGGATCGCGTAGAGGATGAAGTCCTCGCCCTTGGCCAGCGCCGAGGGACAGGATTCCCAATGCTGGCGGACGGCCGCGTAGGACGTCGAGACACCATGGCGGACGCTGACGATGTAGCCCTTGCCGACGAACATATGCGTCTCGCCGAAATTGACCCGGCCCTGCACCAGTTGCGCCGTGCGCGCGACGATGAACAGGGCATCGCCATATTGCTCGATCTTGGGGCGCTGATGGGGATGCTCGGCGTCTTCAATGGCGAGGTCATGCAGATTGAACTGCCGCTGCACCCTGAGCAGCAGCTCTCGATCCGGCTCCAACAGGCCGATCCACACGACGTGGCCTTCCTTGGTCGCCCAGATTCCGGCTTCCTCGATGGGGATATCGGCAATGCGGCGTCCGCCGAAATAGACGCTAGACGCGACGACGCCGCCTTCCAGCTCGGGGTCCTTGTCGAACTTCCTGGCAAGTTCGGTCATGCTGCACCCCTGCGAGGCCCGCCAATCGGAGACTATTCTAAACCTTCACCACCCGTCACAGAAGAGCCTGCTGGCGCGCGACTCAGCCGGGCTTTCCCCCGCTTTCCAGCGTGACGCGGTGGCTCTTGTCTTCCTTGGGACGCTCGGGTGGCATCTGCTCGCCGGTCACGATGTAGTAGATCGTCTCGGCGATGTTGGTGGCGTGGTCGCCGATGCGCTCGATGTTCTTGGCCACGAACAGCAGGTGCGTGCACGGCGTGATGTTGCGCGGATCTTCCATCATGTAGGTCAACAGCTCGCGGAAGAGCGAGGTGTACATGGCGTCGATCTGCTCGTCGCGATCGCGCACGAAGCCGATGCGCTCGACCGAGCGCGAGGCATAGACATCGAGAACTTCCTTGAGCTGCGTCAGCGCAAGCTCCGCCAGCGCCTCCAGGCCGCGGAACAGGCTGTTGGGCTGCCGGCCCTCGGCCACCGCCGAGACGCGCTTGGCAATGTTCTTGCCGAGGTCGCCGACACGTTCGAGATCGGCCGAAATGCGGATCGCGCCGATGATCTCGCGCAGGTCGGTCGCCATCGGCTGGCGCCGGGCGATGATCAGGATCGCCTTGTCGTCGATCTCGCGCTGGGCCTCGTCGAGCACGACGTCGTCCTGGATCACTCTCTGGCCAAGTGCCGGATCGGCATTGACCAGGGCGGCGATCGCCTGGTCGACCATGCGCTCGGCCTGGCCGCCCATCGCGGCGATCTTCCGCGCCAGGAACTTCAGCTCGTCGTCGTAGGCACTGACTATGTGTTGTGACTGCATGGCCGAATTTTCTTTCGTCGCTTCCCGTCCGGGAATCGTGATCCTGAATCTAGCGCTTTACGCTAGCCGCATGACGGAAAAAAGAAACCGTGGGGGCATTTAGCGAAATCCGCGTCTGCAGGGCCGCGATGATACAATTTTGCCGGCTTCGGCGCGATCACCGCATGCGATGGGCCAGTCGGTAGCTGTAGACGCTGCCGACAACCAATGGCACCAGGAACGCTGCCAGCAGTGCGACGATCAGCCAGGTCGGTTGCCGCACCAGCATGGCGCAGATAACCAGCATCATGCCGCCGGCAACGAACAGCAAGCCGGTCAGCCGCTGCGTCGCCCGCCACAGGGCGGGATCGTTCATGATCCATGGCAGGCGCACCCCGGCGATGGCATTGGGCTGCGTCTTTGGCATGACATTGCCCAGCAGTATCAGCATGACGCCGAGGCAAAGCGTGATGACGCGCACCATCTGGTCGGGGTAGCCGAGGCCGATCAGCACGATCGAGCTCTGGATCGCCAGCATCAGCCCGGTCATGACGGGTATGACCGTCGCAAAGGCATGCTTGCTCGACGCCATCTGCTCCGGCCCGGCGCGGTTGCCGATGACGGCGAGCAGCGCCGACAGCACGACAACCGCCACCGGCGCCAGCAGTAATGCTGTGTTGCGCGGCCAGAATGCGTCGGCCTCGCCGCTCGGCCCCCAATGGATCGGCAACGGCATCCCAGCCGGCACCAGCAGGTAGCCGGCAAGAGTGACCACAACGAGTGCCGCCGCAAGCGCAAGGTTGATGCGCGAAAACAAGGCCTGGTTCATGTTTCCGGGTCCTTCAGGCTGAGAAGCCCGGCGAGGGCCTCTTCGAGGATCGATGTGTTGAGGTGGTAGATCAGGCTCGTGCCGCGCCGTTCGACAGCGACCAGCTCGGCTTCCCTGAGCTTGTTGAAATGCACCGACAGCGTTGGCTTGGTCAGGTCGAAATGCCCGGCGAGCTCGCCGGCACTCAGCGGCCCATTCTTGAGCAGCGCCAGGATCTTGCGCCGGACCGGATGTGAAAGTGCCTCGAAGACCGCGTTGATGCCCATCTGGCTGCCGCTGATTGTGTCAACAACATTAATTAGAAATTCTTCTAATTAGAGTCAACACGAATTATCAAGGCGCATTGCGGCAACCGCCCGCTCGTATCAAGCGGTCGATGCGGCCTGCACCAGGCGAGCTTGCTTGCCGTTAGGGGACAGGGAAATGCACGGTGAAGGCGGCGCCCTCGCCCAGCTTCGAGCGGATCGACAGCCTTGCGCCGTGCCGCGTCAGTATATGCTTGACGATCGACAGGCCAAGGCCCGTACCCTTCTGGGCGCGGCTGGTTTCGACATCGACGCGATAGAACCGCTCGGTGACGCGCGGGATATGCTCTTCCGGAATGCCCGGGCCGAAATCGCGGACCGTCACTTCAATCTCCGGCTCGCCACCTTCGCTCGTCCGCCGCATCGTCACCTGCACGCGTCCACCTGACTGGCCGTACTTGCAGGCATTTTCGAGCAGGTTCTGGAACACCTGGAACAGCTCGTCGCGGTCGCCGTGAACTTCGAACGGCCCGTCGCCGAAGTCACGCTCGACAACCACGCCGGTCTCGCCGGCCAGCGGGCCAAGCGAGGCAATGACGGCTTCCACGGTCTGGCGCAGGTCGACGCGGACGCCGGGCTTGAGATAGGGCTTCATCTCCAGCCGCGACAGCGACAGGAGATCGTCAATCAGGCGGGCCATGCGTCCGGTCTGGTTCTGCATGATCTGCAGGAACTGGTCGCGCGCATTTGGGTCGTTGCGTGCGGGACCACGCAGCGTCTCGACAAAACCGGCGATGGAGGCCAGCGGCGTGCGCAATTCATGGCTGGCATTGGCGATGAAGTCGGCACGCATGCGGTCGATGCGGCGCGCCTCGCTCTGGTCCTTGAACGCCAGCACGAACAGCCCGGTGCCACGCCCGACCGCTGATGCGGTGACACGGTAGACACGCTCGAACGGAACGCGCTCGACATAGTCGGTCGCCTGCCCGTTGCCCTCGCCCGCCAGTACAGCCTCGATCAGCGCCTGCATCTCGGGGGCACGGAACTTCAGCAGCAGCGGCAATTCGGGCCTGATCGCGCCGAAGGCGGTTTCCGCTGCGGCGTTGGCATGCACCACCGTGCCGTCGCGGTCGAAGATGATGAGCGGATCGGCAACGGCCGCCGCCAGCTTTTCGCCCGACAGCCGGTCGAGCGGCAAGCGGTCGACCGCGCTGGCCTCGGCCAATCGTCGGGCTGCCGGCGTGCGCGGCGCAACAAGCGCAAAGAGCACCAGTGCTGCGATCGTCGCAACCGTGAAGGGCATGGAGACGCCGCCGAAGAAGCGAACGGCAAGGACAGCAAGGATAGCCGCAGCCAGCATCCATCGGTTCTGGTAAAGCCGGCCGACCCCGATCCGCGCCGTGCGCCTGGCCTTCGTCTGCGTGGTGGTCTCTGCCATACGAACGTTTCCGATGCGCCTGCAAGAAGCCTCTGGACCGCTCCCATGCCACCCAATAGCATGACTTGCCGAGCTGGAAAGGTGCCGAGGTCATGAAAAAAGACAAGGAAAGCAAGAAGGACAACGCCGCCAGCGCCGCGGTTAAGGTCGATGCGCCGCCCGTCGCCGGCCCGGTCGAGATCAAGATCGGCAAGGACGAGCGCAGCTTCGACATCAACGACCCCATCCTGCCTGACTGGGTCGACAAGAAGGCGCTGACGTCGGGCAACTATCCCTATGACGACAAGCTGCCGCAGAAGGAATACGGACAGACGATCGAACAGCTGCAGATCGAGCTGGTCAAGCTGCAGGCCTGGTTGCAGGCCGCCGGCAAGCGCGTGCTTGTCCTGTTCGAGGGCCGCGACGCCGCCGGCAAGGGCGGCACCATCGCTGCGGTGCGCGAATACATGAACCCGCGTACGGCGCGCAACGTTGCGCTGACCAAGCCGACCGAAACCGAGCGCGGCCAATGGTATTTCCAGCGCTATGTCGCGCAGTTCCCGACCTCGGGCGAGTTCGTCACCTTCGACCGCTCCTGGTACAACCGCGCCGGCGTCGAGCCTGTCATGGGCTTTTGCACGCCCGAGCAGCACCGCCAGTTCCTCGACGAAACCCCGAACTTCGAGAAGATGGTCGTCAACGAGGGCATCCACTTCTTCAAGTTCTGGCTCGACATCAGCCAGGAGATGCAGCTAAAGCGCTTCCATGACCGGCGCCACAGCCTGCTCAAAAGCTGGAAGTTCTCGCCGATGGACATCGCCGGCATCAGCAAATGGGACGACTACACCAAGGCGCTCAACCTGATGGTCGAAAAGACCCACACCCCGCACGCGCCGTGGATCGTCGTCCAGGCCAACGACAAGCGACGCAGCCGCATCGCGGTCATCCGCCATATCCTGCGGGCGCTAGCCTATGACGGGCGCGATCTTGACGCTGTCGGCAGGCCCGATGGCAAGATCATCGCCGAGGGCCTGAAATTCCTGAAGGACTAGGGCGGCGTGCGTCCGTATGGACTCTAACTCTTTATATCTGTGCATCGTCGTTTCCGAAAATCGATTCCGATTTTCGGGCCGATGCGCTAAGCGCTCCGCGCCTTGCGATGCGGCGTCTTCGCCCAGTGGTGCGGACGCCGCACCAGCTCAATCACAGCGCGCCATGCCGCAAAGGACAGCATTGTCCAATACACTGGCGTGAACAGGCACAGCTTCCAGAAGCCACGTCGCTCCTTGGGTTCAAGCACCAGCCAGCCCAGAAACAGGAAGCAGAAATACCCAAGGATCACGCTTGCAATGTCGAGCGCGACAAGCCGCGTCTGCCAGATGCCCCATGGCTGATCTAGGGCGATCTGCACCGACAGGGCGATCAATGTCATCGCCAGAACCAGATGCATCAATGAGGAAAACACCATCCCCACAAACAATATCTGCGTTACGATAAACGAAACCGGCCCCAGCTGCCGAGCCAGCGCGCGCGGATGGCGCATGTGCACCAGCCATGTCACCATCCAGCCCTTGAGCCAGCGGACACGCTGGTTGTGCCATTCCCGCATGGTCTCCGGTGCGTCTTCCCGCGTTGGCAAGGTCAGCGTCTCGCAACGGTAGCCGCTGCGTGCCAGCCGCAATCCGATGTCTGCATCCTCGGTAACGTTGAACGGATCCCATCCTCCCGTCGCCTCCAGCACATCGCGGCGGAAATGATTGGATGTGCCACCCAGAGGCAGCAAGATTCGGTTGTTGGCGAGCCATGGCAAAAGGCCACGGAAGAGGGCCGCGTATTCGAAACCGAACATATTGGCGATCAGGCTCGTGCGGCGGTTGGCAATCTCCAGCGGCGCCTGGAGGCAGGCAAGGTCGTTGCCGGACCGATGGAAGCGCTGCCATGCTTCAGCCAGTTGCATGGGGTCGGGTCGGTCTTCGGCGTCGTAAAGCACGACCAGTTCACCGCGAGTCAGCGGCAAGGCATAGGCGAGCGCCTTGGGTTTGGTCCTTGGCAATGACGGCGGCACCAAAATGAGCTCGACATAGGGGCGCAAGTTGTGGGCGGCGATGGCAGCGATCGTGCTGGCATCGTCCTGTTCACAGACAAGCTTGATTTCAAGCTTGCTACGCGGCCACTGCAGCCGGCCCAATGCGACGAGCAACTGCGGCACGACTTCGGCTTCGTCGTAGAGCGCGACGAGGACCGTATAAACCGGCAATTCCGATGACATCGGCAGCGAGATCTTCACCCGCCTTGCCTTGGGCAATGCTGCCGCTGCAATCGCGCGCAAGGCAGAACAGGCGATGAAGAAGCTGACGAGCAACAGATGCATAGCAGTCAGGATGAGCAGCGGTATGGTGATCAGCGCGACCGGCAGAAATCCACTCAGAACACCCAGAGAAAATGCCTGCCATGGCCAAATGATATCCCGAGCCGAACAATCCGATCTGGTATCGGCGAGATGATCTCGCGCTCGCCGCGTCAGGATCTGACGCGAGCGTGCCAGCAGAGCTGAGCGCAACACCGACGGAGCCGTCACCTTGACGCCGGCGCGCATCTCCGGCCTGCTTCGCAAGCTATGCGCCAGCGCCTTCCAGCCGCCCTCGTGCGGCGCCACGACCTTGGCAAGGCGGCACCATCCGTCCCTGATTTCCGCAAACATGACACGATGGTTGGCGTCAAGCTGCTCCAGACAGGCCTCGTCATCGATCAGCAAATGCTCCGGCTCGATCACGGCGATGTAATCGAGACCAACCCCTCGCGCCATCGCGGCAAAATAGGCGGTTTCCGCCACCTTTCCTGATGCCAAGAGTTCCGTCTGGAAGGTGGTTCCCTGGAAAAACGCCTCCGCAGCTAACACGGCGCGATCAGGGTTCGACACTCCGAGTTCATCCAGCACCCGGTGAATTGCCGGGAAGTCCGTCAACAGATCAGTTGCGGCCAGCCCATTCTCACTGGCTTCTTCGAGGAAGGGCTGTGCAGGGCGCAGCTCCGGCGCAGAAAAAATGGGGCGGATGGTCGCGTGACTGGAGTCAACCGCAACCATCACGCACCCACGGCCTGCGAGCCGTAAATTTGGATACTACGACAGTAATCGAACCAAGCCACGCCAGCTGCATCAAGCAGCCCGCACGCATAGGCGCGTCCTCCCCAAGGCGACCGGTCCAGTTCCATTGCAACACCCCCATGCTGCAATTCCCCGAGCGCGATTATGCATATTAGCCCCTTTGAGGCCATGCCCCGAATGGGTGAGACGCCGACTAATTAATGTAAATTGTTGTTTCTGCTGTGGGGGTTGCGTCCCTTGTCGTGTGTTGCTGCACAATCGCTTTGCCTAAGCGCAATGACGACGTTAAAGCTTCTGCCTGACATCACCATAACGCGCGTCCATGCCGGCTGCGCGGCAACCGAGGCCCGGAGCAGCCATGAACCCCGCACCGCTGATGCTTGCGATCGTCATGTCGCTCGCAGCACTGCCCGGCCCGGCCCGATCGGCCGAACCGCAGGTGCCGGTGCTGTGGGACAGCAAGGAACGGCTGCCCAAGCCGGACCTGTCGACGCTGCCGCGCCTGCGCTTCCTGACGACGACCGATTTCCCGCCGTTCAATTTCATCGACAAGTCCGGCCGGCTGTCGGGCTTCCATGTCGACCTCGCCCGCGCCATCTGCGCCGAACTGGGCATCGCCGAGCAGTGCCAGATCCAGGCCCTGCCATGGGACGAACTCGGCGGCGCGCTGAACGCGGGCGAAGGCGAGGCGCTCATCGCGGGCGTGCCGGCGACGGCCGAAACACGCGAAAAGTACGCCTTCTCGCGGCCCTATCTCCAGTTCCCGGCGCGCTTCATCATGAAGAAGGCGCAAGCCGTCACCGAACCGCTCGTCGACAAGCTCCGCGACAAGCGCGTCGGCGTCCTTGCCGGCTCGGCGCATGAGCGGGTGCTGCGCGACTATTTCGGCGATCTGAAGGTCGTGACCTACGCCAAGCCGGACTGGCTCAACGCCGACCTCAAGGACGGCAAGCTCGATGCCGTCTTCGGCGACGGCATGCGCTTGTCGTTCTGGCTGAGCGGCACCGACGCCGCCGGCTGCTGCCGCTTCGCCGGTGGACCCTACCTTGCACCTGAATATCTTGGCACCGGGCTTGCGATCGCGACCAAGCCGGACAATGCTGCCCTTGCCGCTGCCTTCGACTACGCGCTGCACGAAATCTCGGCCAAGGGTACCTTCGCCGAGCTCTATCTCCGCTACTTCCCGGTCAGCTTCTTCTGATCGAAGCCGACCACCCTCACGTCAGCGTGCGGTGCCGCGCCTTGGTTGCGCGTTCGATCGCCGCAATGGTCAGCGCATCGACGCTCAGATGCTTGCGCAGAAGCTGCAGCACGCGCACCTCCTCCATCCGCATCTCCAGATCGACGGACGCCACCTCGAAGGCGGCCGCATAGGCCGTCTCGTGCAGGCGCTCGGGGATCACCCGTCTTGCCGTATCGAGGATATCGTCAAGGCCGTTGTCGGCATGTAGCAGCAACTGGCAGTCCTGCGCGACCGCGATCAGACGCTTGTCATCGAAATCCATGAAGATCGGCCACGTCTTGACCACCTCGCCGATCCGCGCCAGCTCGACATCGGTCATGTCGCGGTCGGAAGCTGATGTGATGACCATCAGGTAGATCAGCGCCTCGTGGGCGGTCGGCAAGGGCATGGAGTTCTCCAAAGCGTTGAATGCCGCCCGAACTTAGGAACGCTGCCCCGCCACTGCAACGAAAAATGGCCGGAATCGTTGACGCCCGCGACCTGCGCGCATAGAGCATGCCCTCTTCGGCGGAAGTTCCGTCCAACGAAAAGGGCTCTCGACATGACGAGATCAAACATCATCGATCTCAACCCCGAACTCCTCGCGGCAGCGGCTGAAAGCAAAGCCTGGCCGTTCGAGGAGGCCAAAAAGATTGTCGAGCGCTACAAAGGCAAGGAATATCCCGACACCGTCCTGTTCGAGACCGGCTACGGCCCGTCCGGCCTGCCGCATATCGGCACCTTCGGCGAAGTGGCGCGCACCACCATGGTGCGCCACGCCTTCCGCGTGCTGACCGAAGACAAGGTCAAGACGAGGCTGCTGTGCTTCTCCGACGACATGGACGGCATGCGCAAGATCCCCGACAACGTGCCGGATCGCGCCTTCCTCGAGCCGCACTTGCACAAGCCGCTGACGGCAGTGCCCAATCCCTTCGGCGGCGACTATGCCAGCTTCGGCGACCACAACAACGCGATGCTCTGCCGCTTCCTCGATACCTTCGGCTTCGACTACGATTTCGCCAGCGCCACCGAGTACTACAAGGCAGGCAAGTTCGACGCGATGCTGCTGCGCGCCGCCGAGCGCTACGACCAGATCATGGCGGTGATGCTGCCGACGCTGGGCGAGGAGCGCCAGGCGACCTACAGCCCGTTCCTGCCGATCTCGCCGAAGAGCGGCCGCGTGCTCTACGTGCCGATGAAGCATGTCGACGCCAAGGCCGGCACCATCACCTTCGACGACGAGGGCACCGAAACCACGCTTGAGGTCACCGGCGGCAGGGTCAAGCTGCAGTGGAAGCCGGATTTCGGCATGCGCTGGGCAGCGCTCGGCGTCGATTTCGAAATGTTCGGCAAGGACCACCAGACCAATGCGGTCATCTACGACCGCATCTGCAACATCCTGGGCGGCCATGCGCCGGAGCATTTCGTCTACGAACTGTTCCTCGACGAGAACGGCCAGAAGATCTCCAAGTCGAAAGGCAACGGCCTCACCATCGACGAATGGCTGACCTATGCGCCGACAGAGAGCCTTGGCCTCTACATGTTCCAGCGCCCGCGTCAGGCCAAGAAGCTCTATTTCGACGTCATCCCGCGCGCCGTGGACGAGTACTACACCTTCCTCTCCGCCTATCCGCGCCAGGAATGGAAAGAGCGGCTGGGCAACCCGGTCTGGCACATGCATGACGGCAACCCGCCCGTCGTCGACATGCCGGTGCCGTTCTCGATGCTGCTCAACCTCGTCAGCGCCTCCAACGCGCATGACAAGGCGGTGCTGTGGGGCTTCATCTCGCGCCACGCGCCGGGCGTGACGCCCGAGACGCATCCCGAGCTCGACAAGCTGACCGGCTATGCCGTCCGCTACTTCGACGACTTCGTGAAGCCGACCAAGACGTTTCGCGCTGCCGACGAGGTCGAACGCGAAGCGCTGGCGACACTCGAAAAGACGCTCGGCGCCCTGCCGGCAGGCGCCGATGGCGAAGC
Organism: Aminobacter anthyllidis; assembly: GCF_018555685.1. Taxonomy (GTDB): domain Bacteria; phylum Pseudomonadota; class Alphaproteobacteria; order Rhizobiales; family Rhizobiaceae; genus Aminobacter; species Aminobacter anthyllidis. Next base: position 886,230 of record NZ_JAFLWW010000002.1, read on the forward strand.
GATCCAGAACGCCTCGCTCAACGTCGCGCGCCAGATCGAGCGCTACCAGGATCATACCAAGAAGAGCCCCGAAGGCGGCCCCGGCGTCTCGGGCGCCTTCTTCCAGATGATCTACCAGGTACTGATCGGCCAGGAACGCGGTCCGCGCTTCGGTTCGTTCGCCGCACTCTACGGCATCGCCGAAACCCGGGCGCTGATCACCAAGGCGCTCGAAGGCAAGCTTGCGGCCTGAGGTGACATTTGCCGGCGCGACCGCGGCTTTCTGCTTCGCGCCGGCCCAGGAAGCTGATTTCGAGCGCCTGTTCGAGATCAGGCTGCTTGCGATGCGGCCAGGCCTGGAGCGCATTGGCCGCTTCGATCCCGAGCGGGCGCGCACCCGCTTTCGCAACACGTTCCGCCCTCAACATACGCGCTTGGTCCTCAACCCGGCCGGACAGCTGATCGGCTGCGTTGCCTTGGGCCCGCATGACGGCTCGCTCCTGCTCGAGCATTTCTATCTCGTGCCGGAAGTGCAGGGCCAAGGTGTCGGCAGCGCCGTGTTGCTGTGCCTGATGAGCGAGGCCGATGCGTCAGCCAAAGCGGTCCGCGTCGACGTGCTGCGCGACAGCGACGCCAAGCGCTTCTACGAACGCCATGGCTTTGTCGAAACCCATCGCGACGAATTCGACATTTATTTGGAGCGGCTGCCCGAGTGCGCCTGAGCTATTGCGCCGGCGCTTCAACCGCCGGCTCGGATGGCGGCGGCTCGACCGCGGGCAGGCTGGTGCTGCTCGGCGTAAGCGTCATTTCGATGCGCGTGGGCACCGGCCCATAGATGCCTTTCTTGTCGGCCTCGGCCTTCCGGCCCGCCTCGGCATAGGGGCCGCCGGCTTCGGCCTTTGCCCAGCCATTGGCGGCCAGCCATTCGCCGATATCCTGCTTGCCGATGCGGCAGCGGGCGGCGATGACGCCGCGCTCGGCATCTGGCGGCACGTCGCAGACCACGGCCCGGGAACGCAGGAAGGCGCGGAACGCCGTCCGGGCGCGCGTGCCGCAGTTCCATTCCTTGCCCTCGTAAGTGCAGCTTTCACCCGCATCCACCGGGGTCACGCCCGATATCGCGACGCTGAAACCCTTGGCCTCGATCAGCCCGGCGGCCGATGCCACGGGCTGGAACAGCGTGGTGCCGTCCCAGTCGTCGGGCATCTTGGGCTTGGGCGGCAGCGCGAGGCTGAGTTCGCTCAACGGCGGTCGCGGCGCCTCGCGCACGAGATCGCCTTGCTCGAGCGGCAGCGGCACGATTTCCTCGGGCGCGACCGGACGCGAAGCCGCCTCGGCATCTGGCGTCTCCGGCTCGACCGACGACGTGCTGCCTTCCTCGGGCGGCGGCACTTCCGGGATGTCGTTCTCATCGATGACATCGATGGCTGGCGCTTCGATCGCAGCGAGCCTCTGCCCGCCCATGGTGACGAGCAAGGCCGCGATGCCGAACCCGGCGGCGGCGACGGCTATGGCTGCCGGACGCACCTTACTGGCTCGCCCAGACGATGCGCGCCACCCATTCGACTTCATGGGGCTGGAAACGCCTGATCGGATGCTCGGGGTTGAGTGACACCAGCTCGATGATGGCTTGCGTCTGGCGCTCCAGCACCTTGGCCATCACCTCGCCCGAGATCGTCTTGACGACCACGCGGTCGCCCTTGCGTACTATGGCGCCGGGCTCGACGATCAGAACGTCGCCGTTGCGGTAGAGCGGCAGCATCGAGTCGCCCTGCACCTCGAGCGCATAGGAGCTCTCGGTGGCCCGCGCCGGAAGCTCGATCAGGTCCCAGCCCTGCCCGGCAGGAAAGCCGGCATCGTCAAAGAAGCCGCCCGCGCCTGCCTGCGCGAAACCGAGCAACGGCACCCCGGCTGCCCGTTCCCGCACCTTGGCTTTGCTGGGTGTCCTTACCGGTTCGACAAACCCCAGGAACTCCTCGAGCGAAGAGTTGGTGGCCTCGATGATCTTGGCAAGCGATTCCGTCGAGGGCCAGCGCGGCCGCCCGTCGACAGACTGGCGCTTGGATTTGTTGAACGCCGTCGAGTCGAGCCCGGCCTTCTTGGCGAGGCCCGATGCCGAAAGCGAATAGCGCTCGGCGAGAGCGTCGATCGCGGCCCAGACACGGTCATGCGAGAGCATGGCGCTCCCCTTCGGACAGGAAAAAATACCTTTCGGCATTTAACCACGACTGTCGCCATTGTCCACCGCCAATGCGGACGGACATCACGCCGACGCCGGTGCGCCACGCAGTAATGAACGTGCAAGCTGATGAAAAAATCAGCCCGCCAGCGCGGCCATCGCCGCCGGCAGGCCCTTCCTCAAATCCTCGGCATTCATGACGGGGATCATGTCGACATTGGCGTTGAAGCCAAAGAAGAAGCGTTCGGCGACCATCGGCATGTCGGACGAATGGGCCACGTCGACGAAGATGAATGCGGTGCGCCGCCCACCTTCGGCGGTGAAATAGGCCGCCTCCGGCTTGAGGTCGGCCATCGCGCGTTCGATAGCCCTGGGCAGCGAACCGTCCTTTATCGCCCGGTTGCCATCTTCGGTGGGGATTGAAACCTTCAGCATCATGCGCATGGCGAACACTCCTCCCAATGCACAGTCGTTCAGGTCTCTTTATTTTAGCACTTCCTAATTCTCGCCAGAAGCGGCATCAGTCCTTCGACTTCGCCAGCATGCGCAGGCCCTTGTGCGAGGCGATGAAGATGTTCTCCTCCTCGCTGGCACCACGCGGGGTGATGTCGGCGCCGAGTTCGCGCACCAGATCGTCGATCTGCACGAAGCGGCGGTTGGCCCGGTCGTAGACGCCGGCGCTGGTCATGATCAGGGCCGCCGTCTCGCCATTTTCGAGCACGAAGCGATGCTTGCCGATCACTTCGGAGCCGCTCCAGGTCTCGATAGAGGAAACCACCTCGAAGCGCTTCCACAGCCTGATCTCGCGCACGAACACAGTCTGCAACCCGCCCAGCATCGGCGCCCAGCCACGTTTGCGGGCAAGCTCGATCAGGCCCGAGCGCATGAAGATGTCGATGCGGCCGACATCGGCCAGCATCATGTAGCGCGCATTGTTGAGGTGCATGTTGAAGTCGATGTCGGTCGGCAGGCAGCGGAACGACAGCCGGCCTTCATCGCCAAAACGGTAAGGGCCGCGACGAGATTTCGTCGCGGCCATGCGTGCCAGTCTTGCCCAGACGTACATGCTGCGTCAGGCCGCCTTCTTTTCCTCTGCCTTCGCGTAAGGATCGAAGCGCTGGTAGAAGGTCTCGCCCTTCTCGGCCATGTCGAGCAGCAGCTTGGGTGCCTTGAACTCCGCGCCGTATTTCTTCTGCAGCTCCTTGGCGATCTTGACGAACTTCTTGGCGCCGATGCCGTCGATGTAGGACAGCGCACCGCCGGTATAGGGCGCGAAGCCGAAGGCCAGGATCGAGCCGACATCCGCCTCGCGCGGGTCGGTGACGATGCCCTCTTCCATCACCCGCGCCGCTTCAAGTGCAATGACCGACAGCAGGCGCTGCTTGAGCTCCTCGACGTCGACCTTTTCCGGAGCAAGCTGCGGATAGAGGTCCTTCAGGCCCGGCCACAGCTTCTTCTTCGCCGGCTTGGCCGGGTAGTCATAGAAGCCCTTGGTGTTCTTGCGGCCGAGGCGACCATGGGTGTCGACCATGGTGTTGATCAGCGCCATCTGGCGCGGGTCGACGGCCTTGTCGCCGAGATCCCTGATGGTCTGCTTCATGATCTTCTGGGCGAGGTCGACAGCCGTCTCGTCGGTCAGCGCCAGCGGGCCGACCGGCATGCCGGCAGCCTTGGCGGCGTTCTCGATCATTGCCGCCGGCACGCCTTCGATCAACATCTTGAAGGCTTCCGACATGTAGCGCAGCACGCAGCGGTTGACGTAGAAGCCGCGCGTGTCGTTGACGACGATCGGCGTCTTCTTGATGGTGCGGACGAAGTCCATCGCCACCGCCAGCGCCTTGTCGCCCGTCTTCTTGCCCATGATGATCTCGACCAGCATCATCTTGTCGACCGGCGAGAAGAAGTGGATGCCGATGAAGTTCTTCGGGCGGGCCGAGTTCTTGGCGAGCGAGGTGATCGGGATCGTCGAGGTGTTCGAGGCAAACACCGCCGACGACTTGATCACGGCCTCCGCCTTCTCGGTCGTGACCTTCTTGACTTCCGAATCCTCGAACACCGCCTCGACCACGAGGTCGCAGCCGGCGAGGTCGGCATAGTCGGCGCTCGGCGTGATCAGCGACAACAGCCTGTCGCGATCCTCGGCCTTGGCGCGGCCCTTCTTGACCTGCTCCGAGATCAGGCTGTCGGAATGCGCCTTGCCCTTGTCGGCAGATTCCTGGTCGCGGTCGACCAGCACCACCGGGATGCCGGCCTTGGCCGTGACATAGGCAATGCCCGCGCCCATGAAGCCGGCACCGATGATGCCGATCTTCTTGAACTTGGTATCGGCGATGCCCTCGGGACGGCGCGCGCCCTTGTTCAGCTCTTGCAGCGACACGAACAGCGAGCGGATCATCGCCGCCGCTTCCCTGGTCTGCATGATCTCGGTGAAGTAGCGCTGCTCGATACGCAGGCCGGTGTCGAACGGCACCAGCAGGCCCTCGTAGACCGACTTCAGGATCGCGGTCGCGGCCGGATAATTGCCATAGGTCTCGCGGCGCAGGATGGCGATTGCCGGCGGCCAGAGATTTGCGCCCGCTGCCGAATAGACCGGACCGCCGGGCAGCTTGAAGCCCTTCTCGTCCCAGGGCTGGACCGGCTTCAGGCCGTTCTTGATCATCGCCTTGGCGGCTTCGACCAGCTTCTTGGGCTCGGCGATCTCGTGGATCAGGCCCATGCTCTTGGCCTTCTGCGGCGACAGCGTCTGGCCCGACGTCAGCATCTGCAGCGCCTGCTGCGTGTCGGTCAGCCTGGGCACGCGCTGGGTGCCGCCGGCGCCCGGGAAGATGCCGACCTTGACTTCCGGCAGGGCCATCTTGACCTTGTCGGAGTCAGCCGCGACGCGGCCGTGGCAGGCAAGCGACAATTCAAATGCGCCACCCATGCAGGTGCCGTTGATCGCCGAGACCCATGGCTTGCCAGAGGTCTCGAGCTTGCGCCACAGGCCGCCCATGCGGCCGGCATTGTCGAACAAAAGCTTGGCCGCCTTCTCGGGATCCTTCGCCTTCTCCTTGGCGAAGACCTTGAGCATCTTCTGCAGCATCGTCAGGTCGGCGCCGCCGGAGAATGTCTCCTTGCCCGAGGTGATGACAGCGCCCTTGATGCCGGCATCCGCCACAACCTGGTCGATGATCTTGTCGAGTTCGTTCATCACCTCTTCGGTGAAGACGTTCATCGAGCGGTCGGGCATGTTCCAGGTGACGAGCGCGATGCCATCGGCATCGGTTTCGACCGTGAAGTTTGTGTAGGTCATGTCTGTCTCCTTCCGGCCGAAATCAAACGCGTTCGATGATCGTTGCGGTGCCCATGCCGGCGCCGATGCACAGCGTCACGAGCGCGGTGTTCAGGTCGCGGCGCTCGAGCTCGTCGAGCACGGTGCCGAGGATCATCGCGCCGGTGGCACCCAGCGGGTGGCCCATGGCAATCGCGCCGCCATTGACGTTGATCTTGTCGTGCGGGATCTCGAAGGCCTGCATGTAGCGCAGCACCACCGAGGCGAAGGCCTCGTTGAGCTCGAACAGGTCGATGTCGGAGATCTTCATCTTGGCGCGCTTGAGCAGCTTCTCGGTGACGTCGACCGGGCCGGTCAGCATCATCGCCGGCTCGGAGCCGATGTTGGAGAAGGCGCGGATGCGGGCGCGCGGCTTGAGTCCCATCGTCTTGCCGGCCTTCTTGGAGCCGAGCAGCACGGCGGCGGCACCGTCGACGATGCCCGACGAGTTGCCGGCATGGTGGACGTGGTTGATCTCTTCGAGTTCGGGATAGCGCTGCACCGCGATCGCGTCGAAGCCGCCCATCTCGCCGGGCATGACGAAGGACGGGTTGAGCTGGCCGAGCGACTGCATGTCGGTTGTCGGGCGCATGTGCTCGTCATGGTCGAGGATGGTCAGGCCGTTCTGGTCCTTGACCGGCACCACCGACTTCTTGAAGTAGCCCTTCTCCCACGCCTTGGCGGCGCGCTTCTGGCTCTCGACCGCGTAGCCGTCGACGTCGTCGCGCGAGAAGCCATACTTGGTGGCGATCAGGTCGGCGGAAACACCCTGCGGCATGAACCAGGCCGGGATGCCGACCGAAGGATCCATGAACCAGGCGCCGCCCGACATGCCCATGCCGACGCGCGACATCGATTCCACGCCGCCGGCGATGACGATCTCGTCGGCACCCTGGGCGATCTTGGCGGCGCCGAAATTGATGGCGTCGAGACCGGACGCGCAGAAGCGCGAGATCTGCATGCCCGGCGCCTTGTTGTCGTAGCCGGCCTCGAAGGCGGCCGAGCGCGGGATCACCGAGCCCGCTTCGCCGACCGGGTCGACACAGCCGAAGATGATGTCGTCGACCTGGGCGGTGTCGAGACCGTTGCGGTCGCGCAGCGCTTCCAGCACCTTGGCGCCAAGGCGCACCGCCGGCACTTCGTGCAGCGATCCGTCCTTCTTGCCCTTGCCGCGCGGCGTGCGCACGGCGTCATAGACAAAAGCGTCAGCCATTTTTCTGCTCCTCGTTTTCGGATCGGCGGCTCAGAGCGAGCGGGCGATCAGCAATTTCATGATCTCGTTGGTGCCGCCATAGATGCGCTGCACGCGAGCGTCGCGATACATGCGGGCGATCGGGTATTCATTCATATAACCATAGCCGCCGAACAATTGCAGGCATTCGTCGACGATCTTGCACTGCAGGTCCGACAGCCAATACTTGGCCATCGAAGCAGTTACCGGATCGAGCCCACCGGAAATGTGACGGGCGACGCAGTCGTTGTAGAAGACGCGCCCGATCGTCGCCTCGGTCTTGAGCTCGGCCAGCTTGAACTGGGTGTTCTGGAAATCGAGGATCGCCTTGCCGAAGGCCTTGCGGTCCTTGACGTAGTCGATGGTCTCGGCGAGCGCGCGCTCGATCATGGCGATCGCGCCGGTGCCGATCTGCAGCCGCTCCTGCGGCAGCTGCTGCATCAGCTGGACGAAACCCTGCCCCTCCTCCTGCCCGAGCAGGTTGGAAGTCGGCACGCGCACATCGTTGAAAAACAGCTCGGACGTGTCGTTGGCCTTCAGCCCGATCTTGTCGAGGTTGCGGCCGCGCTCGAAGCCATCGACCTCGTCGGTCTCGACAACGATCAGCGACGTGCCCTTGGCGCCCTTGGACGGGTCGGTCTTGGTCACGACGATGATCAGGTTGGCGTGCTGGCCATTGGTGATGAAGGTCTTCGAACCGTTGATACGGTAATGGTTGCCATCCTTTTCGGCGCGCGTCTTGACGCCTTGCAGGTCGGAGCCGGCACCCGGTTCGGTCATGGCGATGGCGCCGATCAGCTCGCCGGTCGCCATCTTGGGCAGCCACTTCTTCTTCTGCTCTTCCGAGCCGTAATGAAGGATGTAGGGCGCGACGATCGAGTTGTGCAGGGCAATGCCGAAGCCGTCGACGCCGACATGGCCGATCGCCTCGATGATCGCGCTCTCATGGGCGAAGGTGCCGTCCGAGCCGCCATATTCCTCAGGCATCGACGCGCAGAGCAGGCCGGCGGCGCCCGCCTTCTCCCAGCTCGCTCGGTCGACCATCTCGTTCTTTTCGAACGCGTCGTAGTGCGGCAGGATTTCCTCCGACATGAAGCGATGCGCCATGTCGTAGAGCATCGCCACGTCGTCCGCCGCCCAGGCGGGCTTGGGCAGTCCGAGAATTTCAGCAGGAATTGTCGTCATGGCGCGGTTCCTCCCTCCCCCTTGAGGGGAGGGTGGCCGCGCAGCGGCCGGGTGGGGTCCCCTAACATGCTCTCTGCCCTCTCCCTTACAAATTGCGCGACGTGCCAGGCGCTGTGCATCACATCCGGCTCGTCGATCCTCAGCACGACATATCCGAGAGACTTCAGGTACGCGTCTCGATTTGCATCGTGCCGCTTGCCGCTGTCGGTCTCATGGGTATCTCCATCAACTTCCACAACAAGCTGCACCAGCGGGCAGACGAAATCGACGATATAGGGACCGATGGGGGCCTGCCGTCGGAACTTGAACCCACCAGCCTTCAAGTCACGCAATTCGTACCAGAGCAGATTTTCCGCCTTGGTCGCATGGTTGCGCAACGACCGCGCCTTCTGGCGCATTTCGAAGCTGACGCGGGTTCTGGGCACTGCACCAATCCTCCCACCTTATGTCGCCCGGCCCGGCGTTAGCGCACGGCCGCGATGACCCCACCCGGCCCTACGGGCCACCCTCCCCTCAAGGGGGAGGGTTACCTCAGTCTTCGATCAGAACGCCTCCGCGGCCAGCGCCATCATCGTCGCCGAACCGGTCGAGAGCCGCGCCAGATGCGCCGAGGTCTCGGGCATGACGCGCTCCATGAAGTAGCGGCCTGTCACCAGCTTGGTCTCGTAGAAATCGGCCGAACCGTTGGCGCCGGTGGCCAGCTTGTCCTGCGCCGTCTTGGCCATCCGGCCCCACATGTAGCCGAGGGCCACGAGGCCGAAGAGATGCATGTAGTCGGTCGAAGCCGCTCCGGCATTGTCCGGATTGGCCATGCCGTTCTGCACCAGCCACATGGTCGCGGCCTGCAGGTCGTTGAGGCCCTTCTTCAGCGCCTTGGTGTAGGGCGCCATCTGCTCGTCGCCGCGATTGGCCTCGCAGAACTCGCCGACTTCCTTGAAGAAGGCCTGCACGGCACGGCCGCCATTGAGGCCGAGCTTGCGGCCAACGAGGTCGAGCGCCTGCACGCCATTGGCGCCTTCATAGATCATGGCGATGCGGGCATCGCGCACGAACTGGCTCATGCCATGCTCTTCAATGTAGCCATGACCGCCGAACACCTGCTGCGCCATCACAGCATGCTCGAAGCCCTTGTCGGTGAGCACGCCCTTCACGACGGGCGTCATCAGGCCCATGTGGTCGTCGGCCGCCTGGCGCTCGGCGCCGTCCTCGGAGCGGTGTGCGACGTCGGAGTTGATCGCGGTCCACAAAACCAGCGCGCGGCCGGCCTCGTTAAACGCCTTCATGGTCATCAGCTTGCGGCGGATGTCGGGGTGGACGATGATCGGGTCGGCCTTCTTGTCGGGCGCCTTCGGGCCGGTCAGCGAGCGGCCCTGGATGCGGTCCTTGGCGTAGGCGACGGCGTTCTGGTAGGCGATCTCGGAAACGGCGAGACCCTGCAGGCCGACGCCGAGGCGTGCTTCGTTCATCATCGTGAACATCGCCTTCAGGCCGCCATTGGCCTCACCGATCAGGAAACCCTCGGCCTCGTCATAGTTCATGACGCAGGTCGAGTTGCCGTGGATGCCCATCTTCTCTTCGATCGAGCCGCACGACACCGCGTTGCGCGCGCCGGGGTTGCCCGATGCGTCGAGCTTGAACTTCGGCACGATGAACAGCGAGATGCCCTTGACACCTTCCGGCGCGCCCTCGATGCGGGCCAGCACCAGGTGGATGATGTTATCAGACATGTCGTGTTCGCCGGCCGAGATGAAGATCTTCTGGCCAGAAATCCTGTAGGAACCGTCGCCATTCGGCACGGCCTTGGAGCGCAGCAGGCCGAGGTCGGTGCCGCAATGCGGCTCGGTCAGGTTCATGGTGCCGGTCCAGGCGCCCTCGACCATCTTCGGCAGCCAGGTCGCCTTCTGCTCATCCGAGCCGTGAACGAGAATCGCGGCCATCGCGCCCTGGGTCAGGCCGGGATACATCATCAGCGCCATATTGGCCGCAGACATATACTCACCGACCGCGGAGTGCACGGTGTAGGGCAGGCCCTGGCCACCATGCTCGACCGGCACGGCAAGACCCATCCAGCCGCCCTCGCGATACTGGTCGAAGGCTTCCTTGAAGCCCTTGGGCGTGGTGACGGAGCCGTCGTCGTTGCGGACGCAGCCTTCCATGTCGCCGACGCGGTTGAGCGGATGCATGACGTTTTCGGCGAGCTTGGCGCCCTCGGCGAGGATCGCTTCCAGCACGTCGGGGCTGGCGTCGGAGAAACCAGCAAGGTTGCTGTAGCGCTCGTAGCCGAGCACGTCATTCAGCACAAAAAGGGTATCTTGGACCGGCGCGCGAAATGTCGGCATTGCTCTTCCTCCAGCAAATGTGAGCCGGTTCCGGCCAGACGGTATGCGACGGGGAACCGCTTGTCGAACCGCGATTAGCAAAAATTGACGTTTGCGTAAACGTCAATTTTTGCGGAAGCCGATTTTTCGATGAAATTGTTGCTGGGCCAGCCGGTCGTCGGCTTGAAATCAGGCCTCCACGGCAGGCCCAAACGCAAAACGACCCGACGCAGTCTCCCGCGCCGGGTCGTTTTGGGAAGCAACGGTGCTTGATATCAGCTGGCGGCGCTTGCCTGCACGGCGGTGCGCTCGGCCAGCAGCTGGCGAACGACGGTCATGTGGTTGTTCAGCTCGCCGATCGCCTCGTCGAGCAGCTGGCGCTGCTTCTGCAGGCGGCCGAGCTGCTTGTCCGACTTGTCGAGCGTCAGGCGCAGCTGCTTGGCGTTGGTGCCGGTCGGATCGTAGAGGTCGATCATCTGCTTGACGTCGCGCAGCGAGAAACCGACCTTCCTGCCGAGCAGGATCAGCTTCAGCCGCGCGCGGTCGCGGCGGGTGTAAAGGCGCGTCGCACCCTCACGCTTGGGGTTGAGCAACCCCTTGTCTTCGTAGAAACGCAGCGTCCGCAAGGTGACGCCATACTTCTTTGCCATTTCACCGATGCGGACATAGTCCTCGCCGGAGAGATTGTTTTCATTGGCCGCAACATCGGCGACCGATACAAGCTTCATCATCTACTCTGCTATCCCCAATTGCGAGCAAAGGCGGCGGGGCCGGCCAGGTGCTCTGATGGAAGCCGCAGGGGGCGGGGCTTCCGATCGTGGTTTCTATGTAAATGCTTCCAAAGACGGCGATCTGTACACGTCTTACGTTTACGTAAATGCTATAACGATACCGCCTACCCTACGCAAGGGAAATCTGCCGGATTTGACCGCACATCCGGTTACACAACGTCGCACTTTCTTAAGTTTGGTTAAGAGCTTGTTTACCACGTTGAGGGAAATGTACGCGTGTCGGTTCCCCCGTGGTCATCATGTATCGAATTGTTCACGGTTTCGGAGGGCGGCGAAAAGCCCCGGAAGCCCAGTTCCGTGGTCCTCTCGCAGTCTCCGTTTCCGGCAAGGATTTAGACTTCTGGTTCCGACACCAGCACTCTGGCCAACGGGCGTTTCGATGAACAGCAAGCGGTCCTATCTCGACAGCCTTAACGATGGCAGGCAGCGCCGCCCGCACGCGTCGCTCGACCAGCTCAACCGTTCCCTGGAAAATCTCGAGGCGCGGCTCGAACGCGCCCGCGAGGAAAGTGCTGAATCCTATCGCACGCCGCCGCCGCGCCAGGCGCCGCCGGCCGGCTACACGCCGCGCGGCGAATATGGCCGCACCGCCCCATACGAACGCCCCTACCAGACGATCGCCCGCGATATCGACCGCGCCCGCGGCCAGGAGGACGGCGTCGCCGCCGTCGGCAAGATCGCCGGCGAACTGCGCGCGCTGCGCGAGGAGATGCGCCACCAGATGAGCACCGGGCTGCAGCGCGAATTCGACCTGCTGCGCAAGGACATCGACCGCGCCAGCCAGTCGGGCGCCGCAGGCTCCCAGGCCGTCGAGCTCGGACTTGAGCTGGAGCGCCTGTCGGGAGCGATCCACTCACTCGCCGAACGCAGCGACGACAGAAGCGTCAACACGCTGCGCCTCGAACTCGAACAGGTCCGCCGCTCTCTTGGCGAGCTGGCGCGCGAAGAGACCGTGCTGTCGGTCGATCGCCGCTGGGACGATTTCGACCGCCGCTGGGTCGAGTTTGCCGACCGCATGTCGGCCGACGTCCGCCAGCGCCCCGAAGATCCGGCGCTTGCCGCCCTTGCCGGCCGCCTCGAACAGATCAACGACGCCGTCAACAACCTGCCCGAATCGCTGTCGCTGCGCTCCATCGAAGACAAGGTCCGCACCCTTGCCGGCGCCGTCGACCAGTTCGTGCGCCAGCGCGACAGCCATGGCGACGAGATGTTCAGCCTCATCGACGAGCGCCTGGACGAAATCTCGCGCGCCATCGTGGCCTCGACTGTCGCGGCGCAAACGCCGCACTTCAATCCCGAGCCGTTCGAGCGGATCGAGGTGCGCATCGCAGCCCTCGCCCACCAGATCGAAGAGATCACCTCAGAGCAGCCGACCGCCGAGATCATCGACCGCCTCAATGTGCTGTCCGAGCGCGTCGACGACATCGCACAGCGCAGCGACATCCCCGAGCAGGCCGTCGAGCGCCTGACGCGCCAGATCTCGCTGATCGCCGACAAGATCGAACGCACGCCACAAGCACCGGATGCCGGCCTCATATTCCAGGGCATCGAACAGCGCTTCGACGCGCTGGCCGACGTGTTCGAGCGCCGCCAGGGCGATGCCTTCGAACATGGCAATGTGCTGTTCCGCGATCTCGAACGCCGCCTCGAAGACCTGGGCGAGCGCCTCGACCGCCAGTCGGTGCAGCCCGCGGCCGACCATTCGGGCATCATGGAAGCCATCGACGCGCGCTTCACCGCCTTCGCCCAGCGTCTCGAAACCAATCGCCCCGACCCATCGACCGAACTCGCGATGCGGGGTCTCGAAGCCCGCCTCGAAGACATCTCCGGCCGCCTCGAAATGTCGGCGGCGCAGGTGTCGAGCATCGACCCCGAGCTGATCCGCGGCCTTGAAGCCCAGGTCAGCGAACTGACCAACCACCTGGCACGCCCCGGCTCGCCACTGCCCGAATTCGAAGACATCCGCCCGCGCCTCGAAGAGGTCGAGCGCTCGATTGCCGGCAACCATCACGCGCTTGTCGAGGCCGCCCGCCAGGCCGCCGAGAATGCTGTGCGTTCCTTCTCGGGCTCGACCACCGAGACCGCAGCCGTCACCGGCCTTGCGCAGGACCTGAAGGCGCTGGAAGCGCTGACCCGCCGCTCCGACGAACGCAACGGCAAGACCTTCGAGGCGATCCACGACACGCTGCTGAAGATCGTTGACCGGCTTGGCTCGATCGAAACCAACGAAGGGCCTGCGCCTGTGGAAGCACCGCCTGCTTCGGTTGCCGAGCTGTTGTCGACGACCATGCTGTCGCCGCCACCGAAGCTTTCGCTCAGCGAAACGCCGGCGCTGGATTCGGAAGCACCGGCGCCGCTGCCCGAGGCCCCGCAGACCTTCGGCCGCCGCGCCAGCGATCGCCCGGGCGACGATGAGCGCCCGACCCGCAGCCCGGCCCAGGCCGCCGCCGAAGCCGCCGCGGCAGTTGCCGCCCTCGACGGTGTCCGTGCCGAAAAGAAAGAGCCGAAGCCGGCCAGGACCTCGATGTTCAGCGGCCTCGCCCGCGCCTTCACCAGCAAGAAGGCCAAGCCGCAGCCCGTTGCCGCGGAAACTGCCGAGCCTGTCGTCGAGACGCCGGCGCAGGGCGTGATGCTCGATGCGCCGCTCGACCCCAAGATCGCCAACCGTCCGCTGGAACCCGGTTCGGGCGCACCCGACCTCAACGCCATCATGCGCCGCGTCCGCGACGAGCGCGGCGAGACGGTGCGCGCCAACGAGCCTGACGCCTCGAAGTCCGACTTCATCGCCGCTGCCCGGCGCGCCGCCCAAGCCGCCGCCGCCGAGGCCGATGCGGCCAAGCGCAGTTCCGACCTCAAGGGCCCGGTGCGCGCGCTGCGCATCGGCGACCTCATCAAGTCGCGCCGCAAGTCGGTGCTGATGGCGGTCGGCGCTGTCATGCTGGCGCTTGCCGGCATGCAGCTCGGCAAGGCATTCCTCAACGACCCTGTCCAAACGGCGAGCGTCACCGCAGCGCCTGCCGTGTCGCAGCCGGTCAAGGCAGCCGCGACAGCGCCAGCAAAGCCCGCCGAACTCGCCGCACTTCCGGTTCGCAATGTCGACAAGCCGGAGGTTGCCAGCGTCCCGCTCGCCGAGCCGGAGCAGATGGCCGACACGTCGATGGACCAGATACCCGCCGGCGCAGTCCTCGACCAGACCAGCACCCAGTCGATCCCGGCCCAGCCAGTCACGACCGAGACCATCAAGCCGTCCGTCACCCCGGCCGCCTTCATGCCCGAAGCTGTCGGTCCGGAAGCGCTGCGCCAGGCAGCCAATGCCGGCGACGCCAAGGCGCTGTATGAGATGGGTTCGCGTTATGCCGAGGCCCGCGGCGCCAATGCCGACATGAAGGCCGCGTCCCAGTGGTACGAAAAGGCTGCCGAGCTCGGCTTCGCGCCGGCGCAGTACCGCATCGGCAACATGTACGAGAAGGGCACCGGCGTCGAACGCGATGCGATCAAGGCCAAGACCTGGTACCAGCTCGCCGCCGCGCAGGGCAACGCCAGCGCGATGCACAATCTGGCGGTGCTGCTCGCCATGGGTGCGGACGGCACCGTCGACAACGACTCCGCCAACCGCTGGTTCACTTCCGCCGCCGAACTCGGCGTCAAGGACAGCCAGTTCAATCTCGGCATCCTCGCCGCCAAGGGCGTCGGGATGAAGCAGAACCTCGAAGAATCCTACAAGTGGTTCGCCATCGTCGCCAAGCAGGGCGACAAGGATGCCGCCGCCAAGCGCGACGAGATCGCCAAGGCGCTCAAGCCCGACCAGCTCAAGCGCGCCGAGGAGACGACCGCACTCTGGCAGCCCAAGCCGCTCGACCCGGCCGCCAATTCGGTCGACGTGCCTGCGGCCTGGGCGGATGCGCCCGCCGCCAACATCGACATGAAGCGGGCGGTGCAGAACATCCAGGCGATCCTCAACAAGAACGGCTACGAGGCCGGCAAGCCCGACGGCATGATGGGCCAGAAGACCAAGGACGCGATCATGGCGTTCCAGAAGGACAATGCGCTGGCGCCCACTGGCACTGTCGACGAGCCGCTCGTCGAGGCCCTGCTGGCACGCAAATAATCGGCCATCGCTGGTATTCAGTGGCCCGCCTTTACCGGCGGGTTAACTGATTGAGTTATTTTTCGTTTTGTGTCCGGCGAAGTTTGACTTCGCCGCAATGTCGGCGCAAGTACCCGGTAGCCAACAAGCTCCCAGGGATGGGCGTCGGCAACAATTCGATTTGCAGAGTCTGACGGGTGGGCATTTATCTCCCGATTGCTGAGATGTCGGTCAATGTGTTCGTGCTCCTTGCGATGGGCGCGGCGGTCGGCTTCCTGTCGGGCATGTTCGGGGTCGGCGGCGGCTTCCTGATCACGCCGCTTCTGATCTTCTACAACATCCCCCCTGCCATCGCTGTCGCCACCGGCGCCAACCAGGTCATCGCCTCGTCCTTCTCCGGCGCGCTCGCCCATCTCAAGCGCGGCACGCTCGACTTCAAGCTCGGCACGGTGCTGCTGATCGGCGGTATCGCCGGTTCCGCCGCCGGCGGCTTCGTCTTTGCGCTGCTGCGCGCGCTCGGCCAGCTCGACCTGTTCATCTCGCTGCTCTACGTCGTGTTTTTGGGCACCGTCGGCGGGCTGATGCTGATCGAAAGCGTCAATGCGCTGCGCCTGACCAAGGGCGGGGTGCCGCCGGCGTTGAAGAAGTCGGGCCAGCACAACTGGATCCACCGCCTGCCGTTCAAGATGCGCTTCCGCACCTCTAAGCTGTTCGTCTCGGTCATTCCGGTGCTCGGCATCGGCGCCGGCATCGGCTTCTTGTCCGCCATCATGGGCGTCGGCGGCGGCTTCATCATGGTGCCGGCACTGATCTACCTGCTCAAGGTGCCGACCAACGTCGTCGTCGGCACCTCGCTGTTCCAGATCGTCGTCGTCTCGGCCTTCACCACACTGGTGCACTCCTCGACCAACCAGACGGTCGACATCATCCTGGCGCTGGTGCTGATGGTCGGCGGCGTCGCCGGCGCGCAATACGGCGCCAAGGCCGGCCAGAAGCTGCGCGGCGAACAGCTGCGCGCGCTGCTGGCGCTGCTGGTTCTCGCCGTCGCGCTGCGCCTAGGCTTCGACCTGTTCGTCAAGCCGCAGAACCTCTATTCGCTGACAGTTGCGAGCGGGCTGTTGTGATGCGGGCGGCGGCACTGCTGGCAGCACTGGTGTTGACGGCCGCACTGCCGGCGCATGCCCAGGAGGCTGCGCATCCCGAAAGCATCCAGATCGGGCTGTCCACCGACCGCGTCGCCATCACGGCCGACTTCGCCGGCGCCGACCTCACCATCTTCGGTGCGCTCGAAAACGCCGACCCGCTGATCAACCGCCAGGGCCGCTACGACGTCTATGTCGTGCTCGAGGGCCCGGCCCGGCCGGTGGTGGTGCGCCGCAAGAGCCGCGTGCTCGGCATGTGGATCAACACCCAGTCCGAAACCTTCGTCAACGTGCCGGTGTCCTATTCGGTGGCGACGACGCGCCAGCCCCAGGACATCACCGATCCCAACAACTACCGCCAGCTGTCGCTTGGCGCCAACAACATCTACATGGAGCCCGAAGACAAGCGCGACAGCCCGCTGACCATCCAGGAGTTCACCGACGCGCTGCGTGACCGCAAGCAGGCGACCGGGCTCTACTCCGACAACATCGGCGGCGTGCAGTTCTTGTCGCAGAGCCTGTTTCGCGCAACGCTGCACCTCGCCCCCAACGTGCCGGTCGGCACCCACAAGGCGCGCGCCTTCCTGTTTCGCAACGGCATCTTCATCAAGGAAACCTCGGCCCAGCTCGCCATCGTCAAGTCCGGCTTCGAGCAGACAATCTACCGCTTCGCTACTGACCACGGCTTCGGCTACGGCCTCTTCGCCATCGGCCTTGCCATGCTCACAGGATGGCTCGGAAGGATCGTGTTCAGGAGGGACTGAGGCGCCGGGCGACGTCCTCAGCCGCGTTTGGTGGCTCGCCGTTGCGGCGGCCACTACTTCGACCGGCTTCCACGATGTTGTCTCTGTCACGGCATGGATTCCCGACACTCTCCGCTCGTTTCACTCGCTCACGAGGTCGAGAATGACGGACTGCCGGGGTCGCCTGGCAAATCTCCAACGCTGGCGATTGGCAGAAGCGATATGCTGAGGAAACGTCGAAGGTTGGCCGGCGCGCTTTTATCATCCGTCATTCCCGACCTCGTGAGCGAGTGAAACGAGCGGAGAGTGTCGGGAATCCATGCCGTGACATAGACGACACGAAGGCGGTGCAGGCACCTGAGATCAGCCCGGCCGCAGCAGCGACCCCGCAATCGGATAAACGCGGCCAGTCCCGATCATATACGCCGTCGGCGCACCGTTGCGGAACATGCCCTTGTAGGCGCGGTCGAGCACGTTGAGCGAACCGGTGAAGGCGCCGAAGGCGGGCATCACCAGCCGCAGGCCATCGCTGGCGAAGCAGCGCCGGCGCACCGAGCGGCTGCGCTGGACGATGCGCGCGCATGGATGCAGGTGGCCGGCGACCTCGCCCTCGGCATGGCCCTTCGACGGCTCGTGGCGGAACACCAGCCCGCCGACGGCGAGTTCCTGCACGGTTTCGCCGGGCAGGTCGTCGGGCGCGTCCGGATCGTGGTTGCCTGCGACCCAGAACCAGTCACGCCCCTTCATCATCCCGATCAGGCTGTCGCGGAACGGCTCCGGCAGGCGCGCCGCACCCTCGCCGTCATGGAAGCTGTCACCGAGGCTGATGATGGTCTTCGGCGCATAATCATCCACGACCGAGGCCAGCCGCAAAAGCGTCGCCGCCGTATCGTAGGGCGGGATCAGCCGGCCGCGGCGGGCATGCGACGAGCCCTTCTCCAGATGCAGGTCGGAAACGACAAGCAGGTCGAGGTCGGGGAAATGCACCACGCCGCGCCAGTCGCAGACGGCGCGCATGCCCGATAGGACAATCGTCTCGCAACCGGCCCTGGTCAGTTCGCGCGCGGCTATGTTCATGCGCTTCCCATCGCTTCTTCGATCAGGTCCGCCGCTTCGAGCAGCAGCGTGTCGTTGGCCTCGCCATTGACCGGCTCCCGGCCGATTTCAAGCATGACCGGCACGGCCAGCGGCGAAATCTGGTCGAGCATCTTATGAACGATTCGCCCGTGGATGCGCGAGAGCATCTCGGCCAGCCTCCTGACATCGAGCAGGCCGGATGCCGCATCCGCGCGTGTCGCCTTGAGCAGGATGTGGTCGGGCTCATGGCTGCGCAAGACGTCGTAAATGAGGTCGGCCGAAACCGTCACCTGGCGCCCGTTCTTTTCCTGGCCGGGAAAGCGTTTCTCGATCAGGCCCGATATGACGGCGCAGTTGCGGAAGGTGCGCTTGAGCAGCCAGCTGTCGGCGAGCCAGGCCTCGAGGTCGTCGCCCAGCATGTCCTCGTCGAACAGCTCGGCGAGCGAGGGTTTTTTCGCCTTGAACATTTGGCCAAGATCGCCGAGCGCCCAGATGGCCAGCGAATAATCGGTGGCGACGAAGCCGAGCGGTCGCGCGCCGGCCCGCTCCAGCCGCCTGGTCAAAAGCATGCCGAGCGTCTGGTGCGCCAGCCGGCCCTCGAACGGATAGGCCACCATGTAGTGGCGCTCGCCGCGCGGAAAGGTCTCGATCAGCAAATCCTCGCGCTTGGGCAGGATCGACTTCATCTGCTGCATGCGCAGCCAGTCCGAGACCTGCTCGGGCAACGCCTTCCAGCGCGCGGGATCGGCCAGCATGCCGCGCACCTGGTCGGCGAGATAGGTCGACAGCGGAAACTTGCCGCCGGCATAGGACGGCACCAACACATTGCCGCCGCCGCCCGTCGAGACGTAGCACTCGTTTTCGCGGATGCCCTCGAAGCGCAGCACCTTGCCGGCGAAGATGAACATGTCGCCGATCGACAGCGTCTCGACGAAATACTCCTCGATCTTGCCGAGCACCGGCCCGCCGCGCAGGGCGAGCGACTGCGCGCTGCCGGCGCCCGACTTGCCCTTGGCGCGGGTGTAGCGGACATTCAGCATCGGCGACTCGATGATGGTGCCGACATTGAGCCGATACTGCTGGGCGATGCGCGGATTCGACACCCGCCAGGTGCCGTCCTTGGTCAGGCGAATGCGGGCGTAGCGCTCGTAGCTGCGCAGCGCATAACCACCGGTGGCGACGAAATCGACGACGCGGTCGAAGGTGTCACGGTCGAGCCCGGCATAGGGTGCCGCCCCCCTCACCTCGTCGAACAGCTCGTCGGCACGGAAAGGCGCGCCGCACGCGCAGCCCAGCACATGCTGGGCCAAAACGTCGAGCGCGCCTTCGAGCAGCGGCGGGGTGTCCTGAGCGCCGAGATAGTTGGCCTCCAGTGCCGCCCGGCACTCCAGCACCTCGAAGCGGTTGGCCGGCACCAGGATCGCCTTGCTCGGCTCGTCCATGCGGTGGTTGGCGCGGCCGATGCGCTGGGCCAGCCGGCTCGCGCCCTTCGGCGCCCCGACATGGACGACGAGGTCGACGTCGCCCCAGTCGATGCCGAGGTCGAGCGTCGAGGTGGCGACGACGGCGCGCAGCACGTTGTCGGCCATCGCCTTTTCGACCTTGCGGCGCTGGCCGACATCGAGCGAGCCATGGTGCAACGCTATCGGCAGGTTGTCGTCGTTGACGCGCCACAGCTCCTGGAACAAAAGCTCCGCTTGGCTGCGCGTGTTGACGAACAACAGCGTCGTACGGTGCTTGCGGATCGCTTCGTAGACGTCCGGAATGGCGTAGCGCGCCGAATGACCCGACCACGGCACGCGCTCCTCGGAATCGAGGATCGTGATCTCCGGCTTGGCCCCGCCCGACACGGTGATCAGTTCGGCCATGCTGGCATTACCCTCCCCCTTGTGGGGAGGGTCGCCCGAAGGGCGGGGTGGGAGTGAACTGCTCTCCACCTCTGCTCCCACCCCGACGCTGTGCGTCGACCCTCTCCACAAGGGGGAGGGTGAAGTGCCCTGCCTCACCAGCCAGCGCCTGAGCTCATCCGGCTCGGCCACCGTCGCCGACAGGCCGATCGCCTGGAGGCCGGGCACGAACTTCCTGAGGCGCGCCAGTCCAAGCGACAGGAGGTGCCCGCGCTTGGAGGTCACCAGCGAATGCAGCTCGTCGAGCACGATGTAGCGCAGGTCGGAGAAGAAGCGCTCGGCGTCGGGCGATGCGATCAGCAGCGCAAGCTGCTCGGGCGTCGTCAAAAGGATTTCGGGCGGCGACAGCTTCTGGCGCGCGCGCTTGTGCTGCGGCGTGTCGCCGGTGCGCGTTTCCATCGTGATCGGCAGGCCGATCTCGGCGACCGGCTTGCCAAGGTTGCGCTCGATGTCGACCGCCAGCGCCTTGAGCGGCGAGATGTAGAGCGTGTGCACGCCGCGCTGCGCCTCGCCTGGACGCTTCTTCGGCCGCATGGCGAGATCGGTCAGCGCCGGCAGGAACCCGGCCAGCGTCTTGCCGGCACCCGTCGGCGCAATCAGCAGCACCGAGTTTCCCTGCTGGGCTGTCGCCAGCAGATCGAGCTGGTGGGCACGCGGCGACCAGCCGCGCTCGGCGAACCATCGCACGAATGGCTCCGGCAGCATCGCGGCAGTCGAATTCGGCTCCAGTCGCGCTTGGCTCGTCACGCCCCATGCCTAGCGCGGGGATCAGGTTACGCCAAGTGAATTCTGGAACAAAAAGGGATCAAGACGTGCCGTTGGCAGCGCCCTTGGCAGAATGTCGAGGTCGCGATCCTTCGCACCCCCCTCTGGCCTGCCGGCCATCTCCCCCACAAGGAGGGAGATTAGTCACGTCGCCGGCAGCGCCCACCCTGAAGGGTTGCAAGGCGCAAGCAGCTATGTCGGCGATTGGCTGCGGCGCCAATGAAGGCGTGATCTCCCCCCTAGTGGGGGAGATGGCCGGCAGGCCAGAGGGGGGCGCGACGGAGCGCGAGTTAACAGACTTGCATCCCAAGGACCGCCGTATCAGATGGGCAGCCCAAACTGAGAGCCGCCCATGCCCGACACCTCTTCCCACGAATCCCGCATCGCCGAGCTGGAAAGGCTCGTCCGCGACCTCCAGGCCCAGCTGGAAGCGTTGCAGCAGCAAGTAACCCCCACCGCCAAGCCAGCGGAAAAGCCGTTGCGCTCGCGCGGCATGCTCGGCAGCCCAAGCAGCAGCCGGCAGCGTTAGGCTCTGCGCTCCGTCACCACGATCAGGCCCTCGACCGGCTCGCGGCGGTCCTGGCGGATGACGGCGCGCTCCAGCGAAACGAGCCTCAGGCCGGCAGCGGCGATCAGCCCATGCACATAGGCTTCGGAATGGGCATAGCGGCGCGAGTCCTGCAGCTCGAAGACACCCTCGCCGGCAAGACGCTCGACCGAAAAGGCAAACAATCCGCCCGGCGCCAAGATCTTCATGACGCTTGCAAACACCCTGTCGAGCGCACCGAGATACATGAACACGTCGGCGGCGGTGACGAGGTCCGCCGCTTCGCCGGCAAATTCCAGCTCCTGCAAGTCAGCCTTCACCAGGCTGTCGTAAACGCCCTTGTCGCGCGCCTTGCTCAGCATCTCGGCCGAGATGTCGTAGCCGTCGAGCAGCCTGGCCACCGGCCTGAGCTTGACGCCCATCAGCCCGGTGCCGCAGCCGAGATCGACCGCATGCGCAAACGCGTTGCGCCCGGTCGCAGCGATGGCTGCCGTCAGCAACTCCGGCACGCGGTAGTGCAGCGTCTCGACCAGCGCATGATCGAACTTTTCCGCATACTGGTCGAACAGCATCTCGACAAAGGCGCTGGGCGGGCTGTCGGCGGCGGGCGCCGCACCGATCAGCTGCAGCTTGAGCGCCGCCCCTGGCCGATCGGCCGGCTCGAGTTTCAGCGACATGCGCCAGGCTGCGGCGGCGGCTTGCGCCTGGCCCGCGGCCTCGTGCATTTCGCCGGCGCGGAACCAGCCCATGGCCCAGTTCGGCGCCAGCTCGAGCGCGCCGAGCATCAGTTCGGCCGCGGCCGCATGCTCGCCCGAAGCAAACAGCATTTCGGCATAGTCCGCCCGCCGGTCGGCAAGCAGGTCGTTGGAAGAGAGCTGCAGCGGCGTCAAGCGCGGTGTCCACAATGAGGAGAGTGGCGCGCATTACTGCCAAAGCGGCCTTCCACGCAAGCGACAAATGCCTATCTTGCAAAGATGCGCGCCAGCGACCTGCTTCACCCCCGCCCCGAGGGGCTTTATTGCCCTCCCGGCGATTTCTACATCGACCCGGTGCGGCCGGTCGAGCGCGCGCTGATCACGCACGGCCATTCCGACCATGCCCGGCCCGGCCACGCCAAGGTGCTGGCGACGCGCGAGACGCTCGACATCATGGCGATCCGCTGCGGGCCGGATTTCGCCGGCGCCACCCAGGCGATGGCCCTGGGCGACAGGATCAGGCTCGGCGACGTCACCGTCTCCTTCCACCCCGCCGGCCATGTGCTCGGCTCGGCCCAGATTTTGGTCGAGCACAACGGCATGCGCATCGTCGCCTCGGGCGACTACAAGCGCGCAACCGACCCGACCTGCGCCGCCTTCGAAGTCGTGCCCTGCGACGTGTTCATATCAGAGGCCACCTTCGCCCTGCCGGTCTTCCGCCACCCCGATGCCGCGGACGAGATCGGCAAGCTGCTGAAGTCGGCGCAGCAGTTTCCCGAGCGCGCCCATCTCGTCGGCGCCTATGCGCTCGGCAAGGCCCAGCGCGTCATGCGGCTGCTGCGCGACCAGGGTTACGACCGGCCGATCTACATCCATGGCGCCATCGCGCGGCTGAGCGAATATTACGAGAGCCAGGGCATCAAGCTTGGCAACCTCCAGCCGGCGACCGTCGAGGATGGCGACAAGCGCGACTTCGCCGGCGCCATCATCGTTGCGCCCTCATCGAGCTTCGCCGACCGTTGGGCGCGCCGCTTCCCCGATCCGCTCACCTCCTTCGCCTCTGGCTGGATGCGCATCCGCCAGCGCGCCAGGCAGGGCGGCGTCGAGCTGCCGCTCATCATCTCCGACCATTCCGACTGGGACGAGCTGACCGCCACGATCAGGGACACCGGCGCCGGCGAGGTCTGGGTCACCCATGGCCGCGAGGAAGCTCTGGTGCGCTGGTGCGAGCTCAACGGGATTTCCGCGCGGCCGCTGCATCTCGTCGGCTATGAGGATGAGGGGGATTGAGGATGAGCAGCCTCGCGATCCTTTCACTCCCCCTCTGGCCTGCCCATGGCAAGATAGGAAACATTGCGGGACAGCACCCCCCTCTGTCCTGCCGGACATCTCCCCCGCAAGGGGGGAGATCGGCCTTCATCACCGCCTTCGCCAATCACCACCGGCGCAAGACGAGCGCCAACAGCGGAGCTGCCAATCTCCCCCCTTGCGGGGGAGATGGCCGGCAGGCCAGAGGGGGGTGGGACGAAACTCGCCCTTCGCGGGGAGCCATCGCCCCATGAACCGCTTCGCCGAACTCCTCGACCGCCTGGTGCTGACGCCATCGCGCAATGGCAAGCTGAAACTCATCACCGACTACTTCCGCGCGGTCGAAGACCCCGATCGTGGCCTTGCACTCGCCGCCCTCACCGGCGAACTCGACATCGCCTCGGTCAAGCCGGCGATGCTGCGCCAGCTCGTTTCCGAGCGCATGGACCCGGTGCTGTTCGGCTATTCCTACGACTATGTCGGCGACCTCGCCGAAACCGTGTCGCTGGTCTGGCCGGAGACGGGCCGCAACGCATCGCCTGTGACACCCCCACCCCTTACCCCCCGTCTCTTATACCCATCTCCGACCCCCCCAGACACCTCAGGCACTCGTATGCCCTCTTCCGCTTGAAAAAAAAAAA
>NZ_JAFLWW010000020.1 GCF_018555685.1 Aminobacter anthyllidis
CGCCCTGCGCGAACTCCACTACGTCACCCGCTATGACGATCCGAAGTGATCGGCGCCGCCGCGCGGACCAACGATCGATCTAACCATCAAGACGATTTCGGGAAAGGTGCCTTGGCGCATCGCTTACGGTACACCGGCAGGGCGCGCCGCACAAACGCCCTGGTCGTTGGGCAACAGGACAGCGGCGGCAGAACTGGTTTGGTTTTCGCTTGCGATCGATGTTATCCGAAGCATGCTTAGAATCTGACGGCTTGAAGTTTAGCAGTTTCGGTCGGCTCGGCGCGAAATGTGCTGTCAACCCGTCTTCACCAATGGGACGCCAATGGGCGACCAGTCCTAACGACGGCCTGATGTCAAAGCGTCTGGTCCGTGGGAAAGTTCACCCCAGGGAACACCACGTTGGTTACCGGGATGTCGTCGAACCCGGGGCTCGTTCGCGTGGGCTCTGTTCATATCGCACTCTCAGCCTTCAGCGCGCGATAGGTTGTCTCGACTGATTTCGCGGTTGCGTCGACGATTATGTCGATCTCCTTCCGGGTGATTATCAAAGGTGGGGCAAAGCCGAGGATATCGCCATGCGGCATTGCGCGGCCGATGACACCGTTCTCGAACAGAGCAGCGGCGATGCGAACGCCGACCTGAAGATCGGGTTCAAACGGTATTCTTTGTTTTGGATCCCGCATCAGCTCTACGGCGGAGAGGATTCCGACACCACGAACCTCGCCGACGATGGGGTGTCCTGCCAGTTCGGCATTCATGCGGGCATGCCAATATGGTCCGACATCGCGGACATGTTCCAGGATATTTCTTTCCTTTAGGAGTCGAATATTGGCGAGCGCGGCCGCAGCGCAAAGCGTGTGACCCGAATATGTCCAGCCATGGCCGAGCGCGCCGTGCTTCTCTGTTCCTTGTTCCAAGACCGACCAGACGCGGTCGCCAATGATTGACCCGGAGATGGGCAGGTAGGCGGAACTCAAACCCTTGGCGATGGTCACGAAGTCCGGCCGCATGCCATAGAGGTGGGAACCGAATTTCTCGCCGGTTCGTCCAAACCCGCAGACCACTTCGTCGGCGATGAGGAGGATATCGTACTTGTCGAGCACGCCATGGATAGCGGTCCAGTATCCTTTTGGGGGCGGAACGATACCGCCTGTCCCAAGCACGGGCTCTCCGATAAAAGCTGCAACGGTCTCCGGGCCTTCAGCGAGGATAAGGGCTTCAAGTTCATCCGCGCAGCGCTCCGAGAACGCTTGCTCACTTTCGCCGTCATGCGCCTGGCGATAGTGGTGCGGCGTCGTGGTATGGCGCACCAGATCCAACGGCAGGTCGAAGAAATTATGGAAGAAGGCAAGGCCCGTCAGGCTCCCGGTGACCAGCCCAGACCCGTGATAGCCGCGATGTCGCGAGATGATCTTCTTTTTTTCGGGGCGGCCCAGAATGTTGTTGTAGTACCAGACCAGCTTGATGTTGGTTTCGTTGGCATCGGAACCTGAGAGGCCGAAAAAGACCCTTCGCATGTTCTGACCAAAATACTCGACCACGGCCTCTGCCAAGAGGGCGACTGGCTCTGTTCCTTGACTTGCATAGACATGGGCGAACGGCAATTCGTGGGCTTGCCGGGCAATGGCCTCGGCAATTTCCGTGCAGCCATATCCCATATTGACGCAGTAGAGCCCACCGAAACCGTCGAGGCTCTTTCGGCCCTCGGTATCCCAGATGTACACGCCTTCCGCACCGGCCATGATCCGATTTGGGGTCTCGCCTCGGCTGTGCTTGGCCAGATGCGTAGACGGATGAAAGACGAAGCTTCGATCCTTCTCTCTGAGTTGCTCGGTTCCCAGATTACTCAATCGCATAGTCCCTCTCCTCGCGATGGATTGGCGGAGGGCACTCGGCCGGCCGCCTCCTTAGCAATTAGCATACCGCAAACGCCTCTCCAGTTTCGCGGGAATGCACGTCCTTCGCCGACGAATTCGCGGAATCGGGACCAAAAGCCGTGGAAACGAAGGCGTCGACGTTTACCGTCGCCTTAGTGCGGACAAGGGGATTGGAGAATTGGACTTGATTGGCTTGGTCACGACAAGACTGTAATATTGATCGATCCCCAAGCCTGCCTGCAGCAGTCCCTCCATGAAACCCTGATACGCAGCCATAGAAGGAGATGCGACGCGCATCAGATAATCGATCCGCCCGCCGATAGCCCAGCAATCCAGGATTTCCGGAAATTCTCCGATCGCAGTCTCGAAGTGTCTTTGGTCCTCGAGGCGATGACGTTCCAGCACGACCTCCACCATGACAAAGACCATGCCGCCGATGAGGACCGGACTCAGCCGCGCGTAGAACCCCTCAATAATCCCCGCTATCTCGAGTGCGCGGAGCCGCTCCGAGCAAGCCGACGCCGAAAGATGAACGCGTTTTGCAAGCTCGCTTTTTGAAATCCGGCCGTCTGACTGAATCTCTGAAAGAATCCGGAAGTCCCAAGCGTCCAGGCGCGCAGGATTGGGTTTCGACTTCATGACCTTCTGCTCTTAGCCGTTGTCGACAATGGAATGACGCCAACCAACCGAGCTTGGTCGGAAGGCTCAAACGCCGATGTTGCGTGCGATGCTGTCCGCCGCCATGCGCTTGCGCCACTCAAGAGGCCCGGAATTGTGAACGGAGTTTCCCTCAACATCGACAGCCATGATGACAGGCATATCCTGCACTTCGAATTCATAGACTGCTTCCATGCCAAGGTCTTCGAAGGCAATGAGCCGCGCTGACTTGATTGATTTTGATATCAGGTAGGCAGCCCCACCTACTGCGATGAGGTACGGCGTTTTGTGTCTTACAATCGACTCGATGGCAGCGCGTCCTCTCTCCGCTTTGCCTACCATCGCGAAAAGCCCGGTTTCGGCGAGCACCTTGTCCGTAAAATCGTCCAAGCGGCTGGAGGTTGTTGGGCCAGCCGGTCCGACGACCTCATCTCTCACGGCGCGGACGGGTCCAACGTAGTAGATAACGCGTCCCTGCAGATTGAACGGAAGCGGCTTGCCGGCGTCGATCAACTCGACCATTCGCTTGTGGGCGGCGTCACGGCCTGTCAGCATCTTTCCGGAAAGAAGGAGGGTTTCACCACAGCGCCACAATGCCGTCTCTTCCTTCGTAAGTGCATCGAGGTTGACCCTTCGTACGCTGGCTGGACTCAAGTCGTCGGTTCCGATATCGGGCCATTCGCGCAAGTCGGGCGGCTCCAGACTGATTGGTCCGGAGCCGTCCAAGGTAAACTTCAGGTGCCGATTGGCGGCGCATTGCGGAATGAGCGCCACGGGCTTGGATGCGGCATGAGTAGGATAGGTCGCAACCTTGACGTCGACGACTGTCGTCAGGCCACCAAGGCCCTGGGCGCCGATGCCCAGCGCGTTAATCCGTTCATAAAGCTCGATCCGCAGTGCCTCCTCGGGGCTTGATGGCCCCCTGGCGATCAATTCCGACATATCGATGGGCTGGTTCATGGCCTCCTTGGCCAGCAGCATCGCCTTTTCAGCGCTACCACCGATGCCAACGGAGATTAGGCCAGGTGGACACCACCCACTTCCAAGCGTCGAGACTGTGTCAACCACCCAGTCGGAAACTGACCCGCTGGGGTTCAAGGTGGCAAAGCGCGCCTTGTTCTCTGACCCGCCGCCTTTTGCGGCAATGGTGATCTCGATCTGGTTACCTTGCACAAGGTCGACGTGGACGACCGCCGGCGTGTTGTCACGGGTGTTGACCCGTCCGGCGAGCGGATCGGCAACGATCGATGCCCGAAGGGGATTGTCAGGATCGAGATATGCCTGACGCACGCCCTCATTCACGAGGTCTGCGAAACTGACCGTTGATTTGATGCGGGCGTCCATGCCGACCTTTGCGAAGACCACCACGAGGCCGGTGTCCTGGCAGATCGGACGCCGCCCGAAGGCCGCCATGCGGGAGTTCAGCAGAATCTGCCCTATTGCGTTCTTTGCCGCCGGACTCTGTTCGCGCACATATGCCTTCGAAAGAGAGCGGATATAATCTGGAGGATGGTAGTACGAGATGTACTGAAGGGCGTCGGCCACGCTCCTTGTGATGTCCTTGCCGGCAATGGTCCGTGTTCTATTTCCCAACGGATTTCATCCAAATGAGCTGAGGCCGTTGACCATTTTCAGGATCTGGAAGCTCCGCACCCCCTGCTCGCCTCCTTCATATCCATAGCCGCTCTGTTTGACGCCTCCATACGGCGCGTCCGCGGAAACCCCTTTCAGGTAATTCACACTGACAGCGCCTGCTGAAAGACTGTTGGTCAGCTTTCGTTGCGTATCGGCAGCGTCGGTGAAAAAGTAAGCGGCCAAGCCATAATCAGTGGCGTTGGCTTCCTCGACCGCCTCTTCGATCGTGTCGAACGGCGCCACGGTGAGGATCGGTCCGAACGGCTCTTCATGAAGCACTCTGGCATCCTTTGGCACGCCCGTCAGGATGGTTGGCGGCCAGTAAAAGCCCGGTCTGTCGAGGCGGGTTCCACCGGTCTCGATGCGGGCGCCACGATCGAATGCATCCTTGGTCAGGCACCGCATGGCCTCAATTCGCCGCGCGTTCGCCATCGGTCCCATCTCCGTTGCAGGGTCGTCCGGTTGGCCGATCTTGATCTTGCGGACCGCTTCGGTCATCCGGGACAGGAATTCACCGTAGAGAGGCCGAGCCACGAGAATCCTGCTGGGCGCATTGCAGCTCTGGCCCGCACACTCGAACTTGTATTCCGAAATAGCCGGTATGGCCTTTGTCAGGTCGGCATCCTTGCATACAATAACCGGCGAGTGTCCACCCAGTTCAAGGATACAACGCTGCAAATTTTTCGCGGCGAGCGCGGCCAGCTGTTTTCCAACTGCTGTTGAACCTGTGAAAGTCAAGACCTTCACGATTGGCGAACTGAGCAGATGCCGCGATATATGGACCGGCACACCAAACACCAGATTGACCACGCCCTCCGGGATTCCTGCTTGGCGCAGCGATTTAACGATATGGACCGCCACGCTCGGGGTCTCTTCAGCCCCTTTGAGGATCACCGGGCAGCCTGCCGCCAGCGCGGGGGCGAGCTTGCGGGCGATGAGAACGGCCGGATAGTTCCATGGCGTAAAGGCAGCAACGACACCTAGGGGCTCCGGGACGATCATCCGGTTCGGGCCCATCGGAATCGGGGCCGACAGCTCTTCGGCGTGTCTGCCGTTCCATTCCAGCGTTTCAACGGCGCGCGTGTACTCACCTGTCGCTTCGGCAATCGTCTTTCCCTGTTCAGCCGAGAGGTCCCTGGCTGCTGCTTCAATCTTTGTTGCCAAGATTCTTGCGGCTGCTACCAGGATCTCGCCCCGTTTTTTTGCAGGCCGCGAGGACCACGCCTTGCGGCTCCATTCCGCCGAAGCGAGGGCCTCATCCAGATCCGACACCGTCGCAGAGGCGACTGAGGCAAATACCTTCTCCGTTGCCGGATTAATCACCGGCAATGTGGCTCTGCTACCACCGGCCCGCCATTTGCCGTTGATGAAGAGCTCGTGGCTCTTGGTGTCGGACATCGCGTGCTGCTCTACTTGTGTGAGTTTTTGCCATAGGAGCGCCGTTCGATACCGAAACCGCTGAACTCGCTTGAGCCAGTTTCGCCGCGCGGTCGCGGCGGGTCAAATATTGAATATTGGCCGAACCCATCTGGAATCCAGATTGATATCGCTCCAGTAGCCGCGGCGGAGCGATAGCACTGAACTGGCTTGTGCCTAAGCCCGGTCCGGAGCCGAGGCCGACCAGTGCCCGCTCTCGATCAATGTCCTGGCGACCTTGGGGATGAGCTTGCGGACCGCGGAGACGGCCGCGGAACGCTCATCTTTCGGATTTACGGCAAGCACGACAGAGCGAGTAATCACCGGATCAATGATTTTGACCGTCCGAACCAGCCCTTGAGAGGCTTCTTTTTGAACGGCCGAGGGGGCGAGAATTGAATGGGCTTTTCCCTCTATAACCATGTTGATGATCGTTGAGAGCGAGTCCACTTCAAACTTGACGTCCAGCGCGCAACCGTGTTGTGCAACGACGTCGGCTACCGAACGTCTGACGTTGTTATTGCGCATAGGAACTGCCAGCGGAAACGCGTGCAGATCCGCCAGAGATATTGAGTCTTCGAAAGGCGGTTCATCCGCCGGCACGACCAGACAGAGCTCTTCGCGCGCCAGGACCGTCATTTGCCCCACACCGTCCGCGGTGCGGTAGAGAACCGCCAGATTGAAGCGTCCAGCAGCCATCCACTCCTCCAGCGGCCCCGTCATACCCTCGATCATCTTGAGGGAGACCCTCGGCAGTTCGGTTCTCACCGATTCAAGCAGGGGGCCGCTCAGGGCGCGAGCGGCGCCGGATGGAATGCCAATGGTTACCTCTCCGGAAGGAGCAGCCACCGAGTTGGTCAGTTCGGCCTCAGTGAGCTGAATTTCCTTCAGGATAAGACGCGCGCGCTCAAGCAGCTTGTCTCCCGACGCCGTGACGCTAACACCGGTCCTGTCGCGGACCAGCAGCTGTGTGCCGAATCCTTCCTCCAGTTGACGCACATGCAGGCTTAAAGCGCTCTGAGCAATATTGAGGGTCGCAGCTGCCTTCGTGAAACTGCCGGCTTCGACGACGCCGACAAAGTATCTTAACTGCCTGATGTCCACGATGAAAAAATCCACCCGGGGCATGTTCCCCAGTACTCGTACATCTATCTCGAAACGAGATGGCAGGCAAGCCACAAAACTGTCGCACTAGTTTCACAACCACCTGTCCGGCCGCTGATTATAAGGTCAGTTATTGCTGGAGAGAGCCAGGATCTCATGGGCGCGTCGCACCACTGGCGGATCGATCATCTTGCCATTCAACGAGAATGCAGAAAGGCCACGCGTGGCGGCATCATTTTCTGCCGCGACGACCGTATGGGCCCACTCGAGTTCCTGGGAGCTTGGCGAGAAAGCCTCATTGAATATGGCTACCTGTGTCGGATGGATCACCAAGGCTCCTGCAAAGCCTAGCCGCCGGGCATGCACTGCGGCTTCACGAAGTTTATGCGTGTCCGAGAACTCGCTGATGCTTCCTATGAAGCCAAGCGGAAGCAAGCCGGCCGCACGGGCGGCAAACAGAACAGAAAGGTTCGGCGCCAACAGTAGGTCGAACTCCGGGGCGCCGCCAACAGCGGCACTGAAATCTTCCGGACCGAGCGCCATTGCGACCATCCTTGGATGCGCCGACGCAATGGCCGCAAGCCTTTGCAAGGCGCCCGGAGTCTCGATCTGAGCGAGGAACCGGATGCGTCCCGGCGCAAGATTTCTTTCCCGTTCAAGTCCTGAGACCGCATTCGCGATCTCTAATACCCACTCTGCCGAATCCGTCTTCGGAAGAACAAGCGCGTCAACCCCCGCTATCACTGCTGCATCAAGATCGGCCGCCAAAGCGCGCAAACCATGATTAACGCGGACCAAAACAGATGCGCCCTTGCGCCCCACCTTTGTCACGCATTCAGGAAGCTGCCCCCGTGCCTCTCCCTTTTGATCTTCGGGAACGGAGTCCTCGAGGTCGAGTATGACGCCATCCGACCCGCGCTCACAGGCCGTCTCCACAAAGCGCGGAACGTGAGCCGGAACGAAGAGCAGGGATCTCCAGCGTGGTACAGACATCGCTCTTTCAACGGCCGGAAAGGTGTCCTTGATCATGGAGTCGCCTCTGCAATCAATCTTAGCGAGCGTGACGGCAGTAGGCTTGCTGGATGGTCTACGCGCTGAGAAGATCCGAGGTACACAGGCTTTTCGCAAACCGCGAGCGCACTCCCCCTACTCAGACGCGCGCTCACGCTGACGCCGCTCTTTCGCGCAAAAGCCTCAGAACCTCCTCGCGGACAGCCTCGGTATGAGCGCCAAGAGCCGGAACTGGGCGCAGCGCGGGGTGCTCCGAGTTGAAAATCGCTGCCGGCGCTATCGTCTCGACGGTTCCTTCGGGTGTGCCAACCTCAACCCTGCGAATGTGTGGATGCCTTGAAACATCCACCACTTCGTTCAGTCGGCCATATGCCAGGCCGGCTGCCTCAAGCTCCTGCATTGCTTGGTGGCAGGACAGTTCGGAAAACCGCCGTTCAATGATCTCATCAAGTTGCGCACGGTGACCGAGGCGCTCCATGTTGTCAGCAAAACCAGGTGTGCGTGTAAGCCCCGGCTGCTTCAGGAACTGCTCGCAGAAATTCACCCATTCGCGGTCATTCTGAACCGAAAAGATGACCTCTTTACCGTCGGCGCAACGATAAGCGCCATATGGTGCCAGCGACGGGTGTTTCACACCCGCGCGGACCGTGTGGTAGCCGCTGTGGTCGTTTTGCAGAACCGGCACGTTCATCCAGTCCGCGACGGCATCGAACAGTGACACCTGGATGCCTGTCCCTTCTCCGGTGACCTCGCGATGATAAAGTGCCTGAAGAATGGCGCTGTGCGCTGTCATGCCCGCCGAGATATCGCAAACCGAGACCCCTACACGCGCAGGCCCCTGTTGGTTGCCGGTGATAGCGCATAGACCTGTTTCTGCCTGGACGATCAGATCGTAGGCCTTCAAATGGGAATACGGCCCCTTGTCTCCGAAACCAGAGATGTCGCAGGTGATCAGCCGCGGAAAACGGCGACGGAGATCAGCAGACGCGAAACCCAGTTTTTCGATGCTGCCTGGCTTCAGATTCTGGATAAAGACGTCAGCATTGGCAATGAGGGTGTCGAGGACCTCGCGATCCATTTCCAGCCTCAGGTCCAGACAAACCGACTCCTTGCCCCGGTTGAGCCAGACGAAGTAAGCACTCTGTCCCCGCACCAACTTGTCGTAGTTTCGGGCAAAATCCCCTTCGGGCCTCTCGACCTTGATGACACGGGCGCCGGCGTCGGCAAGACGGGAAGACGCGTAAGGCGCGGCCACGGCCTGCTCCACGGCTAAGACAGTGATACCCTCAAGAGAGTTCTGCATACGACACCGTGCTTTTCATCCAATTTTTTCGTTTTGGGTCCGACCATGGTTCAGCATCGCCAACAACCGGTTTTGTTCGTTCCCAACAATTGAGAATGCCTCGTCGACACCCATTCCGGGCTTTGCAAGCATCATGTCGGCCTGGGTTGCCACGGATACGTGGACGGAAACTTGGGCGGAGAGATCTGTCTCGGTACAGCTTCCCCCGACATATGCGCCTACCTTATTCGCTTTGCAGAGAAGAACTGCCCGCGCTGTATCGGCAATTGAGCCGACATCGGGCGTCTTGATTTGAACGAGATGCGTGGCCTTCGCTTCGGCAAAGAGCCGGATATCCTCAAGCGTATTGCATCTCTCATCCACGACAATGCGCGCGCTGGAACCCCGGTTGTCCAAAATCGATACGATCTTGGCGTAGTTCTCAATTTGAGCTTGCGTCGAACCAAAATCCGCTGGGGACTCGATGTTGAGCGTGAAATCCGGGACTGTATCTGCAACCTTGCAGATAAAGTCGGCGATCCGTTGCGGCTCAAGACCGATTTCCTGGCCGATCCAGCCATACACATCGAAATGCAGCACCGGATGGTATCCTGGACTGCCGATTTGATGCGTACGCATCACAACCCACTTCACAAACTCCATGAAGGTCCGACCGTCGACACCGAATTTCTGCCGTGAATTGATCAGACCGTGGGGAAGCACATCCACGGCTTTCAAAATCATCTTGTCGACGTTAAGTTCCCGAGCATCACCGCTCTGGCAGTAGATCGGGACCCTGCGCGTTGGCAGCGGTAGGTCAAATTCACTGCATACGATCTCTGCCATTGTCGTACGTTGAAGGTGGGCTGCTGCGCGAAGGAGCGCCTGGCTGACGCCATACTCAATCGCGAGAGGTAACCGCTTGTGTCCGATGGGCTCGAAAACCTTCGCGCAGGCATCAAGGTAGCGAGACACATCGACATCGATAAGCCGAGGCACCACGACCCGCGACGTCAAATCCGAGATTTGCGAAGTCTCAAACAACGCATCGCGTCCACCGGCACCAGAATACTGAACGCTCATCATATCGCCCCAAACGACGGTGTCGTCGACAAGGACAAGCCCGATACTTAGCGAATTTGCCGGAACGCGAATGGATTGGAAGTCGGGCGTCGCGGGTTGGCCCACATAGACAAAACCGTCCTGCGAGGCGCCCGCTCTTATGGCTGCCTGATCGTCGTAGAAAAACGCGCCGTTTCCTGGCGCGAGGAGTACATCTTTGATCTGCACTTCAGTTCGCTCGATTTCTGCCGGACGGTGTTGACGGGCGGATGCGGTTGGTTCCGTTACCTACGAAGTATGTGCAGTTGGCATTGGATCCGCCAATATAATGTTCCGGGCTATGTCATCGCGTTTTGAGATGGCCAATGCCTATTTTTAGGACCCGTCGCCTCTCTTGTTTTTGCACTACAATATGTCTGCTTCACTCGCTGATCCGGTCCCCATACGTCTAACCGCAGTTCAAAGAGAACAAGACAGATGCGGCCGACGCCGAGGCGATCTGCGAAGGGTCACAAGACCGAACATGTGGTTCGTGCCGGTCAAGAGCGCGAGCAGCAGCCTATTCTTGCTATGCATTTGGTCCCGATCCTTTGCCGGCGCGTCAACGAACGGCATCGATCGATGCGGTTCGGGAATTACACGGTGAGTTCGGTCCGGTGGCCGCAAAGGGAAGCATCAGGGTCGTCAAGTTGCGTCGGCATATCGAAGGAATGGAACCCAACTTGCTACTGAAACAAATCGGCTCGGCCCTCAAGGTGCCAATCCTCATGGCCTGGACCTTTCGCCGGCGGTCCGCGTTGACGCCGACGGCAATGATGGCGGGAGACGATTCGCCCAGCGCGCGGCGGACCTTCAGGCATGGCGTCGATCCACAGTTACGGCCAATCGCCCTCGATCAGCCGCTCGACGAAGGCTTTCACCTTGTCGTCGATTTCCTCGCACAGCCGCGAGACCTGGCTCTTGGAGATGCCGCTCATCCCTGCTGCGACGCATCACGCGCGATAGAGTGTGTGTGGTGTACCGCTGAGTATTTCCGCTCCACGCTCCGTCACCAAGACAGTCTCGCTACAGCCAAACAAGTAACGACCTTCCCCAATGAGAATGACGGGCATATGGACGGTCATATTGGCCTGAAGGACGTCCAGGGCGCTGGGCTCCAGGCTGATATTGCCGCGTTCGCCCCATGGGGACCCGGTCTGGTATCCAACCCGATGATTAAGGGCTTTGGGTCTAACAGATCGCTCGATCACCCTGCGGGCGGCCGCGTCCACCTCTCCCGCCGTTACACCTGGCTTGATTGCAGCGATGGCGGCTTCAAGTGCCTCCTCCGCCAAAGCATGCAATGTCTCGG
Organism: Aminobacter anthyllidis; assembly: GCF_018555685.1. GTDB lineage: Bacteria > Pseudomonadota > Alphaproteobacteria > Rhizobiales > Rhizobiaceae > Aminobacter > Aminobacter anthyllidis. The sequence continues at coordinate 11,396 of NZ_JAFLWW010000020.1, forward strand.
TCTCAGCATGCTTGCCAAGCACTGCACCGCGAACCAGAGGCCCGGCATACCCCTGCTTAATGCCGCCGACTTCAACCATCGCAGGTTCGTTGTTACCCATTGGATGGCGTGTCAGCTTCGTGTGCGGTAGCTTCGTCCTCTCGCCAAATCCGACCGAGACAAGCCTGACGTCCTCGCCGCCGGACTTGGTAACCTCACTCTGGATGGCCACCGCCATTTCAGCTTCGGATATGCCGGCCCTCAGAGACCGCTGAAATGCACGCACGGCCACGTCGGTCGCGGCCATCGCATGACGCATCGCATTAATCTCCAACTCGTTCTTCACGGCCATAACTGATGAGACCAGACGAGAGGCATCGGCAATTTTCATTTCGGGCATGAGGGTCTGAAGCGCGTATACATCTGCCGGAGCGAGGCCCCAGCAGCCTAGCTCGAACCCGACCTTCTTGCCTGCTAACCCCAACCTGCGTAAAACGTCGGCAGCCACTTTGGCAAAATCTGGTTGCTCTGTATAACCGACCAACTCATCGATGCGGCTCTCTGCACGAACGCCAGTGAACTCGTATTCCCGGACTACATATATTGGAGCCCTTCCCGGCACGAGAATCAACGGAAACGGCATGAAATACGCCCCCATTCCATCGTATCCGCTGAGATACTGGAGATGACCGTGGGCGGTGACCACGAGTGCGTCCAGCTCGGATCGGACTATCTCGTCAAGCACCTTCTTCTGCCGTCGTTCGTACTCTGATTTTGGGAACGGTGCGCCGGTGAAGGGAATCGATTCGGACGTAGTCATAGATAACTCCTTATCGTTGGTTGTAGTCGGTCAAGTAGAGGGAAGAGATACGCCCCCTGGGGCTAGGTTCCGTACTCGACGACCACGGACACGCGTTGGCGAAGCAATATGCGCTCCAGATGCAATCTCGCGTGTAAAGAAGAATTCCCGATCTCTGGCGTTCACGGATGCCGGGACTAAACATCTGAAATCGCATACGATCGCCGAGGTACTCGATTGTATGGTGGTGGGCAACGTTCCCTCAAGCGCCAACTACTTCCTATCGTTGGGCTCAAGCACTAGGATCACTGGCGCGGTAGCGGAATCGCGCGACCACATCATCCAGTGGTGCGCCCATGGCCCGCTCGAGGTTCGCCCAGTAATACTCGGCACTAGCCAGTAGCTCCTCGCTCTGGTCAGGTGCGCGCTCCGCCTTCCAGTACCTGATCAACGCCAGCATGGTGAGCCGCGCGAGAGCCGCAACTGGTAAAAGCGGGAGTTCTGACTGGTTTATCGGTCGGCTATGCTCGTACCCGGCGACAAAGGCAAAGGCATCCTCCCAAGGGTTATCCTGAGAGCGGCCGATGAGGTGCGCAACCGTATTCGCAGGATCGAAGATCACCGCGCTATGGACGGTGTCACCAAAGTCAAGGATGGCCGTAACGAAGACCTCGCTATGCGGATCCACCACGACATTGTTGGGAGCGTAGTCACCATGGATCACTTGCATTTCAAGACTTGTCAGCCTCGGCAGAACGACTTCTTCAAAGAGCCTGAAGACCCGTTGAGCCAGCAATCGGTGCTTGGGGTCTGGCGCGTAATCAACAAGTCCCGCCCAAAGGGGGAAGTGCCTAATGTCGTAAACTAAGCTGCGCTCGGCAGCCGGATGCCCGAATAGTTGCAGCGCAATGTTTACTCGCCCGAGCATGTCTCCCACCTTGGTCAATTGCTCGACGTTAGCATCCATTTGTTCCCATAACAGGCCCTCGACAAAACAGAAGACGCTAAGTGTTCGACAGGTGCCATCCCCCAAGTCGACTGGAACGCTATCCCTTCGCTCAAGCGTGGGCTTGATCCGCTGGATCGGCAAGGCGTGAGCGGCGTCATCAAGATAACGCATCGCCGCAATCTGCAACGCCGTAACTTGTTCAGGCTCGTCAGACGGTGACACCTTTACGAGGTATTCATTCACGCCGGTTTTTAACCTGAACGTATGGCCCTTTTCACTGCCCAATCGTTCAAACCGTCCGCTGAGCCCGTAGTGCCTTTCAAGCATGTTATTTAGAAACAAGGGGTCGATAGATTGGCTTGATGAGAGCAGGCTACTCTCCTCCAGGAGCCGTTGCATCATTGCGTCGGATAATTTGTTCATGTTGCTAGAGTCCTCTAGAGCCGCTGTTTCGCTACGATGCCAAAGGTCTCAAGGAATCGAGACACGTCCGCAGCGGTGAAGGCGACTGGAGGACGAACTTTCAACACGTTGCCAGCGGAGCCGGTCCGGCTGATCAGAACTCGACGATCGCGAAGGTTCTTGATGATGCTTTCACAACGAATGGGATCGGGCTCAGGCGTCCCTCTGTCCTTGATGATCTCGACGCCAAGGTACAGGCCGCTGCCTCTGATTTCCGCAACATATGGAGAATCCCGTGTCAGCGTTTCAAGCCCTGCCAGCAGGGTCGCTCCGTTCACGGCTACGCGTTCACGCACATTCTCCTGCTCGAACACATCGAGCACTGCGGACGCTGCGGCTATGGAAAGAGATCGGCCTCCCAGTGTGTTGAAGTAGCTGACTTTTCGTCCGAATTCATCAGAGACCTCCGGGCGGAAGGCAACGCCAGAGATAGGAAAACCGTTCCCAATCGCTTTGCCCATTGTGACGATATCGGGAACCACGCCGTGCCGACTGAACCCCCACATCGAATCCCCGAGCTGAGCGAACCCCGATTGAACCTCGTCAGCAATGTGGACGCCGCCAGCGGCATGGACCTCGTCGACCATTGCCTGCATGAAGCCCATAGGGTGAGTAAAAATGCCGTCGGAGGTGAAAGCGGAGTCGGCAATCAAGGCTGCTAGCCGGTATCCGTGCCGTTCGAGATCAAGAATCGCGGCACGCACTTGATCCCGCATATAATTCTCGAGGGATTGCCCGGGTGCGCAGAGCCTGGGGTCAGGCGCGGAAATGAGTCGGACGTTTGGTCCGAGCGGGGATCCTGCCCCTAGCATTGGGGAAAAACTGGCGACCTCGCGCGTGCGACCGTGGAACGCCCAACGGGTAACTATGATACCCTCGCCGCCCGTATGGAACCTCGCGACCCGAATTGCTAGGTCATTCGCTTCAGACCCAGTGCAGGGCAAGCTTAGCTTCGACAGCTCAGCTGGGAAAGTTGCAAGTAGCCGCTCAGCATAAGCGACCAGCGCTTCCTGGGGGTAGCGTGTATCAGTGTTGACTGTGGCAATCTGGCGGGAAACGGCATCCGCAACGTGCCTGTGGGCGTGGCCGACGCCTTGAACGTTGTTAAACGCATCGAGATAATCATTGCCGTCTCTGTCTATCAAGTGGGCACCAAATCCCGAGACAAACTCCACCGGAATCGTCTCGGAAAATTGGTAGCCAGGACCGAGCACCGTGTCACGGCGTCGGATGATGTCCTGGAGTCGTTCTGGCAGATCGCTGACACCAATCGCGTCGATCTGCTTGGGGTTGAGCGAACTCATCTCAGTGTGAGAGCAAACGATCGAAGAAAACCGCCGGAGTTTTCGTCGAGTCCGCTGCTATCTGGTGAATCAGAGCAACGCTTCGCACAAGATTGGCAGGTTCAGCCTCGACGCGCGGTGTTTCAATCGTTACATCAGCTGCAGCGAAAAAGCATGCGTTCATTTGGAGTTTCCTAGCGGTTGCAATCAGCGCCATTTCTTTGATTGTCAATAGACAGCCGGCGGCCGCGGCCGTCCAATTCAGTTTGCAGATTGGTGTCTTCGCGCGACGAGATGACGGCGTGCGAGGCGGTGGCCGGAGCCGTGCGAGCGTGGCGTCAAGCACGGCGCGGATCGGCCGCAATGCGCCGACGCCATTCTCCAACACGCTGCGCATCCTACCCGACGACCGTCTGTCCCCCGCGATGCCCCGCACCTTGGGGCAAGGCTACTGGAGATTAGTTGCGGGTTCAAGCAGACTCCATCATGAGACAGGGCGGCGACTCGGGTTAAGGAGCTTTGCCTGTTGCGCGATGGTTGTTTCGATGGGTGCTCCTGTGATTCGGAGTGCCTGTGTTGATGACTGTTGTCGTCGAAGGTTTTGAGAAGCCGCGCCTGAAGGCGCTGCTCGATCACTTTAGAGGATCGAAGATCCGCCCGAGCCTGGCGGGGTAGCCCACTCTTTGCCCGGAGTCCTGTTACCGTGGTCTGCGGGACGATCTGCGACTGCAACGACTAAGACGCCATTGCGCTAGCGGCAAGGCGCGCCTTTCTTTTCGGCGTCACTACCTCTCCTACCATCACTGAGTGCCGGGCGCCGCTGGCTGACCCTGCTCATGAATCGTAAGAATCCGAGCCTGTTGCAGCCGCCTTTACCGCATGGGTACGCGGACTTGGCCAGACACGCCTGACTTCGTGGCCATCTACGGCAAGACTTCGCCGCGCAGCACGACTTGCATCTGATCTCAGCCTTCGCACCGGCGCACGCCTGGTGCTCGGTCAGGAAAACGTAAGTAAGAGCAGCGAGACATTGCCATTCTGTACTTGTCAAGCGAGCCGGCGGTAAACGGCTGCCATCGCTATCAATGCCACCATCGCCAACACCATCAACGATACCGGCGCCGACTACCGCTGGCCGTCAAGAGCAACCAGCCGACGATGCGCATCGAAGTGGGCGGCTATTTCAAGGGTGCATCCGCGACCAGACTTGACCGCTTCGTCGACCTCGACAAGGCGCATGGCCGCATCGAGAGGCGCACCGCCACCGCCGCGAGACCGGTGGCTCGATGGTCAGCGCCGCTTTGCCGGTGAGTTGCGGTTATCCGCCGCCGCAAACATCATCCGCGTCCGTACCCGCACCGAACTGAAGGAGCGCCGCTCAAGGGGTGCGCGGCCAATTGGCTGATCATGAACGCCCTCCACTGGACCCCAGAAGGTCATTTGCAACAACGACCTCTACCGGCTGCGAAAGGGCTACGGTGCCCAAAACACCGATATCGTGCGCCACATCGCCCTCAACCACGTCAGACCGTCGCCGACAAATGCTCCATCAAGCTAAGGCGAAAAGAAGCCGGATCGAGCAGCGGCTACCTCGCCCTAATCAACCAAATCAGTAGTCCAATTCCGGCTATTAGTTTTCGACCGCTTTGGCGACGCGACCGCTCTCGATGGCGTCGACGGTTACACTGTTAATCATGTAGAAGATACTGGTGCAATCTGCAGGATCCGTCGCAGCGATTTTTGTGTAGGCACCGAGAGCCGACGCAGCGGTGTATTGCACCATTCGACACTACCAGAGTATCGAATTGTTCGTTTGCAACTCGCCGACGCTAGGTGAATTGCTCAAACCGGCGCGGCAGCTGAACGTCATCGCTGACTGCCATCATGCCCCCTGCTTTGTCTGGCTATGTCGGCAAGCCGCCATCTACCCTGAAGATCTGAGGCCCTCAGCCATCTGCCTATGCACCTGACGGCTGCGCCAAAGAATCATTTCGCGCCAATCCTCCGACCTCGGATCGTAGTGTTCGCGAAGACGGAGTCGGATGGCTCGTGCAAGGTCCGGGTCAGCGTCGGGATTCTTCGCTAACCAATGATCCTCTCTCAGGACCCTTCGACCGTTCTCCGGATCGAACGTACCGAATTCAAGCGCTACGTAAATGTGACGCTCATCTAGCAGCCGCTGCCAAAACTCATCAACGCAGCCCCGTATCGCCACTGACGATGAGGTCCCAAGATCAGGCGAGGTTACCGATCTGCCGAACATTGCCAATGCACGTTCATAACCAGCAAGCCCAGAGGGCTGCTCAGTCTGAAGCTCGCCGTATCCGAAGGGACCCAGGCCGGTATGTGCGTCGACAATCACCACCTGATCCCGGGATTTTAGAGAGAAATCGTCCGAAATTCTCTCTAGCGTGAAACGCGAATGACTGGGACCGAAGCCTCCGAAGAATACGCCGTGGGGATAACTATACTGTCCAGCCTTTCGCGCGGTTTGGAAGGCGACTTCGCCATTCTCCTTGCGAAATTTCTCAATAGCCAGCTCAGAGGCTTCAAACTCGGGACCACTTATCAGTGCTGGGACTAGATGATCCGCAAGATCGTCATACCCCGGATTAATCGGAAGAGGCTGCGAGAAGTCCACGAAGTTGCGATTAAGGTCACAACCCTCTTCGGTGACGCGGCGGTTCCACGCAAAACCATATGGGTTGAGTGCATGTATCAGCAACATCGCCTGGTCCGGCCCCAGCGAGCTCGCATTGCCGCCTCGCATCCAGTCCACTTGCCCAGCCGAGCCGCAGTAGCCCTCTACGCCGTGTGTGGCCGAGATCAATACGCCCACATGACACCCGTCTGGATTGCCGAACCAAGCGGCATCGGTGAACAATTCCTCGCCACCCGGTCCCCGGGCGGGCGATTCATACGATTTCACAGACTTGGCGAGCTCGAGGAACTTCTGGCGCGCTTTGAAATACGTGTCGGAAAAGCTTTCGGAGATGTCCTGCAGTATCTCGTCGCGCATTGTCAGTCCTTAACGATCAACTCGCCGGGGTTTTCGATGAGTGGCGCGTAACCATCCTCAGCAAGGATCAACGATCGGATGGTCGTAGTGCCAATTCTTCGAGACCAAGACCCGCCATGAGATGGAACGCCACCTCGGTCTGCTGCGCCTGACACCGCCGGCGGGTTACCGTTTTCCCTAATCTCCCGCGCGCGGTTGACGACGAACATCCGACCTTCAGTGAGCTAAGGGGCGTGCGAGTATCGCCACTTCTTCGTCGCTTTGGACATACATTGCTGATCGGATTGCGAACACGATAGATTTCGATTGCGCGCGAATATCGATGGAAGCAGCGGACAGCGAACCCATCGGATGTAGGACGCCTACCACATCTCCCTGCTTCACTTCATCCATCACCGAGCAGCGCGGTTCGAAGATGCCCGGCGAAGGCGATTTCAACTGGTCGGAGGCAGTTGTTTCCAGTGTTTGGCCGGACTTCTGCTGACGGAACGTCGGATACTCGGCCTTGCCCGCGACCAACCCTAGCGCAATGAGCCCATTGCGAACCCCAGCTTCGTACAGGGTGAGAGCTTCGGCGCTAACTACGCCGCCGCCAAATTCAGTGCAAATGAATGTTTTGCCCTGTCTATGCACGCAAGTATCGAACATTCCATCCGTTTCGTTGTGCTCCCAGAGCAACGTCACCGGCAACTTGAATGCCTTCGAAATGCTCACCGTCTTCGTCATCTGATCGATATCGGCAATAGGGTGTGAGATGATCGACGGTGCACAATCCCAGGTCGGCCCAAAACTGTGCAGATCGAGAACGGTGTCCACCATAGGCAACAATAGACGCGAAATCGCATCTGCGATCCGTTCACTTACCGAGCCATCCGATCGACCCGGAAAGACTCGGTTGAGGTTCTTTCCGTCAATTGGCGTGTTGCGGGTCCAGGCTTGCACGGCAAGTGGATTGATCTCCGGTACGATGATAATCCTGCCGCACCTCTGCGCTTCGGGAAGCCATTCAACAAGTCGCCGAGCAAGAACCGGGCCTTGCAGTTCATTGCCATGGTTTCCGCCAGTGATAAGTAGGGCCGGTCCCTCCCCTCTATTGCAGCTGAAGACCGGGAGCGAAAGAGAGTCGCAGTCCGCGCCTTTGGGCACAACGAGGTGCCCCGTGCTTACGCCAGGGCTGTCGAGATCAAACGTAAGATGTGGTGCTTCGTTCATTTTTCATCCCTATTCGAGTAGCAAAGGCGACCAGGCGCCGGTGTGCGTTTTTCCGTTTTATGAGTATGCGCCGGACTGTCTTCAATACGCCAATATAATGTTCCGAGCGGTACCATCGCGCTCTTAGATGGCCGCCGCCTGACTTGGTGGAACTACTACCCGCTGCTCGATGTTCACAAGGGCGCTGCGACAGGCACGTCACGCCTGGCGCTGTACTATCGCGCTTCGCCGCTCCTTCGGAATCGCCGGGCAGATCTCAGGCGGCGTCGGCTCCGCCGGCCACCCCGCAAAAAGATATGCGCGAGACGAGCAAGCTGGGCAGGCTGATCGCGGAGGCGCACCGCGCCACGAGAAGCGCGCGCTGAGGCTCGGCCTGATGATCGACGGGCAGCGATAGCGCAAAGTCCAAGACCAGCCGAATAATCTGGCCAGGGCGATCTGTGAGGAAGCGCTGGGGCGTACTGCTCGTGCTTGCGCCGGCGGCGCTGATCCTGGCGGTATTTGTCGGCATGAGCGGCATTTGGCTCGAGAACTTCGCAAGGAGCGGAGGCGTAGCGCATGCGCGTACGACTCCCCTTCGCCTCCTGCGCTTGCCGTTGTGATCTTGCTCGCAGCATCAACCACCGATCCGCGCCGCGTTCTGGAGCGGCCGGCGCGGCCGCAATTGTGGCCGCTGTGGGCTCACGGGGGGTGAGAAACCCGACGGCGATAGGCTCCACGGCGTCATGCGAGAGTGAACTTGGCGCAGCCGTGTTCACTTATGATACGGCGGGGTTAAACTGATTCCCCGTAAAACGAGGCAACCACCTGCGACGCCCTTCGGCTCAAGTAGCAAGTTCCCGGAGCGAGTGGTGATCTCTCGGCCGGGACCGCCACCAAGTTAGGTAGAGGACGATGAGCCAAAGCACGGGCACAAGCATTAGTAGGGCCGACACAGCGGCGATCGTGGGATCGATCTGATTGCGTATGTTCTCCCACATTTTGAGAGGGAGCGTACGGATCGAATACCCGCTAACTAACGATGTTATTACGAGTTCGTCAAAGGAGTGGAGGAACGCAAACACGGCCCCGCCGATAACTCCCGGCCGAATCAACGGGAGCGTCACTCTCATAAAAGTCTGCAGCGGGCTCGCCCGCATGCTTTTGGCTGCCTGCTCCAACGTTCGATCAAAATTTGCCAGAGTCGCCGATACGATCACGACGACAATGCCAATGGCACCGAGGCTTTGGGCAAGGACGATCCCAGTTGTCGAGCCTATAAGTCCGAGATTTACCAGCCCAAGATAGGTCGCGATGCCGACGACGATGACGGGAATAGTGACGGGAGTCAAAATCGCCATTGTCAGTAAGCCTCGCAGCCGCGGATGGGTGCGGTTGAGGCCGTAGGCCGCGAGCGTCCCGACGATAGTTGAAAGGATAGCCACAGCTACTCCGATCTGGATGCTGGTCCAAGCAGCACCATTCCAGGACGGATCGCCGAAGAAGGATCGGTACCATTGCAGCGAAAGCCCTGAAGGTGGGAATTCCAGAAAAGCTCCGGCACTGAACGACATTATAATGACGATGAGGCCAGGTGAAAGAAGGTAGACCATTACGAGCAATACGAACAGCGGGCCGACGATGTTCGACAAGCTGCTGTTATCTCCTGCCTGGTAGAGCTGGGTCGTCCATAGCTTCGCCCGATAGGGACTGAGAAACTCGCTAAAATAGCGTTTCAGCAAGCCAAATATGGGTAGCCGCGCGACCCAAGACTTCCGCGCTGGTGTCGGCGCGCGCCCTTGTGCACCAGCGAGGTCGAGCCCTAGCATGGAAAGCACGGCAACAGCGATGGCAAGGAGGATGAAGGCTGAGGTGGCGATTCGTGGGATGTCGAAGGAGCTTGCAACTTGCCCCGCGATAAAGGTAGACAGCATGGCGTCACGCAACCCGCCGAGGGCAGCTGGCGTTATGTAGAACCCCAGACAGAATACGAAGACCAGCAGTGAACCACTGCGCACGCCCGGCAAGCTAAGGGGGAAGAAAACCCGCCAAAAAGCTGTGAGCGGCCGCGCTCCCATACTGCGCGCCGCCGCCATCAGCGATCTGTCGATGCCCATCATGGCGCTAACAAGAGGCAGAATCATCAGCGGCAGCATAATGTGCACCATCCCAATATACACGGCCATGGTGTTGTAGATCAGCTGCAGCGGGCTGTGGATCACCCCCAGGTGGACCAACACATTGTTGATCACGCCGCGATCGCCGAGAATGACAATCCACGCGTATGTACGGGCCAACCCGCTAGTGAGATACGGGATGATGACGAGGGCAATGAGGGTTATGCGCAGGCTCCTCGATGCGGTTACGATCAGATAGGCTGTGGGATAGCCGACGATGAGGCAGATGGCGGTGGCCACGACGCTCACTTCGATGGTCTGGAAAAGCACACGGACGTTCGCCGGTTGGCCAAAAAACTTGTAGTAGTTGGTTGCCGAAAAGGCCGGCGCATTGATGCTGTTCAGGAAAAGATGGATGATCGGTATTCCAAATATAACGAGCAGAAGAGCGAGAGCCGGTACGGTGAGCCCAATTGGCATCTGACCCAATTTTTGAAAGGTCTTCATCACGTCCACGCTCCTGGTGTGCTACGTCGCGACAAAGCGAATGTCGGACCGCAGCCAGTTGAGGCATACTCCGTCGCCGGGTCGAAAGATCGGCTGCCTTGCGGCGACATGTTCACGCACGATAAAAACGCTGCTGCCGACGCGCACGTGGTATTTCCTCAATGGTCCGGCATAAATCATGTCATCGACGATGCCAGTAACGAACTGGCGCAAGTCTCCATCGCCGCGCTTCCCTGCATCAGTAGCGACAATGCAGATACGTTCGGGCCGGATCATAGCCACGGTGCCGGACGGCTGCTCTGCCTCGGATTCAATCTTGAAGTTGTGATTTTCGAAGATGTTGGCCTCACCCAAGAATTTTGCCACGAAACGTGTTGCGGGCCGGTCGTAGAGGGCCTCCGGACTGTCGGTCTGCTCGATCCGACCCGCGCGCATAACAACGATGCGGTCCGACAGGGTGAGCGCTTCCTCCTGGTCGTGCGTAACGCAGACCGTGGTGATGCCGAACTCTTTGTGTAGGCTCTTCATCTCAATCTGCATCTGCTCGCGGAGGTTACGATCGAGGGCGCCGAGCGGCTCGTCGAGCAAGAGGAACGGCGGATCTGCGATCAGCGCGCGGGCGAGCGCCACGCGCTGCTGCTGGCCGCCGCTTAATTGCGACGGCATACGGCCGCCAAGATCACTGAGGTGCACGCGCTCCAGCATGCGGCGGACGCGTGTTGTCCTTTCAGCAGTGTTTATGCCACGCATTTCAAGCGGGAACTCCAGGTTCCGTGTCACCGTGAGATGCGGAAACAGCGCATAGCTTTGGAAAACGATGCCTTGGTCGCGCCGATAGGAGGGCACTGCGGCGACGGAGCGCCCAGCAATCAAGATATCACCGGCAGTCGGGGCCTCGAAGCCGGCGAGCAACATCAAGGTTGTAGTTTTGCCCGAACCGCTCGGACCGAGAATGGTTAGGAACTCCCCACGACTAACAGTCATCGATAAATCTCTCACCGCAGTGACCTTCCCATAGGTCTTCGTGACGCTGCTGAACTCAATCTGCGGCAGAACGGGGCTTTCGTGCAACGCCGCGACCTCTGAGTTTTGGATGGGGGCATGCATGTTCACTTTTGCTCCTCCAGCACGAACCGACCACTGACGGACACCTGCTATTAATCATAGCTATTGCCGCCTGACTCGATCGGGAACACAGGGGTAGAGCCCTGTGCACCCAACCAGTTTTACGGAACCTTAATTCGCAATCCGCAAGTTTTGCCAGAGGCAAAGTTGTGGTGGGATCGATTCCTCGCAATCGGCCGAGCGACGTCGCTTTTCGCCCGGCCAGGATAGATCCTATGAAGCCAGGTTTTATTGAAGAACCCATTCGTTCCAGCGCTGTATGAGCTTATCGGTGTTCGTCAAGCCATCCGGCCCGATATCATTATACCACTGTCCCTTCATGGAAACGCAGCTCTTCATGTACTCAGGATGGGTAGGCAGTTTGCGGGCGACCTCATCCGGAATAAGTTTGAAGGCGTTGCGGTTGGTTGGACCTTCGGGGAATAGCTGTGTGAATGCCGCTTGGCGGTCAGCGCGTGTAACGAATTCAATCCACTTCTGCGCGTTCTGCATATTAGGCCCCGCCTTAGGGATCACCCAATAATCCCATTGTAGCTTTGCCTGATTCCGATTGATCTCGACCGGTGCACCCTGGTCGATCAGGCGAAGCGCCCGCCCGTCATATGACTGTGCGACATCGACTGCCTTATCATGCAACAATTGCTGGACCTCTGAGCCCGTGCCCCACCACTTGCGGATATGCGGCTTGATCTTGTCCAGACTGGCGAAGATGCGATCGATGTCCATCGGGTAAAGTTGATCGGCGGGTACGCCATCAGCAAGCAGAGCCTCCTCCCAAGGCCCTTCCGATCCGTACTGCCCTGACACCATCGTCCGGATGCCTGGAAACTTTTCGACGTCCCAGAAATCGGCCCAGGTCATGGGCCTCGGCTTGCTAGCAGGAAATGCTTCAGTATTGTAAACCATGTTGAATGAATAGATGAGCGAGGCGATGCCGAACGGTTGCTTGGCGAAGTCAAAGATGCCGTCTAGCTCGTCCTTCTTGTGAATTGAATAATCGATATTCTCGAGGAGGCCTTTACCAGCTAAGGTAAGGGCAGCCCCTTGCGATAGATAGGCAACGTCAAGCGTAACGTTGCTCGATTTTACCATCAACTCAATCTGGCCCGTGTTTGCATCGTCGGTGATAGGCGTCACCTTGATACCTGTCTCAGCTTCGAATGGTTTGACGTAGGCCTCGATGGTGGCTTTACCCACATCGCCGCCCCCCACCGTCACCCTTAACTCACCCGATGATTGCGCCGAAGCCGGGCGAACGACGGAGGACAGTGCGCCGACTGCGATAGCCGACGAGGTCGCTTGCATGAAACGTCTGCGATTTATCCAAAAGCTCATTTTAGTTCCCCTTTTTAGTGGTCCTGACTGAGACCGGCCGAGATGTCTTCTGTTCTCGAAACGCCCTGACTTTTCCGACATCGGAAAGCCAGCGTCGTCTCGACCAAATTCACCCAATAGCCTATGCCGAGCAGCGGTCGGGCCGTTGCCAAGCACCCGGCCGTACCTCAATCATGTAAGCGAAGTCCTGCGATCCCATCCTCGGCTTGATCTTATCGTCTACATATGCAAGCCCGACGAAACCTCGACTCCAAGCGGTTGCTTCGCCCTGAACATCCCTGAGATTTTCAACGCTGGCCACGCGTACGTTCCCGAATTTGAGTACTTTCGGCCAAAAGTGCCACTGTCAGCGATGATCGGTGGCACGGGAGTTTCCGTCAAATGCAGTTTGCATATAGCGTCATCTAGAAGTGAGATGGACCCTCCATCTGAGGTGTGCTCATGTGATCTGAACTCTTTCTCATGATGGCGTTCAGGGTGGAGGTCAGCCGCTATGGTGCAACGAGATAGGTGAGGCGTAGACGCGGTCGACGATGCGCTTCGTCTCAAAATCGAAAGAGAAAGTAGCAGGTGTTGTGATCGGCGAGTTTGAGGCGCTGCATGGAGTCACACTATTCGGGTGCCGACCTCTTTTTCGCTGGCGGCAACGTCGGTTGGGGTTCCGCTCAAATTCGTGTCGCAGCAGCTTGCTGCCTCGATGCCGCTGACAGCCGTCCTCATCCGATCGGCCGGATCTCGAGCAGATCTTTGCAGTTGTTGCTTCGATCGTCGATCCGTCACCACCGCGAGCTTAGCGGCGCGGGCGATGTCACGTTGTCTGCATGTACACGCGTTGAGACCTGCGGCCGCTGATGTCAGCTGACCATGGCCACGGCTTTCCATTCCGCCATGGCCTGCCGGCGGTGAATATCTGTAGCGAGAGCGGAGCGTTTCGAGCGGGGCGGGGCGGGGCGGAGATTGCGCAGAGCCGAGAAGATCGAAACGAAGCGTTGCAGGTGCTCCTGGTGATCGGAAGCCTTGCATAAACCGCTCCCGTTTTCGCGGCGGCATATGTCCATTCTCCGCCCGGTTGTTCAATCCCTTGTGCGACCGATGCTCGGCGCCCGGCATCACCTGTCGCCTGGCTGCTCATGTGCGCGGTCTGGCCACCGACATCCTGACCCAGCCAGCTCGGCGATCAATTCTTCGCCCAGTCCAGTGACATCGTCACACACTGGCCCGCCCCCTGAAAAGTGGTCCTCCCTGAAGTAGGCTTTCGAGCCATTTGGAGGACGAAGGAATGCCCCAGAAGAAGCACAAGCCGGAAGAGATCGTCGCGAAGCTCCGGCAGGTGGACCGGGCGTTATCAACTTATTATTCCCGGAGACCGCACCGATCAATCCATCCTTCGCCCTGATTCGACTAGCTTAGGCATCATGCGCGATAGAGCGTGGGTGGCGTTTGGCTCAGTAGTTCCGCGCCACGCTCTGTCACTAGGACGTGAGCGCCAGCCCCGAATAAGTAGCCGTTTTCGCTGCACAAAATATTTGGCATGTGCAAGGTCATGCCGGACTTCAGGATATCCTCCGCGCCCGGCTCCAAGCTCAGGTCACCGCGTTCAGTCCAACTAATACCAGTCTGGTATCCGGTTCGTTGGCGAAAGACTCCCTTTCTCCCAGATCGCTTCAGCACATCACGGCCGGCAGCGTCGACTGCCGCCGCGGAGATGCCCGGCTTAACTGCGGCAACGAGGGCGTCAATGACCTCCTCGGCTAAGGTGTGTAGAGACTCAGCCTCAGGATGTCTGCCAAGCACAGCGCACCGGACCATCCCTACAGTGTATCCGTGTTTTGATGCGCCGATTTCCAGAAAAGCCGGCTCGTTATTACTAATTGGATGCCGAGATGGGGGGCCATGCGGCAACTTCGTCCGTTCTCCGAACAAAATGGTACTGCCAGAAAGCCCAACTTCCCCGCCAGCGTTGCTGGCCTCTGCCATGATGGCCTCCGCCATGGTCGCTGCCATCTCCAGTTCGGTCACACCTTCCCGTAGGGAGCTTTGGAAGGTTCGCACTGCCAGGTCAGTTATGCGCATTGCGTCGCGCATGCACTCGAGTTCTAGCTCGCCCTTCACCGCTGCTACCGAAGAAACTAGCCGAGTCGCATCAGCGATCTTTAAGTCGGGAAGCTGCGCCTGAAGCGCATTGACATCTGCCAGCGTGAGGTTCCAGCAGCCAAGTTCAAAACCGATCCTCTTGCTTTGCAAACCATACCGACGAAGGACGTCGGCACACACTTTCCCAAAATCTTGCTGGTGGGTATAAGTAACGATCTCATCAATACAACTATACGAACGAACCGCTTGTTCATCATACTGTCGGACAACAAATGTTGACGGCTGACCGGGCACCATGATCAAAGGAAACGGTGCGAAGTATCCACCACTACCATCGTATCCGCTGAGATACCGAAGATGACCATGGGCAGTCACTACAAGTGCGTCTAGCCCCGCGCTCGCCACTGCCTCCAGCACGTTGAGCTGCCTGCGCTCGTACTCGGATCTCGGGAACGGGACACCCGTCAGAGGAATAGCTGAGGACATCGTCGCCATATCTCACCTCAATGATTTGCCATGTTGTGGTTCGGTTACGCAACAGTACGCATCGGACGATGTTCGAAGCTGTCGCGTAACGTTCCAAGCTTTGGTTCAGGCAGACATTCAACTGTCCTAGCGGGTTGCGTCAAATGCAGTTTTTATATCGTCGTCATCTGGCCGCGAGATGCAGTTAAGGCACAGCGATCGATGAGGTAATTCTTGCTCCGCCACACATTCGGTCCGCGGTGAAGTGCTTGCTGACTACGACTCCAAGAATCGTAAAGAGAGTGAATGTTGAAATCGAACAAGGCATCCCGCCGCGCGGGGGATGCGATGCAAACCGTCGGGCAGTGTATGCAGGAGAAAGCGACGGATGAACCCGTGCGAGTACAGCCTCACGATCTTCGTCTTGCCACGATGGCGATCGTCGGGCAGCGGAACGCGACCCGATCGTCCTGATCCTCGACTGGCAACAGGCGGTGGTGGCCGGCGCGATCTCAATCAGCGACGACGCCGGCTGCTCCGTTGCCGGTTTCTTCCGCTGGCTGAAGCATCAACTATGCGGCCGTTGGATCATACGATTTCCGATCGCGCCTTCGCCCGGGGCGCTCGAAGGACGACGTAGCGCCTGGGTACCTGTGTTTGAAATTTGTTCGGATGAAATGTCCCCTTTAGGCAGGCGCTCGTACTGTATCTTGGAAATCGACCAGGCGGGCCTTCTCGGTTGTCTTGCAGCGCTGCACTAAGTTGATCCCTTCACGCGGCGGATGGAAGAACGGATCGGAAGGCATAGTTGCAAACTTAGGCGCAAGCCTATGCGTTATCGCCTACGCTGTCCGACCGGTCAAAACGGGTGCGTTCCAGCAGTTTTTGAAGTTCACCCCTTAGCATCGCTCGATACCCATGGAAGATTGCATATCGCGTCACTGCTGTGGTCGATTGTCTGCCCTGGACCATCTCGCTGCTAGATGACCATAATACAAAGACTGCATTTGACGCATTCGACCGGTAATCGGATCGTGTCCCGCCAAGTGGTTTAGCTCGGCGGAACACAATCGGTCGGAGCAATGAGCAGAGCGGCGGGCGCAGATCCAGATCTAGGTCCGCCAGCGACATTTACGCCGCTCAAGAACTCGACGTTTCGCTCTATCTGGCTGGCCTCTCAAGTCTCCTCCCTCGGCTGGTTGATGCAGTCTGTTGCCATCAGCTGGCTGATGGCGACGATCTCGACTTCCGATCTGATGGTTGCGCTAGTACAGGCTTCCTCGAACCTGCCCGCGTTCATTTTATCTGTCTTCGCCGGGGTGCTCGCCGACAATTTCAGCCGTCGCAGGGTCATGTTCGCCGGCCGCTGCCTTGTGGTGATAGCCTCTGCGATGCTGACCGCTGTTGTGGCGCTGGGCTTTGTCAGTCCGTGGATGATCCTCGGCTTCAGCTTCTTGATCGCATGCGGAGGCGCTCTCAACGATCCTGCCTGGCAGGCCTCGGTTGGCGATATGGTGCACCGACGCGACGTTCCTGCTGCCGTCCTTTGCTCTCTGTCGGCTTCAACACTATGCGGACCGTGGGCCCGGCGCTCGGCGGCATCGTGGTTGCCTCGTTCGGGCTTATGGCGGCCTTCTGTGTGACCACCCTCACCTATTTGGTACCCCTGGGCACCATATGGCGCTGCAAGTGGAAGGTTCGCTCCTCACCTCTTCCACGTGAGTCAATGAGGACGGCGATCTATGATGGATTGCGCTTCACGGCGATGTCATCGGAAATCAAGGCGGCGATCGCGCGCGGAACCCTCTTTGGTCTGGCGAGCATCGCCATACTCGCGCTGCTGCCGCTGGTTGTCCGCGATCAGTTGGGAGGGGGGCCACTCGCCTATGGCACGCGTATGGCCGGCTTCGGAACCGGCGCCGTCTTCGCCGGCCTCTCCAACAGCACATTTAGACGGAGCTTGTCGCAGGAGCGGTTGATGAGGCTCGCGTGCGTCGCCTGTGCGGCGTGCTCCCTTTCCCTTGCACTGACCTCTTCCATTGCGGTGGCGGCAATTGCGCTCGCCTTGGGTGGCGCCGGTTGGGTCACCGCCTGGTCGGGGGTTGGCGTGAGTGTGCAGCTGGCCAGCCCGCGCTGGATCGTGGGGCGCACGATCTCAATCTATTATGCCTTGATCTATGGCGGCATCGCGGCCGGCAGCTGGCTATGGGGCACGGTGGCCCAGAACCATTCCCTGACCTCGGCGCTGGAGGGCTCCGCTGGTGCTCTTTTGCTGGTCGCCGCCACCGGCGTCCTGTTTCCCCTTCGCGAGCGCCGCGTGTCCGAGCCCGATCCTTTGGAGGAATTCGACGCTCCCGCAGTCGCGCTTGATCTGAAGCCGAGCAGCGGCCCCATCGTGGTCAAGGTTGAGTACCTGGTACCCGCGGCGAATCTCGAAGCTTTTCTGGACCTCATGCGCCAGCGCCGGCATGTGCACAGCCGTGTCGGGGCTCGACACTGGACGCTCCAGCGCAACCTGCAGAAGCCCTTGCGATGGACTGAGACATTCCGCACGCCGACCTGGACCGACTTCCTTCGCCTAAACCATCGCCTCACCGAGGCAGACAAGGAACTGGACGAGAAAATCCTCCTTCTGCACAAAGGAAAGCATGCACCGCAAATAACGCTGTCAATCGAGCGGCCAACAAGTACCCCTCGCAAGGCCGAGCAATCAACGCCATTTTTCCTTCGCCATTGAACCGGAGGGAACAAGCGTCTCAGGTCGAATTTGATGCGCACTGCAGGCTGAATAAAGATACATAAAAGGGCCGTCAATGCAGCATAACAACACCAAGAAGGCAACAAGCAATGGCTGCCGTCGCGTTTCTATCAAACAGAATGTAGAGGACTTGTAAAATGAAGAGTCATTCACCTGTTCCAACATCTCTTGATGAGCTGACGGCATGCGAGTGCCTGGAGCTATACCGAAGGCGGCAGGTCTCGCCCGTTGAAGTCGTCGATAACTGTCTCAGCCGCATCGACGCAAACAATCCGACGCTGAACGCATTTTGCGTGGTCGATCACCAAGAGGCTATGTCTGTTGCCCGGGCTTCGGAGGGGCGCTGGATGAAGGGCGAGCCCGCCGGAGTTCTCGATGGCATTCCGGCCACCATCAAAGATCTGACCTTGACGCGGGGCTGGCCGACGAGGCGTGGATCACTGTCCGGGAGCGCCGACGGGCCTTGGACAGACGACGCGCCCGTTACAGCGCGCATTCGCGAGGCTAGCGGCATTATCCTTGGCAAGACTACCACTCCGGAGTTTGGCTGGAAGGGTGTTACAGATAGCCCCCTCTATGGCATCTCCCGCAACCCCTGGAACCCTGACCTGACACCAGGTGGATCCTCGGGCGGCGCCGGAGTCGCGGCGGCCCTGAACCTTGGCTTTCTTCATCAAGGTAGCGACGGTGGAGGATCAATCCGTATACCGGCGAGCTTCACAGGAACCTTTGGCTTCAAGCCGACCTTCGGCATCGTTCCGCAATGGCCTGCCAGCGCCATGACCACGCTTTCTCACTTGGGGCCGATGACCCGCACGGTTGCGGATGCGATCCTGATGATGAACGTCATCGCGCGAAAGGACGCTCGCGACGGTTATGCGGGACCCGCTTATCCGGGCCTCCAGGTCGATCCACTAAAAACCCTCAAGGGTCTGCGCGGCGGCTACAGTCGAGACCTTGGGTATGTGAAGGTGGCCCACGACATCCAAAGAGTTACTGACAAGGCGGTCGACCAGCTGCGGACTCTCGGAGCCGAGGTGGTGGAAGTCAATCCAGGGTTCGCAAATCCGGTCGAAACATTTACTACATTTTGGTTTGCCGGCGCCGCTCGTATCCTGTCGCGAATGGATGATAGGCAAAGGCAACTCTTAGATCCCGGCTTTCTGGAAGGTGCCGAACGCGGCCTGACGATCAGGCTGGCCGAGTTCCAGGAAGCGGAGGCGGTTCGGTTCGAGCTTTCCGCCCTCATGGCGAAGTTCCACGAAGACTATGATCTTCTAGTCACCCCCACGATGCCTGTCGCACCGTTCGCAGTCGGACGGGACAGACCGGACGATAGTTTCAAGGGGTGGGTCGACTGGACGCCCTTCACCTATCCCTTCAACCTGACACAGCAACCGGCAGCGTCCCTTCCATCGGGACTGGATGATCACGGGCTCCCCGTTGGGCTACAGTTGATCGGTGCGCGTTATTGCGACACCACCGTTCTTAAGGCGGCATATGCGATCGAAGGCGGCCTGGGACACCTTTCTTTGCCGAGTAACCGCTTTGCTGCCGTCGAAGTTTCGGAGTGAGGCCGTGCTGAGACTCTGGAAGGTGGCCTGGTTCACTCTCCATCGCCGAAAAACTCTGTATGTGCTAATGTCCTTAGCCATAGCCTTTTCTCGCGTTCGCTCCGCTTTGCCTCTGTTACCGAACATGCCGAGACCATATTGGCCGCCCGAGCTGGCCAAGGCGTTGCGTTGGAGCGGGACACCCCGATTACGCTCCTAGATGAAGGAAGCCTCGTCAATATCGGCGACGTGGAGTTTGAAGCGGAAGGATGGGAGACAGATGAGCGCCCAGCTCGAAACGATTGTAGTCGAAGGTCTAGCAGCCCGCGCGCGAATCGAGATCGACCGCTGGGGCATCCCGCATATCACGACGGAAACGAAGCAGATCTTTTCCTCGTTCAAGGCTTCAACGCCGCGCGGGACCGCCTTTGGCAGATCGACCTGTGGCGCAAGCGTGGTCTAGGCCTCTCGCGGCCGATTTCGATGCGGATGATGCCAAGGAGATCTGTCAGGCCTTCGTCGCCGGCATCGACGCGCTGGCATCGCCCTCGGCAGTTAGCAAGCGCCGTCGCAGAGGCGGCATCATAGAGAACGAGCTTGGCGGCGGACGGCGTGTCCGGGTCGACCGCGACGTGGATACCGAAGCTCTGCGTCGCGTGCTGAACGTAAGCGATGCGCCAAGGCACCTTGCAATAGGCCGATGAACATGGAGTTTTCGCGCCATGACATTGGAACATGCGAGGGGCGATATGGTCGCCGAGTTAAGCGGTGCCGCGGCGGCCGAAGATCTT
>NZ_JAFLWW010000021.1 GCF_018555685.1 Aminobacter anthyllidis
GTGGTGGCTCGAGTGGCGGCGGCGGTGGGGCTGGCGGCGGCTCGGGTGGCGGCGCCGGTGGCTGAGCCTGACCGAACCTGACCGGGCAACATGAAGCATACCCCGGGCGGCTTTTGTCGCCCGGTTTGGAAAGTTGGCTAGGGTGATAGACCAAGCCCCATGAGAACGCGGGCCCAGTGATGGATCGTTGCGCAGGCCTCAATACCGATCAGGCATGCCGGCAAAGACGCAAAGAATGCGACGGCATCGTCACGACGCAACTTCCGGCGGACAACCACCGTGCCACCCGCGTCCACGCCGTGCGCCTGAAAAACGTGCTTGGCGACATCCAGAACGATTGTGCTAACCTTCTCCATGGACGGTTCTCCCTCATGTGACTGTCGACAGCCACACTTTGGCACATTGCAATGCCGGGAGCGGAGGCCGTCCACCACATCAGGTCAAAGGAAGCCTGTTCGTCCACGGGCTGGGAGGCGACTTCTATGCCCTCTTCCCGCATAACCTGATGGCCGTGTTATTCGGCGCGGCCTTCGGCTTCTCGATCCTAGCGCCAGTTTGACCAGCCAGTGATCCTGCTTTGCGTGCGCTAGACGTCATGTTCCGAGGGCCTGAGATCGGTGGCCCGCCCTTTCGTGCGATTAAGAGACGAGGGTTGCTCGGATAGGCCGAGCCGATCCTCACGCACGGAGGACGAGCCATGGGAGAGTATAGCGAAGCATTTGTCGCGTTTGATGTAGCCAAGAAGAAGCATGCGGTGGCGATCGCCGAGGGCGGCCGCACGGGCGAAGTCCGGTTTCTCGGTGAGGTAGAGAATAGGCCAGCAGCGATAGAGCGGACGATCAAGAAGCTGGGAAAAAGGTACGATCGGCTGCACGTCTGCTTCGAGGCCGGACCGACTGGTTACGGACTTTGCCGTCAGGTCCGCGATCTTGGTCACGACTGCATGGTGGTTGCGCCCGCCCTGATTCCGAAGCGGTCGGGCGAGCGCATCAAGACGAACCGACGGGACGCGATCACTCTGGCGCGGCTGCATCGGGCGGGCGAACTGACCGGAGTGTGGGTGCCGGACGTAGTCCACGAGGCTGTCCGCGATCTGGTCCGGGCTCGGGAATCCGGAGCCGACGACCTGCGCCGCAAACGCCAGCAGCTGCTCTCCTTCCTTCTGCGCCATGGTCGGATCTACGAGGGCGGCGGCCATTGGACATTGGCGCACCGGCGCTGGCTTGCCTGCCAGGGCTTCGAGCATCCGGCGCAGCAGATCGTGTTCCAGGAGAAGATCGACGCGATCGAGGACGCGGTTCAGCGGCTACGCCGCTTGGACGAGCAGCTGAGCGCCGTCGTGCCCACCTGGTCTATGGCACGGGTCGTCGAGGCCTATCAGGCGATGCGCGGTGCCTCGTTCCTGGTCGCAGTGATCTTCGCGGCCGAGATCGGGGATGTGCGCCGCTTCGATACACCGCCGCAGTTGATGGCCTTCCTCGGCCTGGTTCCAGGGGAACGCTCGACCGGCGACACGGTCCGCCGGTCGAGCCTTACCCTCGCCGGCAATCGACGCGCCCGCCGCGCCTTGGTCGAAGCGGCCTGGACTTACCGCTATCCCGCCAGGGTCAGCGAGGCCCTGAGGCTCCGGCTCGAGGGGTTACCCAAAGCTGTCCGCGACATCGCCTGGAAGGCGCAGGTCCGGCTCTGCGCTCGCTATCGTCGCCTCAACGCCGCCGGCAAGAAGCCACCGGTGGTCGTGGCCGCGATCGCGCGCGAGATGGCCGCCTTCCTGTGGGCCATTGGGCGGGAGGTCGAACCGTCATAGACGAGTCTCGACCCAGCCCGCTGCACAGGGCCGGGGGTGGGGCCACGGTGGGGAACTCCCGTCGCTAGTTATGTGGCCGAGCCAATCCGCCCGACGCCCGCCCTCTAGACCGAGGAAAGCCCCGAGACGAAGACACGGAAGGCGGTATCCAACCCGCGGATGAGAGTCTGATCAACCGTCGTCTCTGAGCTCCACCCCCGGCCCTGTGCAGTTCCAGCCAATCCGACTGCTTTGCACATTTGCGCCAAGCAGTTGTTCCCTCTCGCCTTCAGCCTTGACAGGGAACATGAGAGACTAGTACCTGGCCGACAGTCTGAGCTTGCGTGATCAGGAAGAGATGATGGCCGAGCGAGGCATTGCCGTTGACCACACGACCATTCGCCGCTGAACCGTCCGTTTCGCACCGTTATTGCTGGAGCGTTTCAACCGACGCAAGCGTAGCGTGACCGGCAAATGGAATATCGCCGAGACATACATCAAGGTCCGCGGCCAGTTACCGCGCCATCGACAGTGTCGGCGACACAGTGGAGTTCTGGTTCAGTGAGCAGCGTGACCTGCCGGCGGCCAAGCGGTTCTTCAGAAAGGCGCTGGCACGTCATGGCCGACCTGACTGCGTCGTCATCGACGATAGCCAGACCAACCTGGAGGCTATCGTTTCCTGTGACACCACAAATTGCTTGCAAGATCGCTCCCGACGCCGGCTGAAGCCGATCGGAATCCGCAAGAGTAAATACCTGAATAATCGGATCGAACAAAACCATCGGCGCTTCAAGCGCCGCATCCGGTCAATGCTTGGCTTCAAATCACCAAGATCAGCCGCGATCGTCCTGTCCGGCATCGAACTGGTCCACATGATGCGCAAGCGACAGGCGAGATACGCCTTCAATCCGAATCCATCCTGGCCGAGCAGCTCGAAATTCTTGCCGCATAATTGGCCTCGCATCAGGCGCTGTCTGCGTCCGTTCAACCGATGCAACAAAACCCGACTTACTACTGCCGATTTGATGAACCCATGGCGGAAACCTGAAAGGCGTCTCGGCTGATCGGACTCTGCGACCTTCTGCCCGTCATGCCCGTGCCCTCCGTGGCGGCAGAGGAAGCAGGTCGATTCTTCTACTCGGCCGAACGAAATTGCTCATGGCAGCCTGAGCATGACTGCCCAACGACCTTGAAAGGAAGCCTCATTTCATCAAGACTCCCGGCTTCTGATGCCGCGACCAGAGTCTTGACCGCAGCGTCGAACTTTTCCATTTCAGCCTGGAACTCTGCGGGTTTTTCCCAGACCGCCGGAGACGCGCGGCTGGCGTGTTCGTTCGTCCCCGACGTGAACTGTTCACGAGACTGATGGCAATTCTTGTGAAGCGACGCGACGCTTTCTTGCGCTACGCGTGCATCGAATGCCTTCCGTCCGTTCAGCATCTCGCCGACGGTCTTCATGCTGTCAGCCATCTCTTTCATCATCGTCATGCGTTCGGCGATGACGCCCATGGCGCCCTCGTGGGCAACCGCCGCTCCGGTCGCGAGTACGGCGACCGCAAGCGCGATCATTCGATATTTGTGCATATCAAGAGGGTATGGCCTTTGAGGTTGAGGATTTGTCGTCAGATCTTCACGAGCATCGCAGTCAAGTACATGAAGCCTACGCCCGCGGCCAACCCTGCAAGGACCGGTGGCGATAGTAGCGCCGACGAACCCCGCCCGTCCGAGCGCATCAGATACAAGCCGACCTCGATGACTACCTGTAGGATCGCCCCTGCCCCAACAGCGAGCGCCAAGGCCGACCAATGTGGAGCATAGGCGAGGCTGCCGATCCACATGCCGATAACTGCCGGCCCGCCAGCGACAAGAGCGAGCCCCGCAAATGTCCAGAGCGACGGTCTCACCTTCAAAATAGGGGCGGCGATGCCGATGCCCTCTGTGATGTTGTGAAGCGTGAAACCCATGACGAGGAAGGTACCCAAACCGGCCGCGCCGGCGGCGAAGGCCGCCCCGATCGCAAGCCCTTCGCCGAGGTTGTGAAGGCCGATGCCAATCGCGATATAAGTTGCGAGCGCCAGCCCTGTGGGACGGCCCTCCCTTCGGGATACGCCCATGAGCAGAAGGAAGCTTGCCGCCGCCGCAAGAACGACCATCGCCGGTCCCTGGAAGATCGCCGCGGATTCGCCCGCGAACTCCATTGCGTCCTCGATGGTGTCCACGAGCAGGAAGCCGAGCAGGCCGATTGTCATCGCAAGCAGGAAATTCATCGTCGCCGGCCCAGCGCCGCGCAACGCCGGGTAAAACATGAGGCCTACTACCACAGGAAGGATGCCGACAAATGCGCCGAGGACAGCTTGCGATACGAGATTTCCGGACGTAACGACAGGCGTCGCAATCGCGACGGGAATCTCGTGACCGAACGTCGCGCCAGTGCTGGTGACGAAAGTCACCGCATGGGCCTCACCGAGGACCCAAGGGAACGGCACAATGATCCAAGCCGTGGCTCCACGGTTAATCAGGCCGGGCGGATCTTGCGTGAATTCCCAGTAGGCAGCGTCGACCTGCACCTGCGCGACCGACATCGGCTCGGATCCGCCGGCCCGGACGAGGAGGCGGAGCCCGGCTTGATCGAGAATCGTGCGCTCGACGGTGAGATTTTCGACCGGTGGTGCGCCGTTGTTGAAACTCGACAGCGGATTTGCCCAATAGAGCCAGGCGATAGCCAGACCCAGCACCGCGAACGGCACGAGCAGCCACAGAAGGTTGAGTCGCCGGCGCTCTGAGGCGGGCGTTGCGCCGGTCTCCAGGCTCTCGGTCGTTAAACGCTCGTTCATGACACAGCCTCTACAACATCGAACATGCCCATCCAGCCGAGTTCCGTGAATTCAGACTGGTGCGCGTGGAACATATACAGGCCGGTCTCGTGTTCCTTGAAACTGAACTCCAGGATGCCGCGCTGCGCCTGACACTGGACGATGAGGTCCACCGTCTTGAGCGTCGGCGTCAGCGTCGTGCCCTGGTCGAAATAATCGAAGAAGTTCGCGTGGAGATGGAAGGAGTTGATCGGGTCGAACTCAGTGACGTTGACCAGATAGATACGCACCGGCCGGTTGCGGATAACTTTGATCGGCTTCTTTGCATAGCAATGGGCAATGGTATTGCAGGCGTAGAACTCATTCTCGCCGTCGAACGTCGTATCGAAGGCGTTCATCACCATCGCCATTTCCTGCCACTCGGCATTCTCCGGCGCCCCCAAGAGGCGAGACCGCGCTACATCCGCCTGGTCGGGATGGCGCGTCGGGTCAGGATCGATGACGAATAGCCCGTACATGCCCTTATGGATGTGACGCGCGAGCGGCAGGGCATGACAATGATACAGATGGCAGCCGAAGGGCTTGGCGTCGAATTCGTAGACGAACTCCTCGCCGGGATTGATCAATCCCGCTCCGGGGATACCGTCCATCCGCGCGGCGTGGATGCCGTGAAAGTGCATCGAGTGCGGATGGGAGGCGTTGTTTTTGAAAACGATGCGGAGGCGCTCGCCCTCGACGGCCCTGAGCGCCGGTCCCGGAACACGGCCGTTGTAGGTCCAGGCTGGGAACATAACGCCAGGCGCGATCTCGATCTCCTTGTCCTCGGCCGTCACCTCGAAGGTTCGCAGTCTGCGGCCGTCCGGCATGGTGGAGAGGGTTCCGGTATCCCAGTCAGTCAGCATTGCAGTCGGATCGAAACCGTTGCGCTCGCTATCTACGTCGCCGATTGTGATCATGGCTCCGTGTGCCGCGCGGTGATCCGGGTAGCCGGTTGCGCCCGCCGCGGGCGTCGCTTGGTGACCGGCTCCGTGGCCGGATTGCCCTGCCGCATTCTTTGCGGTCAGGACAGCGCCACCTGCCGCGAGAAGTCCCGCGCCGAGGAAGCCCCGGCGGCTCGGATCGAATGACAACCAATGTCGCATGAGAGGGATTCCGGTTAGCAACTTCATTCAACAAAAGCACAATATCTTAATTATAGCAATGGCTATGATTGCACGGCGCATTCGCTGAGCGCGCAAAACAGGGAAATTCGGAGAATGTTTGTATCCCACCGCAATGACGAATAGCCTTGGCTATAAAATTCCGCTAAAATTGGCGAAGGACCAAGGAGTTAAGCCCGGAATGGTCGAGAGAGCAGATTCTAGCGAAAGCAATGCCGTTTTGGTCGACGCCAACGCGCAGGTCGAAAGCTTTCGTCAAACGCGCAATAACCGCCGCAGCGAGCTTGTGGAGGACTATGTCGAATTGATAGCTGATCTTCTCGATCATGACCACGAGGCGAGGCAGGTAGACATCGCCCAGCGATTGGGGGTGGCGCAGCCGACAGTCGCCAAGATGCTGAAGCGCCTCGCGACTGAAGGCTTGGTCCAGCAGCGACGATACCGCGGAATTTTCTTGACCGTCGAAGGAAAGAATCTGGCCGAGAAAAGCCGGGAGCGCCACCAGATCGTTGAAGCGTTCCTGTGCGCACTAGGCATCAGTCCGGAGACCGCGCGCATCGACGCCGAAGGTATCGAGCACCATGTAAGTGCCGAGACCTTGAGGGCGTTCACGACATTTCTGGAACAGACCCCGCAGAAAGGCGGAATGGCAGTTGCGGCCACTGTCCGCAAAATCTAATTGACCATCATTCTTGACGAATTGTCCAGCTCGGCCGCCTGCGTCGGACACAGCCTTTACCCGGGCCGCTCCCAACCTGGTTGCAACCAATCGTGAGTCAATGCTCGCCTTCGCAAAGTTGATGATTCGCGAGCGCCCTGATCACGTAACAATCCTTGACCTGGTCGCCTGCACATTGCGTGGCGATGCGCTCCAGTTCCTTCTCCAGCTTCCGCAGTTTTTCAATCTTCCCTCGAACATCCGTAAGTTGCTCCGCAGCGATCCGGTCGGCCTGCAAGCAGGGGCGCTCCGGATGAGCGCTTAGATCGATCAATTCGCGGATCGCGTCGATGGTAAGACCAAGTTCGCGCGCATGCTTGATAAAAGACAGCCTCTCGCGCTCCAATCGAGAATAGCGGCGCTGGTTACCCTCTGATCGCTCCGCAGGGTTCATCAAGCGCATCTGCTCGTAATAGCGGATCGTCGGAATTTTAACGCCGGTTCTTCGCGACAGATCACCGATTGTGAGCATATCCATCTCTCATTCCTACAGTTACTGGAGAAATGGGGCGGCGATCGCATTTCGTCAATCTGCTGCCCGGGATCGAGAGGATTTGTCGCACTGGCGCTTCGTTGTCGTGCGCACCGGCCAGCGCAAAAGCACTGCATCTCAATCCCGCCCAGCCGGGTAACGCGTCGAATATGCAGACGTTCGGGCGTACTACGATACCAGTCGGCTACTTCGAGTATTGCCAGCGCCTGACGCGGGAGCGCTGGAAGCAATGGTGGAGATCAATAACTTTGTGAACGCGTCTGTACAGCCTTTGACGGACCAAGAGATCTTCGGCGTCGAGGAAAAGTGGGGGTGGTTTCCGGAAGTCGTCGGCGATTGTGAGGACTACGCATTGATAAAGCGGAAGCTTCTCAATGAGAAAGGATCCCCTTTAGGCTCGCTTCTGATGACCGTAAGTCGGGGCGCCAAAAGAGGCGGGCACGCGGTGCTAACGGTCCTCACCGAGAGGGGAGATTTCGTGTTGGACAATGTCGAACAGAAGGTCCTGCTGTGGCGCGACGTGGAGATCTACTTTTTGAAGCGGCAGGCGCAAAAGGATCCGAATAGCTGGGTCAGCCTCGTAAACGGTTGAACTATCAGTTCCGAGATAACGCGGATACGCTTCCAACCACCCAAAGACCAGACCAGCCCAGCCTCCAGTGCGAGGACTTAAGTTGCGGCTCCTCCGTAGAGTATTTTCCATGAAATTGTGCCCGCCGATCACGCAGTTGAGCCAAAACACAATCGCCAAGCCGACGTAGGCCGTGGCTCCAACGACGGCAAATATTCCGAGGTCGTCTACGGAGGGGCCTGTCTAATCCTGAAGGGTATGCTTCTCTTACCAGGACTATGATCGGGGCGCTGGTGACAGGCCGCTCACTGGTTGGTGATCGGTGTGGACGAGTTCGAAGCGCGGCTTTCATTCTGTAGGTGCAGAAAGCTTGCCGCGAACATGCCTGCGACGAAAAGGAGGAGCGTGACCATCAGAATCGCGTTGTTTCTCTTTCGCTTACGAACAAGCTCACGCATTTCGGAATCTGATAAATTGAGCAGGGCGATTTCCAATTTTCCATCCTTCGCCAGCGCCTGGGCGCCGTTAGAGCTGTGCTGATCACTGTCTTCCGGTGCGGCTATCAGATGTCGGCGCCAAGATGAATGAAGCCGCGATCAGCCAAATAACCCCACGACGATCGCAACGTCCGCAAAATTGAACGCGGGCCAATGCCACCCGGCAAAATGCAAGTCGATGAAGTCGGTCACTGCGCCTCGTTGGACACGATCGCTCCGCCAGAAACAAGGCCCAGTGCCGAGGCCTCGATGCGGTTCTTTGCCGCTGCGGCCCACGCAACAAGCGCGAGTGCTACAACGGATGAGCCGAGAATGAGCGCGCCCGGCCTTGTCTGGAAGAAATCGGCAAACAGGCCGAAACTCACCCCTTCGTTGTAGCTGAGCATGAGATTGAGGAAGCTGGTTATCGAAATGACTTGGGCGGCTGCATCATCACAAGATCAACCATCACTGTCTTTGTGAATTGATCGGCCGAAAAAGCAGAGTTTATGAAAAGAAAGGCGAACAACAAACTCGCCGGTTGAATCCGATATGAAGCCATCGCGATCACCTTCTGTTGGCTGATGTTTTGGGCGATCTGATTTTCTGAAGGCTCGAGCAGGGTGGGTTCAAGCGCTGCGCATCAATTTTCCGTTAATCATGCTGACGAAGAATGGCGACCTTGGTAAGAGCGGCGAGGATTCGCGAAAAGGTCGCGCGTGGCTCGTTCATGTCGTCCTCGAACAGGTTGGTGTGTTTTGCTGCAAAGATTGTTCGGACTGGTGGTATTGATCGCGCTTTCGGCGGCGATCTCAGGATGTGTTTCGACCGTTCTCGAGGTCGACAACAAATCGGGCCAGCCCATTCCGGCAAAACTGGTCGGCGAGATGAGCAAGAGGAAAATGTCGCCTGCTGATCCGGTCGTCATCCGCATTTTCAAGGAGGAGAGCGAACTGGAGATCTGGAAACGCGATCGGACTGGCCGCTACGCGCTTCTGAAAACGTATCCCATGTGCCGATGGTCGGGAAAACTCGGCCCGAAAACGAAGAACGGCGATCGCCAAGCTCCAGAGGGGTTTTATCATGTCTCCGCCGGAATGCTGAACCCGAACTCGCAATACTACCTCTCATTCAATCTCGGTTACCCTAACAGGCTGGAAAGCGCGCTCGGCTATGACGGCGAAGCGCTGATGGTTCATGGTGCCTGTTCCTCGTCTGGATGCTACGCCCTCACTGACGCAGGGGTCGCGGAAATCTACGCGGTCGCACGAGAGGCATTGAAAGGCGGGCAAACAGCCTTTCAGGTTCAGGCGTTTCCCTTCCGGATGACCGCGGAAAACATGGCGAAGAATCGAGGCGATCCCAACTTCGATTTCTGGACCAACCTGAAGCAGGGCCACGACCTCTTCGAGGTCAGCAAGCGTCAGCCAACGGTCTCGTATTGCGGCCGGCGTTATGTGTTTGACGCCGAATTCGAGGGCGGGGAGCCCCGCGATCCGCTGGCTTCTTGCCCGCCACAGCTTAATTTGGAACAACCTGCGGTGGCCGCAAAGCGCGACGCCGATCTTCGCGGAATGGAAGCAGCGTTGGCTGGCGATGTAACGTTTTCAGCTCATGCCTACTCTGACGGAGGGATGCACCCGAGTTTCCGCAATCAGCTTAAGAAACGCGGCGCCGAAGAACTGGCAAAGAAGACTTCGTTGTCAGAGGTCCCGATCAGCCGGCCGGATGCGGCTTTGGCCGATCCGCACAACTCGGACGAGTGAAGCGAACTGGGCGCCGGGCCGCTTCGCGCTCCGGCGCCAATTTTGTTGTTTGGCAGCCATTTTCGGGCCGGTTGGAACGATGTCCTTCGCCAGATTCGGGAAGATCGGGCCGTCATGATTGCTGTCGGTGCAGAAATTGCAGTCTGCTTTGCCTTCTGGGCTTGGCTCCGCCTCTAAAGATCGCCGCTGTGGCTTTTTCCCGGCATGGCTACGCTGCCGCTGTTCGCCTATCTGCTGACGCTGGTACCGACCGACGCCGCCGGACGCGCTTACGCCACCTGGTGGCGTCTACATTGTGTGGCCTTACTTCGTTAGCAGAAGGCATCGCCTAGATCGCTGGTGTTCTCAGTGCAGGCATATGTCTTGTCGGCGCGGCGACAATCCTGTTCGTACCGCGTCAATAGCAGGCCAGTTTCCGCAAACTTGTCACTAAATCACCCGGGGCGACAAGGCTAGGGACTTGCTTCATAGCACCAAGTGCGGGCCAATAGCACATATGGAACCAACCCAGCCACCGCTAGAACAAACGAAAATAGTCGAAGCGATGTGGCGCTCGAAAGGGCTCCGGCTCACAGGGCCACGACGCGTCATTTTCGGCGTTATTTCCGAAATGACAAATCATCCCGATGTAGTGGAGTTGCACCGGCGCATCCAGGCCGTTGATAGGCGGATCTCGCTCGCCACGGTTTATCGCAACCTACGGCAACTCGTCGAAGTTGGTATCGTTATCCGGTACGCGTTTGACCACGGGCGCTCGCGCTATGAACTGGCGAGTCGCCCGCATCAAGATCACTTGATCGATCGCAAATCTGGAAAGCTCATCGAGTTTCACTCGTCCGAACTAGAGAAACTGTTAAATGAATTGGCGGCTCGCCACGGCTATCGGATCGTATCTCGTCGTCTGGAAATATACGTCGAAGCCTTAGCAGCGGCCGATCTGCGGGATTGACGTGGTGCACTCAACAGTGGGCTCAAAAAGAAGCCGGCGACCGCTGCTCCTGCAGCGTTCGAGGTCGACCGGAGAAGCGGCTTGAGGCTGCGCCTGAGCCACCGGGGCTTGGAAGCACGGCAACGGGCCGTGAGACAATCGCCGTTTGGCTCAAGAAGGTCCGTTCGAGCCTGATGAAAAACGACCGCAAAGACCCGAAACGGGCTGATCGCCTCGGCGTGCATCATGGTAGTTTTCGCGACTGCCCCACTTTATCTCCCCACCGTGATGTTGGCGATCGGCAGCGTTTCGACTATCGCTGCGGGCGGATTCGCTACTTTGTTCGTCGGGGCGTTCTTCTTCCTATTCTGGCTGAGGGCGCGAAGCCAGGTTCCCCGCAGTGAAGAGCCTCGACACCTTCGACTTCACTGCCATTCCTTCCCTCAACAAGATGCTGGTGCTGGAGCTGGCGCGCTGTGAGTTCATCCTGCGCCGCGAGAACATCATCGCGCTCGGCAATTCCGGCACCGGCAAGACCCATGTGGCGCTCGCGCTCGGGCTTGCCGCCTGCCAGAAAGGGTTCCCCGTCGCCTTCACCACCGCCGCGGCCCTGGTGCACCAGCTCATGGAGGCGCGCGACGAGAAACGGCTCCTCAACTTGCAGCGCGAACTGCAGGCGGTGAAGCTCTTGATCGTCGATGAACTGGGCTACGTGCCGCTGTCGCCGACCGCAGCGGAATTGTTGTTCGAGGTACTTCTCCCAGCGCTACGAGCACGGCTCGACCATCGTCACCTCAAACCTGCCTTTTGAAGACTGTACGTCGGTCCTGGGGTCCGAGCGGCTCACCGGCGCGCAGCTCGACCGGTTGACTCACCACGTGCATATCCTGACCATGAATGACGACAGCCCGACTGAAGCAATCCGCCGGGGGCAGCACCACAGTTGACGCGGCGGAGCAAAACCAGGCCACCGGCGAAACAGACGATCAGCCCAACGCCCCTGAAGTCGGCCCAGGAAACCGTCTGAGCCTTAACCGCCCGCCTAAATCCCACCGCCAGCTCGCTCGCTACGGCGCTATCGAAAAGCGCGCTTCGCGAACGGCCTCCACCGCACCCGGACTGGCCTGGTTTTACTCCGCCGCAGTGGCCTGGAATTCGGCCGCCGTTGACACACCACCGAAACCGACACGGACAAAAGCGATAAGCCCAACATCATGCGGATCATCGAATCACAGCCGGCTTGAACATTCGCTGAGTAACACGCCTGCCGGAAAGTCCATGCGACTGAAGTGTTTAGATGGAGCTGGATGGATTGGAGCCGCGTTGGCTGAGTCAAGGATGGGGAGGCAGCAAAAGTCGTCCCCCCGTCCTTGAAGCACGCATTCGTGACAATTAGTTTGGTCGTTTTTTGTGGCCACTCTTCCGGATAGAAGCAGCGGGGCGAGTGTCAGACTCGTCGCAGACAATGCGGTACGCCTCGGCAAGGCATCCCCGCTCGATATCCCCGCAAAGGCACTCCAGAGCGTGGAGCAGATGGTCGGCGATGTCAGGCCGACCAGCGTCATTGGCAAGCTTGAAGGCCTCTAGAATAGCTTGGTCGAGATGCTGCTTGTGACTGATCAACTTATCGTTTCCGAGCCTTCTATTGTCACCCTTCCAGGGACCGGAAGGTCAAGGTCAGTGCCGGCCTGTGGCATGTCCGTGAGATCGGCACAGGCAAGCTTGTGTTGAACTGTCATGGGCGGCCGAAAAACTTCCTCAGCCACAGCATCCCCCCGGGAAGTCGCTCTCCCCAGCCTCCTGTACTGGAGGGCAAGGGACCGAACCGTAGGAGCAATACACGCAACAGTCTCCCGATATTGGACGCAACAGTGCCCCGCAGCCCTTGCAGTCATAGAAGAACTGGCAGGCGTCGGTCGGCATCACTTCGATTTCCTGATGCCCGCATTCAGGGCAGGTGATTGTGCTGGTCAGAACGGTCATGTGCGATGTATCCGAACGCCTGTGCCGTATTTGATTAAGTTTAACTAAGGCTTGTTGAGATTCAGGATTCCCATATTGATCGGATTGTGATTCACGCTTTGGATGGATCGCTTTGTTTTGACGGACGCCCAATGGGCGAAGATGGAGCCTCATTGTTTGGGCAAGCCGACGGACCCCGGGCGCAGTGGGAGCGACAACCGCCGCTTCATCGAAGCGGTGCTGATGGATCGCGCGAACGGGTAGCCCCTGGCGCGATCTTCCGGCCTTTTTCGGGAACTGGAACACGGCCTTCAAACGCTATCGGGATTGGTTGAAAGCTGATGTTTTCATCAGGCTCTTCGAGGTCTGCTCGGACCAACCGGACATGGAATATGCGATGGTCGATGCCACCATTGTGAAGGTCCATCGTCACGGCCAGGGTGCAAAAGGGGGACTTCGCGGCAGGCCATAGGTCGATCCAAGGGTGGCATGACGACCAAGATCCTCGCCCTTACAGATGCGCTCGGCAATCTGGTCCGCTTCGAACTCATGCCCGGCCATCGCTTCGATACGGTCGGTGTGGCGCCGCTGATCGAGGGCATCAACTTTGGCGGGCTGATCGCCGACAAGGCCTTCGACAGCAATCACATCATCGCCGATCTCAATGAGCGCGGCGCGAAGATCGTCGTCTCCCAGCACCCAAGGCGCACAAAGCCGCTGCCGCTCGACAAGGAACTCTACAAGTGGCGCCACCTCATCGAAAACTTCTTCTGCAAGCTCAAGGAATTCAAGCGCATCGCCATGCGCGCAGACAAAACCGACCAGAGCTTCGCCGCTATGATCTATCTCGTCGCGGCAGTCATCAATTCTCGATGAATCTCAACAAGCCTTAGGCCGTTGATCAGCCAATCCGGATCCTGCTCTCGTCCAGGAAGACATAAGGTGGCACGTGAAGGTTGCGAGGCGCTGGGCCCCGCCTGACCCGTCCCGAAACATCATATGCCGATCCATGACAGGGGCAGAACCAGCCATTGTATGGGCCGTGCGGCTCGTCCGACCGCTGGCCGAGCGGAATGCATCCCAGATGCGTGCACACGCCGACGACCACCAGCCATTCCGACCGCTGGACACGCTCGGCATCCGCCTGAGGGTCGATCAGGTCGGGATTGAGATCGTCCGCGACGGCGGCGGCAACCATTTCCGGCGTGCGTCTGACCAAGAAAAGCGGTTGGCTTCGCCATTTGACGGTCACCCGCTGGCCAGGTTCGATTGAAGAAAGATCGACCTCGATCGTTGCCAGCGCGGTCACATCAGCCGACGGTCTCATGTTATCGATGAACGGCCAGAAGGTCGCGGCAGTGCCGACGGCGGCGGCCATTCCCGTTGCTACATAGAGGAAATCGCGGCGGGTCTCCGTCGGCCCAGTTGGATGAATGGTTTCGAACCCGTTATCTTGCATCGCATCACTCCTCCCCTGCCCCGCGAAATCTCACCCGATCCGCGTCAGAACAGGAAAATTCTCGAGCAGCCAAAACGAAAAAGCCGACAGGTAGCCGCCGATCATCGCAACCCCCATCGTCACCATGACGCCACCTGCCGCCTTCTGCAGGACCATGCCCGCCCTGCCAATGTTCCGCAGCCGTTTGGCGAGGGCGTGCGTGAACAGGGCAGCGAGCAGAAAGGGGATGCCCAATCCCAACGAGTACACGGCGAGCAGCGCCACGCCCTGAGCAACCGTCGCCGACGCCGCGCCCACGGTCAGGATGGCTCCGAGGATCGGCCCGATGCAGGGTGTCCAACCAAAGCCGAATGCCAGTCCAAGCAGATAGGCAGATAGCGGACGACCGCCGGGGAGATCTGCGTGAAATCGCAGGTCGCGCATGACCCACATAGGACGAATGGCCCCAATCATGAACAGTCCGAAGAGGATCACGATCACGCCGCCCATGATATTCAGTTCGTACCGGTAGCCGATCAGCAACTGGCCAAGAGCGGTGGCGCTCGCACCTAGCACGATGAAGACCGTCGAGAAGCCGAGCACGAAACAGAGGCTGAGGCCGACCGCCGGCAGCCGCAGCGAGACCGCTTCGCCGACCGCCTCGGAAATTACCGTCCTCCCGGCAACGTAGGAAACGTATCCGGGCACCAGCGGAAGCACGCAAGGCGACAGAAACGAAACTACCCCCGCGACAAAGGCGGACAGCAAGCCGATGCTGGAAATTCCCGACATCATTCAATTCTTCCCTTCTTTCGCCAAAGGCGTGTCGGTCGTCGCCCGCGCCTTGGCAATCAGGGTCTTCATTGTTGCAAGGTCGGTCGCGCCGCGCAGGACCTGGTCGCCGATAACGAAGCCAGGCGTTCCGTTGATGCGCAGGGACTGAGCCAATGCGACGTTGCGGTCGATCGCCGCCTGAACCTTCGGATCGTCCATATCCTTCCTGAGGCGCACGGTATCGAGGCCGACCTCCGCCGCGGTCTGAAGAACCGTGGCCTCCCCAACCTTGCCCTTGGCCTGCATCAAGGCGGTGTGGAACGCCGTGTATTGCCCCTGGCGATGGGCGGCCAGCGCGGCCTTGGCGGCAAATACCGAGCCAGGGCCAAGGATCGGAAACTCCTTGTAGACGATGCGCAGTTGCGGGTCGCCGGATTCCGCTTCACGCATAACGGACACGACCTGGCGGCAATAGGGGCAATTATAGTCGAAGAACTCCACCAGGGTGACATCGCCTTGCGGATTACCGCCGACCGGGCTGTCCGGATCACGGAACACTTCGTCGGCGCGCGCCGACAACGCGACCTGGCCCTCGTTCGCTTCGGCTTCGCGTTGGCGCGCTTCGAGGCCTTGTACGGCCTCGACGATGACCTCAGGGTTGGCCAGGAGATAGTCGCGTACCCGCTTGTCGAAGGCCGGGGTGGACACGATGTTGTCTGCTGCCGACTCGTGCGGGATTTTGAAGCCGGGATCAAGCGCGAACCAGACCCCGGCGGCACCAACCACGGCAACGGTGAACAAGAGCCACACCATTATCGAAGACCGCTTGCGTTTTTCCGTCATTGCCGTTTCCTCGGTTTTGTCAAAGCAGATCCCACCAGTTCTTCTCGCTGTGCGGGTGAGAACGGGTGGTGCCATTGGTGAGCGCGTTCACGAACGTGACGAGGTTGACGGTGTCGAATTTCAGGCCGTGGAAGTTCGCCTTCCAGGTTCCATCCCCGTCGATCACGTGCGTGACGATGCCGTGCATCTGATAGCCATCATCTGTTTTGGTGAACTTGTGGCCGAAACTCTCCGCAAGCTTGCGGGTCGTGTCCTCGGGTTCGTCCTGTATCGTGGTCAGGAACAGCCAGTTCACGGGATCGAGTCCATGCGCCGGGCCGTAGCTGCGCAACACGTCTGCGGTGTCGTTGGACGGATCGGTCGTAACCATGACGAACGTGACACGGTCCTTCATCGGTGTGTCGTTTACCAGTTTTTGGACCTCGGCGATCTTTTCCGCGTGGAGCGGACAGACATCCGGGCATGAGGTGTAGATGAAGTTGAGGACGACGACCTTGCCGCGAAGGTCGGCAAGCTGCACGGTGCGCCCATCTGCTGTTCGCAGTGTGAAGTCAGGCGCCGGCTTGTCGATCGGCTGGAAGTACTTCTCATTGCCGCCGATCATGGTCTCGACTTCATCGAGCGAGTGAGCACTGACAGCTGTCGCAAGCGCCGCGACCAGCACTAGGGCGGCGGCAAGGCGGGCGAGCAAACGCGTGGTCTTTCTGGCGACGAGCGCGTCGGGCAGTCCGTGGAAAAAGGCGCTGAAGCTATCGGTCCTCATTGCGACTGCCCTCCGCCCTCGGATTTGCCGAATGACTCTTCGGGCACCGCGTCGGCGTGGCACGAACGGCCGTTCATCCGGCTCATGCATAAGCCGAGAGCGCACATAGCGACGCACGGCAGCACGGACAGCAGTAGCGGCGCGATCCCGGCCGCGACCAGCCAACTCCAGTTGTAACCGATGCCAACCGTAAGCGCTGCGGCCGGCATCAGGACAAGCCCGCCTCGGCCATTGAAAACGCGTGGGAAAGCGTGAGCGACGACAGCCCGTCCAGGCGCATTTTCTTGGGATTCGGATGCTTGGATGTTCGTCATGGACGTTTCTTTCTCAGTCATTGGCAATACGGTCGCGCAGGAAGGCGACCATTGCGGGAGAATCCCATTCGGCGGGGCCAATCAGCCGCCCGACCTCCCGGCCTCCACGGTCGATCAGGATCGTCGCCGGGAGCCCGATTATGCCGAGGGCGAACATCGCCTTGCCGGAAGCGTCGATGTTGAGTGCGAGATGCTGGATGCCGATTTCGGCGAAGAATTTGCGCACAGCATCCGGCCCTGCCCGATCGATCGAAAGGGCCACGACCTCTAAGTCCGCTCCGCCGAGCTCGGCCTGCAATCGGTCGAGTGTCGGCATCTCCTTCCGGCACGGGACACACCACGTCGCCCAGACGTTGAGCAGCACGACCTTGCCAGAATGGTCCGCGAGCGTTCTTGGCTGGTCCTCGCCGTCTTGGAACTGGATTTCCGGCATCGGCTTCGGCGCTTCATGCATCGCGAAATTCGGCGGCGTTTCCGCGGCCAGGAGCGGTTGCGCCAACATGAGCAGAGATGCGGCCAGGGCAAAGGCGAACGTCCTCATGGCCGCCGCTCCTTCGCCTCGGCCCTAATGCGTTCGACAAGCGGAAGGATCGTTTCGTTGAGAGCCTTCTCCGTCACCGGGCCGATGTGTTTGTAGGCAATGCGCCCACCGGCGCTGACAACGAAGGTTTCCGGCACACCATAGACACCCCAGTCGATGGCAACGCGGCCGTTCAGGTCGGCCCCGGTACGTGTGTACGGGTCGCCCAGCGTATTGAGCCATTTCGCTGCGTCTTCAGGTCTGTCCTTGTAGTTGAGGCCGTGAAGCGGCACTTGGCTGTCGGCTGCCAACCGGACGAACACGGGATGCTCCTCGCGGCAGGCGACACACCATGAAGCAAAAACATTGACCAGAGAGACCTCGCCTACGAGGTCGGCGCTCGACAGCCCGAGCGTCCGCCCCTCAACTGGAGGCAGGCTGAACTCGGGAACTGGGTCGCCGATCAATGCCGAAGGGATGTCCGCCGCGTTCCGGTTGAGCCCCCAGGCAAGCACAAACGCGAGCCCGGCAAACACCGCTACAGGCAGAACAACCATCAATCGCCGACTGAGGGGATATGCCACATCGGTCTCCGGTTTTGCCGGGACGGTGTTACCGACCATCATGATACGCCTCGGATCTCTGTCCGCATGCGAGCCTCAGGCGGCCGGACAGGTAACGCCATCGCGGGAAGCAAAAGCAGGAGGTCGCGAGATCCTCCCGATTGAAAGCCATGGTAGACCATGTTCCCAATCCGCTACCGAGCCCGCCATTCGACATGCCTTCACTCCTTCGCGTAGACGGTCGGTTTCTTGCCGTCCTTGGTGATGGCGTAAACCGTGAAGGGTTCGGTCTTCTCGCCGACCATGCCGGGCGAGCCCATCGGCATGCCCGGAAGCGAGATTCCAGCGATGTCAGGCCGTTCGGTGAGGAGCTTTTCAACGAACTTCAAGGGCACGTGGCCGTCGATCACATAGCCGTCGACGAACGTCGAATGGCAGCCTTGGAAGTCTTCGGACACACCGGCCTTCCGGCTGATCTCGGCCAAGTCGTTTGTCGGCTTGACCTCTACCTCAAAGCCGTTCTTACGCAGATAGTCGGCGTAGCCTTCGCAGCAGCCACATTGCGGGTTCTTGTAGAGGACGGCCTTACGCGCCTCGCCCGCTTGAACGGCGGTAAGGCTGGTCGCAAGAAACGCGGCAAAAGCGAGAATTCGAAGCATCGGTGCTTTCCTTTCAGTGTAGTCGCAGGAATGGGCGCACTGGTTCAATTTTGTCGTCATTTTTCGTTCCTCCCGTCACGTTACCCGAAGCACGGTCATCAGCCCGGCAGTCTGATGGTCGGTGACGTGGCAGTGGAGCATCCAGTCACCGGGATTGTCGGCGACGAAGGCAACCTCGACCGTGTCCTTGGGCGCGAGAAGGACGGTGTCGGCCCATTGGTTGTGGGGCACTGGAACGCCGTTGCGGCTGAGCACCCGAAAGCTGAACCCGTGCAGATGCATCGGGTGCCACCAGGCGGTCTCGTTGCGCATCGTAACGACGTGGCTGCTGTCCCGCATCAGCGTCACGAGCGGCAGCATGTCGGCATGCCCGTCGCCCGTCATCGAGGTGCCGTTGATCGACCAGATGGCGCGGCCATGTGCCATGCCGCCGGTGCCGCCTGACATTCCCCCCATTCCTTGCATCTTACCGCCGCCCGTCATGTTGCCCATGCTCGGCATGCCCCCTTGGAGTGCCAGTTCGTGTCGTTTGGCGCTCTGGAGATCCGGCTCGGGTAGCGGGTTGCGCGGCAGGCGCATGGGCGCGTCGAGCGGGTTTTTCCGTAGAGGTGCTTGGCCCGCATAGGCGAAACTGGTCAGATCATAAGCAAGTCCGTCATAATAATCGTCGATGACGGCGTAGCGCCTGCCTGGCTCGCCCTGCATGTCGACAATTAGGTCGAGGCGCATCGCCGGGGCGAGCAACAGGCGGCCGCCTTCGGGCTCGTGGGGGTCGCAGGGCTGGCCGTCAACGGCGACGATGACGGGCCTATGCCCCTCGAACCGGAGGGCCATGATGCGGGCCAGCGAGGTATTGACCAGCCGCAGACGAATGCGCTCCCCGGCCCGGACATTCTGGTCCCCCGGCAGCGTACCGTTGAGGGTCACCGTATTGCCAACGCGGCCGGACATGGCCGCCTCCATCCGGTTGCCAAAGCCTGGAGCAATGTTACCGTCAGAATCCAGCCGCCAGTCGCCGAGAACCCACACGACGTCGCGGTCTGCGGGTACAGGCTCCGCCTCCTCGACAACCAGCGCGCCGGCGAGGCCGCGGCCGAGCTGCTGCAGGCTGTTGGCGTGCGGGTGGTACCAGAAGGTGCCGGCATCGGGCGGCGTGAACTCGTAGACAAAACGCTCCCCTGGCTTGATCGGCGGTTGCGTAAGCCCCGGCACGCCATCCATGGCATTCGGCAACCTGATGCCGTGCCAGTGGACCGTCGTGTCCTCTTGCAGGCGGTTTTCGACCACGATGCGTGCTGGCTTTCCTTGACGAAGTCGGATCACCGGCCCCGGGACATCGCCGTCATAGGCCCAGACATCAGTGTTCGAGCCGCCCCCTCCCTTTAAGCGGGCGCGACCGGGACCGGGCGTGATTTTGTAATCGCTGACAGCAGCGGCGAGCCCGAGTGTCGGCCTCACCATCGCGCTCGCGACAAGGCCTGCGCCAACCTGGAGCAGTTCCCGGCGGGACGGCGAATAATTGGAAAAGACAGTCACTTCCAAACCCCTTCGGCGATCATCGCGGATGGCTGGAGTCGCGAATACGCATGCCTGCGCAACCATCGGTAATTCACAGCTACTCGTCGGAACGAGCAGGTGCACTCAGACGCTGCAATCAGCCGTCAGGCGGATCGCGTCGCGTCAGACAATGCTGAAGGATCTCGGAGGGTATGGGTCGGGTATGGCTGCCCGTCCGCGCAGGTAGGGGAACGGCATAAGTGCGATGTGAGGAATTGAAACGGCGATGACTGTAACCAAATTCTGCGAAAGTACGGCCAGAACCGGAGCCACACAGACGGGAGGGCAGATCGTCATTTTGCCGCCGTCGGTTCGACCGTCGGGACAGCCGGAGCAACTACTATCCGAAGGCATCTTCATGTCCGATGCCATGGACATCTTGATCGTCATGTCATTGGCCTGAACAGCGGACAAGCTCAGACCTGCGGCCATAAAGACCGCAAGCATCAAAGCGAGTGCATGTCTGACTGACCAGCGCATCAATATGCATACTACAGTGCCGACGGCGTCATCTCAACTGTATACGCCATCGCGGCCTGCGACTCTGACGCACGCTTGGTGCTGGGGCCGACTATGGGCGCGTCATGCCTCTAATAAGGCCGTAGCTCGGCCCCTAAAGGCTGGGCTGATTCCATGCCCACTGACGCTCTTTGTCATGACATTTGCGATTTCGAGAGGCATTCCCACTGCGGGTCTCGCCTTTGCCGCGACCATGATGATCGGCGTGGCTGCAACCTTGTCGGCGGTCGCAATCACCGCGATCCTGTTTCGCCAGCAAGCGGTCCATCTTCTGCAATCACGGCCGAAGATGGTCGCCGCGCTAACTCGTTCGAGCGAGGCCGTCGCCGGCTTCGTGCTGGTGGCAATCGCAGCCCACGAAATCCTGATGAAGTGACCACCAAGTCGACACAGGCTATCGAGCGTCGAGGTTTGAGCGAAAGCCTACGCTTTGGCTCAAAGGAAGCCGTTCTCGCGCAACCACTTGATCAAAATGAGCTCTGTCAACGAGGCGGTCGACCGCATGTCAGCCTTCGCAGCCTTCTCCAGCGCCGCCTTCACGGAGGGCGAGACGCGAATACCAAGCGACGTAGTACGCTTCTCGGCTTCTTCGGACAAAATTGGCGCTCGCAAACCAGGACCATGCCTTTACGAAACCCGCAGAAAGGCCCACGAGGTCCCTACCCGCACTTCTAATCCTTTTCTTGCTGGCTCCCAACCGCATTCCCCGGCGAACCAGATCAAACTTGTTAGTTGAATCGCACGGAAGCCATCCAGTGCTCGCCAAGAAAGTGACAGGGGTGCCTGGGCAGTTGGGCAACTGCCGAAGGTATCAATCTCTTGGGTCGTCGCACCGGATGGCCCCGGGGAGCCCCTGGTCAGGAGGGGACCAGGGTTCCAACACGCTCCGCATTCGCCTCCGCCTCCAGCAGAGCTGATCGCTTGCCGCGGTGGAGATCCTTGGCAAACACGCACGACGCGTCGTGTCCTGGGGACAGCTTCAACGCGGGCGGCACCTGCTGCTTGCAGTCGTCGACCACCATCGGGCAGCGGGTGCGGAATCTGCAACCGGACGGCGGATTGGTCGGGCTCGGCACCTCCCCCACCATCAGCGGGACCTTGCGCTGCCTCTCGGCGATCGGGTTGGCTTCTGGAACCGAGGCCAACAGCATCTGCGAGTACGGATGGCTCGGATGGTCGTAGAGCTCCTGCGACGGGCCATGCTCCACGATCTTGCCGAGATACATGACATAGACGCGCGAGGCCGCCTGCCTGACGAGTTCGAGGTCATGGGCGATGAACAGGCAGGCCACGCCCAAATCCTTCTGCAGTCGCAGGAACAGGTTCATCACCTGGGCACGGATCGAAAGGTCCAGCGCGCTGACCGGCTCATCGCAGATCAACACCCGTGGATTGACCGCAAGCGAACGAGCAATGGCAACGCGCTGGCGTTGACCACCGGAGAGCTCGCGCGTATGGCGGTCCTTCACGACATCGGCCAGGCCGACCTGGTCGAGAAGCTCCTTGGTACGGCGGTCGCGGTCGGCCCTGGACCTGATCCCGTCGATCTGCAGGGCTTCGTCGAGGGCCTCCCCGACCGTCTGGCGATCGTTGAGGGACGAATAGGGATCCTGGAACACGTATTGCAGTGCCCTGCGGCTGTCGCGCAACGCCGCGCCCGAAAGCGTGCTGAGGTCGACGCCATCGAGCAGCACCCGTCCGGAGGTTGCCTTCTCGAGCCCGACGATCGTGCGCCCGAGCGTCGACTTCCCGCAACCAGACTCACCGACCAGGCCAACGATTTCACCCGGATAGAGTTCGATGGAAACGTCGTCGACCGCATGCACAAACTTGCCGCGCTGGACGCTCTTGAACC
>NZ_JAFLWW010000022.1:0-2500 GCF_018555685.1 Aminobacter anthyllidis
TGGTTGCGGGGACAGGATTTGAACCTGTGACCTTCAGGTTATGAGCCTGACGAGCTACCGGGCTGCTCCACCCCGCGCCACCATTTTCGCAAGCTGGGCCTGCGGAAGTTTTCGGCTTTCGCCAGAAGTCATATAGGCATTTGCCTATGCGATTTCGAGAGACCGCCAATGGAAAGGGCCGCTTGCGCGGCCCGATTACCCTTTGGCGGGCCTAGTCTTGCAAAGAGAAGATTTTGTCACCGCCGATGAGCGATGTCTTGATTTAACGTGCGTTTGGCAGACCTGGCAGCGACTTACTCTCCCGCGTCTTGAGACGAAGTACCATCAGCGCTGGAGCGTTTCACGGCCGAGTTCGGAATGGGATCGGGTGCAGCCGCTCCGCCATAACCACCAGGTCGGCAAAACGCACGTTGTTCGAGAAGCTTTGTGAGCGAATAGGGAATAGGGAGTAGCGAATAGGGTTTCTATCCGGTGCCACTCCTGGCTATTCGCTGGTCTTGTCTGTGCCTTTTCATCCTGCCTTGCGGCAGTGTGACGATCCCTTTGGGATCGCACTGTGATGAGCATTAGGAATGAGAACGATCAAGCCTATCGAACTATTAGTACCGGTAAGCTTCATGCGTTGCCGCACTTCCACACCCGGCCTATCAACGTGGTCGTCTTCCACGGTTCTCAAGGGAATACTCGTTTTAAGGTGGGTTTCCCGCTTAGATGCCTTCAGCGGTTATCCCGTCCGGATATAGCTACCCTGCTATGCGGCTGGCGCCACAACAGGTCCACCAGAGATCCGTCCATCCCGGTCCTCTCGTACTAGGGACAGATCCTTTCAATATTCCTACACCCACG
The DNA here is from genome assembly GCF_018555685.1 of Aminobacter anthyllidis. GTDB lineage: Bacteria > Pseudomonadota > Alphaproteobacteria > Rhizobiales > Rhizobiaceae > Aminobacter > Aminobacter anthyllidis. The sequence continues at coordinate 847 of NZ_JAFLWW010000022.1, forward strand.
GCAGATAGGGACCGAACTGTCTCACGACGTTCTGAACCCAACTCACGTACCGCTTTAAATGGCGAACAGCCATACCCTTGGGACCTGCTCCAGCCCCAGGATGCGATGAGTCGACATCGAGGTGCCAAACAACCCCGTCGATATGGACTCTTGGGGGTCATCAGCCTGTTATCCCCGGCGTACCTTTTATCCGTTGAGCGATGGCCCTTCCACGCGGGACCACCGGATCACTATGACCGACTTTCGTCTCTGCTCGACTTGTCAGTCTCGCAGTCAGGCGGGCTTATGCCATTGCACTCGACGACCGATTTCCGACCGGTCTGAGCCCACCATCGCGCGCCTCCGTTACTCTTTAGGAGGCGACCGCCCCAGTCAAACTACCCACCATACATTGTCCCGGACCCGGATAACGGGCCGCGGTTAGACATCCATAGAGATAAGGGTGGTATTTCAAGGTTGGCTCCACCAAGGCTGGCGCCCTGGCTTCAAAGCCTACCACCTATCCTACACATGCCACTACGAATGCCAATGTAAAGCTATAGTAAAGGTGCACGGGGTCTTTCCGTCTAACCGCAGGAACCCCGCATCTTCACGGGGAATTCAATTTCACTGAGTCTATGCTGGAGACAGCGGGGAAGTCGTTACGCCATTCGTGCAGGTCGGAACTTACCCGACAAGGAATTTCGCTACCTTAGGACCGTTATAGTTACGGCCGCCGTTTACTGGGGCTTCGATTCAAAGCTTGCACCTCTCCTCTTAACCTTCCAGCACCGGGCAGGCGTCAGACCCTATACGTCGTCTTGCGACTTCGCAGAGCCCTGTGTTTTTGATAAACAGTCGCTACCCCCTGGTCTGTGCCACCCTCCACATGCTTGCGCATGAAAGGGTCACGCTTCTTCCGAAGTTACGCGTGCAATTTGCCGAGTTCCTTCAGCATAGTTCTCTCAAGCGCCTTGGTATACTCTACCAGTCCACCAGTGTCGGTTTCGGGTACGGTCTATAATGGAGGAGCTATTTCCTGGAACCACTCCGCTGCAGGGATCAATCCAATAAGACCCCACAACATACGTGATCCGTCACTTCCTCCAGGCCCACGAATATTAACGTGGTTCCCATCGTCTACGCATTTCTGCCTCGACTTAGGGGCCGGCTAACCCTGCTCAGATTAGCTTTAAGCAGGAACCCTTGGACTTTCGGCGGGGGTGTCTCTCACACCCCTTACGTTACTCATGTCAGCATTCGCACTTCTGATACCTCCACGGCCCCTCACAGGTGCCGCTTCGTCAGCTTACAGAACGCTCCGCTACCGCTTGCAGCAAGCTGCAAACCCTAAGCTTCGGTGTATGGCTTTAGCCCCGGTACATTTTCGGCGCAAAGACCCTTATTTAGACCAGTGAGCTGTTACGCTTTCTTTAAATGATGGCTGCTTCTAAGCCAACATCCTGGTTGTTTTGGGATCCTCACATCCTTTCCCACTTAGCCATAACTTGGGGACCTTAGCTGTAGGTCAGGGTTGTTTCCCTTTTCACGACGGACGTTAGCACCCGCCGTGTGTCTGCCGACTAGTACTCCCAGGTATTCGGAGTTTGGTTAGGTTTGGTAAATCGGTGAGATCCCCTAGCCCATCCAGTGCTCTACCCCCTGGGGTATTCGG
>NZ_JAFLWW010000023.1 GCF_018555685.1 Aminobacter anthyllidis
TTGTTAGCTGACCGTTTTCCGTGAGACTTGCGATCATTTGTTTTCAATGGGTTAGCCGATTCAGATTTGATGAGACCGAGTCGGATTTGTTGAGACGGAACTGTCATGCGATTCAGTTATGGTGAGACTACCTTGATGCACCATTCGCGTGAAGACCATGCGACGCGATCAGCTCGACGAACAGGAATGGCAGAATGTGCTTCGGCATGCGGACGTACTGCGGCGGTTGCCGCTGCGGCCCACCGCTGGCGAAGTCTCCGACGCCATGGCGGAACTGTCCATCAGCCGTGCGACCCTGTTCCGCTGGCTGAAGCGATACCGGACAGAGCAGCGCGCTGCCGCGCTTATTAGCCGGCAGTCGGGGCGGCGCAGCGGTATCGACGCCTTTGATCCGGCTCTGAAGACGATCGTCGATCGCAACATCACGACGTTCTACGCGACGCCGGAGAGGCCGACACTAACGCGGCTTTGGAAGCGGATCTCGTCCGATTGCCGGGCAGGACGGATGCCGCCGCCGTCAATCCGGCGGCTCAAGACCTATTTGGGTACGCTTGATGTCGAGGCGCTGACCCGGCGACGCGAGGGCAAGGCGCGGGCCGATGCGCAATTCCTGGCCCTGCCGGGCGAATTCTCCGCGCAGCATCCACTGCAGGTCGTCCAAATCGACCATACGAAGGTCGACGTGACGGTAGTCGATCCGATTGAACGACTACCCATCGGTCGACCGATCCTGACCATCGCGATCGATGTCTGCACGCGGATGGTGCTTGGTTTCTACCTTTCCCTGGAGGCGCCGTCGGTGACGTCGGTGGCGCTTTGCCTGACGCATGCGATCATCGACAAGACCCGCTGGTTGCAGGATCGCGGGATTTCCCTGGAATGGCCGGCAAGCGGCCTGCCGGGGTGCATCCATGTCGACAACGGCGCCGAATTTCACGCGCGAGCCTTCAAGCGTGGTTGCGATGACCATAACATCGTCGTCTCCTACCGGCCGCCGGGAACGCCTCGGTTTGGCGGGCACGTCGAGCGCTTGATCGGCACGATGATGGGAGCGGTGCATCTGCTGCCAGGCACACACTTCTCCAATGTGCTGGACCGTGGCGAATACGATCCCGAGGCGCGCGCCGTGATGACCATGCGCGAGCTCGAGACGTGGCTGGCGCTGGAAATCATCGCCTACCATTCCGACCTGCACCGTGGCATTGGCCGCCCACCCGTCGCCGCCTGGAACGAAGCCATATCCGTGCGTCCGCCGCGGCATGTGCACGATCCGCTGGCCTTCCTGATCGATTTCCTGCCCTTCGAGCCGCGTGTGCTGCGGCGAACTGGCATCCACCTCAACAACATCTGCTACTGGTCCGACGGTTTTGCGCCCTGGATCGGCCGATGCGACGAAATGGTGCTGGTCAAATATGACCCGCGGGATCTGCACCAGGTCTTCGTCAAGCTGGGCGGGAACTACCTGATGGCACCCACGCGCAATCCGGGACGCCCGGCCATCACGTTGTGGGAGCAGAAGGCGGCACTGCGCGTGCAGCGTGCGCGCGGCCGCCGGGAGACCGATGAGGAGACGATCTTCCAGACGATCGCGGCGCAGCGAACCCTGGTCGAACAGGCGACGAAGGAAACCACGCAAACCCGCAGGCTGCGTGCGCGACGTGCCCATCTGCAAGCAAGACCGGAGATCCTGGCAAGCGCGCCGGCGGACGAGCCGGTGATCACCTTGCCGCATTTCCCGGTGGAGGTATGGGAATGACGGCCTATCCGCACCTCGATCCCGCGGTTCAGGCCCATGCCGACCTGCCCGATCGCGAGCGTATCGAGCATATCCGGGTGGACCGGTGGATCGACTACCCACGGGCCCGTCAGGCGCTCGACAAGCTCGAGGAACTGCTCCTGTTTCCCAAGCGCGCCCGCATGCCCAATCTGCTGATCTTCGGCGCCTCGGGGATGGGCAAGACGATGATCATCGAGAAGTTCGTGCGCGCCCATCCGCCCAGCTTCGACGAGAGCAGCGGGATCGATCACCGGCCCGTCATCGTCGTGCAGATGGTCGCTTCTCCCCACGAGGGACGCTTCTATCATCGCCTGCTTTCGGTGATCGGGGCACCGCCGCCGACACGCGCCACGCTCGGGCAACTCGAAACACAGGCACTGCGACTGCTCCAGGAAATCGCGCCCCGCATGCTGATCATCGACGAGGTCCAGAACCTGATCGCCGGCACCTACCGCGAGCAGCGCCGGATGCTCAATCTGCTGCGCTTCCTCGGCAACGAGCTGCGGATTCCGCTGATCTGCCTCGGCTCGCACGAGGCGCGCGATGCGGTCCGGGGCGATGCCCACCTCAACAGCCGCTTCGAGCCCTACGGGCTGCCGCCCTGGCGTCACGACGCCGATTTCCAAGGGCTGATAGGCGGGCTTCTTTGGTCGTTGCCGCTGCGCCTTCCCTCGGAGCTGACAGACAGCGCGCTCAAGCGTCTCGTCGACGTCAATGGCGGCGTCACGTCATCGATCTTCCGGATGGTGATCGACCTTGCCACGGATGCGATCCTCACCGGAACTGAACGCATCACGCCGGCCGCGATCCTCGACCACCGTGTCGCCGCGCCGGCGACCGTCGCTGCGGCCTGAGCCGTGACAGGGGAGGGGAGGGTCCCTCTGCCGATCGTGCCGCCACCCTTTCAGGACGAGCGACTGAGTTCCTGGATGGAGCGGATCGCCGATGTCTATCGGGTTTCTCTCGACGGCCTGCAGGCCCATGTCGGGTGGGCACGACCCGCCCTGCAGCTCGAGAGCGAGCCCGTGCGGGCTGATATGGAGCGCATCGCAGCCGCGACGCGCAGTTCGGTCGAACGCCTGTTCGCCATGACCTTTCACGACGTGCCGCCGCGCTATCGCACCCTGCTTCGGCCGGCTTCCCGGGAGACTTGCCCTGTCTGCTCGCGCGGCATGCAAAGACCGCAACGGCTGAGAGCCTGGTCCTTCGCGTTTAGCTTCCGCTGCGATCGACACCGTCAGCCGCTATTCGGTTTCGAAACACGTGGGGCCTGCGCTCTGGGCGGTGATGAAGCGTCGGCCCAGCGGGGCGCGGAATTCCTCTATCGATGGGCAATGGGGAGGGATACCGCCGCAGTTCCCGTCGGCTCGGTTCTTTCGCTGCTGCTGTCGCCGTCGCGAAAAGCTTCGTCTCCGGCGCCGTGGGAGCTGGCGCGCCTGCCGCTTGCACATCAGCACGAGCCTTCCATTCTGTCGCGCCGCTGCCGGCGACCGGCCCTGAGGATCGTGGTGCCGGAATTCGCCCTTGCGGTGCCGATCTATGATCAGCGCCTGCCGTCGGGGGTCGCTGATCTGCCGAATGCGCCATGGGCGGAGCGATACGCGCTTGCAGTCGGCGTTGCCCGCGTCCTGAGGAATCCGGTCGACGCGATCCTCCGCACTCTCGAGGCTTCCGATGATTTCGGCCGAAAAAAGGTGAAAGCACTGCTCGACCGATGGCCGGCGGCGATCCGCGGCGCTGTCGACTGTGGCGCGCGCCGCACCAGAACGAGAGGGGAGGGCGGGAGAACGGCGCAAAATACCCATTTCAAGCCTCGGCTGGTTCGTGAACCGTCAAACCGAGACGCCTGGCGCGATCGAGCAGATGCTTGACCGACGAGGCCGCCCATTGCCAGCCGCCGCGCTGCGTCCGCTCGCGCATCGCCTCAAGCTGCGCCGCAATCGCCCGCAGACTGAGATCTGGGTCGGCGATGGCGATGCCGGCCACAAGCGTCATCAATCGGTCCTCAGGCTGCCGCCGCGGCGCGCGCTGCACGAGTTCCGGTTCCGCGAGGCCTTCGCGCACCAAGCGGTAGACCGAGCGGCGGAGGCGTTCTACCGTCCAGCTCTGCCCCTTGTGGTTCAGGACCCGGACGACGTCGTCCCAGCTGTGCTGCGGTCGCAGCCGTCGCACGATTGGCAGAAAGCTTTGCGCCGAGGCGATGAGGTCGGTGACATAAGCGCTGTCCCGAGCCGCCGCGACGGCGCGGATGCTTTCCGGCCGACGCTCGCGCAGACCCGGATTGCCGGGAAGCCGGCCGCGCGCCTTGGCGGCGGCGATGCCGGCCTTCGTGCGCTCGGCAATCAGCGCCCGTTCCAGCTGGGCGACCGCGCCAAGCACTTGCAGCGAGAACATGCCCTGTGGCGTCGAGGTGTCGATCGGGTCGCGCAGCGAACGGAAATGCGCGCCGCGCTTTGCGAGCGTCTCGATCACCTCAAGAAGATGGCTGACCGATCGGGCGAGCCGATCGAGCCTGACGACGACCAGAACGTCGCCGGCGCGGATCTCACGCATCAGTTTGGCCAGCACCGGCCGCGAGCGCGACGCACCCGATCCCTGTTCGTGGTGGATGATGGCGCAGCCGGCTTGCCTCAGTTCGTCGGCCTGTGCATCTGTCACCTGATCCTCCGTCGAGACCCGCGCATAGCCGATGAGGCGGCGCGGTCTGGAAGCAGGGGAGGGGGCCTTGGCCATGGCGGGCTTTCGCGGGGTGTTTCACGGCCGTTTGTACAATATCGACGGCTGTGATCAACCGGCCAGTTGCAGGCGTGTTTTATCGAGCCTCATAAACGGCCGCAGGGCGCCTTTGTGGGGTTTGGACGCCCCAGACCAAAAGCGACTCAAAAACGTGTCCTGGGCCGCTTATGGCCGAAAGAGCGCAAATTGAATGATTTTGCGCCGACGGAGCCTGAAGGTCCGCCTATGGAGGGCAAGGGATGGAGATTCGGCGGCCTACGATCCGCTTAGCGGAGCGGAATTCATGAGACTACGTGCATTTGAATCGGTTTTCGTGAGACTACGCGACATAACCCGGGGGCCGGCAACAATCGTCAGTAAGGTTGGAAAATCAAATGCTTAAAGAGAAGCGGGTTCGTCGCCATGCACGTAGTCTCACGAAAACCGATTCAGAAAGGCGGCGAATCTCACGATATCCGGTCAGCTGACA
>NZ_JAFLWW010000024.1 GCF_018555685.1 Aminobacter anthyllidis
AAAAATACGATATTGACGTAACATTGTATACATGCCTAGAATGATATGTCTATACAAGTGAGCGCTAATTTCCGCAGCGGAAGTTTCAAGGCGCCAGGGAACGACCATCAAAGAGAGGAGCTACCCAATGTCATTGGACAGACGTTCATTTTTGCAGGTATCGACTGCGGCCGTAGGGCTGGTCATGGCCGAGGCCGCATTCGCCAGGATCGCCTATGCCGAGGGTGCAGCAGGCACGCTCCGTGTTGCGATCGCCAAGCCGGCCGGCAATCTCGATCCGCAGAGCCACTTCGCAATTTGGGCGATCCAGGATCTGATGTTCGAGCCGCTGGTGAAGTACGGCAAGGGCGGTCAGATCGAGCCTTGCCTTGCGAGCGACTGGAAGATCGAAGACGGCGAGAAGACCCTTCATCTCACGCTTCGGCAGGGCGTGACCTTTCAGGACGGCACCGTGTTCGATGCCGCGTCATGCAAATGGAATCTTGAGCGCTGGATGGGCAAGGAGCAGTTCAGCTGGATGAACTGCTCCAAGTACTTTGAGTCCCTGGAGGTGGTCGACGACTATCACGTTACCCTCCGTTTCAAGGAACCCGTCCTCGCGCTCATGCAGGAGCTTTCCTACACCCGACCGCCGCGTTTCCTGAGCCCGAAGTCTGTCGGCGCCGACGGCAAGTTCGGCGAGCCGGTTGGCACCGGACCATGGCGCCAGGTCAGTGCCGACGACACCCAGAGTGTCTTCGAACGCTACGACGGTTACTGGGGCGACAAGCCAAGTTACGAACGGCTGGAAGCCAAGGTCATCCCGGATGCGCGGTCGCGGGTTGCGGCACTGCGGGCCGGCGAGATCGATCTGATCGGTGGCTTCTGGATCGCGCCATTGACCTCGGAAGAAGCCAAGCAGCTCGAGGCGGCAGGCTTCAGCGTCGTCATCGACCCGGGCAACGTCTCACTGGTGATGGCCTTCAACCCCGACCGTGCGGAGGCGCTGAAGGACCAGCAGGTTCGCAAGGCTATCAGCATCGGCATCGACCGCGCGGCCATTTCGCAGGCTCTCTACCACGGTTATGCGAAGCCGGCCGGCAACCTGTTCTCGTCGGCGCTGCCATACGCCGGCGAGCAGCACGACGCTCCTGTCCGCGACGTGGCCGCTGCTTCGGCGCTGCTGGAAAAGGCGGGTTGGACGGGCAGTCCCATCCGTTCCAAGGATGGCAAGCCGCTGACGCTCGAGATGGTCGTCAGCCCCGATGCCGTTCCCGGCTCTCGCGTGATCGCCGAGGTGATCCAGTCCGAGATGAAGGAGATCGGTATCGACCTCGTCGTCCGTTCCGTCGACCATGCCTCCAAGCACACCGACATGCTCGAGAAGAAGTACGATCTCGGCTTCTTCCTCACCTATGGCGCTCCATACGATCCTTTCGGGACCGTCGTGGGGCTCTGCCTGTCGACCTTCAAGAACGACGTCGAAGGCAAGCTGGTCACTGACGCTGCCAATCTGGACCCGCTGATCAATGCGGCGACGGCGGCGACCGGAGACCAGATCGAGCCGACGATCCAGAAGGTCTACGACTGGCTGTATGACAACGACGCGATCGCGCCGCTGGTCTACGTTCCCAGCATCTGGGCGCATTCCAAGCGTGTCGAGGGCTTCACCAGTCCGGTCACCGAATACGACATGCCGTACGAAAAAATCGTGCTGGCCGACTAAGGGAGGGTGCCTTGATCCACTTCATCAGCAAGCGGCTGAAGCATTCCCTGGTCCTGTTGTTTCTGGCTTCCGTGGTCTGCTTCACGCTCGTGGTTTCGGCTCCCGGCAATGTCGCTGTACTTATAGCCGAGCTTCGGGGCGCGGCCTCAACACCGGGCTACGTCGAAAAGGTTGCCGAAGAGATCGGACTGAACAAGCCACTGCTGATGCGCTACGTGGATTGGCTTGGCGATGCCGTTACGGGTGATTTCGGCATCTCCTACAGGACGGGCCAGACGGTCAGCGCGGATCTGCCACAGCGCATGATGGTCACCGGAACACTTATCGCAGGCAGCGCCGTGATTGCGACCTTGCTCAGCCTGCTTCTCGGGTTCCTGGGTGCCTTCTGGCCCTACAAACTGCCAGACCGCGTTTCGCGCGGTCTGGCTCTCATCGGCGCCTCGACACCGACTTTCTTCGTCGGGGCGCTGATGATCTACGGCTTCTCCGTCACCTTCCAATTGTTCCCGTCCTTCGGTTTCAACGGTCCCGTAAGCTGGGTGCTGCCATGGCTCACCGTTGCGGTCCTGCCGGCAGCAGTGCTCAGCCGTGTCGTGCGTGTCGGACTGGAGGAGGCTATGACCAGCCCCTACGTGCTGACAGCCAAGAGCAAGGGACTGGGGCGCACCGCCATCCTGTTCCGCGAAGCGCTGCCAAACATCACGCCTGTCTTCATCAATGCGCTTGGCACCCAGGTGGGATTGATGACGGCCACGGGGATCATCGTCGAGCCGCTCTTCGCCTGGCAGGGTGTTGGTGACTACTTCCTCGCAGGCGTGCGCTTCCGCGACTTCATGGTGGTGCAGGCATGCCTGCTGATCTTCCTTGCCTTCTTCATCGTGGTGAACCTGATCGTCGATCTTGCGGTCCTGATGACCGATCCCCGCATCCGGCGCCAATGGAGCTGATCATGAACAAACTCAAACCTATTTTCGCCCGGCTGAACAAGTTCCCCCGCGTGGCCCTGGTCGTCATCGGACTGTTCGTTGCGCTGGGCACCTTTGCCCCCTGGCTCGCGCCTCAGGATCCCAGCGCGCAGAACCTGCTGCAAGGAGGCCTTGGACCAAGTGTCGCCCACTGGCTGGGCACCGACCATCTCGGGCGCGATACCCTCAGTCGCCTGATCATCGCCGCGAACACCTCGCTGGTCAGCGTTGGCTCGGTCCTCATCATCGCGATGACGATCGGCATCCTGATGGGCACGATCGCCGGCTATCACCGTGGCTGGGTCGATGACCTGCTGATGCGTGTCGTTGACGTCGGCCTGTCCATCCCCAGCCTGATCACCGCGCTGGCGGTCATCGGCATCGTCGGGCCGGGTTACTGGACCATGGTGCTGGCACTCGCGCTGGCATGGTGGCCGATGAGCGGTCGTATCAGCCGGGCGGTCGCTGTCAGCATCATGAGCAAGCCGCATATCGAAGCCCTGCGTGTGCTTGGCGCCAGCCCCTGGCGCATCTACTTCGGCCATCTGTTGCCCGGCACGATCGGCGCGGTCATGGTCTATGCGACAGCAGATGCCGGCACTGCCGCTTTGGCTGTCGCTACGCTCAGCTTCCTCGGTCTGGGCATCCAGCCGCCGACGCCGGAATGGGGACAGATGCTTGTCGACGCATTGCCTTATCTCGAGTCCGATCCGCGACAGGTCATCCTGCCCGGCCTGGCTCTGACGGCTGCGGTCATTGGCTTCAACACGCTCGGCGAAGCCATCGCGCTCAATCGCATCCCGAAGCCGCTGACCCGGCGCATGCTCGCCATGCGGCGGATCGAAGTCGCAGGCTGGGGCAAGGAGAATTCCGATGCATGACGAACCGCTTCTGAGCGTCAGCAATCTGACTGTCGACCTGTTGACGGCCAAATCCGCCATCCGTCCCGTTGACGGGGTAAGTTACACCGTCCGCCAGGGCGAATGCCTTGCCATCGTCGGCGAAAGCGGCAGCGGCAAGACCGTGATGAACTTCGCCCCCCTCGGTCTCATGCCGACTGGCGTAACGACGAGCCTGTCCGGATCCGTGCGCTTCGGCGGGCGTGAACTGATTGGATTGCCGGAGCCGGAAATCCGCAAGATACGCGGCAAATCCATCGGCTTCATCTTCCAGGATCCGATGAGCGCCCTCAATCCGGTGCGACGCATCGGCCGCCAGATTGCCGAGATGGCGGAGCTTCACCTCAACATGACACCGCGTGCGGCAGAGGCGCGTGCGCTGGAACTCGTCAAGCTTGTCGGCATCTCCGATCCATCTGCCCGGCTCCGCCAGTATCCTCACGAGCTGTCGGGCGGCCTCAGGCAACGCATCGTTATTGCCACGGCCCTGGCGGGCGAACCCAAGCTCCTGATCGCCGACGAGCCGACAACCGCTCTCGACGTGACGGTTCAGGCCCAGATCCTGCGCCTGCTCAAGGACCTGCAGCGACGGCTCAACATGGCCATGGTGCTGATCACCCACGACATGGGCGTCGTCGCAGGTGCCGCCGACAATATCGTCGTCATGTATGCGGCACGGGCGGCAGAACGCGGTCCGGTGGACAAGGTCCTGGTCACACCGCGTCACCCATACACACGGGGCCTCATCAACGCGATTCCGAAACGGGAAGACCCGATCGGTTCGCAGTTCCGTGGACTGCCCGGCATTCCGCCGACGCTCGGAGCTCCGTTCAAGGGTTGTGCCTTTGCGCCGCGCTGCGACTTTGCAGTCCCCACATGCACGGCCAGCCGGCCTCCCTTGGTGCCTTCGGCGGACGGTTCGGTCTTTGTCGCTTGTCCCGTCGTCAATGAAGGAAGGGCAGCAGCATGACACACAGACCCGTTCTTAAAGTCGAAAACCTGCAAACCAGGTTCAAGAGCGTCCAGCGCGGCAAGTTTGTGCATGCGGTCGACGACGTTTCCATCGAACTCTATCCGGGTGAAATCGTTGGCCTGGTCGGTGAGTCTGGTTGCGGGAAGTCGACGCTCGGGCGCAC
>NZ_JAFLWW010000025.1 GCF_018555685.1 Aminobacter anthyllidis
TTGTCGCGCATTCCCGATGCCGATTTTGCGGCGGTGGGGGCTGTCATCGGCAAGGCATCCGATGCGGCCAGGGCCGATGTGGTGCTGAAGGTGCGCCGGCCTTCGGAAGCCGAGCTCAAGGGCTACAAGGCAGGTGCCGCGGTGCTTGCCACCATGGACCCCTACGGCAACGATGCGGCGGTTCAGGCGATGGCCAAGGCGGGTGTCACGGCATTCGCCATGGAGTTCATGCCGCGCATCACCCGTGCCCAGGTGATGGACGTGCTGTCGTCACAAGCCAACCTCGCCGGTTACCAGGCCGTCATCGACGGTGCGGCCGAATATGACCGCGCCTTGCCGATGATGATGACGGCGGCCGGCACCGTGCCGGCGGCGAAAGTGTTCATCATGGGCGTCGGCGTCGCCGGCCTGCAGGCGATCGCAACCGCACGCCGCATGGGCGCGATCGTGACCGCCACCGACGTGCGTCCGGCGGTCAAGGAACAGGTCGCTTCGCTCGGTGCCAAGTTCCTCGCCGTCGAGGACGAGGAGTTCAAGGCAGCGGAGACCGCTGGCGGCTACGCCAAGGAGATGTCGAAGGAGTACCAGGCCAAGCAGGCGGCCCTGACCGCCGAGCACATCGCCAAGCAGGACATCGTCATCACCACGGCACTCATCCCGGGCCGTCCGGCACCCAAGCTGGTGTCTGCGGCCATGGTTGCCTCGATGAAGCCGGGTTCGGTGCTTGTCGATCTTGCCGTCGAACGCGGCGGCAATGTCGAGGGCGCGCAGGCCGGCAAGGTGGTGACGACCGCCAATGGCGTCAAGATCGTCGGCCATCTCAACGTGCCGGGCCGTGTCGCGGCGTCGGCTTCGCTGCTGTACGCCAAGAACCTGTTCGCCTTCCTCGAGACCATGGTCGACAAGACGAGCAAGCAGATTGCCATCAACCGCGACGACGAGCTGGTCAAGGCAACGATGCTGACCGATGGCGGTAAGGTGGTGCACCCCAACTTCGCCAATGCGGCGGCTGCAGCAGCAGCTGACAAACCCAAGCCGATCGTTGCGGGCCAGAACCGCGGCGACGATCCGGCGAGCGATAGCGCAGCACCGGCCAAGACAGCGCCGAAGAAAGCAGCACCGGCTAAAGCCGACCAGGCCGCTGTCGCCAAGAAGCCTACGGCTGCCAGGAAGTCGTCCAAGCAGGGAGACGCATGATGGAAGGTCTTCAAAAAGCCCTCGACCAGCTCGACCAGGCGGTCGATGCCGTCCGGCTCGGGGTCCAGGATCTCGCCACCGCTGAAGGTGCGGCGGAAGCCGCCGGTAACGCAGCACATGCCGTCACCGGCGGGGCGATCGACCCGTTCGTGTTCCGCTTCGCCATCTTCGTTTTGGCGATCTTTGTCGGCTACTACGTCGTCTGGCAGGTGACGCCGGCGCTGCACACGCCGCTGATGGCGGTCACCAACGCCATCTCCTCGGTCATCGTCGTCGGTGCGCTGCTTGCCGTCGGCATCGCCGCTTCCGGGCTTGCCACCGGCTTCGGCTTCGTTGCCCTGGTGCTGGCTTCGGTCAACATCTTCGGCGGCTTCCTCGTCACCCAGCGCATGCTGGCGATGTACAAGAAGAAGGACAAGTGACGTGACCCTCAACCTCGCTTCCTTCCTCTACCTCGTCTCCGGCATCCTGTTCATCCTCGCCCTGCGCGGCCTGTCGCATCCGACCACTTCGCGCCAGGGCAACACCTACGGCATGATCGGCATGGGCATTGCCATCGTCACCACGCTGGCCCTGGCCAAGCCGTCGGTGACCGGCCTTGGCCTGATCGTGCTTGGCCTTGCCATCGGCGGCGGCATCGGTGCGGTGACCGCGCGGCGCATCGCCATGACCTCGATGCCGCAGCTTGTCGCGGCCTTCCACAGCCTCGTTGGCATGGCCGCGGTGATGGTCGCCGCAGCCGCCGTCTATGCGCCGGAAAGTTTTGGCATCGGCACCGTCGGTGCCATCCACGGCCAGGCGCTGGTCGAGATGAGCCTGGGTGTCGCCATTGGCGCCATCACCTTCACCGGCTCGGTCATCGCCTTCTTGAAGCTCGATGGCCGCATGTCGGGCAAGCCGATCATGCTGCCCGGCCGCCACTTCATCAACGCAGCACTCGGCATCGCCCTTGTCGTGCTCATCGTCATGCTGGTGACGACCCAGTCGACGACGGTGTTCTGGCTGATCGTCGCCGTGTCGCTGGTGCTCGGCGTTTTGCTGATCGTGCCGATCGGCGGCGCCGACATGCCGGTGGTCGTTTCCATGCTCAACTCCTATTCGGGTTGGGCGGCAGCCGCGCTCGGCTTCACGCTCGGCAATCTCGCGCTGATCATCACCGGCGCGCTGGTTGGCTCCTCCGGTGCGATCCTCAGCTACATCATGTGCAAGGGCATGAACCGTTCGTTCATCTCGGTCATTCTCGGCGGCTTCGGCGGCGAGACGGCGGCTGTCGCCGACGACGGCATCGAGCGCACCGTCAAGCAGGGTTCGGCCGACGACGCCGCCTTCCTGATGATGAACGCGCAAAAGGTCATCATCGTGCCGGGCTACGGCATGGCGGTGGCCCAGGCCCAGCATGCGCTGCGCGAGATGACCGACAAGCTCAAGGCCAATGGCGTCGAGGTCAAATACGCCATCCACCCGGTCGCAGGCCGCATGCCCGGCCACATGAACGTGCTGCTCGCCGAGGCCAACGTGCCTTACGACGAGGTCTTCGAGCTCGAAGACATCAACTCCGAGTTCGCCCAGGCCGACGTCGCCTACGTCATCGGCGCCAACGACGTCACCAACCCCTCGGCGCGCGACGACAAGAACAGCCCGATCTACGGCATGCCGATCCTCGACGTCGACAAGGCCCGCACCTGCCTGTTCGTCAAGCGCTCCCTTGGCTCCGGCTACGCCGGCATCGACAACACGCTGTTTTACAAGGACGGCACCATGATGCTGCTCGGCGACGCCAAGAAGATGACCGAAGAAATCGTCAAGGCAATGGATCACTGAGCCTAAAGCTCAGCCAACCAAAACCACTGCTAACAAAAGCCCGG
>NZ_JAFLWW010000026.1 GCF_018555685.1 Aminobacter anthyllidis
CCGCAGGAGCGAGAAATGAATAATCTGATCGAGAGCGACAAAGTCATCGGGACGGAAGTCTATGGCCCTGATGAGGCCCACATCGGTGAAGTGAAGCGGTTGGTACTGGAGAAAGTTGGCGGCCGAGTAGCTCATGCTGTGCTGGGTTTCGGCGGCTTCCTTGGGATGGGCGAGGATCACTATCCTGTGCCGTGGAGCAAGCTCACCTACAATGAAGACCTTGGGGGATTCCAGATCGACATTACTAAAGATGAGCTTGAAGAGGCCCCCCGATACACCGCCGACACGGAATACGATTGGTCAGACGACAACAATCGTCGGATCTATGACTACTACGGAGCACGGCCTTATTGGTGAGCTCTTTCCGACATTCCGCCCACTGCAGGAAGTCGGCTATTCTCTTACTGCCCCGTTGGCTTCGGCCGGCGGGGCCTTTTGTCGTTTAGAGGTTTGGCCACATCAGCCAGATAGCTGCCGCATTAGCGCCGGCCGCAATGGCCAAGCCGATGAAGGAGCGATGCCAGATCGCAAAGGCTCCAATCGCCATTGCGGCAATGGAGAAAAGCAAAGGGTTCATGAACGTTCGCCTCGCTCGCACCGGAGGATACCGCCAACCACCAATTCCCCTGTCACCGAAAGGTTGCGAGGCTCTTCCCAATGGCTTAGCGCCGCGAGCACCAAGTCTTGGGCAGATGTTTTGCATTAATGGAGAGGCCTATGCGAAGCGCTTCCTCTAAATCGGAAGTGAAGTGTGCGGTGTCAGCTCCGCCGCCGAAATAGTTGACCCGAAGGCTACCGCCATTCTTGCTGAGCGAAATTCCGACAACCCTTAGCTGCTCCTGGACCTCGCGATGCCTCATGGGCAATGCTCCCGGTGGGATATCCCTCAAGCAATATTAGACAGCACTAAACTTCAGTGATGATCAAGAGTTGTATTTAACCAAGGGCCGAAGTGGGTGCGCTGTGCGTAAGAGCACGATGGTCCGGAACTCATGGCGCAGTCGGGCGATTGTGTTAGCGGAGCGCGCGCCCCCTCAGCCGCGTTCCAAGCAGCGGGCCTGCCGTTGTCGCCGCGATTGCGGCAGGCCTCCTGCTGACAAGGAACCTCACATCCGTTCGTCCGCTTCTCTGAGAGGCCACCGCGTGGGCGTGGCTTTGCTCCATTTCTCCACGCCCTTAGAAGCCCCGCCGGGCAATCCGACGGGGCTTTTCCACGCTATTTGGCATTCTCAGGCAAGCTAGTGATTTTCCTTAGGCACCGAGCCCCATGGAACCAAACGCGCAAGAAGCCGTTCAAATCCATAGATAAATTCAGGAGGTCCTAATGGACCAAAGCGTGCACCAGGCGCGATGGATACTTGCGCCAATATTCGGAATTTGCGCCGCCATTTTCACGGCTGGCGTTATTTTTACTTGAAACGGAGGAACCAAGTATGGCCGATGGACCCACTGTAGTTAATTCTGGAGGCGGCGGAGCAGGATGGGCGGTTGCTATCATCGTCATTATCGGCGCTGTGGTCGCATTTTTCGTTTTCTCCCAAGGAAATTGGGGCGGTAGCCGCGATGTCGATGTGAAGATCGAAGCACCCTCCGCACCAGCTGCCCCCGCCGCTCCGGCGGCGCCTGCAGCACCCGCAGCGCCGACCACCGCTGCTCCGGAACCTGCCGCGCCAGCGGAACCGGCACCTGCTCCGGCAGCGCCAGCCGCCCCGGCTCAGTAAATTACGTCTGCGGAGGTCCCTCATCCGCTGTCGAAAAGACCTGTCGGGACATCCGGCAGGTCTTTTCTTGACTTGGGAACGACAGTCATGGCGAGGCGTTTTGGGTTTGGAGCGCACGGCAACGACCCGAACCGTCAGGCGCTCCAGCAGCGAGGCCTGCCGAGGTCGCCCTCCGGCAG
>NZ_JAFLWW010000027.1 GCF_018555685.1 Aminobacter anthyllidis
GCTCGAACTCGAAGATCTCGAGACCGATTTCGCCGCCGGCGCGCCCGAGGCCGAGCTGGCCATCGTCTCCGACACCGATAAGGTCCGGGCGTTGCCGGTGCGCAAGCTCAATCCGAACCTGCCGCGCAAGCGGATCGTTCGCGAGCCGTCTTGCGCGTGCTGCCCGGGCTGCGGCGGCGCTCTGCGCGCCATGGGCGAAGATAGCGATGAGATGCTCGATCTGGTCGCCCAGGCCTGGCAGGTGATCGAGACCGTTCGACCCAAGTACAGCTGCCGGACCTGCGATAAAATCATTCAGGCGCCGGCACCCGCCAAGGCCATTGCACGCGGCAAGCTCAGCTATGCCGCGCTCGCCCATATCATGATGGCCAAGTGGGGTTATCATCTGCCCTACTACCGCCAAATCCAGATGATGGCCGCCAAGGGCGTCGATATCGAGCGATCCACGCTGGCGCGCAGCGCCGGCTATGCCGCCGCCTTACTCGATCCGATCTACAATCGCCTTCGTGAGATCGGCCGTACCCGCACCAAGCTCCACACCGACGACACGCGGCTTCCGATCCTGGCGCCCGGCACCGGCACGACGCACAAGGGCGCGCTCTGGGTTTACGTCGCCGACGACCGCAATTCAGGTTCTCAAGAGCCGCCGATCGCCTGGTATCGCGCCACCATGGGCCGCGCCGGCGAGAGCGTGATGAGCGAGCTCGCCGGATTTTCCGGCACACTCCAGGCCGATGGGTTCAGCGGCTACAATCAGATCTACAGGGGCGGCGCCATTCGAGAAGCTGCCTGCCTGGCCCATCTGCGTCGCAAGATATTCGACGTTCATGACAGCCAGCCGACCGAGCTCAGCACGACGGCGATGGCTGGTATCCAGGCGATCTACCGGATCGAGGAAGAGATCCGGGGGCTCCCGCCCGCCGAGCGATTGGCCGCACGACGAAGGCGGTCCCGACCTCTAATCCGCGCACTGCGACGACAGCTCATGCGCCAGGCCAACGGTTTGTCGCGCCATGCCGATATCGCCAAGGCCTTCGCCTATGGCGCCAAGCGATGGCGCGCGTTCAATCGCTTCCTCTACGATGGCCAGCTCGAGCCCGACAACCTGATCGCGGAGCGCGCCATTCGTGGATTTACGGTCGGAAGGCGCAACTGGCTTTTCTCGGGCAGCTTCGCCGCGGCAGAGCGGTCAGCGGTCGTGCTCAGCATCATTGAGACCTGCAAGCTCTGCGGCGTCGATGCCGAAGCCTACATGGCCGACGTCACCGAGCGCATCCAGAACGACTGGCCAGCCTCGCGCTGGGACGAACTGATGCCGTGGAATTGGGTGCGCCGCGAAGAGATGCAGCTCTCCTTGGCGGCATGAGCGCGCTCGATGACATGGCGCTGTCGGACGAGGCCCTCGAGGCCTGGATGGCCGCCAAGACCAACCCCCGCCCGCTGGTGCGCACCATGTCGGCGCTGGATGGCTTCGTAACGGCGGCGGTCACCGGGCCGCGGTTCGCGGACCCGCAAGACTGGATGTGCCCGCTCATGGGGTTGCCGCGCGACGTCCTGGCCAAAGGCTCTGCAACCGATCAAGCCGTGTTTGCCAGCGTCGCCAGGATCCACAACCGGATCAACGAGACGCTGTTCGACAGACCACAGGATTATGCGCCCCGCTTCACCACCAA
>NZ_JAFLWW010000028.1 GCF_018555685.1 Aminobacter anthyllidis
TTCCGCCCGATGGAGACATATTTGATGCCGTGGCGGGCGACGACGGCGGGGTCGTAGAGATTGCGGCCGTCGAAGATGACGGGCGTGGTCAGTTGCTCCCTGATCAGCTCGAAGGACGGTGCCCTGAAATTCTTCCATTCGGTGGCGATCAAAAGCGCGTCGGCGCCGCGCAATGCCGCCTCCTTGGTGCCGCACAGCATCAGGTCGTCGCGCTGGCCAAAGATCTGCTGCGCCTCGTTCATCGCCTCGGGATCGTAGGCCTGGACCTTGGCACCGGCAGCCCACAGCGCTTCCATCAGCACCCGGGCAGGTGCTTCGCGCATGTCGTCGGTGTTGGGCTTGAAGGCGAGGCCCCACAGCGCGAAGGTCTTGCCGGCAAGGTCGCCGTTGAAATGCGCCTTCAGCTTGTCGAACAGCACCGCCTTTTGGGCATTGTTGCGCGCCTCGACCGAGTGCAACAGCACCGGCTCGAAGCCGACATCGCCGGCGGTCCGGATCAGCGCACGCACATCCTTGGGAAAACACGAGCCGCCATAACCCAGGCCCGGATAGATGAAGTGGTAGCCGATGCGCGGGTCCGAGCCGATGCCCTTGCGCACCTCCTCGATGTCGGCGCCGAGCAGTTCGGCGAGGTTCGCCATCTCGTTCATGAAGCTGATCTTGGTCGCCAGCATGCAGTTGGCGGCATATTTGGTGAACTCGGCGGAGCGCACGTCCATCACGATCATCTTTTCGTGGTTGCGGTTGAACGGCGCATAGAGCTCGCGCATCACCGCCTCTGCCGCCTCGCTGTCGGTGCCGATGATGATGCGGTCGGGCTTCATGCAGTCGGCGACCGCCGAGCCTTCCTTCAAAAACTCAGGATTGGAGACGACGTCGAAGCCAAGCTCCTCGCGGCCCCTGGCCTTCAGCGCCGCCGACATCGTTTCGCGCACCTTGTCGGCGGTGCCCACCGGCACCGTCGATTTGGTCACCACGATCTTCGCACCCGCCATCTCGCGGCCGATGGCGTCGGCCACCGAGAGCACGTACTTCAAGTCGGCCGAGCCGTCCTCGCCCTGCGGCGTGCCGACCGCGATCATCTGGATCTCGCCATGCCTGACGGCCAGAGCCGCATCGGTGGTGAAGACGATGCGCCCGGCCGCATGGTTGTCGCGCACCAGCGCCTCCAGCCCCGGCTCGAAGATCGGGATGAAACCCTGGTTCAAGCGCTCGACCTTGGCCGCATCGACATCGACGCAGACAACGTCATGCCCGACCTCGGCCAACACCGCTGCCTGAACCAGGCCAACATAGCCAATGCCAAAAACTGTCAGATTCATCCGGTC
>NZ_JAFLWW010000029.1 GCF_018555685.1 Aminobacter anthyllidis
GTAAGCGATGCGCCAAGGCACCTTGCAATAGGCCGATGAACATGGAGTTTTCGCGCCATGACATTGGAACATGCGAGGGGCGATATGGTCGCCGAGTTAAGCGGTGCCGCGGCGGCCGAAGATCTTGCAACGGTGCCCGGGCGCGTGCGGCAACGAAGGCTGTGGAGTTGCACCGAGAAGCGCGCGTTGGTCGATCTGGCGAACGCGGCGGGGTCGTCGGTGACGGAGGTCGCGGAAGCGTTCGGCGTAGCTCCGTCGCAGCTCTATGCCTGGCGCAAGCAGATGGCCGGCGGCGAACTCGATGCCGATCAGGCGGTGGCGACCTTCGCGCGGATCGAGGTGAACGATCTGCCGGAGGTCGAACGCCCCGTCGCCGATTGCCCGGACCCGGCCGGCAGGATCGTCGTGGCCTTTGCGAACGGCGCGCGATTGCGGATCGACGGGACCGTCGATCCGACAGCGCTGCGCATCGTCCTGGCGGAGTTGACCAGGTGATCACGGTGGTGCCGACCGACCAGATTTATCTGTGCTGCGGCGCGACCGACATGCGCCGCGGGATCGACAGCCTGGCGCGGATGGTGCAGCAGGTGCTCGCGCTCAATCCGCACACTGGCGCGATCTTTTGCTTCCGTGGGCGCAAGGGTCATATCATCAAGATTTTGTCTCATGACGACCAAGGGTTCTGCTTATTCACAAAGCGGCTTACCGACCGCTGTTTTGCCTGGCCGACCACGAAGGATCAGGCCGCCGTTTCGCTCACCAAGGCGGAGCTTTCGCTGCTTCTGGAAGGGATCGACTGGCGCCGGCCGAGCAAGACTTATCGGCCGCGTCTGGCTGGCTAATTTTGCTCGTTTGTCATTGATTTTGTATTGATTTTGCTTCCGTAGACGAGGTCTTTCGGGTATGTAGTTTGGGTGTCAGAACAAGCTCCCTCAATCGCTGATTTCCTCGCCCGGATCGCGCTTCTGGAGGCGGCCGTTTCTGCCCGTGACACCACAATCGCCGAACGCGATGAGCAGCTGCGCAGAGAGCGCGCCGAGGCCGCACTTCGCATTCAGCGCCTGCAGCTGCGGATCGATCGCTTCAACCGCAAGGCCTTCGGCCGCTCGTCCGAGAAGCTGGGGCAGATGCTGCTCGAACTCGAAGATCTCGAGACCGATTTCGCCGCCGGCGCGCCCGAGGCCGAGCTGGCCATCGTCTCCGACACCGATAAGGTCCGGGCGTTGCCGGTGCGCAAGCTCAATCCGAACCTGCCGCGC
>NZ_JAFLWW010000003.1 GCF_018555685.1 Aminobacter anthyllidis
TGGGTAGCTCCTCTCTTTGATGGTCGTTCCCTGGCGCCTTGAAACTTCCGCTGCGGAAATTAGCGCTCACTTGTATAGACATATCATTCTAGGCATGTATACAATGTTACGTCAATATCGTATTTTTTGAAAGGAAATTTCGCGGGAACATAGGGCTGCATCGCACGCCTAATGGAGGGGCCCCGATTCATCACTGAGACGGACCCAACAGAGCATGGAGGAATGGCCGCCTCCGGGCTGGTGCCAATACTTGGCCTGAACTCGGCCGAATTCGTGCGCGTTGCCGTGTCCGAATAGAGCCGGGCTCAGCCCCGAAAGTGAATTCGAAAGCGAACACTCTCATGCCGATATGAATCCATATCGTTCGCAATTTTGTATACTTTAATGGAGGAAATAATGCGAATTAAGCTGATAAATCCCAATACCACTGCATCAATGACCGAGCTTATGGGCGAAGCGGCCCGTGCGGTCGCTGCGCCCGGTACTGAGGTTGTTCTTGCGACGTCTCGATCCGGCGCGGCATCGATCGAAGGGCACTACGACGAAGCTTTGAGCGTCCTGGGCACCATTGACGAGATACTCGAAGGCAGTGTTGCCGACGCATATGTGATCGGTTGCTTCGGCGATCCGGGACTTCTCGCCGCGCGGGAGATTACGGGTGCTCCCGTGCTTGGGATTGCCGAGGCCGCGATGCATGCCGCGACATTCGTCGCCACCAGCTTCTCGATCGTCACGACACTTGAACGCACGCGCGTGATTTCAGAGCAGTTGGTGAACAACTATGGGATGCAAAATCATTGCCGTCGGGTCAGGGCTACCAACGTGCCGGTGCTGGAACTTGAAAAGCCAGGGTCAAGCGCCCGCGCAATCATCCTCGATGAGTGCGAGGAAGCGCTTCGCGACGATCGCGCAGAAGCGATCGTGCTTGGCTGTGCCGGCATGGCGGATCTGGCGAAGTACCTCGAAGAGAGGCTGCACGTGCCGGTGATCGACGGTGTGGCCGCTGCGATCAAGTTTGCCGAGGCAATCGTCGGCATGCGGCTGCGCACGTCCAAGGTTGGCGATCTGGCATATCCGCTTCCCAAACCTTACCTGGGCAAGCTCTCTGGCTATGCGCCGGCCAAACTGTTTCCAGCCAGTGAGCGCGAGCGCACCGCCTGCATGGCGATCCGGCGGAGCTGATCATGGATTTCGATTTCGCCGAACTGCCCGAGAAAGACCGCTACCGCCTGCTCTCCAACTTCGTCGGGCCGCGCCCGATCGCGCTCGTCACCACCATCGACGAGCACGGTTGCAACAATGCCGCCCCGATGAGCTTCTTCAACGTCTTCTCGCACGAGCCGCCGCTGCTCATCTTGGGCATGCAGACCCGCCCCGACGGCACTGCCAAGGACACCGTCGCCAACATCCGCCGCTCCGGCGAATTCGTCGTCCACATGGTCGACATGGCGATCGCCAAAGAGATGATCGTCACCGGCATCAACTTCCCCAGCGACGTCGACGAGATCGAGGTCGCCGGGCTGACCAGCACGCCATCGGTCAAGGTTGCGGCGCCCCGCATCGAGGAATCGCCCTGCGCGATGGAGTGCCAGGTGTCGCAGATCCTCGACTATGGCCGCCGCACCATCGTCATCGGCGAGGTTGTGCAGATGTATGTCCGCGACGAATGCTTGGACGAGCGCGGCCGCTACGTCCGGCCGGAGGTCTATCAGCCGATCGCCCGCCTGCATGCCGACAACTACATCGTCGCCGACAACCAGTTCGTGCTGAAGAAGCCAGATGAACTGCTGCAACACGAGACCTGGGTGCACGGCGGCCGCCGCCGACCCGCATAGGGAGGGTGACTGATCGTGTGGCTGGTAAGAATCCTCGACGATTTCGGCCAATTCATCTTTGCTTCACCAAAGTCTGGTTTACTTGAACGCGATGATGCGGATCGTACTGGCTCTACTGCTGGCGGTGTTACTGGCCACTCACGTGGCAACGCCTTTGTTTGCCTGGGTGGACGACGCTTCGTTTGAAATCGCAGACTTGGGCGTGACAGCTCAGCCCGGCGACGCTGACAGCAGCGATGGCAGCACCGGTCCGGCGCTCCAACATATTCCGGCCTGCCAGGATCATTGCGCAGGATCGCTTGTCGGGGTCGCCGCACAAAACGTCCCGTCGCATGACCGAGGCAAGATCGTAGTTGCTCAGGTTCGACACGCATCCACCTGCCTGGCGGTTTCTGTACCTCCTCCCCAATCCACCTGATCAGCGGCGTAGCGGTACAGCGGTAGCCTAGCGCTCCCGACTGTCGGGCTACTTAGGCAAATTCGCGTTGAATGCAGCGTCAGTCGAACGCGCGGCACGCGAGAATATCCGCCATTCGCCACCCTATTCATGATCGCTTCCCAAGTGAAGCGACTGTCGTCATCCTTGTTTTAGAGTTTCGCCTTGAGCACGAATTTTCGTCCACAGTTCGCCATACACCGCAGAGACTTATTGGCGATGGCCGCAACCGCTGGAGCTTTCGCTCTCGCGGGATGCACCACGGTTAGAACTGATGATCCCGAGCCCGCAGAACGTGCGCCCGAGCCGTCATTCATCTCTATGTATGGCGCGATGCCAAATGAGGATTTTCCGATTCCGCCGGTCGATCTGACGAAGGTGGACGAGAAGTTCTACCGCCGGCTCGTCGACGATCCGACTGGAGCGGCGCCGGGTACGATCGTTGTCGATACGAGCAAATATTTCCTCTATCTCGTGCGTCCCGGGGGCAAGGCGATGCGCTATGGCGTGGGTCTTGGCCGCCAAGGTTTCACATGGTCTGGCGAGGGTGTGATTGCTTGGAAACAGCGCTGGCCGAAATGGACGCCACCAGCGGAGATGATCGCCCGTCAGCCAAAACTGGCAAAATACGGCGCGGAAAATGGTGGCATGCCACCCGGACTCGACAATCCGCTTGGCTCCCGGGCTCTTTACAT
Organism: Aminobacter anthyllidis; assembly: GCF_018555685.1. Classification (GTDB taxonomy): domain Bacteria; phylum Pseudomonadota; class Alphaproteobacteria; order Rhizobiales; family Rhizobiaceae; genus Aminobacter; species Aminobacter anthyllidis. The sequence continues at coordinate 2,967 of NZ_JAFLWW010000003.1, forward strand.
CTTCCAGAATGGTCAAGACACGCTTTTTCGCCTGCACGGGACGCCGGAGTACGCGACGATTGGTAAAGCGGTATCCAGCGGATGCGTCCGCTTGATGAATCAAGACATCATCGATCTATACGACCGCGTGCCAAGCCAAACTCCCATTATCGTCCGCAGGGGAGTTGGCCTTGATGTCTGACACGAAAATCCCGCTGTCTCTCCATCCCCTAGAGATCCTATCCCTCGCCTTTGGCAAACGGAGCCGCCCCGCTCCAGCCTTCGACACCGTCTCCGATCAGATCCGGCAATCACTTCAAGCCGCGGAAGAGAAGCGGGTCGTTGATACTCTACGCGCCAATGCCAAGGTCGAAAAACTAGTGCCGGACGTGGCGCCACCTGCGGGCGCCGACGACGGACACGACCACTGAGACCATCATGATGATCAAATTGATCGACCGCCGTTCGTTGCTTCTTTCATTCGTCGGCACACTCGCGGCGGGGAGATTAGCGTCCGCTCAGACGGCAAAGCCCGGCAAGAAGCCTTTCCAGATCGACCCGCGCTTCCTGCCCCAGGTCGTCGCGTTTCCATATGAATATGCTGTTGGCACAGTCGTGGTCGATCCGGCAAACCGTTTCCTCTATCTCGTTGAAGCCGCTGGGTTAGCCCGCCGCTACGGCATAGGTGTCGGGAAGGCTGGGCTGGCCTTCCGCGGGACCGCGGAAGTGGGGCGCAAGGCAAAGTGGCCAAGCTGGCGACCGACGGACAACATGATCCGACGCGACCCCAAGAAATATGCCAAGTATGCTGGTGGCGTGCATGGCGGTCGAAACAACCCTCTCGGCGCCCGGGCACTTTATCTCTATCGGAATGGGCAGGATACGCTTTACCGCATTCACGGAACGACCGAGCCATGGACGATCGGAAAAGCGGTCTCCAACGGCTGCGTACGCATGGTGAATGATCATGTGACGGACTTGTACGAGCGCGTCCCAGTCGGCGCGCGGGTCGTCGTGATCGGCTGATGACCTTCGTTCTCGTCATCGGTGCCGGTCAGGCGGGACTTGCGACCGGCTGTCATCTGCGCCGGTCCAGTCTCGACTTTCTTATCGTCGACAGTGCCTGCCATGTTGGAAACAGCTGGCGCAAACGCTACGAATCTCTGACTCTTTTCACGCCACGGCAGTTCAGCGCCCTCCCCGGGCTTCCACTGGTGGGAAATCGGGAGCTCTACGCCACTCGGGAAGAATTTGCGGACTATCTCCAGACCTACGCGACACGCTGCGGCCTTCCGGTACGCCTGAATTCTCGTGTGGTTCGCCTCGCCCGGATCGGCGGCAACGCTTTCGAGGCGACGCTGCAGAACGGTAAACGGCTCCAGGCTACGCATGTTGTTGTCGCGACCGGCGGCTTTCAGAAGTCAGTGGTTCCACCCATCTCGGCGAAATTCGATGCGGAGGTGGTTCAGCTAAACGCGGAAACGTACCGCAACATCCACCAGATTCCGGGAGGGCGTGCGCTTGTGGTCGGCGATGGGGCGAGCGGCCGCGACATCGCGGTCGAACTTTCTTCGCGCGGTCCGACCGCACTGGCCGCCGGCAAACCACGACGGCTGTTTCCGGAGCGAGTACTCGGCAAGAGCGTGTGGTGGTGGCTGAGCAAATCGGGTGTGTTGAAGGCGCCGCCTAACTCGACAATGGGGCAGTTCCTCAGGCGCTCCGATGCATTTCCTGATCGTGATCGAAGCATTGGTAGTTTGACACGTAAAAACATCGCGATCATGCCGCGGCTGGTCGACGCCGCAGGCGACAAGGCAATTTTCTCGGACGGTTCCAGCATCCCCGTAGCGGCGGTGATCTGGGCCGTTGGCTACGTCGACGACAGTTCGTGGCTCGGCGTGCCTGAAGCCACGGCAGCTGATGGATCATTTCTCCACACCGAGGGCGTGTCGCCGGTCCATGGATTGTTTTTCGTTGGAAAACCGTGGCAACGCAATCGTACATCGGCCCTCATTATGGGTGTAGGGGACGACGCACGGTTGATTGTGCAGCGGATCGCAGCAGAAGGATCAGGTCAGACAGCAAGAGGTTGATAGGCTTCCTGCTTGCGAAGCGATCGGCCCTCTCGGGCCTGTCTACGCTGAACAGGCCTCCGCACGTCCGAACATCACGACCAACATCGATCCCATGACCATCCGAGCCCCCAAGCGCTGGCCGGATCGGGCTCTACGGCGCTTCTATGGGTTCATTCGTCGCTGGAAGCGGGAGCGGAGCCAGAAAACATCAAAGAACGCCCCCACCAATGCCGCCGCGAACAGCGCTGCGGCGATGGTCGAGATTTCTCCAATTGCTATCATCATGCGGGGCATGAAATAGAAAGCGAGACCGAAGCCGGCCATGATTGCGAAAGCCGCGATCATGGACGGGCCAGACTTCCGATCGATCATCTGAGCCGCCGTTCCCTACCTTGATAGGCCATCAGCACAATAACTGCTCCATCGCAGTCGCGTGCGGTCTTGATTGCGTCTTGCAACGCGGAAACACCGACCGCGCCTTTGATGATGTTGCTGCCGATGACAATGGATGGTGCTCCATCGGTCCCAACTCCTGGGCGAGTGCAGGATCCTGTCGATTACCGCCTGAACCAAGGGATCTTCCAAAGCTATTACGAGCTTTTGATGTCGAAGCCCATCTCCTGAGCGATCTTCAGTGCCCTGCTACATTGACCTGACCTTGCGTTTCGAGCACGGCGATGCTGGTGGATGATAGGAATCCGTCGCCGCGTAAGCGGTGGCAAGAATATCGGCCCCGTCATTGGTCACAAGTTCCGCAAGAGCCGACGGTACACCCACCAACCGATCATCTTCCTTGCTATGGCATGGTGCCGCGACCTGAGGTTCGTCATTCCATCGACCGGCAGGAATGAATGAACCTGCGCCGTCGAGCGATAACCGCAACGAAGCCATTTGAAGGCTTAGTCAGGAAGGTAGCCCGCCCTGCGCTATCGGCCTTATCAGATACGGCGCCTGCACTGCGGTCGGCGACGCTGCCCCGATGACACCCCACAACGCCAAGAATAGCGGAGCGATCGAAAAACGTCGCGCACGAGTCGATAGCGCTGGTAGGCTTCGGCCCATCCCTCTCACTTTCCCCAAGTTCGTTCTGAAATGAACGTTAATCGTTAACCTTGATGAATGGTTAACTCAAAACGGCCATCTCGCCGCGCGTCGAAAAGCCACGTTAGCCGCACAAAAAGCCTCTTGCCTCTCTAGCCACTAGAGGAATTATGATGCTTCATTGATTTGAGCGAAAGGCACCATTGATGAGCACGTCTATGTTGCAAAGCCGTTTCCGCGTCGAGGGGATGGATTGCGCCGGCTGCGCCAAAAAGATTGATACGGCTGCCAGACGCGTCGACGGCGTCGATGACGTTTCCGTGTCCGTAACCGCCGGAACGATGACCGTGACGCATCAACCCGCCACCGACCTTGCAAGCCTGTCGAAGCGTATCGAAAGCCTTGGCTATAAGGTCACTCCTGCCGCGGCGAGATCGTCGGCGGCAGCGTTGACGGGGCGGGCCGAGGCTGTTTCTCAGGATCACTCCGGGCATGACCATTCAGGGCATGACCACGCAGGACACGATCACTCCGGGCACGAACACTCGGGGCATGACCATTCAAAGCACGATCACTCGGGGCATGATCATGGCGATGACGCGCAGGATCAAATACCGGGTCGCGATGAGAGTCTCGCGCAAAGCCGATATCGCGTCGAAGGGATGGATTGCGCGAGTTGCGCGCAGAAGATCGACACGGCGGTAAGGCGGATCGAAGGGATCAAAGAGGTTTCGGTTTCGGCGACCGCCGGAACGATGACCGTGACGCATGGAACGGACGTCGATTTGTCCGAGATCAAGAAGCGCGTTGAAAGCCTAGGGTACAAGGTTTCGCCCGCTGCGGCGACCAGAAGCAAGGCTGCTGTGGGAGCCGCCTCCCACGAGGACCACGATCACAAGGACAAAAAGGGCGTTGCTGGGCTTCATGGTCATGACCACGGCAATGAGGAAGGACCGTGGTGGAAGTCGAAAAAGGCAAAGCTAACGATTGTTTGCGGCCTTGCGCTGGTGGCTGCATTCATCGTCGGCAAGCTTGTGCCTGCTTACGAGACATGGGCATTCATTGCTGCAATGGCTGTCGGCCTCATTCCGATTGCGCGACGCGCGATGATGGCCGCAGTCAATGGCTCTCCCTTCACCATAGAAACGTTGATGACAGTCGCCGCGGTCGGCGCCGTCATCATCGACGCCAGCGAGGAAGCGGCAGCCGTTGTTTTCCTGTTCCTGGTCGGCGAGTTGTTGGAAGGTGTCGCCGCGGGTCGCGCGCGTGCCAGTATCAAGGCCCTGGCCACGCTTGTTCCGAAAACCGCTCTGGTTGAAGACGGTGGCAAGACGACGGAGGTGGCTGCGGAAAGCCTCGCCGTTGGATCGACCATTCTGGTGCGGCCCGGCGACCGTGTACCGGCGGATGGCGTCATCCTCTCAGGCAACACGTCCATCGATGAAGCCCCGGTAACTGGCGAGTCCGTTCCCAAGGCGAAGGGCCCTGAGGATCAGGTCTTTGCGGGCACCATCAACCAGGACGCCGCCATTCGCGTCAAGGTTACGGCAGCAGCAGCCGACAATACCATCTCTAGAATTATTGAATTGGTGGAACAGGCGCAGGAATCCAAGGCGCCGACCGAGCGCTTCATCGACCGGTTCTCTACCTACTACACGCCTGGGGTGATGGTCGTGGCCACCCTTGTCGCAGTTGTTCCGCCGCTGGCTTTCGGGGGCGACTGGTCGGAGTGGATCTACAAGGGCTTGGCGATCCTACTCATCGGCTGCCCATGTGCACTCGTTATCTCCACGCCCGCAGCAATCGCTGCCAGCCTGTCGGCAGGCGCGCGCAGGGGCCTGCTCATGAAGGGCGGCGCGGTTCTGGAATCCTTCAGAAAAGTGACCAAGGTGGCTTTCGACAAGACGGGCACTCTCACCGAAGGAAAACCAAAGGTCACGGACGTGGTTGGCGCATCCCGTTCGGAAAAAGAAACCATGGAACTGGCAGCCAACCTCGAAATCGGCTCAAGCCACCCACTCGCCGTAGCCATTCTGGCGAAGGCACGAGAGAACGGATATGAGCCGACGTCGGCGAATGACGCGAAGGCAATAGGCGGCGAAGGAGTCATCGGCACGGTGAACGGCGCTTCGCTGTTTCTGGGCTCGCCGCAAGCCGCTGAGAAGCGAGTTCCCCTCAGTCAGGAGCTCCGCGAACAGATCACTCGCTTCAACGATAAGGGGAAGACCGTTTCGGTGCTGCTTGTCGGCAACGAGGTCGCAGGCTTGCTAGCGATGCGTGACGAACCGCGAGCTGACGCGGCGGCGGGCATTGCCGCGCTCAAGGAACTCGGCATTTCTGCTGTTATGCTTACGGGTGACAACAAGAGGACAGCCGCGGCTATCGCGGCATCGCTCGGAATAGAGCCGCGCGCGGAGTTGATGCCTCAGGACAAGCAGCGGATCGTCGGCGAGATGCAGAAGGCTGGCGAGATCGTCGCAAAAGTCGGTGATGGCATCAACGACGCGCCTGCCTTGGCGGCCGCGGACGTCGGCATTGCCATGGGCGGCGGTACCGATGTCGCTCTCGAGACCGCCGACGCGGCGGTTCTTCATGGGCGGGTGATGGACGTGGCCAACATGGTCGCATTGTCGCGCGCTACGATGAGCAACATCTTCCAGAACATAACTATCTCGCTCGGGTTGAAGGCCGTCTTCCTGGTGACCACAGTTCTCGGCATCACCGGACTCTGGCCAGCGATCCTTGCCGATACCGGGGCCACTGTTCTCGTGACAGCGAATGCGATGCGCCTGCTCGGCTGGCGCGGCATCAAATAGCGCTTTTGCATTCAAGGCAATCTGCCATATGAGTGTTGGCTGGAGAAATGATGTTGATTGAAATGTCGGCAGTCGGATTGGCGACTGCTGTGGTAGCGGGCGCCATTTCGTTTGTATCGCCATGCGTTCTTCCCTTGGTGCCCGGATACCTTTCCTTCGTCTCGAGCGGAATTGACCCGGCTTCGACACGCATGATCGACCGTCTGCGCGTTGCATGGCCCGCTTTGTTCTTCGTTCTGGGCTTCACAACAGTCTTCGTGATGCTGGGCCTCGGCGCGCAGGCGCTTGGTGGGCTCCTCCTGAGATACAGTTTCGAGGCGAACCTCATCGGTGGGCTGCTGGTTGCGGCCTTCGGCCTCATAATGACTGGCTTGGTACGCTTACCGTTCCTCATGCAGGAGTTCCGGACGATGGGGCCAACTTCGGTGTCGGGTCCCACCGGAGCCTATCTCCTTGGTCTAGCCTTTGCCTTCGGTTGGACGCCCTGCATCGGACCGGTGCTTGGATCGATCCTCACAGTATCCGCCCTCTCGGCTGGAAGCGGCGCCATTCTGCTCGCCGCCTACGGACTAGGACTGGGTGTGCCATTCCTGGTGGTGGCTTTGACGTTCGGACATTTCGCCGGTTCCCTGAAGCGCCTCCGCTATGTGGGTCACATCCTCAACGTCGTTGCCGGTAGCATCATGATCGTGATGGGCGTTCTGATGATGACCGGCCGCTTGCAGCTCATCGCTTTTTGGCTGCTGGAGCGCTTTCCTGGACTTGGGACAATCGGGTGAATGCCGGCTGACGTTTCAGCAGGCCAGCCCGCTCCGAGTCCGAGAATCTTGAAGCCCTGCGATGCAGGGGTGCCGTCTCCATCCGGTCGATTCTGAAGCTACGTTGTTTCCGTCGCATTGGCTGCTGGCTTGGGAAGTCTGGCGGCACTCGCCTTCGCGCCATATTTCATTCTGCCCTTCACGTTCGTAGATTTCGCAGGCTTCCTGATCTTGCTTCGGCGCGCCAGGTCCTGGCGATCGGGCTTTCTCCTCGGCTAGAGCGCCGGACGCTCAGATTGACTCAAGAGGGATTCCGGTGAGGCAAGGTTCGTGATTCACTTCCGGCAGGAGGTGATTTGCGATGCCCAAGCCCTATTCGATCGATCTGCGTGAACGCGTTGTCGGTTATGTCGAAGCTGGCCGTTCCCGCCGCGCGGCCGCTGCCCATTTTGGAGTATCGGTGTCGTTCGTGGTGATCCTGATGAGGAACTATCGTCGGACCGAGAGCCTGGCGCCCAAGGCCAGCGGTGGCCGGCGCCATTCCAAGCTTGACCCGCATCGTGCATTTCTGCTTGGCCATGTGGTCGAGAAGGACGACATCACCATGCCGGAGCTTGCCGCCGAACTGCTCGCGGCTGCAGGCGTCCAGGTCGCTCCCGCCTCGATCTCGCGTTGGCTCATCAGGAACGGCTACCGTTTTAAAAAAAACGCTGCTGGCCAGCGAGCAAGATCGTCCCGACGTCTCCAAGGCGCGGCAGGAGTGGCAGGCCAAGCGCCAGCCGCGGATGCGACTTGAGCCGCATCGGCTGGTGTTCATCGACGAGACCGGAACCACGACGAAGATGACACGCTTGCGTGGCCGCTGCCTGAAGGGCAAACGGTTGCGCTCAAAGGCGCCGTTCGGGCATTGGAAGACGCAGACCTTCATCGCCGGGCTGCGGTGTCACGGGCTCACCGCCCCTTTCGTCGTCGACACGCCGATGAACCGGCGCATCTTCGAGACCTATGTCGAAACCCAACTCGCTCCGACGCTGGCAAAGGGCGATGTCGTCATTCTCGACAATCTCGCTGCCCACAAGAGCCCAGCCGCCGAGGCAGCGGTCCGGGCCAAAGGCGCATGGCTCCTCTTCCTGCCGCCCTACAGCCCGGACCTCAACCCGATCGAAATGGCCTTCGCCAAGCTCAAGGCGCATCTGCGCGCAAGGGCCATCAGAACCGTTGACGCTCTCTGGCAAGCCATCGGCGATATCTGCAATCTCTTCTCTCCAACAGAATGCAGAAACTACTTCAAAGCCGCAGGATATGGACTCACGTGAACGTCCGACGCTCTAGGCATTCGGCCTTGGAAATTCCCTGGTCGGCCTCAATTGGATCACTGAAAGTTCCAAAGTCGAGGCTGGGACAATTGGCGCTTTGGCGTGGCCGGCCGTTGTTGGTCTATGTGAATTCCTGACGATCTTCCCCGCCGCCGCATCAACAACGCGCGCCTTTAGCGCGGCAGGTCCAGCCCCCGTTGTCGCTTTGCAACATTGTGGGCTCTCGCCGAGATGGCCCGTGGACGGTTCTGTCGGGTCTCCGTGGCATCTCGTCGGGTCTATGTGGGGTATCTCGGACGATACGCTGCAGCTCGCCTCGCTGCTTGGCATCTATGGCTCAGCCTCATTGCGGTGAGCCTCTTCGGCTTCCGTTGCCTCCGTAAGGCGCGCTTGCTGTCGGCGCGGTTAGACAGGCGCAAGGACGGCCGGACCAGGAACCGGCCCTACTCAACAGTCACTCGTGCTCGACCAGGAGGGAAGGCTTTCGGCTGCCTATGACAAGATCAGGCTGGTCCCATTTGGTGATATTATGCCGACGGCAGGCTCAATCGATTTCGTTCCGGGTGAAGGTCCGCAGCTGCTCGACATTCCGGGACTTCCCGCAGCGATACCTTTTGATCTGCTATGAAGCAATCTTCCCGGATCCAGGTGACCGGCGTGCACAATGGATCCTGAATGCAACGACGCCTGGTTTGGAACATCCTCGGGCCCTATCAGCACTTCCTCAGGGCGATCGAGCTGCCTGCCGTGCGCATGGCGAACATTGGAATAAATGCCGTCGTGGACGCCTACGGACGCACCGTGGACTCGCGGCTTTGGGCACAGCAGGCGTGAGCTCGACGTTCACCTCGCGGCGTCGATCAGGTTACTGAACCGACCCGACCAGCGGCTCCTGTGCGCCCTCGAGGATTGTAACCCAACGTCCGGTGTGATCGTTTGCCTGTCTTTTCAAGAATGTATAGCCAGTTTCGTCCCAAGGCACGACGGAGTCGCTCAGGTTATCTAGAACGAAATCGCCCTGGTCTGTTCTCACCGAGAGAACAGCGTGGCCCTCACCATCAGGCTTTCTTAAAACAGTAATCAAGAGGTTGGACGGAGATATTCCTTCCTGCATCAGCACACGCCGCTTGCGAAGGACATAGTCTTCGCAGTCGCCTAGCTTATCAGGATAGGCCCAGTATTCGTCCTTACCGTATATGTCGATATCGTTCATTGGCTTCACAGCCTGGTTGACCGAAACGGTGAGTTTTTCAAGCCGCTGCAAAAGCTGCTTCGACAGTTTTAACGGAGTCTGATCAGATGATCGAATTGCGCACTCCTCTGGCAGGCGTTTGCAAAGTTCGTAGTGTCCGATCGGTTGAGAAGTACGTGATGCCGTGAGCATCAGGCTCGGGTGGGCGGCGGCCGATCCAGCCAACAAACACGCTGAAATTGCAGCGGGCGCACACGCCAGCCATGTCGATGTCCTTAACAACAACCCGCCCCCGCTCCCCGCACTCTTTCGTTAATAAAAAGCTAACAGCGAACGTCGAAAACGTCCATTGCATTTCGGCAACAGTCGGGGTTCGCGAAAGATACGGTTAACGGGGATTCGGGACCGAAGGACCGCAGTCTACGCGATCCGGTCCCGTTGCCAGCCACATGCGCGGCAGCGGTGGAACCAAATTTCGCGGGCCAACCGACAGGAACCGAACGAAAGGGGCTTGAACCCCACCCTGCTGGAGAAGCGACGCTATCGATCAGTGTCAATGTCTATGGACTGCAATGAGTAGTCGCTTCAGCTCGTCAAATTTATTCCTAGGATCGCTATTTGTCCTGGCGGCGTTTACATTCGACCAATCACCAAAACGATCATCGCCGACATTGCCATGCAACCCCCTCGGGGGATCTTCATCACCGGATTCCTCAATAGCATCCTGAGCTGGACTTTTCTCGGAGACCCTCAGGGGTCGACCGGAGACCCGTGTTGTTACATCCTCCGTGATCGTAACCGGGTTGTTGGTATGGATGGCCATCGCGGGTGACCGATTGGAAGCTGTCGGCGTCAGCCTCATGGCAGGAGGAGCTTCCGGGAACATTTTCGACCGTATGCAACGTGGCAAGATCACCGACTTTTTCGACTTCCATCTAGCCGAGTGGAATTGGCCAGCCTCAATCTAGCCGATGTCGCGATCGTCATTGGCGCGCTCATTCTTGTGGGCGGCTCATTCATACGCCCGAGGCCAGTCGTTATAGAGAAATCACCGCCCGGTCGTCGTTAGCCCGATCAGTCGAGAAAGACCCAGCTTCGGCTGGCGGCGCGCCCTGGCAAACTGCTTGTTTGGTTGCGATGAAAGATAAGTTCGGCCTCGAACACGTCACAGTTCAGATCGAAGATGAGAAACTGCGCGGCCAGGAACCGCCCTCCCATATCTAGAGGACATAGGTGCTCAAGGTCCCGAACGCATTGTTTGTGGTTACAGTCATCGCTGCGACATCAGGCGCGTCTTCAATTGTCGATGCACAAATCAGCGCATCTAGAGAAAGAGCGCCGGTTGGCACGTATCTCTGGTTTCCGGACTCAGCCGGACCCAAGTCCGAAGACGAATGTCGGGCTCTTGTCGCAAGCGTCAAGCCATCACGAAAAAGGGTCGAACAGTGGCTTTGGGGCAGGATGCCAAACAGCGACCCAGGAACTGACGACTTTTATCTTGTGCTGACAGAAACCCGGATGGACCCAACTTTTTCGGCCGAGGGCGACTATGATGCCGGCGAGGTGGCACTCGGACCGACGATGAATGGTGAAACTCCATTCACACTCGTTCCTGATGATCATCCTGACACGACCATCAAGGGGACGATCGTTGCGAATCCGAACAGCCAGATTGTGGCAGTAACGCTCCGCGATATCCCTCTCGATGACGGGCAGACCGACCGAACAGTGTACTACTGTCGTTTCGATGAGCCGATGACGGAAACCTGAGGCGCCGGGTCGGTACAGGCTAGCAGAACGATCTGCTACTCAGACGGACGAAACTTCTGATCGCAGCTTGAGCAGGACCGCCCGACATCCTTGAAGCGCACCCTCATTCCGTCAAGACTCCCGGCTTGGGACGCCGCGACCAGAGCCTTGACCGCGGCATCGAACCGCTCCATCTGCAGCTACGCCGGCGCGGGTAGTGGTCGGGTCGAAATCCCGGCGTCCTGTCAGCATCTCGCCGACCGTCTTCATGCTGTCGGCCATCAGTTTCATGGCCGACATGCGTTCGGCCACAACACCCATGGTGCCTTCATGCGCGACAGCGGGGGCGCCGGTAGTGAAAACCGCGATGACAGGGGCAGATAGTCGATATGTGGGCACTGCGCAGCTATCGTCTTCTAGAGGGTGGGAATGCGAGAAACTGAAGCCCCTATCCATACCGATGGACATGATCTATAGCTTTGGCTATGAAATTTCGCGGCCGGTCGCCAAGTTCTATGGATGAAGAGATTGTGCCTACAGGAAACCCCGACGAAAGCCGTCCGCCCGCTCTCGTAGATGCTGACAGCCAGGTCGAGAGCTTTCGCCAGGCGCGCAATAACCGGCGAACCGAACTCGTCGAGGATTATGTCGAATTGATCGCGGACTTGATCGATCATGATGGCGAAGCGCGGCAGGTCGAGATCGCACAAAGACTGGGCGTCGCTCAGCCCACGGTGGCCAAGATGCTCAAGAGGCTTGCGTCCGACGGACTGATCCAGCAGCGACGCTACCGAGGCGTATTTCTAACGGACGAAGGCAAGGAACTGGCGCGCTTGAGCCGAGAGCGCCATCGGATTGTCGAAGCTTTTCTCTGCGCCCTCGGCATAAGTCCTGAGACGGCGCGCATCGACGCCGAGGGAATGGAACATCACGTCAGTGCAGAGACGCTCGATGCGTTTCGGGTTTTCGTCGGGAACGTTGCCCTCTCCTAAGTCAAATAGTGGCGGAATTTGAGTGAGGCCTGGCTACAACGTTGTCTTTGCGACGCGAGGAAAAACTCTCAGCCCGTAGATCCGGCCGCTCATATCTGCTGTTGAAGTTCTCTTAGTCTGTGCGCCGAGGACTGTACGGACTTGCGAGATATCCTTTCTTCAAGGCGTCATGGGCAGAAGGGCGAAAGACGATGCACAAGTTCAGGCGCGATGTAGATCACAAGCTCCGGGTTCCAAGGCACGCGGATCAGATCGGCGAACTCGGGAAGGCTTGCCGATATTTCGGTGTGGGCCGCGCCAGTTTCTATCACGCAGGGTGTGTTGGGCCTTGAGAACCGAAAGACAGCGCCGAAGAACCAATCGCCCCCCCCCGAAATCGTCGAGAAGGTCCTGCATCCGCGCAAGACCTATCATCTGGGACGATGCGCATCGTTTGGTATCTGGCGCGATATCACGCCATCACCATTTCGGATGCGGGTGTGTATCGCATCCTAAAACGCTGCGGTCTCAGCCGACTGCCGGGCGGCACGCGTGTCCGAAATACCCACACCAAGCGCTATGAGAAGCAGGTGCCAGGCCACCAGACACAGGTGGACGTCAAATTCCTGAAATTCAATGGCAAAGGCGGCAAACCCGTCAAGCGCTATCAGTACGCGCAATCGGCGATGCCACGCGCATCCGCGCCCTGAATTCTACGATCGGCACCATCAGGCAAACGCGATCGACTTCATCAATACCGTCATCGCCAGGTTCCCGTTCCGCATCCGCGAAGTTCGCACGGACAATGGGCATGAATTCCAGGCGAAGTTCCATTGGCATGTCGAGGACCAGGGTATCAGACACGCCTACATCAAGCCCGCGTCGCCGCAGCTCAATGGCAAACTCGAACGATCACATCGGACAGATGAGCAGGAGTTCTATCAACTGCTCACCTACACCGACGATATCGACCTTGGCGCAAAACTCTCCCAATGGGAGAACTTCTACAACCTGTCGCGACCCTCATGGGTGCATTCAATGGAAAAGCACCTTACGAGGCCCCCCCCGCGAACGGCTATAAATGGGTGCCTGGATGTCTCACAACCGCGCCCGCATTACAGGCAGATCAGGGAAAATCCGGCTATCCATATTACTCAGAAGTCGAAAAGCTCGCCCAGAAGCGATTTCTTCTTCCTATAGGGCTGCTGCGCGCCGTAGTGGCGCTGATCGCCATGTTTGTCGTCACCATCGCGGTAACGCGGCGGCTCTGCTTCCCGGGGGGCTGTATCCCCTGCTGAGCGTTCAATGATCTTGTCGAGTTCGCCGCGATCCAGCCAGACGCCGCGACATTTTGGGCAATAGTCAACCTCGATACCCTGACGGTCCGCCATGGCAAGTTCGGTATTGTCGATTGGACATTTCATGTTCGTATGCTCCTTTTGAGTGCGCTGCCGGCAACAAGCCACCGCAAATTATCGGACCGCCGCAACTTCGTCATCGACAAGCTTCTTGAGTTCGTCCGTGCCGAAATTCGGCAAGGGCTTTCCATTGACGAAGAATGTTGGCGTCCCCGAAACTCCGACAGACTTTCCGTCGGCGACATCGAGGTTCAGGGTTGCCATGATATGAGGCGCAAGCCTTTCTTCCTTCGCTTTCGCAACGTCGAGACCCGCTACACCCGCCGCCGCCCAAGCCTTGTCGAGTTGCGGCCCATCATGAGGAGCCCATTCCGATTGCTGGGTCAGAAGAGCTTCCAGCACCGGTACAAACAGGTTCTGCATGCGTGCCGTTTCCAGGATCCGCACGGCTTCGTCCGAGCCGTCATGGAACGGGGCATACCGCAGGACCACCCGCACATCCTGCGGGTATCGCGCCATGATCTCCTTCACGATCGGATAAAAGGCGCGGCATGCTTCGCAAGATGGATCGAAGAACTCGACGATGGTAACTCGCGCATCTGCCGGACCGAGGACCGGCGAATGAGGCCGCACAAGAGTGCTCGACTCTTGCGGTGGCGCTACGGGCGCTTCTTTTGGACGATTGGTGTAGGAATATCCCGCAATCCCGAAGCCAATTACGGCGACAGCGGCGACAATGGCGACAATTGTGCGTCGGTTCATGCGATAGACCTCCGGCGGACGATGACGAGGAGAATGGTGATTGCCGTAAAAGCGGCGAGTGAGAGCACTGGAAGGGGGACCCATCCAAAGATGTCCATGTTCGAACCTGAACATGAAGGACCGGCACTGCAAGGCTCAATGCTTTCGGGGATGATGCCGCCGTACAGGAGGCTGTGATAGAGAGCTATCAACCAACCGATCACTGCGAGGGGGAGCGCATAGCGCCATATGGTCGAGTCCGACACAAAGCATGCGACTGCCAGGATAATGGCGAGGGGAAACATGAATGCGCGCTGGAACCAGCATAAGACGCAAGGCGCCTGCCCCATGATTTCTCCGATGAACAGCGCGCTAAGTGTGGAGGAAAGAGCTATGAGCCAAGCAACAAGCAGTGGGCCCCATGCACGTTCTTTCTGAGGGTCAGCATTAACAGTCATCGCGAAACTTCCGTGTCCGGCAGTGGCAGACCATCTGGGTCCATTTTGGGGTGTTCGCGCGGATAGCGCGGATCATTCTTCTCGATCAAGCGACGCAGTTTCGCGATCCGGGTTTCTCGTGCCTCGTCCATGTCCATCATCCCGATATAACGGCCATTGGCTCCCATGAGCAACACGCCAGCAGTATGATCCATCGTGTAATCGCCGCCATCCAGAGGTACCTTCTTATAGTAGGCCTTGAAGGTCCTCGCGGCGGCGGCAGTCTGTTCGGGCGTGCCGCGCAGCCCGACGATGCGGCTGTCGAATGCCGACATGTATTCTGCGAGCATTTCCTGGTTGTCCCGCTCCGGATCGACCGTGATCAGCAGCGGGGTGAAGCGGTCGGCGTCCGCACCGAGTTCACTCATCATTATGGTCAGCTCGGAAAGTGTCGTGGGGCAAATATCCGGACAGAACGTAAATCCGAAGAACACGAGGTAAGGTTTCCCAGCGACGTCCGCATCGGTGAACCTTTGCCCTTTGTGCGTGGTCAGCTCAAATGATCCACCGACCGCGGCCACCCCGGAACTCGACACCGTGCCCGATCTGGGAAGTTGCGGTGCGCCTGGCAAGATGCCGCTGAAACCGATGAGAACTCCGCCAGCGATAGCGACTGCGCTCCAGGCGAAGACCCGGAATATCTTTACGGCGTTCATTGAGGCATCGATCCGTGACCGCCGTGATTTTCAGGCGGCGCCGACGCACCCATACCTTGGATGGCAAAATCGACAGTAACCGGTCCCGCCTTCTCGAAAATCAACGTCGCCGGAAACTTCTCCCCCTCTACGAATCTCTTCGCGGGCTTGATGAACATGATGTGAGCTCCGCCTGACTTGAGAGCAACGGTAGCGCCGGGCGCAATCTCAACGCCCCCAACGACAGGCCGCATGCTGGCGACGCCATCGACAACCTTCGACTCGTGTATCTCGAACTTCTGCGAAATCGATGATGAGCCGGACACGAGACGATCGGGTTCCGTTCCCGAGTTCGTGATTGTGATGTAACCGCCAGCAACAGGGGCCGCTGGTGGGGTAACTCGCGCCCAGGGGTGGTCGATCTTGATCGTCCCTATGGTATATTCGTGTGCGGTTGCTTTCAGCGGCATCACCAGAATAGCGAGCGCTATCGCTGTTCCGGCAATTGTATTCGATCGCATTGATGTCTTCCTTTGATGCGGGGAAATCAAAGAGCCGGTCGCTTTACTTATGACTCACCAGACTTATTTGCCCCCCGCATTTTGATCTTTAGCCCCTCGATGGCGCGCCTTGCCGCCGGAGTTTCTAAACCCTCTAGCTACCTGAGGTTCAACTAGCTTGGACGAGGCGAATTGCCGCGACCGTTGCTGGGCCCACAACAAGCCCTTAGAATCGTCCTTAAGACAGGAGGCTGGTCGCAGGTGCCGCCAAAGGGCGCGCGGGCGCCCCAGAACACTGTGCACGGCGCCAGGATAGGATATGGTCAAGCTGATAGCTGACCCTGTTTGACGGGTCAGTAGCCAACAATCGGCCGATTGTTGGCAATGCTGGCCTTCTACGTCCAGCTCAGAATAATTGTCGCAAGCACAATATAGCGGAGCTCCTTGGCATAGTGACGATTGCCAAGGAGCTCCAGACTGGCTCGCGCAAAACGCCGGCAACAACAGTCAGCGGATCGCCTATGACGGGAAGCCAGCTTAATAGTAGGCTCCACCGGCCGTAACGTTGGTACCGCCGGGTGGCGCGATCGAGCGCCTTAGGACTTACCGGGAACCATCTCCGATCCTGAAATCTGTCAAACGGCCCCAAAACTGCCCCCCGATTTGGAGTGCGCCCCTGAGGGTGGACACATCGGGATTGAAGGATTGACCAACTGTCGGGTTTTCGGAGAGAGAACCCACGGCAAACTACCGCAGTCACAGAATTGAATTCAACCGTCAGGTCGCTCAGGAGTTCATCGCCGCTTTGTCCGGCCCAGGATCGTTCTGGGCAATAAAGTCTTCTGGCGCGCCCGGCACACTATAGTCATAGGCCCAGCGATAGACGACCGGCAGTTCCTTGCCGAAATTGCCATGCGGCGGCGGTGTTCCCGCCGTCTGCCATTCCAGCGTCGTCGCCCGCCACGGATTGTCGCCCGCTTCCTTGCCGTGGCGGATGCTCCAGAACAGATTGAACAGGAACACCATCTGCGCGAAGCCGACGGTGAGAGCGGCGACGGTGATGAACTCGTTCAGCGTATGCACCGACGGCGGGATGAAGGCCGTGTCGCCGAGCTCGGGATAACGCCTGGGGACGCCGACCAGTCCGACATAATGCATCGGGAAGAAGATCAGATAGGCGCCGATGAAGGTGACCCAGAAATGGAACCGGCCCATCCACTCGTTGAGCATCCGGCCGGTCATCTTGGGATACCAGTGATAGACCGCGCCGAAGACGACAAGGATCGGCGCCACACCCATCACCATGTGGAAGTGTGCGACCACGAACATCGTGTCCGACAGCGGCACGTCGACAACCACATTGCCGAGGAACAGGCCTGTCAGCCCGCCATTGACGAAGGTGACGATGAAGGCGAGCGCAAACAGCATCGGGATGGTCAGGTGGATGTCGCCGCGCCACAGCGTCAGCACCCAATTGTAGACCTTGATGGCGGTGGGCACCGCGATGATCAGCGTAGTGGTGGCGAAGAAGAAGCCGAAATAGGGATGCATGCCCGAGACATACATGTGGTGCGCCCAGACGACGAAGCTGAGCGCGCCGATGCCGATGATCGCCCACACCATCATGCGGTAGCCGAAGATGTTCTTGCGCGCATGGGTGCTGATCAGGTCGGAGACGATGCCGAAAGCGGGCAGCGCAACGATGTAAACCTCGGGGTGGCCGAAGAACCAGAACAGGTGCTGGAACATGATCGGGCTGCCGCCGGAGAGCGGCTTTAATTCGCCCATCTCGACGATTGCCGGCATGAAAAAGCTGGTGCCAAGCACGCGGTCAAATAGCATCATCACGGAGGCGACGAACAGTGCCGGAAAGGCCAGCAGCGCCATGACGGTGGCGGTGAAGATGCCCCACACCGTCAGCGGCAGCCGCATCAGCGTCATGCCGCGCGTGCGCCCCTGCAGCACGGTCACGACATAGTTGAGGCCACCCATGGTGAAGCCGATGATGAACAGGATCAGCGACACCAGCATCAGGATGATGCCTGGGCCCGTGCCGCCAGGCGTGCCCGAAAGGATCGCCTGCGGCGGGTAGAGCGTCCAGCCCGCTCCGGTCGGCCCGCCGGGCGCGAAGAAGCTCGCGACCAGCACCAGCACGGCAAGCAGGTAGATCCAGTAGCTCAGCATGTTGACGTAGGGAAACACCATGTCCCGCGCGCCGACCATCAGCGGGATGAGGTAGTTGCCTAAACCGCCGAGGAACAAGGCAGTCAAAAAGTAGATCACCATGATCATGCCGTGCATGGTCATGAACTGGTAGTAGGCCTCGGGCGTGATGAAGTCGAAGGTGCCGGGAAAACCGAGTTGCAGCCGCATCAGCCAGGACAGCACCAGTGCGACGAGCCCGATGGCAAGTGCGGTGCACGAATACTGGATCGCGATAACCTTGGCGTCCTGCGAGAAGACGTATTTCGTCCACCAGCTGTGCGGATGGTAGAGCTCGACCTCCGGAACTTCCGCAGGCTGATCGGTTTCGGCCGTGCGCGCTGGGACATCAACCATCACTTCACATCCTTCCGATGAGGCTTAAAGCGCTCAGACCTCATTGTGCCAAAGCTTTGCCGTCTCGTCACCATGCTCAGACTCGGCCGCGCCGACCTTGGTCTCCTCGTTGAGATCCGTTCTGGTGCGCTTCTGCGCTACGCATCGTCCTCCGTCGGTCACGCGTTGTCGAGATAGTTCAGCATGATGACAACTTTTAAAAGGTCAAACCGATTTCTCGCCTGACCTGCCAGGATCGTATCGGTGCGCCCGCGAATTGCGATTTGGATGCTACAGCGATAATAGAGACCCTTCTCGCGCAAGCAATGTATGTGTGCTTTGTCTTCGGGTATTTCGTGCCGGTGAACTCGAAAAAACCGGAGGCCGGAATGAGGCAGCGTTTGCTGTTGGAAAAGCTGCGACCATCGGAGCGGAAGTTGAACACCGGACCGCGCTTGGGCTGTTCCGACGGCAGCCCGAAATTCATCGGCGTCAGCTCGATCTCATTGTCGTTCGCCGTCGCTCGCATCACCGGTGCCATATCACTGATGCGGATGTCGTCAGCCTGACGAAGATCGAGGCCGGTCTGCTGCGTTGGAATGTTCAATTCCAGCGCCTGCATCATCTGGACGTATTCGACCCACTTCACGTGCTGTTCGTAAGCATTGCACATGTGGCCAGCTTATCTGGGAACACGGATGAATTCGAGGTGGGCGTCACCCTTCGGGTCGGGCTCTCGACGCGCTCAGCCCCGCTGCGCGGGTCTTCTCCCTGCGGGCTTCGATCCCTGACGCAATCAGGCAGGCGCCAGGTCTCCCCACCATGGCCGGCTCCAGCCCCGAGAGTGAGAGGTCCGACTGGAAGTCCATGACGGGTTTGAGGCTGAGAGAGAGGTTCTCGCGGCGCCTGTCATGGAGAAGTCTCATGACCAATACAGTGACTATCGATGCCGGCCGCGACGAACGCAGCGGCTACAAGGTGGATGTGGCCCGGGGTCAGAGGGTCGCCCGCGTATCGTCGGAGTGGTTCAACCGCCCCGCCGACGAACGCTACCTGTCCTTGTCGGACCTCATGGCGTCGGTGCGAAGCCGTTCGGAACGCAGCCGGACCCGCACGGTGGAAACCGCCGCAATCCGTGTCGAGGCCAGTCGTGACGATGCCGAGCGGCTGACCCTTGCTCTGCCCGGCGCCGACAAGCCCGTCGCACCGACACATTGGAGCTTCGGCCAACTCGCGAGCATCGTGGGCGCGCCCGCCACCTATCTGCGCCAGCTCCCGGCGCCACTCGCCGGCATCAACCTGCAATATGGCCTGACATCGCACCGTGCCGAACAGGTGAAGACGCTCGAAGTCGAGGATGGCCGTGTAGAGCTCCGTGCCGTCACTGGTCCGGACTATGGCCGCATCTATGATCACGAGCTTGTGGCGGCAGTGCAGAAGATCGCCGGCAACGGCACCGGCGATACGCGCTGGAAGATCCCGGGCGTGCTCGACTGGTCCACCGGCATCTACAATCCCCGTGTCGGCATCACGTCGGACACCACCACGCTCTACGCGTCCGATCGGGACGTCTTCCTCTTCCTGGTCGATGACCTCAACCCGATCGAAGCCGGACGGCTGTCGGACGGCTCGCCCGATCTCTATTTCCGGGGCTTTTATTGCTGGAATTCGGAAGTTGGGGCGAAGACACTTGGCATGGCCAGCTTCTATCTCCGTGCCGTGTGCCAGAACCGCAATCTCTGGGGCGTGGAAGATTTCGAGGAAATCACCATCCGGCATTCCAAAAACGCTGCCTCGCGTTTCGCGCATCAGGCGGCGCCTGCGCTGACCCGCTTCGCCAATTCCTCGCCCATGCCCTTCATCAACGGCATCCGGGCTGCGCGGGAGAAGATCGTCGCCCGCACCGATGACGATCGCGCGGACTTCCTGCGTAAGCGCGGGTTCTCGAAGGCCGAGACGGCCAAGATCGTCGACATCGTGCTCGCCGAAGAGGGGCACAAGCCCGAAAGTGTGTTCGACTTCGTCCAGGGCATCACCGCCGTGGCGCGCGACAAGCCGCATCAGGATGCCCGTCTCGACCTGGAGGCCAAGGCCAAGAAGTTGCTCGATCGGGCAGCCTGAATTCCGCAAAGCCGGCAATGCGGTTCTCCGTGTTTCCGGCTCTGTGCCTTTCCGGATAGTCGAGTGTGCGGCGCCGTCCCCAGAGTGAGAGGGCGGTGCCGATCTTCGTGACGGGTTAGGAGGTCGAGAGAGGTTCCCGGCCGCCCGTCGCGGAGTAAATCCCCATGGCTACCGCCAAGAAGAAGCCCACCATCGTCCTGTCGCCCTCGCGCGATATTCCCTTCAACCAGCTCGTGCTCAGCCAGTCGAACGTCCGGCGCATCAAGGCCGGGGTCTCGATCGAAGAACTGGCCGAGGATATCGCCCGCCGCGGCATCCTGCAGGGTCTCACCGTTCGGCCCGTCATCGACGAGGCTGGGGCCGAGACCGGCATGTTCGAGGTCCCGGCCGGCGGCCGACGCTTCCGGGCACTCGAACTGCTCGTCAAGCAGAAGCGCCTAGCGAAGAGTGCGCCGGTCCCCTGTGTCGTCCGCGAGGGCGGCATCGCCGAGGAAGATTCGCTGGCCGAGAACGTTCAGCGTGCGCCGCTGCACCCGCTCGACCAGTTCCGGGCCTTCCTCACCCTGCGGGAGAAAGGCCAAGCCGAGGAGGAAATCGCGGCGACCTTCTTCGTCTCGGTCAATGTGGTCAAGCAGCGCCTGAAACTCGCGTCGGTCTCACCTGCGCTCTTGGATGTCTATGCCGAAGACGGCATGACGCTCGCTCAGCTCGAGGCGTTCACCGTCTCGGGTGACCATGAGCGCCAGGAGCAGGTGTTCGAGCGCCTCAAGACCTCCTACGACAAATCGGCCCATACCATCCGGCGTATGCTCACAGAAGGCGCCATCCGCGGCTCCGACAAGCGGGCGCAGTTCATCGGCATCGACGCCTATGTTGAAGCCGGCGGCACCGTGTTGCGCGACCTCTTCGAAGGTGATGATGGCGGCTGGCTGCAGCATGTCCCACTGGTCGAACAAATGGTGGCCAGCAAGCTCAGGACCGAGTCCGAGGCCATCGCCACAGAAGGCTGGAAGTGGACCGAGGTGGCGCCCGATTTCGCCTATGGCCACACCTATGGTCTCCGCCGCCTGCATGGCGAACCCGTACCCCTGACGGCCGAGGAGGAAGCCACGCGCGACGCCCTCAAGGCCGAGTTCGACCGCATGGTCGCGGAGCACGAGGGCGCCGACGAGTTGCCGGACGAGGTCGACGAGCGGCTCGGCGAACTTGAGACTGCGTTGGAGGCGTTCGGCGAACGACCACTTTCCTTCGATCTCGAGGAAATCGCTCGCGCCGGCGCGTTCATCAGCATCGCCGGCGACGGCCGCTTGCGCGTGGATCGCGGCTACGTCCGGCCCGAAGACGAAGCGCCGCTCGCGTCCGAGGCCGATGCGTCCGACGGCAAGCTAACGAGCGAAGGATCGCCGACCGGTGTGGTTCCCGACGCCGCTGACGGTGCCAACGATGAAGCCACCACCGAGCCTGAGGAGGACGAAGGTCTGTCGCCCATCTCCGACCGCCTGATGACGGAGTTGACGGCACATCGGACACTCGGGCTTCGGCACGCCCTCGGCGAGCATCCCGATGTTGCCTTTCGTGCGGCTCTGCACGCTCTGACGCTCAAGGTCTTCTACCAGTATGGCTCGGATAGTTGCCTTGAGCTGGACCTGAAGACCGTCAGCTTTGGGACCCAGGCGCCGGGGCTGAACGACAGCGTCTCGGCCGAGGCCATCCGCGCCCGACACGAAAACTGGGCCAAGGCGTTGCCGAAGGCCTCCACTAACTTATGGGACGCGCTCGGCGACTGGGACACTGACAGCCGTGCGGCGCTCTTCGCCCATGTCGTCAGCTTATCGGTGAACGCGGTCCACGAAGCCTGGAACCGCCGGCCCCGTGCACTTGCGCATGCCGATAAGCTGGCGGAGGCCGTCGACCTCGACATGGCTCCACGATGGAAACCGACAGTCGACACTTTCCTTGGTCGCGTGACGAAGGCGCGTATCCTCCAAGCGGTTGTCGAGGCGAAGGGCCAGCGCGTCGCCGACAGGATCGGTCACCTGAAGAAGGGCGACATGGCGACGGAAGCCGAGACCCTGCTCGCCGATATCGGTTGGCTGCCCGAACCGCTCCGCGCCCCGGTTCAGGCGACCGAACTCGCCGTGGCGCCGTCCGACGCTGACGTCGAAGAAACGGCGGGCGCAGAGGGCGAAACGACTGTGGCCGAAGATGATAGGGTCGCCGATGATGACGATGTCGCGAAAATGACCATCGCGGCCGAATAGCCTCCCATGACCCTCACAACTGGCTCGCCGGCAACGGCGGGCCTTTTTCTCTGCAGGAGGTCATCATGCGAGAACCTGGGCATGAACTGGCGCGTCGCCTCGCCGACCAGGCCGAAGCGGTATGCCGGCACTATCTTCCCAATGGCCGCCGCCAGGCCAACTATTGGACCGTTGGCGATGTCCGCAATACACCGGGCCGGTCGATGTTCGTCCGGCTCAGGGACTCCTCCAAGGGACCGCCCGGGAAGTGGACCGAATATGGTGTGCCGAGTGTTATGTTGCGCCCCTGCGATGGGGCGCTGTCCTACAGGCGATCGAAGGCTTCTACGCAACATAATGTCAGCGCGCGGGAGGTCTCGTGATGCCCCGCGACGCTTCCGAACTGTCTCGCCGCCTGGCTCGGCATGCCGAGGCGGTCTGCCGGCACTATCTGTCGAATGGTCGACGCCGGGGCCACTACTGGACGGTGGGCGATGTGCGCAATACGCCCGGCCGGTCGATGTTCGTGCGGCTCAGTGGGCCGGAATCCGGTCCCGGTGCCGCCGGGCATTGGACCGACGCCGCCTCAGCCGAGTATGGCGATCTCCTCGACGTCATCCGCAAGAGCTGCGGGCTCCTCGATTTCCGCGATGTCGCCGATGAGGCGCGGCGCTTTCTGAGCCTGCCGCAGCCCGAACTCCGCCAGGCTCCGACATCTGTTCGCACACCTGTCCCCGCCGGATCGCCCGAAGCGGCGCGGCGGCTACTCGCCATGTCGCAGCCGATCAATGGCACGCTGGTCGACACCTATTTGCGCAACCGCGGCATCAGGACCCTGCGCGGCACGGACAGCCTGCGATTCCATCCGCGCTGCTACTATCGACCTGAGGGCGACGGCCCGACCGAGACATGGCCAGCGATGGCCGCCGCTGTCACCGATCTCGAAGGGACGATCACCGGCGCGCATCGCACCTGGCTTGCCCGCGACGGTTCCGGGAAGGCGCCGATCGACACGCCGCGCCGAGCCATGGGCGGTCTCCTCGGCTATGCCGTCCGCTTTGGTGCGGCCGACGACGTACTCGCTGTCGGCGAAGGCATCGAGACGATGCTGTCGCTGCACTGTGCGTTGCCGGCCATGCCGATGGCGGCCGCGCTCTCGGCCAACCACCTTGCAGCCCTTCTGCTCCCGCCGACGCTGCGTCGGCTCTACATCGCCCGTGACGCCGACGCCGCAGGCGACACGGCGCTCGCGGCATTGACCGAACGCGCCGAAGCTGCGGGCATTGAGCCGCTCCCCCTGTCTCCGCGGATGAGCGACTTCAATGAGGATCTGCGCACATTCGGCGTCCGCGCGCTTCGACGGACACTGCGCACCCAGCTCGCACCGCAGGATGGCGATTGTTTCACTTTCAAGGGAATGGGCAGGTAGGCGATAGACTCCGAAGCGAGTAAAGGGCGCTCCGAGCCTACTGACAAATACGGCGTCATCGACCGAGCGACCGAGGATCTCGTCTGCCAGAACTCGTTTGGTTTCCGGCCACAGTGGGCACTGGCGGGTCTTGCCGCCTGTGGCCGGCGAAGGCATCGAAACGGCATTGTCTGTCAGATCCGCCATGCCTCAAGTGGCTTCGATGGCGGCGCTTCAGCCGCACACCTATCTGCGATCATCTTTCCGCACAGGCTACGCCGGCTCTACATCGCGCGCGACAACGATCCGGCAGGCGACAAAGCGATAGCAACACTGCTCGAGCGCACCGGGGTGGTCGGCATCGAGACTATCATCCTCACGCCACGGCTTGGCGATTTCAACGAAGATCTCAGGCTGCTCGGTCTCGACGCATTGACCGCGAGGTTGAAGCTGCAGGTCGCTCCACAGGACGTCGCACGCTTCATGTCCTCGGCGGCCGTTTGACCGGTAGGGGATCGAGGGCGGTACCGCAGCATCGTGAGCTGTCGCGTGACGGAGGCCAGCCTTCACCGCGAGGCCACATCCACGGCCTTCGAGAGGGCGATCGGGCGTCAGACGTGCCGGACAGGCAATGGCGTCGTCCGACGATTTTCCGGAGCGCCTCGATGAGGCGCTTTCCATCGCGAAACAAAATCGTCGGCCGTCACCATCCTCCACTGCGTTCCGGCCTTCCGCTGCGCTCCAGGTGCAGGTCCATCCCGGCCGACGCCTTCGTCGCCAAGAAGGCCGCGCTGGGTGTGGCCACGAGCGAAGGAAGACTTCCATGACCGAAGAGCACGACACGGCGAACGAACCGCACCACACCTCCCCGACCGAACATGTCCTCCAGGAACTCCAGCTCTACGGCTACCGCCCTTTCGAGGATGAACCTGACCCACGCCCACTTCCCGAAGGCCACGTCGTCTCTGGCAGCATTGCCGACATCTTCGACGCCCTCGTGGTTTCACTTTCCGATACCCGCCTCGAACCTGACCTCGAAGAACTACTCTGGGGCACGGTCAACCTCTTTCATCGCGCCGTCGGTCGAATTGAACGCGAGCTCGACGACAACGAAGTCGCCCAGCACCGCCTCCAGCGCGAACAGGATGGGTCCGAGGTGAAATCGGTCGAACTCGAACGCCTGACAGCACAGGGTCAAACCGTTCTAGAGAGGCGCAATGTTTTCGAGCTGATGCGCGACCAGGCAGCCGAACAGTTCGAACGCTCCACCCACTCGATCTGGCGGCCGCGCACTGGCTCGATGGTCAATCATCGCAACCTTACTGCAGCGCTGATTGACAGCCGGGACTTCATTGCCGCCAAGCGGCGCAGCGAGAACGAGACGCTCCTGCCACCCGGCCCCAAAATTGCCTTCTCTGGCGGGCTCGACTTCAACGACCATCACCTGATCTGGACCAAACTCGACCAGATCCATGCCAAGCACCCTGACATGGTGCTGTTGCACGGCGGAAGCCCGAAAGGCGCCGAGCTCATTGCCGCCAAATGGGCCAGCCATCGCAAGGTTCCGCAGATCGCCTTCAAGCCTGACTGGACCAAGCATGCCAAGGCAGCGCCGTTCAGACGCAACGACGCAATGCTCGAGGCGATGCCGATCGGCGTGGTCTGGTTTCCCGGCACCGGAATTCAGGACAATCTCGCAGACAAGGCTCGCAAGCTCGGGATCCCCGTCATGAGACCCAGTGGCACATGAGCGCCGCTCTTAGCTTCCCGGCTAACAAGATAAGTCCCATCTTGTTAGCCGCTCGACTGGCCAGCTTCCTGGCCCCGCTATCATTTGGATGAATCTCATCATGCCAAAGTCGGCCGATGGTGTTTCGGAAATCCACGACCAGCGCCCGCCCTCCGCTCCCGTTGGCAACGCTTAGTAGCGCATCGTAGAAGCGGTCCACGAGAACCTTGACTATTTCGCGGGGCAAACGAGTGACGGTGTCAAACCCCAACTCCTCAAACCTTCGCCCTAGATACTGCCCCCCGGGTTTTGGGATGAAATAGTCGTATCCATGCATGACAAGCTTGGTACGCTTCGGTGCACTTCACGTTATCGTCTCGCGAAGAACGGTGCGATAATCGCGGGCTACTCCACGGAGAAAGTAATCGAACTCATCCTTGACATAAGTTTTGGCGTCTTTGGAGCCGCCCCTTCGCTATATGGGCGCGCAAAATTCTTCATGGCGTCGCCGCCAAAGAAGTCGACCCCGCCACCCGAAAAGACGAAGAAATCGAACGTTCCCGCGCTCAGCGGCTGCTTGTACTGCTTAGCCCCGAACGTCTCTCGAAACGTATCTCCAGGCCAGCCAATATTGTTCACATAGTACTTTCTGGCGATCACATCGACGAAGGTGTCAGGCTGCCCTGGGATATCTGTAAATATATTTACCCATGAATCTCCCTCCGCCAAGATCTTCTTCTTGGTCGAATACGCGCGATCAGGCTTGTCACTGAACGCTCTCTCGAAAATGGCTTGATCAGAGGCATCTTGATGCTCTTTGCTGACATCCTTCTTGCGTCGGATGGTCAACATGAATGCGCGATCTGGATGTGAAACTACCTCAATCCCTGATGCGATTATCTTCGCACGCACTTCGTCGTAAGCAGCCATTGTGTATCCGCCACATTGTGAAACTCACGGCAAGTATATTGTCCAAAACAATTTCGAATGTGAAGCACCCATTAGCAGCCGATCTGCACGTTGCTGGGCAATGGCGCCAGTTCAACGACACGGTGGCCAGAACACTCTGGGCGAGACGTCACCACCCTTCATCGTCATAGGTTTGCGCAAAGAGAGCAGCATGTAAGTCCGGCCATCAGCTGGAGTTCTGGAGGAGCCCCAGCCTCACCGGGCCTTCTCGGCCATATCGAGCGACGGCAGCAGCGGCAGCCATAGACCCCAGAGACTCGAGTGGTGTTGGCACGTGGCGCGAACGCATTTGACGAAGCTTTGAAATGGCCGGTCATGCAGAGTTCGAACGATGCGCACGGGGCGCAGTGTTGGCGACGCGAGATCAGGATGGCACGAGGTTGCCGGAGCTGCCCCTTGATCCATCACACTGACGTGCACCAAAGCGGTCTCATCGATGGGTGCTTTTTGCCTGGGGCCGGCTTCGCCTGATCGCCTTCGGCGCAATGGCTTATCGCGACTTTCTTCCCCTGCCGCTGCGCGCCATTCCTCGCGGGCAACAAAGTCGCGCCAGCGCCATCCTCCGCTTACGCTTCGGTCCCATGGGTGCGCCGCCGATCGCCTCCAGCCTGTCGATCACCATCGAGACCGCAATGGTGCGGACTCGAAACAGACTGGATCAAGGAGAACTACCATGGCTACCATCGGCACCTTCAAGAAGTCCGCCAACAACGAGTTCACCGGCGAAATCGTCACCCTCAGCGTTCAGGCCCGCAGCGTCCGCATCGTCCCCGAAACCCGCACCACCGGCGACAACGCTCCCAGCCACCGGGTCTTCGTCGGCCGCGCCGACATCGGTGCCGCCTGGACCAAGCGCTCCAACGAGGGCCGCGACTATCTGGGCCTCAAGCTCGATGACCCGAGCTTCAATGCTCCCATCTTCGCCAACCTCTTCAACGACGAGGACGGTGACGGCTACAGCCTCATCTGGTCTCGCCCGGGTCGCCGCAAAGGCGAGTAAGCCCTGCCGGCCCCGCCCGGATAATCCAGGCGGGGCCCTTTCCCCGACAGACAATGGCAACATGGTCGCCTGCCCCGGGGAAGACAGGTACGTCTCGGCTAATGCCGACCAGCAACATACTTCTTCAAAAGCTCGGACACATCACACGACAAGACGAGTTCCGTCCCCAACCGCCCCACGAAATGACCAGAAGTCTCAAAACCACAGCGGCGGTAAAGGCGGAGCGCGCTCGAATTATCCTCATTTACGCTTAGTGTCAGGGAAGAGCTTCCTGGACGATGCACAGCTATCCAAACCGCGGCAAGTGCCATGGCCGCGGTGCCAAAGCCCCTCCCCTGTGCCTTTCGGCTGATGCGGAAGTTGTGCAGGCTGATTGCACCCGGTTTTGCCCAGTACGGCAACGCTGGTCCCTCGCGCAGCATCACGAAACCCACTGTCGTGCATTCCACCGTCACGATGAATGGATGGCACGAACTCAGTTCGGGCCGCCTCCTCAGCCTCTCGTAGATCGTCGTCATGCTGCCGCCAGCGAGGTCTTCGTCGTGTTCGTCCAGCTCGATGCCTGTCACCGAAGCAATCTCATCGATATGGAGCAGTTTGAGAGCGATCTTCATGCGCCCGCACCGACAGGGCTGTTTCGCTGTAGTGGTTGCAGCGTGATTTCTGGGTCCAGACGCATACTATTCAGTCCCCACCAGCGCGCTGGTGTCCCCAAGACCGTAGAAGACACGTGTGGACTGCAACGCGTCTGAGCTAATTTGGATGAGAAGAGCGACGATCCTGCCGTCAGGATGATCAAGGACCTCGCCAAGGCGAGTAACCGACCAGCCAAGCTGTTCCAGCCGTGCAGGCCAGAAGTCCTCACACACGACGCTCAGCTTGCCTACCCCCAACCTCAGGCATGCTTCGAGAAGCCCGCATAATACGATGCCGGCCGCTTGTGACGATCGAGCGGTCATTCGCAAAGATGGCGCGATGAAAAATCGCGTCCATTCATAGAGATCGGCGTCCCTCGGCGGTGCACCTCTGGCAAGCATTGGGAAAACATCCGAAAGCAAATGCGGTTTCGTCGTCGGCACCAGACGAGACCCACCGGCTATGTTTCCGCTGCCGTCTATTCCAAGCAGGTAGATTGCGTCCCTGGTATCGAACGCGTCGATCTCCAATGGAACTGGCCTGTCGATTTGCTGCCATTTTCGGCCAATGACGTAGATTTCATGTCGAATGCGAAAATAGCGTTCGAGATGATCCTGATAAGTCCGGCGGTTCGACCAATCGACGATATGAAGCTTGAACATGGTACGCACCAGAGGACGCGTACCCTAGCTGCCCAGGCCGGACTATTCCGGTTTTCTGGTATTGTCAGGGATAGATTTCCCCTCGCCGCACGGCTTCCATAGCCGCCTGGATCGTATTTACCGCGTCGCACTTATCTCTGACGTTGCTCAGATGTCGCTCGACCGTGAACCTCGAAATCCCAAGAATGCAAGCTACATCCTCAGCTGCCTTGCCGGCTGCTATCCATGTCAGAACTTCTCGCTCTCGATCAGTCAGGTTGATCTGACGTGATTGCTCACCTTGGTCACGCAGCCGACGAAGCGCTCGGTAGGCATGCACGCATACCGTTTCAAGCATTGGAATGTCTTCGGGCAAAACCTCGACACGTTCGCCCGCAGCGGTCACGACCGAAGGAGCTCTTCGAGGCTCATGGACAGGAACACACAAACCATTCCTCAGTCCGAACTCTGCGGCCTCGCCCATAACGCGCAACTGCCCACCGGTCATGCCCTTGGGCGACAAGTCTTGCCAGACAAAGGGCTGGCCAACCAAGCGGCTGCGCGAAGCACAAGGATCTTGAGAGAAATGCTCGCTGGCAAGGTAATGCTTGAGCCATTCCACTGGCCAACCGTCATAAAGGATTTCGCGCTGCCACGGTCCAATCTGCGGTGAAGGCAGGCCCGTTATGAGCAGATGACGAAAGCCGAAGGGACGCAGGATGCCAAGCAGTTCTTTCAAAACGTCCGCTGGTGCAACTGCGGCGTCTATTCTCGCGAGCGCACCTGTGAGCCTTGCGAACACATCGGGGTTCATCACCCACGCTCCAAAACCGCTGAATATGCAACCAGCCCGCATCGATGATGGCAGGGCAGTTCAGCCTCGTCAGGCGAATTCAGCGTTTTGCATGCAGATTGCTAACTCTAGTTTTCATTTGCCGGCGCTTGAAAGCATTTCGCTTGAATGCCCGCCACAGCAGCGCGCTACCTTGTTTCCGGCCTGGTTCCCGGATCCTTCAGAAGGTCCGCAGGCTCCACCTCCAGCACCGTGGCCAGCGCCTCCAAAATGTCGAGTGTCGCATTGCGGCGCCCGGCTTCAGCACCGCTGAGATAGGCACGGGCGCATCCGGCGAGATGAGCCAATTGCTCTTGCGACAAGCGCCGTTCCCGGCGCAGCCGTTGGAGATTCAGACCGAATATTTTGCGAAGGTTCATCGCGTGAATTTGCCGAATGTGCACTATAATGCAACGCACTATAGTGCACATTTTCGTTGACACGCGCGGAATATGCTGTTTGATCGGCTGCGAGATTCAGACCCGAGACAAGGCCCCAGAGGCGTCTGGACAGTCGCTAGCAGCCTGATGCTGCAAGCAGCGTTCGGAGCGCCTTTCCTCATGCCACCCGACAGCGAATTATTGTCGTAGACGGAGCTTTCGACCACATGGCGACTATTTCCGGATACAGGTGCATCCGATGTGGCTCCGAACATGCAAGCGACATCAGAATAGATTCCAGAGGCTGTCCCAGGTGCGTTGAACAAGCCCCTGCAAACCTCCAACCGATCTATTCGCGCGGCGCCGATGCGGTTGACGACCATGCCGTGGGGAGCGTTCTCCACAGTTCGCTTTGGCGTTACGGATCATATCTGCCGCGCCCGAGCGGTCCGGTGGTGTCCTTGGGAGAAGGTTTGACCCCACTGCTGCCAGCAGAACGACTCGGTGAAGCTTTGGGCGTCCCACAGCTCTTCATCAAGGATGAGGGACGCAATCCGACCGGCTCACACAAGGATCGATTTTCCACAGTCGCAGTGTCGATGGCGCGCGATCAAGGGGCAAGGGTGCTGGCGACGGCGTCATCAGGCAATGCCGGGGCATCGCTGGCGGCCTACGCAGCCAAATCTGGGCTCGGCTGTGTTGTCGCGACATTTGCCGGAGCCGCTGGCCCGATGTTGTCGCAGATCCATGCCTATGGGGCTTCCGTGATCCCGATGGCCCACAAAAACGACAGGTGGAAACTTCTTGAGCGGGCTGCTGATCGTCTTGGCTGGTTTGTCACCTCCCCCTATCAGCACCCCGTCGTCGGCAGTCACCCGCTTGGCATCGAAGGATACAAAACGATCGCCTATGAGATTGCGGAGCAGGCGGACGGTCATCTGCCTGACTGGTGCGTGCTTCCAGTGTGCTATGGGGACGCCCTCGCAGGAGTAGCGGCCGGCTTCCACGACCTGCGTAGCAGGGGAAAGATCGCAAGAGTACCAAGGCTGGTTGCCGCTGAAGTGCATGGCTCGCTTTCAAAAGCCATCGAGAATGGCTTTGACCGCATCGAAGAACAGGAACCGTCTTTCGAAACAATCGCTCTATCGATTGGCACGACGCGCAGCACATACCAGGCGGTGAAGGCGCTTCGTGAAACAGGGGGCCACGCCGTCTGCGTTTCCAACCAGGCGCTGATCCGCATGCAAAAGACGCTGGCTGCCAGAGAAGGTCTTTTCGTGGAATTGGCTTCGGTTGCACCTCTGGTCGCAATCCGGGATTTGCGTGATCGGCAGATCATAACGCCAGGGGATCGGGTGGTGGCAGTTGTGACTGCCACCGGTCTCAAGGACCTCGACATTTCAGCCAATCCGGCCGCCACCCCAGCTCCATTTGAGAGTGTCGAGGCCGCGTGGCAGTGGGCAACCGGGAGACACGGCGCAGAACCGGCTGCTGCCTGAGACTTGATAGACGTCCTATTACAGATGTTCAGCCGTGCCCGAGTGGCGTTGGCAAAGTGTCTTCCAGCAATCTCCTTGACCAGTCGAACCGCGTCCTTTCCATTCCCCGCGAGGTTCGATTGTGACTGCTGCTCAACAACTATCTCGTTTCCCGCCCCACTGCCGGATCCTTCAGCAAGTCCGCAGGTTTCACCTCCAGCACCATCGCCAGCGCCTCTACCATGTCGAGGGTTGCATTGCGGCGCCCAGCTTCAGCCCCGCTGAGATAGGCCCGGGCGCAACCGGCAAGATGAGCCAGTTGCTCTTGCGACAACCGGCGCTCGCGACGCAGGCGCTGCAGATTCAGACCAAATACATTACGAAGGTTCATCGCGCGAACTTGCCGAATGTACATTGAGCGGAGATGGCAACAGATAGTTCGTCGGCAATAATCCCCAGCAGCCACGACATATGGCTTCCGGGCAGCTTCAACTGCCCCCTCGGAATGTTCCATCCGGCAGCCACCAAGCTCCAGCTGGATCGCACTGGTTAAGTGGAACAGCTCCTGGCGAGCGGAACACGGCTGAGACTTTCCGTTGCGTTGATTTAGCTTGTTGCTACTGGCCGCGGAACTTCGTCCAGCAATCTTCTCGACCACGCGAACCTTGTCCATTCCCATTCGTCACGCGGCTCGATCGTGACAAGGGTTTCGGGTCCGCGAACGGGGGCACACGGCCAACCTGGGAGTGCAGCCAACCATTTGTCGTCATAGACCGTGTTGGAATGACGATGTCCTTCGTCGGGCATGATGACCGCGACGACTGAATCCGGGTTGGTTCGGCCGATCCATTCGCCGACGAGCCCCGCGGCTCCGCTCGTCGGCCCCATAAATATCCCCTGATTGCGAAAGAGCGAATGAGCGGAATGATAGGCGGCATAGGCACCAACCCAGTGTACTTCGTCGACCAGATGATGCCGGACATTTGCCGGAATGACACTGTTGCCTAGCCCGCGCAGCATTCGCTTGCCCAAGGGCTGCCCGAACAGCACGCTGCGATGCGTGTCGACAGCGGCAATCTTCAGATGCGGATAAACCTGGCGCAGGAAAGTGCCGGTCCCGCACAGCGAGCCTCCGGTGCCAATGCAACCGACAAGCCAATCAACCTGGCCTACTGAACGAACGAACAGTTCGGCAAGGCGGGCATAGGATTGCCAGTTGCCCGGACTGTCATACTGGCGCGTCCAGAAAGTGTCCGGCTCATTCTCCATGACCGCCCTGAGATGTGCCAATCTACCAGTCTGGTTCCCATCACCCCGCTCGTCCGCAAGTGCGACGACCTTCGCGCCCAATCGTTCCAGCCTTTCCTGATAAGCTCGGTCGATCAAGGTTGCCGCAGTCACCAAAGTGAGCTGGAATCCACGCGCTGCAGCTAGCAGGGCTACTGCCATGCCGAACGTGCCCGAGGTTGTCTCAACAATGTGGGCGCCGGCCTTCAGCTCTCCCGACTTTTCGGCCTGATCGAGGATGAAGCGAGCTGGCATCAGCTTCATTAGAGGGAATGCCGCCGCAACGACGTTTGGGCCAAGCCGAGCAAGACGGGGAGTTTCCAGCGCCCTGAAGTAGTCCACGTCAAAGGACATGAGTGCCCTCCTCCACATTGATTGGGAAGATGCCGATGTCCTGAAATCCGCGATCTCCCAATGCAGCGATGATTGTATGAATAGTCTCGCGGCTGGCGGATTTGGCATCGAGCATAAGCCCGAAAAGGGACCCGCTATGCGCCACCTGGATCCCGTAAGCTTGATAGTGAGCTGCGATATCGACGACGACATCGAAATATGGCTTGGGGAGGTGCCGCTGGCTGATACGGGCGCTCATTGTCGCCGCCTGGCCAAGCAGGTGCGCATCCTGATAGTGCACAGAACGTGCGACCATTGCTCGAAGAACGCGGAAGAGCTGGATTTCCTCACGGCTGTACCTTGCCGGCACTAGTTCGAGCGTATCGATCCTAGCAGTAGTATCTCCCTTGAAACCTACGAGGACAAACGGCGGCAACGAACCGCCGAAGTGCTCGAGCACCCCCCCTTCCCGCTGCGCGAATAGCAACGCCTCAGTTTCAAACGCGATCGCATCTGAAGCGACTTCAGCGGCGACCGCCAACCGACTGCTCGTCGAGGGTAGCAATCTCGCGCCCAAGGCGGCTGCCACCGCTCGCACTGAAGCAATGACATCGGCCGTGGACGAGCCATAGCCATGCCCCACCGGAATATCGCTCTCGATCTTGAGACGCCCGCCAAGGGATGGATACCCGAGATGCGCCAACGCCAGTTGCGCAGCACGTAACGCCTTTACCCGGCTGGGCGGCTCGACACAAAAATCGCCGCTCTCATCGAGCACGATCCATGCAGTGGACCGAAGGCTATCAATTGGGAGAGTTACAAGGCCGCGGTGGAAGCGGCCATGATCGTCCTCAAATACCCCCTGAAGGAGTTCGCCGTGATGCGCGATCGCATGCCCATCGGCCAGCGTTCCCAGCCCCAATCGGCGATCGTCGCCGGCGTCTGCCATAGCCCTGTCTCCGAACAACCAGACTCTGTTCGAATGATGGGACTGCCGCTCCAGTACGTCACTTCCAGGATACTGGTATTGACTTGGAAAGCTCCGGCCTTACGCCGGGACTCTCAGTAAATGTGAAGGCCTTGCTTATGCAAGCTGACCATTCGTCGGAGGCGATCAGTCCCGGTTCCTCCTGCGTGGCGCATGCTGAACCTCCTTAGGTCGCCTTGCTAACCGATCGAAGTGGCCGCGAATTTGCTCCGACATCATCCCGGCATTGTTGTCCTGTCAGACGTGCCGATGTCTTCGCTTTATGCGCTGCTTCCTTTTGCGCCGGCACCGTACAGGCGTACCGGCCGTTGGTCCTCAAATCCGCGACGCTTCGCGGACTGGGATGTCCGTCTAGGGGCCGGGAACGGTCCGTCGGCTTCGCGGATGAGGTTATGGAATAGCGGCCGTTCCGGTCGCGACCCCCGTTGCGGTCTTTCTGCCCAATTTGCCGCGACCCGAAACCCGCCATTCGAAAGTTACCTGGCATTCGGCTTGCCGGGGCCGCTTGTAGCGTGGCGGCTGTTGAGCGGACACTAGCTACAATCGGATTCTCAGCGCGTTGAGCGTAAGTGATCGTCGGACACGGTCAGCCTGAAGTTAATGGGATACGTTCCAAAAAAGGACGACGAGTTTGACCTCCGGTCCCGGTGAGGTCGCCGTTCCCCGGTTCAGCCTAGACTGTGACCAGTTCGGCCAGCTTCGCCGCTACATCTGCCATCGTGGACTCCGCCGTGTTTAGCCCGTTTCGCGAGGCCAGTAGCGGACTTACTTCGCGGAGAGCGTCATACGTTGTCTGATGCACGATGGGCACAAGTCGCTCGCCCGCCAGTAGTGCCGAAAGTTCCCTGTCGGCGACACCCCCTTTAGGGAGGGTACTCAGCATAGCGGGAGTCACCAACACAATCCCCACTCGCGAACTCGCCAATCCCTTGTCAATAGAGCGCATGAACGGCTCGCCTAAGCCAATGTCCTTCTCGCTGAACCAGACCCGGACTCCGCGTGCCTCAAGAAGGTCGTTCAGTTCTTTGGCAGCTTTCTGTCGATCGTCCCAAGCATGGCAGAGGAAGACGTCACGGAGTTCCGGTCGCGTGGAGGCTAGTTCTTCAACGTTGGCCCGGACGGGGGTGAGCTCCCGCACTTCCGCAGGGGTGTAGAATACAACCGAACCGGGCTTCGCCCAACTCGCTTTTACACGGCCAGTCCCACCTCCGCTGCTTCGACCGCCTCCACCGCTTGCCGGTGAGGAGTAGTCGGAAGGCGACGAATAGGACGGGGACGAGTACCCGCTACTGTAGCCATAGCCGTAGCGCGAGCGGCCACGACATGCAGGACAGTTTGCCGCTGCGCTCGCTGACCGATGGCCTTCTCTCGGTGCCGTGCATCTTGCCATGTGATCGATAACTTCCTCAGGCCCACGCGGGCGAATCTAGCCAGCCTCGCAAAGAATATGATTCGCAGATTATCCGTTTTAGATCATTAGCGAAGATGCGAACTATATTTAGAACCGCTTTAATAATCTCTCGGCGCCTGAGGCGGCTTGGAGGAATGATTGCAGCTCGTTCGATCGATCGAGACGAGGCGCCTTGCTGTCCGACTGAAGCGGGCCAAAAGCGGAAAGTCTTCTTTGCCGAGAAGAGCGAAAGTCTGCCGCTAAAGCGTAGGAGAAATTTCACTGTGATGGGTCTGGAGGTTCAGCCGTTGTTTGCTGGATCAGTTTGGACGGTCACGGGTCTGGCGTAAGTTCACCCCAGACCGCAATACCTGCTTGCAAGATGGTTAGGACAATCAGCGCTGCGGTCAGCCAACCGATGCGACTCTGCTGTCGGATATTGTCGTCGTGACGTTCCTTCTCGGCCTCCATGTTCTCCAGCGTCGCCACCGCCAAGTCTTTCATAGAGTAGGTGGCACCGTTTCGAGCGAGGTCGCCGGAATGAACCAGCGAGTCGAGTATCATCGAATAGTGACTCTCGGTCTGGTCGTACCGAGGGTGTAGGACCGACCGGCTGGTGTAGATGTCGGCGATCACCGTCACGACGCTGGCGTGATAGTCCGGTTTTTCAATGTTCTTCTGAACGAAGTGCCTGAGCACTCTCATACGATCACCGCGCACCAGTTCCGTCTGGTTGAACTGGCGCTGAAGCATATTGTCCCACCAGACCGAGCGGGCGGGGTAGAACGTCCACAAAGCCCGGAATAACGATAGTGGTGTGGTGTAGGTGAAGCGGGCAGAGTGGTAAGTGTGCAGGAACGATACCGCCATCCCCTTCAACTCATCATTGGTGACGAGACGCTCCTGAGGCTGTCCTCGCGGGTCGTCAAACCAAAGCCCCGGAACGCCTTCATTGTTCATTTCTCGAACGATGAAGCGCCTCACGCCTGCCCGGTCGTGCAGGTAGATGTGGAAGAAGTCCTGATCGCGCGGTGCCTCAGCAAAGATATCCTGCTGCTGCGGCGGTCGACTACGAAGCGCTACCCGAATTGCAGCTCTTTTCCACCAAGGTCGAGTAAAATAGCCCATGAGCCCTCACGGGCATAATATAGGCTCTGATTTTCGGACGCGCTATCCAAGGAAGCGAAGCGACTGGGCAATTTAGAAAGAAACCGCGAACGACGCTATTTGTGGAGCATTGGAGCGCGCCTCGGACCCCTCACACTAAGCGAAACCGCAGCCAGTCAGGAGACTTCCAAGTTGGGGCCGACAGGAGACCGACAGCTTCGGCGCTCAGATCTTAGATAGCGAGCCTTTCCGATGACGGTTCACACGAACATCATGATCACCGCATAGCCCACGGTCACCAGCACCAGGCCAGCGACCAGCATCGGCACGAGAGTACTGCCCGAATGTTGATCGTTCATGATTTCATTTCCTGCTTGTAGGTGAACGGACTTTGATTGGCGCCGCGGAAGAGATTGGTGGTGTCAGTTTGCCACCGCCGAAGCTTGTCCCAATTCGAAGGACTCCTCACTGACGATACGGTTGTCGGCATCGACGATGGCACGCCAGACCGAGTTTCGATTGCGCACGGTCAGGCGCTTTCGGCCCTTGTCGCCGTCGATGCCGCACTCCACCCGGCTGGTTACGAGGCCGAGGCGCATTCGTCGTTGAAGTTCGTTCTCTTTAATGGAAAGCCGCTGCGCCAGGAATGCTGGCTCCAGGACATAGTCTCCGGTCTGGTCAGGCTCGAGCTTCATCCGGGTTCCTTCATCGCCTGCGACAGCTGTGCGACATAAACATATATTGACGATATATGTTTTAATCTGCATCGTGAAGCCTGCACAGCCGTCAAAAATGGACGACAAAGGGCCGCATCGGGC
Organism: Aminobacter anthyllidis; assembly: GCF_018555685.1. Classification (GTDB taxonomy): domain Bacteria; phylum Pseudomonadota; class Alphaproteobacteria; order Rhizobiales; family Rhizobiaceae; genus Aminobacter; species Aminobacter anthyllidis. The sequence continues at coordinate 40,490 of NZ_JAFLWW010000003.1, forward strand.
CCGCTGACGCTGGGAGCCGGCATGAGCGAAGACACAAAACGTGAAACAACGATCGTCATCGACGGTCGCGTGCTGCCCGGACAACTGGATGAGCAGATAATCCGCGACGTGGTTCATGGTTTCTACGCCAAGATCCGGAGCGATGTCCTGCTCGGACCGCTGTTCAACAAGGCGATTGCGCCGCATGACTGGCCACCACACCTGACGACAATGTGTGACTTCTGGTCATCCTTGATGCTTCGCACCGGCCGTTACGACGGCCTCCCGCTACCACCACACCTGACCCTTCCTGGCCTGGGCGAACAGCATTTCCGGCGATGGCTTGGTCTGTTTCGGGCAACCGTCAACAATCTCTGTCCGCCGGAGATCGCGGCGCTATTCATGGAACGGGCTTTGCGTATCGCGCATTCCTTCCGCCTTGCGTTGGCCCACAATCGCGGTGAAAGCACCTTGACCATAGAGCCGATCACGGCCGAAAGCCTGTAACCTGCCGGACAACCGGCAAGCAGGCATGCGGAAGGTTGGATCGAAATGAGACTGACGAATTTTTCCGACTACGCGCTCAGAATGCTTATGTTCGCGGCATCCGCGGGGGATCACCTGTTCACCATCAAAGAGACAGCGCGCGCCTTCGGTGTGTCGAAAACGCATCTCAACAAGGTGGCCAACACGCTGACCCGCGCAGGCTATCTTGTCGCGGTTCGCGGCAGGTCTGGTGGGTTGAAACTCGGTCGCCGGCCAGAAGACATCCGGATCGGCGACGTCATCCGGTTGACAGAGCCGGATTTCGCACTGGTCGAGTGCTTCGCTACCGGGAACCAGTGCACAATCACGCGGTGCTGCAAACTTTCCACCATGCTGCACGACGCGCTGTCGTCGTTCCAGAGCATCCTTGATCGATACACGCTCGCCGACATCGCACTGAAGCCCACCGATTTCCTGGGCGACACATCCCGCGCCTAGCGACGTGCCGGCCGACATGGGCAGCGCCAGTGATTGGCGGAGCCCAGTGTTCGCCGTTGCTACCGGCGCGGTACGCCCGATGCCAAGAGTTCGCCCAGCAATAAGGGGTGAGGAACGATCGACTGCTGGTGCGGGCCAAGGTCGTGCACGTCAGCCGTTACCGGCTGGTGCGTGGCCGCTCCGGTCGGAAGATGTGATTTGCCACCAGATTGGTGCGGAGAAGGCTGAGAGCCAGGGCAAGTCCTTTGGCTGGTCGCTGTCCCAGGCGTGGCTGAACGATGTGCTGCCGAGCGACTTCGATGCAGAGGCGCAAGCCTTCTTTGCTGATGCTGGCCGGCGCAAGGAACCTGAATGCCGTACGCGCCAATGGTCCTCGGGCTGTGCATGGGAGGCGGACAGCCGTTGCAGAGTAAACGCGTTTCACGATAACCGTCTTTTCCGGATTGCGAGGGGGCGGATGGTATGGATCGGGAGTTGTGGGATACGGGTTTTTCATCGCTGCCGAAGTGGACGTGCCCCCACTGCGAAAAGGGCACTCTGCTTACAATGCCCAACTTCCCTCGAAGCGAAGAAACCGAATATTCGAAGGAAGAGCAAAACCACCCCGATTCCGAGCCGGACTGGACCGTGGAGCGCTTCGTCGCCCTGATGAAGTGCGAGATTCCGTCCTGCGGTGAGGTTGTCGTCGTCGGCGGCAATCGTGCTGTCTGGCATCAGGAGGACTACGAATACCAACGGCAGTCATGGGAGACGATGCTGGTCTGCGGCTTCCTCCGGCCCGCTCCACATATCATCCCCGTTTCGAAAAAGCTTCCCCATGAATGCGAGGCGCAGCTCAAGAAAGCATTCGAGCTGTACTGGGTGGACAAAGCGGCTGCGGCGAACCGCCTCCGGATTTTTGTAGAGCGTCTGATGGACCATTTTCAGGTGCCGACCAAGGGGAAGGGGAATAAGATGAAGACTCACACACTCGACCTTTCCGAACGCATTGACGAGTTCGAAAAAATGAAGCCGGGGCACAAAGATGCTCTCGATGCGCTGCGCCATGTCGGGAATTACGGAAGCCATGAGGGGCAGGCCAACAAAGAGGCGCTTCTGGATTGTTTTGAGCTGCTGGAAGACGCACTGAGCGAGCTGATTGACGAAAAGAAAGCCATGCTTGCGGCAAAGGCCCAGAAGCTTATCCAGAACAAGGGCAAGAGCGGATTCTGACGGCGCACGCAATTTGTCTTCGGGCAGCTGGGGAATCAGGGGGAAGGAAGCATATGCTCACCGACGCGTTGCTTGAGGAGTTACACTATAGGGGCGAAGGTTCCGATCTGGACTACAAGGCTGAGCGCTATCCGTTTGCCAAGGCCAGCGATGAAGAGAAGTCGGAGCTGTTGAAGGACATCCTCGCGCTAGCCAACACACATCGGGATCGCACCGCCTATATCCTGATGGGCTTCAAGGAGAACCCACCCCATCCGGCGGAAGTGGTCGGGCTGTCTCCAGAAGGCGCAATCGATGATGCCCGTCTTCAAGAGTTCGTGAATGGGAAGTTGGAGACCAAGCTGGTCTTCCGTTACGAGGAACGGTTGTTCAATGGCCAACATATCGCCGTGATTTCTATTCCAAAACAGCAACGGCCTTTCTACCTCAAGAAAGACTACGGCAAATTGGCTAAGGACCTGGTCTACGTGCGGCGGGGAAGCGCCACTGGGATCGCGTCTCCCCGAGAGATCGCGATGATGGGAGCAGCCAATTTGGCGCGAGGTGAAGCCCAGGTTTTGCTATCGTTCCAGACGCCGGAGAACCAGCCCCTGCCACATATCTTCGAAAGGGAGTTCCTAATTTTCCCAACGGACTTGCCCGACCTCGTGGCAGATCGAAGCAACATATTCTTCGCTTCAAGCCTGCGCGTCAACGAAGACTACTGGCGAGAGGGTGCTTACTACCAATCAAGCTGGAGGCGGGTAATATTCGCTAGATTATTGCTGGCCAACCAATCGGATTTCTCCCTCGGAGACGCGCATCTAGAAGTGACATGCCGTTGCCCGGAAGGTGAATCCGTGTCGCTGCTTCGCGCCGACTGCATGCCTGACGAACCAGACTCCTCCCATTTGGCCCACATCGCCAGATTGCCCATCAACTTTGAGCATGCCAATCAGCGCGTGAGCATTGACGAGCGAGCTAGCGAGCCAATGGCGCACGTCACGTTGGGAACGATACGGCCAAGTCAAACGATTCGCGCCGAGGAGGATCTGGCATTCCTACCATCAGGCCCGGGTAGTTACCTTCTTCAGGTCCGCATCCTGGCCAATGAAATTCCAAACCCGCTACTGATCGCACACCCGTTTGACGTTGCTGGTCCGGTGAGGAACGTTAGTGAGTCGTACCTCCATGAGTTGATGTAGACGGCCTCAGACGAGAGCGAGGACTAAGCGCGTCTTGTTTTCAACCAGGGTGCCATCAAGGCCAGTACGCCCGTGCCCAGCGATGCCCATCCCTCCAGTGGGGAAGGCGATCCCGTCAAGCGCCTATCCACTTTGTCCGGAATGACGACCCACCGGGCGAGTCGTAGGCGATGTCTGCTTTCAGGCACCGGCAGAGTTGCCATCTACGGCTGACATTGGGCGCATTGCTGACTGACCGCTTTGAGCGCGCTGGTGGCCGGAGAGTGTAGACTATGCGCCAACTCTTCCAACCCGAAGCGGGGTTAAGGAGTCACCGTTCCAGCGCTAAGTTCTAAAACGAACACCCACGCCGCCGCCGTTTTTAGAAACGAACTCAACGCCGGCGGCTTCCAATGCCTGTCGAATGGCCCTCACGTTCGCCGCAGTGAGGGATGTGGTGCCATCTTCAACTTCCGCTCGACTCACAGTTGCAACGCCAATACCAGCAGTCTTCGCAAGCTCTTTTGCGCTCCAATTCACCAGCGCCCGGGCCGCACGGATTTGGGCTCCCGTGATTTCGTTGGCATCATATGATTTCGAATTGATCAATCTAAACTCGTGTGCTACCTAGCTGTTACTTGAGACTGCAGTTCACTCTCGCGGTATCAAAGGAACTGCGGCTGTATCCGGTGCAGGAACACCGAATACAGCCTGACCAAACCTAAGCTGGTTGGAGCTCGGATCATGGCTGATTCCGACAATACCACAGCTTTGCCTTTCGTCATCCAAGGGGGACGAAGGAAGAGCTGTGCTGTGCATGACGATGGGGCAGTTAGCGATGTTGTACATGCTGTGCGCTTGCTTGCGCCCATCGACCCATGCGTGGTCCTTCTGCAGGAATGGGAACAAGCACACCACATGGCCGTGGTTTTGTGCCGGCTGCAGCAGCGCCTCGAGATAAGGATCAGGAATGCCCTGAGGGCTTCTGAAGCAAGCGGTCGAACTGAGAACGACCAGCAGAGCGCACCGCAGCCAGCAGATCACCAGACACGTTGGGACGAGATCGACCAGGAGGTCGGCTACTCACGAGCCCGAGCAGCCGAGGCACAAGCCGTTGAGGCCGAAGACGAGATCCTCGACGCTGTTGCCACCACACCCTCCCAATCATTCGCTGGGGTGATCGCCAAGCTGAAGATCATCGTCGGCGGTGGCGAGAACATGGACGACACATCGGCCTTTCCCTGGCCGCAAATTCAGTCAGTCCTGGCGGATCTCCAGGCACTGGGTGACCGCGGCGCGGACGCGCTGCCGGCGGATAGCCGGCGCCAGCCCACTGAGGATCGCGGCCTGGACGGCGAGACGAACCGCCTTCGCGCATCCAAGTCAGACGGCACCATAGCCCGCGAAAGCCATCCACGGCGAAGCTGAACGCATAGCAGGATCGGGAGGCGAGGCAGGCGATGCCACGCGGCCACGCATCAGACGTGCCCTGGATCGGCGGTCGGGCAAGCACCTTTTACAACAATGGGAGAGAGAGAAATGACCTTCAGAAGTTCTGTACGCCTGCGGCTTGCATTCATGTGGTGCGTTTTGCTTGCTTTGATCGTCGCCTTGCCAGGTGGTCCGGCCCTTGCCGAGACGACGAAGGAGCGCATCCTGCGCGAGGGCAAGATTGTCATCGGCATTCACAACCGGACGCCATGGGGTTTTCGCGATGAAGCCACTGGCGAGGCAAAGGGATGGCACCCCGACCTGCTCAGGGCCGCCTTTGCCGAACTTGGCGTCAAGGAGATCGACATCAGGGTCACCGAATTCGGCGCCCTGATCCCGGGTCTGCTGGCCGGCCGCTTCGATGCGGTGGCGTCCGGTCTTTCCATCACGCCGGAGCGCTGCCTCCAGGTTGCCTTCGGTGCACCCGATCTCAAGGTCCATGACGCAGCCATCGTGCTCACTGGCAATCCAAAACAAATCCATGGCTTCGACGATATCGTCAGCAAGCAGATCATCATGGGTGCCGGCCGCGGCAGCGTGTCAGTCAGGAATGCGACTGTAGCCGGCGTGCCGGAAAGCAACATGCTGCTGTTCCCCGACATCGAGGCCAACATCTCGGCCCTGCGCTCCGGCCGCATCGATGTGACGGTCTTGTCGTCTCCCACAGCGATTGGGCTGCTTGCCAGCGGCAAGCTGAAGGGACTGGAGAGCGCGACACCCTTCGTGACGACGGACGAACAGGCAACTTATGCCGCTGTCGCGTTCCGCAGCGAAGACCAGGATCTGCGGGCGCTGTGGGATGAAAGGCTTGTCGCCCTGACAAAGGATGGAACGGTGACCAAGGTCATGGCCAGATATGGCTTTGGCGAGACCGAGATCGTGCCTGATACCGTCACCGTCGAGAAGCTCTGTGGCACGGCTGGTGCCGGCAAATGACCATCCTCGAGATCTGGCTCGGCATTCTTCAGGGCTTTCGCGTCACCGCATTGGTGACGCTCTATGGCCTGGTCTTTGCCATTCCCTTTGGGCTCGTCTTTGGTGTCGCCCAATACCTGACCACGGGCCCGGCGCGGTTCGTGGTGACGTCGATCATCGAGTTCTGGCGCAGCTCCGCCGTCATCATCCTGCTGTTCGTCTTCTATTACGCCCTGCCCCTGGCCGGACTGGCACTGTCGGCAATGACGGTCAGTGCCATGGTGCTGGGGCTCAACATTGGCGGTTATGCCAGCCAGGCCGTCAGAGCCGGCCTGCAGGCACTCGACCGTGGCCAGAAAGAGGCTGGCCACGCGCTTGGACTGTCGCGTTCCACCATCCTGTTGCGCATTGAACTGCCCCAGGCGCTGGTGGCGATGAGCCCGACCTTCATCAACCAGCTTATCCAGCTGGTGAAGGCGACATCGCTTGTCTCGCTGGTGACGCTCACCGACATGACCTTCCGCGCCAAGGAGATCTCGCAGATCGAATACGATCCGGTACCGATCTACACCTCCCTGCTGCTGGCCTATTTCATCGTCTGCTATCCGGTCGCACTTTTCGGCCGTTGGGTGGAACGGCGCATCAACCCGGCAAGGGAGGCGTATCGTGCAGTTTGATCTCGCCTTTGCCCTTTCGACGGTGCCACCGATCCTTGGCGCCATTGGCATGACGTTGCTGGTGGCGGCCGTCAGCTGCGTTGGTGCCTCCGCAATCGGTTTCGGCTTCGAGCTTGTTCGCCGCTCTGGTGGCTGGGGCGGTCTGTTCGTCCGCTTCCTGATCGACTTTATCAGGGCAACGCCGGTGCTGGTCTGGCTTTACTGCCTGTATTTCATTCTGCCCTTTTACGGCATTCGCCTTGGTGCGCTTGCCACAGGCATGATCGGGCTCAGCCTCTATTACAGCGGTTATCTCGCGGAGGTGTTCAAGGCCGGCATCGATGCCATTCCCAATGGCCAGGCGGAAGCCGCCAGAGCACTAGGCCTTGGCAGGATGGATATGACCATCTTTGTCATCGCCCCGCAGATGCTGCGCAACATCGCGGCACCCATGGGCAACTACTTCGTCTCGATCCTCAAGGCGACGCCTTATCTGGCCGTGCTTGCCGTGCCGGAGATGCTGGGCCGTGCCTTCGACATTGCATCCGACACCTACCGCTATGCCGAGCCTTTGACGGTCGCCGGCCTGATCTTCCTCGGTCTCGCACTCCTCATCTCATACGCCATCAAACGGCTCGAAACCCGGCTGCTTGGGCCGACAGCGAGGTAGGCGGCCGGCTGCTCACCCAACGGCTGATCACGTCCTCACAGAACCAAACACTTAGCTCGCTATCTTCAAGCATATGTAGAGATACTCCATGACCCACACAGACGACAAACCAGCCGTCCAGATCGCCTCGCTCAACAAGTGGTATGGCGCCTTCCATGTGTTGAAGGAGGTCAACCTCACCATCCCAAGCGGATCCCGCGTCGTGATCTGCGGACCTTCTGGTTCAGGCAAATCAACGCTGATCCGCTGCCTCAACGGACTTGAAGCCTACCAGCAGGGGACCGTCACACTTGGCACGATCCGCCTGGGCGACAATGCCAGGGAGACGGCACTGGCCCGCCGGCAGACCGGCATGGTGTTCCAGAGCTTCAACCTGTTTCCGCATCTGTCTGTATTGTCGAACTGCACGCTTGCGCTGCGCAGGGTTCTTTCCATGCCGCGCAACGAAGCCGAAAGCCTGGCGCGGCATTTCCTGGAAAAGGTCCGCATTCCCGAACAGGCCGACAAATACCCAGCACAACTGTCAGGCGGACAGCAGCAGCGGGTGGCGATTGCGCGAGCGCTGTGCATGAACCCGCGCCTGATGCTGTTCGACGAACCAACCTCCGCACTCGATCCCGAAATGGTCAAGGAGGTGCTCGACGTCATGACCGGGCTGGCCCACGAGGGCATGACCATGATCTGCGTCACCCATGAGATGGGCTTTGCCCGCGAGGTTGCCGACCAGGTGGTGTTCATGGATCAGGGCAGCATTGTCGAACAGGCCTCGCCGCTGACGTTCTTTACAACGCCCAGTCATCCCCGCGCCCAGTCTTTCCTCAACACGCTGCTGCATTGACATGAAGATGTCGCCGGCGGGCGAGACGCGCATCTGGACAACTCTTGATTTTGACCGGGACGGCAAGCAGCACGATTGGCTGAGACTGCCGTTCTCGACTGACCAGACCGCCTATGGCGTCATTCCGATCCCGATCACCTGCATCAGGAACGGCGCCGGGCCGACCGCACTTTTGATCGCCGGCAATCACGGCGATGAGTATGAGGGCCAGGTGGCACTGGGCAAGCTGGCTCGGCAGGTCGAACCCCACGACGTGCGCGGTCGTATCCTCATTCTGCCTGCGCTCAACTATCCCGCCGTCGTTGCGGGGCGACGTCTCTCCCCCCTCGACGAAGGCAATCTCAACCGCCTGTTCCCAGGCGAGGCGAACGGCACTCCAACCCAGATGATCGCCCACTATGTCAGCTCGGTTCTGCTTGCGATGGCCGACATTGTCATTGACCTGCATTCAGGTGGCAGATCCCTGTCATATCTTGCCTGCTGCCTGATACGCGTTGGCAAAACGGGAGCCGAAACAGCAAGACTCATGGAACTCTTGCAGGTCTTCGGCGCTCCCATCGGATCCATCAGCGACGGCAGCGGTGGCGGAGGGGCGACCACTCTTTCTGCAGTTGCCCAGGCTCTTGGCGTTCCAACCCTCACAACCGAGTTGGGAGGAGGCGGTACCTTCTCAACGACAGGCGAGGCCATCGCCAGCCAGGGCATCTACCGCGTCCTCAAGCACATCGGCGTCTTGCCCAATGCCGAAACCAAACCGGCACCGCCTGTCCGATTGATGCGGGTCGCCGGGAGGGGCGCGTTCACCTATGCCCCCATTCATGGCATCTTCGAACCTGCTGTCGAACTCGGCGACTCTGTCGACACCGGTCAAACCGCAGGCTTGATTTTCCCTGTCGAAGGCTCCCAGAAGCCGCCCGAAGAAGTCTGCTTTTCTCAGCCAGGCCTCGTGGCCTGCCGCCGCGCGCCAGCCCTTGCTGCCCCCGGAGACTGCCTGTTCAAGCTCGTGACCGATGTCGGGGCGATGTGAGCGGCCAGCACATGACAAAGCCTCAAGAGAAAACGTGATGGTCGGGCGCCGACTTCATCACACGGCCTGAATAGGCGCGCAGCCCATCAATCACTTCCGGTCAATCCCGGTTTTTTGGGATTCTCTCTGCTTTTCCACTGCTTTACGCGGATGGTCCGCAAATCGCAGGAGGATGCATGAAGCCGGATTCGTCTGAGTGGCGTAGCTCGCAGGCCTACGATTTCATAAGCAACGTGCCTCCAGATGCCCTCGCCTGGGAATTCCTCCGCCGCAATCCAGCCTATCAGCGTGAATTCGCAGACATGCAGCAAATCAACCCCACGCCGAATGCCATCTCCCCGAATGAGCTGCAGTCGCAGTGGGGGCTTCGATTTTCCAGCAAATCCTGATCGCCCGGCAACCAAGCAGCCGGTTTACTGGACACCCGAGGTAGATCCGGGTGTTGTCCTGCTCATCAACACGCCGCCGCTGCTGGCAGACGATGCGGACGTCGTCGCCGCTTTGCCGCCGGCGGTTTCAAAGCGTGATGAGCTAGGTGAGCACCTGCGCACCCTGTCGGCGGCAAATAGCTGTCAGATTGCGCTGCTTTACGGCACCGATAGCGCGCGTCCCCTCGCCGCGATAGTACCTCTCGACGCCAAGGCGCCCGAACGACTGTCGTCCCTGGATAGATTTCTCAGATCGTCCAAGGGAAGCGGCGTGCCCGATAAACGCCTGACATCATCGCAACGCACTCGCCTCGGCCATATGCTTCGCGCTCTCGACGGCCGAATCGAAGGGGCTTCCCATTTCGAGATAGCCCACGCCCTGTTCGGTCCTCGCTTCATTGTCGCTGAAGAATGGCAGGATTCGCCATTTCGTTACACAACGCTGCGCCTGGTTCGCGATGGCCACAGAATGATTGACGGCGGCTACCGCCAGCTCCTGCGGTTCCGGCGGCGCGAAGCCTGACTGCTCGTTGCCAAAGTCCGGTGGCAATGCCTGTCCGTGCGAAATAGGCTCCATCCATTCCGCACCTGAACAACGCCGGAGCCCTTCTCCATCATAGCCCATGTCCGCCGCTCGATCTCAGCGGCTTTCACAAGTGCGATGGAGATGACCCGATGAACGGTCGAAACGCCGGCTTGCCGCCACGCTTTCTGCGCACCAAGGAAGCGGCTACGTTTCTGAGCCTGTCGGCCAGGACGCTCGAAAAGCACCGCACCTACGGGACAGGCCCCGACTATCGCAAGCTCGGCGGCCGGGTCGTCTATGCCATCGACGATCTCCAGGCCTGGGCCAATCGCGGAGCCATGACCTCGACCTCCGACCCACGGGGCACCGTGCTTCCGGCCAAACGCCATTCCCTTATGCCTGCGGCACATGCCGACCGCTTGGCCCGCTGATCGCTCGGCTGTTCCCCTTGTCGGCGCGGACTCGCCCACCTTCAGAGCGCGGACAGCTTGATCTGTTCCATGCGCTCCCCGGCGACTTCGCTCCTCGCGATGCACAGGACCTCATGGCCTATCCATTCTTTTCCCTCGCAAAATCCAGACGCACGGCACCCATCGATTTCAAGGCCGGTGGCGTAACGATCAGGGTGGAAGCCATACCGGATCATGGCATGGCGACGATCTGGGACGCAGACATCCTAATCTGGGCCGCCAGCCAGATCGTCAACGCCCGCGATGCCGGACTACGGACATCACGGCTGATGGCTGCGACGCCCTACGAGATCCTAACCTTTACCGGGCGCGGCGTCAGCTCACGCGACTATCAGCGCCTGAAAGCCGCGCTTGATCGTCTCCAGTCGACCACGATCGCGACCTCCATCCGCCAGCCAGCCGAGGGCCGGCGCCATCGCTTCTCCTGGCTCAACGAATGGCAAGAGCGGACCGACCGCGATGGACGGCCAGTCGGCGTCGAACTGATCCTGCCGGATTGGTTCTATCGCGCGGTCCTCGATGACGCGCTCGTGCTGACCATCGACCGGACATATTTCGAACTGACCGGGGGCCTCGAGCGTTGGCTTTACCGCATCGTGCGCAAGCATGGCGGACACCAGCAATACGGCTGGAGGTTCGGCTTCGCCCATCTGCACCATAAGTCCGGCAGCCTCTCGCCGCTCAAGCACTTTGCATATGACCTGCGCGACATCGCCCGACGACAACCCCTGCCTGGCTACCGCCTCGGCATCGAACACCAGGTTGACGGTCCTGATGTCCTCACCTTCGTCACCACCACTCCGGCCGCTTTCACTTCGCCACGCCTGGAGCGGAAACCATCCACGCGATTCGGGGATAAGCTGTGAATACGCTCGTGCTATCGGGGACCACCCCTGTCGTGCCATCGGGGACCCGACCTTCGTGCTATCGGGGACCGGAATTGACGATTCCTCGTCGGATTCCAGTGCCTTGCGGCCACCGTAACGTCTCTAACCCAGATTCTTTCAGAATCTTTCTAACGCACCCCTGCCTTCGCCGGCATGAGGATGACTGCCCCATAATTGCGGAGAGCTCGTCATGAACGCAGCACTCCTCACCCATGTCGAACTGACCTTTGTCGAAAAGAGGATCGAGCACTGGATCCGCTTCGGTCGGGCAGCGCACGAACAACGTATCGATCGCCGCCGTCGCATCCTTTCCTTCCAGCCCGGCACGATCTTCGCCTTTGTCCGTTGGGCTTCCAATGACTTCGGCACAGTGATCTCACGGATCGACATTGTGCGTGCGGTCGCCCGCGGCGAAGCCTATCAGACGCTGCCTTTCGTCCGTCCAGGCGGCGACATCCTGCTCAAGATCGATAGCTGGCCCAAAGTCGAGCGCGTGCTTCAGGTGATCGATGCGATTGAACGTCTCGGTATCGATCCCGAAGCCGTATCGCCCGATCACTGGCGACACATCCACAACCGAATGACAGCTAGCCAAGAGCCACGGGCGTACACGCTCGACCAGCATCGCGGCTTCCTTCTGCGCCTGAAGGCGAAGCCATGAGCCGCCTCAGCACCGTCCTGACGACGGTACTCGCTGCGACAGGCGTCGGCTATCCGGCGCTCACACCGATGCCGATCAGGCTGATCTGGAATGTTTCGGCCAGTGCACCGATCGGCCTTTACTCGATCGACTTCGACAGTCCGCTCGAAGTCACTGATCTTGTCGCCGTCGACGCGCCGGAGCCGCTCGCGATCTTCTTCGCCGCGCGCAACTACCTGGCCAAAGGCGTTCCGCTCCTGAAGCGCGTTCGCGCAGTCTCCGGGCAAACCGTCTGCCGTTCGAACGTTCTCATCACAGTCGACGGCATCGAGGCTGGCACCGCGCTCGAGCACGATCGCGCGGGCGGTACACTGCCGGCCTGGAGTGGATGCCTGCGCATCCCCGCTGACGAAATCTTCCTCATGAACTGGGAGGTCCGCGACAGCCTCGACGGTCGCTACTTCGGCCCCATTTCCATCGACCGCATCATTGGCCGCGCCATCCCTCTTTGGACCGACGAGGAGGGTGACGGCCGCTTCGAATGGCGCGCTTCAACGCGGTGAGCGCGCCAGCGGCAGCGTCCGTCTCGCCGCCGCCCCCATCACCGCCGAACCAGAAAAGGAGCTAGCCATGCCACAGATCGGACTGTTCACGCGCGAAGGAGACAGCTACTCGGGCCGCATCCACACATTCACGCTCGACCTCGAACTCACCATCGTACCGGTCGAACCGGGCGACGGTGACAACACACCCGACTATCGCGTGCTGCGCGGCACCGACGACGGGCCGGAGGTCGGCGCAGGCTGGACACGCACCAGCGAGAAGGCCGGGGAGTATATTTCGTTGCAGCTCGACGACCCGACCTTCCACGAACCGATCCGCGCACGCCTGTTCCGGAATAGTGACGACGCGACCACATGGTCGTTGCACTGGAGCCGTCCACGCGACCGCGGCGAGACGGCTTGAGCGATGCCCTGCCGCAACGTTCCAATCGCTTCTCGGCTGCGCCCAACGCGCAGCCGATCGGCCGCCGGACAGCGACAGCCGGTTCGCCGGTTCGCGCTTCGTCTTCTTTCCGGCCTCCTTTTGTCGGCCTGCTCGGTCGGCCCGTCCATTGCGAAAGCCAATGCAATACATCAATCGGAGCCTAGTGATCCTTATGCCGCCCACATAGCCGAAGCTTCTCGACGCTTCGCAGTTCCGGCTGCCTGGATACGCGCCGTCATACGCAAGGAAAGTGCAGGCGACGCGCGCGCCGTGTCCAGCGCCGGCGCGCTTGGCCTGATGCAGATCATGCCTGGTACCTGGGAGGAGCTACGCGGTCGATGGCCGCTCGGACAGGACCCGTTCGAGCCGCGCGACAACATCCTGGCGGGCACCGCCTATCTGCATGAGATGCACGATCGCTTCGGATCGCCGGGTTTCCTCGCGGCGTATAATGCGGGCCCGACACGCTACGAAGCCTATCTCGCCGGCCACCCTTTACCGGCCGAAACCCTTGCCTATGTCGAAACTCTTTCCCCTCTGATCAATGGCGGTTCACTCACCGAGCCGGCGTCGACGCCGGTGGCAACTAGTGGCCCGGAAGCGCTGCCGTGGCGCCGCTCGCCGCTTTTCGTTCGAGCCCCCGTGGGCACTGAGCCGACGCTGTCCGAGCGCGAGAATAGTGCAGCCGCGGAGCGCTCCGTTATGCCCGATGCCGTTGCCATCACGCCGCGCTCAAACGGCCTCTTCGCCGCGCGCACCGGCATGGGAGACCAGTTTTGACTGTCGTCGCAGGATGGCGGTGTGTGGCGGGCATCCGGCAGCGATGGGGAAGGTACGGCGTTAGTGCTGGAGAAACGACAGAGGACGGCGAGATAAAAGCGCCTGCCCGAAACGCGTTAAGCCATTGGCATGGCTTGCGTTTTCCGGTGCATGCCGGTCGGTCGAGGGCATATAGCCCGAATTTTTCCAATGCTTTCAATGTTTGGACATGCACGACCAGCCTTCGGTCACGACTTGGACACGGCCATGAACGAGGGTGACCGCGACTTCCTCATCAAGCCAGGCCGCATTCGTTCGACGAAGTCGCCGAAGTCCAAGAGCTTCGTCAATCAGGTGCTCGCCGCGGCCAAACGCACCGGCCACACCACTGGCGGCGCTACACCAGGCAAGCCGGGACGCCGGCTCGGCCACTCGACCTTCGGACGCGGACGCAATGTCTTCGGACGATCCCGCATCTTCTCATCGCATCGCCGCGTCGTCATCAAGGCGCGTATCGCCCGCCATCAGGGGCGGGCATTCCGTTCAGCACCGCTCACCGCCCACGTCTCCTATCTCAAGCGCGAGGGCGTCAGCCGAGATGGGGAGAAGGGTGTGATGTTCGACGCCAGCACCGACCGTGCCGACGACCTCGGCTTCGCCGATCGCTGCAAGGACGACCGGCATCACTTCCGCTTCATCATCTCGCCAGAAGACGCAGCCGAGATGACCGATCTCAAAGCGTTCACCCGAGATCTTGCGCGCCAGATGGAAGCCGATCTTGGTACGCGCCTCGACTGGATCGCCGTCGACCACTGGAACACAGACAACCCGCATGTGCATGTGCTCATGCGCGGCGTCGACGACGTCGGCGCCGACCTCGTCATCTCTCGCGACTACATCAGCCGCGGCCTGCGCTCCCGCGCCGACGATCTCGTCGACATCGAGCTCGGTCCGAAGCCGGAGCACGAAATCCGAAGCGCACTTGAAAAAGAAATCACTGCCGAACGTTGGACGCGGATCGACCAAGAGATCCAGCGCGCCGCCGATGAGACCGGCTATGTCGATCTCAGGCCAGACCGATCCGCCCCAGCTGATCCGGCACTTCGCCGCCTCATGGTCGGCCGGCTCCAGCATATCGAGAAGCTGGGGCTCGCCATCCAGGGTAAATCAGGACAATGGGTCGTTAGTCTCGAAGCCGAACGCACATTGCGCGATCTCGGCATGCGCGGCGATATCATCAAGACGATGCACCGCGCCTTCACGGAGCGCGGCCAGGATCGCGGCGTTGGCGATTATGTGGTCGACGGCGGAACCTCTGGCTCGCCAATCGTTGGGCGCCTAGTCGGTCGCGGCCTTCACAACGAGCTGACCGGCGAGGCCTACGCCGTCATCGACGGGGTTGACGGTCGTGCCCACCATGTCCGTTTCCGGGGCGTCGAAGCTTTCGACCAGGCTCCCGCAAATGGCGGCATTGTCGAAGTCCGTCGGCTCAATGGCACGGACGACCGCCGCCCGACTTTGGTGCTTGCGATGCGATCTGACCTCGACCTTCAAGCGCAGGTCACAGCACCCGGTGCTACCTGGATCGATCATCGCCTTGTCGAGCGCGATGCCATGTCGATGTCGCAGACCGGGTTTGGTCGCGAGGTACGCGAGGCCATGCAAGCGCGCGCCGAACATCTCGCCGATGAGGGTCTTTCCCGGCGCGACGGCCAGCGCATCATCATGCAGCGCGATCTCCCCGCCACGCTTCGCCGCCGCGAGCTCGAGGCCGTCGGCGAGAAGCTTTCGGCCGAGACCGGCTTGCCGCATGTGAAGACGCAAGCCGGGCACCGCGTCACGGGCGTCGTGCGCCAGCGCCTTGCCCTCTCTTCTGGCCGCTTCGCCATGATTGACGACGGTCTCGGCTTCCAGCTCGTGCCCTGGTCGCGCGATCTCGACCGCAAGCTCGGCCAGCATGTCGCCGGCGTCGCGAAGGTGGCCGGCGGCATCGAACTGTCGGGACGCAAGCGCGACCTCGGCCTCTGACAACGACGGAAAAGGATCACGCATGTCGGCGACCAAAATCCTCTGGGGCCAAATCACGGTGGTCTTCCTGATCGTGATCGTCACCACCTGGGCCGCGACCCAATATGTTGCCTGGCAGCTTGGGTATCAGGCGCAACTCGGCACGCCCTGGTTCAGTCTCGGTGGTGTCCCGATCTACTATCCGCCCGCCTTTTTCTGGTGGTGGTACTTCTTCGACGCCTACGCGCCCGAGATCTTCAACAAGGCTGCTTTCATTGCGGCCTCAGGCGGCTTCATCGCTATCGCCGTCGCCATCGGCATGTCGGTCTGGCGCGCTCGCGAGGCCAAGAACGTCCAGACCTACGGCTCCGCACGATGGGCCCAAAAGAAGGAGGTGGAGGCCGCTGGGCTTCTCGGCCGAGACGGAGTCGTGCTTGGCCGGCTCGATCACGACTATCTGCGCCATGACGGGCCCGAGCATGTGCTGTGCTTTGCGCCGACACGTTCTGGCAAAGGCGTCGGCCTTGTGGTGCCTACGCTCCTGACCTGGCCGGGCTCGGCAATCGTTCACGACATCAAGGGCGAAAACTGGCAACTCACGGCCGGCTTCCGCGAAAAGCATGGTCGCGTGCTGCTCTTCGATCCGACCAATCCAAAATCAGCCGCCTACAATCCCCTGCTCGAGGTTCGTCGCGGTGAATGGGAGGTGCGCGATGTACAGAATGTCGCCGATATCCTCGTCGACCCCGAAGGCTCGCTCGACAAGCGCAACCACTGGGAAAAGACCAGCCACTCCCTTCTCGTCGGCGCGATCTTGCATGTCCTCTATGCTGAGGAGGAAAAAACGCTCGCCGGCGTCGCAGCCTTTCTCTCCGATCCGCGCCGTCCGATCGAAGCGACACTCGCAGCGATGATGACGACGAGGCATCGCGGGGAGGCCGGCCCGCATCCCGTTGTCGCATCGACGGCACGCGAGCTCCTCAACAAATCCGACAACGAAAGATCCGGCGTGCTGTCGACCGCCATGTCTTTCCTTGGCCTTTATCGCGATCCGGTCATCGCGGAAGTGACTGGGCGTTGCGACTGGCGCATCTCTGATCTCACCTCGGACTCAAGGCCAACGACGCTCTATCTGGTCGTACCACCCTCGGACATCTCCCGAACCAAGCCGCTGATCCGTCTCGTCCTCAACCAGATAGGCCGACGGCTGACCGAGGACCTGCACGCAATGGAACGCAAGCACCGCGTCCTCATGATGCTCGACGAGTTCCCGGCGCTCGGCCGCCTAGATTTCTTCGAGTCCGCGCTTGCCTTCATGGCCGGCTACGGCATCAAGAGCTTTCTCATCGCACAGTCGCTCAACCAGATCGAAAAAGCCTACGGCGCCAACAACTCGATCCTCGACAATTGCCATGTGCGCGTGAGTTTCGCGACCAATGACGAGCGGACAGCCAAACGCGTGTCCGATGCTCTCGGTACAGCCACCGAAATGAAGGCGATGAAGAACTATGCCGGCCACAGGCTCTCGCCATGGCTTGGGCACCTGATGGTCTCGCGTTCAGAAACGGCGCGCCCCCTCCTCACCCCCGGCGAGGTCATGCAACTTCCACCGTCCGAAGAAATTGTCATGATCGCAGGCACGCCGCCGATCCGGGCAAAGAAGGCGCGCTACTATGAGGATGCGCGCTTCCGCGAGCGCATCATGCAGCCGCCGGATCCGGCCAAATTGGGCAAGACCCCTCGCTGCGACAGTTGGTCGACAGTCCTGCCGCAGAAGCCCGACCCAGTACCTGCAGTCGCTGAAGGGCCTGACAGCGCCAATGCCGGCCTGCGCCGCGAACCGGAACTTCCCGAACACGTCGCGATCGCAAAGGAAACCGCTGACCAGAAGCCGGCCGAGGAGTTCGCGCATATCCTCGACGACGAGCCGGAGGACACCGCTCGACAGCGTCAGACGCTACGCCGCCAGATGAGCGGCATCGCTCGCCAAGTCTCGCTCGATCCGGGCGACGGAATGGAGCTCTAAGCACATGCGCGACCGTCTTAACTTGACCCTGCCGGTGGAACTTATCGGGCGCATCAACGAGCTTGCCGACCGCAAGAAATTGCCTAGGTCGGCCATCGTGGAGGCGGCGGTGAGCTCGTTCCTGTCGCCCGACCACTCAGATGTGCGGGAAGCAGCTTTCGCACGCCGGCTCGACCGACTGTCGAGGCAGGTCCAGCGGATGGAGCGCGATCTTGGCGTCACCGCGGAAACACTCGCCCTTTTTGTGCGCTTCTGGTTGTCGATCACCCCACCACTCCCGCCGGAGGCGCAAGCTGCGGCTCAGGCCAAAGGCCGCGAGCGTTTCGACGGCTTCGTAGAAACGCTCGGCAAGCGGCTTCAGAAGGGCCAGAGCTTCCTGCGCGAGATTCCCGAAGATGTTGAGGGCAATTGAATCCGTAGATGTGACAATAGGCGGGTTCTTAGGGCGAAAGGAAATACCCCGGCTGCGACCGCACAATTTGTTCCCACCATGGATTAGTCAGGTTACGCGTTTTGGAAAACCCCCATCCGCCTAGTAAGGGATGTTTTACTTAGGTTGCTCTAATATAGTAAAATGACTAGACGGAATCTCATCCTTGCTAAGGCAGCGGTCGTGAGCGCCATTGCGATCATTTCGACCTTTGCACTTTCATTTTCCACCAGATTAGCTCTTGGAATGCCGATCGACTGGCTCAGCTGGATCGAATGCACCGTGATTCCTATTGTGATCGCGATGCCGGTCGCCTCGTATATTTTCCATCAGTCCGAGTTGTACAGGGAAGCCAGTGAGGCGCTCGCGAAATCGCATGCGGCATTGAGAAAGACGCACGAAAAACTCAACTATGCGACCAGCCACGATCCGGCGACAGGACTTTTTAATCGCGAGGCCTTCATTAGCCATCTGGCTCGTGCGCGTCGTGATGAAGACTGCGACACACTTCTCCTGATCGATGCTGATGATTTCACAAAGATCAACGACCGGCACGGCCATGCCAAAGGGGATGAGGCCTTGGTCCGTATAGCTAAGGCTCTTCTGTACGCAACGCGACCCGGCGACGTTGTTGCCCGAACCGGCGGCACCGAGTTTGGCGTCATCCTAGGCGGCGTCGACAAGGAGAACGCGATGTTGCGGGCAGACATCATCAGACGGCAAGTTGAGACGATCCCCTCGATGAAAAGCGGTCGCGGAAGCGTCAGGGCAACGGTCAGCATAGGCGGCGCGGAGATCCGCGGCTCGGCCGATGCAGCAGAAAGCCTGCGTCAAGCCTCTCGATGCCTATACGAGGCAAAACTTCAGGGCAAAAACCGCGTCTCTTTCAGCTACAAATCGGCGTAATGCCCGGCTGGCTATGTGTGGTTGAATTGGCTGGAAGCCCACCCGCGCTCATCGCTTGCCCTTACGTTAGGATTGGCTAAATCACGGCTGAAGCTCAGCATTGTCGGGTCTGCCTAGACACGTACCTCGCTGGCCTGTGCTGGGAAGGTCTCGTCCTGCCCCGGGGTTGATCGCGTGCTTGACAATGCGGAATGCTGGTGCAGTTTTACATGGTGGTGGAATGTCTGAAATCGAACTGTCCGAAGCCCAAGAACTGGCGCAGGCTATGGGCGATCCGGAGTTCACTTATACTCTGGACGCAAATGAGGCCGTCGAGATTGGCATGATTGCCCTCGGCCGGTTAATCTATTGACCATGCCGTCCTCAATGGTGCTGTCGAACTCCGGCTGATCTCGAGAGCGATCTGGGCATGCTGCTTTGAACCGCCAGCCACCCGCGAGCCTCCAGCCGGGGCTTTCTCGGCGAACGCGCATGCGGATGCGGCCCTCTGCCCCGCCCTTTTTCCTGCAATTGCACGCTGCTCTACTACGCTTCGTGAAATCTGTTGAACCTGCCTGATTTCTGGCTCCCTTAATCATCCCCGATCAGGGTCGCGCGGCGCGCCACCCGCACCAGAACGGGGACGATGTGGCAACTTCTCAACGACATTCCGAAGCATCCTTGCGCGGTGCGCGCATGCTTCGCACCGCGCTGGGCCCAGCGATCGCTGGATTCCTTGAAGATCCGTTGATCGCCGAGGTGATGCTCAATCCCGACGGGCGGATCTGGATCGACCGTCTCTCCGGCGGCCTTGAAGATACAGGTTGCACGCTTGTGGCCGCGGACGGCGAACGCATCATTCGCCTCGTCGCCCACCATGTCGGCGCCGAGGTACATCCTGGCAATCCACGCGTTTCGGCCGAGCTTCCCGAAACGGGAGAGAGGTTCGAGGGGTTGCTGCCACCCGTCGTCGCAGCACCAGCCTTTGCGATCCGAAAGCCGGCCGTCGCCATCTTCACCCTCGACGACTACGTCGCAGCCGGCGTCATGACAGCGCAGCACGCAACGGCCCTGAGTCAGGCAGTCGCCGCGCGCGCCAATATTCTCGTCGCTGGTGGCACCTCGACCGGCAAGACCACGCTCACCAATGCTCTTCTTGCGGAAGTCGCCAAAACCTCAGATCGCGTCGTCCTGATCGAGGACACACGCGAGCTGCAATGCGCTGCGCCCAATCTCGTGGCCCTTCGCACCAAAGAAGGCGTCGTCTCCCTCTCCGATCTCGTTCGCTCGTCACTTCGACTGCGGCCCGACCGCATTCCCGTGGGCGAAGTGCGCGGCTCCGAAGCGCTCGATCTCCTCAAAGCCTGGGGCACCGGACATCCTGGCGGCATCGGCACCATCCATGCCGGCACTGGCATTGGCGCCCTGCGGCGCCTCGAACAACTCATCCAGGAAGTCGTCGTCACCGTCCCGCGCGCACTGATCGCGGAAACCATCGATCTTGTCGCGGTGCTTTCGGGGCGCGGGTCCGCCCGACGACTGGCTGAACTTGCCCGCGTCGAAGGGCTCGGCCCCGGTGGCGACTACCGCATCGCACCAATCCCCTCCAACAACGAAGGAACGTCCGCATGACCTCGCCCCTTTCCCGAGCCGGACGCCGCATCGCGGCATTTTGCTCGGTCACCGCCCTCGCACTCGCTGTCGCCCCTGTCGCACACGCCGCGGGCTCGTCCATGCCCTGGGAACAGCCACTGCAGCAGATTCTTCAGTCGATCGAAGGCCCGGTCGCCAAGATCATCGCCGTGATCATCATCATCGTGACCGGTCTAACGCTCGCTTTCGGCGACACCTCGGGCGGCTTCCGGCGGCTGATCCAGATCGTCTTCGGCCTCTCGATCGCCTTCGCCGCATCGAGCTTCTTCCTCAGCTTCTTTAGCTTCGGCGGCGGAGCGCTCGTCTGATGGAGGAACAGGTCCCAGGGTTCAGCGCACCTGTTCATCGGGCGCTTTCAGAACACATCCTGCTCGGCGGCGCCCCACGCTCGATCGCCATCCTGAACGGCACACTGGCTGCGGCCCTCGGGCTCGGCCTGCGGCTCTGGATCATCGGGATCGCGCTGGGGTTGATCGGCCATCTTGCCGCCGTCTGGGCCGCCAAGCGCGATCCGATGTTCGCCGACGTTGTGCGCAGGCATCTGCGCATCCCCGGCCACCTCGGGGCGTGAGGTGATCGCCATGATGAACCTTGCCGAATATCGAAACCGCAATGCCCGTCTCTCGGACTTCCTGCCCTGGGCCGCTCTGGTGCGCCAGGGCGTTGTCCTCAACAAGGATGGCAGTCTCCAGCGCAGCGCCCGATTCCGCGGCCCGGATCTCGACAGTTCGGTCGCAGCTGAGTTGGTCGGCATCTCAAGCCGGCTCAACAATGCTTTCCGACGCCTCGGCTCGAACTGGGCGATCTTCGTCGAAGCCCAGCGTCATGCAGCCGGCGCCTATCCGGAAAGCACATTCGCTGACCCCGCCTCCGCCCTGGTCGATGCCGAACGCAAGGCCGGCTTCGAAGAGACCGGGGCCCACTACGAATCCAGCTATTTCCTGACATTCATTTATCTGCCGCCGGCCGAGGACGCCGCCCGGGCGGAAAGCTGGCTCTACGAACGCAAAGCCGAAAGCGGCGTCGATCCGCACGAGATCGTCATCGGCTTCGTCGACCGTACCGACCGCGTGTTGCAACTTGTCGAAGGCTTCATGCCCGATTGCGCATGGCTCGACGATGTCGAAACCCTGTCTTACCTTCATGCCTGCGTTTCGACCGAACGCCATCGAGTGCGCGTTCCCGAGACGCCGATGCATCTTGACGCGTTGCTCGCGGACCGATCCCTGACCGGTGGCCTCGAGCCACGTCTTGGCGACCAACATCTTCGCATTCTCACCATCATCGGCTTTCCGACCGCGACCACACCTGGAATCCTCGACGAGCTCAATCGCCTCGCATTCCCCTATCGTTGGTCGACCCGCGCCATCCTCCTCGACAAGACTGACGCCACGAAGCTCCTTACCAAGATCAGGCGGCAATGGTTCGCCAAGCGCAAGTCGATCGCAGCGATCCTCAAGGAGGTGATG
Organism: Aminobacter anthyllidis; assembly: GCF_018555685.1. GTDB lineage: Bacteria > Pseudomonadota > Alphaproteobacteria > Rhizobiales > Rhizobiaceae > Aminobacter > Aminobacter anthyllidis. Next base: position 62,592 of record NZ_JAFLWW010000003.1, read on the forward strand.
ACCAACGAGGCTGCTGCCTTGGTCGACACAGATGCGGCCAACAAGGCTGCCGACGCCGATCTCGCCCTGCAGGAACTGGGCGCCGACTATGCCGGACAGGCTTACGTCACAGCGACGCTCACCGTCTGGGACGCCGATCCGCGTGTCGCCGACGAAAAGCTGAGGCTCGCCGAAAAGGTCATCCAGGGGCGCGACTTCACATGCACGCCCGAGACCATAAATGCCGTTGACGCCTGGCTAGGTTCGCTGCCCGGGCACGTCTACGCCAATGTGCGGCAACCGCCGCTCTCCACCGTCAATCTAGCCCACATGATCCCGCTCTCGGCTGTATGGGCAGGACCGCAAGAAGATGAGCATTTCGCAGCGCCCCCTCTGCTGTTCGGCAAGACCGATGGCTCGACTCCGTTCCGCCTTTCGCTTCATGTAGGCGACGTCGGCCACACGCTGATCGTGGGCCCCACAGGTGCTGGCAAATCGGTGCTGCTCGCGCTGATGGCACTACAGTTCCGCCGGTATCGCCGCTCGCAGGTCTTTGCCTTCGATTTCGGCGGCTCAATCCGCGCCACCACACTCGCCATGGGTGGTGACTGGCACGATCTTGGTGGCGGACTGAGTGGCGACATTGCCGAGCCGGTTCAACTCCAGCCGCTCGCACGCATTCATCATGTACCGGAGCGTGCCTGGGCGGCGGACTGGATTGTCTCGATCCTGGTCCGTGAGAGCGTCTCCATCACGCCAGACATTAAGGAGCATCTGTGGTCGGCGCTGAGCTCTCTCGCCAGTGCTCCGGTCCATGAGCGCACGATCACTGGCCTCAACGTCCTGCTCCAGTCAAATGACCTGAAACAGGCGCTTCGCCCCTACTGCGTCGGAGGTCCTTATGGCCGGCTCCTCGACGCCGAGTTCGAGCGGATCGGCGAGACATCGGTCCAGGCCTTCGAAACCGAGGGGCTGGTCGGCACAGCTGCCGCGCCCGCGGTGCTTTCTTATCTCTTTCACCGTATCGAGGACCGGCTCGACGGCTCGCCTTCGCTCATCATCATCGACGAAGGATGGCTCGCGCTCGACAGTGATGGCTTCTCCGGCCAGATCCGGGAGTGGCTGAAGACGTTGCGCAAAAAGAACGCCAGCGTCGTCTTCGCCACGCAATCGCTGGCAGACATCGACAACTCGACGATCGCGCCCGCCATCATCGAGAGCTGTCAGACCCGGCTCCTGCTGCCGAACGAACGCGCAATCGAACCGCAGATCACCGCAATCTACCGTCGCTTCGGCCTCAATGATCGTCAGATCGAGATCCTGGCGCGCGCTACACCAAAGCGCGACTACTATTGCCAGTCTCGGCGAGGCAACCGGCTCTTTGAACTCGGCCTTTCCGAAGTCGCGCTGGCGCTTTGCGCCGCATCTTCAAAATCCGACCAGACGCTGATTGGGCAGATCTTCAGTGAGCATGGCCGCGACGGCTTCCTCACAGCTTGGCTGCGCGCCCGCGGCGTCGACTGGGCGGTCGACCTCATCCCCAACCTCACCAACTTCGTCCCCGAACCTCATAAGGAGCCCGCGCCATGACCACCCAATCCTCGACCCTGCGTGCTGCCTTGCTTGCGGCAACGGTTCTTTCCATCACCGGAGCCCTTTCGCCCATGGTGACGAGCCCAGCGAAGGCCTTCTTCGGCCGGATTGTCTACGATCCGACCAACTACGTACAGAACGTGCTCACCGCCGCCCGCACGCTTGAGCAGATCAACAACCAGATCAAAAGTCTGCAGAATGAAGCGCAGATGCTCATTAACCAGGCGAGGGACCTGGCGAGCTTGCCATACTCGTCTCTCCAGCAGCTGCAGCAGTCGGTCCAAAAGACTCAAGCGCTTCTCAGCCAGGCGCAGAACATCGCCTTCGACGTGCAGCAGATCGACCAGATTTTTGAACAGAAATACGGCAGCGTGTCATTGTCTGCCTCAGATCAAGAGCTCATCGCCGACGCGCGTACCCGCTGGCAAAACACCGTGGGCGGCTTGCAGGACGCCATGCGTGTCCAGGCAGGCGTCGTCGAAAACATCGAGACCAATCGTGCCCAGATGTCGGCGCTGATCGGCCAGAGCCAGAATGCCGCCGGCGCACTTCAGGCAACACAAGCCGGCAACCAGCTCCTTGCGCTCCAGGCTCAGCAACTCGCCGACCTCACCGCTGTCATCGCCGCCAATGGCCGGGCGCAGGCGCTGACCGAGGCCGAACGCACAGCCGCTGCCGAACAGGGCCGCGAGCAGCGCCGCCGCTTCCTGACCCCGGGTTCCGGCTATCAGCCCGGCAATGCCCGCATGTTCAACAATGGCAACTGACGGCCAGAGGAGAACATCATGGACGGCAAGATGCTGGCGCGCCTCGGCGCAGTCGTGTTCGTCGCTGTCGCCATCACGGCGACAGCGATCGAATTGACCCGGAAGGAAGCAGTGCCTGCGACGGCGCCGGTACTGGTTCTGCGGCCCGAGGCCGATCAGTTGCACGAGAGACAACGCCGTTGCCAGCAGTTTGGACTGAAGGCGGCTGAAGACGCCGAATGCCTGCGCGTCTGGGCGGAAACCCGCGACCGATTCCTTGGTCGCACGCCCGTGCCTCCTGCTCCGCAAATTCAGGAAGGGCGGTGAAGCATGGGCGGCGCCGGCGTCATCGACAACTTCCTCGAAGTCTTCGCCCGCTACATCGACAGCGGATTTGGCCTGCTCGGCGGAGAAGTCGCCTTCATCGCCACCACGCTGATCGTCATTGACGTGACGCTGGCGGCTCTGTTCTGGAGCTGGGGCGCTGACGACGACATCATCGCACGGCTGGTCAAGAAGACACTGTTTGTCGGCGTCTTCGCCTATCTCATCTCCAACTGGAACAATCTCGCAAACATCGTCTTCGACAGTTTCGCAGGTCTCGGCCTCAAGGGCTCCGGCACGGGATTTTCGACGGCGGACCTGATGCGCCCCGGCAAGGTGGCACAAACCGGCCTGGATGCCGCCCGGCCGCTGCTTGAGTCCATCTCCGACTTGATGGGATGGGTCGCCTTCTTTGAGAACTTCATCCAGATCGCCTGCCTGCTCTTCGCATGGGCGCTGGTCATCCTCGCCTTCTTCATTCTGGCAATTCAGCTCTTCGTCACGCTGATCGAGTTCAAGCTGACCACGCTGGCCGGCTTCGTGCTGATCCCCTTCGGCCTGTTCGGCAAGACCGCCTTCATGGCGGAACGTGTGCTCGGAAACGTTGTGTCATCCGGTATCAAAGTGCTGGTGCTCGCGGTGATCATCGGCATTGGCTCGACATTGTTCAGCCAGTTCACCCAAGGCTTCGGCGGCCAGACCCCGAGTATCGATGACGCCATGGCTGTCGTGCTCGCCGCCCTGTCGCTGCTTGGTCTCGGCATCTTCGGTCCCGGCATTGCGTCGGGGCTAGTCAGCGGTGGACCCCAGCTTGGCGCAGGCGCGGCGGTGGGCACGGGTCTTGCCGCAGGTGGTATGACGCTGGCCGCTGCTGGTGCTGCTGGTCTTGCAGCGAAGGGCGGCGCTGCCGCTTTGTCGACTGGCGCGGCAGCCGTCCGTGGCGGTGCATCAGCCGCTGGGGCGGCATCTTCTGCCTATTCACTCGCATCCCTCGGTCAGTCCGGAGCGGCCAGCAGCGCATCCGGACTCGGGGGCGTCGCACATGCCGCCGGCAGCGCCGTGACATCCCCGCTTCGCAGGGCTGCAGCCAGCGTCAAGTCAAGCTTCTCCGACGGCGTCAAGGCCGGCTTCAACGCGACCGGCGGCTCCTCGACCATGGGCTCGGTCGGAGGCGCGGCTGAAACTGCGCCCGCTTCCACCATCCATGCTTCCAGCACACCACCCGGCTGGGCGCAGCGTATGCGCCGGTCTGGCCACATCGGCCATGCCGTCCAGACAACTGCGCATGCCGTTCGCTCCGGCGACAGCCATGCCTCCGCCTCTTCCGTCAACCTTCACACGAGTGACCGTTCATGAACCTCTTCAGGCGACCCGCCGCGCATTACGGCAAAACACCTCAACCCGAGACCCCCTATCAAAAGGCCGCGCAGGCCTGGGACGAACGCATCGGCTCGGCCCGCGTTCAGGCGAAGAACTGGCGGTACATGGCGTTTGGATCGCTGATCCTTTCTGGCATGTTCGCCGCGGCGCTCGTCTGGCAGTCGGCTCGCGGGACTGTCGTGCCCTGGATCGTGCAAGTCGACAATCTCGGTCAGGCGCAAGCTGTCGTACCAGCAAGCACCGACTATCGGCCAACCGATCCGCAGATCGCATGGCATCTTGCCCGCTTCATCGAACAGGTCCGCTCGATCCCGGCTGACCCGATCATCGTTCGACAGAATTGGCTGCGCGCATATGAGTGGACCACGGATCGTGGCGCGGCGGCGCTCAACGACTACGCTCGCACCAATGACCCGTTCACCAACGTCGGCAAGCAACAGATCGCTGTCGAGGTCTCCTCGGTGATCCGCGCCTCGCCGGACTCGTTTCGCGTCGCCTGGACCGAGCGCCACTACGAGAGCGGGAAGCTCTCCACGACCCAGCGTTGGACAGCGATCCTGACCAACGTGATCCAGCCGCCACGCAATGCCGAAAGGCTTCGCTCCAATCCGCTCGGGATCTATGTCAACGCCATCAACTGGTCGCAGGAGATGAGCCAATGAACCGGCCGATGATCCGCAGAGGCGGCAACCCGTCCTTCCGCAAATCCACAATTCCAGCCCTTTTGCTTTCCGCAACCTTGCTCGCGGGCTGCGCCACCAACAAACCGCCAGAGATCAGCTACGACGCCGACGTGCCGCCTCTCCCGGCGATGCCAATGGCTGCCGCAGATGTGCAACCGAAGCCTCTCCATATCCCGCCTGCCTGGGCCCCGGCACGTGGCGGCACCGCCGCCTCGACGCCCACCGCGCGTGTCGAGAATGCCAATGCCGCCGCGCGCGTCCAGCCACGCCGCGAAGGCTATTACAATGCCATCCAGATCTATCCCTGGAGCGAAGGTGCCCTCTATCAGGTCTATGCCACGCCCGGGCAGATCACCAATATCGCGCTCGAGCTCGGCGAGAGCCTGACCGGCGCGGGCCCGATCGCCGCAGGTGACACCGCTCGGTGGATCATCGGAGACACCGAGAGTGGTAGCGGGATCACCCGACGTATCCATGTGTTGGTAAAGCCCACGCGCGCCGACATCTCGACCAACCTCGTCATCACAACCGACCGGCGCACCTACATGATCGAGCTGCGTTCCGGCGAAAAGCCATACATGCCGGCGGTGGCTTGGGCCTATCCAAAGCAGCCAGCCGGACAGCGCCAGGCCATTCCGGCAACACCCCTCATTCCGGCTGCCGCAGCGCGGAACTATCGCTACGGACTTAAGGGCGACAATCCGCCTTGGCGGCCGGTCGCTGTCTATGACGACGGCCGGCGCGTCTTTGTCGAGTTTCCACGCGGGATCGTGCAGGGCGAGATGCCGCCACTGTTGATCATCGGCCCGGACGGCGAAGCCCAGATCGCCAACAGCCGCATCTACCAACATGTCCTGATCGTCGATCGCCTGTTCGGCGCAGCCGAACTTCGTCTTGGCGGCGGCGATCGGCAGCAGACCGTAAGGATAGTGCGCACTGATGGAAGGCCATCGACATGAGTGAGACAGACAATGTCGCTCCGATGCGCCTTCGCGCCGAAACGCCGCGCATCACCCGCCTGTCGCCAAAAGTCATCGTCGGCGTCGGCGTCGTCGCCTTGCTCGGCATCGGCGGAGCGCTGATCTATGCGCTTCAGACGCGTGTGTCCGGCGCCGACGACCAAGAACTCTATTCGACGGCCAATCGGCAACCCGCCGATGGTCTCGCCGGCTTGCCACGCGACTATACCGGCCCGATCCTCGGGCCGCCGCTACCCGGTGATCTCGGTCGGCCTATCCTCAATGCACAAAGCAGGGGGCAACCGGTCGTGCCGCCCGTGATCATGGCACCGGCTGTCGACGAGGCGGAACAACGCCGGCGCGCTGAGGAAGAGGCCGCACGGACGAGCACCGTCTTTTTCCAGTCACGCGGAGGATCAACCGCAACGGTGGGGACGGAAGGAGAACCGGCGAGCTCTGTGGGCCTTGATCTGAGCGGCCAGCCTGGCCAGCAGGCGGCGCAGGACAAGCAACTGGCTTTCCTCAACGCCGCCGCCGACAGACGCACAGTGGCGCGCGACCGCGTCATGCCACCGGCATCACCTTTTGTTCTTCAGGCTGGCGCCGTCATATCTGCCGCGCTCATCACTGGCATCAGGTCCGATCTACCTGGACAGGTCACGGCGCAGGTGACGGAGAACGTTTACGACAGCCCAACCGGCCGCGCCCTGCTCGTGCCGCAAGGCACGCGGATCATCGGGCAGTACGACAACAACGTCCAATTCGGCCAGCGCCGTGCGCTTCTAGTCTGGAACCGGCTCATTTTTCCGACTGGCCGTTCCATTGTTCTCGAACGTCAGCCGGGCGCCGATACGCAAGGCTATGCCGGCCTTGAGGATGGGGTCGACTATCATTGGTGGGATTTGGCCAAAGCCGCCGGTCTCTCCACGTTGCTTGCCGCCGGTGCTGAACTGGCCATCGACGACGAGAGCCGGCTATTGCGCGCAATTCGTGACGGAGCGCAGGACACGATCAATGATGCCGGCCAGCAGATCATCCGCAGACAGCTCAACGTCGCGCCGACGCTCACTATCCGGCCGGGCTTCCCGGTACGCGTCATCGTCACGCGCGACCTCGTGCTCGAGCCTTATGGAGCAACGCAATGATCAAACTGAAGTTGAGCCCCATCGCCGACGACAGGCCCGTCAAGGTGACGCTGGAGCTTCCAGCGTCGCTGCATCGCGATCTCAAAACTTATGCTGATGTTCTCGGCCGCGAGAGCGGTCAGCCGGCAACCGAGCCAGTCCGGCTGATCGTACCGATGCTCCAGCGCTTTATCGAGACCGATCGAGGATTTGCAAAGGCTCGCCGGAACGCCCATCCAGATCCGTAGGGCGGCGCAGTGCTGACAGCTGTCGAAGAGGGTTCGGGCAATTTCGGCCATCAAGCCCTATGCAAGCGGCAACGTGCGGCCGGCTTCTACAACATCGGCCAGCTGACACGGGCGCAGAATTAATCAAGCAATGCATTGATGAGACCGGAAGCATCGACCTGACCGTAAGCCTGTCGGCCATCATTGCGAAAGCCAGAATTGCTCGCATGCGCCGGAAATAGGGGGATCGGTTGGGAGTTTCCTACACTCCGCCCGATCAAACAGCGGCGGCAACCACGTTGAGGTTCGCTATGGCGGCGTGGATTTCCGCGTAGAGTTGCGCGTTCGTCTCGCCCGCATCGATCTCAACGATCAGGGCAAAGCGCGCTTGGCGGTTTTGCGGATCTTCAACAGTTTTGGTTTTCCACCAGCCGGCGACCGGGTGCACCGCGATGAGATTACGCCTCGCCAAGTCCGAGGCGGGGCAAACCAGTTCGTCGATCTGGAGAGATCCGACGTCTCGCCGATTCCGACCGTATGACCAGTTGTCATCTTCCTCAACGATTGGACCGTCAGGTTGCTCCGCGGCTTTGCTAATGCGGGCAAGGAAGGCGGCTTGGTCCTCGTTAGGGCGATTGAGCTTGAAGCGGAGATTGTGTGAGGCATATCGGAACTTCGAGCCCCTCGCCGGCTCGGAAGGGTTCGGATCGATGAAGGTACTAAGAGCGACACGAAGCGTCACTGGGGCGTTGACGAGGTTGCGGAGCTCCTCGACCGGCCACGGGAGTTGGAACAGCTTCATCTCGTTGTGAATGTGCTGTGCAGAGGGTTTATTCGCCACTCGATAGGGTGTGATCGTGTCTTCTACGATGAGAGTTAGAGCATTCGAGGCGCTGCGCCGGGCGCGCTCGAGCTCCGGGACCCCGTAGCCGTAGCGTTTGAAGAGAGGGCTATAATCGCCTTTTGCAGGGTTGGCAGGCAGGTGGCTGCGCATCTTCGGCGTCCACCGAGCAGAGGATACGAAGAGGGCACGGATTGTTTCGGGCCATAGATCAGGGTAGTCCGCCCAAAGCTCGGTTACGGCGCGGGCTGCGAGCGCTGTTGCGCCACTTGTCTCTCCGGTCGTCGTGAAACTGCGCATCGGGTACTGATGGTTGGTGGTGAGCAACGACAACGCGGGGTGCTTCATCGGTGGAGGGGCGCCGTGGATCAACCAATTGCCACCCTCGAAAACCACATCCGGCTTCAGGGGCCAATGGGAGGACCAACTCGCCGTTCGAGATGAGGGCGCAAGATCGCCGAAGGGCGCCAGTGGCGTGCCCGCCTCGCCGTCCGGCAGGGCATTTTTTTCAGTGAAGGCTCCGACGCAGATCGCGTTCCACGCATGGGCAGGAGACTCCACTTCATTGTCGGGATGGTCGCAAACGGCCAGGTAGTCGCCATTGCCATAGACGTTCTGGTTCGTGTTTCCCGCGGAGATGAGCATCAAGCGTTTGATGTTGTTCTCCCCTGAAGCGCCCGAAGTCAGCTGGTCTATTTCACTCGACCAGGATGTCGGAGCACCGTCGTGAGGAGTGTCGTCCTCTGTGGTGTTCGCCATCGTGAAGGTCCGCCGGCGCTCGCCCGTCATTTCGGCCGCATTGATACCGGCGCGCGTGACAGCGCCAAGAAGATGATGGGGGTTGTGACCCGCGTCTGGGATGATCTTCGCCGATTCCAGGCGATGTCGAACCTGGATTGGGTTCATCGTCTGGAGCGCGACGGTGAGATCCCCGAAGAGCGCCAGGCCCGCAAGCTGCGTGCCATGGCCAACCTGATCCTCGACACTCCACCCGGGTTGAGCTGCATGGCGATCGGCAACGGCGAGTGCGGGAGCAATCAGGGGGTGGGCACGGCTCACACCTCGGTCGAGAAGGGTGATGTAGTTGGCATTGGGTTCGTTCTGAAACGTCGTCCTACCAACCAGTTCATCGACCCATTCCACCTGCCCCTCAATATCCATCGCGTCGAAATAGTCGGCGGTGACAGTCGGCGCCGCTAGCGCTCTCACGCCGCCCAACCGCCGCACAGCGAGAGCCAGAGCCTCGCTCGTCGCCGCCCCAATGACCACGATGTCTTCGGGAAACGTCAGGCGATCAGCGCTGATGACGACGCCGAGCTCGGCAGCACCATCGATGAACTTGGCTGCCGTCTCCCTGCCGAGCCAGATTTCCCAGGGCCTCGGGTCATTACCAACGGGGAACTTGTGGCTCGGACTGCGCCACAGTGCCCGCAAGCCCGCCTCAACGATCGTACCGATACTCAGAACGAGATCGGCATTATAGGGCCGACCTTCCGATCCATCCTGTTTCGTTCGGTTCTTGTCCCGGAAATCTTCAATCTTCTGGCGCAGCTTGCCGAGGCCTTTCTCGGAAGCGAAGACGGTCGCGGAGGCGGCTTGGTTGGCGGCCACGGCTGGCGCGACCTTCAAGAGGGTCAAGCCACTTGCATCGAGGCCGGACGTGATCATCACCTCGCCTGGACGCCCTGCGACCTGGAGATAAACACCGGGCCGATCGTCGGCAGTTACGTCGGGGAGATGATCGAGCGCCTGCAGGAGAGCAAGGGCATGGGCCGCGCGATCGGCGACGTTATTTGGTCTTTTTGGTGACCCGCCGCCCTTGGCCTTGAAGACCTGTGCTCTTCCGAGATTTTGCAAGATGAAATGTTCGCGATCCCTCGGCATGCCCAGGCATTCCCCCTATTCCATGCAGCGAGCGGCGTCGGTCCAGGGAAGCGATGAGGGCTGCGGTCTCGATGCGGTCCTGATATGCTAATACTGCCCGTCTCGCGGCATCTTCCGCTGCAGCAACAACGTCGGCGGTCGACAAGCCTTCAGCGTGGTGCGTCACGGCAGTCCATTCGACGCCTGTCGAATCGAAACCCGTCAGCCGTCGGCGCAGTGCAACCTCGATCGCCGGCCCCGTGGGCATCTCGTATGGCAGAACGAGGTCGAAGCGGCGCAGAACTGCCTTGTCGAGGATTTGGGGGAGGTTCGTGGTCGCAACAACAATCGACGGACCGGTATCCTCATCGAGGAACTGCAAGAAAGAGTTCAGGATGCGTCGTGCTTCGCCAATGTCGTTATCGGATCCCCGCGCTGCGGCAAGCGCATCGATCTCGTCGAAAAGGTATACGCCACGTGTTGTACGGACAGCGTCGAAAATCATCCGCAGCTTTTGGGCGGTCTCGCCCATGAACTTTGTAATCAGACCGTGGAGAAGTACGCTAAAGAGGGGGAAGTGCAATTCGCCGGCGAGTGCTGCCGCGCTCAGTGTCTTCCCTGTCCCGGGCGGTCCTGCAAACAGAAGGCGGCGACGTGGCCGCAACCCCTTTTCCTCAAGCCGTTCACGCATGCGCGTCTCAGTGACGATGTGCGCAAGTTCGTCCTCGAGGTGAAACGGAAGGATTACATCGATTAGCCGCGTCGAGGGGTAGCTTGCATCCAGGAAGCCTGCCAGATCCCCTCGAGGCGCTGCCAAAGGTGTTGGTTTGCCCGACGACGTTTTCGGCGGCACCCGGCTGGCCTCCGCCCATTGCCGAAGCTGTACGGCAAGTTTGATGTGGCCTTTCTGGTCCTCGGCGGCAGCAAGCTGCATGGCGAGATCGAAAAAACGCGCCTCGTCACCTTCGGCATGGCTCTTGACGAGTCCTATAAGTTGCTGTGCCGATGCCATGTTACTGCGCCTTCCAGAAGTCCCCAAGGTAATTGCACGAAATCACCTGCGAAGAACATTATATGTCTCAACTGTTAATGGAAGAGCGAGGACGCGGTTCCGGGCACGTTCAACCACTTTATTGCGGCCGTCGTTCCAGCATTACGCCATTCGTGTGAGGAATAGCCCGCGAAAGTGATTCGAATCGGACGGGCAAACCTAGCATTTGAAGCGATGAGGGACGATTAGATCCGTCCCAGCACGTGAGCGATATTGCCTCATGATGTTCCCTAAGCGCTCACCATCGCAGTGGCCGGCCCTGCCCAATTGAAGCCGACCGCACCGTACTCGTGTATGCTTACATCGCGCATGTGAGCATAAGGTGACGCCCGGCCCTTGTCATAGCCACCGAATAAGAACGAACCCAGCGCCGGGTGGGGCACCGGTTAGGCTGACGACAAACAAGGCCTTTCAAAGGAATTGCTACCCGCGTTAGAACTCCTATCTGACTGAAGGAGTGTCTGCTTTTGGTGCGGATTCCTGATCGACTTAATGGCTGACATGGGCGCATACCAGACACTCAGTAGCTGGCCGACTGCGGGTCGGTCCCTTCGCGGCGTCTTGGCGAACAACGCTGTAATGACCGCGATGGTGGACGCCCTCGCCTGCTACGAGACCGCCATCACGTCAGCAACCTTTCTCTTGCCTGTATTGAATGGGACTTCGCCTTTACCCAAGGCCAGATAGGCAGCGGCGGCCTCCGGCATTGGCGAGAGATTATCTCCGCAGCCATGCCGCTGCAAAGCCAGACTGCCTTGGGGCAAGCCGGACGGTTGATCGGCCGGGACCGGCTACTCCGACTTGATGGCCCGGCAATGAAGGACAATCCCATCGAACGTGACGATTTGCCCGTGCCTTCGCAGAGCTGCCAGCCATGGCTAAGAAAATCGTCAACGACAGCGAGGAAAGACTCGCCGCGTTCTTTCATACGCTGCGGCCGACGTGTGCGACGCAGAAAGTTCGAAAGAATTTCACGACCAGCCAACAATTCCACAACAAAAATCGTGATACGGCAGGGAAATTGGTCCTTTATTTTTTGAATCTCTAAGCTTCCGATAGGTCCTGCACGAGGCCGCGTCATGCCCACCGATAGCCAGTACATTCTCGAAAGCATCAAGCAGGGATGCACGACGCTTAGCGATGACGAGTTCGTCGTCGACAGGCTGGTAAAGTACTTCGGTAACGGGAGGATCCGGTGGCACGTCGAATTCCGTGGGCATCGCATCGAACTGACGACGGGCCAGATCAAGAAGCAGCCTACCTTCCGAAGGAAGATACTCGAACAAGCTGGTGTGCTTCCGCCCCAGCGTGCCGGGGCCAACTACCGGCGATGGGCTATCGACCTGAGGAAGAATGCCATCGCGCTTCCCTGGCGGGACAGGCCGGTCGATGCCGGTTTCGCCATTGATAGGCTCGCCAGCCATGGGGATGGGCGCTGGATGGTTGAATACCAAGGCAAGGCGATCAAGTTCACGACGACCAAACTTCGCAGGCAAGTCAGTTTCCGCAAACGCATGCTGGCCAAGGCCAAGGTGCTGCCGCCCCAACTGGACCCGGCTACCTATCGGAAGTGGGTGGACTGGCTCATTCAAAACGCCACCGAGGCTGCACCGCAGACGGAGGATGCCTCGATGAAAGAGAAAAGCTGGCTTGATGACCTACCAGAGCTAGCCGGTTGGCAAAATGAAGCACCGCCCCAAGCGACCAGCTAGGGCGGCGGTTCCCAAAGCAGAAGCAATCGAGCCAAAGGGGGCAGCGGACGGTGTTTGCCCGATGCAAGTACGATCCGCTCAGATCGATATGTCCTGGGACTCGCCGTTGCTTAGTTCCATTGTTCCTTCGAAACTTCGCCGGGAGATGCGCCGCAGCACAACAGTGCCGGTCAATTCACTCGTCATTTGACCGGAAATTCTAGCTCCGTTGATCCTGGCTCGAATCAAGGTTCCCTAGGCAAACTGGACGCCGCGGCGGATAAAGGAACGGATATCACGGCGAACATCCGCGTTGGAGCGGTCACAGCCTTCGGCTGCAGTGCGCCCGAAAAGGGCTATCGGCGGGCCCCTCGTGGGAACGAAAAAAGAAGAGAAGCAGAACTTTCGTGCGCAGTTTTTGCACACGAACACTAATAACCTATTGATATTACTTATCTATCTTCCCCATCCATCATCGGTGCAACCGATACCACCGGGGCACTGAAGTAGCGCTGCATAGGCTGTTTTGTTGGCTTTGCGATCAAGTCCGGCCTGCCTGTTTGACGTCTTTGTGGCACTTTGCCCATTCTCACGGCGCCGTTTGCTACACCGCAGCATTCAAACCGGTCGTGTAGCACCGAAGGACAGTGGCAGCCAATAGCAGGAAGGCTTGCCGGTGAGCTATCGCTGCAGGCCTCAATATGGAGTGATTTCTGGTGAGCCCGCAGGGTTCCATACCCACAGTCCGAAATAACCACGGCGGCGCCATCAGACGAGTAAGCTACGGTCACCCATCGCAATGAACTGATTGTTTCTGTACCTCCGAAGGGCATAGATTCGAGTTCGTGAAGGTGGGGTAGCGCCGACGCGGTGTGCCTTAATTCCTAGGTGTCGGGTCCGCGCCCGCCAAAACTGAGATGGGCAGCGCGCAGCAAGACGGTCTCTTCGACTCTATGCCGCCCCCTTTCGGAGTCAAATCCTGACTGGCCTGTTGCCGCCTGATTGCGCTGAATTGCACCTAGCCCGCGAGATGTTCGAAAAGCCTCGCCACCGCTTCAGCGCCCGGGTCAATGTGGCCTTCTAGCTGCTTGGCGTTGATGTAGGCAGCACGTCCGGCCTTGGCGCGGGTAAGGGTCGACGTGAAGTTCGCTCCCTTCCGCGCCGCATTGGCAGCGTTGGTCAAGCTCTCGTCAAGCGCCTCGAGAGCGGGGGAAAGGGCGTCCACCATCGTCCTGTCGCCGATCCTTGCACCGCCGATCTCCTGCATGCGGGCAAGCCCGGCTCGAAGCGCCTCGCGCATCGGCAGCCCACTAGACGCGCCGTCGCCGGCGGCGGCAAAGAAGATGGCGAGCAGCACGCCGGAAGAGCCGCCCATCGTCTGGCTCAGTTCCTGGCCGATGGCGCGCAACAGCTGCGTGTGATCAGACAGCGGCAGGCGGTCGACAGCGTTGATCAGCGCGCGGGCGGCGCCAGCCAGTGTAGATCCAGTATCGCCATCGCCTGACTTGGCGTCGAGGGCATTGAGGTCCTGCTCGGAAGCGATCAGCACGTTGCAGCAGTTGATGAGGAAGGTACGTGTTGCCGCGTGGTTTGACGGCATGGGGGTGATCGGTGTCAGGCCGTCGGGCATAGGTGCGATCGCAATCGGTTCGACCCGCGAAACGCCCGTCCAGGCCGGGATCGTAACAGGTGCCTTGAGCAGTTCCAGCTCGACCGCATCAGCCGGGAAGACCGAGACCGAGAAGCCCTGCATGTCGAGCGACGTCATCAGCGGCGAAGGGCCGATGGCATGGGTGATCCTCTCGCCTATGGATGACTGGAGAAGTTCGTGCGCGAGCACTGACATTTCGAGGACCGAGGTGCCGCCGAGATTGTTGATGAGGGCTACATGCGGCCCTTCGCCCATCACGGCTGCCAGCCTCTCGACCATGGTGGCGACGGATGCGCGCGCGCCGGCAAAATCGATCTGCTCTACGCCGGCTTCGCCATGAATGCCGAGGCCGAGCTCGGCCTTCCCTAGGGGGATGCGGTCCTCCTTGGGCGAGCCCGGGACGCTGCAGGTGTCGAGCGACATGCCGATGGAGCGGGTTCCCGAGATGACGTGCCTTGCCGCCGCCGCCACCGTTTCAAGGTCAGCGCCGCGTTCGGCAAGCGCGCCGGCGATCTTGTGCACGAACAGCGTGCCGGCAACACCGCGCGCCTGCGGCAGGTCAGGCAATGCGATGTCGTCGCCGACGATCACCATCGAAACGTTGAGCCCGAAGGCGCGCGCCCGCTCGGCGGCGAGACCGAAGTTCAGTCGGTCGCCGGTGTAGTTCTTCACGATCAGCAGGCAGCCAGCCGGCCCTGTCACAGCCAGGATGCCGGCGAGCACCGCATCGACGCTGGGCGAGGCAAAGACGTCGCCGCAGACCGCGGCCGTCAACATGCCCTTGCCGACGAAGCCGACATGCGCCGGCTCGTGGCCGGAGCCGCCGCCCGAGACGATCGCCACCTTCGACTTGTCCCAGTCGCTTCGCAGCACGACGCGGATATGCGGATAGCCGTCGAGGCGGGTCAGCGCGCCGCCCGACAACGCCAGCACGCCATCGATGGCCTCGGTGACGACGTCTTCGCGCCTGTTGATGAATTGCGCCATGGAATTCTCCTCAAGCTATGCGTATGCCAGCCGCATCGAAATAGAGCGGCCGCGACGGTTGAATCCTGATGGTTTCGCCGCCTCGGAGCGGCGTGTGGGGGTCGGTGACGGTGACGAGGTCGTGCCGCTTCAGGGTCAGATGCAGGCGCGTCTGGTCGCCGAGATGCTCGACACGCCTGACCAGCGCCTCCTCGCCCTCGCCCTGCACGATGTGCTCGGGGCGAAGGCCGATGCTTTTCGCGCCCGAAGGCGCGCCGGCGAACAGGTCGGCAGGCAGCACGTTGATGCGCGGCTGGCCGAGCCGGGTCGCGGCGTAAACGCTGACTGGGTGCTCATAGACCTCGCGCGGCGCGCCGAACTGCACCAGCCTGCCTTCATTCAGCACCCCGACATGGGTCGCCATCGTCATCGCCTCGATCTGGTCGTGGGTGACATAGAGCAGCGTCGCCCCCAATTTGGCCTGGATGCGCTTCAGTTCGATGCGCAGGTCGGCGCGCAGCTTGGCATCGAGCGAACTCAACGGCTCGTCCATCAGGAAGATCTGTGGGTTTCGTACCAGCGCCCGGCCGATAGAGACGCGCTGCATCTCTCCGCCCGACAGCGCGGTTGCCTTGTTGTCGAGCTTGTGGACGATCTGCAGGACCTCGGCGACCTCCTTCACAGTCCGGTCGATCAGCTCCAGTGGCGTCCTGAGCAGCGGCGATTTCAGCGGGAACTCGAGGTTCTGCCGCACCGTCAGGTGCGGATAGAGCGAGTATTGCTGGAACACCATCGCGACGTTTCGTTCGGCCGGCGACAGCCCTTTCATCGGCCGCCCGCCGATATAGACCTCGCCGCTGTCGGGCGTATCGAGGCCGGAGACCATGCGTAAAGTCGTCGTCTTGCCGGCGCCCGTCGGGCCGAGCAGCACAACGAAGGAACCGTCGGGGATCGTCAGCGAGACATTGTCGAGCGCGACCGTGCCGCCAAAGGTCTTGGTCACATTTTCAAGGACAATCTCAGCCATGTCCCAGCACTCCGTCATTGGCGTCCGACCGCAGGACCTTGCCGGTTTCGGCGTCGAACACCGACAGCGTCCGCGGATCGAACTCGAGACCGACAAGTTCGTCCTCGCGAACAAACTGGTCGGATGGAATACGCGCCTTGAGGTCGCCATGGCTCGACCTCAGCGTCACGATCTGGGTGGTGCCGAGATACTCGACCGCGCTGACCCGACCCCGATATGCCGACTCGGTGACAAACCGGACATGTTCGGGCCGCACGCCGAGCGTCAGCTTGCCGGCCCGGCCCTCGCGCGCGGCCGGCACCTCGATCCTCGCCTCGCCGAGATCTACCGACTTGCCGCCGATGCCGATCATGCCCTCGAACTCCAGGAAGTTCATGGGCGGCGAGCCGATGAACTGGGCGACGAACTTGGTCGCCGGCCAATCGTAGATCTGCTGCGGCTTGCCGAACTGCTCGACAACGCCATGGTTCATGACGACGATCTTGTCGCCCATCTGCATGGCCTCGAGCTGGTCATGCGTCACGTAGACGGTGGTCGCGCCCATGCGGTCGTGCAGCGCCCGCAGCTCCTCTGCCATGTGCTCACGGAACTCGGCATCGAGTGCGCCAAGCGGCTCGTCCATGAAGAAGGCTTTTGGCCGCCGCACAATCGCCCGGCCCAGTGCGACGCGCTGGCGATCGCCGCCCGACAACCCGCCGACGGGCCGGTCGAGGATGTTCTCGATCTTGAGGATACGGGCAACCTCGGCGACGCGCGTCTTGACGTCGTCGCGTTTCATGCCCTGGCTCACCAGCGGATAGGAGATGTTCTTGCGCACGTTCATGTGCGGATAGAGCGCGAACATCTGGAACACGAAGGCGATGTCGCGCTTGCTGGCCGGCTTCATGCCGACCTCCTCGCCATCGATGAAGATCTCACCCGAGGTCGGCAGTTCGAGGCCGGCCATCATCCTGAGCGTCGTCGTCTTGCCGCAGCCGGACGGCCCGAGCAGCATGAAGAACTCGCCATCCTCGATGGTGAAGGTCGAGGAGCGGACGGCGGTGAAGGCGCCGAACTCCTTGCGCACATTCTGGATTCGGATCTGCGCCACGGGCCTACTCCGGAAAATGGCTGACGATGATGAACATCACCGTGCCCAGCAGGGTTACGAGGAAGGACCAGGAATAGAGGACCAGGGCGAAGGGCTGCATGAGCATGAAGACACCGGCAGCGATCAGCACCGAGGCCAGCATCTCCCAGGCGCCGCGCCGGAAATGAAGCAATCCGTCGAAGAAGCTGGTCATTTGCGTACCGCTCCGAAGGTGATGCCGCGCAGGAGATGCTTGCGCAGGAGGATGGTGAAGACCATGACCGGCACGAGGAACAGCGTCGCGCCCGCGGCCACCGCCGGCCAGTCCTGGCCGCTGACGCCGATGATGGTCGGGATGAAGGGCGGCGCCGTCTGGGCATTGCCCGAGGTCAGCAGCACGGCGAAGGCGTATTCGTTCCAGGCAAAGATCAGGCAGAAGATCGCGGTAGACGCGATGCCCGTGGCCGCCTGCGGCAGCACGACCTTGTAGAAGGCCTGGAAGCGCGTGTAGCCGTCGATCAGCGCCGCCTCCTCGTACTCGATCGGAATCTCGTCGATGAAGCCCTTGAGCAGCCAGACCGACAGCGACAGGTTCACCGCCGTGTAGAGCAGGATCATGCCGGCATGGGTGTCGCTGAGGCCGAGCGAGCGGAACATCAGGAAGATCGGGATGGCGACCGCGATCGGCGGCATCATGCGCGTCGACAGGATGAAGAACATGAGGTCGTCCTTCAGCGGCACCTTGAAGCGCGAGAAGGCATAGGCCGCTGCCGTGCCAAGCACGATGCAGAGTATGGTCGAACCAAAGCCAATGATCACCGAATTGGTGAAACGCTCGGCAAAGCGCGAAGGCCCGGAAATGACCAGACCATCCTTGCGCACCAGCCTGTCGTACCAGGTCTGGGGCTCTCCGACCGCCTGCAGTTGCTCCTCGGTGAGACGGGTACGTGTCGTGAAGACGTTCACATAGCCTTCGACGGTTGGCGTGAAGAAGGTCTTGGGTGGATAGGCAATGGCATCAGACGGGGTCTTGAAACTCGTGGCGATGATCCAGACCAGCGGCAGGATGGTGATCAGCGCGTAGAGGACGACGAGCACCCCGGCGAACCATTTCTGCCGGCGTGACGGCTCGGTGACGGAATAGCTCATCGCTGCTTCACCTTGTTCAGGGCTTTGACGTAGATCGAGGCCAGGCCGAAGACGGTCACGAAGAGGATGACGGCGTAGGCCGAGGCATAGCCGGTGCGCCACTTCTCGAAGGCTTCGCGCTTCAGGTTGATCGAGGTGAGCTCGGTGATCGAGCCCGGACCGCCGCCGGTAAGCTGGACGACGAGGTCGAACATCTTGAAGTTCTCGATGCCGCGGAAGAGTACGGCGAGCATCAAAAACGGCAGTACCAGCGGGATGGTGATGGTCCAGAACTGCCGCCACTTGCTGGCGCGGTCGCATTCGGCGGCTTCATAGATGCTATCGGGAATGGAGCGCAGGCCGGCCAGGCAGATCAGCATGACGAAGGGCGTCCACATCCAGGTATCAACGATGACGATCGCCCAGGGCGCCAGTGACACATCGCCGATCATGGAGAAGCTCGACGGATCGGCGCCCGTCAGGAAGCCGACGGCATAGTTGAACAGGCCGATCTGCGGCTGGTAGAGGAAGGTCCAGAAATTGCCGACCACGGCCGGGCTCAACATCATCGGCAACACGATGATCGTCGTCCAGAGATCGTTGCCGCGGAACTTCTTGTTGATCAGGTAGGCGAGCGAGAAGCCGATCAGCACCTGCAGCACCAGCGTCCAGATCAGGAAGTGGGCCGTCGCCTGCATCGTCAGCCAGATGTCCTTGTCGGACAGGATGCTGATGTAGTTCTTCAGCCCGACGAACTCGACCTCGGCATTGGGGCGATTGACGCGGAAATTGGTGAAGCTCAGCCGGATCGTCCAGATCAGTGGAAAGATGTTGACCGCTAGCAAAAGCACGATCGATGGGGCGACGAAGAGCCAGGCGAGCGAGCGATCCGACAGTCCCCTGAACCGTTTGGCAATGGCGTGCGGCGTCGCTTCGGCGACCCGTTCCACCGGTGAATGCAGCATTGATATTCCCCTGATTATCAACTGTGCGGCGACGGAGCCGGGTTAGTCCCGGCTCCGTACCGTAGCATGGCCCCGCTGGGAGGATGCGGGACAGGGCTTTGCAGCGATCAGTACTTGCCTTCGTCGTCGAAGACCTGCGTCCAGTCCTTGGCGAGGCCGTCGAGCGCATCCTGGGCAGAACCCTGACCAGCGACCACATAGTCGTGGAAGCGCTTCTGTGCCGCCTGCAGCAGCGAGGCATAGGACGGCTCGGCCCAGAAGTCCTTCACGATGGCCATGGAGTCGAGGAAGGTCTGCGCATAAGGCTGGCTGGTCGCAAAGCCCGGGTCTTCGACCACCTTGCGCAGCGCCGAATAGCCGCCCATCTGCCACCATTTCTGCTGGATTTCGGGCTGGGCGAACCACTTGATGTAGGCGAGCGCGTCGTCCTTCTTCTCAGACGCCGAGACCACCGAGATGCCCTGCCCGCCAAGCTGGGCGAAGGCTTTGCCGTCAGGACCAGCCGGATTGGGGAAGTAGCCCGACTTGTCGCCGCCGACATTGGCATCGGCATTGATGCCCGGCCAGGTGAAGGCGAAGTTCATGTGCAGGGCGACCTGGCCCGACTTGTAGGCGTCGATGTCTTCCGACATGTAGGCGTCGGAGTGGCCGGGCGGCGTGCAGCAATCATAGAGCTGCTTGTAGAACTCGAGCCCCTGCACCGCATTGGCGGAGTTCACGAAGCCTTCCAGCTCATAGGGCTTGTCGGGGTTCTCGTACTGGAAGCCGAAGCTGTAGAGAACATCCATGACGCCCATGGTGATGCCTTCCGAACCGCGTTCGGTGTAGATGGCGGCACCGTAGACAGTCTTGCCGTCGATCTCGCGCTTCTGGAAAAATTCGGCGATGTCCTTGAGCTCGGCGAAGGTCTTCGGCACGGCGAGATCGCGGCCGTATTTCTGCTTGAACTCGGCCTGCAGCTCGGGGCGGGCGAACCAGTCCTTGCGGTAGCTCCAGCCGACGACATCGCCGAAGGCCGGTAGCGCCCAGTAGTTCGGCGAGTTCTTCGGCCATTCGGCGTAGCCCACGACGGTCGCCGGAATGAAGTCGTCCATCTTGATTCCTTCCTTGTCGAAGAAATCGTTGAGCTTCACATATTGGCCGTTCTCGGCCGCGCCGCCGATCCACTGGCTGTCGCCGATCATCAGATCGCACAGCTTGCCGCCTGAGTTCAGCTCGTTGAGCATGCGGTCGGCGAAATTCGGCCACGGCACGAACTCGAACTTCATCTTGACGCCGCTCTTGGCCTCGAAATCCTTGCTGAGCTCGACGAGCGCGTTTGCCGGATCCCAGGCGGCCCAGCATAGCGTCAGGTCCTTTGCGCTGGCCTGGCTCGTACCTGCCACGCCGGCAGCCAAAACGGCGCCGAATGCGGCCAATGATCTAACATGGCGAAATGTCATGGCTGGGACCTCCCTCCCATCCTTCCGACCTCCATCGGAAGGTGAAAACGCCCTTTGCGGGCACCTGACGCGGAACGATCTTCCCGGCGGGCCAGTTTCCTCCGCGCCGCCTGCGTGGCTCGCTCAAATCCTCCGGGCGACCACGATTAGAGTCATAATTGAGGTGCGCACCTCAACGCAAGCGGTTTTTGAGGTGCGCACATCAATTCTTGCTTTTCGCCTGTTTTTGTTTGAGAAATCGCGTGACGATCACGTAGCTGTGCAAGAGAGCGGAATGCGGCCAACCACACGAGACCTGGCAGAAGCCGCGGGCGTAAGCCTGGCGACGGTCGACCGCGTCCTCAACGAGCGCCCGAATGTCAGCAACAAGGCGGCGAAAAGCGTCGCCGAGGCCATCGAACGCATCGGCTTCGTACGCAATCCGGCTGCCGTGGTACTGGCGCGGAACAAGACCTATCGCTTCCGCTTTGTCCTGCCGACCTCAGGGGACCAATACCTCGCGGAGCTCATCGCCCGTGTCGCCGAGGCGAAGGAGGCGCTACGCGCCGATTCCACCGAGGTCGAGGCAGCACAGATCCCGATGAGCGACCCCCACCATGTCGCCAAATACCTCGCCGGCATCGATCACGACATGATGGACGGGGTGGCCGTGATGGCCCCGGAGTCGCCACAGGTGCGCGACGCGCTGGTCCGGCTCGTCGAGCGAGGCGTCAAGGTCGTGCAGTTCCTGTCGGGCCAGGAGCATCTGGAGAGCGCGGACTACGTTGGCGTCGACAATTTTGCCGCAGGTGCTACCGCCGGAAAGATCGCTGGCCGCTTCGTCGGCGCGCGGCGCGGCAAGATCATGGTTGTCGCAGAAACCATGATGGCGCTCGACAGCATCCAGCGCCGCCTCGGCTTCGACAGCATCATCAACGCCCAGTTTCCCCACCTTGAGAGCTTGCCGTCACTGGAAACCTATGGCGACGAAAAGCGCGCGGACCTCATCATCCAGCGTACCTTGCAGCACAACCCGGACACTGTCGCTGTCTATGTCCTGAGTTCGGAAGCAAGGATGCCGCTCACGGCCATCTGGAACACGCAAGGCTCACTGCCCCTGACCGTCGTAGCCCACGAGCGAACCCCCTTTAGCGAACAGGCGCTGATGGATGAGCGCATCGACGCCGTGATCGCACAGGACCCCGGCCACGCCGTCCGCAGCGCGGTCCGCATCATGCGTGCCCGCTCCGACCACCGCGAGCTTGTGGCCTCACAGGAGCGTATCCGTATCGAGGTGCTGCTCAAAGAGAACCTGCAGTTCGATTGCTCCGGCGGTTCGCGGACCTGACGAACCCAGGCACCCGCCGGCCGCGCACAAAACCGATCAGCCTGACCTACCGGAAATCGGCGGCGGTCAGGGTGTAGTAGGTGCGGCGACCGTGGGAATAAGCTTCGCGTGCGACATCGTAGATTGATTTGCGCTCTGCATCGAAGGCCGTCAGGCATTCTGACTCTGATAGCTGTGTCCTGCCTGCCCTGGCCCCTGCCTTCGCCAATGCGGCGGCTTCGATGAAGAAACGCACTTCGAACATGCCGTCATGACCGATGAAGCGGACAGCTTTTTTGGATTCGTCGAAGCTGCGGCTCGGATTGAGAAAAGCGAGTGTCATGTGTTGCCTGCCGTGCTGCCGTTAGGTCCAAGCGCGCCCAACCTGATCCGCTCCTTATGGCGACCGACGTTGCGACGATTGAGGGACATCATACTACTCGCTGCACCCGACCGGGTCATGCCCGTCATTGCCTGGCCGTCGACATGCACCGGAACGGTGAAGACATGATAGACGGTCCAGGAGCGATCCGCCTCGACACGCCGCCCGACCTCATTTTCGATGGAGCAAAGCGCCCCGCCTTCATTGTCCCAGATGGCGATCGCGGCAGCATCACGTCTGCGTTGGCTTTCATTGATGCGGTCATTCATGGTCGTGATCATCCTTCATGGTGTGCGCGGCGATGAAAGCAGAAATCCGCAGCCAGGTTAGTCGGGGATGCCTGCGGTCGGCTCCTCCATGCGGCTTGCCGGTTGCGGTGCGTTGAGGACTGCGAACGAAAACGCGAATGAGACGTGGCCGACGGAGTGCGTGGTGCGACGGGCCATCATTGCCTTCTCCGCCGCATTGCGCTCGCCTGCATCATTCCGATCCCACCCGAAATGACACTGATGCCGCCAGTACATCCATGGCCAGCGTCAGGCTTCATTTCAGGGCTCGAACCAAACGACAGGAGCGCCGGATCGGCGTCCTCAATTCACTATCGAAAATCCGGTGGTGATGGCGGGTCGAAGGCCTCTGACACCGCGAAAAGCCAAGTCGGCCAAATCATCGAAATACAAATATACGCCCACCGGCGGTCGCTAGCAAGGTGAAATATATAAACCACAAATTTCAAACAAGTATTATTTCCTTACCTCACAAAGAATATAAATTGTTCAATTTCCAAAAATACGCATGCATTGCGTCAAAGATTCTCGGAAAAATACTATTGAATTTACAAAAACATTATATAATAATCTCCATATGCAAATTTAGTCAATTTCAATCAAGATACAAATATCAACAAGTCCATTAGTTTCCCCACGGTACTTTCGACCTAACTATTTCGCGCAACCATAAGCGATCGGCCGGGTTTTCGCATTTCCTCACCGCGGGCGAAGCTGATCTCGCCTTGGGCGATGATTGGCTCACCTTCCTGGGTTTCAACTTCGCGGCTTCCTCCGCCGGGTCACCGCTCGCCCGAGCTATCCGCTGTTCATTGGATGGATGACTTCAGCGGCGGCCACGCTTTGGCGCCCTGGCCGCTGTATTTTCATCATGCAACTTACGCCAGCGTGAAAAGCGCTCGGGATCGATGCCGCCACGCGCAAGGGCGCTGAGCACGGCGCAAGAAGGCTCGTGGGAGTGCGTGCAATCGCTGAACTTGCACTGTGTCGCCAGTTCGATGATTTCGGCGAACACCACATCCAGTCCGTCAGCCACGTCGCCCAGATGCACCGTACGGATCCCGGGAGAATCAAGTACCCAGCCGCCGCCTTCGACCGGATGGAGCGAGCGCGCCGTCGTCGTATGCCGCCCAGTTGAATCATGGGCTCGAATAGCACCGGTGAGCTGGGCTGTACCTCCGCCCGAGGCGGCTAGCGTGTTGACGAGTGTCGACTTGCCGACACCCGACGACCCCGTGAGCGCCACCGTCCTGCCCAGGCCAAACCAGGTCTGCAGCTTTGCTAACGCGTCGGGCCTTCGCGGATCGACGACCACCACCGGCAGATCGCGCGCCAGATCGGCTGCTTGCGCGAGAAAGGGGGCGGCGTCATTGGCCGTGTCGGCCTTGGTCAGAACAAGGACCGGCGCGATTTCGGCCTGGCCTGCCATGGCCAGATAGCGCTCGAGCCGTGGCACGTTGAAATCACCATTGCAGGAGGTGACGATGAACAGTGTGTCGATATTTGCGCCGGACAGCTGTGTGCTGCCGTCCCCCATACGACGTGTGAGAAGCGAAGTGCGATCAAGCCGCCGCCGCACGAGGAAATCGCCTGGCTCGGCGAGCACGAAGTCGCCCACCGCATAATCACCGGTGACACTGTTGGCCGGCAGGGTGAGATTTACCGCACCCATGATGGATTGCCCGCTCATTCGCGCGCGATGGACATGGGCGATGCGGACGGGCACAAGGCTGGCCTCCTCTACGCCCACCTGATCCCCAAAGAAGGAAGACCAGCCCAACCCGATGAGTTCGGCGTGGTGTATCGGTTCTATCAATGCCATTTTCCTTGTCCAAGCCGCGCGTCTACCTAGCGAGGCAGCATAGTGAGACGCCGCTGTCTCCAAACCGCGACCCTAGCACAGCGCAAGGAGCCCGCGCCTGGGGAAATGGGTATCGTTGCGCAGCGGGCTGCACAACTTAACCGGCTGTCGCATGCCAGTTTGATTTTCCGGCACGCAATCAAGTCTGCGGTGAAATCGAAATTCGCGACTTTGGCCGGGGCACCGCTTTCGGTGGCAGCTGCCATCGGCTTGTCGAGCTGGCGCATATTTTTCTGAACGAGGTTTGCCAAAGGCAGAGAATCCGAGCGGAGCATTATTGTCTTTTACTCATCAAAAGATTGAAATAATAAATTTGTCTAAACTAATCGCTCGTGCTCTCTTTCCCGTCATAACAAGAATGCGGGAACAAGCTGTGCGCGATACTCCAACTGCATCGATCGCAGACCTTATCTCTGGCCAGTCCTTTGCACTCACCGGGGGAGCTGTCATTCAGACAGACGGCTCGCAAGCGCTTAGCGACATCATCGTGGGGGCGGATGGGCGCTTTGTCGCAATCGCGCCGTTGCTGGACACAAAGGCCTGCAGCGCGTGCGTCGACATTACCGGCATGCTGGTTTCGCCCGGCTTCCTCGATGCACACCAGCACCTCGACAAGACCGGAGTGCTGCCCTTCACCCCCAATCCCTCCGGTACGCTCCAGGGCGCCCGCGAGGCCTTCGCCAAATATGCCCGGACCGCCGGTCCCAACGACATCCGCAAGCGGGCGATGCGCACCATCAGGCGGTGCCTTTCCCGCGGCACGACGGCCATTCGCAGCCATGTCAACGTCGACAAGGATGCGGGTTTTCATGGCATCGAGACACTGGCAGGCGTCCGCGACCGGGCACAAGACGACATCATTCTCCAGCTCGTCGCCTTCATGACACCGCATCCCGGCCAGGACTTCGATTGGCTGGCTGAGAACATCGACCGCGCGGTGGCGCTCGCCGATGCAGTGGGTGGCACGCCTGCTGTCTCCGAAGACCCGCCTCGTTACCTGGACATGTTGTTTTCTGCCGCCGTGAAGGCCGGAAAACCGGTCGATCTGCATCTCGACGAACACCTCAAGGCCGATGTGCATCTGCTCGATGCCGCGCTCGAACGGGTTGAGCGCTTCGGCATGCAGGGCCGCACCGTGTTCAGCCACGTCTCCGTGCTGAGCGCCCTGCCCCGCAAGGAATTCCAGCGTATCGCCGAACGTCTTCGGGCGCTTGATGTCGGCGTCGTCACATTGCCGGCGGCGAACCTCTACCTGCAGGGCCGCGACGCCGAGATGTTGCCGCCGCGCGGCCTGACGCGCGTCGCCGAACTCTACCGCGCCGGCGTCACCATCGCCACGGCGTCGGACAATATCCAGGACCCGTTCGTGCCCACCGGCTCGGGCGACATGCTGGAAATCGCGCGCTGGACGCTGCTCGCCGGCCATCTTCGCGGCGACGAGCTCACAGCCGCGCACCGCATGATCACCACGGCGCCGGCCCGCCTGATGGGCCTCGGCAAGGATTACGGCCTCAGGGCCGGCGCTCGCGCTGACTTCGTCGTCACCAACTGCGTCGATACCGACACGCTGGTTGCTGGCGGACCGGACCGGACCTTCGTCTTCTCGAGGGGCCGCCTCGTCTCACAAAGCGCGACCGAAACATTTGGCTTGAAGGAGGACGCATAAGTCGAGCAGCGGCTCCGGGGGATTGGACTTCAATCTAATGGGAGAATGGGATGAAGAGCACTGCAATTTCACGTCGTTCGCTGCCTGTCTCCACTCTCGGGGCGGTACTTGCCGTCATTGTCTGGCAAGGCCATGCCCACGCCGAAGATTTCAAGATGGGCCTTCTGGTACCCGGCAGTGTCGCGGAAGAAGGTTGGAACCGGATCGCTTATGACGCGCTGAAGCGGGTCGAAAAGGAACTCGGCGCCCAGATCAGCTATGTCGAGCTGCCCGACAATCCGGCAGCCTTCGAAAAGGCATTCCGCGACTATGCGAGCCACGGCTACCAGGTCGTCCTGGGCCACGGTTTCCAGTTCCAGGACGCTGCGCTGACGACGGCGGAGGATTTTCCCGAGACCGTCTTTCTCGTCTCGTCGAGCTATGTCCATGAAGGCAATGTCATCGGCCTCAACACCGATGCCAGCCAGCCCTTCTATCTCATGGGCATGATCGCCGCGAAGATGGGCAAGGGTGCGGGCCTTATCGGCGGTATGGAAATTCCGCCCATCGCGCATGCCTTCGAGGGCTTCCGGAAAGGTGCCGAGAGTGTGAACCCGGATTTCCCCGTGTCCACGGTTTTCATCAACAGCTTCACCGATGCGAGCGCCGCCAAGGAAGCAGCCGTGAGCATGATGTCCCAGGGCGCCGATTTCGTCGTTCCCAATGCGAACGCCGCAGGACTCGGCGTCATCCAGGCCGCGCAGGAAGCAGGCACGCAGTCCGGCACCTTCAGCGTCTACAGCGACTACACGGAGGTCGCCCCCAAGAACATCCTCGGCACGTTCATCGCCGACTACGGTCAAGGCATCGTGCGCATCGTCTCGGGCATTCGAGACGGCACCGTGCCGCAAAGCAATGTCGATTTCGGCCTGAAGGATAAGGACGTCATGAAGTTCACCTTCAACGACGAAGCCGCCAGATCGATACCGCAGGACCTGCGCAAGCACCTGGAGGGGGTGAGTGCGAAGATCGTTGCGGGCGAGATCCAGACACGCGCGAAATAAGCGCGGCCCCTGGGAACTTATCAAATGGGAGGAAGAGCAATGAGACTTTCACGCAGGACGTTCGTGGAAGGAGTGGCGGCGCTGTCCATCGCCGTGTCCATTCCGGCGACGGGATATGCCGAAGACTTCAAGATGGGCCTTCTCGTGCCCGGCAGCGTTTCGGAAGAGGGATGGAACCGCATCGGCTTCAATGCGCTGAAGGGCGTCGAAGGGCAGCTCGGCGCCAAGATCAGCTATGTCGAGCTGCAGCAGAACCCGGCGTCCTTCGAAAAGGCGTTTCGCGACTATGCCAGCCAGGGCTACAAGGTCATCCTTGGCCACGGCTTCGAATTCCAGGACGCCGCACTCGAAGTGGCACTCGATTATCCGGACACCTATTTCCTGATCTCCTCGAGCGCCATCCACGAAGGCAATGTCATCGGCCTCAACACCGATACCAGCCAGCCCTTCTACCTGATGGGCGTGATAGCAGCGAAGATGGGCCGCAAGGCCGGCCTTGTCGGTGGCATGGAAATCCCGCCGATCCAGCAGGCCTTCGCCGGCTTCAAGAACGGCGCAAAGAGCGTCAATCCGGACTTCCCGATCAGCGAGGCCTATATCGGCAATTTCACCGATACGACAGCCGCCAAGGAAGCAGCCCTCAGCATGATTTCGCAGGGTGCCGATTTCGTGGTGCCAAATGCCTCGGGCGCCACCGTCGGCGGCTACCAGGCAATCTCGGAATCCGGGCCGAACGTGCGCTCGTTCTCGATCTTCAGCGATTTCACCCAGGTCGCGCCGAACAACATTCTCGGCCTCTACGTGGCCGACTATGCGCAGGGCGTGGTGGAGGTCGTGCGCTCGATCAAGGACGGCAGCCCGCCTAAGGAAAACGTGATCTTCGGCCTCAAGGATCCGAAGGTCATGTCCTTCACCTTCCGCGATGACGGCCCGGTCTCGGTGCCGGAAGACATCCGCTCCGAGGTCAAGGCGATCAGCGACAAGATCGCTGCCGGCGAGATCAAGACCGGTTCCGAGTAGCCGGCATGCGCTGCGGCCGGCCCATCCGGCCGCAGCGCCTGTTGCACGCCACACCAACATCCGGAGCGATCCATGGAACAGGTAAACCAGGGAGTGCGTGAGAACGTGTATCCTCAAGCAGCCCAAGCCCTCTACCGGACGCTCTCGCAAGCTGCGATCAGCGCCGTGACCCCGATCGCGGCGGTCCTCGTTGCGCTCGCCTTCGGCGCGACCCTCCTGTGGCTGAACGGCTTCGACGGGACCGACGTGGTCACGGTGATGATCTTCGGCTCCTTCCAAGACACGCGCTCGGTAGCCGAAATCCTCCTGAAGGCGACGCCGCTCATTCTCATTGGCGCCGGCCTCTGTGTCGCCTTCCGGTGCAGCATCTGGAACATCGGCGCCGAGGGGCAGCTCTATGTCGGCGCAATCGCCGCCACCTTCGTCGGCACCAGCATCGACGGCCTTTCCGTCTGGGTGCATGCGCCGCTGGTCATGCTGGCGGGCGCCCTGGCGGGCGCTGCCTGGGCAGGCATTGCCGGCTATCTCAAGGTTCGCTTCCAGGCAAGCGAGATCGTGACGACGATCATGCTCAACTACATCGCCATCATCCTGACGAGCTATCTCGTCACCGGGCCGATGAAGGACGCGAGCGCCGCCTATCCGCAATCGGCCCGCCTCGTGCGGGAAGCCTGGACGCCGCGCATCGTCTCGGACATGCGGCTCCATATCGGCATCCTCGTGGCCGTGGTGCTGGCGGTGGCACTCTATATCTTCCTGCAACGGAGCAGCCGCGGCTTTGCGCTGCGCGTCGTCGGCCTCAATCCGCATGCGGCGCGTTATGCCGGCATGGATGTAAGACGCAACGTGATGATCGCCATCTGCATCAGCGGTGCTCTGGCAGGGCTTGCCGGTGCCTTCGAAGTGGCGGGCGTCACGCACCGGCTCTACCAGAACATCTCGCCGGGCTACGGCTTCGAGGGCATCGCCGTCGCACTGCTTGCCAACAACAATCCGCTTGCGGCGATCATCTCGGGCGGGCTTTTCGCGACACTCCGGTCCGGGTCGGAAGTGCTCCAAATCACCTCGCAGGTGCCGCAGGTCCTCGTGCTCGTCATACAGGGCATGGTGATCCTGTCGGTCGTCGCCTTCGCGAAGTTCCGCGACAAATTCAGGTTCGTGGCTTGAAAGAATGGAAACTCCCGCAAAGCACATGTCAGCTTTCGGGAAAACAAAGACTTAGGCGACATTCCTGAAGGGTCTATTCAATGGACGACATGATGTTTCTCACCTTCCTCGCGACGCTCGTGGGCGCCGCCTGGAGGCTTGCCACGCCGCTGATCTTCGCCTCGATCGGCGAGGTCTTCTCTGAGCGCGCCGGCGTTCTCAACATCGGGCTGGAAGGCACCATGCTCGTCGGCGCCTTCTGCGGTTTCGCCACGGCATTCGCGACCGGCAGCATCCTGCTCGGGCTTCTTGCCGGGGTCGGCGGCGGCATGCTTTTCGGGCTCGTCTTCGCCTTCTTCACGATCACCATCAAGGCGGACCAGATCGTGGTGGGCGCGGCGCTGAACTTGCTCGGCATGGGCCTCACGGCCTTCCTGTTCCGCACCTACTATGTCTCGACCGGCAAGGGCATCGAGATCGCACAGCCGATCCATATCCCGTGGCTAAGCGACCTGCCCTTCCTCGGCGAAGCCTTCTTCAAGCAGAACCTCATCGTCTACTCGACGATCCTGGTCGCCATTCTCGCCACGCTCGTCCTCTACCGCACGTCCTTTGGACTAACATTGCGTGCGGTCGGCGAGCATCCCAAGGCCGTGGATGTCGCCGGCCGCAACGTCGCAGGCTATCGCTACGCCGCCGTGCTGGTCGGCACGGGGCTTGCGGGGCTCGGCGGGGCGTTCCTGACGCTCGGCCATTCCAACCAGTTCGTTGAAGGTATCACGTCGGGCCGCGGCTTCATCGCGCTCGCTGTGGTGGTCTTCGCCCGCTGGTCGCCGATGGGGGCCTTCTTTGTCTCGCTGCTCTTCGGCCTCTTCTATGCCTTGCAGCTGATGCTCCAGGCCCAAGCGTCCATCGTCGTGCCCTACCAGCTCCTGCAGGCCCTACCCTACATCATGACCATCATCACGCTGGTCGTGGTCCGCGGCAAGGGTGCAGCACCGAGCAAGCTCGGCCAGCCTTACGAGATGAGGTAATCGACATGTCCGCAAAACCTTTCCTGCGCATCGACAACATCCGCAAGCGCTTCGGCCCCATCGTCGCCAGCGACGGCGTGTCTTTGGAAATCGAAGAGGGCGAGATCCACGCACTGCTCGGTGAGAACGGCGCCGGCAAGAGCGTGCTGATGAGCATGATCTGCGGCATGGTGCGGCCCGACGAGGGCGAGATCATCTACCGGGGCCAGTCCGTCCGCTTCAACAGTCCGCGCGAGGCGATCCGCCAGCGCATCGGCATGGTGCATCAGCACTTCATGCTCGTGCCCAACCTCACCGTCGCGGAGAACTACATCCTCGGCCAGGGATCGGCGCTCAAGGTCATCAATGACATGGACAAGGTCGATGCGAAGATCCGCGAATTGAGCGACCGCTATGCGCTCGACGTGCGCCCCGACGCAATCATCGAGGACCTGTCGGTCGGCGAACAGCAGCGCGTGGAAATCCTGAAGGTCCTGTTCCACGGCATCGACCTGCTCATCCTCGACGAACCGACCGCGGTGCTGACGCCGCAGGAAACCGACCGGCTGCTGGCGCTGATGGGCGACCTCGTCAAGGATGGCAAGACCGTCGTCTTCATCTCGCACAAGTTGGACGAAGTGATGCGCGTCAGCAACCGCATCAGCGTCATGCGTGACGGGCGCGTGGTGCACACCGTCAATGTCGGCGAGACGGATGCGCGCGGCCTTGCCCGCATGATGGTGGGGCGCGATGTCGGCATGGAGCTTCCCCGAAGCCCTTCCGCTCCAGGCCCGCTCGTGCTGTCGGTGGACAACCTCACCTGCCGTGGCGAGACCGGGCTTCCGGCCGTGCGTGGCGTAAGCCTCGATGTGCGGGCCGGCGAGATCGTCGGCATTGCCGGCGTTTCCGGCAACGGCCAGACCGAACTCTCGCTGGCGCTCTCCGGCCTGCTGCCGGTCGATACCGGCCGTGTCGTGCTGAACGGCAAGGATATTACCGGGCTGGGGCCTGCCCGCATCAATGCCAGCGGCTTTTCCCACATCCCGGAAGACCGGCACAAGCACGGCATCGTCATGTCGCTCTCGCTCGGCGAGAACACTATCCTACAGCGCTACGACCAACCGCCCTTTGCCGCCCGCGGCATGCTGAACCGGCGCGCGATCGGCGAACATACCCGCGACCTCATCAAGCGTTTCCGCATCAAATCCCGCGACGAGAACCAGCGCATCGGCGACCTTTCCGGCGGCAACCAGCAGAAGCTGGTGGTCGCGCGCGAACTCGCGCGCAATCCGGATTTCATCCTCGTCAACCAGCTTGCCCGGGGCATCGATATCGGCGCCATGGAATTCGTCATGGAAGAGATGCTGAAGCAGCGCGACAGCGGCAAGGCGATCCTGCTGATTTCTACGGAGCTGGAAGAACTCTTCGCCATCTGCGACCGCATCCTCGTCATGTGCCACGGCGAAATCCTCGGCGAACTGCCGCCGGAACGCACCCGTCTCGACGAGTTGGGGCTGCTCATGGCGGGCAAGAGGGCGGATGTAGTACAACCACCCCTTGCCAGCTAGACAAGAGGGCCCACGACGGACCATCTACATAGCCGGCTGGTCCCGAAACGTGGATTGCTCGATATGAACATAACGCTGCGGCAACTCAAGGCTTTCATAGCGGTGGCCGAATTCGGACAGTTCAATCTTGCCGCCCGAAGCCTCCACCTCACCCAGTCGGCCGTCAGCATAGTCATTCGAGATCTAGAAACGGAGATCGGCGTACGCCTGTTTGACCGCCACACCCGCATGGTTTCGCTCACCCTCGTGGGCCAGGAGTTCCTGCCGCAGGCCCGCAAGATACTGAAAGACCTGGACCTTGCGGTTGGCGACATGCGCGACAACGCCTCGTTGAAGCGCGGCCAGGTGACGATCGCTGCCGCAATCGTGCTTGCTGCCACCATTGTGCCGCCTATCATCGCAGCGTTCGTGAGCATGCATCCCGAAATCCTGGTCAGCATCCGCGACATGCCGGAAGAGGCAATCAGCCCGGCGCTCAAGCGCAACGAGGTCGATATCGCCATCGGCACGCTCTCGGAAGACGACCCCGAAATCACCGCTACGCCTCTCATGCGCGACAAGCTCATGCTGGTCTGCCGGGAAGACCATCGTTTCGCCAGGCAAAAATCCGTGCGCTGGGCCGAGCTGAAGGATGAGACTCTCATTACGCTCGCGGCCGCGAATCCGCTTCGGAGCATTGTCGAGCACAACCTCATCCGTGTTGTGCCCAATTTTCAGCCAAAATACGAAGTGCGCTTCTCGACCACCGCCATCAGCATGATCTCCGCCGGCATGGGCGTGGCCGTCTTGCCGGAGAATTCCAGCCAACTGGCGTCAGCGGTGCGCGTAACCACCGTGGATCTCGTCGACCCGACCGTAATGCGCAATGTCTCCCTGTTGCAACGGCGCCATCACAGCCTGTCACCGGCAGCAGAACATTTGAAAGCGGCCTTCGTGGTGGCGATGCAAACTGAAAATGCCGGCGCAAGCACGGTCGGTAGCACTTAGGTGCGCGCTCCAACCACCGTCATACGGCTTCTCAATGAGCTTGCGGCTGGCCTGGACCTGTCAGCACGCATTGAACATGACGAGTTCACGGCTTCTTAGCGCGCTGACAGTCTCTTCGGCGATACCTTCGGGCGGCTGATTTACGGGAAACCATCGCGCCTCATCCAATTGACCGGAGGCTGTCACGCCCAGCTCTCCGGAAATTATTGAAACAGCATAGGTGATCGAAAGTACGTGGTGGCCAGCAACGTCATCTAACTGGTCATTGATGAACACAGCCGAGACGGGCCATGCGAGGATTCCCAGATCGTCATGAAGGCATCGCACAATCGACATGGCACAATTTTCTCCACGCCGTATCTGGCGACCCGGCATCTGCCATAGGCAATCAGCGGAATTCTTGGACCGGACCAGCAGGATGCTGCCACGCTCATTCCTGATGAGCGCGCGAGCGGTTAGTTCGACGCGATTTGACAAAGACGCCTCCACCCCTTGCGGACAGGCACCGTGGATGCTGCCGTTTGCTCCTGGAATGGAAACGCTCTTCATCGGTTCGCCTTTCACACGACTGGCTGGCACTCCAGGCCGAGCAGAACAGGGAGCCGGCGACGCCAGGGAGCGTTGTGGAACCCCCTGAATACGCCGCCGGCCTACGCCGGGCTTTGGGAACACGCAGGGCAAGCTGGGAGGCTTGAGGCCCGCGAAAAGCCCGGACGTATCGTTAGTCGACCACCGCGCTTGTGATGTGTTCGCTTGCGTGCATGGGGTCGAAGCTCTTGTTGATGTCTTTGGGCGCAAGCGTGCGGGTGATCATCGGGTCGGTCTGGACCTTGCACTTCATGTCGAGCAATCTTGCCCGCGCAAGGTCAGCGACCACCGAAAGGGCAAGCGAGTTTGCGTCTGTCGCCTTGTCGAAGATGCCGATTGGTGCCTTGATCCGGGCCAGCGTGGTCTCGCCGTGACCGCGTTTGCGCAAGGCCTCACAACGTTTCGCGTGGGTACGACGGCTTCCCAGAGCGCCAATGTAGAAGGCGGATGAGGCGAGCGCGGCGTCGAGCAGCGGCAATTCGCGGTCGATGTCATGGAACAGGAGCACGACCGCGGTGTCAGCGTCCAGTTGGTCCTGCGACAGGGTTTGGCCCCGCTCGACCTTGACGACGTCGTAGCCGGATACTTCCGCCACACGCGCCACCGCGCCAGCCTCCAGGGGCGTGCCGGCGAGAAGCATGCGCTGCCTTGGGCGGTAGGCGCGCACAAATTCCTCCCCTTCCCAGCCACTCACGCCCTCGCCCGGTTCGAACAAAAGAGCCTGCCTGCCAGGATGGTACCGGAGGCGCGCGGGTGCGCGGCGGTGCAGCGCGGCAAGCACATGACGGAGCGCGGTGGCATCCCTCAGGACGTGGATAGCCAGCGTGATGCCGCCGCCACAGGGCAGCACGATGTCGAAGAAAGGCGAGCCTTCGCCGAGGCGCAGCTTGCGGTCGATGCCTTTCTGGAGGGCGACTACGGCATCAGCGGCGACGGCCGCTTCGGTGCAGCCGCCGGAGACGAAACCGCAGTAGAGGCCGTCGTCGCGCACCGCCATCTGCGCGCCGATGGCGCGGGCAGCACCGCCGCGGATGTCAACGAGCGTGACGAGGGCGACGGCGTGGCCCCGCTCGATCGCATCAGCGGCGAAGGCCAGGATGTCGATCGCATCGTCCGATAGGAAGGCGGCGCTGGGTTCTGGCGCGAGTGTTTTCGGCGACGTGGCAATGCGGGTGGCCATATCATTCCCCTCCCTGCGTTCCCTGCCAGCGGCGCACCATGCCAGGGTCGAGATCGAAGAGGTCGAGCACCCGGCCGACGGTGTGGTCGACCATTTCCTCAAGGCTTTGCGGCTTGGCGTAAAAGGCCGGAACGGGCGGATAGATGATGCCGCCCATTTCGGTGACCTGCGCCATGTTCCTGATGTGGCCGAGATGGAGCGGCGTCTCGCGAAGCATCAAAACGAGGCGGCGGCGTTCCTTCAGCACGACGTCGGCGGCGCGGGAAAGCAGATTGTCGGTCGTTCCAGTCGCAATTTCCGCCATGGTCTTCACCGAACAGGGAGCGACGATCATGCCGAGCGTCTTGTAGGAGCCGGAAGAGCAGACGGCACCGATATCCTTGTTGGAATGGGTGACCGTCGCCAGCGCCTCAAGATCCTGCTTGGTGAAATCGGCCTCGGCAGTGAGCGTGATGCAGGCGGCGCGCGACATGATCAGATCCGTCTCGATTTCGAGGTCGCGCAGCACCTCGAGGATGCGCTTGCCGTAGATGACCCCGGAAGCCCCCGAAATGCCGACGATCATCCGTCTTGGCCGCGTCGTCATGACCTATCCCACCGATTTGAGGAGTGCGGCGGCGCGGGCCGAGGCCTCGTCGCTGATGCGGGCACGAACGCCATGGAAGTTCGGGCCGCGTGTCGCGTCGAGGCCCATGCGCGAGGTCGTGCCAATGCCGCTCGCCGAAGGGTCGAGCGCATTGCCCGGCAGGCCCTCGATGATGACGACATCCTTGTGCGGCTGGAAATGGGTGGCGAGCGCCCAGAGGACTTCACTGTCCTTGGTGATATCAACGTCAGCGTCCACCACCACGACATTCTTCAGGTACTGGTCCCAGCCAAGCAGGCCCAGCATGACCTGCCGCGCCTCGCCCTCGCGCGACTGGTTCATCGCGATATAGGCGTGGAAATGAGTGCCGGACGACGGGTAGTGCACGGCGGTAATGGAAGGAAAACGCGCCTTCAGCTTTTCCACCACCTCTGCCTCGCGCGGTACGCGGCCGAGATTGAGATGCTCGGCCGAATTGCCTCCGGCGACGGAAACGAGGATCGGATCACGCCGGCGCATGATGGTTTCGACGGAGAAGAGGTTGTTGGTCGAGCGGTCGGATGAATAGCCGGTGAACTCGCCGAACGGCCCCTCCTCCACATGGGCCTCGGGGTCCAGCACGCCTTCCAGCACGATCTCGGCATGGGCGGGAACGCGAATGCCATATTTCGGCGAGCGCACAACCTGCAGCGGCTCACCCATAAGGCCGCCGGCGACATCGCGCTCGTCCTCGCCGAAGGCAAGACGGGCGGAGGCGGCGATCATGAACAGCGGATGGCCGCCGATCACCATGGCGACCGGCATCGGCTCGCCCTTCTCCTTTGCCATGTTCATCAGGCGCCAGAGATGGCCGCGCGAATGCAGCGAGGTCGCGAGCGAATTCTTCGAATGGATCATTGCGCGGTGATAGCTGAGATTGCCGGCGCCGGTTTCAGGGTGCTCGCCGATGATGATGCCTGATGTGATGTATTTGGCGCGGTCGGTGTCGAAGTGCTTCAGCATCGGCAAATTGTGGAGATCGACGTCATCGCCGGAGATGATCTCTTCCGTGATCGGACCGCTATCCATGACCTCCGGCGCGAACGGCCGGTTGGAGCGGGCCTGGTAGGCCTCATGCAGCTTGTCGGCGGTCGAGCCGAGCAGACGGGCGATGCGGTCACGCGAGGCAAAGATGTTGCAGACGACCTCACTTTCGATGCCGTTGACATGCTTGAGATGCAGCATCGGATGCTGGCCCTTGTCTGCAAGATTCCAGATCAGCGCGGTTGCGTCCTGATCGTCCGAGACCGGCCCGTCGATGGTGATGACGTCCTCGGGATGCTGGTCCCGATAGTCGGCGAGGAAACGGCGGACGTCTTGCTTGTGATGCTGGGTCATGTCTCGGCCTCGATGCTGCGGGTGGAGAGCGGCGCCCCGGAGGGCGCCGCCCTAATCAATCACGCGAACTCCAGATGCTTGCCGGTGGCGCGGTCGATGCCAGCGTAGGAATCCTTGAGGCGTGCCTGGGCGTCCTTCACGTCGCGCGGCGGCGGCGACGGGTCGATGCCGACGAGCTTGGCGATGTTGTTGCCGAGATAGCCTTCCAGATCGTCCTCGGAGAGGTTGATGCCGTGCGGCGGGTCCTTGCAGAGCACTTCCAGTTCGCGTAGCCACATGCCCGGATCGTTCGGCGGGCTGTCCGTGCCGAAGACGATCTTGTTCTTCGGCAGCTGCTGGGCGAACTCCACGATGCGCGACTGGAAGCACCAGCCGGATTCGCAGTAGACGTTCGGCGTATCCATCGCCATCCAGAAGGATTCGAACGAGTAGTTGCCGCCCGTCTGGATGCCGAAATGGCCGATGATGAAGTTGACCATCGGGAACTCGCGGATGATCGGGTAGAACATCGTCGGGATCGTGTATGGGCCGTCGCCGGTGTGGATGAGCACGACCACGCCGAGTTCGGCGCACTTCTTCATTGCCGGACGCAGCCAGTCGAGCGCACGGTCGGGACGATAGCCGTGCATGTTGGCGTGCAGCTTCAGCATCTTGAAGCCGTATTCCTTGACGTGGAATTCCAGCTCCGCCGCGCCGTTTTCAGGGCCCCAGCGCGGGTTGTAGTTGAAGTTGCCGATGAAGCGGTCCGGGTATGTCTGGCACAGCTCGGCGCAATAGGCCATGTAGTCGCGAATGCCGTCGCGGCCCTTGCGGTTGCCGTCGCGGTAGCCGGTATTACCCGGCGGCGGCTGGATGAAGCCCATGTCGATCCGGCGCGGCTTGCCGTTGATCATGTAGGGGCCGTCCATCAGCTTCAGCATGCGCTCGCCGGTGAAAGGCGTTCCGGTATGGCGCCATGCCTCGTCGACGAGGTTGGTCGGGTGAAGATGGGTATCGATGATCATGATTCACTCCGTTCAATTTTACGCGGCGAGCGCGACGCCGTGCTGGCGCAGATACGCTTCGGCTTCCTCGACGCTCGCCGGCGCCTTGGTTGGCTCGAGGCCGATCATGCGGGCGGTGTTGTTGCCGAGGTAATCCTCCAGCGTATCCTCATCGAGGTTGAGGCCCTGGGGCGGCTCGTGGCAGAGGACTTCCAGGAGATTGATCCACATGCCCGGCTCGTTTGGCGGCGTATCTGAGCCGAACAGGATCTTGTGCTTGGGCAGGACCTTGGCGAATTCGACGATGCGCGACTGCAGGCACCAGCCGGATTCGACGTAGACACTCGGTGTATCCAAGGCCATCTGCATCGGCTCGAACACGTAGACGCCGCCGGTCTGCACGCCGAAATGCGCGAGGATGAAGTTCACTTCCGGGAACTCGCGGATGATCGGGTAGAACTCGGTCGGGATCGAGTACGGACCGTCGCCGGTATGCACCTTCACCATCAGGCCGAGCTCGGCGCATTTCTTCATGGCCGGACGCAGCCAGTCGAGCGCGCGGTCGGGACGGTAGGCGTGCATGTTCGCCTGCAGCTGCACCATCTTGAAATCGAACTCCTTGGCGTAGCGTTCGATCTCTTCGGCGCCGTTCTGCGTGCCGTAGCGCGGGTTGTAGACGAAGCATCCGAGGAAGCGGTCGGGGTGCTCGGTCACCATCTTTTCCGTATAGGCCATGTACTGGCGGATGGCGGCCTTGCCTTCCAGGTCCATGACTTCGTGGGTGTAGATGGTGTTGCCCTGCGGCGGCTGGATGAAGGCCTTGTCGATGCGGCGCGGCTTGCCGTTCACATAGTACGGGCCGTCCATCATCTTCAAAAGCTTGTCGCCGGTGAACGGTGGTCCGTCGTGGCGCCAAGCCAGGTCCACCAGATCGGTGGGGTAGCAGCTTAGATCAATGATCATCCTTGTTCTCCTGTCGTAGAGGGTCCGGTCGATGCGGGGCCGCGCGACGAACGCCATCCCGGCGAAAAGCCGGCATGGCTGCGCGATCTCAGGAAATGCCGATGACAGGGAAGGATAGTCGGTGCGGATGCCGCAGCGCGGCTGCAACCGACAGGTGTTCCTTTCGCAGTGAGCATCGACATCGCGGCCTCATCGTCCAACAGACGGTGAGCAATTGTCGGCGCTTCTACTCGCCTTTGAAGAAACCATGAGGCCGACTCTTTGTCAACGGGCAAATCCATCTAAGCTATTCTTTTTAAAGTGTTTTTACCGAGAATAGCAGCCAATCGCCCGCGCTGGATATGGCGCGAACGTCTTAGGCAGAGGACTTGAACAGGCGTACTAGGACGAGAGAAGCACCGCTAAGCGGCCAGGCATGCGCGCAAGTTCCTGTCTATGCCGTCACGGTCGAGATTGCGGCCGATGAAGACGAACTTCGACTTCCGCGTGTCCTCGCCCCAGCTGTGGTCCGGGCGGAAATCGACCAGCTTGTGCACCGCCTGGAGCACGAAGAAGCGCTCGTCATTGGCCACCGAAACAATGCCCTTGGTGCGGAAGATGTCGTCGCCGCGCTCGCCTAGATAATCCTTCAGGAAGGTGGCGAGCTTCTCGCCGTCGAAGGAGTGCGGGTAGACGAAGGAGTGGGACTTCACCGTCGCGTCGTGGCTGTGCGGGCGCAGGACCGATGCGTGGCCGTGATCATGATCCGGATGGTCGCAGGCCGCATCGTGGCATTCGTCGTGGCCATGCGCGTCGTGGTCATCGTCCATGTCGATGTCGAGTATTTCCGCCCGCTCGCGCACGTAGGACGGACGGAAGCCATTGACGCCGAGGATGTTGGAAAGATCGACCACACCGTAACTGCAACGCAGAATGGGTGCTGTCTGGTTGAGCTTGCGCAGCGACGCCTCCAGCGAGCCGAGCGCCTCTTCGCCGGCAAGGTCAATCTTGTTGACGATGATGCGGTCGGCCGCGACGATCTGGTTGACCGCCTGGTTGTCGCTGCCGTCAAGCACCGGATCGTAGAGGTGCTGATCGATATGCATGGCATCCACCAGGGTCACGATGGCATCCAGTTCGACCTCGTCGGCAACGCTGCGGTCGACGAAGAAGGCTGTGGCGACGGGGGTTGGGTCCGCCAACCCCGAAGTCTCGACGATGATGTGGTCGAACTTGTCCTTGTGGCTCAACAGCTTCTTCATCACGTCGATGAGGTCGTTGCGCACGTCGACGAAGCAGCAGATGCAGCCGTTCTGCATCTGGAAGATTTCTTCGTCGGAGGCGAGCACCAGGTCGCTGTCGACGTCGACTTCGCCAAACTCGTTCTCGATCACCGCGATGCGGTGGCCGTGGCGTTCGGTGAGGATGTAGTTGAGCAGCGTCGTCTTTCCCGATCCCAGGAACCCGGTAAGGATCGTTATCGGGAGCTTCTGGCTCGCAGGTTCGATATGCGTGTTCATGCGCCCTTCTCCCTCAAGGCCTTCAGGATGTCTTCCGGAGTGATCGGATAGTGGTGGAACCGAACGCCAATGGCGTCGTGGATGGCATTGGCGATGGCTGGGCCGATGGCAATGATCGGGTCTTCGCCAACACCCTTGGCGCCCCAGGGACCGCCCGGATCGGGTGCTGCTTCGAGGATGATCGTCTCGATGTCCGGCATGTCCATGGAGAGCGGCATCTTGTAATCGACGAGGCCGGCGTTGAGCGACCGCCCGGTCTTCTTGTCGATGATGTAGTCTTCGGTCAGCGTGTGGCCGATGCCTTGCTGGATGCCGCCCTCGATCTGGCCCTGCGCCGCGATCGGGTGGATGACCCGGCCGACATCGTGCACCGGTATGACGCGCTTGACCTCGACGATGCCGGTTTCCGTATCGACATGCACCTCAGCGAAATGCGCGGCGAAGGAATAGGACTTCGTCGGCTCGTAGGTGCCGTTCGCGACGATGTTGGCGGCGGGAATGCCGCGGGACGGCCCCATGGCTTCCGCGACCGTCATGAAGCGGCCCGGCTCGGCCTTGACGAAGATATTGCCTTCGGAAAGGTCGATCTCCCCAGGCTTGACCTGCAGCTTCATCGCAGCCCGTTCGAGAACGGACGCCCGTACCTTGGTGGCGGCCATCTTGGCGGCCGTGCCGACAAGATAGGTCGTGTGGCTGGCAAAGGCGCCGATGTCCCAAGGCACCACGTCCGTATCGCCATGGATCGTGCCGACATCCTCGAAGCGCACGCCGAGTTCTTCGGCAACGATCTGCGCCAGCGCGGTATGCGCGCCGGTGCCGAGGCCGGCGGCACCCGTGAGCAGCGTCACCGTGCCATCCTCGTTGACCTTCACCGTGGCGTTGCCCTGTTCCTTGATGCCGGGATAGGCGGAAGAACCGTGCATTTCGCAGCCGATGCCCCAGCCGGTACGGATGTGGGGGCGCTTGGGGTCCGGCGTACGGTCGCGATTGCGCAGTGACTTCCAATCGAGCACATCCATGCCGTGCTGGAGGCAGATTTCCAGGCCGTGGCCGAGAATGGGATGGCCCGATGGGGCGATATCGCCGGCGCGTACTACGTTCTTCAGCTTCAGCTCCGCCGGGTCCATGCCAATCCGCTCGGCCGCCTCGTCCATCTGGATGTCGAGCGCATAATAGCTCTGCACCACCCCATAGCCGCGGAAAGCGCCGTTGATCGGCGTGTTGGTGTAGACGCAGCGCCCTTCCAGTCGCACGTTCTCGCAGCGATAGAGCGAGGTGGCAGCCGTCGTGCCGACGATGGTGACGCCCGGACCATGCGAGCCATAGGCGCCAGAATCGTAGACCAGCTTCATGTCACGCGCGACGAGCGTGCCGTCGTTTTTGAAACCCTGCTTCAGCCAGATCTTGCACGGGTGGCGCGAGCGGCCGGCGACGAAGGTCTCGTGGCGGGTGAACTCCATCTTCACCGGCCGGCGCGTTTCTTTCGCAAGCAGCGCGCAGAGGAATTCGTGCTGGAACAGATCCTGCTTGGCCCCAAAGCCCCCGCCCATATGGTCGACGAGCACGCGGACCTTGGTCAGCGGCAGGCCGAGCACTTCGGCAAGGATGCCGCGCACCATGAAAGAGGTCTGGGTAGAGGTCCAAAAGGTCAGCTTGTTGGAGCCGTCCCAGTCCGCGATACAGACATTCGGCTCCATATAGGCCGGATGCGGCCGCCCCCCGGAGAAGGTGCCTTCGAGCACGAAATCCGCCTGGGCAAATGCAGCGTCCACGTCGCCACGATTGACGCGCACCGGATCGAGCACCAGGTTGCCGCCCGGCCCGACCTCATGGATCAGCGGCGCACCCGGCTGGGCGGCATCTTCCGGCTCAAAAACGGCCGGCAGGGGCTCGTATTCGACCTCGATCAGGTCAAGCGCCTCATCGGCGATCTCCTCGCTGATGGCGGCGACGGCGGCGACGCCCTCGCCCCAGAACCGTACCCTGTCGTCGAGGATATACTGGTCCTTGGTGCAGGAGGCCGAGCGCGGATGCGGCGAACCGTAGTGCAGCACGCGCGGCACGTTCTCATGCGTCAGCACCGCCTTGACGCCAGGATAGGCGAGCGCCTTGCTGACATCGATGCTCTTGATGCGGGCATGCGCGATTGCCGCGCGCTTGATCTTGCCGTGCAGCATGCCGGGCAGCTTGACGTCGCCGGTATATTCGGCCTCGCCCGTCACCTTTTCCAGCACGTCGTCGCGGCGAACGCTCTTGCCGACGATCTTGAAATCGCGCTGTTCAATAGGGGTCGTCACGTTCATGATCTTGCAGCCTCCATCTCGATCGCGGCGGCTTTGATCGCGTCGAAAATCTTGGTGTAGCCGGTGCAGCGGCAGATATTGCCGCTAAGGCCGAAGCGGATGTCCTCGTCGCTCGGGCGCGGATTGTCGTCGAGCAGCTTCTTGGCCATCATCAGGATGCCCGGCGTGCAGAAGCCGCATTGCGAGGCGCCGTGGCGCATGAAGGCATCCTGCAACGGATGCAGCGTATCGACGCCAGGCTGTAGCCCCTCGATCGTCTCGACCGTGCGGCCTTCGGCCTCCACCGCAAGCATCAGACAGGCATTGACCGGCTCGCCATCGACGATGACCGTGCAGGCACCGCAATCGCCGACA
Organism: Aminobacter anthyllidis; assembly: GCF_018555685.1. GTDB lineage: Bacteria > Pseudomonadota > Alphaproteobacteria > Rhizobiales > Rhizobiaceae > Aminobacter > Aminobacter anthyllidis. The sequence continues at coordinate 105,413 of NZ_JAFLWW010000003.1, forward strand.
TCGCAGCCCTTCTTGGTGCCGGTGAGGCCGACATCGTCGCGCAGCGCATCGAGCAGCGAGCGGCAGCTGTCCACCGTCATGTCGCGCGGCTCGCCATTGATGGTGAGTTCGACGATGCGTTTCATGCGAAAGCCTCCAATGCCTGTTTGATGGCGCGGCCCGTGAGCACGCCGACCATGTCGCGGCGGTATTCGGCACTGGCGCGCACGTTGCTGATCGGCGTGCACTCTTCCATCGCCTTGTCGGCGGCGTTTTTGACAATTGCCGCGTCGAGCGAAGTGCCGCGCAGCATGGCTTCGGCTTCTGGCGCGCGCAGCACGGTTGCTCCGACCGCGCCGAGCGCGATGCGGATGTCGTTGCAGAGGCCATCTTCCATGGTGAGGCTGACAGCGACGCCGACGGTGGAGAGTTCCATCGCCTTGCGGCGGCCGTGCTTGAGATAGGCCTTGCCGGCGTTGTCACCGGCGGGCGGCACGGTGATGCCGGTGACGATCTCGCCCTTGGCCAGCACCGTCTTGCCGGGGCCGGTGAAGAATTCGGCAAGCGGCACGACACGCATGTTGGTGCGGCTGTAGATGTGGATGAACGCGCCATCGGCAATCAGCGGTGGGATCGTATCGGCCGACGGCGAGGCACGACAGACATTGCCCACCACTGTCGCACGGTTGCGCACCTGGATGGAGCCGAGCGAGGCGAAGGCCGCGCGCAGGTTCGGGTAGCGCTGGCGCACCAGCGGCAGGTTTTCCAGTCGTCCAACGGTCACTAGCGCGCCGAACGTCAGGCCGCGTGTTTCGTCATAGGTGATGTCGGACAGGCCCCGGATCTGCTTGATGTCGACGACGTTGCGCACCCGGCGCAGCCGTTCTCGGATTTCGACCAGAAGGTCCGTACCACCGTTGAACAGAAAGGTGTCGTCACCGAGATCGACGAGAAGGCGGGAGGCCTGCTCCAGCGTGTCCGCCCGATGGTATTCAAAGCGCCTCATGGCATTCCTCTTGGATTCTGGCCGCTTGGCCTCTTGGGCTGCGCGGCTCGGGGCTCCGGCGGCGCGAAGGCCGCCGGACTCATGTTTGTGCTGTTCAGGCGAGGTCAGCAGCCGGCGTATGGTTCTGCAGCTCGCTGTCCTCACGCTCTTTCGCGGGCACGCCGTTGAAGAGGATGTTGAGGAGTGCTGCCGCAAACGTGCCGACGAGCACGCCACTGTGCAGGAACTTTTCGACTGCGGCCGGAAGCTGGGCGAAGATGTTGTCGGCGACGACCGGCACCATGGCGAGGCCGACGCTGACCGCAACGATGTAGAGATTGCGACGGTTGGCGACGAAATCCACCTTCGCCAGGATCTTCACACCCGTCGCCGAGACCATGCCGAACATGACGATGGCGGCACCGCCGACGACGTAGCTCGGGATCGACGCGCTGATGAAGGCCACCTTCGGCAGCGAACCGAGCAGGATCAGGATGACGCCGCCCGCCGCGACCACGAAGCGACTCAAGACGCCGGTGATCTGGAGCAGGCCGACATTCTGCGCATAGGTGGTGTAGGTGAAGGTGTTGAGCAGGCCGCCAATGATGTTGCCCACGCCGTCGGTCCTCAGGCCGCGGGTAAGTTCGGCCTGGCTGATCTTGCGCCCGGCCATGTCGCCGACCGCCAGGAATTGCCCGGTCGATTCGATCATCATGACGGTCATCACCGCACAGAGAGACAGGATCGACCAGAACTCGAAGACCGGCCAGCCGAAGGCGAGCGGGTGGATGATGCGCACCCAGCCGGCGTCCGCAACGCCATGGAAATCAACCTTGCCGGATGCGATCGCGATGGCAAAGCCGACGCCGATGCCTATCAGTACCGCAAGGTTGGACAAGAAGCCCTTGAGAACCCGTGTGAGCAGCAGGATCGACAGCAGCACGATGGCCGCGACGGCAAGCGCGAAGGGTGCGCCAAAAGCGGGATTCGGGATCATGCCTTCCGGCCCCCGGATCATCGGCTGGCCGCCGGCGGCCCAGTTCACGCCGACGCGCATCAACGAAAGGCCGATGACCAGCATGACCGTGCCGGTGACAACAGGCGGGAAGAACCGCACCCAGCGCCCGAAAAAGGGCGCGGCGATGACAGTGAAGACACCAGAGCCGATGACCGCGCCAATGACGCCAGGCATGCCTAGGTCCGGATTGGTGCCCGTCGCGATGATCGAGGGAACGGCGGTGAACGAGATGCCCATCATGATCGGCAGCCGGATGCCGACGTGGCGGCCGAAGCCAAGCGCCTGGATGATGGTGACGATGCCGCAACAAAACAGATCCGCGCTGACCAGCATCGCGATCTGATCCTTGGGCAAATGCAGCGCGCTCCCGACGATGAGCGGCACGGCGACAGCGCCGGCATACATGACGAGAACGTGCTGCAGGCCTAGAGCGAAAAGGCTCGGGATCGGATACTTCTTCTCGACGGGATCCGTCGTATCAAGATTGGACATTCGCTATCCTCCCAGCGAATAGTGTTCCGGCGCGGTGGGGGCATCTTGGCCTCATGTTTTGTCACCGCACGCCGTACAAGAGGGATCATGCGGCTGGCCAACTCAGCAAACAATCGGCACAATCATATTTATTCATCTAGTAACTGAATGAATGGATCGGCATGGACATCACGCTGAAACAGCTTCGCGCCTTCGTCACCGTGGCCAATCTCGGGCAGTTCACGCTGGCCGCCGACAAGCTCGGCTCGTCGCAATCGGCCGTCAGCACGCTGGTGCGGCAGCTCGAGCAAAATCTCAATCTTCGTCTCTTCGACCGGCACACCCGCCTGCTGCGCCTTACCCAGGCGGGCATGGACATCCTGCCGGTCGCAGCCCGCGCCGTTGCCGATATCGAGGGCATGGTGGAGGGCTCGCGGGAACTGAATGCGCTGCGGCGCGGCAAAGTCACGATAGCCGCCGGCACGGTTCAGGCTGCCCTGATGCTGCCGCAGCTCGTCAACGCCTTCACCAAGCTCTACCGCGAGATCACGGTCGAGCTGCACGATGTCGCGGAGAAAACCGTGCTGGAGCAGGTCGCCAACGGTTTGGTGGACCTTGGACTAGGCACGGTGCCGGAAGACGATTCGGAACTCGTCGGTACGCGGCTCTCCACCGATGAGTTCTTGGTGGTGCTCCATGCCGATGACCCGCTGGTGAAACGTCCCGAACTGCGCTGGACCGACCTTGCCGACTGCAAGTTGATCGGCCCGCAGCGCGGCAACCCGATCCGCGACCGGCTGGAAAACGAACTGGCGCGCAACGGCATCGTTCTGCCGCTCGACAAGTCGATGCAAGAAGTGGCGCTGCCGCTGACCATCATCGGCATGGTTGAAGGCGGCCTCGGCGTCGCGATCATGACCTCGGCCGTCACGCGCCTTGCAACCTCCATGGGCCTCGTCGTTCGTACCCCGACCGAGCCGCACATCAAGCGCGAGGTCAGCCTGATCCAGAAACGGACCCGTTCCCTTTCGCCTGCCGCACGGTGCTTCCGCGATTTTCTGCTGAAGTCGGTTCATTGACCCGCGACTAGCGCCATCTGACGTTGCGTCCACGGCCGTCTCTTATAGCCGGGCTGGATTGTGCCCAAGCGTCTATCGGTGGCTAGCCTCATAGCCAAGATCGGGATCCACTTTTCGGCAAACCTCTAGTCGTTTGCAGGAAGCCCTAGACGCCCCCATTGCTCGCGCGGAATCGTAGCTCCGACGCGGAAGGATAACGACAGGATTGTCGTCGCGTCGGTGTCGACCTCGCATCGGAAGCTCAGAGCGTGCCACGCTGTTCGCGTGCGGAAAGCAGCCTCCGGGACGTCGAGGACATTGCCCCGCTTTAGCGAAACAAGTGGCACCAGGTCGGGGGAATAAGAAGCGGCCAGCAATTGCTTCTGCAACGCGCTGGCGCAGAGTTTGGCAGCCCGCTTGTCACGAGGCACGCCAGCCATCGAGGTCGTGGCCAACGCATCGCCGGTAGCACCTTGCGATTGGAGCCTTCGAACACCCGGCAATCCCGAATAGGGTTGCGATTTGGCAACGTCCACATTCTTGGAGTTTGGACTCCTGGTACTCCCGTTTTCGGGCTTCGAGATCTTTGCAAGGCTGGGCTTCGGCGTATTCGCGGGTCTGGGCTGTGGCGCCTTGGCCAAGGCGGGAAGCGCTATCTCACCGTCGCTGCCGGCTCCACCCAACGGCGTTTGTGCCAGGGCTGTTTGCTTGTCGGCACCGTCCACCAGGCCCTCTTGTTTGTCTTTTTCCTGCTTGCCTATGTCCTGGTTCGCGGCTGCTTCGTTCTCCATATCCTGGGCGGACTGGGTATCATTTGCCGCGGCTGCCTGCTTTTCGGCGTCGTTGGCTGCATCCGGCCGCTCCTTGGAAGGCGGCTTCGAATCGTCATCCTTCGCCGGCGAAGGCGAGGTGTCTTGAACACTTCCCCCCTCAAAAGATTTGCCAGAGCCGGCATCCTTGTCGCCGAACCGGAAAACAGGCTTCAGGACCTCGATTTGCGCCGGCTTGGGCGGCTGCCTTTCCGACGCAGGCAGTTGCTTCGGTTCGAGAGGCTTTTCGGAATCGGGATCCTTTGCGGGCGGCGGAGGCGCAGGTTTTGACTTTGGCTGCTCCGGCGGAGGCGCGAGTGTGACGTTTACCGCCTGCTCCTGCAACTCTTGAGGAAGCCTCGGCTGGCTGTAGGCCACCAAGACCGCGACGAAGAACCCGTGCAGGATCAGCGATGTGGGCAAGGCCCACGGCAAATCCCGACGTCGGTTTCTTATCTCATCCGCCATGCTGACCGATGTGCAGTGAAATATTGGCGGCATCAAGCATGATCGTCGGTATTGCGCAAAATGGCCGCCGGAGGCCCGAACAGTGGAATTGGATCTCGGATTGCCAGGGCCAGCGCAGCGTGTTCGGGTCCGCCTACTTCCTCGCGTGCATCTCTCCTTTCTGCGTCGACAGCTGGAGGGCGAATCCCCAGCGGCCACCTTCGGCCGCAGCAATCAGTCGGCAGACATTCCGCCGGTCAATCGTTAGTCCGGATGGTCGCACCCAACAGTCAGTCGCTTCGGCTTGAAAAGCCGGTCTCACAGAAGCTGATGATGTCATCGATCAGAGCGCTGTCGCTGACGTGATCCTGGATATCCTCGAGACCGGGGATGCGACGGGCATTCGGGTCGAGGTCCGCGAGGATGTGCAGGATGGCGCCGCGGATGTATTCGTAGCGTAGCGCGATCTGCACCTCGCTGAGGTGCGGTGTCACCTGCCTCAGCATTTGTCGGGACAGGCGATGGAGTTCGTCGAACTGCTCGGCGAAGATTTCATTGGTCAGGCTTCGAGGCAATGCCTTGGTTTGCAGCATCAGCCGGATCGCCGCGCGCCCCCCGCGCTCGTCGAGGCTGAGCTCGACAAGCGGTCCCACGATCGCGCGCAGCACCGTGCGCAGGGTTGGCTGCGGGTCTTTCTCACATGCCTTCATCGCCCACAGGCGCGCCGCGTTCAGCGGGCCGAGGCATTGTTCGAGCGTCAGGCGCAGCAATTCGTCCTTGGAGCGGAAGTGATAGTTGACTGCAGCAATGTTTGCCCCAGCCACCTTGGTGACTTCCCGCAGCGTGGCCGCGTCGAACCCGCGGTCGGCGAACACGAAGGTAGCCGCGCGCAGCAATGCGCTGCGCGTGTCGCGATCGTCGTGCCGGCCGGTTTTTTCTTCTGCTGCCTCCATCCACCCCTCATAGCCGAAAGCTGGTTCGCGCGCTTCTCCCACCGGCGTCAAATCTGAGGATATGTAGCAGCGGAGCGCCGACAAACCGCGACGCCGGGTGGCAGTCTCGTTCTCGGAGTGTGGGGCCGTGGCCACCAATCAGCGCGTCAGGCGGTAGCCGTAGGTCCTGTCGAGTTCAAGTTCGCGGACGATACGGATGCCGTCTTCAAGCAACTTGGGATCAGCTGCCCGGAGTGGTTTGCGCAGCGGTCCTGCCGGCAGGCCGACCGCCGCCATGAGCGACTTCATCGAAACGGGATTAACGGCCGCATAGGCGAAATGCAGCATCGGCAAGTTGCGCAGCCAGGCCGAGCGGCAGGCGAATGCGTCTTCGCCTGACACCCATGGCTTGGAGATGACTGCCATCTCGCGCGGGATGATGTTGCCCGTCATGTTCGCGGTACCATCGCCGCCCAGCGCCATGGTCGGGATCACCAGGCCGAGATTCGGCGAGCAGCAGCACATGACGGAGATGTCGAGTTCGGCGCGGCAGACCTGCGCCACCTGGCCGACGCGGGTGGTCGATTCCTTGAGCACGACCATGTTCGGATGGGCTGCGATGCGTTGAATGTCGGTCCAGTGCAGGTCCGTCTTCACGCGCGGGGGATTGTTGTAGAAGCCGATTGGGAAGTCGACCGCATCGCAGACTTCCAGAACATATTCGACGATCGATTCATCGTCGGCGCAGATATAGGAAGGCGCCGCGATGATGGCGCCGTCGCCGCCTTCGTTCTTGGCGTAGCGCACCAAGTCGATTGTGCCTTGGGTGTTGGAGCCCGTGCAGCCGAAATAGAGCAGCATGTCGCCGCGCGGCATCTTTGCCGTTTCGGTGATGATCGTGCGCCGCTCTTCCGGCGTCAGCATCGAGACCTCCCCAGTCGACCCCATGATCAGGATCGCCTTCGTATGGTTTTGCCGGTGAAAATCGAGCAGGCTGCGAAACCCGGCCATATCTACAGAGCCGTCGGAGTTCATCGGCGTAATCAGCGCCACGAACGAACCATTTGGTCTGGTATGCACGACACCCTCCAGCGTTCAAGACACCCAGCCAAGCCATGGGCGAATACGTATTTGAATTGTACGTTTCAAACATATGTTTGAATCTTGAGGACGCATTGTCAATGGCGCGTGCACCTCGCGCGTTCGCGCATCACCAGCCGTTTAGGTTCTGATGCAAAGCTGCATGTATACTGTGCCAGCAGCCAGTTGCTCAGAACTCAGACACTTTACTCTGCCTGCCCGTCGCGCGCCTCATCCGCGCCATCAGCTGCGCTTGCCGTGCCAAGCCGTTCGGGTCGCGTGGTGACATAAATGGCTGCGGCCACGACGAATGCGGCAACCACGACAGCCAGCAATGGCTCAGGCCTGGCTCCGGCAAAAAACAGGCCATAGCCTGATGCCATGCCCAGGCAGGCTACGATCTTCGCCTTGCGCGGCACGGCCCCGTATTGCCGCCAGTCGCGCAAGGTCGGGCCGAAGCGTGGGTGATTGAGCATCCAGGCCTCGATGCGTGGCGACGAACGGCCGAAACACCACGCCGCCAGAATGAGGAAAATCGTCGTCGGCATGACCGGCAAAAAAGCGCCGATGATGCCGAAGGCGAGCATCAGCACGCCGAGCGCGACCAGCCCGGCGCGCTTGGCGCTGAATGCCGCCTTGCCGGCGGCTTTGCGCAACGACGGCTTCATTCAGTCAAACAAAGCCCTGACCGTCTGCCATCATGCGAAAACCTCCTTGACCAGTCCGTGCACGCGGCGAAACGCAGCCTCGGCCCCCGCAATCGCGCGATCCTCCTCGGAAACGCTCATCTCCAGGGCGTCGAGTGCGGCAGTGAACGTGCGCCAGTGCAAACCGCGCCCTTCCGGCGCTGGCGCAAGATGCCTTGCGCCGAAGGTTTCGGAAAGCCCAAGCTTGGCTACCTCCTTCAAAAGGAAGGCCGCGCCAAGGTTCGAGCCTTCCGCAACGTAGTGCCAACCGAGAGCAGTCGGAGTGTCGGCTCCGCTTTCCAAAGCAGGCGCCGACGCGAAAGTGGGCGGTTCCAGCCCAAGATCGGCGACGTCTTGCGTGATCAGGCCCAGACGCCGGCGCCCCTCGAGATCGGGCAACAATCCGTCCAGAACCGGGTTCGCATACAGTGCGTCGATGTCGCGATGGAAGCTGTACTGCACCGTCAGGAAAAGCCCGTATCGCTGCCGGTCTTCGAACGGCCGCCCCGCTATGATCGATTGGTCCGCGCCTTCAGACGCTTGGCCCAGCTCGCCTCAACAGGTTTTTCAAATATCGATGGTCGTCATGGTCTTCCGCGACACCCTCGACGTCCCTGGCATCGGTGACATGCCTGCCCTCGACGGAGCGGCGGCGTATGCAGTCGATCGCAAGGTTGCGGATGATGCGGCAGAGATAGCCGACAGGCTCGTCCAATGTGCGCCCGGCGGTGGCCGCGTCGAGACGCAGGAACGCCTCCTGCACTTCGTCTTCGCCGCGCGCGATCGCCAACGATCGCTGTCGCGTAGTCGACGAGCTCGACACGGTGAGCAAGGTAGAGATCCGAATAGCCCACTCAAATGACCCTGCCGGCCATCGCCAGAAAGCGGATGCCGGTTTGGAATTTCCAGATTTGCGAGATGTCTTCGGGCTACTCAGCCATGACCCATATTGGAATTGACGACGACGCTCAAGCCCGCGGCTCGTGCGTCGACGGGTCCTGGTGCCGCCAGATTCTCAGCGCCGGGCGATGATACGGCTGTCGACGTCCTTGATGTCGCGCAGGCCGCAGAAGGCCATGGTGATGTCGAGCTCCTTGCGGATGATGTCGAGGCACGCGGTCACGCCCGCCTCCCCACCGGCGCCGAGGCCGTAGAGGAACGAGCGGCCGATGAATACGCCCTTGGCGCCAAGCGCCACGGCTTTGAGCACGTCCTGGCCGGAACGGATGCCGCCGTCCATCAGCACCTCGATGCGGTCGCCGACCGCGTCGACAATGCCGGGCAGCGCCGAGATCGAGGAAATCGCGCCGTCGAGCTGACGGCCGCCATGGTTGGAGACGATCAGCGCATCGGCGCCGCTTGCAACGGCCTTCTCGGCATCCTCGGCATCGAGGATGCCCTTGAGGATCAGCTTGCCGCCCCACTGGTCCTTGATCCACTTGACGTCGTCCCAGCTGAGTGCCGGGTCGAACTGTTCGGCCGTCCATGACGACAGCGAGCGCAGGTCCGTGACGCCCTTGGCGTGGCCGGCGATGTTGCGGAAGGTGCGCCGGTTGGTGCGCAGCATGTTGAGGCACCAGCGCGGCTTGGTCGCCAGGTTGATGATGTTGGAGACCGTCATGCGCGGCGGCGTCGACAGGCCGTTGACGATGTCCTTGTGGCGCTGGCCGAGAATCTGCAGGTCGAGCGTCAGCACCAGGGCCGAGCATTTGGCAGCCTTGGCACGACGGATGAGATTGGAGACGAACTCGCGGTCGCGCATCACATAGAGCTGAAACCAGAACGGCTTTGACGTGTTTTCGGCGATGTCCTCGATCGAGCAGATGCTCATAGTCGACAGCGTGAATGGTATCCCGGCCTTCTCGGCAGCCCGCGCACCGTGTATCTCGCCGTCGGCATGCTGCATGCCGGTGAGCCCGGTCGGAGCGATCGCTACCGGCATCGACACGTTCTCGCCGGCCATCGTCGTTTCAAGGGTGCGGTTGCGCAGGTCGACGGCGACGCGCTGGCGCAGCTTGATCGGCACGAAGTCGCTCTCGTTCTCGCGATAGGTGCTCTCGGTCCAGGAGCCGGAATCACAATAGTCGTAGAACATGCGCGGCACCCGGCGCTTGGCAATGGCTCGAAGATCGGCGATCGAGGTAATCGGACGCGCCATTCCACTATGCTCCAGGATGCTGATGAGTTGCGACAGGACGGCGGCATGTAAGCCGCCTTCGCGACCGATGCCAAGGGCCGACCGGCAAGATGTCTATCCGGAAATCGCAGACTTTCGTTCTATGTCGCGTGTTCGAGGATGTTGATGATGTTGCCGAACGGATCGCGGACAAAAAACCGCCTGACGCCCCAAGGCTCATCGGCAAGATCGTAGACGATCTCATGGCGCGCGGCCTTCACCCTGTCATATAGCTCATCGACATTGTCGACCTCGATCGACAGCACCGGTACCGGCGTACCCGCCCCACCCTCGCTGGCAACGCCAAGCTGCGGCGTCATTGAGCCGTCGGTGCCGAAGGTCAGGATCCAGCCATGATCCATCAGAATGTCGAGCCCGAGCAGGTCGCCGTAAAATGCTTGTGCTGCCCTGGGGTCGGCTGCGTGGAGATTGGCCACGATGCGACGAACGGCCATGTAGGCTCCTCTTGTGTTTCCCACATGAAAAGGGGCCCGAAAGGCCCCTTCCCCTCTTGGGATCGTGGCCCTTTCAAGCGTTGGCGGCTGCCACAGCGCGCTTGGCCATGACGACCACGAGATTGGCACGGTATTCGGGCGTGGCATGGATGTCGCCCATCAGGTTCTTCGACGGCACCGAAACACCGTCAAGCGCCGCCGGCTCGAACTTCTTGGTCAGTGCAGCCTCTATCTCCTTGGACCGGAACACGCCGTCGTCGCCGGCCCCGGTGACCGCCGCGCGCACGCCGTCCTTGCCCTTGGTCACGAACACGCCGGTCATGGCATAACGCGACGCCGGGTTCGGAAATTTGGCGTAGCCTGACTTGGCGGGCGCGGTGAAGGTGACGGCGGTGACGATCTCGTCGTCCTTGAGCGTGGTTTCGAACAAGCCCTTGAAGAACTTGTCAGCCGCGATCTGGCGCTTGTTGGTGACGATGGTCGCGCCCAGCGCCAGCAGCGCCGAGGGGTAGTCGGCCGCCGGGTCGTTGTTGGCGACCGAACCGCCGATGGTGCCGCGATGCCTGACCGCGGGATCACCGATGTGACCGGCGAGATGCGACAGCGCCGGGCAGACTTTCTTGAGTTTCTCGTCGTTGGCGACGTCGAAATGCGTCGTCGCCGCACCGATGGTGACATTCTTGCCCGAGACCTTGATGCCCTTGAGGTCGGCAATGTGGCTCAGGTCGACAAGATCAGACGGTGCAGCAAGCCGGGTCTTCATGGCGGGAATGAGCGTCATGCCGCCCGACAAGAACTTGGCGTCGCCGGCCTTGATCTTCTTGGCTGCGTCCGCGACCGAGGTAGCGCGGTGATAGTTGACGGAATACATTTATCTTTCTCCCTTCGGGGAAAGAAGCGAGAGGGAATAGCGAATAGCGAGCAGTGCGCCTTCGCTTTCGTTTCTTCCCTATTCGCTACTCCCTATTCCCTATTCGCTTTTCTCAGTGTTTCGCGCCGGCGCGCAGTGCGGCCCAGACCTTGCCCGGCGTCGCCGGCATGGTCAGGTTTTCGTGGCCGAGCGCGTCGGTGATGGCGTTGATGACCGCCGGCGGTGAACCGATCGCCCCGGCCTCGCCGCAACCCTTGATACCGAGCGGGTTGCCCGGGCACGGCGTGTTCGACGTCGATATCTGGAATGACGGCAGATCGTCGGCGCGCGGCATGGTGTAATCCATGTAGCTCGCCGTCAAAAGCTGTCCGCTGGCGTCATAAACTGCACCTTCGAGCAGCGCCTGGCCGACACCTTGCGCAATGCCGCCATGAACCTGCCCCTCGACGATCATCGGGTTGATGATGTTGCCGAAATCGTCGGCGGCGACGAACTGGACAATGTCTGTCTTGCCCGTCTCGGGATCGATCTCGACTTCGCAGATGTAGCAGCCGGCCGGGAAGGTGAAATTGGACGGATCATAGAAAGCCGTCTCCTTCAGGCCAGGCTCCATGCCTTGCGGCAGGTTGTGCGCGGTGTAGGCCGCCAGCGCCATCTGGAACCACGGCACGTTCTTGTCGGTGCCGGCCACCTTGAGTTGACCGTTCTCGATGACGATGTCGCCCTCGTCGGCTTCGAGCAGGTGGGCGGCGATCTTCTTGGCCTTGGCCTCCACCTTGTCGAGCGCCTTGACGATCGCCGACATGCCGACGGCACCGGAGCGCGAGCCATAGGTGCCCATGCCCATCTGCACCTTGTCGGTGTCGCCATGGACGATCGAGACGCTGTCCAGCGGCACGCCGAAGCGCGAGTTGACGAGCTGGGCGAAGGTGGTTTCGTGACCCTGGCCGTGGCTGTGCGAGCCGGTCAGCACCTCGATGGTGCCGACGGCATTGACCCGCACCTCGGCGGACTCCCACAAGCCAACGCCGGCACCGAGCGAACCCACCGCCGCCGACGGCGCAATGCCGCAGGCCTCGATGTAGCAGCTCATGCCTATGCCGCGCAGCTTGCCTTTCTTGGCCGCCGCCGCCTTGCGCTTGGCGAAGCCGGCGTAATCGGCCTGCTTCATTGCCGCATCGAGCGAGGCGCCGTAGTCGCCGGCGTCGTAACACATGATGACAGGGGTCTGATGCGGGAAGGAGGTGATGAAGTTCGTCCGCCTCAGTTCCGCTGGCGACACGCCGAGCTCGCGCGCGGCAATCTCCATCGTACGCTCAAGCACGAAGGTGGCCTCCGGTCGCCCGGCGCCGCGATAGGCGTCGACTGGCGCAGTGTTGGTGTAGACCGTGCGCACATTGCCGTAGATCGCCGGGATATTGTACTGGCCCGACAGCAGCGTGGCATAGAGATAGGTCGGCGTCGCCGAGGAAAACAGCGACATGTAGGCGCCTAGATTGGCGATCGTGTCGACCTTCAGCCCGACGATCTTGTTGTTCTTGTCGAAGCCCATCTCAACAGTGGTGTGATGGTCACGGCCGTGGGCGTCGGTCAGGAAGCTCTCGGTGCGATCGGCCACCCATTTGACCGGCACACCGGTTCGCTTGGAAGCCCACAGGCAGACGATTTCCTCGGGATAGATATAGATCTTTGAGCCGAAGCCGCCGCCGACATCGGGTGCGATGACGCGCAGCTTGTTTTCTGGCGCGACATTGTAGAACGCACTCATCACCAGGCGAGCGACATGCGGGTTTTGCGAGGTCGTCCAGCAGGTGTAGTGATCCTCGGCCTTGTCGTAGTGGCCAAGGGCCGCGCGCGGCTCCATCGCATTCGGAACCAGCCGGTTGTTGACGATGTTGAGGCGCGTGACGTGAGCGGCGGATTTGAGCGCCGCGTCGGTCGCAGCTTCATCGCCGATGCCCCAATCGAAGATCAAATTGCCTTCGGCCTCGGGGTGAAGCTGCGGCGCGCCCTTGCCCAAGGCCTCGACCGCGTCGGCGACCGACTTGCGTTCCTTGTAGGTGATCTCGACCGCTTCTGCAGCGTCGCGCGCCTGGCCCTTGGTGTCGGCAACCACGACGACGACGGCGTCACCGACATAGCGCACCCGATCGACCGCCAGCGGCGACCAGGCACCCATCTTCATCGGCGAACCATCCTTGGAGTGGATCATCCAGCCGCAGATCAGGTTGCCAATACCGTCGGCCTTGATCTGCCTGCCGGTGAGCACGCCGATGACACCCGGCATGGCTTCCGCCTTCTTGACGTCAATCTTCTTGATGTCGGCGTGCGCGTGCGGGCTGCGCACGAATGCAGCGTGTTTCATGCCCGGCACGACCATGTCGTCAACATAGCGGCCGGCACCGGTGATGAATCTCTTGTCTTCCTTGCGCGCAACGCGTGCGCCAATGCCTTCGATTCCCATCTGAGTTCCTCCCGAACTTCAAAGAGCGAATAGCGAATAGTGAGTAGTGAGTAGTGGATAGCGGAGAGTGGGAAAGCAGATCAGCGATGGGACACGTCCCTACTTGCTACTCGCTATTCCCTATTCGCCCCTACCTCATGCCGCCTTCTTCGCCTTGCTCTTGGACGCCTTCGACATCGTTTTCGAAGCAGCGAGGATCGCCTTGACGATGTTGTGGTAACCTGTGCAGCGGCAGATGTTGCCTTCGAGTTCCGCGCGCACGGCTATTTCGTCGAGCCCTTCGGGATGCCTGCGGATCATATCGGTCGCGGTCATGATCATGCCCGGCGTGCAGAAGCCGCACTGCAGGCCATGGTGTTCCTTGAAGGCCGCCTGCACGGGGTGCAGGTCGGCGCCATTGGCGAGGCCTTCGATGGTGGTAATGGTCGAACCCGAGGCTTGGACCGCGAGCATCGTGCAGGACTTCATCGCCTTGCCATCGACATGGACGACGCAGGCGCCGCATTGCGACGTGTCGCAACCGACATGCGTTCCGGTCAGGCCCAGATTCTCGCGCAGGAAATGAACTAGAAGCGTGCGGTCCTCCACCGCGCCGCTGACCTTTCGGCCATTCACGACCAAAGATACCTCCGACATGAAACCTCCCATGTTGCCGCGACCGGCTAGGCAGACCCGCGCCAGTCAGGTGAAACAAATCCTATCTGTGCAAATGCAGGCTGCAAGCGCCTTTTTGGATCCAGACACGCAATGCGTGCAGGCCAGTGCAGAAAAGACGCCAGATCGGAACCGCTTCGACTCTCGTCATCTTGCCGCGAGCGAGCAACAGCCGCCACCGGATCGTTGATTGCAAGTGGAATGCGCGCGCAGATCGTGCCAAAAACCGTCATCACGTTTGCGGGAGGTACTGCTTGGTCAACTTCGTCATCGCTCCGCCCGAGCCAGCTTCGGTCGCCGTTTCCGGATCGTCCGAACGGTTTCCGGTACGGCGCATCTTCTGTGTCGGACGCAACTACGCGGCGCATGCCCGCGAGATGGGCAAGGATCCTGATCGCGAGCCGCCGTTCTTCTTCGGCAAGCCTGCTGATTCGGTCGTCGACAGCGGCGTGACGATCCCCTACCCGCCGCTGACCAGCGACCTGCATCACGAGATCGAGCTTGTGGTCGCCATCGCAAAGGGCGGATCGAACATCGCCGCAGCCGACGCACTCGACCACGTCTGGGGCTATGGCGTCGGCATCGACCTGACCCGCCGCGACCTGCAGGACGCCGCCAAGAAGCTCGGCCGCCCCTGGGACTGGGGCAAGGGCTTCGACCGCTCGGCGCCATGCGGGCCGCTGGTGCCGGTGTCCGACATCGGCCACCCCGACAAAGGCCGCGTCTGGCTCGCCGTCAATGGCGAAACCAGGCAGCAAGGCGACCTCTCCGAACTGATCTGGTCGATCCCCGAAGTGATCGCCATCTGCAGCCAATCGATGGAACTGAAGGCCGGCGACCTGATCTACACCGGCACGCCGGCGGGCGTCGGCGCCGTGAAGCCCGGAGACCGCATCACTGGCGGTGTCGACGGCGTGGGCGAGATCGAGGTTTCGATCGCCTAGCTGACCGGAAAATGGCGGCGGCTCAGGCCGTCACCTTCTTCCGCTTCTCGTAGAGCATTACCAGCGTTTCAGCGACCAGCGCCGGCTTGTCCTCGCCTTCGATCTCGATGGTGTTTTCCGCCTTGAGCAGATATTGCCCCGGCCCCTTGTCGTCCATCGACATCAGCACGGTACGCATGCGCACCCGTGAACCGACCTTCACCGGCGAGACGAAACGCACCTTGTCGAGCCCATAGTTGAAGGCAGCAAGCGTATTGTCGGGCACCACGCCGATTTCCTGGACCAGCGCGCCGATCAGCGACAAGGTCAGGAAGCCATGCGCAACCGTGGTGCGAAAGGGGCTGCGCCGCTTCGCCCGTTCGGGGTCGACATGGATCCACTGACGGTCGCCGGTGCAATCGGCAAAGGCGTCGATACGGCTCTGATCGATAAGCACCCAATCCGAAACGCCGAGTTCCTGCCCGATGTTTTCGCGCAATTCCTCATAGGTCTCGATTGGTTTCCGCACGCTTCCCTCTCCTGACGTCAGGTGCCAAGTGCTGCGTTGGGGACCATAAACGAGGCGCGCTTGTCAACCTCCAAGCGCAGCGCAGAAGCTACTCCGCCGCTTCGCGCTCAGGGAGATCGTCCGTTCTCTCTGGGTCGCCAAGCGCGGTTTCGCAACCAAGCTCGGGGAATGCCACCGAGCGCTTGCCGTGGAAATCGGTGCGCACGACAACCAGCCCCTGTTCTTCGAAATAGGTGAGCAGCCGCCGCGCCCGGCGCGCCGAATGACTGCCATAGGCATGCGCTATGGCAGCATCGGAGGGGCAAGGCGCCCCCTTCACCGCCGCTTGGGCAACGATCAGGAACACCGCCTGCAGATCCTCCGGAAGCGCCACGGACATGCCGAGCGCCTGCTGCCAGGTGTCGCTCGATGCGGTTTCGTCGTCGATGCCCGACCGCGCAACCGCGTAGCGGCGACGGAACATCGACAGCGCCGGCGGCTCGCCCTGCATGCGCTTGATGCGGCAGCGGACCAGAAAATCCTGGTAGAGCACGGCATCGGTGCGGAACGCCGCGTCGGGATCTTCGACCATCTCGCGCACGATGGTGTCGATCAGCGCTTCGCGCTCGGCTTCGTCGAAAAGCGGGAAGATCGGCTCGGCGACCGGCGCCGAAGCCTCGGCGCGCACCTGGGAAAGCTGGGCGATGATGTCGGCCGTCGGCGTCGGCGCGGGCGGCGCCGTGCGCCGGACCGTCTGGCGCGTTTCCAGCGGCGCCGGCGCGAAAATCAGCTCGCGCGTATCGTCATTGGCATCAGGCAACGGCATCAGCTTGGGGCTGACCGAGCGCGCCGACGTCTCCACCGGGCCGATGGCGACCGGCAACGGTCGGCGCGACATCGCCGGTCCCAATGCAATGAAATTGCCACGCGCCAGATCGCGGAACATTTCCGCCTGGCGCCGCTCCATGCCGAGCAGGTCAGCGGCGCGCGCCATGTCGATGTCGAGGAAGGTGCGGCCCATCAGGAAGTTGGACGCCTCGGCGGCGACGTTCTTGGCGAGCTTGGCCAGGCGCTGGGTGGCGATGACGCCGGCCAGGCCGCGCTTGCGGCCTCGGCACATCAAATTGGTCATCGCGCCGAGCGAGATTTTCCGCGCCTCGTCGGAGACCTCGCCGGCGATGGCCGGCGCAAACAATTGCGCCTCGTCGACCACGACCAGAACCGGGTACCAGAAATCGCGCTCGGCATCGAACATGCCGTTCAGGAAGGCCGCGGCGCCGCGCATCTGCTGCTCGACGTCAAGGCCCTCGAGATTGAGCACGACCGAAACGCGATGCTGGCGGATACGGCCGGCGATGCGGGTCAGCTCGGCCTCGGTACGCTGGGCATCGACGACGACGTGCCCGAATTTGTCGGCGAGCGTGACGAAGTCGCCCTCGGGATCGATGACGCATTGCTGCACCCAGGGCGCGCTCTGTTCGAGCAGACGGCGCAGCAGATGCGACTTTCCCGAGCCCGAATTGCCTTGAACCAGCAAACGGGTCCCCAAAAGTTCTTCGAGATCAAGCTGAGCCTTCGTCCCGCCGGACGCCGCTCCCATCTCGATGCCTACCTTCATCCTCTACCCCAGTTGAACCCTGCTGCGCCGGCCCGCGAATCCAAGTCGATTCGCGGAATGCACAATACCCGGATTCAAAGTGTTAAAGCGTCTTTGTGCGCCCAGATGGACGCGCAACGCTCCAGTGGTGATCGGCCTTCATTAGCATCCGAAGACCGGCAATGCGCGGCCCGTCTCGCGAAACCCACAAGAGAGCTGACATCTGCCGCAACAGCAGGATTTGGTCGAGATTGGCTACTTCTTCTTGTCGTAGCTGTCGCGGATCTCCTGCATCGATTCACGAATGCGCTCGCGCAGGACCTCAATCGACTCCGCGCCCGATTTACGCACGATTTCAGCCGCTTCCCCGGCATTCCTCAGCGCTGCCTCAAACGATCGCTTGGCGAAATCGGCCTGCTTGCCGAGCAGTTCCTGCGGATTGCCGGGCGCTCGGATGCCTTGTGCAGCCTCGGTGATTTCGTGCAGCGCGCTCTGGATCATTTCGCGCTGCTTAGCCACAAGCGAAGAGGCCCCCGCGGCGCTCGCCTTGACCGATTTCTCCAGCGCTTCGAGGTTCTTGCGATGATGGCTGACGATGTCGTCGACATCGACCGCGGGCATCTTCAGATCGCGGCCGAACTTCGAAAACATGTCCAGAAAGGATTCCGGTTCCGGCTTCTTCGCCATGACTTGCTCCCGTTTGGCTCCGAGGCGCTCCCGGAGGTCCAAGACCAGAATAGAGCAGCAACTGTCCCGGTCAATTCGCGAGCAACAGCAACTCAGCGGAATAAAGCGCAAGGCCTGCAAGGCCGCCGATCAGCATGCCGTTGAAACGGATATATTGCAGGTCGCGGCCGATGTTGATCTCAATCAGCCGGGTCAGCTGGCCGAGGTCCCAGCGCCTGACTTGCTCGGATATGAAGCCAGATACACCGCTCTTCTGGCTTTCGACGAAAGAGGTAAGCGCCACGACGAAACCTGCATTCATGTCGGCACGGATTTGGGGATCGCGCGCGAGGTTCTGGCCGACTTCGACGAAGAGACTGGTCAGGTGCTTCCGCGTCATTGATTGAGGCGATGCGACGTCTTGTTCGATGAAGCCGCGCATGCTTTTCCAGACATCCTGCGCCAACCCGCGCAGTTCCGGGCGGGCAAGGAAGTTGCGCTTCAACTGCTCGGCGCGCTTGGCGTAGTCAGGCGAATGACGAAGCTGGTCGATGAAGCCGTGGACGAACTGGTCGAACTCGCCGCGCAGCGGATGGTCGGGATCGCCCCTCACTTCATCAAGCAAGGTCGCTGCCGACGCAACGATCCGCTTGAGCAGATAGGCATCGGCACGAAACAGGTTGAACACCGATGGCAATTCTTCCCTGATCTTCTCGCGAAGCACCGCCAGCGCCTGCTCGTCGCTCAGGAAATTGCCGATGATCTTGGTGAACTCGTCGAGCAGGCGCTGGTGCCGACGGTCTTCGGTGAAGGCCGACAACAGCTCCGCCGCCAGCGGTGCGACCTCGACCTTGCCGATACGATCCAGCATGCGGCGCGTCGCAAACTCGCGCAGGCCCGAGCCTTCGATCGCCTGCAGCATCTGCGGCACCAGCCGGCCGACAAACAGCGACAGCCCCTCCGCCCTGCTGCGGTCCGAAAGCCAGTCGGCGACGAGTGCTGCGAAATCCACCTCCTTGAGCTTCTGCCGCACCGGCTCGGGCGCCAGGAAGTTGGCTTCGATGAAACGGCCGAGATTGTCGGCGATCCTGCTCTGATTGGACGGAATGATTGCCGTGTGCGGGATCGGCAGGCCAAGCGGCCGCTTGAACAGGGCAACCACGGCATACCAGTCAGCCAAGCCGCCGATCGTCGCGGCCTCGGCGAAGGCGGCGACGAAGCCCAGCCATGGCCAGTTGCCCTGCAGCGACTTGGCGACGGCAAAGATCGCGACACAAACGACCAGCGCGCCGGTGGCCACGAACTTGGTCCGGCGCAGCGCGGCCAGTTTGGCGGCCTCGTCGGAACTCAACGCGCGCAAGGCCGTGGGCATGGCGTCGCCGTCTGCCGCAGCCATTCCGGGTCCATTCTTGCTCATTTTCCACCCTCGCCTGCGGCTGCCTGGTCGACGCGACAAACATGCCTCATGCCGGTCAGATATCGAGACGGCGCAGCCGATTACAACCCTTCAGGCAAATCAGGCCTGCTCGTCTTGAAAAGCTTATGCCAGGAGCGAGCAGACCCAGACGACCGAGATCGCGGATCTGTGACGCATCCATGGGCGCTACCGCGCACCATCAAGACATGCATCAGGCCGCAATGGCCTTACCGGTAGCGCGCCTGCCCAGATCGGTGGGCGCTCGCCGATCGGCATCGAGGTCTGTCTCGCCGTTGAGTTCGATGATGCCGTTGGTTTCGCCCTGCTGGAAGCTGAGCTTGGCATTGAAACGTCGGGCCAGGGCCTTCATGGCGCTGTTGTTGGAATGGGTTGTCACCTGCAGCCGGAGGTAACCGAGCCCCCTCGCCTGCGCCACGAGCCGCTGGAACAGACGCCCGCCGATACCCCGGTGCTGGATCTCGCGCTCGACGCTGAAAGCGATTTCGGCTGTCGGCTCGCTCGCTTCGGCGCGTTCGTGCAGTTCGGCGGCGGCAAGCACCTTGTCGCCCTCGACGTAGCCGATGACGGTTGCACCTTCGTGGAAGCTGCGTTCGGCATAGGCTTGGAGAAAGCCGTCATGCGTGAGGCCGTTGAAGCGGTCGCGCCGGCTCTGATCGTCAAGTCGCAGGAGATGTTCGGCAAAGCGAGGCAGATCGGACGGCCTCAACTGACGGATCACGCCCGTCAATGGCCTTTGTGTACGTATGATCTGTTCCATGTCGCAGTCCTCTTGGGTTCCTCCCCAGAGTCTCCGACTCCCGACGCAGCACATATTGTGCAACGCAGCATCAAAATCAACCGTTTGACCTTTACGTAAACGCAAGGCTGCTATGCGCCAAAATATGACTGATGATGTCATATATTTTTCGAAACCCTGTCTGGAATTGTTCTAAGGTATGGGCCATATTAAGAAGCACTCGCGGACTCACAACGCAGAGCAAGGAAATCGCAATGCGCCTCACACGCCAGACCAACTACGCCATGCGCATCCTGATGTATTGCGCGGCCAATGACGGACGGCTGAGCCGCGTCCCTGAAATTGCCGCCGCCTACACGGTGTCGGAACTGTTCCTGTTCAAGATCCTGCAGCCGCTGGTCGAAGCCAAGCTGGTCGAGACGGTGCGTGGACGCAATGGCGGCGTACGCCTTGCCAAGCCGGCTGACCAGATTTCGCTGTTCGACGTGGTGCGCGTCACCGAAGAGAGCTTCGCCATGGCCGAATGCTTTGAAAACGACGCAGCTGAATGCCCGCTGGTCGATAGCTGCGGCCTGAACTCTGCGCTGCGTGAAGCGCTGAACGCGTTCTTTGAAGTGCTCGGACGTTACTCGATCGCCGATCTGGTCGCCGCGCGCCCCAACATGCGTGATCTGCTCGGCATCCATTTCCCCGAACAGCATGCCCTGGCCGGCTAGAGCCGGCTAGGCAACTGCCGACTGTGGCAGTACGAACGGCACATTTGCTGCCGGAATGGCACCGACGCGCAAGCGGCAGCCGAACACCTTTTCGATCAGATCGTCAGTGAGTACGGCTTGTGGCGCACCTGCAGCCGCCAGCTTGCCACGATGCATGACGCAGATCTGATCCGCATACATCGCAGTCAGGTTGAGGTCGTGCAGGATCGCGACGACACCACCGCCGCGCCGCGCGAAATCACGGGCGATGTTCATGATGATCAGCTGGTGCTTGATGTCGAGGCTGGACACCGGCTCGTCGAGGAACAGGTAGCGCGGCTGCCCGTCCAGCACTGGCGCCCACACCTGGCACAGCACCCGGGCAAGCTGCACGCGCTGCTGCTCGCCGCCCGAAAGCTCCTGATAGAAGCGCCCGGCAAAGCCTTCGAGATCGACTCGGGCCAGCGCGCGCTCCGGCAGCCGGTCGCCCTCCCCGGCCAATACGCCGGAGCGGCCGCCCGTCATGCCAAGCTTGACGATCTCACGAACCGTGAAGGGAAACGACAGGGCCGTCGACTGCGGCAGCACGGCCCGGATGCTCGCAGCTTCCCACGGCTTGAGCTTCGCGGCGTCGCGGCCATTGAGCGATACCTGGCCCGAATAGGCGAGTTCGCCCGTCAGCGCCCTCAGGAAGGTCGTCTTGCCGGACCCGTTGGGTCCGACGATCGCGGCAAGTTCGCCCGGGCGCACGATGAAATCCACATCGCTGACGATGCGCGTGCTGCCGATCGACACGGAGACTTGGCGTGCTTCGATCATTTTTTAACCCTCACAGCCGCATCAAAGATCGACGACGCCGCGCTTGCGCAGCAATATCCACAGGAAGAATGGGCCGCCGACGGCAGCGGTGACGATGCCGATCGGCAGTTCAGCCGGCGCAACGATGGTGCGGCTGACCGCATCCGCCAGAAGCAGCAGGCATGCGCCCAGCAGCGCCGACGCCGGCAGCAGGTAGCGGTTGTCGGGTCCGATCGCCAGGCGCAGCAGATGCGGCACCACGATACCGACAAAGCCGATGCCGCCGCTGACCGCCACCGAAGCGCCGATTGCCGCCGAAACCGCGACAATCGCCACATATTTCAGCCGCTGGACCGGAACGCCCAGATGGCTTGCCGTCGCCTCGCCCAGCGCCAGCGCGTTCAGGCCCTTGGCCATGAATGGCGTCGTTGCCAGCGCAAGGATGATGATCGGCCCGGCACCGGCAATCTTCAGCCAGGTGGCGCCAGCGAGCGAGCCAAGTTGCCAGAACGTCAGATCGCGCAATTGCCGGTCGTCAGCGATGTAGACCAGCACTCCGGTAAGGGCCATGGCCATCGCCCCTAGCGCAATACCGGCAAGCAACATGGTGGCAATCGATGTCCGCCCCTGCCGGGTCGCGACGTTGTAGAGGATGATGGTGGTGAGCAGGCCGCCGCCAAACGCGGCGAACGGCAGCGCATAGCTGCCGAGCAAAGCCGTGAGCGGCGCAAGCACCGTTGCCCCCAGCACGATCACCGAGACCGCGCCGAGGCCTGCACCAGCGGACACGCCGACCAGTCCGGGATCCGCGAGCGGATTGCGAAACAGGCCCTGCATGACCGCACCCGACACGGCAAGTGCCGCGCCGACGAGCATGCCCATCACGATACGCGGCAAGCGTATGTCGTAGACAATGACGCTGTCTCTCATGGAGAGCGCTTCGTTGCCCGGTGTCGCTCCGAACAGCCAGCTGCGAACGAGCCCGAGCGCCGAAGCGTCTGACGCACCCCAGGTCAGGCTGAACAGCGCTGTGATAGCCAAAACCACCGCGAGCACGGCGATAGCCAGCAAAGCACGACCGGAGCGGTCGCCACTTACCGGGCGGCCACTCTCTTGCACGCCGGCAGCGCCGGCGATCGTTTCATCCACCACTGTCTTGGCCTTATTTCTTGACCGCGTCGCCATAGAACGCAACGGCGAGATCCTTGATCGCCGCTGCCGTCCGTGGGCCGAATCTGAGCAGATAGGCGCCATCCATGCGGATCACCCGCTTGGCCTGGCCGGCGGGCGTCGACGCGATGGCCGGATGGGCAAACAGTTCGGCATCGGGAACCGCGGTGCCGCCGCCGCGATCCATCATCAGGATCACATCAGGTTTTGCGGTGATCGCCGCCTCGTCGGTCAGCTGCTTGTAGCCGGGATAGCCTTCGACCGCGTTGACACCACCGGCCAGCGCGATGATGCCATCGGCAGCCGTATGGTTGCCGGAAGCCAGTATCTTGCCGCCCTGCATGCTCAGGACGAACAGCACGCGCTTGCGCTCGCCCTGCGGAATGTCCTTGGTCAGCGCCTCCGCGTCGGACAGCTGCTTGCCGACATCGGCGGCAAGTGCCTCCGCCTTGGCATCGGCGCCGAGCGCCTTGCCGACGATGCGGATCTTCTGGAGGATGCCGTCATGGCTGAAGCCTTCCGGCACCTGGATGTAGGGTACGCTGGCCTTCTTCAGGACGTCGATGGCTTCCTTCGGCCCGCTGCCTTCAAGCGCCAGGATGCCAGTCGGATTGACCGATAGCACACCCTCGGGCGACAGCGCCCGCATGTAGCCCACATCGGGAAGCTTGAAGACGGCTTCCGGATAGACGCTGGTCGAATCGCGGGCAACGAGTGCCCGCTCTTCGCCGAGCGCATAGACGATTTCGGTGATCGAGCCGCCGACGGAGGCGACGCGCGTGCGGTCAGGCAGAACCGAGGCTCCCTCGACCGCCAGGCTGGCTGTGCCAGATGCAAGTAGAACCGACAGGCCTAGTGCGGCTGAGCGAAGCAGCCGTTGGGTAGTCGACATGATCATCTCCTTACGCCGCGTCCTGCTGGACAACCGGCAGCGCCTCGACCAGGCCGCGCCAATCCGCGCGCTCGTCGTGACCTTCCTTGCGCTTGCCGAAGAACTGAATGATCATCTCTCCATTGGCGTCATAGGCCTCGACCGACGTCACATGGCCATCCTTGGTCGGCTTGCGAACAGCCCAGAGCTCCTGGACGTGATCGGTTCGGAGATGGAGGTGGAACGTCTCGTCCATCACATTGAGCCACGGGCCCATCGGCTTGATGTTCTTGACTGAACCGGAATGGATCTGGATGCAGCCATGATTGCCGACGAAGCACATGATTAGCTGGCCGCTTTCGGCCGCCCGGTCGAACACGGCCGGAAGCGCGTCCTTTTCGAGCCTCCAGGCATAGTCCTCGCCGACCATGCGCATGGCCTGCTGGCGGCCGAGCTTGAGCGACTTCAGCATGCCGAAGAACTCATGCGTGTCGGTCAGCTTGCTCCAGCGCTCACGCAACTCCTCGACGCCGGTCGACGTTTCCTCGACCGGCGACTTCAAGACAGAAGGAACCGTCACAATGGAAGGATCCTGATTGTCGCTGATCAGCTGCTCCACCAGCTTCTGATAGGCATAGAGATTGGACGCGGGCCGCAGATGGATCTTGTGCACCGCCATGCCGGCAGCGTCGAAGAACTGCAGGCTGCGGCGGATGTCGTCGCCGTCGCGCTTTTCGACGGCAAAGCCGTGGACCCAGGCCCTCGGAAAAATCCGGAGGTCGATCTGTTCGCCGAGCACCATTGCGGCTTGCGCGCCGGGCACGACCTTGTCGTAGACGCCGATCTTTTCGTGGACCGCGCTTTCGTTGCGGGTCAGGGCCATGACCTCGCCGACGGCCTCGATGCCGGCGAGCAGGTCATTGACGCGCGGTTCGATGCGAACGACACCGTCACCGCAATGCGCGGCCACCAGTTCAGCCTCGGAAATGCCGAGCTGGCTGGCGAGATCGCGCTCGCGCATCTTGGGGTTGTCGGTTCGCGCCCGCCTGATTTCGTGTGGGTTGGGCCTTACGCGCTGATCCATTTGAAAACACCTACTTGTTGAGAATGAGTTTGCCCTGACGGGTAATCTTGAGGCGGTACATCGCGCCGCCGTGGTCGATGCCGATCTCGAAATCGCCGAGAAACAGCGACTCGCTGGTCAGTGTCCTGGCAGTCGATCCACCGATCGGACGCGGCGCCACCTGGCCTTCCGGCCGGCGATATCCAGCCCGAAACTGACCAGAACGGAATTGGTTCGGATTGTGTGAATTCATCTCATTCCACTCCTTCATCCGTCCGCCGCGCCGGATAAGCCCGGTCGAGGCGCTCATGACTGAATCTATTAGTTGACTCGAACATTCATGTTTACTAGTCAGTGCAATACCGGAGTGATCAAGTCAAGATTTAAGACGTAGCCGGCGAGCGAAAAATTGCTAGCGAGCGGAAAGCAAGCCAGCACGGGACATTTGGAGTGGGACATGGGGCTAGTTGGTCGGAATAAGGCTGCTCTGCTGGGCGGAGCGGCGATGGCGGTTCTCGTGGGCGCGCATGCTGCCTACGCGCAGGAAGTAAAAACCACAGAACAGGACAAGAAGCCGCGCGTCACGGTCCTGCAGCGCCTCGTCGTCAGCGCCGGCGTCGCCAAGGTCGCAATCGACACGCCGCAGGCGGTGACTGTCGTTGAGCAGGAAGATATTGACCGCCTTCAGCCCGAGACGATTGGCGAGATCATTCGCGCGACACCCGGCGTCAACGTTACTGGCTCCGACAGATTGCTTGGCCAGAGCTTCAACATCCGTGGCATCGGCGCTCCCGAAAACACCGGCGACGGTGGCCGCATCATCGTCAATGTCGATGGCGCGCAGAAATTCTACGAGCAGTACCGCCTCGGTTCGTTCTTCTCGGAGCCAGAACTCTACAAGCGCGTCGAGGTGCTTCGCGGACCAGCCTCCTCCACGCTCTACGGTTCAGGCGCTCTCGGTGGTGTCATCAACTTCGAGACCAAGGATGCCTCCGATTTCATCGCGGAAGGACAAACCGGCGCCCTGCGCCTGAAGAGCTCCTGGAACAGCAACGGCAATGGCTACTTGCTGAATTCCGTGCTTGCCCAGCGGCTCGGCGAGAACGCCGAGTTCCTGTTGACAGGCAACTACCGCGCTTCCGACCCTTATGAATCCGGCAACGGAAAAGAAGTCATCGGTACCAATTTCAACGCCTGGTCGGGCCTAGCCAAGGGCACGTTCAACGTCGGCGACGAGGGCAAGCTGCGCCTTTCCTACCAACAGTGGGATTCCGATCTCGAGCGTCAGCAGCTGTCGCAGACGAGCGGCGACGCGGCTTTGGTCTCGTCGACCGACACATCATCGATCGGACAGCTGCCGTATCCTACGAGAATCCGTTTGCCGACAACGACATGCTGGATGTGAAGGTATCGGCGTCCTACTCCAATACGTATAACGAACAGCGCGCTGCCACCTTGCGGTCAAACTGCAGCAGCGGCACTTTCGCCGTGGTTTGCGACTCGAACTACGGCTACGAAACCTGGCAGTTCAATGCCCAGAACACGATGCAGTGGACGGGTGACAACTGGGTCAACCATCTGACCGTCGGTTCCCAGTCGAGCTACCAGACCCGCAAGGCGGAAGCCTTCTTCAACAACGGCGCACAGTTTCCGGTTCAGTTCCATCCTGAGGGCACGGACCTGAAAACCGGTGCCTTCGTGCAAAACGAGTTCGTCTGGGACGAACGGCTGACGATCACCCCCGGAATGCGCCTGGATTGGCACCAGCTGACACCCGGCGATGCGTTGAACGCGCCGTCCAGCGACGACACAGCTTTTTCACCGAAGATCGCGGCTCACTACAAGTTCAACGACACCGTCGCGGTTTTCGGCTCGATCGCCCACACCGAACGCTTCCCGACCATTGACGAGGTTTTCTCGACCCGAAGCTCCTCCTCGGTATTCCTGCCAAGTCTCGACCTGAAAAAGGAGCAGTCGAACAACTTCGAAGCTGGCTTTGCCTTGTCCGGATACGACCTGGTTCAGGACGGCGACGCAGCTCAGCTGAAGTTCACCGGTTTCTACAACGACGTGAAGGACCTCATAGCCCTCAAGCAGGTTCTGCTTCCCACGCAGCCCGGCTACCAGAACATCGACAATGCGAACATCTATGGCTTTGAAATCGAAACTGCCTATGATTCCGACTACGTCTTCGCCAATGCGTCCTATTCGTACGTGGTTGGCAAAGACAAGGCGACCAAGGCATATCTGACGACCATAGCGCCGCACGAGTTGGCACTGACTCTGGGCGGAAAAGTTCCGGACTACGACCTTACCTTCGGCTGGAAAGCTCGCTTCGTTGCCGATCCGCAGGATGCCCGCCGCCAGGCTTCGGCTCCTGTGATCATCGCACCGAGCACGCGACCATCGTCGCGCTATGCGCAGGCGTTCGACGTCCATGACATCTTCGTCACCTGGAAGCCGCAGGACGGTCAGCTTGCCGGATGGGAAGCCAATTTCGGCGTCGATAACATCTTCAACAAGCAGTACAAGGAGTTCCTGATGAACGACGATGCCAAGGGCCGGACGTTCAAGGTCTCCCTGTCCAAGCAGTTCGGATGGTGATCGTGAGGCTCAGCGTGAAATCGTTGTCGCCTCTGGCCGCGGCAGCATTCCTCACGGCCACAGGCATGGCGGGCGCGCAAAGCGCCCCGCCGGCCCCTGCCCTGGTGCTGGAACTCAACGCCGCGCAACCCTCGGACAAGGGCTGCCGCTTCACTTTCGTCGTCACCAACAATCTCGGCGCCGAGCTTTCCAAGGCGGCGTTCGAAATTGCGCTGTTCAACGAGGCGGGCGTTGTCGACAGGCTGACGGTGCTCGATTTCAAGGAGCTGCCGGCCGGCAAGACCAAGGTCACGCGCTTCGACCTCTCGGGCACCGACTGCACGAAGGTCAGCCGTGTCCTGATCAACCAGGCAACTGATTGCGCTGGCGCCGGCATAGACGCGGCGGCCTGTCTCAAGGCGCTGCGAACCGAATCCAAATCCGGCATCGCCTTCGGCATCTGAGACCAGCCTTGCCCAGACTCCTCTCCCCTGGCGCCAGGCGCATCGAAAGGCATAAGCGCGTGTTCGGACTGAACAAATTCGATCAGTTGGTGAAGCGCCAAGGCGACGGGCTGCTGCCCGAGATGCGCGAGCTGTTCGATCGCCTGGCAGCGATCAAGGCAAGCGAAAACGTCACCGAGCTCGCAAGCTACCGTGCTCAGTCCCCGGCCCAGGCTGGGCCAAACCCGAGAATTGCCGGCGACTGCCCCGGCGCCAATGTTGTGTCGCTACGCAGCGCTCAAAGGACTACAACAGCGCAACGCAAGGCCCGTTGAAAGGAAGACCATGTACATCGCAATGAACCGCTTCAAGGTGCAGAACGGCTCTGAGACCGCCTTTGAAGACGTCTGGAAGAACCGCGACTCCTCGCTCAACGAGATGAAGGGTTTTCGCGAATTCCACCTTCTGCGCGGCCCGGCAAACGAAGCCGAAGGCTACACGCTTTACGCCTCGCACACGATCTGGGCGAGCCAGGACGACTTCGTCGCCTGGACGAAATCGGAAAACTTCCGCAACGCCCACAAGAATGCCGGCTCGTCCAAGGCATCCTATGTCGGCCATCCGCAGTTCGAGGGTTTTTCCGTCGTCGAAGGCGCCTGACGATTGACCGACCTCGCCCGTAGCATTCCGGTGATGCCCTCGCCTGACATCGGCGAGAGCCGCGATTTCTATCGCGACAGGCTTGGTTTCGACGTCATAGGTCCCGAGATGGACGACTATCTGATCGTGCGACGCGGCGAGATCGAGATCCATTTCTGGAAGACGGACGACCGCAAGCTGCCAGAGGTGACGTCCTGCTACATCAGGGGCGGCGAGGTTCCTGCCCTTCACGCCGAGTTTTCGGCGCGCGGCGTGGAACGGCTAAGCTCATTCACCGCACGGCCTTGGAACATGAAGGAATTCTACATCCACGACCCACACGGCAACCTGCTGCGCTTCGGTTGCGCGCCGGAAGAAACATAAAAAAGAGGGGCAGGCCCAGGCCTGCCCCTTTCGTTTTGTCCGAGCAAAATCTTGCTCTGGACCATGCCTTAGGCCGAGGCCAACAGGCTGGCGTTGCCGCCGGCCGCCGTCGTGTCGACGCAGACAGCACGCTCATGGGCGTAGGCGGCGGGATAGATCACCTCGCTGATCAGCGGAACGATCGGCCCCTTGCGCTCGGCGATGACCTTGCGCACGATCCGCGTGCTCTCTTCCGTACCCGAATAAGCCACGACATCGACGGCCAGCGCGCGCGCTTCCACCGGGTCGGGGCGACCGTCGATCGCGGCGATCGGCAAGTCCTTGCCCATCAGGGCATGGACGGCCGCCGGCGCGCCGGGCGCAACGGCCAGGACCGCATTGCCGGCGGCCAGCGCCTGGATTGCCTGGGCAAGCAGCGTCTCGGCGTCGGGGCCGAGGCACAACACACGGCCGCGCGGATTGAGCGACAGCGTGTTCGCTTCGCCAGTCGGTCCAGGAAGGTCGACCTGGCCGAAGTCGATGCTCGCCGCGGCCGCAATGGCCTGGGCACCCTTGCCACGCAGATGCTTGCGCAGGATGGCGATACGGTCGGGCCGCGTCGCCCATTCGCCGGCATCGACAAGATTGTCGACCAGCTCAGTCGCGGTGACCTTGCGGCCTTCCGGCAACTCCGTTCCCGCTTCGGGCGACTTGCGGAAGCGACGGAGATAGTGCGGGCCGCCGGCCTTGGGCCCGGTGCCCGACAGCCCCTCACCGCCGAACGGCTGCGAACCGACGACAGCGCCGATCTGGTTGCGGTTGACGTAGATGTTGCCGGCGTGGATGCCGTCGACGATGTGCTGGACGCGGCCCTCGATACGGGTGTGCAGGCCGAAGGTCAGGCCGTAGCCCTTGCGGTTGATCGCCGAAATGATGGCGTCGATCTCGTTCGCCTCGAAAGTCGCGACATGAAGCACGGGGCCAAACACCTCGCGCTCCATCTCCTCGATGCCCTTGACGCGGAAGACGTGCGGGGCCACGAAGCGGCCATCCGCAGGCGCATCGAGCTTGGCGATGAGCTTGCCCTTGGCCTCCATCTTTGCACAGTAGTCACTGATCGAGTTCTGCGCCTCTTCGTCGATGACCGGGCCGACATCGGTCGACAACTGCCACGGATCGCCGATGGTCAAGGCAGCCATCGCGCCCTTTAGCATCTCGACCATCTTCTTTTCGACATCGGTCTGGACGTAGAGCACGCGCAGGGCTGAGCAGCGCTGGCCGGCGCTCTGGAACGATGAGGCCAGCACGTCGCGGATCGCCTGCTCGGGCAATGCGGTGGAATCGACGATCATCGCATTCAGGCCGCCGGTCTCTGCGATCAGCATCGCGTCGGGCGCCGCCGTCTCAGCGAGCTGCTTTTCGATCAGCTTGGCGACCTCAGTCGAGCCTGTGAAGCAGACTCCGGCAATGCGCGGGTCGGCGGTCAGCGGCGCCCCAACGGTCGGGCCGTCGCCCGGCAGAAGCTGGATCACGTCTTCCGGAACGCCGGCCTCGCGCATCAAGGCAACCGCGCGGGCGGCGATCAGCGGTGTCTGCTCGGCGGGCTTGGCAATGACCGAATTGCCGGTGACGAGCGCCGCCGCGATCTGGCCGGTAAAGATGGCGAGCGGGAAATTCCATGGCGAAATGCAGACGATTGCACCACGCGCCTCGGTGCCGGCCTCGGTCTTCTCGGCTTCGGCAGCATAGTAGCGCAGGAAGTCGACCGCCTCGCGCACCTCGGCGACGCCGTCCGACAACGACTTTCCGGCCTCACGGGTGGCAAGGGCGAAGAACTCGGCGGCATTCGCCTCATAGAGATCGGCCGTGCGGCGCAGGATCGCTGCGCGCTCGCCAACAGGCCTCTTCGCCCAGGCCGGCTGCGCCTCGATGGCGAAACGCACGGCCGTCGGAACCTGCTTGGCGGCTGCGTCGGTCACCGTGCCGACAATATCGCCCGGCTTTGCCGGGTTGATCACCTTGCGAGATGCGCCGTAGCCGGCAGCACGGGTGACCGGTTTGGCCGTCCAGCGCTCCGGGCCCTTGAACTCCGCCTTGGCCTTGTTGAGTGCGGCAAGCGTCACCGGGTCGGTGATGTCCCAGCCCTTGGCGTTGATGCGGCCGGCACCGAAAATCGCGGCCGGTGCCGGGATCGACGGATTGGAGGCCGGGCCCTGCATTTCCACCGTATCGAGCGGATCGCGGGCGATGTCTTCCGGCGCCACGTCCTCGTCGGTCAGCTGATGCACGAAGGACGAGTTGGCACCGTTCTCGAGCAGGCGGCGGACCAGATAGGCGAGCAGGTCCGAATGCGCGCCGACCGGCGCATAGATGCGGCAGCGCGTACCCTCTGCCTTGCGCACCGTCTCGTGCAGCGCCTCGCCCATTCCGTGCAGGCGCTGGAACTCGAACGAGGTGCGGTCCGTGGCCATCGACAGGATGGCAGCGACGGTGTGGGCGTTGTGGGTGGCGAACTGCGGGTAGATGCGGTCCGTCATCGACAACAGCTTGCGGGCGCAGGCCATGTAGGACACGTCGGTGTTGGCCTTGCGGGTGAACACCGGATAGCCCGGCAGGCCCATCGTCTGGGCACGCTTGATCTCGGTGTCCCAATAGGCGCCCTTGACCAGCCGCACCATGATGTTGCGGTCGAGCTTGTTGGCGAGCGCATAGAGCCAGTCGATGACAAAGGCTGTACGTGGACCATAAGCCTGGACGACGACGCCAAATCCGTTCCAGCCTTCGAGCTGCGGGGCAGCCAGCACACGTTCGATGACGTCAAGCGAGAGATCAAGGCGATCGGCCTCCTCGGCATCGATGTTGAGGCCCATGCGCGCCTGCTTGGCGGCGAGGCACAGCGACAGCAGGCGCTCGGTCATGACAGGCAGCATCTCGTCCTTGTGCGAGACCTCGTAGCGCGGATGCAGCGCCGACAGCTTGACCGAAATGCCGTGGTTGTAGCGGATGTCTGGGCCGTTGGTGCCATTGTCGAGCGACGAGATCGCCTCGGCATAGGCGCGGTGATAGCGCAGCGCGTCGGTCTCGGTGCGGGCGGCTTCGCCCAGCATGTCGAAGGAATAGAGATAGCCCTTCTGGATCATCGAGCGACCGCGCTTGACGGCCTCGGTGATGGTGCGGCCAAGAACGAACTGCTCGCCCATTTCACGCATCGCTGCCGCAACCGCCGTGCGAATGACAGGTTCGCCCAAGCGGCGGACCATCGAGCGCAGGGTGCGTTCGATCGAGCCCTCGCCTTCGTCGAGCACGCGACCGGTCAGCATCAGCGCCCAGGTCGACGCATTGACGAAGATCGAACTCGAACCGCCGGAATGCGACGACCAGTCGTGCGGGGCGATCTTGTCCTTGATCAGGTCGTCCATGGTCTCGGTGTCGGGCACGCGCAGCAGCGCCTCGGCCAGGCACATCAGCGCAACGCCTTCCTTGGTGGACAGGCCGTAGGCCGAGAGGAAAACCTCCATCAAGCGCGGATCGGTCGAGCCGCGCACGGCGCGCACGAGATCGGCAGCGCGGGCGGAGATTGCCTTGCGGTCGTCGGCGGAAAGAGCGGCAGTCGCCGATAGCCGCTTCACGGCCTCAGCTTCATCAGGGAGGTAGTTGGCGCGGATTTCCTGGCGGATTGGGTCGAGCGCTGGCATGGCGTTCCTGTCGAGCAAATTGAGGCTGCGCCCGGCGGGAAACTCGCTGCCGAGCCTTTGTCGAAAGCTAGCACATCGCCCCGAAACTGGCCGGTCCAAAGAATTCGACTTTCTAGTCCAAAACGCCTAGGATCGGCACGCCTGCATCGCCAATAGAGCCGCCAAATTCATGCCTGAAGACCAACTGGACCGTATCGACCGCAACATCATGTTCGCTCTTTCACGCGACGGACGCCTGTCGATGGCAGAGCTTGCCACAAAAGTCGGGCTTTCCAAAACCCCCGTGCAGGCGCGGGTCAAGCGGCTGGAAAAGGATGGCTTCATCAAGGGCTATCAGGCGATCATCGACAGCGAACGCATGGGCGAAGGCCACGTCGCCTTTGTCCAGGTCAAGCTGTCGGATACGCGTTCGGCCGCACTCGACGATTTCAACCGCGCGGTCCATGCGGTGCGCGAGATCGAGCAATGCCACATGATGGCAGCGAGCTTCGACTATCTGCTGAAGGTGCGGACCAGGGATATCGCAGCCTACAGGCGTGTGCTCGGCGAGCGCATCTCCGCCCTGCCCCATGTCGCCCAGACATCGACATTCGTGGCAATGGAAACGGTGAAGGACCGCTGACTACTCGCTGAGGGTCTTCAGGAACGCCACGAGCGCTGCCCGTTCGCCGTCGGACAGCGCCACCGCATGTATCTCGCTCTCGCCCTCGACTGATTTCGGCGCAGTCGCGTAGTGGCTCACGACCTGCTCAAGGGTCGCGAACTGGCCTGCATGCATGTAGGGTGGACGCCCGGCAACGTTGCGCAGCGACGGCGTCTTGTAGGCGCGGACCAGTTCGGGCGAACTCTTTTGCACGAAGCGCAACTCGCCGCACGCCTCCTCACCGCCATCGCGGAACTTTCCCGCACAATTGAACGGATCGGCCAGAACCTCATCGACCACTGCGATGCGTCCACGATCCGCAGGCAATCCGGCGACCGGCGGCACACCGGTGTTGTGGAAGTGGTTGTCGGTAAAGCGGGGCCCGGTATGGCAGGTCGAGCAATTGGCCTTGCCGATGAAAAGCTTGAGCCCATGCCGCTCCTCGGCCGACAGATCGTCTTCGGCTGATGGACTTCGCCCCTGTGCCAACGCGTCGGCGAAACGGTCGAGGCGGGTTTTGCCGTGGACCAGCGAGCGCTCGAAGGCAGCGATCGCCTTGCCGATGTCGGAAAAGATGCGGTCGACGCCCTTGCGCTCCGCATCGCTCATCCCGGCCCAGGCGGCCTTCTCCGCCGGCGTGCCGAACGGCCCGGCACTGGCCGGCAACATCGACAGCTCAGGCAGCGGCTGGAAGATGCGCTCGTAGCGCTCGCCGAAGCGGCGCTTGAGGTAGTGCGCATAGGCCGTGCGCGTGCCGGCATGCTCGAGCACATTTTCCAGCGGCACCAGCGCTTGCGACCACAGGCTGTCGCGCCGGCCATCCCAGAAAAAAAACGGATCGCGCGCCACGCCCGCCAGCGGCATGGTGCGCCGGTTGGTCTCAGCTACACCTATGCCGCGCGGAAGATCGTCCTGGAACTGCCGGTCGATCTTGTGGCACGTGCCGCAGGCGACATTGCCGTCGCGGCTCATGCCGGTGTCGAAGAACAGCGTCGCGCCAAGTGCTGCAGCGCCCGGATCGTCGGCGAAGCGGTTGGTCGGATCCGGCGGCAGCGGTGCAAGTGCGGCCAGCGACATCGACACGATGGTACGCTTCTCCGCATCGCTGAAATCGGCATCGCTACAGCCCGCCAGCGCTGCCGTTATCGTCGCAGCGGCAATCAGCTTGGTGAGCAGGCCGCGTACCATCGCCTCACAGCACCAGGTTGAATGTGGCTTCGTCGGCGCCGGCAGGTGCGGTGATGCCAAACTTGAGCTGCCACCAGCCGGTCATGGAAAACTTCATGCCTTCGATGCGATAGCGGCCGTCGCCGAGATAAGCTGTCGCCTCTGGGCTCGTCGGCAGGCCATGCGCATGCTCGGGCATGCCGCCACCTATCGCGATCTCTGCACCTTCTACCGGCGCGCCCTGGCGCGTCTTCACCGTCACCACCCAGGCATGCAGGTCGCCCTGCCTGGGCTCACCGGCCTCGGGCGCAATGGACAATGCATAGAGACCCTTGGCCGAATTCTTGGAACGCGCGAGGTCGGGTCCCGGAGCCGCAGGAGCCGTCAGGAAAACGACTGACAGAAAGCCGATGGCCAGCGCCACCAGCCCGAACGCCCCGACAACCATGCGCCACGCTGAAGTCATTCCAGTTCCTCCCGCCTGCCGACAACGTTTTGCTGGCAGCGCGCCTTCCCGGCGCCACCAGATTCGCGGCAACGGCAAGATGGCCCGTTCTCAAGCACTTGGCTATTCGATACGCGACACGATGTCGGGACGGACTGAGCATAACAGTTACAACAGGTTACGCCGCTTTCCGGATTCTTCCTGTCAAAGTCTCAAAAGAAAACGCGCGACCCTAACGGACCGCGCGTTCATTCATTCCGGAGGAATCTGGAGCGCCTTAGAGGCCCAGCCCGCCGATGCAGACATATTTGGTGTCAAGATAATCCTCGATGCCCTGATGCCCGCCTTCGCGGCCAAGGCCGGATTCCTTGACGCCGCCGAACGGCGCTTCCGGCGTGGTGATCAGGCCTTCGTTGACACCAACCATGCCGTATTTCAGCCCCTCCATGACGCGGAAGGCACGGCCGAGGTCGCCGGTGTAGAAGTAGCTCGCAAGGCCGAACTCGGTGTCGTTGGCGAGTGCAATCGCCTCCTCTTCCGTCTCGAACTTGAAGACGGGGGCCACAGGACCAAAAATCTCGTCCTTCATGAACATCATGTCAGGCGTTGCGCCAGAAATGACGGTCGGCTCGAAGAACGAGCCGCCGAGCGCATGGCGCTTGCCGCCGGCAACCACCTTGCCGCCCTTGGCGGTTGCGTCGGCAATGAATTCCTCGACCTTCTCGACGGCCTTCTCGTCGATCAGCGGCCCCTGCTGCACGCCGGCGTCGAGGCCGGACCCGACCTTGAGCTTGTTCGAAGCCTCAGCCAGCTTCGTCACAAACTTGTCGTAGATGCCGGCCTGGGCGAAGAAGCGGTTGGTGCAGACGCAGGTCTGGCCGGAATTGCGGAACTTCGCGGTGATGGCGCCCTCGACGGCACGGTCGATGTCGGCGTCGTCGAAAACCAGGAACGGCGCGTTGCCACCGAGTTCCATCGACACCTTCTTCACGGTTGAAGCCGACTTGGCGATCAGCATCTTGCCGACCTCGGTCGAGCCGGTGAAGGTGATTTTCTTGACCAGCGGATTGGCGCAGATTTCGTCGCCGATCTCGCCAGCCGAGCCGGTCAAAACGTTGACCACGCCCTTGGGGAAGCCGACTTCCTCGCACAGCGCGCCCCAGGCAAGGCCCGAATAGGGTGTCTGCGACGCCGGCTTGACCACGGCAGTGCAGCCCGCGGCAAGTGCCGGCCCGAGCTTGCGCGACAACATCGACGACGGGAAATTCCACGGCGTGATGGCTGCAATGACGCCTACCGGCTCCTTGTTGACGAGGATGCGACGGTCGGCCCAGGGCGACGGCACGACATCACCATAGGTGCGGCGCGCCTCCTCGGCGAACCACAGCACATAGGCGGCCGACGAGCCGATCTCGCCCTTGGCCTCGGTCAGCGACTTGCCCTGCTCGATGGTCAGGAGTTCGGCCAGCGCATCCTGGTTGTCCATGATCGCGTCATGCAGCTTGCGCAGCAGCTTGGAGCGCTCGAGCGCCGAGGTCTTGCGATAGGTCTTGAAAGCCTCGTTGGCGGCCTCGATGGCACGCCGGGTCTCGGCGCCGCCCGAACGCGGCACCGTGCCGATCTTCAGGCCCGTCGCCGGGTTGATGACGTCTATGGTCTTGCCGGAATCGGCCTGCACCCATTCGCCGTTGATGAGATTGGCCTGCCGCATGAAATGACTTGTTTTCTGAAGCATGGCTTCATCTCCTGAAATGGCGCCGGTTGCGACGCAGGCTTAATCTGAAAATCTTCGAAAAGCGCCTGTTCGGGACGGATTGTCGCCCGATGCGCCCGGCAATTTAGTAGCGTGCCGCCGGGCCAGCGATCAACCGCATTATGGCATAGATGCGTTGGTCCAGCCTAACTGAATACCGCGCCTAACCAGGCACCCGGCCTACCCAAACACCATTGTCGCAACGGTCAGCCAGAACGCGGTAGTGACCACGGCGCAGGCCGTGGCGATCGTCATCTGGTTGGAGGCAAGCGCTTGGCCGGTGCCGAACTGCGTGGCGATGAGATAGGAATTGACGCCCGACGGCAGGCTCGCCGCTGCCACCGCGACTTTCGCCGACAAGGGCGGCAGGCCGAACAGCCAGGCAAACAGCAGCGCCACGGCCGGCATCAGCATCAGTTTGAGAACCGACAGTACCAATGCCGGCTTGATATTGCCCGAAATGCCGAACTTTCTGAGCCCGAGGCCCATGGCAAACAGCGCGACCGGGCCGGCAATGTTGGCAAGCGCATCGACGAAGCGCGTGGCAAGGCCTGGCATAGGCACGCCGGTCGCCCGCCAGGCGAGCCCGGCCAGGATGCCGACGATCAGCGGATTGGTCAGGATCTTGCGCAGGAAATCACGAATGATGACAAGCGGATGCATGGGTTCGCTACGCCGTGGCCCGAACATCTCGAACAGAATGATCGAAGCCATCATCATGGTCGGCAAGTGCACCGAAACGATCAATGACAGTAGCTCAAAACCTTCCTGGCCGAAGACGCCGAGCATGAAAGGGATGCCGAGCAGCACGAGATTGGAAAAGGCCGAGGAAACACCACCGACCACGCCTGCCTGCCCGTCGCGACCAAAAACGCGCGTCGTGACCAGATGCCCTGCTGTCCAGGCAACCGCAACGGCGATGAAATAGGTCGCCCACAGCGCCCATGGCGCCGATCCGTTGAAATCGGCGCCTATCATCGTGCGAAACAACAGCAGCGGCAGCGCGACCCCAATGGCGAATTCGGAAAGTGCATCGCCGGTTTCGGTGCGCAGATAGCCGGTCGCGCCTGAGAGATAGCCGAGAGCCACAAGGCCGAAGACGAAGAGCACGGTTTCAACGAGTGGTGACATCGGCGCTCTGGGAAGTCGAGAATCAGTTTTCAGAAGCATTGCGCCCTGCTCGACCTCGATCAAGCTCGGACGCGATCAGATCAGATGCCGGCCGACATCATTTGGCGTCGCCTTGCCTTTCAATCAGCTTTGGCCTCCCTATATCCGCATCGCCTGTTCGGGATCATTCATGCTCAGAATTGCCATTGCGATCATGCTGTTGTTCGGCGCGCTGCCCGCCCAGGCCACGGAAGCCGGTTGGGCGTTGCTGCGCAATGGCGGACATGTCGTGCTGCTGCGCAACGCCATGACCACCGGCACGGTCGAGCCACCCAACTTCGACCTCGAAAAATGCGCGACCCAGCTCAACTTGTCCGACCGCGGCCGCCAGCAGGCACGCAAGATCGGCGCGCTGTTCGCCGCCCGCGCCGCTCCCGTCGAGCGCATCCTGGCAAGCCGCTACTGCCGGACCCTGGAAACCGCTCGCCTCGCCTTCGATGACCAAAAGGTCGAGCCGATGGCCGCGCTCGACAAGCCGACGGAAGCCACCGCTGAAGCCGATATCGCCGCAGTCATGGACATCATCCGCAACTATTCCGGCTCTGATAACATCGTGCTCGTCACCCATCTCGAGAACATCCAGGCACTGACCGGCGCAGCGGCGCGCGAAGGCGAAGCGCTGATCGTCGGCCTGCAAGGAGAAAAGCTGCATGTGCTTGGCCGCATCGTATTCTAGTGCATCAAGAGGCTTGCCTTCCGCAACGTGCGGGGCCGGGCACTGCAACGCAGGCGCAGGATTTGGCCTTTTCCTGTCCGGAAAAACCGATTAGACAGCCCCTCAAAACTATGCGCGCAGAATCTGTCCCGGGTTCATGACCGCCCTCACCAAAGGAAAAACCGTGTCCACGACCTTCGAGAAAGTCGCCAAGATCATTGCCGAGACCAGCGAGATCGACATCGACACCATCACGCCCGAAAGCCACACCATCGACGATCTGGGCATCGACAGCCTCGACTTCCTCGACATCGTCTTTGCCGTTGACAAGGAATTCGGCATCAAGGTGCCGCTCGAGAAGTGGACGCAGGAAGTCAATGACGGCAAGGCTTCGACTGACGAGTACTTCGTCATGAAGAACCTCTGCGCCAAGATCGACGCGCTCGTCGCGGCGAAGAACGCCTGAGCACGCTGAAGCCGCCCATGGCCAATCGCGACGTCGTCATCACCGGCATCGGCCTCGTCTCCTCCCTTGGAGAAGGCGGCGCTGCCCATTGGGAAAAGCTGACAACAGCGGGCACAGCCCCGGTGATCGACGCCGAACGCTTCCAGCCCTATGCCATCCACCCCCTGCCCGAGATCGACTGGGGCCTGCAGATCGCCAAGCGTGGCGACCAGCGCCAGATGGAAACCTGGCAGCGGCTTGGTACCTATACGGCGGGTATGGCGCTGGACGATGCCGGCATCAAGGGCAATGACGAACTCAGCGCGACCATGGACATGGTCGTGGCGGCAGGCGGTGGCGAGCGCGACGAGTCGGTGGACGCCGGCGTGTTGGCGGCATCCGAAAACCGCACCGACCTCGACGTGCTGATCAACGAAAAGCTGACCACCGAACTTCGACCGACGCTGTTCCTCGCCCAGCTTTCCAACCTGCTCGCCGGCAACATCTCGATCGTCCACAAGGTTACCGGCTCCTCGCGCACCTTCATGGGTGAAGAAGGTGCCGGCGTTTCGGCCATCGAGACGGCAGCAGCCCGCATCCGTTCTGGCCAGTCGACGCATGTGCTGGTCGGCGGCGCGTTCCAGACCGAACACTCCGACATGCTGCTCGGCTACGAGCTCGCCGGCTATCTGCATCGCGGGCCGTGGAAACCCGTCTGGCAGCGTCAGGGCTCGGAAGGCGGCGGCGTCGTCACCGGCTCCGGCGGCGCGTTCCTGGTGCTTGAATCGCGCGATCACGCCGAAGCGCGTGGGCAGAAGATCTATGCCGAACTTGGCCCGGTCCTTTCTGGCCGCACCAAGCGCCGCAATGGCGGGCTCGAAGCAGCCATTGGCGCGCTGCTTGCCAAGGCCGAGATTCCGGAAGGCGAACTGCTGGCAATCTCGGGCTCTTCTGGCGCCCATGCTGCAACGGCCGCTGAAAAGGCCGCCCTCGACTCCAATCCCGCAATCGCCGCGCGTGCCCTTTCGTCACTAACCGGGCACATGAAGGAAGCACAATTTCCGTTCGCGGTTGCTCTGGCCGCCCTCGCTGTCGAGCGCGGCGCCGGCTATCCGGCATTTGAAGCAGGCGAAAGAGAATTTGCGGGCAAGCCACGCAATGTTCTCGCAACGGCGATCGGCTATCACCAATTCGAAGGCATGGCGCTCGTCTCCGCGCCGCGCTGAAGGGTGTCAGGACAAAACATGGCCAATCTGAAGGATCATCTCGGCAGACCCGTCGTTGCCGTCACCGGCATCGGCGTCGTCACCTCACTTGGTGTCGGCAAGGCCGACAACTGGGCCGCACTGACGTCAGGCAAGTCGGGCATTCATCCGATCACCCGCTTCCCCACCGATCTGCTCAACACCCGCATCTCCGGCATGGTCGATTTCCTGCCGTCGAGCGCCAAGGGCGCCAGCGCGCTGACTTACGAACTGGCCGAAACGGCAGCACTCGAAGCCGTCGAGGAGGCAGGTTTTGCCTCCGACGACTTCGACGGGCCGCTGTTCCTCGCCTCGCCGCCGGTCGAGCTCGACTGGCGCGACCGCTTCACGCTCTATGCCGGCGACGACGAAGGCTCGGCCTCCGAGCGCCTGCTGAAGGTCGCGCGCAGCCAGAACTCGCTCGACATGTTCGACACCTCGCAGTTCGGCTCGATCGCCGATCGCCTCGCTGACCGGTTCGGCACGCGCGGCCTGCCGATCACCACCTCGACCGCCTGCGCATCGGGCGCCACCGCCATCCAACTCGGGGTTGAAGCCATTCGTCGCGGCGAATGCGACCGCGCGCTGTCGGTTGGTGCCGATGGCTCGGCGACGGCAGAAGCGCTGATCCGCTTTTCGCTGCTCTCGGCGCTTTCGACCAACAACGACGTGCCGGAAAAGGCCTCCAAGCCGTTCTCAAAGGACCGGGACGGCTTCGTGCTGGCCGAAGGTTCGGCCGCGCTCGTGCTCGAATCGCTCGAAAGCGCGCTCGCCCGTGGTGCCGAGGTGCTCGGCATCCTCCGAGGCTGCGGCGAAAAGGCCGACGACTTCCACCGGACCCGCTCCAAGCCCGACGGCTCGCCGGCGATCGCCGCGGTCAAGGCAGCCCTTGCCGATGCTGGTCTCGCCGAAGACGAAATCGACTACGTCAATGCGCACGGCACCTCGACGCCCGAGAACGACAAGATGGAGCATCTGTCGCTGTCGACGGTGTTCGGCGAGCGCATCCGCAAGATTCCGGTGTCGTCGAACAAGTCTATGATCGGTCACACGCTCTCGGCAGCCGGCGCCATTGAGGCCGCTTTCTCGCTGATGACCATGCGTGAAGGCGTCATTCCCCCGACCATCAACTACGACAATCCCGATCCTTCGATCGAGCTCGACGTGGTGCCGAACGTGAAGCGGAAGGCCGAGGTTCGCACCGTGCTTTCCAACTCCTTCGGCTTCGGCGGCCAGAACACCTGCCTTGTCATGGCGCGGGAACCGGTCTAAGCGACCGCCTATACGTCCCAGAGACAAGGATTTAGCGACATCATGCGCGCATTGCAGCTCGTCGAGGACCGCCGGCTCGAGCAGGTGGACATTGCACCACCTCCCCCTCCAGGCCTTGGCGAAGTCACGTTGCGCATCAAGGCCGTGGCGCTCAACCACATCGATGTCTGGGGCTGGCGCGGCATGGCATTCGCCAAGCGCAAGCTGCCGCTGGTCATCGGCGCCGAAGCCTCCGGCGAGGTCGACGAAGTTGGCCCCGGCGTCACCGGCCTAGCACCCGGCCAGCTCGTTTCGATCTACGGCGCCCGAACCTGTGGCCTGTGCCGCCCGTGCCGCGAAGGCCGCGACAATCTCTGCGAACACGTCTCGGGCGTACACGGCTTCCACCTCGACGGCTTTGCCCAGGAAAAGATCAACCTGCCGGCGCGCCTCTTGGTGCCAGCCCCTCCCGGCGTCGACGCCATCGGTGCTGCGGTAGCTCCCGTCACCTTCGGCACCGTCGAGCACATGCTGTTCGACAACGCCAAGCTTGAGCCTGGCGAGACGATCCTGGTTCACGCCGGCGGTTCGGGCATCGGCTCTGCCGCGATTCAGCTCGCCAAGAAGATGGGCTGCACCGTCATCACCACCGTCGGCTCCAACGACAAGATCGAGAAGGCCAAGGCACTCGGCGCCGATCATGTCATCAACTATCGCGAAGACCGCTTCGAAGGCGTCGTGCGCAAGCTGACGAAGAAAAAGGGCGTCGACGTCGTGTTCGAGCACGTCGGCAAGGACACCTGGGCCGGTTCAATGTTCAGCCTGAAGCGCGGCGGCCGCCTCGTCACCTGCGGCTCGACGTCAGGCGTGTCGACCGAAATCAACCTGATGATGCTGTTCCAGCAGCAGCTCAAGCTGCTCGGCTCCTTTGGCTGCCGCATGGAAAACATGGCCGACGCCATGCAGAAGATGGCCGCCGGCCTGGTCAAGCCGATCATCGACACCGAAGTCGATTTCACCTCCATCGACACCGCGCTGAAGCGGATGGAGGGTCGCGACGTGTTCGGCAAGATCATCCTCCGCATCGACTGAGGATTTTCCCGAATTGCCCCGCAGGAAGGCCAGCAAGATCCCCAGCCCCACGATGATGCGCATCATGGGGCGGCTGCGCATGCTGAACTACTGGCTGGTGGCTCAGGTCGCCTTGGTGGCGCTCAAGCTGCTGCGCTTGCTGCCTGTCGACAAGGCGCTCAACTTCGCCGATCGCGCCGCCCGCACCGTTGGCCCATGGTTCGGCCGTCACCGCGTGGCGCTGTCCAACCTGCGCGCCGCCTATCCCGAGAAAAGCGAAGCCGAAATCGAAGCCATTGCCCTCGACATGTGGGGTAACATGGGCCGGCTTGGCGCGGAATATATCTTCCTCGAGCAGATATTCGACCATGATCCGGAAGCGAAGACGCCTGGTCGCATCGAAGTGACCGGACGCGACCATTTCCTCAAAATCGCCAGCGAGGACAGGCCGCACATCGTCTTCACCGCCCATCTCGGCAATTTCGAGCTGCTGCCGATCGCCGCCGCCACCTTCGGCATGAAGATCACATCGCTGTTCCGCCCGCCGAACAACCCCTATCTGGCGGAATACATCTTCTCGACACGTGCTTCGAACATGGGCGACCTGCTTGCTTCGCAGCGCGGCGCATCCTTCGCGCTTGCCGGCATTCTTGACCGCGGCGGCAATGTCGGCGTGCTCGTCGACCAGAAATTCAAGCGCGGGCTGAGGACGACATTCTTCGGCCGCGAATGCGAGACCAACCCGGTGCTCGCCATGCTCGCCCGTCACTACGACTGCGACGTCTACCCGGCCCATTGCATCCGCCTGCCCGGCGGGCGCTACAGGCTGACGATCGAAGAGAAACTGACACTGCCGCGCCGCGACGATGGCGCCGTCGATGTCCAGGCGACCACACAGATGCTCAACGACACCGTCGAGCGCTGGATCCGTGAAGATCCGGGCCAGTGGATGTGGTTCCACAAGCGCTGGGGCCTGACCGAAGGCAAGCGCCGCAAGGTCAACAAGGCGGGGAAGATATCAGCCGATTCCTGACGGTCTATCCGCCGTAGTAGTTCATGACCGCGTGCCGGGCTTCGGCGAAGAACAGCCAGCGTTCGACGACAAGGCCGAGCGCGTAGCAGAGCGCGGCCAGGACAGCTGCCGGCACGGCTGCCGCTCCACCGGCAAAGATCGCCATCAGCAGCAGTACGATGGGGGCCACCCCACCGACCAGGATAGCAAGCCTGGACAGCTTGAGCGCATGTTTGCGCGCGACCTTGAAGCCCATTTCCCGGGTCAGATAGTTGTCGTTGATGTGGGGTCGTTCGAACAGCCTGACATGGCCGATATTGCCGAGCCCGGTGGCGCTCTCGGGCGTCGAGAGCGGTACCAAAGTGCGCAGCCGGTTCCACCAAGCGTGCTTCGCAATCCACGCAACCGCGACCAAGATCAGCGCCAAAATGGCGCAAACTGTAGCCCCGCTCCCCGAGACAAAGGCGCCGACAGTTGCTAGCAGCAGCCCGCCAGCAGCAGCGAACAACAGGTAGCACAGCGGCGTA
Source organism: Aminobacter anthyllidis (assembly GCF_018555685.1). Lineage (GTDB taxonomy): Bacteria > Pseudomonadota > Alphaproteobacteria > Rhizobiales > Rhizobiaceae > Aminobacter > Aminobacter anthyllidis. The sequence goes on from NZ_JAFLWW010000003.1 coordinate 149,069, forward strand.
AGCCCTGTGTTCCAGGCCTGGATCGAGCGCAGCGAGGCATAGATCATCGCCGTGCAGTAAACGGTGATGCCACACATGACTGACCCGATCAGGCCTACCACTGGAAGGTAGCGCCCCTCGACGACGGCGAACCATGTCGAAACCATCAGCGGCAGGAAGGTTGCAATCGCCATCACGCCCTCGCGCGAAAGCCAGCTCGAGCGCCATTGCGACAGCGCCCGCCATGCCCGTTGCGGATTGCCGAGATGCAGCGTCGACGACAGCAGCCCGCCCGCTATCATCGCCAGCGCGCCTAGATGGGCAAGCTTGACCGACAGGGTCGAGGCGTCGAGCAGGCCAAGCCCGAGCACCGCCGCCAGGCCGTAGCCGAGCCCGGAAAGCGTGGTGAACAAGATGATGGAGAATGCGGGATGCATGTTTCAGATTCGGTCTAGCATGCCGTCGAGCCAGGCAAAGAAGCCCTTGGCACCGTCAGTGTTTTCAGCGAGCACGGCAGAACCGGCACTTGCGGCCAGCGGCTTGCGCGGCCGTGGCGGCAGGTACTTGTTGGTCGGGCGTGTGCCCTGCTCCGGCATCAAGTCGTAGCCGCCGCGTTCGGCCACCATGCGCGAGACCTCGGAGCCGGGATCGGCGAGATCGCCGTAGTGTCGGGCGTTGGCCGGGCATGTGCGCACGCACGAAGGCACGCGGTCGATCTCCTTCAGCGTCTCGTTGTAGACGCGGTCGACACACAACGTGCATTTCTTCATCACGCCGGCGGCGAGGTCCATCTCACGCGCGCCATAGGCACAGGACCATGCGCACAGGCCGCAGCCGATGCATTTGCTCTCGTCGACCAGAACGATGCCATCTTCGGCGCGCTTATAGGAGGCGCCTGTCGGGCACACCGTGACGCACGGCGCGTCCTCGCAATGCAGGCAGGATTTCGGGAAATGCACGATACGTGCCTCGCCCGCCTCGCCGATCACCTGCCCGCCTTCGGGCACGACTTCAAACGTGTGAATGCGGTTGAGGAACGTGCCGGATACTTCGGCGCCATATGGATCCTGGTCGGACAACGCCGCGCCATAACCTCCGGTGTTCCATTCCTTGCAGCTGATGACGCAGGCATGGCAACCGACGCAGACGTCGAGGTCGATGACCAGCCCGAGCTTTTTCGGTGTCGGCAATGACGGCAGGCTGGTCATGGTCTGTCCCTCCCTTCGCCCCGTTCACGGGGAGAAGGTGGTCTGAAGGACCGGATGAGGGGCAGCGCAAGCCGATGATGGCGATGCGGCCCCTCACCTGCCTGCCGGCATTCTCTCCCCGTAAACAAGGAGAGGACACGTGTTCTGGCCGCCGCAGCAATGGTCATTTCGCCCACTCCTGGCCGTAGCGGAGTTCGTCCACAGGGGTGCGCGCCTCACCCGGCTGTGCGACAGCGGCAAAATGCGGCTCGCTAACTTCAGCCGGTTCGGCTTTCTCGATGCGTACGCGCAGATCGTACCAGGCGGCCTGACCGGTGATCGGATCGGAGTTCGACCAGCGCATGCCATCGCCCTTCGGCGGTAGAAGTTCGTGGATCAAGTGATTCATCAGGAAGCCTTTTTTGGCTTCGGGCGCATCCTTGTCGAGCGCCCAGGCGCCTTCGCGCTTGCCGATCGCGTTCCATGTCCAGATCGTGCTCGAATTGACCGCCTCCATACGCGCGACCTCGACCTTGATGCGGCCGTGATGCGAGATCACCCAGACCCAGTCGCCGTCGACGAGCCCGACTTGGTCGCAGATCGGGCCGGGCACGTAGAGCGGGTTCCTGGTGTGGATCTGCCTCAACCAGGCGTTCATCGAGCCCCAGGAGTGGTACATCGCCGCCGGTCGCTGGGTGATGGCGTGGTAAGGATACTCCTCCCGGCTGACCGCCGCTTCCTCGAACGGCCGGTACCACATCGGCAGCGGATCGAAGGTGGCGAGGATGCGCTCACGATGCGTCTCGGGCGCCACCGGTTCGCGCAGGCCTTCGGCCGAAAGCCGGAATTTCTGCAGCGTCTCCTGATAGAGCTGGAAAATCACCGGCTTCGGCTCGTCGAAGAAGCCCATGCGCACGGCGAAATCCTGGTAGGCCTTGTTGGCGTGCTTGAAGAATTGCGCTTCGAGCGGGATGTGGGCCGAAAAGAACGAGCCGTTCTCGATATAGCGGTTGAGCTGCTCCGGGTTGATCGCCCCACGCCCGGTACGGTCGCCATTGCTGCCGCGGAAGCCCGCCAGCGGCCCGATGCCCGGACGCCGTTCATGGCGCACGATGTAGTCGGCATAGTCCTTGTACAGCGCCTTGCCACGGCTATCGACGAATCCGGGCAGCTTGAGCCGCGCACCAAGGTCGATCAGCACGCTCTGGAAGCCGCGCACGTCGCGATCGGGTTCGACCACCGGCCAGCGGATGGCGTCCTGCACCGCGTCGGGCTCGGAGATCGGCCGGTCGAGCAGCGAAATACAGTCATGCCGCTCAAGATACGTCGTGTCCGGCAGCACGAGATCGGCATAAGCGACCATCTCGGAGGAATAGGCGTCGGAATAGATGATCTTCGGGATGCGGTATTCGCCTGTCTCAGGGTCCTTGTCTTCCAGCATCTTGATGACGCCCGCCGTGTTCATCGACGAGTTCCACGCCATGTTGGCCATGTAGAGGAACATCAGGTCGATTGGATACGGGTCGCCGGCATGCGCGTTGGCGATGACCATGTGCATCAGTCCATGGGCCGAGATCGGGGCATCCCAGGAAAACGCCTTGTCGATGCGCATCGGCTTGCCGTCGGCATCGATCAGCAGGTCCTCCGGCCCGCGGGGAAAACCGAGATGCGGGCCCGACAGCGGTTTGTTGGAGCCGAAATGCTCGGCCTTGCCGTGCGGCGTCGGATGCGCCTCGATCGGCTTGGGATAAGGCGGCTCGAAACGGAACGCTCCCGGGCAGTCGACGGCGCCGATCAGCACCTGCAGCATGTGCAAGGCGCGTGCCGTCTGAAAGCCATTGGAATGCGCCGAAAGCCCGCGCATCGCGTGGAAAGACACCGGCCGTCCGACGAATGCCTCGTGGTGCTCGCCATTCATGTCGGTCCAGGGCTGATCGATTGTGATCGCGTCGTCGAAGGCGACACGCGCGATCTCGGCGGCGAGGCCCCGGATGACGTCGGCGGCGACGCCGGTTTCCCTGGCGACCGCCTCCGGCGCATATTGCGGGTCGAGATATTTTTCCGCCAGAAGCTGGAACGACGGCACGGCAAACCGCCCGTCCGGCAATTCTACCCGGCCTGACAAGGCCGCCCTTGCGCCTTTCGTGCCCAGTGGCACGACATGCTCGGTCACGGATTCAAAGACCTGCGGCTTGCCGCTGTCGTCGCGTACGAAAAGTCCGTGTTCGGCTGTTCCCGGCGCATCGACCACCAGCCAGGTCGCGTTTGAATAGCGCACGATGTAGTCGACATCGATCTTCCGCGCCTTGAGCAGTTCGTGCACGACGGCAAGGATCAGCAGGCCATCGGTGCCGGGGCGGATACCGATCCAGTTGTCGGCAACGGACGAATAGCCTGTACGCACAGGATTCACCGAGACAAAGCGCGCGCCGCGTTTCTTGAGCTTCGAAATGCCGATCTTGAGCGGGTTGGAATCGTGATCCTCAGCGACGCCGAACATCACAAACAGCTTGGTGCGGTCCCAGTCCGGCGCGCCGAACTCCCAGAACGCCCCGCCGATGGTCATGATGCCGGCGGCCGCCATGTTGACAGAGCAGAAGCCGCCATGGGCGGCGTAGTTGGGCGTGCCGAACTGCTGCGCCCAGAAGCCGGTCAGTGACTGCGACTGGTCGCGCCCGGTGAAGAAGGCCAGCTTCTTCGGATCGGCCTGCCGCACGCCGTCCAGCCAGCCGGTCGCAAGCGCCAGGGCCTCGTCCCAGGAAATCTCCTTGAACTGGCCCGACCCGCGCGGTCCGGTCCTGAGCAACGGCGCACGCAACCGTGCCGGCGCATAATGCTGCATGATGCCAGCCGAGCCCTTGGCGCACAGGACACCGCGATTGACCGGATGATCACGGTTTCCTTCGATGTAGCGGACCTTGCCGTCCTTGAGATGGACGTCGATGCCACAGCGGCAGGCGCACATGTAGCAGGTGGTCTTGCGGACCTCGTCGGAGACACGTTCCGAAAGCGCGACATGCGGTTCTGACTTCATCCGGCGAACTCCCTGAACATGAGTCCTACCGAGGCCACGGCTGAAAGGAAATGCCCGAAAAAGGCTCTCTACGGCAAAATTTGTCTATATCCTGAAAGGAACTTAGGTCAGGCGCCTAAAGTAGCGCCAGAAATGAAAAGGCCGAGGAGCCCCCACTCCCCGGCCTTTTCGTAGGCACGTCGCCCCGAAACTGAATTGAGGGCACATTAGCACCAACTTTATAGACGGCAATTCCCGGACCGTTGATCGACGGATCGTTCAGGGACTTTGGCCGCCGCATGAAGCAATTTTGCAACAGAAATGCCAGTATCCGGGAAAACGATACGTATGTTTCCGCATCGAACGGTCAGTTGGTAACGACGATCCTCGTATTGCTCGCCCCGACTTCCCTGACCAGCGAATAGAACCTTGCGGCATTGGCGGTCTGCAGCCGCACACAACCATGCGATGCCGGACGGCCCAACTGCCTGACCGCACCCGTGCCATGGATGGCGTAGCCGCCATTGTAGAACACCGAATAGGGCATCGGCGAATTGTCGTATTTCTGCGAGTACCACATCCGGTGCAGGCGCTTGGGCCGCCAGCTGCCGCGCGGGGTGACATATCCCCTGCGTGCCGTCGAAACCGGCCATTGGTGGATCACCCGCCCGTCAAAGCTGACGGTCATGGTCTGCGTCGCGATACTGACCCTCGCGACAAGAACATCTGCAAGTGCCTGAGTTGGAACGCCAGCAAAGCCCAGTGCGGCGGCCATGAAGAGAGCCTTGTACATTCTTCGCACACTCCCCGAACCGGCAGTATTTTCCCTGCCCGCCAAAGATGGGAGCATGAAAAGCTGTACGGTTGGTAAATTGAACGCGAAAGATGAACACAACCAACAACACTACCACAGGTAGCGGTCGCGCATTTTTGCCGGCTTTCAGGTGGCCCAAGTCAGTGCCCCTCGCCGCCCCCTCTGGCCCAGTTGACTCGACCCGGCATGGGCATAGGCTGCCCGTCGCAGCTGGAGCCACGTTCCAAGATGCTCCAGCCGGATAACGTGCGGCCAACAGCGGACCGTCGCCCGGAGGATCTCAGAAATGCAACAATCCCAATATTTTAGCGGTATGAGCAGGCGAAACCTGCTGTCGTTGATCGGCCTCACGGCAGGCACGGCGGCGATGTACCAGGCGATGACCAGCCTCGGTCTCGCGGTTGAATCAGGCTACAAGGGACCGGTGAAACTGGAAGGCGATCCGAAGGGCGCCAGCGTGCTTATCCTCGGTGCCGGCCTCGCCGGCATGACGGCCGCACTGGAACTCCGGCAGGCCGGATACAAGGTCAAGATCCTCGAATACAACAACAGATCGGGCGGGCGTAACTGGACGCTGCGCGGCGGCGACACCTACACCGAACTCGGCGGCGCGACGCAGAAATGCGAATTCGACGAAGGCCTCTACATCAATCCCGGGCCGTGGCGCATTCCCTATCACCACAACGGGCTCCTGGCCTATTGCCGGCGTCTTGGCGTCACACTGGAACCGTTCCAGCAGATCAACCACAACGCCTTCTTGCATTCGTCCAAGGCGTTCGGCGGCAAGCCGCAGCGCGTCCGCGACATCAAGATCGACTTCCAGGGCCATGTCTCCGAACTGCTTGCCAAGGTCGCGCACACCGGCAAGCTCGAAGGCAGCGTCACCAAGGAAGACCAGGAGATGCTGGTCGAGGCACTGCGTTCCTGGGGCGCGCTCGACAAGGACTATGCCTATACCAAGAGCGTTGCGAACTCCGAATTCCGTGGTTTCGCCAAGGATCCGGGCGGCGGTCTCGGCGCGGCACCGGTGCCGAGCGATCCCATTGCGCTGACTGACATCCTGAGCTCGGGCCTGTGGGGCAGCCTCGCCAATTTCGCGCTCTACGAATTCCAGACGACGATGTTCCAGCCTGTCGGCGGCGTCGACATGATCGGCAAGGCCTTCACCAAGGAGGTCGGCGACCTCATTACCTACAACGCCAAGGTCTCCAAGATCCACCAGGACGACAAGGGCGTCACTGTCACCTACGAGGACGTCCAGAAGCCAGGAACGATGACGGAGGAAAAGGCCGACTGGTGCATCTGCACCATCCCGCTGACCATCCTCAGCCAGATCGAGATCAATGTCGGCGCCCCGATGCAGGCGGCGATCGAGGCAGTGCCTTACGCGTCGTCGGTCAAGGTCGGCCTGCAGTTCAAGCGCCGTTTCTGGGAACAGGACGAACTCATCTTCGGCGGCGTCAGCTACACCGACCTGCCGATCACCCAGATTTCGTATCCGAGCACCGGCTTCAACACCAACGGCAAGGGTGTTCTGCTCGGCGCCTACACCTGGAACGGCCCGCACTCATACGAATTCACCTCGATGGCACCGGAGGAGCGCGTCAAGCGCGCCGTCGAATACGGCTCGCAGATCCACCCGCAATACAAGGACGAGTTCGAGAACGGCATCTCGATGGCCTGGCACCGCTCGCCCTTCACACTGGGCTGCGCCGGCGACTGGACCGAGGAAGCGCGCAAGGAGCACTACGACAACCTTTGCCAGATCGATGGCCGCATCGTGCTCGCCGGCGAACATGCCTCTTATATTCCGGCCTGGATGGAAGGGGCGATCCTATCGTCGCTCGATGCCATCACCAGGCTGCATCAACGCGTCGTGGCGGGATGACGGCAGTGCCCGTTCGTCCCTCAACCCTCGTTTTCGCAAGGCATGCCATCATGACCCAGCAATCCAAGCACACTTTTGGCCTTTTGGCCGTAACCGCCGTCTTCACCGTTTTTTCCGCCGCCGGGGCCTTGGCCGACTCGGCGGGCGCAACCTTCAGCGACGGTGACAACTTCTCGGAAAAAACCGGCCAGGAGCTTTACGCAAACGTCTGCCAGGCCTGCCACATGGATCAGGGCCAGGGCGCGGTTGGCGCCGGCAAATATCCGGCGCTCGCCAAGAACGAGAACCTGGAAGCTGGCGGCTACCCCGTCTACGTCATCCTGCACGGCCAAAAAGGCATGCCGCCCGTCGGCAGCATGATGAGCGACGACCAGGTGGCCGCTGTCGTCAACTATGTCAGGACCAATTTCGGCAACGACTACAAGGACCCGGTAACAGCCGAAGATGTTGCCGGCGCGCGCTGACACATCAGCGCCAAAGTCGAGCGGCGATCATAGGCGAATCGACAGTTTGGAGCGCTCGCTCCAGCGACCGAAGCAGCCGGTCAATCCTGCCGGCTTCTTCACTTTCATGCGGCAAAAGGAGAACTAGATGACAACAATGCGGATCGGTGCCGCCACGCTCGTGGTCGGCCTCTTCCTCGCAGGTGGCGCGATGGCCCAAGACGTCGTGCGCCACAAGAACCCGAACTCGGACTTCCCGATCGCCCAGGCGGTCGAAGTGCCTGCCGGCAAGACCACCGTCTATGTCAGTGGCGCTGTCCCCTCCGTCGTCGACGAAAAGGCCGAAAAGGGCAGCATCGCCGCCTTTGGCGACACCAAGACCCAGACGGAATCGGTATTGAAATCCATCGAAAAGACCCTTGAAGGCCTCGGCCTCAAGATGGGCGATGTGGTCAAGATGCAGGTTTTCCTCGTCGGCGATCCAGACAAGGGCGGCAAGATGGATTTCGGTGGCTTCATGGAAGGCTACACCAAGTTCTTCGGCACCAAGGAGCAGCCGAACCTGCCGGCCCGCTCGGTCATGCAGGTCGCCGGCCTCGTTGCTCCCGGCTGGCTGGTCGAGATCGAAGTCACGGCCGTTCGCCCCTGAGTGGAATGGTTTGCGTGGGCTGCCCCCGAAACGGGCAGCCTGCGCGCTCGACAGCGGCTGACGGATGCGCAAGACTGGCAACGATCCGGGCAAGGTGAAGCCAGACAAAGTGAACAATGTCGACCGCATGTATGACAAGCTTTTCAAGATCATAGACGACCGTCGTGAAGAACTGGCGGAACTGACTGCGGAGCTGATCCGTTTTCCCACCATCAACCCGCCCGGCGACGCCTATCGCCCGTGTGCGGAATACCTCGGCAATCGCCTGGCCAGGCGCGGCTTCGGCGTCGAATACATCAGGGCCGAAGGCACGCCAGGCGACACCGACCGCTATCCGCGCATCAATGTCGTCGCCCGCTTCGATGGCCGCGTGCCAGGACCTACAGTCCATTTCAATTCCCATATCGACGTCGTAGAGGCCGGCGAAGGTTGGTCGGTCGATCCCTTTGCAGGCGTCATCCGCGATGGCCGGGTCTATGGCCGTGGCGCCTGCGACATGAAGGGCGGCCTCGCCGCGTCGATCATTGCCGCCGAAGCGTTCATGGACATCAATCCGGATTTCCCTGGCGCCATCGAGATATCGGGCACGGTCGACGAGGAATCGGGCGGGTTCGGCGGCGTCGCCTATCTTGCTGGCAAGGGATACTTCTCCAAGCCCAGGGTCGACCACGTCATCATTCCGGAGCCACTCAACAAGGATCGCATCTGCCTCGGCCATCGCGGCGTCTGGTGGGCCGAAATCGAGACCAAGGGCGAGATCGCCCACGGCTCCATGCCTTTCCTCGGCGACTGCGCCGTCCGCCACATGGGTGCCGTGCTCGAAGCCTTCGAGCAAGAGCTGTTCCCCGCGCTCGACCGCAAGACGACTCGCATGCCGGTGGTGCCGGAAGGCGCGCGGCGCTCGACCATGAACATCAATTCGATCCATGGCGGCCAGACCGACGACTTTCGCCCAGGCCTGCCCTCGCCCAACGTGCCTGATTCCTGCCGCCTGACTATCGACCGCCGCTTCCTGCTCGAAGAAAACATCGCCGACGTGAAAGGCGAAGTCACAAGCATTCTCGACCGGCTGAAGCGCGAGCGCAAAAAATTCGACTATGAGATCCGAGACATCATGGAGGTCCAGCCGCTGATGACCGAGCGCGACGCGCCGGTGGTATCGGCCATAGCCAGGGGAATCCGCGAGATTTTCGACAAGGAACCGGAATATGTCATCTCGCCGGGCACCTACGACCAGAAGCATGTCGCCCGCATCGGCCATTTGTACGATTGCATCGCCTATGGCCCCGGTATCCTCGACCTTGCGCACCGGCCGGATGAATGGGTCGGAATCGACGACATGGTCCAGTCGGCGAAGGTGATGGCAATAGGCCTCGACATCTTGTTGCGCGGCCAGTTCAACGGCTGAGCAGCGAAGCAACGCCTGTTGCGGCGTGAGAAAATCATTTCCGCAGCACTGCTGCAATTGTAACAAACGCGATTTACTCGGCCGGGAAATCACGCTTCTATCCGGCCCGTCGAAGTCGAAGCGGGGAGATCTGAGCATGAAGCAATGGAAAACCATCTTGGCGGCCGCAGCGCTGGCGCTGGCATCCAGCACAGCCGCGATGGCCGCCCGCACCGACCTTGTGCTTGGCATGCCGCTTGAGCCGCCGCATCTAGACCCGACTGCGGGTGCCGCCGCAGCCATCGACGAGGTTTTCTACGCCAACGTCTTCGAAGGCCTGACCCGCATCGGTTCGCGCGGCGAGGTGCTCCCCGATCTGGCCGAGAGCTGGACGATTTCCGACGACGGCAAGACCTACACCTTCAAGCTGCGCTCCGGCGTGAAGTTCCACGACGGCAGCGACTTTGACGCCTCCGACGTCAAGTTCTCGCTCGACCGCGCCCGTGGCGAAAACTCGGTCAATGCGCAGAAGGGCCTCTTCGCGCCGATCGACACCGTCGAGGTCGTCGATCCGACCACCGTCAAGGTGACGCTGAAGAACCCGCTCGGCTCATTCCTCTACAATCTCGGCTGGGGCGACGCGGTGATCGTTGCGCCGGAGAGCGCCGACACCAACAAGGAGAAGCCTGTCGGCACCGGCCCGTTCAAGTTCCAGAACTGGGCCAAGGGCTCGGCCATCACGCTGGTCAAGTCCGACGGCTACTGGGGCGATCCAGTGGCGCTCGACAAGGCCGAGTTCCGCATCATCCCCGATGCTGCGGCCGCGATCCCTGCCCTGCTTTCTGGCGACGTGCAGGCCCTGCCGAACTTCGCGCTCGGCGACGCGCTCGCCCAGGTCAAGGCCGACCCGCGTTTCAAGGTCGTCATTGGCACCACCGAAGGTGAAACGGTGCTGTCGACAAACAACAAGCGCCCCCCCTTCGACAATCTCAAGGTGCGCCAGGCAATCGCGCATGCGCTCGACCGCAAGGCGCTGATCGATGGTGCCACAGGCGGCCTCGGCACACCGATCGGCTCGCATTTCGCGCCACACAACCCGGCCTATGTCGACCTGACCGGCACCTATCCGCACGACATCGCCAAGGCCAAGGAACTGCTCAAGGAGGCAGGCCTCGCCGATGGCTTCAAGGCGACGCTCAAGCTGCCCCCGGTAGGCTATGCCCGCCAGGGCGGCGAGATCGTCGCTTCGCAGCTACGCGAGGTCGGCATTGACCTGCAGATCATCCCGGTCGAATGGGCCGACTGGCTCAAGCAGGTGTTCACCGACAAGGACTACGACCTGTCGATCGTCTCGCACACCGAGCCCAACGACATCGATATCTATGCCCGCAAGGACTACTACTTCAATTACGACAACCCGGCCTTCAACAAGGTCATCGACGAACTCAACCTGACCTCCGACGAGGCCAAGCGCACCGAGCTCTACAAGCAGGCGCAGAAGATTCTCGCCGACGATGCCGTCAACGGCTTCCTGTTTGAGCTGCCCAAGGTCGGCATCTGGGACGCCAAGGTCGAAGGCCTGTGGGAAAACTCGCCCATCCAGTCCAACGACCTCACCAAGGTGAAATGGGTCGATTGATGGCAAGGTGGCGCGGCCTTCGGGTTGCGCCACGCGTCGCCCCAGCGCGGCATGTTTGCCGCCGCTATTTCTGGGGGCATTGGAAGAGTTCTGTGAACTCAGCCGCTCCGCAACCTGCGCGAGCTTTCGGAGCGGCACTTTCTCGGGCAGTTTGCGCCTGATGACGATCTATTTGCTCAAACGCCTTTTGATCGGAATTGCGACCCTGGTCGTCGCCTCGCTCGTGGTTTTTCTGATGCTCGAGGTTGTGCCGGGCGACCCTGCGCGGCTGATGCTGGGCATGAATGCCAGCGATGCGCAGGTCGAACTGCTGCGCGAGCAGATGGGGCTCAACCAGCCGCTGATCCTGCGCTACCTCGACTGGGCCCGGGGCCTCCTGTCGCTCGATTTCGGCAGATCCTACACCTATTCGGTGCCGGTCATCGATCTGATCAAGGAACGGCTGGTCGTCTCCTTTCCGCTCGCCGTGATCGCCCTCACACTGTCGACGCTGATCGCCATTCCTGTCGGGCTGTTCGCCGCCGCGCGGCGCGGCAAGGCTGGGGACACCGCAGCCATGGCCGTGGCACAGGTCGGCGTCGCCATGCCCAACTTCTGGTTCGCGCTGCTGCTTGTCTATGTCTTCGCGGTGTGGTTGCGGCTGGTGCCCGCCGGCGGCTTTCCTGGCTGGAGCAACGGCGCCTGGCCAGCGCTCAAGGCGCTGATCCTGCCGGCTTTGGCCCTTGCCTTGCCGCAAGCCGCCATTCTCGCGCGCGTCACGCGTTCCGCCCTCATTGAAGTCCTCAACGAAGACTATATCCGTACCGCTCGCGCCAAGGGCATGCCGATGCGCGCGGTGCTGTGGCGGCACGCGCTGCGCAATGCCATGATCCCGGTGCTGACCATCATGGGGCTGCAGTTCGCCTTCCTGCTTGCCGGCACGATCATCATCGAAAACGTCTTCTACCTGCCAGGCCTCGGCCGATTGGTCTTCCAGGCGATCACCCAGCGCGACCTGATCGTCGTCGAAAGCGTGGTCATGCTGCTCGTCGCCGCCGTAGTCATCGTCAACCTGATCGTCGATCTCTCCTATGCCGTTGTCGACCCGCGCCTGAGGGCACGGCAATGACCGAGACCGCACCGCAGAGCGACGGAACCTTCGGCGATCTTGTCAGCCGGGCTCTTGGAAACCGCTCCTTCGTCATCGGCCTCGTCATCACCCTGGTCGTCGTTGCCATGGCGGCCGTCTCGTTCTTCTGGACCCCCTTCGACGTCACCAGGCTTGTCGTTGCCGACCGCATGCAGCCGCCCTCCGCCGAGCACTGGTTCGGTACCGACCATTTTGGCCGCGACGTGCTATCGATGATCATGATCGGTTCGCGCAATTCGATCGCCGTGGCACTTGTCGCCGTCGTCATCGGCATGGGCATCGGCGTGCCGCTCGGATGCTGGGCCGCGGCGCGCGGTGGCTGGGTCGACGAGGCGCTGATGCGCTTCAACGATCTCGTCTTCGCCTTCCCCGCCCTGTTGTCAGCGATCATGATCACGGCGGTTTTCGGCCCAAGCGCGATCAACGCCATCATCGCCATTGGCATCTTCAACATTCCGGTCTTTGCCCGCGTCGCGCGTGCCGGCGCACTGTCCATCTGGCCCCGCGAGTACATTCTTGCCGCGCGGGCCGCCGGCAAGAACAAGGCGCGCATCACCGTCGAGCACATCCTGCCCAACATCGCCAACCTGCTGCTGGTCCAAGGCACCATCCAGTTCGCGCTCGGCATCCTCGCCGAAGCCGCCCTCTCTTATGTCGGGCTCGGCACGCAGCCGCCGATGCCAAGTTGGGGCCGCATGCTGTTCGATGCGCAGACGCTGATGATGGTGTCGCCATGGCTGGCTCTGTTTCCCGGCTGCGCCATCCTGCTCACAGTCCTGGGCCTCAACCTGCTTGGCGACGGCATATCGGACATTTTCGATCCGCGCGCGAGGCGCCGGATATGAGCCTGCTCGAGATAGAAAAGCTGTCGCTGAAGATCGGCAGCGTGCCTATCCTCAAAGACATCGACCTGTCGATCGCGGCGGGCGAAGTAATGGGGCTTGTCGGTGAGTCCGGCTCAGGCAAGTCGATGACGGCCCTCGCCGTCATGCGGCTCACGCCTGCCTTGGCCAGGATGGAAGGGCGCATCGCCTTCGAAGGCATCGACATCATTGGCGCGACAGAGTCCCAAATGTGCGCGCTGCGTGGCGACGACATCGGCATGGTGTTCCAGGAGCCGATGACCGCGCTGAACCCGGTCAAGACCATCGGCGAACAAGTCGCCGAGGGCATCCGCTGGCACACCCGGGCCAGCCGCGCCGAGGCTGAAGAGCGCGCCAGGAAGATCCTCGATCGCGTCGGCCTGCCCGAGCAGAAATTCGCGCTGACGCGCTATCCGCACGAACTGTCCGGCGGCCAACGCCAGCGCGTGGCCATCGCGATCGCCTGCGCGCTCAAGCCCAAGTTGTTGATCGCCGACGAACCGACCACGGCCCTCGACGTGGTGCTGCAGGCCCAGATCCTTGATCTGCTCAAGGAACTGGTCAGCGAAAACAGGATGAGCCTGCTGTTCATCTCGCACGACCTTGCCGTCGTCACCGCAATGGCGGACCGGATCACCATCCTGCGCCAGGGCGCGGTTGTGGAGGCCGGCGACACCGCCCGCACGCTGTCGGAAGCGACCCATCCCTACACGCGCCAGCTCGCCCTTGCCTCGATGCACGTGCCGGCACGTGTGAAACCGCATGGCGAGGAAACGACCGAAAACCTGCTCGAAGTTGCAAACGTCACACGCGATTATCCAGGTCGCCGCAGGTCGCTGTTCTCCAGGCCAGAACCGGTCCGCGCGGTGGACAATGTCTCGCTCAAGATGAAGCCGGGCGCATCGGTGGCGCTTGTCGGCCGCTCCGGCTGCGGCAAGTCCACCCTCGCCCGCATGATCCTGGCACTCGACACGCCGACCTCTGGCGCAATCAGGTTTCGCGGCATTGATGTCACCAGCGGCAGCGAGACCGATCTCAGGCGCGCGCGCCGCAACATGCAGGTGGTGTTTCAGGATCCCTACGGATCGTTCGACCCCCGCCACACCGTCGAGCGGCTGGTTTCCGAGCCACTTCATCTTCTCGAGCGCAAGCCCAACCGCAAGGAGCGCCGCGATATGGTCGGCCGCGCCTTGCATGAAGTCGGCCTCAACCGTTCGGACATGGAGAAATACCCACACGAATTTTCCGGCGGCCAGCGCCAGCGCCTGTCGATCGCCCGCGCCATCATCACCCGTCCGAAGCTGGTCGTCGCCGACGAGCCGGTTTCGGCGCTCGACGTTTCGATCCGCGCGCAGATCCTCGACCTGTTCGCCGAGCTCAACCAGAAGCTCGGCGTCGCCTATCTCTTCATCACCCACGACCTGACCGTCGCCCGCGCGATCACCGACGACGTTCTGGTCATGCACGAAGGCAGGATTGTCGAGCGCGGCAAGACATCAGAGGTGCTCGACCACCCGCAGACTGAAGCGGCGCAAGCGCTCGTCTCTGCTGCGCCGGACCTGCACCGGGCAATTGCCCGGCGCCTGCAGGAACAGGGGTAAGCGCAGATTCGCGTAGCGAATTCCAGCGGCACGATGAAAGGCCAGCGAACGCCGGGACGATGCGAAGCATCGGGGACCCGGCCGGAAACGCTAAGAAAATCTATGTCGCCGGCTTGACCACATCGACAGGGCTGATGCCCAGCAGGTCCAGCGTGCGACGCAAAAGCTTGACCTCGTTTTCCGCAAGATGGGAGTCGGCCTTGGCGATATCGGCCATGTGACGCGCCAACTGCCTGCGCCGCTCGACGTCGAGATCGCGAAACATCGCTATGGCCTGCGAGCCGTTGGTTTCGTAGCCAAACTCGTTGAGATACTCGACGACGGCATCGATGCTGCCTTCGGCAATGCCGAAGGCTTCCGTGCAGATCCGGCGGAAGGCGGTCATTTCGCTCTCGCTGGCGACGCCGTCAGCCAGGATCATCCGGAACAGCAACAACAGCTCGGCCGAAAGCACCGGATCGTCGGCGACCTTGCGAACGCCGGGGTCGCCCTCGAACATGTTACGAATCTGGGCCAGCAATCCTGTCGCCATGCGAATCCCTTCCATCGAAGCAGCTTCTATTCCGATATAGAGCAATGCGCGACGAAAGACACTTGGCCCAATGGCTAAGCAGCGGCCGATCCGGAGGCCCTATTGCGCAAGCAGGCTTGCTGTGGTCGAAGGCCTCATCCCTCCCGCGCAACGGCGCCGATGTTCGACATAGCCACAGAAACCCTTCTGATCTTGATTGCAGCGGCGTTCATCGCCGGCTTCATCGATTCCATCGCCGGCGGTGGCGGACTGATCGCCATTCCGGCGTTGCTCCTTGCCGGCCTGCCGCCGCTTGAGGCGCTCGGCACCAACAAGCTGCAATCGTTGTTCGGCTCCGGGTCTGCCACCATCAGCTATGCAGCCAAGGGCCATGTCGACCTGCGCAAGCAATTGCCGTTCGCAGCCATTTCATTCGTCGGCGCGATGCTTGGCGCCATGCTGGCGACGGTCCTGCCCGGCGACATCCTGCGCATCTTTCTGCCGTTCCTGCTGATCACGATCGCGCTGTATTTCGCGTTCAAGCCCAACATGGATGACGTCGATCGCGTCGAACGCCTGCCGCCGCTGCTGTTCGGCCTGGCCGTCGTGCCGCTGATCGGCTTTTATGACGGGGTGTTCGGCCCGGGCGCCGGCTCGTTCTTCATGCTCGCCTTCGTCACTTTGGCCGGCTACGGCGTGCTCAAGGCCACAGCCCATACCAAACTGCTCAACTTCGCCTCCAATGTCGGCAGCTTCCTCGCCTTCGCCTTTGTCGGCGTTGTTGCCTGGAAGATCGGGCTGCTGATGGGCGTCGCCCAGTTTATCGGCGCCCGGCTCGGCGCCCATATGGCAATGCGCAACGGCGCCCGGCTGATCAAGCCGCTCCTGGTCTGCACCTGCGTGGCGCTCGCCATCCGCCTGCTCATCGACCCCACCAACCCGTTGCGGGTGATGATCGGCTTCTGACTGCATTTTGACCGTCAATCGCGGCGCTGGTAACGTTCAATTGCCTCAGCGGAGCCAGCACCATGGCAAGCGGCCACGTAACCACGGAGACATCGGCTGCACCTGTCCAGGCGCAGTTCGAATACGTGCGGCGCGGCCCGTCACCATTGCTCGCCGGAATCGTCACCGAATTGATCGGCTTTCGCGAGCTTGTCCCTGTTTACGTCAGGCAGACCGAGGTTGCTTCGCTTCATGTCCCGCTGGTCATCAGCTTCGGCGAACCCTTCGCCATCGGCTTGAGCCGGACGCCTGGGGACAATGACCGCTTCGCAAGTTTTGCCGCAGGCATTCATGCCGGGCCGGTGGTCATCGATTCCTTTGGGCAGTCTTGCTGCATCCAGGTCAATTTTACCCCTCTTGGCGCCCGCCGCTTCTTCGGCATGCCTATGAGCGAGCTTGCCGACCGCATGGTGCCATTCGACGAGTTGCTTGGCACCGCCGGCCACCGGCTTCGAGAACGGCTTGGCGATGAAACCGACTGGCACCAGCGCCTCGATCTTGCCGAAAGCTTCATCATCGAACGCCTGGCGAAAACTGCCCCAGCTTCGAGCGAAATTGGCTGGGCACTAGGAGAAATCATGGCGAGCGGTGGCCGCAGCCGCATGGCGACCCTCGCAAGCGAAATCGGCTGGAGCCGCAAACACCTGGCCGCGCGCTTCGCCGACCAGGTCGGTGTCGGGCCAAAGACCATTGCACGCATCGCCAGGTTCAATCGCGCCACCGGCCTTTCGAAGCAGCCCAACCGAGCAGGCTGGGCCGATCTTGCGGCGGAATGCGGTTATGCCGACCAGGCGCATCTTGTCCGCGAGTTCCGCGACCTTGCCGGCACGACGCCGACCGGTCTTGGCCACAGTTGAGCCGGTAACATTTGTTCAATACGGCCAGGCAGCATTTGGTCACTGTGGGCCCTCGTTCAACGCCACAAGGAGGCGCGAGATGCCCATATCAGAAGCTCCACGCATATTCCCGACACTGCGCTACAACAACGCCGCCAGCATGATCGACTGGCTTGGCGAAGCATTCGGCTTCACCATCCGCGCCAAATACATGGACGGCTCCGAAGTCGGCCATGCCGAACTGGCCCTGGGATCCTCGATGATCATGATCGGGTCATCGCGCGCCGATGCCTACGGTGCCATCGTCGGCCAACCCGGCCAGAACGGCGGCAAGTCACTCTACATCGCGGTCGACGACGCCGACGCGGCCTATATCAGCGCCAAAGCTGCAGGTGCAGTCATCGTCCAGGAACTCACCGATCGAGACTACGGCAGCCGCGAATTCATCTGCCGCGACCCCGAGGGCAATGTCTGGAGTGTCGGCACCTATTGGCCAAAGCCCGGCGAGCACGCCGCCTGACAGGCTCAGCGCGCCGCCGCAAAGATCGCGTCGCAGTCGAGATGACGTTCGAGATGGTCGGCGATTTCATCAAGGGCCCGTTCGACTTCGGCGCGATAGTCGATGCCGCCGCCCCTGATGCCAAGGCTTTCGAGGAAACGCCCACGAAAGCCGTCGGCGCCGAACAGGCCATGCAGATAGGTGCCGAAAACCTTGCCGTCGGCCGAAGTCGCGCCGTCGTCGACACCGTTGATGACGGCAGTTGGGCGGGTGCAGTCGGCACCCGTCGTCTTGCCGAGATGAATTTCATAGCCTGACAGTGCCTCGCCGTAGCGCACAGAGCGCGCCTCGACATTGCGCACGGTCTTTTCCGGCTCCATCACCGTCTCGACGTCGAGCAGGCCAAGGCCTTCGGCTTCCATGATACTGCCTTCAATTCCATGAGGGTCATGCACCACGCGCCCCAGCATCTGGTAGCCGCCGCAGATGCCGACGACATGGCCGCCGCGCCGGCGGTGTGCCTCGAGATCGCGGTGCCAGCCATTTTCACGGAACAGCATCAGGTCGCCGATAGTCGATTTAGACCCGGGGATGACCACCAGACCGGCATCTTCGGGCAGCCGCTGGCCGGGCGGCACGAACACCACCTCGACCTGCGGCTCGGCGCGCAGCGGATCGAGATCGTCGAAATTGGCGATGCGGCCGAGCATCGGCACCGCGACCTTGAGCGCCCGCTTCTCACCACCTGCCAGCCGTTCGAGAATCACCGAATCCTCGGACGGCAGGAGTGCCGCCGCCTTGAGCCAAGGCACGACGCCAAAGCAGTGCCAGCCGGTGAAACGCTCGATCGCGGTAATGCCCTCGTCGAACAGGCTGGCATCGCCGCGGAACTTGTTGATGAGATAGCCGACGATCATGCGCCGATCCTCTTCCGGCAGGATCAGGTGCGTGCCGGCAACCGAGGCGATGACCCCGCCGCGATCGATGTCGCCGACAAGGATCACCGGCACGTCGGCTCGGGTGGCGAAGCCCATATTGGCGATGTCGCGCGGGCGCAGGTTGATCTCGGCCGGCGAGCCAGCACCTTCGACGATGATCAGCTCGGCGCCCTCGCCCAGCTTTTCCCAGGAATCGAGCACCGCCCCCATCAGTTTGGGCTTCAGTTCCTGATAGTCGCGGGCCTTGGCGTGGCCGAAGACCTTGCCCTGCACCACGACCTGGCTGCCGATGTCGCTCTGCGGCTTGAGCAGCACCGGGTTCATGTGGATCGACGGCTTGACCCCGCAGGCTATCGCCTGCAGCCATTGCGCGCGGCCGATCTCGCCGCCGCCCGCTTCGCCGGGAATGTCGGCCACAGCGGCGTTGTTGGACATGTTCTGCGGCTTGAATGGCCGTACTTCCATCCCGCGATTGCGTGCCGCCCGGCACAGCCCGGCCACAAGCACCGTCTTGCCGACATCTGAGCCCGTGCCCTGGAGCATGATCGCTTTGGCCATGGTTCAGGCTCCCTTGGACAGGAGGCTGAAAGTGACGGATGCGCCTCTCAAAAATGTCGCCACAAGTACCCTCGCTATCGAAATACTGCACAGCCGCTTCGCGGCATTCGTCGGGTTGCGCGGCGGCATCATTGGTCTAGATTGAACTTCGCGCATAGCCAAAAAACGACAGGGAGGCCGACATGGACGCCGCAATAGATGCGACTGCCGGTCAATTCGAGCTCAACGAAGATCAGCTGGCCATCCGCGAAATGGCGGGCAGTTTCGCCGCCGAGAAGGTGGCGCCCTTTGCGCTTGAATGGGACAAGGCCAAGCACTTTCCCGAAGACGTCATCCGCGAGACCGGCCAGCTCGGCTTCGGCGGCCTGTATGTCAAGGAAGATGTCGGCGGATCCGCCCTCTCCCGCCTCGACGCAGTGCTGGTTTTTGAGCAGCTCGCGCATGCCTGCCCGGGCTTCTCGTCGTTCATCTCGATCCACAATATGGCCTCGTCGATGATCGACCGGTTCGGCAACGAGGAGCAACGCCAGCGTTTGCTGCCCAAGCTGACGTCGATGGAATGGCTCGCCAGCTATTGCTTGACCGAGCCGGGCTCGGGTTCGGACGCCGCAGCACTCAAGACGAAAGCAGTGCGCAGCGGCGGCAACGGCAGCGATTTCGTCGTCAACGGCACCAAGCAGTTCATTTCAGGCGCCGGCGACAGCGACGTCTATGTCGCCATGGTCCGCACCGGCGCCGACGGTCCGAAGGGCATTTCGACGCTGGTCATCCCCAAGGATGCACCCGGCCTGTCCTTCGGTGCCAATGAACACAAGATGGGCTGGCACATGCAGTCGACCCGACAGGTCATCTTCGACGACTGCAAAGTGCCGGCCGAAAACCTGCTTTCCAACGAAGGCGCGGGTTTCGGCATCGCCATGGCCGGTCTCGATGGCGGGCGGCTCAACATCGCCGCCTGCTCCGTCGGCGGCGCCCAGTCGGCGCTGGACAAGGCGCTCGCTTACACCGCCGAGCGCAAGGCCTTCGGCCAGACCATCGACCGCTTCCAGGCGCTGCAGTTCCGCCTCGCCGACATGGAAACCGAGCTCCAGGCTGCGCGCCTGTTCCTGTACGCCGCCGCTTCCAAGCTCGACCGCAAGGCGCATGACGCGTCGAAATGGTCGGCCATGGCCAAGCGTTTCGTCACCGACGCCGGCTTCGACATCGCCAACGACGCCCTGCAACTGCTCGGCGGCTACGGCTATCTGCACGACTACGGCATCGAGAAGCTGGTGCGTGACCTGCGCGTCCACCAGATCCTCGAAGGCACCAACGAGATCATGCGCGTCATCATCGCCAGGCATTTGATTGGAAAGTAGGTCGAGGGCAGTAGGGGAGTAAGGCAATGAGGCAGTAAACCGCATCCTTCACTCACCCTATTTGCCCTACTCCCCTACTGCCCTGTCCCCTTCCCACGGAGGAAACCACCCAATGACCACCATCGCCTTCATCGGCCTGGGCAACATGGGCAATCCCATGGCCGCCAATCTCGTCAAGGCCGGGCACACGGTCCTCGGCTTCGACCTCATGGCCGAGCATCTTGAGACGGCGCGCAACAACGGCGTCACGGTCATGGCCGACGCGGCCGCCGCGGCAAAGGACGCCGATGTGGTTATCACCATGCTGCCCGCCGGCAAGCATGTGCTTTCGGTCTATGAAGACATTGCGCCGAAGCTGAAGAAAGGCGCGCTGCTCATCGATTCCTCGACCATCGACGTCGATTCGGCGCGAAAGGCCCACGCCATCGCCGCCAAGCACGGTCTGCTTTCGGTCGACGCGCCTGTGTCGGGTGGAACCGGTGGGGCCGCCGCAGGCACGCTGACCTTCATGGCCGGTGGCGCGCAGGCAGCCTTCGATGTGGCCGAGCCCTTGTTGCAGCCGATGGCCGGCCGCATTGTCCATTGCGGCGACGCCGGTGCCGGCCAGGCCGCCAAGATCTGCAACAACATGATCCTCGGCATTTCGATGATCGGCGTTGCCGAAGCCTTCGTGCTCGCCGAAAAGCTCGGCCTGTCGCACCAGGCCCTGTTCGACGTCGCCTCGACCTCTTCGGGCCAGTGCTGGTCGCTGACGTCCTATTGCCCGGTACCCGGCCCGGTGCCCAATTCGCCGGCCAACCGCGACTACCAGCCAGGCTTTGCCGCAGCCCTGATGCTGAAGGACCTCAAGCTGTCGCAGGAAGCGGCGCAGCAGGCAGGCGCGGTTACCCCGCTCGGCGCCGAGGCAACCCAGCTCTATGCGCTCTATTCGGCCCTCGGCAACGGCGGCACGGACTTCTCCGGAATCATCAAGTTCCTGCGCGGCGAGACAGCCTGATTAATCCAAAAAAGTTCAAAATTTAGGTTTGCTTAAGCTCTCGATAACCGCGCGGTAACGATGTCCAGCTAAAACGGTTTGCAAGGGCGGTCATTCGCAGTCGCCCCGGGCTCCGGATCAGGTCTCGCGTACCGGAGCTGTAAACCTTCGCTGGTCAAGCGTTGCGAAGGGCCATGCGTTCAAGTGGCAAAGCCGCGTTCCCGTCCGGGACGCGGTTTTTGCGTTACATCCCCCTCACGACCCGGATTTGGTCGCCAACCGACGAAAGTTGGCTCGCACGCGCTTGCTGGCCGGCCGCATTGCTGCCGCGACCGACTTCTGCGCGGCAACGCCGTTCAGCACCGAAGGCGTACGCCCCGACAGAACTTCCGGCCAGAACTGCATCGCCGACTGGAAATATGACATCTGTGCCGCCACCATGCCCTCGGCGATGGCAGTGGTCTTTTCGGTCACCGCCGCCAGGCTTTCGCCGCGCAACGGTCCGCCATTACGCGCTTCGGTCGCCATCATCGGCAACCGCATCGCCATGACCATCGGCGCCAGCATCAAATTGCCGGCAATGGCGCTGGATTGGCGCGAGGCCCTTGCCAATCGTCTGTTTTTCATGCGGCGCACTCCGGCAACTTGGCCTACCCGCATATGCGGGTGAGCTCATTGTGCAGTGCACAATATATGCCTTCGCACTGTCATGAACAACCCGATACGTCTCAGCCTGTCGGCTCGAACTGCACATCGACCGGCGGGCGCAGGCCGTTGACAAGGCGATTCGTCTCGTTGGCCGGGCAGGAGTGCCCTGCCCGGCGGTTTGCATCAGGCTTTCCTCAGATCGGCTTCGGCAAGGTCGAGCGCCTTCAGGATGCGGTCGCCTGCCATGTCGATCGTGGCGCGCGTCCAGATCAGCGGCGGCGACAGGATCATCGAGTCGCCCGTCGCCCGCATCATCATGCCGTTGGCGATGGCGTGGTCGCGCACAACAACCGCGGCACTGCCTCCCGGCGAGAAGCGCTCCTTGGTCGCCTTGTCCTTGACGATCTCAATGGCGCCCATCAGGCCAACCGAACGCACCTCGCCGACCAGGCCATGGCCAGCAATGCGTTCCTTCAGCATCTGGGCGAAATACGGACCGGTGTCGGTCTTCACCCGCTCAACCAATCCCTCTCGTTCAATGATCTCGAGGTTCTTGAGCGCCACGGCACAGGCGACCGGGTGACCGGAATAGGTGTAGCCGTGGTAGAATTCGCCGCCCTTTTCGACGAGCGTCGCAGCGATACGGTCGCCGACCAGAAGAGCGGACAGCGGCTGATAGCCCGATGTCAACGCCTTGGCGGTGGTGATCGTGTCGGCTTCGATGCCAAAAGTCTGCGCCGCGAACCACTCGCCGGTGCGGCCATAACCGGTGATGACCTCGTCGAGCATCAGCAGCACGTCATACTTGCGGCAAATGCGCTGGATCTCCGGCCAGTAGCTCGCCGGCGGAATCTTGACGCCGCCCGCCCCCATGATCGGCTCGCCGATAAAGGCCGCGACATTTTCGGCACCCGCCTCGAGGATCGCGTCCTCGACGGCCTTGGCGGCGCGCAGGCCGAAATCGTGATCGCTTTCGCCGGGCAGCGCCAGTTCATAGGCGTAGGGCATCATCACATGGACGATGTTGGGCACCGCGCCGCCGAGCTGGTGGTGCATGCCATCCATGCCGCCAAGCGAGGTGCCGGCGACGGTCGAGCCGTGATAGGCCATCTTGCGCGAGATGATGCGGTTCTTCTCGGGCTTGCCCTCGAGCGCCCAGTAGTGGCGCACCAGGCGCAGCGCCGTGTCGTTGGATTCCGAGCCGGAGGAGCCATAAAACACCTGGTTGATGTTCTTCGGCGCCAGTTCCGCAAGCTTCTTCGACAGCAGCACCGGCGTCGGCGTCGAGCATTTGAAGAAGGAGTTGTAGTAGGGCATTTCCTTCATCTGGGCATAGGCCGCTTCGGCCAGCTCGTCGCGGCCATAGCCGACATTGACGCACCACAGGCCAGCCATGCCGTCGAGCAGTTCCGTGCCTTCCGAATCGTAGATGAACGGGCCCTCGGCTCGGGTGATCATGCGCGAGCCGATTTCGCGCAGTTCCTTGTGATCGGTGAACGGGTGGAGATGGTGCGCGGCATCGATCTGCTGAAGCTGCTTCAGCGAATAGTTCTGATAAGTCATTGGCTTGTGCCTTTCTCTTGAATCAATCCGGCAAGCGCCGGGGCGGATTCGAGGTCAGGCGGGCGGTGAATAGCCGATGCGCGCGCACAGCCGCAGAAGCTCTGTATGGCGCGTCCGCGGGGACGGCGTCGAAACGGCGCTTGGTAGCGGGATATGAGCAACAAATGCGCACATGGGGCGCACTCTAACCTGGCGTCTTGCCAATCCACAAGCGCTCGAAATTTCCTCTTTAAGGTAGGCCGCTGGAATAGAGGGGCCGCCGAAAGCGTTGGCTGCATGTCTGGCCGAAATTTCTTGGCCAAGCCCAGGAGCGATTATCATGAAAACCATTCTGTCCGCATTTGCCATCCTGCTCGCAAGCTCAGCCCTTTCCTTCGCCGCGGAACCGGCCAAAGTCATGGAAGGCGCCGGCGGCAAGATGTACACCGACGCTAACGGCATGACGCTCTACACATTTGACAAGGACGCGGCCGGCAAGTCTGCCTGCAACGGCGACTGCGCAGCCAAGTGGCCACCTCTGATGGCTGCTGCAGATGCCAAGGACGAAGGCGACTGGACCATAGTCACCCGCGATGACGGCTCCAAGATGTGGGCCTATGAGGGCAAGCCTCTTTACACATATGTCGAGGACAAGAAGGCCGGCGACGTGACCGGCGAAGGTAAGGGCGGCGTCTGGCACGTAGCCAAGGCCGACTGACCTTTTCCCCTGCGCGACAGTTCCGTCCGGGCCTGTCGCGCAGCTTCCGCCCGATTTTTAGCTGGTACTCCGCCGCCGTGACGCCGCGCGATAGAGGGCAAAGGCGAGCAGCATGATGTTGAGGCTCGCCAGCACGGCTGGCAGCCCGATCGGTCCGAACGCCTGCATCACCATGCCGGAACTTGGCGGGCCGACGATACCGCCAAAGCCCCACATCAACGCGAACGCTGCGTTACCGGCGACGAGCAGACTGCCGTTGAAACGATTGCCAAGCTCGACCAGCGCCATGGTGTAGACACCGTAGCCGACCGCCCCCATTATGACGAGGACCGGCCAGATCAGCGACGTCTCGATCAGGATCGGCAACAGCACTGCGCAGGTGGCGGTTGCTGCTGCGCAAAACAGGATCATGGTGCGGCCACCCACGCGCTCCGCCATCAGGCCGAGCGGAATCTGCAGCAGGATGTTGCCCATCGACAGTGCCGTCAGCATTGCGGCCAGCACCGCCTCAGGCAGGCCATGGCCCGCGCCGAAAACCGGCAGCAGCGAATAGGTGCTCTGCTGGTTGGCTGCCGACACCAGAACGGCAAACAACAGCGCCGGCGCAAGTGCTGCAAAGCCCAGAACGCCGCCCTTCGACTGACCGTCATCCTCGAAGCCGGACAGATCGGACAAGATGCGCAGGACGGTGGCACAGGCGAGGAAGCCGACGATCGCGATGACGAATGGCGTCCAGCCTGCCGTGCCGACGAAGGTCAGCACCAGCGGCCCGCTGGCATACCCCACCCCCATCAGCGTGTTGAACACGCCCATGACACGGCCGCGTCGCGACGGCGGCGCCATCGACAGCGCCCACACCTCGCCCAGGATGTAGAGCGGGTTGATGACCACGCCGATCATGAAGCGCACGACAAACCAGGCAAACCAGTCCTGAAGGTAGCCGATAAGCAGGAAACAGGCTGCTGCAGCGAGCGAGCAGCCGACCGCAAGGTTTCGCGCCCCAACGAGACGCACGGCCGCTGGCACGAAGGCTGCTGACGCGATCAGCCCCAGCGGCATCATCGCAGCCGACAGGCCGATCATCGCCGGCGACATGCCCTGCTTCTGCATCAGCAGTGAGAACAGCGGGTAGCTCAGCCCCTGCGCTGCGCCAAACATCGCAAGTGCTGCGGTAACGCCGACAAGAGGAGCCCATCTGAGCGGCGGCTCGTCAGCTACGGAAGCGGAAGAAATCAAAGTTGGTCACCACGAGAATCGAATGACGGCGATCCTACAGACGAAGCGCCACGTGCCGGATGCCTCACCACGACGGAGAACGTCGGTCCAGTCCTAACTGCACAGCCCCGGGCCTAACTGCCCGGGCCTAACTGCAATGTCGTTTCCCTCGCGCTACTTGTCGCCGCCTCCGCAATGAGCCGCACCGCCCCGGTCCATTATGCCCGCGACACTGAAGCTTGCCGTGAGGATTCCATGACCGTGGCCCTGCAAACAGCCGAACAGGCCCCTGCCTCCGATCGCGCTCGCCGCGGCGGCCGTGCCGGCAAGCGCGCCGGCGGGTCAGCCGCATTTGAGCAACCGCCCTTCCGCCAGCTCAAGATACCTTTCACACCGACCAAGCTGATCTCCGACGACCAGCTGGAATCGATCCACCTTGCATCGCTGCGGGTACTGAAGGAGATCGGCGTGGACGTGCTGCATGACGAAGCGCGCCGCATCATGAAGGCGCACGGCGCCGACGTGCGTGACGGTTCGGAACGCGTACGCTTCGATTCAGACATGATCCTGGAATTGATCTCGCATGCACCGGCCGAATTCACGCTGCATGCCCGCAATCCGGACCACAACGTGCGTTTCGGTGGCAACAACCTCGTCATCTCACAGATGGCGTCGGCACCCAACTGCTCCGATCTCGATCGGGGACGGCGGCCGGGCAACCAGGCCGACTACCGCAATTTCCTCAAGCTCGCCCAGATGCACAACATCCTGAACACAACTGGCGGCTATCCGGTCGAGCCGGTGGACATCCACCCTTCGGTGCGCCACCTCGAATGTATCCGTGACCTCGCGACGCTGACCGACAAGGTGTTTCACATCTATTCGCTCGGCAAGGAGCGCAATGTCGACGGCATCGAGATCGCCCGAATCGCCCGCGGCATTTCCCGCGAGCAGATGATCGCCGAACCCTCGGTCTATACCATCATCAACACCAATTCGCCGCTCAAGCTCGACGTGCCGATGATGGAAGGCATCATTCAGATGTCGTCGATGGGCCAGGTGGTGATCGTCACCCCCTTCACCCTGTCGGGTGCCATGGCCCCCGTCACCATTGCCGGCGCGCTGGTGCAGCAGAATGCCGAAGCGCTGTCGGGTCTTGCCTTCACCCAGATGGTCCGCAAGGGAGCACCTGTCGGTTATGGCGGCTTCACCTCCAACGTCGACATGAAATCGGGCGCCCCGGCCTTCGGCACGCCTGAATATATGAAGGCCCAGCTTGTCGGCGGCCAGCTCGCCCGCCGCTACAACATCCCCTACCGCACCTCCAATGTCTGCGCCGCCAACGCGGTCGACGCCCAGGCGGCCTATGAAAGCGTCTTCTCCTTGTGGGGCGCGATCCAGGGCGGCGCCAATTTCATTCTCCACGGTGCCGGCTGGCTCGAAGGTGGTTTGCGCTGCTCGTACGAGAAGATGATCCTCGACATCGACCTTTTGCAGATGGTGGCCGAGTTCCTGACCCCGCTCGACATGTCGGAAGAGGCGCTCGCCATCGACGCCATCCGCGACGTCGGCCCCGGCGGCCATTTCTTCGGCACCCAGCACACCCAGGATCGCTACAAGAACGCGTTTTACTCGCCTGTTATCTCCGACTGGCGCAATTTCGAGACCTGGGCCGAGGCCGGCAGCCCAACAGCCGTAGAAAAAGCAAACCGCGTCTGGAAGGAGCGCCTCGCCTCCTATGAGGAGCCGTGGATGGACCCGGCCATTCGCGAGGAACTCAACGCCTTCGTCGACAAGCGCAAGGCCGAAGGCGGCGCGCCGACCGATTTCTGAGGACGGTTCCCATGCAACGACGAGAGATCAACGCCCAAGACGCTCCGTTACCCGCCGGCGGTTACGCTCAGGCGATCGAAGTGACGAACAATTCGCGCACGCTTTACATCAGCGGCCAGATTCCGGTCGCCAAGGATGGTTCGGTTCCCGACGATTTCGACAGCCAGTGCTGGCTCGCCTGGCGCAATGTCGAGGCACAGCTGCATGCCGCCGGCATGACCCTCGACAATCTGGTCAAGGTCACGATCTTCCTTTCCAGCCGCGCATATGCCCTCGACAACCGCCGCATCCGCGCGGAAGTGCTCGGCGGCAGAAAGATCGCGATGTCGGTGATCATCGCCGGAATTTTCGACGAAGCCTGGCTACTGGAAATCGAAGGCGTGGCGACCGCCTGAGCCATCAACTCCCAGATTCATTTTACGCACAACTGGACATAACCTGATGAAATCCCATGTGAAAGCAGTTGTCATCGGTGGTGGCGTGGTTGGCTGCTCGGTGCTCTATCACCTCGCCCGCGCCGGCTGGACCGACGTCATGCTGATCGAACGCTCGGAGCTGACCTCCGGCTCGTCATGGCACGCCGCCGGCGGCTTCCACACGCTCAACGGCGATCCGAACGTCGCCAAGCTGCAAGCCTACACCGTCCAGCTCTACAAGGAGCTAGAGGAGATCTCCGGCCAGTCCTGCTCGCTGCACCTGACCGGTGGCGTCATGCTTGCTGACAGCCCAGAGCGCATGGACTTCCTGCGCCTCGCCCATGCCAAGGGCCGCTATCTCGGCATGGACACCGAACTCATCACGCCGTCAGAAGCCAAGAAGATGTTCCCGCTGATGGACGAAAAGCATTTCGTCGGCGCCATGTGGGACCCGGTCGAAGGCCATCTCGACCCGTCGGGCACGACCCATGCCTACGCCAAGGCGGCGAAGAAGCTCGGCGCCGAGATCGTGCTGCGCAACCCCGTGAAGGAGTTGACGCAGGATCCTGACGGCATCTGGAATGTTGTCACCGAGCAGGGAACCGTCAGGGCCGAGCACGTCGTCAACTGCGGCGGCCTGTGGGCGCGCGAGGTCGGCCGCATGGTCGGCGTCGAGCTGCCGGTGCTGGCCATGGAGCATATGTATCTGCTCACCGAGCCGATGCCCGAGGTCGAGGCCTTCAACAAGGAAACCGGCCGCGAAATGATCGGCGTTCTCGACTTCAAGGGCGAGATTTACACACGCCAGGAGCGCAACGGCATCCTGCTCGGCACCTATGAGAAGGCCTGCAAGCCGTGGTCGCCGGTCAACACGCCATGGGACTTCGGCCACGAACTGCTCGCCCCCGACCTCGACCGCATCGCCCCTTCGCTGGAGATCGGCTTCCAGCATTTCCCCGGCATTGCCAATGCTGGCATCAAGCAGGTCATCAACGGCCCCTTCACCTTCGCGCCCGACGGTAATCCGCTGGTCGGCCCGGTCCAGGGCCTGACCAATTTCTGGGTCGCGTGCGGCGTCATGGCCGGCTTCAGCCAGGGTGGCGGTGTCGGCCTTGCGCTGTCCAACTGGATGGTCGATGGCGACCCGGGCTTCGACGTCTGGGGCATGGATGTCGCGCGCTGGGGTGAATGGGCATCGCTGCGCTACACCAATGCCAAGGTGCGCGAGAATTATTCGCGCCGCTTCTCGATCCGTTTCCCCAATGAAGAGCTCCCCGCCGCCAGGCCGGCCCAGACCACGCCGCTCTACGACACCATGGTCGCCAACAACGCCGTCATGGGCGACAGCTGGGGCCTGGAAACGCCGCTATGGTTCGCACCTCAAGGCACTGAGCCGAAGGACATCGTCTCCTTCCACCGCTCCAACGATTTCGAGCATATCGGCAATGAGGTTCGCGCCACCCGTGAGCGCGTTGGCGTGACCGAGATCGCCAACTTCGCCAAATACGAGGTCTCGGGTCCGGCATCGGAGGATTTCCTCAACCGGCTGATGACCAACCGCATGCCGAAGAAGGGCCGCATCGTGCTGACGCCGATGCTCAACGAGTTCGGCCGGCTGATCGGCGACTTCACGATTGCCAAGACCGGCGACGACAAGTTCATGATCTGGGGCTCGTCGGCAGCGCAGAAATACCACATGCGCTGGTTCGAAAAGCACCTGCCCAAGGACGGGTCGGTGCGCATCCACCGCTTCGACCAGACGCTCGTCGGCCTGTCCATAGCTGGCCCGAAGTCGCAGGCGCTGCTGGCCAAGCTTGTCGACGTCGATGTGTCGAGCAAGGCCTTTCGCTTCATGGACTTCCGCGAGATGGCCGTCGGCGGCGCGCCATGCATGGTCAACCGCATCACCTATACCGGCGACCTCGGCTACGAGATCTGGATGGCGCCAACCTACCAGCGCCTCGTCTACAAGGCGATCAAGGACGCCGGCGAGGAGTTCGGCATCGTCGATTTCGGCATGCGCGCGCTGCTTTCGATGCGCCTCGAAAAGAACTTCCCGACCTGGTTCCGCGAGTTGCGACCGATCTATGGGCCGTTCGAGGGATCGATGGAACGCTTCATCAAGCTCGAGAAGAACGACTTCATCGGCCGCGAGGCAGCCGCCAAGGAGCACGCCGAGGGGCCGAAGCTGCGTCGTGTCTCCTTCTATGTCGATGCGCAGGACGCCGACGTGATGGGCGACGAGCCGATCTGGGCCAAGATCGGCGCCAAGGATTTCGGCACAATCGAAAAGCCGCATGGCTATGGTGCGCCGCGCTTTGACGAAACCGGCAAGGAAGTGCGCGGCTCGGACGCCGCAACTGGCGCCTCCGCCGTGCGCGGCATCGTCGACGGCGACTGGCGCGTGGTCGGCTGGGTGACGTCGGGCGGCTATGCCCACTATGTCGAGAAATCGATGGCGCAGGGTTACGTGCCGGCAGCGCTCGCTGAAAACGAGGCGGAAGGCCTGTTCGAGATCGAGATCCTCGGCCACCGCCGCCCCGCCCGCATCAATGTCGAGCCGCCTTTCGATCCGTCAGGCGACAAGATGCGGGGGTAACCTCACGCAGGGATCGGGAACGCAAATGCTCTACGTTGCCCCCCTCTGTCCTGCCGGACATCTCCCCCACAAGGGGGGAGATTGGCTGTCATGCTCGCCTCACCCCTTCTCGACCGCCTCAGGAATCGCGCATAGGTCGCAACTGCTGATCTCCCCCCTTGTGGGGGAGATGTCCGGTAGGAAGGAACGACGCCTTCAACCATCAAAGGGGTGTCGCTGATGGAAACCCCCGCAAAAGGCAATTTCGGCCGCCACCGCAAGATCATGCCGTTCGAGCCTGGCTCGGCGGAGGACCTGCGCGAGCGAGCCCGCACCAAGGCGGCAGCACTAAACCAGCACGTTCTGGGTTATGGAGCACAGGCCGAAGCCGAATGGGCGGCGGCCGGCATCGCGGCACCCGACATGCCGGCCCTGCGCAAGTACCGGCTGGAGCGCATCCGCACCGAGCTCGCGCGGCGCGGTTATGCCGGCGCCCTGCTCTACGATCCCGTCAACATTCGCTACGCCACCGATTCGACCAACATGCAGCTGTGGGTGGCGCACAACCCGACCCGTCACTGTTTCGTCGCCACCGACGGCCCGGTGGTGCTGTTCGACTACTTCTCCTGCGAGCACCTGTCCGATCATTCCGGCGTCGTCGACGAGGTTCGCCCGGCAGTGTCGTGGATGTATCTCTACAGCGGCGAAATGACGGAGATGAAGGTCGAGCGCTGGGCGCAAGGCATCGCCGATGTCCTTGGCGAGCACGGCGGCGGCGTCAGGCGCATTGCCGTCGACCATCTCGACCATAACGGCGTCGACGCGCTGGCACGGCTTGGCATTTCGGTCGGCAATGGCGAGGCGGTGATGGAAAACGCCCGGCTGATCAAGTCGCCTGACGAAATCCTCTGCATGCGCCGTTCGATCGTCGCCTGCGAGGTGGCGATGAGCGAGATGGAGGCAGCACTCCGGCCGGGCATCTCCGAGAACGAGCTCTGGGCCGAACTGCATCGCGGCAACATCGCCCGCGGCGGCGAATGGATCGAAACCCGGCTCCTGGCATCGGGACCGCGCACCAATCCCTGGTTCCAGGAGTGCTCGTCGCGCGTGGTCGAGGCAGGCGATCTCGTCGCCTTCGACACCGATCTCATCGGGCCCTACGGATTTTGCGCCGACCTGTCGCGGACCTGGCTGTGCGGCGACGGCGAGCCCAAGAGCGAACAGCGCGACCTCTACAGGATTGCCGCCGAACAGATCGCCCACAATACGGCGCTGCTCAGGCCCGGCCTCGGTTTCCGCGAACTGGTGGAACGCGCGGCCGCGCCCCCGCCCGACTGCTTCCCGGCGCGTTATGGCGTGCTGTTCCACGGCGTGGGCCTGGCCGACGAATATCCCACCCTGCCCCACGCCTCCGACTGGACGGCCGATACGCCGGACGGCGTGCTCGAGCCCGGCATGGTGGTCTGCGTCGAGAGCTACATCGGCCGCCTCGGTGGGCATGAGGGCGTCAAGATCGAGGAGCAGATCCTGATCACTGAAAGCGGCAACGAGCAGCTCTCAAACTATCCGCTCGACAAGCGCCTGCTCGGCTAGGCGCCCAAAGCCCCGGCTTCCTGTTCGAGATATTCCAGCGACCAAGAACAGTTGATCGGCAGCCGAAATCGCTCGCCGGCGACTTTACTGCGATGGCGCAAGATCACTGGGCTGCCGGATTTGATGTGGACAGGAGCGGTGGCGAGTGGCTTCCGCGGCAAGCTGCACCGATAGTGAAAACGGCGCTGCAACATCGCCGTTTTTCTCAGATCGGATCGCATATGACGCACATCTATCGGATTGGCCTTTCAGCCCTCGCCCTTGCCGCCGGCTTTGCCTCGAACACATCAATGGCGTCGGCGGAGCCGCTGGCCCCCAAAGTGCTGGTCATAACGATGTTCGGAGGCGAGGCAAAACCATGGCTCGAGGGCCGCAAGCTGGAGACCAGGCTGACGATTCCGGGCTTCGCCAAGGAGTATCCGGAACTTGCCTGCGACGCTGCCGGGCTGTGCGTCATGACGACGGCGATGGGTTATGCCAATGCAGCAAGCTCGGTTTCAGCACTCGTCTACAGCGGTCTTGTCGACCTCAAGCAGAGCTACATCGTGATCGCCGGCATTGCTGGTGTCGATCCGAGCGATGGCACGCTGGGTTCGGCACATTGGGCGCGTTATGCCGTCGATGCCGGCCTGCGCCACGAAATCGATCCGCGCCAGATTCCCGCCGACTGGCCTGATGGCGTGGTCGGGCTGGGCGCCAAGCGACCCGGCGAAAAGCCGAGCTGGGGCTCGGCAACCGAGGTCTACCAGCTCAACGAGCAGCTGCTGCAGAAGGCATTTGCCCTGACCAAGAGCGTCGAACTCGCCGACAGCGCCGAAGCGAAGGCCTATCGCGTGGCCTACAAGACCGCACCCGGCAACGCTGCCCCAAGTGTCAGCATCTGTGACACGCTGTCGACTGACACCTACTGGCATGGCTCGATGACTGCCAAAAGCATGGGCGATTGGGTATCGTTGCTGACCGAGGGCAAGGGCAATTATTGCACGACCCAGATGGAGGACAACGCCTCGCTGACCGCGCTGCGGCGCGGCGCGGATGCCGACCTGCTCGATTTCGATCGCATCGCCTTGCTGCGCACGGCGTCGAACTTCGATCGCGAGCCCGCCGGCATGAGCCCCATCGAATCGCTGAGCGCCAAGTCGGGTGGCTTCGGTCCGGCAGCCATCAACGCCTATCGTGTCGGCGCGGCCTTTGCGGATGCTGTCACCGGCGATTGGGCGAAGTGGGAAAAGGGCGTGCCGTCAGAATAAACCTCGGCCAGGCAGAGCGGGCGGTTCAGGCCGCCCGCTTTCTTCAAAGCGCGGCTTGGCTCAGCGCAAGGTTGAGCAACGTCACCGAAACGGGCGACGTGCTTGGCCCGGTGATGTAAGGCAAGCCCTTGCGTTTTGCTGTCCAACCGATGACCACGACGTCCCGGGCAGCCGGCTCGAAGCGCTGCGCCAGCGCCCAGCTCCGGCAATCGATGGTTGCCACGTCGGCCCGGCCCTCGGAGATGGCGACGATCGACGCGCGATGGCCGCCGCTTTCGATGCGTTCGGAAAAAATCCGCAATCCCTCGCCCATGGCGGCAAGATCGCGCGAGATACCGATGAACCCCGACATCGAATCGTGGCTGTTGAAGGCCAGGCGCTTGTCGCGGATCAGATCGAGCGGGATGAGCGGCGCATCGCCGTCGGGGGCATGCGCATGGTCGGCGGTCACCGTTCCGCGCCGCACGACGATGGCGCTGGAATAGAGTTCGCCACGACCGCCTTCGATGCCGTCATAGTTTGGCTGACCGATCACCTTGACCTGAGCCGCAAGGCCCGTGCTTTCCATCGGCCCCCAGCAGGTCTGGCCGAACAGCAATTGGGGATGCCGCCACAGCGTCGGCAGGTCGAGTTCTTCGGGCGGCAGCGTAGCCGGGTCGAATGCAATCACCACACCCGATGCGTCGCGAATACCACCTGGAACCGCCGGCAGATCGGCGTTGCGCCTGGCAAGGCGTTCCGGCGCGTCCAAACCAAGCTGACGCAACGCCGTTCGCAACCTGGCCCATTGCGCATCGACCTCGTCGCGCATCTCGGGCCAGTCATACATGGGCAGTGCGGCGATGAAGTCGCTCATTGCATCATTTCAGGCTCGAACGCGAGAATTGGCAAGCTCTGGAAGATATCATTCCTTTGGCGGCTCGGCAGGCACCGGCGCGGTTCCAAGCCCGTTGACGCTGCGGGCCCTGACCCGTGGCACAAACGCCCTGCCCTGTTCGGGAGCGCGACGCAGCGCCGGATGGCAGACCGGCTCCTTGGCGCGGAAGGCATAGGCCCTGACCAGCGCGAAATAGTTGGGATAGACGTAGCCCTTGTTCATCTTCAGCCATTCCGCGCGGCGGGCGCGAAACAATGCCGGTAATTTGTACCAAGCAACCGTCGGGCTCTTGTGATGGACGAAATGCAGGTTGTTGTTGAGAAACAGCAGCGACAATGGCGAGCGCTCGACAATGACAGTGCGCCCTTCCGGGTGCTCCGACCACTGATGCTCGGCAAAGGTTCGGATCGAAATCAGCGACTGGCCGAGCCATACCGGCACCAGCACATAGAGCCACAAGGGGACACCGAAGCCGAACTGTACCACCGGCAGCACCACCGCAAGGCCTGCGGCATGCAGTAGCCACGCTTTTCGGATGGCCTTGTCGCCGGCGACAATCTGCTTGGCGTCGTCGATGAAGAAGCCGACGCAGGCAAGCAGCGGCCCGAGCACGAAGCGCCCCGCCATGGTGTTGTTGATGCTGAGCAGCAACTTCATGCTGGCCGGCAGGTCGTCGTGCTGCCACAGCGCCCGATAGTAGCTTTCCGGGTCATCGAACGGATCGGTCAGGCGCTCGTCGGCATGATGGCGCAGGTGGATCGTCTTGAAGCGGCGATACGGCCAGACAACGCCGATCGGCAAGGACACCAGCGCTTCGTTGATGCGCGCGTTTCGGGTGGGATGGCCGTGCAGCACCTCGTGCACCAGCGACGACTGGAGCGCAACCATAAGCGCCATCACCGCAAGAGCGGCCACCGGATAGGCCTGCCAGAGCAGCAGGCCGGCAGCAAGCCAGGTTCCGTAGCAGCCCAGGATGAGAAACACCGTCGGCCATTCGACCCCTGTGGTCGTGCCGCGTCTGTTTCCGTTCTTGGTCATGCGCTGCCTGCTGTCCTTGGATGCCTGGAACTCGATGATTCCTGACATAATGCTGTCAGTAGTCATTGATTTCCGCAACGAGACAATGCGCACAGACTGTTTACATTGCGCTGCTCACGCCGCAAATGTTATGTTTAGTAAACACTCCGGACGATGAATCTAATTTGGATGGCCATGCGGCGGCGGATTCGCAAAACCATTCCCCAATGGGCAGGTCATGGACAAACGCGATCTATCGGGTGTCTTCAGGGAGCGGCTCAAGGCGCTGGTGCAGCGCTCCGGCCTCAACCAGTCGGCCTTTGCTACCTCGGTCGGCATTGACCGTTCGGCGCTGTCGCAGCTGCTTTCGGGTGCCACCGTGCGCCTGCCGCGCGCCGAGACGCTGCTGACAATCGCCACCGCCCACAAGGTTTCGCTCGATTGGCTGCTCGGGCTCAGCCAGGACGAAGGCGTCACCGGCGAAATCCGCGAAAGCCTTGAAATCGAGGAGGCCTCCGGCGGTTTTGAACGGACGCTGATCGCCAAATGGCATGCCGAGGCAGCGGGCACGAAGATCCGCTATGTGCCAGCCGGCATCCCCGACCTTCTGCGCACCGAAGCATTGATCGACTACGAGGCCGATATCTCCAACAAGAGCCGCGAGGTCCAGGCCGGCGAGACACAGTACCGGATCGACTACAACCGCAGGCCCGAGACCGACATGGAGGTCTGCATGCCGCGCCACACGCTTGAGATTTTCGCGCGCGGGCTGGGCGTCTGGTCGGGCTTTCCCGACAAGGATCGCAAGCAGCAGCTTCGCCACATGGCCGACCTGCTCGACGATCTCTACCCGACCTTCCGCTTGTTTCTCTATGACGGGCGCATGCGCTATTCCGTGCCCTACACGATCTTCGGCCATTCCCGCGCGGCGATCTATGTCGGCGACATGTACCTTGTGCTCTACGCCACCGATCCGATCCGGACGCTGACCCGCCATTTCGACAATTTGATCCGCGCCGCCGACATCAACGCCCACGAGACCGCCGCCTTCGCGCGACGGCTGGCGGTGGCGTCTTTCCCGGCCAGTTGGGGCTGATTGGCGCTCAGGTTGAATTTGGCGCCGCGATACGGCAGCGTGCGGCGCACATCCCTGAGGAAACCGATGCCAGATCAGAAAAATGTCGTCGTACCCGCCCAGTCGGGCCGTTCCATCCGCGTGTCCAGCGGAGACCTGGTCCGCATCATCGACATCAAGGGCCAGCAGGTCGCCGACCTCTGGGCGTTCACGCCTGACTTGAAGGACTGGCTGAGCACGTCCAACACCCGCGACATCGGCGAGCGGCTGTTTCCCAAAACAGGCGAACATTTCTACGGCACGACGGGCGTGCCTTTGCTGACGCTGGTCGAGGACGCTTCGCCGGGCCCGCACGACATGCTCTACCCCGCCTGCAATCATGCGCTCTATGTCCGTGCCGGCTTCGACGAGCACCCCAGTTGCCAGGACAATCTGCACAAGGCACTTGCCTCGGAAGGGCTCGCCTTGCCCTTCACGCCTGACCCGGTCGACCTGTTCCAGAACTCGCTGCCGCAGCCCGACGGCAGCATCGACGTCTTTGCCTCGATCAATCCGCCCGGCGGCTACGTAACGCTGCGCGCCGAATGCGACCTGCTGCTCGTCGTCACCGCGTGTTCGGTCGATCATTATCCGACCAATGGCGGCGTCTGCACCGAGATCGCGGTCGAAGTGACGCCAGCGGCACAGCCAGCCCTGTAAACGCGTTGACTGGACATAAAGACTTCTTTATATCCTTATCCAATCTCCTGATATGAAAGTCGCTGCGATGACGACCAATCCGATCGATGCCCTGCTGGCCGAAAAGGGCGTGCTGCTCGCCGATGGCGCGACCGGCACCAACCTGTTTGCCATGGGCCTCGAGGCCGGCGAAGCACCCGAGCTGTGGAACGAAAGCGCGCCCGAAAAGATCTCGACGCTGCACCGGAAGTTCGTCGAAGCCGGCGCCGACATCATCCTCACCAACTCGTTCGGCGGCACCCGTCACCGGCTCAAGCTGCATCACGCCCAGGACCGGGTTCACGAACTCAACAAGCGCGCTGCCGAAATCGCCCGCGCCGTTGCCGACAAGGCCGGCCGCAAGGTTGTCGTTGCCGGCTCCGTCGGCCCGACCGGCGAGCTTCTGGTTCCGCTCGGTGCCATGACTTATGACGAGGCAGTCGATGCCTTCGCCGAACAGATCGAAGGCCTCAAGGCCGGTGGCGCCGAAGTCGCCTGGATCGAAACGATGTCCGCCCCGGACGAGATCCGCGCCGCTGCCGAGGCAGCCATCCGTGTCGGCCTGCCCTACACCTATACCGGCTCGTTCGACACCGCCGGCCGCACCATGATGGGTCTGCTGCCCAAGGACATCCACGGCGTTGTCGACGGCCTTGCCGAGACGCCGCTCGGCGTCGGCGCGAACTGCGGCGTTGGCGCTTCCGACATCCTGGCCTCGCTGCTCGACATGAGCGAAGCCAGGCCGGATGCGACCATCATCATCAAGGGCAATTGCGGCATTCCGGAATTCCGCGGCACCGAGATCCACTATTCGGGTACGCCCGAACTGATGTCGGACTATGTCAGGCTCGCTGTCGATGGCGGCGCCAGGATCATCGGCGGCTGCTGCGGCACCTCGTTCGAGCATCTGGCCGCGATGCGCAAGGCGCTCGACGCCCACAAGAAGGACGTTCGTCCAACCGTCGAGGCGATCATCGAGCGCATCGGCCCGATGCGTAACAAGCTGGCCGCGCCGAACACCACGGAAACCAGCGAAGGCCGCCGCGAACGCCGCCGCCGCGGCTGAGATATACTAAATCGTCAGCTGTTTTCCTCGTAGCGCGCAAGCGCCGATTTGATGTCGGTGCCCCCGCCTTCGACCGGGCGCATCATCATCACTGCGTCCGACGTGCGCACATCACCCAACTTCTCCATCGCCAGCCGGAAGCGCTCATTGTTGAGCGCCGACCATGCCGTACGGTGGGCGTCTTCGATATCGCTGATGCGGGAGCGCGACGGACCCAGGGCGGCGACTTGCGCCGCCTGCTGAATAGGCTTGGCGGGCACGTAGATGTGGCTGCTGGTGGCAGGCAATGCTGCCTGTATTGCAACGTCCGTCACGGTGTCGCCATTGCGGTGGCAGCTTCTGGCCGAGCCGGCATCGCCAAGGGGTCGCCGGTGCGAACATTCAAAACCGCACCCGACGTCAAACGACCAACCTGCATTCTCAAACCACCCCTTATTCACCCGCTGCTGTATTAGCCGGGGATCGTTGCGATCGGGTTCCGAGGCAAATCGGCCTTTGAATCAAATTGTTTGAAACGGCCCGCAAATCTGGCCTTACGATGGGTTTTACACAGAAAAAAGCTCCCGCCCTGCGGCGGGAGCTCCGGCAGTTTGGAGCCTTCGGGAATCACAGGTCTTCGAGGTCGCGACGCGCCTTCTTCAGGATCTCGCGCGCCTTCTCGGCCTGTGCCGCCGTCAGTGAGCCACTGCGCAAACGGCTGAACACGGCGAAATTCAGTGCCTTGACCTCGTCGCCGAGCGCGACGCCACTGACCTGCGTCGAGTTTTCGTTGATCTGGCCATTGATCTTGGCCAGTTCGTCGGCGTTTTCATCGAGATAGGCTTGGCCTGCTTCGGTGATCGAACAGAGCTTCTTGTTGCCATTGGCGACGGAGACGACGAGGTCCGCCTCTTCCAGCATCTGCAGCATCGGATAGATCGCGCCGGGGCTCGGGCTATAGGCGCCCTGGAACTTGGCCTCCAGGGCCTTGATGATGTCGTAGCCGTGGCGCGGCTCCTCGGCGATCAGGCCGAGCACGACCAGACGCAGCGCGCCGGGATCGAACATGCGCGGGCCGCGGCCACCGAAAGGACCGCCGCGATGCCGGCCGAAGGGACCGCCTCGGCCGCCCCGGCCGCCGCCCCTGCCACCTTCATTCTGGCCCGACATGGACCATTCTCCGCGGCAACGATCGTTGAAATTTGGGTGGTTGAACATGTGAGTGCCTCTCCAGGATGTTTGCTTCATGCCGCTATATCTATTCAAAGATATATCTTTTGCAAGATAGAACGTAAGGGATTTTCGTGCCGCGCCGCCAAGGCGTGCGGAAACAGCCCGGAAGGGAGCACCCTCCCCGGTCCGTCCGATAGTCGATTTCAACTTTTTTTCAGCCACTTAGGGCTGGATCGAGATGTTCTTTCATGACCACGGCGCCGGGACGGAATTTCGCTTCCGTCCGGCGCCTAGGTGCCGACAACCATGTCGCTCAGGACATGACTGAAGTGCTTTTCCTGCCGTTCCAGCCACTCGTAGGCCTGCGGCCAGTTGGCCGGATCGGTCATCGCAACCGGATGGTTGGACAGGTAGCAGAGCGCGTATTCGCCGCGCAGGCTGACACCCAGCGCCTTGCCCAATGCGGGCTCGAAGGCGGTCAGCCGGTTCGCGGTGGTGACATACCCCTCGCCGCGTTGGCCCCTGACGAACAGCCCGACGCTGCGGTTGGTCAGATAGAGCGAAACCACCAGATCGTGGGCGACATGCCGCCAACGCGAATAGAGGCTGCCATGG
This sequence comes from Aminobacter anthyllidis, assembly GCF_018555685.1. Taxonomy (GTDB): domain Bacteria; phylum Pseudomonadota; class Alphaproteobacteria; order Rhizobiales; family Rhizobiaceae; genus Aminobacter; species Aminobacter anthyllidis. The sequence continues at coordinate 188,654 of NZ_JAFLWW010000003.1, forward strand.
CGTATCCTTGGGTCGTTGCGGCGGGCGAGATAACCGTCCCAGAAAACCTTGATCTCGCGCGACGACAGCGAGCGCAGCCCGCCATGCGCAATATCCCATTCGTCCAGTTTCCGGTCGGCCATCTCTCGTCTCCGAAACACCACCCCATCGATTTTCGGGTGGATGCCTAGAGATCACAAGAGATCGGCCGGCGGAAAGCCCCCTTTCCGCCGCCTGGAGATGAAAGAACGGCCGGCGGAAAGCCCCCTTTCCGCCGGCCGGCCCACCTGCCCTGCCTGTTGCCTTACGGCTTGTTGCCCTGGAGCGACGATGCCAGCCGCACCAGCGACAGGAATTCGGCGCGATAGCCATAGGGGTCGGCACCGCGTGCCGCAGAGGCGATCTCGGCAATCCGGTCGAAGCCGAACCTGGCTGTCGCATCCTCGTCGCGCAGCTTCTGGCCGAATGCCGCGACCGCGACCGAGAAGCGCTGGTCGGTGCCAGCCGCATCGAAGCTCGCGACTTCATTGGCTTTGGTCACAGGCGTCGTGATCAGCCTGCTTGTGTCGCCGTCGGGCGCCTTGTAGCGGATCTTCACGAAGGCATATTCGTCGGCGTTCGCGACACCGCCATTGCTCGTCGTTGCCTCGCCGTAGCGCAGATTGTCGATCTGCTGCGGCGCGCCCTTGGGCGTGATCTCGTAGATCGCGGTCACCGAATGGCCCGAGCCGATCTCCCCGGCATCGACGCGGTCGTTGTTGAAGTCTTCGCGGTTGAGCGCGCGGGTCTCGTAGCCGATGAGCCGGTATTCGGCGACGGCAGCCGGATTGAACTCGACCTGGATCTTCACGTCCTTGGCGATCGGAAACAGCGTCGACGACGCATCCTGCACCAGCACCTTCTCGGCTTCCGCCAGCGTGTCGATATAGGCAGCGGTACCGTTGCCGTTCTGGGCGATGGTCTGCATCATCTGGTCGTTGAGATTGCCCCGACCAAAGCCGAACACCGACAGGAACACGCCCGACTTGCGCTTGTCTTCGATCAGCCGCTTGAGCTCGTCGTCATCGGTCTGGCCGACGTTGAAGTCGCCGTCGGTCGCCAGCATCACGCGGTTGATGCCGTCCTTTAGGAAGGATTTTTGCGCCAGCCGGTAGGCCTCGCGGATGCCGGCCTCGCCGGCGGTCGAACCGCCAGGGGCCAGCGTGTCGATGGCCGACAGTATCTTTTCCCGGTCCGACGCCTTGGTGGGCTCGAGCACCGTACCGGCGTTGCCGGCATAGGTGACGATCGAAACCGTGTCGTCGGCATTGAGCTTGTTGACCAAAAGCCGGAATGCCGAGCGCAGCAGCGGCAGCTTGTCCGGCTCGTCCATCGATCCCGACACGTCGATCAGGAACACAAGGTTAGCCTTAGGCTGCTCGGTTGGCTTGACGTCATAGCCCTTGATGCCGACATGCATCAGCTTGGTGTGCTCGTTCCACGGCGTCGGCATGACGCTGACGGTGGTGTTGAACGGCGTGGTGATCGCCTCCGGCCCCTTCCAGTCATAGGGGAAGTAGTTGATCATCTCCTCGACCCGCACAGTGTCCGCATGCGGCAGAACCCCTTCCTTCAGCAAACGCCGGGCGAAGGAATAGGAGGCCGTGTCGACATCGATGGAGAAGGTCGAGACCGGATCCTCGAGCGCCGAACGCACGGGATTGGTCTTGAAATCCTCGACGCGGTCGCGGTTTTCCGGCAGCGGCATCGGCACGTCCGATGGCGCAATCACGCCATGCAGCTCGGTTGTCAGCGTCGGCGCCGACATGCGGCTCATCTGCGCTGCCGCGTCGGCCAACGGAGCCAGCGCCGGCATGGCAGGCGCTGCCTCGTTCATCACGACCGCTTCGTCAGCGCTTGCCTCTGCCTCGGACTTCCCTGCCTGCGAAGCAGCCAACGGCTTAGCCGGTGAGGTCGGTGCCGCGCCTGAATCGGTCTTCTTCAACTCGGCAGCAAGCGGCTCCTTCAAGCGGACGGAAGGTGCATCGGCGATCTCCTGCTCCGCGCCAAAATTGAACGGCGAGCCCTCCATCAGATAGAATGTGGCATAGCCGGCGATCGGCAGAGCAACGAGACCGGCAAGGGCCGGCGCTGCAATCAGCTTCTTTTGCATGATGTCTCTCCAGAGCTTTCGTGCTCGTTCGGTGAGACGACCGGCATTGGCGGTTCCTTGGGTGGCCGCAGGATTTTTTTCGAGGTCGTAGGCCGCCATCGCCGCGGCAAGCGCGCGCGCCTTGGCCTCAGGGCCTGGCGCCGGCGTCGGAATGTTGCGCAGCATGTCGAGTTCGTTGTCGTCGACCATGGTCACTCTTCCCCGGCCGAGCGCATGAGCAGCTTCAGCCGTTTCTTCGCTTCATGGATGTGCCAGGACACGGTGGCCTCGGCGATCGCCATGGCGTCCGCCGCCGCCGCGTGGCTCAACCCTTCGCCATAAACGAGCAGGATCGCGTCGCGCTGCTTGTCCGGCAACTGCCTGACCGCCGCCCACATCCGTTCGGCCGGATCTTCCGCTTCGCGCCCGCCATCGCCCGCAACGAGCGCATGAACGCCATAGGCGGTGGTCTTCGCCGTCTCGCGCGCCGATTTGCGCTGCATGTCGCGCGCTGCATTCAGCGTCATCGCATAGAGCCATGTCGTGAAGGCAGCCCCGCCGCGATAGTCGCGGATGGCCCGGCCCAGCCGTGCACAGACCTCCTGGGCGATGTCTTCGGCATCCGACCTGTTGCCGCACCAGCGCCAGGCGACGCGATGGACGAATCCGTAATGTCTTTCGACGAGTTCGCCGAAAGCTGTCCTGTCACCGTCGCGCGCTCGTCCGACCAGATCGCTGTCGGAGGCTTCGCTTTCATCCAACATCATCGCCATCATTTGTCCGTTGGACGAAAGCTTTGAGGCAATCCTTGGGGTGCTGGAAAGAAAAATTTCGGCGCCAACCCAAGACATGCCGGGCGGCGCGACGCCTCCGTCACGAGCCGGGGCAGACCAGCTTGACGCTTACCGTGTTCTTGCCGCTGACGGACATGCCGCTGGGAACGTATTTGGCGAATGGCAAGCTGCGGACGTCCTGCGACACGTCGGTACCTATAGTGAAGGCTTCGTCGGCGAAGACATTGCCGCCGTCGACCTCGCCCTGCGGCCGCATCGACATGCCATGACCACCCTTGCAGCGGATCATGATGTCGCCAGGCTTACCCTTGGACTTGCTGTCGAGCCCCATGGTCAAGCCGTCGAGCTTCAGCGCCAGGTCGATGTCGTCGTTGATCTGGCCGCTCGGCGTGCACGACATCCCGGCAAGCTTGACGCTCTTGATCTTGCCCGCGCGGCGCGCCTTCCCCTTCAGCGTCCATGTGTCGGATCCTGGCGAACTGTTTCCGTTCATCTCTGCCGGCTGTGTGACGTAGGAATAGGTCACGTCGAACTGTGGTCCCGAAATGCGCGGCTCGAGCTTGGCCTCGATGGTGACGGTACCCTCGTCGATGATGCGCTTGAGCAAGGCGCGCGTGGCCTTGGCCTGCTCGCTATAGCGCTCCGCTTCTTCAGCTGCGAAGTGGCTTGGCAGTCTGTCCCAGTAGACGGTGGCGGTGTCTCTTGCGCATTTCGCCCGGTGAACGGCTTCGTGCTCCAGGGCGAAATCAGCGAGTTCCTTGCATTGCGAGCCTGCTTTCAAGGCTTCGAGTGCTGCGGGTTGCTGCTCGCAGCTGCCATATTTCATGTCGACCGTCGCTGGCCCCTTATAGCCATGGGCGGGGCGGTGGGGTAAGCGGAACCTCGCCATGATTTCGGTCCGTTTCAGCGACGAGCGGTGATAGATGCTGACGTTGGAATCCGGATGCGTCGGGATTTTGTGCGCCTCGATCAGCGGGTCCTCGACTGCCTTGAGCTGTGCAGCCATGTCGGCGAAGAATTTTGCCGCGTAGTCCGCGTTCCTGAGCTCTTCCTGCACGCTTTGCAGGTTCTTGCACGAGCATTGTTGCTGGTCGGCCAAAACAGGCATCACCAGCGCGCCGCCGAGCGCCAGCGAAACGGCAAACGCCTTGATTGTCGAGAACATCCGCACCACACCTTGTGATTGATTCAGGTGCCAGTCGGTATCGGAAACCTGTGTATCCGCAGGATGTTGCGAGGCGGGTGCGTCGGATGCAGAACGAAAACAGGGATGAGCAGATCAGGCCGCCTGCCCTGCGGCCCAGCCCGACGACCATGCCCACTGGAAATTGTAGCCGCCGAGCCAGCCGGTGACATCGACGACCTCGCCGATGAAATAGAGACCAGGCACCGACTTCACCTGCATCGTCTTCTGGTCGAGCGACTTGGTGTCGACGCCGCCAAGCGTCACTTCCGCCGTACGATAACCCTCGGACCCCGCAGGCTTGATACGCCACTGGTTGACCGCGGCATCGACGGCTTTCAGGTGCGTATCGTTCAGATCGGCGAGATTGCCGTTGAAGCCGAGCCGCTCGGCAATCGCCTGGGCCAGCTTCTTGGGCAGGTGCGCGGCCAGAACGGTCTGCACCGCCTGGCGCCCGTTGGCGCGCTTGGCGTCGCGCAGGATCGCCGCGACATCGGTACCCGGCAGCATCGAGATCGCGATTTCGTCGCCCTCGCGCCAATAGGACGAGATCTGCAGGATCGACGGTCCGCTGATGCCGCGATGGGTGAACAGCATGGCTTCGGAGAAGCTGGTCCTGCCACAGGCGACATCGGCATCCACAGCGATACCGGCAAGCGGCGTCAATTTCTGCAAGGTGTTGGCGTCGAAGGTCAGCGGCACCAGTGCTGGCCGCGTCTCGACAACAGGCAGCCCGAACTGCTCGGCGATCTCGTAGCCAAAGCCGGTCGCCCCCATCTTGGGAATCGACTTGCCGCCGCAGGCGACCACCAGAGACGTGCACGCCACGCGGCTGCCGGAGACAAACAGCGCGAACCCGTCGGCGGTCCTGCTGATGTCCTCGACCTTGGTCGACAGCCTCAGTTCGGCGCCGTTTTCCTGCATTTCCTCGACCATCATGTCGATGATCTGGCGTGCCGAGCCATCGCAGAACAGCTGGCCAAGCGTCTTTTCGTGATAGGCGATGCCGTAGCGCTCGACGAGGCTGATGAAATTGCGCTGGGTGTAGCGGCTCAGCGCCGAGATGCAGAAATGCGGGTTCTGCGACAGAAAATTCTTCGGGCTGGCGTGGATATTGGTGAAGTTGCAGCGCCCGCCGCCGGAAATCCGGATCTTTTCGCCGGGCGCCGAAGCGTGATCGACGACCAGCACCGAGCGGCCGCGCTTGCCGGCTTCCACGGCGCACATCATGCCGGCCGCGCCGGCGCCGATCACCACGACATCAAAGGACTGCATTCCGGAGTGTTCCCACTGGCCCGTCGGCGCCTTGCCGGCGCGCGAACCCTGTTTGTCGGATCAAGCTGTTCGATGCCTGATAGCCGAAGCTGTCGGGATGGCAAAGTTGGAAGTTACGCCAGCGTCTCCTCGAACAACGCCGTCAGCCGCTTCCAGTGGCGCTCGGCGCCGGCGGCATCGTAGACGCCGTGGTCGGACACGCACCAGCCATGGCCCATGCCGACATAGTTTTCGAGAATGTGGTCGACGCCGGCAGTGCGCAGGCTCTCGGCCAGGATTGCCGACTGTTCCGGCGGGAAGCTGCCGTCGACACCGGCAGAGCCGACATAGACGCGCGCCTTAATCTTTGCCGCGCTGCGGTGCGGGCTGCCGGGCGCATCGCTGGCCAGATTGCCGCCATGAAAGCTTGCCGCGGCCGCGATGCGGTCCGGATGGGCGGCGGCGGCGTTGAGCGCACGCGAGCCGCCCATGCAATAGCCGACAGTGCCAATCGGGCCTGTCGCGCCGGCCTTTACCAACGCCTCGATGAAGGAGCCCGTGTCGCGTGCGGTCATCTCCTGCGTCGTGCCGCCGATCGGGGCACGCAACTCGGTACGCGTCTTCTCCTCGACGAAGGCCGTCTTGGCGTCAAACGGACCATAGGCGCCTGCACGATAGAACAGGTCCGGCACCAGCACCGCATAGCCTTGGCTGCCCAGCCGTTCGGCCATCTCATCCAGCGCCGGGCGCGGACCGAAGGCATCCATATAGAGGATCACACCGGCTTTCGCCTTGGCAGGTCCGAACAGCCCGGCCTTGCAGACGCCATCCGCCGTCCTGATCTCGATCTCGCGCTTGGTCGGCATGGCAACGCTCCCTCTGTCTGTCCCGTCGCGAACATAGGGACTTCGGCCCGCCAGACAAGCTCAGGCGGCAAAGGTCCGCTCGGTGCGCGCGCCGACATGCAGCGCCCTGCCCGCGCCCAGTCCCGTGATCGCAACGCCAAGGCCAAGCGCCACGAACAGCACCGAAGAGGCAGCGAAGCTGCCGGTCCAGTTGCGGATCAGCCCGACCAGCAGCGGGCCGATGGCTGCCAGCGTGTAGCCCACGCCCTGCGCCATGCCGGAGAGATGCGCCGCGACATGGGCATCCGGCGAGCGCAGCACGATCAGCGTCATGGCGGCGGCAATCAGCCCGCCCTGGCCGATGCCCTGCAGCACGGCCCAGAACAGGATCGTCGAGGTCGGCGCAAACAGGATACCGAGCAATGCCGTCACGGCAGCCACGACGAGCGCCACATTGACGCCGCGCTGGTCCTTGCGGCGGATGGCGATCGAGGGCACGGCAAGGCAGGTCACGACCTGCGCCATGACCGACAAAGACACGATCGCGCCTGATGTCGTGGCGTCGAAGCCGCGCTCGCGCAGGATCGGCGCCAGCCAGCCGAAGACGCAATAGGCCAGCGCCGACTGCAGCCCCATGAACAAGGTGACCTGCCAGGCCAGCCGGTCGCGCCACAGGCCGACTACGCGAAAACCGCTGTGCCTTGCCTGTCTGCGGCTGCCCAGCGCCTGCGGCGTCCAGATCAACAGCACGATGAAGGCCGGCACCGCCCATGCGGCAAGCGCGCCGGACCATGAGCCGGTCACTAGATGTTCGATGGGCAGTGTCAGTCCCGAGGCGGAAGCAGCACCAGCGCAAAGCGCCATCGTGTAGAGCCCGGTCATCATCGCCGCCTTGTCGGGAAAGTCGCGCTTGACCAGCCCGGGCAAGAGCACGTTGCCGATGGCGATCGCAGCGCCGGCCATGAAGCTCGCGATGAACAGCAGCGGCACGGTGCCAAGCCCACGAAGGACGGTGCCAAGGGCCAGCAGCGCCAGCGAGAACAGCAACGTGCGTTCGGCGCCGAAGCGCTGCGCCAGCTTTGGCGCCAGCGGCGCAAACAAGCCGAGGCAGAGCACCGGCAGCGTCGTCAAAAGGCTTGCGCCGGCGGGCGACAGGCCGGTCGCCTGCATCACCTCCGGCAACAGCACGGAAAGGCTGGAAAAGATCGGCCTGAGGTTGAAGGCGATCAGGACCAGACTCGCGCCCAGCACGAAACGCGCCATGCCGCTTCGCATGACTGGTGCCTGCGGTGCCGGCAGACTGTCGATCTCGGCATCGACAAGCTGATCGTCGAGACCATCGATGGCGACGGCCTGGGCCGTCCGGCCAGCCGGGATAAAGCTCTGGTTCATTGGGCAAGCAACCTGTCGAGTTCGAGAAGCACCGGCGCCATGAAGGCGTGGACTGCGGCGGCAGCCCTATCGGGATCGCCGGAGGCGACAGCATCGATGATGGCCGCATGCGCCGGAGCGTCCGGCTCGGGCAGCTCGCCTGACAGGGTCGCCTTGATGGTCTCGGCAATGGCACCGGTGAAGAAGTCGTAGAGTTCGATCATCGCCCGATTGCCGGAGGCCTCGATGACAGCCTTGTGGAAGGCGATGTCGCGGCGAATGAAGGCCTCATGCCCGCCATCGGCCACGTTGCCGCGCGCCTCCAGCAAGCGGCGCATTTTCACCAGATCCGCTGGCGTGTGACGCTGTGCTGCCAGCCGCGCCGCCTCGGCGTCCAGGGCCGCGCGTGTCTCCCACTGGTCGCGCAGGCCGGCGCGCTTGACGCGGTCCAGCGCCGCCGACGGATCGACCGCCGAGCGGACATAGGTGCCCGAGCCTTGCCGTGTGTCCAGAAGGCCTTGCGAGACCAGCGCGCGAACGGCTTCGCGAACCGTGCCGCGGCTGACCGACAGCAGGTCGGTGAGTGATGCTTCGTTGGGAATACGCTCGCCCACGGCCCAGCGGCCGGTGATGATTTCGGCGCGCAGGCTATCCGCGGCGCTGTCGGTGAGATTGGTTCGAGTGGCTGGCTGCATGGCATGATTCATCAAGTCATCTGATGACTTTGAATACGCCGTTCGGCCGACGATGGCAACAAGCGGAGCCAGGAAGCGGTTGGGCCAGCTCAAATCGAGCCAGGTCAGAGGCCGGCGTAGCTCTTCATATGGAAGGCCTGCACGTCGTCCGGATAGCGGTAGGCCGTGCCGTAGGGACAGGCATTGCGATCGCGGCACCCTTGCGTCCGGCAGGCACCTCCCGATGGGCCGCGAACATGCCCGAGGCATTGCTCATAGGCAAACCCCGTCTCGGAATAGGCACTGACGGGGCAGGATTTCAGACAAGGTTTTCCAACACATAGGTCGCAAAGATGACTCTGTTTGCGAACTTCGCCGAATTGCAGCTCGACTTCAAACAGCAACGCGCCCCGATAGGCATGCCACAGCCCATATTCAGGATGCATCAGGATGCCGAGCGGCGACGGCCTGAGCCCTTCCGCGCGCATCGCCCATTGCTGGAACGGCAGATAGGGCTTGTCGGACGGCGACACCGCGCGCGCCCCGAACACAAGCGCCACGGCGCCGATCACCTCGCGCGACCAGCTGTCGAGCGGGTTGTCGGGACTGGCCGGCTGCGCCTCGCGCCAACGTTGGAAATGCGGCCAGGGCGCGGCACCCGCCTGCCCCACCAGCAGCACCGATCGCGCTGGCCTGCCCGCCGGGCCGTCCGGCGCGACATCGCCATCGCCAAAAACAAGACCGCCGCGCTGGATGAGGCCATAAGCGGCCAGCGCGGCGGAAATATTCTGAACAATGCGCATCGCCCCTCATCCCCCTGCCGGGACCTTCTCCCCGTGAACGGGGAGAAGGAGGCTAGTCGCTACGCTGACGTCCCCCTCGCCCCGTTTACGGGGAGAGGGTAAGGGTGAGGGGCAGCGCGAACGCATCAAGCGTTACCCCTTCTTGTCCGGCTCGGAGAATGCGCTCCGCCAGACTTCCTTGTGAATGATGCTGGCGACTTTAGCCCCGCCTGTATCGGGCTCCCTTCAAGTGAAGGCGTCGGGCATCGACGCCTTCTTCGCGGCGATGAAGTCCTTGAGGCCGTCGTCGATGCTCGGATCGAGATATGGCGCCTCGTAGCTTTCGAGCCAGCGTCGGGCGAGCTCGTTGGCGCGCTGCGGCGCGGACTTCTGGCCCTCGGCCAGCCACTGCTCGTAGGAATTGTTGTCGGCGATACTGGAGCGGTAGAACGCCGACTGGAAGTTGGCCTGGGTATGGTCGCAGCCGAGATAGTGGCTGCCGGGCCCGACCTGGCGGATGGCGTCCATCGCCTGGCCGTTCTCGGAGAGATCGACGCCCTCGGCAAATTTCTGCTGCATGCCGAGCTGGTCGATGTCCATCATGAACTTCTCGTAGCACGAGGCGAGGCCGCCCTCGAGCCAGCCGGCCGAATGCAGCACGAAATTGGTGCCGGCAAGCAGCGTCGAGTTCAGCGTGTTGGCGCTTTCATAGGCCGCCTGCGCATCCGGAACCTTTGAAGCGCAGAGCGAACCGCCGGTGCGGAACGGCAGGCCGAGGCGGCGTGCGAGCTGGGCAGCGCCGTAGGACACCAGCGACGGCTCCGGCGTACCGAAGGTCGGCGCGCCCGACTGCATCGAGATCGACGAGGCGAAGGTGCCGAACAGCACCGGCGCGCCCTTGCGGATCAGCTGGGTGAACGAGGCGCCGGCCAGCACTTCGGCCAGGACCTGGGTCAGCGTGCCGGCAACCGTCACCGGGCTCATCGCGCCGGCAAGAATGAACGGCGTGACGATGCAGGCCTGGTTGTGACGTGCATAGACCTTCAGCGCGCCCAGCATGGTCTCGTCGAACACCATCGGCGAGTTGGCGTTGATCAAGCTGGTCAGAACCGTGTTGTTTTCGACGAAGTCGTCGCCGAACACGATCTTGGCCATCGCCACCGTGTCCTCGGCGCGCTCCGGCGCGGTGACCGAGCCCATGAACGGCTTGTCGGAATATTTGATGTGGCTGTAGATCATGTCGAGGTGGCGCTTGTTGACGGGCACGTCGACAGGCTCGCACACGGTGCCACCCGAATGGTGGATCGACGGCGCCATATAGGCCAGCTTCACGAAGTTGCGGAAATCCTCGATCGTGGCATAGCGGCGGTTGCCGTCGAGATCGCGCACGAAGGGCGGGCCGTAGACCGGCGCGAAGACCGTGGCGTTGCCGCCGATCTGCACCGAGCGCTCCGAATTGCGCGCGTGCTGGGTATAGACGGACGGTGCCGTCTTCAACAGCGAGCGGCACAGGCCCTTGGGAAAGTGCACGCGCTCGCCCTTGACGTCGCAGCCGGCCTCTTTCCAAAGCTGGAGTGCTTCGGCGTCGTCGCGGAATTCGATGCCGATTTCCTCGAGCACGGTGTCGGCGTTCTTCTCGATGAGCGCCAGCCCCTCCTCGTTGAGGACCTCATAAACATTGATCTGACGCTTGATGTAAGTGAGCTGGGTGCCCGGACCGCCGCCCGAACGCGCCGCGCGCCGCGCCGCCGCTCCGCCGCTTGCGCCACGCCCGCGCCGCGCGTTCGACGCTTCCTGATCGGTCACGAGGTTTTCTGTCATCGCCATCATCCCTGAAACACGTTTGGCCGCCTGTCGCAGCTCCTCGCGAGATCGTAGTCATGCACCCTAGGCGAAACGGCTTGCCAGCGCCAACGCCTGTCGCAAAATCGACAAGCAAGTCGACAACTTGTCAGTCGCTTTCGTTTTGCAGGAGGTCGCAAATCAGCTATGGATTTGCGGCACTTGCAAGCTAGGTATAGCGCAGTAGCCGCACGCTGGATTTCGGCGCTGCATGAGGGAGCTTCCAAAGATGTCCGACGACGAAATCATCCTGTCCGAGCTTTCCGACGACGAACTCGTGCAGCAGATGCATGACGATCTATATGACGGGCTCAAGGAGGAGATCGAGGAAGGCACCAACATCCTGCTCGAGCGCGGCTGGGTGCCCTACAAGGTTCTGACCGAAGCGCTGGTCGAAGGCATGCGCATCGTCGGCGAAGACTTTCGCGACGGCATCCTGTTCGTGCCGGAAGTGCTGCTTTCGGCAAACGCCATGAAGGCCGGCATGTTCATCCTGCGCCCGCTGCTTGCCGCAACAGGCGCGCCCAAGCAGGGCAAGATGGTGATCGGCACGGTCAAGGGCGACATCCACGACATCGGCAAGAACCTCGTCGGCATGATGATGGAAGGTGCCGGCTTCGACGTCATCGACCTCGGCATCAACAACCCGGTCGAGAACTATCTCAATGCCATCGAAGAGCATCAGCCCGACATCATCGGCATGTCGGCGCTTCTGACCACGACCATGCCCTACATGAAGGTCGTCATCGACACGATGAAGGAAAAGGGTATCCGCGACGACTATGTCGTGCTCGTCGGCGGCGCGCCGCTCAACGAGGAATTCGGCAAGGCCGTCGGCGCCGACGCCTACTGCCGTGACGCGGCTGTCGCCGTCGAAACCGCCAAGGACTACATGAAGCGCAAGCACAATCTGCGCGCTGCTGGATAAAGCAAAAGGGCCGCACCTTGCAGCGCGGCCCTTTCATTCCGATCTAAAACGGACAGTGACATAGTGCCTTATTGGACTGTGTCCTCGATGGCGTTCGCTGTACCTTTGACATCCTTGCCGACGCCGCGAACAGTGTTGGCGCAGGCGGAAAGAGCAAGCGCACAAGCGATTATGGCGATCGGCGCAAGGCGTGACAGTTTCATGGACGATGTCTCCCTCATCAAATTTGCAATATTTGCCTATCTGGAACGAAACCCGGCTAAACTGGTTCCATGACCGCCCTGCAAAAGCAAAAGCGTAGTCCAGGCGACAAACTTTCAGGCGAGAAGCTGCTTGTCATTGGCTGCGGCATGATCGCGCGCGAAGTACTGGCGGTGAAGCAGCGGCTGGGGCTCGATCACCTCGAACTGACCTGCTTGCCAGCTGATTTCCATTTCCACCCGAACCGGATCGCGCCGGCCATGGACAAGGCGATATCAGAGGCGAAAGCGGAAGGGTATCAGCACATCTATGTCGGCTACGCCGATTGCGGCACCGGCGGCCTGCTCGACCGTGTCTGCGAAAAACATGGTGTCGAGCGCATCGCCGGGCCGCATTGCTTTGCCTTCTATCAAGGCGCTGCTGCCTATGCCGTAGTCGGCGAAGCCGACATGATGTCGTTCTACATGACCGATTTCCTGTGCCGCCAGTTCGAGGCTTTCTTCATCAAGCCGCTCGGCCTCGACCGGCATCCCGAGCTGGTGACGGACTATTTCGGCAACTACGAGAAACTGATCTATCTCGCCCAGACTGACGATCCCGCGCTCGACAAGGTCGCCGAGGATGCGGCGGAGATGCTCGGCCTCGTCTATGAGCGCCGCGCCACCGGTTATGGCGACCTGCCCGAGGTACTTGCCAAGGCAGCGGCCGCTGCGGCAGATCATCAAAGAGCCTGATTCTTCACTTGAGGTTCGGCCTTTGGAGAGGTGCCATGGCTGTTCGAAAACTGATTCTTGCTGCGGCCCTCGCCGCCACGGCGACCTTCGCGCATGCCGATGGCGTGGTGCAGAAGCTGATCACGCCGGCCGACAAGGCCAGGCTCGAAAAATACGACGCCACGCGCAAGGAAGCCCTTCAGGAGGCAAAGGCCGGCCTGGCAGGCGAGGTCGCCACACTCGACGCGATCGTTGCCCAAAAGCCCTTGTCGTTTTCCGATTTCGACATGACCGGAAACTGGCAGTGCCGCACCATCAAGGCCGGCGGCTTGGGCGCGCTCGTCGTCTACGGCTGGTTCAAGTGCAAGGTCACCGATGACGGCTCGGGCTGGATGCTGGAGAAAATCTCGGGCTCGCAGCGGACCAAGGGCCGCTTCTACACCGAAAGCGACAACAGGTTGATCTATCTCGGCTCGGGCTTCGTCGCCGGCGACAAACCCAAGGCCTATGGCCGCGGCCCTGATGCCGACCAGGTCGGTTATGCCTTCAGATCCGGACCGGCAGCATGGCGTATCGAGTTTCCCGCGCCGCGCTACGAATCCAAGCTCGACATCATTGAATTCCGGCGCTGATGTTGCATTCCGCGCGAAGCGACATCACATTCGCACCCTCCGGGGTCATCAAGGATTAACCTGGCCGTCGCACACTGCGATGGGGACTGGCGCGTTTGAAAGCGGGCCGCAAGTGGGCTGAAGGCTGAATGCAAGGGCAAGAAAACCAATCCGACGCAGGCGAATTCGATGCGGCACCGAAGCGTCGCCGTGGCCGTCGTCTGTCCGCGATCTTCGCCCAGCTCGCCCGCGATGCCAAAGGAAACATCTCGATCGGCGATATCAGGGATACGCTGGGCAAACGCAGCTTCGCGCCGCTGCTGGTGCTGTTTGCCGCCTTCAACATGCTGCCTCTGCCGCCGGGTGCCTCGGCCGTACTTGGCCTGCCGCTGCTGATCGTCGCGGCACAAATGGCCTTCGGCAGTAACCGTGCCTGGCTGCCGACCTTCATCGCGCAGCGCTCACTGTCGGCGGAGCAGTTCCGCACCGTCACAGACTGGGTCATTCCGAGGCTTGTCCGCCTCGAACAGGTGGTTCGGCCGCGCTACTGGCCGTTCTGGCGCAAACGCGGCGACCGCGTCATCGGCATCATCGCGCTCATCTTGTCCGTCTCGATCACGCTGCCCATCCCGTTCGGCAACTGGCTGCCAGCCTTCGCCACCGCCCTTCTTGGCCTGGCGTTGTCCGAGCGGGACGGCATCCTGTTTGCCGTAGGCAGCGCGGTCGGCGTGGCCTCGCTCGCCGTCGTCTGCGCGGTTGTCGGCGGCGCCGGCTTTGCCACGCACGCCTTCCTGGCATGGCTGGGGTAGACTGAATGGACCGCAGGCCGATCGTCTTCGTCACCGAAGGCGGCGAACATATCTGGGCGATCATCAACAGCCTGACCGATCGCTTCGGCCCCATGACAGTCGTTCTGGAAACGCCTTACTCAAAGCGTGAGCTGCTGATACGCCGCGCCAAGAAGCTCGGCTGGATCTCCGTGGCCGGCCAGTTGGGCACCATGGTGCTCATCCGTGTCGCCAAACGTTTCCTGAACGGCGGCATCGAGCGCATCGTTGCCGAGGAAAAACTGGAAACCAGCCCACGCGTGGGCCAGGAGATCGTTTCGGTAGCCTCCGCCAATGGCCCTGAACTCGTCGAAATCGTCCATAAGCTCGAGCCGGCCACGGTGTTCCTCGCCAGCTGCCGGCTCTTGTCCGCCAAAACACTCGCCGCCATTCCCTGCCCGGTCATCAACTATCATTCAGGCATCAATCCGAAATATCGCGGCATGAATGGCGGTTATTGGGCATTGGCCACTGGCGATCACGACAATTTCGGCTCGACCGTGCATGTCGTAGACGCTGGCGTCGACACCGGCTCGGTGCTGTACCAGTCCAGGGGAAAACCAGGCAAAGGCGACACCATCGCCAGCTACGCCATGCGCCAGGCCGCCTTTTCGCGCGACATTTGCGCCAAGGCTATCGAAGACGCGCTTGCCGGCCGACTCACGCCGGTCGACACCGGTCTGCCCTCGCGGCAATGGTACCATCCGACCATCTGGCAGTACCTTTGGACAGGGATCCGCCGCGGCGTCTGGTAGACGCTCCAGCGACAATCCAAGCTTTATCTTTTGCGACAACAGGTCGCGTCGCTTTTGAATGCGCGCGCGTCGTCCCATAACAAGCAGCACCCCCGTGGTTGCGGCAAAGCTCAACGTCACCAAAAGCGAGACCGAAATGGCCGACCTGATCATCGTCTACTGGCGCGACATCCCTGCACAGGTCATCGTCAAGAAGGGCCGGCAGAACGCCAAGCGCGAATTGCCGCTGCGTTTCACCGAAGCGATCGACATGTGCGCCATGCGTACCGGCGCTGGCGACACCGACGCCTACCTCGCCGAGTGGCGCAAGGCCGAACCGGTCCCGGTCAGCGACGACCTTGAGGCGGAAGCCGACAAGGCCTTGGCTGAAATCGATGCGAATTTCACACGCGAGCGGCTGGTCGCTCTCGTCAAGGCAGGCGGCAAGGAAGATGGTTGATACCCAGCCGACGGTAACCCAGGCGACTTTGGTCAAGAAGGCCGCGCCGAAAAGCGACTACAAGCCAGCCGATGTGTCGCCGCAGCGACGCGTCCAGCGCAGCTATACGATCAGGCTGTGGTCGATCCGCCACTCGCGCCTGCTCGAATGGTTCTACAGCCGCTTCGCGGACATGTTTCTGCTGCTCCATCCGCTGTGGAAGAAGATCGGTTATGGCCGCGTCGAGGCCCCGATCAAGTTTGTCGAGAAGCGGGTCAAGGGCCTGATGTTCGACTGCCGCATGTGCGGCCAGTGCGTGCTGTCTTCCACCGGCATGTCCTGCCCGATGAATTGCCCAAAACAGCTACGCAATGGCCCGTGCGGCGGCGTTCGTGCCAACGGCAATTGCGAGGTCGAGCCCGACATGCCCTGTGTCTGGGTCAAGGCCTGGGAAGGCTCGCGCAACATGGTCAAGGGCGACGCCATCCTCAACGTCCAGAAGCCGGTCGACCAGTCGCTGCGCGAAACCTCGGCATGGCTGAGGGTGACCGCACAAGCCGCCGCAACGCGCGAAACCGCCAGCAAGGAAGTTGCATGACCCCGCCGCGCCCGCGCCAGCCAGACGAACATCCCGATGGCATCGACCTGCCGCTCGATCCCCTGCCCGGCCATTCTTCGCGCGGCCGCCTGGAGCGCGTGCTGCGTCGCGGCGAGTTCGCCGTCACCACGGAGCTGAACCCGCCCGACAGCGCCGACCCCGAAGACGTCTACAACCGCGCCAAGATCTTTGACGGCTGGGTCGACGGCATCAACGCGGTCGACGCGTCCGGTGCCAACTGCCACATGTCTTCCGTCGGCATCTGCGCACTGCTGACCCGCATGGGCTACGCGCCGATCATGCAGATCGCCTGCCGCGACAAGAACCGCATCGCCATCCAGGGCGACGTGCTCGGCGCCGCCGCCATGGGTGTCGCCAACATCCTGTGCCTTACCGGCGACGGCGTGCAGGCAGGCGACCAGCCCGGCGCCAAGCCGGTGTTCGACCTCGACTCGATGTCGTTGCTCGAAACAGTCCGCATCATGCGCGACAACGGAAAATTTCTCTCGGGCCGCAAGCTGAGCACACCACCGCAGCTTTTCCTTGGCGCGGCGGTCAACCCCTTCGCGCCGCCCTTTGATTTCAGGCCCATTCATCTGGGCAAGAAGATCGCCGCCGGCGCGCAGTTCGTGCAGAGCCAGTATTGCTTCGATGTGCCGATGTTCCGCACCTTCATGAACCGCGTGCGCGACCTGGGCTACGACGAAAAATGCTTCATCCTGGTCGGCGTCGGCCCGCTTGCGTCGGCCAAGACAGCCAAATGGATCCGCGCCAACGTGCCTGGAATCCACATTCCTGATGCAATCATCAAGCGCCTGGAAGGCGCCCAGGACCAGAAGAAGGAAGGCAAGCAGCTCTGCATCGACATCATCAACGAGGTCAAGGAAATATCAGGCGTATCGGGGGTCCATGTGATGGCCTACCGGCAGGAGGAATACGTCGCCGAGATCGTCGATGAATCGGGCGTGCTGAAAGGTCGTCGGCCATGGAAACGCGAGGCCCGTGCCGACGACCAGCGTGTCGCCGACCGGCTTGAGCACCTCCTGCACGACGACGTTACAGAATCGCAGGTCGACATGGTGAAGACCGCGCACTGACAGGCAGGCGCGGCTGCCGCGCTTGAACGAAAACAGACAACGATATAAAGAAATCTTTATATCTTAGGGAGAACTTCATGACCCGCACGATCGTCGCTTCGGCGACCCGCGAAATCGTTATCGGTTTCGACCAACCTTTCTGCGTCATTGGTGAGCGAATCAATCCGACCGGCCGCAAGAAGCTGGCCGCCGAGATGGTCGCCGGCAATTTCGAGACCGTCATCAGGGACGCGCTGGAACAGGCAGCTTGCGGCGCGACGATGCTCGACATCAATGCCGGTGTCACCTCGGTCAACCCGAACGAGACCGAACCGGGCCTGCTGGTGCAGACGCTTGAGATCGTCCAGAACCTCGTCGACCTGCCGCTGGCGATCGACAGCTCCGTGTCGGCGGCAATCGAAGCTGCGCTCAAGGTTGCCAAGGGCCGGCCGCTGGTCAACTCCGTCACTGGCGAGGAAGAGAAGCTTGAGGCGATCCTGCCGCTGGTCAAGAAGTACAACGTGCCGGTGGTCGCCATCTCCAACGACGAGACCGGCATTTCGATGGACCCGGACGTGCGTTTCGCCGTCGCCAAGAAGATCGTCGAGCGTTGCGCCGATTTCGGCATTCCAGCCCATGACGTCGTCGTCGATCCGCTCGTGATGCCTATCGGCGCGCTCGGCGATGCCGGACGCCAGGTCTTCGCGCTGCTGCGCCGCCTGCGCGAGGAGCTCAAGGTCAACACCACCTGCGGCCTGTCCAATATCTCTTTTGGTCTGCCGCACCGCCATGGCATCAACGCCGCGTTCATCCCGATGGTCATCGGCGCCGGCATGACGTCAGCGATCATGAACCCGGTGCGGCCGCAGGAAATGGAAGCGGTCCGTGGCGCCAACGTGCTCAACGGCACCGACGAGCACTGCACCAACTGGATCAAGACCTACAAGGACTACAAGCCGTCGGAGGGTGGCCACGCCGTGGCAGCGCCGGTCGCCGTCAACGCACCGGGAGACGCCGCCGGCGGCCGTCGCCGCGGCGGACGCGAAGCCCGCATGTCGAGGGGATAATTAATGCCGAGACGCGAAGGCAACAAGTTCATCACCAAATGGATGACATTTGATGCCACGTTCCCTCCCAGCGGCGACTGGGAGGGAACGTACGCGAGACAGTTTAGCTCAGGCAAAACGTTCTCTGATTTCGTTGGCATGCTGACGCGAATTTTCTTCTGCATGTCGATATCCACAGTCTTCTACTTAAAGTGGAAATCAGCAAGTTCAACGTTTGACGAAATATTGTCAGTTGTTGGAATTTTTGTATTCACAACATTGGCTCTCGGATTAACGTGGATGGTCGGCCTGATTACATCGTCAGCCATGCTGAAATTTGGAAAAGATGGTGCATCAAAGGCCAAACGATCCGTAATATTCTTTTTGTCTCACATCATCTCATCTTCCGTCACGCTCTCAATAACGGTCGGATCGCTGTTTTTGATTGAGCGCTCAATGCTGAGGTGATTGCAATGAACTCTCCCGCCAACATCACCGACCCTCTTGTGCTGTTCATGCCATCGGGCAAGCGCGGCCGGTTTCCGGTGGGAACGCCGGTGCTCGACGCGGCGCGCACGCTTGGCGTCTATGTCGAAAGCGTGTGCGGCGGACGCGCCACCTGCGGCCGCTGCCAGGTCGAGGTGCAGGAAGGCAATTTCGCCAAGCACAAGATCGTCTCGTCAAACGACCACATCTCGCCCAAGGGCCCCAAGGAAGAGCGCTACGAGCGCGTTCGCGGCCTGCCGGACGGCCGCCGCTTGTCCTGCTCGGCGACGATCCAGGGCGACCTCGTCATCGACGTGCCGCAGGACACCGTCATCAACGCGCAGGTCGTGCGCAAGGCGGCGACCGACCGCGTCATCGAGCGCAACGCCGCCGTCCAGCTCTGCTATGTCGAGCTGGAAGAGCCCGACATGCACAAGCCGCTCGGCGACCTCGACCGGCTGAAGGTCGCGCTCGAAAAGGACTGGGGTTGGAAAGACCTGCTGGTCGCACCCCATCTCATCGCGCAGGTCCAGAAGATCCTGCGTACCAAGCTGCCCGACCAGCCGGAAGTCAGCCCGGGCAAATGGGGCGTGACCGCCGTTGTCCACCGCGACATGGATTCGTCGCGCCCCTTCATCATCGGCCTGTTCCCCGGTTTGAAGAACGAAGCCTACGGCATCGCCTGCGACATCGGCTCGACGACGATTGCCATGCATCTCGTGTCGCTGCTGTCGGGCCGCATCGCCGCTTCGTCGGGCACGTCCAATCCGCAGATCCGCTTCGGCGAAGATCTGATGAGCCGTGTTTCCTATGTGATGATGAACCCCGACGGCCGCGAAGCCATGACCAAGGCCGTGCGCGAGGCCGTCAATGGACTCATCGGCAAGGTCTGCGAGGAAGGCCAGGCCAACCGCGAGGACATCTTCGACTGCGTCTTCGTCGCCAACCCGATCATGCACCACCTGTTTCTCGGCATCGACCCGACCGAACTCGGCCAGGCGCCGTTCGCGCTCGCAGTTTCGGGCGCGCTGCAGTTCTGGGCGCATGAGATCGACATCGAGGTCAATCGCGGCGCGCGCCTCTACACCTTGCCCTGCATCGCCGGCCATGTCGGCGCCGACGCGGCTGGCGCGACCCTGTCAGAGGGACCATACCGCCAGGACAAGATGATGCTGCTGGTCGATGTCGGCACCAATGCCGAGATCATCCTTGGCAACAGGAACCGGGTCGTCGCCGCATCCTCCCCCACTGGCCCGGCCTTCGAAGGCGCCGAAATCTCCTCTGGCCAACGCGCGGCCCCAGGCGCCATCGAGCGCGTGCGCATCGATCCGGAAACTCTGGAGCCGAAGTACCGCGTTATCGGCACCGACAAATGGTCGGATGAAGACGGCTTCGACGAGGCATCGTGGACCACCGGTGTCACCGGCATCTGCGGCTCGGCGATCATCGAGGTGGTGGCAGAGATGTATCTGTCGGGCATCATCTCCGAAGATGGCGTCATCGATGGATCGATGGCGGAGAAAAGCCCGCGCATCATCCCGAACGGCCGCACCTTCTCCTACCTGCTGCGAGAAGGCCGCCAGGGCGAGCCGCGCATCACCGTGACCCAGAACGACGTCCGCGCCATCCAGCTTGCCAAGGCAGCCCTTTACGCCGGCGTGAAGCTCTTGATGGAAAAACAAGGCGTCGAGACAGTCGACACGATCCGCTTCGCCGGCGCGTTCGGATCGTTCATCGACCCGAAATACGCGATGGTCCTGGGCCTGATCCCCGATTGCGACCTCGACGAGGTCAAGGCTGTCGGCAATGCCGCCGGCACCGGCGCGCTGATGGCGCTGCTCAACCGCAACCATCGCCGCGAGATCGAGCAGGAAGTCGGCCGCATCGAAAAGATCGAGACCGCGCTCGAACCGCACTTCCAGCAGTTGTTCATCGACGCCATGGCGCTGCCCAACAAGGTCGACCCGTTCCCCAAGCTGTCGGCGGCGGTCAAGCTGCCGCCGCGCAAGGCCAGTGAAGGCGAGCCGACGGACGGCGCACCGCGCCGACGTTCGCGCGAGGAACGCGCGGCGCGCCGCTCCCGCGACTGACCTGCCCTTGCGGATTTGAGGCTTCGGCGAGGCATTCCATGCCTCGCCGAAGCGCTTTTGTGTTACAATGCACGTATCGGGAGTGTTTCCGTTACGCAACAATTCTACCGTAGGTTGCTATCGATGCGAAATCGATACGAAACAATCCCGAACTAGTTTCCGCTCGTCAGCCGCCAGCGAGGTTCGCCTCCAGGCGGCAAACGTGCATGGCCTCGAAAATCGAATTCGGTTTTTGAAATGGATCAGGCACCGATTCACACGAACCACAGCGTTCATTGCGCGCCGCAGCAGGCTCGCGACGCAGCGGGACTTGCAGGAGACGACAATGTCGATGATGAGCACCATCGGCCGCTTTGGTGCGGCTATCCAGAGCGCACGTCGCGCCGCCCAGTCCGAACGTATGCTGAACAGGCTGCCGCCAGAGATCCAGAAGGACATTGGATGGCCCGCTCCGGAACACGGCAGGCGCCATGCGACACTGGCGATCTACATGTCGCCGGACCGCTGATGCCAATGTTTCAGTATCGCGCGCTATCTGAAACAGAAAAGCGCATAAGCGATATCAAGCCGAAACAGAACAGAGCATAAACTTTGCCCGGCCGGCGGCGCATCCAGTCTCGCGTGGTGCTGCCGGCCCGTTACTCCCAGGAGACGACCATGTCCATCATTGGAGAGTTTCATCAATACGGTTCGGTGTTGCGCCATGCGTGCCGCGACAGCCGCATCGAGAACATGATGAACGGCTTGCCGCGCGAATTGCAGGTCGAACTCGGCTGGATCGACGGGGTGACCCATCATGGGTCGGGAGCCGCGGGTCAACTCCACAAATATGGTCGCGTGGCGATGCTGATCGACGCGTTGCCTATCGACATCCAGATCGAACTCGGCTGGCCCGTCGGCCCCTTGGCACCGGCGACAAACGTCATCGCGTTCGCTCGGCCGAAAGCCCGCTGCGCATGACCTTCGCCGAAAAGGTCGGCCTGCTCGCCTTTCGCCAGCGCACCGCCGGCCGGCCTGCCGCGGCCGACCGGCGCCTGCGCATGGCATTGAAGCCGCGCCGCCGCGCGATCTGATTGCCTGCATTTCGACAATTGGAATTCACGACACTTGAAAGGAGGGCCAGATGCCCCTTTTCGACGATCTCGGCCGCATTGGCGTCCGCTACAAGCAGGCGCGAAGCGCCCGCCAAACCGCCCGCATCATGAATGCGCTGCCACCGGAGATCCAGCGCGACCTCGCCTGGAACCCGCCATCGTCGCTGATGGCGAGCATCTATCGTTCCATGGCCACCGCAGTGCGGCGTTGAGGCTGTAATCGCAGGCGCGCTCTAGAACTTCCCGGTCAGGTTGAAGGTCTCGAAGGCCGCACGGATGTGATCGGCCGCGGCCTTGACCGGCGCGCTCGCCTCGGGTGCCACGATCATCGCCAGGCTGTAGTTGCCGATCTCCGGCATGCCGTCCTTGACGCCAAGCTCGACAAGCTCGTCGCCGATGAACGACCTTGGCAGCGGTGCGACCGCGAGGTCCGACAGGATAGCGGCACGCTGGCCGGCCGTATGCGCACTCATATAGGCGACGCGGTAGTTGCGGCCATCGCGGCCGAGCGCCTCAAGCGCCCCTGCCCGCCAGGCACAACCTTCTTCCCAGATCGAGACAGGCAGCGGTTCGCGCATGTGGGCGCAACCGCCCCTGGCACCGGCCCAGACGATCGGCTCGGTCAACAGCGTTTCGGCGCCTGCCGCATTGGCCCTGCAGGCATTGGTGAGCAGCGTGATGTCGAGCGCGCGATCGTCCATGCGGCGCCTCAGATTGCTGCTCTGGTCGATGACGACATCGACGGCGATCGATGGATGCGTCTGGGCAAAACGCTTGAGCACATGCGGCAGCACGCGCTCGCCGAAATCGTCGGGCGAACCGAGCCGAACCACGCCGACGATGTCGGGAATGATGAACTTCGACACCGCCTCGCGGTTGATCGCCAGCATGCGCCGGGCATAACCGAGCAACATCTCGCCGTCGGTTGTAAGCGTCACCGAGCGCGCGTCGCGGAAGAACACCGAACGCCCCAGGATGTCCTCGAGCTTCTTGATCTGCATCGACACAGCCGAAGGCGTACGGAACACCGCATTGGCCGCAGTGGTGAAACTGCCGGTCTCGGCGATCGCCACGAAGGTGCGAAGCACGTCGAGATCGAGCAACGGAAGCGGGTGATTGAGTGGTGCGTTCATGGCCACTGCCCTTCAATATTTCTGATCGAACACATCATTTCATTTCGTTTGATTGAACCTCATCGGTGAGAGATAGTCAACACCATCGAAGCAGCGGCCATTGGCTCTGCATCGATAATGCCCGGAGTAAGAAGCGCAAAATTGCGCAAGACGGTTGAAACCAGCGGTGCCCACCGGGCGAGCACCAAAAAGCCGGCCTTGAACCGGCCCAGTAGGAAAAGGAAACCGCAATGTCCATTCTCTCGTCGATCGGGCGCATCGCCAGCGAATTCACCGCCGCCCGCACGCGCTTCAACACCGCACGTTCCATCCGTTCGCTGCCGCTCGAACTGCAGAAGGACATCGGCTGGCCCGAGGCCTTCGATTCGAAGACCGGTTATCGCCACGGCCATGGCGGCGAGGCAGTCTGAAGATGGTCGGGACCACGTCGCGGCCTGTCGTACGCATCGGCAGGTCCTGCGGCGAGGTCCAGCCATGCGAGCGCCGCACGCCTGGCCTGAATGCCTTGCATGACAGCGCAGTGCCCCGCCCAACCGACTGTAAATATTGATTGTTTTTCGGCAATGGTGGCGGCAGACAAAGACATGTCGCACGCCATGTCGCTTTTACGGTGTGCCGCTTCGCATTTGCAGCATACCGGCGCTTAGCCAAGCCCTATATGCGCATCATCAAACGAGTTGCCCCACTCCACAACGCGAAGGCACCCCGTGTAACCTGGATGCATGGAGAAGTGTCATGAAGATTTTTGCCCGCCTGTTCGGCCTCCGCCGCGATAGCTCGCTTTCGACCGCGATCGAGCGTCAGCGCCTTGCCAACACGATGCCCGGCCAGACCGCCGCAATCGCCGCCAACCGCCTCGGCATGCTCGTCGGCTGAGTTTCATTCGATCCTCCTCCCGGATCGAACCATTGGAGCGGCGCAAGCCGCTCTTTTCTTTTGTGATTGCCATTAATCGACCACGTCGCCGGCATTTCGGCGCAGCCCGGGTCAGACCCACCGTTTCAAACACGCCATTTGCTCGTCCAAAAGAGCCAGCGTCGTTTTGCCCATGTCGCAAACTTTAATTTTAGCGACAGCTTCAACCCCATTGACAGCAAGGGAATTTGCTGTTGACGCTATGCTATTCGCGACATCAAGTTCGCGTCGTTTCCGGTCAGCGTGAGGGTTCCTTGAACGCCATCAGACATCCGATCAAACGATCGCTTGTGTTCTTCCTTGTACCCGACTTCACCATGGTCGCCTTCGCGACCGCTCTCGACCCTTTGCGCATCGCCAATCGCATGCTCGGTTACGAAGCCTACAAATGGCGCCTGGCCAGCATCGACGGTAAGGCCGTACCGGCGTCAAACGGCGTCGAATGCGCCGTCAACACCTCGCTCGACGAGGAACGCAAGAAGATGGCTGGGCCGGAACGCCCATCGATGGTCATCGTCTGCACCGGCATCAATGTCGAGACCTACACCAACAAGTCGGTCTTTGCCTGGCTGCGCGAGGAGTACAATCGCGGCGTCGCCGTGGGCGGACTGTGCACCGGCGCCTATGTACTGGCCAATGCCGGCCTGCTGTCCAACAAGCGCTGCGCCATCCATTGGGAAAACCTGCCGGGCTTCTCCGAGGCATTCCCGAAGGCCAACGTCTATGCCGACCTCTTCGAGGTCGACCAGAACATCTATACCTGCGCCGGCGGTACCGCAGCGCTCGACATGATGCTGAAGCTGATCGGCGACGATTTCGACGACAACCTCGTCAACCGCATCTGTGAACAGGTGCTCACCGATCGCGTCCGCAGCCCCACCGACCGCCAGCGCCTGCCGCTCAGGGCGCGGCTCGGCGTGCAGAATTCGAAGGTGCTGACCATCATCGAGCTGATGGAAGCCAACCTGTCGGAGCCGCTTTCGCTGATCGAGATCGCCGACCATGTCGGCCTGTCCCGGCGCCAGATCGAACGCCTGTTCCGCACCGAGATGGGCCGCTCCCCTGCCCGCTACTATCTCGAGATCAGGCTCGACCGGGCCCGGCATCTGCTGATCCAGTCGTCGATGCCTGTGGTCGAGGTCGCCGTCGCCTGCGGTTTCGTGTCGGCCTCGCACTTCTCGAAATGCTACCGCGAACTTTATGCCCGCTCGCCGCAGCAGGAGCGCATCGACCGCAAGCAGCTGATTGCGGCCTGAACGCCTACTGCCGCCGGTAGGGATCGTAACCGTCGTCGCCATCGTCCTGATAGTCGTCGCAGATGCACTCTGCCGACGATATCTGGTCGTTCCAGCCGCCGATTGAGCGGGCATTGCGATCAAACTCTTCCGACGCGCCCTGCATGCCTGTGTGCTGGTAGACAACAAGGGTGCAGCCAGGCGCCACCCGCACCGACGAAACGCGGTCGTTCCAGAACCGGCCGGCGCGGAAGCTGATCGACTGGTCGGGGCGCATTGGCAGGACACGGCCGCCATAACCGTTGTGCTCGTACATCTCGCAGGCAACGTCGTCGTCATATTGGGCATTGGCGCTGCCGGCCATCAGGGCTGAAGCGATTGTTGCAAGCACGGCAAGTCTCATGTCTGTCGATGTCCTCGTGAGCCAGGACAGGCAGAAAAGACATCCGCGTGGCCAAAATTTGGCACCGCGCGCGGCATGACTGTCAATGGAGGCAACTCTAGCGGCTGTCCCACAGCCATGAGCGGTCGCGCCACAGCTTTTCGCCGATCAGGCAGTCGTATTTCGGCTGCGCCTGGGCAAGCATGACGGGAGGATGCGCCGCTTCCTCGGCCGCCCACTGGCGCGACGCCGGTCCGGCCAGTTCCATGACCAGCTTGCGCCGGATCGCCTCGGGAAACTGCGACCACTCATTGACGGGAATCATGAAGGCGCCCGGCCCGCCAATGACGCAATCGGCATAATAGCGGTCGAGGTCCTCGACGTCGTAGGCGTTGCCGAAGCCGCCATTGGTCATCAGTGGCAGGCCGTTGATGGTGATGCCTTGCGCCACTGCCGCGTCGCGGATGAGATCCACCGGCGGCCCCTGGTTGTTGGGGCCGTCACCCGAGATATCGATCACCCGCTTCAAGCCGCGAAAGGCGCTTTCGGCGAAAAGATCGGTGCCGAATTCAAGCGCACTCGAGATCGAGGTCCGGCGGGCGCTGTTGGGCGGCTTGGCCGACAGCTGGCGCACGACGCGCTCGGCATCGGCGCGATTGGCGATGACCGTCCACGGCACGACGACGATCTGCGACGTCGAGCCGGCCCATTCGACATAGGTCACAGCTATCTTGCCAAAAGCGCCCTCGGCGATCACCTCCAGCACGCGTTCATGGGTCAGCGCTGCCGCGTAGCCGTGACGCTGTATCTCGAGTTCATCGGGCGACATGGAGAGCGAAACGTCGACGGCAAGCACCAGCTCGACATCGACCTGTTCAGCTGCGTTGGCATGAAGGCCGAGACCTAGCATCAGTGCCAAGGCAGCACCGCCTGCGAGAAGAGCTTTGGCCACGGCAGACATGCACGAAGGGTAAGCGAGATTCGCCCGCTTCAAAAGAAAAGCCCGGCCAGAAAGCCGGGCTTTTCAATCACATTGTCGGGAAGCAGGCCGCGAAACCGTCACTTGGTCGAGGAGATACTACGCCTTTTCGCCCGAGCCTGCAGGCCGACCGTAAGAACGATCGAAACAATGAGCACAACCGGCAACCCGCTCGGCGGCATGATTGCCGTCAGTATGGCTGTCCAAACGACGAGTCCCCAACCGACGAACACGGGGATCGGCAGGCCATGCCGGTCGAGCCAGAAGATGAGTGCGCCGAGAATGAGCAGCGGAACGGCCAGCGAGCCAATGGACTGCCAGAACACACCACCGGAGAGCGCCAGGTCGAGCGGTTGCGCCCTGAGCGGCGCCCAGTGATCCCAGGTCCACATATTGAGCGACGACCAATTCAGCAGTTCCGCGGGGATATCGGCCCCAAGCACAAGCAGGTGAATGATGCCGAGCGCGATCAACGCAACGGCGCTCCATTTGACCATGGCTTAGATCTCCTTCGATTGGTGCGGGCAGCGCCACATGGCATCACCATACGGTAGCGTATGTATAGCAATTGCCTCGAAACCGCCATACGGATGCGTATGGCGCGGCGTGATGCCGCAAGAAAGAGACGCGATGGCTGAAAAAGGCGTGGAAGCGAAAAGCGAGATTAAGGACCTGACGCGCGAGGATTGGTTGATGGCCGCTGTCGCGGCACTTGCCGAAGGGGGCGTCGAGGCCGTCAAGGTGGAGCGCCTCGCCAAGTCGCTCGGCGTCAGCAAGGGCTCGTTCTACTGGCACTTCAAGGACCGGCCGCAATTACTGGCAGCTATCCTCGACGTCTGGGATGCGGATTTCACGCAGCAGCTGATCGACAACGCGGCGGGCTTGGCAACGCCCAAGCAGCGCCTGCGCCATCTCGCGCAGGACGCATTGGTCAAGACGGTCTACGGCATCGATTCGGCACGCGCCGAAGCAGCGATCCAATCATGGGCTGCGACCGACGCGCATGTCGCCGAACGTCTGCGAGCCGTGGACGCCGCCCGCCTCGCCTACCTTGAAAAGGAACTTGCCGCCGCAGGCCTGGCGTCCGAAACGGCTCGTGCCAGGGCGAAGATGCTCTACCTGGCGCTGCTCGGCCTCTATTCGGCACGGGGCTACAATCCAGACCTCGCCGACGATGGCGCTTATCTAGCGCTGGTCGAACTGGTCCTCGAATAGCCCAAGCCCAGCGTCAGCTGCGCGGCTTCAGGTTCTCCGGATCATAGAGCGGCTTGTAGCCGATGCCGACAACCTCGACCGGATAGGTATCTGCGAAATATTCGACATTCAGCTTGCGGCCTTCCTGGCAGTAGGCGTGAGGCAGGTAGGCCAGCGCGATGTTCTTGCCGATGGACGGGCCGAAAGCGATCGAGGTCGTGTACGAGCGGCGGCCGAGTTCGTCGACCAGCACCTCGCCGGTCTCCGGGTCCATGACCGGCAGCGTGCCGACCGGGTAGCGCTTGACGCCGTTTTTGTCGGTATTTTCGGTCATCTCCAGCGTGCAGAGCATGGCGGGCTGATGATCGCGCGCCTTGTACTCCAGATGCTTCGCCCTGCCGCGGAAGTCCGCTTCCTTGACCTTCGGACGGGCAAGATCGGCCTCGATGAGGTTGTACTGGGTGAGAAGATCGGCGTTCTGCAGGCGCAGGCTCTTTTCCATGCGACGCGAGTTGGCATAGGTCTCGACGCCGAAGGCCATGACGCCGGTCGAGCGCAACGCGTCCCAGACGGCCAGGCCGTCCTCGTACTTCATGTGCAGTTCCCAGCCCTGCTCGCCGACATAGGAAATGCGGAAGGCGGTAACGTTCTTGCCAGCAATCTCGATCTGCTTGATCGCGGCGAAGGCGAAGTTTTCCTGGTCGAGCCCAGCTGGGTTTGCCACCACCTTCTTCAGCGTCTCGCGGGCGTTCGGTCCCCAGATGCCGATGGTGATGAATTTTTCCGAGGTGTCGGTGATGGTGACGTCGAGGCCACGATCCTCGGCGACGCGCTTCATGTAGTGGAAGTCGCGCGGGCCGGCATCGGCACCATTCACCAGCCGGCAGCGGTCGGCCATGCGGAAGACGGTGAAGTCGGCGCGCACCATGCCCTCGTCGTCGAGGAAGTGGGTGTAGACACCCTTGCCGATGTTGCCGTCGCCGCCGATCTTGGCGGCGCAGAGCCATTCCAGCAGCTCGACATGGTCGGGGCCCTCGATATCGACCATGTGGAAATGGCTGAGGTTGACGATGCCGCAATCCTCGCTCATCGCCAGGTGCTCGGCGTTGGAGACGCGCCAGAAGTGCCTGGAGTCCCACTCGTTCTCGCGCACCGGCACGCGGTTGCCATACTTCTCCAGCAGGTGCTCATTGGCCTTGTAGCCATGCGCACGCTCCCAGCCGCCAAGTTCCATGAAGTAGCCGCCGAGCTCGACTTCGCGCTCGTAGAAGGGCGAGCGCTTGACGTTGCGCCCAGTGGCATAGGGCTCGCGGGTGTGCACGGCCGGGAAATAGATCTTCTGGGCCGCCTCGAAGGTGCGGCCCTCGATGAACTTCTCTTCCAGCTGGTGCGGATAAAAGCGGGCATAGTCGATCGAGTTGTGGTCGATCTCGGTGCGGCCATCGGTCATCCAGTCGGCGATCAGCTTGCCGTAGCCGGGGCCGTCCTTGACCCAGATGGCGACGCAGTACCACAGGCCGCGCACCTTCTGGCTCTCGCCGCAGGAGGCGCCGCCGGCAGCTGAAACCTGGAGCAGGCCGTTGAACGAGTGGCTTTCATTGTAGCCGAGTTCGCCGAGGATCGGCGTCAGCTCCATGGCACGCTCGAGCGGCTCCATGATCTGCTCCATGTCGAGATCGCGCTGCGACGGCGACAGGCGCGCCTCATGTTTTTCCAGGAGCTCGCGCGGATGGCAAAGGCGCGGGTTGGTCTGCTCGTAATAGCCCCACTCGATCTGGCCGCCCTCGGTGGTCTTGGGGTCGCCGGTGTCGCGCATATAGGCAGAGTTGCCTTGGTCGCGCAAAAGCGGGAAGCCGATCTCCTTGCCGGTGCCCTCGAACTCGTTGTACGGGCCGAAGAAGGTCAGCGGGTGGTCGACCGGCATGACCGGCAGGTCCTCGCCGACCATTTCAGCGATCAGGCGGCCCCAGATGCCGGCGCAGACGACGACATGGTCGGCCATGATCGTGCCGCGATGGGTGACGACGCCCTTGATGCGGCCGCCCTCGACAATCAGCGACGTCGCCGGCGTGTTGCCGAAGACCTGGAGCTTGCCGGACTTCTCTGCGGCATCGACCAGCTTGCCTGCCACCGTCTGCGAGCGCGGGATGACGAGACCCGCATCGGGATCGAACATGCCGCCCATCACCTGATCTTCCTCGATCAGCGGGAACATCGCCTTGATCTCGGCGGGCGAAACGTAATGCGCGCGGGTGCCGAACGCCTTGGCCGAGGAAAGCTTGCGCTTGATCTCCTCCATCCAGCTGTCGTCGCCGGTGCGGGCGACCTCGAGACCGCCGATGCGGGCGTAGTGGCCCATCTTCTCGTAGAAATCGATCGAGTACTGGGTCGTCCAGACCGACAGATAGTCGTGGCTGGTGGTGTAGCAAAAATCAGAGGCATGCGCCGTCGAGCCGATGTCGGTGGGCACGCCGGACTTGTCGATGCCGACGATGTCGGTCCAGCCGCGCTCGATCAGGTGATGGGCAATCGATGCGCCCACGATGCCGCCCAACCCGACGATGACGACCTTTGCCGCTTTCGGAAACTCAGCCATTACCCACGACTCCGAGATGATATTTGCGGGCAGACTATAGAGCGCCGCGGCGCGATTGCAGCCTGTTTGCGACATTGCCACAAGGCCGCGCGACCTCACGAAAATTGCTGGCGATCATCAAGCAGACGGCAAGTCATACGACTACGTTAACCGGGCTTTGTAGTTTGTTCGCTAACAAACGTCCGAAGTCATGGGGAGAAGGCTTTCAACATCGTGCAGGGCCTCAAAGTCGCGCATTCCGAAAAAGCGGATTCGAAGAGCCGCGCCGCCGAAACACCGGCGGTGGCCCTCGATCCCGATTTCGATTTCCAATCGAGTGAGTATGCCCGTCTCTACGCCGTTTCCGACGCGACGGCGTTCCAGCATCCGCTCTGGCTCACAGCCTTCTACCGCCTGGCCGGACACCGGGGTGCAGAGAAAATCGTCGTCACCGGCCGGCACCCGACGGGCGGGGAATTGCTGTTCGTGCTGCCAATGATCAGACGGCGACACACCGGCGTCGTGCTGCTCGAAAGCTGCGATCTCGGAGTCAGTGACTATGCGGCGCCTGTTGTCTCTGCGAACTTGCCCGACAACGCACCCCTCGCCCCGGCTGTCCGCGCTGTCCTGCCCGCCTTCGACATCCTGCGCCTCCGCCCGGTGCGCCCCGAACATGTTGCCCTATGGCAGCTCCTGCTAGGCGGCGAAGCCCGCAAGCTCGATTTTTCGGCACATGCCACGGACCTGCACGACAATTTCGCCATATGGCGCGAAACCGCCCTCGACGGCAGTTTCCGACGCATGCTCGACCGCAAGAAGAAGCGGTTCCTCAAGCAGGAAGGCGCGCAGTTGCGGCTGCTTCGCGAGCCAGGCGAAATCCGCGCCGGCATTGCCCAACTCGCCCGGCTGCGCGCCGGTCGCTTCGACAGCGACCTGATCCAGGGTGCGGAGGTCGAGCAATTCTATGCCGACGTGGCCGCGACCGGCGCAGCCACCGGATTTGCCCGGACTTACGTAATCGCCATAGCCGGCGAAACGATCGGCTACGCCTTCGGCATCGCGGTGGCTGGCCGCTTCAATTACCTGCTGATCGGCTGTGACTACGATGCCCACGGGCGCCACTCGCCGGGGTTGGTCCTGTATGACTCGATGATCGAGGACTGGATGGCAAACAATGGAAAGGTCTTCGACTTCACCATTGGCGACGAGCCGTTCAAACACCAGTTCGGCACCACTGCGACGCCGATGTTCCTGGTGGGCGAAAACGCCACCTGGCGCGGCCGGCTGGGGGCAGCCGCCTTCGCTGCGCGCGAACAATTGCGCAGGCTGCGCACCAAAACCGACGACAACGCCAACTCGGCCAATAAGACCGTTTCTGGGGGGAGTGATGCGGACAAGACCGGAGTTTCTTGAAAACTCAGTCATCATTGGCGCGCATCCCGATGATGAACTGCTGTGGTTCAACTCGATCCTGCGCGACGCCGACGAGGTCATCATCGTCTATCGCGAGTTTTGGGCGCAGCCGCGGATCGGGGCGGCGCGCAGTGCGGCCATCGCCGAGTATCCGCGCGACAACGTCACCTGCCTGGACATCGACGAATCCGGGGCTTATGGCTGCGCCAACTGGGCAGAACCGGTACTGACCGACTACGGCATCGGCTTCAGCATCGAGGCCAACCGGCGGGCGATGACGCGGCTGGCGCGCATTTCGATTGCGGCCCTGCCGACGGTGAAGTTGCAACGCATCGCCGCAGCGAGCGTCGCCAATGCCTACGAGGCCAACTTCCAGGTCCTATGCGACCGCCTGGAAACGCGCTTGAGACCCGACATGAACGTCTTCACCCACAATCCATGGGGCGAGTACGGCCATGAGGAGCACATTCAGGTTTTCCGCGCGCTCAACCTCTTGCGCGACAAGATCGGCTTCAAGCTGTGGATGTCGAACTACTGCACGGAACGGGCCCTGCCCCTGGCCATGCGCCACTTCTCGGCCACTCCTGGGGCCTACATCAGGCTGCCGACGGACAAGGCATTCGCCAACGAGGTGGCCGATGTCTATCGCAAGCATGATTGCTGGACCTGGGCAGACGACTGGGCCTGGTTCGACGAGGAGTGCTTCATGGAAGCACCACGCGAGGCTGCGGAGACCGCAGCGCATAGCCACCTCTTCCCGCTCAACTTCTTCACCATCGACGCGTCGCGGTCGAAGAACTGGCTGCCGATTGCACTGACGATGTCCGCGGCATCGGCAGCACTGGCCGTGACATTGGCCGACGCCATCTGAGACCGCGCGGTCAAGCCACCGCCGTAGCGTGATTGCTACATCGCCGACCGGCGCTCGCCGGTTGGCGGACGGGCTGATGTCCAAATGAATAGTGGCTGGAAAGATCCAGTCGCATTCCAAGCATTGCCTTAGGCATGTTTAACGTTTTTATCGCCATTTACCTGTAGCTGAATACAACAACGTCGTGTCGATCGAACTTGCCGCAGGTGCCGAAGATGAACACCACTTTCACTCCGCCTCCTGCCTCCCTGAGCTCACGCCTCAAGGCCAAGACAAGAAGCCCGCTTTTTCTTTTGGCCATGGCGTTTCTGCTCATCTGCGCCTTGCTGGCACTGCCGGTCGCCGTGCCGATCGGCCCGATGTATTGGGACGTGCTGATCTATTACGATGCGGCGAACCGCATTTTCGACGGTCAGGTGCCGATCAACGATTTCTTCACGCCCGTCGGCCCGCTCGGCTACTACCTGTTTGCCGGCTGGGTGACGCTGTTTCCCAATGCACAGCCGGCACTTGTGGCGCACTGGTCGCTGCTCGCCGTCACCGCGCCACTGATGGCGCTGGTACTGTGGGATGTCGGGCAGCGCTCGCGCGGCATCGCATTCGCGCTGCTGGTGCCCTTCCTGCTTTTCGCGCTGCTGCCCTTCAACACCCGAGAATTCTATCCGTTCCCCGGCTCCGACGCCTTCGGCATCTACAACCGCCAGGTCTGCCAGATGCTGTATGTGCTGGTGGCGGCGCTGATGTTCGTACGCAATCGCTACCTGCTGGTTGCGCTGATTTCGCTCACCATGACCGCGCTGTTCTTTCTCAAGATCACCGGTTTCGTCGCTGGCGGCGTCATCGCCGCCTATGCGTTTTTCGCCGGACGGGTGAAGTTCCGCTATGCGTTGGAAGCACTGGTCATCTTCGCCGCTGTGCTTGCCGTCATCGAGGTGGCCAGCGGCCTAGTCAGCCACTATGTCACCGACATCCTCAGGCTGGTGATGATGAACGGCGGCACGCTGCTGCCGCGCTTCCTGCAATCGACGTCGATCAATTTTGGCGTCGTGCTCGCCACCTCTGCCCTGGCAATCGTTTTGCTCTGGTCCGACCGGCGCAAGCTGCTCGAGCGCTTCGCCGCCGACCGGAAGACCTCTGTCACCACAGCGGTTTCAGGGCTTCTCGACCACAATGGCCTTTGGCTGCTCGCGGTGCTCTTTGCCGGCGTGCTGTTCGAGACGCAGAACACCGGCAGCCAGGCTTTCATCTTCCTGGCACCGCTCGTCGTCGCCATCCTGCTCAAGGCGTCCAAGCTCCTTTCCAGGCCAATGGTGTTGTTGTCTGTGCTGGCACTCGCCGCTGCGGTCGTGTTGCCACCGGCGTTGTTTGTCATCGAACGCGCGGCCCGCGCCTATATCGGCTCACTCAAGAACCAGCCCATCGCGCAACGCAATCTGGGTACGCTCGGTGCCGTCAACATGCGCAGCGAAGTCGCCGTTCGCGTCGACCACATGCTGAAGTTCTATCCCGAGCACCGCTCGCTCTATACCGATCTCACCAATGCCGGCGAATTGCCGACGCCGCTGCTCTATTCCGACTTCGACTTCCAGGTCACCTATCTGAGCAACGTCGACACGGCGGTCGATTCCATCCGCAAGCTGGAGGCCGACAAGGGCATCCGCTTCAACACGCTGATGTCGCTGAACTTCGTCAACCCGTTCCCTTGGCTGCTGGACCGCTCGGCGCCGCTGCACATCGCCATCGGCGCCGATCCGATGCGCGCGGTGCCCGATCCCGGCTCGACCGAAGAGGCTGCGGTGGCGGACACCGACCTCATCCTTCTGCCCACCTGCCCGCCGACGACGGCCAATGCCGCGCTCTACGACATGTACAAGAGCGGCCTGACCCAGCACCGCCGTATCCAGCTCGATGCCTGTTACGACGCCTTCGTCCACCCCCGGTTCTTCGCCGCGCTGGACAAGTAGGCTTCGCCTCCAAAGCGGAAAGGCTCAGTTCTTCTCGCGGTCGTAGAAGTCAGCCGTGTTCTCGGCCAGGAACATCTTGCGCAACCTCGGAGCGCCCTGCTTGCCAGTGACCACCAGCACCTTGCCGGAATCGGGTATTCGCAAGCCTCGACCTCCACCAGCGTCGACAGTGCGAGATAGCGCATCGTCCTCATCCCGGTGTTGATGATCTGGTGAGCCACTTCAGCTCCGCCAGTTGGACAGGCGATGACGTCATGCTGGCGGATCGGAAAGCGCTTGTCGCCGAAGCGAAGCTCGCCCTCGCCTTCCAGGATGAAGAACATCTCCTCTTCGCCGTGGTGGCAGTGGAACGGGCATTGAACCTTGCCCGGCGGCAGGATGGTCAGGTTGTAGCCGAGGCTTTGCGCGCCGATGTGACGGCTTATCGACGCCCTCTTCGACGTGTAGATGCCATTCTCCTCGATGTCGTCGAACTCGACCTCGTCCAGGTTCATGATCGGCTTGACCATTCGCTCCTCCCGATTGTTGCTCCGCCGCACAATCCGAGCATGCCTCGCTTGAGAAAGCCGGACAACCGCCTCCCGCCAACAGCGACAACGCCCTCCGGCAACCAGCCAACAAAAAAGCCGGGTCGAGACCCGGCTTTTGAGGCGACAGGGATGATGTCCCCTTACTTGACCTGGCTTTTGACGAAATCCTTGACGATCGAAACGATGCCACGGCCAAGCAGGCTGTCGAGAGCGGCGATCAGCACGTCGACGTCAGCGCGGCTGCAGGTCAGCGGCGGCAACAGGCGCACCACATTGCGATTGTACTCGGTAAAGGCCACCAGCACGTCGTAGTCGCGCAGCAGCAGGGCACCGACGAAGCCGGACAGCGACCCCTTGAGCTTGTCGTCGAGCACGCTGACCACCGGGCGCAACACCATCGGCAGGGTCTGCGAGAAGTCGTGGAACTCGAGCCCGACCATCAGGCCCTGGCCACGAACTTCCTTGATGATCTTGGGGTACTTCGCCTTGAGCTCCTCCAGCCGCTCCAGCAGATAGGCGCCGGTGTTGGCCGAATTCTCGATCAGGCCCTCGTCATAGAGCACGTTGAGCGTCTCGATGGCCGTGATGCAGCCCTCGCCGATGCCGCCAAAGGTCGCCATGGCGTGGATCATCGCCGTCTTGGGCGTGCCATAGGCCTTCATGTAGACGTCGCGGCGCGCGATCATCGCGGCCATCGCCGCCTTGCCGCCGCCCAGTGACTTGGCGACCGCAGTGATGTCGGGCACGACATCATAGTGCTCGAAGGCATAGAAGCGGCCGGAACGGCCGACACCGCACTGCACCTCGTCGGCGACCCAGATGACGCCATACTGGTCACACAGCGCGCGCAGCTTGTGCCAGAATGCGGCCGGCGCCTTGTTGATGCCGCCGCCGCCCTGGATTGTCTCGAGCACGATGGCACCGATTGCCGGATCGGAACGGAATGCGTTTTCGATGGCATTGATGTCGCCGAACGGCACGCGCACGGTGTTTTCGGTGAGCTTGAATTCACCGCGATAGAGCGCGCCGTCGGTGACCGAGAGCACGCCCTTGGTCTTTCCGTGGAACGAGTTCTCGGCGTAGACGATCTTGGGACGTGCCGGACCGGCCGCACGCTCGGCGAGCTTGACCGCGGCTTCCATCGCTTCCGAACCGGACGAGCCGAAGAACACCATGTCGAGATCGCCGGGCGAAATCTGCGCCAGATTGTAGGCCAGCGCCGAAGCATATTGCGACATGAAGGCGATGCCGATCTCGTGGCGCTTTTCGTCCTGGAACTTCTTGCGCGCCTCGAGCACACGCGGATGGTTGTGGCCGAGTGCGAGCGAGCCGAAACCGCCGAAGAAATCGAGGATCTTGCGGCCGTTCTGGTCGATGTAGTGCATGCCCTCGGCACGCTCGATCTTGATCTTGTGGAAGCCGAGCAGCTTCATGAAATGCAGCTGGCCGGGATTGAGATGCGCCTTGAACAGGTCGGTCATTTTGGCGACGTCGAGCGCCTTGGCCTGCTCGACCGACATCAGGTTCGGCTTGGCGAGCTTTGCCGAAGTCATTGCCGGCGCCACAGCGACAGCATGCGAATGGGCCGTATCCGGCTTGGTAACGAGCGTCATGTTCATATCCTCTATTCGGCCGGGGCGTGCTGTGGGGACGCAGTGACGCCGTCCTTCTTGGCGCGATATTCCTTATAGGCGGCGATGAGCATGTCCTCGTCGCGATATTGCGGCACCCATCCGAGCTGGCGCTCACCCTTGGAGACGTCGAGCACGCACTCCTCGTCGGCGATCAGATATTGCTCCGGATCCATGATCGGCATGTTCATCAGGTCGAGAAGGTCGAGTGTACGCTTGACCGCCCAGCCCGGCGTCGGCAGCAGGATCGACTTCGAACCGGCATGCTTGACGAGGTCGCCGAGCAGCTTGCGCACCGGCGGCGGGTTGAGCGAACCGAGATTGTAGGCCTCGTTCGGCACGCCGGCCTTCCAGGCAAGCCGCGCGGCTTCGGCGCAGTCAAACACCGAGATGAACTGATAGGGGTTCTTGCCCGAACCGATCATCGGCACCGGCAGGTTCCAGTCGATCAGCTTGAACAGCTTTTCCAGGATGCCGAGACGGCCGGGCCCGATGATCAGGCGCGGGCGGAATAGCGAGATGTTCATGCCGCGCTCGCGCCAATCGGCAGCCAGTTCCTCGGTCTTCTGCTTCGACCAGCCATATTCGCCCAGCGGCGCCACCGGATGCTCTTCGGTCATCGGCTGGGTTACGGTGTGGCCGTAGATCATGTCGGTTGTGTAGTGGACCAGCTTCGGCGCCGCCGCATGGTCCATCGCCTTGATGATGTTTTCGGTGCCGAAATAGTTTACCGGGAAGAAGAAATCGTGGCGCTTGGCTCGAACCTGCAGCGGCGACAGCATCTTGGCCGACAGGTTGTAGACCATGTCGTCGGCCTTGATGCCGACAGCAGCGATCGAGGCCGGCTCGGTCACGTCGCAATTGATAAAGCGTGCATTGCGATAATGCGCGAGATCGCTCTTGACGATGTCGGCAACGACAACCTCTTCGCCATCGGCGATCAGTTTGGGCGCAAGATGACGACCGACGAAGCCGTCGCCTCCGAAAATGATGTGTCTCATCGCAAAAGCTCGCTTGTCTTGGTGGGTTCGTTAGAGGCCGCGGCGACAACTTCGCCGTGGTCGCGGCCACTCTGGGCGATCAGCACGGTGCCGACGCAAATGAAGGCGATGCCGGCGATGCGCCAGGCATTCAGGTCTTCATGGAAGACGAAGTAGGCGAACACCGCAACCGCGACATAGGCCAGGCTGAGGAAGGGATAGGCGAAGCTGAGTTCGACCTTCGACAGCACGTAGAGATGCGATGCCATCGAGATGACGAAAGTCAGAAGGCCGGCGAAGACCCAGGGACTGAAGACGATCTGCAGTATCTTGATCAGCGGATTGGTGCCTTCGAAAGAAAGCGGCCCGAGCGACATCATGCCCTGCTTGAGCATCAATTGTGCCGCCGCATTGGTCATCACTGTGAAAAGGATGAAGATGATATATTTCATTGCTTTGTCCGTCCTTCGCACAACCTAACGGAAAGCTCCTGATATTCTGTGAAGCTTTCCAAGCAATTTGAACTTTTCCCGCACGTCTCTAACAAACGCCTACTCGGCCGCCTGCGCCGTCTCGCCATTGCGCCCGCCCAGCCGGCCGGCGGTGCGGGCCCAGAAGTCGGACATGAATGCCGGATCGCGCATCGCCTCGAGCCGCTGCCAGTCCGGGAACGAAGCGGCGAATGTTTCGGCCGACATGCGCGCGTCCTTGTAGGGATTGACCGCGCCACCCGCGCCCACGGTGATCCGGTCGAGTTCGGCAAGCAGCTCCAGCGTGCGCCGGCCATGGTTCGGAAAATCGAGCGTCAGCGTGTAGCCGGGGCGCGCGAACGACAGCAGCGCCGGCGAACGCTGGCTGCCAAAGCGCTTGAGCACCGTCAGGAACGAGCCCTGCCCCGCGCGCCGCGCCGCCTCCAGCAAAGCAGGTATGGTCTCGCGGGCCACCCCTTCGGGCACGACGCTCTGGTGCTGGTAAAGCCCGCTCGGACCGTAGAGCCTGTTCCAGTCGGCAACCCCGTCGAGCGGAAAGAAGAACTTCTGGTAGCTCGCCTGGCTTTCCCTCAGCCGGCCGCGCCGCCAGCCATAGGCTGCGTTAAACAGCTTCAGGAAAGGCCGGTTGAGCAAGGTCAGCGGCGGCTGGAACGGCACTGAAAGTTTCGCTGTGCCGCGCTCTGCCGTCCGCGCGCCATAGGTTGCGTGGTTGCCCGAAAGCAGCAGGCCTCGCCCGGCGTGCTTGCCGCCGGCCATCTGGTCGATCCAGGCCACGGCATACTCGTTGTCGCGATCGGCGGCTTCGGAAAGATCGAAATATTCGCCGAGGCTGCCGAACGGCTTGACCGTCTCGGCAATGTCGAGCGAAGGCACACGCATCAGCCGTATCGCGGCGGACAGGATGATGCCCGTCAGCCCCATGCCGCCGATCGTCGCCCAGAACAGCCGGGCGTTCTCCGCCGCCGAGCAGGCATAGGTGCGCCCGTCCGAGCGCAGCAATGTCAGGCGCTCGACATGGCAGCCGAAACTGCCGCGACGGTGATGGTTCTTGCCATGCACGTCGTTGGCGATGGCGCCGGCGAGCGTGACGAACTGGGTGCCTGGCACCACCGCGGGGAAAAACCCGTGCGGGGCGGCGTAAGCGATGATGTCTGCGAGCAGCGCGCCGGCCTCGGCTTCGATCAAGCCGGTCTCGGCATTGAAATATAAGACGCGCTTGCGCGGCCGCATGTCGACGACCGCACCGGCGCTGTTCTGGCAACTGTCGCCATAGCTGCGGCCATTGCCATAGGCGAGCAGCGATCCGGCGCGTGCCGTCCCGCCGGCCAGCAGCTTCTCTGCCTCGTCG
The DNA here is from genome assembly GCF_018555685.1 of Aminobacter anthyllidis. Lineage (GTDB taxonomy): Bacteria > Pseudomonadota > Alphaproteobacteria > Rhizobiales > Rhizobiaceae > Aminobacter > Aminobacter anthyllidis. The sequence continues at coordinate 227,993 of NZ_JAFLWW010000003.1, forward strand.
ATATCGATCGCCTGGCTTGCGCCCGGATTGGCGCGGCCAAAGCTCTGGTAATCAGCCAGTCCCACGCTCACAGTCCCGCCACCACAAGCAGCACCGCACCGGCGAAAACGACGATCTGGCTGCGCCAGTCGCGGATGATGAAGACAACCGGGTCGTCATGCAGTTCGTCGCGCCGCGCAAGGATCCAGATGCGCATGGTGAGATAGAGTACGATCGGTGCCAGCGGCCAGACCAGCCAGGGATGCTGGTAGAGCTCGCGCACTGCGCTGCTGTCGATGTAGAGCGCCAGAACCAGCGCCGAGGAAAACGCCGACGCCATGCCGGCCTGGGCAACGATCTCCTGGTCCTCGATGCGGTAGCCGCGTCCGGCAATGCGTTCGCCGACACTGAGGCTGGACGAGCGCAGCTCGACATAGCGCTTCACCAGTGCCAGCGAGAGGAAGAAGAAGATCGAGAATGCGAGCAGCCAGAACGACACGTCAACGCCGGTAGCCGCCGCACCCGCCAGGATGCGCAGCGTGTAGAGCCCCGCAAGGGTCAGCACGTCGAGCAGCAGCATGCGCTTGACCGAAAGCGAGTAGGCGGTCGTGGCAACGAGATAGACCAGCAACACACCGGCAAACTCGATTGTCGTGAAGGCCGCCGTTGCGAGGCTGATGCCAAGCAGTATGCCCACCGACGCCAGCCCGAACGGGATCGACAGCCTGCCGCTGGCGAAAGGCCGTTCGCGCTTGGTCGGGTGTACCCGGTCCAGCGCCAGATCGAAGAAGTCGTTGACGATGTAGATGGCCGAAGCCGCCGCGCTGAACGAGATGAATGCCAGAACCGCCGGCACCAGCATCTCGGTATTGAAATATTTGTGCGCCAGTACGAGCGGCACGGCGATCAGCACATTCTTGAGCCACTGATGGACGCGCAACATCTTGCGGACGGTGCGCAGATCGGGCTTCGGCGTCTCTATGAGCTCGGACTGGTGGCTGGCCTGCCAGCGCGCGGCGGCGCGGTCGGGCGCAACGACGATCGCATCACGCGCGGCATCGAACACCTTGAGATCGTGGCGGCTGTTGCCGGCATAGTCGAAGCCGCCGTCGCCATAGGCTTCCACAAGCGCCTTGCGCTTGCGTTCGGCGGTCAGGTTTTCACCGCCGTCGCTGGCAAGTACGGCGTCGAACAGGCCGAGATGGCGAGCGATGGCTTCTGCAAACTTGCGTGGCGTGCCGGTGGCGAGGACGAGCTGGCGGCCATTGGCTTGCTCTTCACGCAGGCGTTTCAGCACTTCCGGCCGGTATGGCAGGGTTGCCGGATCGATGTCGACCGCAGCGGCAATCGCCTGCTTGAGACGCGCGGGACCCTTGAGCAGCCAGAACGGCACCATGAAGATGGTGAGCGGATTCTTCTTGAGAAGGGCGAAAAGTCCTTCCCACAACAAATCGCTGGCGATCAGCGTGCCGTCGAGATCGACGGCCAGTGGTACTGCCTTGTTGTCTGAACGCGCATCCATAAAACTGCCTGCCCTGCCCCTTGCCGGACGGCGTGAACCTTCCGGACCCCTTGCCGCTATAGCGGGCGACCGGGTTCCGGATGGTTAAGGTCGAGGCCGAATGCTAAACGAGCACCAGTCATTTCGCTAGTCATGCTTAAGCAGACGTTAGCAGAATGCAGAAAAGGCCGAGCACATGCCCGGCCTTTTCGATCATTAGCCAGCAGGTTGGCCAGCTTTACTTGATGCGGGCGACGCCGCCCGAAATCTCTACTGTTTCACCACCGGTCAGCGCTTCGCGGTCGCCATTGGGCAAGGTCACGAAGCAGCCGCTCGAGCAGAACTCGACCGTTTCGCCGGCGGCAAGGGAAAGCTCCGTCTTGGAGCCACCTTCCGTGACGATCAGGGTCCGTGGTTCGGCATCGAGGTTTACCGCGCTTGCAGCATGCGCGGCGCCCGACATTGCCAGGACCAGCGCGCCTGCGGCGACAAGAAACCTTTTCATTCTGCACTCGGTGTTTCCACCGCCCCTGTTCATCTCAGCAAGGCATTTTCGCCGTTTGCATGAGAGCTTATATGAGTTTGAAGCTGAACGGCAACTGAATGCCTTGTTCATGCCATAATTGGGTCGAGCCCGTCTGCCGTCATTCCGGATCCGGCTTTTTGGACCTTCCCGGCTTGCGGCCGGCCGCAGCTTGTGCCGCGCGTTTGCTGCGCGCTTCCTCGAGTTCGGCCACCTGTGCCTCGACCTGCTCGTCGTCGGCAGGCCACTTTTCCGCCGGCTTGACGTCATGCGCGCGGGCTGTCGACGGGATGGCGATGTTCTCGCGCTCGAACGCCTCAAGGACGCCGAAGCGGATATCGTTCTGCACGGTATTGCTGCCGAGAAGATCGGCCAGGAAGAACCGCATCTCGAATTCCAGCGCCGCCGGGCCGAAATTGGCAAACAGCACGAAAGGCTCCGGGTTCTTCAGCACCATCGGATGCGAGCGCACGATGTCGAGCATGATCTCGTGGGCCCGCTTGGCGTCTGAATCGTAGGCTACGCCAATCTTTATGTCGACGCGGCCGAGCTTGTTGCGATGGGTCCAGTTGCCGACCGCGCTGTTGATCAGGTCCGAATTGGGCAGGATCACCGACTGGCGCTGGAAGGTTTCGATCTCGGTAGCGCGCACGCTGATCTTCTTGACCGTACCAGACACGGCACCCGCGACGATCCAGTCGCCGACCTTGAACGGACGTTCGGCCAGCAGGATCAGGCCCGAGACGAAGTTCGACACCACATTCTGCAAGCCAAAACCGATGCCAAGGGAGAGCGCGCCGGCAACAAGTGCGAGGTTGGAAAGATCGATACCGGCTGCCGAAACCGCGATCAACCCGGCGATCGCCACGCCGGCATAGCCAATGGCGAGACGGATCGAATTGCGCACGCCGGCGTCGACCTTGCCGCGCGCCATGACCGAACCGTCGAGCCAGCCCTGGAACCAACGCGTCACGAAATAGCCGATGGCAAACACCATGACGCCGGAAAGCAGGCCGGCGGGCGAGAAGGTGAAACTGCCGATCTGGAAGCCCGAGCCGATGCGGTAGAGCCAGGTGATCATGTCGCCTGGCTGGAAACCCCAGGTAAACAGGATCAGTGGCACGCCGACGATCAGCACGAGCAGATTGATGACCATACTGGTGACGAGGCCAAGCTGGTCGAGCGTTGCATCGTCGAGGGTGAACATCCGCTTGATGCGCCGGCCAACCGTCGTCTTGATGAAGGCGTCTTCCACGTTGATCGCCTGTGACGACAGGAAGCCGATATACATCGTCGCGAGGATCGTGCCGGTAATGACGATCTGCTGCGACACGAAGCGCGCAAGCCCGATGTAGCCCAGCAACGCCGCGGCGATCGTGACACCGCCAAGGGTAAGCACGATGTAGCGGAAGAGACGCGGCCACGGTTTCGGACGGCCTTCTTCATCGACGAACGGCTTGACCAACCCGATCAGGATGACCAGCACGCCGATCACGACGGTCGAGGTCAACGCCTCGCCGACGGTCAACGCCAGCGGCGATCCAAGCACGCGGTAGACCGAGCTCAGGAAGTAATCGAGGCCGGTGAAGAGGGCTGTCGCCGTGATCAGAAGCATCAGCCAGCGCGCCGCACGGCTTTCGACCGGAATCAGCCGCCACTTGGGCAGCCTGGGCGACAGCACGGCCATGCCAAGGCGCGAAACGAAGAACACGATGGCGATGACGTAGAACAGTGACCACAGCATCGCACCGATGTCGCCGCGCAGCACCTCGAAATAGTCGAACAGGTAGTATGTGACGCCAAGGAACACGACCAGTGCCGCCGACTGCATGAAGGTCGACCAGAAGGCGACCGAAAGCCGGCTGAGGTAGGACGGCTCCTCTACCCTGCCGTCGGGTTCGAACATCCGGCCGAACATGCGCCGGCCGCCGATGATGATCACCGCTGCCGCGCCCAGGGCGAAGAACGTTGCAGCCAGCATCGACTTGAGCTTGAAGCTGGCAACAAAACGAATCCAGGATGCGACCGTCCGGTAGAGGTCGTTCATCTCCGTCTTGAAAGCGTCGACCACCTCCGATCCCAGGGCGAAATTGATCTGGTAGCGCTTGGTCAGCAGGTTCTGGAACAGGTCGCGGCGTATCTCGGTGATCTGGCTGATCAGCTTGTCGATGCGGATCGACAGGTTCTCGGCAACGCCGAGCACGGCATTGATTTCGGTTTTCTCGGCGTTCAGCTTCTCGCGCTCGCTGGTCACGACTGCAGGCTCGGCCGGCTGGCCCTCCGCCGGCGGCTTGCCAAGCTGTTCGAGCCGGGTGTTGATCTCCATCAGGCGTGGACGGAAAGCGACGCCGCTTTGCAGGAGTTCACGCGACAGCTGCTCGAGTTGCAGGCGGATATCGACGAGACCGGCATCGTCTTCAGCACTCAGCTCCATCTTCTTCTGCAGCGCATCCGTCTTGGCGGTAAGGCTGGAGATGACCTCCTGCTGGTCGGAGACGACGCCTGCCGGCGCTTTGCCGACATCCTGCGCTGCGGCCTGCGCCACAAGCACGGCCGTGAAGATGAACAGGGTGGCAGCAATGCGCCGGACTGTAGAAAAAAACATGATTTGTCAGCGACTCACGGTCTGATTGCCGAATGAAAAGGCAAGCCATTGATAAAGACGCGCATCTTGCCGGGCAAGCCGATGCGCGCTGGCCCATGTGAAAGTCGGCCTGACGAAAAACAATGGCGGAATATTGGCTTGATCGCAGCAGTGCTGCCTGTAGTGTCCCCGCGCAGCCTGAAGGATGACATGAAGTATGGCGGAATATTCGGCCTTTTCGCTTCTCAAGAACGCGCTCAGCGGCAACCGCGACTGGAAGCCGGCGTGGCGCAAGCCGAGCCCCAAGGCCTCGTATGATGTCGTCATCATCGGCGGTGGCGGCCACGGATTGTCGACGGCCTACTATCTCGCCAAGGAGTTCGGCATCACCAACGTTGCCGTGCTGGAAAAGGGCTATCTCGGCTCCGGCAATGTCGGCCGCAACACCACCGCCGTGCGCTCCAATTACCTGTTGCCGCAGAACACGCGCTTCTACGAACACTCGATGAAGATGTGGGAGAACCTCTCCCACGACCTCAACTACAACGTCATGTTCTCGCAGCGTGGCGTGCTCAACCTGGCGCACACGCCCGGTCAGCTCGACGACCTCGCGCGCAAGGGCAACGCCATGCGCCACCTCGGCGTCGACGCCGAACTGATGACGCCGGCTGAGATCGGCCGCCGCGTGCCCGGGCTCGACATGTCGCAGCAGGCACGTTTCCCGATCTATGGCGGCCTGATGCAGGAACGCGCTGGTACCGCCCGCCACGATGCCGTTGCCTGGGGTTATGCCCGGGGTGCCGACCGCCGCGGCGTCGACATCATCGAAAATTGCGAAGTCACCGGCTTCCTGCGCGATGGCGACCGGGTCACCGGCGTCTCGACCAGTCGTGGCGAGATTCGCGCCAGGAAAGTCGCGGTTGCAGTTGCGGGCAGCACCGGGCGGGTGATGCAGCTTGCCGGCATCGACCGCATGCCCATTGAGAGCCATGTCCTGCAGGCCTTCGTCTCGGAATCGCTGAAGCCGTTTCTCGACACCGTGCTGACCTTCGGCATGGGCCATTTCTATGTCGGCCAGTCCGACAAGGGCGGCCTTGTCTATGGCGGCGACCTAGACGGCTACAATTCCTACGCCCAGCGCGGCAGCCTGCCCATCGTCGAGGAAGTCATGAGCGAGATGCTGGCGCTGTTCCCGTCGCTGGCGCCCGTGCGCGTGCTGCGCTCATGGGGTGGGGTCTGCGACATGTCGATGGACGGCTCGCCGATCATCACCACCGGCCCCCTGCCCGGCATGTATCTCAATTGCGGCTGGTGTTACGGCGGCTTCAAGGCAACGCCTGCTTCCGGCTTCTGCTTCGCCCACACCATCGCCAAGGACGCGCCGCACGAGTTCAACGCGCCCTTCACGCTCGACCGCTTCAGCCGTGGCACCGTCATCGACGACAAGGGCCAGGGTCCGACGCCACGGATGCACTAGGGGCCTGATGTCATGTTGATCACCTGCCCCTATTGCGGCCCGCGCGACGTCTCGGAATTCGCCTATCAGGGCGACGGCAACCGCACCCGCCCCGATCCTGCTTCGACCGATCCCGAGGCGTGGAACGCCTACGTCTATGACCGTCTGAACCCGGCGGGCCTCCACAACGAGATCTGGCAGCATGCCGGCGGCTGCCGCGCCCATCTCGCTGTCGTCCGCGACACGCTTACCCACGAAATCTCAAGCGTGCGCTTTGCACGTGAGCATGGCGCGCCCGCGCATGGTCGCCGCAAGCCAGGAGCCAAGGCATGAGCCCGCGCCGCACACCCTCGGGCGGCCGTATCGACAGGCTGCGCACCATCCGCTTTATCTTCGATGGCACGGCCTATACCGGCCACCAGGGCGACACGCTGGCCTCGGCTCTGCTTGCCAATGGCGTTTCGCTGTTTGGCCGCTCATTCAAGTACCACCGCCCGCGCGGGGTGCTGACCGCTGGCGTCGATGAGCCGAACGCCCTGGTGACGGTGCTGCGCGGCGAGGTCCGCGAGCCGAACATTCCCGCGACGATGGTCGAGATCCATGACGGCCTCACCGCCGTCAGCCAGAACCGCTTTCCCTCGCTCGCCTACGACGTCAGCGCCATCAACCAGCTCGGTGGCAAGTTCATCTCCGCCGGCTTCTACTACAAGACCTTCATGGGTCCGCTGATCGGCCCGCTCAAGGGCACCCGCTTCTGGATGCTCTGCGAAAAGATCATCCGCCGCGCCGCCGGCCTCGGCCGCGCCGGCCACGCGCCCGATCCGTCGCGCTATGAGCGCATGAACGCCTTCTGCGACGTGCTTGTCGTCGGCTCCGGGCCCGCCGGCCTTGCCGCCGCCCTCGAGGCTGCCCAGTCGGGCGCCCGGGTCATCTTGGCTGAGCTCGATCCATGCTTCGGCGGCTCGGCCAACTGGTCGGGCGAGAAGATCGATGGCGAGCCCGCCGCAACCTGGGCCTCCGACGTCGTCGGCGAGCTCAAGGCCCACGGCAATGTCCGCCTGCTCAAGCGCACCACAGTCTGGGGCTACTATGACGGCAATACGCTTGCCGCCATCGAGCGTGTCGGCGACCACAAGGATGCGCCCGCCAGGGGCGCGCCGCGCCACCGCCACTGGACCATCCGGGCAAAAAGCGTCGTGCTCGCCACCGGCGCCTTCGAACGGCCGCTGGTTTTCCCCGGCAACGACCGGCCGGGCGTGATGATGGCCAGCGCCGCGATGCGCTATGCCAATCAGTACGGCGTGCTGCCGGGCGAGAAGATCGCCGTTCTGGCCAACAACGACAGCGCCTATCGCGCAGCCGTAGCGCTCGCCAAGGCTGGAGCCAGGATCGTCGCCATCGCCGACCTGCGCCCCGACGTCTCCGCGGCCTGCCGCAAGCTTGCCACCGAGGCCGGCGCTGAATTGTTGACCGGCCATGCAGTGATCGGCACCGAAGGCGGCAAGAAGCTGTCCGGCGTCAAGCTGGCCCCGTTCTCCGCCGCATCAGGTGTTTCCAAGGGCAACGCACGCGACATCGGCGCCGATTGCCTGGTCGTTTCGGGCGGCTGGTCGCCGACTATCCACCTCGCCAGCCAGGCCGGTGCGCGGCCGCTCTGGAGCGACGACCTGCAGGCCTTCCTGCCACCCGAAGCCGGCAAGGGCTGGATCGGCGCCGGCGCCTTCAACGGCACGTTCTCGACAGCCGAAGCCATCTCCGAGGGTTTCGCCGCCGGTCGCAAGGCTGCGGGCCAGCCGGCACTCGAAACCACCACCCTGCCCGACGTCGAACCCGCGCCGCTCGACCCCAACCCGGCGCCGGTCTTCGAGATCAAGGCCAAGGGCAAGGCCTTCGTCGACTTCCAGCACGACGTGACGGCCGACGATGTCCGCCTCGCCCACCTCGAAGGTTTCGTCTCGGTCGAGCATCTCAAGCGCTACACCACCCTCGGCATGGCGACCGACCAGGGCAAGGGCTCCAACGTGCCCGGCCTTGCCATCATGGCCGAAGCCCTGGGCAAGCCGATCCCCGAGGTCGGCACGACGCGCTTCCGCCCGCCATACGCACCCGTCTCCGTCGGCGCGCTTGCCGCCGAGCGCTTCGGCGACCTCAAGCCTGACCGGCTGACCCCGATGCATGACTGGCACCTGGAGAACGGCGCGACGATGTATTCGGCCGGCCTGTGGTTCCGCCCGATGATCTATGGCGGTCCCGGCGAGACGATCGAGCAGGCCTATGTCAGGGAAGCGGGAGCGACCCGCGAAACAGCCGGCATCGTCGACGTCTCGACGCTCGGCAAGATCGCCGTCCAGGGGCCGGATGCCGCCGAGTTCCTCGACCGCGTCTATTCCAACGTCTTTTCGACCTTGCCCGTCGGCAAGGCGCGCTACGGCCTGATGCTGCGCGAGGACGGCCTAGTCTTCGACGACGGCACCACCTGGCGGCTCGGCGAGCACGATTTCCTGATGACCACGACCACAGCCAATGCCGGCAAGGTCATGCAGCATCTCGAATATTTTCTCGATGTCGTCTGGCCTGACCTCAAGGTGCACCTCACCTCCGTCACCGACCAGTGGGCTGGTGCGGCGATCGGCGGACCGAGGGCGCGCGAAATCCTCGCCTCCTGTGTCACCGGCACCAGGGTCGACAACGAGGCCCTGCCCTTCATGGGCATTGTCCATGGTGAGATCGCAGGCGCGCCAGTCATGATCTGCCGGCTCTCCTTCTCCGGCGAGATGGCCTTCGAGGTCTATTCCGGCGCCGGCCACGGCACCCATGTCTGGGAAGCGCTGATCGAGGCCGGCAAGCCTTTTGGCATGGTTCCCTATGGGCTCGAGGCCCTGGGCACGATGCGCATCGAAAAAGGCCACGTCACCGGTGCCGAGATCGACGGCCGCACCTCGGCGCGCGACCTCCATCTCGGCTGGATGCTGTCCAAGAAAAAGCCCTTCATCGGCTCGGCCATGATGGACCGCGAGGGACTTTCCGCCTCGGGCAGGCTCGAACTCGTCGGCCTGATTTCACTCGACAACCGCCCGCTCAGCGGCGGCGCGCACATCGTTGAAGAGGTCGATACCGCCAATCCGCACGGATCGCTCGGCCATATCACCGCCGCCTGCTTCTCGCCGGCGCTCGGCAAGTACATAGCACTTGCGCTGGTCTCGGGCGGCAAGGCGCGCCATGGCAAGCGTGCTCACGTTTCCGACCCGTTGCGCAACCGCTTCGGCCCGGTGGAAATCGTCAGCCACCACTTCTTCGATCCTGAAGGGAAGCGCATGCATGGTTGAGCAGCTTTCACCGCTCGAACCGGTATTCCGGCCCGGCTCGCATGGCAATTTCGTCGATGGCGTCGGCGTAACCTTGTCCGAGATCGCACCCGGCTCGATTGTCCAGCTTGCCGCCTGGCCGGGCGAGGAGAAAAAGCTGATGGCAACGATCGGTTCCGTCACCGGCCTCAAGCTGGCCGACGGTGCGGGCACCGGCGCGTCGTCCGAGCGCTATACTGCCTTCGGATTTGCCCCCGGAAAGTTCCTGGTATCAGACGCTTCGGAAGGACTTGCCACAGCCTTTGCCGGCAAGGTCACCGCGGCGATCGGCACGATCACCGACCTGTCGCATGGACGCACGGCGATCCGAATTGGCGGCCCGAAATCGGAATGGGTGCTGGCAAAGCTTTTTGCCGTCGACTTTGCTTTGGCCGCCTTTCCCCAGGGTTCCGGCATCTCGACCACCCACCACGACGTCTTCACCCAGATCCAGCGCAGCGGCCCCGACAGCTTCGACCTCTATGTCTTCCGCTCCTTCGCCCGCTCGTTCTGGAAGATGCTGTGCCATGCATCTGATGAAGTCGGCTACGAGGTCAGGTGACGCCGGCTGAGGGCGCGCCCCAGGCGGCATTCTGCAGCACGACGCGGTAGCCGTCGCCGTCCTCGAAGGTCACGCCGCGCCTGTCCCAATAGGGATTGAAGGACGGCACCGGCTGATGGCCATGCGCCTTCATGCGCGCGATCGCCGCCTGCCAGTCGTCGGCGTCGGGCAAATAGAACACGACGAGATTGTCTTTCGTCGGCGCCCTGCCGGCATCGTGGCCATGGGCGCGGGTGAACTCGAAATGATGTGCTTCGCCCGGCTTGCCGAGCATCACGCCATCGAAACCGTCGTGGTTTTCGAAGCGGGCGAGTTCGTCGAGGCCAAGGCCGTCGCGGTAGAAACGGACGATGGCCTCGAGATCGTTCGTGGGTCGCGCCACGCGCAGGACGACGTTCTGTTTCATGGTCACTCTCCCTGGGTCGAGCCTAACCTGCCTCAGCAGCACTTGCCCACTGGGTGACGACGAGCCCAACAGCGATCAGCACCAGACCGGCAACCCTGGCGAGACCGGCCGGGCGCTGCACGAACCCCATCAATCCGAAATGGTCGATGACGAGCGACGCCATCATCTGCCCGCCGATGACGGCAACGATGAAGCTCGCCGCCCCCATCTTCGGCGCGAGCAGCAGCGCCGCCGTGACATAGACAACGCCCGCGGCGCCGCCGATCCATATCCACCAGGGCCCGGAAGCAGCAGCAGTCGCGAAGGCAGGCACCGGCACCTTGAACGCCAGCATGACAGGCACGGCCAGGGCCACGCTGACGGCCAGCGAGACCATCGTGGCCCAGAGCGGATGGCCGAGCAGCCGCCCGAGCATGGCGTTGGCGCCGGCCTGAAACGGGATGGCGGCACCAGCGACCAGCGCTGCGGCGAGCAGGGATGAACCTAGATTCGGCATGACACGTCTCCTTGTTTTCCCAAGGCGTAGGACATCCGAAATTCTGATGGAAATTCACAATTCATACCCGCAATATGCACAAGATGAATAATCTTGCTGGCATCGACCTCAACCTCCTCGTCGTGCTCGACGCGCTTCTTGCGGAGCGCCATGTCTCGCGCGCCGCTGTCCGACTGAACAAGAGCCAGCCGGCGATCAGTCACGCGCTTGGCCGTCTCCGCCATCTGCTGGACGATCCGTTGCTGGTCCGCCACGGTGGCGCGCTTCAGCCGACAATGCGCGCCCTGGAAATTGCTCCCCGGCTCGCCGAGGCGCTGGAACGCATGCACGACCTGCTCGCCCCGAGCGGTTTCGACCCGGCCACCGCACACCGCAGCTTCCGCCTCGCAATGTCCGACTATGGCGCAACTGTCGTGCTGCCGCGCCTGCTACCGTTGTTGCGCCACCAGGCGCCAAGTATCGACCTCCATGTCAGCCAGGCCGGCCGTGAAGCCATGGCCGCACAGGTCATGGACGGGGAGCTCGACATCGCGATCGGCGTTTTCCAAACGCTCGACAAGGCCGTCCGGCGGCAGCGGCTGTTCGAGGAAGATTACGCCTGCCTGGCCGACGCCACGTCGCTAGGCGGAGCGGCCGGATTGGATCTTCCCGCCTATCTCGAACGGCCCCATGCACTCGTTGCCCTCCGCGCCGATGTCGAAAGCGAGGTCGACATGGCGTTGGCGGCTGCCGGGCACAAGCGGCGCATTGCGCTGGTGCTGCCGCATTGGGGCGTCGCCCCCGGGCTGGTCGCCGGAACCGACCTGGTGCTGACCATCGCGCGGCGCCTGCATCCGTCAGTGCCGGCAGCGGTCGGTCTCGCCGCCTTCGATCCGCCATTTGCGATACCATCGTTCGCCTTCGAGCAGATATGGCACCAGCGGCGCAACGGCGACACCGCGCATCAATGGCTGCGTGAGACGATTTCAGGCCTGTTCGAAGGCTGACGGCAGTTTCCGTAGCCGAAAAGGCGCCGATGAACTAAAATCGTTTGCCGCTTGAATGGCAGCTGCAAATCGGTATCGGCACCGCGTCATGGCCAGCAACGCGTTCCACTTCGATGAAGTTTGGGAAATCCCCGGAGCATTACCGCAACAGGTTTGGGACGTGCTCGCCGATGCGACGCTGCTGCCGAAATGGTGGGGCGATGTCTACAAGAACGTGGAAAAACTGACCTCCCATGACAAGCCGGCAGTCGGTGCCAAGGTCCGCGCGCGTGCCCGGGGTTTTCTGCCCTACGAGTTGAACTTCATCCTCGAAGCGGTTGAACTCGAGCCGGGCAAGGTCGTGGCGGTCAGGACCTCAGGCGATTTCGACGGCCTTTGGCGCGCCGTGCTCACGCCTGCAGGCACGGGCACGCATGTCGCGCTCACCTGGCAGGTCATCGTCGAGCGGCCGATCCTGCGCCTGCTGTCGCCGCTGCTCCGACCCGCCTTCGCCTGGAACCATCGCTGGACAACGCCGCGCGGCGAAGCCGGCCTGCGCCGTTATCTCGCCGAGCGAAAGGCCGGCAAAGCCTGATCGCCTTGTTCGACAGATATAGCCGCATCTCGGCGCGATCATTCCGCGTGGAAGGCGTCGACGAGAACGTAAGGCCGCCCCCACAACGCGGAAGCCACTTGCCTCGCCCAAGGGCTAGCGGCCCGACTGCCTGATCAATCCCTGCCGGCGCTGCTTGCGGCGCCGGCATTGTCCCGACTGACCTATTTCAGGAATTGCACCCACTCGTCGAGCGGCGCGCGGTCGGTGCGGAACGTGCTTTCCGGCTTGCTGGTGTCCTCGTGGCCCAGTGCCATGCCGCAGACCACGACCTCTTCTTCCGGAATGCCGAGCACCGGCCGGATCTGGCGGTGGTAGGGTGCGAACGCCGCCTGCGGGCAGGTGTGCAGCCCCCTCGCCCGCGCCGCGATCATGATGTTCTGCAGGAACATGCCATAGTCGATCCACGAGCCCTGGTTGAGCCGGCGGTCGATGGTGAAGATCATGCCGACGGGCGCATCGAAGAAGACGAAGTTGCGGTCATGCTGGGCCCGCATCCGATCGACGTCGCGGCGACCGATGCCGAGCGTGCTGTAGAGTCCGAAGCCATTGGCGCGGCGACGCCCGAGATAGGGCTCGAAGAACTGGTCGGGGTAATATTTGTACTCGTCCCAGACGGCCTTTTCTGCGCGCACGCCGGAATTCAGGATGGCGTCGCCGATGCCGCGCAGCGTCTCGCCCGAGGTCACATAGACCTTCCAGGGCTGCATGTTCGTGCCTGACGGCGCACGCGCGGCAACGTCGAGAATGTCTCTGATGACGCTGTCTTCGACTGGAGTCGGCAGGAAAGCGCGCACCGAACGCCGCGATACAATCGCTTCGTCGACGATTTCGGTGTCAGTCAGTTCGAGCGGCTTTTGCTCAGGTGCCAGCATTTACGGTCCCTTGGCTTCGATAGTGTTCGAAACGGCCCCCGCCTCCCGTGAGGCCAGCCTTTGCACCGTCGCCAAGAGTCCCGCAAGCAAAACTTGCTGGACCATGAAAAAGCCCTTGAAAATTTCACGAAGATACCATCTCATGAAATTCGTGGATGAAATTTCATGAAGGCCGGATCTTGAGCCGTAACGCTACCGCCTCATTGCGCAAGGAAAGCGACGTCGCCGGCGATGTGCTCGCCAACGACCTGCGCGCGTTGCGCAAGTCGCGCGGACTGACGCTGGCCGAGATCGCCCTCAAGCTTGGCCGCTCGGTGGGTTGGGTCAGCCAGGTCGAGCGCGGCCTGTCGACGCCCTCGATCGGCGATCTCAGGGCCTTTGCCGAACTGTTCGGCGTGCCGATCAGCCTGTTCTTTGCGCATGAAGCCCCTGTTGAGGTCGAGCGTGGCGTCGTTGTCCGCTCCGGCCGGCGGCGTACGCTCGGCAGCAACGAATCCGGGCTGGTCGAAGAACTGTTGTCGCCCGACCTCGGTGGCAGCTTCGAGATGCTGCGCTCGATCTTCGCGCCGGGCGCCGGCATGGCCAAGCCGGTGACGCGCCCCACCGAAGAGGCAGGCTACGTCGTGTCGGGCGGCTTCGACATCGAGATCGACGGCACCTGGCACAGCCTGGGCGAAGGCGACAGTTTCCGCTTCGACCACAAGCCATTCCGGTGGCGAAACCCGGGTTCAGTGCCGGCAGTGGTCATCTGGGTCGTGGCACCGCCGGTCTACTGATCGCGTTTTGGGAGGAACACATGGCGGAATTGCCGAGCACGGCACGCGTGGTGATCATCGGTGGAGGCGCGGTTGGCGTTTCCTCGCTCTATCACCTCGCCAAGGCAGGCTGGACCGATTGCGTGCTGCTCGAAAAGAACGAGCTGACCTCAGGTTCGACCTGGCATGCCGCCGGCAACGTGCCCACCTTCTCCTCGTCCTGGTCGCTGATGAACATGCAGCGCTATTCGACCGAGCTCTATCGCGGGCTCGCGGCCGAGGTCGACTACCCGATGAACTACCACGTCACGGGCTCGATCCGCCTCGCCCACACCAGGGAGCGCATGCAGGAGTTCCAGCGCGCCAAGGGCATGGGCCGCTACCAGGGCATGGACATCGACGTCATCGGCCTCGACGAGATCAGGCGCCGCTACCCCTTCGTCGAGACACACGACTTGAAGGGCGCGCTCTACGATCCCAGCGACGGCGACATCGACCCGGCGCAGTTGACCCAGGCGCTGGCCAAGGGCGCGCGCGACATGGGCGCGAAGATCGTCCGTTTCTGCCCGGTGATTTCGGTCCATCGCGACAAGGACGAATGGGTGGTCTCGACCGAGCAGGGCGAGATCCGCTGCGAAAAAGTGGTCAACGCTGCAGGCTATCGCGCCGGCGAGGTCGGAAAGATGTTTGGCCGCGACGTGCCGATGATGGTGATGAGCCACCAGTACATCCTGTTCGACGAGATCCCCGAGCTCGCCGCATGGTCGCGGGAAGCAGGCAAGAAACTGCCGCTGCTGCGCGACGTCGACAGCTCCTACTATCTCCGCCAGGAGAAGAACGGCATGAATCTCGGCCCGTACGAGCGCAATTGCCGCGCTCATTGGGCAACGCCTGACGACCGGATGCCCGACGATTTCTCCTTCCAGCTCTATCCCGACGATCTCGAGCGGCTGGAATGGTATCTCGACGATGCCGTCCGCCGGGTGCCCATCCTTGGCACCGCCGGCCTGTCCAAGATCATCAACGGCCCCATCCCCTACGCGCCCGACGGCAACCCGATGATCGGCCCGATGCCCGGCGTGCCCAACGCCTTCGAGGCCTGCGTCTTCACCTTCGGCATCGCCCAGGCCGGCGGCGCCGGCAAGGTGCTGGCCGAGTGGGTCACCCAGGGCGAAACCGAGTGGGACATGTGGTCCTGCGACCCGCGCCGTTTCACTTCGTTTGCCTCAGCGCCCGACTACGCTGTCGCCAAGGGCATGGAGGTCTACGGCCACGAATACGCCATCCACTTCCCGCGCCACGCCTGGCCGGCGGCGCGTAACCGCAAGCTCTCGCCCATCCACGACCGTATCGCCGCCCTCGGCGCGCAGTTCAACGCCTATAATGGCTGGGAGCGCGCCACCTGGTATGCCCGGCCCGGCGACGACACCTCGGAACAATCGACCCAGACCTTCGCCCGTTCCGGCCCCTGGGAGCAGCGCATCCGCGAGGAATGCCTCGCCGTCCGCGATGCCGCCGGCATCCTCGACCTGCCCGGCTTCTCGCGTTTCAACCTCGACGGCCCAGGTGCTGCCGCATGGCTTGAGACGCAAGTCACCGGCACGGTGCCCAAGGTCGGCCGCATCGGGCTGTGCTATTTCGCCGACGATCACGGCCGCATCGTCACTGAGATGTCGGTGGTCCGCCATTCCGAAGACCTGATGACGTTGATAACCGCCGCCGTCGCCCAATGGCACGACTTCGAATGGCTGAAGTCGCACATGCCTGCCGACGCCACCTTCAAGCTCATCGACCGCACCGAGGAATATTCGACGCAAATCCTCGCCGGACCCAATGCGCGGAAGATCCTGGCCGCAGTCTGCGAGGCAGACCTCTCGGCACCCTGGCTGACGCATCAGGAAACCGACATCGCCGGACGCTGGGCCAAGCTGGTGCGCGTGTCCTTCGCCGGCGAGCTCGGCTGGGAAATCCACACCAGGGTTGCCGACACAAAGACGGTATTCGACGCGGTCTGGGCCGCCGGCCAGGCACATGGCCTGAAACCCTTCGGCATGTTCGCGCTGGACAGCCTGCGGCTGGAAAAAGGCTACCGCGCCTGGAAGGGCGACCTTTCAACCGACTACACCATCCTGCAGGGCGGGCTCGAACGCTTCGTCAAATGGGACAAGCCCGACTTCCGCGGCAAGGCAGCCTTGCTCAGCGAAAAGCAGCAGGGCGTTTCGAAGCGTTTCGTCACGCTTGTCATCGACAATCCGGGCGAATGCGACGCGCCCTATATGTCGACGCTCTGGCACAATGGCCAGATTGTCGGTGAGACCACGTCAGGAGGCTGGGGCCACAGGGTGGACAAATCGATCGCGCTGGGCATGCTGCGTGCCGATCTGGCCGTGCCGGGCGCACCCATCGAAGTCGAGATTTTCGGGGAGCGCTTCAGCGCCACGGTCCAGCAGGATAGACCCTTGTGGGATCCCGAAAACGAAAGGCTGCGCTCCTAATGACACCTCCCTTTTCCAATCGAGGCTTTGGCGCCTTCATGTTCGACATGGACGGCACCATCCTGAGCTCGATCGCCTCGACTGAACGCGTCTGGACCGCCTGGGCGATCAAGCATGGCCTCGACGTGGAGAGCTTCCTGCCGACCATCCATGGCGTCCGGGCGTTCGAAACCATTTCCAGACTGAACCTTCCCGGCATCGACCTGATGACCGAGATCGAGGAGCTGACCCAGGCCGAATTCGACGACGTCGAGGGCATCGAACCCATTCATGGCGCAGCACACTTCCTCAACGCCCTGCCGGTCGAGCGCTGGGCGATCGTGACCTCGGCACCGCGCCGGCTGGCGCTCCGCAGGCTCGAAGCCGCCGGCTTGCCTGTCCCTCCAATCATGGTCACCGGCGAGGACGTCGCCAACGGCAAGCCTGCTCCCGACTGCTTCCTGCTCGGCGCCCAGCGGCTTGGCCACAAGGCGGAGGACTGCCTGGTGTTCGAGGATGCGCCGGCCGGCATTCGCGCGGCGCAGGCTGCTGGCGCGCATGTGCTGGTCATTACCGCCACGCACAACCATGCCGGCGGCACCCCGCACCCTTCGGTTCCTGGCTACGGGTCGCTTACGCCCCGGCTCGACGGCGCCAGCAGGCTGACGCTCGCCCGCCTGGCGGCCTTGCAGGAAGCGGGAGCCTGAGATGCCGAAACCATCCTCCCGCATCTCCGGCATCGTTCCCTCGGGCAAGGACGGCTGGGAAGTGCATTTCGCCGCCATGACGCGAAAGCAGGCCGGCGAAGACATCATCATGCTGTCGGTCGGCGACCACGACTTCGACACGCCGGCTGAAACTGTCGAGGCCTGCGTCGACGCCGTGCGCGCTGGCTTCCACCACTACACGCAACTGCCCGGCCTGCCGCGTCTGCGTGCCGCCATGGCCAGGATCTCCACGCGCTGCACCGGCGTCGACACCGCACTTTCCGAAATCATCGCCACGCCGGGCGGCCAGGCGGCGCTCTACGCCGCGGTCCAGGCAACGCATGATCCGGGCGACCACGCCGTGGTCGTGGCGCCCTATTATGCCACCTACCCCGGTACGTTCCGCGCCGCCGGTGCCAGCTACACCGTCGTCGAGGCCCACGCCGCCGACGGCTTCCAGCCGCGTGCCGCGGAGATCGAGAAGGCACTGAAGCCCAACACGCGCTCGATCCTGATCAACACGCCCAACAACCCGACCGGGGCTGTCTATTCCAGGAAATGCCTGGAGGAGATCGCCGAGCTCTGCATCCGCCGCGATCTCTGGCTGCTCTCCGACGAGGTCTACTGGACGCTCGGCGGCGGCGAGCATGTGTCGCCGCGGGCTCTGCCCGGCATGGCCGAGCGCACGCTCATCATCAACTCGATGTCCAAGAGCCACGGCATGACCGGCTGGCGCATCGGCTGGCTCACTGCCCCCGCCGATCTCATCTCGCTGGTCATCAACCTCAACCTCGTCACCACCTATGGCCTGACCGACTTCGTCAGCCGCGCGGCGATCGAGGCGCTCGAAAACGATTTCGGCGTCGAGCAGATAGCAAGCACCTATGCCGGCCGCCGCACGCTGTTCATCGACCAGATGCGCGGGCTGAACAACGTCACCGTGCGCGGCTCGGAAGGCGGCATGTATGTCATGCTCGATGTCAGCGCCATCGAGCCCGACTGCGAAAAATTCGCCTGGGACCTGCTCGAGGCGGAAAAGGTCGCGGTCATGCCGGGTGTCAGCTTCGGTGACGCTGCCGCAGGCCACATCCGCATCAGCCTGTGCCAGCCCGACGACGTGTTGAGGGAGGCCGCCGGCCGCCTGAGGCGCTTCGCCAACAGCTACGAGAGAACAGCCGCATGACCGAAATCCCCGCCCGTGCCCGCGCCGTCATCATCGGCGGCGGGGTGTCAGGCTGCTCTGTCGCCTACCATCTGGCGAAGCTCGGCTGGACCGACATCGTGCTTCTGGAGCGCAAGCAGCTCACATCAGGCACGACATGGCACGCGGCGGGATTGATCGGGCAGCTGCGCGCCTCGCAGAACATGACAAGGCTGGCGAAATACTCCGCCGATCTCTACGTCAAGCTCGAGGAAGAGACGGGCGTCGCCACCGGCATGCGCCAGGTCGGCTCGATCACTGTGGCTCTGACCGAGGAGCGCAAGCACGAGATCTACCGCCAGGCGTCGCTGGCGCGCGCCTTCAATGTCGACGTGCGCGAGATTTCGCCAAATGAAGTCAAGGAGATGTACCCGCATCTCAATGTGTCCGACGTGGTCGGCGCCGTGCACCTGCCGCTCGACGGCCAGTGCGATCCGGCCAACATCGCCATGGCCTTGGCCAAGGGAGCACGCCAGCGCGGCGCCAGGATCATCGAAAACGTCAAGGTCACCAAGGTCCATACCAAGGACGGCCGCGTCTCCGGCGTGTCATGGGCGCAAGGCGGCGAACAGGGGACCATCGAGACCGACATCGTCGTCAACTGCGCCGGCATGTGGGCGCGCGAGCTTGGCGCCCGGAACGGCGTTACCATCCCGCTGCACGCCTGCGAGCATTTCTACCTCGTCACGGAGGCTGTTCCCGGCCTCGGCCGCCTGCCGGTGCTGCGCGTGCCCGACGAGTGCGCTTACTACAAGGAAGACGCCGGCAAGATGATGCTCGGCGCCTTCGAGCCGGTCGCAAAACCCTGGGGCATGGACGGCATCCGCGAGGATTTCTGTTTCGACCAGTTGCCCGAGGACATGGACCATTTCGCGCCGATCCTGGAAATGGGCGTCAACCGGATGCCGATGCTGGAAACCGCTGGCATCCACACCTTCTTCAACGGCCCCGAGAGCTTCACCCCCGACGACCGCTATTATCTCGGCGAGGCGCCTGAAGTCGGTGGCTACTGGGTCGCCGCCGGCTACAACTCCATCGGCATCGTCTCGTCAGGCGGCGCCGGCATGGCGCTGGCGCAGTGGATCCATGATAGCGAGGCGCCGTTCGACCTCTGGGAGGTCGATATCCGCCGCGCCCAGCCGTTCCAGAAGAACCGCCGCTATCTCAAGGAGCGCGTCTCGGAGACGCTCGGCCTGCTCTATGCCGACCATTTCCCCTATCGCCAGATGGCGACATCGCGGAACATCAGGCGTTCGCCGCTGCACGAGCATCTGAAGGCGCGCGGCGCCGTGTTCGGCGAAGTCGCCGGCTGGGAGCGCGCCAACTGGTTTGCCCGCGAAGGTCAGGAACGCGAATACAGATACTCCTGGAAGCGGCAGAACTGGTTCGACAACCAGCGCGACGAGCATCTCGCCGTCCGCAACGGCGTCGGCCTGTTCGACATGACCTCTTTCGGCAAGATCAGGATCGAAGGCCGCGATGCGCTGGCCTATCTGCAGCGCCTCTGTGCCAACGACATGGACGTTGAACCAGGAAAAATCGTCTACACCCAGATGCTCAACGAGCGCGGCGGTATCGAGAGCGACCTGACGGTCACGCGTCTTTCGCCAACGGCCTTCCTGGCAGTCGTGCCCGGCGCCACGCTCCAGCGCGACCTCGCCTGGTTCCGCAAGCATCTCAACGACGAATTCGTCGTAATCACTGATGTAACCGCAGCAGAATCGGCGCTCTGCCTGATGGGTCCGAAGTCGCGTGAGCTGATCCAGAAGGTCAGCCCCAACGATTTCTCCAATGAAAACAACCCATTCGGCAGCTGGCAGGAAGTCGAGATCGGCATGGGCCTCGCACGTGCCCATCGCGTCACCTATGTCGGCGAACTCGGCTGGGAGCTTTATGTGTCGACCGACCAGGCGGCGCATGTATTCGAAGCGATCGAGGAAGCCGGCGCCGATCTCAGCCTGAAACTGTGCGGCTTGCACACGCTCGATTCCTGCCGCATCGAAAAGGCTTTTCGGCACTTCGGCCACGACATCACCGACGAGGACCATGTGCTGGAAGCCGGGCTCGGTTTTGCGGTGAAATCGGGCAAGGGCGAATTCATCGGCCGCGATGCGGTGCTGCGCAAGCGCGACGCCGGTCTCGCCCGCCGGCTGGTCCAGTTCCGGCTCACCAACGCTGAGCCATTGCTCTTCCACAATGAAGCTATCGTGCGCGACGGCGAGATCGTCGGCACGATCACATCAGGCAATTATGGCCATCATCTTGGCGGCGCCATCGGTCTCGGCTACGTGCCATGCGCCAACGAGACCGAGGCGGACGTGCTCGGTTCCCGCTACGAGATCGAGATCGCCGGCGAGCGTTTCGCGGCAGAGGCATCTCTGAAGCCGATGTACGATCCCAAGGCCGAACGCGTGCGCATGTAGGCGCCCCTTACAAAATCGCCCGTGCTGACATATTCAGTCGGAGGCGAATTTCATGCGGCGAGGCCGGGCAGTGACGAAAAAACAGCGACGCGTCTGGTGGGGCGACTTCAAGGCGGCCGATTTCACCGCTCTCGATCCGGAAGCGACGATCGCCGTCATCCCAGTCGCGGCCATCGAACAGCACGGCCCGCATCTGCCTGTGTCCACCGATCTCGCCATCATGGAAGGCATGCTGGCCGAGACCTTCGCCCGCCTGCCCGACGATCTCGATGCCCGCTTCCTGCCGATCCAGGCAGTCGGCAAGTCCGACGAGCACATCCAGACACCCGGCACGCTCAGCCTGCCCGCCAACATGCTGGTCGACGCCTGGACCGAACTCGGCGCCTCGATCGCCCGCGCCGGCATCCGCAAGTTCGTGTTCGTCACCTCGCATGGCGGCAACGAAGAGGTGATGGGCATCGTCTCGCGCGAATTGCGCGTGCATTTCGGTGCCCTGTCGGTGCGCTCGAGCTGGGGCCGCTTCGGCACGCCCGACGGCCTCTATTCTGCCCGCGAAATCCAGCTCGGCATCCACGGCGGCGATGTCGAGACGTCGCTGATGCTGCACTTCCGCCCTGAACTGGTCGACATGGCCAGGGCCCAGGACTTTGCCTCCAGCTTCGAGCGTACCGAGGCCGAATTCGACCTGCTGCGCTCGCATGGCCCACATGGCTTCTCGTGGATCGCGAGCGACCTCAACCCGCACGGCGTGGTCGGCAATGCCGCTATTGCGACGGTGGAAAAAGGCCGCCTGACCGCGGCGCATCAGGCCCAGGGCTTCATCCAGTTGTTGCAAGACATCCGCAAGGCCAAGCTGGCCGAGTGGCTGGCGTAGCGCGTCCTTTGAGGCTCGCCCAGCGAGGACAGCGGCTCAACGACAACGTCGTGCAGGCTCGCACTTCAGGATGAGGACCGGCAGCGCCAGGCCACCATTCGCCCGGGACGGTGACCGTTCCCAGCGCAGCTAAACTTCAGCTTTGACTGCAGTTGTGGGACGACGCACGACAGCCCTCATCTTGAGGTGCGAGCCCGCACAACCTGCACCTGTCGCGCGCAGTGATCGGCGGGCGAGCCTCGAAGGCCGCACGACCGGCCAGGCTGACCCTCGCTGCTCTAAAGCTCCAGCCCGAACGGCACGCCCTCGAAACAGTCGGCGCCACGCCCAATCGCAGCGATAGCAGCGACCATCCGCCCGTTGCGTCCCAGAATCTGGTCTGCCACCGCAATCAGCCGTGGATTGGGCGTCGCCGTCGGGGAAAGCCTCCGCAACAGCAGGGCAAGCTCCGTCTCGTCGCGCGACGGATCGAATGCCGCCGCTATGATGTAGGCGGACGCCGTCGACCTGCTCACGCCAGCCCAGCAATTGATCGCCAGCGGCCGCGAGCGGTCCCAGGCACGGGCGAAGTCCAGCAGCTGCCGCACATGCGCCTCGCCAGGCAGTGTCATGCCGTCTTGCGGGGCAGCGATGTCGTGCATGTTCATCAACAGATGGTTTTCGGCCCGGATGGCCACGGGCCGTACCATCTCGGTCCCAACCGACAGCAGCGAAATCAGGCGCTCGGCGCCAACACGCCGAACCGTATCTTCAATCCTGGAAAGCGGGCTGACGTAGATCAAGACACAGCTCCCTCGCCGACGGGCTGCCGGTCCTGCGCCCAGTCGCCAAGCGCAATGTCAAGCCGCCGCCACTCGATCTCGGTGCCCGGCAGGCCGCAGCGCAACTGCGTCGGCCGGTCGGCAAAGCTGCGCACCAGTATGCCCTCGCGCCCCAGCGCCTTGAACAGGCCGGCGGCGTCGGGGATGTCGACATGACGGAACAGCGACGTGCCACCGGTAACGATCACACCGGCGCGGGCAAAGGCCTGGTCGA
This sequence comes from Aminobacter anthyllidis, assembly GCF_018555685.1. Lineage (GTDB taxonomy): Bacteria > Pseudomonadota > Alphaproteobacteria > Rhizobiales > Rhizobiaceae > Aminobacter > Aminobacter anthyllidis. The sequence goes on from NZ_JAFLWW010000003.1 coordinate 250,766, forward strand.
GACGATGCGCGGCATGCGCCAGCGTTGTCCGCATCTCACGCTGCCAGTCCGCATCCGACAGTGCCTTGACGCCGTATTCGAGCGACGGCACGGCCACCGACCAAGGCCCCAGTTCCTCCTCCAGTCGACCGGCGATATCTGGGTGGGCCAGCGCGAAGCCGAGACGGATGCCGGCCAGCCCGTAGAACTTGCCGAAGGAGCGCAGCACCACGAGGCCACCCTGCTCGACGTCGCCGGCAAGGCTCTGCGCCTGCGGGCCGACATCCATGAACGCCTCGTCGACGACCAGCAGCCCGCCCTTGGCGCGCAGCTTCTCGGCAAGGCCGAGGAGGTCGGCACGGGAGACAACGCGACCGTCAGGATTGTTCGGATTGACCACCACCGCGAGGTCGGCTTCGGCAAGCCGCTCGAACGAGCGCACTTCCGCAACCTGGTGACCGGCGATCGCCGCCGCCCGCGCATGCTCCTGATAGGTCGGCCCGAGCACGAAGGCGCGGCCCGGCCGCACCAGCGAGGCGATGCGCGGCAGCAGAATCTGCGTGCCCGGCGCCGGCACCACATTGGCCGCCGAGGGTGCGCCATAGGCAGTGGCGGCAACCGCTGCGAGGTCGCGCGCCCGGCCCGGCTCGGGCAGGCGCGACAAGGCTGTGGCAGGCAGCTCGAAAAGCGGATAGGAGTTTGGATTAATCCCGGTCGACAGGTCGACGAATGGCTCGGGCGCTCCCGGAAACAGCGCCCTCGCCCGTTCCAGGCTGCCGCCGTGGTCCACGGTCCCTGTCCTACGTCCTGCAAGAAGCGTCATGTCTTTTCCGCTCGCCTTCCTGTCGCTTCTGTTCGAACTCGGTCTCGGTTACCCGGATCGGCTGGTGCGTGCCATCGGCCACCCGGTGATCTGGATCGGCAAGCTGATATCCTTTCTCGACGACCGCCTCAACCGCGCCACCGATACCGACGCCAGGCGCCGTTTTCTGGGCGTGGTTGCTCTTGCGGTCATCGTCACAGTGCCCGCCACAATCGCCTTCGCCATGGAGCGCCTTTTCGGTTTGCTGCCCTTCGGCATGCTCCTGACCGCCATCGCCGCTTCCAGCCTCGTCGCCCAGCGCAGCCTCGGCAGCCATGTGAAGGCGGTCGCCGACGCGCTCGACAGCGGCGGTATCATTGCCGGCCGCAAGGCGGTGTCGCAGATCGTCGGCCGCGACCCTGAGCGCCTCGACGAAGCAGGCGTCAGCCGCGCCGCCATCGAAAGCCTGGCCGAAAACTTCTCCGACGGCATCACCGCTCCCGCTTTCTGGCTCGCCGTCTTCGGCTTCGCCGGCGGTGCCGCCTACAAGGCCGCCAACACCGCCGATTCGATGATCGGTCATCGCACCAGCCGCCACCAAGCCTTTGGCCGGGCCGCCGCCCGTTTCGACGACCTCATCAACCTGCCGGCCTCGCGCCTGACCGCACTTGCCATCGTGCTCGCCGCGTTCCTCGTCCCTGGCGCCGACCCGCACAGCGCATGGCAGGCAGTCTGGCGCGATGCGAAAAAGCACCGCTCCCCCAATGCCGGCTGGCCGGAAGCGGCGATGGCCGGCGCTCTGGGCCTCGCCTTGGCCGGCCCGCGTGCCTATGGTGGCGTCATGGTCGACGACGCCCTCATGGGCGATGGCGGACGCCGTGAAGCTACTGCGGCCGATATCCGCGCCGCACTCCGGCTCTATTGGACGGCCGATGCGCTGATGGTCGGCACTCTCGGGCTGATCGCTTTCATCTTCTGGTTCTGACCGCCACAGGCGCTCAGAACTCGATACCCTTCTGCGCCTTCACGCCAGCTGCAAAATGGTGCTTGGTCGCGCCCATCTCGGTCACAAGATCGGCTGCCTCGACCAGCGCCGGCTTGGCGTTGCGGCCGGTGACGACGACATGCAGCCCCTCGCGACGGTTCTTCAACGTCGCGACGACTGCATCCAGATCGAGATAGTCATAGCGCAGCGCGATGTTGAGCTCGTCGAGCACGACAAGCGAAATTGTCGGGTCGGCCAGCAGTTCCTGTGCCTTTGCCCAGGCTGCTTCGGCAGCGGCGATGTCGCGCTTGATATCCTGCGTCTCCCAGGTGAATCCTTCACCCATCGTGTGCCAGACGGCACGATCGCCGAATGCGGCGAAAGCGTCCTGCTCGCCAGAATGCCAGGCGCCTTTGATGAACTGCACCACTCCGACCCGCTGACCGTAGCCGAGCATGCGCAACGCCAGACCAAAGGCCGCCGTCGACTTGCCCTTGCCGGGACCTGTGTTGACGACCAGCAGGCCCTTCTCGACGATGGTCTTGCCGGCGACCTCGGCATCCTGCACCGCCTTGCGCTTGGCCATCTTGGCGCGGTGGCGTTCGGCTTCCCGTTCGTCGATCGTCTTCATCATTTCACCTTCATCGGCAGGCCGGCGACCAGAAACAGCACCTCGCCGGCCACCGCCGCCACCTTCTGATTGAGCCTGCCGGCATCGTCACGAAAACGGCGGGCCAGTGCATTGTCGGGCACAATGCCGAGCCCGACCTCGTTGGAGACCACGAACCACGGCCCGCGCGGACGCGACAGCACCTCGACGAGCGCCGCACATTCGGCCTCGACGTCATGATCGGCCAGCAGATGATTGGTAAGCCAGAGTGTCAGGCAGTCGACCAGCACCGGTTCGCCATCGGGCACGCTGCCAAGCGCGCCCACCAGATCGAGTGGCGCGTCGAGCGTTCGCCAGCCCTCGCCGCGGCGGCCGCGATGGATCGAAATGCGCTCGCGCATCTCGTCGTCATAGGCCTGCGCCGTGGCGATATACGTCCACGGCGCAGGAAACTGCGTGATGAGCCGCTCGGCATGCGCGCTCTTGCCGGAGCGCGCGCCACCGAGCAGGAAGGTCAGCTTCTCAGGCAAGGCGGCCTTGCAGCGCTGGCGTCGCACCCATGAAGCGATTGCGCACCATGCCGACTGCCGCGCCAAGCACGATCCAGAACACCAGATTGGTGATGGTGACGGCGACGACGAAGCTGTGGTGCAGGTCGGCGGGGATCGGCGAGTCGTGGCTTTCGGGCTGCGGCGCACCAACGATGTGCGGCGCAACGATCAGCGCCACGCCAAGGATGGCGAGCGGCAGCGACTGCCGGAAGGCAATCAGCGCAAGACCCACAGCCGTTGCAACCACCGTCGAGCTCCACCAGATTTGGCGCGACACGAGATCGGCCGCCGGCATGGCCGGCAGTTCCGGTGGCAGGCCAAGGCCCGGCGCAAGCGTGAACACCGCAAAGCCGGCGAACCCCCAGAACACGCCCTGGCGCCAGTTGGCGATGCCACCGGCGAATTCGGAAACGGCGACAAGGATCAAGGCGAAAGCGATGCCACTGACGATGTTGGCCAGCGCCGAATAGGCAAAACGCTCGGCGCCGTCGGCGGGAGCCCAGGCCTCTGCCTCTTCTTCAGCGGGAGCCGCCGCGGGTGCCGCGGCTTCGGTGCCGGCTGCCGGCGTTGTGGCCTCGGTGCCAGCCGCTGGCGCAGCAGCGGCATGCTCATGGCCGCCGCCGGCATTCTCATATGTCTCCGCCTTGAAGATTAGTGGATCGGTTGCATAGGTCTGGAGTGCGGCAAGGACCACGCCGGCCAATAGGCCGCTGATCGCCGCGATGAACACGACGTTTCTGAAGATCGACATGATTGGATCGCCTTGGTTAGTGGCAGGGGAAAGCCATCGAGTGGCGATAGTCGTGGGCAGCGTTGTGCACCACGTCCATATGCGAGAACCCGAGGAAGCCAACAACAAAAAGGCCGAGCAGCGCGGCAAGTGCGAGCTGCATGCTACGCGACTGCGAAGAGACGTCGGTGCCGAGAGCAGAAACAGTGTTCATCGTAAGTCCTTTCGCCCTCCACCCGAGGGCACAGAGATAAGTGCCTGTCGCCGGCAGGTCTCCTGGCTTGCGGATCGACACCCTTCCCCGCCTTCCCGAAGCAAGCTTCAGTGGCATTTGGGGAGAGCTAGCCGCATACAGTTGCGGGGGCAGCCACGGCTTCGGGCCTCCAACAGGCCCTTACCGCATTCCCTCTTGATTCCGTAACGGAACCGACGACGCCGCAACTATAGAAACAAATGCATTGGGCGGCAAACCAAATTCCGACGCCAGACGGCGCGAATGCGGCGTTCTGGCGGTCAGCCGCGCGCAACGATTCGCTCGGCCACCAGATGCTGCAGCCGCCACAGATGCCGGTCGTGGATGGCCCGTTCTTCGAGGTTCTTGACCACATTGTAGAGGTAATCCGCCGCAGAACCCCAATGGCCGCAGGTCGTCGCCAGCCGCTCGACCACCTCGTCCTCGCCGAGCGCGCCGGCATAGGCGTGGCCTTGGCGGTTGATGACGAAGGCGAGCGCTGTCAATGGCCCCTCGTCGGTAGCGAGGTTCAGCCAGCGCGGCTTGTAGGTCGAGGGCTTCAGCGTCATCTCGCGGCGAAACAGCTTGTCGAGCTGCTCGCGCCGGTCGCCGTCCGTCAGCCTGAGCGCCACGCCCTTGCACTGGCCGCCGCGATCCATGCCCATCATCAGTCCGGGCTGTTCTTTCGTTGCGCGCCATCGGTTCATGCTGATGCAGAACGACCGGTGCCAGCCGCGCGCCAGCGCCACCCTTTCATCGGTGTGCTCCACCTCGGGCTTCCAGATCAGCGAACCGTAGGCGAACAGCCATAGCGGTCCATTGTCGGGATGCGCGGCAAGCGTCTCATCGATCATCGCCTCATAGTCGGCGTCGTCGAGATGCATGGCATCGGGATCAGGGCCCGTATCGGCAACCTCGCGATGGCAACGCGCCACCAGTTCTTCGGTCAGCGCCATCTTTCGTCCGGTCATCCCCGCCCCATCAATTGCTTAACCCTGTGCACGACAGACAGTTCTGCTCTCTTCCGCCCCGCTTCAACCATGATAGTGCTGCATGGGCGCTGCAACACCCGAAAACGCCGAAGCGAACAACCATGACGATGCAACCGAGCCCCGACCAGATAAAAGCCCCTTCGCGGCGTGTATCGGTCATCGACATCGCACGCGGCGTGGCCCTCATCGCCATGGCGATCTACCATTTCGCCTGGGACCTCGAATTCTTCGGCTATGCCGACCCGGGCATGACCGCCTATGGCAACTGGAAGCTGTTCGCGCGCTGCATCGCCTCGAGCTTCCTGTTCCTCGTCGGCGTCAGCCTGGTGCTGGCGCACGCCAAGGGCATCCGCTGGCCCGGCTATTTCAGGCGGCTCGCCATGGTGGCGGCTGCTGCGCTGGCGATCACCATCGCAACCTGGTTCGCCACGCCCGACACCTTCATCTTCTTCGGCATCCTGCACCATATCGCGCTCGCCAGCGTGCTTGGCCTCGCCTTCCTGCGCGTCCCGCCGGTGCTGACGCTAGTCGCCGCCGCTCTGGTGGTCGTAGCACCCCAGTACCTGCGCTCGGAGGCGTTCAATCACCCTGCACTGGTCTGGATCGGACTTTCCACCGCCAACCCACGCTCCAACGATTTCGTCCCGCTGTTTCCTTTCTTCGGCGCCGTATTGGCCGGCATCGGCGTCGCCGGACTCGCGCTCAGGGCAGGCCTGATCGAAAAAATGGCGCGGCTGCAGCCCGGCGCCTGGTCGCAGCCCCTCTCCTTCTTCGGTCGACACAGCCTTGCGTTCTACCTCATCCACCAGCCGTTGATGATCTCGCTGGTCTGGCTCTTCGCCCAGGTCTTTCCCGCTCCTGTCGAAACCCGCGAAGTCACCTTCCTCAAATCGTGCCAGGTTTCGTGCGAGCAGAGCCGCGACACCGATTTCTGCTCGCGCTACTGTGTCTGCATGCTCGACGAGCTGCAGAAGGATGATTCGTTCGATCGGCTCTATGCCACCGACCAGAGCCCCGAGCTCAGGGCGCATGTCGCGCAGACCGCCGCGATGTGCACGGCCAACACCGACAGCCAGACGATACCAGGAGGAGCGCAGTGACAGATCTCAACGCCGCCCCCAGCAGGGTGCCATGGCCGCCGATCCTCTACCTCGCCGCGATCGTGGTGGCGGCGGTTCTCGGGCTGCTCTATCCCTTGCCGTGGATCACCGAACCCCTGTCGGATCTGCTTTTTGCAGCCGGTTGGCTGGCGGTGGCCGGCGTCGTTGCGATCTATTATTCGGCCATGCAGACGCTGAAGCGCGCCAAGACCACCATCCGCCCCGACCGGCCGTCCGAACATCTGGTGACGTCGGGCGCCTTCTCCTTCACCCGCAACCCGATCTATTTCGCCAACACGCTGCTGATGATCGCCATCGGCCTGATCACGGCGAATGTCTGGTTCCTGGCGTTGGCGCTCATTGCCGCCTTTGCCACGCAAAAGCTCGCCATCGTGCCAGAGGAAAAGCACCTGCAGGCCCGTTTCGGCAAGAAATACATCGATTATTCGAAGAAGGTCCGGCGCTGGATCTAACCCGTGACGGCGGTAGCTTCGCTTCGACGGAAACTGCTTGTTCCGTATATCGCGACGATCGCCACGGCGAATGCCAGCCACAAAATCAGGCCGATCCACTGATGCTGGACCGCATCGCTGCCCTCAAACACGCGCCCTAAAAACCGGACGCTGTTCTGGTGCGATGCGTGCATGAGGATTGCCGGCAGCACGCTGCCCGCGGAATTTTGATACAGCCACGTGAACACCACCGCCGCAGCCATGACGTGGAGCGCGCTGGAAATGCTGTAGTCATTCAGCAAAACCAGCGGCAAGTGCCAGGCCGTCCAGATCATCCCGAGCACAAGACTGGCATTCAGCGCCGCGCGCTCGCCCAGCAACGCGGGCAGTGCAAATCCCCGCCATCCTGGTTCCTCGCCAAGCGGACCGCTGAAAACCAGCAGCAGCGCCACCATGACGGCGATTTCCGCAATCGCAGGCACGTTCGCCCAATTTGGTGGGGCAGAGCCGAACAAAGGGTTCAGCCAGATCGCGAGCAGTTGCACCGCCACCGGCATGCCAATCGCCACGAGGTACCACACTGGTGGCACCCGCCATTTCGCCACCGAGGCAAGCAGGGCTCGAACCTTCGGCCAGCCGCCCAGGATGGCCGAAATGACAATGGCCGCGACGAACGGCCCGAATGTGAACCAGGCGATGGCTTCGCCGCCAGCCTGATAAAACGGGATAAAAACGATCCAGGTGATCGCGAATGTCAGCACCACGAAACTTACGACCGGCCAGTCGCGAACCATCCTGATGAGCATCGAAAGCCACTCCCGAGGGGCAGCCAACCATACCACAATGCAGCTATTGAGTCCGGCCACCGCCATGTCGGATGACCCGATCGGCTGTCAGGTGTTGACGCCGAGCTCGACCAGACGTTCGACGCAGGATTCCTCTGCCTGGTCCAGTTCGGCCAACGTTTCCTCGAGGTCGCGGCGCTTCTGGCGCAGATCCTCGCGCTTTTCCTCGATGCGTTTGATCATCAGCTTGAGCTGACCGACCTCGCCGGGCGGCTCGCGATACATCTGGATGATCTCGCGAATCTCGTTGATCGAGAAACCGAGCCGCTTGCCGCGCATGATCTGGCGTATGAGCTGCCGGTCAGACGGGCGGAACAGCCGGGTGCGGCCGCGGCGTACGGGCTGCACCAGCCCCTCGTCTTCATAAAACCGCAGCGTTCGTGTCGAAATGTCGAATTCGCGGGTCAGTTCGGTGATCGAATAATATTCCCGCATCGTCCCTCCACCCGGCGGACGCTGTCGCCCCGCCTTAAAATCATGCCGGGCACCAGCCGAGGCGATCATGCCGCGCGACAACAACCGTGCGGCCAAAGGACCGTTGTTGGCCCTCAGGGAGTCTCGCACGCGACTTACGTAAAAGTCAATCGAACACGGCTAGCCTGCAGCCGCGCCGAGATGCAACCACCAGGTGGCGAGACTGAGGAAAGCGAGGAAGCCGATGACGTCGGTGATCATCGTCGTGAAGATCGACGACGATATTGCCGGATCGGCGCCGAACTTGTCGAGCAACAGCGGAATGAGGATGCCACCGAGCGCTGCCGCCAGCATGTTGAGGACCATCGCTGCGGCGATGACGAAGCCAAGATCCGGATTGTGGAACCACAGGCCGGCAACCAGGCCGAGGATGGTCGCGATGACCGCGCCATTGAGCAGGCCGACCATCACCTCGCGGCGGATGACGCGGCCGGCATTGTAGATATCGAGATCGCGGGTGGCGAGCGCGCGAACCGTCACCGTCATCGTCTGGGTGCCGGCATTGCCGCCGAGCGAGGCGACGATCGGCATCAGTGCCGCCAGCGCCACCATCTCCTCGATCGTCGCGCCGAACTGGCTGATCACCGATGCCGAGATGAAGGCGGTGCCTAGATTGACGAGCAGCCAGGGCACGCGCGAGCGTGACGTCGCCGCTACCGTGTCGGACAGCTCCTCGTCGCCGACGCCGCCCATGCGCAGCAGATCTTCCTCGGCTTCCTGCTGGATGACGTCGACGACGTCGTCGATGGTCAGGACGCCGACGAGGCGCTCGTTCTCGTCGACGACGGCAGCGGACAGTAGATCGTATTGCTCGAATTCGCGCGCCGCTTCTTCCTGGTCCATCGTTGCAGGAATGGCATGGCGCGTCTCGTGCATCACCTCTTCGATCTTGATCGCACGCTTGGTGCGCAGAATCTGGTCGAGGTCGACGGCGCCGAGCAGCTTGAAGCTAGGGTCGATGACGAAGACCTGGCTGAAGCGGTCCGGCAGGTCCTTGTCGTCGCGCAGATAGTCGATCGTCTGGCCGATGGTCCAGAACGGCGGCACCGCGACGAACTCGGTCTGCATGCGCCGGCCGGCCGACTCCTCGGGATAGTCGAGCGAGCGGCGCAACCTGATGCGTTCGGTGAACGGCAATTGCGCCAGGATCTCGTCCTGGTCCTCGGCGTCGAGATCCTCGAGGATGTAAACCGCGTCGTCGGAATCGAGTTCCTGGACGGCCTGAGCGATCTGCGCATTGGGCAGGTTGTCGACGATATCGAGGCGAATCGCCTCGTCGACTTCGGTAAGTGCCGAAAAGTCGAAATCCGAGCCCATCAGTTCGACCAGCGCCAGCCGCTGCTCGGGCAGCAAGGCTTCCAGCAAGTGGCCGAGTTCGGACTGGTGCAGCACGGAGACGTCGCGCTTCAGCGTCAGCGTATCGCGGTCGGCGATCGCCGCCCCGATATGCGCCAGGAACGACGCAAGGATCACCCCGTCCTCGCCGTAGATTTCGGCGCGGACAGCGTCAGCGGCGTCGGCGCCGTGCGTATGGTCGTGTCGGGCTTCCATCGGCGCTTCCCGCTTGCGGATTTCGGGATTCGAGGTGGGCTATCCCTAGCCCGCAAAGGGCCGGAATATCAAATGAAATACGGTCCGACCTACCCGCGCGGAACAGGCAATCTCAGGCTGTTTCAATCAGGCCACATGCTCGCTGACACATTGCCTGTGATCAGCCAGCACCTCGATGATGCGGCAGTCACAGATCCGGCCATGGCCACACTCGTCGATCATCCGCGACAGCTCGCCGCGCAGCGCCTGAAGCCGCTCTATACGCCGGTCGACTTCGCGCAGGTGCGACTTGGCGATACTATCGGCCTGATGGCACGACGCCTGCGGCTCCTGCGACATGACCAGCAATTCCCTGATGTGGTCGACCTCGAAGCCCAGTTCGCGGGCATGGCGGATGAAGTTCAGCCGGTCGATCTCGGCCTTGCCATAACGGCGCTGGTTGCCTTCGGTGCGCGGCGGAGCGGCAATCAGCCCGATCTGTTCGTAAAAGCGGATCGTCGGCACTTTTACGCCCGTGCGCCGCGCCAGTTCGCCAATCGGCAGATTCATCGAAAAAACCCCTTGATCCTCTAGTGGCTAGAGATTCTAGCATTGCTTCATAGTGAATTGAAAGGACCCATCATGAACGATGCCAGCCACGGCAAGACACGATTCCGCGTTGGCGGCATGGATTGCGCCTCGTGCGCGACAAAGATCGAAAACGCGGTCAGCCGACTGCCCGGCATCACCGAGGTCGGTATTTCGGTCTCGGCCGGCACGATGATCGTATCGCATCAGGGGCCGGCACCTTCCGCCGCGATCTCGAAGCAGGTGAAGGCGCTCGGCTATTCCGTTGCCGAAGTCGGCGCAGCGAGGACCGCGGAACCGAAGGCCCATGTCCACGAACACGGCCAGAACTGCAGTCACGATCACGCCGACCACAACCATAGCCATGGCGAACACGCCGGCCACGATCATGCAGGTCACGATCATTCCGGACACGACCACGGAGCGCCGGCAACGAATGCCACTGGCGCCGGCCACGACCATTTCGACCTCGACGACGGCCCATGGTGGAAGTCGCGTAAGGCAAAGCTCACCATCGCCTGCGGCGCGGCCCTTGTCGCCGCCTACGCCATCGGCCAGTTGCTGCCGCAGGTGGGCCATTGGGCGTTTCTGGCTGCCCTTGCTGTCGGGTTGGTGCCCGTCGCACGGCGCGCCTACGCCGGCGCTATATCAGGCACGCCCTTCTCGATCGAGACGTTGATGACCATCGCCGCCGTTGGCGCGGTGTTCATTGGCGCCACCGAAGAAGCGACGATGGTCGTGCTGCTGTTTCTCATCGGCGAATTGCTGGAGGGCGTCGCCGCCCGCCGCGCGCGCGCCAGCATTCGAGGGCTTGCCGACCTCGTGCCCAAGACCGCGCTGGTCGAGGAAGGTGGTTCGACCCGCGAAATTTCAGCCGACGCGCTTCAGGTTGGGGCGATCATGCTGGTCAGGCCCGGCGACCGTGTCGCCGCCGACGGCGTCATCGTCGAAGGTTCGAGCACGCTCGACGAAGCCCCCGTGACCGGCGAGAGCGTACCCAAGTCGAAGACCACTGGTGACGACGTCTTCGCCGGCACGATCAACACCGACGCGGTGCTCAGGGTTCGCGTCACGGCGGCGGCGGCCGACAACACCATCGCCCGCGTCATCAAGCTGGTCGAGGAGGCGCAGGAGAGCAAGGCGCCGACCGAGCGCTTCATCGACAGCTTCTCGCGCTACTACACGCCGGCTGTCCTCGTCGTCGGCGCGCTTGTCGCGATCCTGCCGCCGCTGGTTGCCGGTGGCGACTGGTCGGAGTGGGTCTACAAGGGCCTCGCCATTCTGCTGATCGGCTGCCCTTGCGCGCTGGTCATCTCGACGCCGGCCGCGATTGCCGCTGGCCTGTCCGCCGGCGCCCGCCGTGGCCTGCTGCTCAAGGGTGGCGCCGTGCTCGAAGGCATGCGCCGCGTCACGACGGTCGCGCTCGACAAGACCGGCACGCTGACCGAAGGCAAGCCCAAGGTCACCGACATCGTTGGCATTGGCCGCTCCGAGGCCAGGGTCCTGTCGCTCGCGGCGGCTTTGGAGACAGGCTCCAGCCATCCACTGGCGCTCGCCATCCTGGGACGCGCCAAGGCCGACGGCGTGCCGGTACCGCCGGCCAATGCCGCCAAGGCAATCGCCGGCAAGGGCGTCACCGCCACGGTGGGCGGCGAGGACGTGTTCCTGGCCTCGCCTGGCGCAGCCGATGAAATGGCCGGATTATCAGGCGAACTGAAAGCGCAGATCGCCGCCTTCAACGCCAACGGCAAAACCGTCTCGGTACTGCTGGTCGACAACAAGATCGCCGGCATCCTCGCCATGCGCGACGAGCCGCGCGCCGATGCCATCGCGGCATTGGCCACCCTCAAGGCCGACGGCATCGCCACCGTCATGCTGACCGGCGACAACGAGACGACGGCCCAAGCCATCGGCAAGGGCCTTGGCATCAACGTTCGCGCCGGCCTCATGCCCGACGACAAGCAGCGTATCGTGCGCGAGTTGCAGAAGCAGGGTCAGGTTGTCGCCAAGGTCGGCGACGGCATCAACGACGCCCCTGCCCTGGCCGCGGCCGATTTCGGCATCGCCATGGGTGGCGGCACCGACGTCGCCTTGGAAACGGCCGACGCGGCTATCCTGCATGGCCGCGTCAGCGACATCCCCGACATGATCGCCCTATCGAAGTCTGTGATGGGCAACATCGCCCAGAACATCACCATCGCCCTCGGCCTCAAGGCGGTGTTCCTGGTGACGACAATCATGGGCATCACCGGCCTGTGGCCGGCGATCCTGGCCGACACCGGCGCAACGGTGCTTGTCACCGCCAACGCCATGCGCCTGCTCGCCTGGCGCGGGCGCTGAGAGACGTCCTCCCAGGACCTGCCCGGGGCCATTCGACGGCTCCGGGCAACTGCCCAATCAACACCAAGGGGCATTTGGTCAGCTATTTCAGGGCATTTTTGACAATCTTGCCGCCACCCCATAAGTTTGCCGGAAACTAGTAGTCGTCCGCTCCTGTCGATGGAGCAGGCCTTTCGAAAAGATCGGCGACGAGATGACCTCGGCAATCATGGCTCTGCTTCTGGCGGTTTTTACCTTCTCCGCAGCCATTGCGGACGAGAAGGACTTTATCGACACCCTATCCGGCAATTGGCATGGCTCGGGACAGGTCCGGCTGAACCCCGGCGCCATGCCGCTTGCCGTCTCCTGCAGCCTCGATTCCCGCGCAGATGGCGCAGCCCTCAACCTTGATGGCGCCTGCCGCGCAAAAGTCGTGTTCACCCGTCGCATAGGGGTGGATCTGCGTGCCAGCGGGACGCGCTATACCGGCTCATATATCGGTTCGAGGCGTGGCGCCGCACGCCTCGTCGGCATACGCACCGGCGACACGCTCAATCTCCAGATCATCTGGCCGGACAAAGGCACCGGTTCGCGCGTGGCAAGCATGCGGCTGGCAAGCGCCGGTACAGGGCATATGCAGATCGTCACGATCGAACCGCATCCCCAGACCGGAGAGAAGGTCATAACCGCGAAAATCGAACTCACCCGGAATTAGGCGGCGTCTGGCAGTCGATAGTTGCAGGGCAGCTGTGGCGTCGCTTGTTTGTCTCTACGATATCCGGCGCGTGGACGCTTCACATCCCGAGGGCGATAATCGACTGCAGCAAAGCCACACAATCTTCTGTAAAGTCTTGGAAAAAGCCGGCTGACCCCGGCGATGCTCAGCTGCCTCATCCCTAATGGAACAGCTTGCTCAGATGATGGTAGTCATCTGAAAAGTGACTGGTGCGGTCGAGAAGACTCGAACTTCCACGGGTTGCCCCACAGCGACCTCAACGCTGCGCGTCTACCAATTCCGCCACGACCGCACTGTCACGAAGGGCCGGTCCGAACCGGCTCGCGGCATGTAGCAAATCGTTTCCGGGGAAACAAGCGCCCTGTGCGATATTCGTCCATCATTCTTGCATGCCCCAGCGGAAGTCCCTGGCGGCAGCCGCCAATAGCCGGCTTTCAAAGCCCAGGCACTGGACGTTTCCGCGCCAAGCCGCCATATCAGGTCGACGAACGGACCCCCAAAATGACCGAACGCAGCCTGATCGCCACGTCGTTTCTCGCCCTGCCGGGCTCAGCACCCGTCGAATGGCGAATCGAACCCGGTCTCACGCCCTATGACCAGGCGCTGGCCTTCATGGAGGAGCGCGCCGACGCGATCCGCCAGGGCAGCGCCGGCGAGATGGTCTGGCTCGTCGAACACCCTCCAATCTACACCGCCGGCACCAGCGCGCAGGAGCAGGACCTCGTCGAGCCCGACCGTTTCCCTGTCTTCAAGACCGGCCGCGGCGGCGAATACACCTATCACGGCCCCGGCCAGCGCGTGGCTTACGTCATGCTCGATCTCAAGCGCAGGCGCGAGGACGTCCGCGCCTTCGTCGCGGCACTCGAAGCCTGGATCATTTCAGCGCTCGCCGCCTTCAACGTGAAGGGTGAGCGCCGCGAGGATCGTGTCGGTGTCTGGGTCGTGCGCCCGGATCGCCCGGCCTTGCCGGACGGCTCATCGGCCGAAGACAAGATCGCCGCCATCGGCATCCGCCTGCGCCGCTGGGTCAGTTTTCACGGCATCGCCATCAATGTTGAACCGGAGCTCGGCCACTTCTCCGGCATCGTGCCTTGCGGCGTCACCGACCATGGCGTGACCAGCCTCGTCGACCTCGGCCTGCCGGTGACGATGGCCGACCTCGACGTCGCGCTGAAGGGTGCCTTTGAGGAAATCTTCGGGCCGGCAGACACCGTCTCTGCTTCGGTTCGGAAAACGGCCTGAGGCCATCCCCCGGCGCGCCCAAAGGCACACGCCTTCTTCCATCCAGTCGCGCCACACGACGCGCTTCATTCATTTGTTCAATCTTGGCGGCGTCCCGCCTTATCCCGGCATCGGGAAAACCCGGTGCCTCACTGTTTCATGGTTGGGAATGCCAACGGCAAAGATGCCCCAACAGGCGCTCAAATCAGAGCGCGCCGATCCACATCGCCATGGTGACGAGGAAGGTGCTCATGCAGACCATCGAAATGACATCTTGTACCAGCTCGGTCATCTGTTGCTCCTGTTTTTAATATGTTCTTAATTTGTTCTATTTCTGTTCAGATGTCAACGCGCACCATTGCATTCGAGCGCAGCCAGTTGCCGCACGCGATTCGACAGTAAATGAAGGGTTTATGCAGGCGAACGCAGGCCCTCGCCCGTTAACGAACAGGCGACGGCGCCGTCAGGTCATAGGAATGGCAACTGAGCATCGCCCGACTCAAAGCCGGACACTTCCGCCGCGCCTAGACTAACGCAGCGGGCCGATCTTGCCTTTCGATGGCGCGGCCAGCGCCACCATCTGGCCCGGCTTGAGCGATAAGTTGGCGTCGTTGAGGATCGTCAGCTTGCGCGAAACCTGCTCATAGTGGCGCTCGACCTTCTTGAGCTCGATAACATGCTCGATGCCCATCATTCGTACCTCAGCGCCTCGACAGGATCGAGCGCTGCCGCCCGCCATGCCGGAAACAGCGTCGCCAAAAACGACAGCACCAGTGCCATCAGCACCACCGAGACGGTCTCGCCGACGTCCATCTTCGCCGGCAGCTGGGACAGGAAATAGAGTTCGGGGTTGAACAGCACCGTGCCCGACAGCCACGAGAAGAACTGCCTGATGCGCTCGACATTGAGGCAGATGACCACGCCAAGCAGAACGCCGGCGAGCGTTCCGGTCATGCCGATGGCCGCCCCCGTCATCAGGAAGATGCGCATCACAGCGCCTCGCGTCGCCCCCATCGTGCGCAGGATCGCGATGTCATGGCCCTTGTCCTGCACCAGCATGATCAGGCCGGAGATGATGTTGAGCGCGGCCACCAGAACGATCAGCGTCAGGATCATGAACATGACGTTGCGCTGGACCTGCAGCGCCGAGAAGAAGGTCTGGTTGCGCTGGCGCCAGTCGGTCAGGAAGATCGGCCGCTGCGCCGCCTCCTCGACCTTGGTCTTCAGCGCGTCGACATCGTCGGGATTGTCGACATAGATCTCGATCGAGCCGACCTTGCCTTCCGAATTGAAATAGAGCTGCGACTCAGCGAGCGGCATGAAGACGATCGAGCTGTCGTATTCCGACATGCCGACCTCGAAGATACCGGTGACCGGATAGGCCTTTGCCCGCGGCGTTGTCCCCATCGGGGTGACGTCGCCGTCGGGCGAAATCAGCTTGATCGAATCGCCCAGCACCAGGCCCATGTTTTCTGCCATGCGCTTGCCGATGACGACGCCCTCGCCGGTATCGAACCCGACGATGGAGCCTTGCTTGATGTTGTTGGCGACCAGCGTCACCTTGCCGAGGTCGCTGCCTCTGATGCCGCGCACCAGCGCGCCGGCGCCCGCGCCGACATTGCCCTGGGCCAGCACCTGGCCTTCGACCAGCGGGATCGCATATTTGACACCCGAGACACCGTTGATGCGGTCGGCAACCGCGGCATAGTCCTCAAGCGGCGTGTCGGTCGCGATCACGACAAGATGGCCGTTGATGCCGAGGATGCGTGACAGCAGCTCCGCGCGGAAACCGTTCAACACCGCCATCACCACGATCAGCGTCGCGACACCCAGCATGATGCCGAGGAAGGAGATCGAGGCGATCACCGAGATCATCGTTTCGTTGCGGCGCGAGCGCAGATAGCGCCACGCCACCATGCGCTCGAACACCGAGAACGGCCCTGCGCCTGCCGGTTTCGCCGCCACCGCTTGGCTCATGCCTTGGCGCCCAGCTTGGCCAGCGCCTGCGCCACCGGCAGCGTCAGGCGCCCGCCGGACTTGCGGTTCTTGATCTCGACCTCGCCGACAGCGGCACCGCGCGGTCTGACGATCACCTGCCAGGGCAGGAAATAGCGCAACAAACGCATCGGCTGGTCCGTAAATGAAGAACGCCGCGCCAGAATCGGCGCACAGCAGGCTTCAATGCAAAGGCTTCATAGCTATTTCATGGCGGAACGGAACCTGCGCGCCCGTGGCAAGTGCGCGAGGTGCCCGGTTATGCCGGGAACCCACAGCGCGTGTTCCGCTGCCTTACGAGAAGGGCCGCGAACCGCGACCTGCAACTGCAGGAGATGTGAGGCGGACAGCAGCTCGCCTCCAGACTCCATTGATGGAAGGCAGGCCTACAGGGGCACGATCCTGCCTTCGGCCAGCGTGACGCGGCGGTCCATGCGCGCCGCCAGCTCGTGGTTGTGGGTGGCGATCAGCGCCGCCAGTCCCGATTGCCGAACGAGCGCCGAAAGCGCATCGAAGACATAGCTTGCCGTCACCGGGTCGAGATTTCCGGTCGGCTCGTCAGCCAGCAGCACCAGAGGCGCGTTGGCCACCGCGCGCGCGATCGCCACGCGCTGCTGTTCGCCGCCGGAAAGCTCGGACGGCCGATGCTGGGCGCGCTTGCCGATCTTCATGTAGTCGAGCAGCTGTGCCGCCCGCTCGCTCGCCTGCTTGGGGCTCAGGCCCTTCACCAGCTGCGGCATCATCACATTCTCCAGCGCGGAGAATTCGGGCAGCAGGTGATGAAACTGGTAGACGAAGCCGACGTCGTTGCGGCGGATCGCAGTGCGCTCGTCATCCGACAGCCGCCCGCAGGCACGTCCGTTCAGGAAGACATCGCCAGCATCGGGGCGTTCGAGCAGGCCGGCGGTGTGCAGCAGCGTCGACTTGCCTGCGCCCGATGGCGCGACAAGCGCCACCATCTCGCCTGCCTTCAGCGAAAAGTTGGCGTCGTTGAGGATCGTCAGCTTGCGCGATCCCTGCTCATAGTGGCGCTCGACCTTCTTGAGCTCGATAACATGCTCGATGCCCATCATTCATACCTCAGCGCTTCGACAGGATCGAGCGCTGCCGCCCGCCATGCCGGAAACAGCGTCGCCAAAAACGACAGCACCAGTGCCATCAGCACCACCGAAACGGTTTCACTGACGTCCATCTTCGCCGGCAGCTGGGACAGGAAATAGAGTTCGGGGTTGAACAGCACCGTGCCCGACAGCCACGAGAAGAACTGCCTGATGCGCTCGACATTGAGGCAGATCACGACACCGAGCAGCACACCCGCAATGGTGCCGGTCATGCCGATGGCCGCCCCCGTCATCAGGAAGATGCGCATGACAGCGCCACGCGTCGCCCCCATCGTGCGCAGGATCGCGATGTCATGACCCTTGTCCTTCACCAGCATGATCAGGCCGGAGATGATGTTGAGTGCGGCCACCAGCACGATCAGCGTCAGGATCATGAACATGACGTTGCGCTCGACCTGCAGCGCCGAGAAGAAGGTCTGGTTGCGCTGGCGCCAGTCGGTCAGGAAGATCGGCCGCTGCGCCGCCTCCTCGACCTTGGTCTTCAGCGCGTCGACATCGTCGGGATTGTCGACATAGATCTCGATCGAGCCGACCTTGCCTTCCGAATTGAAATAGAGCTGCGCTTCGTTGAGCGGCATGAAGACGATCGAGCTGTCATATTCCGACATGCCGACCTCGAAGATACCGGTGACCGGATAGGCCTTTGCCCGCGGCGTCGTGCCCATCGGGGTCACGTCGCCGTCGGGCGAAATCAGCCTGATCGAATCGCCCAGCACCAGGCCCATGTTTTCGGCCATGCGCTTGCCGATGACGACGCCCTCGCCGGTATCGAACCCGACGATGGAGCCTTGCTTGATGTTGTTGGCGACCAGCGTCACCTTGCCGAGGTCGCTGCCTCTGATGCCGCGTACCAGCGCGCCGGCACCCGCCCCGACATTGCCCTGGGCCAGCACCTGGCCTTCGACCAGCGGGATCGCATATTTGACGCCCGAGACACCGTTGATGCGGTCGGCAACGGCGGCATAGTCCTCAAGCGGCGTATCGGTCGCCGTCACGACAAGATGGCCGTTGACGCCGAGGATTCGGGTCAGGAGCTCGGCGCGAAAGCCGTTCATGACAGCCATCACCACGATCAGCGTGGCAACGCCCAGCATGATGCCGAGGAAAGAGATCGAAGCGATGACGGAAATCACCGTCTCCTTGCGCTTCGAACGCAGGTAGCGCCACGCCACCATGCGCTCGAACACCGAGAACGGCCCTGCGCCCGCCGGTTTCGCCGCCACCGCTTGGCTCATGCCTTGGCGCCCAGCTTGGCCAGGGCCTGCGCCACCGGCAGCGTCTCGCGCTCGCCGGTCTTGCGGTTCTTGATCTCGACTTCGCCAGCTGCCGCACCGCGCGGGCCGACGATCACCTGCCATGGCAGGCCTATCAGGTCGGCGGTGGCGAACTTGCCGCCAGCGCGCTGGTCGGTGTCGTCATAGAGCACGTCCTTGCCGGCAGCCTCGAAGGCCTTGTAGAGCTCGTCGCAGATACGGTCGCACTCGCCGTCGCCGACCTTCATGTTGATCAGGCCGATGTCGAACGGCGCCACGGATTCCGGCCAGATGATGCCGTTTTCGTCATGGCTCGCCTCGATGATCGCGGCGATCAGGCGGCTCGGGCCAATGCCGTAGGAGCCCATCGACACGAAATGCTCCTTGCCGTCAGGCCCCATGACCTTGGCGCCCATCGGCTTGGAGTACTTTTCGCCGAAGTGGAAGATGTGGCCGACCTCGATGCCGCGCGCCGAAACCTTGTCGGCTTCAGGAACGGCGGCCCAGGCCGCTTCATCGTGCATTTCTTCGGTCGCGGCGTAAGGCGTCGTCCACTGCTTGACGATACCGTCGATCTCGCCGTCATTGGCGAAGTCCGTCGCAGCACCCGGCACCGGCAAGGCGAGATAGTCGCGGTGGCAGAACACCTGGCTTTCGCCGGTTTCGGCCAGGATGATGAATTCGTGGCTCAGGTCGCCGCCGATCGGGCCGGTGTCGGCGCGCATCGGGATCGCCTGCAGGCCCATCCTGGTGAAGGTGCGCAGATAGGAAACGAACATCCTGTTGTAGGCGGCCTTGGCGCCGTCGAAATCGAGGTCGAAGGAATAGGCGTCCTTCATCAGGAATTCGCGGGAGCGCATCACGCCGAAGCGCGGACGCACCTCGTCGCGGAACTTCCACTGGATGTGGTACAGGTTGAGCGGCAGGTCCTTGTAGGTCTTGACGTAGGATCGGAAGATTTCCGTGA
The DNA here is from genome assembly GCF_018555685.1 of Aminobacter anthyllidis. GTDB lineage: Bacteria > Pseudomonadota > Alphaproteobacteria > Rhizobiales > Rhizobiaceae > Aminobacter > Aminobacter anthyllidis. The sequence continues at coordinate 270,248 of NZ_JAFLWW010000003.1, forward strand.
CCATTTCTTCATTGGTCGGGCCGAACAGCATGTCGCGCTCGTGCCGGTCCTTGATGCGCAGCATCTCCTTGCCGTAGTCGTCATAGCGGCCGCTTTCGCGCCACAGGTCGGCCGACTGGATGGTCGGCATCAGGATTTCCAGCGCCCCTGCCCGGTCCTGCTCCTCGCGCACGATGCGGCAGATCTTGTCGAGCACGCGCTTGCCCAGCGGCAGCCACGAGAAGCTGCCGGCCGCCTGCTGCCTGATCATGCCCGCACGCAGCATCAGCCGGTGGGAAATGATGTCCGCCTCGCGGGGATTTTCTTTGAGGATAGGCAGGAAATAGCGCGACAGACGCATCGATTGTTCCATGAAAACGATGATGCCGGAATCGGCACGAGAAAGAGGCTTGCTTGAACGGGCTTCATAGCCATTTCAAGGCGGAATGAAAACCCGCGCACGCCGTTTCGACGCAGCGTCAGAATGACCTTTGTGGCGGACCGGCGGCGCCTGCCAATCAATTGTGCAATGCAGCACAGGATTGCCCGCCTGGAAGCAAAATTCCGCGTGACAATTCATTTCCGCTTGGTCTAATGTGCCCCGATAACCGAGAGGGCGGAGAAAAATTCGCTCTCCTGCGCGGTCAAAGTCTTGGGAGGATGCGATCTAGGCGCGATAACTCGCTGCCGCCGGCAACGGAAAGCAGATCGGACGCGTTTAAATTGCAAGGCTTCGTGCCTTGCATTTTTTTTGGGCAATCATCAGCTTATGCCGCTTCGTTAAGAAGCAACACTAACTGCATTCCCCACTCGCTGGAATGCGTCAATTGATCTCGGGAATGAACTGCGGGAAGTCGTCGAAGCTGTAGCCCAGCCCCTTGGTGACGAAATAGAACGCCCCGATCACCACTGCCGTAACCACCGTCGTCCACAGCATCGCACGCAGCATGTGCGGCCCCCGCGGCGCACTCGCCTCGGTGCCGAGCGTCACGTCACGGTCTTCGTCCTGGGTCTTGACCCCAAAGGGCAGGATGGCAAACAGCGTCAGCCACCAGAAGACGAAATACATCGCAGCAAGTGATACCCAGGTCATACCTGCTCCAGTTCTACCAGCGTGCCCTGGAAATCCTTGGGATGAAGAAACAGCACCGGCTTGCCATGTGCCCCGATCTTCGGATTGCCGTCGCCGAGCACGCGCGCGCCAGTCGCCTTGAGATGATCGCGCGCCGCCAGGATGTCGTCGACCTCATAGCAGACGTGGTGCATGCCGCCCGACGGGCTCTTCGCCAAGAACGCCACAATCGGCGAACCCTCGCCCAGCGGCTCGAGCAGCTCGATCTTGGTGTTGCCGACGTCGATGAACACCACGGTCACGCCATGCTCGGGCAGCGCCTGCGGCTCGCCGACTTTGGCGCCGAGCGTATCGCGATAGGTGGCACTTGCCGCCGCCAGGTCCGGCACGGCGATAGCGACGTGGTTGAGACGTCCGAGCATTGTCTAAATCCCAGCGAATGGCGAATAGTGAGTAGGGAATAGGAAGAGGCGGCCTGAGAACCAGTCCATTCGCTATTCGCTACTCCCCATTTGCTCACCTCGTGACGAACACCGTCACCAGCGGTTTCTTGCCCCAGGCTTCGTTGGCAGCACCTCGCACGGCGCGACGCACGGCTTCCTGCACCAGGTCGAGGTCTTTTCGGCGCGCACGGGGTATCGAGTCCACGGCGCCGATTGCCGCATCAAGCATCAGCTCTTCGAGATCCTCGCCACCGGCGTCGGTTTCGGCCACGCCGATCGCCACCAGATCCGGGTCGCCGGCGAGCTCATACTTGTCGTCGAGCACGACATTGACCGCAACATGGCCGGCAAACGACAGCTTGCGCCGGTCGCGGATGCCCATCGCCTCGTCGGAGCCGATCAGCTTGCCATCCTTGTAGACGCGGCCGAACGGTACCTGGTCGATGATCTCGGCGGCGCCCGGCCACAGCCTGAGCATGTCGCCGTCGCGGATCTGCGCCACCTCGGGAATGCCCGACAGCGACATCAGCGAGCCTTGGCCGACAAGGTGGGCGGCCTCGCCATGCACCGGAACGCCGATGCGCGGGCGGACCCACTCATACATGCGCTTGAGTTCGCTGCGACGCGGATGGCCGGAAACGTGGACCAGCGCGTCGCCGTCCTCGATGATCTTGATGCCCTGGTCGATGAGCTGGTTCTTGATCTCGAGGATCGCCTTCTCATTGCCGGGAATGGTGCGGGAGGAAAACACCACGGTGTCGCCGGGCGACAGCGCAACAGACTTCATCTCGTCACGCGCCAGCTTGGCGAGCGCTGCCCGCGGCTCGCCCTGGCTGCCGGTGCAGATGACGACGAGGTTTTCGCGCGGAATGTAGCCATAGTCCTCTTCGGACACGAATTCCGGCAGCCCGTCCATGTAGCCGAGCTCGCTCGACACATCGATGACACGCTTGAGCGAACGGCCCATCACCAGCACCTGCCGGCCGGCGTCGCGCGCGGCTTCCGCGATCGAGCGGATGCGGCCGACATTGGACGAGAAGGTGGTGACCGCAACGCGGCCCTTGGCTTCCTCGATGACCTTGCGCAACCCCTGCCCAACCTGCTGCTCGGACGGCGAGTCGCCTTCGCGCAGCGCATTGGTGGAATCGCAGACCAGTGCCAGAACGCCCTTGTCGCCATAGGCGCGGAAGCGTGCCTCGTCGGTCATCGGCCCGATTTCGGGCGCCGGGTCGATCTTCCAGTCGCCAGTATGGATCACGGTGCCGGCAGGCGAGGTGATCGCCAGCGACACCGGCTCCGGAATAGAGTGGCTGACCGCGATCGCCTCGATCTCGAACGGACCGACGGTGAATTTTTCGCCGGCACGATAGATTGTCACCGGAATTTTCGGCGCGCCCTGCTCCGACTGCCGCTTGGCTTCCAGAAGCCCTGCAGCGAACGGCGTCATCCAGACCGGCGCCTTGAGCTTCGGCCAGGTGTCGTGCAGCGCGCCATAATGATCCTCGTGCGCGTGCGTGATGATGATGCCACGGAGGTTCTTCAGGTCCTCCTCGATGAAGCGGGTGTCGGGCAGCACGAGGTCGACACCAGGCAGCGTCGCATCGGGGAACGTCACGCCGACATCGATGATGATCCACTCGCGCGCATTCGCCGGGCCGAAGCCATAGAGAGCGAAGTTCATGCCGATCTCGCCGACGCCGCCCAGCGGCACGAATACGAGCTCGGCTTTTTCCGCTTTCGCCATACCAGAAATCCTTTCAGGCCTTTCAGGCCGCGCCGGCCGAAGCGACCGCGCCGAAATGCACGTCGCCGGCAGCGATCTTTACCGTTTCACCTTTTGCGTCACGGATCACGAAGCGGCAATCCTCGTCGATGGTCTCGAAGACGCCGCGCACCACATTTCCTTCGATCCGCACGGCGACTTCGCTGCCGAGTCCGGCCGCGCGGGCAAGCCAGCGCTTGCGGATCGATGCCAATCCCCTGCCGCCTGCCCAGATGCGCTCGTTTTCGCTCCAGGCATCGGAGAGCGCAAGGAACAAGGTCTCGGCATCGACACCGGCACCCAGGCTGCCAAGCGAGGTCGCGGGATACGGTACGTCATCAGGATGCGCAACGACATTGACGCCGATGCCGATGGCGATCGCCAGCCGCCCTTGCCCGAGCAAGGTCGATTCAAGCAGGATGCCGGCAAGCTTGGCGCCCGAGGCCAGAACGTCATTCGGCCATTTCAGCTCGAAACGCTTGACGCCCTGCCCGCTGCCACCATCGACGCCAACCGAAAACCGCGCATTGGGCGCGACAGCATCGAGCGCATCGGCCAGCGCCAGCCCGGCGACGAAACCGAGTGTCGCCGCATGTTGCAGGTCGTGGTCGAGAACCTTGAGCAGGGTCGCGGCGAGATTGCCTTCCGGCGTTGCCCAGGCGCGGCCACGTCGGCCACGCCCGCTTTCCTGTTTCTTCGAAACCACCCAGAGCTTGCCCGGGTCGCCGGCCATGGCCCGCTCCAGCGCCAGTGCGTTGGTCGAACCTACGGCGTCATGGGCTTCGAGGCGGAAACCGTCGGCAGTTGCTGTCGGTGCGAGCTGGAATCCCATACCGTCAGAAGAAGGTCTTGGCAGCAGCTTCCGCCATCTGCCCGATCGGGCCGCCAATCAGCACGTAAAACAGCACGAACGCACCTGACAGGCCAAGCACGAGGCGAAGCTCGCCGGCCATCGGCTGGAAACCGCCGACCGGCTCATCGAACCACATGATCTTGATGATGCGCAGGTAGTAGAAAGCACCCACCACCGAAGCCAGGACACCGATGATTGCGAGCGCGTAGAGGTTGGCGTTGATCGCGGCGAGGAAGACGTACCACTTCCCCCAGAAGCCCGCGAGCGGCGGGATGCCGGCCAGCGAGAACATCAGGATGGTCAGGATCGTCGCCATCATCGGATTGGTCGACGACAGGCCGGCGAGGTCGGAGATCTGCTCGACATTGCCGTCCTTGCGGCGCATCGCCAGGATGAAGGCGAAAGTGCCGAGCGTCATCACCAGGTAGATCAGCATGTAGATGACCACGCCGCGCACGCCGGCTTCGCTGTTGGCGGCCAGACCGACAAGCGCGTAGCCCATGTGGCCGATCGACGAATAGGCCATCAGTCGCTTGATGTTCTTCTGGCCGATCGCGGCAAAGGCGCCGAGCGCCATCGACGCGATCGAGACGAAGACGATGATCTGCTGCCAGTCGGTACCGATCGGCTCGAACGCACCCATGGTGACGCGCACGATCAGCGCCATCGCCGCCATCTTGGGGGCCGCGGCGAAGAATGCCGTGACCGGCGTCGGCGCGCCTTCATAGACGTCGGGCGTCCACATGTGGAACGGCACCGCCGAGATCTTGAAGCACAGGCCGGCGAGTACGAAGACCAGACCGAACACCAGGCCGAGCTGACGCTCGCCACCAGAGAGCGCCGCGGCGATCGCCTCGAACGAGGTGTGGCCGGTGTAGCCGTAAACGAGGCTGATACCGTAGAGCAGCATGCCCGACGACAGCGCGCCGAGAACGAAATACTTCAGACCCGCTTCGGTCGACCGCACATTGTCACGGTTGATCGCGGCGATGACATAGAGCGCCAGAGACTGCAGCTCGAGCCCGAGATAAAGCGCCAGCATGTCGTTGGCCGAGATCATCAGCAGCATGCCGAGCGTTGCCAGCAGCACCAGCACCGGGAACTCGAACTTGTCGAACTTCTCGGCCTTGGCGAAGCCAACCGACATGATCAGCGTCACCGCCGCGCCGAGCAGCGTCAGGAACTTCATGAAGCGTGCGAAGGGATCGGACACGAAGGCCGTGCCGTAGCCCGCACCGTCATGGCCGAACACCAACATCCAGGCACCGGCCGCCACCAGCAGCGCGACAGCCAGACCGGTCACGGTCGAGTTGGCGCGCTCGCCGGAGAACACGCCGATCATCAGCAGCGCCAGCGCGCCAACGGCAATGATCAGCTCCGGCGTGGAGAGCGAGAGGCTCGAAAGGAGTTCGGGCGTCATGGTTCGCAAAACCCCTGTCAGTTCGCCGCCGCGGTCTGCGCGGCGTCGATCGATACGGTTACGTTGTTGATCAGCGCCTTGACCGAAGCGGTCGTGGCGTCGAACACCGGCGCCGGATAGACGCCGTAGAAGATGACCAGGATGACCAGCGGATAGAGCACCACCTTCTCACGGCCAGACAGGTCGAACAGACCCTTCAGGCTTTCCTTGGTCAGCGCGCCAAACACCACGCGGCGGTAGAGCCACAGCGCATAGGCCGCAGACAGGATCACGCCGCTCGCCGCGATCAGCGCCACCCAGGTGTTGACCTGGAAGATGCCGAACAGCGTCAGGAACTCGCCGACGAAGCCTGAGGTGCCGGGAAGGCCGACATTGGCCATGGTGAAGATCAGGAAGGCCACCGCGTATTTCGGCATGTTGTTGACCAGGCCGCCATAAGCCGCGATCTCGCGGGTATGCATGCGGTCGTAGACGACGCCGACGCACAGGAACAGCGCGCCCGAGACGAGGCCATGGCTGAGCATCTGGAAGATAGCGCCCTGCACGCCCGCCTCGTTCATCGCGAAGATGCCCATGGTGACGTAGCCCATGTGGGCAACCGACGAATAGGCGATCAGCTTCTTGATGTCTTCCTGCATCAGCGCCACCAGCGAGGTGTAGACGATGGCGATGACCGACATGGCGAACACCAGCGGCGCGAAGAACTCGGACGCCAGCGGGAACATCGGCAAGGAGAAGCGCAGGAAGCCGTAGCCGCCCATCTTCAGCAGGATGCCCGCCAGGATGACCGAACCGGCAGTCGGTGCTTCGACGTGCGCATCCGGAAGCCAGGTGTGCACCGGCCACATCGGCATCTTCACCGCAAACGAAGCGAAGAAGGCCAGCCATAGCCATGTCTGCATGTTGGCCGGGAAGTCGTGCGCCAGAAGCGTCGGGATGTCGGTCGTGCCGGCCTGCCAGAACATCGCCATGATGGCCAGCAGCATCAGCACCGAGCCGAGCAGCGTGAACAGGAAGAACTTGAAGCTGGCATAGACGCGGCGCTTGCCGCCCCACACGCCGATGATGATGAACATCGGGATCAGGCCGGCTTCGAAGAACACGTAGAACAGCACGATATCCAGCGCGCAGAACACGCCGATCATCAGCGTTTCCAGGATCAGGAACGCGATCATGTATTCCTTGACGCGCTTTTCCACCGACTCCCAGCTTGCCAGGATGCACAGCGGCATCAGGAAGGTCGTCAGGATGACGAACAGCATCGAAATGCCGTCCACGCCCATGTGGTAGGAAATGCCGGAATCGAGCCAGGCGGCCTTCTCGACAAACTGGAAGCCGGCTTCCGCATTGTCGAAATAGATCCAGATCAGCAGCGACACCGCAAAGGTGAACACAGTCGTCAACAGCGCAACATTGCGGATATTGCGGCGCGCGGCATCACCATCGTCCCTGATCAGCAGGATCAGGAACGCGCCGACCAGCGGCAGAAAGGTGACCAGCGATAGAATGGGAACGCCAGACATCAGAAGGAGCTCCCGAGCATCATCCAGGTAACGAGGGCCGCCACGCCGATCAGCATGGCGAAGGCGTAGTGGTAGAGGTAACCGGTCTGCAGCTTGACGACGCGGTTGGTGACGTCAACGACGCGGGCCGAGATGCCATCGGCGCCAAAGCCGTCGATCAGCCAGCCATCGCCCTTCTTCCACAGGAAGCGGCCGAGCCACTTGGCCGGGCGCACGAACAGGAAGTCGTACAGCTCGTCGAAGTACCACTTGTTGAGCAGGAAGGCGTAAAGTCCGCGATGGCGTTCGGCCAGTACCTTCGGCATCTCCGGCGAGCGGATGTAGAACAGGTAGGCCATGGCGAAACCGCCAATCATGGCCGCGAACGGCGCGAGCTTCACCCACATCGGCACGCTGTGGAAGTCGTGCAGGATGTGGTTCGTGTCGAGCGTGAACAGCGCGCCCTTCCAGAACTCGTTGTAGGCCTCGCCGATGAACTGGTCATGGAAGATCACGCCTGCAAACAGCGCGCCGACGGCCAGGACAAACAGCGGCACCAGCATCACCGGCGGCGATTCATGCACGTGGTGCATGACGTCGGCGGTAGCGCGCGGCTTGCCGTGGAAGGTCATGAAAATCAGGCGCCACGAATAGAAGCTGGTGAAGCAGGCGGCGATGACGAGCATCGTGAAGGCAAAGCCGGCGACCGCATTGTGGCCGACGAACGCGCCTTCGATGATGGCGTCCTTGGAGAAGAAGCCGGCAGTGCCGATGATCGTCGCCGGGATACCGACGCCGGTCAGGGCCAGCGTGCCGATGACCATCATCCAGTAGGTGGTCGGGATCAGCCTCCGGAGACCGCCCATCTTGCGCATGTCCTGCTCGTCGGAAACGGCGTGGATCACCGAGCCCGAGCCCAGGAACAGCAGCGCCTTGAAGAAGGCATGCGTGAACAGGTGGAAGATCGCAGCCGAGTAGAAGCCCATGCCGAGTGCGACGAACATATAGCCGAGCTGCGAGCAGGTCGAATAGGCGATGACGCGCTTGATGTCGTTCTGCACCAGGCCGACGGTCGCCGCGAAGAAGGCGGTGAAGGCGCCGATGAAGGTAACGACGGTCAGTGCCGAGTGCGACAGCTCGAACACCGGCGACATGCGCGCCAGCATGAACACGCCGGCAGTGACCATGGTCGCCGCGTGGATCAGCGCCGAGACCGGCGTCGGGCCTTCCATGGCGTCCGGCAGCCAGGTGTGCAACGGCACCTGCGCCGACTTGCCCATGGCGCCCATGAACAGCAGCAGGCACACGATGGTCAGCGCGCTGTGCTTGTCGAGCGCATAGCCGAGGAAGTTCAGCACAGTGTCGCCATGCTCGGCAGCACCTTCAGCCGGCAGGTAGGACGCAGCGCTGGCGAAGATGGTGCTGAATTCGACCGAGCCGAACAGCACGAACAGGCCGAAGATGCCGAGCAGGAAGCCGAAGTCGCCGACGCGGTTGACGACGAATGCCTTGATCGCGGCGGCGTTCGCCGACGGCTTCTTGTACCAGAAGCCGATCAGCAGGTAGGACGCGAGACCCACCCCTTCCCAGCCGAAGAACATCTGGACGAGGTTGTCCGACGTCACCAGCATCAGCATGGCGAAGGTGAACAGCGACAGATAGGCAAAGAAGCGCGGCCGATGCGGATCGTGGTGCATGTAGCCGATCGAGTAGATGTGAACCAGCGCCGACACCGTGTTGACCACGACCAGCATGACCACCGTCAGCGTGTCGATGCGCAGGGCCCAGTCGGCCTGGATCCCGCCGACGTCGAGGAAGCGCAGCACCGGCACGGTGAAGGCTTCGGCGTGGCCGAGCCCGACTGTCACGAAGGCAACCCAGGAAAGTGCGGCCGACACCACGAGCAGGCCCGAGGTGATGTATTCGGATGCTTTCGCTCCAATCGAACGGCCGAACAGGCCGGCGATCAGGAAGCCGAGAAGCGGAAGGAAGACGATTAGCTGATACATTTTTGTCCCGTCAGCCCTTCATCATGTTCACGTCTTCGACCGCGATGGAGCCGCGGTTGCGGAAGAATACGACCAGAATGGCAAGCCCGATTGCCGCTTCAGCAGCAGCGACCGTAAGCACGAACAGCGCAAAGACCTGGCCGACGAGATCGCCGAGCTGGGCCGAGAACGCCACGAAATTGATATTGACCGCGAGCAGGATGAGCTCGACCGACATCAGGATGACGATGACGTTCTTGCGGTTCAGGAAGATGCCGAACACGCCGAGCGTGAACAGGACCGCCGAAAGCGTCAGATAGTGCGCGATGCCGACAACCATGGTCAGATTCCCTTGCCTGTCTCGACCTTCTTGATCTCGATCGCGGTCGCCGGGGTACGGGCGACCTGGGCCGAGATGTCCTGGCGCTTGACGTTCGGCTTGTGGCGCAACGTCAAGACGATGGCGCCGATCATGGCGACCAGCAGCACAAGGCCGGCGATCTGGAAGAAGTAGATGTAATCCGTGTAGAGAATGTCGCCGAGTGCTGCCGTGTTGTGGCGCGTGGCGATATCGGGTGTTGGCTGGGCTACGGCCGTGGCGAGCTTCGGGGTGAAGGCATAGCCACCGGTCACCACGATCAGCTCGGCGGCAAGGATCAGGCCGACAAGCGCGCCGATCGGCGCATATTGCAGGGCGCCCGACTTCAGTTCCGCAAAGTCGACGTCGAGCATCATGACGACGAACAGGAACAGCACCGCCACCGCGCCGACATAAACGACGAGCAGGATCATCGCCAGGAACTCGGCACCGGTCAAAAGGAACAGGCCCGCCGCGTTGAAGAACGTCAGGATCAGGTAGAGCACCGAGTGAACCGGGTTGCGCGCCGAAATGACCATGAAGGCCGACGCCACCGCGATGAAGGCGAAGAGGTAGAAAAATACCGCTTCAAGTCCGTTGAGCATGGGTTCCCCCGGTTTTCCTTTCGGGCAGTACGCATCTGCGCCCTGCCCTGTTCACGTCCTTGCTCCGCCTCCGGTGCAGGTCGCGCGTTCCTTAGACGAGCCGGCTTGGCCCGTCCATTGTTCAAGCCTCAGCGATAAGGCGAATCCATAGCGATGTTGCGCGCGATCTCGCGCTCCCACCGGTCGCCATTCGCAAGCAGCTTGTCCTTGTCGTAGTACAGCTCCTCGCGCGTTTCCGTCGCGAATTCGAAGTTCGGCCCCTCGACGATGGCGTCGACCGGGCAGGCTTCCTGGCAGAAGCCGCAATAGATGCACTTCACCATGTCGATGTCGTAGCGCACCGTGCGGCGGGTGCCGTCGTTGCGGCGCGGGCCGGCCTCGATGGTGATGGCCTGCGCCGGGCAGATCGCCTCGCACAGCTTGCAGGCGATGCAGCGCTCTTCGCCGTTCGGATAGCGGCGCAGCGCATGTTCGCCACGGAAGCGCGGGCTGACCGGACCCTTTTCATGCGGATAGTTCAGCGTCGCCTTGGGCGCGAAGAACTGGCGCATCGACAGGAAGAAGGCGCCGACGAAGTCCTGCAGCAGCAGCGATTTGGCGGCTTGTGCGAGAGCGGACATTAGGCGGCTCCGGTAAGCTTGAGGACGGCGGCGGTGATCACGACCATTGCCAGCGAGATCGGCAGGAACACCTTCCAGCCCAGGCGCATCAGCTGATCGTAGCGGTAGCGCGGCACGAAGGACTTCACCATGGCGAACATGAAGAACACCATGCAGACCTTGAGCACGAACCAGATCACGCCGGGAACCCAGGTGAAGGGTGCGAAGTCGAACGGCGGCAGCCATCCGCCGAGGAACAGGATCGTCGTCAGCGCGCACATCAAAACGATCGCGACATACTCGCCGAGGAAGAACAGCAGGAACGGCGTCGACGAATATTCGATCATGTGACCGGCGACGAGTTCCGACTCGGCTTCGACCAGATCGAAGGGCGGACGGTTGGTCTCGGCAAGCGCCGAGATGAAGAAGATCACGAACATCGGGAACAGGACGAGCCAGTTCCAGTCGAGGAAGGTGTTCGGCAGGCCGAGGCGCGTGCCGATGCCGTCGCCCTGCGACAGCACGATGTCGGTGAGGTTGAGCGAGCCGACGGTGAGCAGCACGCAGACGATGACGAAGCCGATCGAGACCTCATAAGACACCATCTGGGCCGCCGAACGCAGCGCGCCGAGGAACGGATATTTCGAGTTCGAGGCCCAGCCGCCCATGATCACGCCATAGACCTCGAGCGAGGAGATGGCGAATACGTAGAGAATGCCGACATTGACGTTGGCGATCGCCCAGCCTTCGCTGACCGGGATCACCGCCCAGGCCGAGATCGCCAGTACCGCCGAGACGACAGGAGCGAGCAGGAACACGCCCTTGTTGGAGCCGGACGGGATGATCGGTTCCTTGAAGACGAACTTCAACAGATCGGCGAATGCCTGCAGCAGGCCCCAGGGGCCCACGACGTTCGGGCCGCGGCGCAGCTGCACCGCCGCCCAGATCTTGCGGTCGGCGTAGAGGATATAGGCGACGAAGATCAGCAGGACGACGATCAGGACGACCGACTTCAAGAGGATGATCAACGCCGGCAGGACGTAGAAGGAGAAAAAGGTATCCATGACAGCCCTTACTCCGCCGCCTGCTTGAAGCCGTTCTTGGCCAAGGCCGAACATTCGGCCATCACCGCCGACGCGCGCGCGATCGGGTTGGTGAGATAGAAGTCCTTCACGGCAGAGGTGAAGGCACCCTTGTTCAGCCGGCCGCCGAGCTTGGCGACCTTGGCGATGTCGTCATTGTCGCCGGCGTCGATCTCGTCGATGCGGCGCAGATGCGGGAATTCCGCATAGAGCTTGGCGCGCAGCTGCGGCAGCGAATCGAAGGGCAGCTTGTGGCCGAGCACGTCGGACAGCGCCCTGAGGATCGCCCAGTCTTCCTTGGCCTCGCCCGGCGCGAAGCCGGCGCGGCCGGTCTGCTGCACCCGGCCCTCGGTGTTCACATAGGTGCCCGACTTTTCGGTGTAGGCGGCAGCCGGCAGGATGACGTCTGCGCGGTGCGCACCTGTATCACCATGCGTACCGATGTAGACGACGAACGCGCTTGCGGCCTTGGCCATGTCGAGCTCATCGGCGCCGAGCAGGAACAGCACGTCGGTCTCGCCGAGCATGCCGGCAACATTCTTGCCACCCTCGCCCGGCACGAAGCCGACGTCGAGGCCACCAACGCGGGCAGCCGCGGTGTGCAGCACGGCAAAGCCGTTCCAGTCGGGGCGGCTGGCCTTGACTGCAGTCGCGAGCTTGGCGGCCTGGCCGAGCACGGCAGCACCATCAGAGCGCGCGATGGCGCCCTGGCCGACGATGATCAGCGGGTGCGAGGCCTTCTTGAGCACCGAGAAGAACTTGCCATTGCCTTCGGCCAGATCCTTGAGCGTATCCGGGCCCGAGCCGAGCTGCTCGTAGTCGTAGCGCGTGTCGCCGATCTCGCCGATGACGGCAACCGGCACATTGGCTGCGCGCCAGTGCTTGCGGATGCGGGCGTTGAGCACCGAAGCCTCGAAGCGCGGGTTGGCGCCGATGATCAGGATGGCGTCGGCCTGCTCGATGCCTTCGATGGTCGGGTTGAAGATATAGCTGGCGCGGCCGAGCGAAGGATCGAGCGCTGCGCCGTCCTGGCGGCAATCGATGTTCTTCGAGCCGAGCGAGGAGATCAGCTGCTTGAGCGCGTACATCTCCTCTACGGTCGCCAGATCGCCGGCAATGGCGCCGATGCGGTCAGCCGAAGTCTTGGCGACGGCGTCCTTGATCGCCGAAAACGCCTCGGGCCACGTCGCCGGAGCGAGCTTGCCATCCTTGCGGACGTAAGGCCGGTCGAGCCGCTGCGTGCGCAGGCCGTCCCAGATGAAGCGGGTCTTGTCGGAGATCCACTCCTCGTTCACCTGCTCGTTGATGCGCGGCATGATGCGCATCACTTCGCGGCCACGCGTGTCGACGCGGATCGCCGAACCGACGGCGTCCATCACGTCGATGGATTCGGTCTTGGTCAGCTCCCACGGACGCGCCTGGAAGGCATAGGGCTTCGAGGTCAGCGCACCGACCGGGCACAGGTCGATGACGTTGCCCTGCAGCTCGGAGGTCATTGCCTGCTCGAGATAGGTGGTGATCTCGGCGTCCTCGCCGCGGCCGATCAGGCCAAGCTCGGAGATGCCGGCCACTTCGGTGGTGAAACGGACGCAGCGCGTGCAGTGGATGCAGCGCGTCATGATCGTCTTGACCAGCGGGCCGATGTACTTGTCTTCGACCGCGCGCTTGTTTTCATTGTAGCGCGAACCGTCGAGGCCGAAGGCCATCGCCTGGTCCTGCAGGTCGCATTCGCCGCCCTGGTCGCAGATCGGGCAGTCGAGCGGATGGTTGATGAGCAGGAACTCCATCACGCCTTCGCGGGCCTTCTTGACCATCGGCGTGTTGGTGAAGATCTCCGGCGTCTCGCCGTTCGGGCCGGGACGCAGGTCGCGCACGCCCATGGCGCAGGACGCCGCCGGCTTGGGCGGTCCGCCCTTCACCTCGACAAGGCACATGCGGCAGTTGCCGGCGATTGACAGCCGCTCATGGAAGCAGAAGCGCGGCACTTCCGCGCCTGCCTCTTCCGCAGCCTGCAGCAGCGTATAGTGGTCGGGTACCGAAATCTCTTTCCCGTCGACCTTAAGCTTTGCCATAGCGCCTCAAATCCCGCGGATGATCCGCATTCCGTCCTGCAAGGGGCGCGGCCTGCGCTGCGCCCCGAATTCCACAATTCAAGCGGCTGACTTGCCGCCGCCGGCAAGTGTCGCCGCCTGCCCTATCCAGTCGTCACGACCGATCCGGCCCTTGAAGCCGAGATAGTCGTCGGCCCATGCCACCTCTTCCGCCGTCCAGCCGGCGATCTGGCCAAAGGTCCAGATGCCGAGACCGTTCAGCACCTGCTCCAGCTTCGGACCGATGCCCGAAATGGCCTTGAGATCGTCATGCGTTTCCGGCCTTTCGATCGATGCAGGCTGCCTGAAATCCTCAGGCTGAAGCCCCACCGGGGCTTCATCAACGACAGCGGCCTCGACAACCACCGCATCGGTCGCCGCAGCAACCACCGGCTTCGCCTCGGCCTGCTCCAGCTTGCGCGCCAGGGTTTTCACCTCGGCGATCAGCGAGGCGGTCTCTGCCTCCGCCCGCTTGGCCGCCACACCGGCCGACTTGATATGCGTCGCGCCGGTAAAATCGCCGAAGTCAGGCGAAAACAGGCGCTGCGCGGCTTCGGATGCGCCTGACACGGCACCGATCCAGACACCAAGAGCGTGACTGGCGATACCGACACCGAGCGCCGAAGCAGCAGCGAAGCCCGCGGCGGGATGCACCATGAGGTTCGCCCCGCCGGCAAACTCCTTGGGCAGCATGGCCGCGAAGTCCCTGTTCATCTGCTCCAAACGTTCCATCTCAGGCACTGCACTTTCGGGAATGGGAAATGTCGACATTGGTAGCTCCTTGTCGCCTTCGCCGTTCGCCTCTGCCTCGTCGTTTCCTATTTCGGACCTTTGGCCCGCACTTTCTGACTTAAACCCTTATTCAGCCGCCACCAGCACCGGCTCGGCGCGGTGCGAATTGCGCGAGAACTCGTCGATGCGCCGTTCGATCTCCGGACGGAAATTGCGGATCAGGCCCTGGATCGGCCATGCGGCCGCATCGCCAAGCGCGCAGATCGTGTGGCCTTCCACCTGCTTGGTGACGTCGAGCAGCATGTCGATCTCGCGCTTGTGCGCCTCGCCCCGCACCAGGCGCTCCATGACGCGCCACATCCAGCCCGTGCCTTCGCGGCACGGCGTGCACTGGCCGCAGCTCTCGTGCTTGAAGAAGTAGCTGAGCCGCGCGATCGCCTTCACGATGTCGGTCGACTTGTCCATGACGATCACGGCAGCCGTGCCGAAGGACGACTTGCGCTCGCGCAGGCCGTCGAAATCCATCGGGCAGTCGATGATGTCCTCGGCCTTGACCAACGGGCACGACGCACCGCCGGGGATGACCGCCAGAAGATTGTCCCAGCCGCCGCGAATACCGCCGCCGTGCTTTTCGACCAGCTCGCGGAAGCTGATGCCCATGGCCTCTTCGACCGTGCAGGGCGTGTTGACGTGGCCGACAAGCATGAACAGCTTGGTGCCAACGTTGTTCGGGCGGCCGATGCCGGAGAACCAGGCAGCGCCACGGCGCAGGATGGTTGGCGCGACAGCGATCGACTCGACGTTGTTGACCGTCGTCGGGCAGCCATAGAGGCCGACATTGGCCGGAAACGGCGGCTTGAGACGCGGCTGGCCCTTCTTGCCTTCGAGGCTTTCGAGCAGCGCGGTTTCTTCGCCGCAGATATAGGCGCCGGCGCCGTGATGGACGTAGATTTCGAAGTCGTAGCCGTTCTTGTTGTTCTTGCCGATCAGCTTGGCGTCATAGGCTTCGTCGATGGCGCGCTGCAGCGCTTCGCGCTCGCGGATGAACTCGCCACGCACATAGATGTAGGCGGCAACGGCACCCATGGCGAAACCGGCGAGCAGGCAGCCTTCGACCAGCGTATGCGGGTCATGGCGCAGGATGTCGCGGTCCTTGCAGGTGCCCGGCTCGGATTCGTCGGCATTGATGACGAGATAGGACGGACGCCCGTCGGGGTTGCTCTTGGGCATGAACGACCACTTGAGACCCGTCGGGAAACCGGCGCCGCCGCGGCCGCGCAGTCCCGACGCCTTCATCTCGTTGATGATCCACTCACGGCCCTTCTCGATGATGCCGGCGGTGCCATCCCAATGGCCACGCGACATCGCGCCGGCCAGCGACTGGTCGAAGCGGCCGTAGATGTTGGTGAAGATGCGATCCTTGTCTTCAAGCATGTTCTTGCCCCTCAGACCGGCTTCTTGCCGAAGACGCGGATGTATTCGGCCACGCCACCCTTGGCGAGCGCCTTGGCCTGCTTGACCCAGTCGTCACGCTCGATGCGGCCCTTGAAATTCAGGTAACCGTCGACCCACTCGCGCTCGGCCTTCTTCCAGGACGCGACCTGGCCGAAGGTGAAGATGCCGAGCTCGTGCAGCGTGCCCTCGATCTTCGGACCGACGCCCGAGATCAGCTTGAGGTCGTCGACGGCAGCCGGCTTGGCGATGCCCGCCGGGCGGTTCTTGTCTTCGAGCGACGGCTTGGCCACCGCTGCGGCCTTGGGCGCTGCAACACTTGCGGCCTTCTCGGCTGCGGGTGCTGCCTTGACCTTTGACGGCGACTTCACGGCCGGGCTGGTCTCGATCGCGTCGGTCTTCGGCTTGGCCGCATTGGACGGCGGCACGACGGCCTCGACGGAAGCTGCCTTGGCAGCCTTGGAAGCGGCCTTGGCCTCCTTGTCGCGGGTCGTCTTGAGAACGCCTTTCTCTTCCTTGAGCGAGGTAAAACCGGTCAGCGGCGCGGAGAACACGCGGCCAGTCTGTGGACCGGTCTTGACCTGCTTGCCCTTGCCCGCCTCGAACTGGTCGATGATATCGGCCAGCCGTTCCGGCGTCAGGTCCTCGTAGGTGTCCTTGAAGATCATGACCATCGGCGCATTCACGCAGGCGCCAAGGCACTCGACCTCTTCCCACGACAGCGTACCCGCTTCGTTGGTGTGGAACTGGTCGTGATGGATCTTCGAGCGGCACACGTCCATCAGCTCTTCCGAGCCGCGCAGCATGCACGGCGTGGTGCCGCAAACCTGGATATGGGCGCGCGTGCCCACCGGCTTGAGCTGGAACTGGGTGTAGAACGTCGCGACTTCAAGCGCGCGGATGTAGGGCATGGCAAGCATGTCGGCGACATGCTCGATGGCGGCTTTCGTCACCCAGCCGTCTTGTTCCTGCGCCAGCATTAGCAGCGGGATGACGGCCGACTGTTCGCGGCCCTTGGGGTACTTCTTGATCCAGGTTTTCGCCTGCGCGGTCATCGCCTTGTTGAAGGCGAATGACGCTGGCTGGACGCTGGCTTCTGCGAGACGGCGGACTGACATTTAGCGGTCGACCTCACCAAACACGATGTCGAGGGAGCCGAGAACGGCTGAGATATCCGCAAGCATGTGACCGCGGCACAGAAAATCCATCGCCTGGAGATGGGCGAAACCTGGCGCGCGCAGCTTGCAGCGGTAGGGCTTGTTGGTGCCGTCGGAGACGAGGAAGACGCCGAATTCGCCCTTGGGCGCTTCGACGGCTGCGTAAACCTCGCCGGCCGGCACGCGGTAGCCTTCGGTGTAGAGCTTGAAGTGATGGATCAGCGATTCCATCGAACGCTTCATCGCCTGGCGCTTCGGTGGAACCACCTTGCCATCCATGTTCGACACAGGACCGGTGCTCTCCTTGCCAAGCAGCAGGTCGACGCACTGGCGCATGATGCTCGCCGACTGGCGCATTTCTTCCATGCGGATCAGGTAGCGGTCGTAGCAGTCGCCGTTCTTGCCGATCGGAATGTCGAATTCCATCTCGGAATAGCACTCGTAGGGCTGGCTCTTGCGCAGGTCCCAGGCAGCGCCCGAACCGCGCACCATCACGCCCGAAAAGCCCCAGGCCCAGGCGTCGTCAAGCGACACCACGCCGATGTCGACGTTGCGCTGCTTGAAGATGCGGTTGGGGGTGAGCAGGTCGTCGAGGTTCTTCACCGTCTGCAGGAACGGATCGATCCACTTGCCAATGTCTTCGACCAGCTTCTGCGGCAGGTCCTGGTGGACGCCGCCCGGGCGGAAATAGGCCGCGTGCATGCGCGCGCCGCAGGCACGCTCATAAAACACCATCAGCTTTTCGCGCTCTTCAAAACCCCATAGCGGCGGGGTCAGCGCGCCGACGTCCATCGCCTGCGTGGTGACATTGAGCAGGTGCGACAGGATGCGGCCGATTTCGGAGAACAGCACGCGGATGATCTGGCCGCGCTTCGGCACGTCGATGCCGAGCAGACGCTCGACAGCCAGCGAAAACGCATGTTCCTGGTTCATCGGCGCGACATAGTCGAGCCGGTCGAAATAGGGGATCGCCTGCAGGTAGGTCTTCTGCTCGATCAGCTTTTCAGTGCCGCGGTGCAGCAGACCGATATGCGGATCGACACGGTCGACGACTTCGCCATCGAGCTCGAGTACCAGGCGCAAAACGCCGTGCGCCGCCGGATGCTGCGGGCCGAAGTTGATGTTGAAATTGCGGACGGAGGTTTCAGCCATTTCGGCGCCTCAATTCGTCTTGGCTTTTTCGTCGCCCGGAAGCACGTAGTCGGTGCCTTCCCAGGGAGACAAAAAGTCGAAATTGCGGAATTCCTGCTTGAGCTCGACCGGCTCGTAGACGACGCGCTTCTGCTCGTCATCGTAGCGAACCTCGACGAAGCCGGTGAGCGGGAAGTCCTTGCGCAGCGGGTGGCCTTCGAAGCCGTAGTCGGTCAACAGACGACGCAGGTCCGGATGGCCGGAGAACAGGATGCCGTACATGTCGTAGGCTTCGCGCTCGAACCAGTCGGCGCCCGGATACACCGAGGTGACCGACGGCACCGGCGTGTCTTCGTCGGTACTGATCTTGACGCGGATGCGCAGGTTCTGGCGTGGCGACAGCAGGTGATAGACAACGTCGAAGCGCTTGCGGCGCTGCGGATAGTCGACACCGGCCGCATCGATGAACGATATGAACTGGCACTGCACGTCGCTGCGCAGGAAAGTCAGCACATCGACGATGTCGGCGGCCTTCACCGTCAGCGTCAGTTCGCCATAGGCGACGGCGCTTTCTTCGATGTCCGCATCGAGCTTTTCCGCAATGTAAGCGGCAAGGTCGTTCAGGGCTTCACTCATCTGGGATCACCGCTCGATCGTGCCGGTGCGGCGGATCTTCTTCTGGAGAAGAAGGATGCCGTAGAGAAGTGCTTCGGCGGTCGGAGGACAGCCGGGCACGTAGATGTCGACAGGCACGACGCGATCGCAGCCGCGCACCACCGAGTACGAATAGTGATAGTAGCCGCCGCCATTGGCGCACGAGCCCATCGAGATGACGTAGCGCGGCTCCGGCATCTGGTCATAGACCTTGCGCAAAGCGGGCGCCATCTTGTTGGTCAGCGTGCCGGCGACGATCATCACGTCCGACTGGCGCGGCGAAGCGCGCGGCGCGATGCCGAAGCGCTCGGCGTCATAGCGCGGCATCGAGATGTGCATCATCTCGACGGCGCAGCAGGCCAGACCGAAGGTCATCCACATCAGCGAACCGGTGCGCGCCCAGGTGATCAGCGCTTCGGACGAGGTGACGAGGAACCCCTTGTCGGAAAGCTCGCTGTTGAGGTCGCCGAAGAAGGCGTCGTCAGAACCGATGAGCTTACCGGTGTTCGGATCGATGATGCCTTTCGGCTTCGGTGCGACCAGGGTGCCGGAGGCGTCGTTCAATCCCATTCCAGCGCTCCCTTTTTCCACTCATAGATAAAGCCGATGGTCAGCACGCCCAGGAAGATCATCATCGACCAGAAGCCGAGCATTCCGATCTCGCCAAAGGACACTGCCCAGGGGAACAGGAACGCCACTTCGAGGTCGAAGATGATGAACAGGATGGAGACCAGATAGAAGCGGATGTCGAACTTCATGCGGGCGTCGTCAAACGAGTTGAAGCCGCACTCGTAGGCTGAAAGCTTTTCCGGATCCGGATTGCGGTAGGCGACAAGGAAAGGCGCCACGATAAGCGCAATGCCGACGATAAGCGCCACACCGATAAAAATGACGATGGGCAGATACGAACTCAGGAGAGCGTTCATGCTGCGAATTCCGTTGGTGGCCTATCCACCCAGATTTACAGCACGGGGTCCGTTTCCGGAAGCGCGACAGATTCTCGCCGAGCCGGACGAAACGGTCGTGCTGCAATGCGGCGACGGTTAGCGCAGCCGGTCGGTCGAAGCAAGTCCAACCTTGGCCAAAACGTGGCAAAGCCCACTGCTGGACCAAAATCCTGCGCGTGTGGCTCGTGTTTGATTTCCTTCGTCTTTTACTCAAGTTTACGCTCCTGACAAGACCGGAACCGCGCTTCTGCTAGCATTTGCAGCAAAGACCGATTCTCGTGCCCTTGCGTCACCCCTCCGGAGACTGCGATAGCTTGCCGCAATGAAGGAAAAACTCTCGCTCGCCACCGCCCGCCGCGTCGCATTGGCGGCCCAGGGATTTGCCGACCCGCGGCCTGCGGGCGCTATAACGCGACGTCACTTGCAGCGTGTGCTCGGCCGCATCGGCCTGCTGCAGATCGACTCGGTCAGCGCGGTCGTGCGCGCCCACTACATGCCGCTCTATTCGCGACTCGGCCCCTACCCCATGGCGCTGCTCGACGATGCCATGCAGTCGAAGAAGCGGATGCTTTTCGAGTACTGGGCGCACGAGGCCTCGCTGTTGCCGCTGGAGACCTTTCCGCTGATGCGCTGGCGCATGGCACGAGCCGAGGACGGGATGTATGGCGGGCTTGCCAAGTTCGGCCGTGCGAACAGACCCTATATAGAAGAGATATTCCGCCAGGTTGTCGACCGTGGCCCGATCGCCGCTTCCGACATCGAGGGCGCCAAGGGCTCCGGTGGCTGGTGGGGCTGGAGCCAGGAGAAGCACGCCTTCGAATGGCTGTTCTGGGCTGGCCGCATCACCACCCATTCGCGCCGCGGCTTCGAGCGTCTTTATGATCTGCCCGAACGCGTGCTCCCGGCCGACATTTACGCCCGCCCTGCCCTGCAAGCCGAGGATGCGCATCGCGATCTGTTGCGAATCTCCGCCCGCGCCCATGGCGTGGCCACCGGCAATTGCCTGCGCGACTATTTCCGCCTGTCTCCGGCCGACATGAAGGGCCGGCTCGAAGAGCTGGTCGAGATGGGCGAACTGATTCCCGTGCGCGTCGAGGGCTGGGACCGGCCGGCCTATCTTCATGCCGAGGCCCGCATCCCGCGCAAGATCCACGCACGCGCCCTGCTCGCGCCCTTCGACCCGCTTGTATTCGAGCGCACCCGCGCCGAGCAGCTGTTCGACTTCCGCTACCGCATCGAGATCTACACCCCGGCGGAGAAGCGCCAGTACGGCTATTACGTCCTGCCGTTCCTGCTCGGCGAGCGTATCGTCGCCCGCATCGACCTGAAAGCCGACCGGCCCGCGGGTGTTTTGCGTGTCCACGCCGCCTATTCCGAGCCCTGCGCCCCGCCCGACACTGCAGCCGAACTTTATGAAGAGTTGAAGCAGATGCGCGACTGGCTTGGCCTCGAACGCATCGAGGTCACACCCGCCGGCGACCTCGGGCCGGCGCTGAGCGACATTGCGGGTCGCTCCATCACGTTGACTCCACCCCTCGCGAAAGCCTAAATCGCCCACAGACGGTCCTTCGCCCGCAACGGCGGAGGCTAAGAGGGAATGCGGTGCGCGCCGTTGGCGTCAAATCCGCGGCTGTCCCCGCAACTGTAAGCGACGAGCTTAGGCCGAAGACCACTGGGAAGTCCTCCCGGGAAGGCGGCACGAAGGCGACGACTCGCGAGCCAGGAGACCTGCCGTCTGCAACATTGATCCGATCGCCTGGCGGGTGTCCCAGGCAAGGAGCCTGGTATTTTGGAACTCGACGACAATCTCTCTGTCGAAATTTTGGACGCATCCAGCGATAGCGCCGACGCGCGCCTCGCCGCGGAGGTGACAATTCTCGTCTGCTCGTCCTGCCGCGACGAGACCGGATCGGACGCCCCCCCCCGCGCAGGCGCCAAACTCGCCGAATCTGCGCGTCTCGCCGCGGCCAGCGAAGGCATCACTGTCCGCAGCGTCGAATGCCTCGGCAACTGCAAGCGCCGCCTGAGCGCTGCGATCCTGCGCGACGGCTCGTGGAGCTACGTCTTCGGCGATCTCAATATTGCCTCCGGCGACGATCTCGTCACCGGCGCGAAGCTTTTCGCCACCTCGACCGACGGCCTGATCCCCTGGCGTGGCCGTCCCGACAGTCTCAAGCGCGGCCTCGTCGCGCGCATCCCACCACTTGCTCTCATCAAGGAAGACAAATGACCGCCTCCGTCGAACGCGTTCCCTGCACCGTCGTCACCGGGTTTCTCGGCGCCGGCAAGACCACCTTGCTGCGCAACATCCTCGAAAACTCCAAGGGCAAGCGCCTCGCCATCATCGTCAACGAGTTCGGCGATGTCGGCATTGACGGCGAGATCCTCAAGGGCTGTGGCGTCGAAGCCTGTCCCGAAGAAAACATCGTCGAATTGGCCAATGGCTGCATCTGCTGCACCGTTGCCGACGACTTCGTGCCGGCCCTGGACAAGATCCTGTCGCTCACGCCGAAGGTCGACCACATCCTGATCGAAACCTCGGGCCTGGCGCTGCCCAAGCCGCTGGTTCAGGCCTTCCAGTGGCCGAGCGTGAAAAGCCGCGTCACCGTCGACGGCGTCATTGCGGTGGTCGATGGTCCAGCGCTGGCCGCAGGCAAGGTCGCGTCCGACATGCAAGCGCTCGCCGCCCAGCGGCTGGCCGATGATTCGCTCGACCATGACGATCCGGTCGAAGAGGTGTTCGAGGATCAGGTCGCCTGTGCCGACCTCATCATCCTGTCCAAGAGCGACCTGCTCGACGAAGCCGGTCACGCCCGCGCCACCGCCATCGTGCGAGAGCACCTGGCACGCGCGGTCAAGATCGTGCCGTCGGCGCACGGCAAGGTCGACCCGTCGGTGCTGCTCGGCCTCGGCCTCGCCGTCGAGGACGACATCGAAAACCGCAAGACCCACCACGACGGCGCTTTCGACCACGAGCACGACGATTTCGACACCTTCGTCATCGAGATCCCCTCGATCACGAGCCCTGACGAACTGGCCAAGCGCGTCGCCACCGCCGCCGAGGAAGAAAACGTGCTGCGCGTGAAGGGTTTCGTCGACGTCGGCGGCAAGCCGATGCGCCTGCTCGTCCAGGCCGTCGGCCCGCGCGTCAACCACTATTACGACCGCGCCTGGACGCCCCAGGACGACCGCCGCTCGCGCCTCGTCGTCATCGGCCTCAAGGGCCTCGACCGCCCGGCCATCGAGCGCATCCTGGTCGGCTGAACCGGACACCGGGATGCACATCCTCACCACCACATCCGCCTCGCTCGACGACCTGATCGAGCCGGTCGACCTCGGGCAGAAGCCTGCGGATGTGGTGGCGCTGTCCTTCACCGACAGCGACCTCGCCGGCCTCGCCAATGCCTGGAAGGCCGATGCTGCCAACCTGCCCTCGATGCGGCTCGCCAACCTGCGCGACCTCCGGCACCCGATGTCGGTCGATCTTTGGATCGACAGGGTCGCCGCCCACGCCAGGGTCATCCTCGTCCGCATCCTCGGCGGCCACGATTGGTGGCGCTATGGCTGCGATCGGCTCGCGTCGCTGGCTCGCGAAAAAGGCATCGCGCTGGCGCTGTTGCCGGGCGAAAGCCACGATGAGGATTTGCGGCTGATCGAAGCCTCGACGCTGCCGCGCGCCGAACTCGATGCGCTGCTCGGCTATTTCCGCGAGGGCGGCCCCGAGAATAT
Source organism: Aminobacter anthyllidis (assembly GCF_018555685.1). Lineage (GTDB taxonomy): Bacteria > Pseudomonadota > Alphaproteobacteria > Rhizobiales > Rhizobiaceae > Aminobacter > Aminobacter anthyllidis. The sequence goes on from NZ_JAFLWW010000003.1 coordinate 293,803, forward strand.
GAAGGCGCTGGTGGCGCGGCTGGCCGGACTGGCGGGGGCCAAAAGCACAACCGTCGCGCCTGTTACTGTGCCGAAGGCGGGATTCTATGACCCGGCACGGGGCGTGATGACAGCCCCCTTCTCCCCGTTCACGGGGAGAAGGTCCCGGCAGGGGGATGAGGGGCAGGAGCCCACTCTTGATCCCCTCGCGCAGCCTCTCGAACGCCCCTTCGGGGCACCTTCTCCCCGTGAACGGGGAGAAGGAAGTGTCATCCCCATCCTCTTCTACCGGTCGATGCTGCTCGCTGCCGATGTCGCCCCCATCGACGCGCTGGTCGAGGCACTGCGCGCACAAGGCCTCCACCCTGCCCCGATCTTCGTCTCAAGCCTGAAAGACAAGGACTCCCTCGCCTTCGTCGAGACGGCGCTGGCACAACTAGACCCCGCTGCTATCGTAACGGCGACCGCCTTTGCCGCCGGCGCCGAACCGGGCACCGAAACCTTGTTCGACCGCGCCGGCGTGCCGGTGTTCCAGGTCATCGTCGCCACCACCCGCCGCGAAGCATGGGAAGGCAGCCCGCGTGGCCTGGCGCCCGCCGACCTTGCCATGCATGTGGTGATGCCTGAGCTCGACGGTCGCATCCTCGCCGGCGCCATTTCCTTCAAGGCGGAGAGCGACGTCGACCCGGCCCTCGGCTTCCGAGCCTTCGCCAACCGGCCCGAGCCCGACCGCGTCGAGCAGGTCGCCCGCCGCATCGCCGCCCATCTCAGGCTGCGCGAGACGCCGCCCGAAAAGCGCAAGCTGGTGATCCTGCTCCCCGACTACCCCAGTGCCCCCGGCCGCACCGGTTATGCCGTCGGCCTCGACGTGCCATCAAGCGTGCTCGCCATGCTTCACGACCTGAAGGACGCTGGCTACGAGGTTGAATCGATTCCCGAATCGCCACGTGAATTGCTCGAGCTGATCGAGACAGGCGGGCATGGGCTGGCGCTTGAGGACTACGTGGCGATGGCTGCGGACTTGCCGGGGGAAGCCAGGGATGCGGTCGAGGCTGCCTGGGGTGGACCTGCGGAAGAAGCTGAATTCAGTAGTCGGCGCTCGACGTTGCCCCCCTCTGTCCTGCCGGACATCTCCCCCACAAGGGGGGAGATCATGCCTTCATTGCTGACTTCGCCTTTCGCCGACGTTGCAGGAAGTGCGACGTCGCCGAAGCTGCCAATCTCCCCCCTTGTGGGGGAGATGTCCGGCAGGACAGAGGGGGGCAACGTCGAGCACGAGTCTTCATCTCCTGCAGGCACCTTCCCTTTCCGCGCCGCAACCTTCGGCAACATCACCGTCGCCCTTGCCCCCGATCGCGGCCGCTCGGCCGATCGCCGCGCCGACTATCACGACCCGACGCTGCCGCCGCGCCACACGCTGCTTGCGTTCGGGCTTTGGCTGCAGAAATCCCTCGGCATCCACGCCATCGTCCATGTCGGCGCCCATGGCACGCTCGAATGGCTGCCCGGCAAGGCGGTGGCACTGAGTTCGACCTGCTTCCCGGAGATCGTCACCGGCTCGCTGCCGGTGGTCTATCCCTTCATCGTCTCCAATCCAGGCGAGGCCGCCCAGGCCAAGCGTCGCATCGCAGCGATCACGCTTGGCCACCTGCCGCCGCCGCTCGCTGCTGCCGGCCTGGACGAGCACCAGCAGAAGCTCGAGCGCCTGGTTGACGAATATGCCCAGGCCGACGGCCTCGACCGCCGCCGCCGCGACCGCCTGGCCAAGCTGATCGTCGAGACGGCTGCCCAGACCGGCCTGGCGAGCGAAGCCGGCGTTGCCAACACCGACGCCCCCGATGAAGCGCTGCGCCGCATCGACGCCTGGCTCTGCGACCTCAAGGATTTCGCCATCAAGGACGGCCTGCATGTCTATGGCCGCATCGAAGCCGATGAGCCTGACGCAGCCCGCCGCGCCAGCGCCATCAGCGAGCGGAAAAACCTGATCGCCGCGCTCGACGGCCGTCACGTCAAGGCCGGCCCTTCGGGCGCGCCGGCGCGTGGCCGCACCGATGTCCTGCCTACCGGGCGCAACCTGTTCACCTCAGATCCGCGCACCATGCCGACGCCGACGGCCTTCGACCTAGGCAAGGCAGCCAGCGACGAGATCATGCGCAGCTACCTGCAAGGCCACGGCGAATGGCCGCGCGCGCTGGTCATCGACCTTTGGGGAAGTGCTTCGCTGCGCACCGGCGGCGAGGAGATCGCCCAAGGGCTTGCGCTGATGGGCTGCCGGCCGCAATGGGACGCCGCCACCGGCCGCGTCACCGGCATCGAGGTGCTGCCGCCGGCGGCGCTCGGCCGCCCGCGTGTCGATGTCACCTGGCGCATATCGGGCCTGTTTCGCGACATGTTCCCGACCCAGATCGCGCTGATCGACGCCGCCGCACGCGCCGTCGCCACCCGCGACGAGGACGATTCGGAGAACCCGCTCGCCGCCAGCACCCGCGCCTCGGGCAAGGTCGAGCCGCGCATCTTCGGCTCGTCGCCGGGTACCTATGGCGCGGGCCTTGAAGACCTTCTTTCCAGCGGCGACTGGCAGGCGCGCGAGGAACTCGGCCGCGCTTATCTTGACGCCGCCTCGCACGCCTATGGCGGCAGCGATGGCGAAGGAATTTCCGCGCCCGGCGCCTTTGCCGATCGCATCGCCGACGCCGACCTTCTGGTCCACACCGGCGACGATCCCGGCCGCGACATCCTCGAGGGCTCCGCCGACGTCGCCTTCATCGGCGGCTTCACCGCAGCACTCGCGGCACTGGGCAGGAATGCCGACGTCATCGTGCTCGACACGTCGGACCCGCATAAGCCACGTCCACGCTCGGTCACCGAAGCCGTCGGCCGCGTCGTCCGGGCGCGCGCCACCAACGCCCGCTTCATCGCCGGCCAGATGCGCCATGGTCCGCGCGGCGCCTCGGAATTCGCCGAAACCGTCGACCGGCTGATCGGCTTCGCCGAGACCACCAACGCCATTCCGGGTGCGCTCATCGAGGCCGTGCACGATGCCTATGTCGGCAATGACGACGTGCGCGCCTTCATGCTGCGCGAAAACCCGGCGGCAGCGAAATTCATCGCCGAACGCTTCGCGACCGCCCGCCGGCGCGGCCTCTGGCATCCCTTGCGCAACTCCATCGACGACGACCTCGCCGCCCTCATCGCCGAGGCACAGGCGCGCGAGGTTGCGGCATGACCGGCTTCTCCCGCCGCGGCGCCTGCCCGGCACTGTCGGCACCGATGCAGACGGGCGACGGCATGCTCGTGCGGCTCAACCCGGTTGCTGGAGAAATCACGCCCAAAACCTTGATCGGACTCTGCGAATCCGCAGCTGGACATGGCAACGGCATCGTCGAGGTCACCGCGCGCGGCAGCATCCAGATCAGGGGCCTGACAGCGGAAAGCGCTTGCTTGCTGGCCGGGGAAGTCGACGCGCTCGGTATCGCAGTGCGAACTGGCGTACCCGTCGACACGAGCCCGCTCGCCGGCATCGACCCGACTGAGATTGCCGACCCTGCACCGCTCGCCGCAGCCATCCGCGCCGGCATCGAAGTTGCCGGCCTCGCATCGCGGCTTGGGCCGAAGGTCTCGGTCGTCGTCGATGGTCGCGGGCGGATCGGGCTGGGTTCGATCATGGGCGATATCAGGCTGGTGGCGTTCAGTGTCTCGCGCTGGCGTTTGTCGGTTGGTGGCGACGAGTCGGCGGCAAGGTTTGTCGGCGAGTTCGAGACGGATGAGGCGTGTGCAGCGACGCTGGGCATTGTTCACGCTGTCGCCGCGCTGGGTCGCGGCGGCCGAGGTCGCGATCTTGATCTGGAGGCAGTGTCCGCCGCTATCGAAGGGTCAGAGAGGTCGCGATCCTTCGCACCCCCCTCTGTCCTGCCGGACATCTCCCCCCCAAGGGGGGAGATTGGCAGCTTGGCCATCTCCGCTTGTCTCGCGACATTAGCGATGGGCGAAGGCACCGATGAAGTCGTGATCTCCCCCCTTGCGGGGGAGATGTCCGGCAGGACAGAGGGGGGTGCGAAGGATCGCGATTTGCCCGCAGCGTCTTTCACTGCCCCTGCCCAAGCACCTGACTCATATTCTGAACCAACCGCGCCAACCGATTCATCGCCCATCGGAATCCTCCCCCTCACAGGCTCCCGAATCGCTCTCGGCATAGCCCTTCCCTTCGGCAGCATCGACGCCTCAACGCTCATCCAGTTCTGCCACGACGCAGCAACCGCCGGTGCCACCGGCATTCGCCCGGCTCCCGGCCGAACCCTTCTCGTCATGGGGCTCGACCCCGCCTCCGCCGACACCCTGGCCGCCAACGCCAAGTCCCTCGGTCTCGTCACCTCGCCTGCCGATCCTCGCATCCGCATCGCGGCCTGCCCCGGCGCGCCGGCTTGCGCTTCGGGCATGATCGCCGCGCGGGACGTCGCCACCGACATTGCGACAGGCCTCGGCGAAAGCCTCGACCCGACGCTGACGCTCCACGTCTCCGGCTGCGCCAAGGGCTGCGCCCATCCCGGCCCGGCGACGCTGACCATCGTCGGTGACGAAAAAGGCGCGGCATTTGTCGTCGGCGGAACGGCGACGGGCCTTCCGGCCGCCTACACCGCAGGATATGAAGCCGCGCGCGGCATGGGCCGCCTCACGAAATTGCTCGCCCAGGAGCGCAAGCCGGACGAGAATGCCGCCGCTTGCCTCGCAAGGTTGGGCGCAAAGCGTCTCGCGCAAGCTCTGGCACAGGAATGAACATGGCCGCCTACGACTACATCCATGATGGCACGGCCATCTACGAGCGCTCCTTCGCCATCATCCGCTCGGAGGCCGACCTCACGCGCTTCTCCGAGGCCGAAGCCGACGTCGCCGTGCGCATGATCCATGCCTGCGGCCTCGTCGAAGCGGCCGAACACTTCGTCTTCTCCGAAGGATTCGTCTCTGCCGCGCGCGGTGCGCTGCAGGCCGGCGCGCCGATCTTCTGTGACGCCGAGATGGTCGCGCGCGGCGTCACCCGCGCCCGCCTGCCAGCCGACAACGAAGTGATCTGTACGTTGCGCGACCCGCGCACGTCGGAAATCGCCAAGAAAATCGGCAACACCCGCTCGGCGGCCGCGATCGACCTGTGGGTGGATAGGTTGGCCGGCTCGGTCGTCGCCATCGGCAATGCGCCGACCGCCCTGTTTTACCTGCTCGAAAAGCTGCGCGACGGCGCGCCCAAGCCTGCGGCCATCATCGGCATGCCGGTCGGCTTCGTCGGCGCTGCCGAATCCAAGGACGCGCTGGCCGAGAATTCCTATGGCGTGCCCTATGCCATCGTGCGCGGCCGCCTCGGCGGCAGCGCCATGACGGCGGCCGCCCTCAATTCGCTGGCGAGGCCGGGCGTATGAGCACTGCTGCAGCACAGGGCCGCCTCATCGGCGTCGGCACTGGCCCGGGCGACCCCGAGCTGCTGACCGTCAAGGCGGTGCGCGCGCTGGCCGAGGCCGACGTGATCGCGCATTTCTCCAAGCGTGGCGCCAACGGCAACGCCCGCACCATCACAGACGCGCATTTCCGCGACGGCGTGATCGAGCTGCCGCTCGTCTATCCGGTCACGATAGAGATCGACAAGGATCACGACGACTACCGTTCGGCCATCACAGGCTTCTACGAAGAGTCGGCGCAAGCGGTGGCCGCCCATCTCGACCAGGGCCGCACCGTCGCCATCCTGTCTGAAGGCGACCCGCTGTTCTACGGCTCCTACATGCACCTGCATGTGCGCCTGTCGCATCTCTACCCGACCGAGGTCATCCCCGGCGTCACAGCCATGTCCGGCTGCTGGTCGCAGACGGGCGTACCGATCGTCCAGGGCGACGACGTGCTGTCGGTGCTGCCCGGCACCATGAGCGAGTTCGAGCTCACGCGCCGCCTCGCCGACACCGACGCCGCCGTCATCATGAAGGTCGGGCGCAACCTGCCGAAAATCCGCAAGGCGCTTGAAGTGACCGGCAAGCTCGGCCGCGCCATCTATGTCGAGCGCGGCACCATGCCGACGACACAGCATATGCGGCTCGTCGACAAGGCAGACGACAAGGCGCCCTATTTCGCCATCGTGCTGGTGCCCGGCTGGGCCGGCAAGCCGGGAGCCGACAAGTGAGCGGCCGCCTCGTCGTCATCGGCCTTGGCCCCGGCAATCCGGACCAGATCACGCCGGAAGCAAGCCGTGCAGTCGCCGAGGCGAGCCACTTCTACGGCTACAAGCCCTATCTCGACCGGCTGGAACTGCGCCCCGACCAGACCCGCGTCGCCTCCGACAACCGCGAGGAAATCTCGCGCTCCAACGCGGCACTCGAAATGGCGGCAAGCGGCCACAATGTTGCCGTCGTCTCCGGCGGCGATCCCGGCGTCTTCGCCATGGCCGCAGCCGTCTGCGAGGCCATCGAGGCCGGCCCCAGGGAATGGCGCGACATCGATCTCGCGGTCGTGCCCGGCGTCACTGCCATGCTGGCCGTCGCCGCCCGCACCGGCGCCCCGCTTGGCCACGACTTCTGCGCCATCAACCTGTCGGACAATCTCAAGCCCTGGGATCTGGTCGAGCGCCGTCTCGTCGCCGTCGCCCAGGCAGGCTTCGTCATCTCGCTCTACAATCCGATCAGCAAGGCCCGCCCCTGGCAACTCGGTAGCGCGCTTGAGACGCTGCGCGCCCATTTGCCCGCATCGACGCCCGTCATCTTCGGCCGCGCCGCCGGCCGGCCCGATGAGCGCATCGAGATATTCACGCTCGCCGAGGCCGACGCGCAAAAGGCGGACATGGCCACCTGTGTCGTCATCGGCTCGCCGGAAACGCGCCTGATCGAGCGCGACGGCAAGCGCCCGCTGGTCTACACGCCGCGCTTTTCAGCCGGAGCGGCGAAATGATCGACCATCTCGGCAAGGGCAGCGACGCTTGGAGCCGACGGCACGTCGGGAAGCTGCGGCCGGCGCAACAGGATCACCTCGATGCCGAGCTCCCGCGCCGCCGCGATCTTGCCGTAGGTCGCCTGCCCGCCGCTGTTCTTGGCGACGATGACTTCGATTCTCTCCGCCTCGAGCAGCGCCCGCTCGTCCGCTTCGGCGAACGGGCCGCGCGCCAGAATGTAGGTGGCGTCCGGCACGCCGAGCGGCGGGGCGATCGGGTCGACGCTGCGGATGACGTAGGCATGCTGGAGTGCTGCCTCGAACGCCGCCACCTCCTGCCGGCCGAGTGCCAGGAACACACGGCGCGGCTTGTCGCCCAGCGCGGCGACGGCCTCTTCGCTATCGTCAACCAGCGTCCAGCAATCGCCTTCGACCGGCTCCCAGCCGGGTCGGCGCAAGGCGAAGATCGCCACGCCGGCAATCCGCGCCGCCTCCGCGGCATTGGCCGAGATGCGTGCGGCGTAAGGATGCGTGGCGTCGATCAGAAGATCGCTCTTGTGCTCGACCAGCCAGTCGGCCAGCCCCTGCGCGCCGCCAAAGCCGCCTGTCCGCACCGGCACAGGCTGCTCGACCGGGTTTTCGGTCCGGCCGGCCAGCGACAGCGTGATATCGAGATCGCCGCGCGTGGCCAGCCTAGCCGCAAGTTGGCGCGCTTCGGTGGTGCCGCCCAGGATCAAAACCGTCTTCATGATCATCCGCGTTCGAAGGAAACTGCCCCTCACCCTTACCCTCTCCCCGTAAGAACGGGGAGAGGGGTTCGTCAACGTAGCCGCTTGTCCTTGTCTCTAGTCGGAAACGCCGTCGTGAATTTCGCGCCTATCGCCGGGAGTTCCCTGACGCTTGTCGGGAGGTTCCTTTCTCCTGTGTGGAAGAAGGAAGCACCGGCGACGACGCTTCTCCCTTCTCCCCGCCTGCGGGGAGAAGGTGCCGGCAGGCGGATGAGGGGCAGCGCGAGATGACAAAATCATCCAATCCAGAGCAAAATTGGCTGACAGTCGTCGGCATCGGTGAGGATGGCATCGCCGGTCTCGGCGACGAGGCCAAGCGCGTGATTTCAACCGCAAGCCACGTCTTCGGTGGCAAGCGTCATCTGGCGCTGGCCGCCGAATTGATCCGTGGCGAAGCCCGCCCTTGGCCGACCCCCTTCGACAGCGAGATGCGCGACGTGGTCGCCTTGCGCGGCAAAAATGTCTGCGTGCTGGCTTCGGGCGACCCGTTCCTGCACGGCGTCGGCGTCACCCTCGCCCGTGTCGTGCCATCATCCGAAATGCGCGTCCTGCCTGCTCCTTCCGCCTTTTCGCTGGCAGCATCCCGGCTCGGCTGGGCGCTGCAGGACGTCGAGACGATCTCGCTGCACGGCCACGCCATCGACATGATCCGCCCGCTGCTGCAGCCGGGCGCCCGCATCATCGCGCTCACCTCCGACGGCGAAGCGCCCGCAGCCATCGCAAGGCTGGTTGCCGCCAGCGGTTTTGGTGCCTCGCGCCTGACCGTGCTCGAAGCGCTCGGCGGCGAGAACGAGCAGATCAAGCGTGCCCAGGCTGACGGCTTCAACCTCGAAAACATCAATCCGCTCAACGTCCTGGCACTCGAGATTGAATCAAGCCCTCAGGCCCGCATCCTGCCTCTGGCCTCCGGTTTAGCCGACGAGCTCTTCGAGCATGACGGCCAGATCACCAAGCGCGAGATCCGCGCCGTTACGCTGTCGACCCTCGCGCCCCGTCGCGGTGAGCTGCTGTGGGACATCGGCGCAGGTTCCGGCTCGATCTCCATCGAATGGATGCTTTGCCACCCTTCGCTGCGCGCCATCGCTATCGAGCACAATGCCGACCGCGCCGAGCGCATCGAACGCAATGCCAGCGCCTGCGGCGTGCCGGGCCTCACGATTGTCAGGGGCGCAGCGCCTGAAGCACTTGCCGGCCTGCCTGTGCCAGACGTCATCTTCATCGGCGGCGGCGGTTCGGAAACCGGCGTCTTCGACGCGGCCATCGCAGCGCTACGATCTGGCGGTCGCCTCGTCGCCAACGCCGTCACGCTCGAAATGGAAACGCTGCTGCTGTCGCGCCATGCCGCGCATGGCGGCGAACTGCTGCGCCTTCAAGTTTCCCGCGCCGCCCCAGTTGGCTCGATGACCGGCTGGCGGCCGGCAATGCCGGTCACGCGGTGGAGCTGGGTCAAGCCATGATGATCGCAGGCATTGGCTGCCGCAAAGGCGCAGCGCACGAAGACATTCTGTCCGCAATCGAAACCGCGCTCGAGGCGCATGGCCTCGCGGTCACCGCACTTTCAGCGCTCGCAACCGCAAACCTGAAGCGCGACGAGCCAGGCATCGTCGCAGCCGCCCGCCGCCTCGACCTGCCGCTGCTCGTCGTCGACGACACGGCGCTGGCCGCTGTTGCATCCCGTACACTGAGCCACTCGCGGGCCTCGCAGGAAGCCGCCAACACGCCCTCGGTGTCCGAGGCGTCAGCGCTCGCCGCCGCCGGCACCGACGCCGCCCTGCTCGGTCCGCGCACTGTCGTCGGCCCCGCCACCTGCGCCATCGCCACCTCTGGAGCCACAGCTTGACCGTTCATTTCATCGGCGCCGGCCCGGGCGCGGCAGACCTCATCACCGTGCGCGGCAGCCGCCTGCTCGGCTCCTGCCCGGTCTGCCTCTATGCCGGCTCCATCGTCTCGCCGGAGCTTTTGACCTACTGCCCGGCGGATGCGCGACTGGTCGACACGGCACCGATGTCGCTCGACGAGATCGAGGCGGAATATGTCGCCGCCAATGCAGCTGGCTACGACGTCGCGCGCCTGCATTCGGGCGATCTCTCGGTGTGGAGCGCGGTTGCCGAGCAGATGCGCCGGCTGGACAAGCACGGCATCCCCTACACGCTGACCCCCGGGGTGCCATCCTTTGCAGCAGCCGCAGCAGCATTGAAGCGCGAACTGACGATTCCCGAGGTCGCTCAGAGCCTGGTGCTGACCCGCACCTCCGGCCGTGCCTCGAAGATGCCGCCGGGCGAAACGCTGGCAGCCTTTGGCCGCACCGGCGCCACGCTTGCCGTCCACCTGTCGATCCACGCCATCGATCAGGTCGTCACCGAACTGACACCGCATTACGGTCCGGATTGCCCCGTGGCGGTGGTCTTCCGCGCCTCCTGGCCGGACGAGCGCATAGTCAGGGCCACGCTGTCGACTATTGCCACTGAATTGGCCAAGGATCCGATCGAGCGCACCGCCATCATCTTTGTCGGGCAGTCGCTGGCGGCAGAGGATTTCCGCGAAAGCTCGCTCTACGACGCCTATTATCAGCGCCGCTTCAGGGGCCGCGACGGGTTATGAGAGGCGGCGAAGGGCGCATGCCCCATCAGCTCTCCGTCGCGGTTGAAGACCAGAATCTCGACCGCCAAGTCGGGGTTATCGAACACATCTGCCGCCGTGCGCCAGGCCGCAGCGGCAACCGCGTCGCCAATGGCGATGCCGGCCTTGTTGGCCTCGATGAAGGCCTCGGCCACCGTGTTGGCGCCCTTGATGCGGCCCTCGAGTTCGGTATCCGCCCCGGCCTCGACAGCAACCGCGGCCAATCCGTCGAGGTCGGCCGAACCGCGGCTCGAATGCAGGTCGAGCAACCCTTGCGCCAGCTTGGTCATCTTGGCGACGCCGCCTGCGATCGTTACCTTCGCCACCGGATGGGCGCGGATGTATTTCAGCATGCCGCCGACGAAGTCGCCCATGTCGATCAGCTGCACCTCGTGCAAACCGTGGAATTTCTGGACCGCCAGTTCGGAAGCGTTGCCGGTGGAGCCTGCGACATGGTCGAAGCCCATGGCGCGCGCCACGTCGACACCGCGATGGATGGAGTGGATCCAGGCCGAGCAGGAATAGGGAATGACGATGCCCGTCGTCCCCAGGATCGAGATGCCGCCCAAAATGCCGAGGCGCGGGTTGAGCGTCTTGAGTGCCATCTCCTCGCCGCCGGCGACGGAAATCTCGACCTCTACATCGGCGCCCTCGCCCAGCACCTCGGCCACGACGCCGGCGATCATCTTGCGCGGCACCGGGTTGATCGAGGCTTCACCCGGCGGGATCGGCAGGCCCGGCCGAGTCACCGTTCCGACACCCTTGCCCGCCTTGTAAACAAGACCGCTGCCGGCAGCGCCCGGCCGCACCGTGCTCATCACCAGCGCGCCATGCGTGACGTCAGGGTCGTCGCCGGCGTCCTTGACGATGCCGGCCATCGCCCAGCCGTCGCCGCGTTCGTTTCTCGCCAGCACAAAGGCCACGTTCTGCCCACCTGGCAGCACTATCTCCACCGGATCGGGAAACTGCCCCGCCTTCAATGCCACGCACGCCGCCTTGGTGGCGGCGGTGGCGCAGGCACCCGTGGTCCAGCCGCGCTTGAGCGGACGATCTTCTTCATTCATGACGCGATCTATAGGCTGGCCAGCCCGGCGCGTCATCGGCGAAAGCGACACGCATGAGTCTCGAAAAAGCCATCTCGCGCCTGAACCACAGGCAGCACCAGCTTCAGCCCGGCCATGTCTGGCTCGCAGGTGCCGGTCCCGGCGATCCCGGCCTGCTGACGCTCGACGTCCTGTCTGCGCTCGATCAGGCCGACGCCCTTGTCCATGACGCGCTGGTATCGCCGGAAATCATCGCCGTTGCCGAGCAGGCGGAAAAATTCTTCGTCGGCAAGCGCGGCGGCAGGCTGTCGATCCCGCAAGGCGACATCAACGCTCTTCTGGTCAAGCTGGCGCGCGACGGCCGCAAGGTCGTGCGGCTCAAGGGCGGGCATCCCTTCGTCTTCGGACGCGGTGCCGAGGAAGCGCTGGTGCTCACCCGCGAAAACATTCCCTGGCGCGTGCTGTCGGGCGTAACCTCCGCCTTCGGAGGCCTCTCCTCCGCAGGCATTCCGGCCACCATGCGCGGCGTCAACGGCGCCATCATCCTCGCTACGGGCTTTGCGGCTGTCAGTGACGACCGCCCCGACTGGGCAGCGCTGGCCCGCACCGGCCAGCCCATCGTCATCTATATGGGCCTGACCCACATGGCCGAGACGGTGGCCGAACTTCTGCGCGGCGGCCTGTCAGTCGACACACCCGCCGCCTTCGTCGAGAACGCATCGACGCCCGAGGAGCGCACGGTCACTGCCACGCTCGGTACCCTGGTTGCCACCGCCGAGCGCGAAAAGGTCGTCTCGCCGTCGCTCATCGTCGTCGGCGGCATCGTTTCCCTGCGCGCCGAACTTTTGGGGCAAAAATGACGGCGCGCGGGCTCATCATCGGCGCTCCGCGCTCCGGCTCGGGCAAGACCAGCGTCACCATCGGCCTGCTGCGCGCGCTTGCCCGACGCGGCCTGCGGGTGCGCGGCGCCAAATCCGGCCCGGATTACATCGATCCCGGCTTCCACAAGGCCGCCACCGGGCTCCCCGGCGTCAATCTCGACAGCTGGGCGATGCCGCCCTCGCTGCTCAACGCACTGGCCGCCAATGCAGCTTCAGATACCGATTTCGTCATCGTCGAAAGCGCCATGGGCCTGTTCGACGGCATCCCGGCTCCCGATGGCCGCTCCGGTGCCGCGGCCGATCTTGCCCGGCTCTATGGCCTGCCCGTGCTGTTGGTGCTCGACGTTTCCGGCCAATCGCAAACCGCTGCCGCCATCGCCAAAGGGTTTGCCACCTACGACCCGGATGTCCGTATCGCGGGCGTCGTGCTCAACCGCCTGGGCAGCGAGCGCCATCGCAAGCTCGCCGGCGACGCCATCGAAGCGCTCGGCCTGCCCGTCGTCGGCGCCATCCTGCGCGACCCCACCCTGTCCATCCCCGAACGCCATCTCGGCCTCGTCCAGGCCGAGGAACACGCCGACCTGATCGCCCATATCGACAGGCTCGCCGACATGGTCGAGCGCTCGCTCGACCTCGACGCCATCATCGAGCTGGCGACGCCGCTGGCACCGGCCCCCGGCGACCAATCCTTCGCCTTGCCGCCGCCCGGCCAGCGCATCGCGCTCGCCCAGGACGCTGCCTTCACCTTCCTCTACCCGCATGTCGCCGGCCACTGGCGCACCATGGGGGCGGAACTCCTGCCGTTCTCGCCGCTCGCCGACCAGGCGCCGGACGCCTCCTGCGACGTCTGCTGGCTGCCGGGCGGTTATCCCGAATTGCATCCCGGCCGCCTTGCCGCCGCTTCCAACTTCTTGTCGGGCACCCGCCGTTTCGCCGAAACCAGGCCAGTCCATGGCGAGTGCGGCGGCTTCATGGTGCTGGGCGAGACCATCGAAGACGCCAATGGCGTGACGCACCCGATGCTCGGGCTGCTCGGCCACGCCACCAGCTTCGCCAAGCGCAAGATGAACCTCGGCTACCGCCAGGCGCGCCTTGGGGCGGCCTGCCCGCTGGGCGAAGCCGGCGGCGCCATCCGCGGCCACGAATTCCACTATGCCCAGACGGTCAAGAAGGGCGAGGATATCCCGCTCGGCGAGATCGCCGACGGCCAAGGCAATCCGCTCGGCGGCTTTGGCGGCCGGCGCGGCCACGTTACCGGCACCTTCTTCCACGCAATAGCGAAGGCTTGAGATGATCTCGCTGGCAACCACCTTCGACGACCTGCGCATCGGTCTGGTGTTTTTCACCCGCCTGCCGCTGCCGCATTTCGAGGCCAAGGACCGCTCGCTCGCCGACGCCATCTGGACCGCGCCGCTGATCGGCCTCCTCATCGCCGTCATCGCCTGGCTTACCTATGCCGTGGCCACTCTGCTCGGCCTCGTGCCCAGCCTCGCCGCTGCCCTCGCCTTGACCGCTGGCATGCTTGTGTCGGGCTGCCTTCATGAAGACGGCCTGTCAGACACGGCGGACGGCTTCGGCGGTGGCCGTACGCGCGAACGCAAGCTCGAGATCATGCGCGACAGCCGCATCGGCACCTACGGTGCCTGCGCACTGGGACTGTCAATCCTCGCGCGTTGGAGCGCCATTGGCGAACTGGCCACACCCGGCCATGTCTTTATCGGCCTCGTCGTCGCCCATGCAGCCTCGCGCGCACTGATCCCCATATTCATGCAGATGTTGCCCCAGGCGCGCCTCGACGGGCTGTCGGCTGGCGTCGGCACCTTGTCCGACAGCGTTGTCCTGACAGCGCTTGCCATCGGCGTGCTAGCCCTGTTGCTGCTCGGCCTCAAGGGCGCCGTGGTCGCCGCCATCTGTCTTGCGCTGCTGTTTGTCGCTTTCCGAAAACTCTGCCTCGCCCAGATCGGCGGCCAGAGCGGCGACACCATCGGCGCTCTGCAGCAGTTCGCCGAGATCGCTTTGCTTTTCACCGCTTCCGCCATCCTGGCTTGATTCAATCTTGGAGTTTTCGCAGCCATGGCCTTCAAATCATCAAATGAATTGCGCGCCGCCTGCCTCGACCTGCCGGCCGGCAGCGACGCCGCGGCGGACGCCGTCGCCCGCCGCCAGGACACGTTGACCAAGCCGCGCGGCAGCCTCGGCAAGCTCGAATCCATCGCCGCCTGGCTGGCGCGCTGGCAGGGCCGCGACATGCCCCGGCTCGACAAGGTCAAGGTCATCGTCTTTGCCGGCAACCATGGCGTCACAGCCCAGGGCGTATCGGCCTACCCGTCCGAAGTGACGGTGCAGATGGTCGCCAACTTCGCCGGTGGCGGTGCCGCCATCAACCAGCTCGCCCGCCTTGCCGGTGCTGAGCTTTCGGTGATCCCGCTCGACCTCAACCACCCCACCGGCGACTTCACGCAAGACGTTGCGATGAACGAGGCGGAATTCCTCGCCGCCGTCTCCACCGGCTACGAAGCGGTCGACGAGGACCTCGACCTGATCTGCTTCGGCGAAATGGGCATCGGCAACACGACGCCCGCAGCAGCCATCGCCGCCGGCCTGTTCGGCGGCACGGGGCGGCAATGGGCCGGTCGCGGCACCGGCGTTGACGATTCCGGCCTGGCCCGCAAGTTCGCGGCAATCGATGCCGGCCTCGCCCGTCACGCCGCCACCCTCGCCGACCCGCTGGCCGTCGCCGCCAAGCTCGGCGGCCGCGAACTCGCCGCCATCCTCGGCGCCACGCTCGCCGCGCGCCACCGCAACGTACCCGTCCTGCTCGACGGCTTCGTCGTCACGGCCGCAGCCGCCCCGCTGGCCAAGCTCCATCCCGAGGGCCTTGCGCATACGCTGTCGGCTCACGTCTCCGCCGAGGCCGGCCATCGCCAGCTTCTCGAAGCTTTGCAGCTTGCACCACTGCTCGACATGGGCATGCGCCTTGGCGAGGGCTCGGGCGCCTGCCTTGCCATCAACATCGTGCGTTCGGCGCTCGAATGCCACGCCCGCATGGCAAGCTTCGCCGAGGCCGGGGTCACCGACAAATAGTCGTACATTCCTCTAGTGGGGATCCAAAAACTTCACTTCGGAAAACGATTTCTTCGATCAAGGAAAAGATAGAAGAAAATTCTTCATACATGTGCAGAGGCAACCTGCCTCTGCCTCCACCTGACGGAGCCTCCCGATTATCTTGCGGTAAAGTTTAGCCATTTGCCGCTTGTCTCAGGAGAATGCCCCCATGAAACGTTTCCTTCTCGTTGGCGTAGCCCTCGCCGCGATCCTCGCCGGTCCGCTGCAGGCATCCGCCGCCGACAAGCTGCTCAACGCCTCCTACGACGTCGCCCGCGAGCTGTTCGCCGCCGAGAACGCTGCCTTCATCGCCAAGAACCCGGGCGTATCAGTCGACCAGTCGCATGCCGGCACCTCCAAGCAGGCACGCGCCATCGTCGAGGGCCTCGAGGCCGACGTCGTCACCTTCAACCAGGTCACCGACATCGAATTCCTGGTCAAGAACGGCTTCGTATCCGACGACTGGAAGAAGGATTTCGCCAACCAGGCCTCGCCCTTCTATTCGCTGCCGTCCTTCCTCGTCCGCGCCGGCAACCCCAAGGGCATCAAGGACTGGTCCGATCTCGTCCGCGACGACGTCAAGGTGATCTTCCCCAACCCCAAGACCTCGGGCAATGCGCGCTACACCTATCTCGCGGCCACCGCCTACGCCAAGGAAGCCTTCAAGGGCGACGATGCCAAGGTGAAGGAGTTCGTGACCAAGCTGTTCAACAACGTGCCGGTGTTCGACACCGGCGGCCGCGCCGCCACCACCACCTTCGTCGAGCGCAATATCGGTGACGTCCTCATCACCTTCGAGGCCGAGACCCGCTCGATCGCCAAGGAATACGGTTCCGACAAGGTCGAGAGCGTCATCCCATCGGTCAGCCTGCTCGCCGAATTCCCTGTTGCCATCGTCGACAAGGTCGTCGACAAGCACGGCTCGCGCGATCTGGCAAAGTCCTACCTCGACTTCCTCTACACGCCTGAAGGCCAGCGCATCGCCGCCCAGCACGGCAACCGCGTCCACGAGCCTGCGGTCGCAGCCGAATTCAAGGACCAGTTCCCCGAGGTTCGCCTGGTCACCGTGGAAGATGTCTTCGGCGGCTGGGACAAGGTCCAGAAGGAACATTTCGGTTCCGGCGGCCTGCTTGAAGAGATTTACGGCGAGCGTTGACCTCAGTGCATGACCCGAAAATCGGTATCGATTTTCGGAAAAGGATCATGCACAACTCAAAGTGCTACAGCGCCGCGCGTCCGAAAAGGACGCGCGGCGCTGTAGCCAATACTGGTGAGAATTGGAAAGCCGGCCATGCCGGCTTTCCGCATTGATGTATCCAGGAAGGCATTTCAGTGGCGCGCCGCATTCTGCCGGGGTTTCCCCTGGCACTGGGGATAACCCTCGTCTACGTCTCGATCATCGTCGTGCTGCCGCTCGGCGCACTGGTGTTCAAGGCGGCCAGCCTCGGCTTCGAGGATTACTGGCGCATCGTTTCCTCGCCGCGCGCCGTTGCCAGCTACCGCGTCACCGCGCTTTCCGCACTTGCCGCCACCGCCTTCAATCTCGTCTTCGGCATGGCGCTCGCCTGGGTACTGGTGCGCTATCGTTTTCCCGGCCGTCGCTTCATCGACGCGCTTGTCGACCTGCCCTTCGCCCTGCCGACGGCGGTCGCCGGCATAGCGCTGACGACATTGTTCGCCGAAAACGGCTGGTTCGGCTCGGTGCCGGCGCATGCCGGCATCAAGGTTGCCTACACCCCGCTCGGCATCATGGTCGCCATGGCCTTCACCAGCCTGCCCTTCATCGTGCGCACGGTGCAGCCGGTGCTCGAAGACCTCGACCCGGCACTTGAGGAAGCCGCCCAGACGCTCGGTGGCAGCGACCGTTCGATCTTCCTGCGCGTGATCCTGCCGCTGCTCACGCCTGCCCTTCTTGCCGGCCTGTCGCTTTCCTTCGCCCGCAGCCTCGGCGAGTTCGGTGCCATCATCTTCATCGCCGGCAACCAGCCGATGTCGACCGAAATCACAGCATTGCTCGCCTTCATCCGGCTCGAGGAATACGACTACCAGGCCGCCGCGGCGATCGCCTCCGTGCTGCTCATCACCGCCTTCCTGATGCTTGCCATCACCAACATCCTGCAGGCCCGAGCCCTGCGCTACATGGCGAGGGGCTGAGATGAGCAATCCCGTCAAGGGCCGCCCGCCCCGCGTCGGCGACGCTCCCGCCTTCCGCCGCACCCTGATCGGCATCGTGCTGGCCCTGGTCGCCATCGTCATCATTGCGCCATTGGCCGTCATCGGCTACCAGGCATTTTCGCAAGGCCTCCAGGTCTATGCGGCGGCGATCGCCCATCCCGACACGCTGCACGCCATCGGCCTGACCGTCGTCACCGCGCTGATCGCCGTTCCGATCAACACCGCCTTCGGTGTTGCCGCCGCCTGGGCGATCACAAAATTCGACTTCTGGGGCCGTCGCTTCCTGCTGGTCGTCATCGAAATCCCCTTCTCGATCTCGCCCATCGTCGCCGGCGTCGCCTACCTCTTCGTCTACGGCCTGCAGGGCCTGTTCGGGCCGGCTCTTGACTCGGCCGACATCAAGATCCTGTTCGCCCTGCCCGGTATCGTGCTGGCCTCGATGTTCGTCACCGCTCCCTTCGTCGCCCGCGAGCTGATCCCGCTGATGCAGGCACAAGGGCGCGACCTGGAGGAAGCCGCGACATCGCTCGGCGCCTCGGGCTGGCGCACCTTCTTCTCGGTCACGCTGCCCAACATCCGCTGGGCGCTGCTCTATGGCGTGGTGCTGTGCAACGCGCGTGTCATGGGCGAGTTCGGCGCGGTGTCTGTGGTGTCAGGCAACATTCGCGGCCAGACCAACACGCTGCCGCTCCATATCGAACTGCTCTACCACGACTACCAGACCGCAGGCGCCTTCGCCGCGGCCTCGATCCTGGCGCTGCTTGCCGTCGTCACGCTGATCGCAAAGGTGCTGCTCGAGCGCCAGGGTGCGGGGCGTGCCCGCCGCCGCCCTGGTCTCGCCGCACCGGCCGTCGCTCCAAAAACCGCTTCCGCAGAGGTTTCGTCATGAAAATCCGCCTCGACAACGTCGTGAAGACCTTCGAGACCTTCCGCGCCGTGCGCGACGTCTCGCTCGAAATCGAAAGCGGCGAACTGGTAGCGCTGCTTGGGCCCTCCGGCTCGGGCAAGACCACCATCCTGCGCATGGTCGCCGGCCTCGAATATGCCGATGCCGGCCACATCTATTTCGGCACGGAAGACGCCACCGACATTCCGGTGCGCGACCGTGGCGTCGGCTTCGTGTTCCAGCATTATGCGCTGTTCCCGCACATGACGGTCACCGAAAACATCGCCTTCGGCATGAAGGTTTCAAAGGTGCGCCGCGACAAGGCAGCCATCGATGCGCGCGTCACCGAGCTTCTGCGTCTGGTCCAGCTCGACGGCCTCGGCGAACGTTTCCCCGGCCAGATATCGGGTGGCCAGCGCCAGCGTGTCGCCCTTGCCCGCGCGCTTGCCGTCGACCCCAAGGTGCTGCTGCTCGACGAACCCTTCGGCGCGCTCGACGCCAATGTGCGGCGCGATCTGCGCCGCTGGCTGCGCGAGATCCACCAGGAGCTCGGCATCACCACCTTGTTCGTCACCCACGACCAGGAAGAGGCCCTCGACCTCGCCGACCGCGTCGTCATCCTCGACAAGGGCCAGATCGTCCAGCAAGGCACGCCCGAAGACGTCTGCCGCAACCCGGCCTCCGCCTTCGTCATGAATTTTTTGGGCGACACCAACCGCTTCACGGCGGCAGTATCCGGCGGTGTGGCGCGGCTCGGCAACGCCACGATTCCCGCCCCCGGCTTCTCCGACGGCCCGGTCGAAATCTTCCTGCGCCCCAGCGATCTCGGCTGGAATGTTTCAGGCGAAGGTATCCCCGCGACGGTGGCGCGGGTCATCGATCGGCCGGCCGGCCGGCGCATTCTGGCGGTCACCGCGTCGGGCGAAGCGGTCGAGCTCGACGTCGCCCCCGAGACCCAGGTCAGCGCCCAAGACAAGGGCATCATCATCATCGAACGTGCCAGGGTCTACGCCGCGGCCTGATTCTGGCCAAAAACCCGCAAAACTTACGGAAAATCAACGCGTTTCAGCTTGTATATCAAGTCTGTGGAATTTATCTCTGGTGAAGGCCGGAATGCGATGGGGACGAATCGTTATCCTCGGCAAGCAACCTCACGCTGCGACAAGCAGCCGAAGCCGATGACACGCGTTCACCATGCTGACTAAAAAAGGCAAATACGGCCTCAAGGCCCTCGTCCACCTATCCCAGCTTCCCGCCGGCCAGCTCGCCTTCGTCGGCGACATCGCGACCGCCAACAAGATTCCGAAGAAGTTCCTCGACGCGATCCTTGGCGAGCTGCGCAATGCCGGCTTTGTCCAGAGCCGCAAGGGCAAGGATGGCGGCTATCGCCTCGCCAAGCCGGCGACCGAGATCAAGATAGGCCATGTCGTGCGCGTGCTCGACGGGCCGCTGGCGCCGATTCCTTGCGCCAGCCGCACCCAGTATCAGCCATGCGACGACTGCGACGAGGCCACCTGCCAGATCAGGCACATGATGCTCGAGGTCCGCCAGGCGATTGCCGGCGTGCTCGACAATCGCAGCCTCGCCCAGGTCCGCGACGCCGCCAATGACGACATCCTGAGCGACGCGCTGCATCACGCCTGAAGCGGATCAGTCAGACGACCCGGCGCAGCACCACCGGCCGCTTGCGCTGCTGCGTCGGCGTCGGCTCATGTCGGCGAAACGCCTTGCGCAGCGACGGTATGACCTGACGTCCGAATGCCTCGACCGCCTCGGCACCGTCGAGGCCGTGAACGATGAAATCGCTCACCCCGAGTTCGACGAAGCCTGCAAGGGCCGAAACCATGTGCTCTGGCGCGCCGGCCAGCTGCCAGGCCTGCTGACCGCCTTGGCCGACATGTACCGGCAACGAGAAGCGAATGCGCCCCGCCCGGCCGAACGGCTCAGCCGCAACCCTCACCCGCCCGATCAGCCGCAGCGTGTCGTCAAAGTCGCCCACTGGCAGCTCGAACCGGTCGGCGTGGCGGCCTGCGATCTTGAGTGCCGTGCCCGACAATCCGCCGAGCTGCAGCGGGATGGCGGCGCCGTCGACCGCCTTCATCGGCACGAAGCCGCCATGGATGCGGTAGAACAGGCCTTCATGGTCGAAGGGCTGCGCATTGCTCCACAGCCGCTTGAGCAGCATCAGATACTCGTCCGTGCGCCCCAGCGTGGCGACGAGGCCGCTGTCGTCATTGGTTTCGCGCAGGTCGCGGCTTGGCGGCACCCGCAACGCCAGCCGGCCGGAACCGATCTGGTCGAAGGCCGCAAACTGCCGGGCCGCCACCACTGGCGCAACAACACCCGGCCAATGAGAGACCAGCACACCGATCGACTGCGTGCTGCGCAGCGCAAGCGATGCGAGGTCCATATTGGCAAGCAGGCCGCCCATGTCGTCGATAAGGACGCGGCTGAAACCTGCCCTTTCGAGTTGGCGCAGCCTCTGCACGGCAACCGCCGTGTCGGAAAAGAAGGAAGAGTGAAGTTCGTCCTTGTCGGCAACGCCGCCCGGGCAATGGGTGAAGTCGATCTGCATCGCAAACTCCTTCATCTTGTCAGGAACAGTTATTGGCGCCGCCCGCGCCAGTTCACGCGCTACTGGGTAAAACCTTCTTCAGTTGGGTTGGGAAAACTCTGGGCGCCCGCCTCCGGGCACCGGTGGTCCTAGTGGACCAGGCCGACAACGACGGCCGCGGTGAAGCCGAACGACACCGTGAAGAACAGGTAGGATGCAAGCTGCGCAATGCTGGCAGGCTTGCCCGCCACAGCTGCCGTCTCGGCGACGCGGCTGTTTGTGAGATACTGGGTCTGTGCCATCGCAATCTCCATCATGCCCTTAGTCTATAAAACTAATAGACTTTGTCGATTGCTAATTTTGGCGAGATTGTGGAACGGCTTTGCCCGAGCCTGCCCGGTGGGAGCAATTTTTCCCTTGCGAGGACTATCTGCCGACGACGGAGCGAGCACTCCAGCGTCGCCGCGCCAGGGCGCACGAACTCATGAAAACCATTGTAGAACAAATAGATAAGCGAAAGCCAACCTCCAAAGGACCACCAGTTTAGGCAGGCATCCGCGAGATACGAAGGCAAAAAAATGTCCCGAAGGCACTGGTGGCGCCTTCGGGACTGCATGAAATACGGCTAGCCGGCTCAGTAGTAACCGCGCGGGCATTCTGCCAGATAGGTGCGGCCATAGCGGTCGCGATAACGGCAGCGGTTCGGCTCGTTGGCCCGGCCGATCAGTGCGCCGGCAACGGCACCGACCGCACCGCCAACGAGCGCGCCTTCGGCGCGGTTTCCAGGGGCAGCAACGGCGCTGCCGATCGCCGCGCCACCGAGACCGCCAATGGCCGCACCTTGTTCGGTCTGCGAGCAGGCTGCCAGCGGCACCAGTAGTGCAAGACTCAAGACGAGTTTCATCATCACCAATAACTCCCGAAAATGTGTCCCCACCGCCCTACAATGCGTGGCGGCGAAAAACGATCCATCGCGCCAATCCAGCGCGTGGACCATAAGGTCCCTTCAACCCAAGGGATGCCTCGGCAATCAGGCAGCATTCAGGCAACGCATGGCTGCAGTGCTCTACGACTCAAGGTGACGCAACCGCACCTCGAAACAAACAGCTGATCTCCAGCGGCGCAGGAACCTCGCTTGCCCCTGCCCGGCTGTCTCGCGTGTTCGAGCGGACGTTTGCGCATTGGAAATGCCGGTTTTGCTGCGCTAGGCAAGGGTGCAGTCCGATTCGCAATCACGGGATCCGCCATGAACAAGGCCGCCGCTTCATTTGCCCTCGTCGCCGTGTTGACGGCGTTGCTGATGGCGATCAGCCTCGCCGTCGCCCGGCATGGCTATCCGTTCGGCGTCATCGGCGTGAAGCGCCTCGACGGCATCGCCAGCGCCGATAACTTCATGCCTCTGGCCGCAATCTACTTCTTCGCCGCGATGCTGATGATGATCCTGCCGCTCAAGGCCGCAAGTATCGTCTTGCTCAACGCCGCAGACACGATCCACTGGGTGGTCATCGCACTGCTTGCCACCATTGTCGGCTGTCTCGCGGCGCGCTGGGCCTTCGGCCAGACGAGTGCGCCCTGGGCCCTGCTCGACTGGCGCTTCCTGTTCGTCGCCGCGATCGTCGGCTGCCACCTCACCATGAACGAACTCCGCCGCAACGTCCTCCTGCGCAGCCTGTTCTTCGCCCTCTTCGGCCTGGCCACCCTCGCCTGCCTGTTCTGGTCGTTTAGGATCTGACGGGCTGAGCAGTCTGCCGGACATGAAGATGGCGGCCCAAGGAGCGCCTCATTGTCACCGCACCCAGCAAACCAAAATGCCTCAACCAAGTTGAAGCAGCGGCACGGCGAATTGCAATTCAAGGGAAAGAATGGTGGGTGCGACAGGGATCGAACCTGTGACCCGCTGATTAAGAGTCAGCTGCTCTACCAACTGAGCTACGCACCCACGCGACCGGTAAACCGACCGTGGCCGCATATAGCCATACCATCTGACGCTGTCCACCCCATGATCGGGAAGAAAGAGCCGGCAAGCGAAACAGACATGCGAAAGCCTGTGTAAACAGCCGCTCCAGCCGCAAGTCCGGAAGAGGAACCGCGGGCATCCGCGCGGAGCACGATATACAAGGCCAAGGATATTGAACAAGGACAAGGGAAGAAATGGTGGGTGCGACAGGGATCGAACCTGTGACCCGCTGATTAAGAGTCAGCTGCTCTACCAACTGAGCTACGCACCCACACCGACCGGCGAACCGACCGTGGCCGGCATATAGCCAAGCCATTTTGCGCTGTCCACCCCACCGGCCGCTTTTTCTTTCAGTCGGCAAAAATAGCTGGCTTCAAACCAGCAGAACGCCTTCGGCCACCCTCACCGCATGTCCGCCGATACGCGCCGAAACCAGGCTGCCACCCGAAACCTCGAGCTCCAGCCTGATTCTGGATGGCCGGCCCATCTCAATGCCCTGTTCGATCCAGAATCGCTGCGCTCCATCCATCGGCCTGTCGAACTCCATGATCGCGCCCGCAAAGGCGGCTGCCGCCGAACCTGTCGCCGGATCTTCGTAGGACGGGCTGCCGGGAACGATCATGCGGGCATGGAAGGCATTGTCGTGCCCCACCGTCTCGCGGCAATAGACATAGGCGCTGGCGACCGCCGAGTCGTTCTTGCGCGGCGAGAATGTGAACCACGCCTCGTTGTCGAAGCGGATCCTGGCCGCAGCCTTGGTGTCGGCCACCGGCACTGTGATGTAGGGCACGCCGGCCGACCACAGCGACACACGATGGTTTTCAAAGCCGATCTCGTGTGGTGCAAGCCCAAGGGCCGCGGCAACCGCATCGGTGCTGGCGGCCAGCGGCATCGGTTCCGGCAGCTTCGGCAGGTCGAATTCGGCAAACAGGCTGTCGCCGACCTTGTTCACCGCGCAGCGCACAAGGCCGATATTCTCCTCCAGCACGAAGATGCCGGCGAGATCGTCACCTTGCGCCATCTCGGTCAGCGCGATCGCCGTGCCAACTGTCGGATGCCCGGCGAATGGCATCTCGTAGTCAGGCGTGAAAATACGCACCCGTGCCTTGTGCTTGGGGTTTTCCGGCGGCAGCACGAAGGACGTTTCAGACAGGTTGAATTCGCGTGCGATGGCCTGCATCGCGGCTGAACTCAGCCCCTGGGCATCGACAACCACGGCGAGTGGATTGCCGGCTAGCCTCTTTTCGGTGAAGACGTCATAGATAAAATACTTGCGTCCGCTCGTCATGTTTGCTCCTTCTGCGGCCGGCAACATGAGCGAAATTTAATTTGAATTTCGGGACCACTCAGCCGATCTGTGATTTTAAAGCATGATCGTCAAACTGGCATCCCGGTTTCAGACAAGATCGTGCTTGATCAAACCAGCTTAGAGCAGGCTCTGAGCGGATTGTGGGACCATTGAAAGGGTCTGGCTTGGACCAGCTAACAAATCGCCAGCAGCAGGCGAGCACACCCTCGATAGAGGTGGCACTCGGCCTCGACGGCAAAGGCCGCGCCACGCGCCGGCGCAAGGGCTGGCTCTGGCTGTTGGCGGCGCTGGTCGCCGCGGCTGGCGCCTATGCCGCCTATTTCTGGTTCGCAACGCCCTCCGAGAAACTGATCTACACCACGCAAGCCGCCGAGATCGGCGACCTGACCGTCGAGGTGTCGGCGACAGGCAATTTGCAGCCCCTCACCCAGGTCGACATTTCGAGCGAGCTTTCGGGCGTCGTCCGTTCGGTCGCGGTGGTCGAAAACCAGCAGGTCAAGAAAGGCGACGTGCTCGCCGCTCTCGACACCACTCGGCTTTCGGCCCAGATCGAGCGCGCCCAGGCTTCCGCCAAGGCCGCCGCCGCCAAGGTCGAGGATACGCGCACCACGCTGTCCCAGAATGCCCAAGCGCTGACCCGCGCCCAGGAGCTGACGAAACGCGGCATGGCCACCACCCAGGCGCTCGAAGCCGCCACCGCCGAGCGCGACCGGGCCCAGAGCGCCCTCGACATGGCCGAGGCCAACCTGGCGATCGCCGAGGCGGACCTCAAGCTGCAGCAGGCCGACCTTGCCAAGAGCACGATCTACGCCCCGATCGACGGCGTTGTGCTGACGCGTTCGGTCAATCCGGGCCAGACGGTTGCGTCGTCCATGCAGGCGCCGGTCCTGTTCGTGCTCGCCGCCGATTTGTCCCAGATGGAGCTCAAGGCGGCCGTCGATGAAGCCGACATCGGCTCGGTGGCGAAAGGCCAGGACGCCCGCTTCACCGTCGATGCCTTTCCCGACCGCAGCTTCAAGGCAACCATCCGCGACATTGCCTATGCCGCGGTCACGACCGACGGCGTGGTCACCTACAATGCCTGGCTCGACGTCGCCAATGACGAGCTTCTGCTGCGCCCGGGCATGACGGCGACGGTGTCGATCGTCACCCGCGAAGCCAAGGGCGTGCTGACAGTGCCGGCCACCGCCTTCCGCTACCGTCCGGTACCTGTCGCCCGCGGCGGTGGCTTCAGCCTGCAGAACCTGTTCCTCGGTCGCCCCAACCGCGGCCCGACCGACCGCAGTCGCCCGGCCTCGACGCCGACCGACGGCTTGCGCACGCTCTATGTGCTCAAGAACGGCGCGCCGGTCGCGGTCAGGGTCAAGACCGGCTCTACCGACGGCGACCGCACCGAGATCGTCTCCGGCCTTGCGGCCGGCGATGCGGTCATCACCGCCTCGTCCTCCGCCAGGGCCAATTGAGCACGGTCATGGACACCGCGCCGCTCATCGTCTTCGACAAGGTCTGGAAGACCTATGGCCAGGGTGAGGCCGAGGTGCGGGCGCTCGCCGGCATCGATCTTGCGATCGGCCAGGGCGAGTTCGTCGCCATCATGGGTCCGTCGGGTTCGGGCAAGTCGACGGCAATGAACATTGTCGGTTGCCTCGATACGCCGACGTCTGGCCGATACGGCTTCATGGGCACCGACGCCGGCCGGCTCGACCGCAACCGTCGCGCGGTCCTGCGCAATCTCTACATCGGCTTCGTTTTCCAGGGCTACAACCTGCTGCCGCGCACCACGGCGGCGGAGAATGTCGAGCTGCCGCTGATTTATCGCGGCGTCGCCGCCCATGAAAGGCGCGCGCTTGCCATGAAGGCGCTCGCCGAAGTCGGCCTCGAAGGCCGCGAGCACCACACGCCGGCCGAACTGTCCGGCGGCCAGCAGCAGCGCGTGGCGATCGCACGCGCCATCGTCACCCGCCCCACCCTTCTTGTCGCCGACGAACCGACCGGTAATCTCGATACCGCCCGCAGCCACGAAATCATGCAATTGCTGACCAGCCTCAATCAGGATGCTGGCCTCACCATCGTCATGGTCACCCACGAAGCCGACATCGCCGCCTATGCCGGCCGCACCATCGCCTTCCGCGACGGCCACATCGCTTCCGACACCAAGAAGCGCGAGGCGGCATAGCGATGATCTGGGAAACCGTCCGCCTCGCCCTTCGATCGGTCCGCCGCAACGCGCTGCGCTCGTTCCTGACGCTTCTCGGCATCGTCATCGGCGTTGCCGCCGTCATCGCCATGCTGACGATCGGCAGCGGCACCACCGAGAAGGTCAAGGCCGACATTTCGCAGCTCGGCAGCAACCTGCTGATTGTCCGCGCCGGCCGCCCCGCCGCGCCCGGCTCGGGCCCGCAGCAGACCATCCGCCAGTTCGGCGACAAGGAGGTCGCGGCCCTGACCGCCCATCTCGAAGGCGTGCGCGCTGTTTCGCCGGCCTCGCAGAAGCAGGTGCGCGTGGTCTTTGGCACCGAGAGCCTGACCTCGTCCATCACCGGCACCGACAACGCCTATCTCGATGCCCGCGACTGGAAGGTCGCTTCAGGAAGGTCGTTCAGCGAGTCCGAGGTGCGCGGCGGCGTCAATGTCTGCCTGATCGGCGAAACCGTGCGCCAGCAGTTCTTTGGCTCAGGCGACCCCGACGGTGCCGCGATCCGCATCGGCCGCGTCAGCTGCAAGGTCATCGGCCTGCTTGAGCCAAAGGGTTATTCCGGCTTCGGCCAGGACCAGGACAATGTCGTGCTGATGCCGCTTCAGGCGTTCCAGCGCCGCATCGCCGGCAACCGCGACATCGACAACATCTATGTCGCCGCCGACGATGCCACGCCCACGCAGGTCGTCCAGACACGCATCGAAGACATCATGCGCGACGTCAGGCGCGTCACCGCCGACCGCGAGGACGATTTTGCGGTCCGCGACATGACCCAGATCGCCGACGCCATGGCCAGCGCCACGGCCACCATGACCGGCATGTTGGGTGCGGTCGCCGGCGTCAGCCTGCTCGTCGGCGGCATCGGCATCATGAACATCATGCTGGTGTCGGTTACCGAGCGCACGCGCGAGATCGGCATTCGCCTTGCCATCGGCGCGCATGAAAAGCACATCCTGATCCAGTTCCTGGTCGAGGCGACGGTGCTGTCGCTGCTCGGCGGGTTGATCGGTATCGCCATCGGCCTGGCGTTGGCGGGAGCCGCCTCGCTCGCGCTATCGATCCCGTTCGCGCCAAGCCTCGCCGTGGTGCTGCTTGCCGTCGGCTTTTCGGCGCTGATCGGCATGGTGTTCGGCTTCTTCCCCGCCCTGCGCGGCGCGCGCCTCGACCCGATCGAAGCGCTCAGGCACGAATAGCCTATTTCTTCAGCAGCGTGTTTGCCGTGCCTTCCTCGACCTGGTCGATGACCAGCAGCTTGACCGGCTCGGCACCGACATTGGCGCCCTGGTGCCACGCGCCGATCATCTCGACGATGAAGTCGCCCTTCTTGTAGCTGGTGCTCTTGCCGGTTTCGGCGTTGGTCACCTGCAGCTGGCCTTCGAGCACATAGGCGTAGCGCGCCGACGGGTGCATATGCACCGGCAGCGACGCCCCGGGCGGAATCTCGAAGGAAGAAACCAGCACCTGCACGTTCTTCTGCGGCAGTGTGATCGGCTGTCCGTTCGCGGTCACCGTCGTCGACGCCAGCGGCGTCACCACAACCTTGGCGGCAGGCGTGCTGTCGAGGGCACCGGCAGCGCTGCTCTGGAACAGGGCCAGTGCTATGGCACCGGACAGAATACTCGCACGTCTAAGAAACATGGCCATCGAATCCCCCCGAGATGCCGCAAGAAACTACGGCAACTTGTGACGCAGCGGCATCGGGCAAGCAAGGACTTCCAGCAATACTTCCCGGGCGCCAGACAGCGACCTCAGCCTTTGGAAAAATGCCATTCCACCAGCGGGCGCATATGCGGCATCAGGTTATCGGGCAGATCGCCCATGCCGCGAATGATCACCGGCCCTTCGATCTCCGGGTCCGGATCGCCCGCCACGAAGCGCTCGATGCGAGCCGCCACCTCGTCGGCAGTCTCGGCCAGATGGTAGCAGCGCACGATCGCCGTGCCGGTGTCCCCCGACAACGCATAACAGCGCTCTTCGCCGCGGGCCTCGCCAAGCTCGAGCCCGGTCTCCTCGCGCACCTCGCGCGCCATGTTGTAGTCGAGGTCGACGAGCCCATCGCGAAAGTCTTCCGGCTCGAATGAGCCGGCGGCGAAGTAGACCTTGCCGGCATTGACCGTATGCGCGCCCATGCGGATCGCCACCAGCGCGTTGTCGCTGGAGATCAGCATGGCATGCGCGAAGGAATGTTCGGCGCTGCTGATGGGCTTCAACTTGCGCCAGAGCATGAAGGTCGAGAAGCGGACGGCGTGGCAGTGTCCGGTCAGCCGGTTCTCGGCATAGGCAAGCTCCGACAGCAGCACCACCGTGCCGTCGAACATCGCCGGCTTCAGTGCCTTCTCAGCTGCCCAGTTGGCGGCGATCGCCTCGGCATTGTCGCGCTCGAACGGATGCGGCTCGGGGTCGAGGCGCACGTCGACGACGTCGACCGGCAGGATCTGGTTGCGCGGAATGTCGAATGCCAATGAAATCTCTCAGGTGATGCCAAGCGTCACGGCCACCGGGCAGTGATCGGAGGCCTTCGGCCTGTCCCAGCCAGCGCGCGGATAACGTTCTACTTCTTGCCCGGGCGGGAAGATGGTGCGCCAGGGCTGGCCGCGACGCACGATGTCAGGCACCGCCTGCGCATTTGTCCGCGCCAGTGCCGGCGACAACAGGATGTAGTCGAGCTGGCACAAGTGCCGCTCCAGCGGCCCGCGTGTGTGATAAAGCGTCCAGCGCTCCATCTCGGGGCTTCTTTCGACGATGTTTTCGGCAAAGCCGTCGCCCAGGAAGACATCGAGACAAGAGGCGGTCTCGTTGACGACTGTGAAATTGTAGCCCTGGTAGGCGTCGCCGCCGATCACCAGCCGCTGGCGATAGTCGTTCATGTCGCCGCAGATGACCCAGCGCTTCTCGCCGGTATGGTCCTTGCCGAAGCGGTCCTCGATGATCCGCCTGACAGCCTTGGCCTCGGCGACGCGGACCGGCATCGTCGCGTCGCGTCCGTTCAGCCCGTTGCGCGGCGAGCCCATCGACTTGAAGTGCACCGAATAGATGGTCAACGGCTTGCCGCCGATCTTGACGTCGATCTCCAGGCAGTCGCGCCGGAAAATACGTTCGAACGGCTCCTGGCCGAGGCCGGCGAGTTCGGGCGTGTGCAGCCCGAATTGCTCGAAGGTGACATGCGCGTGGCTGGTCATGCGCAGGAACTCGATCGGCTCGCCGTGCGAAGTTTCCGCCCGCATCATCACCGCGACGTCGATGCCGCGCGAATCATTGCCGGAGGTCGTATATTTGTGCTGGTAGCCCTGCCCCACCATCTTGAACAGATAGCCGTATTCGAAGGCTTTCAGCGCCTCGATGTTGTCGACCTCCTGCAGGCAGATGATGTCGGCGCGGGTCTCGGCGATCGCCAGTGCCGTCAGCTGGCGCATGTCGTCGGCATGCGCGATCGCGCGCGCCTGCTCGAGCAACCGGTACTCGGCCTCGCTGTGGATCTCGAACAGAGCGAGCGTTCGATCCTCGTTGAGCTGATTGCGGTAGCCGGAATAATCGAACCTGTTCATCAGGTTCTCGACATTGAAGGTGGCAAGGCGCAGCGACATGTCGCGAGCATTGCCTTCATGTCGGGTCAAACACAAGAGCCCAAACACAAGTCCGCAGGGAAGCGCGTGCGTTCATTCTCCGTTCAGGCTGAAAGGCGGAATATGCCCTATCTCCATCGAAATTTGGGGGCATGGAGCCTTTGGGATTCGGACATCAGGAGACGATCATGAACCTCTCATCCCTTGCACGTTCCGGGCTCGTCGCGCTCGGTCTTGTCACCGGCCTGCCGCTGGCTGCATCGGCTTCGCCAGCCGGCATCGGCCAGATGCCGTCGCATGTTCCACAGGCAGCGCAGAACGTCATTCCCGCCCAGAGCCATTTCTGCCCTCCGGGCAGCCGTTGCTCCGTTCGCCGCGACGGCTGGCGGGGGGACGGTTGGCGCCATAACAACTGGCGTGGCGACCGCTGGCGTGACGACTGGCGCTGGCGCCATCGCCCGCACCGGCGCCATTTCAGGAGCGGCATCTATCTGAATTTCGGCATTCCGGCCTACCGCTACTACGAGCCGCGCTACTACCAGCCGCGCTATGTCCAGCCGCGCCGCATCTATCGCGGCGGCGGGTCGGCGCACGTCCAGTGGTGCTACGACCGCTATCGCTCGTACCGGGCCTGGGACAACACCTTCCAGCCCTACAACGGTCCGCGCCGGCAGTGCTGGTCGCCCTATAGCTGAGACGGATCGAAAATAACGGAAACGGCGTCGCGCGAGCGGCGCCGTTTTTCTGTCAAATGTGATGAACAGCTAAACAACGGCTTTCCGCTGCAACAAGCTGTTGTTTACACATGATGTGTAGAACGAAGAATACCGGGAGGATTTTCTATTCTGGGTTGAGAACTTATGACGGTCGACAACGCCGAGATCGCCGAAAACGAACTGCGCCGCGAGCGTCGTAACCGCGTCCTCAAGGGCGCGGCGATCCTGACTGGGATCACCAATTCGGAGATCCGTTGCACCATTCGCAACATGCATCTGAACGGCGCTGAGATCAAAATCCCGCTCGAAAGCCGCGTTCCCGATCAATTCCTGCTCTATGTGCCTGTCGATGGCATCGCCTATCGATGCATCGTGCGCTGGCGCAAGACCGACCGCATCGGCGTCCAGTTCGAAGGCACCGAGCCCAAGCCGCACTGGCATTACGGCTGACCAGCCACCTCCATTTTCAGTCACGAAGAAGGCCGGCGGATTGCTCCGCCGGCCTTCTTGATTCTGACGCTTAGTGCCAATTTCCCCTGCCGAACCAAGCCGGTCGGCAGGGCAGAATGGAGGCGGAGCCTTAGTTCTTGGTCTTGTCGACCAGCTGGTCCCTGGCGATCTCCCGCGCGCCCGCAGGGCAAAGCCCGAGGACGCGCAAAAGAAGAACTGTGGATCGCTCTTAGTTCTTGGTCTTGTCGACCAGCTGGTTCTTGGCGATCCACGGCATCATCGCGCGCAGCTTGGCGCCGACTTCTTCGATCTGGTGGGCGTCGTTCATGCGGCGGATGCCCTTGAAGCGCGCAGCTCCCGAACGATACTCCTGCATCCAGTCGGAGGTGAACTTGCCGGTCTGGATGTCCTTCAGCACGCGCTTCATCTCGGCCTTGGTCTCGGCGGTGATGATGCGCGGACCCGAGACGTATTCGCCCCACTCGGCGGTGTTCGAGATCGAGTAGTTCATGTTGGCGATGCCGCCTTCATAGATCAGGTCGACGATCAGCTTCACCTCGTGCAGGCATTCGAAATAGGCCATCTCAGGGGCATAGCCGCCTTCGACCAGCGTCTCGAAGCCGGCGCGGATCAGCTCGACCAGACCGCCGCAGAGAACGACCTGCTCGCCGAACAGATCGGTTTCGCACTCTTCCTTGAAGTTGGTCTCGATGATGCCCGAGCGGCCGCCGCCGACGCCGCATGCATAGGACAGGCCGAGGTCGAGCGCGTTGCCCGAAGCGTCCTGGTGAACGGCGACCAGGCACGGCACGCCGCCGCCCTTCTGGTACTCGCCGCGCACGGTGTGGCCCGGGCCCTTCGGCGCGACCATCAGCACGTCGACGGTTGCCTTCGGCTCGATCAGGCCGAAATGCACGTTGAGACCGTGCGCAAACGCGATCGCTGCGCCGTCGCGGATGTGCGGAGCGATCTCGTCGCGATAGATGTCGGCCTGCAGTTCGTCCGGCGTCGCCATCATCATCAGGTCGGCCCACTTGGCGGCTTCGGCCACGGTCATGACCTTGAGGCCGTCGGCCTCGACCTTCTTGGCGGTCGCCGAGCCGGCCTTGAGGCCGATCACCAGTTCCTTGGCGCCCGAATCCTTGAGGTTCAGCGCATGCGCGCGGCCCTGGCTGCCGTAGCCGATGATGGCGACCTTCTTGCCCTTGATCAGGTTGAGATCGGCATCACGATCGTAATAGACACGCATTGGTGGGTTCCTTCCCGGTTTGTGATTCAGAGGGCCTTGGGCCCGGTTTTCGCTCCATGAAGAGCAAGAAACTGCTGCGTTGCGCGCACGGCATCGCCGTCGATCCCCGCCTCAGTCAATTCCAGCCGGTCGCCGAGCAGCAGACGGATCTGCACGTCCCGGGCAACCAGCCCGAAAAAGGTCCGGAACGCCGTTTCGGCGTCGTCGAATTCGAGTAGTCCCGCCTCGCGGCCGGCTTCCAGCACCGGCTTCAGCCGCCGTCCCAGCGCGAAGCGGCCGCGCTCGAGCACAATGGCGCCGAGATCGCGCTTGTCGGAACCGGCATGCACCACGCCAACCCGGTTGAGCGCGATCGAGGTGTCGCTCGAAATCACCCGCAGCCAGTCGGATGCAAAGCGTTCGAGGCTGGAGGTCAACGACGCCAGGTTCAGGCCCTTGCGGTCGACCGGCGGCACCCGCACCTTCGATGCCTGCCACTGCACGGTTGCGGTCAAAAGCCCGTCGCGGTCGCCGAACCACTTGTACAGCGTTTCCTTGGAGCAGCTGGCGCGGCGCGCAACGGCCGTCATCGTCAGCCTGTCGCCTTCCTCGACGAGCAGGCGCAGTACGGCGTCGAGCACGTCCTGCTGACGCGCCGTCGGCCCCTCGCCTTCCATCATCTCGGTGGTTGTCTGCAACATCGTTCCCGGCCTGCCACGTCACCGGCTCGCCTCAAATGAGACCGTACCGTACGTTACGGTTCGGCTTATGCCGCAAAATTATTGACCTCGCAATGGGTAACTTCGCTGCATCCGACGATTGTCCTCCAGTCGCGCAACTTGGCGCGAATGGACGTGGTGCGTGTCCGTCAAGCTGCCGTGCGCGGACCGACGTGCAGCAGTGCGCTCAGCCTTGTCCGGAACCAGCGAGATCAACTGTCTCCACCAGGAAATCGAGCAGGGCCCTCACCCGCGCCGGCACTGGGCCGCCGCTGCCCAGAAAGACCGCGTGGACATCTTCGAGGTCGCCGGGATTGGCCTCTTCGAGCACCGTGACCAATCTGCCGGCCACAAGATCGTCGCGCACCTGGAACGCTGCCATCCGGGCAAGTCCGAGCCCGGCCAGCGCCAGCGCGCGCAAGGCCTCGCCGTCGCTGGCCTGGGCATTGCCGGTTGGCATGACCTCGACAACGATGCCGTCCTGCAGGAGCGGCCATCCCGGCATGCTGCGGACATAGGACGGCCCGAGCAGATTGTGCCCCTTCAACTCGTCGGCGTTGCGCGGCATTGACCGCGTCGCAAAATGGGCTGGCGCGCCGACGATCGTCATGCGGGTTGCGCCGAGTTTGCGCGCGACGAGGCTGGAGCTCCTCATCGGCCCCGCGCGGATCGCCACGTCGGCGCGTGCATCCAGCAGGTCGACAACTGTGTCGGACAAGGCGACATCCACCGAGATATCGGGGTACCGGGCCAGGAACTGCGGCAGCAGCGGCAGCAGGAAATGCGTGCCGAACGGCACATTGGTATTGACGCGCAGGCGCCCGCGTGGCGCCTCGCCGGCTGCCGCGCATTGCTCCGCTTCCCTGAGGTCGGCGAGGATGACGACGCTGCGCTCATAAAAGGCGCAGCCTTCCGGCGTCAGCTGCAGGCGGCGGGTCGAACGGTTGACCAGCCGCGTGCCGAGCCGGTTCTCCAGCCGCGAAACCAGCTTGCTGACAGCCGAAGGCGACATCGCCAGGGCGCGTGCCGCAGCCGAAAACCCGCCGCTCTCCACGGCCCGGACAAACACTTCCATTTCGCCGAAGCGGTTGACGTCCACGCGCATCATTGTGAATTCACGTCATAAATCCTTCGCCAGCTCGACGCCTACTTCATCCTGCTCGCCGCGTCCATATCAACGGTTCACGGAGATATGGATGATGAAACAGAACACTGCACTGATCGTCGGCGCCCATGGTGTCATCGGCAGCAATCTCGCCAGCCATCTGGCAGCACTCGGCGACTGGAACATTGTCGGGCTATCCAGGCGCGGCGGCCCAAGCCAGGGACAAATCCGCCACATCGCGGTGGATTTGCTTGATTTCAGGGACACCAGGGAAAAACTCGGTGGCCTCAAGGAGGTCACCCACATCTTCTATGCCGCCTACCAGGACCGGCCAAGCTGGGCGGAACTCGTCGAGCCCAATGTCGCCATGCTGCGGAACGTCGTCGACACCGTCGAGCTGATCGCCAGCAACCTGCGCCACATCAGCCTGATGCAGGGCTACAAGGTCTATGGCGCGCATCTCGGGCCGTTCAAGACGCCGGCGCGCGAGACCGACGCCAACCACATGCCGCCGGAATTCAACATCGACCAGCAGGACCTGCTGCAAGATCGGCAGAAAGGCAAGAACTGGAGCTGGTCGGCGCTGCGTCCTTCAGTGGTCATCGGCCAGGCACTGGGCAATCCGATGAACCTCGCCATCGCCATCGCCGTCTATGCCTCGATGTCCAGGGAGCTTGGCCTGCCGCTGCGTTTTCCCGGCAAAGCAGGCGCCTATGACAAGATCATCGAGATGACCGATGCCGGATTGCTGGCGCGGGCGACCGTCTGGGCCGCGACCGACGAACGCTGCGCCAACCAGGCCTTCAACATCACCAATGGCGACCTGTTCCGCTGGAACGAGATGTGGCCGAAGATCGCCGCGAGCTTCGGCCTCGACACGGCACCGCCTTTGCCGATGTCGCTCGACACCATCATGGCCGACAAGCAGCCGCTGTGGGACAAGATGAAAGCCCGGCACGGCCTCGCCGACACGCCCTACGCCGA
Organism: Aminobacter anthyllidis; assembly: GCF_018555685.1. GTDB lineage: Bacteria > Pseudomonadota > Alphaproteobacteria > Rhizobiales > Rhizobiaceae > Aminobacter > Aminobacter anthyllidis. The sequence continues at coordinate 328,958 of NZ_JAFLWW010000003.1, forward strand.
CGTGTCTTCATGGCGTTTCGCCGACTTCGTCTTCGGCTGGGACTATGATTTCTTCGCCGACGGCACCAAGGCGCGCCGCTTCGGCTTTCACGAATTCGTCGACACCGAAGAGATGTTCATGCGCACTTTCCGCGAGCTGCGCCAGCGCCGGATCATTCCCTGATCCAGCTGGCCTGCCTCGGCCAGATCGGAACATCGGGCGCGGGAAACGTGCGTGGAAACACGCTGCCCCGCCCGCAGGATCAGTTCAGCTTGACCAGTGCCACGCGGCGGTTCTTGGCCCTGCCCTCGTCATTGTCGTTGCTGGCGACCGGCGCCATCATGCCGGCACCCGCTGCGGTCAACCGCCCGCCATCGATGCCGAACTGCGAAACGAGAACCGCTTTCACCGCAGTCGCGCGGCGATTGGACAGGTCGATGTTGTAGTCAAACTTGCCCTGGTTGTCGGTGTGCCCCACCACCGCCACCGCAAGCCCCGGATTGTCGCCCAACAGCTTGGCGATCTCCTTCAGCGTCGGCTCCGATTCAGGCTTGATGTCGGCGTTGTCGGTGTCGAAAAAGATGCCGTAGAGCGCAATTCCGCCGCTGGTCGACAATGAGTCCGCCATCTTGGCCGCCTCCACCAGCACCATCTTCTTGTCGCGCGCCTTGGGCTCCAGCACGTGCACGATGGCGATGGTGCGCGCATTCAGCTCCTTGCAGTAGAGGTCGTCGAGCAACTGGAAGGTCTGCACCGTGACATAGGCGTCGCCGCCGTCGCGTGGAACCTTGGCGGTGAAATAGCGCTGGTCGGCCACGCCAGACGACGCCACGCAGGCAGCGTTGGAGAACGCCTCGACGCCGAGGTCGCTGTCGTAGAAGAAGTTCATCATCAGGCTCATGTCGCCGCCGCCGCTTGAAGCCGAGCGCGAGGCGTCGCCGCCGCATTCCTCCTTCTTGCATTCGAACACCACCTCGCCGCCGGCCGCCTGCACCACGTCCTGGTAGTTGCGCAGCACCTCGAGCGGCGAACGCCCGTCCGGCAGCACATAGAACAGGCGGGTGAGCGAACCTTCGACCTCTTCCGCCTTCTCCGGCTTGAACACCCGGTTGTTGTTCTTGTCGCGCTTTTCCGGATCGGGATCAGCCTTCAGCGGCGCCAGCGGCACGCTGAAATCGGTGTAGTCGAGCTTCTGGTGGTAGACGATGAACGAGCCTTCGTAGCGCTTGGCAAGCGCATTGTCGGCGCCACCTTCGATATCGGCGGTGGGAACCGTCGCATCCGCCAGCGCCGGCATGCAGCTGAGCGCAAGCAGGGCCATCGCCGCAACCGCCTTTCGAATTCCACGCAGCATAAGTCCCCGCATCGCACGCTCCTCGGTTGAATGTGACGCAACGTAGCCACAACCGCAGCATGGCTCAAGCAGGGATCCGGGCAGACCTTTCTTCGCCGCGCTCGGTCCAATCGGCCTCCTTGAGGCCGGCCGGCGCGAACGGATCGATCAGAGTTCCCGCAACGATCGCTGCAAGAAGCTGCGGCGCCGGCGGCAGTTTGGCGACCGTCGCGACCAGCCGGTCGCGCAGGAACGGCAGCAGCACCGAATCCGATTGGTAAAACGGCGTGAAGGCCAGCGACAGCGCCTGGAACAGCCTGATGTGCCAGCGCCGCGCGCGGACATAAGCCACAAGCGCCGCATCCACGTCACTCGACTGCCGCAAGGCATGGGCGAGCGCTGCAGCATCGAGCAAGGCCATGTTGGCGCCCTGCCCCAGCTGCGGGCTGGTCGAATGCGCGGCGTCGCCGATGACGGCAAAGCCCCTTGCTGCCGGTTGCGCCAGTGTGTGGTGGCCATAACGGGCCAGCGTCAGCTGCTCGAAATCGTCGATCTGGTCGAGATAAGGCTGGCATTCGGGCCAAAGCCCTGCCACCTGGGCCTTCCAGCCAGCCAGCCCCTCCGCCTGCACGCGCGCTGCATCGGCCGGCTTCAGGCTCCAGAAGAAGGCCGCCATCTTGCGCCCGTCCGCTTCGGCGCGGCCAATCGGCAGCACCCCGATCATCACGCTGGCGCGGCGATAGCGCTGCGTCAGCGCGCGCTCGTCGAATCCGGCCCCACGCCAGTCGAGCGAGGCCCAGAACGCGCCATAGGCAAGCGGCTTTGATTCCGTGGGGAAACCCGCGCTGCGGCGCAGCTTCGAGCGCGCCCCGCTGGCATCGATGACGAGATCGAACGACCCAAGGCTACGTCCCGTGGCATCGACCAGCCGTGCTTGCTCACCAAGCTCGACCACGTCAAGTTGGGCTCCGGTGACGATTTCGATGCCTTCGCGCTGAGCCGCCCGATAGAGCACGCCGAACAGTGCCGCACGATGCACAGCGATACCGAAGCGTCCGCCCGGCCGCGCATCGTAACGCACGTCGAGCACCGTGCGCCCGCTTTCGGCGTCAATGCCGTGCAGCCGGTCGATCCGACTTCCAAGCTTTGAGATTTCGCCTAACAGGCCGAGATCGGCGAGCACCGAAAGTCCGGTTGGCTGCAGGATCAGCCCTGAGCCCAGCGGCTTCGGCTCGGCGAAGCGCTCATAGACGGTGACCCGGTGCCCGTCGCGCTTGAGATACAGCGCCGCTGCCAGCCCGGCCGGTCCGGCACCGGCGATGGCGATATGAAGTTTTCGACCGGTCATCTGCCCATCCATCAGCGACACAGGTTCACGGATGGGCAGCGCATTGGCAATGCTTCACTTCGTCCCTGAAACCGTCGCAGGCTTCAGATCGACACCTGCGTGCCGACCTCGACGACGCGTCCGGTCGGGATCTGGAAGTACTCGGTCGCATCCGCCGCGGTGCGCGCCAGGCCGATGAACAGCCTGTCCTGCCACACCGGCATGCCGGAATTGGGCGACGCCTTGAGCGAGCGCCGCGACAGGAAGAACGACGTCGTCATGATGTCGAACTTCCAGCCCTGCTTGCGGCATATGGCCAGCGCCTTGGGGATGTTGGGCTGTTCCATGTAGCCGAACTTCAGCTTCACCCGCATGAACAGCTCATTGACCTGCTCCATCTTCACCCGCTCGCTGTCGGGCACGATCGGCTGCTGCGCCGTCACAACCGACAGGATGACGTTCTGCTCGTGCAGCACCTTGTAGTGCTTGAGGCTGTGCATCAGCGCGGTTGGTGCGCTGTCGGGGTCGCTGGTCAGGAACACCGCCGTGCCGGGCACCAGATGCGGCTTTTTCTTGATCAGGTTGCCAGCCAGGAAGTCGAGCGGGATCTCGTTCTTGCGTGTCTTGTCGAACAGGTAGCGGCTGCCGCGCACCCAGGTCCACATGATCAGTATGATCGCAAAGGCAACCGCCAGCGATGCCCAACCGCCATCGAACACCTTGACGATGTTGGAGGCGAAGAAGCCGATGTCGATCAGGCCAAAGACCAGGGTCGCCACCACAACGGCGGCAACCCGCCAGCGCCAGATGCGCAGCATCACGACCGAAAGCAGCAGCGTCGTCACCAGCATGTTGCCGGTGACCGAGATGCCATAGGCGGCGGCCAGGCTGCTCGACTCGCCGAAACCGACGACCAGAAGCATCACCACCAGGGCGAGCAGCATGTTGACGCGCGGCATGTAGATCTGGCCCAGCGTCGTCTCCGAGGTGTGCTGGATGACCAGCCGCGGCAGCATGTTGAGCTGCACGGCCTGGCGCGTCAGCGAATAGGCCCCGGTGATCACCGCCTGGCTGGCGATGACGGTCGCTGCGGTCGCCAGCACCACCATGGGCACCAGCATCCAGCCCTCGTTCATCTCGAAGAACGGGTGGCCGACGACGCCGCCATGGGCGAGCACGAACGCGCCCTGGCCGACATAATTGAGCAGCAGGCACGGAAATACGATGCACAGCCAGGCAAGCACGATCGGCCGGCGGCCGAAATGGCCGAGATCGGCATAAAGCGCCTCGGCACCGGTTACCGCGAGGAAGATGGCACCGATGGTGACGAACGACACTTCCGGCTGGTTGACGAGGAACTCGACGATGTAGATCGGATTGACCGCCAGAAGGATTTCCGGATCGTCGGCGATGTGCAGGATGCCGGAGTAGCCGATGGCCAGGAACCAGATCAGCGTAATCGGTCCAAACACGATTGCCACGCCGCCCGTCCCGAAGCGCTGCACCGAAAACAGCGCTGCCAGGATCACCAGCGTCAACGGCACGACATAAGGTTCGAAGGCTGGCGTCACCACTTTCATGCCTTCGACCGCCGACAGCACCGAGATCGCCGGCGTGATCACCGCGTCGCCGTAAAACAGCGCCGCGCCAACCATGCCGAGCGCCAGGATGATGCCCGAGCGCTTGGGCAAGCTGCGCCGCGCCAGCGCCATCAGCGACAGCGTGCCGCCCTCGCCGCGATTGTGCGCCCTGAGTACGAACATGACGTATTTGATGGTGACGATGATCGTCAGCGCCCAGATGATGAGCGACAGAACGCCGAGAATGTCCTCGCGCGATGCGACCTCACCACCGGCCGACGCCACCAGCGCCTCGCGGAACGCGTAGATCGGACTCGTGCCGATGTCGCCGAAGACGACTCCGAGCGCTCCCAGAACGAGTATCCTGATGTCGTGGGAATGGCCGTCCGTCTGGACCGCCTGCCCACTTGTTCCCGCCTTGTCGGCGCCGGCATCGGTCATGAACGACTCTCCGTGAAGCCGCGGGGCTCTACGCTTGCCCTGCCGCAAAAGCAACAGCTGTTTTGCGGCAGCTAATGTTCAGCCCATGCTTGAGACGCATGGCTTGCCGATGTTACCACCCGCAAGCCTTGATATAGCGCCTAATTGTGCCGGCCATGCCATGCTCGAGCGCGTCGGCCGTCAGCCCATGGCCGATCGAAACTTCCGCCAGTTTCGGAATGCGCTTCATCAACAGCGGCAGGTTATCTACGACGAGGTCATGCCCGGCATTGACGGCAAGGCCTGCGGCCAGTGCCGCCTCGGCGGTTTTTGCCAGCTTTTCCAGTTCCTTGGCAGCCTTTGCCGAATCATCGAAGCAAGCACCGTAGGGCCCTGTGAACAGCTCGATCCGGTCAGCGCCGGTATCGCGCGCGGCACTCATTGCCGCGGGATCGGCATCGGAAAACAGCGAAACGCGGAAGCCGCCCTTCTTCAGCCGTGCCACCACCGGCTTGAGCAGGCTCGCCTGCCCGGCGAAGTCCCAACCATGGTCGGAGGTTGCCTGCGACGGATCGTCCGGCACCAGCGTCACCTGCTCCGGCTGGTGCTTTTCCACCAGCTGGAGGAAATCCTCGCTCGGATAACCCTCGATGTTGAATTCGGCCTTGGGAAACTCATCGTCGATCAGTGCCCGTATCTCGGGCACGTCCGAGAAGCGAATATGCCGTTGGTCGGGGCGCGGATGCACGGTCAAGCCGTGCGCGCCGGCGGCAAGCGCGATGCGCCCCAGGCCGGTGACGCTCGGCCACGGCAGATCGCGCCGGTTGCGCAGCATGGCGATGGCATTGACGTTCACGGACAGCTTGGCAGGCATCGGCAACTCTCAGCAAAAGCGACACCCACGCCACCTATCACGGCTTGGGCGGGAACACAGAGCGCTTTTATGTGTTCCAGTGTCGACGTCGCGACTTGCCGCAACCAACGAGGACACGCCAATGACATCCATGGATGCCCTGCCGCCGTTCCGGCGCATCGACACCGACAACGACGAGGTCTTTGCCTTCGAGATCGTCGGCCATTTCACCCAGGCCGACATCGAAAATGCCTATGGCCTGCTCGACGCCGCCTATGAAGGCCACGACAAGATCGACGTCCTGCTGCGCGCCAGCGGTTATGACGGATTCGACTGGTCGGCTTTGTTCGATCCCTTGACCTTCAAGGGCAAATGGAAGGCATTGCATCATATCAGGCGCTACGCACTCGTTGGCGGCCCGGCCTGGATGGGACCTGTGGTCGGCCTGTTTGCGCCGCTCACCTCGATCGAAACAAAACACTTTGCCGACGCCGACGAGGCCAAGGCCTGGGAATGGCTTGGCGCAAGGCAGGTCGAGTAGTCTGCGGTCACACTCCGGTCACCGGCGCCCGCCAGACAGCTGTCATCATGCCCAGTATCCGCATCATCGATTCGATCACCGCCCCCGGCTCCGCCTCGCGCCCGAATGAAGACAGCGCCGGCGGCAACGCAACTTGCGCCTTCGTCATCGACGGCGCCACCGGCCTCGGCGGCACCAGTATCGTTGGCCTGCATGGCTCGGACGCCGCCTGGCTCGCACGTTTTGCCCAAAGCACCTTCGAAGAGCTGGTCCGCAACGGCCGCTCCGTCGCCGATGTCGTGCGCGAACTCAACCAGCGTGCCGCCAATGTCGTGCACGAGGCCGCCAGCGCCTTGCCGATCGAAGCATGGAACCTGCCCATCGCCAGCTTCCAGATGGTTCGGATCGAAGGCGACGCGCTCGTCACGCATGGTCTGGGCGACTGCCGGCTGTTCCTTGTCGATGCGGACGGTGCTGTGATCGAGACCAGCGCTATCAAGGCCGCCTACGCCAACGAGCGCGACGGCGCCCGCAAGGCCATCGCCCTTTCAGGCGGCTTCGCCACGCATCAGGCACTCGCCGACGCGCCTGTGGTGCGCGAAGAGCTGCGCCGGCGCCGCGCCGCCTATAATCAGGCAGGCGGTTCCGTCTGGACGCTCGGCACCGAGCCCGCCGCCGCCGATCATCTCGCCACCGAGCAACTCACCGCAACCCTGCCCGCAAGGGGCCTGCTATGCTCCGACGGCTTCGCCGCTCTTGTCGACCAGTATCGTCGCTATGGAATTGCGGACCTCGTCCGCGCGGCTGGCGACACGGGCCTTGCCCCGCTTCTCCAGGAACTGCGGCACATCGAGCGGATCGAAGACCCCGATGGCCAGCAATTTCCGCGCTTCAAGGTTTCGGATGACGCGACAGCGGTGCTTTTCGAGATCGTTGCCTGACTTACTTCAGGTCAGGCCGAGCCAACAATGCAGGCCGGTCTCGCCTGGATTTCCCTAGCGCACGATGGTCAGCCGCTCGGCAGCACGCGTGATCGCCGTGTAGAGCCAGCGCTGGCGCGTCTCCTTGAACGCCCAGCTCTCGTCGAACAGCACGACATTGTTCCACTGCGAGCCCTGCGCCTTGTGCACCGTCAGCGCGTAGCCATAGTCGAAATCGTCGTAGCGCTTCTTGGTGCCCCACGGGATTTCTTCGTCGGGGTTCTCGAACACTTGCTTCAACAGCTTGATCTTGGCGACGCCGCGATCTGGGTCGTCCTCCTCCGGCGCGACCAGAAGGTTGATGCCGGGCTTCACCGTCTCGCGCGACGAGGTCATCACCTTCCACAACGAGCCGTTGAGCAGCCCCTTGGCCGGATCGTTGCGCAGGCAGACAAGCTTGTCGCCGGCCTGCGGATAGCCCGCCGTGAACCCCTTGAGTTCGCGCAGCCGCTGGTTGTAGCGCTTGCGTGTCCTGTTGGTGCCGACGAGCACCTGGTCGGCATCGAGCACCAGGTCCTGGGTCACGTCTTCCTTGCCGATCACCTGGGCGGTGCCATAGTCGCCGCGCATGAATTCGCGGCCCTCGCGCACGTCGAGCGCAAGCCTCAGGATCGGGTTGTCGCGCGCCTGGCGGTGGATTTCGGTCAACAGGAAGTCCGGCTCGTGCTCGGTGAAGAAGCCGCCACCCGAAATCGGCGGCAACTGCGCCGGATCGCCCAGCACCAGCACCGGCGTTCCAAATGTCAGCAGGTCGCGTCCAAGCTGCTCGTCGACCATCGAGCATTCGTCGATGACCACCAGCTTGGCCTTGGAGATCGGGCTCTGGCGGTTGAGCGAAAAGGTCGGCGACATCGAAGTCTTGCCGGTCTGCTCGTCGGCGATCGCCTCCTCGCCCTTCGGCCGGTAGATCAGCGAATGGATGGTGCGCGCATTGGTGGCGCCCTTCGAGCGCAGCACCTGCGCAGCCTTGCCGGTAAAGGCGGCGAACTGCACCTGCCCGTCGACATGCTCGGCGAAATAGCGCGCAAGCGTCGTCTTGCCGGTGCCAGCATAACCGAACAACCGGAATATCTGCGGCCTTCCAGTCTTGAGCCAGCGCGCCACGGCCTGCAGCGCATCGTCTTGCTGAGGTGAAAAATCCATTGTTTTGACTGACAGGATTCGTGCTGCGAGGGCAAGGGATTGCGTCTCGAAGCCCCACATAAGCTGACAAGCTGGCCTAACATCGAACCAGTTGCCGTCTTCCTCGGAAGGAAACCCTTGTTCATCAGCCGACTGCGAGGAAGCGGAAGAAGTATGGTATCTTGGCGAGAATGTATCTGGGAAGGCGACTGCATTGACCAGAAGCCTGCAAGACGAAGAAGCCGGAACCTGGCCCGCCCTGCTGGTGGCGGCAGAGAGTGGCGACGTGGACGCGGCCAAAGCGGAGCTTGCGGCAGGCGCGGATGTCAATCAGTCGGACGACGACGGCTGGTCGGCACTTCACCTGTCAGCCCTCAATGCCCATGCCTCGATGGTCGACGTCCTCGTCGGGCACCCGGGAATCGATGTGAATTGCAGGAACAGATGGAAGAGCACGCCGCTGAGCCTGGCTTCCGCCAAGGGCCACCACGCATGTATTCTCGCCATCGTCGGGCACCCGCAAACGGACATCAATGCAAGGGCGGAATATTACGGCAGGACGGCCCTCATCGAAGCCGCGAAGAACGGCCATCTTGATGTCGTCAGCTTGCTCGTGGAGCACGGCGCAGATGTCAACGCCACCGACAAGAGCGGGCGAAACAACGCCCTCATCGAGGCGATCAAGGGCCGTCACTACGCGATCGCGGAATATCTGCTGGCCACAGGCAAACTGAACTTCCTCAACAAGGACATCAGGCTGAACGCCCTGATCTGGGCAGGCAACAGCCACGATCAGCCGTTCATAGAACGGCTGGAAACGGCGATCCGCAAGTTCTTCGACGGCAATTGAGCGCTGTCAGCGACACCTGCTCGCCTCGCGCCAGCCAGGCGCATCAACGACACCCAAATGAGCTTCCCCCTGAGATGGCTCGTATTGAGCCACCCCTGTCAGTTTGCTCGGTCTTGCCATTGAGTTTGCATCAGGCTGCCAGTACGCCGTTCAGGATCGAAGAAAGCACCCGCATTGACGACGAATCCTGAAACCCTTCGAATCCGACCGCTGATCCCAGCCGACACTTCAGCCGTCCGCGACCTCTACGATCGCGCCGCCGATTTCGTCATGCTGGAATCCGGCACCGCGCCTTCGGACACGATGGTGGCGGAGTTCCTCACCGACTGCCCGCCAGGCAGCGATCTCGCCGCGTCCTGCAAGCTCGGCATGTTCACGCCCGGCGGAGCGCTTGTCGCGATCGCTGACATGGCCTTTGGCTACCCTGAAACCGACGACGCCTATATCGGGCTGCTGCTGATCGACGAAAACTGCCGCGGCATGGGCCTCGGCCGCACTTTCCTCGACCACTTGATCGCCACGGCACGGGCCCGCAACGCGGCACGGCTGCTGATCGCCGCGCTCGACGAAAACAGCCGGGGCCGCGCCTTCTGGGAGCGCGAGGGCTTTCGCCTGCTCCAAAGCATCGCGGGTTTCAAAGCCGGCCTGAAAACCCACATCGTGCACCGTATGTGGCGACCGCTCTAAGCAAAGCGGCACTCAGAGGATGCCTGGCTAAAGCACACTTTCCGGATCATTCTCCAGCAGGATCGGCCGGCCGTGCGGCGTGGCATGCGCGGCTCGCTCCCACGCGGCGGCGACCGCATCTACCTCGTCATGGCCGGCAAACCCTTTCTCCGCCATCAGCCGTTCGAGCGCCGCAAGCCAGCACCCGTAATAGTCGCTGCCGTCGCTTGCAGCATCGGGCTTCTTCACCTCGGCCGACAGCCGCTCGGCCCATTCCGCCCAGGTGAACAGCCCACGTTCGTGCAGGGCCACCACCATGGCGAAGGCCTCGGCCTGCCACGGCTCGGAAAACACCGGCTCCTCCATTCCGGCAGGCAACTCATGCCGGCTCAAGATAGCTCTCCCAGGCATCGATGCTGACTTCCAGGCTGGGGTCGGCGCCCTCGCCCCACAATTCGCCGGCGGTGAACACCACCGTGTAGACCCGTTGCGGGTCTTCACCCTGGCCGGGTGCGTTGCTGTCGGGGAATACAAAACCTTCGCGCACCGCGTCGATCACGCCTTGCTTGCCGCGAGCATAGCGCGGCAGCCGGGTGTGGCCGGTCGGATGGAAATTCCTCGTGCGCACCCGCTGGCCCAAGGCAAACAGTGGAACGCCCTCAACTGGCCGGTCGCACGGCCCGCCCTTGGCCAGCACTGCCGGCACGTTCTCCGCCTTCAGCACCCGCTTGGGCGTTGCTGCCGGATCGACGGCATCGCCCGCCGCCAGATCATTCGCTGTCACGAAATCGTGCCGCTTGAGCAGCGTCTCCAGCGCCTTGATCCAGATTTCGTAATAGCTCGACGCATAGTAGTCGGCCGGGTGCAGGCACTCCCGCGCATGCCGGCTTTCGTCGATGTTCCAGGCGCCCATGGCGCCCGCCGTCAGCGTCACGCCAAGCGCCCGCTTTTCCCATTCGGCGTGGAAATAGGGTTCGTCCTTTTCGGGTGCGACCGGGCCGAATCCCATCTGCCCGCCGAGATCGTGGGGCCCGTTCATGCGGCCTCCCGCGCCAGGCCCGTGCCGATCATGGAGTCGCGCGTCACCAGATCGGCGAGCTTTTCCGCGCTCCAGCCGTCAGTGCCTCCGGGGCGCTGCGGCACAACGAGATAGCGCAGCTCGGCGGTCGAATCCCAGACCCGGATCTTCTTGTCCTTGGGCAGCGTGACCCCAAACTCTTCCAGCACGCCGCGCGGATCGATCACCGCCCTGCTGCGATAAGGCGGTGCCTTGTACCACACCGGCGGCAGCCCCAACACCGACCACGGGTAACAGGAGCACAAGGTGCAGACGACGAGATTGTGGGTTTCGTCGGTGTTGAACACCGCCTGCATGTGCTCGCCCTGCCGCCCCGTGTAGCCGAGCGAGGCGATCGCGGCGGTGGCGTCGCGTTTCAGCCAGTCGGCGAAGCCGGGATCGCTCCATGCCCTGGCGACGACGCGGGCGCCGTTGCGCGGGCCGATCTTGGTCTCGTAGGTGTCGACGATGACGTCAATCGCCGCCGGGTCGATCAGGCCCTTGCGGGTCAGGATCGTCTCCAGCGCCCGCACCCGGGCAGCCATCGGGTCCAGTTCGTTGTCGTGATCGTGGTGATGATGGTCGTGCGACATGGGCAAAGGCTAAGCCCGGCCGTGCGTACGCGCAAGCGTCGGCCTTGGTCCAGCATCGCCCGGCCCAAGAGCCCACGCCTTGCGAAAATTCTCGGCGCACCCCCACTGCCCGCCTCCCAATGCGCTACGGCGCTGTATCGTGTGGGCATGCGTATACTGATTCTCGGGGCAAACGGCTTCATCGGCGCGGCGGTGGCGAGACGTCTCGTTGCCCGCGGCCATCAGGTGATCGGTCTCGCACGCAGCATCGGGGCCGTATCGCGCCGCCTTCCCGAAGTCGAGTGGCGACAGGCGGACATCGCCACACTGTCCAAGCCCGAAGACTGGCATCCGCTGTTGTCGGGCATCGACGCCGTGATCAACTGCGCCGGAGCGCTTCAGGACGGCGCGCGTGACGACGTCGTGGCGGTGCAGCATGTCGCCATGGTCGCGCTCTATCAGGCGGCGAGCCCCTCATTGCGCCTGCTCGTCCAGATATCGGCGCGCACCGAAGGTGCTGCCACCCAAAATCCGTTCCTCGCCACCAAGCGCCAGGCAGACGACGCGCTCAGATCGTCGGGCCTGCCTTTCGTCATCCTGCGGCCTGCCATTGTCATCGGTGCGGCCGCGCATGGCGGCTCAGCACTGCTGCGGGCGCTCGCGGCATTCCCTGTTGTCACGCCATTGGTCCATGGCCAGAGCCGCATGCAGTTCGTCGCGCTCGACGATGTTGCCGCTGCAGTGTCCGACGCACTGGACGGAAACATCCCTGCCGGCAGCGATCTCGACCTTGCCGCGCCGGAAACACTGACCCTCACCGAGGCCGTGGCGATCCATCGCCGCTGGCTCGGCCTGCCTCCATCGAGGGCGCTCCATTTGCCCGGCGTCTGCGCTCGGCTCACGTCCAAGGCAGCCGATCTGCTCGGCCATCTCGGCTGGCGCTCGCCGTTGCGTTCCACGGCACTCGAAGTCGCCGCAGGCGGTGTTTCAGGGCATTCAAGCGGCAGCGCTCCGAAGCCCCTGCGGAACATCCTGTCCAGCCATCCCGCCGGCGTGCAGGAATTGTGGTTTGCCCGGCTCTATCTGCTAAAGCCACTGATATTCGCGAGCTTGAGCCTGTTCTGGCTGCTGTCCGGCATCCTCGCTCTGCTGCGCTTCGACGCTTCAACGGCGCATCTGGAGCAAGCCGGCGCGACCACTGCCGTCGCCGCGGGGATGTCACCAGCCTCGCCGACATTGCACTCGGCATCGGCGTCGCTGTCCGTCGCCATGCGGCTGCGGCGCTCAAAGGCATGGTCGCTCTGTCTCTGGCCTATCTCGCATCGGCCACGGTGCTAGCGCCCGGCCTCTGGGTCGATCCGCTTGGCCCGCTGGTCAAGGTGCTGCCGTCGATTGTGCTGACGCTGGTGGCGCTTGCCATACTGGACGAGCGTTGAATGATGGAAGAGCTTCTCCGCCTCGCCCATGTCCTTGGCGCCGCCGTGCTGTTCGGCACGGGCGCCGGCATCGCCTTCTTCATGGTCATGGCCCATCGCACCCGCGACCCGGCGACAATCGCCCATGTCGCCGGCACGGTGGTGATCGCCGACACCGTCTTCACCGCCACCGCGGTCATCCTGCAGCCGATATCAGGCGCCTGGCTGGCATACGAGGTCGGTTGGCCGCTCACCGAGCGCTGGATCGTTTTGTCGCTCGCGCTCTACGTGCTGACAGGCCTGTTCTGGCTGCCGGTCGTGTTCATCCAGGTCGAATTGCGCAATCTCGCCCGTTCCGCCGCGGCCACAGGCAAGGCCCTGCCGGCACGATATTTCAGGCTCTACCGCATCTGGTTCATCTGCGGTTTCCCGGCTTTCTTCAGCGTCGTTGCCATCTTCTGGCTGATGCTGACAAGGCCGGCGATCGAGCTGTTCTGACTATTTCAGCATCGGCCACAGCGTCGCCGCCAGCAGCACGCCCATGGCGATGTTGAACCATTTCAGCCGCACCGGATCAGCGAGGAAACCGCGCAGCGCCATGCCGAAGCCGGCCCAGCACGACACGCTCGGCACGTTCACCACGGCAAAGGCGCCCGAGATGATCAGCACCGACAGGAACGGCGCTTCGGTGCTGGTGTAGAGCGCCATCGCGGTGACGGCCATCACCCAGGCCTTCGGATTGATCCACTGGAAGGCGGACGCTTCGAGGAAGGTCATTGGCTGGCCCTTGCTCTCGCCGTCCTTGCCGAGCGAGCGCGACATCGCGATGCGCCAGGCGAGGTAGAGCAGATAGGCACCGCCCGCGATCTTGAGCACCAGATGCAGCGCCGGAAACGCCGTCAGCACGGCGCCGAGCCCGAAGCCGACGCCGAGCAGCAGCGACAGGAAGCCGAAGCCGATGCCGAGCATGTGCGGGATGGTTTTGACGAAGCCGAAGTTCACGCCCGAAGCCAGCAGCATGAAGTTGTTCGGCCCCGGCGTGATCGAGGTCACGAAGGCATAGACCAGCAGTGCGAGGAATGCGTCGTATGACATGTGTCCCTCCCTTGGGTAATTTTATGTCAGTATTACTGACCTTATTTGAAAGATTCGACAACGATCCAGCGACGCTCAAGCGCTAAGCCAGATATGCGCTGAACCCCTCGATGGCAGTAGCTCAATCACCTCCGCCGCAGCCGCCACCGTCGCCGCTATCGCCGCTGCTGCCACCACCGCAGCCGCTGCCGTCGCCAGCCCTGGATCTGCGCCGGCGCCTGATCGGCAGAAGGGACATCGCGGCGATGAGGCAGGCCACGCACAGGCCCACCCCCATCACTTTTCCGATCACTCCGCGGCTCCAGAGCAAAGAAACCCCGATGACGATCAGGACCAAGGCGATCCCGAAGGTGATTTCTGCCGCATACAGGACGATGGATCTTTGGCCGAACATACCGGCCTCAAGGTGTCGCCCCTTGGCGTCCTCACCCGGCCACACGGCGGCCGGCGGCTGCTCGCCAAACTCCTCGGACAACAGTTCAAGGGTCCTGGCGTAGGCATCGCGCAGAGCCCCCTGGCTCTCGCTCGCCCCACGGCTCGGATAATGATGGACCTCCTGCCCCAACGTCTCGTCGCAGAAGCGCTTCCAGTAGTCCTTCGTGTAGGTCAGATGCAGGTGCCAGACCTTGTCGACGTCGGGCGACGGGCTGAGCATGTCATCCGAAACACAGACCAGGTAGATGAAGCGCCTGTATTGATCGATCGCCGCCTTCGCACGTCCCGGCGTCCAGCCATTCCCCCGGGACAGCCGCACTGAGAACGGAGCTTCGGCTTGCGGATCGTCGAAGTCGTAACTGGCGATCTTGTTCCAGAGGTCCGGGTCGGTCAGGTCATTCATCTTGAGGCCGGGGAATTGAGCTTGAACGCCCGGAAACTACATCGCCCGGACGTTCTTGCAATGACCTCCAGGCAATCTCAGGCTGCCGACGACTGCTCCGCCACAACGACGACGAGGTCGCGCGCGCGACCTCACATCCCCTGCGGGCCGCGGTTCATCGCCGCCACGCCGGTGCGGCAGACTTCGACCAGGCCGAGCGGCTTCATGATCGCGATGAACTGCTCGATCTTCGACACCTTGCCGGTCAGCTCGAAGATGAAGTGTTCGGTGTTGGCGTCGATCACCTTGGCGCGGAACGCGTCGGCGAGGCGCAGCGCCTCGACGCGGGCGTCGCCCGTACCCGAAACCTTGACCAGCGCCAGTTCGCGCTCCAGCGCGCCACCAGTACCCAGTTCCTGCGCCATGACGGTCAGGTCGACGACGCGGTGCACCGGCACGATGCGCTCGAGCTGGTGCTTGATCTGCTCGAGCACATGCGGTGTGCCGCGCGTCACGATGGTGATGCGCGACAGATGCTTTTCATGCTCGGTTTCCGAGACGGTCAGGCTTTCAATGTTGTAGCCGCGGCCGGAAAACAGGCCGATGACACGGGCAAGCACGCCCGGTTCGTTGTCGACAAGCACCGATAGCGTGTGGTTTTCCGGCTTCTCGGTTTCCTTGGCGATAAAATAGGCCGAACCGGTGGGTTGTAGCTGTGCGTTCATAAGATGATTCTCGATCTCAGGCGGTTGCGCCAACTCGTTGATTGTGCGGCCTTGCATGAAGGCCGCACGCGATCCGTCACACCAGTTCGCGGCCCCTGGCGTCGATGGCGTTGGCCACCGCCTCGTCGGTCGCCTCGTCCGGCAGCAGCATCTCGTTATGCGCCTTGCCCGAGGGGATCATCGGGAAGCAGTTGGCGAGCGTTGCCACGCGGCAATCGAAGATCACCGGCTTCTTCACCGAGATCATCTCCTTGATCGCATCGTCGAGCTCGTCGGGCTTGTCGCAGCGGATGCCATGGCCGCCATAGGCCTCCGCCAGCTTGACGAAGTCGGGCATCGCCTCGGTGTAGGAATGCGACAGCCGGTTGCCGTGCAGCAGCTGCTGCCACTGGCGCACCATGCCCATGTACTGGTTGTTCAGGATGAAGACCTTGATCGGCGCATCATATTGCACGGCACAGCTCATCTCCTGGATGCACATCTGCACCGAGGCGTCGCCGGCAATGTCGATGACCAGAGATTCAGGATGCGCGATCTGCACGCCGAGTGCTGCCGGCAGCCCGTAGCCCATGGTGCCGAGGCCACCCGAGGTCATCCAGCGGTTCGGCTTTTCGAAGCCGTAATGCTGTGCCGCCCACATCTGGTGCTGGCCGACCTCGGTCGTGATGTAGGTGTCGAGGTGCCTGGTCAGTTCATAGAGACGCTGCACCGCATATTGCGGCATGATCACGTCGCTGTTGTGCTTGTAGGCGAAGCTGTCGCGGGCACGCCACTTGGCGATCTGCTCCCACCACGGATACAGCGTCTTCTTGTCGGCCTTGGCGGTCGCCCGCCACAGCCGCACCATGTCCTCGAGCACGCGGCCGACATCGCCCAGGATCGGCACGTCGGCACGCACGTTCTTGTTGATCGACGACGGATCGATGTCGATGTGGATCTTCTTCGAGTTCGGCGAGAACGCGTTCAGGCGGCCGGTGATGCGGTCGTCGAAGCGCGCGCCGATGCAGACCATGACGTCACAGTCATGCATCGCCATGTTGGCTTCGTAGCTGCCGTGCATGCCCAGCATGCCGAGCCAGTTCTTGCCCGACTTGGGATAGGCACCCAGGCCCATCAGCGTCGAAGTGATCGGAAAGCCGGTCAGGTCGACGAGTTCGCGCAGCAGCTGGCTCGCCTCTGGACCGGAATTCACCACGCCACCGCCGGAATAGAGGACAGGGCGCTTGGCGCTCGCCATCAGCGCCACCGCTTCCTTGATCTTGTCCAGGTCGCCCTGGATCTTCGGCTGGTAGGAGGTGCGCGGCGCGGTCTGCGGCGGCGTGTAGGTGCCCCTGGCGAACTGCACGTCCTTGGGAATGTCGACGACCACGGGACCGGGACGGCCGGTGGTCGCGACATGGAACGCCTCATGCAGGATGCGGGAGAGATCGTTGACGTCCTTCACCAGCCAGTTGTGCTTGGTGCATGGCCGGGTGATGCCAATGGTGTCGCATTCCTGGAAGGCGTCGGAGCCGATCAGCGAGGTCGGAACCTGGCCGGTGATGCACACCAGCGGGATCGAATCCATCAGCGCGTCCTGCAGCGGCGTCACCGCATTGGTGGCACCGGGACCCGAGGTCACCAGCATCACGCCGGGCTTGCCAGTCGAGCGCGCATAACCTTCGGCGGCATGACCCGCGCCCTGCTCGTGGCGCACCAGTATGTGCTGGACGTCGTCCTGCTGGAACAGCTCGTCATAGATCGGAAGGACGGCGCCGCCGGGATAGCCGAAGAGATGCTTGACGCCATTGTCCTTCAGCGCCTGCACCACCATCTCGGCGCCGGTCATTTCGCGTCGTCCGCTATCACTATGTCCGCTCATCGGTCCGTCCCGTCTTTCCTTCGCCGTTCTCGGCGGTTGCTGCTCGTTTAGTCCTGTTTCGGGCAATAAAAAAGGCCCCCGAGGGAGCCTTCACATTTGCGCATGGGGGATTTCGCCCGACGGTTACACCGCCTTGCCCATGCGCAATCCTACTACGAGAATGAGTGTCGTGTTCATGGGCGCGGACGTTAGTGCGCGAGACGGCGCGCTGTCAACCGGGCCGCCGCAAATTTTCCGCAGCGTCAGGCGGCGGGTCAAAAAGCTCCAATTCGAGCGTTGCGCTTAACCAACGCTACACCATCCGCCATCACCCGACCTTAACGGCATCGCGCTATTTTGTTGGTCGGAACTGGGGGATTACTGCGATGTACTCGGAACGTCAGGCTCAGGGCGGTGAAACCACCTCGCAGGAGCGGCGCGACCCCAAGCAGGACGATGCCCGCATCCTGGGCCACGTCGTGCAGTGCGATGGCGCTCGCGCGGTCATCAGCGCCTATGCCGAAAGTGGCATCGCGGAAGCGAGCGGCCTGTGGACCGTAGGCCGCATGATCTGCATCAATCTCGGCGAAACCCGCACCATTGGCCTCGTTTATTCCATCGCCAAGTCGGACCGCTCATGGAGCAGCGAAGGCGACAACCCCATCGAGGTCAATGTCGAGCTGATCGGCGAGGTCCGTGACGTCGGCGCCGACAAGCACCCTGTCTTCGACCGTGGCATCACCGCCTATCCCTATATCGGCGCCATCGCCCACCGTATCCGCAGCCGCGACCTCCAGGCGGTCTACGACCTTGCCGGCCGCCGCACCGTCACCATCGGCCAGCTGTCGCAGGACGACACCATCGACGCCTGCATCGCCATCGACGAAACCCTTGCCCGCCACTTCGCCGTCGTCGGCACCACCGGCGTCGGCAAGTCGACCGCCGTATCGCTTCTGCTGCGCAAGGCGATCGCCGCGCGGCCCGACCTGCGCGTGCTGATCATGGATCCGCACAACGAGTTCGCGGCATCGCTGCCGGAACATTGCGTCAAGGTCGACAGCAATTCGCTCGACCTGCCGTTCTGGCTGTTCCGCCTTGAGGAATTCTCCGAAGTGCTGTTTCGCGGCCGCGAGACCGATGCCGACGAGATCGACGTGCTGCGCGATCTCATCCCGGCCGCCAAGAACCTCTACCGCAGCCCGCAAGGTGGCACCTTCCTGCGCCGCGGTGTCGACGCGCTGACCGCGGATACGCCTGTGCCCTACCGCATGGCCGACCTGATCAAGCAGATCGACGAACGCATGGGCCTGCTCGAATCGAAGAACGAGCGGCCGATCCTGAAATCGCTGCGCACCCGCATCGAGTCCGCGCTGGCCGATCCGCGCTACCGCTTCATGTTCCATTCGCGCCTGATCGAGGACACCATCCACGAAACCATCGGCAACATCTTCCGCGTGCCGACGCATGGCCGCCCGGTCACCTGTTTCGAGATGGCCGGCATGCCCTCGGAGGTCGTCAATTCGGTCTGCTCGGTGCTCGCCCGCCTTGCCTTTGATCTGGCGCTGTGGAGCGAAGGCCGCCTCAAGCTGCTTCTGCTGTGCGAGGAAGCGCACCGCTACATGCCCGCCGACCACCGCCTCGGCTTCGCGCCGACCCGCCACGCGCTGTCGCGCATCGCCAAGGAAGGCCGCAAATATGGCTGCTACCTCGGCGTCGTCACCCAGCGCCCGGGTGAGCTCGACCCGACAATCCTGTCGCAATGCTCGACGGTCTTCGCCATGCGCCTCGCCAACGAGCAGGACCAGGCGATCATCCGCTCGGCCATCGCCGATTCCTCCGCTTCGACCTTGTCGTTCCTGTCATCCATGGGCCAGCGTGAAGCAATCGCCTTCGGCGAGGGCGTCGCCACCACCATGCGGCTGAAGTTCGAAAAGCTCTCGGACGAGCTCATCCCCGGCACCGGCAAGCGCGCCGCGGAGGCACCGACAGGCAGTGGCGACGACGTCGATCTGGTCGCCATCGTCGAGCGCCTGCGCAACGTTCCCAAGCCGCAGGCCGCAGCCCTCGGCTTTGCCGAAGTCGTCGATGTCCAGCGCCAGGCCGGCGACACCGACTATCGCAAGCCGGCGACAGCTCCAAGGCCGCAGCCCGACGACGATTTCGACACCCGCTTCGGCCTGCGCCCCTCGACCTTCGGTGGCCGCCCGCCGCAGGGCTGAACAGGCCAGCGGCAAGAGCTGTTCACGTCAGATCGAGCCGAAGACGCGAGTTGCCAGGCGTAAAGATCAGGACCGGCATGCGGACGCGCAATCGGCGCACCGCCTGCACGCAGTGTCTTCAGATGCCGGATCCGTCCAGCTGTTCTTCGTCCTCGCCTTCCCAGGGTGTCGGCATCTCGGGCGAGTTCTTGCTCAGATTGGCTTTCGGCAGCGGCATCCAGCACTTCAGCTCCGGGTCGGCATAACCGATGATGCAACCCGGATAGGAATCCCCGGCGCGCCAGCCTTCGATGCCGAACGCGTCTGGCCGGGCCCAATAAGCCACGTCGACCTCCGCCGGCCCCTGTTCGGACGGCCGCACGGTGACCAGGATCCGGCTTCCGTCCCTTGGCGCACTCGCCATGTTTCGCCACCGGTCTGCATCGTCCATTCGTCATCCTCCTCTGCACTGATCTGGCCGCCGCCACAGCCGGCAGCAGCCAGATCAGTGTTGCTTCGTTCGAAGGGGACGTCCAGCGGCAAGTTCGGGTGTTGGGCCGCGTGCCGCTTCTAGACAATTCCTGTCGGGGAATTCGTCAAGCCGCGTCAGGCGGCCGGCATCACGAACTCAGCGACGGGAATTCACGCGCAGACGCGGTTGCGGCCCTGGCGTTTGGCTTCGTACAGCTGCTTGTCGGCGCGGCGATAAAACTCTTCGGCGGTTTCTTCGCGGTCCCACAAGGCAAGGCCGAAGCTCGAGGTGACGTTGAGCTGGGCTCCGCCCGTCTCGATCGCCATGCCGGCAATCGCCTTGCGCATGCGTTCGGCAAAGCGCTGCAAAAGCTCGATGTCCATGTTGGGCGCAACGATGGCGAATTCCTCGCCGCCGAGCCGCGCCACCACGTCGTGATAGCGGGTCATGCTCTTCAGGCATCTGGCAACCGAGCGCAAAACCTCGTCGCCGGCGTCATGGCCGTAGGTGTCGTTGACCTGCTTGAAATGATCGAGGTCGAGGATCATCAGCCCGACCGGCCTGTCGATGCGGCGGAATTCGCCGAGATATTCCCTGAGCGCATCGTCGAAATAGCGCCGGTTCTGCATTCCGGTCAGGCCGTCGGTGAGTGCCGCCTGCTCGAGGCTGCGCGACCGCTCGCTCAGCGACGCCGTCATCTCGCGCAGTTCGCCGCCTTCCTTCACCTGGGTGCGGATCTGGGGGAAAATGAAGAATGCGCCGTAGACAAGCGTTCCGCTCAAAAGCAGCGCGATCATGAACAGCAGCCGCTCCACCGCCTCGACGCTCTGGAGCCAGCCGGGCGTGTAAAGGGCCTCGGCCGCCCCCTGAATCTGGCTCCAGGCATAGAAAATCCCCAGCGCCGCCGACATGATCAGCGCACTGAAGATGAAAAACGCCGCTTCAGCCCGGTGAAAGCGCATGGCAATCCTAGTGGAACCCCAATCGCACTTATGCCATGCCGCGCCTTACGGAGGGTTAATCCTTAACGGCACTTCCTATGCATCGGCTGCGCCCGGCTGGCGTCCGGCCTCGCCGCCGATCCGTTGCCATTCCGGCCCGAATTGGTTGCGGAACCACGTCGATTGCCGTTTGGAATATTGCCGTGTCGCGATCTTGGCGCGCTCGATCGCCTCCTCGAAGCTCATTTCGCCGGCCATCGCCGCCGCCAGTTCGCGCACGCCGATCGCCTTCATCGCCGGCAGTTCCGCCCCGATGCGCATCGCCGTGATCTCCTTGACCTCGTCCAGCGCGCCGGCCTCGATCATCCTGTCGAAGCGCTGGTCGATGCGCTTTATCAGCAGTTCGCGCTCCGGCTCGATGACGATGAAACGGGCTGTGGCCAGGTCGATCATCGGATGACCCTTGTCGGCCTGCCATTTCAGGATCGAGCGGCCCGATGCCTCCAGCACCTCCAGCGCGCGCACGATGCGCTGCCCGTCACTGGCCTTGAGCCGCATCGCAACCGCGCTGTCGACGCTCATCAGCACGCGATGCAGCCTGGGCGCTCCCTCCTCGTTGAGGCGCCAGCGCCAGCGCTCGCGGATTTCAGTCGGAATTTCGGGCATTTCCGAAATGCCCTCAGCCAGCGCCCGGAAATAGAGCCCGGTGCCACCGACGAAGATCGGCGGCTTTTCGGTAAACAGCCCGCTATCGGCCAGCACCGCGACGTCGCGCAGCCAGCTGCCGGTCGAATAGGCCATCGCCGGCGAGACATGGCCGTAGAGGAAGTGGCGCACGCGCGTCAGCTCATCAGCGCTTGGCCGCGCCGTCAGCACGTCGAGCACGCCATAGACCTGCATCGAATCGGCGTTGACGATGACGCCGCCGTCGCGCTCGGCGAGCTTGAGCGCCAGCGCCGACTTGCCGCTGGCGGTCGGCCCGGCTATCAGGGTCGCGTTCTTGATGCGCCCCTCGCTAGTTCCGGAATTTTCGATGCCGCTGATCGCCACGCTGATTTCCCATCCGGACCGCGCTCTGCTGGCTCCGTCCCTTGCCGATAAGGCCTCTCGCGCCCTCGGCGCAAGCGCCATTGTTTGGCTGGCGGAGGCCGTTGCCTGCGACATCGCCCTGCCGTCAGGACTTTCGGCCGAGGACGCGCATGTGGCACTCGCCGCCGTCCTTGCCGGCGAAGCCATCGATTTCGCCATCCAGGACAACGCGACACGTAGGAAAAAGATCCTCATCGCCGACATGGATTCGACCATGATCGATCAGGAATGCATCGACGAACTCGCCGACGAGATCGGCGTCAAGGACCGCGTCGCCGACATCACCGCGCGCTCGATGAATGGCGAGATCGCCTTCGAGCCGGCCCTGCGCGAGCGCGTCGCCCTGCTCGCCGGCCTCGACGCTTCGGTCATCGACAGCATCATCGACAGCCGTTTGACGCTCGCCTCCGGCGGCAAGAGGCTGGTCGCCACCATGAAGGCGCACGGCGCATACACCGCACTTGTCTCCGGCGGCTTCGACGTCTTCACCTCGCGCATCGCCGCCAAGCTCGGCTTCGACGAAAACCGCGCCAACCATCTGGTCGAAGTCGATGGCCGCCTCACCGGCAAGGTTTCCGAGCCGATCCTCGGCCGCGCCGCCAAGGCGGATGCGCTCAACGAGATTGCCGCCCGCCTCGGCCTCACCGCGGCTGACGCCATCGCCGTCGGCGACGGCGCCAACGATCTCGACATGATCCGCCTCGCCGGCTCGGGCGTCGCCCTTCACGCCAAGCCGTCGGTGGCTGCCCAGGCCAGGATTCGCATCGACAATTCCGACCTCACCGCCCTGCTCTACCTCCAGGGCTACAGCAGCGCCGACTTGACAAGATGAAACCGATCCGCACCGAACGTTTGATCCTGCGCAATTGGCAAGAGCGCGACCGCGACCTCTTCCACCGCATCAATTCGGACGAGCAGGTGATGGAATTCTTCGGCATGCGGCGCAGCCGCGCGGAGAGTGATGAGTTGTTCGATCGCCTGGCCGCCGGCGTCGAGCGCGACGGCTTCGGCTTCGCTGCCGCCGAGATTGCCGTGTCAGGCGAATGCATCGGCTTCGTCGGCATCCTGCGCACGGACCTCGCGCCCTTCATCCCCAAAGGCACAATGGAAATCGGCTGGCGTCTCGCGCCCGAATTCTGGGGCAAGGGTTTTGTCACTGAAGCGGCCGAGGCCTGGCTCGCTCATGCCTTCGAGGTGATCGGCGACGACGAAGTCGTTTCCTTTGCCGTGTCGAACAACAACCGCTCGACGGCGGTCATGCAGCGGCTCGGCATGCAGCCCGATCCGTCGCGTGATTTCGACCACCCGCGCGTTCCCGACACCCATCCGGAACTCAAGCGCCACGTTTTCTACAGCCTCACCAAAGACCAGTGGCAAGAACGGAAAAAGGCGGCAATCTAGCCGCCTTTTTCTTTTCTTTCAGGGACTTGGCCGGATTTCCGGACTCAATCCATGCGGATCGTCACGAACCGCAACTCGCCAGTCTTCGACGCGAGCATCAAAAGCGCATTCTTGCGGCCCTGTTCCTTGAGCGCGGCGATGCGGTCCATCACCTCTTTCGGCGTAGACACCGATTCCTGGGCGATCTCGGTGATCACCTCACCGGCGACGATGCCGCGCTCGGCGGCGGCCGAATCCTTGGCAACGGCGGTCACGACCGCACCTGACACCTCGGCTGCGATGCCAAACTTGGCGCGGGTGTCGGCATTGAGTTCGCCGATGGTCATGCCGAGCACGCTTGCGGCGGCAACCTCGGCACCCTTGTCGGCGTCTTCTTCCGGCTTGGCGGCTTCGCCTTCAGCCAGCTTCTCGCCGTCTTCGAGCCGCCCGAGCGTCACCTTGACGGTCTGCTCGACGCCCTTGCGCACGATCACCACGTCGACAGCCTTGCCCACCGGGCTTTCGGCGACGACCCGCGGCAGGTCACGCATCTCGACGACGTCCCTGCCGTCGAACTTGATCACCACGTCGCCGGGCAGGATCTGGCCCTTGTCGACCGGTCCGCCCTTGATGATGCCGGCGATCAGCGCGCCCTTGGCGGTGGCCATGCCTAAGCTCTCGGCGATGTCATCGGTCACCGGCTGGATGCGCACGCCGAGCCAGCCGCGGCGGGTTTCGCCGAACTCGGCCAGCTGGTTGACCACGCCAACCGCGATCTCCGCGGGGATCGAGAAGCCGATGCCGATCGAGCCGCCCGACGGCGAAATGATCGCCGTGTTGATGCCGATGACCTGGCCTTCCATGTTGAACAGCGGCCCGCCCGAATTGCCGCGGTTGATCGCGGCGTCGGTCTGGATGAAGTCGTCATAGGGGCCGGAATTGATGTCGCGGTTGCGCGCCGAGATGATGCCGACGGTCACCGTGCCGCCGAGGCCGAACGGGTTGCCGATCGCCATCACCCAGTCGCCGATGCGCATCTTGTCGGAATCGCCGAACTTCACCGCAGTCAGCTTCTTGGCCTTGGGGTCGACCTTCAAAACGGCAATGTCGGTCTTGGTGTCGGTGCCGACCAGTTCGGCCTTCAGCTTCGAGCCGTCGGAGAAATTCACCTCGATCTCGTCGGCGTCGGCAATGACATGGTTGTTGGTGACGACGATGCCCTTTTCGGCATCGACGACGAAGCCGGAGCCGAGCGACTGCACCTTCTGCGAGCCGCCATTGTCCTGGCCTTCGCGGTTCTTTTTGAAGAACTCGTCGAAGAAATCCTGGAACGGCGATCCCTCTGGAAGCTGCGGCATCGGGACAGCGTTCTCGTCCTCTCCGCCCCCACTGCCTTTGACGGTCTGCGATGTCGAGATATTGACGACGGCGCCGAGCAGGCCCTCGGCGAGGTTGGCGACCGACTCCGGTCCCTGCGCCAGGGCAGGCGTGACGAAGGACGGTGCGACCGCAGCGCCGATCATCAGCGCGGTGGTAGCGGCCAGAGAGGCCTTTCGCATGGCGCGCAAAAGGGGCGTGGAAATCATCAGGGAAGCCTCCCGGGGCTGTCATGGCATTGATCGCGCCGGGCCGTCCGAACGCGAAGCGTCATGATGGAAACAAATAAGGCCTGTTTGCGACCATTGCTACCGGCACGGAATAAATCGTCCGTTATCCCCGGATGAGCCAAACGATGCCGACACCGACGACGATGGCGGCGAGACCGACGGTCCGGAGCAGCGCCTCGGGCATTTCGGCCGCCTGCGCAGCCATCTTCTTGGCCGCGGAAGGAAAGCCGCCATAGACCAGGCCCTCGATGACGAGGACCAGGCCCATGGCGACGATGAAGTCCCGCACTGCTTAGTTGCTGGCGGCGGGAGCAGCAGCGCCGGCGGCAGGCGCCGGCGTTGCCTTGTTGGCGTCGGGGCTGCGGAAGTAGCGGAAGAATTCCGATTCCGGCGACAGCACCATTGTCGTGCCGTCGGCATTCAGCGCGGTGCCGTAGGCGCTCATCGACCGATAGAAGTCGAAGAACTCGGGATCGCGGTTGAACGCGTCGGCAAACACCGCGGAGCGCTGGGCTTCGCCTTCACCGCGCAGAATTTCCGATTCCTTCTGCGCCTCGGCGACGGTCTCGACCACTTCGCGATCGGCACGGGCGCGGATGCGCTGTGCCGCTTCGCGGCCGCGTGCCCTTAGCCTTTCGGCCTCGGCCAGACGTTCGGCCTTCATGCGGTCGAAGGTCTGCTGCGAAACCTCCTGGGTGAGATCCGTACGGCGGATGCGGACATCCTGGATCTCGAGGCCAAGCGATGTCGCGTCAGGCTGCAGCTGGTCGCGAACCTCGCGCATCATCGCCGCACGCTCTTCCGAGAGCGCCGATTCGAAGCCACGCACGCCGTAGACCCGGCGCAGGGCCGCGTCGAAGCGGGTGCGCAGGCGCTGTTCGGCCAGTTCCACGCTACCCGACACCGTCGAGCGGAACTTGCGCGCATCGTTGATGCGATAGGCGATGAAGGCGTCGACGTCGTAGAACTTGCCGCCCGAGACCTGGACGCGGATGTCGTCGAGGTCGAGCCGCATGACGCGGTCCTCGATGACCTGCACGTTGTCGGCCTCGAACATCGAGAACGGCGCCTTGAAGTAGATGCCGGGATCGGTCTTGACGTCGACGATCTCGCCGAAGCGCAGCACGATGGCCTGCTGGCGCTCGTTGACCACGAAGATCGACGACCAGATCAGAAACAGAATGATAGCGGCGAAGACGCCGATGATGGGAAGACGATTCGACATCAGTTGCCTCCCGCCGCCGGAGCGCGCTTCTGCAATTCAGGCAGCGGCAGATAGGGCACCACGCCCTGGCCGTTGCCCTGCTCGACGATCACCTTGCCGGAGCCCTGAAGCACCTTTTCCATCGTTTCGAGATAGAGGCGCTTGCGGGTCACTTCGGGCGCCTTGGCATACTCGTCGTAGACCGAAATGAAGCGCTGGGCCTCACCTTCGGCTTCCTGGACGACGCGGTTCTTGTAGGCTGCCGCGTCTTCGCGGACCTGGGCCGCTTCACCGCGCGCCTGGCCGAGCTTCTGGTTGGAATACTGGTTGGATTCCTCCACGAAGCGGTCTTCGTCCTGTTCGGCACGCTGCACTTCGTCGAACGCGTCGGCCACTTCACGTGGCGGGGCCGCGTCCTCGATCGAAATCGCGTTGACCGAAAGGCCCGCGCCATATTCGTCGAGCGTCACCTGGATGATATCGCGCACGCCGGCGGCAATGCCCTGGCGGTCATCGCGGAAGATGTCCTGCGCCGGCCGGCGTCC
Source organism: Aminobacter anthyllidis (assembly GCF_018555685.1). Classification (GTDB taxonomy): domain Bacteria; phylum Pseudomonadota; class Alphaproteobacteria; order Rhizobiales; family Rhizobiaceae; genus Aminobacter; species Aminobacter anthyllidis. Next base: position 355,546 of record NZ_JAFLWW010000003.1, read on the forward strand.
GACCACTTCGCGCATCGCGCTTTCGGCGATCTGGCGAACCATGATGTCGGGTTCGGAGACGTTGAACAGATAGGCCTGCGGGTTCGAGACCTGGTAGGCGACGGAGAATTTCACGTCGACGATGTTCTGGTCGCCCGAAAGCATCAGGCCCGACGACGTGTTGCCGCGCACTTCGCCGATGTCGACGAGCTTTTCAGCCGTGTTGACCTTCTCGACGGTTTCGATCGGCCACCAATGGAAATGCAGGCCCGGCTGCGACAATTCCTGCTTCGGCTTGCCGAAACGCAGTTCGACAGCGAGTTCGTCAGGCTGCACGGTATAGATCGCCTGGAACGCCCAGAATGCGATCAGGCCGGCACCGATAAGGCCGAACAGCATGGCACTCGAGCCGCCACCACCCGGAAGCGCGCGCTTGAGCTTGTCCTGGCCCCGGCGAATGATGTCCTCGAGATCGGGAGGCGAACCCTGCGGCCCGCTTGGACGCGGTCCCTGCCCCCAGGGGCCACCGCCGCCGCCATTGCCGCCGCCGCCGCCCCATGGGCCACCGCCGCCGCCTCCACTTTGATTGTTCCAGGGCATGAATGTCCTTTCAACTACGAAACTATGGCGGCCGCGCCTGAGACGGCCGCGCAATTACTGACACCATCTATAGGGATGCGAGCAAGCGCTTTCAACGCGATGGCCCGTAAGTGCCTCGGAATTCACTACATATGTATGAAAACCACACCCTCAAAGCACGGCGCGGCGCTTCTCGTAAACCACATAGCGTGTCGCATGGCTGTCTTTTTCGCCCGCGGGGAATTCGTCTGAGCGTGCGACGGCCCAGATATCCGGATCGATCGCGGGAAAGCGCGTGTCACCTTCGGGCGATGTCAGCACATGGGTGACATGCAGTCGGTCGGCCAGCGGCAGCGCCTGACGATAGATCTCGCCACCGCCGATCACGCAGATTTCACTGACGCCGGGCATGCAGCGGCCCTTGGCGGTGGCCAGAATGATGGCGTCTTCGACCGATTGCACCGTCTCGGCACCATCGATCCGGTAGTTTGGATCGCGGCTTACGACGATGTTGAGCCGGCCTGGCAGAGGTTTGCCAATGCTTTCATAGGTCTTGCGCCCCATGATGATCGGCTTGCCCATGGTGTCAGCCTTGAAGCGCTTGAGATCGCTCGACAGCTTCCATGGCAAGCCGTTGTCGCGCCCGATGACGCCGTTTTCGGCAATCGCCACGTAGATCGAAACATCCATCAGCCGCCGCTTCCTTTTCCCTCAACCTTCACCGTGGACGGTCCGGCCGCGTCACGTCCCTTCCGCGCTCCTCACACCGCGATCGGTGCGCGGATCGTGGCTTCGGCGACGTAGTTCTCAAGCCGGAAATCCTCGAAGCGGAAGGCAAACAGGTCCTTCACATCAGGATTGATCCACATCGTCGGCAGCGTCTTGGGCGTGCGCGTCAGCTGCTCGCCCGCCTGGTCGAAATGGTTGTGGTAGATATGCGCATCGCCGAGCGTATGAATGAAGTCGCCGGGCTTGAGGCCTGTCACCTGCGCCACCATCATCGTCAGCAACGCGTAGGAGGCGATGTTGAACGGCACGCCCAGGAAGATGTCAGCCGAGCGCTGGTAGAGCTGGCACGACAGTCTGCCGTCCGAGACATAAAACTGGAACAGGCAGTGGCATGGCGGCAGCGCCATGGCGTCCACTTCCTCGGGGTTCCATGCCGAGACGATCAGCCGGCGCGAATTCGGGTTCTTGCGGATCTGGTTCAACAGAATCGCGATCTGGTCGATCTCGCCGCCGTCGCGCGTCGGCCACGAGCGCCACTGCTTGCCATAGACCGGGCCAAGATCGCCGTTCTCGTCAGCCCACTCGTCCCATATCGTCACCCCATTGTCGTTGAGGTACTTGATGTTGGTGTCGCCGGCGAGAAACCACAAAAGCTCGTAGATGATCGACTTGAGGTGCAGCTTCTTGGTGGTGACAACAGGAAAGCCGTGCGCCAGGTCGAAGCGCAGCTGATGGCCAAACACCGAGCGCGTACCCGTGCCGGTGCGGTCGCCGCGATCGGTACCGTTTTCGAGGACGTGGCTGAGAAGGTCGAGATACTGGCGCATCGGTCGGGCTCGATTCGGGAGTTGCCCGATCATAGCTGACCAGTGCCGCCCGAGGCAACGAAGGCGCCCGTGCGTATCCAGTTCGGCGGACAAAAGACCCTCGCCAAACGGTCAACGCCGGGCTTTGAGGCCCGGCGCCGGCAAAATTGACAGCTATGAGGGCGCTGCTTAGAGCGCGCCCAGCTTTCCAAGCTCCTTGGCCACCAGATAATAGAAGGTGACGCGGTTCTTGGTATTGTCGGCCGACATCGCCTTGCAGACCTTCTCAATCGCACCGTCCGCCTTCTTCGCATCCTCGACGCCGAGCTTCTTGGCAATCCAGCCGGCTTTGACGCGGTCGAGTTCCTTGGGGTCGGTGCAAGAGACCAGTGAAGAATCGCGGTTCCTGAGCGCAATGCCCAGGTGCTTGACGATCTTGGTCACCACCTCTTCCTTGGCGCCGGCATCGTACTTCTTCACGTCTGCAAGATAGTCGGTCATGTGAAATTCCCCTCGTCGACGAATTGATCTCATCCCGTGGGGATTGCCGGCCTTGACCGGTTCTCGCGCAATGCAGGCACCCCAGCGGCCGAAGCTTCGGTTCGCGCAACGCGCGAGTCAACCCTGCGAGTTCGCGTGGTCTCATAAATCTGTTGCGAATGGCGGCTAAGACTTGCTGTTCCGACCTTTCCTTTTGCTCCCGGCCTCCTTATATCTGGAGCGTCAGCTTGTCTGACTATGGCGATAAACTGCCGATGAAATAAGCCATTCGGACCCGGGGGCGGTACCCGGCGCCTCCACCAAAAGCTGCCGTGCAGTCGAGCGACGGTTTTTGCTGGGGGCGAAATAGGATCGACGAGGGTGTAAAGATCGGACTTTTGCCCGGCATAGTACCACCGTTATCGGGCTAAACTTGTAGTTGCAAACGACAACTATGCGGAAGCACGTCTCGCAGCGTAAGCTGTGCGATAGCTTCAAATTAAGCCCTAGGGGTTCGCACTTCTAGGCGGGGTTCGGAGGTACCTGGCAACAGAAACCTCCACTTCTCTCCCAAATCCCCTTCACATTGTCATTGCCGGCCAACGCCGGTTTGCCGTTGCCAGGCTTCATCCCGGCACCGTCGGCTTGCCCATGGCCGGTCCCGTTCATTCGGAGACTTTCATGTCCAGAGATTCCAACCGCTTCTTCGTGCTCACCGGTGGTCCCGGTTCGGGCAAGACCACATTGATCGATAGGCTCGCCGCGGCCGGCTTCGCCACCTCCGTCGAGGCAGGCCGCGGCATCATCAGGGACCAGGTGGCGATTTCGGGCACCGCCCTGCCCTGGCACGACCGCGCGCTGTTCGCCGAATTGATGCTGGCATGGGAGATGCGCTCGCACGCGATCGCCGCGACAACGCCCGGCCCCGTATTCTTCGACCGGGGTGTTCCAGACGTCATCGGCTATCTCAGGCTCGTCGGCCTGCAGGTAGCAGCGCATGCAGAAAAGGCCGCCGAGGAATTCCGCTACAACTCCAAGGTGTTCGTGCTGCCGCATTGGCCCGAAATCTTCGCACGGGACAGCGAGCGCAAGCAGGACGATGACGAAGCGCGGCGCACCCATGCCAGCATGGTCGAAACCTACGCCGCCTGCGGCTATGAGCTTGTGGAGGTCCCCAAGGCCCCAGTCGAGGAACGGCTGGCCTTCGTGCTCGACAACGCCACCAGCGCCTGACCCGGCGAATCAGGCCGCGTTCGGCAGTTGCACCCCTTCGGCAAAGGTGCGGTTGCGGCCGGCGCGCTTGGCGGCATAGAGGATCTTGTCGGCGCGGCCGATGGCATCCCAAAGCCCTTCGCCGTCATGGAGTTCGGCAATGCCGAAGCTGCAGGTGACAGCGAAATCCGCCGGCAGCCCGTCAAAGCGCACGTCGACGATCGCGCGGCGCAGTCGTTCGGCCAACAAGAAGGCATCGCCCACCGGCGCGTCCTTCATCACGATGACGAATTCTTCGCCGCCGGTGCGTGCCACAATGTCACCCGCCCGCAGCTTTGACTTGATGATGCCGGCAAAGGTCTGAAGCACGGCATCGCCGGCAGCGTGGCCGAAGCGGTCGTTGATGCCCTTGAAGCGGTCGATGTCGCAGGCAACGATGGCGATCGGCTTGCGCTTGACCAGGGCAAGCAGGCGCGGCACCCGCATCTGCAGGCCACGACGGTTGAGCAGGCCCGTCAGCGGATCGCTGTCGCGTTCCGCCTTCAGCGCCAGGATCACGTCGGCGCTTGCCACCACCACCAGCGCAAGCCCCATCGCCACGCCCACAACCGACATGGTGAACTGTGCCCAGACCCAGAATTGGGATTCGAAGAACGCTTCGATATTGTCGGTGGGAACCGAACCGCCCGTGAGCATGGTCCGGGCAAAGAAGGTCAGCGCCAGACCAGACAGCAACCATAGCATCGCCCGGTCGATGACGCTGCCGCGCACCAGATGCCTGATCTTCCAGACGCCGCTCAGGAAGATGCAGCCCATGCCGAAATTAAGCACATAGACACGGACCTGCAGGTCGTTTTGAACGTAGTAGAAGGAGGCCAGCACCCCAACGATGCCGGCAAACCAGGCGGCATGCTCGACCAGCGGCATCGACTTGCCGGAGCGCGCAAGCACGCCCTCGACGAGAAGCAGCGGCCCGGCCGAATAGAGCGATGCCGTCACGATGGTGTTGTAGCCGATATCGGCCGGCCATAGCGTCAGCTGTGCGACGGTCGCCACACTGATCGTCAGGAAGGCCAGCGAAAACAGCAGCAAATGCTGACGCTGGCGCTCGAGCAGCCAGATGCAGAAAAACGTCGCTGCAAACAAAAGCAGCAAGGCAGAAGGGATGAACTGCAATTTCTTCGTTGGCCTCGGGCGTTGTCGCTCTACTTCAGGTGGTCCTGGGGAGACTTACCGGCCCATAGGTAAATAAGCCGATATCAAGACTATGCGAAAGCAGGCGAGGCATTGCACGCGAGGGGCACGATGGGGTGAACGCCTTATGAAACGGGGCCGGATAAAATGCCCGGCCCCGCCAGATTTCATTCCGCCGGCGCTTCGACGGCCACTTCACGCCTGCGGCCGAGCGTCACCTGCGCCAGCACGAAGGCGATGACGGCGGAAATGGTGATGCCGAAGACCATCGGCATCGGGGTGCCGTCGAAGAACAGGCCAGCCACCGCCATGGCTACAGCTCCGGTGGCGAAGTGCAGCGTGCCCATCAGCGCGGACGCAGTGCCAGCAATCTCGCCATGTTCTTCCATCGCCAGCACCGAGGTCGTCGGGATGACCAGGCCAAGGAAGCCGTAGCCGATGAACAGCAGCACCGCGAGCACGTCGAGCCTGTCGACGCCCGTGGCGAACACCGCCAGCAGAATGACCATCATCGTGGCGTAACCGACAACGGCGACCCGCACCACGCGCTGCAGCCCGAAGCGCTCGGTCAAAAGCCCCGTCAGCTGCGACATGCCGATGAAGGCCACCGCATTGATCGAGAAGAACACGCTGTAGACCGACGGCGACAAGCCGTAATGGTCGATCAGGATGAAGGACGAGTTGGCGAGGTAGACGAAGAAGCTGGCGATGCCGAAGCCGCCGATGAAGGTAAGGCCAAGGAAGTTGCGATCGCCGAGCAGGAAACGATAGCCGCTGAGCGCACTGCGCACCGAGCTTTCGGCGCGATGTTCGACGGGGCGGGTTTCCTTCAGCGACGTCGACAACAGCACTAGCGCAAGCACCGCGGCAGCGGTGACGACCCAGAACACGGCGCGCCAGCCAAAGCCCTCGATGACAAGCGAGCCGGTCAGCGGCGCCAGGATCGGAGAAACCGAAAACACCAGCATCAACAGCGACATCAGGCGCGCGGCCTCGGTGCCCGTATGCAGGTCACGCACGATGGCGCGCGGCACGACCATGCCCGCCGAAGCACCCAGGCCCTGGACGACGCGGAAGAAGATGAGCCATTCGATGTTGGGCGCGAGTGCCGCCCCCACGCCGCCGATGGCAAACAGCACAAGGCCGATATAGAGCGGCGCCTTGCGGCCGATCATGTCGGAGATCGGGCCGACGACGATCTGCGCCAGGCCCATGGCCAGGAAGAAGACGAGCAGGCTCATCTGCACGGCGGCAGTGCTGGCATTGAGGTCGGCACCGATCGTCGGCAGCGCGGGAAGATACATGTCGATCGCAAACGGGCCGATGGCCGACAAAAGGCCGAGCACGACCGCTACGCGGAGAAATTGGGGTGTCATGGCGTGATTCTTTCGGATCTGGTTTCCGCCGCGAAAACACGGCGACGTGTAATCCAAGGACGTTCGGCAAACCGAGATTCCGACTCCTCCCGAACCGGCTTCTCAGTGCAACGTCCATATTTTTAGACATACTTGTCCAAATCGTCAATCACCTGTATATAAAAATTCCATGACACCTGCCATCGCTCCTGACATCGCGGTTACCCGCAGCCACACTGCCAAGCGCCACTCGATCCTCGACGCCGCGGCTGGCGTTTTCTGTCGTGAAGGCTTCGCCGGCGCCAACATCGACCTCATCGCCGCGGAAGCCGGCGTGTCGCGCCAGACCGTCTACAATCATCACGGCGATAAGGAGAATCTGCTCGTCGCAGTGGTCCGGGAAATCACCGAACGCATCAACGCGGGCGTTTTCGAGACCCTTGCCACCTTCCCCGACAAGCCGGTCGACCTCGAGGCGGAGCTGGTCGAATTCGCCGTGCGGCTCAACCAGAACTGCATGTGCAACCGCGACGGCAAGTTCCTGCGCAAGCTGCTGCAGACCGAAGGCGAGCGCTATCCCGATTTGTTTGCCGGCTGGCGCGAACATGGCCCGGCCAAGACCTGGGCAGCCCTTGCCGCGCGTTTTGCCCGCCTCGCCCTTTCAGGCTGGCTCGACCTCGACGATCCCGACGTCGCCGCGCGCCAGTTCCTGGCACTCGTCAATGCCGACCTGCAGATGGCGATGATCTTCGGCGACACCGTCTCGGAAGAGCAGTTGCGTGCTGCCGCAACAAACGCCGTCCGCTGCTTCCTGCGCGCCTACGGCAAGCCCCGCCCGGCATAATTTCGCGCTGCATCGACATAGGTTTCCGCCTGCGACTGAAAGGCGAGTGTCGGTTGGAATCCCAATCCTCAAATACGGCATTATATCCGGTTTACGCCGGCCTCAAGCTTGATTACAGGTAGGAGGACGATTCAATCGGACCCGCATCTACATATGGCCGAAGACCAGATCCGCTACGACATTCTCGCCCAGGAGGCACTGCGTGGCGTCATGCGCAAGGTCCTGGCGGAAGTCGCGCGCACAGGCCTGCCGGGCAACCACCATTTCTTCATCACCTTCATGACCGGCGCGCCGGGCGTGCGTATCTCGTCGCGCCTGCATGAGCGTTATCCCGAGCAGATGACGATCGTCATCCAGTTCCAGTATTGGGACCTCAAGGTCACCGACACCGGCTTCGAGGTTGGCCTGTCCTTCTCGGACGTTCCCGAAAAGCTCGAAATCCCCTTCTCCGCCGTGCGCGGCTTCTATGACCCTTCGGTCAACTTCGAACTCGAATTCGAGGTCAAGGCCGAGGCCGTCGCCGCCCCCGAGGAGGTCTCCGCCAAGCCTGAGCCCATCGCGGTCGTCAAGCCTGCCGAGCGCAAGCCCGCACCGAAGAAAAAGGCCGGCACGACCGAGAAGGAAACCGTCGAAGAGCCCGCTCACGGCAAGGGCGCCGACGTCGTCTCGCTCGACGCTTTCCGCAAGAAGTAGCTCCGGGCGAGGTCGCATGGCCGACATCGTCAATCTCCGCCAGTTCAAGAAGCAGAAGGCGCGGACCGAGCGCGAAACGCTTGCCGATAGCAATCGCGCTTTACACGGCCGCACCAAGGCCGAGAAGCAGCGCGACCAGCTGACATCGGAGCGCGCCGACAAATTCGTCGATGGCCATCGCCTCGAGCGCGATCCCGAGAAATCCGACCGGTGAGCCTCGTCGAAAAGCGCTCGGTGACCATTCGCGGCCACCGCACCAGCTATTCGCTTGAAAAACCGTTCTACGACGACCTCGTCGCCATATCGGCTGCGCGTAACATCCCCCTTGCCGCTCTCGTCGCCGAAGTCGACGCGCAGCGCCCGCGCGAGGCAAACCTCTCCTCGGCGCTCAGGCTGTTCGTGCTGGAGCAGGCCAAGCGCGGCGCTTCAGCCAGCCCTCTCTGACGCCAACTCACACCCGTTGCCGGCAACGTTCCCGGCGTTGCAGCCTGCATTTTTCGTAATACACTTGTCGTTGACCGGGGTCATTAAACGTAATACATTTAATGAAGATCGTCTGGGACGAACCAAAGCGGCTGGCCAATCTTGCAAAGCACGGCTTCGACTTTGCCTTGCTTGATGACGATTTCTTCATGAGTGCAGTCGTGCAACCGGCAAAATCCAATCGGTTCAAGGCCATAGGCCGTTTTGCCGACGGTTCGATCGCCGTGATTTTTGCCAGGCTGGGAAACGAAGGCGTGTCGGTCATATCGATGCGCACAGCCAGCCCTGAGGAAAGGAAATCGCTCAAATGACTGGAAAGACGTTGCAGAAGAAATTTGAGCCCGGCCATGGCTACACCAAGAAAGATTGGGACGAAGTGTCCGACAATCCGGAATGGACGGCGGAAGAACTCCAGAGCGCAAAGCCATTCGCCGAGGTGTTTCCCGAGCTGGCCGAAAGCATTCGCCGTGCCCGCGGCCGCCCTGCGGTCGAAGCCCCGAAGCAGGTCGTCTCCATCCGCCTCGATCCCGATGTCATCGCCAAGTTCAAGGCCACCGGCAAAGGCTGGCAGAGCCGCATCAACGACATTCTGAAAAACGCCAAGGTCGGCTGAAACGACGAAGGCAGGCGTCGCGGCCCGAGGCCGCCCGCCTATTGGCTCTGCAGCGACTTGAAGAAATCGTCGAGGCTGAGCGGCTCCAGCTTCTTCTTCACCGGAGCGGCGGCAGGCGGCGGCGCGGGTGATGCCGGCACGGCTTCGACAGGCGCATCCATAGGCCGGACCTCCGGCAACGGCGCCCGCTCGACCTCCGCCGCAGGCTTGGCGGCTTCAGCCTCCAGCTTGGCTTTCCGTTCGGCTTCGAGCCGCACCTTCTCTTCCGTGGCCCGGCGTGCCTTCTCGGCTTGCAGCCGCGCTTTTTCTCTGTCCGCTTCGGCTTTGGCCTTTTCGGCAGCCTCGGCGCCGCGCCGCTCTTCTTCTGCACGCAACCGTTCAGCTTCCGCCTTTGCCTTGGCCTCCAGCTCGGCTTTCAGCCTCTCCGCCTCTGCTTTCGCCTTGGCCTCTTCCTCGGCCCTTATCCGCGCTTCCTCAGCCAGTCGCGCCTCTTCGGCGATGCGCTCGCGTTCCGCCTTGAGGGCCACGAAATAACGCGTCTCGCGCCGCAGCCGCTGCTTTTCCAGCAGCACCGCCTGCATCGCCTCGACGCGCGCCTGTTCCTTTTCCAGCGCGCGCTGGGTCAGGAACTGCGCCATAGGCGCGCTGTCGAACAGCTGGACCGTCGCTCCCGGCTCGCCTTCGAGCTCGAAGTTCATCATCGGCTCCGATCCGACCAGCTGTTCCTTGCCGGGCGCATAGGTGATCGAGCCGCTGGCAGCGACGACACCGGCATTGAGGTCGGCGCGAAGATCAGCACTCAGCGTCGCCGCCGGGTTTTTCAGCGTCAGCGGCGGCGCGCGCAGGATGCCGCCGGCAATGGTGAAGGCGACGTCGGCCTTGTCGGCGACGAAGCTGCCCTCGCCCGCGATCCCGGGGGCGAACTCGGCGACGCGTGCCGCATTGATGTCGCGGCCCAGCGCGTCCGCCTTGGCGATCAGCGGCGCGAAGGCATCGGGGTTGAAGCCGGGCAAGGATAGTCCAGCGACATCGGCCGTGCCCGAACCGGACAGCGACGCGACGAGGCCCTCGACCGATTTGCCGCTGCCCGACAGCGTCGCCGAGAAATTGCCCTTGCCGCTGGCCTCGCCTGCCCAAGGCATCGCGGCGACATCGATGCCGTCGAGCTTCAGCTGGCCAGAAATGAACGCCGTGCCATCATTGTTCTTGAGTTCGACGAGGCCGCCAAGATCGCCGCCAAACAGCTTGGCCTTGATGTTGGAAAGCCTGAGCGCCTGGCTGTCGATCTGCAGCGCCAGCACCGCATCATTGGCGGTTGCCAGCGGTTCGGCCAGAAGCGTGCCTGCGACGATTTCGAGGTCGGCGCTGAACGGCGCGACCGGCTTCGGCGCAAAGGCAGCCGTCGGCCAAGCCCCATCGCCGCTTTCCAGTGCCGTAGCACCCAGCGTCATTTCGGCAAACGGCCTGAGGTCCAGTTCGTCGAGGGTGAGCGAACCACTGAGATGCGGCAGGCCCTTGTTCAGCTCGGCCTTGAGATGGCCGACCACCGCCCCTTCATTGACGGTGCCGTCGAGCCTGTCGAGCGCCAGAACCCCGCCGCCAAGGCTGGCATCGGTGGCAAGTTCCACCTGCATGCCCGTTCCCATGCCCGGCAGCGTGACCGTCGAGGTCATCAGCCATGGCTCGAGGTCGGCGGCCTGCAGCGTCGCCCGTCCCTTCAGGCTCGGAATGCCGTCGCGCAGCGCCACAGTGCCGGCAAAGCCTGCCGAGGCATCGTCGCCCTTGAGGCTCGCAACCACTTCAAGGCCATTTTGCACGGCACCTTTCGCGCTAAGCGCAAGCTCCCCAGGCCCGGTGACGCCGAGCGGCAGCACCGGCAAGCCCGCCAGCGCCAGCAGGCTGGTGGCGTCTTCGTTGCGGGCGGAAAATTCGAGCTTCAGCTGCGAGCTTGCAAGCGCGCCCGGAATCGCCTGCGCCGACAGTGTAGCAAGCAGATCCGACCCGCCGGCCTCGCCCTGCCCGCTGAGCGCGATCCCCGTCGTCTTGTCGCCATTGTCGACGGCACTTGCGACGAAGTCGATCCGCGCGTCGGCCAGCAGGCCGGGATAGGCTGCGGCGCGGGCAGCCAACCCGTTCAGCAATTTGTTGTCGGGCGCCTGCTTGGCGGCAAGGGCGACCAATGGCGCGAGATCGACGGCCACCACCGATGCATCCAGGTTGCCTGTCGGTGCCTCGGGGAAATCCTTGATCCGCCCGGTGGCGCTCAGCGACGCCCCGGCCAGTCCGCCAACGGAGAGCTTGTCGATCTCCAGCACGCCCTCGCGCAGCCTGAGCGCGGTGTCGACTGTGTCGGCGCTGAGACCGGCAAAATTCAGCGGCCCCGCCTTCACCGCAAGGTCGAGATCGGCGTCACTGAAGCGGTTGGCGCCCTGGTCGGTGACGAACAACGAGGCAAAGGCACGCAATCCGTCGAGATCGAGTTCGCCGCCATCGAGTTTCATCATCACCGACGCCCTGGAATCATCGGGCAGCATGCTGTCCAGTTCGCCGGTGAACCTGGCCTTGCCGAGGATCAATTCGATGCCGTCGAACGTCTGCTGCTCGCGCGTCAGCCTGACCTTGGCCTTGAAGCCCGCTGCCGGAAGCTTGCGCACCGCCTCGTCGACGTCCTTGGCCACCCAGGCGGCAAAACCCGAGGGCTGGCCGACGGCCAGCAGCATCTGCCCGTCGAAACCCAGATTGTCTTCGGTGCGCAGGAAACCATCGGCCTCCAGGCGCGTGCGCCCGGGCAGCGTCGCGGCCATCGACTTCAGCTTCCAGCCGCCCTCGCCCGGTTCCGCCGAAAGCTTAACGTCGCGCACGGTGGTGTCGCCGGCGACAACCGCCGGCAGGTCGACTTCGACGGTGCCCGGGATCGAAGGCCGCGGCAGCTCGACCAGTACCTTTTCGAGTGCCGTCAGGCGTTGCGGGATCGAAAAGCCTGGGCCGCCCGCCTTTTCGCCGCCCACGGCCTCATCGAAACGCACCTGCGCGCCGTTGGCGGTAATCGCAAAATGCGGCTCGGTGCCGAGATCGACCTCGGCCGTGCCGTCGGCGGTATAGGGATCATCCAGCGGACCGCTTTCGAAGCGGAACTCCTCGACGCCGAGCTTGGCGTGGTCGAGCGCGAACTTGCCTTTCAGCCGAAAGCCCGGCTCGACTGGCTTCGCCGGCGGTTTGGGCTTTTCGCCATCGGCGGCTGCCGCGGGCTCCGGCTGGGCCTCGACGACACTGAACCCGCCCGAATAGAGCGCCCTGCCCTTGTCCATCGAGGCGTTGCCGTCGCTTTCGACCACGAAGCCGTAGCGTTCCGGCGCGGCCCGCACCCTGAGCCGCATCTGGCCTGTCGGATCGACCGAGCCGGTCGAAGCCGACAGCTGGGTCTTCATACCGTCGATGCGCAGCGAGCCGTCGACCCGCCACGGACCGGACAGAGCCCTTGCCGACACCGAGGTGTTGATCTCCGACAGCAGGTGCTCGCGCCCGCTCGCCGCGTGGCGCAGCCGCACCTGTCCTTCGGTGATGGTCAGCTTCTCGATCGAGATCTGCTTGGCGTCGAACGGCGCCGACGGACGAATCGCCCAGTCGACAACCCCGTCGGCGGCAAGGTCGATGATCGCCTTCGGCCGCACCAGCCGCATGTCGTAGATCAGGAACTCGCCACTCAAAAGCGGCGCAAGCTCCGCATCCATCGAAAATGTCTCGACGGTCATCGCATTGTTGCCGCCTGTGCCGCCACCGACGATCACATCGGAGAACGTGACCGAGGGAAACGGCAGGATCCGCGCCGTCACCTCGCCCTGCACCACAACCTTGCGGCCGAGTATGGCGCTGGCCTCGCGCTCGAATTCGGCCTTGTAGCCCGACCAGTCGATAAAGTACGGCCCCACCAGCCCCGCACACAGCGCCAGTACGAACAGTCCTCCGAATATGACAAACAGGCGAGCGAGCATTACCTCGGGGCAAATCTTTCATGCGTCCCAGGCGACTAAGCGCAGGAGCGTGGTCATTTGGTGGCATGTTGGGCTGTGCGCTGCAGCACGTCAACGCCGCGCGACGCCCTGTCCCGCGAAAAGCGGTCACGTCGCATCAGGCCGACCATCGTGGCCGGACCCTGCAAGCGGCCCAAATGGATGCGCCGCGATTCAGATCAGCTGAATTTCTCTATTTTGCGTCGCGCTTGGCTTGTGAAACCGCCGCCGCCTTGCGCAGGCGCCCGCGCTCCATCGGCCTGGCAAGGCTTTTGGCCTTGGCGTTTTCGACAGCCCGCATGCCGAGATGGGCTTGCCGCGTGTTGAAATCGGCGGCACGGGCCGGCTTCTTTTCCTTGCTCAGCGCCAAGGCGTGGCGCGCGTTCTCGACGAGATCGATGCGCGCGGCGAGCTGGCGCCGTCGCTCATGTTCGCCATTGAGCCTGCGCATGCTCATCGCCAGCACGCCGAGCTTTGCCTTGGTGCCGTGGTCCTTGGTCGCCGGCTGCGCACCCTTGGCCGCTGCCTTGCCACGCATTTCGCGGCGTTTGCGATTGGCCTCGCCCTGCGCCCGGTCACGCCGCTCGCGCACCGCCTTCAACAGGTCGCGCAGCTCGGCATCCGACAGCTCCTGCACCACCGGATGGTGCGAATTCTGCACCAGCTTCCACTCGTCTTCGCTGAGGGCTCGTTCTTCCTGCTTCCTGGAAACCGCCATGTTCTGGTCCTCGCCTTTCACAGTCCGGTTGCCCCAAAAAGCGCGGGGCAACCGGACTGTCCGCCCGAACCAGGGCGGGGTCAAGCCGACCTTAGCGGCGGCGCATCCGGATCACCTTGAGCGGCCGCCCCTCGTCGTCCTGGTCGTGCCTGAGCGTTTCCGCAAAGCCGATGCGGTTGTAGAAGGCCACCGCCGCTTCGTTGTCGGCATAGACCTCGACGTCGAGCGAACCCTTCAGTTTCGCCGCATGCAGCACCAACGCCTTGCCGAGGCCGTGGCCATGGGTTGCCGGGTCGACGAACAGCCCGCCGATGAAGCTGTCGATCAGGCCGATGAAGCCGGCCGGCCGGCCGTCGATCTCGGCCACCCAGTTCTCCGCCTGCGGCAGGTAGATGTCCCGCACCTTGGCCAGTTGTCCGGTCAGATCCGTCTCTGTCAGGAATGGATGACCGATCCGCGAAGCCTCAAGCCAGATGTCGGCCAGGCAGTCGCGATCGGCCGTGTCGGAATAGGCGCGTATCGTCGCGCCGTGAGCGTGTGTCATGGAATTATCCTAGGAATTTGCGTATCAGAGAAAGGCGCGCAAGCGCCCGCTTTGGCCTCTCGGCCCATCAGCACTTGGCCGACGCTTCAGCGATGGAAGTCTCTGCGCATAAAATCCCTTGTTGGACGGCGCCGAACTAGCAGCACCGCCTCAGCCAGTCAACGCCTACTCTGCCGCAGGCAAGACCTTGCCCGGGTTGAGAATATTCAGCGGATCGAGTGCGGCCTTGATCGCCCGCATCACCGAAACGCCATGGCCGTGCTCGCGCTGCATAAGCCCCATCTTGCCCTGGCCGATGCCATGCTCGCCGGTCGAGGTGCCATCCATCGATATCGCCCGTTCGGCCAGCCGCTTCACGAACTCCTCGGCACGGCCGATGTCTGCCGGATCGTTCGGATCCATAAGCACCAGCGTGTGGAAATTGCCGTCGCCGACATGTCCGACGATCGGCGCGACCAGCCCCAGCCGAGCGATGTCGGCCTCGGTCTCGGCGATGCACTCGGCGAGCCTGGAGATCGGCACGCAGGCGTCCGTCGACAGCGCGCGTGAGCCCGGCCTCAGCGTCTGCGACGCCCAATAGGCGTCGTGGCGTGCCTTCCACAGCTTCGCCCGTTCCTCGGCGACAGTGGTCCAAAGGAACGGCCCGCCGCCATATTCGGCCGCGATCTCGCCAAAGCTCTCCGCCTGTTCGGCAACGCTGGCGTCGGAACCGTGGAATTCGAGGAACAGGCACGGGCTTTCAGGGTAATCGAGCTTCGAATAGTTCTTCATCGCCCGCATCTGCAGCGCGTTGACCAGTTCGATCCGCGCCACCGGAATGCCCATCTGGATCGTGGTGATGACCGCCTGGCACGCCGCCTCCACGGTCGGGAACGGGCAGACACCGCCCGAAATCGCCTGCGGAATGCCCTGCAGCTTGAGCGTCACCTCGGTGATGATGCCAAGCGTGCCTTCCGAACCGACCAGAAGCCTGGTCAAATCGTAGCCGGCAGAACTTTTGCGCGCGCGGTGCGAAGTAACCACCTCGCTGCCGTCGGCCATCACCGCCCGAAGCGACAGCACGTTCTCGCGCATCGTGCCGTAGCGCACCGCATTGGTGCCCGAGGCCCGCGTCGCCGCCATGCCGCCGAGGCTGGCATTGGCGCCGGGATCGATCGGGAAAAACAGGCCGGTGTCGCGCAGATAGCTGTTCAGCGCCTCGCGCGTCACGCCCGCCTGAACCGTGCAGTCAAGGTCGTCGGCATTGACCGAAATCACCTTGTCCATGCGCGAGGTGTCGACCGAAATGCCGCCCGCCGGCGCGTTGACATGGCCTTCGAGCGAGGTGCCGGTGCCGAAGGCGATGACCGGCACGCGGTGTTCGGCGCAAACCCGCACCACCTCCTGCACGTCGGCCGTGCTTTCGGCGAACACCACGCCATCGGGCGCCTGGTTGGGCAGATAGGTCGTGGTGTGGCCATGCTGCTCGCGGATCGACTGGCCGGTCTGGAAGCGCTCGCCGAACTGCTGCTTGAGGATGCCCAGCGCAGCCGCGATGCCCTCCTCGTTCCGCGCCATCGCCTTCAGGTCGCTCAGAGCCATCTTTTCCTCCGCGTTTGGAACAGCCTGGCGCCTTGCCGGCACCTTATGCTGCGGTAATCTGCCAGCCCCGGCAGTTTGTCCAGCGCCGCCGTGCATGACCCCGAAAATCGGGATTTTCGGAAAGGATCATGCACAAACTTAAAGTGTGACAGCGTCCTTTGCACGTCCTGCCGGACGCGCGGCGCTGCCAAGTCGAAGAGGATCGTCCATGCCAGTCCCGTTCGTCTCGAGCCTCATGGAGGTCGACCAAGCCTGGCTCGACTACAACGGCCACATGAACATGGCCTATTACAACGTGCTGTTCGACCGCGGCGGCGAGGAGGCGCTCGACCTGCTCGGCATGGGCGCGGCCTACGCCCGCGACCGCAAGCTCACCACCTACACCGCCGAGATCCATGTCTGCTACGTCAGGGAACTGCACCTTGGCGACAAGGTCACCGCCACTTTCCACCTGCTCGACCACGACGAGAAGCGTTTCCGGGTCTACCAGGAACTGCATCATGTCGACGGCTGGCTGTCGGCGACGTCGGAGACCCTGTCGCTCCATGTCGACATGAACGGCCCGAAGGTCGCGCCTTTCCCTCAAGACATCATGGCCGCCCTCGATGCCATGCGCGCGGCGCACGCCGCATTGCCGATGCCCGAGCGCGCCGGCCGCTCGATCGGCATCAGGCGCAAGCCCGCATAGTGGCTTCCGGGCGGGCGGAAGCCCGCATAGTGGCCCCAGAGCCACAGGCGGTTAACCTTACCTGTTCATAACCTGCGCCACAGCCTGAGGTTCGTTGATCGCCCCTCGCTGCCCTCCGACAATCCCACGCAAGCGAAGTTGAGTCGCGGCGGCGGGCACCGGACGGCTTGAGGCAAGGCATGCACACTGACATCGAAGCAACGGCCAACAAGCTCGCCTGCGACCCCCGCATCAGCGACTACGACTTCTGGCGTTCGCTTCGCAACATCAACAACGAGCTGTTCGAGATCGCCAACAACAACCGGCCGATCCCGATCGAGATGCTGCGCTGGCGCGTCATCCTGCGCCAGGCCCGCTCCAAGCGCGGCGTGGCCTGAAGCGGCCGAAAGGCGCGCCAGCCGCGCCTTCGCCGCTTGCCTGATCAGGCAAGCTTTTCCTTGAAGAACGCCACGGTACGCCCCCAGGCCAGCTCAGCCGCTTCCTTGTTGTAGCGGGCCTCCGAGGTGTCGTTGTTGAAGGCGTGCTGGGCGCCGTCATAGACGAATACCTGGAAGTCCTTGCCTGCCTTTTCCAGCGCCGCCTTGTAGGCGTCGATGCCGGCATTGATGCGATCGTCCTTGCCGGCATAGTGCAGCAAAAGTGCCGCTTTGATGTTGGCGATCGCTGCCTCGTCCTTGGGCTGCGCACCATAATAGGCGACGCCGGCGCCGAGGTCCGGCGCGTTGACGGCGAGCAGGTTGACCGTGCCGCCGCCCCAGCAGAAGCCGACAGCGCCGACCTTGCCGTTGCCGCGCTCATGGCCTTTCAGAAAGGCCACCGTCGCCACGCCGTTGGCCACCGTCTGAGCGGCATCCAGCTGGCCGAACATTTCGCGCGCCTTCTCCTCGTCCGGCGGCGTGCCGCCCAGCGGCGACAGGTAGTCTGGCGCCAGTGCGACGAAGCCTTCGAGCGCGATGCGCCGCGCCACGTCGCGGATATGCGGGTTGAGGCCCCTGTTCTCGTGGATGACGATGACGGCCGGCAGCTTGCCGGCGTTCTCGGCCGGCTGGACGAGATAGCCCTTCATCTCGCCCGAGCCGCCGGGATAGGCGATGTCCTCGGCCTTGAGCCGCTTGTCGTCGTCGGCAACGATCGCGGCACGTGCCTGGCTGGCCGAGAGCAGCGGCGCGATCGCCGCCGCGGCGGCGCCCGAGCCGGCAAGCTTGGTCAGCTTCTCCATGAAGCCGCGCCGGTCGAGCGTCAGGTGGGTGTATTCGTCATAGGCATCGATCATCGCCTGGGTGATGGCGGGTCTTGTCATGGCTCGCTCCCATTTTTGCCTGTCATTCCAGCGAGCTTAACGTATGCAGATGTAGTTGGGTTCACGGTTGCTGTAGTTGTCTTCACGCTTGCGTGAAGAGCGCCTGACAATGGCAAATCAGAAGCATCCCCGCGCCGTGCGGCGCAAGGATGCCCTCGAAAGCCGTCGTTGGCTCAGTCCTGGCTTTCCATGAAGCGGATGCGATTGCCGAACGGGTCGATCACCTCGCACTCCAGCCCCCAGTCCTGATGCTGCAGGCCCGGGCGGTTGTATTTGTAGTTCTTGGCGATCAGCCCCTTCTGGAACGCTTCCACGCCCTTCATGTAGCAGACCGCTGTCGCGCCCGGGCTGGCGTCGCCGGAATGCTCCGACAGATGCAGCTTCAGGCCACCGCGCGACACCTGGCAGTACAGCGGCGCGCCGGGATGGAAGCGATGCTCCCAGTCGACGGCGCAGTCGAGGAAGCCTGCGTAGAAGCCCCTCGCCTTGTCCTCGTCGAAGATGCGGAAGATCGGCACCGGCTGGGTGAAGCTGACCCCGCCAGCGGCAACATCCTCCGGTTTTTCCAGCTTGCTCGCCAAGATGTTCCAGGTCTCGACGCCGAATTGCCTGGCGACGATCTCCAGTGCCTCGCTATGGCTGACATCGAGGTTTTTTAGGGCAAGCGCTTCGCGCATGGCTTTCGCCATCGCCTTGGCGTCACGATAGGTTCGCATGATCTTCCGACCCTCGGGTTGTGGCGAGAAATACCATCAGTGCCCGCATTGCCGATGCTCTCACCATCCCTATGGATCAGGTGACGGAAGCGTCCGATGTGTTCGCCATACCCCTTGTCGGGGCGCGGGCTGCAGGCCGCATCAAGCCGTCAGCCACGCTAGCAAAGCGGCGGCGGCAGGGTCAAGACCGTCACTTTCCCCGCCACAAACCAGAACAAAACGGAGACGCTTCTGGCCTTTCCGCCCCGAATCACTACATTCGGGACAAATGTCAGACTTTCCGGACGACATGCCCTTTTTCGACGAGCCCGGCGCAATGCCGTCCCGGCCCGCCAGCACGCCTGCGCCCAGCGGTATCGCCGCGCGCGCCATGGCCGCGCGCCAGGCGCCTGTCGCGCCCGACTATCTCAAGGGCCTGAACCCCGAGCAGCGCCTCGCCGTCGAGACCACCGAGGGCCCTGTCCTGGTGCTCGCAGGTGCCGGCACCGGCAAGACGCGCGTGCTCACCACCCGCATCGCCCATATCCTCAGCCAGGGCCGCGCCTACCCCAGCCAGATCCTCGCCGTCACCTTCACCAACAAGGCCGCGCGCGAGATGAAGCAGCGCATCGGCCTGCTGGTCGGCGAAGCCGTCGAGGGCATGCCCTGGCTCGGCACCTTCCACTCCATCGGCGTCAAGATGCTGCGCCGCCATGCCGAACTGGCCAACCTGCGCTCCGATTTCACCATTTTGGACACCGACGACGTCATCCGCCTGATCAAGCAGCTGATCCAGGCCGAGGGCCTCGACGACAAGCGCTGGCCGGCGCGCCAGTTCGCCATGATGATCGACGGCTGGAAGAACAAGGGCCTCGGCCCGGCGGAAATCCCCGAGGGCGACGCCCGCGCCTTCGCCAACGGCAAGGGCCGCGAGCTCTACAAGGCCTATCAGGACCGGCTGCAGACGCTGAACGCCTGCGACTTCGGCGATCTGTTGTGCCATCCGATCCGCATCTTCCGCGCCTATCCTGACGTGCTGAAGGAATACCAGAAGCGCTTCAAATACATACTCGTCGACGAGTACCAGGACACCAACACCGCGCAGTACATGTGGCTGCGGCTGCTCGCCCAGGAAACCGGCGCGCCAGGCCAGAAAAATGTCTGCTGCGTCGGCGACGACGACCAGTCGATCTATGGCTGGCGTGGTGCCGAGGTCGACAACATCCTGCGCTTCGACAAGGATTTTCCGGGCGCCGTCGTCATAAGGCTCGAGCGTAACTATCGCTCCACCGCCCATATCCTCGGTGCCGCATCCCATCTCATCGCCCACAATGAGGGCCGCTTCGGCAAGACGCTGTTCACCGATCGCAACGACCCCGAAGACGGCAAGGTCAATGTCCACGCCGCCTGGGATTCCGAGGAGGAAGCCCGCGCCGTCGGCGAGACCATCGAGCAGCTGCAGCGCCAGAAGCACAACCTCAACGACATGGCGATCCTCGTCCGCGCCTCGTTCCAGATGCGCGAGTTCGAAGACCGCTTCGTCACCCTTGGCGTCAACTACCGCGTCGTCGGCGGCCCGCGCTTTTACGAGCGCCAGGAAATCCGCG
Source organism: Aminobacter anthyllidis (assembly GCF_018555685.1). Taxonomy (GTDB): domain Bacteria; phylum Pseudomonadota; class Alphaproteobacteria; order Rhizobiales; family Rhizobiaceae; genus Aminobacter; species Aminobacter anthyllidis. The sequence continues at coordinate 375,656 of NZ_JAFLWW010000003.1, forward strand.
ACGCCATGGCCTATTTCCGCGTCGTCGCCCAGGGTGCCGACGACCTCGCCTTCGAGCGCATCGTCAACATACCCAAGCGCGGCCTCGGCGAGGCAGCCATCCGCCAGATCCACGACACCGCGCGCGCCCTTGGCGTGCCGATGCTCGAAGCCGCCCGCAACCTCGCCGAAAGCGACGAACTCAAGCCCAAGCCGCGTGCCGCGCTTCGCGAGGTCGCCGCCAATTTCGAACGCTGGCAAAAGGCGCTCGACAATACGCCCCACAACGAACTCGCCGAGACCATTCTCGAAGAGAGCGGCTACACCGACATGTGGAAGAACGACCGCTCGGCCGAAGCGCCGGGCCGGCTCGAAAACCTCAAGGAACTCATCCGCTCGATGGAGGAATACGAGTCCTTGCGCTCGTTCCTCGAGCATGTCGCGCTCGTCATGGACGCCGACAAGAACGAGGAGCTCGACGCCGTCAACATCATGACGCTGCACTCGGCCAAGGGCCTGGAATTCGAAACCGTGTTCCTGCCCGGCTGGGAGGAAGGCCTGTTCCCGCACCAGCGCGCGCTCGACGAAGGCGGCCGCTCGGGCCTGGAGGAAGAGCGCCGCCTCGCTTATGTCGGCCTGACCCGCGCCAAGAAGAACCTGCATCTGTGGTTCGTCTCCAACCGCCGCATCCACGGCCTGTGGCAGACGACAATCCCCTCGCGCTTCCTCGACGAGCTGCCAGAGGCGCATGTCGAGGTGGCGGATGCCGGCAATTCCTATGGCGGTTATGGTGGTGGCCGGCAGAATCCCTACGGAGCTTCGCGTTTCGACAGCGTCGGCGAAAAGTCCTTCTCCAACACTTATGCGACGCCGGGCTGGCAGCGCGCGCAGGCAAACCGCACCGAAGCCACCGACCGCAACTGGGGCTCGCGCTCCGGCCATTCGGTCGAGCGCATCGGCTATGGCGAGACCGATTCCGGCTTTGGCGCCGGCCGCGGCTCGGTCAAGGGCCGCATGATCGAGGGCGAGCTGGTGGCAAAATCGGTCGCCACGGAGCCTTCGCGTTTCAATGTCGGTGACCGGGTGTTCCACCAGAAATTCGGCAACGGCAACGTTTCGGTCGTCGACGGCAACAAGCTGACAATCGACTTCGACAAGGCCGGCCAGAAGAAGGTGCTGGATGGGTTTGTGAACCCGGTGTGAGGTTTCACATCTCCGATCCGAGTGCCCCCGCGCCCGCCAAGCTTTCCAACCAACCCGCCCTCTGCACGAAATCTGCAAGAAACTGCCGAGCATCTCCTCGTTCACGCTGCGCACGCGATGCCAGGACACAGCAGTCGCATGAAAACGACAACTAGCGCTGCTGTCCCACACGCCCGCCAACTGCCCTGAAGGTTGCTCACCGGGTGGCTGACCGCCCCGCCCAAACGCCAGCTCCGGTCCTGCCTTTTGCAGCTTGCCGGCATGAACGTCGGCAAGGGGCATGCTGGCGCGCGCCACTTGCTGCCTCGCATGTGCAGGAATAACATTAGGTTGCGCTAATTCAAAATCGCAGGGAGGCGAAGACGATGCGCAGATATATCGATTGCCGAGAATTCCCGAGCGAAATGAAATGCACGGTCGCGATCGCGGCCGACAGCGAGGACGAACTTATCAACGCAGCCGTCCAGCATGCGGTTGCCGTGCATGGCGAGCACGACACGCCCGATTTCCGCGCCGAGGTCAGGAAAGCCATTCACGTCGGCTCGCCACCGGCCTGATTTTGCTGGCGCTTTGGCACGGTGCCGGGGCTCTGCAACGCAAAGTCCCGGGGTGGCTGCTGCTTCGCGGCCACCCCGGCCAGCTTTTGAGGGTTTCGCGCGCGGCAGAGCCGACGTGGCCAAACGCTGTGCCGCTTGGGCCCTTTGCGCTTGTCGTTTGAGATACGCATTACCGCTTGGGCCCATCCCGCCTGTCGTTTGAGAGTGGTGAGGCGGGTGTCCCTACTATTGCCGGTGCGCCGGCCCGTCGGCGCGGCGCATCGCCTTCAGCCGTTCGGCTGCCGATGCTGCGAGTTCAGCATAACGATCCTCTAGCTTTTCGGCCGCCACCAGCACCTCGGGCTCGAAGTCATTGGCCTCGAGCACCCGCCGCAATTTCTCGACGAACTCGGCCTGCTGCTCGAGCGCTGCAAACAGCTTCTTCACCTGGTCGCGGCTGATGTCGGGATTGGCGAGCGTCGCCGGAACCTCTCGCGCCATCTCGGCGCCGGTCTCGGCCTGCTCTCTGAGGATGTCCAGCCAATCAGTCACGCTACTCGATACCCAACCCGCCACAATCTTGTTCCCGACAGGGGAAATCGTCAACCGGTCAGGACAGCCGAAAGCTCCTGCGTGGAAAGTGCATCCACACCTGGAGCAGGAATGGTTCCGCGCATGGTTTGTTCCCAAACCTCGCGCCGCCAACGAATGCGGTTGCGGACGCGAAGGCGGGCGTGGCGGTGAAGAAACTTGGCTCCCCCTCATCCTGAGCCTGTCGAAGGATGGGAAGACGAACTCGGCAGCGATAGTCGCCATCACCAACGCCGTCATCCCGGGTCTCGCTGCGCTCGCCCGGGATGACGCCCGCGACCTGCCTCGGAAGCGCTCACGCCTTCGCTCGTTTGTCCTGCCTCTTCGCCGCGTCTTCGCATTTGCGCCGGATTTCCTCGACCTCGGTCTCGGTCAGGTGCTCGATGCCGATGAAATGATTGTGGCCGGTGCTGACCCTGATCAACTCGTCGAGCTTGGCCTGGATCGCGGCACCATCGCGGTTCTGCGTGTTCTGGATCAGGAACACCATCAGGAAGGTGACGATGGTCGTGCCGGTGTTGATGACCAGCTGCCAGGTATCGGAGAAGCCGAACAGCGGGCCGGACACCGCCCAGACGACAACGATGAGGCAACAAGCGGCGAAGGTCGGTGGCAAGCCGGCCGCATAGGCCACCTTGTTGGCGATCCTGGTGAAAACCTTCTCGAACATCGAAAATTCCTTCAATTGGCGAAGGAAAACAATCGACATCCACTCGCGGTTCCGTGCCGAGTGGCTTGGATTCGTCAAGAAGCGGTATTCTCCCAGCGCTCCAAGAACGCCTCGATCGGCAGGCCCTGCATGTCGGGGATCGCCTCGAACAGCCTTTCGCGCGGCCAGTCCCACCAGGCCAGCGCCTCGATGCGGGCAATGATCTCCTCGGGAAACCGCATCTTCAGCCGCTTGGCCGGCACGCCGGCGAAGATTTCGAACGGCGCGACATCCCTGGTCACCACCGCATTCGCCCCGATCACAGCACCATTGCCGATGGCCACGCCGGGCATGATCACCGCGCCGTGGCCGATCCACACATCGTGGCCGATCGTCACCGGCTTGGCCCTGCGGCGCTCGCGAAACTCGTTGTCGACGCCGAGATAGCGGAAATATTCGTTGGGCCGGTAGCTCACCTTGTGCGTGGTCAGCCGCTCCATCGGGTGTTCGAGGGCATTGATGCGGCTGTTGGCGGCGATCGAGCAGAACTTGCCGATGCTAGTGTAGATCGCCTCGGCGTGGCGCTCGAAATAGGAATAGTCGCCGACCACGACCTCGCGCAGCACGACGCGCTCGCCCACAGACACATGACGGCCGAGCCGGCAGCCCTTCAGCTCGGATGTCGGGTGGATGCGCGGCTCGTCATCCTTGAAGCGCAGGTCGGCGGGAGTGTCCATCAGCGGGATTTACGCCCGCGCCATCGACCTCGCAAGCTATTGCGGCTTGCCCTTGGTCCAGACGACGTTCTGGCCATAGAGCGGCACCGTCGTCATCGACATCTTGGCCGAACCGTCCTGCACCTGGCGCGAATGGGCGAGATAGATCAGCGTCTCGTTCTTCTTGTCGTAGATGCGGTTCACCACCTGCTCTTTCCAGATCAGGCTGATGCCCTGCTTGAACACCTCCTCGCCTTCCTGGCTCAGGTCGATCTCGCCAATGCTGATCGGCCCCGTCTGCTGGCACGAAATGGCGGAATCAGACGGGTTCTCGAACCAGTTGCCCTTTTGCAGCCGGTCGATCACGCCGCGGTCGAAATAAGAGACGTGGCAGGTGACGCCCTCGACCTTCGGGTCCTTGATCGCCTCGACGATGATGTCGTTGCCGAGCCAGTCGACGCCAACCTCGCCGACCTGCTGGGCGATCGCGGGTGAACCCAGCACAACTGTCGTGGCAAGTATGGAAAGGGCACGCCGCATGAAAGCCTCCTGGAATGGTGCAGTCGCCAACACTTGGGTCAGCCGATCGCCCGATGCAAGGCAACAGCCAGGCATCTCACTCGCGAAATGGTGTTTTGTGGACGAATGAGAGCGTCAACATGTCTCTTTTGGCAAATCACGCGCCGCGCTATGTAGGGTAGATGAAACAGCCCTTGCCCAAGTCGCTCAAGACGGTCGCGTGGATCGCGCTCGGCCTGGCGGCGTTCGCGGCATCCAGCGGCCTCGCCTTCGCCTCCTGGCTGGACAAGGACGCCGGAATCTTCATGTCACTGGTCGAAGCAGGCATGTCCTGGTGCTTCTGAGCCGGTCGCCAATCACCCCATGATGGAATCACAAGCGATGATGCGCACCATTCTTGCCGGCATTCTGATCCTGATGGCCGCCGGCGTCGGCTGGCTGACCTTCGACTGGTACAGCTCCAGGAACAGCGCCCAGGCCTTTGGCGCGCCCTTCGTGCTCGTCGACCAGAAGGGCGCCGAGATCACCGACGCTGCCTTCCGCGGCCAGCCGAGCGCCGTGTTCTTCGGCTTCACCCATTGCCCCGAGGTCTGCCCGACGACTCTGTTCGAGCTCGACGGCCTGCTCAAGCAGATGGGCGACGAAGGCAAGAACCTGCGCGCCTATTTCGTTTCGGTCGATCCCGAACGCGACACGCCCGAGGTGATGAACAGCTACGTCAGCAACGTCTCCGACCGCATCACCGGCATCACCGGCGACCCGGCCAAGATCGCCGCCATGGCCAAGGCCTTCGGCATCTACTCCAAGAAGGTCCCGACCGAGGGCGGCGACTACACCATGGACCACACCGCATCTGTGCTGCTGCTCGACAGCAAGGGTGATTTCTTCGGCACGATCGCCTATGAGGAGAACCCTGAGACCGCGCTTGCCAAGCTGAAACGGCTTGCAAACGAAGGCTGACCTTCTCCACCGGACCTGACATGACCCAGACACGGCTGCACATCACCACTGGCCGCGAAGCTGCAAATCGCATCTTCGCTGCCCTCGAAACCGCATTCGAGGACGACGGCTGGCCGATCGCCATCATCGAGATCGACGAGGACCGCGACATCCACGAAGTGTCGCTTTATGCCGATGGCGAGGTCGTGGACATCGAACGCCGCATGGCCGAGGTCCTGGCTTCGGAAGGCCATGCCGGCGGCATCGAACGGGAAATCCTGCCCGACATCGACTGGGTGGCAAAGTCGCTCGAAGGTCTGAAGCCGGTCGAAGCGGGCCGCTTCATCGTCCACGGCGGCCATGACCGCAAGGATGTGCGCCCCGGCCAGATCGCCATCGAGATCGAAGCCGGCCTCGCCTTCGGCACCGGCCACCACGGCACGACGGCAGGCTGCCTGGAGATGATCGAAAAGGTCGTCGCCGAGGAAAAGCCCACCAACGCGCTCGACCTCGGCACCGGCAGCGCCGTGCTCGCCATTGCCGTTGCCAAGCTGGCGCCGATCCCGGTGCTCGCCACCGACATCGACCCGGTCGCAACCGAAGTCGCCGCCGCCAATGTCCGTCTCAACGGCGCTTCCAACCACGTCGAGACGGCGACGGCGGAAGGCTTCGACGACCCGATCTTCGCCGCGCGTGGCCCGTTCGACCTGATCGTCGCCAACATCCTGGCACAGCCGCTGATGCAGCTCGCGCCCGAGATGGCAGCACATCTGGCCGCCGATGGCTCGCTCGTGCTCTCGGGTATCCTCGACCGCCAGCACGACGCCGTGGTCGAAGCCTATGTCGCGGCCAAATTCCGCCACGTCGAAACCTTCCATAGGGAAGGCTGGGTGACGATCCACCTCAAGAACTGACGTTGTGGCACATACCGGCGGCGTTGCCAGCAAGGACGCGCGACGGTAGGTTCGCCGGAAATCCAGTTTCCGGGAAAACACCATGTTTCAGTCCTTCGATTCAGCCGGCGACCCCACCGTCGGCAAGCCGCGCGTGGCGCTGCTCCGGCAATGGCTCAAGGAGAACGGGCTCGACGGCTTCGTGGTGCCCCGGGCAGACGAGCACCAGGGCGAATACGTCCCGCCACGCTCGAATCGCCTGAGATGGCTGACCGGCTTCAGCGGCTCCGCCGGCGTGGCGATCGTGCTCGCCAGGAGCGCCTACATCTTCGTCGACGGCCGCTACACGCTGCAGGTGCGCGACGAGGTCGATCTCGACATCTTCACTGTCGAAAGCCTGATCGACAATCCCCCGGCAAGCTGGATCAGGGAAAACCTGCCCAAGGGCGCGCGGCTTGGCATCGACCCGTGGCTGCACACCATGGGCGAGGTCAAGGCGCTGACCGCGGCAGCCGAGAAGGTTGGCGCCGTGCTCGTCCCCCTCGCCCGCAACCCCATCGACGCGATCTGGGAGGACCAGCCCGACGCGCCACTGGCTCCGGTCGAGATCCACCCCGAGGCCTTTGCCGGCGAGCTGGCCAAGGACAAGCTCAAGCGGCTTGCTGCGGCGATCGAGAATGACGGCGCCACCCATGCGATCCTGACCGACCCGTCGTCGCTCGCTTGGGCGTTCAACATCCGCGGCGGCGACGTGCCCCACACGCCCCTCGCGCTTGGCTTCGCCATCCTGGCCGCCGACGGCAGCCATGCCGTGTTCATGGACAAGCGCAAGCTTGGCCGCACGGAGGAGGCCTATCTCACGCAGCTCGCCGACATCAAGGCGCCAGGCAAGCTCGATGACGCGGTCGCCGCCCTTGCCAAATCAGGCGCGAAGATCGCGCTCGACCCGGTGCTTGCCGCCGACAGGCTGCGCGCCCTGATCGAGGACAATGGCGGCACGGTGGTGCAGGCGCCGGACCCGGCGCGCCTGCCACGCGCGACCAAGAATGCTGCCGAGATCGCTGGAACGCGCGCCGCCCATCGCCGCGACGGCGCTGCGGTCGCCAAGCTGCTCTGTTGGCTGGATCGGCAGGAGCCCGGCAAGCTCGACGAGATCGCGGTGGTAACGAAGCTGGAGGAATGCCGCCGCCAGACCGGCGAGGAAACGCAGATGCCGCTGCGCGACGTCTCGTTCGACACCATCTCGGGTGCCGGCCCCAACGGCGCGATCATGCACTACCGCGTGTCGAAGGCGACGAGCCGCGTGCTCGCCACCGGCGAGCTGTTCCTGCTCGATTCGGGCGCGCAGTATCAGGACGGCACCACCGACATCACCCGCACCATGCCGGTCGGCAAGCCGACCGAGGAAATGCGCGAGCGCTTCACGCTGGTGCTCAAGGGCATGATCGCGATTTCGCTCGCGCGCTTCCCGGCCGGCACGCGCGGCGCCGACATCGATGCCCTTGCCCGCATCGCCTTGTGGAAGCACGGACTCGACTACGCCCATGGCACCGGCCACGGCGTCGGCTCCTACCTCGCCGTGCATGAGGGTCCGCAGCGCATCGCCAAGACGGGTATGGAAAAGCTGCTTGCCGGCATGATCCTGTCCAACGAGCCCGGCTACTACAAGGAAGGCCATTACGGCATCCGGCTGGAAAACCTGATCCTGGTGACACAGGCTGGCGAGCTGCCCGGCGGCGACATCGCCATGCATGGCTTCGAGACGTTGACTCTGGCGCCCTTCGACCAGCGCCTGCTGCGCGCCGACCTGCTGACCCGCGAGGAACTGGATTGGCTCAACGCCTACCACGCCCGCGTTCTGGCCGAGATCGGTCCGATGCTCGACGGCGAAACGCTGGCCTGGCTGGAAAAGGCGACCGCACAGATCGCCTGAGGATCTTGCGACACAGTTCCCTCAGGAGCTGGATATTGCCGCTAGTGGTGGCTCGGTCGTGCGTCCTTCGACAAGCTCAGGATGAGGAACGTCAGCGTTAGCGCGCCTAGATAGCGTTGGCGCTGGTATCGATCATAAGCTGGAGCAATGGCGTCAGTGGTCCTCATCCTGAGCCTGTCGAAGGACGCACGACGCACCGACAGCGGGACCACCACTGCCGCCGCCCTACTCAGCCGATGAAATGCCGGAGCGCGATCAGCACGGCAGCACCGGCCAAAAACATCGTCATCAACCCGCCGCGCAGCGAAACGATCGCCGCGACCGCAAGGGCGGCCAGTTCAGCAGGGCCCGCCGACAGCGCGGCGGGCGCCACCAGCGTGGTCAGGACCGCCGCCGGCACGGCGTTCAGGCCCGCCTCGACGCGCGGATGGATGCGCTCGAAGCGCGAGATGACAAGATGCCCGCCGATGCGCGTCAGATAGGTGGCGACCGCGCCGGCGAGGATGATCCAAAGCGTCGTGCTCACGAAACCACCTCCACCGTTTCATCTGATGCAGCCGTTTCTTCGGGGCGAACCGGCATCGCCGCGGCAAACAGCACCCCGGCCAGTGCACCGATCGAGACGTGCCAGGGCGAGCCGACAGTCTTGTAGGCGATCATCGAGGCAACGGCGCTGGCAACGACGATCGGCAGCCAGCGCGGGCGCTTGCGGAAGCTCATCACCAGTCCGAGGAAATAGATCGGCAGCAGGAAATCGAGGCCGATGGCATGCGGATTGGGGATCAGCCGCCCGAACATTGCCCCCAGCGCGCTTTCGGCGACCCAGAAGACGTAGATCGGCAAAGCCATGCCCATGTACCAGGCAAAGGTCACCTCCTCGCCGTTCTCGCCCTTGCGCTCGGCCTCGGCATATTGCGGGTCAACGAGGAAAAAGTAGCCGATAGCCTGCTTCAGAAACGGCCAGTGGTCGATGCGCTTGCCGACCGCCGCTGAATAGAGCACGTGGCGGAAGTTGACGGCGAAGATCGACAGCACCACCAGCCACGGCGCGACATGCTGGCCGAACAGCTCGATACCGACAAGCTGGCTGGCGCCGCCATAGATGCTGGCGCTCATCAGCGTCGCCTCGGCGACGGAGAAGCCATTGTCTATGGCCAGCGCCCCGAACAGGATGGCAAAGGGCGCCGAGGCGACCACCACCGGTACGCTCAAGCGCACGCCTTGCCAGAATTCACCTCGACGATCAGACATTTGGCCTCCGTGGCGCATCGGCCCCAGATCGAACTTTGAGTGTTGGAATGCACGATGCAGGTCGAAATTGAAAACGCAGAGCGGCTCGACCAATGCTCCCATAGCCTGCGCGGAGGTCTGAATAAGTCAGCCGGCTTGGCGTGTCACATCAATTCGGTTGAGCCAACGATCAGCGGTTCTCAGTTTTTGCCGGCCGCTTGACCGAGCATGGCGAATAGCCGCCCGGATGGAGGCGGCCCATCGTCATGTCGAGCTTGATCGGCAGGTCACGCAGCGCATTGACGTTCAGCTTGCGCGCAGCCGCCAGCGCCACCTCGCCGCAGGCATGCGCGTCCTCGGCCGCGTTGTGATGCTTGAACGAGAAGTCGATGTGGCGCGACACCTCGTTGAGCCGGTGCGAGGCGAGCTCCTGCCACACCATCTTCGCCATCTTGAGCGTGCAGATGTAATCGATATCAGGACAGGCGATGCCGTACAGCTGATAGCTCGCCCGCATCACGCTCATGTCGAACGAAGCGTTGTGGGCGATGACCAGCGTATCGCCGAGATCGTCTTCGAATTCCTCCATCACCTCGGGGAATTCGGCAGCATCCTCGACATCAGCCGGGCGGATGCCGTGGACGGCAATGTTGAAACGGGAAAAGCGCATGTCCTTGGGGCGGATGAGCCGCTCCTCGACTCGGATGACCGCGCCGTCCTCGATCCAGGCGAGGCCCACGGAGCATGGGCTGCTGCGCTGCTCGTTGGCAGTTTCAAAGTCGATGGCAATTGCACGCATGAAGTCTGTCAGCCCGCCTTGACCAGTGCGAACCAGCCGTCTTCGTCGATCACCTCGATGCCGAGTTCGCTGGCGAGCTTGAGCTTGGAACCGGCTCCCGGCCCGGCCACCACGAGGTCGGTCTTCTTGGAAACCGACCCCGCCACCTTGGCGCCGAGCTTTTCGGCCATCGCCTTGGCCTCGTCGCGCGACATTTTTTCAAGCGAACCGGTGAAGACGACTGTCTTGCCCGACACCGGCGAGGACACGTCGCCGATGCGTTCCTCGTCGAGCGGCGTAACTTCAGCCAAAAGCGCGTCGAGCACCTGGCGGTTGTGCTCCTCGGCGAAGAACTCGACAACCGCTTCGGCGACGATGCCGCCGATGCCGTTGACGCCGGTCAGTTCCTGCCAGGCAGCGTTGCCCTTGTCGCCCTTGCCCTCGGGCATCACGGCAGCAGTTCCGGCGGCGCGGAACGCGTCGAAATTGATGTAATGGCGGGCCAGCCGCTTGGCATTGGTCTCACCGATGTGGCGGATGCCAAGCGCAAACAGGAAACGCGAGAACTCGACCTGACGGCGATCGTCGATGGCGGCGAACAGCTTGCGCGCCGAAGTGGCACCGAAGCCGTCGATGTTCTCGAGCTTGGTGAGCGATGCCTCCTGCCGCCGCTTCAGCGTGAAGATGTCGGCGGGCGAGCCGACATGCAGCGCAGGATCCTGCGACTGGAAGAAGAACTCGATCTGCTTTTCGCCAAGCCCCTCGATGTCGAAGGCGTTGCGCGAGACGAAATGGCGAAGCCGCTCGACAGCCTGCGCCGGGCAGATCAGGCCGCCGGTGCAGCGCCGCACAACCTCGCCCTCCTCGCGCACCGCATGGCTGTCGCAAGCCGGGCAGCGCGTCGGGAACAGATAAGGTTGGGCATCCGCCGGGCGCTTTTCCATGATGACGTCGAGGATCTGCGGGATGACATCGCCGGCGCGCTGGACGATGACGGTGTCGCCCACTCGAATGTCACGGCCTTCGCGGATCGGCTGACCGCTGTTGCCGATGCCCTTGATGTAATCCTCGTTGTGCAGTGTGGCGTTTGTCACCACCACGCCGCCTACGGTCACCGGCTGCAGACGTGCCACCGGCGTCAGCGAGCCGGTGCGTCCGACCTGGATGTCGATGCCGGTGAGGAGTGTCGTCGCCTTTTCGGCGGGAAATTTGTGGGCGATCGCCCAGCGCGGGCTGCGCGAGACGAAGCCCAGCCGCTGCTGCAGGTCGAGCCGGTCGACCTTGTAGACGACGCCATCAATGTCGTAGCCGAGCGTCGCGCGATTTGCCTCGATCATCCGGTACTGGGAAAGAAGCCCTTCGACGCTGTCGAAAACCTTCATCAGCGGATTGGTCTTGAAGCCATAGCTGCGGAACGCGTCGACCATGCCCATCTGGGTGTCGGCTGGCATCTCGCTCACCTCGCCCCAGGCATAGGCAAAGAAGCGAAGCGGCCGGCTGGCGGTGATCGAGGTATCGAGCTGGCGCAGCGAGCCTGCCGCCGCATTGCGCGGATTGGCGAAGATCGGCTTGCCCGCCTTCTCGTTGCGGCGATTGAGCTCGGCAAAGTCGGCGTGGCTCATATAGACCTCGCCACGCACCTCGACCACGTCAGGGAAATCGCCCTTCAGCACGTTCGGAATGTCGGCGATGGTGCGGGCATTGGCGGTGACGTTCTCGCCGACCTGGCCGTCGCCGCGCGTCGCCGCCGTCACCAGACGGCCATTCTCGTAGCGGATCGACAGCGACAGCCCGTCGATCTTCGGTTCGGCCGTGATCACCACCGGCTCGTTCGCGCCAAGGCGCAGAAAGCGCCTGATGCGGCCGACGAACTCGCTGACGTCCTCGTCGGCGAAAGCGTTGTCGAGCGACAGCATCGGCACGACATGGGTGACCTTGCCGAACTTTTCCGAGACGGCGGCACCCACCGATCTAGATGGCGAATCCTCGCGCACCAGTTGGGGAAAGCGCTGTTCGATGGCGAGGTTGCGCCGGCGCAATGCGTCATAGTCGGCATCCGAGATCGTCGGCGCGTCTTCGGCGTGATAGCGCAGGTCATGGCCCGCGATTTCTTCGGCCAGCCGCGCCAATTCGGACGCGGCTTCGGCCTCGCTCAGCGAATCGACTGGTTTCTCGGACATTGTGCGACTCCGGCTGACGTGCGGCGCCACCATAAATCAGGATGCGGTCCGGCGGGAGCCGCCCGGCTCGAATTCCACGTCAAATCAGCAGGATCGCGCAAGCTCCTGACATGTCGCCGTCAATGCTGCCGCTCAGGATGCCGTAACATTCTCGCGCAGCAGCCGCTCGGCCGCGGCACGCGCCTCCTCGGTAATCGTCGCACCCGAGAGCATGCGTGCAATCTCCTCCTGGCGCGCCGGACGGTCCATTTCGTGGATGCCGGTCGCCACCTTGTCTGTGTTGCCCTTCTTGGAGATCAGGAAATGTGTCGCGGCGCGCGCGGCAACTTGCGGCGCATGGGTTACCGACAGTACCTGGACACGGTTGGCAAGCCGCGCCAGGCGCTGGCCGATGGCGTCGGCCACGGCCCCGCCGACTCCGGTGTCGATTTCGTCGAAGACGAGCGTCGGCGCCGAGCCGCGGTCGGCAAGCGCGACCTTGAGCGCCAGCAGGAAGCGCGACAGCTCGCCGCCCGACGCCACCTTCATCATCGGCCCCGGCCGGGTGCCCGGATTGGTGCGGACCCAGAACTCGACCTGATCGATGCCTTCGAGCATGCGGTTGTCGGTTTCGCTCGATAGCTCGACCAGGAACTCGGCGCGCTCGAGCTTGAGCGCCGGCAACTCGGCCATGACGGTCTTGCGCAGGCCTTCGGCAGCCGTCTTGCGCAGCTCGGACAGGCTGGATGCAATGCGATCATAGGCCTCGCGCGTCAGCTTCGCCTGCTGTTCGAGCGATTGCAGCCGCTCTTCGCCCGCATCGAGGTCGGCCAGATCGGCGACCATCGTGTCGCGCAGCTTGGCAAGGTCGTCGACAGCGACATTGTGCTTGCGCGCGGCGGCACGCAGCGCAAACAGCCGCTCTTCGGCCTTCTCCAACCGCTGGGGATCGTATTCGGTGGCCCGAAGCGCCGCGTCCACGCCTGATTGCGCCGCATCAAGCGAAATCATCGCCTCGTCGAGCGATTTCACCACCTCGTCGAGCAAGCCCGGCACTTCGGACGCCTTGCGCTGCAGACGGCGCAACAGGCTGGCGAGTTGAGGCAGCGGCGACGACGAGCCTGAGAGCACGTCCTGCGCATCCTGGATTTCCGAGGCGATCTTTTCGACACGCATCATCGCGGCGCGCAGTTCGGCAAGCTCGCTCTCCTCGCCCGGTTGCGGGTCGAGCTTGGTCAGTTCCGTCACCGCGGCGCGCAGATATTCGGCCTCGCGGGCAGCCGCATCGACACGGGCGCGATGGCGCGACAGCTCCTGCTCGGCGGCACGCCACAGCTTCCAGGCCTCGGCCGTCGCCCTCGCCTCGCCGACATGGCCGCCAAACGAATCGAGCACCTCGCGATGCGCCCCGCCGTCGACAAGCGCGCGGTCGTCATGCTGGCCGTGGATTTCAACGAGCGCGCGGCCGACGTCGCGCATCAATGTCACGCTCGAAGGCTGGTCATTGACGAAAACACGGGTGCGGCCATCGGCTGTCTGCACGCGCCTGAGGATGATGTCGCCATCGTCGTCGATGGCATTGTCGGCCAGCAGTGTGCGTGCAGGATGGTTGCGCGGCACGTCGAAGACGGCCGTCACCTGCCCCTGGCTCGCACCATGGCGGACAAGCGAAGCATCGCCGCGCGCGCCAAGCGCGAGCGACAATGCGTCGAGAAGGATGGATTTGCCCGCGCCGGTCTCACCTGTCAGCACGGAAAGGCCGGGCGTGAAATCGATGTCCAGCCGTTCGATCAGGACGATATCGCGGATCGACAGGCGCGAGAGCATCTAATGTTGATCAGGCGCCGGAGAACATCTTTCCGGCCTTGGAAATCCATGAGCCGGCATTTTCGCGAGGCTCAAGGCCGCCGGACTGCAGCAGCTTGTACGAATCCTTGTACCACTGGCTGTCGGGATAGTTCTGGCCGAGCACGGCTGCCGCCGTCTGGGCTTCCGAGGTCAGGCCCATCGCGTAGTAGGTCTCGACCAGGCGCGCGAGCGCTTCTTCGATGTGGCGCGTGTTCGAGTAATTCTCGACCACGTTGCGGAAGCGCTTGGCGGAAGCGATGAACTCGCGGCGCTCGAGATAATAGCGGCCGATCTGCATCTCCTTGCCGGCGAGCTGGTCGCGGGCAAAGCGGATCTTGGCATTGGCGTCGTCGACATATTCCGACGCAGGCCAGCGCTGGACCACTTCGGTCATCGCCTCGATGGTGCGGCGAGCTTCCTTCTGATCCTGCGTCACGTCGCGAATCTGGCGGAAGTAGCTCAGGCCGATGATGTACTGGGCGTAGGCAGCGTCGTCGGTCGAAGGATAGAGCGCGAGATAGCGCTTGGCCGAGTTGATGGCCTCTTCATAAGCGCCCTGGCGGTAGCTGGCGAAGGCGCCCATCACCATCGACTTGCGGGCGAACTCCGAATAGGGGTGCTGGCGGTCGACAGCCTCGAACTTGCGGCTGGCCTCCTTGAGGCGGCCGGCATTGAGGTTGGCGAGGCCCTGATTGTATAGAACGTCGGCCGGTTCGGTCTGCTCGACATAGGTCGCGAGATCGACATCGGCTTCGCCGGACATGCAACCAGACAGTGCAAGCGCCGGAGCGATGAGCGAAAGCGCCACAACCAGAGGCTTCACGCGCAATTTCGATCGATCGGCTCGTATCAATGACATCACAGAGTTCCGCCCCTTTGGCGCTGTTTCGCTTTTAGGCAATGGCCATAGATCACAACTGGCTTTGCCCGGCAACGCTATCAGCCGCCAATCGCGCAATTTTGTGGCACGCGATGACGCATGCCATTTCGCCGGCCAAGTGGTGCAACAAGGTCACACCACCTTTCCGGCGATTGCCAGCCGTCAGAGAGTCCAGGGCGCGTGGACTGCGGCGCTGACAGCAATAAGTTCGGCCGAACGCCCACGCTCGCGGCGCGACGTCTCGACGACCTCGAAGGCCGAACGGTCCGAAAGCAGGCGGCGCAGGGCGGCGGCATTCAACCTGTGGCCGCCGCGATAGGAGCGGAAGCAGCCGATGAAGCGGGCGCCGGCAAGGGCCAGATCCCCCATCGCGTCGAGCGTCTTGTGGCGCACGAACTCGTTGGAAAAGCGCAGGCCTTCCATGTTGATGATGTGGTTGTCGTCGCCGATGACCACGGAATTCTCCAGCGACGAGCCGAGCGCGTAGCCGGCTGCCCACAGGCGTTCGACATCCTTCATGAAGCCGAAAGTGCGAGCGCGCGCGATCTCGCGGCGGAAAATATCGTCGTTGATGTCGGAGGCGAAGGACTGGCGGCCGATCGCCGGGCTTTCGAAATCGATCTCGACCTCGAATCGCGTGCCGCCATAGGGGCGGAACTCGGCCCACGAGGCGCCGCTTTCGATTCGCACGGGCTTGATGACGCGGATGTAGCGGCGCTTGACGCCCTGCACTTCGATGCCGGCCTGGTCGATGGCTTCGACGAACTGCCCGGCACTGCCGTCGAGAATCGGCACTTCGGCGCCTTCGACCTCAATCAGCAGATTGTCGATACCGAGGCCGAACAGTGCGGCCATCAGGTGTTCGATCGTGGCGACGTGGAGACCGGCGGGGTCCCCCAACAAGGTGCAAAGGTCGGTTGCACCCACTTCCGACACAATTCCACGAAACTCTCGGTCAGCAACCTGAAACACCACGCCCGTATCCGCGTCTGCCGGCGCGAAATGGATAGCCACAGGCTTGCCGCTGTGAACGCCAATGCCCGACAGCGTGACACGCGATTTGAGTGTTGTCTGATAGTCCTGCAAGTCGATCCCCATATGCCCGTACTCACTAGGTCCGCTTCGCCACAATGGAGCGCACGGCTCTTATGCTCGTTGGACGGGACCTCATCCCCACAATACCCGCCCAAGCGACCTTAGTTGGCGCGAAGATAGTCTTCCGGATGATAGACTCCAAATCACGGTTTCTTACTCTGTGTAACTGCCGAGACGCTTCGACTCGTCCCGTCAAGCCAATGATTTGACTGATCTTTTCAGATCAAAAGGCGGGCGTCGAGACGCCCGCCTTTCAAACAGTGTTACTGGCCGTTCACAGATCAGTTGGCTTGCCGGCGAAGGAACGCCGGAATCTCCAGCTGGTCGTCTTCCTGAGTCCGTGCCTGCGGTGCCAGGCGGCCGTGCTCGTCGAGCTGTCCGCGGCGCGGCGCGTAGAGCTGCGATTCCTGGCTGGCCATGCGGCGCTGCTCGGGTGCCGGCTGGCGCAGCTTGGGCTCGCGCGGCTGCGCGGGCTGCAGGCGTGCCGGCTCTTCCTCACGGCGGGTCAGGCCGCTGGTCAGGCGCTTGAGCAGGCCCATCGGACCGCGGTCCTCATGATGCTCGGCCGGCTGTGCCTTGGCTTCCACCTCGGCCTTCACCATCGGCGGAAAGTCCTCGACGCGCGGCATGCGCGGCTGAACCTGCGCCGGCTGCATCATCTCGCGCTGGGGTGCCACCTGCGGCTGGGCCACCGGCTGCGGGGTGGGCTGCTGGAACTGCTGCGGCTGGTACTGCTGTGCCTGCGGCTGGGCAGGCGGAGCCGAAAACAGCTTGCTCTGCGGACGGAACTCTTCGCCCTGCGGAGCGGCGGCACGCGGCTGAGCCATGGCTGCAGCATTGGTTTCGGCAAGGCGGATCGCCTCGGCGACCGGGTCGTTGGTGCGCACTTCCATGCGCGGCTGTTCGACCGGAGCAGCCTGCACGGCAGGACGGGCCTCGACGGCGCGCGGCGCCGGCTTCGGCGCCTGACGGATGGTCAGCGGTGCCGCAGCCATGTCGGCTGCCGACTTGTCGATGCCAGTGGCAACCACCGACACGCGAATGACGCCTTCGAGATCTTCGTCGAAGGTGGCGCCCAGGATGATGTTGGCGTCCTGGTCGACTTCTTCGCGGATGCGGGTCGCGGCTTCGTCAACTTCGAACAGCGTCAGGTCGCGACCGCCAGTGATGGAGATCAGCAGGCCCTTGGCACCCTTCATCGAGGTCTCGTCGAGCAGCGGGTTGGCGATCGCTGCTTCGGCAGCAGCCATCGCACGGCCCTCGCCCGAAGCTTCGCCGGTGCCCATCATGGCCTTGCCCATCTCGCGCATCACCGAACGGACGTCGGCGAAGTCGAGGTTGATCAGGCCTTCCTTGACCATCAGGTCGGTGATGCAGGCGACGCCCGAATAGAGCACCTGGTCGGCCATGGCGAAGGCGTCCGCGAAGGTCGTCTTGTCATTGGCCAGACGGAACAGGTTCTGGTTGGGGATGACGATCAGCGTGTCGACGCACTTCTGCAGCTCTTCGATGCCGTAGTCGGCCGTCTTCATGCGGCGCTGGCCTTCGAAGTGGAACGGCTTGGTGACGACACCAACGGTCAGGATGCCCTTTTCGCGTGCCGCGCGAGCAACGACGGGAGCAGCACCGGTGCCGGTGCCGCCGCCCATGCCGGCGGTGACGAAGCACATGTGGGTGTTCGACAGGTGGTCGATGATCTCATCGATGCACTCTTCGGCAGCGGCGCGGCCGACTTCCGGCTGCGAACCAGCGCCAAGGCCCTCGGTGACATGCGCGCCGAGCTGGATGAGACGCTCGGCCTTCGACATGGTGAGTGCCTGGGCATCGGTGTTGGCCACGACGAACTCGACGCCGCGCAGACCAGCAGTGATCATGTTGTTGACGGCATTGCCGCCACCACCGCCAACACCGAACACGGTGATGCGGGGCTTGAGCTCGGTGATGTCCGGCTTCTGCAGATTGATCGTCATAGTCCTCGTCCTTTTTGCCTTTCGAACCGCTTCGCCGTGCGGCCGTTTATGGGGCTGCCCCCGTCAATTCCTAAAAACTGTCTCTCAACCACTGACTCATGCGATGCAGTTTTCCGCCAGTTCCCGTTGCCCTGTAACGGGAAATCCCTTTCGCAGACTGGCTCTCGATGCCAGCCATCTGCGGGTAGATGAGAAGCCCGACGGCGGTCGCGAAAGCCGGCCCCTTGGCCGCCTCCGGCAGACCTGCCACGCCGAGCGGGCGGCCGATGCGCACATTGCGGCCGAGAATGCGACGTGCTGCCTCGGGCAGCCCGACGAGCTGGCTGGCGCCGCCGGTCAGAACGACGCGCTTGCCAACGGCGTTGCCATAACCCGACTTGTTGAGCCGGTCGCGCAGCAGTTCCAGCGTCTCGTCGATGCGGGCTCGGATGATGCGGGTCATCACCGAGCGCGGGATCTGCAGCGGCACTTCATTGTCGTCGACGCCGATCGGCTGGATGCTGATCAGGTCGCGGTCGTCGGTGCTGCCTGGCAGCGCCGAACCGTGCATGACCTTGAGCCGCTCGGCATCGTCGAGACACGTCGACAGGCCCTTGGCCATGTCCATGGTGACGTGGTTGCCGCCAACGGGAATCGCGTCGGCGTGAACGAAGCGGCCCTCGGAGAAGACCGAAAGCGTCGTGGTGCCGCCGCCCATGTCGATGCAGGCAGCCCCCATTTCGAGCTCGTCGTCGACGAGCGCGGCGAGGCCACTGGCGTACGGCGTTGCAACCATGTGCTCGACCGACAAATGCGAGCGGTTGATGCAGAGCTCGAGATTGCGCATCGGCGCCGAATCGCCGGTCAGCACATGCATGTCGACGCCAAGCGTGTCGCCGACCATGCGGCGCGGATCGCGCACGCCACGCTCGGCGTCGAGCGAAAAGGCAACTGGCAGCGAGTGGATGACGTCGCGTTCGGCCCTGAGCGCCTGCTTGGCGCCGGCGGCCAGAACGCGTTGGACATCTGCTTCCTCGACCTCATGGCCGCCGAGATTGATCGTCGCCGAGAACGACTCGCTCTTGATGCGCCCAGCAGACAGGTTGACGATCAGTGAGTCTGCGGTCAGTCCGGCCATGCGCTCAGCCGCATCGACGGCGAGCCGGATGGCGTGCTCGGCGCGGTCGAGATCGACAACCACGCCCGACTTCACACCCTGAGATTTCTGATGGCCGATGCCGATGACCTGCGCCTGATGGGTGCGGCCCTTGAGCAGCTGGCTGCCTTCGGCCGGCTTCATCTTGGCGACGACGCAGCAGACCTTGTTCGAACCGACATCGAGCACCGTGAGGATGCCCGAGCGACGCGAGACCGGATCTTTTTGACCGCCAAGCCAGCTCATATTCTCTTCTCCACCTTCGCCTTGACGGCCTTCGGCTTGGTGTTCAGCGCAGCCGCGCGACGCTCGACCGCTTCCGGCGTGAGCTGCACCACCAGCCGGTCGCCGAAGCGCATGTCCACGGCGGAGATGTCGCGCGTCAAAAGCGCATTCTCGCGGTCGAGATCAGCAAGGTCGGCAAGCGCTGCATCGACCTGATTCTCGGGCAGCTTGACGGTGATTCCATTGTCGAGGCGCAGATCCCAGCGCCGCTCACCGACGCGGATATAGCCTTTCACGCGCGACGCCAGCTCGGGGAACGCCTGGACCCTGGCGACGAAGTCGGCAGCGCGGTCGGCGGCACCAAAACCGATGACCAGCGGCAACCCGACCTGGCGCCCGCCAGTGTAAGGCGCAATGATCTTGCCATCCTTTTCAACGACGCTGAGCTGGCTGCCATGCTGCCAGATGGCGAATGCATCGCGCTCGTCGACGCGAACCTCGATCGTGTCGGGATAGACCTTGCGCACGGCTGCATCGCGAACCCAGGGCAGGCTGACGATGCGCTCGCGCGCTTCTTCCGGATTGAAGCCGACAAGCGAAGTCCAGCCGTCGAGTTCGAGCTTGTCGAGAATGTCGATCTCGGAGGTTTCGCGGTTGCCCGAGACCTTGATCTGGTCGACGGCAAAACCGCTGCGGGCAGTCACGCCCTGGACAAGCGCCGGGAAATGACCACCGAGATAAGCGCCATAGAGCGAGCTTGCGGCAAGGAACGACGCCGTCAGCATCGACGCAGCATAGGGCGGAGGAGTGAACTCCCCACGCCCGAAGCGCGACAACATGCGAACCGGCTTGCGCAGCAGCCGCGGCAGCACGAAATGCTCCGCGGACAAGGACAGCCCGAAGACGCGCGGCGCAGCGCCACCCATCCTTCTGTTCTGTCCCGATCTCAACGCAAACACGAAGCGTCCTCCACCATCCAACTCAACAACTCACCAAACGAATGCCCGGCTTGGGCAGCAATCTCAGGCACCAGCGACGTCGGCGTCATGCCGGGTTGCGTGTTGACCTCCAGCCAGACGACCTCTCCATTTTCGGAATGGCGGTCGTCGTACCGGAAGTCAGACCGGGAGACGCCCCGGCACCCGATCGCTTGGTGAGCCTTAAGCGCCAGTGTTTGTATTTTTTGGTAAATATTCGGTGAAACTTTCGCGGGGCATTCGTGCTTTGATCCGCCAGCGACATATTTTGAATCATAATCGTAGAAGGCATGCCCGGTCGGGATGATCTCGCAGACTCCAAGCGCGACATCGCCCATGACGGCGCAGGTCAGTTCGCGTCCGTGAATGAAGCGCTCGACCATCACTGTGTTGCCGTAGCGCCACTCCGACGAGGAGATGACCTGCGGCGGATGGGACTGGTCTTCCTTGACGATGACCACACCGAAGCTCGAACCTTCAGACACCGGCTTGACCACGTAAGGCGGCTTCATCGGGTGCTGGTTGCCGATCGCGAAACGGTCGAGAACGCGCGATTCCGCAATCGGGATACCGGCGGCCTTCGCCACCTTCTTCGACTGCTCCTTGTTCATCGCCAGCGCCGAAGCCAGCACACCCGAATGCGTGTAGGGGATGCCGAGATATTCGAGGATGCCCTGGATGGTGCCGTCTTCGCCAAAGGGGCCATGAAGCGCATTGAATGCGACATCCGGCTTGAGCGCCGAAAGCACAGCGCCGACATCGCGATCGACATCGACGCGGGTGACCTGGTAGCCGACCTGCTCGAGCGCCTCGGCGCAGGCATTGCCAGACGACAGGGACACAGGCCGCTCGGACGAAAACCCGCCCAACAGTACAGCGACGTGCTTTGACTTCATCCCCTGCTATCCCCTCTCGACTCGGACACAACGCCTTGTTTCCAAAGACTAAATAAGATCGCCCCGGAAGTTGGACCTCCGGTTGGAAACGCGGGCTACGCGTCACGCGACTCAAATCAGGAAACGCTTTAGGTCAGAGAATCAGAGACTTGATTCCGTGGCAAGAGCCGATTGGAATTCGTTGCGATTTCATGACCAATGCGGCTTCCGATGACCTGCAGGATGACCACAGGAAACGGCGGAATTCAGGTCGCAAAAAGGCCCCGGCGAGGATGCGCCGAGGCCTTGATAAGATCGCCGCAAACATGGTTTTGATACGTCGCGGCTGGTCTGCTGGAACCGCCAGTTCTAGAGCAATTGCCCAAGGAACTCCTGCACTTCGTGGCCGGGCTTGAAGTGTCCGATGCGCTTGATTTCCCAGTGCAGGCGGATGCCGGAATTTTCCAGCACGCGGCTGCGCACCGTCTCGCCGAGATACTCCAGGTCGTAGCCGGTGGCATTGCCGGTGTTGATCATGAAGTTGCAATGCAGCGGCGACATCTGAGCACCGCCGATCATCAGCCCGCGGCAGCCGGCATTGTCGATTTCCTTCCAGGCCGAAGTGCCTTCGGGATTCTTGAAGGTCGAGCCGCCAGTTTTTTCGCGGATCGGCTGCACCGTTTCGCGATGATGCTGGACCGCATCCATCGCCGCCTTGATGGCATCCTTGTCCTCGGCATACCCCTCGAAGGTCGCCGAGGTGAAGATCAGGTCCGCATCGGCGGATGAGTGGCGATAGGCATAGCCCATGTCGGCGTTGGACAGCACATGCAGGTTGCCCTGGCGGTCGAGGGCACGAACCTCGACGACCCGCTCCCGCGTCTCGACGCCGTTGGCGCCCGCATTCATGCGCAGCGCCCCGCCGATTGCACCGGGAATGCCGTGATAGAAATGGAAGCCGCCAATGCCACAGTCATGGGCAAGCGCTGCCACACGCTTGTCTGGCGTTGCCGCACCCGCCTTGATTCCGGTTGGCGAGATGGCCTCGGCCTCGCCGAAGCCTTTTGCCGACAGCCGCACGACAAAGCCAGGAATACCGCCCTCGCGCACCAGAAGATTGGAGCCGATACCGACGACCATCACCGGGATTTCTTCCGGCACGGCCTTCAGGAAAGCAGCAAGATCTTCCTCGTCGGCCGGCTGGAACAGCGCCTGGGCCAGGCCACCGGCGCGGAACCAGGTGATCTTTTCCATCTCGGCACTGGGCGTGATCCGCCCGCGCAGGCCGGAAAGGCGATCGCCGAGCTTTGCTATGAGCGCCTCGCCTCCGATCACGATCCGCCCCCGGCAAGTTCTCCCGGCAATGCGTAAGCCCATTGGGTGATGTTGCCGGCGCCAAGGAAGACGACGAAGTCGCCCGGCTTGGCGAGTTCGCGCACGATCGGCGCGATCGCTGCCGGTCCTTCGATATGGCGAGCATCGCGATGGCCGCCGGCGCGGATGCGCGCGGTCAGAGCCTCGGAATTGACACCCTCGATCTGATCTTCGCCGGCCGTATAGACCGGTGCGACCATAACCGTATCGGCGTCGTTGAAGCAGGCCGAGAAATCGTCGAACAGGTCGCGCAGGCGGGTGAAGCGGTGCGGCTGGGCAATGGCGATGACGCGGCCCTTGGTGGCCTCGCGCGCGGCACTGAGCACCGCCTTGATCTCGACCGGATGGTGGCCGTAGTCGTCGAACACCTCGACGCCGTTCCACGAACCGGTGTGGGTGAAGCGGCGCTTGACGCCGCCGAAGGCCGACAGGCCGCGCTTGACCGCTTCGGGCGTAATACCGAGTTCGGTGGCGACTGCGATGGCCGCGGTGGCATTCGAGACGTTGTGGCGGCCTGGCATCGGCAGGCGCAGGCCCTCAATGGTGGTCGACGATGCCGACTTGCGGTTGCGGATGACCACGTCGAAGACCGACACGGCCCCGTCCATGTGGTGGTTGGTGAAGCGCACGTCGGCCTGGGCGTTTTCGCCATAGGTGATGACGCGGCGGTCCTCGATGTGGCTGACCAGCGCCTGCACTTCGGGATGGTCGGTGCACATCACGCCGAAGCCGTAGAACGGCACGTTCTCGACAAACTGGCGGAACGCCTCGCGCACCTTGTCGAAGGTGCCGTAGTGGTCGAGGTGTTCGGGATCGATGTTGGTGACGACAGCGACATCGGCCGGCAGCTTGAGGAAGGTGCCGTCGCTCTCGTCGGCTTCGACCACCATCCACTCGCCCTCGCCCATGCGCGCGTTGGTGCCGTAGGCATTGATGATGCCGCCATTGATGACGGTCGGGTCGAGCCCGCCGGCGTCGAGCAGCGTCGCCACCATCGAGGTGGTCGTCGTCTTGCCGTGCGTGCCGCCGATCGCGACCGCATTGCGGAAGCGCATGAGCTCGGCCAGCATCTCTGCGCGGCGCACGACCGGCAGCAATTTTTCGCGCGCGGCCATGAGCTCGGGATTGGTTTTCTTGATCGCGGTCGAAACGACGATGACTTCGGCATCGCCCAGGTTCTCGGCCTTGTGGCCGACGAAGCACTCGATGCCCTTGTCGCGCAGGCGCTGCACATTGGCGCTCTCGGCCTGGTCGGAGCCCTGCACCTTGTAGCCGAGATTGTGCAGCACCTCGGCGATGCCGCTCATGCCGATGCCGCCAATGCCGATGAAATGCACGAGGCCGATGGTATGCGGCATCTTCATGAGCGCATTCCTTTCTTGAAATCCGAAACTGGTATTTTGGACGCAATAGCCTCTGCGAGGTCGGCGAGCAACCGTGTGGCATCCGCTTTGCCGACTGACCTGGCGGCAGCCGCCATCGTCTCAAGCCGCCCCGGATCGTTCATCGCACCGCCGACGAGCTCGGCAATGCGCTCTGGTGAAAGCGTCGCCTGCGGATGCACTTCGCCCCCGCCCGCGGCCGCCAGACGAGCGGCATTGGCAGCCTGGTCGTGGTCAAGCGCATATGGATACGGCACCAGCAAAGCCGGGCGGCCGATGACGGCGATCTCGGAGACTGTCGAAGCGCCCGAGCGCGAAATCACCAGATGCGCGGCCGCCATGCGCTGCGCCATGTCGGTGAAAAACGGCGAAACGTCGGCCGCGATGCCGAGTTTCGTATAAGCCGCCTTGACCTTGTCGGCATCCTCGGCGCGTGCCTGCTGGGTGATGCGCAGGCGCTTGCGCTGCGTTTCGCTCAACAGCGCGATAGCGCCGGGAACCGCATCGGAAAAGAACTGCGCGCCCTGGCTGCCGCCGAAGACGAGAAGGTTGAACAGATCCGAACCAGTCGACGCCACATAAGGCGTTTTCGACGCTTCGATGACCGCCGGCCGCACCGGATTGCCCGTGACAACCACCTTGGCGCTGTTGGCGCCCGAATTCTCCGGCAGAAAGCCGCCGGCGATCGCATCCACCCTTGAACCCAGCGCCTTGTTGGCGCGGCCCATGACGGCGTTCTGCTCATGCACCATCGACGGTACGCCACGGCGCGTCGCGGCATAGAGCGGCGGCAGCGTCGGGTAGCCGCCGAAGCCGATGACAACCGATGGCTTGATCCTGGCGATCACCTGCGAGGCCTGGCGGACGCCGCGCCAGATGCTCCAGAATGCACGCAACAGCGCAATCGGGTTTTTCGAGCCGATGGTGGACGACGAAATCGGATGAATGGCGACCGCTGGGAACTTGCCGGCGAAACGTTCGGCGCGGTCGTCGGTGGCGAGATGCACCTGCCAGCCGCGCGCGGTCAGTTCATGCGCCAGCGCCTCGGCCGGAAAAAGATGGCCGCCGGTCCCGCCGGCGGCAAGCATGACAGTTCCCTTGGCCATGTTATTCCGCCGGGACTGCGTGCCGCTGCATGGCGGAGAAACCTGTCGGCCTGAGCTTCTCGGGCTTCTTGCGGGTCAGCGCCAGCACCATGCCCATCGAAATCGCGATCGCGATCAGCGACGAGCCGCCATAGGAGATGAACGGCAGCGTCATGCCCTTGGCGGGCATCAGCTGCAGGTTCACGCCCATGTTGATGACCGACTGGAAGCCGAACACGACGACAAGGCCGGCCACTGCGTAGCGGGTGAAATCGTCATGCTCCTTGAGTGCGGTGCGCAGGCCGCGCAGCACGATGAAGGCAAAGATCGCCATGATGGCCAGGCACAGGATGATGCCGAACTCTTCGCCCGCGACCGAGAAGATGAAGTCGGCGTGGCTGTCGGGAATGATCCGCTTTACGACCCCCTCGCCCGGTCCGACGCCGAACCAGCCGCCGTTGATGATGGCGTCTCGGCCCATGTCGACCTGGAAGGTGTCGCCTTCGCCGGTCAGGAAACGGTCGATGCGGCCGGCGACGTGCGGGAAGATGGTGTAGGCGGCAAACAGGCCGCCCACAGCGGTACAACCGAGCGCGATGATCCAGAACCACGACATGCCGGCCATGAAGAACATCACGCCCCAGGTGCCCAGCACCAGCATCGTCTGGCCGAGGTCGGGCTGCGCCACGAGCAACGCAACGACGAGGCCGAGCAGGATCATGGCAAACAGGTTGCCCGGAATTTCGGGCTGGCGATCATGTTCGGCAAACAGCCAGGCGCAGATGACGACGAAGGCTGGCTTGAGGAATTCCGACGGCTGGATCGAGACCCCGGCCAGCGACAGCCAGCGCCGCGCGCCCTTGACCTCGACGCCAATGAACAGCACCGCCACCATCATCACCAGCATGACGCACAGCATCACCAGCGCCATGCGCCTGATCTGGCGGACTTCAAGGAATGACACGGCGATCATCACCACCAGCGCCGGGATGGTGAAGATGATCTGGCGTGTCGCGAAATGGAAACTGCCGAGACCGATGCGCTCGGCAACCGCCGGGCTTGCGGCGAATGAAAGCACGATGCCCAGTCCCATCAGCGACAGGAATGCCGCGAGGAACCAGCGATCGACCGTCCACCACCACAGGGCGACGGGACTTCTGTCGAGACGGCTGGCCATTATCTTGCCCCTCCGATAGCGCTGACGCCATCAATAGCATTCACAGCTTGCCTGAAGGCTTCGCCGCGAATCTCGAAATTCTTGAACTGGTCGAAGCTGGCGCAGGCCGGCGACAGCAGCACCACCGCCTCGCTCGAGTCGTCCTTGGCTGCATCCTCGGCGGCATGCTCGACCGCGGCTGCAAGCGTGCCCGAAATCTCGTAAGGAACAGCCTCGCCCAGCGTGGCGGAGAACGCAGGAGCGGCCTCGCCGATCAGATAGGCGCGGGCGATGCGCGGAAACAGGCTGCGCAGCGGCTCGATGCCGCCTTCCTTGGGCAGGCCGCCGGCGATCCAGTAGATGCGCGGGAAGCTCGACAAAGCTGGGGCCGCGGCGTCGGCGTTGGTTGCCTTGGAATCGTTGATGAACAGCACATGCCCCTTGCGGCCGACCTGCTCCATGCGATGTTCGAGGCCGGGGAAGCTTTCGAGCCCGGCCTGGATCTCGCCGAGGTCGAGCCCGACCTTGAGACAGGCAGCGACCGCCGCAAGCGCGTTCTGGGCGTTATGCTGGCCGCGCAGCGAACCGATGCCTTCAAGGAAGGCGATGCGGCTGTAGCGGCCGTCGATGGCTTCCATCAGGTCGGAGCCGTCGGCGAAATAGCCGTCTGTCAGGGGCAGCCGCTTCGATATGCGCACGACCTGCTTGCCGACCCGCTCAAGCCGATCGGCGATCTGGGCGCAATAGATGTCGTCGACGCCGATGATGGCGGTGTCGCTGCCGGCGACCAGGCGCTCCTTGATCGTCGCGTAATGCTGCATGGTGCCGTGGCGATCGAGATGGTCGGGCGTCAGGTTGAGCAGCACGCCGGCCGTCGGGTTGATCGAGGGCGCGAGGTCGATCTGGTAGGACGAGCACTCGACGACATAGTGGCGGTCGGCTTCAGGCGGATCGAGCGTCATGACGGCGCGGCCGATGTTGCCGCCCATCTGCGTGTCGCGGCCCGCCGAATTCAGGATATGGGCCGTCAGCGCCGTGGTCGTCGACTTGCCGTTGGTGCCGGTAATGGCGATGAACGGTGCCGTCGGCGCAGTTGCAATGCGCTCGCGTGCGAACAGCTCGATGTCGCCGATGATCTCGACGCCGGCACCGCGTGCCAGCTCCACCGTCCAGTGCGGCTTGGGATGCGTCAGCGGCACGCCAGGCGACAGCACGAAGGACGAAATGCCGGCCCAGTCGGCGCCGCGCAGGTCGCCGGTCGCAATCCCCTCGCCGGCGGCCCGGGCGACGCTTTCGGGATTGTCGTCCCAGGCGAGCACGTCCGCCCCGCCCTCCGCGAGCGCGCGCGCAGTGGCTATCCCCGAGCCGCCAAGGCCGAAGAGCGCCACTCGCTTTCCCTGAAATGACGTCGCGGGGATCATAAAGGCCTCAGCGCAGCTTGAGGGTGGAAAGACCGATCAGCGCCAGGATAACGGCGATGATCCAGAAGCGTATGACGACCTGGCTCTCGGTCCAGCCGAGTTTTTCGAAATGGTGATGGATCGGGGCCATCAGGAACACCCGCTTGCCGGTCATCTTGAAGAAGCCGACCTGGATGATGACCGACAGAGCTTCCATGACG
The DNA here is from genome assembly GCF_018555685.1 of Aminobacter anthyllidis. Classification (GTDB taxonomy): domain Bacteria; phylum Pseudomonadota; class Alphaproteobacteria; order Rhizobiales; family Rhizobiaceae; genus Aminobacter; species Aminobacter anthyllidis. The sequence goes on from NZ_JAFLWW010000003.1 coordinate 403,403, forward strand.
AACAGGCCGCCAACGATGGCCATGACGATCTCGTGCTTGGTGGCGACAGCGACAGTGCCGATCAGGCCGCCAAGCGCCAGAGACCCGGTGTCGCCCATGAAGATGGCGGCCGGTGGCGCGTTGAACCAGAGGAAGCCGAGGCCGGCGCCAATGACAGCGCCCAGGATGACGGCGAGTTCGCCGGTGCCGGGCACGAAGTGGATTTGCAGGTATTCAGCGAAGACAGCGTTACCCGACAGGTAGGCGATGACGCCGAACGAGGCCGCGGCGATCATGATCGGCACGATGGCGAGGCCGTCGAGCCCGTCGGTCAGGTTCACCGCGTTGCCGGCGCCGACGATGACGAAGCAGGCGAACGGGATGAAGAACCAGCCGAGATTGAGCAGGAAGTCCTTGATGAAGGGGAATGTCAGCGACGACGAGAACGGCGCCTGGCCATTTTGCATGATGATCCATGCTGCGATGCCGGCGATCACGAACTCGATGCCAAGGCGCGCCTTGCCGGACAGGCCGAGATGCGACTGCTTGGTGACCTTGAGATAGTCGTCATAAAAGCCGATGGCGCCGAAACCGAGCGTCACGAACAGCACCACCCAGACATAGACCGAGGTGATGTTGGCCCACAACAGCGTCGAACCGACGATCCCGCACAGGATCATCAGCCCGCCCATCGTCGGCGTGCCGGCCTTCTTGAAATGGGTCTGCGGCCCGTCGGCGCGGATCGGCTGGCCCTTGCCTTGCCTCAGGCGCAGGGCGTTTATGATCGCCGGCCCGAAGATGAAGACGATCAACGCCGAGGTGATCAGCGCGCCGCCGGTGCGGAAGGTGATGTAGCGGAAGACGTTGAAGAACGACACCTTGTCCGCAAAGTCGACAAGCAAAGTTAGCATGCGTATCGGTCCCCCGAGACCTCGTCAGGTCGGTGTGATGTTGCCGGCCTGAGCCGGGAATGTCTTGATGAGCGCTTCGACCAGCCGATTGAAGCCAATGCCCTTCGACGACTTGATCATGACGGCGTCGCCGGGCTGAAGCGTATTGAACAGGACGGATTTCAGCTCTTCGACACCGCTGCGATATTCGGCCCTGAACCCCTCGGGCAGCGTATCGGCAAGTGCCTTCATTTCCGGTCCGGCCATCAGGACCATGTCGGTCCTTGTCGAACCGATCAGCTCGGCAAGCGCCTGATGCAGCTTGGCCGAATGGCTGCCGAGCTCCAGCATGTCGCCGAGCACGGCGATGCGCCGGCCGGCACCCTGGATCGGCGTCGCGTCGAGCAGCTCGATCGCCGCCTTCATCGACGCCGGATTGGCGTTGTAGCTCTCGTCGATCAGCGTGATCGGCCCGTTCGGCAGTTGCAGGATATGGCGCTGGCCACGCCCGCTCTCCGCCGTCATCGAGGCAAGTGCCGTGGCGACAGTTGGCACGTCGGCGCCGCAAAGATGTGCGGCACCCAGAACGGCGAGCGCATTCTGCACGATATGGCGCCCGGGTGCACCGATACGGGCCGGCACATCGCGGCCACCGATGCGCGCGACGATCATCGAGTGATCGGCTTCGAGCGTGCATTTCAGCAGCCGGAAATTGGCGCGGGCGTTTTCGCCATAGCTCATGACATTGTCGACGCCGGCGGCGCGGGCGAATTTTTCCAAGAGCTTGAAGCGGCCGTCATCGCGGTTGAGCAACACGGCGCCGCCGGGTTCGACACCTTCGAAGATCTCGGCCTTGGCCTTGGCGATCTCGTCGAGATTGCGGAAGAAGCCGAGATGGGCAGCGGCGATCAGCGTGACAACGGCGATGTGCGGACGGACCATGCGCACCAGCGGGCTGATCTCGCCGGGATGGTTCATGCCGATCTCAAAGACGGCGTAGTCGCAATCCTCGGGCATGCGGGCCAGCGTCAGCGGTACGCCCCAGTGGTTGTTGAACGACGCGGCCGACGCATGCACCTTGCCGACGGACGAGAGCGAATGGCGCAGCGCTTCCTTGGTCGAGGTCTTGCCGACCGAGCCGGTGACCGCGATGATACGAGCCCGCGAACGGGCGCGCGCCGCGATGCCGACTTTTTCGAGTGCCGCCAGCACGTCAGGCACGACGATCATCGGCGCGCCCAGACGCCCAAGCGCCGGCAATTTGCCCTCTGCGACGACAAGCAGGCCAGCACCGGCCTTGATGGCGGCGGTGGCGAAGTCATGGCCATCCATCGCGTCGCCCTTGATGGCGAAGAAGGCTTCGCCCGGCTTCAGGCTGCGGCTGTCGATGGAAATGCCTGTTATGCCTTCCGGCATCTGGCCAAGCGGGCGGCCACCTGTTGCCTCAACGAGCGCGTCGGAGGTCCACAAAAGGCTCATGCCGCAGCTCCGGCAAGTGCCTTGCGGACTTCCTCATGGTCGGAGAAATGCAGCGTCTCGGAGCCAATTGTCTGGCCTTCCTCGTGCCCCTTGCCGGCCACGATCAGCGTGTCGCCGGCATGCAGCATGCCGATGGCCTCGTGGATAGCCTGGCGGCGGTCCGCGATCTCGATGGCGCCAGGTGCGGCCTCCATGATCGCCGCGCGGATGCTGGCCGGCACCTCCGAACGCGGATTGTCGTCGGTGACGATGGTGACGTCGGCGAGCCGCGTGGCGATTTCGCCCATGATCTGGCGCTTGCCGCGGTCACGATCGCCGCCACAACCGAACACGACGACGACGCGGCCCGTGGTGAACGGTCGCACAGCGGCGAGCACGTTTTCGAGCGCATCGGGCTTGTGGGCGTAATCGACATAAACAGGTGCGCCATTCGCCGTGGTGCCGACCAGATCGAGGCGGCCCGGCGCGCCTTCGAGATGTTCGAGCGCAGCCAGGGCCTTGGCAACGTCGGTGCCGGTGGCAATGGCAAGGCCGGCAGCAACGAGCGAGTTGGAGACCTGGAAGTCGCCAGCCAGCGGCAGGTCGATCTCGTAGATGGTGCCGCCGCATTCGATTTCGGCCCGCTGCCTGTGGCGCTCGTGCTCGACGCGCTTGAGCGCCAGGAACTGGCCGTTGCGGCCGACGGTCAGCACGTCGAGGCCGGCGGCACCTGCCGCCTTGATGGTCGGCTCGGACCATGGATCGTCGGCGAAGACGACAGCCGGCGCGCCCTTGGGCAAAAGCGTGTCGAACAGGCGCAGCTTGGCGCGGTGGTAGTCCTCGACCGTCGGGTGGTAATCCATATGGTCGCGGCCGAGATTGGTGAAGCCGCCGGCAGCCAGCCGCACGCCGTCGAGGCGACGCTGGTCGAGGCCGTGGCTCGACGCCTCCATCGAGGCATGCGTCACGCCGCTATCTGCGAGTTCGGCGAGAAGCTTGTGCAGTGCCACCGGGTCCGGCGTTGTCAGCTGGCCATATTCGTTGCGTCCGGGAGCTACGACACCCGTCGTGCCGATGCTGGCCGCGGCATAGCCGGCATGCTTCCATATCTGCCGGGTGAAGGCCGCGACCGAGGTCTTGCCGCTGGTGCCGGTGACGGCGACCATCGTCTCGGGTTGGCGGGCGTAGAGCTTGGCGGCAGAAAGCGCCAATGCCTGGCGCGGATCATCGACCGCAATGACCGGAATGCCGGCCGACGCCAGATCGGCACCCTTGGCCGCGACGACAGCGACCGCGCCGCGCTTGGCCGCGTCGCCGGCGTAGGCCGCGCCATCGGCCTTGCTTCCTGAGACGGCGAAGAACAGCGTTCCTGGCGTCACCTGACGCGAATCCGACGAAACTCCACTCACCTCGACATCTATGGGAACAACCCCATCGACGGGCAGGATACCGGCAAGGTCAATCAGTTTCATCGAGTTCCGTTCGCTACATACAAAGCGGCGCGCCGCCGGCGCGCCTGCAGAATCAGGGATAAGAAGCCAGAGTTGCACCACCTTCTTGGCCGAATTCTGGCTTCACGCCAAGCAGAGAGGCCGAACGGCGGATAATGTTGGCAACCATGGGTGCCGCATTGAAGCCGGCCGTTGCACCCACGCCCGGATGTTCACGCTTGGGTTCGTCGACGATGGTCAGCACGACGTACTTCGGATTGTCCATCGGAAATGCCGCAAGAAAGGCGTTGAAACGAACGTCGGAAGAATAGCGGCCGTTGACGACCTTCTCGGCGGTGCCGGTCTTGCCACCGACGCGGTAGCCCTCGACCTGTGCCCGCGCGCCCGAACCGCCCGACCCCTTGGTCGCGTTGAGCTTGTAAAGATACTTCATCTCCTCGCTGGTCTGCGGCTTGATGACCTGCGTCGCAACCGCATTGGCCTCGGCTTCTGTACGCGTCAGGAAAGTCGGCGGTATCAGCTTGCCGCCATTCATCAGGGCGGCGGCACCAACCGCTGTCTGCAGCGGCGTCGTCGACATGCCGTGGCCGAAGGAGATCGTGATCGAGTGCACCTTCTTCCAGACCTTCGGCTCGGTCGGACGGGCAACCTCCGGCAGTTCCGTCTGCATGCGGTCGAGCAGGCCCAGGCGCTTCAGGAACTCACGGTGGCCTTCGATGCCGACGACATCAGCTTCACGCGCCGAACCGATGTTGGACGAATAGATGAACACCTCGGGCACGGTCAGCACCCTGCCCTTGCCGTGGAAGTCACGGATCGTCTGGCGTCCGATGGTGATCGGCCGCCGGGCGTCGAAAGTGCTGTCCATCGTCACCTTGCCAGAATCGAGCGCCATGGCCGTGGTAAAGCTCTTGATCGTCGAACCCATCTCGAAAAGGCCGGCCGACATGCGGTTCAACCGGTCCTTGTCCTGGGCATTGAAAGGGTTGTTGGGGTCGAAGTCGGGCACCGAGCCCATGGCCAGCACTTCACCCGTCTTGACGTCGAGCACGACGGCACCGGCCGCGATTGCCTTGTACTTCTCCAGTGCGGAGACAAGTTCGTCGCGCACGATGTGCTGGACGCGCAGGTCGATGGAAAGCTTGACCGGCTTGAGGTCCTTGGCAATCGCCAGGCCCGAGGCCTGCAAGTCGGCGAGGCCCTGGTCGTCGATGTATTTCTCGAGGCCTGATATGCCCTTGTTGTCGATATTGGTCAGGCCGACGATGTGCGAGGCCGTCTCGCCGCCGGGATAGAAGCGGCGCTTTTCAGTGCGGAAGCCGATGCCCGGAATGCCGAGCTGCATGATCTCGGCCTGCTGCTTGGGCGTCAGCTGGCGCTTGAGCCAGACGAACCCGGTGCCGCTCTTGAGCTTGAGGTAGGTCTGCTCGACCTCGAGGTCCGGAAGCACTGTCGACAGCTTCTCGATCGCCTCGTCGGCGTCGACGATACGGCGTGGCTCGGCAAACAGCGACGCCGTCTTGATGTCGGTCGCGAGCACTTCACCGTTGCGGTCGACAATGTCGGGGCGCGAGGCAGTGACGCGGGATTCGGGCCCGGTCGAGGTTTCCGGGTCCTGCATGCCGAGATAGACCAGCCGTCCGGCAATCGTCGCATAGATACCGAAGAACACTGCCATGGTCATGACGACGCGATTGCGCGTGCGTCCGCCCGTCGCCTTGCGCGCGCTGTCGACGACGATCGAGGCCTTGCCTTCGCCCTTGCCGCGCTTCCTGCCAAGCAAGCCGATCATCGGGCAATCCCTCCGGTCACGGTCTGATCAGGTGCGGCTTCGGCAACGCCGCCGAAACGCTCCGCTGTGATGTCTTCAATGGTCAGGGGGCGGACAGGCAGGTCGTTGAGACCGACGATCTGGCGCGCATCCACCGGCTGAAGCTTGAGCTCGGTCTCGTAGACCTGCGACAGCTTCTGCAGGCGCGAAGGCTGGGTAAGCAGGCTCCAGTCGGCCTTCAAAAGGTCGATCGTGTCTTCCTCGAAGCGAATCTGCGCCTCGATCTTGTTGACGGCCTTGAGCTGGTTCTCGGCCTCGTCCTTGGTCTTGTAGGTGAAGGCCGCGGCGCCAACCATGACGGCGATCAGCACGATGTCACTGGTGCGGAACATGGCTCACCTTTCCCCCGACTGACTGACGTCGGGAAGCTTCGGAAGTCCGAAAATGGAGAAGTCCTCGGCGCGCGGCGCGGCCGTGGTACGAACCGCTGCCCTGAGCTTGGCCGAGCGCGAACGCGGATTGATTGCCGTCTCGGCGTCGCTCGGACCGACAGCACCGCCGGCCTTGTCGAAGGTCGTGACGATGGTTTCGAGCTCCGGCATGTAGCGCGAACGCGACGGGCTGGACGAACGATCGGTGATGAAGCGCTTGACGATGCGGTCTTCGAGCGAATGGAAGGTGACGACGACCAGCCGCCCGCCCGGCTTGAGCGCGCGTTCGGCGGCGAAAAGCGCACGCGCCAACTCGCCAAGCTCGTCGTTGACATAGATGCGCAGCGCCTGGAACACACGCGTCGCCGGATGGATCTTGTCCTTGGGCGCACGGCCGATATGGGTTTCGATGGCGTCGGCCAGATCGAGCGTGCGCTCGAACGGCTTCCTCTCGCGGCGGCTTTCGATCATGCGGGCAATACGCCCGGCATGCCGCTCCTCGCCAAGGAAGCCAAAGATGCGGGCGAGATCGCCGGTCTTGAAGCGATTCACCACGTCGGCGGCACTGGCGCCGGCCTGGGCCATGCGCATGTCGAGCGGACCGTCGGCGCGGAACGAAAAGCCGCGCTGCGCCTGGTCGAGCTGCATCGAAGACACGCCAATGTCGAGCACGACGCCGTCGACAAGCCCGACATGCTCGTCGAGGCTGGAGAATGGCGCCTGGACCAGCCGAAGCTTGCCGCTCGACTGCGCTTCGAGTTCGCGCCCGGCGGTTATGGCGTCGGGATCGCGGTCGATCGCCACAACCGACGCGCCCGTCGCCAGGATGGCCTTGGTGTAGCCGCCGGCCCCGAACGTGCCGTCGACAACCACGTCGTCCGGCTGTGGGTGCAGCGCCTTCAGGACTTCGGCGAGGAGGACCGGAATGTGGCGGGCCGGTCCGCCGACAGCAAGATGGTCATCGCCGTGGCCAGCCGTCATTCCGGTCGCTCCCCAGGCTTCGTCCCCTGCCGAAGCTTCAGCAGCCGGGCACGCACGTCCGCGCCATGGCTGCGCAGCCGCTCCGGCTCCCACATCTGAAAAAACTGTCCGCGCCCGACAAAGGCCACGTCGCTGGTGATCCCCGTATGCTCGCGCAGGAAATCCGAAACAGAAATGCGCCCGTCCTGATCGAGCTTCAGGAAGGTGCTGTCGCCATGGATGAAAAAGGACATGTCGTCCGCCGTCTGCAGGAACGGATCTTCTTGGGCGATGCGCTGCTCGTAGCGGTCGAGCAGGTCGAGCCCGCCGACATCCAGCGCCGGAACGTCGAGCGCCCGCAGCGCATAGAGCTCGGCATAGCCGCGCTTCTGCAATACGGCACGGAAATGCGCCGGAACGGAGACCCGTCCCTTCGCATCGATCCTGTTCACCGCATTTGACAGAAACCGATCCATCGACTGATCCGGCCACCTTCGTGGCCGTGCCCCTCTTCGTCATGCCGTCCGAACCCCGATGGCCCGGATCAATCCCAAAATGCCTCCGCCGCAGGGCCAATGCGTTCCGACCTGCAGCCGCCGCGGCTGCCGGATCGGCGAACGCCTTACCCTTTACTGGAACGAAATCATGGTTACCGATTTGGGATAACATGGGGTGATATGGGCGTCAACGGGAACTGGATACACTTGGCCATCGCCAGCGCCCTTTCGGACCCTTTCGCGGCTTCCCGATTTTTATGATCCCTTAAGGCTAACGAAGTCTTACGTGGCCCAACGCCGCGGCCCGCTTTCCGTCTTGCCGCGCAAGGACCTAGCACCTAGCGTTGAGGTGTCGTCTGCATTGCCGGGGAGAGACCTGAGATCATGTCCGAGACCATGAAGGCCCGCGCCGCCACGCTCGCCCATCTGCGCCGCTCGAAGCTTGGCGTCGGCGACCCGATCCCAGTGCCGCTGACCATGGCTTCGATCTATCACGCACCTGGCGACGCCACGGGCTTCAACCAGTATGGCCGCTTGAGCAACGCCAACTGGTCGGCCACCGAAGACATGCTCGGCCACCTCGAAGGCGCAGCATGCGTGGCATTTCCTTCAGGCATGGGCGCCATTTCGGCCGCCTTCTTTGCCTTGCTCAAGACCGGCGATCGCATTCTCGTCGCCTCGGACGGCTATCACACGACGCGCATCCTGGCCGACCGCTTCCTTGGCGCCTTCGGCGTGAAGACGGACGTGCGGCCGACGGCAAGCTTCCTCGATGGCGGCTTCAACGGCTATCGCCTCGTCTTCGTCGAAAGTCCGTCCAACCCGACGCTCGACATCTGCGACATCGCAGCCGTGGCGGAAGCCGTGCACAAGGCCGGCGGCCTGCTCATCGTCGACAACACCACGATGACGCCCTTCGGCCAGCGGCCGCTCGACCTTGGTGCCGACATCGTCGTCGCCGCCGACACCAAGGCGCCGAATGGCCATTCCGACGTGCTGTTCGGCCATGTCGCGAGCCGCAACCCTGACATCATCGCCGCCGTCACCGAGTGGCGCCAGAACGCCGGCGGCATCCCCGGCCCATTCGAGGCCTGGCTGGTGCATCGCGGCCTGGAAACGCTGGAACTGCGCTTCGACCGCATGTGCTCGTCGGCGGAAATCATCGCACCGCGCCTCAAGGCCCACCCGTCCGTCAGCGCCTTGCGTTATCCCGGCCTTGAAGGCGACCCGTCGCACAACCTCGCCCGTGTCCAGATGGACCGCTTCGGCTTCCTGATCAGCTTCGACCTCGGCTCAGAGGAACGGGCTGAGAATTTCATCAACTGTTGCGAACTGATGCATGCGGCCACCTCCTTCGGCGGCGTGCACACCGTCGCCGAACGCCGGCTCCGCCGCGGCGATGCGGTCACGCCGGGCTTCGTCAGGCTATCGGTCGGCTGCGAGCCGGTCGAGGAGCTGTGGGCCGCGATGAAAGTTTCGCTGGATCGACTGGAAGGTTGACGGTCGCCAGGACGAAACGTCGTCAGCCGAAACGTGGCGATGGCCATGCAGGACGCGAAGGATAAGGATACCGGCGCCCTCCACCCGATAGAACGTGACGTATTCGCCCAGCACGACATGCCGCAACTCCGGCAACAGATCTGTTCGCTCGGCACCTGAATGAGGCTGCGTGGCCAACAACTCCCAGCGCTCGGCCATCCGGCGGATCAGCTTGGTCGCGGCAGCGGGATTGAATTGGCTGATGTAGTCGCCGATCGCCTCGATATCGGCCATGGCCTGGGGCGTCAGCCGATAGCTCATCGGTTGCCGTCGCCTTTTCCCATCGCCTCATACTTGGCCGTCAGCCTGGCCATGAATTCCGGGCCATCACTGCCCGGCCCGCTGTCGATGCCCTCCTGGATCAGGGCCCGCAGTTCGTCGATGGTGTAGCCGAACAGGTCGCGGCGCTCTTTCCACAGCCGCAACGCATCGCGGATGACTTCGCTCGCCGACGCATATTCGCCCGCATCGACCGCGCCATCGACGGCGGCGGCGAGTTCGGGCGAAAGGGTGATGCTGCGCTTGTCTACATGGCCCATGGCTGCCGCTCCTGTTTGGATGATGGTACGATTAAATCGCACCAGTATCAAGAATACGGCAGCATGCGCAAAGGCAGCCGGCATCCGCGCGCTTGACACGCGAAATCGGCCACAAGGGACTGAAGGCATGTGGCAAAGAGGCAGCGCCAGCTGGCCTGTAAGCCGGGTTCTGTATGGCCCCCGCGTCTTGCGACACGGGAACGTGGCGACCATTCATCTTGGACGCATGTTGCCATGCGCCTCACGCAACCTACCCGGGCGGTGAGCCGGAAACAGCCCTGAGGGTTTCCCCTCGCACCACCCCTATTCGGTTTTGCTCCCGGTGGGGTTTACCTTGCCGCTTCTGTTGCCAGTCGCGCGGTGGGCTCTTACCCCACCCTTTCACCCTTACCGCGGAAACCGCGGCGGTTTGCTTTCTGTGGCACTTTCCCTGGGGTCGCCCCCGCCGGCCATTAACCGGCACCGTGTATCCATGGAGCCCGGACTTTCCTCACCCGCTGCCTTTCGGCAATTGCGGGTGCGGCCGCCCGGCCAGCTGGCAAGGCGTATAGAATGGTTCACACCGCAAAAGGCAAACGAAAACATTCGCCTCCAGAGCGCCGTGCATCCGAATGGACGCACAAAGGACGCTCAAATTCAGTGAATCTGCGCATCGTGCCTTGCGAAAATCGAGTCCGATTTTCGGGCTGATGCAGCTGGGAACCATCGCCTGCGAGATCGTTAGCCGCCGATGCGGGCCTGGACTTTCTTGCAATAGGCGGCGGAAATCGGGTTCATGCGCTTGGCGCCGTGGCCCGCATTGTACCTGAGGATCGTGCCGCAGGTCGTGCCTCCAGCAAGCTCATGCGCCTTGGCGAGGTACTTGAGACCAAACTTGATGTTTGTCTCAGGATTGAACAGGCCCTTGGCCGAACCCGAGTAACCCATCATGCGTGCCGTTGCCGGCTTGATCTGCATCAGGCCGATTTCGCCGGCGCTGCCGCGGGCGTTCGGGCGATAGTTGCTCTCGACGCTGATCACGGCATGGGCGAGCGACACCGGCACCCCATAGGATGAGGCATAACGCGCGACGATCTCGCCATAGGGCGCATTCGCCTTGGCGGCCTTGGCCGTCTTACCTGCCTGCTCCTTCACCGTCTTCGCGCCCTTGGCGCCGATCGAGGCGGTCTTGAAGTTGTCGATCGCAGCTTCCTTCTTTGCGCTGCAGCCGAACAGGTAGGGGCAATCGTCGGTGGTCTTGTTTGACTTGTTTGCGTTGGCTTTTTTGTTGGTCTCAATAATCGCCTTCGAGGCCCTGACAGCGCCGTCCTGGGCGTGAGCGGCAAAAGAGGTCAGGCCGGCGGCAAATGCCACCGCTAAAACGGTCAAATTCTTCATGTTATCCTTGTTCTCGAACAGGCCGAACGATGGCCGAAAGCCATCGCGCAGCATCCCTTCCTAAACGCCGGAGGGCCCTCTTCTGGGGCATGGCAGATTTAGCCGGCGCCTTGCACGGGAATGCATGTGACGGGGGAACTAGCGGGAAAAATGGCCGGACAAGTCACAATGCGTGACAGGTTGTAATCTTGCGAATCACCAACCCAGGGCTAGTCAAGCCCGCCCGGAAGCGCGGCGAGCAATCGCCGCAGCGTCGAAAGTGTCGAGGAATCGACGGCGCCATCGACGCACCTTGTGCGGAAATGTCGTTGAAATGCTTGAACAGTTACCGCTGTCTGGGCATCGAAGCGCCCGGTGATCTCGACGCCGTAGCCATACAGCGCCAGCATCGATTGCAGTTCCTCGACCGCCACGCCGGCGTCGCCCGGTTGCAATATTGCATGCCCGTTGCGCGGTGAAGGTGCGACCCAATGACCTACGCCGGCTTGCGCCAACATCCGCCAGGAAAACTTCTCGCCCGGGTCGACCTTGCGTCCGAGGGCAACGTCGGAGTGCGCCAGAACGCGTTCCGGCGCCACATTGTGGCGCTCGACGATGCCCAGGCACAACTCGATCACAGCCTGCATCTGGCGTTTGGGAAAGGAGCTGTAGCCGAGCGCGTGGCCGGGATTGACGATCTCGATGCCGACCGAGCAGGAGTTGATGTCGGTGTCGCCGCGCCAGGAGCTCTTGCCGGCGTGCCAGGCACGGTCGCTTTCGCGCACCATCTGGACGATGCGCCCATCCTCGTGGACCAGATAATGCGACGACACTTCGCTTGCCGGATTGCACAGCCAGGCCTCGGCCCCGTCACCGGTTTCCATGCCGGTGTAGTGCAACACGATCATGTCGGGCTTCATCTCGTCGCGCCGCTGCCCGAAATTGGGCGAAAGCCGTACCTCGGCATGCGGTTGGTCGGGTTGAAAACCGCTCATGCGTGCCGCAGTCCCCTTTCGATCATCTCGTAGGCCGCATTGATCGCGGCGATGCGTGTCGTGGCGATCCTGATGAACTCTTCGGGCAGGCCGCGCGCAATCAGCTTATCGGGATGATTGCTGGCGACAAGCTTGCGGTAGTGTTTGCGCACATCCTCGAATGGCTTGCCGCGCTCGATGCCGAGCACGCGGTAGGGGTCAGCCTCGCCAAGATCGAGATGCCGCGCCACGATGGTCTGGTAGTGCACCTCGTCGATGCGGAAGATCTCGGAAACGCGATGCAGGAAGCTGCCCTCGCATTGGTGCATCATTCCGTCGGCCTTGGCGATGTGGAACAGGCCGTCGAGTATGTCTTCGAGCATTCTGCAATTGGTGTGGCCTGAGCCACACAGCTTGGCCATGCGTTCGGCGTAGAACTCGAAGCCGGCGACATCCTGCTGGGCAATGTCATAGAGCCGCGCCACGTCGCGCGCATGCTCGGGCGGAACGGCGAATATCTCGTAGAAGGCGCGAACCTCGGCCTGGGAGACAACGCCATCGGCCTTGGCCATCTTGGCCGACAGCGCGATCATCGCCACCGAGAACGCCACGCGGCGACGGGTTTCGGCGTCTCCTGAGAAGACTGTGCGCACAGCCTCCACGACATCAGCGACGCCATTTGCCGCCGACGCAGAGATACGCGCGATGAAGTCGCCGAGACGGTCCCAAATCGACATGGCCGCTTCTTAGGATGAAACATTCGCAAATGCGAGATGCCATTGCGCGCGAGGCGTAACTTTGTCGGCAACAGTCCGGCATCTGGACCAAGATTCTGGACCAATGGAATTTTCACGACGCAAAAGCCAAGTGTCGGTATCGATCTGCGCAATGGACGCGCGCAACACCAACCAACCGGCACACACATTCTCCCGCGAGACGATCGGGCTCGCCCTTGGCACGCTCGGCGTTGTCATCTTCGGCGGCACCTTGCCGGCGACGCGCGTTGCACTCACAACCTTTTCGCCATGGTTCGTCACCCACGGCCGCGCCGCCATCGCCTCGCTTGCCGCGGCCTTGCTGCTGCTCATCCTGCGCAAGCGGTTTCCGAAGAGCGATGCACCGGCCTTGTTCCTCGCCGGCCTGCTCCTGGTCTTCGGCTTCCCGATCTTCTCCTCCATCGCCATGCAGACAGTACCCGCTTCGCATGGCGGGGTGGTGCTCGGCGTCCTGCCGCTGACCACCAGCATCTTTGCCGCCATCATCGGCGGCGAACGGCCATCGGTGTTTTTCTGGATCTGCGGTGTCGCGGGTGCTGCGCTTGTCGTCACCTTCGCCATAAGCGACAGCGGCATGCAGCTTTCGTCAGGCGACCTGTTCCTGTTCCTCGCCGCACTCTCCGCAAGCCTCGGCTATGTCGTGTCAGGCAAGCTTTCGCGCCGCATGCCAGGCTGGGAGGTCATCTGCTGGTCGCTGATCCTGACCGCGCCGATCTCGATCCCCGGAGCGGCGCTGAGCTGGCATCCAGAGTTCGCCGCCGCCTCGTCGGCGCAGACATTTGCCTTTTTCTACCTGTGCTTCGGCTCGATGTTCCTGGGCTTCTTCGCCTGGAATGTCGGCCTCGGCATGGGCGGCATTGCCCGCGTCAGCCAGGTTCAACTGCTGCAGTCCTTTGTCACCCTCGCCATCTCGGCTTTCCTGCTTGGCGAACATGTGGGCGTGAAAACAGTGGCGTTCGCGCTTTGCGTCATCGCGATCGTGGCCCTTGGCCGCCGCGCCCGGGTCACGAGCTAGGCTTTAGCCAAAGAAAAGCTAGGCTTTAGCCAAAGAAAAAGGCCGGAGCGATGCTCCGGCCTTTCCTCCTCCCGCAACCTTACTGCGCGGGCGCAGCCGGCTCTACCGGCTTGGGCTGCATGTCGTTGTTCTGCATGTCGCCGCCAGTTCCGGTCTCAGGTGCCGGCGTGATGCTCTTGGTCGTGGTGTCGTCGGTCGCCGGTGGCGAGGCCTCAGGCGTCGCGGGCGCCGGCGTCATCGGCGCTGGCTGCTCGGTTGCAGGCGGCTTCACGCTTTCGGTCGTCGTGCTGTCGGTGTTGCTGTCACTGCAGGCGGCAACGCCAAACAGGGCCAGGGCGGAAACCGACGCGAGAATGAGTTTTTTCATAACAGTCTCCTTTTCAGGACGGCCCGTCGAACGGGCGTCGGAGATGAAATGCGCAGGACGTCGAGCGGTTTCGTAACGTTCGGAGTCGGCCTGTCACATAAGACCTGTCGTGCCGCCGTCATCGCGCCGTCACCGCGCTGTCACGCCGGTAGTCTACCCGCTGCGCCCAACAACGAAGCGGGGAATCGCATTTCCATGACTGACGTTTCCGGAGAACTTGTCTTTCGTCGCGGCAAGAAAGTTGGAAAGGCGGTCTACCAGAACCGCGCGCTTTCCAAGGAAGGTCTTTCCGAACGGCTCTTTGCGTTGCTGTTTTCAGGGCTCGTCTACCCCCAGATATGGGAAGACCCCGACGTCGACATGGAGGCGATGCAGCTTGGCGAGGGCCACAAGGTCGTCACCATCGCTTCGGGCGGCTGCAACATCCTTGCCTATCTCACCCGTTCGCCGGCCAGGATCGACGCCGTCGACCTCAACGGCGCCCACATCGCGCTGAACAGGATGAAGTTGGCAGCCGTGCGCCACCTGCCGACGCAAGGCGATCTCTTCCGCTTCTTCGGCGAAGCCGATGTCGAGCACAACTCGCATGCCTATGACCGCTTCATCGCGCCGCATCTCGACGCCTCGAGCCGCGCCTATTGGGAGCGCCGCAACTGGCGCGGCAAGCGCCGCATCGCCACCTTCGACGGCAATTTCTACAAGACCGGCCTGCTCGGCCTGTTCATCGCCGCCGGTCACCGCGTCGCCAAGCTTTACGGCGTCGACCCCGCCGCCATCATGGCCACCGGCAGCCAGGCCGAACAGCGCCGCTTCTTCGACGAAAAGATCGCGCCGGTGTTCGAGCGCCGCATGCTGCGCTTCATCACCGCGCGCAAATCCTCGCTGTTCGGCCTCGGCATCCCGCCGGCGCAATACGACTCGCTGCTGACCTCCGGCGACGGCTCGATGGCTGGCGTGCTCAAGGCCCGGCTCGAGAAGCTTGCCTGCGACTTCCCGCTCGAAAACAACTACTTCGCCTGGCAGGCCTTCGCCCGCCGCTACCCGAAGCCCGGCGAAGCCGCCCTGCCCGCCTATCTCGAGCAGGACAACTATGCGACGATCCGCGCCAACATTGATCGCGTCGGCATCCACCACGCCAACTTCACCGAACTGCTGGCCGGCAAGGACGCGGGCTCGGTCGACCGCTACATCCTGCTCGATGCCCAGGACTGGATGAGCGACGACCAGCTCAACGCGCTGTGGACCGAAATCACCCGCACCGCCGCATCGGGCGCCCGCGTCATCTTCCGCACCGCAGCCGAGCCCAGCCTGCTGCCGGGCCGCCTCTCACCCGCACTGCTCGACCAGTGGAGCTACGAAGAGCAGGCCTCGCGCGACTACACCGCCCGCGACCGCTCGGCGATCTATGGCGGCTTCCACCTCTATGTGAAGAAGTCCTGATGAGCGCGCCCGAGCTTTCGGCCGGCCATTCCGGGCTGATGGACAGCGTCTACCGGCATCAGCGCCACATCTACGACCTGACGCGCAAATATTACCTGCTCGGCCGCGACCGCATGATCTCCGAGCTAGCTCCGCCCATGAGCGGCACCGTGCTCGAACTCGGCTGCGGCACCGGGCGCAACCTGATCCTCGCCGCCAGGCGTTTTCCGAATGCCCATTTCTATGGCCTCGACATCTCCGCCGAGATGCTGGTGACGGCAAGGGCGTCGATCGCCCGTGCCGGCCTGTCGGATCGCATCTCATTGGCGCAGGCCGACGCCACTTCGTTCGACGCTGCCGCCCTGTTCGGGCGCGGCGGCTTCGACCGCGTCTTCGTTTCTTACGCCCTGTCGATGATCCCGGGCTGGGAGCGCTCTGTATCGGCGGCACTGACAGCGTCCGCGGGCTCCGTCCACATCGTCGATTTTGGCCAGCAGGAAGGGCTGCCCGGCTGGTTTCGCAAACTGCTGCGCGGCTGGCTGGCGCGTTTCCACGTCACGCCGCGCGAGACCATGGCTGCCGAAATCGCCGCCCAGGCCCGCGCCGCCGGCAAAAGCTGTCGCTTTACCTCGCTGTACCGAGGCTACGCCTGGCTCGTCGTCGTCGGCGGGCCAAAGCCTATTTGAGTGCCGCGGCCACCGCAGACAGCATCGCCTGCGGCTTGTAGCGCAGCTTCGACGGCGTCAGGCCGAGCCTGACGACAACGAGATTGGCTGAGGGCACAATCGCCACCGTCTGGCCGTCATGGCCCTGCATCCAGAAGGTGTCGTCGGGCAGGTCGAAGCCGACATCGGGGTCCTCGCCCTCCGGCGTGCCG
Source organism: Aminobacter anthyllidis (assembly GCF_018555685.1). Lineage (GTDB taxonomy): Bacteria > Pseudomonadota > Alphaproteobacteria > Rhizobiales > Rhizobiaceae > Aminobacter > Aminobacter anthyllidis. The sequence goes on from NZ_JAFLWW010000003.1 coordinate 419,702, forward strand.
CCCTCCGGCCCCTGCAGCCACAGCTGGCCGCGGCCGTACTCGCCAATCGGGGCAGCCGGCGCCTTCTCGCGCATCCAGGCGACATAGCCTTCAGGCAGGATGCGCGCGCCGTTCCACACGCCGTCCTGCAGCAGGAACTGGCCGAAGCGCGCCCAGTCATGCGCCGAGGCGTAAAGATAGGACGAACCGGCGAAGGTGCCGCGCGCATCGGCCTCAAGCACGGCAGTGGTCATGCCGAGCGGCCCGAACAGCTTTTCGCGCGGCCAGGCCAGGGCCTTGGCCGGGTCGCCGACGGCGTCCTGCCACAGCCGCGACAGAAGCAAGGTCGTGCCGCTGGAATAGGAGAATTTCTTGCCGACGTCGGCAGCCAATGGCTTGGCCGCGGCGAAGCTCGCCATGTCGGGCTCGAGATAAAGCATCCGCGTGACGTCGGTGACGTCGCCATAATCCTCGTTGAACTCCAGCCCGCTCGACATCGCCATCAGGTCGGCCAGGCTGATCGCGGCGCGCCCGTCCGCCTTCCACGGCTCGAACAACGCCGTCCTGTCGACCGACATCTTGCCGTCGGCGACGAGCGTGCCGATGATCGCGGCAGTCACCGTCTTTGTCATCGACCAGCCGAGCAGAGGGGTCGCAGCAGCAAAACCCTCGCCATAACGTTCGCCGACGATCCGGCCGTTCTGCACGACGACGATGGCGCGCATGCCGGGTCCGGCCAGCGCTGCATCGTCGAGAACGGCCGCGATCGCCGGGTTCTGCGAGGCATCGACCTTCTCGCCCTCCGGCCACAGCGCCTCGGCATTGGCTGCGGGTGCCCCCGGAACGGCGCCGAGTGCGGCAGCGGCGATGTCGCCGTCCGGCACGTTGCTGCAGCCGGCGCCGTCATGGGCAACCGCCAGCCCCCTGCCGAAGATGCCGAACAGCCCGGCGCGGACCGTGCCGGCACTCTGGTCGACGCTGACCGACATCAGCCTGAGCAGTGGATGGCCCGGCGCCTGGACGTCGTCGGCCAGCACCTGATTGGCATCGCGGCCGGCAATGAAGACGTTGGAACAGACGATCTTGGCGGCATAACCGGAGCCGACGCGGATCAGTGCCGGTGGCGCAAAGTAGAGCCAGGCTGACAACCCGGCGACCGCCAACACGATGAGGGCGACCAGCCATTTCAGTATCTTGCCGATGATGCGCATTGCTTCCCCCGCCCCGACGTCACGCGTCCGCCATGGAATTGCCGTCATTCCTCACGCAAATCTTTCAGGCTGTCGAGCGCGATCAACGGTTTATCAACCATGATCGGCGATCACAGAGGGGGATGTGCGGTGTCTCGGGGAAACCGCTGATCCATCGGAATAGTATCCGGGCCGCAGGGCCTGCCCCATAAACGATGTGCTCTGGCCGGTTCCTGCCGGCCGCAAGGAGAAGTAATGCGCCGCGCTTCGGCTCTTGTGCTGCTCGCCTTCCTCGGCGCCTGCTCGACTTCCGACACGCTGTCGCTTGCCCCGGTCGGCAAGCCGGGCAGCATGGCCTCCGTTTCGGTCAAGAATCCGCGCTTCAGCGACAGCGACCCGCACCAGTGGGAAAGCGGCGCGCCCTGGACCTATGCTGTTCACGGCACCGACGTCTCGAAGTACCAGACGTCCATCGACTGGCAGCAGGCCAAGGGCAGTGGCATTTCCTTCGCCTTCATCAAGGCGACCGAGGGCGGCGACCGCGTCGACGACTATTTCGCCGAGCACTGGCGCGAAACCAAGTCCGCGGGCGTGCCGCGCGGCGCCTATCATTTCTACTATTTCTGCCGCCCCGCAGCCGAACAAGCGCGCTGGTACATCGACAACGTGCCAAGGGAAGGCTCGTCCCTGCCACCGATCCTCGACATGGAGTGGAACCCGCAGTCGCCGAGCTGCAAGCTTCGTCCGCCTGCAGCGACCGTGCGCAGCGAGATGAAGATCTTCCTCGAAATGGTCGAGAAGCATTACGGCAAGAAGCCGATCATCTACACCTCGATCGACTTCTTCGACGACAACAACCTGTCGACCTTCCGTGGCTACCCATACTGGCTGCGCTCGGTCGCCGGCCATCCGACGTCGAGATACGGCAGCCACCCCTTCACCTTCTGGCAGTACACCGGCACCGGTGTTGTGCCCGGCATCAAGGGTGACGCCGACATCAACGTCTTCAATGGCAGCGAAGCGAGCTGGAGGAAGTGGCTCGCCGCCAACACGAGATAGCCCGGACCGCTCCGCCGGGCTGCATATTCGCATGGCAGATGCGACAAGAAGAGGGGGTGCGGCCCTCGCCCCGGTTCTGTAGAAGGCGCGGCAAGACATTGAGTTGGCCGTCCGCCTGCTTTCGCCGTTCCGCGAAAGCCTGAAAGGCCAAGCAGGAGAGCTGCCCATGAAACTGCTGAGCAAGGCGCTGGTCGCCGCCCTTTTCGCCACCGCCGCAATGCCGGCAAACGCGCAGAACACTGCCGCCGTCACCCCGGCCGCGCCGCCGGTGGCGACCTCCGAATGCGGCGACGACTTCGCCACCTGGAAGCAAAACCTCGCCAACGAGGCGCGCACAGCCGGCGTCGGCGAGAAGGGCCTGTCGGCATTGGCCAATGCTGCGCTCGATCCCAAGGTACTCGAGCACGACCGGGCGCAGGGTGTCTTCGCCCAGACCTTCACCCAGTTCTCCGAGCGCATGATCAGCGGCTACCGGCTCAAGCACGGTGCCGCCAACCTGCAGAAATATGGCCAGTATTTCACCATGGCCGAGCAGGAATTCGGCGTTCCCGGTCCGGTGATTGCCGCCTTCTGGGCGCTGGAAACCGACTTCGGCGCGGTGCAGGGCAATTTCAACTCACTCAACGCGCTGGTCACGCTGGCGCATGACTGCCGCCGGCCCGATCTGTTCCGCCCGCAGGTAATCCCGCTGCTGACCCTGATCGACCGCAACGTGCTGCCCGCCGATGTCCAGGGCGCCTGGGCCGGCGAAATCGGCCAGACCCAGATCCTGCCCTCCGACTATCTGGCGCGCGGCGTCGACGGCGACGGCGACGGCATCGTCGACCTGCGCAATACGCCTGCCGACGTCATCCTGACCACCGGCAAGAAGATCCAGTCGCGCGGCTGGAAGCGCGGCGAGCCGTGGATCGAAGAGGTCCGGGTGCCTGCCGAAATGGCCTGGGAAGAAACCGGCCGCACCAACAAGCAGCCGCTTGCACATTGGGCTGCGATGGGCGTCACCATGCGCGATGGCACCCCGCTCAAGGATACCGGCCTCAAGGCAGGCATCGTGCTGCCGATGGGCCGCAAGGGTCCGGCCTTCCTGACCTACGACAATTACGACGTCTATCTCGAATGGAACCAGTCGGCGACCTACACGCTGACCGCAGCACATCTGGCAGCCCGCCTCGCCGGCCAGCCGGCATTCGACCGCGGCAACCCTGACGCCGGCCTGACCGGCGACGCGATGAAGGCCCTGCAGCAGAAGCTCCAAGACAAGGGCTACGACGTCGGCGGCATCGACGGCATCCTGGGCACCAACACCCGCGAAGCCATCCGCCAGGAACAGATGCGCCTCAAGCTGCCTGTCGACGGCTGGCCGACGGACGAGCTGCTGGCGAATCTCTAGTGAGTAGTGAGTAGTGAGTAGTGAGTAGTGAGTAGTGAGCGCGGCAACGTTCGCGCCACTACCACGCAAGACCCTTCTTGCTACTCGCCATTCCCTCTAAAACAACGCCGCCGTGTCACCGTGCACCGGCTTCCAGCCAAGCTCGACGCGTGCTTTGTCGCCGCTCAGGCGCTGGCTGATGGCATAGCCCCGCGCCCATTCGCCCAGGCGTTCCGCTGCAAGATCGGCGCTGACGATACGTCGGTCCGGCCGATCCATACCTTGCAGCCGCGCCACCTCCTGGACGATCTCGCCGACAGTCAGTCCTGAGATGGCGGAGCCATTGTAGACCGAGCCGGCTTCCGCCTTTTCAACGACCCGCAGGTACAGGTCAGCAAGGTCGTCGGCATGGACCAGCGGCCAGACGACATCTTCCGAGCCGATAACCTCGGCCGGCCTGCCCTCGCGCATCGCTTCCATGAAGGAAGAAAACACGCCGCCTTCGGACGAATAGACCATCGCCGGATGCACGACGAAGCTATCGATCTCAGGTGCTTCGAGCAGCCGCGTCATGTTGTCGATGGTGCCGCTGAAGGCCGGCAGCGGGTCGAATGGGCTGTCCTCGGTGGCTACCCTGTCGCCGGTCGCGCCGAACAGCCAGCAGCCGCCGGTGTAGACGAAACGTGGCCGCTTCGGCATCGCGCCCAGCACTGGCAGGAGCGCATCGAGCAACGCCGCGTCGACGGGTCCCATGTCATCGCCAAAGTCTGACGCGGCATGAATGACCGCGTCCACCTCCGGGATCTTGCCGACCCATTCCGTCGGCGCGCGCAGGTCGCCGAGAAGCGGCGTGGCACCTGCGGCCTTGAGCCGATCAGCCGATGCCTCGGAACGCGCGAGACCGATCACCTCATGGCCGACCTCGACCAGGCGCCGCAAGACATGGCGACCGATGAAACCGGTGCCGCCGAGAAGGAAAACATGCATGGAATGTCACTTAGCGAGTAGCGAGTAGCGAGTAGCGAGTAGCGAGTAGCGAGTAGCGAGTAGCGAGTAGATCGGAGTACTCACGCGACAATTCAAGCCGCTTTTTCCCTACTCCCTATTCGCTACTCCCTACTCCCTACTCGCTTCCTTCAATCAGCCATCGTCTCCAGGCTGGCGAAGCCCACAGGCGCTTCGCCCTCATCGAAGGGCGTCGTCACCTCGACGAAGGTGTCGGGGTAGAAGCCGTTGAACCGCGTGCGCAAGGACAGCGAATAGGCGCCGATATGGCCGATCTCGATCCAGTCGCCGGTGTCGATGGTCTCGGGCAGCCAGAACGGCCGCGACAGGATATCGACGGAATCGCAGGTAGCCCCGCACACCTTGAACGGCACGATCTTGCCGACATCGCCGTTGCGTGTGCGGATAGCGGGATCGGGAATGAAGCGCGCCGGCAGCGTGATCTTGCCTGTCCATGAATCCGACAGCGACGCCCAGATGCCGTCATTGATGTAGAGCCGCCTGCCCTTGCGCAGCAGCACCCGCACGATCAGCGAGAGACACCGCGCAACGATCACCCGGCCCGGCTCGGCGACCAGTGGCATCTCGTCGAAATTGTATTCCTTCAGGTCGCCGCGAAAGCGCGACATGATCTGGCCGATCGACGGCATCACCGGCTTCTTGCTGTTGGGATCATGGCCGTACTCGGCCGGGAATCCGCCGCCGACATCGAGGCCGGCAAGATCGAAACTGACGCGATTGCGCACCCAGTCGACCGAGGCAAGCGCCCGCTCGTAAGTATCGGGGTCCTCTATCTGGCTGCCGACATGGAAGCACAGCCCGACCTTGTAGCCGTTGCGGTTGAGCCGCTCGCAGAGTTCGACGGCATTGGCCGGACCTGCGCCAAACTTCTTCGACAGCTCGTAGGCCGCCGATCCCTTGGTCTGCACACGCACGAACACGGTAATCGCCCCGGGGTCGATGTCGAGCGCACGCACGACGCGGGTCAGCTTGTTGATCTCGTCCTCGTGGTCGACCGCGATCACCCGGATGCCATAGGTCTCCAGCGCCAGCCTGATGTCCGACTGCGCCTTGACCGGATGCATGTAGATCATCTCGGCGTCCTGCGAGACCTCGCGCACCGCCGCGAACTCGCCGGGCGAGGCCACGTCGAACATCGTCACGCCGGCCTCGACAAGCGCCTTCAAGACGATCAGTTCGCCATTGGTCTTGACCGCATAGGCGGTCCTGCCGGGGAACATCTCCATGAAGGCTCGGGCATCGGTCTTCAGCACTTCGGGCCTGAAGCAATAGACCGGGGCGTCCGGGCGAAGCGCCAATGCGGCCTCGCGTGCGTTTTCGAATCGCTGCATGGAAGCTCCTCGTTTGCCGGCCGAAATCTAAACCAAGCGGTCCGCGATGCAACCCGACAGGGCTTGGCAGGAGTATTGCGTCAGCCAATGGAATCGGGTGGCCCTACCCGAGAATCGCGCGTAGCTGTCGAATGTGACGAAGCGAAGAAGGAAGCGGACATGAGTGCACGCGATTGGGCCAGGCTGCTGCTCCTTGGCGCCATCTGGGGCGGATCGTTCTTTTGCGTGCACATCGCTGTCGCAGAGATCGCGCCGCTCAAGCTCGTCCTGTTTCGGGTGCTGATCGCCGGTGTGGCACTGCACCTCTTCCTGCTGTTGCGCGGCCCCTCCTTCCGGCTCGCTCTGCCCCATGCCGGCATCCTGTTTGGCCTGGCGGTGCTGAACAACGTCATCCCCTTCACGCTGATCTGCCTTGGCCAGACCGAGATCGGCGCCGGCCTCGCCTCCGTGCTCAACGCCACCACGCCGTTCTGGACACTGATCGTCGCCAACGTCCTCACCAGCGACGAGAAGCTGAACTGGAACAAGCTCGTTGGCATCGCACTCGGCATCGGCGGCACCGCGATCATGGTCGGACCCGGCATCGTTGCCGGGCTGGGCGGCCCGGTCTGGGCGAAATTCGCCCTTGTCGGCGCCTCGCTCTCCTATGCTTTTGCCCTGATGGTCGCGCGCAGGCTCAAGGGCGTGCCGCCGGCAATCATCGCGACCGGCCAGATGACCGCCTCCAGCATCATCATGGTGCCTGTCGTGCTGGCGCTCTACGGCACCTCGGGCCTGTTCGCGGCCAGCGCCAACGCATGGCTCGCCACCTTCGCGCTGGCACTGGTTGCCACTGCCTTCGCCTACATTCTGTTCTTCAAGCTGGTGGCATCGGCCGGCGCCACCAACACCTCGCTGGTGACGCTGATCGTGCCGGCAAGCGCGATGCTGCTCAGCGTCACCTTCCTTGGCGAGCGCCTCGAGCCATTCGAGCTGGGCGGCATGGCACTGATCGCGCTTGGGCTGGTGACCATCGACGGCCGCCTGTTCAGGCGCCGCCAGCCGGCCGGCGCATGACATCGAAGATTGGCACCGATTTTCAGAATGGACCATGTAGCCGCGGCGACTTCGACGCGCCCGACAGGGCCGTGCGGCGCCGGTTTGGCTAATCGATTAGCCACAATTTCTCCACAACCCTTGCCGTTGCATTTACCAAGTGAATCCAACGGCTAAGCGGAAAAAACGTGTCGTATTTCTCATAATTCTGTCGCAATGCAGCACATTTTTTTCTTGTGTGTGACCGAAATACCCCTAGATTCCGGCCTGTGGCTTGCAAAGAGGAGGCTATGCATGGGACTGACTAGGTCAATCAATGCAGTCATGATTTGCGCTGCCTTTGCCTTCATCGGCGCGCTTATTGTCGGAGTTCTTCCATAGGCCGCTCGTCGGCGGAAGACGAAAACACCTCCAAGGTGAAAGCTTTCGAAAAGGCCGGGATCACCCTCCCGGCCTTTTTGATTCCGTCCCTGCCCGGCTGGCAGCCCGCGGATCAGGCCGCGGCCGAGCCCTGGACCAGCGGCTGCGGCCGGATACCGATCATGTGGCACACCGCCACCACCAGGTCGGCGCGGTTCATCGTGTAGAAATGGAAGTCGCTGACGCCGCGTTCGACGAGGTCGAGCACCTGCTCGACCGCCACCGCAGAGGCGACAAGCGCATGCGTCTGCGGATCCTTGTCGAGGCCCTCGAACCGCTCGGCCAGCCAGCCCGGCACATGCGCGCCGCAGCGCGAGGCAAAATTGGCAACCTGGCCAAAACTGTGGATCGGCAGGATACCCGGCACGATCGGAATGTAGATGCCGGCCTTGCGGGCACGCTCGACGTAGCGCTCGTAAAGGTCGTTGTCGAAGAAGAACTGGGTGACGGCCCGCGTCGCGCCCTGGTCGACCTTGCGCTTCAGCATGTCGAAATCGGTTGCGAAATCGGGGCTTTCCGGGTGCTTTTCAGGATAGGCCGACACCGAGATGTCGAAATCGCCCTGCGCCTTGAGCGCGCCGACGAGTTCGGCACCGTTGGCATAGCCGCCGGGATGGGGCTGGTAGGCCGCGCCCACGCCTTCCTTGGGGTCGCCGCGCAGCGCCACGAAGCGCTTCACGCCCATGGCGGCGAACTCTGCGATCACCTGGTCGACCTCCTCGCGGGTCGCATCGACGCAGGTCATGTGCGCGGCGGGCGTCAGCGTCGATTCCTGCAGGATGCGCTTCACCGTGCGAGCCGTGCGCTCGCGCGTCGAGCCGCCGGCACCGTAGGTCACCGAGACGAACTGCGGGCGAAGCGGTTCGAGCCTGGTCACGGTCTCCCAGAGGCGCGCTTCCATGTCGTCGTTCTTGGGCGGGAAGAACTCGAAGGAAACGCGGATCTTGTTGCCGATGTCGGAACGCCTGGAGAGCGGAAATTGGTTCATCAGGCAGTTTCCCTTTGGGCTTGCAATTCAGGATTGGGATCGGCGATCAGCAGGCGCTTGTCACGCGCCAGCCACAGCTTGACCGTCAGGCTCGCCTTGGTCGACGAGCGCGGTTCGAATTCCTGGGTCTCCTCGAGCTCCAGTCCGGCTTCGGACAGCCAGTCCTCGATCTGCCGGTCGGAGAAGCCAAGGCGCGCATGCGCATGCTCGGAGCGCAGGAAGTCGAGCCCGTGCGGGGCGAAGTCGACGATCACCAGCCGTCCCGCTGGACGCAGCAGACGGGCGGCCTCCTGGATGGCGCGGGCCGGATCGTCGAGATAGTGCAGCACCTGGTGGATGGTGACAAGATCGAAGGCGTCGCGCTCGACCGGCGGCGAAAAGATGTCGCCCTGGCGCACCTGGGCATTGGCGACGCCGGCCTTGTCAAGATTGGCGCGGGCGACCGCCAGCATCTCGCGCGACTGATCGATGCCGACGCCGCGGCGATAAAGCGGCGCGAAGATTTCAAGCAGCCGGCCGGTGCCGGTGCCAAGGTCGAGCATCGACTGGAACGGCCGCTTGCCGACGAGCTTGACGAGGGCAGCCTCGACGGCGCGATCGGGTGCATGCAGCGAGCGCAATTCGTCCCAGCTGGCTGCGTTGGCGCTGAAATAGCGGGCGGCGCGCTCCTGGCGCTTGTGCTTGACGTCGTCGAGGCGCTCGAAATCGCGCACCACCTGGCCATCGGAGGTGTCGATGCTTGAAACCAGCCCCTGCACGAAGCCGCGCGCCTGATCGGCATCCGACAGCCTGAAAAAGGCCCACGAGCCTTCCTGGTAGCGGTCGATCAGGCCGGCCTCGAGCAACAGCTTGAGATGGCGCGACACGCGTGGCTGCGACTGGCCAAGGATATCGGTCAGGTCCGATACGGTCAGGTCTCCGCGCGAAAGCAGCGTCAGAATGCGAAGGCGGCTGGATTCGGCTGCCGCCTTCAAGGTATCTACCATGGTGTCGAGCGTCACATGCATCGGCTTTGGTTCTCGCCAAAAGACATAAACATATCTTTATGTGACGACGCTGACGATTGCAACGCCCAATGTCGCATGCGGGCAAGAAAATGGCGCGACCGTGGGAGGGGCCGATGCAGATGTTCGAACAGCGCGAGGGCGAGATAGCGCTGACCGGCGATCCCGCGACGCAGTCGTTCGACGCCAGCCTCGCCTATATCGGCCGCATCGCCTCGCCCTGGAAGCTGCGCGAGGACTGCCCCAAGAACATGAATGCCGCGCGAGAACGTGGCGGCGGCGCGACAGTTGTGGTCGACGCCCCCTACCGGCCTGGCCTCGCCGGTCTCGCTGGCTTCAGCCATGTCGTCGTGCTCTCCTGGTTCGAACAGGCGCCGCGGAATCTGATTGTCCAGAAACCGCGCCATGCCTCTGACGCGAAAGGCGTTTTCGCATTGCGCTCCCCTGCCCGGCCGAACCCTGTCGGCCTGCATGTCGCGCGCATCGTCTCGCTCGACATCGAGACCGGGCGCATCGAACTCGATGCCATCGACGCGCTCGACGGCACGCCGGTCATCGACCTCAAGGCCTATTTCCCCTCGGTCGACGCCTTTCCCGACGCCACTCGGCCGGGCAAGGACAGCTGAGCATGGCTGCCCCCACCGGCCGCCGCCGCGCAGTCGCCAAATCGCTGACGGCACTGCTGCCGCTGGCGCCCTATGCCGACATAGAGGCGATCAGGACGGAGGCGCTGGCCGTGCACATGAAAACGCTGCCGCCGTCGATTGCGGTGTGGCTGGCGACCGTCGCCCATGTCCGCCATGCCCATACCGACTACGACAAGCTCCTGTCCGAAGGTTACGACCGCGACTCCGCCCGCTTCTTCGTCATCGACCAGACCAACGCCACCCTGACCCGCTGGCGCGCCACCCGGCTGCTCGATCCCGACGACGAGGAGGGATGATGGACAAGCCGCGCACCGAGCCGCTCGACGATCTCGACCGCCGCATCCTGGCCGTGATGCAGCAGGACAACCGGCTGTCGTTTGCCGAATTGGCCGAGCGGGTCGCGTCATCCGCGGCCTCCTGCGTGCGCCGGGTCAAGCGGCTGCGCGACGCCGGCGTTATCGTTGCCGACATCGCGATCGTCGACCCCAAGCTCGTCGGCAAATCGCTGACGGCAGTGATCAACATCGAACTGGAAGCCGAGCGGCGCGACCTCGTCGACGCATTCAAGCGGCAGATGCGTGACGCACCCGAAGTGACCCAATGTTACATGGTCACCGGCGACGCCGATTTCGTCGTCGTCGTGACCGTCGAGGACATCACGGCCTTCGAGGCCTTCACGCAGAAATGGCTCTACGCCAATCCCAACCTGCGCAAGTTCCGCTCGATGATCATGTTGGACCGCGTCAAGTTCGAGCCGCGCGTCGCCATCTAGCTCCGAGCCTCACACCCGGCTGTTGCGGCCGGAGAGAAGGCATTTACTTCACCGAAGCCCGAATTTCGATCGGTTCGCCTCATCTGGCCCGGCATTTTGACAGAAATGGCGCATCGCTAGCAGGCAAATTCTCCCCGAAAGTCCGGAAGCGGAGAGGAACCCATGGATTTCGCACCAAAGCAATTGCCCACACTCGAAAGCCGCCACGTCGACCCGCATTCCTACCCCTCCGGCGTCGCCTTCCTCGACGGCCAATACCTGCCGATGTCCGAGGCAAAGATTTCGGTGCTGGATTGGGGCTTCCTGCATTCCGACGCGACCTACGACACCGTCCATGTCTGGAACGGTGCCTTCTTCCGCCTCGACCTGCATCTCGAACGCTTCTTCGGCGGGCTCGAGCGGCTGCGCATGTCGATCCCGTTCGACCGCGATCACGTCACCGAAATCCTGCACAATTGCGTGGCCCTTGCTGGCCATCGCGCGGCCTATGTCGAGATGCTGTGCACCCGCGGCGCGTCCCCGACCTTCAGCCGCGACCCCCGTGATGCCATCAACCGTTTCATGGCCTTCGCCGTGCCGTTCGGTTCGGTCGCCAACCCGGAACAGCTCGCGCGCGGCCTGCATGTTGCGATCAGCCAGCGCATGCGCATCCCCCCGGCCTCGATCGATCCCGCCGTCAAGAACTACCACTGGCTCGATCTCGTGCGCGGCCTCTATGATGCCTATGACAACAACGCCGAAACAGCGCTCCTGCTCGACTTCAACGGCAATGTCGCGGAAGGACCGGGCTTCAACGTCTTTGCGGTGAAGGACGGACGTCTCGCGACGCCAGCCACCGGCGTCCTGCCGGGCATCACCCGGCGCAGCGTCTTCGACCTTTGTGCCGAGGCTGGCCTTGTCGCCGAAGCCCTGGATGTCAGCGTCGAGGCACTACTGGCCGCCGACGAGGTGTTCATCACCTCGACCGCCGGCGGCATCATGCCGGTGACCAGGATCGACGGCACGACCGTGGGCAACGGCCAGGTCGGTCCGATCACAACAAGGCTGAAGGACGCCTACTGGGCCAAGCACGACGACCCCGACTGGTCGACGCCGGTCACCTATTCGTGAGCCGCCAGGACGGCGCTCACGCCCGGTAGATCCACTGCTCGGGCACGCGCACCGAGACCTCCTCGCCTGCTGCGATCATGCCGGGCTTCTCGACCCAGCCGACAAGCCCGCGCAGGCGGCGCGAAACCTTGGGAAACATGAGCGAGCCGGCGTCATGGTCGGCCATCCCGGCATGCTCGGCAATCGAGCGCCCGGCGATACGGCACGGCGCGTTCTGGCCGTCGATCTTGATCGTCACGCCCCCCTTGAAGAACAACATCGTGCCGGCCGGCAGCATCGACAGCATCGGCACGCCGTCGAGCAACAGGTTGGCGCCGATCCATTCCGGCTTGATCTCGGCCAGGCCCATGCGCTCGGCTACGATGGCGAGTTCATCCGGCGCGACGATCGACAGTTGCCGCTCGTTGCGCATTTCGGTGCCGCGCGGGTACCACGGCTCGCGGCCGCCCGAGCGCCTGGTGTGGCCGGAATGGACGTCGCCTATGATGCCCTCGAAAGTCAGCCGCAGCGCGTCGGTCGGTCGCGTAACGAAATGGTCATGCTGCGCGGTGTAGACGCCGGCGACACGCCCGGCGAGCTTGCGGCCCGGCAGGATCTCAGGTTCGCCCTCGCGGTGCATTGTCGGATCGAGCATCTCAGGCCTCCCGGTTTCGGACTGCTGCTTTGGACGGTGTGCCACCACAAATCCAGCCAAAAAGCCTGATCCTTGGGATCATCCGAAATGATGGATGCCGATCACATCATGCGGACCAGCGCGCCGCCGATCGAGTAACCCGCGCCGAAGGCGCAGATGAGCCCGTGGTCGCCTGATTTCATGTCCTCGTGGTTTTCCTTGAGCGCGATGATCGCACCGGCCGCCGCCGTATTGCCGAGGCGCTCCAGCACCATCGGCGCGGTGTCCTGGTCGGCCTCGTGGCCGAGCGCCAGCTTGAGGATCATCGCGTTCATGCGCGCATTGGCCTGGTGCAGCCAGTAGCGCCTGATGTCGGACTGTGTCATGCCGTGGTCGGCGAGGAAGGCGGTGATGAAGCGGTGCGCGGCATGCGTCACTTCCTTGAACACCTTGTTGCCGACCTGCTTGATCATGTTGCCCTCCATCTCGACGACGGAGGTGTTTTCCTGGCCGGCGCGCAGCAGGAAGCCGAAATTGGTACGGATATTGTTGGAGAACTGCGTCCAGTTGCGCGTGTCGAGAATTTCGAAGCGCCCCGGCCGGGTCTCCCTGGGCCCGATCGCCTCGACCACCATCGCCACGGATGCGTCGCCGAAGATGAAATGGGTCTGCCGGTCGCGGAAATTGAGGTGCCCGGTGATGATCTCGGGCGTGACGATCAGCACGCGCTTCTGCCCGCCCGAGCGGACGAGATTGAACGCGACGTGCAGTGCGGCCGCGGCCGACGAGCATCCGAGGCTCATGTCGAAGGCCGCACCCTCGATGCCAAGCTCCTTCTGGATCTCGATCGAGATCGCCGGATAAGGCCGCTGCTGGTGCGAGGCGGCACAGATCACCATGTCGATGTCGGCGCCGGTCAGCCCGGCATGGTCGAGCGCCTTGCGCGCCGAGGCCACACCGAACTCGGCCTCGACCGATAAATCGTCGTCGGCGCGGGGTGCGATGCGCGGGGTCATCCGCTCGGGATCGAGGATGCCGTCCAGCGTATGGACGTGGCGGTTCTTCACGCCGGAGGCATAGACGATGAATTCGCTGTCCGATTTCTTGATCGGCTCCTGCCCTGCCGTCTCGCGCCTGACGTTTTCGACGTCGACCCAGGCATTGAAGCTTGTGACCAGCTCATCGTTGCTGATCGCAGCCTGAGGAATTTCAACGCCGATGCCACTGATGATAACGCGATGCATAAAACCCGTCCGTCGCATGATTCCCGAAGCATGCCCGACAGCAGTTACCACTTTCGGAAAAATCCATACTCCAGCGACCAAATGGTGCCCTAAGGCCCCGGCAAGCCCTGTCCCGTCTCACCGGACTCGCCACCGCGCAGTTTACGTCACATGGAAGCGTTCGAATATGCCCTCATGCGACACTTGCCGTGATATCCAGCCCTATCCTCGCTGGGCCACCACGAACAACCGGGGGAAGCGCAAGAGAACCTTGCCGTCGGCGGTGGGTGGGTATGCGGCGGCAATGCGAGCCGTGTAGGCCGCGAGATAGGCTTGGCGCTCATCGGCGTCGAGCGGATCGACGAACGGCTTCAGGCCCGTGCCCTTGACCCATTCGACGATTGCGGCGGCGTCGGCCAGCGGGTGGTTGTAGACCGTGTGCCAGATGTCGACCCGCGCCGACAGCGGCACAAGCAGGTCGTAATAGGATGCGACCGACGGCAGCTGAGCGCGCGCTGCATTGGCGATCTTAGCGGCAAACGGCATGGCTGCCGCCGTCTCGCGCATCGCCACATGCGACGGCTCGCCGATATTGTCGGGCATCTGCACCGCAAGGCAGCCGCCCGGCGCAAGCAGCCCCATCAGCCGAGCCAGCACCGCCTGATGGTCGGGCAACCACTGGAACACGGCGTTGGCGAAGATCACGTCGACCGGCGCATCAGGCGTCCAGTCGCGCGCATTGGCGAGCTTAAAGTCGACACCGGGAAGCCGCTGGCGGGCTTCTTCGATCATGGCCGGCGAGCTGTCGAAGCCCGAAACCCGGGCATTGGGCCAGCGCTCGACAAGCAGCTCGGTCGAATTGCCGGGTCCGCAGCCGATGTCGACGACATGCCCTGGTTTCTCAAGCGGAATTTGCGCCACAAGGTCCCTTGCCGGCCGCGTTCGCTCATCCTCGAACTTCAGATATTGCGCAGCTGACCAGTCTTTCATGTCGGGAACTCCCAGAGGCGTCATGAAACAAAAACGCCCCGCTTGGGGCGGGGCGTTCTTGAAGTCGGAAATCAGCGCGTCAGGCGCTTGTGGCTCATCCGGTGCGGGTTTGCCGCATCGGCGCCGAGACGGCGGACCTTGTCCTTCTCGTACTCTTCGAAGTTGCCTTCGAACCACTCGACATGCGCGTCGCCTTCATAGGCGAGCATGTGGGTCGCCATGCGATCGAGGAACATACGATCGTGGGAGATGATGACGGCGCAGCCGGCATAGGCTTCGAGTGCGTCTTCGAGCGCGCCCAGCGTTTCAGTGTCGAGATCGTTGGTCGGTTCGTCGAGGAGCAGGACGTTGCCGCCATTCTTCAGCATCTTGGCGAGGTGGACACGGTTGCGCTGGCCACCCGACAAATTGCCGACGCGCTGCTGCTGGTCGCCGCCACGGAAGTTGAACGACGAGCAATAGGCACGGCTGTTCACTTCATGCTTGCCGAGCTTGATGACTTCGGCACCGCCGGAAATCTCTTCCCAGACGGTCTTGGTCGGGTCGAGCGCGTCGCGGCTCTGGTCGACATAACCGAGCTTGACGGTCTCGCCGACACGGATCGTGCCGCTATCGGGCGTTTCCTGGCCGGTGATCATCCTGAACAGCGTGGTCTTGCCCGCGCCGTTGGGGCCGATGACGCCGACGATGCCGCCGGGCGGCAGCTTGAAGTTCAGGTTCTCGATCAGCAGTTCGTCGCCGTAGCCCTTGTTCACGCTATCGACCTCGATCACCACGTTGCCGAGGCGTTCGCCGGCCGGAATGACGATCTGCGTGTCGGTCGGACGACGCTGATCCGCCTTCTCCACCAACTCTTCATAGGCCTTGATACGCGCCTTGGACTTGGTCTGGCGTGCCTTGGGCGAGGATGCGATCCACTCGCGCTCGCGCCAGATCGCCTTCTGGCGCGAATCGTCCTCGCGGCCTTCCTGGATCAGGCGCTTGGCCTTGGCATCGAGATACTTGGTGTAGTTGCCCTCGTAGGGGATGCCA
Source organism: Aminobacter anthyllidis (assembly GCF_018555685.1). Taxonomy (GTDB): domain Bacteria; phylum Pseudomonadota; class Alphaproteobacteria; order Rhizobiales; family Rhizobiaceae; genus Aminobacter; species Aminobacter anthyllidis. The sequence goes on from NZ_JAFLWW010000003.1 coordinate 435,490, forward strand.
CGGCCGCGATCGAGTTCGAGGATCCAGCCGGTCACGTTGTCGAGGAAGTAGCGATCGTGGGTAATGATCAGCACCGAGCCGGGATAGTCGCGCAGGTGCTTTTCCAGCCACGCCGTGGTCTCGGCGTCCAGATGGTTGGTCGGTTCGTCGAGCAGCAGGAGGTCAGGCTGTTCGAGCAGGAGGCGGCAAAGCGCGATACGGCGGCGTTCGCCACCCGACAGCTGGGTCACTTCGGAGTCGGCGGGCGGGCACTGCAGCGCGTCCATCGCCATCTCGACCTGCTGTTCCAGGTCCCACAGGTTGAGACGATCCATCTCGTCCTGCAGCTTGGCGCCCTCGTCGGCGGTCTCGTCCGAGTAGTTCATCATCAGCTCGTTGTAGCGATTGATGATGGCGGTCTTCTTGGAAACGCCGTCCATGACGTTCTCGAACACGGTCTTGGCCGGATCGAGCTGCGGTTCCTGCGCCAGGTAGCCAACGGTCGCGCCGTCGGCCAGCCAGGCTTCGCCCGACCATTCCTTGTCTAGGCCGGCCATGATCTTGAGTACTGTCGACTTGCCGGCGCCGTTGGGGCCGAGGATGCCGATCTTGGCGTCCGGATAGAACGACAGGTTGAGATTATCCAGCACCTTCTTGGTGCCGTAGGACTTGGTCAGTCCCGACATGTGATAGATGAACTGGCGTGCCACGCGCGCGTATCCTGCTTCAGGTGAACGGAGATTTGCGCGCTATGTAGGCCATCCCACCCCAAACGGCAAATGCTTTCGGGCCTCGCCTTCAAGCCTTGGACGGATCCGGCCCACGGGTTCAAAACGGCCGGAAGCAGGCGACGCGCGCAACGATGCAAAACAGCTGTGCAGGCGCAAAGCAAAATTTAACCATATTTGTCCATCCTTTCTCCATCGTTCTGTCGAGTTGGGGACATTCCGGAAATCTCGCACTGCGGTCGCTCGCCGGCCGGAAGACGTTGCGCGACAACTGGTCTGCTACGCGTTTGAGTAAAATCGTTCGTCCACAGTCCTTGCGCCATCTGATGCGCCCACTGCTGATCGCCAGCTTCGGTACGGCTTTTGCCGGCCTGGCGGCTTGGTCGATGGCCGGCATGGTCGCGATGGGCAATGTCAGCGCTTTCGATCCGGCGCACTTCACGATCAAGCCTCATGTTCAGGCGGCCACCGTCAAGCAGCCGCGCCTGTCGGCCTATGTCAGTACCGACAAGGCATCGCGGCTCGTCGCCGCGGCCAAAACAGTCATCGCCATCAAGGACGCGAAGCCCGCCATCGTGGCGAGCTTGACCGGCGGCAGCGGCAAGTCGGCGCGCCACGCCGACGTCGCCGGGACACAGTTTGCCGCGGTGGCGCCCGCAACCGGCCATGCTGCGCGTTTCGACACCATCGCGAGGCAGGCCGATCTCAGCTCGAAGAAGCTCGCCAGCCTGTTCTCGGCCAGCTCCGTCGAACTGCAGCAGCTTGCCTCTGCCACAGCGGACGCCGACCAGCCGGTATTGCCCGCGTCGGTCGCAGAGCGCCCGACCATCCTCGCTTATGCCGATCCGTCGCCAGGCGGCGCTGCCGATATGGCGCTATCGACCTTGCTGACAGGCCCCTCCGAGGAAGAACTCGCGGCGGCGCAGGCCGAAGCTGAAGCAGCTGCCCTGCCCGATTATGTCGAAACCCCGTCCGCAGGCCCCCGTCCAGAACTTCGCCCGGAAGCAGCCGCCGCCAAGCCTGCCGACGCTGGCAAGGCGGATGCCGGCGAACCTGAGGCCGATGAGCCAAAGACAGCCGATAAGCCTGAAACGCGAAAGCCTGCGAAGCTTGCCTATGCGCGCCCGGAAATTCCTGAAGACAAGCCAGGCAGCACGCTCGGCCAGTCGCTGCGCAGCCTGTTCGGCGGCAAGACAAGGGCCGGCAACGGCGTCGCCGTCTACGACATCAGCGCCGCAAAGGTCTACATGCCCGACGGCAGCGTGCTCGAGGCACATTCGGGCATCGGCAACATGGCCGACAACCCGCGCTACGTCCACGTCAAGATGAACGGCCCGACCCCGCCCCACACCTACAATCTCAAGATGCGCGAAAGCCGCTTCCACGGCGTCGAGGCAATCCGCATGCTGCCGGTCGACGGCAAGAACAAATACGGCCGCGACGGCTTCCTGACCCACAGCTACCTGCTGCGCGGCGGACGCGAAGAGTCGCACGGTTGCGTCGCCTTCGCCGACTACAAGCGCTTCCTCACCGCCTTCAAGCAGGGCAAGGTCAAGCAGATGATCGTGGTGCCGAGCGGTGGACGCGAAAGCTTCCGCCTGGCTTCCAACGGCAAGAGCATCTGAGACAAAACGGCCTCAAATCCGCCAACGGTGGACATCGGCAAGCGGCTATTTCATAGCTGAGGCATGAAAACCGAAACCAATCTGCTTCGGATGTCGATCGCCGTGACGTTTGTTGTCGCGCTGTTCGGCATCGTCTTCGGTGTCCTCAGCGGCTCGTTTTCGATCGCTTTCGACGGCGCCTACTCGCTCGCCGATGCGACGATGACCATCCTGGCGCTGATCGTCGCCCGCCTGATCACCAGCAACGCCAATCACAATCGTCGTTTGCACAAGCGCTTCTCGTTTGGTTTCTGGCACCTTGAGCCCATCGTGCTCGGCCTCAACGGCATCGTCCTGATCAGTGTGTCCTGCTATGCGCTGATCAATGCCATCGCCAATCTGCTTGCTGGCGGACACCACCTCGAATTTGACTACGCCATCATCTATGCGGCGGTCACGCTTGCGGCCTGCCTGACCATGGCCTTCATTGGCAGCCGCGCCAACCGGACGATCCAATCCGACTTCGTGCGCCTCGACGTCACCGCCTGGATGATGTCGGGCGGTATTACCGCAGCGTTGCTGGTTGCCTTCATCGGCGGATGGCTGGTCGAAGGCACCGAGCTTGCCTGGACGGCACCCTATGTCGATCCCGCCGTGCTGGCGCTTGTCTGCCTGGTCATCATCCCGATGCCCATCGGCACAGTCCGCCAGGCTTTCTCCGACATTTTGCTGATCACGCCGGAAACGCTCAAGGCGCATGTCGACGAGGTTGCGCGGGCAACCGTGACAAAGCACGGCTTCGTTTCCTATCGTGCCTATGTCGCCAAGGTCGGTCGCCTGATGCAGGTCGAGCTTTATTTCATCGTGCCGCCCGGCTGGCCCGCCAAGACCATCGAGGAATGGGACGCCTTGCGCAACGAGATCGGCGACGCGCTTGGCGATGAAGGTCCCGACCGCTGGCTGACGATCGCCTTCACCGCCGACAAGGAATGGGCGGAGTAAACCTCCGCCCTTCCGCTACACCTTGATGCGCCAGCCGGTCCGGAAGATCCACCAGACCGCGGCAAGGCAGGCTGCCAGGAACACCAGCGTCATGCCGAGGCTGATGCCGACATTGACGTCCGATATGCCGAAGAAGCTCCAGCGGAAACCGCTGACCAGATAGACCACCGGGTTGAACAGCGACACCGTGCGCCAGAACGGCGGCAGCATGTCTATGGAGTAGAAGCTGCCGCCCAGGAAGGTCAGCGGGGTGACGATCAGCAGCGGCACCAGCTGCAGTTGCTCGAAGCTGCGCGCCCAGATGCCGATGATGAAGCCGAACAGGCTGAAGGTCACCGCCGTCAGCACCAGAAACAGCAACATCCAGACCGGATGCTGGACCTGCAGAGGCACGAACAGGGCCGCAGTGGCCAGGATGATCAGCCCGAGGATGATCGACTTGGACGCCGCCGCCCCGACATAGGCGATGACGATCTCCAGATAGGACACCGGTGCCGACAGGAGCTCGTAGATGGTGCCTACGAATTTCGGGAAATAGATGCCGAACGACGCGTTGGAGATGCTCTGGGTCAACAGCGACAGCATGACCAGGCCCGGCACGATGAAAGCGCCGTAGCTGATGCCGTTGATCTCGCTGATGCGCGAACCGATGGCAGCGCCGAAGACGACGAAATACAGAGAGGTCGAGATGACGGGCGAAACGATGCTTTGCAGCAGCGTGCGCCAGGTGCGCGCCATTTCAAACAGGTAGATTGCGCGGATCGCGTAAAAATTCATCGCCGTTCACTCACCAGATTGACGAAAATCTCTTCGAGCGAGCTCTGCTTGGTCTGCAGGTCGCGGAAGCGGATTCCGGCGTCGTTGAGGTCCTTGAGCAGGGCTGTGATGCCCGTCCGCTCGCCTTGGGTGTCGTAGGTATAGACGAGCTCGTTGCCATCGTCGGACAGTTCGAGCCCATGGCTCGAAAGTGCCGGGGGCACATGTTCGAGCGGGTGCTGCAGCTGCAGTGTCAGCTGCTTGCGGCCAAGCTTGCGCATCAGCTCCGCCTTGTCCTCGACAAGGATGATCTCGCCATGGCTGATGACGCCGACGCGGTCGGCCATCTGCTCGGCTTCCTCGATATAGTGTGTGGTCAAGATGATGGTGACGCCGGTTTCGCGCAGCAGCCGCACGACCTCCCACATGTCACGCCTCAGCTCGACATCGACGCCCGCCGTCGGTTCGTCGAGAAACAGGATTTGCGGCTCGTGCGACAGCGCCTTGGCAATCATCACGCGGCGCTTCATGCCGCCCGACAGCGTGATGATCTTGTTGTCCTTCTTGTCCCACAGCGACAGGTCCTTGAGGATCTTTTCGATGTGGGCGGGGTTCGCCGGCTTGCCGAACAGGCCGCGGCTGAAGCTCACCGTCGCCCAAACCGTCTCGAAGGCATCGGTCGTCAGCTCCTGCGGCACCAGTCCGATGAGCGAGCGCGCCGCGCGGTAGTCGCGAACGATGTCGTGTCCGTCGGCCAGTACAGTGCCCTGAGACGGATTGACGATGCCGCAGATGACGCTGATCAGCGTCGTCTTGCCGGCCCCGTTGGGGCCCAGCAGCGCGAAGATTTCGCCGCGTCGAATGTCCAGATTGATGTTCTTCAGCGCCGAGAAACCCGACGCATAGGTCTTGGAAAGATTGGAAACGGAAATAATCGGCTGCATGACGAGCATCACTTCAGCTGGGAATGAGAAGGAAAGACGCAAAAAATGCCGGCGGGGCCGGCCGGTTCTGGGGTTAGCGGAATATATGGGCTGGCTTCCACCGAACAAGGGTCGTCGTGACACCTCCTGACATTGTCGCTGTGCAACGCCGTCCGCCGGCCTTGACGCGCGCGCCGCACTTCCCCAACAGTCCGGTCAGGGGGAGACTACAAATGCCATTCGATACCAGTTCCACGCTTGCCTCTCCGACCGGGGCAAAGCTCAATCTCTACGTCAGGCGCGCCGAGGCCCCTGCCCGCGCCGTGGTCCAGGTCAATCACGGCCTCGCCGAGCATGCGGCGCGCTACGCCGGTTTCGCCGATTTCCTTGCCGCACGGGGCTACCATGTCTACGCGCATGATCATCGCGGCCATGGTGCGACCACTGCCCCTGACGCGCCCAGGGGCCGTTTCGCCCAAAAGAACGGCATGGAACTTGTGGTCGCTGACGTCGGGGCGGTGCATGACCGCATCGCCGAACAGCATCCCGGCCTGCCGGTCGTCATTTTCGGCCATTCGATGGGCGGGCTGATCGCACTCAACTTCGTCCTGCGCCACTCCGACCGCGTTGCCGCCGCCACGATCTGGAATGCCAATTTCTCCGCCGGCATCCTCGGCCGCCTGGCCCAGGCGATCCTCGCCTTCGAGCGTTTCCGGCTGGGCTCGGACGTGCCCTCCCGCATGCTGCCCAAGCTGACCTTCGGCGACTGGGCGAAGAAGATTCCCAACCGCCGCACCGAGTTCGACTGGCTGTCGCGCGACGAGGCCGAAGTCGACGCCTATGTCGCCGACCCGCTCTGCGGCTGGGATGCATCGGTGTCGATGTGGATCGACGTCTTCGACCTCGTCTTCGCCGGTGCCGACGACCGCAACTTTGCAAGCGTGCGAAGGGACCTGCCGTTCAATCTCGTCGGCGGTCAGCGTGACCCGGCAACCGACGGCGGCAAGGCGGTCGAAGCGCTGGCAGCGCGCATGCGGCGGATGGGTTTTTCGAATCTCGTTTCAAAGGTTTATCCCGAGACCCGCCACGAAAGCCTGAACGAGATCAACCGCGAACCAATCATGGCCGATTTCGCCGGCTGGCTCGACCGCACGTTCTCCCGGTGAACGGCAGGACTGGCCCAGTGCAACGCTGTGGCGGCCAATCGGGACTCCTGCTAGAGCCAATTGTGTACAATCTTCTGAAATGACTTCTGGTGCCTCATGAGCAATCCGCCTCTTCACGGAATCCGCGTCATCGAACTCGCCCGCATCCTCGCCGGCCCCTGGGCCGGGCAATTGCTGGCCGATCTCGGCGCCGACGTCATCAAGGTCGAAAACCCTGATGGCGGCGACGACACGCGCAAATGGGGCCCGCCCTTCGTCACCGGCCATGACGGCGAAAACCTCTCGGCCGCCTACTACCACTCGTGCAACCGCGGCAAACGCTCGATCGCGCTCGACTTCTCGACGCCGGAGGGTGCCGAGATCGTGCGCAAGCTCGTCGCCGACGCCGACGTGCTGATCGAGAATTTCAAGCTCGGCGGCCTCAAGAAATACGGCCTCGACTATGACAGCCTGAAGAAGATCAATCCCAGGCTCGTCTACTGCTCGATCACCGGCTTCGGCCAGGATGGCCCCTACGCGCCGCGCGCCGGCTACGACTTCATCGTCCAGGGCATGTCGGGCCTAATGTCGATCACCGGTCCAGCCGGCGGCGAGCCGCAGAAGGTCGGCGTCGCCGTCACCGACATCTTCACCGGGCTTTATTCCGTCATCGCCATCCAGGCGGCACTACGCCACGCCGAGGCCACCGGCCAGGGCCAGCATGTCGACATGGCCTTGTTCGACGCCCAGATGTCGGTGCTCGCCAACCAGAACCTGAATTACCTGGTCTCGGGCAATTCGCCGGTGCAGATGGGCAATGCCCACCCCAACATCTCGCCTTACGAAGTGCTGCCGGTAAGTGACGGGCACTTTATCCTGGCCGTCGGCAATGACGGCCAGTTCCAGAAGTTCTGCGCCATCGTCGGCCTCGAAGCCATCGCGACCGACCCGCTCTTCGCCACCAATTCGGCGCGCGTCGCCAATCGTGTCGCCTTGCGCGAGAAGATCGTCGCGGCGCTCGCCGGCTTCGGACGCGAGGAGCTGCTTGCCAGGCTCGAAGCGTCAGGCGTGCCGGCGAGCCCGATCAACACCATCGGCCAGGCCTTCGCCGACCCGCAGGCGATCGCGCGCGGCATGCGCATGGACCTCGACGACGGCCACGGCAACAAGCTGCCGTCGGTGCGCGCGCCGATGGTCATGTCGGAGACCCCGCTCGCCTATGACCGCCCGTCGCCGCGCCTCGGGCAACACACCGCTGAGATCCTTGCCGAACTGGAGAAGACTGCGAAATGAAGACCGGCGGACAACTGATCGTCGACGCGCTCGAGGCCAATGGCGTCGACCGCATGTATTGCGTGCCGGGCGAATCCTATCTCGCCGTGCTCGACGCGCTGCATGATTCAAAGATCCGCAGCATCGTCTGCCGCCAGGAGGGAGGTGCTGCGATGATGGCCGATTGCCATGGCCGCCTCACTGGCAAGCCAGGCATCTGCTTCGTCACCCGTGGCCCCGGCGCCACCAACGCATCCGCAGGCGTCCACATCGCCATGCAGGATTCGATCCCGATGATCCTGTTTATCGGCCAGGTGGCGAGCCACGCCAAGGAGCGCGAGGCCTTCCAGGAGGTCAATTACCGCCGCTTCTTCGGCGATATCGCCAAGTGGGTGGTCGAAATCGACGACGCCGCGCGCATTCCCGAATTGGTCACCCGCGCCTTCTCCGTGGCAACGTCCGGCCGTCCCGGCCCAGTGGTCATCTCGCTGCCGGAAGACATGCTGACCAGCGAAGTCGAAGCGCCGGTGGCCCTTCCTGCCGTGGCTGTCGAAACACGGCCGGGCGAAGAGGAACTCTCCAAACTCGAGGAACTGCTCAACGGCGCCAAAAACCCCTTCGTCATCCTCGGCGGCACCCGCTGGAATGCCGAGGCCGTCGAGCGGATCAAGAAGATTTCGGAAACCTGGGCGCTGCCCGTTGGCGTTTCCTTCCGCCGCCAGATGCTGTTCGACCATCTGCACGAAAACTACGCCGGCGACGTCGGCATCGGCGTCAACCCCAAGATCGCCAAGGCGATCAAGGACGCCGATCTGGTGCTTTTGATCGGTGGTCGCTTCGGCGAAATGCCGTCCTCCGACTACACGCTGATCAAGAGCCCCTACCCGGATCAGAAGCTCGTTCACGTCCATGCCGATGCCAATGAGCTCGGCCGCGTCTATCGCCCGACCATCGCCATCAACGCCTCGCCGGCTGCTTTCGTCGAGGCCTTCGCAAAACGCAAGCCTGCCGCCAGGCCGGCCTGGGCCGAGGCCACCAAGGCGCTGCACGCCGCCTATCTCGAATGGTCGACGCCACCGCTCACCGGCCCAGGCGCCGTGCAGATGGGCCCGATCATGAACTGGCTGGAAAAGGTCCTTCCCGAGGACGCCATCCTGACCAACGGTGCCGGCAACTATGCCACCTGGGTGCATCGCTTCCACCGCTTCCGCCGCTTCGCCACCCAGGGCGCGCCGACATCGGGCTCCATGGGCTATGGCACGCCGGCTGCGGTCGCCGCCAAGGGCCTGTTCCCCGATCGCGAGGTCGTCGCCTTTGCCGGCGACGGCTGCTTCATGATGAACGGCCAGGAATTCGCCACCGCCGTGCAATACAACATTCCGATCATCGTGATCGTCGTCAACAACGGCATCTACGGCACCATCCGCATGCACCAGGAGCGTGAGTATCCCGGCCGCGTCGAGGCAACCGACCTCAGGAACCCGGATTTCGCCGCCCTTGCCCGCGCCTATGGCGGCCATGGCGAGACGGTGCGCGAAACCGACGAGTTCGCGCCTGCCTTCGAACGCGCGCGCGCCAGCGGCAAGCCGGCGATCATCGAGATCAAGCTAGATGCCGAGGCGATCACGCCGACGCGCACGCTGAGCGACATCAGGGACAAGCGCTGACGATTGCCCTGGGGACAAACGCGGACCTTGCCCTCAGCGGACAAGTGGGACTTGCCTTGGGGAAAGTGTAACCATCGTGGCAAATGCGTGGCTTTGTGCTATTGAGGCCGCGCATTTCGCCATCCTGACGTAACTTTCCCCAGGCAAACTGATGATTTCAATCGTCATTCCGTGCAAGAACGAAGCCGAGAACCTGCCCATTCTGGTCGGCGAGGTTCATGCCGCGATGGCCGGCCGTGACTACGAGGTGATCGTCGTCGACGACGGCTCGACCGACCGCACGCCTGAGGTTCTCGCCGAGCTTGCCCGCGCCGCAGGTCGCCTGCGTCACGTCAGGCACGACCGCTCGGCCGGTCAAAGTGCCGCCGTGCGCTCTGGCGTCTTCGCCGCGAAAGGCGAAATCGTCGTCACCATGGACGGCGATGGCCAGAACGATCCGGCCTACCTGCCCAAGCTCGCCGACGCACTCGTCGCCGCCGGCCCCTCCGTCGGCATCGCCGCCGGCCAGCGCCTCAAGCGTACCGACACCAAGCTCAAGCAGCTGTCCTCGCGCTTCGCCAACGGCCTGCGCGAAATGATTCTGCGCGACGGCACCCGCGACTCGGGCTGCGGCCTCAAGGCGCTGCACACCGACCTGTTCCGCCAGCTGCCGTTCTTCGACGGCTGGCATCGCTACCTGCCGGCACTCGCCCTGCGCGAAGGCCGTGGCGTGGTCCATGTCGACGTCGTCGACCGCTCGCGCATCCACGGCAAATCCAATTATGGCATCCTCGATCGCGGCCTGCGCGGCATCCTCGATCTCTTCGGCGTGTGGTGGTTGCGCCGCCGCCGCAAGGTCGTGCCATCAGTCACGGAGCTTGGCCAATGAACCTGATCTCGGAACTCGGCACCTGGCTGCACGATGTCTTCATCGCCCAGTTCGACGGCTGGATCCTGCTCGGCTTCGTTGCCCAGGGCTTCTTCACCATGCGCTTCGTGGTGCAGTGGCTCGCCTCCGAGCGCGCCAAGCGCTCGGTCGTGCCGATCGCCTTCTGGTTCTTCTCGCTCGGCGGCGGCGCGCTGCTGCTGATCTACGCGATCAAGCGCCAGGACCCGGTCTTCATCGCCGGCCAGGGGCTCGGCCTGTTTATCTACATCCGCAATCTCTGGCTGATCGCCAATGAGCGGCGCCTGGCCATGTCCAAGACGGACTGACCACGGCATGTCGACGACCGGAATCAAAACCTCCGCAACGCCCCGCAAGACGTTGTCGCCGCTGACTTATCTTCTCCTGGCATTGCTTGCCCTCTTCGCCTTCGTGCCGGGCACCTCGACCTTGCCGCCGACCGACCGCGACGAGTCGCGCTTCGTCCAGGCGACCAAGCAGATGGTTGAGAGCGCAGACTATGTCGACATCCGCTTCCAGGACGTGCCGCGCTACAAGAAGCCTGCCGGCATCTACTGGCTGCAGTCGACGGCAGTGCTGCTGAGCGGCCAGGGCAGCGATGCCCCGATCTGGGTCTACCGGCTGATTTCGGTGCTCGCCGGCACCTTCTCCGTGCTGGCGCTTGCCTTCATCGGCGACCGCATGTTCGGCCGAACCGCTGGCGTCATCGCCGGCCTCGGCATGATGGGCATCCTGATGCTCGGCGTCGAAGCCCGCATCGCCAAGACCGACGCGACGCTGCTTGCCACCGCCCTGCTCGCCCAAGGCGCACTCGCCACGATCTATCTCGGCCACAAGGCCGGCAAGCCGCAGGGACGCGCGCATTGGTGGTTCTGGATAGCCCAGGGCCTGTCGATCCTGATCAAGGGCCCGGTCATCCCGTTCATGAGCGTGCTGACGATTGCGGCCATCGCCATCTTCGACCGCGACCGCTCCTGGCTGCGCAAGCTGAAGCCGCTCCCCGGCATCCTGCTGACATTGCTGGTCGCAGCCCCTTGGCTGATCCTGATCACGCTCAAGACCGGCAGCGCTTTCTGGCAGGAATCGGTCGGCAAGGACCTGTTGAGCAAGGTAGGCTCCGGCCAGGAGTCGCACGGCTTCCCGCCCGGCTACTACTTCCTGACCTACTCGCTGTTCATGTGGCCCTTCGCGCTGGTCGCGCTCGAAGGCGGGCTCAAGGCGCTCAATCGCTTCCGCCAGGACCCGCGCCTGCTGTTCTGCCTCGCCTGGTACCTGCCCTACTGGGTGGCGATCGAGCTAATTCCGACCAAGCTGCCACACTACGCCTTACCGGCCTATCCGGCGATGATCCTGCTGATGGCATGGGTGCTGACCTCCAAGTCGGCGGCCAGCATCGAGCTGTCGCGCTGGCAGTTCTGGCTGCGCCGCGCCTGCGCATTCGGCATGTTCGGCATCAGCATCGGCCTTGCGGCAATCGCCTTTGGCATCACGCCCTACTTCCTCGGCTATGTCTCCTGGTGGGGGCTGCTCGCCGCCGTGCTGGTCCTGATCGCCGCGCGCTACGGCATCGGCGCGCCCGACGGCATGGACCCGGTCAAGCGTGTCGCCTTCGCCTCGGCGGCGGCTGCGGCGGTTTTCGGCGTGCTGACGTGGAAAATCCTGCCGCCGCTCAAGCCGCTATGGCTCAGCCCGCAGATCGCGGAGCGTTTCGAGAAGCTGAAACCATGCCCGGCTTCGGTGCTGGCTTCCGCGGGCTATGGCGAACCGAGCCTTGTCTTCCTCACCGGCACCAACACCCAGCTGACCGACGGCAAGGGAGCAGCGGCAGCGCTGATCGCCGATCCCGCCTGCGCCATCGCTGTCGTCGCCGAAGCCGAGAGCAAGGCCTTCCTTGCCGCCATCCCAGGCGGCGTGGACGCACCCAGGCAGCGCGGCATCATCGAAGGCATGAACTACTCCAAGGGCGAACCGCGCACGCTGACCTTCTACACCTTGGCGAAGTAGGCTTCCGCTTGCCCGTTGGGCGCGCCCTGTCGTGCGTCCTTCGAGGCTCGCTGCGCTCGCACCTCAGGATGAGGACCGTTGCTGCTGCAGCACTTCTCAGAGGAGCATAGCGCCAACTTCCCTCATCCTGAGGTGCTCGCCTGAAAGGCGAGCCTCGAAGGACGCACTTCAACCTCAAAGAAAAAGGGGCGGTTTCCCGCCCCTTTTGCCGATTTCAGATCATCAATACCTTACTTGATCGCCTTGTCGGTGATCGCCGAAGTCCAGGCGCCCGAAGGCTCCTTGGTGATGATCTTCTGCGCCAGCAGCGCTTCAGCCGTGCGCTTGTAGGCCGCTTCGACCAGCTTGCCATCGGCATTGTCGATCAGCTTGGCCACTTCGCCCATCATCCGCTTCTGGTGGTTTTCGTCCTGGCCGCCATTGTCGACGACGATGCCGGCGGCCTCGTCAGGATTGTCGACGGCATATTTCCAGCCCTTCATCGAGGCGCGCACGAAGCGAACCATCTTGTCTTCGAAGGCCGGGTCCTTGAGCTTGTCTTCCATGGCATAGAGACCATCCTCGAGCAGGTCGTTGCCCATGGCGGTGTAGTTGAAGACGGTCAGCTCTTCCGGCTTGAAGCCGGCGTCGATCAGCTGCCAGTACTCGTTGTAGGTCATGACCGAGATGCAGTCGGCCTGCTTCTGGATCAGCGGCTGCACGTCGAAGCTCTGCTTCAGCACCGTCACGCCATCGGCGCCGCCTTCGGTCGACAGGCCAAGCTTGTTCATCCAGGCGAAGAACGGATACTCGTTGCCGAAGAACCAGACGCCCAGCGTCTTGCCCTTGAAATCGGCTTCGGTCTTGACCGGGCCGTCCTTCGGGCAGACCAGCTCCATGCCGGCCTTCTTGTAGGGCTGGGCGATGTTGACCAGGCCGACGCCCTTTTCGCGGGCCGCAAGCGCGCCGCCCATCCAGTCGACGATGACGTCGGCGCCGCCGCCGGCGATCACCTGCTCTGGCGCGATGTCGGGACCGCCCGGCTTGATGTCGACGTCGAGGTTTTCCTCGCTATAGAAACCCTTCTCCTTGGCGACGTAGTAGCCGGCAAACTGCGACTGCGTCACCCATTTGAGCTGCAGCGTCACCTTGTCGGCGGCAAGTGCCGCCTGCGCGGCGGCCAGCGACATCGCTCCCGCCATCAACGATACCATCAGTCTTTTCATCTTCTTTTTTCCCTCTGAAGTTGGACCGCGGCCCCGCCCAAGGAGCTCAGGTCACGCCCGCCCACCACGGACAGACGGATGCCAGAAAGTGGTGGCCCTCTCGATCAGGGCGACCACGCCATAGAAGACGGAACCGGCCAGAGCCGCAACTGCGATCTCCGCCCAGACCATGTCGACATTCATGCGCCCGATCTCGGTCGAGATGCGGAAGCCCATGCCGACGATCGGCGTGCCGAAGAATTCGGCGACGATGGCGCCGATCAGCGCCAGCGTGGAGTTGATCTTCAACGCGTTGAAGATGAAGGGCGCGGTCGCCGGCAGGCGCAGCTTGAACAGCGTCTGCCAGTAGTTGGAGGCGTAGGTGCGCATCAGGTCGCGCTCCATGTGGCCCGATGCGGTGAGGCCGGCGACAGTGTTCACCAGCATCGGGAAGAAGGTCATGATGATGACCACGGCGGCCTTGGACTGCCACTCGAAGCCGAACCAGATCACCATGATCGGGGCGACGCCGATGATCGGCAGCGCCGAAACCATGTTGCCGATCGGCAAAAGCCCCCGGCGCAGGAACGGCACGCGGTCCGCCAGGATCGCCACGATGAACCCCGAGGCGCAACCGACGATGTAGCCGAACAGCACCGCCTTAAAGATCGTCTGGCGCACGTCGGCCAAAAGGATGGGCAGCGAATTGCCGATGCGCGCGGCAATGGCGCTTGGCGGCGGCAACAGGATGAACGGAACCCCCGCACCCCGCGTTACCGCTTCCCATATGATCAGGATCCACGCGCCGAAGATCGCCGGGATCAGCAGGCGCAGGAATGTCCTGACCTGCTTGGACACCGGCCTGATGGCCGACAGCACGGCGACGCAGCGCCAGGCCAGCAGCCAGGCGGCGGCAAGCAGCAGGAAGTACGGCATCCGCGCCGTGCCTTCATTGCCTGATATGCCTGATATCAGCAACCAGGCCGCCCCATGCGCTCCGACGAAGAGCACGGCGGCGCTGGCAAGGCCGGAAAACATGGCGAAGGAGGCCACGCCACTCAAAGCGATCAGCCCGATGACAAGTGTCGTCGTGCCGTTCGACATCGGCGCTGTAGCTTCGCTCGCCAGCATCGGCATGGTGGCCATGGCGATGGTGCACAGCACCAAAGCCAGCAAGACTTGCCAGGACGGCTTGGAATTCATCATGCCGGCCGCCCTCCCATCGAACGTTCGACAACTCTGCCGACGAAGCCGACGAGCACGACCAGCAGTGCCGCCACCACTGAGCCGGCGACGAGTGCCGCCCACATTTCGATGGTCTGGCTGTAGTAGGAGCCGGCGAGCAGCTTGGCGCCGATGCCGGCAACAGCACCTGTCGGCAACTCGCCGACGATGGCGCCGACAAGGCTCGCCGCCACCGCGACCTTCATCGAGGCGAACAGGAATGGCACCGAGGCCGGCACGCGCAGCTTCCAGAAGGTCTGTGATGCGCTGGCATTGTAAGTGTGCATCAGGTCGAGATGCATGAGGTCCGGCGAACGCAGCCCCTTCACCATGCCGACGGCGACGGGGAAGAATGACAGATAGGTCGAGATCAGCGCCTTGGGGATCAGCCCGGTGATGCCGATCGCCGCCAGCACCACGATGATCATCGGTGCCACAGCAAGGATCGGGATCGTCTGCGAGGCGATGATCCACGGCATCAGCGAGCGGTCGAGCGCAATGACATGGACGATGCCGACGGCGATCAGGATGCCGAGGGCGGTACCGAAGGTGAAGCCGAGCAGTGTCGACGACAGCGTCACCCACGAATGGTAGACGAGGCTGCGCGCGCTGGTCACCTTCCGCAAGAAGGTGTTTTCAAAGAAATTCTGCGCCACCTGGTGTGGTGCGGGCATCGTCGGCTTCGGCTGCGACAACGTCTTGCCGATGAATTCCACGGTGCCTGGTGTCAGGCCTGCGCGCCGGTCGAGATCGCGCTGGAACGGCGCGTTCATGTAGACGGCGAACGCATACCATGCCGCGACGATGACCAGCAGGATGGCGATGACGGGAAAAACCCGGTCTCTGAGGCGATCCATCGCGGCTCAATCCTCGTAGGAATGGCCGGCGCGCAGCCCGTCACGGACACGCGCTGCGATCGCCAGGAATTCCGGGCTCTCGCGGATGTCGAGCGGCCGCTCCGTGGGCAGCGTCGACTCGATGACGTCGGTGACCCGGCCCGGGCGCGGCGACATGACGACGATGCGTGTCGACAGGTAGACGGCCTCGGGGATCGAGTGGGTGACGAAGCAGATCGTCTTGTTGGTCTGCCGCCACAGCCTGAGCAACTGCTCGTTGAGATGGTCGCGCACGATCTCGTCGAGCGCGCCGAACGGCTCGTCCATCAGCAGAAGATCGGCGTCGAAGGCGAGCGCGCGCGCGATCGAGGCGCGCTGCTGCATGCCGCCTGAGAGCTGCCAGGGATACTTCTTCTCGAAGCCGGTGAGATTGACCAGATCCATCGTGCGCTTGATGCGCTCCTGCTGCTCGGCCTTGGACAGGCCGATGATCTCGAGCGGCAGCCCGACATTGCTCTCGATGGTCCGCCACGGAAACAGCGCCGCTGCCTGGAAGACATAGCCATAGGCGCGGGCCTGGCGCGCCTGTTCGGGCGTCATGCCATTGATCGAAATCGTGCCTTCGGTCGGCTGCTCGAGATCGGCGATCACCCGCAGGAACGTCGTCTTGCCGCAGCCTGAAGGCCCAATGAAGGAGACGAACTCGCCCTTGTTGATGGTCAGATTGACGTCCGACAACGCCCGCACCGGGCCGTCATTGGTCTGGAAGGTCAGCCCCAGCTTTCTGGCTTCGACGACGGCGCTACCGACGCTTGTCGCCGTGGCTTGATTGACTGTCATGAGCATTGCCCGACTTTACCCCACATCATGCCATCCTCTCCGAAGTTGAGGGAGGCGTCCACTTGATCGGGATGTTTTTCCTGGCCTGTGAAACCGGGCTGGTTCCTGCGCCATCCTTGCGACCGCCAGACGCGGTCGCCATCCCTGTTCGGTACGTTTGGAAATCGCCTGCACGTGTTGCAGGTCGTTACGGCCGCAGCGAGAGCCGACAGCGGCCGCAAGCATGTCCCGGCGGCCCGCGATCGCCGGCCGCCGCAAGTCGCCTAGACCCCGGTCGCCGGAATGCCTGTCCGTTCGACCTTGCGCGGCGCGGTGATCTCTTTCCACTGCGACAGCGCCCGGTTGACCGCGGCGTGCGGCTCGCGGGCAACGAACTCGCCATGACCGGGATGAGCCCTGACCTCGTGCTCCTGGATCGCCAGCTCGCCACGGGTGAAGACGAAGCGCGGCAGGCCGGTCACCTCGATGCCCTCGAAGACGTTGTAGTCGATGACCGACTGCTGGCTCTTCGCCGCGATGGTCTTCTTGCGCTTCGGGTCCCAGACGATGATGTCGGCATCGGCACCTTCAACGATCGCGCCCTTCTTCGGATACATGTTGAGGATCTTGGCGATGTTGGTCGAGGTCACCGCCACGAACTCGTTCATCGTGAGGCGCCCGGTGTTGACGCCCTTGGTCCACAGCACCGGCATGCGGTCCTCGAGACCGCCCGTGCCGTTGGGGATCTTGGTGAAGTTGCCGACACCGGTACGCTTCTGATCAGTGGTGAACGAGCAATGGTCGGTCGCCACCACCTGCAGCGAGCCCGCCTGCAGGCCGGCCCACAAGGAATCCTGGTGCAGCTTGTTGCGGAAGGGCGGGCTCATCACCCGGCGCGCCGCGTGGTCCCAGTCCTTGTTGAAATATTCGGTCTCGTCGAGCACCAGATGCTGGATCAGCGGCTCGCCATAGACGCGCATGCCTTTCTGCCTAGCCCGGCGGATCGCCTCATGCGCCTGTTCGCAGGAGGTGTGCACGACGTAAAGCGGCGAACCCACCATGTCGGCGATCATGATGGCGCGGTTGGTCGCCTCGCCCTCGACTTCCGGCGGGCGCGAATAGGCGTGCGCCTCGGGGCCATTGTTGCCCTCGGCCAGCAGCTTGGCCGACAGCTGGGCGACGACGTCGCCGTTTTCGGCATGCACCAGCGGCAGCGCGCCAAGCTCGGCGCAGCGCTTGAACGACGAGTACATCTCGTCGTCGTCGACCATCAGCGCGCCCTTGTAGGCCATGAAATGCTTGAACGAGGTGATGCCCTTGTCGACGACCTGGGCCATCTCGTTGAACACCTGCTCGCCCCACCAGGTGATCGCCATGTGGAACGAGTAGTCGGAACAGGCCTTCGAGGTCTTGTTGTCCCACATCTGCAGCGCTTCGAGCAGCGACTGGCCGGGCGACGGCAGGCAGAAATCGACAACCATCGTCGTTCCGCCGGAAAGTGCGGCGCGCGTGCCGCTCTCGAAGTCGTCGGCCGAATAGGTGCCCATGAACGGCATTTCGAGATGGGTGTGCGGATCGATGCCGCCGGGCATGATGTAGCAGCCGGTGGCGTCGAACTCGTGGTCGGCATGCAGGTTGTCGCCGATGGCGACGATCTTGCCATGCTGGATCAGCACGTCGGCCTTCCACGTCCGGTCGGCCGTGACGACGGTGCCGTTTCGGATGACTTTGGTCATTCTTCAGTTCCCCAATTGCTGCCGCGCTTCTTTGCGAGCGCTTCGGCAAAGTTTCACATCATGTAAGGGCAGACACTCCACGCAGGCCAAGCGCAAGCCGCCCTTCCCCTTGATGGGAAAGGGCTGCCAGCGCGGCAATGTCGGCCCAAAAACTCACTCCACGATCTCCGCGGTCTCCACCACGGCATGGAACAGCACGTCGCAGCCGGCGGCGGCCCATTCGGGATAGATTTCCTCGTCTTCGTTGTGGCTCAGCCCGTCGACGCAGGGACAAAACACCATTGCCGTCGGCGCCACGCGGTTGATCCAGCAGGCGTCGTGGCCGGCGCCCGAGACGATGTCACGATGGCTGTAGCCGAGCCGGTCGGCGGCGTCGCGCACGGCCTTGACGCAATCCGGGTCGAAGGCGACGGGATCGAAGTGGCCGACCTGCTCGATCTCGAAGGAAATGTCGAGCGCCTCGCAGATCGTCGCCACACCCTCGCGGATGCGGCCGTCCATGGCATCGAGCACTTCCTTCTCCGGCGAGCGGATGTCGATGGTGAAGACGGTACGCCCGGCGATGATGTTTCGCGAGTTGGGATAGACCTCCATGTGACCGACCGCGCCAACGGCGTCGGGCTGGTAGTCCATGGCGATCTCGTGCACGAGTTCGGTCACCCGCGCCATGCCGAGGCCGGCGTTGCGGCGCTTGTACATCGGTGTCGAGCCGGTATGTGCTTCCATGCCGGTCAAGGTCACCTGCAGCCACTTCAGGCCCTGTCCATGGGTGACGACGCCGATTTCAATCTCTTCGTCCTCGAGGATCGGTCCCTGCTCGATATGCAGCTCGAAGAACGCCTTCATCTTGCGGGCGCCGACCTTCTCGGTGCCTTTCCAGCCGATGCGCTCCAGCTCGTCGCCGAAGCTCTTGCCATGCGCGTCCTTGCGGGCATAGGCGAAATCCTGCTCGAGCACGCCGGCAAACACGCCCGATGCCAGCATGGCCGGGGCAAAGCGCGTGCCTTCCTCGTTGGTCCAGTTGGTGACGACGATGGGATGCTTCGTCTTGATGCCGAGATCGTTGAGTGAGCGGATCACCTCAAGCCCGCCGAGCACGCCGAGCACGCCGTCGAACTTGCCGCCCGTCGGCTGGGTGTCGAGATGGCTGCCGACATAGACCGGCAGCGCTTCGGGGTCGGTGCCTTCGCGGCGGGCAAACATCGTGCCCATCTCGTCGATGCCCATTTCAAGGCCGGCTTCGTCGCACCACCGCTTGAACAGATGGCGGCCCTCGCCGTCCTCGTCGGTCAGGGTCTGGCGGTTGTTGCCGCCGGCAATGCCGGGTCCGATCTTCGCCATCTCCATCAGCGAATCCCACAAACGATCTGAATTGATTCGGAGATTCTCGCCAGGTGCGGCCATGGTTCGGACCCTTATGCTTTCAGTTCGACTTCAACGAACGACATCGGCTTGTCGCCGCCATTGACCACATTGTGCTCGACGCCTTCATCCCGCCTGTAGGCCAAGCCGGCAGCCATGTCGACACGCCTGACACCGCCACCCGGCTCCTCCAGCAGAAACGAGCAAGGCGTGATCGTCGTCACGACATAGTCCATGCCATGCCTGTGCCAACGTGTTTCCGCGCCGGGATCGAAATCCCAGCGCGTGACGCGGACCTTGTCATCGTCCACAAGCACTTCGCTCGTGGCCTGCTGCCGCGCCTGATAGGTCAATCCACCATCCTCAGCACTTCACGGACGTGATCGATCAACTCGTTGATCTGGCCGTTGGTGATGATCAGTGGCGGCGACAGCGCGATGATGTCACCGGTGGTCCGGATCAGCGCGCCGCGCTCAAACGCCTTCACGAAGGCCGAGAACGCGCGCTTGCTCGGGCTGCCGGCAATCGGCTGCAGCTCGATCGCGCCGATCAGGCCGATATTGCGGATGTCGATAACGTGCGGTTCGCCCTTCAGCGAATGCAGCGCATCTTCCCAATAAGACGCAAGTTCGGCGCCGCGGGTCAGCAAGCCCTCTTCCTTGTAGGTGTCGAGGGTGGCGAGTGCCGCGGCCGAGGCGATCGGGTTGCCCGAATAGGTGTAGCCGTGGAAGAACTCGATCAGGTGTTCCGGCCCGGTCATGAAGGCGTCGTGGATTTCCTTCTTCACGAACACCGCGCCCATCGGGATGACGCCGTTGGAGACACCCTTGGCGGTGGTGATGATATCAGGAATGACGCCGAAGTAATCGGACGCGAACGGCGTGCCGAGGCGGCCGAAACCGGTGATGACCTCGTCGAAGATCAACAGGATGCCGTGCTTGGTGCAGATTTCGCGCAGTTTCTGCAGATAGCCCTTCGGCGGGATCAGCACGCCAGTGGAGCCGGCGACCGGCTCGACGATGACGGCAGCGATGGTCGAGGCGTCGTGCAGTGTCACGATCCGCTCGAGTTCGTCGGCAAGCTCCGCGCCATACTCAGGCTCACCCTTGGTGAAGGCGTTCTTGGCCGGCAGATGTGTGTGCGGCATGTGGTCGACGCCGCCGAGCAGCGTACCGAACATCTTGCGGTTGGTGACGATGCCGCCGACCGAGATGCCGCCGAAATTGACGCCGTGATAGCCACGCTCGCGGCCAATGAGACGGGTACGTGCGCCCTCGCCCTTCACCCGGTGATAGGCGATCGCCATCTTGAGGGCCGTGTCGACCGACTCCGAACCGGAATTGGTGAAGAATACATGGTCCATGCCCTTGGGCGCGATGTCGACGAGGCGGTTGGCCAGTTCGAAGACGATCGGGTGGCCCATCTGGAACGCCGGGGCATAGTCGAGCTCGGCGGCCTGTTTCTGGATCGCCTCGGTGATCTTGGGCCGGCAGTGGCCGGCATTGACGCACCACAGGCCTGCGGTGCCGTCGAGAATCTTGCGGCCGTCGCTGGCCGTGTAATGCATGTCCTTTGCCGCAACCATCATGCGCGGCGCCTGCTTGAACTGCCTGTTCGAGGTGAACGGCATCCAGAATGCGCTGAGATCGTTGGGCGTAACTTTTAGCCTGTCCGACATGACCAAGCTTTCCTTTCTTCCCCGGGTTCGGTACGGCCAACGCTTGGTCTTCGGTGCGTTTTCATGCTACGCAATTTTTTGACCGATTGGACAAACGTTAGCACCGCCGCATTGGCGGTCAAGGGATTACTACCGGAAATGCGGCTTCTGAGGCGCGCTCCACAGGTCGGCAAGAACTGGTCCAGCCGATTGGTCCAGATGGCGTCGGCACCCACCCTCGCATGCGGGACGTGATGACCATGGAAGGCTCGACACCGCGCGGTCGCACCCGCATCCAGAAAGAAAAGCGCGAGGTCATCCTCGAGGCCGCGCTGGAGGTGTTTTCGACCAACGGCTTCAGGGGCTCGACCATCGACCAGATCGCCGAGGCGGCGGGCATGTCGAAGCCCAATTTGCTCTATTATTTCCGCCGCAAGGAAGACATCCACGAGACGCTGATGCACCGGCTGCTCGACACCTGGCTGGCGCCGCTGAAGGAGCTCGACGATATCGGCGACCCGATGACCGAGCTACGCAGCTACATCAGGCGCAAGCTCGAAATGGCGCGGGACTTCCCCCGGGAAAGCCGGCTCTTCGCCAACGAGATCCTGCAGGGCGCACCGCGCATCATGGCGATGCTCGAAGGCGAACTGAAGACGCTGGTGGACGAGAAGGTCGAGGTCATCAGGGGCTGGATGCGCGCAGGCAAAGTCGCCAAGGCCGACCCATGGCATTTGATCTTCGCGATCTGGGCGACGACCCAGCATTATGCCGATTTCGACGTCCAGGTCCGCGCCGTGCTCGGCCCCGACCGTGGCGGCGATGGCCGCTTCGAGGACGCCGCACGCTTCCTCGAACAGCTTTTCCTCGAAGGACTCAAGCCGAAGGCCAACTGACCGCCGCAAGAAACAGCGGCCAGTTGGGCCCACGCTCCTACCCTCGCGGTGCCATGAATTCCTGGCGCGACAGCCGGCCATCGGCATCGCTGTCAAACGCAGCAATCAGCGCCGGACCATCGCCATCGCCCGCATTGGCCTGGGCAAGCTCGCTGGCCGACAGCAAACCGTCCTTGTTGGCGTCCACTGCGGCAAAGGCCTTGTCGACAAGCGAGCGATGATGCGCTTCGAATTCGGGGAAGCTCAGCCGACCGTCATGGTCGATATCCATCTGCGCGAACTCGCTGGCACGGATCTCCGTCGGACTGCCGAGACCTGCGCCCCTGCCAGGAACGCGCACGGCGAGGATGACCGGTTTGCTACCTGCTGCGCCGGGCGCGGCGCGCATGACAAACATCATCCCCGGGGGAGGCGTATCAGGCGGCAATCGAGCCTCTGGCTCCGGGGCGTCGGCGGCTCCTGTCTTGAACTTGCGGATCAGCGTACCGCTGCCGAACTCGCTCGAACTGATGACGCCGTTGCCGTCGGCATCGAGCTCCTTGAATGCGGCCTGCAGGTCAGGCAGCGCGGTCGCCGGCGATACCGCCAGACTGACGCCGCCAACCGCGACGAAGGCCGCTAGCAATGCCATTGCGGGTCGAGAATAGGTGCGAAACTTGGCCATGCTTCTTTCCCATGCTGTCTGGGGTGGAGAACATGCCGCCTCGGCCAGATAGGCGTCGATGAAACTGCGCACGACCTCGCTCGCCGGTCTGCCCTCGGCACGGCTGCGGGCCATCAGGGCCTGCTTGGTCTCGTGCGGGATCCTGATTTCCAGCGTTTCGCTTTTCTTGGGAGCTCGGGTCATGGCGGGTCTCATCTTCGCCGTCGGCTTGGCGGCCCGCCAATCACGACAGGCCGCAGCGTTCATTGAAACATGAGAGCCGTCCCGATGCAGGCGTTTTCGTGTCCGGACACAGCAAAAAGCACCACTTGCAGCGACGAAAAGAGGCAGATCGAAGATGCCTCGCGCATCCTCGGCCTGCTTTTGCATGAATGGCTTAGATCAAAGAGCTGAATCAGTTTCTCGACAGCGATCGGCTCTATTGGCCAGCCGCGATCACCAGCAGGAAACTGCCGGCCAGAGCCACGTTGCTGACCACCCCGTTGATCCGGGAGGCGCGATCCGGACCCTGGTGGTCCCAGAAATTGTGGAACATCAGCGTCCCTGCAACCAGGAACACGATGAGCGCCGCTGCCGCATAGGCTGCGTGGAAGCCGACCATCAGCATCAAGCCGGCAACGATCTGCAGTACGATCCCGCCCCAAAGGACCACCCCTGCCTGCGGCACGCCGCGAGTGGTCATCATGCCGGTGAGCAGTTTGGTATTGGCGATGTTGCGCAAGCCGGCAAAAACGAAAGCGCCGCCAAGCAGCAGCCGGCCGACAAAGGCCAGAGTCGAAATGTCGAACATAAGTCCCCCATGGCGACCGCCTTCCGGCGATCGCTGCAAAACGTCTTTTGGTTTGTGAATCAGGCGGCCTTGGCTTCGGCGACCGGATGAACGGCGTGGAACGTCACGCAAAGCCGGTTCCATGTGTTGATCATGCCGACCGCCATGGTCAGCTTGACCAGCTCTTCTCCCGAGAAGTGCTTTTGCGCTTCGGCATAGAGTTCCCCCGGAACACCCGCATCGGCAATGTTGGTGACGGCTTCGGTCCAGGCAAAGGCCATGCGCTCGCGCTCGCTGAACAGCGGCGATTCCTTCCAGGCAGCTACCAGCCAGAGGCGCTGCTCGGTCTCGCCGTCGTGCTTGGCTTCGCGGCTGTGCATGTCGACACAGTAGGAACAGCCATTGATCTGCGACGCGCGCAGCTTGATCAGGTGCAGCAAGCCGACTTCGAGCCCACATTCGTTGATGGCGGTGTTGAGCGAGACCAGAAGCTTCGTCAGCTCGGGTGCGGCAGTATAGAAATTCAATCTGGGTTTCATGGCATCTTCCTTTCGTTGATAAGTCTTTGCTTGGAGTTCTGCGGCCGCTGGTTCAGTGCCACGAAGGCGCAACTGGCGGCGACGATGCGTTGATCCGCGGTGGCATTGAAATCGGCGACGATGTCGGAGAGCCTGGTTTCAGCAAGTGCCGCGCGATAGGCCCGCTCGGCCTTGAGCATGGCGACATTGATGCCGCAGGGCTTCACATAGGCCGACGGGTCAAGCGCATAGCTGCCCTTCTGCCTGATCTCGCCGCAGCGAAACGCCGGTTCCCTGCCCTCGATCGCCAGCACGATGTCGAGCAGCGTGATTTTTTCCGCCGCCCGCGCCAGGCGGTAGCCGCCGTTCGGGCCGGGCACAGATTCCAGGATCCTTGCCCCCGTCAGCGCCTTGAGGTGCTTGAGCAGGTAGCTCGGCGACAGGCCGAAGGCCACGGCCATGACATTGCCGGGCAGCGTGCCGTCGCCGTCGACTCCGGCCAGCATCGCCGCGCAATGGATCGCCGCCTCCACGCCATCACCAAGCTTCATCGCCATCTCCTTTATCGTCGATAATTAATATCTTGGATAAATTTTATCCGCAATAGCTACGACGAAAAATTTCATTGATGACGATGCCTAAATGTTGAGCTCTGCTCCGGATCCGTCTTGCCTGCTCGCCGGCGTCACGTGGCTGAGCACGCACTTCCAGCCGGTTCCGTGACGGGCGAAGACATCGCTGGTCCATTCGTCGGCCGTAAAACGCTGACCGCGAAAATGGCCGCTGTTGACGACGCGCGCGGTGTAGACCGCGGTCGCGCCGTAGAGTTCGACGCGTGGTTCGCTGGCAGTTCGCATCATATCGTGGGTGAGGTCGCCCGAGGCGACCAAGGCGAGAAAATCTGTTTTGGATGTCGCACCGTCGGGGCCGACGATGACCCAATCGTCGGTCATGAAGTGGCCAATGGCAGCGGCGTCATTGGCAACGATCGCCTCCGCCCAGGCAAGAGCGAGTTCGACGATCTCGCTCCTGTCGTCCATGGCTCCCTACTCCGCCGCCACCTTGGCCATCGGGTTGTTGGGATGCGTCGTCCAGTTGGCATAATGCGGCGACACCGGCTTGCCGGTGCGCTTGTCCATGGCGCCGACGGCCAGGGGCTCCATGGTGATGCAGTTCTCGACCGGGCAGACGTTGACGCAGAGATTGCAGCCAACGCACTCCTCGTCGATCACCTCGAAGTGCCTGACACCGTCGACCATGCTGGTGATCGCCTGGTGCGAAGTGTCCTCGCAGGCGATGTGGCAGCGGCCGCACTTGATGCAGGCGTCCTGGTCGATATGCGCCTTGGCGACGTAGTTGAGGTTGAGATACTGCCAGTCGGTGACATTGGGCGTGGCGCGGCCGACAATGTCGTCGAGCGAGCGGTGGCCCTTCTCGTCCATCCAGTTTTCGAGACCGGCGATCATTTCCTGCACGATCTTGAAGCCGTAGGTCATCGCCGCTGTGCAAACCTGAACGTTGCCGGCACCGAGCGCCATGAACTCAGCCGCATCGCGCCAGGTGGTGATGCCGCCGATGCCCGAAATCGGCAGTCCGGCCGTCTCAGGGTCGCGCGCGATCTCGGCCACCATGTTCATGGCGATCGGCTTGACCGCCGGGCCGCAATAGCCGCCATGCGAACCCTTGCCGTCGATTGTCGGCTCCGGCGCGAAGCTGTCGAGGTTGACGCCGGTGATCGAGTTGATGGTGTTGATCAGCGACACCGCGTCGGTGCCGCCGGCATGCGCCGCGCGCGCCGGCTTGCGCACGTCGGTGATGTTGGGCGTCAGCTTGGTGATGACGGGCATGCGCGTGTTTTGCTTGCACCAGCGCACGACCATTTCGATATATTCGGGCACCTGGCCGACGGCCGCACCCATGCCGCGTTCCGACATGCCATGCGGGCAGCCGAAATTGAGCTCGATGCCATCGGCGCCGGTCTCCTCGACGACCGGCAGGATCGCCTTCCAGGCTTCCTCGACGCACGGCACCATCAGCGACACGACGATGGCCCTGTCGGGCCAGTCCATCTTGACCTGCTTGATCTCGCGCAGATTGGTCTGCAGGTCGCGATCGGTGATCAGCTCGATGTTGTTGAGGCCGAGCAGGCGGCGGTCGGCACCCCAGATCGCGCCATAGCGCGGGCCGTTGACGTTGACGACAGGCGGGCCTTCCTCGCCCAGCGTCTTCCACACGACACCGCCCCAACCCGCCTTGAAGGCGCGGACGACGTTGTAGGCCTTGTCGGTGGGTGGCGCGGAGGCCAGCCAGAACGGGTTGGGCGACTTGATGCCGACGAAATTGTTGCGGATGTCTGCCATCTTGTCCTCCCTCAGCCGATCAGGGCGCGGTTGATCGATTCAGCCGCGTCGCGTCCTTGCGCCACAGCCGAGACGGTCAGATCGTCGCCGCCTGCGATGCAGTCGCCACCGGCCCAGACCTTGGCGAGCGATGTACGCCCTTCGCCATCGACCTTGATGCGGCCGCCTTCCATGGCGATCGAAACGCCGCTGCCGTTGAGTGCTGCCGGCTCGAAGCTCTGGCCGATCGCCTTGAACACCTGGTCGGCGGCGAGCCTGACGATCTCGCCGGTGCCGGCGAGCTTGTCGCCCTTCATGGCGGTGTATTCGAGCTCGATGGCGACCACCTTGCCGCCGTCGGCGATGACCTGCTTGGGCTGCAGCCAGTGGCGGATGACGACGCCGTTGGCAGCGGCCAGATCCTGCTCGAAGCCCGAAGCGTTCATGTGCTCCTGGCCGCGGCGGTAGCAGATCGTCACCTCCTCGGCGCCGAGCAGCTTGGACTGCACGGCGGCGTCGACGGCCGTCATGCCGCCGCCGATGACGACGACGCGGCGCCCGACCGGCAGGCCGGCGAGATCGCTCGACTGGCGCAAGGTGGAGATGAAGTCGACCGCATTGGAGACGCCTGAAGCGTCTTCGCCCTCGGCGCGCAGCGCGTTGACGCCGGCAAGGCCGAGGCCGAGGAACACGGCGTCGTAAGAGGCGGCCAGATCGGCGAGATGATAGTCGCGGCCGAGCGCCTTGCCGTTTTCGGTCGTAATGCCACCGATTGCTGTGACGTAGTCGACTTCGGCCTGGGCGAAATCGTCGGTGCTCTTATAGGCGGCGATGCCATATTCGTTGAGGCCGCCGGCCTTTGGCCGGGCTTCGAGGATGGTCACCTCATGGCCATGGCGCGCGAGCCTGTGCGCGGCCGCAAGACCAGCCGGGCCTGCACCGACGACGGCGATCTTCTTGCCGGTCGGCTCGGCGCGCTGGTAAAACTGCTTGCCCTGCGCCATCGCCACATCGGTGGCGTAGCGTTGCAGGCGGCCGATCTGCACCGGCTTGCCCTCGGCGACCTCGCGGACGCAGACTTCCTCGCACAATGTCTCGGTCGGGCAGACACGGGCGCACATGCCGCCGAGAATGTTCTGGTCGAAGATGGTCTTGGCCGAACCGATCGGATTGCCAGTCGAAATCTGGCGGATGAACATCGGGATGTCGATCGATGTCGGGCATGCCTGCATGCACGGCGCGTCGTAGCAGAAATAGCAACGATCGGACTCCACCAGCGCCTCGTGGTGGTCCAGCGCCGGGTGCAGGTCGGAGAAATTCTCGGCGTATTGAGTGGGCGCAAGGCGGCCGCCGACGATGCCTTCCTTGAAAAGACCTTCTGCCATTCCAGTTCCCCAGTTTATTCTCGTTTTGAGGAAGCGTAGCACGTTCTAATTTTTTATCAATTGGTCAATTTTTTGCGCAAGTGTTTGATTTTATTCAAAAATAAGATGATTATTTTGGTCAGGATTTGAGAGGTCTGAGTGAC
Organism: Aminobacter anthyllidis; assembly: GCF_018555685.1. GTDB lineage: Bacteria > Pseudomonadota > Alphaproteobacteria > Rhizobiales > Rhizobiaceae > Aminobacter > Aminobacter anthyllidis. The sequence goes on from NZ_JAFLWW010000003.1 coordinate 462,988, forward strand.
GCAATTCCGCTGGGGCAGGATGAAGGAAAAATGCCCCAACACCACGCGTCATCCCCGCTCTCGCTCCGCTCGGCCGGGATGACCGCGTCGGCGTTGCCGCCGATCGCTGCCGAGATCGGCTTCCCATCCTTCGACAGGCTCAGGATGAGGGGAGCCAAGTTTCTTCACTGCCACGCCCCGTTTCCGGTCTGGCCATTGTCAAAGAACACTCCCGTGTCGGGAGAAAAGTTCGGGAAGCGGGGCGCGAGGCCGTGCCTTCCGATTAGTGATATGTGGCGCGAACCTCGCGCTCCGCCGGCGATTTCTGTTCCCGCCTGTTCCGCTTCCGCAGGCCACCTTTAGCATTTGCGCTCTTCGGTGGTCTCACTAGCGCTCGTCCAGCGCACCCCGGGCGTAGTCCCGGGAGGGGAACCTTTCGGCGGAACCTCCCCGGGCGATGAGCTACGTTGGCCCGTCGCCGGAGGCGCCGGCTCCTCCCCACTGATCACCGTCGCGACCGGCGTTCCCGTGGGAGGAACTGGAGTGGATTGTACGGGAGGTTCGGAGGGCGTGGAAAATCGGGCGCGGCTATCCACGCGTGATGGTGACAGATGGTGACATCCAATCATCCATGTAGCGATCCTTCGCACCCCCCTCTGCCCTGCCGGGCATCTCCCCCACAAGGAGGGAGATCAGTCGCGTCCTCGACGACACCCATCCTGCGACGTTGCAAGGATCAGGCTTGCAAGGCTGCCGATTGGCTGCGAGGGCGATGGTGGCCTGATCTCCCCCCTTGAGGGGGAGATGCCCGGCAGGGCAGAGGGGGGCGCGAAGAAATGAGGCGTCTCTGGAAAGCCGGAACCGCTTCAATCGCGACAGCAAGAAAAGGCAAAGGCGTGGAGAACCTCTCCACGCCCGCACCTGATCAAGCCTCCGGCATCACCTCATCGTCTTCGTGGACTAGAACCTGATTGCCCCAATATCGGAGGACGGCAGCGGAGCTGAGGATAAGTTCGAACCAGTCCCCTCCATCCTGGTAAGGATCGCCGATCCCCCCGGTCATGCCTTGCAAGCTGAACACGCCATCCTGCACGCTTTTGACGAAAACATGCCATTTCAACTGCTGTCCGTCGAACAGGACAAAAATCTCGTCCTGATTGGACTCGTCTATCTCTACGGAGTAGAGGCCATTAGAGGACTGAAATGCGATGGACCGCCGTCCGAAATTGGCAGTCTCATGGTCCCCGATCCTTGTCCCTTCTCCCATTGCTCCCCCCGAACTGAACACAGGCGCACCATACCTGCGACTTGTTGCTCAGCCGAGAAGATAGACACTCCCGTAACCCGTCAACAGAGGTTGGCGAAAGCGTAGAGGAACGACCTCGCCACCCCACCCTTCACGCCTCCGGCGTGATGTCGTGCGCGCCCGATACCGCGCCCTTGCCCATGCTGATGACCGGCTCCATGGCATCGAAGGCGCTGGGCGGCAGGTGGCACTTGATCTGGTGGCCACCTCCCATCTCGCGCACCGGCGGCACCTGGGTTTCGCAGAGATTGCCCGGCACCTGGGACTTGTAGCGGCAGCGCGTCTGGAACGGGCAGCCCGACGGCGGGTTCATCGCCGAGGGAATGTCGCCCTCCAGCACGATGTGTTTCTTCACCACCGACGTATCGGCGATCGGAATCGCCGAGAGCAGTGCTTCCGTATACGGGTGATAGGGAGGGGAAAAAATCTGGTCGGTGGTGCCCTGCTCGACGATGTGGCCAAGATACATGACCACCACGCGGTCGGCGATGTAGCGCACCACGGAGAGGTCGTGGCTGATGAACAGCATCGTCGTCTTCGACTTGCGCTGGATGTCCATCAAAAGCTCGGTCACCGCCGCCTGGACGGAGACGTCGAGCGCCGAAACCGGCTCGTCGGCGACGACGACACGGGCCTCACCGGCAAAGGCACGGGCAACGCCGATGCGCTGCTTCTGCCCGCCCGAGAGCTGGCGCGGCATGCGTTCGGCGAAAGCGCGTGGCAGCTTGACCAGATCAAGCAGTTCCAGCATGCGCTGCTTTCGATCAGCGGCGGTCTTGCCGATCTTGAATTTTTCCAGCGTGCGGACGATCTGCGACCCGACCGAATGGCTCGGGTTGAGCGTGTCGAACGGGTTCTGGAATACCATCTGGATCGCCGACACTGTCGCGACGTCACGGTCCTCGATGCCGGTCGACTGGATCTCCTTGTTGCCGAGCAGCACCTTGCCGGAGCTTGCCGTCTCGAGGCCGAGCAGCACCTTGGCCAAAGTCGACTTTCCGCAGCCGGATTCACCGACGATGGCGACGGTCTCGGATTCGCGCGCCTGGAAGCTGATCGTCTCGTTGGCCTTGACGACCCTGCCCTCGCCGCTCGAGCCGAACACCTCGTTGCCGCCGACGCGGTAGTATTTTTTCAGGTCCTCGATCCTCAGCACGGGCGCCCCGGGCTTGACCGGCTCGTGCTTCTTTTCGGCACCGGGCGGAAAGGCCGTCCAGTCGATCTCGTTGAAGCGCACGCAGCGGCTGAAATGGCCGTCGTGACCAGTGACCGGGATCATCGGGATCTCGTCGGCGTTGCACAGGCCTTCAACGAAATGGTGGCAGCGCGGGCCGAAATTGCAGCCCTTGGGGCGCTGGTGCGGCAGCGGCAGCTGGCCGGGAATGGCGACAAGCGGGCGCGAATTCTTGTCCGCTCCCGGCAACGGGATCGAGCGGAACAGCCCTTGCGTATAGGGATGGCGCATCCGGTCGAAGACGTCCTTGATCGAGCCGGTCTCGACCGCCTCGCCTGAATACATCACCGTGATGCGGTCGCAGGTCTCGAGGATCAGGCCGAGATTGTGCGACACGAAGATCATCGAGGTGCCGAACTGCTTCCCCAGCCCCTTGACCAGTTGCACAATGCCGGCCTCGACGGTGACATCGAGCGCGGTGGTCGGCTCGTCGAGCAACAGCAGCGCCGGATTGGACAACAGCGCCATGGCGATGACAATGCGCTGCTGCTGGCCGCCGGAAAGCTGATGCGGGAACGAGCGCATCATGCGCTCGGGATCGGGCAGCTTGACGGAGCGCACCATTTCGAGGGCGCGTTTGTAGGCCTCGTCCTTCGACACCTTGTCGTGGATCATCGGCACTTCCATCAGCTGCTGGCCGACCTTCATCGCCGGGTTCAGGCTGGCCATCGGCTCCTGGTAGATCATGGCGATCTTGTTGCCGCGGATGGAGCGCAGCTCCTCGTCGGACATGTCGCCCATGTCCTTGCCCTGGAACCTGATGCGGCCGCCGACGATCTTTCCGATGTTGGAGAGGTCGCGCATGATGCCGAGCGAAACCGTCGACTTGCCGCAACCGCTCTCGCCGACGATACCCATCGCCTCGCCCGGCATGACGGTGCAGGAGAAGTCCATCACCGCGGGGATTTCACCGCGCCGGGTGAAGAAGGAGATCGACAGGTTCTCGATCTCGAGGATTGGTTCGGCGGTGGCGTTTCTGACGGCTTCGTTCATGACGCTCTCCTTCAATCCTTCATCGATTGTTCGCGCAGCGCATCGGCAAGAAGGTTGAGGCCGAGCACGAAGGACATCAGCGCGATTGTCGGCGGCAGTGCCGGGTGGATGAACGAGCGCAGCAACCGGCTGGCGTCCTTGATCGCGGTGCCCCAGTCGGGGCTTTCGGGCGCGAGGCCAAGGCCGAAATAGCCGAGCGTGCCGAGCAGGATGGTGGTGTAGCCGATGCGCAGGCAGGCATCGACGATGAGGGGGCCACGGGCGTTGGGCAGGATCTCCCACAGCATGATGTACCAAGGCGTCTCGCCGCGTGTCTGGGCGGCGGCAACGTAGTCGCGCGTCTTGATGTCCATGGTCAGGCCACGCACGATGCGGAACACACCGGGGCTGGAGGCGAAGACGACGGCGACGAAGATGTTGAGCTGGTTGGGCTCGATCGAGACGATGCCGAACGGGTCGGCATTGAAGACGAGGCCGGCATAGATCCAGCCGCCGAACACAAGCGTTATGCCGAGCAACAGATAGATGCGGTCCGGCCGGTCCTTGAAGCGGGTGTAAAACAGCACCGAGAAGAAGATGATCGGGAACAGGAAGAACAACCCCGCCAGCGCATAGGGTATGGGCGTGTCCATGATCCCCGGCGTGACCAGCAGGTAAAACAGCAGGATGACGGGGAAGGCCAGCACGAGGTTGGCGAGGAACGACAGGACGGAGTCGATACGTCCGCCATAATAGCCCGCCGGCAGCCCGAGCGTGATGCCGACCATCAGCGCGAACATGGTGGCGGCAGGCGCGATGATCAGCACGATCTGGCTGCCATGGACCATGCGCGAGAACACGTCGCGCGCAAGCTTGTCGCCGCCGAAGAGGTAGGTCAGTCCGGATGCCGGCTCGATGGCACCGGGCAGCGCATCCTTCATGACGGGAATCTGCGCTAGCGGGTCGAATGGCGCGACCTCGGCGGCGAAGATCGCCGTGAACAGCCAGAAAAAGCAGATCGACACGCCGGCGATGCCGACGCCTGAATCGAAGAGCTGGCCGTAGAGACCGAGATGCTTGCGGAAGTTGAAGCTGGCGACCAGCACGATGGCCATCGCCAGCCACACCGGCCAGAAGCGGGCCAGCACGCCGAGGAAGACCTGGAAACCGCCGATATATTCGATCTGCATGCGGCCGTCTCCTACTGAACCCGGATGCGGGGATTGAGATAGGCGTAGCCGACATCGGAGATCAGCTGCGTCACCAGGACCACGAAGACCGAGACCAGCGAGCAGCCGAGCAGAAGGTCGATGTCGTTGTTGCCGGCGGCTTCAACAAGCGTGAAGCCGAAACCCTGGTAGCGGAACATCGTCTCGACGATGACAACACCGGTGAGCAGCCATGGAAACTGCAGCATGATGACGGTGAACGGCGCAATCAGCGCGTTGCGCAAAGCGTGCTTGACCACCACGTTGCCAAAGGAAAGCCCCTTGAGCCGGGCGGTGCGGATGTATTGCTGGGTCATGACCTCGACCATCGAGGCGCGGGTCATGCGCGCGATGTAGCCGATGCCATAGATCGCCATGGTCATCACAGGCAGGGTGAAATTGTAGAAGGTGATGCCCTGCGATGTGGCGCTTGCCGCCGAGCCGTTGAACCAGCCCAGCCATGAGGCGAAGATGACGGTGAAGATGACGCCGGAGACATATTCCGGGGTCGCCGTGGTGGCGATCGAGGCCACCGACAGCGTTCGGTCGGTGCGCGATCCCTCGCGCATGCCGGCGAAGATGCCGATCAACAGCGCGATCGGCACCATCGTCACCATGACCCAGAACATCAGGATGCCAGTGGCACCGAGTGCGGGGAACAGCTTTGACGCGACGGTGGTCTTGAACTTGGTCGAGCAGCCGAAATCGCCTTGCAGCACGCCGGAGAATTGCGGCACCGACGGCTCGTTGCAGAAGGAGAAGCGCGGCACGGCCTGTCCGGTGGCCGGGTCGATGTTCGGCTGCTTCGGCATCACCCCGAGCCATTGGCCATAGCGGACGAAGAAGTTCTGCCGATAGCCGTTGCGCTGCAGCCAGCTTTCAAGCTGCTCGGAGGTGGCGCGCATCTCGGTCTGGCTGATCGCCAGCTTCTTCAGGTTGGGATCGAGGTTGATCAGGAAAAAGACGACAAGCGTCAGGCAGAGCATCGTCAGCCCGATGACCCCGAGGCGCCTGAGGATGAATGAAAGCACTGTCGCCCCCTGCCTGTTGGGTTGGGCTCCGTATCAGGCGGCCCGGCATGACCGGGACTGCCTGGCGAACAGCGGGAGGGACGCCAACGTCCCTCCCCTCAACAGTGGACGGCTTATGCCTGCTTGTCGAGCCAGACCTTATGGAAGTCGTGCTCGTTGGTCGGATGCATGCCGTGGTTCATCACATATTTGGCGGAGTGGTTGAACAGCGACCGCCAGTAGGACTGGATCAGGATGCCGGAGTCCTGAAGAATCTGCTCGAGATCCTTCATCAGCAGCTTGCGCTTCTCGACATCGGGCTGCGCCGTGGCTTCGGTCAGCTTCTTGTCGAAGTCCGGATTGGCGAATGCGCTTTCGTTCCAGGCTTCGCCGGACTTGTAGCCGAGCACCAGGATCTGCACGCCGAGCGGGCGCATGTTCCAGGTGGTCATCGAGAACGGATACTTGGTCCAGTCGTTCCAGAAGGTCGAGCCCGGAAGCACGGTGCGCTTGACCTTGATGCCGGCCTCGCGGATCTGCGCGGCAATGGCGTCGCCGGTGTTCTTGTGCCAGTCCTCGTCGGTGGTGATGAGGTCGTGCTCGAAGTCCGCGTGACCCGACTCCTCCATCAGCTTCTTGGCGCCGGCGGCGTCGCGGGTCTTCTTCGGCAGCTCGACATACTCCGGGTGGATCGGCGCGACATGGTGGTTTTCCGCCACCGTGCCACGGCCGCCATAACCGAGCTGCAGCACGGTCGCGTTGTCGACCGCCATCTGCATGGCGTTGCGAACCTTCTGGTTCTCGTAAGGCTTGTTGTTGACGTTGAAGCGCGCAACGATCGTCGCGGCGGTCACGACCTCAGACTTCACCAGGCCAAGACCGTCGAGGATATCGACATAGTCGGCGACGGTTTCGTAGTTGGTGTCGACTTCGCCCGCCTCGAAGGCGTTGACGGCTGCGGACGGATCGGGACCGTAGTCGATGAACTCGACGCCATCGAGATAGGCTTCGCCGCCCCACCACTTGCCGTTCTCACGCCGCTTGAGCACGGCCTTGGAGCCGACATCGTAGGAGACCAGCTCGAAAGGCCCGGTGCCGATGGGATGGCTGACAAGGTTGGAGCCGTTCTTTTCGAAGTCGCGGTGGACGATGATACCAGGATAGTCCGACACGCCGGGAATGAAGGTGATGTCGGGCGCCGGGAACTTGATCGCGATGGTGTAGTCGTCGACCTTGGTGATGGCGCCTTCCTTGGCCTTCTTCGTCGCCGGATCGACAAGCGCGCCCATGCGGGCGGCCATCGAGTTGCCTTCAGCCGCACTGTCGCACCAGCGCAGCAGGTTGAACATGACGTCGTCGGCGTTGAACTCGTCGCCGTTGTTCCAGGTCACGCCCTTGCGCACGTTGAGCTTGTATTCGGTGGCGTCGTCGTTGATTTCCCAGCTTTCGAGCAGGGCCGGCTCGAAGGTGAAGGTGCGGGTGTATTTGACCAGCGGCTCGAGGAACTGGCGCGTGACGTTGGCCATCTCCGGCCAGTCATAGCTGCGCGGATCCTTCTGATCCTTCACGAACATCGAAACGCGGATGACGCCACCCTTCTTGGGCTCCTGGGCCAGGGCCTCGGTCGGCGCCGCCAACCCCAGCATGCCGTAGGCCATTGCCGTCGTGGCACCGAAAGCGCTCGCCAGGGCCAGAAACTCGCGACGGTCCATCTCGCCGGACCCGGCGCTTTTCGCCAGCTCACGGATGTGGCCGGGAACAAGATCAGAGTTGCTCTTGTAGAATGTCATTTCCGTCTCCCATTGAAGCTGTAACGTTACCATTTCGCATCCGATTGCCGTTGTCAAAACGGTCGGATGTCATCGTTCCCATGGGTAAGTTTGCAATTTTGGGAGGTGGGCAGTTCGCGTGATAGCGACAGAGTTGGCGCAAAAATGGTAGTGCGCAGCGGATTCGTCGGAATCTTCGCCCCAAGCTAATATGCCGGGTCCCGACAACCTACGGCAGTACCACGACAGATCGCCTGATATGTCAGTGCGGGGGTTACTGCAGCGGCAGTCCGCTCAGTATTCCTTCTCGTAGAAGATGCCGCCCTTGGCCTCGCCGGCGTCGGTGGCCTGGCCGCGCAGCTTGACGCCACGGCCGACATTGAGATCGATCGTCGCCTTGCCGGACCCGGGCTGGTCGCCAGCCTCGATCGACAGATAGGTGCGGTCGTTCAGATACTTGCCGACGGCAACCGAGGTGTCGCCCTGCTCGTTGGTCTTGATGTCGAGGTCGTCGACGCCGAGCGTCGCGCGCAGGCTCGACAAGAGCGATGTGGAGCCGCCGATACCGGCCATCTGGGCGGCGGCGTCGGCGAGCTGGGCGATCTGCAGCGGCGAGAGGTTCGACATCGAACGGCCGAAGATCAGCCGCGCCAGCACTTCGTCTTCAGGCAATGCCGGCACCGAGGAGAAGGCGAATTTCGGATTGTTGGCCTCGCCCGTAATGCCGATCGTGACGGTGGCATCGCCGGCGGTCGTCTCGGCGGCAAAGTTGATCGTCGGCACCAGCGAGCCGGAGAAGCCGACGGAGCCCCGGGTGAAGTTGAGCCGCTTGCCGAGAATGGACAGGCGCCCCCGGCGCAGCGTGAATTCGCCAACGGCCTGCGGCGACGCGGACGATCCCGACAGGCGCAGCGTGCCGCCGAGTTCGGCGTCGAGGCCCCGGCCCTGGACGAAGATCTGGTTGGGTGCATTGACGGTGACATCGAGCATCAGCGCGCCGCTGCCGCCGCTCGCCTTGGCCGGCGGGCGCATCGCCTCCTGCTGGGCGACGACCGCCTTGGGCGCGTTCTTGTGCTTGACGTCGACGGCGGTCAAAGCGCCCGGGAATTTTTCCGGGATGCTGATGACGGTGCGGGCAAGGTTGATCGTTCCCGACAGCACCGGCGCCGAAACCAGCGGGCCCTTGATGGCGATGTCGCCGCCGAGATTGGCGGTGACGACCCGACCATCGGTATAGCGGCCGTCGGTCAGCTTGATGGCGATATCAGCCGGGAAGCCCTGCGCGGCATTGGTGCCGACCGTGCCACTGGCAGTCAGCGAACCGCCGGTCGACAGAGCGCCTGTCAGCCGGTTGATGCGGGCAACGCCGGCGGCGATGCCGACATCAAGATTGATGTCGTTGATGGCGATGCCCGACTGGGCGATCAAAAGCCGTGCGCCGGAAGCGCGAATGCTGCCGCCGATGACCGGCGACGTGGCGGGGCCGCGCACCTGGACATTGACGTCAGCCGACCCACTCAGCGCCATGCCCTGTGCGGCGAGCGTGCGGCCGAGGAAGGAGAATGGCACGGGACCCGCGAAATTGAGGTCGAGCGCGACCGGCTTGGCGTCGGTGACGACGGTGCCGCCGCCCTTCAGCGCCAGGCCCGCCCCCTCGCTGATCGTCGACTGGAAGGTGAGCTTGCCGCCGGCAAAGGTGCCGGTAGAACCGATGTTCATGGCGCCGAAGCCAGCGCCCGTGGTCTGCGAGGTTGCCGCCCCCGCGACCTTGAGGTCGTAGCCGACGGTCGGGTTGGCGGCGGCGCCCGACACCTTGACCGTACCCGAAATGGAACCAGCGGCACCGAGGCCGGGCGAGAAGGAGTTGGCAAGCGAAGCCGGCACGTTAGCCAGCGTGGCGTTGAGATTGAGCGCAGAGCCGGCGGTGCCGGAGACGGTCGCCGTGCCGCCGCCGAGATTGAGCGTAAGCTTCTCGAGCGTCGTCGTGCCGCCAGCAATTGAGACCGTCGTCGGGCGCGCGATGGCAGCCTTGATGCCGCGCATGACGGCTTCGCCCGAGGCGAGTTCGATGGTCGTGGTGCCGCCTGCCAGCTTGACGCGGCCTGCCGCCTTGGCCGGGATATCGGCGACGGTGGCGCCGCCGGAGAAACCGGTCCATTCGCCATCGCGCTTGAGATCGACTGATATGCCCGAGATGACCGTCTTGCCCGAGGTCACCGACTTGGCCTTGATCGTGCCCGAGATCGCCGGCGCCTTGAGATAGTTGAGGATGTCGGCGTTGATGGAAACGTCGCTGGCTGAGAGATCGCCGCGCTTGAGCGAAGCCGTGCCCACCTCGACGGTCGCCTGCGGGACATCGCCGGAACGGGTGAAGTTAATCGTGCCGCGCAGATCACCTTCAGCTTTCTCAAGCGCGAGTGCTGCGAGCGGACCGATGTCGGGCATGTCGATGTTGACGGTGCCGAGCGGGGCGAAATCCTGGTCGAGGACAAGGTCGCCGGATAGTTTGTTTTCGCCCAGCGACAGGGACAGGCCCTTGATCTGGCGCTTGCCGTCGGCAGTGGCGAGCACGGCACTGCCCTGAAGCGGCTGGCCGGCGACGTTGCCAGTGAGCGCGACATTGGCGGCCGGGTTGGCCTGGTCGATCTTGCCGGTCGCCTTCAGGCTGAGGCCGGTGATCTCTCGGGCCGCCGCCTCGATGCGATCGCTGGTGACGGTGAGCGAAATGTCGGGCGCGGTGCGCGCGCCCTTGGCGGTCAGCGCGAAGTCGACCGAGCCCTTGGCATCCTTGGACAGCAACGAGATGTCGGCGAAGGACCCCTTGAGGTCGGCGTCGACATCGGTGCCCTTGATCCGCGCCGTGCCGCTGGCGGTCAGCGCGCCGGAGGTGAACTCGATGGCATTGGCGGCGAAGCTGCCTTCGGCGTCGCGGCTGGCGGTGGCGGAAAACTGGGTACGCTCGGCGAGCGCGAGGCGGACGGCGGCGGGCAGTGCTGTGGAGGCGACATCGGCCTTGACGCCGAGTTCAAGCGACAGGTCGGCCAGGTTGAGCTTGGCGTTGAGCGAGCCGTTGAGCGTATCGCTGCGGATCGTGCCTTCATCGACGACGACCTGATCCTTGCCGATGGAGCCTATCATGTCGACCGCGACACGGCCGGCGACAAGCGGCGCGAGCGTCGCGACATCGGTCTTGAGTTCGGCAACACCGAGCTTGATCGACAGCGGGCCGCTGCGGTTGGCGATGTCGAAGCTGTCGGAATGAGCGGAGGCAGCAATGTCGCGCAGCTCGGTGTTGCCGGCGATGACCGACAGCAGCGAGGCGCTGAAATCGACGGCCGGCACCTTGCCGTCGCCGAAGGCGCGCAGGCTTGCAGCATTGATGGCAACGGTGACCGGCTGGGCATCGCTGCCCAAGCTCAGCACGATCGGGCCCTCATTGGCCTTGACGTCGAGCGACAGGTCGGCGGCACCTTCCGGATTGAGCGAGCCGGCGGCATTGGCGGTCAGCGCGCTGCTGGCGACGGTCGCGCGCTCGATGTCGACGCCACCGGTCACAGTCCTTGTTCCTGCGATGTCGAAAGTGGTGTTGCCGGCGAGCAGCGGCTTCAGCGCGGCGGGCAGGAAATCCTCGAACGCGCCGTCGCCCTTGGCCGAAATGACATTGCCGTTGTCGGTCAGCTGGTGGGTGCCGGAAATGCGGGTGACGACCTTGCCGTCGACGGCGAAGGTGCCGTTGCCGCTCCAGTTGGCGGCAGGCCCCTCGCCCGAAACGACGAGTTCGACCGCCGGCTGGTTGGGCAGATTGAGCAGATTGGCGATGATGCCACCGGCGGGCTCTGAGGCGCGGATGTTCAGCGCGATGCGGTTGTCGGCAGGCGCGAACGCGATGTCGGCATCGACGACGCCCTGCTTGCCGTCACTGCGCGAGACGTTGAGCCTGGTCTCGATGCCGAGCGGCGAACGGTCGGCGTGAACCATGCCCTTGGCGGCAAGCTCGGCGATGCCGGTGCCGGCCAGCGCTTCGCCAAGCGCGATCTCGGGCAGCTCGATCTGCTTGATGTCAATCGAAACCGGCAGCGAAAAGCCGCCCGTGTTCTCTTTCTTTGTGCCACCCTGCGGCAGGCGGGCGACCTCGATGCGGTCGGCGGCAACCCTGTCGGCACGGAAAGTGCGCGACAAAAGCGCCAGTGGCGACCAGTCGACGGCAACGCCACGCAAGGCGAGCCAGGCGCCCTGGCTGTCTTCGATCACCACGTTGTCGAGCCTGAGATTGCCCGACCAGATGCCGCCCAGCCCGCTCAGCCGGATCTTCTGGTCCGGCGTCGAGGCAACGCTGGAAATCAGCCCGGCTAGGTTTTCGCGGCCCTTCGCGGTCAGCGTGAAGACGGCGGTGGCGCCGATGACGAAGGCCAGAACGACCAGCACCGCGATACGGAGGATGCGCAGGATTTTCTTCAGCATAACCATCGCAATCAGAACGCCTGGCCGACGCCGGCGTAGAAGCCGTAGCTCGGATCGCCGGGGCCGGGATTGAGCGGCACGGCGACGTCGACGCGCAGCGGGCCGAACGGCGTAAGATAGCGGACGCCAATGCCGGCGCCGACCTTCACGGCGCCGAAATCGGGGAACTGCTTGGCGGAGACGGTGCCGGCGTCGATGAAGGGCACGATGCCGATCTTGTCATTGAAGGCGTAGCGGATCTCGACCGAGGTCTCGGCATAGGACAGACCGCCCGTCGGCTTGCCGCCGATCTCGGGGCCGATGCCCTGATAGGCATAGCCGCGTACCGAGCCGCCGCCGCCGGAGTAGAAGCGCCTGTCGGCCGGCACGTCGTCGAGGCCCGCGCCGAGGATCGAGCCCATGGCGACGCGGCCGGCGAGCACGAAGCGGTTCTGGTCGCCGAGGCCGTAATAGGCCGAGCCCTCGCCCTTGAGCTTGACGAAGGCGTTGCCATTCAGCGCGTCATAGGTCGGCTCGATATAGGCAAGGGCCCGGAAGCCGCGTGTCGGGTTGAGCTTGTCGTCGCGGTTGTCGAAGGCATATTGCAGCGGCGTCGAGACCAGCAGGTAGCGCTTGCCCTCAGGGTTGAGCGCGTCCTCGATGTCGGAATAGTCGACGGCGAGCGCGGCCGAGACGGTCTGCCGCCTGTCCAGCTCGTAGGAAATGCCGGTGTTGCCCTTGACCGAGAAGATGTCATAGGCGTCGGGGTGCTCGAACGACACCTTGGCGTTGGCAAAGAACTTCGAGGCCGGCCCGATGACGCCGGGCTTTTCGAACATGATGCCGGCGTTGTAGTTGAGCTTGCTCAGTTCAGTGGTGTCGCTGATGCGGCCGATCGAGCCGCTGATGCGCAGCTTTTCGGCACGCCCGAACAGGTTGCGGTGGCCCCAGTAGCCTTCGAAGCCGGCGCCTTCCGTATTGGAGAAAGTGGCGCCGGCGCCGAAATAGCGCATCTTGCGCTCGCTGACGCGGACATCGATGGGGATCTCGCCGGCCGGGTTGAGGGCAAGCGCCTCGTTGATCGACACCGAGCTGAACACTTCGAGCGCAAGCAGACGGTTGCGCGCCTCGTCGATTTCCTTGGGCGAATATTGCCGGCCGCGTTCGAGGCCGGTCATGTAGACGGTGAAGTCGCGGTCGACGGCCTCGGTGCCTTCGACCGTCGTTTCGCCATAACCGGCGATCGGGCCGGCGGCGACGTCGAGGGTGACGTCGAGCGTGGTGGTGGCGTGGTCGGCGACGATGGTGCGGCTGGTCACCTTGGCGAGCGGCCTGCCCTCTTCCTTGAGCGCGCGCACGATGCCGGCCTCGGCCTTCAAGATGGCGTCCGAGGCGGCATTGCCGCCGGCGATCAGGCCGAAATCGGCGCCCCGGATGTTGGCGGCGTCGCCCTTGAGCACGACGTCGCCGAGCGTGAACATCGAGCCGGGCTGGACCGTGACGCTGACGGGGATTGGCTGCGGCCCGTCGAACACGGCGTCGGGCGCGAGATCGTCGAGGTTCTTGCCGGCAATGGAAATGTTGACGACGCCGTCATAGTGCGCCTTGGAAAACAGCGCCGCGACGAGGCGCTCGCGGTCGTTGCGCGCCTTGGCGAGCAGGCCGAGCGAGCCCGACACCGGCCGCTCCTCCTCGCCCTTGAGCAGCGAGGCGTTTTCGATCGCCTTGCGCAGGTCGTCGTCAGTGGTGTCGACTTCGAAGGTGACGGCATAGTCGAGCGGGTCGACGACGTCGGCGTCGTCTTCCTTCGACGAGCCCCACAGCCTGATTCCGAAGATTTCAAAGGCGGCCGCCTTGTGCGTTTCAACGGCAAGGATGGTAGAAGACAAAGCAAGCGCAACCGCCGCGCGCGGAAGCGCACGGGCGAACGTTGGTCTGTCGAATCCACGCAAACGCCGCACAAACATCAAGCCAAGGTAACTCCCAATCCTAAAATTGGAATGAAGTTTCTGGCATTTCGTAAAGCAGCCACATTCGATATGTCAGAATTCATTGGGCAAATGAGCGACAGCCGGGCCAGGGATTCGGGTGTTGTCATCGGAGCGATCCGCATGGTCGGGCAATATCATGCACAGCGTCCAAGACAAGTATTAACGTAGCAGGCCAGGCCTGCGCGGCTGCAGTATTGACTGGACTGTGGCAAGCTTAGCATGTCGTCTTGAGCGACGATCAGGGTGGTGGAGGGATTTGACGATGCGTGCGGTGCGGGCTTTTCCGGTATTCGTTCTTCTCGTTCTGGCCGCGGCATTCGGGCTGGCCAACACATTCGAGGCGGCGGCGGTCGAAGCCCGGCGCGTCGTGACGACCGAAAACTCGGATTATTTCGGTTTTGACCTGCGCTCGGAGCAGAATGTCAGCCTCGACCAGTGCCAGACCTCGTGCCTGGGCGACCAGTCGTGCCGCGCCTTCACCTACAACACCAAGGCGAAATGGTGCTTCCTCAAATCCGATTTCGCCGTCATCAAGCCGTTCACCGGCGCGGTTGCCGGCAAGGTCGTGCCGGTCAGCGGTGAAGCAGACATCGGCGCGCCGGCCGAACTCACGTTCTTTCCGGCCTCAATGGTCGAGGAAGCCCGCCAGTTCCGCAGCGGACTGACCACCAACACTGTCGTCGATCCGGCGCTCGGCCTCGCCGCGCTGATTGATGCCGGCGAACAGGCACTCTTGGGCGGCGACAGCCGAACGGCGATGCAGAAATTCCGCGCCGCAGCGATCATCCTGCCCGACGACGCCGCGATCTGGACGCGCCTCGCCCGCGCCACGCCGACAGTTTCGCCGATCAATGGCGAAGAAACCGCCTCCCTGCAGCGCGACACGACGTCGACAGCCTACAACGCTTATCTTTTGTCGCGCTCGGCCAGCGGCCGCGCAGAAACCCTGGCACTTCTGGCGCGCGGTCTCGACAAGCGCGACATGTTCCGCCCCTCGCTGCAGGCCTATGAGGCGAGCCTGGCACTCGACAATTCGGCCTCCGTCCGCGCCGAATACGAGGACCTGAAAGCGCGAAAGGGCTTCCGCGTCGTCGAGCACACCATCGACGCCGACACCACCTCGCCGCGCGTCTGCGCCCAGTTCTCCGAGGCGCTGGTCAAGACGGGCGTCGACTACGCGCCGTTCGTCACCATCGACGACGCGGCGCCGAAGAGTGTCGAGGCCAAGGACCAGCAGATCTGCGTCGAAGGCCTGCAGCATGGCCAGCATTACCGCGTCACCTTCCGCTCCGGCCTGCCGGCAGCACTCGGCGAGGTGCTGGAAGCCCCTGTCGTGCTCTCGGTCTATGTCCAGGATCGTGGCCAGTCGGCGCGTTTCACCGGCGACAGCTTCGTTTTGCCGTCGACCGCCCGCCGCGGCATCCCTGTTGTCACAGTCAACATGGAAGCCGCCAATATGAAGCTTTACCGCATCGGCGACCGTTCGCTGGCGCAGCTGCTCTCCGGCTACCAGTTCCTGCGCCAGCTCGACGGCTATGATCTCTCCAGCATCTCCGACCAGATGGGCGAGCCGGTCTGGGAAGGCCAGCTGGCGATCACCAACGAGCTCAACAAGGAAGTGACGACCTCCTTCCCGGTCGACGAAGCGCTGCCGAGCCGCAAGCCCGGCGTCTATGTGCTGACCGCCCAGCCGGTCGACGACAAGAGCGACACCTGGGCGACCAAGGCGACACAGTGGTTCGTCGTCTCCGACATCGGGCTGTCGACCTACACCGGCCAGGACGGGCTCAACGTGTTCGCCCGCTCGCTCGGCTCGGCCAAGCCGATCGCCGACGCGGAGCTGACGCTGCTTGCCCGCAACAACGAGATCCTGGGCACCGGCAAGACCGATGCCGAAGGCCGCGCCACCTTCAATCCCGGCCTGACCCGTGGCGAAGGCGGCCTGGCACCAGCCGTGCTGATGGCCAAGCAGGGCGACGCCGATTTCGTCTTCCTCGACATGACAAGGGCCGGCTTCGACCTCTCCGACCGTGGCGTCACCGGCCGTGCCGCACCCGGCGCCCTCGACGTCTATGCCTGGACCGAGCGCGGCATCTACCGCGTCGGCGAGACAGTTCACGCAGCGGCATTGGCGCGCGATGACACCGCCAAGGGCGTCGACAATTTGCCGCTGACCTTCATCTTCACCCGCCCCGATGGTGTCGAGGATCGACGCGTCGTCAGCCAGGGCGGCAATGCAGGCGGCCATGCCGTCGACCTGTCGCTGTCCTCCGCCGCCATGCGCGGCACCTGGACGCTGGCCATCCACACCGACCCCAAGCAGCCGGCGGTGTCGAGCCAGATGTTTTTGGTCGAGGATTTCGTGCCCGACCGCATCGAATTCACGCTGACCTCCGACCGCAACGAGATCGCGGCGGGCGAGACCACAGAGGCCACCGTCGACGGCCGCTTCCTCTATGGCGCACCGGCCGCGGGCCTGGCGCTCGAAGGCGAGCTGACGCTGTCGACCAAGCGCCAGTGGGACAGCTTCAAGGGCTATTATTTCGGTCTCGCCGACGAACAGGAAGGCGAAGCCACGCGCATTCCGCTGACCGACATGCCGGTGGTCGGCGATGACGGCAAGGCAACCTTCCCCGTTTCTGTCGACCAGCTGCCGTCGACGACGCGGCTGGTCAACGCCGCGCTGACTGTGCGCATGCGCGAGACTGGCGGCCGCGCCGTCGAGGAAAAGCTCGACATCGGCATCCGTCCGCAGGCGACGATGATCGGCATCCGCCCCGACTTTTCGGGCGAGGAAGTGCCGCAGGGCGGCACCGCCAAGTTCAGCCTGATCGCGGCTGAACCCGGTGGCCAGCGCGCCGAGCTCAAGGGCGCGCAATGGTCGCTGGTCAAGGTCGAGCGGAACTACCAGTGGTACCGCTCCGGCAATAGCTGGAATTACGAGCCGGTGACCTTCACCAAGTCGGTCGCGACCGGCCAGGTCGATCTCACCGCCGATGCCGAAGCGACAGTTTCGCTGCCCGTCGACTGGGGTCGCTACCGCCTTGAAGTCGAGACAGCCGATCCGACTGGGCCGGCAACCAGCTACGAGTTCGACGCCGGCTGGTACGTCTCGGCAACCTCGACCGAAACGCCCGACGGCCTCGAAGTGGCGCTCGACAAGGAAGCCTACAAGGCAGGCGAAGTGGCCAAGCTCCAGGTTTCGCCGCGCTTTGCCGGTGAGCTGCTGGTCACCGTTGGCGCCGAAAAACTGCTCAAGACCATCACGGCGAGCATCCCCGAGGGCGGCGCAACCGTCGACATCCCGGTCGGCGAGGACTGGGGCGCTGGCGCCTATGTGACCGCCACGCTCTACCGCCCCGGCGAAGCGCAGGAATCGCGCATGCCGGCCCGCGCCATCGGCCTGAAATGGCTCTCGGTCAATCCCGCCGACAAGAAGCTGGCCGTCGCGCTGGCGCTTCCGGAGAAGACCGAGCCGCGCAAGGCGCTGTCGATCCCGGTCTCGGTGACCGGGGCAGCCGCAGGCGAAAAGGCCTATGTCACTGTCGCCGCCGTCGATGTCGGCATCCTCAACCTGACCAGCTACAAGGTGCCGGATCCCGAAGGCTGGTATTTCGGCCAGCGCATGCTGGGGCTTGAACTGCGCGACCTCTATGGCCGCCTGATAGACGGCTCGCTGGGTGCGATGGGCAAGCTGCGCACTGGTGGCGATGGCGCAGCACTGACCTCTCAGGGCAGTCCGCCCAAGGAAAAGCTCGTCGCCTTCTTCTCCGGCATCGTCGAGCTCGACGCCGACGGCAAGGCGACTGTCGACTTCGACATTCCGCAGTTCAACGGCACCGTGCGCGTGATGAGCGTGGCATGGACGAAGAACGCCGTCGGCCACGCCACCGGCGACGTGATCGTGCGTGATCCGATCGTGCTGACGGCCGGCATGCCGCGCTTCATGGCGCCGGGCGATTTCGCCCAGATGACGCTCGACATCACCAACACCGACGCCCCGGCCGGCGACTACAGCTTTGCCGTGGAGACGACGGGCGACCTGTCGACCGGCAGTGCCGCCCTGCCCGAAAAGGTGACGCTGGAGCCAGGCAAGCGCCAGACGCTCTCAATCCCGCTGATGCCCCTGACGGCAGGAACCGTCGGGCTGAAGATCCGGCTTGCCAATGCCGACGGCCTCGAAGTCGAGCAGGAACTGTCCATGCCGGTGCGGCCCGGGCAGTTGCCTGTCACCACGCGCATGGTGGTGGACCTCAAGCCCAACGCCTCGCTGCGCATCGACAAGGAACTGCTGGCGGCAAGCCTGCTCGACGACGCCCATGTCAGCGTCGGCGTGTCTCTGGCCTCCGCCTTCGACGTGCCGTCGCTTTTGATGACGCTCGACCGCTACCCCTATGGCTGCGCCGAGCAGACGACCAGCCGGGCACTTCCGCTGCTCTATGTCAGCGAGCTCAGCGCCGAGAACGGCATGGCCGAAGACCCCGAGCTGCGCGAGCGCATCCAGGGCGCGATCTATCGCGTGCTCAACTACCAGTCCTCGTCGGGCAGCTTCGGCCTGTGGGGCCCGGGCTCGGGCGACCTGTGGCTCGACGCCTATGTCACCGACTTCCTGACAAGGGCGCGCGAGAAGAACTTCGACGTACCGCAGCAGGCGATGATGCAGGCGCTGAACAACCTGCAGAACGCCATCGGCTACGATGTCGATGTCGAGGACCGCGGCTCGGAGATCGCCTATGCGCTCTATGTGCTGGCGCGCAACAAGAAGGCCTCGGTCGGCGACCTGCGTTACTTCGCCGACACCAAGCTGGAAGCCTTCTCCAGCGCGATGGCGGTCGCCCAGCTCGGCGCGAGCCTCGCGCTTTACGGCGATGCCCAGCGTTCGGAAAGCCTCTTCGGCGCTGCCCTGCAGATCGCCAGGACGACGACCGAGCATGACTGGTACCGCTCCGACTATGGCTCGCGCCTGCGCGATGGCGCGGCCATGCTGGCGCTAGCTGCCGAAAGCAAGCCGTTGCCTTCGGTGGTGCCGGAACTGGTCAAGATGGTGGCGGCCGACCGCGCCAAGGCACGCTGGACCAGCACCCAGGACGACGCCTGGATGCTGCTAGCGGCACGCGCGCTGAAAGCCGGCAACGAGGCGATTGCGCTCGACGTCAACGGTGCCGCTCACAAGGGCGCCTATTCCGAACGCGTCGACGGTGCTGACCTTTTGACCAACCCGATCGTCATCGCCAACACCGGCAAGGACGCCTTGCAGGCGGTGGTGACGACAGTCGCCGCCCCTGCCCAGCCGCTGCCCGCCGGCGGCGACGGCTTCACCATCGAGCGCACCTACTACCGCCTCGATGGCTCGGAAGCCAATGTGACGGAGGTCAAGCAGAACGAGCGTTTCGTCGTCGTGCTCAAGATCAGCGAGCTCAACGACTGGCCCTCGCGCGTGGTGGTGGCCGACATGTTGCCGGCCGGCTTCGAGATCGACAATCCGGGGCTGGTCAACAGCGCCAACCTGTCGAACTTCTCCTGGCTGGAACAGACGGAAGCCGCCCATCTCGAGTTCCGCAACGACCGCTTCATCGCCGCCATGAACAGCGGCGAAGGTGCCGACCAGGAGTTCACGCTCGCTTATGTCGTGCGCGCGGTGACGCCAGGCACCTACGCGCATCCCGCTGCCAATGTCGAGGACATGTACCGCCCGCAATATTCGGCGCGGACGGCCACCGGCATGATGGAGGTGAAGGCGGAGTGATCCGCCTTCAAATGCCTATGTCTCGCGAAAACGGTTGCCCGAAGCGCCGCCCCTCACCCTTACCCTCTCCCCGTGAACGGGGAGAGGGGGGCGTCGGTGTTGCGGCCGGCCTCCTTCTCCCCGTCCTGACGGGGAGAAGGTCCGGCAGGGGATGAGAGGCAGCGGATGCGCCCGACTGGAAAGACACTGCGTAGATTGCTGCAGGCCGGTGCGGTGACTACCGGCCTGGCCGCCCTCGCCTTTGGCGGCCTGTTCGCGCTCGACCGCGCCTTTCCGCCACCCCTGCCCGAAAAGCTGACCGTCTCCGCCGAGGTGCTCGACCGCGATGGGCAGTTGCTGCGCGCCTACGCGACGCCGTCGGGCCATTGGCGGCTTGGAGTCAGCCTCGATCAGGTCGACCCGCAGCTGGTGAAGATGCTGGTCGCCTATGAGGACAAGCGCTTCTGGGACCATGAGGGCGTCGATGTGCTGGCGCTGGGGCGTGCCGCCCAGCAATTCGTCACCAATGGCCGCATCGTCTCGGGCGGCTCGACGCTGTCGATGCAGCTGGCGCGCCTGATCGAGCCGCGCACTGAGCGCAGCTTGACGTCCAAGCTTCGGCAGCTGGCCCGCGCCATCCAGATCGAGCGGCGGCTGTCAAAGGAAGAAATCCTCGAGCGCTACCTGACGCTCGCGCCTTATGGCGGCAATCTCGAAGGCGTGCGCGCGGCAGCCCTTGCCTATTTCGGCAAGGAGCCGAAGCGGCTGACGGTGTCGGAAGCAGCCCTTCTGGTCGCCCTGCCGCAGCTGCCGGAGCGGCGCCGGCCCGACCGCAACCTTGCCAACGCGCAGGCCGCGCGCGACCGCGTGCTCGGCCGCATGGTGACATCAGGCCTGCTGAGCGAAACGGAGGCCGCGCGCGCCGCACTTGAGGATGTGGCCGCCATGCGACTGGCGCTCCCGACACTTGCGCCGCACGCATCCGACAACGCGCTGCGCAATCAGCCCGGCACCGTCACGCACCAGCTCACCTTGCGCAAGAGCGTGCAAGAGGGGCTTGAGGCGGTGGCGCGCGAGGCCGCCACCCGGCTCGGCCCGAAAATTTCGGTCGCCATGGTGCTGGCTGATGCGATGACCGGCGAAATCCTCGGCGAAGTCGGATCGGCCAGCTACCTCGACGCCTCGCGCTCGGGCTGGATCGACATGACAAGGACGATACGCTCGCCCGGCTCGACGCTGAAACCGTTCATCTACGGCCTCGCCTTCGAACAGGGGCTGGTGGCGCAGGAGACGATGATCGAGGACCGGCCGACCGATTTCGGCGGCTACCGGCCCAAGAATTTCGACATGAGCTACCAAGGCGACGTGTCGGTGCGCCAGGCGCTGCAGCTGTCGCTCAACGTGCCCGCGATCCGCCTGCTCGACGCGGTCGGACCGCAGCGGCTGACGGCGCGCTTCCGCCAGGGCGGCGTCACCCCGCAACTGCCTGCGAATGAAGTGCCCGGCCTCGCCATCGGCCTGGGCGGCGTCGGCGTGACCCTGCGCGACCTCGTCCAGCTCTACACCGGGCTTGCCAATGGCGGCCGCGCCAAGATTTTACGCGACGGATCGGAGCCAAGCACGCCTGCCCCGCTCGCCAACGGCACCATCCTGGAGGAACAGGCCGCCTGGCAGATCGCCGACATCCTGTCCGGCGTCAAGCCGCCCGAGGGCGCGGCCAAACGCGCCATCGCCTACAAGACCGGCACCTCCTACGGCTACCGCGACGCCTGGTCGATCGGCTATGACGGCCGCTACGTGCTCGGCGTCTGGGCCGGCCGGCCCGACGCTGGCGCGGTGCCCGGCTTGTCGGGTTACGTCTCGGCGGCACCCATCCTGTTCGAGGGCTTTGCCCGCTCCGGCCTGCCGTCAATGCCGCTGCCCCGCCCGCCGGCGGGAACGCTGCGCACCGCCCGCGCCGACCTGCCGGTGACACTGGGACGCTTTTCGACCGCAAGCGAACTGCCGACGGTCGCAGCCGCCATCACCGAACCGGCGCCGCAGATCGTCTTCCCGCCTGACGGCGCCCGTGTCGAACTCGGTGCATCCTCAGCCGACGCCTCGCCGCTGGTGCTCAAGCTGCAGGGCGGCCGCGCCCCATTCCGCTGGCTCGCCAACGGCAAGCCGCTCGCGGCCCTTGCCCGCCGCCGCGAGGCAACCTGGCAGCCCGACGGCACCGGCTTCTCGACACTGACCGTCATCGACGCGGCGGGACGCGCGGCAAGCGTGCGGGTGTTCGTGGAGTAGATGATTTGATATCGCGACTGAACATGTTCGACGTGCTTCTGGAGGTAGACCCGACATTCCAGCCCGTCTGGGAGGCGTTTGTGGACAAATGGCGCGACCAGATCGAACTGCCGCTTTACCTGGCCTTGGGAGACCTCGCTCGACACGTGGTCGGCAAGATCGAGGGCGGCCAGACCAGTGAACTTCAGCAAATCTTCGCAGTCGTCGAGCGTTGGCTCGCCGATGGTGACGAACTGGTGCGGGAAGCTGCGACGATTGGGCTGCTGGAGGACCTGCACAACCCGAACCTTCACAAAATCACATCGCCTGATCAGGTGAAGCAGTGGTTGGGTCCTCTCAGCGCACTGCAATGGACAGACGTCGAGAGATTCTGGTCGGGGCAAATCGCCAAGGCCTGAGCCCCCTTGCCTCCCCTTCCATCTCCCCTAGCTGTCATCGTTCGTGTCGAACGTTTCGATCGCTCAGGCGGTGCAGGACTTTTTAAGCGAGCAAAAAAATTTCCGGCGGCCCGGCAGTTCGCACGAAATTTGCCCATGCGGCGTGAAATTCGGAACATTCGCCGCATCTAATTTCTACCAGTTCGATAGAGTAGAACCATATTCGAACGGAGGCGGAAATGACGACTTCACGCAGAACCATCCTGCTCTCGGCGCTGCTGGCCGGCGCGGTTCAACTCGGTGGCCTGGGCTTCGCCCATGCCGACACCACGCTCCTCAACGTCTCCTATGACCCGACGCGCGAGCTCTACAAGGACTACAACGAGGCCTTCGCCAAGCACTGGAAGGCGGAGAGCGGCGAGACGGTGACGATCCAGCAGTCGCATGGCGGCTCGGGCAAGCAGGCGCGTGCGGTGATCGACGGCCTCGACGCCGACGTGGTGACGCTGGCGCTCGAGAGCGACATCAACGCGATCGTCGAGAAGTCGAAGAAAATCAATCCCGACTGGCGCTCGAAGCTGCCCAACAATGCCTCGCCCTACACCTCGACGATCATCTTTTTGGTGCGCAAGGGCAATCCCAAGGGCATCAACGACTGGGGCGACCTGATCAAGGACGGCGTCCAGGTGATCACGCCGAACCCGAAGACCTCGGGCGGCGCGCGCTGGAACTACCTCGCGGCCTGGGCCTGGGCCAACGGCCAATTCGCAGGCGACGAAGCCAAGATCAAGGAATTCGTCGGCAACCTCTACGCCCATGTGCCGATCCTCGACACCGGCGCCCGCGGCTCGACGGTGACCTTCGCCGAGCGTGAACAGGGCGACGTCCTGCTCGCCTGGGAAAACGAAGCGTATCTCGCGCTCGACGAGTTCGGCGCCGAAAAATTCGACATCGTCTTCCCGCCGCAGTCGATCCTGGCCGAGCCGCCGGTCGCCGTGGTCGACGCCAATGTCGACGCCAAGGGCACCCGCAAGGTCGCCGAGGCCTACCTCAACTACCTCTATTCGGCGGAAGGCCAGACCCTTGCCGCCAAGCATCACTACAGGCCGTCCAAGCCCGAGCTGGTGCCTGCCAGCGACCTGCAGAAGCAGCACGAACTGAAACTGGTTTCCATCGACGATCCGATTTTCGGCGGATGGAAGAAAGCACAACCCTATCACTTCGGAGATGGTGGTATATTCGACCAGATCTACAAGCCGGCCCAGTAAGCCAAGGTAAGACCAGGACGATATGACCACAGCACCCGCCAAGGCGGGGTGGCGGTTCAGACAGCCGAGCGTCATTCCGGGATTCGGATTGACGCTCGGCTTCTCGCTTGCCTACCTCACGCTCATCATCCTCATCCCGCTCTCAGGGCTCGTCTGGCGTTCGGCATCGCTTGGCTGGACCGATTTCTGGGCCATCGCCACCGACCGCCGCACCGTCAAGGCGCTGGAAATCAGCTTCGGCACGGCCTTCATCGCCGCCGCCATCAACGTCGTGTTCGGCACCATCGTCGCCTGGGTACTGGTGCGCTACCGCTTTCCCGGCCGCCGCGTCATCGACGCGATGGTCGATTTGCCCTTTGCGCTGCCGACGGCGGTCGCGGGCATCGCGCTGACGACGCTGTACTCGCCGAAGGGCTGGATGGGCGCGCTGTTGGCGCCGCTCGGCATCAAGGTCGCCTACACCCCGCTCGGCATCGTCATAGCACTCGTCTTCATCGGCCTGCCCTTCGTCGTGCGCACGGTGCAGCCGATCATCGAGGAGATCGACAAGGAGGTCGAGGAAGCCGCCGCCACGCTTGGCGCCAACCGCTTCCAGACGATCTTCCTCGTGCTGTTTCCGGGACTGGCGCCCGCCGTGGTGACCGGCTTCGCGCTCGCCTTCGCGCGCGGCGTCGGCGAATACGGCTCGGTCATCTTCATCGCCGGCAACCTGCCCTACATCTCGGAAATCGCGCCGCTGCTGATCGTCATCCGGCTCGAGGAGTACGATTACGCCGCGGCGACCGCGATCGCCACGATCATGCTGGCGCTGTCGTTTGCGATGCTGCTCGTCATCAACCTCATCCAGTCATGGACCCGCAAACGCTATGGCTGATCCAGAGCTTTATCCCGCCGACGTCCATCACGAGCACGCCTCGCTTGCGGTGACCGAACGGCCCTGGGCGCGCGCGGCTTTGATGCTTGTCGCCTTCGGCTTCCTCGCCATCTTCCTGCTGTTGCCGCTGGTGGTGGTGTTCGAGCAGGCGTTTTCACGCGGCATCGGCGCGTTTGTCGAAGCCATCAACGAACACGACACGATTGCCGCGATCAAGCTGACGCTTCTGGTCGCCGTCATCTCGGTGCCGCTCAACCTGGTGTTCGGCGTCGCCGCCGCCTGGGCCATCGCCAAGTTCGAGTTCAAGGGCAAGGCCTTCCTGATCACGCTGATCGACCTGCCGTTCTCGGTCTCGCCGGTCATCTCGGGCCTGGTCTATGTGCTGTTGTTCGGCGCATCGAGCCTGCTTGGGCCCTGGCTCAAGCTGCACGGCATCGTCATCCTGTTCGCCGTGCCGGGCATCGTGCTGGCGACTGTCTTCGTCACCTTCCCCTTCGTTGCCCGCGAGCTGATCCCGCTGATGCAGGAACAGGGCACCGGCGACGAGGAGGCAGCCCTTTCGCTCGGCGCCAATGGCTGGCAGACTATCTGGCATGTCACCTTGCCCAACATCAAATGGGGCCTGCTCTATGGCGTCTTGCTGTGCAACGCGCGCGCCATGGGCGAGTTCGGCGCGGTGTCGGTGGTCTCGGGCCACATCAGGGGCATGACCAACACCATGCCGCTGCATGTCGAGATCCTGTACAACGAATACAATGCCGTCGGCGCCTTTGCCGTGGCGTCCGTGCTCGCCGGCCTCGCGCTTGTGACGCTTGTGCTCAAAACCCTTCTCGAGCTCCGCTACGGCGCCGAGATCGCCGCCACGCGCGGACACTGACAGAGGTCGACTGATGGAAGTTCGCGTTTCAAATGTGCGCAAGGAATTCGACCGGTTTCCGGCGCTGCGCGACGTCTCGCTCGACATCAAGTCGGGCGAGCTGATCGCGCTGCTTGGCCCCTCGGGCTCGGGCAAGACAACGCTTCTGCGCCTCATCGCCGGGCTTGAGCGGCCGACGCGCGGCACGATCTTCTTCGGCGACGAGGATGCGTCCAACCGGACCATCCAGGAGCGCAATGTCGGCTTCGTGTTCCAGCATTACGCCCTGTTCCGCCACATGACGGTGGCCGACAATATCGGCTTCGGCCTCAAGGTGCGGCCTTCGGCCAAGCGCCCGACCAGGGCAGAGATCCGCCGTCGCGCCTCCGAACTGCTCGACCTGGTGCAGCTGTCGGGGCTGGAAAAGCGCTATCCGGCGCAGCTTTCCGGCGGCCAGCGCCAGCGCGTGGCGCTTGCCCGCGCCATGGCGATCGAGCCCAAGGTGCTGCTGCTCGACGAACCCTTTGGCGCGCTCGACGCCCAGGTGCGCCGCGAGCTTCGCCGCTGGCTGCGTGAAATCCACGACGCCACCGGCCACACCACCATCTTCGTCACCCACGACCAGGAAGAGGCGCTCGAACTCGCCGACCGCGTGGTGGTGATGAGCCAGGGCCGCATCGAGCAGATCGGCACCGCCGACGAGGTCTACGACACGCCGAACTCGCCCTTCGTCTACGGCTTCATCGGCGAGTCGAGCTCGTTGCCGGTCAAGATCGAGGACGGACAGATATGGATCGCCGATCGGCCGATCGGACTGGCAACGCCTGATCTGCCAAATGGCGAGGCGACGCTCTACTTCCGCCCGCACGACATCGAACTGCTCGACGAATGCAATGGCTGCATTGCCGGCACGGTGGCGGCGAGCCGCCGCGTTGCCGGCACCCGTCGCGTCGAACTGGAGATCGGCGGCGGCCGCGAGCGCATCGAGATCGAGCTCCCCGTCGGGCATCCAGCCGCGCAGAAGAGCCGCGTGGCGTTCAGGCCGAAGCGGTGGAAAGTGTTTCCGAAGGTGGACCAAGCTTAAGGGCACAGTTGCGCGGTCACCGCAACGTCTGCTGCGTCCCCTAAAGTGCATAAATCTTCATTCGCGCCCAGGTATCTGAGCAGAGGTAATGCGGCAATTGTCCACGGTGTCCAATATCTTTCGCCGAAAGGGTGATCTAGTTGGAAGAAAGCTTGCCGCGCGCTCAAGGCACAGAAGTGCCTCTTCGTGGAGATGCGAACATGCTGCGATGTGGTCTATGCGAACTTTCAGGGAGGCGGCAGGATCGAACGAAGCTTGATGTTGCTCCAGTTTGTTGACCGCCTGTTCAAAACACATCCAGGAATCGCGGTCGATTTTGACCACGGCCTCCCGCCATTTGCCAGGTAGATCTAATATTGAAGCCCGGTCAGAGTAAGGGCGCATGCGGTCAACCTTGTGGCCAATCAGAGCATCCATACATTGCATCGGCCGACAGGCTGTAGCACCTCGTCGTGGGCGACCACTTGTTCCTCGGGTGTCACGACCGCGGCTTGGTTAGCGGCAAAATACGGTGACAATACGCTCATCCAATCTGAGCACTATTTTGCTTTCCCCACGTGCTCGGCTGCCTTGATGCCACGTTCAATCCGTGCGGTTAGCACGAAGAGAAACGTACCAAGTCCCTCTGCGAAGTCGACAGCCTGCTGAGCTTCCTCCCATGAGGTATGGGGCTTATTTTCATCGGCATGGCGAGGTCTATTTGAGCCAAGTCGGACAGAGTGCGCCCAATCCGCCATCCCCTTGGTCAGGATGTTGTCCGCCAAGGCTTTGTCAATTCGCTGATACAGCGATCCGTCCGAGTATCCCTTTGCTTTTAGCATCGAATCGACCGCGCTTCCTGCCATTACTGCGGCAGCATCAGGCGCGTGCAATGTCTCATAGGCCTGTTGCAAGAACCGACGCGCTATCGGTGGGATGTCTTCGTGTGCATGCTTCTCATCTGGAAAGATTTCGTAGGCGGCCCCCTTCCAGTCCTGTCCATACGATTGGGCTGTTACGAGAGAGCCGCACGTGCGGCAGGCAAATACTGACCAGCCCTTTCTGTTTTGACCGTCAGTTCGTTGCAAGCCGTTTTCATCGCTGTGCCACACCAGGGACAATAGTGGATCGGCGATGGAGCAATGAGGGCATCGGCGGACGTTGATTAGACTTTGTCCTGCTGTTGCCATTCATCAATACCTTTGAAACCATCAATCTCCAAAGCAGCAAATCAAACATGTCTCCCGGCAGCAATACACCGAATGCCGGTAGCAAGCGTGATGCACCGAATAATGCGTCAAGGCCAACAGGGGTAGCCTAAAGCGGCCGATGCTATGGCATCAGCTATGTCGGGTTGTTTCCTGTTGAGCGCTTCCCCTACCGATACGACGTGTTGAAATGTCGCTCCAGAAACCGGCTGTATGCCCCCATCAGTGCGCTGAACACGAAGTACACGGCGGCCGCGAAGACATAACCTTCCAGCACGGCGATGCCTTGCCAGTCGGGGTCGCGGAGCGCGGTGCGGACGGTGTCGAGGAAGTCGAGCAGGCCGATGATCGTCACCAGCGTGGTGTCCTGGAAAAAGGCAATGAACAGGCTGACGAGTGCCGGGATGACCTTCTTCAGCGCCTGCGGCAAAACGATCTTGAACATCACCTGCCAGTAATGCAGGCCAAGCGCGCGGCCGGCCTCGTATTGGCCCGTGGGCACGTCCTGCAGGCCGCCGCGCACGATCTCGGCGATGTAGGCGGCGGCAAACAGGATGATCGCCACCTGGGCGCGCAAAAGCTTGTCGATGGTGACGCCGTCGGGCATGAACAGCGGCAGCATGACGGCGGCCATGAACAGGATGCTGATCAGCGGCACGCCGCGCACCAGCTCGATGAAGCCGACACCGAGCACGCGGATGGCCGGCAGATGCGAGGCGCGCGCCAGCGCGAGGCCAATGCCGAGCGGCAGGGCGAAGGCGAGGCCGACGAAGGACAGCATGAAGGACAGCGGCAGGCCGCCCCATTTCGACGTCGGCACCGCCGTCAGGCCGAAGATGCCGCCGGCCATCAGCACGTAGAGCACAGGCAGGATGACGAGCGCCCAGGCAAGCAAAAGGCCCCTGCCCCAGACACGCGGCACCATCGACACGCAACAGGCGCCGAGGAACAGGCAAAGGGCAACGAGGGGGCGCCACTGCTCCTCGAACGGGTAGAAGCCGAACAGCATGTAGCGCAGCTTGTCGGCAAGGAACGGCCAGCAGGCGCCGGAGCTTTGCTTGCAGGCGTCGGCGCCGCCGTCGAACACGGCATCGAGGAACAGCCAGCCGAAGGCGAGCTTGGCAATGAGCAGGATGACAGCGCCACAGACGAGCGTGGTCAGCGCATTGCCCGGCGTGCCGAAATAGGCTGCGCGCCACTCGGAGCGCCGCGCCGGGCGGGCGACTGGATCGATGGCTGCGGGAAGGACCTGGGTGTCGCTCATCTCAGCGCGCCTTCAGCGCGACACGCGCATTGTACCAGTTCATGAACAGCGAGATCGCCACCGACAGGCCGAGATAGATGCCCATGAAGATGGCGATGGTCTCCATCGCCTGGCCGGTCTGGTTCATGATGGTGTTGGAGACCATGACCAGGTCGGGATAGCCGATGGCGATGGCCAGCGAGCTGTTCTTGAACACGGTGAGATAGGTGTTGGTCAAAGGCGGGATGATGACCCTGAGCGCCTGCGGCAGCACGACGAGCCGGAGCGTGCGCGAGCGCGGCAGGCCGAGCGCCTGGGCGGCTTCCCACTGGCCCCGGCTTACCGCCTGGATGCCGGCGCGGACGATCTCGGCGACGCTGGCCGACAAATTGAGCATCAGGCCGACAAGCAGCGCCACGAACTCCGGACGGATCTGCAGCCCGCCGGTGAGGCGGAAACGCCCGGCCTCCGGCGCGCTCCAGCTCAGCGAGATCGCGCCGCTTGCCCAGACGGCGAGCACGGGCAGCACCAGCAGGACGAGCGCAAAAATCCAGCCGGCATTGGCCTTGCCGCTTTGGATGCGCCGGCGCTGGCTGACACCACGCACGACGAGTGCCGAGGCGATGCCGAACGCGAGGGCTGCGAAGGTCAGCCCGAAACCGCTCTGCCATTCGAGCGCTGGCATGGCCAAGCCGCTGTTGGAGAGGAAGAAGCCGGGAAACAGCTGGATAGCCTGGCGAACGGGGGGAAACACCAGGATGATCAGGAAGTACCACAGGAACAGATAGAGCAGCAGCGGCACGTTGCGCAGCAGCTCGACATAAGCAAGCATCAGCCGGCTGAGCAGCGGGTTTGTCGACATGCGGCCGATGCCAACCAGCACGCCAATGATGGTGCCGAACAGGGCCGCGAGGAACGACACCTTGATGGTGTTGATCAGCCCGACGAGGATGGCGCGGGCAACCGTGTCGGTCGGCCCGTAGGCGATCGAGCTTTCGCTGATGGCGATGCCGGCCTGCCGCGACAGGAAGTCGAAGCCGGTGGCGATGTCCTGCTTGGCAAGGTTCGCGCTCGCGGTCGCGTACATCGCCCAGGCGGCGAGCAGCACCAGCGAAATGGCGACGAATTGGTAGAAGACCGCGCGAAATCGCGCGTCGTTCAAAAACAGCATGGGCGCGCCGCCGTCAGATAGCCGGGATCAGGGGACAAGAAAAAGGTCCGCGCCAGGTTTCGGCGCGGACCTTGGTTCTTCTTAGCGGACCGGCGGCGCGTAGAGCAGGCCCCCGGCATTCCACTGCGTGTTGGGTCCGCGCGTCATGCCGAGTTTGGTCTTTTCGCCGAGATTGCGGTCGAACACCTCGGCGTAGTTGCCGACTCCCTTGACGATGTTGTAGCCCCACTTGTTGTCGAGGCCGAGCATCTTGCCGAGCTCGTCGGCGCCGCCCAGCATGCGCTGGATCTCGGGATCCTCGCTCTTCGCCATCTCGTCGACATTGGCCTGGATGATGCCCTTCTCCTCGGCCGCCATCAGCATGTAGACCGACCACGAAACGATATCGCGCCAGTTGGAATCGTTCTGGCGCACGGCGGGCGCCAGCGGCTCCTTGGAGATGGTCTCGGGCAGCAGCACGTAGTCGTCGGGATTGTTGGCGACAGCGCGGATCGAGGCGAGGTCCGAACGGTCGGACGAGATCGCCTCGCAGCGGCCGGAATAGAAGGCAGCGCGGTTCTCG
Source organism: Aminobacter anthyllidis (assembly GCF_018555685.1). Taxonomy (GTDB): domain Bacteria; phylum Pseudomonadota; class Alphaproteobacteria; order Rhizobiales; family Rhizobiaceae; genus Aminobacter; species Aminobacter anthyllidis. The sequence continues at coordinate 493,530 of NZ_JAFLWW010000003.1, forward strand.
TCGGGGCTCTCGAAGACCACCAGCTCGAATTTGCCGCCGACGGTGCGGAAGAAGTCGGTCAGGTTCTGCGAGGTGGTGGTGCCAGGCAGCGTGCAGATCGCAGCATCCGTCAGCTCCTTGGCGGAGGCGACGCCGAGCGACTTGGGTACCAGGAGGCCCTGGCCGTCATAAAACACGGTCGGGCCGAAATCGATGCCAAGCGAGGCTTCGCGCGAGAAGGTCGCGGTCGTCTGGCGCGACAAAACGTCGATCTCGCCCGACTGCAGCGCCTGGAAGCGGGTGTTGATGTTGGTCAGCACGAAGTCGACCTTGTCGGGATCGCCGAACACGGCAGCCGCGATCGAGCGGCAGATGTCGGCGTCAAAGCCCTGCATGCGGCCCTTGTCGTCGGCCGCGGCGAAGCCGGGCGTGCTGAGCGAGACGCCGCAGATCAGCTTGCCGCGCGCCTTGACGGTTTCGAGCGTGGTGGCGGACTGCGCGGCGGTCGCACCGACCATGAGTGCTGCCGTTGCGGCGCAGAGCGCCAGGAATTTACGTTTCATGCTTCCCTCCCTTGATGTGACCGCGGGCCGCCATGCCATGTCTCCCCCGGCATGAGCGCCGCCCCGGTCAGTCGCGGGGCTATGTATGCATAGATTGTGTACGATTTGGAAGATAAATGTTGGTCAATATGTATACAATTATTCAACGGTGTGAATAAAGCTCGCGAGGCCGTTGCGGCGCCGGAAGCGCACCCCTTACGGCGTGTTTCCAGTGATGATGGTGTCGCCTGCCGTTGTCAGAACGCCGCTGTTGCCTCGCCCGACGAGGCGATTGTCGCGTACGGCCACGCCGGAGGACCAGACATAAACGCCATGCGGACCAGCTGAAGTCACGGTGTTGTTTTCCACCACCCCATTGTGGCTGTTGAAGCCTATGGATACGCCATGCGAATTGTTCGGGTTCGTGGTCGTCAGGGTGTTGCCGCTGACAGTGTTGGAGGCTGACCCCACCAAGGCGACGGCCGTTGCGTTCTCGCCGTTGGTCGTCACTGTGTTTCCGGAAATGGTGCTGTTGGCGCTATAGCGCAGAAGGATGCCGGCAGCGCCGCGCGCGCGCGTCGTCACAGAATTGCCGCTCACCGTCAGGTTGTCGCTTCCTTCGGTCATGATGCCGAAGGCCGCCGTGTAGAGCGACAGGGAGGTGTCGTTCGTTGTGTTGGTGGCCACGGTGTTGCCGGAAATGGTGGCGCCGTCGCTGTCGATAAGGCGTATCCCGCGGCTCATGTAGTTGTTGGTGGTCACCTTGTTGCCGGAAATTGCGATGCCGGCGCTGCCGGTGACGTGGATGCCGTTGGCCAGCTCGCCATTGGTGGTGATGACGTTGTTGGCGATGGTCAGGCCGCCGCTGTTGTTGATCGACAGGCCATGGGCCGGGCGTGCCGATGTATGGGTATCGTTGTAGCCGCTGCCATTGCCATTGGTGGTGATGGTGTTGCCCTCGATACGGCCCGCGACATTGTCGGCGACGATACCGATGCCGCTGGCGCCGTTCTGGACGATGGTGGCGCCGCTGATGCTGACCCCGGTGCTGTCCTTGATGGCGACGACGCTGCCCTTGGCCGCGGTGATGTTGCCGCCTTGGAGAGTGAAGTTTGTGGTGTTGTCCACCTTCACCCCGTTGGCGGCCGAAATGACTGACACGTCGCGCAGGCTGGCGCCGCTGGCACCTGAGACGGCCCAGGAATTGGCGCTCGACGAGGTGTTTTCCACTGAAATCCCGCGCATGCTGCTGTCCGCGGCCATCCTGACCAGGGTGTCGCTGGCCGCACCGGAAATGCGGCCCGCGCTGCCCGCTGCAGCATAGTCGACGGCAACGCCGCTGGTCGCGCCCTTGAGCTTGAGAACGGTGCCGCCGCCGACAAGCAATTGCTTGTCGTTGAGGGAGATTGCGCCCGTCGCCACAAGGTTGCCATTCAACAGCACGATGCCTTGGGCACCGACGCTGTCGAGCGCGGCCTGGAGGGCCGCCTGGTCCTGGGTCGTGCCGTCGATCCGCACGACCGAGGTGATGGTCTTGCCGTTCCACGCGTTGACCGCATCTTCGGATGAGGTGAGCGTATCGTACGTCGACCTGGTTCCGTTGCGGGTGTTCGAGACGATATCGACGTCGCGCACCACCGTGTCGGCCATGCGCCGTTCCATGTAGGACAGCGGCTCGCGCCCGGCGGATGAGGCTGCCTGCAGGGGAATGCGCAGCCGCGCCTGGGTGATCCATTGGTCGCCGCGGACGTCGTCGTGCTGGAAGGTCAGTCCCGCAGTCACCTTGACGCCGGGCAGGTCGGCGAAGTCGTCGGCGCTGAATTCGAGCCGCGCGCGTGGACCGGCGATAGCCTCCACGCCGGAGCCGCCGAAATAGTAGCCGCCGACGAAGGCGCGCATGTCGAATCCCGAATCCGGTTCGAACACCGGCAGCCGGATGCCAAGCTCGGCGTCGGCGCCCGCCAGCGCCTTTTCGACCCTGTAGCTGGTCGTCGTCGTCTGCACCGCCTGGTGATGGATCGCCAGCGACGTGCCGGTAAGGATCGCCTGGCTGCTCCAGGGACCAACTGTCGCGGTCGCGCCGAGGTCCATTCGCCGCTCGGTCTCGCCTATCGGCAGGTAGGCGTTGGCGCGCAGGTCGAAGACCTCGCTCAGCGCTTCAGCGCCGAGCGTCAACTGATGGAACGTGTTGCCATAGGGCGAACGGCGGACGTCGTAATAGCCGTAGGCTCCCAGGTTCCAGCCGGAGGGCAGCATGTGCCTGATCCCGAGGCCGAAATTGCCTTCGACGGAGTCGTTGTTGTCGAACTTGCCGCGCAGATCGGTGAAGACAAGCGTGTCGCCGTTCTGGAACAGCGGCACGAACAGGTTCAGCTCGCCGAGCGAACGGCCCTTGCCGAGCTGCCCGCCGGTTTCGACCCATGGCCCCCATCGCTTGGCCAGGGCATCTTCCGCATGGGCCGATGAAACGGAACAGATCGCCAATAGGGACGCGGAAAGAGCCCATCTCGAATGCATGAATACATGTCCAGCAGATACAAGGGACTGCTGGTTGCCACGAGCCGCAGAGCGCGGCTAGCCGGCTAGAACGATGATACCAAAGTTGGTTCTGGAGCATTGCCAGCCAGCTGAGTTGGCAAAGTCACAGAACAGGCAATGCCAAAGCCTGCCCTTATAGCTTCGTCCACGCCGCGTTCTTTTTCGACGAGCGCACGCAAGCTTCGACGAAGGCAACGCCCTCGACGCCGTCCTGAACGGTCGGGTAGATCACGTCCTTGCCCGGCTTGCCGCCCTTCTTGCGTGCAGCTCGGATGGCGCGGGCGGCTTCCTGGTAGATGTTGGCGAAACCTTCGAGATAGCCTTCGGGGTGGCCGGACGGCACGCGGGTGACGCGCGCCGCGGCCGGACCGGCGCCGACGCCACCACGGGTGATCAGCTGTTTGGGCTGGCCGAAGGGCGTGTACCAGAGGTAGTTCGGGTCGGCCTGCACCCATTCGATGCCGCCCTTGGAACCATAGACGCGCAGCTTGAGGCCGTTCTCGTGGCCCGGCGCCACCTGGCTCGCCCAGATCATGCCCTTGGCCCCGCCCTTGAAGCGCAGCATGACGTTGACGTTGTCGTCGAGCAGCCGGCCCGGCACGAAGGCGTCGAGATCGGCCGACAGGCTGTCGAGCTCGAGTCCGGTAACGAAGCGGGCGAGATTGTAGGCGTGCGTGCCGATGTCGCCGGTGGCGCCGCCGACGCCAGACTGCTTGGGGTCGGCGCGCCACGACGCCTGCTTCTGGCCGGTGGCGGCGAGATCCTCGGTCAGCCAGTCCTGCGGGTATTCGGCCTGGACGACCCTGATGTCGCCGAGCTGGCCCTTGGCGACCATCTCGCGCGCCTGCCGGATCATCGGATAGCCGGTGTAGTTGTGGGTCAGCACGAAGACCTTGCCGGTTTTCTCGACGAGCGCGGCGAGCTTCTTCGCCTCGGCAAGCGTTGCCGTCAGCGGTTTGTCGCAGATGACGTGGATGCCGGCCTCGAGGAAGGCCTTGGCGGCGGGGAAGTGGACGTTGTTGGGCGTAACGATCGCCACCGCCTCGATGCCGTCGGGGCGTTTAGCCTCGGCCTTGGCCATCTCGGCATAGGAGGTATAGCTGCGCTCGGGATCGAGGCCGATCTCGGCGGCGGAGGCTTTCGCCCGCTCCGGGTTGGACGACAGCGCGCCGGCGACCAGCTGGAAGTCGCCGTCCATGCGGGCGGCAATGCGATGCACGCCGCCGATGAAGGCGCCCTGCCCGCCGCCGACCATGCCGTAGCGGATCGGACCGCTGCCATTTCCGGATTTCGATGCGCCGACCATGCTTGTGTCCTCCCTTGATAATGTTCGTGCTGCCCCTCATCCCCTGCCGGGACTTTCTTCCCGTAAACGGGGAGAAGTGGCTACTCGATCCCCATCATCTTCCGCAGCATCGCCCGGTCGCTCGTCCCGCCAGCAAAATCGTCGAAGGCCTTGTCGGTGACACGGATGATGTGGCTTTCGATGAACGGCGCGCCTTCGGCGGCACCGTCCTCCGGATGCTTGAGGCAGCATTCCCATTCGAGCACCGCCCAGCTGTCGTAGCCATGCTGGGCGAGCCTGGAGAAGATGCCGGAAAAGTCGACCTGGCCGTCGCCGAGCGAGCGGAAGCGGCCGGCGCGGCCGAGCCAGCCCTGGTAGCCGGAGTAAACGCCCTGGCGTCCATCAGGATTGAACTCGGCATCCTTGACGTGAAACGCCTTGATGCGCTCGTGGTAGATGTCGATGAAGGCGAGATAGTCGAGCTGCTGCAGCAGGAAATGTGACGGATCGTAGTTGATGTTGCAGCGCCTGTGGCCGCCGACAGCGTCGAGGAACATCTCGAAAGTGGCGCCATCGAAGGCGTCCTCGCCCGGGTGCAGCTCGAAGCAGAGGTCGACGCCGGCCTCGTCATAGGCATCGAGGATAGGCGTCCAGCGCTTGCCAAGCTCAGTGAAAGCCTCCTCGATCAGCCCGGCCGGCCGCTGCGGCCAGGGGTAGAGATAGGGGAACGCCAGCGCCCCGGTGAACGACACGCAAGCCATGAGGCCGAGATTCTGCGATGCCTTGGCGCCGAGCTTCATCTGCTCGACCGCCCATTGCTGCCGCGCCTTGGGATTGCCGTGGACAGCGGCCGGCGCAAATCCATCGAACTGGGCGTCATAGGCGGGGTGCACCGCGACGAGTTGCCCCTGCAAATGGGTGGACAATTCGGTGATCTCGACGCCCGCATCGGCGCAGATGCCCCTGACCTCGTCGCAATAGGTTTTCGACGTCGCCGCCTTTTGCAGATCAAACAGCCTGGCGTCCGGCGTCGGGATCTGCACGCCCTTGTACCCGAGATCCCCAGCCCACGATGTAATCGATTTCAGTGTATTGAACGGCGCGGCATCGCCGGCGAACTGGGCGAGGAAAATCGCGGGACCTTTCATTGTCGATGGCATGGCAAACTCCTCGTCCGATTCCGGCCTGCAACGTTGTAGGCCCAGATGACCACTATTTGAGCCGGCTCCGCAAGAGGCTAGAAGGCGTGCGAAACCGCCGGTGGCAGCCAGTAGAGGCCGGCAACGGCGTCACGCCGGAACCGGCCGGTTTCGACCAGTTCGCGCCGCAACAGCGCCCAGTCGCCGAAGCTGTGGTGGCGTTTCAGGATGTCGTTGACCTCACGCTCGGCATAGTCGAGGCCCCGTTCGAACCTGGCGGCGAGGAAATCGAGCACCACAACGCGGTCAGCCGCCTTGGCCGGCCAGCGCGTGACGATGCCGTCATCGGTGATCAAGGCGGTCATCCACGCTCCTCGGCCAGCAGTGCCTCGACCGCGAGACCTGCCGCAAGCAGGCGCCGGTCGTGGCCATGGCGCGCCATCAGCATCAGGCCGGCCGGCCTGCCTGTGCGCGGCATCGGCAGCGTCAATGCGGTGAGGTCGAACTGGTTGGCAACCTGGGTGTTGCGCAATAGCAGCCCTTCGATGCGGTCGGCGTGCGCGCCATCGGCCAGCAACTCGGCGATCGGCTGGGCCGAAACGGGCGTTGTCGGCAAGACGACGAGATCATAGGCCGACAGCCGTGCATCCATGGCGGCAACGAGCTCAGCGCGCCGGTTGATGGTCCTGATGTAGCTGACCGCCGGAACCTGCATCGCCCGGCCAAGCGCGCCGCTGACATTGGCGTCGACCGGCGTCGACGCGCCATTGGCGAGCCAGTCGGCGTGGATTGCCGCGCCCTCGATCGCCGCGATCGTCCCTGTACGGGTTGCGGCGCGGAGATCGGCCAGCAGGTTGTCGACGAGGCATTCGGTGATTGTCGCTCCGGCCCGCGCCAGCTGATGCAGCGCGCGCTCGAAGCTTGCCGCGACGCCCGCTTCGATTCCCTCGAACAGCCGGCCGCGCGGCACGGCGATACGCAGGCCCGACAGCGGCAGCGGCGAAAGCGCAACATGCTCCTTGCCGGCCATGACGACATCGGTGGCGATACATTGCGCCACTGACTTGGCCAGCGGGCCGATGGAATCGAGCGTTGGCGACAAGGGAAACGCGCCGTCGAGCGGGATGCGGCGTGCCGTCGGCTTGAAGCCGACGACGCCATTGAGCGCGGCGGGCACGCGCACCGACCCGCCGGTATCTGAGCCGATCGATATGTCCGAGGTGCCTTCGGCGGCCGAGACGCCGGCACCCGACGACGAGCCGCCGGGAATCAGTGCCGGGTCGACGGCATTGGGTGGCGTGCCGTAATGCGGATTGAGGCCGAGCGCGGTAAAGGCGAATTCGGTCATGTGGGTCTTGCCGATGATGACGGCACCGGCGCGGCGCAGCCGCGTGACCACCAGCGCGTCGTCCTGGGCCGGCTCAGCGGCGCGGCGCATCAGCGAACCGGCCAGCGTCGGCTCGCCAGCGACGTCGAACAGGTCCTTGATCGAGACGATGCTGCCATCGAGCGGCCCGAGCGACAGCCCTGCCCTGCGGCGCGCATCGGCGGCATCGGCCGCGGCGCGGGCAGCGTCGACATAGATTTTTGCGAACACCCGTTCGTCGCCGGCGCGCGCCGCAAGCCGCGAAAGGATCGCCTCCAGCCTGTCTCTTGCCGCCGTCATGCACGCTCCCGGATTCCGCCGCGCCACAAACCTGCGGCGCCCGTTGCGCCGACTGTTAACACGCCGTGGCACGATGCAACACGGTTGCCCGCCCCGACAAACATCTTACAGTCGCCTTTCCCAGCCCAGGAGCCGCTCATGACCGCCCATCTGTTTTCGCCAATCACGCTCGGCAAGCTCGAGCTCCCCAACCGCATCGCCGTTGCCCCGATGTGCCAGTACTCGGCCGATGATGGCTCGGCAACCGACTGGCACCTGCAGCACTGGATGAACCTGGCGATGTCCGGCGCCGGCATGGTCACCGTCGAGATGACCGACGTCGAGCGGCGCGGCAGAATCAGCCATGGCTGCATGGGGCTCTATTCCGACGCCAACGAGGCGGCGGCGAAACGGGCGCTCGACGCGGCAAGGCGTGTCGCGACGCCGGGCGCGAAATTTGGCGTGCAGCTCGCCCATGCCGGCCGCAAGGCCTCCAATCACCGGCCCTGGGACGGCTCGGGCCCGCTCAAGCCGGAAGAGGACGCATGGCCGGTGGTGTCGTGCTCCGCCATTGCCTATGCCGATGGCTGGCAGGTGCCGCATGCGCTGAGCGAGGACGAGATCGAGCAGACGATCGGCCATTTCGTCCAGGCGGCGAAGCGGGCCGAACGCGCCGGCTTCGACTTCATCGAGCTGCATTCGGCGCATGGCTACCTGCTGCATCAGTTCCTGTCGCCGCTGTCTAACCACCGCACCGACCGCTGGGGCGGATCGCTGGACAACCGCATGCGCTTTCCCCTGGAGATCGCCCGCCGCGTCGCTGAAGCAGTGCCAGGCCTGATGCTCGGCGCCCGCATGTCGCTGACCGACTGGGTCGACGGCGGCTTCAGCCTCGAAGAGGCAATCGAGGTCGCCAAGGCCTACAGCAAGGCGGGCGTCGTCTATATCTGCTGCTCGAGCGGCGGCAACTCACCACACCAGAGCCTGCGCACCGGCCCGGGCTACCAGGTCCATCTGGCCGAGGCGGTGAAAAAGGCGACCGGCATTCCTGTCCGCGCCGTTGGCATGATCGACCAGCCGGAGCAGGCCGACGCCATCATCCGCGAGGGCCAGGCCGACATGGTGGCGCTCGGCCGCGCGCTGCTCGCGGATCCGCGCTGGCCGTGGCGGGCCGCAGCCAGGCTCGGCCACGAGTTCCACGCGACACCCCAGCTTGCCCGCTCGGCGGCGCTGATGAAGCAATGGGGCGCGGCCAGCTGAGTTTCGCCTTAGGGCTGGCGCGCTTGCTTGATCGCGCTGGATCACGACACGGTGCTGCCACTCTGGTGAATCACCTGCCGAGCGGCTAGGTCTGTCGCGGAAGCATAAAGGGAAACCAGATGAAGAAGACCGTCGAGACGATCCGGGGCGACAGCGAAGGCCTCGCCTACGAACTCCCGGTCTACCATATCTCGGGCACCGCGCCCGATGCCCCTGCGGCCTACATCCAGGCCGCGCTGCATGGCGACGAGCTGCCCGGCGTCGTCGCCATCGACGCGCTGATGCCGAAGCTGCGCAAGGCCGAAAACGAGGGACGCGTGCGCGGCAACCTGACAATCGTTCCGCGCGCCAATCCGATCGGCGCCAACCAGCTGCTGTTCGGCGCCTCGCAGGGCCGCTTCGATCTAGGTACGCGCGTCAACTACAACCGCGATTTTCCGCTGCTCGACAGGCCAGATGTTGCACTCCTGCCCGGGGAAGAGGTGCCGATGTCGTCCGACCGGCGGCTGAAGGCGCGCCTGCTCAAGCTGTCGCTCGGCCACGACATCGTACTCGACCTGCATTGCGACGACGAGGGTGTCGCCTATCTCTACGTGCCCGAGGAGCTGTGGCCGGCTATGGCCGACTGCGCCGCCAATATGGGCGTCGACGCCGTCATCCTGTGGGGCGGCAAGTCGGGTTCGTCCTTCGACGAAGCCTCGCTTCACCCTTATCTCAGGATGCCGCGCAAGGAGGCGAGGCTCGAAAGCCGCGTCATCACGACCGTGGAGTATCGCGGCGTCTCCGACGTCTACGCCACCGTTGCCGAAGCCGACGCCCAGGGCCTCTACCGCCTTCTGGTCGCGCGTGGCGTGATCGAGGACACCTGGATAGAAACCCAAGAGGCGTTCGCCGGTGTGGTGGCGCCGATCGACCATATCGAGATGGTGCCCGCGCCTTGCGCCGGCGCGATCCTCTATCACGTCAATCCGGGCGACACGGTCAAGGCCGGCGCCCATATCGCGACAATCCTGCGCGCGCCCGGCGAGGACGGCGGCAGGGTCGAGGTGCTGGCGCCGCAGGACGGTTTTATCCTGACCCGCCGCTCGCACCGCGCCACGCGCGCCGGCGACGACCTGGTCAAGCTGGTCGGCGTGGGGCCCAGCAGCGATGCACGGTCAGGCGCGCTGGAGGCGTAGCGGCCAGGACGTTCTCACGGAGCTATCGGCACGCATGTTCAATTGCGCAGGTGAAGTGCTGATCCTGACCGGGCCGCCGGGTTCCGGGAAGACAACGACGGCGCGGGCGCTCGCCAACGAGCCCGGATCCGCGAAGGTCCACCTGCATTCCGACGACTTCTGGCATTTCATCAAGCATGGCGCGATCGGACCCTATCGGCCCGAAGCCCATGAGCAGAACGCGGTCGTCGTGGACGTACTGGCAAATGCCGCCGAACGTTACGCCCGCGGCCGCTTTTTCGTCATCGTGGACGGCATTGTCGGGCCGTGGTTCCTGGAACCGTTCAGGAAGATCGCGGCACCGCTGCACTACGTCGTCCTGCGCCCTCCCGTCGATGTCGCCATCCAACGCTGCCAGGAACGCGGCGGCGACACGTTGACCGATGCCGACACGATCGCAGCGCTCCATCGGCAGCTGTCATCGCTGGGACCTCTCGAACGGAATGTCGTTACGACGGGGGCCCAGAGCCGCGAGGAAACGCTGGGCATGGTCAGCGAGGCGGTCCGGAGTGGAGCATTTCGCCTGGCGCCGTGACCGACGCGAATGCTCAGGCGCGCTTCGGCCGCTTCTGCGCGCGCGCCGCGACAACCGACATGTTGAGCGCCACGGCGGCGCCGATGAGCGCTTTCAACGCGTCCTCGTTGATCTTTTCGCCCTCGTGAATGTCGATGGCGCGCCTGGTGTTGCCGTCGAGGCTGGAGTTGAACAGGCCTGACGGGTCGTCGAGCGAAGCACCCTTGGCGAAGGTCAGCTTGACCACGCTCTTGTAGGTCTCTCCAGTGCAGATGATGCCGGCGTGTTCCCAGACGGGAACGCCGCGCCACTTCCACTCCTCGACCACCTCGGGGGCGGCCTGCTTGATCAGGGCGCGGACCTGAGCGAGTGTCTCGCCGCGCCAGTCGCCCAGTTCCTTGATCCGCGCATCGATCAGTTGCGATGGCGTCGCGCCTTCGCCTGAGCTGCTCTTGCTGTCCATGGTCATCTCCTCATTTCCATGATCGTTTTGGGCGAGCCGAGCGTCCGCCAACGCCCGCGTCCCGCAACTCAGCTTCACTCGCCCGTCGGCGAGCTTGTTGTCCTATGCCTCCGCTCCATACACCAGCCGGTCCTGTCGTGCTCTCAGTTCTGCGATCTTGGAGCCCGCGGCGACGGCGGCATTGGCGGTGGTGATGAGTTCGCCCTTCCTGATCGGCGCGGTGACGACACCGCCTTGCAGCAGGCCACATGGGATGGCTTTCGCCGCACGTGCCTCGCCCACGGTCATGATCCAGGCGCGGTAGCAATATTCGCCGATGGCATCGAGCGTCTCGCCCGGCTGCATGTCCTTCTTGGCCACCGCGCAGACGTCGGCCACAGGCTTGGCCAGCGGCACCATGTCGGCCTTGCCGTAGAGCACGACACGCGCGCAGGTCAGCGGCACCTCGAGCGAGGTCAGATGATAGGGCCGGTGGAAGGTGAAATACGGGCCATGGCCCATCTTCAGGTCTTCCATGCGCTCGCGGATGCGCGGATGCGACATGTCGGCGATGACGAAGACGCCCGGCGCCACCCCCTTGCCGATCGAATAGTCGACGACGCCGACCTTGGTCAGCACGCCGCCGTCCTTTTCGGGAACGAGAACCTTGTTGAGCTCGGGCAAGGTCGCGGCCGGGCCGTGCATGCCGGCCTTGTCGGGCACGAGCCCGGTGGCGTTGGCGATCGCCGCCATCTCGACCATGGTCTTGGAGCCGTCGACGAACTCGACGAGCATGCGCACGTTCATGTTGCGGCGCTGAGCTTCCTCGGCATAGTCGTGCGGCACCGCATCGATGTTGAGCGGGTTGTTCTTGCCCTTGCCGGCGGCGACGATGGTGTGGCCCATCGCCGAGACGAACTCGATCAGCTCCATGCATGACGACGGCTCGTCGCCGGCGCCGAGCGAATAGGTGACGCCGAGCCGGTCGGCCTCGGACTTCAAGTAGGCACCGATGGTGACGTCCGCCTCGACATTCATCATCACCAGGTGCTTGCCATGCTCCATGGCGCGCAGGCCGATCTCGGCACCGACAGCGGGCACGCCGGTCGCGTCGATGACGACGTCGATCAGGCCGCTGTTGAGGATCAGGTCGGCATCGTTGGTGACGGCGACCTTGCCGGCCTCGATGGCCTCGCTCAGCGCCGAACCGCTCGACACCTCACGGGCATGGCCCTTTTCCTGGTAGGCGATGTCGACGGCGCGATGGGCATTGGGCAGGTTGAGCTCGGAGATCGCGCCGACCTCGATGCCGGGCATGTGCGCCACCCGCGCCACGATATCGGTGCCCATCTCGCCCGAGCCGATCAGCCCGATGCGGATCGGCTTGCCCGACTTCTGCCGCTCCACGAGGTCCCGCGCCAAGCCGACTGGTGCGACGTTGATGGTCATCCGATGGTTCCTCCCGAATACGCGAACGTAACTAGCCTAGAGCGCGACGGGTATTGAATTATGGCGCCCTGTCAACTCGAATGTCGGCCAGTGCCGCAGGCCGTTTTGTCAGTAGATCACGGACATTGGCTGTTCGGTATCTGGCTTTGCCGATAACATGCGCCGCAACAATGCCCGACAGTGCTGCACAGGCAGCCGAGACGCCAAAACAACGCGCGGCGGGCACGGGAACGCGAGCTGTTTGAAAAACTTGGCCGCCGATCCAGATTTAGTTTCTGAAGATCGGGCAGCGTGGGAGGAACACCATGGCTGAGAAAGTCCTTGTCCTGCTGGGCACCAAGAAAGGCGCCTTCATCGCCGAGAGCGACGCGGCACGAAAGAGCTGGAAGCTGCGCGGCCCATTCTGCGAGACATGGCCGATGAACCATGTCGTCGCCGACCCCAAGACAGGCACGATCTGGGGTGCCGGCGGCAACGAATGGTTCGGCCCGGCGGTGTGGAAATCGACAGACCTTGGCGAGACCTGGACCCATTCGTCGGAAGGGCTCGCTTATGCCGAGGGCGAGGAGCCTATCAAGGCGGTGTGGAGCCTGGCCAAGGGCAATGGCAGCCTTTATGCCGGCGTCCAGCCGGCGGGCCTGTTCCGCAGCGACGACGCCGGCCAGAGCTGGCAGCACATAAACGGGCTGCAGCAGCACCCGTCCCGGCCGCACTGGAATCCCGGCGGCGCCGGCCTGATCCTGCATTCGCTGGTGCTCGATCCCGATGACCACGACCGCATCTGGATCGGCATTTCGGCGGCAGGGGTGTTCTACACCTCCGATGGCGGCGCGACCTGGGAGCCGCGCAATCTCGGCACCCGCGCCGATTTCATGCCCGAGGGCGAGAATTATCCCGAATTCGGCCAGTGCGTGCACAATCTGGTCATGGCGCCCGGCATGCCCGACCGGCTCTACCAGCAGAACCATTGCGGCATGTATCGTTCCGACGACGGCGGCAAGCGCTGGGTCAGCATTGAAAAGGGCCTGCCCTCCACGTTCGGCTTCCCGGCGGCGGCCCATCCGCGCGATCCCGAGACGCTGTATCTGGTGCCGCTCAACGGCGACTCGGCCGGCCGCTACGTGCCCGACGCCAAGGCGGCTGTCTGGCGAACCCGCAGCGGCGGCCGCGAGTGGCAGGCGATGCGCAACGGCCTGCCGCAGGAGAACGCCTATATCGGCGTGCTGCGCCAGGCGATGGCGACCGATCGGCTGGACCCCGCCGGCGTCTACTTCGGCACCAGCTCCGGCGCCCTGTTCGCCAGTCCCGACGAGGGCGAAAGCTGGGTCAGCGTCGCCCAGCACCTGCCGACGATCCTGTCTGTCGAAACGCTCGTCGTCGACTGACGGCGCGGGTAGCGACAGTGGACAACACCCCTTCCCCCGGAGCCAGGCCAGCCTCGTCGCTAGCCACCATCGTGGTGCGACTACCCGGCGTGCTGGTCGACCTGTTTCCCGGCGCCGTCAGGCGCGTCGAGGTGCCGGCTGCGACTGTCCGCGACATGGTCGACGAACTCGACAGGCTTTGGCCGGGCATGCGCGACCGCATCTGTGACAGCCGCCCCGCAATCCGCAAGCATATGAATGTCTTCGTCGAAGGCGAGCGCGCCACGCTGAAGACGCGTCTCAGGCCCGGCGTCGAGGTCTTCGTGCTCACCGCCATCAGCGGCGGCTAGTCCGGGTCGGGCGCCTTCCGAAAATCGATTCCGCAGCGCCAGGGCATCGGCTAGTATCCCCCCGGGATTGACCACAAGGGGTTATCAGATGCGGAAAATTGGCCTTCTTCTTGCAACGATGCTGGCATTTGCACCTGTTTTGCCCGAGGTGGCGGTGGCGCAGGAGCGCGTGGAGACGCTGCGCATGCGCCCCGGCGCGACGCAGACGACGGTGCGCGGCATCGTCATCGGCAGGATCAGCGCCTCCTACCGGCTCGAGGCGCGGGCCGGCCAGCGCATGAGCCTCGACCTCAATTCGCGCAACACCTTCCTCTACTTCAACGTACTCGACCCGCGCGGCCGCGCCATCGCCCGCGAGGAAACGCAGTGGGACGGCCGCCTGCCCGCCTCCGGCGTCTACACCATCCAGATTTACCTGGTTCGCGCCGAGGCGCGCCGCAACCGGCCGGCACCGTTTTCGCTCGACGTCCGCATCGCCGGACGCGGCGAAGGCCCCGGCCCGGCACCAGGGCCGGACCCGGCACCCGGCCCACGTTCGTGGCGTGTCGTCGGCGTCGCTGCCAACGACGTGCTCAATCTCCGGGAAAGCCCGTCGCCGCGCGGCTTCGTCGTCGCCGAAATTCCGTTCGACGCCAACGGCCTGCGCAATCTCGGCTGCCAGGACGGCCAGAGCTGGTGCAAGGTGCGCTATCGCGGCCAGGAAGGCTGGGTCAACGGCCGCTTCCTCAGGCCGGAATGATCCGCCCGAAGCCGGCGCCGGCTCAGATCTCGGAAACGGGATCGACCAGCAACGGCCCGCTGTGCAGGTAGCGCGTGGTCTTGCGCTTGGAGGCAATGTCGGTCCACACGCGTCCGACCTGCTCGGCGGTCAGCCCCGAAGCACGGCCGACCTCTTCGGCCGCAATGCCGTTGTTGAGCCCGTAAAGGCACAGGTCCATGCGGTCGTAAGGCAAGGAGAAATAAAACTCCTCCTGCGTCTGCTGCAGCGAATAGGTATCGGTCGTCGGCGGCCGCCGGCGGATTTCCTCGGGCACGCCGAGATGGGCGGCGAGCTGGTAGACCTGCGACTTGTAGAGATGGGCGATCGGCTTGACGTCGGCGGCACCGTCGCCGTTCTTGACGAAGAAGCCCTGGTCGTATTCCAGCCGGTTCGGCGTGCCGATGACGGCATAGTTGAGCCGGTCGGCGTGGAAATACTCGACCTGCTTGCGGGTGCGCTGCTTCATGTTGGTGGAGGCGACGATGCCGAGATAGACATGCGGCGGCATGCGCAGCTTGGTCTGCTTGCCCTCGGGGTCCTGCACCACCAAGGACGAGATGTTGTAGCCGCCCTCGTTGGTCAGCGCGTTGGCAATCACGATCTTGCACGCCCAGCCGGCACCGTATTCAGGCACGAGCTCGCGGATGAAGGCGTCGCGGCGCTCATAGCAGCCCATCGCCTTGAGCGTCGGGCCGATGTTCTCGATGACCGCCGATATGCCGAAGGTTTCGGCGACGAGCCGCCCGAGCTGCAGGCTCTCCGGGTCGGAATCGTCCTCCGGCATGAACAGGGCAAAGACATTCTTGGCGCCGACCGCGCGTACGGCAAGAGCAGCACTCACGCTCGAATCGACGCCACCCGACAGGCCGAGCACCAGCCCGCGCCGGCGCAGCGTGCCCGTCAGCTGGCTGCGCAAGGCGGCTGATATCCTCGCGGCCTCGGTTTCAGGATCGATCGTCAGCGTCGCCGCGCCGAAACTGCCGGTTTGCGCCAGTGGCATGTTCATTGCGTCGGCTCCATGGATTCGGCGGCGAGACGCCGGCTGACCTTGCCGGTGTCGGTCCTGGGCAATTCGGATCGGAACTCGATGATCTTGGGCACCATGAAGTCCTCGAGATGGGCCTGGCAGTGGCGGAGGATTTCACGCTGGCTGAGGTTGGGATCGGACAGCACGATCAATGCGCCGATGGCATGGCCGAGGATGGGATCGGGCACGCCGATCACCACCGCCTCGGCGACGCCGGGGCAGGCGTGCAGAACGGCCTCGACCTCCTTGGGCGCGACTTTTTCGCCGCGCGTCTTGATGATGTCGTCCTTGCGCCCGACGAAATAGAGGAAACCCTCGGCGTCGCGGCGGAACAGGTCGCCGGTGTAGAGCAGCTTTTCCCAGGGGTTGAAGCCCGGGCGCAGCATGCGGTTGGTGGCTTCCGAGTTCTCCCAGTAGCCCTGCATGACGTGGGGCCCGCGGATGACCAGCTCGCCCGGCGTGTCGGGCGGCACCGGCTGGCCGAAGTCGTCGACAACGAAGGCTTCGGTGTTGGGGATGGCGATGCCGACCGAGCCGGGGCGCCGGTCGAGTTCCGCCGGCGGCAAATAGGTGCAGCGCTTGCACTCGGTCAGGCCGTACATGGAATAGAGGCGGACCCCGGTGAACAGTTCGCGCAGCCTGGCGATATGCGCCGGCGGCAGCGCGGCCGCCGTGTTGGTGACGTAACGCAGGCTGGGCAGGAAGCCCGGCTTGATGTCGCGCATCTGCAGGATCAGCGCCGCCATTGTCGGTACCAGCGGGAAGCCGGTGACGTTCTCGGCGCGGATGACGTCGAAGATCGCCTGCGGGAAGGAAAACGACTTTTCGAGCACCAGCGTGGCGCCCATCTTGACCGACATGATCAGCTGGTAGAGGCCGTAGTCGAAGGCCAGCGGCAGGACGTTGAGGATGATGTCGTCCGCTGTGTTTTCGAGATAGGTGGTGATCGAGCTGGCAGCCGCCTCGATGTTGCGGTGGGTCATCATCACGCCCTTGGGCCGGCCGGTCGAACCCGAGGTGTAGATCAGCATGGCAAGGTCGACATCGATGCCGCCATGACGTGGCGGTTCCGCACTGCCCTGCAGGCATTCTTCGAACGAGACGGCACCTTCTGCTGACTTGCCGCCGGCCGAGGTCGACACGACGATCAGCTCGCCGCCGTCATTGGCCTCGGTGACGACGGGCAGCAGCCGCGCCTGGGTCAGCACGGCGCGCGCGCGGCAGTTGCCGATGATGAAATCGAGCTTGTCAGCCTTGGTCGACGGGTTGATCGGACTGAAGACGGCGCCGGCCTTGGCAATGGCAAACACCGACACCGCGGCTTCCCAGCAATTGTCCATGAAGACCAGCACGCGATCGCCACGGCCGACGCCGAGATCGCCGAGCCTAGCTGCCAGCCGGTCCGACATGCTGTCGAGCTCGGCATAGGTCAGGCGCACGTCGCGGGCAATCAGTGCGGTCTTGTCGCCCCGCAACCGTGCACTGTCGCGCAAGAATTGCTCCAGTCGCATTGCCCCCTCCCAGGCGCCTCAGGCGGCGCCAGCTGCCTGCTTGATCGGCTGCGCCGCTGCCTGCTTGGCCTCGATGAAGGCGGCGATCCGCACCAGCGAGTCGAGATTGGCCGGAACGATGTCGGAATCCGCCATCTCAAGCCCGAACTGGTCCTCGATATAGGTCACCAGCTCGAGCACGCCGGTGGAGTCGATCACGCCGCTTTCGATCAGCGAAACGTCGTCGGCCAGTGCGTAGGACGTGTCCCCGAACAGGAAGTTGTCGATGATGAAGGCTTTGACCGTGTCCTTGATCTGCTGCGTCATGCTCTCTCCTTTTGGTCCATTGTCAGGCAGCCTCGGTAACGTCGGACCTCGATCCGGCGAATGACCGGTTCCACAGCTGCGTCGACAGGATGCCGACGAAGGCGGCGTTGTCCCGGAAGCCCGATACGGCTTGCTGCCGGCACTTTTCGGTCAGCTTCCTTACCGTTGAAACGTCGAAGAATCCTGAATCGGCGATCGCCTCGGCGCTCATCGCCTCGCGCAGCCACACCGGCTCGCTGGCACCGACGAAGGATTGCGAATCCGGGGCGCGGTAGGGCTGCTTGACGCGCTGGCCGATCGATGGTGGCAGCAGGTCCTTGGTCGCCTCGCGCAATATGTGCTTTTCGACCAGCCCCTTGAGCTTCATGCCGGGCGGCAGCCGGCTTGCAAACTCGACCAGCCGATGGTCGAGGAACGGGAAGCGCCCTTCGATGCCGTGCGCCATGGCCATGCGGTCGCCCTGGCTCGACAGGATATAGCCGGGCAGCAAAAAGCGGCTTTCGAGATATTGCGCCTGATGCAGCGGGTGCCAGCGGGCGAAACGCTCGGGTAGCCGCGAGGCGAGTTCCGCGGCGGCATCGTAGGATGCGAGCTTCGCGCGCAGGTCCCCTGAGAAGAACAGCTTTGCCGCGGCGGTGTTGCGCATGCGCGGACGGTGCGAATAGAGCGGATCGTCGAGGCTGTCCTTGCCGGCACCGAAGAAGGCGGCGAGATAGGCGGCCGACTGTTTCTGCAGCCCAGGCAGGTAGGGATAGAGCTTGCGGAACAGGTGCGGCCGGCTGGTCGAGCCGGGCTGGCGGTCGCAGAAGCGCCGCACCAGCGTTTCCTTGAAGATGTCGTAGCCGGCGAAGACCTCGTCGGCGCCCTCGCCGGTCAGCACCACCTTGATGCCCTTGGCGCGGACAAGCCCGGAAAGCTGGTAGAGCGGCGCTGGTGCGGTGCGAATGACCGGGCGCTCGGTGGCGTTGATCACCTCGGGGAAGATCGAAGCGATGTCGCCGGGGCCGACATTCACCGCGCTGTGGTGCGAGCCGATGGCAAGGGCCATCTCTTCCTGGAATTCGCTTTCGTCATGCTCGGCACTGTCGAAGGTCACCGAGAAGGTGCGCAGCCCGCCAGCGGCCATCGGCGCTGCCAGCGCCGAGACGATCGATGAATCGAGGCCGCCCGAGAGATAGGAGCCGACGGTCACGTCGGCGCGCATGCGGATGCGCGTTGCATCGGTGAGCAGCGCCCTGAGTTCTTCCGCCGCCGCCTTTTCGTCGCGCGGAGCGCGGTGCGTTTCGGCGTCGGGGAAATCGAGCTGCCAGTAGGGACGCGTGACGAGCCCGCCTTTGTCGGCGATCATGATGTGTGCGGGTTCGAGCTCGTAGACGTTCTTGAAAGCGGTGCGCGGCGCGATCGGCGCCCACAGCGTGAATATCTGGTCGAGCGCGATTTCGTCGAGTTCGGCGGTGAAGCCCGGCACCTTGGCAAACGCCTTGACCTCGGAAGCAAAAAACAAGGTACCGCGCACCTCGGTGTAGAACAGCGGCCGCACCCCCATCCGGTCGCGAGCCAGGAACATGCGCTGCCGCGGCGCGTCCCAGATGGCAAAGGCGAAGTCGCCATTCATCACGTCGACGCAGTCCGGGCCCATCTCCTCGTAGAGATGCAGGATCACCTCGGTATCACTGCCGGTGCGGAACCGGCGGCCCCGCGCCTTCAATTCGTCGCGCAACTCGACATAGTTGAATATCTCGCCGTTGAAGGCGATGTGGAGATCGCCCGAGGCGCTGGCCATCGGCTGCTGTCCATCGCCAAGCCCAACGACCGACAGGCGCGCATGGCCAAGGCCCGCCGATGGCGCGACGAAGATGCCTTGCTCGTCGGGGCCTCTGTGGGCGATGCTGCCGGTCATCCGCCGCAGCAGCATTTCAGCTGCCGCCGGCTCGACACCTCCGAGATACCCGACAAAACCACACATACGCTGGACTCTGTTCCGCTAGTGCGACGAGCGCACGTGTTTAGCGCAGGTTAACCAATGGCAGGAAAGCACACTTCCGATATCAAAACACATCACAAAGCCGATAGTCTTCGGTTTCGCGGCCAGAGATACGATAGTAGATATCGATATGAGGTTCTTTGCGTAATGACTTGTATGAACAAGTCATGTTGATGACAATCGTGCCTGACAGAAGCATTGCCCGGTTGACGATCCAAGGCACTAGGGTTGTCATGGGCAGGGCAAGGGACTTGGCGAGGGCAACAATGCATATCGTTGAGAACAGCGGCGGCAAATCGGGAATAGCGCTGCACAGGTTCATGGACATCGAGCTCGAACTGGGGCCCGACGTGCTTGTCCCGCGCGAGGAAACAGAAATTCTCGGCCGTGCCGCGATCGGCATCCTCAACGGCCGCGAGCCTGATATCAGGGTGATCGACATGTGTTGCGGTTCCGGCAATCTCGGACTGGCGATCGCCAGCAAGGTGCCGGGCGCGCGGGTGTGGAGCGCCGACCTGACCGACAGCACCGTCGCCACCGCCCGCCGAAATGCCGACCGTCTCGGCGTTGCCGACCGGGTGACGATCGCCCAGGGCGATCTGTTCGGCGCGTTCGACGGGCTCGATCTCGCCGGATCCATGGACCTCGTGGTCTGCAATCCGCCCTACATATCGTCGGCCCGCCTGGAAGGCGACCGCAGCGAGTTGCTTGCATCCGAACCCAGGGAGGCATTCGACGGCGGACCCTATGGCCTGTCCATCCACCAGCGGCTCATCCGCGATGCGGCGGCATTTCTGAAGCCGGGCGGGTGGCTGGCCTTCGAATTCGGCGAAGGCCAGGACCGCCAGGTGGCGGCGCTGCTTGCCAGGGCACGCGCCTACGCGCCGGCGGAATTCGTCGCCGACGGCGCCAAGACACCGCGCGTGGCCATCGTCCGCAAACTCGACCCCGCGTGACCGGGAGTTCGAACTTCACCCTTCCTAGATGTTTCCCACCTAATCCATTGCTGCCGTGACATGACCGAGGCTTCGCCCGATGCCTGAAATTCGTCCATTGCAGGCCGCCGATCTCGCGGTCGTCGCAGACATGTTCCAGCGTGTGCTGCGCAAGCGCCGCACGCCCACGCCCGCCTCCCTTCCCGGCTACCTCCAGCGGCTCTATCTCGACTCCACGGATGGCACGGCTGGATCGCCGTCGCTTGTCCATGTCGCCGACGACGGCCAGATATCGGGCTTCATCGGCGTCACCTCGCTGCCCATGCGCTTCAACGACAAGAAGCTGAATGCCTCGATCTGTGGCTCGCTGATGGTCGACGAGGACCAGCGCAACGACCTGTCAGGCGCAAGGCTGCTCAAGGCGTTTCTCGCCGGCCCGCAGGATCTTTCGTTCAGCGAGACGGCGAGCGACGTCACCGCCAGCATGTGGACGACGCTGCGCGGTTCGATCCTGCCGCAATACAGCCTCGACTGGATCAAGGTGTTCAAGCCGGCTGCCTTTGCGGTTGCCGGCGCCAGGCAACGGCTGCCCGTTGCGCGCTTTGGTGCCCCGTTGGCCCGCGCCGTCGATGCCTGCCTCGGCCTTCGCCGCAGCGGCGGCGAATTTTCACGCTGGTTCGGCGCCGGCGATGCGACGGCATCGCAAGGCCGCTATACGGTTTCGGACATCGATGCCGACGGCTTCGCCGGATTGCTCGGCAAATTCACCTCGCGCTTCGCCATTCATCCGGATTGGGACGAGCAGGTGCTGTCCCGCGTCATGTCGGATGCCTCGACCAAAAAGGACTATGGCGAAATTTTCCGCTGCACGGTGGCTGCGCGCACCGGGGCCGTCATCGGGGCCTTTGTCTATTTTGGCCGGCCCGGCGACATCGGCCACGTCCTGCAGGTCCTGGCGTTGCCCGGCCAGGCAGGTGCCGTGATCGACTGCCTGATCAACCATGCCGCCGCTGCAGGCCTCGCCGGGATCAGGGGCAGAACCCAGCCGGCATTGCTGGAAGCAATGCTCGGTAGGCGGATCATCTTCATCAACGTCAACTCGACGGTCGTGCATTCCCGCGATCCCGAACTCGTGCGGCAATTCCAGGCCGGCAACGGCTTTTTCAACGGGCTGGTTGGGGAGCATTGGAGCCGGATCTTCGGCGACCACTTCGACTGACGGCTGGGTGGTCGGCCTGAACTAGAATGCGTAGGACAGGACGTCGCCGGCCTGGCTGCTCATTGGCCCGAAGCGGCAGGCATTCGGCACCGACTTTTCCGCGCAGTAGCGATTGACGGCACGCGTGGTCGTGCCGCTGAGGACGCCGGTGACGGGTCCTTTGTAGAAGCCGGCCTGCTTGAGCTGCTGCTGTGCCAGGTAGATGTAGCCGTTCGGATGGGTGGTTCGCATCATGCGGATCAGCGACTGGCGCTGTTCCGCAGAGAGTTCGTGCATGCGCGCGGCGATCGACTGGTAGTTCTGGCGGCCGGAGCCTGCGGCAGCAAACAGCATTTCCTCGACAAGGCGGTCGCCACGCGACAGCCACGGCGACACGCCCGCGATCAGTTGCTCGGCGCGTTTCGGATCGGCCTTGATGAAGGTCGTTCGGCCATAGCGGCGGCCGTCGCGATAGTAGCTGATCAGGTGCCGGGCCGCCGCGACGTTGCCGCTGCCCGCGGCCTGTTCGAGCAGCGCCACCGCTGCCTTGGCGTCGCGCTTGGTGCCCATGCCGTAGAGCATGGCATCGGCCAGCGGGATGACGGCATCGTCCAGCCCGGTCGCTTCGGCCTGGCGCAAGGCTGCGACCCCATCGGCCGGCTTGCCGGCATTGCGCAGCAGGCTCTCCGACAGAGCAGACCCCAGGATGAGCAGGCCGTAGGGATCGCCCGCCTCCGCCGCCTGGCGATAGTAGCCGGCGGCTCTCTTGCCGTTGCTCTGCAACAGCTTGCCTTCCCGAAAGAGGTCGCCGAGCCTGATCAGCCCTTGCGTCCGTCCGAGCGAGGCAGCCTCCGCATATTCGCGCATTGCGGCCTGGACGTCGGGTGGGCCGCCATCACCCCGGCTCAGCAGGTCGCCCATCACGACATGCGCCTCGGCTTCGCCGCTCTCGGTCGCAGCCTTGACCATGGCCCGGCCTGTGGCAATGTCTTGCGCTGTGCCCTGCCCGCGCGCCACCATTGCGCCGGCACGGACGGCCCCGATGACGTCGCCGAGCCCTGCGGCCTGGCGGTAGTAGCCGAGCGCCTTGGGCAGGTCCACGGCGACCGTCATGCCGTCGCTATAGAAGTCGCCGAGCCGCACCAGCGCCTCGACCTCATTGAGGCTCACAGCGCGCTCGTAGGCCGCGACAGCCGCATCGCCATCGACGTCGCCCGACTCCGGTTCACGCAAAAGGTCGCCAAGGCTGATCAGCGCCTGCGGGTTGCCGGCATCGGCGAACCGCCGGACGATGTCGCGCCCGCCCGAAACGTCGCGCAAGGTGCCCAACCCATGCGCCGTCATCTCGCCTGCCCGCAAGGCGGCGCGCGTGTTGCCCGCCTCGGCGGCGCGCTTGTAGTAGTCAAGGCCAGCGCCGGCATCGGTCGCCACCGGCGACTGCACCACGCCGCTGTAGACATCGCCAAGGAACGTCAACGCTTCGGCGTCGCCCGCATCGGCGAGGCTCTTGATCGAGGCCAGCCCGCCTTCGACGTCCTGGCGGGTGCCCTGGCCACGGAACGTCAGTTCGGCGACGCGCAGCTTGCCGAATTGTTGTCCAGCCTGCGCAGCCTTGTCGTAGAACTCGAAAGCCTTGACGTAATCGGGCTTGCCGGCGCGTCCACTGCCGTAGAGATCGGCAAGCCGCAGCAAGGCGTCGGCATGTCCGAGAGCCGCCGCCTTGGCATAAGCTGTTTCCGCCTGCTCCGCGTCCAACGCACCGGCATCGGCGTCGTTCATCAGGTCGCCGAGCGAAACGAGCGCGTGCATGTTGCCGCGATCGGCAAGCGAGCGCACCAGCGCTAGCCCGGCCTCCCGGTCCCTGGCGATGCCCTGCCCGCGCGCCAGCATCTCGCCGCTGCGCAGGATGCCTGTTTCGTTGCCCGCCGCGGCAGCGCGGCGGTAATAATCGTAGGCCCGCGGCAGGTCGAGCGGGATCGCCTGGCTGTCGGCGTGACTATAGAGACCGCCAAGCGAGGCGAGCGCTGCACCATCGCCGGCCGATGCCACCTCCTCGATGGCCGACAGGCCGGCGGTGATATCCCGTTCGGTGCCTTCGCCCAGCACGCGCATTTCGCCGACCCGCAACCGTGCTATGGCGCTGCCGGCCTCCGCCGCCTGGCGGTAGTAGTCGAACGCCTTCGCCGGATCGCGGTTGGCGTTGCCGGCATTGCTGTAGAGATCGCCGAGCCGCAGCAACGCATCGGCGTTGACGGCGCGCTCCGAGGTGGCTCCGCCCGATGTCGACGACGCGCCTGCCTCGGGCGCAGTTTCCGCCGACATGGCGGTGCCCGCCGAGAGTGCGACGAACACCGTCATCAGCGCCACATGGCAGATACGCGACAATGCCAACTCCTTAACAGCCGTCGGCCAAGCGACGCCGTTCAGTTCTGTACATTTTCTCCTGCTGCCGGGTTCTCCGCGTCGACCGCCTTCAGGTAATATTCCGCCGCCTTGCCGCCGTCGGCCGGAACGCCCTTGCCGTCGCGATAGACGTCGCCGAGCCTGAGCAGGGCATCGGCGCGACCCTGCCGGGCTGCATTTTCGTAGGCAGCGACGGCGGCATCACCGTCGACCGGTCCCACCGCACCGGACAGATGGAGGTCGCCAAGCACGACATAGGCATAGGGGTCGCCTGATATGCCGACCTGCCTGACAAGCTCGAGACCCGCCGGAATGTCCTGGCGCGTGCCTTCGCCCCGTGCGGTCATCTCGCCCTGGCGCAGCCTGCCGGTCTCGTCGCCGGCCATGCTGGCCCGGCGGTAATAATCGAACGCCTTGGCAGGGTCGGCCGGTATCGTGCCGCCAAGCCGATAGATGTCGCCGATGCGCACAAGCGCGTCCGGGCGTCCCAGTGCTGCTGCCTTCTCATAAGCCAGCACTGCCCCCGACGCGTCGACCTTGCCCGTCGAGCCATCGCCGATCAGCGCCGCGAACGACATCAGCGCATCGCTGTTGCCGGCGTCGGCTACGGCCTTGACCAGCCGCAGGCCGCCCGCGACGTCCCTGGCAGTGCCCTGGCCACGCACCATCATCTCGCCGGCGTGCACCGCTCCCATGACGCTGCCGGCATCGGCGGATTTGCTGTAATAGCCGAACGCCGTTGCCGGATTGGCCGGCAGCAGCCCGCCGATACCGCGCTGATAGAGCCCGCCGAGCAGGTTCATCGCGTCCGCGTCGCCGTCGTCGGCGAGCGAATTCATCTGGGCAAGGCCGGCGGCGACGTTGCGATCGGTGCCCTGCCCGAGAACCGTCATTTCGCCGACGCGCAGCTTGCCGGCCAGATTGCCGGCCTGCGACGCCCTGACGTAGTAGGCGAAGGCCTTGGGTGGATCGGAAGCAATCGCGCCGTTGCGGCTGTAAAGGTCGCCGAGCCTGACCAGCGCATCGCTGTGACCGAGCGACGCGGCCTTTTCGTAGGATGTGACGGCAGCGGGAAGGTCGACGGGGGCGACCGCCGCATCGCTGAGCAGGTCGCCGAGCGCGATCAGCGCGAAGGTGTCGCCGTGGTCGGCAAGACCGGTCAGCATCGCCCGCCCGGCCTGGTAGGATTGGCTGGTGCCGCGACCCCGCGCCAGCATTTCGCCGGTGCGCAGGATGCCGGTCTCGTCACCGCTGTCGGCGGCACGGCGGAAATAGCCGAAGGCCTTGCCGAGATCGATCGCGATGACGCCGCCATCGGCGCGGCTGTAGAGCGAACCGAGCAGGACGAGCCCGGCGGGGTTGCGCGTGCGCGCCACCACCTCCTCGATCATCGCCAGCCCGGCTTGGACGTCCTGCGTCGCCCCTTGCCCGATGGCGATCATCTCGCCGACACGCAGCTTGGCCATGTCATAGCCGAGATCGGCTGCCTTGCGGTAATAGTCGAGCGCCTTTTCCGGCTCCATCGCGACCATGCCCTGGCCGCCGGGCCGGTACAGGTCGCCAAGCAGCACCAGCGCCTCGGGGTTGCCGGCATCGGCGAGCGCGCCGATCATCGCCAGGCCCTTGCCGGTGTCGCGGGCGACGCCTTGCCCACGCGCCAGCATCTCGCCGACACGCAGCTTGCCGTCGGCGTTGCCGGCCTTGGCGGCCTGGTCGTAGAACAGGTAGGCCCGCTTCGGGTCGGCGGCAACGACCCTGCCCTCGCGGTACAGGTCGCCAAGCCGCATCAAGGCTTCCGAGCTGCCCATGCTCGCCGCCTGCAGGTAAAGCTCGGATGCCGCGAAGGGGTCGGCCGGCGCGTCCTTGACGACGCCGATCAGGTCCGACGGCGAGATGACCGCGTAGATCGCGGCGGGTCGGCCGGGATTGTCCAGGCCGCGATAATAGGCGAGCGCCGCTTCGGCCGCGGCAGCCGTCGTCTTGCCGTCGCGGTAGAGGTCGCCCAGGGCGATGTACGACGCCGCAAGCGCCTGCGTGAAACCATCGCGGGCATCCGCCTTGGATTTGGTAGCCTGGATGGCGTGGGGTTCGGCCGGGGACGCAAGGCCCAGCGCCGGCGACGTTGGAGCCTGTCCGGCGGGACTGGCTTCAGCTATTCCCGACACAACAGCGCTGGCAACCAACAACCAGCCGATACGCATGGGCCCAAGCTCCCAACAGCGCGGCGCATCCAGGATGCGCCGCTGCTAATATGAAACAGTTATTGCATTTTTCCGGCAAGAGTATTCTTCAACGGCGCCGTTCACGAAGCCGTATCCTCCGACGTGTCCGTCCGTTTCATCCCTATGGTTCGGCGCGCGCATCACTCGATCCACTCGCCCATGCCGATCCCCTGGTCGTTGGGTGCGAAAACGCTGGCATCGGCTGTTGCGCGCACCAGCCGGAACCGCGCCGAGTCGCGCAAGGCCTTCTCGATTGCGTCGAGCGAGCCCTTCGGCATCACCCCGAGATCGTCGATATAGGCCTTCTGGCTGCGCGTGATGATGATGAAGGCCGAGCCTGCCGGCACGGCCCGCAACCAGTCCCCGAGCTCGGCAGCAGGATCGGCGAGAACCGCCGCTATGGATTGCCTGCTCTCGTTGGAGATCGGCACATAGGTGAAGTTTTCGTAGTTCATGAACTGCTCGGGATAGTTGGGCGCGCCCTCGACAAGGACCGAACCGGCCGGTGCGTTGCGGTAGAGCCATTCGGACGCCTGCACTTCCGCTTGTGAGAAGGTGTACTGGCGGTCCTTGCCATTGTTGGCGAGAACGAAGGCGACGGAGAGTGCTGCGCCGAACAGGCCGATCGCAAAGCGCGCGATGGCGTCGCGTTGCGTACCCGACCACGGGAAGAACAATGCGGCGGCAAAGAAGGCCAGGAACGGCAGCGCGAACAGATAGACGCGGAACACGATCTCGCCGCCATAGGATGTGGCAACGACCATGAACGCAGGCGCCAGCGTCAGCACGATGGCCGGCCCGTCGCGATATCCCGCAACAAGCCTGCGCAGGCCACCCAAGACGGCTGCCAAAGCGACCGCACCGGTCAGCGCCCGCGACGCCCAGGACACCACCACCTGCCCCTCACTGACGATCGAGGTGTCCACCAGGCGCTCGCTGATTTCGTTTGAGGTGTCGCCAAAGCGCTGGACCAGTTCAGGCAGGATCGACGCCATGTAGCCGTCAGCGTAAAATAGAAGCCACGCAACTTCGACGAGGCCGGCAAAGACGAGGTAGCCGAGGCTCAGCTGGCCGATAACCCAAAGACCGCCAAGGGCCATGAGCACGACGATCGGCGTCAGCGGGTGTGTCGCGGTGATCATCACGATCAGCGCCATGGCCGCCACCGAGGCGGCGACACGGACATATGACTGGATAGCCAGCGTGGCCGGCGGCTGGCCGCGCGAGACGAAGGCGAAGTAGCGGCCGCAAAGCCTGGAAAGGCCACGCCCACAGGGATCGGCCCAGGCGGGCGAGATCCTGAGAGGGCCGACGCAAAGCGCGATCAGCATGAGGTAGAACAGGAACGCGACGCCCTGCGGCGAAAAGTAATCCTGGCCGATCCAGTTGCCGATGACGAACACCCACACCCCGCCCCAGACCAGCCGCGGGTCGGCGGTGAAGCGGCGATAGATCTGTGGCAGCACCAGCACATAGAGCAGGTTGAGCGCGGGCGGCGAAAAGCGTGCGATTTCGGCAAGCTGGATCGGCTTGATGTCGAACAGGTTGGCGATCGCGGCGCTGACGACGAACAGGCCGGGCCAATTGGCGTAGGCGGCGAGGAAGGGTGCCTTCGGGTCGATCTGGCCGTGCCGCTGGACGTAGTCGACGACACCGACATGCTTCCAGGCCCAGGCGTAACGCAATTCGTCGTAGACGATGGCCGACGTGCCATGAAGTAACAGCACCAGCATGACGATCATCAGGAGCGGCATGCGGGTCTCGCAGACGCCGCGCTTCAGGCTGAAGGCGAAACCCAGGCCAACGGCCGCATAGGCCGCCCAGATGATGCCGGGCAGGACCGAGATCAGGCCATAGTCGTCGACACCGGCGGGATCGGTGATGAAAAGGACGACCAGCCACAAGGCAAAAGCCAGGCAAAGGCAGGTCAACGACAGGGCGAACGACACTGTCGAGGCGCGGCTATCCCTGGCCAAAGGCGGCAACCGCAACGCCGGCGACAATGCGAGGCTGGCTTCCCTCGTCATCACATTCATATCGCGCCTCCATCGGTGGAGACGATCCTGAGAACACGATCGACGTTCGACGCAATCCAGAGCCGGCCGACACCTGCCTGCGCAGGGCTCCTTGCCCGCCCGCTGACCTGATGCAGCCAGACGAGGCCGACCATGGCACGGACCGCCGCGCCATTGCCGCTCCAGTCATCCGTCCCGTCAGGCCCGATGCCCAGCCATTGCCGTTCGTCGTCGCGCCATTGCGACGTCCACAGCAGGTCGGCAACGACCGCGCCGAGCGGCTCGGCGCCAACCATCATGCGCATGGCAATCGCCAGGACGCAGCCGTCGAAGCCCGATGGCGCGTTGGAGCGCGCGTTGCCCCATTCCAGCAGGCAGGTTAGCCGGACCCCGTCGCCATCCCCTGCCGCATCTGTGGCAGCGAAGTTCAGGCTCTGCGGCAGCAGGTCGCCGTGGCACCAGCCGAGGCGCACCTTCCGGCCAAGCCAGTAGCGGCGCTGCTGGGCAACGAAACTGTCAATTGCCCGCCGTCTTGTCGTGGCCGACATCGTCGATCCGCCGAGATGCGCGAGCTTTGCCGCCGGGCGCTCGACCCATTGCTGAAACCAGACTTCATCGATGGTGCGCATGGCCGAGGTCTGGCCGTGCAACGTGGCGGCGGCGTTGGCTGCGGCTTCGAGGCCCGCCTGCCGCTCGGAGGCGCTGCGCAACAGCACGCGACCGTCCGTCCCCGGCGCTATGGTCTCGATGCAGTCGACCGCGCCGTCGACGCGGGTAACGGCCAGCCTTGTCGGCAGCATCGGCCACAGTGCCTTGAGACGCGTATCTGCCCGTAGCAGGTCGAGATTGTCGATCAGGCGCTCGAGATAGGCGGCTGCGACCGGATCGCGCGAACTGCGGAGAACGGCATAGGTGCCTTGCGACCGGACCGGCTCATGCCTCGCCGCATCGTCCAGCACCAGGTCACCGAGATAGACGATTTCTGTTCCTTCGGGTCCGTGTTCGGATTTCAGCGCATGCCAGCCCGAGGCGGCGGAACTTCCCGTCATCGCCAGAAGCGGCCGAAGCTCGGCGTCATCCGGAACAGCAATCCCCTGCTTGCGGCCGAATGGCATGAACTGGGCCGAGAGCGTCTTCAGCGAAGCGGCAACCGCAAGACCCCAGTCATGCATGCTGTGACGCCGGCTGGTGACAAGCGCGAGCGCACCGACACCAAAGGTCACCACCAGCATCGCCAGCAGCCAGGCATGCGCCATGCCGATCGGCCCTTCGCTGCGCACCAAAAGGGCACCGGCGCCGAGCGCGATGACGAGCGTGGCGAATTCGGCAGCCGCCACCGAACGCATCCAGCCCTTGGTACGGGCGATCGACAGGTAGATGGACAGGACCGCTGAAACGACGCTGGCAAGCGTGAATACCCTGAGGATCGATGCGCCTTCGGTGGCATAGGCGGCGCCGAACACCGACATGACCGGATGGGCGAACACCAGCATCAGCACGACGAGGCCGAGCAACGGCAGGACGGACATAACAGCCGCATCCGCCGCCAGCGAGCGCAGCCGGCCGGCGTCGCTTGCGCCTTCGGCCAGCAGCGAAAGGCCCATCGAACTGCCGACGTAATACAGCGACGTGAAAATCGTCCAGGCCACGAAGAAGCTGGCGCTTTCGGCGGCACCGACGAGATTGAGCACGACCAGCGGTGTCGCCGTCCAGGCCACCATCATCGACACCGAGCCGATGTAATCCCAGCCGAAGAAGCGCGCCATGGCGCGGCGGTCGATCAGCTGAGCATGCCCGGTTCCAGCCTGCGCGATCGGAACGAGACGCTTGAAAATCAACAGGTTGACGGCGACGACGAAGACCAGCACAGGCGCTGTCCAGGACAGCGCAATGGCTTCCCATCCGAGCCCGGCGAGTGCCAGCGGGATCAGCATGGCGATCTTGACCAGCTGGTAGATGGTCTTCGAGACCGGCACCCAGATGGACTGCCGCAAGCCCGAAAGCGCACTGTCCTGCAGCGCGAACACCGACCAGACCGCGACTGTCGCCACGAACCACAATATGACGCCCGCACTCTCGGTCAGCACGTCGAGCTTGGGCATGAAGGCGCCGACGACCAGCAGGAAGACGGCGGCGACGACCACCGAGGCGATGAAGGACGTGGCATAGGCAAACAGGATCAGCCGCCCTGCGCGTCCGCCAGCCGTCGGCACGAAGCGGACGAGCAGATTGCCGAAATTGAGCTGCGCTGCATTGGAAAGGTTGACGATGGTGGCCGTGATCGCGCCGCCAAGGCCGATCGCCTCCTGCGAACAGTAGCGCGCGGCCAGGAACCAGAACGCCAGCCCCAGCACCGCACTCAGGCCGCTGTTGGCGATCAGCGCGTAGCCGTTGCGCATCAGCGACGACCCAATCAGCGCCGAGGGAATGAGCGACCGCCAGCCGCTGCCGCGCCCTGCCCCCGCTTTTGCCGCCGCGGGCTCACGGTGCCGCAGGGTGGGCGGGTGCGCGGTCATGGCCCGGCACGCCGCCAGACGCGAACATAGTCGATCAGGAAATCGGCCGGAAACTTGGTCTTGGCGTCAGGCGAACCGGGCCAGTTGCCGCCGACGGCGAGGTTGATGAGCAGGTACATCGGCTCCTGCGAGATGCCCTCGGGCTTGGTGTAGCGCCACATCTCCTTGCCATCGAGGTACCAGACGACGGCATCCTTGCTCCATTCCAGGCCATAGGCATGCCAGTCGGCGGAAAGGTCGACGGTCTTGGCGTTCTTGCCCTCGCTCTTCCAATCCTTCTTCTTGTCGAGATAGTGCAGGTGCATCTCGTAGACATTGGTCGCGTGGCCCAGGACTTCGAGGATGTCGATTTCCGGGCGCGGCTCCTGCGTCGACGGCAGCAGCCAGATCGCCGGCCACAGCCCCTTGCCCTTGGGGATCTTGGCGCGGATTTCGAAGTAGCCGTATTTGGTGGCGAACCGGTCGGGTTTTGCGCGCTCGAGATAGTCGCGACCCGTGGTCACCATGCCAGACGTGAAGTCGAAAGCTCGCCCTTCGTGGCCGGTCACCGTCTCCGGCCTGGCCGTCAGGCGCAAAACGCCATCGGCAACGCTGACGTTGTCGGGCATGTACCACTGCAGTTCCTTGTTGGCGAGATTGGTACAGCCGTCCTTGTCCCACCAGTAGCAGCGGGTCCACTTGTTGCGGTCGAGCTTGGGCTGGTCGAACTCCTCGGTGAAGATCCGTTCCCATTGACCCTTGATCAGTGGTGGCTCCATGCCTTGAGCCAAGGCGCTCGCATGCCCGAACCACCAGACGCCCGCCAGCGCCGCACCCCACAACCCCTTACCCATGCACCAACCCGATAGGCCTGATTACTCTGGCTCGTCGCTACAGAGGGTTGCCGGCCGTTGCCTGCGTGGTTCCGCAAAGTGGCGGCTCGCGCGCATTTGCCGGTTACCCGGAAGTCTGTCGCTTACGATCTGTTAACTAGGACGGTTGATCGACGTCCCGTCAAGCTGTTTTGCCTACCTCGGTAAATGACACGGCCCACTCTGGTTCAAATCCAAGATCATGTCTCCGGATTCTGGACACGTCGACTTGCTTGTTGAAATAGCGGCTATCTGTCCGGAATGCTTTATTTAAGTGGCTGAGACTTTGAATTGCCTAGTTGAGATAATTTTCCATCACGCATCAATAACAAAATTGTGATACACAATATCTTTACGGCAGTGCGGTAACCATTTCTGAACAAACGCAGATTCGAAAAGCAACGCCGCGACACCAAAGGTAGTGATACCTCACAAAATCTGCGACATTAGGTGGAAAGCGGGAGGTTTCGGACGGACACCGATCCGACAGATTTCGGGACCATACAGGACGCGCAAGCCACGGGGCGCGCGCCAGCGGGCTTCAACGTCCAAAGCCCGGCGCCGCGCGACCTCTGGCACCGCCTCATGCTCGCCGATCCCGAAGCCCTGCCCTACCAGTCGCCGGCATGGCTCGACAGCCTTTGCGCCCTCGGCAAGTACCAAGACGCGAGCCGCGCCTACCGTTTCCCGGGCGGACACCACTACGTGCTGCCGATGGTGCGCAACAGGCGTCTGCCAGCCCGGCTGTCGGTCGCCGAGTCGATGCCTTATGCCTGGGGACGCGGCGGCGTGATCTCGTCGCTCGCGCCGAAGGTCGAACATCTGCGCGCCATTTTCGATGACCTGGCTGGCCTTCCCTTTCTCCGGATCTCGGTCAGGCCGAACCCGCGCCATGCCCATCTGTGGGCTGCCGCCGCACCCGCCCATGTCACGGCGGTGCCCGGCTTGGCCCATATCCTCGACCTCGACGGCGGCTTCGACGCGGTCTGGTCGACGCGCTTCAAGAAGACGACGCGAACTAGGGTGCGCAAGGCAGAACGCAGCGGCATCGTCGTCGAGCGCGACACCACCGGCAAGCTGGTGCCGGTCTTCTATCAGCTGCTGCGCACATCCTTCGACCGCTGGGCCGACAAGCAGCACGAACCCAGGTTGCTCGCGCACCTGCGCGGCAGGCGCCGCGATCCGATGGCCAAGTTCAGCTCGATCGCCAGTCACTTCGGCGACGCCTGCCGCATCTGGGTTGCCTGGGTCGACGGCAAGCCGGCGGCCGCCGCCTTCGTGCTGCAATATGGCAATGTCAACGACGCACGCGGTGCGATCGACCGCCATGCGCTTGGCAGCTCAGGCGCCAACGACCTGATCCAGAAACTCGCCATAGAAGAGGCCTGCCACAGCGGCTGCCGTTACTATCACTTCGGCGAAACCGGGGCCTCGGCCTCGCTCGCGCACTACAAGCAGCGATTTGGCGCAACCCCGCACGCACATGCTGAATATTTCCTGGAGAAACTGCCGATCACGGCCGTCGATGCCCGCGTGCGGCACGCCGCGAAATGGACGATCGGCTTCAAGGATACTTAGGCCGTCAACCGGGGAACGCCAGAAGCATCAGCCTTTGCGCGATCAGGTAGAATGCGGCGGCGAGCAGCAGCACCGGCACCACTTCGAGCCAGAGCGGCCAGCGCGACCGCCCCGGACGCAGGCTGGCGACCGAGACCTGCCTGATCGCCAGTGCTGCGATCGCCGACATGGCTGCAACGAGCCCGGTGCGATAGTTGCCGGTCGCGTCATCGGAGCGGAGTTGTTCTTCCTCGACCTCGGCGCGCAGCTGCAGCTGCCCGCCAGCGTCCACGTCTTCCGGGAGTCGCACCCTGACCGTCTTGACCGACGGATGAGCGAGCAGAGCCTCGCGGAAACGATCGAGCTGCTCAGGGTCATAGGGATCGCCCTGCCTGAAAGGCTGCAGGCGGCTCAGATCCTCCACCTTCAGTCCGGTCAAACCGGCATAGGTGACGGTGCCAAATGTTGCCGATGATCCCGGCGCGACGACGATGCGGACCGTCGCCAGCGCCTGCCCCGGGATCGGCAGCAGCCCGCGATCGGTGACACGGACAAACGGATAGGATGCCGTGCGCAGTCGCCACAAGACTTCGTCTTCGAGAGTTGCCAGCAGGTCGCCGCGCGCGGGCTTGCCGGCGGCCTCCATCATCTGCCGTGAAACGTCGTCGCGAGCCGCATCGGTGGCAACGCCGTCGAGACCGTCGACTTCGACCATGCCGACACGGAAAAGCGGTCCGGCCAGCGGCTTGAGGATAACCTTTTCAGGGGAACCGGCCTCGGCGGTGGTAGCCGACATGTCGACCCGCGCCTCAAGATAGCCCTGGCCGCGCATGAGTTCTTCCAGCCGGTGGCGTTCGGCTTCGACGGCAGGCTGCCAAGCTTTCGCTTCGCCTCCTTTGGCGGCACGCTCAAGCTCGGGGGTGTTCAGCGCTGCGCGCAACACGCCGTCGAGTTTGGTGTTTGAAGTCGTCTCGAGTTCGATCACGGGAAAGTCGGCGGCAAAGCCGGAACCGACAAACAGCGACAGCATCGCCGCGCAAGCCAGTGTCGCCACAATGGCCGGCAAGAAACATGCGCTTCGCTGGGCGTCTCGCGTTCTCACCGGTATTTCATACACCGCAACAGCGGGAGCTGGAAATAGCCCTGCCGACAGAGGCTGCGTGCGCAACGATGGCGATGCCGAAAACGCATCACCTGGCTGCAGCGCGGTTCGCGGCTACTTCTTGGCGGGGTCGTCCTCGGAGTTGGACGGGGCTTCGGCC
The DNA here is from genome assembly GCF_018555685.1 of Aminobacter anthyllidis. Classification (GTDB taxonomy): domain Bacteria; phylum Pseudomonadota; class Alphaproteobacteria; order Rhizobiales; family Rhizobiaceae; genus Aminobacter; species Aminobacter anthyllidis. The sequence continues at coordinate 527,801 of NZ_JAFLWW010000003.1, forward strand.
TCACCACGCTCGATCGTACCCATTACGAGCGAACCGCCGATGGGCCGGCGCCGTTGCCGCGTCTCCGCCACGACCTTATCCATTTCGGCCTTGATCTCGGCCAATGCGGCCAGTGCCTCGTCCTCGCTACGCTTCAACTCCGGATCCAGCGTGCCGGACGCGGCTTCAACGGCGGCCCGCGCATCACGCACGGCCAGGTAGTCCTTGTAAGCCGCATCCCACCTGCTCGTCAGGACAACCCAGTCGTCGAAAGCATCGGGGGCAGGAGGAGTTTCGGGTCGCTGTGGGCTAGGCAAATCAAATCCTCGAACAATCGGGCGCACAGAACATGTCACAGGCGCTGTGTCCGAACGCCGCTGATCGTGCTGGTGGCCCCCGCCTCCTGATTTGGGTCAACCTAACATGAACACCCCCAGCCGTCATTCATGCTGAGGCCTTATCTGCACACTTGCTAACAAACATCTGCATCCATGTTGCCCTTGAGCCTCACCTTGCGAACCCACCTCCGTGGCGACAAAACTCCGCGTTTTCAACCTGATCACAATGTTGCGACTGACCAGTGCGAGACGTGGCAGGTTACAACCAACACGGGTTTTGATCAGGTTTCGTCCCTGGCGAGCCGGAGTTAGCCGAGGTTTCGGGTCAAAAGAATTAATATTAAAGCTCAACCTAATATGGCGAGCATGAATTGATGTATGCCCGCTACCGGGCGATGCCCAAGGCTGCTTGACTAGTTTAATTTAGATAAACATCTATTTATCTAGTAGAAGCCATCAATCCAACAGGTTCATACAAATCCACATCTACGAATCAGCACTAATAGCGCATCAATTACATGCGGATACTACATATGGTTTACAATAAGTAAATGCATGGTATAGTTCTGATCGGCGAGTGGGGCTAACAAGACACTTGCGTCCAGATTTTATTCGGAAACAACCTTCCTGCGAAGTTGTGTTCGACAGGCTGCTGTTTTGCGTCCGGTGCGTTTGGTTCGCGTGGTCATTGGGTGCCGCCACCTTTGGGTTGGAGTAACCATAATGACGGCGGCAGCATTCCCGCATCGGCCTGCTATGGAAATTTTCAAACTGGCAGGAATGCCCGTTGGTGGCACACCTCGCATCAGCGTCGTGGTTCCCGCCAAGAACGAGGCCAAGAACCTTCCTCACGTTCTTCCCCATATTCCTGCGTGGGTGGATGAAGTCATCCTCGTCGACGGCAATTCGACCGATGACACCATCGCCGTCGCCAGGTCGCTGTTGCCCGACATCGTCGTGCTGCAGCAGGACAGGCGCGGCAAGGGCGCGGCACTGCGCACCGGCTTCAATGCCGCCAAGGGCGACATCATCATCACGCTCGACGCCGACGGCTCGGCCGATCCCGGCGAGATCCCTGCCTTCGTCGGTGCGCTTCTGGCCGGCGCCGATTTCGTCAAGGGCTCGCGCTTCATGCAGGGCGGCAACACCACCGACATGGAATGGTATCGCAGGCTCGGCAACTGGGGGCTGCTCACGCTCGTTCGCATTCGCTTCGGCGGCAAGTTCACCGACCTTTGCTATGGCTACAACGCCTTCTGGCGCGACGTGCTGCCTTATCTCAACATCGAGGACGCGACAGGTTTCGAAATCGAGACCGAAATGAACGTCCAGGCGCTGCGCGCCAACCTCAACGTCTTCGAGGTGGCAAGCAAGGAGTTCCCGCGCATCCACGGCGTCAGCAACCTGCGCACCATCCCCGATGGCTGGCGGGTGCTGAAGACGATCGTTCGCCTCGGCGTTTCCCGCCCGGCACGGCCGGCGGTACCCGAGCGCAATCCAACCGGACAACACCAACCCAGCATCTAGCGAGCGATCATGACGGCGTCGGCGACTTCGGTATCAGTCATCATCTGCGCCTACGCCGACAATCGTCGCGAGCAGCTTCAGCGCGCCATCGCCTCTGTCGTCGCCCAACGAAGCAAAGCGACCGAGATCATCGTGGTCATCGACCACAACATGCCGCTGTGGGCGTATTTCTTTGCCACCTATCCGGCCGTGACCGTCATCGCGAACGAAGGCGCACGCGGTCTTTCGGGTGCCCGCAACACCGGGGTCAGGCGGGCTAGCGGCGACATTCTGGCCTTCCTCGACGACGACGCTGTCGCGGCCCCCGACTGGCTGGAAAAGATGCTGCCGCACTATCGCAATCCGTCGGTCATCGGCTTGGGTGGGCGCGTGCTGCCGATGTGGCAGGTCGATCGCCCGCGCTGGTTTCCCGAGGAGTTCCAGTGGGTCGTCGGCTGCAGCTATCGCGGCCAACCCGAAAAAGTCGAGCCGGTGCGCAATCCCATCGGCTGCAATATGTCGTTCCGCCGCAACATATTCGATCTGACCGGTGGATTCCGCGAAGGCATCGGCCGCACAGCGGCCGATGCTGCCGGCTGCGAGGAGACGGAGCTTTGCATCCGCGCCCTGCAGGCCATTCCCGGCTCGCTCATCCTGTACGATCCTGACATGAGCGTGCACCATCAGGTGACGGCCGAGCGTGCGGGCTGGCGCTATTTCCGCAGGCGTTGCCTCGCCGAAGGCCGCTCCAAGACCCAGGTCGTCAACGCGGTGGGTGCGCTGGATGGACTGTCCAGCGAACAGCGCTACGTCATGCGCGTCCTGCCTGCGGGTGTCCTGCGCGGAGTTGGCGATGCCGTGCTGAAGTTCGACATATGGGGCCTGGCCCGCGCCGCCGGCATCTGCTTCGGGCTCGGCTACACGACGATGGGCTATGTCGGCGCCCGGCTGAGCCTTGCCAGGAGGCAAGTATGAGCGTGCCCGAGTTTCATCCGATCAAGATCCTCGACGTCGATGTCTGCCGGCCGATGAACGATGTGGCGATGCTCGACGCGGCGAGCGGCCAGCGCTATGGCGGCGTCTTTTGCCTCGTCCGCCGCCAGGGCCGTCCGGTGACGATCATGGAGTTCGACTTCAACGAAGACGTGCTCACGACATTCGAATTGCGCCGCCGCATCTCGGAGAACCAGGCCGTCCAGGACAGCACTTTCCAACATGACGCGCCGCTGCCGAAGAAGGACGGTCCGTTCGCCAGCGTCGTCATAGCCACGCGCGACCGCGCCGAAAGCCTGGGGCGATGCCTCGATTCATTGCTGCTCCAGACTTACCAGCCGTTCGACATCGTCGTCGTCGACAATGCGCCGTCCTCGTCGCAGACCGCTGATCTCATCGCCCGGCGCTACGGCGGCGCGCGCGCGGTGCGTTATGTCAGGGAAAACGTGCCGGGCTTGGGCCGTGCCCACAATGCAGGCCTAGCCAACCTGTCGTCCGAACTCGTGCTGTTCACCGACGACGACGTGGTGGTCGATCCCAACTGGGTGGCGGCAATGGCGGCCAACTTCGACCGCGACGGCCGGGTCGGCTGCGTCACCGGCCTGATCCTGCCGGCCGAACTCGACACGCGCGCGCAGTTCTGGACCGAGCGCCATGGCGGCTTCGGCAAGGGTTTTGCGCGCAAGGTTTTCGATCTCGCCGGCAACAGGCCGGCGGGGTCGCTTTTTCCTTTCACCGCCGGACAGTTCGGCTCGGGCGCCAACATGGCATTCAGGACCGAGGCGCTACACCAGATCGGCGGCTTCGATTCAGCGCTGGGTGCCGGCACGCTGGCGCGCGGCGGCGACGACCTCGCCTCGTTCTATGCCGTGGTCCAGGCCGGCTTCCAGCTCGTCTACGAGCCGCGCGCGCTGCTCTGGCACCATCACCGCCGAGGCGAAGACGGCATGCGCCGCCAGGCCTTCGGCTACGGCATGGGCCTCGGCGCCTATCTCACCAAGGTCGTCGTCGACGAACCGGCCGCCGCCTTGCGCCTGGCGCGCGCCATGCCGGCCGGCATCGCCCATATGGCTGGGCCTACGTCGCCCAAGAACCAGCGCCTGCCGGGCGACTATCCCAGCAACCTGATCTGGCGCGAGAGGCTGGGCATCGCCGCTGGCGTGCCGGGCTACCTGCGCAGCCGCTATGCCGCAGCACGCAGCCCGTCATCCGGCATCGCCCCTTCGGCAAACGGGCACGAGGTCGCCTTCAAGGGAGGATCGACAGCCATGCGCCCATCCGTGCCTATCCTTGTTTACCACAGCATCGACACCAGCTGCGCTGCGCCCTACCGGCGCTGGATGATGCTGCCCGACGAGTTCGAACGGCACATGCAGGTGCTGGCCGAAGGCGGCTTCCGCCCGGTGACGATCTCGGCGCTGGCGACGATCTTCCGCGAAAAGCGGCCCCTGCCCCCACGCACGGTCTGCATCACCTTCGACGACGGGTTGCAGGACTTCCTCACCGGCGCGATGCCGGTGCTGGAACGCCACGGCTTTGCCGCGACGCTCTATGTCGTCTCGGGTCTGGTCGGCAAGACGAGCCAGTGGCTCGCTTCATCTGGCGAAGGCGACCGCCCCATGCTCGGCTGGGGCGACCTGCGGGCGCTGGCCTGCGAAGGCATCGAAATCGGGGCCCATACCGTCAGCCATCCACAGCTGGATATCCTGTCGGCCAGCGACGCTGCACGCGAGATCCATGACAGCAAGCTCGCCCTCGAACACGGCCTGAAGCGGCCGGTGCACAGTTTCGCTTACCCGCATGGCTATTCGAGCCGCACCACGCGCGCGCTGGTTCGCGGCGCCGGCTTCACCTCGGCGTGCCGGGTCAGGCATGCCATGACCTCGACGACGGAGGATCCGTACACCTTGTCGCGCATCGTCATGACCAGCGAGGTCGGGCCAGCCGAATTGCGCCGCATGCTGACCCAGCCGGTGCTGCCTGTGGCACCGCCGGCCGACAGGCTGGTCGCCTCGGGCTGGCGCATGGTCCGCCGCTTCCAGCATCTCGCCCACCCCGGCGGCTAGCCACGAGCAAGTGCAACGACGCTCAGTTCAGGCGGCAGCCAGTTTGCCGTCGGTGTTGACAATGCGGTCGCGGCCATTTGCCTTGGCGAGGTAGAGGTTCCTGTCGGCAGCCAGCAGCAGTGCGTCGAGGCTCTGGCCCGGCTGATGTTTCGACACGCCGATGCTGACTGTGACCTCGCGGCCGCTCATGCCGACAATTGCTGATATCGCCTTCACCTTCCGCCGCAGGCGTTCGCAAACCTGCGCTGCCTTTTCCGGACTGGCACCGCGCAGCAGGACGACGAATTCCTCGCCGCCCAGCCGCCCGGCAAGCTCCTGTTCGCCAATGGTTGCGGTCAACGCAGCCCCGATTTCCTGCAGCACCGCATCGCCCATGGCGTGACCATGGCGGTCGTTGATCGCCTTGAAATGATCGGCATCGATGAAGAGCAGCATCCCAGCGCCCGCGCCTTCTTCGTGGTCGCTGAGGATCTGTCGGGATTGAAGCAGGAAGGTTTTTCTGTTCAGCAGCCCGGTCAGGTCGTCGAGGCGATTGGCGCGGTCTAGCTCGGCGGCGAGCTCGACGAGCTTGGCGCTGCGGCCCATGAAGAAGTAGGACAGCGGAAACGCCACCGCGACGACGATCAGGCTCGTCAGCACGAGATCGAGCAGCAGCCGATCCGAAAAGAAGATCGCGTAGAAGATCAGGGTCAGCAGGTCGGCACCGATCGTCGCGGCGGCCACGATCGCACAAGCCTGTCCCAGCACCGACAGGCGGTTGAATCGTGCAGCGATGCGACTTGCCCCAACCATCCCTGACCGTCCTCCCGATTTGCGGCTTGGGATTAGCAGCAATTGGTAAAGGCCAAGCTGACCGGCTTTGTTAATTGTTTGTTTCGATTGGCCTCGGAGCAAGACACCGAGGCTTCGATAAATCTCAGCCGAAGCGCTCCATGGCGTAGGGGGCAGGATCGGTAAATGCCGGCTCGCCCGTCATCATTTCGGCCAGCAGGCGTCCGGTGATCGGGCCGAGCGTCAGGCCATGATGGTTGTGGCCGAAGGCAAACCACAGCCCCTTGTGCCTGTAGCCCCGGCCGATCACCGGGCGCATGTCGGGCAGGCACGGGCGCGATCCCATCCAGGGCTTTGCCTCGATGCGCTGCCTGAGCGGGAATATCTGGCGCGCGAGCGGCTCCGTCCTGTCGAGTTGGACCGGGTTAGGCCGGCTGCCGCGCGAGGCGAACTCGACGCCAGTGGTCAGCCTGATACCCTTGGCCATCGATGCCAGCACGAAGCCACCTTCGACGTCGACAATGGGATGATTGAGCTGGGCATCGCCGTCGGTTTCGAAATGGACGTGGTAGCCGCGCTTCATCGCCAGCGGGATCTTGTAACCGAGCGAACGCGAGATCGTGTCCGACCAGGGCCCCAGCGCCACAACCGCCTCCGGCGCCTCGACGCGCCCGCTGTCGGTGACGATGCTCCAGCCTGTTTCCTCTTGCCGCAGCAACTGGGCATCGCCTTGCAGGAACAGCCCGCCGCGATCGACAAAATGGCTGGCATAGGCTTTCACCAGCGCGCCCGGATCGGCGACAGTGGCCGGATCGAGCCAATGCACAGCACCTACCAGCGCGTCGGAGATGTGCGGTTCGCGCTGCTGCAGTGCCTTTCGGTCCAGCACTTCGTATTTCAGGCCGAATTGGTGAAGGGCTACGGCGGCGCCCCGCGCATGCTCGAACGTCTTCTCGCTGCGGTAGGCTTCGAGCCAGCCGGCCCGGCGCAGCTGCGGCAGCACACCTGCCTCCGACATCAGCGCCTCATGCTCGCTCACCGAACGCTCGATGAGCGGCTGCATGTCGGCTGCGGCGCGCGCCAGCGGCTTGGGTGCCGACTCGCGCCAGAACCGCCACAGCCAAGGCGCGATGCGCGGCATCTGCAGCCAGTCGAAACGCACGTCAGCCGAGAGGTTGAACGCATAGCGCATCAGCTTCGAAAGCTCGCGCGGCGCACCGTAAGGCACGACGCTCGAGCGTTCGATCAGGCCGGCATTGCCGTAGCTCGTTTCTTCTCCCGCACCACGGCGGTCGACGAGGATGACGGAGCGGCCGCGCCGCTGCAGCTGCAGCGCGACCGAAACGCCTATGATCCCGGCACCAAGAACGATGACGTCGGCCTGCTGGATGTGTGGCTGCGCCATCGGCTTCCTTGCTGTCATCGCCATGCGCTTACAGTGTCATGTCGCGGTCGAGCGGGAAGATCGGCCGCGCGACGTTGCGATACGGCATCCTGGAATAATCCATGGTGCACAGCGCGCCGCTGTCGCAGACGATCACCTTGCCGGCGATGGGTTCGAAGGCCGCGCGGAAATGCTGCATCGACTTGAGCCCGACCACGCGATGGCGCGCCGGATCGATGCCGAACGCCCGGAACTGCTGGAGATCTCGCATCTGCGACGGCTCGGTGACGACGAGCACGGCGATGCCATCGATCTGCACGACGGCCGTCGGGCCAAACGAGAACTCCAGCCCGCCCAGTTGCTCGCCGTCGCCGATCAGCTTGCCATCGCTGATGACCAGCAGCTTGCCGGTCACCTCGAGCGGATCGCCGCCGAAGCGCGGATCGGTCTTGCCGCCAAGCTTCAGCTGGACGGTATCGCCTACGCTGGCGCGGTGGAGCTGGTTGGCCGTCTCCGGATCGACGATCGGGCCGAAGCAGGCATCGCCAATGCCCACTTCAAGCATGGCACCAAGCAAGGCCGTCGCGTCGCCATAGCCGCCGGCACCGGGATTGTCGGCATAGTCGGCAATGATCAGCGGGCGGTCGCCGCGGTAGTCATGCGCGATCTCGGCGGCCTGCATCACCGTGTAGAAAGTGTTCAGCACGTTGAAGCGATTGTCCCAGATCTCGTCGGCGATGCTTTCGGCAAAAGCCTGATGCCGCGCCGCATCCCCGTCATAGGTGACGAGCACCGTCGGGCCGACCTCGGGAATGTCGGCGTTGGGAAAGGCGCCATTGATGCTGACTGCCAGCGCGCCTGCTGTTTCTTCGTAGGCGCGCGCTCTGGCGATCCACTCGACCATCGGTCCGATGTCGGTGCGCCCGGCATTGGCCTCCTCCAGCATCGGCCGTCGCGCCAGAAGCGTCTTGGGCCGGATCTCGCCGGCCATCGTCTTCTGCAACAGCTCGCCGGCGTGATGGGCGATCTCGCGCATGTCGATATGCGGATAGGTCTTGAACGAGATCAGGATGTCGCCGAGCTCGCACATCTTCGCCGTGACGTTGGCATGCGGGTCGAGCGTGACGGCGATCGGCAGGTCCGGCCCGACCACTGCGCGCAGCCGCTCCAGCAGCTCGCCCTCGCCGTCGGGCGAGAAGTCGGTGACCATCGCGCCGTGGAGGCCAAGCAGGATGCCATCGAGCTCGCCCTTGCGTTCGGCCGCCGCCTTGACGATCGCGCCGCCGATGCGGTCGAAGGCATCGCGCGTCACCGGCCCCGCCGGTTCGGCGCCGGTGCTCAGCACATGCTCGATGGCCCAGCCATGTTTGCGGCCGATGTCGAGGAAACCGGCGATCTCGGTATTGGCTTCACCACGGGCGCGGATCGCGTCGTCGCCGAACAGCACGCCTTCGACGGTGAAGGCATCATAGCCGGTCTTGCGGACGCTGAACGTGTTGGTTTCATGCGAGAATTCTGCGGTTAGAACACGAAAGCTCATTGTCGGTCTCCAGATGTTCGTTCGGGCGTTTCGGATCGATCAGGCGCGCGCCACCGTTGCGTTCCTCGCCGAGGGACGCGCGTGCCTGACCAGGCTCAGCAGTTGGTTTGGTTTGGAACGGCGGCCGCGCCGGCAGGGCAGCGGCCAACCCGGATCAGGTCGGCTACTCCATGTGGAAGCGCATTTCGCTCACCCGGCCTTCAGCGTCGCGCCTGATCGCCCAATGCAGGTGGTAGCCGCCCATCTCCAGCCGATAGCGCCTGCCGCCGTCGTCTTCCTGGGTAAGTTCGAGCGGCACTCCCTCCACCGCAACGCCGCTTGCGGCGATCTGCTCGAACCAGCCATTGCTCCACAGGCGCCAGGCCTCATCGGCAAAGCTTTCGCGCGGCGCGCGGCGATCGACGATGGCCTGCAGCAGCTCAAGGTCGCGTTTCGTCAGAGCTTCGTTGCCGTCAGCAATCGGCTCGTAGGGCGCCAGCGCCGGATCGACGATCCCGGCGATCTTCTGGCCGATCCGGGCGACCTGGGCCTCATCCGTGTTGCCGAGCACGCAGACCGACAGCTTGCGCGCCGGAAACCGCGCGATCTCGGCGCGGAAACCGTCCCATGTGCCGCCATGCCGGATCTTGCGATGGCCGCGGATCGTGGAATTCTGCCAGCCCAGGGCATAGTTGTTGAACGACGGCTGGCCGTTTTGCATCAGCACCGGCTCGGACATCAGCGCGATGGTTTCGGGGCGCAGCACCGTCGGATTGTCCAGCTCGAGCAGCCAATGCGCGATGTCGCGCGGCGAGAAGTAGAGCCCGCCGTCGCCGGTACGCTGCAGCGTGGGCGCCGCCCAGTAGCGATTCTCCAGCTTGCCGTCGCGGATGCAGTGGCCGGCAGCGCGGTTCGGCACGATGTCGAACCATGAGGCCTCGCGCGCCGTCGCCATGCCGATCGGCTCGAACAGCCGCTCGCGCAGCAGCTCGTAATAAGGCTTGCCCGAGACGCGCGCGACGACAAGCCCGGCGAGGATGTAGCCGGTGTTGCTGTACTGATAGCCCTGGCCCGGCTGGTACATGAAGGGCGAGCGGCGTGCCAGGTCGATCAGCTGCTCGTCGCTGTGGTCCTGCCACAGGTTGAGCGGCACGGCCCCGCCCTCCCCGCCTTCCGTCGCTGCGAAGACGATATCGAAATTGCCGAAGCCGGCCATCATCGACAGCAGGTTGCGGATGGTGATGCCGGCCCAGTTTTCGGGGCCCTCGGGAATGTAGCGGCTCAGCGGGTCATCAAGCTTGATGCGGCCGTCCTGCAAAAGGAACATCACGGATGCCGAGGTGAACATCTTGCCGGTCGAACCGGAGTGGAAAACCGTATCCGGCGTGACCGGGGTCAGGTTCTCGACATTGGCAAGGCCATAGCCCTTGAGGTGAACGATCTCGCCATCGTGGACGATGGCGACGCCAAGGCCGGGAACCTGGCTGTTTTCGACTTCCGACTGCAGGTAGCGGTCGAGTTGTTCGGTAAAGTTCATGCTGGTTTCCTGAATGGCGTGGGCGTTCATGCGACCGACCTCTGCTCGACGACCTCGGGCACGGCAGCGAGCGGATGATGACAGGCCGCCTGATGCCCGCTGCCTTGCGTCGTCAATGTCGGAAGCACCCGGCGGCAGAGATCGGTGACGCGCGGACAGCGGTTGGCGAAGGCGCAGCCGGGCGGCAGGTCGTAGCCGCTCGGGATTTCGCCACCGAGCCGTGTGATCGAGCGGCGCCGTTTCGGATCGGGTTCGAAGGTGCTGTCGAGCAGCGCCCGGGTGTAGGGATGCGCGGGCGCCGCATCGCTCGGCAGCACCTCGACGATGCGGCCGAGATACATGACAAGGATCTGGTCGCAGAAATAGCGCACCAGTCCGAGGTCGTGCGAGATGAACAGATATGTCAGCCCGAGCTCCTGGCGCAGCCGCTCCAAGAGCGAAACGATCTGAGCCTGCACCGAGACGTCGAGCGAGGCCGTCGGCTCGTCGAGCACCACCAGCGACGGGTTGAGCGCAAGCGCCCGCGCAATGCCGACGCGCTGCTTCTGGCCGCCCGACAGCTGGTGCGGGTAGCTTGCCGCCAGCGAGCCGTTCAGCCCGACCATGTCGAGCAACGACGAAACAGTGTCGTCGGTGGATTTCGGCTTCACGCCTTGCACGCGATACGGCTCGAGCAGCGCATCCCTGATCGAGTAGCGCGGATCGATCGCCGAATAGGGATCCTGAAAGACCAGCTGCATGCGCTGGCGCAGGCGCCTCATGTCTGTCCGCGACAGCGACGCCATGTCGACGCCGTCGAACTGCACCTGCCCTGCGCTCGGGTTGATCAGGCGCAGCACCAGCCGCGCCAGGGTGGACTTGCCGCATCCGGATTCGCCGACGACGCCGAGGATCTGGCCCCGCTTCAAGGTGAACGAGACGTCGCTGACGGCGTGGAACACCTTGCGCTTGCGGAACAGCCCGCCATCGCTGAAACGGCGGCTGAGCCCATTGACGGTAAGAAGGTCGCTCATGCTGCCTCCGCCACGTGGCAGGCAACGCCATTGCCGCTGGTGCCGACGCGCAGTTCAGGGGTTTCCACTCGGCAGCGATCCGCGACAAGGGCGCAGCGGGGGTTGAACCTGCAGCCCGGCGGCTGCGCCGCAGCACTCGGAACCACGCCGGGAATGGCGCTCATAGTGCCCTTCGCCATGTCGTGGCGGGGGATGCAGCGGATCAGCGCCTGCGTATAGGGATGACGGGGGTGCTCGAAGAGCGCATCAACCTGCGCCAGTTCGACCACACGCCCGCAATACATCACCGCCACGCGGTCGCAGGCCTGGGCAACGACGCCCATGTCGTGGGTGATCAGGATCAAACCCAGCCCGCGCTGGCGCACAAGGTCGACAAGAATCTGCACGATCTGTGCCTGGACCGTGACGTCGAGCGCGGTGGTCGGCTCGTCGGCGATCAAAAGCTCGGGGTCGCCGGCAAGCGCCATGGCAATGACAATGCGCTGCTTCATGCCGCCGGAGAGCTGGTGCGGGAACAGGTCGTAGACCGAGGCAGGATCGGGGATGCGCAAGTCGGCCATCAGCTCCAGGCTTCTTGCCCGCGCCGCACTTCGGCTGAGGCCGAGATGCAGGCGCGCGGCCTGGTCGATCTGCGGCCCGATCCGCATCATGGAATCGAGCGAGGTCATCGGGTTTTGCGTGATCAGTGCGATGCGCCCGCCGCGCAGTCGGCGCAGCTGCCGCTCCGGCATCCCGACGAGGTCGGTGCCGTCGAAGCGGATGTTGCCGGCAGCTATCTGGCCGCCGATGCGCGGCAAAAGCCCCATGATCGCGGTTGCGGTCAGCGACTTGCCCGAACCGGATTCGCCGACGATGCCGAGGATCTCGCCACGATCGACGCTCAGCGTGACCTGGTCGACCGGCGAGAACGCGCCGAACCTGATCCGCAGCATTTCCAAATCCAGCAGCATCTTTACGCCTCCCTGAACTTGGCGCGGACATCGAGCGCTGCGATCACCGCGTCGCCGAACAGATTGAGGAAGACGACGGTCAGTGCCACTGCGAGGCCGGGCAACAAGATCACCCACGGCGCGATGAACAGCTGGGCCGTGCCGGAACTCATCATCGCACCCCAGCTTGGCGTCGGCGGCTGCGCGCCCAGTCCGAAGAAGCCGAGCGTCGCCTCGAGGATGATGGCATCTCCCGTTGCCAGCATCGCCGCGACCAGAACCGGAGCGAGCGCATTCGGCAGCAGGTGCGAAAACAGGACGTGGGCATGGCCGGCGCCAAGGCTGATTGTCGCCTCGACATAGGTCTCGCTCTTCAGCGACATGATCTGGGTTCGCGTCAGCCGGGTGAACTGCGCGAGATAGGCGATGGCAATGGCGATCACCACGCCCTCCAGCCCCGGGCCGATGATGGCGACCAGCATCAGCGCGATCAGGATTTCGGGAAACGACCAGGTCAGGTCGATGACGGTCATCACGATGCGATCGAACGTACCGCCGAAATAGCCGCAGGTGGCGCCCAGGACCAGGCCGAGCAGAACGGAGATGCCGATCGCCGTGACGCTGACCGAGAGCGAGGTGCGCGCCCCGGTGATCATCCGCGACAGCACATCGCGGCCGAACTCGTCGGTGCCGAACAGATGCGTCAGCGACGGGGCCTGGTTCATGATGCCCAGGTCCTGCTGGTCGTAGGGATATGGCGACAGCCACGGCGCAAACAGCGCGCCGATGACCAGAAGCAGCAGAAACGCCCCCGATATGCCGCCCTTGAAGGTCGAGACTGCCTTGAGCAGTGCCAATGCGCGATGCTTGATCATGCCCGTGCCTCGCGCTGGCGTGGATCCATCGCCGCCTGGACGATATCGCCGATCAGGGCGCCGATTATGACGGCCATGGCCAGCATGAGAAGGCAGCCCTGCACCAGCGGATAGTCGCGCTGGTTCAGCGCCCGGATCAGCAGCGAGCCGAGGCCCGGACGGGCGAAGACATATTCGATCGTCACGGCACCACCCAAAACCCAGCCGATGCGCAGGCTGAGGATGGTGACGACCGGAACCATGGCGTGGCGCAGCACATGGCGCAGCTGGATGATGAAGGGCGGCAGGCCCTTGGCGTGCAGCAGCATCACGAAATCCTGCCTGGAGGTCTCGATCATGGCGATCCGCGTGACCCGCGCCACCAGCGCGATACCGCCGAGACCGGCAGCAATTACGGGCAGGATGAGCGAACTCCAGCCGCGGGCGCCCGACACCGGAACCCAGCCGAGCCACACCGCGAAAACCAGGATCAGCATCAAGCCGAGCCAGAAGCTTGGCACCGTCGAGCCGAGCAGGATGAAGCCGGTGATCGTGTCGTCGACGCGGGTGCCCTGGTAGCTCGCCGCGATGACGCCGGCAGCGATGCCGGTCAGCGTCGAAAACAGCAGTGCCGCAACACCCAGCTCGAGGCTGTAGGGCAGGTTTCGGGCGATCAATGCGCTTACCGGCCGCCCCTGGATGATGGAGGTGCCGAGATCGCCGGTCAGAAGCCGCCCCATCCAGGTGACGTATTGTTCGATCAGGCTGCGGTCGAGACCATACTTCGCCGCGATCTGCAGCCGCTGCTCCGGCGTCGAGCCTGCCCGCAGGAGATTGTCGATGGGGTCGCCCGGTACCAGGTGGATGATGAAGAACACCACCAGCGAGACGACAAGGAATACGGGCAGCAGCAAAACAAGCCGCCTCAAGGTGAAGCCGATCATTATCGTCCCGCCGACCGCTTAGCCAACGACCTTGATGTCGACGGTCGTTGCCTGCACCAGCTGCGTGCCGCGCAGCTTTTCCGGCACTTCGAGCAAGGTCTTGTTGAATGCGTAGTTCTGCACCGGCTCATGAATCGGAACGAACAGGAAATTGCCGATCAGGTTCTCCTGATACTTCCTGAAGTTGGCCACGCGCTCATCCAGCGTCTTCGACTGCTGCATGGCGACGTTGCGAAGCTCCTGCGATTTCTCGTCCTGCCAGCCGGACGAGTTCGGATAGGGAATGTTGGTGGTGCTGAAGAACCAGTCGAGAATATCGGCGTTGTTCCAGCCATACTGACGCACCGCGAGCTGATGCTGGCCCTTCTTGAGCTGATCGACGACCGTCGTGCTGTCGAAGATGTCGATCTCGACAACCATGCCGATTGCCTTGAGCTGCGCCTGGACGATCTCGGCAGTACGTTTGATCGCCGTCTCCGACTGCGCCGTCAGCTTGATCTTCAGCGGCTTGCCGTCCTTGACCCGGATGCCGTCATCACCGCGCTGCCACCCGGCCTTGTCCAGAAGCTCGTTGGCCTTGGCCAGGTCGTGGTGGATTTCCAGCTTGGGATCGATCTTCGATTCCACCAGCGTGCTGATCAGGAACTGGTGCGCTTCGAGGCCAACGCCGTTGAAGACGCTCTTCAGGATCGCGCCCTGGTCGACCGCCAATGCGGTTGCCTGGCGCACGGCGGCATCGCCGAAAGGCTCGGCTCGGGTGTTGAACGCAAGATACGTGATCCCGAAGCCAGGCAGGCTCCGGAAGTCCAACGTCTCTTCTGCCTGAAGTTGCGGCAGGAACTGGTCCGGCACGCCGAGCAACAAGCCGACGCCGCCTGTCTTCAGTTCGAGGAAAGCCGTCGAGGCGTCGGGAATCTCGCGCAGGGTCAGCCGCTTGATATGCGGTGCTCCCTTGTTGTCCGAAAGGTCGCTGCCCCAGCTGTAATCCTCATTGGCGACCAGCACCGTTTCCTGGCCGACGGCAAAGCTCTCGAGCTTGTAGGGCCCGGTTCCGACGGCCTCGGTCACGCCAAAATTGTCGCCGGCTGCGTCATAGGCCTTCGGCGACGGGATGCCCATGAAGGACGACGCCAGATTGTAGATCAGATTTGGCTCCGCCCGTTTCATGATGAAGCGAACGGTGTAGTCGTCGACAAGCTCGACACGATCGACGGCATCGACGAGGTACTCGTTGGGGCTGCCTTTGAACTTGGGGATCCACCACGCTATGGTCGCGGCATTGAACGGTTCACCATCATGAAAGCGAACGCCTTGCCGCAACTTGAAGGTCCAGTTCATGCCGTCCGGGCTGTTCTCCCAGGATTCGGCGAGATGGGGATGGTAGGACTGATCGACATCCTGCTCGATCAGCCGGTCGTAGATCAGGGTCGCGACGGTGCTGAGCAAGGTGGCGCGGATTGGATCGTGATGAGGGGCGCCGATTTCGGCACTGCCGAGAGCGAACACGGCCTCCGGTTCTGATGCCCGCGCTGAATATCCTCCAGCCAGTCCGAGGCCCGCGGCCAGCGTGACCACCGATACCGAAGCAAGAAACCCACGTCGATTCATGTTCAACCTCCCCTTGGAAAATTGGCAAAAGCCCGCCATGCCGCGGAAGCAGCATTTTTTCGACAACAGACAAGAATTCGCGAGCTGGCACGGTCAGATAACCTGCCCCAGCTATGCGCCGTTTCCTCCCGGTTGCTGTTTTGTGCTGGCGTAAGCCCGCAACCCAGCAACGATTTTCTTCCCCGCTCCTCAACGAGGTGTGGCCAAGCTATTTTGAAAAAAAACAAACGTCAATCGATTCTGTGATAGAATTCTTACAAGAAATCCCGCCCCAGACAGGGAGAGCAAAATGACGGAATCGGTCCGCCGGCGGCTTGTCGAAAGCCTCGCCACCGCCACCAACGCCGAAAAGGCGCTGGCCAACTACATGTTGGCAAATTTGAACGGCGTGCCGTTCGAGACCTCGGCGACGCTTGCCGGCAAGGTCGGCGTCAGCGAACCGACCGTCGGGCGATTCTGCCGGACGTTGGGTTATGCGCGTTTCAAGGATCTCAAGGAGGATCTCCGCGACAACATCGGCACGCAGCCCTGGCTGGCTGGAGACCGGCTGAAGGAGTTCCGCGACCGCAGCCAGAACGGCGATGCGCTGGCGCGCAGCCTGGAGCTGGAGATCGCGGCACTGCTCAGGATCTACGAAATCGCCGCCACCAAGGAGTGGGCCCGCGCCGTCAAGCGCCTGGCGAACACGCCCCAGCTGTTCGTCGCCGGCTTCCAGACCGAGCGCGGCATCGCCCAGTACTTCGCCAACCAGCTCCAGTACCTTCGCCCCGGCGTTCAGCTCGCCGACATCGCCGGCGGCAACTTCAGTGAAATCCTGCTGAACCCGCCCAAATCCACATGCCTGGTGATCTTCGAGGCCCGCCGCTATTCGCGCCTGAACCTGCTTCTGGCGCAAGAGGCCAGGAAGGCGAAGATCCCGATCACGCTGGTCACCGACGCCTTCTGCGACTGGGGGCGCGACCTTGCCGACGAAATGTTCGTCGTGCCGACCGAATTCGGCATGTTCTGGGAATCGACGGCGCAGATGGCCAGCCTCGGCAATCTGCTGATCAACGGCATCTTCAACGAGCTCGGCGTCACGATCGAAGGACGCATGAACAAGGTCTCGGAACTGCACGGCAAGATCACCGGCTACGTCGGCGACTAGCCGAAAAGGATCCGGTGTTCGGCCAGCCAAGATCCGTGGGAAGGCGTTGGCCGGGTGGCGGCCCCGCGCGATCCGGTTTCAGGCTGGTGGTGTCACCTGCCCGACCATCCAGTCGAACAGCTGGTTGGTCAACAGCCCCGCCGCCTTTCGCTCGGGAACGACGAAATAGTAGCTCTTTTCGGTCTGGAGCGGCATGTCGAGCACGACCTGCAGCTTGCCGTCGCGCAGTTCGCTTTCCACCAGATAGAGCGGCAGCAGCGCGACGCCCAATCCGGCCACGGCAGCCTCGATCAGCATGGTGAACTGGTCGAAACGATGTCCCTGATACGCACCTTGCGCATCAACGCCGGCAGCCTGGAACCAGTTCGCCCACGCCTTGGGGCGGGTCGCCATGTTGAGCAGCGGCGCATGCGCCAGTGCCTCGGGCGTTGCGATGTCGCGGCCGGCGAGAAAGCCAGGGCTGGCAGCCGGCACGATGACCTCGCGGCAGATGTAGCGGCACACCGCATTGGCCCATACCGGCTGGCCATAGTGGATCGCCGCGTCAAACCCCTGCTCCTCGAGGTCGAACTGCTCCGAACGCGACACCACGTTGAGCGCGATGCCGGGATAGGTCTTGAGGAAGGCCGGCAGCCGCGGCACCAGCCAGCGGCTGCCGAAGGTCGGCAATGTGGCGAGGCTGAGCAGCGACACACCTGAGCTGGCCATCGCCCTAAGCATCGCCGCCTCGCCCTGTTCGAGCAGCTTGCGGGCGTCGGGCAGGAACTTCTGGCCGGCGGCCGAGAGCACCACGCGCTGGCGCACCCGCTCGAACAGCAGCAGGCCAAGCTGGGCCTCGAGGTCGCGGATCTGACGGCTGACGGCACTTTGCGAGAGATTGAGCTCGCGGCCGGCCAGCGTGATGTTGCCATGACGGGCGGCGGCCTCGAAGGCCTGCAGCTTGCCCAGGTCAGGAAGGAGCGTGCGCGCAGCGGTCATTCGGTTTTCGCATCAACTTAGATGAATTCAGCGCAATTCAGTGCCGATGGAACCGGATATAGCACTGTCGAAGCATGAAGTCGCCCATGCCGAATGCGAAAACAGAGGGTTCGAATGTCGCCGTCTCCTTTCATGTCGCCCGATGCCATCCGCGCCGCCTTCTCCGCGGCTATGTCGGCCATGTACCGCGATGAAGTGCCCGCCTATGGCACGCTGATGGCCTTGGTCGCCGACGTCAACGAAGCAACACTCAACGATCAGCCGGTGCTGCGCGCCAGCCTGGAAGCGACCGAGACGCTCGACCGCATCAGTGAGGAGCGCCACGGCGCCATCCGTCTCGGCACCGAAGCCGAGCTTGCCATGATGCGGCGTGTGTTCGCCGTGATGGGCATGTTCCCGGTCGGCTATTACGACCTCAGCGAGGCCGGCGTGCCGGTGCACTCGACCGCCTTCCGGCCGGTCGGCGAAGCCGCGCTCAAGATCAACCCGTTCCGGGTGTTCACCTCGCTGCTGCGGCTCGACCTGATCGCCGACGAAGGCCTGCGCGCCACCGCCGAAAAGACGCTTGCCCGCAGGCAGATCTTTTCCGACGCGGCGGTAGCACTTGTCGGCAAGGCCGAACGCGAAGGCGGGCTGTCGCATGAGGACGCCGGCCTGTTCGTCGCCGAGGTGCTCGACACATTCCGCTGGCACAGTGAGGCAAGCGTCGACCAGGCGCTCTACGCCAGGCTGCATGACGCGCACCGCCTCATCGCCGACGTCGTCTCGTTCAAGGGCCCGCACATCAACCATCTGACGCCGCGCACGCTCGATATCGACGCCGTGCAGGCCCAGATGCCGTCGCGCGGCATCGTGCCCAAGGCGGTCGTCGAGGGTCCGCCCAGCCGCGATTGCCCCATCCTTTTGCGCCAGACTTCGTTCAAGGCGGTCGAGGAGCGCGTTTCGTTTCCTGATGAAAACGGCAAGCTACAGACGGGTTCGCACACGGCGCGGTTCGGCGAGATCGAGCAGCGTGGCATTGCACTTACACCGAAGGGCCGCGCGCTCTACGACAGGCTGCTGAACCAGGCCCGTGCCACGGTGCGCCCCTCCCCCGATGGCTCGAATGCGGGCGGCTACCACGCGGCGCTCGCTGAGAGCTTCGCCGAATTCCCGGATGACTGGAATTCGATACGCAAGGCCGGGCTCGGCTATTTCCTCTACACCGTCGACGACGCAGTGGCCGGTGCGCGCGGCAGCGACATCGAAACTCTGATTACCGCCGGCGCGGTGCGTTTCGACGCAATCGTCTACGAGGACTTCCTGCCGGTCTCGGCCGCCGGCATCTTCCAGTCCAATCTGGGCGACGACGCCGTGCAGGACTTCACCGCCAGCCCCAACCAGCGCCTGTTCGAAAAAGCGCTCGGTGCAGCGGTGCTCAACGAGTTCGAACATTATGCCGGCATCGAACGGGCATCGATCGAGCGCTGCCTCGCCACGCTGAAGGCGTTTTCGGACGCGGCCTGACCAAGCATGCTGGCGCGCGAACACATCGACAACCTCAGTGCCCTGCTCGGCGCGGGCGGGCTGTTGACCGATCGAGCCGACATGGCCGGCTACGAAAAGGGCGCGCGCTATGATAGCGGGCGCGCCGCCTTCGTCGCGCGGCCGGCGTCCGTCGAGGCCGTCTCTGACGTCGTCGGCTATTGCGCGCGCCATGCCATCCCGCTTGTGCCGCAGTCCGGCAATACCGGGCTTGTCGCCGGCTCGACGCCCGACGACAGCGGCACCGAAGGCGTGCTGAGCCTCGAGCGGCTGCGCTCCACCTTCGATCTCGATGTCGACAACCGCAGCTTGCGCGTCGACGCCGGTTTCCGCCTCTCGGAGATCAACGCCCGGCTCGAGCCGCACGGCCTGTTCTTTCCGATCGACCTCGGCGCCGACCCGATGGCCGGCGGCATGGTCGCGACCAACACCGGCGGCGCGCGCTTCCTGCGCTTCGGCGACGTGCGCCGCAACACGCTCGGGCTCAAGGTGGTGCTCGGCGACGAGACAGGCACCATCGTCGATCTCGGAGCCGGCTTGCGCAAGGACAACACCGGCGTCGACTGGAAGCAGCATTTCATCGGCACTTCAGGCGCCTTCGGCGTCGTCACCGAATGCACGTTCAACCTGGAAAGGTTGCCGCAGCAGACCGCGACTGCCTATCTCGTGCCGCGCGCGCCCGAGCACGTGACTGCCCTGCTCAACGCGATGGAAGAACAGCTCGGCACCTACCTCAGCGCCTTCGAAGGCATGTCGGGGGCTGCCATCACGCGCACGCTCGCCCATGTCGAAGCACTGCGCAATCCGTTCCCCGGCGGTGCGGTGCCCGACTACGTCATCCTCGCTGAGGTATCGCGCTCCTGGCCGCGCCGCGAGAGCGAGCAGCCTTTGGAGGCCGTGCTCGAGGAGGTGCTATCAGAGGTCTGGAGCCATTCGGACGAGCCCTTGGCCGATGCCTTCATGGGTCCGCCGCAGGAGATGTGGGCGCTCCGGCACGCGCTCTCCGAAGGCGTGAAATCGGCAGGCTATGTCGTCGGCCTCGACCTCTCCTTCGCCCGTGGCGGCGTGATGCCATTCCGCGCCCGGATGAGCGAAATGCTGGCCAAGGAATTTCCTGATGTCGAGGTCTGCGACTTCGGCCATGTCGGCGATGGCGGCGTGCACTTCAATCTCGTCGTTCAGCGCGAAGCCGACGGCTCGGTGGATACCGCACGGATCGACGCGCTGCGCGAACGGGTGATCTCGATGTCAGTCGAGCAGCATGGCGCAAGCTTCAGCGCCGAACACGGCCTTGGCCGCCGCAACCAGCATTTCTACGACCGCTACACGCCACATAAGCTGAAATCGATGGCCGCCCAACTCAAGCAGGCGATTGCGCCGGGCCCGCTCGGCTCGACGCGGCTGGGTTGATCAGGGCGCCTGAACGAACACGACAACCGGAAGGACAAAACGATGACGATAGCGAAGGAAACAGCCGAGTTGCTCGGCAAGCTCGGCGTTGCCACAACCGCCTTCAGCGGCGGCGACCTGATCGTGCGCAGCCCGGTGACGGGCGAACAGATCGGCGCGCTGAAGTCGATTTCATCAGATGAAGCCGGTGCCGTCATCGAACGGGCCGATGCTGCCTTCAAGGCCTGGCGCAACGTGCCGGCGCCCAAGCGCGGCGAACTCGTGCGCCTGCTCGGCGAGGAACTGCGCACTTCCAAGACCGATCTCGGCCGCCTGGTCTCGATCGAAGTGGGAAAAATCCCGTCCGAGGGTCTCGGCGAAGTCCAGGAAATGATCGACATCTGCGACTTCGCCGTCGGCCTGTCGCGCCAGCTTTATGGCCTGACCATCGCCACCGAGCGTCCCGGCCACCGCATGATGGAAACCTGGCACCCGCTCGGCGTCGTCGGCGTCATCTCGGCCTTCAACTTCCCCGTCGCGGTGTGGTCGTGGAACGCGGCCCTTGCCTTTGTCTGCGGCAACTCGGTGGTCTGGAAGCCATCGGAAAAGACGCCGCTGACCGCCCTTGCCTGCCAGGCGATCTTCGAGCGCGCGGCAAAACGCTTCGGTGCTGACGCGCCGGAAGGCCTGTCGCAGCTGCTGATCGGCGACCGCGCCATCGGCGAAGTGCTTGTCGACCACCCCAAGGTGCCGCTGGTCTCGGCCACCGGCTCGACCCGCATGGGCCGCGACGTCGGTCCGCGCCTGGCAAAACGTTTTGCCCGCGCCATCCTCGAGCTCGGCGGCAACAATGCCGGCATCGTCTGCCCCTCGGCCAATCTCGACATGGCGCTGCGCGCCATCGCCTTCGGTGCCATGGGCACCGCCGGCCAGCGCTGCACCACCATGCGCCGCCTGTTCGTCCATGACAGCGTCTATGACCAGCTCGTGCCGCGCCTGAAGAAGGCTTATCAGAGCGTCTCGGTCGGCAGCCCGCTGGAGACGGCGTCGCTCGTCGGCCCGCTGATCGACAAGGCGGCCTTCGACGGCATGCAGAAGGCGCTCAAGCACGCGGCAGAAAGCGGTGGCAGCATCACCGGCGGCGCCCGCGTCGAGCAGGGTCATGACGGCGCCTATTACGTCAAGCCGGCACTGGTCGAGATGCCCGGCCAGGTCGGTCCGGTGCTCGAAGAGACCTTCGCGCCGATCCTCTATGTCATGAAATATTCCGACTTCGACCAGGTGCTCGAACTGCACAACGCCGTCGGTGCCGGCCTGTCGTCGTCGATCTTCACGCTCGACCTGCAGGAAGCCGAGCGCTTCCTGTCGGTCGAAGGCTCCGACTGCGGCATCGCCAACGTCAATATCGGCACCTCTGGCGCCGAGATCGGCGGCGCGTTCGGCGGCGAAAAGGAGACCGGCGGCGGCCGCGAGAGCGGCTCCGACGCCTGGCGCGCCTACATGCGCCGCGCCACCAACACGGTGAACTACTCCAAGGCGCTGCCGCTGGCACAGGGCGTGTCCTTCGACATCGACTGACCATGACGACACCGGCTGCGGCGGCATCAGCGCCGCCGCAGCCGCACGATATCAAGCGCCGTCCGCAAGATGCGGGCGGCGCTGCCTGAAACAGACCCGGCTCGGGCTTCACATCCCGAGCCGGGTGGATTTTTCCCGACAACCTGAAGCCACGGACGCCTGGCGATGCTCAGCACCTCGCAAACACCGCATTCACACGGGGCGCGTTCGCATGGCCTTTGGGAAGCCACGGCGCCAGTGGCACCGGCAACCTCGGCGCTCCAGGGACACGTATCGACCGACATCGTCATTGTCGGCGGCGGCTACACCGGCATGTCCTGCGCGCTGCATCTTGCCGAGGCAGGCCGGCGGGTGGTGCTGCTCGAAGGCAAGGAGATCGGCTTTGGCGGCGCCGGTCGCAATGTCGGCCTGATCAATGCCGGACTGTGGCTGGCGCCGGACGATGTGTCGGCAGCACTCGGGCCCGATCATGGCGAGCGGCTGCTCAAGCTGCTCGGCGAAGGACCGGCCGAGGTAATGGCGCTCATCGACAGGCACGGCATCGATTGCGAACTGGAGCGCAACGGCACGCTGCACTGCGCGGTCGGCTCCGCCGGCCTCGCCGAGATCAAGGAGCGCGAAGCGCAGTGGCAACGGCGTGGCGCGCCGGTCAGGGTGCTCGACGCCACGGAAACGGCGGCAAGGCTCGGCACCTCGGCCTATCTCGGCGCACTGCATGATGCGCGGGCGGGAACGCTGCAGCCGCTGGCCTATGCGCGCGGGCTGGCGACAGCTGTCATCAACGCCGGCGCAACGCTCCACACCGCGAGCCCCGTCACCACAGCTGCGCGGAAGGGAGACCGCTGGCACCTGACGACGCCAGGTGGCACCATCGACGCCGACTGGGTGGTCGTCGCGACCGATGCCTACAGCACCGGGCCATGGCAAATGGTGCGTACCGAACAGGTCCACCTGCCCTACTTCAACCTGGCGACACAGCCGCTCGGGTCCGACCTGTTGCGAAAGATCCTGCCCGGGCGCGAAGGCGTGTGGGACACAAAGACCATCCTCTCCTCCTTCAGGCTGGATCGCGCCGGCCGGCTGGTGTTCGGCAGCGTCGGTGCGCTGCGCAATTCCGGCACCGCAATCCACAAGGCATGGGCCCGTCGTGCCCTGTCCAGGCTCTACCCCGAGCTTGGCGACATCACTTTCGAACACGAATGGCATGGACAGATCGGCATGACCAGCGATGCCTTGCCCAGGTTCCACACATTCGGCCCCAACGCCGTCGGCTTCTCCGGCTACAACGGTCGCGGCATCGCGCCTGGCACGGTGTTCGGCCGCGAGCTCGCGCTGCTGATATCGGGCGAGAAGAGCTACGCCGACCTGCCCCTGCCGGTCTCCGATGTGACGCCTGCACCATTTCGCCGAAGCCGCGAAGCCTGGTACGAAGCCGGGGCGCAAATCGCCCATCTCATCTGAGCGCAGCAAGCGAGGCGGATGTCTCCGAGCGATCGCATCTCCAGACAGGAGACGCCCGTCGATGCCTATGCCATCCATCTCGTCCACAACCTGATCCGCGGCTGCGACCCCGGCGCCTGGCGCCTGGACCTCGGTCAGCGGCACCAAGGTCAGGCTGTTCGAAGCGCGCAAGCACCTGGTGCGCCGCTTCGAGGACGTCGTCGGCAAGCCCAGTGAGATTACCTCGATCGGCAAGCGCAGCATCAGCATTGCGGTGCAGGGTGGCGTGGTGGAAATCTTCAAGGTTCGCACGGAAGCCGGCCAGAAGCTGTCGGGTGCGGGCCTTGCCGAAGCCTTTGGCCTGAAGCCGGGCATGAAGATCGAGGCACCGGGCGTGGCGAAGGCGGCCGAGCCCGTCGCCTGACGATACTCGTCTGTCAGCCGCTGAGCTGACCATCCTGCCGCAAAAGCCGCCGAGCCATCGGCGGCTTTTGTCGTTCCGTTGAACCGCCCATCTCGACTTCGCCAACCACATCAAATGCCAAGGCCGATCGGAATAACCGCATTCAAGCAAAGCGACAGCCACGTAATGCTGCCGCAATGCGCCACCTCTATTCCGTCACACGGAAGATTTGCCAAGGAGAACTCATGCAGGTTTCCGTGATCATTTTGACGTTTGCTGCCGCGAGTATGGTGTACGTCTATCGTTTCCGAGGTGAAGCCCGCTACAAAACCCTGACTGAGTACATTCGCAAGGGCTGGCCGATCTTCACGCCGTTCAATTGCGTGCTCTTCATGACCACGCACCGACGTGGATCAAAGGCCGTTCTCGACCCGGTCGAGTTCCCGGAGGTTGGCCTGCTACGTCAGAACTGGCAGACCATCCGGGATGAAGGGCTGGAGCTCGTGCGCCAGGGCTACTTTGACGCTACCAAACGTCCGGGCACGGCAGGCTCCTACGATGTCGGCTTCCGGACGTTCTTCAAGTATGGCTGGAGCCGCTTCTACCTCAATTGGTACGGCTACACGCACCACTCCGCGATGCGGCTCTGCCCCAGGACGGTGGAAATATTGCACAAGGTGCCTGCGGTGCATGGCGCCATGTTCGCCTTCCTGCCGGCGGGCGCGCAACTCACCCGGCATGCCGATCCCATCGCCGTATCCCTGCGCTACCACCTTGGCCTCGCGACACCCAACTCGGACGCCTGCTTCATCAACGTGGATGGCCACAACCAGAGCTGGCGCGACGGCGAGGTGCTGATGTTCGACGAGACCTACCTGCACTACGTCCGTAACGACACCGCCTCCGATCGCCTCATCCTCATGTGCGACGTCAAGCGCCCGCTCAATCCAATCGGGGCGCTGTTCAACTTCTTCTACCAGGGGATAACGCGCGCCTCGGTCGTACCCAACACGCCGGAAGACCGTCGGGGCTTGGCCAACAGGATCTTTGCCTGGCTTGCTCCCCTGCTGGCACGCAACAAGGCGCTGAAGTCGACCAACCGACGGCTGTACTATGCCATCAAGTGGTCGGTGAATATCCTGCTGCTGGGGTTGGCCGTGGGCGCAGTTCAACTGGTTGGGCAACTGGTCTGAAGGCGGGCTGCCGCTCTAATTCAGCCATTCGTCAATCCGGAATAGCCTCAGGCATCGCCATTTTTCATATGCCTGTCTGCTGCGTCGGACGGCGCGGGCACGCCTGCCGCCGCATCAAACAACGTTCAAAGCGCCGATGAAGCGCACACCGACCGCATGCACGACATGCAGCGGCAAGTCCGCACCGGCGGCGCGTGCCTTCATCCGCAGGCGCCGAAGCGCTGCGTCGAGGCGGCGGCTTTCAGGGTCGGAGCTGCTGTTGCCGAACAATGTGTCCAGCACGTTGCGCGGGACCGTGGCACCGGCGGCCCGCGCAAGCTGCTCCACCAGCATCGCCTCGCGACCGGACAGCAGGATCGGCACCCCCTCTGGCGAGATCAGCCGGTGTCGTTGCAGGTCCAGCAGCCAAGGACGTTCCTGGGCGTGTTCCGGGATGCGATCCTTACGGTCGGCCATTGCCTTGGCCGACAGAGCGGCCGACCTGACCCGTCGCGCCAAATTGGCGATAGCAAGTGCCAGTTCCTCGCCGTCGACCGGCTTGGTCAGATAGAGGTCGGCGCCCTGTTCGTATCCCTTGATCCTGTCCTCACGGCCGGTGCGCGCCGTCAGCATGATGACGCCCATCGGCTTGCTGGAGGAAATGACCCGGGCAAGCTCGAAACCGCTGACGTCGGGCAGATTGACGTCGAGGATCGCGATGTCGAAATCGCCATCCATCAACGTCGTGTAGAAACCGGCCCCCGAGGCAACGTCGGTCACCTCGATCGCCTGCAGGCGCAGATAGTCGGCAATGCCCTGCCGCAGATCATGGTCGTCCTCGACGAGAATGACGCGGACGGCGCGATCGCTGCTGGACTTTGCGGCTTGTAGAGAAAGGACAGTTGTCGTCATAAGGCACAGAGCATTCGAATCAATAATGAGCCTGATCACGGCTGCGACCACACTGTCATGCAAGATGAAACTGTCGTGAGGCGTGCCGCGTTTCGTTGGGCGGCACGGCTGGGGAAATACCTTCCGCTTGCTTTGTTCGCCATGTTGTTGGCCCTGATGGCATGGCCTGCCGCGGCAATTGGGCCTTCGCCGGCGCAAGCCACGACAAACGACATTATTCCGCCGGAGGGCCGCAAGCTCTCAGTTCTCGCCGATCCATCGTGGGCACTGTCGCTAGCCGACGTGCTCGCGCCAGAAGGCCAGGCGGCATTCAAGCCGGTCGCCGGACCAAACGTGAACTTCGGCTACACCCGCAACGCCAACTGGCTCAGGCTCGAGCTGAACGCCGCCGCATCCGGCACCGCGTTGTTGTCGCTGGCGCCGAATTTCCTCGATTCCATCGACGTCTACATTGCCCGTCAGCGCCCCGGACTGACCAGCGCCGACTTCACGCCCTACCATCATGGCGACCATCGCCCGCTTCCAGGCGATGGGCTTTCAGGCCTGCAGAATGTTGTGCCGTTGTCCCTGTCCGCCGGCGAGACGACGCTGATCTACATCCGCATCGCCAATGCCAACTCGTCGACACATCTGAACATCGGGCTCTACCCGATGGCGGAACTGACGACGCGGGCCACCGAAGCCAGCCTTTTGTCCGGCCTGTGGTTCGGCGGCATGGGTGTGCTGCTGGTCATCCAGCTGGTCTTCTTCCATTTCGACCGCAAGCCGCAATATCCCCTGCTGGCTTTGAGCACACTCGGCATCATGCTCGTCTATGGCGGCAATCTCGGGCTGAGCCGGATGCTCTTGTTTCCAGACAATGGTCCCGGCAACGACCTGTTCATGGGCGCGTCAGCGTGGTTTGGCCTGTTCGCCAGCGCGCTCGCCTATTCCAGCATCCTCGAACTGCCGCGGCTCGCCCCCAGGCTGCACCGGGTCTACCAGGCCAGTGCCGTGGTCGGCCTCGTCGGCATCGGCTTCGCCATCTGCAAATCCAACATCGTGTTCGGGCCGATCGGCAACAATTTCGCGCTGCTGATGGGCGTGGTCAACGTGGCGCAAGGACTGCGCACGGCAAACGAAAGCGGCGCGGCAAGCCGATTGCGCGCCGCCGCATTCTGTGTCCTGTGGATCGGCTCGGTGCTGTCCTTGATGCAGAGGCAGGGTTATCTCGGGCTGCCCAACGTCTTCTGGCACGCCTACGCGATCAGCGGTCTTGTCCAGGCGATCCTGCTGACCGGCGCCCTGGGCGTCAGGCTGCGCGCCGCCGAGGCGCTGACCCGCCAGATGCGCGAGCAGGCGCTTGTCGCGGCACAGGATGCCGAAAGGTCGGCGAACGCGCTGGTCGTCGAAAAGACGCGCGAACTCGTGGTCGCACGACAGATCGCCGAGGACGCACTCCAGGCCGAACTGCGCTCGCAGCAGCAGCAGGTGCGCTTCATGGAGGTGATTTCGCACCAGTACCGCACGCCGCTTGCCGCCATCCGCTCCAATGTCGACAGCATCGACATCAGCCTGCCCAAGGCGGATGACAGCAACCGCGCCAGGGTGAAACGCATCCAGCGCGCCATCGTGCGGCTGGTCGAAATGCTCGAGGTCAACCTGGCGCGCAGCCGCCTGCAAGGGCCGTCGTTCAAGCCTGAAATGTCCGACGCGGTCGCCAGCGACATCGTTGCCGCCGCTGCGGCGCGTGCACTGGACCTGATGCCTGGAGCCGAGATCGAAGTCGTGATTGAACCTTCGGCCCGGAGCCTGCGCGTCAACGCCGACGCAGCCATGATCGAGCTTGCCTTGGTCAATCTGCTGGAGAACGCGGTAAAATTCTCCGCCGCTGCGACGCCGTCGCAGGTTGTCCTGTCGCTCGGCGCCATATCAGGCGCCGTCCGAGTTTCCGTGGCCGACAGCGGCATCGGCATTCCGGACCGCGAGTTGGAGCGCGTCTTGGGCCACGGCGTGCGCGGCTCGAATGTCGGCAACATCGAGGGCTCGGGCACCGGCCTGTCGCTGGTGTCGCGTATCGCCATAGCCCATGGTGGGTCGGTCGGAATTGTCAGCACCGCCGGCAAGGGTACGACCGTCCAGATGACCCTGCCCTTGGCATCGGACTGCGGCGACACCATGCAGATTGCCAGCGCGGCCACCGCCTAGTTTTCCTGAAACGTCGCGTCCAGACGAATCCGGCGCGCTGATGCAGGCGCGCCACGATTTTCGTTCCAATTCGTTACAACTCGTTCCATCTCGTTGCTGTCGCTGCCTTGCCTTGCCTCATAAATAGACGCCCTTGAGGGTGGAATGATCGACTGACGGCCGTCTGCCCCGAAATCGGAATATGGGGCATCGGGCTATGACGAAAACGGCAACACTGGACATGCGCGACCTGCGCGGTCCGACCAGGCGCAGCGCGCTGAACCTTTCATTGCGCGCGCGGCTGCGGATCGGCACTACGCTTGCGGGAATCGCGCTGCCGCTGGGCCTCCCGGGCCTTGCCATGGCCGCCGACGAATGCGGCGCGCCGATCGGCGGTGTCGTCAACTGTACGGCAGCGGGCAATCCCTACGCCGGCGGGATCACATACAATGCCGGTGGTCAAGATTTCACGCTGAACCTGTCCGCCGATGCGGAAGTACGCTCGTCCACAAGCGCCACCGGCGTCAGCGTGTCGAGCTACGGCGGCGACCTGAAACTCAATCTGGACGGGGGAATCGTAACGAATGGCGCCGGCGTTTATGCCGATTCCAGTGGCGACAGCGTTACCGTGAACGTAAACAGCATCAACTCGACAGGTGACGGACTTTCGACCTATGGCCGCGATGGTTCGACAACGATCAATGCCGGTTCGATCGAGAGCGGGAGGGTCGGAATAACCGCGTTGAGCAATGACGGGTCGATCGCGATCGACGTTCATTCGCTTTCGACGACCGGCGGTGTCGGAATAGACGCCTTCAGCAATGGTCGCGGAATGATCGAGATCAACAGTGACGGGCAGCTGTCTACAACTGCAGACTTGAGTTCAGGCATCGTTGCCCAGACGAACGGGAACGTCGTGATTGACGTCAACAAGGTGACGACCTTGGGCCGGCACAGCCAAGGCATCCTGGTCGTCACCGACGACTTCGGCCTGATCGACATCTCAGCCGCATCCGTTTCCACCGCCGGTATCGAAAGCCACGCTATCAACGCTCGGGCGCTTGCCGCAGGCGGCGCGATCGTCATTGATGCAGGTTCCGTGACCACGCTGGGCGATGGAAGCATCGGCATCAATGCCAAGAGCGTTGATGGCAGCATCAACATCACGAGCGGTGGCGCGTCCACTGCGGGCCAGGACGCCATCGCGATCAGGACCGAAACGTCCACAGGCGCGATCACGATCGAAAACACGGGCCCCATCTCGACGCGTGGAGATGCAAGCCATGGCATTCTGGCCTTGTCCACCGGCGGCGCCATATCGGTGACGAACAAGGGTTCGATCACGACCACGGGCATCGGCGCCGACGCGGTGCAGGCCGTCTCCACCACCGGTGCCGTTACGGTCGCCAACACCGGCACCATCTCCACCACAGGCGTTCTCAGCCGAGGCATGTTGGCATCCTCCACCCATGGCGCCGCGTCCGTCACGAACAGCGGCACGATAACGACCGTCGGTGACAATTCGGCAGGCATCATCGCTGAAAGCATCACAAACAACGCCACCGTCACCAACAGCGGCAGCATCACCACGACGGGCGCGCGTTCAGACGCGATCTGGGCGACGAGCGACCGGGGCGACGTCACCGTAGTCAACAGCGGCACGGCCGCAGCGACAGGCAACGGCTCATCCGGCGTGTACGCCAGTTCGAACCTCGGCGACGTCACCGTGATCAGCACCGGAAGCGCAAGTGCATCGGGTGATATGAGCGCCGGCGTCCTCGCGCAAAGTGGCTCGGGAAATGTCTTGATCGACGTCGTCTCTGCGTCTGGAGCTGGTATTCGCGGCAACGCCGTCTCCGGTTTCTCGGCGACAGGCAACGTTGTCGCAAAGGTCGGCACGGCCTCGACGAACGGTGAAGCTTATGTGGTCAGCCTGGCGAGCCAGACAGGTGACCTGAGCCTGGTCGCAGGTGACCTGACCTCCCGTGGCGACGTCGCGATCGGCGTAAGCACCGCGACCGACACCGGTCGCACCGACCTGAAGGTCAAATCGGTCACGACGATGGGCATGGAAAGCACCGCCATTGCCGCCGAGTCGGATACTGGGGCGATCGCAATTGATGTCAGCGGGCCGATCACGACTTCCGGCAACCTCTCGGACGGTATTGCCGTCACTTCCACGACCGGCGCTGTGACGATCAACGCGCTTGGTCCAATCGTGACGACCGGACGCGATGGCGATGGCATCAATGTCGAGACGGATAACGACGTCACGATCAGCACGTCCGAGATCAGCACCGCTGGCAGGTCGGCCGACGGCATCCTCGCAAGTTCGGGCAGCGGCAAGCTGACCGTCGTCAGCAATGGCATGGTGACCACGACAGGCGACCGCAGCGAGGGCATCGATCTCTCCAGCACCAGCGGCGACATCGACGTGGTGGCCGGCTCTGTCACTGCCAGCGGCGAAGACAGCGGGGCCATCGAAGCCAATAGCGGTTCGGGCTCGGTTCGTGTGGTCAGCACCGGAACGGTGTCGACTCTGGGCGTGGAGAGCACCGGCATCCACGCCTCGGGCGGAGCCGGCAGCACCGTCAATGCTGCCACCGTGTCAACGCTCGGCGAGGACTCGATCGCAATCCAGGCGATGGCGGATACGGGCGATGTCAGGGTCAGCGCGCTTGATGTTCTCGCCTCGGGTGACGGCAGCGACGGCATCGTGGCCTACAGCGCCGGCGGCTCGGCCACGGTAACGGCGCGCAACAGCATCGCGCACGCCAACGCCATCAGTGCCATCAGCCGCGCCAAGGACGTCAATGTCACTGTTTCGGGCACCGCCGCCTCGACAGCATCCGACGCGATCGTCGTCGACAGTGCGACAAGTTCGACTGTGACCATCCGGTCGACGGCCCGGGTTCACGGCGCCGCCAGCGCCATCGTCGCCAACGGCCCCGTCGTCACGATCGACAATGCCGGCTTCATCAGCGCCGGCACCGGCCCGACCTTGATCGCGACCGGCGGCACAGCCAGCCTCACCAACTCCGGCACTTTCGTCGGCAGCGTCCGTTTCGACGCCGGCAACGACGTCATCGGTAACAGCGGCACCTTCGCACTTTCCGGCCTGAGCGAGTTCGGCGGCGGTTCCGACCGCTTCTCCAACGCCGGTATCGTCAACCTGCTCGCCAGCGCAACGCTCCAGGACCTCGAGCGCTTCGACAATGCGGGCCTTATCACCTTGGCCAACAACCGTGCCGGCGAGGTGCTGGCGATTTCGGGCGACTATGTCGGCAGCAACGGACAGCTGGTGCTCGACGTCGATGCGGCTTCCGGCACGGTGACCCATGACCAGCTGGTGCTTGGAGGCACCGCGTCCGGCTCGACCACCATCGTCCTCAACTCGCTGCGTGGCGGCGCCTTGCTGCCCGGACGCACGCTGACGCTCGTCGATGCCGCTGGCGGCTCGGCTGCCGGCGCCTTCACGCTTTCGCCGGAATCGGTGAACACAGGCTTCTCGCACTATGGCCTGCGTTACGACGCGACAGGCGACGACTTCGTCATCACCGCCGCCGAAGGCCTTGGCCTGTTCCAGACGCTGAAGATCAACGAAGGCGCACAAGCGCTTTGGCGCCAGTCCGCCGACGCATGGTCGGCCCGCACCGCTTCCCTGCGCGATCCGGCAAAGAATGCCGAGCAACAAGGGCGCCTGTGGGCCCAGTTCTACAGTTCGGCCGACGAACGTGACCAGACCTATGCCGCCAGCGCCGGCGATTTCGACATCTCCTATCGCCAAAAACATGTCGGCGGCCAGTTCGGCGTCGATCTCGGCCAGATCGGTGGCCTCACCTACGGCCTGACCGGCGGCTATCTCGCTTCGGGGTTGAGGTTTACAGGCACGGAAGATCGTACCGACTACGACGCCTTCAACCTCGGCGCTTATGCCCAGGGACAGTGGGGCAACTATTTCGTCAACGCGCTCGCCAAGTACGACATGTTCGGGGCCAGGATCGACAGCGTGACCGGCGGCTTCACCGAAAAGCTCGACGGCAAGGCCTATGGCCTGCAGCTCGAGGCCGGCGCGCGCTTCGGCACCGCCAACCTGTTCTTCGAGCCGGTTGCCAGCCTGGCCTACAGCCGCACCGATCTCGACACGCTGGCGGCATTGGGCGCGACTGTCGATTTCGCCAACGCCGACAGCCTGCGCGGCAAGGTCGGCGCCCGTGTCGGAGGTACCGCGACATTGCCATCCGGCATCGCCACCTACTACCTCGGTGCGCATCTGGTGAACGAGTTCCAGGGCAAGGGTGGGGCGCGCCTGGACACCGGATCATTGACCAGTTCGCTGGTCAATGATCCGGTTGGCCCCTATGGCCAGCTCCAGCTCGGCGCCACGCTGACGGCCGGGAATGGTCTCACCAGCTTCGTCGAAGGCACCGCCTCCGCCGGCAGCGGCTACCAGAACTACGGCGGCCGCCTCGGCCTCCGCCTGGCGTTCTAGGCCGGCCCACGTAGCGGGCATGTGCCCCCAAATGCCCGCGACGACCTGCCTGACGGCGTCAATCCGGAACCAACATCCGGGTTGACGCCGATTATCCGCAAACAGGTGCAGCGCAGCCCGCATTCGTCATGCCCGCGTCAGCACCACCGGAATTTGAATTCGGATCGCCACGGCAAGGGGCCGAGGCATGCGCAATCGTTGGGTCGAGCAATGCAAGCCGGGAGGGGCCGCCCGACATCGGCTTCAGTATGGCGAGGCCGCGCACAAGATGCGTCACATTGCCTGAAATCGCGGCCGGCGCGTTTCGTTGAACCAACTGCCCAACCTCAATGCCAGCCGGCATCTCAACTGATTGGTAAAACAGCAAAATGGTGGGCCCGGAGGGACTCGAACCCCCAACCAAGCGGTTATGAGCCGCCGGCTCTAACCATTGAGCTACAGGCCCCACGCCCGGCTGGATAGTAAGTTTTGCGCGCTGGCACAAGCCATCTTCGCGCATCTGTTGCGCGCTGCCGCAATCCACCCATAATCCGCCCCTATTCGACACAATTGAAGGGCTCAGGACAACGGAGATTATATTATGAATCGCAAATACATGGCGCTGGCACTTGCAGCAGTACTCGCACTTCCCGCCGCAGCCGCCCGCGCCGACTCCCAGCCGTCGCCGCGCATCATCGTCACCGGCGAGGGCGAAGCCTCGGTCGCGCCCGACCTGGCGCTGCTGTCGCTGTCGGTGATGCGCGAGGCCAAGACCGCGCGTGAGGCGCTCGACGCCAACAACGACGCCATGGCCGCCGTGATCGCCGCGATGAAGAGCGCTGGCGTCGCCGACCGCGACCTGCAGACCGCCGGCATCCAGATCCAGCCGCGCTACAACTACACCAACAAGCCCGACGGCTCGCAGGATGCCGAACTCGTCGCCTACCAGGTGATCAACACCTTGTCGGTCCGCGTCCGCGACATCGCCAAGACAGGCGAGATCCTCGACAAGGCCGTGTCGCTCGGCGTCAACCAGGGTGGCGGCATCACCTTCACCAACGAGAAGCCCGAAGCCGTCATCACCGAGGCGCGCAAGCTTGCGGTGACCGACGCCATCGCCAAGGCGAAAGTCCTGGCCGAGGCAGCCGGCGTCAAGGTCGGCAAGGTGCTCGAGATCACCGACCAGTCCTATGCCCCGCCGCCAATGCCGATGCAGGCCAAGTCGTTCGACCGCGCCGCCGGTGCCGCGCCCGTCGAGGCAGGCGAAAACGCC
Source organism: Aminobacter anthyllidis (assembly GCF_018555685.1). Classification (GTDB taxonomy): domain Bacteria; phylum Pseudomonadota; class Alphaproteobacteria; order Rhizobiales; family Rhizobiaceae; genus Aminobacter; species Aminobacter anthyllidis. The sequence goes on from NZ_JAFLWW010000003.1 coordinate 561,695, forward strand.
TACCGTGTCCAGGTCAACGTCACTTTTGAATTGAAGAACTGACCGGCGAATTGACCCTGCCGCGCGTTCGCCGCGCGGCAGAATTCACGCAAGCGGATCGCCAACAATGAAAAACCCCGGAGGCCAGGCCTCCGGGGTTTTGTTTGGAGCCACACCCTTCCCTGGAGAAAGGGGCTCCCGCTACTGCGATCGGGTGTAACCGATGCTGTGGGTGCCGGCGAACCGGATTACCAGCGAACGACCGGGCAATTCGGGGCACGGGCGAAGGTGATCGCGACACGCTCGCCATACTTGCGTCCGCTGACAGTGATCGAGCGGCGGTTGACGTCGACGACGCGGGCGCGGCGCAGGCCCATGCGTTCCGCCTTGTCGACGGCGCGGTCCGGCGAGCAGGCGCGGTCCCAACGGCCACCCGGACGGCCGCCCCAGCGGTTGTCCTGACGGTTGTCCCAGCGGCCGCCGTTGCGGTTGTCCCAACCGCCGTTGCGGTTGTCACGGTCCTGGACATAGATGCCGACGTTCGGCTGGCCCTGTCCAAGGTTGAGATAGAGGCCTTCCGCCTGGGCCGTCGCCGGAATGGCGGCCAGCGTGCTGAAACCGATGACGGCAGAAAGAGCCGCAGTCTTGATCTTGTCGAACATGGTCTTCTCCTTGAACTCGGTGGCGTCAAGCCATCTGTACCTGAGCGATGACCACACAATGCGCCGCCCAAGCTGAACCGTTTTCGAACCGTGCATTCATTTTCGGTTCATCTGGCAAATATTTGATTCTGCTGATTATTTCTTACAGCCAGCAACATTGCGTGAGTCGCCACGCAGGAGCGAGTAGCCGCCCGAGGCGTCGACAATATGGCAATGACGGAGGAATCGGCGGCCTACGGCTCTTCCTCGAGCATGTGGTCGAAATAGTCTTCCGGCTCGGCCAGGTCGTCCTCGGAAGCAGTCAGCTTGCCACGCACCGAAATGCCGGCCTCATGCACCGTTTCAGGGCTGCCCGAGACAAGGTGGTGCCACCAGTAGAGATCGTGGCCCTCGCCGACCAGGCGATAGGCGCAGGTGCTGGGAAGCCAGGAAATCGTGCGTACATTCTGCGGCGTTAGCCCGACACAGTCCGGCACGCGCGCGAGGCGATTGGCATAATCGGCGCAGCGGCAGGTCGCGCCATCGAACAGGCGGCAGCCGACGCTGGTCCAGTAGATCTCGCCGGTATCCTCGTCCTCGAGCTTGGACAGGCAGCATTTGCCGCAGCCGTCGCAGAGTTGCTCCCACTGAGTGGGGTTCATCGCCTCCAGCGGCGTCGTTTTCCAGAAAGGCTCGTCCATGCTCTGGCAAATGGCGCGGCTGGCCGTCCGCGTCAAGCGAATGCAAGGTTCGCATTCATCGCCAGTTCAGCGAAACCACGATATTGCCTTGTTGATGTCGGGCAATCGCCCCGATGCGATGCGACTGCCACGCCAAGCGGAACCATTGACGGTTCCATCTGTTTGGGCCGGGACGGGACCAAACTTCACTTCGAGGAGATTTCCAACGATGAAACGCCAACCACGGATTCTCGCAGGCACGGCAATCGGCCTGTTCATGGCATCCGCGCCGTTGGGCGCCATGCCGCTGCCGAACGGCCCGCTGGCCGACGCAGCCACATCGCTGCCGCTGATCCGCATCCAGTCGGACTGCCAGGAAGGCGAATCGGCGGAAGCCTGCGCCGCGCGCCAGGGCGCCGGCCAGCAAGCCCCCGCTCCCGAGCCGCAGGCAGAACCTGCCCCCCAGCCGGAGCCGGCACCGCAGCCTGAGCCCCAGCCCGAACCTCAGCCGCAGGCCGAACCCGCGCCGCAGCCGCAGGCAGAGCAACCAGCACCCCAGGCCGAAGAGCCGGCACCCGAGCCGCGCCGCAAGAAGCGCGAGGCCCCGGCGGAAGAACCGGCACCTCAGCAGGAGGTCGCCCCGCAGGCCGAACCCGAGCCTCAGCCGCAGGCGGAAGAGCCCGCCCCCAAGCGCAAGAAGCGCGAGCCCGCCGCCGAACAGCCGGCAGAACAGCCCGCTGCCGAGCCGGAGGCGACGCCGCAGCCAGAGCCGCAAGCCGAGGAGCCGGCCAAGACGCCCGAGGTCGCTCCTCAGCCCGAAGCACAGCCCGAGCAAAAGCCGCAGGCCGAGCAGCCCGCCGAACAGCCCGCAGTGAAACCTGCCGAGCCGACACCCGAACAGGTCCCCACACCTGCCCCGGCGCCCGAAACGACGGCTCCATCCGGCGAAGCTCCCGCGCAGGGCGAACAGCCTGCCGCACAGCAGCCATCGACGGAGCAGCCCGCGACAGGCGAGCAGCCGGCAACGGGCGAACAACCCGCGACAGGCGAGCAGCCGGCGGCAAAGCCTGCCCAGCAGGGCGAAGCGCCTGCGAACCAGCCGCCGGTGAACCCGAACGAGGCACCGCTGCTCGACAGCCAGAAGGAAACGCCGCCCGCCCAGGCCGGTGGCCGGCAGCCGGCTGCCGAAGGCCAGCCCGCCCAGCCGGCGCCCGAAGGCCAGACTGGCGAGCAGACGGCGCAGCCTGTACCGGTGCCCGTCGATCCCGGCCCGCCGCCGGTCGACGACAAGACCGCCACGGAAGCCGCCCAGCCTGTCGATATCCAGGCCGTCACCGCCGAAAAGGGTACCCGCATCGAAAAAATGCCCGAGTTCGACCTGCGCCGCAGGCCGCGTCCTGAAGGCAGCGAGTTCCTGCGCGAGATCGGCGACCGCGTGATCATCCAGATCAACAACCAGATCATCGTCGAGAGCAACGACCGCCCGCGCATGACGCGCGACGCACAGGAGGTCTACTACGAGGACCTGCCGCGCGGCAGAACCCGCGAGGTCATCATTCGCGACAACGGCAATCAGATCATCACCATCCGCAACCGCTATGGCGACGTCGTGCAACGTTCGCGCATCACGCCCGACGGCCGCGAATATGTGCTGAGCTATGTCGACGACCAGTATTACGAGGGCATGGACGAGTGGCGCGATCCGGGTCTCGACCTGCCGCCGCTGCAGCTGCATATCCCGCGCAACGAGTACATTCTCGACGCGCAATATGTCGAGGATGACAACGCCTATTACGACTTCCTCGAGCGTCCTCCGGTGGAGCGCGTGAAGCGGCTCTATTCGGTCGACGAGGTCAAGCGCTCGGCCCGCGTGCGTGATATTGCGCGCCGCGTCGACCTTGACACACTGAGCTTCGAGTTCGGCTCGGCCTCGATCCCCGAGGCAGAGATTGCCAAGCTTGAGGGCGTCGCCAATGCGATGGAGAAACTGCTCAAGAAGAACCCGGCCGAAACCTTCCTCATCGAGGGTCACACCGACGCCGTCGGTTCCGATGTCGCCAATCTGGCGCTGTCGGATCGCCGCGCCGAGGCCGTGGCCGATGCGCTGACCAATGTCTTCGGCATCGCGCCGGAGAACCTGTCGACGCAAGGCTACGGCGAGCGTTACCTCAAGGTGAAGTCGCAGAAGCCGGAGCGCGAAAACCGCCGCGTCGCCATTCGCCGCATCACGCCGCTGGTGGCGCCGATCGCCAGCGCCAACTAGCGCCAGGCGACAACGAAACAAGGCCCGCTCCGCGCAACGCGGGGAGCGGGCCTTTCCTTGATCCAGCGCCCTGTCTGGCCACGGAATCGCCGGTAACAATCACGCGATCACCCGGCTTTGGCCATTGAATCGCTGGATTTTGATGCCACTTTGTGGGTGACGTGGTTCCCTGCCCCGTCCCATCTCCGGCGTTTCAGGAGATCAGGCCCGGCCGAATCCCCCCTCCAGCGGCCGGGCCTTGTTTTATCAGCCAAGCTGTTGCATTTGCTCGTCGAGCGCCGTCCTTTCGCGAGGGTGCTCCAATGTTTGAACCGGCATCGTGCTTCCTTGGAACGGTTTCGCTCCTGAATCCGATGCGCCAGCCCGAAACTCCACACTTCCCAACCTTCGGACGAATATTGATGAAGCGCCTCGAACACGCCGTTGAATCCATCATCCTCGCCTCGCGCTGGCTGCTCGTGGTGTTTTACCTCGGCCTCGCCGTGGCGCTCGGCATCTACGCGCTGTCCTTCGTCAGGAAGCTGTACGAGTTCGTCATGAAGGTGATGGTGCTCGACGACACAGACACCATCCTCAAGGTGCTCGGGCTGATCGATGCCGCGCTGGTCGCCTCACTCGTGGTGATGGTCATCATTTCCGGCTACGAAAACTTCGTCAGCCGCTTCGACAACCACGATGGCGAGGTCCACTGGCTCGGCACCATCGACATCAGCTCGCTCAAGATCAAGGTCGCCTCGACGATCGTCGCGATCTCGTCGATCCACCTGCTGCAGGTCTTCCTCAACCACCAGCAATACACCTCCGAACAGCTGATGTGGCTGACGATCATCCACCTGACCTTCGTCTTGTCGGCGCTGCTGCTCGCCTACATCGACCGCCTCACCGGCCTCTCCAAGAGCGAAAAGAAGGCCGGCGCCGAGGACGGCCCGAACATCTGAACGGATGCTGGCCGGATTCATTTCCTCAGCCGCGCTGGCCAACTTGTTGGATTGACTGGGCTTCGGCGGGCGTACCGCAGATTGACAGGGACGAACGGAGGTGCTGCACAGCACCTCCGTTTTTCATTTGCTCGGAGGCTGCCCTGCGTTTGTTGGGATATGCACTGCTCGTCCTGGGCATCCTGGTCTGCGCGGTGACCTTTGGCGGCTGGGTCTGGCTGAACGCCTATGGCTGCGGCACCGGCTGCAATGATTTCCGGCTGCGCTGGGAAGACACGGAGGCACTGGCCGTATTCATCCCGCCCTTCATTGCCGGCTTCGTGCTTGCACTGGCAGGCGCTGCCACGATCCTTGCCAATCGCAGGAAATAGCCAGGCAATACCGGCGCCGCGCACGACGGCAATTGCGTGCCTCCCAGGGTTTTCCGACGGTCATGGGGGCGTTGAACGGCCGGCCACGGCAGTATTGAACAGCTGGCCCGGCTTTACTAATCTCGCCTCGGAAGCGAGGACCATCTCCCCCATCTGGGACGCTTTTTCGGAACGGGCCGAAATCCCCAGGGGTTTGAGATGCGCACCACTTTTGATCGTGTCCGTCACGCCGTCAGCTTCGAGTTGATCGGGCTGGCGCTCGTCACCCCGCTTGGCGCCTGGGCCTTCCATATGCCCGTGGGCGACATCGGCGTCGTCGCCATCGTCAGCGCGACGATCGCGACGGTCTGGAACTACCTGTTCAATCTCGGCTTCGACCACCTGCTTCTGGCCGTAAAAGGCAGCGTGCGGAAATCGCTGCAGGTGCGTGTCGCTCACGCCGTCCTGTTCGAGGTCGGGCTTCTTGCCGTCCTGATGCCGTTCATTGCCTGGTATCTCGGCATAAGCCTTCTCCAGGCGCTGCTGATGGATGCGTCCTTTGCGCTGTTCTACATGGTCTACGCATTCGTCTTCAACCTGGCCTACGACCGCGTCTATCCAATACAGGAGCGCCCGGCCAAGGCTTAGGCTCGGACCGACCGCGGTCAGGCCGATGAGAAGCTCGGGGACAGCTCCAGTGTTCGTTTGCTTACCGTGTGGGCACAGTGTCTGGTCAGGCGCAAAACCTTTCTTCAAAACGCCGCATTCATCTTGCGTTCAAGCCAAGCCCGCTAAAGTTGAGGCCTCCAACGATTCGAGGACATCTATCGTGTCAATCGCCCAAACACTTACGATGCGGACGGCCTTCGCATCGATCTGCATCGCCGGACTGGCGGCAACCGTGTCCGCGTTCACCCCCACCCCTGCAGAGGCTCAACGGCTGATCCGCTGCGCATCGGAAGGCGGCACCTGCCGCCTGCCCTATCCGGCCGAGGTCGTCTATGGCGCGCAAGGCAGGACCACGTCGCGCTACATCGACGGCCCCGCGGTCCGCTGTTCGAACCGCACCTTCGGCGACCCGGCACCGGGCATGCGCAAGGAATGCTACATCGTCGAACGCGGCCGGCGTGACCGCGACTATGGCGACGGCGGCTACGGCGAACCGCGCCGCAAGCGCTGGGTCGTCTGCGCCAACGAGAACGATTATTGCGACTTCTACGGTCGCAAGCGCGTCCGCTACGGCACGATGAACCAGTTCGAGGAAGGCGTCTTCCGCGATGGCGTCGACTGCGACAACGATACGTTCGGCGATCCGGCGCCCGGCGCACGCAAGCGGTGCTTCATCCAGGACTAGCCATGTGCGTGGCCAGGCGTTGAAGCCTGACGGAATTCTAACGGAGGTGCCTCGCGGCACCTCCGTTTTCATTTGCGTCAGGCGTCAACCCTATCCGGCACATACAGCGCCAGGAACTCGGGGCTCGGCGGGATCGGCGTGATGACGTCGATCAGCACGCCATTGGGATCCCTGGTGATGAAGTGGCGCTGCCCGAAGTCTTCGTCACGCAGCGAGCGCAGGATCGGCAGCCCTTCCGCGACGAGCCGTTCATGCACGGCATCGACATCCTTGACCTCGAAATTGATCAGCAGGCCGGTGACCCGCCCGCGCCCCTCCTCGGGGATCGTCTCGTGGTCGCCCTGGACGATGGCGAGATCGACGCGCTTGTCCTCCGTCGACCGCAGATGGACATACCAGCCGGCGTCAAACTCATACGCGAAGCGGAAATGCTTGACGTAGAAAGCGGCGGTGCCGGCGACGTCGCCGGTCATCAGCACGGGATAATAGCTGGTCGTTTTCATGGCTTTCCTTCTCTCCTCAGTCAACATACAGTCTGCATGTAAATGTGAATTAACATACAGGCTGCATGCATGCAAGTGAAAAACGAACGCCGCTCCAACCGTGACCGCACCGAGGCAACACGCGGCGACCTGATCGCCGCCGCGCGCAGGCTGTTCACCGAAAAATCCTATGCCGAGACGAGCACGCCTGAGATCGTGGCTGCGGCCGGCGTGACGCGCGGCGCGCTCTATCACCACTTCAGCGACAAGCAGGCGCTGTTCGCCGCAGTTGCCGAGCAGGAGGCGAATGCGGTTGCCGAGGAGGTCGAACGCGCTGCACCCACTGCCCTTGGCGCCCGCGAAGCGCTCCTGGCCGGCTCCGAAGCCTATCTCCGGGCGATGCAGGTGCCGGGGCGCACGCGGCTGCTGCTGCTCGACGGCCCCGCCGTGCTCGGCCGCCCCGGCATGGACGCCATCGACGACCGCCATGGCAACCGCACGTTGCGTGAGGGCCTCGCAGCGACCATGCGCGCCGGCGCCATGCGCAAGCTGCCGCTTACAGCCCTCACCAGCCTGCTCGCCGCCACCTTCGACCGTGCGGCGCTGGCGATCGACGCCGGCGCGCCCCTCGCCGACCAGGTCGCGGTCATCTCGGCGCTGATCGATGGCCTGATGGTCGAACCGGCCGGCAACGGCTGACCCCACCGCCTTTCCACCGTCGTCAACAGATCGGCGCCACTCGCCTCAGCATGGTTGAGCCAGTTGCTGGTCATTGACGGGCCAGACCGGCCGCCCGACCGCGCGCCGAAGCCAATCCCACGCTCCGCTGTCGTTCCGAAAGCCATATGGACACCGGTCTCACCGGGGTTCCTGGCGGTCAGGCTTGCGGTGGCTTTGCCTCTTCAAACAGCATCCGCTCAATTACATAAACTTACTTGAGTTATTTTATCTTCTGGCCATAGTCTGCATGGCTGGCCCCGTTGGCCAGCGGAGGCGCCCACGGGAGGGGAGCTGCCACCTCTGGGCGCCCCCTGATTACGAGAGGAGATTTCCATGTCCACGATGACCCGGCGATTGTTCATCGCTTCGCTGCCGCCTGCCCTTCTGGCCATGCGCACTGCCGCGCACGCCGCGCCCGCCACCGACCTCGAGCTGATCGCCCGGCAGAAGCTGGAGCCGGCAATCGTGACCCTGCACCGCCGCCTCGAGCGGCTGACCTCGACACTCACCTTCATGACCACCGGGGCGCACCCCGACGACGAGCCGAGCGGCCTGCTTGCCGCGCTGCGCCACGTCTACGGCATCCGCCCGGTGCTCTACTGCATCACCCGCGGCGAAGGCGGCCAGAACAACATCGGCGCCGAGCGCGGCTCGGTGCTCGGCGTGCTGCGCACCCGCGAAATGCAGGAAGCCTCGCGCTTGCTCGACGCCTCGCTCGCCTTCGGCGGCCGCGGCCATTCAGATTCGGTGCATGATTTCGGCTTCTCCAAGGACCCGAACGCCACCATCGACCGCTGGGGCCGCGACCGTGTCGTCGAGCGCATGACCTGGGCCTTCCGCCAGTACAAGCCCGACATCGTCATGAACTGCTTCCTCGACGTGCCGGGCCAGCACGGCCAGCACCGCGCAGCGGTCGTTGCCACCTTCGTCACCGCCGACATCTCGGGCGATGCCAAGGAATATCCGGACCAGATCGCCTCCGGCCTCGACCCGTGGAACGTGCCCAAGATCTATTCGCCGGCCTATGGCGGCGGTGGCGGCGTCTATGACGACGAAACACCCCCGCCCCCGACAACGCTGACGGTCACCGCGCCCGAACGCGACAAGATCTCCGGCGCCACCTTCCCGCAGATGGGCGAGTGGTCGCGCTCCTGCCACCTGACCCAGGGCATGGGCAAATGGCGCGAGGAGCCGCAGACCGAATGGCAGCTGCACCTCGCCCGCGTCGCCAAGGGTGAGCCGGCTAAGAGCGAAAGCGACATCCGCGAGGGCCTGATCGCCACCGTCGGCGACATCGCCAGGCTCGACGGCATGCCGGCCTCTTCGGCCGACGCGCTGCGCAATGCGCAGGGCCTGATCGACGAGGCCATCGCCGACTATGGCGACCCGGTCGTGGTGGTCTCCAAGGCAGTCGAGATCGCCAAGGCCATCGCTGAGGCGCGCAAGCAGCTGCCGCAGGAGCTCCGTGCCCAGGTCGCCCACCGCCTCGAACGCAAGGCGCGCGAAATCGACCTGGTTCTGGCAACAGCCTCCGGCATGCATGTCAGGGCCTTCACCGACGGCGAAGACCTCAAGCCGGGCGACAGCATCACCATCAAGACCTTGGTCGAAGCCCCTGAAAACGTTGTCGTTGAATCGGCCGAGATCATCGCCCGCAAGGGCCTCACATCAAGCAACGACCAGCTTTCGGTGGCAGCCGACGCCGAGCTCACCAACCCGCTGACCGAGCAGTTCGACCCGCTTGGCGGCAATGGCGATGCCTTCGTGCGCCTGACCGCCAGGATCGGCGGCCATTCGGCGGTGCTCGACGTCGATCTCGAAGACGCGCTCAGGGTCGTGCCCGCGGCATCGCTCGAGCTGAAGCCGGATGCAGTGGTGTTCAACACGGCGGCTGACCTGGCGCCTGTCGCCATGACCGCGACTGTCACCAACGCCAAGGTCGGCGACCTCAAGATCGACCTGCCCGAGGGCTGGGCGCTCAACCCGTCGGGTGAAGCGTCTGATAACTCTGGCACCTTCGACTTGCAGCCGCCGGCAAAGCCCGGCGAGACCCGCTTTGCCATCGAGCCGCAGCTGCTCGGCAAGGATGCCTATGCCATCAACACCTTCACCTACCCGCATATCGGCCGCTCCGTCGTGCCGACCAGGGTCTCGGTTCCGGTGCAGACGGTGGGCGCCGAGCTGACCGGGCTGAAGGTCGGCTACATCAGCGGCGGCAACGACAAGGTCGGGCTGTGGATGAAGCGGCTCGGCATCGACGTCGTCGAGCTCAGCCCCGCCGATGTCGAACAGGGCAGCTATCGCGACCTCAAGACCATCGTCGTCGGCATCTTCGCTTTCGGCAAGCGCAAGGATCTCGCCAAGGCCGTGCCCGAACTGCACAAATGGGTGCAGGATGGCGGCCATCTGGTCACGCTCTACCATCGTCCGAGCGACGGCTGGGATGCGGAAAAGGTGCCGCCGCTGTTCCTCAAGATCGGCTCGCCCTCGATCCGCTACCGCGTCACCGACGCCAAATCGGATGTCGATATCCTCGAGCCCGAACACCCTCTGCTCAACAAGCCCAACAAGATCGGGCCGGAGGACTGGGCCAACTGGGACAAGGAACGCGGCCTCTACTTCGCCTCCGAATGGGACAAGGCCTACAAGCCGCTGCTGGCGATGAGCGACAAGGGTGAAGACAAGCTCACTGGCTCGCTGCTGTCGGCCGAGATCGGCAAGGGCCGCCACACCCACACCTCGCTCGTGCTGCACCACCAGCTCGACAAGCTGGTGCCGGGCGCCTTCCGCCTGCTCGCCAACCTGGTCCAGCCCGCCTGACCTGAGCAAGAGGCCCCGGCGACAGCCGGGGCCTCTTCTCCCGGACCAAGTTCATCCCTGTGACATTGCTAGCCCTTGCGCGCCAAGGCTCCGGATGCTTTACGGGCGATCTCTTTTACGGGCGCAACCGATGACGTGGTGACCCGACACATCCTCTGGGTCCTACAAAACATGATTCGTCTCGAAAACATCGGCAAGCAGAACGGCAAGCAGCTCGTCTTCATCGAGGCCTCGGCAGCCCTCCAGAAGGGCGAGAAGGTCGGCCTCGTCGGCCCCAATGGTGCTGGCAAGACGACCTTGTTCCGCATGATCACCGGCCAGGAGCAGCCCGACGAGGGCCAGGTCTCGGTCGATCGCGGCGTCACCATCGGCTATTTCAGCCAGGACGTCGGCGACATGTCGGGCCGCAGCCCGGTCACCGAGGTGATGGACGGCGCCGGCCCGATCAGCGAGCTGATCGCCGAGATGCGCGAACTGGAAGCCGCGATGGTCGACCCCGACCGCGCCGACGAGATGGACCAGGTCATCGAGCGCTACGGCGAGGTGCAGGGCCGCTTCGAGGAGCTCGACGGCTATTCGCTCGACGGCCGCGCCCGCGAGGTGCTCGACGGTCTTGGTTTCTCCCAGGAGATGATGGACGGCGACGTCGGTGCCCTCTCCGGCGGCTGGAAGATGCGCGTGGCGCTCGCCAAGATCCTGCTGATGCGCCCCGACGCGCTCTTGCTCGACGAACCGAGCAACCATCTCGATCTCGAAAGCCTGATCTGGCTCGAGGCCTTCCTCAAGAACTATGACGGCGCGCTGCTGATGACATCGCACGACCGCGAGTTCATGAACCGCATCGTCAACAAGGTCGTCGAAATCGACGGCGGTTCGCTGACCGCCTATTCCGGCAATTACGAGTTCTACCAGCAGCAGCGCCTGCTGGCCGACAAGCAGCAGCAGGCCCAGTTCGAACGCCAGCAGGCGATGCTGGCCAAGGAAATCGCCTTCATCGAGCGCTTCAAGGCGCGCGCCTCGCACGCCGCCCAGGTGCAGAGCCGGGTCAAGAAGCTCGACAAGATCGACAAGGTCGAGCCGCCCAAGCGCCGCCAGACGGTGTCGTTCGAATTCCAGCCCGCGCCGCGCTCGGGCGAGGACGTGGTCACGCTCAAGAACGTGCACAAGAGCTACGGCTCAAAGACCATCTATGAAGGCCTCGACTTCCAGGTCCGCCGCCGCGAGCGCTGGTGCATCATGGGCATCAACGGTGCCGGCAAGTCGACGCTGCTGAAGCTGGTTGCCGGTGCTTCCAATCCCGACAACGGCACCGTCGCCCGCGGCCCCAGCGTCAAGATGGGCTACTTCGCCCAGCACGCCATGGACCTGCTCGACGGCGACCGCACCGTGTTCCAGCAGCTGGAAGACACCTTCCCGCAGGCCGGCCAGGCGCCGCTGCGCGCGCTCGCCGGCTGCTTTGGCTTCTCCGGCGACGAGATCGAGAAGAAGTGCCGCGTGCTGTCAGGCGGCGAAAAGGCCCGCCTGGTCATGGCGATCATGCTGTTTGATCCGCCCAATCTGCTGGTGCTCGACGAGCCGACCAACCACCTTGATATCACCACCAAGGAAATGCTCATCACGGCGCTGTCGCAGTATGAGGGCACCATGCTGTTCGTCTCGCACGACCGCCACTTCCTGGCGGCGCTGTCGAACCGCGTGCTCGAGCTCACCCCCGACGGCATCCACACCTATGGCGGCGGCTACACCGAATATGTCGAGCGCACCGGCCAGGAAGCCCCCGGCCTGCGCAGTTAAGCTCGAACGCCACGACACCGGTCCGGGCAATCCCCTCGATCTATTGCTTGTGACGGGGCTTGTGCGACACTGATGCCATCGGAGGATGGCACATGCGAAAGCTCCAGGCCCAAGGCGTACATCACATCACCCTTGTCGGCGCTGACCGGAACACCTCGATCGATTTCTGGGAAGGCCTGCTCGGCATGCCTTTCATCTTCGAGCAGCCCAATCTCGACAAGGCCAGCGAAAGCCATCTCTATTTCGATCCTGGCGACGGCCGCCTGATCACCATCTTCACCGACGAGAACCGCAAACCCGATCCGAAGCGGACACCGACCGACATCGGCTGCGTGCATCACATCGCCTTCGCCGTCTCGCGGGTGACATTCCTGCAGGCCGTCGAGCGCCTGGACGAGCGCGCCATCAAGCACAGCGGCGTCAAGGATCGCGGCTTCATGGATTCGATCTATTTCGAAGACCCGCTCGGCCTGCTGATCGAGCTCGCCTCTTACCGGTTCGAGCCGCCGGCCGGCTACACCCATGCCGACGTGCTGATGGAAGCCCACAAGGTCAGGGTCGCCCGTGGCGACTACAACATCGCCGAAATCCACCTGGCCGACGCCATCGAGGCGCTCACCGAGCGCAGCCGGTCGACCCTGTCGGCCGGGCGCGAGCCCAAGGACCCTTATCGCAACAACTGAGGCTGGGAGAAGCTGACATGGCCGACATCAAGCTCAACGTTATCAAGCCGAGCGTCAACAACATGAGCGCGCGCGTGTTCCTGCGTGCGTCGGGTCTCGGCTTCACCGAAAACGATGTCTACGGCCAGACCAGGACGCCGGAATATCTCGCGGCATGCCCGGCCCATCTCACGCCGATGATCGAAACCGCCGAATTGCCCAACGGCGTTTTGTGGGAGAGCTGCGCCATCATGCAGTATCTCTCCAACAAGCACGGGCTGGAAAACCTCTACCCCAGCGATCCCGAGCGGCGCGCGATGATCGACAGCGCCATGTTCTATCTCATCGGCACCTTCTATCCCTATCTCGCGCGCGCCACCTACCCGGCGCTCAACTTCCCGCAATATCCTGGTGAAGTCGGCCACAGCGACGCCGATGCCCCGACCAAGGAAAAGGCGCGCCAGGCCGCCGTCGAAGCCCTCGCCGAGCCGCTCGACGTGTTCCGCGCCTTCTACATCAAGGACCAGCCCTTCATCGGCGGCGACAAGCCGTCCATCGCCGACATCCGGCTCGCCGCGACCCTGGAGTTCCTCGCCGTCATCGACTATCCGCTGCCAGGCTGGGCAAAGGCCTATGTCGCGGCGATGGAGAAATCGCTGGGCGATGCCTACGCCGAACCCGCCGCCGACGTGCGCGGCTACATCGGCTACGTCAGGTCACTGGGGTAGGCTTGCAACAGCCATCCACCTCGGAAACAAAAAACCCCGGCACGAGGCCGGGGTTGATGGCGAAGGAATGACGCCTCAGAACTTGTAGTTCAGGCCGATCTTGACGGCGTGCACGTCGAAATCGCCTTCGTAGGTGCGGAAGGCCACGGGATCGTTCACGGCAACGTCGCCCGAGAAGCGATAGAACTGATACTCGCCCTTGACCGACCATTTGTCGTTCAGGGCATGCTCGACGCCGCCGCCGATCGTCCAGCCCGTCAGCGTCTCGGATCCGCGTGCGTTGAAAGTATTGGGATCGTCGAAATCGTTGATTTCGAGCCGGGTGAAGCCAATGCCAGCCTTGGCATAGAACAAGGTGCGGTCCAGCGCATAGCCTGCGCGGCCGGTGATGCTTGCAAGATAGGTGTACTCGCTGTCCGTCCGGCCATCGGCGTCCAACCCACCGGGGAACGTATTAATTCTGGAGCTTCCGTCTGCCCAGGAATAAGACAGATCGCCCTCGATACCGAGGACCAACGACCCCCACTGGTGGTTGTAACCGACCTGCGCCCCCAACAGCCCGCCCTGGGCCTCGGGATAGGCCGTCTCATACTGCCCGACACCAGGTTCCGGATAAGCACCATCGCCGCTGCCCCAGGAATAGCCGCCATGGACGCCGGCGTAGAAGCCGGTCCAACTGTAGGGCGCGCCAACCGGGTCGGAGGCCACCGCGTCAGCCGCCATGCCGGCGCCGGTTGCGGCGAGGAGAATGGTCGATGCGAGAAGAACGGATTTCATGAGCGTCCCCAGAATCGGATGTGAACACCCTAGGGTTTCATGAAAATGATGCGCAAGGCAGGATCGCGATTGCTTGGCATGCATTGCGACAGCAAGTTGCATTAGGGCAACATGATGGACCGACATCGAGGCGACGAAACCTGGTCGAAGACACCCTGCCTCAGCCGAACATGCGCTCGCCCTGCTCGTCGACGAGCTGGCGCCCCTTGGTCAGCGACACTTCGACGGCATCGTCGAGGGCTGCGAAACGGTCGGCACGGATGAACTTGTGTTCCTTGACGACACCATCGACATCCTTGGAAACGATGCCGCAGGTCTGGAACTGGCCGCCTTCCTTGTAGGGCATCGCCTTGATGGCAAAACCCTTGTATTCGATCTCCTTGGCGACCGCTGGCGCCGACGTCTCGGCCGCCCCGCCGCCACCGCCAAATAGCCTCTTCAGAAACGACATCTTGCTCTTCCCGTTGTTTTTCCGAAGCTTAGACGGTCATCTTGATTCAGTCGAGGCGTTTCGAACCGGGCCACGGCGCACGCGGCATGCGCGCGCCGTGGCATGCGTCTAGCCCATCGAAGCAATGATCTCGCGATAGGCAAGTTCGGGGAAGGCTTTCAGCGTGCGCGTCCTGATGTTGCCGCCCTGTCCCAGGATCAGCGCGAAGCGCGCCACCACCGCATCGTCAGGCGCCTCCGCAACCGCCACCATGTCGTATTCGCCCATCGTCAGGTAGAACTGCTTGAACGAGCCGCCCATGTCGCCGAGCAGCTTCTTGGCCGCATCGAGCCGCTTGGGCGACGAACGCACGTCGCGCACGCCCTGGTCGGTCCAGTTGATCAGCATGATGTATGTCGTCATGGCACACCTCCCTCCGGTGCCACGGAGCACGGCCATCAAGCCGGGGCGGGCATCCGGGTCATCGCCCTCAAATGCATCCACACCCGCAAGTATCCTCTCCTGCCGGCATTCCGGCAAGGCAGAGCGCAATCAGCTCGGCTGTGCTGCCTGGCGCAGCCGAACTTGCGCGGGAGAAGCGCCATAGACCGCCTGGAAGCGGCGGGCGAAATGCGATCTGGACGCGTAACCAGCCGCATCGGCGGCATCGGTTAGGTTGCCCTCGCCACGCACCAGCATCTCATGCGCCAGCTGCATCCGCGCCGATGCCTGGACGCCGCGCAGCGACGTGCCCGCTTCGACAAGCTTGCGCCGCAGCGTCGAGGCACCGACGCCGAGTTCGCGCCCGATCTCCTCGGCCGTCCAGCGCTTCGATGGCGCACGCGCCACCAGCCATGCCGCGCGCTCGGCCAGCGACTGCGCAAACAGCAGCTGGGCCACCGGCATCTTCCTGAGCAGGATAAGCACCTCGGCGAGGCGGTGTTCGGCCAGCGCCGCCGCATGATCGGATCCCCCGAGCGAGATCGCGGCATGGCCGAGCGCATCGACGAGCTCCTGAGACAGCGGCACGCGCAGGTCGAAGCCGGCGGCCGGACGGGCACCCGGCATCTCCTGCACCCATTTCGGCACCTGGGTGATCTCGACCAGCAGCGATTCGTAGAGGCCGCTCGTGTCAGAGGGAATGTTCACCGCGTCAAACGCCGTACCCGCCGGCAGCACGAACACGTCGCCGGCGACGAAACGCTGGCCGGCATCGCCGAGCCAGAACTCCTTTTCGCCGCTGAGCACGATGCCGATCCTCGGCATTTCCGAAACCACGCTCGCGAGTCGCTCGCGCTCGATGCAGCAATAGCTGAACAGCTGGCGGGCATGGCTGTGGAAGCCCGGCCCGCGAGCAGTTCGGCTCGCCATGGCGAGCGGCTTGAGCAGCTGCAGCAGGCGTCGCGACAATGTGCCTTGGGCGTCTTCGACAGATTTGAGCATGCCGGCAATGTAGCGCCCGCCAAAGCTCTGTCGACCTCACTTTGAGCGTTTCGGGCACATGTGGCGCCAATTCCGGGCACGCCTCGCCGACATCGGCGGACCATTTTGGCGCCGCGCCGGCAATCGACGCCGTCGCCGCATCAAGGAGATCCGAAATGAACCCAAGACAATATCTGCTCGCCGCCATGCTGGCGCTGCCGGCATTCGGCGCCGCACAGGCCGCCGACGTCGAACTCTGGCGCCTCGATTGCGGGTCGATCAGGATCGGCGACCTCTCCGCATTCTCCGACACGCTTCGGTATCAGGGCGAGGAACGGACGCTCACCGACAGCTGCTATCTGATCCGCCACGACGCATCCTACATGCTGTGGGACACCGGCCTGCCGGCAGCGCTGCTCGGCGCGTCGCAGGAAGGCGGCGGCATGAAGCCGAGCCTGGCAACGACGATCAAGGACCAGCTGTCCGAGATCGGCGTCGCTCCGGAGAAGATCGAAACCGTCGGCATCAGCCACAACCACTTCGACCATGTCGGCCAGGCCGCCGATTTCCCGCAGGCAAGGCTGCTTATCGGCAAGGCCGACCTGGATGGCTTCCGGGCCGAGCCGCCGGCCTTCGCCGTCGACCCGTCGCTGGTCAAGCCATGGCTCGACGGCAAGGGTGCGCTCGAAGCCGTCGAAGGCGACAAGGACGTGTTCGGCGACGGCTCTGTCGTCATGCTGTCGACGCCCGGCCACACCCATGGCAGCCATTCGCTGCTGGTCCGGCTCGCCGGCCAGGGCGCGGTTCTGTTGAGCGGCGACACCGTGCATTTCGAGGAGCAGTTCGACAACAACGGCGTGCCGCCCTTCAACGTCGACAGGGCGCAGTCGCTGGCGTCGATGGACAGGCTTCAGGACATGGCCAAGGCGCTGAACGCCACGCTCGTCGTCCAGCATGACGCCAACGACATCGCCAAGCTGCCCGCCTTCCCGGCCGGCGCAAAATAGGTAGAGACAGAGGAAGCGCTCCGCCGCACCAGCGATCAGGCAGTCGCGGCGGTCGCCGCGCCGAGCTGCTTTTCCATGAACACGCTGAGCGGGTCCTCGCGGTAGTCGCCAAAGGGCCCGCGGCGGACGAAGCCCTTGCGCTCGTAGAGCGCCAGCGCCTCGCGGTTGTCGATGCCGGTTTCCAGGCGCAACAGCGTATGGCCTGCCTCGACGGTCCTCGCCTCGAGGTCGGCGAGGATCGACTTGGAAAGGCCCTTGCCCCGGGCTCCCGGCACCACCCACATGCGCTTGAGTTCGGCGAAATCGGCCGACATCGCAACCGCACCGGTGCCGACGGCCGTGCCCTGCCCGTCGCGGGCGACCACGAAACGTACATTCGGTGCTCGCAACGCCTCCAGCGGCAGGAAGTGGTTGCTTTCAGCCGGGTAAAGCGAGGCGCCATAGGCGTCGCCCGCTTCCAGCAGCGCAATCACCTCAGGTGTTGCGGGATCTTCAAGGGCAATGCTGAACTGCATGTCGTCAGGCTCGGCTCAAAATCTCGTCGAGCCCGACTAAAGCCCAGCTAGGGCGGCCGGGCAAGCCGGCCGACGGGGCCACTGTCAGCGTTCCGTCAGGGCCAGCTTGGCGCCGAGCATGACGAAGGCCGCGGCAAAGGTACGCCGCATCCAGGTCATGACGCGCGGGCTGCCCGTCACCTTGTCGCGCACGGCAGCGGCACACAGCCCATAGATCGCGAAGATGACGAAGGTCGCCAGCATGAAGACAGCAGACAGCTCCAGCATGCGCCCGAGCACGTTCGCCTCATTCGGCGCGATGAACTGCGGCAGGAAGGCGACGAAGAAGATCGACAGCTTCGGGTTCAGCACATTGATCAGGATGCCGTCGACAAGCACCTGCCAGGCGCTGCGCGGATCGGCATTGGCCTCGACCTTGAGCGCGCCATGCTCACGCAGGCTCTGCCAGGCCATGTAGAGCAGGTAGGCGACGCCGGCATATTTGACGATCTCAAACAGCAGCGCGCTGGTGTGCAGCAGCGCGGCAAGGCCGGTCAGTGCCGCGATCAGGTGCGGCACGATACCGAGCGTGCAGGCAAAGGCGGCAAGCACGCTCGCCTTGCCGCCACGCGACAGCCCCGCCGCCAGCGTGTAGACGACGCCCGTGCCGGGCGATGCGACGATGATCAGCGTGGTCAGCAGGAATTCGATCGACACTGGCGTCCTCCCTCAAGGTGAGGCGACCATAGTGCAAGACGACATCAGGCAAAAGCCACCCGAAAAGCCATAGCTGACACCGTTGCATTCTGTTGCAGGCAAAGCTATCTAAGCCGCGCTGCCTTCAGCGCATGCCGTAAGCGTCTCACGTCAAGCAACGCATTCAACCGGTCCCGACCGGGAGGAATGCCATGACTTGCACTCTCGTGATCGACGGACCGCTTCCCAGTGAGTGATCCCATGAGCTTACGTTCCAATCCCCGCTCGCGCGGCAAGCTGCCTGCGCGCTACGCCACTATCATCATGCCACTTGTCCTGTCCGTGTTGATGACCTTCGTGGTCTCGGCCGTCTCGACGCTGAAGAGCCTCGGGCCGACGCCGGCCTTCCTGTCGACCTGGCCCGCCGCCTGGGCGCTGTCCTGGCTGGTGGCGTTCCCGACACTGCTGCTGGTCCTGCCGCTGGTCAGGCGCATCGTGGCACTGGTCGTCGCGACACCACCGGCCAGTTAGCCGTGAACCGTACCGGGCGGCACGACCTGCTGCCCGGCGCGCCTGCCGGGCCCAACGAAAAGCCAATTCGCCGCAGCATGCCGAGACAACCCGTCCGGTGCCTTGCTGCATCAGCTACTGCCCCAGCGTCCGCAGCGGTTTCTAACATGCGAACCCCCGACGCAAGTCTAAATTAGCCCCAATGCATTGAAACAAAAGACAAAAATTCGTCCACAGGCAGCGCTGTGCAATCCTCAATTTAATCTAGACTCTTTTATTCAAGTATCATAGTTCACCGGTGTTCAATCGGAAATTTGAAGTACCTGTCATGAAATTCCCAAGCCTGTTTGTTGTGGCGCTGGCCTCCGGCACCGCCCTCTCCTCCCACGCCTTTGCGCAAGCCCAGCAGCCGATCCTCGAGCTTGAAGGCAACCTCGCTTATGGCCACGGCAATGGCGGCATCGGCATCTTCATGCCGTTCCTGCTCGACGGCGGCAACGGCGTCTTCTTCGATGCCAGCGGCCACTTCGTCGAAGGCTCGGCACGGCAGGCCTCGTTCGGCATGGGCTACCGCCACCGCATCGAAAACGGCTGGTTGCTCGGCGGCTATGGCTATCTCGACGTCTTCAACAGCGAACACGGCAACTCCTTCAACCAGCTGTCCTTCGGCGTCGAAGCGCTCGGCCCGGTCTTTGAAGCGCGCGCCAACGTCTATCTGCCGCTCGGCGACGACAAGGTCGCCGCCAGCCTGAGCCATGCCTTCGTTTCCGGCAGCGAGCTCAAGTTCCAGGCCGGCCGCGAATTCGCCCGCACCGGCGCCGACACCGAAGCCGGCATGCGCCTGCCGGTGTTCCCCGAAGGCATCGACGCCGAGATGAAGGTCTTTGGCGGCGCCTACTGGTATGACGGTGCCCGCGGCCTCGACGACACGCTTGGCGTCAAGGCGCGCACCGAAGTCAGCTTCTCCGGCCTGCCCGGCGTTTCCGGCTCGACGCTGGCGCTCGGCGCGTCGGTCTCCTACGACAATGAGGACCGCACCGAATTCGGCCTCACCGCGCGGCTGCGCGTGCCGCTCGGCGGATCGAACCGCACCGGCAAGGCTGCCTTCGATCCGATGTTCCAGCGCGTCGAACGCTCGGACTTCGTCCGCACCCATGCCGACAAGGACGGCGTGACCGAGGCTGCCGAATTCGTCCATGGCGGCCAGGCCGTCGGCAAGGTCGTCTCGATCTCGTCGGCAACAGGCGATGCCGCCGCCATCAACGCCGCGCTCACCACCGCCGGCACGAATGCGCTGGTGCTTGCCAATGGCGGCATCTCGGTCGGCCAGGCGCTGCAGCTCGGCACGGGCCAGCACATGGTTGGCGGCGGCGGATCGATCGCCGTGCGCGGCGCCAACAGCCGCATCCAGGCGGCGTTCCGCGCCGGTGGCGAGGCAGCCAGCCTGACAGGCACCAACGCCGCCGCCAACGTCGTCACCATGGCCTCGGGCAGCGAAATCGCCGGCCTCGCGATCACCGGCGGCCTCGCCGGCATCGCCTCCAACGGCGCCTCGAACCTTTCAATCCGTGATGTCGACATCTCCGCCACCGCCGGCGATGGCATCCGCCTCGACAACGTGACCGGCGCCACGATATCGGGAGCCAACATCCACGACCTCTACATCTGCAACAGCAACACCAATTGCGAGTTCGCCGTTGGCAGGCCGAACCGCGCGCCCCACGCCGCGATTGCCGCGCTCGGCACCAGCGGGCTGACGGTTCGCGACACGGTGATCGACAGCGTCACCTACGGCATCTTCGCCGGCAGCCGCATCGACCAGAGCGACTGGCCCGAGGTGATCACCCATGCCGCCAGCGACATCGTCATCGACAACGTCAAGATCAGCAAGTCGCGCCGCGAAGGCATCCTGCTCGTCGCCGCCAACGACGTGACGATGAACAAGGTCACCATCGACAATTCCGAACAGGGCCTCGACATGGATCTCGTAGTGCTCCAGGGCACCTCGAACGTGTCGATCAACGACATGACGCTGAAGGGCGGCATCAACGGCCTGATGCTGGTCACCGCCTCGACCCTGCCTGAGGATGCCGTGACGACCAACGTGAACGTCAACGGCCTCAAGATCGACGGCACCCGCAATGCCGGCATCTTCCTCAACCCGGTCTCGGGCATCAGCTTCAAGGACGTGACCATCACCAATGCCGGCACCTATGGCGCCTACATCTACGGCAGCGAGTGGGATTTCCTCGGCGGCCCGGTGAAGAACATCGACTTCGGCAACATGCGCGTCGAAGGCGCCAGCAAGGCGGGCCTCTACTTCTCGGGCCCCGCCGAGAACATCCGCGGCGACGTCACCGTTGTCGGCACGCCGCTCAACTGCCTGGCCGATCAGGGCGCGTGGTCGGGCACCTCTCTGACACAGACAGGCGGCTCGGTGCTGAAGCTCAACGGCAACGCGCTCGAAGCGAGCAAGCTGAAGACCACCTGCAAGTGATCCACTTGACCCGCGCGGCGAAAGTCGCGTGGGTCGCACCTTGAGACGGGGGGTGCGTGCCTCACTCCTTCGGCGCGACGCATTTCTGGTCGCGGAACAGCGCCCATTCCTCGCAGATGCTGCCGTCGGGCATGCGGCAGTAGCCGGTCTCGTTGCCGGTCGCGTCCTTGCGGATCTCGAGCTTGCCGCCGATGTTGCCGCAATGCACAGAGGCCGGATTGGCCATGCCGATGGGCTTTTGCGCCGGTGCGGCCGCAGCCCCCATCATCACCAGCGAAATGGCCGCCAGTCCCGCCGAGCTTGCCACAAGCCGCCGCATCGCGCCCTCCCTTCAAGCATGCTGTCCAATCGCTGCAACTAGAGTTGCTCCGGCCAAAGGCAATTGCCAAATGAAAAAGCCCGGGAACCTGCCCGGGCTTTTCGGAAGTTGCGAAGAACGGCCCTCAGGCCGGCATCGGCCCGGTATAGACCGAGGCCGGACGCAGCAGGCGGCCGGTACGCTGCTGCTCCAGCGCATGCGCGACCCAGCCCGCCGTGCGGCCGACCGCGAAGACCGGCGTGAAGGCCTCGCGCGGAATGTCGAGCGCGCCGAGCAGGATCGCGGTGTAGAACTCGACATTGGTGTCGAGGCGTCGGCCCGGCTTGGCGCGGGCCAGTGCCTCGCGGGCATAGCCCTCGACCTCGGCAGCGAGTCCCAAGTCCATGCCCTCGGAGCCCAGCGTGCCCACCGACCGCTTCAGCACGTCGGCGCGCGGGTCGCGCACCTTGTAGATGCGGTGACCAAAACCCATCAGGCGCTCGCCGCGCGCCAGTGCCGCGTCGATCCACGGCGCGATGTTGTCGGCCTTGCCGATTGCTTCCAGCATGTCGAGCACCGGGGCTGGCGCGCCGCCATGCAGCGGGCCAGAAAGCGCGCAATAGCCTGCCGTGACCGCCATGAACAAATCAGCCTGCGTCGAGGCGACGACACGCGCCGCGAAGGTGGACGCGTTCATGCCGTGATCGCTGACCGTCACCAGGTAGGCATCGAGCGCCGCCGCCTCCGCGTCACTCGCCGCCTTGCCGCGCATCATCCGCAGCATGTCGGCGGCCTGGCCGAGGCTGGCGTCCGGCGCCACGGGTGCGAGGCCTTCAGCGCTGTGCGCCAGTGCCGCCGCCAGAACCGGCATCGCACCAAGAAGTGCGACCTCGTCGTCGAGCCCGTCCTCCTTGTCGATCGCCGCGATCGCGGCACGGAACCCGGCTCCGAGCGCCAGGCCCTCCGTCGCGGGAAGAATTTTATCAAGCCGCGCAAAAGCGCGAAGACGTGCCTCGCCGAGCTTCGCCCGCAGTTCGCCGGCGTCAGTTTCCTTGCCCGCAGCCGACAGCAGCCGCGCCGCGGCACCTTCGAAATCCGTCTCGGCGGCCAGTTGCGCGACGCGGCTGCCGGCGATGATCAGTTCCCCGCCCTCGCCGTCGACATGGGAAAGCGCGGTCATGGCCGCGGTCACGCCGTCCAGTCCGGCGGTCGTCTGATGAAGTGTCATGGGCTTGCTCCTTGCTGCGATGCAGAAGGATGGGGCTCTTTTCATATTGATCAATCTTGATTAGCTTGATCAATATGAAAAAAGCCTCCGAACCGCTCTATCTCTCCGCTCGCGAGGCCGCGGGCGAGCTCGCCGTATCGCCGGCCACGCTCTACGCTTATGTCAGCCGCGGCCTGATCCGCTCCGAACCATCCGATGACGCTCGCGCCCGCCGCTACCGCGCCGACGATGTGCGTGCCCTTCTGGCACGGCGCGCACCGGCTGGACATGCAAGCGCCGGCGAAACCGAAGCGCCGGTTCTGGATTCAGCGATCTCCACCATCACCAGCGAAGGTTCAGTCTATCGCGGCGTTCAGGCGGTAGCCCTGGCCGAACACGCGACGCTCGAACAGGCGGCAACGCTGTTGTGGGACATGAACGACGCCGATCCGTTCGCCGCCGCCAACATGCCTGTTGTGAGCGACACCATGCGGTCGGTGGCTTCGGTGACCACGGGCGAGGCGCCCATTCCCCGCGCCATTGCCATGCTGGCGCTGGCCGGCGGCAACGATTCACGCGCCTTCAACCGCTCGCGCCAGGGCCGCGTCGAGGTCGGCGCCCGCGCCGTTCGTTTGCTCACGGCCGGCATCCTCGGCACCAACCCCTCGCCCGCGCCGATCCACCTGCAGGTGGCGAACGCCTGGGCACCCGGCAATCCACATGCCGAGGCGATTTTCCGCCGCGCGCTCGTACTGCTCGCCGACCACGAGCTCAACCCCTCGACCTGGACGGTGCGCTGCGCCGCCTCGACCGGGATCAACCTCTACGACGCGCTGATCGCTGGCCTCGTCGCGCTCAAGGGACCGAGGCATGGCGGCGCCGGCCCCCTGGCCGCCCACATGGTGGCAGATTTCGCCGCCACCGACGTCGCCGCCAACATCCGCGAGCGCGTCGCCATCGGCGACCGCATCCCCGGCTTCGGCCACACGGTCTACCGTGACGGCGATCCCCGCGCCGACAGCCTGCTGGCTGCCCTGGCCGAGGCGGGCGCCGACCGGCGCCTCGCCGTCGAGGCACCGATGCTGATCACCGAAGCCACCGGCCTGCACCCCAACATCGACTATGCCCTGGCAGTGATGGTGCGCATGTTCGGGCTGCCGATCGGCTACGAGACGGCGTTTTTCGCCATCGCCCGCTCCACCGGCTGGGTTGCGCATGCCATTGAGCAGCTGACCTCGGGCGTATTGATCCGCCCGCGCGCCCGCTATGTCGGGCCAGCGCTGGGGCGCGGCGGCAGCTAGGCCTGAATGCTGCACATGGCAGCATGGCGCAAGGCATGCGAACGGACTAGCTTTGCGCCCAAGGGGAGACCAGCCAGATGATGCGCAAGGAAATGCCGGCGGAAAGCCCCGAGGCCTATGTCGCGGCCTTGAGCGGCTGGCGCCGCGACATCGTCGAGGCCCTGCGTGCAGCCACCCGCGCCGCTGGCGATGCCGAGGCCCGCATCAAATGGGGC
Source organism: Aminobacter anthyllidis (assembly GCF_018555685.1). GTDB lineage: Bacteria > Pseudomonadota > Alphaproteobacteria > Rhizobiales > Rhizobiaceae > Aminobacter > Aminobacter anthyllidis. Next base: position 585,960 of record NZ_JAFLWW010000003.1, read on the forward strand.
CACATCGTCTGCTTTTCCAACGGCCCGGTCCTGCTCATCCGCGCCGAAGAGGCCCGCGTGCTGTTCGGCTTCTGGCGCGGCAAGCGGCTGCTCGGCATCGAGCCAAGGCTGAAGGCCGGCGGCAAATATGAACTCGCCACCATGGAGTATCGTGAAGGCGACACGGTGGACATCGCACTTGCCGAAAAGCTCGTCCGGGAAGCGGTGCGGCTGAATGCCGAGATCGGCGACCCGACGAAGAGCAGCTGACGCGCCGCTGCGGGCGATCATCTCGGTCTCCACCACGGCCGAACCCGATACTGGCGCCGCAATGGCGCCACAGTGACAGGCGAACCAACGGGCTTCATCAGAAAGCCGGTTGCATGACGCCCGCCGCGAAACTGGATCCCAGCTGGCCCGCCTCGCTCGCATTGCATGCCATGCTGCTGGCGGCCATCGTGCTGTTGCCCAGGCCACAACCCTTCAAGCTGCCGGCCCAAGAAGTGGTGCCTATCGAACTGGTCGCGCCCCAGCCCGAACCAGCTGACGTCCCATTGCCGCGTCAACCGGAAGCTCCCGCCACCGCGCTTGCGCCGGCCGCCGGCGCCACGGTCACGCCCAAGCCCGCAGCGCCGCACCCCGCCATGGTCGAGGCCCACAGTTTCTACGCGGCAAAGGTCCTCGCCGACCCTCGCAGCCGCCGCGCCAGGGCCGCGCTCGCCACCTTTGCCCCAAGCGAACGCACAATCCAGCTGTGCAACATCGAGGCCATGGAGCAGATCCATCGCTGGAAAGCGGAACTCCGCCCCGATCTCGTGGTGCCTTATGCAACCAGCAACCTCAGGATCGACAGCGGCTCGATCCAGGCGGATGGCGCAGCGTTCCGGGCCGCCCGACGCTGGTATGGCGTGAAATTCACCTGCGGCGTCACCGACGGCGTTGTCACCGCCTTCGCGTTCAGCGTCGGCGAGACAATTCCCAAGGCCAAATGGGCCGAATACAATCTCGTCGCCGGCGACCCGGAAGATTAGGCCCTGAAACAAAAAAGCCCGGGACATGCCCGGGCTTTTTTGTTTTGGTTCCAACCTCAGCTGTCGAGGAAGCTTCTGAGCTTGCGGCTGCGGCTCGGATGCTTGAGCTTGCGCAGCGCCTTGGCCTCGATCTGGCGGATACGTTCGCGGGTGACCGAGAACTGCTGTCCAACCTCTTCAAGCGTGTGGTCGGTGTTCATGCCGATGCCGAAGCGCATGCGCAGCACGCGTTCTTCGCGTGGCGTCAGCGAGGCGAGCACGCGCGTGGTGGTCTCGCGCAGGTTCGCCTGGATCGCCGCGTCGATCGGCAGGATCGCCATCTTGTCTTCGATGAAGTCGCCGAGGTGCGAATCCTCCTCGTCGCCGACAGGCGTTTCGAGCGAAATCGGCTCCTTGGCGATCTTCAGCACCTTGCGCACCTTTTCGAGCGGCATGGCGAGCTTTTCGGCCAGTTCTTCCGGCGTCGGCTCGCGGCCGATCTCGTGCAGCATCTGGCGCGACGTGCGAACGATCTTGTTAATCGTCTCGATCATATGCACCGGAATGCGGATGGTGCGGGCCTGGTCGGCGATCGAACGCGTGATCGCCTGCCGGATCCACCATGTCGCATAGGTCGAGAACTTGTAGCCGCGACGGTACTCGAACTTGTCGACCGCCTTCATCAGGCCGATGTTGCCTTCCTGGATCAGATCGAGGAACTGCAGGCCGCGATTGGTGTATTTCTTGGCGATCGAGATGACGAGGCGGAGGTTGGCTTCCACCATCTCCTTCTTGGCGATCGCTGCCTCGCGCTCGCCCTTCTGCACCTGGTTGACGATCTTGCGGAATTCCAGGATCGAGATCGCCGTCTCGGTGGCGAGGTTCTGGATTTCGGCGCGCAGGTCGCGGATGGCGTCCTTCTCGTTCTTGGTGAACTCCTTCCAGCCGCGGCTGGACAGGTTCGAGATCGAGCGGATCCAGTTCGGGTCGAGCTCGGAACCCTGATATTCCTTCAGGAACTCTTCGCGGCGCACGCCATAGCTTTCGGCGAGGCGCAACAGCTTGCCTTCGTTCTGCACCAGCCGCTTGTTGATGTCGTAGAGCTGCTCGACAAGTGCCTCAATGCGGGCATTGTTGAGCGACAGCGACTTCACGGCCTTGACGAGCTGGTCCTTCAGCTCCTTGAGGCGACGGTCCTGGCTCGGCGACAGCGTGCCGGCGGCGGCGAGACGGTTCTCGACCTGCTGGTCCTGCAGCTTGCGCAGCTTCTTGTAGGTGTCGGCGATGACGTCGAGGGTTTCCATGACCTGCGGACGCAGTTCCGCTTCCATGGCAGCCAGCGACAGGCTTGCCTCGTCGTCTTCTTCCTCGTCATCCTCGCCGCGGGTGTCGGCACCGACATTGGTGATGTCGTCTTCTTCGTCGCGGCCACCGCGGCGCGGCTTTTCGTCGGTCTTGGCCTTGGTGTCTTCCTCGACGCGCTCGACGATCGGCGCCTGCTTGGCCTCGGGGCCGGCATAGGTCGCCTCGAGATCGATGATCTCGCGCAGCAGGATCTTGGCTTCGTTGAGCTCGTCACGCCAGATGATGATGGCCTGGAATGTCAGCGGGCTTTCGCACAGGCCAGCGATCATCGTCTCGCGGCCGGCCTCGATGCGCTTGGCGATGGCGATTTCGCCTTCACGCGACAGAAGCTCCACCGAGCCCATTTCGCGCAGATACATGCGCACCGGGTCGTCGGTACGGTCGGTCGGCTCTTTCTTGGTCGTGGTGGCGGCGACGGCCGTGCCGGTCTGCTCGGCAAGCTCGTTGGCGTCTTCCTCGGCGTCGCCTTCGGCGGCCTCGGCTTCTTCGCCCTGCTCGTCGTCCTCGACCACGTTGATGCCCATGTCGGAGAGCATCGCCATGGTGTCTTCGATCTGTTCGGAGGTCACTTCCTCCGACGGAAGCACCGCGTTGAGCTCGTCCATGGTGACATAGCCGCGCTTCTTCGCGACTTTGATCATCTTCTTGACAGCGTCATCGGAAAGGTCGAGCAAAGGTCCGTCTGGGGCACCTTCGCGTTCGGTCTCGACCTCTTCCTTTTCTTTTGTCGCCATTCTTCGCTTTCTCCAGGCGGCCCGTCAGCCGCTTAAACTCTTGGACAGTGCAAATCAGATGCGCTCATCGAACCTGCGCCTGAACTGCCAGTAGCTGCACCTGTGTTAAGTCCAGATTAACCGTGATATCTGTGGCGGAATATCTTCCTGTCCAGTGACAAGTGCCCCAATCCGCATTTTCAGGCCATCGACACGACTGGCGACCTGGCCGCCGGTTAACTTTTTCGAATCGACCTGATTCCGTCATTCTGGCGGAAGGTCAAGCGCCTCTCGCATGATTCGCGCCAAAAAAGCGAATCAATTGCGGGATAATCGGTCCGCGGCGTCAGTTACGACCGCTTCGGCCCGAAGACACCCCGAAGCCTTCGATAAGCGCTTCGGTGGCCTGCACGTCGTGAAACTGCGCCTGAACTTCCACCAGATGTCGGTAGTTTTCGTCGGTAGGATCTGTAGCCAGCGCAACTTCGGCCTGTTTCAGCTCCTTATGTAAGGTGCGGGCGCTGCGGTGCAAGTGCAGCGTCTGCGCGAAGGCGTCGCGGGCATCTTCGATCGCCGCGTCCTCGAACGCCGTCCATTGCCGGGCGCGCCGCGCCAACGTCACGGCACGCTCCCACATCTCGGCGCATGAAGCGCGCTCGATCGCCGCCACCACCGCCTCGCGTGTATTGGCCTCGCCATGCGCCATTGCGTCGATCAGCACCGAATGCAGCTGCTTGAGTTCGCCGTGGCTGAGGTCGAGCCGCTCGACATGCTCGAAATTCTCGTCGATCAGCGAGGGGTGGTTGACCAGCGTGACCACGAGGGCGGCCTCGCGCAGCGGCATGATGCCGCCGGCGCGCTTGACCATCGCCGAACGCGCCAGACTGTCCGACACCGCGAGCCGGCCGGCCGCGGCACCTGCGCCACCCTTGTTCCACTGGCCGCGCTCGCCGCCGCCCTTGTTGAACGAGCCCTTGTTGTACGAACCCTTGCCGCCGCCACCCTGCCCTTGCTGGCGTCCACGCTGGCTGCCGAAGAAGTTCAGCACCCGTTCGCGCATTTCCTGCTGGTAGTGGTAGCGGACGCTCTCGTCCTTGATCCTGCTGGTCAGCTCGCGCAACGTCTTTTCAAGCTCGGCCCGACGCTCCGGCGTGTCGAACACCCCGCCCGATGTCTCGCGCATCCAGATCAGCTCGGACAAAGGCCGCGCGGCATTCAGTACGGTGCGAAACGCCTCCGGGCCTTCCGCCTTGACCAGGTCGTCGGGATCCTTGCCCTCGGGCAGCAGCGCAAAACGGGTCGTGTGTCCGGGTGCCACCAGCGGCAGTGCGAGGTCGGCCGCGCGGTAGGCGGCCTTGAGGCCGGCCTTGTCGCCGTCGAAGCACAGCACCGGCTCGCCCGACATCCGCCACAACAGCCCGAGCTGGCTTTCGGTCAGCGCGGTGCCGAGTGGCGCCACGACATTTTCGAAGCCGGCCTGGGCCAGCGCGATCACGTCCATGTAGCCTTCGACCGCGATCACCGTCCCGTCCTTCTGCAGCGCCTTGCGGGCACGGGCGAAATTGTAGAGCACGTTGCCCTTGTGGAAGAGCTCGGTTTCCGGCGAGTTCAGGTACTTGGCCGAAACCTCCGCCGACATCGCACGCCCGCCAAAAGCGATGATGCGGCCGCGTGAGTCAGGGATCGGAAACATGATGCGGTCGCGGAAGCGATCATAAGAAACCGGCACGTCTTCGAAGACGGTCAGCCCACAGGCCTCCATCTGCGCCTTCTCGATGCCCTTGGAGGCGAGGAATTCCTTGAGCGCGTTGCGGCTGTCGGGCGCGAAGCCGAGCCGGAACTGCTGCTGGGTCGTCTGCGTCAGCCCACGGTCGCGCAGATACGCGCGGGCACGGGCTCCATCCGACGTCTGCAGCCGGTCCTCGAAAAACGTGGTCGCCAGCTCCATGACGTCGTGCAGCGAGGCCCGTTCGCGCTCGCGCCGCTCCTCCTGGGCGTCGCGCGCCGGCATCGGCACGCCGGCCATCTCGGCGATGCGCTCGACCGCCTCGGGAAAGCTCAGCCCGTCGAGGTCCGTCAGGAAGCGGAAATGATCGCCCGACACGCCGCAGCCGAAGCAATGGTAGCGGCCCTTGCGGTCCTCGCAGTGGAACGACGGCGATTTTTCGCCATGGAACGGGCAGCACGCCCAGAAATCGCCGCGCGGCGCGTTGGTCTTCTTGCGGTCCCAGGTCACGCGCTGGCCAACCACGGCCGATATCGGCACGCGGTCGCGTATCTCGCTCAAAAATCCGTCGGAAAAGCGCATCGGGTCCTGCTTGTTTCAGATTTGATATAGGCGCTCGCCTCGCCCGACACGACTCCTATTCGCCACCATGCCCGCTGTTCACAGCCCTCCCCGGCACAAACATCCGGATTGCGCCACCCGACGGTCGTTGTGGAACTCCAGGCTCACCTGCACGTATCTCTATATATGAACGACCGTGCATCTTGCGATGCGGTGCACACGCGTGCAATATGGACGAAAAATATTATCCGGCTAATCTAATCGGCATGTTCATGACAGTGATTCGCATAAGCGCCCAAACCGTCGCGGTTACCACCTCAAACGCCCCCAGGTGCGCCCGATGAGCGGCTCTGTCGTCCTGCTTCACCTCGCCGGCGCGATCGCCCTTTTGCTGTTTGCCACCCGAATGGTGCGTACCGGCGTCGAGCGCGCCTATGGCGACGTCCTGCGCCACAAGCTGCGCAACACCATGCGCAACCCGATCCTCGCCGTGCTTGCCGGCACGGCGCTCGCCATCGCCTTCCAGAGCTCGACGGCGGTTACCTTGCTCGTCGGCTCCTTCGCCGGGGCCGGCATCGTCAGCGGCATCGCCGGCCAGCTCGCCGTTCGCGGCGCCGAGATTGGCTCGGCACTGGTCATCAAGATCCTGACCTTCGACCTGTCGCTTCTGGTGCCGATCTGCCTCGCCGCCGGCACCACCATGTTTCTGGCCACCGACCGCCGCAGCTGGCAGCAGACCGGCCGCATCCTCGTCGGCATCGGCCTTCTGGTGCTGTCGCTCGAAATGGTCGGCCAGGCCTCCGAGCCGCTGCGCGAAAGCAGGCTGCTGCCCGTCATCGTGGACTATTTCGCCGGCGATCCCATCACTGCCTACCTGCTCGCCGCTATCGTCACCTGGCTGTTCCACTCCTCCATCGCCGCGGTGCTCCTGATCGTCACCCTTGCCGGCCGCGGCTTCGTTCCGCCCGAACTCGGCATCGTGCTGGTGCTCGGTGTCAATCTCGGCAGCTCGATCATCGCGCCCTTGCTCACCCGCAACGCCGAGCCGGGCGTGCGCGTCGTTCCCATCGGCAATCTTTTGATGCGCGGCGCAGGTTCGCTGGTCATGCTGGTCGCCTTCCTATGGGCCAAGCCGTCGGTCGCCTTCCTCGGCGCGACGGTTCCCGACCAGATCATCAACGCCCACATCCTGTTCAACTGCCTGATCCTGGTCGCCGGCATTCCGCTCGCCAAACTTGTCTACAGCGCCTCGGAAAAGATCGTCGCCCTTGGCACCAAGTCCGATCCCGCCAAGGACATGGCGGTCGCCGAGCTCAGCGCGCTCAACGAAGCCGCCCTCGACACGCCGTCGCAGGCGCTGGCCAACGCAACGCGCGAAGTGGTGCGCGTCTGCGAGACCGTCGAGATCATGCTCCAGCGCATCATCGAGCTCTACGAAAAGCCCGATGCCGACAAGATCAATGCGCTCGCCTCGCTCGACGACCGGGTCGACCGCAAGCATGCGGCGATCAAGCTCTATCTCGCCAAGGCCACCATCCGGCCGATGACCGAGGATGAGGCACTGCGCTGCCAGGAACTGCTCGGCGCCTGCGTCAAGCTCGAGCAGGTCGGCGACATCATCGTCCGCAACATGCTCGCCCATGTGCAGAAGAAGCTCGACCGCGGCCTCGAATTCACCCCCGAGGGCTGGCGCGAGCTTGCGAGTTTCCACGCCGCCGTCATGGCCAATGCGCGGCTTGCCTTCAACGTCCTGGTCTCGCGCGACCCCAACACCGCCCGCCAGCTGGTGCTGGAGAAGGACCGCTTGCGCGACGTCGAGAAGCAGACCAGCCAGAGCCATTTCCTGCGCCTGCGCGACGGCACCATCAAGAGCGTCGAGACGAGCTCCATCCACCTCGACACCATCCGCGACCTCAAGCAGATCAACTCGCTGCTCGCCTCGATGGCCTATCCGGTGCTCGAGGAGCAGGGCCTGCTCCGCGGCTCGCGCCTCAAGGCGAGCTGAGCGGGCTCCACCTGCTCCCCTTTGGAAGAAGGGAACGCCCGCACTGCCCGCCCTCGAGCTCGCAGAACTTGGGTTCCTCGCCCCCACAAAGTGGGGGAGAGGTGGCACGGCGAAGCCGTGACGGAGAGGGGGGCTTTCTCGTCTGCTACTGGCCTCACCGACAAGTCTTGCCTGCCACCGTCAATCCGGGTGAGGCTGCATCTCCAAAACCGGGGATCAGCACATGGCCGCGCTCGACCAGAAAAACCTCGTCGCCGAGATGACAGCCTGGCGGCGCGACCTGCACGCCCATCCCGAGTTCGGCTTCGAGGAGAGGCGCACCAGCGCGTTCGTCGCGGCACAACTCAGGGCCTTCGGCCTCGACGAGGTCGTGGAAGGCATCGGCGGCACCGGCGTCGTCGGAACGCTCAGGCGTGGCAACGGCAACCGCGCCATTGCGCTCAGGGCCGACATGGACGCACTGCGCATCACGGAGCAAGCCAACCACGACCATCCCTCGCAAAATCCCGGCGTCATGCATGCCTGCGGCCATGACGGTCACACGACGATGCTTCTGGGAGCGGCAAAGCTGCTCGCCGGCGAAGGTGGCTTCGACGGCACCGTGCGTTTCATCTTCCAGCCGGCCGAAGAGTGGGGCAAGGGCGCGCTCGCCATGCTCGACGACGGCCTCATGTCGCGTTTCCCCTTCGACGAGATCTATGGCCTGCACAACATGCCCGGCCTGCCTGTCGGCCATTTCGAAACCCGGCCCGGCCCGATCATGTCGGCGGAGGACAATTTCGAGATCGTGCTGCGTGGCCTTGGCGGCCACGCCGCCCGCCCGCATCTTGGCCGCGAAGTGCTGGTCGCCGCCTGCGCCGTCGTCACCAACCTGCAGACCATCGTTTCGCGCCGGCTCAGCCCGGCTGACATATCGGTGGTGTCGGTGACCGAACTCATCACCGACGGCACCCGCAACGCCCTGCCCGGCTTCGCCCGCATCCTCGGCGACGCGCGCAGCTTCCGCCCCGAGGTCAGCGCCGAGATCGAGAAACAGATGCGCATCATCGCCGAAGGCACGGCGCTGACCCACAACTGCACGGCCGAGGTCATCTACACTAGGGAGTTCGTGCCGCTGATCAACGACACTGAGGCCACAGCCAACGCGGTCGAAGCCGCCGCGTCGGTGTTCGCCGCAGGCGCGGTCAATGGCAACGGCGAGATCGTCACCGCGTCGGAGGATTTCGCCCGCTTCCTCGATCATGTGCCCGGCTGCTTTGCCTATATCGGCAATGGCGAAGCCTCGGTGCCGCTCCACAACCCGTCATTCGACTTCAACGACGAGGCCCTCATCCACGGCGCCCGCTTTCACGCCGCGATCGCGCGCCGGCGCCTGCCGGTGACCTGACGCGAGCTTCCTTCTCCCACAAGGAGAGAAGGGAGTTTGCGCCGCCCTCGCCGCAAAAAGAAAACGCCCCGCGCTGCAGCCAGCCGGGGCGTCTTTTGTTCATGCGGCCTGAGCCAGCAGGAGCCTACTGCAGCAGCTCCTTGACGATGCCGCTTGCCTTGCCGAAATCCATCTGGCCGGGATAGCGCTCCTTGAGCGCGTTCATGCAGCGGCCCATGTCGCGCAGGCCGTCGGCGCCCACGTCCGCGATCACTTTCGTGGCGGCGTCGCGCACCGCGCCTTCCTCCATCTGCTTGGGCAGGAAGTCGGTGATGATGGTGATCTCGTCGCGCTCCTGGGCGGCAAGCTCCAGCCGCGCACCCTCCTCGAAGGCCTTGGCCGATTCCTGGCGCTGCTTGACCATCTTGGTCAGGATCTGCAGGATTTCCTCGTCCGTGACAGGGTCCTTGCCGGCACCGCGATGAGCGATGTCGCGGTCCTGGATCGCCGCCTGGATCAGCCTGAGCGTCGATGTGCGGCGCTTGTCGCCGGCCTTCAATGCAGTCTTCAATGCCTCGGCGAGTGTCTCGCGCATGGCCGTTACTCCTGAACGTGTCGCAAACAATAGCGCCGACCTGCCACAGTGGCAAACCGAATGACAATGGCCAACTTCCTGTTTTCATTAGGAAAAATAATTAGCCTCGAATTCCGGCGCGGTCATTGACCATGTGCCGGCCTTCGCTTATTGTCCGCGCCTTGCAAGGACTTGTTTGTTTTGTGCACGGGGCCCGCCTGACGGTGGTCGTCCGTGCTTTTCGCTGCGCGATATGGCCCCTTGCGAGCCATTTTTCAAGTCGCGGCCTAGTTAAGCAGGAGCATCGCCATGGCCGCAGAGACCGCCCCCTGGGCAACCGAAGTGCCGACCGCCGTTCTGGTTCTGGCCGACGGCACGGTCATCACCGGCCGAGGCCTCGGCGCCACAGGCAGTGCCGTCGCCGAAGTGTGCTTCAACACAGCGCTCACCGGCTACCAGGAAGTCCTCACCGACCCCTCCTACGCCAGCCAGATCGTCACCTTCACCTTCCCCCACATCGGCAACATCGGCACCAACGACGAAGACGTCGAGGACCTGAACCCGGCGGCGCGCTTCGGCGCGGTCGGCGCGGTGTTCAAGGCTGACGTCACCAACCCGTCGAGCTATCGCGCCGCCGGTCATCTCGACCAGTGGCTGAAGCGTCGCGGTATCGTCGCCATGTCCGGCGTCGACACCCGCGCGCTAACCGCGCTGATCCGCGAAAAGGGCATGCCCAACGCCGTCATCGCGCACGCGCCGGACGGCAAGTTCGATCTCGACGATCTCAAGGCCCAGGCCCGCGCCTGGTCCGGCCTTGTCGGCCTCGACCTCGCCAAGGAGGTCACCTCGGGCCAGTCCTCGTCCTGGACCGAGACCCCCTGGGTCTGGAACGAAGGTTATGGCGAGCGCGCTGAAGAGACCATGCACGTCGTTGCCATCGACTACGGCGTCAAGCGCAACATCCTGCGCCTGCTCGCCGGCCTCGGCGCCAAGGTAACGGTCGTTCCGGCCAAAACCTCGGCCGAAGACATCCTGGCGATGCAGCCGGACGGCATCTTCCTCTCCAACGGCCCCGGCGATCCGGCGGCGACGGGCGAATATTCGGTGCCGGTCATCAAGGACCTGCTCAAGACCGAGTTGCCGGTCTTCGGCATCTGCCTCGGCCACCAGATGCTGGCGCTTGCCTTGGGCGGCAAGACGGCAAAGATGCACCAGGGCCACCACGGCGCCAACCACCCGGTCAAGGACCACACCACCGGCAAGGTCGAGATCGTGTCGATGAACCACGGTTTCGCCGTCGACGCCGAGTCGCTGCCCGAAGGCGTGGAGGAAACCCATGTCTCGCTGTTCGACGGCACCAATTGCGGTATCGCGCTGACCGGCCGCCCCGTGTTTTCGGTCCAGCACCACCCCGAGGCCTCGCCCGGCCCGCAGGATTCGCACTACCTGTTCCGCCGCTTCGCCAACCTGATCCGCGAACGCCAGGGCGAACCGGCACTCGCCGAGCGCTGAGACAATCGGCAAGCACAAGGTGCAACCAGACGATGCAAGAGGCCCCGCAATGCGGGGCCTCTTTTCTTTTGGCGCAAGCGAGTGGCCGTGTGTAGCGGCTTCGTCGAGGCGAACCGCTCTAGTTTGGCGCCGGAGCACTCAGAAATGCATTGGCAGCTACCGCCACCTGCTGCGCCTTCGCCGGGTCGGCGAGTATGCCCATGTGGGTCGTATCAGGCAGCACCAGCAGCTGGCTGCGCGACGGGCCGTTGACGTCGCCATTGGCGTGGCCACCGAGAGCTGCATGCATGTCGGCCAGGTGGCCGAGCGTCACTACATCGGCGTCGCCGGCGATGAGCAGCACCGGCGCCTTGACCTTGGCAAGGTCGACAGTCCAGTCAAAGGGCTTGAGCTCCAGCCGCTTGACCTTGTCGACAAGCGCCGGGAAGTCCGGCTTGGGTGAGCGCTTCTGATACTCGGCGACCATCGGCGCGCCGGTGAACATGTCGGCAGTCAGGTGCTGCACCATGTCCTTGTGTCCCACGGCCAGCCCCTTGTCGCTGGCCGCCGCCGACACGGCAACGATGCGCTCGACACGATCGGGATGGCGCAGGGCCAACTGCAGGGCGACGTTGCCGCCCATCGAGTAGCCCATGACGGAAGCCTTCTTCACGCCCAGCTTGTCGAGCAGGCCAGCGACATCGTCGGCCATGGTCTCGTAGCTCAGCCCGGTCGCCCGGTCGGCAGTGCGGCCATGGCCCTGCAGCTCGACCGCGATGATTTTGTTCGACCTGGCGAGTTCGCCGAGGCTGGTCGACCAGTTGGTCTCGATCGTCAAGAAGGCACCGTGGAGCAGAACAAGCGGCGGCCCCTCCCCGTAGACCTGGTGATGCAGTTCAAGGGGTTCTGCCTCCTCAGCCGAAACCGTTGCCGGTGCGATGGTGAAAAAAAGGGTGAGCAGAGCCGCGCCCGCAAGTGCCAGCGTTTTCATTGTCGTTTCCTGTCTTGGGATGAGCGATCCCGCCCGGCCGCCAAGCGGCCGGTTGGGTCACCATTGCGATGGGGAACTGCCGGCCCGTCGGCCGGCGGAAGATCAGGCGGAGATGAGTTCGCCGAGCAGCTCTTCGAGCTGGTTCATGCTGTCCTGGGCGCCGGCTTCCATGCCCGAGGCGACCATGCCGTCGCGGTCCTCGATGCTGTCGAAGCGGGTGACGCCGCTGTAATGGGTTTTGCCGGCCTTCTCCTCGAAGCGATGGGTCTCGATGACGTTCTTGTCCTCGAACATGCCTTCCAGCGCGAAGGTGTTGACCAGCTTCTCCGGCTCGTCGACCTCAATGTATTTGCCGATGAAGGCAAAGACGGTGCCATCAGGCGTGGTCTGCTCGAAGCGCCATTCGCCGCCGGGGCGGAGATCGAGCTTGACCACCCTGGTCGCGCCCATGGCCCGCGAACCCCACCACCGCGCCACATGCTCGGGCCGGGTCCAGGCCCGCCACACAAGCATCCGCGGCGCATCGAAGGTGCGGCTCATGCGAATGATGGGTTCGCCTTCCGGCGTCTCGACGAGCATCTTGTTCATGTCACTATTCCTTTCGTCCAATCACTGCTTGTTGGTGTCGTCGCCGCGCTGCATGTCGGCAAGATAGACGTCGAGCTGGTCGAGATTGTCGCGCCACAGTTCGCGATAGGCGCCAACCCAGCCGTCGAGGTCCTGAAGCGGGCCGGCCTGGAGCTTGCAGTAGCGGTACTGCGCGTCCTTTTCGCGGGAGATAAGGCCGGCGTTTTCGAGCACCTTGATGTGCTTCGACACTGCCGCCAGGCTCATGTCGTAGGGCGCCGCCAGTTCGCCGACGCTCGCCTGCCCCTGGGCAAGCCGGGCCAAGATGGCGCGGCGCGTCGGATCCGCCAGGGCGGAAAAGGTAAGGGAAAGAGGATCGGTCATGTTATTATTCAACCGCCAAGTTATTAACTTAATGGTTGAATAGCATTCACCCAACAGGTTGTCAACCAGTTGGTTGAGAACCTGTTGGGGAGAATTTTTCGCCGAGCCCCCATGGCCCGGCGTGACACTGGCGCCGACAAGAAGTCCTCCGCCATGACAATGCACCGGCCGCGAATCTTGACAGCGCACTGCCAGCGGTCTGTGAGTGAACCGCTCAGACCAGGATGCCGACATGACAGCCCCGACAGCGACGCGAAGCGCCATTCCCGCCGGCATCTGGGTCCTGGGGTTCGTCTCCATGCTGATGGACATCTCGTCCGAGATGATCCACGCCTTGCTGCCGGTCTACATGGTGACGGTCCTCGGCACCTCGGCGCTCACCGTCGGCATCATCGAGGGCATCGCCGAAGCGACGGCGTCGATCACCAAGGTCTTCTCAGGGGCCTTGAGCGACTGGCTCGGCAAGCGCAAGTTCCTGGCCGCGCTCGGCTACGGCCTGGCCGCCTTCACCAAGCCGATCTTTCCGCTCGCGCCGACCGTCGGCTGGCTGGTCGCCGCACGTTTCATCGACCGCATCGGCAAGGGCATCAGGGGCGCGCCGCGCGACGCCCTTGTCGCCGACATCGCCCCGGCCCATCTGCGCGGCGCGAGCTTTGGCCTGCGCCAGTCGCTCGACACCATCGGCGCCTTTGTCGGCCCGCTGCTCGCCATCGGCCTGATGTGGCTGACGGCAGACAACTTTCAGGCGGTGTTCTGGTTCGCCGTCATTCCGGCTTTCCTGTCGCTCGGGCTGATCGTCGTTGCGGTCAGGGAGCCTGAGCGCCCCCGGGAGTTGCGCCGCGTCCGCATGCCCCTGCGCCGCAGCGAACTCGCCAGGCTCGGCGCGCGCTACTGGTGGGTGGTGGCGATTGCAGCCGTCTTCACCCTTGCGCGTTTCAGCGAAGCCTTCCTCATCCTGCGCGCCCAGTCGATCGGCCTGCCGCTAATGCTGGTCCCGCTCGTGCTGGTCATCATGAGCCTTGCCTATTCGCTGTCGGCCTACCCCGTCGGCGTGTTGTCCGACCGCGTCAACAAGGTGACGTTGCTCATCACAGGCCTTGCCTTGCTGCTCGTCACGGATCTCGTCCTCGCCTTTGCGACCGGTTTGGCCGGCCTTGGCATCGGCGTGGCACTTTGGGGCCTGCATATGGGCTTCACCCAGGGCCTGCTGGCAACCCTGGTCGCCGAAACCGCGCCGGTTGAGCTGCGCGGCACCGCCTTCGGCATGTTCAACCTCGTGACCGGCCTGGCGCTGCTTTTGGCCAGCGTCATCGCCGGCGCCTTGTGGGACATTGCCGGGCCGCAAGCCACGTTCCTTGCCGGGGCCGCATTCACGCTGGTGACCTTGGCTGGGCTGATTTCGGCGCGCGGCCGCCTGACCGCACCTCCACAAGGATAGGTCTCAGGCAACCCACGAGCACCATCATCAGCCCTTTTCGCGCCTGTCGAACCGCCCAAATGCCGGCTCCTGTGCGACGTCATGCCAAACCGCCTAAATGCTGCCGTGGCGTCAAATGAACCAGCCGGGGGCGATCTTTCGCAAACTCAATCCCCTTGCCGCGCTGCTTTTGAAATCCTCTCGCTCTCCAATATCTACAAATTCCGTAGAGTTAATGGGTATCGACCGCTGATGAGGATCCGCACATGCCAAGACAACTCGTGGTGGGAATTTCGGGCAACCTGACCCGTCCGTCGAAGACCAGACTGTTCATCGAGCACATCGTCGGCGAAGTCGCCAGGAACACCGGAGCGGCGGCGGCCACCTACGACATCGAGGACCTCGGCCCGTCCTTTGCCCAGGCACGGCGCGTCAGCGATCTCGCCCCGCCCGCCCGCGCCATCGTCGAGCAGCTGTCGAATGCGGCCATACTTGTCGTCGGCTCGCCCACCTTCAAAGGCAGCTATACCGGCCTGTTCAAGCACTTCTTCGACCTGCTCGACCCCAATTCGCTGAAGGGCAAGCCGGTCATCCTCGCTGCCACCGGCGGCGGCGAGCGCCATTCGCTGATCGTCGAGCACCAGCTTCGCCCGCTGTTCGGCTTCTTCGAGGCGCTGACCATCCCGACCGCGATCTACGCCTCCGACCGGGATTTCGCCGACGGCGCGCTGGTGTCCGAGGCCATCCGCGCCCGCGCCCAGCAGGCAGTCGCCGAGGCGTGTCGTGTTGCCCAGGCGCGCGACAGCGTCGACCTGGCCGCCTGACCTCAAACCTTCGCCTTTCCATTCCCTGACACGACCCGGCCTGCGGCACGCGCCGCCGGAGCGAGTTTTGTCGTGTTCTTACGGAGAAAATCATGACCAGACAGATCAAGCTAGGCGCCTTCCTGCCCGGTGGCGGACAGCACATCGCCGCCTGGCGCCACCCCGGCTCTCCCGCCGACGGCGCCACCAGTTTCGCCTTCCACACCGAGCTTGCACGGACCGCCGAACGCGGCCTGTTCGACGCCTATTTCCTCGCCGACAATCTGTCGGTCGGCCTTGGCGGCCGCGAAGGCGGCAACGCCAAGATCGCCGGTTTCGAGCCGGTCACGCTGTTTGCGGCATTGGCGCCGCTGACCACGCATCTCGGCTTCATCGCCACCGCCTCGACCACCTACGAGGAGCCCTACACGCTCGCCCGCAAGTTCGCCTCGCTCGACCACCTGTCGAACGGCCGTGCCGGCTGGAATGTCGTCACATCAGCCGGCGACGAAACGGCGCGCAACTTCAACCGCAACAAGCAGCCCGACCACGCCGACCGCTACGCTCGCGCCAGGGAACATGTCGACACCGTCAAGGCGCTCTGGGACAGCTGGGAGGACGATGCCTTCATCCGCGACAAGCAGACGGGGCGTTTCTACGACCCCGCCAAGGTCCACGACATCGACCACAAGGGCGCGCATTTCGCAGTCAAGGGACCGCTCAACGTACCCCGCCCGGTCCAGGGGCATCCTGTCGTCGTCCAGGCCGGCCAGTCCGAGGACGGGCGCAGGCTGGCGGCCCTTTCCGCCGAGGTCATCTTCACCGCGCATCAGAACCTCGCTTCCGCGCAGGAGTTCTACCGCGACATCAAGGCGCGCGTCATCGCCGAGGGCCGCGTGCCCGAGCACGTGCTGATCATGCCTGGCGTCGCGCCCTTCGTCGGCCGCACCGAGGCCGAAGCCCGCGCCAAGTACGACAAGCTCACCGAGCTGATCCTGCCCGAGGACGGCGTCGCCCTGCTCAACGGGCTTGCCGGCGGCACGCTCGACATCAGGGGCTATCCGCTCGACGGGCCGCTGCCGAAAAGCGCTGAAACCGAGGGCATGAAGAGCCGCCAGGCGCTGATCCGCCAGATCGCCGACGAGCACAACTTCACCATCCGCGAGCTCTACCAGTGGATCGCGACCGCGCGTGGCCACTACACCATCGTCGGCAGCGCCACCCAGGTCGCCGACCAGTTGGAAGAGTGGTTCCACAACGAAGCCGCCGACGGCTTCAACATCCTGCCGCCATGGCTGCCAGGCGCGCTGAACGATTTCGTCGATCTCGTCGTGCCCGAGCTGCAGCGCCGCGGCCTGTTCCGCACCGCCTATGAGGGCCGCACGCTGCGCGAAAACCTTGGCCTGCCACGCCCCGTAAATCCCTGGACGGTGAGCCGCAGCTCGCTGCAGGCCGCCGAATAATCCTCAAGCGCGAAGGACAAGACGATGAGTTTGCAGCACATAGAGCAGCCGAGCGTGCTGGGCGCCGGCATCGGCGACAACAGCTACGGCCACGAGCTTGTCCAGCGCGGCAGCCAGGCGGCGGCCCGCTTCCTGTCGCGCTACGGCGCACTGCTGGGCTTCCTTGCGCTGTGGCAGGTGTCCAGCACCAGGGGCTGGGTCAACCCGGCGGTCATCCCCCCGCTCGACGCCATCGTCGTCGCCTTGTGGACGGGTGTTGTCGGCGGTGCCCTGCTCGACGACATCGCCATCTCCCTGCAGCGCTCGGGCACGGCCTTCGCCGCCGCGGTGGTGGTTGCGATCCCGCTTGGCCTGTTCATGGGCCAGGTCCGGGCGGTCGAACGCGCGTTCGATCCTATCCTGCAGGTTTTCCGCCAGACATCGGCGCTGGCGCTCTACCCGATATTCATCTTGCTGCTTGGCCTCGGCGAAGCCTCCAAGGTCTTCGTCATCTTCTGGGCGACGCTGTTTCCGCTGCTGCTCAACACCATCGGCGGCGTCAAGGAGGTCGATCCCAAGCTGATCGAGATGGCACGCGTCTACGGCGCCACCAGGCTGACCGTCTTCCGCCGCGTCGTGTTGCCGGGTGCCGTGCCTTCGATCTTCGTTGGCCTTCGCCTGTCTGCGACCACCGCCCTTCTGCTGCTCATCGCCTCCGAGATGATCGGCGCCAACAAGGGCGTCGGCTTCCAGGTGATGAATGCCCAGTACAACTTCCAGATCCCGCTGATGTTTGCGGCCATCGTCCTGCTCGCAGGCCTCGGCCTTCTCTCCAACTACGCGCTCGTCCTGTTGCAGCGCCGCCTCTGCCGCTGGAGCAGCGCGACCGCCTGACCGCACGACTGCATGCCCCAACGCCCCCATCAACCATGAAAGAAGATTTGACCATGACACTTACGCGCCGTTCCCTCGGCCTCAGTGCCGTTCTCGCCCTTGGGCTTTCCGCGACAGGTCTGCCCAGCTTCGCGCTTGCGCAATCGCCTGAAACCGTGAAGTTCCGCTACCTTGCCAGCCAGGGCAGCGTCTCCCCGCATGAACTGGCATACGAGCTGGGATACTACAAAGATCTCGGCATCGAGTTCGAGAATGTCGGCTACGCCCAGGGCGGCCCGGCCTCGCTTTTCGCGCTGGCCGCCGGCAGCGTCGACCTCGGTTCCGCCGCGACTTCGGCGGTCGTCAACTCGATCGCCGGCGGCAATGACTTCATCGCCGCCTATCCCAGCAACGGCATCAACGACAAGGTCCAGAGTGTCTTCTACGTGCTGGAGGACAGCCCGATCAAATCGGTTGCCGACATCGCCGGCAAGTCGATCGCGGTGAACACGCTCGGTGCCCATCTCGACTACACCGTGCGCGAGGCGCTGCACCAGGCCAAGCTGCCGCAGAATGCCGCCAATCTGGTCGTGGTGCCGGGGCCGCAGCTCGAGCAGACCTTGCGCTCCGGCCAGGTCGACATCGCCGCACTAGGCTACTGGCAGGCCACTTTCGAGGGCCTGCTGAAGGAGCATGGCGGCGTCCGCGCCATCTTCGACGACACTGACGTGCTGGGCGAGATCGCCGGCGGCTTCGTCGTGTTGCGCCGCGACTTCATCGCCGCCCATCCCGACGCGGCGCGCAACTTCGTCGAACAGTCGACCCGCGCCGCCGAATGGTCGCGCCAGAACCCTGACGAGGCGCGCAAGGTGCTGGCTGGCATACTGGAAAAGCGCGGCGAAAACGCCGAACTGGCCAAGTACTGGACCGGCTTCGGCCTTCGCGAAGGCGCCCAGGCGGTTCCGCGCGACCTCGATTTCTGGATCAACGTGCTCGAACGCGAAGGCTCGCTGCCCAAGGGCAAGCTCAAGGCGGCCGATCTGCTGTTCCAGCCCAACGCCGAAGCCAAATCCAACTGAGCCTGATCCAGGCCTGGCGCATTGGCCCGAAAATCGGAAACGAGCTTCGGAAAGTACCAGGCGCAGATTCAAAGTGCTGGAGCGTCCCTTGTGCGTCCATTCGAACGCACGGCGCTCCAGCAGAACCGGGAACGACAATGACCAGCACCGACACCACCCGCCGTGGCGAGGTTTCGATCCGCGACCTCTCCAAGTCCTTCGCGATCAACGGCCGCCCGCTGGCCGTGCTCAAGGGGCTGAACCTCGACATTCGATCAGGCGAATGCCTGGTCATCGTCGGTGCCTCTGGGTCGGGCAAGACCACGCTGTTGCGTGTGCTGGCTGGCCTCGAGGCGGCGGATGGCGGCCGGGTGCTGATCGATGGCGCCCCGGTCCAGGGTGTCGGCACCGACCGCGCCGTAATCTTCCAGGAGCCGCGCCTGCTGCCTTGGCTGACCGTGCTCGGCAACGTCGCCTTCGGCCTCGAGGTGCGCGGTGAGCAGCGCGCCAGGGCGGAGGAAAGGGCCCGCGACTATATCGGGCTCGTTGGCCTCGGCGAGTTTGCCGACGCCTACCCCAAGCAGCTCTCGGGCGGCATGGCCCAGCGCGTCGGCATCGCCCGCGCGCTGACCGTCCAGCCTGAGATCCTGCTGCTCGACGAGCCGCTCGGCGCCCTCGACGCCATGACCAAGATCACCATGCAGGAAGAACTCGCCCGCATCTGGAGCGAGGAGAACGTCACCATGATCATGGTCACCCACGATCTCGAGGAAGCGGTCTATCTCGCCGACAGGGTGCTGGTCCTGCCCAAGGAAAAGGGGGCCGCCGCCCGCCTGATCGACATCGACCTGCCCCGCCCGCGCGACCGCAGCGAACCCCGCTTCGTCCGCTACCGCGAAGAACTGCTGCGCGAATTCGGCCTGCATTGAAGGCACACCGCGCGGCTTGATCCCGCCTCTTGCTCAGCCGCTCACTTCTTGCCTTGCGGGTAGATCGTCTCGCCACGCTTGAGCATGGCGACGAAGGTCTCGATTTTCTTCTTGCGCCCTGCCTCGGTCTTCATGTTGTGGGTGCGGAACGCCAACGCGAACCGGTTCTGCTCGCTGAGCCTGGCGAGCATCGCTTTCGCCTCCGGCTCGGCGTCGATCGCGGCCTGGAGATCGTCGGGGATCAGCATGTCCTTGCCGCTCTTGTAGGCCTTTTCCCAGCGCCCGTCGGCCTTGGCCGCCTCGACCTGCTTCATCCCATGCTCGGTCATCCGGCCTTCAGCGATCAGGCGCGCCACGCTGTCGACATTGATCTGGCTCCAGGTGCCCTTCTTGCCGCGTGGCGAGTAGCGCTGCAGGAAGCTCCTGTCGTCGAACCCCTTGCGCACCCCGTCGATCCAGCCCCAGCACAACACGACCTCGATCGCCTCCTTCGGCGTGATCGACTTCAGCCCCGATCCGATCTTGTGGACCTTGATCCAGACCTCGTCCTGGGTGTCGTGGTGCCGGCTTAGCCAGGCATAAAAAGCAGCGGCATCGACGAATTCTTGAACCTTGCTTGGGTCGACATAGACCGGTGCCATCAGTTGACCTGCTCCACTTCGGCGGCGGCGACCTTCTCCCGCGCCGGCCGCTCGACCTTGAAAATGAGCACCAGCAGCGACAGTGCGAGGAAAATGCCACCGACGGCATAGGGTGCGCCAGCGAACGTCACCGGGGCGCTCGGCCCGGTGAACCAGGCGAAGATGCCAGTGTAAAGCAGCGGCGTGATGATGCTGGTGATCGAAAACAGGCTGGTCATCGCGCCCTGCAATTCGCCCTGCGCATCGGGCGGCACCTTGGCCGCGGCCAGGCTCCTGAGCGGTGGGTCGGCGAGTGCCTCGAGGCAGGTGACGACGATCACCGCATAGATCATCCAGCCCTGCCAGGCGGCGGCATAGCCGAAGGCGGCGATGGTGGTGAAGCCGAGGCCGAGTGCTGCCGTGCGCCACTCGCCGAGCTTCGGTATGACGCGCGGCAGAACCAGCGCCATGACCAGTGCGCCGCCAAGGCCGAACACGCCGAGCGAGAAGCCGATCTGCCGCTCGCTCCAGCCATAACGATAGCTGCCGACGAATGCCCAGACCGCCGGATACATCATGTGGCCGAGCGCCATCAGGAAGAACACCAGGCCGATCCAGCCGATGCCCTTGTACTTGCGCATCTGCTTGAGCGCGCCGAGCGGGTTGGCGCGGCGCCATTCGAAGGCGCGTCTGTTGTGGCGCGCCAGCGTCTCGGGCAGGAAAAACAGCGCCACCAGGAAATTGAGGAAGGCGAGCGCCGCCGCACCCCAGAACGGCACGCGCGGCCCGAACTCGCCGAGGAAACCGCCGAGCACCGGCCCGATGATGAAGCCGACGCCGAAGGCAATGCCGAGCAGGCCGAAATTCTTGGCCCGGTTGTCGTCGTTCGACACGTCGGCGATGAAGGCGGCGGCCGTCGAGTAGCTGGCGCCGCTGATGCCGGCGAGCACCCGGCCGACAAACAGCATCGGATAGGACCAGGCGAGCGCGCAGATGGCGTTGTCGATGGCAAAGGTCAGCACCGAGGCGAGCAGGATCGGCCGGCGTCCGAAACGGTCGCTGAGATTGCCCATCAGCGGCGCAAACAGGAACTGCATCGCCGCATAGACGAAAAACAGCCAGCCGCCCTCGATCGCCGCCTCGCCGACGCCGACGCCGGTCAGCTCCTGCAGGAAGGCCGGCAGCACCGGCATGATGATGCCGAAGCCGATGATGTCGAGCAGCAATGTGACGAAGACGAGCGCAAGGCCTCGTCTCGCGGTCTTTTCATCAACCATGTCGAACCCACAGGCGCCGCATCGAGGCCGCGAAGATCAGTCAAGTTGCGCCGGCGCCTGCATACGATGCTTGAGCGCCAGCTTCGAACCGCCGGGGGCATGCGGAAAACTGCTTATAAGCGAAGCAGCCATCAAGAACAATACAAGAACATATCAAATCTGTTCATGGCTGGAGGGCTTCTCGCGGAACATTACGGGACCGCGCGGCCCTCGCTCGCCTCAAGAATGGCGAACCACTGCTGACGGTCGAGCGTAACGTCGAGCGCCTTGACCAGCCCGGCCAGCCGCTCCGGCTTCATCGTGCCGAGCACCGGCACCAGCCGCGCCGGGTGCCTGAGCAGCCAGGCGATGGCGATGGTCGAGATGTCGCCGGCACCGGTCTCGGCGGCGACGGCCTGGAGCGCTGCCCGCACACTTTGCTCACGCGCGCCCTCGCCGGTGAACAGCGAACCGCCGCCCAGCGGCGACCAGATCATCGGCGCGTAACCCAGCCTTTGCGCATGGTCGAGCCGCCCGTCGGTCAGCGCCGAAGTCTCCAGCACCGAATGCTCGATCTGGTTGGTGACAAGAGGAAACGGCAGCCGCGAGGCCAAGAGATCGAACTGCTCAGGCGTGAAGTTGGAGACCCCCACCGCCCGCACCTTGCCAGCCGTTACCAGCCGCTCGAACGCGCGCGCCGTGTCGTCGGCGTCCATCAGCGGGTCGGGCCGGTGGATCAACAGCAGGTCGAGATAGTCGGTGCAAAGGTTTTGCAGCGAGCGCTCGACCGAGGCCTCGATGTGGACAGCGCCGGTGTCGTAATGCTTAAGCCGGTTCTGCGGCCGGTTGGGCGAGGCCAGCATGATGCCGCATTTGGAGATCAGCTCGATGCCCTCGCGCCGGCCCTTCCAGCGCGCCAGCCCGGCGCCGAAGGCTTCCTCGACCTCGTAGCCGCCATAGATGTCGGCATGGTCGAAGCTGGTCAGGCCGAGATCTACTGCCGTATCGATCAGCCGCGCCACCGCGTCGCCATCAGGCCTTTGGCCATCGAGCAGCCGCCAGGCGCCAAACACCAGCCGCGACAGCGACAGGCCGCCGGCCACCAGTTCGATGCGTGGGGAGACAGCCATCAGATCGGATTGTTGAAGGTATCGCACTCCGACAGCTTGCCGCTCTTGAAGCCGGCGGCAAACCAGCGCTGGCGCTGCTGCGAGGTGCCGTGGTTGAAGCTTTCCGGCACGACATAGCCTTGCATGCGCTTCTGCAGCGTGTCGTCGCCGATCTGCTGGGCGGCGTTCAGCGCCTCTTCGATGTCGCCCTGCTCGAGCAGGCCCTTCTGGTCGGTGTAGTGGCCCCACACGCCGGCGAAGCAGTCGGCCTGCAGCTCGACGCGCATCGACATCTGGTTGGCGTCGGCCTCGCTCATCTGCTGCCGCATCTGGTTGAACTTGGGCAGGATGCCGGTCAGGTTCTGGACGTGGTGGCCGACCTCATGCGCAATGACATAGGCTTGGGCGAAGTCGCCGGCGGCACCGAACTGCTTGGCCAACTGGCCGAAGAAGGCGGTGTCGAGATAGACCTTCTGGTCGCCGGGGCAATAGAACGGCCCGGAAGCCGACGAGGCAAAGCCGCAGGCCGAACGCACCTGGCCCGAAAACAGCACCAGCTTGGGCTCCGTGTACTTCAGCCCTTCGGCCTGGAAGATGCCGTTCCAGGTGTCCTCGGTCTCGGCCAGGACAGTCGAGACGAACTGGGTCATCTCGTCATTGGCCGGCGCGCCGCCCTGGGTCACCTGGCCGCCGCCGGGGACCGAACCGTCATCGCCGCCCGACAGGATCTGCATCGGGTCGATGCCGCAGGCGCGCAGCGCAAAGAACAGCACGACAAGGATGATGATGCCGGAAAGCCCGCCACCGCCGGTCGACATGCGTGGCCCCATCGGCAAGCGTCCGCCACCGAGCCCTCCGCCTATTCCACCGCCGCCGCCCTGGCCGCGCGTATCCTGCACATTTTCACTCTGGCGGCGGCCTCTCCAGCGCATAGGCGTATCCCTCGATGTTTGTCGCGGGCGACCCCGCTCACTGCAGACAATTAGCTTAACGCCTGCGGCAAGTCACAGGGTTTTTGCTTGTGCCACCCGTTGGCCGGGCGCTGCAAAATCAGCTTTTCTGCTTGGTGCCGGCGCTCTTGCCATCGGAGCTTTTGGAACGCTCCTCGAAGCGCTTTTCGCCCTTCGCGAAGTCGCGGCCGGTCTTGGCCTCAACCTTGCGCTCCTGCTTGGCCGCGGCCTCGCGCAGACCTCTTGCGGCCTCTTTTCCCTTGGCGGTCGGGGCTTGTGTGATGGCCATCTTCGCTTCCTCCCAGGCGCCGCTCCATTGCAGCGCTCAGGCTAACGCGAAGCGGCGGCACTCGTTCCCTGCTTGCGCAAGCTCGGCCACGCCGCTTCTGATTGGAGGCCGCTATTCCGCCGGCGCTGCGTGCGCGCCAAGCGCGGCTCCATGGCCACGCCGGCCGGCCAGCCAAGCGGTCAGCGCCTTCTGGCCGTGGGCCGCGGCGATGCCGGTCAGGATGCCGGTCGCGACGCTCAGCGTGGCCATCGCCGGCCACGGCAGCTTGAGCTGCGGCAGCAGCAGCTCCGGCACCAGCCGATGGAACAGGTAGACGTGATATCCAGCCGCCGCTACAGGCAGGGCAAGCGCTGCGACCGGCCTCGGCACGGTGACACGCGGGTTGCATCAAGAAAATGCAGGCAATATACGCCGGCTGAGGACCGGTATTTGCCGCAACTCAAGCTAGGATCCGCGCCTTGAGCCAGAGGAACAGCGGCACGCGCGCCCATTTGCGCAGCAGGTCTGAATCGACCCGGTCCGGGATCGGCTCACGCAATGCCGTGATTGCAAGGCCCGCGCTTTCCAGCGCCGCCATGTAGTCCTCCAGCGGCTGCGACCAGCCGGCGAAATGCATCTTCAGCCCGTCGCGTTCTTCTTCGCCGTCGAAATGTTCGCGGCCGAAATAGCTGCCGTCGACCACGAACGGCGCGTCGGCCGCCTCCCCGTCAAAGCGCCCGCGATCCCTGAACGGGTGGACGAGCGAGATGAACAGCGTCCCACCAGGCTTCATCACGCGGCGGATTTCCTTGAGTGCCGCCGGCACATCGTCGACGTCCATCAGCACGTTGTAGGCCATCACCAGGTCGAACTGGCCGTCATCGAAGGGCAGCTTGTCCGTTCCGGCGATGCGATAATCGTCGGCCGAATTGGCCTGCCGGGCCGCTTCCACCATCGCCGGCACGACGTCGGTCGCGGTCACATGGTAGCCCAGCGCCTTCAGCTCGCGGCTGACACGGCCTTCGCCGCAGCCGACCTCGAGCGCGCGGCCAAAACCGCTGCCGATGAACCGCGCCAGTCCCTCGCGATAGACCCAGAAGGCGTCATGGCTGGGCGAACGCGCCCAGGCTATCCACTGGTCGGCAACATTCGTCCAATGCTCTTCGTCGCTCTTCATCTCATCCATCCCGGCCAAATCGAATGTCGCGTTTAAGACAGTTCAACCGGCCGGAAAAGCCTTGATGTGTTGGACCAGCCTCAGCGGGCGGCGGCGAGCCGGATCGACCTGCTGCTGGCCGCGAGCACGGCAAGCGCCACCAGCGGAAAGGCCGCCGCGACGAGTCCGAGATCGGACGGCCGGGCGAACTCCAGCACCCGGCCGCCAATGACGGTGCCGAAGGCGATGCCGAAATAGAGCGCCGATGCATTGAGCGACAGCGTCAGATGCGCAACCTCCGGGCCCATGCCGACAATACGGCTTGCCTGCGCCGGCGGAAATGCCCAGCCGATGATGCCCCACGGCACCATCAGCGCGATCAGCACGGGGCCGGCGACGTGGTGCGGCAAGAGCTTCAAGGTCAGCGCAATGGCGATGCAGAAGCCCGACGACATCAACAGCGAGATCACCACCATGCGGGTAGCGCCGATGCGGTCGGCGAGATAGCCGCTCGACAAATTGCCGATAACGGCACCGGCGCCGAAGGCCAGCAGCATGCCCGGAAGCGCGATCGCCGGCAGCCCCGCCCCTTCCAGCGCCAGCGGCGCGATGTAGGAAATCACGGTGAAGCCGCCGGCGAGATAGAGCAGCGTCACCAGCAGCGACGGCAGGATGCCGGGCCGGGCAATCGCGGTGAAGCGCTCGGCGAGCGTCAGCTTGATGCCGCGCGAGCCCCTGGGCAGCCGCACCCACAGGATCGCGGCGCAGGAGATGCCGAGCAGCGCGATGGCAACGAAGGTGCCTCGCCAGCCCCACATGGTGGCGATCAGCGAACCCACCGGCGCGCCCAGCGCGACGGCGAATGTCGTGCCGCCAACCACGACGGCAATCGCCCGCGCCCGGTGTTCTGGCCCGGCCAGCGACACCGCTGTCGCCTGTGCGGTGGCGGCATAGAGCCCGGCCGACATGCCCATCACGATCTGGGCGACAAGAAGGCCAACAAATGAACTGCTCGTCGCCGCAATGATGTTGCCGGCGACGAACACCAGCATGGTCGCGGCAAGCACGCGCCGGCGGTCGATCTCACCGGCCAGCGCCGACAGTACCGGCGCGCCGATAGCATAAGCGAGCGAAAACGCCATGATCAGGTAGCCGGCGAAGGGCACCGAGACATGCGCGTCGCCGGCGATCATCGGCAACAGGCTGGAAAACACGAAGCCGACGGTGCTCATGGCGAACGAGCCGACCGCCAGCCAGATAAGGCGCTTGTCCATGACAGGGTCCTTAGTTCAAAATATATTGAACTATTGAACTTCTCGCTGCGGCATGTCAATCTGCATCTTGTCGGCTCCTGCCAGCCCGGTGTCAGCAGCCGGCACCGGGCCTTGAACCGCCGCAACCGCACAGCTACCTCTAGATCATGTCCCTGCCGCACCCAAATCTCGATCAGATCAGCCTCGCCAACGTGCTGTCAGTGCTCGGCGACCAGACCCGCCTCGCCGTCGTCGGCTATCTCGCCCGCAACGAGGGCGTGGCGATGAGCTGCGGCCAGTTTTCCGAGTTCGGCTCCAAGACCAACCTGTCCTACCACCTCGCCAAGCTGCGCGAGGCCGGCATCACCCGCACCGAGGTCTCGGGCACCAGCCGGCTGATCTCGCTGCGTCGCGACGACCTCGACAGCCGCTTCCCCGGCCTGCTCGATTCGATCATCACCGCGGCACAGGACCTCCCCGCACTCGAGCGCCTCCGCGACGACGCCTGAGGATGCGCATCGCCGTCATCGCCGACATCCATGGCAACATCCTTGCGCTGGAAGCGGTGCTCGCCGACCTCGCCCGCCGTGGCGGCGCCGACCTCGTCGTCAATCTCGGCGACCTCGTCTCCGGTCCGCTCTGGCCGGGCGAAACCGCCATGCGGCTTCAGGCCCTCGGCTGGCCGACAGTGCGCGGCAATCACGACCGCCGCGTCGCCTCCGACCCGCTCACTGAAATGGGCCCGTCCGACCGCTTCGCCCATGAGCGCCTGACGCCGGCCCAGCGCGACTGGCTGGAGGCGTTGCCGCTGACGCAGGAGATCGCCCCTTCGGTGCTCGCCTTCCACGCCCGCCCCGACCACGACGAACGCTATCTCTCCGAGGTCATCGACGAAGGCCAGCTCATCCGCGCGCCGCTGAAGGTCATCGAAAGCCGCCTCAGGCGGATCGATGCGAAGTACCGGCTGCTGCTCGCCGGCCACAGCCATCGTGCCGACCTCGTCCAGCTCGCCGACGGGCGGCTGCTGTTCAACCCGGGCAGCGTCGGCGTCCCGGCCTACAGCGACGACACCGCCCCCGCCCATGTCTCCGAACAGGGTTCGCCGCTGGCCCGCTATGGCCTCGTCGAACTCGATGAGGCCGGTGCCGTTGCCGGCATTGATGCCCTTGCCGTTCCCTACGACCATGAGGCCGCAGCCCTGCGCGCCGAAGAGGGCGGCCGCCCCGAGTGGGCGCATGCCCTGCGCACCGGCTTCATGCCTGACTGACGCGGCTGCTCCCTGCCGCTTTCGCCACTGGCTGCCAGCTGACCGCTAGGCTACTTCCGCCGACGCCCAGGCTTCGCCGTCTTCTTCGCGCCACCCGCTCGCGCGGATTTCGCCGCCGGTTTGCGCGCCCCACGCCGTGCCAGATCCTTCGGATCCAGCGTCAGTGCCGGCTTGCCGATTGCTTCCTGCCCGGTGCGCACGTCGGCGTCGCGCAACGTGTCGCCGAAATCGAGCCCCGTCAGGCTCTCGATATGCGCCACCGTCGTCAGGAACTCCGACACCCGCGCCAGCTCCTCGGCATCGCCAAACGCCTCCGCCATGCCCTCGGGCATCACCTCGATCAGCGGCCCCTGGTCGGCGAGCAGTGCGATCGAGCGCAGGTCGGTGCCATCGTTCCACGCCGCGATCTTCCAGAACTTGAGCGGCACCTTGCTTTCGAAGCGATAGGGCGGGTCGTTGTCGGCGAACACCGGCCCGGCAAACACCGTCACCCTTTGGCGCATGGTCACCGCGTTGCGCAGCACATAGGTCTCGACCGCCCGCCAGCGCAGCTTGCCCTTCGAGCCCGGCCTATTGAGCGCGCTGCCCTGGTTGAAGAAGCCGAGCTGCGGCGCCGCGTTGGTGTAGAAGAACGTGTCGCGCTCGGCGGCAACGGCTTCCGCATCGGTGCCCCAGGCCGGATCGCCGCGCAGCGTGATATGGCCCTTCTGGAAGATCCGCGCCTTGCGCTCGTTCGAGGTGGCAATGGGAAATCCTGCCACTTTCTGCGCGTCGTAGAAGGGCTTGTTCATCTGCTCTTCCAGAGCCACGCGCCGGTCGGGCCGGAAATCGTCGCTGGCTTCGGCTCCGCCGATCGACTCGATGCCGAGCTCGCTCAGGCTTGGATCGTCGGTCACCGTCTTGTCGTCGCGGTTGACCGCCTTGATGCGGGAACCGTCGATGTTGCAGGCGGTGTAATAGGCCAGCCGCCGCTCGGCATTCATGACGACGGAAAAATGGTGGTAGGGCAGTTCGAACGGGTCGTCGCCGGGCTTCGCCAAAAGATTCTTGGCAGCCCGCCATCGTGCACCGTCATGTTTCGGCAGCGGCAGAACGAAGCCGGGCACGAAGCCCGGCTCATAGCCGCCGCGGTCGTCGAAATTCTCGGTCTTCCAGCTCGCCGCCTCGGCGCCTGGACCGCCCGTCCTGACCTCGCCGGACTTCGGCACGGAGCCAGCCGATGCCTTTGCCATCAGCGGCGCACGCACGGAAATCTCGATCGGAAACGTCCAGGTCACCGAGCCGTCCTCGCCGAGCCGGGCCTTGGGCTCGCCGTCGCCACCTGATGTCAGCACCTGTGCCTTGCCGGCTTTCGCCGCCGCCCTGTCCGGCTCACCGGCGCCCTCGGGCACCGGCTGCAGCTTCAGCCGCCCCGCCTCTTCCCAGATGTCGAGCAGCTGCGTCACCGCCGCGCGGCTGCGGCCGTCCATGCCGGCAAGCCGCGTCTCGAGGTCGTTGACGATGGCGCTGATGCGGATGCCTTCGTTGATCTCCTTGGCCAGCGGCTGGCCGTTGGTGCCCATCACCTCGTGCCACGGCCCGCCCCAGTGATGCAGGGCGATCGGCTCCCACTCGTTGTTGAACACCGGCGACCCCGACGAGCCCTGCTCGGTATCGGCAACATAGTGCAGCACCTGCAGCGTCTCGTCGCGCGCCACCAGGTGGTTTTCGCGCAGCACCAGCTCCTTGTGCCGGCCATCGGGGTGCTGGACGACATTGGCGATCTCGCCCAGCATGTGCTTGTCGCCGGCGTTGGACAGCACCAGGAAGCCGAACTCGTCGAGCGCGCGCGGTCCGCGCCGGCGTTGGCCGATCCCGATCAGCGTATAGTCGAGCCCATCGATGTCGTCGGTGACGAAGCACAGCTCCGGGTCGAGGAAGAACGACGTCGGCTGCCGGAGCTCGTCGAACGTGTCGCGCTCATAGTCGAACTGCACCTGGAACCGGGCGGCATCGGCCGCCGTCTGGATGACGTGATGATTGGTCAGGAACAGGTTCGGCCCGACCAGGAAGCCGGATCCCTGCGGCATCTCGTTGAGAAAGGCGACCCGGCCGACCGCATCGGCCGCGCGGCGCCCGCGCTCGAGAAAGGCAACACCGACGAAATCCAGCGTCGATCCCTGGATCGCCTCGGGTCCCATCGGCTTTGCGGCTGCCATGGCAGGTTTTCGTCCTGCTTTGGCCGGCTCGGCCACGCCCTCGATCGCGGTCGAGATCATCTCGGCTTGCTCGCGGGTCAGGTCGGCCTTGACCTGCAGCCGCTCGACGCGGCGGCGGCGCTCCGGCTCCGCCGCGAGCGGATTGCCTTCGGCAATGCGCGCCAGCGACGTGTCTATTTCAGGTCTAGTTTTCTTCAACCTTTCACGAACGACACGTTCAACTTCACCGAAGGTCTGGATATCAACCATGCCCGCCCCCTCTTGCTGAAGCCCCCAAGTATAACTGGAGAACCTACGCGGAGGTAGCGACGTTTTGTTGACAGCCTTCGCGGGCAAACCGCCGCCAGTCAGCGGCGAAACCGCTCCAGCGTCGCGGTGAACAGCTCGGTCAACGCGGCAACGGCGTCGTCATATGATATCCGGCCCGCCGCCGTATCCCGCGACACGGCCTCGGCCGCCCCGAGAAGGCCCGACAGAACCGGGTCTCCAATATCCTCGGGCAGATCGACGAAGCGCGAAACTGCTTGGCGGTATTCGGCGAGATAGCCGTCGCGCAGCGTCTGGCGAAACTCGTCCATCTCTTCTGTGCCCGAGAGTGCCGCATATACCGCTCCCGCTTCCGGGCCGGCCCGGCTGGCGCAGCGCACATAGGCTTCACCCAGGATACCGGCCACATCGCGCAGTGTCTTGCCGCAGGCGGCGAGTGCCTCGCGCTGCGTCTCCAGCTGCATGTCGCTATAGCTGGAAAACAACGCCATCAGCAGCCCCGCCCTGGTGCCGAAATGCTCGTAGGCGATCGGCTTGCTCACCCCTGCCCGTTCGGCGACCCGGGCGAGCGTCAGCGCGTCGGTGCCTTCCTCGCGCACCATCTCCTGGGCGGTTTCCAGCAGCTGCGCGCGCCGTTCGGCCTTCGGCAGTTTTTTCATTGAACTTGCAGTCGTCATCGCCTTCGCATCCGGCCCGAATTTTTTCGGCCTGCGGCTTGAACATCGCCGTACGCCACATATGTTACGACTAGTAACTTACAAATAGTAAGCTACACTTGGTAGATGACTACACATATAGGGGAATTCAATGACCATTGCAGCCCGTGAAATCCATCTGAAGAGCCGCCCGTCCGGTTTGCCGGGCGCGGACAACTTCCAGCTTGTCGAACGCACCCTGCCGGCCCCCGCTGCCGGCCAGTTGCTGGTCAAGACGCTGTTCATGTCGGTCGACCCCTACATGCGCGGCCGCATGACCGACCGGCCGAGCTACATAGCGCCCTTCGAGATCGGCCAGCCGCTTGAAGGCTCCGCCGTCGGTATCGTCGAGCAGTCCGCCCATCCCGATTTCAAGGCGGGCGACCTTGTCAGCCACTTCTCCGGCTGGCGCGACCACGTGCTTGTCGATGCCGCCACAGCAAACAAGATCGACGCCTCCAAGGCGCCGGCCGAAGCCTGGCTCGGCCCGTTGGGCATCCCCGGCCATACCGCCTATGTCGGCCTGCTCCGGATCGCCGGGCTCAAGGCAGGCGAAACCGTCTTCGTCTCGGCTGCCGCCGGTGCCGTCGGTTCGATGGCCGTGCAGATCGCCAAGCTCAAGGGGGCGCGTGTCGTCGCTTCCGTCGGCTCGGAGGAAAAGGCCCGCTGGGTCCAGGAACTCGGCGCCGGCGCCGTCATCAACTACCGCACCGCCGGTGACCTGACCGAGGCGCTGAAAAAAGCCGCCCCCGAAGGCATCGACGTCTATTTCGACAATGTCGGCGGCGATCATCTCAGGGCAGCGCTCGAAGTCGCCAAGCCGCGCGCCCGCTTCGCCATCTGCGGCATGATCTCGGGCTACAATGACGAGAAGCCCGTTCCCGGCCCCGACAATCTCGCCGCGATGGTCATCAAGAGCATCAGCATGCGCGGCTTTCTCGTGCTGGATCACTTTGACATCCTGCCGGAATTCATAGCCGACATGGCCGGCTGGCTGGCCGATGGCCGCGTGACCTACCGCGACACCGTCGTTTCAGGCCTCGAAAACGCGCCCCAGGCCTTCATCGGGCTCTTCTCCGGCGAAAACCTCGGCAAGATGCTGGTCAAGCTCGCCTGACATCAGGCGGCGAGTTCGCTCGCCGCCGCCTCCCCCTTTCCGATCCAGACGTCACAGCGCCGCGCTTAGGCGGCCACAGAGGAGTATTGCCAAATGACCACGCACAAGCCCGTCCTCATTATCGGCGGTTCCGGTTTCGTCGGCGCGCTCGCCGCCCGCACGCTGCGCCAGCTGCATCCCGCCCTGCCCATCGCCATCGGCGGGCGCAACCTCGAAAAGGCCGAAGCGGTAGCCAAAGAGATCGGCAATGCCGAAGCAGTCGTCATCGACCTCGACCGCAAGGATCTTGGCGTGCCGGCGGACAAAGGCTTCAGCGCCATCGCCATGTTCGTCTACGACAACACGCTCAATGCCCTGCACTACGCCCAGACCAACGCGGTGCCCTATCTCGGCGTCTCGACCGGCATCCAGGAGATCGGGCCGGAGATAGCGCTTTATGCCCACAAGGCGGCCGCGCCGTTCCTCATGGGCAGCAGCTGGCTCGGCGGCGCCGCGAGCCTCGCCGTCGTGCATTTCGCCAAGCAGTTCGAGACGGTGGATTCGATCGAAATCACGGCCCTGCTCGACGAACACGACATGGGTGGCCCCGCCGCCGAAGCCGACTTCGAGCGCCTCACCATGATGTCCAGCACCCTGGGTCTCGACGCTGGCAAATGGCGCTGGAACCCCTCCGGCGAACAAGGCCGTACCGTGACGAGCGTCGACGGCCGCCAGGTCCCCGGCCTGACCTATTCTCCATTCGACGTCTTCAGCCTGCCGATCACCACCGGCGCCGAGACGGTGCGGTTTGATTTCGCGCTCGGCGAAACCGCAAGCCGCCATCGCGGCGAGCATTTCTCCACCGAGATCACCATCGCCATCTCCGGCAAGAGGAAAGACGGCACCTCTGGCCGCAGCCGCTATGCGTTCGTCCACCCGCAAGGACAGGCGCCAGTCACCGCACTCGCCGTGGCGCTTGCGGTCGAGCGGCTGATCGGCCTCGACGGCAAGGCACCGACGGCACCCGGCCTCTACTTCGCCGAAAATGCTGGTCGACGCCGACTATGCGATCGGGCGCTTCAGGGAATTCGGCGCCAGCATCTCGCAAGCCTCGTAAGTCGAGCACCAATCCAGGGGCAGTCGCGCGTTACCGCGGCTGCCCTTTCGTTTGTCCGCCTTCATCACGTTCGAACCCGCATTCCGGCACAGGAAAAGCGTTTTTCGGGGTTCCCCACTCCCAATCCTTCCCCTATAAGGCCCGCCTAGCCTGATACTCGAATCTCACTTGCGCACCGGCCCGGGCATTGCCCCGTCCCGGTTCTTCGCGCAGGCCTTTTTACGGACGCACGCCATGCCAAGACGCACCGACATCAAGTCCATCCTGATCATTGGTGCCGGTCCCATTGTCATCGGCCAGGCCTGCGAGTTCGACTACTCCGGCACCCAGGCCTGCAAGGCGCTGCGCGAAGAGGGCTACCGGGTCATCCTGGTCAACTCCAACCCGGCCACCATCATGACCGACCCGGAATTGGCCGACGCCACCTATATCGAGCCGATTACCCCCGAGGTTGTGGCAAAAATCATCGCCAAGGAGCGCCCCGACGCGCTGCTGCCGACCATGGGCGGCCAGACCGCGCTCAACACCGCGCTCTCGCTGCGCCGCATGGGCGTGCTCGAACGCTACAATGTCGAGATGATCGGCGCCGACGCTGCAGCCATCGACAAGGCCGAGGACCGCTCGCTGTTCCGCGAGGCCATGGCCAAGATCGGGCTCGAGACGCCGAAGTCGATGCTGGCCAACGCCTCCGACGTCAAGGACGCCGACCGCAAGAAGCACGAAGCCGAGCGCGCCGCGCTCAAGGCCGAAGCGCCCGCCAATCTCGACGCAGCGCTCGACGCGCTCGAAACCCAGTGGAACCTCGGCGAAGGCGACCGCAAGCAGCGCTACATCAACCACGCCATGGCGATCGGCGCCCAGGCGCTCGACCATGTCGGCCTGCCCGCCATCATCCGCCCGTCCTTCACCATGGGCGGCACCGGCGGCGGCATCGCCTTCAACCGCCAGGAATTCTTCGACATCGTACAAAGCGGCCTCGACGCCTCCCCGACAACTGAAGTCCTCATCGAGGAATCGGTGCTCGGCTGGAAGGAATACGAGATGGAGGTCGTGCGCGACCGCGCCGACAACTGCATCATCATCTGCTCGATCGAAAACATCGACCCGATGGGCGTGCACACCGGCGACTCGATCACCGTTGCCCCGGCACTGACGCTGACTGACAAAGAATACCAGATCATGCGCAACGCCTCGATCGCGGTGCTGCGCGAGATCGGCGTCGAGACAGGCGGCTCCAACGTCCAGTTCGCCGTCAACCCGGCAGACGGGCGGCTTGTCGTCATCGAGATGAACCCGCGCGTCTCGCGCTCGTCCGCTCTTGCCTCCAAGGCCACCGGCTTCCCGATCGCCAAGATCGCCGCCAAGCTCGCCGTCGGCTACACGCTCGACGAGCTGGAAAACGACATCACCGGCGGCGCGACGCCCGCTTCCTTCGAGCCGTCGATCGACTATGTCGTCACCAAGATCCCGCGCTTTGCCTTCGAAAAGTTCCCCGGCGCCTCGCCCGTTCTCACCACCGCCATGAAGTCGGTCGGCGAGGTCATGGCGATTGGCCGCACCTTCGCGGAATCGCTGCAGAAGGCGCTGCGTGGCCTTGAGACCGGCCTCACCGGCCTCGACGAGATCGAAATCCCCGGCATCGGCACCGATGGCGACGACCGCAACGCCATCCGCGCCGCGCTCGGCACGCCGACGCCCGACCGCCTGCGCATGGTCGCCCAGGCGATCCGCATGGGCACCTCGCTCGAAGACGTGCACGCCATGTGCAAGATCGACCCGTGGTTCCTCGAACAGATCGCCGCTATCATCGCCATGGAGGCGCGCGTGCGCGAGCACGGCCTGCCGCAGGACGCCGAAAACCTGCGCATGCTGAAGTCGATGGGCTTTTCCGACGCCCGCCTCGCGTCCTTGACGAAGACGGAGCCGGAAAGCGTTCAGAAGACTCGCCAAAAGCTCGGCGTGCATCCGGTTTACAAGCGCATCGACACCTGCGCCGCCGAGTTCGCCTCGCCCACCGCCTACATGTATTCGACCTATGAAGTGCCCTTCGCCGGCGCCATGGCCGACGAGGCCAAGGTCTCGGACCGCAAGAAGGTCGTCATATTGGGCGGCGGTCCCAACCGCATCGGCCAGGGCATCGAGTTCGACTATTGCTGCGTCCACGCCGCCTATGCGCTGCGCGAGGCCGGCTACGAGTCGATCATGGTCAACTGCAACCCCGAGACCGTGTCGACCGACTACGACACCTCCGACCGGCTCTATTTCGAGTCGCTGACATCAGAGGACGTGCTCGAAATCCTGCGCGCCGAGCAGGCCGCCGGCACGCTGCACGGCGTCATCGTCCAGTTCGGCGGCCAGACCCCGCTCAAGCTTGCCGAGGCGCTTGAAAAGGCCGGCATCCCGATCCTCGGCACCTCGCCCGACATGATCGACCTCGCCGAGGATCGCGACCGCTTCCAGAAGCTGCTCAAGAAGCTCGACCTGACCCAGCCCAAGAACGGCATCGCCTATTCGGTCGAGCAGGCCCGCACCGTTGCCGGCGAGCTCGGCTTCCCGCTGGTCGTGCGCCCGTCCTACGTGCTCGGCGGCCGCGCCATGCAGATCATCCATTCCGAAGGCATGCTGCAGAGCTACCTGCTCGACACCGTTCCGGGCCTGGTGCCCGAAGACATCAAGCAGAAATACCCCAACGACAAGACCGGCCAGATCAACACCTTGCTCGGCAAGAACCCGCTTTTGTTCGACACCTATCTCTCCGGCGCCATCGAGGTCGACGTCGACTGCCTGTGCGACGGCACCAACACCTTCGTCTCCGGCATCATGGAGCACATCGAGGAAGCCGGCATCCACTCGGGCGACTCGGCCTGCTCGCTGCCGGTGCACTCGCTCTCCAGCGAGATCGTCGACGAGCTCGAGCGCCAGACCTCGGCCATGGCGCGCGCGCTCAATGTCGGCGGCCTGATGAACGTGCAGTACGCGATCAAGGACGGCACCATCTACGTGCTCGAAGTCAATCCGCGCGCCAGCCGCACCGTGCCCTTCGTTGCCAAGACCGTCGGCAAGCCGATCGCCAAGATCGCCGCCCGCATCATGGCCGGCGAAACGCTCGACGAGGCCTTCGCCCATTACGGCGCCAAGCCCGATCCGCGCAATCCCGGCCACATCGCGGTCAAGGAAGCGGTGTTCCCATTCGCCCGCTTCCCCGGCGTCGACACGCTGCTCGGACCGGAAATGAAGTCGACCGGCGAGGTCATGGGCCTCGACCGCGACTTCGCGCTCGCCTTCGCCAAGGCCCAGCTCGGCGCCGGCGTCGACCTGCCGCGCTCGGGCACCTTGTTCGTCTCGGTCCGCGACGAGGACAAGGCCGGCATACTGGGTGCTGTCCAGCGCCTGTCCGGCCTCGGCTTCAAGGTGCTCGCAACCTCCGGCACCGCGCGGTTCCTGATCGAAAACGGCGTGCCGGCCGAAAAGATCAACAAGGTGCTCGAAGGCCGTCCGCATATCGAGGACGCCATCCGCAACCGCCAGATCCAGATCGTCTTCAACACCACCGACGGCCAGAAGGCCGTCTCCGACTCGAAGTCGATCCGCCGCGCCACCCTGATGCAGAAGGTGCCCTACTACACCACGCTCTCAGGTGCCGCCGCCGTCGCCGAAGCCATCGCCGCCCTCAAGGCCGGCTCGCTCGAAGTCCGTCCGCTGCAGGACTACTTCAAGTAAGGGCTAGCTTTCTTCTCCCCGTTTACGGGGAGAAGATGCCGGCAGGCAGATGAGGGGCAGCGCCAACCTCGCCTGCGCACACCATCGCAAACCCAGCGCGGAGAAAAACGCATGTTTTTCTCCAACACCCACCTTCCCACACGCATAGAGTGCAGCTAAATCTTCCTCATTCACTTGGGGGAGTTTGGGGAATGAAACTGAAAACCGTGCAACTGGCACTGGCATCGGTGCTGGCAGGACTTCTGGTTGCGGCCGTGCCCGTCGCGGCAGTCGCCAAGGACAAGGGCTCGCTGGCCGGCCAAGCCGGCAAGAAGCGCTATCCGCTCCAATTCCAGCAGACCGAAGGGCCTTGCCAGAAGGCCTACAAGGAATATGTCGCGGCTTCCGGCCACTCGGCCTACGCGCAGACGCATCTGGGCGCCGTCGAAGCCTTCTACTGCGGCGTCTCCCTCAACGGGCCAACCGCGCAGGCGACCGAAAAGCAGGCGCTGGAAAGATGCAACTCGGTCGGCAAGAAGTACAAGCTCAAGACAACCGGCAAGTGCGCCATCTACGCTTCGAAGTGAGGCAGCGCTAAACTTACCCTCCCCCTTGTGGGGAGGGTCGATCCG
This sequence comes from Aminobacter anthyllidis, assembly GCF_018555685.1. Lineage (GTDB taxonomy): Bacteria > Pseudomonadota > Alphaproteobacteria > Rhizobiales > Rhizobiaceae > Aminobacter > Aminobacter anthyllidis. The sequence continues at coordinate 622,797 of NZ_JAFLWW010000003.1, forward strand.
CAAGGCGGATCGGGGTGGGGGTGCCCCGAGGCAGCGCACGGTCCCCGATCGTTGCTGACTGGCGCTGCGCCAGTCCCTGCCGGCTGCTGCAAGAACCACGAGTCGATCCGGGAAACCATCGCCACCAAGCCCGCCGCCCTCGTCATCCCGCGCCCATCCCGCTACCCTGCCCACTACAGCGCCGCGCGTCCTTTAGGACGCGCAAAGGACGCTGTAGCAGTTTGAATCCGTGCATGATCCTTTCCAAAAATCGATTCCGATTCTCGGGGTCATGCACCAGCAGGAACCGCCGCATGCCCATCGCCTACGACCCGTTCGACGAAATCCGCCGCGAGGCGTCGGGCACAAGCCTGATCCCGCCGCAGGTGGTCGCCGACAACGCCGCCAAAGGTCTGGCGCTCAGAAAACAATTCGGGCGCGGCGGCACCGAGATCGGCGTCGGCCGCGCCGAGGAGCTTGTCGCCCGCACGGAACTTTCACCCCACACCATCAAGCGCATGGTCAGCTACTTCGCCCGCCACGAAGTCGACAAGCGCGGCAAGAACTACGGCAACCAGCAGAACCCCTCCGCCGGCTACATCGCCTGGCTGCTCTGGGGCGGCGACGAAGGGCGGGAATGGGCGCTGGAGATGAGGGGGCGGATAGACGGGAATTAGATCACATCACGTCCACTCAGCTACTTATACCAGTATAAGCCGATGAAATCTGTTACCATTTCCAATGGAGCCTATTGCCTCAAACATCGTCTCGCCGAAATCATACGCGCTCCGGAAGAATTTTTCGTCGATGGTTCGGTCTAGTATCTTCTGCACCAGGTCCGCTTCAGGAACATCCGTCATCATCAGAAAATCCTCATACTGCGCAATAAGCTTCCCTACGACAACATGCGATGCAGCAAAATCCTTTTGGCCAACGATCCACTCCAAACGCTCAATTGGCGTCATCAGGATCATATCCTTCGCGTCTCTTGGCGAAACAGCCCCAATTCTGCCGAAAATTGCCAAGAGATGCAAAATAGCGGAGTAACAAGTTAGTATCCTACTATGTTTAAGCTTATAGTTCTTTAGTTTTCTCTTGGCCTTCTTTTCCTCAGGTTGCTTTTCAGTTCTCGCCTCATAGTTGACGCAGAGTGTTCTCCAAAGCCTCAATATGTCGTTCACTAGGAACGCTGGCACAAAATCCTCTTTGTGATCCTCATAGTCTCCCCAGTAGGCGGATATTACTCTGTCTATCGTTTCCGAATGTATTTCCGGACCAACGATCGGCCTGCTCTCCAAGAGAAGGAGAAGTCGGGCCGTGAATGTATTTGTCAAATCGTCTTCAGGCTTTCCAAGCGTATCAACAAGGTCATGAACAGTATAATGTATAAGATACTTTCCCTCCCCATCAAACTCAGGAAGACCAAGCTTACGAATTGAGGATATCAAATCAGCTTTAATACAAATTTCATCAAGGCGCCCCAAAAGACTCCCGCCTTTTCCATCATCCTGGCCGACTATATATAGATCAAGATCACTATTCTTTCCGGCTTCCACGCGACCAAATGACCCCGTAGCATAGATGCACGCCCGATCTTCGGCGAGAGCCTTAGCATCTATTAGGCTGGACTGAAGTTCAGCGACGCGCTGCGTCGTGTACTGCCTACGTCGCTCTATTTCCCCCACCACGTCCCTCCCATTCAAATATATTCGCAAAAATCTCCGCCTGTTCGATGGCATCGTCTACTGCGTGATGAGTGTGCGCACGCGCAGAAACGAGATTAGAAGGCAATCTAGAACGACCAGATTGAGAAATCGGAAGGCCCGATTTGACGGCCAACGCGGTCTTTATGTCATAGCAACGCGAGTAATCAAAGGGGGACCCATCTCTAGAAAAACGAACAAAATACCAATACAGCCAAGTCCAATCGAAACTCAATGGATAGGCAACGAGGACTGGGTTTGCGTCACCAGATAGATCTTTGACCCACTTAAAGGCCTGGTCCATCACGACACTTGGCAACTCTCCTTCTAACAACAGGCGTCCGCGATCCAACCCGTTTATACGCAAGGCCTCTTCCTCATAGTCCTCGGAAATAGGCCGAAGCTCCCTATAAAATACCTTGTCGTACTCCTTTGGCCGATCGAAACGCGCGCCGTCATAGGTTCCGGCAAAAACCAAAGCAAATGAGAGTATGGAAAACGGCCCAGGTATGGGCCCATCGGTTTCAACATCCGCAGAAAAGTACACATCTGTCCGGCTGGCGCGCTCCGAACGTTTTGGTCCGAGAGGACCAAGCAACTGATTCATGTTGTGATGAGATGTAGGGTTCAATTCATTCACTCAATGGTCCCCCTCTTTGTACCGTGGAATGCGCACGCCAGCCAACAAATACGTCTGCCCTCCCTCTCAAATGGACAAGCGTCCCGTCTCTGTGGGCGAACTCGATACACAAGACTCGGTATTTCGCGACATTGGCATCTCGCTTACCGAGATGCACGCGATATCCGGCCCACGCACCAAAGGCCGCGATTTCACACTGGCATGTTGCAGTTTGAACACCTGTGCGACGACGAGCAAGCAACCATTGTCACCATCTGTCAGCAATCCGCGTGGATAGACCCACCCCGCTTTTCCACGCCCCGAAAACCTCCCGTACAATCCATGCCAGTTCCTCCCGCGGGAACGCCGGTCGCGACGGTGGCATGCGGGGAGGAACCGGCGCCTCCGACCATGGGCTAACGTGGCCCGCGGTCCGGGGAGGTTCCGTCCAAGGGTTCCCCTCCGGGCACTACGGTCCGGGTGCGCTGGACGAGCGCTAGGGCGGGCAAGGGCGCCAATGCCCCGGCTCCAGGAAGCGGAACGGACGGGAACGGAAATCGCCGGCGGGACGCGAGGTTCGCGCCACATACTCACATTCGGCAGGCCCGGCCCTCGCGCCCCGCTTCCCGGATTTTCTCCCTGACCAGGGAGTGCTCTTTGACAATGGCCAGGCGCGAAAGCGAGCGTGGCCGTGAACAAGCTTGGCGCCCACACCGACGCCGTCATCCCGGAAACCGGAGCGCAGCGGAGGTTATCCGGGACCCATTGGCTGGACCATCGCCTGATACGGCCGGGTCCTCGTCTTGGCAGACTTCAAGAATGCAACCGCGAACCCACACCACGGCCGCGCTAATCAATGGGTCCCGGGTCTCGCTGCGCTCGCCCGGGATGACGAGCTCGCCCTGCCGCAAGGCCGGCGCTCACCGGACACAAGAAGCCCCGCATCCCCTCAATCGCCGACCGGGTTCAGCGGATCGGCCACGCCGTTCGGGTCACCGGCCGCCGCCACGAACTTCAACAGGTCGGTCATGAAGAACGTACCCGGCGTGGCCGCCGGCAGATGCGGCTTCCAGCCGGGCTGCGACAAATAGGAGGCCGCGTCGCCCTGGACGATGCCGATGAAGGTCTCGGCGATGATGCGCGCGCCCACCGGCCCGAGCTTTTTGCCGCCGCCACGGATGCTGGCTTCCTTGAGGATGTAATACCACAGCGGCGTCTTGTCGTGGAAACCAAGGCTCTTCGCCACCGGTCCGTCGGGCCCGTCGGCGGCGATCTCGGCCGCCGAGATCGGGTCGAAGGCGATCTTCTCGCGCATCAGGGCGGCGACGTCCTGGCCCGAAGGCAGGCCGATCTGCACCCCGCGCCTGAGGTTGCGGAAGGCGAGGCTCGCCTTCTCAGGTGTGTCGGAGCCGGGCAGCCTGCCAAGCTCGCTCGCCAGCAGCGCGTCGAGCCGGCGCGAATGGTTGAACTCGGCCTTGATCGCCGGCGGCGCCGGCAGGTCGAAATAGCGCCGCCAGTCGATCGCCCAGTTGCTCGGGAAGGTGCCCTGACCCGGCGTGCCGCTGTCGAGCCCGCCCGACAGATTGGTGAAGCGGAAGAAGAAGTTGAACGTGCCTTCCGCCAGATGCGGATCGGGCGAGCGGAAGATGCGGTTATGGTTGTAGCGCGGCCGCACCATCGAATGGCCGAGCCGGTAGGCGGCACCCGAGAACTCCCACGGCATGAAGGGCTTGGTCTTGAAGCGGTAGAACTTGCGGCCCTCGTGCAGGATCCTGGCGACGATGCCCGTCTCGGTCAGCCGCTCGACCCAGTCATGCAGCACCATCCACTGGTAGTGCCAGCGCACGGTCTTGCTCGCCTCGTTGAACAGCTCGTTGTCGGGCACCGTGCCCCTGAGATGTTCCACCACCGCGTTGTGGAACTTGAGGAAGGCAAGGTGCAGCTGCGCGACGATCAAATTCTCGTCGTTGCGGTGGTCGCCGATCAGCGCCACACCTTGGGCATTGCGCGGCAGGTCGTGGCCAACCAGCTGCTTGACCTGGCTGCCCGCCGGCTTGTCGACATTCTCGCGCGTGGCTTCCGCCGTCCCGAGCAGAAGTTTCGGCGTGTCGACCATCTCGCCGCTGGAATTCGGCGCCCGTTCGAACAGGAAGCGGTGCGGTCCGGGCCCCGCGCCATAGACGCAGTCGAGATCGAGCCCCGGCGTGCGGAAGTTGCGCGTCATCTCCGGGTCGGCCTGCGCATCGGCCAGCGGCGTCAGGTCGAGCGTGATGTCGTGGTCGACGAACTGGCCGAGATAGGTGAAGCCGGCCGGAATGGCGGGATTGTCGAGCGCGGCCTGGCCGGGATCATTCGCGGCAAGGTCGGGTTCGACCATCGCCTTGGCCAGCTCGAACAGCGGCGCGTCATCCGCCTTCAGCCCCTTGCCGCGCAATTCGCCGAACATGAAGTCGAAGAAGGCCTCGCCCTTGGCGCCACCGACCGCAAGCGGCGCGAAGCCCTCGGCGCCAGCGCCCTGCTGGGCCGCGGCGATGGCGGCGTTTTCCGCCACCACCTGGCGGCTGACGAAACCGTGTCCGATACGTTGCCTGAGATTCGGCCCGGCCATGCTGATCCCTCCCCTTGGCTGCGTGAAGGAGACAGCGTAACGCCGTTCATGTATTCATGCAATCTAAAATAGAATATTCAAAGTCAATTCTATTTTTGGTTGCATCCAATTACCCACCCCAATCGACCTCGCTCATGCCGAGCCTGACATAGAGCCGGACAGCGGCGGCGTTGTCGATCAGGTTGGTCTTGAGGTCGATGTGGCTCACGCCCCGCGCGGCGAAGGTGGCAAAGATGTGCCACAGCAATGCTTCGGCGATACCCTTGCCGCGAAAGGCGGGGGCGACGGCAAGGTCTTTCAGGAAGCCGCTGGTCCAGCTCAGGGCGGCCCCGGCCAGCCGGCCCTCGCCGTCGAAGACCAGGAAGCAAAGTTCGGGATCGAAATCAGCATCGGCAGACAGCCTCGACCACCACTGGTCGAACGGGCCGTTCATGCCGTCGTCGAAGACGCGTTCCAGCAGATCGTAAAGTGCAACTGCGTCGGAGGCCTGGAACGTCCGCATCGCAAATCCGGCGGGCCAGCGCGGCGGCTGCAGGTCACCGGGCAACACCCTGCGCAGACGGACGTCGTTCTCCCCCTGCGGCGACGGCATCGGCAAGTCTAGCCGCGATGGCGGGCGCGGTCGCGGCCCAACCCGGTCTCGTCGAGCAGGCCCTTGCGCTTGGCGTGGTAATAGTAGCCGCTCTGGTAGAGCTTGTCGGCCTGGTCCTCGTTGCCGTCGGCCACCATCCAGGCGCCGCGCAGGTATTTGACCGCGTATTTCAAATTGGTCTCGGCATCGAACAGGCCGCGCGCCGGGCCGTCATAGCCCATGCCGCGCGCTGTCGCGTGCTTGATCTGCATCAGGCCCCAATGGCCCCTGTTATAGGCCAGCGGATTGAAGGTGCTTTCGCGGTTGACCACGCGCCGCACCAGCCGTTCGGGCACCTCGTAGAGGGCCGCGTATTTCGAGATCAGCTCGTCGATCTTGCCGCGCGACGCAAGCGCCGGGCTGTCGGGCGCGGCATAGGACGAGGTGGCAAAGCTTTCGGGCGCGACATTGCCCAGCGACGCGACCTGGTAGCTCGCCGGCACCGGCGCGCTGGCCGGCAGGGCATGGTCGGCGATCGTCGGCGCGGATGGGAATTCGCCGGTCAGCTTCGGCGCTCCGGCAACAACGACGACATCGCCACCAGCCATCGGCACCGACATCGGGTCGACCGGTGTCTTGGCCAGAGCCGGAGTTGCAGGTACGGCGGCAGCAACGGCGACAATCTTGGTGGCATCCGCAGCAGGCACCGTCGGCGCAGCGGCCACAGTCACGGCAGCGGCTTCGCCTGCCGGCACAGTGGCGTCAGCTGCAACCGCGACATCCAAAGCCTCGGCTGTGGGGGCAGCAGCAGCCAGCACGGCTGTCGCCGCCGACGTTTCGGCGGAAGCGTATGAAGTGGGGACCACCGCCACGGTTTCAGGCAGCGTGAGGTCGGCAACGGTGGATGATGCAAGGGCCGTGTCGGCACTCAAGGCGACGTCGGCACCCGTCGAGAGATCGGTGCTGAGGGCCGCTGTGTTGGTCTGGCAGCCCGACAGCAGCGCCGTCGCCAATACCGCCGAGATCAGCAGGTGGGTCTTTATCGCCGGCAAATGCACACTCTGTTAATGATTTCGTCCCGCCCGAAACTCTCTACAACAACGTATGAGCCCGGGCAATCCACAGGCAGATGCGGTTTTCGGGTGGCATGCGGTCGCAGATCATGGCAAATTGTTCCCTCTTTGTACCGAATTCACGCCTGCCGCGAGGACGAAAGGAACGGTCATGGACGCCTCTATCTCTTACCCCCTGCCCGCTCATGCCGTATTCGAAACCGCGCTCGGTTTCATGGCGCTGGCGTGGAGCGACAACGGCCTGACCCGGCTTTGCCTGCCCGAGAAAACCCATGCCGCCGCCGAGCGCCGGTTGCTGCGCCTTGCCGGTCACGGCGTGGTGGCAGGCGATCGCACGCCGCCGTTATGGATCACCAACCTGATCGCCGACATCAGGCGTTATGCCGATGGCGCAGACGTCGACTTCTCCGAAGTGCCGGTCGATCTTGCCGGCGTCGACGATTTCCGCCGCGACATCTACGCCGCCGCCAGAAACCTTCACTATGGGGAAACCACCACCTATGGCGGACTGGCGGAAAAAGCCGGCCGCAAGGGACTTTTCCGCGAAACCGGCTCGGCACTGGGCGCCAACCCGATTCCCCTTGTCATCCCGTGCCACCGCATCCTGGCCGCTGGCGGCAAGATCGGCGGCTTCTCGGCAACGGGCGGCTCGAACATGAAGGAAAAGATGCTGGTGCTCGAAGGCGTGCGCGTCGGCCCGCCTCAAACCACCCAGGCGTCGTTCGGGTTCTGACAGCGATCGAATCGCTGCTGCCGACATGGCGCAGCAGAGCCATATGTCGTGCTCTGGCGCGCCGGACCGTTCAACCTCTCAGAGTGAGTTCAGTGGCGCAGCGGAAACAGCCGGCGCTTGAAGAAGTCGCGCTCGATTCGCTTGCAGTTATAGACCGGGCAGGACCGCGCGTCGGCGGTGGGCACATACGCCCGCTGCGCCTCTTCGCCGGCCGAGCAGAAATGGTCGTTGGCGACATAGCGGTCGTAGCGCGGCACGCCCGACGTCGGCGATGTCCAGCGCAGGATCACCGCCCCCTGGTTGCGCACCACGCTCTGCGTCTGGGCGCAGCTCATTTTCGTCGATACATAGCGCGAGGCGGCCTGCGCATCGGCGGCCAGCAGTGTCAGGCACGCGGCAAGCAATATGGCTCTCATGATGACCTCCCGAACTTCGTACGCCGGTTGAACGTTACAGCGCCTTGCCTAGCATCGCCTGCAATGCCGCGGCGCCACGCAATATAACACCCTGCGCCCGCCATGGTTGCATGGCAATTGGGGCCGGTTTCAGGCATCCACTATTTGGAAGGGCTTGCACTTGGCGCCGATTGCCCTTATATCGGGCACGTTGATATTTCGGCCGACAGATCCGTGCCCCGCGACACTCTCGCGTTTGCAGACGTCTCTCCCCAAAATCTCGATACAACGACTGGGCATGCTCGCTTGGTCAAGAATAACTGCAAACGACAAGGATATTCAAAATGGCAACTGGCACCGTTAAGTGGTTTAACGCAACCAAGGGCTTCGGCTTCATTCAGCCCGACGCCGGTGGCGCGGACGTTTTCGTCCACATCTCCGCTGTTGAGCGTTCGGGCATGGGCTCGCTGGCTGACGGCCAGAAGGTTAGCTTCGAGATCGAGCAGGACCGTCGTACGGGCCGCTCGTCTGCCGGAGCTTTGAAGGCAGTCTGATTTAAGGCGCGCGGGAGCGAAAGCTCCGATTGCGTTGCAAGTCACGCATGTACTGGCGGCCGCGCGACAAGCGCGCCGGAACCAGGACCCGGAAGGACGATGCGGCAGATTGCCGTGAGCCTCGGGTCCATGGAACCAGGATCAGCTGCTGACAGCGGAAGGCGGGGTTACACCCCGCCTTTTTCTTTTTGCGCTTAGGCACGATATGGCGACAAAGTTATCTCGACGCTGAGCGCGACATAAGAAAAAGGCCCGAAGATCGATCCGATCTTCGGGCCTTTTGCATTCATAGGCGCAATTTCAGGGCAGCCAGGTGAGCGGCACATGCCCCTCATCGGCCGTCACCCGGGCAAGCCAGGCTTTGACGTCAGGAAACGCGTCCAGGTCATAGCCACCGACTGTCGCATCATGGGTGTAGGCATAGAGAGCTATGTCGGCGACACTCATCGCATCGCCCGCCAGGAACGGCGTCTTCGCAAGTTGCACCTGCATCACGCCGAGCGCCTTGTTGCCGCCCTCGAGCAGCGCTTGCATGCGCTCCGGCGTCGCCTGGGCGGCGCGCTCGGGGTAGAGAAACATCGTCCGCCGAACGGCAACGAAGGGTTCGTGGCTGTATTGTTCGAAGAACAGCCATTGATAGACCAATGCCCGCTGGTAGGCGTCGGTTGGCAGCAGCCGGGTCCCCTCGGCCAGATGCAGCAGGATCGCATTGGACTCGGCAAGGAAGCGGCCATCCTCGAGTTCGAGCAGTGGCACCTTGCCGTTGGCGTTCTTGGCGAGGTAGGCGGCCGTGCGTGTCGAGCCGTCGCGCGAGCTGGTTTCAACATGCCGGAACGCCCGGCCGAGCTTGGCCATCAAAAGCCGCGGCTTGTAGCTGTTGCCGCTGTCGCTCATTCCATAGATCGTGATCATCGCGTTCACCCCGTTTGGCCAGCGATTATCGTTTTCGGGGCGAGTCGATCCAGCGAATTGTTCTGGTGCGAGGCATCAGCTTTCGTGATGTTTCGCCTTGATGTCAGCCGAACAGCGGCACCACCACGCATTCGCCGCGGCGATATTGCGATGTCTCGCGCGGCCCTTCGGCGAAGATGCTGCCGACCAGCTTTGCCGGTTCGAGCAGGTCGCCCTGCAACAGGTCGACACCGGCACCAAGGGCGATCTCCAGACGGCTCTCATTGTCGATGCCCTCGACAAGCACGTCCGCACCAAGCGTCTTGAGTTCCGAAACCACTGGGCGCAGCAACCGCCCGGTCGCGGCATCGGCGCAGAAACGTTCAAACGAGGCACGATCAAGCCTGACAATGTCAGGCAGCACGCGCTTGACCGCGTCGCCGTCCTGCTGCGCTGCCCCATGATGGCCAAGTGCGACGCGCATGCCCAGCGCGCGCAGCGAACAGGCGAGCTGTTCGTCGCCACCAATCTCGCAGATCAGTTGCGATGCCTCAAAACCTTCGCCCTTAAGCCGTCGAACCATGAAGCTGAGATCATCGAGATCAGGGGCATCGTCGTTGATGTCCTGCCTGAACAACAGCGCGATGCCCTTGAGGCCCATGTTGTGGACGTTGGCGAGCGGCAACACCGCCCAGGCGCGTCCTACGATCGCGCGCTCTTCGTCAGCCACCTCGGCGAGGAATTCCGCGGCAGCCACCGGTCGGCCCTCGCGGTAAGGCACGACGCGCGCGTCGGCCGCAATCGGCGTCAGGCGGCCATCCTCATGCCTGAAGATCGGCTGGATCGCACAACGCAAGCGAAACTCGCCGTGGACGCCAAACTCCAGTCCAACTTCGTCAGCGACGATTCTGGCGGTCAGATCCTGAGGCAGTTCGCCAAACCCGAAAGACGCGTCACTCATGCAATGTCCTCTTGCCGAAGCTTCGGCTTGATCGCGGCGCGCGAACTGCAACCGCATCGGCAACACCGGCGGGCACAAGCGCCGCCCTGTGGTCTCCGGCGGCTTCGGGCGCCACCGGTTCGAAATGGGAAAAGTTCGCTGGCACGATTTCCGGCAGCGCAAGAACAAAGCCCTGCACCATCGAGGCGCCGGAGCGCTCGGCCAACTGCAGCTGCCAGCTTTCCTCGAGCCCCTCGAAAACCGTGCGGATGCCCTTGTCCTCGAAGTTCGCCACCATCTCCTTGAGCAGCGCGAACCCGGCCCCCGATTCCATCAGCCGGCTGATCCAGTGGGCGTCGAACTTGACGATGTCGGGCTTGATGTCGCGGATGCGCTTGATGTCGGATTCGTCCGAGCCGAAATCGTCCACGGCGATGCGGAAGCCGCCGCCCTTGAGCGCCCTGACGAATTCGAACAGCGCGTCTTCCGAAGCCGGTTTCTTCTCGGTGACCTCGCAGACGATGCGGCGCGGATCGATGCCGGTTTCGTTGAGCACCTGGCGCATGTCGCGCAGCGCATGCTCCGAGATCGAACGGTCGAGAAAGACCGACGGATCGAAGTTGATGAAGATCGACGCTTCCTTGGGCAGGAACACTGCCGCGTTCAGCAGATGCAGCGTGCGGGTCAGCGTTTCGACATGCAGCCGCTCGATGCCTTCCACGCCGGCGAAAAAGATGCCCGGCGGCACGGCCTCCGTGCCGCGAAACGGCCTGATCAGCCCTTCGAAAGCGGTGACCAGCAAGCGGCCAGACTGAAAGGCGAAAATCGGCTGAAACGCGCTGCGCAGGGCATGCACGCCCCAGACGCCGGACGCGGATCCGTCGTCGTGCCGGATGATTTGGGCGAGCCCGATGCTCTTCGACACGGTCCGTCCTATTTCCGGAATGCTTGGCGAAATTGCTCTGCCAAAATCTCATCGAAGATTTGATCGGCGGTTAACGCAATGCCTCAAACTTGAACGACCGCCGCCCAGCCGACTGTTTATGCACAGCTTCCACCCTGCCCCTGGACCAGCACATCGAAGGCGCCGGAAACGTCAATCCGCTTGCGATTCCCTGCGTCATGCGACATTACAGCGCCGCGCATTCCGTTGGATGCGCAAAGGCGGTCGAGCGACCGCGTCCTTTCCGAACCGGAGACCTGAAGTCATGGCCTTTCTTGCCGATGCCCTTTCCCGCGTTAAGCCTTCCGCGACCATCGCGGTCACGCAGAAAGCGCGCGAGCTGAAAAATGCCGGCCGAGACATCATTGGCCTGGGCGCCGGCGAGCCCGACTTCGACACGCCCGACAATATCAAGAACGCGGCGATCGAAGCGATCCGCCGCGGCGAGACCAAGTATCCACCGGTTTCCGGCATCGTGCCCCTGCGCGAGGCCATCGCCAAGAAGTTCAAGCGCGAGAACAATCTCGACTACAAGCCCGAGCAGACGATCGTCGGCACCGGCGGCAAGCAGATCCTGTTCAACGCCTTCATGGCGACGCTGAACCCGGGCGACGAGGTCATTATCCCCCGCCCCTACTGGGTCAGCTATCCCGAGATGGTGGCGATCTGCGGCGGCACCTCGGTGTTCGCCGAAACCTCGATCGACAACGGCTTCAAGCTGACGGCAGCGGAACTTGAGCGCAGGATCACGCCGAAGACCAAGTGGCTGCTGATGAATTCGCCGTCGAACCCGTCGGGCGCCGCCTATACGGAAGCCGAGCTGCGCGCCATCGCCGACGTGCTGCTCAGGCATCCGCATGTCTGGACGCTGACCGACGACATGTACGAGCACCTCACCTATGGCGACTTCGTCTTCAAGACCATCGCCGAGGTCGAGCCCAAGCTCTATGACCGCACGCTGACGATGAACGGCGTGTCGAAAGCCTATGCCATGACCGGCTGGCGCATCGGCTATGCCGCCGGTCCGGTACAGCTGATCAAGGCAATGGACATGATCCAGGGCCAGCAGACCTCGGGCGCCTGCACCATCGCCCAATGGGCTTCGGTCGAAGCGCTCAACGGTCCGCAGGACTTCATCGCCAAGAACAAGGCGATCTTCCAGAACCGCCGCGACCTCGTCGTGTCGATGCTCAACCAGGCACGCGGCATCACCTGCCCGTCGCCGGAAGGCGCGTTCTACGTCTACCCGTCCTGTGCCGGCCTGATCGGCAAGAAGACGCAATCCGGCAAGGTCATCGACGGCGACGAAACCTTCTGCTCCGAGTTGCTCGAAGCCGAAGGCGTGGCGGTGGTGTTCGGTTCGGCCTTTGGCCTCGGCCCGAATTTCCGCATCTCCTACGCCACGTCGGAAGCACTTCTGGAAGAGGCCTGCACGCGCATCCAGCGTTTCACCGCCTCGCTTGCCTAAGCAGGCCCGATGGGCGAACGGGAACCCGGCTTCGGCCGGGTTTTCATTTGCCGGTTGCATAAAGCAACCTGAAATTGTATGCAGACGTCAACAGAAACATTCTGAATCTCATACGCTATCATACATTTGCATATTGCCGTGCCGGTCTAATCTGTTACTCTAAAATAACTATATCCGCCCTGTCAGGCGGAGGTATGCAGAGGCAGTCAGAGGCAGCAATTGTATCAGCGCAGACAGCAGCAGCAGGGACGAAGGAGCACAAGTTTGCTCACGCGCCTGTTGTTATTGCTGTTGCCGGTTTTTGCTGCCCTCACGGCCTCGGTTGCATCGAGCCACGCTCAAGCTGGCGGCTATCATCCTGAAGCACGCCTGTCGGCCCCCGATAGCTCCCATCGCCTCGCGGACGACCCGTTTGCACTTCCGGCCTGCAGCGACACGTGCCTGCCCCTCGCCGAAAGCAACGGCGACGGCAGTGACGACGGCGCCTTGCTGCGCGTCTCCAGTGCCGTTCCAGCCGTCGACCTGATCGGCGGTTCGCAGTCGATCGACCCGCTTTTCAGCTTCCTGCGCTACCGAACCAGCGAGCCGCGCGCGCCTCCAGTTCGGGCCTGACGGCGCAACGCGCCCCACCTGCGCCGCATGACCTGATGACCGCGACCACGCCTATGGGCCGTCGCCGCCATCTGGCCCTCATCCCCCGGGACACTCCCGAAACAGTCTCAGGAATTATCATGTCTAAGACTCATCCTCTCGGATTCCGTATCGAACGCGACCTCAAGGAGGCGCTCGTCAAGGCGGCCAAGGACGACCACCGCTCGGTGTCGTCGATGGTTGAAATCATCATCGCAAGGTGGCTGCGCGATCGCGGCTACCTCGTTGAAAAGGAAGAGCGGGCCGCCTAAGTCCGCTTCCCTACCAGTCTGCCCGGCGACGCAACTCGGCGCCGGGCAGCATCGGCCAGAATGTTTGAAATTGGCGGCCTGCCCATACGGGCCGCGCCAAGCTTGCGGCCCGCCTCTTCTCGGCCAAGCCCCTGCATCGTCGTTTGCAACGCAACATGATGGTCGAAATGACTTCGCGTTTGCTTCTACGACCAAAGTCATAATCCCAAAGCAGCGATGGATAATGCCCGTCTTGCGGCGTTATCAATTCGACGTGGTTAGGTCAGGCGGATTCGCGCGGAGATTGCTCTCCACCCTTACCGCCGGCACTCTGGGAGGAGACATCTATGGCAATTTCGGCAACAGCCGACGCCCGCGGGCGCGGCATGACGCGAGAAGAGAAGAAGGTCATCTTCGCTTCTTCGCTCGGCACCGTTTTCGAATGGTACGACTTCTATCTCTACGGGGCCCTCGCCGCCTTCATTGGCGCTAACTTCTTTACCCAATATCCGGAAGGGACGCGCAACATCTTCACGTTGCTCGCCTTCGCTGCGGGCTTCCTGGTACGCCCCTTCGGCGCGCTGGTCTTCGGCCGCATCGGCGATCTCGTCGGCCGCAAATACACCTTCCTGGTAACGATCCTGATCATGGGCATGTCGACTTTTCTGGTCGGCCTGCTACCCGGTGCGGCCTCCATCGGCATCGCCGCCCCGATCATCCTGATCGTGCTGCGCATGCTGCAGGGCCTGGCGCTCGGTGGTGAATATGGCGGTGCCGCGACCTATGTCGCCGAGCACGCGCCCGACGACCGTCGCGGCTACTACACCTCGTGGATTCAGACCACCGCAACCCTCGGATTGTTCCTGTCGCTGGTCATCATCCTGGTCATCCAGGGCATGATGAGCAAGGAAGAATTCGCCGCCTGGGGCTGGCGCGTTCCATTCCTGCTTTCGGCCGTGCTGCTTGGCATCTCGGTGTGGATCCGGCTTTCGCTGTCGGAATCGCCGACTTTCCAGCGTATGAAGGACGAGGGCAAGGGCTCCAAGGCGCCGCTGTCGGAAGCCTTCGGCCAGTGGAAGAACGCCAAGATCGCCCTGCTCGCACTGTTCGGCCTCACCGCCGGCCAGGCAGTGGTGTGGTACTCGGGCCAGTTCTACGCGCTGTTCTTCCTGACCAACGTGCTCAAGGTCGACGCGCAGTCGGTCAACATCATGATCGCCATCTCGCTGGCGCTCGGCACGATGTTCTTCGTCGTCTTCGGCTGGCTGTCCGACAAGATCGGCCGCAAGCCGATCATCATGGCAGGCCTGGCACTCGCCATCGTCACCTACTTCCCGCTGTTCAAGGCACTGACCTGGGCCGCTAACCCGGCACTCGCCACCGCACAGCAGAACGTGCGGGCAACGGTGACCGCCGCCCCCGGCGATTGCAACTTCCAGTTCAATCCCGTTGGCACCAGAAAGCCATTGACGTCGTGCGATATCGCGACGGACTTCCTGACCAAAAGCTCGGTTCCTTATGACATCGTCGCGACCGCCGCGGCCGGCACAGCAGCTACCGTCAAGATCGGCGAGGAAACCGTCCAATCCTATGATGCGGTCGCCGCAGGTGCGGATGCCGCAGCAAAGAGCGCTGCGTTGGCAAAAGGCATCAACACAGCCCTTCAGGACGGCGGCTACCCGCTGGTCCGCGACCCGGCCAAGGTGGTTGACGCCAAGCTCGATGCACTGGTTGCCGGCAATCCGAAACTCGCGCTCGACGCCGCCGCAATCCGCGCCGGCGACAAGGCGATGGTTCCAGTCGACAAGGCCATCAAGGACAAGCTGATCACTGCCGAGGAGGCAGCCGGCGCGACCGAGGTGGCTGTTTACACCGTACCCGGCGCGGGCGCCTTCAAGATGGTTGCTCCCGCCGACCAGGTGAATTGGCCGATGGTCATCGCTATTCTGTTCGTGCTGGTCATCTACGTGACCATGGTCTACGGCCCGATCGCCGCGATCCTTGTCGAGATGTTCCCGACGCGTATCCGCTACACCGGCATGTCGCTGCCTTATCACATCGGCAACGGCTGGTTCGGCGGACTGCTGCCCGCCATCATCTTCGCGATGAGCGCAGCGAAAGGCGATATCTACTACGGCCTCTGGTATCCGATCGCCATTGCCGCCATGTCGCTGATTGTCGGCACGCTGTTCGTCAAGGACACGCTCGGCACCAACCTCAACGCCAAGGACTGATTGCGGTCATTCCTGACAACAAGAAGCCCGGCAGGTTCGCTCCTGCCGGGCTTTTTCTTTGGGCGCTCAAGGCTCAGTCTGCCTCGAACATCAGCGAACGATGCGTGGCCGCCCCGGCCATGGCGCCGTCACCAACCGACAGCGCGACCGAGCCGGCCGCGCGCGCAATATCGCCGCAGGCGAACACGCCTCGCACTGTTGTCTGCTTCATCGCATCGGTCCTGATGAATGGCCCCATCGGCCCGGTCTCCAGTTCGCAGCCCAGCTGTTCGACCCAAGGGATCTGGAGCGATGTCCTCGGCATGGTGAACAGCCCGTCCAGCGCGACCACGCGGCCATCATCGAGCACGACGTCAGCGCCCTCGCCCCTGACCTCTCGAACCAGCGCCGTCTCGACTGCCGTGCCCCGCGTCGCAAGCTGGCGCAACTGATCGGCATCCGGAACGAAAGCGCCGTTGGTGAACAGCGTCGTCGTGCCCCAGTCCGGCAGCATCAGGCCGTGATGCATGGAATGCTCCGACACGGCGAGCACGCCGATCCGGCCCTGGTCCAGCTCGTAGCCGTGGCAATAAGGGCAATGGAACACGGACCGCCCCCAGCGCTCGCGCAGGCCGGGTATATCGGGCAGGCTGTCGGAGACCCCCGCCGCCAGGATCAGCCGCCTGCCGATCTCGACATGGCCGCTGCCGAGGCCAATGGCGAAGCCACCTTCTTGCCGCCGCGCGCCCTCCGCCCTGCCCTCGATCCAGGTGACATCAGGGTAGCGTTCGAGTTGCGTCCGCGCGTCGGCGGCAATCGCTCCCGGTTCCCGGCCATCCTGGCCGAGGAAGCCATGGGACTGCGCGGCGAAGCGGTTGCGGCGCTCACCCGCGTCGACCACCAGAACCTTGCGCCGGGCACGTGCAAGCTGCAGCCCGGCCGAAATCCCCGCATAACTGCCCCCGACAATGACAACGTCGAAATTCATGACCGCAGTTCCTTGATGTGTTGCACTTGCCCGGCAGGCCTGATGGCCCTTCGGAATATCACGATACTTCATAAGTTACATGATCGACGACGTCAAGTTTCACGCAACTCCTGTTGTTGCGTGATCGCGCATCTGTTAGGTCTGCTCAGCCGCCGAAGGCGACTGAACCGCGCGAAAGAAGACTGCGATGAGACCCGACACCCGCCTCTCCCGCATGCTGCATGTGCTGATCCACATGCAGCACCACGAGGGCACCGCCACGTCAGATGCCATCGCGACGATGCTCGGCACCAACCCGGTGGTCGTGCGCCGGACCATGGCCGGACTGCGCGACCAGGGCTATGTCCGCTCGGAGAAAGGGCATGGCGGCGGCTGGGTGCTGGCGCGACCGCTGGAGGAGATAACGCTGCTCGACATCCACAAGGCGCTCGGCGCGCCGCAGCTCTTCGCCATCGGCCTCGCCGGCGACAACCCGAACTGCACCGTCGAAGAGGCGGTCAATGTCTCGCTCGCCGAGGCGATGGACGAGGCCGCGACGATCCTGCTGGCAAAATTCGGCAAGGTCACGCTGGCGGAGCTAGCCGCAGGCGCCGCAAAGGCCTCCAAGGGCAAGCTCGCGATGGAGCATTTCTAAGAGCTCGGGCTCGGGCAAATATGCCGCGCAGGCGGCCCTAAGCTATCGATGCGCGAGGTTTGGTGCGGACCAAAGCCGAAGGCATCAAGTGCCCGTCACTTTCCCTTGTCGAGGCCGCGTCTGCAGTCCGTCTATTTGCCGGGGCCTTCCTGGATGGTGACGACCTTTGCGTCGAATTCCTTGCAGGCGTTGTCATGGCAGATGCCATTGATCCATACCTGCCCGTCGCCGAACATGATGCCCTTGTAGTTGACGAACAGGTCCTCGTACTTCTGATCGGTGACCGCCTTGGTGATTGATGGCGTGAAAATCCCGTCATAGTGCTCGGCAAACGCCTTCGCCGACCTGATGTGGGTTTCCTTGCCGTTGACGCTCACGCCGATCGGGTAGCTCACAAGCTCGGCCACGCCCGCCGCGTCATGCGCCGCAACCGCCGTCTGCAGGGCCTTGATCACGGCCTCGTATTTGGTGTGATCGCCGAGCTGTTGGTCGATGGCCTGGTTGGTCGTTTCGCTCTGCGCGCCCGCGGGGGCGGCCCAGACCAGGGCGACGGAGGTTGCAAGAAGTACGTGCCGCATCGAATTTAGCATGTCCGCAGTCCTTTCAATTGCCATTGCAGTTTGGATCTGTTGGATCGCAGTTCTCAGGCTGGCCTCTACAGGGGCATCCGCAGGATTTCACAGTCAACGCGATCGGGCAACGCGGCAACACTTGGACCAACTGCTGTCACCGCCGACACTTCCATTTATGATGAATGATGCATCGCTGATATAAAGGGCTGTGGCAAAGCCAGCAGGCGCGAACCTGCCGGGCCATATATGGGCTGCGGACGATGCCCCGCAGCCACGCCTCAGGTGCCTTGCGTTTCGGTCAGCAGGCCGTCGCGCTTGCGGATGATCAAGGTCAATGCAGCGCCGCAGACGGCGATGGCGCTGCACAGATATGCCGTCGTCTCGAGCGCCTGCCCCAGGGCTTCACGCGCCGTCTCCAGATGCGCACCCGAGCTGTCCGGCCCCAGTGCCGCGCTCATCGGCAGATCGGCGAGTTGCGGATAGTCGGCGAGCGCCAACTGGTAGAGCATCGTCAGCAGGCTGCCGAGCACGGCAATGCCGAAGGCGCCGCCGAGTTCGGTGCTCGCCTCGGACAAGCCGGCGGCGGCACCGGCATGCGATGCCGGCACCGAGCCGACGATGATGTCGGTCGTCATGGTGAAGACAGGGGCAAGCCCGAGCGAGAACAGGCAGTAGGCAGAGATCATCAGCATGAGGTCGCCGCTCGCAGCAGCGGCACCCGCCAGCGCGAAGCCGGCTGCGGCGACGACGAAGCCGAGCGCCATCAGCGGGACTGTGCCGATGCGTGCTGCAATCGCCGGCGCGGCAAGCGATCCAGCGATGAAGGCCACGCCCGACGGCGCCGAAGCCAGCCCGGCCTGCAGCTCCGTCAAGCCGAGGCCGAGCTGGAAGTAGAGCGCCACCAGCAGGAACATGCCGAAGGCGACGAAGAAGCCGAAAATGTTGATCGTCAGCGCCGCCGAAAAGCGCGGCGAGGCAAACATGTCTAGGTCGAGGAACGGAACCGTGAGCCGCCGCTGCCGGCGCAGGAACAGCGCCGTGGCGACGATGCTCAGCGACAGCGCAAGGCCGGCCTCGCCGCTCCAGCCGTCCATCGCCACCTTCTTGATCGCATAGACCAGGCCGAGAACCGCCACCAGCAGGCCGAAAGCACTCGCCATGTCGGGGCGCGGCGCTGTGCCGTCGCGGGCCTCCGGCAGCATCTTCGGGCCGAGAACCAGAAGCAGCGCCATGACGGGCAGGTTGATGAGGAACACCGAGCCCCACCAGAAATATTCGAGCAGCACGCCGCCGACCAGCGGACCGACGGCGCCGCCGGCGGAGAAGCTGGCGATCCACACGCCGATGGCCTTGCTGCGGTCCTCTGGATGCGGAAACAGGTTGCGGACCATGGACAGGGTCGACGGCGCGAGCGTCGCCGCGGCGATGCCCATCAGTGCGCGTGCCGCGATCATCATCGGCGCCGAACTGGCGAAGGCGGCGAGCAGCGACGCCACGCCGAAAGCGAATGCGCCCCACAGCAGCAGCCGCCTGCGGCCGACGCGGTCGCCGAAAACCCCCATCGGGATCAGTGCTGCCGCGAGGATGAAGCCGTAGATGTCGACCATCCACAGCAGCTGGGCGGGCGTCGGATCGAGGTCGGCAGCAAGCTCTGGAACGGCGAGGTTCAGCACCGTCAGGTCCATCGAATAGAGCAGGCATGGCAAGGCCAGGATTGCCATAGCCGCCCATTCGCGCCGCCCCGCCCGGGGCATTTCGTCATGCTCGTCCATCATCGTCTCCCTGGAGCGCTTGATCGTCAGGCGCCTGCGTGACAAGGTAAATATGTGTGAACTATCTAGTCCTAAAAAGCAACTACTGAGTTTTTAATGCGAACCACGAAGAGCCGAAGCTACGATGACGGGTGCGCGACCGCCCATGCGCTCGATCTGATCGGCGAGCGCTGGGCGCTGCTCGTCGTGCGCGAACTGCTCTTCGGACCGAAGCGTTTCACCGACCTGCGCACCGACCTGCGGGGCATCAGCCCCAACGTGCTGACGCAGCGCCTGGAAACGCTGGAGGAGACGGGCATCGTGCGCCGGCGCAAGCTGCCGCCGCCCGCCGCGTCATGGATCTACGAACTGACCGAATGGGGCAGCGAGCTCGAGGACACCATCGTGACACTGGGCAAATGGGCCGCGCGTTCGCCGTTCCTGGAACAGGGTCTGCCCATCAGCCGCGCCGGACTGCTCCTGGCGATGCGGGCGATGTACACGCCATGCGACAACGGCAGCTTCTGCGTCTGCCTCGACATGCCCGACGGCACGGCGGTCGTCTCCGGAACGCCTGAGGGGCTCGACATCCGGTTCGGTGACGAGGCCCTGATGTCGGCGCAGGCAATATTCTCGGGCACGTCGAGCGTGCTCGACAGCATCCTGTTCGGCGGCGTCAGCATCGATGCGGCGGTGAAATCAGGCGATGCCCGCATTTCAGGCGACATGCCGGCCGTGGACAGGTTGCTGCAGGCGTTCCCGATACCGCAGGCAGCGCCCTGACGGCATCTGCCGGCGGCTCAAGGGCGCTGGCTCGGTCGTTTCCCGCACCTGCTTGCTGGCGCGGGTCTTTTACATGGCTCATAAGCGCCAGACATCTTCCCCGAGGTCTGAAACCCATGCCCCTGCACATCAACACGCCTCTGCTCGAATCCCGCCCGCTGAGCCTGGCCGGCGGTCGGTCGATCTGGCTGAAGATGGATGCGCTGCAGCCGCCGGGCTCGTTCAAGATTCGCGGCATCGGCGCTGCCTGCGAACATCATGCTACGGGCGGCAAGCGCCGCTTCGTCTCGTCCTCTGGCGGCAATGCCGGCATCGCGGTCGCCTATGCCGGCCACCGGCTCGGCATCCCCGTCTCGGTCTTCGTTCCCGAGACGGCAACGGAACTGGCCAAGTCCCTGATCCGCCAGGAAGGCGCCGAGGTCATCGTCCATGGCGCCTCCTGGCAGGAGGCCAACGAGCGCGCCATGTCGGCGCTCGATACGGACACCGCCTTCATCCACCCCTTTGACGATCCGCTGCTCTGGACCGGCCATGCGACGATGATCGACGAGGTCGTCGCCGAAGGGCTGTCCTTCGATGCCGTCGCCGTGTCGGTCGGCGGCGGTGGGCTGATGTCGGGCGTCGTCGAGGGCCTGGCGCGCAACGGCCTGGCGCATATCCCCATCGTCGCGGTCGAGACCGAGGGCGCGGCTTCGCTGGCAGCGTCGATCAAGGCGGGTGAACGCATACAGCTTCCGGCGATCACCAGCATCGCCACCTCGCTTGGCGCCCGCATGGTCAGCGAGCGCGCCTTCGAGGTGACGCAGAACAGCGCCGTCGACAGCGTGGTGGTCAGCGACCGCACCGCCGTCGAGGCCTGCCTGCGCTTCGTCGACGACCACCGCGTTCTGGTCGAGCCGGCCTGCGGCGCGACGCTCGCGCTTGCCTATGGGCATGCTGGCGCGCTGGCTCGCTTTGAGCGCGTGCTGATGATCGTCTGCGGTGGCGCCACGGCATCGCTCGCCCAGCTGCAGGCCTGGCACGCCGCCTGACCTCATCCCGAGACGCCGCCGGCAATCGTCCTCGGCCTTCGCCCGGCTCGTCGATGCCCTGCGCTACGGGCGGCCGGCAAGCCTGCCGATCGCGGCGAAGATCACCAGCGCTGCCACGCCGAGCAGCATGGTGAAGGCCAGCGACCACGAAATGCCTATTTTGGCCATGGCGAAGGCCAGCGCGAACGGCGCGACCGCCGACACGATCAGCCGGGCCGACATGGCACGGCCCTGGAGCCTGCCATAGCCGTCGCTGCCAAACAGCGCCAACGGCAGCGCGCCGGTGACGATGCTGAACAGGCCGTTGCCCATGCCGAAGATGATCGCGAATATCATTGCGCCCGCGATCGATGGAGCGGTGGCCACCAACACGCCGACGCCAGCGGTCATCAGCGCCGCCGAAATCGCTGCAAGCGTCAGCGGCGGCAGGTTGATGCCGACCACCATGTTGATGAAGCGGCTGAGCACCTGGGCGGGCCCGAACAACGTGCCGACGACCGCAGCCGTGGCGCCAAGCCCCAAGCCGGAGAGCAGCGGCACCATGTGGACAAGCACCGCCGCGCTCAAGAGATTCTGCACCGAAAGCGCAATCACCATCAGTGCGAAACCGAGCGGGCGCACGGCAGTCGCAAGCGAGCCCTCGACATGCTGGTGCGGTTCGCTTGCGGCCTGGCCTTGTCCCCTCCGGCGAAACGACAGCCAGGCATGCAGCGGCAGGCAGACGGCCAGGTTGAGGACGGCAAAAACGAGATAGACTGATTGCCACGACATCTGCGCATGCAGCGCCGAGGTGATTGGCCAAAAGGCGGTCGAGGCAAAACCGGCGATCAGCGTCAGATAGGTGATGTTGCGCTGGGCCGCCCGTGGCGCGATCTGGACGAGCAGCGCGAACGCGGCACCATACTGCACGAGGTTCGATGCGACCTGCACCGCCACCAGCGCAATGACGAAAGTGGCCGCGTCGGGGGCTGCCGCGCAGCCAACCAGTGCTGCTGCGGCAGCGGCCGAACCCGCCATCATGATCCGGCCTGCGCCGTAGCGGTCGATCCAGTTGCCGAGCCAGGGAGCGGTCAGCCCGCCGACGAGCAGTGCCGCCGAAAGCGCGCCGAACAGCCACTCGACCGGCCAGGACAAGTCCTTGGCCATGTCGGCGGCGAGAATGGAGAAGCTGTAGTAGAGCGTGCCGTAGCCGATGATCTGGGTGATGCCGAGGGCGATGACGGCGGCAATCGGCGAACGCTCGGCGGTCATTGGGAATTCGGCTCGCTCTCGGGCTTCGCTGCGCCCTCCATCCGATTTCCGACCCGACAGGTCAAGCAACATCGCACGCTGGCATAAACTGCACTTCGGCGCACCGATCCAGGCTACGCCGGGGCCCGGCCCGTCATCGAAGCAAAGTCACGATGAGATGTTCGACAGCCCCGTACCGGGTCTCCCGGCCAAAGACTGGGCGGGCCGGCACTCACTGGTGCCGAACCCTCGACGCAATGCCCAATCGATATCAGACGCCTGTCCCCCGCGTCACGGGGAACAGGCGCGCACTGCCTTGGCCTAGGCGTTGACCCAGCATTTGGTCAGCGCGTGGCCGCCCATCAGGTCGCCATTCGGGTCGTCGACCCAGCCGCCGACCCTGGTGCCGGTCGCATCGATGTAGTTGTTGAACATCGGCACGATGACCCCGCCCTCGTCGCGCAGCATCACCGCTGCCTGGCGGTAGAGGTCCTTGCGCTTGGCCTGGTCGAGTTCGCCGCGCGCCGCAAAGATCAGCTTGTCGAAGTCCTCGCGCAGGAAGCGCGTGTCGTTCCACTCGGCCTTGGAGAGATAGGCGATCGAATAGACCTGGTCCTGCGTCGGCCGCCCGGTCCAGTAGGACATCGAGAACGGCTGCTTGTTCCAGGTTTCCGACCAGTAGCCGTCGCCCGGCTCGCGCTTGACCTCGATCGTGATGCCGGCCTTGGCGGCACTTTGCTGGTAGAGCTGGGCGGCATCGACGGCGCCGGGGAAAGCGACGTCGGAGGTGCGCAGCAGCACCGGCCCGCTGTGGCCCGACTTCTTGTAGTGGAACGCCGCCTTGTCGGGATCGTATTTGCGCTGCTCGATGTCGTCGGAGAACATCGCATAGGCTTTGGTCACCGGCATGTCGTTGCCGACCGAGCCGTAGCCGCTCAGGATCTTCTGCACCATCTCCTCGCGGTCGACGGCGTATTTCAGCGCCAGCCGGAGGTCGTTGTTGTCGAACGGTGCGGTGTTGCAATGGGCGATGAAGACATAGTGCCCCTTGCCCGGCACGTTGCGGATCGTCACGCCCGGCACGCGTTTGATCAGGTCGACGATCTTGGGTTCGACGCGGTTGATCATGTCGACCTGCCCGCCCTGCAGTGCCGAGGTACGGGCCGTGGCGTCGTTGATGACGACGATCTCGACCTGGTCGGCATGACCGCGCTTGTCCGCTCCCCAATAGCCCTTGTGCAACTCGCCGACATGGCGCACGCCCGGCTCGTTGACCACCACCTTGTAGGGCCCGGTGCCGATGGCTTCGGTCGGGTTGTCCTTGCCGCCGTTGGGCTGGATCATCAGGTGATAATCACTGACCACGTAAGGCAGGTCGGCATTCGGCTCCTTGAGCGTGATGACGACGGTATCGCCATCGGCCTTGACGGTGTCGAACTGCTGGACGAAGGCAAGCGCTGCCGATTTGGAATTGGCGTCGGCATGGCGCTCCAGCGTCGCCACGACGTCGGCGGGTGTCAGGTCCTTGCCGTTGTGGAAGGTCACGCCCTTGCGGATCTTGAAGGTCCAGGTCTTGGCATCGTCGGAGGCGCTGTATTCCTCGGCAAGCCGGTGCTCGATCTCGCCGGTCGGCGACGTTTCCAGCATCTGCTCGCCCCAGCAGCGGCCGATGGTGTAGGGCACCTGGCTTGCCCAGGTCGCCGGGTCCTGGCTGTCGGTGGCGGCACCGCCGACCATGCCGGCCTTCAGTATGCCGCCCTTGACAGGCGCTTGCGCCAGCGCGGCACTGCTAAGCAGCGTGTTGGCCGACAGGGCCGTCACGCCAAGTGCGGCGGCGCGGCCGAGAAAGTCGCGGCGCGACAGCCGGCCACTGACAACGAGGCGGCTGAGATGATCGAGTTCACTGGACATTAGACTGCGTTCCTCCAGATGGGCGCGACTTGATGTCGTCATGGTTCCCCAAGGGAATATTGAGTGTGGCACCTGCTACCCAATGGGCTAGATGCGACATCAGATGCCGCTTTTGGAGCGCGGCGCATTTTGCTTGCGCCTGCCTCAGGCACAGCCTTGCGATCCTCTTGCCCTGCCTTCAAAGCCGTGTGACGATGTGGGCGACGGGAGGAAGTCCACAGACGTAGTTGCCCGCGACGGCCGAACAGGCCGGCCGCCGCATTCAGGGAAAAAATGCCTGAGTGGAGGTCAGCTCTTATGGGTAGTCGCGCCGGAGGAAGACGCACGGGACCGAAGTGCATCGCCATCGTCGGTCCCTTCGCCAGCGGTAAAACCACACTTCTCGAAGCACTTCTCGCCCGCACGGGCGCTATCCCCAAGCAGCATCCGGTCGCCTCCGGCAACACGGTCTCAGACCACTCCGCCGAGGCCAAGGCGCATGCCATGAGCGTCGAGGCGGTCTTCGCCACCACCCAGTTCATGGGCGAGAGCATCACCTTCGTCGACTGTCCCGGCTCGGTGGAGTTCGCCTTCGAGGCTGATCCCATCCTTGCCGCCTGCGACCTCGCCGTGGTCGTTGCCGAGCCCGACGAGAAGAAGATTCCCGCCTTGCAGCTGATCATGCGCAAGCTCGACGATCTTGGCGTGCCGCGTATCCTGTTCCTCAACAAGATCGACAAGGCGCCGGCTGGCGTGCGCGATACGCTGAAGCTGCTGCAGCCGGTCAGTCGCACGCCGCTGTTGCTGCGCCAGATCCCGCTGCGCAAGGACGGCGTCATCGTCGGCTCGATCGACCTGGCGCTGGAGCGCGCCTACATCTACCGCGAATACGCCGAGAGCGAGATCGCCGAAATTCCCGGCGACGAGAAGGCGCGCGAGCTCGAAGCCCGCTTCGCCATGCTGGAAACGCTGGCCGACCACGACGACCAGTTGATGGAACAGTTGCTCGAGGAGATCGAGCCGCCCAAGGACGAGATCTTCGACGACCTCGCCGCAGACCTGCGCGACGGCTCGGTCACCCCGGTCCTGATCGGCTCGGCCGAAAAGGGCAACGGCGCGCTGCGCCTGCTCAAGGCGATCCGCCACGATGCCCCCGACATCGAGGCGACGCGCAAGCGGCTCGGCCTTGCCGATGGCAATGCCGCCGTGGTGCAGGTGATGAAGACCATCCACACCTCGCATGCCGGCAAGCTGTCGGTGTCGCGCATTCTTTCCGGCCAGGTCACTGATGGCGCCGAACTCTGGCTCAACTCAACCGACACCGCCAAGGTTTCGGGCAT
The DNA here is from genome assembly GCF_018555685.1 of Aminobacter anthyllidis. Classification (GTDB taxonomy): domain Bacteria; phylum Pseudomonadota; class Alphaproteobacteria; order Rhizobiales; family Rhizobiaceae; genus Aminobacter; species Aminobacter anthyllidis. The sequence goes on from NZ_JAFLWW010000003.1 coordinate 648,587, forward strand.
CTATCGCATGCTCGGCAAGGACCAGACGAAACAGCCCAACGCCACGTCCGGCGACACGGTCGCGCTCGGCAAGCTTGAAAATGTCGCGACCGGCCAGACACTGACTTCGGCCAAGGGCGGCATCAAGCCGCTGGTCAGCCTCGAGCCGCCGAAGCCGGTCTATGCCTTTGCCCTGCGCCCCAAGGAGCGCAAGGACGAGGTCAAGATGTCGGCGGCGATCCAGCGGCTGGCGGAGGAAGATCCTTCGCTATCCCTGCATCACAACCAGGATTCCGCCGAGACGGTGCTGTCGGGCCATGGCGAGATGCATCTGAGGGTCGTGCGCGAGCGCCTCGAAGGGCGCAACCAGATCGCCGTCGAGGGTCACGCGCCGGCTGTGCCTTACCGCGAGACGATCCGCAAGGCTGTCCAGCAGCGCGGCCGCCACAAGAAGCAGTCGGGAGGTCACGGCCAGTTCGGCGACGTCGTCATCGAGATCAAGCCGCTGCCGCGCGGCTCCGGTTTCGAGTTCACCGACACCATCACCGGCGGCGTCGTGCCCAAGCAATACATTCTGTCGGTCGAAGCAGGCGCGCGCGACTTCCTCAAGACCGGCCCGCTCGGCTTCCCCGTCGTCGACATATCGGTCAACCTGTCCGACGGCTCGTTCCACTCGGTCGACTCCTCCGACATGGCATTCCAGATGGCCGCCAAGATCGCGATGAAGGAAGGCATGCCGAGCTGCTCGCCGGTGCTGCTAGAACCGGTCATGAAGGTCGAGATCTTCACGCCGTCCGACGCAACGGCCCGCATCATCGCGCTGGTGCCGCAGCGCCGTGGCCAGATCCTGGGCTACGATGCCCGCGCCGACTGGCCCGGCTGGGATGTCGTCGAGGCGACGATGCCGCAATCGGAGATCGGCGACCTGATCATCGAACTGCGATCGGCGACAGCGGGTGCTGCGACCTACCGCGCCGAGTTCGACCACATGGCCGAACTCACCGGCCGCCTCGCCGACGAGGCGATGCAGTCGGGCGGCAAGGCGGCGTGACGGCCGGCGTGTGCCGCCGCCAGGAGGCCCTCCTTCTTGTGGGGAGGGGTTAAGGGGTGGGGGTATCTTGACTTGCCTTGCGGCCGACACCCGGTAGTGCCTTAGACAACCCCCACCCTCTATCCCTCCCCACTAGGGGGAGGGAGGACACCAGCCCCACTGCCCTGGATTTTCACTTTCTCTTGATGGACGGCGCCGTAACACGACGACGTTCCCACGCGTATGTGAACGTGACAGCGTTGATTTCGCCGTCCGCAGGGGCGACCTTGCGGTCGGCCTATTGGAGAGCAAGCATGGCATTCATTCACCGCCGCCCGTCCTGGGCGATATCGGAAGCGCTGGCGACGCCCGAGCACATCTTCCTCAACCGGCGCAGCATTTTGGCCGGCATGGGGCTGGGCCTGGCGGCCGCTGCCCTGCCCCGTAGCGCGCGCGCCGAGGAGGCGGATCCGACCGCCGATCTCTATCCGGCCAAGCCGAATGCCGCCTACAAGCTCGACCGTCCCCTGACGCCCGAAGAGATCAACGCCAACTACAACAACTTCTACGAATACGGCACCTACAAGGAGATCGCGGCGAGCGCCCAGATGCTCAAGACGCGGCCTTGGGAGGTCCAGATCGGCGGTCTCGTCGACAAGCCGATGACGCTCGCCATCGACGACCTGATCCGGAAGTTCCCTCTGGAGACGCGGCTCTATCGCCACCGCTGCGTCGAGGCCTGGTCGATGACGATCCCGTGGAGCGGCTTCCCGCTGAAGGCGCTTGTCGCCATGGCAAGCCCCAAGGCGGACGCGAAATTCATCCGTTTCGAGACCTTCCTCGACCCTGTCATGGCGCCGGGCCAGAACGACTTCGTCTATCCCTGGCCCTATGTCGAGGGCGTCACCATCGAGGAGGCGGCACTCGACCTGCCCTTCCTCGTCACCGGTGCCTATGACAAGCCGCTGGCCAAGCAGTTCGGCGCGCCGCTACGCCTGGCACTGCCGTGGAAGTATGGCTTCAAGTCGATCAAGTCGATCCGCAAGATCGACTTCGTCGCCGAGCAGCCGGTCGGCCTGTGGGAAGCGATCCAGCCGAGCGAATACGGCTTCTGGGCCAATGTGAATCCCGAGGTACCGCACCCGCGCTGGAGCCAGGCCAAGGAGCGTGTGCTGGCGACGGGCGAACTGGTGCCGACGCAGCTGTTCAATGGCTACGCCGCCGAGGTCGGCCAGCTCTATGCCGGCAAGGACCCCGCAAAGCTCTATATGTGATAAAGAGCTGGCCTGGTGCGCGCGTCCAGTTGCGCCCTAACCCGCTTTCGCCTCGACATGCCACCATTTCGGCCGCCCGCCCTTGAACGAGTGGCCGGTCGGCATGAACTCGATCGCGCCGGGCTTGTCGAAGACGCCGAGCAGCAGTGCCACCACCGGCGCGTCGTCGAGCGCGCCGAACGAACTGCCGCAGGCCGGGCAGAAGGCGCGGCTGGAATAGTCCGACGAGCGATAGACCGCTGGCGCACCGCCCGGCCCGGTCCACGTCACCCGGTCGCTTGGAAACTCGACCCACGCAGCGGTCAGTGCGCCGGTGTGGCGCTGGCACATCCGGCACGAGCAGGTATGCGGCTTGCCGGCCGGGCCGATCGCCTCGAAGCGGACCGCGCCACAAAGGCAGCCGCCGCTGTAGACCTTGGCCGCGCCCGCCTTGGCCGCGCCCGCCTTGCCCACACCTGTCTTACTCATGAATGTCCCCCAAGAGATCGTTACGGCCATGTTTGGCGAAACATGGATTCGCAGGAATGTCGCCCAGCCTTGACCGGCCGCCGACAAAATAAAAGCGGCGCCCGAGGATATCCTCGGACACCGCTTTTTGCGGACCGTTCCGCGGGAGGCGGGACGGCAGGTCCGCCGCTACGTGGCCAACGCTTGGGTCGTTGGCAATCTGCTGGACGCGGCGCGTTGCCTAAGCCCGGCACGTTCGGGTGATGCCCCCATCTCCCGACGCACCATCACCGCGTCCATGTAAAAGCTAGGCGCGTCGCGAGGTCCGGGGAATGTTACCGGGGGTTACATGTCACTGTTACGCGGGAGATTTGGCCTGTTTCAGGCAACAAAAAAGCCGGATCCAAGAAGATCCGGCTGAGTTTGTTTGGAAGTGCCGATTAAGGCTAACCTCCAGAGGGGAACACTCGAGGGCGCTAATGGGAGGAGGAACGCGCCCTGGAGATGATCAATATATGTGCTCTCCTTGCCCAACAAACAAGCATCTATTTTGCAACGCACGCATGCAAAAACATACAGGCTGTGGTCCAACAGTGTTAGAAGGCCGATAGGACCAGTTTTGGCCCCGAAAATCGACTTTTGGCCATGCTGCAGTGCACACTCCGCGTCATGTCGGGGTCAAAACCGGCGCCAAATGCCCCTCACCGAGCGATGCTGGCAAATCGGGCACGACAAGATCAATGTTGCGGCGGAAGCAACGGCAATAGGCAACATGCCCTGAATTCGACCTTGGAGATCAAGAGGAGTGCAGGCTTGCGAAAACCATCCGCCATCCTCGGCAGCGCCGTCTTCTTCACCGCGGCACCTGGCGTCGTCGCCGGACTCGTCCCCTGGCTGCTGAGCCGGCACTACGGCCTGCCGCTGGCCCCCTGGCCGCTGGTCGGTGCCGGGGCGATCCTCGTTGCGGCCAGCCTCGGCGTGCTGCTGCACGCCTTCGCGCGTTTCGCGCTGGAAGGGCTCGGCACCCCCGCCCCGATCGCGCCGACCGACAGGCTGGTCATCGGCGGCATCTACCGCCATGTGCGCAACCCGATGTATGTCGCCGTGCTGTCGATCATCCTCGGCCAGGCGCTGATCTTCGCGGCCTGGCCACTCGCGGCCTATGCCGCGCTCATGGCCGCGACGATGGCGACCTTCGTCCGTCTCTACGAGGAGCCGGTACTCCTCAGGCAGTACGGTGCCGAATACGAAGCCTACCGCGCCAACGTTCCGGGATGGCTGCCGCGCCTGACGCCGTGGCGCGGAGCCGGGAGCCTGAAATGAACAGGCCTAGCCGTGCGGCATTCGCGCAAACATCTGCAACGCCGGATCCAAAGTGTCCCAGCCATGGCCGCGGATGGTGTATGTGACCGCCTGCGGATGGAACTGACCCGGGTCATCAAGGCTGGTCGCGTTGATCGCGATCAGCTCCGGCATGGCGACGAATGTCAGATAGACCGGCGTTCCGCAGGTCGGACAGAACGCGTGCACCTTTTCGCTGCCGCTGTCGCTGGCGACCCGCCAGGTGCTCGCTTCGCCCGTGATCGCCATCTCGGCGCGCCGGGGGAACGTCAGGTACGATCCGTGCCCGGTGCCGCTTCGCTTCTGGCAGTCCAGGCACTGGCAGTGGTTCTCGAAGATCGGCTCGTTGCTCGTTTCATAGCGGATCGCGCCACAGGCGCAGCCGCCGGCATAGACCTTGGTCATCGTCATTCTCCTGCTGGCCTGCCGAAGCGTCAGGCCGCTTTCGGCTTGGCAAAAATGTCGAGCGGACGACCTGTTTCGAGGAAGGATTTCAGGCTCGACAGCACAATCGGCCAGCCCTTGCTGATGCCCTTCGCCATGCCGCTTCCGGCTTCGAGTTCATCATGGGTGACGGTGAGCCGAACCATGTTGTCGTATTCCTCGATGTCGAACGCCACCCGGCTGTAGCTTGCCGGATTTGCAGCCTCGGACGGGTCTGCCCAGGTGATGACGAGGCGGCTCGGCGGCGCGGTCTCGACGACCTTGCCGACAATCTTGACTGCCCGCTCATCATCGGCCTCGACATGTTCCCATTTCGATCCGGCACGCCAGTCGGAGACGTTTTCGTGGCCCCAATAGCGCCTTGCAAGGTCCGGTTTGGTGATGGCTTCGAACACTTTTTCCGGCGTCGAGATGATGTAGGTCACATAGACAAAGCTGGTCTTTTCCTGGGTCATTGTCATTCTCCTTCGAGCTCTTTCTTCAGATCGTGCAGCAGGCTGAGCCGCTGGATTTCGAACTTGCGCACCCACCGTTCGTAGACCTCGTGGATCGGAACGGGGTTGATGAAATGCAGCTTTTCGCGGCCACGCTTGACCGTGCTCACCAGATTGGCCGCTTCCAGGATGCCGAGATGCTGCGTAGCCGATTGCCGGGCCATATCGAGGTTTGCGCACAACTCGCCCAGGGTCTGCCCGTTCTTCTCGTACAGAAGATCGAGAAGCTTCCTGCGTGTCGGGTCGCTCAAGGCCTTGAATACGTCGTCGGCGTCCATCGTCCTCACTCACTTGCGATTGTTAATATGCAGTCATTTACCTGCATGTCAAGTGATGCAGGCAAATACCTGCATATCAAGCGGCAAGATGCCCTGCCGGACGCGAAATCGGCGTCAGCATGTCGATGGCGCGGCCGAAGGCTACGGGTTTCGCCGGTCGATGTGATGGAGCTGATGTGCGCCTGGAGCGCCAGCATGCGCGCGCCAATGAGATCGACGCCGTAGATCAGGCCGCCGCGGGCCAAAACGACATCGCCCTGCCCTCGCCGATACGAGGGCAGTTCACGGCAGGCATGATTATCGCGGATGCGAGCCTAGAAGGCCCAGCTGCGGGCCTTGGCGATGACGAAATCGCGGAACACGTGCAGCTTGGCCTGCTCCCGCATCGCATCGGGATAGGCGAAATAGGTGTCGAAGGATGGCACCTCGGTTTCGGGCAGGAGTTGCACCAGTCCTGCATCCTTGCCGATGACGTAGTCGGGCAGCATGGCGATGCCGGCACCTGTCTGCACCGCCTTCTTGATCGACAGGATGTCGTTGATCTGCAGCGTCGGCACGCGCTGGCCGCCCTCGAAGTCGCCGACCGTCTCCAGCCAGTTGAGCTCGCTCAAATGTGTCGGCACCGGCACGCCAAAGGTGACGATGCGGTGGTTCTTGAGATCGGCGATGGATTCGGGCTTGCCGTATTTGTTGACGTAAGCGGGCGAGGCATAGAGGTGGAAATGCACGGTGAACAGCCGGCGCTGGATCAGGTCCGGCTGCTGCGGCTGGCGCAGGCGGATGGCGCAGTCCGCCTGGCGCATGGTCAAGTCCAGTTCCTCATTGGCGAGGATCAACTGGATGTGGATGTCGGGGTAGAGTTCAAGAAACTCCTGGATGCGTTCGGTGAGCCAGCCGGCGCCGAGGCCGACAGTCGTCGTCACCTTGAGCACGCCAGACGGACGGTCCTTGGTTTCGGTCAGCCTGGTCTTGATCGTCTCGAGCTTCATCAAGACGTCATGCGCGGTGCGAAACAGCATCTCGCCCTGCTCGGTCAGCACCAGGCCGCGCGCGTGGCGGTGGAACAGCGGCACGCCGATGTCGTGTTCGAGCGCGCTCACCTGGCGCGAGATCGCCGACTGCGACAGCCTCAGCGTCTCCGCTGCGTGCGTGAACGAGCCAGCCTCCGCCGCTGCGTGGAACACGCGCAACTTATCCCAATCCAACGCCATTTTTCCCCTCTTATGTCAGGCGTTTGGTCGGCCTATTCGGCCGCTTCGCGATGCACTTCAACTCCGGCCAGGTACTTTTCGGCTTCAAGTGCCGCCATGCAGCCCAGGCCGGCTGCCGTCACCGCCTGGCGGTAGATGTCGTCGGTCACGTCACCGGCGGCAAACACGCCCGGCACGTTGGTGCGGGTCGAATTCGCCTCGGTCCAGAGATAGCCGTTCGGCTTCTGCTTGAGCTTGCCGACGAACAGCTCGACCGCTGGCGCGTGGCCGATCGCCACGAACACGCCATGCGTCGCCATCTCGGTGATTTCACCGCTATGAACGTTCCTGAGCCTGACACCGTCGACCGAAGGCGGCAGCGGCTTCTTGGCCGGCGCCCCGACGATTTCCTCGACGGCGTGATCCCAGATCACCTTGATGTTGTCCTTGGCAAACAGCCGCTCCTGCAAGATGCGTTCGGCGCGGAAATGGTCGCGCCGGTGCACCACCGTCACCGTCTTGGCGAGGTTGGAAAGATAGAGCGCTTCCTCGACCGCCGAATTGCCGCCGCCGACGACCACCACGTCCTTGCCGCGGTAGAAGAAGCCGTCGCAGGTGGCGCAAGCCGAAACGCCAAAGCCCTGGAACACCTGCTCGGACGGCAGGCCAAGCCATTTGGCCTGGGCACCGGTGGCGATGATCAATGCGTCTGCGGTGTAGATGGTGCCGGAATCGCCGATGGCGCGGAACGGCCTGACATCGAGATCGACCGCGGTGATGATGTCGTGGACCATCTCGGTGCCGACATGCTCGGCCTGCGCCCGCATCTGCTCCATCAGCCACGGGCCCTGGATCGGCTCGGCGAAGCCGGGATAGTTTTCGACGTCGGTGGTGATCATCAGCTGGCCGCCCTGCTGCATGCCGGCGACGAGCATCGGCTTGAGCATGGCGCGCGCCGCGTAGATCGCCGCCGTGTAGCCGGCGGGACCCGAACCGATGATAAGAACTGGCGCATGTTTGGCGGTCATCGAAGGGCCTTCATAGTCGATGGAAAAACGGCATCCCGTCAAACGGGCCGCGGGTCGTCCCTAATCTAGGTGTTCACCCATACCCCGCGCAAGGCGGCAAGATGTTACTCCCCCGAAAGCTTGACTGCCTCGCCTCCGACACGTCGCCGAACGCAGCGTGATTTGCATTTGGGTCGGGCTCGGGTTCCCCAACCGATGCGAGTAGTTTAATTACGTGAATGCGCAAGATTCTTGCGCGAGTCCCGGAGCGCACATGCCCATCAAGGCCGATCTCGACGCCATCGATTGGAAGATCCTGCGCGAGCTTCAAGACGACGGTCGCATGACCAATGTCGAACTGTCGCGCCGCGTCGGCATTTCGGCGCCGCCGTGCCTGCGCCGCGTCAAGCGCCTCGAGGACGAAGGCATCATCCAGCGCTACCGCGCTTTGCTCAACGCCCCGGCACTCGGCATGGACGTCGTCGCCTTCTGCCTCGTCGGCCTCAACCGCCAGTCGGAAGTCGACCTCAAGGCCTTCGCCGACCGCACGCGCGGCTGGCCGATCGTCCGCAGCGCCTGGATGGTATCGGGCGAATCCGACTTCATGCTGCACTGCCTGGCGCCCGACCTCGGCACCTTCCAGACCTTCGTCATCGAGGAGCTGACGTCCTCACCCAATGTCGACACCGTGCGCACGGCGCTGACCATCCGCCAGGTCAAGGACGACGGGCTGGTGTCGATTTAGGGGGCGCTTCGGCGCCGGCCCTAGCCGAACGGCACCCGCAGACGCTGCAGGCCGCGCATCCGCGAATCCACGAACCACCAGGCCTTTTGCAGCGGCCTGATCAGCTCGCGCAGCGGCTTGCTCATCTTCTTCTTTGAGCTTTTCAGTTCGGGTCGCTCGTTGTCGAGGGTACTGGCGATCCGCCCGGCCACACCACCGGCTTCAAAGAACATATCCTGGATACAAATGGCGGGTGCCAGCTGGTAGGTCGTCAGATGAGCCCAACCGGTGCAGGCCGGATTGAACATGAACTGGTCGACCGGGTCGGCGAAGTCCTTGCTCAAGTCAAACAGCTTCCGTGCTGCGGCCTTGGAGATGATGTAGCCGCTGGTGCCCGTGTGAGCCGCCCTTAATCTTTTGAGCGACCGCCCAGCAGGCGCCTGCACGTGCTTGCGTTCGATCAAGGTGTGCACCCTGGTGGTTTCAAGCTTCACCACGTCGGCATCGGCGGGAATCCAGTCGTCTCGGCTCAGCAGTTCGACGAGACCGGATCCGAAGTGGACGTCGTCCTCGAAGACCGCCGCGTGATCCTGTTCGGCGCTCGCGATCGCCTCCCAGCACGCCCTGTGGCTGAGAAAGCAGCCCGTTTCACCTGGTCCGAGCTGGTAGATCAGCCCTGCCCGTTCTGGCTGGCGCAGCTTGCCCTCGGCGATCAGCTTCGCCCCGTCGACAGCCGGAATCCTTGTGAAGTCCAGGCCGAGACCGCCGAAGATCGTGGCCATGCGGGCCAGCCGCTCCGGAGAGCGATCCAGATTGATCAGGTAGATGTTCATTGCACGATCGTTCACGTCTTGCCCCCAGTAAGCCGCCGGCGCTGGTCAACGGAACCGCACCTTGCCCCATCGCTGTCCCCGGAGGCTTGCGCCGACGGACGCGGCGAGGCGTCCCAGCGGTCTGCCAATCTCCTTCATCAGCTTTTCCGTGCCACGCGCCTTTTCCTGCACCGGCCGCTCGTGCTTGAGCCCGCTTGCGAGGGCATCGGTGGAACCGTCCTTGCCGACGACCACCTCCTGCACGCAGATCGCAGGATCGACCTGGTAGATAGTCAAAGCATTCCAGGCGACGGAGACCGGATTGAACATGAACTGGTCGACCGGGTCGGCGAAATCCGTGCTCAGTTCCAGCAACTTGCGCGCGCCTTTCCGCGAAACGATGTAGGCGCCCGTCCCCGGATGTGTTTTGCGCAACCGCCGCACCGACCGGTCGCCTGCGCGGGCTACGCTAGCGCGGTCGACCAGCGTGCGCACGAGTGTCGTTTCGAGCTTTACCACGTCGGCATCCGTCGGAATCCAGCTGGTGTCCGCAAGCAATTCTCGTGCCCCGGCCCCGAAGTGAACGTCATCCTCGAAGATCGCGTTGTACTCGGCCACATCCTTCGCCGCAGCGTCCCAGCACTTGATGTGACTGAGAAAGCAGCCGATCTCGCCGTTGCCGAGGTCGTAGTACATGCCCTTCCGGGCGCCACTCGCCTGCTGGTCCGTCAGGTCGCGGCCGTCGACGGCAGCCACCCTGGTGAAGTCGAGCCCCAGTTCGCCAAACAGCGACGCCATGCGCTCGAGGCGCTCGGGTGCACGGTCCAGATTGATGACAAAGATCTTCATTCCCGCGTACGCTTACCTTGCACGCTGAGTATCTGATTGCGTGGTCAAGTCGATGGACACCTTCTTGAAGACCGACTGCCTGGCAGTCGCCAGCAAGGCCATGCGGAAGGGCCTCGCCAGCTGCCGCCCGACGCGCCAGAATTCATGCGTGAGCTTTGCCATCCCGCGCCGCCGTGCGGAACGAGGATCGCTGCGGTGGAATTGGCGTCGGTCCTGGGCAATCTGGCTCGTCAGCGAGCCGCCAACGGTAGCGTTCAGCGCCCACATGTCCTGAATGCAGAATGCCGGCATCAGCTGCAGCACCACGAATTCTCCAAGCATGCCATCCTCCGGCGAATAGAGAATGACGTCGGCCGGCTCGCAGTGGCGTTCCGTGTGGTCGAGCAAACGGCGCGCGGCACTCCTCGACACGAAATAGCCAGCCGATCCCAATTGCGCGGACTTCAGCCTGCGCAGCTCATGTCCGGCAGGCTCGCCCCAGGTCTTGTGGGACAATTCGGCCCGGGCCAGATCCGTTTCGGCCCTGACGATATCCACCCCCGCCGGAATCCACCGATCTGAATTCAAAAAATTCGCCGCATCGGCCGAGAAATGGATGTCGTCTTCGGCGACGAACGCCCAGTCATCCTCGCCTTCGGCGACCAGTGCCCACGCCTTGCGGTGGCTGAGCAGGCAGGCCATTTCGGCGGGCGACATCGAATTGACGCCGGAGGACAGGCGCCGCAGGCGCTCGAATTCCTCGTCGGGCAGTTGCTTGGCGTCGACCGCCGGCACACGGACCGTCGCGACGTCCACGCCGGCAACCTGCGCCATGAACCAGTCGAGCCGGCCTGGCGACCGGTCGAGGTTGATAAAATAGATATTCAAAGCACGATCTCTACCATAATCGTGCCCCCGGCCCGCGGTTGCCATAAGGCAAGCGAGGGCGCGCAGCAAGCCGGGGGCGCATGACGGGTCAACATAGAGCAACCCCGTCCAGGAATTCAGCACTATTTCAGGCGACCAAGTGTTCTCCCGCACAAATTACGTTTTGCTGCAGCCCCTGGTGGAGAAACGGAAAGCAGAACGACCGCAATGCGAGAAATACCAAATACTTAAGCGGCACTTGCATTAGGATGTTAAGGGACCCGGCAGTCACTACAGCAGCCGGCACGCACCCCCGAGGCCCCCGCTAGCCCTTCGCCCATACCAGGTCATAAGCCTCGCGCAGCCCGGCGGCCTCGTTTTCGAGCCGAAACCGCTTCGACACATCCTCTAGCCCGGCAGCGCCATGGGTTTCGGCCAGTGCCGGGTCGACGAAATAAGGCCTGATCGCATCGCGCAGCGCGTCGCCATCGTTGGCGGCAACAAAATCGCCGGTCACGCCAGGTGTGATGATCTCCGAATAGGACCCGGCGTCGCTGGCGACGACAGCCGTGCGCGAGGCCATCGCCTCGAGCGGCGTCAGCCCGAAACCTTCGTTGCGCGACGGCGCGACATAGAGCGTCACGCGCCGGTACCACACCGCCACGTCGGGCACCTCGCCGAGCAGCAGGATGCGCTCCGAAAGCCCGGCGGCGGCAATCCGCTGCCTGAGTTCGTCGGCGAATCCCTTGTGCTCCGCTGTAACCCGGCCGGTGATGACGGCCGTCCACTCGGGATGCTGCGGCAGAAGCGAAATCATCGCATCGACGAACAGGTCCGTGCCCTTCGAATGACGCACGCGGCCGAAGCAGCCGATGGCATGTTTTCCGGGCAAGCCAGTCGCTGCAAATTCATCGTCAGCGGTACGCGGCGGGTGGAATTTCTCAAGATCCACACCGTGCATCACCACCTTGTGTGGCACTTCGAGGAAACGCCCCGATAGTCGACTCGTCGCGATCACGCCATCCATCTGGCGGATCAGCCATTTGGTGAATGGCCTATGGTCGCGCTGCGCGGCGGAGGTGAAAACCAGCCTGATCTGCGCCCGGAAGATGTGGCGCAGCAAAAGCCCTGCCACCATCTCGGTGTTGCGCCTGGCATGCCAGATCCGCGGTCGGCCGGATGCCGGCCGCCTGAGCAGCGACGGCAACTGCCACCAGCGCATCCTGGGCAGGTCGTCGGGCAGGCCCGGCCCGAGCACGGCAATGCCGAGCTCGCGCGCCTGCACCGGCACCAGCTGCACGATGGTGCTGGTGACGCCGGAAAGCCGCTGCTTGAGATTGGGCGCGATGACTTCGATTCGCGCCATGTCGACCGCGCCGGCATTCTCGGCGCGGTTGTCTGCCTTGTTCATCGTGTCTGATCCGGCATCGCCACAGCCAATGCCGCCTGTTGCCTCAGATGAACTGGACCTGGACGATCTCGTAGCCGCGTGCGCCGCCCGGCGCGTTGACTTCAATGGCGTCGCCCACTTCCTTGCCGATCAGCGCGCGCGCGATCGGCGAGGAGATCGAAATGCGGCCCGACTTCACGTCGGCTTCCTGGTCGCCGACGATCTGGTAGGTCTTTTCTTCCTCGGTGTCCTCGTCGAGCAGCACGACAGTAGCGCCGAACTTGATCTTGTCGCCATTGAGCTTGGCAACGTCGATCACCTCGGCGCGCGCGATATAGTCCTCGAGCTCGTTGACCCGGCCTTCGTTGAGGCTCTGCGATTCCTTGGCCGCGTGATACTCGGCGTTCTCCGAAAGGTCGCCGTGCGAACGCGCCTCGGCGATGGCCTCGATGATGCGCGGGCGCTCTTCCTGCTGGCGCCAGCGCAGCTCTTCCTTCAGCGCGGCGAATCCACCCGCCGTCATCGGAACCTTGTTCATAGTCGACCTCTCCTGGCCTTTGCCGCGCGGTTGCCTGTTGTTGCCGCGAGGCACAAAAAAAGAAAACGGTCCGGCAGCCTCGGCCAACGGAACCGTCTCACCTCTATCTCCACCGAATATAGCAATCCTGTCGCAGAATTCACGTCAAAAAATGCGTTAACCACCATAGACCTTTTGGCGCAGATAACCTGCCCCCACTCATACTCACCCGCTTGTGATTGAACCTGCGCCGCTTTGATGCTCTGTCAGGGTTGCCACGCCAGCCATTGCACCTATGTCGGATAGATGAGCAACAACACACCGCTATTGGCATTCCTGTTCGTTTTGGCTGGTTCGCCGGCCCTCGCCCAAAGCCAGAGCTTCAATACCGAGAACGTCACCTTGCGCGCCGATGTCGTCGCCAAAGGTCTCGACCATCCCTGGGGGCTCGATTTCCTGCCCGGCAACGAAGCGATCGTCACCGAGCGCACCGGCGCCATCCGCATCCTGTCGCAGGACGGATTGTCGGAGCCGGTGTCGGGCGTGCCGGACGTCGCGGCTCGGGGCCAGGGCGGCCTGCTCGACATCGCCGTGGCCCGCGATTTCGCCCGTTCAGGCACGATCTTCTTCACCTTCTCCGAGCCTGGCCGTGGCGGCGCGGGCACGGCACTTGCCCGTGCCAAGCTGGTCCGGGACGGTGCCAAGGCGCGGCTCGACGACGTCAAGGTCATCTTCTCGATGAACCGCAAGACCGGCACCAGCCATCACTTCGGCTCGCGAATCGTCGTCAACGACGACGGCACGCTGTTCGTCACGACAGGCGACCGCGGGCAAGGTGACCGGGCGCAGGACATGCAGGACCATGCGGGTGCGGTCATCCGCATCAACGCGGATGGCTCCATCCCCGCGGACAATCCTTCGCCCGACGGCAAGGCCATGGCGGCAGAGATCTGGTCGAAGGGCCATCGCAACCTCCAGGGCGCGACATATGACCCGGTGCTGGGTGGCCTCATCACGGTCGAACACGGCGCCCAGGGCGGCGACGAATTGAACCGGCCGAAAGCAGGCAAGAACTACGGCTGGCCCGTGATCACCTATGGCCGCGACTATTCCGGCGAAAAGATCGGCATCGGCACGTCGGCCAAGGGCTACGAGCAGCCGCTGTACTATTGGGATCCGTCGATCGCACCTTCCGGCCTCGCCAGCTACCAGGGCGAGATGTTTCCCGAATGGAAGGGCGACCTCCTGGTCGGCTCGCTGAAGTTCGAGCTTCTCAGCCGCCTCGACCGCGACGCCAAGGGCAACATCCTCGACGAGGAACGCATCCTGGACGGCGCCTTCGGCCGCATCCGCGACGTCATTGTCGCCCCGGATGGCTCGATCTGGCTTTTGACCGACGAAGGCGACGGCGCCATCGTCAGGCTGTCGCGCGGCGACTGAAAGCAGGCATTCAACGAAAAAGGGACCGGGCAGCGCCCGATCCCTCCTTTGATCAGTCCGGCGTGTCGACAAATGCCGCCGTCAGGCAGCGTCTCGACGCGGCAGCTTCCAGCCCGGGCGAACGAAGTGGCAGGTATAGCCGTTCGGGAAACGCTCGAGATAATCCTGGTGCTCCGGCTCGGCCTCCCAGAAGTCTCCGGCAGGGACCAGTTCGGTCACCACCTTGCCCGGCCACAATCCCGAGGCGTCGACGTCCTTGATCGTCTCTTCGGCGACCTGGCGCTGCGCGTCGGAGGTGTAGAAGATCGCCGAGCGATAGCTTGCTCCGCGGTCATTGCCCTGGCGGTCCCGCGTGGTGGGATCGTGGATCTGGAAGAAGAACTCCAGCATGTTGCGGAAATCCGTCTTGGACGTGTCGAAAACGATCTCGATCGCCTCGGCATGGCTGCCATGGTTGCGATAGGTCGCGTTTTCCACGTCGCCGCCCGAATAGCCCACGCGGGTCGAAACGACGCCGGGAAGACGCCGGATCAGATCCTGCATTCCCCAAAAGCACCCGCCAGCCAGAATTGCCTGTTCGGTCGTCATGAGGCTTCTCCTTTGTTCGTGATGGGCCTTAGATAGTGTCGGGAGGCCGCATTTGCGAGCAACAGCACCGAGCGAGTAGGGAGTAGCTGCTGCCATCCCCCTACTCGCTATTCGCTGCCCCCTATTCGCTACTCCCTATTCGCTCACTTACCCCCTGAGATAGCTCTCGATGTGCTCTTCCAGCATGCCGTATTCGCGGCAGCCCTTGCCGCAGCGCTTTTCGATCTCCGACAGCTGCACGCGGGCAGCGGCGACGTCGCCGAGCATCAAATGCGCCTCGCCCATGTATTCGCGCACCAGCGTGTAGTCGGGGTTGTTGCGCAGCGCTTCCTGGTAATAGCCGAGGCCGACGAGCACACGGCCGGCCTTGCGGTGCGAGTAGCCGAGATAGTTGAGGATGCGCGGATCGGTCTTGTCGGAAGCGAGCGTCAGAACCTTGATCGCCTCGTCATACTTGCCATCCATGGCAAGCGCGCGGCCAGCTGAATAGAGGCTGTCGTCGTCGATCATGCCCGCCTTGGGCGGTTCGCATTTCTTGGTCTTCTTGTTGTAGACCTCGCCATTGTTGCATTTCACCTCGTCGCCGCTGCTGCTCCCGCCGCTATCGGCCGAAAACACCGGCACCGCAAACAATGGCAGCGCCACGAAAGCGCCAGCCACAAGCATCAGATATCGGGACTGCATTGCCACCTCCTGAGATTGCCCATTCGGAAGCTAACGCATTTCAGGCCACGTTTCATCCAGCCTGAACGCCGGAAAATGCGGATGCTTGCGGCGCGTCGCGAAAATACGCCGACGAGCGCCGGCAAGCTAGCCTTTGACGTAGCTGTCGATCTGCCCGGCCAGCAGGCCGTATTCACGGCAATTCGTGCCGCAGCGCCTCTCGATCTCGGTCAGTTGCAGCCGCGCGCCGGCCACGTCGCCAAGCGTCAGGTGCGCCTCGCCCATATACTCGCGGACGGGCATGTAGTCGGGATCGTTGAGGATCGCTTCCTGGTAGTAGCCGAGGCCGACGAGGATGCGCCCCGCCTTGCGGTGCGAATAGCCGAGATAGTTGAGGATGCGCGCATCGGACTTGTCTTGGGCAAGCGTCAGAACCTTGATCGCGTCATCATATTTGCCGTCCATGGCCAGCGCCCGTCCGGCCAGGTAGAGGCTGTCGTCGTCGATCATGCCGGCCTTGGGCGCTTCGCACTTCTTGGTCTTCTTGTTGTAGACGAGGCCGGTGCGGCATTTGACCGGGTCACCACCGCTGCCACCACCGCCACTGCCGCCCATCCCGCCGCCGTTTCCGCCTCCACCGCCGCCGCCTCCTCCGTCAGCGGAAATCACGGGAACGGCAAACAGCGGCAGCGCCACCAGCGCGCCGGCCAGAAGCTTCAGATATCGGGTCTGCATGGCTAACCTCCACCGATGCGCCCCCCATCGAGGCAAACGCATCGGAACAGGTCTTTCGTCCTCAGCCGCGGAAAATCAGCGCCGCGCCGCCGGCGATCAGCGCGAAGCCCATGGCGTGGTTCCAGGTGATGCCTTCCTTGAGGTAGAACACCGAGAAGATGACGAAGACGCTGAGCGTCACCACCTCCTGGATCGTCTTGAGTTCCGCTGCGGTGTAGAATTCGTGGCCGATGCGATTGGCCGGCACCGCGAGCCAGTACTCGAAAAACGCGATCAGCCAGGAAAAGATCACCGCGGCGTAGAGCGGTGCGGTCTTGAACTTCAGGTGCCCGTACCAGGCGAAGGTCATGAACACGTTGGACGCAATCAGCATCAGCACAGGAAGAACCTTGGGCGAAAGCAGGAAAGCCATGGGAAATACCGTTTGGAGGGAGGAAGGCCGGGCTATTTCTGCCTCGCGGTGCGCCGTGTCAACCACGGCAACCACACCGCGAACATCGAGGCAGTGACGTTGCCGCCAAATGCGCTATCATCAGTCGGGGGGAAGGCAACAGGAGCACGCTCGTGCAGCAGCGGCGCGAAAAAGAGTGGGACCTGACCATTGGCCCGGACACCGTCCGGCTGTTCATCCTCAAGGCCAAGGCCATCAGTGCCGGCGTCAACGAGGATTATGAGGACGGCGCCGAGCACGAGGTCGAATATGACGGCGACACCCACGACAACCATCGTCACGACGGGCTTGCGGAGGAAGAGTCCGAAAACCTCACCGAAAAGGAACTGCGCGGCCTGATCGCCGACCTCAATGTCGACCAGGCCGCCGAACTGGTGGCGCTCGCCTGGGTCGGGCGCGGCGACTACGACGCGGCGGAATGGCTCGACGCGGTCAATGAGGCGCGGCAGCGTGGCAACCGCCGCACCGCCAAGTACCTGCTGGGCATGCCGATGTTGGGCGACTGGCTCGAAGAAGGGCTCGAGGCCTTGGGCGCATGAGCCGGCGCTTGGCCGCATCCGGCTGATGACAGCGCCGTCACCGAATTTGATCGGGTCCCCGGCGCGCCCTTTGCAACCGCATACCGCCAGCGACGTTGACTGGCGATGCACACATGCAAGTCTCGCCTGCTTTCCCTGATCCTTGTCTTGCCGCTGGCGTCTTTCGCAGCGCTCCCGCATGGCTTTGCCGAAGCGGTCAAGCCGCAGTTGCCCGATCGCGCGCCGGTGCCGCAGGCCGCCCCGGCGCCGGCCATTCCCGAAGCATCGCCTGTGCCGCCGCAGCCCGAGCAGGTGTCGATCCCCAGGCCCGAGCCACGCCCTGACCAGCCGCCCAGCCGGGAGATGTTCGGACCGCCGATACCGGACGCTCCAGCGAAAGCCCAAGCGGTACCAGCCTCCATCCCGATCCCGCCGTCCCGTCCTGATGGTACAGAAGCACAGCCCGGCCGCGAGATGTTCGGCCCGCCGGCGCCCAAAATGCTGCCCGACAAGCGCTCGAACGTTGCGCGTCCGGCAATGATGCCGATCGAGGAGACTGCCTGCCGCACACGCCTGAAGGTGCTCGGCGCCCAGTTCGAGGAATCCGCGCCGCAAAGCGACGCGGAGGGTTGTGCCCTGCCCTTTCCGCTCAAGCTGAAGCGGCTCTCCCTGTCGATCGACATCGAGCCCGACGCCGTCATCAATTGCGCCACCGCCGAAGCCTCGGCCCGCTTCGCAACGGCTGTCATCGCGCCGGCTGCGAAGGCGGCCTTCGGCGACGATCTTACGGCGGTCAGCCAGGCCTCGGCCTATGTCTGCCGGCCGCGCAACGGCACCAAAAAGCTGTCCGAGCATGCCTTTGGCAACGCCCTCGACATCGCGCGCTTCACGCTCGCCAAGGGCACGGCCATCAACGTCGAGCCGGCCCCGCCGGAGCAGAACGCGAAATTCCTCAATGACGTGCGCAAGGCCGCCTGCGGACCGTTCAAGACCGTGCTCGGCCCCGGCAGCGATGCCGACCACGCGCTGCATTTCCACTTCGACCTCGCGCCGCGGCGCAATGGCGGCACCTTCTGCCAGTAGCCCGCGGCCGTGGCAGCCGCCCGCCAGTGCCGCAATTCAGCCCCATCCGTAAACGCTGGCGCTGATCTTTCCTTTACCCTTGGCAGCTAGGCTTTGTTCTTCAAGGGGACAGGAGCCTTCGCATGGCCGCAGATTCGCGCGCCACCATCCCGGTCGGATCGCCGCGTGGGTCGCGCCAGCGCGCGCTGCTGCTCGCCACCGCCCTGGTCGCGGCTGGCCTCGGCCTAACCTCCTGCACATCGGGCGACGTCTTCGCGCTCCAGCCCGCCGTCGATGTCGGCTCGCAGACCGCGTCCTTGGGCCCTGTCGAAGCAGCCCCCGTGATGGTCGATCCGCAGTCCGACCCGGCACTGGTCGCCCAGGCAGATCCGGCGATCGAACCGACGCTCGATGCGCAGGCAGCGCAGTTCGAGGAGATTCAGCCTGACGCACCGCAGCCGGTCCAGACCGCCTCGCTCGCCCCCGCCCAGGGGCGCGGCATGCAGACGCTGGTGCCGTCCAACCCCTATATGGTCGCCTATCCCAAGCTCGATGACCCTTCAAACATGCCGCAGACCGCGCCGATGCGGCCCGCCGTCATGCCGGCGGACGAAGTCGATTGCCGCAGCGACCTGAAGAAGCTCGACGTCACCTATCGCGACCTGCCGCCGATCCGCGACGGTGCTGCCTGCGGCATCGACTACCCGGTCAAGGTTTCGGCCATCGGCTCGGTGCAGATGAAGCCCGCCGCCACCGTCACCTGCCAGATGGCGGCCAGCTTCGCAGCCTGGACCAAGCGCGACCTGGTGCCGGCAGCGCGCCTGCGCTACTTCTCCGGCGTCAAGACCATCCACCAGGGCTCGAGCTATTCCTGCCGCAAGATCGCCGGCTCGCGCACGCTGTCGGAACACGGCAAGGGCAATGCGCTCGACATCATGCGCATCGAGCTCAACAGCGGCCGCGACATCGATGTCGAAAAGCCCGGCCTGTTCGCCTTCCGCACGCGCGGCTTCCTCAACACCATCCGCGCCGACGGCTGCAGCTATTTCAACACCGTGCTTGGCCCCGGCTATAATTACGACCACCGCAACCATTTCCACTTCGACATCAAGCAACGCCGCAACGGCTATCGCGCCTGCCGCTAGGCCATTTTTCCGGCCAAAGGCACGATGCGTTTTGTAAAAGTTACTGCTAATACTTATTTTGCTAATGCAACCCATGGTCTGTTCCGAGTTCCGATGCGCGCCGCAAATCTGGCGCGGACCATCGGCAGCGGGGTTTGATGATACGGGGAAAGCTGCACCGACAGGCAGCCCTGTGGTTCGCCGCTCTATGCGCGAGCTATCTCGCGCTCGCCTATTTCGCAGCCCCTGAATTCTGGTCGTTCCGTTTCCTGCGCGACGGCCTCAAGCCCGAGGCGCTGCTGACCACCACCGAACAAGGCATCCCAGGCGACCCCATCAACGTCGGCCTTGTCGGCACCGAGCAGGACGTCATCGCCGCTTTCACCGCCGCCGGCTGGGCCCGCGCGGATCGTTTGACGGTGAAATCCGCGGTTGAAATCGGTGAAAGCGTGCTGCTCGACCGACCTTATGCCGACGCGCCCGTCAGCACGCTGCTGTTCAATGGCCGGCGCCAGGATCTCGCTTTCGAAAAGCCTGTCGGCGAGAGTCCAGACGTCCGCCACCACGTTCGCCTGTGGCTGACGTTCACGCCGGGCTCTGACGGGCGGCCAACCTGGTACGGTGCCGCGAGTTTCGACCGCGGCGTCGGCGTCAGCCACGACACCGGCGCGATCACCCACCACATCGGGCCGGACATCGATGCCGAACGCGATTCGCTGATCGGCGACCTGACCGCTGCCGGACATATCGAGTCGGTGAAGACGATAGCAGGCATCGGCCTGACCAAGACCGGCCGCAACGGCGAAGGCGACCCCTATTTCACCGATGGAAAGGTGCTGATGGCGGTGCTTGTGCCGGACTGATGGCGCCAGCCTCACCCCCTGTACTACCCCAGGGGAAGAGTATTTTTGATGCCGTCTTTCCGAAGGGGCTTGAGCAATGCTATGCAGCGACCATCATGTTATATGCTGAAATCGGTATCGTGGTCGTCCTCATCTGCGTGAACGGCCTTCTGGCAATGTCCGAACTTGCCATCGTTTCTTCCCGCCCGGCCCGCCTCAAGGCGATGATCGACCGTCACGTCAAGGGTGCCGGCCGCGCGCTCGAGCTCGGCGCCAACCCGGGCAAGTTCCTGTCGTCGGTGCAGATCGGCATTACGCTTGTCGGCGTGCTTTCCGGCGCCTTTTCCGGCGCCACGCTCGGCCAGCGTCTGAGCACCGTGCTTACTGCCAACGGTGTGCGCGACGGCCTCGCCGATGCCTTCGGCGTCGGCATCGTCGTTGCCGTCATCACCTATGGTTCGCTGATCATCGGCGAACTGGTGCCCAAGCAGATCGCCCTGCGCGATCCCGAAGGTGTCGCCGTCCGTGTCGCGCCTGCCATGTCGCTGCTCGCCAAGATCGCCGCCCCGCTGGTCTGGCTGCTCGACATTTCCGGCCGCGCCGTACTGTGGCTGCTGGGCCAGCGTGGCCAGAGCGAAGAAAAGGTCACCGACGAAGAGATCAAGATGCTGGTTGCCGAGGCCGAGCACCACGGCACCATCGAATCCGATGAGCGCCGCATGATCGCCGGCGTCATGCGCCTGGGCGATCGCGCCGTGCGCGCCGTCATGACCCCGCGCACCGAGGTCGACTGGATCAACCTGCAGGCCGAAGAGACGGCCACCCGCAAGCTCCTGATGGAAACCCAGCACTCGCGCCTGCCCGCCGGCGAAGGCTCGGTCGATGCCATGGTCGGTGTCATACAGACCCGCGAACTGCTTGCCTCGCTGCTTGCCGGCCGCGCCTTCGACCCGCGCAAGCATGTCCGCACCGCGCCGATTGTCCACGACCAGGCCGATGCGCTCGACGTGCTCGCCACGCTCAAGCAGTCCGACGTGCCGATGGCGCTGGTCCACGACGAATACGGCCATTTCGAAGGCGTCGTCTCGCCCGCCGACATTCTCGAAGCCATCACCGGCGTATTCCGCTCCGACCTCGACGAGGACGATGTCGACAACGCCGTCCAGCGCGAGGATGGCTCATGGCTGCTCGCCGGCTACATGCAGGCCGACGAGATGGCCGACCAGCTCGGCATCGACCTGCCGGAGAACCGCGACTACGAAACCGTCGCCGGCTACGTTCTCTCGCACATGCACCATTTGCCCGCGACCGGCGAACGCGTCGACGCGCAAGGCTGGCGCTTCGAGGTCGTCGATCTCGACGGCCGCCGCATCGACAAGGTGCTGGCGTCGCGCCTGCCCGGCACCCACCGCGAGCCGGTGCGGTAACGCGGCATGAAAAAGGGCGGCTCTGAGCCGCCCTGAAGTTCCTTGGGAGGAAACTGGCTGAAGCTGCTCAGGCAGCCTTGGCTTCTTCGTTGAGCACGTCGGCCTCGCGCGCGATCTTCAGCGCCTTGGCCCACCAGGCGATCTCCTCGATCAGCCCGTTTGCCGACTGGTTGAGATGGTCGAAGTCGGAGAGCTTCTTTTCGCCCTGGCGCACGGCCAGGAAATCGGCCCACACGATGTGCACGGCAGCCTTGGTCGGCGCCATCTGCAGTTCCACCGCATGCATGCGCAGCTGCTCGACGGCACGTGCGCCACCGACGCCGCCATAACCGACGAAGCCGGCCGGCTTCTTGTTCCATTCCTTGGCGGCGTAATCGAGCGCGTTCTTCAGCACCGCGGTAGGCCCATGGTTGTATTCGGCGGCGGTGAAGATGTAGCCGTCGAACTCGGCGACCTTCTTCTGCCAGCGCTGGGCGACCTCGTTCTGCGACGGCACCCAGGCGGACGAGGCGACCTCGTCGAAGAAGGGCAGCGGGAAATCTCTCAGGTCGACGATTTCGACCTCGATATCGGCGTGGGATTTTGCGATCTTGGCAATCCACTCCACCGGCGTGTCGGCGAAGCGGGCGGCGCGTGTCGAGCCGACGACGATGGCGATCTTGGGCTTGGACATTGAAGGAACCTTTCGGGCGTTAGTATCGAGGCGATACTGGTAACTAATGGATACCCACGCTATATAGGTGACTGAAAAACACGTGCACAAGGAGGCACTTTTTTGATACCGAGGCACCCGCACCGCACCGAGGATTGCCGCGCCGTCAGCGATATCCTGCAGCGCGTCGGCGACAAATGGACCGTGCTCGTGGTCGGCAAGCTCGGCGACGGGCCGATGCGCTTCAACGAGCTGCGCCACGCCGTCGGCGGCATTTCGCAAAAGATGCTGACCACGACACTGCGCGGGCTCGAGCGCGACGGCTTCGTCACCCGCACCGTGTTCCCCACGATCCCGCCGCGCGTCGACTACGAGCTGACCGACCTCGGCCGCGAGCTTCTGGTCCCGGTGTTCGCGCTCGGCGAATGGGCGCGGCTCAACCAGGGCCGCGTCGCCGAGGCCCGGACGAAGTTCGACGCGACGGTCGAGTGAAGTCGCCTTGGCGAACATGATGTTGCCCGGCGCAGTCTTTCGGCTGGTTTAGTGTCAGGGTGACGGCCAGAGACGGCGCGAACACCTGGACCGTCTCTGGCTTCTCCAACGTCACGGCATGGATTCCCGACACTCTCCGCTCCCTACGGTCGCTCGCGAGGTCGGGAATGACGGACCGCGGGGAGACATCTCGGCAAATCTCCGGCCGCGATTTGCGGTGATGGCACTGTCAGCTCGTCATTCCCGACCTCGTGAGCGAGCAACGCGAGCGGAGAGTGTCGGGAATCCATGCCGTGACGCAAATCCCGCTTGATACGGTGCCAGTGTCGAGCCAACTCACAGCCATGAGCCCGACAGGTCCATTCCTCATCCTGAGGTGCCAGCCCGGCACAAGGTCAAAAGTTATCGATGGCTTTCGCGGGCGAGCCTCGAAGGACGCACGCCTCTATTCAGCCGGCACCGGCTTCGGCTTGCCCTGCCCGTCCAGCGCCACCATGACGAAATCGGCGTCGGTCACCTTCTCCATCATGTCGGAGAGATAGCGCTGCGCCCAGGCCTCGACCTTGAGCGTCATGGAGGTGCGGCCGACGCGGTCGACATGGGTGTAGATGCACAGCGTGTCGCCGATCTTCATCGGCTTGGCGAAGGCCATTTCCTTGACCGCCGCCGTCACCACGCGGCCGCGGGCGCGCTCGGCGGCGCGGATGCCGCAGGCAAGGTCCATCTGCGCCATGACCCAGCCGCCGAAGATGTCGCCGGCGGCGTTGGCATCGGCCGGCATCGCCAGCGTCCTCAGCGTGAGTTCGCCCGTCGGCTGGCCATCGGCATACTGAACCATCGTCTTTTCCCTGAACCGTTCTGCTCCCCACCCGTAACTTTGCGGCAGCAGTCGCGTCAACGCCGCATCTGTTGCATCGCCCGGTCGCATTTTTCACAGGCCATGCCGTAACCGGCGCCGAAGCCTGTCGCCGAGGCGATAGTGTGGCCGCATCGAGGAATTCCGATTGGCCGCTATCAGCATGCAGACGTACGATTTCATTGTTGTCGGTTCAGGCTCCGCCGGTTCGGTGGTGGCCGAACGGCTGTCGGCAAACGGACGCCACTCGGTGCTGGTGCTCGAGGCCGGCGGCACCGACCGCCGCTTCTTCGTCCAGATGCCTCTGGGCTATGGCAAGACCTTCTTCGACCCCGAAGTGAACTGGAACTACGCCGCCGAGGCCGACCCCGGCCTTGCCGGCAACAAGGATCACTGGCCGCGCGGCAAGATCCTGGGCGGCTCTAGCTCGATCAACGCCATGGTGTGGATCCGCGGTGCGGCGGAGGATTTCGACGCCTGGCGCGACGCCGGCAATCCCGGCTGGGGTTTTGACGACCTGCTGCCGGCCTTCAAGGCGATCGAGGACAACCAGGCCGGCGGCACCGACCTGCGCGGCACCGGCGGGCCGATCCACGTCACCGACAACAGCAAGAACGTCCATCCGCTCACCCACCGCTTCCTGGCGGCAGCGCAAGCGGCTGGTCTTCCCCTGATTCAGGACTTCAACGGTGAGTCCCAAGAGGGCGTCGGCGTTTATCAAATCACCACCAGGGATGGTCGCCGCATGTCAGCCGCGCGCGGCTTCCTGCGCCCGGCAATGAAGCGCGCCAACGTCCGCGTCGAAACCAATGCACTGGCCACGAAAGTGCTGTTCGAAGGCACGCGGGCCATCGGCGTCGAGTATCTGCAGAACGGCGTGAAGAAGACGGCCCGCGCTGGCCGCGAGGTCATTCTCTCCGGCGGCTCGGTCAACACGCCGCAACTGCTGCAGCTGTCGGGCGTCGGGCCAAAGACCCTGCTCGGCGACCTCGGCATTCCGGTCGTCCACGCCTCCGAACAGGTCGGCCGCAACCTCCAGGACCACCAGGGCATCAACTACACCTGGAAGGCCAAGGTACCGACCCTCAACCAGGTCCTGCGCCCATGGTGGGGCAAACTTCTGGCCGGCATGCAATATCTCGCGCTGCGCACCGGCCCATTGTCGATGAGCATGAACCAGGGCGGCGGATTCTTCCGCTCCGACGCTGGTCGCGACCGCCCCAACATGCAGCTCTATTTTCAGGTCTTCTCGACCGTGCTGCCCAAGGCCGGCGAGCGTCCGATCCTGTCGCCCGATCCCTTCCCCGGCTTTTCCATCGGCCTGTCCAACTGCCGCCCGTCGAGCCGCGGCGAGATCATGATCCGCTCCGCCGATCCGATCGTCCACCCACGCATCACGGTCAACGCTTACTCGACCGACACCGACGTCGCCGAGATGCTCGATGCGGTAAAATTCCTGCGCCGGCTGGCCGCGCAGTCGCCCATATCAGACATCATCGCGGAAGAGGTTTTGCCAGGCCCGTCAATCACTTCCGACGCCGACTTGATTCAGGATTTCCGCAAGCGCTCGGGCACCGTCTACCACCCCGTTTCGACCTGCCGCATGGGCCCGGACCCGGCGACGTCAGCGGTCGACCCGCGCCTGCGCGTCCACGGCATATCAGGCCTGCGTGTCATCGACGCCTCGATCTTCCCCGACAACATCACCGGCAACACCAACGCCGCCTCGATCATGACCGGCTGGAAGGGCGCGGAGCTGGTGCTGGAGGATGTGGAGTGACCAGTTTCGAACGCCTGCGCAGCCCCTCACCCTTACCCTCTCCCCGTGAAGGACGGGGAGAGGGGGCGCCAGCGTTACGGCCAGCCTCCTTCTCCCCGTTCTTACGGGGAGAAGGTCCGGCAGGGGATGAAGGGCAGCGCCTGACGTCAACAGCTTCACGCTACCGGGAGGAACCCGCATGAAGATCACCGACGTCAAGACCTTCGTGGTCAACAACCCGCCGCCCGGCATCGGCGGCAAGTACTTCATCTTCGTCAGGCTCACGTCAGAAGGTGGCGTGGTCGGCTACGGCGAGGCCTACAACGCCACCTTCTCCGCCCATGTCACGGCGCGGATGATCGAGGACATGGCCGAGCGCTATCTGATCGGCCAAGACCCGCACGACATCGAAAACCTGTTTCGCCGCTGCTACTCCTCCGGCTTCACCCAGCGGCCCGACGTATCGGCCATGGGCTGCTTTTCGGCGCTGGAAATGGCCTGCTGGGACATCATCGGCAAGGAAGCCGGCCAACCGGTCTACAAGCTGCTTGGCGGCCAGGTGCACGAGACGCTGCGCTCCTACACCTATCTCTACCCGCATACGGGCAGCGTCCACACCGAGGACGTCGCGCCGAAGAATGTCTACAACGACCCCGACATGGCGGCCGAATGCGCGGCGCTTTATGTCGAACAGGGCTTCGACGCGGTGAAGCTCGACCCGGCCGGCCCCTGGACCGCCTTCGACGGCCACCAGCCCCGGCTGATCGACATCGACCTGTCGGCGCGCATGATGAAGGCCATTCGCGAGGCGGTCGGCACCCGCGCCGACATATTGTTCGGCACGCACGGCCAGTTCACCGCCTCGGGCGCGCTGCGCATGGCGCGCGCCATCGAACCCTACGATCCCTTGTGGTTTGAGGAGCCGGTGCCGCCAGACATGCCCGAGGTGATGGCCCAGGTCGCGCGCGGCACATCGATCCCGATTGCGACAGGTGAGCGGCTGACGACAAAGTTCGAGTTTGCGCGGGTCATCGAAAACCGCGCCGCCACCATCCTGCAGCCCGACCTCGGCCGTTCGGGCGGCATCCTCGAGACCAAGAAGATCGCCGCCATGGCCGAGGCCTATCACATCCAGGTGGCGCCGCACTGCTATTGCGGGCCGATCGTCGGCGCCGCCAACATCCAGCTCGCCGTCACCTTGCCCAACTTCCTGATCCTCGAATCGCTCAAGCAGTGGGACGGCTTCCACGCCACGCTGCTGAAGAAGAAGATCGAATGGCAGGACGGCCACGTCATCCCCTCGAAGGAACCGGGCCTCGGCGTCGAGCTCGACGAGGCGGTGTGCGAGGCCAATCCCTATGACGGTCCCCACCTGCACTTGCAGATGGTGCAGACCCCGTTGATGCCTTGAGCAAGACCATGCCGCTTGCCTACGCTTTCATCGGCCTCGGCCATCTCGGCGCCAACCTTGCGGCATGCCTCGTGCGCGGCGGCTTCGAGGTGATCGTCTACGACCGCAATCCCGAGGCCGTCGAACGTCTCGCCGCTTTGGGCGCGGTCGCCGCGACAGGCCCGGCCAACGCCGCCGCCCGCGCCGGAAACGCCATCACTTGCCTGCCCTCGCCGAAAGTCAGCGAGGCGGTGCTGACAGGCCCTGATGGGCTGCTCGCCGGCCTGCCCAAGGGCGGCACCTGGATCGAGATGTCGACCAACGGCCGCGACGAGATCCTGCGCCTTGCCGACCTTGCTGTCGAAGCCGGCGTCTACACGCTGGAATGTCCTGTCACCGGCGGCGTGCATCTCGCCGCCGAAGGCCGGATCACCGCACTTGTCGGCGGCGACGCCGCGCTCTACCAGCGCCACCGTCCCGCCATCGAAGCCATGTGCGCCCGCGCCTTCCTGATGGGCCCGATCGGCTCGGCGGCGGTGATCAAGGTCATCACCAACATGCTGGCCTTCATCCACCTCGTCGCCGCCGGCGAGGCGCTGATGCTGGCCAGGAAGGGTGGCCTCGACCTTGCCCAGGCCTACCACGCCATATCGGCCTCCTCCGGCAGCAGCTTCGTCCACGAGACCGAGAGCCAACTGGTGCTCAACGGCTCCTACGACATCGGCTTCACGATGGACCTGGCGCTCAAGGATCTCGGCTTCGCGCTCGACATGGCGCGCGAAGGCGGCGTCCCGCTCGACCTCGCCGCCCGCGTCGCCGCGATCTTCGAACAGGGCAAGGCGGCTTACGGCGGCGACGCCTGGTCGACCATGATCGTCAAGCTCTTGGAGGATGCGACCGGCACCGACCTGCGCGCGCCGGGCTTCCCGGCCAAACTTTAACAGCGGAAGCGCTCCTTACCCTCCCCACAAGGGGGACGGTAAACGCACGACCTGCCCTTTGACACCCGCCTCAGCTTGACTTAGCTCTCGCCACATACGAGAGGAATCTCCATGCGGCCGAGCCTGCGCACAAAAATACTCGATGTCTGCGCGCGCAAGATCGCGTCCAAGGGTCCCGATGTCGGGCTGTCCTTCTACGCCTTCTTCGCCAACCGCAACGACGATCCGGAGCTTCTGATGGAGGCCGCGGAATGGTGGATCCGCACCCACAAGCTCGATCATTTCGAAAAGGCAACGAAGATCGAAGCGATGGTCAGGGCGATGGAGGCCTGAGCGGGTTGCCCGACGAATTGCCCCTCACCCTTACCTCTTCCCGCGAAAAACGGCGAGAGGGAGGGCGTCAGCGACGCGGCCCCTCATCTTTCACTGCCCCCGGAGCGGCTGTCATGCGTCTCATGGTACGGCGAGGCAGCGCCGACGTTGCCGCATGTCCCTTCTCCCCGTTTACGGGGAGAAGGTGCCGGCAGGCGGATGAGGGGCGGCGCAAAGAAATCAGGCACATACGCCGACCTCCCGACTCTCCTTGTTAGCCCCTTGAATCAGCACCTCACCTGCAGCGCCTTCGCCATCATCTCGTAGGTTGCCGGAATATGCCCCGGCGACTCGCCGTCAATGTCGACGAGCGCGGCATTGGCCAGCGGATCGCCCATCGGCTCGACCGCCACCTTGCGCCCACGCATAATGGTGATCGCGGGATGGTTGCGGTGGCGCCCGCCATAGAGCAGGCGCAGGTCGAGGATCAGCTTGAGCTTGCTCGCGGCACGCAAGATGACGATGTCGAACTGCCCGTCGTCGGGCACGGCATCCGGCGCGATCATCATGCCGCCGCCGAAGAACCGCTCGTTGGCCACCGCCACCAGCGCCACCGTGGCCTCGACCGGCTCGCCGTCATCGACGGTGATGCGCACATCCTGGAAGCGGTAGCGAACGAACTCGATCACCGTGCGCCAGAAAAACAGCGCCTTGGCCGGTACCCAGCGCTTGCGCCGGTCGTTGTTGACCGCCCGCACCGTCGCCCCCGACATGCCGAGGCTCGCGATATTGACGAAATGCCGGCTCGCCAGCCGGCCATGGTCCTCGACGAAGGAGATGCGGCCGGCGTCGATCAGACGGTCCCGGCCTTCGGCGATGCGCGCGATCGCCGCCTGGATATCGAGCGGAATGCCCATGCCGCGGGCGAAATCGGAACCGGTGCCACAGGGCAACACACCGAGAATGGCCGCCTCGCCCGTTTCGGCCTGCATCTGCAAAAGCCCGTCGGCAACCTCGCTGATCGTGCCGTCGCCGCCAGCCGCAACCACCAGCCCGCAGCCAAGCGCCACCAGGTCGCGGGCAAGCACCGCGCCGTCGCCCGGCTCGGTCGTCTCGCGAAACTCGACCTCGCCGAAGCGCTGCGTCAGCGCTGCCGCAACCTCGGTCCAGTGCGTGTCCAGCCTGCCGCCGCCGGCCACCGGATTTCTGACGACGCCGACCTTCACGAACGCACCCTCCCCGGCAGCATACGCGCCACCGCCTCCGCGCTTATTGTTAGCCGCACGGGCAAATGCGCAAGGGGGTGAACCAGGGGCTCGCTGACTTTCCCCAGACGTTCGTCTCCCGGTATCCCCGGGATCTCGGCAGGAGCCACGCTCGCCGACCTCAACGGCTGGCTACCGCAATCATCGGCGGAGGAACGTCTTGGCAATCGCCGTCAGGCCGGCATGCTATTTCGTGCACTTTTCCAGCGAGGCGGCGCTGAGCATCCCAATCGCGCAGTCCGGGCCGATGGCATTCACGGAGATCACGGCAAAGTTCAGGGGCGCAGCGTGCACCTCCCCACTGTGGTTGATGACGACGACGAGAGATGGCGGCCCCAGATTGACCTCACATTTGTACATGCCGGTTTTGCTTTGGGTTGGATTGCCATCGCGATCTATCGAGCCGTCGAAATCGACGAAGCGCTGCTTGTAGCTAACAACAGAGGACTTCCCCGCCTCAACCAACGTCGGACTGATCGAGTCAAAGGCCAGTGTTCGGTCGGATACTTCGATGCTCGCGCAATTCAGCGCAGGTCTCAGGGCGCCTGGCTGCTTGCCTATGTTGGTCACGGACAGGCTCAGCAAATCGTCGCCAAAGTATCCGTCCCCCTTCTTCACCAAACCAGTCGTGTAGCTGCCAGCGACCGTCAGGTTCGGACTGCCAGGAAAGAGCATTTGCTTGATTGTCGGGCCGACGGTGCCGAGCACCGAAAGCAATGCAATCAACAGCGATAGCGTCAGGGTGGAAATATTGAAATACTTGCGCCACCCCTGCCAGTTCTTGCACTCGTTGCAGAGTATCTGACCGTCCTCGATGTGGCTTCTGCACGCCCAACATGGTTCCGCCATGGCCCCCTCCACCAAAACACAACCTTAGATTACATAACTGTAACAACCTAAGGCCTTCGACCACAGCCACCATCATGCCATGATTGCGGCCAACTGGCGCCGCGATCTGAGCGGAGAAATCGCAGCGTCAACAATCCCTGAGGATTCGGACCGTGATCAAGTCTGCCCTTGTCGCCATGACCATCGTCGGCTGCGACTGCGATGCCAAGCTTTGCGAATATATCGGCGAGACGCCGGCACAGTGGACCTCCGTCGCCGACTGCGAGGCGGCGATGAAGAGCCGCATCCTGCGCGAAGGCAACCATGCCTATCCGCTGGTGACGGGCATCTGCCGCACCACCACTTTCGCTGACCCGCAGCTCGCGGCGGCTCCGGCGGTCCAGCCCGAGGTTCTGCCCGCCGCTTATGCCGGCACCAGCGAAGACGATGGCTCCGTGCTCTACCGCACTGCCAATGGCTACGCGCTGGTTCGCTCGGGGCTTGACCGTTTCGCCGACGGCACGCTTGCGGTGGCGAAGCGCTCGTCCAGCTGGCTTGCCGCCAACATCGGCTTCTGAACACATCCGGTGGCATGAAAAATAGCCTACCTCAAAAGAGGCCGGCCACAGTTTGGTTTGCGTCGTGGAAGGGTGTCAAGAACGTCACCCGCCCTGCCCGGCGCATGGCAGTGCCGGCAGGGCGAGCTTGCAATTCGGTGTTACGAAGCCGCTTCGATCGCGGTCACGGCGCCGGTCGTGTCGTCCACGGTCACCTTGACCTTGGCGCCGGCAGCCAGGCCGTCGACCTTGAGTGTTTCGGGGATGACATAGGTCTTGCCGTCGTCGAGCGTGATCGAGCGTGTCGCCGGGTCGACCGACTGGACTGTGCCCTGGACTTCGGCGGCATAGGCGGCACCGATGAAAGCGAGCGAAGCGACGGTCGTTGCAAGGATCTTGTTCATGTCTGGTACTCCCGTTCTGGTCTGTCCGGGCTGGCCCCACCCTCGTAGCAAGGCCCGCCGAACGAGATGGAGACTGACCGGCGAAACGGCTCGACGCAAATCACGTTGCGTGAAATTATCGAACAGAATCATAGGCTTATTTCCGCCGCATTTGGCCGCAACCACCCCATCGCCGGCTGCTTCGGCACCTCCCCGATATTGCTTTGGCCCTTGGCAGGCATGCGTTGGCAGGCGTCACACCACTGTCATCGCCTCGCCACCCCAAGGCCGGATTCCGGAACGGCCGATCACGAAACGCCTTTCGACGTCGACGCGGAGAGATTTTTTCCGCTCGGGCTGCCACCCTCCCGCGACGTTTTGCGCCGTCGTTTCGTTGGGCCAGCACGCTCCATCCGCTTCACAGTCGCCAGTGATTCTGGCATAGCTCGCGCCGCACGATTTGTGCTTTTGGGAAGCTCCCGCCTTGAACCCCCTGTTTGAAATCGTCGGCGCCGTCGCCGCTGTCCTGACCACGCTGTGCTGGTTGCCGCAGATCGCCAAGATCCTGCGCGAGCGCAAGACCAGCGACATCTCGCTCGGCACCAATGCAGCGCTTGCCACCGGCATATCGCTATGGATCGTCTACGGCGTGGCGCTCGGCTCGCTGCCGGTGATCCTGTCGAACTCGGTCACGCTGCTCTTCATCCTCGCCATCGTCGGGCTCAAGCTGCGCTTCGGCTGACCTGAGGTTTCAAGACCCGATCTTGCGCACCAGCGAGGCCGTCGCCAGGATCGTCGCCATGTCGGCGATCATCGGCTCGATATGCGCCTTGTAGTCGAGCGCCACGTTTGACGCCGGCAGTTCGAAAAAGTCCTTCTTGTGCGGCAGCAGCAGAAAGCCGTCCTTGCCCGACAGCGCAATCCGCGCCGGCTCGCCCGGCCAGGCTTCCTTGAGCCAGGTCAACGCCTGGGCCATCTGCCCCGACACCAGCGGCTGCGCCGCCGCGACATTGTCGCTGCGGAAATCATAGGCCTCGTCCAGCGCGCCTCCGGACCTGATCTCCTCCATCCCGCCGAACATTTCGCGGAAGAAGCCCATCACGGTATTGGTCTTGAGCGTTGCCACCAATATGCCCGGAAACGGCTTCGCCATGTCGAAGGCGACGATGATACCGTCGAACAACGTGACGTCGGACTTCTCCACACGCCGCCATGCCGCGGTCTCGTAAAGCTCGAAAGTGAAGCCCTCGTATTTGCCCGAGATGATGTCGTCGAACTGGCTGTCGCTGTAGTCGCCGATCGTTTCGCGCGGCAGCTTGGCGAAGGTCGCAGGCACGTCGCCCTTGCCGAGCCGCATGTTCTCGATGAAGCCGAAGACGATCGGCAACAGCTTGTTGCGGAATGAGGCGTTGGCAAGCTCGACCGGCTTAACGGCCCGGAAATAGGCGAAGAACGCCGCCACGAATACCGCCGCATAGAGGTAGACATGCGGCGTCGATACCCAGACCTCGGCGGGATCAGCGGCGAGATTGAAAATCAGCGCCAGCACAAGCACCGCAACGATCAGTCCACCGAGATAGAGCGGCACCCGCCACCACGTCGAAAGCCTGATCGCATCGCGCTCGGCCTGATAGGCCTCAAGGTCTTTCTTGATACCCGCGATCGCCGCCTCGTCGGGCATGAAACCAGCTGCGCTCATATGTGCCCCCATGGCGCGCCGAAATCGTGCCGCCCGCTCGTCGGATGATAACGGCTTTTCGCCAAATGTCGCGGTGTAAACAAGGGGATGGCGCGGCAACCGGACTCAGCTCGTGAAGCCTGCCTCACCCGCTCCATAGACCGCCTGCCAGCGCGCCAGCGCCTTCACGCCCAGTTCGCCAGCCACCTTGGCCAGCGGCAGCATCTTCTCACGCTCGCCGTCGCGCTGGCGCATGAACGGCACCATGCGGTAGCTCGCGATCTGGCCACGCGTCGCCGCATCGGCGCTGACGTCGACGATCAGGATCGCCCCGATCCGCCCCGGCCACGGTTGCCGCGCCAGCGCCGTGCCAAGGAAATCGCCCAGCCCGTAGGCCACCAGCGTGTCGTCGATGCGCGCAATCGGCTGCACGACATGGGCGTGATGCCCGACAACGAGCCCGACGCCGAACTCGGCCAGCCGCTGCGCCCTGGCGCGCGTCTCGGCTCGCGGAAAATGCCGGAACTCCCAGTCCCAATGCGGTACGGCGCAAACCAGGTCCGTCCCGTCCGAAAGGCTAATGCCAGCGGCGAAGAAATCCTCGGCCATCGCCACCCGCCCGGCAAACGCTGAAGCCGGCGCGTTGCGCCATTGCGTGAACGCACAAAGCCCGAGCGTGACCGGCCCGACCGCGCGCTTCGTCACCGACGTCGTCGTCCCTATCGTGGCGATGCCAAGCGCGTCGAGCGTCGCCCGGGTCGCCTCGAAGCCCGCTATGCCCTGGTCGAGCACGTGGTTGTTGGCGAGCGACAGCACCAGCCGCTCGGGCGTGATGGCCGCAGCCGCCAGCGCGCCTTGGAGAAACTCCCGCGTCATCGCGTGGTGGGTTCCAAGCCGCGTCCCAAGCCGGGCGCTGGGCTTTGCAACGACAGGGCTTTCGCAATTGCCGATCACCAGGTCCGCCGAAGCAAGCAGCGCTGTAAGCGCGCGATCGAAAACCGGTGGCCTGCGGTTGGCGACGGCGGAGATATCGCCGACGAAAGCTAGGCGCACGGTCTGCCCATGCTGGGGCAGGAACCGCACCTGGTCGGGCAGGTAGCCGGCGCCGCCACCGCGCAGCGACGGCTTCACGAACCGCGCCGGCCAGGAAATCTTGTAGGAGAAGGGATAGTTGGACACGCTGCGCCTGAAATTGACCGTCGCCACACTAACAGCATTTCATTGCGCACAGCTGGCGGTTCCAGCCAGCCGCTATTTTTGCAAGCGCCTTTTGCTCGAACGCTCGATGGCCAGCCGGTAGATCTTGTCGATCTCGCCAACGATGCGCTGCGGGTCGAGCTGGCGTGCGATCTCCTGCCGCCCCGCCTGCCCTACGGCTCGGCGCTGGGCCTCGTCCTGTAGATCCAGCACTGCCGCTGCCATGCCGGCAACGTCGCCGACCGCAAGTGTCTGCCCGGCAGGCAGCAGGTCGACCATGTTGCCGACCCGCGTCGACAGCACCGGTATTTCAGCCGCCATCGCTTCGAGCGGCGCGATAGGCGCCTGCTCGTCGCGCGACGTCATCATGAACACATCGAAGGCCGGCAGCAGATCGAGCGCGTCGTTGCGCAGTCCCGGCAAATGGATCCGGCCCTGCACCTCCGGCGCTGCAATGGCGTCGTCCCAGTCGGGCATGATGTCCTTGCCTTGCTTGGTTGAGCCGATCACCAGCAGTTCGGCATCGACACCTTTGTCCAGTAGCCGGCGCAGCACGCGCACCATGTCGATCTGGTTCTTGCGCCCGCCCAGTTGCCCGACCGAGCCGATCAGGAATGCCTCCTCGCGAATGCCGAGGACTGCCCGGGCCTGCTTCCTGCTTTGCGCGTTGACCGGTTCGATCCTGGACACATCGAACATGTTGGGCAACAGATGCATGTGCCGGCGTGAAACCAGCCAGTGCTTGATATAATAATCCACCGTCCACTGGCTGAGCCCGATGACCTCATGGGCAAACAGCCATGGCAGCTGATACTGGCGTGCATGCGCCGTCATCACGATCGGCGTTCCCGCGGCGCAGCGGAACACCAGGCCAAACTTGTTGCCACCGCTGCCGTGTGTGTGCACCACATCCTCGCCCCAGTCGCGGATGGCATAACCGACGCGGCGAATCTCCTTCGGCGTCGTGGCGAAGTTCGAGCCCATCATCTGGATCGGGCCGTCGAATTTCTGGTGTTCGATCCACGAACCCAGCGAATGCACCAGCATCACCTCATCCCCGGCGTCGAGCTGTGCCTGGATCAGGATCCTGGAACTGGTGGCGACGCCGTTCAGCGCGCCATGGCCGACAAGATGCGCGATCTTCATTGCGCTGGCGCCAGCTGCGAACGGTTGGTCAGGAAGCTCATCTGTCGTCCGGGTCTCAAATTGGATGGACGCTCTCTAACATTCCCGAACGCTCCGGCATACATGGCTTGTGCACGCACATCGCCGCGCCTCAGGCTGTGGCAGATCTGTTACCCAGGCATAAAGGATATTGCCGGCACTACACTGGCGCGCGTGACAAAAGGCAGTAATCTCAAGCAGTTCGAAATGATTCAGGTCTGGAGGGACTGCCCATGATGTTTCGAAGACTTGTCACCACTGCCGCCTTGCTGGCCGGTTTGATGGCTCTTCCGGTCACTGCCATGGCCGCCGATGCCTACACCACCGGCAACGTCAATGTCCGCACCGGTCCCGGCACGGGCTACGCCAAGGTCGGCACGCTCTATGAAGGCACGCGGGTCGATCTGCGCGGCTGCGAAAGCAACTGGTGCAACATTCGCGGCGACGGGCTGCGCGGCTGGGTCTCCGCCAACTATCTTTCCGACTATGTCGGCCGCCCGCCGGCCGTGGTCGTGGCCCCGACGATCGTCGTGCGGCCGCCTCATTATCGCCCGCCGCATTGGAACCGCCCGCCACACTGGAATCGCCCGCCCAAGCCACGGCCGCCGAGGCCGCGTCCGCCCGGCGCGCACTGCAAGATCGCTCCCGGCTTCCCTTGCCCACGCTGACAACTTCCTGACAGCCTGATGTCAGGAGCACGATTGATCATCGGCGCGGGTGCCGGCTTTCCGGCATCCGCACCCTTTCCATTTTAGCTGATACCGCCCATATTTCGCCCATGGCCAAATCTCCTGAAAAGAAATCGCCCGCTTCGGGAAGCGACAACCGTGCCGCGCAGCGCAAGCGCGGCGGCAATGGCGTGACCGACTTCCTCGACGCCTCCGAGCCGCTGCATCGTGGCGGCTTCAGCGAGGCGCCGCAGGCAGAGTTTTCCGGCGCGCCACTCTCCGGCTCGATCGCCGACTGGGCAGAGCAGATCGCCAAGGAGGCTGAAAAGCCTCAGCCCAAGCCAAAGAAGATCGCGGAAAAAAGCTCGGCGCCGACACGCTCGTCGCGCGGCACCTCGATGGGGGGGGCTGCCTCGGCCAGGGATCGCACCGCCGCGGGTCTCAGCCCGGTCGCCGGTCTCGACATCTCGCTCGAAGATGCCGCGTCATTGTCCAATTCCGGCGTCACCGCCACCGTCGCTGCCCTTTCGGCGCTGATCGAGAGCGGCAACCCGCTGTTCAAGGACGGCGAAATCTGGGTGCCGCACCGCCCTGCCCGCCCGGACAAGTCCGAAGGCGGCATCCAGATCGTCATGCAGTCGGAGTTCGAGCCGGCCGGCGACCAGCCGACCGCTATCAAGGACCTCGTCGAGGGCGTCAATTCGGCCGAGCGCACCCAGGTACTGCTCGGTGTCACCGGCTCCGGCAAGACCTTCACCATGGCCAAGGTGATCGAGCAGACGCAGCGCCCGGCGCTGATCCTGGCGCCCAACAAGACGCTGGCCGCCCAGCTCTACAGCGAGTTCAAGAAGTTCTTCCCCGACAACGCGGTCGAGTATTTCGTCTCCTATTACGACTACTTCCAGCCCGAGGCCTACGTCCCGCGCACCGACACCTATATCGAGAAGGAATCGACGATAAACGAGCAGATCGACCGCATGCGCCACTCGGCGACGCGCTCGCTGCTTGAGCGCGACGACGTCATCATCGTCGCCTCGGTCTCGTGCATCTACGGTATCGGCTCGGTCGAAACCTATACGGCCATGACCTTCCAGATGGCGGTCGGCGACCGGCTCGACCAGCGCCAGCTGCTCGCCGACCTCGTCGCCCAGCAGTACAAGCGCCAGGACATCAATTTCGTCCGCGGCTCGTTCCGCGTCCGTGGCGACACCATCGAAATCTTCCCGGCCCACTTGGAAGACTCGGCCTGGCGCATCTCGCTGTTCGGCGACGAGATCGATTCCATCACCGAGTTCGACCCCCTTACGGGACAAAAAACCGGCGACCTCAAGAGCGTCAAGATTTACGCCAACTCGCACTATGTGACGCCCCGCCCAACCTTGAATCAAGCCATCAAGTTGATCAAGGAAGAGCTGCAGCACCGCCTGCAAGAGCTTGAAAAGGCTGGCCGCCTGCTCGAGGCCCAGCGCCTGGAGCAGCGCACGCGCTTCGACCTCGAGATGCTGGAGGCCACAGGCTCCTGCGCCGGCATCGAGAACTATTCGCGTTATCTCACCGGCCGCCGTCCCGGCGATCCGCCGCCCACCCTGTTCGAATACATTCCCGACAACGCGCTGGTTTTCATCGACGAAAGCCATGTCACCGTGCCGCAGATCGGCGGCATGTATCGCGGCGACTTCAAGCGCAAGGCGACGCTCGCCGAATACGGCTTCCGCCTGCCATCCTGCCTGGACAACCGGCCGCTGCGCTTCGAGGAGTGGGACGCGATGCGTCCACTATCCGTCGCAGTGTCGGCGACGCCCGGCAACTGGGAGATGGAAGAGGCCGGCGGCGTCTTCGCCGAACAGGTCATCCGCCCGACCGGCCTGATCGACCCGCCCGTCGAGGTTCGTCCTGCAAAAACCCAGGTCGACGACGTCGTCGGCGAAATCCGCGAGACGACCAAGGCCGGCTACCGCACGCTAGTCACCGTGCTGACCAAGCGCATGGCCGAGGACCTGACCGAATACCTGCATGAGCACGGCGTGCGCGTGCGCTACATGCACTCCGACATCGACACGCTGGAGCGCATCGAAATCCTGCGCGACCTGCGCCTCGGCGCCTTCGACGTGCTTGTCGGCATCAACCTGCTGCGCGAGGGCCTCGACATTCCCGAATGCGGTTTCGTCGCCATCCTCGACGCCGACAAGGAAGGTTTTCTGCGCTCCGAGACGTCGCTGATCCAGACCATCGGCCGCGCCGCGCGTAACGTCGACGGCAAGGTCATCCTCTACGCCGACCAGATCACCGGCTCGATGGAACGCGCCATGGCCGAAACGTCGCGCCGCCGCGAAAAGCAGGTGGCGTGGAACGAGGCCAACGGCATCACCCCGGAAAGCGTCAAGTCGCGCATCTCCGACATCCTCGACTCGGTCTACGAGAAGGACCACGTCCGCGCCGACATCTCGCAGTTCACCGACGAAGCCGGTGCGATGATGGGCAACAACCTCAAGGCCCATCTCGACGCGCTCGAAAAGCAGATGCGCAGCGCCGCCACCGATCTCGACTTCGAAAAAGCCGCCCGCATCCGCGACGAGATCAAGCGCCTGCGCGAGATGGAACTCGCCATCTCCGACGACCCGCTGGCCAAGTATGTCGACATGGAAAGTCCGGCGTCCGGCCGCGAAAAAGGCAAGCACAACAAGGGCGTCGCCAAGCATCGCACAGTCGAGGAGCAGGAACGTTTCCGCAAGCTCGACGCGGCGCGCGCCGCCGAGGAGGCGGCCAAGGCTGCGCGGCCGAACCTGTTCCGCAAGCCAAAGCTCGACGAAATGGGCGCCGACGGCGCCGTTCCCACCGGCAAGTCGCTGTTTGCCAAGCCTGATATCGACGACATGGGTCCGGGTACGGATATGGCGACGCCCGCCGGCGCGATACCAAGGTCGCTGTTCAAGAAACAGTCCGCCGACGAGGCGCACGGCGCCGACTACGGCGTGCCGAATGAAACAGACAAAACCCTGTTCAAGAAGAACAACCTCGACGAGATGACCGTACGCCGCACCGAAAAACCGGTCGAGGGCGTCAAGCCGGTCAAGCGCGCCAAGATCGGCGCGGGTTCTTACGAGGACCCGGCCGAAGCCGCGCGCGAAAAGAAGCGCCCGGGCAAGTCGGGCCGACCGGGGCGGTAGGCAGGACGACAAATGTTCAAAGCTGGGCAATCAGACAAAAATGCGATAGGTTACATGTAACCGTCAGAGATCTGATATGTCCTCGACATCGTCCCCAAAGCCATCCCGCGTAAAGGTGCAAGAGCACCGCGAACGTCTGCGTCGGCAAGGATTGCGGCCCATTCAGATATGGGTGCCTGACACGCGTGCGCCGTCGTTCCGCTCTGAAGCGCATCGCCAGTCGCTGGCTGTGGCGGCTGGCCCTGACGCCTTTGACGATCAGGCCTTCATCGACGCCATCTCGGATTGGGATGGTGAATGAGGCGCGGCGACATCTGGATCGTCTCGGGAGGAAAAGACTACGCGAGCAAGCCACGCCCGGTTGTCATCATCCAAGACGATAACTTTGATGCAACTGCGTCCATTACCGTTTGTGCGTTTACAACGGATACGACCGACGCCCCCTTGTTCCGCCTGCTCGTCGAACCAAGCGAACAGAACGGCCTGCGCAGCGGCTCTCGCCTGATGGTCGACAAGATCACCACAGTACCGAAGTCGAAGATAGGAGCGCGTGTCGGGCGCTTGGACGATGAGGATATCTTGCGTCTCAACCGCGCCGTTGTGGTATTCCTCGGGCTGGTAGCTTCCCCACGGGCCAGCGAGTCTTAGGTTCAGGTCAGCGGCGGGCACCTACTTCCCGGGAATCTGCACCGTAGTTGCTGACTTTTTTCGCCTGCATCATGTGTTCTGCGCCACGCTGAGCCGGCTTTTCCACCTGGCAGCTAACCTCGTTCGCGACAAAAAAGTTTGTCAGCCTTGTCGGGCTCGGTCCGTTTCGTTCGTCTTCAAGACGAGGCACCGTACTTAACGATGCCGCTGCAGCTACCTTTGAGAACGTGCCGCCGCAACGCGCGGTCCGCCTTTTGGGTCAGAAACGGAGAGAGAAATGTCGGAAGCACAGAACACAGCATACCCCGCCCCGAAGGTCCTTGGCGGCTTGGTCGCTTACCTCCAGGTCGACGGCGCCTTCAAGGCCGCCGAGTTCTACAAGCGCGCCTTCGGCGCCGAGCAGGTCTTTGCCTATCCCGCCGACGAAAAGGGCCGGACCATGCACATCCATCTCTACGTCAACGGCTCGTCGATGATGCTGTGCGACGCCTATCCCGAGCACGGCCATGCGCACGAAAAGGCGCAGGGCTACACCATGCAGCTCATCCTCGGCGACGACATCGACGCCTGGTGGAAACGCGCCGTCGAAGCCGGCTGCGAGGTTGTCGTGCCGCTCGACGTCATGTTCTGGGGTGACCGCTGGGGCCAGCTGCGCGATCCGTTCGGCGTCGCCTGGGCGATGAACGCGCCGGTCAAGCAGGCCTGACAGGCTTGAACCATGCTGCGCGCCTCCACGGCGCGCAGCATCACCTTCTGTCGTGCGTCTCGCCCGACAGCGGCGTTGCCAGCATCGACGGGCGCTTTTCGAAAGCGTCGAACCACTGCGTCAGCCGCGAGCGCCCGCGAAACGATGGCAGGTCGCGGAACGCCATCCATGACAGCGCCGTGGCCAGCGCGACATGCCCTACATGCAGGCCACCATCCTCGATCTCGCCTTCGAGCCAGTCATAGGTCGCCTCGATTTTATCAATGAACCCCTCGGCAAGCGCCTCGTAGCGCAGGGGCTCGGGCCGCCGCTCCGTCTCC
Organism: Aminobacter anthyllidis; assembly: GCF_018555685.1. Classification (GTDB taxonomy): domain Bacteria; phylum Pseudomonadota; class Alphaproteobacteria; order Rhizobiales; family Rhizobiaceae; genus Aminobacter; species Aminobacter anthyllidis. Next base: position 689,042 of record NZ_JAFLWW010000003.1, read on the forward strand.
CAGCGCAGGCCGATGCCCGTCTGCGCCAGTCCTTGCGCCACGGCCTGCAGCCGCAACGCCTGCCAGCGCGCCTCACCCTCCTCCGGGATCAGCTTCCGACCATCGTGTAGCGTATCGAGATAGGCGCAGATCACATCCGAATCGAAGATCGGCGCGCCGTCCGTTCGCAACAGCACCGGCACCTTGCCAAGCGGGTTCTCCGCATAGACCCGGGCATTGCGCAAGGTCGGGCTGGTCTCGTGGTGGATCACCTCGAGCCGGTCGGCAATGCCGGCCTCATGGGCGAAAACGAGCGCCTTGCGGGCGAAGGGCGAATGGGTCTGGTAGTAAAGGATCATCGTTTTCCCATGCAGGCTGGCGGCAGATAGCTGCGCCGTTTCTAGCCGTTGGACGGCAAGAATTGCGCTCTAATTGGCGCGCGTCGACGCAAGTTCGTTTCGCGCCGGCGCACCTCTTTGATGCGTTTCCGCACCGCTGCCACAAGCAGGCCCGTCCCTATGCGATTCCTATAAAACCGCCCGCTTCCCTCTCTCGAATTCACACGCGATGGAGGGCTATCTGTTCTCCCATCATGAAGCCGGAAAACATCGCTGCGCTGGCAGATCGTGTCGCCGACATAAGGATCCTGCGCGAACACCATGTCTGGGCCGCCGCCGACCTGTTTGGCCTTGACGGCCTCGACGACAGGTCGCGGCAAACCCGTCGAAAATTCCGGGCGCTGATGGAAGCCGATGCACTGCTCGATGCGGTGCTGTTGCTTGCCGCCAGTGCCGAACCGCCGCGACAGGTCGAAAACCTCAGCAATCACGCCGGACACTGGGTCTGTGCCATGCGCTACGCCACAGCTGGCGCCAGCCGATCCTGCACGGCCGAACATGCCGACCTCGCGACCGCGGTCCTTGCTTCGCTGCTGGCAAGCTTCCAGCAGCCGTCCACGGCGCGCCGCCGCCGCGCCACCCCTTTCCTCCAGCACGAACGGGCCCACCGCAATGACACCCAAAGCCGTGACCACTGACCAGATTCACCCGCGCTTTTTCGGCGCCATATCAGCGCTCCCCACCCCCTTCAGGAACGGCGAAGTCGACCTGAAAAGCCTCGCCGCCCTCGTCGAATGGCAGATCGCGGAAGGCATCAACGGCCTCGTTCCCTGCGGCACCACGGGCGAAGCCCCGACCCTGTCCTGGCATGAGCGCATCATGGTGATCCGCAAGACGGTGGCTGTATCGAACGGGCGCGTGCCGGTCATCCCAGGCACCGGCACCAACAGCACGGAATCGACTGTTGCCTTCACCGCTGCCGCTCGCGATTTCGGTGCCGATGCCGCGCTGATCGTCACGCCTTATTACAACAAGCCGAGCCAGGCCGGCATCGTCAGGCATTTCGAGACGATCGCGGCCAAGGTGAACATCCCTGTTATCGTCTACAACGTGCCGGCCCGCACCGGCGTCGACCTGACACCCGCCACCATCGAGCAGCTGGCCGCCATCCCCAACATCGTCGGCTTCAAGGATGCGACCGGCGACCTGTCGCGCCCAATGGCGTTCGCCCAAAGGTTCGGCGACCGCTTCACCTGGCTGTCCGGCCACGACGCCACCGCCTTCGGCTTCAACACCATGGGCGGCAGCGGCACCATTTCGGTCGTTGCCAATGTGGCGCCGCGCCTTTGCGTGGCCATGCACGACGCCTGCCGGCGCGGCGACCCGCACGCGGCGCGCGAAATCCACAACCGCCTGCGCCCGCTCGTCGCAGCGCTCGAACTCGAAACCAACCCGGTGCCCGTCAAGCACGCCCTTCACCTGATGGGCAGGATGTCATCGGACGTCCGGCTGCCGCTGGTCGAGGTCGAGCCGAACACCGCATCCGCCATTCGCGACAACCTGTCGGTGCTCGACGCACAGCCCCGCCCCTCGCGCGCGCTGCGTCCCGTCCGGATGGCCGCCCGGGCGGGCTCGAACATCAGGCATTTATGATATCTGAATTTCTTCGCCCTCTGCCGCCAATCGAATTCATATGGCGCGGGCATCACATCATGAAATGCAACGAACCTCTCGGGATGCAGCAGCACCGCACCCGGGAACTTGAGGAAAGGCACGACACCATGGGCACTCTGGCTCGCGACATCCACCCGGCTCTCCACAGCCACCGCTTCATGGTTGGCCGCGACCCGCATGGGCGCTGGGTTGTCAGCGACGAAATGGGTCTGGTCGGTGGCATCTTCGCCGACAAGGAATCCGCCGTCAGGTTCGCCCTCGCCGAAAGCGATCACATGCCGGGCGCCGTGTTCTGCGCGCCCTGCGAGATCACGCTCAACCTCGAGCCGATTTCCGACCAGGCAATCGCCGGCGGTCGCCACTAGCCCAGGCACTAGCTCCAAAGGGCGAATTCACGCAGCCCGCCCGTCCATGTTCAAATGCCCTGATGGCCGCCCCTTCCGGGTGGCCGGCGGGAAAGGAGCAAGGTGTCATGGCAGGTCTGAGCGCATTCGCCTTCGCAGCGAGCATCTTCGCAACGGTTGCGGCATTTTCGGTCGCCGATGCGGCACCAATGGTACCAGCGCCGGGTGACCTAACAGCCCTTTCCGTCAGCGATGGCCTCATCCTGGCCGGCAGCAGATCGGTGACGGTCTCGAAATCGACCAGCAACTCGAGCTCGCAGTCGAAAAGCTGCTCCAACGGCAGCTGCACGACCGACACCGATTCCAAGAGCAATTCCGGCACCAGCTCTTCGACCAGTACGTCGACGAGCACCAGCTCTTCGAGCAATTCGAACACCAACTCGAACTGACCGCGATAGCGCTTCAGCCAGTTTCCAGCGCCGAACCCCAGCATTTCTCAGGCCCGCTCCGGCGGGCCTGTTTTTCATGCCAATGGCACCGTCAGCCCGGCCTTGACCCGATCCATCGCCACCAGCGTGCGGAACTTCTTGATGTTGGGGTCAGCAAAAAACAGCCGCCGGGTCAGCGCCTCATACTCGGCCATGCTAGCAACCGTCACCACCAGCACGAAATCGGCCTCGCCGGTTACGTAGTAGCATTGCTGCACTTCCGGCGCCGCCGCGAAGGTCGCCTTGGTGGCGTCGAGCAAGTCGATCTGCTCGCTCTCCACCGATATCTCGACGATGATGGTGATCGGCCGTCCCACCCTGTCGGGCTCGACCACCGCGACATTGGCCGAGATGACGCCGCTCTCTTCCAAACGCTTGATGCGACGTTGCACCGCCGGAGCCGACAGGTTCACCGCTTCGCCGATCTCGCGCTGCGGCGTTGCGTTGTCGCGCTGCAGGATGTCGAGGATCCTCAGGTCGAAATCATCGAGATCGACTGCCTTCGCCGCTTTCCGCAAAACGCCATCCTTTGCGATACAAACTTGCATCAACACGGTCAGATAAGAGCGCATTTCTCGCCAACGGTGCAATATAAATGCGCCGACCGAGGAGACACCGCCGCAATGCTCATCCGCAACCAGCATCCCGACTACCGCAAGCCGCTAGAAGCGATCGATGCCGAGACACTTGGCGTTGCCGCCGCCGAAACTGTCGAGCGCTTCCTGGCGCGCCGGCCGAACCACCGCCCGACGCCGCTGCGTTCGCTGCCGGCGCTCGCGAGCGAGCTCAACCTTGGCGCCATTCACCTCAAGGACGAGGGCTATCGCCTCGGCCTCGGCAGCTTCAAGGCGCTCGGCGGTGCCTATGCGGTCATCCGCCTGGTGCTGGAAGCGGCGGAACAGGAGCTCGGCCACCCGGTCGACATCGCCGAACTGCACAGCCCTGAAGTGGCGAAAATCTCCGCCACCATGACCTTCGGCTGCGCCACCGACGGCAATCATGGCCGCTCGGTCGCCCAAGGGGCGCAGCTTGTCGGCGCCCGCTCGGTGATCTTCGTTCATGGCGGGGTCAGCGACGCGCGCGTCGCGGCCATCGCCCGCTACGGCGCCGTGATGGAGCGCGTCGCCGGCACCTATGACGATTCCGTCGCCGAGGCCGCCCGCGTCTGCGAAGCCAATGGCTGGACCGTCGTCTCCGACACCTCATGGCCCGGCTACGAGCGCATCCCCGGACTTGTCATGCAGGGCTACACCGCGATCTTCCGCGAGGCGCTCGAAAAGCTGCCTGAAGCACCGACCCATGTCTTCATCCAGTCCGGCGTCGGCGGCATCGCCGCCGCTGCCTCGGGCTACCTCGCCTGCCGCCTTGGCGAGGCGCGTCCGACCTTCGTGGTCGTCGATCCCGCCCGCGCCGCCTGCATCTTCGAAACCGCGCGGCAAGGCAAGCCGGTCAAGCTCCAGCATGGCGAACCAACCGTCATGGCGATGCTCGAATGCTACGAGCCCTCGCAGGTCGCCTGGCGCGTGCTGTCGCGTGTCGCCGACGCCTTCATGACCGTCGAGGACGAGATCGCCGTCGAAGTCATGAACCTTCTCGCCCGCCCGTTCGGCCACGACCCGGTGGTGGTATCAGGCGAAAGCGGCGGCGCCGGTCTCGCCGGCCTGCTCGTCGCCGCCCGCGACCCCGAGATGCGCGCGGCCATCGGCCTCGACGCCCATTCACGCGTCCTGCTCGTCGTCACCGAAGGCGCCACCGATCCCGACCGCTACCGCGAGCTGGTCGGCCTTACGCCGGGGGATCTTGCCATCGCAGGGAAATGACGGACGTTCCCTTCTGCGGGCGGCGCCCCCTTCTCTCCTTGTGGGAGAAGGCAAGCGCGCTTCTTCCACCCACTTCGCGCCATGCTAGTGCAATGTCCGCCGCCTATCAGCGATCATCCAGTCTGACATGAGGGCACGTCCGAGATGACCTTTTCTACCGCGGCAGTTTCCTCCAGCTCGCACTTTCCATCCATCGCCGAGATCAAGCGCATCCTCGTCGAGCGCATCGACGTGCAGCGCCAGAGCGTCGGCATCGTGGTCGGCACGTTCGGCCCCGAAGGCCGCGTGATCGTCTCGCATGGCAATTTCGGCGCCTACTACGCCCGCCCGGTCGACGCCGACACTGCCTTCGAAATCGGCTCGATCACCAAGGTCTTCACCACGCTTGTGCTTGCCGAAATGGCTGGGCGCGGCGAGATCGGGCTGGACGACCCGGTCGCCATGCACCTGCCCGCAACCGTCCACATGCCCACGCGCGCCGGCCGCGAGATCACCCTGACCGACCTCGCCACCCACACCTCGGGCCTGCCGCGCCTGCCTGAAAACATGGCGCCTGCGGACGACGACAACCCCTATGCCGACTACAGCGTCGAGCAGATGTACGCGTTCCTGTCCGCCTATGAGCTGCCGCGCGACATCGGCAGCCAGTACGAGTACTCCAATCTCGGCATGGGCCTGCTCGGCCACGTGCTCGCCCGCCGTGCCGGCACGAGCTATGGCGCGCTGGTCCGCGAGCGCATCCTGGCACCGCTCAACATGCGCTCCACCGCCGACACCCCGGCCGTCTACATGAAGTCGCGCCTCGCCAACGGCCACGATGACCAGCTGATGCCGGTGCTGAACTGGGACCTGCCGACGCTCGCCGGTGCCGGCGCCCTGCTGTCCACCGCCGACGACATGATGAACTTCGTCGAGATGCTGGTCGATGCCCGTACTTCGCCGCTCCGCGAAGCGCTCGCCACCACGCTTTCAATCCGCCGCCCGGCTGACGCGGGAGACGACGAGACAGGCCTCGGCTGGGTCATCTCGGGGAGCGGCGACGACCAGATCATCTGGCACAATGGCGGCACCGGCGGCTATCGCTCCTATCTCGGCTTCATGCCAGCCAAGGGTGTCGGGGTCGTAGCCCTTTCCAACACCTCGACCGAAGCCGGCGTCGACGACATCGGCCGGCACCTGCTCGACAGCAGGAACCCGCTGGCCGAGCCGCCGCGAGAACGAGTCGCAATCACCCTCGATCCGGCGATCTATGATCGCTATGTCGGCATCTACAGGCTGGCCCCGGAGTTCGAGATCGCGATCACGCGTGAAGGTGCGGGCCTGTTCGCCCAGGCGACCGGCCAGGGCCGCCTCGAGATTTTTGCCGAGAACGAGACGCGGTTCTTCCTCAAGGTCGTCAACGCCCAGATCACCTTCGACGTCGGCGCCGACGGGCGCGCCACCGGCCTGACGCTGCACCAGAACGGCACCGACCAAAAGGCGCCGCGAGCGGAGGCGTAGCCGCGGGCCATCGGAGCGGATATCCTGTTCGCGTCGAGGCCAATGCCTCGACGCGATGGGTTTCGATCACCGATGAAACCGATGTCCCAGGACGATTTCGCCTCGTCGAAGCAGGGTTGCCTCCTGCCGAATGGTATCCGTATCGCCTATGTCGAACTTGGCGACCTGCGCGGAACGCCCGTTCTGCTCCTGCACGGCTTTACCGACAGCGCGCGCAGCTGGAGCCTGGTTGCGCCCTGCCTTGCGGCCGGCCTGCGGCTCATCGCACCTGACTTGCGCGGGCATGGGCATTCCGACAAGCCGGAGGGATGCTACGCGATCCCCGAACTGGCCCATGACCTCAGGCTTTTCCTTGCCGAACTCGGCATCGCGCAAGCCCATGTCGTCGGTCATTCGCTGGGAGGGCGGCTTGCGCAAGCCGTTGCCGAACGCTGGCCGCAAATCGTCCGCAAGATCGTGCTGATGTCGACATCCCCCGTGCCGCGCGAACGTGCTGGCTGGCTGTGGAACAACATCGTCGGACTGCGCGATCCCATTGATCCGGATGGCGATTTCGTGCGGGAATGGTGCACCGGCACCGTGCCGGTGGACGAGGAATTCCTCATCCATGTCCGCCGGGAATGCGCCGCTGTTCCAGCCCGTATCTGGCATTCGGTCTATTATGAGCAGACGGCCTACGATCCACTGCCACTACTGCGGGACATTTCCGCCCCGACGCTCATCATGCGCGGCGAACACGACGACATCGCCACGTCAGAACATCAATCTCAGATGCTGGCCGCGATCGGCGGCGCAAAGCTGATCACGCTGCCTGGCCTTGGCCACAACATGCATTGGGAGGCGCCCGACCTTGTCGCCGGGCACATCCGTTCGTTTCTTCAGCGGGCGTAGACCCCTATTCCGCCGCCAGCGCCGGGTGCAGAATGACCGCAGCGGTGTCTTCGCCCTTCTCCACCTGCGGTTCGGCCGGCTTGTTCTTCGGCTCACGGCCGAAGAACAGCGCATAGCCGGCCGGCAGCACCAGGATGGTCAAGACAGTGGCCACCAGGATGCCGCCCATCATCGCATAGGCGAGCGGGCCCCAGAACACGCCCCAGGAAATCGGGATCAGCGCCAGCACCGCCGTCATCGCCGTCAACACGATCGGCCGGAAGCGGCGCACGGCGGCGCCAATGATCGCCTCCGAACGCTCCATGCCCGCCGCGATGTCCTGGTCGATCTGGTCGATCAGGATGATCGAGTTGCGGATGATGATGCCGAGCAGCGCGATGACGCCGAGGATCGCCACGAAGCCGAACGGCGCGCCAGAGATCAGCAGCGCCGCCGCCGCGCCGATGATGCCGAGCGGACCGGTGGCCAGCACCAGCATCGCCTTGCCGAAGTGCTGCAGCTGCACCATCAGCAAAAGCACGATGACCAGCAGCATGACAGGGGCCTTGGCGGCGATCGAGGCCTGGCTTTCGGCCGCATCCTCCGCACCGCCCTGGATCTCGACCTTGTAGCCGGGCGCCAGGCTGTCGCGCAGCGGCTTGAGATCGGCGTAGAGCTTCATCGCCACGTCGTTGGGCTGGATGTGGTCGGGCAGCGTCGCACGGACCGTAATGGTGGGCAGGCGGTCGCGGCGCCATTCGATGCCCTGCTCCATCACAGGCACCACCTTGGCCACCTGCGACAGCGGCACGAACCCGCCGAAGTCGGTTGGAATATAGACCGAGTTGACCGCCGTCAGCAGGTGACGGTTGGCTTCAGGCTCGCGGGCGACGATCGACACCGTCTCCTCGCCGTCGCGGAAGTTGTCGAGCGGCGCGCCCTGCATCGTCGCCTGCAGCATCTGGCGGATGCGCTGCGAGGAAACGCCCAGTGCCCGCGCCCTGTCCTGGTCGACGACCAGCTTCATCGCCGGCACCTGCTCCAGCCAGTCGTCATGGATGGCGGCAAGCTCTGGCGTCGCAGCGAACTTCGCCTTGACCTCGTCGGCGATGCGACGCACCTCGGCCCTGTCGGGACCGGTCACGCGCAGCTGCACCGGCCAGCCGGTCGGCGGTCCGAGGAACAGCCGGTCGACCTTGCCGCGGATCGAAGGAAAATCCTCGGCCAGGATGCCGCGCAGCTTGACGATCAGCCGCTCGCGCGCCGGCTCGTCATTGGCCATGATCAGGAGCTGGGCGTAGTTCGGGTTGCGCAGCTGCTGGTCGAGCGGCAGGAAGAAGCGCGGCGCGCCCTCGCCGATATAGGTGGCGATGAACTTCTTGTCCGGATCGGCCATCATTTTGGCTTCCAGCGCCTCGGCCTGCTTTTCGACCTCCTTGATGGAGGTGCCTTCGGGCAGCCACAGATCGACGAGGATTTCGGGCCGCGACGACTGCGGGAAGAAGTTCTGCGGAATGAACTGGAAGGCAAACAGCGAGCCGAAGAACGTCACCAGCGTCATCACCAGCACGATGATGCGGTGGCGCACGGCCCAGCTCACCGTCGCGCGCAGGCGGCGGTAGAAGCTGGTGTCGAAGGCATCGTGATGGCTGCCGGCATGCTGGCGCTGCTTGAGGATCATGTTGCCGAGCCATGGCGTGAAATAGACCGCCACGAACCACGATATCACCAAGGCGATGCCGACGACGTAGAACAGCGAGCGCACATATTCGCCCGCCGTGGATTCGGCGAAGCCGACGGGGATGAAGCCCGCGGTGGTGATCAGCGTGCCGGTCAGCATCGGAAACGCCGTCGACGAATAGGCAAAGGATGCCGCCTCGACCTTGACCAGCCCCTCCTCGAGCTTGCGCTCCATCATCTCGACGACGATCATCGCGTCGTCGACGAGCAGCCCGAGCGCGATGATCAGCGCGCCGAGCGAAATGCGCTGCAGGTCGATGCCGAGCTGGTACATCACAGCGAAAGTAGCGGCCAGCACCAGCGGGATGGTGATGGCGATGACCAGGCCCGAGCGCCAGCCGATCGACAGGAACGACACCACCAGCACGATCAGCAGCGCTTCGATCAGCGCCTTCATGAACTCGCCGATGGCTTCCGTCACCACTTCCGGCTGGTTGGAGATCTGGTCGACCGAAACGCCATAGGGCAGCGCTTCCTCGAAACGCTTGTAGGTCTCCTCGACCGCCTTGCCGACGTCGGTGACCTTGAAGCCCTTGGCCATCACCACGCCGACCTGGACGCTGTCCTGGCCGTTGTAGCGGAACTTGCGCTGGTATGGATCCTCAAGCCCGGTCGTCACGGTGGCGATGTCGCCGAGACGGGTGACCTGGTTGCCGGCGCGCAGGCGCAGCTCGCGGATGTCGGCTGTCTTGGAAAGATCGCCCTCGACCGAAATGCGTACCGAATGTGTGCCGGTATCGACGGCGCCGGCCGGGTCGATGTTGTTCTGGCCGGCAATGGTGTTGCGCACGTCGTTCAGCGTCAGGCCGCGTTCGGCCAGCGCCTTGGACGAGACGTCGATGTAGATGCGCTGCGGCTGGTCGCCGAGGATGACGGCCTTTTCGACGCCGGGCGTCGTCAACAGCATGTCGCGCGCCTTGATCGCCAGCGCCTTGAGCTCGGGATAGCTGTAGCCCTCGCCGGCGATCGAATGCAGCGTGATGAAGGTGTCGCCGAACTCGTCGTTGAAATAGGGTCCGAGCAGGCCTTGCGGCAGCTCGCTCGAAATGTCGCCGACCTTCTTGCGCACCTGGTAGAAGGCGTCCTTCACCTCGGCGGTGTTGGTGTCGCCCTTGACCTGCACGGTAATGATGGCGCTGCCGGCGCGGGTATAGGACTTCACCCAGTCGAGATGCGGCGTTTCCTGCAGCTTGCGCTCGATCTTGTTGACGACCTGGTCCTGCATCTCCTCGATCGAAGCGCCCGGCCATACCGCCTGCACCACCATGACGCGGAAGGTGAATTCCGGATCCTCGCTCTGGCCCATGCGCATCAGGCCGAGGGCACCGGTGATGATGATCAGCCCGAACAGGAAGCGTGCGATGCTCGGATGCCCGATCGCCCAACGCGACAGGTTGAAGGGCTTTTTGTCCTGGCTGGAATTGTCCATGGCCGTGGTTCCACGCTGGCGCACGCGGCCGGTATCCGGCACAGCTGATGCGCAGGTTCAATTTTGAATGGCGTTGGCGGCGGCCAGATCGGCCGCCGCGGCAGGCACTGTCTTTAGCGAATGGCCGCGGTGGCTTCGTTCGAAGCAGCGCGCTGTTCCGGCGTCGGCAGCTTGACCTTCAGGTTTTCGGCCATGAACTGCGTTCCGGCGGCGACGACGATGTCGCCCGGCTTCAGCCCGTCGGCGACCTGGACGCCGGCATCGGCGAAGCTTGCGACCTTGATGCCACGGGCATGCACCTGTTCGTCGTTGACGACCCACACGATGTCCTTGCCGTCCTGATTGGCCAATGCGCTGAGCGGGATCGACACGAACTCCTTGCCGTTATTTACCGACGCCTCGATTGTCGCACTCATGCCCAGCAGCACGCGGGCATCATCGGGCAGGCTGACGCGCACCGAAAACGTCCGCGACTGCGGATCGGCACTGCCGGCGACCTCGCGCACCTTGCCGTCGAGCACGAGCTTGTCGTCGGACCAGAAGCTCACCTTGACCGGCTTGCCGGGCTGGAACTGGGCGATCTCCAGTTCGGGAACGGCGATCTGCACTTCCTTGTCGCCGTCGACCGCGACCGCGACGACAGGCGTTCCGGCGCCGACCACCTGGCCGCTATCAGCGTTGACTGCGGTGACGATGCCGTTCTGGTCGGCGCGAAGCTCGGCATAACCGACCTGGTTCCTGGCCTGGCGCAGCGACGAAAGCGCTGCGTCGCGCTGCGACGAAGCCTGCTTGTAGGCAAGCGATGCCTGCTCGCGCTGGGCTTCGGACGCGAACTTCTTGGCAAACAGCTGCGCTGCGCGATCGTCGACAAGGCGGGCCGTCTCGACCTGCTTTTCGGCCGCCTGCAGGTTGGCTTCCGCCGTGCTGACGCCGAGCTGGTAGTCGGTTGCATCGATGCGGGCGAGCAGGTCGCCCGACTTCACCTTGTCGCCGATGTTGACGACCCGTTCGGTGATCTTGCCGGCGACGCGGAAGCCGAGATTCATCTCGGTGCGCGCCTTCACGGCACCCGAATAGTCGAGCTCGCGGGTCGTACCCATGCTGGCGATCTCGACAACCTTGACGGGGCGGATCGCTTCGACCGTCTCGGTCTTGGCTTCGGAGCAGGCGGAAAGGCCAACGCCAAGCAGCGACACCAGAGCCAGGCTGGCAAGAGGACGCAGGTTCGCATTGAAGGTTTTGAACGAAATCATCGTTCGCACTCCTGGTTGTCTATTGATCTTGATGTCGGCCCGTGGGCCCCGGCTATTTCAGCGCCCTGAGGGCGTAATCAGTAAGTTCCTCGAACGTCGCCCGATTGGGCTTGTTGACGCACTGCGACACCATCTGCGGATGGCAAAGTGTCGCCGTCGCGGCACCAAAGCAGCGTGCGGCTATCTGAGGGTCCTGTTCGGCGAACTCACCCGCCGCGATGCCCTCGCGGATCACCTCGGCGATGAGGTCGTGCAGCCGGTCAATGTGCTTTTCAATGACATGCCAGTCGCGCTCGAGCGCGACGACGACCATCTCATGCACCTTTTCCTGGTCGAGCATGGTCTCGACGGTCAGGTTGTGCTGGGCATGGATGAAGCGGCGCAAGCGATCGCTGGCACTGCCTTCAGCACGCAGAATTTCGCAGGCCATCTGGTAGACCGCACCGAGCATGCGGCCGCAGATCGCCTGGTGGATTTCGACCTTGGAGGCGAAAAAGCGATAGATATTGGCCGGCGACATGCCGAGGTCGCGGGCAATGTCGGCGACATTGGTCTTGGTGTAGCCGTAGTGCCTGAACAGCCGCTCGGCGGAATCGAGGATGCGCACGACAGTTTCCTGTCGCGCCAGATCCACGGGGCTTTCAGCAACGTCATTCATGTTCAGGCCGCTCGATTTTACGACTGACGAATTTCTAATTTCGTCAGTCGTAAAACGTAAATCGTCCGCAGTCAATCCGCTGCACTGCAAAAACTGACATAAGCTGCCATCGGAGCTGCGGGCCGCCAGAAAATTGGCACGCGGCAAACGCTCCGTAAGCCGGTTATGGAGACCGCCATTTTCTGCTACAGTGCATGACTTCTGGGGACGGTGCCGAACGTTCCGGTATGGCTAATCCAGCAATCCAGCCAACAAACCGGAATGAACCCGCAAACGACTTGCCGAGCTTGCAAACGCAAGGAGGTGAAGATGCCGGCCGTCACATGGACACTCAAGGGACGTGAATTCCTGCACTGCAACTGCGCCTATGGCTGCCCGTGCCAGTTCAATGCGCTCCCCACCCAGGGCCACTGCAGCGCCATCGGCGCGATCGATATCGAGCAGGGCCATCATGGCGCAACGAAACTCGATGGCCTGCGCATTGCGATGATCGTGGCCTGGCCCGGTGCCATCCATCACGGCCACGGGCAAGTTGTCGCGATCGTCGACGAACGGGCGACGCCGGACCAGCGGGAAGCGCTGCTCCGGATCATGACCGGCGAAGACACCGAGCCGGGCGCGACCTTCTTCCAGGTCTTTTCGACCACCTTCGAGAAGGTCCACGACCCCGTATTCGCCAAGATCGACATTCAGGTCGACATCGACGGGCGCACCGCCCGCGTGAACATTCCCGGCGTCATGGACGCACGCGGCGAGCCGATCCTGAACCCGGTGACGTCAGAGGCCCATCGCGCCCGCATCAACCTTCCCAACGGCTTCGAATACACGGTCGCCGAAGTCGGGCGCGGCTGGGTCAAGACATCGGGCGCGATCGAACTCGACCTCAACGATTCGCATGCGCATTTCGCCCACATGCACATGACTGAAAGCGGGGTTGTCCGCCCAACCCAATGAGCACCTCCCGCCTCGAACTGATGTTGAGGCGGGATCGGGCCGTCATCCTCGGCGCCATCGCCGCCGTTGCAGCCTTGGCATGGGCCTATGTAATCTGGCTCGCCGCGAACATGGGAGCGCTGCCGCCCGCTGGCGCTGACATGCCCGGAATGACCATGCCAGGCATGGAAATGCCCGACATGGCCACGCCCAACACGGACATGCCGGGGATGGATATGGGCACCACGCTCGCCCCTGCCCTGCGTGGCTGGAGCGTCGGCGATTTCGCCTTCATGTTCGCCATGTGGGCCATCATGATGGTCGGCATGATGCTGCCGTCGGTGGCGCCGATGCTGCTCATCTATGCCGGTGTCGCGCGCCAGGCCGGCTCGCGCGGCAAGCCCTTCGCCGCCACCGCATGGTTCGCCACCGGCTACCTGCTTGCCTGGACGGCTTTCTCCATGCTCGCCACATCTGCGCAATGGGCGCTCGAAAGCACCCTGTTGCTGACGCCGATGACGGGCATCGGCACCGCGCTCGGCGGCATCGTGCTCATCGTGGCCGGCGTCTACCAGTGCACGCCGCTCAAGGACGTCTGCCTGTCGGCCTGCCAGAGCCCGCTGCAGTTCATCATGCGCCATGGCGGCTTCCGCCCGGACCCGCTCGGCGCGATGAACCTGGGCGCGGAGCACGGCATCTACTGCATCGGCTGCTGCTGGGCGCTGATGGCGATCCTGTTCGTCGTTGGCATCATGAACCTGCTCTGGGTCGCTGCGATCGCCGCCTTCATCCTGCTCGAAAAGCTCGTCGGTCCCAGCCGCCTGCTGTCCCGGGCGGCTGGCGCCGTGCTGATCGCCGCCGGTGCCTGGATGCTGTTTGTGAACTAGAGCAGCTTGTACATCACCGTCGTCGCATCGAGCCGGTCGCTGCCGAATGGATCGCGTGCATAGGCCGGGATGACGCCCACTGTCTTGTAGCCAAGTGCCGTGTACAGCGGCTCGGCATTGTCGCCGGTGCGTGTATCGAGCGTCATCAGGCTGCGTCCCAGGTCTCGCGCCCGCGCCTCAAGCTCCCGCATCAGCAATTGCGCGATGCCCTGGCGCCTGTAATCGGGATGCACCATCAGCTTGTTGACGTCGGCACGGTGCGGCTGGTTGGGCATGGTATCGCAGCCGAGCTGCACGGTGCCGGCGATCCGCCCGTCCTTGCTGGCCACCAGCATGATCCGCGTCCCCTCGCGCACGCCTGGCAGCACCTTGTCGCGCCAGAACGCCTCGGCCTCAGCCTGCGTGTAGGGCAGCACGAAGCCGATGCTCGCCCCGTCATGCACGCAGGCATGCAGCAGCCCGCCAAGCTCGCCGAGATGGCTCGCGACGTCGTCGGCGGAAAAGATCGAAACGGCTAAGCTCATGATGCCTCACACGACAAAGAGAAAATACTTGGCACCAGCCTCCGCCGACGTGGCAAAGGCGCTCGGCCCGAACAGTTGGTAGCGCAGGCAGTCGCCGGGTCTGAGTTCATGGGCCCTGCCGTCGACGGTCACCTGGAGCTGCCCTTCGAGCAGCAGCAGATGGTGTTCGAGCCCCGGCCGCGGCGGCGCGTCGTAGGTAATGCGCGTGTCGGCATCGAGTTCGCATTCCAGCGCCTCGCCGGCCAGCGTCTGCGCCGGCGGCGAGATCGAACGGCGGCGAAAGCCGATCTCGGGATCGGACCAGACAGCCTGCGCATCGCGGCGCACCACCGGCGCGAACTCGCCTTCGACCATGTGCATCAGCCGCGACATCGTCAGTCCGTATGCGGCGCACAGCTTGCCGAGTACGCTCGCCGTCGGGCTGACCTCGGCGTTTTCGAGACGCGACAGCGTAGCCCGGCTGACAGTGCTGCGCTTAGCCAGCTCATCCAGCGGCCAGCCGCGTTCGGCCCTGAGCGACCGCAGCCGCTGGGCGATGCGCCGATCAATACTGTCCTGGTTCAACGCCCCATCCATATGAGAGAAATATTCTCGTATATGGGAATGAGTCAAGCCGCCAACGCCGCCCTCACGCTAAGAACCAGATGCCGGGCGCGAGCGGTCGTCATCCCGGAAACCGAAGCGGAGCGCAGGAACCCGGCCGCTCCCGTCAATGGGTCAGGGGGTGCGCTCACCGGAAGGCGATGGGCCGTGCCTACGCGAACGAAAACACGGCACTCGGCTTTGTCGTGGCGGCATTGCCGCTGCCGACATCCGCCACCGCATACTCAGCGACCAGTTGAAGCCGTCCGTGCGGCAGGTGCGCCCGGCCGGGGTCGCCGACAAGCACGTCGATGCCGGCGGCGACGCAGCGGTCGAGGAAGGCGGTCACACGCACCGCAAGATCGGCGTCGTAGAACAGGTCGCCAACGGCAACGATGTCCACCTCAGGCACAGGACCGCCGGTCAGGTCGCCGCCAACAGCGGTGACCTCGACACCATTCAGCGTCGCATTCAGCCCGATCGCGGCCACGCCGTTGCCGTCGACCTCGGCCGCAAGCACGGCACGCGCGCCCGCCATGGCCGCGGCGATGCCGACCAGCCCGGAACCGGCGCCAAGGTCAAGCACGCGCCGCCCCCTCACAGCTTCGGGCCTTTCCAGGAAATGCCGCGCCAGCACCAGCCCGCCAGCCCATTGATAGGCCCAATAGGGCGGCGGCGGATCGCCCTCGCCGTCCGCATCGCCGGCCAGCCGCCACAGCCCGCTGCCCGGATGCGCGGCATGGAGCCTGATCTCGGGAACCGAAGGCACCGCCACGACATGCATGTTGCAGCGGATGAACTCGGCGACATCAGTTTGTCTGTCTTGCCCGATGCCCTGGTGATTCAATGTCCGATCCCGAACCGTTGCTATGACGCGTCGACATCTAGCACGCGGCCGGTCACGCGCGCCGCTGAAATACACAGTCCGGACCGCCGCCTTTGCACAGCCAGCTGTCACAGGATACCGATATCGCCGGCGACAACTGCAGGAGCAACAGGCGCAATGATGCTGATGACAACAGGCAAAAGGCGTGGCGTCACCGCATCAGCCATCGCCGTCGTCTGGTTCTTCACTGCCTTCGTCTTGGCTTGTTGGCCGACACAGGCGGCGGACCGCACGATCTACCTGACCTTCGACGACGGGCCGCTCGACGGCACCAGCAACATCCTCGACGTTCTCCAGGCGGAAAACGTCCCTGCCACCATGTTCATGGTCGGCCTGCACGCCAAATCCAGCCCGGAAAGCAAGGCGCTGGTCGCCCGCGCCAAATCCATGCCGCTGGTGACCGTCGGCAACCACAGCTACAGCCACGCCTACAACAGGTACCGCAGGTTCTACGCCGACACCGAGGCGGTCGTCGCCGACATGGTGCGGGCCAATGCGGTGCTCGGGCTCGAGGCGCCGACCCATGCCCGGCTGCCCGGCCGCAATGTCTTTCGCCTGCCCAACATCTCGACCAACGACCTGTCGATCGACCAGCACGAAAGGAACGTCGAGCAACCGGACTACGAATTCGTCGCCGCCACCGGTTTCTGGCTCTACGGCTGGGATCACGAATGGGTCCACGACGGCACCGGCAAGCCGGTGCAGAGCGTCACAAGGCTTGTCAGCGAGATCGACCACATGTTCAGCGGCAAGGTCCGTTTTGTCAGGCCGAACAGGCTGATCCTGCTGATGCACGACGAAATGTTCCGCGACACCTTCAATGGCACGGCCAACCTCACCGCGCTCATCCAGGGGCTCAGGCAGCGCGGCTACAGCTTCGGACACATCCCCGACTATGACCCGTTGAACTAGAGCAATTCCAGGAAAACCGTGCAGCGGTTTTCCGTCCAAAATTGCGCAAAAACAACAAGATAGAGAGATTTCGCATTTCGAAGAAAAGCGGAATCTCGTGCGGGGCAGAAACCCGAAGAGACGAAAGGCCTCCGCCCCGCGACGGGAAAGAAAATCAGCCCATCTTGGCCAGGATCTTGTTCATATCCGCGGCATCGAAAGCCTTGAGTGTCTGTGTCTTGATATTGCCGAGCGCGGAAATGGACAGGCTGAGCGCCGTCGCCGTCAGGTCGTCGGGCGCCTCGACAATGGCGACCACGTCATGCTTGCCGAGTGTCCACAACAGCGTGTGAACCTTGGCGCCACTCCTGTCGGCCATTGCCCTGAACGCATCGGCCCGTTTGGTCGTCTCCCGTACCGACTTGACGCCTTGATCGGTGAAGTTCGTCAGGAAAACATAATATGCCATGCTGACCTCCCTCAGTTGAGGAGGCGTGCGGGCGCATCAGGCGTTGCCGCCGTTTCTCCCACCCGCACCCTAGCACGGGGCGCGATGGCTGGATGCAGGCAGGGCATAGGCTTTAGGAGCTAGGGCCGGCCACCGCGGGCCAGCCCAATGCCTTCAAGGCATGCCTCAGGCTTTCAGCACGCCCGACTTCTTCGCCGTCCAGGTCGCGATGTAGTCCATCAGCCCGGGCGACAGGCAATCGTAGGGCTCAAGGCCGAGTTCCTTCAGCCGGCCACGCACGCCGTCCATCTCGGAGGGGTCGACGCCCGCCTCGATGATCGACGACACGAAGGCGGCAAAGCCCGGCTCGGCCCAGCCCGCTTCCTGGAAGCGCTCGGGATGGATGAAGTCGAGGCCCTTGAAGGCATGGTCGCGCTCGACCGGACCGTACATGTGCACGCCACAGGCCTTGCAGGCATGGCGCTGGATCAGGGCCGAAGGATCGACGACGGCAAGCTTGTCGCCATTTTCCACAACCGTCACGTTTTCATGGGCGGTGACCGCCACCACCGAGAACTTGGCGCCTTCCGGCTTCCAGCACTTGGTGCAGCCGCAGGCGTGGTTGTGGGCGACCTGCCCCTTGATCGCCACTTTCACCGGCCGGTCGGCGCAGGCGCAGACAAGCGTGCCGCCGCTGAAGCTTGAGCTGCCGGGTTTGACCCCGCCGTCGAGTGCCGGATGTATCGAAACTGAAGCCATGTCCTGTTCCTCCCTGTTCTGGCGTCCGGGCGGACGCCGTCAAACGCTATGCGTCAAAGAACTCTATGAGGCTGGTCCCATACGATACATGTCGCGGCGGCATTTGTGCATATCCGCCGTTCAGATTGCCGTGAGTTCGGGGGCCCTGGTCGCCCGAACGGCTCAGTCGGCCGGGCCGGCAAACAGGATCAGGTTTCCATCCGGGTCGAGCACGATGAAATTCCTCGCACCCCAGGGCTCCTTGCGCAGCGCCTGGTGAAAGCGCACGCCAGCCGCCTGGAAGTCGAGAAACAGCTGCTTGATCTCGTCCGCGCTGTCGACGGTGATCGAGGCGGACAGCAGGTGTTCGCGTTCGCGGATATCGCCGGCAAATACCGGCTGGCACACCAGCCTGAGCGCAAGCTGCGCCTTGTCCCTGACGACCTGTCCGTAAAACGGCGGCTCGCCATGGACGAAGTCGACGGCAAATCCGAGCTTGTCGGTAAAGAACGTGCACGATGCCACGACATCGGCGACGAACAGCTGCGCTGCGGTCGAACTGAGAACGGGACGCTTGACTTGTTTGGTTGGATTGTTCACTGCTGGGGCTCCTGATTTGAGCGCCTGCCAACCGGCAAAACCCTGCTGCCGCGCGACGAGTTCCTGCGCGTCGGCGAGCTTGAACGAAGCCTGCATCACCTCGATGTCGTCGAGGTGCTGAAATCGCGGCAAACCCGCCCTGATCTCAGCGGCAACCGGGTAATAGCCTTCGCGATGCCAGCGCAGATACTGCTTGGCCTGCTTCTTGAGGTTTTCGAGGTTCGGCATGGGCGCAACTGTTGGACTGTACCTGACAGTAGGCGGGCATTGCCCTTTCGGCCTTCGCCGATGCGCCCTACGCAGCCCCGAAATCCTGCCTTGCCCGGCTCACCTTTGTCAATTGCCGCGCCAGACGCGTCGCCGGGCGATCTCCCGGCGGGCAAGCCCGGCCGTGAGACTGCCATGGGCAGGCTCACGCCAGCGCCCGCTCCACCGCCGCTTCGGCGTGGATCGCGGTCGTGTCGAACAGCGGCACCGCGCTGTCTTCTGGTCCGACCAGCAGCATGATCTCGGTACAGCCGAGGATCACAGCTTCCGCGCCGCGCGCGACAAGCCGCGCGATCACCTCGCGATAGGCGTTGCGCGACGAAGCCTCGACGCGTCCCTGCACAAGTTCCTCATAGATGATGCGGTGCACGGTGGCCCGGTCTTCCGCCTCCGGCACCAGCACTTCGAGCCCGTGGCGCCCGGCGAGCCTGCCCTTGTAGAAATCCTGCTCCATGGTGAAGGCGGTGCCGAGGAGGCCGACGCGACCGAGCCCGGCGGCGCGGATGCGCGCGGCGGTCGGGTCGGCGATGTGCAGCAAGGGAATGCCGATCGCCGCCTGCACCTCATCGGCCATGCGGTGCATGGTGTTGGAGCAGATGACGACGAGGTCGGCGCCGCCGCGCTCCAGCCGCCGCGCCGCGTCGATCATCTCCAGCGTCGCCTCCTGCCAGCGGTCGGCACTCTGCAGCGCCTCGATCCCGGCGAAGTCGAACGACCACATCAGCATGCGCGCCGAATGCAGGCCGCCCAGCCGCGCCCGCACCTGCTCGTTGATGATGCGGTAATATTCGGCCGAGCTTTCCCAGCTCAACCCACCGATCAGACCAATGACCTTTTGCGCCATGCGGCTCTTTCCTCAGACATCCAGCCTGCCGCTCTAACCCCTGGCCTGGCCATACGGCAAGCGGCCAGCCGTGACCGAACAGCAGCTCAGCGACCGCCTCTCCCCAGCGTCCGTTCGACCTCGGCCAGGATCCATTCGCGAAAAACCTTGATCTTGGGCACGTTGCGGCGCTCCTCGGGATAGACCAGCCAGAAGCCGGAGCCGTCGGAGCCGACATGCTCGAAGGGCTGGACCAGCGTGCCGTTGGCGAGCTCGTCGCGGTAGAAGACCGGCGTCAGCATCGCCACGCCATGGCCGGCGATGGCGGCGATCGCCTCATAGGCCTGCGAGCCCATCTTCGGCGCCGGGCGCTGCGGCAGCATGTCGGCGGGCAGGCCGGCACCCACGAACCAATCGCCCCACCACAGGTCGCCGGGGTCGATCTGCGGCAGCCTGAGCAGGTCGGCCGGCTCCTTGACCCCGCCGATGGTCGCCGCGAGCTTCGGGCTCAGCATCGGTGCGAAGTCGGTCGGCACGATCAGGTGTCCGGCCAGCCCCGGCGGCAGGTTTCCGTCATCCCTGCGGATGACGACATCGACCTGCTCGGTGCGGAAGTCGGTGTTTCGGGTCGTCGTCTCCAACCGCACCGCGAGATCGGGCTGTACCATCTGGAAGGCGCCGAGGTGGCGCGCCAGCCAGCTCGCGGCGAATGTCGGCAGCGTCGAGACGACCAGCACGCCGCGCGCCCCGCCGCGGGTTTCGCCCCAGGCTTCGCCCAGCATCTCGAAGGCGGCGCTGACCTTCGGCGCCAGCGCCCGGCCCGCCTCGGTCAGCTCGGTCTGCTTGGGCCGCCTCAGAAACAGCGGCGTACCGGCGCGCTCCTCCAGCAGCTTGATCTGGTAGCTCACCGCCGCTTGCGTCGTGCCGAGCTCGTCCGCTGCCCGGGTAAAATTGCCGAGCCGCGCCGCCGCCTCGAAGGCGCGGATCGCGGTCAGCGGCGGCAGCTGATTGATCGCCATAAGTTTTCCTTATGCACACATTCCGACGTTCAGTTGGATTCATAGCAAAAACAGGCGGAATGTGGCGATACCTCCTCAACAGAATTTGACCATCGAAAGCCACGCACATGACCCGCGTTACCCTGGCCGCCGCCCTCGGCCCGCTCCAGACATGGCTGACCCAGCTCGCAACGAGCACCCGCCATGGCACGCGCCGCGCCAGGTTCGATCCGCGCGAGCTGTCGCTCCACCTCAATCGCGACCTCGGTTTTCTCGACGGCCGCGACCCGGCCGGCACGATCAGATAGCCGCGTACCGCGCTTGGCTTCCTCAACGGCAGGCTGTAGCTTCCCATGCAGGCCACGCTGTAGAGGGAGCCGGCGCATGCAGCTGTCCGCAAGGTCGTTCATCCGCCGCTGCCTGGCGTGGATCCTGCCCGCCATCGCGCTGGCACCGATGCCCTCATCCGCCCAGACCGCGACAGCCGAGCAGGTCACCGCCGCGCTGGCGAAACTCGAACAGCTGGCCGGAGCAGCCGTTGCCGACGGCAGCGTGCCGGCGCTCGCCATCGGCGTCGTGCACGACGACAAAATCGTCTTCCTCAAGGGTTTCGGCGTGCGCGAAGCCGGCAAACCGGAAAAGGTCGACGCCGACACGGTGTTCCAGATCGCATCGATGTCGAAGCCGATTTCGGCGACTGTCGTGGCAGCACTGGTCAGCGACGGCATCGTATCGTGGGATTCGAAGATATCCGACCTCGACCCGGCCTTCCGGCTCGCTGATCCTTATCCGACCGGCGAGCTCAACGTCCGCGACCTGTTTTCCCATCGCAGCGGGCTTCCCGGCACCGCCGGCGACGATCTTGAGGAGATCGGCTACGACCGCGCCGAAATCCTGCGCCGTCTCCGGTTCGTCTCGCCCTCATCGAGCTTCCGCGCCGGCTATTCCTACAGCAATTTCGGCCTGACCGAAGGCGCGACAGCCGCAGCCATACCGACGGGAAAGCCCTGGGAGGCGGTCGCCGAGGAAAAGCTCTATCGTCCGCTCGGCATGGCCTCGACAAGCTCCCGCCATGCCGATTTCGTCAGCCACGCCAACCGCGCAGCACTCCACATCAAGGCCGACGGCGCCTGGGCGGCCAGGGTCGAGCGCCAGCCGGACGCGCAGGCACCGGCCGGCGGCGTCAGTTCGACGGTGCGCGACCTCGCCCAGTGGCTTCGCCTCGAACTCGCCAACGGCAGCCATGACGGCAGGCAGCTCATCGCGGCCACAGCCCTCGACCAGACCCATATCCCGCTGATGGCGCGCGGCAGCAACCCGGTCAGCGGCGGCCAGTCGTTCTACGGCCTCGGCTGGAACGTCGAGTTCGGCCGCCATGGCCTGAGCTGGGGCCACGCCGGCGCCTTCAGCGTCGGCGCCCGCAGCCTCGTCACCTTGTTCCCGAAACGGCAGCTCGGCATCGTCATCCTCGCCAACGCCTTCCCCACCGGCGTGCCCGAGGGCCTGTCGGACAGCTTCGCCGACCTCGTCTTCGACGGCAAGGTCGCAAAGGACTGGGTCAAGGACTGGAATTCGATCTATGCCGGCCTGTTTGGCCCGGCGGTCGCGGCAGCCAAGGCGACCTATGCCACGCCGCCCTCGCCGGCCACGCCAGCCCTTTCAGGCGAGGCCTATGCCGGCCGCTACGCCAACGACTTCGTCGGCGAAGCCACCGTCGCAGCCACCGGAGACGGCCTCGTTCTCAAGCTCGGCCCTGATGGCGCCAAGTCCTATCCGCTCAGACATTTCGACCGCGACCTGTTCTTGAGCTTTTCCTCACCCGAACTGCCCGACATGCCCTCGGCCGTCAGCTTCGTGATCGGCCCCGCCGGCAAGGCAACGTCAGTGACAATCGAGGCGCTCGACGGCAATGGGCTCGGCACGCTGCGGCGAATGGCCGACTGAGCTTGCCGGCTTCACGCGCCCTTGACGTAGCCCTGGGCCTCGACGATCCGCCCGCCGCGCACGCGCATCAGATTGACCCCGCGCACCGAGCTTGCGTGGTCGGCGCCCCACACCAGCCGCCACCTGATCTCGCCGCGGTCGCCGCGGGCGATGATGCTTTCCGGTTCGAAATGCGCTCCTTGCATCGTTGCGATCCCGCGCCACAGCGCGATGCAGGCAGCCTTGCCTTCATGGCGCGAGCCGTCGGGCGCCGGCTGGGTGTTTTCAATGACGCAATCGTCGGCAACGAGATCGTCCAGCGCGGCGGGATCGTGGGTCAGGAACACCTGGTTGAATCTCTCAAGGATCGTTTCGGTCTGGACGCTCTCGGCGTCGGAAAAACTTCCGCTTGTCATGATGGGCTCCATTTGCCGGGTCATGCCGCAAGGCGCGGCGCAAAGAAGATGCCGTTCGAACGCGGGTAGAGACCTTCCGCCTTGAGTGCCTCAAGCACGAGCGGCCGCGCGCCGATGCCTTTCATGAAGGCTTCAAGTTGCGGCCAGCGCGACAGGTCGATGCCGAGCCATTGCGACCAGTTGAGGCAGACGAACAGGTAGATGTCGGCCACGCTCAGCGTGCCGCCGGTGAGATGGCCGTCCTCAAGCCGCGATGCCGCCCAGTCGAGCCGCGCTGCGACATGCTTGTGCAGCACCTCCTTCACCGGCGCGTAGGCAGGCGCGAACATCTGCCCCATCGGCTTGTGGAGTTCAGTCGACACGAAATTGAGCAGCGACTGGATCTTCCGGCGCGCCTGCGCGGTCCGCGGCGCCAACCCGCCTTCCGGCTTGAGATCGGCGAGATACTGGACGATCGCCGGGCCTTCGAAGACGATCTCGCCATCGTCGAGCACCAGCACGGGGACATAACCGTTCGGATTGATTGCAAGGAAATCCTGGCCGTCGCTGGTCCGGTGCGTGGCCCGCTCGACATGGATGATTTCGACGTCGAGCCCGAGTTCCCGGGCAACGATATGGGGCGACAGCGAACACGCCGCTTGGTGGATATAGAGCTTCATTCTGGTCCCTCCTGCTGGTGTACGACGAGCCGCGATTGGCATCTCGACTTTTATGCGATGTCGCATATAATAATCGGGACTGTCAATGTTTTTATGCGAGGCCGCATATAATGAACAATGCCAAACGTGGACGCCCGATCGAGTACGACCGTGACCTCACCTTGCAGCGGGCGGGCGACCTTTTCTGGTCGGGCGGTTTTGCAGCAAGTTCGCTCGATGCGTTGAGCGAGGTGACCGAGATGACGCGGCCGAGCCTGTCGGGCGCCTTCGGTGACAAGGAAGCGCTCTACATCGCAACGCTCGAGCGCTACCGGGACACCAGCGTCGCTGCGATGACCACCATCTTGAGCGCGGCGCGGCCGCTGCGAACCGAGTTGGCCGAGGTCTACGCCAAATCGACGGATGCCTATCTGGCATCCGATGATGCTGCGCGTGGCTGCCTGCTGATTGGCACCGCCTCCGTCGAGGCCGTGCATCGCCCGGCGGTGCGCCAGGTCCTCCAGCAAAGCCTGGGTGCGTTCAATGCCATTCTGGAGCAGCGCCTGCGCAAGGCGATTGCCCAAGGCGAGCTTGGCGCTGGCGCGGATGCGGCAGGCCTTGCTTCCGTCGCCTCGGCCGTCATGCATTCCCTGGCCGTGCGCGCCCGCGCCGGCGAGCCGCGGGCAGCACTCGACCTGCTGAGCAAGGCGGCGATCGACCTGATCTGCGGCAAAGACCCCGCTGACACAATAAGCTAGGTTCGCGCAAGCCGGAGCACTTCGGCCGGTCTACCCAGCAACGACGGATCGGCGGAGGTCGCGCCTTCGGGCACAGCCTCCACACCTCTCTCAAGCCACGCCGGCTGGTTCAGCCGCTCCAACGATGCGCCTGATCGCAGCCTCAAGCGAAGTCGTGCCACTCCGCTGCTCGTTGCTGTGCTCGCGCACGAACAGGCCGTTGGCTATGCCGTCAAACATGCCGAGAAGCGCGCTAGCCACCTCGCCCGGAACCCCTTCGTCGGCAAGCAGTGCTGCGCGGCGCTCCGCCGGCACCAGCACCGGCGCCACCGGCCGGCCGAGAACATCCGCGAAGGCCGCCGCCACGTCGCCGGCGCTCCAGTCTCCCGGTCCGCTGAGCTCCACCACCCGCTTGCCGCTCCATTCCTCGCCAAGCAAGGTTGCCGCCGTCCGCCCGACATCGATCGTGCTCACCATCGGGATTTTCTGAGCGGGGTCGAGAAAGCTCGGCAGCACGCTTTCCGACGTGACCGTTCCCGCCACCTCACCCCAGGTCTCCAGGAAATAGCCAGAGCGCAGGAAGGCGGTTGCCGGCGCCACCCCGTCAAGCAGTGCCTCGAAGCGGTTGAGGGTGGCGATGACGCCGGTGCCGGAGACATGCTGCGCCCCGATCGACGACAGGACGACGGCCTTGGGCAGGCGTGCCCGCCGTGCCGCATCGGCCAGTGCCACGCCGAGTTCTTCCGTGCGCGCATAGGGATCGCCGCTCACCGGCGGCGGATTGAGCAGGAACGCCGCCTGCGCGCCTTTGAGCGCGTCGCCCATGCCGTCGGCATCCTCTATGCTCGCAACAGCCACCTCAGCGCCGAGCATCGCCCATTTTTCGCCCTGTTCCTTGCGGCGCACAACGACACGCACGGCCTCGCCGCGTTCGATGAGGGCGCGCGCTGCCTCGCCGCCGGCCCGTCCATTTGCTCCAAGCACGACATACATGATTGCCACTCCGGTTTGCTCGATGGAGGAACGGTAAGCGCGGGATTTCCATGCGTCCAATGCATGGTGTATATAGCCAGCATGCGCGAAGTGGATTTACGCCGGCTCGACCTCAACCTGCTGGTAGCGCTAGAGGCGTTGCTCGACGAGAAGAACGTCACGCGGGCCGCACAGCGGCTCGGCATGAGCCAGCCGGCTGCAAGCCGCGCGCTAGGTCGATTGCGCGCGCTGTTTTCGGACGCGTTGTTGGTCGATGGGCCGGGCGGCTATGTCCTTAGCGCCCGTGCGGAAGAGCTGCGCCCCGCTCTTCGCCGAATCCTGGCGGGCGTAAGCGAAATGCTGGAAGGCAACGCATTCGATCCCGCGACGACTACAGGTCGAATCCGGCTTCTGATGCAAGATCTTCAGGCCGCCGTACTCGCGCCGCATCTGCTCGCTCGCCTCGCCCGCGAGGCGCCGTCCCTCGACCTCGACATTGTCGCGCCCGGAACCAACGGCTTCGAAGCTTTGGAGCACGGCACCGCCGATGCAATGGTGGCGCTGATCGACGATGCGCCGGTCGGCATCCAGCGACGCCGCCTCTATGACGAGCAACTCGTCACGATCATGCGGGCGCACCACCCCGCGCTTGCCGGAAAACTCACGCTCGACCGCTTCCTGGCGCTTGAGCATATCGTGGTGAGCGTCACCGGCATCGGAGCGGCGCCTGTTGACGAGGTGCTTGCGCGGATGGGGCGGACGCGGCGGGTCAAGCTGCGCGTGCCGAACTTCTTCGCGGCAGTCGAGATCGCCGCTCGCTCCGATCTCGTCATGACCTTGCCCGCGAGCCTGGCGCGCGTGGCCGCCGACATGAGGCGATTCGTATCGCTGCCTCCGGCGCTCGATCTCGGGCGTTTCACGATGAGCCTTGCCTGGCACGCCCGCCAGCAAGACGCGCCCCGCCACATATGGCTGAGACGCATGATCGTCGCGGCAGCGGCGGATATGTCAGAGGAAGCTGCAAGCTGAGGCCGCAAAATGGGGGACGACGGCCGGTATCGGCCCGGCCTCGAAGGCCAATCAAACGGCCGTGCAACTCAGGTAAGCGGACAAAAGCGGGTTTGGGCTTGCGGCCCTGGGCCTCCCGCTATGAGGTTGCCGGATGCCCCTTTGATTGCTTTGCATCGTCGCAGATTTCGTACCACGACGGCTTTTCGTCAACGAATTCATGGAGGCTGTTCCTGACCTCCAGATCGCTGTCGAGCGCATTGGCCGCGATCGGAAAGCTGTCCATGTCGGACAGGATCTCGCCCAACGACGTGCCGCATATCTTGCAGAAGCATCGTTCATACTTGTAGGGCGCTTTCGGCTGGAACAGCTGGACATGTTCCTGGCCCTCGACCCACCTCAGGTCTTCTTTCCTGACAAATACGATGGTGCTCGCACCAACCTTGCGGCACCTTGAGCAATGACAGGTGCCCATCATCGACGGCTGGCGCAGCAGCTCGAATTTGACTGCTCCGCAGCAACAACTTCCATTGATCATCAGGCGGTTCCCCTGGCCAGGAATGCGAATCCAAAAAGAACAATACGTGAACAAGCAGGATTTCACAATGAGATCAACGGACCTGTCGAAGCGTGGATAAATCCAGACGCAAGATCTCCGCAAACATTTGATCTCACTCGCTTTTCAAAAATATTTGGCGCCGTTTTCTCCACGCCTGGCTGACCGCGCCTATACTTGCCCGCACTGCCCTCGAGGGAACCGGATGCGCACCGGGTGTTCGAAGGAGGGCGGCGGCGACCTCCCGCCTCGGCTACGGTAGCCGAGGCTCCGAGGGCCCGACGACAGGTCGGCGTTTTCCGGTGCCGTGCTCCGCGAATGGAGCATGGCGCGGCAGGGGAATGCGGAGAAGCCGCGGCGATTGTCCATGGAATGTACATGGAGCGGCGCTGTGACCGGCCAACCTCGGGACAGATGCCGGACGTGCGGTCGGTGGGACGCACAAATCTCACCTATGACGAGCGCACCACCGGCCGCCCGTCTTCCCCCATCATGATCCGGCCTTTGCAGGGCGCGGTGCCGCCAGCACGCGCCTGCATGGCAATACACTCGGTCGACCGCCCTGCAACCCCAAGGAGCCGCTCATGCAATACAGCACCGAAGAGCAAATGCCGGATTATGTCCTGGCGGAGATCGAGGATCTCCTTGCCGGCTTGCCTCAGCAACTCGCAGCCCTGTTCGCGCCAAAACCCTGGCCGCGTGCGGAGATGCTGGCGATGGCCCGCCTCATCGCCGCGGAAACAGGCGTCCCCGACCTGTGCGGCGACGTCTTTTGCCGCCGCAGCGGCCTGTGCCGGGCGGAGACGATCGGCGGCAACGGCCCGCCCTGTGCCGAATTCTGGTCCGACGAGGCGCTGACCCGGCTCGAAGGCGGCCTCGATGGGCTTGTGCTGGCATGGATGCTCGCCGAGCGCGCCGACAAGTCGGCCCGCGACCGTCTGGCCGCCCGATCCGGTGAGCCGGCACCGCAGGCTGCCAGACGAAAGGCCATGCCATCGCGACGCGCAAGGAAGCGGTAACCCTGCTGTGGCGAAATGCCGGAATCGCAACGACAGGCCATTGAACTGGCTGGGGCACGGTGCATTTTGGCCGGCAGTTCGCCAGTCCGTGGAGATGATGCATGAAAATGTTGGCCGTTTCGCTCGCAGCCGTCTTGGCAGCCTCGGTCCTGCCGGCGGGCGCTCGTCCGTTATCGGCGCACCGGCAGGCGTCCGAGGGCCTCGTCGTCAAGATCAATGGCTGCCATGGCGACGTCCGCGACGACTACATTCCCGAGATCGGTCGCCGCGCGCCGCATTACCATCTGCGCGGCAGCTGCAGGCCGGTGCTGGTCGAGGGCGAGCGCGAGATACGGCGGCGCCCATCGGCGGATTGCCACCGCGACGTACGCACCCACCGCGTCAACGGTGTCATGCTCAGGCATCGCCATGTCGGCGACGACTGCAGCATTCGCGAGGTGAGAAGCTCGTCCTGAGGAACGCTGTCCCGGCAAAAACCTCCCGGCATTGGCTGCCGGGAGATGTCCGTTCGATGCGCTCAGCAGCCGCTCTGGTCGTCGACGACGCGGTAACCGGCGGAATCGGCCTCGCAGGCATTCGGGAAGGTCCTGAGCGCGCCGCCGCGGCGGCCGCAGACAGGGCGATATTCCCTGGTGCAGAACTGCTCGTTGCCACCCCCGCCGCCGTTCCAGCCGCCACCATTGCCGCCGCCGCCATTCCAGCCGCCGTCGCCGCCGCCACGGCACTCGCCGCCACGGATGATGCGGTAGCCGGCAGCCTCGGCCATGCAGGAATTGGCGAAAGTCTGGCGATCGCCGCCGCGCCGCGCGCAAACCGGGTCATACTCGCGCGTGCAGAACTGCGGGCCCGGGTCGGGGCGCGGCGGACGCGGGCCGGGTCCGGGGCCGTCCTCGACCACCACGCACGACGCCAGCATCAGCGACAGCAACGACGCGACTGTTGCTTTTCGCGCAAAGGTCTTTGCCGAAAAAACCATGGAAATAGCTCCCTCTCGTTCCCGCCCGTGCGGGAATTGTTCCAGCCCCTGCCCCGATCCTCGCGATTCTGTCAACGAATGCAATCGGCAACCGCGCAACTGCGCCCCTCAGGCGCGGCAATCTGGCCAATGGCGGTTTTAGAAATGTCGTATATTTATGCGACGCTGCGAAGTGCCTCCGGCTTAGCCGCGACATCTTGCAACCTACGCGTTTCCATGCAATATCAGTCTCAGTTCGGGCGTTTGCTGACCCGGAGACTGGAACGTTTTGTACGACCCTTTCCCCGATAACTGTGAATCTCTGACGACCCCGTGACTCGGCGGGGGGTTTAATCATGCGCAAATGCATGACCGCCAAGCAAAACCACCGACGTGCCGCCGACGCCAGGCGGTCGGCATGTCCAGACCACTGAACGGGTGAAGGAGTTCTCCCAATGACCCAGACCGGTACCGTAAAGTTCTTCAACGCAACCAAAGGCTTCGGCTTCATCACGCCGGATGGCGGCGCGAAGGACGTTTTCGTCCACATCTCCGCTATCGAGGCTTCGGGCCTGCGCACGCTCGTCGACGGCCAGAAGGTCAGCTTCGACGTCGAGCCAGACCGTATGGGCAAGGGTCCTAAGGCTGTGAACCTCCGCGCCGGCTAAGCCGCGCAAGGTTTTTTGCTTTGAAGAGGGGCGCGGTGGGTTACCACCGCGCCCTTCTTCTTTGGTGGGTGGCTCCGCCACTATCTCTCGCCAAGCCCCACTATGTCTTGCCAAATCAACAAGATAGCCGCGCAACACCAGCCTGCGACGCTCTGGCGACACTTCGCGAACCATGGCATAGTCCGCGTCGGGAGCGAGAAAAGCTTCCCATGCAGAGGAGGCAGACCATGAAGTTGCTGAAGTCTCTGGGCGCGATCCTGCTGGCGGCAGGGCTTGGATATGGCGGGCCGGCAGCGGCCATGCCGGCAGGCGATGCGCCGCAGGCCGAAGGCGGGCTGGTGATCCAGGTCCGCGGTTGCCACGGCGACCCGCAGCGCCATTTCGTTCCCCAGTTCGGCCGCACCGAATGGCATGCCCACCGCCGGCCCGACTGTCGGCCGATCCGGGTCCGCCCGCCAATCCAGGTGCGCGATTGCCATCGCGAGGTGCGCCGCCACTTCCTGCCACGCTACGGCAACGTGCCCCACCGCCATGTCGGACCCAATTGCCGCGTGCGGGTCTACTCCAGGTTCGATCCGCATCGCCCGCGGCCGCCCTCCTGCATCCAGATCGGCCCGATCCGCTACTGCGAATATTAAGCCGGAAACGCTTTCCCTACGGCCACTTAAGCCCGGCATCCTCCGGGCTTAAGTGCTGTTTTCGCGCGCCGCCGGGGCGCGAAACTTTTGCTTGCCGATGACCCAAAAATGAACGACAAATTTCCCCTTCGGGCATTTGCCGGCCCGAAGACTGGAATTGATGGGATCAGAGGAGTTTCCCATGCCGCAGACCGGCACCGTCAAGTTCTTCAATCATGCCAAAGGCTTCGGCTTCATCACGCCGGACGACGGAGCGAAGGATGTCTTCGTTCACATCTCGGCCGTGCAGGCGTCGGGGCTTCCCGGTCTTGAGGATGGGCAGAAGGTTTCTTTCGACACCGAGCCGGACAAGCGCGGCAAGGGTCCCAAGGCCGTCAATCTGACCGTCGGCTGAGAGCCTTCGAAGCGGCCGGAGTTTCATGCTCCGGCCCTGCAACTGCTGCATTCGCCGCAACGCATATTGGCGTTTTTCGGCGGTCGTTTCTTTGACCCTTTGCGCCTGAAAATCTGTTCAGGTTGCGTTCAGGCTCGCTCCCCTAGACATGTTGCCGACGCTAACTTCTGGCCTTGATACGGGCCGGACGGCGAAGGAGACCGACATGAACCGCCTATTCAAGACCCTCGTCCTTTCGGCAGCCGTTGCCGCCACCACGCTGACCGCCCTGCCGGCGGCCGAGGCCGGCGAGCGCTGGCGCCGCCACAACCGCCACGACAACACCGGCGCGATCGTCGCAGCCGGCGCGCTCGGCCTGATCGCCGGCGCGGTGATCGCTGGCAGCAACCGCCCGCAGCCGGTCTATGACGACTATTACGACTACGAGCCGCAGCCGCGCCGGGTCTATCGTCAGGAATACCGCCAGGATTACTACCGCCCTGCCCCGGTGCAACGCCGCGTGGTCTACCGCGAGAGCTATGCCATGGAGCCGTGGACGCCTGAATGGTACAGCTACTGCTCGGACCGCTACCGCAGCTTCAAGCCGCGCAGCGGCACCTTCACCGGCTATGACGGCCTGGAGCACTTCTGCACCGCCAACTGAACGCAGCCACGGGTTTAAGCTGAAGCGGCCTCCCCTGCCCGGCCGCTCCGGCAAGGCCTGAAGCAACGACAAGAACGGCGCCAACCCTGCGGTTGGCGCCGTTTTTCATGACAGGTTTCATGACAGGCAGTCCACCCAACGGCGGCTGGCTGCAATCAGGTCAATTAGACCAGGTAGGGATTGCTGCGGCGCTCGTCACCAAAGCGGCTGCCCGGGCCGTGGCCGCAGATGAAGCCGATGTCGTCGCCAAGCGGCAACAGCTTTTCCTTGATCGAGCGGATCAACGTGTCGTGGTCGCCGCCGTAAAGGTCGGTGCGGCCGACCGAGCCCTGGAACAGCACATCGCCGACATGGGCGAACTTCGCGTCGCGGTTGTAGTAGACGACATGGCCGGGCGCGTGGCCGGGGCAATGCAGCACCTCGAAGACGTGGGAACCGAACGACACGGTCTCGCCCTCGTTCAGGAACCGGTCCGGCGCGCAGTTGCGCACGGAACCATCCATGCCGAATTTCTGCGCCTGGGTCACGAGGTTGTCGAGCAGCGGCTTGTCGGCCTCATGCGGGCCGATGATATCGACGCCGAGCGCTTCCTTGAGTTCCATCGCACCGCCGGCATGGTCGATATGGCCATGCGTCAGCCAGATCGCGGTGATCTTGATGCCGTTGTCCTTGAGCACCGACAGGATGGTTTCGACATCGCCGCCCGGATCGACCACGACGCCGGTCTTGTCGTCGGTATCGAAGAGGATCGTACAGTTCTGCTGGAAGGGCGTAACCGGCACGATCCCGGCATTGAGCTGTCCCATGGCTGGTCCTTTCCTAAGTTGGCCTCGACATAAGGACTGATCAGCGCTTCGTCCATGCACAATCTGGCAGTTGGCTGGTGGGGGTGGGGTTCAGCAGTTTGCCCCTCCCAAAAATGAAATGGGCGGCCGTAGCCGCCCAATCCGCATTCCAGTCTGAAGCGGGATTACTTCTTCATGGCACCCATGATCGCGCCGACGATGGCCGTCACGATGGCGCCGCCGCCAGCACCACCAACCACGTCGCCGAGAATGTCGCTGAGCGCACCTGCCGTTGCCGGATCAGCCGCGCCGCCGAGAAGGCTGCCGAGGATCTGTCCGCCTGCGAGACCGCCGACGCCACCGGCGATCAGCTTCGTCACCTGCCCCATCGCCGCCGTCTTGATCGCCGCGCCGACGGCCTGTCCACCGATAACGCCGGTCACAATTTGTATGATGATAGGAAGAAGCGATTCCATAACAATTCCCTCCAAATTGCATGCCGGCCCTCAGTATGCCGACAGCAACATCAGACCTCGAAATCGGGGAATGTCAAATTGGCCGCGGCCCAAACAAAAAGGGCGGTTCGAAAACCGCCCTTCCGTCGCGTCAATATATTGATTTTGCTTTGTTATTCCGCAGCAATCGCATGCTTTGGCTGAACCGCCGCCGCGTAGTCGTTCATCAGCGTCTTGGCGATTTCGCCGACCTCGAATCGGTACTGACCGATCTCGGAAACCGGCGTCACTTCAGCCGCCGTGCCGGTCAGGAAGCACTGCTCGAAGCCTTCCAGTTCCTCGGGCATGATCACCCGCTCGATGACCTCGAGGCCACGATCCTTGGCCAGACCGATGACCGTGCGACGGGTGATGCCATCGAGGAAGCAGTCGGCCTTAGGCGTGTGGATCTTGCCGTCCTTGACGAAGAAGATGTTCGCGCCGGTTGCCTCGGCCACCTGGCCGCGCCAGTCGAGCATCATCGCGTCGGCATAGCCCTTGGCTTCAGCCGCGTGCTTGGACAGCGTGCAGATCATGTAGAGGCCTGCCGCCTTGGACTTCGAAGGTGCCGTGCGTGGGTCGGGACGGCGCCATTCGGCGATGTCGAGGCGAATGCCCTTCAGCTTCTGCGCCGGGTCGAAGTAGCTCGGCCACTGCCAGATGGCGACGGCGACATTGATGCGGTTCTTGTGGGCGGCGACACCCATTTCCTCGCTGCCGCGCCAGGCGATCGGGCGCACATAGGCGTCCTTGAAGCCCTGCTTCTTCAGCAGTTCACGGCAGGCATCGTCGATCGCCTCGACCGAATAGGGAATGTTGAAGCCAAGGAGCCGCGCCGATTCATGCAGGCGCTCGGTGTGCTCGGTTAGCTTGAAGATCTCGCCGCCATAGGCGCGTTCGCCTTCGAACACCGAGCTTGCATAGTGCAGACCATGGGTTAGTACGTGAATCTTGGCGTCGGCCCACTGGACGAACTCGCCGTTCATCCAGATGAATCCATCGAGCTGGTCGAAAGGAACGGATGCCATGGTAAACCTTCCCGCAGGCGGGAGCCTGCCTATCGTTTCGTATCGTTCTTAATGGCCCGTAAGGGGCCTGCTGGATAAAGCGTAGGCGGGTCAGAATACCAAAGCAAACTCACGATGTTTCGGAAAAAACCATCGTACCTTGCCTTTTCGTTCGCAATCCGCCGAAAAGCTTGGCAAAAATTACCATCGCACCTAATTTATGTCAACAGTGCTGACATAAATTGACGGACAGGAATTCCATGGCACAACGCAGCGGCGCAACCGCCCAACCGATCCGCACCGCCGTGACGGCGGACGAAGGCATCGACTTCTCGATCATCGAGCTGATGTACTTCGCCTATCGCGACTTCACTTCGGACCCGGACCAGATACTCGCCGAATACGGTTTCGGCCGCGCCCACCACCGCGTGCTGCACTTCGTCAACCGACTGCCCGGGCTGACGGTCGCCGAGTTGCTCGACGTGCTCAAGATCACCAAGCAGAGCCTGGCGCGCGTGCTCAAACAGCTTATCGACGCCGGCTACATCGTCCAGGTCCAGGGACCACGCGACCGGCGCCAGCGCGAACTCTATCCGACACCCAAGGGCCGCACATTGACACTGGCGCTGGCGCGGCCACAGTCACGCCGCATCCATGCGGCACTTGAGGGCGCGGGAGAGACCGAGCGTGCCGGAATCGAAAGGTTCCTAAAGGCGATGGTCAATCCTGAATTAAGGGCGCAGATTGATCATCTGCCCGGAAACACGCCGGGGAAAGACCATGGAGAATAACGACAAGACGGCCAATCCGGCCACGCTGGGCGACGATGCTCCGCATCTGCTGGTCGTCGACGACGACACGCGCATCCGCAACTTGCTCAAGCAGTATCTGACCGAGAACGGCTTTCGCGTTACAGTCGCCGGCAATGCCGACGAAGCCAGGCGCAAGCTCGCCGGGCTGGACTTCGACCTTCTCATCCTCGACGTGATGATGCCGGGCGAAAACGGCATCGAGCTGACCAAGTCGCTGCGCGACGAGAAGGACGTGCCGATCCTGATGCTGACGGCGCTGTCGGAAACCGACAGCCGCATCACCGGGCTCGAGGCCGGCGCCGACGACTATCTGCCGAAGCCGTTCGACCCGCGCGAGCTGATCCTCAGGATCAACAACATCCTGCGCCGTGGCGGCCCGGCGACCACGCCGAAGGTCGAACAGCTGGTGTTCGGCCCCTATACCTTCCAGATCGCGCGGCGCGAGCTCAAGCGCGGCGGCGAAGCCCTCAAGCTCACCGACCGCGAGCAGGAAATCCTAGCCATCTTCGCCGCGCGTGCCGGCGAGACCATCCCGCGCCACGAGCTGGTGACGGGCGACTCCGAAGTCGGCGAACGCACGATCGACGTCCAGATCAACCGCCTCCGGCGCAAGATCGAGCGCGATCCAGCCAATCCCGTCTGGCTGCAGACGGTGCGCGGTATTGGGTATCGGCTCAGCGTGGAGTAGAGACCTCCAGCCAGGCACCCTCCCGGCCTTGTTGGAAGACCGGTTGTTGAAGCCGGCTGCTCCATTGTAAGATAGCGCGCCGGCGACGAGACTGCCGCATCAAGCGGGCCGGCGTGGGAGAACGGCCATGTTACGCGCAATTACGCTTGCATTTGCCCTGTCTGTCTTTCCAGCTACCGCTTTCGCCAATTCCTGCCCGAGCATCATGGCGGCGATCGACGCTGCCCTGCCCGCTTCCACCCTTGCGGAGGCGGACATGACGAAGGTCAAGGAACTGCGAGCCAAGGGCGAACAGTTGCACGCATCAGGCGATCACGCGGGATCCGAGGCAGCTCTCAACGAAGCGAAGAAAATACTCGGCATCTGAACACATAGCGTTATCGGGCTGAGTTCCGCAGCCCGCTGCCTCGGTCGTTCATCCAGCAGCGTCGCTGCGGGCGGCTTC
Source organism: Aminobacter anthyllidis (assembly GCF_018555685.1). Taxonomy (GTDB): domain Bacteria; phylum Pseudomonadota; class Alphaproteobacteria; order Rhizobiales; family Rhizobiaceae; genus Aminobacter; species Aminobacter anthyllidis. Next base: position 724,510 of record NZ_JAFLWW010000003.1, read on the forward strand.
AGTGTGCCCATTGGTACTGGAGTCGAGCAAGCTGGAGCCGCCTGCCACGATTGTTTGGCCTCGCGCCAACGCCATTGCTGCGACAGCCGAAGCCTGGAAGGCTGCGCCCTCGGGCAGGAACGCTCTTGTGATACCCCTGACACAGTGTCGGCACAGTTTCCCGCCAATCCTCCCCTGCCTTGGCGAATGCCTCGCCAGGTTTTGGATTTCCATGAAAAAGCCCTATGTTTTCAGCACTGGGCGCGACAGAATTTGACAACGTAAGCTGTTGAACTTCAAAGACAGTTTCAGAACGATCTGGCGTGGGCTAGGATCAAGGCGAGCCGGCCGGCGCGCATCACGGGCTGGCTGCGGACGGAAGAGCGGATGGCAACCACCGAAATGGAACGGCCCGACGGAGGCGGTCTCGGGACACGCGCATGGCGTGCGCTGACGGCTGTGCCGCGCAGCTGGAACCGCTTCTGGCGCCGCGTGTCGCTCTACATGCCGAAGCGGCTTTACGCGCGCTCGCTGCTCATCGTCATCACGCCGATGATCCTGCTGCAATCGGTGGTCGCCTTCGTCTTCATGGAGCGGCACTGGCAGACGGTGACCGTCCGCCTGTCGCAAGCGGTGACACGCGACATCGCCGGCATCATCGACCTGCTCGACACGTTCCCGCAGCCTGAGAGCTATGCGCAGATCATCCGCATCGCGCAGGAACGCATGTCGCTGAAGATCGACCTCCTGCCGCCCGAGCCCCTGCCCCCGCCAGGCCCGAAACCGTTTTTCTCGATCCTCGACCAGGCCCTTTCGACCGAGATCCGCAGGCAGATCAACCGGCCGTTCTGGCTCGACACCGTCGGCAACTCCAACATCGTCGAGGTGCGCGTCCAGCTCGACGACAAGGTGCTGCGCGTCTTCGTCCGCCGCAGCCAGGCATACGCGTCGAACACCCACATCTTCCTGTTGTGGATGGTCGGCACCTCGCTGGTGCTTTTGACGATCGCCATTCCCTTCCTGCGCAACCAGATCCGCCCGATCCTGCAGCTCACCGAAGCGGCCGAGAGTTTCGGCAAGGGCCGGCCGATGCCGCCCAACTTCCGCCCGCGCGGTGCCGAGGAAGTGCGGCGCGCCGGCTTCGCCTTCATCCAGATGCGCGAGCGTATCGAACGCCAGATCGACCAGCGCACGGCGATGCTGACCGGCGTCAGCCACGATCTGCGCACCATCCTCACGCGCTTCAAGCTGCAACTGGCCCTGTCGGGCAGCAAGATTGATCGCGAGGCGCTGAGCCAGGACATCGACGACATGCAGTCGATGCTCGAGGCCTATCTCGCCTTCGCCCGCGGCGAGGCCGCCGAGGACCCGGGGCGCTTCGATCTCACCAGCTATCTCGACAAGCTTGGCGAGGAAGCCAAGCTGCGCAAGCGCAAGCTGAAGGTGACGCTCGTCGGCGAACCCGAGGTGCATGTCCGCCCCAACGCCTTCTCCCGGCTGCTGCAGAACGTCGTCGGCAACGCCTTCCGCTACGCCAAGGAGGTCGAGGTCAAGGCCGTCCACGACCGCGGCATGCTGGTGGTCATGGTTGACGACAACGGCCCCGGCATTCCCGAGGAAAAGCGCGAAGAGGTGTTCAAGCCGTTCTTCCGCCTCGACGAGGCACGCAATCTTGATTCGACGGGCACTGGGCTTGGGCTGGCGGTCGCCCGTGACATCGCCCGCAGCCATGGCGGCGACATCAAGTTGAGCGACAGCCCGCTCGGCGGCCTGCGCGCCATGATCCGCGTGCCGGCCTGATCAGGCGCGGCGGTCAAGCCGCGCCACCATCCTGTCGCCGACCCACTGGATGCCACAGACAAGCACGATCAGCACCGCGACCACCGCAACCATGACAGCCGTCTCGAAGCGCTGGTAGCCATAGCGGATGGCGAGGTCGCCGAGCCCACCTGCCCCGATGGCACCGGCCATGGCCGAAGCGCCGACGAGCGTCACCAGTGTCACCGTGAAGCCGGCGACGATGCCGGGCAGCGCTTCCGGCACCAGCACCTCGCGGATGATCGCCCAGCGGCCGCCGCCCATGGCCCGCACGGCCTCGATCAGGCCGCGGTCGACCTCGCGCAGCGACACCTCGGCGATGCGCGCATAATAGGGCGTGGCGGCAATCGACAGCGGCACGATCGCCGCCCACGTACCAATGGACGTGCCGACAATCAGCCTTGTCAGCGGGATCAGCGCCACCAGCAGGATGATGAAGGGCACCGAGCGGAAGCCGTTGACGACGGCGCCGAGGAGACTGTTGACCCAGCGATTACAGGCTATGCCGCCGCGGTCGGTGGCGACAAGCGCCAGGCCAAGCGGCAGGCCGAACAGAAGCGAGATCAGCCCCGATGCCGCCGTCATCAGCACCGTCTCCCACAGCGAACGCAGGAGCAGTTCAAGCATTGTCTGTGACATAGCCAAGCACCTCTACCCGAGCTTTCCGGGCATTCAGGAATTCGATGGTTTCGGCGACACCGCCTGACGCGGTTTCGACGGCGAGAAAGAGCGTGCCGACCGGCTCGCCCTGGATGGTGTCGATGCCGCCATGGACGAGGCGGAACCGGCCTGGGATCGACGTCGCCAGCTCCGACAACAGCGGGCGGCGCGCCGCCTCGCCTGCTATGTCGACGCGCAAGATCGCCTCGCGCCCGGTGCCGGCGAGCCGGGCGGCGATTGCTTGCGGAAGCTGCGGCCGGATGCCGGCGAGCAGGCTGCGGGCCACCTCCGACTGCGGATCGGCGAAGGTCGACCAAACGGCGCCTTCCTCGACGATGCGTCCGGCATCTATGACCGCGACCCGGTCGGCGATGCTGCGGATGACTTCCATCTCATGGGTGATGAGCAGGATCGTCAGGCCAAGCTTTTGGTTGATGTCCTTGAGCAGCGCCAGGATCGAGCGCGTCGTCTCCGGATCGAGCGCCGAGGTCGCCTCGTCCGAAAGCAGCACCGCCGGACGCGCGGCAAGCGCGCGGGCGATGCCGACGCGCTGTTTCTGCCCGCCCGACAGCGACGCCGGATAGGCCTTGGCCTTGTCGGCGAGCCCGACGAGGTCGAGCAGTTCGGCGGCGCGCTTGAGCCGCTCGGCTTTCGGCAGGCCCTCGATCTTGAGCGGCAAGGCGACGTTTTCCTCGACGGATTTGGCCGACAGCAGGTTGAAGTGCTGGAAGATCATGCCTATGCGCCGGCGCAAGGGCTGCAGCTCGCGCTCGCTAAGTCCTGATATCTCGCGGCCCTCGACGAAGATCTGGCCGCTGTCGGGCCGCTCCAACCCGTTCAGGCAGCGGATCAGCGTCGACTTGCCGGCACCGCTGCGGCCGATGATGCCAAGCACCTCGCCCTTGCGCACGGTAAGCGAAACCCCGTCGACGGCCGGTGTCTGGCCGAAGCGCCGCTTGAGGTCGACGATACGCACAACCGTCTCCGACAGCGCGGTGTCGAAGGGCGGCGGCACGCCTTCGATGGTGGCGAAATGCTGGGTCATCAAATCCCCTCGGGAATGCGGAAGGCGGCCCGCCACACTGGCAGGCCGCCTCCGTTGTTATCAGTCGTCTGGCTCAGTAGGCGGCGACGCCGGTGCCCTTGTAGACGCGGTCGAACTCGGCCTTGACGGTCTCGTTCTGGTAGGCGGCGACAAGCTTCTTGACCCAGCCCTCGTTCTCATTGCCGGTCTTGACCGCAATGAAGTTGCGGTAGGGGTTGTCGGCGACCGGCTCCTGGGCGATGCGGTTGTCGGCGCTCAACCCGCTTTTCAGCGCCCAGTCGGTGTTGACCACCGCCGCATCGAGGTCCTCGACCGAACGGCCGACGATGCCGGCGTCGAGTTCCTTGATCTCGAACTTCTTCGGGTTTTCGACGACGTCGGCGACGGTCGCCAGGATGCCGGTGCCGTCCTTGAGCTTGATCAGGCCGGCATCGGCGAGCACGCGCAGCGCCCGGCCTTCGTTGGACGGATCGTTGGGCACGCCGATGACGGCGGCCTCGGGCAGTGCCTCGACCTTGGCGTGCTTCTTCGAATAGAGGCCGATCGGCCACAGGCCGGTATAGCCGACCGGGGTGATGTGATAGCCCTGCGTCTTGATCTGGTTGTCGAGATAAGGCTGGTGCTGGAAGGCATTGGCGTCGATTTCGCCGCGCTCAAGCGCCTCGTTCGGCTGGGTGTAGTCGTTGAATACGACGGTTTCGATCTCGAGGCCCTGCTTGGCGGCCTCGGCCTTTACCACGCGCCAGACATCCTCGTCCTCGCCGGAGATGATGCCGACCTTGATCGCGGTCTTGTCCTCGGCCAGCGCCTGGTGCGGGACGGTGAAGCTGATGACGGTGACGACGGAGGCGAACAGGGCGGCAAGGGCGCTACGCCGGCTGAACGCATTGCGGTTGGAAAGCGACTTGGTGATCTCGGTCATTTCGAATTCTCGCTGAAGCCGTTGGGAGGATGGCTCGCTCCGCCGATTTGCGAAGCTTGGCCATATCCTCGGCAAACGCCTCCGTTTCGGCAAAGGATCGGATTTCGCGCCAGGCGCGCGGGCAGGAATATCGTCTCAAAGAAAATGCCTGTTCGGGCAGAACCAACCTCGCCTTCGCAGGTGCGAGAAGGACGGGCCGTCATCGGCGCGTCATGCAATGCTGCTCAAAGGCCGACGCAACGAATGGAGGACCGCTGATTCCCGGCAGGCCGGGACGCGGACAATGGGGAAGACGGCCCTTGCGCATCCTGATGGTCACCGACGCATGGCGTCCGCAGATCAACGGCGTCGTGCACACGCTCGAACGGCTCGCCGAAACGCTGACCAAATTCGATGCCGAAGCCGACTTTCTGACGCCGAACATCTTCCGCACGCTGCCGATGCCGACCTACCCCGACATCAGGCTGGCGCTGACGACGCCCGGCAACGTCGCCCGGATCATCGAGAAGCGACGGCCGGACCATGTCCACCTCGTCACCGAGGGACCGCTCGGCATGATGGCGCGGCGCTACTGCCTCGCCAACAAACGCCCATTCACCACCAGCTACCACACACGTTTCCCCGAATATGTCAGCGCCCGCCTGCCGCTGCCCGAGAGCTGGACCTACGGGCTGCTGCGCAACTTCCACAATTCCGGCCAGGGCTGCATGGTCGCGACAAAGTCGCTTGCCGAAGATCTGGCGGCGCGCGGCTTCGAGAAGCTGAGGCCGTGGACACGCGGCGTCGACATCAACCACTTCCACCCCGACAAGAAGGTCGAGATGGACCTGCCGCGGCCGATCTTCCTGTGCGTCGGGCGCATCGCCGTGGAAAAGAACCTGCAGGCGTTTCTCGACCTCGACCTGCCTGGGACCAAGGTGCTCGTCGGCGACGGGCCGGAACTTGAAAGGCTGAAGGCGAAATACCCGGACGCGCATTTCCTCGGCCGGCGGCCGAGCGACGAACTGGCCGAGATCTACGCCTCATCGGACGTCTTCGTCTTCCCCAGCCGCACCGACACCTTCGGCAATGTCATCATCGAGGCGCTGGCCAGCGGCACGCCTGTTGCCGCCTACCCGGTGACGGGTCCGATCGACATCGTCGGCGACGGCATCGGCGGCGTGGTTTCGGACGATCTGCGCGAGGCGGCACTCGCCGCGCTCACGATCGACCGCGCCGAAGCCCGCGAGCGCGCCATGCGCTACACCTGGAATGCCTGCGCCGAGATGTTCCTGGACAATGTGAAGGCGGCCTACCCCTAAGCCTCGAAACCAGGGTAGTCCATGCAGGTCGCCCCTCTCCGCCTCGCTACGCGAGGCACCTCTCCCCAAAGGGGCGAGGAAGCCGACTTGGAGAAGCCGCAGCGTTGTTGCAGTGGTTTCCTCGCCCCTTTGGGGAGAGGTGTCGAGGCGTAGCCGAGACGGAGAGGGGTTTCTTGGCTGAAGGCCGGTCCGACGCTCCGAGCCATCGAGCCCCGCCGTCTCGGCCAACTCCGGCCCTAGAACAGGCGGCCGCCGTCCGGCACCTTGCGCTCGATGGCGCCGAGCACGACATCGCCGTCCTCATCAGGGAAGCCGAGGGTCAGCACCTCGGACATGAACGGTCCGATCTGGCGCGGCGGGAAATTGACGACGGCAAACACCTGCCGTCCCAGCAGCATCTCGGCCGTATAATATTTGGTGATCTGCGCCGACGACTTCTTGATGCCGATCTTCGTGCCGAAATCGATCTTCAACTTGAACGCTGGCTTGCGCGCCTCGGGAAACGGCTCGACCTCGACGATCGTGCCGGTGCGGATATCGACCTTGTCGAAATCCGCAAAGGTGATCTCGGGCTTGCGCTCGTCATGCGAACTCATGCGGCAGGCTCAGGCATTGCCGTGCGTTTCAAAGAGCACGCTTGCCAGCGCGTCCTTGGCCGAGGTGCCCGACCAGACGACGAACTGGAATGCCTGGAAGTAGCATTCGCAGGCTTCGAGCGCCGACGACAGCAGCACTTCGACCTGCTGGCTTGTCGGCTCGACGCCACCGGCCAGAAGCAGCGACTGGCGGAACATGATCGCGCCTTCGGTTTCCCAAAGGTCGAAATGCCCGAACAGCATCTGTTCATTGATCAGCGACAGCAGTCGCAGGATTTCAAGCGTACGGCTTTCCGGCACCTTGACGTCGAAAGCACAGGCGAGATGCAGCGCCTCGAAGTCCTCCATCCAGGAGAAGGAGACCTGGTATTCGGTCCAGTTGCCGACAACAGAGATCGAGATTTCGTCGTCGCCGGCACGCTCGAACGACCAGTCGTTGTTGTGAGCCACCTGCTCGATGACATCCACCGGGTGGATTTCGCGCGAGAACTCGAGTTCGAGAAGTTCCATAAATGCTTCCTGTCGTTCCGGGAGCGCCATCGCGCTCCGCGCAAAGGGCACACACGACGAACAAACTTGTTCTTGAACTCGGACGACCAGCGCTGCCAGACTCAATACCCCCAGCCGGACCGCTCCATCCGGGTGCATGACCCCGCTACGAATCATGCAACAAATTCAGTGTATTGATCAGGAGTCGCGTGAACAGCCCAATTTTTCGCAACGTCCCTTTGGGATGTGGAAACAGGCTGCGGCGCAGATTCATCAAGCGCCGGTAAGCGATTCACGACAAAGCACTTTTTCGGATGGCGCTTTGTGGAAAAGTTAACGAATTATTTCTTTGTACGAGGCTTGGCCGGAGCCGCTGGTGAGGCCTTGTCGGCGTCTTCGCCGCCCAATGCCGCGAGCTTCGACTCGAGCGCCTCGATACGGGCGACCAGCGCCTTGTTTTCGGCACGCGCCTTGATGGCCATGTCGCGCACGGCTTCAAACTCCTCGCGCTGCACGAGCTCGAGCGAATTCATCGCCCGTTCGGCCTGCGAGCGGAACGCGGTTTCGACCTCGCGCCGGACGCCCTGCGCGGCACCTGCGGCATCAGTCATCAGCTTGGCGAACTCATCCAGAATGCGGTTCGGTCCGGTCGTCATGGCAAACCCTCGCGTTGTCCATTCGACGTAGTGGGGCAAGGCTTGGAATGCAAGGGCGCGAGGCCCTCGCCGCCCGGCTTGCGCCATCGCGCCGCATTCCAGACTTGCCGCAATCAATAACTATTATTAGATTGAAAGCGTCGAATTCAGGAGCACCGCCATGGCCATCAGTGCCGATCTCGGCGCACACCTCGAAGAGGTCGTGAACCAGCTCGTCAGTACCGGGCGCTACAATTCCAAGAGCGAAGTCCTGCGCGAAGGGATCCGCCTCGTCGAGGAGCGTGAGAAGCGCCTTGCCGCGCTGGATGCGGCGCTGACCCAGGGACTCAGCGATGCCGAGGCCGGCCGCCTGGTGCCCGCCGAAGACGTTTTCGCCCGCCTCGAATCCAAGCTCCGCGCCAAAGGCCGATGACGCTGTGAAGGTCGTTTTCACCCACGCGGCAGAAATCGACCTCGGATTCATTGTCGATCACATCGCCGAGGACAATCCAACCAGAGCGCTGAGCTTCGTTCTGGAATTGCGTGAAAGCTGCGCAGGTCTTGCCGACCTGCCATTCGGCTATTCAGTCGCCAGAAGGCTTGCCGGCAGCGACATTCGCCGCCGCGTTCACGGCAACTACCTGATCTTCTACCGCGTGCACGAAAACCGGATCGAGGTTTTGCGCATCCTCCATGGCGCGATGGACTACGAACGCCTGTTTGCGCCCGACGAATGACATCTCGGTGAGCGGCTGTCTCCTGCCTTGACCCTGCCAAATGGCTGCAGCATGGTCCGCCGCGATTGCGTGGCCCTGGAGACTGATTTGAGCGAATACCTTGCCCTGCCGCTGGCAGCCCTGCCCTTTCCGAACATCGATCCGGTCATCGTGCAGCTCGGGCCGCTGGCCATCCACTGGTATGGGCTTGGCTACATCGTCGGCATATTGTTCGCCTGGTGGTATGGCAAGCGGCTGGTGACCAACGCCCGCCTGTGGCCGAACGGCACCTTGCCGATGAAGCCTGAAGCACTGGACGACTTCCTCGTCTGGGCCGCCGTCGGGGTCGTGCTTGGCGGCCGCATCGGCTACATCCTGTTTTACGACCTCGCTCGCTACATCTCCAATCCGCTCGATATCTTCGCTGTCTGGCAAGGCGGCATGTCGTTTCATGGCGGGCTGCTTGGCGTGACGCTTGCGATGTTCCTGTTCGCCCGCAAGCACGGCATCCTTGTCTGGTCGCTGATCGACGTGGTCGCGGCCGGCGTTCCGGTCGGCCTCGGCCTCGTGCGCGTCGCGAACTTCATCAATTCGGAGCTTTGGGGCCGGATGACCGACGTGCCATGGGCGGTCGAGTTTCCCACCGGCGGCCCGTTCCTGCGCCACCCGAGCCAGCTCTACGAAGCGCTGCTCGAAGGCCTGGTGCTGTTCCTCGTGCTGCGCTTCCTCACTCACTCGCGCTTGAAGCTGAAGACACCACGTTTCGTCGCCGGCGCCTTCGTCTGCGGCTATGGCATGTCGCGCATCTTCGTCGAGTTCTTCCGCGAGCCCGACCAGCAGATCGGCTATCTCCTCGGCGGCTGGCTGACCATGGGCATGGTGCTGTCGGTGCCGATGGTGCTGATCGGCGTCTGGGCGATGCTGTCGGCCAAGCCGGTGAGCGCGGCCGCAAAGCCGGCATGACCGCGCTCAAGACGTGCATCGCAAGCCTGATCGCCGCATCGGGGCCGATAAGCGTCGCCGAATACATGGCATTGTGCCTGTTCGACCCGGCGGACGGCTACTACACGACGCGCGAGCCGTTCGGGACAGAGGGTGACTTCACCACAGCGCCCGAGATCAGCCAGATGTTCGGAGAGCTCGTCGCTATCTGGCTGTACGCGGCCTGGCAGGCGTCGGGGCGCCCCGCGGGCGCGACGCTGGCCGAGATCGGCCCCGGGCGCGGCACGCTGATGAAGGACGTGCTCAGGGTGCTGACCAGGCTCGATGCGGCCTTCGTCGCCAGCGTCTCGGCGGCCTTGGTCGAGACCAGCCCAAGGCTGCGCGAGGTTCAAAAGCGGACCCTCGCCGACAGCGGCATCCGGATCGAGTGGCACGACACCGTGTCGACGCTGCGGGATGCACCGCTGTTCATCGTCGGCAACGAGCTGTTCGACGCCATCCCCACTCGCCAGTTCGTCAAGATCGGCGCTGCGTGGCACGAACGGGCCATCGGCCTCACTGAGCCGGGCGAACTTGCCTTTGTCGCCGGCCCAGCGACTATCGAGGCGGCCTTCCTGCCTCCCGGCTCGAAGGATGCACCCGAAGGTTCGATCTTCGAATTGGCTCCGGCCCGGACAGCCACCATGGAAGCCATTGCCGAACGCATCGCAGCCTCAGGAGGTGCCGGGCTGTTCTTGGACTACGGCCATCTCAGCCCCGGCATAGGCGACACGCTGCAGGCACTGCGCAGGCATCGATATGAGGACGTACTGGCAACACCCGGCGAGGCCGACCTGACCTCTCATGTCGACTTCGCAGCACTTGCGTCCGCCGCCCGCGCGCATGGCCTCGACACTCATCTGGCGACGCAAGGCGAGTTCCTGCTCGCCATGGGCTTGCTCGAACGCGCCGGCAAACTCAGCGCCAACGCGGATGACGCAGCGCGGGAAAAAATCCATTCAGAGGTCGAACGCCTCGCCGGTCCAGGCGCCATGGGCACCTTGTTCAAGGTCATCGCCATTGCGCCGCGTGGCACAAGACTTCCCTTCCCTGCCGTCAGTTGACAGTGAGCTTGCGCCTGCCCCACTGTCCGCGCTCGAAACGGCGCGGCGACCGGTGGCGGGCTGGCCCAGCCTTGACGAAATCGCTGACGAGGAAGACAAGGCGGCAATGCTGAACGACTCGAAACCGGATCCGATCCGGTCCAACTTGCTCGCCAGCGCGGAGGCCAACGGCATCCGCCACGGATATTTCACCCGCACCGGCGGGGTCTCCGAAGGCATCTACCAGGGTCTCAACATCGGCGTCGGCTCGGATGACGACCAGGTACTGGTCGTCGAGAATCGCCGCCGCGTGGCAAGCTGGATGGGTGTGGCGGCGGACCATCTGCTCAGCCTGTACCAGGTCCACTCGCCGGATGTGATCGTCGCTACCGGTCCGTTTGCCGACGGCCGGCCCAAGGCCGACGCGCTGGTGACGGACAGGCCCGGCATCGCGCTCGGCGCTTCGTCGGCCGATTGCGGCCCCGTCCTGTTCGCCGACCCCGAGGCGCGCATCATTGGTGCCGCCCATGCCGGCTGGAAGGGCGCCTTCACTGGCGTGCTCGAAAACACCGTCACCGCCATGGAGGGCCTCGGCGCAAAGCGCGAGCGCATCCTGGCCGTGCTCGGCCCGTCGATCAGCGCCGCCAATTACGAGGTCGGCCCGGAATTCGTCGCCCGTTTCACGGATGCGAATGCCGACAATGCGCGCTACTTCGCCCCGTCGGCCAACGCCGGCCACCATATGTTCGACCTCAACCTCTACACCGTCGACAGGCTGCGCAATGCGGGCGTTGTGGCCGAGGCGCTGAACCGCTGCACCTACGCGGAAGAAGACCTGTTTTATTCCTACCGGCGCACCACGCACCGCAAGGAAGCTGATTACGGGCGGCAGATTTCGGCAATTGCATTGGAGGACTGACAGCATGGCGCTGCATTTCGAACGAACCGAATTCGACGCCCGGCGCGACCGGCTGATGATCGAGATGGCCGAGAAGAAGCTCGATGCGGTTGTCCTGTTCGCGCAGGAGAGCATGTACTGGCTGACCGGCTACGACACGTTCGGCTTCTGCTTCTTCCAGTCGCTGGTGGTCATGGCCGACGGCTCGATGACGCTTCTGACGCGTTCGGCCGACCTGCGCCAGGCGCGCCACACCTCGATCATCGAAAACATCGTCTTGTGGACCGACCGCGACAACGCCAACCCGACGCTCGACCTGCGCAACCTGCTCAACGACCTCGGCCTGCTCGGCGCCCGCATCGGCGTCGAATACGACACCCATGGCCTGACCGCCTTCAACGGCCGCCGTCTTGACGAGCAGCTGCAGACTTTTGGCCAGATCGTCGATGCCTCCGGAATCATTGGCCGCTTGCGCCTGTTCAAGAGCCCGGCCGAGATCGAGAAGGCCGAAAAGGCTGCAAGCCTCGCCGACGACGCGCTCGATGCGGCGCTGCCGCTGATCAAGCAGGGTGGCGACGAGGCCAAGATCCTGGCCGCCATGCAAGGCGCGATCTTCACCGGCGGCGGTGACTATCCGGCCAACGAGTTCATCATCGGCTCAGGTGCCGACGCGCTTTTGTGCCGCTACAAGGCCGGGCGCCGCAAGCTCAACAAGAACGACCAGCTGACGCTGGAATGGGCAGGCGTCTTCAACCACTATCATGCGCCGATGATGCGCACCGCGCTCACCGGCAAGGTCTCCCGCCGCCACCAGGAGCTCTACGACGCGTCGCTGGCGGCACTTGTCGCTGTCGAAAAGGCGATGACGCCGGGCAACACCTTCGGCGACGTCTTCGACGCCCATGCCCGCACGCTGGAGACCCATGGACTGACCAAGCACCGGCTCAATGCTTGCGGTTACTCAGTCGGCGCGCGCTTCACCCCGTCGTGGATGGACATGCCGATGTTCTACCAGGGCAACCCCGAGCCGATCGCGCCCAACATGACTTTGTTTGCCCACATGATCATCATGGATTCGGAAACCGAGACCGCGATGACGTTGGGTCGTACCTATCTGACCACTGAATCCGCACCCAAGCCGCTTTCCCGCCATGATCTCGACTTGATCGTACGATGATTGCGCAGAGCGCTGAGGGGCGTTTGCCAGGGAGTTCGGGCAAATGAGACGTTGGATTTTTGCGGCAGCCTGCCTGTCCGCCTCTGTCGCCTTGTCCGCGTGCAACAGCGCCAAGGATGTCCTCGAACCATCGGCGGTCGCACCGACCGAGCAGTCGACAGCGCTTGCCAAGACCGAAGGCACCGACGTGGCTGCGCCCGCGATGGCAGGTACTGCAACCGTGGCGGCATCTGCCGTCCCGGCACAGACGGCAGCCGTAGTCAGCAAGGCGCGCGTGCAATTCGCTCCGATCGTCGGCGCGACTGTCGAGGCAGCGACGCCACTCACCCAGCGGCTCGGCACCCGGGCCCGCGAACGCGGCATCACGCTTGCCGGCAGCACCGATACCAGCCCGCCCGGCATCATCATGCGCGGCTACTTCTCGGCCATGACCGAAGGCAAGGACACAACGGTCGTTTATGTCTGGGACGTCTACGATCCAGCAGGCACGAGGCTGCACCGGATCAACGGCCAGCAGACGGCGGCTTCGGCCGGCAGCGGCGAAGGCTGGCCCGCGGTGGCGCCGGCAACGATGCAGTCGATAGCCGACAGCACCATCGATCAATTGGCCGATTGGCTGGCCGCGAAACCGGGCTAGACCGCGACATTCCGTTCCACAATGTCGCTTTTTTGGGATTCAGCGGCGAGTCCGCTTGCAATAGCGGCAAGGACCGCTAAAAGCCCGCTCATAATCTCTACCAGGATCGGTACATGAAACTCTTCGCGGGCAATTCCAACCGGGTGCTAGCAGAAGCGGTCGCGCGCTATCTCAACATTCCCCTGGGCAAGGCCAGCGTCAGGCGCTTCGCCGACCAGGAAATCTTCGTCGAGATCCAGGAGAACGTGCGCGGCGAGGACGTCTTCATCCTCCAGTCGACCGCCTTCCCGACCAATGATCACCTGATGGAACTGCTCATCATGATCGACGCCTTCATGCGTTCGTCGGCACGGCGCATCACGGCGGTCATTCCTTATTTCGGTTACGCCCGGCAGGATCGCCGCGCTTCGGGCCGCACGCCGATCTCGGCCAAGCTCGTCGCCAACATGATCGCGCGTGCCGGCGCCAACCGCGTCTTGACGCTCGACCTGCATGCCGGCCAGATCCAGGGCTTCTTCGATATCCCGACCGACAATCTGTTCTCGGTTCCGGTCATGGCCCGCGACGTCAAGGCCAAGTACAAGCAGCTCAACAACGTCATGGTGGTTTCGCCCGACGTCGGCGGCGTGGTTCGCGCCCGTGCGCTGGCCAAGCGCATCGACGCGCAGCTCGCCATCGTCGACAAGCGCCGCGAGCGCCCCGGTGAATCCGAGGTGATGAACGTCATCGGTGAAGTGCACGGCAAGGACTGCCTGCTCATCGACGACATCGTCGATTCCGGCGGCACGCTGTGCAACGCAGCCGACGCGCTGCTCGCCAAGGGCGCCACGTCAGTCACCGCCTACATCACCCATGGCGTGCTTTCGGGCGGTGCCGCCGCCCGCATCGCCGGCTCGCAGCTGCAGGAACTGGTCATCACCGACTCGATCCAGCCGACCCAGGCAGTGATGGACGCGCATAACATCCGCGTCGTCTCGATCGGCGACCTGATCGGCGAAGCGATCTCGCGCACCGCAACCGAAGAATCGGTGTCGAGCCTGTTCGACTGAGCTTTCTTCCCGAGCAGACCATTTCAAGCCCCGCCCGGTCATCCGAGGCGGGGCTTTTCGTTGCAGCCCGTGCCGTTCAGGACAGCTGCCACGCCATGCCGGCAAGCGCCGAGACGGCGAGGACTGCGATCATGTTGGCGTGGAAGCGGATCAGCGCCACGCCCGCAGCAATGGCGATGGTCGCCGCAAGCCAGTCGAAACTGCCGAAATCCAGCACCGGCAGCACGAACGGGCCCCAATTGACCTCCCCGACATTGCCGAACAGAACGTGCAGCGCAAACCACACCGCAAGGTTGGCGATGATGCCGACGACGGCGGCGGTAACTGCGGACAATGCGCTTGCCAGCCAGCTCACGTTGCGGACGGTCTCGACATAGGGTGCGCCGACGAAGATCCACAGGAAGCACGGCACGAAGGTGAACCACAGCGTGACTGCGGCTCCGGCGACGCCACCGGTGAGCGGGGCCAAGGACGAGAGCCTGGCACCACCGAGGAAACCGACGAAGACCAGCACCAGGATCAGCGGTCCCGGCGTCGTTTCGGCGAGGCCGAGGCCGGTCAGCATTTCGTCCGGCTTCAGCCAGCCATGCACCTCGACCGCCTGCTGCGCGACATAGGCGAGCACCGCATAGGCGCCGCCGAAGGTCACCGCCGCCATCTTGGAAAAGAACGTCGCTTCGGCGGTGAAGACGTGTCCGGGTCCAAGCAACTGCCACAAGGCGATCAGCGGCACGAACCAGATCGCCAGCCAGACGGCGAGTGTCGTGAAGAACCGCGCTACGCTTGGCTTCGTCCATTCCGGCATGTCATAGGCGATCTCCGGCTCGGCTTCCGCCAACGCCTTGCTCCGGCTGGCCCCGAACAGGTGCATCAGCGCGCCTGACATCGCCGCGACCGCGATGATCAGCGGGAACGGCAGCTTGAGGAAGGCGATGGCGACGAAGGCAGCGATGGCAAGGATGACCATGCTGCCGTTCTTCAGCGCGCGCTTCGACACCTTGATCAGCGCCTCGAGCACGACGGCCAGCACCGCCGCCTTGAGGCCGAACAGCAGCCCCTGCACCAAAGTGACGTGGCCGACGCTCAGGTAGATCGCCGACAACGCGGTGATGACGAGCGCGCCGGGCAGCACGAACAACAGCCCGGCCACCAGCCCACCCCTGACGCCGTGCATGAGCCAGCCGGAATAAGTGGCAAGCTGCATCGCCTCAGGTCCGGGCAACAACATGCAGTAGTTGAGCGCATGCAGGAAACGCGGCTCGTCGAGCCAGCGCTTCTCGTCGACGAGGATCTTGTGCATCAGCGCGATCTGGCCGGCCGGCCCGCCGAACGACAAAAGGCCGATCTTGGCGAAGGTCCGTGTCGCCTCCCCGAATGAAGGTGGCGCAGCCCTGAAGGGCGTCGTGTCCATGTCAGATCGCCTTTGCCGGCCAGTTGTGAGTTTCCGAGGTAGCGTACCGGCACCAGCCATACAACGCGTCGTAGATCGTCATGCCCTTTTCCAGTTGCGCGAGGTCGTCGTCCTCGATCGCCGACAGGCCGAGCGATATCGCGAGCAACCCCGCCGCCTGTGGCTCCAGGTCGAGCTGGGCTGTATCAGCGCCGCGCACGATGCGGGCAAGATGCAGCAGTGCTGGATCGGTCAGCCCGAATTCCGAAATCAGCGTGTCGAAGGTGCACTGCTCGCCGCGATGCGAATAATGCACGTCCTTGATGTCGTAAGGGATGGCGCCGATCTCGTCGGCGACGTCCTTGACCCACTCGGCCGAGACGAAGTGAAACACCGCAAGCGGATCAATGAACCGCCGGATCAGCCAAGGGCAGGCAATGCGGTCGATCTTCGGCCGCGACCGCGTCACCCACACGCTCGGCACCGGCAAGCCGGGCTCAAGTCCCGGCGCCTCGCGAGCCACAAGCGGCCCTCCAGCGGCAATCCACGCGTCGATGCCGCCTTCGAGCATGGAGACGTAAGCCCCCTCGGCAGTCAGAAGGGCTGCCGCGATCTCGCTGACATTGTGGCCGTGGGCGCAGTAGACGACGAGTTGGCGGCCGGCCGGCAGTTGCCGCAACCATTCGGCCGCCTTCGTGTGATCGCGCCAGAGCGCGCCGGGAATACGCGTCGGCGCCACCGCAAAGGCTGCGGCCCTGCGCACGTCGACGATCAATGGGCACCTGTCGGTACCGAGAAGCGGGATCAGTTGTTGGGGCGAGATCATCCTGGGCATGGTCTTTCCTCCGCATATCAAGCGAAGGCGGAACTTGGGCCACCTGGCCTCACGGGGAGTCCACCATGCCCCCGATATGTGAAGTCTATTTGAAAGCGGCGGCCGGTTCAATCACCTCAGCACACCATCGAGCGCCGGCAGGCCAATGATCGCCGCTGTCGCGATCAGGCCGTAGCAGATGCGCCGGAAGGTCGCCTCGTTGGCCCGGCTGAACAGGCGCGAGCCGATATACAGGCCAATCGCGAAAGTCGGCCCGATGGTCAGCGACAGGCCCACCGTCTCCCAGGTCAGCAGTCCGGCGACAAGGTAGCTCGAAATCGACAGCACGCTCGATATGGCGAAATAGAGCACGATGTTGGCCCGTACCGTCAGCGGCGGGATCGCCCCGCCAAGCCAGTAGGCGACGACGGGCGGCCCGCCGACCTGGGCAGCACCCGAAAACAGCCCAGAGGTCATGCCGACGGCAGCCGTCAAGCTGGCACGCGGGCGGCCATGGTAGCGCCAGCCCGACATCAGCAGCGCAAGCAGCGCAACGACAATGGCAACGATCGCCCAGCGGATCATCACGCCGTCGACATGGGTGAGAAGATAAGTGCCGGTGGGCACGCCGAGGGCTGCTCCGAGCGCCATGACGCCGACATTGGCACGATCGGCACCTCGCCACGCATTGGGAATGAGCCCGGGCGTCAGCACAAGATCGACGATCAGCAGCAGCGGCACCGCAAGCTTGGCTCCGATCAGCGCGCTAGCCACCGGCACGAAGATCAGCGCCCCGCCGAAGCCCGAGAAGCCGCGCGCGCAGCCGGCAATGAATGCGGCCACGACAAGCACCAGGATGGTGGCGGTCGGCAGATGGAGCGGGAGAAGATCTTGCATGGGCGTATTGGCAGGTCCTGGATGTTTCAGGCCGGCGTGATACAGGGATAGCCTCACATATGCGAGCGGCCACGGCAAAGCCAAGACGGAGCCAGCCTCCGCAAAGCCCCGGCGGTTGCACTTTTTGCCACCTTCGGATATAGAGCCGCCACCCGCGTAGACACCCTTGGAGGCAACGCGGCGGAAGGCCGCCTCACCCGGCGGCTTTCGACGTTTACGGATCAGGCTTCATGCCCGCCGTAGGCGCTC
Source organism: Aminobacter anthyllidis (assembly GCF_018555685.1). Classification (GTDB taxonomy): domain Bacteria; phylum Pseudomonadota; class Alphaproteobacteria; order Rhizobiales; family Rhizobiaceae; genus Aminobacter; species Aminobacter anthyllidis. The sequence goes on from NZ_JAFLWW010000003.1 coordinate 741,806, forward strand.
CATACAACCGAAAGGAAATGCCATGAGCGAAACATACGAGCTCAAGGCCGAAGCACGCGAACTGGTCGGTAAGGGGTCCGCCCGTGAAGTTCGTCGCAACGGTAAAGTGCCTGCAGTTATTTACGGCGACAAGCAGCCTCCCCTGGCCATCGCCCTGTCCTACAAGGACATCTTCTACAAGATCCATGGCGGCGGCTTCCTGACCACCGTGGCGACGATCGACGTCGGCGGCAAGAAGATCCAGGTCCTGCCGAAGGACTATCAGCTCGATCCGGTCCGTGACTTCCCGATGCACGTCGACTTCCTGCGCGTCGGCGCAAACACCGAAGTCAACGTCCAGGTTCCGGTTCACTTCATCAATGAAGAGAAGTCGCCTGGCATCAAGCGCGGCGGCACGCTGAACATCGTCCGTCACGAAGTCGAGCTGCACTGCCCGGCCAACGCGATCCCCGAATTCCTCACCGTCGACCTCGACGGCACCGACATCGGCGATTCGATCCACATCTCGGCCGTCAAGCTGCCGAAGGGCGCGAAGCCTGTCATCTCCGACCGCGATTTCACCATCGCAACGATTGCCGGCACTTCGGCTTCGAAGTCGGAAGAAGGCGCAACCACCGAGGCTGCCCCCGAGGCATAATCGACTGCATACCCGGAGGACCCGAACATGCTGCTCTTTGCAGGTCTCGGCAATCCGGGTGCGCAATATGCAAACAACCGGCACAATGTCGGCTACATGGCGGCGGACGCAATTGCCCGCCGCCATTCGTTTTCGCCCTGGACGAAAAAGTTCAAGGGCTTGATATCAGAGGGCAACATTGGCGGCGAAAAAGTCATCCTTCTCAAGCCGCAGACCTTCATGAACCTGTCCGGCCAGTCGGTCGGTGAAGCCCTGCGCTTTTACAAGCTCGAACCGTCTGCGCTGTCGGTCTTCTACGACGAGCTCGACCTCGTCGCCGGCAAGGTGCGCGTCAAGATTGGCGGCGGCGCTGGCGGCCACAACGGCATCCGCTCGATCGACCAGCATATCGCCAAGGACTACAGGCGCGTCCGCATCGGCATCGGCCATCCCGGCGTCAAGGAAATGGTCCACGGCCATGTGCTCGGCGATTTCGCCAAGGCCGACAAGGAATGGCTGGAGGCGCTGCTCGACCTCGTTGCCGACAGCTGTGATCTGCTGACCAAGGGCGACGACAACGGCTTCATGAACAAGGTGACTGTCGGCCTGCGCGACAAGCTTCAGCCCACCGGCGCGAACGACACCCTGCCGGCCAAGGCACCAAAGCCGCAGGCGCCCAAGTCCCAGAGCCACATCCGCCAGGCTCGCACGCCGCAGGCTTCGGTCAAGATTCCTGAGAGCGGGCCGATGGCCGCAATGCTGAAAAAGCTGTTCGGCAAGGACTGAAGACCCGCAAAGACATTCGCCTGCGTTCGTTCGATAATGCGCGCAATGCCCCCGCACTCCGACGCAACCGTCCGGCGAGGTGTCACCATGCAAACGAAAACTGCATCCTGCTCCTGCGGCCAGTTGAACATCGAGGTCGGGGGCGCACCGCTGGGCGTCGGTGTCTGCCACTGCCTTGCCTGCCAGCGTCGCACCGGCAGCGTCTTCGCCGCCCTGGCCGCCTTCGCCCCGCCCTACAAGGTAACAGGCACGGCAACCGAATACCTGCGCCTTGGCGACAGAGGCTCACGCTACACCTTCAGGTTCTGCCCGGTCTGCGGCACGAACCTGTTCCACACCGAAGCTGGTGCCGAAAGCGCGTTTGTGGCAGTGGCGGTCGGCGCATTCGCCGATCCGCATTTTCCTCCACCCGAGGACTCCGTCTACGACTGCCGCCGCCATTCCTGGGTCGTCCTGCCTCCGGGAACCAAGGCCTACGACAAGGATCCGGACTGACACGTGCCATCTAATGCCTTGTGCGCTCGTTGAAGGCTCCTGACATAAGTCCGACAGGCCCCATGGTAGGAAACCTTCTTTGGCAACAAGGAACGGCTCCGATGGTCTCTTCGGGCATTGACGTTATCTACATGTTCGCGATGTCGCTTGACGGCTTCATTGCCCGTAAAGACGGCACGTTTGACTGGCTCGACAACTTTCCACCTGACGACGACTACGACTTTTCCGGCTTCATGGCGTCGCTGAGCGGCATCGTCATGGGCCGCGCGACCTATGATGTCGTCCGCCGCGAACCGGAATGGGCCTACGCCCGATACCCTTGCCTGGTTGCCACCTCGCGCCCGCTCGACAACCTGCCCGAAAACGCAGAGGCAATGGCCGGCACGCCAGCCGAAATGCTTGCCAATCTTCGCGCGCGCGGCGCCAAAGGCCGTATCTGGTTGCTCGGCGGCGGCGACTTGGCCCGCCAGTTCATGGATGCCGGCCTGCTCGACACGATCGAGATCGGCACCATCCCCATAATCCTCGGCGCGGGCTTGCAGGCTTTCGGCGGCAAGCAGGCCGATCGCTGGCTCGATCTCGCCTTTGCAAAGCCGTTGGCCAACGGCGCAGTGCATGCGCAATACCGCGTGCGACGCTGAAAGACTTGACGATCTTAGGCCCTATCGCCCATAGCCCTGAGCAAATTCCGATTTCCCGATAGGACCAGAAGACCATGGGTTTCAAATGCGGCATCGTCGGCCTGCCCAACGTTGGCAAATCGACGCTTTTCAACGCGCTGACGCGCACGGCTGCCGCCCAGGCGGCCAACTACCCGTTCTGCACCATCGAGCCGAACACCGGCGAGGTCGCGGTTCCCGATCCGCGCCTCAAGCAGCTCGCTTCGATCGCCAAGTCGAAGGAGATCATTCCGACCCGCATCTCCTTCGTCGACATCGCCGGCCTGGTGCGCGGCGCCTCGAAGGGTGAAGGCCTGGGCAACCAGTTCCTCGCCAACATCCGCGAGGTCGATGCCATCGTGCACGTGCTGCGCTGCTTCGAAGACGACGACATCACCCATGTCGAGGGCCGCATCGACCCTGTCGCCGACGCCGAGACGGTCGAGACAGAGTTGATGCTCGCCGACCTCGAAAGCCTCGAGCGCCGCATCGTGCAGTTCCGCAAGCGCGCTGCCAGCAAGGACAAGGAAGCGACGACAATCCTGCCGATGATGGAGCAGGCGCTCGCCCTGCTGCAGGACGGCAAGCCGGCGCGCCTGCTGCTCAAGGGCATCGCTGCCGAGGACCTCGAAATCCTGCAGGGCCTGAACCTTCTGACCTCGCATCCGGTGCTCTATGTCTGCAACGTCGCCGAAAGCGATGCTGCGGCCGGCAACGAGCACACCCAGGCGGTGCAGAAGATGGCCGAAGCGCAGGGCGCCGGCGTCGTCGTCATTTCCGCTGCCATCGAAGCCGAAGTGGCGCAGCTGCCCGACGAAGAAGCCCAGGAATTCCTCGCCGACCTCGGTCTCGACGAGCCGGGCCTCGATAAGCTGATCCGCGCCGGCTACGAGCTGTTGCACCTGATCACCTACTTCACCGTCGGCCCCAAGGAGACGCGCGCCTGGACCGTGCACAAGGGCGCCAAGGCCCCGCAGGCGGCCGGTGTCATCCACACCGACTTCGAACGCGGCTTCATCCGCGCCCAGACCATCGCCTTCAACGACTTCGTCACGCTTGGCGGCGAAGTTCCGGCCAAGGAAGCCGGCAAGGCGCGCGACGAAGGCAAGGAATATGTCGTCCAGGACGGCGACGTGATGCTGTTCAAGTTCAACACCTGATCGCTGGCCGTCGCGTCCGAACAAGAAAAGCCCCGCATCGCGGGGCTTTTTCTTTGGTGTGGGGGGATGAGCCCGTCGGTTGCCCGCCTTTTGCACGTCCGGCTTCCGGTCCCGCCGAAGAATTAACCTTTTGCTAACCAAGCCTGGCTACGGTCGCCTGGAGATTGCAGATCGTCTCCACCTTTGACCACGGATGTACCGGCATTGGATGTTGAGACGCTAGAGAAAGGTCGGGATCACCCCGGCCTTTTTTGTTTGTCCAGGACGGCGACGTCATACGGCCAAATCCAGCACCTGGACCGGGCTCGATACTCTGTCCATTTCAAGCAGCGGGGCGTCATCACAAGACGTAGACCGCCTTGCGCACGATCAGCCAGATTGTTCTCGACGGCCCTACTTCGAATACCTATCTGCGCCCGAAGCAAGAACAGCAGTGATGCTGCCCGGCGCAGCTTTGGGGACCAGATGACACAGCACGCTTCTTTCGAAATCGATCTTCCCGTGTCGTTGCGTGAAGCTTTGGCCGGCTACAGCTGGGACCGGCAGACCATCGGCCATTCGGACGCGGGCGTGTTCAAGCTTGCGGCCTACGGCAGGCCGACACTGTTCCTCAAGACCGAAGAGACCAGCGATTTTGCCGAGCTGCCCGCCGAAGTGGTTCGGCTGCGCTGGCTGGCCAGCCAGGGCATCCCCTGCCCCGAAGTCATCGTCTTCGACACCCATGCCGGTCACAACTGGCTGCTGATGAGCGCGGTTGCCGGGCGGGACCTCGTCTCGCAACAGACCTCGCCCGACAAGGCCGTCGCCATCATGGCCGACGCGCTGCGCCGGCTTCATGCCCTCGACGTCTCTGCCTGCCTGTTCGATCACAGGCTTGAGCGACGCATCGCAGTGGCCAAGGCCCGCGTGGAGGCCGGCGAGGTCGATGAAGACGACTTCGACGACGAGCGACTCGGTCAAACCGCGCAGCAGCTGTTCGAAGAGCTTCGGGCGCGACGGCCGGCGGCCGAGTCCCTTGTCGTGACACATGGCGACGCTTCGATGCCGAATTTCATGGCAGATGACGGCCGTTTCTCAGGCTTCATCGATTGCAGCCGGCTTGGCGTCGCCGACCTGCACCAGGACCTGGCACTCGCCTGCTGGAGCATCCAGTACAACCTCGGCGAAGAGTGGGTGGCGCCGTTCCTTGCGCTCTACGGCCGGCCTGATGCGGATGAGGCGAAGCTGACTTACTACCAGTTGCTCGACGAGTTCTTCTGAGCCCAGGCGCATCCCGCCAATCTTGCCGATTTGCAACTTGACGTCGCAGGCTGCCGGGTCTATCGCGCCTAGGCACCGACCCGGTCACTCACGCACCCCGCCGGCGCAATCCAGCAACCCCCGCCCGCATCGGGCACGATATCAGCTCCAGTATGGGAGACCGGCGATGATCAAGGCATTCGTCGTGGAAAACGATCGTCTGCGCCTTGCAGACACCATTGCGGCTCAAAAGGACAGCATTGTCTGGGCCGACCTGTTCAATCCGACCAAGCAGGAAGAGACCGAGGTCGAGCAATGGCTCGGCGTTGGCGTTCCGACACGCGAGGAGATGGAGGAGATCGAGATCTCGTCCCGCCTCTATGTCGAGGACGGCGCCTACTTCATGACCGCCACCTTGCCCTCGCAGGCAGACAGCGACGACCCTGTCATGTCGCCGGTGACCTTCGTGTTGCGCCGCAACCTGCTGGTGACGATCCGCTATCATGAGCCGAAGGCGTTCCTGGCGTTCCCGCTGCGCGCGGAGAAGGCGGCGATCGGCTGCACCTCGGGCGAAACGATCCTCGTCGGGCTGCTGGAGGCGATCGTCGATCGCCTTGCCGACGTGCTCGAGCGCGTCTCTCGCGATATCGAACTGTTGTCGAAGGACATCTTCAACCCGACCGGTACCAAGGCATCCAGCCGCGACCGGGGCTTCCAGCAGATACTCAAGGACCTCGGCCGCAAGGAGTCGCTGACCTCCAATATCCGCGACAGCCTGACCTCGCTGCAGCGTCTGTCCGGCTTTCTCGCCAATGCCCTTGCCCAGGGCAAGAATGGCAAGGACGCCAAGGCGCGGGTGAAGACGCTGTCGCGCGACGTACTGTCGCTCACCGACCACGCCTCGTTCCTGTCGCAGAAGATCACCTTCCTGCTCGATGCAACGCTCGGCATGATCAACATCGAGCAGAACGGCATCATCAAGATCGTCTCGGTCGCCGCCGTCGTCTTCCTGCCGCCAACGCTGGTCGCCTCGATCTACGGCATGAACTTCGACCTGATGCCGGAGCTGAAATGGGACTTCGGCTATCCGATGGCGCTCGGGCTGATGGTCATCTCGGCCATCCTGCCGTTCTGGTGGTTCCGCCGCCGCGGCTGGCTCTGAGCCAATGATTGCCCGACGACCGGCCTTGCGTGACCCGCAGGGCCGGTCCAAGGTTATCGTACAAGCTTGAACAGGATCGCCGATGAGCACCAGGACATGGGCATATGAGGACCTTGGCGAGGGCGTCGTCATCGACCTCGGCACCAAGATCGTCGTCGCCCAAGAGGTCATCGAATTCGCCTCGGAGTTCGACGCCCAGCCCTTCCACCTCGACGAGGAGGCCGGCAAGGCGAGCATTCTCGGCGGACTGTCGGCATCGGGCTGGCACACCTGCTCGATGTTCATGCGCATGCTGTGCGATGCGCTGCTGCTCGACTCGACCTCGCAAGGCGCCCCCGGCATCGACTACGCCAAATGGAAAAAGCCGGTGCTGGCTGGCGACGTGCTGGGCGGCAAGCTGACCATCCTGTCCAGCCGCCTGTCGCGCTCGAAGCCCGGGCTCGGCTTCGTCACCTGGCGCGCCGAACTGGCCAACCAGAAGGGCGAACCCGTCTTCGAACTGGTCAACACCTGCATGTTCCTGACCCGCGAGGCAGCGCAATGACCCTCGACGAGTATCTCGGCATCGGTGTCACCATCACGCTCGGCAGCCATCACTTCAGCGCTGACGCGATCAAGGATTTTGCCCGGAAATACGACCCGCAGCCCTTCCACACCGACGAGGAAGCTGCCAAGGCAAGCGTCTTCGGCAGCCTTTGCGCCTCGGGCTGGCACACCACCGCCGCCTGGATGAAGCTCAATTTGGCGCATCGCGGCCGCGCCTGGGACGGTCCCGGACCGCAGCCTGAGTTCGGCCCCTCGCCCGGCTTCAAGAACCTGAAATGGCTGAAGCCGGTTTTTGCCGGCGAGACGGTAACCTTCACCCGCCGCGGCCTCGACCACCGGCCGCTCGCCACGCGTCCCGGCTGGCGCATGATGACCATCCACTCCGAAGGGTTCGACTCTACCGGCGACAAGGTCATCGAGTTCGACAGTGCCGTGCTGGTGAAGGTGGGCTGAGACCCCTTCCCTCGGGAGAGGGGACGCACTTGTTCACCGCCACGCTCGCTTTCGCGCCTGGCCATTGTCAAAGAGCGCTCCCGCTTGGGAGGTAGTTCGGGAAGTGGGGCGCGAGGCCGTGCCTTCTAGGGGCCGGCGCGACCAAAAAAACCGGCCACACGTGGAAAACGTCTCCACGTGTGGCCGCGCGTTCCCTTGAGTAGAGCCCCGGCTTACGGCCGGATGTTGTGGTTGACCCGGAAGAGGTTTGCCGGGTCGTAGCGGCGCTTGACGGCGACCAGTCGCTCGTAATTGGCGCCATAGGCGGCACGCACGCGCGCCTCGCCTTCGTCGTCCATCATGAAGTTGATGTAGGCACCGCCATGCGCATTGTGCTTGTGCACCGCGGCCCAGTAGGCGCTTGCCCAGTGCTTCAGCTCCGGCGCCTTCGCCGGGTCGGGGTCGATGCCGGCGATGACCATCGACCAGCGGGCGCGCCTTGCGCCCCAGGCCGTGGCGTCGGGGGCGACGTCGTGAACCGCGCCGTCGATGGGATAGAGATGCATCAGAGACAGCTCGCTCGGGCTCTTCGAGCCGTGCGCGACATGGGCGGCGATGGCCGCGTCGGACAGCTCGTCGACATAGTCGCCCTTCCAGTACCAGTGCAGGCCCTTGGGCAGCAGCGGGTCGAACAGCCCCTGCAGGTCGGCGAAGCCTATCGTCATCATGCCGTCCATCAGCGGCTCTGGCAGCGCATCACGCATCGGCTGCATCGCCCGGATGCCTTCCTCTTCGGTGCCGTTGTAGCAGCTGATCAGCGCGCAGATGCGCCGTCCCCAGATTTCGCGCGGGAACGGATCGCAGGAGGGCACCGTCTTCATGCCGAAGAACATGCCGAGTTCGCGTGGCGCCCCTGGCAGGAAGTCGCGGTACCAGCGCATGATCTCGGCGGCATGCGCGATGTCGTAGAAGATCGGCCCGGCATAGACATCCTTCGCCGGATGCGCCTGAAACGTGAAGCGCGTCACCACGCCGAAATTGCCGCCGCCGCCACGCAGCGCCCAGAACAGCTCGGGGTGTTCGTCCGCGCTTGCCGTGACGACGCTGCCATCGGCCAGCACGACCTCGGCTGCGAGCAGGTTGTCGATGGTCAGGCCGTGCTTGCGCGTGAGATAACCGGTGCCGCCGCCAAGCGTCAGCCCGGCGATGCCGGTGCTCGAGACGATGCCGGCCGGCACCGCCAGACCATGCCCGCTGGTCGCCCGGTCGACATCGCCCTGGGTGCAACCGGCCTCGACCCGGACGGTACGCGTGATCGGGTCGATATCGACGCGTTTCATCGGCGACATGTCGATGACCATGCCGCCGTCGCAGCTGCCCAGGCCCGAGCCGTTGTGGCCGCCACCGCGAATGGCGACGAGCAGCTGCCTGTCGCGGGCGTGATTAACCGCCGCGACGACATCGCCGACGTCGGCGCATGGCACGATCCAGCGTGGCCGCTTGTCGATCATGGCGTTGTAAAGTGCGCGCGACGCCTCATAGCCGGGATGGTCCTGGCCGATGAGGCTGGCGCGGAGCCGGTCGGGAAACTCGTGCGAAGCATTTGACTTCAGCATTTTGGAACACTCGTGTTTGGGAGCAAGACGCGCCAGCGCCTCGGCCAGGAACTCGTTTGTTCCGGGCGATAGAGGGCGCGCCTGGCCGGTTGAACCTGCCGCACTCGCAGCACGTCCTGTCCTACGCCGCGTCGATTTCAGGTGTTTTTCTGTAGCGGCACGGGAGTGTTTCGATTGTTTCAGCGGCAAACGTGCGGCGGAGGCAAGGAGGCCGCGGCGCCTAGTGCGATCTTCTTTCCCCGCCTCGAAACTTCCACGCCGCCTGCCTCAGCAAGGCCCGGACCTGGGGACCCATGGCCAAGTGGCGGAGGGCAACAGTCGCGATAAAATTAAACCATATGGTTGACTATTTTTCATGGCAGCCTACATTCAACCATATGGCTGAATGTCCCGCCGGATCATGTCGGCCTTGGCGGCACGCTGTGGAGGCTGAAATGCGCAAGCTGATTGCTGGAATGAAGATCTCCGTCGATGGCAAGATGGAGGGACCTGAAGGTACCGCGGACTGGGTCGAGGCGTGGTCGGAGGACTACGGCCTGACGCCCCAGATCGATGCCTGCCTGCTCGGCGGCGGCATGTATCCTGGCTACGAGAACTATTGGACGTCGCTACAGAACGAGCCGGGCACACCCGCCTGGATCACCGGCACGGCGCCGACGCCGGCCGAGCTCGAATGGGCAGGCTTCATCAAGCAAACCCCGCATTATGTGCTGTCGAACAGCCTGACCACGACGTCGTGGCCGAACACGCGCTTCCTCAGGCGACTTGACGAGGTCAAGGCGCTCAAGCAGCAGCCCGGCAAGGACATCTACCTTGTCGGAGGCGCCAAAACGACGACAAGCCTGATCGAGGCAGGCCTGGTCGACGAGCTGCGCGTCATCGTCTACCCGCTGATCGCCGGTGAAGGAAAGGCGCTCTTTGCCACCACGGAACGTCGCCATGGGCTCGAACTCAGGAAGATCGAGCAACTCCCCAACGGGCGCGTGAGCCTGATCTACGGTATTGGCTGACGCCAAGCGCACAGGGCACGTTGCCGCAAGGGCGTGGAGACATTCTCCACGCCAGCGCGGCCTCGGAGGCTCGTCAGTGGCCTTCGAAGGCGATCAGGGTGCGGACGTCGACGCCGAGCGCCTCGAGCTTCTTGCGGCCGCCAAGGTCGGGCAGGTCGACGATGAAGCAGGCGGCGACGATGTCGGCACCAATCTGGCGCAGCAGCTTGACCGCGGCTTCCGCGGTGCCGCCAGTGGCGATCAGGTCGTCGACGAGGATGACCTTCTCGCCGGCCGCAACCGCGTCCTTGTGCATCTCCATCTCGTCGAGCCCGTATTCAAGGCTGTAGGCGATGCGCACGGTCTCGTGCGGCAGCTTGCCCTTCTTGCGGATCGGCACGAAGCCGGCCGACATCTGGTGCGCGATGGCGCCGCCGAGGATGAAGCCGCGCGCCTCGATGCCGGCGACCTGGTCGATCTTGGCCCCGGCATAAGGATGGACGAGTTCGTCGATGGTGCGGCGGAAGGCGCGCGCATTGCCGAGCAGCGTGGTGATGTCGCGGAACATCACGCCCGGGCGTGGGTAGTCCGGAATGGTCCTGATAGCGCCGAGAAGCGTCTGTTCGAGCGAGGTATTCATCGGCGGGGGCTCCGTTGCCTACGGTGCTGCGCGGCCTCTTCCGGACGCTGCAGCACCATGCATTGGCAGTTTTGACGGTTCAGGCAGCAAAAGAAAAGGGCGCCTTGCGAGCGCCCTTCGATTTCGTATCGGCCAAGCCGGATCAGTGGGCGACGTTGGCCCAGACCTTGCGCTTGGTGGCGTAGACGAGGCCAGCAAACAGCACCAGGAAGATCATGACGGCAAAGCCGGTCTGCTTGCGCGCCTCGAGGTGCGGCTCGGCAGCCCACATCAGGAACGCCGAGACGTCCCTGGAATACTGCTCGACCGTCTCGGGCGAACCGTCCTCATAGGTCACCTGGCCGTCCGACAGCGGCTTGGCCATGGCCAGCGACTTGCCGCCGACGAAGAACGGGTTGTAGTGCGTGCCTTCGGCGATCTCCATGCCGGCCGGCGGCTGCTCGTCATAGCCGGTGAGCAGGGCGTGGATGTAGTCCGGGCCGTTCGACGCATACATGGTGAAGATGTCGAAGACGAAGGTCGGGAAGCCGCGTTCGACGCCGCGCGCCTTGGCGATCAGCGAGAAGTCGGGCGGAGCGGCGCCACCGTTGGCGGCAGCGGCGGCCGCCGAGTTCGGGAAAGGCGACGGGAAGTGATCGCCCGGCAGCGCCTTGCGGGTGAACATCTCGCCATCGCCGTTCGGGCCGTCCTGCACTTCGTACTCGGCGGCAAACGCCTTGACCTGAGCCTCGGAGTAACCGAGGTCCTCGAGCGTGCGGAACGCCACCAGGTTCATCGAGTGACAGGCCGAGCACACTTCCTTGTAGATCTTCAGGCCGCGCTGCAGCTGGCCCTTGTCGAAGGTGCCGAACGGGCCGGCGAAGGTCCAGTCCATTTCCTTCGGCTTGTGGATCGGGAAGTGTGTCGGCTCGGCAGCGTGGTTCGCTTCCTCTGCAGCGACCGCCACGCCGGCGGAGCCGACGAGGAGGAAGCCGATGACCGCCAGACCGTTGAGAATCTTTTTCATTCCAAAATCCCTTTCAGATTCTCGTTGGCTCAGCCGCGGGTTTCGGGCGCTGCGGTCGCACCAGCCGGATGAGCCGAACCCGACTTGTTCTTCTCGAGCACCGCTTCGGTGATCGAGTTGGGCAAGCGGCGGGGCGTCTCGATCAGGCCGAGAACCGGCATGATGACCAGGAAGAATGCGAAGTAGTAGAGCGTGGCCAGCTGCGACATGATCACGTAGGCACCTTCAGCGGGGCGCGAACCGAGCCAGCCGAGGAAGATCGCGTTGATGACGAAGAGCCAGAAGAACAGCTTGTACCAGGGACGGTAGACAGCCGAACGGACCTTCGAGGTGTCGAGCCACGGCACGACGAACAGCACCGCGATCGAACCGAACATGGCGAGCACGCCACCGAGTTTGGAGTCGATCGGCCCGATGTTGAACGTGATGGCGCGCAGGATCGCGTAGAACGGCAGGTAGTACCATTCCGGAACGATGTGCGCCGGGGTCTTCAGCGAGTCGGCCTGGATGTAGTTGTCGGGGTGGCCGAGGAAGTTCGGGATGTAGAAGATGAAGTAGGCGAACACGGCCAGGAACACGACCATGGCGAAACCATCCTTGATGGTCGCGTAGGGCGTGAAGGCGACGGTGTCGGTCTTCGACTTCACTTCGATGCCGGTCGGGTTGGTCTGGCCGGTGACATGCAGCGCCCAGACGTGCAGGACGACGACGCCGGCGATCATGAACGGCAGCAGGTAGTGCAGCGCAAAGAAGCGGTTCAGCGTCGGATTGTCGACGGCGAAGCCGCCGAGCAGCAGCTGCTGGACCCATTCGCCGACCAGCGGAATGGCGGTGAAGAAGCCGGTGATGACGGTCGCGCCCCAGAACGACATCTGACCCCAGGGCAGAACGTAGCCCATGAAGCCGGTTGCCATCATCAGCAGGTAGATGATGCAGCCGAGGATCCAGAGCAGCTCACGCGGCGCCTTGTAGGAGCCGTAGTAGAGACCGCGCATGATGTGGATGTAGACGGCGATGAAGAAGAACGACGCACCGTTGGAGTGCATGTAGCGGAGCAGCCAACCGGAGTTGACGTCGCGCATGATCTTTTCGACCGACTGGAAGGCCAGCGTGGTGTCGTTGGCATAGTGCATGGCCAGCACGACGCCGGTGAGTATCTGCGCCACCAGCATGATCGAGAGAATGCCGCCGAAGGTGTAGGCGTAATTCAGGTTGCGCGGAACCGGGTAGGAGACGAATGAATCGTGCACCAGCCGCGGCAGCGGCATGCGTGCGTCGATCCAGCGGCCGATGCCGGTCTTGGGCGAATAGGTCGAGTGTCCACCGCTCATGGAATTAAGTCCCCCTGCCTCAGCCTACCCGGATGGTCGTGTCGGAAATAAACTGGAAATTCGGAATATGAAGATTTTCCGGCGCCGGTCCTTTACGGATGCGGCCGGCCGTATCGTAGTGCGAGCCGTGGCACGGGCAGAACCAGCCACCGAAATCGCCCTGCTGGCCGAGCGGCACGCAGCCCAGATGGGTGCAGACGCCGACCATGACCAGCCAGTTTTCCTTGCCTTCGCCGGCGGTGCGATCGATGTCGGTCGCCTGGGCGTCGGAAGAGATGTTGGCGTTGCGCGCGACCGGATCCTTGAGATCGGCCATCGGCACTTCCTGGGCTGCCTTGATCTCTTCGGGCGTGCGGTTGCGGATGAACACCGGCTTGCCGCGCCACTTGACGGTCAGCGACATGCCCGGCGTCAGCGACGAGACGTCAACCTCGATCGAGGATGCGGCGAGCGTCGATGCGTCCGGGCGCATCTGGTCGATGAAGGGCCAGGCCACGGCGGCGGCGCCGACTGCTCCGGCCATGCCGGTGGCGACGTAGAGAAAATCGCGGCGATTGGGCTCGCTCGTATCGGTTGCGCTCACGGGACCTGATCCTTTTGCCTCAATTCCAACCGGAGGCTGAGCAATTGTCCCCGCTCATGGATGCAAGCCCGACAGCGCATGGCAACCAGGCTAGCGAATTCCTCCGGCATTTGGACTTCGGTTTATGCGTGAAGGCCGTTTTTGTCCAGACGCGACTAGGCACATGGGCAGATTGTCGCGGGGATGACGCGAAGCGGTGGAAAACCTCCCGGAAACAGCGGCCTCCGGCGGGTTTGCGGGTAGTTGAGCGGCCCCTGACATGAGCGCGCTTTTGCTTCCGCGGCACGGGCTGCCCTTGCGCCGGAAAAACATCGCCAAAGGCTCAGCTCGCGCCGAGTCGCGCCAGCACCTCGCGCGGAATGGCGTAGTCGCGGATGGCGTCGTCATGCTTGCGCAGGCCGCACAGTTCGCGCTGGATGAAATAGGCGTAGACGGCCTCGGTCGCCGCCTTGAGCAACACCCGGCGCTGATCGGCGTCGCCGTGATGGGCGTTGAGCCTGGCGAGTGCCTCGCCGGCACGATCACCGGAGCGACCAAGGGCGGCGGCTTTTTCGGCCAGCAGCTCGTATTCGAGCACATTGAGCGTCTGCTCGGAACGGTTCGACAGGATGGAGGGCGGGCGAACGGACGACATCGGACGATCCTACTCCGCCGCGAGCCGATCGGCCAGGAAACCACCGGACTGGCGCTTCCACAATTGTGCGTAGAGCCCGCCCTTGGCGATCAGCGCGTCGTGGCTGCCTTCCTCGACGATGCGGCCCTCGTCGAGCACGATCAGCCGGTCCAGGGCTGCGATCGTCGACAGGCGGTGGGCGATGGCGATGACGGTCTTGCCCTCCATCAACCTGTCGAGATTGTCCTGGATCGCCGCCTCGACTTCCGAGTCGAGCGCCGAGGTCGCCTCGTCGAGGATCAGGATCGGCGCGTCCTTGAGCATCATGCGGGCGATCGCCACGCGCTGGCGCTGGCCGCCCGACAGCTTGACGCCGCGCTCGCCGACATGGGCGTCGTAGCCCCGCCGGCCGCGCGGATCGGCGACGTCGACGATCTCGGCCTGCGACGCCCCCGCCCGGCCGTAGCCGATATTGTCGGAGATAGAGCGGTGCATCAGCATCGCATCCTGGCTGACGACGCCGAACTGGGCACGCAGCGACGCCTGGGTGATGTCGCGCACGTCGCGGCCGTCGATCATGATGCGGCCCTGCTCGACGTCGAACAGGCGCAACGCGAGGTTGACGATGGTTGTCTTGCCGGCACCGGAGGGACCGACGAGCGCGACGCGCTCGCCGGGGCGGATGTGCAAATTGAGGTTTTCGATGACACCGCTGCCCTTGCCGTAGTGGAAGGAGACGTTGTCGAACAGGATGTCGCCGCTAGCGCGCGGCAGGACAGTGGCATTCTCGGCGTCGCGGATCGCCGGGCGAACCGAAATGGTGCGGGTGGCGTCCTGGATGGTGGCGTAGTTGCGGACGAGGCCGTTGATGTTGAACATCATCCAGCCCGACATCTGGTTGAGCCGGAAGACGAGGCCAAGGGCGGCGGCGATCGCCCCGGTGGAGATTTCGCCGCGCGACCAGCTCAGGATGCAGATGCCAGCGACCGCCGCCATCATCGCGCCGTTGATCAGCGCCACTGCCGAACGCACCGTGGTGATCGACCGGGTCAACCTGAACACTGCGCCGAGATAGCTTTCGAGCCCGTCGCGGACATAGGCGTGCTCGCGCCGGCCGCTGTCGAACAGCTTCACCGCCATGATGTTGGTGAAGGCGTCGACGAGGCGGCCGTTGAAGATAGAGCGCTGGTCGGCGGTGGCGCGGCCGGCCCGGCGCATCTCCGGCAACAGGTAATAGATGATCGCGGCATAACCGGCGAACCAGGCAAGCACCACGACCCCCATCAGCGGGTCGAGCGAGACCAGGATGGTCAGCGACAACAGCACGAAGGTGAGGAAGGCCCACATCGTCTGCAGCACATTGACGATGAAGTCGCCGACGGCCTCGCCGCCCTGCACGATCTTGGTGGCGATGCGGCCGGCGAAATCGTTCTGGTAGAAATCGTAGGGCTGCTCGATGACCCGCCGGAACGCCTGCCAGCGCACCATGGAGAAGAAGCCGGGCACCACGACCTGCTGCTCGACGATGGCCGAGCCGATGATGATGACGGCGCGGACGACGAGGATCAGCACCAGCAGGCCGGCGAGTTCGGGCCAATGATCGGCGAACAGCCGCTGCGGACTGGTGGCATCGAGCAGGTCGATGAGCCAGCCGACCGACCAGTAGAGCGCGGCATCGATGGCACCGGCGAGGAAGCCGCTGATCAGAAGCAGCGCGAACGGCCCCTTCGCCTGCCGGGCGAAGTAGAGAATGAAGGCCCAGGCGCTCTCGGGCAGGACTTCGCGGTCGGTGTCCTGGAACGGGTCGATGGCGCCTTCGAAGCGCTGCCAGAACTTTTGCTGGAAGGGTTCGGGGCTCATTGGGGCACCCCAAAATTGAGATGAGGGCGCTGCCCCTCACCCTTACCCTCTCCCCGTGAAGGACGGGGAGAGGGAGGTTTCGGCGTTGCCGCTTGTCCCTTCTCCCCGTCCTTCACGGGGAGAAGGTGCCGGCAGGCGGATGAGGGGCGGATTTCGTGAGCGAACATCACGCCGGCCTCGATTCGTCGAGAACGCCGTCCTCGTGGAACAGGAAGCCGCCGGACTGGCGCTTCCAGAGCCGGGCATAGAGGCCGTCGAGCGCCAGCAGCTCGTCATGCGTGCCTTGTTCGGCGATGCCGCCCTTGTCGAGCACGATCAGCCGGTCGAGCGCGGCGATCGTCGACAGGCGGTGGGCGATGGCGAGCACGGTCTTGTCCTGCATCAGCGCCTGCAGGTTTTGCTGGATCGCCGCCTCGATGTCGGAATCGAGCGCCGAGGTCGCCTCGTCGAGGATCAGGATCGGCGCGTCCTTGAGGAAGACGCGCGCGATCGCCACGCGCTGGCGCTGGCCGCCCGACAGCTTGACGCCGCGTTCGCCGACGAATGCGTCATAGCCCTGGCGCCCGCGATTGTCCGCCAGCGTCTGGATGAAGTCGTGCGCCTCGGCCTTGCGCGCCGCCGCAATGACCTCGTCGTCCGTGGCATCGGGCTTGCCGAGCTTGATGTTGTCGCGCAGCGAGCGGTGAAACAGCGCGGTGTCCTGGCTGACCACGCCGATCGAGCCGCGCAGCGAATTCTGGGTGACGGCCGAGATGTCCTGGCCGTCGATCAGGATGCGGCCGCCTTCGAGGTCGTATAGGCGCAGGATCAGGTTGGCGAGCGTGGTCTTGCCGGCACCAGAGGGGCCGACGATGCCGACCTTTTCGCCAGGCTTGACCACAAGCTCGATGCTGTCGAGCACGCCACCGCCCTTGCCATAGTGGAAGACCACCTTGTCGGCATGGATTTCGCCGCCCTTGACCACCAGTTCGGCGGCACCTGGCCTGTCGGTCAGGCCGAGCGGCTGGGAGATCAGCGCCTTGGAATTTTCCAGCACGCCGAGATTTCGCAGGATGCCATTGAGCTGCATCATCAGCCGGCCAAGCAGCATGTTGAGCCGCAAAACGAGGCTGAGCGTGAAGGCGACGGCGCCGACTGATATCGCACCCTCGATCCACAGATGGATCGAATACCAAGCAATGGCCGTGATCATGACGCCCGACAGTGCCGTCAGCGCCAGGCGCACGCCGGTGAGGCGGCGCGTGAACGGCCTGAGCGCATCGAGATAGATGTTGAATCCGGAGCGGATGTAGCGGTCGTCGCCATCGGCGGCGAACAGCTTCAGCGTCTGCACGTTGGAATAGGAATCGACGATGCGCCCGTTGATCATCGAACCCGCTTCGGCGGTCGCCTCGGCATGCTTGCGGATCGACGGCAGGTAGTGGTTGGCGAGGAAGCCGAAGGCGACGATCCATACGACCACCAGTGCTGCCAACCGCCAGTCGAGCCCGGCGACCACGGCGAGCGTGGTGATGGTGTAGACCAGCATGAACCACACCACCTCGATGAAGCTCTCCATCAGGTCGCCGGTCGCCTGCCCCGCCTGCCAGACCTTGGTGGCGATGCGGCCGGCGAAGTCGTTCTGGAAGAAGGAATAGGACTGGCGCGAGACGTGGCGATGCGCCTGCCAGCGCACGAGGTTGTAGAAGCCGGGTGTGATCGTCTGTTCGTCGACGAGGGCTGAAAGCCCGACGATCAGCGTGCGCACGACGAGCACGACGACCGCCATGAACAGCACTTCGGGGCCGGCGACGTCCCACAGGGCCTGCCAGCTGCGCTCGGTCGGCAGGCCGTCGAGAATGTCGACGAGGCGGCCGACGAAATAGAAAAGCCCCGCTTCGACCAGCGGGGCGATGCCGCCGATGACCAGCATGGCGAAGAAGGCGAATTTGGCCTGGCCGACATAATGCCAGATGAAGCCCCAGACGGTGGCGGGGGGCCGGAGATTCTCGGGCTCGCGGAAGGGATAGACCCAGCTTTCGAACCATTTGTAGATTCTGTTCATCAGCACTCTGGGCTATCCGGCGGCAACGACTCACTATTTTCGGATCGAAGCATTTCGAAGGCAACGTCCTAGCGCCAAGTCTTCTCCCGCTGCACTCGTTCGTGAACAGAAGTGCCGCAGAAGTCCCCCTCCCCCTTGTGGGGAGGGGTTAGGGGTGGGGGTCTTCGGGCGCCCACGAACCCTCTGGACGTACATGCAACGAATCGGTCGAAGACAACCCCCACCCTATATCCCTCCCCACAAGGGGGAGGGAGGGCGTCGTCGTCTCGCCCCGACGCCCCTACTCCGCCGCCTGGCCTTTGGCCTCGGCGTCGTTGGCCGCTTCGCCGGCGACGTCGTCGAGCAGGAAGCCGCCGGACTGGCGCTGCCACAGCGAGGCATAGATGCCACCCTTGGCGACCAGTTCGTCGTGGCTGCCCTGTTCGACGATGCGGCCCTTGTCCATGACCACCAGCCGGTCCATCGCCGCGATTGTCGAGAGCCGGTGGGCGATGGCGATGACGGTCTTGCCTTCCATCAGACGGTAGAGGTTTTCCTGGATCGCGGCTTCGACTTCCGAGTCGAGCGCGGACGTCGCCTCGTCGAGGATCAGGATCGGCGCGTCCTTGAGCATGACACGCGCGATGGCGATGCGCTGGCGCTGGCCGCCTGACAGCTTGACGCCACGCTCGCCAACATGCGCCTCGAAGCCCTTGCGGCCCTTGGGATCGGACAAGGCTCCAACGAAGTCGAGCGCTTCGGCCCGTCGCGCGGCCTCTATCATCATCTCTTCGGTGGCGTCGGGACGGCCGTAGAGAATGTTGTCGGCGACCGAACGGTGCAGCAGCGAGGTGTCCTGCGTGACCATGCCGATATGGGCGCGCAGGCTGTCTTGCTGGACAGTCGAAATGTCCTGCCCATCGATGACGATGCGCCCGCCCTCGATGTCGTAGAAGCGCAGCAGAAGGTTGACCAGTGTCGACTTGCCCGCGCCTGAGCGGCCGACGATGCCGACCTTTTCGCCTGGGCGAACCTTGAGCGTGAGGTCCTCGATGACGCCTTTCTTCTTGCCGTAGTGGAAGCGCACGTTGTCGAAGGCGATCTCGCCCTTGTCTACGACGATCTCCTTGGCGTTGGGCTTGTCTTCGACCAGGCGCGGCATCGAAATCGAGGTGATGCCATCCTGGACGGTGCCGATGCTCTCGAACAGGCCCGAGACCTCCCACATGATCCATTGCGACATGCCCCAGAGCCGGAGCACAAGGCCGAGCACGACCGCGACCGCGCCGATGGAGACCGCACCATTGAGCCACAGCGAGATCGACAGGATGCCGACCGACAGCAACAGCGACGAGTTGAGCAAGTAAAGGACGCCGTAGAGCGAGGTCACCAGCCGCATCGACCGGTAGACGGTCTCCATGAACAGCGACATGCCTTCCCTGGCAAACGACGCCTCGCGGCGCGAATGCGAGAATAGCTTGACCGTCTGGATGTTGGTGTAGCTGTCGACGACGCGGCCGGTCATGGTCGAGCGCGCGTCGGCCTGCTCTTCGGCGACCTTGCCCAGGCGTGGCACGAAATAGCGCAGCAGCGCCACATACATGACGAGCCAGACGATCAGGGGTGCGGCGAGGCGCAGGTCGGCAGAGCCGACGATGATCAGCACGCCGAGGAAATAGACGATGACATAGTTGAGCACGTCGATCAGCTTGACCACGCATTCGCGCACGGCGAGCGCGGTCTGCATCAGCTTGGTGGCGATGCGGCCGGCGAACTCGTCCTGGTAGAAGCTCATCGATTGCTTGAGCAAATAGCGGTGCACCTGCCAGCGGATGCGCATGGGATAGTTGCCCATCAGCGTCTGCTGGTTGACCAGCGACTGCAGCACCACCATGCCCGGCAGGACGACCATGACGATGAACGCCATGCCGGCGAGCTTCCAGCCTTCGTTTTGCAGGAAGGTCTCGCGGTTCTGGTTCGACAGCCAGTCGACGATGTTGCCGAGGAAACCAAACATCCACACTTCGGCGAGCGCGATCAGCGACGTCAGCACGGCGGCGATGACGATGTAGGTCCACGCACCCTTGGTGTAGTGCAGGCAAAACGCGACGAGCGTCTTCGGCGGCTCGACCGGTTCCTCCACGGGGAACGGATTCAGTCTGCTTTCAAACCAGCGGAACATTTCAGTCTCTCAGTTCAGTATGCGGCACGCAGCGAATTCCGCGTGGGGCGTATCTTGGAGGGCCACTGGCACGGCCATTATTCGCCGGATCATCGTCGTGGAGCCGCGGCGGAGCCCTCGGAATGTAGGGGACCGCTGAGGATTCGGCGAATCCTCAGCGGTTGCCTCCTGACATCGTTCTGGCAGCAGGCCTCGCCGCACCCGACCGGCCGGCAAGCCGGCCGATCAGGGCTTTGATGCGGCCGAACAGCGGCCGGTAGCTGGGGTCGACGACGACATTGCTCATGTCGACGTCGGGCAGCATGCCGCGATGCAGACGCTGCCGAACCGGCGGGTTCGCCTTGGGCTGATGCGCGCCGAGCGCCAGCATCATGGCATGGTGCCTGGCGTCGGCTATGTCGTTGCGGTGAACGAAAAATACAGAGTCGTGGTCGTTACGGGCATTGTGCCCGTTGGGGATGTTGACAAACATCGGAATTGTCCTTCGAAAACCGGATAAGGGCTTCTGCGGACCGAGATGCGAAAATGCCTGGTGATGTCAGGTAAGGTCGTCGAACCGGTCCGCCCTAGGCGGTACGTCGCCCACAGGTGGGGCGGTGAATGTCAAGCAGCATCATGTACCCCTCCATCGGTTCGAGTTGACAATGATGGCCGTATACGCCCATTCGCGGCCCAACGCTACCGCCTCATCTTCACTTTTTGCTTTGGCACGACTTGCTGTTGCTTTGCCGCCACAGATTAGGATATCGACATGGATCAGCGTCTGCGCATCGCGCTCTACCAGCCAGACATCGCCGGCAACACCGGCACCATCCTGCGCATGGCGGCTTGCCTCGGCATCGCCGTCGACCTGATCGAGCCCGCCGGCTTCGACATTTCCGACCGGGCGCTCAAACGCGCCGGAATGGACTATCTCGAAATGGCGGCCCTGACCCGGCATGTCGACTTCGACCGCTTCGAGGACTGGCGCAAGAGTGAAGGCCGCCGCCTCGTGCTTTTGTCGACCAAAGCCGCCCTGCCCTATACGGATTTCCGCTTCGAAGCCGGCGACATCGTCATGCTCGGCCGCGAATCGGCCGGGGTTCCGGATCACGTCCACGATCTCGCCTTCGAGCGGCTGATCATCCCGATGCCCGGCGGCGGGCGCAGCCTCAATGTCGCGCTCAGCGCGGCGATGGTGGCCGGCGAGGCGATTCGCCAGCTCGGCTGACAGGGCGGCGACCATGCGCAGCAGCGCTGTGGCGAAACAGCCTCCCTGCGGGCTGGTGTTCCAGTCGGTTGCAGCTGTTTTCGCCATGTCGTCATCCTTCCTTGCACGGTGAAGGATATCCTCGTACAACCTCAACTAATATTGAGGTCAAGCGGGAATTTTCATGGCCAGCGAACTGACTGTCGGCGAAGTCGCCAAGCGCAGCGGCGTTGCCGTCTCGGCGCTGCATTTCTACGAGACGCGCGGGCTGATCCACAGCCACCGCACGGCCGGCAACCAGCGCCGCTACGCCCGCGACGTGCTGAGGCGGGTGGCGGTGATCAGGATCGCCCAGGACGTCGGCATCTCGCTTGCCGACATCGCCGCCGCCTTCGCCGCCCTGCCCGACGGCCGCACGCCGACGCGCGAGGATTGGAGTCTGCTTTCAACGGGTTGGCGCCACGACCTCGATCACCGCATCGAACAATTGAAGAAGCTGCGCGACGGCCTGACCGACTGCATCGGCTGCGGCTGCATGTCGATCGACAAGTGCCCGTTGCGCAACCGCGAGGACCGGCTGGCGCGCCAGGGTCCGGGACCGAGGCGGCTGCTGGTGGAGTGAAACGGCCGACCCGGGGCGCTGCCGTCCCGGGTCGGTACTGTTCGATGCGTCAGCGCAGGATGGCAAGGTCGCGCAGGCCAGCATCGAGGCCCTCGGCCGCCTTTTCAGCTGCACCGCTCTCCATGCTGACCTTGTAGAGCATTCCGCCTGTGGCCAGCCACGCGGTGTTGGCGCCATCTTCCGACGTCTGGATGTCGAAGCCGACGGCGTCGCCGGGCTCGATGCCGAGCTTGCCGATCGTCTTCAGCGTACCGTCATTCGGCTTGGTCTGCTGCAAGAACAGCCCGCCGGCGTGGATGTCGTACATCGCCGTTTTTTCGGGCTTGCCGAAGGAATTGGTATAGGCGGTGGCAATGATCTCGGTCGGCATCTCGGCGCTCGCATCGCCAGCCTCGAAGGCGAGCTTGCCGTCTTCGGTTACCGCGCCGGTCGCGGGATCGGCACGCAGATTGGTGCCGTCGGACGCAATGACGCGCAGCTTGTCGGCTGCCGGGTTGAAGTCGACGCTGACCTTGGCGCCCTCGGGCGGCAGCTTGGACAGCTTCGACACCGCCGTAGCCGCACCGGTGTCGAGGTTGATGGTGACCAGCGAGCCGTCGCCGGCAAGGCCATAGACCATGTTATCGGACGATCGCAGGTCGATTCCATGGAGCTTGTCGACCCCGGTCACCTCGATCTTCCTGGCCTCGCCCGGCTTGTCGGTGTCGAACCAGATCAAGGTCTTGTCGCCGGAAAGGCCAAGCGCCGGAGCAGCCACTGCCGCTGCGGAAAAGCCGGCGAGCATTGTGCCGGCAAGGGCGATATGCAGTGCGATGCGGTTCATGTCGATCTCCTTCTCGTTGGTCGGTGAGCGCTGGTGATTTCGCGTCGCTCGCCGGCCTTACCCGCGGGATCGGGTTCTGGATGCAGGACGCCGCAAATTTCTCAGAAGGGCTTGCATCCCCTGATGCATCCGGCGTGTATCATTGCAAATGGACGAGAAGGGACCGCATGTCGGCTGTCGAACAAGGCGACCAATTCTGTAACGGCCTGATGCTTCGGGTCGCAAGCGGCGACCGCGAGGCGCTCGGCGACCTTTTCGCCAGCGAGGCCGGCATGCTGATCGCCATCGCCCGCCGCATCCTGCGCCGCAAGGATCTCGCCGAGGAAGCAGTGCAGGAAGGCTTCATCGCCGCCTGGAAGCATGCGCCGCGCTTCGATCCGGCGCGCGGCAGCGCCCGCGCCTGGCTGACCACCATCGTCCGCAACCGCGCGCTCAACATGCTGCGTGACGGCCAGCGCCTCCGTCTGACAGGTGACGACATGGCCAGGCACGGCGAAAGCGACAGCGGCGCCGACGCGGCCTTCGAGGCTCTCGACGAGGCCGACGCGCTCAAGCATTGCCTGAGCCAGTTGGACGAGGCGCGGCGCAGGTCGATCCTGCTGGCCTATGTGCTGGGCTACACACATGGCGAGATCGCAGCGAAGCTGAACGCGCCCCTGGGCACCGTCAAAGCCTGGATTCGCCGCGGCGTCATCGCCTTGCAGGAGTGCCTGTCATGAGCAGCGACAGCGAACGCCTTGCCCACGCCGGCGACTATGTGCTCGGTCTGCTGGATGACGACGCGCGCGCCGAAGCGGAGCGCGAGATGGAGCGCGACCCGGAATTTGCCGAGACCGTGCGACGGCTCGCCGAGCGCATGTCCAGCCTCGACCACACCGCGAAGCCCGCCGAGGTGCCTGCCGGCATGTGGGGCGAAATCCTGGGCAAGATCTCAACGCTGCGGCAGGACCAGAACGAAGCTTCGCCGCCGGAACAAAGCGCTGCCAATCAGAACAGCGCGACGCAGGCGCCCCCCTGGCGCAAACTGGCTCTGGCAGCCTCGCTCGCGGCCGCGTTCGGCCTCGGCTATGCCGGCGGCTTCGTCATGAAGGCGACGCCGGAGCCGGTTGTGCTCGTGGTGCTGCAGACGCCCGACAACACCACGGGGGCGGTGTTCGAGGCCTTTGCCGACAACAGCGTCAAAATCATCCCGCTTGCCGATTTCGAGGTGCCGCAGGACAAGATCATGCAGGTGTGGACGCTCTACGACACTGCGGTCGGCCCGGTTTCGCTGGGCACGCTGTCCAGCGCCGAGGTGACCACGCTGAAGGGCCAGGCGCTGCCTGTGCCCGCGACCGACCAGCTCTACGAGATCACGCTCGAACCCCGCCCCGGCTCGCCGACCGGCAAGCCGACGGGACCGATCCTGGTCAAGGGATTTGCAAAACGGCCGGCTGGTTAGCCAGGGCACCGAAGGCTGTTTTTGAATCTTGTAGCAATGGCTTGCAGCCGCCAGCTGCGGTTGCGCGGCAGCCCGACTCAGTCTCGGTTTAGAGAAGATCAGTCCGATGTCGGCAGGCGGCGGATGGTGAATTCGATGACGTCGCCTGGGCGCTCGAACCAGCTTTCGATCTCGGTCCAGTAGGCCTGCTTGGGCCAGCGCGAAAACCACTCCTGCGCCTTGAGCCGTGCGTCGTTGCGCGGCAAAACGAAGGTCTCGCGCAGGAACCCGTCGCGGGGTCTGCTTTCACGTTCAGCCCGGCTGCGCTGAAGCCTTTTTGCGAGGTCATCCAGCGGCGGTCTGGTCGGGGTGCCCATAAAGAACTCCTTGACCCTTACGAGAAGGAGATTAGGGATCGCGCCGGACAATTACGAGTCATTTGTGCGGAGCTTAAATTGCAGCGTCCCGAAATTCCGGCCGGACTGCCGGCCGACATCGAAGACAAGAAGATGCGCGCCCGCGCCTGGTTCGAGGAACTGCGCGACCGCATCTGCCTCGCCTTCGAGGCGCTGGAAGACCAGGTCGAGGGGCCGCTGGCGTCATGGGCGCCGGGCCGTTTCGAGCGCACGCCGTGGCAGCGCGACGAAGGCAAGGGCGGCGGCGGCATCATGTCTATGATGCATGGCCGGGTGTTCGAGAAGGTCGGCGTCCACACCTCGACGGTGCATGGCGAGTTCTCGCCCGAGTTCCGCAAGCAGATGCCGGGTGCCGAGGAAGACCCGCGTTTCTGGGCTTCCGGCATTTCGCTGATCGCCCATCCGCAAAACCCGAACGTGCCGGCCGTGCACATGAACACGCGAATGGTGGCAACCTCGCGCTGGTGGTTTGGCGGCGGCGCGGACCTGACGCCGGTGCTCGACCGCAGGCGCAGCCAGGAAGACGCCGACACGGTCGCCTTCCACAAGGCAATGCAGTTTGCCTGCTCCAAGCATGCCGGCGTCGCCGACCACCAGAGATACAAGGACTGGTGCGACGAGTATTTCTTCCTGCCGCACCGCAACGAGCCGCGCGGCACCGGCGGCATCTTCTTCGACTGGCAGCATTCGCCGGAGGAAAAGGGCGGCTGGGACGCCGACTTCCGATTCGTCCAGGACGTCGGCCGCGCCTTCCTCGTCACCTACCAGCATCTGGTGCGGCAGAACTTCAACACCAACTGGACCGACGGCGACCGCGACGAACAGCTGGTCCGCCGAGGCCGTTACGTCGAGTTCAACCTGCTTTACGACCGCGGCACGATCTTCGGGCTGAAGACCGGCGGCAACATCGCCTCGATCCTGTCGAGCATGCCGCCCGAAGTCAGGTGGCCCTGACAGCGGCGCATGGCTGCCCTGCCCGCCGTTGCATTGACGCGCGGGCAGCAAACCTTTAGAGAGCCCGCTTTCCTTGGCCCTCGTCCTGTAGTGACGGGCCTTGCTCTCATTGGAAGATTTTTGTGACGATTTTCGACAACATGGTTCCGGCGCTGGCCGGGGCGCTCGCCGCGCGTGGCTACGAAACGCTGACCCCGGTGCAGACTTCAGTACTGGCTCCCGAGGCTGAAGGCGTCGACCTTCTGGTCTCGGCGCAGACCGGCTCGGGCAAGACGGTGGCCTTCGGCATCGCGATCGCGCCAACGCTGCTTGACGGCCGCGAGCGCTTCGACCGCGCCGGCGCCCCAAGCGCGATGATCATCGCGCCGACCCGCGAACTCGCCATCCAGGTGCGCCGCGAGTTCGAATGGCTTTATGCCGGAACCGGCGCCCGCATCGCATCGTGCGTCGGCGGCATGGACATGAGCAAGGAACGCCGCGCGCTCAACGACGGTGCCGACATCGTGGTCGGTACGCCGGGCCGCCTGCGCGATCATATCACCCGCGGCTCGCTCGATATTTCGGGCCTCCGCGCCGTCGTCCTCGACGAGGCCGACGAGATGCTCGACCTCGGCTTCCGCGAGGATCTCGAATTCATCCTGGCGGCAGCGCCGCAAGAGCGCCGCACACTGCTGTTTTCGGCCACAGTGCCGCCGCAGATCGCCCAGCTGGCGAAGCGCTTCCAGCGCAACGCACTGCGCATCACCGCAGCCGGCGAAAGCCGCCAGCACGACGACATCGAATACCGCATGGTTCTTGTCGCGCCGCCGGAGCGCGAGAACGCCATCATCAACACGCTGCTTTATTTCGACGCCCAGAGCACGATGGTGTTCTGCGCGACGCGCGAAGCGGTCAAGCACTTCTCGGCGCGACTTGCCAATCGCGGCTTTGCCGTGGTGGCGCTGTCGGGCGAACTGAGCCAGGCCGAGCGCAACAACGCGCTGCAGGCGATGCGTGACGGCCGTGCGCGGGTTTGCGTTGCGACCGACGTTGCCGCTCGCGGCATCGACCTGCCGAACCTGGACCTCGTCATCCACGCGGACCTGCCGACCAACCCGGACACGCTGCTTCACCGCTCGGGCCGTACCGGCCGCGCCGGTCGCAAGGGCGTCTGCGTCCTGATCGTGCCGTTCCACCGCCGTGGCAGCGCGACCCGCCTGCTCAAGCTGGCGAAGCTCGAGGCAACGACGCAGTCAGCACCCGGACCGGCCGAGATCGACGCCCGCAACCGCGAGCGCATGCTGGCCGAACTCAACGACATCGAGGCGGCTGGCGAGGACGAAGCGGCGATCGTCGCCGAGGTCCTGGCCGCGCATTCGCCCGAGACGCTGGCGCTCGCCTGGCTGCGCCAGCAGATGGCGTCACGGCCGGCGGCCGAAGAGCTTTCGGACCGCCCGATCCCGGCCTTCGATGCCGCCAAGGCCGAGCGTCCGGACAATCGCTTTACCGACGGTGTCTGGTTCTCCGTTTCGGTCGGCCGCAAGCAGCGCGCCGAGCCGCGCTGGCTTTTGCCGCTGCTGTGCAAGGCCGGTCATGTGACCAAGACCGAGATCGGCTCGATCCGCATCTTCGACACGGAATCACATTTCGAAATCGTGGCCAAGCGCGCCGACAACTACGCCCGGACCGTCGAACAGAACGGCTCTGGCGAAAAGGGCGTCGACATCAAGCGGCTGGCAGGCGCACCTGGCGGCGGCGACAGCGCAGGCAAGCCGAAGAAGCAGCATCGCAAGGGCCAGTACGACCCTTCCGACAAGCCGCCCTTCAAGAAGAAGGCCTTCGAAAAGAAGCCCTACGAGAAGAAGCCGTACGAAAAGCGTTCCGGCGACAAGCCGGCCTTCGACAAACCCGCTTACGCCAAGCCGGCCTATGACAAGCCCGCCTACGACAAGCCAGCGGGCACCGGGGCGCCAAAGAAGTACAAGCCGAAGAAGAAATTCGGCGAGTAACCGCAAGCCTCTTGTTGGGTCTTACTTTTTCGTAAGATTCGCGCTTGCCACATTCGGCGCCACAAAGAGAAAATTTGGCGTCGAATATGGCTAAGTCACCGTCTGGAAATATGTTTTTCGTCTAATATGCCCCAACACAGGCCCCGCTATTTCTAGCGCCGGGGCCGGGAAACGCCGGCGGTTCGATCTCATCGACCGCGACGCGACGTGACCGGACGGCCCTTCATCAGGCGGGACCATCCGTTTTGGACGCCCGCATTCGTCGGAGAGCATGCCATGCGCAAGCTTCTTGTTCCGGCAGCCGCAGCTGCCATTTTCGCAACCTCTGCCGTCGCCTTCGCCGCCGTCCAGCATACCGACGGGACGATCAAGACGTTCGACGCCAAGGCGATGAGCCTGACCCTCAACGACGGCACGGCCTTCGTGCTGTCCAAGAAGTTCAAGGACCCTGGCCTCAAGGCAGGCGAAAAGGTCTCGGTCATGTGGGACATGAGCGGAACGAACAAGGTGGCAGAATCCGTGAAGATCGTGAAATAGCGCCTCAGCCGCGCGCTGCAAAAAGGGCGGAACACGAGGTTCCGCCCTTTTTCATTGATGCGGCGCGCGAGCCAGTGGAATCATTTTTTCAACGCGCGGCGGCAATGCACTGACAAAGCGGGGCTTTTTCGCGGAAGCGCGGCCGGGCCATGTCAAACTGCCGGCTGGCCTACCACCAGGGGCAACCAATCGCCCGATTGCGTGTTATAGTGCACCCCCGAACGGACGAGGAAGGAGACATCCGATGAAGGAATTTCAATGCGGGTCGCTTGTCCCCGGCTGCCAGTGGCATACCCGCCACGAGGACGAAGCTGAAATCATTCGCCGCGTGGCCGAGCATATGCGCGAAACGCACGGCGAAACCATCATCCGCGAAACGATGATCGAAGCGATTCGCTCGCGCATCGAAAAGGTCCGCGACGCGGCTTGACTTCTGGATCTTGCGCATGGTGCTTTCCGAAAATCGACACCGATTTTCGGGCCTGTGCGTCAGGCTTTCAGCCTTTCAGCGCCGCGCTCGAGCAGCGCGTCGCGTGCCAGCGAAAAACCGCTGTCGACCCACTCCCCCTCCAGAGACTTGAGCAAGGAACCGAGCGCGACACCCTCGACGCCGAGCGGAGCAAGGTCGCCGCCGCGCAGGGGAAAATCGGGTTTTTGCCATTTGCCGGTGAAGGAAAGCAGGCGGAAATAGCCGCCCGCCTCGATCAGCGCCTTGTCGTCCTGCTCGGCCCTGCCCCGCGCCGAGGCGAGATCGAGCCGCAGGCGGTCGGCGATGGCTTCGACATTGCCGCGATAAAGCCGCTTGGCTAGTTCACCCTCGGTGACGACAGGCTCGACCTTGGCTGTTGCCGCCCACTGGACCAGCCTGTCGGTCTCGGCATTGGAAAGCCTGAGCCGCTCGCCGAGCGTTTTCATGCGCGCCGCGTCCGGCGGCACGATCGATTCGAGCCGCAACAGCGGATCGGCTTTCCAGCCGAGATCGTTCTCCGCCCGTACCAGCGCGTGGATGGCATCGATGCCCCACTTCTCGCTCTCGGGCAGTGCCGCCGTCAGAACGCCGGACTGGCGCATCCACAACAGCGCGCGCGACGGATCGGGCGCGCCAAGCAGCCGCTTCAGCTCCGACCAGACACGCTCGGCGGACAGCCGCGCGATGCCGTCCTTGAGCCGGGCGCTGGCCTTCAGCCCTTCGGCATCCGGACGGCCCTTGCCGTACCAGGCGAAGAAGCGGAAAAAGCGCAGGATGCGCAGGTAGTCCTCGCGGATGCGGGTCTCGGCATCGCCGATGAAGCGCAGCGTGCGGCTTTCGAGATCGGCAAGCCCGCCGACGAGGTCGATCACGCTGCCGTCGGCCAGGGCGTAAAGCGCGTTGATGGTGAAGTCGCGCCGTTCGGCGTCGAGCTTCCAGTCGCTGCCGAAGACGACCTTGGCGCGGCGGCCGTCGGTCTCGACATCGGCGCGCAATGTGGTGACCTCGAACGGCTTGCCGCCTGATATGACCGTGATGGTGCCATGCTCGGCGCCGGTGGGCACGGTCTTGAACCCGGCCGCTTCAGCGCGGCGTACGGTCTCGTCAGGCAGGTTGGTGGTGGCGATGTCGACATCGGCGACAGGCTCGCCGAGCAGCGCGTTGCGCACGGCACCGCCGGCGATACGCGCTTCCCCGCCATCGGCATTCAGCGCGGCAAGCAACTGCTGCAGCTGCGGGTCGTTCAGCCAGGTGGCTCCTGATATCGTGGCGCTCATGTGTAGAGCCTTTCATAGAGCGCGCGGATGATGCCAGCGGTGACACCCCAGATGTAGCGCTCCTCATAGGGCATGGCGTAGAAGAAGCGCTCCTGGTCCTGCCAGGTTCGGCTGGCGCGATCGTGATTGGCCGGGTCCATCAGGAAACCGAGCGGCACCTCGAAGACATCGTCGACCTCGCCCTCGTTGGGCGTGAGCTGAAAACCGGGGCGGACGATGCCGAGCACCGGCGCGATGCGGTAGCCGCTGCCCGTGACATAGTCGGGCAAGCGCCCGATAATTTCGATGTAGTCGGAGGTTATGCCGATCTCCTCGACTGTTTCGCGCAGCGCTGCAGCCTCGGGCGAAACGTCGGTCGGGTCGATGCGCCCGCCGGGAAAGGCGATCTGGCCGGAATGGCTTTTCAGCTTCTCGGCGCGCTTGGTCAGGATGACTGTCGAGGCATCGCCATGGTCGACCACCGGGATCAGCACCGCAGCGTCGCGCAGCCGGTCGTGCACGAACAACTCGCGCATGTCGGGGTTGAGCACGTGGTCGCCATAATCGGCGGCGGCATCGTTGAGATGCTCCTGTGCTGCGCGCTGGCGGAAATCCTGCGCCGAATAATGCGCTGTCGGGGCATGAACCATCACACGCTCAACCGCTCCAGCCTGTCCCAGGGCATCACGGGGTAGACCTCGCCGTTGGAACGCACGGCAAACATGTCCTTGCCATCGATCTCGATGCGTTCGCCAATTTCAGCGAGCTCGTACATGACAGGGCGCGCGACAAGCGCCTCAAGGCGCCCGCGGACGAGCAGATAAGGCTTGAGGCCGCCGGTCTCGGGTTCGTCGACGAAACGCAGAGGATGCTCGGGTCCGGCTTCTACGACATCGCCGACATTGGTGCGGAAGGTCAAAACCTGTTCGGTGCCCTCGCCCGTGACGTTCATCTCGACCGCAACGAAATGCGCGTCGACGACGCGGATGCCGACCTTTTCCACCGGGGTGATCAGGTAGGTCTTGCCGTCTTCGTCCTTGCGCAGGACCGTCGAAAACAGCTGCACCAGCGGCATGCGGCCGATCGGCGTGCCCAAATAGAACCAGGTTCCGTCGGGACGGATTTCCATATCGAGATCGCCGCAGAAATCGGGATTCCAGCGCTCGACCGGTGGCAGCCCCTTGCCGGCACGGGCGGCGCGCGAAATCAGCGCCTCGAGGCCGGCCGCGTCGCCGGCGCGGGTGAGCCCAAGGTCAGTTGTCGCCTCGCGGCTATGGTCAAGGTCGCCAGTCATGGTCACGAAATAGTCACTGTTGTTGCGCTTGTCAGCATAGGCAAGTGATTTAAGTTCAATGCCATGACCTCGCAAAGGTGCGGGCATGGAGATCGCGACGCCCGGGATCGTTTGACCTCTGGGGATTGGGCGGCAGGCACGACGTCCACACGGACGACGCACCGGACCAAGAGGCAAATAATCCTTGTAGATTGACGAAGCGGCCCCCTGTTCTGATGGACGAGAGAGGCACGCTGTAGCATTTTGAGTGAGCGCATCGGCGGTCCGGGAATCGGTTTCGATTTCGGGGCCCCGCGCCAGAAGAAGGATCCGGCCCGCATGAGCGTGATGATCAAGGAAACGGCGATGAGCGAGAGCGAGATGATCGCCGCAGCCGAACGTGCGCTTGCCGACATCGCCAAGATCCGCGCCGGCGTCGGCCGCGTCATCTTCGGCCAGGAAAGCGTCGTCGAACGCACGCTGGTGGCGCTATTGGCCGGCGGCCATGCGTTGCTGGTCGGCGTGCCCGGCCTTGCCAAGACCAAGCTGGTCGAAACGCTCGGCATCGTGCTCGGCCTCGACTCGCGCCGCATCCAGTTCACCCCAGACCTGATGCCATCAGACATCCTCGGCTCCGAGGTGATGGAGCAGGACGAACAGGGCAAGCGCTCCTTCCGCTTCATCTCAGGGCCGATCTTCGCGCAATTGCTGATGGCCGACGAGATCAACCGCGCAAGCCCGCGCACCCAGTCGGCGTTGCTGCAGGCGATGCAGGAATATCATGTGACTGTCGCCGGCGAGCGCCACGACCTTCCCGCCCCCTTCCATGTGCTGGCAACCCAGAACCCGCTCGAGCAGGAAGGCACTTATCCACTGCCGGAAGCCCAGCTCGACCGCTTCCTGATGCAGGTCGACATCCTCTATCCCGAGCTCGAAGCGGAGCGGCGCATCCTGCTGGAAACCACCGGCATCGAGGACGCAAAAGCCCAGAACGTGCTCGACCCCGAGCGACTGAAGGACATCCAGCACCTGATCCGGCGCATGCCTGTACCCGAAACCGTCGTCGAGGCGATCCTCAAGCTGGTGCGCTCGGCGCGACCCGGCCAGGGCCACGCCGAGACCGACAAGCACGTCTCCTGGGGTCCCGGCCCGCGCGCCAGCCAGGCGCTGACGCTGTGTGCCAGGGCGCGCGCGCTCTATGACGGGCGGCTCGCACCATCGATCGACGACATCCGCGCGCTGGCGGAACCGGTGCTGCAACACCGCATGGCACTGAGCTTTGCCGCCCGTGCCGAAGGCATGACGGTCCGCGACGTGGTGGCGCGGCTGGTCAAGGACATCTGATGGCGCGCATCGGCGAGGCATCGGCACCGGTTGCGACCAGCGATGCGCTTGCGCGCGGCAGGCTGCGCGCCTCGCTGGTGCCTGACCTTCTGGTCGAGGCCCGCCGCATCGTAAGCACTGTCATCGCCGGCTGGCATGGCCGCAAGAAGCGCGGCATCGGCGAGAATTTCTGGCAGTTCCGGCCCTACGTCCAGGGCGAGGCTATGGCCCGCATCGACTGGCGCCGCTCGGCCCGTGACGACCACACTTACGTGCGCGACCGCGAATGGGAAGCCGCCCACACTGTCTGGCTGTGGGCGGACCTTTCGCCGTCGATGCTGTTCAAGTCGAAGAGCGCGACTGTGTCGAAGGAATCGCGCGCGCTGGTGCTGGCATTCGCGCTGGCCGAGCTTTTGTCGCGCAGCGGCGAGCGTATCGCCTGGCCGGGACTGACCGATCCGTTCAGCGCCCGCAACGGCGCCGAGCGCCTGGCCTCGCATCTCGCGCAAGCCGTTTCGCTGCCGGCGAAGCCTGATCTTTCCGGCATCCGCCGCTTTTCCGACATCGTCATCATCGGCGACTTCCTCGACCCGGTCGAAGAAACGATGGCCTGGCTCGATACGCTGGCCCGCCATGGCGCGCGCGCGCATCTGATCGAGGTCGCCGACCCGGCCGAAGAAAGTTTTCCTTATGCCGGCCGCACCGAATTCACCGATCCTGAAACCGGTGAAAAGCTGACCGCCGGACGCGCCGAACAATTGTCGGAAGCCTATCGCAACCTCTATGCGGCGCGGCGCGAGGAACTGGCAGCCTGGTGCAAGCGGCTGGGCTGGAGCTACACCGTCAACCATACCGACCGCCTCGCCTCGGACGCGCTGGTGCATGTGCACATGGCATTGACCGCCGAAGGCCACGGACCGGGAGGGCGCCGATGAGCTGGCTGCCGCTTTCGTTCGGATTTCCTGTCGTGCTGTGGGGACTTTTGGCGCTGCCCGTCATCTGGTGGCTGCTCAGGCTGACCCCGCCCAAGCCGCAGGCCGAGATCTTTCCGCCACTGAAGATCCTGGCGCGGGTGTTCAAGAAGGAAGAGATGCCGCACCAGAGCCCGTGGTGGCTAACGCTGCTGCGCCTGTTGATGGCGGCACTGGTGGTGCTGGCGCTGGCCGAGCCGATCTTCAACCCCCGCGAAAAGCTCTCCACCAGCGAAGCGGCACTGGCGATGGTCATCGACAACGGATGGACAAGTGCGCCCGACTGGAGCCTTCGGGTTGCGACCGCCGAGCGCCTGATCAAGGACGCCGAAGTCAACGAAGCTCCCATCCTGCTGGCTTTTACCGCGGAAAAACCCAACACGCAGATAGGCCCCTATAGCGCAAGAGAAGCGCGCGAGCGGCTCAATGCCATCAAGCCCCGGCCTGTGCCCACCGATCGGCCAGCGGTCTACGCCCGCGTCGCCAACACGCTCAAGGAATTGCCCGGAGCGACGATCGCCATTCTCACGGACGGCCTGGCGGCAAAGGACGACCAGACGTCGTTTGCAACGTTGCTGGGCCAGAACCCACGCAACGTGGTGTGGGTGCAGCCGACGCGGCTCGATACCATCGCGCTTGCATCCGCCGACAATGAAGTCGACCGTTTCACGATCACTGCTGTTCGCGCACCCTCGAACCCCGCGCCCGCCTATCTGACCGCCGGGGTGTTTGACGACAAGGCGCGCAGGATCGGCGACGCGGCGATCACATTCCGCCCCGGCGAGGCGCGAGCGACCGGAGAGATCATCGTGCCGTTCGAGTTGCGCAACGACTTCTCCTGGATCGCGCTTGACGGACAGGGCCATGCTGGCGCCATGCGCGTGCTCGACGAGAACGCCAAGCGCCGCAGAGTTGGTCTGCTTTCGCAAACGCCGGTCGATCAATCGCGGTTATTGCTGTCGCCGCTGTATTACATCAAACGTGCGCTCGAGCCTTTCGCGGATATGGTGGAACCGGCAAGCCCCGATCTGATCGAGGCCGTGCCGGACCTTCTGGCGCAAAAGCCCGCCGTCATCGTCATGGGCGACGTTGGAACGCTTCCCGAGAGCGTTCGCGCACCTCTGATCAAATGGATGGACGAAGGCGGCACGCTTGTTCGCTTCGCCAGTTCAAGGCTGATTACGGCGGGCAACGATCCCGATTTGCTTCCGGTCAGCCTGAGGCTTGGGGAACGCCTGCTCGGCGGCTCCTTGTCGTGGACGGAACCGCAACCCGTGGCGCAGTTCCCTTCGACAGGGCCGTTTGCCGATCTTCCCGCCCCTTCCGAAGTGACCGTCAGCAGGCAGGTTCTTGCCGAGCCGACACCGGATCTCGTCGACAAGACCTGGGCTGTCCTGGCCGACGGGACCCCGCTCGTCACTGCAGACAGGCGCGGCAAGGGCATGGTGGTTCTGTTCCATATTGCGCCACAGGCGACTTGGTCGAACTTGCCGATTTCGGGCAGTTTCGTCGAAATGCTGCGCCGGATCGTGCAGCTGTCGAGAAATCAGGGCGCCTCTGGAGCGCGCGCCGAGTCGCCCGTGGCCACGCTCGCGCCATACCGGATGATCGGCGCGGACGGCTATCTCGCGCCCCCGGACGGCGACACGAAGCCACTGCAGGTTGGTGGCGGCCATGTGCCGGCGATCACCCTCGACAATCCCCCGGGAATGTACGGCTCCGAGGAAGGCGTATTCGCCCATAATTTGCTGGAGAGCGATGCCGTGCTCGATCCGCTGCAGCGGCCGCAGATATCGGTCCCGGTGATGTCTGAACGTTACGCGCTAGACGAGTCGCGCGATATGAAAGCGCCCCTGCTTGCGGTCGCAGCGGCCCTGCTTTTTGTCGATGGCCTGATCGTGCTGTGGCTGGGGGGAATGTTCAACAGGCGACGTCGGGCCACACAGGCGGCGACGGCCGCCATGGTCGCGTTGATCGTGGCATCTTCGCTCTTGATGTTCATGCCAGTCGCCTCGGCCCAGGATTCCAAGCCAGGCGACATCCAGGCGATCGACGCCATCTCCAAAACCCGGATTGCCTATGTGCTGACCGGCGAAGCGTCGATCGATGCGATCAGCCGGGCCGGCATCACCGGGCTGACCAAGTTCCTGGTCGAAAAGACAGCGCTCGAGCCGGGCGAGCCGGCCGGCGTCGATATCGCCAAGGATGAGCTCGCCTTCTACCCGCTGATCTACTGGCCGATCGATCCGGCAGCACCGATGCCGAGCGAGGCGGCGATTGCCCGCATCGACGAATATATGAAGGAAGGCGGAACCGTGCTGTTCGACACGCGCGACCAATTCGCCAATGGCATCGGCACGGATTCGGCGAGCCCGGCCACCGAACGGCTGCGCGACATTCTTGGCAATCTCAATGTTCCGCCGCTGGAGCCGGTGCCGGCCGATCATGTGCTGACCAAGGCCTTCTTCATCCTTCCCGAGTTTCCCGGCCGCTTCAATGGCAGCCCGCTGTGGGTCGAGGCGTCGCTGGATGCAGAAAACACCGACAACCGTCCGGTGCGCACCGGCGACGGCGTCACTCCGATCATGATCACCGCCAACGATCTTGCCGGAGCCTGGGCCATCGACGAGAATGGCGACCCGATGCTGCCGACAGTGCCATCGGATCCGATGCAGCGGGTCTATGCGCTGCGCGCCGGCGTAAACATCATCATGTACATGCTGACCGGCAACTACAAATCCGACCAGGTGCACGTGCCTGCGCTACTCGAACGGCTGGGGCAGTAGCATGAACTGGTCCGTCGCCTTCGAACCCCTGCTGTCATGGCCATTGCTTGCAGCCCTTATGGGGCCGCTGGCACTGCTTGCATTCGTCGGCCTCTGGTTCCGCCAGCGCGGCGGATGGTTGAGGCTGGCAGCACTTGCCGCACTTGGACTCGCACTTGCCAATCCCGTCATCCTCGACGAAGAGCGCGAGCCGCTCAAAAGCGTAGTCGCCATCGTTGTCGACCGCAGCCAGAGCCAGGACATCGGCGATCGCACCGCTCAGACCAACGCCGCGGTCGAAGGGCTGAAGGAACGGCTAGCCCGCTTCCGCCAGTTCGAGGTGCGCGTGGTCGAGGCCGGACGCACAGATGACCGTACCGAGACACGGCTTTTTGCCGGGCTTGAGAGCGCCTTTCACGACGTGCCGCCCTCGCGCATCGGCGGCGCTGTGATGATCACCGACGGCCAGGTGCATGATGTGCCGGCAGCACCCGTCATCAATGCGCCACTGCACGCGCTGATCACCGGCAATGCAGACGAAAGGGATCGTCGCATTCGCTTCGAGCAGGCCCAGCGCTTCGGCATCGTCGGCAAGCCGCTCGACATGACCTATCGGGTGATCGACACCGGCGGCGACGCCGCTTCGGTCGACGTGCGCGTGTCGATCAACGGCAACCAGGTTTCTGTGCAGCGCGCTTTCATCGGCCAGGAAATGCCGCTGCAGATCACCATTCCGAGCGCTGGACGCAACATCGTCGAGCTGTCGATCGACCGCGTTCCGGGCGAGCTGACCGACACCAACAACCGCGCCATAGCGCTGGTCGACGGTATCCGCGAGAATCTGCGCGTGCTGCTGGTCTCGGGCGAACCGCATGCCGGCGAGCGCACCTGGCGCAACCTGCTGAAGTCGGACGCCTCGGTCGACCTGGTGCATTTCACCATCCTGCGGCCGCCGGAAAAGCAGGATGGCACGCCGATCAACGAGCTGTCGCTGATCGCGTTTCCGACGCGCGAGTTGTTCGTCGAGCGTATCAACGACTTCGACCTGATCATCTTCGACCGCTACCAGCACCGCGACGTGCTGCCGATCCTCTATTACGACTACATCGCCGAATATGTCGAAAAGGGCGGCGCGCTGCTGATCGCCGCCGGCCCCGAATATGCCGGGGAGCAGTCGATAGCCAACACGCCGCTGATCTCCGCCCTGCCGGCGATGCCCAATGGCGACGTCATCGAAAAGGCGTTCTATCCGCGCCTGACCGAACTCGGCCAGCGCCATCCGGTGACGCGTAGCCTTGAAGGCTCAGGCCAAGAACCGCCGCGCTGGAGCCGCTGGTTCCGCCAGATCGGCATCGAGCAGCCGGAAGGCGAAGTGGTGATGAAGGGCGCGGACGACAGGCCGCTGCTTCTGCTCGACCGCAAGGGCGAAGGCCGCGTCGGCATGTTCCTGTCCGACCAAGGCTGGCTGTGGGCGCGCGGCTACGAGGGAGGCGGCCCACATGTCTCGCTCTACCGCCGCATCGCGCACTGGCTGATGAAGGAGCCTGAACTCGAGGAAGAACGCCTGACCGCCGACGGCCGCGGCATGGTGCTCGACATCAGGCGCCAGACAATGCGCGACGAAGCCGGCCCGGCCCGCATCATCACGCCGTCGGGCAAGACGCTCGACGTGCAGCTCAACAAGAGCGAGCCCGGCATCTTCACCGGCAGCGTCGAAACCAGCGAAATCGGCCTCTATCAGGTTGGCAATGGTGATTTGACGGCGCTTGCCCATGTCGGGCCGGTCAACGCACCTGAGTTCGCCGACGTGGTGTCGACGGAGAACGTGCTGCGTCCGGCGGCCGAGGCAACCGGCGGCGACGTACGCCGCCTTGCCGCGACGGGCATATCAGCCTTGTCCAACGGCATCTCGCTGCCAGGCGTCGTGCCAGTGCGTGGCAGCGCCGAGGCCTCCGGCCGCGACTGGCTCGGTTTCCGCACCACGGATGACAGCGTATTGAAATCGGTGTCGCGCGTGCCGCTGTTCGGCGGCTTCCTCGGGCTTGGCCTGCTGCTTTTGGCGCTTGGGGCGATGTGGTATCGCGAGGGGCGCTAGGGTCAGTTCCGTTCCGATTGAATCGGAACGGGCTCTGTTTTTTATCGGAGCATGATCTGACAGGCTGCCGCTTTTCGGGACCGTGCTCGAATGCCCTGCGTCAACGCAGGCGGTTGTCTTCCATCATTTGCAGCACGCGGCGCCGGGATCCGTCGCTGTCGGCAAGCCGCAAACGCGCGGTCTCGTCCTTGCGCGCGGTCAGCTTGACCGGCTTGACGAGCGGCACCGGCAGTTTGACAGCTGAGGTCTTCGGCCTTTTCGTGAACATCATGGCTTTGTCCTCATATGGGGGAATGCAGTCCGCCGCGAAGAACCAAATGGTCCTGCGGAAAGCAACTGCTAATTGTCTGCTAGTGCGGAAACCGTATCAGCATTCCACGACCGGTGCTAGACGGACACGACCCGAAATAAATTCGCAAATAAAACCAGCCTAGCAAAAAACACCTTACATAAACCGCAATTAAAGGCTATAAGTAACGTATCGTTTTTTGGGCCAAGCTTGGCTATCGCGGCGTCAGAGGTTCTCGACCCGCCAAACTCACTCCAAATCGTCGATCTATTGATGTGCGGCAATACTTGCCGCGCGACGACTTTTCTCATTCGAAAGATACTCACATGAACACTGGAACCGTAAAGTTCTACAACGGCCAGAAGGGTTTTGGCTTCATCGAGCAGGCCGGCGGCGGCAAGGACGTGTTCGTCCACGTCAGCGCGCTTGAGCGCGCAGGCTTCTCCGGCCTCGCCGAAGGCCAGAAGCTGAACTTCGAGCTTGAACGCGACAACAAGGGCCGCGAGTCGGCCACCAATCTTCAGCTGCTCTGATTTCATTTGATCGGATCGACGGACGCTGACCACGGATGTACCGGCAGCGTCTATCCGGTCTGACCTGAGCACGTTTGAAGTGAGGAAAGCGGGGCATTGCTCCGCTTTTTGTCCATTTCGGGAGGCATTGATGACCGGGCGCACCAAACGTTCAACCGTCCATTTCGACAGGCCGTTCGCCTTGCGCGGGATTGAAGAGACCCAGCCGGCTGGCGACTACGACATCGACCAGGACGAAGAACTGATCGACGGCATCTCGTGGATCGCCTACCGGCGCGTTGCTACCTACATGCACCTGCCCGCGCGCTCGTCCAACCTGCTGACAAGCCAGGTTCTCGCCATCGACTATGCCGAACTAGAAGCCGCACTGCGGCAGGACCAGGAAAAGGCCGCATGATCAGGTTCACAAAAGGGCCGGCTTCGACCCCACGCGTGGAAAAGCCCTCGCATCGCTTCACTGTCGGCCAGATGGTGCGGATCAGGAGCCGCATCGGCATGGCGGTGAAGGACGCCGAGACCTTCCATGTCAAGGCGACGCTGCCGGCCAAGGACGGCTCGCCGCAATACCGCATCCGCAGTGACCGCGAAAACCACGAACGGGTCACCACGGAAGACAATCTCGAGGGAGCCGAAGCGGTAGCCGAATAGGGCCGTTTCGCAACAGGAAGGACACGACCATGGCCAAGGGCCAGCAACGCAGCAACCGCGAAACCAGGAAGCCCAAGAAGGAGAAGGTCGAGGTCAAAGCCACAGCCGCCTTCGGTTCGCAGGTCAAGCAGGCAGAGACCACATCCTACAAAGGCAAGCCGAAAGGCTAACCTACCCGCAAAGGCGGCTGGAGGCGGATTTGAATTTCGTCATCGAATTCTATCGCCTGCGCGAGGAAGACGGCGCGCACGCCACGCTCGATCGGGTTTCGCTCGAAGCGCTGGATATCAAGGCAGCCGTCGGGATCGCCGGCTCGCTTTTCCATACGCTCGCCATGCCGCAGGTACCGGACCAGGTCCGCATCTGCGACATGGGCGGGCGCGAACTTTATGACGGCCCGGCCTCGGGCACCGAGCCGGCATTGCCGTAAAGGATCGGCGGAAGCCTGCCGTGCAGATCCCTGCCCTTCGGGCGTTCACGTCCCTTTAAACGTCCAATCGACGTCTCAATCCGCCCGAAGCGGAGCGAACATTCGTCGCTTGTGGCTTCGTCCGCTGCGCGGACCGCCCCTCACTCCTCCGGCTCTGTCGTGAACTGCAATGGGTAGCCCTTGGCCTTGCCGGCTTCGGTGGCGCGGGTGGCCTTGGTCTCGGCGACATCCCTGGTGAACACAGCCACGACACAGACGCCGCGCTGGTGGGCGGTGATCATCACCCTGTGGGCCTGATCCTCCGACATGTGGAACTCGCCCTTGAGCACCGTGACGACAAATTCGCGTGGCGTGAAGTCGTCATTGACGAGGATGACCTTGTGCAGCTTCGGCCGCTCGGTCTTGGGTCGGAGTTTGGTGCGTGGAACCGTGGTGGTCTGGGGCATGGCAATCGCGCCTCATGCTCACGTCCTCGCAGTATGGGGTCGATCAAGGCGCACCGCAATGATTTCGGAACCCGCAGCCCTGCACGGCCATTGTGCCTGCAGGCGGTGCGGGTCGCATAAAAAATTCGAAAACACTGTCGGAACAGGCGCCGGCCATTCGTCCTTGCAAGGTCACAACACGAGGAGAAGAAGCATGTCTTACGTTGATGGTTTCCTGCTTGCGGTGCCGAAAAGCAATATCGAGGCCTACAAGGAGATGGCGCGCCTGGGGAGCGAGGTCTGGAAGGACCACGGCGCAATCGCCTATGTCGAGTGCCTGGCCGACGACGTGCCTTATGGCGAAGTCACCTCCTTTCCCCGGGCGGTGCAGGCCACGGACGACGAGATCGTCGTCTTCTCATGGATCGTCTACCGCTCGCGTGAGGAACGCGACGAGATCATGAAGAAGGTGATGGCCGACCCGCGCCTGGAGGGCGATCCGGCATCATGGCCGTTCGACGGCAAGCGCATGATCTATGGCGGCTTCAAGCCATTCGTTGAAAGCTGATCGCGACTGAAGCAATGGCGGTTGCCGGCAGGTACCGGCGGCCGCCGGCTTGACCGCAACAGCCGTTCCGTGAATAAGGATGCAACAACCCGCATAGGCTGAACCTGCAACCAACTTCCCGCATAGGTAGCCGGCGGGTGCATTCTGAGACGGAACCGTTCGATGCAGCGCTTGTCGACCCTTGATGTTCCCGCGCGCGACCGCCTGGCCTATCTCCATGATTTCGTCGCCCGCCATGTCGCGGGCCTGCGCTTCCGGCCTGAAGACGCCGACAGCTTCGCCTTCAACCTGTCGGCATATTTTCTGGATGGTCGCACGACGGTGGGCACCGCCTGCTATTCGGCGGTGTTCGGTGAACGCCCCAAGGACCTTTTGGCGGCAGACGGCCGGCAGGATTACCTGTTGACCATCCACACCTCCGACTACGAGGTGGCCATGGAAGGCAAGAGCCCACTCATCATCAAGGCCGGCGATATCACCCTCGTCAACGAGGGCTCCGCCATGGCCTTTGCCCTGCCCGCGACATTGCTCAAGGTGGTGTCGCTCGAAGAGGCGCGGCTGGCAGCCCTTGCTCCGCGGGTGCGGATGCGCGCACTCCACCACATATCGGCGAGCGCTGCCGGGGCGAGCCTGCTGACGGGCTATGCCGACCTGCTGCGGGCGGCAGCACCCGACGGCGAGGCCGGACGGCGGCTGGCCAGCAGCCACCTCTACGATCTTGCCGCCCTGGTGATTCAGGGCGGCAGCGCCGATACGGCCGAACAGGTACGGCCGAGCCTGGGCGCGGCACGGCTCGAACTGGTCAAGGCCGAGATGCTGCGCCAGCTGACCGACCCGGAGTTGAGCGTGGCTGCCATTGCGCGGCGCCAGGGCATCACGCCACGCTACATCCAGCGCCTGTTCGAGCAGGAAGGGCTGACTTTCTCCGAGTTCCTGCGCGACGCGCGGCTCGACCTCGCCCGCAAATCGCTCGACATGCCCGGCGCTGCGACAGTGTCGGCGATCGCCTTCGATGCCGGCTTCAACGACCTGTCGCATTTCAACCGCGTCTTCCGCCAGCGCTTTGGCGCGACGCCGACAGAGATCAAGGCCGCAGCGCTTCGCCGCTGTCAGTAGCTCAAGACTCAGTTCGTCCCAATCCGCATCTGTTCGCCTCATGCCAAGACGACCGCCTTTTGGCTGTCGTAAAGCAGCGTCGTGGCGGACCGATGCATCCGACGGGCGGGGGCGCTCTTCGAACGCATGCGAGGCCGGCCATCGCCGGACCGTCGACTGGGCAGAGTCGGCGGTCCGCGCATGGGCCGTCTCCACGGAGTTCGCGCCATCTCCAGCGAAATCGAGAGATCCATGAAGAGAGCGATTGCATTGATCCTGTGCGGCGTGCTCGCCGCCTGCAGCCAGACGACTTCGACAACCAGCACAACCCAAGCCAGCGCAGGCGCGCCGAAGGCGGCGGCCCAGGTCGCGCCCAAGGGCAAGAAACAGACGGCGGCACAGCGCTGCGAGGAAGCGATGCGCAAGGCAACCCAGGCTCAGACCAATGCCGCCATGCTCGGCGGCGCGCTGTCGATGGTCGGCGGCTTGGGCGGTTTTGGCCGCGGTGGCGCGATCGCGGGCTCAGTGGCTTCGGTCGGCGGCTCGCTGGTTCAGGCCAAGGCGCAGAACGACGCCGACACGGCGCTTAACGCGGAGTGCATGGGATGAGCTTTTCCCTTGGACGCCACCTGGCTGCAGGCCTGTTGAGCACGAGCCTGGCACTTGGCGCATTCGTGCTGCCGGCTCGCGCATTGACGGTGGAAGAGGCCGGCAAGGTCGTGAGGCTATTGGGCGAACTTGAGCCCGAGCTTGGCCGTCTCGCCTATGACGAGGAAGAGGCCGACCAGTGGTTCGACGACGATGCCGGCCTCGAAGGCCGTATCGCCAAGGCCGGCTTTACCCGCGAAAGCTGGAAGGAGGCGCTGGGCGCCACCTTCCGGGGCTACCTTGCGTCGATCGCCACCGAACGGTTCGAAGCGACGTTCTCCGGTCTGGTCGAAAAGGTCGACGCCAGCGACCTGAACGCCGAGCAGAAGGCCGAGATGCGCAGCTTCGTCGTGGAAAAGATCGCCGAGACGCGGGCATTGCGCGCCGAGGGGGCGCAACATCTCGGCGCCGTGCAGCCTTATGCGGCCAGGCTGAACGAGTTGTTGGGCGACGAGGAAGAGTGAGCCGCAAGCGAAATGCTGAGCGTTGACGATCTACCCCCTTGTGGGGAGGTAGCGCCGAAGGCGCGAGTGGGGCAAAAAGATTCTAGGCATGGGGGCAATACCCCCGCCCCGTCTCTCTCGCTTTGCCTTGCAAAGCTCGCTCGCCGACCCTCCCCACAAGGGGGAGGGTAAAGACTGTCATCTCCGCAGCACTGCTGACAGCACGTCGCGGATGCCGATGGCGCCGACGAAGCGCGACTGGTCGTCGAACAGCGCCACCGGCGATGTCTGCGAACGATGCATGGCGAGCATGACCAGCTTGAGCGAGGTGCCGGGCTTGGCCCAGAAGACGTGCGAGGCCTCGTCGGACGACTTTTCGATATCGTCGACGGAGACCCAGACGGCCGGCTGGCCGTTACGCTCGGCGGCGACGACCAGGCCCTGTGCATCGATCTTGAAGCGCGTCGTCTTGCGCCGGTCGAGCCAGAGCCAGCCCTCGCCGGCATCTTCGAGATCGCGACGATCGCGCATGACGTTCCATGCCGTCAGCACCGACAGCGGGTTCACATTGGCGATGAAGTCGCGGACATAGTCGTTGGCCGGGCGCA
The DNA here is from genome assembly GCF_018555685.1 of Aminobacter anthyllidis. Classification (GTDB taxonomy): domain Bacteria; phylum Pseudomonadota; class Alphaproteobacteria; order Rhizobiales; family Rhizobiaceae; genus Aminobacter; species Aminobacter anthyllidis. The sequence continues at coordinate 785,532 of NZ_JAFLWW010000003.1, forward strand.
GCACGATATCCTCGGGCGGGCCGGACTGGACGATGCGGCCGCCCTCCATGATGGTGATGGTGTTGCCGATCTTGAGCGCTTCCTCGAGATCGTGGCTGACGAAGATGATGGTCTTCTTCAGCGTCTTCTGCAGCTGCAGCAGTTCGTCCTGGAGCTTGGTGCGGATCAGCGGATCGAGTGCCGAGAACGGCTCGTCCATCAGCAGGATCGGCGCTTCGGTGGCGAAGGCGCGCGCCAGGCCGACGCGCTGCTGCATTCCGCCGGATAGCTCATGGGCATATTTCTTGGCCCAGGGCGTCAGGTTGACGAGGTCGAGTTGCTTGCCGACCTTGAGCTTGCGCTCGGCCTCCGGCATGCCGGCAAGTTCGAGGCCGAGGCCGACATTTTCCTCGACAGTGCGCCAGGGCAGCAGGCCGAACTGCTGGAACACCATGGCGACCTGATGCTGGCGCAGGCGACGCAGGGTCGGCTCGTCGCAGGAGACGACGTCGACCATCTTGTCGCCGTCCTTGACCATGACCTGACCGCGCGAAACGATGTTGAGGCGGTTGACGGCGCGCAAAAGTGTCGACTTGCCCGAGCCGGACAGGCCCATCAGGACGGAAATCTCGCCCTCGTTGACGGTGAGGTTGGCACCGGCGCAGCCGAGCACATTGCCGGTCTTTTCGAGGATCTCGGCACGGGTCGCGCCCTTGTCGAGCATGGCGAGCGAGCCTGTGGTGTCGGCGCCGAAGACGATATCGACGTTCTTGAAATCGACGGCAACGTTCATTTCTTGCCTCCCACGCCGATACGCGTCATCCGGTCGAGCACGATGGCGAGCACAACGATCGCAAGGCCCGCTTCAAGTCCGAGGTCGATCTTGCGCGAACCGAGCGCGCGGTTGATTTCGGTACCGAGGCCACCGGCGCCGATCAGGGCGGCGAAAACGACCATCGACAGCGACAGCATGATGCACTGGGTCAGCCCCGCCATGATGGTGGGCAATGCCGCCGGCAGCTCGACCTTCCACAGCAGCTGGCGCTTGGTGGCGCCAAAGGCCTGGCCGGCCTCGATGATCGCGGTCGGCACCGAGACGACGCCGAGATGGGTCAGGCGCACGGCGGTCGGGATGACGAAGATGATGGTGACGATGAGGCCGGGCGCGTTGCCGAGACCGAACAAGGTGAGCACCGGGATCAGGTAGACGAAGGTCGGCAGCGTCTGCATCAGGTCGAGCACCGGCAGCATGATGCGGTAGACCTTGGGCTTGTGAGCCGCCCAGATGCCGAGCGGCACGCCGATGGCCATCGAGGCGGCGGCGGCGGCAACGACAAGCACCAGCGTTTCGACCGTCTGCTTCCACAGGCCCTGGTTGATGATGAACAGCAGACCGAGCGCCACGCCGATGGCCAGTGCCCGCGAGCGCTGCAGGTACCAGGCGAGAGCCGCGATCAGCGCCACGACGGCGACCGGCGGCAACAGCAGGAGCCCGTCGACAAGGCCGTCGAGCAACAGGTTGAGGCCGTTGGAAAAGCCGCGGAAGATGGCGTTGAAATTGTCGGTGAGGAAGGTGAAGAACGCCTTGCCCCACAGGCCGATCGGAATCTTGTAGGCAGCCAGCAAGTTCGATACCGGATCCATCTGTCCCCTCTCTATTGCTTACGCAGGCACCGGTCGCGCCGGCGCTTCTCGCTTAACTTGATACGAAAAAGGGCAGCTGTCTCGCTTGGCTGCCCTTCTTCATATCATTTGCAGGCAATAACGCCGGATCAGCTCGCCAGTGCAGCTTTCACCGCAGCTGCAGCATCGCCGCCATCGAAGGTAGTGACGCCGTTGAGCCAGGGCGTTGCCGCATCCGGGTTGGCCTTGAGCCAGTCCTTGGCAACGTCATTGGCGTTGCCACCCTTGAGGATCGCATCCATCATGGTGCCTTCCATCTCCAGGTTGAACTTCAGATTGCCGAGGAGCTTGCCGACATTCGGGCATTCGGCGACGTAGCCCTTGCGGACATTGGTGCTGACGGTGGCCGCACCAAAGCCCGAGTCGCCCATGCCGTCGAGATAGGCGATCTTCATCGCGCCCATGACAGGATGCGGCGTCCAGCCCAGGAAGGCGATCCATTCGTTGGCCTTCATCGACTGCTCGGCCTGGGTCAGCATGCCGGCTTCCGACGATTCGACCAGCTCGAAGCCGGCGAGGTTGTTCTCGGGCTTGGAAATCATGTCGAGGATGATGCGGTTGCCGTCATTGCCGGCTTCGATGCCGTAGATCTTGCCGGCGAACTTGTCCTTGAACTTGCCGAGATCGGTCAGCGTCTTGACCCCGCCTTCGGCGACGTAGCTCGGCACGACGATGCCGTAACCGGCGCCGGAAAGGTTTTCGCCGATAGTCTCGACCGAGCCGTCGGCGACATATTCCTTGATGTCGGCAGTCATCGACGGCATCCAGTTGCCGAGGAAGACGTCGAGATCCTTGTTCTTGAGCGAGGCATAGGTGACCGGCACGGACAGCTGGATCACCTCCGGCTCGTAGCCCAGTGCGGTCAAGAGCACCGATGCGACGCCGGTGGTGGCCTGGATGTCGGTCCAGCCGACATCGGACAGGCGCACTTTCTTGCAACTTTCGGCGTCGCCCGCAAAGGCGGCACCAGCAGTCATGACCGCCGATACGCCGACTGCGGCGGCGAGTAGTTTCATGCGCGACATATGGAATCTCCCATTCGTATTTTTGACGGCAACGCGGTATTGTTGTTGTTCGTCTTTGTCGCGAGCCAAACACCATTTTCCTTTGGATTCAAGTGACATGACGCAACGACAGACGCCGCCGGCTGATCCATCAGCGACATCGCAGAGGTTTTTTGCGGTGGATGGCAGGGCTGCCCCCTCCCCGAGCCCGACGGCTTCTGGTTAGAAGAACCATGGCCAAGCTCTATTTCCACTACGCCACGATGAATGCCGGCAAGACGACAATGCTGCTGCAGGCGTCCTACAACTACCGCGAGCGCGGCATGACGACGATGCTGTTCGTTGCTGGCCACTACGCCAAGGGCGATACCGGCTACATCTCTTCGCGCATCGGACTCGAGGCAGGCGCGGAGATGTTCCGCAGCGGCGACGACCTTTATGCCCGCATCGCCGAGCATCACCAGCACACCAATGTGCACTGCATCTTCGTCGACGAGGCGCAGTTCCTGGAGGAAGAGCAAGTCTGGCAGCTGGCGCGCGTTGCCGACCGGCTGGGCATTCCCGTCATGTGCTACGGCCTGCGCACCGACTTCCAGGGCAATCTTTTTTCCGGCTCGCGCGCCTTGCTCGCCATCGCCGACGACTTGCGCGAGGTGCGTACCATCTGCCGCTGCGGCCGCAAGGCAACGATGGTCGTGCGCCTCGGCCCCGACGGCAAGGTCGCGCGCCAGGGCGAGCAGGTGGCGATCGGCAAGGACGTCTATGTCTCGCTCTGCCGGCGCCACTGGGAAGAAGAGATGGGCCGCGCCCAGCCCGACGACTTCATCGGATTTGCGCAGCGCGGCTAAGTAGCTTCGTCTTAAATCTTTTCGCCAAGTGCTCCGCGTCTTTCAATCGCAAGATGCGCCACATATATTCGGCGCCACTGTCCCGCATTCGACACCGGAGGAACGTATGGCAACGCTGCAGAATTTCGATGCCGAGATCGCCAAGACCAAGCAGGTCGTGGAAGACATGCGGAGCAAGATCGAACAATCGGGCACCGTGCTCGACAAGATCGCCACGACCGACGCCAAGATCGGCGCCTCCGACTTCGACATCGAAAACGCGCGCATCCAGGACGTGCTCAAGCAGCAAAAGGTGATGGAAGGCAACATCGCCGACCTGATCATCGGGCTCGAGGACGCCACCAACGTGTTCGGCTCCGAATTCGAGAGCATGAAGAGCTTCACCGGCTGGGAAACCTTCGTCGGCATCTTCTCGGATTCGAGCAAGCAGCGCATGCGCACCGACCGCGTCCGCAACATGTCGCTGGCCGGCAATTTGCAGGAACTGCTGGTCAAGTCCGACACCATCGTCGGCATCCTGAAGGCGCAGAAGCAGGTGCTCGACGAGCGCTACAAGACCTCCGAAACCAGCCTCTCCCAGGTCATCGAGCGCCGCAAGACGACGATGGCCAACCTCGAAGCGACCCAGAAGCGCATCGAGGAACTGAACCCGCTCCTGCTCGACATCGAAAACAAGATCGCGGCGTCGACCAGCCAGAAGGAGCGCACCGAACTCGAATCCGAGCGCTCCAAGCTCGCCACCGAATACAACGAGAAGCAGGCCAAGGAGCAGGAAATCCTGGCCGAGAGCCAGACGCTCGAACGCTACACCTCGATGTTCCAGACCTTCGTCGATTCGCTCAACAACCAGATCGCGGCGCAGAACACGCTGATCAACAAGCTGACGATCGATACCGAGCAGCGCATCGTGCTCTACAAGGCGCTGGAAGACTCGCTGAAGACGGCGGCACAGCAGGACGTTGCCCACAAGATCAACACGTTGGGCTCGAAGGTCGACAACACCGCCGAGGAGACGATGGCCGGCATTGGTGCCGCCGCCCAGAAGCACATCGGCGACCTGCTCGAACTGCACGAGAAGAACATGGTGGCGACCGCCGACATCCAGCGCCGCAAGAAGCTGGCCGACGACGCCTTCGCCCGCCGCTTCGAGGAGGTGCTGAAAAAGCACAATGCTTCGGATTACGTGCAGTCGTAAACCGACAAGCATCCGCTATGTTGCGCCCTGTCGCGCCCCCCTCTGGCCTGCCGGCCATCTCCCCCACAAGGGGGGAGATCAGGCGGTGGCTCGGGCTTCGCCGGCATTCGGTGATGAAGTTTGGGCGACGGGAGACGCAACAGCCGATCTCCCCCCTTGTGGGGGAGATGGCCGGCAGGCCAGAGGGGGGCAACGTCGAGCCCATGCATTCGAGAAATTGCCCATGACACCCACCGACGATCCCGCCGTTCGCTATTTCGACGCCATAGCGGCAGCACTCAGCGGGCTTGAAATCTTCATGCGCGACGACCGCTCGCCGCTTTACCGGCATGGCATCGTCGCCAAGGTGGCGGCCGAATATATCGCGCGGCTGGAACGGTCCTTCGCCTGCTGGCGCAACCGCCTCGGCTTCATGGAGACGTTCAAGATCTCGCGCGCGGAAAGCGGCTTTCCGGTGTTCCAGAACGTGCTCGAACTGGAAAACGACCGCAAGACAGCGGCGCAACGGCTGGCCAGCATTCCGCCGTCGGGCGAGTTGCGCGAGGAGATGGCCGACTTCATCCTGCGCCACAAGGAATTTCCTGAAGCGCTGCAGCGCTCGATGGCCGAGCGGCTCTATCTCGAGGACGTCAAGGACGGCGTGACCTTTTCGCCCTTCATCCTGGCGCAGACGGCCAAGGTGTCGGTCAATCCGAAGTCGATGCGGCCCTACTACCTCGTCCACTGGGGCAGCTTCGACGGCACCGCCAACCTGCCGCTGATCTACATGGCCACCGTCGAGGATTCGTCCGAGGCGATGGTCGAGCAGCTTGTCGACACCGCGACCGGAAAGCTCAACGAGAAGATCGACATTCCCCTGCCCGTCGACGGCCTGCTCAATCCCGATCTCGCCCACCGCTTCGACGACTTCACCGAGAAGAACTCGGCCTATTCGCTGTCGCCGCTGACAGTCGCCACCAATCTCGACAAGGATTTCCCCGAACTGCACCCCAAGCAGCTCAGGCGCATGGTGCTCGGGCCGTTTTATTCTGCCGGCATCACCGAGCACAATTCGACAGTCAGCGAGGTGCTGTCCAAGGTGCGCAAGGCGGAAAACGCCTGGCTGCTGACATGGACCATCCAGGAGGTCTATTCCAAGGCCGAGAAGCCGGGCCGCAAGGGCCTGTGGTCAAGTGAACCTTCGAGCGAGGAATTCTTCATCAACACCGACGATCTCGAAGCCGCGCGCCAGGGTGTGTCGAGCTACGAGAAGCACGCCCTGATCCCGCACGAAGCCTACCAGGCGCTTTATGCCGCCGGCGAAGCCGAGAAGATCTTTGCGGGCTACAAGGTGCACATCCTGTCGAAGGGACAGGTGATCTCGGATGTCTGAGGGCGCGCAACCGGAAAGGAGCGCCGGGAACGGGCGTTCCAGTTATCTACCTGGACCTGTCTTCGGCATAGCTCTCACGAATGTCCTCATTTGGGGTGTCGCCGTTTGGGGCGAGCACTACGCGTCGGCCGGAGTGGGCAAGATCGTGCCTCTGACGGTGGCGCTCACCGGTATCGTCTGTGGATCGGCGGTATTGGCCCGACCGCGGCGCGCGGCGTTGCGCATCGGCCTCACCGGGATACTGACGACAGCATTCATACTGACAGTCTATTCGAGCCAAGTCGGTTTCAGATTGGGAATGGATGCACCCGTCCGTGCAAAACTGCCAACTACCGTTCTAACCATCACAGCAATGTACACCTTCGTAGTCCTGATGTTTTACCTTGTTCATGCTGCGGAAGGGTACTTTCGCCGCGGACACCACAACTGACCTGCGAGACGAGGCTCCGAATGGACACCGGCCTGACCACGATTTCCGAAGCCGACATCGAGAAGCACCGCGCCACCGCGCAGAGCTTCATCACCCGCATCGTCGTGCTGGAGGATTCCTCCGGCCAGTCGGGCACGGCCCTTGCCGGCACCAACCGCCGCTTTGTCTCGACGGTTTCAACCGGTTCGATCCGCAAGACGCGCGAGGTCGAACTGCAGAAGACCGTCACGGCCATCCGCCCCGACGATCAGCTGATGTCGATCCCGCAACATACGCTTTTGTTCCGTGCCCGGCGCGGCATCGCGGTGGCGCTCGCCGTCTCCGACATCTTCTCGCGCTCGACGGATCTCGAAGCGCTGCAGGCCAAGAACGCGCGTGCCCCGCTCGAAGGCGACGAGGCCGGCCACTTCAAGAAGCTGCTGTCGGCATCGGCCTATGTCGCGGCCTTCACGCTCGCCTCCTACCTCGCCCAGCTGATCGACAGCGACGGCGAGGCGCCCAATGACGTCACCGAACCCGACTTCCTGTTCGACACGCCGCAGGATGCGGTGAAGTCGATCGTCTCGGGCCTCGACCGGGCGCTTGTCGGCGCCAAGGACGACGCCGATCTTTTGACCCGCGCCCGCGCCTTTGCCCGCGTCGCGATCGAAGGGCTTTTGCAGCGCAAGGGCCGCTTCGACGGGCTTGGCGCCTTCGAGAACGCCCACATCCGCATCGACACCGACGACTTCACCCTTGACGGCTTCGATGTCGCGCCGGGCAAGAAGTCGAAGCCGCTGGTGATGACCTTCAAGAAGCCGGAAGAGGTTGTCGGCAATCACATCGCCAAGTTCCAGTCGGTCAGGCTTGCCAAGATGCTGATGGCCTACGACTTCGAGCGCGAACTGAACCCCTTCGTCGAGCTTGGCGGCTTCCTGTTCACCTTCATCGGCGATGGCGCGCCGGGCACCGGCAAGACGACGCTGATCCAGATGATCGCCGGCCTGGTCAACAATTACTGCCAGGTCGCCGGTTATCCCTTTGCCTACGAAAATTTCGGCGTCGACCAGATCTCGTCCTACCAGGGCAAGTCGGGCCAGAACTGCCGCCAGTTCATCAACAACGTGCTCAACCCGCGCGCCATCGGTTTCGGCACCATCGACGACATCGACCAGGTGGCGGCCAAGCGCTCCGACGACCGGGCCTCGGCCGGCCAGCAAGAAATCACCGGCGTGCTGATGGACGCCTTTGCCGGCGCAGGGACCGTGGTGCGCGGCAACTGCTCGTTCGGCATGTTCTCCAACTATCCCGAGAATGTCGACGATGCGCTGCGCCAGCGCGCCGGCGCCCGCTGGCTGGTCGACGGGCCGCAGACCCGCGACGACTACATCGACATCTTCGTCCTGCTCGCCGGCAAGAACCACAAGATACCGCTCGGCGAGCACGATCTCTATGCCGCGCAGGAAATCCAGCGCGCCGTGACCGAGGCCTATGAAGAGCATGCGAAGCCGCAGGAAGACGGGCTGGAAAAGGTCTTCGAGCGCTTCATGAAGGACAATGGCGAACCGAAGACGCTGGCCGACGTCGGCACCTATCTGCACATGATCAAGGAGGCCGAGCCGCGCTTCACCGGCCGAGCCATCAAGAACGTCACCGACGCGATCAAGATGCGCGCCATGGACATCGAACTGCCCGACGAATGGTTCGAAAAACCGGAAGCCTTCATGCACAAGGGCTACGACGAGAAGAAGGCGATGATCGAGGAGCTGCGCGGGCCATTCTCGATGGACATGGTGATGCAGGAGATCAACCGCTACGCCGATAGCGAATTCCGCTACTCCGACAAGTCGGACGATGCCGCGGTGTCGAAGCTGCTCCGCGATGCGCGACTCCGGGAGCGCGCAGCGAAGGAGATGGAGGAGCTGAAGGCGAAGGGGCTTTGGAATGCGTGAGCTTTCCTTCTCCCCGTGAAGAACGGGGAAAGAGGTTAGCCGCAACGTTGGCTTCCCCCTCGCCCCGTTCTTACGGGGAGAGGGTAAGGGTGAGGGGCAGCGCAGTGCGTAGCGGAAATGAACGTGCCCGAAGTATCGCTCGCAGACTCAGGCAAGGTGGCAACGATTCCGAAGACGCCTTGTGGAGCGAGCTACGAGATCGACGGCTCAACGGCTTCAAGTTCGTTCGGCAGCTGCCAATAGGACCTTATTTCGCAGACTTTGCCTGCAGAGAACAAAAGCTTGTTGTGGAATTGGATGGCAGCCAACACGCTCAAAGTCAGCGAGACGAAACACGGGATCAATATATGATCTCGGAACGATGGTCTGTCTTGCGCTTATGGAATGTCGATGCCCTAAAGGAGCGGCAAGCTGTGTTGGATACTATATTGGCTGCCCGGAGGGGCGATTGGATCGATGTGTCGACGCGCCAGATCTCCGTTTCAAGGCAGCAGCTGAGTATGGAGCAAAAGATTGATAGCTGGCGCCGCCCCTCATCCCCTGCCGGACCTTCTCCCCGTAATGACGGGGAGAAGGAAGACGGCCGCAACGTTCACGCCCTCCTCTCCTCGTCCTTCACGGAGAGTGGCTGAGGGTGAGGGGCAATCCTGATGGACCTGCTGCGCGACAACGAACTGATCTATGGCCGGCTTTTGCCGGTCGACGAACCACACCTCATCGACCGCTACAACAAGGCGCTGAAGGCATTCGGGCTCGAACCAACAAAGCTCAAGAGTTTCGAGATCGACCGGACCGGCTTTTCGCCAGAGATCGCCGAGGAGCTCGGCGACTACCAGTATCTCGACCCCAATGAGGTCAACCGCCGCTTCATCATCCTGACGCCGTCGCAGATCGACCTGCCGGTGGTGCACACGGCATTTTCCAACACCTCGCAGCTGCTGTTCGAGTTCATGTCGAAGAACCAGCGCGCCATCGACGCGCTGACGATCAAGGACGTGATCTATGGCGAGATCGAGGACTCTGTGTCCAAGGTCGAGGACATCGAGGACCTGTTGTCGATCAGCCAGGTCGAGTTCCGCGTGCTGTCGGCCGAGGACGTGCTTGGCAAGGCGGCCGAGCTCGGCAAGCTTGTCGACAAGCTGAAGCAGGAGCCGGAAGCCTGGCGTGACGACGCGATGCTTCAGCGCATGGTCGATCTGGCCAAGGTCTGCGGCGACATCCGCGAGAACGCGCTGGTGCCGGACCAGGTCATCTTCCGCCACAACGCGTTCTGGACCAGCCATTTCGGCGGGCTCTACGTCTTCGTCGATCCCGAAGTGACGACAGTGATCTCCGACCCGTCGGCGCCGGGCTTCCGCCGCTCGCGGCCGTGGCAGGTGAGCTATCTCTCGATCAAGGACGCCGACAAGGTGTTCAAGTTCCTGGCCTCGACCGGCCGGCTCGACTTGCCGCGCGCCTCGTGGATCGAAAGCTCCGGCTATCTCGAGCACCGCGCCGAAATGGCGGTGCGGGCGCTGATCCAGCAAGCTGAGCCCAAGCGCGACATCGGCAAGGTCGACAAGGTCTGGCTGCAGACCTGGATCCATGGCCATGCCGATGTGATCAACCGCGACGGCAACTTCCCCTTCCTCAACGGTGCCAAGCGCGAGATCGCGCAACTCGGCCAGTTGAGGCTGGAGGAAGTGTTTCCGCTGCACCGCTTCCTGGTGGTGCGCGCCAAGGCCGATCATCCCGACGCCTGGCTGACCAACCGGCTGATCTCTGAATTCGTGCCGTCGGACTTCGTGTCGCGCTACGTCTTCAACAAGCAAGGCTTCTACAAGGATTATGAAGAGCTCAACGAGACCCGGCGATCCAATGTTGTGGACACGTTGAAAACCTCATATCTGAAAGACAAGGCGGCGTTCCGCGCACAGCTCTACGGCCTGACCGACTGAGGGGGTTCCATATGCTTGATCCGATCGTGAATTTCTTCACCCGGATATTCCAGCTGATCGGCCGGGGCCTCGGCTTCGTCGTCGGCATCTTGTTGCTGCCGTTCATCTGGGCCTGGCGCTGGTACATCCAGCGTGGCTGGATCCTCAAGACGGTGCTTGGTGCCGCGGTTGCAGGCCTGGTGGCGCTTTACGGCTATTTCGTCTGGAACACCCAGGCCTGGACCAACTTCAACCCGGATTACGTCGCGGCGCACAACTTCGAGAACCGCAACGTCTCGGCCGGCGAGCAGGTTGTCGCCGGCAGCGGCACCGACACTGCCAAGACCTGCGGCCGTTCGGCAATCGCCGACATCTCGGCGGAACTTACCAACTTCAACGTCAACGAGAACGCCTGGATCTCGTCGATGATCCTCTACAAGACCGGCCTGTTCGGGCTGTCGTGGGATCACACCCCGTTCCTTGACAACAAGGCCTCGTTCCAGCGCGGCATCAACCAGGCCATCCGCCGCACGACGACCGAGCTCGCCGACAATCTCGGCCGCGTCCGCGGCACCAGCCAGGTCGATTCCGACCTGCAGGACGCGCGTGGCAACATGCAGTTCGACGAATACACTTGGTATTTCGGCCTGACCCCGTTCGGCCCCAAGACGCCGACGCCGAGCTATTATCGTTCGGCGATCAAGAGCCTCAACAACTTCAACGCCCGGCTGGAGAAATGCGAAGCGGTGTTCGACGCCCGCGCCGACAATCTGATCCAGTTCATCGATCGTATCTCGAACGACATCGGCGCCACCTCCGCGATCCTCAAGGACCGGGCCGAGAACTTCAACAATGGCTGGTTCGACCCGCGCGCCGACGACCGCTTCTGGTTCGCCTATGGCCAGCTCTACGGCTATTACGGCCTGCTCAAGGCGACCCATGCCGACTTCGAGGACGTTCTGCGCACCCGCAACCTCGACAATCTGTGGGACACGATGGAGCAGCAGACGCGTTCGGCGCTCAACATCCAGCCCTTCATTGTCTCCAACGGCGCCGAGGATGGCTGGTTCATGCCCTCGCACCTGATCACCATGGGCTTCTACATCCTGCGCGTGCGCTCAAACCTCGTCGAGATCAGCAACGTGCTGAGCAGGTAGCGAATGGCGAATGGCGAACGGTGAGTAGCGAATAGGGAGTGGTGGGATAAGGCGCTGTGCAACCACAGCCCCCTACTCCCTATTCGCTCTCTCGCCCCTGTCGCAATCCGTGCATTGGGCGGCTGTTTTGAGACGGCAAGGAACGCTGATGTCGCGCTTGTATGGCCGCGACAGGGATGGCCATGGCGCCATTGGGACAATCATTGCGGAGGAGCCGTCATGGCCGAATTCAAGACCGACATCGAGATAGCGCGCGCTGCGAAGAAGAAGCCGATCCAGGAGGTCGGTGCCAAGATCGGCATTCCGAGCGAGCATCTTTTGCCCTATGGCCACGACAAGGCGAAGATCTCGGCCGAGTTCATCGCCAATGCGCGCAAGAACAAGGACGGCAAGCTGATCCTGGTCACCGCGATCAACCCGACGCCCGCCGGCGAAGGCAAGACCACGACCACCGTCGGCCTCGGTGACGGTTTGAACCGCATCGGCAGGAAGGCGATCGTGTGCATCCGCGAAGCCTCGCTTGGACCCAATTTCGGCGTCAAGGGCGGTGCGGCCGGCGGCGGATATGCCCAGGTCGTGCCTATGGAGGACATGAACCTCCACTTCACCGGCGACTTCCACGCCATCACCACCGCGCACAACCTGTTGTCGGCGCTGATCGACAACCACATCTACTGGGGCAACGAGCTCGGCATCGACACCCGCCGCGTCGTCTGGCGCCGGGTGATGGACATGAACGACCGCGCCCTGCGCGAGATCAACTGCTCGCTCGGCGGCGTCGCCAACGGTTTTCCGCGTGAAGCCGGCTTCGACATCACGGTGGCCTCGGAAGTCATGGCGATCCTGTGCCTGGCGACCGACCTCAAGGACCTCGAAAAGCGCCTCGGCGACATCATCGTTGCCTATCGCCGCGACAAATCAGCCGTCTATGCCCGCGACCTCAAGGCCGACGGCGCCATGGCCGTGCTGCTCAAGGATGCGGTCCAGCCCAATTTGGTGCAGACGCTGGAAAACAACCCGGCCTTTGTCCATGGCGGCCCGTTCGCCAACATCGCCCATGGCTGCAACTCGGTGATCGCCACCACCACCGCCCTCAAGCTCGCCGACTATGTCGTCACCGAAGCCGGCTTCGGCGCTGACCTGGGTGCGGAGAAGTTCTTCGACATCAAGTGCCGCAAGGCTGGTTTGAAGCCTGCCGCCGCGGTCATCGTCGCCACCGTCCGCGCCATGAAGATGAATGGCGGCGTCAAGAAGGAAGAGCTCGGCAAGGAAAACGTCGATGCGGTGAAGAAGGGCTGCGCCAACCTTGGCCGCCACATCGAAAACGTCAAGCAGTTCGGCGTGCCGGTGGTTGTGGCGATGAACCACTTCGTCTCCGACACCGACGCCGAGATCGCGGCGATGAAGGACTATGTCGCCGGCATGGGCGCCGAAGCGATCCTGTGCAAGCACTGGGCCAAGGGTTCGGCCGGCATCGAGGAGCTCGCCCACAAGGTGGTGCAGCTCGCCGAGAGCGGCGCCTCGCAGTTCTCGCCGCTCTATCCCGACGAGATGAAGCTGTTCGACAAGATCGACACCATCGTCAAGCGCATCTACCGCGGCTCGGAGGCGATCGCCGACAAGTCGGTGCGCGACCAGCTGCATGCCTGGGAAGCCGCCGGCTACGGCCACCTGCCGGTGTGCATGGCCAAGACGCAATATTCGTTCTCGACCGACCCCAACCTGCGCGGCGCGCCCACTGACCATGTCGTGTCGGTGCGCGAGGTCAGGCTTTCGGCCGGTGCCGGCTTCATCGTCGCCATCTGCGGTGAGATCATGACCATGCCCGGCCTGCCAAGGGCACCCTCGTCGGAAAAGATCTTCCTCAACGAACAGGGCCAGATCGAAGGCCTGTTCTGAGAGCAGACTGGAATTCGCAGCAATCGAAGGGGCAAGGCCGAAAGGCCTTGCCCCTTTTCGTTCAAGCAGCCAGCCGCCGTGCCCAGGCCTTCATCGCCGCCAGCTCCGCAGAACCGGATGAGTAGTCCCCCGCGCCGCATGAGGGTCAGACGCGTGCATGACCTGACGGCGCGCTTACGGCCCACCGATCCTGCTTACCGCCGCCGTCGATAGACTGACAAAGCGGTCGAGCAAGGCGAAGAACACGTCGATGGCGAAGCCAAAGACGAAGGCAAGCGTGAACAAGCCGAAGCCGATGGTCTGGAATGCTTCATTGTTGTTGAAGGTCCCGTCCCAGAACCACGCCAGCACCATTCCGGCCAGGGCGCCCAGAGCGACACGATAGATCATGCGCAGCAGTGACGGGTTTGGCAGGAACGGGTCGAGAATGCGCCGCATGAAGTACATCAGCGAGCCGAGCGCGCCATACAGGGCGGGCAGCGCCAGATAGGAATAGGTCGCCAGCCGCCCCGATATCTTGTTCTGGATGTCGATGAGATTGGGTATCGACTGTGAATAGTAGTTCAGATTCATGCGGCAATTCTGGCGCATCAGATCGACGGTGTTGATGCCGAACGCGTCATCGAAGAGGTAGTTCACCTGGGTGATGAATGGCGACGATCCCGCCTGTTCGGATTTGGCACGTTCGATTTCGCCAAGATACTGGCAAAAATTCTGCAGCGAGCTGACGTCGAACGACGCATATTGCTCTTCAAACTGCTTGGTGATGTCGTCGCTTACTTGCTGGGGCGTGCTTCCAGTTGAGTTTGTGGCGGTTGCCGGGCATCCCTGCCCCAGCAAGGCTCCTGCCCAGCAGACTGCATTTCGGATGCGGCCCAGGACGGCCAGTTGCGCATCTGCGGCAGCCAGGAAGGCATCACTCTTCTCCTTGACCAGTTTCAGCTCCTTGTCGAGCATGGTCAGTTCGTAGACATACTGGAACGAGGCGTCCTGAGCGATGAGATTGCGCTGGACGGCGTCGACAGCATTCGTGGTGCCAGACTGCGAGGCGGCCGCTGGAGACACCGTTTTCGGTGCATCTGGCAAACCCGCCGCCCCATTGCCATCCGTTGAGGAGACCGGTGGCTGGCCGACCAGAATGTTTCCCGGCAGTTGATGCTCGGCGATCAGCAGTTGCCGCTCCAGCCTGCTGTAGTGCAGTCCCGGGTTCTTGCCGGTGAGCAGCGAAAGCTGCTCATAAAGGGTCGCTCCGCTCTTGTAGGTGAGCGTGAGATTGCCGGCAGCAAACATCAGCAGCAGGGCAGCCAGCACAAAGCCGAGGTTTTTCAGCTTGTCGCGCAGCCGTTCCTTGTTTGGCCGCCATCCGCTTTGAAGCGCGCTGACGGTGGCCGCCGGAATTGCGACCCGAGACGCGGCCAACGCCGACTGAAGCTCGATCACCGCGGAGTTGGTGAAGATCCGGTCCATGTCCTGCAGAACCTTTGCCGCCGCGAACCTCCTGAAGAAATCCCCATCGGCCAGCAGCCCGGCGCGAACCGCGTATTTCGAGACCAGTTCAGCCTCGTCGATCAGTTCCTCAACGGCAGACGTGGCTGGAGGCGCGACCGGCTGTTTCCAAAAGATAAGACGATGCCACCACATCCCCCGCCCCCCTAACCCAACACGCCGGCAACGAAACCGTATGGCCCCGGGCAGCCGCAGGGAAATCCCGGCGGGCCGGGCGGGTTGGCCCAGCACCAGAAAGTGGGCGTGAAGCAGATGGTGCCCGGCTGGTGCGGCGGCACCTGAGCCAGCGCCGAATGTGTAAGAGCAATCACAACCCCGAAAATTAGCAGGATTGCGAGCCTAAGCTTCACCGACGGCATCAAGCCCTCCCGGCCGCACATATATTATAAATTGTATCTCTAAATTCATACAATCAAAAGTAGAATCTCGCAATCGCCCTTTCGAACGGTCAGGCAAGACACGATCGAGATTGGAACCATAAGAAACGGCCGCCGCGACGTATCGCGGCGGCCGGCTGCCTTGGGAGGAGTTGGCTCAGAAGATCGTGTCGACCGGCAGGCCGAGTGCCATCGCGCCGGCATATTGCGCCTGCGGGCCTGATTGAAGCGGGTGGAAGCGCGCGCCCTGCATGTCGCGGAAACGGCGTTCGAGGCCTTTTTCGCGGTAGAACGACGACCCGCCGGCAAGCTCCATCGCAAGCTCGACGACCTCGAGGCCATGGCGCGCGACCAGCGAGCGGCCGATCATCACGTCGTTGACGCTTTCGGCCGAGGCTGCGTTGCGTGCGGCCGTCTCGACCATCGAGCGGTGGGCAAGCCGGGCGGCGTGCAAGGACGTGTCCATGCGGCCGGCAAGGTTGAGCAGCGTCTCGCTCGCCGGCTTCTTCCTGGCGATCTCGACGGCGATGTCGCGCGCGCTTTCGGCGACGCCGAGATAGACGGCGTAGATCAGCGGGAATGCGACGGTGGCGATGATCTGGAACACCGGGTGCCAGTGGCCCGCCGCGCGCGAGAAGGCGACCGAAGCGTCCGGCACAAACAGCCCGTCGATGACGACATCGTTGGAACCGGTGCCGCGCATGCCGAGCGTGCGCCAGTTGTCCATGACGCTGACCTCGGGTGCCCGCATCGGCACGCCGAAATGGATGACCTTTTCGCTGCCATCCTCTTCGCGAACGATGGCCCCCGTCATCAGGATATCACCGGCGACGGCACCCGAGGTGAACACCTTGCGGGCGGTGATGCGATAGCCGCCATCGACCTTTTCGGCCTTGCCCGAGCCGCCGATCCAGTCGGACCCGCCGCTGGACAAAAGGATCAGGTTTTCCGCCGCGACGCGCTTGAGCAAAGGCTCGACGGCGGCGACCTTCTGATGGCGCCAGCGCCAGGCGGGGATGGCCACCTGGTGGGTGTGCATGGCAAAGGCGAGCGCGGTCGAGCCACAGGCCCGCGCCATGATGCGCAGCATTTCACAGAGTTCGGTTACTTCGGCGCCGCCACCGCCCAGTTCAAGCGGCACGCCGGCGCTGGCAAGGCCGGCTTTTTTCAAGAGGGCATAGTTTTCGGCAACGAAAAGGTCGCCTTCGTCGAACTGTCGGGCCCGTTCGGCAAGGGCCGGCACGAGATCTCGTGCCGCGGCTATGACGTCGATTGGCATTGCACCTGTCACGCCGGCAGGTGCCAGCGCAGCGTTTTCAAGACTTCTCATCAAGTCGTCTCCTGTTGACCGGCAGGCCAGGCGCAAGGATCGCGCCATCGGCCGGGCGGGTCCAGTTCAGGAACTGTACCGGTGCGCGAGGCGGTCATCCCTATGGGCTAGGTGCGAGACGGCGGCTTTTGCGCTATAAGGCGCGATATCCCTGCGAATGGTGCGAGATGAGCGATCGCGGCGGCTACGGCCAGTTTTGCCCGGTTTCGATGGCGTCGGAGGTGCTGTGTACGCGCTGGACGACGCTGGTCGTGCGCGAGATGCTGATGGGATCGAGCCGTTTCAACGACTTGCGCCGCGGCGTGCCGCGCATGTCGCCGGCGCTGCTGTCCAAGCGGCTGAAGGAACTTGAGCGCGCAGGCGTGATCCAGACCGAGCGTGGCGGGGCGGGCAGCGTCGAATACCGGCTTACCGAGGCCGGAGAAGACCTGCGGCCGATCATCCTCGGCCTTGGCGACTGGGGCCATCGCTGGGTCGAATCCCAGCTAACCCTCAGGAATCTCGACCCTTCGCTGTTGATGTGGGACATGCGCCGCAACCTCAATCCCAAGCCGCTGCCGCCCAAACGCTGCACGATTCACTTTCTGTACCCCGAAGTGGCCAAAGCGCAGCAGAATTGGTGGCTGGTTGTCGACGACGGGGCGGTCGACCTGTGCAATTCCGACCCCGGCTTCGACATCGACCTGGAAGTCAGGGGATCCCTGCGCAGCATGACATCGGTTTGGATGGGCCTGTCCAAGCTCAACCAGGAGCTCGATTCCGGCCACCTCGAACTCGACGGCGACGACAAGATCGCGCGCGCCATGCAGGCTTGGCTCGGCCTCAGCAGCTTCGCGCCGCTGGCCCGGAAGGCGAGCTAGCTCGACGCCTCCCCGGCTCGCGCCCAGGCCTGGTACTCCTGCATCAGCGGCTCGAGTTCTTCCATTTCAGGGAATTCATCAAAACTCCTGACCGCGCCTGTTTCGGCGAAGGGCAGCTTCGTCCTGGTGAAGGTTTCCATGAACGGCCGGAACCACGCCGTCTCGTCCAGCATGGTCGGGCGCACATTGACGAACCAGTCGACGCCAGCGACGCGAGTGAACATCCAGGTCTTGCAGTGATCGCAGAACTGATGATGCAGCTCCGCGCCGTGCAGGCCGCCGATGACGGTCTCGCCCTTGGTGACCGCAAAGCCGTCGGCCGGAACCATCGCCGTCAGCGAATAGGCCGAAGACGACATCTTCTGGCAGCCCGGGCAGTGGCAGGCGGCGGTACAGATCGGGGGCTTCGAAACCTCGATCTCGACCCGGCCGCAGCGGCACGCGCCCTTGAGCGGAAGCGGAATGGACGACATGGAAAACTCCCCGTCTGATGCTTATTGCATCATGTGGTGCCGGTGGCGGGAAGCCTAGAGCCAGCAGCGTGTTTTCGTTGCGGCGCATTTGCGCGCAAAGCCCGTCGGAGGACGCCGTCTCTCGGAAAACAGCAGCTGTCCAGGGGCGGCATCATACCCCCACCCCTGCCCCTCCCCACAAGGGGGAGGGAGACAGGCTCGTCGCCGCTCCTGCGAAGAACATCAAGACTTGGTGCAAGTCGGGGCCGCCGCCGGATTCCCCTCCCCCTTGTGGGGAGGGGTTAGGGGTGGGGGTGACGTGGCCAGCGCCCCTCCCGCTCGGACAAAGCCGATGCTTTCGCGTCAGGCGGCGACCAGTTCGCGCGCCTTGAGCAGTTCGACGCAGGCATTGGCGGCTTCCTTGCCCTTGACCTTGAAGTGGTCGAAGAAGAAGCGGTGATGCTCGGCGCTGTCGTGATAATTGTGCGGGGTCAGCACCGCCGACAGCACCGGAACGCCGGTCTGAAGCTGCACGTTCATCATGCCGTCGAGCACGGCATGGGCGACGAAGTCGTGGCGGTAGATGCCGCCATTGACGACGAAGGCGGTGCCGAGGATCGCGGCGTAGCGACCGGTTTCGGCCAGGGTCTTCGCAAACAGCGGGATCTCGTAGGCGCCGGGCACGTCGAAGACATCGACGGCGATGCGGCCGCTTGCCAGCGTCTCAATGTCGGCGACAAAGGCTTTGACGCATTCATCGACGATGTCGGCATGCCAGCGCGCACGGATCACGGCAACGCGGCGGGTAGCGAAGTCTTTCGGGGACTGCTGATTCATGGGTCCATCCTTCCGTTTCGAACCAGAATCAGGACGCACGAGACGGAATCCCGGCAGCTCGCGCCACCGCTTTCCCGTTCGTTCTCTTCCATCCGGACTATGACCGTCGGCTCCGGAATCACACCGGATCTGCTGACCCTCCCGTTGCCGGGAAGCGCTCGCGGGCTTGGGTTCGAAAACCCTTACCGCCGGTGGGGACTTTTCACCCCGCCCTGAGAACATTAACGCCTCCGATATGGCGGCGCCGGAGCCGACTGTCAATCACAGGAATAATAGTTTCAGCCAACTGGCTTGGCCGGGTTGCCGACGACCGTGGCATTGGCCGGCACGTTCCTGGTAACCACCGAGCCGGCACCGACGATTGCGTTGTCGCCGATGCTGACGCCACCCAGGATGATGGCGCCGCCACCGATCCAGACATTGTCGCCGATCGTGACCGGCCGGGCGATCTCAAGCCCGGCACGGCGCAGTGCCGGATCCTTGTGATGCTCGGGGCAATAGACCTGGACGTTGGGGCCGAACATCGTGCCACTGCCGATGCGCACCGGCGCGGTGTCGAGGATGGTACAGCCGGCATTGAGGAACACGCCTGCGCCGAGATGGATGTTGAAGCCATAGGCGCAATGGAACGGCGCTTCGATGCGCGCACCCTCGCCCGTCGAGCCGAGCAACGCTCGAAGCTTGGGCGAAATGTCGCCGCGTTCGGCCGGCGACAGCGAGCGTTGCTCGAAGACGGCCTCGGCCGCCACCGCGCGGAATGCGTCGAGCTCGGCATCGACGCAATTGTACCACGCGCCGGCCGCCATCTTGTCGCGTTCGCTCTGAGCCATTTCAGTGTTCCTTCCTGCTTGCCCAGCCAAACCACAGAACGGACCATGCTGCAAAGGTCGAAGCCTCCCGGCTCTGGCGAAACCGGATGGCTGTGCTAGCTTCCTGACAAAGTGCACTTTTTGGACCAGACACATCCACGGGGGACGAAGGATGATCTACCTGCTCGCGCTTCTCATCGGAATTGTTGCAGGCCTCAGGGCCATGACCGCACCGGCTGCCGTCGCCTGGGGCGCCTGGCTCGGCTGGCTACCACTTGCCGGCACATGGGCCGGCTTCATGGGTCACTGGATAACCGTCGCGATCTTCACCGTGCTGGCCGTCGTCGAATTGGTCACCGACCAGTTGCCATCGACGCCGAGCCGCAAGGTGCCGGTACAGTTCGGCACCCGCATCATCATGGGCGCACTGACAGGCGCTGTCATAGGCACCGCCGGCGGCGTGGTGATTGGCGGGCTGGCGGCGGGCATCATCGGCGCGATTCTGGGTACGCTCGGCGGCGCCGAAGTGCGGGGCCGGTTGGCAGCCGCCTTCGGCAAGGACCTGCCGGCGGCGCTGATCGAGGATGCCCTGGCGATACTCGGCGCCCTGCTGATCGTGAGCTTGGTCGCATGAGCGCGGCCAAAAAATTTGACGCCATCATCATCGGCTGCGGCCAGGCCGGGCCGCCGATGGCCGGGCGGCTGACGGCGGCGGGGCATACGGTGGCGCTGATCGAGCGCAAGCTTGTCGGCGGCACCTGCGTCAACACCGGCTGCAAGCCGACCAAGACCATGGTGGCCAGCGCCTATGCCGCCCACCTCGCCCGCACCGGCGCCGACTACGGCGTTTCGACCGGCACAGTCTCGGTCGACATGAAGGCGGTGAAGGCGCGCAAGGACAAGGTGACCGTCGATTCCCGCAGCGGGCTGGAAGACTGGATCGCCGGCATGAAGGGCTGCACGCTTTATCGCGGCCACGCCAGCTTCGAGGGGCCGCATGAGGTGCGCGTCGGCGATGAACTGCTGCATGGCGAGCGCATCTTCATCAATGTCGGCGGCCGCGCCAACATCCCCGACATGCCCGGCGTCAACGACATCGAATACCTGACCAACACCTCGATGATGGAGGTGGACTTCCTGCCGCGCCACCTCGTCGTCGTCGGCGGCAGCTATATCGGGCTGGAATTCGCCCAGATATTCCGCCGCTTCGGCGCGCAAGTGACCGTAGTGGAAAAGGGTCCGCGGCTGGTGTCGCGCGAGGACGAGGACGTGTCGGAGGCGGTGAAGGGCATCCTCGAGCATGAGGGAATCGCGCTCAGGCTGAACGCCGAGTGCATCAGCTTCGCGCGCCATGCCGACGGCGTGCAGGTCGGCGTCGACTGCACATCAGGCGACCGCGCCGTTGTCGGCTCGCACGTGCTTTTGGCCATCGGCCGCAAGCCCAACACCGACGATCTCGGCCTCGACAAGGCCGGTGTCGAGATGGACAAGCGTGGTTATGTCGTGGTCGACGACCAGCTCAGGACCAGTGTCCCGCATATCTGGGCCATGGGCGACTGCAACGGCAAGGGCGCCTTCACCCACACCTCCTACAACGACTTCGAGATCGTCGCCGCCAACCTGCTCGACAATGACAAGCGCAAGGTTTCCGACCGCATCGAGGCCTATGCGCTCTACATCGACCCGCCGCTCGGACGCGCCGGCATGACCGAAACAGTGGCGCGCAAGAGCGGCCGCAAGGTGTTGTCAGGAGAGCGGCCGATGACTCGTGTCGGCCGCGCCGTCGAAAAAGGCGAGACGCAGGGCTTCATGAAGATACTCGTCGATGCCGATACCAGGCAGATCCTCGGCGCTTCGGTGCTCGGCACTGGCGGCGATGAGGCGATCCATGCCGTGCTCGACCTGATGTACGCCAAGGCGCCGATCGAAACGCTGCAGCGGGCCGTTCACATACATCCGACGGTGTCGGAGCTTCTGCCGACCATCGCCATCGAGCTGAAGCCGCTGACATAAGATGCGCCCATCCCGTTGGCACCGGGATGGGCCTATTTCGTTGGGCTATTCGAAGGCCGCGCGCGCCTTGGCCTCGAGCCATTCGGCCATCTGGCGATACGGCACCGGGCCATAGCTGATGCGGGCGACGCCGAGTTCGGCGAGCTTCGCCTTCGGCGGCACATGGGCGAGCGCGATGATGTTGACGGGCAGTTCCACCTCCTTGCACAGGCGGCCGATCAGCGCCTCGTCACCGAGGCCCGGCGCGAAGAAACCGTGCGCGCCGGCCTTTGCATAAGCCTGCGCTCGTTCGATCGCAGCGTCGACCAAATCGTCGCTGTGCTCGTCGGGCTTGGCCTTGAGAAAGATGTCGGTGCGCGCGTTGATGAAGGCGGGGATGCCAGATGCCTTGACCGCTTCCGCCGCAGCGGCAATGCGCTCCGCCTGGAAGGCGACGTCGTGCAGGCCGCTGCCGCCAACGACCTGATCCTCGAAGTTGAAGCCGATGGCGCCTGCTTCCAGGGCGCGGCTGACGGTCTTCGCCACCTTCGCCGGTTCGACGCCGTAGCCGCTTTCAAGGTCCATGGTCACCGGCAAGTCGACGGTGGCGACGATGCGGCGGATATTGTCGAGAGCAACATCAAGCGGAATCTTTTCGCCATCGGCGAAGCCGAAGGCTGCTGCCACCGGCCAACTGCCCGTGGCTATCGCTTTGGCGCCGGCCTTGGCGATGATCGCCGCACTGCCGGGATCCCAGGCATTGTAGAGCACCACCGGATTGCCCTTCACATGCAGGGCATGGAAAGCCTTCGCCTTGTCGATCTGACTGGTCATGAGCGTTGTCCTCGAAGTGGCTGATACTGGAGGACACGAAGCTAGCAGTGCTACGCGACTGCACCATGGCGCAGCGGGCGACTTCACGCAGGCCAGTTGCCCGCTTCAGGCGTCGGGATCGGCGGCGAGCAAGCGCTGTTCGAGCCGCACAAGCAGGCCGAGCGCGGCCGACAGTTCGGCTGCATCCTCATCCGCCAGAAGCTCGGTGCGCAGGCGTTCGAGGATCACCTCGATCTCCTCGACCCTGGCACGGCCGGCATTGGTCAGCGACAGGATCTTCGCCCGGCGATCACCGGGGTCGCCGCTTCGGGTGATCAGGCCATCGGCGGCCAGAAGATCGACTATGCGCACCAGAGAAGGGCCTTCGAAGCCGAGATGATCGGCGATCACGCCCTGGCGGATATTGTCGCCCAGCCGCGACAACGTCACCAGCGGCATTGCGGTGGCGTGCGACAGACCGCAATCGTCAAGTGCGCGGTCGGCGGCATGGCGCCAAAGCCGAGCCACCGCGAGCAGACTCCTGCCGAAATTGGCGCGGTCGGAAGCGTCGTTGGACATTCGAGAAAGATAACATATTATCTATTAGGATGCGATCAGATTCTCGGCCGGAATTCGGTCGCGGGCTCTGTGCGGACGTAGAGGCGAGGAGGCCTCCGCAAGGCGCCGACATGACGATTGCATCCGACGTCGCCCGCCCGGGCGGCTGGTTTTCGGTTCAATCTTCGCGAGAATTCGACATGGCAGATCCACAGACATCCAAAGGCAGCGGCGGCTGGCTTCTGGTTCTATTCGGCCTGATCATGGTCATCATCGGGACACCGCTCGTCTATGGCGGCGTCCAGCTGATCGGCCTGGGCGGATCGTGGTACTACGCGCTCGCCGGCTTCGGCGTCATCGCCTCCGGCATCCTCTACATCATGCGCCGCAAGGCCGGGCTTTGGCTCTACGCCCTGGTATTCCTGGCAACCATCGCATGGGCGATCTGGGAGTCCGGCCTCGAATTCTGGCCGTTGATCCCGCGCCTCGTCGCACCTGCGGTTATCGCCATCCCGGCGCTTTTGCTCGCTCCCCTGTTCCCGACAAGCAGCAGCAAACGGGCTCCCTTTGCCCTCGCCGGCCTGCTTGTTGCGGCGCTTGCGGCAACCGCCTTCTACGGCTTCACGCCGCACGGCGTTACCCGCAACGCGCTGACTTCGGCCGAGCCCGCGCCTGCCGTTCCCCCAGCCGCAGCAAGCGCCACTGACTGGCGCTATTACGGCCGCACGCCTGCGGGAACGCGCTACGCGCCGATCGACCAGATCAACACCGACAATGTCGACAAGCTCGAGGTCGCCTGGACCTTCCGTTCGGGCGACACGCCCGTGGGGTCCGGCCAGGACCAGAGCACGCCGCTCTTCGTCGGCGACACGCTCTACACCTGTTCGCCCACCAACATCGTCCATGCGCTGAACCCCGACACGGGCGAAGTGAAGTGGAAGTTCGACCCCAAGGCCAAGTCGCCGCTGTGGCAGCGCTGCCGCGGTGTCAGCTATTATGAGCCAGGCACTGCACCGGCTGAGGCCAGTGCAGCGCCGGCCGACCCGCTGGCGCCGACGAGCGTCATTGCGGCAACGCCCGAGATGCCCGCGACGGCCAATGCCTGCGCTGCACGCATCGTCATGACCACCATCGACGCGCGCCTGATCCAGCTCGATGCCAAGACCGGCGAGTTGTGCCAGGATTTCGGCAATGGCGGCATTGTCGATCTCAAGCAGGGCATGGGCGAGATCAAGGACGGCTTCTACTTCCAGACGTCCGCCCCCACAGTCATGCGCGACCTGATCATGGTCGGCGGCTGGGTCTGGGACAATGTCGAAACCGGCGAGCCTTCGGGCGCCGTCCGTGCCTTCTCGGCCCGCACCGGCGAACTGGTCTGGGCCTGGGATCTCGGCAACCCGGCAATCACCAAGCTGCCGCCGGAAGGCGAAAGCTACACGCGCGGCACGCCGAACGTCTGGTCGACGCCGGCCTATGACGACGCGCTCGGCCTCGTCTACCTGCCGACGGGCAATGCAACGCCCGACTTCTGGGGCGCCCACCGCAGCAAGGCAGCCGAGGAATACAGTGCTTCGGTCGTGGCCCTCGACATGGAAACGGGCAAGGAACGCTGGAAGTTCCAGACCGTGCATCATGACATCTGGGATTATGACGTCCCTGCGCAGCCCGCACTCTACGATGTGCCTGATGGCAAGGGCGGCAACACCCCTGCCCTGATCCAGCTGACCAAGCGCGGGCAGATCTTCATGCTCGACCGCCGCGACGGCAAGCCGATCGCCGAAGTCGAGGAGAAGGCCGTGCCGCAAGGTGCGATGGAAGGCGACTTCACCGCGCCGACCCAGCCTTATTCGGTCGGCATGCCGTCGATCGGTGCCGAGCCGCTCGCTGAAGCCAGGATGTGGGGTGCCACGCCTTACGACCAGCTCTACTGCCGCATCGAGTTCAAGAAGCTGCGTTACGACGGCGAGTTCACGCCGCCGAGGACAGACCGCAGCCTGCTCTATCCCGGTTATTACGGTGGCATGAACTGGGGCAGCGCGGCGATCGACGAGGCGCGCGGCCTTCTGATCGTCAACGACATCCGCATGCCGCAGTTCGTCCAGCTCATCCCCCGCGAGGATGCCGACAACTATGGCGGCTCGGCGGCGCATGACGGCCTGTCGCAGCAGAAGGGCACGCCCTATGGCGCGCTCAAGAACGGCTTCATGTCGCCGCTCGGCGTGCCTTGCCACGAGCCGCCCTACGGCACCATCAGCGCCGTCGACCTCAAGTCGCGCACGCTCGTCTGGCAAGTGCCGGCCGGCACGCTCGAGGATACCGGCCCGCTCGGCATGAAGACCGGGCTGCAGATCCCGATCGGCATGCCGACGCTGGGTGGACCGATGGCAACATCGGGCGGCGTCGTCTTCTACGCCGGCACGCAGGACTATTATCTGCGCGCGCTTGACGTGAAAACCGGCGAGGAACTGTGGAAGGGCCGCCTGCCGGTGGGCGCACAGGCCACGCCGATGACGTTCGTCTCGCCTGAAAGTGGAACCCAGTACGTCGTCATTTCGGCCGGTGGCGCGCGCCAGTCGCCGGATCGCGGCGATTACGTGGTCGCCTACAAGCTCCCGAAGCAGAACTGAGTTCGGGCACATCAACATCGGACGGGGCGCCTTCGGGCGCCCCTTTCTTTTGCAGGTTACTCAGGCGGCCGAGACACGCCTGGTCGGCAGCCGCCAGCCAAGCCTGACGCCCAGCGTCGCCACAGCGATGAGCGCCATGCCAAGGGCTTGAGCAATGCTGATCGGATGGTCGTAGATTGCCCAATCGATGATGATCGCGACGACCGGATAGATGAAGGTGAGAACGCCGATAACCGGCGTCGACAACCTGGGATAGGCAGAGAACATCATCACATAGGCGATGCCGGTATGCAGCACGCCGATGCCGACGAGCCAGCTCCAAGACGCCAGCGGGACATGGCCGGAAAAATTGGTGAAAGGCGCGAGCATGACCACGCCGACGACCGTCTGGCACAACACCGTGATTTCAGGCCGCTGCTCGCCGAGCCCCTTGGCGAGGATCGTCACCACGGCGTAGAGGAACGCCCCGCCGAGCGCCATGGCGATGCCCACCATCCAGGAAGCGGTGACGGGATTGCCTGAAACCACGAGGCCGCTGGCCAGCACGACGCCCATGAAAGCGGCGGCCATCCAGGCGATCTGGTCGGCGGTGATGCGCTCCTTGAGGAACAGCACCCCGATCAGCACGACGAAGAACGGCTGGATGTGGTAGACGATCGTCATCACCGCGATAGAGGTCTTGGCGAAGCCGGCGAAGAACGCGGTCCAGCTCAGCACCATGCAGACACCGCAAAGCCCTGCCCGCGCGATGCGGGCCAAAGACAGCGACCGGTCGGGAAGATATCCGCGCAGCAGGCACCAGGCGCCAAGGAACAGCGCGCCGAACAGGCAGCGCCAGAACACCGTCGTGACCGGATCGAGCCCGGCCTCGGTGACGAAGGCGCCGACGGTGCCGGCGATCGCCATGGCCACGGCAAGATTGAGGGCGGGAAAGCGGCTGGCGCTGGTCATGCTGGTCGTCCGGAACGCTGCGGATGGCCAAGCAAGCCAGTCTTGACGACTTCATTCAAACGAATAGATTTGGCTAACCCTATTCGAAATGCTGATACCGCAATGGCGATGCCGCTCGATCTCGACCTGCTCAGGACCTTTGTCGCGGTTGCCGACAGCGGCAGCTTTTCCCATGCCGCGTCGCGCGTCGGCCGGAGCCAGTCGGCCATCAGCATGCAGATGCAGCGGCTGGAACAGACGGTCGGCAAGCAGTTGCTGGTCCGCGGTTCGAAGGCCGTGACCGCCAACGCGATCGGCGAAGAACTGCTCGTCTATGCCCGCCGGCTGCTAAAACTGTCCGACGAAGCCTGGGCGAGCATCACCCGGCCCGAAGAAGCCGGCAGTGTGCGCCTCGGCGTGCCCGACGATTATGCGGCATTCCTACTGCCGCCGGTGCTGTCGCGCTTTGCCGCCGCGCATCCGCTGGTGACGGTGGAGCTGATTTGCGAGCAATCGACCTCGCTGGTGAAGACCTTCGCCGACGGCCGTCTCGACCTAGCCATCATCACCCGCGCGCCGGAGCAGCCTATCGAGGTGTTGCAGCGCGAGCGCCTCGTCTGGGTCGCTTCGCCGAACCATGTCGCCTGGGAGATCGACCCCCTGCCCGTGGCGCTTTTCGAGCCCGGCTGCGTCGCGCGCAAGAGTGTTCTGCAGGTGCTGGGTGCCGCCGACCGGTCGTTTCGCTGCACCTATTCCAGCGCGAGCCTGCTTGGGCTGATCGCCGTGGTCCAGGCCGGGCTTGCGGTTGCCGGCCTTGCCCAGCGCAGCGTGCCACCCTCCTTGCGGATCATCGGCGAGAACGAAGGCCTGCCACCCTTGCCGGACATGGAGATCGGCATCCTGCGCAACCCGCAGACCGTCAACCCGGCGGTCGAACGGCTCTACGACTTCCTCCGCCGCGACCTGGCGCAACAAGCCTGACAGAGCTGCATCGGCATCTTTCGATGCCTGCCATGCACTGCGTGCATTGCTGCAATGCAGCAGCATCGCTTGTGCATTGGCAGTTGAGAGGAAAATGTAGATCTAAATCGTTTCAGCTCTCCCCGAGTCCGCCCATGCCCTTGCCAATCCTCGCCCTGGCCGTCGCATCCTTTTGCATCGGCACCACCGAATTCGTGATCATGGGGCTGTTGCCGGAGGTCGCCGCCGACCTCGGCGTGTCGATCCCCGCCGCCGGCCTGCTCGTCACCGGCTACGCGCTCGGCGTGGTTATCGGCGCCCCGATCATCGCCGTCGGCACGGCCAGGCTACCACGCAAGCCGGTGCTGATTGGCCTCGCCATGATGTTCGTGCTCGGCAACCTGCTCTGCGCCATCGCGCCCACCTACTGGACGCTGATGATCGCCCGCGTCGTCACCGCCTTCGGCCACGGCGCCTTCTTCGGCATCGGTTCGGTTGTGGCGGCAAGCCTGGTGCCGGCCAACAAGCGCGCCAGCGCCATCGCCCTGATGTTTGCCGGTCTGACGCTCGCCAACATCCTTGGCGTACCCGGCGGAACGGCGCTCGGCGAAGCCTATGGCTGGCGCGCAACCTTCTTCGCCGTCGTCGTCATCGGCCTGCTCTCGGTCGCGGCCATCGCCTTCCTGGTGCCGGCGGGCGTCGCCCCTCCCGGCAAGGGCGGGGTCGCAGGCGAGGTCAAGGTGCTGGGAAAGCTGCAGGTGTGGCTCGCCATGATCATCTCGGCGCTGGCCTCGGGCAGTCTGTTCGCCGTCTTCACCTACATCAAGCCGATCCTGACCGACGTCAGCGGCCTGTCGGTTGAATCAGTCACCTGGGTGCTGCTGCTGTTCGGCGGTGGCATGACCATCGGCAACATCATCGGCGGCAAGCTGGCCGACTGGAAGCTGATGCCGACCGCCATCGGCGCGCTGGTGGTGATGGCTGCGATCCACGTCGCCTTCGCCGAGCTCAGCTATTCTGCACCCGCCGCGATCCTGCTCATCTTCATGTGGGGCGTCATAACTTTCGTCATCGTGCCGCCGATGCAGATGCGCGTCGTCGAAACCGCCTCTGAGGCGCCGAACCTCGCCGCGACCCTCAACCAGGGCGCCTTCAACGCCGGCAATGCCGCCGGCGCCTGGATCGGCGGTGCCGCCATTTCCTGGGGCGTGAGTTATGCCGACCTGCCCTTCGTCGGCGCAGCCATTGCGCTGTCAGCCTTCGGTGTCGCGCTGTTTTCCTTCGCGCTCGACCGGCGTGACGCAATTCAGCAGGCGGCATGACGCTTTAGCGATTGTCAGCAACCCGTCGCTGCTGTAGCCACGACAGCGATGGTCCTGCTTGCTCATCCGGGCGGCAGGTTAAATGGGAACACGGTGAGACGTCCCCGACGCGAAACCGTGGCTGCCCCCGCAACTGTGAGCGGATAGCAATTCGGAAACATGCCACTGGCCATCAGGCCGGGAAGGCTCCGAGGCGCGATCACCCGCAAGCCAGGAGACCTGCCATCATCCGATTAACTCAACCGGCCGGGGTGTGCCGTGGAGATGATGATGGTTGCGACTGCCTTTTTCGGTACCGGCGCGCTCACCGGATCGTTCTGCCACCTCCGCCCGGCCGCGGAGACAGGGCATGCTCGATCGCGTCCACGCCGCTAGCCGCCTCGTAGGCACCACCCCGGCACTTCTCGAACTCGACGGCGTCTGCTGGGGGCCGCGTCCCTCCCGGCCGATCCTCGAGCCGGTAAGTCTTGCGGTTGCACCTGGCGAGCTGCTCGCCATCGTCGGCCCCAATGGCGCAGGCAAGTCGAGCCTGCTGCGCTGCCTCTACCGCTATCACAGGCCGACAGCCGGCACGGTGCGGCTCGACGGCACCGACATCTGGAAGATGAAGCCGCGCGACTGCGCCCGCCGCATCGCCACCGTGCTGCAGGAAAGCGCTTCCGACTTCGGCCTGACGGTTGCCGAAATCGTCGAGTTGGGCCTGACCCCGCACGTCACCAGCTTTGGCACCAGCGACGACGACTACGATCACGTCGAGGCCGCACTTGCCCTGCTCGGCCTGACCGCATTTGCAGCACGCGACTTCGGCTCGCTGTCGGGTGGCGAAAAGCAGCGTGTCATGATCGCCCGTGCCCTGGTGCAGCGGCCGGACCTTTTGATCCTCGACGAGCCGACCAACCATCTCGATATCCGCCACCAGCTCGAGGTGCTCGAACTGCTCGGCAATCTCGGCTGCACCGTCATCGTCTCCCTGCACGACCTGGCGCTCGCCTCCGCTCATGCCGACCGCGTGCTGGTGATGGACGCCGGCCGCGCCATCGCCTGTGGTGCGCCCGCCGACATCCTGACGCCCGAACGCATCCGCGACAGCTTTTCCGTCGGTGCCACTCTCGACGACCATCCGGTCACCGGGCGGCCCCGCTTTTCCTTCCATCTCGAACGCTGACACCAACCAAAGGAGCCCTCCATGCGCCTGCCGATCATCGCCGCTATCCTGCTTGCCACCTGCGCCTCAGCGGCGGCAAGCGGCTTCCCCGTCACCGTCAAGAGCTGCAACCGCGACGTGACCTTCGAGGCCGCGCCCAAGCGCGCTGTCTCGCATGACGTCAACCTGACCGAGATGATGCTGGTGCTCGGCCTCGCCGACCACATGGTCGGCTACTCCGGCATCTCGGGCTGGAAGACGCTGGACGAAAACCTGCGCAAGGGCGTCGGCGAACTGCCCGAACTCGCGCCGAAATACGTCACCAAGGAAGTGCTGCTCGGCGTCGACACCGACCTGTTTTTCGCCGGCTGGAACTACGGCATGAAGGTTGGCGGCGACGTCACCCCCGACACGCTCGCCCCCTTCAACATCGCGGTCTACGAGCTGACCGAAAGCTGCATCCACATCATGAAGAAGGACAAGTCGTCGCTTCAGGAGATGTATGCCGACCTGCTCAATCTCGGCGCGATCTTCGGTGTCCGCGAGAAGGCCGAAGCGCTGGTGGCAGGCTACGAGAAGGACCGCGCCGACTTCCAGGCAAAGCTGCCCAAGCTCGACAAGCCGGTCAATGTGTTCCTCTACGATTCCGGCGAGCAGAAGCCCTTCACGGCCGGCCGCTACGCCATGCCGACGGCCATCATCGAGGCAGCCGGCGGCAGGAACATCTCCGACGACGTCGAGTCGAGCTGGGTCGAGATCGGCTGGGAGCCGGTCATCGAGCGCAACCCGGACATGGTGGTGATCGTCAATTACGGCGAGGTGACCGCCGAGCAGAAGATCGAGTTCATGCGCTCCAACCCGGCCTTCAAGGACATCGACGCAGTCAAGAACAACCGCTTCTTCGTGCTCGAATACAACGAGGCGACACCGGGGCCGCGCAACATCGCCGCCATCAAGCGGTTGGCAGCCGCGATGCGGACCGACTGACCGTGTCGCACCGCCACCTCGTCGTTGGGCCAAGGCACGCCCTGATCCACGCCATGCCGGCCCTGATCCCGGGGCTGGCCATTGTACTCGTCATAAGCATGGTCATCGCCGTTGGCGTCGGGCCGGTGGCGATCCCGATCGAGACAGTGTGGGGCGTGATCGCCAACAAGCTGATGCCGGGAAGCGTCGAGGTGGCCTGGTCGAGCGGCCGCGAGAACATCGTCTGGGACGTACGCGCGCCGCGCGTCATCCTGGGAGCGGTCGTCGGCGCCTCGCTGGCGATGGTGGGCGCGGCACTGCAGTCTGTGACACGCAATCCGCTCGCCGACCCGCACCTGCTCGGCATTTCGTCGGGTGCGGCCTTCGGCGCGATCATGGCGCTGATCCATGCCGGCATGGTCTTCGGCACTGTTACCGTTCCGGTCTTCGCCTTTGCCGGTGCGCTGGCGGCGACGGCGCTGGTGCTGGCGATCGCAAATCTGGCGCGGGCGCAGTCAGCAGGACACCTGATCCTGGCCGGGGTGGCAGTGAGTTTCATCATCTCGGCTGGCGGCAACCTGCTGATCTTCATCGGCGACCCGAAGGCCGCCCATGTCGCCATCTTCTGGATGCTCGGCGGGCTGGGGCTGGCGCAGTGGAGCCACCTTCCCTACCCGCTGGCAGCGCTTCTTGTCGGCGGCCTATGGCTGATGACACAGACCCGCAACCTGAACGCCATGACACTGGGCGACGAGAGCGCCACCGCCCTTGGCATCCCGGCACAGGCGTTCCGGCTCAAGGTCTTCATCGTCTGCGCGCTTTTGACCGGCTGCGCCGTTGCCTATTCCGGCGTCATCGCCTTCGTCGGCCTGATGATCCCGCACATCGTGCGCTTCTTCGTCGGCGGCGATTATCGCCGGGTTCTGCCCCTTTCGGCGCTGGTGGGCGCCATCTTCCTGATCGCCGCCGACATGGCCGCGCGGACGGTCGTGCCGCCGCAGGACATGCCCCTCGGCATCGTCACCGGACTGATCGGCGGCGTGGCCTTCGTGGTGCTGATGCGACGCCGCGCAACAAATTGACGGTCAGTTGGTAATGCAATGCAAGACGACGCAAATCCAGTTGCACCCCCAGTTTTTCCTAGCTATGGATTTGCCATGAACACGACTTCGCTCCAGAACAATTGGTGGCGGGCCAGCTAACAGCGGCCTTTTGAAGCGCGTGCGCGTGAAAATTGTGATGGCCGCAACGGGATTTCCGGGCGGCCATTTGCTTTTTCGAACCAGGCTCCGGAACGCTCCCACTGCAAGAGATGGAGACGGGAATGACGTTGGAATTGCTTGAAAACGGTGCCGAGCGTTACGTGACTTCTGGTGGTGTCGCCATCACCAGGCAACGCCACGAAACCGCCTATGCGGGTGCGATCGAAACCTATCTCGACGGGCTCAACAGCCGGCGCGGTGCTGTGTTTTCCTCCAACTATGAATATCCCGGCCGCTATACCCGATGGGACACCGCCATCATCGACCCGCCGGTGGTGATCTCGGCACGCGGCCGCTCGATGAAGATCGAAGCGCTGAACGCCCGCGGCGAGGTGCTGCTGCCGGTTATCCATGCCGCATTGGCGCCGCTCGAAGAGCTGACGATCGGCGAGACGACAAAGCGCCTGATCGCGCTCGAAGTGGCGACGCCCGGCCGTGTATTCACTGAGGAGGAGCGCTCGCGCGTGCCTTCGGTGTTCACCGTGCTGCGCGCCATTACCGCACTGTTCAAATCGGACGAAGACAGCAATCTAGGCCTTTACGGCGCCTTCGGCTACGACCTTGCCTTCCAGTTCGACCCGGTCGAGCACAAGCTCGAGCGCAAGCAGAGCCAGCGCGACCTGGTGCTGTTTTTGCCCGACGAGATTCTCGTCGTCGACCATTACTCGGCCAAGGCCTGGCACGACCGCTACGACTATTCCGGCGCAGGCTTTTCGACCGAAGGCATCGCCCGCGATAGCGTCGAGGAGCCGTTCAAGCCTTCCGACCGCATTCCCCCGCGCGCCGACCACGAGCCGGGCGAATATGCCCAGCTTGTGCGCCGGGCGATGGATAGCTTCAAGCGCGGCGACCTGTTCGAGGTCGTTCCCGGCCAGATGTTCTACGAGCGCTGCGAAACGGCACCTTCGGAGATTTCGCGCCGGCTGAAGGCGATCAACCCCTCGCCCTATTCGTTCTTCATCAATCTCGGCGAAGGCGAGTACCTGATCGGCGCGTCGCCCGAAATGTTCGTGCGCGTCAATGGCCGCCGCGTCGAGACCTGCCCGATCTCGGGCACCATCAAGCGCGGCGACGATGCCATCTCCGACAGCGAGCAGATCCTGAAGCTGCTCAATTCGAAGAAGGACGAGTCGGAGCTGACCATGTGCTCCGACGTCGACCGCAACGACAAATCCCGCGTCTGCGAGCCGGGCACTGTGCGTGTCATCGGCCGCCGCCAGATCGAGATGTATTCGCGGCTCATCCACACCGTCGACCACATCGAGGGCCGCCTGCGCGAGGGCATGGACGCCTTCGACGCGTTCCTCAGCCACGCCTGGGCGGTGACCGTCACCGGAGCGCCCAAATTGTGGGCGATGCGCTTCATCGAACAGAACGAGAAGAGCCCACGCGCCTGGTATGGCGGGGCGATCGGCATGGTGCATTTCAACGGCGACCTGAATACCGGCATGACGCTGCGCACCATCCGCATCCAGGACGGCATCGGCGAGGTGCGCGCCGGCGCCACGCTGCTCTACGATTCCGTCCCCGAGGAAGAAGAAGCCGAAACCGAACTGAAGGCCTCAGCCATGCTTTCCGCCATCCGCGACGCCAAGACCGGCAATGCCCCCGGCACCGAACGCGCCACTGCCCGCGTCGGCGAAGGGGTGAAGATCCTGCTCGTCGACCACGAGGACTCCTTCGTCCACACGCTGGCCAACTATTTCCGCCAGACCGGCGCCGACGTCTCGACGGTGCGCTCGCCGGTGCCGGAAGAGATCTTCGACCGGGTCAAGCCCGACCTCGTGGTGCTCTCGCCCGGCCCTGGCACGCCGAAGGATTTCGATACCGCGGCGACGATCAAGAAGGCGCGGGCGCGCGACCTGCCGATCTTCGGCGTCTGCCTTGGCCTGCAGGCGCTGGCCGAAGCCTATGGCGGCGAACTGCGTCAGCTGGCGGTGCCGATGCACGGCAAGCCGTCACGCATCCGCATCTCCAAGCCGGGCATCATCTTCTCCGGCCTGCCCAAGGAAGTGACGGTCGGCCGTTATCACTCGATCTTCGCTGATCCGGTCCGCTTGCCCTCCGATTTCGTCGTCACCGCCGAGACCGAGGACGGCGTCATCATGGCGTTTGAACACAAGAAAGAACCGATAGCGGCGGTGCAATTCCATCCCGAATCGATCATGACGCTCGGCCACGACGCCGGCATGCGCATGATCGAAAATGTGGTTGCGCACATGCCGCGCAAGGCCAAGGACAAGGCGGCCTAGCCGACATTTGAAACATACCCACTCCGCGGCCACCCAGCCGCGGCGCGGGCCCAATCACCAAAGCGAGACGATGGCCCAGACCGAAACCCAGACATCGACTGCCGCGCGCAGTCAGCCGTCCTCGGCCAAGCGGCGCGTGGCCAAGCTCGCCTTCTGGTCGATCATCATCGGCGCTGCGGTGATGGGCCTGAAGTTTGTCGCCTGGTGGCTGACCGGTTCGGTGGCGCTCTATTCGGACGCGCTGGAATCGATCGTCAACGTCGTCGCCGCGATGGCTGCCTTCTGGGCGATCAAGGTCAGCCACAAGCCGGCCGACCATGACCACCAGTACGGCCACCACAAGGCTGAATATTTCTCGGCCGTGCTCGAAGGCGTGCTGATCATCGTCGCCGCCCTGCTGATCCTGTTCGAGGTCTGGCGCAGCTGGGGCGTGCCGATGAACACCGAAGAGCCTTGGCTCGGCCTCGGCATCAACGGCTTTGCCGCCGTCATCAACGCATTCTGGGCGGGCATGCTGATCCGTGTCGGCCGGGCCGAACGTTCGCCCGCCATGGTCGCCGATGGCCATCACATCATGACCGACGTGGTGACCTCCGTCGGCGTGCTGGCCGGCCTCGTCGGTGCCATCGTCACCGGCTGGTCGATCCTCGACCCGGTGCTGGCGGTGATCGTGGCGCTCAACATCCTGTGGCAGGGCTGGCACGTCATCAGCTCGTCGATGAACGGACTGATGGACCGCGCCGTCGAGCTGGACGAGCATATGCGCATCCGCGACATCATCTCGGCCAACTCCAAGGGCGCGATCGAGGTTCACGACCTCAAGACCCGCATCGCCGGCCGCGCCACCTTCATCGAGTTCCATCTCGTGGTCGACGCCGACATGAGCGTCGGCGAAAGCCATGTCATCTGCGACCGCATCGAGGATGCGCTGAGGGAGGAAATTCCCTCCGTGCGCGTCATCATCCATGTCGAGCCCGATGACGAAGCCAAGCTGCCCAAGGGCACGGTTGCCGTGCCCTTCGCCTGATCAGGCGTTCAGCTCTCCCTGTTTGTCAGCATGATGTCGGCATTGATGCCGAAACCGAGCTCGGCCTCTGGACATCGGCCACCGGCGCAAGCTCTATCCAGCCAGCGGACGAGGAGATGCGAGGTCTGACATGTATGGGCTGATAGGCAAGATGCGCGCGCAAGCCGGCA
Organism: Aminobacter anthyllidis; assembly: GCF_018555685.1. Classification (GTDB taxonomy): domain Bacteria; phylum Pseudomonadota; class Alphaproteobacteria; order Rhizobiales; family Rhizobiaceae; genus Aminobacter; species Aminobacter anthyllidis. Next base: position 821,140 of record NZ_JAFLWW010000003.1, read on the forward strand.
AGCGCGACGAACTGCTTGATATCCTTCTTGGCAGCTCCAGCGCCATGCCGGGGTGCCTGAGTTATGTCATCGCCAGGGACCCGGTCGACGCCGACGCGATCTGGATCACCGAGGTGTGGGACAACAGAGAAAGCCACAAGGCGTCGCTGCAACTGCCCGAGGTCCAGGCTGCAATCAAGCAGGCGATGCCGATCATCGCCGGCTTCGATTCCAGCACCGAGATCGAGCCGGTCGGCGGCTTTGGGCTGCCGGCCGGCTGAACGCCTGCGCTAGAGCCTATTCCATTCCGATTGAATCGGAATGGGGCTCTCCTCTTGCTGGAGCATGATCCTTTCCGGAAACCGATTCTCGCTTTTCGGGATCATGCCCTAGATCTTCACCAGCATCGCGGTGAGGTACATGAAGCCGGCGCCGGTGGCGAGACCGGCCATGGCCGCCGGGCTGAACAGCCCCCCGCCCTCCGGACCCTCGCCACGACGTATCAGGGCGGTGACCTCGACGATGACTTGAAGGATCGCACCTACACCGATGGCGAGGGCCAGTGCGGACCATTGCGGCGCGAACGCCAGGCTGCCGATCCACAGTCCCAGCACCGCCGGCCCACCGGCCAGCAAGGTCAGCCAGGCAAAGGTCGACAGCTTCACCCGCTCGCGCAGGATAGGCGCGGCGATGCCGATGCCTTCGGTGACATTGTGCAAGGTGAAGCCGAGCACCAGGAAGCTGCCGAGCCCGGCGGCGCCCGCAGCGAAGGCGGCGCCGATCGCCAGCCCCTCGCCGAAATTGTGCAGGCCGATGCCGATCGCGATGTAGGTGGCGAGCGCAAGACCCTTCGGCGCACCGTTGCGGCGACTGACGCCCACCAGGATCAGGAAGCTCGCGGCCGCGGCCAGCACCACCATCGCGTTGCCCTGGAAGATCGCGGCGGATTCGGCGGCCAACTCGAGGGCTTCGCCGATGGCGTCGACCATCAGGAAGCCAAGCAGGCCGACGGTCAACGCCAGGAGGAATGTCATGCCCGAGCGGCCGACACCACGCAGCGCGGGGTAGAACATCAGCCCGATCGCCACCGGCACGATGCCGACAAAGATGCCGAGGATCGCCTGCGACAGCAGGCTGGAGCCGTCGGCGACCGGCGTTGCCACCGCGACCGGGATGTCATGGGCGAAAGTGGCGCCGGTATTGGTCACCAGCTTGATCGCGTGTGCTTCGCCAAGCACCCATGGAAAAGGCACCTGGATCCAGGCCGAGGTGCCGCGCGCCAGCGGCCCCGGCGGCTCCTGCGTGAACTGCCAGTAGGCATCGTCGACCTGGACCTGGGCGATTGTCATCGGCTCTGAGCCGCCGGCGCGAACCAAAGCGCGAATGCCGTCGCCGGCAAGAATGACGCGCTCGAAGGCGATATCCTCGACCGGCGGCGCGCCGTTGTTGAAGCGCGCCAGCGGGTTGGCTGACATCAGGACCGCGATTGCCGCGGCGAAGGCGAGCAGCGGCAGGACGACCCACCAGAGCGCGCGGCGCGGCGCCGTCGTGCCGGGCAACTCGGCTTCGGTCTCGGAAACGGACACGTCCCTCATGCCACGTCCTCCACGACGTCGAACATGCCGACCCAGCCCAATTCGGTGAACTCCGACTGGTGCGGGTGGAACATGTAGAGGCCGGCCTCATGCTCGGCGAAGCTGAACTCGATGATGCCGCGCTGGGCCTGGCACTGGGTGATCAGGTCGACCGTCTTCAATGTCGGTGTCAGCGTCGTGCCCTGGTCGAAATAGTCGAAGAAATTGGCGTGCAGGTGAAACGAGTTGATCGGGTCGAACTCGACGACGTTGATCAGGTAGATCCGCACCGGCCGGTTCTTGGCGATCCTGATCGGCGAATTCATGTAGGTGTGCGCCACCGTGTTGACCGCATAGAACTCGTTTTCGCCGTCAAAATTGGTGTCGAAGGCGTTCATCACCATGACGAATTCCTGCCACTGCGCATTCTCCGGCGTGCCGAGCAGGCGCGAGCGGGCGACATCGAGGTGCTCGGGGTGACGGCCGGGATCGGGGTCGATGACGAAGGCGCCGTACATGCCCTTGTGGATATGCCGCTTCAGCGGCAGCGCGTGGCAATGATAGAGATGGCAGCCGAAGGGCTTGGCATCGAATTCGTAGACGAACTCCTCGCCGGGATCGACGAGGCCGGCGCCGGGCACGCCGTCCATGCGCGCGGCATGGATGCCGTGGAAATGCATGGAATGCGGGTGCGAGCCATAGTTCTTGAAAACGATGCGCAAGCGCTCGCCTTCGGTGGCGCGCAGCGCCGGGCCGGGAACGCGGCCATTGTAGGTCCAGGCCGGGAACATGACTCCCGGGGCGATCTCGATTTCCTTGTCTTCGGCGACGACCTCGAAGGTTCGCAGCGTGCGTCCGTCCGGCAGGACCGACGTTACGCCGACGTCCCAGTCGGTGAGCATCTTGGCCGGATCGAAGCCGTTTCGGGCATTGTCGACCTCGCCAACGGTGACCATCGCGCCATGCGCGCCGCCGTGGCCTGACGGCGGCGGTGCAGGATATGCGTCGGCTGCCGGCTTCGCGGCACCGGCATCATGGCCGCCATGCGACGCCTGCCCCACCGCCGCATTGACGCCCACCGCCGTGGCCCCTGCGGTGCAGATGCCACCCGCCAGCACCAGCCTGCGGCTGAGCCGCTCCCCAAACATTGTCGGCACTTCAACCATCCCGGATCATTTTGCAAATGCGAATGATTTGCATCATGCGCCGGCAAGTTGCCGTGCACAAGCTGAATCTCAGTGGCAGCCAAGGGGCCCAAACTGGCGTGGTGGCTCAACAATCCCGCAATCAGACGCGCGACGGGCTCCAGGCGCACGGACGAGCAGGACCAGAGCCTTGAAGGCCTGCCGGGTTGAAGAATCAGACGAGCGTGGAAATCAAAGGGTACGGCACGGGCCTGATTGCGTGCCGCCACGCGATTGTTCGATAGTGAATCAGGATCACAGGCTTTCCGCGCAAGCCGCTGACCGAATTACCTATTCAGATCCGCGTCCGCTTCAGTGCGACAGTGGTGATCGATCACAAAGACGCCACACGCAGACGTGGCCGCTCGCCTGCCCTGCGGCTCAAATTGAGAGGGGACTGGCTTTTCAGCCAGTCCCCTCGAGGATGGTGCGATAGCACCTGCAGGGCATGCGGGCGGCGCATCGCGGAAACGGCACACCACCCGCACAAGTCAGCCGGGTCAGTCGATCTGGATGTTGGCGTCCTTGACCACCGGGCCCCATTTGGCGAGCTCGGCCTTGACGTGGGTTGCGAGTTCATCCGGCGTCGAGCCGACGATCTTGGCGCTGAAGCCGTTCATCTTTTCGATGACGGAGGCGTCCTTCATCGCCTTGTTGGCCGAGGCGTTGAGGCGGTCGACGGCCTCCTTCGGCGTGCCGGCGGGCGCAAACAGCGCATTCCAGGTGTAGGTCTCGTAGCCCGGCACGCCCGACTCAGCGATGGTCGGAACATCGGGGAAGGACGGCGCCCGTTCGGCCGTCGTAACGCCAAGCGCCCGCAACGTGCCGCCCTTGATGTGCGACGACGAGGACGGCAGGTTGTCGAACATGATCGGCACCTGGTTGCCGACCACGTCGTTCAGCGCGGGTCCGGCGCCCTTGTAGGGAATGTGCTGGATGTTGACGCCGGCCATCGCCTTGAACAACTCGCCCGAGAGATGCAGCGGCGTGCCATTGCCCGACGAGGCATAAGCATATTTGTCGGGCTCGGCCTTCAGCAGGGCGATCAGTTCCTGCACGTTCTTGACCGGCAGCTGCGGATTGACGACGAGCACGTTGGGCACGATGACCAGCAGCGAGACCGGCGTGAAATCCTTCTCAGGATCATAGGGCTTGGTCTTGAGGATCAGCGGGTTGAGCGCGTGCGTGGCAACCGTGCCCATCAGTATGGTGTAGCCGTCCGGCTCGGCGCGCGCGACGCGGTCAGCGCCGATGTTGCCGCCCGCACCGGCGACATTTTCGACGACGACCTGCTGGCCAAGATCGTCCGACATCTTCTGCGCGATGATGCGGGCGACGACGTCGGTCGAGCCGCCGGCGGCAAACGGCACCACCAGCGTCACCGTCCGGTCGGGAAATTGCTGCGCCACAGCCTGCGGCGCCAGCGCCAGCAGCGAAGCGGCCGAAAGCCCGAGAGCCAATGTCATGCGGCGGGTGAATTTCATCATCAGTACGCACCTCCCAATTTTGCGACGGCACCTCGTTGCCGGTCGCGTGGAGCGGCGAGCGTATGAACTTTACATACGCTGTCAATGCGACGTTGGGGGGAGACCGCCTTGGAGCCAGCATTTGTAGACAACAGCATTGGTCAACAGGCTGGTACGCAGTTTGCCCGGAAGCGCGGGCTGACACATCCGCCCGAATAGGTCTAAGACGACGGCATGAAGCCTGACCCGCAGCCTGCCGCCCCGCTCACCGATACCAAGCCCTGGCTGCAATGGCTCTTGCTGCTGGCCTGTTCGGTTCTGCTCGCCGGGGCGCTCGAGCTGGTGCACCTGCCCGCCGCCCTGCTGGTCGGCCCGATGTTGGTCGCCATCGCGCTCGGCAGCAACGGTGCCACGGTACGGGTGCCCAAGCCGCTTTTCGTCTCGGCGCAGGCGTTGATCGGCTGCCTCGTCGCGAGTTCGATTTCGACTGGTATATCTTTGTCACCTTCGCCTCCGAATGGCCGCTGTTCCTGAGCGCGGCGATCGCGACCGTGGTTGCCAGCAGCTTCCTCGGCTGGTTCATCTCCCGGCTGAAGGTATTGCCCGGCACGACCGCCGTGTGGGGCTCGGCACCGGGAGCCGCGACCGCCATGGTGCTGATGGCGGACGCTTTCGGTGCCGACGCGCGGCTCGTCGCCTTCATGCAGTATCTGCGCGTCATCATGGTTTCGATCGCCGCCGCGGTCATCGCCCGGCTCTGGGTCGACACGTCGGGCGTCGAAGCGCCAGGCATCGAATGGTTTCCATCGATCGTCTGGCCGGCATTTGGCGCGATGGTCGGCGTCGCCGTCGTCGGCGGTACGCTCGGCTATATGCTGCGCATCCCCTCGCCCTACTTCGTCGGCGCGATGCTCTTCGGCGCCGCCGTCCACCTCGGTTTCGGCATCGAGCTGCAGCTGCCGGAATGGCTGCTGGCCATCGGCTACACGCTGATCGGCTGGTCGATCGGGCTCAACTTCACCCGGCCCATCCTGCGCCATGCAGCACGTGCCTTGCCCCAGGTCGTGGGCTCGATCGCGGCACTGATGGCCTTTTGCGGAGCCCTGGCTTTTGGCCTGCACGTCATCCTCGGCGTCGATCCGCTGACCGCCTACCTGGCGACCAGCCCCGGCGGCATGGATTCGATCGCCATCATCGCCGCCGCCTCCAAGGACGTCGACCTATCCTTCGTGCTGACGCTGCAAATGCTGCGTTTCCTGATCGTGCTGCTGTTTGGCCCGGCGCTGGCGAGGCTGGTGGCGCGCACGATCAAGGATTGAGGCGTCCGGCATCCAACAAAAATCCTTACCCCTGTAGGATCGCGCATCCTGCTTTCGTCCTTTGATCGTCAGAAAACGAAAGGAGAGCGGAAATGGCGCCTCACACGTCCACGAAGATCGAACTCGAAAACGTCAACCACCCGGGCCAGGCCAAGCCTGCCGATGCCGCCATGTACCAGGCGATGAAGCATGCGATCCTGACGGTCCTGCCCGCGAAATCGCCGGGACTGACCGTCGCCCAGATGCAGGACGGCGTACGCGGCCATCTGCCCGAACATCTCTATCCCGGCGGTGCCAAGGCCGGATGGTGGACCAAAGCCGTGCAGCTCGACCTCGAGGCCAAGGGCATCATCGCGCGCGAGAAGGTCAGCCCGCTGCGGCTGCACAAGGCGTAAACCGGGCGCTGCTGCGACAGAAAGCCCGAACTCAGGTGCAGCGCACCCACCTCGGGTGCGCTGCTCTTGCGCGGCCAATGCGCCTCCTGTAAGAGAGCCCCATGTCGTCGCGCAAGATCAACGAAATCTCCCGTCCGGCCGCTTTTGCGGGCGAGACGCTGCGCGCCCTTTCCTCGGCTCTCCTTCTTCTCGGCCTTATCGGCGATCGCCGGGCTCGTTAAGGGAGCGTCCGGCGGTCGAATTGCCGCCGAGGCATATGCTCCTTTGCTCTTCACAACAGATCCGAAATTCTGATTTAAGACCGCTGAAGCATGCGCGCTTAGTCGTGCATGGCGGCCAAGAGAACGAGACCGACAATGAGCAAGACCACTCCCGCGTCCGGCCGAAGCGCCGGCATGCCGTCCGCCGCAGTCAAGTACCAAGCCTACCACAAGATCGACCTGCCCGACCGCACCTGGCCGTCCAGGGCCATCGACAAGGCCCCGATCTGGTGTTCGGTCGACTTGCGCGACGGCAACCAGTCGCTCGTCGACCCGATGGGCCACGACCGCAAGGCGCGCATGTTCCAGCTCCTGCTCGACATGGGTTTCAAGGAAATCGAGATCGGCTTTCCCTCGGCGTCGCAGACCGACTTCGATTTTGCCCGCTGGTGCATCGAAGAGGGCAATGTCGCCGATGACGTGTCGCTGCAGGTTCTCGTCCAGTGCCGCCCGGAATTGATCACCCGCACCTTCGAGGCGCTGCAGGGCGCGCACAAGCCGATCGTGCATTTCTACAACTCGACCAGCGAGTTGCAGCGCCGCGTGGTGTTCGCCAAGGACGTCGCCGGCATCAAGCAGATCGCCACAGACGCCGCCAAGATGATCACCGACATGGCGGCCAAGGCCGGCGGCGGTTACCGTTTCCAGTATTCGCCTGAAAGCTTTACCGGCACCGAACTCGAAGTCGCCCTGGAGATCTGCAACGCGGTCACCGAGATCATCAAGCCGACGGCCGACAACAAGCTGATCATCAACCTGCCCTCGACAGTCGAGATGGCGACGCCGAACATCTATGCCGACCAGATCGAGTGGATGTGCCGCAACCTCGACAATCGCGAGAACCTGATCATCTCGCTGCACCCGCACAACGATCGCGGCACCGGCATCGCTGCCACCGAGCTCGGCCTGATGGCCGGCGCCGACCGTGTCGAAGGCACGCTGTTCGGCAATGGCGAGCGTACCGGCAACGTCGACGTGGTGACGCTGGCGCTCAACATGTTCACCCAAGGTGTTGATCCCATGCTCGACTGCTCGGACATCGAGCGGATCAAGCAAGTCTACGAATATTCGAACCAGATGGTCATTCCCGAGCGCCACCCCTACGTCGGCGAGCTGGTCTACACCGCCTTCTCCGGCTCGCACCAGGACGCCATCAACAAGGGCATGAAGGCGATCAAGGTCGCCAACAAGCCGTTGTGGGAAGTGCCTTACCTGCCAATCGACCCGCAGGACGTCGGCCGCAGCTACGAGGCGATCATCCGCATCAACTCGCAGTCGGGCAAGGGCGGCATCGCCTATGTGCTGCAGGCCGACTACGGCCTCAACCTGCCGCGTTCGCTGCAGGTCGAATTCAGCCAGGACATCCAGCAGATCACCGACAGCGAAGGCAAGGAAGTGTCGCCCAAGCGCATCCATGAGCGCTTCCTCGAACGCTACGTCGACCAGCCCGGCGCACGCCTCAAGTTCGTCGATCACCAGACCTTCCCCGACACCGAGGTAAAGGGCCGCCGGGTTGTCGAGGCGACCATCCTCGACAACGGCAAGGAGATCGTCATCAAGGGCACCGGCAACGGCCCGATCGACGGCTTCGTCGATGCACTCTCCCGCCACATCGGCATCGATCTGTCGGTGCTCGACTATTCCGAGCATTCGATCCAGCGCGGCTCGAACGCCTCGGCGATCTGCTACATGGAAGTCGAACATCCCGCCGGCCGCCTCTTCGGCGCTGGCATCAACACCAATATCGTCGCCGCTTCACTTGAGGCTGTGGTTTCCGCAGCCAACCGAATCGTGGCGGGATAAGGTTAACTCCAGTCTGCAGATGCCTCGCCCGTGGATAACGGGTGGGGCATTTGTGCATCGTTGCTGAGCGCGCTTGTACACTGACGCCAGCCGACTATGATCAGGCCGTTCGCACCGGTTGGAAAAGGGTCGACACTTGGTTGCCTCCACGCCTGCTGCCCCCGCAGTGCGCGAAGCGCTTGAGCGGCTTGTTGCCAGCGAGACCTTTGGCCGGTCCGACCGGGCACGCAAGCTGCTGCGCTATATTGTCGAACGCGAACTCGCCGGTGAGGCCGAGCGGCTGAAGGGTTTTGCCATCGCCGTCGACGTTTTCGGCAAGGACGCCGAGTTCGATTCGGCGACCGATGCCGTTGTCCGCGTCCAGGCCGGACGCCTGCGCGAACTTCTGGCGCACTATTATGCCGCCGAAGGCAGCAACGACCCCATCCGCATCGGCATCCCGCGCGGCAGCTACGTGCCGACCTACGAGGTGATGGGCGAGCTTCCGCCGGCAGCCCCTCGCCCCGCGGATGCTCAGCAAAACGGTTCAGTGGCGGTAATGGCGCGGGCCGAAACCAGCCTTTCCGAAAACGAGCCGCATCATGCTGAGGAGGTTCAAGCCGATCCGGCTTACTCCGGCACCAGCGTCAAACGACAGCTTCGATACTTCTGGGCGGCGATGGCGCTGGTCATCGTCATGCTCGGCATCCTGGTCTTCCGCAACATCGGCGGCCCGATCGGCTTCGAAGTTGCCGGCCTCGGCAGCTCTCGCGGTTCCGCAGCGAGCATCAACGACACCGTCGACCAGTTGCCCGCGGTGCACATTCATTCGAGCTCCGAGGGCGGACAGACGGCACGCGTGGCGACGGTGTTGCGGACGGCGCTTTCGGGTTTCGACACCATCGATCTCATTGCCCGCGACCGGACGGATGCCGTCAGGCGCGCCGATGCCACCGACTTCGACTTCACCGTCAATGCCGGCCCGAGTGCTGGCTCGGTGCTGGTCGAGCTTCAGCACATGACCAGCGGCCGGATTCTTCTATCTCGCGTTCTGTCGCCACATGAGATCAGCCCCGATGTCATCGATGATCGCATCGCCGACATCGTCTCTTCGGCCATCCCGGCCTCGGGCATGATCTACAGCTTCATCGAGCAGAACGGACTGCAACGCGGACTGACCGCCTGCCTGCTGCTCAGCGGCGACTATTACATGGATCAGAACGCCACCAAGCACCTCGCCGCCTATCAATGCATGGAGGGTCTCTCCAAGCGCAGCGCCAAGTCGCCCGTGGTCTACGCCGAACTGGCCTCGCTGCAGCTGGAAGCTGTCACTGACAACTATCCCTACCCGGCCAACGCAACGACCGAAGGTGCTTATGCGTTGGCGCATAGCGCCGTGCAGATGGGTTCGACCAGCCCGTACGCCCATCGCGCATTCGGCTATCTGCAGTCGCGTGCCGGCGATCGCACCGAGGCCATAAGGTGGATACGCAAGGCCTACGAGCTCAACACCTACGACCTGACCATGGCGGCATCCTACGGCTACGCGCTCATTCTCGGCGGCAGCTACAGCGATGGCGTGCCGATCATGAAGCGTGCCGTCGAGAGCGCCAGCGCGCACCCTGGCTGGTGGGACTACGGCTTGTTCCTGGGCGAATTCATGCTCGGCAACCGCTATGCCGCGGCCCGTGCCGCCAGTGCGCTTGCGACCAACAAGAAGCCGCACTATGTGGCCGCGCGCCTGATCGCCGCAAACTTCGTCGGCGATACCAAGCTGGCCTCTGAGCTGTCCAAGGAGATTGCGACACGCTATCCGGCTTTCGCCAACGACCCGGCAGCCACTTTTGCCAAGGGAAAATACCCGGCGGAATTGACGAAGTCGCTGACCAAGGCGCTGCGCGCCGCTGGACTCGGGCATCAGACCTGAATCTCACTGGCTTTTCAGGCGTGTTTTTTGCATAACTAAATTTGCGCCCTTGGGGCTCATACGTTGTTTTACATTTTACGACTTTGAATTTACAACTTTTCGTGAATTTCTGTCCGGCCATTTGAGCAAAAATGAATTACCCTATCCATGCCGCCCTGCGGGGAAGCGGCAAGAATGTAGTGGTCCTGCTGCACGGCTTCGGGGGATTTGGCGGTGTCTGGGAAGACGTCGTCGATCATCTGGATGGGGCATTCACCACGATCGCCTATGATCTGCCGGGGCATGGTCTTTCGCTCGACTACCCAAAGGCCGGCTCGGCCAAGGTGGCGGCAACAGCCGTGCTGGCCGATCTTGCAGCGCGCGGCATTGGTCGCGCCCATTTCGTCGGCCATTCGATGGGTGGGGCGGTAGCCACACTGGCCGCGCTGTTCGATCCCGAACGTGTCGCCTCGCTGACGCTGCTGGCGCCGGGCGGTTACGGCCCCGAGATCAATGGCCCGCTGCTCAGGCGCTATGCGGCTGCCGACTGTGCCGAGGAAATCCGCGCCTGCCTTGGCGAAATGTCGAGCCCCGACAGCACTGTGCCCGAGGCAGTGGTTCACGACCTCGCCGAGATGCGCAGCCGCCCCGGCCAGACGGAAAAGCTGATCGCCTTTGCCGCGGCGATGACCGCCGACGACAAGCAAGGCGTCATCCCGCGCGAAAGCCTGGCGACGCTGACCATGCCGGTAATGGTGGTGTGGGGCACGGACGATGCCGTGCTGCCGTACAGCCATTCCGACGCCCTGCCGTCGGGCTTCCTCGTCCACCACGTGCTGGAGATCGGCCACATGCTGCCGGAAGAGACGCCGGCGCTCGTGGCCGACATCGTCAGCCGCATGACTCGCCGGCGCAAGCGCAACCGACCGGCACTTGCCGCCTGCGACGCCTGATGAATCAAGTGATACGCAACGGCTTGTAAGCGCCTGCGGGACAAACCGTTTTCAGCGCTTCGCCAGCCAGCGAAAATGAGTTCACGCACGTTACAATTCCGCCGTGATCGTGGCTATGTTAACGATTGCTTAAGCATGGTCCGGGGCAACAGGTGATGAGCGACGACAGGGTGACAGCACTGAAACCGGCGCACCCGCTGGCGGACGCCATCCGCGACGTCAAGAACGCCAATGCCGACCGCACCGACGTGGTCGTCGACTTGCGCGATGCGCACCGCATGAGGCTCGAGCTGCTTGCCGCCGAACTCGAGCCTGTTTTCGCCGACGTGCCCAAGGACATCGACAATTTCGACTTCGCGATCTCTTCGGGCCTGCAGCCGCGGCTGTGGATCGACGCGGTGAGCCATGTCGGCCTTGGCCGCGACCGCCGCACCTACCGCTTCGTCCGCGACACCCGCATCGGCCGCGTCGTGCTGGCCGAATCCACCGACGCCAGGCGCATCGCCGACCAGGTGACGCGCTATATCGCCGAGCGCATCGTCGAACGCCAGCAGATGATGGAAGGCGGCGTGGAACCCGCGCTGGCGGGCTTTGCCAGGGAACCTGTAGCGGACGCCGAGCCGCCGCTGCGGCATAGACCTGTCCTGCCGGGCATCATGGCCGGTTTTGGCCTGCTGGTCGCCGGTGCGGCCATCGGCATCGGCGTCATGGCGGTGCTTTACTGGCTGCGTCTCGCAGCCACCGGCGTCATTCCCTGACCAGTGCCGCCGAGCGTGGCGCCGCTGCGCTCAGATCGAACGTACCGATCTCCGCTGAGGGCATCGCCAGTCCCGACAGGCCGCGACGGGTGAGCTTGACGTTCCAGCTTCCCGGCTCGCCGGAGATGTCGAGCAGATTGAACTGCGCCGCCGGCTTGTGGCCTCCCGGCGCCTGGCCGGCGGCGGCAACGCCCACCACCGGCACCACGCCGCTGCGCCCGTCGATCCAGTGCAGCGTCGGCAGATGCGAATGGCCATGCAGCACCAGTTCGGCGCCATGCCGCCTGACCAGCTTCTGGAACTTGCCGATGCCGAACAGGCGCTTGTGCTGACCGACAGCACCGCGCACCGGCGGATGATGGATCATGATGACGCGGAAGAGGCCGCTCTTGCCCGTTTCCTCAAGAATCCTGGCCAGCCGTTCGGCCTGGCCTTCGCGGAAAAATCCGCTGGCCATGAAGGGAGCCGTCGCGCGCGCCGTCGACACGCCGATCAGCGCAACGTTGCCGCGCACGCGCAGATAGGGAAAGCTCGTCGAACTGATCGCGCCATGCGCATCGTCGCCCTGCATCCACGGCGCCCATACGTGGCAGGCCTTGTCGAAGGCACCGGGCACGTAGGCATCGTGATTGCCCGGCACGACCGAGACATCGCCTGGTGCCCCGAGCGTTTCGAGCCACAGCCGCGCCAGCGCGATCTCGCCGTCTAGCGCCAGGTTGACGAGGTCGCCGGTGACCGCAAGATGATCGGGCGCCTGCGCCTTGAGATCAGCCACGATCGCATCGACGATGCCGTCATGGTGGTGGCGGCGACGGTTGCGCTGCCAGTTGACGTAGCCAACCATGCGCTTGGAGGCGAGGTCGCGATAGGTTACATCCGGAAGCGGACCAAGATGGACGTCGGAAATATGCGCAAGCCTGAACATTGTTTCCTTTTAGGTCACGTATCAGCCGCTTTCCACCCATCGCGGCATGCCCGATGAGCAATGCCCCCAATCCGCTTCGCCAAAAACCCTGGGCGCGGCTGCGCGGAAGCCTGTTCCACCTTTATTTCCTGCTGCGGCGGCCGATGACGCTCGGCGTGCGCGGCCTCGTCCATGACGCCAAGACAAACTCCATCTTCCTGATCCGCCACACCTACGTGCCCGGCTGGCAGTTGCCTGGCGGGGGCGTCGAGACCGGCGAGACGTTTGTCGAGTCGCTGGCACGCGAACTGGAGGAGGAAGGCAACATCACAGTTCTGGCCGCACCAGTGCTGAAATCCATCCACCTCAACAAGCAGGCGACGAAGCGCGATCATGTCGGCTTCTATCTGATCGAAGCATTCAGGCAGGACCAGCCGAAATTGCCTGACCATGAAATCGCCGAGGCAGGGTTCTTCCCGCTCAACGCGCTGCCGGAGAACACGACGCCAGCGACGCGGCGGCGGATCGCCGAAGTGTTCGAGGGCAAGGAAGCTTCACCGTATTGGTGAGAGGCACAAGTTTCAGTGCGTCCTTCGAGGCTCGCTTCGCTCGCACCTCAGGATGAGGGCCGTTGCGCTGGCTCCCTTTTTCTCGAACGTATGCGCCTTAAGGCTTGTGACCGCACAAACTCAGAACAAGCGACGAGGCGCTAACCTCCCTCATCCTGAGGTACGGCTAGCACGACGGTCCTCATCCTGAGGTGCGAGCGAAGCGAGCCTCGAAGGACGCACTGATCCAATGCAGCCTCAAGCAGCCTTCAACAGCTTTCCCCGGTTGTGCGGGGCATCGAGAGCCATCTCCGGCCCCACCGGCACGATGCCGGTCGGGTTGATGCCGGTGTGGCTGCCGTAATAGTGCGCCTTGATGTGCAGCATGTTCACCGTCTCGGCGACACCTGGCACCTGGTAGAGCTCGCGCAGATAGTTCGACAGGTTCGGGTAATCGGCGATCCGGCGCAGATTGGTCTTGAAGTGGCCGACATAGACCGGGTCGAAGCGCACCAGCGTCGTGAACAGTCTCCAGTCGGCCTCGGTCAGCCTGTTGCCGACGAGGTAGCGTTGGTGCGACAGCCTGTCTTCCAGCGTATCGAGTGCTGCGAACAGCTCGTTGAAGGCTTCTTCATAGGCGGCCTGCGAGGTGGCGAAACCGGCGCGATAAACGCCGTTGTTGATCGACGGATAGACCAGGTCGTTGACCGCGTCGATCTCGCCGCGCAGCGCTTCGGGATAGAAGTCGACCGACGCGTCGCCCCATTCGTCGAAGGCCGAGTTCAGCATGCGGATGATCTCGGACGACTCATTGGAAACGATCGTCTTTTCCTTCTTGTCCCACAGTACCGGCACGGTGACGCGACCCGAATAGGTCGGATCGGCCTGGGTGTAGATCTGGTGCAGGAAGTCGAGGCCGTAGAGCGTGTCGCCGGTGGCGCCATCGTCGGTGCGGAAGGTCCAGCCATTCTCGGCCATGTAGTGGTGCACGACGGAAACCGAGATGATGTCTTCAAGCTTCTTCAGCGCACGGAAGATAAGCGTGCGGTGCGCCCAGGGACAGGCGAGCGACACGTAGAGGTGATACCGGCCCGGCTCGGCCTTGAAGCCGCGCGTGCGGCCCGCCGCCGGCTTGCCGTCGACTGTGACGAAATCGCGCCACTGCGCATGCGAGCGCACGAATTTGCCGCCTGTCGACTTGGTGTCGTACCAGCGGTCCTGCCATTTGCCTTCGACCAGCAATCCCATGATGAAATCCTTTCGTTTGCCACGATGTAGGACCTCAGGGATACCAACCGAAGGGCAACTCGCTGAACGGATTGTCAACGCCGGGCGCACATCGGCCAAATGCACGATGGACGGACGTGAAAAATGATGGTAGCGGGCATTCTATGTCGCAGACCTTTGCACAGATCCGGATCGACCGACGACGAATGAGCGCACGCGCTTGAAGCGCTAACTTGCGACTGCTGCGGCATGCCCCGCGGCACCTCATCACACGATACCGGACTGCAAAGAACATGACCCTCACCGACGTCACCTACATGCCGGAAGCGCCGGCGCACGACCTCGAAATCGATGAAATCAACGCTGAGGCCTTTGGCCCGGGACGTTTCACGCGCGCGGCCTACAAGATCCGCGAAGGTGGCCCGCACGACCGCTCGCTGTCCTTCGTTGCCTTGCATGGCGGCCAGGTCATCGCCTCGGTCAGGATGACGCCGATCGCCGCCGGCGCCGGCCGGGCACAGATGCTGGGCCCGCTCGCCGTGCGCCCCGACTTCAAGAACATGGGCATCGGCCGCAAGCTGGTCGCCATGGCGCTTGCCGCAGCCGCCAAGGCAACCGAACCCGCCGTGATCCTGGTCGGCGACGAGCCCTATTACGGGCCGCTCGGCTTTGCCCGCATCCCGCGTGGGCAGATCGAAATGCCTCGGCCGGTCGATCTCAACCGCCTGCTCGCCCATGAGATCGTGCCAGGTGCCGTGGCGTTGCTTGCCGGTGAAGTCTGCCACGCCGATCTGGCGAAGACGCCGCAGCGCACGCCGGAACCGGCCTGACACCAGCGCGCGCCGGCGCTCGCCGAAAACCGATTCCGGTTTTCGGACCGATGCGCTAGACCATTCGTTCACAGCAACACAGGACTAGGCTGACATGAATCCAAATGGGCAGATCGCAGTGGTCACCGGCGCCGGCTCCGGCCTTGGCGAAGCCACCGCACGCGCGCTCGCAGCCAAGGGCACCAAGGTTGCAATCTTCGATCTCAGCCTTGAGCGCGCCGAAAAGGTTGCAGCCGACATTGGCGGCATAGCCGTGCGCTGCGACGTCAGCAACGAAGAGAGCGCAGTCGCAGCCTTCGCGGACGTCCAAGCCAAGCTCGGCACGGCCCGCATCCTCGTCAATTGCGCCGGCATCGCCGTCGGCGTGAAGACTGTCGGCAAGGACGGCCCGCATCCGCTCAGCGTGTTCCGCCAGGTGATCGAGGTCAACCTGATCGGCTCCTTCAACATGATCCGGCTGTTTGCCGATGGCGCAGCCAAGCTCGAGCCGCTGGCCGGTGGCGAGCGCGGCGTCATCATCAACACCGCTTCGGTTGCCGCCTATGATGGCCAGATCGGCCAGGCGGCCTACTCCGCCTCCAAGGGCGGCGTCGTCGGCATGACCCTGCCGATCGCCCGCGACCTGTCGCGCTCGGGCATCCGTGTCGCGACAATCGCGCCGGGCATCTTCAAGACCCCGATGATGGCGGCGATGCCGCAGGAGGTGCAGGATTCGCTCGGTGCTGCGGTGCCGTTCCCGTCGCGTCTCGGCGAACCGTCGGAATATGGCGCGCTCGCCCTGCACATCATCGAGAACCAGATGATCAACGGCGAGACCATTCGCCTCGACGGCGCCATCCGCATGGCGCCGAAATAGGCGTCAGCCATCCCAAGATCGGTTATCCTGCAGCCCCGGCAGCGCAAGCTTCCGGGGCTGTTGTGCTTGTGGCGAAACGACACCCTTGCCAAAGCCCGGCTGCATTGGATAAGTAGATTGAATTGGTCATATTTAATGGTGAAGCAGTGGAAGAGCGCAAGAAGGACGTCTTTTTGGAGACCACCGCGGAAGCGACAGCGCTCGCGCGTTCGCTGATGCGCAAGGCCCGACATGGCGCGCTGGCCGTCATCGAGCCGGAAACCGGCTCGCCACTCGCCAGCCGGGTCGGCACGGCGACCGACGTCGACGGCACGCCGCTGATCCTGATCTCCGAGCTTTCCGCCCACACCAAGGGCATCGTCGCCAACCCCGTCTGTTCGCTTCTGGTCGGGGAGGTCGGCAAGGGCGATCCCCTCGCCCATCCGCGCATCACGCTGTTCTGCCGGGCGCGAAAGCTCGAACGCGGTACGCCGGAATACGCCCGCGCCGAGCGCCGCTATGTCAACCGCAACCCCAAGGCCAAGCTTTATATCGGCCTCACCGACTTTACCGTCTTCCGGCTGGAGTTGGAGCGCGCCAACCTCAATGGCGGCTTCGGCAAGGCCTATCTGCTGCGCCGCGACGACCTGCTGCTTGCAGGTCCTGCGGTGGACGCGATCGCCGCTGCGGAGCAGTCCGCGCTCGACCACATGAATTCGGATCACACCGAGGCGACGGCCATCTACGCCAGTCATTTCGGCCGTCTTGACGACAAGGGCTGGGTGCTCAGCGGCTTCGATCCGGAAGGCATGGATCTGGCTGCCGGCGACGAGACCGGACGGGTGCTTTTCCCGAATATGCTTGTCGAAGCCGCTGATCTCAGACGGAGCCTTGTCGAAATGGCAAAAGAAGGCCGCGCAGCAAAGTCTTGATTTTTTGAATGAAAGCTGATTTGTCATATATTAGCCAGATCCGCTACTGATTCCACTGACGATCTGGTTTGGTAATTCGGCGTTGTTGCCCCCATGGCGCCGGAGAACATGACGGATACACGGGGTACCCATGAAACCGAAAAAACTGACGGCCAACGCGGAGGCCGCTGCTTCCTTGCTCACTCTTATGGGCAACGAAAAGCGGCTGATGATCATGAGCCACCTTCTCGACACCGAAATGTCGGTGGGCGCGATCGCCGAAAAGGTGTCGCTGAGCCAGTCGGCGCTGTCGCAGCACCTGGCGCGCCTGCGCAACGAAGAACTGGTCGAAACACGTCGCGACCGGCAGATGATCTACTACACCTGCAAGTCCGAAGCCGTGCGCAAGCTGCTCGGCACGCTGGAAGGCATCTTCGAGAACGCCTGATCTTCAAGCGGACAAAGCCTTTTCCAGGCTCCCATAGCGGACTGCCCTCCGCTATGAAGCAACCATGAACATCATCCGCATCGACGACCCGGCCGACCCACGCGTCGCGCCCTATCTCGACATCCGCGAGCGCGATCTTGTCGGCCGCGAAGGGCGCTTCGTCGCCGAGGGCAAGGTCGTTCTCAACGTGTTGTTTTGCGCTGGCCGCTTTGAAGCGGAATCGGTGCTGGTGCTCGAAAACCGCCTCGCGGGCATGGTCGAGACGCTCGGCCTCGCGCCTGACACCATGCCGGTCTATATCGCCTCGGGCACAGTGATGGATGCCATATCAGGCTTTCACATGCATCGCGGCATCCTGGCCATCGGCCGCAAGGGCATGGCGGCTTCGGTCGACGAGGTGCTCGCCGCCCTGCCCGAACGCGCGCTGGTGGCGGTGCCGGTCGGCATCTCCAACCACGACAATATCGGCTCGATCTTCCGCAACGCGGCAGCCTTTGGCGCCGATGCGGTGCTGCTCGACCAGACTTGCTGCGATCCACTCTACCGCAAGGCAATCAGGGTGTCGGTCGGCGCAGCCCTCAAGGTGCCTTTCGCAGTTGGCGGAACCGCCGGCGAGCTTGCCGACGCGCTCACCCGCCACGGCTTTGAACAGTTGGCGCTATCGCCGGCGGGCAAGGCCGATATCAGAGACATCCGCCGCCCCAAGCGGCTGGCGCTCTATCTCGGCACCGAAGGCGAAGGACTGCCCGAGCCCCTGCTGAAAAGGCTGACGACGGCAAGGATCAGGATGGCGCCTGGTTTCGACAGCCTGAACGTCGCGGCCGCCTCGGCGATCGCGCTGCACCACTTCACCGAAGCGTCTGATTAACCTACTCGGCGGGCACCGGCTTCTGGAGCGCCCGGACCCGGTCGGCAAGGCTGATCACCGCGGGCGTATCGCCGCTGACCGGCATGCGGGCATCGCCAGAACCGGCAAGCGCCTTGGCGATCGGCGAGTCGGCGCCTTCGAGCCGCGCCGTGAGTGCCACGACCTCGGCTGCCAGTTCGTGCATCTGCTCGCGCAGCTGGGAATCCTCGCCGGGCGACGACTTGCCGCGTCCTGCCTTCGACAGTTCACCCTTCAGCCGCTTGTTCTCGCGCGTTAGCGTGGTCAGCCGCCCTTCCAGGCGCTCCCGTTCCATCGCCTGGGCCGTACCGTTGACCGTCGCAGCCTCGGGCACGCCTTGCGGACCCTTCAGTTGGTCGCGCACGCGGGCAAGTTCGCTTTCACGCAACCGGCCGAGCTCGGCCTCGCGCCGCTCCAGCTTGTCGTCGCGATCGCTCAATGAAGACACCATCTGCTGCAATTTCCTGTCGAGCTCGCCGGCGCGCTTGGTCTCGGCCTTCAGCGCCTCGCGCACTGCCTTGTTGTCGGCTTCGAGTTCGGCGAGGCGAAGGTCGCTGCTCTTGTGCTGATTGCGCAGCGCCGACATGTCGTCC
Organism: Aminobacter anthyllidis; assembly: GCF_018555685.1. GTDB lineage: Bacteria > Pseudomonadota > Alphaproteobacteria > Rhizobiales > Rhizobiaceae > Aminobacter > Aminobacter anthyllidis. The sequence continues at coordinate 839,898 of NZ_JAFLWW010000003.1, forward strand.
GACAGCTTGCCCATCTGGCTTTCGCGGCTCACCAGTTCGATCTGGCGGTTGCTCGAGGAAAGGCTGGCCTCGTCATAGAGCCTGCCGATTTCCTCGATCTCCTGCGCCCGCTTTTCCAGCATGCCTTCCGCCTCGACGAGCTGGGCGGCAAGCGCCTTGATCTGTTCGTCGCGCTTGGAGATGTCCTGGTTCAGGCTGCCGCGCGCGGCTTCAAGCTCGCTGACGGTGCGATCCTTGGTGGCATGATCGGTGGCGATCGCCTTTTGCGCCTCACGGCTGCGGCTGAGCTCGACGGCTTGCGTCAGAAGCTTTTCCTGCGATGCCTTGAGCTTCACCTCGACCTTGCGCAACGCCATGGCGTGCTCGGCGCGCAGACTGTCCTTGTCGGCGCGGATTTCGTCGAGCGTCATCGGGAGCTTGGCTTCGACCCGCTGGCGGGTGACCGAAACGGCGCGCCGCCAGACCGACGGCGCAATCAACAGCACCACAAAGCCAGCGGTCAGGAAGCCAAGAACGAAAAACAGGATCGACTGGACCAAGGCACTTTACCCGTTACGGACAGGCGCGAGTTTGCCATGTTCCCATGGCAGGAATCCAGCACCGCTGCAACAAAATGGCGGCCAATCGATCCGTTCTTCACACAATCAGAACGGATTCCAGGTCGGCTGCTGGGTCAACTTCAGGTAGCCGAGATTGACACCCAGTCGCGCGCCGACACCGGTACGCACCGGCACAAGCAGGATGTTGCCGCGCTTGAGGACGTTGAAGCCGACGCCTGCGACGACATAGGCCGAGCCCGCAACGCCGCCATAACGATCATAGAGATTGTTCACGTCGTCCAGATTGTAGACCAGGATCATCGTACGCGAGCCCTGCCCGCCGAAATCCCAGCCGAGCGAAGGCCCCTGCCAGAACACCTTATGGTCGCCGGCGTTCTTGGTGTAGAGCGTGCCCTCGCCATAGGTCAGGCCGCCGACAAAGGCGCCCGATCCCTCTTCGCCGAGCACATAGCCGTTCGGCAGGCCATAGGACGCGAAAACCTTCTCGACCACGCTGGCAAGACCGCCAGATGTCGAGCCAAAGAAGCGATGGCCGGAATCAAGGATCTCCTGCGAGGTATATTGCTGCGCGCGAGACGCAGATGTCGAAAATGCCAGAACGCCGACAAGGACGAACATCGCGGCAACCAGCCGGGCAAACGTCCGGCCATAGAATCGGGAAATCATGCTTCCAAATCTCCGTCAGGGAGCACACTTTCTCGACGCCCCGGACCCGCTGCAACTCTTGATGGCGGCTGGCTGGTCCAACTTCGGCAAACTATGCCGTAATCCTTTTTCAACCATTAAACTGACCGACGAAGATGGCGGTTCAATGGCACGAACAGCTGTTAAAAAGCCCGGATTTGCGCAGAAAAGCCACCATTTTGCGCAAGGGTTGGCCGCTGTTTCTTGCCGCATGAGGCGGCGCTGTGTAACCAAGAGTACTGTAAGGCCAGCCCTGATTCGCACTGCCGGATTGCATGGCCGCAAGATCGTGGTTCAAGCCATTTGCCCGAGGGATGCCGTTCATGGCCGAGTTGTTGACGCTTTCCGCCCCTGATCTCGCAGCGCTACTGTGCAGCCGTGTCTGCCACGACATCATCTCGCCGGTCGGCGCCATCAACAATGGCCTCGAACTGCTCGACGAAGGCGGCGCCGACGAGGATGCGATGCGGCTCATCCGCACCAGCGCCCGCAACGCCTCGGCGCGGCTGCAATTCGCCCGCATCGCCTTTGGCGCAGCTGGTTCGGCCGGCATGCTGATCGACACCGGCGACGCCGAATCGGTTGCGACCGCGTTCCTCAAGAACGAAAAGCCGGAGCTGGCCTGGAGTGGTGGGCGCGCGCTGCTGCCCAAGAACAAGGTCAAGCTTCTGCTCAACCTGCTGCTCGTCGCCCATGCTGCGATCCCGCGTGGCGGCAAGCTCAGCGTGACGCTCGACAACGTCGAAACGGCACCCAAATTCACCCTGTCGGCGAGCGGCCCGATGCTGCGCGTGCCGCCGAAATTCCTCGAACTGCACTCCGGCCACAAGCCCGAAGAGCCGATCGACGCCCATTCGGTGCAGCCCTACTATACGCTGCTGCTGGCGCGCGAAGCCGGTATGACGATCTCGATCCACGCGACGCCCGAAGAGATCCTGCTCACCGCCGAGTGATCGGCGCAGCTTTTTCAATATAGTAAAGCACAATTATTGTTGGCCGCTCGGCAACGCCGTGGTGATTGCGTGCGGCTGCCTTGTTGTTGGCCGGCTTACAGGCTCAATAACAGCGCGTTTGCGCAATGTTTCCAAGAATTTTACCATTCGGGTTTTCGGCTTCTTTACGCAACCTCGCTATGTTCGCGATGTATCCGGCGCGACTGACGCGTTCGGCTCCCGCAAAAAGGACCGGGATATGAAGCGCTGCCTGTTCGTCGATGATTCGAGCGTCATCCGCAAAGTCGCCAAACGCATCCTCAATGGCCCGGAAATGGTTGTCGTCGAGGCGGCAACCGGCGCCGAGGGGCTGGATATGTGCGCCTACGACATGCCCGACATCATCGTCGTCGATGGTGGGCTCGAGGATATGGGCACAACCGACTTCATCCGCCGCGTCCGTGCGATTGACGGCCGCGTCAAGCCGCAGATCGCGATCTGCCTGACCGAGGTCGACATCGGCGCCATCATGCGGGCCAAGCGCGCCGGTGCGCAGGGTTACCTGCTGAAGCCCTTCACCAGGCCGCAGCTGCTCGACCGTTTCCGCGCCTTCGACATCGCCGCCTGATTCGGTCCTCTGGATCGACCGGACCGGCAGACTGCCGGGGCATCCTCGCGAATCCATGCGTGGAAAAAAGAAAACCCGGCTCGAAGGCCGGGTTTTGACTGAAGTAATCAGAAGAAATCAGGCGATTTCGCGAAGCTCTTCCGGCTCACGCAGCACATAGCCACGGCCCCAGACAGTTTCGATGAAGTTCTGGCCGCCGGATGCCGCGTCAAGCTTCTTGCGCAGCTTGCAGATGAAGACGTCGATGATCTTCAGTTCCGGCTCGTCCATGCCGCCATAGAGGTGGTTGAGGAACATTTCCTTGGTCAGCGTGGTGCCCTTGCGCAGCGAGAGCAGCTCCAGCATCTGGTATTCCTTGCCGGTCAGATGCACGCGCTGGCCACCGACCTCGACAGTCTTGGCGTCGAGATTGACGATCAGGTCGCCGGTGATGATGACCGACTGGGCGTGGCCCTTGGAACGGCGGACGATGGCGTGGATGCGCGCCACCAGCTCGTCCTTGTGGAACGGCTTGGTCATGTAGTCGTCGGCGCCGAAGCCCAGGCCGCGCACCTTGTCCTCGATGCCGGCCATGCCGGAGAGGATCAGGATCGGCGTCTTGACCTTGGACAGGCGCAAAGTGCGCAGAACCTCGTAGCCCGACATGTCAGGCAGGTTCAGGTCGAGAAGGATGATGTCGTAATCATAAAGCTTGCCGAGATCGACACCTTCTTCGCCGAGATCGGTCGTATAGACGTTGAAGCTTTCCGATTTAAGCATCAGTTCGATGCTCTGTGCGGTTGCACTGTCGTCTTCTATCAGCAGAACGCGCATTCAAATCCCCTTTTCTGCTGCCGGAACGTCTTCGCGGTCCAAACCTTGCCGGCCCAGTGCTTACCTGAATCGGAGGCTGCCATCGAATGGTTAACAAAACCTAATTTCGTATGGAAGACCATATCAGAAATTTTAACCGGCGCATACACCCTCTTGAATCCAATCATGAATCACACTGTCAACATCTTAACGCGACGCATTAACAAGGCTGACTAAGCGACTCCGGAGACGGCCCGATCACATTCGCAGCGAAAACCAGAATCTTTACCGGGCCTTAAGTCTCGATGGGTATGATTAACGATGCCCGTAAACGAATGGTTACCGGCGGAGAAAAACTTTAAAAGTTTGTTTTCCATAGTCGGGTGTTCAGAACCGGTTCTGGTGCGGCACGGTCCCTTGGGGCCGGAGTAGGCGAGTAGAAGTGCGTTTTTCGGTGTTCGGGAGTGTCGGGTCATGAAATCACGTGAGAACCTGGTCAGGCTCAAGCAGTTTCAGGTGAACGAGAAGCGCCGGCAGCTGATGCAGCTTGATTCGATGATCGCCGAGTTCGACCGCATGGCCAGCGAGCTCGAACTGCAGATCGTCGCCGAGGAAAAGAAGGCGGGGATCACCGATCTCAATCATTTCGCCTATCCGACCTTCGCCAAGGCCGCGCGGCAACGACGTGACAATCTGAAGAACTCCCAGCATGACCTGGCGCAACAGCGCGCCGCTGCCGAATCCTTACTCGCCGAAGCTGAAGCGGAGCTGTCCAAGGCAGAGATGCTGGAATCGCGCGATCGCACCACGCGCGACACCGACAGCACCGGCCGCAGCGCGATGATCGGCTAAAAATAGTCAGCTTTTCAATAATTTAGCGGCGCCGCGCAGGCTCAAGGCCTGAGGCATCCAGTCAGGCGCGCCGCGCTCTACGCCCGAAATTCAGCCGGCTCATCCCCGCCGGCCAATGACTGGGCACGCGAATCACGAATTTCGGGCGCATGGCGCTCCGCCCAGACCCTGATCTGGTTGAGCAAGTCGGACAGGTTGCAGCCCAGATCGGTCAGCTCGTACTCGACGCGCGGCGGAATGACCGGAAAGATCTCGCGCCGCACCAGCCCGTCACGCTCCAGAATGCGAAGTGTCTGCGTCAGCATCTTGGGCGTGATGCCCTCGACCTTGCGTTGCAGTTCGCCATAGCGCCGCCTGCCCGGCTTCAAAGCTCCAACGACCAGGTAGACCCACTTGCTCGCCAGCATCTCGAGCACGGTGTGCGACATGCATTCGCGCCGGAAGGCGTCATAGCCGAAAGGGGTGTCGGGGGCGCATTCACTATCCATGGGGTACCTATATATCATCGAGGTACATTCTAGACAACAGAATGATACTATCCAAATGATAGTGGCACATGCGTTCATCCAAGGAGGACATTCTCATGCGTGCCATTACCCAGAACACCGTTGGCGGACCTGAAGTGCTCGAGATCGCCGAGCGGCCAACCCCGCAGATCAAGGCCGGCGACGTGCTGATCCGCATCAAGGCAGCGGGCGTAAACCCCGTCGACGCCGCCGTGCGCGGCGGCTTCTACCCGCTTTTGGGCGAGCCGCCCTTCGTGCTCGGATGGGACTTGTCGGGAACCGTCGAGGCAGTTGGTGCCGGAGCCAATGGCTTTGCGCCTGGCGACGAGGTCTTCGGCATGCCCAATTTCCCTGCGCAAGCCGCAACCTATGCCGAGCTTGCGACGGCACCTGCAAGTGAGTTGGCGCACAAGCCAAAGGCGCTCGATCACGCGGCGGCGGCAGCACTGCCGCTCGCCGGCTTGACCGCCTGGCAAGGCCTGGTGACGGCTGGAAAACTCAAAGCGGGCGATCGCGTCCTGATCCAGGCGGCCGCCGGCGGCGTCGGCCATATCGCCGTGCAGATCGCCAAGGCACGCGGCGCTTATGTCATTGCCACGGCGAGCCCCGGCAAGGTCGACTTCGTCCGATCTCTCGGCGCCGACGAGGTGATCGACTACACCTCGGACGATTTCGTCGCCAAGGCCGGCCCGGTCGACGTTGTCTTCGAGGCACTCGGCGGCGACCATCCAGAGGAATCGCTGAAGGCGCTGAAGGATGGCGGCACGCTCGTCGTCCTGCTCGGCCTCAGCGACAAGGCAGCGGCCGAAGCCGCCGCACGCGGCATCAGGGTCGAACGTATCTCTGTGCGCCCAGATGGCGAAGGCCTGAAAGAGCTGGCGAAGCTGACCGAATCCGGCAAGCTCAAGATCCACGTCGCCAAAAGCTTCCCGCTCGAAGAAGCAGGCGCGGCTCATGCATTCCTTGCGACAAAACCCAAGGGCAAGGTGGTGCTGACGGTATAGATCGCCAGGAAATCGTCGCTCAAATGCAAAAAGGGTGCGGCAAGCCGCACCCTTTCTTGTTGGTTGGCCGCAACGGCCGGTGTCAGTGACGGTATTGCTGGATGCGCGTGGTGCGCAGGCCGGCAAGGCCGTATTCGTCAATGGAGGCTTGCCAGGACAAGAACTCCTCGGTCGTCAACTTGTAGCGTTGGCACGCTTCGTCGAGACTGAGCAGCCCTCCCCTGACCGCAGCGACCACTTCCGCCTTTCGGCGGATAACCCACCGGCGCGTGTTGGTCGGGGGCAGATCGGCAATCGTAAGCGGGCTGCCGTCCGGCCCGATAACATATTTGACACGCGGTCTAACCAGATCGGTCATCGTACTCTCTACTAAAAACTCAAAGACCCAATCACCTGCCACACTAGCGCCACAGCTTTAAAAATTGCCTAAGCGTGTACTAAGAGCTAAGTAACGAACGTGAACAGAACGTTAGACTCTCGGTCCGCAATTTAACCACCTGCCGAGTTGGCTGGTTTGTCGCCGAAAAAGGTGAACCAGGCCGCTTCGGGTGGCACTGCGAAGAGGCTTGACCTATATTGCAGCCATTGGCATGCAGCCGACCTTAAGACAGCGGAACGCAATCCCGATGAACAGCCTGGACCTGCCCGGACGCCCCGAAGACACCCGCGTGGTTGTAGCCATGTCGGGCGGTGTCGACTCTTCAGTCGTGGCCGGCCTGCTCAAACAGGAGGGTTATGACGTCGTCGGCGTCACGCTTCAGCTCTACGATCATGGTGCTGCGACCCATCGCGCCGGCTCCTGTTGCGCCGGACAGGACATCGCCGACGCCCGCCGCGTCTCCGAGACGCTCGGCATTCCGCATTACGTGCTCGACTATGAAGAGCGCTTCCGCAAGGCCGTCATCGACCCGTTCGCCGAAAGCTACGTCGCCGGCGAAACGCCGATTCCGTGCGTCTCGTGCAACCAGACCGTCAAGTTCGCCGATCTGCTTGCCACGGCGCGTGAACTGGGCGCCGATGCGCTGGCCACCGGCCACTACATCCGCTCCAAGCAGAACGGCGCCCATCGCGCGCTGTACCGCCCTGTCGACGCCGACCGCGACCAGAGCTATTTCCTTTTCGCCACCACGCAGGAGCAGATCGACTATCTGCGCTTTCCGCTTGGCGGCATGTCCAAGCCCGACGTTCGCGCCGCAGCCGAACGGATGGGCCTGACGGTTGCCACCAAGCAGGACAGCCAGGACATCTGTTTCGTGCCGCAGGGCAAATATTCCGACATCATCGCCAAGCTCAGGCCATCGGCCGCCAACCCTGGCGACATCGTGCATATCGACGGTCGCGTGCTTGGCCGCCATGAAGGCATCTTGCGCTACACCATCGGCCAGCGCCGCGGCATCGGCATCGCTTCGGGCGAGCCGCTCTATGTCGTGCACATCGATGCCGAGCGCGCCCGTGTCGTCGTCGGCCCGCGCGAGGCGCTGGAGACGCACAAGATCTTCCTGCGTGGCATGAACTGGCTCGGCGACGAAGCCCTGTCGTCCGTGCCTGCAAGCGGCCTCGAACTTTACGCCAAGGTGCGCTCGTCGCGCCCGCCCCGTCCGGTCGTGCTGCATCATCGCAATGGCGCCACCTGGGTCGAACTGGTCGACGGCGAATCGGGCATCGCACCGGGACAGGCTTGCGTGCTCTATTCCGACGAGGGCGACGAGACGCGCGTCTTTGGCGGCGGCTTCATCGAGCGCTCCGAGCGGCACGCCGACGCGGAAGCGATGCTGTCGCGCCTGGCAGCAACGCCGGGGACGATTGCGGCGGAATAGGAATTGGGGGAACAGGGCAGTAAGGCCATAAGGCAGTAGGTTTCTAGCAAAATACCGCCCTACTCCCTTACTGCCCTATTCCCCTTGATTTCAGTCGTGCGTAACAGTGCCCGCAGTCAGAATCCTCAGCACCCCCAGCGCTTCATCAGCACCCGTGCGCGGCTCTTCGCGCGTTTGGATGCAATGGATGAAATGCTCGAGTTCGCGCGTCAGCGGCATGGCATTTTCGAGCTCGATATAGGTCGGCTCGTTCATCGTCGACGTCCACTGCCCCTCATCCTGCCACACAGCATGACGATACAGCGCAAGCTTGCGCTCCAGCGGCTCGACATCGTCGAATACCGCCATGCCCTTGGTACCGACGACGGTCAGCCGGCGCTCGCGATAGGGATTGAGCCGCGACGCAAACAGGTGCCCGCGCAGGCCGTTGGGGAAGCGCATATGCAGGTGGGCGAAATCGCTAAGGTGGTTGAGCACCGCGGCACCCTCCCCGCGCACCTCGATGGGGGCAGTGCCGGTGATTGCCAGGATCATCGACAGGTCGTGCGGGGCAAGGTCCCACAGCGCATCGTTTTCGGCGTGGAACTTGCCGAGGCCGAGGCGATGCGAATGGATGTAGCCGACTTCGCCGAGTTCGCCCCTGTCGACAAGCGCCTTGAGCCCTTCGAACGCCGGATGGAAGCGCAGCACGTGGCCGGTCATGAACACACGGCCATTGTCGCGCGCGGCCTTCACGGCGCGCTCGGCGTCGGGCACGGTCAAGGCGATCGGCTTTTCGACCAGCACGTCCTTGCCGGCTTCAACGGCACGCACCGCAAAGTCGGCGTGGAATTGCGGCGGCAGCGCCATGACCACGGCATCGATCTCGCTGCGGGCGAAAAGTTCGTCCGGGGTGAGCGCGAGACAGCCCTGCTCCGTGGCGAAACGCTCCGCGCGCGCCGGATCGACGTCGGATACGGCATGGAGGGCTCCAAGCGACTTCAGGGTGCGGATGTGGTTACCGCCCCAATAGCCGCATCCAAGGACTGCAATACGCGGTTTCATCAGGCTCTTTCCAAAGGGAATTACGCCGGCAGACATAGTGCCCGCGCCTTGCTAACTCAACCCCGCCTGCTGCGCCATTGGCGCCCGAGGCCTGCGCGACGGACGCGGACTGCCGCTCCTGAAGGGCTGCCGGAAGCCCGACAGACGTGCCTCGACAATTATCCGGAATTGCCCGATCTCACTGTTGACAGGCTCGCCATCCAGACATTATATCCGCCCGACCTTGGCGAACGCTTCGACGCCTGCCTCCCAGCGAGACAGTCATTTCGAGCCTTCTCCACCCTGGCGGGATAGCTCAGTTGGTTAGAGCACGGGAATCATAATCCTGGGGTCGGTGGTTCGAGTCCACTTCCCGCTACCACTTCCTCACATCAAGATCGCATGCAGCCGGCGAGACAGCCTCCGCTAGCCCGACATCTGCTGGATGATCCATTGCCTGAAGGCGATCACGCCTGAACTTCGCCGCTGCGCCGGCGAAGTCACCAGATGGTACTGCAGATCCGACGGGATCATCTCGTCGAAACACTTGACCAGACGCCCGGCGACGAGGTCGTCGGCAACGAGAGACGACCGCACCAGCGCCAGGCCGGCATCCTGCCGGCACGCCGCGATCATGTCGGAAAAGGTCGGAAAACTCGGCCCGGCCTGGAAGTCGAAGGGATCATCCGACCCATCGACCGCCGGCAGCCTCTCCTTCCGGTCGTAGATCTGCCCATACCAGCGCTCCCAGTCCAGCACAGTGTGCCGGGCGCCCTCATATCGCAGCAGGGGTGCGGCGCGCAGTGCCTGCCGGCTGGGCAGGGTTCGAAAAACGGCCGGCGATGAGACGGCGAATTCGTAGTCGTCCGTGAGCCGGTAAGCATCCGTGCCCGGCAAGGATCCGGCCAGCCAGATGGCGATGCCGATCTTTTCGATGTCGAATCGCGCGCGCCTGTATTCAATGGTCACGCTGACCTCGATCTCAGGGTGAGCGGCGCAGAAGCCGCCGAGCCGCGGCTGCAGCCACTGGCTGGCAAATTCCGGCGTCGTCGAAATGCTGAGCTGCTCGCTCCTGAGGCCGGGGCGCGCATTCTCGAGCACCACCTCCAGCGCCGACAGGGCCTCGATGATGTCAGGTATCGCCTTTTCGGCCAAAACGGTCAGCTCGACGCCTTTCCTGCTGCGCACGAACAGTGGCGTACCCAGCCACGCCTCAAGCTGCGCGATCTGATGGCTGATCGCCGTCTGGGTCAGGCCCAACTCTTCCCCGGCTCGGGTGAAGCTGCGCGTACGCGCCACTGCGGCCATGGCGCGGAGCGTCTGCAGGGGTGGAAGCCGCGAGCCAGGCTGCATGAAATTCCCTCATGCATCGGGTGATGCACCTTCATTGTACCTGACGCAGGAGGGCATGCAACTCATGGCAAATCATGAAACAAATGCCGTATATCTCCATGAAAAAAATCTCTGGCCTGATCAGCCGCGCGTTGCGTCGATTCCGCCGACGTCAGTCTCCCAAGGCACTGCCAAGTTACCTTCGGCGTGACATCGGCCTGGACCACAGTAACGATCGGCCCCGCCATTGGGCGGACTATCTTTGACACTGAAAGCGCCGCGCGAAAGTGCGCGCGGTGCACTCGTCTCGGCACCGGCTCCCGGCGAAGCCTTCAGTGCGTGATCAGCAGCGGCGAGATCGAATTGGCGATGGTCTGGAACGCCGCCTTGAGCTCAGCGATGTTCTTGGTCGGGAAGTAGTAGGCCGGACCGGTTGCGCAGGTGCTGTACAGATCGCGATTGGCCTGGGTGTCGGCGCCGAGAACCACCGTGTAGACGATGACGTCCTGATCCTTCAGCTTGGTGCAGACGGTCTTCGTCGCTTCATTTACCTTCTTGAGCGCACCGGCGCGGTCGAGTGCCCCCATGCGCCCGGTATCGAGGTAGCTGTAGGCACCGTAGTCGGACTTGTTGATGGCTTCCTTGGAAGCGCCGAAGACGTTGTTTTCGCCGTCGGTGAAGACGACGACAACCTTTGAGGTATCAGGCGCCTTGAAGGCATCGCCCTGGGTGAACGGCGCGCCTGGCGACAGGACACGATAGCCCCAGGCGAGGCCCTCGGAAACGTTGGTCCCCGAACCGTACCAGAAGGTCATGTTGTCGAGTTCACCCTTGATCTTCTTGACAGGGTCGCCACCTAGCTTCACCAAATCCTCGGTCAGCGGAACGACAGGTGTCGCGCAGCCATAGTTCGGACCGGTGGTATCGTTGGGCGTTTCCTTCAGCTTGGCGTTGGCGCGCGCCGTCGGGTCGGAATACTTCGCTTGGGATTTCTGCTTCTGGGCATTGGTGCCGCCAACGACATCGTCCAGGTAGCTGTTATTGAAATAATCGGGGCTGTTGGGTGACTTGACCGGCGCCCCAGGCTCATCCGGCGCGAAATAGGGTACGAACAAGGTATCCGGCAAGGTGATGTCAGGTGCGATGTCAAGCAGAGCGTACTCATCGCGGCGCGCTTCGACGCAGCCTTTCCATTCCCCCTTGGGCCCGGTTTTCCAGTTCTTCTCCAAGTCCTTGAAGAGCTTCCAGTGGCCGACACGGCTCTTGTCCTTGCCCTTTGCGTCCTTGTTGGGTTCGAAGTTCTTGCCGTTCCATGACTTGTCGTCCAACGGCACCTCGTCCCGCATATCCACCCAGGACTGAACGAATCCCTCAGCACTCTTGATGTTCACAGCGGTCACGAACGGCACCAGTGCGGCGCGGATCTGGCGTTCGGGCCGGTCGTCCTTGACCTTCTGCAAGGCCTTGATGATCTCCTTGGAACCTTCGATCAGTGCCGCCATGTTGGCGGCGCCCATCGAGCCGGTGTTATCCAGCACCAGCGCAACCTCGAGCTTGGCATTCGATTCAAAGGCATTGGCGGCAGCGGCGACCTTCGCGCTCTGGCCGAAGATGAAAGCGAAGTTCAGCTTGACGTCGGCGTCGGCTGTGGCGGTCGTCTTGATGTGATTGACGCTCTGCTCGACGACGAGCTTGGCCTTGGCGTTGATCAACGACGGTCTGTTGGCAATGTTGGTGGCGAAGAACGCGTTGAAGGTGTCGTTGCGGGTCCCGGTCTGGTCGCTCAGCCGCGAGGCCGCCAGCACGGCGGAGTCGAGCGCGTTCTGCAGGTCCGATCTGGCCTTCATCAGATTGGCGACGTCGAGCGCGAAGCCGACGGCGGCCAACAGCACAGGCAGCATGATCGCGAACATCATCGCGAAATTGCCGCTTGTCGATTGCCAGAAGCGTTTAAGCACCACAGCCTCCCCGAAAAATCCCGTGGAGGCTGTTTGCATGCAAACAATTTAAATTGAGTTTAGCACAAGGGGTACAACCACGGGATGATCCCAATCAGGGCTTCAAAGCTCGCCAGCCGCGTCAACATCCTCGCCTTCGCGGTAGGCGACGCCGGTCCGGACAAACTGCGGCTCCAGGCCAAGCATCGGCAGGACGCGCCGGAGGATCGCACCACCAAGGGGCACGGCATTCCAGCCCGAAGTCCTGAACCCGTGCGTTTCCGGAAGTCCCTTGGGTTCGTCGAGGATCGTCAGCAGCAGATATCTCGGCTTGTCGACGGGAACGACGGCCATGAATGACGTCATCACCAGGTCGTCGACGTAGCGCCCGTTGACGACCTTCTCCGCCGTGCCCGTCTTGCCGCCGACGAGGTAGCCCGCGACGGCGCCGTTCCTGGCCGAACCGGCCTCCGCGTTGTAGCGCAGGAGATAACGCATCGCATCCGCCGTCCCTGGCGAGACAAGCCCGGAGCCGACGATACGACCGGCCACCGGAGCGCCCTTGATGAAGGTCGGCGTGATCAGGCGGCCGCCATTGACCAGCGCCGCGATGCCCATGCTCGCCTGCAACGGCGTCACCGCGATGCCATGGCCGAATGAGACGGTCGCCGTTGTCACCTCGCCCCAGCTTCGCGGAAGGATCGGTGCGGCACTCTCCGGAAGTTCGGTGCGCAGCCGCGACATCAGGCCAAAGCGCGTCAGAAAGGCCCGCTGCGCTTCGCCGCCCAAGGTCATCGCGATCCTGGCCGTCGATATGTTGGAGGAGTAGATGAACACTTCCGGAATGGTCAGCATGCGGTATTTGCCGCGATAGTCGTGGATCATCTGCCGTCCGAACTGCAGTGGCTTGCGCGCATCAATGACCGACTTCAGCGTGAACTGTCCGGAATCGAGTGCCATGGCGGTGGTCAGCGCCTTGAAGGTCGAGCCCATTTCGAACGCGCCGGCGCTGATGCGGTTGAGGCGCTCGGGCTGCAGCGCATCGATGGGAACGTTGGGGTCGAAATCCGGAAACGACGCCAACGCCAGCACTTCGCCATTGTCGACGTCGAGCAGCAGGCCGGCGCCGGCCTTGGCCTTGAAGCGTGCCATTGCTTTCAGGGTTTCGTCGGCAAGGGCGTGCTGGATGCGGACATCGATCGACAGCGTCACCGGCTGCAATTGCCTGAAATCGCCGGTCATGCCGGCGAGATTGAGGTCCTGCAGGCCCTGGCCATCGATCCACTTCTCGATGCCCGAGATGCCGACATTGTCGAGATCGACAGCGCCGAGCACATGGGCGGCCAGCGAGCCGTTGGGATAGATGCGGCGCTTCTCCGAGCGGAGCCCGATGGCTGGAAGCCCGGCATTCCACAGCGCCTGCTTCTGTGACGGCGTGACCTGGCGCTTGAGCCAGGCGAATGCGGCATCGCTTTTCAGCCGCTGATGAAGTTGGCGCGCGTCGAGGTCCGGAAAGATGGCGACCAGTTTTTCGACCGCCTCGTCGACGTCGGGCACATAGCGCGGCTCGGCATAGACGGACGCACTCGGCAGGTCGGTTGCCAGCAGCACGCCATTCCGGTCCAGGATCTGCGGTCTGGCGTTGGCCACCTCCCGGAAGGCGTATGCCGGACGCTCGCTGCCGGTCAGGCCAAGCTGCACCAGCCGCGTCCCGATGGCAGCAAACAGCAGGGCAAACACTGTCATGACAAGCCGGATGCGGATACCAGCCCTTGCGCCACTCTTCCTCATCTCAGTAAAGCCCGCCGGTGCTGTTGAGCAGCTTGTCGCGCAGCACGGGCGAAATGCCGCCCACGGCCGGGATCGTCGACGTGACGATGTCGGACGATTCGAAACCGTCGATGACCGGGCAGTCGGCGACGCAGGGCGAGGTACCCGGCTTGAAGGCCTCCCGGATCGAGCCGACACTACCGGCTGCCACGCGCCTTCCGCTGCGCCGGTCGACGCTCTCGAACGTCATCCCTTCAGGCACCGGAAATTCGGCAACCGGCTTGCCCTTGAGGGCAACCTTCATGAAGTCGATGAAGACAGGTGCTGCCAGCCCACCGCCGGATTCGCCATATCCCATTGGCTTGGGCGTGTCGTAGCCAAGAAAAACGCCGGTCACGATGTTGGGCGTGAAGCCTATGAACCAGACGTCCTTCTCGTCATTGGTGGTGCCGGTCTTGCCGGCGACCGGAACGCCGAGCACAGACACGCTCGTCGCGGTGCCACGCTCGACAACGCCGCGCATCATCGAGGTGACCTGATAGGCGGTCATGGGGTCGAGCACGTATTCGCGCATGTCCTGCAGCACCGGTTCCGGCTGATCCTGCCACTCCGCGGCGTCGCAGCCATCGCAGCTGCGGCCGTCGTGGCGGAAGATGGTCTTCCCGTGTCGATCCTGGACCCGGTCGATCATCGACGGCTGAACGGACTTGCCACCGTTGGCGATGACGGCATAGGCCGAAACCAGGCGCATCAGCGTGGTCTCGCCAGCGCCCAGCGACATCGGCAAATAAGGCTTGAGCTTGTCGTAGATGCCGAAGCTCTGGCCGTACTGAGCCACCACATCCATGCCGACATGCCGCGCAAGGCGCACCGTCATCAGGTTGCGACTTCTTTCGAGCCCCGTGCGCAAGGTCGATGGTCCGCTGAAGCGGCCGTCATAGTTCTTCGGCTTCCAGATCCGCCCGGCACCGTCGGGAAGTGCTATCGGCTGGTCCATCACCAGTGCTGCCGGCGTGTAGCCGATGTCCAGGGCCGCAGCATAGACGAAGGGCTTGAATGCCGATCCCGGCTGGCGATAGGCCTGCGTCGCGCGGTTGAATTCCGACTGGGCAAAGGAGAAGCCGCCAACGCTCGCCAGCACACGGCCGGTATGAGGATCCATAGAAACGAGCGCGCCCTGCACATCAGGAACTTGCCGCAGCACATAGCCGTCGTCCTGCCTCTCGACATAAATGACATCGCCGCGCGCAAGCACGCCAGCCAACGCCTTGCCCTTGTTGGCACCGCCGGGTCGCTTCAGCGCCCAGCGCATCGACTTGCCGCCGATATGGGCGATCTCTCGCTCCCGCCGGCTGCCGGAACCCTGGCGGAGACCGATCTCGACGCCCCCGTCGGTCGTGCCGAGCACCACCGCCAGGCGCCATTCCGGCACGTCGGCCAAGGGCACGATGCTATCAAGCGCCTGCTGCCAATCGCCATCGGCCGCAATGCGCGCCACCGGTCCGCGAAAGCCCCTGCCCTGGTCATAATTGACGAGCCCGCGCCGCAACGCCCTGACTGCTGCCGCCTGCAGCTTGGGATCGAGCGTCGTGCGCACGGCAAGGCCGGCCGTGTAGAGCGCGGCGTCGCCATATTGCTCGGCGACCTGCCTGCGTACTGCCTCGGTAAAGTAATTGGCGTCGGCCACCAGCAGGTTCGGTGGACGCTTCTTCGTGCCGAGCGGCAAGGCCGCCGCCGCGCGCGCATCACCGCGATCGAGAAATCCGTTGCGCAACATCTGGCCGATCACCCAGTTGCGTCGCTCGATGGCCCGCTCGGCGTTGAGATCAGGATTGTAGTTGTTCGGCCCCTTGGGCAGCGCGGCAAGATAGGCGGCTTCGGCAACCGAAAGTTCCGCGACCGGCTTGTCGAAATAGGTCAGTGCCGCTTCGGCAACGCCATAGGCGCCGAGCCCGAAATAGACGTCGTTGAAGTAGAGCTCGAGGATCTCGTCCTTGGAGAAGGCGCGTTCGATACGCACTGACAGCACCGCCTCGCGGATCTTGCGCTCCAGCGTGCGGTCCGAAGAAAGCAGCAGGTTCTTGGCAATCTGCTGCGTGATGGTCGATCCGCCGATCATGCGCTGACCAGAGCCGAAGTTGGCCATGTTGGCCCAAACAGCGTTGGCAAGCCCGGAAAGATCAATGCCCGAATGGCTGTAGAAGCTCTTGTCTTCCGCCGACAGGAACGCATGCCTGACGCGGTCGGGTACGGCGGCGATCGGCAGGAAAAGCCGACGCTCGCGCGCATATTCGGCGAGCAACGCGCCATCATAAGCGTAGACCCGGGTCATGACTGCCGGCTCCCAATCCGCCAGTTCGCGATAGTCGGGCAGGTCCCTGGTGATGTCGGCGACCAGCAATGCCACGCCGCAAGCGGCCGCTAGGCCAGTCAGGACGAGAAACGAAAACAGATGGCTGATGAACTTCATGATGACGCGGGCAGCTTGTCGGTTTGAGGCAGGTCCCGAGAAAAATGGGCGAACGACCACAGCTCGCAGGCTCCACCCAGGCCCGCGAACAGGTCATAACCTGCAGGTTTTGTTCGATGTCGGGCGCAAACTGGCAAAATCCGGCGGCCTCGACAAACGCTCAATATTTTGGTTACCCATGAGAAAAATATGGGCATAGGACTGAAATCACGTGGACACGTCGCAACTGCCGCTGAACGCGCTGCGGGCCTTCGAGGCTTCGGCGCGCCATTGCAGCTTCACCCGGGCCGGCATGGAACTGTTCGTATCGCAGACCGCGGTCAGCCATCACGTGAAGTCGCTCGAGGACCTGCTGGGGGTGAAGCTGTTCCGCCGTCTGCCGAGGGGACTGGCGCTGACCGACGAGGGTGCGGCGCTGGCGCCTGTGCTAACCGACGCCTTCCGGCGGGTCAGCGCGACGATGAGCCGGTTCGAGGAAGGCCACTTCCATGAAGTGGTGACGGTCGGCGTGGTCGCGACCTTCGCCGTCGGCTGGCTGATGGAACGGCTGCCGGCATTCCACCAGGCCCACCCCTATCTCGACCTCAGGATCATGACCAACAACAACCGCGTCGACCTCGCCGGCGACGGCCTCGATCTCGCGATCCGCTTTGGCGACGGCTCATGGCGCGGAACGGAGGCGATGCACCTGATTGCCTCGCCCTTGTCGCCGGTGTGCTCGCCGATGATGGCAGCGAGGCTGGCGCAACCCTCGGATCTCGCGCGTGTCGAGCTTCTGCGTTCCTATCGCGCCGACGAATGGATGCGTTGGTTCGAGGCCGCAGGCGCGCCAAAACCGGTGCTGCGCGGCATGATGTTCGACTCGTCGCTGGCGCTTGCCGAGGCCGCAGCCCGCGGCGTCGGCGTAGCCCTGGTGCCGATCAACATGTTCGAGCGCAATCTCGACGACGGACGTCTCGTCCAGCCGTTCGAGACGACGGTCTCAACCGGCGACTACTGGCTGACGCGACTGAAATCCCATCCGGTGACACCTGGCATGCAGGCTTTCGAGAACTGGCTGTTGCAGCAGTTCGGCTCGCCGAGCGAGGCCTGACCGCCGCCGGGCGGCGGCAACGCGCAACGCTGGCTGCACGCCGGAGGAGAAAAAGGCGGCGCGGCGGCCCGCCAGGAGCGCCGCGCCTGCGGTACCCAGACCTTAAGCTACCGCATATCCGTCGCGGCACAGGCCGTTGAGCGTTTCCAGCGACATCGCGTCGAGGTCCAGCGCGGTCAGCAGGTCGTTCTCGGCGGTGAAGTCGCGGCCATACATGGCCGAGAAGATGCGCACGCCAGCTTCATGCAGCTCGGCGGGGTAGCCGGCGAGGCGACCGATCTTGGCGGTCATGACCAGGCCGAAGGGCACGTCCTCGGTGACATAGCGGCTATCGGCCGTGGTCGGGCCCTGCCCGCCATTGCCGGCCTCGTGCATCTCCTGGTTCATCTGCGAGATCGAGCTCATCGGCACGTGGAACGACAGATGGAAGTGCTGGAAGATGTTGCGCACTTCGAGCCCAAGCTTGGTGGCGATGGCGATGCGCTCCTCGTCGAGCTGCTCGAGCAGGCGGCCGACATTCGGCGTCACGTTCTGGCCCTGGCTCCAGGTCTCGCCGCGCTCCATGCGCGTCATGTTGCCAAGCGCGATGCCCATGTGGTTCTGCGGGTTGAGGTTGGACAGCGCGATCGCCATCAGGCTGCCGCGGTCGACGAAACGGTCGCCGAACAGCGTCTGGCAGACGGAAAGGCCGTCGGCGCTGCGCGATGCCGGAACAGTCGCGAGGTCGACCTTCTTGCGCACGGTGTTGACGTTGACCAGCGTCGGGCTGAGCTGGCGGCCAGACACGACTGTCGTGCCCCAGCCGACAACAGGCGCAACGACGCCGCGAGCCGCGAGCAGGCGCGACAGGTAAAGCGCGCCGAACGAGGCATGCGAGCTGATGATGACGGTCTGCTCGGCCCTGATGTAGGGCGCGATGGCGTCGAGAACGGTCTTGTGGCCATAGGCCGGCAGCGCGATCACGATCGCCTCGGCACCGGCGACAAGCGCTTCGGCGCTCGCGGCGGCAGCTGGATGGAAGGTGCCTTCGACCGCACCCTGGGCGACAAGAGCCTCCCCCTTGGCCAGCGCCTTGGTGCGCTCGCCCGACGGCGACCACAATGTCGCGTGATGTCCCTGCTGTTCGAGGAACACCGCCGTTCCGAACGCGATCGAACCCGCGCCGACAATACCTACCTGCATTCCAACATTCCTTTTCAATATCATTTCAGGCCCGGGGGCCGGCATGCGCCGGTGCCGCCGGGGTCGTTCACTTTGGGCGTATCAATGCCCGGGTCGTGCTGCTGCCCACCTCGCCCGAGGCCACCACCAGGAACGCCCTCGCCCCGACAGGACCGGCACTGGTCCCCACACTGGTGAGCGAATGCGGAACATCGCCTGCGTAACGCGCCGTCTCGCCGGCGCGGACCCGCATTTCGTTGCCGGCGCTGCGCACCACGATCTCGCCTTCGGTGCAGTGCAGATGCTCGACGGTGCCAGCGCCATGCGGATCACTGATCAGCTTGCCCTGAGGTTCGAAGCTCAGCAGGTACCATTCGATCAGCGGCACCATGCCGGCCGGCGACAGGATCTGCAGGGTGCAGCTGCCGTCGGCGCTGCGGATGGTCGGCGTCAAATTCTCCGGCTGCAGGTCGATACGGTCGCCGCGTTCTTCGGAAGCACCGCTGATCAGGCTGTTGAGATCGATGTTGAGCGCCCGGGTGAGATGCCACAGCGTGCCGTAGGTCGGGTTGGCGTTGCCGCGTTCGATTTCCGACAGCATCGAGCGCGACACGCCCGATTTGGTCGCGAGGTCGGCAAGCGTCAGCTTCTGCTGTTTCCGGTACGCCTGCAGGCGAGGCCCGATCTCCGGCGGATTGACCGAATGCATGTTCATTCCGATGCTCCCTTCCGACGCCTCGGGCAGTTATTCGGCGATCGGCTCTCCAAGTGTGTGCATCAGCCGGTTGGCCCAGCCGAACAGCGACGACGACAGGATCAGGTCGAGGATCTCGTCCCTGCCGAGACCGGCATCGACAAGCGCCTGCATGTCCGAAGCATCGGCATCGGAAGGGCATTTCGACAGCTTGACCGAAAAATTGAGGATCGCCTTCAGCCGCGGCGAGATCTCGGCGTCGACACCGTCGGCGAAGATCGCCGCGATGACGGTCTCGTCCTTGGCCAGCTGGTTGTAGCGGCTGGCATGCACGGCGGCGCAATAGATGCAGCGGTTGACGATCGAGGCGCCGACTGCGCCGATCTCGCGCTCGGCGCGCGACAGGCCGCCCTTGTTGTACATCACGCCATTGAACAGCGGCGAACGGTGCGTCAGCGTCTCGACGTCATGCGCCAGCACCAGCACATAGTCCGACACCTTGGTGTTGGACGGCGTGATCTTGAGCGCCTCAAGCTGCGCCGGGCTCGCCTCGGCGAGATCAAGCGGTCTGACGTAAGGCTTCCACTCGGGGATCGCGGTGGTGAATTCGTGAACGACCTTGCTCATGCCAGCCCCCGCATCAGCCGCAGCCCGGCGGCAACCCTGATCTGATAGCTGACAAAGGCAACGAGCTCCGACAGCCGCACGAGGTCGGCGTCAGCGAGGCCGGCCTCCCGCAGCAATTCGATGTCGCGGCGCGTCGCATCCTTGGGCGCATGCGCCACCAAATCGACATGTCGGATCAAGGCCTTGAGCCTGCTGTCGCCGCCACCGTCGAACCAGATGTCGGCGATGCGCGCGGTGTCACCGGAGGCGCCGGAATTGTCGAGCAAGGTTTCGAAATGCTCCTCGAAATCCTTGGCGTCGTTGATCTTGGCGATGCGGCAGGCAAGTGCTGCGCGCTCGGCATGCGATAGCCCACCGGGCTCGGCAGGCATGAGCGCAGCATCGTGGGTCTGCTGGGTCAGCGCCATGATGTCGGCGCGACCCGCGACCACGGCCGCCAGTTCGCTGCCGGGTTCGATGCCGACGATCGCGGCAATGACATCGTTGTTCTCGGCCATGCCGTCCTCCTATGCCTGCTTGCGGGCGGCTGCCGGCGCTGCGTCCGGCAAGGGCGATGCCGTCCACTCGTCGCCGCGCAACTCGGGCGTGTCGTAGTCGAGCAGGCGCTGCCAGTACTGGCCGAAATTCTCGGTGTAGAGCTTGGCGGCGATCTCGCGTGCCAGCAGTGCGGCACCTTCGCTGATGCCGGGAATGTCGCCGCTCATCTTGCCGAGGCTGGCGGCGGCGCCCGAGTTGAAGCTGTGGATGTTGGCAAGCCAGGGTGCCTGCCCCGGCTCACGCTCGAGGAAGGTGAAATCGCCGGCAAGATAGGGGTAGTTGCCGAGCTCGCCGTTTTCCTGGCCCTCGGGCGGGGTAAACCGGTCCTGCCACAGCAGGATCTTGTCGGCGTAACCATCGAGTTCCTTGCGCGCCAGCGGATCAACCCCGAAGCCGGTGCCGAGGATCAGGAAGTCAGCGCGAACGGCCTTGCCCTGCGACGTCGAAATGACGATCTCGTCGCCGTCGAGCTCGGTCTTCTC
This sequence comes from Aminobacter anthyllidis, assembly GCF_018555685.1. Classification (GTDB taxonomy): domain Bacteria; phylum Pseudomonadota; class Alphaproteobacteria; order Rhizobiales; family Rhizobiaceae; genus Aminobacter; species Aminobacter anthyllidis. Next base: position 860,799 of record NZ_JAFLWW010000003.1, read on the forward strand.
GACCGCCGCGTCGAAGTGGAACCACGCGTTTGGATGCCGGCTGACGCGCATCGTCGAGCCGCGTGGCGCCGGGGTCTGGGTGCGCAGCGAATAATTCATGATCTGCCAGCGCCTGGCATCGCCCAGCTGTGGGAAGGCAGCGGTGAAACCGAACGAGCCGATGCCCATCAGCTTGTTGATGCAAGGCATCTCCTTGCGCCGGATGAGGTGGCGGACTTCCGCTGCTCCTGCTTCCAGCGCTTCGGCCGCATTGTCGACAGCCGAAGCGCCGACACCGACCACCACGACACGCTTGCCGCGCAGGGCGGCGAAGTCGATGTCGTCAGAGGAATGCGCCCAATATTTGCGGGGCAAATTGTCGACGAAGCCGGGAATGCTGGGATGACCCATGCCGTCGCGACCAGTCGCCATCACCACCTTGCGGGCCAGCACCGAATTTTCGCGCGCGCCGGACAGCGTCAGCCGCATCAGATCGCCTTCGGGCAGGATGGTCTTGACCTCGACGCCGTTTTCAACCGGCAGTTCGAGAACCTTGCGGTACCAGCGCAGGTACTCCATCCACATCGGGCGTGGGATCTTGTCGAGTTCCGCCCAGGTCTCGTTGCCGAACTGGGCGACGTACCAGGCGCGGAAGGTCAGCGACGCCATGCCATAGGCCGGGCCGGTCAGTTGCTTGGGCGAGCGCAGCGTCTCCATGCGGGCATAGGTCAGCCAAGGTCCTTCGAATCCGACCGGGCTGCGGTCGAAGATGCGGATGTTCTGGATGCCCGCGCCGATCAGCGCGAAGCTGGCGACAAGGCCGCACATGCCACCGCCGATGACGACGACATCGTGGACCTGTTCCTCGCCCTCGACCGCGGTCGGCACAACCCAGTTCGGCGGCGGGTAGCACAGGCAGGCGAGATCGTCGCGAACACGCTGTTCGAGTTCGGCAAGGCCGGTGGCGGCCGATTGCAGCGGCGCCTGTACGTCAAACGCCATGGGTCGCTCCCGATGTCCGGTCGAAATTGTCATTTCGCATGTCCTGCCCTGCCCGCTGTCGGCCCGCATCGTCACCGGCGCGGGCCGTCGTCTTCTCAGTTGTGCGCGTGGCGGTCGGGGATGACCGTCGTGGTCTCTGGCTTCCAGCCGACCCAGATGTCCTCGCCGTTGAGCTGGGTGACATCGGAAGGGTGGACCAGCGCATTGAGCATCGTGCCGTCGCCGACCTCGACCGAAAGCGAGGTGTGGTTGCCCTTGAACACGCGGTGACGGATCTTGCCCTTGATGCGGTTGCCGCTTGTCGGCTCGGCGGCCGAGCAATGGATCGCCTCGGGACGCAGCACGACATAAAGGTGGTCGCCGGCCTTGGGCGTGAGCCCGCCCTGTGCCGCCTTGATGGTGATGCCGTTCCAGCTCAGCGCCGCCGTCTCGCCTTCGGTGCCGACAACGGTGCTGCGCAACAGGTTGGTTTCGCCGATGAAGTTGGCGACGAACACCGAGCCAGGACGGCCATAGAGCGTGTTCGGGTCGCCCATCTGCTCGATCTTGCCCTTGTTCATGACCACGATCGTGTCGGACATTGTCAGCGCCTCTTCCTGGTCGTGGGTCACGAACATGAAGGTCTTGCCGGTCTTTTCCTGAATCGACTTGAGCTCGATCTGCATCTGCTGGCGCAGCTTGGCGTCGAGCGCCGACAGCGGCTCGTCGAGCAGCAGCACTTCCGGGTCTGGAGCAAGTGCGCGCATCAGCGCCACGCGCTGGCGCTGGCCGCCGGATAGCTCCGACGGCAGGCGCTTGGCATAGTCCTGCAACTGGACCAGTTCGAGCAGCTCGTTCACCCGGCGGTGGATGCGCTGGTTATCCAACCCCTTCAGCTCAAGGCCGAAGGCGATGTTCTTGGCGACGCTCATATGCGGGAAGAGCGCATAGTCCTGGAACACGATGTTGACGTTGCGCTTGTTGGGCGGAACGCGCGTCACGTCCTTGCCGCCAAGCAGGATACGGCCGGAGTTCGGCGTCTCGAAACCGCCGAGCATGCGCAGCGAGGTCGACTTGCCGCAGCCGGAGGGGCCGAGCAGGGTGACGAACTTGCCCGCCTCGATGCTGAGGTTCAGGTTTTCGACGGCAACGTGCTTGCCGTAGCTCTTGGTGACGTTGTCGAACTGGACGACGGGTTGCATCAGCGGGTCCTCGCGCGGCGGGTCAGGTATTCGGCGTAAAGTCCGACGGCGGCGGTAACCACCAGGACGAGTGTCGCCATTGCGTTGATTTCGGGAGACATGCCGCCCTGCACCTTGGCGAAGATCAGCATCGGAAGGGTCGGACGATAGCCGCCCAGGAAGAAGGTGCGCACGAAGTCGTCGATCGACAAAAGCACGCAGAAGATCATGCCGCCGACCAGCGCCGGCTTCAGGTAAGGCAGCGTCACGCGGAAGAAGGCGACGACGCTGTCGGCGCCGAGGTCACGCGCGGCGTCGACAAGATTGCCGGGCATCGAGCGCAGCCGGGTGAGCGCCATGACCACAACGAAGGGCACCGCATGCACCGTGTGGCCCAGGATGATGGCGGCGGTTCCCGTCGGCATGTCGATTGTCGAGATGAAGATGCGCAGCGAGATTGCCGAGATCATGCCTGGCACAACCGCCGGAAGGCAGGCGAGCGCGAAGATGATGATCTGGCCCTTGATGCCTTCGGCGACGATCAGCATGGCGATCCATGTGCCGAGCGTCGTCGCGGCCAGCGTCGAACAGGCAGCGATCATCACCGAATACAGGCAGGCTTCCAGGAACTGCTTGTCCTGCATCACCTTGGCGTACCAGTCGAGCGTCCACTCACCGATCGGGAAGGCAACGAAGTTGGCATCCTTGAAGCTCATCGCCATCATCAGCGTGAGCGGCAAAAGCAGGTAAAGCAGGAAGGCCCAGTAGATTGCCGTCAGCGACGTGCGCGGAGCGTCCGCAAACATGTTGCGCATCAGAATGCACTCCTTTTCTTGCCGCCGACGAGGCGCATGAAGATGCCTGCCGTGATCAGGGCGGTGACCAGCATGATCAGCGCGAATGCGGCGCCGACCGGCCACTTGTCGCTGGCGCCGTGGAAGAAACCGCTGATCGTTTCGGGGAACAGCACAGTGGTCGGGCCACCGAGCAGCATCGGCGTGGCGAAGACACCGATGCAGGTCAGGAACACCAGCGAGCAGCCCGACACGATGCCGTCCTTGGACAGCGGCAGGATGATCCTGCGGAAGCGCGTGAACGGGCCGGCGCCAAGGTCGGCGGCGGCGTCCAGGTACTGGGACGGAATCTTCTCGATCGCCGAATAGAGCGGCAGCAGCATGTACAGGCAGATCAGGTAGACAAGGCCGAAGCCGAGCGAGAACGAGGTGTAGAGCATCGGAATCGGCCGATCGATCAGCCCGATCTCGCGCAGCAGCACGTTGACCGCGCCACGATTGGCAAGAAGCATGATGACCGAGAATGTGCGGATCAGCTCGCCGGCCCAGAACGGCACCAGCAGCAGCAGCAGCGCCTTGGAGCGGCCTTCCGGCTTGACGATCTTGGCGACGTAGTAGGCGACCGGATAGACCACGACGAGGGTGACCGCGGTCGCTGCCGTTGCGAAGATGAAGCTCTTGATCAGCGGCGTGAAATAGAGCGATTCCCGGAAGAAGATCGCATAGTTGTCGAGGGTGAAATTTGACTCCACGCCAGGCTGGACCGGGTAGTGGGACAACAGGCTGATCTTCAGCATCTGATAGATCGGCCCGACATGCAGCATGATCAGCCAGATCAGCGGCACGCCGGCCAGAAGGATTATCCGGCCGATGCGCGACTCCACCGCAGCTCCCAGCGTGTGCCGGTAAAGCGCGGAGTTGACCACCTTGGCGATGCCGGTCGAATATTTGGGCACGGACGCGTCGTGGCCTGCCCCGTAGCCGGCTGTCGTGTTGCTACTCACCATCAAACAATCTCGGTTGGCGCAGCCCGACTGGCGCCGCACGGCAAGGCCGGCGGTCAGTCATCGCGCGTTGTGGGATTACAGCGCCGCGCGTCATCCAGGACGCGCAAAGGACGCTGTAACTCTCTGAACCGGTGCATGAGCCTGTCCGAAAATCGAGCCCGATTTTCGGGGTCATGCACATGACAGGCCGGCTGCCTGTCCCGGAGATCGTCGCAGCGCTCCGGGACAGGCTACAGGCCATGCGAGGCTTTGCCTCGTCAGGCCGCTTTGACCTCTGCGGTCGCGCGGTCGATCATCTCGTTCTTCATGTCGCGATTGACCGACGAGAAGAAGACGATGCGCTCAAGCTCTTCCTGCGGCAGCGTCGAGGCGAGCTTTTCGCGGTCGTTGAGCAGGTCGCCGACGCCGTTGATCGTCGAGCTGTAGCCAGACTGACGGGTCATCGCAGCACCCACTTCCGGGCTTGCCAGCACGGCGTCGAGCAGCTTGTAGGCGTTCTCGGCGTTGGGCGCATTGTTGACGACGTTGAGCGTATAGCAGAAGCCGAACGTGCCTTCCTTCGGCACCGACAGCTGGATCGGGTGACCGTCCATGATCAGCTTGGCAGCCGGACCCGACCAGGAATGGCCGAGATAGATGTCCTCGTTGATGAACATCTGCTGCACTTCCGAACCGGCGTCATAGTACTTGCGGACCATGTCCTTGTGCTTGATCAGGAAGTCGCGCGCCTCGTTGGTCGCCTTCTGCGCCACGTCGGGCTTGTCGACATAGCTGACGAAGTCGCCGTCATGGCCGAGATACTGCATGACGATGGTCATGAAATCGCTGACGATGTAGGAGGTCTGGCCCTTGTACTGCGGGTCGAACATGATCTCCCAGCTCGGCGCTTCCTTGACATAGTCGACGTTGCGGGCGAGGCCCTCGTAGCCGGCGAGGATCGGCAGGCCCCAGAGATTGTTGTCGACGCGCGCCCACGGAGCATCCTGATAAGCGGTGTTGAGGTTTTTCCAGTTCGGGATCTTGCCGGTGTCGAGCGGCTGCAGCAGCTTCGAGGCGATGAACTGCGAATAGCGGTGGCCGGCAACGGTGACGATGTCGGTCGAAGGATTGGCGCCCTCGGCGGTGAGCAGGTTGTACTGCTTGCCCTGGTCGTCGGTCAGCCGGATGTTAACCTGAATTCCAGTGTCCTTCTGGAACTTGTCGAGGAATTCCTGCGGCAGGAACTTGTCATAGGTCGTGATGTTCAGCACGCCATTCGCGGCCCAGCCCGGGGTCGGGCGGATGACGGCGGGCATGGCAAGAGCGGCGGCGCCGCCACCAAGCATCTTCAGCGCGGTACGGCGGTTCGGTACCAGGATATTGTTCATTATGTTCCCCATTTGGATAATATCGATCAAGCGCGCGGCTTTCGCCGAGCAATAAAACCCGCCCTCACGCAGCCGAATGGACTGCGCGACCGACAAGCCGGCAAAGGTGTATTCTCAGCGGTATCTGACAGACTACTAATGAACTGGCGCAAAGTCCTCCACCAAGCCAGTCCTGAATTCCGACATTCCGTCCGCAAATTCCACTAAACTGGAATTTTTCTCTAAACCGGACAAATGTCAAGCATTGTTAGAAAGAATCTTGTTTGCCCACCAACGTCCGGCGGGCGGCAGTACACTGCCCGGCGTACCACCACTCGACCAAAGCGAGCAGCCGACAATCGGATCCGATCTTTACGGAACGGCGATACGCGACACGACGACCACATGGACAAGCCGCAGCGACGTGGCGCTCGCCATGCCTCGTTGGTAACGCCGAGCTAAGCCTCGGTCGAAACGCTGAGCTCGACACGATCCGCGACAAAGCGGGTTTCGGCGTACTGGACCGGCACGCCTGCGGTGTCGATGTTGATCGCCCTGGCGACAAGCACGATGGCGCCGGCGGATAGCCTGAGGTCGGCAAGATCGGCGGTGTCGGCATGTCGTGCCGACACCAGCGTCGACTTGCGGAAATAGTCCTCGATTCCAAAATGCTGGAAACCAAGCGTGATCGATCCGGTTTCGGCGTAGATTTGCGCGAAGCCGGGAAAGCGTTCCGCGTCGAACCAGCTCGTTGCCCGCGACACCGGCCGGCCGTCGGCTTCGCTCAGTGTTTCCAGCCGGATCACCGGCGCCTCTGGCGCAAGGCCCAGGGCTTCGGCGACACGGCTGCCGGCTGCCTCGACCGCATCGGCCAGCAGGATGCTGCGGCGCTCGCGCGTCTGCTCGCGCAGGCCAGTGGAGAAGCGCGTCCGCGCCGAAATCGGATAGGACAGCTTCTGGCGGCTTTCAACGAATGTGCCGCGCCCCTGCTCGGCCCGAAGCACGCCTTCCTGGACAAGTGCTGCAATGGCGCTGCGCAAGGTATGGCGGTTGACGCCGAAACGCTCGGACAGCGCCATTTCAGTTGGCAGCCTGCCGTCGGCGCCTAGCGTGCCGGCACCGATTGCCTGGCGTATCTGGTCTGCGATCTGGCGCCACAGCGCCACCCCGCTTTTGCGCGTCACCGCTGGCTCTCGTTCGTTCAATCCCCTGCCCCTGTCATGCGCCCGTCATGGAGCCTGTCTACAAGCCCATTGTATGTTGTTCGTTTGTATAGAACAATAGACAAATAAAGCGAACGGAGCGGCGATGAAGATGGACCGACGGCAGGAAAGAGAAACGGAGGCACAGCGCAAGGTCGCGATGGCGGCATTGGCCATGGCCCCGGGCGACGAGTTGAAGCGGCTGTGCGCGGCCGCAGGCGTGAGCAACGATGCCGAATTGCTGCGCGGCCCCGAGACCGGCCTGGTGTCGGTGCGCGGCCGTATCGGCGGCGGCGGCGCGCCGTTCAATTTCGGCGAGGCGACGGTGACCCGCGCCACGGTGCGTCTGCCCAGCGGCGAGATCGGCCATTCCTATGCGCTCGGCCGCGACAAGGAGAAGGCCAAGCTGTCGGCCATCACCGATGCGCTCTGGCAGAACCCGGAACGGCGCGCCGAGATCGAAGACAAGATAATCGCCCCGCTGCGCGCCGCGCAGGCCGAGGCAGATGCGACCAGCCGCGCCGAGACGGCGGCGACCAAGGTCGACTTCTTCACCATGGTGCGCGGAGAGGACTGATGGACCAGATGGATGTGATCGACGGCGGCTTTTCCGCCCCAGTTTTCAACGCCCAGACGGTTTTCCGCGCCGTCATGGACGCGATGGCACGGCCGGGCACGGTTCAACAGCTAGCCGAACTGGCACAGCCGCCCGCACCGCTGGCGGCAACCGCTGGTGCCGTGGCGCTGACCTTGTGCGACCATGACACCCCGCTCTGGTTCGATGCCGGGCTTCAGGTTTCGGCGGCAAAATCCTGGCTTGGTTTCCACACCGGCGCGCCATCAGCCGCCACGCCGGCCGATGCGCATTTCGCCCTCGTCGCCAATCCGGCCAACCTGATCTCGCTCGAGAATTTCGCCCAGGGCACGCAGGAGTATCCCGATCGCTCGACGACGCTGATCCTGCAGGTCGAAAGCCTGACTGATGGCACGCCGCTGCATCTCGAAGGCCCCGGCATCGAAAAATCGGCAACCATCGCGCCGACGTCGCTGCCGCGCCACTTCGTCGAGCAATGGAAGCAGAACGGCGCCCGTTTCCCACGCGGCGTCGATTTGATCCTGGCAGCCCCCGACGGCGTCGCCTGCCTGCCCCGCACCACCCGCATCAAGACGACGGAGGCCTGACATGTATGTGGCAGTCAAAGGTGGCGAAGCCGCCATCGCCAACGCCCATCGCCTGCTCGCCGACCGCCGCCGCGGCGACCGCTCCGTGCCGGCGCTGCGCATCGACCAGATCGTCGAGCAACTGGCGCTTGGCATCGACCGCGTCATGGCCGAAGGCTCGCTCTACGACCGCGAGCTCGCGGCCCTTGCTGTGATGCAGTCGCGTGGCGACCTGATCGAGGCGATCTTCCTCGTCCGCGCCTATCGCACCACCTTGCCGCGTTTCGGCTACACCAGGCCGATCGACACCGCCGCCATGCAGGTCGAGCGTCGTGTTTCGGCGACCTACAAGGATCTGCCCGGCGGCCAGCTGCTCGGCCCTACCTTCGACTACACCCACCGCCTGCTCGATCCGCAACTCGCCGGCGATCCTGATGTCGTCGAACCGGAACAGCGCGAGACCGACGGCCAGCGCATGGCGCGCGTGTCGGAAATCCTCGCCCGTGAGGGCCTGATCGAGGCCGACGGCGAGTTGCCGGAGGATCACCTCACCGGCGACATCACCCGCGAGCCCTTGGAATTCCCGCAGGCCCGCGACAGCCGCTTGCAGGCACTGTCGCGCGGCGACGAAGGTTTTCTCCTCGCGCTCGGCTATTCGACGCAGCGCGGCTATGGCCGCAGCCATCCCTTCGTCGGCGAGGTCCGCATCGGCGAGGTCGAGGTCGAGCTCGACGTGCCGGAATTGCCCTTCCCCGTCACGCTCGGCCGCATCCGCGTCACCGAGTGCCAGATGGTCAACCAGTTCAAGGGTTCGGCCAAGGCGCCGCCGCAGTTCACTCGCGGCTACGGGCTCGTGTTCGGCCAGTCCGAACGCAAGGCGATGGCGATGTCTCTGTGCGACCGGGCGCTGCGTGCCGGCGAATTGGGTGAAGACATCACCGCACCTGCCCAGGACGAGGAGTTCGTCATCTCGCACTCCGACAACGTCCAGGCCACCGGCTTCGTCGAGCACCTGAAGCTGCCGCACTATGTCGACTTCCAGGCCGAACTCGACCTCGTCCGCCGCATGCGTGGCGAGCACGAAAAGCGCAACCAGATCAACGAAAACGACCAGCGCGAGGCGGCAGAATGACCACCGCAGCAACAGAAATCGCAACCTACAACTTCGCTTATCTCGACGAGCAGACCAAGCGGATGATCCGCCGGGCGATCCTCAAGGGCATCGCCATTCCCGGCTACCAGGTGCCGTTCGCCTCCCGCGAAATGCCGATGCCTTATGGCTGGGGCACCGGCGGCGTGCAGGTCACCGCCGCGATCATCGGCCCCGATGACGTGCTCAAGGTCATCGACCAGGGCGCCGACGACACCACCAATGCGGTGTCGATCCGCGCCTTCTTCCAGAAGGTCGCCGACGTCGCCGTCACCACCGAAACGGCCAAGGCGACGATCATCCAGACCCGTCACCGCATTCCCGAGCATCCGCTGACGGCGGGCCAGACGCTGGTCTACCAGGTGCCGATCCCCGAGCCGCTGCGTTTCCTCGAACCTCGCGAGACCGAGACGCGGAAGATGCACGCGCTCGAGGAATACGGGCTGATGCACGTCAAGCTCTACGAGGACATCGCCCGTCACGGCCGCATCGCCACGACCTATGCCTATCCGGTGAAGGTCGAGGGTCGCTATGTGATGGACCCCTCGCCAACGCCGAAATTCGACAACCCGAAGATGCACATGTCGCCCGCGCTCCAGCTGTTCGGCGCCGGGCGCGAAAAGCGCATCTATGCCGTGCCGCCCTTCACCAGGGTGGTGAGCCTCGATTTCGAGGACCATCCCTTCGAGATCCAGACCTTCGACCAGCCCTGCGCGCTGTGCGGCGCCGAGCAGGTCTATCTCGACGAGGTCATCCTCGATGACAAGGGCGGACACATGTTCGTCTGCTCCGACACCGACCATTGCGAGAAGCGCCAGGCCTGCGGCCATCGCGGCCATCTTGCCCCTGAAGCGCTGGAGCCAGCCCAATGACCGACGAACCGCTTCTGCGCGTCACCGCACTGTCCAAATATTACGGCTCGCGCATCGGCTGCGAGGACATATCCTTCGATCTCTGGCCGGGCGAAGTGCTGGCCGTCGTCGGCGAATCCGGCTCGGGCAAGACGACGCTGCTCAACTGCCTGGCAACGCGGCTGCTGCCCACATCGGGAACCGCCAGCTACCGCATGCGTGACAACCAATGGCGCGACCTCTACCGCATGAGCGAGGCCGAGCGCCGCTTCCTGATGCGCACCGACTGGGGCTTCGTCCACCAGAACCCGGCCGACGGCCTGCGCATGACGGTGTCCGCGGGCGCCAATGTCGGCGAGCGGCTGATGGCCATCGGCGACCGCCACTACGGCAACATCCGCTCGACGGCCGTCGACTGGCTCGGCCGCGTCGAGATCGACGAGGAGCGCATCGACGACGAGCCGCGCGCCTTCTCCGGCGGCATGCGCCAGCGCCTGCAGATCGCCCGCAACCTCGTCACCGGCCCACGCCTGGTGTTCATGGACGAGCCGACAGGCGGCCTCGACGTGTCGGTGCAGGCGCGCCTGCTCGACCTGCTGCGCGGGCTGGTCACCGACCTCGGGCTCGCCGCCATCGTCGTCACCCACGACCTCGCCGTGGCGCGGCTGCTGTCGCAGCGCATGATGGTGATGAAGGATGGCCATGTCGTGGAAAGCGGCCTCACCGACCGGGTGCTCGACGATCCGCGCGCGCCCTACACCCAGCTCCTCGTCTCCTCGATCCTGCAGGTCTGAGCATGGTCCCGAAAAGTGGGTCCCGGTTTTCGGGCAAGATCATGCTCATCAAGGAAAGACTGTAACCATGGCAACGCCACTCATCGTCTCCGAGGTCGCCAAGGCCTTCACCATGCACCTGCGCGGCGGTATCCGCCTGCCGGTGGTCGCCAACGTGTCGTTCTCGATCCGGGCTGGCGAATGCGCAGTGCTCGGTGGCCCCTCGGGTGCCGGCAAGAGCTCGATCCTGAAGATGGTCTACGGCAATTACGGCGTCGACCAGGGCCAGATCATCGTCGATCACCACGGCCAGCTTGTCGATCTCGCCACTGCCAACCCGCGCACGGTGCTGGCCGTGCGCCGCGACACCATCGGTTATGTCAGCCAGTTCTTGCGCACCGTGCCGCGCGTCTCGGCCCTCGACGTCGTCGCCGAACCGCTGGTCGCCCGTGGCACCGCCCGCGACGAGGCGCATGCCCGCGCCTCGGAGCTGCTCGGCCGGCTCAACCTGCCGGAACGGCTGTGGAGCCTGCCGCCGGCAACGTTCTCGGGCGGCGAGCAGCAGCGCGTCAACATCGCGCGCGGCTTCATCACCGACCATCCGGTGCTTTTGCTCGACGAACCGACGGCCTCGCTCGACGCCACCAACCGCGAGGTGGTGATCTCGCTGATCGAGGAGAAGAAGCTGAGGGGCACGGCCCTGCTCGGCATCTTCCACGATGCCGACGTGCGCGAGGCGGTCGCCGACCGCATCGTCGACGTCACCACCTTCGCTGCCGGAAAGGCCGCCGCATGAGCCGCAAGCTTTCCGAACAGCCCTGGATCCACCCGACCGCCGAGGTGACGCAGTCGACACTCGGCCGCTGGACCGAGGTTTCCGAGCGCACCCGCATCAGCGAGAGTTCGCTCGGCGACTATTCCTACGTCATGCAGGACTGCAGCTTGTGGTGCACCACGGTCGGCAAGTTCTCGAACATCGCGGCCGCCGTGCGCTGCAACGCCACCAACCACCCGACCTGGCGGCCGACCTTGCACCACTTCACCTACCGCGCTTCGGACTATTGGGAAGATGCCAGCCACGAGACCGAGTTCTTCGAGTGGCGCCGCTCCAACGCGGTGACCATCGGCCATGACACCTGGCTCGGCCACGGCTCGACCGTGCTGCCCGGCGTCACCATCGGCGACGGCGCGGCGGTCGGTTCCGGCGCTGTCGTCACCAAGGATGTCGCGCCCTACACCATCGTTGCCGGCGTGCCGGCCAAGCCGCTGCGCGAACGCTTCGACCGCAAGACGTCGGATCGTTTCCAGGCACTCGCCTGGTGGGATTGGGACCATGCCAAGCTGCGCACCGCGCTCGACGATTTCCGCAACCTTTCGGCGGAAGAATTCCTGGAGAAGCACGGGGGTTGAGTTGACCTCACCGCGCCAGGAAAAACTGGATCGCGACCACATTGACCAGATCGACGAAAAACGCCGAGACCAGCGGCAGGATGATGAAGGCGTTCGGTGACGGGCCATAGTGCTTGGTCACCGCCGTCATCGATGCGATCGCAGTGGGCGTCGCGCCCAGCGAAAGGCCGGTGAACCCGGCGCTCAGCACCGCCGCCTGATAGTCCCGGCCCAAAAGCGGGAAAAGCAAGATCAGGATGAAGGCAACCGCAAGCACTGCCTGCATGGCAACGACGACCAGCAGCGGACCAGCAACCCCGGCAAGCGTCCAAAGCTGCATGCTCATCAGCGACATGGCGAGGAACGCCGACAGCGAATAGTCGGAAATCAGCGACATCGCCGGCGAGCGCGCTGGCCAGGGCATGCGTGGAAAGGCGTAGGGGATCGTGTTGGACAAAACGACGCCCATAAGCAGGCAAGGCACGAACAGCGGCAGCTTCAGGCCCAACGCCGTGATCGGTCCGTGAACAAGATAGCCAAGCACCACGGCGACGTTGACCAGCAAAAGCGCCTGCATGAAGTTCGACTTGTCGATCGGTGCCGCCTCGGCCTTGGCTTGAGCCCTCTCGTTTTCCGAAACCGTCGCGTCGGTGGTCAGCTTGCCGCGCTCGATGAGGAACTTCGCCACCGGACCACCCAGCACACTTGCCACGATGAGGCCAAGCGTCGCTGCGGCAGTGCCGACTTCGATAGCCGCGGGAAAGCCGTGCTCGGCCGCGATCGCAGGCGCCCAGGCGATCGTCGTGCCATGGCCGCCGACAAAGGCGATCGATCCCATGATGACGCCTGCGGCCGAGGGTAGGCCGAACAGCCAGGCACCGAGCGTGCCGACGCCATTCTGCAAGAAGACGAAAAGCACGGTCAGCACGCACAGCACCGCCAGTGCCCGCCCGCCGACCAGCAGGTCGGACAGCCGCGCATTGACGCCAACGGTGGCAAAGAAGATCACCAGCAACCTGTCGCGCGTGGTCATCTCGAAGACGATTTCCATGCCCGACAGCTTGTAGAACGCCCATATGGCTGCAGCCGCCAGAAACCCGCCGGTGACCGGCTCGGGGATGTTGTAGCTACGCAGGAATGCGACGCGGCGCGTCAGGATCACGCCGATGAAATAGACGACAATTCCGAGCGTGAGCGTCAGGAAATCAGGCGAAACGAGAACATTGTCGGCCATGGCCATCCGAGCTTCGCGTGGGCCCCGGACGGCCGGTGCCGGATCGGACGATCCCGATCTCCCCTGACATCAACCTTGCCTAGAATAATTTCGAGAGCAATCGGAATTGCAGCTCGGCCATTGCTTCCATGATCCCGAAACAGAAACGCCCGCGGCCGCTCCTTGCAGGAGAAGCCGCGGGCGCAACAGTCGGTGTAAGACTCAGGCTTGCTGGATCGCCGAGAGCTGCCAGTTGCCGCCGTTCTGGCGCACGAAGGTCCAGAGTTCGGTCGTCTCGGTCGGCTCATTCGCATCGCCGTCGACGATCTCGCCGGTCGCGCGGTTGCGGGTCACGTCGATCGACGAATAGTTCAGCGCCGCCGTGGCATAGTCGCGATCGCCTTCGTTCCAGCTTTCGGCGATATCGGCCTGCAGCAGTTGAACGTCGGTCACGTCGTTGCGCACGCCGTTCTGGGCGTTATCGGCCAGTTCCTCGGAGAGGTAGGACACCATTTCCGGCGTCACCAGCCGGCGCAGCGCCTTGTGGTCTTCGCGGCCGAAGGCTTCCTGCACCTCGGTCAGCATGCGCTGGAAGGTGTCGAGGTCTTCGCCGGATACGGCGATGTCCTTGCTCACCGACTGCTGCGGCGCGGCGTTGGCGCGGCTGCCGCCGATGCTCGGAATGCTGAACGAGCGGCTGCCGCCATTGGCCTTGCCATCTTCGTCAGACGGTGCCGCATCGCGGTAGTTGAAGTTGCCGCCGCCAGCACCGGCTCCAGCCATCGCCGGACCTGAATTTTGCGCCTGCCGCGAGCGGAAAAAGCGCAAGGCCAGCCAGATGGCGCCGCCGATCAGCAGCAACTGCATCAGCATGCCGAACATGCCGGCGAGACCGCCGAAACCCTGGCCCATCATCATGCCGAGCAGTCCGCCCATCAACAGGCCGCCGATCATCGCGCCGCCGAAGCCGCCCATGAAGCCGGGACGCTGCTGGGTGGCCGCGCCCGGACGCGCCGCATTGGCGGCCGGGTTGGTCGCCTGGCCGGTGTTCGGCGTCATCGAGCGCTCGACCGGCGCGGTCGGCTGCGGTGCGGTGCGGGTCGGCGGTGCCGACTGGAAGGTGCGCGCGCCCCTGCTGCCGAAGCTGCCGCCGCGACGCGCGTCGGCCTGGTCGACGGCGACCATGGAGAATGCAAGGAACAACCCTGCGAACAGTGTGGCAAAGCGGGTCGTTCTGGACATCGTCATCGGCAGTTCCTCGTAGAGCGGTAATGTCGACCCTCATATAATGACTAACAACTGTAGTGTCAGGGTTGGAACGTCAAGTTTTGGCAGATTCTTGCGAGATTCCGCCAAAACATTGATTCATAACAGCTTTAGTCGCAGGTCAGGTCGTCATTTGTCGCTCCGCTCGAACCGCTCAGCGGCTGCGGCCGTCGAACGGGATGCGCTTGAGCGTCGCGAGGTCGATCTCTTCGATGCAGCGTACATTGATCGCCGCGGTCTTTTCGCCGCTCGGGCTGACACCCATGCCGAACGGCGCGCAGCCGCAGTTCAGGCAGAACATGTGGTCGACGACGTGCCTGTTGAACTTGTATGTCGCAAGGCGCTCGGGCGGCGTGGTCACGGTCAGCTTGTCGCGCGGCACGAACCACAAGAGGTAGCCCTTGCGGCTGCAATGCGAACAGTTGCATTCGATCGCGCTTGCCGGCTCGCCTTCGACCTCGAACGAGACATTGCCGCAGTGGCAGCTACCCTTGGCCATACCGTCCCCCCTCGCATTTGAATTGCGAGCGAGACTTAGCGCCCATCCCCAGACCTGACAATCGCCTGCGGAGACGGCCGCAACCGCGGCTCGGCGCTACGCCCAATGAGTGGTCGGATTCCCAAAACAGTGATTTTTGGCCGTAAAACCCGGGTTTTTCGCGCTTCGGCCTGTGCATCGTAACAAAACTGACATGGTCCCGACATTGCAGCTTCACGTCCCGGGTCTAGGCCCAAGCACGACAAGGGCGAAAAGCCCGCCGGGACAGGGAAGCCAAGATGCTCGAAATCCGCAACGTGACGCGCCGCTTCGGCAAGAATGTCGCCGTCAATGGCGTCAACCTCCAGATCCAGCAGGGCCAGATGGTCGGCATCATCGGCCGCTCCGGCGCCGGCAAGTCGACCCTGCTGAAAACCATCAACCGCCTGATCGACCCGAGCCAGGGCTCGATCGTCTTCGATGGCACCGAGGTGTCGTCGCTGCGCGGTCCCGCACTGCGCCGCTGGCAGCGCGACTGCGCCATGATCTTCCAGCAGTTCAACCTTGTGCCGCGCCTCGACGTGCTGACCAACGTGCTGCTCGGTCGCCTCAACCATCGTTCGACCGCACTCAACCTGCTTTCGATCTTCTCGCGTGAGGAGCGCATTCGGGCCATCGCAGCCCTCGAGCGCCTCGACATCGCCCGCACCGCCCTCCAGCCGGCCGGAACCCTCTCGGGCGGCCAGCAGCAGCGCGTCGCCATTGCACGTGCCCTGATGCAGGAGCCGAAGCTGATCCTCGCCGACGAGCCGATCGCCTCGCTCGATCCGCTCAACGCCAAGGTGGTGATGGACGCGCTGCGCGACATCAACCTGCGCGACGGCATCACCGTCATCACCAACCTGCACACGCTCGACACCGCGCGCACCTACTGCAACCGCATCATCGGCATGCAGGGCGGCGCGGTGGTGTTCGACGGCGCGCCCGAAGACCTCACCATCGAGGCAGTCCGCCTCGTCTACGGTGCCGACGCCGACGGCACTGAAATTTCCGAAGCCATCACCTCGACCAGCATCCGCCCGGTCAAGGTCAGGGCTCCCGTATCCGCCGCACCGCTCGAGCCGGCCTACGCTCCGGCCTGAGCCTGCGCGCGTTCGTCTCGCCCGCGTCAAGGGCCCGTAATCATCAACTGCAATGACCCGGCAAGGTGCTGGGCCAAACTGGAGAACTGTCATGTTCAAGAAAGCACTTCTGGGTGCCGCTTCGCTCGCCGTGCTGGCGATCGGCTCCGCCAATGCCGCCGACCTCAAGGACTTCCGCATCGGCCTGATCGGCGGCGAAAACGAAGCCGACCGCCTGCGCAACTTCCAGTGCCTCGTCGACCAGCTGCCCAAGGCCATCGGCGTCGAGAAGGTTTCGCTGTTCCCGGCCGCCGACTATGACGGCACCATCCAGGGCCTCCTCGGCGGCACGCTCGACTACGCCGAGCTCGGCGCATCGGGCTACGCCAAGATCTATCTGCAGAACAAGGACGCGGTCGAGCCGATCCTGACCACCGTCCAGACCGACGGCGCCACCGGCTACTACTCGATCATGGTCGCCAAGAAGGACTCGGGCATCACCAAGCTCGAAGACCTCAAGGGCAAGAAGCTCGGCTTCGCCGATCCGGACTCGACCTCGGGCT
Organism: Aminobacter anthyllidis; assembly: GCF_018555685.1. Classification (GTDB taxonomy): domain Bacteria; phylum Pseudomonadota; class Alphaproteobacteria; order Rhizobiales; family Rhizobiaceae; genus Aminobacter; species Aminobacter anthyllidis. The sequence goes on from NZ_JAFLWW010000003.1 coordinate 877,254, forward strand.
ACCTGATCCCCGTCACCTCGCTGCCGAAGGATCTCGGCGGCGTTGCCGTCAAGGACTTCGTCGCCGAGACCGGCTTCGGCGGCGGCCATGAAAACCTCGTCCTCGAAGTGCTCAAGGGCACCTTCGACGCCGGCACGACCTTCGGTTCGGGCGTCGGCGAGTTCAAGGACGGCTACACCTCCGGCAACCTGAAGAAGATGGTCGACAAGGGCATCCTCGACATGGACGACCTGGTCGAAGTCTGGAAGTCGCCGCTGATCCCGAACGGCCCGATCGTCGTGCGCACCTCGCTCGACGCCGACATCAAGACCAAGTTCAAGGACTACATGATGAAGCTGCCGCAGACCGATCCGGCCTGCTTCTCGGCCATCCAGGGCGGCGACTTCAAGGGCTACACCGAAGTCACCCCGGAGTTCTACCAGCCGGTGATCGACGCCCGTAAGGCGCAGATCGGCAGCTAAGCCCCGAAGGCAACTCGGACGCGCCGCGCAGCAATCGCGGCGCGTCCCTTTTTATCCGGGATCGGACGAACCCCAATGACAATGCCCCTCTCGGAAGCCGGCCTCGCGGTCGAGCAACACTGGCGTGAGCTCGCCAGCCGCCGCCGCCTCTATACGGCGGGTAGCCTGTTCTTCCTCTTCATCGCGCTGTCCGGATCGCTCTGGTTCGCCAATGACAGCAATGCCGGCAAGTTCTTCGATCGGCTGCCGCACGTCTTCGATTTCGTCGACCAGCTGATCCCGCGCGACGGCCTCGAGGTCTGGCGCGCCATGTTCGACCTGCCCTCGCCCTATGCCGACGGCAGCCTGAAATTCGATTACCCCGAAGGCCGGATGTATCTGTTCGGCTCGTTCTATTTGCCCGAATACGTCTACAAGATGCTGGAGACGATCAACATCGCGCTCGTCTCGACGCTGATCGGTTTCGCCTTCGGCTTCCTGCTCTGCTTCCTGGCGGCATCCAACCTCGTCACCCAGCGCTGGCTGCGCTTCTTCGTCCGCCGTTTCCTCGAAATCCTGCGCGCCTTCCCCGAGATCGTCATCGCCGGCTTCTTCCTCGCCATCCTGTCGATGGGCGCGATACCGGCGATCATCGCGGTGTCGCTGCACACCATCGGCGCGCTTGGAAAGCTGTTCTTCGAGGTCGTCGAGAACGCCGACATGAAGGCCGACGAAGGCCTGCGCGCCGTCGGCGGCAACTGGCCCGAGCGCGTCTGGTTCGGCATCGTGCCGCAGGTGATGCCCAATTTCCTGAGCTACGGCCTGCTGCGCCTCGAGATCAATGTCCGCGCCTCGACCATCATCGGCGCTGTCGGCGGTGGCGGCATCGGCGAGGCGCTGCGCCTGTCGATCAGCCGCAACCACGAGGCCAAGACCATCGCCATCATCATCCTCCTGTTCTGCACCATCGTTGCGGTCGACCAGTTCTCTGCCTGGCTGCGCAAGAGACTGGTCGGCGAACAGGCCTTCGCCTTCGGCCGCGGGGACTGAAATCATGACCACGCTTTCCCTCACCGACATGCAGGCGATCTCCGAGCGCCATCCCGATGTTTTCGCCGGCTCCTGGCGCAAGACGCTGACCGGCTGGGCCGTCGGTCTAGGCCTTGTCGCCTATCTCGCCTTCGCCTGGTGGTTCTTCGCCGCCGGTGCCGTGCTTGCCGGCGGCAACTGGGGCATCGCCGGCACCTATCTCGCCGACTGGGTTTCCTACGAGGTGCGGCCGCAGATCGACTTCAAGGACGACCGCCTCGACATCAGCTACCCCCGGTTCTCGGCCTACCGCGCCGACCGGCACCCGCACTGGCTGAGCTTCGAGCGCCCTGCGACAACCGCAGCAGCAGCTCCGGCCAACAAGGCTTCGGCCAGTCACGTCACAGCCTTTATCGGAAGCAACGACAGCATCGAGGTCACGCCCGCGCAAGTGCTGGTCCGGCGTGGCGGCGAGACGCTCGATGTCGCCGTCGTCCGGCGCGTGAGCGTCGTCGCCTCTGGCCCGCTGCCGTCCTGGGCGACCCAGAAAAAGCCGGGCGAAAAGATCACCGTCGATTTCGGTTTTGCCGGCAGCGCCCAGATTGACGCCGACGACGTCAACATCCGTCATCGCTTCTTCGGTTGGGAAAACTTCTTCTTCGATGGCCACTCGCCCTATTGGGGCAAGTCGACGGGCGAGGTCATGTCCTTGATCGCGTCGGACGAACGCATCGACTCGAAGATGTCGAATGCCGCGCTCGCCTGGGACAATATCGTCAACAACTCCGAATGGCAGCATGGCGATGTCTGGATCAAGATGTTGCAAACCATCGTCATGGCCTTCGTCGGCACGCTGTTTGCCAGCCTGCTCGCCTTCCCGCTGGCTTTCCTGGCAGCCCGCAACATCACCCAGAACCGCCTGGTCAATCAGGTCGCCAAGCGCTTCTTCGACTTCCTGCGTTCGGTCGACATGCTGATCTGGGCGCTGTTCTTCACCCGCGCCTTCGGTCCGGGCCCGATCGCCGGCATCTCGGCGATCTTCTTCACCGACACCGGCACCTTCGGCAAGCTCTACTCCGAGGCGCTGGAAAACATCGACGACAAGCAGCGCGAAGGCATGCGCTCGGTCGGCGCTTCGCCGGCCTCGGTCCAGCGCTACGGCGTGGTGCCGCAGGTGCTGCCGGTGCTGATCAGCCAGTCGCTCTATTTCTGGGAATCGAACACGCGTTCGGCCACCATCATCGGCGCGGTCGGCGCCGGCGGCATCGGCCTCAAGCTGTGGGAAGCGATGCGCACCAACTCCGACTGGGAAAACGTCGCCTACATGGTGCTGCTGATCCTGATCGTGGTGTTCATCTTCGACAATATCTCGACCGCGTTGCGCCAACGCCTCATCGGCAACAAGGCCAGCCACTGAACATGAGGGGCCGGCCCTTGCAAAGCCAAGAAAGTCGGCCACTACTTCGTCAAACTGTCACGCAAATCATCTATCGCACGGCCTTCCAGGAATCTTTCCATGCGCTACGCCATCTATTTCACGCCCGAGCACGATGATCCGCTGTGCCGCATCGCGGCCGGCTGGCTCGGGCGCGACGCGTTTGGCGGCGCTGTCACCCCAGTAAAAGCGTTCGGCGACCTGTCTGCCGCGGAAGTGGCATTCCACACGGCGGCGGCCCGCCGCTACGGCTTCCACGCCACGCTCAAGGCGCCGTTCCGTCTCGCCGACGGCATGACCGAGCATGCGCTGATCGATGCGATCGACGCCTTTGCGAACGCAACCGTGCCGTTCGACATCCCGCGCCTGACACTCGCACAGATCGATGGCTTCTTCGCGCTGGTTCCCGCCGCGCCACTGCCTGAACTCGACCGCTTCGCCGGCGATGTGGTCACCGCGTTCGAGCCGTTCCGCGCGCCATTGAGCGACGCCGAGATGGCCCGCCGCAACCCCGATGCGCTGTCGCCGCGGGAATGCCGCAACCTCAGCCGGTGGGGCTACCCTTACGTCTTCGATACATTCCGTTTCCACATGACCCTGACCGGCCGCATCGCTGCCGAGGAAGCCTCGCGCGTTCGCGCTGCAATCGAGGAATGCCTGGGCGATACGCTCGACAAGCCGGTGCCGGTGGATGGCCTGGCATTGTTCGTCGAGCCGTCTCCGGGTGCGCCGTTCGAAGTGCGGACCTATCGCGCACTGGGCGAGCAAGCTGAAAGAAAGACCGCCTAAGATGACCGACCTTGTCCTGAAGAATGCCCGTATCGTCCTTGCCGACGACGTGATCGACGGCTCGATCGTCGTGCGCGACGGCAAGATAACGGAGATTTCCACCGGCCCGAGCGCCATTGGCGAAGACATGGGTGGCGACTTCGTCATCCCGGGCCTCGTCGAACTCCACACCGATCATCTCGAAGGCCACTACGCCCCGCGTCCGCGCGTGCGCTGGAACCCGATCGCCGCCGTCCTCGCGCACGACGCGCAAGTAGCGTCCGCCGGCATCACCACCGTCTTCGACGCGCTGCGCGTCGGCATCGACGAGGACGCCGACATGACCTCGACCGACATGCGCCTGCTTGCGGACGCGATCGAGGACAGCGTGCGCGCCGATCGCGTCCGTGCCGATCACTTCATCCATCTGCGTTGCGAGGTTTCGGCCAACGACTGCCAGGACAGCTTTGCCGTCTTCGACGGCGACGACCGCGTCAAGCTGGCGTCGCTGATGGACCACGCGCCAGGCCAGCGCCAGTTCGTCGACCTCGAGACCTATGCCTATTACTACCAGCGCAAGCTCAAGCTGAACGACGTCGAGTTCCAGGCTTTCTGTAACAAGCGCATGGACGACTCCGCCCGCAACTCCGGGCCCAACCGCGATGTCATCTCGGCCGCCTGCCACGCGCGCGGCATCGTTCTGGCGAGCCACGACGACGCCACGACAGCCCATGTCGACGAAGCAATCGCGCAAGGGATCCGCGTTGCCGAATTCCCGACCACGCTTGAGGCCGCCAACGCCTCCAAGGGTGCCGGCCTCGGCGTCCTGATGGGCGCGCCCAACGTCATGCGCGGCGCCTCGCATTCCGGCAACGTCTCGGCCCGTGCGCTTGCCGAGCACGGCCTGCTCGACATCCTGTCGTCGGACTACATCCCGTTCAGCCTGATCCAGTCGGCCTTCTTCCTCGGCGAAGTCGTCGATGGCATCTCGCTGCCGCAGGCAATGGCGATGGTGTCGAAGAACCCGGCCGACGCCGTCGGTCTCACCGACCGCGGCGTCATCGAGGCCGGTCGCCGTGGCGATCTGGTGCGCGTGCGGGTCGACGAGCATGTGCCGGTCGTGCGCACCGTCTGGCGCGAAGGCCGCCGCGTCGCTTAAGCCCCGGCCTTCTCTTCCTCATTGAGGCCGATCAGTGTCTGCTCCATGTCGGGCTCGTCGCCGGAGCAGACGCACAGCATCTCGGCATCGCCCTCGCCTACCGAGAGGTAGGCGTGGCCCATGGTCGAGTCGATATAGACGCTTTCGCCTTCCTTGAGCCGCACCGGCGCATATTGCTCGGTGTGGACCTCGATCTCGCCCTTCAGCACGATCAGGAATTCTTCGCCGGCATGGCTGGTCAGCGGACCGAACTGCTCGAGCGTGCGCGCCCGGGCATTGGCCAGGATCGGCACCATGCGCTTCCGCACCAGATCGGTGGCGAGATAGAAATAGTCGTAGTTGCGTGTCAGCTGGCGCAGCGTCGTCGTCTTTGACGTCACCGAGCGGCGTGTGCGCGCGGTAGGCTTATTGGAGTCGCCGCTCAACAGTTCGGTGACATGGATGCCGAGCCCGCCGCAGATCTGCAGCAGCTTGTCGTAGGTCAGCGACATCTGGTCGTTCTCGACCTTCGAAAGCGTCGACACCGCCACGCCGGTGAGATGGCTGACGTCCTGGAGCGTCCAGCCATGTTGCCGTCTCAGGTTGCGCAGGCAGTCGCCGAGATTCGGCTGTTCCGACATCGTCATCTCCATCACCCGACTACGTTAGCTAGTCCAACTCCTTCCTTGTCGCAAGATTCACCCATATTTTTCCTATACGCTAAATATTGACCGCATCCGAAAATGATTTTACGAATGGCCATGCATTCCAAGTCCCACACCCCAAAAGTTATCGTCATCGGTGGCGGCATTGCCGGCCTTTCGCTCGCCGCCAGCGTCCAGCAATGGGCCAAGGTGACGGTGATCGAGCGCGAATCCCAGCTTGGCTACCATGCCAGCGGACGCTCCGCCGCTCTGTTCACCGAGACCTACGGCAACACGCTTGTGCGCGCCCTTTCGGTAGCGAGCCGGCAGGCCATCAACGATGGCGGCTTCATCGAGCATATGCGCGGCGCCCTGCATTTCGGCGGCCCCGGCGACGACGACGCCATCGACAAGCTCGCTGCCGAGTACCAGGCACTGGTTCCGTCCGTGCGACGGTTGTCGCCCGAGGAAGTCACCGAACTGGTGCCGCTGATCACGCCTGAGCGGACCTGCGGCGGCGTCTATGAACCGGGCGCCGTCGACATCGACACCGGCAAGATGGTCCAGGCCCAGGCCTCCGCGCTGAAGGCCGCCGGCGGCAAGATCGTCACCAGCGCCGACGTGCTCGAAATCAAGCGCACGCCGCAGGGCTTCCGCATCGTCACCGCGTCGGGCATTCACGAGGGCGACATCGTCGTCAACGCCGCCGGCGCCTGGGTCGACGTCATCGCCGGCCGTGCCGGCCTGTCCGGCCTCGGCTTCGCGCCCAAGCGACGCACCGCCTTCCTGTTCGATCCACCCGCCGGCGTCGACGTCCGCAAATGGCCGCTTGTCGTCGACCTGCACGAGCGCTTCTATTTCAAGCCGGACGCAAGCCGGCTGATCGGCTCGCTCGCCGACGAGGCCGACACCGAACCTTGCGATGCCTATCCCGAGGACATCGACGTCGCCACCGCCGCCTACAACATCGAGGAGGCCACGGGCCTGGACGTCGGCCGGCCGTCGACGCCCTGGGCCGGCCTGCGCACCTTTGCGCCCGACCGCACGCCGGTCGTCGGTTTCGACCCGCGCCTGCCCGGCTTCTTCTGGCTCGGCGGCCAGGGCGGCTACGGCTTCCAGGTGTCGCTGACGCTGGCCCGGCTCGGCTCGGCGCTGATGCGTGGCGAGCCGCTGCCGGATGACCTCGTCGAACTCGGCGTGACCTATGCCGCGCTGGCGTCGGACCGCTTCGTGCAGACCAACGGCATGGTCGCCGTGAGCACTTAGACCACAGACCGAAAGAATGTTGGCGCGACGGGAGGAGAACCGCTGCGCGCCATCATAGACAACTAAAAATGGGAGCGATAACAATGACTTCTTCAGGCATGATTCTGCGTTCGGCGCTTGTCGCCTCGACCATGCTTTTCGGCGGCCAGGCCTACGCCAAGACGCTGGTCTACTGCTCGGAAGCCAGCCCCGAGACTTTCAACCCGATGCTGACGGTTGCCGACTCCACCATGGATGCGGCCGCCAAGACGATCTTCAACCGCCTCGTAGAGTTCAAGCCGGGAACCACGGAAGTCGGACCCGCGCTCGCCGAGACATGGGACGTGTCGGAGGACGGCAAGGTCTACACCTTCCACCTCCGCAAGGGCGTCAAGTTCCACTCCAACGACACCTTCACCCCGTCGCGCGACTTCAACGCCGACGACGTGCTCTACACCTTCAACCGCCAGCGCGATTCCTCCAATCCGTATTACAAGCTGGCCAACGCCTCGTACGAGTATTTCAACGGCCTCGGCATGGCTTCGATGATCGCGAACATCGAGAAGGTCGACGACTACACGGTGCGCTTCACGCTGCCGACGGCGAATGTCACCTTCCTGCCCGGCATCGCACTCGACTACCTCTCCATCCTGTCGCTGGAGCAGACCGAGAAGATGGTCGCCGCCGGCACGCCTGAGGTCATCGACCAGCGCCCTGTCGGCACCGGCCCGTTCATCCTGCAGGCCTACCAGCAGGACGCCCAGATCCGCTATGCCGCCAACAAGGACTACTGGAACGGCGCGCCCAAGATCGACACGCTGATCTTTGCCATCACGCCGGAGCCTGTCGTCCGCGTCACCCGCATCAAGGCCAACGAGTGCCAGGTTGCCGCCCCGCCCCCGGCTGCCGCACTTGCAGAACTCAAGGACAATCCCGACGTCGACATCCTCAGCCAGCCGGGCCAGAACATCGGCTCGGTCGGCTTCAACACCCAGCACGCGCCGCTCGGCGACGTGCGCGTGCGCACCGCCCTGGCCAAGGCGATCAACCGCCAGGCGATCGTCGAGGCAGTCTATCAGGGCGCCGGCAGCCTTGCCGGCAGCGTCGTGCCGCCGATGCAGCTGGGCGCGGTCACCGATGCTGCCATCGACTATGACCCAGAAGGCGCCAAGAAGCTGCTGCAGGAAGCAGGCCTCGACGCCGGCACCAACATCAAGCTCTGGGCGATGCCGGTGTCGCGTCCCTACAACCCCAACGCCCGCCGCATGGCCGAGATGATCCAGGCCGACTGGGCCGCCGTCGGCGTCAAGTCGGAGGTCGTCACCTTCGAATGGGGCGAATACCTGACCCGCACTGGCAAGGGCGAACACGACGCCTATCTGCTTGGCGGTTCGAGCGACAATGGCGATCCCGACAACATGCTTTCCTTCTCCTTTGCCTGCGACGGCGTGAAGGGCGGCTCGAACCGCTCGCGCTGGTGCAACGAGGATTTCGACAAGCTGCTCGAGGCCGGCCGCGTCACCGCCGACCCGGAGAAGCGCGCCGAGATCTACCGCCAGGCCCAGGCGATCCTGAAAGCCGAGGTGCCGGAAGCGCCGATCGCCCATTCGGTCGTCTCGATCCCGGTGCGCAAGAGCGTGCTCAACTATGTGATGGATCCGTTCGGCCGGCAGAATTTCGCCGCCGTCGACATCGCTGAATAAGGCCACCACTCACGAAGAGGGCAGACAGTCATGCTCGAAGAATTGAAGCGTCTGCTCGAAACCTACCGCGCCGATGGCGCGGTAGGCGCCTCCCTCGCCTTCGCGCTCGGTGACGGCGAGGTCGTTGCCGTCACCGCAGGTGTGTCGGACAGGCCGCGCAACATCCCCGTCACGCCTGACCAGCTGTTCAAGATCGGCAGCTGCACCAAGACCTTCGTCGCAGCGGCCCTGATGAAGCTCGCTGAGGACGGCAAGGTCGATCTCGGCGCTCCGATTTCGGCCTGGTTCCCCGACCTGCCGCGCGCCCGCGAGGTGTCGGTACGCCAGCTGATCAACCATCGCGGCGGCCTGCCCGAGTTCGAATACGACATTCCGATGGACCCGAGCCTGGTGTGGACGCCGGCGAAGCTCGTCGACCTCGCCTTCAGCGTTGGCAACCAGACCGCTCCGGGCGGCCCGGCCGTCTACAACAACACCGGCTATGTGCTTGCCGGCATGCTGATCGAGGCGGCATCAGGGCTTTCGCTCGGCGCCTATGTGCGTGAAAAAGTGCTCGACCCGCTTGGCCTCAAGGACACCTGGTCGCCGGCGACGGAAAGTTTCCCGAACGAACGCATGGTGCGCGGCTACTACCATCGCCCCAAACCCGCCTCGGATGCTGCAAGCGGCATCGCCGACGGCGGCGAGATGTGGCGCATGGATGGTGTGCTGCCCTACTCCGACGAGCTGCAGGATTCCTCCGACAGCTTCCCCTTCTCCGGCGCCTATGGCTGCGGCGACATGGTGTCGACGCCAAGCGACATGGTGAGGTTCATGCGGGCGCTGTTTTCCGGTGGCCTGCTGCCCGCGCCGCTGTTTCGCGAGATGAGCGAAAACCGCGCCGAAGTCAGCTTCCCGGGAACCCGCATGCGCGAGACAGGCGCTGGCCTGTTTCAGAGCAGCTACGCCGACCGCCTGCTTTACGGCCATCAGGGCGGCATTCCGGGCTACGTCACCGTCATGCAGCACGAGCCGATGTCCGGCCTGAGTGTCGCCATGACCTGCAATGCCGGCTCGGGCAACCGCCTGTCGTATTATGCCAGCAGCATGCACCCGGTGTTCGACCAGGCGATCAGGACGATCCTGCGCGGGTAAAGTTCAGACGCCCAGGCCGGCGGCCATCTGGCGAAGGTCAACGCCGAGTTCGGACGTCACCTCCAGCGCGCGGTCGTCGCGCGCTGGAGTGTCATTCGCCGACTGATGCTCAGCCAGCACGCGGTCGCGCTCGCGGATCAGCATCCTGATCTCTTCCGAGTAAAGATCGACCACTGCACTCAGCCAGCGATTGACCAGATAGGACGGCCGGGCAAAATGCAGGTCGAAGCGCGGCAGGAGCGCGATCGTCGGCTCCGCGTCCAGCCAATTGTCGCCGACGACCCATTGGTTGACGGTGAACAGGCGCAGCAACCGACCATAAGGATCGACGCCCACGGCAACGATGTGGTGGATCGGCCCGTTCGCGCCTTCCGGCCGCACGAAGCAATGGAAATGGCCGTGTTCTGCCTGCCCCTCCTGCGGCGGGTGGCTGTGGTAATACCACTGCGCCCCGGTCTCGGGGTCGAACACGTCGCCTTGGGGAAAATGCTCCCAGGCAGCGACCGACTTGGCCTCGCGCAGCGTCTCGAGCAGCACGTTGCTGCCGGATTTCGTCAGCACCTGCTCGCAGAACAGTGCCTGCCGCGCCGCCTCGGCTCTCGTCTCGTCCATCATAGGCCTCCGGGCCGCAGCTTGGCCTATTGCGGCTGGGCCGCGCAAGGCGAAGCGGCGGGGGCAGCAGCACATGGAGACGCTGCAGGTGCGGGCGCCGCCGCGCATGGCGAGGCTGCGGCGCACGGAGCAGCCGCCGGAGCAGGCGCGGCTGAACAAGGTGAGCCCGCGGAATAAGGCGCCGCTGCCGCGCACGGAGACGCCGCAGCGCACGGAGCTGCCGCAGCACATGGCGAAGCGGCCGAGCATGGTGACGCCGCAGCACAAGGCGAACTCGCGGCGCACGGGTTTCCGGCAGCGCAAGGCGTCGCTGGCGCGGCGGCCGCCGGTGCCGGCTTGGGCGCCGCAAAGCGGTAGTGGTCGACGGCAACCGCCGAGGTGGCGGCGAGGAAGGCCGTGCCGAACAGGAGGGTGTTGCGCGCGCTCATTTCTTGAACCCATCGAGACCGAAGAGCGGACGCAGCGCGACACCGCCGAGGCTGCCTACGAAGGCCGAGGCGAACCACAGCCAGCCATGCACGCTGCCCGAGGCGATGCCGGAAAACAGCGCGCCGACATTGCAGCCGAACGACAGCCGCGCCCCATAGCCCATCAGCACGCCGCCGATGGCAGCCGCCAGGAACGAGGCAAACGGCATATGCACCTTGGGCGCGAACTTGCCGGCGAGGCCGGCGGCGAGCGCGGCACCCAGGATGATGCCGAAATTCATCACCGAGGTGACGTCGGCAAGCACGCTGGAGCCCAGCGCCTTGGCCGGTCCGGGCCAAGTCCAGAACGCCCAGGTCTCGACGGGCACGCCGACCGCCTGCGCCACCTTGGCGCCCCACAGGCCGAAGCCGAAGGTCACCGACCAGGGATGACCGGCGGTAACCAACGTCGCGATGTTGAGCCCGGCGAGCAGGAGCCCCGCCCCGATCAGCGGCCACGGGCCGTGCAACAGACGGGCAACACCCAGGCGCGGCGCGGGTTTAGCCTTCTCGATGGCGCCATGTGCCCTGCGTTCGACGAGCATGGTGAGGCCGGCAACAGCGCCAAGGCCGACCAGCGTGACGATCACCCCGCCCGGCACGCCAAGCGTCCGTCCGAGGCTGATCTCGGGCAGCGCCGGCAGTGCCAGCCACCACGGCAGGTGTGCCGTGCCAATGACGGCTCCGACGATGAAGAAGATCAGCGTCACCAGCATGCGCGAGCTGCCGCCGCCGACGGTGAACAGCATGCCCGAGCCGCAACCGCCGCCGAGCTGCATGCCGAGGCCGAACATCGCGGCTCCCACCAGCACCGACACGCCGACCGGCGCGAAGGCGCCGACAAGCGCCTGGCCGTTGAAGCTGCCGAGCGACAGAAGCGGGATGAAGACGACGGCCGCGGACGCGATCATCAGCATCTGGGCGCGGATTGCGTTGCCGCGCTTTTCGACCACGAAGCGGCGCCAGCCGCCGGTGAAGCCGAAGGAGGCGTGATAGAGCGCCAGGCCGAGCAGGCCGCCAATGACAAACAGCACCGCCTGGCGCGTATCGATCGCCTGGCCGATGGCGAGCGCGCCGAGGATGAAGGCAAGCCCGACGAATACGACGGGTCCCTTGTCGAGGCTGACCGGCACGGCAGGTACCGGGGCGGTTGCAGAAATCTGGGTCATTTCAATTCGGTCGCAAATTTGAATCTAGAGATGCATCGCCCGTTCAACGAAAGATGTCCAGGATCGCTCCTGGACATCTTCATGTCGGGCCTGCCCTTGTCTGGCGATCAGTTGCCGGGCTGCACGGGGCGTGCCGGATCGGCGGCCCACTCGGCCATCGAGCCGTCATACATCTTGGTGTTCTTGTTGCCTTCAACCTCGCTCAGGCCGAACCACACCACCGACGCCCAGTGGCCGGTGTTGCAGAAGGCGATGTTCTGCTCGTCCTTGGCGAGACCGACCGACTGCGACAGGCTGCCGACGGTTTCCTTCGAGGCGAAGGACGCCTTGTCGGCATCGTAGAGCTTGGTGTTCTCAAGATTCTTCGAGCCGGGGATGGTGCCGGCAACGCGGACGACCGGGCTCTTGGCCTCGCCCTTGAACTGCGCGGCCGGGCGGCCGTCGATCAGCTTGATGCCTTCGGCGCGCGCCTTCTCGACGTCGGCGGTGGTCGCCAGGAGCGCCTGCTTCAGCTCGCCCTTGAAGGCGACGGCCGCAGGCTTGGCCACATCGGTGGCGAGTTCGCCGCCGGCGGCTTCCCAGGCGCGCGCGCCGCCGTCGAGGATCGACACGGCATCATGGCCGAGCACCTTGAAGGTCCAGTAGACGCGGGTGGCACCGCCGAACTCGGAGGAGTCGGTGCCGTTCGGCACGATCACCACATGGCTGTCGTTGCTGACGCCCAGCGCGCCGATGGTCTTGGTAATCGTCTCCAGCGGCGGCAGCATGCCGGGAACGCCGTTCACCTCGGCGCGCCAGCCGGCCGTCGCATAAGGCGCGCTCACGGCACCCGGCACATGGCCCTTGGCATAGGGGTTGGCGCCGTCCTTGGCGGCGTCGCGCACGTCGATCACGACGAGGCTCTTGTTGCCGAGGTTGGATTTGAGCCAGGCAGCGTCGACAAGCGGCTTGTCGGTCAGGCGTTCGGCCTGCGCGCCGGTGGCGAAGGCCAAGCCTGCAGTAATGACAGCAGCCAACAGAGAAAAGCGCATCGGACAACTCCAGGGAAAAAGATTCTAAAAACAGGTGTTGAGCACATTAGTAATCCGGAATCGCGCCGCAAACACGGTATCGGAGACCCTAATCGACGACGATCTCGAAACGAATTACGAGAAATTGGGAGAGAAATAGAATCTCATTCCTTACATCAAGTCGCATGTTCATATGCGGAATAAAGAATATAACCCCTTCACAAATCGGTCTATTACGACGACTTTCTGATCAACGCCGCCGAGCCGATGATTTGGGCCGCAGCAAAGGCTCATGAGGGGACAAAGGCATGCGTTTGCTCAAGGCGATGGTTGCAGCGATTTTCGGGACGGCTCTCGCCGTCTCGGTTGCGTTTGCCCATACGCCTGAAGATACGCTTGTCGTTGCCGATGCCATTGACGACGTGGTGACGCTCGATCCGGGCGAAGTTGGCGAGGTCGGCGGCGTCCTGACCAGCAGCCAGATCTATCAGTCGCTGGTCAGCTTCGACGTCAATGACCCCACCAAGATCATCGGCCTGCTCGCCGAGAGTTGGACGATTTCGTCCGACGGCAAGACCTTCACCTTCAAGATGAACCCGAAAGCCCGCTTTGCCTCAGGCAATCCGGTGACCGCATGGGACGCCGAATTCTCGCTGCGGCGGGTAATTCACCTCAAGTCGCGCTCGGCCTTCATCATCGGCCAGTTCGGGTTTTCGCCAGACAATGTCGACGACCGCATCAAGGCGCTCGATGATCAGACCCTGGTCATCACGATCGCCGACACCTACTCGCCGAGTTTCCTGTTTTACTGCCTGTCGTCCTATATGGGCGCCATCGTCGACAGCAAGACCGTCAAGGCGCACGAGGTCGATGGCGACTACGGCAATGGCTGGCTCAAGGCACAGAACTCCGCCGGATCAGGTCCGTTTGTGCTCAGCAAATGGCAGCCGCGGGAGTCGATCCTGCTGACGCGCAACGGCAACTACTGGGGCACGCCGGCCAAGATCGAGCACGTGCTGATCCGCCACGTCGCCGAAAGCTCGGCCCAGCGCTGGTTGCTCGAAACCGACGAGATCGACATCGCCAACCGGCTCGGGCCCAACGATTTCGATACCCTCACCAACAACCCGAAGCTGGCCATCGTCCACGGCCGCTCGGGCAACATCTATTACATGGGTCTCAACGTCCGGAACCAGTATCTCGCCAACCCCAAGGTGGTCGAGGCGATGAAATACCTTGTCGACTACCAGGGCATCGTCGACACCATTTCGCGCGGCACCATGGAAGTGCATCAGACGCTGGTGCCCAACGGCTTCCTCGGCGCCATCGCCTACAAGCCGTTCAGCTTCGACCTCGACAAGGCGAAGGAACTGCTGGCCGAAGGCGGCGTCAGTGGCGAGTTCTCGCTCGACATGGTGGTGTGGGACACCCAGCCTTTCACCGATTTTGCCAAGGCGATCCAGGCAACCATGGCGCAGGCTGGCGTCCAGCTCAATCTGCAGGTCGTCGGCGGCCGCGAGTGGCTCGACCGCTACCGCAACCACGACCTCGACATCTGGCTTGGCCTGTGGGGGCCCGACTACCCCGATCCGCACTCCAACGCCAAGGCCTTCGCGGTCAACAAGCAGGACGCACCCGACGGCTCCGACAGCCTGGCCGACCGGTTCGGCTGGAACGCCGGCGCACTTTCACCCGATGCCATGGCCGCCGTGCGCGAACAGGACACCGCCAAGCGCAAGGCCATGTACGAGGCGATCCAGAAGGTGCACACCGACACGTCGCCTTTCATCATGATGTTCCAGGAAGTGCGCAAGGTCGGCATAAGCGCCCGGATCAAGGGCCTGATGATGGGCACGACGTTCGCCGACGACCGGTATTGGGCGGTTTCGAAGTAATCTGTCTTAGCCTGGGCAATTCTCCCCTGCACCCAACAAAAAACCGGGCGGCTGTCGCCGCCCGGTATCTCTAGCGTGTTGCCCGGTCAGGTTCGGTCAGGCTCAGCCACCGGCGCCGCCGCCCGAGCCGCCGCCAGCACCACCGGCGCCGCCACCCGAGCCACCACCGCCACCGCCAGCACCGCCACCGTCGGAA
>NZ_JAFLWW010000030.1 GCF_018555685.1 Aminobacter anthyllidis
CAAGATCTTCGGCCGCCGCGGCACCGCTTAACTCGGCGACCATATCGCCCCTCGCATGTTCCAATGTCATGGCGCGAAAACTCCATGTTCATCGGCCTATTGCAAGGTGCCTTGGCGCATCGCTTACCACCATTGAGCCTGCAGCTTTCGATCAGCGACGCAATGACTGCCCAGTGTTCGGCACCGCGGTTCGAGCCGGCGAAGAGCGCGTTCTTGCGGACGGATTGAGCGCTCGACGGTGTTGTTGTCGATCTCGGTGCGACCGTCGTCAACGAAGCGCGAGAGGCCTTCGCAGCGTGAGAGCGTGTAGCGGATTGCCTCGGCAACCTTGGTCTTCTGACCGATCAGGCCGAGCTTTCACGCAGCCAAGGTTCAAGATGGCGACAATAGCGCGGCTATTTTCCCGACGCGTCGCACGGCCTTCATCGGCCGATCGGCCGCGGATATCGTCCTCGATCTTATTGAGGTGGGCGATCGTCTCAGCGCCTCGCTGGCGATCGGCGAGTTCCAGGCCTACATCGCCTTCCAACAGTGCCAGTCTGATCAATTTCGGCGAGAGCTACCGGTCCGGAGATCGCATCAGCCTCTCCGTCGCCAAAAGAGCTGTTCTGCTTAGCCGTCGAGCTCAACGCCCAGCGTCGGAGCGCTCTCTGCTTCTGAAGGAAGCCATGAGGTCCGCTCGGGCTTGATCGGAGGCTTGGCCGATGGACGTTGTGTTTGCCTCGCTCGGCTGCCGCCCGATGGCGAGGCTTTGCGAATTGTCAGTCCTTTGCCTTTTCGCTGGTCTCAACGGCGCTGTGTAACGTTCAGTGTTGATGATGACGCCCTCGCTGTTCACGCGGTTGCTCCTGTGCAGTGTACTCGTCAGCTTGTCCTCGGCCTCGCGCGTCTGGCCCAAGTGCCGTTCCAACGGCGCTGGCGCGACCTGTCTGGCTTGCTGCTCTTGCAAGGCGGCGTGTTGCACCTGCGACCCGGCTGCTGCCAAAGCTTCGGCAGGGCTTGCGGCAAGCTCGTGCGGCAAGCGCCCCTCTCTCAGTCGGTTTTGCAGCGCCTGCCGATCGGCGACGAGGTAGTTGAGGTGCAGCGGCAGCTGCTGGTCTGGCCGCTCTTCGTTCGCCAATC
>NZ_JAFLWW010000004.1 GCF_018555685.1 Aminobacter anthyllidis
CCATGATGATCTTCTGGCTGACGATATCGTCGAAGCCATGGATCTGTTTTGGATTACCAGTGAGCACGATGGCTGCGTCATGGACCTTGAGATCGGGTGCACCGAAGGCAACCTGCCGGCAGCGCTCCGGCGTGATCGAGAGACCAGAGGCCACCGCATCGAAGCGGCCGGCCAGCAGCCCGGGGATCAGGGCGCCAAACTCGGTGACCCTGATGTCGATCTCCTTGACGCCAAGTTCGGCAAAGGCAGCCCGCAACAGATCAGGATGCCATCCCTTGGCCTCGCCGGTGGCTTCATCACGAAAGCCCCATGGCGTCCGGTTGTGGATGCCGATGACGATCTTGCCTTCGCGCAGCACACGCTCTTTGGTGGTCTCGGCCAAGGCCGTGCCGCCAGGCATGACAACGATCAGCGCAAGCAGAGCGCTCCACATGAATGCAAGACGCAGGCGTACAGGACTTCTAAAGCTCATGCTCTCTCTCCCATTGTTGTAAAATGTTGCGTCGACCGCCAATGCAGGGACGTCTGACGTGCATTGACGTGTGGCATCGCAGTCTCGCCTCCCGCGAACCTGCAGTGCGTTCAGCTTCGCCGTGGAAGGCTTTCGCCGGCTGTGGTGCCGCGTTCACTGCCGGCGTGGAGCCGGTCGTCCGCCGGTCGCGGCGGCAATTCCGCGCTGCGGTCGCTCAATGCCTGGAGATCCGCCAGGACCGACTGAATTTGCGGCCAGGGGAATGCCGATGTGTCCCCCAAGTTCTCGGCACCGCCCACAATGATCGTCAGCTTGGCGATCACCCCGGCAAGTGACTGAGCGGGTGTGGCTGCAAGAGCGTCGAGGATCTCTTCTTCGGCCTCAACGGCTTGTGCCTCGGCTGCTCGGGCTCGCGAGTATCCGACCTTCTGGTCAAGCTCGTTCCAACGGGTCTGACGATCGCTAAGCACCGCAGCCTGCGGCGTGCCCTGCCGGGCGTCCTCAGGCCCAGCATCGGGTTCGGAAGTCGCCAGGGCGTTCCTGATCCTTATCTCAAGACGTTGCTGCAGCCGGCACAAAACCACTGCCATGTGATGGGCTTGTTCCCACTCCTGCAGCAGGACAACGCATGGGTCGAGCGGCGCCCGTAAGCGCACAGCCTTTACAATATCGCCAACTGCCCCATCGTCATCCACAACACAGCTCTTCCTTCGTCCCCCTTGGGTGACGAAAGGCAAAGCTGTGGTATTGTCGGAATCAGCCATGATCCGAGCTCCAACCAGCTAGGGTTTGGTCAGGCCAGCCAGAGCGTAACCGCGCTCTGGTTGGCTGAATAGTGTGCAATGCAAGTGCACTGCACGTGCGAAATATGCACGGCCGAGCGGAAAGTTCAAGCACTGAATTCGATGACCAAGAAACCTTTTACGACCCGACTTGATCCTGCAATTTTAGAACTAGCTCAAAAGCTGGCAGAAGTGGACCGTCGATCGATTACTGCTGTCATCGAGGTTGCGCTCATTGAATATGCTGGACGTCGCGGCATTCGCGTGCCGGAAGACACAAAGGCGTAGGTAGCACGTCGAACTTTGGCAGAGACGTTGCCGCAGTACGATCAAAAGGGTTTGGCAAAATAATCAACTCGCGTGCGGCGCACTTCAGCGTGAGCTGCGCAGCAGGCGTCAACCTCATTCGAGCGGCGGCAGAACCGGCATGCGACTGCTCTCGCTACAGCAAGAAATAAGCATCCTTGGTGAGCGCGTTGAAGCCGGACAGGTAGGGCGGGTCGCGGCTGCCAACAAATTAGACATGGCAAACACCATGTCGGCCATCGCTAGCTTGTCATGGTTTAGCGAAGCGCGGCTCGCGAGATCTGGCTTTCAGCCGTGCTGCTTAATCCGGAACGCCACGCAAATCGGATCACCAGCTCGGTCAGATCAGTGGGCGACATAACCAGCGTTTAAGCGTCATTTGTGAGAGCAGGGGATAGGCATAGTTGGCAATATACGCCTTCTTTTCCTCGTCCCGACGGCTGCAATGCGCCCCGATCCGGTCGTCCACCCCCAAGAGTCGGAATTCCCGAATCCCGCCTTTGGTTCATAGCTAATTGCCAGCAAAAATAGATGACGGATATGGGACATTGCCGACTTTCAGCCGTGGAAATCCAGAATAGCTGCCATAGACACGCACGTCGCATCTCCCAACCGGATTAACTGATCGTCGCTCACAGGTGCGATAGACAAAATGCCGGCGCATTTCATATCGTCGAAGTTCGAGGCTGAAACGCTGCAAAGAATATGCGAGTGAAGTAAAATATTGGGGACTATAACCGACGCGACTGGGCTGTTGGAACTTTGCCATGGGAGGGGAACGAATGGATACGATGTATCGCAGCGCGTCTGCAGTGGCTATTGGCCATGGGTAAGCGTCGTTGACACTCAATCCGAACCAGTTGATCCAAGGAAGCCAGATCGAGGGCTTCCCCAAGGCCTATGTCATCGGCGCCTACGATACGCGGATCACCTTTTATTCGCAGCAGGTCCGCGCTCTGGCGCTGGCGCATGCGCTGCATGTCGAGCATCATATCGGCCCGAGTGCTCGCATCGGTGTTATCGGCGGCGGCGCAGCAGGGGTGATGCTGGCTGCGGCGCTGGCGTTGCAAAGCGATGCCGTCATCCAGCTCTTCGAGAAATCGGAAGTATTGATGCCGCTGCAACGCACGGCAACCCGGCGTCGGCTGGATCCGCGCATTTATGAATGGCCGCGTAGCGACGCCGAACATGAAATAGCCGAACTGCCAATCCTCGACTGGACATCTGGCTCGGCCGCCGATGTGCGCCAGGCGGTCCTCGGCGAATTCGAGGCTGTGAGGGCTGCAACCGGAAGCCAGATCACGACCCACCTCCATCACAAGATCGAGACTGTCAGCACCACCGCGCATGGCTATCGGATCGATTTCGAACGAGATGGCGCCGACGGCGCTCGTGAGCAGTCGCAAACCGAAGTCGATCTTCTGTTCTTTACCTTTGGATTTGGATTGGAGCCGCCTCGACCGATCAAGCACACGCCTACCGAGAGTTACTGGTTGGATGGGGGTATTCCCGGCGCGGCCATCGACGGCAAGGCGCGCCCCTGCTTCTTCATCAGCGGGAATGGCGATGGCGGTTTAATCGACTTCGTCGCCGCCGCCAGCGCAGCGTTCGACCATGACGCGATGATCCGCACGATCGCGCATAGGGAGGGCGTCATGGCGCTTCGCGACGAGCTTTTGGCGGTCGATGGCGAGGCCCGCGCAGCGGAGGCCGCAGGCAATGGCTACGATTTTGTCGCCGCCTATGACGATAGGATCGGCGCTCAGGTAGCCGCGCTCGGCCTGATCGATGAAATCGCGGCGCGATTGCGACCGGGGGTACAGCTCATCTTGCAGACCCGCGAACCCGATTTGATGTCGGTCAAGACGGCCACCCTAAATCGGCTGGCGACCTATCTCGTCATCAAGGCATGCAAGCAGGATCCGGTGCGGCAGTTCGAGCATGTCGTGTGCGAAAACGTAACTCCGCTCGACCCGCCTAACGATGTCGACGCGCCCGCCTTTTTGCTCGATTGCGACGGGCGCCCAATTCCTGCCGACAAGGTGATTGCCAGGCGCGGCCCGAACCGGGATGCGGCCCGGGCGCCGTTTGCGGCCATGCTGGCGAATTTCGAAGCAGAACATGCCGTCTGGGTCGGCCGGTTCCCCGACGATAGCATTGCACCGACGCTGAGCGAGGACGCCCGGGCGCATTTCGTCCGCTTGTCCAAAGACAAAAAGCTTCCCTTGCCGCGATATCGTCATGAAGCCGCCGCCCAGGTGATGCCTCTACGGGTTAAGGTCGCTCAGCACGGCCAAATGGCCCGCTGGTCGGGCGACATCACCCTAGACCAAGCGACGACCATTTGGGGCCGTGATGCCCGGGCCTCGAAATTGCTTGTCGAAGCAACGCCGGAACCGTTGGGTCCGCTGGCCTTCGCGACAGCCCGGCTGGGCCTCCATTGCCAGCAACCCTGGTTCGAAGTCGATATCCCGCATTGGCAGCCCTTCCTGACACGCCTATCCTGCGAGTCACGACATGCTACCAATCTGGCGCTCCCAACCTTGCGGGCGAGAAGCAACGACGCCTCGGCCCTGAATGCCTCCGAACTTCCGCCATCCGATATGGCCACCCGGTTGCATGAGGCGATGGACCGATGGATCCTCGACAAAATCTCCAGTCATCTCGACGGCTATTTGACCCGTGGCGAGGATCCGGGCCACCTGATTCCGTTCAAGGCAGCCGCTGATATCAGCGCGGCAATGTCGGCTACTTGGACCGAATGGCGAGCGGTCTTCCTTGCGCATCCTCCGTTACTTGCCCGCTTCCTCCGCTTGTCGCTGTGCGCTCAGGACTCGGATGATCTTATAGACGAGGCTCGATGCCTCGTCGGCCCTCTGCTGATGAAGCAGTTGACCGGCGCCATTGCCGTGACGCTCGCGATCGCCAGCGTGTGGCAAGTCATGGCGCCTCATGACGCGCCTCCCGGCAATCTGATGCGAACATCCGGCAGCGCGATCCGAACCGGTCATAGCTGTGCCGCCGAGTTCCTCGACGGCGATCTCATGCCGATCCGGGCGTTCAAATTCATGTGGCGGACTCATTTCGTGGTGTTGCCGATGGTGAACAGCCCGAGCGGGTTTTCAACGATGGCCGATACCTCGCTAATCAAGACCGAGCTCATCGTGCCGAGACTCACCGAGCCGGGTCAAACGTCCAATCTCGTTTTGACCGTTGATCAAGCCTTCATCGAGGCAGTCGGTATCAGCGTCGCAGCTCTTGGCGCGCTCCTCGATGGCGCCGAGGCAGCGCATTTCGCGCATATGGCCAAAGCTATTGAAAAGTCCCAAGAGGTGCCAGCATGACCGATCAGCCGTCACCATCCCCGGCTCAGGACACGCTGCGCTGGGTAGCCGACACGCTCAAGGCATATGCCGAGGAGGCCGATCTTCCATTTCGGGAGGCGCCCGAGTTGGCCTCTTCGGCCTTCAAGGGCGCGACGGAAACCAGTGCCGCCAGCATCGCTTCCCGCGATTTGCCCGTCAACTGCGGTGGACTCGAGATCGGCCGCTATCATGTCCTGCTCGGACTTCTCCCCGAGGCCCCGCGAGAGGAGGATATCCTTGAGACGCTGCGGCTGTTCCGCAATCAATGCGTCGTGGCGCGATCATATATCGCCCCCAACGCCGCGCTCGACCTGCAACTCTATCTGATTGGCCCCAGAGGAAGCGAGATCGCAGAACCCTGGCATCCGCTTGCTCTGCTCGTCGAGCGAGACGAGCGGGTCGCGCGCAAGCTTGTCTGGCTCCGTCCCGACCATGCAAACAACGATATCAAGAGTTTCGCCGATTTCACCAAGCGCAGTTTTCTTGCGCGCCCATGGAAGCATGACGCCCGATTTTCGATGGCTACGCTCGACAATATCAGCCAGGCGGCACCCGACGAGGATATGCCGCGCACCACGGCCGGTGAATGGGTGAAGCTCGCGGCGGAGCATCGCGGCGATCCAGCTGCGCTCGTCGACGGGCTGGTCAGATCTTGGGAGAAAAGGGGAACGCCATGAACCCGCTATACCTCTCGCGTGTCGAGCTGAAGGATTTCCGAACTTTCGGTAACTTCGCGCTGGATATTCCTCCGACGCCGGGCCTTATCCTTTTGGTCGGCACCAACGGACTGGGCAAAAGCAGCTTTTTCGACGGCATAGAATGGTGCCTAACAGGCGAAGTGCGCCGCTTCTCGAATCACATCGCACGCCTTAAGGAAGCCGACTATCTAACACGGCGAGATGCGGAAAAGGGCGCGCATAAAGCTACGCTGCGCTTCAATCATGGCGTCCCACTCACGCGAACTGCGACCCTCAAGCCAGATAAGCAGGCTTTGATCGATCTGCTCAAGTCGCCAGCTTGGGGCGATATCAGCGATGTCGGACCCTATCTCGCATTCACCCATTTTCTCGGCCAGGCGGCGCAGCAGCGCTTCACGAGCCGCAAGCATAATGAACAATGGGAGGCCTTGAAAGGACCGAGCGGTATCGACCGGCTCGAAGAAATCCGTCTCGCGCTACGCGGCACACCTACAACCAACGCTTTCCGCAAAAGGCTCGAAGAGGAGCAATTGCGCCTCGATCAGGCCGAGACGACTTTGATAGGCTGGCGCGACCTCACGGACCGGCTGACCCGTCTCCGCGAGGGGGGCGCACTCATCGGTGTGCTGCCAGCGTCGGAACTTGAAAACCGGTTTGCCGCCTTGGCGCAAGAATTCCAAAACCGAACGGGGTCGTCGATAGACGAGGGCGGCGCTGATCTGAGCGGACGCTTGATCGTATTGAGACAAGCGATCCAGGGAGCGATGGATCGAGCCAGCGCCACGAGCGCTGGCCTCGAACCAATGCGTGCGATTGCCGATCGCTATCTCGCGCTTGTTCCACAGTCCGATCCCACTGGCCAGCAGCGGGCCGCGGCGAAGGCTGCGGTAACCGAAGCTACTTCCGAGCTCAGCTTAGCCGAACTCGCAGGTCTTGGCCTCGGCCGTTCATCGACTGAGCAGGCTGGGCTGGTGACCGCCGCGGAAGCCGAGATCCAACGCTTGATGCTTCTCCGACAGCTGTTCGCTGAGCGCGAGCGGCTCAGCGGCCAACAAAAGGCAATCGCGGCGCAATGCGACGAGATCAGCACTCTGGAGGGAGCCAAACAGAATTCCATTATCGACCAGACCGAACGCCTAGCGACCGCGCGCGACAATCATGTTCGACGGACGGCTTTGGAAGCACAACAGGCAGCGCTGCGCGAGATCAGCCTCCGCATTCAAGATCTCACGGCGCTGAACGCGACGCACGCTGCACGCGAGGCCGCAGTCGCGGCCACGAAGGGCGCGGCCGACGAGGCGGCCACGAAGTTGCCCGAGATTCGCTCGCGGCGCAGCGCGCTCGACGTCCAAATTGCGACGAGTGAGCAGGAGTTGATCGCCCTGCGTGCCAAGGCCTCCGACATGGCCGATGCGCTTGCGCGCCTCGCCGGGCACATCGGAGAGCATGATCAGGAATGCCCCGTCTGCTCCAGTGCCTTCGGACCCGGCATACTCCAGTCGCTGGCAAATGCCGCCGCCGCCGAGCAAAATGGCGCTTTGACCGAACGAGCCCGTCTGCATCAGATCTTGGTTGATGGGCGCAGCGCGTTGAACAGCGAACTGGTTGCGGCCCAGCAGGCGGTTGACAGCCATAATGCCGAAATCGCCGCCGCCGCCGCGACGCTCTCGTTGCTGTCTAGCGCGCGCGACGATATTGCCCAAAGCCTCGCTACTAACATCGACGGCGATCTGGCCGCCGTCGCCGAGGCGCGGCTTCAAAAGATCGCGGCCGACCTTTCATCCCTTCTGGCCAACGGGACCTCCGGAGAAGCCATGATTGCTTCGGCCGAGGCCGACATCGCCAAGTCGACGGCGGAACTCAACGCGCTGCGCGAGCGCCGGAACGGTGTCGATCAAAGCGCGCTCGCCAACAGAAACGCTCTGCAGGCCATCACCGAGCATCTGGATGCACTGCCCCAGCCATTGCCGGTCTACTCGGCCGTCGAAGGCCTTATCATGGAGCAGCAAAAGACCTTGGCATCATTGCAGGCGCGCCAGGTCGAGCTGTCTACCGAGCTAGCGACGGCGCATGCCACCGAAGGTGTCGCCCGCCAGCGTCTTACCGCCGTGCAGAATGAACAAGACGCCCTCGATGAGCGGATCGCCGCGGCCGACCGGGATATGGTGGCCTTGACGGCACACTGGGCGGGCGGTGGCCTCGTCGGCACGCCCAAGCACGATGCAATCGAAGCAATGGCTAACGTCTTGAGGCAGCTTTCCGCCGATCTCGCGACCATGCTCAATCGGCACGAACAGCTGGCGGTCAATTTGGAGGGCTTGAAGAAACAGGAAGATCTTCAGAGCCTCATCGCCGCCATGGAAACCGAGGCGGGCGCCGGCGCCGCCGACGATCCCGCTGCGCATGAACGCCAGCTTCAGGATGAGATCGCTGCCAGACGCAAGGCGCTCGAACTCACCAAGGCAACTCAGGAGGCAGTAAAGGCCTATTCGCAAAAGCTACAGGGTGAAGCCGACGCGTTCTCGACCCAGTTCCTTGAGCCGCTCAACGACATGGTCGAAAATTTCAATCGTGCGCTGCTCAGCACGCCAGGGGAGACAGTCGAGTTCAGCGCCGATCATGCGGTCAACCGCACGCAGTTGGACATGCAATTGCGCTATGCCGATGAGATCGATAACGAGCTGTATAACCGGCAGTTGCCGCCCCAGCTGGTACTGAGCGAGGGCCAGATGGCCGCCAACGGGTTCAGCATATTGTGCGCGGCGAGTACCGCCTATCCGTGGTCCAATTGGCGCGCCCTGCTGCTTGACGATCCGCTCCAGCACAATGATGTCATCCACGCTGCAGCCTTTGTCGATCTGATGCGCAATCTGGTCGAAATGCAGTCCTACCAACTGCTTATGTCAACACATGATCGCGCCGAAGGCGCTTTTTTGGCTCGGAAGTTCGATGCGGCCAATTTGCCCTGCACCGTCATCACACTCACGGCGCCGTCTAAGGAGGGTGTCCTTACTGACCCAGCGCAATACAACGCCGCAGCACATGCCCTTATGAAGTCGCGCTTAGGCAATACTGCATGATCGCTTAGCATCCGGTACTCGCCGCCTCAGACGGAGTATCGGTCTAGCGCGAAGCACCGCACCATATCTTTCTGCACGGAAGGCTATCAAGCATCGACGCGCCGACCAATGGCTGATGTAAGGCGCTACCTACCGCTTGCGACCCCGCGCGGAGACGGCAGCTATCGAGCGCTCGCCTCTGGAAACCGGACAGGCAGAAGGCGGCCCCACCGCAGCTGCAGCTGCGATACGCGCACAGCCATCGTGGGCGCCGGCAATAGCGCGACAACGACCACGAGCGCACCATCTGATAAGCACCGGCTAAAGGCGGTTTCGCGCAACAGCGACTACTGGCAGTGCGTCGACTGCGGGGGTGACACTATTCTAGCCCCGCGTTGCCTTGAGCCCCGACTCGACCCCCTTGAATGGCGACGATGAGGTCACGCTGTCCAGCATGGCGCACATCTTGTTGGGCCCATCAAAATTGAATGCCAAGCACCGCTCATCTGTGGCGCACGCCAACACACAATCGGCATAGCCCGCCCGCACGTTCGAGTAAGCTCCGCCAATCACTACCGTGCCCTTAGCAAAGACAAGGCTGGAGTACTGAAGGTTTCCCTGGATGGCCCTTTTCGCACCCATTGCGGCATCTGGATTCCTTATGAGGATCGAACCGTTGTTTTTCATGAAGCATGCAGCGTGTTTCTTGTCATACGTGAACGCCATGCATTGGCCATCTGCCTGGCATTGAGCTTGACACTGATCGATCGAGACGTTCCAGACTGGCATGCCAGGCAGGTCGCCACCCATTACGTCCCAACCGTCCTGTACGGACAACACGTCGGCAGTGGCCAAGGCGTCTTTTCGCTCTCGGTCCATATCGAAATCATTTGGTACGAAGGTGGCGTCGTCGAGCCAAGGGCAATGGCTAGCCAATTCTCGCGCCGTACTGTCGTCAAGGCCGATCGATGCCAAGGTTTCTGGCGATGACACTGGCGCTAGCGGCTTCGACGTCGGCGAGGGCCTGTTCACTAGTCTTACCTGGACTTCAACACCGCTGTTGGCCACTCGCCGCGTGTAGCACCAAGCCGTGTCCCAAATCGGGTCTTTCTCAGTGCCGAAATGATGTCCAGACTCAAGTTCCCATGTGCTGCCCTGAAACGGTACTTTCCGAATTGCAAACTTCACGAAATCGAAGGTGTCAGGATTTGCAGGATCCGTTGACGGCCGTTGTGGCTCCGGCGACGTCGGAGTGCTCGTTTTGCCCTGCTTGGCGACCACCTCGCCGTCAGGTGGCAATCTCTCGACGCTTTTGTCCGCCGATTTGGTGGGCTCTTTTGTTGAAGCCTCACTTTTCGCAACCGTTGGCGCTTGGGCAACTGGCAAGGCATCGCGATCAAAGACAAGCCACGTCCCGATACCGATGCCTATTGCGGCGACGGCGATGGCGGCTCCCGTGGCCATCCGCCGAAAAGCGTTGGCCCGAGCAATCGTTTCATGTGCAGCTGCCTCGGCCTGCAGAGTGGGAATTGCCGATCGCTTCACCTGCAGATCTATCGCTTGTTCGAGAAGCTCAGTGTTATGGCGTACGAGCACGTCTGCTACCTCGTTTTGCTCCCTTCGTCGGGTCGCTCAGACCTATCTCAAGTTCGCCTTCGAGTTCCTTCTCGATGGTGGCGTCCGACAGGTCCATGCGGTGGCCATTGCCTCTTGCCGACACTTTGACCAGATCGGCCACCTCCGGCGGTAGCTCCCTACCCAATGCCCGACGCAATGCCTCAGGATCGTCGGTAAGAACGGGTACGTAGAGGATCTCCTTGATGACCTTCTCGACTTCGATGGGAACCTCGACCCGCTTCTCCACCTCTCTGTCGACTGGCACTTGTATCGGTACTTTCCGGATCCGGCGCCACCGCCAATGAAGAAGCATTCGGCGTAGCAGGCGCGATAGTTTGCTATCGCGCTGAACATCGGACTGCGTGCCTATACGTTGCAAGGCGAGGGCGACCATCGCGGTGATAGGCCCTGCCAATGCGGCAACAAAAGCAAGCGAAGCAAACCAGATGGTCGAGACTGTACCGGCTTGAGCGTCGGTGACGTCCTCTGGCTTCACCCCGTACCAACGAGCGGCCAGCCGACGGATTTGATCGTTTCGAGCGACCGGAAGGCGCTCCGTCTCGAGGCTGGTCAGTTTCGTTGCGATGGCATCTTGTCGCTGTTGGTTCTCCGCGAGGGTCTCCAATTTACGTGCGCCCGCGTCTTGTGCGGTCGCCAGCGCCGTACGTGCCTCGTCAAGCTTGCGCTCCCAATCTTTGGCGGTGTCGTCGTAGAGCTTCTCCAGATCGTCCCGCCTTGCCTGGAGTCGCTGTTTGTCTGCTGGCGTCATCGCCGGGCTATCTTTCCGCAGCACTTCATACTCGACGCGAGCTGCGGTGACCGATGGCTCCATCTCCGCCAATTTCGGCGCGAATTCAGCCTCCTTTTTGAGCCGCGGGTTGGGCAGTTTATTCAGGGCTTCTTCGCTGCGTTGAACCGACGCCAGGTCGCCGGCCTCGCGAGCGCTTTTTATGCGCTCGACGAAGCTGTCTCGCTGTCGTTCGAATTGATCAACGGCCTCCTTGATCTCTCGGTCGCGCCGTTCCACCAATGCGCTCAACGCTGCCTTTTTCTCCTCCAATAAATCCTTTGCCCGCATCGCAGCGGGAGAAAGGGTGGTTGCTGCCTGCAGCAATTCATCAACCTCAGTGATCCTTGCACGCAATTTATCACGCTCGGCATCAGCCAAACTGCTGAGTTGCTCCAAATCACGTCGGGCCGCCGCCCCATCGTCAGTGTTCCGCAGGCCTTCAGCCACCGTCTTAAGGTTTGCGCTCTCTTGCTGAAGCGCGTTGGTTTGGGTGGCGAAATTGGCGTACTGGACCTCACGCATTGTGCTGGCGCGCTCCAGTCCCAGCAGGACTGTTTCAAAGGTAATGCCGGCCAAGACCAGCAGAAATGCCAGGATGACCGGTTTCCAGATCCACGAGGCACCAAAAAGAAGTGTTGCGATCGGGATCTTCGTCAGTTCGGCAATCGCAATCATGAAGAACGGCGCACTTGCAAGGACGAGGTCCATGGAGTCGGCCGTCTCGTTGGCAACAAAACCGCGATAGCTCAGCGCGATTCCGGTTGCCAATCCGATGATTGCCGCAACAATTTCGAGCGCCCATGCGCCGCGATAGGTCCACTGGCCGTAGTTCGCCAGCTTCTGGCTCATTGCCGCGTTCATGCATCCCCCCCCCACCAAACGAGGCCATCTTGCCATGCAGTGCGAGCGTCTGCAGCAAAATTAGAGCGCTGCTCGCTAGCGCAGCCTAGAATACAGGAGGCTCGAAGCCTCCCGGGTGCAATTGCCAAAAGAAGGCGCGGTTCGGAGCGTGGCTGCGGCGAGAGGACTGCAAGGCCTCTATTGGGCGGATCTAGCGGACGATCTGGGATTTTCTCGATCTCGTTGCCACCGATACATACTTTCAGCCTCCCGGCGACGTTTTCGAAATAGTCGGCTGAGGGTTGGCAGTGAAAGGCAAATGCGCGCCATATCGCAATGCCATCGCGTTGTAAGACTATGCTATCGAAGCAAACCCGTTCACTTATTGCCTAGGACGTGCCGGAGTTGCGTCAGTGGCAATGCACCGACCCAGCGCTGTTATCCATGTGACAGCATTGCCCGGGCGGCGAGCTCTTGCGGCAACCACCACCATGAGCGGCGGCAGTTTCAGACATCGCCAAGAAGGCTAGAACGACAAGAAGTGTCGGCTTCAATCCCAATGCCCGCTCCCTTGCGAGAGGCCAAAGCGACCTTTCGAACAACCACGCTTGGCGAAGTTTGCTATTTGACACTGCAACGCCCCTTCAGCCGGGCAATCTCTGGTTCGTGAGTATCGTCGCCCCCGAGTGGAACACCAATCATAAACACGCCCCAAGCGTCCTTGTTAGCGGTGCGCTGTTGCCGCGCCGTGATGTCGGCCAAGCGATCGCGGTCGACCTGCGTGCACTGTCGTCCATCGGACGCGACAGCCTTGATATTGGATGGTGGAGTTGCGCAGCCGGCGACAAGCGCCAGCAGACCGATTGACAGTATTGATTTCACGAAATCCCCCCGGATCTAGGCTCATCCTTGCCTCCTGTGGGAGATCCGTCAAGACATGCGGAGGGTTATCTTTTGGACTTGCGCCAGCCCGCTTGTTTGGCTTCTGCCTCTGAACAGAACCAACGCTCGCCTTTGGCCTCGGAAATCTTGGTCTGGCGATAAAACTTTTGACCAGGGGCGTGGTAGATGCGCTCACCCTCTGCACTGATGTTTCCTTTGATGTCGCACGACGATGTGCCCAGGAATGTGAAGCTCGGGCTCGGCGCCACTGCTGTTGGCGCAATGTCTTCAGTCTGTTTTGCCCGCCAGTCCCATGGTTTTTGAAACTGGCCCTGCCAAATGCCGCGCTTGGCATTCTTTGCCGCGGCTTGGTGGCCAGCATACTCGAGCCTTGAATATCGCGGCCAATCGAGTGCGTGACCGCTCTCGACGAGCCAACCGGCAACGGATTTGCCATCGGCGCGAAAGCAGTTGCCGACGAAGCGGTCATATTGATCCCACTCGACGAACGCGCACTTGACCGGCCGAGATGTTGACAAGAATTGGTCAAGCGCCTTCGCAGCGGTGCGCCCGCAGGCGTACTCCAAGCCCTTTGCGTCCTGGCAGTACTGTGAGCTCTCCGGGGCATCGATCCCGTTGAATCGGACGCGCTGCCCAGCAACCTCGATAGTGTCGCCATCGATCACCGAGGCGCGGCCTTGGATGGCTCTTGCAGTCGTATGCGGCGTGCTCGAGCCAAAGCTCTCGAACATGCGGCCG
Source organism: Aminobacter anthyllidis (assembly GCF_018555685.1). Taxonomy (GTDB): domain Bacteria; phylum Pseudomonadota; class Alphaproteobacteria; order Rhizobiales; family Rhizobiaceae; genus Aminobacter; species Aminobacter anthyllidis. The sequence continues at coordinate 13,571 of NZ_JAFLWW010000004.1, forward strand.
ACCTGAGCGCCACTTCGCTCGATAGCCTGATAGGCGAAGATCCCTCCGATGATCGCCAACGTTGGGACCAGTTTGCGCACAGCATAGGGCAGCTTGCGCCGCCTCTGACGCACTCTCTGCGGCAATTTTCTCGATGGTTGGCTCCCCCAGCCTGTCAAAGCCCCTCCAGACGGCGTCGTGCAGCTGGCCAAGTAGAGGCCATGTCACATGCAGTGCCTAAATCTTCGCTCAGGCGTCTAAGTATCACAAGATTCCGTACTTCACGCGGAGCTGTTTTATCGGTAGCTTGATTAACGTGCTTAGCGCCTAAGCGACAATAATCTGCGGAGCTCTGTTGCGAACCATCGTCTAAGCGAGCTGTCGAGTATGCGGGAAATGTCCGACACATTAAGCTATTGAAAAGCCTGGCGCATCGACAGCATTCGACGCTGCGAAGCTCCCCACCAGAGGGCAGCGCGAAAACTGTGTTTGCAGACGGCGCGAGCGACACGTTAGGGCGGAATGGAGCGAGCGAATTGGTCAGCTTTTCGGGAGTAGATTCGATCGGAGGAGCCCCAGTGGGCCAGACTTGCAACTGACGTTTGAACCAAGTGCCGCAACACTGGTTATGGTAAAGTGTGCTTTACTAAGCTGGCGCTAATATACTGAAATGATCCGGCGCAAACTCATCCTCGCAAAGTCAGCTGTCGTGACCGCGATCGCGGTTGTTTCGACCTTTGCGCTTTCGTTCTCCACTAGACTAGCTCTTGGAATGCCGATCGACTGGCTCAGCTGGGTCGAATGCACCGTGGTTCCTATTGTCATCGCAATGCCAGTCGCCTCGTATATTTTCCGTCAGTCTGAGATGTATAAAGAAGCCGGTGAGGCTCTCGCGAAATCGCACGCGGCATTGAAAAAGACGCACGAAAAACTCAACTATTCGACCCGCCACGATCCGGCGACAGGGCTTTTCAATCGAGAGGCTTTCATCAGCTATCTCGCGCGTGTCCGTTGCGACGAAGATTGCGACACACTTCTCCTGATCGATGCTGATGATTTCACAAAGATCAATGACCAGCATGGCCATGCCAAAGGTGATGAGGCCTTAATCCGGATAGCCAAGGCTCTGATGTACGCAACGCGCCCCGGCGACGTGGTGGGCCGAACCGGCGGCACCGAGTTTGGCGTCATCCTGGGCGGCGTCGACAAAGATGGCGCGATGTTGCGGGCAGACATGATCAGACGGCAAGTTGAGACGATCCCCTCGATGAAAAGCGGTCGCGGAAGCGTCAAGGCAACGGTCAGCATCGGCGGCGCGGAGATCCGCGGCTCGGCTGATATAGCAGACAGCCTGCGTCAAGCCTCTCGATGCCTTTACGAGGCAAAACTCCAAGGTAAGAACCGCGTGTCTTTCACCTACAAATCGGCATAGCTTTCCGGGGAGCCGACCGAAGACTGCCGTGTGGGGTCATGTTGGTGCGGCTGCTTTTGTCCTGGCTAGCGTGGGTGCCTTGGTTTTGCGGCCGAGCCCTAATTCCCTGGCCATCCGAGAACGCAATGCTGAATAGTTGGGTGCGACCATGGGATAATCGGAAGGAAGATTCCATCTGGCACGGTATTGGTCCGGACTTAGATTGTATGTTGTTTTGATGTGGTTTTTAATAGATTTAAACTTACGCCCGTCTTCCAAACAAATAATATAGTCTCCTGTCACAGAGTTTTTGGTCGGAACGGCTGGGCGTAGAAATCGCGCGTCAGAAAACGGCTCTCTCGATGGCTTTACATCAACAAATGATTTGTGAACGACTCCGATAAGATCGCCAATATCGCGCAACGGGACCGCATTATTTGATACATATGCCGAAACTACCCTCGCGATGAGTTCCACGGGTAGACTCACTACGCCGCGCCTAACAGAAAACATTTCCATCTTTCTGTTCCAGCTTATTTTTGTATGGGCAATGCCTATAAGATGCCTTCCCCAATGGCAAGATGCACTTCAGGTTGATTGTTCACGCAAAACATTACCTTGGCGTGCGCTGCGTCGCAGGCCCCGCTATGTGGGGTTGAACGCGGCTCGAACCCGCGCGCGCTCGTTGCTTGACCCTACGTTAGGGCCGACTAATGTCCGACCCAGGCTCAACCCTTGCTGCCATCCCGCCGGACAGGCTGCAGAGCCAGCGCCCGCGCTCGAGCCGCCAACCCCCTCAAAAGCGCGGGCGCGCCTTTTTTGATTTCCCATCAATTGACATAGCTCTTGCCCATCACTTCCTTTTAGTGCTGACTAATGTTGGGGGTATTCTGGAAATGGCGGGGAGCACGGCCAATGAGGTATCGCGAGGTCCAGGAGCAGCTCAGGCTTGTCGGAATTCTGATTAGCAAGAGAGGGGAAAGCCTTCGGGTCAATCATTTCTCAGGAGGCCCCGAGACCGCATACGTTACATCAGATTTGGAAGAGGCACTTCGGGTCGGCCTCGCCATGGCTAGACCGAAACATCTGCCCACGAACTGGTGCGCGCAGCGCCAAGCATAAGTGACAAAGGCCCCGCCACCTTACGATGACGGGACCCGTTGCCTGGGCACTTTGCGTGCCGCGGTACTCATTACACGCCCGCAGATGCTCAGGATGCATCGTCAGCAATTAACATTAGCCAAAGTTAAAAAGCAGCGCCACCACCCTCCAACGGCACAGACAACATCAATCGTCAAATCTGACGGGTGGCCGCGCCATGGGCACCACCAGCGAAGCCCGAAACGTGGAGAGCTGGCAAAGCCATCGCGACCCGGCAATCGAAGCGAATTATAGGTGCGGGAGCCGCCTGCCGACGCGGGCTATTTCGCTTTGCGAGGATCGGCTACGACACCGTCGAATTGTACGGCCAGATATCGTGCGTGAGCCATTGCAATGATAATCTCTTCGAGCTTTTCTTCAGAAATGTTGAGCGGAGACCTTCGTCTTGCGGCAGCCGCAACCGCAGCAACGGATACAATCGCGGTCGATTCACCGTCCATAACCTCGTCTACGGCTTCTATGGCTGCCACCTCTGCCGCAGAACTTACAGCCCTCATCATGTGTCCCTTGGGGAAGGTCTCGGACACCATAGGCCGATGCAATCCGATGTCGATTACATTCGCAAGCGAGGAACGACAAAAAGGCCCCATCACTGATAGGGCCAAGGCGATTGGGTGGTTTGCCAGCAGTGCCGGCTACATGCCCGCTTAGCCATGGCACCGTGGCAGGCGTCAACCGCCAACACCTCCTTTTGTATAGAAGGTCTGCCCTTAGCGCGATCACCGCAGGTACCATGCTTGAAGCGCGTGACCGTTCGTGTCGCTGCCTTCGCGTTCCAGAAGGGCACGTCAGCGCAGAATGTCGTTCCACCAAGCGCCGTCCCGGTCACAAGGATAGCCCAGATTTTGAGGAGTTGGCCGCAGGCACTTGCTACAGGTTCTGCGGCGCTTCGCAAGGCGCTTAACCCGGCGAAGCTGCTATGAAGGACTTCGTCATGATTCTCTGTGTATAGCTGCCGATGACCGCCACCGCCCTTGAAATCCTCAAGACTGTTTATGGCTATGATGCGTTCAGGGGACCCCAAGCGCGCATCGTCGAGCATGTCGTGGCCGGCAACAACGCCTTCGTGCTGATGCCGACGGGCGGCGGCAAGTCGCTCTGCTACCAGATTCCTGCGATCGTCCGTCCAGGCATGGGACTCATCGTTTCACCGCTGCTGGCGCTGATGGCAGATCAGGTGTCGGCGCTGCGGCAGGCAGGGGTGCGGGCAGCCGGGCTAAACTCCGACCTTTCGCCCGACGAGCGTGGCATCCTGTGGCGCGATGTCCGCACTGGTGCGCTGGACCTCCTCTATGTCGCACCCGAAACACTGCTGCGCCCGGACGTGCTGGAGCGGCTGGATGGTGTTAAGCTGTCCCTGATCGCCATCGACGAGGCACACTGCCTGTCGCAATGGGGGCACGACTTCCGTCCTTCCTATCGCCAGCTCGATGCGGTCGTGGCGCGCTTTGCGGGCACCCCGCGCATGGCGCTGACGGCCACCGCCGACGAGCCGACGCGCGCGGAAATCATGTCGCATCTCGCCATCGCCGAGACCGACGCCTTCGTCGCCGGTTTCGACCGTCCCAACATTCGCTACGCCATCGAGGAAAAGGATAATCCGCGCGCCCAGCTCAGAGAGTTCCTCAAACGTTTCGAGGGCGAGAGCGGTATCGTCTACTGCCTGTCGAAACGTCGGACCGAGGAAACCGCGGCCTGGCTTCAGGGCCTCGGCTACGATGCGCTCGCCTATCATGCTGGCATGGACAAGGCGGCGCGCGAGGCCAACCAGATGCGCTTCCAGCATGGCGAGGCTGTCATCATGGTCGCCACCGTCGCCTTCGGCATGGGCATCGACAAGCCGGACGTGCGCTTCGTCGCCCATATCGACCTGCCTGGCAGCATCGAGGCCTATTATCAGGAGACCGGTCGCGCCGGGCGCGACGGCCTGCCGTCGGATACCCTGATGCTCTACGGCTACGACGACATCGCGCTGCGCAGCCGTTTCATCGAGGAGTCGGAGGCGCCCGACCAGCGCAAGCGCATGGAGCGGCAGAAACTCGATGCGCTGCTGGGACTGGCCGAGACGGCGGGCTGCCGCCGACAGGTTCTGCTGTCCTACTTCGGCGACCGTAGCGAGCCGTGCGGCAATTGCGACACCTGCGCGGAGCCGCCAAAATTGTTCGACGGCGCCATTGCAGCGCAAAAGGCACTGTCGTGCATCTACCGCACCGGCGAGCGTTTCGGGCAAGCCTATGTTGTCGACGTGCTGCTGGGCGTGGAAAACGAGCGCATTGCCCAGTTCGGCCATGACCGCATCTCCACCTTTGGCATCGGCACCGAGTACGACAACCGCATGTGGCGGGCGATCCTGCGCCAGTTGATCGCGCTACGCCTTATCGATGTCGATCTCGCCGGCCATGGCGGCTTGGCGATCGCGCCCGCCGGCCGCGACTTCTTGCGCGACAAGCCGACGCTGATGCTGCGCGTGCCGACGCCAGCGCGCGCTAAACGGGGCAAGGTCGGGCGCAACACGGCGCAGCCTGCCATCGCCGGCGCGGACAATGACCTGTTTCAAGCACTGCGGCGGAAGCGCACGGAAATGGCGCGCGCGCAGAACGTGCCACCCTATGTGATTTTCCACGACAAGACCCTGATCGAGCTGGCAGCAGTGCGACCCGCGTCGCGCACCGAGATGGCGAACGTGCCCGGTGTCGGCGAAGCCAAGCTCGAGCGCTACGGCCCAGCCTTCCTCATGGTGATCGCCGAGCACTCCTGACGAGGCGTTCGTCAGCTACGAATGGCTCCTGGCATCGGACCTTCTGCTTCCGGCCTGTATTCGATGTGCAGGTCAGCGCGGAATTGCCGGCGATTTCCTCGACACGAGCGGCGCCTTCGACCGCTATCGCCGCGTCATGTTCTGAAACCAAAGCAGGGAAACCGCCGCGCGCGCGTGCGACAGCTGTGGCGAAATTTCAATGAGAGGAAACTAAGTTGCCCATCGTTGTTGTGTCAGGTATTCAAGACGTGTCTGATAAAATCGGAGGAGTTACCATGACACACAATACAATCCTCAAATTCGGCAAAGTGGAGAACGCCGACGCCGACGATCTGCCGGGGTGGGTCGTAGTCGAAGGAAAGCCGACGATGAAGACCGCCGTCCAGCACAAGACCAAGGACGGCAAGGTCCTGTCGGGCACATGGCAGGCGACCCCCGGCACCTACCACGCCAGCTACACGGACTACGAATTCGTCCACATGATTTCGGGCCGCATCATCATCACGCCAGATGGTGGCGAGCCAGTCGAGGTTGGGCCGGGCGACGCGTTTGTCGTGGAATCGGACTTCAAGGGCACTTGGAAGATCATTGAGCCGGTGACGAAGCACTTCGTCGTAACTGTCGGATCGTAACTGCGCGCCAGCGTGTTCGCCTGAGACAGGCCTACCGTCGTCGAACCCTTAGAGATCAGTTCGTAACAGAAGCCCCGGTGGCGAGCCGGGGCAGCGAAATACCCGACCGAGCGGAGTGTCCACCCCCGCCGTCTCCGTCTGACTTTCGCTATCTCGATCTCAGCTGTCATCCTCAAGCCAGCTCAAGATCGCTCCAGATTGTTCGGCGGCGCCAGCAACTGGATCGGCTCGATCCCCAAGGCCGCAGCTCGCTTTGCAGTGTTTGTGGATGTCGACATCTACACCAGCCATCCCTGCCGCGCTTGAACCTCAGGTATCCCTCCGGCAACCCAGGGCATTCCGAATTTTGTTCCTCCGTGAAAATCTCGGCAGCAATAGACGCGATTGAAATGGCCCGTTGAAAGGGCTTCGCCAAAGCAGCGATGGAACAGTGCCGGGCGTGTGCCAGCACCAATTCTTCCAAGGCCAAGGTGAATTTGATCGCGTCGGGAAAACCGATGCGCACCGACATCGGCAATTGCTGCCCCGCTTTCGGGGCGCGTGGAGGAAAGACTTCTATGGACGACGTCAAATTCATCACTGGCCTGACAGCCGTCGCCGATGCCCGGGTCGCGTTCCGCGGTACACCGTTCGTCGAGCGCACCGCGCCGCTGAACCAGAACGCCCTGTGGATGCGCTGGGACAGGAACATGGTCGTTGATGCCTATTCCGACATGGTCGAGGAACTGGCCGCCATCCGCAATCGTGTCGCCATGGGCGACATGTCGCCGCTGTCGAAATACGTCATTTCCGGCCCCGACGCCGAAAAGCTGATGGACAGGCTGATTCCGCGCGACATCACCAAACTCAAGATCGGCCAGATCTATTATGCGCCGTGGTGCGACGAGAATGGCCATATCGTTGGCGACGGCCTTGTCTTCCGCATGGACGAAACCACCTTCCGCGTTTCGGCCGATCCCGGTTTCACCTGGTGGAAGAGCCATGCCGAGGGCCTCGATGTCGTGGTGACCGACATCACAGACGACTACGGCATCCTCACCTTGCAGGGCCCCCGCTCGCGGGACGTGCTGCGGGCCGCGACAGGCAATGCCTTTGACGAACTGCCGTTTTCGCGGCTCGGCTTCGTCACGATCGCCGGCCGGCAGGTGGAAATCCTGCGGCAGGGCTTCACCGGCGAGCATGGCTACGAACTCTGGGTCAAGGCCGCCGATGGCGCAGCCGTATGGGATGCGGTGGAGGCAGCGGGCGAGCCGTTCGGTATTCTGCCGGCAGGCGCCTGGGCACTCGACCTGGCCCGGCTTGAGGCCGGTCTGCTGATCGTCGGCTACGACTACACCAGCGCCGGCCCGGACCACGGCGGCGCCGGCATCCAGGCATCAGGCAAGTTCCGTGCTTCGCCTTACGATCTCGGTCTCGGCCGCCTGGTCGATCTGCGCAAGGGCGACTTCGTCGGCAAGGCCGAGCTACAGCGAATGTCGGAAGCCGGCGACCACCGTCAGCTCGTTGGCCTCGACATCGACTGGTCGCAGGCTGCCGGCGGCAAGGGCCTCGAAGGAGGCACGCCGGGCAATCTCCGGCGCGTACGCTGGTATCCGGTACCAGCCTTCCACGACGGGACCGAAGTGGGGCATGCCTCGAGCGTCGCCTGGGCACCGTCGATCGGCAAGATGATCGGCTTCGGACATCTGCGCGGCAAGGCAGCCGAGATTGGCTCGCAGCTGACGCTGCGCTGGAACAAGGACGGCGAGGTGATTGATGTCAACGCGCGCGTCATCGAACTGCCGTTCCTGTCGCTGAAGCGCGCCAACGGCTAACGCGGCACGCATCGCATCCTCCCCGATGAAGCGCCGGGCGGCCTGACCCGCCCGGCAATATAGACAATCGGCGTTGCCAGCCATGGCCGCAAACGCCGCAGGCTGGTCGCAATCGACCAAGGGCAGACCATGACCGAAACAAGTGAAGCCGTTGCCGACAGGCCATCTGCCCGTGCAGTCGGGCCTGCCATGTCGATCGAGCTTGCGCCGGAGCAGGCGCGCAGCTTTGCGCCCGAGGTCTCGCACTTCCCCCGCGGCTCACGGGTGTTCCTCACTCATCTCACCGGTAAGCCCGAGGCGATGCAGGTGGAGGCGGCGCTGCGCATCAGGGAAATGGGCTACATCGCCGTGCCGCATCTCGGCGCGCGCAACTTCAAGACCGAGAAGGACTTTGCCGACCTCGTCACAGCACACAGCCGCAACGGCATTACCGAAGCGCTGTTTCTTGGTGGCAATCCGGCACTTTTCCCAGGGCCGATGGGCGAGGCAGCGCAACTGCTGGCGCATCCCGTGCTTCGCAACAGCTCGATCCGCACGGCCTTTGTTGCCGGCTACCCCGAGGGACATCCTGCTATCGCAGATGCCGATCTGGCGGATGCGCTTCGGCGCAAGCTCGAGATCTGCGACGCCCGCTCGATCGATGCCAGGGTCGTCTCGCAATTCGCCTTCGATGGGGCAGCGATGGGCGCATGGGCTCATAGGCTGCATGAGCAGTATCCGCAGCTTCCGGTGCATGTCGGACTGGCCGGCGTGACCAGCCTGGCCAAGCTGGTCAAGTTTGCCATGATGTGTGGCGTCGGCGCCTCGGTCGCCGCGTTGAAACGGTCGGCGAGCGGCATCTTCAACGTCATCGCCGACCGCGATCCAGCCGACGTCATCGAAGCCATCGTAACCAGCTATCCCGACCCAAAAGGGCCGCTGCATCTTCACTTCTTCCCCTTCGGCGGCTGGGAAAAGACGCTTGCCTGGCACAGCGAGTATCGGGGAGCCGGCCGCCCTCGATGAAGGTCCGATCATCGACCAGGACAACGCGTGTGAGCATTCGATGAGCGTCGAGGACGTCGCCGCGTCTCGCAAGCCCACCGTTCAGACGCCGATGCGAGGGGCGTTGGCAGCTCGTCGCGCGTCGACACCAAACAGGAGGAACACCCGATGAAGAATGGAACCACGCACCTTTTCGTGCCCGGTCCGACCAATATCCCCGACGCTGTCCGGCGGGCGATGAATGTATCGATGCAGGACATGCGCGCACCGGATTATCCGGAACTCACGCTGCCGCTGTTTGCTGATCTCAAGAAGGTGTTCAAGACCGAGACCGGCACCGTCTTCATCTATCCCGGTTCCGGCACAGGCGCATGGGAAGCGGCGATCTCCAACACGCTGAACCGCGGCGATCGCGTTTTGATGTCGCGCTTCGGGCAGTTCTCGCATCTGTGGGTCGACATGGCCCAAAGGCTCGGCCTTGAGGTCGACTGCATCGACGTCGAATGGGGCGAGGGCGTGCCGGTCGAGGAATACCAGCGCCGCCTGGGCGACGACAGGCAAGGCCGTATCAAGGCGGTGTTTGCCACGCATAACGAAACGGCCACCGGCGTTACGTCCGATGTCGCGGGGGTACGCAAGGCGCTTGACGCGGCCGGCCACCCAGCTCTGCTGTTCGTCGATGGCGTCAGCTCGATCGGCTCGATCGATTTCCGCATGGACGAATGGGGCGTCGACCTCGCCGTCACTGGTTCGCAGAAGGGCCTGATGCTGCCGGCGGGCCTCGGCATCCTCTCGGTCAGCGAAAAGGCGCTCGAGGCCCACAAGCAATCGCGCATGGAGCGCTGCTATTTCAGCTTCGAAGACATGAAGGCGTCGTCGACAACCGGCTTCTTCCCCTACACGCCGCCGACCCAACTGCTACATGGGCTGAGGGCGTCGCTCGACCTGATCTTCTCCGAAGGTCTCGACAACATCATCGCACGTCACCATCGCCTCGCCGAGGGCGTTAGACATGGCGTGCATGCCTGGGGGCTCAGGCTGTGCGCCAAGGAAGAGAAGTGGTGGTCAAACACCGTTTCGGCGATCGTCGTGCCCGACGACATCGATGCCCGGCATGTCATCGCCAATGGCTACTCCAGGTATCGCACCTCGTTTGGGGCTGGGCTCAGCAAGGTCGCGGGCCGAGTCTTCCGCATCGGCCATCTCGGTGATCTCAACGAGGTGATGTGCCTGGCGGCATTGGCCTCGGCCGAGATGTCGTTGCGCGATGCGGGTGCCAAGGTCGAAGCCGGTTCCGGCGTTGCCGCCGCCCAGGAATGGTACCGCGCCGAGATCGCCGGCAATCTGCAGCCGCTGCAAGTCCAGGCTGCGTGAGGTGACCTGATGACCAGACCGAAGGTAATTGTCACCCGCCGCTGGCCGCTCGAAGTCGAGGAGCGGCTGGCCATCCAGTTTGATGTCAGGCTCAACGAAACCGACCGCCCATACAACCGCAGTGAATTGCGGCTGGCGCTGCAGGAGGCCGATGCGGTGCTGCCCACCGTGTCGGACAGGCTCGGCGCCGAGCTGTTTACGGACAACGTCCAGGCAAAAATCCTTGGCAATTTTGGCGTCGGCTACAATCATATCGACGTCGCTGCGGCGAAAACGGCTGGTGTCGTCGTCACCAACACGCCGGCAGTGCTGACGGACGCCACCGCCGATCTTGCCATGACATTGCTGTTGATGTGTGCCCGCCGCGCCCGTGAAGGCGAGCGCGAATTGCGCTCGGGCAAATGGACAGGCTGGCGGCCGACTCATCTCTGCGGCACTCAGGTCACCGGCAAGACCATCGGCATCATTGGCATGGGCCGCATCGGCCAGGCTATGGCGCGGCGCTGTCATTATGGCTTCGGCATGGACGTTGTCTTCTACGACAGCCAGCCGGTCGCCGATCCCGGCATGCCGGCGCGCCAGCTGGAAACTGTCGATGACGTGCTGGCCGTGGCGGACTTCGTGTCGCTGCACTGCCCTGGCGGCGGCGAAAACCAGCACCTGATCAACAGCCGCCGCCTCAGCGGTATGAAAAAATCGGCGTTCCTGATCAACACCGCGCGTGGCGACATCGTCGACGAACGGGCGCTGATCAACGCGCTCGACGACGGGCGTATCGCCGGTGCGGGGCTCGATGTGTTCGAAAGCGAGCCGGTGGTGCCGCGCTCGCTGACCGAACGGGACGACGTCGTGCTGTTGCCGCATCTCGGCAGCGCTACCAACGAGACGCGTGTCGCCATGGGCATGAGGGTGATCGACAACCTCACCGCCTTCTTCGAGGGTCGCTCACCGCCGGACGCCGTCAACTAACCCTTTACTCGCAACACCAGCAATGGCGGGCGCTCACCTGCGTCCGCCGATCTCGTAGCCAGGAGCCAAGAAAGCATGTCCGGCTTTTTCCAACGCGACCTCAAGCGCCAGGATCCGGTGATCGCCGATGCGATTGCACGCGAAACCGGCCGCCAGAGGTCGGAAATCGAACTGATCGCTTCCGAAAACATCGTCTCGCCCGCCGTGCTTGAGGCGCAGGGCTCGGTGATGACCAACAAATATGCCGAGGGGTATCCCGGCCACCGCTATTATGGCGGCTGCCAGTATGTCGACCTTGCCGAGGCAGCAGCCATCGAGAGGGCGAGTCGGCTATTTGGCGCGGCCCATGTCAACGTGCAGCCGCATTCGGGCGCCCAGGCCAATGGCGCGGTCATGCTTGCCATGCTCAAGCCCGGCGACACCTTCATGGGCCTCTCGCTTGCCGCCGGCGGGCACCTGACCCACGGTGCCAGGCCGACGCTGTCGGGCAAGTGGTTCAACGCCGTGCAGTATGGCGTGCGCGCGAGTGACTGTCTGATCGACTATGACGAGCTGGAGGCCAAGGCGCTCGAAACGCGTCCAAGGCTGATCATCGCTGGAGGCTCGGCCTATCCGCGCATCATCGATTTCAAGCGCATCCGGGCGATCGCCGACAGCGTGGGGGCGCTGATGATGGTGGATATGGCGCATTTCGCTGGGCTGGTTGCCGGTGGCGTGCATCCCAATCCCTTGGAAGTCGCCGACATCGTGACCACGACCACGCACAAAACGTTGCGGGGTCCGCGCGGCGGCATGATCCTCGCCAACAACGCCGACATCGCAAAGAAGCTGAACTCGGCGGTCTTCCCGGGCCTGCAGGGCGGTCCGCTGATGCATGTCATCGCCGCCAAGGCGGTCGCCTTGGGCGAGGCGCTTGAGGACGGCTTCAAGGACTATGCCAGGCAGATGGTCGCCAATGCGCGCACGCTTGCCACCACCCTTTCCGCGCGCGGTTTCAATATCGTTTCAGGCGGCACCGACACGCACCTGCTGCTGGTCGATCTGCGCAGCAAGGGCATCTCCGGCAAGGACGCGGAGGCCGCGCTCGGACGTGCCGGCTTGACCTGCAACAAGAACGGCATTCCGTTCGATCCGGCGCCACCGGCGGTCACCTCGGGCATTCGGCTGGGCACGCCGGCGGCAACGACACGCGGTTTCCGCGAGGCCGAGTTCGCCCAGGTCGGCACGTTGATCGCCGACGTTCTCGATGCCGTCGGCACCGAGCGCGCCGCCGAGCAGGAGCGGTCGGTACACGCGGCCGTGGAATGGCTTTGCGCCGAGTTCCCGATCTACGAAAGCCGCTCAATCTGACCCTGGGCAGCCGACCGCCGATGCAGCGGCATGATTGCTGCTGCATCGGCTCTTTTTGCATTACCTGTGGATATGGATTTGCGTATCTGGGCCATTCGGACAGTGCCGCGCCTGTCCTAACGTCACAACGCAATCGACGCACACACCAACATCCAGGCCGACCGTTCATCGGCAGGCAGCATGCACCTCCGTCAGGCGATGGGGGCCGAGGCATGTTGCCTGACGCTGACGGGGAGGAGCGGCCTGGATCGCGACGATTGCCGCCTGCATCCGGGGACGTTCGCCCCGGCATGGAAACCAAAACAGCAACAATTCGGGAGGGAACCGGGACAATGAACTACAGGAAAGTCATGCTTGGCTGCGTGCTGGCAATCGGCGCGCCCCATGGCGCTCAGGCGGCGGATGCCGCAGTCGCAGCCGAACCGGAGCCGATCGGCTACGTCAGGATCTGCGATACCTACGGCGTCGGCTTCTACTATCTGCCGGGGACTGAAACCTGCCTGCGCGTCGGTGGCTACATCCGCTATGAGATCGGCGTGGGCGACCTGTTTGGCGCGGACCGTGATGGCGACGGACGGGGCGACACCTACTTCAAGCGCGCCCGCGCAGCACTGAAGATCGATGCCCGCTCGGAAACCGAGCTCGGCACGTTGCGCCGCTACATGCACATCAACTTCCAGCATGACATCGACTCGGATGGCGGCCACGAAGCGATGGAGATCGAAAGCGCCATCATCGAACTGGGTGGCTTGCGTATCGGCGTGAACGACTCGCTATTCATCACCTTCGTCAACTATGCCGGCTATGTCTCCAAGGACGACGTGATCGGCTATGGGCCGTTTGCCACGCCGCAGATCGCCTACACCTACAAGAACGAAAACGGCTTCACCGCGGCCGTTTCGCTCGAAACCGGCTACGACCCGTTTGTCGTCGACAGCTACATGCCGCATGTCGTGGCAGGCCTTTCCTATGCACAATCCTGGGGTGGGGTGGCCCTGGTCGCGGCCTATGACTCGGTGTCGGAGGAGTGGTCAGGCAAGCTGCGCCTCGATGCCACCGTCAGCGATACGGTTTCCGCATTCGCGATGGCAGGCCTCAAGAGCGACGACAGCGCTCCCTATTCCCAGTTCTACGGTATCTGGGGCGGCCGGTGGGCGTTGTGGGGCGGGGCCACGATCAAGGCTTCCGACAAGGCCTCGGTGAACTTCCAGCTGTCTTATGACGAAGACGAGAACTTTGCTGCGGTTGCCAATGTCGCGTACCAGGTCGTCCCGGATCTGATGGTCACGCCGGAGATCGGCTTCTATGACAATTTTGCCATCGACGGCGCCGATATGATCGGCGGCTTCGTGCGCATGGAAGCATCGTTCTAGCGCTTGCCCGTTCCAGCAGACGCGGCTCCGCCGGCTTGCGCCGGCGGAGCAATGCTCCGATGATCATGTGCGCCATGCATTGGGGCGAGGATGCGCTCTGGCTCGCGTCCGTGAACATTGCGAAAGATCAGTATGCGTCTGCCCCCGATCGATCTCAGCCGCGAAAACACCTTCGGGGAACTGACCTATGAGACCGGTGGCCAGTACGGGCCGATCATGGGCGACTACCTCGCCTTCATCGTCGTCCATATCGGCAGTGCCACGATCGAGGCCGACGACAGGGTCACCCGGCTCGAGGCCGGGCAGTGCGCCTTCTCGCTGACGCACGAACGGTACAACTACATCGCGCAGGAGGGCACGTTCTCGCATGTCAGCTGGTGCGACGGCCGCCCGCAGAACGCCGGCTGGCTCTACCAGGAAGCCGGCAAGTTCGCGCCGTTCATCGATGCCACGCCCCAGGTGCAGACGCTCATGCAACTTGGCGTCGATCTCGGCATCGGCGACCGCGACAGCCGCAGCGGACTGCGCGAGGCGCTGACCAATGCGCTGCTCAATGCATATATCTACGAAGCCGGGGTCCTCGCGGCAGAGAAGCCGGTGCCGCAGACGATCCTGCGGGCCAGGCGGTATCTCGACGAGCATTTCGCCGGCGACCTCACCATCGAACATGTTGCCGAACAGGTGCGGGTCAGCCCGCAATATCTGGTCTCGGCCTTCAAGAAGCATATGGGCATGACACCGGCGCGCTATCTCTGGCGCTGCAGGGTCGATTATGGCGCCCACCTTTTGCAGCGGACCGGGCTATCGATCAGCGAGATCGCCTACAAGGTCGGTTACAAGAACCCCTACCACTTCTCGCGCCAGGTGAAGCTGGCGTTCGACTGTTCGCCGACAGAGTTGCGCGAGCAGGCGCGCGGCGCGTAGACGCCGCCCGGCGCATGCCTGCCGCTGGGTGAACTGGCGATATGCGTTTGCCAACCGCATGCATGGCGGATTGAGCGTCATCCGTGGAATTCTTCACCTGCCGATCGGAGCTGTGGCCCAAGACACCAGCCAGACCGGCAGCGGAGGATCGACTGAACAACGCACCCAGGGTGCAGGCCAGACATGGCGCCGGGCAAATGCTGCCCGCAATCGCTCCGAAATCGCTGAACCGAACGACTATCGCCTGCGGCCTGTTTCGAGGCTGCAATGTGCTGAACGAGTATTGCGGATGGCCATTATGGAAAACCTCGCTTCGATAGATCCGATCGCTCTCGACGAGTGGCATGTCGTGGCATCCCTCGACGAGTTGCCTGCCCAGACGACGATCTCGACGATCCTGCTCGGCCAGGCGGTCCAGGTTGGACGGCGTGACAACACGCTCGGTGTATGGCGCGGCGATGAAGCGCTGCCGATGATCGAACGCTTCGGCTATCTGTGGACGACGCTGGGCAATCCTCCGCGCGACCTGTTCGAGATCGTCGAATTCAATGAACCCGACCGCAGCATCATCGTCCAGGGCGTCACACGCGTCGCCGTGTCGGCACCACGCGCGGTCGAGAACTTCCTCGATATGGGACATTTCCCTTTCGTCCATACCGGCATCCTCGGCGAGGAGCCGCACACCGAGGTCAAGCCCTACAAGGTCACGGTGTATCCGGAGCCGCCGGAAATTCTGGTCACCGAATGCGAGTTCTACCAGCCGCAGGCCAATGCCGGTTCTGACACTGGCGTGGATACGGAATATGTCTACCGCATCCCGCATCCGTTTTGCGCGGTGCTCTACAAGACCGGTTCGACGGATGCCAACCGCCGCGACGTGATTGCCTTGTTTGGCCAGCCGGTCAGCGAGGAATGCGTGCTGGTCCATATCGTCATCTGCCTTGTCGACGACGTGACCGATCTTGCTGCGATGCGCAGCTTCCACCAGACCATTCTCGGCCAGGACAAGCCGATCCTGGAAAACCAGGTGCCGAAGCGGCTGCCGCTCGATACGCGCGCCGAAGTGCCGATCCGGGCTGACGCGGCCTCGGCTGCGTATCGCCGCTGGCTCCGTGATCGCGGCCTTCGCTACGGCGTCATCCTGGGCAACGCCAGCCGCGCCGCATGACCATGCAAGCCCCTGGGTTTAACCAGGGATATGCCTGACTGAAATAGCAGCCATTGTTGCAGCCAAGCCGGCATGAAAGCTTGAGCTAATGGTTGCAAGACCGAAAACCGACGACAGATAAGACCAAGGGGAATGTCGTTGGTGCAGGAATTCCGCCGCTTTGCGGCCTGCCCGATGCAGGCCGAACGCGAGCAGCCGGCGGAATGGGACAGTTTTCGAGCTGGAATGGAGGAACCAACATGGCACCGAACATCACCCGTCGCACGGCACTTCTCGGCTCAGCGGGAGCAATCCTGCTGGCGGGTCTTGCCCGCTCATTTGCCGCGGAGCCGACCAAGCTGAAGATGGTCATCATTATGGAGAGCAGCGTTGACGTCGGCTGGTGCAGCACGCTCCTCGACTCCCTGAACAAGATCAAGAGCGAGATCGCGCCGACAATCGACCTGTCCTGGGAATACACCGATCCGCTGTGGAACGAGGACGCCGAGAATGCGATGCGCCTCTACGCCGAAAGCGGCGAGTACGACATCATCTGGGGCCATGGCCGCTATTCCGACCAGATCAAGAAGCTGAACGCCGAATTCCCCGACATCATGTTCGTGGTGGCCGGCTCCGGCAATGTGCCGATCGGCGCCAACCAGTACTGGCTCTACAAGCGCCTGCACGAGCCGTCCTACCTGCTCGGCATGCTCGCCGGCCGCACGACGAAGTCCGGTGTCATCGGATTGGTCGGGACCTTTGCCGCCGACGACGTCAACGACCAGATCAACGCCTATCTCGAAGGCGCGCGTTTCGTCCGTCCAGACATCCAGCATCGCGTGTCATTCATCGGCTCGTGGTCGGACAATGCGCTGGCGGCCGAACATGCCAATGTGCAGATCGCCTCCGGCGCCGACGTCGTGTTCATGCTGACCGACAACTTCAAGCCTTGTGTCGAGCACAACATAATGTGCTTCGCCAACATCAGCGATCAGAGCAAGAATGCACCGACAGCACTTGCTTCCAGCGCGGTCATCAATTGGGAGCCCGACCTTCGGTGGCTTGTCGACGAGTGGCAGAAGCACAAGGCCGGTGGCCAGTTTAGCGGCAACGCGGAACCGAAGTGGTTCTCGATGGCCGAGGGTGGCACCGACATCGCGCCCTACCACGAGTTCGACGCCAAGTTGCCCGATGCCGTGAAGCAGGAAATTGCCGCGACCCGGCAGAAGATCCTGTCGCGCGAGTTCGTCGTTGCGGTGAACACGGCGGAAGTCAAGTGAACTGCGCGGCACAAATGGTGCGGCCTGTGGTGGTGGAAGAACTGCTCAAGGTCCGGAATCTCACCAAGCGCTTTGGCGCTGTCGCCGCCAATGACGGCGTCAGCCTCGACGTGCGCAAGGGTGAGGTTCACTGCCTCTTTGGCGAGAACGGAGCCGGCAAGTCGACCTTGTCAGCCTGCCTCTACGGCTACTACCGGGCCGACAGCGGCGAGATCGTGTTCAAGGGCAAGACCGCCGAACTGAACTCGCCAGCCGACGCGCTCCGCCTCGGCATCGGCATGGTGCACCAGCATTTCGTGCTCGTGTCCAACTTCACTGTTCTCGAAAACATCATCGTCGGCAGCTCCGATGTCGGTGTCTTCCTCAACAAGTCGGAAGCCCGCCGCAAGGTGGTTGCCCTCTGCCAGGAGTGTGGCATCGACATCGACCTGGATCGCGAGATCTGGCAGCTGTCGGTTGGCGAGCAGCAATGGGTGGAGATCCTCAAGGCGCTCTATTTTGGTGCCGAATTGCTGATCCTCGACGAGCCGACCGCTGTGCTGACACCGCAGCAGTCGGACCAGCTGTTCAGGATCATTTCGGGCATGCGCAGCCGCGGCCTGTCGATCATCCTGATCAGCCACAAGCTGCGCGAGGTGATGCAATCGGACCGCGTCACCATCCTGCGCAAGGGAAAGGTCGTGGCGACAGTCGAAACGGCTGGCAGCACGGCGGAGTCGATCACCGCGCTGATGGTCGGACACAAGGTGACCAAGCATGTCCGCGACCGCTCGGTCATGCCGGCTGGCGAGTTCCTTTCCCTGCGCAATGTCTGCGCCAAGGGCGACTGGAGCGAGGACGTGCTCAAGGATGTCAGCTTCGACATCGCCAAGCATGAGGTCCTTGGCCTGGCAGGCGTCGCCGGTAACGGCCAGAAGGAGTTGTTCGAAGTCCTGATGGGCGTGCGCGCGGCGAGCTCGGGCGGCTTTTCACTCGATGGCGAGGCGATCGTCGCGCCGACATCACGCGAAATGCTGGATCGTGGCGTCGGCTTCGTGCCCGACGACCGTTTCCTCGAAGGGCTGATCCCGGAATTCGGGACGGCCGAGAATTTGGTGCTCGGCTGGCAGCGTGCGCCCGAGTATCGCCGTGGGCCGTTCCTCGACCGGCGCAAGCTCGGTCTGCTCGCACGCAAGAAGATCGAGGAGTTCAGGGTGGTGACGGCATCGGCCGACCTGCCGGTCGAGAGGCTATCCGGCGGCAACGCGCAACGCGTCATCCTGGCGCGCGAATTCCTGCATGCGCGCGGGCTGCTGCTCGCCAACCAGCCGACGCGCGGCCTCGACGTCGCGGCTTCCGAGTTCGTCTGTGAGAAGATCCTGGAGAAACGAGCAGCGGGTTTTGCCGTGCTTTTGGCATCGGAGGAACTCGACGACCTGATGCGCCTCTGTGACCGCATCGCGGTGATCTTCAAGGGGCGGATCATGGGCATCGTGCGTCCTGAGGAAACCTCGTTGCTCGACCTCGGAATGATGATGGCGGGAGACGCCAAAGAGCCTGAACGGACGGTCCAATGATTTCAGTTCAACGACGCTCGGGCAGCAGCCTGGGCTGGAACATCACCTGCTACTCGGCGGCGATGATATGCGCCTTTCTGACGTCGGCGGCCTTGCTCACATTCTCAGGCGGCGACCCGGTGAAGGCGTTCTCGGCGCTGCTGACAGGTGCCTTTGGCAGCCAGAACGCGCTCTATGGCTCACTGGCAAAAGCGACGCCGCTTTTGCTTGTCGGGCTCGGCACGGTCATCGCCTTCCGGGCCAAGATCTGGAACATCGGCCAGGAAGGCCAGGTCTTCGCCGGCGCGATGGCAGCCTACTGGATGAGCCTGTGGGTGGCACCACTGCCCTACTGGCTGGCGTGGCTGCTTATTGCCATTGCCGGGCTTGTCGGCGGCGGCGTGCTTGGCCTGCTCGCCGGCTATCTCAAGGTCCGCTTCGGCACCAGCGAGGTCATCTCGACCGTCATGCTGAACTACATCGTCATCTACATCCTCGCCTATCTCCTCGATGGCGGGCCGTGGATGGAGAGCGGGCTGACCGTTGCCTATCATCAGTCGTCGCCGGTCAACCCGCTGCTCGAATGGCCGATCCTGCTTGGCCAGGGCTCAGGCAAGATGCATATCGGCTTCATCCTGGCGCTCGCCGCCGCGGCCTTCTGCGCCGTGCTCCTGGAACGGACGTCGCTTGGCTACGAAATCCGTGCCTTCGGCTCCAACCCGACCGCGCTGCGCTTCCGCGGCACCAACATCCGGCGGCTGTTGCTGGTGGTGATGTTGCTGTCGGGTGCGCTTGCTGGTCTTGCCGGGGCAGGCGAGTTGTTCGGGACCTCGCATCGTCTCCGCGCCGAAACCCTGCTTGGCATCGGCAGTTCCGGCATCGTCGTTGCCATGGTCGGCGGCCTGCGCCCCAGCGGTGTGATGTTGGCCGCCCTTTTCTTCGGCGCGCTGAAGAGCGGTGCCATCTACATGCGACTGAAAAGCGGAACACCGGCCGGCCTGGTGTCGGCGATGGAAGGGCTGGTGCTGCTCTTTTTCCTGTGTGCCGCTGTCGCGACAAAGCTTCAGTTGGTGCGCGTCGAGGAGAAAGTCCATGCTTGAGCTGCTGCAAGGTCCGCTGCTGATCAGCATCCTGGCCGGCATGGTCCGGATCGCGACACCGCTGCTGTTTTCAGCCATGGGCGAACTGGTCACTCAGCGCGCCGGCATCTGGAACATCTCGGTCGAGGGCACGATGCTGCTCGGTGCGGTTGTCGCCTATGTCGTCGCCTCCACCACCGGCTCGCCGTGGCTTGCACTGCTCGCGGCCGTGCTCGCCTGTGCTCTGATCAGCCTGATCATGTCGTTCGTCACCATCGTCTTGAAGGCGGAGCAGTTCGTCGCCGGCCTGGCGCTCAACCTCCTGGCTTCAGGCCTGACCCTGTTCTGGTTCCAGACCTATGTCATCGGCCGCGAGCCGCCGAAGTTCGCCGGCTTCGATCAGGTCGACGTTCCGCTGCTGTCGGATATTCCCTTCCTCGGTCCGATCCTGTTCTCGCAGCGGCTGTTGACCTATTTCGCCTTTTTGCTTCCGGTCGCGGTGTGGTTCTTCCTCTACCGCACCAAATACGGCCTCGAGATTCGCTGCGTTGGCGAGAATCCCAAGGCGCTCGACGTCAAGGGCTTGAGCGTCGGCTGGCGTCAATGTCTGGCGATCATGTTCGGCAGCCTGATGTCGGGGTTCGGCGGCGCATTCCTTATGCTCGGCTATTCCGACCGCTTCGTTCCCGACCTCATCGCCGGCCGTGGCTGGCTGGTCGTGGTCGCCATCATCGCCGGCAACTGGATGCCGTTTCGCGTGGTTGGCGCGATCTTCATCTTCGCACTGCTTGAGGCGGTCGCGATCCATGCCCAGGTGGTCGGCGTTTCCATCCCCCACCACTTCTTCCTGATCCTGCCCTACGTCGCCTCGCTGGTCCTGCTCGCCGGCCTCAGGTCGCGCACGCACCAACCCGAAGCGCTCGGCGTGCCCTATAGCAGGGAGTAGGCGAGCACGGCTGGCTTTCAGCTACTTAAGCCCGGTCAAGCGAGAGCTTGGCCGGGCATTTTCTGTTCCCGCTGATCTGTGTGAGCAAAGCCTCGTGCTTCCCAATCGGCGCCGCAACTGCTCAGCTTTGCCGGCTCAGACAATCCCTTCTGCAACTGACTCTCGCTGTCCTAGGTGACCCGCTGCCTCAGTGGTGTTCGAGGCCTGCGCACGACTTTCCGTGACCGGACCTATGACTGTTCCGTGATGGCGGGGCGGGTGCCGCGGGAAAAGTCGTTCCAAGTCTGTGGGTGGTGGAAACATGGACATTCGTATTGACACAAATACAGATGTTCATTACCTCTGAGCGCAATTGCAGAGCCTTGATCCGGGAGGAACCATCGGATGACCATCAACGTCGCACCAGTCGGCTTGGCGCGGGACCTCGTGGAGCGGCAGAAGTCGGGCAAGCCGATCCGCATCGGGCTGATCGGCTCGGGCGAGATGGGCACCGACATCGTGGCGCGGGTGGCGCACATGCCCGGCATCGAGGTCGGCGCGATCTCCGAGCTCAACCTGCCCAACGCGCATCGCGCCGTCGACATCGCCTACCAGGAAAAGGGCCATGCCCGTGAAGTGGCGTCCGGCTCGGCGCTGAGCGAAGCCATCGAGGCCGGCAAGGTCGCCGTCACCAACGATGCCGACCTGATCCTCAACAGCGGCCTGATCGACGTCGTCATCGACGCGACCGGCGTGCCCGCCGTCGGTGCCTAGATCGGCCTGCGCGCCATGGAGCATGGCAAGCACCTGGTGATGATGAATGTCGAGGCGGACGTCACCATCGGTGCCTATCTCAAGTCCGAGGCCGACCGGCTCGGCGTCACCTATTCGCTCGGCGCTGGCGACGAGCCGTCGTCGTGCATGGAGCTGATCGAGTTCGTCTCGGCGATGGGCCACACCATCGTTGCCGCCGGCAAGGGCAAGAACAACCCGCTCAACATCGATGCCGTGCCGCACGACTATGCCGAGGAAGCTCAGCGCCGCAACATGAACGTGCGCATGCTCGTCGAGTTCGTCGACGGCTCCAAGACCATGGTCGAGATGGCGGCGATCGCCAATGCGACAGGTCTGGTGCCCGACAAGGCCGGCATGCACGGCCCGGCCGCGAGCTTGCCCGAGCTCAACAAGGTTCTCGTCCCCGAAAAGGACGGCGGCGTGCTGACCAGGGTCGGCGTCGTCGATTATTCGATCGGCAAGGGGGTGGCGCCAGGCGTCTTCGTCATCGCCGACATGTCGCATCCGCGCATCCGCGAGCGCATGGAAGACCTGAAGATGGGCCATGGCCCGTATTTCACCTTTCACCGGCCCTATCATCTGACCTCGCTCGAGGTGCCGCTGACCTGCGCGCGTGTCGTGCTCTACGGCAAGGCCGACATGGTGCCGCTGGCCAAGCCTGTGGCCGACGTCTGCGCGGTCGCCAAGAAGGATATGCAGCCGGGCGAGACGCTCGATGCCATCGGCGAATATTGCTACCGTGCCTGGATCATGACCGTGGGCGAGGCACGTGCGGCCAAGGCCATCCCCTGCGGCCTGCTGCAGGGCGGTGTCGTCACCGCGCCGATCAGGAAGGGTGAGCTCATCACCACTGCCAATGCTGCCGTCGCCGCGGGCTCCAAGATCGCAGAACTCAGGGCACGACAGGACCTGCTGGTTTATGGAGCGGAGGCATGACCGTGGCCCAGGCTAAGACCAAGGACCTGCCGGCGGGCGCGAACCTGCCTTTCATCTACCGGGAATACAGCGCCGAGCGGCTGAAGCAAGCGCTGCACAAGATGTATCTCATCCGCCAGTTCGAAGAGGGCGCGGAAGAATCCTACACGCGCGGCCTGATCCACGGCACGATGCACCTGTCCATCGGCCAGGAGGCGAGCGCCATGGGCATCTGCATGCCGCTCACCAATGACGATCAGATCACCTCGACCCATCGCGGCCATGGCCACTGCATCGCCAAGGGCGCGGAAGTGTCGAAGATGTTCGCCGAATTCTTCGGCAAGACAACGGGCTATTGCCGCGGCCGCGGCGGCTCGATGCACATCGCCGACGTGACCACGGGCAATCTCGGCGCCAATGGCATCGTCGGCGGCGGCATCCCGATCGCCGTGGGCGCGGCGCTGACCGCCAAGCGCCTGAAATCGGACCGCGTCGTCATCTCCTTCTTCGGCGACGGCGCCAACAACGAGGGCGCCTTCCACGAAGCGCTCAACATGGCTTCGCTGTGGAAGCTGCCGGTCATCTTCGTCTGCGAGAACAACGGCTACGGCATGTCGACCTCGATGGCCCGCTCGACGGCGGTGCCCAATGTCGCCGATCGTGCTGCCGCCTATGCGATGCCAGGCGTGATCGTCGACGGCAACGTGCTGTCCGAGGTTGCCGAGGCCAGCCATGAGGCGGTGCGGCGTGCGAGGGCAGGCGAGGGGCCGACACTGATCGAATCCAAGACCTATCGCCATCGCGGCCACTCCAAGAGCGACCGCAACCGCTACCGGACCAAGGAAGAGATCGAGGACTGGATGACCAACCGCGATCCGATCGTCCGCTACGAGAATGAACTGATGGAATTCGGCATCATCGACCAGGCTGGCGTCGAGGCGATCCGCGAGGCGGTCGCCAAGGAAATCGCCGACGGCATCGAGTTCGCCAAGGCAAGCCCGTCGCCAGAGATCCGCAATCTCGAACGCTACGTCTACACGGAGACTGTGTAATGGATCAGGCCGTGCGCGAGCTGAGCTATGCCCAGGCGATTCAGGAAGCCATGGCGATTGCCATGGAGACCGACGAACGCGTCTTCCTGATGGGTGAGGATATCGGCGTCTATGGCGGTGCCTTCCAGGTGACCGGCGACCTCGTCGAGCGTTTCGGCGCCGACCGCGTCATCGATACGCCGATCTCCGAACTCGGTGGCGCCGGCGTTGCCGTGGGCGCCGCGGTGACCGGGCTCAGGCCGATCTTCGAGTTCCAGTTCTCTGATTTCGCCACGCTCGCCATGGAGCAGATCGTCAACCAGGCAGCCAAGATGCGCTATATGCTCGGCGGTGCGGTTTCGGTGCCCGTGGTCATGCGCTTCCCGGCTGGTTCCGGCACCGGTGCCGCCGCCCAGCACAGCCAGAGCCTCGAGGCTTGGCTCGGCCATGTGCCGGGGCTCAAGGTCATCCAACCGTCGACGCCTTACGACGCCAAGGGCATGCTGCTTGCGGCAGTGGCCGACCCGGACCCTGTGATGATCTTCGAGCACAAGCTGCTCTACAAGACCAAGGGCCCGGTGCCCGAGGGCTACTACACAGTGCCGATCGGAAAGGCAGCGATCCGCCGCGAGGGTCGCGACCTGACCATCGTCGCCACCTCGATCATGGTGCACAAAGCGCTCGATGCCGCCAAGACGCTCGAAGCCGAGGGCATCGACGTCGAGGTCGTCGATCTGCGCACTATCAGACCGATGGACAAGGAAACCGTCATCGAAAGCGTCAAGAAGACGTCGCGGCTGCTCTGCGTCTATGAAGGCGTCAAGACGCTCGGCGTCGGCGCCGAGGTCAGCGCGATGATCGCCGAGAGCGAAGCCTTCGATTTCCTTGACGCGCCGATCGTCCGCCTGGGCGGCGCCGAGACGCCGATCCCCTACAATCCGGAACTGGAAAAGGCGACCGTGCCGCAGGTGCCCGACATCCTGGCCGCGGCGCGCAGCCTTGCCACTGGGAGCCGCTAGGCCATGCCGGTCGAAGTAATCCTGCCGAAGGTCGACATGGACATGGCGACCGGGCGAATCTCGCGCTGGTATGTCGGCGAGGGTGCGACGGTCAAGAAGGGCGACCTGCTGTTCGAAATCGAGACCGACAAGGCGGCGATGGAAATCGACGCGCCGGCCTCGGGCACCATCCGCGACATCTCCGGCAAGGAAGGCATCGACATCCCGGTGGGCGAAGCCGTTGCCTGGATCTATGCTGAGGGAGAGGCGACGGCTGCAAAGCCGACCCAGGAAGCACCTGCTCGGCCAATAGCCCTGAACGAAACAGCGCCCGCAGCGGCTGCTACGGCAAACGTGCCTGAGGTCGTATCCGCAAAAGCGGTGAACGCTACGCCGTCGAACGGCACGCGCGCCACACCGCTGGCCCGCCGCCTGGCTGCCGGAGCCGGGCTCGCGCTCGACGCCATCGCAGGATCCGGCCCCAAGGGCCGCATCATGCGCAGGGACGTCGAAAGCGCCATGACGGCGCCGAAGGTCGAGGTGAAGGCCGCTCTTTGGCCCGACCAAATCATTTCCAGGCCGCCGGCATCCTCCCAGCCGCGGCCGGCGCCACAGCTGTCCGCTGGCGCGGCACCGCTCAACTTCGCCTGGCTGCGACAAGGTGAAGGGCGTCCGATAGTCCTGCTCCATGGTTTCGGCGCCGACCTTAACAGCTGGCGGCCGATGCTGGCGGCAGGTCCCGTCGACGCTCCCATGCTGGCGCTCGATCTGCCCGGACATGGCGGATCGCCGCGCCAGACGCCTGCCGATCTTGATGCTGTTGCCGTCGATGTCGAAGCGACGCTGGCAGCGCTTGATGTCGGCCCGGTACTTCTCGTCGGCCACTCCTTTGGCGGAGCTGTTGCCGCAACGGTGGCCGCACGTGGCGATGCCGACGTGCGTGCCCTGGCGCTGATCGCGCCAGCCGGCCTCGGCCCCGAGATCAATGGCGCTTTCCTGCAGGGCTTCGTCCGGGCAAAGAGCGAGGCAAGCCTGATGCCTTGGCTCAGGCAGCTTGTAGTTGACGAGCAGGTACTCTCAAAACCCTTCGTCAACGCCACGCTGGCGCAGGCAGCCGATACCGAGCTGCGCACCGCACAGGCCGATATAGCCGACCGCTTTTTCGCCGACGGCACCCAAACCTTTGACATCAGAAGCCTGATCACGGGCTTGCGCATTCCGGTTCGTGTCATCGTCGGCGCCAACGACCGGATCATCCCGGCAAGCCAGTCGCAGGGGCTCCCCGGCGAAGTGGCGCTGCATACTTTTGCGGCTACCGGCCACATGCCGCATGTCGAGCGGCGCGAGCAGGTGCTGAAGATCCTGCTGGAAATGGCGCGCGCCTAGCGCATTTTTTGAGATCCCCGCGCTGCCTGCGCGGGGATTTTGCATTCCGGCATGCTGGATTAGCTCTCGAAATCGCCAAAAGTATTCTGCAGCCGGGTCAGCAGGTCGACGCGTTCGCCGACCTCGTCGCCGAGCAGCACGATAATGTTGCTCAGCATCAGGTCCATCACCGCGATGATCGTTGCCGAGCCGTCCCAGAGGGGACCGTGCGATCCTGGTACGACGAGGCAGATGTCGGAAACTTCCGGCCCCCAGGGGCAGAACTCGTCGGTCAGCAGCACGACCTTGACGCCCATGCGCCGTGCCTCCATGGCAAGCGGGCGCGCCTTCGCAGCAAAGCGGCGGACGTCGTGCAGGAACAGCACGCGACCTTCGACCGAGCCGTCGAGAAGTTCGGAATAGGTGCCGTTGAGCCCATCGACGAATTGCACGCGCGGCCGCGTGTAGGATAGCTGGCTGGCGAAATACTGGGCGATGCCGCGTACGTTCTGGTAGGCGGCAACATAGATTTCGCTCGCCGAAACCAGGGTGTCGATCGTCTGCTGCCACTCAGGTGCGGCGGTCAGCTCGTAGATCCGGCCGAGATTGTCGATCTGCTGCTGGATGAGCCCGGCGAGCAGCTTGCCCTCGCGGATATCTTCCCTGAAACGGTCGACCGGTCCCTTGACCTGCCAGGCCGGGTTGGAATTTCCGCGCCGCAGTTCATGCTTCAACTGGTCGAGGCCATCGAAGCCCATGCGGCGAAGGTAGCGCCCGACGGTCATTGGTGAGAGTTCGAGACGGGTGGCGATGGAGCGCGCCGTCTCGAACGGGATTTCAGCCAGGTTGCGCTCGATATAGTTCGCAATCAGCTTGTCGGATTTCGACCGCCTCAGCTCCTCGCTTTGCACGAGCTTCAGGATTCGCTGCGCCATGTCCTCTCCGGCCAACCGCCTTGCGGCGGAGTTCAGCTACTGGGCTGTCTTCACCTTGGTCCAGACCCGGTCTAGCTGGCGTAGACCAGCACCCAGATCCTCGAAGATCTGCAGTCGCTGCATCGTCTCGGGCGAAGGATTGATCTCCTTGCTATTCTTGATGTTGTCGGGGGTCAATTGCCGTGCCGGGACGTTTGCCGTGCCGTTTGTCTGTTGTGAAACGTTGAGTGCGGCGATCTCGGGGCGGGTGTAGAACTGCAGGAACTTGAGCGCGTTGTCCTTGTTGGGCGCGGTCTTGAGGACGCAGATATCTTCCTGATACATCGTCGCGCCTTCCTCCGGGATGACGTAGCCGAGGTCGGCTGTGTTGGCCAACACATCGACCATGGCCCCGACGAAGAAATGTCCCGCCGCGACATCGCCCGACTGCACCATCGCCCGGGTCTCGTAGGTAAAGGCAGCCACATCCGGCTTCATGGCGATGATCGTGTCGGCCGCCTGCAGCAACTCCTTGGGGTCGGTGGAATTGACCTTGTGGCCGTTGAGGATCAGGCCGACCGCAAGCACCTCGCGCATGTCGTCGAGCAGGGTGAATTTCAGATCCTTGGCCTTGACGGTGGCGATCAGGTCCTTCCAGCCGGTGATGTCCTTGCCGAGGATCTTGCGGTTGTAGAAGATGCCTACCGAGCCGAATGCATAAGGCAGGCAATACTCGCCCTTCGGGTCGCTCTTGGCGCGCATGAACGCCGGGTCGATGTTCTTGAAACCCTCATAGGTGTTGATGTCGGTCTTCTCGAGCAGGTCGAGCTTGGCCATGATGTCTTGCATGTGCACCGAGGGGAAGACGATGTCGTAGCCGGTGGCGCCGCCCTGGATCTTCGCCAGCATTTCCTCATTCGACGAGTAGGTCGACAGGTTGACCTTGACCTGGGTCTCGTCCTCGAACTTCTTCAGTACAGCCGGATTGATGTATTCGCCCCAGTTGTAGATGTTGAGTTCGGCAGCGGCGACGGGGGCTACCGTCGAGACGACGGCCACGACTGAAGCGGCGGCAAACCTGACCCACAGGCTTCGCTTGGGGAACCCCGCACCTGCTGCTGGACGGCATATGTTGTTCATCGAATTCTCCTCTGTTGGTTTCTGCCCGTCGCAAGCTAGCCTTCGAGGGCTCCGGACACGGCTTCTGGCGGCCGTTGACTTGGATGATCAAATGGTATCCAAATCTCGAAATCGCACAAGAGTTATTTGAATAACAATTCGGGGAACGGCAGATGCGAGATTCCATTGTCCGGCTGGAGGGGGCGGCAAAGACCTTTCCCACGCCGGAAGGCCTGAGCGTGACGGCGCTCGACGCGATCGACCTCGATGTCGACCGCAATGAATTCCTGACCCTGCTTGGTCCCTCGGGCTGCGGCAAGACTACGCTTCTTCAGGCGATCAGCGGCTTTGTCGAGCTTGATGCCGGCCGCATCCTGATCGACGGCGAGGACATGACCACCCGCCCGCCCTACCGCAGGCCGGTCAATACGGTCTTCCAGAACTACGCGCTCTTCCCCCACATGACCGTCGGCGAGAACACCGGCTATGCGCTGGAGGTTGGCGGTGTCGCCAAATCCGAGCGGATGAAGCAGGTCGCAGCCGCACTCGACATGGTCGGTCTTACCGGCTTGGAAGGCCGCCGGCCGCGCCAGCTTTCTGGCGGCCAGCAGCAACGTGTGGCGCTCGCCCGCGCCATCATCGCCCGGCCGAAGCTGTTGCTTCTCGACGAACCGCTGTCCGCACTGGACAAGAACCTGCGCCAGTCGATGCAGATCGAGTTGAAGACGCTGCAAAGCGAGCTTGGCATCTCCTTCATTTTCGTCACCCACGACCAGCAGGAAGCGCTGACCATGTCGGACCGCGTTGCGGTGCTTTCCGGCGGGCGCATCCAGCAACTGGACACTCCACGCAACATCTACGATCGCCCAAACAACAGCTTCGTCGCCACCTTCGTCGGTGCCAGCAATCTCTTCGAAGGTCAGCTGGACAATGGCTGGCTGCTGACGAGCGACGGTACCGCGATCCGCTACGTGCCATCGGTGGGGAACGTGTCAGGCAAGGCCAGGGCTTTGATCCGCCCCGAGCAGTTCTTCATTTCGAGGGAGGGCCGGGATCATCCTTTCCTCGATGTCGAGGTCGAGCAGCTTGTCTTCGTCGGCTCGTCATTCGAGCTGTTCGGCCACACGGCCGAGGGGCGCAAGGTGATCGCCGAGATTCCAGCTGGCCGGCGCAGCTTCGTCGGTGAGGTCGAACAGACGCGGAAAGCACGGCTGTCCTACGATCCGGCCGCGGTCCATCTCATCAGGTGCGACGCCGATGGCATCTGACATGTCTCTCGCCGGTCGCCGCCGTGTCCAGCTGGCGCTGCTGCTCACGCCCGTATCGCTGTTCTTCGCCGTCTTCTTCCTCGGCCCGCTCACGATCATGATCGTCACCAGCTTCCTGGCACCCGGCCTCTATGGCGGGGTGGAGTGGGTCTTCTATCCGCACAATTACGGCCGCATCCTCGGTTTCGCCGACCCGGCGTTCGAGGTCTTCGACCCGGTCTACCTGTCGATCTTCCTGCGTTCGCTCAAGATCGCGGCGTTCACCGTCATTGCCACCCTGTTCGTCTGTTATCCTGCGGCCTTCTGCATAGCCCGGCTGTCGGAGCGCTGGAAGAATTTCTGCCTGTTCCTGATTACACTGCCCTTCTTCACCAGCCTGATCGTGCGCCTGTTCATCTGGGTGCTCATCCTGCGCCAGACAGGCATCGTCAACGAGGCGCTGCTGGCAGGCGGCATCATCGATCGCCCGCTGGAGCTCATCTACACCGACGGCGCGATCGTGCTCGGAATGGTCTACATCTTTATCCCGTTCATGTTCATGCCGGTCTACGC
This sequence comes from Aminobacter anthyllidis, assembly GCF_018555685.1. Classification (GTDB taxonomy): domain Bacteria; phylum Pseudomonadota; class Alphaproteobacteria; order Rhizobiales; family Rhizobiaceae; genus Aminobacter; species Aminobacter anthyllidis. The sequence continues at coordinate 43,223 of NZ_JAFLWW010000004.1, forward strand.
CAGTGTCGAAAAGCTCGACTGGACGCTGGTGCGCGCGTCCCTCGATCTCGGCGCCGGACCCATCCGCACCTTCGTGCGCATCATCCTGCCGCTGACGGCCCCCGGCATCGCCGGTGGCGCCATCATCGTATTCATCCCGGCACTTGGAAATTTCGTCGTTCCGGCAGTGCTCGGCGGCGCCAAGGTGATGATGCTGGGCAATCTCATCGAGCAGCAGTTCCTCTCCGCCCGCAACTGGCCCTTCGGCTCGGCACTGGCGATGATGGTCATGAGCGTGATGCTTGTGCTGCTCTTCATCTATGTCGTCGCGTCCGGCCGTCGCGGCGCCGACGTGATGAACTGAGGGAGTGAACATGAAGATCGCTCGCTTCCTCTTCCGCGGTAGCCTGTTTGCCTACACAGCGCTGTTCTTCGCCTTCATCTACATTCCGCTGGTGCTGATCGGCGTCTATTCGTTCAATGCCAACCCAGTCAACATGATGACCTGGACCGGCTTCACCACGCAATGGTACGCGCAGGTCCTCGGTTTCAAGACGACCATCTCCGAAAATGCGCTGTATATCGAGTCAACGGACCAACTCGTCCAGGCCGTCTGGAACAGCCTGATCATTGCCGGTTCCACCACGGTGATCGCTACTGTCCTGGGCACGGCGGTGGCTATTGCGCTCTACCGGTTCGCCTTCTTTGGCAAGCGCTTCTATCGCACGGTCATGTTCATGCCGATGCTGATGCCCGACATCGTGCTCGGCATTGCCCTGCTGATCTTTTTCGTCAATTCGGGCATCGCGCTCGGCTTGACTACGATTATCATCGGCCAGTGCACCTTCCTGATCTCCTATGTCTTCATCGTCGTCTCGGCGCGCCTGGCCGGCATGGACCGCACGCTCGAAAACGCCTCCGCCGATCTGGGCGCCAATGAGTGGGTGACCTTTCGCAAGGTGGTGTTCCCGCAGCTGCTGCCCGGCATCGTCGGCGGCGCGCTGCTTGCCTTCATCATCTCGATGGATGACCTCGTGATCACCTATTTCATTGCCGGCGTCGACGTGACGACGCTGCCGATGTTCATCTTCGCCATGCTCCGGCGCGGCATTAAACCCGAGATCAACGCCATCGCGGTGATGATGCTCTCCTTCTCCTTCGTCGTGGCCTCGCTTGGCCTCTACCTGCGCTCACGGCAGAAATGACCTCCATGACCAAAACGAATTCTCCAATCGCCAAAGCCCGGGCCCGCGATCTCGGCCTCCCATTTCCAGGTCGGCCCGGCCCGCTTAACGCCATCACCGATGTTGAGGGCATCGGCGTCGGGTTTCAGACGATCTTCGAGGATGAGCCGCGGCCGGGCCGCAAGCGCCCGGTGCGGACTGGCGTGACCGCCATCCTGCCGCATGCGGCTTCGCCGACGCCGGTGCCGGTCTATGCCGGGGTGCACCGCTTCAATGGCAATGGCGAGATGACCGGTACCCACTGGATCGAGGATGGCGGCTACTTTCTCGGCCCCGTCGTGATCACCAACACCCATGCCGTCGGCATGGCCCACCATGCGACCGTCAAATGGATGCTGGAGCGCTACGCCTCGACCTATGACACAGACAGCTTCCTCTGGATCATGCCGGTCATTGCTGAGACCTATGACGGCGTCCTGAACGACATCAACGGCCTGCCGCTGACCGAGGTCGACGTGAGAGCTGCTCTCGACAACCTATCATTCGGGCCGGTGCAGGAAGGCAACTGCGGCGGCGGCACCGGCATGGTTACCTATGGCTTCAAGGGGGGGACGGGAACGTCGTCGCGTGTCGTTGAGTTCGGCGGTCGCGAGCACAGGATCGGCACGCTGGTCCAGGCCAATCACGGCCAGCGCGACTGGCTGACGATCCGGGGTGTACCCGTCGGCGAGCACATGCGCGACGGCACGCCCCAGAGCCAGCTTGCCGAACGCGGGTCGATCATCGTCGTTATCGCCACCGACCTGCCGATGGCACCGCACCAGTTGCAGCGGCTGGCGCGGCGCGCTTCCATCGGCATCGGCCGTGGCGGCACGCCTGGAGGCAACAACTCCGGCGACATCTTCCTGGCGTTCTCGACCGCCAACCCGCAGCCCATGGTGCACCATGCGCCGGCAAAGCTGAGCCTGGAGATTGTCAATGACGAGAAACTGGACCTGGTTTACGCCGCGACCGTCGACAGCGTGGAGGAGGCCGTCGTAAATGCGATGCTGGCAGCCGAGGATGCCGGCGGCACCGCCTTTGACCGTTTTCGAATCCAGGCGATGCCGCATGACCAGCTGGTCGCGGTGATGCGCGATTACGGCCGCATGGCCTAGCAGCAGCGACAGGCGCGCGGGGTGTTGTCAGACGAACCCGCGCTGGCGCAACTCGGCTGAAACCTCGTCCCAACTGCTGCAGATGGCCGATGCGCCCGCTGCCAGAAGCTCGGGGCCGTGGCCGTCATGGGTATGGCCGCCGCCGACATAGCCGATTGCCGTCATGCCGGCCGCTACCGCGCCCTGCACGCCGTAGCGCGAGTCCTCGATGACCACCGAACGTTCGGGGGCAAAGCCCATCTTCTCGGCGGCATAGAGGAAAATATCGGGCGCCGGCTTGCCGTTCTTCACCATCGACGAGCTGAAGATCGACGGGCCAAAATAATGCGCGAGGCCGGTAACCTCGAGGCTGTGGTTGATGCGCTCGACCGACGAGGACGAGGCGACGCAGCGGGCGACCTCGAGCCTGGACAGGAAGGCGGCGATATCGAGCGTCGATGCCAGCTGTTCGGTGAACAGCGCTTTGGTCTCGCCCCAGATGTCGTCGGTGGCGTCGTCGGGCAGCAACTGGCCGGTGAGATGGTGGATCTTGGCGATGATGTCGGCCTGCTTCATGCCAACGCAATGCGAAATCACCTCCGCCTCGATTTTGAGCCCGTTCTTGGCATAGGCGCGCACATAGGCGAGAGCGGCCAGCGGCTCGCTGTCGACCAGAACCCCGTCGCAATCGAAAATCACCAGGCTGTCGTTGGGCAAGTCGAACTCCAGAAAGATGTGCGGCGCTCAGGCCGTCGTTTGTCGAAAAGAGACTGCGGCGGAGATGCCGCGCGACAACCACGATGGTTGAGATCTAGTCCCGGCCGATCGCCTCGGGCCGTGGCGAGGCCTTAAGCGCGCGCTGCATCGCGCTGCGTTCTTCCGGCAGGTCGGGCGCGAGCCAGTTGGGCTCGGCGCCGAGGAAGCGGTCGAGATAAGCCACCGCATAGCTCGGCATCTCCGCCGTGTTCTCCTTGTAGGACCACCAGGTCCTGAGATCGTCGGCGCAGGCGTCTAGGGCAGGGGCCTCGCCAAACTCCTGTTCGAACAGCACCGCAATCGAGCAGACGCAGAAATTGGTGTAGACGAAACCCTCCGGCCAGAAGCGCACGATTTCGGGGGCGGGATGCGCTGGCGTCGAGGCATTCGGGCTTGGCGCCTCAGCGGCCTGGACAGGCGCCTGCTTGATCAGCTCCTTGAGCGCAAGGCCAGCGGCGTAGACGATGAAGTCGGCGCGGTCGAGCTGTGCATATGATTTTTGGGCGTTTACGATCTCGACCCAGTCGAGGAAGATGCGTGTCAGCTTCTTCTCGTCGATGTCGAAGCGGATGCCATAGCGGGCTGTGATCGCGCGCGCGCTGTTGCGGAACGTTGTGCGGAACCAGCGCAGCTGCCTGAGCCTGTGGCGGAGGTCAGGCACAAGCGCCAGCTCGTTCTTGAAGATCAGGTCCATCGTCGCAGTGCTCCTGCCCTGTCCGGAAGATACCATCGGCGGGCAAAATGCCAAATGCCGCTGTGGATCGGAACCGCCGTGCGGGTGTCCAAAGTTATACATATTGACATTCATAAAGACAAATGTTCTTTGATTGATACGTGAGCGGCTCAGCATATCGCCGCTCTGGAGGACTTCGGGAGGAGGAGCCGTATGGCAATCTGGCAGTGGGGACTGCTGCTTCTGGGCGTCGTCTGGGCGCTGCAGTCGCTTGGCGTGTGGATCCAGATGCGGCACTACGCCGACGTCTTCAAGGGCATCACCGCGAAATACCAGGACGGTTATGTCGGCGCCGGCAATTGCCGCGGCCGCCTCGGCAAGGGAACGATCGCGCTGATCGTGGTCACGCCGGACCTCAAGGTCCAGCGCTTGCTGACCATGACCGGGCGTTCGGTCTTCGCCAAATTCAAGCGTCATGAAAATTTGGAGGGAATTTCCCTCGATCAGCTCCGGTCCAATCCCGCGATACTGGGAGAGGGGGAAGCCGGTGTGGCGGAAGCCGTGAAGAAGGCGGTCGAACAGGTCGACCGCACGCGGCTCGAGCCAAAGGGGCCCGGCCTCGCCGGCCTCAAGCCAGTGGGTACGTAGGGAACAGCACCTTCGGGCGCGATCTCTTGGGTGAGGATATCAAGGAGGAGAAATGTCAGTCCTATCTATGTTGGCGCAGCACGCCGACATGGCCGTCCAGAACCTGCACGTCGCGGGTTCGATGGCCACGGATGCTGCAATTCACGGCAAGCTCGCCGTCAAGGGAGCAACGAACGATCTCGTCGTGCTCGCCCAGGCGAGCGGTGACCTGACCGTCGAGCAGTTCAAGGAAAAGCTCAACACCGTTGCCCAGGAGGAGCAGCTCGGCTGGCTCACCAGCATCGGCAAATACTTCATCGGCATCTTCCAGAAGGGCGGCGAGGTCTTTGCCGGCTTCGTCACCGGCATTATCCCGACGCTTGTCGTGCTGATGACCGCCTTTTACGCGTTGACCGAGCTGGTCGGCGAGGAAAGGGTCCATGGCATCGCCCGCGGTGCCGGTCGCATCGCGCTGACCCGCTATACGGTGCTGCCGCTGATCGCGGTGTTCTTCCTGACCAACCCGATGGCCTACACCTTCGGCTCGTTCCTGGAAGAAAAGCACAAGCCCGCCTTCTATGACGCGGCGGTGTCTTACGTGCATCCGCCGCTCGGCCTGTTCCCGCACATTAATCCGGGCGAATATTTCGTCTGGGGCGGCATCCTCGTGGCGTTGCTCGAGCTTGAGAAGAAGGGCGCTGTTCCCGGCGGCTACCACATCCAGGTTGCCATCTGGTACGCCATCGTCGGCCTCGTCGTCATCCTGCTCAAGGGCATGCTGACAGAGCGCATCACCGCAATCATGGCACGCCGCCAGGGCGTCGAGCTGTAAGGGCGGGGAGGGGCACATGGCCAAGTCTTACAAGGCAGTCAAGATTTCCCGCGGCAAGAGCGGCTGGGGCGGTCCCCTGGTCGTCCAGCCGACGCCGGAACGCAACAAGGTCGTCTCCGTCACCGGTGGCGGCATTCACCCGGTCGCTGCCCGCATCGCCGAGATGACCGGCGCCGAAGCCGTCGACGGCTTCAAGTCGCCGCCGGTCGAGGGCGAAATGGCAGTCGTCGTCGTCGATTGCGGCGGCACCGCGCGTTGCGGGGTCTATCCGCGCAAGCGCATTCCCACCGTCAACCTTACCCCGGTGGGGCAGGCGGGTCCGCTCGCCCAGTTCATCACCGAGGACATCTACGTGTCGGGCGTCAAGGAAAGCGACATCACCATGGCCGACGGTTCGGAAGCAGTGACATCGGCAGGCGCAGCCTCCAACGCAAACAATGCCTCGTTCGCAACCGCGGCAAAGGCGGCGCCCGTGCCGAGCAATGACGGCGGGTTCATCAACCTGATCGCCAGCGTCGGCCGCGTCATGGGCCGCGTCGTCAACATCTTCTTCAATGCCGGCCGCCGCACCATCGACCAGGTCGTCCGCAACGTGCTGCCGTTCATGGCGTTCGTGACGATGCTGATCGGCCTGATCCTCTACACCGGCATCGGTGACGTGCTTGCCCAGCCGATGGGACCGCTGGCCAACAACATCGTCGGCCTGCTGGTGATCTCGGCCATCTGCGGCCTGCCGTTCCTGTCGCCCATCCTGGGACCAGGTGCTGTCATCGCCCAGGTCATCGGCGTGGCCATCATCGGCCCGCAGATCGCCAATGGCACGATCTCGCCGGCGATGGCGCTGCCGGCGCTGTTTGCCTACAACACCCAGGTTGGTTGCGACTTCGTCCCGGTCGGCCTGGCGCTCGGCGAGGCCAAGCCGAAGACCATCGAGATCGGCGTTCCTGCCGTTCTGATCAGCCGCCAGATCATGGGCCCGGTCTCGGTGCTCATCGCCTGGGCGGTCAGCCTGGTCGTGTTCTAAAACCCTTGTCCGGCGGCACATGCTGCCGCCGGACATCTTCCGTCGCCGGCGCTGGCCGGCACAAGCATCGTCCAGGCAGGCATATCAGCCTGGATCCATAGAAAGGCTTTGATCATGTCGGTTCATCTCAAGACGCACATCACGGCAATCGGACCGGAAGTGGCAGAGCTGGCCGAAGGCGGCGTGCTGATCCTTTTCGCCGACGGCGCCCCGCCTGAATTGGCCGAGGTGTCGGTGCTGCACAAGACCGAGGTCGGACCCAGCGACGCGGCACCCGCCGTCGGCGCCGCCATCGCCATCGGCGAGCTCGAGGGCATCATCACCGCCATGGGCGACAGTGCCTGGAACAAGGTGCGCGAGATCGGCCACGTGGTCATAAATTTCAACGGCGCCAGCGCCGCCGAGCGACCGGGCGAAATCTGCGCCTCGGCGGTCGAGGGCGAGGTGCTCGTCGCCGCTCTCAAGACCGGCGCTGCCATTACCATCGGCCGCTGATCGCGACGCGCAACGCCGCTATACTGAACTGGAACAAGAGACCTGCCTATGGAACGCTCGACGATCGTCAGAGTGCATGAAGGGCTGCATGCCCGGCCCGCCACCCGCTTTGTCAAGCTCGCCAAGAGCTTCGAAAGCGAGGTCGAGATCATCAAGAACGGCAAGTCGGCCAGCGCCAAGAGCGCGGTCAAGCTGATGCTGCTTGCGGTCAAGGAAAACGACGAGGTCACGATCCGCACCAAAGGTGCCGACGAGATCGAGGCTGTGGAAGCGCTTGTCGGCTATCTTGAGAATCCCCTTGCCGGTCTTGCCGAGGAACAGGTCCCGGCCGAGCCGGACACTGCCGCGGCGGCGGGTATGACCCTCAAGGTCGAGCCGGCCAAGCCGGCAGCATTCGAGGAAGAGATCGCCGGCGCGTTGAAGGGCGTGGCTGCCAGCGAAGGGTATGCCGTGGGTGCCGCCTTTGCCCACTTCCCGCCCGAGATCAAGCCGGAGCGCCGGACCCTTTCGGTCGGCGACATCAACGCCGAGCTGGCTCGCTTCGCTGACGCCGTCGAAGCCGTGCAGGCGCGCATGAACGCCTCGCTGGCGTCGGATACGCTGTCGGCAAACGATCGCGGCATCATCGCCGCCTTGCGCGACATTGCCGCCGACGACGAACTGCGCGACGAGGTGGTCGCCACCATCAACACCGGCAGCGACGCCGTCACCTCGGTCATCAGTGCCGCCGCCAGGATCGCCGCCCAGTTCGGCCAGGTCGACGACCCCTATCTCAACGCCCGCGCCGACGACGTGCAGGCGGTCGGCCGCCAGATCTGCCTTGCGCTGCTCGGCCAGGCCGATGTCAGCCTCGACGACATCCCCGAGGGTGCGATCCTGATCGCCGAGGATATCGGCGCCTGGGATCTGGCCCGTGCGCCGCTCAAGCGCATCGGCGGCATCGTCTGCGGCCATGGCGGTGCAACCTCGCACATCGCCATCATCGCTCGAGCCCATGGCATTCCGGCCGTGCTGGGCATGGGCGCGCAGGTCCACGAGCTGCGCCTAGCGCGCGAAATCGCTCTCGACGGTCATCGCGGCCACGTCATCGCCAATCCCGAGGGCGCGGTGCTCGACCGTTTCCGCGCCCGTATCGACGAAGCCGCCCGCGAGCGCGAGGCGCTGAAGGTGTTCAAAGACGCCACGCCGCGCCGCGCCGACGGCACCGTCATCGAAGTAGCCGCCAACATCGGCTCGCTGGAGGAGATCGACGCCGCGCGTGATGCGGGCGCCATGGGCGTAGGCCTGTTCCGCACCGAGCTCCTGTTCATGCGCCACATGCACCTGCCGTCGGAGGACATGCAGGCCGAGACCTATGCGGCGCTGGCCAAGGCGTTCGCGCCCTATCCCGTCATCGTGCGCACGCTCGACATTGGCGGCGACAAGCCGATCTCTGGCATCGAGTTCCCTCAGGAGGAGAACCCGTTCCTCGGCTGGCGCGGCATCCGCATGTGCCTCGACCGACCCGACATCTTCAAGCCGCAGCTTAGGGCGCTGCTGCGCGCCGCGGTCCACGGCAACGTCAAGGTGATGCTGCCGATGGTCGCCGACGTCGCCGAGGTGCGCGCCACGCGCGCCCTGATCGAAACCTGCAAGGCAGAACTCGCGGCGGAGAGCGTAGCCTTCGGCGAATTCCAGCTCGGCGTCATGATCGAGACACCGGCGGCCGTGCTGATCGCGCCCGCTCTCGCCAGGGAAGTCGCCTTTTTCTCCATCGGCACCAACGACCTCACCCAATATATCATGGCAGCCGACAGGTTGAACCCGACCGTTGCCAAGCTCAACGACGTGACCAACGTCGCTGTCATGTCGGCGATCGAGATGACAGCAAGGGCTGGTGTAGCGGCGGGCATCATGGTCGGCATGTGCGGAGAGGCGGCCGGGCGGCCGGACCTCATCCCCGAGTTCCTGCGCATGGGCCTGACCGAACTCTCGATGAGCCCGGCCTCGATCCAGCGCGCCAAGAAGCGGATAGCCGAACTGAGTGCCTAGCTGCTTGGCGGCTCAGGGCAGATGAGCGAGCAGCAGCCGGAAGATAGCGCCAAGCTCCTTGACGGGTTCGGTGCTGTCGAGCGCGCGCAGGATGCGCTCGCGGCGGGCATCGACCGCCAAGCCGGTGGCCTCCATCAGGTCGGTGTCGCTCATGCCCGACGGCGACAGCGTCAAGATGGCCGCGGCGAGCGTCATCGGCGCAAGCGGCACGAGACGCGAGCCGGCATCGGCTGCCTCGTCGCCGGACAAGGGCTGGCTGGCGAGCAGTTCGACAAGCGTTGCCGCGGCAACGGCGGCAACAGCGTCGAGCCGGGCGTCCGGGTTCGCTGTGTGCATCGCGGCGAGCAACTCGCCGTGTTTCTTGCGGATGGCCAGATGTGCCTGGCTGAAACCTGCCTCGTGCAGCGGCGCCCGATTGCTGGCTTCTTGTCCTTGCGCGGCCTTGAACGCGGCATACAGGTCGCGGCGGAACAGACGCTCGCCCTCGACCGAGGCCGAGCGTCCGGTGACGAAATAGGTGTCGAAGCCATGCAGCCGGGCACCGTCGCCGGCGCGTACGATAGGCAGGAGCGTGCGCGATACAGTCTCGGCCACCGTCAGCGTGTCGTCGACCACGCTCGCCGCACGGCCGAGCAGGCGCTCGATCTCGACGGGCGGGGAAAACGGCTCTGCCACAGGGGGCCGGCGCGGACCGCCGGGATTGTCGTGACGGCTGGCGCGAAGCAGATGCCGTACGTCGCGAAGGCGATCCTTGATGTTGACGACAACATCTTCCGACAGGCTTCTCAGCATCTTTCGCGTTCCCTTGATATCGCTGCGGCTCCGTGACGAAGCCGTAGACTCGGGCATTGCAGCACTGTTTTGCACGGGGTGCAATTCAATCGCGACACCTCGCCGCTTGACCTTGCCGCGGTTCCTTGAAAAGTGATGTGAACTGAAACGGGGGGAGCGGCGTGAGCAAGGGTGTCAAAGGGTCGGGTGGAAAATCGCGTGCCGCCGAGACACCTCAGGATGTTGAGAGCTCCCCGACCGACAGCCGGGCCGACCGGCTGCGCGTTCGCGCCGCGTGGATGTATTTCATCGAGCAGATGACGCAAAACGACATTGCCGAGGTTCTTGGCGTCGGTCGCGTCACCGTCGTGCGCATGCTGGCCGAAGCGCGCCTGCGCAACGAGGTCAAGATCGCCATCGAAGGCGATCTGTCCGACATCGTGCGGCAGGAACGCGCGCTGGAGCAGAAGTTCGGCGTGCAGCGGGCGATCGTCGCACCGCTGTCCGGGGAGGGCGCGGATCCCATCCCGACGATTGGGGCAGCAACCGGCGCCTACCTTTCCGAGGCAATGAAGTCAGGCATGTCCGTCGGCGTCGGCTGGGGCCGCACGCTCACCGGCACCTTGCCTTTCGTCAGCGGCAAGCCGCTCAGCGATTTCCGCGTCATTTCGCTGCTCGGCGGCGTCGGCGTCGCCCGCCGCACCAATCCGGCCGAATTCGCTTGGCGTTTCGCCCAGGCCTTCCAGGGCGACGGCTACCTCATTCCGGCACCTGCGGTCGTCGACAGCGTCGAGACCAAGCGCGCGCTGATCGAACGCTGCGGCCTGTCCGAGGTCTTCGCACTGGCCGACAAGCTCGACGCGGTGCTGGTCAGCGTCGGCGACATCGCTTCGGCCTCGACGTTCTATCGCGGCGGCTTCCTGACTGAGGCCGAGCGCGAGAAGCTGGCCGCCAAGGGCGCTGTCGGCGACCTTCTGTTCCATTTCTTCGACCGCGACGGCAACCTGGTCGACCATCCCATCAACCAGCTCGGCATGTCGGTCGATGTCGATCGCATCCTGCGTGCGCCGCTGCGCATCCTGACTTCGGGCGGCGCAGACAAGATCGACGCTCTGCTGGGCGCCATGAAACTTGTGCGGCCGACGGTGCTGATCACTGACGAGCACAGCGCCAAGCGCATGATCGAGGCACCCAGATGAGACGCGCGCTCGCAGTGCTTGTCATTGTTGGACGTGGCCTGCATGATCATGGGATGGATCGACAAGTCGAAGATACGAGCCGCGAGCCTTGCTCCTTTTGGAGGTTTCATGCCTGAATTCAATCCGGAGAATGTCCGCTCCCTGGTCAGCAAGGTCATGAAGGCGTCGCCGTCTGACGTCAGGTTGATTGCGCAACGCCTGCGTGACCATGCCGTCGAAGAGCGTATGTCGCCCGAGGCGGCGAGAGCCTTTGTCGCAGAGCTCGGCTATGGCAGCCTCGAAGCCTTCTGTGCCGATATCGGCCTTCCCGGCCATATCGCCGAGCGCTGGGGCCGCTTCGGCGTATCGGGCGAAATGCGCCAGGTGTTTACCTTGCTTGCCGCGCAGCGCAGGAAGATGGCTGAGGCCATCGCCGAATTCGAGGCGATGACACATGTCGGCATCGAGGACTTCCTGCGCGAAAGAGGACTGCTCTAAGCTTCCGCGCGCTGTCTCTAGGACAGCTTGGTCAGTGCCACCGCGCTGTCACTGTCGGTGATCAGGACATTGGCCTTGACCGCCGCCAGCGCCGCGCGAATGGCCGGGATTTTGCGTTTGCCGCCAGCGGCCAACACAAGATTCGGTACTGCGCTGACTGCCTCGAGGTCGATCGCCATGACCCGGTCATTGACCTCGTGCTCGACCATCCTGCCTTCCGCGTCGATGAAGTAGCACAGCATGTTGGCGACAGCGCCTTTGGCCTTCAGCGGGGCTACGAAGCTTTGCGGCACGATGCCATGGCGAAAGATCGTGGCATTGGCCGACATCTCGCCGACGGTCAACAGGGCGACGTCGGCTTTCGCCGCGCGCTTGCGCACGTCCAGCAACTCCGGCTGGGCCCACAGCAGGTCACGAAGCTCGCGGCTATGTGCGATCACAGGCGCGGTGATCTGATAGCTGTCGACGTTGAAGGCTTCAGCCACCTTCGCCGCAACCGTCGACGGGTTGATCCATTGCGAATGCGGCAGGCTGCCGACAAGGGCCACTACGCTCGCACCCTTGAGGTGCCTGCGGCTGAGGAAGCCGATGCTCGAATGCAGCGTCGCCCCTCCGCCAATCGCCAGCGTCATGCCGTCCTGCATCTGCTGGTCGAGATAGAGCGCCACCGAGTGGCCTATCGCCCGTTCCAGATGCTCGTCGGCCGACGGTGTCGGCACGACGATTGCGGCATCGAGGTTCCATCGCTTTTCCAGAGCCCGTTCGAGTTCGACCTGCCTGGCGGTCTGGGCGTTGATCGTCGTCACCACCACGCCGTCAGCTGTGCAGGCGGCGAGGGTGCGCATTACCTTGACCCGGCTGACCTTCAATTTGTCGGCGATCTGCTCCTGGGTCAGTCCCTCGACGTAGTAGAGCCATGCTGTCTTCACGGCGATGTCGGACGAGACCATGGCCGCGCCAGGTTCGACAGGCATTTCCTGCTTCATACGCATCCTGTCCGGTCTCCCCCTCGGCGCCAAAACGATTCTGGAGAATGGCGTTTCTGCAGCCTTGCGCAAGGGCTGCATACCAGTCCGGAGGCGACTTTTCACATCCGAAATTTCGCAATGCAGCATGTTCATTTGTATTTGACACACAACAAATGATCATATCATAAATGTGTCAGCGTTCTGTCACCCAAGTGTCAAACGCGCTGTGTAGGGAGGTCGTGGCACGCGGATCTGAAGCCGACTTGCCATGAGTGGACACAATAGGAGGTTTCATGAAAACGACATTCGTCAGGCTCGCCGCGAGCCAGCTTGCCCTGGCAGTTGCGCTCTTTGCGGGCGCAGCCAGCGCCGAAACGCTGACCCTTTATACGTCGCAGCCGGAAGCGGACGCGACCAAGACCGTCGAGGCCTTCAAGAAGGTACATCCCGACGTCGATGTGCAGGTCTATCGCTCGGGCACCAGCGACATCCTGGCTAAGCTCGCCGCCGAGTTTGCCGCCAACAGCCCGCAGCCGGACGTGCTGCTGATCGCCGATGCCGTCAGCATGGAGCTGCTGAAGAAGGACTCCCGGCTGATGGCCTATTCCGAGGCCAAGCTCGATGGCTTTTCGGCCGACGCATACGATGCCGACAAGACCTATTTCGGCTCCAAGCTGATCACCACCGGCATCGCCTACAACACTGCCGCAGCCGAAAAACCCGAGCATTGGGCCGATCTGGCAAAGCCTGCCTATGCCGACGGCCTTGTCATGCCGAGCCCGCTTTACTCCGGTGCTGCTGCCTACCTGCTCTCGGGTTTCACCGGCAATGCCGACTATGGCTGGGACTATTTCGACAAGCTGAAGGCCAACAACACCATTTCGGTTCGCGGCAACGGCGCCGTGCTGAAGTCGGTTGCCAGCGGCGAGAAGCCCTACGGCATCCTGGTTGACTTCATGGCCATGAACGCCAAGGCTAAGGGCTCGCCGATCGAGTTCGTCTTCCCGTCCGAGGGCGTGCCCGCGGTGACCGAGCCAGTGGCCATCCTTTCGACGGCAAAGAACGTTGCAGGCGCCAAGCAGTTCGTCGACTTCATTCTCTCCGACGACGGCCAGAAGCTCGCGCTCGAGCAGGGCTACCTGCCGGCCAAGCCCTCCGTCGGTCGGCCCGCCTGGCTACCCGAAGGCGTCGAGGTCAAGGTCATGAACTTCGACGTCAAGGCGATCGTCGAGAAGATCGAAGCCGACAAGGCCAAGTTCTCCGGCCTGTTCGGCGGCTGATTGTCTAACCCGGAAGGCTTTTGGCCTTCCGGGTCCAATCTCCAGATTTGAACTGGCCGATGTGCCAGTATCGCGTGGCGCCCTTGCATGGGAGAGCCGCCCTGTTTTCCGGAACCGATAAATGTCTGTCAGGCTGAATCAAGGTCGCGGCCAGCAATGGGCCATGACGGTGGTGGTCGCCGCACTCATCGTGCTGCTGTCCATCCTGCCGATGCTGCGCCTGATCCAGGAGATCTTCGCGCCTGGCGGCACTCTGTCCACCGCGGCGATCAGCGCAGGCCTGACCAACGCGACGACCTGGGTCGCCACCGGCAACACGCTCGTCGTCGGCTTCTTCGGTACCGCGCTCGCGGTGGTCCTCGGCACGTCGGTCGCGCTGCTTGTGACCCTCACCGACGTGCGGGGCCGCAGCGCCTTCGTGCTCTGCTACGTCATGCCGCTGATGATCGCACCGCAGGTGACGGCACTGGCCTGGCTGCAGCTGTTCGGCCCGGCCAGCCCGCTGCTCAAGCTGCTCGGCATCGCGCCGCCGCTCGGCAGCCGCAATCCGCTCTATTCGCCCGAGGGCATCATCCTGCTGCTCGGCGTGCAATACGGCCCTCTGGTCTTCCTGCTTGTACGTGCCGGGTTGAGGAAGCTGCCGCGCGAACTGGTTGAGGCCGCCCGCGCCAGCGGCGCCGGCTGGTTCACTGTGCTGCGGACGATCGTGCTGCCGCTGATGACCCCGTCGATAGTTGCCGCGGCAGCACTCGCCTTCGTCTCCTGCGTCGGCAATTTCGGTATCCCTGCCTTCCTCGGCATTCCCGCCAACTATCTCGTGCTACCGACGCTGATCTACCAGCGGCTCGCCGGCGGCGGTCCCGCCGTGCTTGGAGACGCAGCTTTCCTGTCGGTGCTGATCGGCCTCATCGCCATGGCCGGTATCCTCGCCCAGGAAATGATGAGCCGCCGCCGCGATTATCGCATCAGCTCGACGTCGCTTCCTGCCGAGCCCTATGAATTGGGCAAATGGCGGGTACCTGTGCAGGTCATGATGTGGTGCCTGATCGTGCTCATCCTGTTCCTGCCGCTGCTCGGCCTCGTGCTCAGCTCGCTGGTGCCCGGCTATGGCATCCCGCTCAACGCCGCTACCGCCACGCTCGACAACTACCGGTTCGTCCTTTTCGAATACGGCGCAGCCAGGCGCGCATTCCTCAACAGCTTCGCGCTGTCGCTGTCCGCGGCTGCCTTTGCCGTGCTGGTCGCGATCCCCATCGCTTACCTCGTCGCCTGGAGCGGCAAGAAGTGGGTGAAGTACCTGAACCTCGCAGTCGAACTGCCTTACGCCTTACCGGGAGTGGTGCTGGCGATCGCCTCGCTGCTGATGTTCCTCAAGCCGATCCCGTTCACTGGCGTGCAGCTCTACAACACGATCTGGATCATCCTCTACGCTTACCTTGCCCGCTTCCTCGTGCTGGCGCTGCGCCCTACCATTGCCGGATACCACCAGATCGATCGGGCGCTGGAGGAGGCGGCCCGCGTTGCCGGCGCAAGTCTCTTCACCCGCATGCGCACCATCATCTTCCCTCTCGTCGCGCCGGCGGCCCTTGCCGGCGGCCTGCTCATCTTCATGACCGCGCTCAGCGAGTTGACGGTTTCGGCACTGCTGTGGTCGTCCGGCTCCGAGACTATCGGCGTTCTGATGTTCTCCTTCGAGCAGGGCGGCGATTCAAACTACGCGTCGGCGATTTCCGCGATCACTGTGGCGATAACCTTCGTCCTGATGCTGCTGGCAAACCTGCTTGCCGCCCACCTACCCAGCGGAGTGCTCCCATGGCGGGACTGACCATCAACGGCGTCACCAAGACCTTCGGCGATTTCGACGCCGTCAAGGACGTCTCCATCGAGGTCAAGGACGGTGAGTTCCTGGCTGTTCTGGGACCGTCGGGCTGCGGCAAGACAACCTTGCTTCGCCTTGTCGCCGGTTTCGAGAATGTCACCTCGGGCGATATCCGCATCGGCAACGAGATTGTCTCCACCGCGCAAGGCTGCGTTCCGCCGGAGAAGCGGCGCGTCGGCATCGTCTTTCAGAATTACGCGCTGTGGCCGCACATGACGGTTGCCGAAAATATCGGCTATTCGCTCAAGGTCGCCAAGGTCGATGCCGAGACCCGCAAGCGCAGGGTCGACGATGCCATGGCGCTGGTCGACCTCAAGGGCTTTGGTGACCGCCGGCCGGCCAATCTTTCCGGCGGCCAGCGCCAGCGCGTCGCGCTCGCCCGCTGCCTGGTCGCTGCACCATCGCTGGTGCTGTTCGACGAGCCTCTGGCCAATCTCGACGTCCACCTGCGTGCTTCGATGGAGGACGAGTTCGCCGCCTTCCACAAGCGCACCGGCACGACCATCGTCTACATCACGCATGACCAGGCTGAGGCCATGGCGCTGGCCGACCGCATCGCCGTCATGGACAATGGCCGCCTGGCCCAGCTTGCGGCGCCGCGTGAACTCTATCGTGAGCCGGCCAACGAGATGGTCGCCTCCTTCATTTCCGAGGGCATGGTCATTCCGGCCCAGGTGCTGAGCCCTGCCGAAAGCGGACATCTCAAGGTCAGTGTGCTTGGCCAGGAGGTCGTCGTCCGCTGCCGCGACGGCGAAAAGCCACGCCACGAAGCGAAGGTCTGCTGCCGCGCGCCTGATATCTCGGCTGCGGCGCCCGGCGAACCCGGTATCGACGGCACGATCCGCCGTGCGGTCCACAAGGGCGGTGTGGCGCGGATTGAGTTCGCGCCCGATGCCGACCCGACCGTCACGCTGCATTTCGAGCAGCCCGACCCCAGTCCGTTCGAGGCGGGGGCGAAGGCACGTGTCCGCATCGCCTCCGGCTGGCTGATCCCCGGGGGTGCTTCGGCATGAGCATGCGGATAGACCTCTGCGGCGGCTTTGGTGAGAAGGGGCGCACCAGCGTGGCCATTTCAGGCAGTGACCAGCGCATCCTGCTGGATGCCGGCATCAAGGTCGGCGCTTCCGGTGCGGAGTACTACCCGGCGCTTCCCGGTGGCGTCGACGATATCGACGCAGTGCTGATCTCCCATGCCCACGAAGACCATGTGGGGGCGCTGAGCTGGCTGCTGGCGCAAGGCTATCGTGGTCGCATCCTGATGACAGCCGAGACGCGCGAGGAAGCTCCGGCAACGCTCGGCGCATATGCCGATCCGAACGATTTCAGGCGCTTCCCACTGCCCGAGGAACGGATAGAACTTTTCGAGCCCGGCGACAGCCTGACCATTGGCGGGTTGACTATAGCGACGGGCCGCTCCGGTCATGTCGTCGGCGGTGTCTGGTTCGCCGTCGACGACGGCAGCCGCAAGGTCGTCTACTCCGCTGACGTGGTGCCCGACAGCAGCGTGTTCGTCATGGACGCCATGCCGCCTTGCGACCTCCTTGTCTTCGATGCGTCCTATGGCGCAGACCCGGTCAGCGGCGCGGCCCGCGCGAAAGCCATTGCCGAATGGGTCGCTACTCGGCCGGGAGGCTGCCTGCTGCCGACGCCGCTGTCGGGCCGGTCGCTCGAACTGATGGCTATTCTCCCTGGTCCCATCGCCATACACGCCGCCATGCGGGCCTCGCTCGCCGCCCAGATCGAGGCGACATCGGCCCTGCATCCTGCGATGGTTCCGCTGTTGCGGCGGCGTCTCGCCGACGCCTGCGATTGGCATGACGGCGATCCGTTGCCGCCATGTCCGCTGTTCGCCGATGACGGCATGGGCAAGGCGGGGCCTTCGGCGACGCTGCTGCTACGGGCCGATGCCGTCGGCTACCCAGTCCTGCTCACCGGCCATCTTCCGGCCGGCTCACCGGGCGAGATGCTGCAGGCAGCCGGCCGCGCCGGCTGGATACGCATGCCGACCCATCCGACGCTGTCGGGCAATCTTGCCATCTGGGAAGGGGCCGGACGACCAAAGGCGCTCGGCCATTCCTGCTTGCCCGACGCACTCCAAGAGCTTGCCCCGCACATGCCGTCGCTGCGCACCGACCTGCGCACCGGCGCCAGCTTCACCCTCGCACCTTGAGGTCCGCCATGAGAATCCTGATCTGCAACGATGACGGCATTGCCGCGCCGGGCCTGGCCCGTCTGGCGGCGGCGGCGCAAACCATCAGTGAGGATGTCTGGGTCGTCGCGCCCGAGCGTAAACATACCGCCGCTGGTCCTTCACTGACCATGGCCGAGCCGATAACCATGCGCCGCACCGCCGAGCGCTGGTACTCGTGCTCCGGCCGGCCTGCGGACTGCGTCGTCACCGCCATGACCTGGCTGCTTGCTGGCGACGACAGGCCCGACATCGTACTTGGCGGCATCAATGACGGCCGCAATGTCGCTGAAGACCTTGCCTATTCTGGCACGCTCGGCATCGCCCGCGAGGCCAGCTTCTGGGGTGTTCCGGCCGTCGGATTCTCGCAGGTCAAGTCGCCCGACATCCAGCCCGGCGACGATGCCTGGCTCGGCGGCCTGATCGCCGATCTGTGGCGCAAGCGGGAGGAGTGGGTACTGGAGGGGCATTGGCTCAGCATCAACCTGCCTTCTGCGCTGCCGGCCGAAATCCGCCAGCCAAAAATTGGCCGCGACAAGATCGCCCGGCGTTCGGAAGTCGTCGAACAGGACGGCGACCGCACCGTGCTCGTCGTGCCCCGGGGCCGCGAGCGGACGACCGTCGAGGGTGACGAAAACAGCGCCATTGATGCCGGCTACATCACTGTCAACCGCATCAACTGGTTCGGCGAAACGCGTCTGGGCGACAGCTTTCTGAAGCTGTGACCGACTGTCGGTGGCTCCGGTATTCGCGTAAAGCGATAGCGCGGAGTTCCGGCCTTAGCTCCCGTGGCTGAAGCTGGAGCAGCGTTCAGCCCTACGCCAGGCCTTGAGTACCTTCTCGACACTAGCATTCACCCCATCCGTCGAGTTCAATTCAAGGTCATAGGTCTTGCCAAGATGGATTGTTTCGTAATCGCGTTTGGCGCTTCCCAGCGGCCGGTCGCCGCGTGCGCTTTCGCGTTCGATCAGCAGTTCCAGCGGACAGTGCACGGCGACGAAGAACACGTCGTGTTGCGCAAAAGAGCCAGAGAGGGTCTCAAGCCACCCTGGCGTATCCAGAATGTGTTCAAGGATCAGGTTGTTGCCGGTGTCGGCATAGGCGACAAGCGACGCGTGGAAGCCGTCGAAGAAAGCCTTCCTGGACTCGGCCCAGGCGAATTCCCCGCTGCGGAAACGGCTGAGGGGGAGAACGCCGGAGTCGCGTAGGTGGTCGATCGAAATGTGCCAGAACGGCCTTTCGATGCGGGCTTGCAGTTCTCTTGCGATGGTGGACTTTCCGCTGCTGGATGCCCCATGCAGGAAAATGATCTGCGCCATGTGATGCCTCGGCTCCTGTTGCGGCGCCGTTTTGTTGCCGCGATATGTCAGGCGTATGACCGCTTTACTCTGGAGCGTCGTCCATGCCGAAGCGACCACGCCATCGCCCCGCCAGCAGACACACCGCCAGCGCGGCGCATGCCAGGCCTAGCGCCAATGGCAGTCCTTGATGTCCGATCAGTTGCATCGCGAATCCTGTCGTAGGCGAGCCCACGATGCCGCCGACGCCCCACGCAAGCGCGAAGCCTGCATTGCCGGCGATCAAGGTGTGGCCGGTAAAACGCTCGCCGAGCTGGATCAGCGCCATGGTGTAGATCCCGAACGAGGCCCCGCCCCACAGGAAGACAACGGGCCAGATCAGCCACGCGTCGAAGACGTGTGGCAACACCAGGCAGCCAGCCAGTGAAGCCAGGACACAGAACAGCATGGTTCGCGTCGAGCCTAGCTGCTCGGCCATGCGCCCGAGCAGGATCTGCAGCAAGGCGTTGCCTGCGATGAAGCTGGTGATGAGCGAAGCGACCCTGCCTTCGGTGCTGCCGAGCGCTGCGCCATAGACCGCAAACAGGGAAATCAAGGTCTGCTCGAAGGCGGCGGCGGTGAAAACCGCAAATAATAGCAGCGGCGCAAGTGCGAAGAAGCCGCCGATCGACGTTGCCTCGCCGTCAGGCGGCATTTTTGGCATGCGCGGCACCACAGCAAGTACGATCAGGCCGCAGACAAGGAATGCCACGATGCCGACCATGAAGGGCGGCCAGCCCTCGATGCCGACCAGACCGAGCGATAGCGGGCCGATGGCGAAGCCGCCAGAAACGATCGCTGAATAAAGGCCCATGATGCGACCCCGCCGAGATGCCGGTGTGATCGCCAGGAGCCAGGTTTCGCTGATCACGTAGAGCGGATTGGCGAAGAAGCCGAGCAGGAAGCGCAGCGGCATCCAGGCCCACACGTCCTGCATCAGGGCGATGGCGACCAAGGTGGCTGCAGCCAGCACCGAACACAGGATCGCAAGCCGTGCCGCCCCTACGCGCCGGGTCAGCCCAGGAATGACCGGCGAAGACACGATGAAACCCAGCGGCGTCATCGCCGCTGACAGGCCGATCAAGCCTGCCGTCGTCCCTTGCCGCGACAGGATGAAGCTGAGCAGCGGGTAGGTCAGTCCCTGTGCCACGGCAAATACCGTGACGGTCGCAATGACGCCTGCCATCGCGGCCCAGGGGATCTGTCGCCGCGATGTCGTGCTATCGGCCGTCATGCGGACCTCGAGGCAGGGTAGGGCACTTCCGGCTCATAGGCGGGCCTGCGAACCACAGCTGCGCGAAGAAACTGGCGGTCAGGTGTCATTGCAGCTGTGCCTCACGCTTGCCAGAGGTGTTTGGCGATCTCCGTCTCGACCTGGCGTCGTGTCAGGCCGATATCGTCGATCAGATGGGGATCGGCTTTCAATTTCTGTTCGAGTTCCCATCGGAAGCGTATCCGCCAGCGCCACGTCGCTATGGTGCCTAGCAAGCTCGCCCGCCTTGCCTGAGGCGGAGCCGGTGCAACCTTGCAAATATCGTTCATGGCAACCTCGTCCGGCCTTGAGATGCTGGCCCCCTCGACCTCAATGAGGATGACTTCTGCAGAATTCGAACCGCGTCGTCCTTAAGTCCTGCCAAATAGTTCCAAAAACTTCCAAACGGGCTATAGATGCGCCGCATGCAGGGAGCGCGTTTTGCCTTTGGTCCGTTCGTGCTTGATCCGGATGCTGGAACGCTGTCCGGAACGATGGTCCCGTTGCCGTCAGCCACCGCGGGCTGAGGCTGCTTGCAGCGCTGGTCGGGAGGCCGGGCGAAATCCTCGGCAAGGCCGAGTTGATGGACGCGGCGTGGCCGGGTACCTTCGTCGAGGACGGCAACCTCACCGTCCAGATCGCGCAGCTCAGGAAATTGCTTGGTACCGCCGCTGACGGGGGTGAATGGATCTCCACGGTCCCGCGCGTCGGCTACCGTTTCACCGGAGCTGTCGAACGGCTGGGCGGCGCGAAGCGAAATCCTCTGCCGCTGCCCGACAAGCCTTCGATAGCTGTGCTGCCCTTCGTCAATGTCGGCAACGATCCCGAGCAGGGCGCCTTCGCGGACGGCTTGACCGAGGACCTGATCACCGACCTGTCCAGGCACGCCGGCCTGTTTGTCATCGCGCGCAACTCGACCTTTGCCTACAAGGGCAGGGCGATGGACGTGCGCATGATCGCCGAGGAGCTCGGCGTGCGCTACCTCCTGGAGGGCAGCGCGAGGCGCGCCGGGGGCCGCGTGCGCATCAATGCCCAGCTCGTTGACGCGGCGAGTGGCGAACAGCTATGGGCAGAACGCTTCGATCGCGGCCTGGACGATATCTTTGCCGTCCAGGACGAGGTCACCGGCAAGATCGTGGAGGCCTTGCTTGGCCGGCTACGCACGTCGCCGCAGCCGCGCAACCGGCCCAAAAACCTTGAGGCCTATGATCTCTGCGTGCGGGCGCGCAAGCTGATGGACGATTCACCGCAGATGGCACAGGAAGCGCATCTGATGCTGACGCGCGCGGTTTCGCTCGATCCTGGCTACGCCGAGGCCTACCGATGGCTTGCCATGAACCACTGGATGGGACGGGTGCATTGGGGCGGGCCCACTCAAGCTGCCCGCAACGTTGCCTTGGAACTGGCGCGCAAGGGCGTGGCGATCGATCCCAACGATGCCGGCTGCCGTTGGGTCCTGGCATATCTGCTTGCCTACGAACGCAGCTTCGCCGAGGCCGATACCGAGTTCGCCAAGGCGATCGAACTCGACCCGAACGAGGCCGATACCTGGGCGGCACTCTCCGACATCTCGGTCCTGGCCGGGCGGGTCGAGGAGGGCCTCGATCACATCCGCAAGGCGTTCCGGCTCAACCCATTTCCGGCAAGCTGGTACTATCTGACGCTCGGCCAGGCGCAGTATGCGGCCGGCGACTACGAGGCTGCCGTCAAGACATTGCTCAAGGACGAAACCTACCGCACGAGCTCGCGCCGTTTCCTCGCGGCAAGTTTGGCCCAACTGGGCCGGATCGACGAAGCGCGTGCGGAAGCCGAACTGTTTCTCGTCGGCAACCCCGAATACACTACCGGCCACTGGGTGGCGACCGAGCCGTTCCGCGACACGGCCACGCTCGAGCATTTCATCGATGGCTTCCGCAAGGCCGGCCTCCCGGAGTGACGTACCATCGTTCCTTCAGTGCTCGATTGGAGTGTGAACCGGCGGTCGAGAAGTCGATGGAGGTAATCAAATTAATTACCTATGTCACAGCTATTTAAAGAAGAGACATCGTAGTCAATTTAGAAACGCGACATCATCCTATTGTTTATTACTGTGATTTCAACCAAACATATTTTCGTTATACGCAGACGGAAGCTGCCGAGCGGGTGGAGCTGGTCGGGGTTGCGTAACCCGGTCGGCAGCGGATGGCTTCAGCTGCATGATAAACCCGTTCACTCCGCCGCCTTTAGCCGCGCGAGGGCTTGCTGTCGCCGGGCGAGGACCACGGGGTCATTGGTAAAATCCGTTTTCCTGCCAGGCTTCGTGCCGCGCTTTTGGTAGCCATTGCCTTGGCTGCCGTCGCGAATGCCGAACATATGGTCCGTCTGGCCGGAGCGGCTCGGTCCGCCTTTGCTGCGCCGTTGCTCTCGTCCCGCCTGCATCTCGGCCACCAGAGCGAGCACGTCATCAAGCCGCTTGTTCTCAACCACCTCGGAGCGGTGCACCGAGCGCAACGTGTCAAAGGTTCTGTAGGGCAGGGTGGCTTCCCCGTCTGTGATCTCCAGGCGTCCGTCGGGATAGTCGCAAACGACAACCTTCGTACCCGCCAGCGCCGCTGCGCGATCTGTCGGATCGAGAATGAACATCACCTTGTCATAGCGCAGCGTCAACGAATTCGACAGCTTCCGAACCTCCTTGCGGCACATCGCACCATCGAGGTTCTCATGATCGGCAAACGGCCGGTGCATATCCTTCGGATTACGCGGTGCCTTGCCAAAGCGACGATTGAAGTCGGCCATGAACTCCGGCGCGTAGGCATTGGCCGCCGCGATCGTGTCGATGCCGCGCAGCCGCAATTCCTTGACCAGACGGTCCTGCAGCGTCTGGTTGGCACGCTCGACGCGGCCTTTCGCCTGCGGGGTGTTGGCGCAGATGATGTCGATGTTGAGCTCGTAAAGCGCTCGCCCAAACTGCGTCAGGCCGCTGGTTCTGTCCTTCTGCGACGCATGCGTGCTGCGGAAGACGCCATGCTTGTCGCTGTAGAACGCGATCGGCTTGCCCCATTGCTGCAGATACGCCTTCGTCGCGTGTAGATAGTCGAAGGTGTTCTCTGAAGTCGCAAAGCGCAGATGCAACAGCGTGCCGGTGGCATCGTCGATATAGACGAGCAGAGCGCATTTGGGGCCGCGGTTCTCGAACCACCAGTGATGCGACCCATCGATCTGAACGAGCTCGCCGAAACAATCGCGCCGGCCACGGGGCTGGAAAACCCGCTTCTTGCGTTCCCGGCGCGAGACCCAGATACCGGCCTCGGTCATCCATTGACGCAGCGTTTCCTTCGCCACCGAAATATGATGCAGTTCGATCAACTTCTCGCGCGCCAGCGTCGGACCGAAATCCAGATAACGTTCGCGGATGAGATCCAGCGCCGCATTGCGAAACTCCTCGCTGTGGCGCCGGTTGCTCGGCCGGCCGCGCGTCTTCGAAACCAGGCCGGCCGCACCGGAATGGTCATAGGCCTGCAGCAGCCTGTGCATCTGACTTCGGCTGAGCCCAAGCAGCTCAGCGGCCTGGACGACGCTCAAGCGCTGATCACGGATCTTCTGAATGACTCCGAGGCGATGCAATTCTTTCTGCGACATGGTGATCAAACAGGACATGACGACTCCGACCGCTCATGGTCTCGACCAGGCTGGAGGTCGTCATCCTTGCTCCTAACGTTGGCATTGACCAGAACGTCGAGAGGCGAGACTGCCGCATCTCTAACTGGCCCAACTGTCGCATTACTAAATAGCCCCTACAACCTATTGCCGGGTAACAAACATTATGGAACTATGCCGTTGCGCTGCACCCAGATGCGGTTCGGCATGCCCGCCCCTCTAGGGAGCGGTCTTCCATCAAAGCCCCTGTTCCAGGCATGCGCACGACGCAGCCACTCGGCGACCGACACGCTAGCGGCGAGCTCAACCGGCCGCCTGATGATGGCGATCGATACCCGCCGCGATCTGCTGTCTTTGAACGAGTGTGTCGAGTATATATACTGTAAAAATATACTTAAATTACCAAATATCGTAAAAGTAACTTTGTGAATATAAGGCAATTTGATAAATGGTTTCCTCCATAGGTCGCATGGGGGTGCGGTGTGGTCGTGTCAAATATCTTTACCGATATGCAGCAGGCCGGTTCTAATGGTTCAAAAATACAAACTCTCAATTATTCAGCTGCGGGCACGACGGATTCAGATCGTTTTACATCTTGGCAAGAACTTCTGGCCTCGCTGTTCAGGGTGACAAGGCCGTTTCATCGGCGAAAGCACAGCTTTTTCGCGTCGCTGACCGTCTATCACCTCGGCCTTGCGCTGGTCCTGCACGGAAAGAGCGATGCCGTTCGCTATTCACGATCCGATGCCCGGACCCTGCGCGATGACCTGGACCATCTGTTCATTCATGTCTGCAGACAAGATGGCGGACATTTGCGCCGCTCCGGCGAGAACAGGCGCCTGAACCACCTCGACGTCGGCATCGTCGACCTGGCAAGTCCGCTCGACTTTGTGGCCTACGCCGGTGAAAGCGTAAGCCTTGTGTTGCCGCGATCGCTGTTGTCTCCCGCTGTTGGCGGCCTGGGCAGCCAGCACGGCCGAATTCTTTTGCGGGACACGCCGGTTGGCGGTCTGCTGGGGCAGCACATCATGACCCTGTGTCAGACGGCGCCGCGGCTCTGGCTCCATGAGGCCGTGGCGCTTGCCCGGGTTACGGCAAACCTTGCCGACACCTGCCTGGCCATCGGCGCTTCCTCGCAACCCGCCCCGGCAATTGCATCTCACCGCAGCCTTGTCAGGTCCATTCGCAGCTACATCGAAGAAAGGCTGCACCAGCCCGAGTTGACGCCCGAAGAGTTGGCCGCCGCGTTCCGGATTTCACGAAGCCAGCTCTACAGGCTGTTCGAGGCCTCTGGTGGTGTTCGGCACTATATCAGCCGCCGTCGCCTTCGCCGCGCACTGCTCGACATTTGCAGCCCGGCGTTGCGCCATCGGCGTATCGGCGACATCGCCTACGACCTCGGTTTCAGGAACGAGGCGCATTTCAGCCGGATATTCCACGAGGCCTTCGGGAAGTCGCCCCGCGCCGCGCGCGCCGCCGGCCGTCACGGAGACGCCGAATGGCACACGGTCGCCTCCCCTGCGCCTGGTAGCAATCAACTGGAGCATTGGCTCAAGGAACTGATGGTTGGGTGACCGGGGCGCTGTCGTTTACCGGCGAGACACGGCTGGGTGCGGCCTGGGACGAACGGACATCTTTTTGGGACGCCAGCCATGGGACGCGTTATCGAAACTGGTACAGATTAGAGTCAGCCGTGCGTCGAAGTAATACTTAGAATACTATGCACGTATCCATAAGCGACGTTATCGTCGAGGGTATTGCGTAGAGTATAAATAAGTCGCGCGGTGATTTTCTCAACTTTCACCTGATTTTTTCAACCAGAGTTCCAGGAGGCCAAGATGGCGAAGCTACACATCTACAAGAAGGTCGGCAATACTTGGACGAAGATCGCCAACGGTGACGGCACCGTCAGCACCGACGAGTCGTTCACGGTTGCCATTTCATCCGGTTCCGTCACCAGCGGAAACACCTACGACATCAGGCAAGGACAGTCGGTAACAGGTGATCTGTGCAATTGCACGGCGGTGAACGGGAAGAACGCGACCTTCAGCGCGGCGGCCGACGCGGTGGATTCCTATGAACGGGACGCGGCGAGACAGAGCCTGGCGAACTTCTATTCGGCTCTGGACGCCGTATCCAAGGCAGTAACCATTCTTGTCGATCTCGACGACCTGGCCACGCTCAAGACCAACAACTACGCCATGTGTTTTGCCAAGAAGGTTGCCTCGGGCGGCGACAGCGGCAGCTACAACGTCGTGTGGCAGTCGCTGACCAAATATGTCTACAGCACCGCCTTCTCGTGGACGCCGCAGTTCTCGCTGTTCGGCACCAACGTCTTCGCCGACACGGTGACGGTAACGGCCACGACCAACGCGCGGGCGCTCGGGCTTGGCCAGCAGTGCCTGCTCGACCAGAACGGCATCCTGCAGCCTCCGGCGACCGGGGGGCCGGCCACCGGGGTTTCCATGCTGAACCAGTTCAGCCTGATCCACCCGGCCCTCAGCCAGATCTCCACGCTGAACGGCGTCCAGCAGACGACACCGCTCTATGTGGCGCCCCAGGGCATGGTCCAGGGGACGGTCACGCTGACCCCCATCGACACCGTGATGGTTTGGTTCCAGCAGGACATCGCCACCTCGACGATGTTCAGCTCGGCCCGCTCCAACTACACCGAGATCGACCTCACCATGACCAATACCGCCACGCGCCTCTACAAGGGCGGCCAGTGGTCGACTCCGTCCTGACCTGCAAGGCTTCCCGGGCGGCGCTCGTCGCCCGGGAAGTTTTTGCCGGATGACCTGCATCATCGACCTGGGGCTCGGCGCGCCCCTGTCATGAAACCATCATCCTGATGTCATCGCGCTGAAATCTCATTGCCCCAAACGAAGACCGCAATTCCGTTCAGGCAAAGAGGTTTTCCATGTCACGCAAGCTCCTGCTTTTGACGTCCGCGCTCGCGGCGTCTGCAGCCTTCCCTGCTTATGCCGACCAGGCGTTCAACCGGATCGCCACCTTCCCCGTGGCCACCAATCTGCCGGCTGGCGTCGATGCGGCGACCCTGACTTCGTCGGAGATCATCGCCGCCACCGAAGACGGCATGACACTGGTCTATTCCGACAGCCCGCTCGGCGCGCTCGGCTTCATCGACATCACCGACGCCAAGGCACCGAAGGCCGCAGGCATCGTCAAGATCGAAGGCGAGCCGACCTCCGTCACCGTGCTGGGCGGCAAGGTCTTCGCCGGCGTCAACACCTCGAAGACCAAGCAGGAGCCTTCGGGCAACCTGACCGTCATCGACCTCGCCGCCAAGGCGATCGAGGCTTCCTGCGATCTCGGCGGCCAGCCCGACTCGGTGGCGCTGAGCAAGGACGGCAAATTCCTCGCCATTGCGATCGAAAACGAGCGCGACGAAGAACTGAATGAAGGCGCGCTGCCGCAGTTGCCAGCTGGCAACCTCAAGATCGTCGCCTTGAAGGACGGAGCCCCGGACTGCGCTTCGATCAAGACGGTTGACCTGACCGGCATCGCCACTGTCGCGCCGGAAGATCCGGAACCGGAATTCGTCGCCTTCAACGAAGCCGGCGAGATTGCCGTCACGCTGCAGGAAAACAACCACATCGCCATCGTCGACGCCGAAAGCGGCAAGGTCGTCTCGCATTTTTCGGCAGGTGAAGTGACGCTCGAAAACGTCGATACCAAAAAGGACGGCGCGCTCAGCTTTGCCGGAAAGGTCGAGAATGCGCCGCGTGAACCCGATGCGGTGAAGTGGCTCGACAACGATCGTCTCGTCGTTGCCAATGAAGGCGACTACAAGGGCGGCGCGCGCGGCTTCACCATCTTCTCCAAGACTGGCGAAGTGCTCTATGAGTCCGGACCGGCCTTCGAGTACCAGGCGGCCGCCGCTGGCCATTATCCCGACGCCCGCAACAAGAAGGGCATCGAGCCGGAAGGCCTGGAGTTCGCTCAGTTCGGCGATCAGAAGTACATCTTCGTTGCCGCAGAGCGGGCTTCGCTGATCGGCGTCTACAAGGACACCGGCAAGGCGCCGGAATTCGTCCAACTCCTGCCCTCGGGCATCGGTCCGGAAGGCCTCGTCGCCATCCCCCAGCGCAACCTGCTGGTCACCGCCAACGAGACCGACCTCGTCGAAGGCGGTCTCGCGCGCTCGCATGTCATGGTCTATGAACTCGGCGAAGGCGCAGCCGCCTATCCGCAGGTCGTGGCAGCTCCCAGCGAAGACGGCACGCCGCTCGGCTGGGGCGCGCTCTCGGGCCTCGCCGCCGACCCCAAGGAAGCTGGAAAGCTTTATGCCGTCTCGGATTCGGTCTACCGCTCGGCACCGGCGATCTTCACCATCGACATCACCAAGACCCCTGCCCTGATCACCGCAAAGACCGTCGTCACGCGTGACGGCAAGCCGGCGCAAAAGCTCGATCTCGAAGGCCTTGCGCCCGACGGCAAGGGCGGCTTCTGGCTCGCCTCCGAAGGCCGTACCGACAAGCTGACCCCGCACGCCATCTTCAACGTCAACGCCAAGGGCGAGATCAAGGAAGAGATCGCGTTCCCGGCGGAGTTGCTGGCGCACGAGACCCGCTTCGGCCTCGAGGGCATCACCACGCTTGGCGAGGGCGACGACCTGACCCTGGTCATGGCGATCCAGCGCGAATGGGCCGACGATCCCAAGGGGCAGGTCAAGCTTCTGGCCTACAAGCCCAAGGACAAGGAATGGTCAGCGGTGCGCTACCCGCTCGAGTCGACCGAAAAGGGCTGGGTCGGCCTGTCGGAAATATCCGCCCATGAAGGCAAGCTCTTCATCGTCGAGCGCGACAATCTGGTCGGCCGGGAAGCCGTCAACAAGCGCCTTTATTCGGTGACGCTCGATGGCTTCAAGCCGGCTAAGCTCGGTGGCGAACTGCCGGTGGTGGCGAAGACCTTGGTGCGGGATCTCGTGCCCGACCTCAAGGCCACGACCAACGGCTACGTCGTCGACAAGGTCGAGGGCTTTGCCATCGATGCCTCAGGTGAAGCCTTTGTCGTTACGGACAATGATGGCGTCGACGATTCTTCCGGCGAAACGCTGTTCATCCGCCTGGGCAACATCGCTGCAATCAACTAAGTTTGGTGTGGCCGAAATCAAAAGGGCCGCGGCGTGGGTGCCGCGGCCCTTTTTGTCGAGCAGTGATTTTCAGAAGCCGCGTCAGTCGATCTGGAGGGTCAAGGCCGGGTGCAGCTTCTTCAGGTTCGGCAGTGACTTGGACTGCCAGGGGATCTCTGAGCTGCCGCGCACGACGAGCTGGACGGCAGGGTGCTTGCGCACCTCGATGGTGAACTTCGCCAGAAGGTTGATTCCGGACGAATTGAGAAACTCGAGGTCGGTCAAGTTAAGTGTGATGGTCTGTGGTGTTTCAGCAAGAATGGCAGTCATCAATGCCATGATGGGCGCATAAGCTTCCGAGCCGGCAAGTCGCATGGAGCCTTCGAAATAGACATCGCTGTTTTCTGTCCAGACGCGATAGTCATCGGTTCTTACTTCCATGGGCGCCTTCATTCTTTCTTTAGTGAGATTGCGAGATCGGGATCGTGGCGTAGGTTTCCACATGAACCCGATTGCTGGATTCAACCGGGCTGAAGATCCAAGCCAGACGTGCGCCATAATCGCTCATCAAGGTGAGCAATCCAAGCCCTGAGCCGGTCGCGTCGGGATCGGCGGCATTTGCCTCGATCTGCTGGATCAGCAGGTCGCCCGGGTCGCCGATGGTAATCTCGGAGAGAAGCTTCTGAAATGTCGCCGCGGTCTTGTCGCCGACAATGTTGGAGACCTTCACCTTGAAGCAGTCGGAATCCATTGACGCTTCGACGATGATCTCGCCCGGTTCACGAAACTTGACTGCATTTTCAATCAGTTCGTTGACCAGATAGCCGATGCTGTGACGAACTTCCTTGTAGTCGTTGCGCGATGCGTGAAAAGGCAGCGCGAAAAGATCGGCAATGAAGTCCGAGGTCGTTGCGCAGTGATGCCATTTCAGATCCAGAGGTCCATCAAACAACCTGACGCGGCTGATATTGTCTCTCATGCCGATCGCAATGTCGGCCGGTCCATACAAAGTTGTCATGTGCTCACCTGTGCCTCATGACGACGAGTGTAATATCGTCGTGTATCTTCCTTGTGCCGATGTAGGCCATCAGATCGTCGACAACTCCGGTCTTTATCTCTTCGGCGCTGCTGCCATACCGCGTCCGCACGCTTTCGCTAAGCCGGTCGAGCCCGAAAAGCTTGCCGCCCAAACCTTCTGCTTCGGTCACGCCGTCGGTGTGGAGAACGATGACGTCGCCGCTGCTGAAGGGGATGTCGCGTGTCGCGACAAAGGGTGCAATGTCGCGTTCGAGACCGACCGGCAGGCCGAGGTCCATGGTATCGATCCGCTCGACATTGCCGCCGGCACGCACGACCAGAACCTCCTCGTGCTGGCCCGACAGGACCAGGCGCTCGTCTTCATAGTCGAGGAAGGCCAGGGACAGGTGCTTGTCAGAGTTGGTACGCTCCAGGTTCTTGAAGATGGCGCGGTTAAGCCGATCGAGGAACTGCCGGGGATTGTCTTCGCCGGTCTCTTGCAGCGCGCGCGCAACCGACTGCACCATCAACATCAGCACGCCGCTCTCGAGACCGTGTCCGGTGACATCGCCAATGCCGATCTTCAGGCGGTGCCCGTCCTGCAGGACGTCGTAGTAGTCGCCGCCGACTTCGTCGGCCGGCCGCATGTAGGCCGCGATCTCGATGCCCGGGATCAGCGCCAGTTCGCGCGGCTTGGGCAGCACCATCATCTGTATCTGGCGCGCAACGTCGAGTTCGGCACCCAACCGGACGTTTTCGCTGCGCAGCTTTTCGTTAAGCGTCGAGATTTCGACGTTGGCGCTTTCGAGGTCCCTCGTGCGTTCGTCAACGAGCTGTTCAAGGTTCTCGGTATGGAAGCTGATCTGCTCGGCCATGCGGTTGAAAGCCACGCCGACCTCGCCGACCTCGTCCTTGGACGGGATGTTGACGCGGACTGAGTAGTCTTTCGCCTGCAGCCGCCGGGCAGCGGTGGCAAGTGCGCTCAAGCCTGCCGTGATACGCTTCGACAACCCGAATACCGCGGCAAACACGATCATCAGCGAAACGATGATTGCCAGAAGCTGATAGAGCAGGATTCGGTTCGTCGCCTTCGAAATGCTGTCTTGCGCCGCAAACAACGCGGCGTAGATCTCGCGCTCGGGTACGACAATGCCCACTGACATCGCCTGCTTTTCGATCGGCCCGGCACTCCAAAGGTTGGTCGGCTTGAGCCCTTTCAGAACGACGATGTAAGGAACATTTTCGCCCTTTTCTTGCAGCATGACATGCTGGATCACGCCATCGTTGCTGCTGTTGAGGTCGAGGGTTGCGATGGCAGGCTGAGTGCTGGCGCGCAGTGATCGCTCTACGCCGGTCACCCCGTCGGGGGCTCCCTTGTCGCTTGAAGAAACCAGCCCGATCGTCGCTTCGCTCTTGGGGTTGATGGCCACGACGTTGCCGTTCGGCATGGTCAGGAAACCGAAGCCGGTTTCAGCGATCTTGACGTTCTCGACGATCTCGGCGAGCTGGTCGAGCGTGATATCGGCCCCGGCAGCACCCGCAACGCCTGCACGGTCGCGCGTCCACAGCGGATGAAAGAAGCTGACGATCAGCTTGCCGGTGATCGCGTCGGTGTAAGGCGCAGTCTGGGTGATGTCGTTGTCGGGGATGAAGCGCGACGCCGGATCGAGCGCCCATTTCTGCCACGAGCCATAAATGCCGGGAAAGAAGAATTCCCAGAACTCGGATGTGTTGTGACCGGGGTAGAGGCGATCGAAGGTCTGGGCCTGGTCGGTGTAGGGCGCTGTCCTGAAGATCGGCCGCTCCTTTGGGCCGATGTAATACATCTGCAGCTTTGACGAACCGCTGGTGAGCAGGCTCGGCGCGACGAGGTCCAGCACAGCGCTGTTGTCGATCTCCTCGCGTACCGCCGGCAGTGGTTTGTGGTCGGGACCAAGAAGATAGCCCCAGACGCTGACCACCGAGGGCGCGCCGGGCAGGTTCTGCGCCCACTGCCCCTTGGTGTCGTAGACCACATTGACGGAGGCTGCAGCCTGGTTTGCCAACGTGGCGCCGACCTGCTTTTGCCTGTCGGGATCGTCGATCTGCCCCTGCAGCACGCCAGCCAGCGTCTTGACGTCGGCATGGACGCGGTCGAGCAACAGGTCGACGCGCGATGCCGTCGACTCGGCATAGGAGCGGATATACTCTTGATTTGCAGTCGTCAGGCCGGCACCGACCTCCGAAGTTGCGTCCTGCGACAGCCGCTGCACATTCCACAACGCCAGGCCGCCGCTCATCAAAAGGTCGAACAAAACTGCGCCGCCCACCACCAGCACGAACTTCGCGCGGAAGGAATGCAGTCCGAAACGTGGAGTGTCCTGCATATCCGTGCTCATAGCGGTTTCTGCCCAGAGGCAGCCCAGATCGGCCAACCGGCATAACCCTTCGGATGAAGGGCTGCGGAGATGTGGTCCTTGAAACCTTGGCGGAACTGCTTGATGAACTCCTCGGAATCGCCCCGCTTGACCGCCATGTCGCCGGCATAGACGTCTTCCCAGGCGGAGATCATGTCGGCAAAGTCCTTTGGGTCGCCGTCGAGATTGGTCACCATGAACGACTCGACGCGTATGTCGTCGAAGCCCGCGTCGGCCAGATAGCGCCGGCTCTTGGGCCCGAGTTCGACGTCCATGTCGAAGTGTTCGAACAGTTTCGCTACCTCGTTGTAGGTCCAGCGAATGCTTTCGGCGCGCGGTTCGCCCAGGCAATGCGAGTTCTTCTCATTGGTGATGTAGACCCGTCCTCCAGGCTTACATATCCTATAAAGCTCCTTGAGTATCTGCGCCGGGCGATTGAAGATCTGCAGCGAGTGCCGGCAGGTGACGAGGTCGAACTGGTCATCGTCGAGCAGCATCTCGGAGGCGTCGCCATAGGTGTATTCGATGCCCGTGATGTCGAACTCGCTGGCTACCTTCCTGGCGTAGGCAAGGCTCGATTTGGAATGATCGAGCGCGACGATCCGTGCCGGCTCGAATTCCTTCTGCGCCAGAACGGCGAAATCGCCGATGCCGCAGCAGATGTCGGCCATGACGATACCCGGCCGCATGCCGTGGCGCGGCAGGATCGAGCGTTCGTGGCGCCAGGTCATCTTGGTCTGCGTCCGCAGGATCGGGATGAAGCCGCCCTCTTCAAGGAAGCTCTGCCCGGGATAAAACTCGCTGTCGTATTCCTCGACACTGATGCTCGGTTCGATCTTGCTGAGGCGGCCGAATTTGCGCGTCGTCCAGCCGACAACGCTGGAGGTAATGACCACAAATCTAAGTTCAGGCCTGACACGACACGCATCGATGATGACGCGCGAGAATGCGTGGAACGCAGTGTTGTTCATCTGCGCAAGGCGCCTGACGTTGATATAAAGCACGCCACGCACGTTATCGATCGACTCTTTCAGCAGCGCCAGGCTGGGCGCAAGCTCGTCAATGGTTTGCGGGCGCACCGAGCCGGCAATCGAAAACTCCTGATTGTTCAGGTCAAAATGCGCCTTGAAGCGCCCTACGGTGCCAGTAGGAGAAAGATGCGCGGTCAATTTGCCAGGCCCCCGAGATCGACCACGATCGTAACCGTATCGGCATCAACCTCTTCAAGGCGAAGAGTGGCATTGTAGTTAACAGTCAGTTCGAGAAGCATCATGTCGCGGCTCGGCGCGACATCGCCTGAAAGCGAGCTCAGATAGCGTGCCTGCCGGTCGACGCCCTGGACCCGGGCCACCGCGTCTTCCAGGAACGTGCGCTCTTCCTGGCCGCAGGCAAATGTCAGCTCGATCCGGTCCGTTTCGCCGTGGCGGGACAGCCTGCATTCGAGCGCGCCACCGGAGTGACGTGTCCGGAAGGTGACCTCAAGCAGCTCATTAAGTGCCGACGAAAACAGATTTGAAAACAGGACGGAGTCCGGCCTGTTGTGACTGATCGTACGCGCCAGATAACTCGAGATGTAGTCGCAATGCGCCCAATTCGAAAGGAAAGACGCGATCTCCATGTCCACCTGGATCATTGTGCGAAAACTTGGTTCCGCATTCGCGTCTTTCGTTGGCATCTCACCCTCTTACCGTTCTGGCCAGGCGCGAAAATAGCATCGCTCGGCAAATTTGTGGTGTCCGGTCTGTCGGTCTGCCGGGACACTATCCGTATGTATGGTCTTCGTCGCCTGCCCCGTCGAGGCAAGCCTACAGGGTGTTGCCAGTTATCATGTTCGGTCTTGTTCTTGTGGCGTTTTCTGCTCCGCGGGCGAACGGTCCGCAAATTCGCCCGTCGCGTCCGCCCCCATCGGCCGCCCGAGGAAGTTGCCCTGCAGGCAATCGCAGCCCTCTTCGACCAGCCATTGTGCCTGGCCGGCTGTTTCGACCCCCTCGGCGGTGACACTGATACCCAAGCCATGTGCCAGGCTCATGACCGACCGGACAATGGCCTGGCTCTTGCGGTCGGCAACTAGGTCCTTGATGAAATACTGGTCGATCTTCAGCGTATCGAATGGGAAATTCTTGAGATAACTCAGTGATGAGTAATGTGTCCCGAAGTCATCCAGGGAAATTCGTATTCCCAAGACGTTCAGCGTATTGAGTGTGTCGAGGTTGTCGACCGTCTGCTCCAGGAGAACGGTTTCCGTTATTTCGAGCTCGACACGATCCGCCCTGATGCCGACCTTGTCTATTATCTGTGCCACGGTATCGGTGAGAGAACCGCTGAGAAACTGCGCCGGCGACAGGTTCACCGCGATGCTCAGGGAAGACGGCCAGGTCATGGCCTGACGACAGGCTTCCTCAAGCACCCAGCGTCCAATGTCATCCATCAGGCCATCGGCCTCGGCGATCGGGATGAACACGTTCGGCGGGATGAGACCAACCTCGGGATGATGCCACCTCAACAGCGCCTCAAACCCGACCACCGTTGATGGCGGGCGAATGAGCGGCTGATATTCGAGATAGAGCTCCTGCCGCTCCAGCGCCATCCGAAGGCTTCGCCTCAGATTCTCCCGCTGCTCCAGCAACAGCATCATCGAGCGATTGAACGTGCGTGCGCAGCCCCGGCCATCGCGCTTTGCTGCGTAAAGGGCGATGTCGGCGGCTTTCATCAGTTCTTCGCTTTCGACCCCATGCTGGGGCCCGAAGGCGATGCCGACGCTTGCACCGACAAAAAGCGGGATGTCGTTGATGATGAAGGGTGCCTTGAAGGCATCGACAATGGCCTGCGCCAGGCGTTCTGCGGCGCCAGGCTGTTGCTTGCCGCCCTGGATCACCGCGAACTCGTCGCCGGCGTATCTGTAGGCAGCATCACCGTCCTGCAGGGCGCCCCGGATCCTGTTTGCCGCGAGCTGCAGCAGGGTGTCGCCGGTTCCATGGCCAAGCGTGTCGTTGACCGATTTGAAATCGTCGAGATCAATCTGCAGCAGGGCCGACCTGTCCCGGGAATCGCCGCTTTCCGCCAGGACTTCATCCAGGCGCTCGCTGAAACGGCGGCGGTTCTGCAATCCGGTCAAGGCGTCATGTGTCGCCTGATGCTGCAACAACTTCACACGGCCTGCTTCTTCGGCGGCGGCGCGACCATCATGCCCCACTTCCGCGGATTCAATGATGCCGACGCCATCCGCCATTCCGAAGCAGAATATGGTTCCCGCTGGCTGACCCGGTAAAGCCTTGAGCCTGATTTTTGTTGACGAGCCATCGCGCGCGGCAAGCTGCATTGCTGCGCGAAGCTCGTTCTCGCCAAAGTTCGGGTAAATCTCCCAGGCCGTCGCGCCTGGGGCCATGGCGTTTCCGCGGATGCTTTTCACCCTGGCCGAGCAGTCGGTCAGTCGGAAGTCGTGGTCATAAAATGAAACAAGATCGGTGGTGTTTGCCAGGAAGCCTGCAAGGCGTGCATCGCGGACCATGGAAAGATTCGAGGACCCAGGCCTCTCGCCTCTTTTGCCCCCAGCCTTCGGATACGCAAACCAATTCCAAAAGCGGTACAAGTCCGCATCTCCTTACCGCATGACGTAAAGTTAGCACAGCAGAACAAGGGCTTGCAAACTCTCGGCGCGGGAACTCCACAGCCCATCCTTTGATGTCTTCGATTATATTACATTATTCTAACAAAATTCGAGACGGGCCTCTTATCGGGTCCGTCAATTGCCGCGTCCAGATCACAAAGCAGCAAGCTGGAAGGAACTGTTAACCACTCGCTTCCTATTGCTCGGGGGACGTTTCATCAGCGAGTCTTGAGTATGGGAAGCACGCGGTTGCCTCGAGTGAATTTTTCGAACCAAGTCTCGCATGATGACGGGCCAGATCGCCCGGAAAACGCACCGCTGCCTTCGCCGGCCGACGGCCCTGGCTGGCAGGACTATTTCTTCCTGGCGCCCAATGTGCGCTTCACCCGCACGCCCGACTATGATTCGGCAAAACGCCAAGCATACGAGGCGGCGGAGGCCGCCCACAATGAAACCCAGGCGAATGTTGCCGTCGTTCAGCCACAGGCGACCGAGCGCATGGATGCGCCTGTCGTAAGACATGTTCCGGCCAGGCCGGCAACCGTTACGACGGGGGCCCAGGTCGTGGAAGCCTTGCAGGCGCAGATCGCCAGCAGGATCGCAGCACAGGCCGTTCAGGCACCCTCGCCCGCGCACCAGCCCGCCGCAGCCGTGCAGCAACCCACCGCCGCGCCAATGCAGTCCGCAGCCAAACCAGCTGCCACCGGTGAAAGTCCGGCGACCCAGCCGAAGAAGGCACGGTGGTCCTATCTTTCCGACCATGCATTTTTCGAGTTGATGGCGCCAAATACTTCGGACGGTCCCTCGCCGGCAGCCTCGGTTGTTGCCGCCCGACCCGCGCCCGTGGCGGTCCGGGTTGCGCAGACACCCGTCGTCGCCAGGCAGGCCGAGATTCCCGCAGCGGAAATCACCGCGCTGTTCCGGGTCATCGAGTGCATTCCGCCCCAGCAGGCCAACATTGCGCCAGCGGCACCAGCCAATTCCAACGAGGCGAGGCTCGAAGCGCCGGCGAGTGCCAAGCGCGATCAGCCGGCTCCAGTCGTCGAAGCGGTACCGGAGCCAGCCATTGCAGCCGAGCCATTGTCCCCCGTGCGCGCAGCGTCGCCCTTGCCGCTGATGGGCAGGATCGTGCCGGCGACCACTGGCGATGCCTATGAGCTGCCTTCCGAGGAGTTGCTGCAGCTGCCGCCGGCAGGCCAGGGCTTCTACATGTCGCAGGAGCGGCTGGAGCAGAACGCCGATCTCCTGGAAAGCGTACTCGAAGACTTCGGCGTCCGCGGCGAGATCATCCATGTTCGCCCGGGGCCTGTGGTGACGCTCTACGAATTCGAGCCGGCGCCCGGTGTCAAATCCTCGCGGGTCATCGGCCTTGCCGATGACATCGCCCGCTCGATGTCGGCGATTTCCGCTCGTGTGGCGGTGATTCCGGGCCGCAACGTCATCGGCATCGAACTGCCCAACGAAACGCGCGAAACGGTCTATTTCCGCGAACTCATCGAGTCCGACGGCTTCCGCAACACCTCCTGCAAGCTGGCGCTCTGCCTGGGCAAGACGATCGGTGGCGAGCCAGTCATCGCCGAGCTTGCCAAGATGCCGCATTTGCTCGTCGCCGGCACCACCGGCTCAGGCAAGTCGGTCGCCATCAACACCATGATCCTGTCGCTGCTCTACCGGCTGAAGCCGGAAGAGTGCCGGCTGATCATGGTCGATCCCAAGATGCTCGAACTCTCGATCTATGATGGCATCCCGCATCTTTTGACGCCCGTCGTCACCGATCCCAAGAAGGCGGTCACCGCGCTGAAGTGGGCGGTGCGCGAGATGGAGGACCGTTACCGCAAGATGGCGCGGCTCGGCGTGCGCAACATCGATGGCTATAACGAGCGTGCCGCGATCGCCCGCGACAAGGGCGAGACGGTGGTGATGCAGGTGCAGATAGGCTTCGAGAAGGGCACCGGCGTGCCGCTGTTCGAGGAGCAGGAGATCGATCTCGCGCCGATGCCCTACATCGTCGTCATCGTCGACGAGATGGCCGATCTGATGATGGTCGCCGGCAAGGAGATCGAAGGTGCCATCCAGCGCCTGGCGCAGATGGCGCGCGCTGCCGGCATTCACCTGATCATGGCGACGCAGCGCCCGTCGGTCGACGTCATCACCGGCACCATCAAGGCCAATTTCCCGACCCGCATCTCGTTCCAGGTGACGTCGAAGATCGACAGCCGCACGATCCTGGGCGAGCAAGGCGCCGAACAGCTGCTCGGCCAGGGCGATATGTTGCACATGGCCGGCGGCGGCCGCATCTCCCGCGTCCACGGCCCGTTTGTCTCGGACGCCGAGGTGGAGCATGTCGTCACCCATCTCAAGGCGCAGGGACGTCCCGAATATCTCGAGACCGTCACCGCCGACGAGGACGATGAGGTTCCGGAAGTCGAAGACACGCCGGTCTTCGACAAGGGGGCTGTCGCTGCCGAGGATGGCGACTCGAT
Organism: Aminobacter anthyllidis; assembly: GCF_018555685.1. Taxonomy (GTDB): domain Bacteria; phylum Pseudomonadota; class Alphaproteobacteria; order Rhizobiales; family Rhizobiaceae; genus Aminobacter; species Aminobacter anthyllidis. Next base: position 81,545 of record NZ_JAFLWW010000004.1, read on the forward strand.
CTATGATGAGGCGGTGAAGGTGGTTCAGCGCGACAAGAAGTGCTCGACCTCCTACATCCAGCGCCGTCTTGGCATCGGCTACAACCGTGCCGCTTCTCTGGTCGAGCGCATGGAAAAGGAAGGCCTTGTCGGCGCGCCCAACCATGTCGGCAAGCGCGAGATCATGGCCGGTCGCCGCGACCACGCGCAGACGAACGACGATCAGGATTGATCGCAGGCCTTGTTGAAAGGCAGGGCGGGACGAACCGCCCTGCTCCTGCTTGCCGCTACTTGATGGCCTGCAGCTTGTCGATCGCCGCGGTGAAGCCCGCTAGCGAGACCGGTATCGCCACCGGCTTGCGCGTGACTGATTCCATGCCGACGTTCAGATTCGTGCCGGCCTTCATCGCCGTGATCAGTTCCGGCGTCAGCGGCGCGGCGGCATACGCGCCATTCTGGTCGCTCGTCTGGATCGCGATGACGACCTTTTCACCCTGATCGATCTGGTAGGACGCGCCCGAAGGCAGGAACAGGCCATGTGGCAGCGCAAGCAGCATTGCCAGACCGCCCTTGTCGTTTTCCTTGCGAATAGTGACCGTCAACACGCGCTGACCTGTCTTCGACTCGGTCAGGTTTTGCGACACCTGGCATTGTAGTTCGTTGATCGTCGCACCGCTGGCACAGTTGACCGCCCAAGGATTGGCTTCTGCCGGCTTGGGGTCGGCGGGCTTCGTCTCCTGGGCGAAAGCTGCGCTGGTGAACAACAGCGAAAGCATAGCAGCGCCGATGTTGATGGCTCGGCATGGCATTGTTGTTCGCACGGGTGTGGAGTTCATATTGCTTGCCTTCGCTGGGGATAAACTGGTTCGACCTGGATCAACTTAGGCTGAAAAAAGTGCGGGTTCTGTTGCTCTACTGCAACATGACTCCTTTTTATGCCAATGCACGCAATGGTGGCATAAAATCCTCTTGCAAGCCGCGCGCATTGGTAGACCTATCAGCAAAACTAAGAACGCCCCCCTTGGCATGGATCTTTGATGCACTCGCGTTTTCTGCCCAACAACGCAAGGCATACCGATGCGGCTATCGCTCTGACGAGCGGACCGCAAGTTTCGCTCGAGTATAGTCTGGCATGGCGCGCCAGAAATCTCTTGCGGACGTCGGCCTTGTCGACGATCGCCTTCGCCTTGTCGGGCATGGCGGCTTATGGCGGGCAGGATGGGCTGTGGCAGCCGCAGGTCCGCGCCATCGTCGGCGCCAACAGTGACGGTGCCACCGCCGCCCTCGAGGGTTTTGTTCCGCTCAAGCAGACAGCCGAATCCGTTCTGTTCCTCGATGTCAGGGCCAAGCACGACTTTGAAGACGGCTTTGGCCAGGATTTCGGCCTCGGCATTCGCCGGATCGTCAATCCCGACCTGATGCTAGGCGGCTACGCCTACATCAACACCCAGAGACAGGACGGGCACCAGTTCACCGGAGCGACACTGGGAGTCGAGGCGATCACCGCGAATTTCGACGCGCATGTGAACGTCTACTTGCCGATTAGCGGAGACAAGGCCGAACAGTCGGTCAATTCGAGCCTGTCACTGGTCGGCAACCAGTTGCTCGAGCAGATATCCGTCATCGACCGGCGCAACTATGCCGCCTGGGGTATTGAGGGCGAAATCGGCGTGCAGGTGCCGGTCGCTCTGCCTGAACATCACGCATTGCGGCTTGATGTCGGCGCATACCACTTCGGCGACCCCGAAGGCGACGACGACAGCATCACCGGCGGCAAGGCGGGTTTCGAGTACTCGATCGGCGATGTCTTCGGCAGCGGCGCGTCCGTCGCTTTCACCGGGGAGGTTCGCAACGACAATCGCGACGACACCCAGTTTGCCGGCAGTGTCAGGCTGACGATCCCGTTCAACTCCGGCAGTGAAGCCGAGGGTGATGCCGACGGGGATGAGCCGGTCTACGCGGTGAGCGAGGGCTTGCGCAAACGCGTCAACGAGCGCGTGCGCGGCGATATCGGCGTCCGCATCGAAGGCGATGAAACACTCGCCAGCTCGACGACGCGCGTGGCGATCAATGCCGCCACGGGCGCGGCGTTTGGCAAGTTCTTCTTCGCTGACGGCGCCAACACGCTCGGTCTCGGCACATTCGGCGACCCAACCACACTGGACGATGCGGTAGCGGATGCCGGTGCGAATGGTTTCGTGGTCGCCCTTGGCGGCAGCGGCAATCTGCTGACGGCGGGCGTAACACTTGCCAACGGTCAGACGGTCATCGGCGGCGGTGAAAGCGTGACGGCCCTGCTCTTTGGTGGCGGCACCGGCACCTACAATCTGGGCGGCAGCAACGGCACCATCGCGGGAACCAATCCGGGCAGCAATGTCATCACGCTTGGCAACGGCAATACGCTCAAGGGGATTACGGTCACCGGCGGCGCCGACGGCATCTTCGGCAACAACGTCACTGGCGCGACGCTCACCAATGTCACCGTTACCGGTGTGGGCGGCAGCGGTGCCCACTTCACCGGCACCTCGACTGGAATCAAGGGCTCGAACCTCACCTCGACGGGCAATGGTGTCGACGGCCTCAACATCCAGAGCGACGGCACCTTCAACTTCACCGGCACGACGCTCCTGTCAGGCAATACCGATGATGGCCTCGATATCACCGGTAAGGGCAGCTATTCGTTCGCCACGCTGAACGCCACAAACAACGGCGATGCCGGCATCCATGTTACCGGCACGGCGCCGACCGGCAGCTTCAGCACCACCGGCGGCACGGTTTCGGGCAATGGAGGCGTCGCCGTCTTCATCGACCCGATCGCCGCCAATGTGACGCTGACGTCGATCAGTCACAATGGCGGCACGTCGGGCGTGGTGCTCGACAATGTGTCGGGCAGCTTCACCGTTACCGGCCAGACCTCGATCTCCAACACCTCAGCTTCGGCGATTGCGATATCCAGTTCGCCGGCCACCATCCGCTTCGGCGGCATCGACATCACAAATCCGGGCGGCGACGGCATCTCGTTTGCCGGCGTCAATGCCGCGGTGATTGCAGGTGGCATCGTCATTTCCGGATTGGGTGCTGGGGACACCGGCCTCGACTTCTCGGGCAGCCAGACAAATTTCACCGCGCAGTCGGTCAACATCACCGGCACCGGCGCCGGTTCGATCGGCATCGACCTCGCCCAGACCATCGGCGGCTCGTCGATTGTCATCACCAATGGCGGCGTGATTGCCAATGTCGGCACCGGCGTGCGCTTCGGCATTTCCGGCTCGCTGCTCAATTCGGCGAATGCCCAGTTCACATTCGGCGGCGGATCGATTTCAGGTGTCACCGCTTCGCTCGACGCACGCGGTCTCAACCAGACGCTCGGCAACTATGCCTTTGGATCGACGACCTTTGTCGGTGCGCAACTGTTCGACGCCCAGAACCTGATCTTCGTCGGCGCGGCGGCCACTGGATCGGGCACGGGCTCGTCGCTTCTTGACCTCGCCTCGATCGCCACTGCCGATGCCAACACCGACGGCACAGCGATCTTCGTTCTGGTCAACCGTGGCACTGACATCGACGACACGGACGGCTTCTCGCTCGGTGCCGGCCAGACGCTAGCGTCGTTTGGCAATGGCCGCCAGTTCTCGCTCGGCGGCGTGCCGATCAATGTGACGGGCGCAAATGTCCAGCACAGCACCACCATTTCGGATGCCGGTGGTGCTGCAACGCTGACCAACACCGGCAGCGGCGACACCGTCACCCTTGCCAGCAACACGTCGCTGCTCGACTTCAAACTGTCCAATGCTGGTGGCGGCAACGGCGTCTATGGCAATGGCGTCAGCAATGCCACGCTGACGGGCCTGACAGTTTCCGGTGCCGACCTCAGCGGCCTGGTGTTTGCCGGAACCAGCACCGTTTCCGGCAGCAACCTGACGTCTTCAAACAACGGCGCCACAGGCCTTTCGATCCAGGGCGGCGGCACCTACACTTTCACCGGTACCACCACCCTCGCCGACAACATTGGAAGCGGCTTGGCGATCAGCGGCGGGACCGGTGCCTACAGCTTCGACACGCTCAACGCGACCGGCAATGACGGTAACAACGTTAGTGCCTCGGGAACGTCGGCCGGCGAACTTTCGATCGCCAGCGGAACGATTTCCGGCGGTGGCTTGAACGGCTTTTTGGCAGGCGGCATCGGGCTTGACGTCACGCTGACCAGCCTGAGCCAGACCGGCGGCTCGACCGGGATCAGCCTCGCCGGCGTTTCGGGCAACTTTACCGTTTCAGGCGCGACGACAATCTCTGGCACGGCTTTCAACGGCATCGTGATCAGTGGCAGCTCGGCAAATGTCGGCTTTGCCGGCGCTACCACCATCACCGGCGCTGCCGGCAACGGCATTTCGCTCGATGGCAACACGGGTACGATCAGCTTCGCCGACGTTACAATCAGCCAGCCCGGCCAGAACGGCATCGACGTCCAGGGCGTCAACGGGACCATCAGTTTCCGGAACGTCGACATCACCAACCTGTCGGCCACCGCGACCGGCCTCGACCTGTCGGGCAGCCGTTCGACCTTCACCGCGACGACGCTCGATATCTCAGGCCTTGGCGGCACTTCGACCGGCATCGATCTGTCGGGTACCACCGGCGGGACGGTGACAATCGGTAGCGGCGTCATTGCGGGCGTCGGCACCGGCGTCCAGATGGGCGACCACGGTGCGGGTGCGGCGAGCGCCAACACGGCATTCTCGTTTGGCGGCGGTTCAATCACCGGCTCGACCGCCTCGCTCGACATGCGCGGTCTTCTGGCTGGCAGCGGCACTTATGCTTTTGGCGCAACGGCGCTGGTCGGGCCGCAACTGTTCGACACCGCCAATCTCATCTTCGTCGGTTCTGGCAACACCGGCTCGGGCGACGGCTCGAGCGTTGGCAATCTCATCAATGCCGCCGCCGCCGATGACCTCACCACGGACGCCAACACGATCTTCGTCCTCGTCAAGTCCTCGGCTGTCGATGTCATCAACACCGACGGCGACGGTTTCACCTTGGCCAATGGCCAGTCGGTCGTCTCCTTCGCCAATGGCGCGACCGTGGATCTGGGCGCGCCGCCCGCCAATGTGACCGGCACAAATGTTGTCACTGGTGCAACGCAGGCGGATCCGTTTAGTCACGGCGGCGCGACGCTCAACAATGGCGCCGGCAGCGCCATCAACCTTGCCAATGGCAACCTCATCCAGAACCTGACCGTCAGCAACGCCGGTTCGGGTGCGGCCATCGACGGGACGAGCATCTCCGGCCTGAACGTTGCAGGGGTTACGATCGCCAGCGCTGTCACCGGCATAGACCTGACCAGCGCTGCCGGCGCGATCGGTGTGGCCAATCTCAGCATCCAGTCCGCGCAAGCCGGCATCTTGCTGGCCAACTCGGCTACGACGGTCACCTTCACCGGCGCCAACACGATTGGCAGCGTTGCCGGAACCGCGCTGTCGTTCAACAATTACAGCGGCACCGCGACATTCGCCAATCTCGACATCACCGGCGCGGCCACGGGCATCGGCATAACCGGCGGCTCCACCGGTACGCTGAACTTCGATGCGGCGAGTTCGATCGCCAACACGTCGGGCATCGCGTTCAACATCGATACCGCTACGCCCAACCTGACCTACAACGGCACCATCAACCAGACCAGCGCGGCAACCGCTGTCCGCATCAATGCGATGACCGGCGGCAGCGCAACTTTCGGTGGGGCGATCACCGCCAATACTGGCGCTGCGAATGCCATCGACCTTACCGGCAATGCTGGCGGCAGCATCAATTTCACTGGAGCGCTCAGCCTCACCACCGACGGCGGGTTCGGTTTCAGGGCCATCGACGGCGGCACGGTGTCGGTTACGGCGGCTGGCAACACAATCGGGACCGGTGCGGGCCCGACGGAACGCGGCATCCAGCTCGGTGGCACTGGCCTGACGATAGGTGCCGCCGGCATCAATTTCGCCAGCGTGACCGTCGACGGTTCGGGCGGGTCGGTACCAACGGGCATCCTCATCGAGAACACCAGCGGCGGCAACGTCACCTTTGGTGCCGTCAACATCAGTCGCGTCATGGGCGACGCAATCCGGCTGACAAATGTCCAGAGCGGCACCTATACCTTTGGTGGAACGACGACCCTTGCGACGGTGGGCGGGACAGGTCCGGGCTTTGCCGTCCAGGAAAGTGCCGCCACCGTCAACGTTACCAACCTCGTCACGTCAAATGTCGCCGGGGCCGATGTCAGCCTGACCAACAACACCGGCACGATATCGATCGGCGGCACGATCAACAATGGCGGCTCTGGCGACGGCGTCGTCGTTGCGGGCGGCAGCGCCGCAATCTCCATCGGCGCCACGATCAACAGCTCCGCCGGGATCGGCGGCAATGCGGTCAAGATCGACGGCACTACTGGCGGTTCTGTTGCCTTCACCGGGCCTGTCTCGTCGACCAGCTTCGGCGATCTTCTGGCGGTCGGCACCATCACCGCGCCGACAGGCGGCACGATCAGCTTCAGCGGTTCGGCGCTGACCGCGACGAGCGGCGGAACTGTAATCATTGCCGGGCTCGGCGCCGGCGCGACCTTCAACGCCAGCGCGCCCTTGTCGATCTCCAACACGACCGGAACCGGCCTGTCGGTCGCCAATGTCGCCGGCAGTGCCACTTTTGGCGCGGTCACAGTCAGTGGAGCCCTGTACGGCGTCGGCCTTGCGAACAATACCGGCACAGTTGCGTTCGGCGCCACCAGCGTGACCAATGTCGGGCTGGGACAGACCGGCGTCATCGTTTCCGGAACCAATGCCGGTACGATGTCCTTCGCCAGCCTCGACATCGCGATGACCGGCAATGGTGCTACCGGTATCAGCTTCGCCAATGCGGTGATCAACGGCAGCGTCACGGCGACGGACTTCGACCTGACCAGCGACAGCTCCCTCGGCACGACGGCGGTCGACCTTTCCAAAACGACAGGCAGCGGGACGATCCAGCTCGGCGACGCGGGCGCGCCCGGCAACACTACGGCCGCCACCATCGGCGGCAGCGGAAACGGTCCGGCCGTCGGCTTCCAGTTCACCAGCACGACCGCCGTCAACTTCACCTATGGCGATGGCGAAGGAACCATCGACAAGCTGTCCACGGTCAAGGCCGTCGACATCATGGCTTCGCCGGGAGGCGTCTTCCCTGCCGCCGGAACCTACAATTTCAAGGACGTCGACGGTGCCAATGGCGGCTTTGTCGGCGACATTTCCGAGGCGCAGGGTCCGACGGTCTATTACGTCGACAGCCAGGGCGACGGCAATGGAACCGCGGCGAACCCCGGATCGATCGCCGGCGCCGAAGCCTCGGGCGCCGATGTCATCGTGTTCATAGACACCACTGTCAACGGTACCAGCGACTTCATCGACATGATGCAGGCGCAGCACAATGACGGCGTGAACAACACCTTCAACCTTGCCAATGGCCAAGTGCTCATAGGCCTCAAGGCCGGCGAATCCATCGACACCGCACCGCTTGGCGCCGTTGGCGGGGGCCTGGGTAATGCGTTCCAGTTCAGCGGTATCAGTTCGTCGACGATCATCGATGCGCCGACGGGCATCGACACCGTGCTGCCGACTTTGACCACGGCCCTTGGGAACACGATCGACTTCACAGTCAACGCCAGCATCGACAACGTCATCATAGCCAACACGGGCTCGGGCATCGGCATTTCCGGTTCTGACATCACCAAGCTCATCCTGAGCCGGGCGACGGTATCGGGCGCTGGCGGTGGTGCGCTGTCGTTGACCGATGGCGTGGCCAATGGCGAGATCGCACTGTCGGACCTGATCCTGTCGGCGACCGGCGGCAACGTCGGCGTGGTTGATGGTACGGTGGGTGCGGGCGTGTTGAAGGTCAGCGCCTTCTCCGACATCACGCTGCTGGGCAACAATGGCGAGATTGGCGGCTTCATCCTCGGCGGCGTCGTCTTCGACGCCAATGCGGCGACGGCCGGCATTGACCAGGTCAACGGCGGCGCCTTCATCGCGGGCACCACGGCCAATCGTGTTGGCGGCTTCGGCCTTCTCTTGGACGACACGATCTCCGGCAACCTCAAGTTCGACACCACGAACATTGCCGTCCAGCAGGCATCAAACGTCATCTTCCTCGGCAATGTTGCGCTCGGCATCTATGCCAATGCCGTCAACGGCTCGAACAGTAGGCTGGACTTTGGCACAGCTACGATCGACGTCTCAGGCAGTGGATCCTCAGGCAGCTTCTTCAACGGCGCTCATCTGCTCGTCAACGACACCAACAAAATAGGGTTCTCCGGCGCCACCAGCTTCACCGGCACGAACGGTGTCGGCGGCCTCTACGCCAACAGGGGCGCAGCTACTGGCGGCGAACTGTTCTTCACCAGCGCCAACAATACGTTCAATGTCGACGAGGCCGCGCTGGGTATCTCCAACATCGCGCTCACCAACGGCTCTGGTGGCTCGGCGCAGTTTGGCGCTGTCAATGTGACCGGCGGCCAGAACGGCATCAAGCTGCTCAACCTGATCGCTTCGCCGACGATCCAGTTCAACGGCTCGGTGACGATCAGCGATACCACCCTCAACGCCATCGATCTCACCAGCGCCGTCAATGGAACGTCGGTGACATTTGCCGGCGCAGTTTCGATCACCAACGCCACTGGCGGTGGCGTCAAATGGCAGCAAGCGGTCGGCAACGCGGACACGCTGACATTCGCCGGTGGCCTCGACATCCAAAACAATGGCGGCATTGGATTCTACGCCAGGAACGGCAATGTCGTGCTCTCAGGTGTCGATGCGAAGAATATTGCCACCACCAATGGACGTGCGCTGGTCATCGACGGCGCGAATGTCAGCAACGGTGCTGCAGGCGCCGGCGTCTTCAACAACGTTAGCGCCAGCGGCTATCTCAGTGGCGGTGGCATCGACGTCAATGCCGGATCTGGCGCGATGCGCTTCGCTGGAACCGTCAACCTGACGCCTGATGCCGCGACGGTCGGAACCGCATACGGCATCAGCATCGGTGGCGGCACCACCGGTACCTATACCTTCGCCGGCACCACCACCATCACCGGCGGTATCGACGACAACGGCGTCTACATCAGGAACACGGGCGCGGGCTTGACCGTCGACTTTACCGGTCCGCTGAACGTCACCACCGGCCTGAATGCCGTCGACCTCAACGACACGACCGGCAATCTGGCCTTCTCGATCCAGCATGCCTCGAGCAGCCTGACCACCACCGCCTCGACCGGCACCGCATTCCTTGCGGTTGGCGGCAACGGTACGATCAGCAGCGCTGCATCCATCTCGAGCGTCGGCCTTGGTGCGTCGATCACTGGCCGCACCGGCGGGTTCGTGACGCTGTCGGGCAACATCACCCAGGCGCTGCGTGGCGTCGAAGTCAATGGCGGCACCGGCGGCAGCGTCGTGTTCTCGGGTGCCCAGAAGACCCTGAACACAGGCGCAACCGATGCCGTTCGGGTGTTCTCGCCGACTGCGGTCAGCTTCATCAATGGCGGCCTCGACATCGATACGACGACCGGGCGCGGTATCGTCGTCAATGGTACCGGCGGCACTGCCAACGTTACCGTCTCGGGTGCTGGCAACACGATCACCACCGGTGCCGGCACAGGTGTCGATGTCATTGGCGGCATCGGCGCCACAACTGTCGCCATCAATTCTTCGATCACCTCGACCGCCGGCCTTGCCGCCGGCATCCAGTCCGTCACCTCCGGCACGATCACGTTGTCCGGCAATCTGAGTGCGACCGGTATCGCTGTAAACAGCAACACCGGTGGCACGTTCGACTTCTCGGGCGTGACGAAGACGCTGACCTCGGGTGTTGCGACAGCCGTCAACCTGACCAACAACACCGGCGCGACGATTAATTTCAGCAATGGCGGCCTGGTGATCAACACCACCAGCGGCACCGGTTTCAACGCCAGCGGCGGCGGCACGGTCAGTGTCGGCACCGGCGGCAACGCCAACACGATCACGACAACGACCGGTACGTCGCTGAACCTTGACGGTGTCACCGTCGGCTCAGCGGGCCTAAACTTTGCAACCGTTTTGACGAATGGTGCGGCCACCGGCATTTCGCTGGGCAATGTCGGTTCGAGCGGCGGCGGCGCCATCGCGCTGGGTACGGTGAACCTCCAAGGCATCACCTCGCGGGGCGTCGACGTTTCCGGCACGCTCGGTGCCGCCCTGTCCTTCAGCGATCTCGATATCGGCCTGAACAACAGTTCGGCAGTCGCCTTCGACCTCAATGGTGCTGTGATCAATTCGGCGGTGACGGCCAATGATTTCGACGTGACCAATGCGGCGGCGGCCGGAACCTCGATCGGTGTCGACCTTCGCGGTGCCACAGGTGGCCAGATCGTGCGCCTGGGTGATACCGTGGCGGGTGGAAACAGTTCGAGCATCGCCGGGGTCAACACCGGCGTGTTCCTGAACAGCGCGACGAACCTTGCATTCACCTATGGCGATGGCGAGTCTGGCGACCAGCTGTCGACGATCGGCGCCAATGTCGCCATCGACGCCAGCAGCGCGCCTGCGGCCGGCAGCTACAATTTCCAGGATGTCAATTTCCAGGCGAGCCCGGGTCTCGGCTTCGGCATAGGCAAGGTCTATTTCGTCGACAGCGACGGCGCCACCGGCGGCGGCAATGGTTCGGGCATCGACGGCAACAATCCGATGACACTGGCGGCGGCCGAAGCTGTGGCGAGCGTCAACGACATCATCGTGCTGATCAACAACGGCAGCGTTATCACCGCAGCCGGCACCAACCTCGACAACACGCTGAACCTCGCCGCCGGCACGCAGGTGCGCGGCTTCGGCAACGGCGCGATCAACCTCGCCATGACGGTGCCGAGCACGATCCAACTGGCCAGCAACACGATCTCCATCGCTGCCATCGGCAGTGGTGCTGCGACGCTGACAAGCAGCGTCGGCAGCAATGTCATCACGCTTGGCGCCAGCGGCAACATCATCGACGGCTTCATCCTCGATGGCAGCCCGGCAGGCGCGGTCCGCGGCATCAAGGACGATGGCTCCGGCGCCTCCGGTACTGCCATCACCAACATGACGATCAGGAATTTCCTGACCGCCGGCATCGAGATCACGCCGTCCGCCAGCACGACGATCAACAACGTGGTGTTCTCGTCGAACGGTTCCGACGCGGTCCTCAACGCGTCCAACACCACCATCAGCAATGTCACCAGCACCGGGGCGACCGGTATCGCCTTCGACATCCGCAATGCCAGCGGCACGACGACGCTCAGCAACATTTCGATCACGGGTGCCGGCACTGGCGGCATCTTGTTTGGTGGGGGTTCCGGCCCGGCCGGCACGATCACCGGCACCAATGTTGATATCGGCGGGGCAAACGCGCTTGCCGTCACCGGCGGCAACGCCGCGGTCAGTTTCGACGCCGCAAGTTCCATCGCCAACACCTCGGGCACGGCGGTCGCTATCACCAACCGCACTGGCGGCAGCTTCACCTTCGCCGGCTCGGTCGTCGCCAACGGTGTCGCGAGCGGCATCAGCGTCTCGGGCGCCACGGCGGCAAGCTCGGTCAGCTTCACCGGGACTGTCGATCTCGGCACGACGACTGCGATGACCGGCACCGCCGTTGCGATCAACAACAACGGCCAGACGTCAACCGTCAGCTTCGCCAATCTCGATATCGTCACCAGCGGCACGACGAGCTTCTCGGCCAGCAATGGTGGCACCATCAATGTCACGACGGGCACGATCAATGCCGGCTCGGCGCAGGCCATCTCGCTCAATGGCGTTGCCGCCAACGTCAACCTCGTTTCGACCACGTCGTCCGGCGGCACGAACAATGTCGGCCTGACCAACGTGACCGGCACCGTCAATCTGGGTTCGGGGGTCCTTTCGGGCGCCACAGGCGTGGCGTTCATGGTCAGCGGTGGTTTGGCCAATGTCGACTATGCCGGCACCATCACCAAGACGACGGCCGGCAATGTCGTCAACGTCTCCAGCCGCACGGGCGGAACGTTGACGCTGTCAGGCAACATCAGCGCGACGGGCGCCGTTGGGAACGGCATCTCGGTGGCCGGCAACAGCGGCGGCACGATCACCTTCTCGGGCTCTAGCAAGACCTTGACGACGGGCGCGAACGCGGCAGTCAGCCTCGTAAACAACACGGGCACGACGATCAATTTCAACTCCGGCGGGCTGGCCATCTCGACGACCTCAGGCGCCGGCTTCAGCGCTACGGGTGGCGGCACGATCAACGTCCAGGGTTCGAACAACACGATCTCCTCGACGACCGGCACGGCGCTCAACGTCACCAACACGACGATTGGCGCGAGCGACATGACCTTCCGCAGCCTCTCTTCCAATGGTGCGGCAAACGGCATCGTGCTCAACAACACCGGCGCTCTTGGCGGCCTGACGGTGACCGGCGATGGCGGCGGCAGCAACAACGGCTCGGGCGGAACGATTCAGAACTCGACCGGTGATGGTATCAGTCTGACAAACACCGCGCAGGTGCGGCTGGCCCGCATGAACATCACGAACAATCTGGGCAACGGCATCGGCGGCTCGACTATCAATGGTCTCTTGATCGAGCGGTTCAACATCAGTGGCAACGGCGACAATGCGGCCACCGACGAATCCGGCGTCAATGTCTCCGAGCTGACCGGATCCGCCTTTGGCGGGACAAACGCCACCGGCATCGTCGATTCAGTCATCAGCAACAACTACGAATTCGAAGTCCAGGTCACGAACACGACAGGCACGCTTACCGATTTCCGATTGACCACCAACACGATCAGCAGCAACGGCCCGGCCGCCGGCGCGCATGGCAACCTCGTCAACTTCCTGGGGCTCGGCAACGCCAACATGACGCTGAACGCGAGCGGCGGCAGCTACACCGGCGCGGCACCAGACACTGCGACGGGGCTGCATATCGACCATTCGGGCACCGGCGGACTGATGACGGCCAACGTCAACGGCGGCACGTTCACAAACAACAATGTGGCCGTGTCGGTGTCGGCGGCCAATGGCGGCAGTCTCGATTTCGACATCAATGGCGTCACTGCGACCGGAAACCGCTCGCATGGCCTCAATCTGTTCGTTGCGGCATCGAGCACGGGAGCGGTCACGGGTACCTTCCGCAACAACATCATCGGTACGGCCGGCGTCACCGGATCTGGCGCCAGCCTTGGTTTCGGCATTCGTGTCCAGAACGAAGGCAGCACCAGCACCAGCAACGCGGTAACAGTGCTGATTGAAAATAACGTCGTCCGTGAACTCGCCAATTTCGCGGCGATCAATGTCAACCAGGGCATTGTCGGCCAGACGTTTACGCGCACCCAGAACGTTACCATCAGAAACAACACCATTTCCGACGTGGACAACAGTCGCGGCGTCGTCATCCAGCAGAACAACACCACGGCACCCGGCATCATGAATGCGACCATACACGGCAACACCTTCGCCAATGTCGCGGGCAATGTCGGCGACGGCACCGATATCCGGCTTCGCCAGTTGGCCGGCGGAACCTTCAATCTGACGCAGCTCAGCGCTGCCGACCTCGCGACACAAAACGGTCTGACGCCAACGGACATCAGCATCGGCGGCACGATTACCTTTGGGGCCGCACCACCACCACTGCCCTGATCCGCCAAATTCTGGGGGAAGAACGAGAATGCTAGAGAGAATAAAAGTGAAATATTATTTCATGATACTTCAAGCTGGTGGTTCCAATAGACAACGCTAATTGTTTTCGATAGTTTTTGGTGAGTTGAGGGGCAAGAAATGGCGGAACCGTTTCTATCTGAAATTCGCATTATGTCTTTCGCCTTTGCTCCAAGGGGCTGGGCATTGTGCAATGGGCAACTTCTGCCCATCAATCAGAACCAGGGTTTGTTCTCTCTGCTCGGAACGACGTTCGGTGGCGACGGCCGTGTGAATTTCGCTCTCCCAGACTATCGCGGACGTCTGCCGATACATGTCGGTTCGAGCCATACACTTGGTGAGCGCGGCGGTGAGCCGTCGCACACCCTCTCGATTTCCGAGATCCCCCAGCACACGCATGTTCTGAATGGTTCGAGTTTGAACGGCAACGCGGTCAACCCACGACCGCAGAGCAGCAATGGCACCGTCTTCGCCAAGGATCCTGGCAATGCCTACTCGTCGAGCACCCAAAATTTGGTGGCGTTGAATGCTGGCAGCGTCGCCAATGTCGGTGGCAGCCAGGCGCATCTCAACATGCAACCATTCCTGACGCTCAGCTTTTGCATCGCCCTTCAGGGCATCTTCCCTTCGCCTACCTGAGGAGGCACAGCTATGGCACAGCCTTATGTCGGCGAAGTCCGCATGTTTGCCGGTAACTTCGCACCCGCGGGATGGATGTTCTGCGAGGGGCAGTTGCTGCCGATCTCCGAGAACGAGACACTGTTCAACCTGATCGGCACGACCTATGGCGGCGATGGGGAGAGCACGTTTGCGCTGCCCGACCTGCGCGGCCGGGTGCCGCTGCACCAGGGCAACGGCTTCATCCTGGCGGAAACCGGTGGCGCCGAGGAGATCAATCTCACCGTCGGCCAGATTCCCGCGCATAGCCACCCGCTACTCGGCTCTATGGCGAATGGCGCACAGGCCGCGCCCGACGGTGCTGTTTTGGCCAGTTCGACAGTCATAACTCCTTACGCTCCGGAAACGGCGAATGTTGCCATGGCCCAGGCAGCAGTTCTTTCGATCGGCGGCAGCCAGCCGCACACCAATTTCCAGCCCTACCTCTGTATCAACTTCATTATCTCGCTTTTCGGGATATTCCCGTCGCCGACCTGAGAGGAAGCAATGGCCGACCCCTTCGTCGCCGAAATCCGCATCTTTCCCTTCAACTTCGCGCCCAGGGGCTGGGCGTGGTGCGACGGCCAGCTGCTGCCGCTCTCGCAGAACACAGCCCTGTTCTCGCTGCTTGGCACCACATATGGCGGCAATGGCAAGTCCAACTTCGCCTTGCCCGATCTTCAGGGGCGGACGCCAATGCATCCTGGCCAGGGACCGGGTCTGTCACTCCATGATCTTGGCGAAACTGGTGGATCGGAGACGGTTACGCTGCTCGAATCGGAGATTCCGATGCATGCGCACGCCCTGATGGCCTCGAACGAGGACGGTACCCAGGGCTCGCTGACGGCAGGTGTCACGATGGCAAACTCTGTTGGTGGCATGCTGTACCAGACCAATGTTTCCAGCAATCTGACGCCCATGAATGCGTCTGCCCTCGCTCCCGCCGGCGGCGACGCGCCGCACAACAATCTGCAGCCCTACCTTACCTGCTATTTCTGTATCGCGCTGCAGGGCGTCTTCCCGCCGAGAACCTGACGAATTCCGAGCCAAGCAGGACCAACATCATGGCCAAGAAGGCAGCTCCAAAGTTGAAGTCGAAGGTGACGGCCGGCGCAGCCAAGAAGGCCGCTCCTGCCGCCGCGGTTGCTGCGAAGAAACCAACCGCGGTTGCAGCCAAGGCATCCACCGCAAAGGCGGCGTCTACTTCGGCGACGAAGAAGGCTGCTCTCAAGGCGTCGAGCCCGAAAGCGAAAGCCGCAACGCCCCAACCCAGGAAGGCTCCAACGGCACGCGCGAAAAGGTCGAGCGTTCCGGCGCTGCGGCACCTGCCGCCTGGAACCAAATTCTTCGAGCTGTCGCGGCTGATGGTTGTTGCCATCGACGGCGGCAACAAGCTGGTCCAGAAGGCGCAAAGCGGGCCCAACGGCCCTTGGGCCAAGGCATGGGAGCCGATCGCTCCGGGCACTTACGCGATCATGGCGACGGGCCTGACGCGCGATGGCCGCGTTGCCGTGGTGGCACAGCCATCGGGTGGTCCGCAGCTGGTCTTCATCACCGAAGATGCCAACCAGGTCGGCCCCGTCGAGAAATGGAATGCGCCGGTCAACATCGGCGCTGTGCCGGGCGCCATAGGCTATCAGAGCATGTCGATGGCGCGGGACACCGACGGCCTGATCGAAGTCTTTGTCGTCACCAGCGTCGGGCAGATCTGGTGGATACGGCAGAACCCGCCCAAGCTCGTCGACAAGCGGGTCACCATCACGCCGCCCGGCACCGATAGGCCGATAACGGTAACGGTTCAGGAGCAAGCGCCGCCCGACAAGCCCTGGAGCGACTGGCAGCAGATTCCGGGCGGCCTAGTCGCCATTTCCGCCCGGCGCCAGGGCGACGGCCGCATCGTCCTGTTCGGCATCAATTCGACGCTCAATCTCTACCGCTGCCAGCAATCAGTCGCGCGCACGACCAATTCAGGCGAATGGACGCCGTGGGTGATGATGAACACACCCACGACGGGCACGTTCATCGCCATGGCGCCGGTGCTCGGTCCGAGTGGAGGGCTCAACTTCTTCGGCCTGACCAGTAACGGCCAAGTGGTGCACACAAGGCAGCAGCCGGCGGGCTCGGAGACCTGGACGCCATGGGCGACGCCGGGTTTCTCGCGCACCGGCATCAACACGCTCGCCAGCGGCATACAGGGCGACAACGATATCGTGCTTGTCGCCAGCGATCACAACCTCATCCACCAGTTCAACGCGCAAAACAGCGCCCGCACCCAGAACTGGACCGGCTGGCGTGATTTCTCCAGGTCGGACGCGCGTGTCGAGTTCAAGCTCGACTACAATGCCGACGGGCGGCTGATGCTGTTCAGCCACGCGGCCGCGGCGCCGGCCGGGGGCGGATTGTGGGCCAAACGCCAGACCGCGCTGGACGGCACGGAATGGGACATCGATTGGGAGCAACTGGCCGATGGCGGTATCCGTCGCTTCTCGGTGGTGCGCGACCTGACGCCGCCGAGCTGATGACCGCGAGCCTGGCACGCAAAGCCGAGGCGGGTTCGGCGAGCGGTCTTCAATCCTGGCGTAGGTCGCGAGAGGCCGGGCTGAGCTTTTGGCCAGCCGGCGACGCGGACCTGCCCTTCCTGTCGCAGCTTTACGCCTCGACACGCCGTGAAGAGCTAGCGTTGACGGGCTGGTCCGAGGAGCAGAAGCGCTTTTTCCTGGCTCAGCAGTTCGCGGCCCAGCACAGCCACTACACGCAACATTATGCCGGCGCTGAGCGGCTCGTCATAAATGTTGGCGGGAGCTCTATCGGCCGGCTCTATCTCGCGCGCTGGCACGACGAGCACCGCATCGTCGACGTTGCCCTGATGCCGGAGGCGTGCGGCCGGGGCTATGGAACGGCAATTCTCGGGGATGCCCTCGACGAAGCTTTCGAGGCGGGCAAGCGTGCCTCGATCCATGTCGAAAAGAACAACCCGGCGAAGCGGCTTTATCTACGGCTGGGTTTCCAGGTTATCGAGGACAAGGGCGTCTACGATCTGATGGCCTGCTTCCCGTCCGGCCCACAGCCGTCATGACGACGTCAGTTGAATACGGCTTCGTAGAACAAAGCCGTCGCGTCAGCCGACACGGGCACGATGAAGATGTCGTCGGCGAAACCGTTGCCGACAAACCGGTAGGTCGCCTGCTGCAGGGCCGCGTCGCGGGGGCCCTTGAAGAGCAGCGAGAAGCCGCCACCCGCGCGGGAACTCGAGGAGAGCGAGCGGACCGCGTTCAGTTCGAGCTGAAGCTGCGTGCCGCCGGTATCGACGGTGAATGTCTGCCCGACAGAGCTTTCGAAGTCCGAAGCCGAAATCATCTGGTCCGCCCTGTAGCGTATCATTTGCGAAACACCCAATCTTGCTGCTTGCTAGTGTCCTGTCCATAGCCGCAGTACAGTTTTGCGACGTTGCCAACTCATGAGAGCATATCAAGACGATCGCACTGTCGCCTTGCGATCCGAGCCGCCGAAGGACTTGAACGATGACTGAATCGACGACCGAAACGAAAGCCGTGGAAGATGCCGCGGCCGCCGGCTTGCCGCTGTTTTATTCCAGGCCCGAGGCGCTCAACCCGGCACGGCACGGCTCGCTCGGCCTGGCGGCACGCAGCGATTTTTCCTTCGCGCGCCAGGCCCATGCGATCCCTGTCGTGGCGTCCGAAATGCCGGCGGCGATGCGCTCCTATCCGATCGTCTTCATCGGAGCCGCCAAGGCGCCTGTCGTCATCACCGGATTGCGCCAGAACGAGAACCTCTTCGTCGAGGCAAGCGGCAAGTGGCTCGAGCCGCATTACATTCCGGCCTATGTCCGTCGCTATCCCTTCATTCTCGCGGACGATGCGGGAGCGGGCACCGGTCGGCTGACCTTGTGCGTCGACCGCGCCAGCGAGCGCGTCGCCGAAATTTCGTCTGGCGCGAGCAAGGTCGCGCCCTTTTTCGACGGCTCGGGGGCCAGCGAGGCGAGCAAGCAGGCCCTCGCATTTTGCAACCAGTTCCAGATCGATTTCAACGCCACGCGCGCCATGGTCGACAAGATCGACGCGCACGGCCTGTTCGCGCCGCGCCAGAGCACTGTCACACTGGAAGGTGGCGAAGTGCTGAACGTCACCGATTTCCAGGTCATCGACGAGCCGGCGTTCAACAAGCTCCCCGATGAGGCGTTCGTTGACCTGCGCAAGTCCGGTGCGCTCGGGCTGGTCTATTGCCACCTGGCTTCGACCAACAGCTGGACCTCGCTTGTTTTCCAGGCCTCGCTGCGGCGCCTGGGCACTGCTGCCTGATTTTCGGTGTCACGGTGAAGTTGTAAGAGCTGCTGTCCTAGCGGGCTCTTGTTAGCGCCGTACTGATCCCCAAAGCTTGTTGGCGCGGCCATTGAACGGAACGAATTCCTGTCTGCACCGTTCCCATTTGGTTGCAGAAGGAAAAATCATGGCTGACACCCCTAAGACCGAAGTCCCGAGCATCGATGGCATCCAAAAGTCGGTCGAAAAGCAAATCTCCGAGCTGCGCAAAGAGATCGCCAAAATCAACAAATCCCTTGCCGACCGCAGCGTCGAGCTTGCCGCCGAAGCACGCGACACCGCCAATGTGGCCATTGAGGAGGCGTCGACGCGAGCGTCGCGAGCGGCTCAGCAACTTCGTACCCAGGCCCAGTCCGTTTCCGAGGCCGCCCGTGAGAACCCGGGCACAACTGGTCTCGTGGTTGGCCTGGCGGGTTTCGTTGGGTTCATGATCGGCTTTGCCATCGCGAAAGGCTCAAACGATCAGCATGGCCGCTGGTATTGAGCGTACCACCGCGCCATGAGCAGGCGCGCCAATCCATTCACTCCCCTAGGAGAACCACATGGCCTCATCAGTCCTCATAGGCATTCTGATTACATTCCTGGTGATCGTGCTTGTGCTCTATCTGGTTCAGCGCCTGCCGATCGACGCCAAGATGCGGCAGATTGCTCAGATAATAGTGATCATCATCGGCATCATCTCGCTGCTCAAATACCTGGCTGTCTTTTAGCCAGCAGCGGCACGACGATAAAAAGGGGCGGCTGTCGAGCCGCCTTTTTCATAATCAAACATAGGTCAGATATTGCCCTGCGGCGCGCAGGGCTGGTGCATGGTTCACCTGATATCCGTCGGTCGATCCTATTGTCACAGTACGTGGGACAGAAACTCCCGCGTCCGCGGCGATTGCGGGTTGGCGATCATCTCCCGGGGTTCGCCTCGCTCCTCGACGACACCGCGGTCCATGAAGATCAATTGGTCGCCGACCTCGCGGGCAAAGCCGATCTCGTGGGTGACGACGACCATCGTCATGCCGCTTTCGGCAAGGTCGCGCATGACCACCAGCACTTCGCCGACAAGTTCCGGATCAAGTGCCGAGGTCGGCTCGTCGAACAGCAGGACCTTGGGATTCATCGCCAGCGCGCGGGCGATCGCCACGCGCTGCTGCTGCCCGCCCGAGAGCTGGCGCGGATAGGCGTCCGCCTTGGCCGAAAGCCCGACACGCTCGAGCAGCGCATGGGCCTTGTCCTTGGCTTCGGCCTTGGACAGGCCCTTCACCATCATCGGCGCCTCAATCAGGTTTTCCAGCGCGGTCATGTGCGAGAACAGGTTGAACGACTGAAACACCATGCCGATGTCAGCGCGGCGCTGGCACAGCAGTCTGTTGTTGACCTCATAGAGCTTGCCGTGGCGTAGGTCGTAGCCGACGAACTCGCCATCGACCAGCAGCACGCCGCCGCTGACCTCCTCCAGGTGGTTGATGCAGCGCAGGAACGTGCTCTTGCCCGAACCCGACGGGCCAATGACGCAGGCGACCGATCCTGTGGGCACGTTGAGGTCGATGCCTTTCAGCACCTCGACCGCGCCGAAGGATTTGCGCACGCCGCGGGCGAACACCATGGAATTGTCGGGCACGCCGAAGCGGGCCTGGTTTTCTGCTTTCGATGTCATGCCGGCTGTGCCACCCGTCCGAACCTGAAGGCGCGTTTCAGCATACCGGCCAATGAGACGCCCTGCTGCTGGTCGCTCCTGCCGTAATACTGTTCGATGTAGTGCTGGCCGATCGACAGGATGGTGACGACGAACAGATACCAGAACGCCACCACGATCAGCAGCGGGATCGTCTCGAAGGTGCGGGCATAGATGCTCTGCGCCGCATAAAGCAGGTCGTTGACCGCGATGATGGTGACCAGCGATGTCGTCTTCAAAAGGTTGATCGTCTCATTGCCGGTTGGTGGCACGATGAAGCGCATCGCCTGGGGCAGCGTGATGCGGCGCAGGATCAGCCGGTGGTTCATGCCGAGGCTGCCGGCGGCCTCTGTCTGCCCTGATGCCACCGAGTTGATGCCGGCGCGCACGATCTCGGCCATGTAGCCGGCTTCATGCAGCGACAGTGCCACAACCGCGGCAACGAATGGCGTCATGAAGTCGTTGGTCTTGACCGTGAACAGCGTGCCGACGAACGGCAGCGTGAGTGAAAACTCGCGCACGATCAGCGACAGGTTGAACCAGAAGATCAGCTGGATCAGCGCCGGTGCGCCGCGGAAGAACCAGATATAGGCGCTGGCGAATGCGTTGAGGATGCGGCTCGGCGACAGCCGCATGATGGCGACAATGGTGCCGATGATGATGGCCAGCACCATAATGGTGACCGTCAGCACCAACGTCTGGCCAAGGCCGCGCAGGATCGAGGGATGGAACAGGTACTTGCCGACGGTCGGCCAGTCGAACGCCGGGTTGGTGGCGAGCGCCTTGAGGATGAGCGCAAGTATGGCCAGCGTGATCGCGGTTCCGACCCACAGGCCGTAATGGCGCAGCGGAACGACGGTCAGCGCCTCCGGCGGCGGTGCTTGCGTTTCGGCCCGGTTCATTCAGCCGCCCTCTCAAACAGTATGGGTGGCCGGCGAGCAGTCCTGCCTCGCCGGCCTTGTCGATTATTTGCGGATCTTGTCGGCGCTGTCGACGACGTAGGCTTCCTCGATCATCGCGCTCGTCATGCCGTACTTGGCCATGATCGTCTTGTAGGTGCCGTTCTTGATCAGCTCGTTGACGCCGGCGGCCAGCATGTCGCCCGTTTCCTTGTCGCCCTTCGGGATGGCGATGCCGAGCGGGGCCACGTCATACAGACCCGGAACGACCACCATCTGGCCCTTGCTTGTCACTTCGAAGTAGCCCGACGCGGTGGCGTCGTCGAGGCGGGCGTCGATGCGATCGGAAAGTGCTGCCTGGATGATGTCCTTGCCTTCCGGGAAGATGCTCTTGGCGATCTCGGGCAGGCCCTTTTCCTTGCATTCGCCGCTCAGCCGGTCGGCGATGAAGTCCGACACCGCGCCGCCGATGACGCCGACGCGCTTGCCGCACAGATTGTTCTCGCCCTGGAACTGCGACGTCTTGTCGGCGGTCGTCGAGGCGACGATGCCGGACTTGATGAACATCACGAAATCGACCTGCTTCAGACGCTCGTCGGTGGCGGCGAAGGTTTCCCAGGCTACCTTGAAGCGGCCAGCGGCAAGACCGGGCACCATCGATGGGAAAGGAATGCGGGTGACTTCAAGCTCGGCGCCGAGCAGGTTGGCCGTCTCCTCAGCCAGTTCGATGTTGATGCCGACCTGCTTGCCGTTCTCGTCGATGAATTCAAACGGCGCGTATTCGAGCGTATTGGCGATGATCAGCTTGCCGGTGTCCTTGACCTCGGCCGACTTCGGCAGTTCGGCAGCGGCAAGCGTGCCGGCGCCTGCAACCAGGGCCGTGGCAGCCTTCGCGGCAAATGTCGTGCCGCGCAGAAGCGAAAGTTGATGCATCTAGTTCCTCCTCATGATGCTGGGATGACCGGCGGCGGTTGCCCCTGGCTTCGTCCTTGTGACTGCATTCCCCTCGAACGGCGCGGAACGCGCTTCTTGTCTGGTGGCCGTCACGTCAGAACTAAATTCTGATATTGAAATGTATTTTTACAGTCGATGAATTGTCAAGCGAGCAGCCCTGCCCGGCACCATATTTCGCGCCGCGATCGCGCGGTTTTCCTGTCGCTTCGCCTGCCCGTCAGAACCGCAGCGACCTCAGTCCTACCGTCCGGTCGATGATCAGGATCGCGGCAAAGGTCATGAAGATGCTGAGCGAGGCGATGGCTGCGGCGGTCGGATCGAAATTAAAGCGCAGATAGTCGAACAGTTCGAGCGGCAGCGTGTTCTTGCCGAGCGATTTCAGCAGCAGCGAAATGTTGAAGATGTCGAAGGAGATGACGAAGGCAAACAGGCAACCGGTGATGATGCCGGGCTTGATGGCCGGCAGCGTCACGCGCCTGAAGGTCATCCAGCCGCCGGCGCCGAGGCTGCGCGCTGCTTCCTCCTGCGAACGGTCGAAGTTGAACAGTGCTGAGGACACGTTGAGGAAGACATAAGGGAAGGTGACCACGATGTGGCCGATCTGGATGCCGATCGAATAGTCGGTGCCAATGCGGATTTCGTAGAAGTAGAACAGCAGCGCGATCGCCGTCAGGATCTCGGGCACCAGAAGCGGCGATGTCATCAGCAGGCGGATGTAATCGCGGGCGACCGTCGCATGTCGCGCGACGTAGATCGCGGCCAGCGTGCCGATGACGCCATTGACGATTGTCGACGTCGCGGCGATCTGGAGCGAATAGAGCGTGGCATCGAGGAAGCGCTTGTTTGAAAACAGCGCCTCGAACCAGCGCAGCGAAAAGCCTTCGAGCGGGAAGGCGAGGAACTCGCCCGAATTGAACGACAGCACGACCACCAGCACGATCGGGAACATCAGGAAGATGTAGATCGCCGCGACCAGCGCCGTGAACAACCGGTCCCAGATGGTCTTTTCGACGCCGCTCGATGCGCGTGTCATGGCAGCCTCCGCATCGCACGTGCCGTGAGCCGGAGATAGAGCCCGACGAAGAGGACGGCCACCGCCGCCATGATGATGGCGAGCGCGGCACCTGCCGGCCAGCGGAAATTGTCGACCAGATACTGCACCACCAGCACCGACATGGTGCGCCCACCCGTGCCGCCGAGCATGGCGGGCGTGACATAGGCGCTGATCGACAGCACGAACACCAGGATTGTGCCGGCCTGGATGCCGGGCATGCTGAGTGGCAACGTCACCTTCCAGAAGGTGCGCATGCGCGAGGCGCCGAGCGAGCGCGACGCCATGGCAAGGTCCGGGCTGATCGCCTGCAGGTTGCCGAGCAAAGGCAGGATGATGAAGGGCAGGAAGACATGCGTCAGCGCGATTGTCACGCCGAGCGGATTGTTCATCAGCTGGAGCGGGAAGTTGATCAGGCCGACTGCCTGAAGCGCCTGGTTGGCGACGCCGTTGTTGGACAGGATGATCATCCAGGCAAAGGTCCGCACCACCAGCCCGACGAGCAGCGGCGACAAGACGAAGATGTAGAGCAGGCTCGTCCAGCGCGACCGCGACTTTGCGAGGTGATAGGCGACGGGGTAGCCGAGCAGCAGCGAAATGACGGTGACGGTGGCGCCGATCAGCAAGGTCCGGCCGAGGATGCCCCAGATGTAGAGGTCGCCAAGAGCGGTGGTGTAATGCGCCAGTGTGAAGCCGTCGCCATAGACGGCGCGGGTCGAGGCCTCGCGCAGGCTCATGGTGATGATCGTCAGGTACGGAAGCGCAAAGAAGCCGATGAGCAGCACTAGCGCCGGCACGACCATCCAGCTGGCACTGCCGCGATTGCCGCGGCCTTCGAGGCGCGGAGCTGCTCCGACCGCACTCATGATGCGAGCAGCCATGTGTCGCGCGCGGCGAAGCGCAGCGTGACCTGTTCGCCGACGTCGAGCGGGTTGCGGCCGCCGACGTCGACGACGATGCGGTCGCCGCTGCCGAGCTTGACGGCGAGCTGGTTGGCGCTGCCCTGGTAGATCGAGTTGATCACGGCGCCGGCGAGCGCGTTCTCGCCGTGGCCGGCCTCCCCTGCCCCTTGCTGATGGCCTGTGCCGGCCTCATGCCTGAGCGTGCGGATGTTCTCCGGCCGGATCATGATCCTGACGTCGGTGCCCTTGGCCAGGCCCGCCGGGCCTGTCGTGCCGAGGCTGCCGCAAGGCGTGTCGACCTTGTAGCTGTCCTGGCCGAGCGCCTCGGCGATCTTGCCCGATATGGTGTTGGAGCGGCCGATGAAGCCGGCAACAGATTGCGAGGTGGGCCGTTCATAGATCTCGCGCGGCGAGCCGAACTGCGAAATCGTGCCAGCACTCATCACCACGATCTTGTCCGACATGACCATCGCCTCGGCCTGGTCATGGGTGACGTAGATGCTGGTGATGCCGACGCGCTGCTGCAGGTCGCGGATGAAGAAGCGCATCTCGTCGCGCAAGGTTGCGTCGAGATTGGCCAGCGGCTCGTCGAGCAGCAGCACCGAGGGTTCGATGACAAGCGCACGGGCCAGCGCCACGCGCTGCTGCTGGCCTCCGGAAAGCTCGCGCGGATAGCGCTTGTCGTAGCCTTCGAGGCGCACCATGGCGAGAACGTCGGCGATGCGCCGCTGGCGGTTGGGCACCGAGACCTTGCGCACTTCAAGCCCGAAGCTGAGGTTTTCGGCAACCGTCATGTGTGGAAACAGCGCGTAGGACTGGAACACCATGCCGATGTCGCGCTGCTCGGGCAATGCGCGCGTCACGTCGCGGTCGCCGAACAGGATGCGGCCGCTGTCTGGTTGCTCGAAGCCGGCGATGCAGCGCAGCGTCGTCGTCTTGCCGCAGCCGCTTGGCCCCAGCAGGGAAACGAACTCGCCCTGGCCGATCGGGATCGATATGTCCTTCAGGATGTGCAGGTTGCCATACCGCTTGTTGATACGGTCGATGGTCAGTGCGGTCATCCGATGTCCTCGCGGTTCGCGGCCGGGAGGTGGGGGCCCCTCCCGGCCATTACGTCGTTGCCGGTCGTGGCGTGGCTACGCCATCTCCCGGTTCCAGCGGTCGGCGATTTCGGCCGCCCTGTCGACGTAGCTGTCCCAGTCGTAGCTCTTGATCTCGGCCATGCGCGGGCCGACGATCGGGGTGCGTGCCTTCATCGCGTCGTCCACCACGGACTCGCTGTTGCTGGGCGAGGTGTAGAAGGCCTTGGCCATGTCCTGCTGGACCTTGGCGTCTAGGATGTAGTTCAGGTAGGCGTGCGCGGCGTCCTTCTCGGCGCCGCTGGCAACCAGGTTGAACGATTGCTCGAAGGCCAGCACGCCCTCCTTGGGAGCAACGATCGCAACCGGCGCGCCCTTGTCCTGCAGCGTCATGATCTCGGTCCAGTCGACCGGGGCGATGATGGCGTCGCCGCGGATCAGGGCGGTCGCCACCTCGCCGCTCCACGAGGCCTGCGTGAAGGGCAGCAGTTCCTTGATCTTGGCAAAGGCGGTGTCGAAATCGTCGGGTCCGCTGCCAAACAGCTCGGCGACCAGGCGCAGGAACAGCACCGCGCCGGTGTTGCCGATCTGGTAGAGGCCGGTCTTGCCCTTGAACTCGGGGTTTTCCCAGAGGTCGTGCCAGGAGGTCGGCGCGGTCTTCACCAGGTCGGTGCGGTAGGCCAGGCCGATA
Organism: Aminobacter anthyllidis; assembly: GCF_018555685.1. GTDB lineage: Bacteria > Pseudomonadota > Alphaproteobacteria > Rhizobiales > Rhizobiaceae > Aminobacter > Aminobacter anthyllidis. The sequence continues at coordinate 107,457 of NZ_JAFLWW010000004.1, forward strand.
GGCGAAACGATGGCGCGGATGCCCTTGGCGTCCTTGTTGATGAACTGCGGGAATGTCTTCGCCGCGTTCGGCACCTTGGCGAGGTCGAAGGGCTCGAAGAAACCCTCGGCGCGCAGCACCGCGGCGATATTCTCGTTGCCCATGAAGATGCTGTAGGGAGAGCGACCGCCGCCGGCTCGGATCTTGGCGACGAAGTCCTTGCCAAGCCCGACGTCGAGCTGTGGCTGGATGCCGGTGGCCGAGGTGAGGCCAGGCAGCAGCTTCTCTTCCCAGAATTTGGCCCACAGCCCGCCATAGGTCGGAACGACCAGTGGGGACTGCGCCGCGGCAAGCCGCGGCAGGGTCATCGAGGCAATAGCCGTCGTCATACCGACGGCGAATTCACGCCTTGTCAGCTTCATCGGAATTATCTCCCATGTTCCCACTGAAGTTCTTATTGTGGCTTGCGTCGCGGGTCGAAAGCGCAGCCCTATTGGATCGAAGGCTTGCATTTTCCGATCAGGCGGTCAACAATTTAGATATTGTAATATTGAAATAATAAGAAGCGGCCAACGAGGGAGAGTTTAAGGGCATGGAGGACGCCAAGCAGGCAGTCCAGGCGACCAAGAGCCTGGCACATCAGATCGCGACGGCGCTCCAGCAGGAGATCGTGCAGGGTACGCTCAGTGTCGAGGCGCGGCTGCCGTCCGAAGCCGAGATCGCACAGCGCTTCGGCGTTTCGCAGCCGACCGTGCGCGAGGCGCTCAAGATCCTGGCTGCGAAGAAGCTTGTGCGTTCCAAGCGTGGTCCCAATGGCGGCGTCTTCGTCAACGCGCCGTCGCTGACCGCCGCCAGCCAGATGCTGCAGGAGATGACGACCTGGTTCGTCGGCCTGGGCGTGTTCGGCTTGAGCGAGATTGTTGAGGCGCGCCTGCTGCTGGGCCGCACCTGCGTCCAGCTGGCCGCTGAGCGAGCCACGCCGGAGGACCTTGAGTCGATCGAAGCGACGCTGGAGGCCTTCGAGCGCGACGACATTTCCGATGAGGAATTTTGCCGGCTCGATGTCGCCTTTCACCACGCCATCGCCCAGGCGACCGGCAACAATGAACTGCGTTTCATCATGCTTGTCGTCAACGATTCGCTGATCCCGGCGACCAACATGATCTCCTTCCGCTTCCGCGAGCGTGGCCGTGTGGTGTCGCTGCACGCCGACATTCTGGAAGCACTGCGTGCCCGCGACGCCTCGGCCGCCACCGCGGCTTTCGAGGAACTCATCGCCTATCAGTCGAGCGTCTACGAAAAGGCGCTGTCAGCTCGCCAGGATGTCGCCGCCCAGAGGCAGGAAGCCTGATGAGCCAACTCGTGGCGCCTGGGCAGAAGCTGATCGAAGAGCAGCTGCCGGACGGGCGCCGCGTCTATCGCAGCGCGATCCCCCTGCCCGGCAATCTGCCCGACATTCTTGCACGGCTTGTCAAATGGGCGGTCGAGCAGCCGGACAAGGTGCTGCTGTCCGAACCCGGCGAAGGCGCCAGGCGCTCCATCAGCTATGGCGAGGCACTTGCCCGCGCTCGTGCCATGCGAGGGCTGCTGGTGGGCCTCTACGGCCTTTCCAAGGGCGATTGCGTCGCGACTTTGGGTCCGGCGGGCGTCGACGCGCTGGTGCTCAAGCTCGCCTGCCTGTCGGGCGGGCTCGTTCATGCCGCCCTGCCGCCCTTCCCTTTCCGCGACGGCGTCGAAGGTGAAGCGACAAGGCCATTTCTTGACGCCGCCAAACCCAAGCTGATTGTCGCGCCGGCGGGCCATCCGGCCATCGAAGGCATGGGGGCGATTTCGCTAATCGATCTGGCGCGCGAAAGCACTGGCGAAGCGGCGCTCGATGCCGACGAACAAACCGCGCCCGATGATTGGGCGGCGATCTTCTTCACGTCCGGCAGCACCGGAGCCCCCAAGGGCGTGCCGATCACGCGCGGCATGATTTCGTCCAACCAGGGCGCCATCGCCGCGATGTGGCCGTTCGTGGCCGAAACCCCGCCCGTCCTTGTCGACTGGCTGCCCTGGCATCACGTCTTCGGCGGCCTCGACAACATCTTCAAGGTGATCTGGAACGGCGGCGCCATGCACGTCGACTCGGCGCCCACTCCCTCGACCATGGACGCAAGCATAGTGCTCATGGCGGAGGTCTCCCCGACCATGCATATCGCCGTGCCGCTCGGCTTGAAACTGCTGCTTGACCGTCTGGAAAACGATGAGGTGGCAGCCGCAGCCTTCACGCGCAATCTGCGCGCCATCTTCTTTGCCGGCGCCGGCATCGATGCCGGGCTCTGGCGCCGGCTGGCCAGCTTCCGCGACAGGCATGGCGATTTCCAGATCCTGTCCGGTTATGGCGCAACCGAGGCCGCCTCGACGATCACGCTGTCGCCAGCGCCGCTGGAGCGCCCAGGCGAACTCGGTCACCCCCTGCCCGGCCATCGCATCGCGCTGGTCGACGTCGACGGCCGAAGCGAATTGCGCGTCTCAGGGCCTAACATCGCGCCCTGCTACCTGATCGAAGGCCGCAGGGTCGAATTGCCGATGGACGAGTTGGGCTTCTACCGCACTGGCGACGCTGCGGTCATTCGCCCGCGCTCGGACGGCATTCCAGTGTTCGGTTTCGATGGCCGGCTTGCCGAGGACTTCAAGCTGTCGAGCGGGGTCAAGGTCCGCACCGGCCCGCTGCGCGCCGGCCTGATGGCGCAGTGCGCACCGCTCGCCGACGACATCGTCATTTCGGGTGAGGACCGCGACCGGCTCGTGGCGCTGGTTTTTCCGTCGGCGGCAGGCAGGGATCGCATCGACGAGATCAGCGCGCGCATCGCTGGCTGGAACGCCGCCAATTCAGGCGGCTCGACAACGATCGCTCGCTTCGGTCTGGCGACGACACCGGCCGACCGCGCCAAGGGCGAACTGTCGGACAAGGGGCAGATCGTGCAGTCGCGCTATCTGCGCAACAACGCCGAACTGTTCGAGGCACTGCAGGCAGGTGGAGGTCAGGCGCCCAAGAGCGCCTGACGCACTTGACGCTCAGTCGAGATCGCGGAACGGCTTCTCGCGGATGTCGAGGAACTCCTTCAGCGAATGCTCCTTGAGCAGCCGCATCCAGTAACGTCCTTCTTCAGAGCCGTGCAGGATCGCCGTGGTCTCGCGATTATAAGTCCACGAGCTTTCCAAGCCCGCGGTCTGCTGCTGGTGGTTGAGCGCTGCCTTGGCGAACTTGATCGAAGCGCCCGGCATGCGAGCGCATTTGCGCGCCAGCTTCTCGGCTTCCGCCTTCAGCTGGTCGCGCGGCACCGCCTTGTTGACGAGATGGATGCGCGCCGCCTCGCGGCCATCGATCAGGTCGCCGGTGTACATCAGGTGGCGTGCGTGGATCATCGGCACCGTCCAGGGCAGCATCAGCGTCGGCGGCGCCGAGACGTGGCGCACTTCAGGTTCGCCCAGCATCGCGTCTTCGGCGGCGATCGTCATGTCGCAGCACATCATCAATTCCAGCCCGCCGGCGAGCGCAAAGCCGTTGACGGCGGCAATGATCGGGATCGGCGCTTCGCGAATGAACCTCATGCGGCGCATGTTGGCGCCGATGTCCTCGCGCCAGGCTTCGGTGTCCATCTCGAAATCCTCGCCGCCGAGATCGAAGCCGGCGGTGAAGGCGCGCCCCGCGCCGGTGATGATGACCGCGCGGATGTCGGGATCCTTTATCGCGCGATCGATCGCCGCCTCGAGCGCGTCGCCGAGCTCCTGGTTCATGGCGTTCATCTTGTCGGGACGGTTGAGCGTCAGGGTAACGAACGCGTCCTCGGCGTCCTTTTCCCAGAGTACGACTTCGCTGCTCATGGTCTCTCCCCTTACGCGATTTCGATGACGATGCGGCCGCGCACCTGGCCGGCCACGATGCGGTTGGCGAGCTCGGGCAGTTCCGACATCTTGTGAACTTCGGTCATTGTCGAAAGCTTAGCGCGGTCGAGATGTTCGGCCAGCGTCTGCCAGGCCTTCTGGCGCCTGGCGAGCGGCGCGAAGACGGAATCGACGCCGATCAGTGCCACGCTGCGCAGGATGTGCGGCATCACGGTTCCGGGGAGGTTGTGGCCCCCGGCCAGGCCGCAGGCAGCGACAGCACCGCCATAGACGGTCTGGGCCAGCGCATTGGCAAGCGTCGTCGAACCGACCGAGTCCACAGCCCCGCTCCAGCGTTCCTTTTGCAGCGGCTTGACCTCGGCGGCGAGCTCGGCCCGGTCGAGGAAGGACGTTGCGCCCAGTGACCGCAGATAGTCGTGCGTCTCAGTGCGGCCGGTCGAGGCAACGACAGTGTAGCCCTTGGAGGACAGCAGGCTGACCGCCGTCGAGCCAACGCCGCCAGCCGCGCCGGTCACCAGTACCTCGCCCTTTCCGGGCTGGATGCTGCCCCAGGCCTCGAGCGCGTCGACGCAGAGGGCGGCAGTGTAGCCCGCAGTGCCGATCGCCATCGCCTGCTGCATGGAAAACGCGTCCGGCAATCGGATCAGCCATTCCGGCTTCAGCCGCTGGAAGCGCGTGTAGGCGCCCCACTCGGTCTCAGACATGCCCCAGCCATTGGCCACGACCTTGTCGCCCACTTTCCACGCCGGCGAGCGCGACTCGACGACTGTGCCGGCGATATCGATGCCGGCGATCATCGGCAGGCGCCGCGCTATGCGGCCCTTGCCCGAAACGGAGAGCCCGTCCTTGTAGTTCAGGCTCGAATAGGCGACCTCGATCAGCACGTCATGATCCGGCAGGTCGGCCTTGGTGATCTCGCGGAAGCCGGCGCGCGGCTTGCCATCGACATCTTCCAGCATCAACGCCGTAAAAGTCTCGCTCATGAAAGTCTCCAGTCAGGGGTAAGAGTTCGTCAGCCGCGCTTGGCTTCGCGTTCGGCGCGTCGTGCCAGGCTGACGGCATAGCTGTCGCGCACATAGGCCAGGAGTTCTCCGAGCACGGCGGTCGCTGCCGCTGCGTCGCGCGCGTCAAGTGCGGCGACGAGGCGCTCGTGGAAATTGGCGACCGTGCTGCGCTCGCGTACGTGCGACACGATCATGTTGGTGATCGGCATGAAGGCCTCGACCACCGTGTACATCATCAGGCTGAGCGGGCCGTTGCCCGCGGCCTTGACCACGGCGCGATGGAAACGCACGTCGGAGGCACAAAAATCCTCGTCGCTGAGCAGTTTGGAGCGCTGCACTGCGATCTCGGCGCGCATCGCCGTCAGGTCGGCTTCGCTGCGGCGTTCGCAGGCAAGCCGGGCGCAGATCGCTTCGGTTTCCAGCCGCGCACTGATGATCTCGTCGATGTCGAAGGCGCCGACGCCAACCAGAAGAGTGGCAGCCCCGGTGATCGCCGACGACAGGCCTTCAGGGTCGGGGCGGCTGACGAAGGTGCCGCCGGTCGGTCCGCGCTGCGAGCGGATGAGGTTTTGGGCCGCGAGCCGTTTCAGCGCCTCGCGCACGGTCGGGCGCGAGATGCCAAAGCTCTTGGCCAGGTCTTCTTCGGTCGGCAGGCGCTCGTCGATCTGCAGGCGGCCGTCGAGAATGGCCGCGCGGATCTTGTCGGCGACCTGCCGGGCAACGCCTGTGCGCACCACGTCCTGATATTCGATCGGCATTCGTCCTCCGTCGGCGCGACCACTATCGGCGCTCGTCCGTTTCGACATGGAGATAAACAATATAGGTTTGACAAATATTGCAAGCGAAATAAGCTGATCCGAGACAGCGCCCGGAAAGGCTTCCTCCGGGCCATCCAGGCATCATGGCGCGACCGACCGATCAGGTTCTATCCTCCCTTCAGACGCGGCTCGACAAGGCCGCGATCCTGGCAGGTGATGCCATCGATCCGCGCTACAGCGACGATCTTTCCGGCGTGCCAGGTGCGAGGCCCGAACTTGTTCTGCGGCCGCGCAACACCCACGAAGTCGCCGAGATCCTCAACGCCTGCAACGCCGCCCGCCTGCCGCTGGTCGTCCAGGGCGGCCGTACCGGCCTGTCAGGCGGGGCGAGGGTGCTGGCCGGCGAGGCGGTACTTTCGCTCGAACGCATGACCGCCCTTGGAGACGTCGAGCCGACCGCCAGCACCATCATCGCCGAGGCCGGCGTGCCCTTGCAGATCGTGCAGGAAAAAGCCGATGCGGCGGGGCTGGTTTTCGGCGTCGACATAGGCGCGCGCGGCACCGCGACCATCGGCGGCAACATCGCCACCAATGCCGGCGGCATCCGCGTACTGCGCTATGGCAATTTTCGCGCCCAGGTGCTGGGGCTCGAAGCGGTGCTGGCGGACGGCACAGTGCTGTCCTCGCTCAAGGGTCTCGCCAAGGACAATTCCGGCTACGATCTGAGCCAGCTTTTCATCGGCAGCGAAGGCACGCTCGGCGTCGTCACCCGCGCCTGCCTCAAGCTTCACCCCAAGCCGGTCACCCAGTCGGCAGCCTTCTGTTCGCTGCCCTCGCTCGACGCTGCCTTTGGCCTGCTCAAATTCCTGCGCGGCCGCCTCGGCAACCTGCTGTCCGGTTTCGAGGTGATCCTGGCGCCGCTGATGGGCGACATGGTGGCGGCACTCGGCTTCACCTCGCCGGTCGCACTGTCGTCGCCGGTCTATGTGCTGGCCGACATCCAGGGCATGACTCCGGGCGCCGACGAGGAGGTTTTTGTCGAGACACTGTCTCAGGCAATCGAGAACGGGCTGGTCGAGGACGTCGTGGTCTCGCAGTCGGAACGCGAGTTCCATGCGCTGTGGACGCTGCGCGACGACGTCAACCGCTTCCTCTTTGCCGAGGACGCGATGCTCAGCCTCGACGTCAGCCTGCCGCTGCCCAGGATGGGCGCCTTCCTCGCCATGGCGCGGGCGGCCCAGGGGCGTGCCGACCCGGCGGCGCAGGACTATGTCTTCGGCCATCTCGGCGACGGCAACCTGCACTACGTCGTCCGCACCGACCGGCCCGACGAGGTCGCCAGTGCCGTGTTCGACTGCGTCGCGAAGAACGGCGGCTCGATCTCGGCCGAACATGGCATCGGGCTCGACAAGAAGGCCTATCTGCACCTGACGCGCGACCCTGCCGAACTGGCTGCGATGCGCCGGCTCAAGGCAGCGCTCGACCCGCGCAACATCCTCAATCCGGGCCGTATCTTCGACATGCCGCCTGCCCCGCTCAACGTCTGAGAATCCATCATGACTGCAGTGAAGTCCCCCGATAATGGCGCCCAACAGGTCGACATGCCCTCAGCGCTGGACGAGCGCTACACGCTCGAGCGCGGCCGCATCCTGGTGTCGGGCACGCAGGCGCTGGTGCGCCTGCCGATGGTCCAGCGCCAGCGCGACCTTGCGGCCGGGCTCAATACTGCGGGTTACGTGTCGGGCTATCGCGGCTCTCCCTTGGCCGGCTTCGATCGCGAGATGGGCAGTGCCAAGAAATATCTCAAGGCCAGCCATATCGTTTTCCAGCCTGGCCTCAACGAGGACATGGCGGCGACCGCCGTGTGGGGCACCCAGCAGACCGGCATGTTCCCCGGCTCGCGTTACGACGGCGTGTTTTCGATGTGGTATGGCAAGGGTCCCGGCGTCGACCGCACCATGGATGTCATCCGCCACGCCAATGCGGTCGGCACCAGCCAGCATGGTGGCGTGTTGCTGCTCGTTGGTGACGACCACGGCGCGGTCTCCTCCACCTTGCCGCACCAGAGCGAGCACAATCTGATTTCGGCCATGGTGCCGCTGCTGTCGCCGGCGGGTGTTGGCGAATACATTGACTTCGGCCTGCTCGGCTGGGCGATGAGCCGCTATTCCGGCGCCTGGGTCGGCTTCAAGTGCCAGACCGAAACAGTCGAATGCTCCGCGACCGTCGATCTCGATCCAAGCCGGCTGGAGATCGTCACCCCTGCCCTGCCGCTTCCCGCCGACGGGCTTTCGATGCGCTGGCCCGACGGGCAGCAGGCGATGGAGCGCCGGCTCGAGACCAAGCTTGCGGCGGTGCTTGCCTTCGCCCGGGCCAACCATCTCGACAGGCAGGTCTGGCCCTCCCCCAAGGCCAGGCTCGGTATTGTCTCGACTGGAAAGTCATGGCTCGATCTCAAGGGCGCTCTGTCGCTGCTCGGCATCGACGAGGCCCGCGCCGCCGAACTCGGCATCCGCCTCTACAAGGTCGGCATGGTTTGGCCGCTGGAGCCGGAGGGCTTGCGTGAGTTCGCCGACGGGCTTGAACAGGTATTCGTCGTTGAGGAAAAGCGTCCCGTCATCGAAGAGCAGATCAAGTCGCTTCTCTTCAACCTGCCAGGCGACCGCCGGCCACAGGTGTTCGGCAAGTCTGGCCCGGACGGGTCCCCTCTCCTGCCCTCGATCGGCGAAATCGGCGCGCTTTCAGTAGCGCGCGCCATCCTGCAATGGCTCGGCACGAAAGATGCCGGCCTCGCCGCGCGTGCTGTACAGCTGTCAACGGTCGGGCTCCCCTCCCCTGCCGAACCTGGGTTGCTCAACCGTGAGCCCTATTTCTGCTCGGGCTGCCCGCACTCGACCTCGACAGTCGTGCCCAAGGGCAGCCGCGCCTCCACCGGAATCGGCTGCCACATGATGGTGATCGGCATGGAGCGCGACACCTCGACCTTCACCCAGATGGGCGGCGAAGGCGGCTCGTGGATCGGCCTGTCGCCCTTCACCGACGAGAAGCACATCTTCGTCAATATGGGCGACGGCACCTATTTCCATTCCGGCCTGCTGGCCATCCGCGCCGGTATCGCTGCCAAGGTCAACGCCACCTACAAGATCCTCTACAACGACGCTGTCGCCATGACCGGTGGCCAGCGCCATGATGGTGAATTGTCGGTGCCCTCCATCGTCGGCCAGGTTCTCGCCGAAGGCGCAAAGCAGGTGGTCGTCGTCTCCGAACGCCCTCACCTGCTGGCCGGCCAGCTGCCGCGCTCGGTGAATGTGCACCATCGCGACGAGCTCGATCAGGTCCAGCGCGAACTGCGCGAAGTCGAGGGCGTAACGGTCCTGGTCTACGATCAGGTCTGCGCCGCCGAAAAACGCCGCCGGCGCAAGCGCGGCACTTACCCCGTCTCGCCCAAGCGCGCCTTCATCAACGAACTGGTCTGCGAAGGCTGCGGCGACTGCTCGGCCGTGTCGAACTGCATCTCGATCGAACCGCGCGAGACCGAGTTCGGCCGCAAGCGCGCCATCAACCAGTCGAGCTGCAACACCGACCTGTCCTGCATCAAGGGTTTTTGCCCGAGCTTCGTCACCGTCGAAGGTGGGCGCTTGCGCAAGCCACAGGCCAAGGCGGTCGGCGGCGTGGATGCCGGCCTTGCCGAGCCAGCTCGCCCTGCCCTTGGAAATGAGCCCTACAGCGTGTTGCTCACCGGCATCGGTGGCACGGGTGTCATCACCGTAAGTGCCATCCTGTCACAAGCTGCACATCTCGACGGGCTGTCGTTGGTCACGCTCGACCAGACCGGTCTCGCCCAGAAGAACGGCGCAGTGGTTTCGCATATCCGGCTTGCGCGGGAACCCGAGATGCTGAACGCCGCTCGGATCGGACCCGGCGAGGCCGATCTCGTGCTGGGTTTCGACCTCGTGGTTGCCGCGTCCCAGAATGTCATCGCCACCTTCGGCAAGGACCGGACCAGGACAGTGGTCGACGATCATTTCGCGCCGACAGCCTCTTTCGTGAAAGACACGGCGATTGACTTCCGCGAAGGCGCCACCATGCGCCGGTTGCGCAATGCCGGCGGCGCGGACGCATTGACCACCTTGCCAGCCATGAAGCTTGCGACAGCACTGTTCGGCGACGCGATTGCCGCCAACATGTTCCTGCTCGGCCATGCCTGGCAGAAGGGGCTCGTGCCGATCAGCCGCGAGGCGATCGAAAAGGCCATCGCCCTCAACGGCGCCGGCATCGCGATGAACCGTGCCGCCTTCGCCTGGGGAAGACGCTCGGCCGAGGATATGGACTTCGTCAGCCGCCAGGCGGGCAGCGTTTCGGCGCCTGCGCCCGCTTTGACGCTGGACGAGATCGTGAGGCATCGCGCCGACTTCCTCACCGGCTATCAGAATGCTGTCTATGCCGAGCGCTACCGAAAGCTCGTCGATAGCGCGCGTGAAGCCGAGGCGAGGGTCGCACCGGGGCAGGAGGCATTCAGCCGTGCCGTCGCCAGCGCCGCCTTCAAGCTGATGGCCTACAAGGATGAGTACGAAGTGGCGAGGCTGCATCGCGATCCGGCGTTCAGGCGAAAGCTTGCCGAACAGTTCGAAGGAGACTTCAAGCTCCAGTACAATCTGGCGCCACCGATGCTGACTCGGACCGATCCGCGTACCGGCCATCCCGCCAAGATCGCGATCGCCAGCCGCTGGATCGAGCCAGCCTTCGCCGTGCTTGCCCGGCTCAAAGGCCTGCGCGGCACGCGCTTCGATCCGTTCGGCCGCACCGCGGAGCGCAAGATGGAGCGGCGGCTGGCCGCTGATTACTTCACGCTCGTCGAGGAGCTTGCCATCCGACTGTCGGCTTCGAACCTGGCGATGGCCACTGAACTTGCCAGCCTGGCCGAAAGTGTCCGCGGCTACGGCCATGTAAAGCTTGCCGCCATCGAGCGCTACGAACAGCGCAAGTCGGAATTGCTCACCGCCTTGTCGAGAGCCACGCCAGTGGGGCAGGCGGCCTGAACTACCCTCCGTAGCATCAACAGGCTGAATCGATCCTGGCTGATCGATTCAGCACTTTCATTGGACGGTGGAATCGCAGCGCGCGATTCTGCCTTTCATGGAACAGCCAACCTCGCGACTGCATCTCCAGCGCCGTGATCCGAGCCGAAACATGGCGCGGTTCTATTGCCTGTCGCTCGAAAGCTCGCTGTTCGGCGACGCGGTGCTGGTGCGGGAATGGGGCCGCATCGGCACGCTGGGCACGAGACGTCTCGATCTCTACGCCGATGCCGTTCAGGCGCAGGAGGCCTTGCGGCGTCTGGCCGCCTCCAAGTTCCTGCGCGGCTACTGCTCAGTCGGTTGACAGCTGTCAACGACCTGACGACGGCTCCGAAACGTCCGCCGTCGCCGGCCGTTTCGCTTCCGTCACAATGGTTAATTTCCGTTAACTATAAACAAGTTGACTCGACTCGGCCGCTCCCGCACCCTTGTTACGGTAAATGGTCGTAATTCGATGCGTCCAGCGTAACCGCCTCATCAATCCGTTATCCACGCTCTGTCACGTTAAAATGTGCGAAGGCGTAACCCGGATTCGGATTCTGCAGCGAATCGGCGCATAAATCTTAACGAAGCCTGACTGCGTGTCGCTCATGCGTCCGCCTGATGGCGAGAAGGGACTAAAGACTTGGTTGGGGCAGTTCAAGCACGGGCGGAAAACGCGAGCGAAGAGGCCGAGGTCATGGCGACTGATCGTGCTATTGCGCGCGACGCCGAGATGTTGTCGGCGCAATTGCAGGCGATGCGCGACCGGTTGTTTTCGCCGACGTCGAAGAAGGCCTTGCGCAAGTTCTCGAGCGGCGAAGCGGCTCGTCTGATTGGCGTCACCGACGGTTATCTGCGCCAGCTCTCCATAGCAGGCGAGGGGCCGCAGCCCGAGACCGGGGCAGGGGGGCGCCGCTACTACGCGCTCGACGACATCAACGGACTGCGCCGGCACCTTGCCGAGCAGAACCCGACCAAGGCGCGCCACTACCTGCCGCGCCGCGATGCAGCGCGCGGCGAGCATATGCAGGTCATCGCCGTGACCAACTTCAAGGGCGGCTCGGGCAAGACCACGACCAGCACCCATCTCGCCCAGCATCTGGCACTCGCCGGTTATCGCGTACTAGCCATCGACCTCGATCCGCAGGCCTCGATGTCGGCGCTGTTCGGCTATCAGCCCGAACTCGACTTGAACGGCAATGACACGCTGTACGGCGCGATCCGCTACGACGAGGAGCGCCGGCCGCTTAGCGACATCATCCGCCGCACCTATTTCGACGGGCTCGACTTCGTGCCTGGCAATCTCGAGCTGCAGGAGTTTGAGCACACCACGCCGCAGATGCTGGCGGCACGCCAGGCAGGCGACAGCAAGGCGATGTTTTTCGCCCGGGTGCAGGAGGCGCTGCGGACAGTGGCCGACGACTACGACATCGTCGTCATGGACTGCCCGCCACAGCTTGGCTTCCTGACGCTGTCGGCACTGTGTGCGGCGACGTCGGTGCTTGTGACGATCCATCCGCAGATGCTCGATGTCGCGTCGATGAGCCAGTTCCTGTTCATGACCGCCGACCTTTTGTCGGTGGTGCGCGAGGCGGGCGGTGAGCTTAACTTCGATTTCATGCGCTACTTGATCACGCGCTACGAGCCCAATGATGGCCCCCAGACACAGATAGTCGGCTTCCTGCGCTCGCTGTTTGGCGATCGCGTGCTGACCGCGCCTCTGGTCAAGTCGACGGCGTTCTCCGATGCCGGCCTGACCAAACAGACGCTTTACGAAGTGTCGCGCGAGAGCTTCAGCCGCGCCACCTATGACCGCGCCATGGAGTCGTTGACAGCTGTCAACGGCGAGATCGAGGGCCTGATGCTCAAGGCCTGGAACCGGGCAGCGTGAGGGAGGCTGGCATGGCATTGAACCGCAAGGACCAGCTCAAGGCGTTGTTCGGCACCGTTGAACCAGCACCGGTGCCCGCAGCTCCGGCCGACAAGGCACCGGAAACGAAATCGGCCGAGCCGGACGCGGCACGCCCGCGCAGCGCTTCGGGTGCCGTCAAGGCGATGGGGCTGTCGCTCGGGGGGCTGTCCAAGGAGGTCGAGGAGGCGCGCAGGCTGAAGGAAAGCCTGGATGCCTCCGAACGCGTGTCCCAGGTGGATGCGACGCTCATCGAGGCGTCGTTTGTTGCCGACCGGCTCGACAATGGCGCGCAGGATGCGGATTTCGACGCACTGGTCAGCAGCATCGAGACGTCAGGCCAGCAGGTTCCCGTGCTGCTCAGGCCGCATCCCGACAAGCCGGGGCGCTACCAGACGGCCTATGGCCATCGTCGCGTCCGCGCGGCAGGCAAGCTTGGCATTCCCGTCCTGGCGATCGTCCGGCCGCTGTCCGATGTCGAGCTGGTGCTTGCCCAGGGCAAGGAAAACAGCGAGCGGCGCGATCTGTCCTTCATCGAGCGGGCGCTGTTCGCGCACGAATTGATCGGCCGAGGCTTCGAGCGTGGCCTGGTGCAGGATGCGTTGTCACTGCACAAGGCCGAGATGACACGCTTCCTGCAGGTCGCGGATGCCGTGCCGGAACATATCGTGCGCGCCATAGGCGCCGCGCCCAAGGTCGGTCGGCCGCGCTGGATGGCGCTCGCCGAGCTGCTGAAGGGCGAGGCGGCGCGCGTCAAGGCCGACGACGAGACCACCAGCGAACGGTTTCGCGCAGCGACGAGCGACGAGCGCTTCAACCTTTTGTTCACGCGGCTGCAGCGCAGGGGCCAGCCGGTTGTCGGCGCCGCTCGCGAAATCCGTGACGGCAAGGGCAGGGCGGTGGCGAATCTGATTGTTACCAAGGGCAAGGCCAGGGTCGATTTTCTGGAAAAGATTGCCGATGGCTTCGAGGATTTCCTCGGCGAGGAACTGCCCAGGCTGTTGGAAAGGTTCAAACAGGAGCGCGGCCCAGCGGCCGGGCAAGACTAGATTTGTTCACGGCTAGCGAGACAGGCGCATGCTTCACCGCAGCGCCGCCCGCGAAACGGGGAGCGTAAAGCGTCCGTGCCAATGTGTAGAGGATCGGAATAAGAAGGATAACCGGCAAGAAAAAGGCCCCCGAAACGTCGCCATTCCGGAAGCCCTCATCAATGTAGCAATTGTGAGAGAATCATTTCCGGGCTGACTTGTCAACCACTGGACGCGTTCCGGAACGCCTTTGGCTTGCCTCCAAGTGAGGTAAACGAAGATGATCGAGCATATTTCGACGACGCCCTTTGGGCGGCGGTCGCTGTCGCTTGCCATGGTGGCAGGTCAGATGGCGGCCGGCAGCTGTGCGCCTGGCGCCAGCACCAATAAATGGCAGGTGTTTCGCGCCGTCTGCGAGGCCAAGGGATTGCTTGGCGCCAGCGATCGCGCGCTTGCCGTACTCAACGCGCTGCTGAGTTTCCATCCCGACACGGATCTCGTGGAAGGGGAGGGGCTGGTGGTGTTTCCTTCCAATGCCCAGCTGGCGCTCAGGGCGCATGGCATGGCGCCGGCGACATTGCGACGGCATCTGTCGGTGCTCGTCGATTGCGGCCTTGTGGTGCGCCGCGACAGCCCCAATGGGAAGCGTTACGCCCGCAAGGGCTATGACGGGGCAATCGAGCAGGCCTTCGGCTTCGACCTGACGCCACTACTGGCCCGGGCGCAAGAGTTCGAACGTTTGGCCGAGGCTGTCAGGGCTGAAAGGCGGGCGCTGTTGCTCGTACGCGAGCGCATCACCATCCTGCGCCGTGACATCGCCAAGATGATCGCCTTTGGCCTTGAGGAGGGGATTGCGGCCGACTGGCAGCGCCTGCATCTCGAATATCGCGAGATCGCGGCGACGATTCCACGCACGGCGAGCCGGCTTGAGCTCGAGCCGATTGCCGAAGAACTCGCTCTGCTTGCCCAGGAGGTGCGCAAGACGCTGGAAAGTCACGTTAAAACTGAAGAAACAAGCGCCAATGAGTCTCATTTCGAGCGCCACATACAGAATTCAAATACACACCTTCATGAACTTGAACCCGGCCTCGAAAAAGGCCAAGGGACGACCGCTGCGGTGAAACTGGAGACGAAGAGCCAGCCGCCAACGGGTTATCCGCTTGGCATGGTGCTGCGTGCCTGCCCTGATATTGCCGATTACGCACGCAACGGCATTTCGGGCTGGGCGGATCTGGTTGAAACGGCAAACCTGGTGCGCGGCGCGCTCGGCGTCAGTCCGGATGCGTGGAACCAGGCCTGCGAGGCGATGGGGGCGGTGGATGCCGCGATCATGGTGGCGGCGATGCTGCAGAAGGGGGAGGCGATTGCGAGCCCCGGCGGCTATCTGCGCAGCCTGACCGCCAAGGCAAGGGCCGGCGAATTCTCGATCGGGCCGGTGCTGATGGCGCTGCTGCGCGGCAAGGGGGGTGATGCACGGGCGAGGGCAGGGTGATATCCACGCTCGAGGCGAGGCTGGTTGAGCTTGAATTGCGCTCGAAATGAGCACATATTGACGTCATGGATATCAAATTGAGACAGGAGCGTGTCATGGCAGCTCAGAGTCTGGGAATGTCGGCGGCCCATTTCGGTGAGGCCCGGTCGCAGTTCCTGTCGGCCCGCCGCGTGTCGGAATTGCTGGGCGTGACCCAGGCAGACCTGGCCCGGCTCGTCGGCGTTGCTCGCAACACGCTGACGGCACGTTCGGGTGCGCGCAAGGTCGACCAGGCACTCAGCCCCGTCGTCCGCATCCTGGCAATGGCTGCCGAAATGGCCGGCGACGAAAACCGCGCGGCGATCTGGTTCAAGCATCAGCCTATCCCCGGCTGGGCCGGCAAGACCGCCTATGACCTGGTTGGCGAGGGCAAGGCCGACAAGGTCCTGGCCTATCTGGAGGCGGTGCGCTCCGGCGTTTATGCCTGAAGCGAGCTCGCGGCAGCGTCGTACGTTGTGGCGGGCCTTCGTGCCGCGCTGGGCCCATATGCCACTTTCAGGCGAGGGTGCAGCGCGTTTTGGCGGGCGCTGGAATCCGGTCGGTGCGCCAACGCTATATGCGGCCTGCGAGTTGTCGACGGCCTGGGCCGAATACAATCAGGGTTTCGTCCAGCATCCGGCGCTGATCGCACAACTCGAACTTGCCGATGCGGCCCTGGCCGAGTTGACCGATCCGACGGCGCTGCAGGAACTCGGCGTGGATCCGGCCATTCACC
Source organism: Aminobacter anthyllidis (assembly GCF_018555685.1). Lineage (GTDB taxonomy): Bacteria > Pseudomonadota > Alphaproteobacteria > Rhizobiales > Rhizobiaceae > Aminobacter > Aminobacter anthyllidis. Next base: position 123,332 of record NZ_JAFLWW010000004.1, read on the forward strand.
GATGCGAGTGGCGGGCCGATCTCGACGAGGGCAGGACGCCTGAAACCCACCTACTGCGGCAGCGCCTGCTGGCCGAAGGTTTCGACGGCGTCGTCTACCCCTCCTTCATGTCGCCTGGCGGCAATTGTGTTGCCCTGTGGCGCTGGAACGGTCCGGACCAGCCATCGCTCAAGGTCATCGATCCCGATCAGCGTCTTCCAAAGACCCCGGCATCCTGGCTTTAGACCAGAGGTTACACGACCAGCCGCGCGGCGCGGCCAAGCTTGCGTTCGGCGTCGTTGTAGTAGTGCGAGGCCTGGCTGACCGAGCGGTGCAAAGACTGTTGCATGGCATCGAGCAGCGGGATGCCGTGGCGGCCGGCCTCGGTGAGATAGCCCGAACGCAGGCCATGCGCCGAGAATTCGGCTGGATCCAGTCCAGCTTCGGCGATGCGGCGCTTGAGGATGAGGTTGACTGCCTGCGGGGTCAGCGCGCGGCGCTGGACATGGCCCCAGCGGTCGATGGCGCGGAACACTGCACCTTCGACGAGTTCGGCCCGGGAAATCCAGTCCTTGAGAGCCAGGACCGGGCGGCCGATCAGGAATACAGCCGTATCCGTATCGGCGTTGGTGGTTTTGGTGCGACCGAGGCGGATCTTCAGGCACGGCAGCGTGTCGCCGTTGGTATCTTGCGGGTCGGATAGCACCGGCGTTTCCTCGACCAGCTGTTCGAGCCTCAAGGCGGCGACCTCGCTGCGGCGACGGCCGCCGGAGGCAAAGGCGAAAAGCAGCAGGGCCCGGTCGCGGCAATCAGTCATGCTGTCGCCAGCGCAGGCCTGCAGGACAGCTGCCAGTACGTCCGCCGTGACCGCCTTCTGGCTCTTGCGGAGGCGCGGCCGGCCGGCGGCGCGGACCGCGAGTTTGATCGCGCTGTTGAGCCCGGGTGCGTTGAAGTGGCCCGTCAGGCCGCGCCATCTGGTCAAGGTCGACCAGCTCGACAGCTTGCGCCGGACGGTTGCCGGAGCGTGCGGCTTTTTTGTTACCCGCAACACACCCTGAGCTGCCAATGCCGAAGCGACTTCGGCGGGCATGCCGTGTGCCGCGTCGCTTTCGCGGCGGGAAAAATCCCATAGATGGTGGGCGACAAACTTCAGCAGCAGCGGCTCGGGTGCCGGCCACGGCAGCACGGTGCCGGTCGCAGCCAGGCACCAGGCCTCGATGTAGAACAGGTCCGAAGCCAGAGCGCGCAGCGAGTTTTCGCCCAGGCCCTGGTTGGCGAGGTGGCGCAAGGTGGCGACGTCGTCGTCGCTGAGCACCAACGCCAGGCGGTCGCGGCGGTCGAAGGGCAGAATGCCGTCAAGCGCATCGAGTGCCTCGGCGCGGCGGGCGATGCTTTGCGCCTCGTCGCGGTTGGTGCCGGGTTTTGGACGTTTGGCCATGAGGCCCCATTTTTCAGCGCAATTTCGTGCCGCAAACGGCTGGGTTCGGGCCTGATTCTAGCGATTTTGAGCCTGAAATCCATCACTATCGATAAGAAGACATTATCGTTAGTTAATTTCGAGAAATCGACGATCCCGCATGACTCAAGTAAACAGCGAGATGGCTTTATAATCGACTATTGTGTTAAGGTTAATCAATGCCTTACGCGCTAACCGATTTGCCTCTAGGAGACCTCGTCGGACCCGCCATGCGGGCATCCGAGGCGCTGGTGCGTCTCGATGAACGCACCAGCCGCTCGCCGGTCGGACCGGGCTTTGTCGAACGCGCGCACTTCGCCGATGCGGTCTCGGCACTGTGGCTCGATGGTGAACTGGTGCATGTCGAGGACCTGGTGCTGCACGACGCCCACATGGATCTGCGGGCGCCGACGCATGAACTCACCCGCGCCCATGAAATCCTGCGGCTCAGGCGCCAGATCCTGGCCAACAAGCCGGACTGGGCTCTTGGCCGCGACGGGCTTGCCGTATTGTGCGGAAGGTTTGCTGCGGCGGGGCCGATGCGGCCGGATTCGCAGTTGCCGGGGGAGGGCAGCGCTGCCGACGGCCAGGATCACGAGCAGGAACCGGAGGACGACAGCCTCGGCTCAGGGAGCCTCAGCGCCGAACTGGCGGCGCTGGATGCAGCGCTTGGCCGCGCCAATGCAGTGCTCGACGCGGCACGGGCGCCCGCCACGGCCGGACGCGATGCAACGGTGCGTGCAGAGGCGGGGACCGCCACGAAGGGCGATGCTGCAGCTGACCGGAATCCGCTGCTCTATGACAGCGACTGGGACGAGCCGGAGCGGCTGGCCGAGTGGAAGGCCGTGCTTGCCAAAGTCGAGGGTTTGCCGGCGATGCTGCGCGGTGCGGTCGCCTTTGACGCCTGGACCGCGATTGCGCCGCTGCAGCACGCGCCGTGGCTCGGACGTCTGCTCGTCAGCGCATTGTTGCGGCAGGCCGGCACGACCACCGGCCAGCTTGCGGCGCTATATGTCGGGGCGCGAGCTATTGGACGCGAGCGCCGGCAATCGCGCGACCGCACGACGAGATTGATCGCCTTTCTCGACGGTGCCCACGAAGGTGCGGCGGCGGGGATCAGGGAGCATGACCGGCTGATGCTTGCCAGGGCGCAGATGGAGCGGCGGCTCAAGGGCCGGCGCTCGACGTCGAGACTGCCAAAGCTCATTGACCTGGTGTTGTCGCGACCGCTGGTCAGCAGCGGCATGATCGAGAAGGAACTCGGCGTCACCACCGCGGGCGCGCTCAATCTCATCGGTGAGCTCGACCTGCGCGAAATCACCGGCAGGGGACGCTATCGCGCCTGGGGCATTATTTAGGCCGGCACAGTGACGCTAACTGCACAGGCAGGCGCGAGCATCCAGCAGCCATCGCCGGCACCACGGGTGGAGACGGCAGGGCGACCGCGACATTGCCATCACGCGCTACCGGGACAGCTTGGCGGACGAGGCTGACCGACGGCACAAGCCTGAATGTTCACGGTTGCCGCTACCGGCATTGGCGGAACCAGTGCCGGCTCCGCAAGTCAAACTGGTCTTTTGATTGGCGTGGCAAAAGTACCGGCTCGGTGGCTCGCGGACTCCGGTCTTATCCCACGTCTCGATCCAGCCTAGGTGTTGCTGCCTGTCCTTGCTGGCACCTTCACTTCCGGCATCGCGCCGATCAGCATGCGGGCATATTCGCTCTTCGGAGCGTCGAAGATCTGGGCACAATCGCCCTGTTCGACGATCTCGCCGCGGTTGATCAGGGCCACACGGTCACAGAGATAACGCACCACCGCCAGATCGTGGCTGATGAAGAAATATGTCAGGCCGAGGCGATCCTGCAACTCGCACAGCAGATTGAGAACCTGCGCCTGCACCGAGACGTCGAGCGCCGAGGTCGGCTCGTCGAGAAGCAGTAGCTCCGGTCCCGAGGCGAGGGCGCGGGCGATGCAGATGCGCTGGCGCTGGCCGCCGGAGAATTCGTGCGGATAGCGGTGGAGGTGCTGGGGACCCATGCCGACGAGCGACAGAAGCTCTGCTGCGCGGTCGCTGCGCTGCCTGTTGGTCAGGCCCAGCGTCTCGTGGTGGATGACCAATGGCTCGGTCACGATATCGTAAACGGACATGCGCGGGTTGAGCGAGGCATAGGGATCCTGGAAGACAATCTGGACGCGCGCGCGCAGCCGCCGCAGCTCGGCATCGGACAATTTTCCGAGGTCCTGGCCCTGCACGCGGATGCTGCCCGAAGTCGGCGTTTCCAGATGCAGGATGGAGCGGGTGAGCGTCGTCTTGCCCGAACCGCTTTCGCCGACAAGGCCAAAGCTCTCGCCCTTGCGCACGCTGAGCGACACATTCTTCAGCGCATGGACTTCTTGCGATGTCCCGAAGATGCCGCGACGCCCGGGGTAGATTTTCGAGACGTTGTCGATCTCAAGCATGATCTCAGTCATCGACGAGCGCCTCCATCTCGGTCGCGCGAATGCAGGCGACGGCATGGCTGTCGCCGACGGGTACCGACGCCGGCATCGCCGCAACGCAAGCGGGCAGGGCGAACTGGCAACGGGGCGCAAAGCGGCAGCCCGGCGGCGGCACAATGAGGTTCGGGACCGAGCCCGCCAGGCCGCGAAGCGCGCCACGCTTGGTTTCCCGGGTCGGGATCGCCGACATCAGGGCACGCGTGTACGGATGGACGGGGTTGCCGATGACCGCGGCAACCGGCCCGCTTTCGACGATGTTGCCGGCATACATGACAGCGACATGGCTGCATGTCTGGGCGACAACGCCGAGATTGTGGGTGATGAGCACGACGCCCATGTCGAAGTCCTTGACGCTGTTCTTGATGAGCTCGAGGATCTGGGCCTGGACCGAAACATCGAGTGCCGTCGTCGGCTCGTCGGCGATCAGCAGGTCAGGACGGCCGATCAGCGCCATGGCGATCAGCACGCGCTGGCGCATGCCGCCGGAGAACTGATGCGGGTAGTCGTCGAGCCGGGCCAGTGCGTTGGGGATGCCGACGCGGGCCAGCATCTCGCCTGCCAGCTTGCGCGCGGCCTGGCGGCGTGCGTGCCGGCTGGCGTTGGGCGGGCAGTCCATGACCGCGGGATCGTGCTGCGCTGCCGCCAATGCCACGTCGACGAGCTGTTCGCCGATGCGGAACGCAGGATTAAGGTTCGTCGTCGGGTCCTGGAAGATCATGCCGATGCGGTTGCCGCGCAGGCGCTGCATCTGGGCAGGGCTGAGCTTGAGAAGGTCCTGGCCGTCGAGCAGGATTTCCCCTGCGGTGTAATGCGCCGGCGGCGTCGGCTGCAGGCGCGAGACCGACAGGCCGGTCAGCGATTTGCCGCAACCGCTTTCGCCGACAAGGCCCCAGATCTCGCCCCGGTTCACGGTGAGATTAATGCCGTTCAGGACATGTGCCCGGCCGTCGAAGCTCGACATCCTAAGGTGCAGGTCGCGGATTGAAAGGAGAGGGACAGTCATCTCAGCGCCTCGCTTTCGGATCGAGGATGTCGCGCAGGCCGTCGCCGAGAAGATTGAAGCCGAACACCGCAAGGAACATCGCCATGCCTGGCGCCATCGCCGTCCACCAGTAGTCGGGCATGTAGGAACGCGAGATCGAAAGCAGCGTGCCCCATTCGGGGGTCGGCGGGCGGACGCCGATGCCGATGAAGCCAAGGCCCGCCACTGTGAGAATCGCAAAGCCCATGTCGAGCGACATCTTGACGATGATGGGCGAGACGACGTTGGGCAGGATATGGCGGAAGAGGATGCGCTTGGGTGTGGCGCCAAGCGCGCGAGCGGCGGTCACGTAGACTTCCTCGCGCGCGGCCAGCACCTCGCCGCGCACCAGTCGCGCATAGCCAGGCCACCATGACAGGGCGATCGCGATCACCATATTGCCGAAGCCCGAGCCGAGGGCCGCGGCAATCGCCATGGCAAGGATCAGTCCGGGGATGGTCAAGGTGAGGTCGGTCAGCCGCATCAGCACCTCGTCGACCCAGCCGCGGGCGAAGCCGGCAACGGCGCCGACCAGCGTGCCGATCACCGAGCCGATCAGCACGACACCAAGGCCGGCGAGCACCGACACGGTGGTGCCGGCCATGACCAGCGACAGCACGTCCTGGCCCAGTTCGTTGGTGCCGAACGGGTGGGCGGCGGATGGAGCCATGAAGCGGGAGGCGGTGTCGACGCCACCGGCGATGTGCTCGGGGTAGGGGGCGAGCACGGTGCCGAAGACGGTGAAGAACACCACCACCGCGACGATGACGGCACCCAGCATCGACAGCTTGCTCTGCGAAAAGCGGAAGAAGGCGCGGCGCAGCCTGTCGCGGCGCGGCGTGGCGAAATCGTCCGCGGTGTTGTGCTCGGTGGTGGTCATGAGTAGCGGACCTTGGGGTTGATGACGCCGTAGAGCAGGTCGATGACGAGGTTGGCGAAGACGAACAGCAGGCCGATCACCAGGGCGACGCCGATCACCGGCATCATGTCCTGCGAGACGATGGCCTTGGTGGCGTAGAGGCCGAGACCGGGCCAGTCGAAGACTGTTTCCACCAGCACCGTGCCGCCGAGCAGCCAGCCGAAATAGAGGCCGATCACGGTCAGCGTCGCCGAGACGGCGTTGCGGGCGACGTATTTGGTGATGATCTTGCGCGAGGGCAGGCCGAGCGCGCGCGCGGTCATCACATAGTCCTGCTGCATCACCTCGATCGTCGAGGCACGCATCATGCGCATGATCGTGGCGAGCGGCGACAGCGACATGGCGATGGCCGGCAACGCCAGATGGCGGAGCGACATGAAGAAGGCATTCCAATTGCCCGCGATCAATGAATCGATGGTCAGGAAGCCGGTGACGAAGCGCGGCGGGATGACGACGATCGGCAGGCGGCCGCCGAGCGGCAGCCACATCAGCCACATGGCAAAGCAGAGCTGCAGAAGCAGGCCGAGGAAGAAGCGCGGCATGGAGATCGCGCCGATGGCGCCGACCTGGGCAAGATAATCTGGCCAGCGGTTGCGCCAGACGGCGGTGACGAGGCCGAGCGGGATGCCGACCACGACTGCGATGAACATCGCGGCGAAGACGAGTTCGAGGGTCGCGGGGAGATAGGCCTTGATATCGGCGGCGACGGGACGGCGTGTCAGCAGCGACGTGCCGAGGTCGCCATGGACCAGTCCGGAGACATAGGTGCCGTATTGCACCCAGATCGGTTTATCGAGACCGTATTCCACGGCAAGTGCTGCGATTTCGGCTTGCGTTGCGTTTGGACCTGCGGCGAGCGCCACCGGATCGCCCGGCAGAAGGCGCGCGATGGCGAACATGATGATCGTCAGCCCGACGATGACCGGTATGAGCAGCAGAAGCCGCCGCAGGATGAAATGCAGCATTGCCGATGTCCTCTGTTTGGAGCTTTGGCGGGCCCGAAGGCCCGCCAAATGTTCGACTTAGCCGAGCGACAGGGCCCAGGCCTCGATCGCGTTGGAGGCGACCGGCGTGAAGTGGTAGTCCTTCACATTGTCGCGCATGGCGAGCTTGCGGCGCTCCAGCACGCCGAAGACGTCAGGGGCGTCCTCGACGACCTTCTTCTGGAATTCGCCGTAGATCGCGACGCGCTTGGCCTGGTCGATCTCCTTGCGGCCGGCATCGATGAGAGCGTCGACTTCCGGGTTCTTGTAGACGGCGTTCTGCCAGGCGCCGTTGCGCGACGAGTGGTAGGCCGCATAGGCGATGTTGTCAGGATCGCCGTAGTTCGCCGTCTGGTAGACCGGGAACAGGTCAGGGAAGGTTTCGGGCGATTTGCAGGCGGTGACCATGTCGGGCCAGTTCATGGGCACGATCTCGAGGTCGATGTTGAGCTGCTTGAGGCTGTCGAGCATGATCAGCGCCCAGCGGCGCTGCTGCTCAAGACCCGAGACGTGGTACATCTTGAGCTTGAAGCCGCCTTCCGGCTTGGCCGACTTCGCCATGTATTCCTTCGCCTTGGCCATATCGGTGCCATAAGCGACGAGGTCGGGATTGAAGCCGAGGATGCCCTTGGGCAGCGGGCCATTCATAGGGTCGGCATAACCCGCGGCGTCGAGAATCGCCTTGTAGTTCGTAGCGTAAGAGATCGCCTTGCGCAGGTTGATGTCGGCGCAGGGACCGTGCTGCGTGTTCATCTTGATCGAGAAGGTGCGGTATTCCGGTTCGATGACGCTGACGACGCCGGGGGCATCCTTCAGCGCGTCCATGTCTTCGCTGGTGAGGTCGGTGGCGATATGCGCCTCGCCTCGCTGGATCATCAGCCGCTGGGTGGCGGTCTCACGCACGATCTGCCAGATCACGCCCTCGAGGTTGCCGCCACCGGCCTGCCACGCTTCGGGCGCGCGTGCCAGCTGGTAGAGCGTGCCGACCTCGAAGCGGGCGACAGCGAACGGACCCGAGCCGGCAGTATTGGTCATGAGATAGGTCTCGCCAGCATCGCTGCCGAGATTGGCCTCGACCACCGCCTTCTCGACGACGAAGATCCACGGCAGCACCTGCAGGAACGGCGCGAACGGTGTTGCGAGCTTGAATTTCACCGTGCCGGCGTCGACCGCTGTCACGCCTTCGGCGGTGACGATGTCGCGGATCATCCAGGAGTTGCCCTTGGCGAGCTTCAGGGCGCGGGCGAAGGAGTAGACGACGTCGTCGGCGGTGACGGCATTGCCGGAGTGGAACTTGGCGGCCTTGTTGAGGACAAAGGTATACTCGGTGCCGTCGGCGCTGACGGTCCAGCTCTCGGCGATGCCGGGTGCCGGCACCGGCGGATTGCCCGAGATGCGCACCAGCGGGTCATAGACGTTGCGCATGAAGAACGAGGACGAATAGCCCGTCGCGGTGTGCGGATCGAAATTGGGGATGTCCTGGCCTGCGGCGATGATCAGGACGCCGCCCGACTGCGCGAAGAGTGCGCGGGGAAAAACTGATGTGGCGAGGCCCACGCCGGCCAGGGCCAGCAGGCCGCGCCGCGAGATGTTGAACTGGTCAGAGGTCATTGCATTGCTCCTGTCGGATGTCTGGTCGTCATTGCAAATGGGCGGCGCCAGATGGCCGGGCGCCGCCGGATCTCGATGGGGCTCACGCCCAGGCCACGTTCTCTTGCGGCGTCACGGTGCCCGGCGTTCCCGGTTCCTTGCGGTAGTTGAGCGCGACGTGGTCCGGCGTCACGAAGCCGAGCGCCAGATCGCGGGAGATTGCGGCTGCGTCGCGCTCGGCGGAGTTGCCGTAGCCGGAGCCACCGGCGAGGACGAGTTCCACCACCTGGTCGGTCCGGTGCAGCGAGACCAGCTCGCCGGTGCCGCAATCGCGCAGCACGCGGCCGTCTGTGGAGAGCACGCGTCCACGAGCCCCGCCGCCAGCCTGTCCGCCGAATAGGCCATCGATCGGATTGTCGACGCCCTCGGGGTAGACGGAGACGAGCATCTCCAACCCGTCCTCGTCGCGCTTGCGGAAGCGAATGACCTGGCCAAGCCCGCCGCGCTTCTTGCCGGCGCCGCCGCTGTCCGCACGGAACGCCTTCTCGAGCACCAGGACCGGCACGCGGCTTTCCATCAGTTCGATGGAGGTGTTGGCCGCCGAAGTCGGCCACAGCAGCGAGGAGTGGCCGTCGCCGCGCTCGGAGCCGCCCTGGCCGCCGCCGCAGAAGAGCATGTCCGAATAGAACTGCCCGTCCTTGGTCTGGCCATAGACGTTCGCCGCAACCGCAAGTCCGGTGAACGACTGGACCATGTCGGGCGAGGCCGATGCGAGCGCCGAAAAGATATTCGGCGCGAGATACCAGCCGGTACGGGTACGCAGGTTCACGGCAGCCGGATAGGTCGGGTTCAGGATCGAACCTTCGGGCGCGGTCACGGTGAACGGACGATAGCAGCCGGCATTGCCGCGCACCGTCGGAGTGAGCATGCACTTCAGCGGGTAGGTCGCATGTGCTGCCGTGTAGTTCAGCGTCGAGTTCAAGCCGCCTTGCGGCAGCTGCGGCGGGGCGCCGGCGAAATCGACCGAGATGCTGTCGCCTTCCACCTTGACCAGAACCGGATAGCTGATCGTTTCGCCCAGCGGGTTGTTGGTGATGACCGAGCGGTATTCGCCATCGGGCAGCGCCCGGATCGCGTCGCGCATGGCCTTTTCCGACAAGCCCTGAACGACTTCGGCAAGGGCGCCGAGATCATGCATGCCATAGTCATGCATGAAGGCGTCGAGCCGTTCCGCCCCGAGCTTGTTGGCCGCGACGAAGGAGAAGATGTCGCCCAGCACCTGGTCGCCGTTACGGACGTTCTGGCGGATGAGCTGGATCAGCGTCTCGTTGGGCCTACCCTCCTCGAAGATCTTCATCGGCGGGATCTGCAGGCCCTCCTCGTAGATCTCGCGGGCATGGAGCGAATCCTTGGTGCCGCCGATGTCCGAGACGTGGCCGACAGTACCCATCAGGCCGACAAGCTTGCCGTTGCGGAAGGCAGGCGTGACGATGGCGATGTCGAAGAGATGGCCGGCGCAGAGCCACGGGTCGTTGGTGATCAGAACGTCGCCGGGCTTGAGTGTCTCCGCCGGATAGCGCTCCAGCAGCGCCTTGACCGCGCGGGGAAGCGTCAGGTTGAAGACCGGCATTGCGCGCGGGCTGTGAGCCAGCGTTTCGCCGTCCTTGTCGAGCAGTTCGCAGGCAAAGTCCTGGGCCTCGGCGATAACCAGCGAAAATGCCGTCCGGCACACGGTGAGCCACATCTCCTCGACAACATTGACGAGGCGCGACCACATGATCTCGAGGCCGATCGGGTCGCCCTTGATGCGGGACACTGCCTCGGCCCGCGTCATGTCGGCGGTCACGAATGCATCGATGGCCTTGAGTGCGCCGACTTGAACGCAGAGGTTCTGGCCTGCGTCGATCGTCACGCTGTCCGACGGGCCGACGACGGTGGTGGACTCCCGTTCCTCGATGATTGCAGGTCCGGGGATGGTATCGCCGGTCCGCAGCGCGTAGCGGTCATAGACCGCCGTCTCGAACTTGCCTTCGTCGAACCAGCAGACGCGGTGGCCCTTGATCCGGGCCGCGGTGTCGCCGCCGCCGGTGGCGCCGGTGAGCGAAAGCTGCGGCGTGGGGCCTGCGACACGAACGCGGAAGTTGACGGACTCGAAGCGCGCGCCTTCGAAAGGTGCGGCATAGCGGGCGGAATATGCGCGTATAAAGGCCTCGCGTATCGCCGGCAGATCGGCTTCGCTCAGCTCGGAAGCGGGAAGTGGCACGCTGATGTCATGCATCTGCCCCACAAGGCGCATGTCGGCGCTGCGCTCGACCACAGTATCCGCTGCAGCGATGTCCGAACGTGACAGCTGGTGGCGGCCCTCGTCTTCGAGGCTCGTCAGCACGCGATTGACTGCTTCCGCGTCGAAACCGGACTTCAGCTCGACACGCAGCGAGCGCACGCCTTCGAAGGACAAGGGAGCTGCAAGGAAACCGAGCGCCGATGCGGCACCCGATGCCGGCGGGATCAGCACGGAGCTGATGCCCATGGCGCGCGCCACGTCGACCGCGTGCGCCGGGCCGGCGCCGCCGAAACCGACCATGGAATATTCGCGCGGATCCTTGCCGCGCTCGACCAGATGCACGCGCGCGGCCGAGGCCATGCTCTCGACGACCACCTTGTGGATGCCGAGTGCAGCTTCCTCGATGGTCAGGTTCAAGGGCTCGGCCACGCGCGCAATGGCAGCACGTGCCGCCTCAAGGTCGAGCTTCATGCGACCGCCGAGGAAAAAGTTGGGATCGTAATAGCCGAGCGTGAGGTTGGCGTCGGTGACCGTCGGCTGCTTGCCGCCCATGCCGTAGCAGGCCGGGCCCGGATCGGAGCTCGCGGAGTGAGGGCCGACCTTCAACAGGCCGACGTCGTCGATGGCGGCGATCGAACCGCCACCGGCGCCGATCTCGATCATCTCGATGACAGGCGCCTTGATCGGCAGGCCGGAACCCTTGACGAAACGATGGACGCGCGCGGCCTCCATCATCGGCGAGATTTCGGCGCGTCCGTTCTCGATCATGCAGGCCTTGGCGGTGGTGCCGCCCATGTCGAAGGAAATGACGTCGGACAGGCCGGCAGCCTTGCCGAACAGCGCGGTGGCGAGGCCGCCGCCCGCCGGGCCGCTTTCCAGCAGCCGGATCGGGAAGTCGCGTGCAGTCTCCAGCGACATCAGGCCGCCAGCGGAATGCATGAGACGAAGCGGGCCCGCAAAACCCACGCTACGCAAGGATTTCTCCAGCTTGGTCAGGTAGCGATGCATCAGCGGCTGCACGAAGGCGTTGGCGCAGGTCGTGACCGTGCGCTGGTATTCGCCCATTTCTGCCACGACCTCGCTCGACATCGAGATCGACAGCTCGGGGAAGGCGGCGCGGATGATGTCGGCGGCACGGCGCTCGTGCGCCGAATTGGCATAGGAATGGATGAAGGCGATGGCCACCGCCTCGCAGCCCTGTGCGACAAGCGCCTTGGCTGCCAGCAGGACCTGGGCTTCGTCGAGCGCGGTTTCCACGTCGCCCGATGCGGTCATGCGTTCGTCGACCTCGAGGCGCAGGTCACGGCTGACCATCGGATCGGGGAACGAAACGAACAGGTCATAGATGTCGTAGCGCTGCTCGGTGCCCATTTCGAGCAGGTCGCGGAAGCCGCGTGTCGTGATCAGGCCGACCGGCGCGCCCTTGCGTTCGATGACAGCGTTGGTGACCAGCGTGGTGCCGTGGACGATTTCGCCGACGTCGCCGTGCTTGATGCTCTGCAGGTCCAGCAGTTCCTGCAGGCCAAGGAGTGCGGCCTGGGACGGGTCATGCGGCGTGGTCAGTCGCTTGTGCAGCGTGACGGAATGGTTCTGGCTGTCATAGAGCACGAAGTCGGTGAAGGTTCCACCAATGTCGAACCCGACGCGCCAGCGGTTGGGCAGATCACTCATTACTGATGTCCTTTTTCTTCAAATCCGGGGGGCGACGAAGGCGCTGTCGCCCAGGTCCTCGGCGATGCGGGCCGCCCCTTTGGCGAGGGCGGCGATCATCTCGTCGCGGCCTTTGATGTCCACGAGTGCGTGGGGGTAAACGATGCAGAGGCTGACGGCCTCGTCAGTGCGCGGGTCGGCGATCGATATCGCGATGGCGTCGACGCCGGGTGTCGCCTCCTGGCTCGAATAGGCGAAGCCCTGGTGCCGTACTTTCGAGAGTTCCTCGGTCAGATCAGCCAGCGCGCCGTGTCCAGCGTAGAGCGCATGGACGGCCTCTTCGCCAAGCCGCGCCAGCAGCGAGCGGCCGGTCGCGCTGAGATGGGCAGGCAGGCGCCGGCCGATGTTGCTGACGACGCGCAGTGCGTTGGTGCCCTGGAAGTCGGCAACGGCGGTCACTTCCTTGCCGTCGCGGACGGAGATGTAGCCGGTGTGGCCATAGATGGCGCTGGCTTCGGCGACCACTTCGCTGGCGCGGCCGATCAGCAGCGAGGAACGTCGGTAGGCTGCGGCTAGGTCGAGCATCAGGCGGCCCGGGCGGTGCCGGTGGCTGTCGCCGATTGTCTCCAACATGTTGGCCTCGCGCATCGCCTTCAACAGGCGCGACGCATTGGCCTTCGGCATGCCGAGCAGTCTCACGACGTCCGAAACCGTCAGGTCAGGACAGTCCTTGCCGAAGCACCTCAGCACATCTGCGGCATTGTTCAGGACCGACATTGCTCCTCCGAGTCGTTCCATTAAATGGAACTCGAGTTCCACTTTGCGCAACTAATGCTCTCGTCCGTGCATACGGTCAAGCTAAAAAATGAGCCGACTTCCCGATGCCGCCGGGCTGGCGGCATCGCGGATCGCAAAGGCAAAGCTCCGCCCATCCCGGCAGCGATGTCGGGATCGAGCGAAGTCCTCAGATCAAGAAATTGATTTTATTGGCGCGGCCGCGCTCAGGCTGCGCCGCGCACCTCGACGAGCCGGGCCAGCAGGCTGGCGCCGACAGGCAGGATCGTGTCGTCGAAAATAAATCCGGAATTGTGCAGCGGAACGGTTCCGCCATGCCCCAGATTGAAGAAAGCACCCGGAACCACGCGTAGCAGATCGGCCATGTCCTCCGATCCCATCGTCAGTTCCGCGCTCGGCTGTGCCTTGTCGCCGACGATCTCCTGAGCCACCTCGATGAGGTTGCCGACCCGCTCCGGATCATTCGACAGCACGTCGAAGATGTTGCGGATATCGGCCACGATCTCGATCTCGTGGGCGAGCGCGAAGCCGGCACAGAGCTTGCGAATGCGGTCTTCGATCATCACGCCGTCGGCCTCGTCGAAGTAGCGGAAGGTGCCGCGCAGCACGGCAGTTTCCGGAATGACGTTGTACGCCGAGCCGGCATGGAACTGCGTGACCGAAACGACGGCGGGGTGCGTCGGGTCCATGTTGCGCGACACGATCTCCTGCATCTCCTTGATCAGGCCGGAGCCAATGGCGATCGGATCGCGGCTGGCCTGGGGCATGGCGCCGTGGCTGCCGCGGCCATGCAGCGTGATGTCGAAGAAGCTCGCCCCGGCCTGTGCCTTGCCCGGCCGGATCGTCAGCTGGGAGTGTCCCTGGTAGGGCGAATTGTGCATTCCATAGAGTTCGTCGCAGGGGAAGCGGTCGAAGAGGCCGTCGCGCAGCATCGCTCTGGCACCACCGAGACCTTCCTCCGCCGGCTGGAAGATCAACACGGCGCGACCGGAGAAATCGCGATTGCCGGCGAGATAGCGCGCGGCGCCGAGCAGCATGGTGGTGTGTCCGTCATGGCCGCAGCCATGGAACACGCCGGGGTTCTTCGAGGCGTAGGGAAGGTTGGTCAGCTCATCCATCGGCAGGGCGTCCATGTCGGCGCGCAAGCCGATGCTGCGCCCCGGCCTGTTGCCCTCGATGACGCCGACCAGCCCGGTGCCGCCAATGCCGCGCTCGACGGTGACGCCCCAGCTGGCAAGCAGATCCGCCACCCGCTGGGAGGTGCGATGCTCCTCGAAGCCGAGTTCGGGATGCTGGTGGAAGTCCTGGCGTATCGCGGTGAGATCGTCGGCGAACTGGGCGATCTGTTCAATTACAGGCATGGCGGACCGTCATTCGTGGCTTTGGCCCGTCTGTGGCACTGGCGTCTTGTGAAGGCAAGCGTTTCGTCCTAGGCGTCGAAGACGTGAACGCAGGCGCGGGTCCACTGACCGCCGCGCGTCGACACGCCAGATCCAGCCGCCTGAAAGAGGACGAGATGCCAGCAAAACAGACGATCGAGACGATTGCGGAAGAAGCCGCGCAGTGGCGCCGTCACCTCCATCAGCATCCCGAGCTCTTGTTTGATCTGCCCGCGACGTCGACCTTCGTCGCCGACAAGCTGAGGTCGTTCGGCTGCGACGAGGTCGTCACCGGCATTGCCACGTCGGGCGTCGTCGCGGTGGTGAAGGGCAAGCTCGGCGTCGGCCGCACCATCGGCCTACGGGCCGACATGGATGCGCTGCCGATCGCCGAACAGACCAATTTGGCCCATGCTTCGAAGAACCCGGGCAAGATGCATGCATGCGGCCATGACGGTCACACGGCGATGCTGCTCGGTGCTGCACGTCACCTTGCCTCGACCAGGGATTTTGCCGGCACGGCCGTGCTCATCTTCCAGCCGGCCGAGGAGGGCGGCGCCGGCGGACGCGTGATGATCGAGGAAGGCCTGCTCGAACGCTTCGGCATCGACGAGGTCTTCGGCATGCACAACGAGCCCGGCCTGCCTGTCGGCTCCTTCGCTATTCGGCCGGGTCCGATGCTGGCGGCCGCTGACCGCTTCGTGGTCACGCTGACTGGCAAGGGCTCCCATGCCGCTTCGCCGCACGAATCGCGCGACCCCGTTCTGATCAGCGCGCATCTGGTGCTGGCGCTGCAGTCGATCGCCTCGCGCAACGTCGATCCCTTCGACCCGGTTGTCGTGTCGGTCACCTATCTCGCCGGAGGCAGTACCGGCGCTTTGAACGTCATCCCTGAGACGGCCGTCATAGGCGGCACGATCAGGACGATCGACGCGAAAACGCGCAAGGCCGTCGAACAGCGTTTCAGGGATATCGTTGCCAACACCGCGCGTCTCTTCGAGGCTCAGGCCGAAATCGAGTGGCGCCCCGGTTACCCCGTGACCGTCAACGACCCAGAGATGACGAAGGCGGCGATCGCAGTCGCCGCCGATGTCGTCGGCGCCGACAAGGTCAACGGCAACTGCCAGTGCACGATGGGCGCGGAGGACTTCTCCTACATGCTCGAAAAGCGGCCCGGCGCCATCATCTGGCTGGGCAACGGCGACTCTGCCGGGCTTCACAATCCCGCATACGATTTCAACGACGAGGCCATTGTCCACGGCGTTCGCTACTGGACGGCACTCGTCAGTGACCGGCTCGATCCGCCGGCGGAGCGGTAGAAGCCGCGAAAGAGGTTCGGCCGGCCAAATAGCCGGCCAACGGCCTCCCGCCGCTTCGACTCACCACTCGGCGAACGAACCATCCTTGTGGCGCCAGATGGGGTTGCGCCAGCGATGGCCTTCCTTGGCGCGTTCCTTGACGTATTCCTCGTCGACCTCGATGCCGAGCCCAGGGCCGTCGGGAATGGTGACATAGCCGTCTTCGTAGCGGAACACGTCCTTGTTCTTGGCGTAGTCCATCAGGTCGTTGGTCTTGTTGTAGTGGATGCCCAGGCTCTGCTCCTGGATGAAGGCATTGTAGCTCACCGCGTCGAGTTGCAGGCAGGCAGCGAGCGCGATCGGGCCGAGCGGGCAGTGGGGGGCCACGGCGACGTCATAGGCTTCGGCCATGGCGGCGATCTTGCGACATTCGGTAATGCCGCCGGCATGCGAAAGATCCGGCTGGATGATGTCGACAACGCCTTCCTGGAGCACGCTCTTGAAGTCCCAGCGGCTGTAGAGGCGTTCGCCAAGCGCGATCGGCGCCGACGACAGTGCCGCGATCTCCTTCAGCGCCTCGCGGTTTTCGCTGAGCACCGGCTCCTCAATGAACATCAGCCTGTAGGGCTCGAGCTCCTTGACCAGTACCCGGGCCATCGGCCGGTGAACGCGGCCATGGAAGTCGACGGCGATGCCGATATGCGGGCCGACTGCCTCGCGTACCATGGCGACACGTTCGATCGCCGCATCGATCTTGTCGTGGCTGTCGACGATCTGGAGTTCTTCGGTTCCGTTCATCTTGAGCGCGGTGAAGCCGCGCGCGACGACGTCCCTGGCGCCGGCCGCGACTTCCGATGGCCGATCGCCACCAATCCAGGAATAGACCTTGATGCTGTCGCGGCAACGTCCGCCAAGCAGCTCATGCACCGGCACGCCAAGCGCCCGCCCCTTGATGTCCCACAGCGCCTGGTCGATGCCGGCAATCGCACTCATCAGGATCGGACCGCCGCGGTAGAAGCCACCGCGATACATGACGTTCCAGTGGTCCTCGATGAGCCGGGGATCCTTGCCGATCAGATAGTCGCCGAGTTCATGCACCGCGGCCTCGACAGTGTGGGCGCGGCCCTCCACGACCGGTTCGCCCCAGCCGCTGACGCCTTCGTCGGTCTCGATCTTGAGAAACAGCCAGCGCGGCGGGACGATGAATGTCTTGAGTGCAGTGATCTTCATGGTGTCGGCACTACTCCAATGTATGCGCCCGCTCAGTCTTGCTTCTTCTGGCTCTTCGCCCGCGCGAGATCGCGTGCCGCAAGGTCCAGAATCTCGTTGGCGGCACGGCGCGCGGCTGCGGCGTCGCGCATGCGCAGCGCTTCAACGACGCCGTAGTGAACCCTCACGGCCTCGTCGCGCCGGTCGACCGAATTGGCCGTCGCCTCCAGCGCGAAATTCAATGCTGTCTCGATCATGCCGCCGATCTGGCGGAAGATCGGGTTGTGGCAGGCGCCGTAGAGCACCTGGTGAAAAGCGGCGTCCGAGCGGGCAAAGCGCGCAACGTCGCTTCCGGCGTCCTCCATGCCTTTCCATGCGAGCTCAAGGTCGGCGATCTCCTGCAGCGACGCGCGCGTCGCTGCAAGTTCGGCGACCAGCGGCTCGATGGCACGGCGGGTTTCCAGGATGGAATCGAACAATTTGGGGTCGAGTGTGTTCGGCGCGTGCCACTCGAGCACCTGCGGGTCGATGATGTTCCAGTTGTCGCGCTCGCACACGACGGTGCCGATGCGCGGCCGGCTGAGAACAAGACCCTTGGCGGCGAGCGTCTTGAGTGCCTCGCGGATGACGGTGCGGCTTACGCTGTGTTCGGTGCAGAGATCGTTCTCGCTCGGCAGCGAGCTGCCGACCGGATAGTTGCCGGCAAGGACCTCGGCAGCAATCGCACGCACCACGTCAGGCAGCACGCGCGGGCGGCGCGATTTCGCTGCCGCTGCTGGCGCCTCTTTGATGTTCATGCGTTCTCCTCCCCCAAGAGCGTTTTCTCGTTCTTATGTCCGCTTCGCATGCCGGACAATGCGCCCTGCGATCATCCCTGACGGCGTCGCAAAAAGAAGCTAGCTCATTTATCATACCAGTGCAATTGACTGGTATGATAAAAGAAGCTAGCGTTTGTCATCCGGGCTGAGCGCCCGGGACTTTTGGGAGGAGTTCACATGCGATTGTTGAAGACGGCGCTCGTCGCGGGCGCCCTTGCGGTTCTGTCTGCCACCACCATTGCTTCTGCCTATGCGCAGGAAACCAAGATCGGCTTCATCGTGAAGCAGCCCGAGGAACCCTGGTTCCAGGACGAATGGAAGTTTGCCGACCAGGCCGCCAAGGAAAAAGGCTTTACGCTGGTCAAGATCGGCGCCGAGGACGGCGAGAAGCTGATGTCGGCGATCGACAACCTCGGCGCCCAGGGCGCGCAGGGCTTTATCGTCTGCACGCCCGACGTCAAGCTAGGGCCTGGCATCGTCGCCAAGGCAGCGGCCAACAACCTCAAGGTGATGACGGTCGATGACCGTCTTGTCAGCGCCGACGGCAAGCCGATCGAGGAGGTCCCGCATATGGGCATCTCCGCGACCAAAATTGGCGAGGCTGTCGGCCAGGCCATCGTCGACGAAATGAAGGCCCGTGGCTGGAAGGCCGAAGAGGTTGGCGCCATCCGCGTCTCCTACGACCAGCTTCCGACCGCCGTCGACCGCGTCGAGGGCGCGATCTCGGTGCTCAAGGCCAATGGCTTCAAGGCCGAGAACATCTTCGATGCGCCGCAGGCCAAGACTGACACCGAAGCAGCGCTCAATGCCGCGACGGTTGTCCTGAACAAGAACGCCAACATCAAGAAGTGGGTCGCCTTCGGCCTCAATGACGAGGCAGTTCTGGGTGCCGTGCGTGCATCGGAAGGCGTTGGCATCGCGGCTGACGGCATGATCGGTGTCGGCATCGGCGGCGCGGACTCGGCGATCAACGAGTTCAAGAAGCCCGCGGCCACCGGTTTCATCGGCTCGGTGATCATCTCGCCGAAGCGCCATGGCTATGAGACCGCGCTCAACATGTACGAGTGGGTTGCCAACGGCAAGGAACCGGAGAAGCTGATCCTGACCGCCGGTGCGCTTGCCAAGCGCGACGACTTCGAAAAGGTCCGTGCGGAACTCGGCATCGAGTAATCGCTGCAACATTGAACGGTGTCCGGCGGCGGTGCTTTGCTGCCGCCGGACATTCAGGAGGACCGTCGATGTCATTTCTCGAATTTTCCCACATCTCCAAGGCCTATCCTGGCGTCCAGGCTCTGTCCGACGTGTCGTTTTCTGTCGCAAAGGGGGCCATCCATGGCCTGATGGGCGAAAACGGTGCCGGCAAGTCGACGATGATCCGGGTGCTTTCCGGGGACCAGCACGCTGACACTGGCGACATCGTCATTGACGGCCAGGTCCAGAAATACGCTTCGACGCGCGACGCTTTTCATGCCGGCGTCATCGTCATTCACCAGGAGTTGCAGCTGGTTCCGGAGCTTACGGTCGCGGAAAACCTGCGGCTCGGCCGCTTCCCGGCCAACGCCGGCGTCATCCAGGCCAGGCAGATGTTTTCGGAAGTCGGCGAGAAGCTGAAATCTGCGGGCATCGACATCGACCCGCGTCGCAAGGTCAAGACTTTGTCGATCGGCGAACGCCAGATGGTCGAGATCGCCAAGGCGATCATGCTCGATGCACGCGTGATCGCGCTCGACGAACCGACCTCGTCACTGTCGTCGCGTGAAAGCGAAATCCTGTTTGCCCTGATCGAGCGCCTGCGCGCCGAAGGCAAGGTCATCCTCTATATCTCCCACCGCCTTGACGAGGTGTTCCGGCTTTGCGACAGCCTGACGGTGCTGCGCGACGGCAAGCTGGCCGCCCATCATCCGAGCCTCGAAAACGTCACGCGCGAACAGGTGGTGGCCGAGATGGTCGGCCGCGAGATCTCCAATGTCTGGGGCTGGCGCGCCCGCACCGTGGGCGATGTCAGGCTGAAGGCCGAAGCCATCGCGGGCGACAAGCTCATGCAGCCGGCGAGCTTCGAGGCCAGGGCCGGCGAAATTCTCGGCTTCTTCGGACTGATCGGCGCCGGCCGTTCCGAATTGATGCGCCTGGTCTATGGCGCTGACCTACGCAGCGGCGGAACGATCAGCGTTGACGGACAAGCAATACGCGCAGTCGATCCGCGCCAGGCTATCCGCGCAGGAATCGTGCTCTGCTCCGAGGACCGCAAGCATGACGGCATCATCCAGGGGCGCTCGCTGGAGGAGAACATCAACATCTCCTCGCGTCGTCACAACACGCGTTTCGGCATCCTCAATCCGCGCAAGGAAGCCGAAATCGCCGAGACCTACATCAAGAAGCTCAAGGTGCGCACGCCTTCGCGCAAGCAGGACATCCTGAACCTGTCCGGCGGCAACCAGCAGAAGGTCATCCTCGGCCGCTGGCTTTCCGAACAGGGCGTCCGCGTCCTGATCGTCGACGAGCCGACACGCGGCATCGATGTCGGCGCCAAATCCGAAATCTACGAAATCCTCTACCAGCTTGCTGAGCAAGGCATGGCGATCATCGTCGTGTCCAGCGAACTGCCCGAGGTGATGGGCATCTGCGACCGTATCCTGGTCATGTGCGGCGGCCGCATCTCGGCACACATCGACCGCAACGATTTCAGCGAGCGTGCAATCCTGGCGGCAGCGCTTCCCGACAAGAAGACGCCAGACGCAATCGCTTCCTAAGGGGACTGAGCATGACAAACTCTTTCAAGAAGATACTGCTCGGCGACCAGGGCCTCGTCGTGATCTTCGTGCTGGCCTTTGCGCTGGTGTCGGTCTTCGTCCCGAACTTCCTGACCGAGCGCAACATGCTGGGCCTGCTGCAGTCGGTCGTCACCGTCGGCATCGTTGCCTGCACGATGATGTTCTGCCTGGCCGCGAGGGATTTCGACCTGTCGGTCGGCTCGATCGTCGCCTTTGCCGGCATGGTCGCCGTCATGGCCTCGAATGCCACCGGTTCGATCATGGTCGGAATCCTCGCAGCCCTGCTTTGCGGCGGCGCCGTCGGCCTGATCAACGGCGTGGTCATCGCCAAATTCCGCATCAACGCGCTGATCACCACGCTGGCAACCATGCAGATCGTGCGCGGCCTCGCACTGATTGCGTCGGACGGCCGTGCGGTCGGTATCAATGATCCGAACTTCTACCAGCTCGCGCTGTCCAAGCTCTTCGGCATTCCGTCGCCGATCTGGGTATTGGCGATCCTGTTCGTGGTGTTCGGTTTCGTTCTGAACCGTACCGTCTTCGGCAAGAACACGCTGGCCATCGGCGGCAATCCGGAAGCGTCGCGTCTTGCCGGCGTCAATGTCGACTGGACGCGCATCTGGATCTTCACGCTGCAGGGTATGGTCTGCGCCATCGCCGGCATCCTGCTCGCCTCGCGCATCACCTCTGGCCAGCCCAATGCGGCCATTGGCCTCGAGCTCTCGGTCATCTCGGCATGCGTGCTCGGCGGCGTTTCGCTGGCCGGTGGCCGCGCGGCCATTGCCGGGGTGATCGTCGGTGTGATGATCATGGGCATCGCCGAGAATGTCATGAACCTGCTCAACATCCCGGCCTTCTACCAGTACATCGTCCGTGGCGTGATCCTGCTGCTCGCCGTGTTGCTCGACAACCTCAGGTCCAGCGCGCTCGGACGCCGTTGAGATGCAAGGGTTTGTCGAGCTTGAAAACGACCGCCTGTCGCTGCGGGTGAGGTTGAAGGGCGGGGCGGTCGTTGACGGCCAGACGAGCGATGGCCGGCCCTTCCTGCGCCGGCACGGCGACGGCGCGTTCGATGTTTTGCGTTCGGCGTGCTTTCCGCTGGTTCCGGTCGGCAATCGCGTCGAAGGAAACGGTTTCGAGCTGGGTGGCAGAAGCTATCGCTTCAAGCCCAACACGGCCGAGCCGAACTACATCCATGGCGACGGCTGGCTGGCCGAATGGAACATTGAAGATGCATCGGCCACGCATGCCCAGCTCGCTTTCAAGCAGCTGCGGCCGGCGAAGTCGCCACACGTCTATCGCGCGGTCCAGGCCGTCACACTCGACGGTCCAACCGTAACCCTTGGGCTTGCGGTGACGAACCTGGGTAGCGAGACGTTGCCGTTTGGCATCGGCTTCCATCCCTATTTTCCCCGCACCGAGGACACCCGGTTCATGGCCCCGGCGACAGCTTGGTGGACCGAGCGCGAGGGCTGTCTGCCAGGCGTGCGCACGCCGATTCCGGACAATGCCGATTTCGCGACGCTGCGCCGGTTGCCGCGCCGCAGGCTGAACAATTGCTTCGAAGGCTGGAACGGGCAGGCACGGATCATCTGGCCCGAGATGAAGCTCGCGGCGGACATCGCTGCCGATGCGTTGTTCTCGCGCTACATGCTCTATGCGCCGGTAGACGACCGCAGCTTCATCTGCCTGGAGCCGATGTCGCATACGCCCAATGCGCTGGCGCTTGCCGGGCCGGAAGCGCTGCACCTTCTAGCGCCCGACGAGACGCTCTCCGGCGTTTTCTCGATCACTGTTTCTGACTGCGAGGATTTCCAATGAGCGACCGTCTTGTCGGCAAACGCATTTTCGTGACCGGTGCAGCACAGGGCATTGGCCTGGCCATAGCCCAGGAATGTCTGAAGGAAGGCGCGAAACTATTCATCGTCGATCGCGATGGACCACTGCTGCGCGAGACCGTCGAACGGCTCAATGCAGACGAAGGCGCACTTGGCTATGCCGAAGCCGATATCTCTGATGCTTCGGCTATCACTGCCGCCATGGCGCAGGCCGACAAAACGATCGGCCCCGTCAACGCGCTGATCAATAATGCCGGCATCAACGTCTTCAATTCGCCGCTCGAGACCACCGATGCCGAGTGGCAGCGTTGCTTCGACGTCAATCTCAAGGGCGCATGGAATTGCTGCAAGGCAGCGTTGCCAGGCATGATTTCGGCCGGCGGCGGGGCGATTCTCAACATCGCCTCGACGCATTCCTTCACCATCATTCCGCACACCTTCCCCTATCCGCTCGCCAAGCACGCGCTGCTTGGTCTCACCAAGTCCCTGGCGCTCGAATATGCGGCTGCCGGCGTGCGCGTGAATGCGCTCGCGCCCGGCTATGTCGAGACGCAGAAGAACATCGACTACTGGAACAGCTTTGCCGATCCGGCGAAGGCACGTGCCGAAACCCTGGCGCTCCATCCCGGCAAGCGCATTGCCACCACCACCGAGATCGCCAAGGCAGCGGTGTTCATGATCTCGGACGAATGCCCGTTCATGAACGCCGCCTGCCTGGTCGTCGACGGTGGGTTGAGCGTCCTCCAGCACGCCGCGCAGTGAGGGGACGATGAGCACATCACCCGTCATAGTGGCGATCGATTGGGGAACCACCCGCATGCGGGCATGGCTCCTCGATACCGAAGGTGCCGCCCTTGCCGAAAATCGCAGCGACGAAGGGCTGACCACCGCCCAGACGGTCGGCTTCGAGCCCATTCTCGAACGATGCCTTGCTGCCTTGCGCGCGCCGGACGGTCTACCTGTCATCATCTGCGGCATGGCCGGCGCGCGCCAGGGATGGATCGAGGCGCCTTATGTCGACGTCCCGTCCTCGATTACGGCGATCCTGAGGGGCGCTGTCCGCGTTCCCCATGCGGGACGCGATATCCGCATTGTGCCTGGCCTTGCCCAGCGCAGTACTGACGCCCCCGACGTGATGCGGGGCGAGGAGACACAACTCGCCGGCTCAAGGCTCGAGGATGCCGGCAGACATGTGGTTTGCATGCCGGGTACCCACTCCAAATGGGTGGTCGTCGACAGCGGTGTCGTCGAGACTTTCCGGACGTGGCCAACCGGTGAATTGTTCGCGCTGCTTTCAAGCCACTCCATCCTGCGCCATTCGATTGGCGAGCAGCCGTCCCCCGTCCGGGCAGAGAACCCGGTGTTTGCAAGAGCTTGCGAGATCGCGCTGGCCGAAGGCGGCGATTTCGCGTCTCGTCTGTTTTCGATCCGGGCCGGTTCGCTGCTTCATGGTCTGACGCCTGAGGGCGCGGCGGCTATGCTTTCCGGCCTGATGATAGGCAGCGAGGTAGCATCGGCTCGGCGACAGTTCCTCCTTGCTGATCGGAGTGTGACCCTCGTTGCTTCCGGCACGCTCGCCACCCTGTATCGCCATGTCTTCAAGATCGCCGGGCTCGAAGTCCGCGACATCGATGCCGACGCCGCTGTGCGCATCGGTCTATGTGAGGCCGCGCGCCAGAACGAAATGATCCAAGGAGTGCGGGCATGACCAGGACAGCGGAATTTCCGAAACTGCGGCGCGGGCTGGTCGCGATCCTGCGCGGCCTCACTCCCGATCAGGCCGTTGCAGTGGCCGGCGTGATCTACGAGGCCGGCATCGAGGCGATCGAAGTGCCGCTCAACTCGCCGGAGCCTTTCACATCCATTGCCGGCATCGTCCAGAGTCTGCCTGCATCCGCGCTCATCGGCGCGGGCACGGTCCTTGAAGCAACTCAGGTCGATAGCCTGGCTGAGGTTGGCGGTCGTCTTGTCGTCAGCCCCAACATCGATGCCGAAGTCATGGCCGCGGCTGCCCGCCATCGCATGGTGACCATGCCCGGGGTGATGAGCCCGACCGAGGCGTTCAAGGCAATGCAACTGGGTGCCTCGGCGCTCAAGTTTTTTCCTGCCAGCGTGCTCGGTGTCGGTGGCATTGCCGCCATGCGCGCGGTGCTGCCTAAAGATACGATTGTCGGCGCCGTCGGCGGGGTTTCAGATCGCGACTTCGCCAGCTATCGCGCAGCCGGCGTCACCGCCTTCGGGCTTGGCACCAGCCTGTTCCGCCCTGGCATGGGCGTCGAGGAGGTGGCGGCGCGGGCAAGGTCCGCGGTTGCCGCCTGGGACGAGGCTTTCGAGGGCAACAGCAATGCCGACTAACGTTTCGGTACTGTCCGACCATGCCTGCGAACTCGGCGAGGGGCCGAGCTACGATCCGGTCAGTGACACGCTTTACTGGTTCGACATCGTCAACGGCCTGCTGCTGGAGAAGTGCCTGGGCAAGGACGGCACCACCACAATCCAGCTCGGCCAGATGGCGAGTGCCCAGGCGAACATCGATGGCGAGCGCCAGCTGATCCTGACCGAGACCGGCCTTCATGTCAGGGACAGGACGTCTGGCCGCCTGGTCCTTCACACATCGGTGGAGGCGACGAACGCGGCCACGCGCTCCAACGATGCCCGCGTGCATCCCTGCGGCGCCTTGTGGTTCGGCACGATGGGCAAGCAGGCAGAGACAGGTGCCGGCAGCGTCTACTGGTTTTTTCGCGGCGAATTGCGCCAACTTTACAGCGGCATCTCGATCCCCAATTCGATCGCGTTCTCCCCCGACGGCACCATTGCCTATTACGCAGACACCGCGGTCGGACGGATCATGCGCGTCGCTTGCGACGCAAGGACCGGCCTGCCCGAAGGCGAGCCCAAGGTCTTCGCCGAAAGCGAGAGTGCGGGCAGCTTCGACGGATCGGTGGTCGACGCCGACGGAACCCTGTGGAACGCGCGCTGGGGCGAAGGGCGGCTCGCCGCCTACGCGCCCGGTGGCGAACTTGTCCAAGCGGTCCTGCTGCCGGTGAGCCAGCCGTCATGCCCGGCATTCGTCGGCAAAAATGCCGACCGTCTTGCGGTGACTTCCGCCTGGATCGGCCTAAGCGATGACGCGCGTCGTGCCGAGCCGGATGCCGGCAGGACTTTTCTGGTCGACCTGTCGGTCAAGGGCCGGCTGGAACCTGATGTGCTGATCTAGCGGCATGGCCGTGCGGCCGCTTTTGGCGGCTGTTCAACTACGGGAATACGATAGTGACACGGAAATTGCGTTCACAGGCCTGGTTCGGCGGCTTCGGCAAGGATGCCTTCATCCACCGCAGCTGGATGAAAAACAATGGACTGCCAGACGATGCTTTCGACGGTCGTCCGGTGATCGGCATCTGCAATACGTTCTCCGAACTCACACCTTGCAATGCGCATTTCCGCGGGCTGGTCGAGCATGTAAAAGCCGGCATCCTTGAGGCTGGTGGTCTGCCGCTCGAATTCCCGGTCTTTTCCTGCGGCGAATCCAGTCTGCGCCCGACCGCCATGCTGTTCCGCAATCTCGCTTCAATGGATGTCGAGGAAGCGATCCGCGGCAACCCGATGGACGGCGTGGTGCTGATGGCCGGTTGCGA
The DNA here is from genome assembly GCF_018555685.1 of Aminobacter anthyllidis. Lineage (GTDB taxonomy): Bacteria > Pseudomonadota > Alphaproteobacteria > Rhizobiales > Rhizobiaceae > Aminobacter > Aminobacter anthyllidis. The sequence continues at coordinate 149,457 of NZ_JAFLWW010000004.1, forward strand.
CAAGACCACCCCGTCGCTGGTCATGGGGGCTGCGTCCTGCGACGTGCCGGCGATCGTCGTTTCGGGTGGCCCGATGCTCAACGGCCGCTTCCGTGGCAAGCCGATCGGCTCTGGCACCGACGTCTGGAAGTTCTCCGAAGATGTTCGCGCCGGTCTGATGACCGAGCAGGAATTCGCCGCCGCGGAGAGCGCAATGTCGCGTTCGCCGGGCCATTGCATGACAATGGGCACCGCTTCGACAATGGCGTCGATGGTCGAGTCGCTCGGCCTGGCTTTGCCCGGCAACGCCGCCTATCCCGCCGTGGATGCCCACCGCGCGCGGCTTGCCCGCCTGTCGGGTCGGCGTATTGTCGAGATGGTCAAGGAAGATCTGCGGCTGTCCCAGATCCTGACCCGCAAGGCGTTTGCCAATGCGATCCGCATCAATGGCGCCATTGGCGGTTCGACCAATGCGGTCGTGCACCTGCTCGCCATCGCCGGCCGCATAGGCGCTGAACTGACCCTCGACGACTGGGATCATTTCGGCCGCGACATCCCGACCATCCTCAACCTGATGCCCTCGGGCAAATTCCTGATGGAAGAGTTCTGCTACGCTGGCGGCCTGCCGGCGGTGATGAAGGAAATCGCCGACCTGCTCGATCTCGACGCTTTGACGGTGACCGGCAAGTCGGTCGGTGACAACATCGCATCGGCCGAGAATTTCAACCACGAGGTCATTCTTCCCCGCGCGCAGGCGCTGACCCAGCAGGGCGGCATCGCCGTTCTGCGCGGCAACCTCGCGCCCAACGGTGCTATCCTCAAGCCTTCGGCGGCATCGCCCGACCTGATGCGCCATCGCGGCCGCGCCGTGGTGTTCGAAAACATCGAGCACTACAAGGCGCGTGTCGACGACCCCGCGCTCGACATCGACGAGACCTGCGTCATGGTGCTGAAGAACTGCGGCCCCAAGGGCTATCCCGGCATGGCTGAGGTCGGCAACATGGCCCTGCCACGGAAGCTCTTGGAAAACGACGTACGCGACATGGTCCGCATTTCTGACGCGCGTATGTCGGGCACCGCGTTCGGCACCGTTGTCCTTCATGTGGCACCCGAAGCTGCCGTCGGTGGTCCGCTCGCGCTGGTCCAGGACGGCGACATGATCGAACTCGACGTCGAGAACCGTCGCCTGCACATCGAAGTCGGCGACGACGAACTGGAACGCCGCCGCATGCTGTGGACCCCGCCGGTCGCCGAGATGCAGGGCGGCTACCAGAGTCTTTATGTCGAGCGCGTCATGCAGGCCGATCGCGGTGCCGACCTCGATTTTCTCGTTGGCTGCCGCGGCCATGACGTTCCGCGCGAAAGCCACTGAGGGAAGTTGCGATGTCACGTTTCGCCGTTGCCGACATGCATGGCATCCACGCCATCCTCTACGCGCTGTTCGATGACCAGGAACGGCTGAACCGGGCGGCGATGCGCCGCCAGGTCGAGGTTTGCCTCGAGGTCGGCGTGCATGGCATGGCGGCACTCGGTCTTGCTACCGAAGTGTCGAAGCTAACGGAGGCCGAGCGTCGTACTGTCATGGACTGGATCGCCGAGGACACCGGCGGAAAGGTGCCGCTGGCGCTCACCATCTTCGGTTCGTCGGTCGCCGAGCAGATCACACAGGTGCGTCACGCCGAAAGCGTCGGCGCCGACTGGCTGATCCTGCAGCCGCCGATGGTTGGCCAGCATGGCGCGGCGGAATACATCCGCTTCTTCGGCCGCGTGGCCGAGGCGACGGATTTGCCGGTCGCCATCCAGAACGCGCCGGCCTTCATGGGACGCGGGCTGAGCTCGACCGAGATCAGCGACCTCGTGCGCCAACATCCCAACATCCAGTTGGTCAAGGGCGAGGGTCCGGTGGTCGACATTGCCGGCCTTGTCGAGGCAACCGGCGGCAAGCTGCCGATCTTCAACGGGCGTGCCGGGTTGGAAATGCTCGACAACCTGCGTATCGGTTGCCGCGGCCTGATCCTGGCGCCGGATTGCATCGACTATGCGGTCGCGGCTTATGACAGCTTCAAGGCCGGCGACGAAGCTGGCGCGCTTGCGACCTACCGCCAGATGCTGCCGGCGGTCGTTTCGACCATGCAGGGACTTGAGAATTTGCTGTGCTACGGCAAGCGTCTCTTCGCCCTGCGCTGCGGCTTGTCTGTGCATGATCGTGGACCGGCATTGCGCCCCAATGCGGCTGGCCTTGCCATGATCGAGCGCTTCGCCGCGGAGATGGGGCCTTTGCAGCTTCGGTCATGCTCCCATGTACACGGAAACGGCAAGGCCGTTCTAGGGCAGCCACAACGCTAGTCGCGGCGTTCCGCGCGGCGGGCGCGTTCAAGCACCTGGTCGAGTATCGCCACGGGGTGGGAGTCCCCGTGGCGCTACTTTTATTGGAGGCTTTGGCCGGGCCGACTAACGCGACTTCAGCACGGCGGTCACGCGGTCGCCTTCCCCGTTTAGCTGGATCGATACCTTCTCACCTGCCTGGAGCGGGGGCAAGGCGACATCGCGGGGCACCGTGTAGCTTCTGCCGTTCTCAAGCGTGATGACACGTACGTCGTGGTTGTATCTAGCGACAACGCCGTCCGAGGAGGCTGCAAATGCTGCGCCTGCAAGGAAAATGAGAGGCGAAGCGATGAGGAGAATGGTCTTCATTTTAGGTGTGCCTTCTGTTTTTGTACAATGGAGGGGCGTTACCCGGCATCGCTTGATGCCTGGATTGTCCACGCCAGTTTTTTCGTAGAGATCTGACTCGGTCCGATGACCGGTGATGCGGGCCTGCGGACTGGCCGCAAGCCATGTTCGATTCAGCAGAGCATTCCGTTTCCTTCCTGGTTGGCGGCTTTTCGAGCCGTTGTTGAAGGCTGCGCTTTCCAGTTGCTGGAAAGTCAAGCGTGACAACGGATGGCTGTTTCTGATGGCCTTGCCGGCAGAAATCCCTCTGAGAATCGGCAGTAAGCACCATCGAAGCGTGGGCATCTGGCCATCCTCGTGAGGATGCGAGCGCGGTTGATTCGTTGCCGATCAGAGGTTTTCTGCGGCGACGCATGCAAATTGGCCGCAGCAACAAAAGACGGTTGACCTTCCAGTCACCGGAAACACTAGCGTCGCCGAAAATCATTCAGCGGTGTCGTCATAGACCTCGCGCATTGTCGACGGGATCGTTTCAAATGACTGGAAAGACTAGAATAATGCTGGTGACCGCAGCGGCGTTGAGTGGCGCCGCATGGTTCTCCTACATCGATGGCGTACCGGCCTATGTCAGACAGGCTCTGGCCTCGGGCGAGGCGAACCAGACCGCGCCAACACCCCCGCCTCCGCAGGTGCCGGTGGCGGAAGTCGTCACCCGCGTGCTTGCGCCGTCGTCCGAGTTTACCGGTGTCGTCGCAGCCGCCAAGACCGTCGAACTCCGCTCCCGCGTCGGCGGGGCAATCGAAACGGTCAGTGTTCCCGAAGGTGGACTCGTCGAGCGCGGCCAGTTGCTCTTCCAGATCGACCCCAGGCCGTTCGAAGTCGCGCTCCAGAATGCGGAAGCGCAGTTGCAACGTGCCGAGGTTCTGCTGTCCCAGGCCGAGACCGACCTCGATCGATCGCAGCGGCTGCTGCCTAGCGGAGCCATCGCCAGCAAGACCTATGATGACGACGTGTCCGGGAAGCAGGAGCGGCAAGCGCAGGTGCAGGAGGCAAAGGCGGCAAGTGCCGCAGCCAGGCTCGATCTTTCCTATTCCCGCGTGACCGCACCGATCTCCGGGCGCGTCGACAGGGTACTTGTGACAGAAGGAAACCTCGTCACCGGCGCATCAGGAGGCGCCGCGACATTGCTCACCACGATCGTGTCGGTCGACCCTGCCCATGTCTATTTCGATATCGATGAAGCGACTTATCTGAACTTTCTGGGCCAATCTCGCCCGGAGGCGGTCGGGCGCAAGGGCGCCTCGTTCCCGGTGGAAGTCGGGCTCGCCACCGAGAACGGCTACCCGCATTCGGGTACCTTGGACTTCCTCGGAAATCGTCTCGATCGTGGCACCGGTACGATCCGCGCCCGAGCGGTGCTGGCCAATCCCGATGGCCGGCTGACACCGGGCCTTTTCGCGCGGGTGAAACTTGCGACCAGCGCGCCACAAGAAACCGTTCTCATCGACGACCAGGCAGTCGGGACCGATCAGGGGCGCCGCTACGTCCTGGTGCTGGGTGCCGGTGACATGGTCGAATACCGGCCTGTCGAATTGGGCGCGATGAACGATGGACTGCGCGTTGTTGCAAGCGGCCTCAACCCTGGTGACACGATCATCATCAAGGGGCTCGTCCGGCCCGGCATGCAGGTGACCCCGAACCGGGTCGCGATGGCGCCCGATCAGCGTTCGGTCGATGGCGTTGCCGACGGCAACACGCAGGAGGCACGTCGATGAGTCTGCCGCACTTTTTCATCAATCGCCCGATCTTTGCGATCGTGTTGTCGGCGCTCATGCTGATCGCCGGCGCGATGGCGCTGTTCCGTCTCTCGCTCAGCGAATATCCGTCCGTCACCCCGCCGACGGTGCAGGTGACGGCAAGCTATCCTGGTGCAAATCCCGAAGTGATCGCCGAGACGGTGGCCTCTCCGCTCGAACAGTCGATCAACGGGGTCGAAGGCATGCTCTATATGAGCTCTCAGGCCGCGACCGACGGCCGGATGACGCTCACCGTCACCTTCGCGCAGGGCACCGATCCTGACATGGCGCAGATTCAGGTGCAGAACCGCGTGTCGCGGGCGCTGCCACGCCTGCCGGAAGAAGTTCAGCGCATCGGCGTCGTCACGCAAAAGACGTCCCCCGACATCCTGATGGTGGTTCATCTCGTATCACCCGACAAACGCTACGATCCGCTCTACATCTCCAACTTTGCCACCCTCCAGATCCGCGACACGCTCGCCCGCCTGCCCGGGGTCGGCGACGTCATCATTTGGGGCGCCGGCGAATACGCCATGCGCGTCTGGCTGGACCCCGCCAAGGTTGCCGCGCGCGGCATGACCGCGAGCGATGTCGTCGCCGCCATTCGCGAACAAAACGTCCAGGTCGCAGCCGGCTCGGTTGGCCAGCAGCCGTCGGCGGCAGCCAGCTATGAGGTCACGGTCAGTACGTTGGGGCGACTGTCCCGCGAGGAACAATTCGGCGAAATCGTCATCAAGACAGGTGATGACGGGCAGATCGTGCGCCTGCGCGACGTTGCCCGGATTGGTCTCGGCGCCGATGGCTATGCGTTGCGTAGCCTGCTCGACGGTGAGCCGGCCGTCGCGATACAGATCATCCAACGGCCTGGTGCAAATGCGCTGGATGTCTCCAACGCCGTGCACGCCGAGATGGAGCAGTTGCAGCAAGGTTTTCCAGAGGGCCTGGAATACCGGATTGCCTACGATCCGACCGTCTTCGTACGCGCGTCGCTCGCCGCCGTCATGACGACGTTGCTCGAAGCGATCGTCTTGGTCGTCATCGTCGTCGTCCTGTTTCTGCAGACGTGGCGTGCTTCCATCATTCCGCTGGTTGCCGTGCCCATATCGCTCGTCGGCACGCTTGCGGTGATGTATCTCATGGGTTTCTCGCTCAACACATTGTCGCTGTTTGGCCTGGTTCTTTCGATTGGCATTGTGGTCGACGACGCCATCGTTGTGGTCGAGAATGTCGAACGGCACATCGGTCTTGGCGAAACGCCGAAGGAAGCGGCCCGCAAGGCGATGGATGAGGTGACCGCCCCGATCATCGCGATCACTTCAGTCCTTGCCGCTGTGTTCATTCCGTCCGCGTTTCTGTCGGGCCTTCAGGGTGAGTTCTACCGCCAGTTCGCGGTGACGATCGCGATCTCGACGGTACTTTCGGCGATCAACTCGCTGACGCTTTCGCCGGCATTGGCCGCCATGCTGCTGAAACCGCATCATGATGGAGCCCGCCGCGATTGGCTGACCCGTGGCATCGACTTCATGTTCGGAAGGTTCTTCCGGCTGTTCAACCGCTTCTTCGACAGGGCGTCGAATGCCTATGTCGGAACCGCGCGCCGCGCCATCCGCATCAGCGGCGTGGTCTTCGTCATCTATGCGGGGCTTCTGGGGGCGACGTATCTCGGCTTTCAAAGCATCCCGAGCGGCTTCGTGCCTGCGCAGGACAAATACTACCTCGTCGGCATTGCGCAGTTGCCCTCGGGTGCCTCGCTCGACCGCACCGAAGCCGTCGTCAAGGAGATGTCCAGGATTGCGCTGGCCGAGCCCGGCGTCGAAAGCATCGTTGCCTTTCCAGGCCTCTCGGTGAACGGCTTCGTCAACCTGCCCAATGCCGCGGTGGTCTTCGCCATGCTCGACCCCTTCGATCAGCGCAAGGATCCGTCGCTTTCGGCCAACGCCATCGCCGGGCGCTTGATGGGCAAATACAGCCAGATCCCCGACGGCTTCGTCGGCATCTTCCCGCCGCCGCCTGTCCCCGGGCTCGGCACGACAGGTGGCTTCAAGCTTCAGGTCGAGGATCGCGCCGGCATGGGGCTCGAGGCCCTGGCCAAGGTGCAGGGCGAGATCATGGCCAAGGCGGCTGCGGCACCTGAACTCGCTGGCATGATGGCGAGTTTTCAGGTCAATGCGCCGCAGGTCCATGTCGACCTCGACCGCGTCAAGGCAAAGACGCAGCACGTTCCGCTGACGGGGATTTTCGAGACCCTGCAGGTCAATCTCGGCTCGCTCTACGCGAACGACTTCAACCGCTTCGGCCGCACCTATCGCGTCATCGTGCAGGCCGATGCGCCCTTCCGCGCCGAGGTGGACGACATCGCACGCCTGAAGGTTCGCAATGCCGCCGGCGAAATGGTGCCGCTTGCGGCACTTGCCACCATTGCTACCAGCTCGGGCCCCGACCGTGTGATGCACTACAACGGCTATCCATCAGTGGACATTACGGGAGGGCCTGCGGCCGGCTATTCGTCCGGTCAGGCGACGGCGGCAATGGAGAAGATCTTGCGCGAGACGCTACCGGCCGGCATGGCGTTCGAGTGGACCGATCTGATATTCCAGGAGAAACAGGCCGGCAATACCGCCATGATCGTGTTCCCGCTCGCAGTCCTGCTGGCGTTCCTGATCCTGGCGGCACAGTACAACAGCTGGTCCTTGCCGTTTGCTGTCCTGCTCATCGCGCCGCTGGCCGTGCTCTCGGCAATCGGAGGGGTTTGGCTCTCGAACGGCGACAACAACATCTTCACGCAGATCGCGTTTGTCGTCCTTGTCGGGCTTGCGGCCAAGAACGCGATCCTCATCGTCGAGTTTGCCCATGAGGAGGAAAAGAAGGGCAGCGATCCTCTGGCGGCGGTGCTCGAAGCCGCGCGCCTGCGTTTGAGGCCGATCCTGATGACCTCGCTTGCCTTCATCGCCGGCGTCGTGCCCTTGGTCATCGCGACCGGCGCCGGTGCCGAGATGCGCCATGCCATGGGCATCGCCGTGTTCGCCGGCATGCTTGGCGTCACTGTGTTCGGATTGGTGCTAACGCCCGTCTTCTACGTCGTGATCAGACGGCTCGTGCTGCGTCGCGAGCGCAACATCGGAGCGACGATGGCCGCCTCCGACAGCGATCTCGTTCACTAGATGTTGAGTCCAGGCATTGGTGTTGGTGGCAAGCCCAAGACGACATTCTTCCGGCCGGCCCTGGCGAGTGACGACAAAGCACGAACGAGAGCGCTACGCTTGGCGATGAGCCACGATAGACAGGCAGCGGACGGGCAATTTGGCAAGCTCGTCGGCACCGTGCTGGGTCGCTGCGTCGAAGAACAGGCTGTCACCTGGGGTCAGCCTGTAGGGGATTGCCCCATGCCGGAACACGATTTCGCCTTGCAGTATGTAAAGGAAAACCATGCCTTGATGACTGCTTACCGGGAACACGTCGGTCTCGCATGTGAGAGTGATACAGGGCTCGACACGCAGTCCGGGCCAAGGGACTTGCATTCATGGCTGGCTGGCTCGAAGCCAGGAGCAGCGTCGCTGCCGGATCTTACGAAGACGGCAGTGCGCTCAGATTCGAAGCGGCTCACCAACCAGGTAATCGGCACGGCCAGGCCGCGTGATATCGCTTGCAAAGTCGTCAGGGAGGGTGAAATACCTCCGTTCTCGATTGTCGACAGCATGCCGACCGACAGGTTGGCAGCCATCGCCAGGTCGCTCACCTTCATGCCGTGCCTGGTTCGAAAGGCGCGGACCTCCCGACCAATTGCGTTGTGCAACAATGGTTCCCTGGCTTTTTTCATGATCGCTGGAATCCGGAACCATGTGCTGATGCAGGGGTGCGGCGTTGGCAAGTTCAGGTGACTTGGGTGATCCGTCACATGAACGGATCACCCAAAATCGAGATCAATATCCGCCGCGCCTTGCCGGCATCACCATCGTCCTGGTCAGGACGTAGTGAACGATCGCCGCTACAAAGCAGGCGGGCACCGAGGCGCTGACCCAGACGAACGGACCATGCGCTGCCAGCGATTGCGGATCGAACAGCGCATAATAGACAGCGCCGCCGGCGGCCAAAGCCACGAACGATGCCGGGTTGATGCCGCCCCAGAAGGCGTAGTCGGAATCGGCACCGTCGTTGAAGACATCGCATTGCTTGATGCGGCCGCGACGCAGGATCAGGTAATCGACCGCCGTCACGCCTGAAAGGGGTGCAAAGCCGAGCGCGGTCCAGGCCAGAAACTTGAAGAAGTTGTCGTAGATCTGGCCAGGGAAGAAGGCGATGACGATGACTGGAAGAAACAGCGCGCCAGTCAGCACCCCCCATGGGAGCGCTTCGAAATAGCGCCCACCCGCTTGCCGCATCGCCAGGCACATGCCGTAGAAGATGCTGACGATGGCGGTAATGTTTGCCAGGCCAACGAACAGCAGGGCTGTCACGCCGACAAAGGCGCCACCCAGCGGGATCATCCAAGCGGTAGGGTCATGCGATCCCAGGCTGAGCGCTGCAAACAGGCCAACCAGTTCGCCGAGCACAGCTGCTGCGAAGATGCCGATCAGGTTTGGCCACAGCGCTGCGCGCGGGGTGCGCGTGAACCGCGAGATGTTGCCCAGCACCGGCCACCAGCCAAAACCGGCCGCCAGATTGAATTCGACCGCGATCATGAAGTTGATCCGCTTGTCATCAAACGGCGCAAGAGGCGCGGCATTGGCGATGTCGCTCCAGCTCTTGTGGCTGAAGATGAGAAACAGGATGCCGAAGCATAAGATGAGCTTGCCAGGGCCGACAAAGCGGTTGAGCCATTTGACGGCGGTTGGGCCCTTCCATAGCAAGAGCCACGAGATCGCGATCGCGAGGATTGCGAACAGCGTGACCCCGAGGTCGTTTTCGCCGATATGCGTGCCGCCGACCTGGTTCATGACGCCGCTGATCGCGCGCCCGAACATGATCGACAGAACCGCCGACCAGCCGACGCCGTAGATGGCCAGGAAAAATCCGACAAGGATCAGGATGCCGGTTGGTCCAAAAACGCTGCGCATCAGAGTGAACTGCTCGATGCCGAACTTGCCGGTCGAGATGCAGACGCTGACGGCCATGATCGACACGCCGATGACGTTGCCGATGATGATCGCATAGATGCCGTCGCGTGCTCCGACGACCAGGGCGGTGCTGCCGCCGAGCAGGAAGGCCCATGTGGCTATGGCGAGACCGATATTGATCCATGAATGATCGATGAAACCTAGCTCGCGCTCTTCTTTCAGCACCGGCAGCGTGCCGAAGGCGGCACTGGCGCCGGTGAATTTTGGTGCGGGGGCGGCCATCAGTTCCCTCCACTCCACATGGCGAGCGCGCCGATCAATATCGCCGCCGTTACGATGAACCAGATGCCGATCTCCCGACCCGATATGTCGGCCCGGGCCGGATCTTCATAGCCGGGGGCTGAAATGATGTTCAGTCGTCGGTTCAATTCCCGACGTATTTCATTGTCTGGATTTTCTGAAGCGATAGTCATTTCATCCTCCTCCAAAGATTAAATGAACACGAATACAGGATCCGATCGCTGTTTCGGGCCTGTTTCGAAATCGATAGGCGTTCCCTACCTGCCGGAGCCGGCATAGCGCTGACCCGGGGCTTGCGCGGCAGCTATGTCTGTTTTGGGTTCGGGAATTTGCGGCGGGGTTCTCCTTGTTTGAATGGCCCCAGTTTCCAGCGGATTTTGGGATGAGGGGCGCACCACGAACTCTGTCGCCAGGGTTGCCACTCATCTGGCTATTACGTTGCGGCAGTTTGTTTTTGCTGTCAAACGATATCGTTGACATTGATGTAAAAAGATTAGCGCTGGTGCATATATGGAGCTGCCGTGGGCTCCTTGTTGCATTTAGTGTGCGATGGAGAGCGGGTAACTCCGTTGGGGGAGACTGACACCAGGACGGTGCCAATTTTCGCTGTAATTTCAACTGCCATGACAAGTTAAGCGCAGCTTGCCCGGATCCTGGGAAGTTTGAATTGGCGCGTTTTTGGGGCGGCCACTTTGGACCTCGAACGCCAGGCTGAGCAAAAAAGGTCGTTGACACCGATGTCAAAGCTACGTAGCGTCAAGGTCGAAAGAGCAATCGCAAGCCCTACCGCCCTCGACATCTGAGGCAGTACTTTGACCTCCTTCAGATATTGAAGCGACGCACTGCGTCGAACCTTGCTCGAAGTCAGGAAGCATCAATGGTATCCGCTGCCCTCATTCATCTTGAAGATCGCGTGAAATCGGTCAAACGGGCCAAGGTCCGCTTCTACCGCAATCCTGGTGTTCGGGCGGAGTCTCTCCTGGAGGCGGCGCTCGAATGCTTCGCTGAAGAAGACTATGAGAGCGTGACGATCCCGCTTATTGCCAAAAAGCTGGGTGTTGCCCATTCCCTGATCTACTATTACTTCAAGAACAAGGACTCGCTTTACCAGTCTTCGGTGCTTCATGCGCTCGACCGACTGATGACCAATTATGGCGAGGTCGTTGCACGGCATGACAGTCCGGCCGAGTTGCTGAGTGCCTACCTGGATCTCAATGTCGAGATGTCGGAAACGCTACGCAGCCTCGTGCGCATCATGTTCGTCAATGCCGGGGGCGCCAGCGATGCCGGCCCCAAGTTCATCGATAGCTTCGTCGAGGACTTCTATGAATCGGAAAAGCGAATTCTTGCAGATTGCATCCGCCAGGGCGTCGAGATCGGAATGTTTACCTGCCCGGATCCCGAAGAGATGGCGGCATTCATCTCGCGCAACATAGACGGCATCTACTTCGGCAGCTTCATGCCGCATGGCGCGCCGATCCCGGCGGCGATGCGTTACCTCAAGGAGGTGACCTGGGGCCTGCTGCATTATGCGGGAGATGCCAGGACCAAGACTCCGTCCACGACCAAAAGCGGGAGATAGCCATGTGCCAGGTATGCGGCTGCGGGCCTGAGAACATTCGTATCGATGGCAAAGGCGATGCCGAGCTCGATGGAAGCCATGAGCATCACCATCACCATCACGATGGCCACCACCATCATCATGACGGGCACGACCACGGTCATTCCCATCATCATGGTCATGATGGCGATCATCATCACGACAACGATCCCCGCCAAGTCGAAAATCCGCGCCACAGCGACCTGCATTTCGGCAAGGACGCCGCGAAGACCCACGTGCCGGGCATGAGCCAGAAGCGGTTGGTGCAGATCGAGCAGGAGATCCTAGCCAAGAACGGCATGTTTGCCGACGACGTCCGAGGCGAACTCTGTGGCCATGGCGTGCTTGGGCTCAATCTGATCGCCAGCCCCGGAGCGGGTAAGACCACCTTGCTGGTCGAAACGCTGCAGCGGTTGAAAGGCACGTTCCCGACCTGGGTGATCGAGGGCGATCAGGAAACCTCCAACGACGCCGACCGTATTCGCGCCACCGACACCCAGGCGGTGCAGATCAACACCGGCAAGGGCTGCCACCTGGACGCCGATATGATCCAGCGCGCGCTTGCATCGCTTTCGCTGCAGCAGGGCGGAGTACTGTTCATCGAAAACGTCGGCAATCTGGCGTGCCCAGCCGGCTTCGATCTTGGCGAAGCGCACAAGGTGGTCATCTTGTCGGTGACCGAAGGCGACGACAAGCCGGTCAAATATCCGGAGGCGTTCGCCGCGGCCGACCTTCTGGTTATCTCGAAGTCGGATCTGGCGCCCTACTGCGATTTCGACATCGAGGCCTGCGTTGCCCGCGCTCGTGAAGTCAACCCGTTGATCGAAACCATCGTGGTTTCGGCGCGTGACGGCACGGGCATGACGGAATGGCTCGACTGGATTGTCCGCGCCCGCCAACAGCAATTGCAGGACCTCGCGCGAGACCTGCAGACACGGGTCGAATCCATCCGCAATACATTGCACGCGTGAGGTTGGCGTCATGCACGAACTCACTATCGCCTCAAGCATGATTGATCTCGCCAGCGATCACGCATCGCGCAACGGCAGCGCGCGGGTCACCGGAATGCATGTGCGCCTTGGCGTCATGTGCGGCATTGCCCGCTCGCTCTATTTCTGCTTCGGCCCGGCGACGCGCGGCACGCTTTGCGAAGGCGCCAAGCTGCACATCGAAGAGGTGCCGCTGACAATATTCTGCGAGCACTGCGCCGAGGCGCGCTCGCCGATCTCTCTTTCCAATCTTCGCTGCCCCGACTGCGGGAGGCCTTCACGCAAGGTGCTGTCCGGGCGCGAGATGGAACTGACCCATATCGAGCTTGAGGAAAAAGCTCCACATCCGGCGTTGGCCCCGGTTGGGCAAACACTTCAGTAGTTACATCTGTTGGGAGGAACAGCAGCATGCTTGATCGAAAAGCAGACATAGCCAAGTGGCAGTTCACGCCACATCAACATCGTGGCCCTGCCGAGCAATTCGGCGAGAACGACCATATCTATTCCCCGAAACTGCACAACGGCTCGTTCAAATCCCGGGGTCTCGCGACCTTCATGGGCGCGCCCTATTGCCCGCCGGACCGCCACAAGATCCGGGAAATGGGCGCGAAGATCTGCTTTCTGGCCGTGCCTTGGGACCAGGGCCAGATCGTGCGCGCCGGTGCTTCGCAGGGTGCTTCAGGTCTGCGTGAGGCAACGACGCAGTACTTCCCCTACATGTTCGAATACGACGTCGACCTGCTGAGCTATTTCCGCATCGTCGACTGCGGCGATGTACCGACAGTGCCCGGCAACAACATCAAGTCGCAGGAATACACCACCGACTACGTCACCGAATGCCTCGAAGGTGGCGCCAAGGTGATCCTGTTCGGCGGCGATCACTCTCTGCCGATCCCTGGCGCCAAGGCGCTGTCGCGCTTCACCGGCGCCGGCAAGATGGGTTACCTGCACGTCGACAGCCATCTCGACGCCGGACCCGATTGGGCCGGCAATCTGATCACCAACTGCTCCGGCGCGCCGCGCGCTCTCGACCTGCCCAACTGCAATGCCAGAAACATGGCGCATATGGGCTCGCGCAACGGCCTCAATCCCAAGGACTGGTGGGACTTCTACGTCGACAACGAGATCCGCGTCGTCACCATGCCCGAGATGATCGAGCGCGGGCTGGAGGTGTGCGCCAACGAGATTTTCGAACGGGTGAAGAAGGACGCCGACACACTCTACTTCACCTGGGATACGGACTCGATCGACATGAGCTGCATGCCCGGCTCGACTTCGCCGGAATGCTACGGCCTGAAGGGGCGCGAAGCGATCCAGTTCGCGCGGATCGCCGGCCGACACGGCTGCGACATTCTCGATGTCGTCGAGCTCTGCCCTTACTTCGACTCGAGCCAGATCAGCGCCAAGATGACGGTCAACATGATCTACCACTATCTCGGCTCGCGAGCCCAGACGCTGCGTCAGCAGGGCAAGCAACCGTAAGAATTCTCAGGGAGGAGATACAGTCATGAACCCAGCAAAATCCTACGCCCACCTGTTCTCGCCACTAGGCGGCGACGCTGGTGACAACTACCGCGCACCTGGCCTGATCACGTTCCTGCGTTCGGCCCACGTGCCGCTGAACGCCGAAGCGCTCAAGGCCTGCGGCGCCAAATATGCCTTCGTCGGCGTGCCCTTCGATGAGGGCAATGTCGGCAAGCCCGGATCGGAGGACGGACCGCGCGAATTCCGCCTCGTCTCGCAGGAGTACTTCTCCTATTGGTTCGAATACAATGTCGACCTGCACGGCGCGGCTGTCGATTGCGGCGACGTTTCGATGCCGAAGGTCAGCCCGGAGGTGGCGCACGAGCGCATCTATCGTGCGGTCCGCGAAGTGCTGAAATCCGGCCTCACGCCGATCATCTGCGGTGGCGACCGCTCGATCTCGATCGCCGCGGCGCGCGCGCTTTCAGACCATATCGGCGCAAACAAAAAGATGGGCTACATGCATTTCAGCGCCCAGCTCGACATGGCCGACAGCTGGGCCGGCGAGCGCAATCTCGCCCCTTGCGCCATGGCCCGCATCACAGAGCTGCCCAACCTCGATATCAAGAATGTCGCGCATCTGGGTGCTCGCAATGCTATGAACCCGAAGGACCATATCGACCTGTCGAAGGAGAGGGGGCTTCAGTTCGACTCGATGTTCGATCTGTTTGACGGGGGCATCTACCCGTTGGTCGAGCGCTCGATCGAGCGGGTCTGGGGCGATACCGACGCGCAGTATCTCAGCTTCAATTTCAACGTCATGGATTCGTCGGCAGCACCCGGCGTCACCTCGACGGAACCAGGCGGCATCGAGTCGCGGGAGATGATGCGCATCGCCGACATGATCGCCAAGCGAGGCAGTGTCAGCGTCATCGATCTCACCGAGCTTTGCCCGATCTTCGACATCAGCGGCACGGCGGCGCGGCTCGCAGCCTGCGTCATCATGCGGTTGATGGCGTCGTTGGCGGCACAAAATGGCGACGTGATCGACGCCAACCTGCGCCGCACCGACCTGGTCGCCGCTGAGTAACAGACAAACACTTGGACAAGGCCGGCTGCGGCCGGCCACAGGAGTTGATGGTGAACACGATAACGAACACGAAGAAGATGACGCAGTTCGCTGCAGCGGTTGCTGTTGCCTATGTCGCGTCGACGATGCCGAGCTACGCGCATTTTCTGCCCGAAGCCGGCGGCCTTGGAGCGGGTCTATCTCACCCGCTCTCCGGGCTCGACCATATCCTTGCCATGGCCGGAGTCGGCATCTGGGCCGGGCAGAATGCCGACAACGAGCCGGTGTTCCGTTGGCTGCCGCTGGGCTTCGTCATCGGCATGATCGCCGGCGCGGTGTTTGGCATGACCGGGCTGTCGCTTCCCTTCGTCGAACTTGGCATTGCCGGATCGGTCGTTCTTCTTGGAGCAATCGTTGCACTGGGCAGCCGAGTGCCGTTCGGCGCGGCCTTTGCGATGACCGTTGTCTTTGGCGGCCTGCATGGCTTTGCCCATGGTCAGGAATTGCCAATCGCCAGCAATGCCTTCCTCTACGGGCTGGGCTTTGTCGCTTCGACCGTGGTCCTGCATGCGATGGGCTTTTCGTTGGCAACCTTCGTTGCGCGCCTGTCCTGGCGCACAGCGCTCAAGGTGGGCGGCGGCGGCATCGCCGCAGCGGGCGTTGCCCTGGCCGCCGGCCTGGCTGGCTGATCAGTTGAACCAGGTGATCGGCGGAGCCGGCGCGGCCGCGCTCCGCCTGGCCTGAGCGTTGGAGGGCGCTCAGGCCCATCGCCTCCACAAAAAATCCTGAAATTCTGTCGCTGGCCATACTCATGTGGAGCGACGAACGAAAGTTCTGGCGCATGTCTGCCGCGCCGGCACGAAATCTGTTTGCCAAAATTACCGGAGGATACAATGACTTTGAGCTGGCGCTTTACCGCCCTCGGCGACCGCCATCGCGCGCTGGGTTCCAATCTCGAGGATTGGAGCGGCATGGGCACCGCGTGGACTTACGATGCCGACCCGTTCGACCAGCATGTTGCGATCCGCACCAAGGCCGGCCTTATGGACGTTTCGGGCTTGCGCAAGATGCACCTGATTGGACCGCATGCGATCGCGGTTCTTGAGTATGTCACGACGCGCAGCGTCGCAAAGATTCAGCCGGGTCGTTCGGTCTATGCCGCCATGCTCAACGAGCGCGGCCATCTGATCGACGATTGCGTGATCTACCGCAACGGCCCCAACTCATGGATGCTGGTCTCCGGCACCGGCACCGCGCATGAAGAGATCATCAAGCAGGCGGCGGGCCGCAACTGCGCCGTGCTGTTCGACGACGACCTGCACGATCTTTCGCTGCAGGGGCCGGTGGCGGTCGATTTCCTTGCCAAGCACGTGCCAGGCATTCGCGAACTCAACTATTTCCACCACGTTCACACCACGCTGTTTGGTGCTCCGGTGACCATTTCGCGGACCGGCTACACCGGCGAGCGCGGCTACGAGATCTTCGTACGCGGCCAGGATGCACGCCTTGTCTGGGACACCATCTTGTCCGAGGGCAAGGAGATGGGCATCATTCCGTGCTGCTTCAGCACGCTCGACCTGCTGCGCGTCGAGAGCTATCTGCTGTTTTTCCCCTACGACAACTCGCAGATGTACCCGCTTCCCGGTCAACCGGCCGGCGACAGCCTGTGGGAACTCGGCCTCGACTTCACCGTTTCGCCTGGCAAGACCGGCTTCCGCGGTGCCGAGGAACATTACCGCCAGAAGGGCAACGAGCGCTTCAAGATCTTCGGCATGCTGATCGAAGGCGACAAGATGGCCGATCTCGGCGACGAGGTCTGGGCCGATGGAAAGAAGGTCGGCGTCATCACCTGCCCATCCTATTCGAAGCTGACCAAGCGTTCGATGGCGATTGCCCGTCTCGACGTGCCCTACGCCAGGCAGGGCGTGAAGCTCGAGGTGCGCGGCAAGTCGCTCAATGCCAGTGCCATCGCCCACACGCTGACCTTCGACGATCCGGAAAAGAAAAAGCGTACCGCAAAGGGCTGAGACGCACGGGTGATGCTTTGATCGCTGCGCTGCTCGATCGCCCGGTCGATTGTGGCGCAGTGTGATAGCGAAGCGGGCACTTCGACTTCGAAGCGCCCGCTTCGGGAATGGATAGGCCAGGTCCAAGTTGGGACCTCAGGCTTGGTCGTCTCCGCGACTGGTTTTCAACCGAGCCAGATCAAATAACATGCTGGCTGAAATCCGCTGCTCAGCGCTATTACGCCTGATGGCCCATCAGCCGCTTGGCGTAGCCGGGTATCTCAAGCACTGTGGAGCACCCAGTGGCGCATGACGCCATTGCGGAAAGCCATGACGCCGCCGGCGACGACCTAGCGTCGATGGAGGCGCTGGCGGGATTCGTAGAGATATTGCAGGCAGATGATAACTGCGGCGATCAGCAGATAAAAAACCGACACGACCAGCAGCACTTCGATTGCCTTGTAGGTCTCGGCGATGATCGTGGTCGATGCTGCGGTCAGCTCGTCGATGGCGACCAGGCTGGCCAACGAACTGCCCTTGACCATCTGGATGGCGTTGGAAAACAGCGACGGTGCGGCGAGCCGATAAGCCTGTGGGGTCATCACCTTCCAGTAGATGGCGAAGGGTTTCAGCCCGAGCGCCTTGGCCGCGTCGAGCTGGCCCGCGGGCACGCTTTCGAAGCCGGAGCGCAGGAATTCGAGATTGTAGGCGGTCGAAGCGAATATCAGGCCGATCAGCGCAGAGGGCACCGGCTCGAGATAGATGCCGAGCCGGGGCAGCCCGTAATAGAGTGCAAACAGCAATGCCAGCACGGGTGCAGCGCGAGCGAAGAAGCTGTAGGCGATGATCAAGCGCCGGAAGACGCCATCCGGCCGCTGCATGTAGATGGCGAGCGGCAACGCAAGAAGGTTCGACACGACAATGACAATCACGGAGATCAGCAGCGTCATGCCGAGCCCGTTGAGCAGCATGTGCTGGTAGCTGGGGTCGAGAAGGATGCTCATCGCGCCATCGCCTGCGTCGGCTTGCGCTCGTTGAAGACGAGCAGCGGCGTCACGATCAGGATGTACAGGCCGACGGCAAGCGCCAGGAAGGTGAAGGGCGCGTTGGTGGCGGCGATGCCCTGCTTGGTGACGTAGAGGATTTCGCTGACCGACACCGCCGAGGCGATCGACATGCGCTTGACCGTGCCGATGGCGTAGGTGATCCAGCCCTTGCGTGCCAGCGGCAATACCTGCGGGATGAGAATGCGCCGGAACACCGTTTGCGACGACAGGCCGAGCGCCTTGCCGGCCTCGTACTGGCCGAACGGGATGGTTGCCAGCGCGCCCTTGAACACCTGGTAGTCGAAGGCGATGCCGACCAGCGTGAAGGCGATGATGGTCGAGCCGATGGGGCCAAAATCGATGCCTATCTGTGGCCCGCCAAAGAAGAACAGGAACAGGACGACCAGTTCCGGCACCGAGCGGAAGAAGGCGCTGAATGCCTCGATGCCCTTGCGCGCCAGCGATTTCTCGCGGCCGTAATGGACGAGCGACAGCAGGAGGCCAAACAGCGCCGACAGCGTGAAGATCACTGCCGACAGCGCAATCGTTAGAACTGCCGCGGTCAACAGCCGCGGCAGCCAGGCAATCGCAATTTCCATGTCCGGCCGCCCCTCCGGCTACGCTAGCTACTGAGCCTTTGACCAATCGATCGACGCGCCGAACCACTTGTCGGCGAGGCCCTGCAGCGTGCCATCCTTGCGCCATGTCTCGAACAGGGCGTCGATAGCGTCTGCCAGCGGCTTGTTCTTGTTGTTGACGGCGACGCTCTGGGTCACGGTGGAGAGCAGATCGTCAAGCGTGACGACGCCCGAGAGCTTGCCCGATTTGGCGAGATATTTTGGCCCGAGGAAGTCGTGCGCTGCGAAGTCGATGCGGCGGTTCTCGAGGTCGAGGAATAGCTCCGTCGAGCCGGGATACTCGCGGCTCTCGGTGACGCAGTCTGCCGGCAGCTTCTCCTTGGCGACCTTCTGGAACGAGCCGCCGCGCACGGCACCCATGGTCTTGCCGCAAACATCCTTCCAGCCTGTGATGCCGGTGTCGGCCTCGCGGCGGGTCACGGCGACGCCGTTGACGATGTAGGGCGACAGCAGGAAGAAGTCCTTCGAGGCAAGCCGCTCCGGCGTACGGCTTACGCCTGAGGCGATGGCATCGAAGCGTCCGGCGGTCAGCCCCGGCAGCAGGCCGGCAAAGTCGAGCTTCTCGAACTTGGCGGTAACGCCGAGCGATTTCGCGATCAGGTTGATGACGTCGATATCGAAGCCTTCAAGCTCGCCCGTGGCGTTGGTCATGCTGAATGGCGGCGCCGAACCCGATGTACCGACCGTGATCGTGTCGGCGTTGACGAGGGCGGCCTTGTAGTCCTGCGCACTTGCCGCGCTCACGCCGAAAACCGCGATGAGGGCCAGCAGTGCTGTCCGCGCAAATCCCATGATCACTCCTTTGATGGGTAGCTTGAAAACAGAATGTTTGGGTTATATCACAAACCGCTAAAGCCACCAAGGCGGCAGCCAATTTGGATACGATACTTTCTGGAGAATCTGTTTCTCAAGAACGGCCGTTCCGAAAGTTCGAGGTTTTGTGGAATGGAACTGCGTTTCAAGCTCAACTACCTGTTTCAGGGGCAGAATTCGCCGTTCCTGCACGCCGTTGACGCCGGCTATTTCGGCGACCATGGCCTGTCTTGCACGTTCGTCGAGGGCTTCAGTTCGTCGCTGGTGACACGCGCCCTTGTGGGCGGCGAAGCTGATATCGGATACGGTGATGTATCCTCGGTTTTCGAGCGCGCGCTGCGCACTGGCGAGACTGAGATCTCATGCCTCGTGCCGATTTACGACCACACGCCTTGCTGCCTCGGTTATCTCTCCGACGGCAATCGCCTCACGCTGGCTGACATTCCTGGCAGCACCTTGTGCGGGCCGAACGGCGACACCTCGGCGCGCCTGCTGCCGCTGCTGCTCAAGCGCAACGGCCTTGCGCCGGACAGCTACACCTATCTTGGCGTCCAGCCGGAGGAACGCGACCGGCTGGTGGCGCAGCGTTCGGTGCTTGCGGCCACATGCTTCGATGCGACGCTGAAGTTTGCCATGCAGATGCGCGGCTATGACACCAGTGCCCTCGAGTTCCTCTACTTCGCCGATAACGGTCTCGACACCTATTCAGGCGCGCTTGTGGCGCTCAACTCGGTGTTGGAGACGGAGCCGGGCCTTGCCGGCAGGCTGCAGGCTATCACCCGCCAGGCTTGGCACGATTGCCGGGCAAACCCGCAGCTCGGCGTCGAAGCGGTTATCAGGCGCTCGCCTGACATGGATCCCGAAATCGTCCGCAACCAGCTGACTTGGATCCTCGAGCGCCAGGTATTCCCGAATGGGGCACTGCGGATGGAATTCGATCTCGAAGGTGCCAAGATGGCCGACACGCTCGAATGCGCGGTCTTTACGGTTGGTGGGGATGCGCGTCGGTCGGCCGAAGGGCTGGCGGCCGCTATATGCCAAAACTAGGCAAATTGCAGCGATCCGCCGGGCGCTTTGGAGTAGGGCTGCGAAGTCCGCGGTACCTGCTGTCGGCGTCGAACGGATGGACGCCCCGGTGTGGGCAGCCCATTTTCGATTGGTCCCACCATGCTTGTATGTTAGGAATAACTAATTCCTCGCAGGGGTGGCTTTCGGCAGCAGCGTCATAAGTTGCGCCGGCCATGGCCGGAAGCCGGCTGACGAGGGGCTGGAAGGCGGAGGATAAGATGTTCGCATTTCATCTTGCCATGGACGGCAGTTGAGCATGGGCTCGACGGGCGAGCCTTGGCGCGTCGGCGTCCTCTTCTCGCAATCCGGAGATACCGGGGCGATCGAGGAGACGCAGCTCAAGGGCACGATGCTGGGCATCGCCGAAATCAACGCGGCCGGCGGCATCAATGGCCGTGAGATCGTGCCAATCATCTATGATCCGACATCCAGCACCGAACTCTATTCCCATTATGCGCGGAAGCTTTTGATCGAGGATCGCGTCACGACAATCTTCGGTTGCTACACTTCGACAAGCCGCAAGGCCGTGCTGCCGCTGGTAGAGCGGGTCAATGCGCTGCTCTGGTATCCGACGCGCTACGAGGGCTTCGAATTCTCGCCCAACATCATCTACACCGGGTCCTCGCCCAACCAGAACACCATCGAGCTGATCAACTACCTGCTCACGACCCACGGTAACCGGTTCTACCTGCTCGGCACCGACTATTGTTATCCCAGGCGGACCAACCGGATCGTTCGCGATCTGGTGTGTGGCCAGGGTGGCACGATCGTCGGCGAGGAATATCTGGGTTTCGGTGCGAGCCCGAACGATTTTCGACCGATCATCCGCGACCTGCGCAACAACAAGCCCGACGTCATCTTTTCGACGGTCGTCGGTCAGGCGATCTCTCACTTCTACCAGGCCTACACTGACGCCGGCTTCACCCCCGACAACATGCCCATCGGCAGCTTGAACACCTGCGAGGCGGAACTGCGGCTCATGGGAACGGACGTCGGGGCCGGACACATCACCGCTGCGACCTATTTCGAGAGCGTGGAGAATGAAGAAAACGACCGCTTCGTTCGCCTCTTTAAGCAGCGTTTCGGCGAAGATGAGTCGACCAACATGTGTGCCGAGGCTGCATATTTCCAGGTTCACCTCTTCGCCCAGGCCGTCGCCGAGACGAACAGCATGGACACCGACACCTTGCGCCCGGCGGTGCTTGGCCGGGAAATCGCAGCCCCTCAGGGGCGGATTGGCATCGACTATAAGAACAGCCATGCCGAGCTTTGGACGCGGATCGGTAAGGCAGACGACCACGGCCGGTTCGACATTCTGCGGGAATCGATGGTCGCGCTGCGGCCCGACCCATTTCTCGTGACGTGAGGGTGACCGACTTGCCTGAGAGCTCAGCATACGAGGTTCGGTCATGAGCGGTCCTTCTGCTTCTCGCGGATACCACGGAGCGGGCGCCGATGGGTCGCAGCGTGCAAGCGGTGCGCAACCAAGGGCTACGCGCGGATCGGGCAGCGTGCAGGCGGAATTGCGCCAGTCGACAGTGCTGCTTGTCCATCCGCGCGACAGTGAGGGCGATGCCGTCGCGCGTGAGGTCAGGCGAGTTGGATGCCGCGTCGAGATGGCCTGGCCAGCGCCAACACTGCCGCCAATCGGATTCGACTTCGCACTGGTGGCAATCGATGCCGAAGTGCTTGCGGCCGCCCCATGGCTTTCCGGTGCGCCGCCGGTGCCCGTCGTGGCAGTCGTCGACGGCGACAAGGGCGTGCCTGTCGACGTGCTCAGGCTTTCCAATGCTCAGGCGGTATTAGTCAAGCCATGCCAGCCAGCCGCGATCCTGTCCAACTTAGCGCTGGCGCGAAATGTGTTCAGCTACGAACGGCGGTTGCTCAACAAGGTAGCGAAACTCGAAGAGACGCTGCATGCCTCGCGGCAGATCGAGCAGGCCAAGCTCATCCTGATGACGCAGAAGAAGCTGCGTGCCAACGAGGCTTATGACTACCTGCGACGGCAAGCCATGACCAAGCAGATGTCGGTCGCCGCAATTTCCGCCGCCCTGGTTGACGCCTACGGCCTGATGGAATAATATCAAAGTGTTCGTGAGGCCTCGTGGCTTCCGAAGGCTCCAAGTGAGCCAATCTCCGCAGCAAAAGCGCTGCGTTTCATAGAGGATCAAGATTGACCTCGCGCAAACTCAGGTTTCTGAGTGCGCGGGGTTTTTGCGTTTTTCTACCGCCTGTGGCTCGCGCCAGGAGAAATACGCCAGGAGGTTTGAGGTAGGCATCAACTGACCCTCGCGGGTCGGAAAGAATACTTATTGCCTGATCGGAACTATCGCAACGGCTGCCCCGAGTGGGGCGGCTGAACCCTGAACTATTGCCAAATGCAGGAGGTAGCTATGGCGCAGTGGAAGATAGACAAGGAAGTTGACTACGAAATCTTCGAGCTTGGAGATCTGAAACTCCAGAAAGGGATGACCCTTCCCAACGCAAAGCTGGCATACAAGACGTTTGGCAGGCTCAATGCCGACAAGAGCAATGTCATTCTCCTGCTGACCTACATGGCCTCGACCCACTACGACAACCAGTGGGTCATCCGTGAAGGCGGCGCGCTCGACCCGAGCAAGTATTTCATCATTATCCCCAACGTCTTCGGCAACGGCCTGTCGTCCTCGCCGAGCAACACGCCGGCGCCCTACAACAAGGCGCGCTTTCCGCATGTCACCTACTACGACAACATCAAGGCCCAGCATCGCCTGCTGACCGAGAAGTTCGGCATCACCAAGATCAAGATGGTCACCGGTTGGTCGATGGCCGCTGCGCAGACGTTCCATTGGGCCGCGCTCTATCCCGACATGGTCGAGACCATCTGCCCGACTGCCGGCTCAGCGAAGACGGCAAAGCATAACCACGTCATGCTGGAGGGCGTGAAGGCGGCACTGACGGCCGACGATTCCTTCAAGGAAGGCTGGTATGACGACCAGCCGTTCAAGGGCCTGCGCGCTATGGGGCGCGTCTATGCCGGCTGGGGCTTCTCGCAGGAATTCTTCCGTAAGGAGGAATATCTCGAGCTCGGCTACGCCTCCGTCGAGGACTTCATCGTCGGCTATTGGGAGCAGTGGTTCAACCTGCGCGACGCCAACAACATGGTCGCGATGATCCGCACCTGGCAGTCCGGCGACATCAGCGACAACGAGCTCTACAACGGCGACTTCCGCAAGGCGCTCGGCGCCATCAAGGCCAAGGCGATCGTCATGCCGGGCGACTGCGACCTCTACTTTCCGCCGGAAGACAGCGCGTTCGAGGTCGAACACATGCCGAATGCGGAACTTCGCCCCTTCCGCTCGAGCCACGGGCACTTCGCCGGCGGCTCCGGCCTCAGGCAGGCGGATGTGAAGTTTCTTGACGAAGCCTGGCGGGAGTTGCTGGCGAGCTGAGCCGCAACGTCTTTCCTTTCCGATCATGAACTTGGACCGGGCCTATCCGCACGGATAGGCCTCAAAGCAAAGGGGAACGCAAATGATAATAAATTCAAGCGTCAATCGCCGGTCATTCCTGAAGACGACAGCAACTGCTGCTGCAAGCCTGGGCCTGATCGGCGCGGGTGGCCGCGCTTTCGCGCAAGAAGACACGATCAAGATCGCCAGCTTGCTCGATCTTTCCGGCGGTCTCGATGCGGCCGGAAAGCCGATGCAGGACGCCATCACCTTCGCCGTCGAGGAGATCAACCAGGCAGGCGGGTTGCTGGGCAAGCAGATCAGCCTGATCACCTACGATACCCAGACCGACATGCGGCTCTATCCGCAGTATTCCCAGCAGGCGGCTTTGAAGGACAAGGTGTCCGCCGTGTTTGGCGGCATCACGTCAGCCTCCCGCGAGGTGATGCGGCCGGTACTTCGGCGGCTCAACACGCTGTATTTCTACAACACCCAATATGAAGGCGGCGTCTGCGACCGCAACATTTTCTGTACCGGCATTACGCCGGCCCAGAAACAATCCAAGCACGTGCCCTATGCCATGAACAAATGGGGCAAGAAGATCTACACGCTGGCTGCTGACTACAATTACGGCCAGATCACCGCCGCCTGGACCCGCAAATACTGCACTGAGAACGGCGGACAGATCGTTGGCGAGGATTTCTTCCCGCTCGACGTAACCAACTTCGGATCGACCATCCAGAAGATCCAGGAGGCCAAGCCCGACTTCCTCTATCTCGTCCTGGTCGGTGGCGCGCATCAGTCGTTCTACCGGCAATGGGCGGCCGCCGGCATGAACAAGCAGATCCCGATGGCGTCGACGACGATGACCATCGGTGGCGAGCAGATGGTGCTTTCGCCCGAGGAGACCAACGGCATCCTGTTGTGCTTCAATTATTTCGAGGCGCTCGAAACACCAGCCAACAAGGCCTTCCTGGAGCGCTTCCACAAACGCTTTGGCGCCGACTACCCTTATGTGACCGAGCTGGCCATGGCGACCTACCAGTCGGTCTATCTGTGGGCGGAAGGTGTCAAGAGGGCAGGCACCGCCGAGCGCATGCCGGTGATCGAAGCGCTCGAGTCCGGCATCAGCCTCGACCTGCCCAGCGGCAAGTTCTCGATCGATCCGCAGACGCATCACTGCGTCATGGACATCAATATCGGCCAGATCCAGGACCGCAAGATCAACATCCTGGAGAGCTTTTCGCAGCAACAGCCGCTCGACACCTCGGGTGTCTGCGATCTCAAGAAGAACCCTGACGACAACTCGATGTACGTCATCAAGGTCTGAGCGACCCAAAAAAGCTTGCGGGTCGTTCGGTCGCGTTGGAGCGAACGACCCTGCAGCGTTCCAGGAGGCCTGAAATGGACCTGCTCGTAGTACTTTCCTTTGAGGCTCTCAAAGCCGTTGCAAGCCTGGCGCTGATCAGCGTCGGACTTGCCATCATCTTCGGCATGATGAGGGTCATCAACCTCGCCCATGGCGAGTTCCTGATGCTTGGCGGCTACGCGGCGATTGTCGCCACCAAGGCCGGGATCAACATCTGGATCGCCACGCTGCTTGTCAGCCCGCTCGTGGTGGGGGTGATCGGTGTGGTGATCGAACGGACGATCATCCGCTTCCTTTATGGCCGGCCGCGCGACACCATGCTTGCAACCTGGGGGCTGAGCCTTCTGCTCGTCGGTCTGGCCACCACCATTTTCGGCAATACCACCGAGGGCATATCGGCACCGGCCGGCTCGCTACAGATCGGCGACTATCGCATCGCTGCCTACTCGCTGATCATCATCGTCATCGCAATTGCTGTGTTTGCCGCGATCTGGGCGGTCTTCCGCTTCACGCGCTACGGGCTGATCGCACGCAGCACGATGCAGAATGCCGACATGGCCGCCGCACTGGGCGTCAATCCATCGCGTGTCTATGCCGTCACATTCGGCGTCGGCGCCGGGCTTGCGGGCCTCGCCGGCGGCGTCATGGCACCGATCACCGGCATCGTGCCGACGATCGGTGCTGCCTATGTCGCCAAGGCTTTCATCACCGTCATCGGCGGCGGCCCGGCTATCCTCGCGGGCACGGTTTCGGCCTCCGTCATGTTCGGGGCGATCGACCAGATCATCACATATCTCTCTACCCCGGTTATCGGCGAGGTGGCGCTTTTGGCCGCTGCCGTCGTGCTGCTGCGGTTCATGCCGCAAGGCATCACCGGGCGCTTCTTCAGGAGGGCGGCATGACCGCGAATTGGCAAGGAAACGGCGGACTGGTTGCCGCCACTGTATTGGGCCTGGTGCTGTTGCTGGCGCTGCCGCAGATCGTTGACCCGGTCATGATGATCGAGCTGACGTCCTATGTGATCATGGCGATCCTGGCGCTCAGCCTCGGGCTGATCTGGGGCTATGGCGGTATCCTGTGCTTTGGCCAGTCGGCTTTCTTCGGCATCGGCGCCTATGCCTATGCCATCGCCGTCATCAATTTCGGCGACAGCACCATTCCGCTGCTGCTTTCGATCATCGTCCCCGGGCTGTTTGCGGCATTGCTCGGCTATTTCCTGTTTTACGCGCGCATCACCGACGTCTATTTCGGGGTTATCACGCTGACGGTGACGTTGATCCTCTACAAGGTCATGGGTGCGACTTCAGGTTCTCAATATGTCATCGGGGCTGCGCCCTTGGGTGGCTACAATGGCATTCCGGCTGTCCCCCCCTTGAATTTTCCGGGCCGACCCGAGCTGGCACTGTCCTTTGATGGCCTTTTCTATTTGTCCGGTGTCACCTTGCTGGCGGTGTATGTCGGCCTTCGGCTGATGCTGAAGAGCCGCTTCGGCCAGGTCGTCGTTGCCATCCGCGAAAACGAACGCCGTGCCGAACTGCTCGGATATGACGCGCGGTTCTACAAGCTGGCGACCTTCGCCATCGGCGGCGCGATCGCTGGCCTGGCAGGTTGCCTGTTCGCCAATTGGGGCATGTTCATCAGTCCCGACGTCTTCGGACTGGCGCAGTCGGCGCAGGTCATCATCTGGGTGATCGTGGGGGGCACCGGCACGCTGCTCGGTCCTATCGTCGGATGCTTCGCCATCCAGTGGATCGCGACGAAGCTCGGCGCCCAGCAGCTCCTCAATGCCAACCTGGTGCTCGGCACGATCCTGATCGGCTTTGTCCTGCTGGTCCCGAAGGGCGTAGTGCCGACCATTGGTGATGCTCTTCGGCGGCTGAAATTCTGTCCCTATGTCGCACCGCTGGTCGAGCAGAGGAGGGTGCCATGACTTCGCCCGATTGCATCTTGGAAACCCGGGGCCTCGAAAAACGCTTTGGCGGCGTCGTTGCCATCGCAAGCGTCGACTTCACGCTGAAGCAGCGTGAACTGCGCTGCCTGATTGGCCCCAACGGCGCTGGCAAGAGCACCTTCTTCAAGATGCTCACCGCACAGCTCAAGCCGACGACCGGCCGGATATTGTTTGACGGCGTCGACATCACCCGGGCCCAGCCGCATCACGTCAGCCGGCTGGGCATCGGCATCAAGAACCAGGTGCCCGATGTCTTCAACAACCTGACGGTTGCGGAAAACATCTCCGTTGCCGCCCGTTCTCGTCATGGCAAGGCGCGCGCGGGGGCAAAGGGCAAGGATGTCATGGAGCGGTTGGGCCTGACCGCCCTGACAGGCAGGCTGGTCGGCGAATTGGCCCATGGCCAGCGCCAATGGGTCGAACTCGCCATGGTAGTGGCGCTCGAACCGAAGCTCATATTGCTCGACGAGCCGGCCGCCGGAATGACGGCTGATGAGACCAACAAGACCGCCGAACTCATCCTCGAGGTCAACAAATCGGCGGCAATCGTGGTGGTCGAGCACGACATGCAGTTCATCAAGCAGATCGCGCAAACGGTGACCGTCTTCCACCAGGGGCGCGTGCTGATCGAGGACACGATGGAAAAGGTTCAGGGCAACGAGTTGGTCCGCGAAGTCTATCTGGGGAAGTCAGAAGATGATTGAGGTCAAGAATCTGCACTCCGGCTACGGTCGGATCCCAATCCTGCACGGCATCAACTTCACGATGAAGCCAGGCGAGGTCGTCGGTATCCTCGGCCACAACGGCATGGGCAAGACCACGCTGTTGCGGACGCTCGTCGGCCAGATCAAGACGACGCAGGGGCGCATCGAGTTCGACGGCCGCGACGTCACTTTTGCCAGCCCGTCCGAGCGCGCTCGCGCCGGCATCGGTTACGTGCCGCAGGGGCGTGACATCTTTCCGCTGCTCTCCGTCATGGAGAACCTGAAGATGGGCGAGATCATGCGCGGCGGCGAAAGCGCGATACCTGAGATGCTCGGCCATTTTCCGGTGCTGAAAGACCTGCTCGAGCGGCCCGGTCGTGGGCTCTCAGGCGGACAGCAGCAGATCCTGGCGCTGGCTCGCTGCCTCGCCGGGCGGCCCAAGCTGATACTGCTCGACGAGCCGACCGAAGGCATCCAGCCCTCGATCGTCGATCTCATCGCCGAAAAGCTCGGCGAACTAAAGGCCAGTCTGGGCCTGGGCATCATTCTCGTCGAGCAGGATATCCGCTTCATCCGCCAGTTGGCCGACCGCGTGCTGATCATCCAGAAGGGCGCGTTCGTTGCCGAGATTTCTCCTGATCAGCTCTACGACAGGGAAGTCGTCGACGCGCATCTGGGGATCTGACATGGGCGGCCCGCTGCCGCGCGAGTTCGCCACGGGTCCGGAACTTGTGGCCAATTGTTCCAGGGGACGTTGAATGTTGAAGCTGAATTCGATTGTCGGATTGGCGGCTGACCAGCAGTTGAGCGCCCGGCTCCATCTGCTGGATCACGAAGGCCGTGTCGAGTTCATCATGCTCGACACCGCCGAAATCGCCCGCCGGCGCCTGTCGGTGACAACAGACCGTGGCACGCTCTGTGCGATTTCCCTGCCGCGCACGCAGCGGCTTGTCGATGGCGCGGTGCTGTTGCTGGAGGACAAACGCGCCATCGTTGTCCGCGCCGAGCCGGAACGGTGGCTGGTCTTCAAGGCCGCCGATGCCGCGGCCGGGATCGAGCTTGGATATTGCGCCGGCAACATGCACTGGCCGGTTCGTTTCGAAGGCGACCATCTCTACGTCGTTGGCGAACTTGGATCGGGCCACGTTCTCGACCGGCTGCACCACGTACTCGACAGGGGCGACGTGATTTTCCTCGGCGAAGACAGGTGACGGCTGCCCATCAGGAAATGCCGACGGTATCCCAAATCGGCAACCCTCGAACGTTCCGTTGGCGCTTCTTACGCCAGCGTTAGCATGGCGCGCTGGTCTTCGAGATATCGCCTGAGATGTGCGGCCGACATCGGTGCGCTGAAGAAGTGCCCCTGGACGGCGTCACATCCGGTCGCCCGGACGATCAACAGCTGTTCTTCGGTCTCGACGCCTTCTGCGACAGTGGTCATTTCCAGTGCATGTGAAAGGTTCACGATCGCGCTGACAATCGCCCAATGGTCGCGGTTGCCGACGATTTCGGCGATGAAGGAACGGTCAATCTTGACCTTGTCGACGGGAAAATTCCTGAGGTAGCTGAGGGACGAGTAGCCCGTCCCGAAATCGTCGAGCGAAATCTTGACGCCGAGCGCGTGCAGCCGGTTCAGGGCGAGCAAGGTTTCCTTGTTGTCGCCGAGCAGCAGGGATTCGGTGATTTCGAGTTCAAGGCGCTCGGGTGCAAGGCCTGTCAGCGACAGCACGTTGGCAACGGTGCCGACGATGTTTCCCCGCCTGAACTGACCCGGCGACAGATTGACCGCAACACTCACGTGGCCCGGCAATTTCACCGCTTCCCGGCAGGCTTTCTCGAGTACCCAGGCGCCGAGTTGCACGATCAGACCCGTGCTTTCGGCGATCGGGATAAACTCGTCGGGCCGGATCTGACCGCGCTGGCAGCCCGGCCAACGCAGCAACGCCTCGACCACGGCGACTTGCTTGCTCTGGAGATTGACGATTGGCTGGAAGGCCAGCTCAAACTCCTTGTCGAAATCGGCTCCCCTGAGATCGAGTTCGAGCATGCGCCGGCGTTGGAGCCGGTCATCCATCTCCGGCGCATAAAACTGATAGCTTCCACGTCCATCGCTCTTGGCGCGGTAAAGTGCCAGATCGGCATTCTTCACCAGGTCATCGGCAACGCCGTCGCAATCTGATGCAAGCGCTATTCCGATACTTGCGCCGATGACGACATGGTGGGCGTCGAGGTGATACGGTTCTTCAAGAGCTTCGATCAGCCGCTGTGCCACATGCGCTGCCTCATCGCGCCCTACTGCGGGCTGGACGACGAGAAACTCGTCGCCGCCAAGGCGGGCAACGACATCATATTCGCGGACCATGCCAGAGATGCGATTGGCAACCTCGCGCAGCAATGCATCTCCGACGGGGTGGCCTAGCGTGTCGTTGACGTTCTTGAAGTTGTCGAGATCGAGGCAGAGAACCGCGGTGTCCTGATGGTGCCTGCGGCCATGCGCCAGCTCCTGTTCCAGACGCTCGCGCAGCAACAGGCGGTTTGGCAGCCCGGTCAGTGGATCATGGCGCGCCATGTGGGCAATGCGCTCTTCCGAAAGATGGCGCTCGGTGATGTCCTCATAGGTGGCAACCCATCCGCCTGAATCCATTGGCTGATGCAGGATCGAGACGATGCGGCCGTCTACAAGCTTCTGCAGCAGGACGCCTGGCTGGCCCTTTTCGATCAGCTGCTGCTGGGAGCGATAGGCAAGGTCGGCGCCTTGTTGCGTGGACGTCGCGGCGTCGATCGATGCCTGCATGATCTGTTGGGGGGTGGTCCCGGGCGCAAGGCTGCTGTCGGGGAGGCCGTACATCGCGGCGAACTTGCTGTTGCTGACGATAAGCCGCTGGTCCGCATCGAACATGCACAGGCCCTGCGACATGTTGCTCAAGGCGGCATCGAACAGGCCGTTCTGGGTGGCGAGGGCGTGGTTCGCGCCGAGCACTGCGGCGTTGGCCGTTTCAAGGTCATCGGAGGTGCGGCGAAGATCCTCGTTTGCGGCATTGAGGGCATCGGAAGTCTGCGTTAGCAGCCGGTTGTGCCACCGCAGAAGTGCTATGAAGGCAAGGCTGCACAAGAAGAAGCCAATCGCCACCCCAGAGAAGCTGCTATGCAGGCTCAGCAGCTCGTCGTCGACCTTGGCTGCCTGCACGGCGCTGTACTGGTTGGCTTCCGAGGCCAGGCCGATAAGCTCGGCCTCCAGCGCGCGCATCGAGGTGAGGACGGATCGCGCCTGGTCGGGTTCGTCGATCTGGGCAATGACGCTGTCCATGTTTTCGACAAACGCGGACAGTTGGGCAATGATCGCCTTTCGCTCGGGCGCCTCGTCGACAAATGCCTCGAATTGGCCGGTGGTAAAGCCACCGAGCCGGCTCTTCAGAATCTCGAAGCGGAGCTTCGTGTCGGCCTTGAGCTGATCGTTTGGAGAAG
Source organism: Aminobacter anthyllidis (assembly GCF_018555685.1). GTDB lineage: Bacteria > Pseudomonadota > Alphaproteobacteria > Rhizobiales > Rhizobiaceae > Aminobacter > Aminobacter anthyllidis. Next base: position 180,872 of record NZ_JAFLWW010000004.1, read on the forward strand.
CAGCCAGCGAGGCCACCCGCTGGTAGAGGCGCAGATATTCGTTGACGCCCTGGCTGGCACTCCACGCCACGTCGTATCGCGAGAGCTTTCCAATAGATGCCTGACGTTCGAAGATGACGACGGACAAATAAGCCGCGGCGATAGCGAACGCGGCAATGGTGCCGATCAGCAGTGCCTTGAGCAGATGGAACGCAAGTGCACGGCGGGACCCAGGCGCTAACAAAGCAGCCATGACATCTTCCCTACCGGATGATTAAACGAGCCAGCTGCCAAACCGAGCGTGAATAGAACTTCTGGCTTTGAAGCTCCGGTTCGCTGTCATACGGATAGACGATGAACAGCGGACCCTTGTCGCTGACCTCCATGTACTGGCCGTCACGCTTGAGGGCTAGCAGCACGTTGTGGCGGGCAAAATCCTCTGTCGGGATCGTTGTCTTGTAGTCGTTGAGTGCAACGGCGACGGCTTCCTTTCCGTCGGCGCCAACAAGCTCCATGATCTTTTGAAGCTGGACGCCCTCGAATTTGACCATGCCGGTAAACCACGGCGTCGTCGTCTCGATCGAGGTGATGCCGAGCGCTTCGAGCATATCGCGGTCAAACGAAGCCACGCCATTGCCGTTTGTGACGCTGATCTTGCCTTCGATGATCAGGATTGGGGGGCCTTTGGGGGCTTGGAGTTTGCCGTCTTCAGCCTGAGCCGCAGACAGCGCGAAAAGTGCCAATGACGTTGCCATTGCCACTGCTCGTACGATGGAAGACAAAAGATGGTTCATTGCGCGTTCTCCCCGGCACCGTCAGTTTGCATTGGACGATGACAAAGGTCACTGAAAAACACATTAACGACGTTGAATATGCCACAATAATCAGCACGATATCGTGTATCTGCAAGTAGCAGACCGTATTGCCTGCTTCGATCGAATTGACCGACTCAGGAGCTGGTGGCAGATATCCAGCACTGCGTTGAACGCGACAAGGGTCAGGACAGGAAATGATCGAGACTTTCAAGGAGTTCACCTTCGAGGCCGCGCACCAGCTGCAGCCTTACTCGGGCCTCCACGGTCATTCGTTCCGGGTCAGCGTTCACCTAGTCGGCGAACCCGACCCCGTCTATGGCTGGCCCGCCAATCTCTATGAGCTGGAGCAGCAGATAGAGGTCGTCCGCAAGACCATCGACCACACCTATCTCAATGACATCGAGGGACTGGCGGTCCCTTCGCTTGAGAACGTCGCGCGCTGGATTTGGGATAAATTGGAATCGCAGTTCCCGCAACTTGATCGCGTGGAGGTTTGCCGGGGAGCACAAGGGCAAGCCGAGGGCACGGTGTACAGCGGGCGCGCGCTACACAAGGCCGGCGCCTGAACGGCAGCTCTCGACTTGCCCAGCTACACGTATCCGATCGATTGCAGATCCATGTGGGGTTTGGGCTGCGAGTTGAGCAGGCCCATCAGCCGATTCAGGCCGAGCGCGATCTGCGGCAGGGAGTGAGCTGCTCCCAGGCAGAGCCTGACCGCATGAGGGGCATGGTCGCGCTTGACCGCAAATGCGTCGGCGGTGATCACACGGACGCCCTCACGCAAGGCTGTCGCAGAGAAGGAATCCATTCGCCAGGGTTCCGGAAGCTGTAGCCAGAGATGATAGCACGACGTGGAAGCGTGCTCCGCATGCGGGCCGAGGATCCGGTGGGCCACTTCCTGGCGTTCGTGCGCCTGATTGCGGTGCCAGGCGATCAGCTTGTCGGCGTACCCGTTTGCCATCCAGCTGGTTACCACGGCCGCCATGAACGGTGGCGACATCCAGTTGCTCATGGTGACGATCTCTTGGATGGAGCGGCTCAGCTTGGCCGGTACCACCAGAAAGCCGATCCGCAGTCCAGGGGCCATGCTTTTGGAGGCGCTGGTGAGATAGACGGTTCGCTCTGGAATGATGGACGCAAAGGGCCGCGGCCTGTGCTCGGCCAGAAAGCCGTAGACGTCGTCTTCAATGATCCAGAGGCCGTACTCCTCGACGATCGCTGCAATCTCCCGCATCCGCTGTTCGGACATGGTGATCGTCGTCGGGTTCTGCAGGACGGGCATGCAATACAGGGCCTTCGGCCGCTTGGTCTCGCATAGTTCGCGAAGGGCTGCCGGGTCCAGGCCCTGGTCGTCCATTTGAACCGCTGCGAGATTGATGCCGAGTTGATGGGCAATGGCCCTTGCACCCGGATAGGTGAGTTGCTCCGTGGCAATGGCCTCGCCATGGCCAGCCAGCGCCATCATGCTAATCAGCAGACCGTGCTGCCCCCCATTGCAGATGATCACATTGTCCGGATGAGCCCGTATTCCGATGCCCTCCAGCCATTGTGCCGCGATGGCCCGGTGCGCGATCATCCCCGCGCTGGGCTGATAGGTGAGAAGCGCGTCAAGGGACCCTGACCGCGACAAATCCTTCAAGGTCGATCTGAGGATTTCGTCCGCTTCGCCAATGGCAGACAGGTTCAGCCCGAGGTCGATCACCTCCGGCTGGGGCTTCTCCGGCACCACCAGCCGGGTGATGTCGTCGCGATGGTTATCGAAGTCGTTGATGAACGTGCCGCGACCGACCTCGCCGACAACGAGGCCTCTTACCGCCGCCTCCGCATAGGCTCTCGCTATCGTTCCAACTGTCACGCCCAGTCGATAGGCGAGGTCGCGGTGTGGCGGCAGCTTCTCCCCGGGCTGCAGCTGGCCTTCGGCTATGCCGCGCTCCAGCGCATCACATATCGCCACGTAGATCGGCCCGGCGCCCTTTCTGATCTCCGGCTTCCAGTTCATGTGGCTCTCGCTACTTTGACACCATGTCAATGAAATAATTGACACCTTCTGGTCTCAGACTTACGCTCAAATAATAACAAAAACAAGGGAACACAACTGCGAAATCTGAGCATATTGAACCAATTGACACGGGTTCAATTGCAGATGAAGGACGAGTTTCACAATGGAGGACAAGATGATTTTGCGTCAGCAAAGACAAAGTGCCCTGCGCAGGGCGCTTATATTAGGTGCGGCTGCCGGAGCGTTGGCCTTTGGGACTTCGGCGTATGCCGAAGAAACTCTGAAGATCGGCGCGCTGGGTGTAATGAGCGGGCCGTTTGCCGGTTGGGGCGGCGTCATGTGCCAGACGTTCAAGTCTCGGGCTGGCATGTGGAATGACGATGGCGGCGTGGCAATCGGCGATAAGACCTACAAGGTCGAGGTCGTGTGCGTAGACGACAAGGGCGATCCTAAGGGCGCCCAGACTGGTGCCGAAAAGCTGGTGTCGGAAGGCGTTAAATACATCCAGGGGCCGAACACGGACTCCACGGCTGAAAGTGCGAAGACCGTCATGGAGGCGAACGGCACGATCAACATGCCCTACGCCTTCTCCAAGTCGCTCTACAAGGCGCCGGCCTCCCAGTCGATCCTCGGCATGGTTGCGTCCTACCAGGTTGGCCCGGTCATCTACAAATGGCTGATGGAAAACAAGGGCGTGAAGAAGATCGCGTTTGTTTCCGAAAACAATGCCGATCCGATCAAGCAGCGCGACGAGGGATCCGCCGGCGCAAAGGCGCTCGGCCTGGAGGTCGTCTCAGACCAGGAGACCTATGAGTCCGGTACGACGGATTTCTTTCCGATCCTGACCAAGGTGATCGGCACCGCGCCGGACCACATCGTCTTGTCGGGCGTTTCGCCTTCGGATGTCGGCCCTCTGATCAAGGCGGCGCGCGAACTGGGCTTCACCGGTACCATGAGCACCGAAACCGGGCAGGATCCGAAGGCCATCTATGAGGTGGCCGGCGATGCTTCGAACGGCTTCATCGCGGCCGGCGGCGCGAGCACCGAAGCCATCCGCAGTGACTTCATGGTCAAGTTCATCGAGCGCTACACCAAGGACTGGGGCGAGTGGAACGATGTCGCCGGCCTCTATGTCTACGGCCCGGAGATCATGATCCAGACGTTGCAGAGCGCAGGCCCGAAGGCTCTCGAAGATACCGAAGTATTCAAGGCTGCGCTAACCGGCTTCGTCGGCAAGAACCCGTTCCTCAAAGACGGCGGCGAACTGAAGTATGTCGGCCGAACTGACTATGGGCAGGCGCGCCAGGTTTCCGTGCCCATCGTCGTTCAGGCGGTTGAAAACGGTGAATACAAGCCGCTGTTCGTCGGAAAACTCCCAGACTGACGAACCCGGGCGGCGGTCTGCCCCCCATGGCCGCTGCCCGCATTTCTTCGCACGAGGTCCGCATGGCGCGGGCCCGGATGGGCGAAAATGCCGGTCCTCGCACAGGAGACTTCGCATGACGCAGGTTATGCTCAACGCGCTTGTCGTCGGAACGACCTACGCTCTGATCGCGCTCGGCATCACCATCATCTTCAGCATCATGAAGGTGGTGAATTTTGCCCATGGTCAGCTCTACATGATCGGCGGGTTCGTCGTTTACTACTTCAATGTCGTGTTCGGCCTGCCTTTCTGGTTTGGCCTCGTCATGTCCTTCCTCATAGTCGGCCTGCTCGGCGTGGCCATGGAACTGTTCCTGTTCCGGCCAGTGATGCTGCGCGTCAAACGCGAGGAGGTGACCATGCTGCTCGCCATGGGCACGGCTGTATTCCTCGAAAGCTTGGCGCTGCTTGTCTTTGGCGAGAAGCAGCGTGGGGTGCCGCCGATTGCTACCGGCATCGTCGAACTCTTCGGTGCCAGGCTGCCCACCGGACGCATCGTCGTTATCGTTGTCGCAGCGATGCTGATCGCCGCCTTGATGGCCTTCATCGGCTACACCAAGACCGGCCGGGCGCTCAGGGCCATGGCGCAGGACCGCGAAGCGACGGCCCTGCAGGGCGTCAATCTCAAATGGCTCTCCGCCATGGGCTTCGGCCTCGGCACCGGCCTTGCCGGCCTGTCCGGCGGCCTGCTCGTGGCGATCTTCGCCGTCCACACCGGCGCCGGCACGGCGATCTCGATCAAGGCCTTCCTGATGATCATGATCGGCGGCGCCGGCGTGCTCTCCGGCGCCATTCTCGGTGGCTTCGTCCTGGGTTTCCTCGAATCCGTCGGCTACGCGCTGCTGCCGGGCTCGCTGACCTTTCTCATCATCTTCCTGATCGTGATCTGCTTCCTGATCGTGAGGCCGAACGGGATCATGGGTAAGCCCTGGGGCTGAGACGACCATGCAAAAGACAATCTCCATGCCGAATGTGAACCTGCCCCAAAGCGTGCAGCGAAGCTCCGCGCTTAAGCCCATCGGGCTGGGGCTCTTGATCGCGGCGGCCTATTTCATCGCCATTCCGCTGGTCTTTGGTGCCAACGGCTACCTGCTCAACGTGTTCACCACCATGGCCGCCGTCAGCTTCATCAGCTTCGGCGTCTGGCTGACCTTCGCTATTGGCCGAATCAATCTTGCCCAGGCGGGATTTGCGCTGATCGGTGCCTATGTCACCGCCATCCTGGTGTCGCGTCTCGGCGTCTCGTTCTGGATCTGCCTGCCGCTCTCGGGAGCCGTCGCGGCCCTGCTCGGCGGACTGATCGGCTGGCCGGTGCTGCGCCTCAAGGGCGTCTACTTCGCGATGATTACCCTGTGTATCACCGAGGCCTGCCGGCTGACCGCCCTGAGCTTTCCGGCACTCACTAGGGGTGCGCAAGGCATTGTCGACCTGCCGCTTCCAGGCGAACTGTCGCTGTTCGGGCTGACCATCATTCCCGCCTTTGAAAAGGGCGCGCGGCTGCCGTTCTTCTATCTAGCCGGCACGCTGATGCTGCTCGGACTCGGGTTCATGTGGTTGCTCGATACCAGCCGAGTCGGTGCGGTGTTCCGCTCGCTCAGGCAAAACGAGGATCTCGCTTCCAGCCTGGGGATCAACGTCGCCAAGTACCGCGTCGTCGCCTTCATGGTGAGCTGCTTCTACGCGGGCGTTGGCGGCGCCTTTTTCGCCACGCTCCAGCAGAACGTCTACCCGACCACCTTCCAGGTCCTCGATAGCGTCTACTTCATGGTCTACTGCTTCGTCGGCGGCCTGGAATTCGTCATCGGTCCATTGGTCGGGGCGCTGGTGATGATGATCAGCTTCGAATTGCTGCACGAATTCCAGCGCTATCAGACTGTCATCTTCTCCGGGCTGATGATCCTGTGCATCCTGTTGATGCCGAACGGAATCCTGAGCGTCGTCAATCGCTCCGGCAAGCCGGAGGAGGCAACCAATGCTTGAAGTTCGCGGACTGACCAAGATCTTCGGTGGGTTGACGGCAGTGAAGGATCTGAACTTCACGCTAGATGCGGGAGAGATTCTTTCCATCATCGGCCCCAATGGCGCCGGCAAAAGCACCTGCTTCAAGCTGATCGCCTCCTTCCTCAACCCGACGACTGGCACCGTCCGTTTCAACGGCAAGGACATTACCGGCATCGGACCGCATGCGGTGGCTCGCCACGGCATAGTGCGGACGTTCCAGGAAAACACCAGTTTTCAGGACATGACCGTGCGCGAAGCGGTGCTGCTCGGTTACCAGAAGGATTGTAAGGCCTCGCTGGCCGGCATGATCTTCCGGTCGCCACGAGCCAGGAGAGACGAGCGCGAGGCCGGCGACTATGCCGATCACGTGCTCGACATGCTCGGTATGACAGGCCTGGCCAATACGGTTTCGGCGGCCTTGCCGCACGGCATGCTGCGCAATCTCGGCATCGCGGTGGCACTTGCGGCCAGACCCAAGCTCATCCTGCTCGATGAGCCGTTCGCCGGCCTAAACTCGGACGAGACCAAGCGCGGCGTCGAGCTGATCCGCAAGATCCGCGACGATGGCGTCACGCCCATCCTGGTCGAGCACGACATGACCGCGGTCATGTCGGTCAGCGAGCGCATTGTGGTTGTCAGTTTCGGCAGCAAGATCGCCGAGGGAACGCCGGCGGAGATCCAGCAGAACGAGAAGGTCATTGAAGCCTATCTCGGTGCCGAAGACACGGAGATCGGGCTATGAGCGCGCAATTCTCGATCCGGGACTTGGCTGTGTCCTATGGCAGGGTTCGCGCCGTGAAGGGCGTCTCCCTGACCGCCGGCGAGGGACAGATCATTTCCCTCATTGGCGCCAATGGCGCCGGCAAGTCTTCCATCCTTCGCGCTATCACGGGTCTGACCGCGCCTGAGAGCGGCGAGATCTGGTTCGACGGCGAGCGGATCGACGGCAAGGGACCCGACCAGATCGTGGCGCGCGGCGTGGCAATGGTTCCGGAAGGGCGGCGTATCTTCCCGTTCATGAGCGTACGTGACAACCTTTTGATGGGAGCGTATCGCCGCAAGGACAATGCCGGTGTCGCGTCGGATCTCGAAGGCATCCTGACGCGGTTCCCTCGCCTGCGTGAACGCATCAGGCAGCAGGCCGGCAGCCTGTCCGGCGGCGAACAGCAGATGGTGGCGATCGGCCGCGCGCTGATGTCCAAGCCGCGGCTTTTGCTGCTGGACGAGCCGTCGCTCGGCATCGCACCGATCATCGTGCGCGAGATTGCCCGTTTCATCACCAGCATCAACCGGGACAACGGCGTCAGTGTCATTCTTGTCGAACAGAACTCGCGCATGGCGCTCAAGCTCTCCAGCCACTCCTACGTGCTCGAGACAGGCAAGATCGCCTTGTCGGGGCCGTCGCACGAACTGGCCGAGAATGACGACGTTCGTCGTGCCTATCTCGGCGGCTAGGGGCAGGTCATGAAGATCGAGATCATCAATCCGACGACCACCGCGGCCTTTGCGAGGAAAAACCTGGCGGCCGCGCAAGGCGTCGCCTCGCCGGGTACCGAGATTCTGTCAGTGTCGGTCAAGAGCGGGCCACCGTCGATCGAAAGCCACTACGACGAGGCGCTCAGCACGATTGGCATCCTGGAAACGATCCGCGAGGGCGAGGCAGCTGGCGTCGACGGCTATGTCATCGCCTGCTTCGGCGACCCAGGCTATCTCGCCGCTCGCGAGATCGCGCGGGGGCCGGTGATAGGCATTGCCGAGGCGGCCTTCCATGTCGCCAGCATCGTGGCGACCCGCTTCTCGGTGGTCACCACGCTCGCCCGCAGCAAGATCATCTGCGAGCACCTGCTGCAGGTCCACGGCTTCGAGCACCAGTGCCGAAAGGTCAGGGCCTGCGGGCTCGAGGTTCTCAAACTCGAGGAGACCGGCATGGCGGCCTGCCGCGACATCGTCGAGGAATGCCGCCGCGCTGTCGCCGAAGACGATATCGGCGCCATCGTGCTCGGCTGCGCCGGCATGGCCGACCTGGCCGAGCATATCCAAGAGCAGATCGGCGTTCCGGTCATCGAAGGCGTCACCGCCGCAACCAAGCTGGTCGAAGGCATCGTTGCCCTGAGGCTCGGCACCAGCAAGTTCGGCGACCTTGCCTATCCGTTGCCCAAGCGGCTGAGCGGATCAGTCAAGCATCTTGAAATCGCACCGCGCGACTAGGCCGGCGTCAGTCTCCGTCCGGATCAGGTAGAAAGGATCGAACAATGTCTTACCCCCGCGATATGATCGGCTACGGCAATCGGCCGCCGATGGCCAACTGGCCGAACGGCGCCAAGCTTGCGCTGCAGTTCATCGTCGCCTTCGAGGAGGGTTCGGAAAACTGCGTCCTCCACGGCGATGCCCATTCGGAGAACTTCATCTCCGACATCATCGGCGCACCACAGCTCTTCGGCGTGCGCAACATGAACATGGAGTCACTCTACGAATATGGAACGCGCGTGGCGTTCTGGCGGGTGTTCGACGAGTTCAAGCAGCGCGGTATCAACACCACCGTGCTGGCGAACGGCCTGGCGCTGCAGCATTACCCTGAAGCCGGCAGGATCATGCACTCGCTTGGCCACGAGATTGCCAGCCATGGCTGGAAGTGGATCGACCACCAGTGGATGGGCGAAGACACCGAACGCGCCCAGATGAAGCTTGCCATAGACACCATCACGCGCGTGACCGGCGAACGACCAGTCGGCTGGTACACCGGCCGCTGCAGCCCCAACACGCTCAAACTGGTGGTCGAGGAGGGCGGCTTCCTCTACGATTCCGACACCTATGCCGATGACCTGCCCTATTGGGAGAACGTCAACGGCAAGCAGCACCTGCGCATTCCCTACACGCTCGAAGCCAATGACATGCGCTTTGTGGCGGCTGCGGGCTTCAACTCCGGCGACCAGTACTTCACCTATCTCAAGGATACATTTGACGTCCTCTACCGCGAGAGCGACAGGACCCCGCGGATGATGTCGACCGGGCTCCATCTGCGCATCGTCGGTCGTCCCGGGCGCTGGGCGGCCTTCCTGCGCTTCCTCGACTACGTCCAGAAGCACGAAGGAGTCTGGATCTGCCGGCGCGATGAAATCGCCCGCCACTGGCACAAGCATCATGCACCTGAGCGGCAGTAGAGGCGCAGCGGCCCGGGAACGCATCATGTCGAACTATCTCAGCGAGACCGACGCCGGGCAGCGCATCATGCGGCGCTGCAACGAGCTTGGCAGCATCAGCGTGCCGGGTGCTGGCGTGACGCGACTTTATCTTTCACAGCAACACCGCTCAGCCGCCGAAACCATTGCCGGATGGATGCGCGATGCCGGTATGGACGCGCGCATCGACGAGGCCGGCAACGTTGTCGGCCGCTACCATTCCGTGAGCGGCGGAGGCCCCTATCTCGTCACCGGCTCGCATATGGACAGCGTCGTCCATGCCGGCCGCTATGACGGCCCCCTCGGCGTGCTGACCTCGCTCGACTGCGTCGCCGTGCTCCATGGCCGTGGTCGCCGCCTGCCATTCGGCGTCGAAGTCGTCGCATTCGCCGACGAGGAGGGCACCCGGTTCAGGACGACGCTTGCCGGAAGCCGCGCGATCACCGGGCAGTTCGGCGACGACCTGCTGGACGCAACGGATGCCGACGGCCACAGCGTTCGCGAGGCAATGGTCGCGTTCGGGCTCGATCCCGGCGCCGTCGGCAATGCTGCCCACCGCCCCGACGAGGTGATCGGCTACGTCGAGCTGCATATCGAGCAGGGACCGGTACTGCAGGCGGCCAACCTGCCCGTCGGCGTGGTGACCGCGATCAGCGGACAGACGCGCGCGGTGATGCGGCTGAATGGAGCGGCCAATCATGCCGGCACGGTACCGATGGGCATGCGCAAGGATCCGCTTCTGGCCGCAAGCGAAATCGCGCTCGCGGTCGAGCGAATCGCCTCTGCCTATCCGGACACGGTCGGCACCGTCGGCTTCATCAAGGCGGAGCCCGGATTGATCAACGTCATTCCAGGCGAGGTCTCGCTGACGGTCGACTTGCGTTCGCAGGTCGACGGCATTCGACACGCCGCCTTCGACGAGCTTGGAATCGCTGCCGGAAACATCGCGGCGCGGCGCGGCGTGGAGATCAACATCGACACGATACTCGATCTCCATTCATGCCCGTGCGCACCCGATTTCGTCGACCGCATCGCGACCGCGGTCGAAGCAGCCGGGGTGCGGCCCCTGCGCCTGCCAAGCGGCGCCGGCCATGACGGCATGGCGATGAGCACGATGACCGGCATCGGCATGATCTTCGTCCGTTGCAAGGACGGCATCAGCCATTCGCCGGAAGAGTCGGTCACTGCCGAGGACGTCGCAACGGGAGCGGCCACGCTCCTGCATTTCATCGAGAATTTTCAGGGAAGACCCTAATGGAACCGAACCCCATCGCAAAAAGTCCCGGCCTCGGTTCGGAGCGCCTGCTGGATTACGTCGGGGCGCATCGCGACGACCAGGTGCGCATGCTGGCGGAACTCGTCAAGGTGCCGTCTGACAATCCGCCCGGGGACTGTGCGGCGCATGCCGATCGAGCTGCTCAGCTCTATGAAGCCTTGGGCTTCACGGTCGAGCGGCACAAGGTGCCCGACGCGCTGGTTGCGAGCGTCGGCATGATCAGTGCCACCAACCTGATCGTCCGGCACAGCTTTGGTCCCGGCCCGACCATCGCGCTCAACGCGCATGGCGACGTCGTGGCACCTGGCGAGGGCTGGACGGTCGATCCCTATGGCGCCGAGGTCAAGGATGGCTGGATGTATGGCCGAGGCGTCGCGACCTCGAAATCCGACTTCGTCACCTACGCCTATGCGCTGTTGGCGCTGCGCTCGCTGGGCGAGAAGCTGTCGGGCACGATCGAAATTCACTTAACCTACGACGAGGAGGTTGGTGGCGACATCGGGCCGCTCTACCTTCTGCAGCAAGGGCTGACCAAGCCGGATTACGCGATCTGCGCCGGCCTGTCCTACGGTGTGGTCACTGCCCATAATGGCTGCCTGCATCTCGACATCGATGTCCGCGGCAAGTCTGCCCACGCGGCACGGCCTGAAACCGGCATCGATGCGCTCGAGGCTGCAACCCACATCCTGAGCCGGCTCTATTCGCTGCGCTCAGGCTTTGCTGAGCAACGCTCTTCGGTCGAAGGCATCACCACGCCGTCGCTGGTCGTCGGGCTGATCTCTGGCGGCATCAACACCAATGTGGTTCCCGACAAGATCGTGATGCGCGTCGACCGCCGCATGATCCCGGAAGAGGACGGCCCGGCGGTGGCGCGCGACCTGATCGCCTTCATTGAGGCCACTGCGCGGGAGATGCCGGGCGTCGAATGCCATGTCCGCCAACTCATGCTGGCCAACCCGCTGAAGCCGCTCGAGGGACAGGCGCGCCTGGCTGGCGCCTTGCAGCGGCATGCTTCGGAACTCGTCGGCGAGACCGTGCCGACCCATGGCGTGCCGCTCTACACAGACGCGCGGCACTACAGCAACGCCGGCATTCCGACCGTGCTGTACGGCGCCGGTCCGCGGACGATGCTCGAGGCCAATGCGCACCGCGCCGATGAGAAGCTCAGGATCGATGACCTTGTCCTGGCGACCAATGTCGTGACGCTGGCCCTCTATGACATGCTCACCGGAAACGCCTGACGGTTGATGGGACAAGCCGCCTGAATATGGCTGACGGAGGCGGTCCGCCGATCGCCTTCTTGCCGGCTATGGCAGGGAACACGTGCGACTCCAGCTCATGGACACTCTCGGCCTGCGTAGTCGCGCCGCAGAGCCCGCGTTGCCTTTCCCGAGCGGTCAGGATATCTCTATGGGATTGGAAACAGTGGCGTTTCCCAAATCTCCCAAAACAGACTCCGCCCGGCTCGCGCCGATGACTGGGTATATTGTATTGACCGGCTCAATAGGTGGCTTATATCGCATGGCGAATGGTGACTGGCGGATTGGCGTCCTGTTTTCCAGCAGCGGGGTGACCGCTGCGGCCGAGACGGCCGAAGCGAACGCGACGCGCCTTGCGATCGAAGAGATCAATGCAGCGGGCGGTGTGCGCGGGCGACAGATAAACGCCGTCTTCTACGATCCGGAATGTTCGGCCAAGAAGTACCAGGAACTTGCTGTTCGCCTTCTCGCCGAGGATGGCATCAAGATCATTTTCGGATGCTACATGTCGTCGGCCCGAAAAGCCGTCCTGCCTGAAATCGAAGCCTATCGCGGCATGCTGTTTTACCCGACCTTCTACGAGGGGTTCGAGTATTCGACGCGTTGCTTTTATACCGGTTCGTCGTCGAACCAGAACGCAGTCCAGCTTGCGCGCTATTTGATCGAGAACTACGGCACACGTTTCCTGCTGGTCGGCTCGAACTACGTGTTTCCCTACGAGTACAACCGCGTCGTCATGGATTTGGTGACCAGGGCCAAGGGGACCATTCTCGACGAGATTTATGTGCCGGTCGAAGCGGTGCGCAAGGATTTCAACCGTGTCATCAAGCAGATCGGCAAGCTGAAGCCGGACATCGTGGTGTCGACCGTTGTCGGCACTGGCGCGGTCATGCTCTACGAGGCCTACAAGGAGGCCGGCTTCGACGTCGAGACGATGCCAATAGCCAGCCTGACGACGACCGAAGCCGAAGTTGCCGAGATGGCGCCTGATATCGCGGCGGGGCACCTGACGTCCGCGTCGTTCTTCGAAACGCTCGACACACCGCAGGCGCGGCGGTTCGTTTCGGCCTACAAGCAACGGTTTGGCGCCGATGCGCCAGTCACGGCGGGCGCCGAGGCTGCCTATTTTCAGGTCCATCTCTACGCCAAGGCCCTGGAACTGGCTGGCACGGACGAGCCGGAAGCGCTGGCCAAGCATCTCGCCGGGCTGGAGTTCGAAGCGCCGCAAGGGCGGATACGCATTGACCCCGACAACCACCATACGGAACTGTGGTCGCGCATCGGGCGAGTCAACGCGGAGGGCAAATTTGACGTTATCTGGCAGTCCGAGACGAGGATCAGGCCGGATCCTTATTTCGTCACTGCGTCATTCGATGATTGGATGAGCAAGCCCCATCAACTGAAACGCAAAGCATAGCGGGTCGTTTTCGGTGCCAACCAGTATTCTCCACGATCTGAAGGGCTTGCGCGTCCAAGTCATCCATCCGCCGGATCAGGCGGGGCTGGCCTTGGTCGAGCATCTCAGGCGCATCGGCTGCAGCTGCGAGACGACCTGGCCTTTGCCCGACGCAATAAGCCCCTCCGCGGTGGTGGTGCTCGTTTCAATCGAGCAGGAGAACCGCGACAAGATCCTGAGCCTGTTTCGGCCCGTGCAGCCGTCCGATCCCGCCTTGGTGGCGGTGGTGACCTATGAGGATCCGAGCACGCTGCAGGTGGTGCTGGAGTGCGGGGCGCTGGCGGTTATCGAGCGGCCGATCCGCCCGTTCGGCCTGCTGACCAATTTGACCATCGCGCGCGCGCTCTGGCTCGAGCGGCAGAATGCCAGCAAGCGTATCCGCAAGCTGGAGCGGAAGCTGGCCGGTAACAACCGCATCCTGCGTGCGAAGAATATTCTGATGGAAACGCAAGGCCTTAGCGAGCAGGATGCGTATGAGAACATTCGCCGGCAAGCGATGGCGAAACGCGTTCCGATGGACGATCTGGCGAGCGCGATCATCAACGCGCATGAGCTCTTGACGTACAAGGATATGCGTGACTAGTATGAAACATAATTGACGCCGGGTGAAGCTTGGCGTCGATACGGTGTGAGACAATGTGGTCTGCACCGAGTGGCTATGTAGCCCGCAAACTCCTTATCGGAGTTGGCGGGCTTTTTTGTTTTTCGGCTTCCGACAAGGCCGTTGGCAGCCGTTGGTTCGATCTGCAGCACTTCTTGACGCTCGTTGGTCAGCGCATGCGAACGCGTGCGCGACATCGCCTTTGCTCGGCGGCGGCTCGCCTCGATTTCGGTCGGGTCTGTCGCTTCCTGCCTGGAGATTATTGCGATTGTAGAAGAACAAATGAGTAATTCATCGAAATAGTGAATTGCATTATTGCTCGCCATTTGTGATAGCGAGGGGTTCTATTTAAACACTTGTTTTGAGGAGGGAAAAATATACTAAAAACTGTTGCTTATTATAATTTTCTAATACAGCCTGTAGTTGGTCGCGAATGGGGCGGCTTCACAAAAAATCAAACGCACAACGATGCGAACAGGAGGACCAATGAAGAACCATGATAGGCGTACCTTTCTGAAAGTGTCGGGCCTCGCGGCTGTAGGATTGGCCGCTCCGGCGATCCTGCGTCTCGGCGACAAGGCCTGGGCAGCCGACGAGATTCCCGTCGGCATCATGTATTCGCTGACCGGGACCACGGCGATCGTCGAGAAATCGATGAACCAGTGCGCCCAGATGGCAATTGACGAAATCAACGCCAAGGGCGGTGTCCTTGGCCGCAAGCTGCGCGCGATCATCGAGGATCCGGCGTCCGAACCGCGCATCTACAGTGAAAAGGCGCGCAAGCTCACGATCGAGGACCAGGTTCCCGTGATCTTCGGCTGCTATACCACCGCAAGCCGTAAGGCGGTCCTGCCGGTCGTCGAACGGCGCAAGGGCTTGCTGGTCTGGCCGACCTGGTATGAAGGCGAGGAGTGCTCCAAGAACGTGCTCTATGCTGGCTCCGCTGTGCCCAATCAGCAGTTGGAAAATTCGCTTCCGTGGCTGCAGAAGAGCCTTGGCAAGAACAAGGTCTTTATCGTCGGCTCCGACTATGCCTTCCCACGCGGCATGGCCAAGACGTCGAAGACGATCTGCGAAAAGATCGGCATGCAGGTCGTCGGTGACGAGTACCTGCCGCTCGGCCACACCGAATGGGCGTCGATGGTCTCCAAGATCGGCTCCAGCGGCGCCGATGTGATCTTCTCCAACGTCGTCGGCGACTCGATCGTCGCCTTCTACAGGGAGCTGCGCAACCAGGGTTACGACTTTGACAAGCTGCCCTTGTGTTCGTCGACAACGACGGAAGTCGAAATCAAGGCGATGGGTCCCGAATATGCGCTCGGCAGCTACGTCTCGCTGCCCTATTTCCAGACGGTCGACACGCCTCAGAACAAGGTGTTCGTCGAGGCCTTCAAGGCCTATGCAGGCGCCGATGCCGTTACCCACGCCGCGATGGAGGCGGTCTATGTCGGTGTCAACATGTGGGCGATGGCCGCGGAAAAGGCAGGCGACCTTGCGCCGGAAGCGATCGTGGCAAGTGCCGGAGGGCTGTCCTTCGACGCACCGCAGGGCAAGGTCACCATCGACCCCGACAACCTGCACAGCTACCTGACGCCGCGCATCGGCAAGACCCGCGCCGACGGCCTGCTCGATATCGTCGACCAGTATGCCGAACCGCTAGTGCCGCTGCCGTACTCAAGCGTCGGCGAGACGGCGGAGAAGCGGGTCTGCACGACGAGCGGCGCAACGCTCTAGTCACGGACTGCCAGCTGTGCCGGCGCGGATCCTGCGCCGGCACGCCCCCGACCAACGCGGATGGAAGCGGCATGGAAACTTTTGTCATCGGCCTGAGCATCGCATCGATATTGTTCATGGTCGCCCTCGGCCTGGCGATCATCTACGGCACCATGAACGTCATCAATCTCGCCCATGGCGAGATGGTGATGATCGGCGCCTACACCACGGTGCTGGCAACCAAGCATCTCGGCTTCAACATCTATCTCTGCCTGCCGCTGGCGTTCCTGGTGACGGCGACATTCGGGCTGATCATCGAGCGCACCGTCGTGCGTAGGCTCTATGGCCGGCTGCTCGACACCTTGCTGGCGACGTGGGGCATCGCGCTCATCCTGCAGCAGCTCATCCGGATTCACTTCGGGCTCGGGCTGTTCGGTGTCGAGATCGACGGGCTTGGCTCGGATCTGCAGAACGTCCCAGTCCCCGCCGAATTGCAGCAGGCCTTTCAACTCTTCGGCGCCAACATTCCCGTCTATCGGGCCTTCGTATTCGTCGCCGCACTGGCACTGGGCGCCATCACCTGGCTCCTGATGTTCAGGACGCGTTTCGGCAGCCAATTGCGCGCCGTTTCGGTCGCCCGGAACACAGCCGCTGCCTGCGGTATCAACGACAAGCGCGTCAACATGCTGGCCTTCGCCTATGGCTCCGGCCTCGCCGGCATCGCTGGCGTTCTGGTGTCGGGGTTCAAGACCGTTTCGCCTGACATGGGCACGCCCTATGTCGTCGACGCCTTCCTCGTTGTCGTCGCCGGCGGCGTCGGCCATCTGCTCGGCACCTTCGCCTCGGCAGGCATTCTCGGCGAAGTACAGAGCTTCGTCGCCACCTGGGCAAATGACGTCTACGGACGAACTGTCCTGTTTGCCGTCGTGATCTTCATTCTCCTCTTCAAGCCTCAGGGTCTCTTCGTCACGAAGAGCCGCTGAGCTTGGCTGCAACATGGACGAGCGCATGACATACCGCACCGCTTCCATCATCGCCTACATCGTCTTCTTCGCCGTTGTGCTGGCGCTTCCGCTGGTGCTCAACAGCTTCTGGACCAACCGCGTCGCGATCTACCTGGTCTATTCGATCTGCGCGATCGGCATCAGCATGTCGTGGGGCTATGCCGGCATACTGAGCCTCGGCCAGGGCCTGTTCTTCGGCATGGGCGCCTACATGCTGGCGATGTCGCTGACCCTCGCCGTGCCGGACAACAACCCGGTACCGCAGCTGATGCTGCTCAACATGGAGCCGGATGCGGTTCGCGATCTCTGCTGCGTCACGACAGGCTCCTTCCTATGGATCCCGTTCCGGTCGGTTGCCGTCGGCATGATCGCGGGGATCGTCGTGCCTTGCATCCTGGCCGCCGGCATCGGCTACGTTATGTTCAAGCGGCGTACGACAGGCGTCTATGTCAGCATCATCACGCTGGCCTTCGCGTTGATCGGTCAGTTGCTCATCATCAACAACCAGCCGCTGACCGGCGGCTTCAACGGCTTGGCTGATCTGGCGCTGCTGGAGATCGGCGGCTTTGAGTTCGACCCCTACGGACCGAGCGCCTATTATGCTGTCGCGTTCACGCTGATCGTGGTGATCCTGCTCGCCCGCTACATGCTGGCCGGACGCATCGGCCAAGTGCTCAAGGCCATTCGCGAAGACGAGGCGCGCGCCCGCTACCTCGGCTACGACGTCGAGAACTACAAGCTCTTCATCTTCTGCGTGTCTGCCGGCGTCGCGGGCCTGGCTGGAATGCTGTTCACGCTTACCTCGGAGTTCGCCACGCCGTCGCTGATGGCGACGTCGCTCAGCATCTCGATGGTGATCTGGGCCGCGACCGGCGGTCGCGCATCCCTGCTCGGCGCCTGCATCGGCGCGCTGATCGTCAATTTCGTCGGCTCGCTTGCCAGCGAAAGCGCGACCTTCCAGCCGGTGTGGCCGATCATCCTTGGGCTGCTGTTCGTCGTCGTCGTGCTGTTCATGCCGAACGGGATTGCTGGGATTTTCAAAGCCTTCATCGAACGCTCCGGCAAGGCCGAGCGCTTCGCTAAGGCAGAGCTTTCGGCAAGGGAGGCGTGAACGATGAATGCCGTCCATAAGACATCACACGTGGCAGCCGCTTCGGCGGCGCCCATCTTGCGGACTCGGAACCTGACGGTTCGCTTTGACGAATTTCCCGCCGTGCGCGACGTCGACCTGTCGATCGCCGATGGCGAACTCAGGGTGATCATCGGCGCCAATGGCGCCGGCAAGTCGACCTTGCTGGATCTGCTGTGTGGCAAGACCTTGCCCTCCGAGGGTGAGATCTGGCTGCATGACCGCAACATCACCGGCATCGGCGAGGCGGCCATCGCCCGCAGTGGTGTGGGTCGCAAGTTCCAGACGCCGACGGTGTTCAAGGACATGACGGTGCTTGAAAATCTCCAGGTGGCGAGCAGTCGCCGGGTCCGCGTGTTCCAGAACCTCTTCGAGCGGGTGAAGTCAGGGCCGAGCGACAAGGAGATCGCGGTTGCCGAGCGGACCGGCTTGCTTGGCTCGATGAAGCGCAAGGCATCGGAGCTGTCGCACGGCCAGCTGCAGTGGCTCGAACTGGCGATGGTACTGAGCCAGGACCCCAAGATTATCCTGCTCGACGAACCCGCCGCCGGCATGACGGCGGCTGAAACCGACAAGACGGCCGAGCTGCTGCTTGATCTCGCTGGCGGCCATACGGTGCTGGTGATCGAACACGACATGGCCTTCGTCCGCCGCATCTGCCGGACCATCACGGTGATGCACCAGGGGGCTGTACTTGCCGAGGGAACTGCGGAGGAGATCGAATGCAATCCCGCAGTGATCGAGGCCTATCTTGGATCGGCGACGCTCAGCCATGCTTAAGTTCAAAGACCTCAATGTGTTCTACGGAACCAGCCATATCATCCACGATCTCAACCTTGAAATCCGCAAGGGCGAGGTCTTCTGCATCATGGGCCGTAACGGCGTTGGCAAGACGACGCTGTTGCGCAGCTTGCTCGGCATCGGCGTGCAGACCAAAGGCGGCATCGAGCTCGACGGAGCAGAGATCAGCCGCGATCTTACCTATCAGCGGGCGCGGCGCGGCATCGGCTACGTCCCGCAGGGGCGCGAGATCGTGCCCGGGCTCAGCGTGCTCGACAACATCTTGCTTGGCTGCAACGCGCGGGCGGATGGACAGACGTCGGTGCCGCCACTGGTCTGGACGCTGTTTCCTTTCCTGAAGGACCATCTCAACCGGCGCGGCACCAACCTCTCGGGTGGCCAGCAGCAGCAGCTGGCGATTGCCCGTGCGCTCGCCACCGATCCGAGCATTCTTGTTCTTGACGAACCAACAGAGGGCATCCAGCCAAACATCGTCGAGCACATCGAACAGGCGATCGTGTCGCTCAATCGGGATTATGGTTTGACCATCATTCTCGTCGAGCAGAAGATACGCTTTGCGCGCACCGCTGCGCATCGGTTTGCCATCCTTGAAAAAGGTCAGATCGCGGCGGCCGGTCAAACCGCCGATCTCAGCAATGAACTGATCCACAAGCACATGAGCTTGTAGTGCTGCCGCGTACTTATGCCTGCCGGACACCGACTACGCCCACCATGGGTTCAGCGCAGAAAGGTTACTGAGATGCTCCGAGTTGAAACTGTGCTTGGCAGCCGAAACGATCCGGCCTTGCATGAGGCGATCCACCATCTCGAGCATCACCATGCCGTGGAGTTCGTGACTGTGGCCGTCGGCGATCTCGACCGGCGGCGGCTGATGGCGCGAACCGACAAGGGCGAGGAGGTGGCAATCACTTTGCCACGCGACCAGAAGCTTCATGACGGTGCAGTGCTTGTGCTCGACCATCATCGCGCGGTGATCGTGCGCGCTGGGGAGCAGCGCTGGCTGAGGTTCACCCCGCGTTCGGCCAGCGATGCGCTGGAACTAGGCTACCACGCCGGCAATCTTCACTGGCGTGTCCGCTTCGACGGCGACGACCTCCTCGTTGCTCAGGATGGGCCTGCTTCGGCTTATGCCGCGCGCGTCGATCCGCTTATCTCAAGCGGCCGCGTCGAGATGAGCGAGGTCGCCGAATGAACCAGCCATCGATACAATTGCTCGTCGCTCTCCAGCACGCCGACGGGCAGTTCCCGTCAGGAGGATTTGCCTTCTCGCAAGGGCTCGAGGCGTCGTCATCGCTAGCCGGCAAGCTGGGCGTGTTCGAATTCGCTGGCTTCGTCGACACCCAGATTCGCCATCGCTGGGCCAATGCGGACCGTGTCGCGCTGGTGCGGGCTTTTCGACTTGCCGGCGACCTCGACGCGCTTGCCGAGCTGGACCGCGAGGTCGAAGCCTCGACCTTCGTGGAGGGACTGCGGTCGGGCTCGCGCCGCAACGGTGCTGCTCTTCTGACCACCCACGGACGCTTGGGGACGAAGGGGGCAGCGGCCTATCGCGCGATGGTTCGCGATGGCCGGGCCAGCGGTCATCTTGCTGTCGTGCAGGGTCTTGCGTGGCAGGCAATCGGCCTCGACGAGGCGACGGCTGTTGCGATCGGCGGCTACCAGATGGTCGCCTCGCTGGGGACAGCCGCGGTGCGGCTCGGCTTGATTGGCGCCATCGACGCGCAGGCTTCGATCGCCCGGGCGCTGCCCGAGGTCGAAGCGGCGGCTTGCAGGCCTGTCGCCGACGATGAAGCGTTGCGTTCGTTCGCGCCCCTTTGTGAGATCGCGGTCGCGATGCACGGCGCTTCGGGCCAGCGCCTGTTTTCCAATTGATGAGGAGCGCACGCCATGCTGCTGACCCCAACCGAACTTGAACGCCTGACGATCTACACGGCGGCCGAACTTGCGCGCAAACGCCGGGCCAAAGGCCTGTTGCTCAACTATCCTGAAGCCGTTGCCATCATCTCCGACGAGATTCTCGAGGGCGCCAGGGAAGGGCGCTCGGTTGCGGACATGATGTCGTTCGGTTCCGCCATCCTGACCCAGGCCGAGGTCATGCCCGGCGTGGCGGCAATGCTGCCAATGCTGCAGATCGAGGCGACGTTCCGCGACGGCACCAAGCTGGTCACCGTGCATGAGCCGCTACGGCCGGCAGCCGGTGCCGCGGCCGACGATCTCGAGCCCGGCGCAATCATCACCGAAGACGGCGACATCGAGCTGAACGCCGGGCGCCGCAAGCTCACGCTGAAGGTCGTCAATACCGGCGACCGACCGGTGCAGATCGGCAGCCACTACCATTTCTTCGAGGTCAACAAGGCGCTCGACTTCGACCGCGCGGCTGCCTTCGGCATGCGCCTCGACATTGCCGCGGGCACCGCCGTGCGCTTCGAGCCGGGACAGGAGAAGGATGTTCCGCTCACCACCTTCGGCGGGCAGCAACAGCTCTCCGGCCTCAACGGGCTATCGAATGGCTCAGCCGACGATGCGGCGGTGAAGGCCGCTGCGCTTGAAAACGCCCGCGCCCGCGGCTTCCGCGGCGCCTGAGGGGAGGAACGATCATGGCAATCCTTTCACGCCGCGACTATGCGGCAATGTATGGCCCAACCACCGGTGACGGTTTTCGTCTCGGCGACACCTCGCTGGTTGCCGTCGTCGAAAAGGACTTCGCGGTGTATGGCGACGAGTGCCTGCATGGCGGCGGCAAGACCTTGCGCGACGGAGCCGGCCTTGCCGCTGGCGTCACCAGTGCTGAAGGCGCGCTCGACTTCCTGTTGTGCAACGTCACCGTGATCGATGCCGTCGTCGGCATCGTCAAGGGCGATCTCGGCATCCGCGATGGCAAGATCGTTGGCATAGGCAAGGCCGGCAATCCGGCCATCATGGACGGTGTAGATCCACGCCTGATCGTGTCGGCGGCAACCACGGTGCGCGACTGCGAGGGCCTGATTGCCACTGCGGGTGCGCTCGACGTGCATGTGCATTTCGACAGCGCGCAACTGTGCGATCATGCCATTGCCTCGGGCATCACCACGATGCTCGGCGGTTCGCTCGGACCGATCACCGTGGGCATCGATTGCGGCGGTCCGTTCAATGTCGGCAAGATGCTGCAGGCAGCCGAAGAGTGGCCGATCAATTTCGGCTTCCTCGGCCGCGGCAATTCGCACAAGCCGGCCTCGCTTGTCGAGCAGATCGAAACCGGTTGCCTTGGCCTCAAGCTGCATGAGGACTGGGGTACGATGCCGGCCTCAATCGACACCTGCCTGACGGTTGCCGATCAGCTCGACTTCCCGGTCCAGATCCACACCGACACGCTGAACGAATCCGGCTTCCTCGAGGATACGCTCGCCGCTATCAACGGCCGCACCATCCACATGTACCACACCGAAGGTGCCGGCGGCGGCCATGCGCCCGACATCATCAGCGTTGCCGGCGTGCCGTGGTGCCTGCCGTCTTCGACCAACCCGACCAACCCCTACACCGTCAATACCTTCGACGAACACCTCGACATGACGATGGTGTGCCATCACCTCAATCCGGCGATTCCGGAAGATGTCGCCTTCGCCGAAAGCCGCATCCGCGCCCAGACCATCGCGGCAGAAGATATCCTGCACGACATTGGCGCCATCTCGATGCTTGGCTCCGACAGCCAGGGCATGGGCCGCATCAACGAGGTGATCTGCCGCACCTGGCAGCTCGCCGACAAGATGAAGAAGCAGCGCGGCCGCCTGCCCGAGGAGGCGACGCGCTTTGGCGACAACGAACGCATCAAGCGCTACGTCGCCAAATACACCATCAATGCGGCCCGCACTTTCGGCATCGCCGAACATGTTGGCTCGCTCGAGGATGGCAAGATGGCCGACATCGTGATCTGGCGGCCAGCGTTCTTCGGCATCAAGCCGGAGCTGGTGATCAAGGGGGGCTTCATTGCCTGGGGCGTAATGGGCGACAGTGCCGCCTCGCTGATGACCTGCGAGCCACTTTTGCTGCGCCCGCAATGGGGTGCTTTCGGCCGCGCCAAGCAGGCGCTTTCGGCGTGCTTCGTCAATCCGCTGGCCATCGACCGGGGCCTTGCCGCGACGCTCGACCTCAAGAAGGCCCTGCTGCCGTCGCGCGGCAATCGTGCCCTGTCGAAGAAGGACATGCTGCACAACGATGCCTGCCCCAACATCCGCGTCGATCCGCAGACTTTCGACGTCTTTGTCGACGGCGAACTGGCAACCTGCGAGCCGGCGCACGAACTGCCGCTGACCCAACGCTACATGCTGAGGTGACACCATGGACACCAGGACGTCTTCCCTTTCACAGTTGCCCTCGCGTGTGGGTGCTGCCCGCATCGGCATTGGCGGCCCCGTCGGCTCCGGCAAGACAGCGCTGATCGAACGGTTGATCCCGGCTTTTGCGGCACGCGGCGTGTCGCTGGCGATCGTCACAAACGATCTGGTAACGGCCGAGGACGCCGAGCGCATCCGCCGCTCGGGCCTGATCGACCCGGCGCGTGTCGCCGCCGTTGAAGCAGGTGCCTGTCCGCACACGGTGATACGCGAGGACCCAACGCTCAACATCGCCGCCGCCGATGACCTGGAAGCCCTGTTTCCGGATGTCGAGCTGATCCTGATCGAGAGTGGTGGCGACAACTTGGCCTCGACCTTCTCACTCGACCTTGTCGACTGGTGGATGTTCGTGATCGACGTCGCCGGCGGCGACGACATTCCGCGCAAGAACGGCCCCGGCGTCCTCAAATGCGATCTGCTGGTCGTCAACAAGACCGATCTCGCCCCTTATGTCGGCGTCGATCTCGCGGCGATGGCAGCGCAAGCCGCGACCGCGCGGGCTGGCAGGCCGATGGCGCTCACCAATTGCCGCAGCAATGACGGGGTAGACGCGATTGCCGACCGCATTGTCTCGGACGTGTTGTTCAGATGACGAGCCACTGGCCCCAACCGCGTACCGCTCCAACCCTGCAGCCAACTCGGCCCGGCGCGCGCAGCGGCCGCTTCGAGCTTGTGCTGTCCCGCCACGGCGCACGCACGCATATCGGCCGCCAGTACGTTTCCTACCCGTTCCACATGACGCGGCCGTTTGCGCTCGATGCCGCCATCCCGTCGCTGCTCACGGTCTATCAGCAGTCTTCGTCGGGCGGGCTGTATCGCGACGACAGGCTTTCGAGTTGTTTCGATGTCGGTGCGGGTGCCGCCGGCCACGTCACCACACAGGCCGCGACAGTGGTGCACGACTGCCATGGTCAGCCGGCGCACCAGAGGACAGAGATCATCCTGGCGGATGGTGCGTTCCTGGCGCTGACGCCCGATCAGTTGGTGCTATTTCCCGGTGCCGCCTGTTCGAGCCTCACTCAGGCCAGGCTCGCGCCTGGCGCCGTTCTGCTGTTATCCGACGCCTTCGCTTGGCACGACCCCGAAGGCCGCGGCCGCCCTTTCGAGCGACTGGAGGCGAGAGTCGACATTCTCGACGCCGACGGCCGGCTGCTCGTGCGCGACAATCTCGAAATCGTCGGAGCGGACCTCGCCGGGACAGCATCGCCCGTCGGCGGCTGGAAGGTCGTGTCCAACTTCATGCTTGTCGGCGCACCCGACCGGCTTCCCACAGCCGACGAACTTGCCGCCCTTAGCCGGCCGGAACGCCAGGTCACAGGCATCACCGTGCTCCCCAACGGAGCTGGCTGGGGCGTACGCTGCCTGGCGGCTGACGCCATTGCGGCACGCGGCATCGCCGAAAGCCTGTTTATGCTCGCCGTCGCGGCGGCCTTCGGGCAGCAACCCGTGCCGCGGCGCAAATGAGTACGTCTTCGTGTCAGACCCATTGTCGATGAAAGGAAGCAGATCATGAATACCAGGTTTTTTGCAAGGACAGCGGCACTGACCGCCTTCGCACTGGCGCCAAGCCTTGCCAGTGCCCATACCGGTCTCGGGCATGTCGATGGCTTCGCCCACGGCTTTACCCATCCGCTGGGCGGGCTCGACCATGTGCTCGCCATGGTGATGGTTGGCCTGTTCGCGTCCCAGCTTGGTGGGCGGGCGCGCTGGCTGGTGCCGGCAAGTTTTGTATCGGTGATGGTGCTTGGCGGCATGCTTGGCCTTGCCGGCATTGCCATTCCCTTCGTCGAACTCGGTATCGGACTTTCCATCGTCGTCCTTGGCGGTGTTGTTGCATTCAACCTTCAAGCTGGAGTAGCGGCCGCCATGGCGCTGGTCGGCTTCTTTGCCGTCTTTCATGGCTATGCCCATGGTGCGGAGATGCCGGAGAGTGCCAGTGGTCTGGCCTATGGTTTGGGCTTTGTGCTGGCGACTGCAGCGCTGCACGCGGCCGGTCTTGGCTGTGGCTTGCTGCTCGATGGAAAAGAAAGCGCGAAAGGGGCGCTCTTCGTTCGTTCGCTCGGCGCGGTGGCAGCCATTGCCGGCGTCGGAGTGGTGAGCGGCCTCGTCTGAGAGGCCGTCTGCTACGGCGCGAGCCTGGCGGCACGCAATGCTCAACGGAGGTGCCACGATGAATGCTTCAATCCCCCTACACCAAGCTCGGCCCGTTGGCTTCCCTGAAAAGGGCGGGGCTGGGCTTGGCCGGAAAGCCAGTGCGGTTCCGCTGCAACAGGACCCGCACGCCGTTCGTGTGCCGGGGGAGAACGAGCTGCAGGCCGCGATAGGCCGGGAGGTACGGGCCTGTCGCAAGCGTCACGGCATGACGGCAACCGAGCTTGCCTGTGCCGCCAACATCTCGGTCGGCATGATGTCGAAGATCGAAAACGGTGTCATCTCGGCGTCGCTGACCACGCTGCAAGCCTTGTCACAGGCGTTGGGCGTGCCGATGACCGCGCTGCTCAGAAGCTTCGAGGAGGAGCGCAGCGCGGTGTTCGTCCGGGCTGGAACCGGGGTCGAGGTGGAACGGCGCGGCACACGCGCCGGTCATCATTACAATCTGCTCGGCTACATCGGCTCCGCATCCAGCGCAGTGTCCGTCGAGCCTTACCTCATCACGCTTGCCAGTCACACCGACACATTCCCGCTGTTCCAGCACGCGGGAATGGAGTTCCTTTATCTGCTTGAAGGCGAGATCACCTATCGCCACGGCTCGACGCTCTATCACATGGCCCCAGGTGACAGCCTCTTCTTCGAAGCCGACACGCCGCATGGCCCCGAGCAGCTGTCAAAGCTGCCGGTCCGGTTCCTGTCGATCATCTCCTATCCGCTGGCGGAGAGGAGTGACGCCTTATCGCGCTTGTGCCTGTACCACCGTCACCGCGATCATGTGAAATGCGTCCTCTGCGGTGCAGCCGCGAGAGAGGTCGTTGGCCGGCTTAGCGAGGCCTTGCAGGATCGGGCCGATGGCATCTGCCCCACCGATGCGCTGGGCGATCTTGTAGCCGATGTTGGCGGCGTCGAGATTGGGAAAGACAAAGACATTGGCTTCGCCGTGCAAGGCCGAGTTGGGCGCCTTGGAGGCGCTGACGGCCTCGACGAAGGCGGTGTCGAACTGCAGTTCGCCGTCGATGACGAGATCGGGGTCGGCGGCGTGTGCCAAGCGTGTCGCCTCGACGACCTTCGAGACGCGTTCATGGGCAGCGCTGCCGTTGGTCGAAAACGATAGCATCGCAACCTTGGCAGCTCCACCCGCCAGCGCCTGGTAGGAGCGAGCTGACATCCGCGCGATGTCGGCCAGGCCGGCGGCATCGGGGTCGACGACAAGGCCACAATCGGCGAAGACGAAGGCTCCCTTCTTGGCGTGGTGCGGTTGGCACAGCATCATCAGGAAGAAGCTCGACACCAGGCCAACGCCGGGTGCACGACCGATCGTCTGAAGCGCAGCGCGAACGGTGTCGGCGGTGGTGGCAACTGCCCCGCCGACCGTGCCGTCGCCCTCGCCCTCGCGCACCATCATGGCGGCAAAGATCAATGGCGAGCGCAGCGCTCCGACCGCCGCTGCCTCATCGACGCCCTTGGCCTTGCGCAGCTCGTGGTAGGCAGCGGCGAGCCGGGAGGCGAGGGGCGAAGCTTGCGGGTCCTCGATACGGAATTCCTGCGGGTCCGCACCAACGTCGGCCAGCCGCCGCTCGATGACGCCGCGATTGCCGACCAGCGTGATTTCGGCGATGCCTTCGCGCCTGGCCCGGACCGCCGCCTCGACGATGCGCGGGTCCTCGCCTTCGGCGAGCACGATGCGCCTGGGTGCCTGTTTCGCGGTCTCGATGATGCGTTCCAGCGGTTTCATCAGGCGTGCCCCAGATAGTAGATGCCAGCGAGAATGAAGAGGCCGATGAAGATGGTCTCGGCGACGATCAGGGCGACAGCGTCGCCGCCGACTTCGAGCACGCGGCGCAGCGACGTCTTCATGCCGACAGCGACGATGCCGGCGAGCAGTGCCCAGCGCGACGCTTCCATGCCGACCTTAGATACTGCTTCGGGAACGAGGCCGAACGAGTTGGCAGCGGCAAGGATGAGGAAGGCGATGACGAAGCCCGGCAGCAGCGGCGGGCGCTTGCCGGTCTCACCTGCCGGCTGGGGAACATTGCGCGTGGCGATGGAGAAGATCAGCACGACCGGTGCGAGCATGGTGACGCGGATCAGCTTGACCAGCGTTGCCGTTTCGCCGGCCTCCGGCGATACCGAAAAGCCGGCGCCGACGACCTGTGCGACATCGTGGATGGTGCCGCCGAAGAAGATGCCGGTGGCTCTAGCATCGAGCCCCATCGTCTGTGCGATGATCGGATAGGCGATCATGGCGAGCGTCGACAGCACTGTCACCGACAGCACGGTGAAGATCAGGTTACGTTCGGCGAACTCGTTCTTGGGCAGCACCGCGGCAATCGCCATGGCAGCGGAAGCGCCGCAAATGGCGACCGATCCACTGGTCAGCAGTGCCAGCCGCCAGCCGCGACCGAGCAGCTTGGCCGCGATCAGGCCAAAGACGATGGTCGCGGCAATGGCAGCGACGAGCAGCAGGATGGTGCCGGCGCCGAGCCCGACAAGCAGGTCGACGCTGATGCGCATGCCGAGCAAAGCGACGCCGATGCGCAGCACCTTCTTGGCGCAGAAGTCGATGCCGGCGACGCAGCGACCTTCCTCCGACAGGAAGTGGAAGGCGATGCCGAGCAGCAGCGCCATCAGCATAGCCGGCGCCCCGTAGTGGTCGGATAGGAACTGGGCGGCAATCGCCACGGCACCGGTGACCGCGAGGCCAGGCCAGTAGGTCTGCACCACCGAAGGCAGGCCATTGAAGCGTTGGGTTGCGGCGGCGGTGTTCATCAATTCATTCCCAGATCACTGAGCATTGCGGTCTGCCCGCCCGGCGGAACCGGGCAGGCGAGGGGGTGTCGCCAGGTCAGGCGAGCTGCTGCGGCCGCATGTCGGAACGCTCGATGCCGGCAACCGGCACCGGCTTCTTCATCGCGTCGCGGCGGAAAGGCTCGCCGAGCTCCTGGTTGAGGATGACCTCAACGAAGGTGGTCACGCCCTTGGTCTGATCCTCGATCGCCTTGTGAAGTGCCGCGGTCAGCGCTGCCGGCGTGTCGGCGACGACGCCTTTCAGCCCGCAGCCATCGGCGATCTTGGCGTAGCTGAGGTTGGGATTGAGCTCGGTACCGACGAAGTTGTTGTCGTACCACAGCGTCGTGTTGCGCTTTTCGGCGCCCCACTGGTAGTTGCGGAAGATCACCATGGTGATCGCCGGCCAGCCTTCGCGGCCGATCGCGCCCATCTCGTTCATCGAGATACCGAAGGCGCCGTCGCCGGCAAAGCCGACCACCGGCACGTCGGGACGGCCGATCTTGGCGCCGACGATCGACGGGAAGCCGTAGCCGCAAGGGCCGAACATGCCCGGTGCGAGATACTTTCGGCCCTGTTCGAAGCTTGGATAGGCGTTGCCGATGGCGCAGTTGTTGCCAATGTCGGTGGAGATGATCGCTTCCTTGGGCAGGGCTGCCTGGATGGCGCGCCAGGCCTGGCGCGGCGACATGCGGTCTGCTTCGCGCAGACGGGCTGTAGCGTTCCACTCGGTGCCGACGTCGTCATCCTCGTGGTCCATCGACGACAGCTGCTGCAGCCAGGCCGAGCGGGTCTGGTGGATCGCCGCCTTGCGCTGCTCGCGACCCTCATTGCCGGCTGACGGGGTCAGCTGCTCGAGGATTTGGCGGGCGACCTGCTTGGCATCACCGCAGATGCCGACTGATACCTTCTTGGTCAGGCCGATGCGGTCGGCATTGATGTCGACCTGGATGATCGAAGCGTTCTTGGGCCAGTAGTCGATGCCGTAGCCGGGCAGGGTCGAGAACGGGTTGAGGCGGGTGCCGAGCGCCAGCACAACGTCTGCCTTGGCGATCAGCTCCATCGCTGCCTTCGAGCCGTTGTAGCCGAGCGGGCCCGCGGCAAGACGATGGCTGCCGGGGAAGGCGTCATTGTGCTGGTAGCCGCAGCAGACCGGCGCGTCGAGGCGTTCGGCCAGCGCCATCGAATCCGCGATGGCTTCGCCGATGACGACGCCGGCACCGTTGAGGATGACCGGGAATTTCGCCTCGGAAAGCAACTTCGCTGCCTGGGCGATGGCCTGCTGCCCGCCCGATGGCCGCTCGAGCCTGACGATGCTCGGCAGGTCGACGTCGATGACGTGGGTCCAGTAGTCGCGCGGGATGTTGATCTGCGCCGGCGCGCAGCCACGCCAGGCCTTCTCGATCACCCGATTGAGCACTTCGGGAATGCGCGAGGGGTCGCGCACCTCTTCCTGGTAGCAGACCATCTCCTCGAACATTGCCATCTGGTCGACCTCCTGGAAGCCGCCCTGGCCGATGGTTTTGTTGGATGCCTGCGGGGTCACCATCAGCATCGGCGTGTGGTTCCAGTAGGCGGTCTTCATCGCGGTGATGAAGCCGGTGACGCCGGGACCGTTCTGGCCGATGGCCATCGCCATGGTGCCGGTGGCTCGGCTGAAGCCGTCGCACATCATGCCGGCATTGGTCTCATGGGCGCAGTCCCAGAATTTGATGCCGGCCTTGGGGAACAGGTCCGACACCGGCATCATGGCCGAGCCAATGATGCCGAAGGCATGTTCGATGCCGTGCATCTGGAGGACTTTGACGAATGCTTCTTCGGTGGTCATCTTCATTTCATGGTTCCTTTCGATGGGGCAGGTCTGGTCTGGCCTTGGGAGGGCTAGAGGATTTCGTCCTTGAGGTAATACCAGCGGTACATTCCCCACTGTCCAAGCCGCCGGAACGGTGTCAGCAAACCGTGGCTCGGCAGCGGGGAGGTGAAGATCGGCAGGTCGAGTTCGCCGCCCTTGCCGGCGACCATTTGGGCCATGCGGCGGCCGGCCTGGGCAGAGTACATGACGCCGTTGCCGCCATAACCCATGGCGTAGAACAGCTGCTGTTTCGGGTCCGGGCGGAAGACGCGCGGCATCATGTCGTGACTGACATCGACCCAGCCCCACCAGGAATAATCGACCTCGATGCCGCGCAGGATCGGGAACTTGCGGTAGAGCCCTTCGAGCAGGCGATCGAGGTGCTTTGGATTGATCGCGTCGCGCCCGGTAATGGCGCTGCGGCTGCCGATCTGTATACGGCCGTCCGGCAACATCCGGTAATAGTGGCGCAGCGTCCGCGTGTCGGTCAGCGGAATGTGTGTCCGGAAGTTCAGCTCCTGCCGTTCGCCTGATGTCAGCGGCCGGGTGACGATAGAGTTGGACAGGATCGGCATCAGCCGGTGCCGGGTCACGTCGTGCAGGCCGGGCGAAGTGTAGCCGGCGGTGGCGATGCAAACGGCCCGGGCGCGGACCACACCGCCCGGCGTGCGCAGATGGTGGACGCCACCCTTGAGTTCGCTGCCGAGCACGGGGCTCGACGTGTGCACCTTGGCGCCGAGCTTGCGGGCCAACCTGAGATAACCAAAGGCGAGCTTGGCGGCATGGATGCCCATGCCGTCGGGTTCATACATCGCGCCCTTGGCTTCGGCATCGCGGACAAAGTCGCTGTGGACTTCGTCACGGCCGATCATGCGGGCGCGGTAGCCGAACACCTCGTTGAGCAGGCGCGTTTCCTTCTCCAGCGCCGGCAGCACCTTGTCGCGATGGGCGATGTAGAGATGGCCGCCGTCCTGTGGATCGCAGTCGATCTCTGGCGAACGGATCAGGTCGCGAAACAGGTCGAAGGCTTCGGCGATCTCGACATGCATTTTCTTGGCGACATCGACGCCCCAGCGCTCGATCCACTGGGAACGCTTGAGGCGTCCTGCGGAAATCTGCGCCTGGCCGCCATTGCGCGTGCTGCAACCCCAGGCGACGCCATTGGCTTCGAGCACTGTCGCCTTGATGCCGTGCTCCTTGGCCAGATGAATGGCGCAGGACAGGCCTGTGTAGCCCGAGCCGATGATTGCGATATCGACGTCGATGTCTTGTGTGACAGGACCGTCGTCCTCCGGCTGTGGGCCGGCAGTGGCGATCCAGTAGGTTGGCGCATAGTCCTTGCCAGCGCCCGGATTGGCCGCATGAACCGGATCGTAGGCCGGATCGAAGGGCTTTCTGGTTGCGGTGGGCCGTGTGAGCTGATGTTCCATCTGCCGATCCTTTCGACCCGTGCTCAGCCTCTGGCCGGCGCCGGGATCAGCGGCCGGTTCTTGCGGAATGCCTGCTTGCGCACGAGCTTGCCGCCGCTGAGCGTGAACAGGTCGCAGCCTTCCGCCTCGACGCGGCTGCCGTCGGCGTTGGTGCCCGAGAAGGTCCATTCGGACACAGCGCGGTCGCCATGGACGAAGTGGCTGTGATGGGCCCAGTGCGCGTCGGGCATCGCCTTCCAGACACCACTGAAGGCAGAGGCGATGGCTTCGGCGCCTTCGAAGCGGGTGCCGAAGACTTCGGATCCGGCAACGCCGTTGAAGACGCAGTCCTCGGCGAAGAAGCGCATGACGCCTTCGATGTCGTGCCGGTTAAAGGCGTCGAACAGGTTGGCAAGGTCGTCGGCGGT
Organism: Aminobacter anthyllidis; assembly: GCF_018555685.1. Taxonomy (GTDB): domain Bacteria; phylum Pseudomonadota; class Alphaproteobacteria; order Rhizobiales; family Rhizobiaceae; genus Aminobacter; species Aminobacter anthyllidis. The sequence goes on from NZ_JAFLWW010000004.1 coordinate 212,503, forward strand.
GAGCGCCATGTCGTGATCCTCGTGTCTTTCATGGCGATGCCGAGCAGGCATGGCTTCGCCGTGGCCGGACAAGCCGGCAAACTGGTTCTGGTCTGTTGGTCGTTGCAGGTCTGAGATCAGCCGGGCGGTGAAGTCGCCAGGTGCGCGAGCCTTGCCATCAGATCTTGCCCTTCCAGGGGATCAGCGCCTTCTCCAGGTAACGGAGCATCAGGTCGAAGGCGAAGGCGAAGATCCCGATCACGATGATGCCCATGATAACGGTGTCGCTGGCGAGGTATTCGGCGGCGTTGAGCACCATGAAGCCGAGACCCCTGTGGGCGGCGACCATTTCAGCCGCGACGAGCGTGGTCCAGCCAACGCCGATGCCGATGCGCATGCCGGTGAATATCTCGGGCAGGGCTGCCTTGAGGATCACCTGGGAAATGACCTGGGCGCGGGTGGCGCCCATGGCGTAGGCGGCGTGGATCTGTTCGGTCGAGACCGAGCGGACACCCGCCCGGGCGGCGATCGCCATCGGTGCGAAGATTGCGAGATAGATCAGGAACACCTTTGGGAATTCACCGATGCCGAGCCAGATGATGATCAGTGGCAGGTAGGCGAGCGGCGGCAGCGGCCGGTAGAATTCGATGATCGGGTCGAAGAGGCCGCGCACCACGCGGTTGACGCCCATCAGGATGCCGATCGGCACGGCAGTCAACAACGCCAGGAAGAAGGCGCCGAGCACGCGGCCGAGGCTTGCCAGCGTATGCTGCACAAGCGTCGAATTGGAGACGCCTTCGGTCATGGCGATGACGAACTTGTCCCAGACGGCGAGCGGCGAGGGCAGGAACAGTGGCTTGACCCAGCCCATCTCGGTGATCAGCAGCCACAGGCCGAACAGCACCAGCGCCGTGATCAGGCTGATATGCCCGCTCATGCCGTCGCCTGGCGCACCGTAGATCTTGCCGGGGCGAACGGACTTGGCTCGGGAGAGGCGCTCAAGCATGGAGAAGTTCCGGGTTGCCGGACTGGCGCTCGTCGCCATAGATGATGCCAAGGATTTGCTCGCGCATGTCGATGAAATCGCGGCTGGATTTGATTGCACGTGCGTTGCCCTCCTCGAGGAAGCGCCGATTGAAATCGAGCTCATAGGTGTGGGTGATGCGGCCCGGACGCGGCGACATGACGATCAGCCGGGAGCCGAGGAACAGCGCCTCTTCGACGCTGTGGGTGATGAAGAAGAACATCTTGTTGGTGAGCTGCCACACTTTGAGCAGCAACTCCTGGATGGTTTCGCGGGTCAGCGCATCAAGTGCTGCCATCGGCTCGTCCATCAAAAGCATGGCCGGATCGCAGGTCAGCGCCCGGGCGATGCCGACGCGCTGCTGCATGCCACCGGAGAGGTGGTAGATCATGTGGCGGTGAAAATCCTGCAGGCCGACAAGGGCCAGGTTCTTGGTCGCCAGCTCACGCCGGGTCGCCTTGTCGACGCCGCGCAGCTTGAGCCCGAATTCGGTGTTGTCGATGACGTTGAGCCAGGGCAGCAGGGCGTGCTTCTGGAAGACGACGCCGCGGTCTGCGCCGGGTCCGACGACCTGCCGGCCACCAAGCGTGATGTCGCCGTCTGTCGGCGTCATGAAGCCGGCCATCAGGTTGAGCAGCGTGGTCTTACCACAGCCGGAGGCACCGAGTGCGACGACGAAGTCACCGCTTTTGACCTCGAGGTTCACGCCCTTGAGCGCGATCACTGCCTGGTCGGAGTAGAGGCCTGGATAGGTCAGGCTGACATTGCTGACGTTGAGGGTTTCCATCGCGTCGAGCCTTTCGAAGAAAATGCAATCGAGGGTGGAGGAGGGTGCCGCCGGCGCAGCGAAGCGTCCGGCGGCTCGCCCGGTGTTACTTGGACGCGTCCTTGGCGTAGCTACTGTTGACGAACGGCGCGTAGTCGTCGAGCGCTTTGTCGATCTGCTTCTGTGCGACGAGGAACTTGGCGCTTTCGTTCAGCGCCTTGATGGCGCCGCCGCCCAGCCAGGTGTCCGAGGCCTGTTCCTCGGCGTTGGGGAAAGACAGCAGGTTGAGCGCTTCGACAGCACCAGCGCCGTCGCCGCCGATCAGCTTGACGATACCCTGCACCTGCGGCGAGTCCGCCGTCCAGGCAGCCTTGTTCTTGTTGTAGTCGGCATAGGAGTCGGCCAGTACCTTGGTAAAGGCCGCCATGAACTTCGGGTTCTCCGTTGCCCATTTCTTGTCGGCCACAAGCCCATCGAAGGTCGGCACCGACGCGGCACCGATGACTTCGGAGTCAGCGATTGTCTTGCCGTTCTTGAGCAGTTCGGTGAGTGCCGGCGGCCAAACATAGGCGGCGTCGATGTCGCCGCGCTGCCAGGCTGCGATGATCTGCGGTGGCTTCATGTTGAGGATGTTGACCTCGCGCGGATCGACCTTCCACACCTGCTCAAGACCGACGAGAAGGTGGAAGTGCGATGTCGAGACAAACGGAACGCCGACATTCTTGCCCTTGAGGTCTTCCGGCTTTTCGATGCCCGAGCCGTTGCGTACGACGAGCGCTTCCGACTTGCCGATATTGTCGAGGATCCAGAACAGTTCAAGTTCGACGCCGCGGGTGGCGGCGGCGGTGGTGCCAGTCGAGCCGATGACGCCAATCGGCACGTTGCCTGAGGCGAGGGCGGTGGAGATGTCACCGCCAGAGCTGAACTGGCGCCAGTCGATGGTGTAGCCGGCCTCCTTGGCGGCTGCGTCGAAGCGGCCGTCGGCGATCGCTGTGACGAACGGACCTACAATCTGCTGGTAGCCGACCACGACTGTCGTTTCGGCGTAGGCGAGACAGGAAGTGAAGACGCCGGCCGCGACGGTTGCGGCACTGGCCAAATGTTTGAAATGCTTAAAGTGTATCATCGTTACCCTCTTGTTTTGTTAGCCACCGGTTGTTCCGGGAACTTGCCGGCTTTGATGCCGGTCTTGGTTCTGACTAACAGGGTTAAATGAGACACGCCGATTGCCTTATATCCAGATTGGAAGTTGAATGAATCCAGATTTAACGCGAGTGGGGAGACCATGGCTCAGGCGACCGTCTCGGAAACGATCTTCTTCCTTGACCGGACGAGTCGCATCGGTCTGCAGGCGCAGATCCGCGAAACGGTCGTCTCCGCCGTGTTGTCTGGTCGGTTGCAGCCGGGTGCTCAACTGCCCTCGACACGCAAGCTTGCGGAATATCTGAACATTTCGCGCATCACCGTGACGCTTGCCTATCAAGAATTGGCGTCACAGGGTTATGTCGAAACGGCCAGCCGAAGCTCGTATCGTGTTGCCGGCAATCCGCCGACAAGCGGGCTTGAAGCGGCGACATCCGATACCGGCGCCGACGAGATCGATTGGTCGTCGAAGCTGTGCAAGAGCTTCATCGTCGCCAAACAGATGCGCAAACCGCTCGACTGGCGGCGCTATCCCTATCCGTTCCTCTATGGCCAGATGGACCCGTCGCTGTTCGATCTTGGGGCCTGGCGCGACTGTGCCCGGCGCGCGCTGGCGCGCGAGGATTTTGAGCTCATGGCCGGCGATTTTGCCGCCGCAGACGATGTGCAACTGGTCAACTACATCTGCTCCAGGACGCTGCCCAGCCGCGGCATCCGTGCGACGCCGGACGAGATCCTGGTGACAGTGGGGGCGCAGAACGCGCTCTGGATCGTCACCCAGCTGCTGCTGCGGCAGGGTGCGCATGCGGTGTGCGAAAACCCCTGCCACCCTGACATGAGCGCGTCGCTGAAGCTGAGTGGTGCCGATGTCACGGCCATCGACGTCGACAAGGAAGGTCTGCCACCGGCGGCGCTGCCAGGTAAAGTCGACGCGGTTTTCGTCACGCCCAGCCACCATTCGCCGACCGGTGCCACCATGCCCGTCGAACGCCGTGCCGCACTCCTGGCCGCCGCCGCCGCCGAGGACTTCATCATAGTCGAGGACGACTACGAGTTCGAGATGAGCTTCCTGGCGCCGCCGTCGCCGGCGCTCAAGTCATTCGACCGCACCGGTCGGGTGTTTTACATAGGCAGCTTTTCCAAGTCCCTGTTTCCCGGCCTGCGGTTGGGCTATCTCGTGGCACCGGCGCCCGTCATCCGCGAGGCACGGGCGTTGCGGGCACTGATGCTGCGCCACCCGCCCGGCCATCTGCAGCGCACGGCAGCCTACTTCCTGGCGCTCGGCCATCACGATGCGGTGCTGCATCGCATGCGCAGCGAGTATCACAAGCGCCACATCGTCATGGCCGAGGCATTGCAGCACGAAGGCTTCATTATCGCTGGTTCATCAGCCTTTGGCGGCACCTCGTTCTGGGTCGCGGGACCCGAGGGGTTGGACGCCGATCTCTTGATGAACGAACTCAGGCAGGATGGGGTGCTGATCGAATCCGGCTCGCCCTTCTTTCCTGATGCGGACGGTCCGTGCCGGTTCTTCCGCATGGGCTATTCATCCATCCCGCGCGCTAACATCGCCGAGGGCGTGTCGCGGACGGCTGCCCGCATGAAATGGCTGCTCGCATGAGGTCACCACTCTGAGAACGCCCCCCGTCGTGACACCGGCTGCCAGGACGTTGTCACGTCTGAACAGGACAGTAAGGGCTCGGCACCGAGTCGGCGCGATAAGTACACTCTGCGACGGCTGTCCAGAGGTGGTACAGCGAGCTGCCGGGAATCGCCCGCGACATGGGTGGCCTTCGAGGTCGAAGCAATCTCACCAAGTGCCGAGGGGCGTGTCCGACAGGTAACTTTCGAACAGCGCGCTCGCGACTTCGTCAGCACCGATGCCGCCTGCATTGCCGACCGGCCGCCAGGATGCGTCGTCCTCAGGCTGAGAGACTGCCACTGTTGAGCTAAGCTCTCCCGATGGCTGTTTGTCGAGTTATGCGACCAGCCGCTCGTCGGCGATGACCTTCCCGTCATTGGGTAGGCTGCCGGGAGCAACGATCTCGACAGTTCCTCGCATTCTGGTCGCGGCCTGGAGTGCGGCCTCGAGCTCCGCCTGCAGTCCATCTCCCGACGTCGCGGCCTCGGCCTTGAGCAACATCACATCCTGCTCGGCCTCGCGGCTGACGACGAGGCGGAGGCGGCCCAGCATAGGAAATTTTCGACCGATCGCGGCGATCTGGGCCGGGTCAACGAACATGCCCTTGACCTTGGTGCGCTGGTCGGCGCGGCCCATCCAACCGGCGAGCCGCATGTTGGTGCGGCCGCAGGCGCTGGGGCCGGGCAGCACACGCGACAGATCGCCGGTGCCGAAACGTAGCAGTGGATAGTCGGCGGTGAGGCGGGTAACGACAACTTCGCCAACCTCGCCATCGGCAGCGGCCTCGTCGGTGCCCGGGCGCACGATCTCGACGATCAGCCCCTCGTTGACCACAAGACCCGAGCGCGCCGAAGTCTCATAGGCGGCGACACCAAGTTCGGCGCTGGCATAAGCCTGATAGGCATCGATGCCGGCGCCGGCGATCTCCTGCTGCAGCGAGGCCGGGAACGCGGCACCAGAAACCACGGCGTGGCGGAAGGGGCTGGCGGTGCCAGTGGCGGCCATGCGGTCGATCAATATCTTCAGGAAGTCCGGCGTGCCGATGTATCCGGTCGGCTTGAGCACCCCGATCGCCTCGACCTGCTGGTCGGTATTGCCGACGCCGGCCGGGATGACCGCACAGCCAAGCGCATGTGCCCCCGACTCCATCATGTGCCCGCCCGGCGTCAGATGATAGCTGAAGGCGTTATGGACGATGTCTTCCTTGCGCATGCCGGATGCGAACAGGGCACGCGCGGAACCCCACCAGTCGTCGCCGCGGCCTTCGGGATCGAAGATCGGCCCAGGTGAGACGAGCAGGCGCTTCAGCGTGCCAGGCTTGACGGGCGACAGGCCGGCGAAGGGCGGATTCTTGGCCTGGAGTGCCAAGAGATCACCCTTGCGGATGACCGGGACCCGCTGCAGCGCAGCGCGGTCTACGAGGGTATCTGTGGCAACGCCCTCGAGCTGTTGCCGCAGTGCTGCGGCACCGGCCTGCGCCTCATTGAGGAGCGAACGCAGCCTGGCAAAAAGTGCCGTCTCGCGGGAGGCCGGATCCTGGATTTCTCCGGCATCGTAATGTGCGTTCGTCACCATGGTTCACCTAGATTCTTGACAATGAGGCTCACGTGCTCGGCGGGTGTGACCGCGCCCGGCATGCCTGCGAATGACGCACTTCACGCCAGCCAGCGCTTGCGCCGCTTGTAGCTCTTGACCTCGCGGAACGACTTGCGGCCCTCGCCACCGATGCCGAGGTAGAATTCCTTGACGTCCTCGTTGTCGCGCAGGGACGCAGCATCGCCATCCATGACGATGCGGCCGGTCTCCATGATGTAGCCGTAGGTGGCGTATTTCAGCGCCATGTTGGTGTTCTGCTCGGCCACCAGGAATGACACGCCCTGCTTGCTGTTCAGGTCCTTCACGATCTCAAAAATCTCGTCGACGACCTGCGGTGCCAGCCCCATCGATGGCTCGTCGAGCAGGATCATCTTGGGCCGGCTCATCATGGCGCGGCCAATGGCGCACATCTGCTGCTCGCCGCCCGAGGTATAGCCGGCCATCGACGAGCGCCGCTGCCTCAGCCGGGGGAAGTAGTCGTAGATCATCTCGAGGTCGGCGCGGATGGCGCGGTTGCCGTCGCGCCGCGTGAAGGCGCCGGTGAGCAGGTTCTCCTCAATGCTGAGATGGCCGAAGCAGTGGCGCCCTTCCATCACCTGGATGCAGCCGCGCCGCACCAGTTCGTTCGGGCTGAGGCGGTCGACGCGGTCGCCGTTGAACTCGATCGAGCCTTTGGTCACCTCGCCGCGCTCGGCATGCAGAAGGTTCGAGATCGCCTTCAGCGTTGTCGTCTTGCCGGCGCCATTGGCACCGAGGATAGCGACGATGCCACCCTGGGGCACTGCGAGCGATACGCCCTTGAGGACGAGGATGACGTGATCGTAGATCACCTCGATGTTGTTTACCGTCAGCATCGGCCGGGCCGGTTCGACCGCTTTGGAAGCATGTTCAGACATCAGCAAGCTCCGGGGCATCGTCCCTTCCCCATCAGGGGAAGGGACTGGGTTCAGGGTCAGCCTCAGGAGGCGTCGCAGGCCTCGGAACGGGCCGGCCACGGCGCGTTCTTTTCAGCATAGGCCTTGGCGTCGGCATCGAGCAGCGGACCGACCTTGTCGCTCAGTGGAGCGATATAGTCGGACACCTTCTCGTAGGTGGTGCCGTTCCAGCTCTGGACGAAGGTCGAGAAGTGACCGTTGTGGTCGGCGCAGGAGAGCTTGACCGCGCTGGTGAAGCCTTCGAGGCCGATTTCCTTGAGCCGTGCCTCGTCGATGTTGAGGCCTTCCAGTCCGCGGCGGACGTCCTCGCCGGTGACGACCTTGTTGCCGGTGATTTCCTGGGCCTTGCGGATCGCCTCGGCAATAAGCATCGAGTTGTAGATGCCGCGGTTGTAGAGGACCTGGCCGACCTTGTCCTTGCCCGATACCTGGCTCTTGCCGGCATCGACGACGTGCTTCTGGATGTCGGCTAGAAGCGGGAAGTCCGCGCCCACGGCATGCCAGTTCAGCGTCTTGAAGCCCTTGGCGCCATCGCCGGCACCCTTGGCGTCATCCTCGCTCGGCCACCAGATCGAGATGAACTTCTCCATCGGGTAGTTGGTCTTCACCGCTTCCTTGACGGCGGTGGCGTTCAGGGCGCCCCAGCCATAGAGGATCATGTAGTCAGGCTTGTCGCGCCGTACGCTCAGCCACTGCGACGACTGGTTCTGCATGTCGGCGGCGGCAACCGGATACAACTTGGCTTCAAAGCCGAGTTCTTTCGACAGCTGTTCGATCAGCGGCAGCGGCTCGCGGCCGAAGCTGGCGTCGAGATAGATGTAGCCGATCTTCTTGCCTTTGAGCTTCTCGACGCCACCGCCTTCCTGGGTGGCGATGTATTGCAGGATCTGGGTGAAGCCGTCCCAGTAGGTCGCCGGCGGGTTGAAGATCCAGGGGAAGGTGTCGCCCTTGGCCGATGCCGAAAGGCCGTAGGCCATCGACAATACGGGGATCTTGTCCACGGCCGCCTTGGGGATCAGCGGCAAGGTTATGCCGGTCGACCACGGATTGACGATCACCGGCTTCTTGGGTTTCACCGACTCGTAGCATTCGAGGCCCTTCTTGGTGTCGTAGCCGGTCTCGCATTCCTCGACGATCAGCTTGACGCCGCCGATGCCGCCGTCGCGCTCGTTGAGAAGCGTCAGGTAGTCATGCATGCCGTTGGCGATAGGTGTGCCGGAGCCGGCAAACGGGCCGGTGCGGTAGGTGAACAGCGGCACGTAGATCGAGTCCTCGGCCTGCGCATCATGGACGGCCGGCAAGGTCAGCGATGCTGCTGCAGAAAGTGCGTACAACCAGTTCTTGAGCGACATTTCGTTCTCCTCCCTTACTTCTGTGCATTTCCGTCTTGTGGGCAGCCCCTAGTAAGGGAAGGGCCACACACGAAGCTTCTGCTTGGCGATCTGCCAGAGCCGCGCGAGGCCGTGCGGTTCGACGATCAGGAAAAAGATGATGAGCCCGCCGACGATCAGATACGTCAGGTGCTCCACTGTTGCGGCGGCAATCGGCAGGCCAAGCGCTTCGGGCAACATGCGGATGACGATCGGCAGGATGTGGATCAGCGCGGCGCCGAAGAAGCTGCCGATCATCGAGCCCAGGCCGCCGATGATGACCATGAACAGAAGCAGGAACGACAGCTTGATGTCGAAGGCCGACGGTTCCGCGGCACCAAGCCACAAGAAGACCATCAGCGCGCCCGAAACCCCGCAGTAGAAGGACGAAACCGCGAAGGCCAGAAGCTTTGCCGGCAACAGGCGGATGCCCATCAACTGCGCTGCGATGTCCATGTCGCGCACCGCCATCCAGGTGCGGCCGATCCTGCCATGGACGATGTTCGAGGCAAGCAGCGTCATGACAACGACGATGGCGAGCACCACCAGGTAGCGCGTGACAGGCGTGGCAGAGGGGCCGGTGATGGCGATGCCGAACAGCGTACGTGCTGGCACTTCGATGGCTCCCGACGGATTGTCGTTGTAGAGCCAGCTGATGCGCACGAAGCACCACTGCAGGAAGAACTGCGCGGCAAGCGTTGCGACAGCGAGGTAGAAACCCTTGATGCGCAGCGACGGCAGGCCAAACAGCACGCCGACACCTGCGGCGAAGAAGCCCGAGCAGAGGATCCAGACCAGGATGTTGACGCCTGGAAAGATCGTCGAGAGCTTGTAGGCCGAATAGGCGCCGACACCCATGAAGGCGGCCGAGCCGAGGGAGAGCAGCCCGGTGTAGCCGACCAGGATGTTGATCCCGATCGCGCCGAGCGACAGGATCAGGAACGGAACCATCACCGACGCGAGCAGAAATTCGTTGCCGAACAACGGCACGACGACGAAGGCGACGAGCAGGATAATGGCCAGGCCGATCCTATCCTGCAGGATCGGGAACACCGCCTGGTCGGCCGCGTAGCTTTGCTTGAACTGGCCCGTCTCGCGATAGAACATGGTGTCAGATCCGCTCGATTATCTTGTCGCCGAACAGGCCCTGCGGCCGGTACAGCAGGAACAGCAGGGCAATGGCGTAGGCAAACCAGCTCTCGATGCCGCCGCCGAGCAGCGGGCCCCAGTAGAACTCGCCGAGCTTCTCGCCGATGCCGATGATCAGCCCGCCAACGATGGCGCCAGGCACCGAGGTGAGGCCGCCGAGCACCAGCACCGGCAGTGCCTTCAGCGCCACGATCTCGAGCGCGAAGGAGACGTCGGAGCGGGCGCCCCACATGATGCCGGTCACCAGCGCGACCAGGCCTGCGGCGAACCACACGATCACCCAGATCTGGTTGAGCGAAATGCCAACCGAAAGAGCTGCCTTATGGCTGTCGGCCACTGCACGCAAAGCCCGGCCAATGCGGGTCTTCTGGAAGAACAAAGCGAGCCCGGCGATCATCACCGAGGCGATGACAGCTGCGGCGATGTCGATCTTCTGGAAGCTGACCATGCCGCCGAGCATCTCGACATCGACCGAACCGCTCGGCAGAAACAGTTCGCTGGCGATCATCTGCTTGGGATCGCCGCCAAACACCATCTCGCCAAAGCCGATCAGCATATAGGTGATGCCGAACGTCGCCATGAACAGGATGATGTCGGGCTGGTTGACCAGCGGCCGCAGCACGACGCGTTCGATCAGCATGGCCAGCACGAACATCACGCCCGCGGTCAATATCAGCGCGACGAAGGCAGCCGTGTGTCCGGAAAACCCGTAGGCCGAGAATTTCTCGTAGAAACCGACGAGGGTGAGTGCCGAAAACACCACCATGATGCCCTGGGCGAAGTTGAACACGCCCGACGCCTTGAAGATGAGCACGAAGCCAAGTGCGATCAGCGCGTAGAGCACGCCCGATACCAGCCCCTCCCAAAGGGTCTGGACCAGCAGGTCGGGCATCTGCGCCATCTGCACGAAGGGGTCGATGAAGATGTTGTACAGCATCTGTTCCCCCTCAGCCGATCCAGCAGGCGGCACGCGCCTGCCGGCAAGTTGTGCTGACTGTGCGTCTCGTGTTCATGCGGAATTTCTCTCCTGCACCAGACACCGTCATGGCTAATGCCCCACGCCAAGATAGGCTTCGATGACCTTGGGGTCGGCCTTGACCACCTCGGGCGTGCCGTCGGCGATCTTGTGCCCGTATTCGAGAACCACCACGCGGTCGGACAGGTCCATCACCACGCCCATGTCGTGCTCGATAAGGGCGATGGTGGTGCCGAAATGCTTGTTGAGGTCGAGGATGTAGCGGCACATATCCTCCTTTTCTTCGATGTTCATGCCGGCCATCGGCTCGTCGAGGAGGAGAAGTTCCGGCTCCATCGCGAGCGCGCGGCCAAGCTCGACGCGCTTCTGCAGGCCGTAGGGCAGCTTGCCGACCGGCGTCTTGCGGATCGACTCGATCTGCAGGAAGTCGATGATGTCTTCGACCACGCGCCGGTGCTCGATCTCCTCGCGCATCGCCGGCCCGTAACGCAGCATCTGCCAGAAGAGCCCGCGGTGCATCTTCAGCGTGCGGCCGACCATGATGTTGTCGAGCGTTGTCATGCCGCGAAACAGCGCGACGTTCTGGAAAGTGCGGGCAATGCCTTGGCTCGCGGCCTGGTAGGGCCGCATGCGCGGACGGGTCTTGCCCTTGTAGGTGATGCGGCCGTGCTGTGGATGGTAAAAGCCGTTGACCACATTCAGCATCGAGGTCTTGCCGGCGCCGTTGGGACCGATGATGGCGCGGATCTCACCCTTGCGGATGTCGAATGAGACGTCGGTGATGGCCTTGACCCCGCCGAACGACAAGGACACGCCATCGACCGAAAGCAAAGTTTCCGATGCGGCGTTCATGCGGCGGCTCCAAGCTTCGCAGGTGCTGCAACCTTGGCATCGGCGATGCGCACGCGCGCCGAGATGACGCCCTTGCGGCCATCTTCGAAGGTCACCTCTGTCGAGATGTCGGCGGCTTCAGTGCCGTTGTAGAGCGCGTCGATCAACGGCTTGTAGCGTTCGGCGATGAAGCTGCGACGGACCTTTTGCGTGCGCGTCATCTCGCCATCATCGGCGTCGAGTTCCTTGTGCAGGATCAGGAAACGCTTGATCTGCGCCGCAGCCATACGCGGCTCGGCGGCGAGCGCCCGGTTCACCTCGGCGACATGCCCGGTGAACATTTCATAGACCTCGGGACGCTGCGCCAGTTCCTGGTAGGAGCCGTAGGCGATGTTCTTGCGTTCCGCCCAGTTGCCGACGGCCGTCAGGTCGATATTGAGCATGACGGTGGCGAAGTCGCGGTCCTGCCCGAAGGCCACGGCCTCCTTGATGTTGGGAAAGAACTTCAGCTTGTTTTCGATGTATTTTGGCGCGAACAGCGCGCCCGAGCTCAGCTTGCCGACGTCCTTGGCGCGGTCGATGATGGTCAGGTGGCCGTCGGGATCGAAGAAACCGGCATCGCCAGTCTTCACATAACCGTCCGCCGTGACCGTTTCGGCCGTCCGTTCAGCATCCTTGTAGTAGCCGGCGAACTGGCCCGGCGAGCGATAGAGCACCTCTCCATCGTCCGCAATGCGGATGTCGACATTGGGCGTCGCCGGTCCCACCGTGCCGGCGCGGATCTGCCCGTCCGGCTGAGCCGTGACATAGAGGAAGGCTTCGGTCTGGCCGTAGAGCTGTTTCAGGTTGAGCCCGAGCGAGCGGTAAAAGGAAAACAGATCCGGCCCTATGGCTTCGCCCGCGGTGTAGGCGACGCGAATGCGGGAGAAGCCAAGCACGTTCTTGAGCGGCGCATAGACCAGCAGATTTCCGATCGCGTAGCCAATGCGGGCGCCAATCGGGACCTTCTTGCCGTCGAGGATCTTTTCGCCCCAGCGCTTCGCAACGCCGATGAAGTAGTTGAACATGCCACGCTTGAGTGCGCCGGCATCTTCCATGCGGATGGTGATCCGGGTCAGCAGCGTCTCGAACACGCGTGGCGGCGCGAAGTAGAAGCTCGGGCCGATCTCCTGGGTGTCCGCTTCCGCCGTTTCCCTGCTTTCGGGGCAGGCGATGCAAAAACCCGCGACCAGCGATTGGGCATAATTGAGATAGTGATCGCCGACCCAGGCAAGGGGCAGGTAGGCGAGCACTTCGTCGCGGTCGGTCAGCTTGTCGAAGGCGACAGTGTCGCGCGCGGCGGCGATCGAGCCGCCAGCGGTCAGCAGGACGCCCTTGGAACGGCCTGTCGTGCCCGAGGTGTAGAGGATGATCGAGATGTCGCTGGCTTGGCCATTGTCCCGGGCGGCATCGATGGTGGCGGCAACCCCAGGATCGGCCGCCAGCCGGTCGCGCCCCTTTGCGATGACATCGTTGATCGCGTGGAGCCGGCTGTGGTCGTAGTCGCGCAGTCCGCGCGGCTCGTCGTAAATCACAGTACGCAGCTTTGGCACGCGATCCTGGACCGAGATCAGCTTATCGACCTGCTCCTGATCCTGCACCGCTGCAAAAGCGACGTCGGCATGGTCGAGCACATAGGCCATCTCATCGGCAACCGCGTCGGCGTAAACAGGCACGGGGATGGCGCCCAGCCACTGTGCGGCGAGAATGGTCCAGTACATTGCCGGCCGGTTTTCGCCGATGACGGCGATTGTCGCGCCGCGCTCGAGCCCCAGCTGCTGCAACCCGGCAGCGTAGGCGCGGATCGTCTCGGTCAGCTCGCTCCAGTTCCACGTCCGCCAGATGCCGAGGTCCTTGTGGCGCATCGCCGGGCGGCCCGGCCGCACCAGTGCATGCTCACACAACAGCTTGGCAAACGTATCGCGTTCGCGCGTCTCGCTCGCTTGTGCCAAAGGCACGCCTCCCGTTCGTTCCCTCGTAGGTCGCCGGGTGTTCCCGGTCGTTGGATGGAAGCTCGCAACCTTGGCAGGCTTTTTCAAGGGCTGGCTTGACAGACAGGGCGCCAATGTTCAGTCTTGGCTACCGGCCTTGTATGCCTGCGCTGGAAAAATCCTCATAACATATTGAATTTATTGACTTCAGGTGTCGGGCATTCGTGTGCAAGACGCGCTACTCGCCGTAGCCGCGCAGCTTTTCCAGATCCAGGATCGTCACGCCGCCGCTTTCGTTGCGGATCAATCCGGCCTTTTCCAGTTCCTGCAGGATTCGGTTGGCGACAGGCCGCGACACGCCGGCCAGCAGACCGATCTCCTCCTGGCTGATGTCGATGTGTGAACCAACGAAGGGACTAATTACCGGGTTGAACAACGAGGCCAGGCTGCGTGCCACCTTGCCGGTCGAATCGAGCGTTCGATCATGCTCGACCTGGGCGATGAATTGCCCAAGCCGCTCATTGATGAGCCGCACCAGCAGCCGGTCGAAGGCGACGCTGTTTTCGAACAGCCAGAAAAATGTTGAGCGGTTGAGCAGCGCCACCTGCGTGCGGCGCAGGGCAAGGACGTCATACTGGCGCGGCTCGCCCTTGAGCAGCGACCCCTCGCCAAACCAGCAGCTCGGCGGCAGCCCGGCATAGGTCACGGCCTTGCCCGAGGTGGTGATCGAACCCAGCCGCAGCAGTCCGCTGACCACGCCGATCCAGTTGTCGATGCGATCGCCGCGATGGATGAAATAGGTCCCCGGCTCAAGCATGCGCAGCATGATGCCGCGACGCGCACGCTCACGCTCATCCTCCGGCAGTTCCCGCGCCCAGAATACCGACGCCAGAAATTGCTCCGAGCTTATCACGCGCGCTCCCACTCTTCATGACGGAGTTGTGCGTACCATGTCTTTGGGGCGCTCGCCATGCCGCGGGACTTGCCCGTCAATGTCCCACACAGGCTTGTCGGTCATGCCTTTTGGGAATGTTAGCGGCTGCTCAAGGAATGGCAGGGACATCGTCCGGATCGACTATGCCAACAGTGCAGAAGTCATTGTAGGCATGATCCGCTACGGCATCGATTGGACAAAGGTGCCTGGCCGATCAGCCCGACCGCGGAGGAGCCCCAAGGGGAGCGGATCGTGGCGCAGATCGCATCGAGGGGAGGGTATCGATGAAAGCTGTCTTGCATTCGCGTGGCCGACAAACAGGCCCGACGCCTCGTACCATTGGCATTGACCGGCGTTGAGCCGGCTTCTCGTCGATTGGCGGTGCCAGCTTCGCGGAAATCAACAAGCGCTCCGCGATCGGATCTCCAGCTTGATGCTCTCATGCATTGGCAAGGATTGAATGGAAATGGTTGAAGACATTCATGCGCATGGAATAAATCTTGTTAACAAATACACTGAGTTCTTCTTCAGTGAATTGAAGAATATGTTCACGGTTGAAGCTGAAAGTACTGGGTGGCCGGCACAGCAGCCAAGATCGACCGGCGCTGTGACCCGAGCCCCAGCGGCGCAGCCACCGAGCAGCATTTCTGCTGAGCTGCCTGATCTTGCCTCGCAATTTATCCGTGCCCTCGCTGTCGAGGCCTCCCGCCAGTGCCTAGCGAATGAGGGCGGGGATCCCGGAATGCTGGCGCAGCCTTCGGTCCTTGCGATGTCGCCGGCCCAACCCCGTGGCGGGGATCTCGACTCCATGACCATCGAAGAGTGGGCAGGCCGGGTCGCGGGCGCCACCTATCTGGAAGAGAATCTGCGCATACCGCGCTCCACCCTGCATCGGTGGTTTCGTTGCAACGAGGTCATCGCGTTGCGAAAGGGGCGGCAACGTCACGTATTCCCCCTGGCGCAGTTCGTCGACGGAAGGCCTGCGTCGGGCATTCGCGAAGTGCTGGCGCACATCACGCATCCGCGGCAGGCCTGGCATTGGATGATACACCCCTCGCCGATGCTCAACGGTCGGACCCCGATCGAATTGCTCAAGCAGGATCTGGTCGACGACGTCGTTTCCGCCGCGAAAGAGCATTCACTAGCGTCATAAGTTTCGAGCGCCTGCCTGCCGGATCGAAGTGGTGTCCGTTCTTTATGTATAAATGACGTTCCATTTGTGCCGTTTGTGTTTGTTGTTTCATTTGTACAGTATTGTTGTTGTTTTAATATCACTAGTCGTTTAGATTCATCGAATTTTTGACGAAGTGTTGAATTTGGTTGTTTATCAATCAATCCAGTTGTGGATATTCAAACTCACCGGAAACGCCATATCACAAAATGTTTCTGGCAGATCGGCACTGAATGTACTTTCAATATAAGAAAGTACTCTGTGTCATTTGAATCAATTCTACTGGAGGTTGGATAATGAATATCAAGAGCGTTCTTCTTGGCTCTGCTGCGGCCCTGCTCGCCGTCTCTGGCGCCCGTGCGGCCGACGCTGTCGTCGTCGCCGAGCCGGAGCCGATGGAATATGTCCGCATCTGCGACGTATACGGCGCGGGCTTCTACTACATCCCCGGCACCGAGACCTGCCTCAAGGTAGGCGGCCTGGTTCGCTACCAGATCGATTGGGCTGACTCCGACAATGGCTGGAAGAAGTACTCGGCGGCCCGCCTCAAGCTCGATGCCCGTTCTGAGACCGAATACGGCACGTTCCGCCGCTACATCGAACTGCATTGGCAGAACAATGGCGGCGAGTTCGGTACCACCTCGACCACGCCGAGGCCGTACACCGACACGACTGACATGTGGATCCGCTATGCGTACTTCGAGGTTGGTGGCCTGATGATCGGCCGCAACGACACGCTGTTCGACGGCGGCGTCGACGGCGAGTTCGACAAGGGTGGCGGCAACTTCATCAACCAGATCCGTTACACCTTCGACGCCGGCAACGGCATCGCCGTGTCGGTCGGCCTGGAAGAGGAAGACAACAACTTCGACTACGTGCCGCTCGTCACCGGCAAGGTGTCGATTGCCCAGGGCTGGGGTTCGGTCAACCTGTACGCCGCCTATGATGACCGCTTCTCCGAGTTCGCTCTGAAGGGCATCGTCAATGTCAAGGCAACCGATGCCCTGACGCTGCAGGCAATCGCGACCTATGAGTCGGGTGCGACCTGGCTCGGCCTGCTTGGCCCGTACTCGGGCTACGACTGGTCGATCGGCGGCTACGTGAAGTACCAGGTCAACGCAAGCCTGTCGGTCGGTGCCGGCGGCCAGTACTTCGGTGACCGTCACGTTGGCAACTTCGCCACCGGCCAGACCGTCGACCTGAACGCCAACGACTGGGCCATCGGCGCGGTTATCGACTACAAGATCGTCGAGAACCTGAACGCCAAGCTGGCCCTCAACTATAACGACGGCGACAGCTACAAGGACAATCCGCTTACCGCCGTTAAGGAAGACGGCTCGTTCTCGGGCTTCCTGCGTCTCGACGCTTCGTTCTGATCTGCTGAACTGATCTTGGCAAACCCGGCTTCCAGTCGCCGGGTTTGTCTTTTTCCGGCGCTGTCGCTGGGAATTTTCGGGACGACTGTCTCGAATTTCGTGAATACTTCTTGCTATGCGTGACATATAACAGGCCAAGCGCAGCGGAAGAACAGCATGAGACGGTCGAACCAGGACAATGACGACGAGCAAGGATCCTCGTCAACGGTAAAAAGCGTCGAGGTCGCGGTCCAGATTCTCGATGCGCTGGCCGACGCGCCGGGTCCGGTGCGCGTGACCGAGCTAGCTCGCTCGCTCGACATGACCAAAGCGAGGGTATCGCGGCATTTGCAGACGTTGACCCGGCTTGGCCTTGTCGACCATGCCCGCGAGGGCGAAGGCTACGTCTTCGGCCGCAAGCTGTTCAAGTTCGGCCGAGCCGCAGTCTACCGCAGCAATGTCGTCGAGATTGCGCGACCCTATCTCAATGAGCTTTGCGCCCAGACCGGCCATACCGCTTTGCTGACAACGCCGATCAAGGGCGGCGCGATGGTCGTGCACGCGGTGCCCAACCCGTTCGAGCCGGGTATCATGGTGCAGCCTGGCATGGTGCTGAGCTTGCCGGGATCGCCGGCAGCCCGGCTGTTTTATTATTTCGAAAACAAGAAGCCGGTGCCGCCGCGGGTGGTGGAGAACCTGTCGGCCTATGGCGTCGATTTCGAAACCGACACGCGCGGCAACGGGCTTGGCGGCATCGCCGCGCCGATCTTCGAGGCCGACGGCCAGATCTGTGCCTCGTTGGGTGTCATCCTGTCTTCTTCGCTGCTCGTTCCCGAGCCGGACGTCCAGTTGCTCTCGACCGTGAGGTCGGTCGCCAGCGAAATCCAGAGGCGTTACGCCGACGGTGTCAACCCGCCGCTGATGCCACGGCAATCAAGCTGATCACGATGTTGCCGGCGCGCAGGTAAACCTCCGAGCCGGCAGCTCGATCACGCCCTGGGTACGACGCGCGATCCGGCCTCGAGCTCGACCAGCGCCTTGGCCCGTTCGAAGACGACGCCAATCGGATCCTTGCCATTGGCGACCGCGTCGACCTGCTGGCGCAGGACACGGCGCAGCATGCCGATGCCCTGGTCGGTCGAGGTCAGGTTTTCTTCCGAGTGGTAGGTGATCGGCCCCTGGCCGACTTGCGCCTCGTAGTCGCCCGGCAGCTTCTGGTGCTCCTGCTCCGACAATTCGTGCCAGAGCTTGCCGGCATACTTCGAACGGATCTTGGCCAGCGTGCCGGCTTCGCTGACGCGGCCGACCGAATAGATGCGAAACGACGTGTCGTCCATCGGCAGGACCCAACCTAGCAGGCTACACGGACCGTCGACGGTTGCGACGGGACTTGCCACCGCGCGCACGGTCGGCAGAACGGCCTCGGTGATGCGCTGGTGCTCGCCGGCTTCTAGGTCGCGCAGCTGCAGGCTGGAGACGCCGCGCGGCGTGTAGTGGAACGTCACGCGCGGCATCAGGCTCATCTTGGAATTGAACTGGTCGCCGCTGAAGGAACCGTGCAGGATCGGCACGTGGAAGGGATCAAGCACGTTTTCATAGTGCTGGAGCCAGTTGCAATCGACGATGACAGGCCCGCCGCTGCCGATGCTGCTGTCGTCGGTTTCGAGAAACTGGCCGGCTTCGAGCTTCTCCAGCACGTCATAGCTCGGCAGCACTGGCTTGCGGTCGAGAGGGCCCATATACGCAAAGATCAGGCCGTACTTCTCCTCGACCGGGTAATGCGGCTGGCGGACTTGGCCGCGCGTCTTTGCGCCCATTTCAGGCTCGCAGGGCTGCTCCAGGCAGTTGCCTTCGGTGTCGAACAGCCAGCCGTGATAGCAGCAGCGAATACCAGTTTCCTCGACCCGTCCGTAATAGAGCGATGCGCCGCGATGGGCGCAACGTGGGTGCACAAGACCGGGTCGACCGGTACCGTCGCGAAACAGGATGAGCTCTTCGCCCAGCGCCATGATTTTTCGCGGTGCGGCCGTGGCGTCTTCCGACAGGCCGACTGGGTGCCAGTAGCGGCGAAGCATCTCGCCCATCGGTGTTCCGCGCCTGACTTCGGTCAACTCGGCGAAGTATGTCGGTTTCGGCAAGGTGTAGGCCGATCCGTCTTTGGTCATTGCAGGTTCCTCCCCTAGCGGTCGAGCCGCAGCAGCGCTGTCGTGGCGCGTGAACAGCAGATCATCATCGTGTTTCCCGCCGCGCGCTCGGTGTCGCTGAGCACCTTGTCGCGATGGTCGGGCACACCCTCCAGAACGCGGGTTTCACAGGTACCGCAGACTCCGTTGCGGCACGACGAGGGGGCGTGCACCCCGGCCTGTTCGAGCGCGTCGAGAATTGTCTGGTCAGCACCAATCTGGATGGAGAGCCCCGACTTGTTAAGGACGACCGTGAAGCCGCCATCGTCGGCGGCTGGTACGCTCGGCGTGAAAGATTCCGAATGCACCGTCGAGGGATCCCGGGACGAAGCGGCGTCCAGGAACGCATCCAGCATCGGCGCGGGACCGCAACAATACAGCTGGGCCTCCGGCGCTGCCTGAGCGACGATCCTGGCGATATCGAGCAGGCCATCGTTTTCGCTGTCGACATGAATGCGGACATTGTCGCCGAGCATGGAAAGTTCGTCGAAAAGCGCGCATTCGGCCCGTGAGCGCACTGCATAGTGCAGTGTCCAGCCGGCCCGGGCCTCGTGCAACTGTCGCGCCATGGCGAGCAGGGGCGTGATGCCGATGCCGCCGGCGATCAGGATCGAAGCGGCTTTGGTGTCCGCAAGCGCGAAGGTCGAGCGCGGCCGCGAGATCCTGATGCGATCGCCTGGCCGGGCGCTTGCATGCAGCCAGCGCGAACCGCCGCGCGTTGCCCGGTCGAGTGCGACGGCGATGCGGTAGTATGAAGCATCCGGCGCGCCGATCAGTGAATATTGCCGCACCAGCCCATCGGGCAGATGGACATCGATATGGGCGCCAGCTTCGAAGGAAGGCAGAGGCGCGCCATTGAGGTGCCTTAGGTCGTACGAAAGGACCGTGGGCGTTTCGTAGGAAATCCGACGCACGATCACCTCGATCGTCGCGTCGGTTGTCTGCTGGTGACCGTCGTTCATGTCAGCGGCCATCCCAAAGCCGTATCAAGGAAGGGCCCGGCCGCGCGTCCGCGGATGCCGGGCCTGGTGAGATTTAGCCCAGAGGGTTGGCTGGTGGCGTAACGGGCGAGGGCACAAAGGGGTGGATCAGCGCCCAGGGGCTCGGCATTTCGCTGACCGAGACGGCAATCAGGGCAGGCCCCTTGCTATCTTTTGCCCGTGTCAGCGCGGCGTGAAGCCCAGACGGCGAGTCCACCTTTTCAAAGGGCAGGCCAAAGGCGCTTGCCAGATGGGCGAAGTCGGGATTGGCAAGCTCGACGGCGAAGGTGTCACCGAAGGTGCGCTGCTGGATGCGGCGTACATTGCCGTAGTGCCCGTCGACGAACACCACGACAGACATGTTGCAGCCGTCGCGTGCCAGTGTCGCCAGTTCCTGCATGCCCCAGCCGAAGCCGCCGTCGCCATTGAGCGAAACCACGCGCCGGTCTGGATTGCCGTGGGCAGCGCCGAGTGCTGTGTTGAAGCCGTAGCCCAGCGTGCCCTGGTAGCCAGGGGTGACGTAGGAGTTGGCGGCATGGACCGGGAAGGCGATGTTGGAGAAGTAGCCGACCTGGGTCAGTTCGCTGACCAGGATGTCGTCATCGGCCATGCTGGAACGAATGGCCCTGACATAGTCGGTCTGCGGCTGGATCGCGTCGGTCTGCGATGCCGACCAGGCCTTGACCTTGCCAATCTTGTCGGTTGACGAGGCGCGTGTTTCGGACGGCAGTGCCGCGAGCAGTGCTTCGGCGGCGGCGGTCGCGTCTGACAGCACCAGGCAGCCCGGCGCGCGTGGCGCTCCGGAAGCGCCCGCATCAACATTGACATAGATGTATCTGGTGTCGCCGCTGGCATGGGTCGGCTTGGCGATGCCGTCGATGAACCGGGTCCCGACCGCAACGATCACGTCGGCATGCGGGAACACCGCGCGTCCGCCAAGTGATGTCAGGGCAAGCGGGTGGTTGTCATCAAGCAGGCCGCGTGCGCCATCGGTCATGACGACAGGCGCCTGCAGCCGCTCGGCGAGGGCTTGGATGGCCTTGCCGGCACCGGATGCGGCGGCACCGCCGCCGACCTGGATGACGGGGAACTTCGCCTGGGCCAGGATTGCGGCCGCTTCCTCGATGGTGTTCGGCTGCGGTTCGAGGCGATTGAATTCGGCGCGCTGCAGGATTGTCGTCACGCCCTTGGCCTGCAGCACGTCGGGCGGCAGTTCGATGGCGACCGGGCGCGGATGGCCCGAGCGCAACTGCACGAAGGCTTCGTGGACGAGCGCGGGCACGTCTTCGGGGCGATGCGCGATGCCATGCCACTTGGTCAGCGACTTGAGGATGCCGCTTTGGTCGGGAATCTCGTGCAGCATGCCATGCTTCTGGCCGATCAGGGTCGAGGGAATCTGGCCTGAGATGCAGAGCACGCGCGAACTGCAGGCGTAGGCGGTGGCGAGGCCGGAAAGCGCGTTGAGCACGCCGGGGCCGGGCACGACCATGAAAACGCCTTCACGGCCGGTGGTGCGGGCATAGCCGTCGGCCATGTAGGACGTCGCCTGTTCATGACGCGGCATGATGTAGCGAATGCGGTCCGGCTGGCTGCGGATCGCGTCCACCGCCCAGTCGAGCTGAATGCCGGGAATGCCGAAGATGTCGGTCACGCCTTCTTCGAGGAGCTGCGCAACCAGTGCCTGTCCTCCGGTCAGCTCCATAGGTTCGTACTTCCCGCTCACGCCGCTCTTCTCCGATTGGTTTTGATCGCAGGACAGGCTCTGACCCAAGGCCGTCTTGCCAGCCGAGGAGTGTCCCAAAACCCTGCGAATAGTCACATGAAATGTAAAGTCGTCTCATAATGCGTTACATCGTCTCGCTAGTCAACGACAAAACGCGACACTCAATCCAAGTTGGGACCCACTCCGGCTGCCTGTCGTGTAACATCAGGAAAAATGCTAGAGGACGCGCGCCACAAGAGGTCGGCTTGATGAGTCCGAGTTGACCACGTTTAAAATGCGCGATAAAGTCTCATAATACGAGACAATTGAGGGTGATATGTTTTCAAATCTCTCCACGCCGACGGCCGATCCGCTGCTCGGGATGATGCAGCAGTTCCGCGACGACCCGAGCGCCGACAAGGTCGACCTCGGCATCGGCATCTACAAGGACGGGCAAGGCAACGCACCGGTGCTGGCGACGGTCAAGCAGGCGGAAGCTTTCCTGGTGGAGAGCCAGAAATCGAAGGCCTATGTCTCCTCGGCCGGCAATGAAGACTACAACCGCCTGACCCGGGAGCTGATCTTCGGCGCCAACAGCGGCCTGCTTGCACGGTCGCAGGCAATCCAGACGCCAGGCGGTACGGGAGCGTTGCGTGTCGCGGGCGATTTCGCCAATCGCCTGAAGCCCGGCTGCAAAGTGTTCCTGCCGAATCCAACCTGGCCGAACCATCCCTCGCTGCTGGCGGCTGCTGGCCTCGAAGTGGTCAGCTATCCCTACTACGACGTGGCTTCGGGCAAGTTGCAGTTCGACCGGATGATCGAAGCGTTGCGCGCCGCGGGTCCCGGCGACCTGGTGTTGTTCCATGGCTGCTGCCACAATCCTGGCGGCGCCGATCCGAGCCTGGCGCAATGGGCAGAGATTGCCGAATTGCTCGCATCGACCGGCGCTATGCCGCTGATCGATCTTGCCTATCTCGGTTTTGGCGATGGGCTGGACGAGGATGCTGCAGGCGTGCGCCTCCTCGCCGAGCGCCTGCCGGAAATGCTGATAGCCAGCTCCTATTCGAAGAACTTCGCGGTCTATCGCGAGCGCGTCGGCGCGCTTACCCTGGTCGCCAAGGACGAAACCACCGCCAGGCACGCGCATGGTCACCTGCTGCCGGTCGTCCGCACCAACTACTCGATGCCGCCGGATCACGGCGCATCGGTCGTCGCCCATATTCTCGGCAATGCGGCTCTACGCAAGACCTGGGAAGGCGAGGTCGCCGAAATGCGCGAACGCATCAACGGCATGCGCACCAAGCTGGTGTCGGCACTTGCCGGCCGCACCACGCGCGACTTTGGCTTTCTTGGCGAGCAGCGCGGCATGTTCGCCATGCTTGGCATCACCCCTGCAGATGCCGAGCGGATGAAGGTCGATCACCATGTCCACATCACCAGCTCGGGCCGCGTCAACGTTGCCGGCCTGACCGACAAGAACGTTGGCCATGTCGCCAATGCCATCGTGGCCGTCTGCGGCTGAGATAGTCGACGGCGGGCTCTGGTCCGTGTGAATGAAAGAAGGGCGGCGTTCCATCGGAGCGCCGCCCTTTCGTTTTGTAGATTGCAGCCGGGACCGGCGCGTTGCCGTGGCCCGGACCTGGCCGCGTGTCAGATCTCGTAAGGTAGGCCGAGCTGGGCCTTGCGCAGCCGCTGCTGGCCGATCTCGGTGTTCCCCCAGTGATTGAGCGTCTGGTACTGCATTCTGGTCTGGAAGCTCGTCTGTCCTGGGAAGATGTGCAGGGCCTCGCACATCGAGCAGGCCCAGTGAACGGTCGGCCAGATTCGGCGCAGGCACATCTCCGAATAGCTATCGAGCAGGGCGGAGTCGTTGGACTTCAGCAAACGCCTGATGGCCTCAGCCATGATGCGCGCGTCGCCAACGGCGAGGTTCAGGCCCTTGCCGCCGCTTGGCGGCACGATGTGTGCGGCGTCGCCGGCAATGGCCAGCCGGCCGTGGCGCATCTTTTCGCAGACGTAGCCGCGCAGGCGAGCCACCGAGCGCTCGATGATCGGACCGCGATTGAGCTGCGCGGCTGTACCGTCGTCCATGCGGATGTCGAGTTCGTCCCAGATCTGCTGATCGCTCATCGCATTGGGATCGGCGTCGGGCTCGACCTGCAGATAGAGCCGGCCGACCGAGGCCGAGCGGGCGGAGGCGACGGCCAGGCCGCGCGTCGAATGGGCAAAGCCGCGACGGGCGGCAAGAGGTGCCGCCTCAGCCAGGATGCCGAGCCATGCAAATGGATACTCGGTCAGGAACACATATTCGTCCGATCCCGGAATGTGCCTGCGGCTGACGCCATGATAACCGTCGCAACCAGCGATGAACTGGCACTCCAGTACCTTGTCTTCGCCATTGTGGCGGTAGTGGATGCGGGGGGCGTCTCCCTCGATGCCTTCGAGCTGCGACACGGCCGCTTCGAAGATGATCGGTAGGCCGTCGGCCTCGCGCTGGAGAATCAGGTCCTCGACGATCTTCTGTTGGCCATATGTCGTCAGGTGCCGCCCGGTGCCATCGTCAAGCGAGATGTCGGCTTTCTGCTTGTCCCAGCACAACTGCATCGAGCGCATCGGAATGCCCTCGCGATTGAGGCGTTCGCCCATGCCGTAAGTTCGCAACGTGTCGACGGTGCCCGATTCAAGAACGCCGGCCCGCACGCGCTCGAGCACATAGGCCCGCGTGCGGCGTTCCAGGATCACCGAGTCGATGCCGTTGAGCTGGAGGATACGCGCCACGAGCAGGCCGGCTGGCCCCGCGCCGATGATACCGACCTGAGTTTTCATGAGTTCACCCATTGCTGCTTGCTAGGTTGCGGCGCCGTTGCCGGCGTCAGTATTCGAGGCCCTTGTCCTTCAGGCGCTCGCGCAGATTGAAGAGATCGAGGCTGAGAACGCCCTTGGCCAGTTCCGTGCGTTTGGCTTCCTCGTCGGCGATGCGACGTTCGGAAAGTTGCGCAACGGTATCGGCCAGTTGGCGCGGGATGATCACGACGCCATCGTCGTCGGCGACGACGACATCGCCAGGATTGACGACCGCACCGGCGCACGAGACCGGCACGTTGACCGAACCGATCGTTTCCTTGACCGTGCCCTGGGCGCAGATCGCCGTCGACCAGACCGGGAACTTCATCTGGGTCAGGTCGCGGATGTCGCGGACGCCCGCGTCGATGACGAGGCCGACGCCGCCGCGCGCCATGACGGAGGTCGCCAGAAGGTCGCCGAAATAGCCGGCGTCGGAAGGCGAGAACGGCGCAACGACAAGGATGTCGCCCGGCTTGATCAGTTCGATCGCCACATGGATCATCCAGTTGTCGCCGGGTGGTACCAGCACGGTGACGGCACTTCCGGCGATGGCCGCACCCGGATAGATCGGCCGCATCCGTGAACTCATCAGGCCGGTCCGGCCTAGAGCTTCATGGGTGGTGGCGACGCCGGCCTTGGCCAGCCGGGTGATTGTCGCGCTGTCGGCGCGCTCGATGTTGCGGACGACCTTGTTCATGGCTGGCGCGTCTGCAGCGAGTGGTAACGGTACTTCACGCGGGCGTCGCGCAGCGACATGCCCTCGGTGATGGCTTTCCGGATGGCGTTCTCGGCGGTGGCGATCTCGTCGGCGAGGTAGAGAACCTGCTCGGCGCGCTCGCTCGGAATGACGACGACGCCGTCGGCGTCACCGACGAGAATGTCGCCTTGGCGAACCAGCGCACCGCCGATCTCAACGGTGATGCCGGTGGCGTCGACCTGGACGCGGTCCTTGCCGGTCTTCATCGAATAGCTGCGCGAATAGATCGGATAGCCAAGCCTGAGGCAAAGGTCGACATCGCGACAGGCGCCGTCGATGACAGTGCCGGCGAGGCCCTTATGGCTTGCCAGCTGGGTCATGATATCGCCCCAGACGGTGCAATCCTCACGGCCGCGATTGTCGAGCACGACGACCGTTCCAGCTGGAAGGTCATCGATGAAGTCGCCGACATTGCCGGGAGCCAGCACATCGACCGGGACATAGCGGACGGTGAAGGCGCGGCCGACAAGCCTGAACTTGTGGTCGCGCGGCTTGATGCCCCGGCAGACGCCCTCGATGCCGAGCCGGTCCATAGCGTCGGAAAGGGTGGCGCAGTCGTGTTTGCCGGCGCGTTCTACGGCCTGGTCGGTCATGGCATAACCTCGAGCATGTCTTCGTAATCGGCGCCGAGCACCTGGGAGACCGGCTTGCCGGTCTTCAGCGCCTCGACCATCAGGCGTTCCTTGGCGGCGATGCGCTCGGCGGTCCGGATCACCTTCTCTGCATTGTCTGCGGCAATGAACACCGCACCCGAACCGTCCGAGATGACGTAGTCGCCGGGGGTGATCGTCACCGTGTCGATGGTCACCGGCACGTTGGTTGCGACTTCGTGGACGCGGCCACGCGCCGTACGTACCGTGGTCGCCCGGGCAAAAATTGGAAAGTCGAGCCCGTTGGCTTCGTCCACGTCACGCAACGGTCCATCGACGATCACGCCCTGAATGCCGGCAAGGCGCGCGGCCTGGGTCAGCACCCCGCCCCAGCCGCCGGCGTCGATGCCGGGATGGGAAACGACGATCAGCGAGTTGGCGTCACCGGCTTCGATGGCGCGGGCGCCGAGATGCACCTTGGGCGCGCCCGCTGGTGCCGGACCCTCGGCGAGGGCGACGGTGACGACGCGTCCGGCCACGACGCCCCCACCGGAGCGGCGGGCGATGCCGGTGACGGCACCGGTCAGCCCGAGCGCGTCGAGCGCATCGGAGACCGAGCAGGCATCAAGTTGGCGCAGCCGTTCAAGTAACTCCGCGCTCATGACTTGACGCCCCACCAGTACATGCCTTGCGCGGTGCCGGTGCCGGCAGGCGAACGGTAGCAAGGGACGTAGGCCACTTCATGGAACTCGGTATCGTAGGCTTCCATGACACCAGCGGTGGTGATCCAGCTCTTCATTTCCGAGGTGCCCGACTGGAGTTCCGAGAGCGGGATGTTCTTGAGGAACTCGGCATCCTTTTCGCGCATTGCCTGCATGAAGCGGGCATCCCAGTCCTCGTCGATGGTGAAGTGGCTCATGCCGCCCGAACCGAAGACAACAACGCGTGCGTCGCTGTTCCAGCAGCGGATGGCCTCGCCGACGACCTGGCCGAACTTGTAGGAGCGCTTTGCCGTCGGCTGGTTCGGCGGGAAGAAGGTGTTCTGGTAGATCGGAACGTTGGGGATGACCTTGTCGCGCATCACCTGGCGGTAGATGTGGCCGAAGGCGTGGCTGATGCCCGTCGTGCGCGGATTGTGCGTCGGAAGCTTGGGCGACACGGTGATGTCGAACTCGTTTTCGACCAGATTGCCGATGATGTGCTTGGCGAGCTCCGGCACCGTATCGTATTCGCGGTACTCTTCCGGTGCGTGGCCGGCCTCGCCCTCGGCGACACCCGGCGGCATCAGGCGGCGGCCCTCTTCGGTGGCCGGATGATGGCGGATCTTGTCGCCGTAATAGATCATGTAGGGCGGGCTCAGGTCCTCGCCGTAGATCTCGTGCTGGTCGTTGCCGAAGATGATGGCGACGTCGGCCTTCATGGCGTCGAAGGCGTCGGCCAGGCGTTCGCTGGCAACGTGGCACTTTTCATAGTTGGCGGTCATCGCCTCCATGGTGCTGCGTTCGGCCAGGTTCTCGTCCTTGCGCAGTTCGCAGAGCTGGTCGAACGAGTAGACGCCGCCGCGGAACGGGTGCATGCGCGTCCGATCCGACTGGACGCGCAGCAGCCACTTGTCAGGCGTGGTGTGCAGTTGCGGCCCGTGAGCCGTGCAGATGAATCCGACTATTTTCGCCATAGGGTAGCCTCCATGTTTGCCAAGGCTGCGCTTCAGGTGACCTGGGTTGTTCAGGCTTCGATTTTGAAAAGCCGCGCGGCATTGCCGCCCAGGATTGCCTTGCGTTCATCATCCGAGATGAACGACAGACCGTTGATGTGTGGGATGATGGTGTCGAAGGTCTCGCCGGTTTCCGGATCGATGGACGAGCCGACGCCGGGCATTTCCGCGCCGTAAAGGCACTGCGAAGCGCCGACCACCTTGACCAGCAGTTCGATCGCCTCGCGCGAGTAGAGCACGGTGTCGAAGTAAAGCTTCTGCAGCCGGTCGCGGAAACGCACGCCTGACGTCGACATGCCGTTGCGCGGCACCGTGGTCGCATCGAAGCGGCCGAGCTGGTAGGGGATCGCGCCGCCGCCATGGCTGACCAGGATCTTGAGCTCAGGGAAGTCTTCCAACACGGTCGACTTGCACAGCCCGTAGACGGCGGTGGTCTCTTCATTGATGAAGTGCAGCGAGTAGGGCTCGCGTTCGGGCGACCGTGAGCTCGCCGAATGGATATGGCCGACGACGTCGAGTTCGCACAGCTTCTCGTAGAGCGGGTACCAGTAGCGGTCGCCCATCGGCGGCGCCATGCGGCCATTGTTTTCGAACGGATCGGGATTGATCAGGCAACCGCGGAAGCCGAACTCCTTCACGCAGCGTTCGAGTTCCGGCAGCGCCTCGGTGATTGGGCTGTCGCCGGTCTGCGGCAGGCCGGCAACGCCATAGAAGCGCTCGGGATACAGCGCGCATTCCTGTGCGATGATGTCGTTGGCGTATTCGACGTACCAGTGCACGAGCTTCTTGGGCTCTTCCGAATGCATGAGCTGGAACGGGCGTGGCGACAAAAGCTGGATGTCGACGCCGGCCTGGTCAAGACAGGCGAGGTGACCCATCGGCGCCATTTCGACGCGGTTGAACGCCTGTTCCAGCGCTTCATTGGAGACCGGCGGCGCCTTGCGGCCATGCGCGCCGCGATGCGACAGGATGCTGGCCTTGTAGGCGGGAAGCTGATGCGGCACAGCCATGTGTGCGTGACAATCGATGATCTTCATCGGGCACTCCAGAATTCCAGAAAGGTTCGCATTGGCCCGCCTCAGTTCGCCGAGGCGGCAGTGCCGGTGATGGTATCGAGCAGGGCGTTGGGGTCGGTCGGGCAGGCATCGCCGCGCCAGGCGACGTGCCTGTCGGGCCGCGACAGAACGAAGGCTTCGGCGTAGGGGCCTGAGCCATCCTTGCCGGGCACGACGTCTAGCAGCTTGATCGGGATCCCGCGTGCCGCCGCCGCCGCCATCAAGGGCTCTGCGTCCTGGCTAGGGTCGAACCGTAGCAAGGTGTAGTCGGGCCCCATCGCGTCATAGAGCGAGCGCTTGTCCGACAGCCAGATGTGCGGCGTGCGACAGCCTGGCACCGTTGATGGCGTGAAGTCGGCCATCGAATAAGCCGGCTGCGCCTGGCCGTCATAGGAGATGATCGGGGAGCGGTCGTAATAATATCCGAAGTTCAGTCCGCCGCAGCAATATTGCTGGACGTTGAGGTCGTAGATCTTGCGTCCCAGCACCTTGCGCGCTGCAGCACCAGCCGGCGTGTCGTCCTCGATGTCGGCGGGCACCACCTTGCGCTCCTTGGCCATGGCGTGTGCATGGTTCATCGCAAAGACAGAAACCTGCTCGGTGATCGGCTGGCGCTCGGCGGCATATGCGTCGAGCATGCCTGCATTGCCCCATCCAGCGATGTTGGCGGCGAGCAGCCAGCCCAGGCACTCGGCGTCGGCGATGCCGGCGTTCATGCCGTAGCCGGCGTAAGGCACCCAGAGATGTGCTGCATCACCGCAGATGAACGCCCGGCCCTTCTGGAAGCTGTCGGCGACCAGACGCCGCCCGAACCAGTCTTCGTTGGACAGGACTTCGTAGGAAAAGTCCGGACCGACGCCGAGGATCTCGCGGATCGACCAGTCGCGGTCGACGCTGTCGAAATCCGGCTCGTCGTCGCGCAGGTAGTTGTGAACCAGCCAGGTTTCGCGGCCATCGATGGCGTAGACATTGCCGCTGCGCCGGGGGTTGAGCGAAAAGCTCGCCCATGCTGGGGCATCGTTCATCAGGCCGAGCAGTTGCGGTGCGCGGATGTAGGTCGACTGCACCCGCTGCACCACCGCATCGCCGACGAGTTTGGCACCGATGTCGCGGCGCACCTGCGAGCGGCCGCCGTCGCAACCGGCGAGATAGCGGGCTGCGATTGTCGTCTCTTCGCCGCTGTCGATGTTGCGAGCGGTGATCTGCACGCCGTCAGCGGTTTCGGTGTGCGAGAGATATTCGGTGCGGTTGAGCACGGTCAGACCGGGCATCGCCACCGCGTGCTCGAAGAGTATCGGCTCGAGGAAGAGTTGGTTGATCCGGTGCGGTGGCTCGGCCGTGGGCCAGTCGGTATCGGGGCCGCCGGTTGCCGTGAAGCGATCGCGGCGGCAGGGAATCGGGATACGGGTGATCGCCTTGCCGGTCATGCTGGTGCGGTAAGCGATGTCGTTGGCATAGTCGGCCGGCAGGCCGGCATTGCGGGCGGCGTCTGCGACGCCCAGGCGCCTCAGGATCTCCATCGACCGTGCCGAGACGTGATTGCATTTCACGTTCGGTGGCTCGCCACGATGGCGAGTTTCAAGCAGGGTCACGGCTACGCCGCGCTGCGCCAGGATCATGCCGAGCGTCAGCCCGACCGGACCCGCGCCGACGATGAGGACGTCCGTCTCGACCGCCGCGGTCATGGCCGGGTTTCCCCGACTGTCAGAACCACCTCGCCGTTGCTTACCTCGACCGGGATTGGGGTAAGCCCGACCGACTTGTCGATCGGATGACGGCCGGTAAGCATGTCGAACTCGAAGCCATGCCAGGGGCAGACGATATGCATCTGATCCTTGGAAAAGCCGAGGCCGAGGCTCTTGCCGCTGTCAGCGACCTGCTCCAGCGTGCGGGGCATGATCTTGCCCTGACAGACCGGCCCACCCATGTGCGGGCAGATGTTGAGATAGGCCCGCACTTCCTCACCGATGAAATAGACGCCGATGCCGACGCCCTCCACTTCGATGACCATGCGCTGCCGGATCTTGAGCTCTTCGTGACGGCCCAGGACGACCTGCCGCGACGCACCTGTTGTCATTGCCGGCGCGCTCACGATGCCCTCCTGAACCACATGGCCAGATCGAACACGTTGAGGTCGGCCGCTCGCAGCAATTCGCTCACCAGGACCGCCGTCTCGGTGGCGGTCAACGCGTCCTGAGCGACTGGCGGGAAGATCTTGTCCAACTTCTCGACCTTGGCGGAATAAAGTCGTCCCAGCGCGGCGAGCGCCACGGCAATGTCGGCTTCGGTCACGCCGTCTAGAGACCCGGAGGTCAGGGCTTCGTCTGCCGCCGTCGCGATTGCCGCGGCCGCCGCGCTGAAACCAGCGCCATGTTCTGATGTTGTCATTGTCTGTGCCACTACGATGCGGTTTTAGGGCGATTGGCGAGCACGTCCTCGGCCAGCGGCTTGCGGCGCGTGGTATCGAGGTTGAACAGTCGTGCGGCGTTGAGCCCGAGGATGTTGCGCTTGGCCTGCTCGGAGAGGAACGGGATCGAACCGATGGTCGCCGGCGAATCCCAGTCCCAGTGTGGCCAATCCGACGAGTAGAGCAGCTGGGTCTCAGCGTTCATGGCTTCCATGGTCGCTTCGAGCAGCTTCATGTTGCCGCGTTCGAGCGGTTGGCTCGTGTAGTACATCTCGCGCATGTAATCGCTGGGCAGACGCTTGAGGCCGGGCGCCTCGCTGGGGCGCATCATCACTTCATGGTCGAGGCGCTGCATCAGGAATGGAATCCAGGCGAGACCGCTTTCGACCCACAGCATGTTGAGCTTGGGGAAGCGCTCGGGCATGGCGTTGATGATCCAGTTGGTCACATGGATCTGGTTGTAGTGGGTGAACGACAGCGCATGCATCGACAAGAAGCGGTTGAGCTGCGCGAAGGACGGATCGCCCCAATGGTAGCCGGAGTGGAAAGCCAGCGGCTTGCCCAGTTCCTGGATCATTGAATAGAGCCGCATGTAGCAGTCGTGATGCACCGGCTTGTTGCGCGTCGAGCAGACGGTGAAGCCGATGATGCCTTCGGTCGCGCCATACTGGGCGACCAGCTCCTCGCAGGCTTCCGGCGTATTGAAGGGCAGGTAGAGCAAGCCCTTCATGCGGGTGTCGATCGGCAGGATGCGCTCGATCATCCAACGGTTGAAGGCCTTGGCCAGCGCCACTTCAATCTCGTCCTGCGGGTGCATGCCGAGCAGCAGCATGGCGCTGGGGAAGACCACCTGGTAGTCGAGGCCCATGGCGTCCATCGAACGCCGCGCCGTCGAAATGAAGCGATGCACGCCGTCATCCTGCACCGGTTCGCGGCGGCCTTGGTGGCCGATGCGGCCACCGACGCTTTGTAGTGACAGGCCGGGCGAGATGTTGAGCAGGGCGTTCGAACCGCCAAAGCCCTTGACCTGGTGCTGGCCGATCTGGCGCAACACGTCATTGTCGATCAGGTCAATGATCTCGGACCAGAAATGGTCTTCCGAGACATGGGCATCGACATCGACGATCAGGTAATCGTCGAAATTCTTCGCGGCCTGCCTGGTGGCGTGCGCCAGCACGTCGCGGGAGTCCGTCGAGCCGGTGATCTCACCGATTTCACGGAAATTGGGGATGGAGTTCTCGTTCATACTGCTAAGCTTCAGCCTTGTGTCACGAATTTGGTCACGAGATAGCTATCGAGGCCTTCCGACCCACCTTCGGAGCCGTAGCCACTCTCCTTGACGCCGCCGAACGGGGTTTCGGGTGTCGTCAGCATCATGTTGTTGATGCCGACCATGCCGGACTCCAACTCGTCGCCGATGCGGGTGGCCGTGGTTGTGTCTCGCGTGAAGGCATAAGCAGACAGGCCGAAAGGCAGCCTGTTGGCCTCGGCGACGACTTCGTCGAAATCCTGGAAGCGGCGCGTCACGGCGACCGGGCCGAATGGCTCCTCGTTCATGATCCGCGCCTCGTTCGGCACGTCGGTCAGGACTGTGGGCTGCCAGAAATAGCCGCGCTCGCCATGACGTTCGCCGCCCAGTTCGATGCGTGCGCCGCAGCGTTCCGCATCCGAAACCAGGCTTTCCATGGCGCCGATGCGCCGGGCATTGGCCAGTGGGCCCATTTGCGTTTTCGGATCGAGGCCGTCGCCCAGCCTGAGTGACGCCGCGACGTCACGGAATTTGGCTACAAACCTGTCGTGGATCGACTCGTGCAGATAAAAGCGTGTTGGCGTGATGCAGATCTGGCCGGCATTTCGGTACTTCGACCGCGCCGTCATTTCGGCCGCCTTGTCGATGTCGGCGTCGGCAAAGACGATTGTCGGCGCATGGCCGCCGAGTTCGAGCGTCGCCGGTTTGACGCCGTCGGCCGCCAGCCTGGCGAGGTGCTTTCCGACGCGGGTCGATCCCGTGAACGAAATCTTCTTGATGACTGGCGATGCGATCAGGTGCGTAGAGATGTGGTCCGGCACGCCGAAGACGATGTTGAGCACGCCGTCCGGAAGGCCGGCATCCGCGAGCGCCTGAGCGATCGCTAGTGTCGGAGAGGGAGTTTCCTCGGCCGGCTTGGCGATACAGGAGCATCCGGCGGCGAGGGCCGCGGCGATCTTGCGCGCCGGGATGGTGATGGGGAAATTCCACGGCGTGAACAGAGCGACGGGGCCAATGGGCTCGCGGAAGACAAGGCTGCGGACGCCTGACGTGCGCGAAGGTATGATGCGTCCGTAGGCACGACGGCCTTCCTCGGCGTACCAGTCGAAGATGTCGGCCGCGCCATGCACTTCTGCCATGGAGTCGCCGACAGGCTTGCCCTGTTCGAGTGTCATGAAGTGGGAAATGCTGGGTGCGCGTTCGCGCAGCAGAACCGCCGCTCGCCGCAAAATCGCGTAGCGCTCGAAGGCTGAGACCTTGCGCCAGGACCTGTAGGCGGCATTGGCCGCATCCAGGGCATTGTCCAGGTCGGCGGTGGTCGCAACCGGGATTTCTCCGACTGTTTCGCCGCTGGCGGGATTGATGACGGGCAGGATTTCGCGATTGCTCGCCCTGATCCGCTCAGAACCGATCCACAGCGAGCGATCTATCTGACCTTCAATGATCATATTCCACTCAACTAATTGAAATTGTTGAAGGCGAGAGCTCGTCTCCGCCGCTTTCAAAACATATGATAGTTTAAAAAAAATGGTCGTGCAATCGGCATTTTTCGCTTGATATTTGACTCGGAATGCTCTTTTTTGTCCTAAATATCTTATCAAAGGGATCGACATGCAAAAGGCACCAGATGCTGAGGGTAGCGGTCTTACCCAGATGGTCGGTCCGGCCGAGCGGCTGTGGTCTTCGGGCAAGCAGAGCACGCTGTCGGCGAACGTGATCGACCAGATCCGGACCGTGCTTTTTGCCGGTCGTCTCGCGCCTGGGGACCGTTTGGGCTCCGAGGCCTCGCTGGCGCTGCAGTTCGGCGTGAGCCGCATGACGATGCGCGATGCCCTGCGCTCGCTGCAGGCGTCAGGCGTGATTGAGGTCAAGGTTGGTATCAAGGGCGGGATCTTTGTCGCCGAAGGCAATTCGGAGCGGCTGGCAGAGACCATCGCCATCCAGCTGAAGCTGATCGGCATCGGTACCGAAGAACTGCTTGATACCCAGATTGCCATCGAAGTGATGGCGGCAGGCCTTGCCGCCAGCAACGCCAACAGCGCCGATATCAAGGCGCTGCACGAAGCGCTGGCCGAGGCCGAGCGGCTTGTCGACGACGCCGAGGAGTTCACATGGGCCGCGATCAATTTTCACGGCTGCGTTGTCGGGTGTTCGCACAATCGTGTGCTGACGGCTCAGTTCAGGGCGCTTAGTCACGTCCTGATGCCGCTTTATGTTCGCGGATCGTCGCCTGAAGTCGCTCGCCGCGCCGTGGCGTTCCAGCGTGCGCTGATCGCCTGCATCGAGGCACGTGAGCCGGATGCGGCGAGAAATCTCGTTTACGGACGCCTGCAGTTCGTCAAGTCGCGCCAATTGGGCGACCTGGCGAAGGGAGAAGCCGGCGAATGACCATGGAGGAACGGTAAGGCCTGCGCCTTGCCGCTTTGGTTTCAAGCCGGGTGCAGAGGGGAATGCCTGCTGAACGCCGCAAGAGAAGCGACGTTGCAGGTGAATTTTTGCGAAAAAGGGAGTGAGGAAGATGTTTACGATTTCGCGCCGGAGCCTGCTCAAGATTTCAGCGGCTTCGGGCCTGATGGCGGCATTGCCCGGTGGCGGCGCATGGGCGGCCGAGCCCAAGCGCGGCGGGCACCTTGTGGTGGCCAGCGGCGGTGCCTCGACGGCGGACTCGCTTGATCCGCGCACGTTTGGCTCGCCTTACACGGCCGTCATGTCTGGCATCACGTACAATTCGCTGATCGAGGTGCACGGTCTGGACATGGAGTTGCGTCCCGGCCTCGCCAAGAGCTGGGAGCCGTCCAATGGTGGCAAGACCTGGATCTTCGATCTGGTCGAGGGTGCGACGTTCCACAACGGCAAGGCCTTCACCAGCGAGGACGTGGTGTTCTCGCTGAAGCGCCATGCCGAAGAGGCATCGCGCTCCAACATGCGCGGCATCATCAAGGGTGTGGCCGATATCCGTGCCGACGGTCCGAACCGCGTCATCATCGACCTGCCCGAAGCCAACTACATGTTCCCTGCCATGCTGACGGCATTCTCGCTCGGCATCGTTCCGGCGGGAACAACCACCTTTGATGGCGTGGGCACCGGCCCCTACAAGCTGAAGAGGTTTTCGCCGGGCGAAGTTCTCGAAGCCGAGCGCAACGAGAACTACTTCAAGTCGGACGCGGCTTTCGTCGACAGCCTCGAATTTCTCGCTATCAACGATGCTTCCGCGCTGGGCAGCGCGTTCCAGAGCGGCCAGATCCATCTGACCACGCTGCTCGACGCGCGCACCGCGCCGCTGATGCGCCAGATGCCGAACCTGAAGATCTACAACACCGAAGGTCGCGGCTTCATCTGCTTCAACATGCGCACCGACATGGCGCCGTTCGACAATCCCGACATGCGCATGGCGCTCAAGCTCGCCGTCAACCGCCCCGACATGCTCGAGCGCGTTTCGGTGGGTGTCGGCCGCATCGCCAACGACACGCCGGTTGCGCCGAGCGACCCGGTCTTCGCCGCCGACCTGCCGCAGACGGAATACGATCCGAAACGCGCCAAGGAGCTGTTCGACAAGACCGGCTTCAAGGGTCCAATCGTTTTGCAGACGTCGGAAGCGATCTCGTCGCGTGCCGTGGACATGGCTGTGATCTTCCAGGAGCACGCTGCCAAGGCGGGCATTCCGATCGAGGTCAAGCGCGAGCCTTCGGACGGCTACTGGGAAACCATCGTCGGCCAGACGCCGTTCCATGTCTCGGCCCGTTCCGACCGGCCGACGGCCGACGCGATTTTCTCGGTCGCCTTCCTCAGCACCTCGGGAAACAACGAGTGCAAGTGGGTGAACAAGGATTTCGACGCCGCCGTCATCGCGGCCCGTGCCGAACCCGACCTCGAAAAGCGCAAGGCCTTCTACGCGACCGCGCAGAAGATCTGCCGTGAGGATGGCGGAACCATCATTCCGTTCTTCTCGAGCACGGTTGAAGGCACGACCAGCGATCTCGACGGTTTTGTGCCCTCGGCACTGCAGATGGCTGGTTACCGCGCCATCGAGCAGGTCTGGTTCGCCTGATACCAAGGACTGGACGGCATGACTCTATTCGCCAATTCCCCGGTGAAATCGTTCGTAGTAACCAGGGTTGCGTCTGGACTCGTGTCGATCTTCTTCATTTCGTTCCTGGTCTTTCTGGGAACGTCCATGCTGCCGGGCGACGCAGCCAATGCGTTGCTCGGGCAGAATGCCACCCCTGAAACGGTCTTGGCCCTGCGTACCGAGCTGGGCCTCGACCAACCTTTGCCGGTGCGCTACTTCCATTGGCTTGGAAATGCGCTGCATGGCGATTTCGGAACTTCGCTTTCCAACTCCCAGCCGGTCATCAACCTGTTGGTGCCGCGGCTGATCAACTCGCTGATCCTCGCTTTTTCGGCGGCGGCGATCGTGCTGCCGCTGGCCGTCGGCGTGGGGCTGCTCGCGGCGATCAACCGCGGCAAGGCGATCGACACAGCGACGGGCTCGATCTCGGCGATCTTCCTGTCGATGCCGTCGTTTTTGATCGGCTACTTGCTGGTCTTCATTTTCGCCGTGAAGCTCGGGCTGTTCCCCCCTTTGTCGATGGTCCGCTCCAGCGCCAGCCTGCCGACCTGGATTTCGGCCCTGACCTTGCCGGTGCTGACTCTTGTGCTCGTCGCCCAGGCCCATGTGATGAAGCTCACCCGCGCCGCCGTGCTTGGCGTGATGAGCTCGGACTACATCCTGATGGCTGAGACCAAGGGCATCCCGCGCAACAGGATCATCCTCAAGCATGCTTTGCCAAATGCGCTGTCGCCGATCGTTTCGATCTGCATGATCACCATGGCCTACCTGATCGTCGACGTCGTGGTGATCGAAGCCGTGTTCAACTATCCCGGCATGGGCAAGCTGATGGTCGACGCGGTTGCCTATCGCGACATCCCGATGGTGCTGGCCTGCGGTGTGTTGTTTTCAACGATCTTCATCTCGCTCAATTTTACCGCCGACCTTTTGGCCATGCTCGTCAATCCGCGGCAGCGCCTGCCCAAGAAGGGGAACTGAACCGTGTCGAGCAAAGTGACGCTGGGCGTTTCCGTGGCAGTTCTCGCAACGATGGCGGCTGCCGCCATCTTCGCGCCGGTACTTGCGCCCTTTCCACCAAATGAGATGGTTCATGCCGCATTCGACGCGCCTGGCGTTGGTGGCACGCTGGGCGCCGATGGCCTGGGCCGGGACATGCTGTCCCGTATCCTCTACGCGACGCGCTATACGTTCGTGGCGACGCTGATCGCGACCACGCTTGCCTGCATGCTGGGCGTGACACTCGCGATCATCGCAGGCCTAAGCAAGGGCTGGGTCGATATCGTCATCGGTCGCGCGATCGATATCCTGATGTCGATCCCGCAGATCATTTTCGCCCTGATCATCCTGGCCATTGCCGGCGTGTCGTTGACGACGCTGATCCTGACCATGGCGGTGCTGCAGTCGAGCACCTATTACCGCGTCACCCGGCCCATCGCCGGCGACCTTGCCGCGATGGAGTATGTCGAGGTCGGGCGCCTGCGCGGCGAACGGCTGCACTGGTATTTGTTCAAGGAAATACTGCCTAACATGGTGCCGTCGCTTTTGGCGCAGTTCGGACTGGGGCTTTCCTCCGCGGCACTTTTCATCAGTTCGCTCAGCTTCCTGGGCATTGGCATCCAGCCGCCCGCGGCCGATCTCGGCGGACTTGTCCGCGAGAATGCGCTCGCCCTTTCAACCGGCCGTCTGACACCGCTGATACCGGCGTTCTGCATCGCGCTTTTCTGTCTGAGCGTGAACGGGATCGTTGATTGGCTTGTTGGTCGCTACTCAGACAAACCGGAAGTGAAATGAGCGGAAATCGGATCCTGAGCATCGACAATCTACGCGTCGAGGCACGTTCGAGCGTTCTGCTCGATGACGTTTCGATTCATGTCGATCGCGGTGAAGTGCTGGGCATCATCGGGGAATCGGGGGCCGGCAAAAGCACGCTGGCGCTGAGCTCGATCATGCTGTTCAAGGCTGGTTGCGTGCCGACCGCCGGCTCCATTGAGCTGTGCGGCCAGTCGCTGATGGAAATGGGCACCGCCGAGCTTGAAACGATCCGGCGTACCAAGGCCTCCTATGTCGCCCAAAGTGCCGCGGCCGCGTTCAATCCATTCTACCGGCTTGAAGACCAGGTTACCGAAATCCCTGCCATGGCGCAGAAGCTGACATCGGCACAGCGCCGGCGCATGGCGGTCGAGCTGTTCGAAGAGCTTCAGCTGCCCGATCCCGAGAATTTCGGGCGGCGCTATCCGCATCAGGTGTCGGGTGGCCAGCTGCAGCGGGCGATGATCGCCATGGCGCTGATCAACCAGCCCGACCTGATCATCTTCGATGAGCCGACCACCGCGCTGGATGTGACAACCCAGATCGAAGTGCTCAGGCTGATCAAGAAGGTGGCGCGCACGCACAATTGCGGCGCCCTCTACATCTCGCACGACCTCGCCGTGGTGTCGCAGATGGCAGACCGGATCGTGGTCATGCGCAACGGCAAGATGGTCGAGCAGGGCACGACGCGGCAATTGGTGGACAAACCGCAGACCGAATACGCCCAGCGCCTCGTCGCCAATCAGGGTGATGGAACCTACGCCAGCTCCAATGGCAACGACACCACCTTGCTGGACGTGAGCAATGTCGATGTCGGCTATGGTGGCGTCGCCGCAGTCAAGGACGCCTCGATCAGGTTCGGCAGCGGCGCGGTGCTGGCGCTCGTCGGTGAATCGGGCAGCGGCAAGACCACATTGGCGCGCAGCATTGCCGGACTTCAGCCGGCTCGTACGGGCCAGATCCGGATGCGCGACAGTCTGCTCGCGCCTGTCGTCGAAGGCCGCAGCTTCGATCAGCGGCGATTGATCCAGTATATCCACCAGCTGCCTGATCTTGCGCTCAACCCGCGCCAGACAATTCGTGACATCATTGGCCGGCCGCTGACCTACTTCCATGGCTTGCGTGGTGGGGCCGCCGATCAGCGGCTCCGCGAACTGATGGAGTCCATCGAGCTGCCGGCAGCCTATCTCGACCGCTACCCGGCCTCGCTTTCGGGTGGGCAGAAGCAGCGGGTGTGCATAGCACGCTCGCTGGCGGCAAAACCTGACATTCTGATATGCGACGAAATCACCTCCGCGCTCGACCCGCTGGTCGAAGAAAGCATCGTCAAATTGCTGACGCGGCTGATCGAGGATGAGGGGCTCAGCATCTTGTTCATCACCCACAACCTGGGGCTCGCGCTGCGCTTCTCGCACATGACGGCGGTGATGCAGGCTGGCAGGATCGTTGAGCAAGGCGAGACACGGTCGGTGTTCGAGACACCGCAGTCGGACTACACGCGCAGCCTGATCCGCGCGGTGCCGCAACTGAGGGAAGGCTGGTTGGACGGCTTTTCCAGCAATGCTGCGTGAATGAAACAAGCGGTTTTGGCGCTGGGACAAGCCTAGATCCGCGCCGGCTCGAAATTCGAGGAGATAAGAATGGCCCATGCGATGATCATCGATGGCGAAAAGGTTGAAGCCGCCGAGACGTTCGGGGTGATCGATCCGGCGCGGGGCGAGGTCTTCGCCCAGTGTCCCGCCGCGAGGCCTGAACATCTCGATGCAGCGGTCGCGGCTGCCCGCCGTGCGTTTTCCAAGTGGCGCAACACGACGCTTGAGGAGCGGGCAACACTGCTCAACGAGATCGCCAACGCGGTCGAGGGCGACAAGGAAGCGCTGGCCGTCTTGCTTTCGACCGAGCAAGGCAAGCCTCGCGCCAGTGCTCATGGCGAAATCGGCGCCGCAATTCACTGGATGCGCGAGACTGCAAAGCTTCGGCCGGCGGTCGAAATCATCCGCGATGACGAGAAGAACAGGATCGAGGTCCACCGCAAGCCGCTCGGCGTGGTCGGTTCGATCACGCCTTGGAACCACCCCATCCTGATCGCGACCTGGCACATCATGCCGGCGCTGATGGCAGGCAACTGCGTTGTCATCAAGCCGTCGTCCTATACGCCTCTGAGCACGCTTCGGCTCGTCGAACTCGCCAATGCGCATTTACCGCGCGGCGTGCTCAATTCGGTCACCGGCGAAGGCGGTATCGGCCGCGCGATCGCCGGCCATCCCGGCATCGACAAGATCGTGTTCACCGGCTCGACGCCGACCGGACGCAACATCATGTCCAATGCGGCCACGACGCTGAAGCGGCTGACGCTCGAACTGGGTGGCAATGACGCGGCGATCGTCCTTCCCGACGCCGACGTCGACGCTATCGCGCCGGTGATCTTTGCCAAGTCTTTCGGCAACAGCGGCCAGACCTGTGCCGCGCTCAAGCGGCTTTATGTCCATGAAAGCCTGCATGACGCGCTTGCCGAAAAGATCGCCGGGCTGGCGCGTGCCGCGAAGGTTGGCCCGGCGACCGACCCGGCAAGCCAGTTCGGGCCCCTGCAGAACAAGGCGCAGTTCGATCTGGTGCGTGAGCTTGCCGACGATGCCAAGGCCAATGGTGGCAAGTTCCTTTCCGGTGGTGCTGCTTCAGGGGAAGGGGGCTACTTCTTCCCGCTGACGGTCGTCACCGAAGTGACCGATGGCATGCGCATCGTCGACGAAGAACAGTTCGGCCCGATCCTGCCAATCGTGCGCTACAGCGATGTCGATGACGCGATCGCACGCGCCAATGCCAGTGAGAACGGGCTAGGTGGCTCGATCTGGTCGTCGGATCTCAAGCGAGGCGAAGAGCTCGCGCGGCGCCTCGAATGCGGCACCGCCTGGGTCAATGACCACAGCTCGATTTCGCCCGCGGCACCCTTTGGCGGCGCCAAGCAGTCGGGCATCGGCGTCGAGTTCGGCCATTGGGGGCTCGAAGAGTACATGCAGATGCAGACGGTTCACATCACGCGCTGAGCGCTGGCTTCAGCTGTGCGAGGCGGTTTTGCGGCTGGCGCCGGGTGATCGCAGGACAGCAAAAGGAAAGGGCGGCCCATGGCCGCCCTTTCCGTGTTTCAGATGTTGGGAGCGCTCAATAGCCGGAGCTGGACGCTTGGGGCTCGTCGTTGCGGGCAGCCTTGAACTTGCTGGCTAGCGTGCTCGTGGCCTGCGCCAGGAGCGTGACGTCAGTGCCGACAGCCACGAAAGCCGCGCCGAGCTCGAGATAACGTGCCGCAAGCTTGGCGTCGGAAGTCAGGATGCCGGCTGCCTTGCTGCATTTCTGGATGCGCATGAGTGCATCCTCCACGGCGGCCTGAACTTCAGGAGCACCGGGTTTGCCGAGGTATCCCATGTCGGCGGCAAGGTCGGCCGGGCCGATGAAGATGCCGTCGACGCCATCAATCGCCGCGATGTCCTCAAGGGCAGCAAGCCCGGCCCGGCTCTCCAGCTGGACCAGCAGGCAGGTCTCGTCATTGGCGGTCGCGAGATAATCGGGAATGCGGTTGAAAGCCGAAGCGCGGGCAAGGGCGGCACCCACGCCGCGCACGCCATGCGGCGGATAGCGCATGGCCTTGACGAGTTCGCGCGCCTGGTCAGCGGTTTCAACCATAGGCACCAGGATGGACTGGGCACCGATGTCGAGAAGCTGCTTGATGATCCAGATTTCACCGATCGGCGGGCGCACGACGGCACTTGCTCCTGATGCGGCGATCGCCTGGAGCTGTGCCGTCATTGTTGGCAGGTCGTTGGGCGCGTGCTCACCGTCGATGAGCAGCCAGTCGAAGCCGGCGCCGGCACAGATCTCGGCGGTGTAGGCATTGGCCAGGCCGAGCCACAGGCCGATCTGCGCTTCGCCCTTCTGCAGGGCTGCCTTGAATGTATTTCGTGGTGCGGGCATTGGGTTCTCTAGGCGAAATAGGCGCTGACGGTGCCGAAGGGGCCGAAATCGGCCATGACAGTGTCGCCGTGGCGCGCCTCGACAGGGCGGATGAACGAGCCTGAGAGCACGATGTCGCCGGCTGCGATCGAGCCGCCGAACATGGCCAGCCGGTTGGCCAGCCAGGCGATGCCGGCTGCGGGATGGTTCAGCACGCCGGCACCGAGGCCGGTTTCTTCGACTTCGCCGTTGCGCGATACGATGGCGCCGATCCAGCGCATGTCGGCGTCGGTCGGGCGCATCGGCCGTCCACCGGTGATAATGCCGGCATTGGCGGCATTGTCGGAGATGGTGTCGACGATGGTGCGGGTGCGACCGGTCGCCGGATCGCTGCGCAGGATGCGCGTGTCGAGGATCTCGATGGCTGGGGCGATGAAATCGGTGGCGTTGAGCACGTCGAAGACCGTCGTGTTCGGCCCCTCCAGCGGCGCCTTCATGACGAACGCGATCTCGGCCTCGATGCGCGGCTGGATGAAGCGGTCGGCCGGGATGGTTGCGGCATCCGAAAACATCATGTCGTCGAGCAGGACGCCTGAATCCGGGATGTCGATGTTGAGTGCATACTGCATCGCCTTGGAGGTCAGGCCGATCTTCCAGCCGATCCGACGGCGGCCCTGGGCAAGCTTGAGCTGGACCCATGCGGCCTGGACGGCATAGGCGTCCTCCATGTCCATCTCAGGGTGATCGAGCGACAACAGCCCGATCTGCGTGCGCTGCTTTTCGGCCTGGTCGAGGCGTTGCGCGGCAGCCTGGTGCTGCTGAGGCGAAAGCTTCATGGTTGTTCGTCCATGATGGTGTTGCGCAACGTGCCTATGCCTTCGGCTTCGACCTCCACGATGTCACCTGGTACCAGCCAGCGCGGTGGATCGAAGCGCGCGCCGGCCCCGGTCGGCGTTCCGGTGACGATCACGTCGCCTGATACCAGCGTCGTGAAGGTCGAGATATAGCTGATCAGCTTGCGGAAGCTGAAGATCATGCGGCTGGTGCGGTCGTCCTGGCGCAACTCGCCATTGACCTTCGTCGTCAGCCGGATGTCGGCAAGTTGCGCTTCATCGGTGTAGGGCACTAGCCAGGGGCCGATGGCGCCGGTGGCGTCGAAGTTCTTGCCCTGGGTGACGTTGAACTTGGCGTGCCGCACCCAGTCGCGGATCGTGCCCTCGTTGCACAGCGACAGCGCGGCGATGTGGTCGAGCGCATCGCCTTCGGCAATACGGCGCCCGCCCTTGCCGATGACGATGACGATCTCGCCTTCATAGTCGAGCTGCGGCGATTCCGGTGGCCGGACGATGGCCGCGCCATGCCCGACGAACGAGCGTGGAAAGCGGATGAACAGCGACGGGTTGGCAGGGGCGGTCTGGCCGTCCTTGTACTCTTCGTTGCGGTCGGGAAAGTTAACGCCGACGCAAATCAGCTTCTCCGGCGCCGGAACCGGGATCTGGTAGGTGATCGCATCTTCGGCGATGTCGGCCGCTCGTTTCGCCGCTGCTTCCGCCAGCTGATTGAAACCGTTGTCCGCGATGACCTCGCGCAGCGTCGGCCATTGCGGGAAAAGCGGTGCCAGGTCGACGATGCCTTGTGCGGTCACCGCGCCGTAGCTCGTCTTGCCGGCGTGGGTGTATGTGGCGAAACGAGGCCGTTCGGTCATGTCGCTGCTCAC
Source organism: Aminobacter anthyllidis (assembly GCF_018555685.1). Classification (GTDB taxonomy): domain Bacteria; phylum Pseudomonadota; class Alphaproteobacteria; order Rhizobiales; family Rhizobiaceae; genus Aminobacter; species Aminobacter anthyllidis. The sequence goes on from NZ_JAFLWW010000004.1 coordinate 256,365, forward strand.
GGTGCGATAATGGGCGACGCGGCAAGCGCCGACGGCCGCGGCTCTGTGCCGGCGAAGGTGCTGCCTTCCTCGAACCACGAGCGCGGGGCAGGGGCGCCCCATAGCGTCTGGCGCTGGGGATCCTTGAGGTCCCACTTGATCGGCTCGAGATCGGGATCGACTGTCTGGTAGTCCGAGCAGTAGATCTCGATGCGGTGACCGTCGGGGTCGCGGATGTAGAGGAAGAAGGCATTCGAGATGCCGTGGCGCCCAGGACCGCGCTCGATATTTCCGACATAGCCTGTCGTCGCCATCAGATCGAGCAGGTCGATGATGTTGAGCGGCGTCGGCACCCAGAAGGCGACGTGGTGCAGGCGCGGCCCGAGCCCGTTGGTGAAGGCGATGTCATGAACGCCGCCCTTGCGGTGAGTCCACGCCGCCCACAAGCGGCCGGTCTCAGCGTCCTCTGTGAATTCGGTCACGCGGAAGCCGAGTTCGTTGTAGAAGGCCACCGACTGGTCGACGTCAGGCGAGAAACAATTGAAGTGGTCGATGCGCAGCGGCTTCACGCCCTTGTAGAGCGCGTATTTCTGATGGATCGGCGCCAGCCGGTCCATCCTGGAATAGAACTCGAGCGGAATGCCGTGCGGGTCGCGGGTGCGCAACGTGCGCGACTGGTAGGGCCGCTCGACCCATTCGACCGGCAGCTCCTTGGCCTTGAAGAAATGCTCGGCGCGGTCGAGGTCATCTTCGGAGAACACCTTGAAACCGAGGTCGCGGGCTTCGGCACGGTCGCTTTGCTTGAGCACGATGCAATGGTGGCCGCGCTCTTCCATGGCGCGCAGGTAGATCGTGTCCGCCGTCTCGTCGGTGACCTGCAGGCCGAGTGTGTCGACATAAAACGCGCGGGACTTCGCCAGATCCGTCACGGCCAGCTCGACATGGCTCAGCCGCACGATGTTGAAGGCGGGATAGAGATTGGGTGTGGGCAATGGCATGATGTCTGTTCCCGCTCAGCCGCCGAGCTTCTGGATGTTGTGGGCCGTCGTGGCGAAGGCGATGTTTTTGGTTTCCATGCAGAAATCGAACGACCAGTCGCCGCCATCGCGGCCGATGCCGGAGTTTTTTACACCGCCGAACGGCGCCGGCAGGTGGCGGACATTCTCCGAGTTGACCCAGATCATCCCCGCCGCGAGCCCTTCGGTGAAGCGCAGGGCGCGTGTCACGTCCGAAGTCCACAGATATCCGGCGAGGCCATATTGGGTGTCGTTGGCGATTGCCAGTGCTTCGGCTTCGTTGTCGAACGGGATCGCGGTCAGCACCGGCCCAAAAATCTCTTCCTGGGCGATGCGCATGTCGTTGCGCGCGCCGGTGAAAAGCGTCGGTGCGACGTAGCAACCACCCCCTGCTGCCTCGACCTTGCTGCCGCCGGCGGCAATGGTTGCGCCTTCCGAACGCGCGAGCTCGATGTAGGACAGCACCTTTTCCTCATGGATCGGGTGGATCAGCGGACCGACGACTGTCTGCGGATCAAGCGGATGGCCGACACGGATCCGCTTGGCCTTCTCCGCCACGATGGCGGTGAACTTGTCGTAGATCGAGGCTTCGACCAGCAGGCGCGAGGACGAGGTGCAGCGCTCGCCGTTGAGCGAGTAGATCATGAACACTGCCGCATCCGCCGCACGCTCAAGATCCGCGTCGGCGAACACGATCACCGGGTTCTTGCCGCCGAGTTCGAAATGTACGCGCTTCAGCGTGTCGGCGCCCTGGCGCATGATCATCGAACCGGTGCGGCTTTCGCCGACGAAGCCGATCGCCTTGATATCAGGATGTTCGGTCAGCGCCTTGCCGGCATCTTCGCCGAGGCCGTTGACCAGGTTCCAGACACCCTTCGGCAGGCCTGCCTCCTCGGCGATCTCGACAAGCAGCCTCGCGGTCAGTGGCGAGAACTCGGCCGGCTTGTGAACGATGGTGCAGCCGGCCGCGAGCGCGGGTGCGATCTTCCACGTCGACAGCATGAACGGCGTGTTCCACGGCGTGATGACGCCGACCGGGCCGATCGGCACGCGGGTGGTGATGTTCAGCTGGCCGGGCGCCTGCAGCGTGCGGCCGTCGCGCGCTTCAGGTGCCTTGTCGGCGTAGTAGCGGAAGTTCTCGGCGCCGCGCAGGGCAGCCTTGGCCATGAATTTCAGCGACTGGCCGGTGTCCATGCATTCGACGAAGGCGATCTCCTCGGCCCGCTTGACGATGGCATCGGCGATCGCATGCAACAGCTTCTTGCGGGCATCGCCCGACTGCGCCGCCCATGCGGGGAACGCAGCCTTGGCCGCCTTGGCGGCCATGTCGATGTCGGCGGCCTTGCCATGCGCCACCCGGGCAAGCGGCTTGAGGTCGACCGGCGAGATGGTCTCGAAGGTCGTGCCATCAAGTGCCGCGACAGCTTCGCCATTGATATGGTTGGTCACTCCGCCGGACCTGAAGCGCTCAAGATAGGCTTGCGCCTTGCGCAGATTGTTTTCGAATTCTGACATTTGGGTTTCCGTCACGTGTTGCGCAGGCGCGGGTGTATGGCGTTGTTCTTCCAGCTCAGCTCCGCATCGATCTGACGAATCTCAAGCGACAGCGCGAAATGCGGGCTGGCAAAAAGTGGGGCGAGAAACGCATTGGCGGCGGCGAAGATCGCGGCGCCTGCACGTTTCTTTTCCTCGGTGGACCGGCCTGCGCCGATCCTGAAGCTCATGTCGATGAAGGCGTTTTCGGCCACGCGGTCGGCGACGGCGTAGGCGTCGGCACGCAGCGCCCGCACCCTGATCGCGCCATGCTCGAACAGGCCGGTGTCAAGGATCGTCTGCGACAGCGCTCCGCATAGTGCAGGCATATCGACACGACCGTCGAGGTTGGCCGAATATTCGAGGGTGAGGTGAGGCAAGGCGCGTCTTTCCGCACAGATGGCGTTTTGATATTTAACATGTTAAATAGTTTTTCAGACCGCTGTCAAGGACGCTTGTGCCGTGAGATTTCGCTGGTTGGCGCCGTGCAACGTTGATCCGTTGCGGCGTCGGTATTATCGGGAAGTGGAATGCCGGCTCATTCGCCGTCCGCCATCAGGAGTTCGCCTTTGCTGCAAAGCACCCGACGTTCATTGCCGATGTCGCTCCTGCGCGCGCGCGAAGTGGTGATGGCTCAGTTCCGACCCATACTCGCCCAGCATGGCGTATCGGAGCAGCAATGGCGCGTCATCCGTGTGTTGGGCGAGCAGAGCCCGCTCGACGCGACGGAACTTGCCGAGCGAGCCTCGATCCTGGCGCCTAGCCTGACGCGGATCATCAAAGCGCTGGAGGAGCGCAAGCTAATCACCCGCGGCAAGGTCGACGGTGACGGGCGCCGCGTCATGCTGGCGATTGCACCCAAGGGGCAGGTTCTGATCTCAGAGGTCGCACCCGAGAGCAGCGCCATCTATGACGAGGTCCAGCGCCGCATCGGACACGAGCGCTACGAACAGCTGCTCGACCTGCTCGAGGGACTGATCGATCTTGAAAAGAAATGACGGTCTCGCGGCCACAAAGTTGCGGCAGGTAGGAGTCATTCGCGCGCAAGCTGGTATGACTACCGCATGATCGCCCTCAAGAAGCTGCGCGAATTGACCCTGACGGCTGCGACAAGTGCTGAGCGGCCATTGCATCTGAGCGCCGCAAGCGGCCTCGTCTGCCTCGATTCGACGATGTATGTCATTGCCGATGATGAGCTCCATCTTGGTGTCTTTTCGACCACCGACGCCGGCCCTGGCCGGCTGGTCAGGCTGTTCGACGGTGTGCTGCCGGAGGAGAAAGCCGCGCGCAAGCGGCAAAAGCCCGACCTCGAAGCACTGACGTTGCTGCCTGCTTTCGAGGGTTTTCACCATGGTGCACTGCTCGCTGTCGGCTCGGGCTCGCGGCCTAACCGGCGCCTGGGTGTCCTGCTTGGGCTTGATCCGTTGGGTCGCATTTCAGGCGCGCCACGAATCCTTGACCTGTCGGCCATGCTGGTTCCGCTCGCCGACGCCTTCGCCGAGGTCAATGTCGAAGGCGCCGTAGTTGTCGGTGACGAACTGTGCCTGTTCCAGCGCGGTAACAAGCAGCACGCGGACAATGCAATGATCCGGTACCGGCTGTCTGAGGTCGTCAATGTCGTGACCGGCCGTCGTGCCGATGCGCTCCGGTCGGTGAAAATCGGCAGGTTCGATCTCGGCCATATCGACGATGTGCCGTTGTGCTTCACCGATGCTGCGCCGCTGCCGGGCGGCGTCATGGTCTTCAGTGCGGTTGCCGAAGACACGGACGACGCTTTCAACGACGGCACATGTGTCGGGGCTGCCATCGGTATCGTGGGCAATGATGGCCGGCTGCGTTTCGTCCGTCGGCTCGATCGGCCGTACAAGATCGAGGGCATTCACGCCCAGCTTGCCGCCAATCACATCGACCTTCTCGCGGTTGCCGACGCCGACGATCCGGACGTTACAGCAGCGCTCTATTCGGCGACGATCGCTATCTGATCACGCCGGTAGCGTCTGATGCACGAACTCTTCGTTGAAGATGTCGTCCTGATGCAGGCCAAGCTCGCGCAATGCCTTGCGCGCCGCACCAACCATCCCGGGCGGTCCGCAAAGATAGGCTTCGGTGCCTTCTTGCAGCGGCACACCAGTGACATGACCGATGCCGGCGACCGGATTTCCTGTCTTTCCCGACCAGCCTGGATTTGCCGTATCGGCTGTCATCACGATCTCGAGCGGTAGTCGTTTGCCAGCACTTTGAGCTGGTCGATGCCATATGCGTCCTGCTCGTCAGCGAAGCCGAGTACAAGGCTAAGCGGTGGTGACGATAACCGATCGATGCCGCGCAGCATGGCGATGATCGGCGCAAGTCCGGTGCCGCCGGCGACGAACAGTTTCGGCTTCGGGTTGGCGCGCAGATAGAAGATGCCGAAAGGGCCGCGCACGGTGAACGCATCCTGCGGCTTGGCCCGAGTCGCCAGATAATCCGCCATCGCCCCGCCTGGAATGTCGCGCACATGCAGGATTTGTTCGGCTTCGGCAGGGCCGTTGGCCATCGAGAAGCGCCTGGGACCGTCGATACCGGGAAAGGTCGCTTCGACGAACTGGCCAGGCAGGAATGGCAGCGGGAACTGCAGCCGGTACCTGATTTCCCAGACCGAGCGCGACAGCTTCTGGAAGCTGTTGATGTTGGCGCGGCGCAGCGTCGGCGGCGACACGTCGGCCCGGCGATAGGGAACCACGGCCTCGAAACCGCTCTGCGCCGGTTCGACGCAGAGCAACACCTCGTCGCCGTTGGGGCGGCGCGCCACGCAGGTCCGGCAGGTGCCTTCACGGCAGCTGTGGGCCAGGGCATTGCCTGCCTGTTCGGCGGAGGTCAGCACCGAACCGCCAGGTGTCGGTGCAAAGCTCATAACTTCGCCATCGGCGAAGGTGATCGAAATCCCGTCCATCATGCCGACCTAGAAATCGTCGGAGACGTAGCCGGTCGACAGACCGTCGATGCTGACGAAATTGTTGCTGAGACGGTAAGCCTCGAGATTGTCCTCGCCCTTAGTCTCAGCCCACTCGATCAGTTCGTTGCGCTCCTGCATCTCGCCGATGACGGGGATGCTCCAGCCGCACGATGTCGCCACGCTGTCGACGTGGAGCCGGAAGATCTGGCGCGTGCCGGGCAGTCGAGGGAACAGTGCCAGCATGGTCTCCCATTCCGGATGATCGGGGCGGATCAGATCTGCCTTGCCATAGAGCCTGAGCGTCATCGCCTCGCCGGTGAAGGCGCAAAACAGCATCGTCATGCGGCCGCTCTCGGTGACGTGGGCGGCGGTTTCATTGCCGCTGCCGGTGAGGTCGAGCTAAGTCACCGTGCGCGCATCCAGCACTCGGAGCGTGTCCAGGCCCTTGGGCGACAGGTTCACTCGACCGTCCATCGGAGCGGTGGCGACGTGACAGCCTTCGGCGTGCGGTCTGATGTTGGCAGCGGTTACCCCATGCTGCTGAGCGAGATGACCATCCTGACGGCGCTACGCACGGCTGCAACCTCGGCGGTTGCGGCAAAGTACCTTGCCCCGCAGAATGCTTCCTGCATGGCGCTGATCGGCAATGGCGCGCAGTCTGAGTTCCAGGCTTTGGCGTTCCGGGCGCTGCTCGGTGTCGAGAAGCTGCGTCTCTACGACATCGATGTCACTGCGTCGCACAGATGCGCCGGCAATCTCGCCGGGCTGGGATTTGACATCGCCATCTGCGGCTCGGTGCAGGAGGCGGTGGAAGGTGCTGAGATCATCACCACCGTCACCGCCGACAAGCAGTATGCGACAATCCTCACCGACAACATGGTGGGCAGCGGCGTCCATATCAACGCCGTCGGCGGCGACTGCCCCCGGCAAGACCGAGCTGCACCGGGACATCCTGCTGCGGTCCGGCATCTCGTCGAATACACGCCGCAGACGCGGATCGAGGGCGAGATCCAGCAGCTCGATGCCGACCATCCAGTGACCGAGCTATGGCAGGTGATCGCGGACCAGGCGCCCGGTCGCACCAGCGCGCAAGCAGATCACCCTGTTCGACTCGGTCGGATTTGCTACCGAGGACTTTTCGGCGCTGCGCTATGTCCAGCTCGCCGCCACCGGGCTCTATTCCGAGCTCGATCTCATCGCCGATCCCGACGAGCCACGCGACCTGTTCGGCATGCTGCTGCGCATGCAAGGCAACATCGCCGCGCATTGATTGCGGCGATGCGCCAGCTGCATCGCGTTCCGCCTAGGCGGCGAAGACGCTCTCGAAATCCTTGAAGCCCTTGACTTCGATCGGATTGCCCGAGGGGTCGAAGAAGAACATCGTGCGCTGTTCGCCGGGTTCGCCTTCAAAGCGGATGACAGGCGGAATATCGAACGCGATACCGCCCTGCTTCAGGCGATCGGCGAGCGCGAACCATGTGTCGAGAGGCAGCACGACGCCGAAATGCGGCATCATCACAAGGTGATCGCCGACCTTGCCGGTGCGGGTGACCTCGAACGGCTTGCCGAGATGCAGCGACAGCTGATGGCCGAAGAAGTCGAAATCCACCCAGCTGTCGGTCGAGCGCCCCTCGACACAGCCGAGCACGCCGCCATAGAAGCCGCGTGCCGCGTCGAGGTCAGTGACATGGAGGGCCAGATGGAACAGCGACTTCATCGGTATTTTCCCCAGGGTTTGACCGATGTCTAAAATATTCGCTATGAAAGGAAAACTATTTAATATTGTCTCTGAGACTAAGGAAATCTATTGGATATCCGGTTTCTGCAGAGCCTGGTTGCGGTGGTCGAGACGGGATCGATCGTTGCCGCCGCACGGCGGGAACGCCTGACGCCCGCTGCCGTCAGCCAGCGCATACAATCCCTGGAGCGAAGCCTGGGGCGTCTGCTTCTCGTGCGCGGCGCTCACACAGCCCGCCCGACGGAAGGTTGTCTCTCCATGTTGCCACGCGCCCGTGCGCTCATTCGGGACGCGTCGCTGCTTGTGGATGATCTGGACGCTAGCGGGCTTTCCGGCGACTTGCGTGTAGGGGCGATTTCAACCGTCCTGACAGGGCTGATGCCGGCGGTGCTGGGCAACATTGCCGAACGGGCGCCATTGCTGAAACTGCGGCTGACGCCGGGAACATCTGAGCAGCTCTACGAGCAGATGCTTGCCGGCAGGCTGGACGCGGCGGTTCTTGTCGAGCCGCCATTCGCACTTCTCAAGGCGGTCAGCTCAACCAGCATTTCGCGAGAGCCGCTGGTGTATCTGACACGTGATAGCGTTGCGCCGGAGGAAATCGCGGGCCACGCCCAGAGCGCGCCTTTCATCCGCTATGACCCTTCTTCGTGGGGCGGTCGGATCGTCGCCGACTACATGGACGGGAGCGGCCTGTTTCCGGAAGTCCGCTGTGACATGGATGCGCTGGAAACCATTGCAATCCTCGTCGCCAAGGGCATGGGCAACTCGCTCGTCCCGCACTGGGCGGGCCTTGTCGCGGACGGGTTCAACATCGTCCCCGTAGCAGATGCCGAGGCTCATACCCGTCGGTTGTGCTGCCTTTCGCCGAATGTTTCGCCGAAGCCGGACGCCGTCCGGCTGTTGCGAGAGCTGCTCGTAGAGGCAGAGGATCCCGGCCGTCGGGTCTAGGTGGCTTCTCGTCCGATGGCTGCGGCGATCCAGTCCAGCCGTGCGGCGGGGGTTTCGAGCTCGATCATGTCGGGCCGGTTGGTCCTGCTGATGTGTTCCACCAGCGTCCTGACAGCGGGCGTCGGCGTTGGACGGGCACAGGCTGTAGTAGTTCGGGTCGCCGAAAGCATTGCGGGTGACAGTGCTTGGGTGCGGCATGCCCAGCCGCGTGTTGTGGGGCACACGGTCAAACAGGACACTTTCAGGCCACCGCCGTCGCGCCGCCGGATCATCGCCGCCTTCCGAGGTCACATCGGCGACCTTCGGCTGGATCGTGAGCTATGTCCCAACGCTTGGCCGTGGGCTGGAAATAGATGGTTCCGTCCTCCGGGAAATAGGCTTTGCGGCGCGGGCCGCGCGGCTGCAGGAAGCGGCCGGCGTGATAGGAATTCGCCAGGCTGATCGCATTCATGCCGGCGCGCTCGGCCAGTTCGCGCGCGACCGTGTCATGTGACCACCGGCCGCAGGCTGTCGAGCGTCCAGTCATGATCGTAGGCAACGCGGTTGCAGATCAGTGGCGAACCGTGGTGCTCGATCGGCCAATCAGCCGCATGATGGCGCGCACCTTTGCCGCAGCCATTCGCGATCGTCAGCAGCCAATATGGGGCTTAGCGTCGAACCAATATCGTGATGGTAACTGTCGATCCAATGCCTCTCAACCGGGGTGAGCAGGTCCATGTCGGCGAGCCTCAGGTCAAGCGGCACCTGCGTCAGGCTTTTGAACGTCATGAAACCATCGCCGGCGTCGACCACCTCGACCTGGTTTTCAAGGCGGATGCCATACTCGCCTGATTTGTAGTAGCCAGGCTCGATGGTTGTAACCATGCCGGGACTGAGTTCGATCTCGTTGACGCGCTTGTCGAAGCGTTGCGGCTGCTCGTGCACCGACAGGAAGTGGCCGACGCCATGGCCGGTGCCATGGTCGTAGTCGAGACCCAGGTCCCATAGCGGACGGCGGGCGAAGGCATCGACATGGTGGCCGCAGGTGCCCTTGGGAAATTTCAACGTCAGCATCGAAATCAGCCCCTTGAGCACTGCCGTGTAGGCGCGGCGGATTTCGGGGCTGACATCGCCTAGGGCGGTGGTGCGCGTCGCGTCGGTGGTACCGGTCAGATACTGCCCGCCGGAATCGAGCAGGTAGACACCAGCCGAGGTGATTGGTGCATTGCTCTCGACAGTGGCGTTGTAGTGGCACATCGCGGCATTGCCGGCCGCTGCCGAGATCGTGCGGAAACTCGGCTCGACGAACAGCCTGCTGTCGCGGCGATAGGTCAGGATGCGCTCTTCGGCTTCCAGTTCGCTGACTGGCATGCCTTGCGCTTCGCGCGTTGCGCCATAGCGGTCGAGCCACGCGAGAAAACGCACCCAGGCGGCACCATCGATGCGATGGCAATCACGGAAGCCCTGCAGCTCGATTTCGTTCTTCAGCATCTTGGCGAGCGTGATCGGGCTTCGCGCCAACCGGACTTCACCGCCCGCCGCCTGAACAGCATGGGCAACGGCCGACGGCGCGAAACCCGGGTCGACAACCACAACTCGCCCCCGTGCCAGCACCCCCACCTTGTCGATGAGCGTGGCCGGGTCGGTCATGTCGATGCCGGCAAGTTCGAAGTCCGACAGGTCGTTGGGCAGCTTGCGGTGATCGACCAGCCATTCGGTGCGACCGTCTTTGTCGAAGATCATGAAAGACTGCGGCATCGGATTGAAGGCGACGTCGCGGCCGCGCACGTTGAGAAACCAGGCGATATTGTCGGGCTGGGCCTCAACGAGAAGATCGGCACCCTCATTTGCCAGCAATTCGGCGATGCGGCGCTTCTTGTCGACAACGCTTTCACCGGCGTGCTCGCGGCCAAAGGCCATGATCTGTCCAAGCGGCTTTTCCGGCTGATCGGTCCAGATCGCATCGACAAGATCGCCTGATGTCGCCACCCAGACGCCGTTGGCGGACTCGACTGCGCGGCTGCAATCCTGGTCCCAGGTCGACGGCAACAGCATCGCATTGAAGCCGATGCGTTGGCCGGCACGTACGTTTGTGGCCAGCCATTGCTTCAAGGGGGCGTCGTGGAAATGCTCGATGGCGAAGATGTCGAGATCGACCTCGTCGCGCACCTGCACCTGATAGCGGCCATCGACGAAGATTGCCGCCTTGTCGGCCATGACGATCGCCACGCCCGCAGAGCCGGTAAAGCCGGTGACATGAGCCAGCCGGCAATCATGCGGCGCGCAATATTCGCCCTGGTGCTCGTCGAAGCGCGGGACGACATAGCCGTCGAGCCCTTCCTCTGCGAACTTGCGGCGCAGCGCTTCAACCCGGCCGGATGCCCCCATCCTGTTCGTCGGCGTCATATTCTGTTTCCTGGTCCTTTTTGTTGGGTTCAAGCGCCGGAAATCGCTTCGGCGAAATGGCAGGCCGCCATGCCGCCGCCAACAGGCCGCAGCACCGGCTTTTCGGTACGGCAGCGTTCGGCGGCGTGCGGACAGCGCACATGGAAGGGACAGCCGGGCGGTATGGCGAGCGGGCTCGGCAGTTCGCCCGACAGCGCCGGCGCGCGTCTGCGGTCGGCCGGGTCGAGCGAGGGAGCCGCTGCCAGCAGCGCTTGCGAATAAGGGTGGCGCGGCCGCGAAAACAGCGCCTCTGATGGTCCGACCTCAACGATGGCACCGAGATAGATCACCGCGACCCGATGCGAAACATGGCGCACCAGCCTGAGGTCGTGCGCGACGAACAGCACTGTCAGTCCTAGATTGTCCTGCAGTTCGAGCAGCAGATTGACCACCTGCGCCTGCACCGAAACGTCGAGCGCCGAGACCAGTTCGTCGGCCACTAGGCAGGTAGGCTCCAGCGACAGGGCGCGGGCGATGCCGATGCGCTGGCGTTGCCCGCCGGAAAACTCGTGCGGATACTTGTCCGCCGCACCATCAGGCAGGCGCACTAGATCGAGCAGCTCGTAGATGCGCCGGTCGATCGCTGCGCCTTCGCGCATGTGGTGCACCGAGATCGCCTCGCGCAGCGTGTCACGCACCGTCATGCGCGGGTTGAGCGATGTGTAGGGGTCCTGGAACATCATCTGCACGCGCCTGTTGTAGGCGCGCCGGCTTGCGCCCTTGAGGCCGATGACGCTTTGCCCCTCGAAACGGATGTCGCCGCTGCTCGGCTGATGCAGCCCCGCGATGCAGCGCGCCAAGGTCGACTTGCCGCAACCGGACTCGCCTACGATGCCGAGCGTCTCGGCCGGCATCACGTCGAGATCGACGCCGTTGAGTGCGGAAACGATCTGGCGCGGCCTGCCGGCCAATGTGTCGGAGAGCGAACGGCTCTTGGAAAAGCGCATCGACAGGTCGCGGATCGAAAGCAGCGGCGCAGCGGGCTCCACGGTCAGCATGTTCATTGTGCCGCTTCTTGTTGATTGAAATGCGCAAGCGCCTCGAAACGATGGTGGCAGGCCACCTTGTGAAACTGACCGACGGTTTCAAATGGCGGGCGAAGATCGAGGCATTCCGGTCCGGCGACAGGACAGCGCGCAGAAAAGGCGCAGCCTGGCGGCAAAGCGTTCAGCGCTGGCGGCGCGCCGGGGATCGAGTAGAGCGGCGTGCGTGGCGCCACGTCGCGCGGGATCGAACGCAATAGCCCGAGGGCATAGGGGTGGCGTGCGTCAGCGATCACCTGGCTGGTCGTGCCCACTTCGCACAGCCGCCCGCCATACATCACCGCCACGCGGTCGCAGGTCTGGGCGACAACGCCCATATCGTGGGTGACGAGGATCACGGCCATGCCGAGATCGCGGCTCAGCGACTGGATCAGCCTGAGGATCTGGTCCTGGATGGTGACGTCGAGCGCGGTAGTCGGCTCGTCAGCCAGTAGCAGTTGCGGGTTCGAGGCAAGGGCGATGGCGATCATCACGCGCTGGCGCATGCCTCCAGAGAACTCGTGCGGGTAATCTCCGAGCCGGTCGCGCGCACCGGGAATGCCGACCATGTCGAGCAGTTCGGTCGCCCGCGCCCTTCGGGCTTTGGCATCGAGACCGGTATGGGCGACAAGGTTTTCCGATATCTGCAAACCGACGGTCAGCAGCGGGTTGAGCGACGACATCGGCTCCTGGAAGATCATCGCGATCTCGCGCCCGCGCACCTTTCGCAGCGCCGCCTCGTCAAGCGCTGCGAGATCGCGGCCCTTCCAGAGTATCTCGCCGGCAACGCGGCCGCGCGGACGAACAATGCCGAGGATCGAGCGCAAGGTGATGCTCTTGCCCGAACCGGACTCGCCAACCAGACCGAGGATTTCGCCTGCATTCACTTCGAACGAGATGTCGTCGACAGCAACGAGCGGATATTCGCGTGAACCGAACTCGGTCCTGAGATGGCGCAGTTCGAGCACCGTTTCCGGCTTGTCGTTGACCATCTCAGCGCCCCTTTGGTCGAAGCAGGTCGGCAAGCGCATCGCCGAGCAGGCTGAAGCCGAGGCCGGTAAGCACGATGGCGAGGCCGGGCATCAGGCTCATCCACCAGGCGGTCAGCAGGAAGTTGCGACCCTCCGAGATCAGCACGCCCCATTCGGCCGCCGGCGGCTGGGCGCCGAGGCCGAGATAACCGAGCGAGGAGCCGAGCAGAATGGCCAGCGCCATGTCGGTCATCCAGTAGACGATGATCGGCGACATCGCGTTGGGCAGAAGATGGCGGAAGATGATGCGGCGGTCGGAATAGCCGAGCACGCGGCCGGCGGCGGCATAGTCGCTGGACTTCTGCGTCATGATCTCGGCGCGGGTCAGCCGGGCATAGTAGACCCAGTTCACGATGGTGATCGCGATGTACATGTTGATCAGGCCAGGCCCGAGCACTGCGACGATGGCGATCACCAGCACCAGGAACGGAAAGGTGATGATGGCATCGACGCAGCGCCCGAAGATCGTATCGGCGATGCCACCGTAATAGCCGACAAACGCGCCCACCGTGACGCCGATGGTCAGCGCGAAAATGGTCGCGAAAAGTGCCATCTGCATGTCGACGCGGTAGGCCCAGATTACGCGCGACAGCACATCGCGGCCGAAATTGTCGGTGCCGAAGGGATGCGCAACGCTCGGCGCCTGCTGGATCGCCGTCATGTCGAAGGCGAGCGGGTCATAGGGCGCAAATACCTGTGGGAACAGCGCCAGCGCGATCGAAAACGCAATGATAGTGAAGCCGATGGCGAAGGATGGGCGCGAAAAGGCGCGGCCGATGAAGGCGCGAAAACGGCTGGGCCTATGCGGCTCGGTGTGGGTGATGGCGCTCATGCCTTGCGAAGCCTCGGGTCGAGCAATGACTGGACGATATCGGTGAGCAGGAAGACGACCGAGACCAGCACGGCGAAGGTCAGCGTCAGGCCCTGGATCAGCGGATAGTCGCGGGCGAAGATCGCCTCCAGCATCAGCCGGCCAACGCCTGGTATGGCAAAGACGGTCTCGGTGACCAGCGTTCCGCTCATCAGATTGCCGATCGACAGCCCGAGCAGGGTTACGGTGGACACCAGCGCGTTGCGCAACACGTGACGGGTCATGATGATGCGCGTCGAGAGCCCCTTGGACCGGGCGAACTGGACGTAATCGGCGTCGAGCACCTCGATCAAAGACGCGCGCAGGTTCCTCAGGATGATCGCCGAGGTGTAGAGCGCGACACTCAGCGCCGGCAGGATCAGGTGGTGCAGATTGTCGAGGAAGCCCGTGCCGTAACCGCCGACGGGAAACCAGCGCAACTGCGCCGCCAGCACTGTCAAAAGCACCAGGCCGATGTAGAACACCGGCATCGACAGCCCGATCTGAAAGACGCTGCGGATGACGACGTCTGTCGCGCTGTTGACACGCACTGCGGCAAGGAACGCGAGCGGTCCTGCCAGGAAGACGGCGAGCACCACCGAATACAGCGCCAGGAAAATCGTCGTCGGCAGGCGGTCGAGGATGACCTCAGTCACCGGCGCTTTCAGCATGATCGAGCGGCCGAGGTCGCCGGTCACCGTGTTCTTGACGAAGATGACGAACTGCACCGGCAAGGGCCTGTCGAGGCCGAGATTGTGGCGGATCTGCTCGACCTGAGCGTCAGTCGCCTTGGCTTCGGCCATGGCGATTGCGGGGTCGCCGGGCAGCATGCGCACAAGCAGGAAGATGAAGACCATGACCAGCAGAAAGGTCGGGATGATCTGCAACAGCCGCGCCAGAAGGTAGGAAATCGAAGGCATGAGCCGAACCTTGTGTCGGATACCGGGCAGCCTCTGCCGCCCGGCATCCACCGGTCATCTTGGGATCACTTGGCGCGCCATGCTGCCGAGAAGTCGTTGGCGCCGAGTGGTGTCTGGACATAGTCCTCAATCGACTTCGATACGGCGACGGCGAAGGGTGTTTCATAGAGGAAGAGCAGCGGCGCGTTTTCGGCGTAGATTTCCTGCATGCGCTTGTACTCGTCCTTGCGCTTGGCTTGGTCGACCTCGGAGTTCGAAGCCTCGAACAGCGTGTTGAACTCCGCGTTGTTCCAGCCGGTGCCGACGGCCTGGCGCTGCTTGTAATAGCCGAGCCAGCCGGTCACCTGCGCCGGGTCGTTGACGTCGTTGGCCCAGCCATAGGTGTGGATGTCGAACTCGCCGGAACGGTTTTTGGCGCCGCGTGTCGGGTTGTCGACCTGCTCTACCTTCAGGTTGACGCCGAGAGGCGCCCACATCTGCTGCAGGGCGGTGAATAGCGTCGCATCGTCCGCGCTGCCGGCAAGCGTGGTGAAGGTGATGTCGAGGCCGCCATCGATGCCGGCTTCGGCGAGCAGCTGCTTGGCTTTTTCCGGATTGTAGGGGTAGAGCGGCTCCGGCCCGTAATGCAGCTGGGTTGCCGCCGACATCAGCGAGGTCATCGGCTTGCCGGTGTCGAAGGTCACCAGCTTGATCAGCATGTTCTTGTCGGTGGCGTAGTTCAGCGCCTGGCGCACCTTGATGTCGGCGAGCGGGTTCTTCGAGCCGTCCTTGCGGGTGTCGCGGGTGTTGATCGGCGCGTAGATGATGCGGGTCGAGGGGAACAGCTCCATCTTGAGGTTGGCGTCGCCGCGCAACTCGCCGACACGGGCGAACGGAATGAACTCGGCGACATCCACTTCGCCGGCCTGCAGCTTGAGGATGCGGGTGGCGTCATCGGGGATGACGACGAAATCGACCTCGTCGAGATAAGGCAGCGACTTGCCGTCTTTACCTTGGCGCCAGTAGTTCGGATTGCGGGCAAAGCTCATGCTTGAACCCGCAACGCGGCTCTTCATGGTGAAGGGCCCTGAGGTCACCGGGTTGTTGTCGAAATAGGCCTTGGCCTTTTCCTGGTCGTTGGCGCCCGCGGCCTTTTCGAAGGCGACCTTGGACACGATGCCGGTGTTGAAGGTGGCGAGGATCGAGGGGATGGTCGGATCGGGCTGCTTCAACGACAATGTGATCTTGCCGCCCTCGGCCGTTACTTTCTCGACCGAGCCGAGCAGGCCGGCCCACGGGCCATCGGGGTTGCGGGCGCGGTCGAGCGAAAACACCACGTCGTCGCCGGTGATCGCCGAGCCATCGGAGAATTTCAGGCCATCGCGCAGCTTGAGCGAGATCGACTTGCCGTCGCCGGAGACCTCGTAGCTCTCCGCAAGGCCGGGCTCGATCGAGCCATCCGCGCCGTTGCGCAGCAGCGTTTCATACAGGCTGGTGATCATCCACAGATCGGGATTGCGGTCAGCCCAGACCGGATCGATCACGGCCGAGTCGTCGTAACGGGCGAAGCTCATGGCACCGCCGCGCTCGATCGCCAATGCGGATGTCGCGGCACTCAATCCCAGCGCTGCACCCAGCAAGAACGGCAACAAACGTTTCATGTTTTCTCTCCTCTTGGCCTGCCGGCTTGAGCCGGCGCTACGCCTCGGCGACTAGTTTGGATATTTTATCCAATTTTCCCGGACATTTTTCTTTGCGTCCGTATTGCCGCGAAGGCATTGTGCAGTTCCCCATCAAAAGCGGGTCAGGCTTGGTGATGCCCTTGCGCAACCAACTTTAGCTGGACTAAAGTTCATCGAAATAATGAAGTCAAGCGGAAACACATTGATGGCTCTCGATATCGATGCTGCGGGCGCGGCCAACGCGGACGCATCGCATCCGGACCTGCCTGCCGCCATCTCGCTCGGCCAGATGCTGCGCGCGCGCCGCAAGCTGATCGGCAAGACGATGAAGCAGGTGGCCGCCGAGGCCGGCCTGACCGAAGGTTTCATCAGCCAGATCGAGCGTGGCATTTCCACACCGTCGCTGATCTCCCTCTACAACGTCGCCAACGCGCTTGGGACCAGCGTCGACACCTTCCTGTCGCAGCCGCCCGAGCATGCCCATTCGATGGTTTCGCATGCCGGCGAACGCCGCGGCTACAATGTCGAAACCAAGGAACGCGTCTACGAACTGCTCGAACGGGGCTTCCCGGGCGCCCAGCTCAATGGTTGCATCACCCACATGCCGCAGGGCTATGCCTCCGAGATCACGACCCATCAGGGCGAGGACTTTCTCTATCTGATTGAGGGCGAGATGCTCTACGAGATCGACGGCAAGGAGTATCTGCTCAAGGCCGGCGACACGCTGCATTTCCCCGCCTCGCTGCCCCATCGCGCCCGCAACGTAGGCCCAGGACCGGCACGCGAGCTCTGGGTCGGCACCACGCGCATCATCTCCGAGACCTGACCGCTACTGCTTGCGCGGCCAGGTGTCGGCGAGCCTGTAGCCCGCCGGCCAGGGATCGTCGGGGTCGAGCATCACCTGGTGCGTGCCGGTGATCCACGCCCGCCCGGAGATTTCCGGAATGATTGCCGGCCGTCCCGCGACAGTGGTTTCGCCAAGGATACGGCAGTCAAAGGTCGAATCGATGATCGAATGGCCGCTGAAGCGCTGGCCAACCTTCATCAGCCCACGCGCATGGAGCACCGCCATGCGCGCCGAACATCCGGTGCCGGTCGGCGAGCGGTCGAGCTTGGCCGGCTGGATCACCACCGTGTTGCGGCCATGCAGGATGCCGTCCCTTTCCTCGACCGGAAGGGTCAGCTGGCAAAAGGAGATATGATCCCATTCGGAGTTCTCGGGATGCGAGAAGCCGAGCTGTTCATTGGCGGCGCGGGTGATCCTGATGCCGGTTTCGGCAAGCTCGCGCGCCTCGTCCGGCGTGACGGAAAACCCCAACGCGCGCGCATCGGCGATTACGAAGCTGTCGCCGCCATAGGCGGTGTCGACCGTCAGCGTAGCCAGGCCCTCGACTTCCAGTTTTGCATCCAGCTTGTCGGCAAAGGACGGGACATTGGTCACCGCGATCCGCTCGGCCTTGCCATTGCGGCAGGTTGCCACGACATCGACCAGGCCGCCGGGCGCTTCAAGTACAAAGCGCGTCTCGGGCTCCTGCATCGGCACGATGCCGCTATCCAGCAGCACGGTCGAAACGCAGATCGAGTTGGAACCCGACATTGGCGGCGTGTCTTCCGGTTCCATGATGATGAAGCCCATCGCCGCGCGCGGGTCCTTCGGCGGCACCAGGAGGTTGATGTGGCGGAACACCCCGCCGCGCGGCTCGTTGAGCACGAAGTCGCGCAGGGCCTTGTCTTCAGCGATGAAGCGGCGCTGCTCCCACAGAGTCTTGCCGGGCGGCGGCGCGACGCCGCCGACGATGACGTCGCCGACCTCGCCCTCGGCGTGGCACGAAACGATGTGGATCACCTTGCTTGTGCGCATCCTTCGCCTCCTCGCGACTCGCCATACCCGCGCCAAGACCTTTGCCGGGGTTCGTCCTTGGCAAGCATTCCGACTCTCCTCGGGCCGCAATGCAAGCTTGGCATCCATAGAAAAGTCGGATCCAATATACAATCTGAAATATTTGATTGTATGGGAAGAGAAAGCTGGCATGTTGCCCCTCGCGCGCAATGCACCTATCACCTGAGGCTGGCCGTTCGCCGAAATCCCGCAAGGTTGACCTTCATGAAACTGGAAACCGTCGATATCAGGCAGGCCGCGTCGGCGGCCGATATCGTCTATGAGTCGCTGCGAAAGGCGATCATCGAAGGCGAACTCGCCGAAGGCGAAAATCTGAGGCAAGACCAGATCGCTTCGATGTTCAACACCAGCCGTATCCCGGTGCGCGAGGCGCTGTCGCGGCTCGAGCAGAACGGCCTGATCACCACCGAGCGCTACAAGGGCGCTGTGGTCGCCGGCCTGTCGATCGAAGAGATCGAGGAAATCTTCGAGTTCCGCGCTTTGGTAGAGGCGGAAGTCATCCGGCTTGCCGTGCCCAAGATGAACGCGAGGACGCTCGACATCGCCCGACGTCATTGCGAGGAGTTCGGCGGCGAGCCCAATTCGGCCAAATGGGGCGAGATCAACCGCAACTTCCACTACAGCCTCTACGAGGCGGCGCGGCGGCCCTATTACCTGCAGATAGTACGCGTCTCGCTCGACCGCATCGACCGCTATTTGCGCGCGCAACTGACGTTGACCGACGGCATGAACCGCGCCTGGCGCGAACACCAGGGCATCCTTGACGCCTGCATCGGCGGCGACGCCGACAGGGCCGCCGAACTCACCCGCGACCACATTCTTGGCGCCGGCCGCGCTCTGATTGTCTTCCTCGAGGAAACGCGCGCCCACGGCGACTGAGACGTCGAGCAAGTCGCCTTTGGTTCCGGCGGCTGCTAGACCATGCTCGACGTGCTGGCATGAGGCGGCTTACCGCAGGCGGGCCAGATCCGCGGCGCGGTTCTCGATGATCGCTTCCATGGAAAAGAAACCGGTCACCGTCGCCAGGTCGAAGTTGGTGATCAGCTTCTGGTAGAAGGCGTCGTAGCCGGACATGCCCCTGGTCACTACCTTGATCAGATAGTCCCAGTCGCCGCCGATACGGTAGAAGTCGGTCACTTCGGGCATGCGTTCGACATGCTTGCGAAAATTGTCCGCCCATTCCTTGGAGTGGTGGCGGGTGCGGATCATTACGAACACCGTCAGGTCGTAGCCGAGTGCCGCAAGGTCGATGTCGGCATGGGTGCCGCGGATCAAGCCGGTGGCGTTGAGTCGCTGCAGGCGGCGCCAGCAGGCGTTTTGCGAAAGCCCGACACGCTCGGCCAGATCGCGCTGCGAGATCGCGCCGTCCTTTTGCAGGCACGCAAGAATCTTGTGGTCGATTTCGTCGATTTTTTCCATTGCCCCGATCATATGACCCAAGTCTGCGCCAAAGTCGCGCGAAAATGATAAGGTTTCACCTGCCGCATCCGATTAGAATCGCCACCTGTTGGTTGCGGGAGAGATTCGATGAAGACCGAGCGCTGCGAAAAGCCTGGCGGCACCGGCTTGCTGGACAAGTTCAAGCAATGCCTCGCCGTCCGCGACGTGGTCGCCGAGCTGAGAAGCGGTCTCGTCGGCAAGGACGCCAAGGTCGACGGGCCGTTCGGGCCAAAAGCCATGGTCTATGCCGACTATGTCGCTTCCGGTCGCGCGCTGATGCAGATCGAGCGCTTCGTCCTCGAAGAGGTCTTGCCCTACTACGCCAACAGCCACACCGAAGCTTCCTACTGCGGCGGCATGATGACCCGCCTGCGCCGCGAGGCGCGTGCGGCGATCGCCGAATGCTGCGGCGCGAGCGCCGCGCATGCGGTCATCTTCGCCGGGTCGGGCGCGACAGCCGGTATCAACCGGCTGGTGAAGCTCCTGGGCGTCAGCGATGCCGTTGCCGCCGGCAAGCAGGTCCGTGTCATCATCGGACCCTATGAGCATCATTCCAACATCCTGCCCTGGCGCGAAAGCGGGGCGGAGGTGATCGAGATCGCCGAATGCGCTGCCGGTGGGCCTGATCTCGCCGCACTGGACGAAGTTCTGCAATGGGAGGCCGACCTCACCGTTTGCGCGTTTTCGGCTGCCTCCAACGTCACCGGCATCATCACCGACGTCGCTGCCGTTACCAGGCAGGTCAAGGCGACGGGCGCGAAGATGGTCTGGGACTATGCCGGTGCCGGACCCTACATGCCGATTGCAATGTCACCCGCAGCCGGTGCCGACATAGATGCCGTGGTGATCTCGCCGCACAAGTTCCTCGGCGGGCCCGGCGCTTCGGGCGTGCTGATCGTCCGCCGCGACGCGGTCACGACTGACAAGCCTTCATGGCCCGGCGGTGGCACCGTCAAGTTCGTCTCGCCCTCCGGCCACGACTACAGCGCCAGCCTGGAAGCGCGGGAAGAGGCGGGCACGCCCAATGTGGTCGGCGATATTCGTGCTGCTCTTGCCTTCCTGGTCAAGGAAGCACTCGGCGCGGACGCAATGCAGGCTCGCAACGCCGAGCTGACGAGCCGCGCCATGTCGGCCTGGAACGGCGCCGAGAACATCGAGCTGCTCGGTGCCTTGTTACCGCAAAGGCTGCCGATCTTTTCGTTCCGCGTGAAGAACGGCAAGGGCGGTTATGTCCACCAGCAACTGGTCACCCGAATGCTCAGCGACCGCTTCGGCATCCAGGCGCGCGGCGGCTGCGCTTGCGCAGGCCCCTATGTCCATCGCCTGCTGTCGATCGGCGAGGCGGAATCGCAGCGCATGCGCGAGGCGATCCTCGCCGGCGACGAGATCAGCAAGCCGGGCTTTGTCAGGCTCAATTTCAGTGTGCTGTTGCCGGAAGAGAAAGTGCAGTTCATCCTCGATGCAGTCCTGAAGCTGGCTTCAGACGCGGTGCAGTATCAGGAGCGCTACGACTTCGATGCCAGCCGTGCGATCTTCTATCCGCGCGCTGCCGAAATGGCGGAGGCTTGAGAGATGGCAAGACCCGATGTCGCGGCCTTTTTCGATCCACGCACCTGGTCGGTGCAGTATGTCGTTTCCGACCCGCGAACCCGAAAGTGCGCGATCATCGATCCGGTCCTCGACTTCGACGAGAAATCGGGTGCTACCGCAACCGTGAACGCCGACAAGCTGCTGGACCATGTCCGCGAGCATGATCTGGAGATCCAGTGGATCCTCGACACACATCCGCACGCCGACCACTTCTCGGCAGCGTCCTATCTGAAGGCGAAGACCGGTGCGCCGACGGCGATCGGGGCGCGCATCGTCGACGTGCAGAAACTGTGGGCCAGCATCTACAACTGGCCTGAACTCCGCACCGACGGCTCGCAATGGGACCGCCTTTTTGACAAGGGCGACACCTTCGAGATCGGCGACATCAGGACGGGCGTGATGTTCTCGCCCGGCCATACGCTGGCATCCGTCACCTATGTCGTCGGCGATTCTGCCTTTGTCCACGACACCGTCTTCATGCCGGACAGTGGCACGGCGCGCACGGATTTCCCCGGTGGCAGTGCCAATGCGTTGTGGTCGACGATCCAGGATATCATGGCGCTGCCTGCCGACACCCGCATTTTCGTCGGCCATGATTACCAGCCTGGCGGCCGCGCACCGCTCTGGGAGAGCACCGTCGCCGCCCAGAAAAGCCAGAACATCCACCTGACGCGTTATGAGCGGCAGGAAGACTTCGTGGCGTTTCGCAATGAACGCGACAGCACCTTGCCGATGCCCAAGCTGATCCTGCATGCGCTGCAGATCAACATCAATGGTGGCAGGCTTCCCGAGCCCGAAGCCAACGGCCAGCGCTATCTCAAGTTCCCGCTCAATGCGCTCGACGGTGCCGCCTGGGGCTGAAGTCCCGGTGGTGGAGCCTCAGTCAAGCAACGACCAGGCAAACTGGGTAGCCACGAGCAGCAAGAAGATGCCGAACGAGATCTCGAGTGCGCGCTTGGGTGCGGCGTGGGCGATCTTCGCACCGACTGGCGCGGTCAAGATCGAGATCGGCATGATGAGCGCCACGGCCATCAGGTTGACGTATCCAAAAGACAGCGGCGGCAGCTCAGGCCGCTGCCAGCCGGCAATCACCAGGCCGATCACGGCAGGGATCGAGATCAGCACGCCGACGCCCGACGAGGTTGCCACCGCGCGCTTGATCGGCTGATTATGCAACATCATGAAGGTGTTGTTCATGATGCCGCCGCCGATGCCCATCAGGGTCGAGAAGAAGCCGATCAGCAGGCCGTAGGCTGAACGCGCTGGCTGACCCGGCAGGTCGGAGGCGACGATCCAGCCCGGCCGGTTGAGCAGCATCTTGATGCCGACGACGGTGGCGATGACGGTGAATATCCATTTGAGGCTCGCGCCCGAAATGACAGCCGCGACGGCCGAGGCGAGAACCGCGCCGACCGGCAGGACGAAGGCCCAGCTTTTCAGCAGCGACATGTCGACCGCGCCGTGCTTGCGGTGAGCCATGAAGGAGCGGATCGAGGTCGGCACGACGATGCCGAGCGAGGTCGCGACCGCAAGATGCATGCGAATGCTCTCGTCGACGTCCATTACCGCGAGCGCCTGCACCAGGACAGGTACCAGGATGGCGCCACCGCCGATGCCGAACAGGCCGGCGAGGATACCGGCAATCGCGCCGGAGACGAGAAGGGCAATGGCAAGCATCAGCATAGGGAGTGCACTTTTCTCACGCGTGAAAGATGAGGGGAACCCGGGCGTGCCTGGATTCCCCCTCGACAAAGTTGGCCAAAGGCGTCGTCTTGAAGCGACGCCTGAGTGGCGACTACGGCTGGTAGTCGGCCGGCGCGATGATCTTGGAGAAGTCGTAGGTGGCGACCTTTTCCTTTGTCACCAGCAGTGCCGGTGCCTCGATGCGACCGAGCACCTTGCCGCCTTCGATGGCAGCGACGGCTTCGCGCACGGAGTCACGACCCATCGAGACGGCCGGCTGCAGCGAGGCGCAGGTCAGCGTGCCGTTCTGCAAGGCCGCACGGGCATCGTCGTTGAGATTGGACGTCGAGACCTTGAACTTTCCTGCCGCACCGGCGGCATCCAAGGTCTTGAGCGACTCGACGGCCATGGTGTCGGCGGCCGTGAACATGCCGTGCATGCCAGGATAGGCCTTGGCCCATTCGGCCGCCGCCACGCCCGCGTCCTTGGTCCCGCCAGCCTTTTCGGCGACTATCTTGATGTCGGGAAAGTCGGCTTCCATGGTGTTCTTGAAACCGGTGACGCGCAGCTTGGCCCAGATCTCGTCAGGGCCGGCAAACAGGCCGACCTCTCCCTTGCCGCCGATCGCGCGACCGAGGCAGATGCCCTGCAGACGGCCCATGCCGATGTTGTCGGCACCGACGAAGGAGGTCAGGCGGTCGGATTTCGGCGGAACCGAAAGCGCGATCACCGGGATGCCCTTGTCGATGGCTTCTTCAACTGCCGGGCCGACGGCCGCTGCGTCTGCCGCGCCGATGATGATGGCGGCCACCTTCTTGTCGATGAAGCTGCGGATCTGTTCGATCTGCAGCTCAGCCTTGTCCTTGGCGTCGCCCTTGATGATGGTGTAGCCGCGTTCCTTGCTGGCGGTCTCGACGCCATAAAGCCCGGCCTTCCAGAACGGTGAGGCAAAATAGGGGACCGTGACGCCGATAGTCTTTTGTGAGTCCGCCAGTGTGGGGGTAGCCAGCGCACTCGTCGCCGCCAGCGCCAGTGCCAATGTCATATACCGTGCATTCTTGCCCATGATTTCTCCTCCAGAATTCGGGTCGTGAATTTCGCTGGGGCGTTTATACGCGCCGGCGACGTCAGGTATCGATACCAGTATGCAATACCACAATAGTGTATGCACAGATGATAGCAAGAATGCAAATGATGGAATGTGCACATTTTGACAAGTCGCAGGGCGGGGCTGTCGCTGTGATCCGCGGGGTAGCTGACAGGCGTAAAGGTGAGTAGCGCTGGCCTGACCGAGCGTGGCCCTGCGACAGCTCTGCAAGCCTGTCTAGGTCGCACAAAATTGACCCGGCCAGCGATCAGCCGGCCCAGCCAGACATGTCGGACGGAATGGCGGATTCGGTCTACTGGCTTGCGGCAGCCACGAAACGGCGCATCACGCCGGCGCTGAGGCGGGCATTGTGTTCGGAGAGCGCGGCATAGGCCCCGGCTGCGTCATTGGCGCGGATGGCGTCAACGATCTTCTGGTGTTCGTCCAGCGACTGCTGCAGCCGGACATCGGCGGGGCCGGCCTGATGCTGGCGGAAAGGTGCGAGGCGCACGCGCAACTCAACCGCCATGGTGGCGATGGTGACATTGTGGGCGCCACGGCAGATGGCGTCGTGGAACTTACGATTGATCTCGCGGCAGCCGTCGAGATCCTGGTTGCCGACGCATTCGGTGTATTGCCGGTGCAGTTCGTAGAGCTGCTCACGCTCCATTGCGGTCATGCGCTGGGCCGCCAGCCGGGCGCATGACGCCTCGATCTCGCACTCCGCCTCCAGCATGTCCGCCATCTGCTCGACGTCGATGCGGGCGACGACGCCGCCGCGCCGCGGGTTCATCTCGATCAGGCCACGGGCGCCAAGCTCGCGCAGGGCTTCGCGGACCGGGGTGCGCGACACGCCGAACTTTTCAGCGATGACCTTTTCCTCGAGCTTCTGCCCGGGAGCCATGACGCCCTTGGCGATCTCTTCCGCCAGGGCGTGATAGATCTGAGAGGCGATCGTCGTCATGCGCGCAGCTTTCCAGTCTTCACGACAAATAGCGAGCTGCCCCCACGGCAAACCCAAACCGATTTAGTGACAGCCTTGGATTTATGCAAGTTGAGCCGTCAGCGGTCGGCCTTCGTGGCACGCCCGAAGGTTGTGCAGCAGCACGTCGATCTGCGCTTCTTCGGATGTCGGCGAACGTCCTGCCATATGCGGGGTCAGCACGACATTGTCCAGGTCGCGCAGCCCCTCGGGCAGGTTCGGTTCGCCCTCAAACACGTCGAGGCCGGCACCGGCGATGGTGTTTTGCTTGAGTGCCACCACCAGAGCTTCGGTGTCGACGACCATGCCGCGCGAAACGTTGATGGCAAAGCCCTCCGGGCCAAGCGCGTCGAGTACGGCCTTGCCGACCAGATGGCGAGTGGCGGGGCCACCTGGGCAAGCGACGATGAGGAAATCGCTGTCTCGGGCGAGCGAGACCGCGTCGGCATGGTGCTGCCACGGCACCTCGGCCACCTTGTTGCGGGTGGTGTAGGCGATGCTCATGCCGAATGCCTCGCCGCGCTTGGCGATGGCCTTGCCGATATTGCCGAGGCCGATGATGCCAAGCCTTGCACGTGACAGGGTCGGGCGGGCGGAGCGTATCGCTCCCCAGGCGCCCTGGCGCAGGGCCCGGTCGCGCACGCAGATGTCGCGCGCCACCGCAAGCATCAGCGCCATGGCATGGTCGGCAACCGTTTCCATATTGGTGTTGGGTGCGTGGGTGACATGCACGCCGCGTCGTTTCGCGGCTTCGATGTCGACATTCTCGTAGCCGGCACCGTAGGCGCAGGCGAGCTTCAACTTCGGCAGCCGCGCCATCTCGGCGTCGGACAGGCCGGTGCTGCCATTGGTGACGACGGCCCAGATGTCGTCGAGGGCAATGTCGGGTGATCCGCCGCCCAGTCCATTGGGCAGCGTGATCACGTCGTACGAGCTGGACAGGCGCGACAGGCAATTGTCGGACACCGATATCGTGACCGCGATCTTTGGTTGCGCCATCTCACATGCTCCAGTCGTTTTATGCTCACCGCCTCCCAAGATTGGCGGTGCAGTTCAGGTCCGGCGCCGGGTGCTAGTGTTCCCGCCGCATGGTCGAGCCTGATCAGGCAGGATTGACGTTCTTGACCGCGCCCTTCCAGCCATTTTCGGTGACGTCGAAGACGATGCCTTCGGGCGTCTTATACTTGACCTCGTAGAACACGTTCGGGTTGGCCTCCTTGCGCCCGGTCATGTACGAGCCGCCGGCAGCCTGTACCAGCGCATCGGTCTCTTCGACCGAATCGACCCACATGCCGAAATGGATGAGGCCGTTGTAGTCCTTCTCGGTTTCGAAGCCCGGAACCGGCTCTTCGCCGAAGTTCAACAGGGCAACATTCATGATGCCGTCGGTCATGTAGACGCCGCGCATCGCCTGGCCGGCGCGGGTCATGCCGAAAGCCTTTTCAAAGAACTGTGCCGCCGCTTCCGGATCGGAGACGGCAATCGCGAGATGGCGCAACTTTGCCATTTGGTTTCCTTTCGTCGTTGATGGCGGAACGCAAAACGCCCCGCAACACAAACATAAACCAGTCTGTGTATGCAAATAGTAATCTGTGTATGCAAATCTGTTGTCAAGTGTGATTCCGGGTGTTATCCAGCACCCATTGAGGACGGCGGGGCGATTGGCCCGCTGGTCCTCCCAAAACAGATTTGAGGCAGCAGCGATGCGTTTTGCGGGACTTTCCGCCGCCGACCGGGCGCGGCTGGATGCCGTCGGCAAGGTCTGGAACGACGACCTCGGTGCGAGCCGGCAGGTGGTGCTCGACGTCTACCGCCTGCACCACAAGGAGAAGGCCGCGAGCGACAGCATCGTCGTCCATCGCGACATCGCCTATGGCGCTGATCCGGCCCATCGCCTCGACGTCTTCGAAAGCAGCAGCCGTTGCGCCTCGGGCCGGGGCAGGCCCGTTGTTGTCTTCGTTCATGGCGGCGCGTTCACGCGCGGCTCGAAGAGCAGCGACGGTCTCATCTACGACAACGTGCTGCGCTGGTTCAGCCGCCAGGGCCTGGTTGGCGTCAATGTCGAGTATCGGCTGGCGCCTGGCGCGCAGTACCCGGAGGGCGCGCGCGACGTTGCGGCCGCGATCGACTGGATCGCCGCCAACATTGAGCGTTTTGGTGGCGCTCCGCGTTCGATCCTGCTGATTGGCCATTCGGCCGGCGGCTGCCATGTCGCCAGCTATCTCTATGATCCCAATGTCGGGCGGTTGCCATCCAAGGACGTCAAAGGAGCGGTGCTGATCAGCGCCCGGCTCAGGGCCGACAGCCTGCCCGACAACCCCAACGCCAACAATGTTCGTCAGTATTTCGGCGACGATGAAGCGGCCTATGAGGCGGTGTCGCCGGTCATCCATGGGGGGTCAACCAGGCTTCCGGTGCTCGTCGCCGTAGCCGAGTTCGAGAACCGCTACATCGACGCCTATGGCGCTGAATTCGTCCAGCGGCATGCGATGCGCACCGGCAAGGCGCCGCGCTTCGTCCAGATGAGCCGCCACAACCACACATCCATCGTCGCGCATTTCGATACGCACGAAGAGGAACTGGGGCATGAGATCATGCGCTTCGCCATCGACGAATGCGGTCTCTTTCCCTGCGGACTGTCCTGTCAAAAGCGAAAGTGAGATCCATGCATCAGGAGCTTCTCTCCGTCTACGCCCCCGTGCTGACACCGTTCAATGCGGATCTTTCCGTCAATTCGCAGCGGTTCCTGCGCCATTGCCGCTGGGTCGTTGAGCAGGGCGCAGGCCTTGCGGTCTTCGGCACCAATAGTGAGGCAGCCTCGCTGTCGCTGGTGGAAAAGCGTCGCCTGCTCGACGAGGTCGTTGCTTCAGGCATCCCCGGCTCGGCGCTGATGCCTGGCACGGGCGCCAACTCGCTCGAGGAAACGGTCGAACTTAGCCGCGCTGCTGTCGACGCCGGTGCGCCTGCAGTGCTGGTGCTACCGCCCTTCTTCTTCAAGCCGGCATCGACCGAAGGGCTGATCCGTCACTATGGCCACCTGATCGAGGCCGTCGGTTCCGACAAGCTGTCGGTGGTGCTCTATCACATCCCGCAATTCACCGGTGTGCCGATCACCGTCGAGCTGATCGGCGGCCTGCGCCGTCGCTTTCCGAATGTCGTGGGCATCAAGGATAGCTCCGGCGATCGCGAAAACCTTGCCCGCTACCTCGAGGTCGGCGACGGCTTCAAGGTTTTCCCGGCTTCGGAGATTCTGCTCGGCGAGACGATCGCCAAGGGATCGGTGGGCTGCATTTCTGCGACGGCCAATGTCAATGCCAGGGGCATGGTCGGGGCCGTCGCAAACGCGTCGGAACTTGAAACGGAGAAGGCTTTCGCCGACGCCGTGAGAGTGCGCACGCTGTTCCAAAAGTTCCCGATGATCCAGGCGATGAAGTCGCTGATCGCCCGCGAACTTGGTGCGGCCGAATGGCGGACGGTACGCGCCCCGCTTGTTGAACTCGACGAGGCAGCCGAGCAGAATTTCCTGGCGGCCGTCGACGAACTTGGTTTCGAGCCCTGGGCGCTGGAGAAGGCGGCGTGAGCGCTGCTGCCGCTGAAAGGCCGAAGCCGCTCGCCAACTATCCGTCCCTGCGCGAGGCCGGCGGGCTGCTGTTCCTGTCGGGCGTCAGCGCCCGGCAGAAGGACGGCACGATCGCTGGTGTCATCAGGCAATCCGGCGAAGCAAACTACGACGTCGCCGCGCAACTGAGGGCGATCATCGCCAACATCACGGAGTCGTTG
The DNA here is from genome assembly GCF_018555685.1 of Aminobacter anthyllidis. Classification (GTDB taxonomy): domain Bacteria; phylum Pseudomonadota; class Alphaproteobacteria; order Rhizobiales; family Rhizobiaceae; genus Aminobacter; species Aminobacter anthyllidis. Next base: position 284,887 of record NZ_JAFLWW010000004.1, read on the forward strand.
CAATCGGTGGGTGGCACGCTGGCCGATCTCGTCGACGTCAATCTTTGTCACCGACATGGCCTACTACCCGGCGATGAATGGCGAGTACAACAAGTGGTTTGGGCCAGACGGTCCGGCCCGCACCACCGTCGGCGTCAGCCAGCTTCCGCATCCTGACATGGTGATCGAACTCAAGGTCGTCGCCCGCCGGCCGGACTGATTTACTTCAGGACTTTTCCAGCCAGCGAGTTGTTGCATCCATAGCCTAGCCCCCCGGCTTAGCCGGGGGCATTTTTCATTCAGTCAGGCATCAGAGCACGGTGCATGCCTCGGCAAATGGCAGGCGCGGGTGGCGAGGGAACAGCTTGGCCGGGTCGCCATGGCCGATGCCGCATATGAAGTTCGCCTTGAGGGCGGTTCCGGCGAAGAAGATCTCGTCGGTGGTGGCGCGGTTGAAGCCGGAGATCGGGCCGCAGTCCAGGCCAAGCCCGCGCGCCGCCAGCATGTAGTAGGCCGCCTGCAGCGTCGCATTGCGGAATGCGGTGTCGTCGACGATGTGCGGGTTGCGCTCGAAATGGCCTTTGCCGTCGGTGTGTGGGAACAGGTACGGCATCTTTTCAGCGAAGGCGTAGTCGGTGGCGAAGATGGCGACCACCGGGCAGGTCACGATCTTGGAAACGTTGCCCGGGGCGAGCGCCGGCTTCAGCCGTTCGCGTGCCACCGCCGTCGTCAGGTAGACAATGCGTAGCGGCGAACAATTCATGCTCGTCGGGCCCATCCTGGCGATGTCGTGGATGCGTTCGAGCAAGGCGAGGTCGACCGGCCGGTCGAGCCAGCCATTCTGGCTGCGGGCGTCGAAGAACAGCCGGTCGAGCATGGCTTGTCCGTTGTCCAGCACATCGATCTGCATAGCGTGGTCCATCAAAGCGGTTCCATTTCTGTCGTGGTGTTGTGGCCGAGCGCCTCGGCGAGCAATCCGGCAACGAGGCCGATGTCGACGAGCGGATCGGGGCGTGTTTTGTCCGGGCCCTGGGCGATTGCGAAAGCAGATCGCATGCGGATGCGCGTGGCCCATTTGGCGGCGAGGGGGAACGGCGTGAGCAGCCCTTCCATCGCCAGCCTGTCGAGCCTGTCGACGAATGCCGCCATCGCTACGTCGGCGAGTGAGAAGTTGTCCGACGCCAGCCAGGTGGTGGAGGTGAGTGCCGTCTCCATCCTCTCCAGCACCGTGCGGAAAGTCCGGACCGAGGCGAGCACTGCGGCGCGATCGAAAGGCGCGTTGGCTGCGGCCAGATAGGCGTCCCGTCTTGCGGGAAGGGGATGGCGGGCCATCAGTTCAACGAAATCGCCACGGTCTAGCCTGATCACGCGCGCCTTGAGAATGAGATTGAACGTCGGCGGCCGGACGGCCGGGTGCACAACCTCGTCCTCGTAACGCGTCCAGCTTCGCGCGCGTGCGCGTTCTTCCAGGGTGGCCGGCAGCAGCGCTCCGCTGGCGATGTCGTCGAGCAGTTCGTTGATGTCGGACGATTCGTCGAAGACGTTCCCGTTCCAGCGCAACGCCGGCACCAGCCCCTTGGGGTTCAGCGCGAGATAGGCGGCGTCGAGGTTTTCGAACCTGGAGAGGTCGACACGGTGCGAGGTCCAGGGGAGGCCGAGTTCGGCAAGGCACATGCGGACTTTGAACGACTGGATCGATCCCCATTCGTGAAAAAGCTCGATCGCAGACATTGTTGGAAATCTCGCGCCTCGTGTGCACCTTATGCTTGACATGAATACACAGATACGAAAATGTATGCAAGAAGATGACGAACAGCATGAAAGGAGCAGCCGGTGGTTTGGCATGCGCTAGGACAACGAGTGATCAGGGACGAGGTTCGGCCCGTATTGGTAACGGAGCAGGGCGTCTATGATCTTGAGCTGATTGCTCGCCTTGCGGGGAAGAACGCAGCCCTCTGGGAGAAGTGGATTGCCGGCGGTGTCGGCGCGATGCTGGATCGATGGACCGATGTCGAGCCGGCTTTGGCTGGGCTTGCCGCCAATGTCGTCGAGGCCGGCCCCAAATATGAGCCGCTTGGCACGGGGACGAAGCTCTGCGCGCCCTATCGCCCGGTGCGGATTTTCGCTACCGCGTCCAACTATGTTGAGCACGCACAGGAGATGGGAACGGTGCTGGCGTCAAAGGCCGAGAGCCAGCCATATGTCTTCATGAAGGCGGACTCTTCGATCATTGGCCCTGACGAGGCGATCATCCTGCCACAGCGCGCCGAAAAGGTCGATTGGGAGGTCGAGCTGGCGGCGGTCATCGGCATCGGCGGCCGTGACATCCCGGTCGAAAAGGCACTGGACCATGTCGCTGCCTACACGGTGATCAATGACATCACCTCGCGCGATCTGACGCGCCGCAGCGACTTTCCTTTCAAGTTCGACTGGTTCCGCGGCAAGAGCTTCGACACCTTCGCGCCGCTCGGGCCATGGCTTGTGCCGGCCGATTGCGTTGGCGACCCGCAAAACCTGCGCCTGACGCTCGACGTCAACGGCACACGCAAGCAAGACGACAGCACCGGGTCGATGATCTTTTCCGTCGCCGAACAGATTTCCTATCTGTCGTCGATCCTGACGCTGAGGCCGGGCGACCTGATCGCCACCGGCACGCCCGACGGTGTCGGCATGGGGACCGGCGAGTTCCTGAACTGTGGCGATGTCGTCACGGCGGCGGTCGAAAAGGTCGGCGCCATCACCAACCCGATCCGGGGTAGTCAGATCACATAAGAACTACCTAATATACCAACAACGACCAACACTGAGGAGGACAGTATGGCATTCGATTTTGGAAAGACGCTGCGTGGTTTTGCGCTGGCAGGCGTTCTCGCCTCGATGGCGACAGCCGCATCGGCTGCGGAAAGCATTTCGTTCAATATGTCGTGGCTGCCACAAGGGAGCGTGGGAGGCGTTCTCGTGGCCAAGGCCAAGGGCTTTTACGACGAGGCCGGTCTCGACGTGACTGTCTACCAGGGCTATGGCGGCCAGCGAACCGTCAACGAGATCGACCAGGGCCTGTTCGACATCGGTTACGGTGACCCGGTCAGCGTCATTCTCAACCGCGCCAATGGTGGCAAGGCCGTGTTCGTCGGCTCGATCAACACCGTCTGGCCGGGCGCCTTGTGCTACCTCCAGAAAGAAGGCGCAGCCGAACCGAAGCTCGCCGATTTCAGCGGCAAGTCGGTCGGTGGCGGCGCCACCTCGCCGGTACAGAACATCGTTCCGACCTGGCTCGAACAGAACGGCTTGCCGAAAGAACACCTCAAGCTTCTGCGTATGAATCCGGCTGTCATCACTTCGGCCTTCCTCGAAGGACAGGTCGACCTCGCCGAGTGCTGGGAAGGCGCCAGCCTGCCGATCCTGACCGAAAACGCCAAGGAGACGGGCAAGAAGATCGGCATGATCAAGTATCGCGACTTCGGCCTCGACATGTATGGCAGCGGCTTCGTCACCACCGAGGCGATGCTGGCCGAGAAGCCCGAGGTCGTGGATAAGTTCCTCGATGCGTCTTATCGCGGCTACGAATATATTGCGCAGCACCCCGAGGAAGCAGCCGACCTGATCGTCAAGCAGTATCCGACGTTGAAGACGAGCGTGGTGCTTGAGCAAATCAAGCAGATCAACACGCTGGTCCGAGACGCGCAGGCGGAAAACAAGGACCTGGGTTTTGTCCGTGCCGACCGCATGGAAAAGACGATGGGCTTCGTGCGTGACGCCTTCGTTCTCGACGACACCATCAAGACCGACGACCTGTATCGCAACATCAGTCGCTAAGGCTGGCTCAGCCCTGGATGAGGCACATGAAGAAGAAGATCAATGTCAGGAAGCTGGGCCACATGGTCCTGATGGTCCGCGACATCAAGAAGTCCGTCGAGTTCTACACAAGCGTCGTTGGACTGGAGGTTTCGGACTGGATCGAGGACAAGATGGTGTTCCTGCGTGCGGGAAGCGACCACCACGATCTCGCTTTGTCGCAGATACCGGAGGACTCGCCCGATCGCGACGATCTGCCGAAATATTCGCGGCCCGGTCTCGAACATTTCTCCTATCTGGTCGACAGCCTGGAAGACATGGAAGCTGCGGCCGAGATGCTGCAGCAGCGCGGTGTGGAGATTGTCCGCGGCATCGGCAAGCATGGGCCGGGAGCCAACTGCTTCCTCGTGTTCAAGGATCCCGACGGCAATAACTGCGAGATCTATTGCGACATGATCCAGGTGACAGAGGACAGCCCGCATACGCCGCAGGTGTGGGAACGCAACATCGATGCGTTCGACCAGTGGCACTTCAAGCGCTTCGTCGTGCCGCCACCCCATCAGGTGGTGAAGGACAAGCAGGGCAAATGACCTGCAGGGGCGTCGGCCACCAGCCGGCGCCCATTCACCACGGATGCCAACAATTGCTCTTCGGAGGCCTCTATGTCAGGCGTTAGTTCACGACTTGCCGCCTATGTCCAAGTCATTTCGTTTTTCGGTGCGTTTCTGCTCTTCTGGGAGTATGGCGTCCGTTACTTCGAAGTAAAAAGCTACATTCTGCCCCCCATCTCGTCGATCGCCGTCGCGGTCTGGGAATCCAAGGACCAAATTTTCGAGCATTCGATGTACACGCTCGGCGAGGTGCTGATCGGCTTCACCGCCGCCGTCATCGTCGGCGTTCTGCTCGGCATGATCGTCTACGTCTCGCCCTTCGCCCAGCGCACCATTTATCCGCTGGTCACTGCCTTGCAGACGACGCCCAAGAGCGCGCTTGCGCCGCTGATGATCGTCTGGTTCGGCTACGGCTTCATCTCCAAGGTGGCGATGGCGTTCCTGTTCGCCTTCTTCCCGATCGTCGTGGCGACACTCGGCGGTTTCGCCGGTACGTCGAAGAACCTCGAGGAGCACTTCCGCGCGCTGAATGCAGGGCCATGGCGGACCTTCACCACGCTGCGGCTGCCAAGCGCGCTGCCGAGCTTCATCGACGGCTGCCGCGTTGCCATGCCGCTTGCCATGATTGGCGCGATCATCGGCGAACTGGTCGGCTCGGATCGCGGCCTCGGCAACCTGATCATGCTGGGCACGGCGTCGTCGCGCACCGATCTGGTGTTCGGCTGCATCATCGTCATTACGCTGATCTCGCTGGTGCTCTATGCCCTGATCGAATTCGCGGCCAAGTCCGTCTGGTGGCGGGGTATCCAGGTATGAACGTTGCATTTCGGGAGGAAAACATGTCGGCGACGGCCATGAAACACGAGCCCCATCCGGGCCAGGAACGGCCGGTCGCTGACGCTGCTGCCATCCACATCGAAGCCAAGGGTCTGAACAAGGCTTTCGGCAAGGTCAAGGCGCTCGAAGACATCAACTTCGGCATCAGGAACCAGGAGTTCGTTTCGGTCCTCGGGCCGAGCGGCTGCGGCAAGAGCACGCTCTTGCGCATCGTCGCCGGCCTGATCCCCTACGAGTCCGGCATCGCCACCATCAAGGGCGAGAAGGTGCTGACGCCGCGGCCAGACATTGGCGTCGTGTTCCAGACCAACAACATGCTGCCGTGGCTGACCGTGCGCGGTAATGTCGAGCTCGGCGCGCGCATCCGCAACATGCCGGCTGCCGCGCGCGACAGCGCCGTCGACAAGATCCTCGAAGTAATGTCGTTGACCAAGTTCGCCGATGCCCATCCGCACCAGCTGTCGGGTGGCATGCGTCAGCGCGCCTCGATCGGCCAGGCGCTGGTGCTCGATCCGCCGATCCTGCTGATGGACGAGCCCTTCGGCGCACTCGATGCGCTGACCCGCGACAAGCTCAATGTCGAGCTGCTGCGCATCTGGCAGGAGCATCGCAAGACCGTGATGCTGATCACCCACAGCATCGCCGAGGCGGTGTTTTTGTCGGACCGGGTGCTGGTCATGGCCGACCGGCCCGGCAAGATCATCGAGGAAGTGGTTATCGACTTGCCGCGACCGCGCAACGCCGCAGCAACGCGCGCAATGCCGAAATTCGGCGAATATGTCGCCTATCTCGGCAAGGTGATGGGCGTCACCAGCTGATTTCGTCCGATCTCGGCTACGCCTCCGCTTGGGGGCAAAGACCGGTGATTTGGGAAGCTTGGTGATCGCCGGCTTATGGTGATCACCAAGCCAAACAGTCAGGTCTGCCGTTATTTCCTGTTGGCGCGGCGTTCGAGATAGGCAGTGGTCTGCAACGCGGCGAGGACAACGACCGCGCCGATGACGATGCGCTGGTCGGGCACTTCGTCGAAGAAGGCATAGCCGGCAGCCGTCGTCACGACGATCGAGAGATAGCCGATGGGGGCGAGCACGCTGGCGTCGGCGAGGCGATAGGCACGCAGGAAGCAGTATTGCCCGGCCTGCGCCAGAAGCCCGATGCCGAGCAGGGGCACCCAGTCGAACATCTTGACCGGCTGCCAGACGAAGATGGCGGGAACAGCGGTGATGACCGCGAGGCCGACGGTGTAGAACACCATCATCACGGTGGTGTTTTCATCGCGCAGCATGCGCGTCTGGATGATGGCGAGCGAGCCGAAGACGACCGTGGCGAACACGGCGAGCAGGCCGAGGTTCCATTCGACACCGCCGGGCGCCAGCATGACGAGCACGCCGGCAAAGGCAAAGGCAGCACCCACCCAGCGCAGCCGCGACACCGTCTCGCCGAGAAAGGCGACGGCCATGGCCATGGTGACGAGCGGCCTGGAAAAGCTCAGCGCATTGACCACCGCCAGCGGCAGCAGCGTGTAGGCCATGAACTGGCTGGTCAGCGCAATCGCGTTGCAGCTGATGCGCGAGATGTTCTGCCAGGGATGCTTGGTGTGGCGGATGTGGTGACGATGGCGCCAGATCAGCGGCAGGATGAACAGCAGGCCGATCATCGCCCGGATGAAGACGAGCTGGAACGCCGGATAGATCAGCCCTTGCGCCTTGACGAGCGCCGTCATGCCGCCGGAGACCAGCAGCATGTCGGCGAGCACCCAGACCACGCCCTCGCGATTGGCCTTGTGACGCTCGTCCCCCGCCTCGGGCGTCACCGTGCTGTCAGGCTGGCTGGACAAGATTTGCCATCAGGCGGAATGCTCCCGGCACAAGCTTGTCCATCTGGTGATGCAGGACGAGGCTCGTGTGGGTATGACGGCCTTTGCCGATCGCAGCCGAGACCAGCGCGCCCATCAGTGGCTGCTCGTTGGCGTCGTGCATGGCCAGCAGAGGCTGATAGGCCTCGTCCCAGCGCGCGGCAAAATAGAGCCCGCGCTCCTTGTTCCAGCCGGACCAGTCCTGCGGGCCGATGATGTTCGGCCCTTTGAGCAGGACGTGGTCCGGCACCAGCACCGTAACCTCGGCGGTCGGATCCGTTACGCGCCAGCGTAAAGACGGCGAGCCAATCTCGAGTTTCCTCGGCGGCGTCGCTAGTGGATCCCAACCGTCGGTCGGGCGGTGGTAAAGGGTGACAAGGTGGCCGCCATTTTCGACGAAGCGGTGCAGCTTCTCGGTAGCGGCGGCCAAATCCTTGCGAATGCCGAAGGCAAAGATGCCGACGACGATGGTGGTGTATCGGCTGAGGTCGCCGGCCAGCGCCTTGGCGTCGAGTTCGGTGACGTCGAGCCCCATGCGCGACAGCCACAGGCCGACGCGGTCGGCACCTGCTCCGACATAACCGACAACAGCGCCTTGCGGCAGCTTGAGGTCAAGCGTGAGCACGCGCAGCGCTTCCGGCTGGCGGTGGGTAACGCGGCCGATATGCGGATAGGCAATCGGGGTCAGCCGCAATGCAGGCCTGCCGCCGACCAGCGGGGTGATTGTAGCAAGCCCGGCGACGCGTGCTTCGGGCGCGCGGATGACCTGGCCGCCTTCCGCATGGGCCAGCGACCAGCCGCCGTCCATGTTAAGCGAGACGGCCGCGTCCTTGCCGGCGACGACAGGTTTGATCGGCCATTCGCGCCTGGTGCCCTCAAGCGGTACGATCAGCGCTTCGGGCTCCATCACGACAGAGCTTGCCGGCAACACGGCAAATGGCTCCCCGAGGTCGAAGGTGGCGCGGGCGGTGTGATCGCCGAACTTGGCCGAGATGACGACATGGGCATCGCCATTGCCGCCGAGCGCGGACCATGACGGCGGATAGAGCTTGGTGAATGCAGCGTCGTCCGCGGCTGCTACCTTCAGGCTGCGCCGGCGTCCAGTGACGGTCTCCGCCTTGGCCGTGAGGGCATTGGGCAGGACCGCTTCGATCTCCACCGAGCGGCTCTCGCTGGCAGGGGACAGGTCGACAACGAGATCAGCCGTTTCCCCCGGCGAAACCGTCGACGGCGACAGCGTCGCACGGTCGAAGATGCCTGCGGCCTCGATCAAGGCGGCGTCGATCTCGCGTGCCTTGCGGTCGAGGCGATGGCGATGGAGTTCGAGGAAAGCGGGCGAGGCATTGTTGCGGGCAGCGTCGAGCTGGGTGGCCGCTTCGGCAAGCGTTGCAATGATCGCATCGGCGTGTGGGAAGGCTGCGATTGCCTTGTCGACGGCCAAACCAACGGCGTTCAGTGCCTGTGCAGCTTCAGAGGAGAGGTCTTGTGATGCGGCGAGATCGGCGAGCGTTGCCGGCAGGGCGTCGAGCACCGACGCCTCGGCCTTGGTGCCGTTGGCGGCCAGCAGCAGGTGCAGTGGCCAGCGTGATTTTGGTATGCTCGGCCAATGACCCATGCCTTGCGAGGCGTGATAGTAGCGCGACCATTCGCCGATGCGGTCATATTCCGCGCCTGTCGCCGGTTCGCGGCCGGGTGCGTCCACGACAACCGTGGCATCGGGCGGCGGAACTTCGTCGTCATAGGTATCGCCGCCACCGGACCATGCCGGCAGGTAGTATTTCGCCACCTGCCAAGGGCTCATGCCTTCCTTGAAATGCTCAGGGAACGCTTCCGGGTCTGCTGCAAGCTTGATCGCCTTTTCGGCGGCGCGGGTCATGGCGCGGTGATGGCCATGCTGGCCGGGAACGTCGAGGAAGGTCGGAATGACGATGTCAGGCCGTTCGCTGCGATAGGCGCGCACCAGCCGCTCGACAGTTCGCATTTCGCCCCAGCGGGTAAAGGTCTGGTCGCCGTCCTTGGAGAAGCCGAAATCATGCACTTCGTCGTCGGGACCATGGCCGAGCCAGACGACGTCGGCATCGAGCTCGCGCGCGGCCTCTTCCATCTCGCGCGTGCGCATCATGCCGAGCACACCCAGACGCTCAGGCCCGAGCGAGTTCTGGCCGCCTTCGCCGCGTGTCGAGCAGGCAACGATGACGCGCATGCCAAGGCCCAAACGGAACCAGGCAAGCAGGCCGCTCTGCTCGTCGTCAGGATGCGCGCCGGTGTTCATCATGGTGACGGTGGACTTGAGACGGCTGAGGGCACGGTGAAGCCTGAGCAGCGACGGGCTGGCCTTTTGTCGTTCAATACGTTCGCGAGCGCTCGGCATTCAGGTCTCCGGTATTTCAGTCTGCTATTCGGTATGCGAGGTGGCGGCTGTTCCGAGCTTGGGCGTGACCACCTCAAACAGCGGCAGTGCGGCGGCACCGAGTGCCGCTGTGTATTGCCCGGTCTGGCCGCGCATGACGCGGGGCAGGGCGCGGGTCCTCCGGCTGGCGACCGAGATCGGCAACGGTCCCATCCGTTCGATCAGCTCGTCGATGATCGCATCGGGCAACATGCCGCCAAGGATCACCGTCTCGGGATCAAGGATGTTTTCGATCATCGCGATCATTGGCGCGAGATAGGTCGCGGTCTCGTCCATCCACTCCAAAAGCACCGGATGGCGCTTGGCATGGAGGTCGGCGAAGTCGGCGAAATCGCAGTCGGGGATGCCGGCGTCGCAAAGCTTTTCGCGCAGCGCATGGACCGAGGCGTAGCGCTCAAGGCATCCGTGCTGGCCGCATGGGCAGGCCCGGCCGCGCGGGACGACGACGACATGGCCGATTTCGCCGGCATTGCCGAAGGCGCCGCGGAACGGCGCACCGTCCTGGATCATGCCAAGGCCGAGGCCGGCACCGAAATAGACCATGCAGAAACTGGAGATGGCGTGGCCAGCGCCGAAGAAGCGTTCGCCGACGGCCGCGGCATTGGCGTCGTTTTCCACCGTCACCGGCTCGCCGCACGCCTCGCTGAGCAGGCTCGCCGCATCGATATTGGCCCAGCCCGGCAGCGTCGTCGGGCCGACCGAGGTCATGCCCTCGATCTCGAACGGGCCGGGCATGACCACGCCGATCCCGAGCAGCCGTGACTTGAACGTCGACCTGACCGTGTCCAGCTCGGCGCGCAGATGGGCGATGACCTGGCTCGGGCTGGTGTCGCTGACCGGCATGATCCGCCTGGAGCGCGGCTGACCCGACAGGTCGAGCACTGTCGCCACCATGTGGTCGGAGGCCATCTCGATGCCCATCGTCATGGCGCCATCAGGGTTGACGGCGAACTGGATCGGCGGCTGGCCGCGACCGGAGCGTAGGCGCCCGGTCTCCATCAACAGGTTTTCGCTGACCAGCTCGTCGACGATGTTGGCGATGGCCTGCGCGGTCAGATGCGTTAGCCGGGCGATATGCATGCGCCCCAAGGCGCCGTTGCGGCGCACGACGTCGAGCACCACGCGACGGTTATGGTCGCGGCTGCGCTCGGGGTTGTTACCCAAAGTGACCTGATGTGTGCTGCCCGGCTGAAACGCCATTTCGCGCATCCTGACTTCAGTTGCAAAATTGATAACGCGGAAGGCCCGAACCCCGCAACAGATTAATTCAAGTAAATTATCTTATTGACAAAAGGCGTCCGGCAGGAAAGCGTATAGGCAGTGTGCGGGGAGGATCCGCAGCTTTGCTGGTGCATGTTTTTGTCGAGCGTGATCCGCTCGCGTCCGACGGCATCGGAGTCACGAGACGGCCCGGGCTTCGTCTGCATGCGAGGCTACGGTCCAAGGGGATAATCACCGCCCGAAGCCCGGATTTTCCGGCGGGCGCAGATGGAGGTTTACATGCGCAGAGCAACCCTATTTGCCGGACTGATTGCTGGTTTCAGCACGCTGGCACTCAACGCGGCCCAGGCCGTCGAGATCGAATATTGGCAATATGTCTTCGACTCGCGCGTCAAGGCGATGGACCAGCTGATCGAGAATTTCGAGAAGGCCAATCCAGACATCACCGTCAAGCAGACGACCTTCCCCTATGCCGACTACCAGACGCGCGTGATCGCCGCGAAGATGGGCGGGCAGGGCCCTGACGTGATGCAGCTGTTTTACGGCTGGCTCGACAAGTTCGTTGCCGGTGGCCTGCTGCAGCCACTGCCGACCGATGCGTTCCCGCACGACAAGATCGAAAGCGAATTCTTCCCGATCGTCAGCGCCATGAAGCGCGGCGAGGATTATTACGGCCTGCCGACTGCGGTGCGTTCGCTGGCACTGTTCTACAACAAGAAGCTGTTCACCGAAGCTGGTCTCGACCCGGCGAACCCGCCCAAGACGCTCGACGAGTTTGTCGCGGCCGCCGAGAAGGCGACCAAGCGCGATGCTGCCGGCAACCTGATCGTCGCTGGCTCGACCCTCGACATGGCCGGCCAGGACCACCAGTGGTGGCGTGAAGTGTTGGTCCGCCAGTTCGGCGGCCAGCCCTACACCGACGGCGACCGCAAGGTGGCCTACAACACGGAGGCCGGTGAAAAGGCCCTGAAGTTCTACACCGACCTGCAGACCGAAAAGAAGATCGGCCAGGCCGGCTTCATGGACGAAGGCCAGGCGGCATTCCGTGCCGGCATGGCGGCAATGACCATCGACGGCACCTTCCGCCTCGGCGCGTTCAAGTCGATCGAAGGCTTCGAATGGGGCGTGACCGAACTGCCGGCCAATGACGACGGCACCCGCTCGAACTATGCCAGCTACTTCGCCAACGGCATCTCGGCCACGACAAGCGGCGAAAAGCTCGAGGCCTCGAAGAAGTTCCTGGCCTACATCTCCTCGCCCGAGGCCATGGACGTCTGGCTGAAGACGGTTGGCGAACTGCCGGCACGTCGTACTGCTGCGATGACCGAGGCCAACCTTGCGGACCCGATCTACGGTCCGTTCCTCAAGGGTCTCGAATACGCCCGCACCACCATGTTCGTTGATGAGGCAGCCCAGCGCCAGACCACCATCGACATGGCCAACCGCGTGCTGCTCGAAGGCCAGTCGGTGAAGGATTCGCTCGCACAGGCCGCAGCGGCCGAGCAGGCGATCATCGACGCCGCAGCCCCCAAGTAAGGCGAAGGCTTGATGTCTGTGACAGCGGATCAACAGGGGGCGGCGGTGAGCCGCCCCGGCGGGACCTTCTGGGAACGCCGTTCCATGCGGACGAAGCGGCTGGTGTGGGTGTGGAGTTTCCTCGCTCTGCCGATCCTGTTCTATTCGGTGATCCGCTTTTACCCGACAATCGAAGCCTTCTGGCTTTCGCTGACCAACTGGGACCTTCTGAAGCCGCCGCAGTTCATCGGCCTTGCTAACTACGAAAAGCTGTTCGCCGACCCGCAGTTCTGGAAGGTGTTCAAGAACACCTTTGCCTATCTGCTCGTCGGCACGCCGATCAGCCTGTTGCTGTCCTTCGTCATTGCCTACCACCTCGACCGCGTGCGTTTCATGCACGGGCTGATCCGCGGTCTTTATTTCCTTCCCTACCTGACCACGGCTGCCGCCATGGCCTGGGTGTGGCGCTGGTTCTATCAGCCGGCACCGATCGGGGTAATCAACAATGCGCTCGGCACGATCGGGATTCCGCAGCAGCCCTTCATCCGCTCGGTCGACCAGGCTTTGCCGTCGATCATGCTGACGGCGATCTGGGCCGGCCTTGGCTTCCAGATCATCATCTTCATGGCCGGCTTGCGGTCGATCCCCAACACCTTCTATGAGGCGGCACGCATCGACGGCCTCGGCGAATGGGCGATCCTGCGCAAAATCACCCTGCCGCTGCTCAAGCCGACGACCGTGTTCCTCGTCGTATTCTCGTCGATCGGCTTCCTGCGCATCTTCGACCAGGTCTACAACATGACCACCAACGATCCGGGCGGCCCGCTCGGCTCGACCAAGCCGCTGGTGCTGATGATCTACCAGACGGCGTTTTCGTCCTACGCGATGGGATATGCAGCGGCACAGACGGTCGTGCTGTTCACCATCTTGCTGTTCGTGTCGCTGTTGCAGCTCTGGATCCTGAGGGAAAAGAAATGAGTGCCGTCACCCAAACGCCGGCGCTTTCCCACGCCAATCTTCGGCCCGGTCGCATCCTCACCTGGACGCTGCTGTTCATCGGCGGCCTGATCATGGTGACGCCGCTGGCCTTCATGTTCTCGACGTCGTTCAAGACGGCGGGCCAGGTCTATGACCTCAGGCTCATTCCGGCGGCACCGACACTCGCCAACTACATCGCTATCCTGGCCGACGGGCGCTTCATGCGCTGGTTCTTCAACTCGATGTTCGTGGCGGTGATGGTGACGCTGTCGAACGTCTTCTTCGACAGTCTCGTCGGGTACACCCTGGCCAAATTCGAGTTCCGCGGCCGCTATTTCATCTTCCTCGCGATTTTGTCGACGCTGATGATCCCGACCGAGATGCTTGTCATCCCGTGGTACCTGATGTCGAGCAAGCTCGGCTGGCTGGACAGCTACTGGGGCATCATGTTCCCCGGGATGATGACGGCCTTCGGCACCTTCTTGATGAAGCAGTTCTTCGAAGGCGTGCCCAACGACTTCCTCGAAGCTGCGCGCGTCGATGGCCTGAACGAGTTCCAGATCTTCTGGAAAGTGGCAATGCCGCTGGTGACGCCGGCCTTGTCTGCGCTCGCCATCTTCACCTTCCTCGGCAACTGGACGGCGTTCTTCTGGCCGCTGATCGTGACCACCAGCCGCGAACTCTACACTCTGCCGGTGGGGCTATCGAGCTTCGCGGTGGAACAGTCCATCCAGTGGGAAATGATCATGACCGGTGCGGCGATCGCCACGCTGCCGACCCTGATCGTCTTCATCATCCTGCAGCGCTACATCGTCCGCGGCGTCATGCTGGCAGGGCTCAAAGGATAAGACATGCCTGAACTGAACCCCAAGCTCGCCGACAGATCGGTCTTCCCCGATCCTGTCTACAAGGAAACGGTGCTGAAGCCGCTGTTTGACGGCGCTAAGACCCACCATGTCGACGGCTTCCGCGCCATCGACCGGGCGCATCTGGTGATGCTGACCGAGACGGGCATTCTCGACGCCAAGCAGGCGTCGGCGATCGCCGGGGCATTGGAAGCCATCGACCGGGAGGTCGATCCGTCCGCGCTCGTCTATACCGGCGAAGTCGAGGACTTCTTCTTCCTCATCGAAAAGGAACTGAAGGCCCGCCTCGGAGCCGACGTCGCCGGACGCCTGCATACTTCGCGCTCGCGCAATGACATCGACCACACGCTGTTCAAGCTCGGGCTCAAGCAGCGCATCGATGCGCTGATGGTCAAGGCGCGGCATCTGTTGGGCGCGATGATCGACGCTGCCGATCGCGAGAAGGCAACGCTGATCGTTGCCTACACGCATGGCCAGCCGGCCCAGCCCTCGACTTTCGGGCATTACCTGGCGGCTGCCATCGAAGTGCTGATCCGCGACATCGAGCGTTTCGAAGAGGCGCGGAAAATCGTCGACCTGTCGCCGATGGGTGCCGCCGCCATCACCACTTCGGGTTTTCCGATCGACCGCAAGCGCGTCGCCGATCTGCTCGGCTTTGCCGCGCCGTTGCGCAATTCCTATAGCTGCATCGCGGCGTCGGACTACATCACCTCGACCTATTCGGCTATCGAGCTGATGTTCCTGCATCTCGGCCGCATGATCCAGGACTTCCAGTTCTGGACGAGCTTCGAGGTCGGCCAGGTCTATGTGCCGAACGCCTTCGTGCAGATCTCGTCGATCATGCCGCAGAAGCGCAATCCGGTGCCGATCGAGCATATGCGCCTTTTGGCCAGCCAGACGATGGGCCGGGCCCGCACGGTCCTCGGCGTCATCCACAACACGCCGTTCACCGACATGAACGACAGCGAGGGCGAAACCCAGTCGATGGGTTATGAGGCGTTCACTGCGGCATCGCGCGTGCTCGACCTGCTCGCTGCCTTCATCAGTGCGATCCGCATTGATCCGGAGCGGGTGGCCGAAAACATCCGCCGCTCCTGCATCACCATCACCGAACTTGCCGACTCGCTTGTCCGCATCGAAGGCTTGTCCTTCCGCGAGGCGCACGAGATCGCGGCAACAGTTGCCAAGGCAGTGGTTGCGGCAGGTGGCGGGCTTGCCAAGGACGGCTACGGGCCGTTCCTCGATGCCTTCAGGCATTCGACCGGGCGCGAACCGAGTTTCGGCCGCGACAAGTTCGAAGAGATCGTCTCGCCGGAGCATTTCGTTGCCGTGCGTGACCGCTTCGGCGGCCCGGCACCGGCTGCGATGGCGGAGGCGATTGGCGTCTACAGGGACAAGGCTACGTCCTTTGCGGCGACAGCCAACAACCATGCCGAGCGCGAGGCGAAAGCCGCGAAAGAACTCGGTGAGAAATTCAAGGCACTGGTAGGGGCGCGCTGATGGCGACGATCGAACTTGAAAAGCTGGTCAAGCGCTACGGCAAGGTAGACGTCGTCCAGGGCATCGACCTTGAAATCGCAGACGGCGAATTCGTCGTCTTCGTCGGGCCTTCGGGCTGCGGCAAGTCGACGACCCTGCGCATGATTGCCGGCCTCGAAGACATCTCCGGCGGTACGCTCAAGATCGGCGGTGAGGTGGTCAACGAGCGCGATCCCAAGCAGCGCAACATCGCCATGGTGTTCCAGAACTACGCCATCTATCCACACCTGACCGTACGCCAGAACATCGGCTTCGGGCTGTACACCTCGAAGCTGTCAAAGGCTGAAAAGGACAAGCGCATCGAAGAAGCGGGCAAGATTCTTGGCCTGGAGAAGTATCTCGACCGTCGTCCGGCGGCCCTGTCGGGTGGTCAGCGCCAGCGCGTCGCCATCGGCCGCGCCATGGTGCGCAACCCCTCCGCCTTCCTGTTCGACGAGCCCTTGTCCAACCTCGATGCCCAGTTGCGCGCCCAGATGCGCATTGAGATCAAGCGCCTGCACCAGAAGCTCAAGACGACGACCGTCTACGTTACCCACGACCAGGTCGAAGCGATGACCATGGCCGACCGCATCGTGGTGATGAAGGATGGCCACATCCTGCAGGTGGGCACGCCGACCGATCTCTACGAAAATCCCGTCGATGTGTTCACCGCCCGCTTCATCGGCAGCCCGTCGATGAACCTGGTGCCGGGGCGCAAGAACGGCAAGGGCATCGAGCCCGCTGCCGGCGGCGACATCCTGATCGGCGTACGCCCGCATCAACTGACGGCGGCCATCGAAAAGGCCGAAGGCGGCCTGGAACTCACCGGCACGGTGACGGCGGTCGAACCGCTTGGACCAGAAACGCTGGTGCATCTCGATGTCGACGGCAATGCTGTGATTGCCACCGCGCCGAGCAAGTTCATTCCGGCGACGGGCAGCACACTGACCTGCCGCGCCGCACCCGGCAGCCTCTACCTCTTCGATGCCAAGACCGAGAAGAGCCTGGGCCGGCAATGACTTCGGGAAATGCCAAGCGTCCGGCAGTGCTCAGCATCGGGCGGATTTACTGCGACCTGATTTTCACCGGCCTGGCGTCGTTGCCGGAGCCGGGACGTGAGGTGTTTGCGCAGGACATGAAGATGGCTGCCGGCGGCGGCGCGTTCATCGCGGCTGCCCACATGGCCCATGCCGGCCGTCAGGTCGCTCTGGTCGCGCGCCTAGGCACCGACTCGCTGTCATCAGGGATCGAAGCCGAACTCGGCGCTAGCAATGTCGACCTGCGCTTCGTCGAGCATTCAGCGGGTGCGGGGCCGCAGGTCACGGTCGCCTCAGTGATCGGCAACGACCGCGCCTTCCTGTCGCGGCGTGCCGGAACTGCCCTGCCGTCAACGCTCGATGCCGCGCTCGACTGGAGCGATGCTGGCCATCTGCACATCGCCGAGTATGCCACGTTGCACGAGATCCCCGATCTGGTGACGCGTGCCAAGGCGAAGGGGTTCACCGTCTCGCTCGATCCGAGCTGGGACGAGACGCTGATCTACGAAGCCGAACTGCTTGATCGCTGCGCGGGCGTCGACCTCTTCCTGCCCAATATGGAAGAGGCCACCGCGATCACCCGCGAGAACGATCCGATCGCGGCGATCGAGATTCTGTCCAAGGACTTTCCGGTCGTCGCACTGAAAGCGGGCGGCGAAGGCGCATGGCTGAAGGCCAGCGGCCAGTTGCTGCACCGGCGGGCGGAAGCGGTTCCGGTCATTGACACGACGGGCGCGGGCGACGCCTTCAACGCCGGTTTTGTCGATGCCTGGCTGTCGGGACAGTCCGAGGAAGCCTGCCTTGCCGCCGGTATCACTTATGGCAGCCTCGCCGTCCAGGCGGCAGGAGGCTCGGCGATCCTGCGCCAGCCGCTGCGTCGCGCCGCGGGCTGACCGCTGCCGGCGTGTAAGGCCTATGTGACCTGCCAAGGCGTGTGCAGGGCTGACCCGTAGAATTTCCTCGCGCCTCGCCGTGGAACCCAACGGCGGGCAGATCGCGGTGGTTGGTGAAATGGAATTCGACGGCGTGACCGACGCTGTCCCAACCGCAATGCATTCAGATTCCTTGAAATTCTAAAGCAAGGTGGTTGAGGAGCTCGCACGTATTCCCGAAATCTGGGAAGGTCGCTCCCATATGCATTAGTCGCACCAAGGCGCCGTGTCACCTCAACGGGCCGGTGGCAGCGAGCGCGTAGCTGCGGACCTTGCAGGCCAGGCAGGCAAACATTTGTTCACCACCTTGCCGATCAATCGCTGTCGTGGTAACGTTCCCACAACATCGCTGAGGAGGAGCGTGCAGGTGCAGCGGAGGCGTCCGACGATCATTGATGTCGCGGAGAAGGCGGGTGTCTCGAAGAGCACCGCCGGCCGCGCGTTGTCCGGTGCCTCCAACGTGACCGACGAGGCGCGCGAACGGGTGCTGGAGGCTGCCAAGGCTGTCGGCTACGAGCGCAATGATCTCGCCGTTGGCATGCGCTCGGGACGTACAGGGCTGCTCGGTCTCGTCATTCCTGATATCACCAACCCGTTCTGGGCCGAGGTTGCCCGTGGCGCCCAGGACCGCGCCGCCGAAAACGGCGCGTCGCTTTTGGTCTTTTCCTCCGACTGGAACCACGATCGCGAAGCCAGCCATTTGCGCGCCCTGCGCCAGGCACGCGTTGATGGTGCGATCATCAATCCAGTGGCCGACAATTTTGACGACCTCGACCGCTTCGGCCTGCCTTTCGTCCTTATCGGCTCGAGTGCCGAGCGCTTCCCTTCGACCTCAAGCGTCGGCTCGGACATCGCGCAGGCCGTGCGGCTGGGCATGGATCACCTGGTTTCCAAGGGCCACCACGCGCCGGCGCTGATCCTCGGGCCCAAGTCGCGCATCGCCCGCGCCCGGTTCCTGCGCACCTTCCATGAGCATTGCGTCGAGCGCGACGTCGATCCGGCGGCGCTGCCAATGGAAGACGGCGAATACACCGTCGAGGGCGGGCGCACGGCGATGAAACGCCTGCTTAAACGCGACCGGGTTGGCCATTTCGCGGTATTCGCCGCCAACGACCTGATGGCGCTGGGGGCCATGGTCGCCGTGCGCGAAGCCGGATTGCGCTGCCCTGAAGATGTTTCGATCCTTGGTTTCGATGGCGTGCCGGCCGGTGCATTCTCCTGGCCAGGGCTGACAACAGTCGCCAAGCCGGGCCGCGAGATGGGCGTGCGTTCTCTCGATTGCCTGCTCGATGAAATTGCCGGCCGTTCGGAGCACGGCCGGGTGTTCCTGCCGTGCCGGCTGATCGAGCGTGGGTCGCTTGCCGACCT
Organism: Aminobacter anthyllidis; assembly: GCF_018555685.1. Classification (GTDB taxonomy): domain Bacteria; phylum Pseudomonadota; class Alphaproteobacteria; order Rhizobiales; family Rhizobiaceae; genus Aminobacter; species Aminobacter anthyllidis. The sequence continues at coordinate 303,809 of NZ_JAFLWW010000004.1, forward strand.
GTCGCTGAACCAGCCCAAACGCGCGGTCGGGGACGGGAGGTAACTGACGATGACGGACCATGATCAGACGCTGAATGCGCCGCGAATTGGGAACGTTCCCAAATCGGCGGTTCGCGGCAAGCCGAAACGGGCGACGGCGTTCGCCAATGGCTGGCGCCGCTGGTGGCCGTTCTACGTCATGATGGCGCCGGGCCTGGCGTTCTTCCTGGTGCTGCATTACCTCCCGATCTGGGAAGCGCGCATCGCCTTTGAGCAGGTCAGGATCGTTCCGCCCAACATCTGGGTCGGGCTCAAGCATTTCTACGTGTTGTTTGCATCGCCGGTGTTCTGGCAGGTGCTGGCCAACACGCTGATCATCTCGGCGATGAAGATGGCCTTCTTCCTGCCGGTGCCGATCCTGGTGGCGCTGTTGATCAACGAGGTGCGCGGCGGACGCCTGCGCAAGTTCATCCAGTCGGCGATCTATCTGCCGCATTTCCTGTCCTGGGTGGTCATTGCAGGCGTCTTCATCGCTGCACTGTCGCCCACCGACGGCGCGGTCAACAATCTGATGGGCATGGCCGGCATCGCGCCGCGCTCGTTCATGACCGACACCGGCGCCATCCGCTGGGTGCTGGTATTCACCGAGATCTGGCGCTCGGCCGGCTGGGACAGCCTGCTCTATCTCGCCGCGATCATCGCCATCGACCAGCAGCTTTATGACGCCGCCGAGATCGACGGTGCCAACCGCTGGCAGAAGATCTGGCACGTCACGCTGCCCGGCATCGTGCCGACGATCGCCACGCTGTTTATCCTCAACGCCGGCATGTTCCTCAACGCCGACCTCAACCAGGTCATCAACTTCTCCAACGACGTGGTCCGTTCCAAGATCGATATCGTCGACACCTATGTCTACCGCATCGGCCTGCAGACCGGCGAATACTCGCTGGCGACCGCGGCTGGCCTGTTCAAGGCGGTGCTTGGCACGATGATGATCGTCACCGCCCATTTCGTGTCCAAGCGCTTGACCGGCAAGGGAGTCTGGTGATGGCTTTGTCGCGCAAGACCCCGCTCGAACGCATCGAATACGCCATTATCGTTTCGACGCTTCTGCTGCTCGTCGTCGTTACGGTGCAGCCGATCCTCAACCTCCTGGCGGTGTCGCTGTCCGAGCCGGGCAGGGTACCGGGCATGAGCGGACTGACCATCCTGCCGAGGGGCTTCTCGCTCGAGGTTTGGACCGTCCTGCTGCAACATCCCAATGTGCAGCGCGGCATCTTCAACTCGATCCTGATCACCTTTGTCAGCACGCTGATCGGCGTAATCGGTACCGCGCTGATGGCCTGGGGCCTGTCGCGGCCCGGCCTGCCGGGGCGCAAGGCGCTGTTCATCCTGGTGCTCGTCACAATCGTTTTCGAGCCCGGCATCATCCCCGAATATTTCGTCAACAAGCGGCTCGGGTTGCTCGACAGCTACTGGTCGGTGATCCTCTACAAGGCGGTCAACGCCTGGTACCTGATTATCCTGATCCGCTTCTTCGAGGAAATTCCCAAGGAGCTGCTCGAGGCTTCCGAGCTCGACGGCGCCAACCCATTCCAGGTGTTCTGGTATGTGGTGCTGCCGCTGGCCAAGCCCGCGCTGGCAACGATCTCGCTGTTTTACCTCGTCTTCCATTGGAACGAGTTCTTCCACGCGATGATCTACCTCAACGACCAGAGCAAATGGCCGCTGCAGGTGGTGCTGCGCCAGTTCGTCATCGACGGCGACAAGCTTGCCATCGTCGGCATCGACAACGCCAACAACAATACCGGCGCCAGTCAGATCGATCTCAGGTCGCTCAAGGCCGGCATGATCCTTCTGACCATCGTGCCGATCCTGGCGATCTACCCGCTGATCCTGAAATTCTTCACCAAAGGCACCATGAGCGGCGCGCTCAAGGGCTGATGGCGAAGAGTGCCTAACCAAAAAGCCTATCCAAACGGAGGAGATGAAATGTTGAGACGAGTGTTCCTGATGACATCGACGGCCTTGGCGCTGAGCCTTGCCGTGGCTGTCCCCGCCATGGCCGAGCCGGTCAAGATCCGTATCGTGTCGAAGGATTTCGGGCCGACCAATCCCGACGACGTCAAGCACGTCAAGCGCATCGAAGACGCGCTGCGCGCCCAGGGCACCGATCTCGACATCGAACTCGTCGACCTGCCTTCGTCGGGTTATGCCGACAAGCTGTCGGTGATGCTGCTGTCGGGCGACATTCCGGACCTGATCTACTTCCAGGGCGGCGACGCCAAGATGGTCGAGCAGGGCGTGCTGGAGGATCTCACGCCCATGATCGCCGAGTCCAAGCACGTCAAGGACGCGCTCTGGCCGCATAATGTCGAGCGCCTGAAGAACTATCCTTATCTGCTCTACGTCTATCCGGTGCGCGGGCCGCAGCCAGTGATCCGCAAGGACTGGCTCGAAAAGACCGGCCTGAAGGCGCCTGAAACCGTCGAAGACTATGTGACGCTGTTCAAGGCAATCAAGGATGGCGACCTCGACGGCAACGGGAAGGCCGACACCTATGGCGTGACCACGGCCGACAACACCAACGAGCTGGATTCGATCTTCAACCAGGCATTCGGCATCACCGGTTCGTGGATGAAGAATGCGGCCGGTGAATGGGTGCATGCGCGCATCACTAGCCAGGAGAAGGACAAGATCGCCTTCTACGCCTCGCTGCGCGAGCAGGGGCTCTACGATCCCGAATACATCACCACCAAGTTCGACGTGAAGGAAGACAAGTTCTACACCGGCAAAGCCGGCGTGATCTTCGGCTCGTCGGGCGAAGTCATCGACATCTATGGCGGCAAGATGCGCCAGGTCCATCCGGGCACCGAGCTGGTGCTGCTGTCGCCGCCCAAGGGCCCGGCCGGCCAGGGCCTGTCGGCAGTCGACGTGTCCAAGGAATCGCGTGGCTTTGCGATCTCGACGACGTCCAAGCACGAGGCCGAGGTGATGAAGCTGCTCGACTTCATGGCAAGCCCCGAAGGCCAGATGATGGATCGCCTGGGCTTCGAAGGGCAGGAATTTACCAAGGAGGGCGACAGCTACAAGGTCACCGACAAGATCTCGACCTGGTATGCCCGCTTCATGGTGGCGGCGAACTGGCAGCCGCCTGTTGTCTGGCAGTCGCAAGCCGCGCAGCAGTCGCTTTCAACGATCCAGAAATACTTCAAGCCCGACAACTCCTTCGTCTGGCCCGGCGACTATGCCGCCGACCTTGACGCCACCGAAAACGTCTATCGCGCCTGGGTCTACAAGTTCATCTCCGGCGAAGCCAAGATGGACCAGTGGGACCAGTATGTCGCCGAATGGGAAGCCGCCGGCGGCAAGCGTCTCAACGAACATGCAAGGACCGTTCTTGATGCTGCCAAGTGATGCACAAGGGCTCTCGCTGAAAGGCAGGGTCCGCGCGCTCATCCATGGCGTCGCCCTAGGCGACGCCATCGGAGCGCCGATCGAAAAGCTATCCGCCGCCGAGATCGCTGCCCGTTACGGGCGGGTGACATCGCTCGAAACGCAGTGGCACAAGATGTCGCTCGACGCGACGGCGCGCAACGGCCGTGTACGCGGCAGCGGTATCGTCACCGACGACACCATGATGACGCTGTGCCTGATGGATATCTATGCCGAGACCGGCAGGCATCTCGACGCCTGGGACATGGCCGACGGCATGGTGCGCCAGATCGCCTGGATCCCGCGTTATGTGCCCGAACTGCAGCGCGAAGCTATGCTGATCGAGCGGCTGTTTTATCCCGAGAAGTGGATCTTCCAGCGTCACCAGCTGGCGTCCTGCGACCCGCGCCAGGGCGGCATCGGCAACATGGTCAATTGTGGTGCGGCGATGTATGTGGCGCCGATCGGCGTGGTCAATGCCTGCGATCCCAAGGCCGCCTATGACGAGGCGATCGCCTTCGCCTCGGGCCATCAGGAAAGCTACGGCCTGGAGGCCGCCGGCGTGTTCGCGGCGGCCGTGGCCGCGGCCTTCATTCCGGGCACGTCGATCGACACCGTGATCGACACGGTGCTGACCCTTGCCAAGGACGGCACCAAGAATGCCATCGCCGACATAGTCGCTGCTGCAAGGACGCTGAAGGCATCCAAGGCCGACTACGCCACTGTCGTTGCCGAATTCCACAAGACCATGGCGCCCTATTCGCCGATGGGCGACGACGTCAACCACACATCAGGCAAGGTCGGGCGCCTGACCAACGCCTACCAGCCGAGCCGCCTCGGCGCGATCGAGGAGCTGCCGCTGGCGCTGGGCTTTTGCCTGCTCAACGATGGTGATTTCCGCAAGTCGATCGAAGACGGCGTCAATTCGGGCCGTGACACCGACTCCATCGGCGTCATGGCCGGCGCGATCCTCGGCGCCATGCATGGCGAAAGCGTCGTCTCCGAAACCGATCGCAAGCTGCTCGACACCACCAACCGGCTCGACCTCAATGCCTCGGCCGACGCCTTCACCGAAACGGTGAAAGCAATCCTCGCTGCTGACCAGGCCGCCGCCGACACGCGCACTACCCGCCGCGCCGCCCTTACGCTCTAGACGACAACGAAAGACCGATGATGCCCAAGCTGACCAAAGAGACGATTTACGAAAAGATTTATGCCGGCTTCATTGGCAAGGCCATCGGCGTGCGGCTTGGCGCGCCGGTCGAGCCGACGATCTGGAGCTATGAGCGCATCCAGAAGACCTATGGCGAAGTCACCCAGTATCTGCGCGATTTCAAGAATTTCGCCGCTGACGACGACACCAACGGCCCGGTCTATTTCATCCGCGCGCTGCGCGACTACGGTTTGGGCGCCACCGCCGAGCATGTCGGCAGGACCTGGGTCAATTACGCCGCCGAAGAGCATGGCATGTACTGGTGGGGCGGTTTCGGCGTGTCGACCGAACACACCGCTTATCGCAATCTGCGTGCCGGCATCCCCGCGCCGCAGTCGGGCTCCATCGCCCAGAATGGCTCAAGCGTCGCCGAGCAGATCGGCGGGCAGATCTTCATCGACAGCTGGGGCTGGGTGCATCCGGGCGAGCCGCAAAAGGCTGCTGACGCATCGGCGCGCGCGGCGTCCGTCGCCCATGACGGCGAGGGGCTGAACGGCGCGCGCTTCTGCGCTGCCGCCATCGCCAAGGCCTTTGAGGCGACCTCGATCAACGAGATCATCGAGGCAGCGCTCGCCACCATCGACGCGCGCTCGACTTATGCCCGCGTCGCCAATGCGGTGATCGCCTTCCACAAGGCCAATCCCGGCAACTGGCGCGCCTGCCGCGACATGCTGACCGCCGACTGGGGTTATGACCGTTATCCCGGTGTCTGCCACATCATCCCCAATGCGGGCGTGACTGTCATGGCGATCCTCTACGGTGAAGGCGACCTGCCGCGCACCGCCGAGATCGCCACCATGGCCGGCTGGGACACCGACTGCAATGCCGGCAATGCCGGTGCCATCGTCGGCACCTTCCAGGGCGTGCAGCCGGGCTGGGACAAATACCGCAAGCCGATCAACGATTTTGTCATCGCCTCCGGCGTCGTCGGTTCGCTCAACATCGTCGACATTCCGTCCTTCGCGCGTGAGCTGACCGTGCTTGCGCTGCAACTGCGCGGCGACGAGGTGCCGGCACTTTGGCTGGAGGATTTCACCCGGCGCGGCGTGCGTTTCGACTTCGACCTGCCCGGTTCGACGCATGCCTTCCGGACGGCGGGCTTCAACCAGATCAGCGTCAAGGCGTCGACCGAACGGCACGTCGAAGGTTCGCGCGGCGCGCTCGAAATCCAGCTCGACCGGCTTGAGCGCGGACAGGGCGGGCGCATCTTCTGGAAACCGTTCTACCGCCGCGAGGATTTCGACGACGAGCGTTATCGCCCGATGTTCACCCCGCTGGTCGATGCCGGCCAGAAGGTCTCGTTCAAGCTCTGGCTCGACCCTTGGAACGGAGACGGCAATCTGCGCGTGGTGCCATACGTGCGCCGCGCCATGTCGGGTGCCATCGAAGAGATCGGCGGCTGGCATGTGCCCAATCACGAAGGTTGGCAGGACTACGAATTCACCGTGCCTGAAGGGCTGGAGGCGATCGACGAGATCGGCATCCAGGTCGAATATTTCGGCCGGGTGAAGTTCCTCGGCCGCCTGTTCCTCGCCGACTTCAAGGTCGAAGGTGCCGGCCATTCCGTCATCGATCCACGCACCGAGGTGCAGGAATGGGGAGCGATCTCGCGCTTCACCTGGAACCGTGGCCACTGGACGCTGCAGAACGGCCGCATCCATGCGCATACGCCTAACGACGCCGACATGTGGGCGGGCCACTATTATGCCCGCAACGTCAAGGTTGTTGCCGACATCCAGCCGCTCGCCGGCGCATCGCAGTTGGTGACGGCGCGCGCGCAAGGCACCAGCCAGTTCTACGCCGCCGGCTTCGACGGCGACGACGTGGTGATCCTCAAGGAGGATTTCGGCACGACCGTTCTCGCCCGCGCGCCGTTCAAGCGCGTGTTCGGCAACAACTATGCCTTCGCCTTTTCGGTCACCGGCGACACGCTGTCCTTTGCCATCGACGGCAAGACGCTGATCGAGGCGAAGGACGGCCAATACACCTACGGCATGGCCGGCCTGCGCCTTGGCGCGCTCGGCCGCATGAGCGTGGGTACGGTCGAAATCATCGAGACGGCCTAAAGACGGTGGTCCCCGCTCTGGGCCTGGCGGCTGGAGCGGGAGCCCGCGTGGGCGTATCGAAAGGGAGGAATACCATGTCGGAAATCGAACTCAGGAATGTCGGCAAGAATTATGGCAGCGTGCCGGTGCTCGACGACATTTCGCTCGACATGGGCAGCGGCGAATTCGTCGTCCTGGTCGGCCCGTCCGGCTGCGGAAAGTCGACGCTGCTCAGGATGATCGCCGGGCTCGAAGACATCAGTTCCGGCGAGATCACTATCGGTGGCAAGATCGTCAACGACATGCCGGCCAAGGAGCGCGACCTGGCCATGGTGTTCCAGAATTATGCGCTTTATCCGCATATGAAGGTCGCCGACAACATGAGCTTCGCGCTCAAGCTCGCCGGCGTCTCCAAGGCCGAGATCCACAAGCGTGTCGCCGAGGCCGCTGAAATCCTCGGGCTCGAAAAGCTGCTCGACCGGCTGCCGCGCGAGCTCTCCGGCGGCCAGCGCCAGCGCGTGGCAATGGGACGCGCCATCGTGCGTGACCCGCGCGCCTTCCTGTTCGACGAGCCGCTGTCCAATCTCGACGCCAAGCTGCGCGTCAAGATGCGTGGCGAGATCAAGAAGCTGCATCAGCGCCTGGGCAAGACCACCATCTACGTTACCCATGACCAGACCGAGGCCATGACCATGGCCGACAAGATCGTGGTGCTGAATGGCGGCAAGATCGAGCAGATGGGCCCGCCGCTGGAGCTCTACAAGAACCCGCGCAATCTGTTCGTCGCCGGCTTCATCGGCTCGCCTGAGATCAACCTGATGCATGGCGAGGTCGACGGACAGAGCCTGCGGCTTGCCGACGGCGCGAAGCTGCTGCTGCCGACCGAGATCGATCTCGCGCAGGGCCGCAGGATCGTCTACGGCATCCGTCCGCAGCATATCGGCCTTGCTGACAATGGTGTCGCGGCCGAGGTGGTGCTTGTCGAGCCCACCGGCGATGCGCAGGAGGTGCTGCTGCGTATCGTGTCGAGCGACATCTCCATGGTGCTGAGCGAGGCGGCACCTTTGCAGCCGGGGCAGAAAGTGACGCTCGGCTTCGATCCGGCCAAGGTACTTTTGTTCGACAAGGACAGCGGCGAGCGTATCCGATGACCGGCTTTGCCCAAATGCATTGGGATGCTGCCGCCCAAGGGCCGCTCGAGGGCATCAAGGTGCTCGACCTGTCGCGGCTCGTCGCCGGCAACATGCTGTCGCTGCAACTCGCCGATTTTGGCGCCGATGTCATCAAGATCGAACCGCCGGTCGGTGATCCATTGCGCGAGTGGAAGGAAGACGGCCTGTCGATCTTCTGGAAGACCTATGGCCGCAACAAGCGCTCGGTCGTCCTCAACCTGCGCGAGCCCGCCGACCGCGAGGCTCTGTGGGCGCTGGTCGACGGTGCCGATGTGCTGATCGAGAATTACAGGCCCGGAACGCTGGAGCAGATGGGTTTTGGCCCGGACCAGCTTCTGAAGCGCAATCCCGATCTCGTCGTGGTGCGCATTTCCGGCTTCGGCCAGACCGGCCCCTATGCGGAATTCCCCGGCTTCGGCACCATCGTCGAGGGCATGAGCGGCTACGCCTACCGCACCGGTTTTCCCGACCGCGAGCCGGTGCTGCCGCCCCTGGCGCTGGCCGACATGATCGCCGGCATCTACGGCATGTCGGCGACGATGACAGCCCTTTTCGCCCGCCAAAAGGGCAAGGCGCGTGGCCAGGTCGTCGACCTGTCGCTGCTGGAGCCGATCTTCTCCGTGCTTGGGCCCGAGGCGGGCATCCATGCGCTCACCGGCAAGGTCAAGGAGCGCGTCGGCAGTGCCTCGAACACCGCAAGTCCGCGCAATGTCTATCGCTGCGCCGACGGCAAATATGTCGCCCTTTCCGGCTCGACGCCGGCTGTGGCGCGCCGCATCTTCGAGATCATCGGCCGGGCCGACATGAACGCCGATCCGCGCTTTGCCACCAACAGCGAGCGCCTCAAGCATCGCGAGCTTGTCGACGAGGCGATCGGCGCCTGGTTCGCCACCCGCTCGCATGACGAAGCACTGGCCGTTATGCGCGACAGCGGCGCTACCGTCGGGCCGATCTACAGCATCGCCGACGCTGCCACCGACCCACATTTCACTGAGCGCGAAGTGATCGTTTCGCTGGACGATGAAGACCATGGCACCCTGCCGATGCACAACATCGTGCCGCGTCTGTCGACGACGCCTGGAACTTTCCGCCGCCCGGCGCCAGGATTGGGGGAACACACCGCCGAGGTGCTGGCGGAGGCGGGCATCGCGCCAGAGGCCGTTGCCACAATCGTCGCCGGAGCCGGCAAATGAGACTGCGCTCCTTGCTCTACGTGCCGGCTCATGCCGAGCGGTTTGTTGCCAAAGCGCATGAGCGGGGTGCCGACGCGATCATTCTCGATCTCGAGGATTCGGTGCCAGTTGGCAGCAAGCTCGCTGCCCGCGACGCCCTCAGTGCTGCTGTCCGGCATGTCGGGCAGGCAGGCGCCCGTGTCTTCGTGCGCATCAATGCGGACGCCGATCTTCGATTTGACGACGCCGCTGCAGCCGTTCTGGCAGGTGTAACCGGGCTGATGGTTCCGAAGCTGGCGGCGGTCGAAGACCTTGACCGGCTTGTAGCACATCTTGTGCCGTTCGAAGGCGAACAAACACCATTCATCGGCCTCGTCGAGGAACCCGGCGCCGTGCTCGACGCCCGTTCGCTCGCTGCACATCCACGCGTCATCGGGCTGGCGCTCGGCGGCGAGGACTTCGCCACCGCAATGGGCGCCGAGCCGACGCCCGAGGTGCTGCGCTTTCCCAAGCAGCTGGTTCATATGGCAGCCAAGGCCTCGGACAAGCTGTCGTTTGGGTTGCTGCGCAGCATTGCCGATTACGCCGACATTGACGGCATTCGGGTGGCAACGGCCGAAGCAAAAGCCTTCGGGTTCGATGGCGCCACTTGCGTCCATCCCTCTGCCATCGCCGTCTTGAACGCCGGCTTTTCGCCGACCGAGGCCGAACTCGACTGGGCAAGGCGCGTCATTGCCGAAGCCGAAAAAGCGGAACGCAAAAGCCATGGGGCCTTCGTCTTCGAAGGCAAGATGGTCGACGCGCCCGTCATCGCCCGCGCCCACGCCATTTTGGCCAAGGCGTAGCTCGCCCTCCGGCTTGGGGCGCGCCCTGAAAATCCTGACGGTAACCCATGGCATTGTCGTCAACCTTGCACCTGTCGGCGAGCGGGCGGCTGCCAGCAGCAGGTAAGGCTGTGGTCGAGGCAGGGGGCGCGAGGCAAAAGGACGGCTGGTGACGTCGCTGGCCACGTCCATCCACTTGTGCAGCGGGAAGGCGGCGACAGCTAAAATCTGCCGGAATCCATCAACATCGCCTGCGCGTTCACACCGTCAGAATAGGCGCCAATTTCCACTTCTAGCCGGTGGCGCCAGTTACGGCCGGCTGATCAGCAGCGAGATGCCCTGGCCGACGCCGATGCACATGGTGGCGAGCGCGCGTCTTGCGCCTTGCTGGTCGAGTTCGAGCGCCGCCGTCAGCGCCAGGCGCGCGCCGGACATGCCGAGCGGATGGCCGAGCGCGATGGCGCCGCCATTCGGATTGACGTGGACGGCATCGTCGGCGAGGCCGAACTGGCGCATGCAGGCGAGCGATTGTGCGGCGAAAGCTTCGTTGAGCTCGACGATGTCGATGTCGGAGATGCTCAGGCCAGTACGTTCCAGAAGTTTGCGTGTCGAGGCGACCGGACCTATGCCCATGATGCGCGGGGCGACACCAGCGGTGGCCATGCCATCGACCTTGGCGAGTGGCTTGAGGCCGTAGCGTTCGACAGCGCGAGCGGAAACGATGATCACGGCTGCGGCCCCATCATTGACACCGGATGCATTGCCGGCGGTCACCGTGCCGTCGGCGCGGAACGGTGTCGAAAGGCCAGCGAGTTTTTCGATGGTCGTTTCGCGCGGGTGCTCGTCATGCTCGACGACAGTCGCCTCGCCCTTGCGGCCCCTGATGGTGACCGGGGCGATTTCACGTGCAAACCGGCCGCTCTTCTGGGCGGCGGCAGCACGAGCCTGACTGCGCAAGGCGAAGTGGTCCTGATCGTCGCGCGAGATGGCAAATTCCGCCGCGACGTTCTCGGCCGTCTCCGGCATGGAGTCGATGCCGTATTGTTTTTCCATCAGCGGGTTGACGAAGCGCCAGCCGATGGTGGTGTCGAAGATTTCGGTGCTGCGCTGGAACGCGCTCGAAGCCTTGGGCATGACGAAAGGCGCGCGCGACATGCTTTCGACGCCGCCGGCAATGATGATGTCGGCCTCGCCGAGCTTGATGGCGCGCGCGGCGTAACCGACCGCGTCGAGACCGGAGCCACAGAGACGGTTGATGGTCGTTCCAGGGACCGTCTCCGGCAGCCCCGCAAGCAGGGCGGCCATGCGGCCGACATTGCGGTTGTCTTCGCCTGCCTGGTTGGCGCAGCCGAGCACGACTTCGTCGATCTGGTCGGTGGGAATGCCAGGCAAGCGCGCCAGTGCCTCGCGGATGGCGTGGGCGGCGAGATCGTCGGGGCGCACGGATGCGAGTGCACCGCCATAACGGCCGATCGGGGTGCGGACGCCGCCAACGATATAGGCTTCGCTCATGATGTCGCTTCCTTGTGCGTTTCGGCGGCGAACACCGGCCCGCCCTTGTGGGCCGGGAAGCCGTAGCCGTTGATCATGACCAGATCGATATCGCTCGACCGTGCCGCGATGCCTTCCGCGAGCAAGGCAGCGCCTTCTTCGGCCATCGCCTTGAGCAGGCGTGCAGCGATTTCGTCTGAGGTGAAGTCGCGTGGCACAATGCTCTTGGCCGCGCGCGCTGCCTCGATCAGTGCTGTCACCTCGGGATCGACGGCGCGCTCGCCGCTGGAATAATCGTACCAGCCGCGCCCGGTCTTGCGGCCGAAGCGCCCGGCTTCGCATAGCCTGTCTGCGATTTCGACATAACGCGCCTTGGGATCGCGGGTCGTCGCCTGGCGCTTGCGCCGGGCCCAGGCGATCTCGAGGCCTGCCATGTCGTAGACAGTGAAGATGCCCATTGGAAAGCCGTAGGCTTCGAGCGCGGCATCGATCTCGTGCGGGGCAGCTCCGTCCTCGACCATGAATTCGGCTTCGCGGCGGTAGGCCGAAAAGATGCGGTTGCCGATGAAACCTTCGGTGACGCCGCAGACCACCGGCAGCTTGCCCAACCGCTTGGCGAAGGCGATGGCGCTGGCGAGCACGTCAGGTGCTGTCGCCTTGCAGTCAACGACCTCAACCAAGCGCATGATGTTGGCCGGCGAGAAGAAGTGCAGGCCGACGACGCGCTCGGGATGCGCTGTCGCGGCAGCGATTTCGTCGGGGTTCAGGTAGCTGGTGTTGGTGGCGAGGATTGCGTCCGGCCTGACGATGCCGTCGAGTCGCTGGAGCAACTCGGTCTTGACGGTGAGATCGTCGAAGACAGCTTCGATGACGAGGTTTGCTGCGGCGAGTTCGCCGGCATTGGCGGTCACTACAAGCCGGGCCAGGCATTCGTCGCGAACAGTTGCCGCCAGACGCCCTGACTGGACCGACTTGTCGAGAATGCCTGCGATCCGCCCGTGCCCGTTGGCGGCGGCGGCCTCTGTCTGCTCGATGCCGGTGACGCGGTAGCCAGCTGTCAACGCTGCGACCGCGATTCCCGCGCCCATCAGGCCGGTACCGACGATGCCGACAGTCTCGATCTTGCGCGGGGCGATGCCCTCGAGTTTGTCGACCCTGCCGGCCTGCCGTTCGGCGAAGAAGACGTGGCGAAGGGCTGCCGCTTCTTCGGAATCGCGCAGGCGCAGGAATGTCGCGCGTTCGTCGGCGAGGCCCTGTTTCAGGTCGACATTTGCGGCTGCCTTCACGAGGCGGACGGCCTCGGCAGGGGCTGCTTGGCCACGCGCTTTGGAAAGGACCTTTTTCGCCGCTGCCTCGACGGCCACCGGTTCGACGGCGGGGACTTCCAACATGCCGGTGCGGCGCAGCGGCTCGCCGGCGAGATCATGGACGAGGCTCAAAGCGGCGTCGAGATGATCTTTGGCCACGCCATCGACGAGGCCAAGAGAGCGCGCTTCCGTCGCCTTGACCGCCCGGCCGCTGCCAATCAGGTCGATGGCGGCGATTGTGCCGATCAGGCGCGGCAGGCGCTGTGTGCCGCCGGCGCCCGGCACGATGCCAAGCTTGACCTCGGGCATGCCGAAGCTCGCCTTTTCGCCTGATATGCGGCCATGGCAAGCCAGCGCGATCTCGCAGCCACCGCCAAGCGCGGCGCCATTGATCGCAGCGACCACCGGCTTGCTGTTGGACTCGATGCGCTCGATGACTTCGGGCAAAGCCGGCTCGACAGGGGGCTTGCCGAACTCCTTGATGTCGGCGCCACCGACGAAGGTACGGCCAGCACCAGTGATCACGACGCCGACCACCATGGCGAGCGCGGCAGCATGGTCGAGTGCCTTGACCAGACCCTGGCGGACATGGGCCGAGATGGCGTTGACAGGCGGGTTGTCGATCGTGACGACGAGCACGCCGTCGCGGATGCCACCCGTAACGCTCTCGGAGAACCGCGTTGCGCTCATTTGGCCTTACTCGGGGATGACGGCGGTGGCCTGGATCTCGATCTTGGCGCGGTCCTCGACCAACGCCACCACCTGCATCGCAGCCATGGCCGGGAAGTGCCGGCCGATGACGTCGCGATAGGCCTGACCGAGGCCGCGCAGGTTTTCGGTATATTCCTTCTTGTCGGTGAAGTACCAGGTCATCGTGGTGATGTGCCGTGGCTCGGCGCCACCGGCCTTCAGCACAGCGACGACGTTTTCCAGCGTCTGCCGCACCTGGCCGACGAAGTCGTCGGTCTCGAATTCGCAATTGCTGTTCCAGCCAATCTGTCCGCCGACGAAGATCGTCCGGCCCGTTGCCGCCACGCCATTGGCGTAGCCGATCGGCTTGGCCCAGCCCTCAGGTTGCAGGACTTCATGCATCGGATGTCTCCAAGAGTGTTTCCAGCGCGGCGCGGAGGTCGTCCGGCCATGCGATCGATTTGTGTGTGTCGAGCGAGGTGGCGACCACGCTGTGGCGGGCGCTCCACAGCAGCGTGCCGGCAGCCGAGACCTTGTGTTCCAGGTCGAGCGACGAGCGGCCGATGCGGCGAACGAACAGCTCGAAATCGAGTGTGTCGCCATGGAAGCCCGGGTGAACGAAAGTGAGGTCCAGCCTGACCGTCGGTGTGCCGATGCGGCGCGAAGCGATCATGTCTTTCCACGGCGAGCCGACCGAGCCGAAGAATTCCTCGAGAACACCGACGAGGATGTTCAGATAGGAAGGGAAGTAGGCGATCCCGGAGGGATCGCAGTCCCCGAAGCGTAACGGGCGGCTGGTGCTGAAGGTCAAGGCTTGCCCTCTACTTCGCGGCTTTCATCAGCTCGCGGCCGATGATCAGCTTTTGTACTTCGGTTGCGCCTTCATAGATGCGAAGCGCGCGGATCTCGCGGTAGAGCCGCTCGGTGATCTCGCCGACGCGTACGCCACGCCCGCCGAACATCTGCAGCGCCTGGTCGATGACCCACTGGGCGTTTTCCGTCGCTGTCATCTTTGCCATGGCGGCCTCACGGGTGATCGGCAGCTTCTGCACGTCGCGGCGCCATGCGGTGCGCACGGTCAAGAGCGCTGCCGCGTCGATTGCGGTCGCCATCTCGCCAAGCGTGCTCTGCGCCGTCGGCAAATCGGCCAGCGTCGCTCCGAACATCTTGCGCGACTTGGCGTGTGCCACGGCCTCATCGAGCGCGCGGCGTGCGAAACCGAGGGCAGCCGCGGCCACCGACGGGCGGAAGATGTCGAGCGTGCGCATGGCGATCTTGAAGCCTTCGCCCGGAGTGCCCAGAAGCTGCGACGCCGGAATGCGGCAATTGTCGAAGCGCACGCGCGCCAGAGGATGCGGCGCGATGGTTTCGATGCGTTCGGCAATCGAGAAGCCCGGCGTGTCGGCATAGACGACAAAGGCCGAGATGCCGCGCGTTCCAGGCGCTTCGCCGGTGCGGGCAAAGACGGTGTAGACGTCGGCGATGCCACCGTTGGAGATGAAGATCTTCTCGCCGTCGAGGACATAGTGATCACCGTCGCGACGGGCGCTGGTGGCCATCGCGGCGACGTCCGATCCGGCGTCGGGCTCGGTGAGCGCGAAGGCCGAGATCAACTCACCCTGGGCGATCTTCGGCAGGATGGCCTGCCTGAGCTCGTCCGATCCGGACAGGCTGATGGCGCCGGTGCCCAGGCCCTGCATGGCGAAGGCAAAGTCGGCGAGGCCGTCGGCATAAGCAAGCGTCTCGCGGATCAGGCACAGCGAGCGGCTGTCGATCTGCTCGGAGACGCCGCCGAATGCAGCCGGCACGCAGTTGCGCAGGATGCCGGCTCTACCCAGGGCCGCGACCAGCTTCTTGCAGGCGCCATCGGCGTCGGCGTGGTCGATTTCGCCGAGGCCACCCCTTGATATGAAGGCGTCAAGTTCAGTCGCAAGCGCGCGGTGGCTGTCGGCGAAGAACGGCCAGTCGAGGTGGTCGCGGGTCGGCGCACTGGTCTGCATCATATGCGCGGCCATGGCTCAGTTCCCCTTGAATTCGGGCTTGGACTTGGCGGCGAAGGCCTCGAAGGCGCGGCGGAAATCGCCCGTAGCCATGCAGATCGCCTGCGCCTGGGCTTCGGATTCGATCAGCTGGTCGATGCCCATCGCCCATTCCTGGTCGAGCATCTTCTTGGTCATGGTGTGGGCGAACCAGGGGCCGTCGGCGATGTCGCGGGCGAATTTCTGCGCCGCGGCGAGCAGGGCAGGGCGTTCGTGCAGGGCGTTGTAGAAGCCCCAGGCATGGCCTTCGGCTGATGTCATGACACGGCCGGTGAACAGCAACTCGGCGGCGCGGCCCTGGCCGATGATCCGCGGAAGGATGCCGCAGGCGCCCATGTCGGCGCCGGCAAGGCCGACGCGGTTGAACAGGAAGGCGGTCTTCGCCTCGGGCGTCGCGATGCGGTAGTCCGACGACATGGCAAGGATCGCGCCGGCACCGGCGCAGATGCCGTCGACGGCAGCGATGATCGGCTGCGGGCAGGCGCGGATCTGGCGCACCAGGTCGCCGGTCATGCGGGTGAAGTCGATGAGGTCAGGCATCGACATCTTGGTAAGCGGCTCGATGATGTCGAACACGTCGCCGCCAGAGGAGAAGTTGTTCTCAGCGCCGGTGAGCACCACGGCGCGGACGTCGCTGGCGCGGCCGAGCGCACGGAACAGATCCGTCAACTCCTCGTAGCTCTCGAAGGTCAGCGGGTTTTTCTTTTCGGGGCGGTTCAGCGTGATTGTCGCGACCTTGCCTTCGGCATCGGTCTCGAACTTGAAGTGCGTCGCCTGATGGCCCTGGAACGGACGCTTCTTGTCCTGCATCGGGTTGGTCATCGTCATCCTCCCAGAACTTCGCCGCCGGCGACCGGGATCGCCTGGCCGGTAATTGCGGTTGCCTTTTCCGAGGCGAGCCAGAGCACGGCGTCGGCCACTTCCTCGGGTGTCACCAGCCGCCCTTGCGGATTGGCGCGGGCGAGCGTGGCGCGTGCGTCTTCGGTCGAACGGCCGGTCTTGCCGGTGATGGTCTCGACGGCATTGTCGAGCAGCGGCGTGTCGGTGAAGCCGGGGCAAACGGCGTTGACGGTCACATCAGTGCGGGCGAGTTCGAGGGCCAACGCGCGGGTCATGCCGACCACGCCGTGCTTGGATGCGCAATAGGCGGAGACATAGGCATAGCCGGTCAGGCCGGCGGTGCTGGCGACGTTGACAATGCGGCCCTTGCCGGCGCGCTTGACCGAGGCCAATGCTGCCTGTGTCACCAGGAACGTACCGGTGAGGTTGATGCCGATCACCCGGTTCCACAATGCCAGGTCGGTCTTGTCGAATGGTGCCGACGGCGCTTCGCCGGCGCAGTTGACCAGCACCGCGATGTCGCCTGCCTGGGCAATCGCCTTGGCGACGCCTGCCTCGACCGAATGCGCATCGGTGACGTCGAAGCCAGCAAGCACAAAGGCCTCGCCGCCCGCCTTGGCGATCTCGTCGCGTACGGCCTCCAGAGGCGCGGCACGCCGTCCGCACAGGCTGACGCTGTGGCCGTTGGCTGCCAGCGCTAGTGCAATGGCCTTGCCGATGCCGCTGCCGGCGCCTGTGACGAGGGCGTGACGCTTGGCCATGCTCATGACTTGCCCGTGGGTGCCGTCGCCGCGGCGCGGGCCAGGTTGTTCACATACTGACCGCGAGCCGAATGATACTGCTTCGGCCAGGCTTGCTCGGCATAGCCGATCTTTGCCGCCTCATGCATGACGAAGGACGGGTCGGCGAGATGCGGGCGGGCGACAGCGCAGAGGTCGGCGCGGCCGGCGGCGATGATCGAATTGGCATGATCGGCTTCCGAGATCGCACCGACAGCGATGGTGGGCACCTGGATCTCGTTGCGGATCTTGTCTGAGAACGGCGTCTGGAACAGGCGGCCGTAGACCGGCTGCTCTTCCTTCACCACCTGGCCCGACGAGCAGTCGATCATGTCGGCGCCGGCGTCCTTGAACATCTGGGCGAAGATCGCGGCGTCCTCTGGCGTGTTACCGCCTTCGTACCAATCATGAGTCGACAGGCGCACCGAGATCGGCTTGTCCTCAGGCCAGACGGCACGAATGGCGCGGAACACCTCGAGCGGATAGCGGGCGCGGTTATCGTGGCTGCCGCCATATTCGTCGTCGCGCAAATTGGTCAGCGGCGACAGGAAGGACGACAGCAGGTAGCCGTGAGCGGCGTGCAGCTCGAGGATGTCGAAGCCGAGGTCGCGGGCGCGCTCCGTGGCGCTGACGAAGTCGGTCAGGACTCGGTCCATATCCTGCCGCGTCATGGCGCGCGGCATTTCAGAATGCTTGAGATAGGGCAGCGCCGACGCCGAAATCAGCGGCCAGCCGCCTGAGGCCACCGGCTGGTCAATGCCTTCCCAGGCGAGCTTGGTCGCGCCCTTGCGGCCGGCATGGCCGATCTGGATGCCGATCTTGGCCTGGGTCTGGTTATGGACGAAATCGACCATGCGCCTGAAGGCCGTGGCCTGCTCGTCATTCCACAGGCCGAGGCAGCCCGGCGTGATGCGCGCGTCCGGCGACACGCAGGTCATCTCCGGGAAGACAAGCGCTGCCCCGCCCATGGCGCGCGCGCCGATATGGACGAGGTGGAAGTCGTCGGGCAGACCGTCGGTTGCCGAATACATCGCCATCGGCGACATGACGATGCGGTTCTTCAGCGTCAGCCCGCGAATGGTGAAGGGCGTAAACATCGGCGGCGGCACCGAGCCGTTGGGTGCAGGGCTCACGCCTGCACGTTCGGCGAACCAGCGTTCGAAGCCCTCGAGCCAGTTCTTGTCGCGCAGGCGCAAATTCTCGTGGCTGATGCGCTGCGAGCGCGTCAGCATCGAATACATGAACTGCTCAGGTTCGAGCGTGTCGGCGTAGCGCGTGCCGACGACTTCGAACCACTCCATGGCGTTGCGCGCCGCATTCTGGATGCGTGCAACGTCGACCCGGCGCACGTCCTCGTAGGCCGAAAGCACGGCCGGGATGCTGGCCTTGTCGTGGCCGATGATGTCGAACTGGCGCGTCAGTTCGATGGCGTCGTCGATGGCGAGCTTGGTGCCCGAACCGATGGCGAAATGGGCGGTATGGGCGCTATCGCCCATCAAAACGACGTGGCTTTGGCCGTTGAAATGGCTCCACTTGTCGCAGATCAGGCGACCGAAGTTCAGCCATGCCGAGCCGCGCAGATGGCGCGCATTGGTCATCAGCTTGTGGCCCTCGAGCGTGCCGGCAAACAGCTTCTCGCAAAACGCGATCGACTGGTCCTGGTCCATCTCGTCAATGCCATGCGCCTTGAACACCTCGTCGGTGGTTTCGACGATGAAGGTCGAGGTGTTGTCGTCGAAACGATAGATGTGCGCCTGGAACCAGCCGTGTTCGGTGCGCTGGAAATCGAAGGTGAAGGCGTCGAAGCGCTTGTCGGTGCCGAGCCAGATGTAGCGGTTCGGCCGCATCACCATGTCGGGCTTGAAGATGTCGGCGTATTTGTGCCGGATGCGCGAATTGACGCCATCCGAAGAGATGATCAGGTCGGCGTCGGGGAAGTCCTGGTCGCCCTGAACGTCGGTCTCGAACACCAGCTCGACGCCAAGCTCGATGCAGCGTTCCTGCAGGATGTTGAGCATCTTCTTGCGGCCAATGCCGACGAAGCCGTGGCCGGTGGTGCGGATCTTGCGGCCTTTGAACACCAGCTCGATGTCGTCCCAGTGGTTGAAGGCGACTTCGATGGTTTCGGCCGTCTGCGGGTCCCACTGGCGCATTGACTGCATGGTAGCGTCGGAGAAGACCACACCCCAGCCGAAGGTGTCGAAGGGACGATTGCGCTCGACGACGGTGACCTGATGCGCGGGGTGCTGCTTCTTCATCAGCAGCGCGAAGTAGAGACCGGCCGGTCCGCCACCGATACAGACAATGCGCATGCCGTCCTCCTCCTGAAGCCGTTCGGCCAAGTGGACATGCGTGCCCGACCCTGACCATGGAAGGCACCATGGACGCTTTCCAAAAAAACTTCAAGCTTAAAGTTGTTTTAGAAATGAGCGCAAAAGGCCCCCGGTCTGCGGGCGCACGACCGGGGCCATATAGGGCCTGAATGTACTAACGCGACAGGTAAGTCGCGGTATCCACGAGTTCGCCATAGCCGAAGGCGATCGCGGCCATGACGGCGTCGTGGACCTGAGCGGCAGCCACGGTCTTGCCGTTGAATTCGAGATCCCGCGTGGCGCAGGCGTCATGGACGACGGTCGCCTTGTAGCCGAAATCCGCTGCGGCACGGGTGGCGCCTTCGACGCACATGTGGCTCATCGCGCCGACGATGACCACTTCCTCGATGCCCTTGGCGTCCAGCGTCGCCTTGAGGTCGGTTTCGCGGAACGAATTGACGTAGTTCTTGGTGATGACCTTCTCGCCATCGGCCGGGGCGACAGTGGCGTTGATCTCGATGCCGTCGGTCCCGGGTGCGAAGATCGGCGCGTCCGCGCCCTTGGAGACATGACGGACGTGGATGACGGTGTCGCCCTTGGCGCGTGCCGACTCGATGACGCGGGCGGCGTTTTCAGTTGCCTTCTCGATGCCGACGAGTGGCATGCGGCCGCCGGGAAAATATTCGTTCTGCATGTCGATGGCGATAACCGCGCGCTTGCTCATGTCCCTGATGCCTTTGCTGTTGGGAAGGATGTTGCACGGAAGATGCAATGGATTATGGTGCCGGCCCATTGGCGATATCGACATAACAAGGGGTGATTTCGACAAATGGCAAATTCCGGCGTCATCGAGATCGGGCTGGTGTTCTACCCCGGCGCACAGATGTCGGCGGTGCTCGGCATGACCGATCTGTTCGAGCTCGCCAACCGCACCGCCGCACGCAAGAGCCAAGGTGCGCCGGCGAAGCAGCTGCGCGCCAGTCACTGGCGGGCGGAGCATCCGGGACGCGTGCCTGTACGGGTGTTCGACAGCCATCCGAATGCTTCAGGTGTGCCCGAGGTCTACGTCGTGCCGCCGGCGCTCGGCGATCCGATTTCGCGGGAGGCAGTCGCTGCTCTCGCCGGCTGGCTGCGCGAGCGCCACGGTGCCGGCAGCGTGCTGGCATCGGTCTGCGCCGGTGCCTTCGTGCTTGGCGAAACCGGGTTGCTGGCCGGGCGCTCGGTGACAACGAACTGGGTCTATGACGAGGCGTTCAGGGTACGCTTCCCTGCAGCGAAGCTCGATACCGACAGGCTGCTCATCGACGATGGCGACATCATCACGGCCGGCAGCCTGATGGCCTGGACCGATCTTGGCCTCAGGCTGGTCGACCGCTTCCTCGGGCCGACCGTGATGATCGAGACGGCCCGGATTCTGGCGCTCGATCCGCCCGGGCGCGAACAGCGCTACTACAGCGCCTTCGCGCCGCGGCTCAGCCATGGCGATGCGGCCATCCTCAAGGTGCAGCACTGGCTGCAGGCGGGCGAAGGCAGGGAGCTGAACCTCAATGTGCTGGCATCGTTGGCGGGCCTGGAGGAGCGCACCTTCCTGCGCCGCTTCCAGAAAGCGACTGGCCTGACGACAACCGAGTATGGCCAGCGCCTGCGCGTCGGCAAGGCGCGAGAATTGCTGCAGTTCACCACGCAGTCGGTCGACAAGGTGGCGTGGGAGGTAGGCTACGGCGATCCCGGCGCGTTCCGCAAGGTCTTTGCCCGCATCGTCGGCCTGACGCCCAGCGACTATCGCGCCCGATTTCGCGCGTAGCGCGCGACTAGGCACCCTTGGCGAGCGACGCGACGATCGAGCGTTTCAGCTTGCCAAGTTCATCGAGCAGGATCCCGCCGTCCTTGGCCGTCAGCGTGCCAAACAGATCGGCGATCCATTCGGCGTGCGCCGCAGCCATCTTCTCGAACTCGGCGCGACCGAAGGGCGTCAGCGCGATGATCTGGACGCGGCGGTCGGTGGACGAGGTGGTGCGGCTGATGTGGCCGCTCTCGGCGAGGCGCTCAACCAACACGGTGATGTTACCGGGCGACACCATCATGCGCTTGGACACTTCGCCCAGCACCATGCCGTCGGGCGCGCGTTCGAGCTGCGCCATCAGGTCGAAGCGGGGCAGGGTGGAATCGAACTCTTCGCGCAGGCGCCGGCGCACCTCTGTTTCAACCAGCGTCGAACAGGTAAGCAGGCGCAACCACAGGCGCAGTTCGGTGCCGTGGTCGGCGGGTGCTTCCAGCACCTTCGTCTCGCCGTCCACCCATCCGCCGGCATTCGCCGCTTCCTTGCGCTCATCCATCTGCTATCTGGTCTTCCTCGCCACGTGGATCGGAGAACAAGCCGATCCGACCGGGCATTTGTAGTGCCGTTTCGCGTGATAGTACAAGCTTGAAAGGTTCAGGCGTCCGGGATGCCACCCGTCAGGACCGTCGAATAGTCTTCGGCGTCGATGTTGCCGCCCGAAACAACGCAGACGACATTGCCGGTGGCATGCTCACTGGCAAGAGCGGCGGCCAGCGAGGCGGCGCCCGCACCCTCTGCCACCACCTTGGATTTGCCGAACAACAGCCGCATCGCGGCGGTCACCTGGTCGAGGCTGACTGTGACGGCACCGCCGATCAACTCGCGTGCCACCGGCCAGAGTTGCGGCACCAGCGACGGGCCGCCGATGCTTTTGATGAAAGAAGGGCGCGTCTCGATGTCGACGATGCGACCGGCCGCAAGTGCGGCCGTCACTGGCGCCGCGTTCTCGTCCTCGACGGCAAAGACCTTCGTATCGGGCCGCAGTGCCTTCACAGCGCTGGCGACACCAGTGGTCATGCTGCCGCCGCCAAAAGGCGTGAGCACCACGTCGACATCGGGCAGGTCTTCGATGATTTCCATGCCGATCGAGCCGTTGCCTGATAGCACCGCCTGATCGGTGACCGGATTGATCAGCAGTTCTGGAAAATCGGGCCGGTCAGCGCCGATGATGTACTGCCACCATGTCTCCATGGAGATGAAGCGGACATCCCCGCCGAGGCGGCGCACGCCTGATATCTTGGTCTGCGGGGCACCGGAATACATGTAGGCCGCCATCGGCACGCCCAACTTGTTAGCGGCCCAGGCCATGCCATAGGCCATGTTGCCGGAGCTTGTGGTGGCGACGCCATTGGCGAGCGCATCGGCATCACGAGACAGAAGCGCGTTGAGCGCCGGCCTCAGCTTGAAAGCGCCGATCGGCGACAGCGTTTCAAGCTTGAGGAAGATCTGCCGGTCGGGCAGGCCGAGGTCGAGGCGGACAAGCGGCGTGCGCGGAACATACGGCGCGATCCGGGCGCGGGCAGCGGCGATCTCGTCCAGTGTCGGGCGGTAGGGAGCGGTCATTCGGCAGCCGATTTCGATCGCAGGCTGCCGGCGCGCGCGGCATGCTTGTTGCCGCTGTAGTCCTCGGTGTGGACATAGACATGCAGCGTGTAGCCGATGTGGTCGATCATCAGCGCTTTCGCCTTGTCGAGATCGCGGTCGAGCGCGGCCTCCATAAGGGAGGTGTGCGGTCCGATCGACTGTGCTTCGCCCAGTGCGGCCATCGCTTCTTCGTAGCCTTGCTTCTGGCCTTCGGCCGCTCGAAGCGTTGGCGCCAGACCGAGAAAACGATGGTGGCGGCGCAACTGGTCGGAGATCGTCGAACGGAAGCGCAGCAGCCAGTTCGACGTCGCGGCGCTCAGGAGCGCCGAATGGAACGCTTCGTGCTTTTCGTCCCAGTCATCGACGGAGGAGTCGGAAGGATCCTCGACTGCGGTCTTGCAGCGCGACAAGCGATAATGCGCTGTCACGACAGCCTCTTCCCAGTCGCTGCCGCCCTTTTCGATCGATTCCAGCAGAAGCGGCAGTTCGACCACCATCCTGGCTCTCGCCAGGTCTTCCAGTTCCTGGCGCGAAACGGAGGCCACGGTGAAACCGCGATTGGAGATCGCTGTCACCAGCCGCTCGGCCTCCAGCCGCGACAGCGCCTCGCGCAGGGGGGTCCAGCCGACGCCATAGGCAGTGCGCAGCGCGCTCAGCTTCAGCGGCGCGCCTGGCATCAGCCGGGTGGTCAGGATATCGCGCCGCAGCAGCCGGTATGCCGCTTCCGTCTTGGTCGAGTGCTCGTCGTCCTGCATCGCTATCCGTTCCTGTCTGCCGCAAAATTATATATCATGGGCGCATGTGGCAAGAATTATATATAATGTTTGACAGACCCCTTCGGACTGCTCATGATTACCCCATGCCGTCGTTCCGTGAGCGGCGCTTGTCAAATCTGGGAGGAATAGATGAGAAATTTGAAGTCCGGTCTGATGTCGGGTCTGGTTCTGGCTGGCGCTCTCGCCGTCAGCCTCGGTGCCGCCGTCGCTGATCCGATCAAGATCGGCATTGCCAATTTCGGTGAACATCCGCAGCTCAACGCAGCCGTCGCCGGCTTCAAGAAGGCGCTGGCTGACAATGGCTATGTCGACGGCAAGGACGTCGTCTACACTGAGAGCCACACCAATTTTGATGCGTCGCTGGTTCCCCAGATGATCGCCAAGCTGCAGGCTGAACAGCCCAAGCTGATCTACACCGTCACCACCCCTGTGTCGCAGATCGCCAAGAAGGCGCTCGCCGGCTCAGGCATTTCCATCGTCTTCTCCGCAGTGACCGACCCGGTCGCCGCCAAGCTGGTTCCGTCGTGGGAAGCCGGCGACGAAGGCATGACCGGCGCCACCGATCTCCAGGACGTCAAGGCGGTGATGGAATTCACCAAGAAGCTTTTGCCAAACGCCAAGCGTTTCGGCGTGCCTTACAATCCAGGTGAAGCCAACGACGTCGCCCTGGTCGAGAAGATCAAGGAAGCGGCACCTGCCGCAGGCTTCGAAGTCGTCGAAGTCGGTATCGACAATGTCAACGACATCCAGCAGCGCATCGCTTCGCTGGCTGGCAAGGTCGACGTGATCTACGGCCCGACTTCGAACCTGATCCAGCCGGCGATCCCGGCCGTCTCGGCGGCAGCGCGCCAGGCCGGCATTCCGGTCGTCAATGCCGACGACAATGCCGTGCGTGACGGCGTCGTGCCGGCAAGCTTCGCGGTGAACTACGAGCAGGTCGGCATCAACGCTGGCAAGATCGCCGCCGAAATCCTGAAGGGCAAGGACCCCAAGACCATCGCGCCTTCGCGCCCGGCCTATGAGGACCACGCCGCGATGATCTCGAAGAAGGCGATGGCGGCATTCGGCATCGAAATCCCGGCTTCGCTGGCTGATTGCGGCTGCATCGTCGAGTAATCTTCAGCTTCGTCAAAACAGGTAACGGCGTCTTGGACGCCGTTACCTTTTCCGGGAGGGACGGATGCTCGAAATCCGATCTGCACGTAAAGTTTTCTACAAAGGTCAGGCCGACGAGAAAGTCGCGCTGGACGGCCTCAACCTCAAGCTTGCCACCGGTGAATTCGGCGTCGTCATCGGCTCCAACGGTGCCGGCAAGAGCAGCATGCTCAATGCCATTTCAGGCGCGCTGGTGCTCGATTCCGGCCAGGTCCTCATCAATGGCGACGATGTGACGGACATGCCCGTCCACAAGCGTGCGATCCGCCTCGCGCGTGTCTTCCAGGACCCGATGAAAGGCACCGCCGCCTCGATGACGGTCGCCGAAAACATGCTGCTGGCCGATCTGCGGAGCAAGAAGCGCACCTTGCGCCAGGGCCTCAATGCCACTCGCCTTGCCACCTACAAGGAGCGGCTTGAACTCCTTGGCCTTGGCCTCGAGAACCGCCTCGACACCCGCGTCGAACTGCTTTCGGGCGGCCAGCGGCAGTCGCTGTCGCTGATCATGGCCGTTGGCGGCTCGCCGGATCTGCTCTTGCTCGACGAGCATACCGCAGCCCTTGATCCGCGCACTGCCGACATCGTCATGAAGGCGACCGTGCGTGCCGTCGAAGCACTGAAGCTCACCACCTTGATGGTGACCCACAACATGCAACATGCCGTCGATTTCGGTCACAGCGTCATCATGCTGGACGCCGGCAAGCTTCGGCTCGAAATCTCCGGCGAGGAAAAGGCCAAGGTCACTGTTGTCGACCTGATCGGCCATTTCTCCGTGAAAACCGACCGCATGTTGCTGGCGAGCTGATCATCATGGACTTTATCCAGACCGTTTTCACGAGCTTCGTCTCGCTCATTCCCGTCACCCTGGCGCAGAGCCTGATCCTGGCATTCGTCGTGCTCGGAATCATGATTCCGTTCCGCACACTCAACTTCCCTGACCTCACCAGCGAGGGCGCATTCCCGCTCGGCGGCTGCGTCTGCGGCGTGCTTCTGGCAAGCGGTGCCTCGCCGCTCACGGCAATTGCCGTGGCAATCATCGCCGGCTTCCTCGCAGGCTGCTGCACCGCCTTCATCCACCTGCGGTTCCGCATCCATACGCTGCTCGCCGGCATCCTGCTGATGACGATGCTGTACAGCATCAACCTGCGCATCATGGGTAAGTCGAACCTCTCAGTCTTCGGCGCGCCCACCGTTTTCGACTGGGCGCCGTTCGTCCAGCCGGGCTTCCCGGTCGCCAAGATCATCGTGGCGGGGTTGATCGGGGCGATCGTCTTCATCCTGCTTAACATGTTCTTCAAGACCGAGAAGGGCACCGCGATCCGCGCTGTCGGCGCCAATCCTGATATGGCCGAAGCACAAGGCATCAATGTCTGGGTCGCCACAATCGGCGGCGTCGGCCTTGCCAGCGCGTTTTCGGCGACCAGCGGTGCTCTGATGGTTCAGAGCCAAGGGTTTGCCGACGTCAATATGGGCCTTGGCATCCTGATCAACGGCCTTGCCGCGTTAATGATCGGCGAAGCCATCGTCGGCAAGCAGACAGTGCTGCGCCAGCTCGCCGCCCCGTTCGTCGGTGCGGTTGTCTACTACCAGCTGGTGTCGTTCTGTCTCGCCGCCGGCATGCCGCCCCCCGACCTGAAGCTCGCCACCGGCCTGTTCGTGCTTGCCATGCTTGCTCTTCCGAGCCTGCGTCGCAGCCGGGGACCGGCGCAAGCACGCGAAACCATCCGCGAATAAGCAAGGATAGCCCGCATCATGACTGCAATTCCCGATCTCGTCGCTGTCGAGGCGATGGACGCTGTCGATCCGCTGCGTTCGATGCGTGATCGCTTCATCCTGCCGGAGGGAGTGATCTATCTCGACGGCAATTCGCTGGGGGCCGCTTCGCACGCCGCCTTCAGCGAACTCCAGGCGGCCGCGTCCAAGGAGTGGGCGCAGGACCTGATCCGCGCCTGGAACACCGCCGGCTGGTTCGACATGCCGACAGAGCTGGGCGACCGCATTGGCCGCCTGATTGGTGCCGCACCTGGCCAGACGGTTGTCTGCGACACCACCTCGAGCAACATCTACAAGGTGCTGCACGCAGCACTCGCAATGCGGCCGGACCGTTCGGTCATCGTTGCCGAGGGCAACAGCTTCCCGACCGATCTCTACATGGCGGAGGGTGTGGCCTCGACACGGGCTGGTGCCGTGCTGCGGCTAGAAGGCGTCGACGCGCCCAGCATCGAAGAGCTGATCGACGACAAGGTTGCGGTGGTTCTGGTCAACCACGTCAACTACAAGTCGGGCGAGCTGCGCGACATGGCGGCGCTGACGAAGAAGGCGCAAGCCGCCGGTGCCTTGATCGTCTGGGACCTCTGCCACACGGCAGGCGCCCTGCCGGTCGACCTCGACGGCGCCAATGTCGATTTCGCCGTCGGCTGCACCTACAAATACATCAATGGTGGCCCGGGCGCGCCGGCCTTCATCTACGCTGCAACCCGCCATCTCGCCGACGTCAGCCAGCCTTTGAGCGGCTGGTGGGGCCATGCCAGGCCGTTCGCCTTCGAGCAGGGTTATGCGGCGGACGCCGGCATCCGCCGGTTCCTGTGCGGCACCCAGCCGATCCTGACCATGCGGGCGCTCAAGGGCGCGCTCGATGACTGGGAGGACGTCGACATGGCGGCGCTGCGCAAGAAGAGCATCGCCCTGACCGACCTGTTCATCCAGCTGGTCGAAGCAAAGTGCGGCGCCTACGGCCTCAAGCTGGAAAGCCCGCGCGACGGCACCAAGCGCGGCAGCCAGGTGTCGTTCGAGCACGACAACGCCTATGCCATCATGCAGGCACTGATTGCGCGCGGTGTTATCGGCGACTTCCGTGCACCAGCTACGGTGCGCTTCGGCTTTACGCCGCTCTATGTCGGCTTCAAGGACGTCTGGCAGGCGGTCGAGATCCTCGAAGACATCATGCGGACTGGCGCCTGGAAGGAAGCCCGTTTCGCCGTCAAGTCGGCGGTGACCTGATCTCAGGTCAAATGGAAACGAAAAGGGCGGCAATTGCCGCCCTTTTTCATACGCCGAGATAGCGGTTCTGGATGTCAGGCGTCAGCCGGTCCGGCGTTCCCTCGAAAACCGTCACGCCCTTCTCCAGCACGAAGCACCGATCTGCCACCGGCAGAAGCTCCGACAGCGTCTTGTCGACGACGAGGATGGACTGGCCTGATGCCTTGAGCTTGCGGATCGCCGCCCAGATGTCCTGGCGGATGACCGGTGCAAGGCCCTCGGTCGCCTCGTCCAGAATGAGCAGGCTTGGATTGGTCATCAGCGCGCGACCGATGGCCAGCATCTGCTGCTCGCCGCCCGAAAGCGTGTTGGCGTACTGGTCGCGGCGTTCGCCGAGGCGCGGAAACAGCTCGACCACTTTTTCCAAGGTCCACTCGTTGCCGCGAGCCGCGGCAAGCAGGTTCTCCAGCACCGTCAGATTGGGAAAGCAGCGCCTGCCCTCCGGCACCAGGCCGAGGCCGAGGCGGGCGATCCGATGCGGGCGCATGCCGGCAACCTGGCGGCCGCCAAAGCTGATCGCGCCCGAGCGCGGTTTCGCCAGGCCAAGTATCGAATTGATCGTCGTCGTCTTGCCCATGCCGTTGCGGCCCATGAGCGCCACGACTTCGCCCTCTCTTACGTCAAGCGAGACGCCGAACAGCGCCTGCGACGCGCCGTAGAAGGTTTCGACGCCTTTGAGTTCGAGCAGGCTCACGCGGCTTCTCCGAGATAGGCCCGGCGGACTTCGGGGTCGTTGCGGATCTGGTCGACAGTGCCGGTGGCAATGACGCGGCCATAGACCAGCACCGAGATGCGGTCGGCGAGCGCGAAGACGGCATCCATGTCGTGCTCGACCAGCAGGATCGGCGCTTCATGGCGCAGGCCGTCGAGGAACTTGGTCAGCGCCTTCGAGCCCTCGGGACCCATGCCGGCCATCGGCTCGTCGAACAGGAACGCCTTTGAGCCGAGCGCCAGCGCAATCGCGATTTCGAGCTGGCGGCGTTCGCCATGCGACAGCTCGGCGGCGGGCAGGTGGGCGCGTCCGGCGAGGCCGACGCGCTCCAGCATCGCCATTGCCGGTTCGGTCAGGCTCTTGTCGTTCATCACGGGACGGAAGAAGCGGAAGCTCGTGCCCTGGCGTGCCTGTACCGCAAGCATGACGTTGCGCAGGGCGGAAAACTCCTGCGCCAGCGACGAGATCTGGAAGCTGCGGCCGAGGCCGAGACGGGCGCGTGCGGCCATGTCGAGCCCGGCAATGTCCTGGCCGAGGAAGCGGATGGTGCCGCTGTCGGGCCGGAACGAGCCGGAGATCTGATGGATCAGTGTGCTTTTGCCGGCGCCATTGGGGCCGATCAGCGCGTGGACCTCGCCAGGTCTCAGATCGAGGCTTACGCCGTCGGTGGCCTTCAGTGCGCCGAAGGTCTTTTTGAGATCGCGGATTTCGAGAACTGGCTCAGCCATGACGCGCCTTTCCGGCCAGCAGGCCCAGCAGCCCACCGCGCGCGAACAGCACCACGCCGAGCAGGATCAGGCCAAGGAAGAACTGCCAGCGCTCGGTTATGCCGCCAAGCGCATATTCGATCAGCACGTAGAGCATGGCGCCAGCGACGGGGCCGAACAGCCGTCCCTTGCCGCCAAGGATGATGAGCACGATCAGCTCGCCTGACATATGCCAGGACAGCATCGATGGGCTGACGAACTTGTTGAGGTCGGCGAACAGCGCGCCGGCGAGCCCGGTGACCATGGCCGAGACGGCGAATGCAACAAGCCTGACGTTGAACGGCGCGATGCCGACTGCGGCTAGGCGCGTCGCGTTCTGCCGCGCTGCCTGCAGGGCCGCGCCGAAGCGCGAGCCGCGCAGCAGCCAGAACAGCCCGAGTGCTGCCATCAGCACCACATAGCAGATCAGGAAATAGGACAGCGGCTGGGCAGTATTCACGCCGGGGAATTCGTTGCGAACATAGATCGAAAGCCCGTCCTCGCCGCCATAGGCCGGCCACGACACGGCGAAGTAGTAGATCATCTGCGCGAAGGCGAGCGTGATCATGATGAAGTAGACGCCCGTTGTGCGCAGGCTGATGGCGCCGATCGGCAATGCGATCAGGCCGCAGACCACGACCGCGACAAGCCAGATGATCGGCATCGATGCCGTGCCCGGGATGCCGGCGAAGAGTGGCACACCGTCGAAGGCATGGGTGGCGAGGATGCCGGCGGCATAGCCGCCGAGGCCGAAGAAGGCGGCGTGTCCAAACGACACCAGCCCGCCGAGCCCTAGCGCGATGTTGAGGCCGACAGCAGCGAGCGCCAGGATGGCGATGCGCGTCGCGAGCGTAATGTAGAACGGCTCGCCCATGGCGGACGCCCCAAGCGGGATCGCCAGCAAGAGAAGCGCCAGCAGAGTGTTGATGACGGTTTCGCGGGTCATGAGGGGTGCATTGGTCATGGCGGCGGCACTCACGACTGCGTCGCAAACAGGCCGCTCGGCCTGAAAGCGAGGATCAGGGCCATGACGATGTAGATCAGCATGGAGGCAAGCGCGGCACCGATCGGGCCGGCCTGGGCGGCGGGGATCATCAGGGCCAGGACCTTGGGCAGCAGGAAACGCCCCATCGTGTCGACGACGCCGACGAGGACGGCGCCGAACAGCGCGCCCTTGATCGAGCCGATGCCGCCGATGACGATGACGACGAAGGCAAGGATGAGCGCCGGTTCGCCCATGCCGACTTGAACCGACTGCAGTGCGCCGACAAGCGCGCCGGCAAGGCCGGCCAGCGCGGCGCCAAGTGCGAAGACGACGGTGTAGAGGGTACGGATATCGACGCCGAGTGCGGCGATCATCTCGCGGTCGGACTCGCCGGCACGGATACGCATGCCGAGCCGCGTGCGCGAGATCAGCACATACAGGCCCAGTGCTACCACGACACCGACGCCGATGATGGCGAGACGGTAGAGCTGGTACTGGCCACCGCCTGGCAGGGGCACTGCTCCCTGCAGCAGCGGCGGGATGTCGAGATAAAGCGGAAACGAGCCGAACATCCAGCGCGTGCCTTCGGAGAAGATCAGGATCAGCGCGAATGTCGCCAGCACCTGGTCGAGATGGTCGCGGTCATAGAGGCGGCGTATGACGGTCACTTCGATGATCGCGCCGGCCGCCGCCGCCGCAACGAGACTCGCCGCCAGTCCGATCCAGAACGAGCCGGTGGCAGCCGCAACCGCCGCGCAGGCGAAGGCGCCGACCATGTAGAGCGAGCCATGGGCGAGGTTGATCAGGCCCATGACGCCGAAGATCAGCGTCAGGCCGGCGGCCATGAGGAACAGCATCACCCCGAGCTGCAGCCCGTTGAGAAGTTGCTCGAGGAGCAGTGCGATGGACAAGGGGACGCTTTCGCTGGCTGGGGTTTAGGATGCGACGAAGACGCCTCCCTCTCCCCGTTCACGGGGAGAGGGTAAGGGTGAGGGGTAGCATCGGACTTGCAGGCGTATGCACCGCCCCTCATCCGCCTGCCGGCACCTTCTCCCCGCATGCGGGGAGAAGGAAGCTCACATCTTGCACTGTTCGGCGTAGGCGTCCTTGTGGTGCTCGAAGGCGGTGGCAACGATCTTGTTGGTCAGCACGTCGCCTTCCTTGATCACCTCACGCACGTAGATGTTCTGCACCGGGTGGTTGTTGGTGTTGAAGGTGAACTCGCCGCGCACCGACTTGAAATCGGCGGCCTTGAGTGCTGCGCGGAAGGCATCCTTGTCCTTGACGCTGGCCTTGCCGAGCGCCGACAGGATCAGGTTTGCCGTATCCCAGCTCTGGGCGGCATAGACCGAGGGCAGGCGCTTGTATTCGGCCTTGAAGGCCTCGACGAACTGCTTGTTGGCCTCGTTGTCGAGGTCCTTCGACCAGCTGGCCGAGTTCTTGACACCGAGTGCCGCGTCGCCAACGGCCGGCAGGATGTCCTGGTCGAAGGAGAAGCCTGGGCCCATGACCGGAATGTTCACGCCCGACTGGGCGTACTGCTTCATGAACGAGATGCCCATGCCGCCGGGAAGGAAGAAGAAGACCGAGTCGGCGCCGGAATCGCGGATCTGGGCGATCTCGGCGGCGTAGTCGGTCTGGCCGACCTGGGTGTAGACTTCACCCGCCAACTCACCCTTGTAGTAGCGCTTGAAGCCGGTCAGCGAATCCTTGCCGGCCGGATAGTTGGGCGCAAGGATGAAGGTCTTCTTGTAGTCCTTGTTGGCGTACTGGCCCATCGCCTCGTGGAAGTTGTCGTTCTGATAGGCGACGTTGAAATAGTTCTTGTTGCACTTGGCGCCAGCGAGTGCCGAAGGGCCGGCATTGGGCGATAGGTAGATGACGTCCTGTGCCACAGCGTTCGGCACCACGGCCATCGCCAGGTTCGACCAGATGATGCCGGTCAACAGGTCGACCTTGTCGCTCTGGATCATCTTTTCAGCGAGCTGAACGGCGATCTCGGGCTTCTGGGCATCGTCCTCGATGACGAGTTCAACATCCTTGTTGCCGGACTGCTTCATCGCCAGCGCAAAGGCATCGCGCATATCGACGCCGAGGCCCGCGCCGCCTCCCGAAAGCGTGGTGATGACGCCGATCTTCACCGGCTCGGCATATGCCAGGCCAGATGCCGCAAGCGACAGGCCAAAAATTCCGGCCGCAATGATTTTCTTCATTAGGTACTCCTCCCAAGTGTTCCCGATTATTGAATTGAAGTTCTAGAGCCGGGTGCGAACTTTCCAGAGTTCCGGAAACAGTTCAACCTCCAGCATCTTCTTCAGATACGAAGCGCCAGACGTGCCGCCGGTGCCGCGTTTCATGCCGATGATGCGTTCGACCGTGGTGACGTGGTTGAAGCGCCATCGGCGGAAGTAATCCTCGAAGTCGACCAGCTTCTCGGCCAGCTCATAAAACATCCAGTAGCGTTGCGGATCGCGATAGATCGTCTGCCAGGCGACGAGCACCTCTTCGCTTTCGCTGCGGGTCTCGCGCCAGTCGGTGCGCTTGCCATCCGCGCCGATGTCGAAGCCGTTGCGACCAAGCAGCAGGATCGCCTCATCGTATAGCGAGGGCTGGGCAAGCACCGCTTCCAGCTTCTCGGCCAGTTCGGGCTGGTGCGCGTGTGGGCGAAGCATAGCCAGATTGCGGTTGCCGGCCATGAACTCGATGGCGCGATATTGCCAGGACTGGAATCCCGAGGACTGGCCGAGCGAGTCGCGAAACTCGGTGTATTCGCTTGGCGTCATCGTCCTGAGCACATCCCAGGCGCTGTTGAGCTGCTCGAAAATGCGCGACACGCGCGACAGCATCTTGAACGACGGCTCGAGCTTGTCGGCACGAATCGAGCGGATCGCCGAGCCGATCTCGTGCAAAGCAAGCTTCATCCACAGCTCCGACGTCTGATGCTGGATGATGAACAGCATCTCGTCGTGCGCGGTCGAAAGCGGCGCCTGGGCGTCGAGGATCTTTTCGAGATGCAAATAGTCGCTGTAGGACATCCGGTCCTTGAACGACATCTGCGCGCCTTCGACGGAGGGATCGTACGGCTTGCTCAATTCATTTTCTCCGCACGCAACCGGAAGCGCTGGATCTTGCCGGTCTGGGTCTTGGGCAGGGCGTCGATGAACTTCACCGATCGTGGATACTTGTAGGGCGCGATCGTCGCCTTGACGTGATCCTGCAGGCGTTTGACGGTCGCAGCATCGGCGGCCACGCCAGCGACGAGCACGACATAGGCTTCGACGATCTGGCCACGCTCGCCGTCTTCTGCCCCGATGACAGCGCATTCGGCGACTTCGGGATGCGAGAACAGAGCTGCTTCAACCTCCGGGCCGGCAATGTTGTAGCCGGCGCTGACGATCATGTCGTCGGAACGGGCGGCGAAATGGAAGAAGCCATCCGCGTCCTGCAAGAAGGCATCGCCGGTGACATTCCAGCCATCCCGCACATATTCGAGCTGGCGGTCATCGGCCATGTAGCGGCAGCCTGTGGGTCCGCGCACGGCGAGCTTGCCGACCGTGCCGCGCGGCACCTCGTTCATCTCGCTGTCGACGACACGCGCCTCGTAGCCGCCGACGGGCTTGCCGGTGGAGGCGGGCTTCATGTCCTCGAAGCGGTTTGAGATGAATATATGCAGCATCTCGGTGGCGCCGATGCCGTCGAGGATCGGCTTGCCGGTCTTGGCCAGCCATTCCTCGAACACCGGTCCGGGCAAGGTTTCGCCAGCCGAAACCGCGACGCGCAGCGACGACAGATCGGCACCTTCGTCCATCGCCTTCAGCATCGCGCGATAGGCGGTTGGGGCGGTGAACGAGATCGTCGCCTTATAGGTCTCGATGATGTGGATCATGTTGGGCGGCGTCGCCTGTTCGAGCAGGGTCGCGGCCGCACCAAAGCGAAGTGGGAAGATGGCCAGGCCGCCGAGGCCGAAGGTGAAGGCGAGCGGTGGCGAGCCGACGAAGACGTCGTCGGAGGTGACCGAAAGCACCTCCTTGGCATAGGCGTCGGCGATGATCAGCAGGTCGCGATGGAAGTGCATCGTCGCCTTCGGCACACCCGTGGTGCCCGAGGTGAAGCCGAGCAGTGCAACGTCGTCGCGGCCGGTCTTCACCGCTTCGAAGATGACGGACTTGTCGAGTGCTACACGGTCCAGTTCGGCGTCGTGATTGGCGGTGCCGTCGAAGCCGATCACCGTCTTGAGGAAGGGACTGTCCTTGGCGCAGGCGACCATCTCGTCCATCAGGCGCGTGTCGCAAAGCGCGATGGTGATCTCCGCTTTGTCGACGATCTTGGTGAGTTCGCCGGCGCGCAGCATCGGCATCGTGTTCACGACAACTGCTCCGGCCTTGGTGGCGGCCAGCCAGCAGGCGACCATTGCGGGGTTGTTGGCCGAGCGGATCAGCACCCGGTTGCCTGGCTTGACGCCGTAGTTCTCGACCAGCGCATGCGCCAGCCGGTTGGTCCAGTCGGACAGCTCCTTGTAGGTACGGCGGCGGCCATTGCCGATCAGGGCAGTGTGGTCGCCGAGGCCCTTTTCGACAAGCCGGTCGGTCAGTTCGACGCCGGCATTGAGGTGTTCGGGATAGTCGAAGCCGTCGAGCAGGAAGTCCGGCCACTGCTCGGCGGGCGGCAGGTTGTCGCGCGTGAAAGTGTCGATATGCGCTGACGGTCCAAGCATTCTGCGGCTGTCCCCTACCTGCTGATCGCCCCGGCAAGTGGCCGTGCGTGCGTTTGAATGCGTTACTCAGGGGAGGCTTCGCGCCGAAAATAGGGGGTCACGTCCGACAAGCGGCGCACCCCTTGCGCGATCGAAACTGCGACCGGCGTTTGGCACAGCGAGACCTCCCACGTTCTCGGTTGATGATTGAGAATTGCACCGGACCAAAATTATTTCAAGCATAAAGTTTTTGGTGCTGGCCCATTGACGCGATCCGGTGGGCTGGCCATTGCTTTGGTGCCGAATGTCATTGCCTGGGAGGGGCCGAGTGTTCGAACGTCACATCACCGATTGGGACAACGCCTACACAAACGGCGCAAACATCGCCGGTGGCGACCGTTGGCCTGCTGCCTGGGTCGAGCCGGCGCAGTCGTTTCGCCAAGCCCTGTCGGCCGCTGGTAGGGCGCGGCTAGACATCGCCTATGGCGACAAGCCGCGTAACCGGTTCGACCTTTTCCTGCCTGAAGGCGCGCCCAAAGGCCTGGTCGTGTTTGTGCATGGCGGCTACTGGATGGCACTGGACAAGAGTTTTTGGTCGCATCTCGCCAAGGGTTCCGTCGACAGCGGCTACGCGGTGGCGATGCCGTCCTACACCTTGTGTCCGGAAGTCAGGATTGGCGACATCGTGCGTGAGGTCGGCGCGGCGGTTGGCAAAGCAGCCGGACTTGTCGAAGGCCCGATCATGCTGACCGGCCATTCCGCCGGCGGACATCTGGTCTCCCGCATGGTCGCAGCCAGTTCGCCGCTTGCGCCTGAAGTACAGTCCCGTATCCGCCATGTCGTCTCGCTCTCGGGCGTCCATGACCTCAGGTCCTTGATGAACACCGGCATGAACAAGACGCTGCACATCGACGAAGCCGAAGCGCTGGCCGAGAGCCCCGCTCTGCTGCGGCCGGTCGCCGGCGCGCGCATCACCTGTTGGGTCGGCGGCGGGGAACGGGCGGAGTTCCTGCGCCAGAACGATTTGCTCGCCAATATCTGGACCGGCCTTGGTGCCGCCACGGTGACGGTGGTTGAGCCCGATAGGCATCATTTCAGTGTCATCGACGGACTTGTCGACAAGGACCATGCGCTGACAAGGACCTTGCTCGGCTGAACCCCGCTCGAGCGTGAAATCGTGGCGGCTTGTGCCGGCGATTAGCCAGGATGACTTGCCATGATTTTTGGCGGCAGTTCCTCAAGGGACTTGCCGGGAAGCGCGCGTCCGAAGGATCGTTGCCTGGCAGGCCGGCTTCGAGCAGTCGGAACCGGCGGTCGAAGACGACGACGCGCCGGGCAACGCGGACTGAATTCTAGCGCGCCGGTGATGCCTCGCCGGCGAGGGTCGTGGCCTTCGCTGACGGGGAAAAACCTGACCAAACTAAACTTGATATTTATAGTCATATTTTATATGGTCCCTTCGTGTTCGGGACGTGAACGGCCAGAAGGGCCGTCGCCGGGCAGATCGGGACGAAGGCTGTGCCACAAGACGCAATGAACGGCCGGACGCGCCAGGTCAGCAGGTTGAGCTTGCAGGCGGCGAACGGCGCTCTGGAGTTTACCCGGGCCGAACTCCACCGATTGGTCTGGTCACGACCGATGACCGAAATTGCTCTCCAGCTTGGCGTGCGCGACCAGCAGGTGGCGCAGGCCTGCGATCGCCATGACATTGCTCGTCCGCAGCCGGGGCATTGGCAGAAGCTGCAATACGGCAAGGGTGTCGAGGCCTGGCCGCTTTCGACAGACTCCTACGCCGCCGAAGAGCCGGTCATCATCGCGGGCCGCGAGCCGTTCTCGCGCATGCGCGACAACGAGTTTGCGCCGGAGGCCAGCAGGTCATGATGCATTTCAATCCCTACAAGGATACCGGCGGATTGCAGGGCGACAAGATGCGCCGTTATCGCGAGACGTTCGCCGAGGTCGAAGCGCTTGGCGCCCTGGTTCGCCGGACGAGGCGGCAGGCTGATCTGAGCCTGAAGCGCGTCAACGCCGCACCGGAACCCCACAGTGCGGCCAATGCCGTTTTCGCGGTGGAATTCGAACGCCACCGTGCCGACCGCGAAACGATGTTCGAGGCGATGCGCAAGCTTGAAACCGCGCGCCAGGCGCTGCGGGCAATCGCATCCGATTTCGCCATGGATCAGGACAAAACAGCCCCGATGGATCTGCGCCGCCCTGCTTGAGGCAAGGTCGGATCGTCCGGGGACAACAGATAGCTGGAGACTGCCGAGTGTCAAAGATGGCTGAGATCGAACGCCGCAGCGAAGAGGCGTCAGCGCATATCCGCGCAACGATCATGAACGAGTTTTGCGAAGTCATGCATAAGACGGGCCTGTCACCGATTGCGGTGATGCGCCTTGCCGCCCAGGCGGTCGGATCGATCTATCGCGAAGTGGCCGACGTTCATGCCTGCCCCGATGGCTGCCCGTGCGGCTGGCGTCCACATGAAGCTTCCGACATAGAGGTGCTTGGCGCGGCACTAGCGGCTGCGTGCCGGCAGCACCGTTGCAACCACGATCTGCGCTTGATGCGGGTTATCGGCAGCGCCTGATCGGGTGGCGGGTGGCGTCGCGCCTTTAGCGAACCGTCTGCCTCAGCCCTGCAAGCGCCTCCTGCACGTCGGCCCGCGCTTCGCTCGCTTCGGGCCAGACGGCGTAGACCGGATAGGTAAATTCCGGCGCGCCTTCGACAGCTTCCAGCTCGCCCGCGGCGATCAAGGGTGCAACCACGCCCTTGCGGAAATAGCCCATGCCGCCGGCGCGCAGGATATAGCTCAGGCCGAGCGGACCGAGGCCGACAACAAGGCCTGGCTCGCCGAATGCCGTCGAGCTGGCGTCGTGCTGGGCGGCAAACAATGGCCCCCAATCGACATAGACATAGGTGTCGGCGTCCGGTCTGTCATTGCCGGGCCTAGTCCTGACCAGCACGAGCTGTTCTTCCTGAAGGATCTCGACCTTGAAGCCTGGCAGCAGCTTCGGCGCATAGAGCACGGCGATGTCGAGCACACCGTTCCTGAGCTGGTCGAGCAACTGGTCCGGCACACCGACATGGGCGTGAACGGCAATCTCCGGCCTGGTCTTCTTCATCCACACCAGCCAGTCGAGCAGCAGCGGGTTCCACAGGCTGAGCTCGCCGCCCAGCGCAACCACGCTTGTCCGCCCGGACGGGATGGCCAGCTGGTAGCGGGCGCGTTCCCATATCTGGACAAAGGACTGGGCGAAGCGCTCGAACTCGCGGCCGGCCGGGGTCAGCTGCGCCCCGTTGCGATTGCGCACGAACAATTGCCGCCCGAGTTCATTCTCGAGCGTGCGGATGCGGGCGCTGACAGTCGTCTGGGTGACATGGAGTCGATCTGCCGCCCTGAGGAAGCTGCCGCAATGAACGATTTCGAGAAACGTGCGGGCGCGATCGATGTCCATAGTCTTATTAGTGCAAAATAATTGCATCAATGCAGCATTTAATTCCGTTTGCCTTCCGGATTGATGGAGCGCAACTTTTCTGTACCGACGATCGATCTCGCCGCGAAAACGGGACACGAAGATGATGTCTGACGAAAAGAGCATTCCTGCCGATACACGGGAATACGCCTCGCCACCGTGCTTCATGCATGAACTCGAACCGGGATACCGGGCCGAAACGGCTCCCATGGACGCGTGGGCCGATGTCGCGCGATGGCGCAAGGCGGAGCGGGCGCGCCTGATCGACTTGCGATTGCTTGCCGATCCTGACGAGCGCAAGGCTCGCTCCGAACTCATCGCCGCCGAACTCGACCTGGCAATCGGCAAGGTCAGCGGCCGGATCGTCAGTGTCTATTGGCCTTTCCGCGGCGAGCCGGATCTTCGCAACTGGGCTGTCCAGGTGATCGGGCGTGGTGGCCGGATCGCCTTGCCCGTGGTCATCAAGAAGGCTTGGCCGCTTGAGTTCCGCGCCTGGTCGCCGGGCGATCCGCTGGAACGGGGCGTCTGGAACATTCTCGTTCCCGCCAATGGGCCGGCGATCCTGCCCGATGTCGTCATCGCGCCCGTCGTCGGTTTCGATGATGCGAACTATCGGCTGGGCTACGGCGGCGGCTTCTTCGACCGCACGCTCGCCGCCATGCCGAAGCGCCCGCTGGTCGTCGGCGTGGGCTACACCGGCAGCCGTATCGCCACGATCTATCCGCAGCCGCACGACATTCCGATGGACGTAATTGTCACTGACGAATGAGCGATGGCTAATAGGTCGCAGCACCCCACTCTTGTCCTAACGGGCTCTGCTGTTAGGCTTTGATCATGCGATGCCGGATGTCCGGACAGTCAGTGCGACACGCATCGCAACTGGGAGGAGGTCGCCTGTCGTGAATGAAGCTGTGCAGCCAAAGGGGCGTTCGCTCTATCTCGAACTCGGAGGTGAAGAAGCCGTCCGACGGCTGGTCGAGATCTTCTACGACATCGTCGAGCAGGACGAGGCCGCGGCCGAGCTGCACCTGTTGCACCGCAGGGGACATGGCGTCGCGCATTCGCGCGAGGAACAGTTCAACTATCTCTCAGGCTTCTTCGGTGGTCCGAGCTACTATGTCCAGAAGCACGGGCATTCGCGCCTGAAGGAAATCCACGAGCATGTGGCGATCGGCCCGGAACTACGCGATCTCTGGCTGACATGCATGCGCCAGGCGGTGGAGAAGGCCGGCCTGTCCGAGCACCTGCAGGCATTGGTGATGCGCCACTTTACCTTTGCCGCCGAGATGACAAGAAACCAGGATTGAGCCAGTCAAGCTGGCTTTCCAGCCGCCTTGGCGGCTGGTCCCGGCGTTAAGCCTCAGTGGTAGGGCTGCATCGAGCCCGGCGCGGGTTCGCCACGCATGTTGACGACCGGCTCGCCTTGCGACGTCGGCGCAGACAGCCCGGTGGCAACCACTGATACCTTGAACTGGCCCTGGAGCGAGTTGTCGAAGATCGCGCCGACAATGATGTCGGCTTC
Organism: Aminobacter anthyllidis; assembly: GCF_018555685.1. Lineage (GTDB taxonomy): Bacteria > Pseudomonadota > Alphaproteobacteria > Rhizobiales > Rhizobiaceae > Aminobacter > Aminobacter anthyllidis. The sequence goes on from NZ_JAFLWW010000004.1 coordinate 343,635, forward strand.
GTCGCCGACCTCCTCGCGGATGCGGGTGGCCGCCTCGTCGACCTCGAACAGCGTCATGTCCATGCCGCCGGAGATCGAGATCAGCACGCCCCTGGCGCCCTTAATCGAGTTCTCATCGATGAGCGGGTTGGCGATCGACGCTTCGGCCGCCTTGCTGGCGCGGTTCTCGCCGCTGCCGACGCCCGTGCCCATCATGGCGCGGCCCATGTCGCGCATCACCGTCTTGACGTCGGCGAAGTCGAGATTGATCAGGCCTTCCTTGACGATCAGGTTGGTGATGCAGCTGACGCCGGAATAAAGCACCTTGTCGGCGATGCCGAACGCATCCTCGAAGGTGGTCTTGGCGTTGGCGATGCGAAACAGGTTCTGGTTCGGAATGACAATCACCGTATCGGCGGCCTGGCGCAAAAGCTCGATGCCCTGTTCGGCCATCTGCATGCGCCGCTTGCCTTCGAAGGTGAAGGGCTTGGTGACGATGGCGACGGTAAGGATGCCTGCCGCCCGTGCTGCCCTTGCAATGACTGGTGCAGCACCTGTTCCGGTGCCGCCGCCCATGCCGGCCGTCACGAAGCACATATGCGTGCCGGCAAGCTGGTCCATGATTTCGTGGATCGATTCCTCGGCTGCGGCCTGGCCGACCTCTGGCAGGGAACCGGCACCGAGACCTTCGGTCACCACGGCGCCGAGCTGAACCAGCTTCGAGGCTTTCGACATGGTCAGCGCCTGGGCGTCGGTGTTGGCAACGATGAACTCAGTGCCCTCGAGACCTTCGGCAATCATATTGTTGACGGCGTTGCCGCCACCGCCGCCGACACCGATAACGGTCAGCTTCGGCCTCATTTCCGAGATCTCAGGTTTCTTGGAAGTGCTCATAGTTCCGTTTCCTGCGCAGCGCCCCTGCCCGAATCGGACCGGCTCAGGGAATCAGATTGATGAGGAGGCTGCAAGGAATAGCCTGCCGATTGCGGTTTTTAACCGGCAGGTCCAGGCTTTTGCACTTGTATGTGACAGTGGTGGGCGTCCGATCTGATGTCCGGCCGCGGCTAGAGCGACCGGACAGCACTGGCTGCGGTTGGTCAGAACGATTTTGCCGCCTCTTCGATCAGCGCGACAATCTCATTGGCATGCGAGGCCAGCGAGGCGTGGCTGGCATCGAGCGTGATGGTCTTGCGCGTCTTGATGCGGTCCGCCATCCACTGCTCGGTATCAGGCGGGATCATGTTGTCGCGGCTCGAGACCTGATACCAGCTCGGCTTGGTGTGCCAGGCCGCCGGACCGGCCTTGTCCTCGAAGCAACGCGCCGCGATCGGCTTTTGCGTCACCGCCATCACGAGTGCTTCGGTTTCGTCCAGGTCCTGGCTGAAGCTCTGGCGGAACGTGTCCTGGGCGAGCCAGAGGAAGCCATCCTTGTCGGGGCGGATGCTGGCAGCCCCCGAAGGCGGTTCACGACGGGCAAAGATGCTGCCGAGGCTGTCGCCTTCCTCGGGCGCGAAGGCGGCGATGTAAACCAGTCCGACGACGTTCGGGACGTGGCCTGCGCCTGATATGACCGCGCCGCCATAGGAATGGCCGACCAGCAGAGTGGGTCCATCCTGTGCGGCGGCAAGCTTTGACGTGCGGTCTATGTCGTGGGCCAGCGAAGTCAGCGGGTTCTGTACCGCAGCCACCTTGTAGCCCTTGGTGTGGAGCGGGGGAATGACATGGCGCCAGTGCGAGGCATCGCCCCAGGCGCCGTGGACAAGAACGATATTCCTTACCGATGGCATAACCAGTCTCCTTCTGTTGAATTCGAGCCGTTTGCGCGCGGTTGCAGGTCGCTTTCGAGAAATGGCAGTGCGAGTATCCACCGATCGCAAGGTCCGGCGGATTGCGCCTTCAGTGTCTGCAGCAACGGGCAGTCTGCGTTTGCCTTGTGACGACTATGCGACGCCCAGCCTATGCCCGTGCGGTCCCCGCGTCGATTTATTGTCCGGTCTAGTGTGGCAAACAAAACCGTGATGCGGGTTGCCGGCTGACGCCGAGGCGCAAAAGGAAAGGCCCGTTCTTAACAGGCAGGATGGTGGTCATCGGCATACATTATGCATATATATGGAAAACGATGATGGAACCTGTGGCGTCATGACTGTCAACAATTGGTCACCTTCGATCTCGAAGGCCGACGGTCCGCTCTACCTGGCGATAGCCGATGCCCTGTCGGTCGACATCGCGTCGGGCCGGCTGCCCGGCGGCTTCCGCCTGCCGCCGCAGCGGACGCTTGCCGACCAGCTTGGCATCGACTTCACCACGGTGAGCCGTGCTTATGCCGAGGCGCGCAAGCGCGGGCTGGTCGAAGGCCGGGTTGGGCAGGGCACCTATGTCAGGATGCGTCGTCCGTCCGGCTCGCAGGCGACGGTGACCGGCGTCGTCGACATGAGCATGAACCTGCCGCCGCGTTTTGATGATCCGGACCTGGCGGCGAGGATGTGGGACGGCATCGCCGAACTGCAGGCTGGCGACGGCCTCGGCCTGCTGATGCGCTACCAGGAAGCCGGAGGCACGTTGCGCGACCGCGCCGCGGGAGCCATGTGGCTAGCACTTCGGCTGGGCGATATCGGTCCAGGCCGGTTAATGGTCTGCCCCGGTGCGCAAGGCGCGTTGCTGGCGCTGCTGGGAGCGTTGGCCGCGCCTGGCGAAACGATCTGCGCCGAAGCACTTACCTATCCCGGCCTGCTGGCAGTTGCCGAGCATCTGCGTATCGGCGTCACCGGTGTCGCGATGGATGCGGAAGGGCTCATCCCCGAAGCCTTCGAGGAAACCTGCCGCAAGCGCGCGCCCAAGCTGCTCTATTGCACGCCGACTCTGCACAATCCGACGACGACAACATTGTCGCAAGCGCGGCGCGAGCGCATCGTGGCGATCGCGCGCCAGCACGATGTGCTGATCGTCGAAGACGATGCCTATGGCGCACTGCCGCTCAATCCGGTAGCCACCTTTGCGGCACTTGCGCCTGAAATCACCTACCACATTGCCGGCCTGGCCAAGTGCCTGGCGCCGGCCCTGCGCGTGGCCTACGTGGTGGTGCCACAGGAGCGCACGGTCGCCCACCTGGCAGGCGCCATCCGGGCGACCGCGGGCATGGCCTCGCCGCTCACCGCTTCGCTCGCCACGCGATGGATCGAAACAGGGGTTGCCCAGTCTGTGCTGGCGGCAATCCGCGTCGAAGCCACGCAGCGGCAGGCGATAGCGTCGCAACTGCTGCCGTCCAGCCTCGTGCAGGCAAATGCCGAAGGTTTCCACGTCTGGCTGAAGCTTCCCTCAGACTGGAACCGGAGCGACTTTGCCGCCCGCTTGCGCTCCGCCGGTATCGGCGTCGTCACCAGCGACGCCTTCTCTGTTTCAGGGCCCGCTCCCGAGGCGGTTCGCCTCGGTCTGGGGGCGGCGCCCAATCAGGCTTCGCTCGCTGCGAGTCTCGAGACCGTCGCCGACCTGCTTGGCCAGCAGTCGACCATGTCGTCGATGGTGGTGTAAGCGCTAGAGAACAGAGACCAAGTTGGCCGGCATCGGGCCGGCAAAACGCTCGATACGGTTCATGCCGAGGATTTCATGCAGCGGGGTCTCGTCGCTCACCCGGCGGAACATGCCGGGCGACATCCAGCGCGCAAGGCCGTCGACATTGGGCGCGCCACGGCCTGAGCGAACATCGTCGATCCACAGCGTGCGTGTTTCGAGCGAGATACGGGTCAGGCCGGTCGAATTCGGCACGCCGGCATGGGCGTGAGCGCTGGAAAACGCGATGATTTCGCCCGGTGCTATGACCACAGGCGTCGCGTCGCTGACCTCCAGCTCCTCGGTCAGGTGAGGTATAGCCGCATCGGCATCGACGGCGTTGCGTCCACCTGATTTCGATCGCTCCAGAAGTGCGGAAAGGTCGAAGTCGGCGCTGGTGTTTGCGACCGGACGATCCCAAAGCGAGGGGTAGATCGCAAAGGTCCGCCCTTCATCGATGTCGTAGACCGGCGCCCACCAGTTGGTCTGGGCATAGAGGTTGGAGCCCCAGGTGTCGCGGTGGAAGGCGATGGTTGCGGTGGTGCGGGCACGCGGCACGACGGTGCCTGGATCCTGGTGCGGCTGGAACCTGAGGTAGAGCGCGTCGCGGGCGAGCCCTTGCGCGTCCAGGCCGCAGGCCTCAAAGACATTTCGCCACAACAGCCTTACCTCGGGTGAACGGGCGAAGTCACGTTGGCGCTGCGCAAAGCTTTCCGTCTGCTCTTGATGCGACAGGTGGCGATGGATCTCTGTCGGTGCGAAGGGCGCGAACGCATCTTCCAGGAAAGCCTGGGTGAAGCTGACGAGCTCGCGCATCGGCACAAGTGCTCCGAAACGCAGGACGTCGCCGGCATAGATCCGGTCATGAAACATGCGCTGGCCGAGCGTCTGGGTGACGTTGCTGTACATCAGATCATTCCACAATTCACACGGTGAGGCCGGCAAAATTCATCAGCAAGCGGAAGAGATAGGCCACCGCGCCCAGCCCCAGAACGCTGACTGTCCAGATGAGGACCAGCCAGCCGATCCGCTTCGGCCACGAAACCGGCGCTTGGGAAGGGGCCGCCATCAGTGGTAGCCCTCGCCTGCCTTCACCTTGCCGCGGAACACGTAATAGGACCACGCAGTGTAGCCGAGGATGAAGGGGATGATGAACAGCGCGCCGACAAGCGCGAAGCCCATGCTCTGTGGTGGGGAGGCAGCCTCGCGGATAGTGATGTCAGGCGGGATGATGTTCGGCCACAGGCTGATGCCAAGCCCGCTATAGCCGAGGAACAGCACAAACAGCGCCAGGATGAACGGCCCGGCATGCGGTGCGCCCTGCAGGCTGCGCAGGATCAGCCAGGTGGCGACAAGCACGAGAATGGGCACCGGGGAGAAGAACGCGATGTTGGGGAAGCTGAACCAGCGTTCGGCAATGTCGGGGTGGGCGAGCGGCGTCCACAGGCTGACAATGCCAATGACAGCAAGCAAGGCTATGGTTATCGGCCGCGCGAGCGATACCATGCGGTCATACAGCACGCCTTCGGTCTTGATGATCAGCCATGTGCTGCCGAGAAGTGCGTAGGCGACGATCAGACCGAAGCCGGTGAACAGGCTGAAGGGCGTGATCCAGTCGAGCGCTCCACCGGCATAGGCGTTGTTTTCGACCTTGAAGCCGTCGAGGAAGGCACCGAGCGAAACGCCCTGGAAGAAGGTGGCGACGTAGGAGCCGCCGGCAAAGGCCTTGTCCCAGAATGCCCTGTGATGCTGGTCGGCCTTGAAGCGGAACTCGAAGGCAACCCCGCGCCAGATCAGCCCAAGCAGCATCAGTACCAGCGGCAGATAGAGCGCGCTGAGGATGACGGCATAGGCAAGCGGGAAGGCGGCCATTAGGGCAGCGCCACCGAGCACGAGCCAGGTCTCGTTGCCGTCCCAGACCGGGGCGACGGTGTTGACCATGGTGTCGCGCTGCTCGCGATCGCGAACGAAGGGGAACAGGATACCGATGCCGAGATCGAACCCGTCCATGATGACATACATCATCAGGCCAAAGGCGATGATGATGGCCCAGACAACTGGAAGATCGATGCCCATTGGTTCAGCCTTTCCTGTCGGCGTGGGTCGGCGCGAACATGTCGATCTGTTCGTGGGCGGCGGATAGCGGGCGCGCTGGCCGGCCATGCTGATCGTCCTCGCCCGGATCGTGCTCGTCCACTTCAGGGCCCTTGCCGACAAGCTTGAGCATGTAACTGGTGCCGATGCCGAAGACGATGAAATAGACCACGACGAAGACGATAAGCGTGGTGCTCATCGCCAGCACCGAATGGTTCGAAACCGCATCCTTGGTGCGCATGACGCCGTAGACGATCCATGGCTGGCGGCCGATCTCGGTGGTGTACCAGCCGGCGAGGATGGCGATCAGGCCCGCCGGGCCCATCAATGTGGCGAAGCGCAGGAACAGCCTCTTTTCATAGAGTTGTTTGCGCCAGCGCAGCCATAGCCCCCAGGCGCCGAGCAGCAGCATCAGTATGCCGAGTCCGACCATGACCCGGAAGCTCCAGAATACGACGGTCGAGTTCGGTCGGTCTTCCCTGGCGTATTCCTTGAGGCCCGGGAACTGGCCATCCCAGCTATGGGTCAGGATCAGGCTGCCGAGGCGCGGAACCTTGACCGCGTAGAGCGTCTCTTCCTTCTCCATGTCGGGCCAGCCGAACAGCGTCAGCGGCACGGCTTCGCCGGGCTTGTTCTCCCAATGGCCTTCGAGTGCAGCGATCTTGGCGGGCTGGTGCTTCAGCGTGTTGAGGCCGTGCAGGTCGCCGATCAGGATCTGCACCGGCGCCGAAATCAGCACCATCCACATCGCCATCGACATCATGGTGCGGACGTGGCGGTTGTCGTTGCCGCGCAGCAGATGCCAGGCACCCGACGCGCCAACGAAAAGAGCGGTCGCCAGATAGGCGGCGACCGTCATATGCGCCAGGCGATAGGGGAAAGAGGGATTGAATATGACCTCGAACCAGTTCACGGGCACGACGATGCCGTTGATGATCTCGAAGCCCTGCGGGGTCTGCATCCAACTGTTGGAGGCGAGGATCCAGGTGGCCGAGATCAGTGTGCCGATCGCCACCATGATCGTCGAGAAGAAGTGCAGGCCAGGGCCGACCCTGTTCCAGCCGAACAGCATGACGCCGAGAAAGCCGGCTTCGAGGAAGAAGGCGGTCAGCACTTCATAGGCCAGCAGCGGGCCGGTGATCGAGCCTGCAAAGGACGAGAAGTAACTCCAGTTGGTGCCGAATTGGTAGGCCATGACCAGGCCGGAGACCACGCCCATGGCGAAGTTGACAGCAAAGATCTTCGACCAGAAATGATAGAGATCGCGATAGACGGTATCGCGCTTCCACAGCCACAGGCCTTCGAGCACTGCGAGGTAACTTGCGAGGCCGATGGTGATGGCGGGAAAGATGATGTGGAAGGAGATGGTAAAGCCGAACTGTATACGGGCCAGTTCGAGTGCGGTTAGGCCGAACATCAAGGACCTCTCTTGCATGTACAATCGGCTTGAGCGCGATTGCCGGTCGAAGCGTAATACTCGTCGATCGTCGTCAGGTATTGCTCACGCCTTGCAATAGACCCCCATCTTGATCTGCGCAGCGCGGAAAGTCGACGCACCCCCGGGGACATTTTGCCCCATGTGGCGGACCCGCACAGGCGACGTTCGCCTTTGCAGATTTCCATACAATGTATCCATTCAATTGCGAATTGATCGGAATGTATGTGAATTATATGTATATTGTCCCTTGCCGGCAAGGGTGGAGCGCCCTATGTGTTGAGGCGATGGGACGCCCTGTGGCGCTGCCCGCGTGCTTGCGACCCGCAAAGAGGAGACGCGCATGTCTCGGTCCAGATATTCAGCGGAGGGGTTCACCCCGACCGACAATCCGATGAAGACAGGCATCCGGGGGCTTTGCCCGCGCTGCCAGATGGGTCACCTGTTTCAGGGGTTCCTGAAGCTGGCACCACGCTGCGAGGTCTGTGGCCTCGATTATTCCTTTGCCGATCCCGCTGACGGTCCCGCCTTCTTTGCCATGACTATCGCGGCGGTGCCGGCGCTGGCATTCGGCGCCTGGTTCCAGACGGCCTTCGGCCTGCCGCTGTGGGTGCACCTGTTCATCACCTTGCCACTGACCGTGCTGAGCTGCATGGCGCTGTTGCGGCCGCTCAAGGGCTGGCTGGTGTGTTCGCAGTTTTTCCACAAGGCGGAGGAGGGCTCGATCGACTTCGATTGGCATGACAAGGCCAAGGGACAGCAGAAGAACGGCCAAACGCCGGCTGCCTAGTCGGCGAGAATTGTTTCCCGCGATCGCGCTGCGCGCTGGAAACAGCAAAAAGCCATGGGCAGGGGCGGCCCATGGCTTTGCGGCAGCTCAAGCTGCCCTGTGGCGGTGGGGAGGTGTCGATCAGCGCAGGACGCTGGTGACCTTGTCTCCTTCATCGTTGAGCTCGATCGAGACCTTCTCGCCGATCTGGACAGTCGGAAGGGCGACGTCACGTGGTACCGTGAAGCTGTGGCCGTTCTCGAGGGTGATGACGCGAGATGCGGGGCTGAACTTCATGACCACGCCGTTGTTCGACGATGCCAGGGCGGCGCCCGACATGAAGGCGAGGGATGCGGCAGCCAGGATGATCTTCTTCATTTGGTAGGTTCCTTTCTTGGGAGGTGACGCCAACATCGGCGACGCCCTATTTCTAGCGACGTCCCGTTTCGAGCTGTTTTCAGAACCTGGCGATAAGTGTTTCGTTTGTTTCAGTCGCCGGTAGGAAGCGAAACATTACGCTGCTTTTCAGCCAGAAAGGGCAGGCTTGCTGGAATAGCGGTCGTGCCATTGCAGCCATGCAGGCGCGATGGCCTGTGACCAGGCACAGGCGCAAAACGATTGGATTTGGCGTGGGTTCAATTGGGTAGGTGACCGTCGGCATGACTGCAGCCAAGCGCAAGGGGCACTCTTGGTTCTGTCGAGCCGACTGCAACGCGATGGGATCGGGAAAGGGATCGGAGAGGTTTGTCCGTATCCCGCAGCGCCGGCGCGACCCGTCGATCGGCTGGAGACGCAAGCGCACCGACCGGCAAGCGCCGGTCGGTCAGAGCGAATGGGATAGTGACGCTGTTGAACGCCGCGACTTTCGGACGGTACGTACTCCGGCGGCGGCTCGCAAATGTGCGGCAATCATCGGATTGACGATATGTGGATCGGTCAGCAGCGCCATGTGTCCGGCATCGGGAACGATGGCCAGCCGTGCACCTGGAACAGCCTCGGCCACCATTTCGGTGACGCGCAAGCTCGTGATCGGACTTTCCAGTGCCATCATAACAAGCGTCGGGCAGACGAGCTCGCGGCAGCGGCTTGCTGGCCAGGTTGCAGCAAGCACCGCGGCAAGATCCCGGCCCAATTGCTCCGCATGGAGCTCAAGCTCTTGCCGGAGGCTTTCGCTGCTCCGGCGCCAGGCTCCCGCGCCATGCCAGAAGTCGACATAGGCACGCATGCCGGCTGTCGGGCTGGAGGCAGTTGCCATTGTCGCCAGTTGGTCGGCCATGCTGGCAAGCTCGATGAACAAGGCCAGATCGGACGGATCGCCGTCACGCAGCAGATGAAACAGTGCTGGCTCGATCAGCGTCAGGCTTTTCACCAGTTCCGGCCGCAACAGCGCGATTTCCAGCGCCACCGCCGCACCGTGCCCGTGCCCGACAAGATGCATCGGCTCTGCCATCGAGCCGAGAATGACGCCCGCGACATTGGGGATATCGCGGGACGCTCGCCTGGAAGCATTGCCATAGCCGGGCAGATCAGGCGCGATTACTTGGTAGCGCCCTCGGAGGTAGTCCGCGGTGCCTTGCCACAGCAAGCTTGTACTCGCGGAGCCGTGCAGTGCGAGCACAGGCGGGGCGAGTAAAGTCTGGCCCAGCACATGCTGGCAGGCGTTGCCAGGGTCGGACCTCCAGCTGGCATCATTCCACATTGTGTTCATGGCCGCGGTTCCGATCAGCCGATGGGTCGCTGACAAGCGACTGGATTTCGGAACGTGCCACGCCAATGTCCTTGAGCAGGTAATCGTCAAGTTCCGCAAGGTTCCAAACCGCGCGGCGATGGGCGCGACGCAGCCAGAATGCCCGATGGGCAGCCGCGATCCGCGAAGCCAGCGACGAGACTAGGCCGGCGGCGGGGGATCGGATGGTCAGAGTAGTCATATCCTGGAACTCCTTTGAGCTGTGCCGAAGTCGGCGATACTGATCTAGACCTCTCCTGTTTCGGGCATGTTCCCGGCGTCGGGGAGAAGTGTTTCGTTTGTTTCAGTGGTGATGTTCAGTCGATCTGCGAGTTGCCGCAGGGCGCACGACGGCCGCCCGGACGAGCAGGGCCGCCAATCGCCATCGAGGCAGCTGACGAAAGTCCGATCGAGCCGTGCCCGCTGTCGAATGTTGAAGACAGCGGCAGGACCCCGAACAGGCGGTGCGACGTGAGCCGCCCCGGTTTCGCGCCCAGCGACGCGCGTGAATAGACGTGGGTTCGCTGCTTCTTCACGATCCGCGACGATGTTGCGTTCGACGGCTCGGGCCGTGACGACATCATCCCGGCGGGCGGGAACTGAAAGGTGGAAGCGAAGTCGAAAGCATGCGCCACGCCGAAGGTCGGCAGAACAGCGCAAAAGGCTAGAATGGTCGATCGCATCTCATGTCTCCTTGAGGGACGTTTGAGTTCTCGACTTTGCCGGCGCCTTGCCTGTGGAAGGGCGGCCTATCAACATCCCGTGGGTTTTTGATAGACTGGCTGCTTCCGCATGCCGGGAGCCGACCCAAAGAAGTCGACATGGCGGAAGTTAGCTCAGGCCTGTTTCGGCGCTTTTTCTGAGTTCAGGGAAAAGGTTTCGTTTGTTCGCGCAAATACGCAGAAAAGGCGCTCAGTCCGAAACAATTGAAACAAAGTGAGTGAGTTTCGACCTCATACCGAAACAGAGGGCTTGTAATCATCCGCCGCGCTCACGCCGCCGTGATGTGGCCGCGCTCAGGATTGAGGAGACGATCATGCGAGCTGGTGATCCGGCCGTGAATGTTCGGACGGGCTACGCGCTTTTCGACAGCGACGACATTCTTGTCGATGCCAACGTCGAGATTTTCGGCGGCATTATCCAGCCGCGCGGTAAGCAGCCGCCGATGAATGTCATTGCAGCCGTTGCCAAGGTCCTCCGGCAATTCACCAGCTTCGACGGTCTCGTCGTGGAAACGACCGATGACTTCGTGCGGCGCGCCGCGCTGCGCTGGCGGCAGCCGAACGTGCCGCCGATCGAGGCACAAACCGTCGATGGTGGTTGGAAGCTGCTGACGAGCCATCCCCGCCTTGATGCCGGCATCGCGCTGATCAGCACCGACATCACCGAAATGAAGCTTGCCCAGATTGCACATCTCAACAGTGCCGAGATATTCCGCTGTATCACCGACAGCCACCCGTTGCCGGTCTGGGTCGTCGACGAGCAAAGCAAGCAGATCCTCTATGAGAGCCTCGACGGGTCGCACCTGCTTGGCCGCAAATGGCAGCCGCAACAGCAGCAGCTGCTCACCGACCATTTTGTGAACCCGGACGAATTCGATGAGGCGTGTTGCCGTGTCCACGGCAACGACATCCTGCGCGACTGCGAGATCCAGATGCAACGGGAAGATGGGTCGCGCGTCTGGTGCTCGACGAATTGGCGGCGAAGCGTATTCCGCTCGCGCCCGTCGCTGGTCATCGGCGTCCTCGACATCACCGAGCGCAAGAGGGCTGAGGCTGCGGAACGTGAGGCGACGTCGCTTATGCAGCGGGTGCTGGACGCTTGCCCCTCGCCAACACGCATGTCGACGATCGAGGGTGAAACGCTCTACTGCAACCCCGCCAGCCGGGAACTCTATGGCGATCGCTCCCACATCGCGGACTACTATGTCGACCCCGGCGACAGGGAGACATTGGTCCGCACCCTGCTGGACAAGGGCAGCATCGATGATTTCCGCGTGCGGCAATATTGTTCCGACGACACCATCTTCTGGGGTTCGCTCTCGGCGCGGCTGATCGACTTCCAGGGCAAGAAGGTGATCGTTTCCAACGCGACGAACATCAACGGCATGATCATGGCGCAGCAACAGACGCGCCAGGCAAACAACCGTCTGACAGACGCGATCGAGTCGCTGGCCGAAGGGTTCGCCCTGTATGACAAGGACGATTGCCTGGTGCTGGCCAACAGCCAGTATCGGAAGATGCATGCCATCTGCGCGGATGTGCTGGTCCCGGGGGTGAACTGGTTCGATTTCCTTCGCGTGACCGCCGAACGCAGCCAGTTCCGCGTTCCCGGCGACAGGATCGACGAGTGGCTGGCCGAGCGGGCAAGGGATCGGCGCGAGTACCGGCAGCAGGAATTCCAGCATGCCGATGGCGGCTGGTTCTTCGTTTCGAACAGCCCGACACGAGAGGGCGGCTTCGTTGTCACCCGTCTCGACATCACCGAGCGCAAGCGGGCTGAACTGGCGGCCAAAGAGGCAGACGATCTGGTGCGCAGGGTCCTGGAGGCCAGCCCCGTCAGCATCCAGATGACACGGGCGCATGACGGCAAGCAGCTGTACAGCAGCCCGGCGACGACAAGGCTTCTGGGCGACGTTGCCGGCGCCCTTGAACATTTCACCAATCCAGCGCACCGCGACGAATATGTTGAACGCCTGTTGCGCGACGGCGCGGTCGACGAGTTCGAAACCCAGCTTAGGCGCAATGACGGCCAGACATTCTGGTGTTCGATCTCGTCGCGGTTGATCGATTTCCACGGCGAGCAGGTCATCGTTTCCCACACTTACGATCTGAGCGACCGCATCGAGTTGCAGAAGCAGCTCGAACACCAGCGTGAGAAGCTGCACCAGAACGAGAAGCTGTCCGCGCTCGGCGGGTTGCTTGCCGGCGTTGCCCATGAGTTGAACAATCCGCTGTCGGTGGTGCTGGGCATGTCGCTGACGCTGAAGGAGACTTCGACCGACCCCAAGACGGTCGACCGCGCCGATAAGATCAGCAGGGCGGCGGAGCGCTGCGCCCGGATCGTCAAGACTTTCCTGGCAATGGCCAGGCAACAGCCAACGCGCGCCACAAATGTCTCGATCGACGAGGTTGTTTCCGCTGCGCTCGAAGTGGTCAACTATTCGATCCGCTCTTCCGATATCCAGCTTATGCTCGATCTCGAATCGGATCTACCAGCGATCTGGGGCGACCCCGACCAACTCAGCCAGGTGCTGATCAACCTGCTGGTCAATGCCGAGCATGCACTGCATCACTGGGAGGGCCCGAGGAAGATACTGGTTGCAACGGGGCGTCACCCGGAATGCGGCAATATCACCCTCAGCGTCACCGACACCGGCCCCGGGATTTCGGAAAAAATACTGCCACGCATCTTCGAGCCGTTCTTCACGACCAAGGAGGTTGGGGCCGGAACGGGCATCGGCCTGTCATTCTGCCATCGCATCATACAGGCTCACCAAGGGACGATAGAGGTCGAAACCGTGCCTGGCGGGGGCTCGACCTTCGTCGTCTCGCTGCCGGCTTCCGATCGGCTCGTCGAAAGTTTGGGACCGTCCGATGAAGAACCAGCCAACTCCACGGGCCTGTCATGCCTGGTGGTGGATGACGAGCGGGAGGTTGCCGACTTGATCGCCGAAGTCCTCAAGCGCGATGGTTTCAATGTCGTCGTCGCGCGGTCGGGCGAGGAGGCTTTGACGCAGCTCAGGAAGCGCACGTTTGCCGTCATCCTTAGCGACCTGAAGATGCCGGGCATGGATGGGAGGCGCCTCTACAACTACATCGCCGACTACCATCCAGCCGAGGTCGACAGGCTCGCTTTCCTGACCGGCGATACGATCAGCCCCGATGCGCAGATATTCCTGCGCGCGACGAAGCGGCCCTATCTCGAAAAGCCGGTGAAGCCTATCGAGTTGCGCAGGTTCGTTTCCGGACTGGTCGTCAGGCAGGCCTGAATGACGCTGTTTGATTTGCTGACCTTGCCGAAGAGGGGTACTTTTCCAATCGAGGTGAGGACCTAGTGACTGCCAACTCGCAGATCGTCGTTTGCGATGATGAGCCCGATGTCCGCGAAATGGTCGCGGAGTATCTGGAGCGCCACGGCTATGCCGTGACGACAGCCGATGCCGGGCCGGCTTTGCGCCAGCTCGTCGAGAGCCAACCCGTCGATGTCGTGATCCTCGATATCCGCATGCCCGGCGAAGACGGTCTCTCCCTGGCGCGCTACCTGCGCGAGCATTCTCAGGTGGCCATCATCATGTTGACCGGCTCGGCGGAAATCATCGACAGGGTCGTCGGCCTCGAGATCGGTGCCGACGATTACATCGGTAAGCCGGTCGACCTGCGCGAACTGCTGGCGCGGGTGAAGGCCGTGCTGCGCAGGACAACGGGCCGGGACCGTGTTTCCGAAAATGCCATCGGCGCCCAGAGTGCCCAGTTCGGCACTTGTCGGCTTGATCTGGAGACGCACAAATTGTTCGATGCTGACGGCATAGACATAGCGATCACCCCGATGGAATTCAGGTTGCTCAAGGTGTTCGCCGAGAACAGGGGGCGGATACTCAATCGTGACCAGTTGCTCGAGCTTGCGCATGATCGGGGCTGGGACCCGTTTGACCGCAGCATCGACATTCGCATTTCGCGTTTGCGCAAGAAAATCGAGACCGATCCGTCCAAGCCCGAGGTGATCAAGACCATTCGTGGGGTCGGATACCTATTCGCCTAACCCAGTGTCTGACAGTTGCGTTTGCCCCGACACCCTTTTGGACGGCGGCAAGACTCGCTTGGCGTATCCATTAAAATGCCTTACTGGTCGGCTCCTTGGGCAACTCAGCCCCCAGAGATCACGGACCGCGCCACCACCTTATGCAGCAGACCAAGGCATATAGATCGCCTATAACCGGCATGTTGCCGGCCGTGCTGTTATGCATGGCGGTGATGCTTGCCATGGTTGGCGGGTCGCTGATTAACAGCGTGCCCTTGGTATCTGCTGCCACCGACCCTGCTTCGGGCCAAATGGATGTCCGCGGACGGAGTACCGGCCCCGCCATTCCCGAGCGATCATTCGTCGTCGTCGATTGGCGCAGTGCCAAGGCGATGCCCCAGCACGATGACGGCAAGTCGGCATTGATCCCGGCCGGGGTGGAAATGTCCACAACGGCCATTGCCAGGCCGCGCTCCGATCTGGTCTTGCGGGCAAATGTCCGACCGTCGGGGCCGACCTACGGTGCGCGCGCGCCGCCCGCATTCTCCTGAAACATCTGTGAATGGCGCGGGCACCGATGTGCCGCGCCGTCGAACTAACTGCCGTCGTCCGCGCATCGCGCCGCGGCGATTGCTTTTGCAGGATAAATCATATGCGGACCTCCCGATGGGTGGTGGTGACGTACACCATCATCATTTTGGCCGGCATCATTGCCGCGCTTCCCAACGCCCTTACATCAAAGCAACTGGCAGCATTGCCGAGCTGGTTTCCGAAACAACAGGTCACGCTCGGCCTCGACCTCCAGGGCGGCTCGCACCTGGTGCTTGAAGTCGATGCGGCGGCGCTCAAGACCGACCGTCTGCGCTCGCTGCTCGACGATGTGCGCGGCGCCCTGCGCAAGGAGCGCATCAACGCATCGTCGGCACGGCTCGCTGGCGATGCCATCGTCGTCAACATTCCCGACGATGTTCAGCGGGCGAAAGCCCTGGCTACGCTGCAGTCGCTGGCTGTGCCCGTCAGCGGCGGCCTCGGTCTTGGTGGGGGTAAGCCTGACATCGAGGTCACCACCGCCGACAAGCAGATCAAGGTCGTACTGACCGAGGCCGGCCAGCGCGACAAGCTCGACGCGGCGCTCCAGCAGAGCCTCGAGATCGTGCGCCAGCGCGTCGACCAGGTCGGCGTCGCAGAACCAACGATCCAGCGCGTCGGCAGCGACCGCATGCTCGTCCAGCTGCCGGGCCTGCAGGATCCGACACGTTTGCGCGAGCTGCTCGGCAGCACCGCCAAGATGACGTTCCACATGGTGGCCAATGTCGCCAATGGTGAGCCGTTGCCGCGCGGCGTCAGCATGCTTCCCGACGCCAAGTCCGGTGCGCAATATCCTGTCGAGGATCGCGTCGCGCTCGATGGCGCACGCCTCACCGATGCCCGCGCCGGCTTTGACCAGCGCACCCAGGAACCTCTGGTTTCGTTCCGCTTCGACAGCGTCGGCGCGCGCCAGTTCGCCGAGATCACCGCCGCCAATGTCGGCAAGCCGTTCGCCATCGTTCTCGACGGCAAGGTGCTGTCGGCGCCAAGCATCCGGGAGCCGATCACCGGCGGGTCGGGCCAGATCAGCGGCAGCTTCAGCGTTGAAGAGACGGTGACGCTGTCGGCGCTTCTGCGCGCAGGCGCGCTGCCGGCGCCGCTGACCGTCATCGAAGAGCGGACCGTCGGTCCCGACCTCGGCGGCGACGTCATCAAGATGGGCATCTACACAGGCATCGCCGGCTTCGTGGCCGTCGTGCTGTTCATGGTGGCGCTCTACGGCACCTGGGGCATGATCGCGAATTTCGCGCTGTTGTTGCACCTGATCCTGACCTTCGGCGTGCTGACCCTGATCGGCGGTACACTGACGCTGCCCGGCATCGCCGGCATCATCCTGGGCATCGGCTTCGGCGTCGACGCCAACATCCTAATCAACGAACGGATCAGGGAAGAGTCGAAGAAGGGGCTCAGCGCCTTCGCTGCCTTGGACAATGGCTTCAAGCGCGCCTATTCGACAATTGTCGATGCCAACGTGACGTCGCTCATCGCCACCGGCCTGCTGTTCATGTTCGGCTCCGGTCCGGTGCGTGGCTTTGCCATCACCATGTTCCTGGGCACTTGCCTATCGATGTTCACCGCCGTTTCGGTGACGCGCATCCTGATGGCGGCCGTTGTGCGCCGCAAGCGCCTGAAGACGATCACGATCGAACCGCTGATCCGGTTCTTCCCGGAAAAGACCTCGATCTCGTTCATGAAGGCGCGTTACCTCGGCATCGGCATGTCGATCTTCCTGTCGCTGGCCTCCATCGGCCTGTTCTTCAAGCCGGGCCTCAACTACGGCATCGACTTCAAGGGCGGCATCCAGGTCGAGATCGCGACTTCGACACCGGCCGACCTAGCACAATTGCGCAGCACGCTGGGCGGCTTGAACATCGGCGAGGTGGCGCTGCAGCAGATTGGCGGCGAGGGCAATGTGCTGATCCGCGTCCAGCGCCAGGAAGGTGGCGAAACAGCGCAGACCGCTGCTGTCGACACCATCAAGGCCGCCGTGCAGAAGCTCGACCCGAGCGTAAAGTTCGAACGCACCGAAGTGGTGGGTCCGAAGGTCAGCGGCGAGTTGGCGCAGTCCGGCATCCTGGCCGTGGTGTTGGCCGCACTTGCCATGCTGGTCTACATCTGGTGGCGCTTTGAGTG
The DNA here is from genome assembly GCF_018555685.1 of Aminobacter anthyllidis. Taxonomy (GTDB): domain Bacteria; phylum Pseudomonadota; class Alphaproteobacteria; order Rhizobiales; family Rhizobiaceae; genus Aminobacter; species Aminobacter anthyllidis. Next base: position 360,645 of record NZ_JAFLWW010000004.1, read on the forward strand.
GAACTTCGCCATTGGCGCCATCGCGACGCTTGTGCTGGACACCACCAAGATGGTCGGCTTTTTCGCGTTGTTCGGGCTGGACTTCAACCTGACGGCGATTGCAGCGCTTTTGACCATCATCGGCTACTCGGTGAACGACAAGGTGGTTGTCTATGACCGCATGCGCGAGAACCTGCGCCTGTACAAGAAGATGCCACTGCGCGAGATCATCGACATGAGTATCAACCAGGTGTTCGCGCGCTGCATCTACACCTCCGTCGCCATCCTGCTGTCGATGCTGCCGATGGCGATCTGGGGTGGTAGTGCTGTCGAGAACTTCGCCATTCCGATGGTGTTCGGTGTGTTCATTGCAACGACGTCGTCGATCTTCATCGCAGCACCGATCCTGCTTCTGCTGGGTGACTGGTGGCAGCATCGTAGCGCCGGCCGCGAACCATCAACCGCGGTGGCTGCAACCAAGGCCTGAGCCTTGCCGGAGTAGTCTCTAGGCAGCTCCGGAACGCAACATTCCCGGCAAAAAAGAGCCGGCGAGCCACAGGGTTCGCCGGCTCTTTGTGTGATGGGCCGACGCTTCAGCCGTTGGCCGCCCGCACTTCGATACGCAACAGGCCGAGCATTTCATCGAGATCGGCCCGATCGGCGATCGAGATGCGCAACCATTCCGGCAAGCCGTAATCTTCGTTCGAGCGGATGATGAAGCCATGCCTGGCAAGCCGCGCCACGGTCGCCTGGGCCCAGCCGGCATAGGCGCCAGGCAGGCGGACGAAGGCGAAATTGGCGGCACTCGGCGAAATCTCGAAGCCTAGCTTGCGCAGTTCGCCTTCGAGATATTCGCGCTCCTCGGTGGTGCGGGCGCGTACGTGCTGGACGAATTCCTGCTCGCCGACTGCAACCGTTGCCGCTACCTGTGCCAGGCCGTTGACGTTGCCGATGCCACGCACATTGTTCAGCGCAGAAACCACCTCCGGATAGGCATAGGCCCAGCCGGCACGCGCCGACGCCAAACCATATGCCTTGGAGAAGGTGCGGGTGACGATGACGTTGGGATGGCGATCGGCGATCTCGAAGGTCGCGACCGCCTCGGCCGGGTCGACATATTCGGCGTAAGCTGCGTCGAGCACCAGCACGATATGCGACGGCAGCTCGCGCGCCAGCCGCGCGACCTCGTCCATCGGCACGACCGAGCCGGTCGGGTTGTTGGGATTGGCCAAAAAGACGACGCGCGTCGCCGGCGTGACGGCGGCCAGCAGCGCGTCGACATCGACGGAGAAGTCGGCGCCAAGCGGTGCCTCGACTGCTTTGGCGCCAAGACGATAAGCAACGATGGCGAACTGCAGGAAGGAATAGGCCGGAAACAGGATCTCGTCGCCGGCGCGCGCATAGACGCGCCCGACCGCATCGAGCAGTTCTTCCGAGCCGTTGCCGCAGACGATGCGGGCGGGGTCGAGGTTGAACTGCTTGCCGATCGCCGCGCGCATCGTTCCGCAGTTCGGATCGGCATAGCGGTAGACGTTTGGCGCAGCCTCGCGAATTGCCTCGACCACGCCCGGGGCCGATCCGAGCCAGCTTTCGTTGAGCCCGAGATTGACGATGCGTGCCGCACCCGTGGTGTCGATCTTCTTGACGACGGTCAGCGTTCGGGCGGACAGGTAAGGCACGGGCAGGGACATTTCATTTCCTCAGTTCATACGGGCTGGCGCCGTCATTCGGAGCCGATCAGGATCTTGGTATAGAGCGAGCGGAAGCGCTTGCGGTCCGCCGGCGGCTCCTTGAAGTGGGTGGCGTAGTAGCCGATCTGCTGGAAGTAGGTGATGCGGGCGCGGATCAGGCTTTCGTCCTGGTCGTAACCCATCACGGCAAAGGCCCGAACGAGCAGGGCCATGCGAAAATCGTCCTGTGCCTGCACCTTGCGGGCGATCACCGCCGAGCTGCGCGCCCAATCCCTGATGGCCAGATCGAGCCGTGGGCTGAACGGGTCCTCCCTGATCCAGACGCCTGTTACCGCATCGAAGAAGGCGGGGCCGTCGATGACCTCCTGGTCGATAAGGGCTTCGAACGGCTTGCAATTGCGCTGGCGCCACTCCTCCAGCAGGCTGTCGAGCAGGTCCTTCAGGTTCCTGAAGTGGAAGTAGAAGCTGCCGCGCGTGACCTTCAGCTGCTTCGACAGGTGGTCGATCTTGACGTTGGCGATGCCCTTCTTTTCCAGCGTGGCGATAGCCGCGGCAATCCAGGCCTCGCGCGACAGCGTTTTCCGCGTCTCGGACTTGGCCGACCGCTCGGGAGAAGTTGGGCTGCGCCTCATCTCGTCGTCCTCAGGGGAGGTTGCCGAAGCGCTCCAGCATCAGCGCGAAGAAGCCGTCAGCGTCGATGCGGCGCAGCACGTTGCAGTTCTTGCGCCGGCCGGTGACATGCCACCAGTCGACCACGGTCATGCCGATGGTCTCCGGCGACATCAGCTCGATGGTGACGTTGCACTGCTTCTGCTCGTAGAGCTCCGGTGCGAGTAGGTAGCCGGTGACGCAGGCGTCGTGGATCGGCCGGGCCTCGGTCGGGAATTTGTGCGAGCCGTACTGGCGGTAGAAGTCGGCCATGTTGGCGGCTTCGATGGCCGAGCGGGTACCGAGCGCACGCAGCTGTTGCAGCCATTCGGGCGTCATCTGGGCGGTATAGGTGCAGTCGATGCCGGCCATGGTCACCGGCACGCCGGAATCGAACACGACAGCCGCGGCATGCGGGTCGACCCAGATGTTGAACTCGGCGGCGGGCGTGGCATTGCCACCCTCGAAGAAACCGCCACCCATCAACACCACTTCACGGATGCGCGGGATGATGCGTGGTTCCATCACCATCGCCATGCCGAGATTGGTCATGGGTCCGAGCGTGCAGACGGTGATCTCGCCTTCGGGTGCTTCCATCAACGTGTCGACGAGGAAGTTGACGGCGTGCTTGTCCTGCAGCGGCTTGGTCGGCTCAGGCAGGACACAGCCGTCAATGCCGGTCGGACCGTGGACATATTCGGCGGTCTTGAGCGCCTTGACCATCGGGCGCGAGCAACCGGCATAGACCGGTACGTCGGAGCGGCCGGCGAGCTCGGCGATCTGCAGCGCGTTGCGCGAGGTCAACGCCAGCGGAACGTTACCGCCGACGGTGGTCAGCGCCACGACGTCCAGTTCGGGCGAACCGAGCGCGAACAGGATGGCAAAGGCGTCGTCCTGGCCGGGGTCGGTATCGATGATGATTTTTCGCTGCGACATGGCTCTTCCCCCCGGTTCGATCGCCGGATAGCTTCGGCGGCATTGCAAGCATTGGACGTCAGTGCATACAGTACTGTATGTTATTTTCAAGACGGGCTGGGACGCCACCCCCGTTCGCTCATTGGGGAGAAATGAATGGGGCCTCCAGTCGATCCGGTTCCCGCTGGCGACATCCAGCCGAAGAGCGCCGACGTCGTCATCGTCGGTGGCGGTATCATTGGCGTGAGCGCGGCGCTGTTCCTGGCGCGCAAGGGCATCTCGGTCGTCGTTTGCGAGAAGGGCCACGTCGCGGGCGAACAGTCGAGCCGCAACTGGGGCTGGTGTCGGCGCATGGGCCGCGATCCGCGCGAACTGCCGCTGATCGTCGAGGCCATGAAGATGTGGGGCGGCATCGAGGAACTGCTCGGCGAAGATGTCGGCTTCCGCCGCACGGGCATTCTCTATCTCTGCCAGGACGAAAGCGACGTCGAACATCATGCCGAATGGGTGAAAAGTGCGGGCGATTTTGCGCTCGACAGCAAGATGATCGAGGGCAATGAGCTGGCCAAGCTGATGCCGGGCGCGCAAAAGACGTTTAGGGCTGCACTGCACACGCCAAGTGACGGCCGCGCCGAGCCGCAGAAGGCGGCGCCCGCGATTGCACGCGCCGCCCAACGCGCCGGCGCTCGCATCCTGCTGCGCTGCGCGGCGCGCGAGATTGAAACCGAAGGCGGTCGCGTCTCAGGCGTGGTAACCGAAAACGGTCCGATCCGCGCCAGCACCGTTGTCGTTGCCGGCGGCGCATGGTCGAGCCAGCTCTGCCGAACGGTCGGCATCCGCTTGCCGCAACTTGCCGTGCGCTCATCGGTGATGCGTACCGGTCCTGTTCAGGGTGGCCCCGATGGTGCCGCGTGGACCGAGGGCTTTGCCTACCGCAAGCGTCTCGACGGCGGCTACACCATTGCCAACGGCACCGTCAGCTATCACCATCTGAACCCTGACAGTTTCCGCTATTTCGTCGACTTCCTGCCGATTCTCTCGCGCGAATGGCGCTCGGTCGGCCTGCGCTTCGGCGATTTCCTCGGTGGCCCCTTCGGGCTTTCACCCCAGCTGGAAGGTGCGGGCAGTGTCTATGAGCGGCACCGCACGCTCGATCCGGCGCCGGCCGTTGCCCCGCTCGAAGCTGCCCGTGCCAACATGGAGAAGGTGTTTCCGGTGTTGAAGGGCGTGCCCACGCTGCAGCGCTGGGCGGGTTTCATCGACGCAACGCCTGATGCGGTGCCGGTGATTTCGCCTGTTAGGTCGCTGCCCGGACTGGTCATCGCCACCGGCTTTTCTGGGCACGGTTTTGGCATTGGCCCGGCCGCCGGGCGGCTGACGGCCGATCTGGTGAGGGGCAACACGCCGCTCGTCGATCCCCAGGCCTTCCGTTACGAGCGGTTCATCGACGGCACCAAGCATCGTCCGACGACGGGGGTGTAAGGAGTTCAGCGGCTGTCGAGGATGCGCTGCATCTCTTGCACGGCGGCATCGCGCTGCGGGTCCCGGCCCGCAGCGTAGGGCAGGCTGAAGGCCACCGGGATGTCGGGCGCAACACCGACACCCTCCAACCGCACGTCGTCACCGATGACGGCGTCGGAGACCGCCACTTCGAGAAGGCTGTCATCGGGCAAGAGATAGGCGCGCCCCGCCAGCAATGCGCCGGCGGTTCGGGCGCCGACGAGTGGAATGCCGTTGCTCTTCAGCGCATAGGCGAACAGCTCCAGCCCGCTTCGCGCCCCTTCGTCGATGATGGCGACGACCAGCTTTTGCCAGCGCATATTGGCAAGCGTTGCCTCGCCGCCACGCTGGATGAGCCGGAATGTCGGCGTGTCGCCAACGAACAGCTCGGCGGCATCGGAAGGGCCGCCGCCCCAGCGTCCGCGCAGGTCGACGACCATGCCGTCGACCTCCTTGAGGCGACCATCCGCCATTTGGCGGGCAACGATGTCGAGACCGTCAGGCGCCGAAAGGGTCCACAGCCTGACATAGCCGATCCGCTCTCCATCACGCTCGCTGACGCCAATGCTTGCCTCGATCGCTTGCTCGAAAGTCCTGAGCGGGCGCAGCCGCTCTACCCCGACCTTGACCGCGATGGGTTCGGCGTTGGCGTTCCGGCGTAGCCTGATCTCGACGGTGCGGCCGACCTTGTCGCTGAACGACGCGATTTCATGATAGGGCGCGCCGTCGACCGAGAGGATTTCATCGCCGGTCTGGATGCCTGCTCGCGCGGCCGGCGAGCCGTCATAGACGTCGCTGACGAACAGGGTCCCTGCCAACGGTTCGGCGATCATGCCGATGCCGGGGTAGCTGACCTGGCCGTCGGGTGGAAACAGCCGCCGCATGTCATTACGGATGGCAAAGCGGAAGATGTCGGCGAGCTCGAAATAGGCGATCGTGTCTGGCTCGAAACGGCCGGTGTGGGACGCCTGAAGACTGGCAAGCACGCTGTCGATCGCCTTGTCGACCCGCGTCTCCGAACTGTTCGCGTTCAGCGGCTCGCTGCCAATTTCCTGCCTGACCGCAGAGCCGAACCGCGGAAGCGCCGAAGCGTCATGGAAATTGTCGACGACGAGTTCGACGGCGCGGTCGAAAACGGGATTGCCCGATTTCGGCGGCGCGTCATCCGCCGTAGCCGGCAAAGGCTGCAGCAGATAGAGGGCTGTCGCCGCGAGGAAGCCGAGGGTCTTGAAGTCCATGGGCGGTTCCTTCTCCGGCCCATTATCGGCCTAAGTGGCGGCAGAACGAGCCCCCTCGCTTACAAGTTTGCGTGAGCGGAACTGGCGCCAATCGCGCGGTTGCCGGGTAGGTTCCACCCTATCCGAAAGGCCGCCGGCACATCTGAAAGAGTAGGCCCGGTCCAACGCCCAAAGGTCCGCGAATCTATCCCGGCAGGTGTTGTGAGCCGGCAGTGCAAAACCGATCATCTTCCCGAAAGCCACAGACAGGGCACCACGCCGCAACAGTTTTCGGGAGGACTTTTCATGGCCGGCTTCAATCAGCTTTTCGTTCCAGGACCGACCAACGTTCCGGAGAGTGTCCGGCAGGCGATGAACATGCCGATGGAGGACATGCGCGCGCCGGATTATCCTGCTTTCACCCGCGGCCTGTTCACCGATCTGATGAAGGTCTTCCGCAACGAGACCGGCCGCGCCTTCATCTTCCCGTCCTCGGGCACCGGCGCCTGGGAATCGGCGATCACCAACACGCTCAGCCCAGGCGACCGCGTGCTGATGTCGCGCTTCGGCCAGTTCTCGCATCTTTGGGTCGACATGGCCGAGCGCTTCGGCCTCGATGTCGATGTCGTCGATGCCGAATGGGGCACGGGCGTTCCGGTCGAGATCTATGCCGAGCGTCTCGCCAAGGACAAGGAACACCGCATCAAGGCGGTCTTCGTCACTCACAATGAAACCGCTACCGGCGTCACCAGCGATGTCGGCGCGGTGCGTGCAGCGCTGAACGCCGCCAAGCACCCGGCGCTTCTATTCGTCGATGGTGTCTCATCGGTTGGCTCGATCGACTTCCGCCAGGAAGAGTGGGGTGTCGACTGCGCCGTTTCAGGCTCGCAAAAGGGCTTCATGCTGCCGCCCGGCCTCGGCTTCCTGTCGGTCAGCCAGAAGGCCCTGGACGCGGCCAAGTCAGCGAAATTCAGCCGCTGCTACTTCTCCTTCGAGGACCAGATCCGCGCCAACGACACCGGCTATTTCCCCTACACGCCTGCCGTTCAGCTGCTGCGCGGCCTGCGTGCAGCCCTCGACCTGATCCAGGAAGAAGGCCTTGACAACATCTTCGAACGTCACAACCGACTGGCAACTGGCGTGCGCAAGGCGGTTGACGCCTGGGGCCTGAAAGTCTGCGCCAAGGAGGCGAAGTGGCACTCCGACACGGTCAGCGCTATCCTCGTGCCTGAAGGCGTCGACAGCGCCGAAGTCGTCCGCCGCGCCTATCACGGCTACCAGACCTCGCTCGGCGTCGGCCTTAGCAAGGTTGCCGGCAAGGTGTTCCGCATCGGCCATCTCGGCTGGGTCAATGAGGTGATGATGTGCGGTGCGATCTCGGCGGCCGAAATGTCGCTGCGCGACGTCGGCGTCAAGGTGCAGCCGGGTTCAGGTGTTGGTGCCGCGCTCGAGCATTACCGCCTGTCGGCCCAGCCGGCCGTCGCAAAAGCAGCCTGAGGAGGATCGCATGAGCCATACACTCCACCACCTCCGCAAGCTGCGTCTGCAGCGCAGCGAGCTCGCAGTGCCGGGTTCGAATCCGGAGATGATCCGCAAGGCCGCCGATGGTGAGGCCGACTACATCTTCCTGGATATCGAGGATGCGGTGGCACCGCCGGACAAGGAACGCGCCCGCAAGAACATCATCCAGGCGCTCAACGAGATCGACTGGCGCGCCAAGGGCAAGACCATTTCGGTCCGCATCAACGGCCTCGACACCCATTACATGTACCGCGACGTGGTCGACGTGATGGAACAGGCCGGCGACAAGCTCGACACCATCCTGGTGCCGAAGGTCGGCGTTCCTGCCGATCTCTACACTGTCGACGCCATGGTCAGCCAGATCGAGATGGCAAAGGGTTTCAAGACCCGCGTCGGCCTGGAAGCCCTGATCGAAACAGCACTCGGCATGGCCAATGTCGAAGCCATCGCCGCCTATGGCGGCCGGCTTGAGGCGATGCATTTCGGCGTCGCCGACTATGCCGCGAGCTGCAAGGCACGCACCGTCAGCATCGGCGGGCTCAACCCCGACTATCCCGGCGATCAGTGGCACGCCGCCCTGTCGCGCATGACAGTCGCTTGCCGCGCCTACGGCCTGCGCCCGATCGACGGACCGTTCGGCGATTTCTCCGATCCGGAAGGTTACATCGCAGGCGCAAAACGTGCGGCAGCGCTCGGCATCGAAGGCAAGTGGGCCATCCACCCCTCGCAGATCGAGCTTGCCAACGCGGTGTTCTCGCCGCCGGAAAAGGAAGTCACCCGTGCCCGCCGCATCATCGAGGTGCTGAAGGAAGCCGAGGAGCAGGGCAAGGGTGCCGCAGCACTCGACGGCAAGATGATCGACGCCGCATCCGAACGCATGGCCCGCAACGTCCTGGTCATGCACGACGCAATCGAGCAGTCGGCGCGGTCGCGCAACGGCCTGCCAAACTGAGGAGGAGTTCGACATGGATATTCATGAATATCAGGCCAAGGAACTGCTCGCGCGCTACTCGGTGCAGATCCCGCGCGGCGGTCTTGCCTACAGCCCGGAGCAGGCGACTTATCGCGCCAGCGAGATCGGTGGCGGCAAGTGGGTTGTCAAGGCGCAGATCCATTCCGGTGCACGCGGCAAGGCCGGCGGCATTCGCATCTGCTCCACTGACAATGAGGTCTCCGAGGCCGCCGAATCCATGCTCGGTCGCAAGCTGGTAACGCATCAGACCGGCCCCAAGGGCAAGCTGGTGTCGCGGCTTTATGTCGAAGAAACCGTCGATATCCGTCAGGAACTCTATCTTGGCATCGTGCTCGACCGCAAGTCGGAGCGCGTCATGATCGTGGCGTCCGCTTCCGGCGGCATGGAGATCGAAGAGATCGCTGAAAAGCAGCCCGACTCGATCATCCGCGCCATCGTCGATCCGGGCGCTGGCATGCAGCAGTTCCAGGCCCGCGAGATCGCCTTCGGTCTAGGGCTCGACAACAGTCTGATCGGCAAGGCCGTCGATACGCTGCTCGGCTGCTACCGCGTGTTCCGCGACTTCGACGCTTCGATGCTGGAGATCAACCCGCTCGTCATCACCAAGGACGGCAACTTGATCGCGCTCGACGCCAAGATGTCGTTCGACGAAAACGCCTTGTTCCGCCGCGCCGAGATTTCGGAGCTGCGCGACAAGTCGCAGGAAGATCCTCGCGAAACCTTCGCCAGCGACCGTGGCCTTTCCTATGTCGGCCTCGAAGGTAACATCGGCTGCATCATCAATGGTGCCGGCCTCGCCATGGCGACGATGGACATGATCAAGATTGCCGGTGGCGAGCCGGCGAACTTCCTCGACATCGGCGGTGGTGCTTCGCCGGAGCGAGTGGCCAAGGCATTCCGTGCCGTCTTGGCCGACAAGAATATCGAGACCATCCTGGTCAACATCTTCGCCGGCATCAACCGCTGCGACTGGGTGGCCGAGGGTGTCATCAAGGCGATCCGCGAGGTTGGCGTCAATGTGCCGCTGGTCGTGCGGCTTGCCGGAACCAATGTCGAGGAGGGCAGGCGCATCCTCGCCGAGTCGGGCGAAAAGGTGATTATCGCCGACACGCTCGCCGAGGCAGCCGAGAAGTCGGTCGAGGCGATGCGTGCATTCTCGAAAAGCAAAAAGAACTAAGGGAGGTCGAAATGGCAGTTCTCTTGAATCGCCGGACGCGCGTCATCGTCCAGGGTCTGACCGGCAAGATCGGCTCGTTCCACGCCGACGACATGAAGCGCTACGGCACCAACGTGGTCGGCGGTGTCACCCCCGGCAAGGGTGGCCAGGTCCACCAGGGCATTCCGGTGTTCAACACCGTCCGCGGTGCTGTGCGCGAAACCGGAGCCGAGGCCTCCATCGTCTTCGTGCCGCCGCCCTTTGCGGCTGACTCGATCATGGAAGCGGCCGAGGCCGGCCTGAAGCTCTGCGTCTGCATCACCGACGGTATCCCCTCGCAGGACATGATGCGGGTCAAGCGCTACATGCGCCGCTTCCGCTACGAAGACCGCATGCGTCTCGTTGGCCCGAACTGCGCCGGCGTCATCACGCCCGGGCAGGCGCTGATGGGCATCATGCCCGGCAACATCTACCTGCCGGGACGTGTCGGCATCGTTGGCCGTTCGGGTACCCTCGGCTATGAAGCGGCCTCGCAGATGAAGGCGCTCGGCATCGGTGTTTCGACGTCCGTCGGCATCGGCGGCGACCCGATCAACGGCTCGTCCTTCAAGGACATTCTCAAGCTGTTCGAGGACGATCCGGAGACCGATGCGGTTGTGATGATCGGCGAGATCGGTGGCCCACAGGAAGCCGAGGCCGCCGAATGGGCCAGGCACAACATGCGCAAGCCGCTGATCGCCTACATCGCCGGTCTTTCGGCACCGAAGGGCAAGCGCATGGGCCATGCCGGCGCCATCATCTCGGCCTTCGGCGAGTCCGCCCAGGAAAAGGTCGAGATCCTGCGCGAAGCCGGCGTGACCATCGTGCCGACCCCAGCAGCGTTCGGCCCGACCGTCGCGGGCGTGCTGGAGCAACAGAAGAAGGCCGCCTGACCTGGCCTTCGGGGAGCCGGCGCCGACCGGCTCCCTTCTATCCGACCGGCGCGCCGGCCGATTATCGATGATCCATCGCATGATGTGTCGTTTCGAACTGCTTAGAATGCCTGTTGCGCGTCCATTCGGGGCGTGCGGTGTTCCAAGCATGACCAAGGAATTGAAATGAAACCTCGCGTTATCGTCACGCGGCGCTGGCCCGCAGCAGTCGAACAGATCCTGGCGGAGCGGTTCGACACAACCTTCAACCAGGGCGATGCCCCTCTGGGCCCGACTGAGCTCAAGGCGGCGTTCCTGAACTTTGACGCGATCCTGCCGACCGTCAGCGACAAGCTGCCGGCGTCGGTGTTTCCTGACGCCGACATCCGTACCAAGCTGCTGGCCAACTTTGGCGTCGGCTTTAGCCACATCGATACCGATTCGGCACGCGCCCGTGGCATCGCCGTTACCAACACGCCAGGTGTGTTGACCGACTGCACCGCCGACATCGGCATGAGCCTGCTGCTTTCGGTCGCCCGGCGGGCTGGCGAGGGCGAACGCCAGGTGCGCGCCGGCCAATGGGTCGGCTGGTGTCCGACGCACATGATCGGCACCAAGGTCACCGGCAAGACTCTTGGCATCATCGGCATGGGCCGCATCGGCAAAGCCATGGCCAAGCGGGCGCATTTCGGCTTCGACATGGATGTCGTCTTCTACAATCGCTCGAAGGTCGACGACGAGGAAACCCGTGCCATGGGCGCGCGCCAGTTGGCGACCATCGAGGATGTGCTAGCGCAATCGGACTTCGTTTCGCTCCATTGCCCTGGCGGCGCCGAGAACCGGCATCTAATCAATGCCGAACGGCTTGCCTCAATGAAGCGCGGCGCGTTCCTGATCAACACGGCGCGTGGCGACGTGGTCGACCAGAAAGCGCTGGTCGCGGCGCTCGATAGCGGCACCATCGCCGGCGCTGGCCTCGACGTCTATGACGGCGAGCCCGACGTACCTGGAGCGCTGATGCGCATGGAAAATGTGGTGCTGTTGCCGCATCTGGGCAGCGCCACCGAAGAAACCCGCGTGGCCATGGGCATGAAGGCGGTAGACAATCTGACCGCCTTCTTCGAAGGCCGCGCCTTACCCGACAAGGTGGTGTGATGTATCTCGACTGCTCGGTCTCGGCACTGGTCAAGCTTCGCGCGCAGGCAACGGCCCTGTTTCGCGAAGGTATCGCGGCTTCCGATCCCGAGCAGGCGGTCATCTCCGCCCTTGAAACGAAAACGGATGAAATCGCCGCTGCAAGGCGGGTCATCCTGATCGCCTTCGGCAAGGCGGCGTGCCCGATGGCGCGCGCGGCCTTGCCTTTCGTTGGCGACAAGCTCGTTACCGCCGTTGCGGTGACCAATTTCGAGAACCTGGCCGAAATCGAAGGCGTGGAAGTGATATCAGGCGGTCACCCCTTGCCCGACGAAGGCAGCATCAGGGGCGCCGAGGTCATCGAGCGCGCCGCCTTGTCGGCCGAAACAGACGATCTTGTGCTGGTGCTGGTCAGCGGCGGCGGTTCGGCGCTCACCTGCGCTCCTGCCGCGGGCATCGCGCTCGCGGACAAGATCGCGCTCAACGACACGCTGATCCGCTGCGGCGCCGACATCAGCGAAATCAATGCCGTCAGGCAGCTGTTCTCGCGGCTCAAGGGCGGACGTCTCGCCCAACTCGCTTCACGGGCCAAGGTGCTTTCGCTCATCCTGTCCGACGTGCCCGGCGACGATGTCGGCACTGTTGCAAGTGGTCCGACCGCGCGGCCTTCGGCGACGCAGGCCGAGGCAATCGCCATTCTCGACCGCTATGATCTGGTCAAGACGTTGTCGCCGGCGCTCAAGGCGCATCTCGACCTGCTCGTCGAACGCGACGAGGTCGCACCCAGCTTCGATCATGTCGAAAACCTCGTCATCGGCAGTAACGGCATCAGCCTGCAAAGGGTGATGCACAGCGCCGAAGCCAACTATCCCGTCGTAGTCAAGGCAGACGACTGGCTGAGTGGCGATGTCTCCGATGTCGCCAAGACCTTGCACCGCATGGCGGTGTTTGCAGCCAGCCAGCGCGGTCCCGTTGCGATCGTTGCTGGTGGTGAGCCGACGGTACGTGTCGCCGGCAACGGCAAGGGCGGGCGCAACCAGGAACTGGCGCTGCGTTTTGCGCTGCTCAACGAGTGGACGTCGATCAAGCGTCCCTGGGTTTTTCTGAGCGGCGGAACAGACGGCCGCGATGGCCCCACCGATGCGGCGGGCGCCATCGTCGACGCCGGGTCGACGACCTGGATGCGCAAGCTCGGCTGCAATCCGGTGGCGCTGCTGCAGAACAACGACTCATACCATGCACTGGCATCATCCGGCGATCTGCTGATGACCGGTGCCACCGGCACCAATGTTGCGGACCTGCAAATACTGCTGATGCAGTAGCCGGGCTCACCCGTCAAAACTTCCAACCGAATGCCTGGCCAGCTTGCGTTTCGCCGGCCGCCGTCGATCCGCTGCGTTTGTCAGAATCTGTTGAACCCGACACTGAAAATGTTTACTGTCGGTGAAATAGATTCAGCGAGCAGAGGCAGGCGGCGTCAATATGAGCAAAGCTAAGGCGGCAGAAAAGAACGGGCATTCGAAGAAGAATGGCAAGGCGCTGTCGGCTGCGGTTTCAGCCGGCGCCGCGAAATCCGCTCTGGCTCACGTCTCGCCGCCGCTGCACCAGGATCCGCATGCCGTTCGCGACACCCGGGAAAAGGTGCTCGAAGTGGCGATCGGCCACGAAGTTCGTGCCTTCCGCAAGAAGCTCGGCATTACGGTTGCCGACCTTGCATCGGCCACCGACATTTCGCTTGGCATGCTGTCGAAGATCGAAAACGGCATCACCTCGCCGTCTTTGACGACACTGCAGGCGCTGTCACGGGCGCTGGGCGTACCGGTCACCGCCTTCTTCCGCCGCTTCGAGGAAGAACGCAACGCCGTCTTCGTCAAGGCCGGCGAAGGGGTCGACGTTGAACGTCGCGGCACGCGCGCCGGGCACCAATACACGCTGCTTGGCCATATCGGCTCCGACACGTCGGGCGTGACGGTCGAACCCTACCTGATTTCGCTGTCGGAGGATTCGGACGTCTTCCCGACCTTCCAGCATGACGGAATGGAGTTCCTCTACATGCTGGAAGGCGAGGTCGTTTATCGTCACAGCAACAATCTTTATCGCATGACGCCCGGCGACAGCCTGTTCTTCGACGCCGACGCACCGCATGGCCCGGAAGAGCTGACCCATTTGCCGATCAAGTATCTGTCGATCATTTCTTATCCGCGCGGCCGCGGCGGCGACTGAGGGCGGCGAGGCGAGATTGAAGCTTTTTCTCCCTCGCCCACTGATCACTTTGCATCTATGGTTTTATCGACCTGCGCCTCGAAGGCAGAGGTCACAGGTCCGAATCGTGGATCCCGACAGGAATCGAATCTGTGCCTGCAGATTAGGAATTTGGTCCAAAGTGGAATCGCTCCATCCGAGATTGGCTGCGAGAGCACTCAGCCTAGGCACGGCAAGCTTCGGGACAGGGCGCTCAACCAGTCGCCATTAGTGTTGGTTGCGTGTCCCGCAACCATTGATAACGACACTCCCGTGAGCCCAGCTCCGGGAGTGTTTTTGTTTGCAGACCCAACATCCTGCCGCTTGGTCCAGTTCAGGATACTGTCCCACTCGACAGCCGCTAGGGAGCGAAATGCCGTTTCGCTCCGCGAATGCCAGCAAACTTCCTTTGTCGGGTGACCATACGATTGCCTTCTGCGACCTAGAAAAAGTGACCTGGAAAGTCTGATCCGGATCACCGGTTGGCTTTGCCGGTGACTTGAAAGCTTCGCGAAAGATATCGAAGGACGGCACGCCTCTGGCGAGAAGCTGAGCGGTTATGCCGTTCATCATAGGCTCCGGCCCGCAAAAATAAAATCGCGCCCGCCGATGAACGAGGGAATCATCAACAACGTCGGCCGTTAACCGGCCAATGATATCCCCACCTTTCACATCGGGGTCATCGCACGCGTTGAACACCTGCAGGGTCGGTAAGTGCGTCTTCAATTCAGCAATTCGTTGAGCAAAAGCTTGGCTGCTCAAATTGCGATTTGCATAGTAAAGCCAAACGGCAGGTGGCTCTGCCTGGCTGGCGATCGTTTCCAAATATGAGAGAAACGGGGTAATCCCGATGCCGCCAGCGAACCGGTGCGCATCTGGTGGCGAAAGGCGACATACATCGCGCGCGACCATCCCTACTTGTGGGCGCTCGCGATTGAACTAGGGCTATCAGAAGCGATGGTCGACGCGCTGTTTGTGGCCGCCGGCAAGACATAGCCGTCACTTTGCCTCAAGGATCACGGAAGTCTGGAAGGTGTCGAAGACAGAGCGGTCGTATCCTAGAAACTGCCATCGCTCATGTCCTTTGAAGAAATCAAAGGTCAAGGAAGTGTCACCATAGGTCTCGCCTTCGACGCCCCCATGGGGCAGGTAGGCGACGCCACTCGAGCGATGAGCTTGCATTAACGTGGACTGGTGTTTCGTCTTTCGAGCCGCGTCAATGTAGGGCCAGAACTCGATTGGGCGGATGGTTAGAATGAAGACTGCGCCGTCGACCATGTGTTCTCGAACTGCATTTAAACAGGCGATCGCTGCGCTTGGCGCTAGATGCGTAAAGACCGAGAATGCAAATGCCACGTCAAATTTGGTGTCTCCGACCGGCAAATTGATAGGCACCCGATCCGATTGGGCGAAGTTGCCAAGTAGTCTAACTTCCTTGCAAGTAGCCAAGGACTTGTCCCAAGCGTCGACACCCCAGATTTTCTCTGGATCCGAGTAGTAATACATCATCCGAAGGATGCGGCCGTATCCGCAGCCGAAATCGAGAATTGAGGCATCGTGGAGAGTTCTGCCCGTGTGGCGAACGACCATGTTTTCGACGATGCGGGTAAACGCCAACGTCTGTTTCAGCAATTCGACGCCGCTAGCGCCTGTCCACGTTTCCTGAATGTGGTTGCTGGCCATGTTTGGCAAGACGTTCGAGAGCGCAGGATAGCGTTTGTTCGGCAATGAGATCATGAACAAGCCAAAATCATCGAGGCTCAACTTACGCAGCGGCACCATTGCTTTGACTGGATCGCGTGTCTCGGTGGCAACTCGCTCTGCCTCGGCCAAAAACGAAAAGGTATGTTCCACGATAATCTCCAGGCAGGTTGCGTCAGATACTTATGCGTACATAGCCAGTCGAGGCGCCTTCCGCAAACAGAGTGAGCGAACACGCTAGCTGCTTCGCAAAATTGCCTGAACTTTTGCCTCGCTTGCTTTCTGAGACACGGCCTGGATAAACGTCGATCGCCGCGAGTGTTTGACCGCCGACAACGCCATCCTGGTCAATGCCCAGCACCTTCTGCAGGCGCTTAACCGCGGTCGCAGGGCCAGAGTTCACGCCGTAGTCAAGAGACGAATAGTCGAGGCCAGCCGGCAGCAGGTCGCCACCAGACTGCGTCCAGTAGGACTTGCGACAGACGTCTTCGGCTATTGAGACGCCTTGAGTTCTAGCCCCTCTTTGGCAGGCTGCACAAAAGTAAACGTCTCAGCCCATTGGGATGAAATGATACCGGCCAGGTACTTAGAGCCGGCCAACGTCAGATGCCCAAAATCCAGAAAGATCAGTTTCCCTTCGCTATCGAAAATCCGGCACTTCGACCCGCACATCGTAGCGTGGATATCTAGGTAGCTTGCACCAGCATCGTTGGCCCACTCGCCAAGGAACGGGTTAACCTGATCTCCAGGATGTCGTCTTTCGAGCACATAGGCCTCGATTTTCTGCACTGAAATGAGTCCCGATTCATAGATCAGATTTGGGACGCCGTCTCTAAACCGAACTGGCGGGCCAGCTACTATCACCTTGCCGACTCTGGCGCGCAGATGCTGCACTGTTTTTCCCAAGGTGTGCTGCTCGTTGAACCCCCAGCTAGCGTTCAAGACGACTGCATCGAGCCGGACGTCGTCGATGAACTTGAGAAAAACGAAATCAAGTAGCTCCTTGCAGTTGCCGCCCTTTTTTGTTTCGAGGACCGGCGTGCAGTTGCCCGATGTCGCCTCAAGAAAATTTACGCCAGGGAACGCAGTGCCCAGTGCGCTAAAAAGGTCAGCCGCCATGCTGTCGCCAACAATAAGCACATTGGGCCGATCATTCGCCAGTGCGAGGCACGTAGCCTGGTTGAACTCATCGAAACTCGCGGCCTCCACTAGGAAGCATTCCCCAACCCGAACAACTGGATTTCTTTCCAGCCACATATCTCGCGCGGTCTGAATTTTCTGAAGTTCCGGAGGCAGGCGAAATCTCCATCCCTCAGTCGCGATCGCGTGAAAAGCAACCAACGAAACAGACGCCGCAGAGACCATCGAGAGCGGAAACGCCAGACGACGACCAGAGGTGAAATGTCGTTTTGCAGGTACTTCAACTAGCCAATGGACCAACGCCGCGAGTGCGAGGCACAACGCGACATATCCCAAGGTATTTGTCAGGACGTTCGGGAAGAAAACAACCAGTGGCCAATGCACGAGATAAAGCGGGTACGAAACCTTTCCCACGAACTGCATAAGAGGGTTGGTGAGGACGAATGTTGGATTGCTACGCCCAGCAAGGATCACCAACGCAGTGCCAACGCAAGGAATGAGTGACAGAACTCCTGGCATCGGCGTCTCGGTGGTCATCACGCACAATGAATAGCCAATGAGGGCCAAGCCGATTCCTTGCAGCACGGTCCCAGCGATACGCCCTAGGCTTGGGGTCCAAGGCGATAGCGCAAGACATGCCCCGAGGCCAAATTCAAATAGCCTGAACGGCATGAGGTAGAAGACCGCCGATGGGGCGATATTCAGCAGCAGCTGCGCTCCTGCAAGTGACAGCAAGGAGACGCCGACTAGCAACCAAACAACGAACTTCAAGCCCTTGCGGCGTAGACCTAACACGAGCACTGCAGGCCAAATCAGGTAGAACTGTTCTTCGACGCCGAGGGACCATGTATGCAGCAAGGGCTTTTGGTAAACTGCGAGATCGAAGTAACCGACTTGGCTCCAAAAAACGAAATTCGATAGCCCGAATGCCGCCGCGATTGCCGATTGCGATAGAGCAATAACTTGGTCAGGCGATTGCAACAGATAAGCAGCGAAGAGCGAAAGCAGGATGGTAACAAAAGCTGCTGGAGCCAATCGAACAAGCCTGCGCCGGTAGAAATCCAGGAAGCTGAATTCTCCGGTATTCACGTCTCGGTGAATGTTTCGCGTGATCAGATAACCTGAGATCACGAAGAACGCATCCACGCCTAGAAAGCCACCTGGGAAGGTCGAGACCCCTGCGTGAAAAAGCAGGACCGCAACTACTGCGATAGCCCGCAGCCCCTGAATGTCTGGCCGAAACATAAGTGCCCCCTGCATCGATGCGAGATACCGCATCAGCACTTGGTTGGCCAGCATCCTAAGTCATCATAGCTTCTATTCGTGCGGCTAGATGATCTTGCCAGCTGCAACGAACAGCCCGTCGACCG
Source organism: Aminobacter anthyllidis (assembly GCF_018555685.1). Lineage (GTDB taxonomy): Bacteria > Pseudomonadota > Alphaproteobacteria > Rhizobiales > Rhizobiaceae > Aminobacter > Aminobacter anthyllidis. The sequence goes on from NZ_JAFLWW010000004.1 coordinate 378,742, forward strand.
TCTGTTCGGATAAATCAAGTTCGATCGTCAATGCCGCAAGGTACGGATGATCGCGCGCTAGTCGAGCGAAATGCGAATACCTGCGATATTGCCAGATTGTTCGAGACGGCGCGGGAATGCCCCGCCCCTAGTTGGTACAACGCCATAGAGTAAGGCCCAGGGAGTATGCTGCCCCTCTAATGCAATCCTTAGTCGCAGTTTCTAACGAAAAGCAATAGGCGATTGCCTGGACCACCGAGGCGGGGCGTAGGCGTCTTTGTGGCCTAAATGGCTTCAGCCTGGAAGCCATTGGCGCGGTGAAAACCGCAGTCGGAGGCACCAACCTGCGCATCGATCGTATGTGGGAGAGCCACGGCAAGCCGACACCAAGGGCAAGTTTACGGCAACCACGAGGCGTTGCTCCGGGGTGAAGGTGTCCCAGATCAAGCGAAGGTCGGCGCAGATGAATGGCCGCCATCCGCCAACGTCCAGTTCGGGATGCTGATCCCATTCCGTGACGTCCGGACGGGGAACAACATGACACCTTCGAATGCTTCATCGTCCATTTGGAAGCGTCCTCCACTTCTGCGGCAAACCCGTTGAAGCGACACCGATACCTGAAACCGTAGAGGGTTTCCAATGACTATCTAAAATGCTCTAACACGCGGAAGCGTGAGGTGCAGTGGCGATAGTGAGTTTGAGCCGTGGGAATTTTTTGAATGAAGGTCCTTTTTCTCGGGGCGCCGATTGCCCCGCATTCCGATGTTACAATATCGTGGCAGCAACAGTTCGAGTATTATGGAAGTAATGCTGGAAATCTTCTCATCGGTCAGTCTTTGAAAGAGGAGATTTGCTTATCTGATTTCTATCACGGCCATGATATAAACCCAAAGGAAGCCTCCGAACGCTTCGATATGATTCTTATTCCTTCGGCAAATTTTTTGTTTAAGGATTTCGATTTTGGTTACTTGGCGGATTTTGTCGAGGCCACCACGCTGCCTTGCATGATGGTTGGATTGGGCGCGCAGGCGCCGGCAGCCGATGGCACGCGGATGGATGGTATTCCTGCCGGCACCATGCGGTTGCTTCAGCTTGTAGCGGACCGCAGCAAGGTGATCGGTGTTCGTGGAGACTTCACCGCCCAGATCATGAATGACCTGGGCTTCAAAAGTGTGGAACCACTCGGTTGCCCCAGTCTGTATCGAACGCAGAAACGTGAGTTGAGGATCAAGCGCACGCACGCTGCTAACGACCTTAGGCTGTCCTTGAATGGATCGAGCAATGTTGTCGAACATTCAGTTTCGCCTGAAGCCGCCAAGATGGTGGAGCGCGCGCTGCTGCGGCTCTCGTTGGAGAAAGGCCTAAACTACGTCCTTCAGAACGAAACCCCTGAGATGACGGTCCAACTTAGCGATGATCCAACAACTGACGACCTTGCGGTCATGCGGACGCTTGTAAACCGTTTTGATCTTGGTGCGAGTCCCCAGGAATATGCTGCACATATCCGTTCGAAGTTCAGAAGCTTTTTTGATCTGAAGTCTTGGGATGAATATATACAGAATTTTGATGCATCGATCGGCACGCGGTTTCATGGAAACCTTATTGCGTTGACGAATGGCGTACCGGCATTTGTCGTTACGCACGACTCTAGAACGAGCGAAATGGCTGAACTCATGCGGATCCCACATCGTCGGGTCGACCACATCGACAGATTTGACGTTGATGAATTGTTCGCTTCGGCCGATTTCGACGCCTTCGAGTCGCGCTACACGCAATTGTTTGATCGCTATGTCGCCTTTCTCACCCAGAATGGTGTGCGTCATAGACTTGAGCTTCCGGTAGCAACATCGCAGATGCCCACTTGGCAGAAGTTCCGCGGCGTTCTGACGCGCCTGCTGCCGAAGCTGCACTAAGGCGCAATAGCCGCCGGCACCGTTGATAGTTTCATAGGCTGGCTTGACCAGGTGACCCCTTCCGACAATAAAACGCCGGGGGACGAACGTTGTTGATCCTGAGCGAATTCATCGGATCTGGCACCTAGCGGGATGTGTATCGTCATCCCGACAGACCGGGGCGCATCATCAACGTTAGGCGTGCCGGTTCCCATGTTGACCGAGATGCCGTCGAACACGCTTACCATCAAGCGATCGGCAACTCGAGCTTTTGCGGCTTACCAAAATGGTGCGATCAGCGCTCCTGACGCGCGGGCACTTGCCCTCGTCCAGGCTGATCGGATCATTAACCAGATGTCCTAACACCCGGCCAGCCAAAATAGGCCGCTGGCCGTTCCGAGCGCCACGGCAATGTAAACAGGTCTGTCCATCGGGGCTCTGTAATGTCGCTCAAATGGTCAATAGGTGCCATGTGATCGACCCGAGACCCCCAGAACCACGGAAATATACAGCGCGTCTTTGAAGGTCATTGTCGCTGCGAGACGACTTCAGATCGGCCGTCATTTTCGCCCCCCTGTGAAGATCGCTTAACTCCCTAGCTCGCCGTGCGTATTGCGCTGTTTCGGTACGTCTGGCGCACCAACCAATTCCACAAGGGCCAACGAAATGGCTAAAGAAACTCTGCCTGCAGCGCTTACTGGGTCAACGGCAGCTTGTCGGCACGAAACATGGCGTTACCGGAAAGATGCTTGCGGCCCACTGCGGCAAGACAGTGACGGCGGCTGACGTCAAGGCGCTGACCCTGTCAGAGGCCGAAGACGTCTACCGCAAGTCCTACTGGACGCAGTCCGGCGGCGATCTGCTTCCGGTCGGCCTCGATTACATGTCCTTCGACTACGGTGTGAACTCCGGTCGGGCGACGGTCGTCAAGCGCCTGCAGAAGGTGTTCGGCATCGACCAGGATGGCATAGTTGGCGGCCAGACGCTTGCGGCTGTCGAGGCATACCCTGGCGGTCTGTCCGAACTTATCAAGGCTTACGCCGAAGAGCGCATGCGCTACCTGCGAGGCGTTAAGACATGGAACAAGCACGGCCGAGGCTGGACCATCCGGGTCACCGACAAGGATCCGAAGGGCCAGTACCAGCCTGCTCTCGGTGTCGTTGGCAATGCCGTCGTATGGCAGCAGGCCGCACGACTGATCTTCCCGTAGCGCCTGTTGGCTCACCCAAGGCTCCGCGGGCCGAGACCAGCGTTACTGAGACGCCGAAGAAGCCGGAGGCCTCGGCGCCGTTGGGCGGCCTGCTGTCGGCGATTGGCGGCATGGCGGCTGGCGCAGGGCCGGTGCAGTGGGCGTTGGCTTTCGTGCTGGTGGCTGCGGTTGGCTATGGCGTTTATCGCCTGGTGAAGCGTGAAAGGGCGACTGCATGATTGCTCGGTGGACTGCAGCCTGCTCGCGCATTGCTGGTTGGCTATCTGCTGCGGGTGTGGTGTTGGCCATCCTGTTTGCTGCATACACCAAAGGGCGGCAGGACGCCGCGGCGACCCAGACCGAGCACCGCCTCGAGACAATCAAGAAAGCACGGAAAATCGAAGATGAAGTGGATCGCCTCGAACCTGCTGGCGTCGACACTCGTCTTCGCGAGTGGATGCGTTTCTAGCGGCAACTATTGTGACGTGGCGCGACCAGTGCGGCCGTCCGTCGATGACCGTCTAACGGAAGGTACGGCGCGCCAGATTTTGGCCGAGAATGAGAAGGTGCCGAAGCTGTGCGGGGTGCGGCCATGAGAGTTTGGCTGTACGTTCAGGCGCTGACGCTCACCGTCGGGCTGCGAGGGCTGGTGGGATGATCCTAACCGAAAGCATGGTCGTCTTCGCGCTGCTGCTCTTCGGCGCGCTGTTCGAAGCGCTGTGGCGTATCCGGGGCCTTATTCGTGAGGCAGCAGGCAAGGGGAAGCGGCCAGACCGACTTGGCGGCGCATAAGCTGCATGTCGCCGAGACTTGCGTCACGAAGGCGGGTCACCGCGAGCGACTGATCAAGTGATTGAGGCTATTGGCGCGGTGAAAACCTCAGTCGAGGGCACCAATCTGCGCATTGATCGCTTGTGGGAGAGTCACGGCAAGCCGACGCCTAGGGCGCCAAGGGTAGCATATTGAGCTGCGGTGAAAGAGCCGATTTCGTTGCGAAATTGAGCGCCAAAAAGCTACACTTCAGGTCAGTACTCAACGCGAATAGTTTTCAACCGACGCCCGAAATATGTTAATTGGTGATTGCCAACAGAGCTTTGGACAGATTATCTTGCCCCGTTACTCCGCGAGTGGCGGGATTTTTTTGTGTTATTGGCGTGATTGGTGGCGGTTGCACTCTTGCTCCCGTCCTTCTAACGCAGAAATTTGGGCACAAACACTTGTTTCAGCCTGCGCTCGAGCTCCAAACCTGCTTTTTGACCTGTCAATTTTTTATCGAGCTCGGCCAACTTTGAATCGATTGCCAAGAGCATGTCGCTTTGTCTGGTCGCGCCCTCTGCCAACTTAGCATCGAACGCCCGGAGCAAACGGTCTTGCTTGGTTTCGGCCTTAGCCAATTTGTCATCGATGGCCACACTTTGCCGGGTCTCGGCCTGTGCAATCTTGTCGGTTTGGCGAGATATGATCTCGACAATGACTTGTTCAGATATCGCAGCTTCCGGTGGGTCGTAAATGCCGAGTTCGGCGGCTACAGCTTTCCACTTCCGATGCGTCGCACTAGTAACGGCCAACTCCTCGACCCATTGGGCCGTCGCCAGCGTGGACGCCTCAGGCGATGGGCTAGGCCGACTAAGGGCGCGCCTGTAGATGTCGAGATGGCTTTCTATGAAGTCGTTTAGGCCGACATTCAAACGGAGTTCGTCGGTAACGGCGCTGGCGTCAGTTGCATCGTATTGGGCGATTGCTTGTGCGAGGCCATCCCGCGTCACTGGCTGCGTTAGTATCCCGACGCCGAAATTCATCAGCCGCCATTTAGGGAGGTTGGCGTTGGTCAGCCTTCCTGCGAAACCACGTTCATCGCAGACGACCACCGAGCAGCCGACCGCGGCCGCCTCGAGTGCCATGCGCGCGGTGGCAAAGACAATATCGTAGTCGCCCAAAACGGTTTCGATCGCTGGGTTGAAGTTTTGCGTACCCGGCCCCAACTCGTCGAGTTGGAGGTCGGCTTTTGCGCAAGCTCCGCGAACCTTCTCTAGATGGCCGCGATTCTTGGTGAGCAACAATGCTTTCCGTGGAGTCTGGGGCAGCTGGCCTCGTCGGGCAAATCGATCAAGATCAACGGCGTTCAGCACGATTGAAAGCCGCTCGGGAGCGACACCAACTTCCCGGCATTTGGCAGCGCATCGTTCGTCCACTGCGATCACTTCGCGGATCTGTGGATGTGGCATCACGGCGTCCACAGTGAAGTATGAGCTGTGGCAGGAATAGACCACTGGTACGTTGGGGAAACGCGCCATGGCGATCAGGCATGGCGTTGTTTGTTGCGCGTGTATGACATCCGGCATTTCATTTAGTTGCGACACCCTGTCGACGACGCTAATGCCGTGTTGGCGCAGCTTGTCCGCCTGACTACCCAAGAGAGGCGCATACACCATGGGTTGATGGCCGGCTCGTCGCAGTCCGGTGGCTAGCAGTTCGACGACGTTTTCAGACCCGGAGTATCCCTTGACGAAAAGGTTGGTTATTAGGACACGCAAATTTTAGCACCCCCTCAAGTACCAGAACGGACAAAAGCTTGCATCCGATGAAGACACTGCTGGTTCTAGCGCACCCCGGGCATGAGTTGCGAGTTTTCCATTGGATGGAGTGCGTCAGCCCTGAGGTTTTCATCCTCACGGATGGCTCGGGTGGAAGCCAGGCACCGAGAACGTCCTATTCGGCGGAAGTGGTTGCTCGTGCAGGGGCAAAGGCAGGTCAGCCGTTCGGCGCAATGAGCGATCGATTGTGGTATGACGCGATCCTTGCCAAAGATCCAGATCCATTTCGTCAATTTGCCGACGCGGTGTTCAACGCTGCGGAGGGAGCCGATGCCGTAACCGTCGTGTCCGATGCAGTCGATGGCTACAATCCAGTTCACGATCTGACATCGGCAATCGGCACGTCAGTGTGCATGCGGCTCAGGCAAGCTGGCATTGCAATGACTGACCACCTTGTTTCGGCAGCCGTGCCCGGCGTGACTGGGTGCGAAGCTCTGGAAGTAAGGCTGGATGCCGATGCCCGCGAGCGGAAGTTAAACGCGGTTCGCGCCTATGCACCCTTGGCTGACGAGGCGCGCCGTGTCCTGGCAGAAGCGCCAGACTCGTTTTCCCATGAAGTGCTGCATCGACAAGACTTTCATTGGTCGGACGACTTCGTGCCTTTTTGGGAGAAGTTAGCACGCGATCGCGTATCGACCGGGCGGTATACACACGCAATCACCTATCGTGATCACGTGTTGCCAATTGCACGGTTACTTATGGGGTAGGCGGGAACGGCCGTCACCCATCCTAATCACCCATCCTAATATTGGCGGGAATCTTTTGGAGTTCGGTCCACGTTGGTTATGCTTCCAGTACCATTTACTGCTGTGCGATAGACAGACTTTCGCGGGCCCATGCGCTAAGCGTAGAAGGTCAAGCCACCACTAGTTGTCGCAACCACCGAGTACCCGACGGCCCAGGCGCTGACGATACGACAATAGTTGTCAGCCACATACATACACCCGTTTCGGAAAGGCAAATGGAAGCGAGGGCGAGGCTGCAACTGCCTGTAGATCGGGCATCGATCTTTTGCCTACCGATTGCCTGCCCGCTTCAGAGCCTGTTGATTTGCATAGCTGGGCGTCTCCCCCAACCTTACCAGGGCAATACTGCCGTCGATCTGAACACTACCGGGCGCCGGCCACACAGGTAGGGTCGCAAGTCGTACGATAGTTTGATCGACCTGTTCGGGCGTTGCTCCGGTCAAATTGGTGAAACCGAGCAGCCGCATGTAGGAGGCAATTCGCCACGGATTGCCGCCGTCCCACTCGAAGAATGAATGTCCGACTGTCGAATTATCCGGCCTCGGGTAGACCGTTGTGAATGGACGGGAACCAAAGGTACTCAAGGCATACGTGATTTTGGGATCAAATCCCGGTGCCAGGGACAGACGTTGCTGGACCGATGCAGCAAGCAGTGCGTCATGCTTGCCAGCGAGATAACTGGATGCTTGGTAGGAATTCTGAATGACCAGTATCTGAAACAGCGCCGCCATAAGCATGACACGGGCTGGAACACGCAGCTTGGAATGTCGGCTGTCCACCGCAGCGTAAGTGAAAAGCCAGATAGCGATTGGTACCCCTACAAGACTGCGCATCGGCATGTTCCCGGCCGATACGAGATGCAGGCCGAAGGGAACAAGTAGGGAAACCGCTGCCGCGGCGGTCAACACCATCCGTTGGCGCGATAGTCCGAAGAAAATTGCCGCCCCACCCAGGGCGAGCAATGGTGGAATTGCCCAGAGGGTCGCGCCATAACCATGTTCGCGCAAACCGATAGTATCGGCCATTGCGGTGAAGGCGCGCGAGGCGACCATCAAGGGCTGCTGAAGCAGAACCGCAGGTTGTAATAGCGAGTCAAAATACTCGCTTTTGAGCGTGATGAAAGCCTTGAAGGCGATGAGGCCGACAGCATAGAGCATCAGCGAACCGATGAGCAGGAAGCCGATCCGAACGAGATTCTTCGGAAAGGACTCTTCGGATCCGCGGAGGGCACGCAGCACGGCAATGGCAATGCCCATCGTCAGCATCGCCGGCGCCAGACTCTGGTAAATCGAGAACGCAAATGCACCTGCCGCGATCGCGCAGCAGAATTGGAGTATCGGTTTCGAACCATTTTGATGGATGGCGAGCCAAACCGCAAAGGTCATGAATGCAAAGGCGATGCCGACGGCAGCGATATTCGAGTAGAACTCGACGATGAAGAACCACGTGGGGAAGCCGCAGAAGATGGCGAAACACGCGTACTCGGTCAGAGAGAGCTCGCTCTGTCCAATCATGTCCATGACCAACAGGTATGCGACAACACAACCAACGCCAAAAATGGCTGGGGTGATGAAGGGAAGGATTGGTTGAGGCATAATGAAGGTTTCGATGAGATATGCCCCCCATCTTCCTTGCGCGACCCATACCGAAGCATCAGTTCTAAACGCAGCTAATTCTTCATCGATCGAAAGTGGAAACGACGCCAACTCGAAGAAATATATCGCACAGAATATCGCAAATAGGATCGACGCTTGGCGAACTGAAGTCTGACTCTGCATCACCATGTTCTTCGAAGTATCCAGCGAGAAATAGCGAAATTGAGAATGGTCGTCATGACCAGCGTGATGAAAAACGCAGCCGTTGCATTTGTCAGCGCGCGTTCGAGCAGGTGCAGGCTTGCCAGTCCGATCAGGAAGACGGCAATCACCGAAGCTCCCATCGCCAGCCTGTCGGCAATCCCCGTCCGACCACCGAGGAACACCCGCTCGGGGTAATACACCATCACGAATGCAAGGCCGGCCAGCCAAGCCATTGTGTATGAAACCCCTGACGGAACGACTGTCAGGCCAATGAAGTACACGAGGCTGGTCAGTGCCGTGTTGAGTCCGCCCGCGACCAGGAAGCGGACTGCGTCACCGGTTAGCCTATCCCCTGCCATTATGCTGTGTCGTCTGCAGGAATTGCGAGTAATCCCTGATGTAGTCGCTGGCGTCATAGGTGTGCGAGGCCATGACCAAAAGGGTGGTGTCAGCCAGAAACTTGTACTGAATACCCCAGACGCCGGGCGGCATGTAAAGCCCGATCGACGGCTCGGTCAGCGACACTTCCTTGCGGTTCTTGCCATCATCGACAACGACCGACAGCCGGCCATGGGCCGCAATGAGGAATTGATGACATTCGCGGTGGGCGTGTTCGCCGCGAACCTTGTCCGAAGGCACGCCATATACGAGGAAGGACCTGAGTGGCGTGAAGGGCAGGTTCGAGCCAAACTCAAGCGGCGCCAGTTCGCCACGCAGATCGCCGAAATGCGGCAGCCGCCAAAGCTCGCAGCCGCCGACATCGAGCGCAAGCCTGTCTCCGACGCGGCCGGGCATCGTCTGAGTTACCATCGGCTCGACCTGCGGACCGGTCTGGTAGCCTACGATGACGGCTGGGTTCCCAACCACGACTGCATTGGCCGGGACGTTCTTGGTGACGACTGCGCCAGCGCCGATCATCGCCTGCCTGCCGATGGTGATGCCGGGCAGGATAGTGGCATTGGCGCCGATGGACGCGCCTTCTTCAACTGTGGTCAGCAGAAAAGTGTCAGGATATTGCTTCGAGCGCGGGAACCGGTCGTTGGTGAATGTGGCGTTCGGGCCAACAAATACCCGGTCGCCGACGCGGACGCCGTCCCAGAGCTGAACTCCGCTCTTGATAGTCACGTCGTTGCCTACGACCACATCGTTTTCGATGAAGACATGATCGCAGATATTGCAGTTCGAACCGATCGTAGCGCCCGCAAGCACATGAGCAAAGGCCCAGATACGCGTTCCCTGGCCGATCTGCGAGCTTTCGCAAATGCCGCGCTCATGAACGAAGAAGGCCTTGTCGGTCATTTCGATTTCCCGTCGACGACGCGGCTGATGATTCTGAGCGGCCGCGTCTTGGTATTTTCTACCGTCCGCCAGAGATAGCAGCCGAGAATGCCTTGAACGGCCAGACTCGCCGAGCCGAAGCCGGTAATGAGCAGCACCAGCGATGTGTAGCCGGCAGGATCGATATGGCCGAACAGGCGCGCAATCACGGTGACTCCCGCAAACAGCAGGCTTAACAAGCAGCCAATCACGCCCGCCCAAAGCGTCAGCACAATGGGGAGGTCGGTGAATGAAAGGATGCTGTCCATCATGTATCTGAACCTGCGTCCGATACCCCATGCACTCTTTCCGTGCTCGCGCTCGCGACGCGTATAGGGCACGAACTCACGCCTGAAGCCGACCCAGAATAACTGCACGACCAGGGAGCTATTCGGTTCTTCGATCGACAGGATCGCCGAGAGGACTTGGCGGTTGCATGCAAAGATATCAACGCCGCCGCTCGGCATACTGGGTAGGACTAGGCGGCGATAGGCACCCCAGAAGGTTCTAGACAGGAAACGGTTCAGGAGCGGGTCGTTGCGGCCGGTCCGCTGGCCGAATACGACATCCGCGCCATCCCGCTCCAGAATCGAAAAGAACTCGACGATTAGCTCCGGCGGTTCCTGCAGGTCGGCGGCCATGGCAGCGACATAGGTGCCCGAGGCATGTTCAAGCCCGGTTCTGATCGCTGTGAACGATCCGAAATTCCGGCTGTGAAAGACGATCTTGTAGTCGTAGCGAGAGGGCTTCAACGCTGCGACCAGCAGCGGACCGGATTCGTCCGGCGAACCATCGACAACGAAAATGAACTGTATGTCCCCCTGATACAGCGCATCAAAGCCGGAAACTGCCTCCAAGAGCGACGGAATGTTCTCTTGGTTGCGATAGATCGGGAAGACGATCGATCGAGTTGTCACAGCGTCTCCCACTCTTCTATGGCGGAGCATACGTGTGTGACTTCATCCGCGGTCATCTCGGGATAACATGGGACAGAACACAGGCGACCTACACTGGCTCGTGAAACAGAGAGGTTGGCCACCCCCTTCATTGGCAACTGGGCCCAGCCGGTTTGGTCGCAATCTAGAACGGGGTAATGGATGTCGGTTTCAATGCCACGCTCTTTCATGAAAGCACGGAACGTGTCACGTCCGTCGCAAAGGGCGACAGCAAGGTGAGCGACTTCGCCGACGCCGCTATGGATGAATTGTAGCCGCTGCTGCGCCGCTGATCTGTATTGATTGAGGATTTCGCAACGACGTTGGTTGCGCTCGTCGAGCTGTGGTAACAAGACGTCCAGCAACGCGGCCTGAACCTCGTCCATCCGGGAATTGCGGCCGTTCGGCACGCCGACATGATACTTTGAACTCCAGCCATATTGCTGCAACTGTCGAACATGCCCGGCAATCGCTGCATCGGCCGTGACCAGCGCGCCGCCGTCACCCATGGCTCCGAGATTCTTGGTCGGATAGAAGCTGAACGTTGCGACGTCGCCGAGCGAACCGGTCATTTCACCGTTGATACGAGCGCCGTGCGATTGGGCACAATCCTCGATGATCGGGATATGCGAAAAGCCGGCCTTGGCTAGGCCGTGTCGAATGGCGCGAACATCGACTGCACCGCCATAAAGGTGGGTGACGACAATCGCCGCGGTGTTCTCGCTGACTGCTGCAACCGCAGATGGAACACTCATGAGTTGACTGGAGAGCTCGATGTCAACGAAATGCGGCACGAGACCATTGTGCCAGCAGGCACAACTCGCATAGCCCCCGGCATTGGCGACCAAGACCACCTCGCGGCCGTGTGCCGGTGTCAAATTGGCAACAGCTGCCAAGGCAAGTTCGAGAGCGTCGGTTCCGTTGGCAACAAGAACGCAATCACTGACGCCGATGAACCGAGCAAAATTGGCAGCAAATCTCTTGCCCATGGCACCGTTTAGCCACCAGCCAGTCCGTAGCGTACCAATGACCTCACGTTCGATCTCTGACTGGTAGCGCTGATACATGCGCTTGAGATCGTTCATAGCTATGGATTCTTGTTTTGTCATCTGCGACTCAAAGGTTCAGCCGAGGCTTGTCTAAATTGGCTAGTCGAAAAGCCATGCAATCTCAACTGCTGTCGGCACAAGCCAGCTGCATTTGGCTGGGCCGGGGACGGCCGCGCCGTTTTCAACAAAAGATGCAGCAACCAAGCGGCGACTTGGTGAGGGTGCCGGCTGCTATGTTCGACGCGTGAGACGAGTACTAGCCCCGCTGAGGAAAGGTCACACGGCTTTATTCTACAAGTGGCTGGCGATTTCGCCCGAGGCTCCGCCATAATGACTATCGCAGAAAGGGCACAATCCCGCGGCACTATCGACAAGGAACGCGGCATAGCGACGTGCACCGACGAGCCTAGCCCAGGACGTGACGGCCAAAGTTTTCCCAGCTTCTAGGGACAATATTTCGTCCGAGGCGACGATCGTCGCATTACTGTAGGTTGCGCAGATTGATCTTACCAACCTGGGGAATAGGTTCATGCAAGCAACCTCGGAGCTTTACATGGCTTCCGACGTCTGGCATGCGCACTTCCTCACCCTTTCGATAGCTAGGGCCGATTCCTGAATCGAGGGTTTAGTGACTGCATTATTGGGAATGATGTCAGCTGAACACACTGCAGCTTTGGCTTTGCCGCAGCAGATGTGAATGGCTAGCCCGCGAGAGTTGCCTATGGACGATAACGACCACGCTGTGTCCAATTTGCTTGGCCAGTTTGCGTTTCCCAACCCAGAAAAGAAGTTTCAGTTCACTGGTGAACGCTACGTGACAGGCCTGGCCGGGCCAATCCAGCATGAGCACTATCATCGCTATCTTTTTGCGGCTCCATATTGCCGTGACCGTAGCGTACTCGATATTGCATGCGGCGAAGGCTATGGCTGCCATCTTCTGGCGCAAATTGCAGGTTCGGTGGTCGGCGTCGACATAGATGGCGAAACGATCCGCTATGCACAAGGACAGTACGCATCATCACGCTTGCGGTTCGAAATCGGCGATGCAACCGCCATTCCGCTGCCAGCCGAGAGCGTCGACATCGTCACGAGCTTCGAGACCATCGAGCACTTTTCCGACCACGAAAAGTTTCTCGCCGAGGTCGCGCGCGTCCTGCGGCCAGGCGGCTTGCTGATTATTTCGTCTCCGAACCGCCCGATCTATTCCGAGGAGAACCAACACAGCAATCCGTTCCACGCGCGCGAACTTGACCGGGAGGAGTTCCGCTCGGCGCTGCAGTTGAAGTTCGCAAATGTTGTGCTGTTCGAGCAGCGTTCCATCGACGGCTCGGTCATCATCGCAGAAACGCCTACGCGTACGCAGATTGAGGGGCTCGACAGTCCCGACGGGCTGGCCTACGGCCATTATTCTGGATTACCTTCGCCCCACTATTTCGTGGCCGTTGCGTCGATGGGTGAGTTGCCGGACGTTGCCAGTAGCCTTCTGTTTAGCGGCGCCTATCTAGGCAGTTTGCACAGTACGATTGAGGAACTGAACAAACGCATTAGCACCTCGGAAGGCGAAATCGCCACGTTGAAATTCCAACTGGACAGGGCTGAGAGACAGGCGGGAGGATTACGAGCTGCACTGGAGCAATGGCGCGTCGGAAACACGCAAGCAGATGGTGAGAATGTTGCGATACCGACGCTGCAATCAGTCGCAACTATCGCGCAACCCGACAAGCGTCGGCGACGTTCTTTGCTGCGGAGGATGTCAGAGTTCTGGCGTCGCCGTCGGACAAAGCGGCAGTTCGACGCCGCCTATTACATCCGCCAGAACCCTGACGTTGCCGCTGCGGGCGTCGATCCCTTCCTGCACTATCTTCGGACCGGCTGGCGGGAGGGACGCGATCCGACATCCACTTTCTCGACCTCCTATTATCTCGAGAACTATCCGGACGTCGTGGCACGTGGGGTGAACCCCTTTGTTCATTATGTCTCGAAGGGACGGGCTGAAGGCAGGCGACCCAATGCACTGGTTGAGTTGGAAGATGCGCCCGTTGTTCCGGTGCCGTTGTTGACGGCCGCCACCCCCGTGACAAAGCCCGCGCGCGTCATTGCCTTTTACCTCCCGCAGTTTCACGCCATTCCCGAGAACGATCAGTGGTGGGGGGAAGGCTTCACCGAGTGGACGAACGTACGCGCTGCCGAGCCCCAGTTCAAAGGTCACTATCAGCCCCACGTGCCGGGGGAACTTGGCTACTACAATCTCCTGGATACTGCTGTGCAGCGCAGGCAGATCGAATTGGCCAAGCTCTATGGTGTTGAAGGGTTCTGCTTCTATTTCTACTGGTTCGGCAGCAAGAGGTTGCTGGAGAAGCCCGTCGAGAATTGGCTGAACGACAAGAGTCTGGACCTGCCGTTCTGCCTTTGCTGGGCAAACGAAAACTGGACGCGTCGCTGGGACGGGCTAGACGCAGAAATTCTCATCGACCAGAAACACTCGCCAGAAGACGATATTGCTTTCATCGCCGAGGTTGCGCCTTATCTGCGCGATCCAAGGTACATCCGTGTCGATGGCAAGCCTCTGCTATTGGTCTATCGTCCGAGCGAGTTACCGTCAGCAAAACAAACCGCGCAACGTTGGCGTAAATGGTGCGCCGAAAATGGCATCGGCGATATCCATCTCGCTTACACGCAGTCGTTCGAGCAGGTAGACCCGAGCGTATATGGCTTTGACGCGGCGATCGAATTCCCACCAAATCGGTCACACCCGCCGGACATGACTCAAGCAGTTACGCCACTGCATGCAGAGTTCTCAATGAAGGTCTACGATTGGCGTGTTTTCAAGGAGCGCAGCGAATCTTACGGCGACCCTGGCTATTCGTTGTACCGCACCGTCTGCCCCGGCTGGGATAATACGGCACGGCGCAAGAATGCTGGCACAGCCTTTATCAACAACACCCCCGAGCTGTATCGCGGTTGGTTGGCCGATGCCATCAAAGACACCAAGAAGCGCTTCGCCCGCCCAGACCAGCGGCTGATCTTCGTCAATGCTTGGAACGAGTGGGCAGAAGGAGCCCATCTCGAGCCCGATGCCCGTTATGGCTATGCTTGGCTGCAGGCCACGCGCGACGCGTTGGAAGGCCCAACGACCGGTCCCGCCGCCGGCAGGCCGCGGGTTGTTGTGGTATCACACGATGCGCATCCACATGGGGCACAATACCTTGCGTTACACATGGCGCGCACCTTTGGCGAGCTCGGTTTCGACACCGACATGATCGTACTCGGCGATGGTCCGTTACTGGCTCGCTTTGCGGAGGTGGCAAAGGTTCACCGCATCGATCTGAACAGTCACTCCGAAGCGGAAGTGGTCAGGCGACTAGAGCAATTGCGCGAGAATGGCGCGGAAGTCGCAATTGCCAATACCACCGTTTCGGGCCTGCTGGTTCCACTGCTTAAGCGTGCGGGATTCCGCACGGTTGCACTCGTGCATGAATTGCCGGGGATCCTGAACAGCTACAAGCTGCTGAACCATGCTCGCGCTATCGCCGGACATGCAGACAAGGTGGTCTTTGCCGCCCGTCAGGTGCAGGATGGGTTCAACCGGTTCGTTGGCAAGCCGGTTGAGCAGGCCGTGATCCGGCCGCAGGGGCTATACCAACGTACTCCATTCCGCCGATCAGCTCATGTGGACACAGCCCGCCGCACGGTGCGTGAGAAGCTCAACTTTGCTCCCGACGCTTCTATCGTACTCGGCGTTGGCTACGGCGATAACCGAAAGGGTTTCGATCTCTTCGTCGACGCCTGCATGGTCCTGATGGCAAGTGACCGACGGGCATGTGCTGTCTGGGTTGGCAATGTGGAGCGCCAGCTCATGGACACGCAGATGAAGCGAATCCGGTCTGCAGGGCTGGCCAACCGGTTCGCGTTCACCGGACTGGTCGAAAAGCCCCAGGAATATTATGCCGCCGCCGACGTCTACGCTCTGACCTCGCGTGAAGACCCGTTCCCCTCAGTTGTACTCGAGGCGCTTGATGTCGAGATACCAGTGGTGGCGTTCGACGGTGCTGGCGGCTTCACCGACCTACTCGTGCGTGGTTGCGGTCACCTCGTTCCGCCCTTCGATACTGACGCGATGGCTGCGGATATCGCAAAACTGCTCAACGAGCCGCAACGCGCGGCGGAGCTCGGGCGCAATGGCAGAGCCATAGTCGAACGCGAATTTAGCTTCCGCCACTACCTGGATGACCTGATGGCATTCGCGGGTAGCCCGCTGCTGCGGGTCTCGGTTGTCGTACCGAATTACAACTACGCCCGCTACATCAGCAAACGCCTCGCCTCGATTGCGGCACAGACGGTGGTTCCGTATGAACTGATCGTCCTCGATGACGCCTCGACCGATGCCAGTGTTGCGGCGATTGACGAGTTCCTTGCGGATTGCCCCATTCCCTCAACGCTGATCGTCAACCGGGAGAATTCTGGCTCTGTGTTTCGCCAGTGGCAGCGAGGTGTCGAAATGGCACGCGGCGATTTCGTATGGATCGCCGAGGCAGATGATCTTGCTGATCCGGAATTCCTCTCCGAACTGCTGCCCGCATTTGCACGGGCGGACGTGGTCATGAGCTACTGCCAGTCGCGTCAGATGGACGGCGGAGGCAAGGTTCTGAGCGAGGACTACCTCGACTATGTCGCCGACATCGACGTCGAACGCTGGACCAAGCCCTACGTTACCGAGGGCCGTGAGGAGATAGCTCGGTCCCTCCACGTCAAAAACACCATACCGAATGTCAGCGCGGTGCTTTTCCGGCGGGATGCTCTACAGACGATGCTCGCCGCACATGGTGACGAGATCGCATCGTTCCGGCATGCGGGCGATTGGGTGGCCTATCTGCGCCTGCTTGAAAGTGGCGCTGTAGCCTTCTCGCCCAAGTCGCGCAATTCGCACCGACGGCACCAGGGAAGCGTCACTGTGGGCAATTTCAACCTCGGGCAGCTACGCGAGATCGTGCAGGTACAGCGCGACACCACCCGACGGTTCCAACTCGGAGCGTCGGCCAAACTTGCATCAGAGCGATACGCACAGCGGCTCTACGAGCAGTTCGGGTTGGCGACGAGCAAGCATCCGCGCTTTGATTTGAATCCGGAGTTGTCGGATGTTTCTGGTAGGGCCAAGGGCGCCCCATGAAGAGGTCAATGTCGATGGCCGTTGTCAGAGCTCCTTGATTGCTTGACCTTCGCGCTGTGTCCGGCATGACCAGCAAAACAGTAACGAGAAACGCCTAATGAATCAACGCTCTCCGGTTTATAGCCGCGCCGGCTATTGCTCTATCTGTGAGGCAGCTACCAATTTCGTGGCACAATACGACTGGTATCGTGACCACCTGAACTGTGCGCAATGTGGGTCCATTCCGCGTGAGCGGGCACTGGCGTTGGTGCTGTCACGCCACTTTCCGAATTGGCGCACGCTCGCAATTCATGAATCTTCGCCCGGTCTCCGCAGAATTTCCCCGAAGTTGCAGCGGGATTGCGCTGGCTACGTGGCGTCGCAATTCTTCCCGGACAAGCCGCTCGGGAAACAAATCAATGGTTTCCGCAACGAAAATCTGGAACTTCAGACATTCGCCGACGAAAGCTTCGATCTGGTCGTTACGCAAGACGTGATGGAACACGTGAACCAACCCGCTGACGTATTGTGCGAGGTCGCGCGAACTCTTAAGCCTGGAGGCGTCTTTCTCTTCACTGCCCCAACCTATAAGGAACGAGTAACAAGCGAGCGGCGAGCGCTGTATGGGCCCGACGGCACTATCGACCACTATGCTGAACCCGAGTATCACGGCAACCCCATCAGCGATGCGGGATCGCTGGTAACTTTCCATTATGGCTACGATCTCGCCGAACTGATCCACAAATGGTCTGGAATGGACGTGCAGGTGGTGCGCTTCCACGATCACCGCCATGGCATTATTGGGGACTTTACCGAAGTGTACTTGGCCACGAAGCCATTTGCCCACTCACAGGAGGAGACGGGAACTCCCTTTGTCGATCATACGTGGCCTGCCGAGTTGCGCGCTACATGCGAGGACGTATCTCGGGCGCTGAACGTGCCACCGGAGGTACATGGGAAAGATCACACTTTCCGCTTTCTCCACGATCATCCGGGCTTCCCTACAAAGAACGAGGCGATCGACTACTACTTCAAGGATGGTGCGCGATCTGCTGCCAAGGTGCGCAGGATCGTTGACGAGTGGGTGCCTGCCGGAGTTCCGCTGACGATTCTGGAGTTCGCTGCGGGCTTCGGCGCGGTGACCAGGCATGCCGTGGCGGCACTGGTGCCGCACATACTCCACAGTTCGAACGTTGACGCACAAGCCAACGACTTTCTCTCCAGCGTGTTTGGGGTCCAGTCAGTACAGTCGACGCATGTGCCGGAGGAGCTGTTGCTGCCAACGGAATATGACGTTATTTTTGCGCTGTCCTTCTTTTCACATATGCCTCGGTCGACTTGGGGACGATGGCTCCAGCGGCTTTATGCCGGGCTCCAACCCGGGGGCATCCTCCTCTTCACGACCCACGGCACGACCAGCATGCAGTATTTCCCTCAGGCGATGCTGGATGGCACGGGATTCTGGTTTGATCAGAGCAGTGAGCAAGGCGATCTCGAAGCTGCAAAATACGGCCAGACGGTCACGTCAAAGGAATTTGTTGATGGGCAAATCGCACAACTATCCGGTGCTGAGTACCTAACCTACGAACCTGCCGGTTGGTGGGAACACCAGGATCTTTACGTCGTCCGCAAGCCTTCCGCCGCTGCTCACATGGGGAACCAAATGAAGGCAGCTGGAGACTAATATTGATCGAGTATGCTTTTCAACTCAAGCGGTGCCTACTTAAATGGTTCTATCATGAGTTGCTGACAGCTGCGGGCAGATGCGTACGAAAGTCTTGATTAGGCAGCCCTACGTATCGACGACCGTCAGGTCACGGATTTTATTGCCCGTAGCGAGTTGGTCGTGAACGAAGTCCATGGCCCGCACGTCGTTGGGCTCGACGGCCGGCTAACGATCGTCTCGTAGCTTCGCCTTCACGCGCCCCCGCGTCGTACAGATGTCTTTGCTCCGAGCATCGATGCCGGCCTGATCGCGGCTACGGGACTGGTAGTGATAGGTCGAGGTGTCGAACTCCCGAACCCGACAAGCTCTCCGGATCGACACGTTCCACTCAGTACAGGTAATCCGCCACCAACTCGCGTTTGCGACCAGGCCTCACAGTTTTCGGCGGATCACGTCCTGCAGCATCTCCTTGTCCAGCGACAGGTCGGCGACCAGCTTCCTGAGCTTGACGTTCTCGTTCTCAAGCTGCTTCCGTCGCTTCATCTGCGTCGGCAGCAGCCCGTCATATTTCTCTTTCCAGTTGAAGTAGGTTGCCTGGCTGATCCCGGCGCGGCGACAGATCTCCGCCACCGGAATTCCGTCCGCTCCCTGCTTCAAAATGAACGCCTTCTGTGCGTTCGAAAACTTCGAAAGCTCTCCGCTCCTCTCTCAGCCGGAAAACTACAGCGGAAAACTCCAATTCTGAACGATCCAGTTTCCGGGGATCAGATCAGTTGGCATCATCGGGCGGAGCTGCGCGCAACTCCATCTCTTGAGTGTCCCGTCATCCACTCGCAGCAAGGTTGAAGCAGAGTGCCGCGGCCGGGTGAGCCAGCGTTGGCTGTAAGCCCTTTGTCAGCCGCTCGTTGTTTTTCTACAGGAATAAAAAATTCATCACAGTTGAATTGGCGTCCGGAACCTGCTAGCTTTTGTCACAGGCAGCCAATCAGGTGAGGAAACCGGGATGTGCGGAATTGTAGGACTCTTTTTGAAGGACAAGTCGCTGGAGCCCCAATTGGGCGCACTGCTGTCCGAAATGCTCGTAACCATGACCGATCGTGGCCCCGATAGCGCGGGCATCGCCATTTACGGCGGTGGCACCAAGGGTCATGCCAAGGTCACCATCCAGTCGGCTAACCCGGACGCGGATTTCAAGGGTCTCGACGCCGAACTCGGCAAGAAGATCGGTGCCAAGGTTTCATCGACGGTGAAGTCCACCCATGCGGTGCTGGACGTGCCGACCGAAAAGGTCGCGGAAGCCCGCGCGGCACTTGCCGAACTGCGCCCCAACGTCCGTGTCATGGGCGCTGGCGAGGCGATCGAAATCTATAAGGAAGTCGGCCTGCCGGTCGAAGTGGTAAAGCGCTTCGACGTCACCAAGATGAGCGGCAGCCATGGCATCGGCCATACCCGCATGGCCACCGAATCCGCCGTCACCACGCTCGGCGCGCATCCTTTCTCGACCGGCCCCGACCAGTGCCTGGTGCACAATGGCTCGCTGTCGAACCACAACAACCTGCGCCGCGAGCTGATCCGCGACGGCATGCGCTTCGAGACCGAGAACGACACCGAAGTCGCCGCCGCCTACCTGTCCTCGAAGATCGCGCATGGCCAGAACCTCGGTGAGGCGCTGGAAAGCAGCCTGAACGACCTCGACGGCTTCTTCACCTTCGTGGTCGGAACCAAGAACGGCTTCGGCGTCGTCCGCGACCCGATCTCCTGCAAGCCCGCCGTCATGGCCGAGACCGACCAGTACGTCGCCTTCGGCTCCGAGTATCGCGCCCTCGCCAATCTGCCTGGCATCGAAGACGCCAAGGTCTGGGAGCCCGAGCCGTCCACCGTCTATTTCTGGGAGCACTGAGATTATGCATTCAACAAATCTTGCGACCGCGCCTCTGCACCAGGCCAACTACGCGCCGAAGACCTTCGATCTGTCCAAGATCACTTTGCGCGAGTTCAACCAGGCCCTTCATAATGTGAAGGATGCCGCCGGTGAATCGAACTGGGAGGTTCTCAACCCCAAGGGCAGCCATGCCGTTGCCGTCGGCGCCGAACACGCGATCTCGATCGATGTGCAGGGCTCCGTTGGCTACTATTGCGGCGGTATGAACCAGAACAGCACGATCACCGTGCACGGTTCCGCCGGCCCCGGCGTTGGTGAAAACATGATGTCGGGCACGATTGTCGTGAAGGGCGACGCCAGCCAGTACGCCGGCGCCACCGGCCGCGGCGGCCTGCTTGTCATCGAAGGCAACGCCTCGTCGCGCTGCGGCATCTCGATGAAGGGCATCAACATCGTTGTCCGTGGCAACATCGGCCACATGTCGGCCTTTATGGCCCAGTCGGGCAACCTCGTCGTCCTCGGCGATGCCGGCGATGCGCTGGGCGACTCGATCTATGAGGCCCGCCTGTTCGTGCGCGGGTCGGTGAAGAGCCTCGGTGCCGACTGCATCAAGAAGGAAATGCGCCCCGAGCACATCGCCATCCTGAAGGACCTGCTTGATCGCGCCGGTATCACCGACGTCAAGCCGGAAGAGTTCTCGCGCTACGGTTCGGCGCGCACGCTCTACAACTTCAACATCGACAACGCCGACGCTTACTGAGGAACAAAATGAGCTATCACAATCCTCCGACGACGCCACGTAAGTCGGCCACGTTCGATGAATACGCGATGTCCGAAATCCGTCGCGCCGCAGCGACCGGCATCTACGACATTCGCGGCTCCGGTGCGAAGCGCAAGGTCCCGCATTTCGACGACCTGCTGTTCCTCGGCGCCTCGATCTCGCGCTATCCGCTCGAAGGCTACCGCGAAAAGTGCGACACCACTGTCGTGCTGGGCACCCGTTTCGCCAAGAAGCCGATCGAGCTGAAGATCCCGATCACGGTCGCCGGCATGAGCTTCGGCTCGCTGTCGGGCCCGGCCAAGGAAGCCCTTGGCCGCGGCGCAACGCTGTCCGGCACCTCGACCACCACCGGCGACGGCGGCATGACCGAGGAAGAGCGCGGCCATTCCAAGCAGCTGGTCTACCAGTACCTGCCGTCGCGCTACGGCATGAACCCGCGTGACCTGCGCCGCGCCGACGCCATCGAAATCGTTGTCGGCCAGGGCGCAAAGCCAGGCGGCGGCGGCATGCTTTTGGGCCAGAAGATCTCCGACCGCGTCGCCGAGATGCGCACGCTGCCCAAGGGCATCGACCAGCGCTCGGCCTGCCGTCACCCCGACTGGACCGGTCCGGACGATCTCGAGATCAAGATCCTCGAAATCCGTGAAATCACCGACTGGGAAAAGCCGATCTACGTCAAGGTTGGCGGCGCACGCCCCTACTACGACACCGCGCTTGCAGTAAAGGCTGGTGCTGACGTCGTCGTGCTCGACGGCATGCAGGGTGGCACGGCTGCGACCCAGGAAGTGTTCATCGAGCATGTCGGACAGCCGACGCTTGCTTGTATCCGTCCGGCAGTGAAGGCGCTGCAGGATCTCGGCATGCACCGCAAGGTTCAGCTCATCGTCTCCGGTGGCATACGCAATGGTGCTGATGTGGCCAAAGCGCTGGCGCTCGGTGCCGATGCAGTATCGGTCGGTACCGCGGCACTTATCGCACTCGGCGACAACGACCCGCGTTGGGAGGAAGAATACCAGAAGCTTGGCACCACTGCCGGTGCCTACGACGATTGGCACGAGGGCAAGGACCCAGCCGGCATCACCACGCAGGACGTCGAGCTGATGAAGCGCGTCGATCCGATCGCGGCTGGTCGCCGTCTGGCGAATTATCTCAAAGTCATGACGCTTGAGGCACAGACGATTGCCCGTGCCTGCGGCAAAAATCACCTGCACAATCTCGAGCCTGAGGATCTCTGCGCTCTTTCGATCGAAGCTGCCGCCATGGCTGGCGTGCCGCTTGCGGGGACAAGCTGGGTACCTGGTAAGGGTCCCTTTTAAAACCACGAGGATTGGGAGGAGCAATTCATGGGTACGGCCTTCGAAGCCAAAATCGATCAGTCAGAGGTGACCGATCTCAGAGAGTTCGCAAGAGCTCGCAACATCAGATACTTCATGGTCTCGTATACGGACCTGTTCGGCGGCCAGCGCGCCAAGCTGGTTCCGGCCCAGGCCATCTCGGACATGCAGAAGGACGGAGCCGGCTTTGCCGGCTTCGCGACCTGGCTGGATCTGACGCCTGCACACCCCGACATGCTTGCCGTGCCGGACCCGCTTTCGGTCATCCAGCTGCCGTGGCGGCCGGAAGTGGCTTGGCTAGCGTCTGACTGCCTGATGGAAGGCAAGGGCGTTGCCCAGGCTCCGCGCAACACGCTGAAGCGTCTTGTCGCCGAAGCTGCCAAGGAAGGCATGCGCGTCAAGACCGGCGTCGAGCCGGAATTCTTCCTGACGACTCCGGATGGCAATCAGATTGCCGACGAGTACGATACGGCTGCAAAATCCTGCTACGACCAGCAGGCCGTGATGCGCCGCTTCGACGTCATCGCCGAAATCTGCGATGCCATGCTCGACCTTGGCTGGAAGCCCTACCAGAACGACCATGAGGACGCGAACGGCCAGTTCGAAATGAACTGGGAGTACGACGACGTTCTGCAGACCGCCGACAAGCATTCCTTCTTCAAGTTCATGGTTCGCTCGATCGCCGAAAAGCACGGCCTGCGCGCGACCTTCATGCCGAAGCCCTTCCAGGGGCTCACGGGCAGCGGCTGCCATGCCCATATCTCGGTATGGGATCTTGCCGGCAAGTCCAACGCCTTCGCCGACAAGAACATGGAACTCGGCCTGTCGGAGAAGGGCCGTCACTTCCTCGGCGGCATCATGAAGCACGCCTCGGCACTCGCCGCGATCTGCAACCCGACCGTCAACTCCTACAAGCGCATCAACGCACCGCGCACTGTTTCGGGTGCGACCTGGGCACCGAACACGGTGACCTGGACCGGCAACAACCGTACCCACATGGTGCGTGTGCCCGGTCCCGGCCGCTTCGAACTGCGTCTGCCCGACGGTGCTGCCAACCCGTACCTGATGCAGGCGATCATCATCGCCGCCGGCCTCAGCGGCATCCGCTCCAAGGCCGATCCCGGTCCGCGCAGCGACGTCGACATGTACCGCGAGGGCCACACCGTCACGCATGGTGCCAAGCTGCCGCTCAACCTGCTCGACGCGCTTCGCGCCTATGATGAAGACAGCGAGCTGAAGGCTGCCATGGGCGAGGAGTTCTCCGCCGCCTATGTCAAGCTCAAGCACCAGGAATGGAACTCCTACGCTTCCCACTTCACCCAGTGGGAACGCGACCACACGCTGGACGTCTGAGGCACCCAAACAGGTACTGCGCCCGGTCATCCAGATCGGGCGCGGGCCTCGGACACACCTCACATTTCGCCGGAACACATGCGATGAAATACTCGATCTTCTCACTCGCCAAGGCAGCTTTGTCCGGCCACAAGGGCTGGACCCGGGCCTGGCGCGATCCGGCACCCAAGAGCCACTACGACGTGGTGATCATCGGCGGCGGCGGCCATGGCCTGGCCACTGCCTACTTCCTCGCCAACGAGTACGGCATCCGCAATGTCGCGGTGCTTGAAAAGGGCTGGATCGGCTCCGGCAATGCCGGCCGCAACACCACCATCATCCGCTCCAATTACGGCCTTCCAGGCAATACCGGCTTCTACGAGATGTCGATGAAGCTGTGGGAGCGCATGGAGCAGGACCTTAACTACAACGCGATGGTTTCCCAGCGCGGCATCATCAACCTCTACCATTCTGATGCCCAGCGCGACGCCTTTGCCCGTCGCGGCAACACCATGCGCATCAACGGCATCGACGCCGAACTGCTCGACGCGGCGCAGATCCGCAAGGAACTTCCGTTCCTCAATTATGACAGCCCACGCTTCCCGATCATGGGCGGGCTCATGCAACGCCGCGGCGGCACTGCCCGCCACGATGCGGTCGTGTGGGGTTATGCCCGTGCTGCCGACCAGCGCGGCGTCGACATAATCCAGAATTGCGAGGTCACCGGCTTCGTGCGCGATCACAACGGCAAGGTCACCGGCGTCGAGACGTCGCGCGGCAAGATCAGCGCCGGCAAGGTCGGCATGGCGGTCGCCGGCAACACCTCGCGCGTTGCCGCCATGGCCGGCATGAAGCTGCCGATCGAAAGCCACGTGCTGCAGGCCTTCGTCTCCGAGGCGATCAAGCCGCTCATCCCCGGTGTTATCACCTTCGGCGCCGGCCATTTCTACATCAGCCAATCCGATAAGGGCGGCCTTGTCTTCGGCGGCGACCTCGACGGCTACAACTCCTACGCCCAGCGCGGCAACATGCCGGTAGTCGAGGACGTCTGCGAAGGCGGCATGGCGGTAATGCCGATGATCGGCCGCGTCCGCATGCTGCGCCAGTGGGGCGGCATCATGGACATGTCGATGGACGGCACGCCGATCATCGACAAGACGCCGATCGACGGCCTCTATCTCAACGCCGGCTGGTGTTATGGCGGCTTCAAGGCAACGCCTGCTTCCGGCCTCGTCTTCGCCCATCTGCTGGCGCGCGACGAACCGCACCCAGAGGCTGCGCGCTTCCGGCTCGACCGGTTCCGCCGCGGCGCGATGATCGATGAAAAGGGCCAGGGCGCCCAACCCAACCTGCACTGAAAGCGAGACTGGCGGAATGCGTATTGCATGTCCTTTCTGCGGCGAACGCGAGAATGGCGAGTTCACCTATCTCGGCGACGCTTCGCCCAAGCGGCCCAACTTCGCAGTCGATAGCGGCGAAAGCCCTGGGGGCGTCGAGGACGCCTTCTACGACTATGTCTATCTGCGCGACAACGTCGCCGGCTACATGCGCGAGTACTGGTACCACGGCGGCGGTTGCCGCTCCTGGCTGATAGCCGAGCGCAACACGGTGACGCACGAATTCAGATCGGTGACCGCAGCCCCAGGCGTTGGCGCGGCCAAGCCGGTGCAGGCAGGAGAATAAACATGTCGGGCTATTCCGGATCCGAACCGCTCGGCAGGACGGCCGCACTTGAGGGAACAACCCCAAGTGCGCGCAGCCAGGCAGCATCGGCCAGCCAGTCGCACCGGCTGCGCAGCGGCGGTCTGATCGATCGCCAGCAGCCACTGCAGTTTTCTTTCGACGACAAGGTCATGTCGGGCTTTGCCGGCGACACGCTCGCCTCCGCACTCGTTGCCAACGGTGTCAAGCTGGTGGCGCGTTCGTTCAAGTACCATCGCCCGCGCGGCATCATCACCGCCGGTTCCGAGGAGCCGAGCGCGCTGGTGGAAATGCGCACCGGCGCCCGCAAGGAACCAAACACCCGCGCCACCACGCAGGAGCTCTATGACGGGCTTGTCGCCCAGAGCCAGAACCGCTGGCCGTCGCTGCGCCGCGACTTCATGTCGATCAACCAACTGTTTTCGCCGATCTTCGTCGCCGGCTTCTACTACAAGACCTTCATGTGGCCGGCGAAGTTCTGGGAGGCGATCTACGAGCCGATCATCCGCCGCGCCGCCGGTCTCGGCAAAAGCGCGGCGCTGCCCGACCCCGATCACTACGACAAGGCCTGGGCGCACTGTGACGTGCTCGTCATCGGCGGCGGCGCGGCTGGTCTTTCGGCCGCCTTGGCGGCTGGCCGTGCCGGTTCGCGTGTCATCCTCGTTGAAGAAGACAGCCGCCTTGGCGGCCGCCTGCTCAGCGATGGCGGCGAGATTGATGGCATGCATGCCGAGGAGTGGGTGCGTCGTACGACCGACGAACTCACAGCGCTTGCGAATGTCCGCATCATGGTCCGCACCGCGCTGTTCGGCGTCTATGATGGCGGCGTCTATGCCGCGCTCGAGCGCGTCAACGACCACGTTCCGGTGCCGGGTCCGCATCAGGTCCGCCAGCGCGTCTGGCGTATCGTCGCCAAGCGCTCCGTCGTGACAGCCGGCGCCATCGAGCGCCCGGTCGTCTTCCCGGGAAATGACCGCCCGGGCGTGATGATGGCGTCCGCCGTGCGCACCTATGTCCACCGCTTCGCTGCGATGCCGGGCCGCAAGGTTGCCTTGTTCACCAACAATGACGACGGCTGGCGCACGGTCGAGGCCGTCCAGCAGGCGGGCGGCGACATCGCCGCTGTCATTGACCCGCGCGGAAAAGTGCCGGCGGAATATCAGGCGCTGGCCGAGCTCTCCGACCTGCGCGTGTTTTCGGGCGGCGTCTCGGACGTCAAGGGCGGCGTGGACGGTGTACGTGGTGTTGTCGTCACCGACGGCAACGGCCGCACCCAGCAGATCGACGCCGACTGCCTCGCCGTCTCAGGCGGCTGGAACCCGAATGTAGGGCTCTCCTGCTTCCACCGCGGGCGGCCTGTCTGGCGCGACGACATCGCAGCCTTTGTTCCCGGGGATTCGCCCAAGGGCATGACCACGGCTGGTGCCGCCAATGGTGAATTCTCGCTCGGCGCCTGCCTGCGTGATGGCCATGCGGCTGGTGTCGCAGCCGCCGCAGAATGCGGCGCGACTGGCAATGCCGGCGAGGCGGCGGAGGCCGGCGACGAAATCTATGCGATCTCACCGCTCTGGCAGGTCAAGGCCAAGGGCAAGGCGTTCGTCGACTTCCAGCACGACGTCACCGCATCGGACGTGACGCT
The DNA here is from genome assembly GCF_018555685.1 of Aminobacter anthyllidis. Taxonomy (GTDB): domain Bacteria; phylum Pseudomonadota; class Alphaproteobacteria; order Rhizobiales; family Rhizobiaceae; genus Aminobacter; species Aminobacter anthyllidis. The sequence goes on from NZ_JAFLWW010000004.1 coordinate 405,723, forward strand.
GGCGCAGCGCGAAGGTTTCGAGAGCGTCGAACACCTCAAGCGTTACACCACGCTTGGCATGGCGACCGACCAGGGCAAGACCTCCAACATCACCGGCCTTGCGATCATGGCCGAAGCCACCGGCCGCACCATCCCGCAGACCGGCACGACGATCTACCGTCCGCCCTATGCACCGGTGGCGATCGGCGCGCTCGCCGGGCATCACCGCGACGAGAATTTCCACGCCTGGCGCTTGACCCCGTCGCATCACTGGGCAGCGGCCCGGGGCGCTGTCTTCGTCGACACCGGCCTGTGGAAGCGCGCGCAGTGGTATCCGCAGCCTGGCGAGAAGGACTGGATTGAATCAGTTACCCGCGAAGTGCTCGCGGTCCGCAACGGCGTTGGTTTCTGCGATGTCTCCACGCTCGGCAAGGTTGACGTGCGTGGCGCGGATGCCGGTACCTTCCTCGACCGTGTCTACATCAATGCCTTCTCTTCGCTTGCCGTGGGCAAGGCGCGTTACGGCCTGATGCTGCGCGAAGACGGCATCGTCATGGACGACGGCACGACCTCGCGTATCGCCGAAGACCACTATTTCCTGACCACCACCACGGCCAAAGCCGGTCCTGTGATGGCGCATCTCGAATTCTGCCGCCAGGTGCTCTGGCCCGAGCTCGACGTGCAGCTGTCGTCGGCGTCGGATCAGTGGGCGCAGTTCTCCATCGCCGGGCCCAACACCCGCAAGCTGCTGCAGGAACTCGTCGATCCGTCCGAAGACATGTCCAACGAAGGCTTCCCCTTCATGGGCGCTCGCGAGGTCATGCTGCGCGGCGGTATCACCGCGCGCCTGTTCCGCATCTCGTTCTCCGGCGAAATCGCCTTCGAAATCTCGGTCCCCGCCCGCTACGGCGGTGCCATGGCGCAAAACCTGATGATTGCCGGTCGTGATCTGGGCGTCACGCCCTATGGCACCGAAGCACTCGGCGTCATGCGCATTGAAAAGGGCCACGTCGCCGGGCCAGAGCTCAACGGCACCACGACCGCCGACGATCTTGGCCTTGGCAAGATGATGTCGAAGAAGAAGGACTTCATCGGCCGCGTCATGGCTGGCCGCGAAGCGCTGACGGCACCCGACCGCCAGGTGGTTGTCGGCATCAAGCCGCTTGACCAGAAGCGTCGCCTGCGCTCCGGCGCGCATGTCTTGCCCAAGGGGGCGATACCTGGTCCTGAGACCGACCAGGGCTACGTCACCTCGGTCTGCTATTCGCCGATGCTGGAGCAATGGATCGGTCTTGGCCTGGTCGAACGCGGCCGCGAGCGCTTCGGCGAAATCGTGCGCATCCACGATCCGCTGCGCAACGAAGACTATGAAGCCGAAATCTGCAACCCAGTCTTCTATGATCCAGAAGGAGCGCGCCAGCGTGGTTGATTATCTCTGGAACACCCAATCACCGCTGCAGAAGGCGCTTGTTCCCGGCCGTCATGGCGCAGCTGGAGCACATGCAGGCGTGACGCTCAACGAAGTGCGCGACATCGTGCTGGTGCAGGTCATGGCACGGCGCGGCAAGGCAGCGGAAACCGGCAAGGCGGCCAAGAAGCTGTTCGGCGTGGAGGCACCTGCCACGCCGAAGGCTGTCATTGGCAAAACCGCCACGTTGATATGGTCCGGCCCCGATCAGTTCACTGTCATCGCACCACGTACAGACGAGGCCTCGCAGCTTGCGGCCATGGCGCAGGTCTTTGCCGGATCAGCATCTTTGTCCGACCAGTCGGATGGCCGCTGCCTGATAAGGGTTTCAGGCCCGCGTGGCCGCGATGCCATCGCCAAGTTCTCGTCGCTTGATCTGCACGACCTGGCCTTTCCGGTCGGCGCTGCGGCGAACACCTCGGTCGACCACACGGCGGTGAACCTGTGGCGCGAGGCAAATGGCGCTGACGGGCACCCAGTCTACAACATGCTGGTCTTCACCAGCTTTTCCGACAGCCTGTGGCACACCATCGTGGATTCGTCGCTGGAGTATGGCGTCGAGGCGGCGAGCGCCCGGGCGGCCTGACGCACGCTACCCGTCAAACTGGAAAGCCCCGTTCGACCGGACGGGGCTTTTTCATTTGGCGCTGGCTCCAGCGCCAGGCAAGGCAGACATTCAGGCGCAAAAAAAGCTCCACCCCAAGCGCGGGAGCGCCTGCGGCAGAGCTCATTGGGATCCGACCGGATCAGGCCTCGACGCAGGCCTTGTGCAACTGGATCAGCGATGCCGTCGGACGCAGCAGCGACAGCGTCAGACGCTCGACGCAGATCGGCATCACCAGCTTGGCGCCATCCGCATAAAACGAACCGCCCGAGGCGCGGAACGAACCCTTGTCGACGATGGTTTCGAGCACGTCGCGCGTGCGCAGCGGCAAGAGGTCGGTGCAGGCGCTCATCCGAGCGAAGATGTGACTGATGGGGACGTTGTAGCCATCGACGGCTACGAGAGGCTCTTCATTGCCTTCTTTCCATTCCTCCAGCGCTTCGAGCGCATCATGGAAAGCGTTGTGAAGGGTAATGGGCGCGTGGCCCTCGAAAAGTTCCGGCAGCACTTTCTGCATTGGCATGTTCCTCTTCAAGCTCGATTGGATCGTGCTGCGGCGATGCGGAATTCGATAGTGGACCTCACTTTCAAGCGCCTCCCTTACTTGCCTTATATGCAACATATTTGCACATGAGTTAAATCTCGTCCACTGCAAAACGCACTGGACCAATCCTCGGCAAGATCCTGATTTTCAATATGGTGCGGTAGTCCAATTTGGGCTTTGCGACCATCGTTCGGCCAGTGTCGGCACCACCCGAACGAATAGGAAATCTACCCGTCCGGGGCGTTTTCAAGCCGGCACAAAAACTGTCTGCTGTCAGTTAGGAAAACTGCATCTTCCCGGACAGCCGGCTCAACAAGGCGAAGTTCGGGAACAACTCGAGATGAATGGGTGCCGCTTGGAGGAGAGCAGACCACTCAGCTTTCGCGAGGACGTCCGCAGCCTGTTGTTCAGGGTGCTTTTGGCCGTCGTCAGCGAACGCGAGCCCGATATGGCGGAGGTGCTGACCGGCCGTGCGAGCCTCGACGCGCTTGAAAGCGGGCAACGCATCGCTGCGTTGCAGGCAACCGGCATCTGGTTCCAGCTCGTCGCCATTGCCAATGAGCTTTTGGCCATGCGGTCGCGTCGTGAGCTGGAGCAGATGGGAGGCGCTGACGAGGTCATCGGCTCCTTCGCCAATGTCGTGGGCGAGATCGCCGCCGCCGGCTACCCGGCCGAGGAGATCCAGACTACCCTCGACGGGCTCAGTGTCGGGCCGACAATGACGGCGCATCCGACCGAAGCCAAGCGCGTCACTGTGCTCGAAATTCATCGCCGTATCTATCGCAAGCTGACCGAACTCGAACAGCAGCGCTGGGCGCCGCGCGAACGCGAACAGCTGATCGACGATCTCAAGAGCGAGATCGAGCTTCTGTGGATGTCGGGCGAGCTTCGGCTCGAGCGCCCGTCGGTCGAACGCGAGATCGCCTGGGGCCTGCACTTCTTCCGAGAGGTCATATTCGAGGCCACACCTAAGCTCTACGACTCGGTCGAAGAGGCGCTCGCTCGCCACTATCCGGAATACGATCTGAAGGTGCCGTCCTTCATGCGCTATGCCTCCTGGATCGGCGGCGACCGCGACGGCAATCCCAATGTCACCGCCAAGACCACGGCCTATGCGCTCAACGAGTGTCGCCAGGCGATCATCGGCTGGTATATCGGCCAGGTGCGCAAGCTGGTCACCGTGCTCAGCATCAGCGCCAATGTCGTCGATGTCCCTGATGCCTTCATCAAGGCGCTGGGGCATGCGCTGCACCGCAGTGGCAATGCCTCGGAGATCGTCGCGCGTAATCCCGACGAGCCGCTGCGCCAGTTCGCTGCCGCGATGCTAGATCGCCTGGAAGCGATGCGCGGCGAGGCCTCGGCCAAGCCTTATGCCCGCTCTGATGGCTTCAAGACCGACCTGCGCGAGCTTGAAAACGTGCTGGCCCAGCTCGGCGGCAAGCTGATCGCCAGACGCTTCGTCCGGCCCTTGCGCCAACAAGTCGAAACCTTCGGTTTCCGTACCGTCTCGCTCGACATCAGGCAGAATTCCACCGTCGTCAATCGCGTGCTGGCGGAACTGTTCAAGCTTGCCGATCCGGCTGCGGCGCCAGCACCCGATACGCCACAATGGACGCAGCGTATACGCGCGGCGCTGAACTCCGGCGAACAGCTGGAAGTCGACCGGCTGGCATTGTCTGAAGAAGCACAGGAACTGCTCGACCTGTTCGATGTCATCCGCAAGGCTTCGGCTGGCTTGAATGGCGGTGCCGTCGGCGCCTTCATCCTGTCAATGACGCGGTCGAGCGACGATCTTCTGGCCGTCTATCTGCTGGCGCAGTATTCCGGCTTGGCCACGGCGATGGACGGCAGCGGAACCATCGCGCTCCGCGTTGTCCCGCTGTTCGAGACCATTACCGATCTGCGCGCAGCGCCCGAAATCCTCGACCAGCTGTTCGGCGTCTCGATCGTGCGCCGCTCGGTGCGCGATTTCGGCAACGCCCAGGAAGTGATGCTCGGCTACTCCGACTCCAACAAGGATGGCGGCTTCCTTGCTTCCAACTGGGAGCTGAACAAGGCACAGCGCCGCATCACCGCGCTCGGCATCAAGCGCAAGGTCAAGATCAGCTTCTTCCACGGTCGCGGCGGCTCGGTCAGCCGCGGCGGTGCGCCGACGGGCAGGGCGATTGCCGCTCAACCAGCTGGCACGATCGGCGGCGCGATGCGTGTCACCGAACAGGGCGAGGTTGTGTCGTCGAAGTTCGCCAATCGCGGCACCGGGCTCTATCAGCTCGAAATCCTTGCCGCGAGTGTCTTTGCCCACAGCGTCAAGTCGCCGAATGAAGCCGAGCTGAAGGACATTCCCGAGTTCAGCGAGGCACTGGAAGCGCTGACAGGCATGTCGCAGGCCTCATATTCGGGCCTGATCAACGAGCCCGGCTTCATCGACTACTTCCACCAGGCAAGTCCGGTCGAGGAGTTGTCGCTGCTCAAGATCGGCTCGCGCCCGGCGCGGCGTTTCGGTGCTCGCGACATCTCCGACCTGCGCGCTATCCCTTGGGTCTTTGCCTGGAGCCAGAACCGTCATCTCTTGACCAACTGGTACGGTATCGGCAGCGCGCTGAACTCTTTCGTCAATGTGCGCGGCGATGCCGGCCTGGAATTGCTCCAGCAGATGTTCGAGCGTTCACGCTTCTTCCGGCTCGTCATCGATGAGGTCGACAAGGGCCTCTACCAGTCCGACATGGACATCGGAAAGCTCTATGCCGGGTTGGTGCAGGAACGCGAGGTTGGCGAGCGCATCTACGCTAAGATTTCAGCTGAATATGCGCTGACGCGGCGGATGATCTCCGAGGTCAATGGCGGCTTGAAATTGTCCGAGCGCTTCCCAGCCTTCAAGCGGCATTTCGATCGCATCCGCCCGCAGATGGACTCGATCCACCGGCTGCAGGTGCAGCTGTTGCGCGAGGTTCGTGCCCAGGATGATGCCACCGTCAATCCCAAGCGCGCGGTCAACGCGCTCCTGCTTTCGATCAACTGCATTTCCGCCGGCCTCGGCTGGACCGGATGACCCAGATTTCAGGCGCCTCAGGCGCTGCTAGGAGGAGCCTATGAATATCCCTACCAGACCCGGCATCGGCAGTGCCCGCAACTTCTTTCGCACCGGCGTCGCGCAGGCGGATCCAGCCGTCAGCGCTTCGATGGACCGCGAACTCCAGCGCCAGCGCGACGAGATCGAACTGATCGCGTCGGAAAACATCGTCTCCAGGGCGGTGCTCGAGGCGCAAGGCTCGGTTCTGACCAACAAGTACGCCGAGGGCTATCCCGGCCGTCGCTACTATGGCGGTTGCGCTTACGTCGACGAGGTCGAGAATCTGGCGCGCGAACGCGCCAAGACGATGTTCAACTGCAGCTTCGCCAACGTCCAGCCCAATTCGGGCAGCCAGGCCAACCAGGCGGTGTTCATGGCGCTGATGCAGCCGGGCGACACGTTCCTCGGCCTCAATCTGGCCGCCGGCGGCCACCTTACCCATGGCGCGCCGGTCAACCAGTCCGGCAAGTGGTTCAACGTCGTCTCCTATGGCGTCAAGCCCGACACGCATCGCATCGACATGGACGAGGTCCGCGACCTGGCCAAGAAGCACCAGCCCAAGGTGATCCTTGCCGGTGGCTCGGCTTATCCGCGCATCATCGACTTCAAGGCGTTCCGTGAGATCGCCGACGAGGTTGGCGCCAAGCTGTTTGTCGACATGGCGCATTTCGCCGGTCTGGTTGCCGGTGGCGTGCACCCCAACCCGCTCGAACACGCCCATGTCGTGACGACAACCACGCACAAGACCTTGCGCGGCCCGCGCGGCGGCATGGTGCTGTCCAATGACGAAGAGATCGGCAAGAAGATCAATTCGGCGGTTTTTCCGGGCCTTCAGGGCGGTCCGCTGATGCATGTCATCGCCGCCAAGGCGGTCGCCTTCGGCGAGGCGCTGACGCCCGACTTCAAGGTCTATGCCGCCAACGTCGTCTCCAACGCCAAGGCGCTGGCCGAAACGCTGCAAGAGGGTGGTGTCGACATCGTCTCCGGCGGCACTGACACGCATCTGATGCTTGTCGACCTGCGCCGCAAGAACCTCACCGGCAAGGCCGTGGAAGCCTCGCTCGGCCGTGCCCATATCACCTGCAACAAGAACGGCATTCCGTTCGATCCGCAGGGGCCGATGGTCACATCGGGTGTTCGTTTAGGCACGCCGGCATGCACGACGCGCGGTTTCCTCAATGAAGAGTTCCGCCAGGTTGGCCGCATGACGATGGCCGTCATCGACGGGCTTGCGGCTAATGGCGAGGAGGGCAACGCCAAGATCGAGGCTGCCGTTCGTGAAGAAACGCACGATTTGGTCAGCCGATTCCGAATCTACGACTGATTTTTGTCGTAGAAGAGCAGGCACGCCTTGGCGAATTCGAGTGGAATGCGCCAAGGCACGATGCCTAAGATGGCGGGCTGATGGCGCAACAAAAGAAGCTGAACGTCCTGATCGCCGAGCGCAACCCGCTGGTGATATCGGCTTTGCGCGACATGATCAGCCGCGACGAGCGGTTTACCTTCGTCGAAGGCGTGCAGAGCGGCGACGCCTTCATCAAGGCTGTCGCGGCAGTAGAGCCGGCATTCGACGTCGCAATCGTTGCCTGGAAGCTGTCCGACATGGACGCCAGCGAAGTTCTTACCGAGCTGCAGCGCCGACAGCTTACTGCTCGTATGGTGATCTTTTCCAACGACCATGACATCGGCATATTGAAGCAGTGCGTGCGATTGGGCGTGCAAGGCTTCTGCTATCAGTTCGATGATCCATGTATCCTGTTCGACACGCTGCTTGCCGTCGCGAACGGGCGCATCTGCATTCCCTACATCGATGTTGCAAAGATCAACGAGACGCCGCTGTCGCGCCTCACGACGCGCGAACTCGAGCTGCTTGGCGTGCTGGCGGATGGCTGGACCAACCTGCAGATCGCGACAAGGACCGGGATCTCGGAGAACACGGTCAAGTATCACCTCAAAAATCTCTACGACAAGCTGGGCGTGCGCAACCGCGCCATGGCGGTTGCGCTCTATGCCAGCGAGCGCAAGCGCGGTCCGCAACCGAACCCGCGATAGAGCCGGTCACGGCAGGCCGAGCGCCTTTTTCTCCTCCGCTTCCGACAGCGGCGCCCCGGCGTGGATCGTGGTCAGATAGGCATCGACTGTCTCGGAGGCGCCGGCCGGAACATAGTCCTGTCCGGCAGTCGGTGCCGCAACGGCAAGCCTGAGGTCCCAGTTTTGCCCGACCCGGCAAGCGACCGAAACCAGTGACGTTTCCGATACACGATGAAGTTCGAACTCGCGGCAGAGTGCGCCTGCTTCGTCGCGGAAGCTCGAGACGAACTTGATCGTGGTGCCACCGGCATTGATGTCGGCGCCTGATGGTGTGGTGGCGAGCGCCTTGGCGACCACTGGATCACTGATCGCGGCAACCATCCCGCCTGAAACGGGTGCGCCTGCCTTGCCGGCGAGATAGCCGCCGGCGCCGACGATGACGGCTGCCAGCGAGGCCGCGAGCGGCAACGTCCAGCTCGAGCCGGCCTTGCGTGCTGCTGTCTTCGGCTGGAAGGTCACGACGTTATCGGCGGCAGGCTGCTGGCTTGTTTCAGCAGTTGCATCTTCGCGCTTGCGCACCACGTCGATCATCTTCTGCACCGACTGTGTCAGTGCCTCGGGCACCGGCTCGTCGATCAGAGGCTTCAGCGCAGCCGATGCCTGGACGCGGCTTTCCATGAAGGCGGCGACGCGGGCAATGAGCGCGTCGTCCGAGCTCATGGCTTCCTCGATCGCCGCCGTGGTTTCGGCGTCGAGCTCGCCATCGGCGAAGGCCATCAGGGTTTCGTCGTCGAAATCGCGCCTGCTCATGTCTTCCCACCTTTTTCGGGTGAACGGTCGGCTGCAGGGTTTATTCCGGCTGCCTCCGCAAGATTCTTGCGGGCGCGGGCCAGCCTGCTCATGACGGTACCAATGGGGATGCCCAGCACCTCGGCTGCCTCCTTGTAGGACAGATCCTCGACGCAGACGAGCAGCAGCACCTCGCGTTGCTCGTCGACAAGCTCGTCGATCGCCACAGCCACGCTTTTCAACGTCATGCGCGCTTCGACGTCACGTTCGCCGCTCGAACCGACAATGTCTTGGCGGTCGTCGATATCCTCGCGCGGGCCAGCCGTTTTGGTGCGCCTGATATGGTCGATCCACAAATTGCGCAGGATGCGGAACATCCATGCGTCAAAACGCGTGCCCGATTCGAACCTGTCCTGGCTGGCCAGAGCCCGTTCGCAGGCCGCCTGCACGAGATCGTCGGCGAGATCGCGCGACCGGCACAGCGAAATCGCGAACCGGCGCAGATTGGGCAGGAAAGCGATCAGGCGATCGCTGACTGAAACATCGTCACCCTTCATGCAGTCGTATCCTGTCTCTCCCACCGCAGAAATCGGCGAGGCCACGGAATAAACCGACCCCTCGTCCGTTGGGCTCAAAATGCACAAATGTAGTCAAAATGATATGGGATGCCGAAAGGCTTATGTGGATCGCTAACAATTGCCGTCTGCGCGCCATATCGGCAGGAAAGGACGAACCATGCCTCTGAAGCGCCCTTCAGGTCCCCTTGCGGTTGTTTTCGCGTTGGCCTTGAGCGGAGCGACCTTTGGTGTCCCCACGGCAAACGAGTTGCCAACGCAGGTTTTCGGAACCGGGCTTGCGATCGCCGATGACGATGATGACGGCGGCGGTGGTGGCGGAAGTTCTGCCGGAAGCAGGGACTCAAACTCGCTGGGGCAAGGGGTTGGAAAGGGGCGCAACCTTTTCGACCTTTTCCGCAAACCGGAACCACGGCGGAAGGCAGCGGCGCGGCCGGCTGCCGCACTTGTACGCCAGGCGCCGCAAGAGATCGTGGCCCTCGGTCTCGATCAGGGTGCGATCACCAACCTGACCGCCGCAGGCTATTCGGTCAGCGACCGTGCTGATGTAGCACTCGTCGGGGCCGAAATCGTCAAGCTGCGCGTTCCCAGCGGGACGACGCTCGAAGCGGCCCGCGCACAAGTGACGGCTGCGGCACCTAACGCGGTCGTCGACTTCAACCATTTCTACCGGCCCGATCAGGACCGTCCCAATCCTTGCGGTGACGATCAGTGCTTGGCGCGCCATGTCGTTGGCTGGCCCGAGACTGGGGCGATGCCGGATCGCTGCACCGCGCCGGTGCGGATCGGCCTTATCGACACGGCCATCAATGCCGAACATCTCGCCTTTGCCGGCGGGCGCATTGAGACGATCAGGTTGGGAAAGGGCTCTCTTCCGGAATCTACGCGCCAGCATGGCACGGCGGTGGCGGCACTTCTTATCGGCTCGGCAAAAAGCCGAACGCCTGGCCTCGTACCCGGCGGCGAACTCATTGCGGTGGATGCTTTCCAGCGCAGTGGCAATGATGACCGTTCCGCCGTCTACGATCTCGTTCGGGCAATCGACCTGTTGGCGGGCAAGGGCGTGCTGGTCATCAACATGAGCCTGACGGGCCCGGCAAACCTTCTGCTTGAGCGAACTGTCGAGATGGCAACGCAGCGCGACATCGTGCTGGTTGCGGCCGCCGGCAATGGCGGTCCGCGCGCGGCCCCGCTCTATCCCGGCGCCTATGACGAAGTGATCGCGGTGACGGCAATCGACCGGCGCAAGAATGCCTATCGCCGCGCCGGAGCCGGCGATCATATCGATATCGCCGCACCTGGCGTTCAGGTGTGGACGGCTGCCTCGGTCAAAGGCGCGTCATCCAAGACCGGTACGTCCTTTGCCGCCCCCTTCGTTACGGCTGCAGCCGCGATGATCAAGGCCGCCAATCCGCAGCTCACGGCTGACGAGGTCGAGGCTTTGCTGCGTCAAGGTGCCGAAGATCTCGGCAAGCCCGGCAAGGACCCGGTGTTTGGCTGGGGCCTGCTCAATGCGCGAACGATCTGCCGGAGCTGAGCTGCACTCGAGGCGCAGGACGCGCCTCGTATCATCCTGTTTTCATGTTGATTTTCAGCTTATGCGCGGAGATCGAAAATAGTTTGCCGGCGATGGAATAGGTTCCGGCAGCCCCCGTTCTTCCTGACGTAGCCGCTCTGCGGCGCGATTCAGGAGAACCGAAATGCCAATCCCTTGCCCGCCTTGTCAGGCGCTACGAAGGCCCTCTACGACGACCGGGAGAGGCCGATGATCGCGCAGCTTTTCCAGACGCCCTTCGCGGCCGAACTCGTTCGCTTCGGCCTCAACCTTACCGGCATGTCGGCGCTGCTGTTCGGCATGTATTACCGGCGCTACCGCGACAAGGAGCTGGTCACCGCGGCGGCCCTGTTCAACATATTTGTCTTTGCTGTGCTGACGGTACTGTCGACGGTACAGTTCGGCGTTGCCGCCGGCTTCGGGCTGTTCGCCATCCTGGCGCTGTTTACGCTTCGCTCGGAGCCACTTTCCAAGACCGAGATGACCTATTTCTTCGGCAGCGTGGCAATTGCCGTCATCTGTTCGGTCCAGGGCACGACCTTGCCTTTCGTGGCAGTGACGGTGGCCTGCGTGCTTGCAGGCGCCTTCGTCGTCGATCATCCCCGCATGCTGCAGTCGGTCAGCGGCACCAAGGTCTCGCTCGACAAGATCAACGTCGCTCTGCTGTCGGACCCTGCCGCCATGCGCACCGAATTGTCCCAGCGACTGGGCGTCGACGTGCTGTCCTACCAGGTGCTGCAGCTCGACTACATCACGGAAATGGCGAAGCTCAATGTCCATTATCGCAAGCACTGAAGCGCTGATTTCTGGTGGTTTCGCACCGATCAGCCTGAAGGCCCTGAACGGCAAGGCCGCCATGCTCGAGCGGCTGGACAACAAGTATGTCGTCGACGGCACCGTGCTGATGCGGGCCGCCGGCGACTTCACCGAGGTGTTCGACATGCTGGAGATCGACGGTAAGCGCGCCTTCACCTACGAGACCTGCTACTTCGACGATGCCGGGCGTCGCAGCTATTTCGACCATCACCAGGGCCGGCGGCAACGCGCCAAGGTGCGCATCAGGCGCTATGTCGAGGCGGGGCTATGCTTTTTGGAAGTGAAGCTCAAGGACAAGCGCGGCATAACCGTCAAGAGGCGCCTCGACCTCGATATCGGAAGCTTCGGAAAACTCGACGACGAGGCAGTGACCTTCATCGACAAGGTCTACCACGCGCAGTACGGCCAGGCCTTTCCGCATGAACTGTCACGCGTTCTCGACATGCGCTACCGCCGCATGACGCTGGTGGCGCGACAGGGTGGCGAGCGCATGACCATCGACACGGGCCTCGAGTTCTTTGCCGGCGCCGCGCGTCGTGCCGTCGACCCCAGCCTGTTCATCCTCGAAACCAAGTCGGCAAATGGCAATGGCGTTGCCGACGGCATCCTCAGGGCGCTGCACCAGCACCCGACCAAGCGCTGCTCGAAATACTGCGTCGCCACCGCGCTGCTGAACCCCGGAACCAAACACAATCGCTTCCTGCCGGCCCTGCGCAAGCTTGGAGGGATGCCCGCCCGTCCAGCCCTCCACCAGCCAAACATCCAATAGGAGTGAGAGACATGATCAAGCACTTCACCGCCGTGCTGCTCGGCGCTTCGACCCTCGTGCTCACCGCCCCTGTCATGGCTGGTTCATCCGAACTTGCCGTGCTGGACAGCAAGCCTGCTCCAGTTGCAGCGCGGGACGGTCAGTCGATCAACGAGCTGTCCGGCCTTGCCTGGGATGCCGACGAGAACCTGCTCTACGCTGTCTCCGACGACGGCATCCTGCATCACTTCCGGCTCGAGAGCGCCGACGGCAAGATATCAAGCCTGGAGCCTGTCCTCTCGGTACCGCTCAAGACAGGCGCAACCCCTCAGGTCGTCAACGCCGAGGGGCTTGCTGTCACCAATGGCGACAATGGCAAGCAGGGCGACACCGAGCTTCTCGTCGCTTTCGAGGACGGGCCGGCTATCCATCGGTTCAAGGCCGACGGCACGTCGCTCGGCGCACTGCAATTGCCCGAAGCACTCGCCGAAGCTGCCAAATACAGCGAGGCCAACAGCCGCCTTGAGGCGGTGGCGGTCGCGGGCACGCTCGGCGTCGTCACGGCGCCGGAGGAAGCGTTGCTGAGCGAGCCCGGCGATACCCACACCATCCACGGCCTCGACGGCAAGCGTTGGAGCTTCGCCACCTTCCAGCCCAAGCGCAGCAACCTCAAGGCCATCGAACCCATGCCCGACGGCCGTCTATTGCTGCTTGAACGCACGCGCGAACAAAAGGGTGGGCCGAGCATCGGCCGTCTCAGGGTTTTCGACCCCAAGACTTGCGGCGAGGCCAATGCGTGTGCTGTCGAAAATCTCGATCCCGGAGCCAGCCAGTTGCTCAACGACAATTTCGAAGGGCTGACCGCCTTGGGCGGCGATCTATATCTGCTGGTCACTGACAAGACGAAGAAAGAAGGGCCCGCAAACTTCGTTCTCGTCTCGGTCAAATCAGGCGTCTGACCCTCATTTTGACAGCAGCCAGCGGCGGTAACCGGGATCACATTCCGGTTGCCGCCGCTGGCGTTTGAGGCCGCCTCCGCCCTGCGCGACTCCTTTGGCGCTCACTCGGGAAAAACATAACGTGCAGTGCCGTTCCCGCCCCTTTGGGCAACGCGGACCGCCCGTTAGCGACCTCTGGCGTAAAATTTCCGACACCGTGTCGGACCCACAAAATCCAATCGATTCAATGTCATTCGGCTTTGTCGAAAGTCGCAGTGCGACAAGTGCGCGCGGTCGTCACTTGACAGGAAATTAACTTTGCCAGACATTCCTCAGGGGAAATTAATTTCCCGCAGAAGCAAACCAAAATGAAGCCGAAAACGGCCGTGGTGGAGGAGGAAATATGGAAGCGACTATAAGTCAGCAACGCGGGGACGCGACTCTCGAGCAGCGCATCGACAAGATGCATAGCCGTGATCGAGCGGGCCTCGTGGTTTTCGTTGCGGTGCTCTGGTGCACCATGTTGTTCGCGCTGTTCAACATCTGGTCCTACATCTCGGTCCCAGCCATCCGCGTCATCCTGTCGATTGCCTGCGGCCTGGTGCTGGCCTTCAACACGGCGGCTATCGTCGCCATGCTGCGCCATTACGTCGAAGACAAACATTTCATCTATGGCCTCGACATCAAGCATCTCGACGAGATGCGTCGCCGTCGGGGCTAAGGAGCGCACAATGGCTTACAAACCACCGAAACAGGGCCTCGCCGGCCAGATTTTCGACGTCGTGACCTTGCTCGTGCTGACCATCGGCGCACTTTATATTCCGCTCTATCTGGGCCTGGCGGGCGCGGTCAAAGTGCCGAACCCGATCGCCAATCCGACCTGGGAGGCGCTCGGCCAGAACGCCGCCGAGCAGCAGCAGTGGGCAGCCCTCGGCATCACCGACCCGGCCGCTGCCAACGACATCATCACCGCCCGCTTCGACTACAGCTTCAGCTGGAGCGCGCTGATCGTCATGGCCGTGCTGGTCATCGGCTATTTCGTCATGGTGGTCCGCCTGTCCGACCGTGAGTACCGCGAAGTCATCGAAGAGCGCTTCGGCGACAAGAAGCGCTAGGGGAGGCCACAATGGATACCTGGAATTATCTCGAATACGCGGCCTGGGCACTATCCGCACTTTTCGGCGTGCTGATGCTCATCGACCTCGTCCGCATCGACACCACCTACGACAACGAACTGCTGATCTCCTCTCGCGAAGGCGAGATAGAGGCGACTGCAGAACGCCACGAGATCTGAGGGGGCGACGATGGCAAATGTGACTTCAACCGCAGCCGAGCCGGAACGGCTTCAGCTGCTGCGCGTGCTCGGCCCCGCCCACATCTGGGCACTCGGCGTCGGCATCGTTCTTGTCGGTGAGTATATGGGCTGGAACTTCTCGGTTGGCAAAGGCGGCATGATTGCCGGCCTGATCGCCTGCTGGGTCGCCGGCCTGCTCTACACCTGCGTCGCCATGATCGACTCCGAAGTGACCTCGACGGTAGCCGCCGCTGGTGGCCAGTATGCCCAGGCAAAGCACATCGTCGGCCCGCTGATGGCCTTCAATGTGGGGCTGTTCCTGGTCATGGCCTACACCATGCTGGAAGCAGCCAATGCGATCACCGTCGGCTTCCTGCTCGACACGGTGGCCGGCTTGCAGGGCCATACAGGGCTCAACCAGCAGCCCTTCATCATCCTCGCCATCATGTTCCTGGCGTGGCTCAACTATCGCGGCGTGCTGGCGACGCTGACCTTCAATCTGGTCATCACCGCAATCGCCTTCCTGGCGATCATCACGCTGTTCATCTCGGTGCAGTTTGGCGCGTCCAACGTGCCGCTCGACTTCTCGGCGATCACCTCCGATCCGCTGCCTTATGGCTGGGTCGGCATCGTCGCATCGTTGCACTTCGGCCTGTGGTACTATCTAGGCATCGAGGGCACCTGCCAGGCGGCCGAGGAAGTGCGCTCGCCGGCGCGTTCGCTGCCCTACGGCACCATGGCCGGCATCATGACGCTGCTGATCGCGGCGACCATGACCTGGTATGTCTGCTCGGGCCTCATCCCATGGGAATATCTCGGCCAGGCCGGCACTCCGCTGTTTGATGCCGCGCGCGTCACCGGCAGCACCTCGCTGATGATCCTGCTTTTCGTCGGCACGACCTTCGCAACGCTGGCATCGGCCAATGGCTGCATCAACGACGCTTCGCGGGCTTGGTTCTCCATGGGCCGCGACCGATACCTGCCCAGCTGGTTCGGCGCCGTGCATCCCGTCTACCGCACGCCCTACCGGTCGATCGTGTTCCTGGTTCCGATCGCGCTTATCTTCGCGCTCGGCGCTCCGCTCGACCAGGTCGTGACCTTCTCGATCCTGTCGGGTCTGCTCGGCTACACCTTCATGACCTTCAACATGGTTATGTTCCGCAACAAGTGGCCGCTCGACACCATCAAGCGCGGCTATGTGCATCCGTTCCACCCGCTGCCGACGATCGTCCTGCTGATCCTGTGCTCGACCGCCTATTTCGCCGTGTTCCTCGGCTATGGCACGCAGCTCAGCGCGATGATGTGCTTCTACATCGTGGCGTCGCTCTGGTTCCACTTCCGGCGTTACCAGTTCGTGCGCCGTGGCGACCAGTTCACCATGCCTTGGCCGAAGCCGGTCGGGTACTGACCATACAGTGAATGGCGGCGCGGACCTCGCGCCGCCATTTTCGCAAGCAAGGCACTCCCCATGATCACCACGCTTGCTTTTTCAGCTTTCGTCGCGGTTTCCTGCGGCTGGATCGGCGTGCGTGCGGTCCGCGAGCATCGCGCCGTCCTTGCCGAACGAAGGGGCCTGCTCGACGACGCGGCCAAGCTGTTCGACAATGCCCGGATTACTTTCGGACGCGATCATTTTCCCGTACTCGTTGGCCGGCTCGACGACGGCAGGCGGGCCAAGGTCGAGCTCATCGCCGACACCATGGTCACGCGCCGGCTGCCCCAGCTCTGGCTCAGGGTCACGCTTAGCGAAGGCAAGGAGTGTGCGAGGCCGACAATCGGTGCGCTCGCCCGCCCGACAGGCGCTGAATATTACTCACTCGTCCACGACATGCCGGAATGGATGACGCCGCCCCAGACCGAAACATCACTCCTGATGCGCGGTGACGGTAGCGCGACCGCCTGGCAGGCCGAACGGGTTTCGGCGCTTTTCAGAAGCCTGTTTGCCGACCCGCAGGTCAAGGAAGCAGTCATCACGCCACGTGGCACACGCGTCATCAGGCAGGCGGCTCAGGGCGATCCTGGCGCGCATAAGGTTCTCCGGCAGGCGCGTTTTCCGCTTAAGGCGATCCCGTCCGAACTGGTGAGCTTGGCCATCGCCGAAGCCGAGACGCTGAGTGCCTTGCTGGCTGAAGACGACGATACGATCCCTGCCTACGAAGCAGCTTGAGGACAACCCATGGCCAAGCCGATCAATCCCTACCTCGTGCTCGCCTTGGCAATCATCTTGCCGGGGGCAGGGCACGTCGCCACGCGCGACGCCATGCGTGGGCTGGCCTTCGCGTTCTTTGTTGTTTTGTTTTCAGTGATTTCTTACGCCACGACGACGCCGGAAACGTCCTTCATCGGCCGTCATGCCGGGGGACTGTTCGTCTGGGCGTTATCAATCCCGGACGCCTACCGGCGCGCGCGCCTGCGCTGGGCCATGGTCGAAAGGGCCTGATCGTAGACAAAAAAGAAGGCGGGTTGCCTTGCGTGCAACCCGCCCCAACAGAGGCCTGCTTGATGTCGCCGGCTATGCGGCAGTCTGCGAGATCACGCCGCGGCGGATCTGGTCTTCCTCGATGGACTCGAACAGGGCGCGGAAGTTGCCTTCGCCAAAGCCCTCGTCGCCCTTGCGCTGGATGAATTCGAAGAAGATTGGTCCAATCACGGTCTTGGAGAAGATCTGCAGCAGGATCTTGGTCATGCCGCCATCGACCACGCCTTCGCCGTCGATCAGGATGCCGTGCTTCTTCATCTTGTCGAGCGGTTCGTCATGGCCGTGCACGCGCTGGCGCGACATTTCATAATAGGTTTCGGGTGGACCGGGCATGAACTTCAGGCCCTTGTCGGCGATCCTGTCGGTCGCGGCGTAGATGTCGTCGCTGCCGACTGCGATGTGCTGGATGCCTTCCCCCTTGTACTTCCTGAGATATTCCTCAATCTGGCTGGTGTCGTCCTTGGACTCGTTCAGCGGGATGCGGATCTTGCCGCAGGGCGACGTGATGGCACGGCTGACGAGGCCGGTGATGCGGCCATCGATGTTGAAGAAGTGGATCTGCTTGAAGCCGAAAAGCTCGCGGTAGAAGTCCCACCACTTGTCCATGTTGCCGCGATAGACATTGTGGGTCAGGTGATCGAGGAAGTAAAAGCCGACGCCTTCGGGCTTCGGATTGGCTTCGCCAAGCCAGTCGAACTCCGCCGCATAGGTCGAGCCCTTGGCACCATACTTGTCGATGAAATAGAGCAGCGAGCCGCCGATGCCGACAATGGCGGGCACGTCGAGTGCCTTGTCGTTGCCGGTGTAGGGTGTAGCACCCTTGGAGACCGCATGGTCAAAGGCGTGCTTGGCATCGACGACCCGCCAGGCCATCGAGGCCGCGCATGGGCCGTGCTCGCCGACGAAGCGCATAGCATGGCTGCCCGGCTCGGCATTGATCAGGTAATTGATGTCGCCTTGACGCCACACGGTGATGTTCTTGGTCTTGTGGCGAGCGACCGGCGCATAGCCCATTCGGGCGAACAGCTCTTCGAGCTTATCCGGTTCGGGGTGGGCGAATTCAACGAATTCGAAGCCGTCGGTGCCTGCGGGATTGTCGGCACTGATCTTGGCCGGCGGTGCGTCGTGCGGGAACGGGCCCATGGAAATTCCTCCTCAAATCTCGGTGACGCATATTGTGCTCCCGATTTGATGCAATGTGCTTGCATTCTGGGCCTATTTAAGCCGATCTATGCGTGAAGCGTGCATGGATGGGGAGTTGGGTGCAATGAATGAGGTGCTCGACAAGTTCGACGTCAAGATTCTGCGCGAGCTCCAGCTCGACGGCAGGCTGACCAACAACGAGCTGTCGGAAAAGATCGCGCTGTCGGCCTCGCAATGCTCACGCCGGCGCGGCCGGCTAGAGGCCGACGGCTACATTCGCGGCTATCAGGCGATGCTCGACCGCGAACGGCTGGGGCTCGACCTTCTCGTGGTGATCTCGGTGACGCTGGCCACCCATAACCGTGACAACGCCCAGCGTTTCGCCCGATTGGTCAACGATTTGCCCGAGGTACTCGAAGCTTATTCGCTGACTGGCGAGATGGACTACCACATCAAGGTCGTGGTGCGCGGCCTGTCGGACCTGTCGCGCTTCGTCAATGAAGTGCTTCTGCCGCACGATTCTGTGCAGCATGTAAAAACAGCGATCGTGCTGACGACGCTGAAGCAGTTCGGACCGCTGCCGATCGGGTGATCACGCCCGCTTTCGGGGGCGGGCCAGCAGGGCCTGCTCGACATCGGCGAGCCCGGCCTCAATGCGCTCGATGGCTCCTGATCCGAGCGCCTTTTCGAGTGTGGATTGATAGGTGCGGGCGAGATCGGCAACTTCGCGATACGCCTTCTGGCCCTGCGCGGTAAGTTCGAGATGTTCGACCCGGCGGTCTGCTGCATTCTCGCTGCGTTTCAGCCAGCGGCGCTCCTCCAGCGCGTGCACCGCGCGGCTGACCTTGGTCTTGTGCATGTTGGAATGGACACCGATGTCGGTGGCGGTCATGCGGCCGACACTGCCGAGTGCCGCCAGCGCACGCCATTCAGGTCGCGTCATCTGGAAACGCTGTTTGTATTCCTTGGAAAAGCTCAGGCTGATCAGCTCGGCTGCGCGGTTCAGCCGATAGGGCAGGAAACTCTCAAGATCGAAGGGGGCCGGCATCGAACAGCCTTTGATAGTTACAAAATCGACGGTTACACTTGCAACCAATTCGATGATCTCATGTGCTGATGGGAGGTGCAAGCGATGCTGGACAAAACCGACAAGCAGGTAGCCGCGGCAGCTGGCGTGAAATACATGCCAGGCTTCGGCAACGACTTCGAGACCGAAGCACTGCCAGGTGCCTTGCCGCAGGGCCAGAACAGCCCGCAGAAATGCAACTACGGCCTTTATGCCGAGCAGCTTTCAGGCTCGCCGTTCACCGCGCCGCGCGGCACCAACGAGCGCTCCTGGCTCTATCGCATCCGCCCGAGCGTGCGCCACACCAAGCGCTTTTCGGCGGCGAGCTACCCGCACTGGAAGACAGCACCTTGCATCGACGATCATTCGCTCGCGCTCGGCCAGTTGCGCTGGGGGCCGCTGCCCACGCCAGCGGAAAAGCTCAACTTTGTCCAGGGCATCCGCACCATGACCACGGCGGGCGATGCTATGACCCAGGTCGGCATGGCGGCGCACGTCTATGCATTCAACGCCGACATGGTCGACGACTACTTCTTCAACGCCGACGGCGAACTGCTGATCGTGCCCGAGGTCGGGTCGATTCGCATCTTCACCGAAATGGGCATCATCGATGTCGAGCCCTCGGAGATATGTTTGATCCCGCGCGGCATGATGTTCAAGGTGTCGCGCCTCGGTGACGGCGAGCTGCGGCGCGGCTACATCTGCGAGAACTACGGCGCCAAGTTCACGCTGCCCGACCGCGGCCCGATCGGTGCCAATTGCCTGGCCAATCCGCGCGACTTCAAGACGCCGACGGCAAGCTATGAAGACAAGGAAACGCCGTGCCGCGTGCTGGTCAAATGGTGCGGCAAGTTCCATGTCACCGAAATTGGCCACTCGCCGCTCGACGTCGTCGCCTGGCACGGCAACTACGCACCGTTCAAATACGACCTCAGGACCTTCTCGCCGGTCGGCGCGATCCTGTTCGACCATCCCGACCCGTCGATCTTCACGGTGCTGACCGCACCGACCGAAGAAGCGGGCACCGCCAATGTCGACTTCGTTATCTTCCCGCCGCGCTGGCTGGTCGCCGAGCACAGCTTCCGTCCGCCCTGGTATCACCGCAACATCATGAGCGAGTTCATGGGCCTGATCTATGGCCAGTATGACGCCAAGGAAGAAGGTTTCGTTCCCGGCGGCATGAGCCTGCACAACATGATGCTGCCGCACGGGCCTGATGCCATGGGCTTCGAGAAGGCGTCGAACGGCGAGCTCAAGCCAGTCAAGCTCGACCACACCATGGCCTTCATGTTCGAGACGAGGTATCCCCAGCAGCTGACGAAATTCGCCGCCGAGCTGGAGACCTTGCAGGAGAATTACATCGATTGCTGGGATGGTCTCGAACGCAAGTTCGACGGCACTCCGGGCATCAAGTGAAGACGGGAACATCATGAAACTCGCGACGCTGAAAGACTCCACCCGCGACGGCAGGCTTGTCGTCGTCTCGAAGGATTTGACCCGCTGTTCTGAGGTCGGCCACATCGCCCGTACGCTGCAGGCAGCACTTGACGACTGGGCCCATGTCGGCCCGCGTCTTACCCTTGTCGCCGAAGGCATCGAGACAGGTGCGCAACCGACCATCCGCTTCCACGAGCATGATGCGGCCTCGCCCTTGCCGCGCGCCTATCAGTGGGCAGACGGATCGGCCTATGTGAATCATGTCGAGCTGGTGCGGAAGGCGCGTGGCGCGGAGATGCCGGCAAGCTTTTGGACCGACCCGCTGATGTACCAGGGCGGCTCCGACTCGTTCCTTGGACCGCGCGATCCGATCGTCATGGCCGATGAGGCCTGGGGCATCGATCTTGAGGGTGAGGTCGCTGTCATCGTCGACGACGTGGCCATGGGCGCAAGCCGCGACGAGGCACTTGAGGCGATCCGCCTTGTCATGCTGGTCAACGACGTGTCTCTCCGTGGGCTGATCCCGGCCGAGCTTGCCAAGGGTTTCGGCTTCTTTCAGTCGAAGCCCTCGACGGCGTTTTCCCCCGTCGCAGTGTCGCTCGATGAGCTGGGCGATGCCTGGGACGGCGGCAAGCTGCGTCTGCCGCTTTTGGCCGGCATCAACGGCAAGCCGTTCGGCCGGGCCAACGCCGGCGTCGACATGACCTTCGATTTCGGCCAGCTCGTCGCCCATGCCGCGAAGACGCGGCCGCTTGTGGCAGGCACGATCATCGGTTCGGGGACCGTTTCGAACAAGCTCGACGGCGGGCCGGGCAAACCAGTCAGCGACGGTGGCGCCGGCTATTCCTGCATCGCCGAAATTCGGACCATCGAAACAATCGACCAGGGTGCTCCGAAGACCTCGTTCCTGAAGTTTGGCGACCAGGTCCGCATCGAGATGCACGACAAATCGGGCCACTCGATCTTCGGCGCTATCGAGCAGACCGTGGCGAAGTACGAGAAAGCCTGAGTACGATGAGCGATACGGTTCTGTTTGACTATTGGCGCTCGTCGGCGAGTTATCGCGTGCGTATCGCGCTCAACATGCTGGGTGAAGAATTTCGCCCGGTATCCGTTGATCTGTTGGCGAAGACCCAGAAGTCAGCCGAACATCTCGCGCGCAATCCGCAAGGGTTGGTGCCGGTTCTCGACATAGATGGCCACGTCTTCACCCAGTCGCTGGCGATCATCGAATATCTCGACGAAACGCGACATGCCGGTTTCCTGCCTGCTGATCCCGTTGGGCGCCAGCGCGTGCGCCAGCTGTCTTATGCGATCGCCATGGAAATCCACGCTGTCTGCAACACCGGCGTGGTTGCCGAGCTGATGCGGATCACCAGCAATGGCGAGGCGGCCCGCGATGCTTGGATGCAAAAATTCATTGGCGAGGGCATGATCGCCTTCGAGAACCTGCTCGACCATCCCGCGAGTGGCAAGTTCTGCCATGGTGACACGCCTGGCATGGCCGATTTCTGCCTGGTGCCGCAGGTCTACAATGCACGGCGCTGGAACGTTGATATCTCGGCTTTGCCGCGCGTTGTCGAAATCGCCGGGCGCTGCGAAGGCCTTGATGCCTTCGCCAAGGCTCATCCCGACAGGGCCAAACCGTAATCCTACCGCATCCGCCACGCCTGGGTGCGAGCGATCAGCACCTTGGACAGAAACAGGTGGATCAGGCGTGCGGCGGCATTGGTGTAAAAGATCATCATTGCCATCGCAGCAGCTGGCGCCACGTCGCCGGCGTCATCCATGTTGAGCACGGCGACCGAGGCCAGTGCGGTGTCTTTCGAATAGAGGAACACCACCGCCGAAACCGTGGTCATGGCATTGACGAACAGGTAGATCGAAATCTCGAGAATGGCGGGCAGGCAGACCGGCACCGTGACGCGGGCAAACAGCCTGTAGAACGGCTGCTTGAGCGACGCCGCCACCGGCTCGAATTCCTGGTCGATCTGCTTCAGCGCGGTTAGCGCCGTGAGGTGCCCGACCGTGTAGAAGTGAGTGATGGTGCAGACCACCAGGATGGTCATGGTGCCATAGACGGCATGCAATGGGTTGGCCGGGTCGTTGAAGAAGAAGATGTAAGCGAGACCCAGAACCATGCCTGGCACGGCCATCGGCAGCATGGCGAGGAACTGGAATGCCGAGCGTCCCGTGCGGAAACCTTCGGTCTTTTCGACCATATAGGCGCCGACGAAAACGATGATCGTGCCGAAGACTGCAGTCAGGCCGGCAAGCCGGATCGAGTTGTAGTACGAAGCCCATCCGCCGCCGTCCATGCGGTCGAAGGCGAAGTGCCTGAGGCTGAAGCTGAGATCATAGGGCCACAGCTTGACGACCGCTGCGAGCTGGCTTGTGGCCATGATGCCCACGATGAAGACGGCAATCAGCGAACACCAGGCGAGGCACAGCGTGTCGAAGCGGCGGCTTGGTTTGGGCTGATAGGGCACCGACCGGGCCGACAGCAGCGCCACCTGCTTCTTCGTCACCATGCGGTCGACGATGAAGGCGGCGATGGCCGGGACGAGCAGGATCACCGAAACGACCGCGCCCATCTCGAAGTTCTGCTGACCGATCACCTGCTTGTAGATGTCGACGGCAAGCACGTTGTATTGACCGCCGATGACCTTAGGCAGGCCGAAGTCGGTGATGACGAGCGTGAAGACGACAAAGGCCGCCGAGATCAGGCCATAGCGCGCGCCGGGAATGGTGACCGTCCAGAATGTACGCCAGTTGCTGGCACGCAGCGAAGCCGCCGCTTCGTAATGGCGCTGGTCAGAGATTGCCAGTGCGGTTGATATGATGATCATGGCGTGCGGAAAGGCGAAGAACACCGAGCCGACAATGATGCCGAGCGGCCCGTAGATCGACGCGCCCATCAGCAGGTCCTTCAACATGCCCTGATTACCGAAGAGGTAGATCAGCGCGATACCTGGCAGCAACGAAGGCACCAGGATCGGCACCATGGCGACCAGCTTGAAGGCGTCCTTGAAGCGCATGCAGCTGCGGTTGAGCGCATAGGCAAAGCCGAATGCGAGCCCGACGGTGACGATGGTGCTGATAAAGGCGATAAAGACCGAGTTTTCGATCGAACGGAACAGCGTCGGCGTCGAGAAATAGGTTGTGTAATTTTCCAGGCCTATCGACCGCGACGGCCTGAGCATCACCCGGCGGAATTCGTTGGAACCGAGCTCCCGCCACTCTGTGCCACCGTGCAATTGCAGTCCGACGAGATAGCTCGCATCCGCTGACGTGCCGCGGATCTTGTATTTCACAGGGCTGCGGAAGCTGAAATCGGGAAAGAAGCTCGTCGCTTGCAGGCGGCCGTCGGAATTGGTTGCCAGCGCCTCCGGCGAGACAGCGGCGATCTTGTCGTTGAGTGCCGCGGCAGTGACCGGCTCGCTCCAGTTGCCAGCGGCATCGCTAACCTGGAACTCGAACCTGGCGAGATCGAAGCTGTAGGTCGAAAACGACTTCGACAGCATGACATAAAGCGGGGCAGCCAGCGCGACGATGAGATAGAGCGCGATGACCACCATCAGGCCGCGCTTGATCAATTCGTCCTTGTCGAGGGCAAGCTTCAGCGTGCGGCCGGCCGGCAGGGCGGTGTCGATTGCCATCGCCATGTCATTGTCCTCCGGGATAGACCAGGAGGCGTTCTTCCGGCAGCTCGACCGTAAGCGCTGTTCCCTCCGTCAGTGTCAGGCGGCGGGCGGCGTTGATCGAGAAGTCGGCAATCAGCGTCTCGTCGCCTAGATCCGCGCCACGCAGACGGGTGCGCCAGAATGAACCTAGGAATTCCATCTCGCCGATGGTCACGTCGAGCAGGTTCGCCGGCTCTTTCACGACATCGGGCGCACCCGGCGAACGGGCACCGGGCCCGTGCGGGATGACATCCTCAGGCCGGATGGCCACGATGACAGATACACCGGCGTCGAACGAATGGGCGGCGCATTTGAAGGTCTTCGAACCGAAGCTGACAGAGCCTTTTTCGGCCGTTGCCTTGAACTTGTTCGCCTCGCCGATGAAGTCGGCGACGAACAGCGTTGCAGGATGGCGGTAGATCTCGGTTGGCGAGCCGATCTGCTCGATGACACCGTGGTTCATCACCACGATGCGGTCGGCCATCGACAGCGCTTCCTCCTGGTCGTGGGTGACCATGATGGTGGTGACGCCGAGCTTGCGCTGCAGTTCCTTGATCTCGTGGCGCAGATGCGTGCGCACCTTGGCGTCGAGCGCCGACAACGGCTCGTCGAGCAAAAGCAGGCCCGGCGAAATGGCAATCGCCCGGGCGAGCGCGATGCGCTGCTGCTGGCCGCCGGAAAGCTGTGCAGGATACTTGTTGCCCTGTTCAGGCAGGCCGACGAGCTTGAGCAGTTCGGTGACGCGGGCCTCGATCTCGGCGCGCGGGCGCTTGGTGTTTTCCAAGCCGAAGGCAATGTTCTTGGAGATCGTCAGGTTGGGAAACAGCGCGTAGGACTGGAAGACGATGCCATAGTCGCGTTGCGACGGAGGCAGCGTGGAAACGTCCTTGCCACCCTGGCGGATCGTGCCGCGTGTCTGCAGGTCGAGTCCGGCGATGGCGCGGAGCAGGGTTGTCTTGCCGCAGCCCGACGGGCCGAGGAAGCAAACGAACTCACCCTCGCGGATGTCGAGCGAGATGTCCTTCAACGCATGGAAATCGCCGAAGGCTTTCCACACGTTGGAGATCTCAAGATAGGCTGGCTTCACGTTCAGGCTGGCGGCGGTCATGGCGCTCACATCAGTCGGAGTTCGCGGCTGCCCGGCGAGGGTTTCGTGTCTCATCGTGATCATCCGGCTTGGGGGCAAGAGATCGGACGCCGCCCCTCGGCGACGTCCGGTTCAACTGGAAAAGCCGGTGGTCAGCTCTTCGGCTCGGACTTCGAGTCGTAGCGCTTGGTCCACTCCTCGAGGATGGCCTTGCGGTTGTTGGCCGCCCACTCGAAGTCGTTCTTGATCATCTTGTCTTCGATATCGGCCGGCAGGTACTGAACCGGCTTGGCGACACCCGGCATGGCGACCACAGCGTAGCCGACATTGTACATCTCGTTGGCCTTCTTGCTGATCGACCAGTCAAGCAGGGTCTTGGCCGCTTCCTCGTTGGCGGTGCCGGCAACGATCGCCGACGCTTCCATGTCCCAGCCAATGCCTTCGGAAGGGATGACGATGTCGAGCGGGGCGCCTTCAGCCTTGGACTTTGCGGCGCGGAATTCGAAGGAAATGCCGATGACCGTTTCGCCCGCCGCAGCCATCTTGCAAGGCTTTGAGCCGGAATGCGTGTAGGTGGCGACGTTCTGGTGCAGGCCATCCATGTAGGACCAGCCGTCTTTCTCGCCGAACAGCTGCAGCCAGCTCGATACATCGAGGAAGCCGGTTCCCGACGATGCCGGGTTTGGCATCACGACATGGCCTTTGTATTCGGGCTTGATGAGGTCTTTCCAGCTTTTCGGCGCGGTCAGGCCGAGCTTCTGACCCTCAACCGTGTTGAAGCAGATCGAGGCAGCCCAGGCGTCCATGCCGACCCAGCTTGGCGGCGTGTCCTTGTCGATGAAGTTGGGCTTGAGCTGTTCCACGCCCTTCGGCGCATAGGCCTCGAGCATGCCTTCGCTCTTCAGCACCAGGAGCGAGGTTGCCGCCAGTCCCCAGATCACGTCGGCTTGCGGATTGTCCTTTTCGGCAAGCAGCTTGGCGGTGATGACGCCAGTGGAGTCGCGGATGAAGTTGAGCTTGATGTCGGGGTGATCCTGGATGAAGGACTCGGCGTAGCGCTTGAGGTCTTCCGCTTCGATCGCCGTGTAGACGGTGAGCTCGGTCCCCGACCATGCAGCCGACGACATCATCATCGTTGCGAAGGCGGCGAGCGCGAAGGATTTCTTGTGGTTCATGAATATCTGGCTCCCATTTGAATCGCTTAGGCACATTCTGATTGGGAGAGGTCTGAGCAGGGATGCGCTTGCCGCGATTGCCCCGATTGCGCCTCGTCCAAGGCTGATACTGGGAACCGGGGGTCAATAAGTAAAATCTATTCTTTTTATGATACTGTAGGCTCAGCTTATGAACTGCACAGCCCTGCGACAGGCGTGTGACAAGCCTGTTTCAGGCACGTGAATTCTCAGGAAAAGGCCAGCGCAATAACGCCGCAAGCGACGATGACAGCCGAGATGACACGCGCCAGCCAAGGGCGCTCGCCGAAGATGAACAACCCGATCAGGGCGGCGATGATGACGCTCGATTCCCGTACCGCTGACACCGCACCGAGCGGGGCGATGGTCTTGGCGTAGATAACCAGTCCATAGGCGGTGACTGCGCCCAGCCCGCCGATCAGCCCCAGCCCGACGGTGCGGAGATCGATGGTGTGGGTGGCGCCGCGCCGGCGGAACAGCACAAACAACGTCACCGGAAATTCGAGCAGGAACAGCCAGCCCATGTAACCGAACGGGCTGTCGGACAGGCGAACGCCGATACCGTCCACGACAGAGTAGGAGGCGATCAGCACGCCGTTGATCGCCGCCGCCCCCACCGCACGCGGATCAGCATTCGCCGCGCCGCGCTGGAAGGCCAGGAAGGCGATGCCGAAGGTGACTGCGGCAAGCCCGGCCCAGCCCAGCGGCGGCAGTGTTTCGCCGATCATCACATAGGCGCCGAAGGCAACCAGGGCGGGGGCCAATCCACGCGCGATCGGATAGACCTGGCTAAGATCGCCGAGCCGATAAGACTGGAACAGGAAGACGTAGTAGCCGAAGTGGATGACGGTCGAGAGGAAGATGTAGATCCAGCTTTCCATCGACGGCGACGGCGCTGACAAGACAAGAACCGTGCCGAGTGTTGCGTGCGTGGCCGAGACGGCAGCGAGCACGATCGCCCTGTCGGTTGCCGCCTTGACCACAGCGTTCCAGCTGGCGTGCAGGAATGCCGCGACCAGCACGATGGTCAGCGCGAAACCGGACATGCGATCAGGCCATCTTGCGGCGAAGGGGCAAGGTCAGTGGCGCGCAAGCAGCTCGCCACGCAACGGCATCGAACAGGTGCATTTACCCTCCAGACGCAGACGAGGGGACGCAAGCGCCCCCTCGTCGAGACTCATCTGATTTGCCGGCTCAAGACAAGTGCGCTTAGGCCCAGGGCAACGAGAATGTCTTGACGTTGGTGAAGCTCTTCATCGCCTCGATGACGCCTTCCTTGTAGCCGTTGCCGCTATCCTTGATCCCGCCAAATGGCGACATCTCGATGCGGTATCCGGGGACTTCCCAGATATTGACGGTGCCGACCTGAAGCCCGGCGATGTATTTCTGCATGCGGCGGAAGTCGTTGGTGCACACACCTGACGACAGGCCGAAGGCGGTGGAGTTGGACAGCGCGATCAGTTCATCGTCATTGTCGGGCGCGCGCACGATCGGAATGATCGGGCCAAACGTCTCTTCCATGACCAGTTCCGACGTATGCGGAACGCGGTCGACGACGATCGGCGGCAAGAGCGCGCCCTTGCGGCCGGGGTCGTAGAGCACTTCGGCACCCTGTTCGGCGGCCATGTAGACGCGGCTTTCGAACAGTGCGGCGGCCTTTTCGTGCACCACGGTGCCGAGATCGGTCGAGCGGTCCATCGGGTCGCCGAACCTGATCTTCTTCGCCCGCTCCAGCACCATCGGCACGAAGCGGTCGGCAACACTTTCCTGGCACAGGATGCGCTTGACCGCGGTGCAGCGCTGGCCCGAGTTCTTGGTCGCACCTGCCACCGCGAGATCGGCCGCCTTGGCGAGATCGTCATCCGAGAGATCATTGAGAATGATCAGCGGATCGTTGCCACCGAGTTCCAGCACCTGGCGCTTGTAGCCGGCGGTGCGGGCAATCAGCTTGCCGACCGGAACGCCACCGGTGAAGGTGATCAGTTCGATGTTGTCGTTGGTGATCATCTCGGCGCCGATGTCGGCGGGCATGCCTGTCACCACCGACAGCATCTCCGGCGGCAGACCTGCCTCGTAGAGAATGTCGGCGAGGATCAGCGCCGTCATCGGGGTGAGTTCGGTCGGCTTGACCACGACGCAATTGTTGGTGGCGATCGCCGGTGCCACCTTGTGCGAGACCATGTTGAGCGGATGGTTGAACGGCGTGATCGCCGAGATCGCCTTCAGTGGCTCACGCGTGGTGAAGATCTTCCGTGCCTTGCCGTGCGGGGTGAGGTCGCAGGAAAAGATCTGGCCGTCGTCCTGGATGCACATCTGTGCCGACAGCGTGAATACGTCATAGGCGCGGCCGACCTCGTACAAGGAATCGGCTTTCGAGATGCCGAGCTCCAGCGTGATGATGTCGGAGATCTCTTCCTTGCGTGCGGCAAGCGCCTCTGCCGTGCGAAACAGGATCTGCTGACGCTCGTAGCGCGTCAGCTTCGGCTTGTAGTTGGCCGCGATCTCGAAGGCCTGGCGGGCGTGCTCGGCACGCCCCGCAGGCACCGTGCCGATCACCGCATCGGTGTAGGGGTAATGGACGTTGACGACGCCATCGGCATCGACCTTGCGTCCGGCGATGCGCATCGGTTCGTGGCGCACCTTGAACGTTGTTTCAGCCTTGACCATCGTCAGTCCTCCCTCAGGCCAGAGCTGCCGCCATGGCGGCATAATAGAACGCATCGAAGTTGCGCAGAACCGGTTCGTTCGGCAGCGACGGCAGCTTGCGGTTGACGATGAACGGTACCGCCTGCTCGGTCAGGCCGCCATGCGAGCGCAGCGGCTCGTTGAGCGCTGCCAGATCGTGGCGATGCTCGCTGGTGCCGATGGTCTTGTTTTCGGTGGACACCAGCACGATGTCGCCGATGCGGTCGGATGGCAGTTCGAAACGTTCGCAGGCGGTGGCGTTGTCGATGACGACGTCGATGCCTTCAATGGCGGCGAGGCGCTTCATGATGTCGGCCTGGTCGGCACCTTCGGGCAGGTAGGCGGTGGCGAACGAACCGAGCGCGCCGTGGTGGACGACATAAGGATCGGTGATCGGCAGGATGACGCGTGCTGCGTCCTTGCCCAGCCATTCGTCGAGAACGTCCTGGACATAGACCACGTCGGGTGTGCCGTCGGCCTTGTGCTTGGGCTTCATGCCATGGTCGGCGGTGATGACGATGGCAGCACCCAGCGCGTCGAGTTCGCCGAGATATTTGTCGAACATCTCGTAGAAGGCGTTGGCCTGCGGCACGCCGGGGGCATATTTGTGCTGCACGTAGTCGGTGGTGGTCAAATACATCACGTCAGGCTTGAATTCCTTGAGCAGCTTGACGCCGGCGGCAAAGACGAACTCCGACAGCTCGGCCGAATAGACTTCCGGAACCGGCTTGCCGAGCCAGGCGGATGCATTGTCGATGCCGTGCTCGGCCTTGGTCGAGACATCGGACTTCTCCGACGAGAAGCAGATGGCGCGGCCCTCGTCGAATTTCAGGCCGCTGCCGAGAAGAGCGCGCAGCTTGTCCTTGGCGGTGACCACGGCAACCCGCGCACCGGCATCGTAAAAGGCCTGGAAGACGGTCGGCGCGCGCAGGAAGCGCGGGTCGTTCATCATCACTTCCTTGCCGGTCTCGCGCTCGTAGAGATAGTTGCCGCAGATGCCATGCACTGCCGGCGGCCGGCCGGTGGCGATCGACAGATTGTTGGGGTTGGTGAAGCTCGGGATGACGCTGTGGGCGGTGCGTTCGGTGCCGTTGGCGCGGATCTTCACCAGCGAGGGCATCAGGCCTGCCTTGATCGCCTCGTCGAGATAGGCCGGTTCGCAGCCGTCGAGGCAAATCGCAATCGCCGGCACGCGCGGCCATTCATAGCTGCGGCCGTTGGCGCTGACGTTGATCGTGGTCATCTTGTTCATGGGAGGGTCCTTGTGATCTTCTTGTTGTCAGGCGGCGAGCTTGGCGCGCTCGGCGATGGCAGCTGCGGGGGGAGCAGCGGTGTCGACGCCCATTTCGCGCAGCGACTGGCCGGCGGCCTCGACCACCTTTCGCATGACGTGCTCGTCCATGCGTCCAATGCAGCCGACGCGGAAGCTGTCCACCACCGTCAGCTTGCCGGGATAGATGATGAAGCCCTTTTCTTTCATCAGCTCATAGAAGCGGTCGAAGGAAAAGTCCGGATGGGCCGGGTTGAAGAAGGTGACGATGATCGGCGACAACCAGCCGTCCTTGAGCAGCGTTTCGAAACCCAGTTCGCGCATGCCGGATACCATGACGTCGCGGTTTCTGGTGTAGCGCGCGCCACGGCCGGCAACGCCGCCTTCGACCTCATGCTGGCGAAGCGCCTCGAGGAAGGCGGCGACGACATGTGTCGGCGGGGTGTAGCGCCACTGGCCGGTCTTGTTCATGTGCGCCCACTGGGCATGCACATCGAGGCTCAGCGAATGGCTGCGGCCCTTGGCGGCTTCAAGCTCGCTCTTGCGGGCAATGATGAAACCGAAGCCGGGCACGCCTTCGATGCACTTGTTGGCCGACGACACCATGGCCTCGTAGCGCACTTTGCTGACTTCAAGCGGGATCGCACCAAAGGCGCTCATCGAGTCGACCAGGAACTTGCGGCCCTTGGCGTAGACCGCCTCGGAGATCTCGGCGACCGGGTTGAGGATGCCGGAGCTGGTTTCGCAGTGAACGAGGATGACGTGGGTGATTGCAGGATCGGCATCGAGCGCTGCGGCCACTTCGCCGCCGCGCGGCGGCATGTAGTCGCCCTTGTCGATCGCCACGTGATCGCGGCCGAGATAGCCGAGCGTCTGGACGATTCGCTGGCCATAGGCACCGTTGACCAGCACCAGGGCCTTGCCGTCGCGTGGAACGAAGGAGCCGAGCATCGCCTCGACGGCGAAGCTGCCGCTGCCTTGCATCGGCACGCAATCGAATTCGCCGCTCCCGTCGCCGAGCATGGCGAGGAGGCGCTGGCGCATCTCCGCCGTCATCGCCCGGAAGTCACCATCCCACGAACCCCAGTCGCGCAGCATCGCCTGCTTGACGGCATAAGAGGTGGTCAGCGGTCCGGGCGTCAGCAGATAGGGTTCGCCGAGAGCCGGTGCGGGGAAGGGGGCCTGAGCCGCAAGCTTGTGTTCGGACAGCATTTCTTTTCTCCTGGCCGTCTTCGGATGTCTTGTTCGGCTTCACTTTGCTGACAGGCAATCCATATGTAAAATCGTTATTTTGTATTCATCCATAAGCCTGATCGATGATGCCTGTATGACAGGCAATCCCGTCAGGCGATCTTGGCAAGCCGGCTTTCCAGCAGGTCGCCGCTCTGGGTCAGGATCGGGTAGGCGACCGAGACCAGGAGCGAATTGAACTCCTTGAGCGCACGCACGGCCTCGAGATGGATGTCGCTGGTCTCGATGCTTTGCGGCGTGCCTGATTGCAGGCGCTTGAGGTGTCGCTCGTGGCTTTCGCGCTCGAGCTTGCGCATGCGCTCCTTTTCGACGACCAGCTGGCGCGCCGCGTCGAGGTCGCCCGAGACCAGCACGTTCATGGCGATCTGCATGTTCGCCAGCACGCGGTCGTGCAGGGCGGTCAGCTCGCTCCAGCCCTCCTTGGAGAAGCTCAGCCGCTTGTCGTTTTTCTCCTGTGCCAGAACCAGGAGGTTTTTGGCGATGATGTCGCCGGCATGCTCGAGATTGATCGCAAGATCGGTCAGCTCGATGCCGCGCCGCGCCTCTTCCTGGCTCATCGTGCCCCTGTTGACCTCGGCGATGTAGAGCTTGATGTCGGTGTGGGCGCGGTTGACCTCCTCGTCGAGCTTGCGCACCTGCTCGACGCGAGCACGGTCGCCGGAATCGA
Organism: Aminobacter anthyllidis; assembly: GCF_018555685.1. Taxonomy (GTDB): domain Bacteria; phylum Pseudomonadota; class Alphaproteobacteria; order Rhizobiales; family Rhizobiaceae; genus Aminobacter; species Aminobacter anthyllidis. The sequence goes on from NZ_JAFLWW010000004.1 coordinate 438,095, forward strand.
AAAGATCCATCACCGGGCGCAGCATGATCTCCACCACTTCCGCCATGCGCAGCACCTCTCGCGTGGCGCTGGCGAGCGCCACGCTCGGCATCTTGATCACCGTGCGGTCGAGCGCGCTGACCCGCCGCGACATCAGGTCGAAGCTTTCCGCACCTGCGGGTGCGTCGGGCAGGATCAGCGCTACCAGGCGCTCCATCGGCCCGGTGAACGGCAGGCACAGCACCAGCAGTGCCAGGTTGAAGGCGAGGTGCAGGTTGACCACCTGACGCGCCGCGCTGGCGCCGAACCACCCCATTGGCAATTCGATAAGTTGCAGTGCAACCAGGATCGCGACGGCCGCCACGGCCCTAAAGATCAGGTTGCCGACGGGGATGCGGCGCGCCTCGATGGCTTGGCCGCGTGTCAGCCCGACGGCGACGAGCCCGGCGCCGAGATTGACGCCGAGGATCATCGGCAGCGCCACTTCCGCCGGCAGCACGCCCTGGGCTGCCATCGACATGAACAACAGTACCGAAGCGACACTGGAGTGGATCAACCAGGTGAATAATGCGGCCGCGCCAAAGGCGGTGACCGGATCGCTGCGCAGATAGTCGACGGCCATCGGCAACAGCGCGCTATGGCGCATGGGGGCCGTCGCTTCGCCGACCATGCGCAATGAAATCAGGATGAAGGCGATGCCGAGCAAGGTACGTCCTGTCTGCTTGACGATGCGCGCCTCGAATTTGAGGAACATGGTGGCGCCGAAAAACAGCAGCAGCGGCACCAGCCAGCTGAGATCAAAGGACAGCGCCTGCACCACCAGCGCCGAGCCGACATCGGCGCCGAGCATCACGGCGAGCCCGCCTGAAACGGTCAGCACACCGGTGGTGGCGAAGCCTGCGGCAAGCACTGCGACCGCAGTTGCGCTCTGCAACAGGATGGCCAGCGCCGTGCCGGCCGTTGCCGCTTTCAGTCGACCCTTGGTTGCGCCGCGTAACGCTTCGCGCAGCACAGCACCATGGGCGCGCTCGACGCCGGTGCGGACCATGCGTACCGCCCACAACAGCAGCATGATGGCGCCAGCCAGTTGCAGCAGGATGAACATGAAATGCATGGCCGAGAGCCTCCGATTGCAAGCGCGCAACTGTGGCGCTTGCCTTATCCTCGGTGGTTTTGAATATAAATCAAATCGTTAGTTTCGATATTTGTATTGGCTGAGTTTATTGGTATTCTACCCCGACGTCAGGGAGTAGACATGCGCTACGTTCAGCTTCGGGCATTCCATTATGTGGCGATTTGCGGCGGCTTTTCGCGCGCCGCCGAAACGCTGTTCCTCACCCAGCCGGCAATTTCCGATCAGGTGCGCAAGCTCGAGGAAGAGTACGATGTGCTCTTGTTCAACCGCCACAAGAAACAGGTGACGCCGACGGTGGCCGGCCAGCAGCTGCTTGAAATCACCCGGCGCATGTTCGACACCGAGCAGCAGGCGCTGGAGCTTCTGTCTGAGTCTCGCGCATTGCGCTCGGGCACGTTGCGCATCGTTGCCGATGCCGCCCACCATCTGCTGCATATCCTCGGCCAGTTCCGCCAGAAATATCCCGGCATCCAGGTGTCGGTGCGCGCCGGAAACACCGAGACCGTGATTTCCAGCCTCTACAGCTACGAGGCCGACATCGGCGTGCTTGGTGAAATCCCCACAGGCCGCGATTTCGAAGTGGTGAACCTCAATTCGACGCCGATCGTGGCTTTCGTTTCCACCGACCACCCGCTCGCCTCGGCCAAATCGCTGTCTCTGCACGAATTGTCCTTGCTGCCGCTGGTGATGCGCGAGCGCGGCTCGAAGACCCGCGCCAAGCTGGAAGACCTCGCCGCCAAGGAAGGCTTTGAGTTCAAGCCAGCGATCGAGGCAGAGGGGCGAGAGGCGGTGCGCGAGATCGTGGCGTCAGGTGCTGGCGTCGGCTTCGTTTCGTCCGCCGAGTTCGGCCAGGATGCGCGGTTGGTGCGAATCCCCATCGCCGCGCCTGAAATGCTGATGGACGAGGCGCTCATCTGTCTCAAGGAACGCAGCGGTGGCAAGCTGGTGCGGGTCTTCCTCGACATCGCCAGGTCGATGGCCGCAGCGGGTTGAACCCAATCACACGCCAGCAGAAAATTCCTCTGGTGTGAAACAAGATTTCATGGTAGGAATTATCTGACTTCGGATCAGATCGGCAATGCGACCGCCATCCGAACATTCGCAGACCCAAGAAACCGAACCGTGTGTCGAGGCCACCAGGCTTCGGACGGGACGCTATTGACTGGCGATGGCTATGAAAACGGCATCAACCTTCCTTCAGCTTTTGGCCCTGAGCGCTTGCCTCGTTGCCCGTGTGCTTGGCGCGGGAGACCTTCAGATGCCGGGAGTGCGCCGTGCCCTCCAGACGATGGCGGGAGCGGGACAACAGGCGATCACTGAATGCCTGGCGGTGCAAGCGTGAGGGTGTCGCCGCTGAAGAGCGCGCCGCGACCTGAGGAGAATGCCTGCTAGCCGTCGCCGGCGGCGATCGAAGCGCCGGGTACATACAGCATGATCGGCCGTATTTCATAGACAGCGGTCGGATTGGCTGAACGCAACTCGCGTGCCGCGGCCACTGCGCCGTCCATGCTGGGGTAGTCCACCACGTAGAAACCGAGCAGCTGCTCCTTGGTCTCGGCGAACGGACCGTCGGTGACCAGTCCGAGTCCTTTTCCCCTCAGCGTGACCGCGCTGTCGGTCGGCCCGAGGCGCGCCGCCGGTCCCAGATGCTTCTCGCTGACAAGACGATCGTTGATCTCGAGCAGATCCTCCATCAGTGCCGCGTCTTCCTCCTCGGTCCAGGATTCGACCACTCCCTCGGCGTGATACGCCAGGATGGCATAAAGCATGGCTGGTCCTCCCTTCGTTCCACATTACAATTTGGGCCAGCGAGCCATTGTTTGGTTCTGACCGCAAGTACCAAAAGCTGCCCGGCTATCGACCTTCCAGCATGGCCACTGATCACAAGCATAGCTTGCCTTCGAATAGGTCCCTCTCGCGGGCCAGTCCCTCGCCAACGACATCGAAGAAGGCGCGGACGCGGGCCGTCGCCTTGAGATCGGAATGGGTGACGATCCACAGCTCGCCAGCAAGTTCGGGCAATGGCTCGGCCAGCGCGCGCACCAGCCCCGGCTCGCCGTCGCCGAGATAGCAGGGCAGGAGCGCCAGGCCGATGCCGGCTTTTGCCGCGACCGCATGGTTGACCAAGCTGTTGGTGCGGTAGACGAAGCTCTCAGTCGAAACGTTCCGGTCCAGCCAGTCGGCGGCCATGATGCCGCCGGCCGTCTCCTCCCAGCCGACCAATGCATGACGTTCAATGTCGTTTGGGCCTTCGATCCCGCCGCCATGGGCGTCGAGATAGGCGGGGGAGGCAAAGAAGGTCCAGGCGACGCCGGCGAGCTTGCGCCCCCACAGATCGCCCTCCTTGGGCCGGATCGGCCTGAGCGCTACGTCGGCCTCGCGGCGTGACAGCGAGAGCACGCGGTTTTCGATGGCAAGTTCGACGAGGATGCCGGGATGGGCCTGCCGGAAGGCTGCGAGGTGCCCGGTCAGCCTGGAGTAGGCCAGCGTTTCCGAAGAGGTGACGCGCAGCCGGCCAGACAGCCGGCCGTCGGCGCCAGCGATGTCGCGCGCCAGGGCCAGCGCCTCGTCTTCCATGCGTTCCGCGGCGGCGGCCATGCGTTCGCCCGCTGACGTCAGCTGGTAGATGCCCCCTGGAAGACGTTCGAATACGCGCACCGCCAGCCGCTGCTCGAGCGCATTGAGCCTACGAAAGACAGTCGAGTGGTCGATGCCGAGCAAGCCTGCCGCAGCGGTCAGGCTGCCCGCGCGAGCCACAGACAGCACCAGCCTGAGTTCGTTCCAGTCGTCCATGCGAGCCTTCTAGCATGACCCGAGTTTGTAGTCATGCAAGCGCGGCTGGCAAATATCCAATGAGTATTGCGAATGCGCAACGACTAACTTTGTCCCCGGAAGCAACGACCACACGGTCAGAACCCAAGAGGACAGATCATGAAACTCTACTACGACACCGGCACCTGCTCGCTCTCGCCCCACATTGTGGCGCTCGAAGCCGGCATCGCGCTCGACATCGAGCGGGTCGACATCTCCAGGAAGCCGCATGTCACCGGCTCCGGCCATGACTTCACCAAGGTAAACCCCAACGGCTATGTGCCGGTGCTCGAACTCGACGACGGTTCGCTCCTGACCGAGGGTTCTGCGATCGTCCAGTACCTCGCAGACCTCAAGCCTGAGGCGAAGCTGGCGCCGGCGGCCGGCACGCGCGAACGCTACCTGTTGCAGTCATGGCTCAACTTCGTCGCCTCCGAACTGCACAAGATGTACAGCCCGTGGCTGTTTCATCCCGAGTATGGCGCCCAGGCGCAGGAGGTGGCGCGCGGCAAGATCGCTGAACGCCTTGCCTATGTCGAAAACCACCTGGAGGGCAGTGGTTCCTATCTGTTGGGCGAGACCTTCACCGCCGCCGACGCCTATCTCTTCACAATCGTCGGCTGGTCAGCCTTCGCCAAGGTCGACCTTTCCGCTTTCCCGCGGCTGCGCGCCTATATGGATCGCATCAGTGCACGGCCGAAGGTGCGCGAGGCGATGCGGGCCGAAGGCATGAAGCTCGCGGCCTGACGATGAGCCAGGGGCTTGCCTGGACCTTGCTGGTTGTTGCCGGCGTGCTCGACGTCGCGTGGGCGGTGTCGATGAAATATGCCCAAGGCTACACGCGGCCCGGCTGGTCGATCGTCTCGGTGCTGCTGCTGGCAGCCTTCGTCTACCTGCTTGGCCGTGTGCTGGAAGCGTTGCCCGTCGGCACGGCCTATGCGGTGTGGACCGGGATCGGGGCGGCCGGCACCGTCATCATGGGCGTCGTGCTGTTCGGCGAGACGCTCAGTCCGCTGCGTCTGGGCGGCGTTGTTGTCGTGCTCCTGGGTATCGCCATGCTCAAGCTCGCTGAAGCCTGACGGACAAGAAAAAGCCCCTCCCGATATGGGAGGGGCGGTCAGGTGAGGGGGCAGATGAACTTTTACGCGGCAGCGCGCAGTTCAGTGCTGTCGGCCTTCACGCGCTCGGACTTCGGGTCGTAGGGCGCCTTGAGATGGGCGGTCGCCGCATGGCGTTCGCCGGCAAGATCGATCTCGTAGCGTCCGCCTTCGATGAACGCCTTGTCGACGCCGTCGGCATGGTCGAGCAGGCCAAGGGCGACGGAACAACCGAGCGTGTGGCCGTAGGCCGCCGAGCGCACTTCGCCGACCGGTTTGCCGTCGCGCAGGATCAACTCGCCACCCCACAGCATCGGTGCTTCGTCATCGAGCGTGAACTGCACGATGCGGCGTGTCAGCTTGCCCTTGGCCTTTGCCTCGACCAGCGCCTCACGGCCGATGAACCCGCCAGGTTTGTCCATCGACACGGCGAAGGCGAGACCGGCTTCGAACGGATTGACGTCGGGCGTGAGCTCCCGGCTCCAGGCCCTGAAGCCCTTCTCAATACGTAGCGCTTCCAGCGCGTAGTAGCCGCAATCGGTCAGCCCAAACTCGCGCCCGGCCTCATGCAGCGCCTCATAGACCCCGACGGCGAATTCGCTCGGGACGATCAGCTCCCAGCCAAGCTCGCCGACATAAGTCATGCGGTTGGCGTAGGCAGTGGCATAGCCGATGTCGATCTCGCGAATGGTGGCGAAGGGGAAACCGACATTGGACAGGTCGGCCGAGGTCAGCCTGGCAAGGACGTCGCGTGAGCGTGGTCCCATCAGCGCCAACACCGAATAGGACGAGGTAACGTCGGTCAGCGTGACATGCGCATTGTCGGGGATGTTCTTGTTGATCCAGTCGGCGTCATGCACCGCTTGCGCCGATCCGGTTACGATCAGGAACTTGTCGCGGCCCAGGCGCATCACCGTCAGGTCGCTTTCATAGCCGCCGCGCTCGTTGAGCAGGCCGGTATAGATCGAGCGGCCGATCTCGACGTCGATGTCGGCGGCACAGATACGGTTCAGCGCCGAAGCCGCGTCGCGGCCCTGCACCAGAAGCTTGGCGAACGAGGTCTGGTCGAAGATGCCGGCGGCCTCGCGGGTGGCCTTCATCTCACGCTTGACCGCGTCGTGCCAGTTCTGGCGGCCGAAGGAATATTGCGTTTCGGGCTTTTCGCCCGATGCCGCAAACCAGTTGGCGCGCTCCCAGCCCATCTTGGATCCGAAGCAGGCGCCTTTGGCGGCCAGCCGGTCATAGAGCGGCGAGCGGCGGAAGGGCCGTGCTGTGTCGAGCTCGCGGTTCGGCCAGGGCATGGCGTAGTGCAGACCGAGCGTTTCCTTCACGCGGTCGTGGAGCCAGCGCGGGTTGTTGTTGAAGCCGGCAAAACGCCTGATGTCGACCGGCCACAGATCCATGGTCGGCGCACTGTTGACGATCCACTCGGCCAGCGCCTTGCCCGCACCACCGGCGCTGGCAATGCCCATCGAATTGAAGCCGGCGCCAACGTAGAAATTCTTCAGTTCCGGCGCTTCGCCAAGGATGAAGTTGTTGTCGGCGGTGAAGCTTTCCGGCCCGTTGTAGAATTTCTTGACCTCTGATGTTTCCAGCTGCGGCACGCGCACCAGCGCGTTCTGCATCAGGATCTCGAACTGGTCCCAGTCGTCGGGCAGCAGCGCGAACTCGAAATCATCAGGAATGCCCTTCATGCCCCACGGCTTGGCCTCTGGCTCGAAGCCGCCCATGACAAGGCCGCCGACCTCTTCCTTGAAGTAGATGAAGCCATCGGGGTCGCGCATGACCGGCAGGTCTGGATGCACGCCCTCGATCTTGCCGGTGACGATGTACATGTGCTCGGCCGAGTGCAGCGGCACGGTGACGCCGCACATCGCACCGACCTTGCGCGCCCACTGGCCAGCGCAGTTGACGACGATCTCGGCTGCGATATCGCCCTTGTCGGTCGAAACACCCGTCGCCTTGCCGTCCTTCGTCTTGATGCCGGTGACGCGGACACGCTCGATGACGCGTGCGCCGCGATTGCGCGCGCCCTTGGCCAGCGACTGGGTCAGGTCGGTCGGGTTGGCCTTGCCATCGCCCGGCAGCCAGACGGCGCCGACGAGGTCGTCGATCGCCATGACAGGCCACAGGTCCTGCGCCTCCTTGGCCGAGATCACCTCGATGTCGACGCCCTGCGCGCGGGCCGAGGCAGCTGTGCGCTTGAGCACAGTCATGCGGTCGGCGGTGCGGGCGACCGACAGCGAGCCGCAGTTCTTCCAGCCGGTGGCAAGGCCAGTTTCGGCCTCGAGCTCGCTGTAAAGCTGGGTCGAATATTTGATCAGGCTGGTCATGTTGGCGTGGCTGCGCAATTGCCCGACAAGGCCCGCCGCGTGCCAGGTGGTGCCGCCGCTGAGTTGGCCCTGCTCAAGCAGCACGACGTCCGTCCAGCCGAGTTTTGTCAGATGATAGGCGACCGAGCAGCCGATGATGCCGCCGCCGACGATGACGACGCGTGCCTGCGTCGGGAATTCCTGCGCCATAGTGAAACAATCTCCCAAAGGTGATGGTCGCAATCATAACGTCGTCGCAACAAAATGCAACATTAAATGCAACAAATAGTCACATATCGTTGGTGGCCGAAAAAGGCGGGGAATTCGGCCATCAATTTTTCACGGCGTTGTCGGAACGGGTCGCCGCTGAACGTCTTCAAGACGTAGAGTCGGCAGGGACGACGAAGGAGAACGACATGAGAAAGATCGTGGTGGGTGCATTCATGAGCCTCGACGGCGTCATGCAGGCGCCGGGTGGACCGGAGGAGGATCCGATCGGCGGCTTCAAGTTTGGTGGCTGGGCCGCGCCCTATTTCGACGAAACGATGACCGAGGGGGTGGGCGAGATGTTCGCCAAACCGTTCGACCTGCTGCTCGGGCGCAAGACCTGGGACATTTTCGCTGCGCACTGGCCCTATGTCGACGCAGACGATCCCATCGGCCCGCTGTTTGATCGCATCAACAAATATGTGGCGACCCGCAACCCGGACCTGAAGCTCGGCTGGCAGAACAGCCATTCGCTCGGTCCCGACGCCGTCGCTGCCGTGCGCAAGCTGAAATCAGAGGACGGGCCGGACCTGTTGACCCAGGGTTCGACGGAATTCCTCAAGACCCTGCTTGCTGGCGACCTCGTTGACGAGCTCAACATCTCGATCTTCCCGCTGGTGCTGGGCAAGGGCAAGCGGCTGTTCGGCGACGCCGCCATGCCGACGGCGTTGAAGCTGGTTTCGTCGAAGGCTTCCGGGACCGGCGTGACGGTCAACAAATACGTCCGCGACGGCGACGTCGTCACCGGCTCGTTCGAGTTCGAGACCCCGACCGACGCGGAACTGGAGCGGCGGCGGAAGTTGACCTGATCGTTGTGCCGGGCCAGCGGAGCGGCAGTCTTGCTGCTCTGCCATCTCTGCTATTCGCCGACAATCACCTTCGGTCCCTTGCGCTCCAGCGCCTCTACCATCGCTGCGGGGGGAGGGGCGTCGACGATGATACCGGCGGCGAGTTCGAAACGCTGGATGCGCAGCGGCGTGAGCCGTCCGAACTTCGAACTGTCGAGCACGAAATAGGCGCGGGCTGCGGTGGCCGCCATGCGTGAGCGCTGTTCGGCGCCGTTGCGGGTGAAGTCGGTCACCTCGCCGTCGGGCGACAACGCGCCGCCGCCGAGGAAGGCGACGTCGATGCGGAAGCGGCCGATGGCGTCGAGCGCATCGATGCCGACTGCTGCCTCCTCCGACGGGTCGATTTCGCCGCCGAGCATGTGCACGCGCACATGCGGCTGGCGGCACATGTGCAGCGCGATCACCAGGCTCGTTGTGCAGATCGTCAGGTTCTGCCTGCCTGTCAGCGCGTGCGCCACGGCAAGGGTGGTGGTTCCGGAATCGAGAAACACCACCATGCCGTCCTCGACCAGATTGGCCGCGGCGCGGCCGATCGCAGCCTTGCCGGCCGCGTTTTCCTGGCTGCGCTCCGTCAGCGCCGGTTCGGTTGCCTCAAACAGCGTCGCCCCGCCATGCACAAGGTCGAGCTGGCCGCGTTCGGCTAGATGCTTCATGTCGCGGCGGATGGTTTCCCGCGACACGTCGAAGAAATTGGCGAGCTCGGTGATGCCGACCGAGCCGTCGGCGGCGAGCCGCCTCAGGATCTCGTCATGGCGGCGCGGCGCGAGCGCCCGGGCACTGGAACTTTGCGAGTCGGACATGAGGCCAATGTGGCGATATTGGCCTCATCGGGCAAGCGGATGTTGCAATATGTGGCAGACCGGCATGCAGGTTCACATGCGGACCCTTTCGCCAGCCGGATCGTAGACGCAGCGCTCGACGACGGTGGCGCGGCTGCGGCGTCCAAAGGCCTCAACCTCGACCTCCTTGAGGCCCATGTCGTCGCCCTTGAGGTAGCCGAACACCAGTGAGGCGCCCATGCTGTGGCCGAAATCGCCGCTGGTCGTCATGCCGACGACGCGGCCATTCACCGACATTGCCTCGCCGCCATAGACCGATAGCGGCTCGTCGAGCTTGAAGCAGGCGAGCTTGCGGGTCAGGCCGCGCTCCTTCTGCGCCACAAGCGCATCACGACCCTGGAAGTCGCCCTTCTTCATCGACACGGCAAAGCCGAGGCCGGCTTCCAGCGGCGTGTCGTCGGGTGTGATGTCGGCACCCCAGTAGAGATAGCGCTTTTCCATGCGCAGGCTGGAGATCGCCTTGTAGCCGACATCGGCGATGCCGAACGCAGCCCCCGCATCCTTCAGCACCTCATAGACATAGGCCATGTATTCGACAGGCACATGCAGCTCCCAGCCGAGCTCGCCGACATAGGTGACGCGCGCCGCCATGACCGGGGCCCAGCCAACGCGGATGTTGCGGCAGCTCATATAGGGGAAGGCGGCGTTGGAGACATCGTCCTCGCTGACCTTGGCGAGCACGTCGCGCGAAAGCGGTCCGCACAGGTTGATGACGCCATAGGCGCCGGTGACATCCTGCACGCTTACCGAGCCGTCGCGCGGCATGTGGTGACGGATCCAGCCACCGTCACGTGTGCCGAAGGCCGAGCCGGTTACGACGTGGAAGACGTCCTCGCGTGGCCGCATGATGGTGAGATCCGCCTCGATGCCGCCGCGCTTGTTGAGCAGCTGGGTGTAGATGACAGCCCCTTCGCCGCGATCGACATTGGCCGCAGCCAGCCACTGCAGATAGGCGAACGCACCCGGACCTGAGACCTCGAATTTCGAGAATGACGACTGGTCGACAAGGGCCACGCCCTCGCGCACGGTTCTATGCTCGCGGCCGATCACCTCGGCATAGGGCGCGCGCTCGAAGGTTTCGAGCGGTGGCTTTGCCTCGCCCGCTTTCAGGAAATAATTGGGTCTCTCCCAGCCGAACTTGACGCCGTTGACCGCACCTTGCGCAGTCAAGGTCTGGTAGAGCGGCGATCGGCGCAGCGGCCGGCAGGCAGAGCGTTCCTCCTCCGGCCAGGCGATGGCGTAGTATTTCGAATAGGCCTCGATCGCGCTGTCTCGGAGATAGGCCAGCCCGCCATGCGGCTTGCCGAAGCGGCGCAGGTCGAACGCCCACAGGTCCATGCCGGGATCGCCTTCAACGATCCAGTTGGCCATGGCGCGACCGGCACCACCCGATGCCGCGATACCAGAGGTGAAGCCGCAGGCAACGAAGAAGTTCTCGTAGTCACCGGCCAGGCCCATCACCGGCTCGCCATCGGCGGAGATCGGGATCGGGCCGTTGACCACGGCGCGCACGCCGAGCTCGCTCAGGATCGGGATGCGGTTCGCAGCCCCTTCGATCACTTCCGACATCCGTTCGAGATCGTCGGGGAACAGCTCCTGGCCAAAGCTCATCGGCAGTTTGCCAAGGCCATAGGCGGCGCGGGTTTCCTTTTCCCAGCCGCCGATGGCCATCGCGCCCGGCTCCGGCTTGACGTAGAAATTGGCATCGGGGTCGCGCAGCGTCGGCAGATCGTCGGGCACGGAAGATGATTTCTCGGTGACGAAATATTCGTGCTCGACAACCGTGATCGGCAGGTCGATGCCGGCGAGTTCGCCGAGCTGGCGCGCCCACAGGCCGGCCGCATTGACAACGACCTCGCAGCCGATCTCGCCCTCTGATGTCTTCACCCCGGTGATACGGCGATCCCTGATGGTGAAGCCGGTGACCGTCACACCCTCGACGATACGCACGCCGCCCGCCCGCGCGCCCTTGGCATAGGCATGGGTTAGCGAATAGGGATCGACATGGCCGTCCGAGGCAATCCAGGTCGCGCCGCGCAGATCTTTGGTATCGACCAGCGGGAACAGCTTCTTGACGTCGTTGGGGCCGACAAGTTCCATGTCGAAGCCGTAGCTCTTGGCGGCGGTGTGGGCGCGCTTGAGCTCTTCCCAGCGTGCGTCGGAGGCGGCGAGGCGCAGGCTGCCGACATTCTTCCAGCCGACATCCTGGCCGGTCTCGGCGCCGATCCTGGCGCAGAGGTCTGCGCTGTATTGCATCAGGCGCGTCAGATTCACCTTGCTGCGCAGTTGCCCCATCAGGCCGGCGGCGTGCCAGGTCGATCCTGCCGTCAGCACGTTCTTTTCAAGCAGCAGCACGTCCTTTTCGCCGGCCTTGGCGAGGTGATAGGCAATCGAGGTGCCAAGGGCGCCACCGCCGACGATGACGATGCGGGCGTGAGAGGGAACTTTGCTGGACATGCTTTGACTTTCCGGATGGTCTCGCGGCTGCGAGGCGAGTTCAGGTTCGTTCAGCCGGCTTTCGCCGGACCGATTTGTCAGAGGTCGAGGGTCAGGTTTGCAGAGCGGGCGCGCGAACAGCACACGGTGAGGAATTCGCGGCGTTCGTCCTGGGTAAGTGCGGTGTCGCGGTGATCGGGTTCGCCGTCGAGATAGGGAACCATGCAGGAGCCGCAGATGCCCTGCCGGCAGCTGGTAGCAATGTCATGGCCGGCGGCCTTGAGAGCGGCAAACAGGGTCGTGCCCGCCGGCACGTCGATGACCGCGCCGCTCGAAGAAATCGTCACCTGGAACGGTCTGTCACCTTCCACGATCTTGGCTTCGGGCGCGAAGCTTTCGACATGCACCTGCTCGCACGGCCAGTTTTCTGTTGCCTTGGCGAATGCCTTGAGCAACCCGGCCGGGCCGCAGGCATAGGCGTGGACGCCGTCCGCCGCCGCGCCGACGAGTGCCGCCATGTCAGGGCGTTTTGCCGGGTCGTTGCCGTCATGGTGCAGAGCGGCGCGGCCGGCTTTGACCTCATCGAGGATGAATTCGCGGAACGCCGTCTCTTTCATCGAGCGGGCGCAGATGTGGGCGAAGTAACTCGCCTTGGCGCGCTTCAGATGGTGGATCATCGCAATGACAGGCGTGATGCCGATGCCGCCGGCAATGAGGATATGGTGCCTGCCATTCTCGACGAGCGGAAAGCCGTTGCGCGGCGGATCGGCGCGAACCACAACGCCGCGCTCGAAGGCCTTCGCCACCTCCAGCGAGCCGCCTTCGCCGTGCTCCTCGCGTTGTACGGCGATCCAGTATTCCGACTTGTTGGCGGGGTCGCCGCATAGCGAATAGCAGCGGGCGCGACCACTCGGCAGGCGGAAGTTGAGATGAGACCCGGCCTGCCAGGCCGGCAGGCGCTCGCGATGCGGCGAGACCAGCCGATAGGCCGAGACCCTTGTCGTGAGCGTCCTGACCTCTGCTACCTGCAGCAGGATTTCCGGCCTGGAAAGCATGGCGTGGCTCCTGTCTTGCGGGATCAGGCGCCCATCTGGCGCGCGTACCACCTGACGTAGCGGTCGACGTTCTGCTCCTTCAGCGGCGAGTAGGGTCCGGGCTGGAAACCCGGCGAGGTCACGCCGATCCACTGGCGCCGGCAGATTTCCCAGTCTTCCGACATCACCTCGTCGTGGAAGGCGGCGACCTTCTCGGGATCGTAGTCGCGGCCCTCGACCGCATTCTCGTCGACCAGCCAGTAGCCGCGCACGATGGTCTTGGTCGGCGACACCGGCGTGATGCGCACGGTGTGGGCATAGTCGGAATTGGCGTGGCACCAGAAGTTGATGTTGGTGTTGGCGCGTGCCGTACCCATGTCGGGGTCGGAGAAACCGGCCATCAGCACGTCGCAGACCAGTTGCCCGTCGGGGCTTTCGGTGACCATGCCCTTGCGCACCGGCGTGCGGTTGGCACGAAACCACTCGGCGGTGTAGTCGGACGAGGTGTTGACGCGGGCGGTGTCGAGACCGGCCTTTTCCCAACGGATGGCGCAGTCGGCGAGGCGCTCCGTTATCTCGCCCTTGAGGTCTGGGTTGTCGTTTTCGGTGTCGTACTGCACCGATACATAGCCATGGTGATTGGCCTCGCAGTGGTAGCACTCGCGGTTGTTTTCGACGACGAGCTTCCAGTTCAGGTCGAGCTCGTAATCGCGGATCAGCGCGATCTTGGCCCGGTTCATGCCTTGCGACTTCAGGATCGGCGACAGGTGGTCGCGCAGCTCGTCAAACGGCGAGGGCGTGTCGGAGAGGTTGACGAAGATCAGCCCGTCGAACTCCTCGGCGTGCACGCCCTTGAGACCATGCTCGGCCTTGTCGAAGCTCTCTCCCATCATCGGGGCGCCGACAAGCTGACCGTCATGGGCATAAGACCAGGAATGATAGGGGCAGACCAACCGCGTCGCCTTGCCCTTTTCCTTGGTGCAGATGATCGAACCGCGATGGCGGCAGACATTGTGGTGGGCATGTACCTTGCCGTCGCGATCGCGCACCACCACAACCGGCGCGCCGCCGACATTCAGCGTCATGTAGTCACCCGACTTGGGCAGCTCGATGGAATGCCCGGCGAAGAACCAGTTGTTGCGGAAGATCCGTTCCTGCTCTTCGGCGAAGATGTCCGCGTTGGTGTAGAAATCGCGCGGCAGGCCGTAACCCGGACGGTAGCCATTCAGCCAGTGGACATTCATTGCGGCGCTTCCCAGTGCTTGTTTGAGGCAGATTAGAATTGTTCTTGTCTGTGCCGGCAAACGCGATTACCTTGGGGGAAGACCAAGAAAAACTAATGGTACTATGGCAGCTGCCCGACCTCCTTTGAACTGGCTCCGGGCATTCGAGGCTGCCGCTCGGCTCGGCAGCTTTGCCGGCGCTGCCAGCGAGCTCAACGTCACCCCGTCAGCGATATCCCAGCACATCCGGGCATTGGAACTGCGCCTCGGCAAGGAGCTGTTCGACCGCCATGCCAATGGCGTGAGGCTGACCGACCGTGGCCGCATCTATGCCGAAGACCTTGGCCGGGCTTTTGCGCTGATCGACGAGGCGACAGCCAAGCTCGCTGGGCGGGGCACGCGCGAAATGCTGGTCGTACATGTGCCGACCTCGTTTGCCAGCCAATGGATCGCACCGCGGCTCGACCTGTTTCGCGCCCAGCATCCGACCATCGACCTGAGGCTGACCGCGCTCGACCACGGCGAAGGCAAGGTCGACGCAGCAATCGAATTCGGCTGGGGCAACTGGCCCAAGCGCGAGGCAACGCTTTTGCTGCGCGACGAAACCTTCCCGGTCTGCGCGCCGAAATATGCCGCCGGCCTTTCCTCGCCCAACGACCTGCAGGCGCGCAACCTGTTGCATGTGCCTGGCTATGCCGAGGACTGGGACACCTGGCTTGCGCATGTCGGCGTGAGCGGCATCGACACCTCAGCGGGCTCGTTCTTCGACCAGTCGATCATGGCGATCCGTGCAGCAATCGAAGGCAAGGGCGTGCTGCTCGGCCGCTCGGCGCTGGTTGAACGCGAACTGGCGACAGGACTGTTGGTTGCGCCTTTCGAACAAAGACTGCGCGGCGCCGGATCCTACTGGTTTCTGGCGACGCCGCAGAAGGCAAAAACCCCGAAAGTCATCGCCTTCCGCGACTGGCTGATGAGCATGGTGCAGGCGACCGAAACAGCCGCCGGCTGACCCCTAGTGCACCAAGCGCTACTGAAGCCACATTTTACCATGTTGCATTTTGTGTCATTTATTGCCATTTTGTGATCCTGCAGTCTCATTTGAGGCAATCGGTTCCTGATGGAGTCGGAGGGGCACATGAACGCACCGAACAAGCATTCAGCCTTCAACGTCGAGGCCTGTTGGCCCGGTGCCAGGGCATTGCCCGCCAATTTGCCCCTAGGGGCGAACGTTGAGGCCCCCGCCGAGTTCCTGGTGCTGGTTTTGTCCGGATTTTCCCAGCTCTGCCTGTCATCGCTGATCGACCCGCTCAGGATCGCCAATTCGCTGTCAGGCCGCAGCCAGTTCCGGTGGCGGCTGATGAGTCTCGACGGCTTGCCGGTCGAATGCGCCAGCGGCTTTTCCATCGCAGCATCAGCCAGCTTCGTCGAGCAGCAGAAAACAATGGTGCTCGACCCGCGCTGCGCGATCGTCATCTGCGCCGGCGAAGGCGTCGAAAAGCACGGTTCGCACGAACTGCGCGCTTTCTTGCGCCGCGCCTTTCGCGCCCATGTTCCGATCTACGCCCTGGGCACCGCGACCTGGCTGCTTGCCGAGGCGGCATTGCTTGATGACATCAAATGCACCATCCACTGGGGCAAGATGGCGGCACTCCAGGAGACCTTCTACGACCTCGCCATTGACGACGCGCTGTTTGTCCGCGATGGCCAGATCGTCACCTGCGCCGGCGAACTTGCCGCCTTCGACCTCGCGCTGGAACTGGTTCAGGAGCGCTGCGGCACCGAGCTTTCGCGCAGTATCTGCCAGCATGTCACAGCCGACCGCTGGCGCGATGGTGCAAGCTGCCAGTCGGTGCCGCCGGGACTGCGCTATGGCAGCACCGGCAAGAAGCTTTTGCGCATCCTGCAGCTGATGGAAAAAAACATCGAAGCACCGCTGTCGCTGGAGGAAATCTCCGGCCAGGTGTCGCTGTCGCGCCGCCAAATCGAGCGGCTGTTTGAACGCCATCTCTCAACCACGCCGTGGCAGCATTATCTGGTACTCAGGCTGACCAAGGCGCGCCAGCTGATCGAGCTGACGCCGATGCCGATCATGAACGTTGCCGTTGCCTGCGGCTTCGTGTCGTCATCGCATTTTTCCAAGAGCTTTCGCGACCATTTCAAGGTGCTGCCGAGCAAGGTCCGCGCAGTGGTGTAGGTGGCCAGCAAGAATTGCGACTCGCCAGCAATTCAAAATATCTGAGGAGGCCGTAAACGCTTATTTTAGCGTGCTGACCTAGGTTTGACCGTGCACGGCAAATATTCCCGTGGAAAGGGGAGCGCTGAACATAAGCTTCACACAACCAAGAGCTGCGCGTGTCTGGTCCGGAGCGAGTGGTAGTGCCGGGCGATTACGTCGTGTACTGGCGGCGTGCCTGGTTGCTGCATTGCCCCTGTTGCTGGGCTTTCCGCTAATGATTCATCAGTCTGAAAACGCCTTGGAAGCCCGTGCGATCGAAGCCAGCCGTTTTGCGCTCAATCACATCGAAACAATGCTCGACAGCGCCGATCTCGCAGCCAATGCGGTTTCCCAACTCTCGGGCAAACCGTGCGCCGAAGCCGAACGGGCGTTGAGATTGCAGGCGACGTCACGCCCTTTCGTACGCTCCGTCAATCTCACAGAAAATGGCGTGATTTATTGCACGTCCTTGAACGGAAGCGTTCGCGATGCCGAGGAGGCCAATGCCTACGCAGGTGGCCGCCTACGCTTGATGGCTGGCAACGACGTTACCCCCGACCGAGCGGTGTTGATCTACAGGTTGCCCGAGAAATCCAAAAGCGTTCTTGTTGGCATCGATGGTCAACACCTCAAAAACATACTGCAGTTGGTAAGCGCCGACTTTGCCACAGTCAGCCTGCTGATAGGAGATAGCAGGATGGGGGGCGATGGTATGGTCAGCGAATTCGCGCCGAACCGGCATTTGGTCAGACCGATCGCGACGAGCTCCCGAAAATACCCTTTCACGATGCAGGCGGCTAATCCTGACGGAATGCGATTGCGTTATCTGATGGAGCACTATCTGCCGCAACTCGGCCTTTTGGCCTTGCTTGGCACCTTGGCGGGTGTTGGGGCCTACAAGCTGGGACTGCGCGCACTTTCTCCGCGCGTGGAAATGGGACGTGCGCTCTCGGCAGGCGAATTCGTACCGTATTACCAGCCTCTAGTCCGGGGTGACGACTATGAATGGTGCGGACTGGAAGTGCTGATGCGCTGGAAGCACCCAACAGATGGGCTCATCCCTGCTGACCTGTTCATACCCTACGCCGAACGCTCTGGCCTGATCGTGCCAATGACTGAGCATCTGATGATACAAACCTGCCGCGAACTCGCGCCCCATGCAAAGCGGCTGCCGCCAGATTTCCATATTGGCATAAACATCTCGGCCGCGCATTGCATGGACTTGCGCCTGATCGATCAGTGCCGGCAATTCCTCAGTGCCTTCCCGGCCGGAAGTATTGTCCTGGTGCTGGAGCTGACCGAGCGCGAATTGATTGAACCGACCGATGTGACCGATCGGCTGTTTGCCGAGCTACGCGGCTTGGGTGTCAAGATCGCCATTGACGACTTCGGCACTGGCCAGTCCAGCCTGGCCTATCTGCAGAAATTCCACATCGATGCCCTGAAAATAGACCGCAGCTTCGTGGCCATGGCCGGATCGGACGTGCTGTCACGGCATATACTGGACAACATCATCGACTTGGCCAACAGGCTCAATCTCGATGTCGTGGCCGAGGGCGTTGAGAGCACCCAGCAGCGGGACTATCTCAGCGAGCGTGGCGTGCAGTACCTCCAGGGCTATTTTTTCGGTCGCCCGATGCCCATCGATCCCTTGTTGCAGACGCTGAAGCAGGCTCCCCCCGGATAGATTTCGGGCATCGCTGTGGAGCCTTTCTGAACGTTAGACACTTGTGCCCGTTGGTAGACGGACACCGTCACTGTTCCGTTCCGTTCTGGTCTTCGGCCTTACCACTGCGCCAGTAAGACACCACCAGATGCTCATGCTTGGCCAGGCCGCGCTCCTTGCGCAGATAGGCGCGGATGTCGCGAAAGGCGTCGAACTCGCAGCCGGCCCAGACAAAGACGCGGGTGCCGTCGCCTGGCAGATTCACGCCGCGTACCGCTTCGGTCAACAGCGCGCCGGGCGTTGAGCCATTGCGGCAGAGCCATTCGATGGGGATCGCCGCCTTAGTCTCTACCTCTTGAATCTCGCTTGCGTCGGCCACCTCGATCAGGGCGGTTCCGTACGCCGTTGCCGGCAGGTGTTCCAGCATGCGCGAGATTGCCGGCAGCGCGGTCTCGTCGCCTGCCAGAAGATACCAGTCGGCCTCGACCAACCCACCGCCACCGGGGCCGAAAATGCCGACACGGTCGCCTGGGCGCGCAGCCTCGGCAAAGGCCGACCCCGGCCCGGCATCGGCATGCAGCACGAAATCGATGTCGAGGGTACGGGCCGCAAGGTCGAACGCGCGGACCGTGTATTTGCGCAAGGAGGGCCGCCGCGCGGGATCTTCCCACGCGACCAGTCCATTGCTGCCGACGCTTGGCCATTGCGGCGCGGCGAGGTCAGGATGCTGGATCAGTATGTTGAGGTGCAGCGCGCTCATCGGCGCGAAACGGCTGACATGCTCGCCGGCGAATGTGATGCGGCGCATGTGAGGCGTCACGTCGCGAACCGCCTTTACCTCAAGGATCTGAAAGTTTGGTGGCCGCCCAGTTTCGTTGCCATCGCCGGTCCAGGCAATGATGGGGGCGCCATTTTTGGCGAGTTCGATAATGTGCGAGGCGACGGTGAGGCGGAGGAAATAGAGATCTTCCAGACTGCCAGCGCTGGCATCGATTTGGATGGCATCGGTATCGTGCGAGATACGGGCATGGGCTCGGTCAAAGCGTACAGTACGCTCGTCGCCTGAAGTCTCCACCTTGGCGCCATGCTCGACCATGTGTTCGCAGAAGGCCGCGATCAGCGTGTCGGGATCGGCCAGTGCGATGCGGGCCTGTGTGACAAATTCCTTCACCGAAACTCCGTCTGTAATGCTGTCAGCTTCATGGCCCTGTAGTCTGGTCGAGCCCGATCCAGAACTTGCCTTCGAGTGGCACGGCCATGAACCGGCTGTTGATCTCGGCCAGCGTTCGCGCCGGATCGAGATCGGCGAAAAGCTCGGGATGGCTCCATTTTGCGAAGCATTCGAACACCAGCACCGAGAGAGCGGAGATCGAAAGCTGGTGCGAGACACCAAAGGCGCGGCCATCGCGCACGGCGCTGAGTTGGCCAAGCAAGTTGCGGCCAGTCACCGATTTCAGCGAGGCGCGCGCGTCCGCTGCATCGACACCCCCGCCGACAACGAGCCCGCCTTGTGCCGCAAGATGCGGTCCGCCGGTGCCGATATAGACGTGTGGATCGACACCGAGCACGAACTCAGCATTGATCTGGCCGTCATATCCCGGGACATCGTCCGAGCCGATGCTGTGGCCACCGGCCAAACGCATCATTTCGGTGATGCGGTTGTGCGCGCCGGGGATGGCGCAGCACAGTGTGCCGGCATGGGCATCGATCAGCACTTCCGGGCGCTCGACAACACCCTTCAGTCTTTCGGTCACCAGTTGGTAGCGTTGCCCGACGAAATCGGCGAAGGCGTTGGCCTCGGCCTCTCGGCCGATAGCTTGTCCCAACAGCCGCATCGAAAAACTAGTCGCTTCGGCTGGGCCCCGAGCGTCGTTTTCGGGACCGTCGAGAAAGATCACCGGTACGCCGGCGGCATCGAGCAGCTGCACGGCACTTTCCCAGCCGGGTTGCCAAAGGCTGACCACGAACAAATCCGGGTCCGCACTCAGGATGGATTCGACCGACACATTGGCCGGCATCACCTCCCCTGTGACGGGAATGTTGTCGATTGCAGGGAAGCGCTTTCGGAAGGCGGTATACATGCCGCGATCGAAGCGCTGCGGTGCTGCCCAGCCTGCGAGTTTGGACACCGGCTCTGGATCGATCAATGCCAGCGACAACAGTAGCAGCGCTTCGTTGGTGACGATACGTTTCGCCGGCGCTTCGAGCCGTATCTGGCGGCCGGCGGCGTCACGCAACACTACCTCGGCATGCACTTGGGACGCGAAAACCAACGCCGCCAGGCAGCAAAGCACGGCAACAAGACCGAAACGGTTTCGGCCCGCTTGCCTGCCAGTGATCTGCTTCAGCTGTCCATCGAGCACACGATCACCACGTGGTTTTCAGGTTCGCCGTGATCGCGCGTCCCGCGCCATAATTGCAGCTGCCACCGGTCATGTTGAGGCAGTGCGATACATAAGTCTCGTCGAACAGATTGGTGACGTTGACGCGCAGCCTCGTGCCTTCGAATTCCTTTTTCAGCGCACCGAAATCGAACTCGGCGCCGATGTCGACCAGTGCGCGGCCGGGGATGCGCAGCTTATCGAGATAAGTGGCGTCGGTCTGGTAGGACGACATGGCGCGAACGCCGGCACTCAGCGACAGTCCCTCGGCATAGGTCGGGCTGTAGTGGACCCACAAGCTACCCTGATGCTCGGGTAGGCGCAGCATCTCGCGCCCGACCGAGACAGGATTGTTGGAGCTCAGCACTTCGGAGTGCGAATAGGCATAGGAGGCGAGCAGGTCGATTTCAGGCGTCAGCTCATATTTGCCCTCGATTTCGACGCCGCGCACGCGCTGCTTGCCTGTCTGGACATACAGCGTCGGTTTTGTCGGGTTCGGGTCGGTCAGGGCAGGTGTCAGTGCGTTTTCGAGTGTCATATCAAACAGCGACAGCGAAATCAGGCCTCGCCCGTCAACCGGTTCGTACTTGACGCCGATCTCATACTGCCTGGCGTCCTGGGCAACGAAAGCATTGCCATCCTTGTCGGTGCCGAGGAGTGGCAGGAAGGCGGTCGAATAGCTGGCATAAGGTGCCAGGCCATTGTCGAACAGATAAGTCAGACCGACACGACCAGTGAGAGCTCGATCCGTGGTCTCGACCGCTGCTGCCTTGGTGATGCGATTGTCAGTGTCGATGTCTGAAAAGTCATAACGCAGGCCGAACGTGCCGACCCAGTTGCCGTAGCGCAGCTGATCCTGAGCGTAGAGGCCGATCTGGTTCTGCCGCTGATGGGCCGAGGTGGTTACCGGCGCCATCGGGATTGGCAGGCCGTAGATTGGATTGTTGAAGTCGATGCCGGGCACGGGCACCCCCCTGGGGGAGTTGCCGAAATTGGTGTCGGAGACGCCGCGGACATAGTCAATGCCAAACAGGGCGGTATGGGCGACGTCGTCCGTCTGGAAACTGGCTTCGGCCTGGCTGTCGACGGCAAAGGTCGAAGTCCAGTCATCGGAAACGGCCGACACGCGGTCGAGCTGACTCGATGGCGCGCCGGTATAGGCAAAGGCCGGGTTGACCAGCGCCAGGAACATGTCCTGCTGGGAATAGCCGTAACGCAGGTTCTGCCTGACGGTCCAGGTCTCGTTGAAGCTGTGCGAGAACTCGTAACCGACATGGCCATAGTCGCGGTTGAATTCATTGGCATTGGTGTCGCCAAGGAAGAGGTCGCGCGGGATCTGGCCAGCCGGATTGGGCAGCAACGTGCCGACAGCGGGATAAAAGCGCGGGCTGAAGATGTCGCGGTCGCGCTGGTAGTAGGCATAAAGCGTCAGTGAGGTGTCATCGCTGGGGTTCCATGTCAGGCTTGGCGCCAGCATGATCTTGCGATCGCGCTCCATGTCGATCTGGGTGTTCATGTTCTTGGCAAGGCCCGTGAAGCGGTAGAGCCAGTCGCCGTCCTCGGTCAGCGCACCGGTCATGTCCACCGCGCCCTGTATGCCGCCGAAGCCGCTGGTCTCGACCGAAACCTCGCGATAGGTCTCGGCCTGCGGTCGCTTGCTCACCTGGTTGACCAGCCCTCCCGGCACGGCGCGGCCGTACAGGACGGAGGCCGGCCCCTTGATGACCTCGACGCGCTCCAGCGCATAGGGATGGATGCTCGGCGTGGCATAGTTCAGCGGGTCGCCCGCGACGGCCAAGCCGTCCAACCACATCGTGCCATAGCTGTTGAACCCCCTGACATAGAGCCAGTCGTAACGCAGGTCGTAGCCATTGGGATCGGGCAACACACCTGGAGTGTAGCGCAGCGCCTCGGCTACAGAATTGACGCCTTGCGCACTCATCTGGTCGCGGGTGACGACGTTGATTGCCTGCGGCGTTTCAAGGAGCGGCGTGTTGGTTTTGGATGCAGCCGCACTGCGCTTGGCAACGATGCCGCTGTCCGGCCCGCGCGGGCTTTCCGTGCCGACCTCGATGGTCTGGAGAACCAGCGGATTGCCGTCCGCTTTGGCAGGCTTGGCCTGCTGGGCATAGGCGGGCAGGGCAAGGATCGCGCTCAGCACGGTAGACGCCAGAAGCAGCGCGCGGCTGGCGCGCCGGCCCTGTTTACCTATCGCCGAATGGTCCTGCAAAGTCTCTGTACCGCCCACGTGTCGTCGCCCTTCTTCAGAGCGCCGGGTGTCCATACGGACGCGCCCAAACGCTCTCGTCATCGTTTTGCGCATGGCCTTGGTGCCGTTGCGTCATAAACTTGACAATTGTGATCAAGTTAACCTATTCACTAAGGCACCATGGCATGGCTGACAACGCAGCGACCTTTGCGCGACGATCAGAAACATTTGCGGTCCAACGAAATCGCACCGCAAAGCCACGGTCGCGCAGGCCTGTTAGGCCACGTCAGGCTAAACATGCTCGTGACAGAAAGGGCATAATCAATGAGGTCGGGCTCAAACCAGCATGCCTCGGCTCCAGACGCCAGCAAGCGCGTCCGGGTCAGCGATTTCATGCGGATGGACGGCGTTGTCCTGGATAGCCGAGATGACCGGTTGTCCATGGACGATACGCTGATCGAGGGCGCATATCTGCACCAGGAGCTTCGGCAAGGTCTGTTCCTGCATGTCAGCGACGCTGTCGAGAAGCGCGAATTCACCGTAACCTCGCGCCAGCGCGAAGAGCTGTCTTGCATCTTCTTTCTCGATGGCGAGATCGACCTTCGGATCGGCGACCGCAGTTTCGCTTTCAAGGGCGACCT
Organism: Aminobacter anthyllidis; assembly: GCF_018555685.1. Lineage (GTDB taxonomy): Bacteria > Pseudomonadota > Alphaproteobacteria > Rhizobiales > Rhizobiaceae > Aminobacter > Aminobacter anthyllidis. The sequence goes on from NZ_JAFLWW010000004.1 coordinate 461,188, forward strand.
GCGCAACGCAATGCAAGGTGCCGCCATCATGAGTTCCGGCCGTGAGAGTTTCAAGCGGGCGTCGGCTGGACGTCAGCATGTCCGCCATCTCGTGGTCACAGCCACGCCCGAATGGCTCAACATCGACGCCATGGAAGAGATCGGCGACGAACGCCAGGCCAAGGCTCTACTCAAGGACAATCTCGCCGACCACCGCTGGACGGTGACGCCGCGCGTGGCCGAACTGGTCCGTCAGATCCTTGCGCCGCAGGTTTTCACGCCTGCACTGCGCAACCTCTATCTCGAGGGCCGCGCCGTCGAGATTGTCGCCGAAACCATCTCTGCGGTCATGCATGCCGACCGCCGCACTGAACAAGGTTCCATCCTGCGCGGCCACGAAGCCGTCCGCCTTATGCGTGCCAAGGAACTAATCGCTGAAAGCCTGACGGCATCGCTGAGCGTCGAGTTGATCGCGCGAGAATCCGGCATCAGCGCCAGCGGGCTGCAGCGCTTGTTCCGCCTGTCAGAAGGTCACAGCGTCTTCGAATATGTTCGCCGGCGCCGTCTCGACCGCGCCTTCGAAGCGCTCAAGGTTGGCGAGACCACTGTGCAGGAAGCCAGCGCCATCGCGGGTTACTCAAGTCCGGCGAATTTTGCCACTGCGTTCCGGCGGCAATTCGGCATTACGCCCCGCGAGGTGCAGTTCCCATCGTTGGGTCTACGGAACTAGCAGTCTCGGGGCGCGCCAACCTGCGCGGCCCGAGACTGCTAGTTCCGTAGCACCGCATTTGCAGAGGGCTCAGAATTTGTAATTCAGGCCAAGCTTGAACTGGTCGACCTGGAACTTTGGTCTTTTGCTCTCAATGGCAACGCGGCGGAGATAGCGCTGGCATGGATGTCGCCCCTGACCGCTTCGCAATAGTTCCGTTCGATGTCGGTATCCTGCATCTGCGCCAGTATGGCCTTGCCGGTGGCTGGGACGAGTACCGCCGTGCGGCCGCCGAGCGGAGACTGCCGAGACCATGCGTTGGCTATGATTACCTAGCGGTCCAAACAGCAGTGCCGGGATCAATCCCTCATGCTGACGACGGTGGTCGTTGGATTTTGGGCTTGCGCTGACAGTCTGCTGAACCGTGTAAGACCGCAGGCGGCGGCCCTGTCGGTGGGCTTTCTGCGGTGCTTGAGACCGCTCTCAGAGAGCAAGCGACATCTCCCCCCATGACACGGGCGATAGCGGATCGAGCGGGCGTGCCGGAAGCGGAGGGGTTCGTCGCCCGTCAAGTCAGCGTGCGATGACAGATGACATCGGCGTACTGGCCGCAGCGCCCTTCCTTCCGTGTCGCGACAGCCGGGTCCTTCCGCGGGCTCGATGGGGCATGTCTGACCGGAGAGCGGCTTCGCCTCGATCGTTGTCCCGCAACGGCAGGCGCAACTTTCTTCCCCAGCGAACTGCGTTCGCATTCCTCGCGCCTCAAGAAAGCCGCTTCCTGCCGCCCTCCATTTCATTCCGGCCCTGACGGGTGCGGTCCGATCGTCTCCGATCTTTTCGACTGCCATCGAGGTCGCGAAGGGCGCGGCCCGAAACACGAGAAAGGAATATCACTCATGGCTACCATCGGCTCATTCACCACCACCGCCAACGGCTTCACCGGTTCGATCAAGACCCTCACCCTCACCGTCAAGGCCCGCTTCGAGCGCATCGAAATCCCCTCCGACAAGGGCCCGCACTTCCGCATCTTCTCCGGCGCCGTGGAACTCGGAGCCGCCTGGCAGAAGCACTCCGAGCAGAGCGGCCGCGACTACCTGTCGGTCAAGCTGGACGATCCGAGCTTCCAGGCTCCCATCTACGCCACCCTGGTCGAGGTGGAAGGCGAGCAGGGCCTCCAGCTCATCTGGTCCCGTCCCAACCGAGACTGACCGGCCGAGCTCGGCCCCGCTCACAAGGCGGGGCCACAGCTCTGGTCCTTGGGGCGTCAGCGTTGGTCTCATCTCAAACACCTACTGTCCCGGCATCTGAGACGTCCCTTGGTGCTCGATAGCCCCGCCATTGCTTCATCGTCTCCAGCCGCTTCAGAGCGCGTTGAGCGTCGTCGGTTTCGTCGAACGTTCGATCATGGCATGTTCGTTGGTACCGATCCCACCCCCAGTTGGAAATGACCGATGCACTGCCAAACAAGGTCGGCTTGAGAGTGAGGCCGTAGAACCGGCGCATGTTCAAAGTCCGGTCGACGCGGTGGGGGTACGGAGCTGAAGTGCGGAGGCGCGAAAGACGTCGTCCCAGGCCGATGTCTGGGTCGGCGGGTCGGTCCTCACCTATGTCACTAAAGCAGCAATGTCCTCCTCCTTCTTGCCGCGGAAATGACAGATCCAGTTGAGGGCGTTGAAGTCGGTCGCGGGTCAATGGAATCGAGCACGATGACCTTGCTGCCGGCTTTGCGGAGGCGCGTGGTTCACTATCGGTGCGATCTCGAAGGACGGATCAAGTACGACCAGGCCGCCGCCAAATTTAAGCGCAGTCGGGATCGTCACCTACGTGGTCTTGAAGCCACCCGAGACGGCAAAGACGATACCATTAGACGAGCCTAAGGAGCGGTCGAAACAGAGGAGTAGCGAACTGCCAGCAACTCGCCCTCTTCGATCGCACCGAGCCCGGCCCGGAGTGCGATCCGCCCGATGCGCTCAGCCTCGCGCATTTCCGCCTGCCTCAGTTCCCCTTGCAGGCGGGAGATTTCTTCCCTGATCTTCGACGACGGTCTTTTCATTCCGGTAGCCTCTTCCCTTGTTCTGGATTGAGCGAAGCGCCAGGTCAGGATCGACGGGGAGGGTGCGAAGCACATCCCCGTTTATTGTGCAGTCGGCTGTGCCGACACTCTGCACGATGATCCCGCCGTTCGAAAGGAGCGGCCAAGGGCGCAATTATACGTCGCTGACGCGACGCCTTGCTCAACGGCCTGTCCAGCCAGCCGCTCCTGACGAACGCACGAGTGTCCGTTCGCTATCCAGGAGCAATCTCTGCCGTGGCCGTCCCGCACTTCTCCGTCAGCATTGTCAGCCGCGGTGACGGCCGCAGCGCGGTGCTGTCTGCCGCCTACCGCCATTGCGCGAAGATGGAGTACGAACGCGAAGCGCGCTCGGTCGATTACACACGCAAGCAGGGGCTGCTCCATGAGGCGTTTTCGGTGCCGCCCGATGCACCGCAATGGCTGCGCAGCCTGATTGCCGACTGCTCGGTGGCAGGTGCTTCGGAAGCCTTCTGGAACAAGGTCGAGGCGTTTGAGAAACGCTCGGACGCCCAGCTTGCCAAAGACATCACCATTGCCTTGCCGCTGGAGCTTTCAGCCGAGCAGAACATCGCGCTCGTCAGTGATTTCGTCGAACGACACATCCTCGCCAAGGGCATGGTAGCGGACTGGGTCTATCATGATGTGCCAGGTAATCCGCATGTCCATCTGATGATGACACTGCGGCCGCTGACCGAGGACGGTTTTGGTCCCAAGAAGGTTGCTGTCATCGGTGAGAATGGCGAGGTCTTGCGTAACACCGCCGGCAAGATCGTCTATGAGCTTTGGGCCGGTGGGGTCGACGACTTTGCGGCTCTTCGCAATGCCTGGTTCGAGATCCAGAACCGACATCTGGCACTTGGCGGGATCGACCTGCGTGTTGATGGTCGCTCTTATGCCGAGCGTGGCATCGATCTCGTCCCAACCACCCATATCGGCGTTGGCGCCAAGGCGATCCAGCGCAAGTCAGCGATTGAAGGCCATGAGATGTCGCTCGAGCGGATCGAGCTGCTCGAGGCACGGCGCAAGGAGAATGCGAACCGAATCCTGAAGCGACCCGAGATCGTGCTCGACATCGTCTCCTCGGAAAGAAGCGTCTTCGACGAACGCGACATCGCAAAGATCCTGCACCGCTATGTCGACGATGCCGGCACGTTCCAGCAGCTGATGGTGCGCATTCTGCACAGCCCCGAGGCGCTGCGTATCGAGCGCGAGGGCATTGACCTTGCAACGGGAGCGAAGATCCATTCCCGCTACACGACGCGTGAGCTGATCCGCATCGAAGCCAGGATGGCGAAGCAATCGCTGTGGCTGTCACAGCGCGCATCACATGGCGTTCGAGATGAAGTGCTGGACAGCGTGCTTTCGCGTCATTCGCAGCTGTCGCAGGAGCAGCGTGTCGCCATCGAGCACGTCGTGGATGAGGCACGGATCGCAGCTGTCGTCGGCCGCGCCGGTGCAGGCAAGACCACGATGATGAAGGCAGCACGCGAGGCGTGGGAACTGGCCGGTTATCGTGTTGTCGGTGCTGCCCTTGCCGGCAAGGCAGCGGAGGGCCTTGAGAGGGAAGCAGGCATCGTCAGCCGCACGCTGGCATCGTGGGAACTGCGCTGGAAGCAGGGCAGGGACATGCTCGACAAAAGCACGGTGTTTGTTGTCGACGAAGCTGGCATGGTTGCCTCAAAGCAGATGGCACTGGTCGTTGAAGCGGCAACCATGGCCGGCGCAAAGCTTGTGCTGGTCGGCGATCCCGAGCAGCTCCAGCCGATTGAAGCAGGGGCTGCGTTTCGGGCAATAGTTGACCGCATCGGTTACGCCGAACTCGAGACCATCTACCGCCAGCGCGAAGAGTGGATGAGAGCCGCCTCGCTCGACCTGGCGCGCGGTCGCGTCGCAAAGGCGCTCGGGGCTTATGGCGAGCACGGCAGAGTGTGTGGGTCAGAGCTCAAGGCACAGGCGATCGCCAGCCTGATTGCCGACTGGAACAGCGACTACGATCCCACGAAGACAACACTCATCCTCGCCCATCTTCGCCGCGACGTGCGCGAGCTCAATCGCCTGGCGCGCGACAAGCTCGTCGAGCGCGGGATTGTCGGCGAGGGACATGCCTTCCGCACCGAAGACGGTCTTCGTCAGTTCGACGCTGGTGACCAGATCGTCTTCCTCAAGAACGAGACTTCGCTCGGTGTGAAGAACGGCATGATCGGACGGGTCGTCGAAGCCGCACCAAACAGGATCGTTGCTGCCATCGGCGAGGGTGAACATCGCCGGCTGGTCACAGTCGAGCAGCGCTTCTACCCCAACATCGATCATGGCTATGCGACCACGATCCACAAGTCGCAAGGCTCGACTGTCGACCGGGTCAAGGTACTCGCTTCGCTGTCGCTGGATCGGCATCTGACCTATGTCGCAATGACCCGGCACCGCGAGGACATGGCGCTCTATTACGGGCGCCGCTCCTTCGCCAAAGTGGGCGGGCTCGATGGCGTTCTGTCGCGAACGAATGCCAAGGAAACCACGCTCGATTACGAGCGCGGCACACTCTACCGGCAGGCACTGCGTTTTTCCGAAAACCGCGGGCTGCACATATCGCGTGTTGCCCGCACGCTGGTTCGCGACCGGCTCGACTGGATGCTGCGCCAGAGGCAAAGGCTTGCCAATCTGGCGCAGCGATTGCGTACCAGCACCGAGCGCCTCGGCCTGTTCCAGCGCCCCTCGCTACAAACCTGGAAAGAGGCCGAACCGATGGTCGCCGGCACCAAGGTGTTTGCCAGGTCGCTGGCCGATGTCGTCGAGGAGAAGCTTCTCGCCGACCAGGCCCTGGCAAAGCAGTGGGAGGAGATGTCGACGCGCTTTCGCTACGTCTTTGCCGATGCGGAGGCCGCCTTCCGGGTGATGGACTTCAGTGTGCTTCTCACAGACCCCAAGGCCGCGCAACAGACGCTCGCTCGGCTGGTTAGCGAGCCGGCATCGATCGGAGCACTGAATGGGCGGACGGGTCTTCTCGCATCGAAAGCGGACAAGGAGGCGCGTCGTGTTGCCGAGGTCAATGTGCCGGCGCTGAAGCGCGACATCGAGCGTTATCTCAAGCTGCGCCAGGGCGCTGCCGAAAGGATCGGGACCGAGGAGCAGGCGCTTCGTCATCGAGCTTCGATCGACATCCCGGCGCTGTCACCGAATGCGAGGGCGGCGCTTGAAAAGATCCGTGAGGCCATCGACCGTAACGATCTTCCAGCTGCTCTTGGCCATGCCCTCGACAATCACGAGGCGAAGCTTGAGATCGACGGCTTCAACCGTGCAGTAGCCGAGCGTTTTGGCGAGCGGACCTTGCTTACCAACGCAGCCAGGGAGCCTTCGGGCACTGTCTTCGACACGGCCGCCGAAGGCCTTCGTCCTGGCGAGCGCGAGAAGCTGCGTCAGGCCTGGCCGGTGATGCGCGCCGCCCAGCAGATCGCTGCCTATGAGCGGACGTCGCAGACATTGAAGCAGACCGAGCAGTTACGGATGGCGCAGCGCCAGGGCTTGGTATGGAAGCTATGACACGGGCGCACCAAGATTGTGGTTGCTATCGCGGCGCAGATGCGGAGGCCATGCGATCATAGAGTTGAAATCGTCGCCAACCCGCGTGGCGGCTCGGTCACGCACGCCCGTGCCGGGTAGTCCCTTTGATAACGTTCGAGCCGAGGCCGCGTACGCTTATGTTGCGAAAGCCGGTGGTATGGTCCTGCGCGTCGAAGGGGCACGCAATGTCGGTGGTGCATGAGGACTAGGGTACGTCCACTACAAGCTTGAACAAGCAATCTCCAGGCTCAGTAAGGGCAGGGGCTCGTTGGCAGGCAACGAGACCAGACTGCGCGAACTGCACCGATCTGGCAGGCTCGGACGGCCCAGCGATCGGATGAATGACGCCGGCAAGATCTCCGGCCTGAACCTCGTCTCCCACCGCCACCGCCGGCTCGAATATCCCCCTGACCGGCGCATAGGTGAAGGCATGCCTGCCATCGACCCGCATGGTCCGGGTTGGCCCCGCCGGCTCAACGATGGCGTCGGGCAGGATGCCCATATGTTTCAGCACACGCAGCACCCCGTCTCGCGCGAGCGTTTCGCCCGCCCGTGACATCGTCGCTCCACCGCCGAGTTCGGTGGTCAAGGCAGGAATACCGAGCGCCTGGGCTGTCGCCGACAGGGTTGTGGCGCCACCGCCACCCGAACCATCACTGATCGAGCCGATGGGAGCGCCGAAGACGCGCATGAGTTCGATCAGCTGCGCCGTCTCAGTTTCAGACCGGCCCACGCGGATCAAGCAGCAGGGGAGGTAAAGCAGCGAGGTGCCACCGGAGTGCAGGTCAATGACGATGTCGGTGAGCGGCAGCAGCACCTCGGAGACGTAATGGGCGATCGTCTCAGTCGGTTTGCCATTGGCGTCGCCGGGAAACATCCGGTTGAGATTGCCCTGATCGAGCGGCGACACGCGCCTGCCTGCGTCGACCGCGGGATAGTTCAGCGCCGGCAGGATGATGATGCAGCCGCGGAGCTCGCTTGCATCGAGCTGTCGGGCAAGCTTGCCGAGTGCCACCTGGCCTTCATACTCGTCGCCATGATTGCCGGCGAGCAGAAGAGCGGTCGGTCCGACACCATTCCTGATGCAGACGATCGGGATCGGAATGGTGCCATAGGCGGAACGGTCGCTCGAAAACGGCAACCGCAGACAAGTGATCTGCTTGCCGTCCTTGTCAAAATCAATGTCCGTCCAGATGCGTGTGTCGGTTGCCACTGGTCCCTCCCTCCTCATCAATGCAGCAGCGTGTTGAGGAAAGACTGAGCGCCTGGGCGTCGAAAAGAACGTCATCGGCGAGGCCTGTTCGACGATGCTGCCCTGATCCATGAACACGACCTGGTCGGCAACTTCGCGGGCAAAGCCCATCTCATGGGTGACGCAGATCATCGTCATGCCTTCCTGGGCCAGACCGGTCATGACGTCGAGCACCTCCTTGACCATTTCGGGGTCGAGCGCGGAGGTTGGCTCATCAAACAGCATCAGCCGCGGGTTCATGCAGAGCGCACGTGCGATCGCCACACGCTGCTGCTGCCCGCCTGACAATTGTGCAGGGTATTTGTTGGCCTGTTCGGGAATGCGGACCTTTTCCAGGAAATGGCGCGCCAGGCTCTCAGCCTCCTTGCGCGGCATGGAAAGAACCCGGCGCAGTGCCAGCGTGCAGTTCGACAACACAGTCAGATGTGGAAACAGGTTGAAGCTCTGGAACACCATTCCGGTCTGGCGACGCGCCAGTGCTGTCTCCCTGGCATTGTCACCCAGCCGGACCGTGCCCAGTGTGACGGTTCCCTGCTGGTAGGCTTCAAGTCCGTTGAGGCAGCGGATCAGGGTCGACTTGCCCGAACCGGACGGTCCGCAGATCACAACGCGTGACCCGCTTGGGATGGTGAGGTTGACCACCTTCAACACATGGAAGGCGCCATACCATTTGTTGAGCGAGGATATCTGGACGGCAGCTTTGTCGTCTGTCAGGGTCATGGAGTATCTCTATATCAGCTTGAAGATAGCGAGCTAAGTGTTTGATTTCGTGCACACGTGACTGGCCGCTAGGATGCCGGCTTGTCGGCTATCTGGCTGTCGGCCCCATCAGCCTGTTTTCAAGCCGTTTGATGGCGTGCGAGATGAGGAGTGCGAGACCCAGAAAGATCAGGCCGGCGACCGTCAGCGGCTCGGCATAGCGGTACGTCTCGGATGCGATGTCGAAGGCACGGCCCAGCATCTCCGGCACCGCAAGCACCGCCAGATAAGGCGTCGCCTTGAGGATCGAGACGAAGTAGTTGCCCATGGGTGCTGCAATGTTGCGCAGCATCTGCGGGGCGATAACAAAGACGGTCATATCGATCCTGCCAAGCCCAAGCGCCCTTGCAGCTTCGCCCTGGCCATTGGGAATGGCATCGATGCCGGCCTTGAACACCTCCGCGAGATAACCGCTGTAATAGAGGCTGAGCCCGATCATGCCTGTGGCAAGCGCACCTAGGCGAATGCCGTAGAACGGCAAGATAAAATACAGGCAATAGAGCCAGACCAGCACCGGCGTTGCCCTGATGAAGTCGATCAGGAAGCGGACGAAAAGTCCTCCCAGTCCACCCGAGCGGCGGATGAGTTCAAGGCCAAATCCGATTGCCGAGGCACCAACACAACTGACCGCTGCCACCAGCAATGTCATGCCAATGGCGCCAAGGATGGTCGGCACCGTCGACAGCGCAAAGGCCACATCAAACTGCACAACGCGCCTCCCTTGCCGGGTTGATGCGCCGTTCCACCCAGCGTCCGAAAAGCGCTACCGGATAACAGACGATGAAGTAGGCGAGCAGCAGCGAGGTGTAGATCGGCACCGGGTCGTATTCGATCTGCGAGATCTCCTTGGCGCGGAAGGTCATGTCGGTCAGCGTGACCAGCGAGACAAGCGATGTCGCCTTCACCAGTTGGATGAGCTGGTTGATGAAGGTTGGGCTCATGGCGACCAGCGCCTGGGGCAGTTCAATGCGCAACAGGATGGTGGAACGCGACAGTCCAAGCGCGTGGCCAGCTTCCTTCTGGCCACGGTCGAGTGCCTGCAGGCCGGCTCTGACGGCCTGGCTGGCATAACCGCCAATGTTGAGCCCCAGCACCATGGCACTGACCGTCATCGCCGACAGCGCCAGTCCGGCGAGGGGAAGGGCGTAATAGAACACGAACAGCAGGATGATGACGGCGGAGCTGCGCCAGAACTCGATGATCGAGGTCACCACGAACCGCGCCGGGCCCGTCGTCATGTATTGGGCGACGCCAAAGATGAGGCCAAAGGGAATGGCAAAGACAAGGCCATAGAGCGTCACCAAAGCGGTGACGCGAAAGCCCTGCAGGATGCCGAGCCAGATCTCGAGGATGCTCATTTGCCGGCACCAGCCGTGCCACAGAGCTTCTCGACGGTGACGGTATCAGGCACGACCTCAGACTCGCCAAAGCCATATCTGGCCATGACCGTGGTCACCGTTCCATCCTTTGTCAGTGCCAGAAGCCGTTCGTCCCACAGTGCCCGCAGATCCTGGTCTTCGGTGCGGAACGCCACAGCCGCATAGGTTGCCTGTTCGTCTGTCGTCACGAAGGGGCTGGCGCTCTCCAGTCCCTTCAGCTTGCCACTGGCAAGCAGGCCGATCGCGGTGGGGGAGGACAGCACCGTCACATCGATGCGGCCGGAGCGCAGGGCCGAGATATTCGCCTCGATGTCGGGGAACAGCAGCATGTTGCTCTCCGGCACACCGGCTACAGTCGCGTTCCTGACCGACACGCTGCCGCGGCCGGCACCCATGATGATCTTCTGGCTGACGATATCGTCGAAGCCATGGATCTGTTTTGGATTACCAGTGAGCACGATGGCTGCGTCATGGACCTTGAGATCGGGTGCACCGAAGGCAACCTGCCGGCAGCGCTCAGGCGTGATGGAAAGACCCGACGCAACGGCATCGAAGCGGCCGGCCAGCAGCCCGGGGATCAGGGCGCCAAACTCGGTGACCCTGATGTCGATCTCCTTGACGCCAAGTTCGGCAAAGGCAGCCCGCAACAGATCAGGATGCCATCCCTTGGCCTCGCCGGTGGCTTCATCACGAAAGCCCCATGGCGTCCGGTTGTGAATGCCGATGACGATCTTGCCCTCGCGCAGGACACGCTCCTTGGTTGTCTCGGCAAAGGCCGGACCACCTGGCAAGGCGACGATCAGCGCGAGCAAAACGCACCACATGAATGCAAGCCGCAGGCGTACAGAACCTCTGAAGGACATTCTCTCTCTCCCATTGTTGTAAAAGGTTGCGTCGACCGCCGCTCCAAGGCACGCGTGATGCGTGGCCGCACGGCAACGCTGCCACGCCTCCTGCGAAGCGGCTATGCGCTCAGCTTCGCCGTGGATGGCTTTCGCGGGCTATGGTGCCGTCTGACATGGATGCGCAAAGGCGGTTCGTCTCGCCGTCCAGGCCGCGATCCCCGGCGGGCTGGCGTCGGCTATCCGCCGGCAGCGCGTCCGCGCCGCGGTCGCCCAATGCCTGGAGATCCGCCAGGACCGACTGAATTTGCGGCCAGGGGAATGCCGATGTGTCGCCCATGTTCTCGCCACCGCCGACGATGATCCTCAGCTTGGCGATCACCCCGGCAAGTGATTGGGCGGGAGTGGTTGTAACAGCGTCGAGGATCTCTTCTTCGGCCTCAACGGCCTGTGCCTCGGCAGCACGGGCTCGCGAGTACCCGACCTTCTGGTCAAGCTCGTTCCAACGTGCCTGATCATCTGCTGGCTGCGGTGCGCTCTGCTGGTCCTTCTCAGCTCCACCGCTTGGTTCAGAAGCCTGCAGGGCATTCCTGATCCTTATCTCCAGACGCTGCTGCAGCCGGCACAAAACCACGGCCATGTGGTGTGCCTGTTCCCACTCCTGAAGAAGGACCACGCATGGGTCGATGGGCCCAAGCAAACGCGCGGCGAAGCGCTCCATGGGCGTAGCAGCAACCGCAGCACTGCCACCTCTCGTATCGTCATCCACAGCACAGCTCTTCCTTCGTCCCCCTTGAGTGACGAAAGGCAAAGCTGTGGTATTGTCGGAATCAGCCATGATCCGAGCTCCAACCAGCTAGGGTTTGGTCAGGTTGAACAGGGTGTTAGCGCACCTTGTTCAACCGCTCACTACCTACCAAGCCCACAGACGACTTTATGGTCGCCTCCGGACAAGCGGACAGATAATGCCAGAAGTACTATATGATGCCAGAAGTATCGTCAAGCCGCATGGATGAAGACAATACGCCCGGCACCATGGTCCTGACTAGCGAGCACGTCCGCGCAGCAAGAGCCTTGTTACGTTGGGATCAGAAGACTTTGGCTGAGAAATCGAAAGTCTCAGTTCCGACGATAAAGCGACTTGAGCCAATCGCCGGCCCGCTTAAGGCAAACAAAGTAACCAGAGCTGCACTTCAGCGAGCGTTGGAGCAAGCAGGCGTCGAGTTTATCCCGGAGAACGGCGGCGGTGTCGGCGTTCGCCTCACTCACAATTATCGCAAGGTGTGAACTTCGTCCGGAGGGCGCGCCAACTGCGGCTGTGGGCGGGGTGGGGGGTGAGCCGCAGCTGGCGCTAAGCTCTTGGGTATGCCTTGGAGGGGCGGCAGGAGCCTGACAGCAAATTAGACACAGCTAACACAACGTCAACCAACGCTAGCGTGTCTGGTGGAGAGCTGCCGCAACTAGCGAATGCCTGAGCTTTCAGCGCTGATTATCTTGATCGGGCGCTGCGCCGGCCGCTTCTTGTAGACCTGTACTCGACCCAGAAATTTCGGACGTAAATTTCCGGCTGGTACCGCCGCTGGAACCAGAGTGGTATCTTGGCGGTGACTACGCCTTGGTCTTCCTTCCAGCTTTTTTCACAGGCTTCTTGTGGCCAGGTTTTCGACCGAGGCCGAACTGCTTCGCCAGCTCTGAGCGCTTTGCCGAATATCCGGGAGCTACCATGGGGTAGTCAGAGGGCAGGGACCACTTGGAACGATACTCTTCAGGGGTGAGCCCCAAAATACCAAGATGCCGCTTGAGGGTTTGGTACTTCTTACCGTCTTCCAGGCTGATGATGTAACCGTCCGCGACAGTCTTCTTAATAGGCATCCGGGGTGTAGGCCGCTCTTCCGGCGACGTCGCCGGAGTGCCGAGCGTGCTGATGCTGGAATGGATTTGGGCAATCAAGCCAGGCAGTTCTCCGGCCGGGACAGGATTGTTCGAAACATAGGCGGCCACGATATCGGCAGTGAGCTCAATCAGCTGACTATTGGGTTTTGGCAATACTTCGGTCATCACAATACCTCCGGAGAGTACTCGGCTACCTATCTCCGGTAGCGGAATTTTGTCCACGACGAAACCCAGGCGTTCCAAAAAGCACAAGCTCGGCAGCCGTTGGACGTCCGCTTTGCGCCCCATTTCTGCCGTTCGGGCTATCCTGGCGACCTCCTGAAAGCGGCCAGTTCCCCTAGGTGCGCTATGGGGTGGTTTGCTACCATTCTGATCATTCGCTCCCGACGACCGCAAAGCGCCAGAAGCGGCCTCCAGAGTGGGTCCGAAAACACGACATTCCACTCGCCAGCCAGATGAGAAAAGGGGCTCATTCAGTCGGGCAGGGTGGACGTCGGACTCGCGTCCCGGCTGACTTTCGGATATTCAGCCGCAATGCAACCGACGGCTTCCCTTGCGCCGGCATCGCCGCCAGGGCGGTGGCCGGCCCTTGTCCCCGGCGACTACCATACGGGCGTGGTCCGTCTCGTCACGCTCGCGCGCGATCGGCAAAGTCACCTGCTATTCGCCTCGGTCGAGCTGCTGCCGACCGAAATGCGAGTCCCGCCCGACCCTCCTGGCGGCGGGTGGTGGGACAACTTCGGTGACAATCGGCTCTGCGTGAGCCGTACAGCGCTGTCGTTGGCCGATGCGCTCAATTGGTACGAGACGTTGAAGCAGGGGCAGGCCACCGTGCCGGGCAAGGCCTTTGCTATCAGCGCCTCAGCGCTGGGCTCCGAACCGGACTACGACGGCTTCACGGTTCTCGCCGAACCGCCACCCTTTTCGCCCTCCTGGCACGGCCGGCCCCGGTTGCATCGCTTGGTGCCCATGGCGGAGCTGGCCGAACCGGTCCAAGCGCTGCGCGATGGCGTGGTCGACGTCGACGCTCAGGCCCGCGCCCGGCAGTGGATTCGCAGCCACGTCCATTTCGATCTGCTAGCCTATGACGACTGGCTGGGTGGGGGCGTTCTAATCGCGCCCAATCCGCTGCTTCGTGGCTTTGGCGCGCGCATCGTCAATCGGTCGGTGACACCAGAGACTCTGGAGCTTGGCGGGACCCCGCGACGGGGCGCCAATGTCACGTCACTGCGAATGGTGGTCGAAGAGGTTCGCGCAGGCGCGCCGGCGTGGCGCGCCGAAGGCTCGCCCAACGCACTGGGCCGCTTCCGTGCTCCGGCGCGCTCCCAGGTCGCTATGGTGCGCGAGGAGTTGTTCTGTCCCGTGCGCGGCGTATTAGGCCGCGAGCCGCCGGCCCTCTTCTTCCGCAGTGTCTCTGTCTCCTCCTCTGTGGTAGCCGAGGCCAAGGCTCGTCACGTCGACCCGCCGGCCCGGGCCCCTGATGCGGGTGCGCGCACGGTGTATGTCCAACCCGCCCCAGCGCGGCGATCTGAGCCCCCTATGACGCCCTTGCGGGCGCTCGAACACCTCCAGCACGCGCGGGCCGAGCGGCAGGGCGCGCTCCGCCCTGCGGAGGCCCCGCAAGTCCCGCCCGGCGTTCGTCTGTTTGAGCACAATCGCGAGGAGACGGTGGATTGGATATGTGGGCTGATCGCCCGCGCCCGCTTTCACGTCCTGTTCGTTGACCCTTACTTGGACGCCGACGACTTGCAGCAGTTCGCGACGGCCACCCAGTACCAGGGCGTCGCGATCCGCGGCCTGATCAATCCTCGTTCCCGCCGTCACAAGCGTATCGATCCCAACGGGGATAGTTTCGGGGATCTCATGCTGGGGAAGATCGCAGCCTTCCGCGACCCGGCCCAGGAGTTAGGCGAGATCGACATCCGAGTCTCCCGGGGGCGCCGTCTGCACGACCGCTTCCTGCAGATCGACGAGGCCATCTGGCACGCCGGCCATTCTTTCAACAAGGTGGGGGGAGGCGAGATCAGTCTGATGACGCTCGTCGCGCGACCTACGGAACTGGCCCAGGCGCTCGCAGAAACCTTCGCCGAAGCCGAGCCCTTCGACAGTTGGTGGGAAAATCGGCCGCCGGCGACTTGGTCACTGCGGCAAGAGGCCGGTCATCAGCTGCGTCGCTTGGCCAAATGGATCGAGCGCTCGCGCCCGGGCAAGCCGGAAGCAGGTGCCGATGACTGACGGCTTGACCCTTGCAGCGCCAGCGGACGGCGCTGCGGCCTTGGCCGTCGCCTTGGCGTGGATTGGCGCGTCGGAGGGCTCGGACGAACCCTTCTCGCAGAGTTTAAAGCCGCTGGACACCTCGGGCGCGCCTGGAAGCTTGGCCGAGCACTTAGCAGCGGCCGACCTGCCAGCCTGGCGCGATGCGATCATCGCCACGGCCAGTCCGGACCAGCCTCTACACCTTGACCCATCCCTGACTTGGCTTATGGCGCACGCGGCCCTTGAGGTCGCCGCAGCGGCGACCCGGACCGGCCTCTTCTACGCCGTCGACGAACTGCAAATGCTCAGCGAGATCAGTGATGCTGATCTCGCTACGGCGATCTGCGCCCGTGTCGTGGGGCAGAAGGAGAACTACCCTCTGCTGACGCGATTGCAGACCCGCCTGCAGGGACTGTGGGACTCTCGCTTCAACAACCGCCTGAGGCATTACGCCGAACGGACGGCCGGGGCGGCGCTGACCACGCGCAGCCTATGGCCCCGCCATGATGGCATTCCAATGGGCGATGGCTGGGCGCACCAAGCTGCCGCCACCCTCTGGCCCGAGCGCTACATGGCGCTACTGACGGGTCTGCCCTCGCTTTTTCAATCCGGGTTCGCCGAGTCGCTGGAGCCGCTCGACGTCGGCCGGGTCGCAGCTTTGGTCGGCGCCTGCCCGCTAATTTTTTCGGACGACGGCGCGCCCTTGGGCCCGGTCGTTCCGTTCGTGCTGCTTGAGGCGATCGAGAGGCGCCTCCTCGCCATGGCTGTGGACGACATGTCGGGTGCCGAGGCCGGCGTCGCCTGCCTCTTGGAGGCAGTCCTGTCTCGGCCTGACGGTCAATGGCTGGGGCGGGCATGGCTGCAGCAGATCATTTGGCGGAACGGGCACCGTCGGGCCGGCCGCGGACAGGTCGATGTCGACGCCCAGCGCGCGGTTCGCGACCGACTCCTCGCTGGCCTGTCCACCCGCATCGCACCGCTCAGCGTAAAGGCGTTCGAGTGGATCCGCGCGGAGGAGCCGCTTTGGATCGTGCATCGGATCTTGGCCGAGGCCTCGATCCTTGAGGCGCATGGCGATGCAGTTGCAGCGGCCGAAATCCTGGCTAGCGGGGTCCGGCAGGGGTTGGTGACGGCGACGGGCCGCGCCGACGGCATGACCACGCGCTCGCCGGAGTCCGACGTGGTCGCCCGCGTCCTCTCCCGCATTCCGGACCTCACCCAATGGTTCGAGACTTTGTGGCGGCAAACCTACGAGGTGCGGGAAGCGCTGAGCTATCCTGCCCGGCGCGACCTCGACAACCCGGCCTACCCGGTCCTCTCGTGGGGCTTGAACGGCTTGAACGCCTCGCGGCACGCCCCGCTCGACCAGGCGGGGCTTTGGCGGGCGATCGCCGGCGCGGTGTTCGAAACTCAGAGGATCGACCCCAATGCGTGGTTGTTCAACGGTGCAATGCCGCCCATAACCCGTGTCACCGTGCAATTGGGCGCGGCGCTCGCCGAGCGGGGCATCGTGCTTGTTGATGATCTGGCCGAGTTTTTGGGCGATCAGCTTGACCCGACCGCGGAGCACGTCCGGCTTTGGCAGATCGCACGGGCCGAAGCCTCTGATGCGCTGACACTGGAGGTCGGCCGCAAGGTCGGCGCCGCCTTGGTGCGCGATGCGATCGAGACCGCCCTTAACGAGCCGCAGCCCAGCTGGGACGTGGCGTTGGACGCTGCCGCCAAGGCGGATCTGGCGGACTTCGCGCGGCGCCTCTGACACTTGTTGGGGTTAGTTGGCGCTTTAGGCGCACAGCTGTCCATGAAATGCAGTTGGCTCCCCAACACGCCAGGAACTGAACATTCGGAACGTCCGAGGTGGGTCAGAGGCGGTCATTGCAGGAGCAAGTGGTTGGCTGAAATGGGGTCCAAGGCGCTAGTTGGATCGCTGCGATCGGAGGGCGGCCATGCAGGACAAATGACCAAATGCGGACTGCTCTGACCCGCTGCCTCTTGAGGCTAAAGTCTGTGCGTTCTTCCAACGGTCATCATTGGCCAAAGGAGAACTCAAATGGGTATCGCACAATATGATCCTGCTGCACTGGGTCGCCCGGCGTGGAACGCCGGACGGACGGTCGGAGCAAAGAAGCCCCTGAAGCAGCGGCAGATTTGGGCAATTCGCTTCTTTCTCGATAGAGAGGGGCGCCAATCGCTGGAAGCGGCCGTTTGACCCGGCAACAGGCTACCTTGTGTTGACCACCTCATGCACGACGGGCCACGGTCGACCAGAGGAGATATCCGGATGACGAGGACCAGCGTCAAAGCCACCTTGTTCGTCACGCTCGGCATCGATTTTTGTTAAATAGTCGACTGCGAATTCGGCCGTTTCTGGGTCAGTAGACTGGGTCATTACGTACAGCCCTTTGCGGAGTTCGGACAGATCACGTGGAATGAGAGAGTATGGCGATGAACCACTTCCAATAGGCTGGTGGAAGTACAGAATTTTGGAGCGAGTACTCCAGCCAAATTGACCAATGACACGGCGCCCTATCTCGTCTTGTGCAAGCTTGAGGAAGATAGCGTGATCTGCTCCAGCGAGAAGGATGCTGGCCAGCAGTGCTTTCTGTCGCTCATCAGTTGCCTCGTCATACCGCGCTGGGAGGCTCTCACGCGCCTCTGGGGAGAGCGTCAGAAACAGTTCGTCAGGGTAGTCGAAGCGTGTGCCACGTTCGATTGGCTTGTTACCGAATTTTCTTGCCGCGATTTCCAGCAGGAAATCCAGCGTTGCTGGGCCTGGATTCCTGAGCGTAAGAAATAGCTGATACTGGTCGATCAACTTCGGGTATCGCGTTACAAGTCCGCGCAAAAGTTCAACGCGAAGAGTTTCCTCCAGATGGCGCAAGCTATTCAAGAGGTCCCGGATACGCCATTCCCTGAATTCGAACTTTGCGGCCATCGCGTCTAATCCGTCGAACAGCGAAAACGGCTGATCAGACACAGGCAGCAGTTCCAGCCAGGCGAACAACGGGTACATGTCATTGTCCTGTATCCATTTGCGATCGCCATGCTCGGCCATGGCATCAGAGAGCCCTTTCATGATGATGCTGGCAGGCACGACAATGCCACCTACCGTCATGCGTTGCGCAAATTCGAGCCGCAGCTGGTTCGGTAAATCGGCTTGCACGATGTCGATCAGGAATGCCGTCCGGTCGCCATGCGGGAGCAGCACAGCGCAGCCGGCATACCGCGCCGCAAGCCCGAGTTCTTTGGGAGAGCCGCCATCTCGCACGGTCTCTGCAGCCTGGAGAAGTAACTCCGCGGTGTCGCAGCTCTGGGCGCGGTCCCTTGACCGGTTTGCGGCGGCACGAGCGAAGTCGGGCCATCCGCCGAACTTACGATTGTTATCGTCAGGCACTGGTTCGTTTCGCTGCTGCCAAATAATTTGGAGGCCGACAGCCGCTTCCAAACCGAAGTCTGCATCGAGAAGATGACGCTTCAGAACCGCTTCGGCATCATCGGTTCCGATGGTTGTTAGCATGATGCGATACTCTTGAACGTGAGACCAGCGCATCTCGTTTAGGGCCTTCTCGTTGGACCTGTTGGCCGCAAACGCTACCCTGGCCGCGCCAAGACCCGCGAGGTCCGCCTCGATCATCTTGTCCAAAATGGGTACCTGACCCGCATCAGGGACGCGGCGCATGGCCCAAGTAAGCTTGGCCATGTCATGGCGCGACGCCGACTTTTCGATAAGCTGCCGTCCCCATCCTTCTATCAGCTTGACGGCAGCTGGCCTGGTCGCAGAGGGCATCTGCAAATGCTCGATATCGCCTCCGCGACCGTGCCGGCTGATAATATCGGCGAGGTCGTGAATCTCGTCAGGAGTTCGCCCCTCTGCAAACTCCTGCAAGACATCGACTAGTACGCTTGCGCGTGTGCTTTCCAGCTTGTTTGCAAGCGTCTGCGAGGGTTTGTAGGCGGCCTCCGTCCTCTCGCCGTCTGCCTGGAACTTGCTTCTGGCATCAAGGTAGCGCACGACCAACTCCCGGACGGTATTGTGCCCGGCGAGAAAACACACCACGCTCAGTCGATCGCTATTGTCGTCTTGCAGCGTCAGAGTTGCTACCGGATCATTGTCGGTAGGTTCGACGCCCTCCAGATACCGATGCGGCTGGTAGGGTACATCGAGAGCGTTCTCCACTCGCCATTTGAGTGCTACGGCGACCCGCCGCGGAAAGCGGATCCAGGCGTCGTGGGTGATGTGATGTCCGCGGTCCTTGAATGAGAACGCGGGGTCTTTCAGTTCACGCTCAACCGCAACCGCTGCTTCTTCGTCCGAAAGGCAGTCGAGCGCCCTCGCCAAGCGTGTCTCTGGCGATCCATCATCTGTAACTAGGGCTTTCCTCCTTTCCATCAGGTCGGCCAGTAGTTCTGGATTTCGAACCCCGTCGAAGTAGCCCCTTTGTGCGACGGCTTGCGCCAGCTCCTTGCCAGAGGCTTGCAGAAGCTCCTCCATTTGCCGCGTGGCGGCACGGAAAGAGAGGCCTTGAAAGATGCGAAGCCTGATTTCCAGGCTGGGTTCATTCAATGCCATCGCGAGGACCACATCTATGGCCTCCCGATCGCCACGAAATGCCAATTCGGCGGCCAATGTCTCGCGAACCTTATCTGGCAATGCTGCAAAGTCCCGTGCGAGATGACCTCCGAGGACGGACGGATTGAATCGAGGGACGAGCCTCATCGCGCTCATCTGGTTCTGATCGTCGTCGCCAGACACGAGGGGCCAGACGATGTCGGCAAACTCGGCCCTCTTGCTCTGGATCATGAAACCCACAGCGCGGTCCAACCTGCCTTGCGCATGCCAGGCGCGCGCGAACCTTTCGACTCTGTTTCCGATGATCTCCCAGACAATTAGCCCCGATCGCGCGATAATTTGCGCAGCGAAAATTGGGTCGATACCGAGCAGCAGGTCCACGACTTTGGCGACCACCTTGGCACTCGCCTGGTCTTTTCGCGACATTCGCTCGCATGCGAACAGGACCACTTCGCTCCAGCTGCGGTCGTTGAGCGCAACAATTGCAAGTGGATGCTCGAAGCTGAGGTTATCCCCTGCCACGACAAGGCGCGCCTCAAAGTCGAACGACGCACACCACTCTTGCAATTGCTGATGCTGGAAGACGTAGAGCTGGCTGTCCTGCCGGACCAGCAAGTGGCTGGCCACGAGGATGTCGAGGACGTGAGGCGGGTTTGGTGCAGTTGAAATCTGCCCCTCAGACACTAGCTTTTCACCAGCACTCGATACAGCCGAACGCGCATCGCGATCGGGAATGGTCGGCGTGCCCGACATCTGGGCGGCCGCTGCGACGGCCGTGAGGTAGGTATGCTGGGCGTCATGCAACTCGCGGTGAAATAGCTCCTTGTTGGCGGGAATGGCTTCATGGGCCTCGACCATGCGGCGAAGCACTTCTTCCTTGGTCTCTGGCAACTTCCCCGAAGTGGTCGCCTCCATCAAAGCGCGCAGATACAGAGGTATGGTGACAAGGTCGCGCAAACCGACGGTACGCCAGGCCGCATCGAGCACACTGACGCCATCCGGCCCCCTTATGCCCTCCGCGACTTCGTGTTGTTGCTCGTCCGAGAGGGGTAGGATAGAGATGCGGCGTCCCGCGAGGGGAACGTCCAGCGCAGTCCTGCGGCTGCTCATCACCACGTTCAGCAGCGGAAACTGCGTTTCAAGCTCCTCCATCTCGTTGATGAGACGGCGGCGTGCTGCGTCAGGGACTTCGTTCCAGCCGTCCAGGATTAGGGCGAGCTCGCCATGGTCTGCCAAGAACTTGAGGTGCGCACTGGAGAGCACCTCGTAACCTCTACGCCTGGATGCCCAGTCGAACAGGCCCCTACCCGATTCGGCCCATACGCCAAGAGGTACGAACACCGGCACGGGACCGGCCTCGATCATCTTGCGGGCGATTTGGATGAGCGTTGTGGTCTTGCCAGTGCCCGGCGCCGACAGCAGCACGATATGCTGTGCAGCAGCGAGAACCTGAGCGAAGTGGCTTTGGTCCAAGTAGAGGACGTCCTCTACGTCCTCTACCATAAGCTTAAGTTCTACGGAGTGCTTTGGCCAGCTCCGACGCCGCTCGTAAGTTTCAATATCCGCCAGCGCCGCGGCGCGCACCTGCACTTTCACAGTCGCAAGGTCGGCATCTTGAGGCAGACCGAGCCGTGAAATGTAAGGCGCCAACTGCTGGATGAGTTCGTCCGACAACTGGGCGATGGTCGCTGGCCCTTTGCCGCTGGCAAGTTGCTGGAACGCACGTTCTTCCGCCTCGTGCTTCCACTTCTCCAGCTTGTTGAGTGTGAATTCCTTCGGGTTGTGGTCGATAAGGTGAGCATGATCGGCGCAGAGCCAGATTCCGTTGTCCGCACTCGCACGTTCGGCGGGGCTCTGATTGGAATCGTAGCGAGGCCCGCCAGGTGAGGCGGCCTTGATGTGGGCTGCAACGCCGATGATGTTCGTACCTTCTTCGCCTTTGCGTGGCCCGACGGTCAGCCGCTGGCACTGCGGGTTGGAACACAAGTAGCCGACGCGCTGGGCGAGCTGGATCTTAACCGTGGGCTTGAAGTCGTCGCGCCGGCGGGCCGCGACGACTGGCCTGGTGCCGTCTATCGGCGCAACGGCTTTGGGCGTCAAAAGCGAGTCGGGCATGGGGGGAGGATATCGGAAAAAGCGGTCACCGCGAATCTTCGAGTTTGTAAGTCCCGTGCTGAAGCGGGGAAAGAGGAGGACCCCAGCTGACCTTGACTATCGCCCTGAAGCGTTCGAACAGGAATGAGCGAAAAATGCTGGCAGCTACTCGTAGGCCAAATGGTAGTTCTGAACGAGCGGGTGGTTCCGCACGCGCTTTGTTCCCTCGGCGGACATTGGCAGGTTGAGGGCCGTCAGCAGATAGCAAAGTGCCTCCATCGCCTGCGTTGACTTGGAAAAGGCCCTGAATTCTTCATCGCTTTCCGGATCAAAATGTCCATGAGCTGCCTTGCCCCGAAACTGGATCGCCCTCTTTAGATGCGCTACCGTATTCTCCGGCATGATACCTATGCCAAGCTTTTGTTCGACCATCGCCACCAGGCGTTTGAACTGTTCTTCGGAGGACTCTGCTTTGAGGCGCCGGATGGCGCCGGCGATCCGGTCCTGGATTTTTGGGGAGTGACCGAGTTCTTGTGCCTTTTGCGCGGCAGTCACCGCAATCGCATCTACGTGGTGAGTTGGTAACACGCTCTGGGCTTGCGCGATGGGTATCTCTTCAAACCAGCGGCATGCATTGATGAGCCGCTCGGCCGAAATGACGTTCCTGAGCGACAAGCTCATCATCATCATTGCATAAGACTTCTTCCACTCATCAGCCCGGACCATCCAAATGACAAGGCATGCGCGCAACGCAGCTAGCTCTTCGTCATTCCAGGCACGGACAGGTGACCCTCCGACCCAAAGTTCGCCGGAGGCGATTTCTTCTTCTGGCCAGACATAGTGCACCTCATAGTCGCCACGATATGAGTCTGCTTCGATGGCAGCCATGGTCTCGGCGCGCGAAATGCGATCAATGCGGATGTTACCCGGCTTCAACTTCGCGCCCAGGCAGAATGAAAGGAAATGGACGTAGTTCGAGACGTGGCGGATATAGTCGTGAATGTTCTGGGGCTCGTCGAATTCGATCTCGAAGCTGGGCCAGAGTTCTTTCGGCGCATCGAAATCCATCCCATAGCGCGCCCCATATGATGCCCTGAGCCTCATATCGTCTGCGGCGTCTTCAAACAGCCTGAGATCCTCTACCTTGGGGTATCGCGTACTGCCTAGCGTCTCGACCTTGTCCCTATTGTGCAGAAGTTCCATCGAATGCTTAACGGTGAAACAGACCTTCTTCACCTTGTCGGAGAGGGTCCAGCGATCGTAGCCAATGACAGCGATGTTGGCGATGAGACTCTGATGGTAGATGGCGCGGTCGTGGCTATGTCTCGTACCGCTGCCCCTATCAACACTTGAATGAAGGGAAACAACGTGACCTGTTTCCGCAATGAGGTATATCGGCGCCTCTGCGTCGACGTGAACGAGCTCATGATAGCTGTAGAGGTCTGTTCGGATGACGTCATCGGAAAGGAGAAGACTCCCGGCCAATTGTTTGCCTGTGACGTCTTCAATACAATGGACGGGTTTCCCCTTTTCAATATCGGGCACGATTCCCCCTTGTAGTCACATCTCGCTCTTTCCGGCGCGCCGAATCGCGTCAAGAGGCAGACCGTCAGCTGTCCTCGAGACAGCGCACCGATTGCGCGCAAGAACAACGCTTCCTTAGGACGGCCAAGTTCGATGACTGTCGGGAAGCTCGGAGAATTCGGCACAAGGGGCGTTACGAAGGGCCGCGTAGCTCCTTCATCCGATACGTCACCATCCCGCACAGCGCGCTCTATTCATCCCCGCGTCGTCCGGCCAATGCGCTATTATTTCGATGGACCGAACATTCCAGACTCAACCATCGAGAGATACATCTTCTTCAATGCAAGCGCCGTATCCTGGCTTACAAACAGCGAGGACCGATTGCCGTGCGGCTGCCCTAAAAGGTAGGCCCGCATGGTGTCCCAGGTTTCCGCCCGTTCCGCCCACGTCCAGCAAGGCAACTCTTGTTCGATCATCAATGGCACAGCGACGTGCTTGGGAATGAGATGGTTTGGCTCGATGCGTTTCGTCCACTCGCACCGGACGAGTATCGGCGTCGCCCCTTCGCTGTAGAAAGGGACGTTCAACCGTTCCGCAGTGATTGAAGCCGCCGCGTGAAACCCAAGCTTCTCCACAGAGTCGATCACAGCCTGACCATCGACATAGGGACAGGTGATGAAGCCATGCGCAAAGTAGCAGGTGTGGTCGAGGCCGGCATATCCGCACCGTTCGCTAGGCCACATCTCAGGGTGCTGGCGGTCTTGCCGCATCACGAGCGGATGCCAGGTCGGGTAACTTTCTACCGCGGGACCGATTTCGGCGATTATTTCCTCCAGCGCACGTTCTGATCTGATCCGCGTCGCTGGTTCAAAATGGCGTGAGATAAGATAGTTCTTCGCCTTTTCATATCCAGCCGCCGCCGCTTCATCCGCTCGAAATGCCATTGAAACTCCAAAAGTGCCTCGCCACTGCATGGATTTGATATAACCTGCACAAAATGGCAATATTGTGCGCAATATTAAAAAACTCGCACATCGTCGGCATTTTTCCTGGAATTCATTTCTCCCACCATTGCGCGCGGTGGGGGGCCAAAACCGGAATGGATGAGTTCGAGAGAATTTTCGTTGAGGCGAGCTGTTTGACTGCTCGGGCATGGAGCGTCCGCTTTTAGCCAAATGTATTTATCAAAGCAGTCAGTCTGCTCTCGGCCCCTAGGCGGTGATGCTGGCGATCCGTTTCTCCATGGGCCAATCAAGGCCGAGGAGAACTCACATGGGTCACTCTCAATACGATGACGCTTGCCCTGAGCGCGCCGCTTGGAATGCAGGAAAGAAGTTAGGAGCCAAGCGTCCGCTGACACAGAAACAGATCTGGGCTGTTCGCTTCTTCCTCGATCGCGAGAGACGCATTCGGGACCGCGCGCTGTTCGATCTGGCAATCGACAGCAAGCTGCGCGGCTGCGACTTGGTCAAGATCAGGATCCGCGATCTGGTTGCGGGGGCAGAAATCCGGACCCGTGCCATTGTCGTTCAGCAAAAGACGGGCCGGCCGGTCCAGTTCGAGATCACCAGCGACGTAAGAGCCAGCCTTCTGGCTTGGCTTGAAAGGCGCGGAGGATCGGTCGACGACTATGGATTCCCGAGCCGGATCAATCACGCCCGCCACATGAGCACGAGGCAGTACGCCCGCCTGGTTGACGAATGGGTCGCAGCGATTGGGCTGCGACCAGAGGAGTATGGCACCCACTCGCTTCGTCGCACGAAGTCGTCGATGATCTACAAGGCGACTGGAATCTCCGCGCCATACAGATCCTGCTTAGCCACTCCAAGATCGAGAACACTGTCCGATATCTCGGCGTCGATGTGGAGGATGCGCTGCTCTTGGCCGAGCGAACTGAAATCTGACATTGAAGCGGTCATCCCCGATGCATGGCGGATGACCGCCTCTGCTCCGTTCTGTCTGTCCTCGGGAGGTCTGTCGGTTATTGGGCAGCGCGCCTCGAAAGCGGGCGCAATGTGGCCCATATGCCTGCAACCAGCACCAATAACTACGCCATATAACCACCATCGAGGACAAGCGGACTTCCGAGCATGAAGGACGCGGCGTCCGAACAAAGCCAGAGGACGCCGTTAGCGACTTCATCGGTCGTGCCCAGCCGACTGATAGGTTCTTGCCCTATGATTTGGGCACCGATTTGCGCGTTCTTCCTTATGAAGTTTTCGACCGGCGGTGTGCCTACCCACCCAGGGCAGATCGCAGTGATCCGGATACCGTCTTTGGCATGTTCAAGTGCTGCACTGCGCGTCAGTCCCAGGACTTCGTGCTTGGCGGCAGAATAGGGGGCGCCACCCAAGAGTGGGTATCCTCGGAGCCCATCAACAGATGAGTTATTGACGATTACTCCACGCCCCGCCTTGAGCATCGCCGGCAGTTGGTGGCGCATGCACAGAAAGACGGACGTAAGGTAGCCATTTATCGTCTTGCTCCACGCGTCTTCGGTCATATTTGCCACCGGAGACATTTTCCCGCCGCTGCCTGCATTGTTGAAGGCATAGTCAATCCGACCGTAGCCTTTCAGTATCGACGAAATGAGATTCTCGACCTCTCGACCGTCCGTGACATCGCACTCAACCCAACTCCCGCAGCCACTATCCATTAACGTGCTCAAGGCCTGCTTACCGCGCTTTTCATTGCGGCTGGCGATGATGACGGTCGCGCCCTCTCGGGCAAAAGCCTGCGCGGTTGCAAGGCCGATTCCAGTGCTTCCCCCGGTTACAAGCGCAACCTTGTCGGTCATCTCAGGGTATCGTTTGGGCGGCACATCAACGGTCATATGTTTGCTCCTAAAGCAGAACGACCGATTAGGCGGTCCGATCTGCCGATAACGTCGGCATCAGATATGACCGATGGCTACACGCACTGGCAATGTCAGCTTTCCGGGCCTGCAAATGTCGCGATGTACGTCCGACAAGGGTCGGAAGCCGTCGCAGAGCTCATTTCACCTTCAATGGCAGCTATTCGACCTCGACGCCCGAAAGCGGAACGTCCGGATACGGCCCCGATGCTGCCGGGTCGCAACGCGCCCTCATATTGGCCGTAGCGATTGGCTTCGAAATCCCCCGAAAGCGGACACTGTCGGCGCTGGTGGAGCGAGCTACGTTGGTATCATCGAAGAGAACGATCTTTGTAAAACAACCTGCACCGTGTAATTGTACGCGCAAGATTCGAGCCAGAGAGAGGGCCGAATGAGCAAGAATATCGTCATTTTCTCGGATGGTACGGGGCAGGAAGGCGGGGTTCGCGCAGAACAGCGCATGAGCAATGTCTACAAGCTCTACCGCGCCTGCCGCATTAGTCCGGATAGTCCGATCGATCCAGCGGACCAGGTCTCTTTCTACGATCCCGGCCTCGGTACGGAGACTTCGGCCAGCGGGATGACTGACATCGTCCGTCAAACGCAGAAGCTATTAGCATCGGTCTCCGGCAAAGGTATCACCCACAACATCGCCGACTGCTATGAGTTTATCCTCAATCACTACCAGCCTGGCGACCGGATCTTCCTTTTCGGGCTCAGCAGGGGAGCCTACACCGCGCGTTCCGTCGCGAATCTCTTGATGCTCTGCGGCGTTCCCGCCAGCATCGAGGGCAAACCTCTACCCCGTCTCCGAAAGACAATTCGCGACATTGCAAAAGAAGCGGTGCACGACGTCTTAGAACATGGGGCAGGTCACCCTCGCGCCACCTTTGAAGACGAACGCCTTGAGATGGCGCGACGCTTCCGAACTCGCTATGGCTCGCATCATGAATCCGGAGAGGTACACCGCTCGAATGCGGCGCCCTATTTTGTCGGTGTATTCGACACCGTTGCAGCCTTGGGAACGAAGGGCTTCCGACGGATCGCAATACAAACTGGTCTCCTGGTGGGAGCGATTGGGCTCGGGTGTGCTGCAGCCATCATGCCTGCCGTGCTCCTCGGATGGCTCCTCGCCTGGCTACTGCCGGTTTCCTTCTGGACGATTTTTTGGCTCGGCATCGCGCTCGGCGCCATAGCGGGCGCATATGTGTTGAGGCAAGCGCAGCGCAACGAAACGCGTAAGACGATCCGGGACTTTCCAAACGCCGGCGATGTGAAAATCCACATTGCCGAGTGGAAGGCGGAACACTTCGATCGTCTGTTGAGTAGATTTGTCTCCTACGCCCGTGCTGCCAATGCGACCGATGAAACAAGGGCAGATTTCGACCGAGTAGGATGGGGCAATACAGCTCAGGCGGCTGACGTCATCGAGGGCCACAAGCGCCTCAAGCAACCCTGGTTCGCCGGCAATCATTCCGACATAGGGGGCAGCTACCCCGAAGTGGAATCGCGACTTTCCGATATTGCGCTCGTCTGGATGATCGAAGAGGCGACGTCCGTTCCGAACGGTCTAAAGGTGGCTCCCGTAGTCGCCAACGGCAAGCAGGTAATTGGCACCATGACGGGAGCACCTCATCTGTCGTTGTTCCCGGCGGCTAGCGGTGTGCAGCATTGCGAGGTTGCCGGAATGAAAGACACGTTAGAAACGCGCGTTCCTAAATGGCTGCAGCGCTGGACGACCGGAATGGGGTGGAAGGTGAAGGTGCGCGACGTCAAGCCCGGTGCAGAATTGCATCCAACTGTCCTTGAGCGATTTGCCTTTGCAGAGGTGCAGCAGTGCGCAGAGTTCGGTCCTTACCGGCCAGAGGCTCTCAGAAATCATCCACAGGTCGCGCACTATTACAAGAACGGGGACCAAGCCGGTTCCCGTGTTTCGTGATCCGTTTGGCGCTTCCAGCGATGGACCGCAGCTTTAGGTCCCGAGCCGCCATTCTGGTTTGCGCCCTCATCTCAGCAATAGAGATCAGCTTCGCCGCGTCCTGAAAGCAGACATCGCAAGCGAGGACTCCGGAGGCTGCGGTCGCGCCAAATGCAGTCGCTCAAGAACGAGTCGGCAAATGACCGTTACAGGGGTTCAAGCGTATAGTCGTAACGGCAGCGACACCAGGCGTTGCTGTTGGTTTTCATGATCATTCTCTTTTGGTTGGTTTCTGTCCCGGAGGACGTTCCACCGGGGCGACGCCTGGGGCTGGCTTGTCCCCAACACGGGAGCGCAGCGAGTGGAGCGGGGCAGGATCGGGACAAGACGGCCGCGTCGACACACAAACCGTCACTCACGCCGCGCAGACCACCAACCGGAATGCCGTTGAAGACCCAGCAAGCCACTGGCCTCGACCACGACACCGACCCCCAAGCCACCGCTCGGCGCCGAAGATCGCACCAGGGCTCAATGCCATCGGGGCTTTGTCGGTTTGCAAACGCTCTCCCACCCCGACCTGGGGTCGGCTTGCGCTCCGCCAGGCCGAGCCAGTGGAGGGGGAAGGAGATCCGGCTGACCAATCCGACTTGCTTCGCAAACGCTTGAAACCCAAGAAAGGGCAGCCGGTCCGCGACGGGTTCTCGTTGCTGACCGAATTTCGCAACGGAGTCACGCATTCGACGTCCTTCAACTACGACATGGATATCTTTGATGCATGGGACGCCTCCCAATGGCTTCTTGAAGTGCAAGTTGGCGTTGTTCAACCATCGCGGAAAATACCAGGATCGGCGCTTGCAGACCGGATCTTACGCCGGGAACCTCGCGACCTTTCCAATCGCGCAGCCAGGGGCAGGCGCGGCGTGAAAAACACCGGCAGACTGACGTCGAAGCGCCTTAGGCAAGAACGTTATGCCTAGCCGAGGCCGACCAGGCCGAGCAGTCCTTTCCAGAGCCTGACCCACCAGCGGGGTTTACGGTTCAGATCGCGATAGTAGGCCTCGCGCCGGCCATGGTCAGACTTAAGCGCTGCCACGGTCTGGGCGGCACTCATAGCGCGGAGCCAATCGACACGGCCGTCGGTGATGAAATAGTGTGAGTTGCAAGGCAGCTGCCCACTGCCGATCGAAGGCCGAACGGTTGGCTTGCCATTGCGTTTAGTGACCTTCCAGCCAGTCGGACCGAGCGAGACCGGCACCTTGCTGCCGCAGCCGCATGCGCAAAGATGCATCGCGATCTTGTACTCGTCGGAGACATACAGCACGCCGGGCTCCAGCACCGCCGGCACATAATGGACCTCGGCCAACCGGAAGTCAGTCACTCGACGGGCTCCGCAAAAAGGCGCGGCATGACGGTGTTCATCAACAAATTATAGGCCGGCAGCTCGTGTGCGTAAAATCCGCAGTGCTGTTTATAACGCAACATGGCGATGCTGGCGTTAAGGGCATTGAGTTCGGCAATCTGGATGTTGAGCCGATATTCGTTGCCGGGCGGGTCGGTAAGCGGCACCAGTCCCTTGCCGCGGACTTCGGCGGCATTTTCAGGCAGGAACGTGGTCGTGCGGACCATGCCGGCAAGCGCACCGTTTTGGCGGACCAGCCCCATTCCGACGTCGATGAAAGGAATGCCCAGGCGCATGAGCAGGTCGAAGATTTCCGCACGTGCCGTGCCCTTGTCGACGCAGACGAACGCGAAGGTCACGCCGGCGAAATCAGCTTCGCAATTGCTGTCAATAGCCTTGGCTTCGAGATGCAGCCCCTTGCGAAAGTTCTCGTAGCGCTGCCGGTAGACTTCAGCCTTTGGCTTGTCGAGCTCGTCCTGCAGCAACCGCCCGGGCGAGCGGAACGCGTTGTGAACGTGGAAGGGCTTTGGATCGAAGCCCTTGATTTCACGCACATTAGTCTTCACCAGAAAATCCAGCACATAGGCGCCGGTCCCGCCCAATCCGATGACGGCAACCACTTCGCTGGCGAACTTCGCGGCGAGATCACCGATCAGGGCCCGGCTCGTCAGCGTGTCGCGGAAATGGAAAACACTTTCGGGGCCGGCGTCCTCGTCGACGTCGAAGGTGAAAGGGTTGGCGTTCGGATACTTGTGAATGGCAGGCCCCGAGAGGATCGACAGGTAGTGTTCGAACTTGACGAAGAAGTCCGGGAGGCCGCCGGGCGGCTTGTTGGAGAACGACCGCTGCACCACGATGTCGTCCTTTGCCAGCGTCACGGTGGCGGCACCGCCGCCGAGCATCGGAATTGGCTTGCCGTCAAGTCCATGAGGCACGCCGCCGGCAAAGAAGACCTGATGGTCCTCGGGCTGAACCCGCGTGCCGTCGATATCTTTGATGGTGCTGACAATCGCACCCCAACACAGGCCGCCCTCGGCGTCGAGATACGGGATGTCCCTGGCGGCAAGGTAGTTGCTGTCGAGCCGGAGCGCGTAGCCCCGGTCGATCAGCATCTGGATGTCGGCATTATGACTCGCTAGTTGGAATAACATGGAAGTCCATCCCGTTCTTGGCCTTGACCGAGCCACCGGGGGCCAGTGTGCCCTCTTTGGGCTTGTCGCCGCGGGTGTAGGTCACCGAATAGACCGTCTGCGGGTGCTGCGGGTAGGTGGGGTCGAAGTAAGTCACCACCTCCGCATAGGTCAGCTCGTCCTTTTTTGGCACCTGATGCGGGGTGCCGTTTACCACGATGGTGATGGTCTTATCGTGAGGACCCGTCTTGTCGTCGTTGTCAGTCATTGTATGCTTCTTTCTGTTAGCCCTTGGGAGGGTAGGGGTCGTTGCCGTACGAGTTGGAGTCGCGGATCTGCCCGTTGGGCCGATGGATGACCACCTCGCTATGCTGGTTGATGGCGATCTGCCGTGCCGATGCGATGGCATCGGCCTGGGTCGGATGAAGAGAAGTCGCCCGGCTGTTGCCGGCGCCGAGCACCCCCCACTGACCGTCGCGAGGTACCACATGCTGATTTTTGCTCATGAAAGGCTCCGTTAAGGCTCATTTGCTACAAACTCGTAAGGCTATATCTTACGCCAAGGCTTGCGTCAATGGCTGTGGTATGATGTTGTGGTGCCTGATCAGACGGCGTGCCGCGAAAGCGAGCGCGCCACACGTGATTCCGGAGAAAGACTGAATGGTGGAACTGGCCGTCAAGCTGAAGCAGCTGCGCGTGCGCAGCGGGAAATCGCTGCAGGAGGTCGCCGACGCGGTCGGCGCCTCGAAGGCGCATATCTGGGACCTGGAGCGCGGCGCGAGCAAGAACCCGTCCCTAGGCTTGCTGAAGGGCCTTGCCGACTATTACAAGATCGGCGTTGCCGAATTGGTGGGTGAAGATCCGACCGCTGCGGAGGAGGAGCCTGATCTGATCGCCCTCTATCGCAACCTCAGCGAACTGGAACCGGAGGACCGCCAGACCATCGCGCTGATTGCTGAGCGGCTGAAGGCCAGCCGCAAACCATGAACATCACCCGGATGGACCTGGCCGACGCGGGCAGCCCCGAACGCCTCGTTCTCGAGATCCTCAAGTGTGAGCCTCAACTGCCGATCCCGGTGCCGATCGAAGAGCTATGCCTGAGGCTGGATATCCACGAAATCTTGCCACTTACTACGAAAGGCTTCGAAGGCGGGCTGATCACCACGCCGGACAAATTCAAGGGCACGATCCTTTTCAACGCGGCAAGCCCGCGAGAGCGGCGTCGCTTCACGATCGCTCACGAGCTCGGACATTTCCTGATGCCGTCGCATGTGCCGTCAGCCGAAGGGCAATTTCTGTGCAAGTTGCAGGACATGCGGGAGCTGAAGGGCGGCGAGTCGGACCGGCGGCTGAAAATGGAAGTCGAGGCCAATCGCTTTGCCTCGCAGCTCCTTCTGCCGCCGCCGAAATTCCGGGTCGATGTGGCGGTCGGCAAGGATCCCGACATCCGTCAGATGACGGCCATCGCCAGAAAGTACGACGTCAGCAAAGAGGCCACCGCCCGCGCTTATGTGCACTTCCGCGAAGAGCCAGTCGCGGTCGTGGTGACGCACAACGGCAGGGTGCTGCGCGATTATCATAACGCGCTCAAATTTCCCAAGCTGGCGATCCCTGCCGGGGCTATGGTCCCCGCGCACTCCCTCCTGCGCCGCCGGACACATGAACAGGGCGTGGCCAGCGACATCGACGAGACCGACGCCGGCGTGTGGCTCCATGTGGAAAGGGGACGCCAGCCGGCGCCTCTCTATGAGCAGGTCTTGGTGCAACGCGACGGCTACGCGCTGATCATGCTGTCCCGCGACGTGGCCTCGGGCGACGACGAGGAGGAAGACGAAGAGGGAGAAATGACCTCGGCACAGCGCCTCAAACGCCGCCTGGATCGCGACTGCTAAGGCCGGCAGGGCTACTCGTAGCGGCCCGCGAAAAGGTCGCCTACGGCGTCGCCGAGTGGGCACCTTGCCTCATTGAACCAGAATGGTTGGAGAAAAGCCGGCGCCCGGCCTCCATCAGCTTGAGCACCCCTTGCCTTGATCGGGAACGGTCTGACATCGCAGCCGGTCGATAGGATATGTTCCTCAAAACGGATCGCTGTGACCGAATCCTCCTGGGATGGGTCATGAGGGATGAAGCACTCTGCGCTGCCGATAGCTGCCGCCCTTGATCGGATACTATGGATGGCAGAAAGCGTCTGTCTGAGCCTTAGTCTCACGGGGGCGAACGTCCGCTGCCGTACTTCGAACGCCGAAAGCCGCCGGTCCGCTCTCGGCCCCGAAACGGACTGTTCCCAAACGAAGTAGAAAACGGAAGCCCGTACTACTCCCGCCTAAGGGGCGGCGTGGTAGAAAATGATCTCCGGATCCCCTTCATCAAGGTTGTCGACGTGCCCGCTCGGCCTGAAGCCCAACTCAGCAAACAGCATCTGCATTGGCCTGTTGGACATGTTGGTGGAGCTGAATAGTTTCCGATCAGGGATAATCGATTGGAAATGCTTGATGATCGACGCGCCCAATCCCTGACGACGGAATTCTCGGCCCACCATCACCATCTCGACAAAAGGCTGGCCAAAGAAGTGCTTTGTCAGCACGCCGTAAGCGGCTACCCGGCCATTTCTCTCAGCAACATGACAGCACGCCGATCCGAGCCAGCTGCGAATTTGATCACGGCGCTCTAGGCTCGTCTCAGCAACGGAATCGATGGCGCAAAGCGCCTCGTAGTCATCGATAATCGCCGACCGAATGCGCATAATTTCCTACCACTACTAACAATACCAAAGGCGCCTCATACGAGCCGCAAACTGTAGGTCCACTAAGGGGCAGATGACAACATTTCTGAATGTCTACCTGAATGTCCGCTTTTGACGATTGGTACCGTGAAGTTGCCGGTCAGGAATCGGCCCCATGCACTAACCCGCTTCGCGGGAGAGTCGCCTCGTTCTGAGATGACGCGACAGGCATGGGCCTTGAGCGGGTAGAAGCTGCGGCCTGACCATGGAGTTCCCTTCAACGAGAGGAACTCGCCATGGATACCCTGTTGACCAATGCACCGACCACGCCGCTTCGCCAGCGCATGCAGCAAGACATGCTCATGCGCGGCCTGGGCTCCCATACCCAGCAGGACTACGTTCGTCACGTCCGGCGCTTCGCAGTCTTCCTCCGACGCTCTCCCGATTCCGCGACGTCCGAGGACATCCGCCGCTTCCAGCTGTATCAGCATGAGAACGGCGTCGGCCCTGCGACGATAAACGGTGGGGTCTCCGCACTGCGGTTCCTGTTCCTGGTGACGCTGAAGCGGCGGGATCTCGCGCGTGCGCTGGTGATCACCCGGTATCAGCGCAAGCTACCCGACGTGCTGAGCGTGGAGGAAGCCGCCCGGCTGCTCGAAGCAGCACCAGGCATCAAGTACAAGGCCGCGCTCGGCACCGCTTATGGCGCTGGTCTTCGTGTGTCCGAGGTCGCTCATCTCAAGGTCGACGACATCGACAGCACGCGCATGCTGATCCGCGTTGAACAGGGCAAGGGTCGCAAGGATCGCAACGCTATGCTCTCGCCGCAGCTGCTGGAACTGCTGCGGCTGTGGTGGCGCGAAGGCAAGCGGCGCGGGGTGATGCTCCCGCATGGCTGGCTGTTCCCCGGGCGCAGCTGCACCGATCCGATCTCTTCGCGGCAACTGCACCGCGCGGTTCAGGAGGCAGCCGAAGTCGCCGGCATCCGCAAGCGCGTCAGCCCGCACACGCTGCGGCACAGCTTCGCCACCCATCTGCTCGAACAAGACGTCGACATCCGCGTCATCCAGGTGCTGCTCGGCCACAGCAAGCTCGATACGACCGCGCTCTACACCAAGGTCTCGACCCGGACGATCCACGCGGTCGCCGGGCCACTCGACCGGCTCATGGCACTGATGGAAGGCAAGACGCCGCCCGGCTGATCCGTGCGCGCGGATCTGGAGGTCGCCGACATCTTCCGTGTCGCCGGTCCTGCCTACCGGGCCGCCCATGCCAGACACCTGGGCCTCACCCAGCTCAAGGTCATGTCGGCGATCGAGCACTGCCGCACCACAGCTCTTGGTGGTCATGTCGAAGCCTGCGAGGACTGCGGCCAGTGGCGGATCGCTTACAATAGCTGCCGCAACCGGTACTGTCCGAAGTGCCAGGGTGCGGCCGCGCGCGCCTGGCTTGCCGAGCGGGAGGCTGACCTACTGCCGGTCGGCTACTTCCATGTCGTGTTCACGCTGCCCGCCGAGGTCGCCGACATCGCCTTCCAGAACAAGGCGCTGGTCTACGACCTGCTGTTCAAGGCGGCATCGGAGACCATGCTGACCATCGCGGCCGATCCGAGGCACCTCGGCGCGCGCATCGGCATAACCGCTGTGCTCCACACCTGGGGCTCGGCGATGACCCACCACCCGCATGTCCACATGATCGTACCAGGCGGCGGCATCGCGCCGGACGGGAGCCGCTGGATCTCGTCGCGCCCGGCCTTCCTTCTTCCCGTGCTCGTGCTCGGCAAGCTCTTCCGCCGGCTCTTCCTCACACGGCTGATCGCGCTGCACGACGCCGGCCGGCTCGCCTTCTTTGGGTCGATGGCGTACCTCGCCAAACGGCGGGCCTTCCTGCACCACCTGGCTCCCGTCGGGAAGAAGCGCTGGGTTGTTTACGCCAAGGCACCGTTCGGGGGACCGGAGGCAGTGCTCGCCTATTTATCGCGCTACACCCACCGGGTCTCGATCTCGAACCGCCGGCTGATCAACTTCGACGAGAGCGGCGTCACCTTCCGCTACAAGGATTATCGTCGCAACGGCACCGACCGGCAGCAGGTCATGACGCTCGCGACTGATGAGTTCATTCGCCGCTTCCTGCTCCATGTCCTGCCGCGCGGCTTCCACCGCATCCGTCATTACGGCCTGCTCGCCGGCTCGACTCGGAAGAACCGCATCGCACGCGCCCGCGAACTGCTTTGCGTTGCCCCACCTCCCGATGACGATGCCCAGGACGAACCGGACGAATTCCGCCCGTCATGCCCGTGCTGCGGCGGACGCATGATCGTCATCGAGGCGTTCGAACGATGGAGGCAGCCGCGCGCACCGCCAGACACAACCACGGCGAACCCGGAGAACCATCCATGATTTGGCATGGCATGCTCAACCTTCAAACCGCTGGCACTCAGTCTCCGGTAGCGGATCTGCACACGCACATGGTGACCATCGACACCGACAGAGATGTGTCCGGCTGCACGCCGAGCCTGGAAAGCCGCGCACAAACTTCATGGAGCGGTCCGCTCGTGTCGATTACGGCGCTTCCGCGAGACGGTTACGCCATCGCCGACATCAGCCAAAAATCGAAATCCCCATAGACATCGACTGTGGCCCGCGGGTTCCTGCATGAGAGGCTTTCGTACGCCGGCTGGCACCCGAAACCCTTCACCTAGACGGACATCCCAGTCCACGAAGCGCCGCGGATTGGAGGACCAACGGCCGGTACGCCTATACAGTGCCGGCGCAAAACCAAGCAGCGCATAAAGCGAAGACATCGGCACTCGTGCTCGATGCACGTCACTGAGTTGGATCGCTTGCAAAGGGCATGGTCGCGCATCCAAGATAACATCGACCGGGACGGGCGGAACCGTTCGCCTCGGGCCATCGAGGTGACGACGCTGCCAGCCTATAATGGGTCCAGAAAAAAACGAATGGCGAAACTGTATCTTCTTATGAATCCAAACGGCCTCCGCGAGCAGATCATTGAGATCGTCATTCGCGCGAGTTCGGAGGAGCGAGCACGCGAGCTTGCTGCTGATGAGGCGACGCGTCTTGGCGACCAAGCCAGCCATTGGCTGGGCCCCTCGTTGACGACATGCGAGCAAATCCCGCAGGAAGGCCCTGATGAAGTTATTTGCGTGGACTTCAACGAGCCGTGATCAATCCTAGCAATATTCGCGGTTCGGCTCGCGAGCCCATATACACCAAAGCCCCGCGGACAAACGGGGCTTTGGTGGGCGTGGGAAAAGGACAAAACCACGCCACTCATCCTCGCAAGAGCAGAACGAATTACCTCGCGGAAAGTTCCTGGTTTCGACAACCGTTTTGGAACCTACCAATCGTAGAAGGCCTGCTGGGATGCGATCCAGCAGGCCCCCTGTGAGCGACGCAAAGTGTGTTCATCAACGGAGCGCGCGCGCTCAATGAATATAACGTCAACGTACCGTAAGCGTTCCCTAGGGTTCTAGACCAGGATTACGACTATCTTGAGTGTCGAAGGTTCAACGATCACGATACGTCCATCGGCTAGCAGGAAGAACAGATAGTCTGCGTAGGCTGGAACGATTTTGACGATTCTGGGCGGAAGCGGTCTCAACTTCACCTTCACGGTCTGCGGCACTACCACGCCGACCGATACGTCTACATTTACGGTGATCGGCTCGACCTTCTCTTCCTTGATGATCTGGGTGATCTCGGTCTTTTGCTCGATAGTAATGTTGACGTTCTGCTGGGTGGCTTCGCCCTGTTTCGGCTGCTCACCCTGGCCGCTTTGAGCGGGTTGTTCCGCGTCAGTCCCTGAGGCTGGCTGTTTTGGCTGCTCGGCCTGTTGACCGCCTGCAGGTTCACTGGCTTGTCCTTGCTCACTTGCCTTGGGTTTTTGGGCATCCGCAGCCGGCTTCTCGGGCTGGGCAGTTCCCTCGCTGGTCGTTCCACTGCCTTCAGTCGCCGCACCGCCTTCGGGAGCTACCCGGTCCTGCTTGCTGCCTTTCGACCCTTCCGGCTTGGGACAGTCCGCCGATTGGGCCCCGGCTGCACACTCCGTAGCCTGGCCTTGGGCTGGCTGCTCCGTTTGGACCCAGCTAGGTCCGCTCGCGATGCCCAATCCCAACGCCAGCGCGCTGTTAGGCGGGGCTTTTCGGGCGGGGGCATAAAGTGCTGTGGAGGCGCCTCCTACCTCGGTGAAACGCTGACACCAGTTACCTTGCGGGAATCCCTGTCATCCAACGTAATTAAAACCTTTGACCCAGGGGGAAGTTCGGATGGCACGGCAACCTCAAACGGCACAGCGTAACTGTTGCCGTCTTCTAGCTTAATTATCTTGGTGTGCTTGATATATTCTTTTACCACACCTTCTGTGGAGCTAGCCAAAGCGGCGGCACTCGTGAGGGCGATAATGCCCAATGCAATGAGAATTTTCTGCATTACCTTCTCCCTGGAGAAGCCCCTGTGCCCCAACGTAGAGAAGCTCGTATGGTTGCAGGGCGGGGAAATGCAGGATGGGGTAACGAAAAAAACCGCAGGCCCAAGCCTGCGGGCTAATGCGTCTACCCAAATGTTTCAGTTAGCAAATCCTAATCTAACACACCGCTAGCCACTCGCAATAGCTCCCTCCGCCTCGGCCGCCGGTGGTGCCGTCCTAGTCTTTATCGGCCGGTGAATGTCGGATCAGCAAAAGCTCCTCCCTTAGCAGAGCCTACAGACACTTGACGTTACGTAAGCAGAGAATAAAATCGCATTTACGCTCACCCTCTTGCCCCAGCGTCCCCCGCCCCGGCAACCGAGAGAGCCTTGCGCCCGCGCCACCTCAGCCCCCTCCTGGCGCGGGCGCCCTCTGGGCCTTCTCTAGCTTTGGGGTTCATCTTTGTACCAGGGAGCCGACCATGGGCGACGCCCAGTACCTCGATCACAAGCTCGAATGCCGTTCTGTGGCACCATCAAGCTAAGAATTCCCGCCGATGCAGGTCCCGAAACCCGAATCTCCTGTATCGACTGCGGTGCGTATCTGGGCCTTTGGGATGACCTGCAAAGCGACTTCGAACGCTAAGGCGGCACCCACGGGATATTTCAGATTGAGCAGGGCCGGATCAAACGCCTAGCGTGAACTACTTGATGCTTGCGGGGCATCCCGCACTTTTGCGACAACAAGCCCTAAACTGCTTTCCGTGACTGAAAGCAGCGTGTCAACTTCCTCTAAGAGGGCTTTAGCGGCTGACCGCCCAATATGCTTCCTGATGGCGTGCAACTCAGTTTGGATGAATTCCAAGTCTGCCAAATGATGGATGTCTGTCATGGCACCGCTCTCCTGGCAACCAAGTGCCAGAGACCGGAATCGTTCCATCACCTTTACGACAAAAGCCCCGCCACCTTTCGGCAGCGGGGCTCGTGCTCACCGAAGGCCTACATTGCCAATGTGACTGCTGCTTATCGATCCCCAGACCTACAAGGTCGTATACATCATGGACTGACGACGCCTTGTTCGCCTCACGGACGTTAGCACTGTCCGCCCCGGCCTGGAATCCGATCGTGACGCTGGCCAGTGGCCCGCACAGACGCGGAGAGGTCGGCGCCACTGTCGGGTGGATTGAGCAGGCCCGGCGCCGGTGGTTCTTCAGTCTGCGCTCTTCTGGGAACTTTCAGGCGCGCTTAACGTTCCTCAACCCCATCCAGAAGGAGTGGAGCTAAGAGAGCCCGCGACCTTCTACGAAAACAGGTTCACACACGGGCTGTTTTTTACTTACCTTTCCCAAGCGGTTCGGCATGCGATCTCGATTCCGTCGGCCCGACAACGGCAGGCGGCCAGCATTGTGACGCAGTCAGGCGTTCAATTTGGTTGGGCAGAAATCAATCTACTGCACGACCACATGCAAAACACCAGCCGTGAAGGACCCACCGCTCCCGAGGTGCCGCGATACTAAGAGAAGAAACTGCAGATGCTGTTCGCCCTTGCCCTGATGATGGTTGGGCTCATGGTCTTTGGGTTCTTAGATCGGGCACGCAACGTGTCTTCAGTGGACCAGCCCGTCGAGATCAGCACCTTGAGGTGAGTATGCCATTTGATATGAACGAACCCGCCATCTGGTTTCAGAGCGAGCAAGCCGAAGGGATGGCCTTCGATACCTTCCGGGACGCGCTAAAACACGCGCTCTCGATTCCAAAGGCCGACAGGATCCCTACAGCCTCCATTGCCACGGAGTCGGGCGCTAACCTCGATTGGACGCACATCGACGAGTTCAGGCAGTACTTGGATAGCTCTGACACCTAGGGTCCTGGAAGCCGGCAAAGCCTTGCCGCTCGGTTTGCACAGCGCTAAGCACAAACGCAAAAAAGCCCCGCCAGCCGAAGCCAGCGGGGTAAAGAATCTGCCCAACGTTCAGTTAGCAGGCGCTAATAACACGCATTCAACGAGAGGCGAAAGCCGTAGCGGCGGCGTTAACGGCCGGTAAACCCCGGGCGACTGGTTGGAGCACGGCGAGTATCTGCGTGCCGATGCTCGACGAAGACGACGAAGTGGATGGGAACGCCTAAAAGCAAAAAGGGCCCCAGCCCCCCTTCGGCAGCGGGGCTCATCTGCAGAGCTGCCAAGTAGGGCGGGTGACGCCAGAGCCAAGCAATTGAAAGGTCCGGAAACACTTGCGTCATGCGGGCAGACCCAAAAAGCTGTTGTATTTTGGCAACTCTACTAAGCGAATTATAGAAAACGGGGCCAGGGTCGTATGAACTTCTCGGCCCCGTGTTACTTTCTGCTGGGGGATCAAATCGGAGAACTGTTGTGACGAAGTTTTTGCTATCAAGCGTGTTCTTGCTCGGCCTATCAGGCATCGCTTCCGCGGCCGATGCGGTCGTGCTTGAGCCAACCCCTGAGATTTCGCCGGCAGGATTTGTGTGGACTGGCGGATACGTTGGTCTTCAAGCGGGTTACGGCTGGGGCGACGGCGACTTGTCATCTGATGTCGGTGTGGTTGCTGCCCCTGCGGATATCGATGGCTGGTTGGGTGGAGTCTATGCGGGATACAACCACCAGCTGGCCAACAACATCGTGGTGGGCATTGACGCCGATATTGCATGGTCTGGCATTGATGGCTTTGGCCAAGCATTCCTCTTCGGTATTCCAGTTCCAGGTGGCGGCGTCGACTACGAATTGAATTGGACGGGCGCGGTGCGAGCCAAGCTTGGCTATGCCGTGGATCGGTTCCTGCCTTACATCGCCGGTGGCGTGGCATTTGCGGGAGCTGACGCAACCGTTTTCACCGGTGGGACGCCGGTTCAGGAATACAGCGACACCCTGGTCGGGTGGACGGTTGGTGTGGGTGTAGAATATGCCTTCACCGACAACCTTACGGGCCGGGCTGAGTATAGATACTCGGACTATGGTGATCTGGACTTCTCCGAAGGAGGCGCCTCAGGCAGCTTTGGCTTCAAGACCAGCGATGTCCGAGTCGGTCTAGCTTACAAATTCTGAGTAGCAGTCATGCGACGTTTCAAACCCCGGCTCCGGCCGGGGTTTTTGTTTGCGAGGTGGTACGGTCATTCCGCCATGCGGAAAGGCAATCCCAGCCTTATCAAACGCAAAAGCCCCGCCAGCCGAAGCCAGCGGGGCGCCCTCATCGACCCACTCCACCTGGCGAAGTCTCCGACATGGAAAAGGCCCACCGCTTCCCGGTTGGAAAAGAAGCGGCAGGCCCCCTGCTCCGGAGCGCGATCACTGAGGGGCGCGTGTACGCTCCGGGCATCGTTATTTGGCAATATAAAAATGGTCCGCTAGCTAGGTCAGGCATGCTGGCCCAGGCACTTGACGCTACCTCAATAGGGAATAGGATCGCCCCTTAAGCCTCGCCCCTTGCCATCCCCCCACCCGGCAACCGAGAGAGCCTTGCGCCCGCGCTGCCAGCCCCCCTCCTGGCGCGGGCGCTCTCTACTTTCGCTACTTAGGTCAACACAGGAGAGGTCTCTAAGCGGACGCGTTCCTCCGGCGCGCGTCATCTCATCTACGCGTGTGAGGATACGATAATGGGCATCAATGGGTACCTCGATCACAGGCTCGAATGTCCTTATTGCCAAACAATTCGGTTGCGAATTCCTCACGACGTTGAGGCTGACACGCCGATATCATGTGAGGATTGCGGCGAATATCTAGGTTGTTGGGACGAGCTTCTAACGGACCTCGAACAACAGGGCGGGACCAGTGGAGTGTTCCAACTGGAAAAGGGGCGCATCAGGAAGATCGGATAGAACTGAAGCCGTGCCGTTAGCGTTTTTTCGCCAGGAACCGGGCTTCCCTTACAAGGGATGACCACTGATATCCGACAGATCGCGTCGCATATCTCCTGTGTCATCTCAGATGGTCGGGGCATGTGTTGATCCTTTCGCCGGTTTGAGCGGTCGACATGATCTCTTGAGGACGACGTCGCGAAAAAAGAGATATTGGCCGGAGCGAAACAACGAGGTGACCAAAATATGGGTAAGGTAGAGACAGTCAGATCCCCGCAGCATCAGCCCCTTTCGGTGGACTATGACGGTGATTGCCAGGACGCTCTCGCAATTCATCTCGACAGGCTTCTGGATAGTGCTGAAGCAGTCGGCTGGGAGAGAACGAAGGCAGCGGCAGCGCTCATGTACTTGAGCGCTAAACGATTGCAGCCTTCATCGTAGGAACTGGGCGCTCGGGGGAAATCAGAATCGTTCAGGAACTCAACGGGAATGCCTGCGTTGTCCTCCCCAGGGGACGTAAGCAAAACCAGGAGTTCTCTGATGAAGATCGCAGTGATTGCAGCATTGGCACTAGCAACCAGCTTCTCCGCCGCGTGGGCTCAGGATGTAATTATCACCCCTGAACGCGAGACCGTCATCCGCGAGTACATCAAGAAAAAGCCTCTCGCCTCTATCACTCTGCCAGGCGTGGAACTCAACGTCGGTACAGCGTTGCCGGAGACGGTTGAGGTTCACTCCATTGAAGGCGTCCCAGACGTCACATACCAGTATGTCGTCATCGACAATAAGACAGTCCTCGTTGAGCCGGGGACTCGCAAAATCGTCAAGATTTACAACTGATGAAGGCGTTTCCGCTGCTGTCTGTTAGCGATGGCAGCGGAAACCGACTACTCCCAATTGGGTGCATTTCCCCAGCGGCGGGGCGGCGATTTTGCCCCGCATCGCTTCGGCTGGTGACACTCAGGCCCCGCACAGACAAGCGTTTCGCCAAATCAGTTGCAAATGTAACTATCCTGTTTGGCCCAATTTTTCAAGCGGCACCTTTGCCGCCACCTCCCGCCCGAACATCTGCAGCATCATGATGACGTGAGCGTCGGTCGATGCTGACACCGGACCATGAAGGCCAGAGAGAGCACCAGCGATGACCTTGACCGATGTGCCGGCCTCTACGCGGCCATGCACCCGCATCTCGTCGCGCGATCCCTTGCTGCCACTGATGTTCTTCCACAACCCGACCATCCGGCTCAGTGAGTTCTTGGCAATGTTCCACGGCGCGCTCTACGTTTCGCTTATGACCTTCGTGCCGGTCTATCTCGGTGTCGCTCGCGATGCTTCAGCTGCGGACATCGGTCTCATGTTGTTGCCGATGACGCTCGGCGTCGGCGTCGGCTCGATTGCGACCAGTCTGCTCGTCAGCCGCACCGGCCTGACGATGCTGTTCCCCTCGATCGCCTTGTCCGCTGGAACCGCGATCCTGGTCACGCTGGCATTTTGGATATCACATCTGTCCACCATTGCGGTCGTGCTTTGGTTCAGCGTCGTGGCGGCCGCCATGGGAACGGTTATGGGCGTTGTGCAATTGACGGTCATGGCCGAAGCCGGTGGCAAGATGCTTGGGGTGGCTTCCGCGTCGGTCACGCTGTCACGCTCGATCGGTGCCGCCTGCGGAACTGCGCTGGGCGGCGTGATGATGTCTGCACTTCTCAGTGCCAACGGCCCGAAGACGGAGCAGAAACTCCAGGCTGGTCTGGCGGCCGTGCCCGGGTTTGCGCATGAGTATTTGCAGTCAGATTTCGACTGGGCCTTTCAGGGTGTATTCCTGACCATCGCCGCCTTCTGCGCCAGGGCTTGCGTTCTTGCCTGGCGGGTTCCCCGCAGAACGATCTGATACAGTGCCGGTCTGCTTGCTTCACCATGGCGTGCGCCCTGCCAAGAGCTTGTTCGCGACAAAATTGGGCGACGGCGATGCTGCATATGCGTCCTGCGCGTAGTCGAGGTAAGCTTCAGCAATCGGAAAATATCGAGCCGCCTCGACGAGCAACAACGCGATAGAGCGTCTCGAGCGCCGTCGCCCATCCAGTACCGCACCAAGCACCGCTAAATGCCCGCCAGCAGATTGGCGACCACAGTGATGCTCCGCCAGTTCTGAAAAAGGTACTCTGTCAGGCAAAAGGGTAGCTCGCTGGCCACCACGACTCAATTCACCGCCTTGTTCATGTCCAAACAGGCCAATGAGCCGCCGAGACGAATAAGGCTTCCCAACGCTTCTGCCTGCCACAGCTCGTCACGCTGCGCCTGCGTGTCAATGACCACGGAATTGGGACCCTGGTTTTTCGCGCAAAAGGGACCCCGGTATTGGGGTGTTGAAGGGCACGGCGTTGAGCGGCCAATTGCGCGACGTTCAATTGAAGGGCTCCGGTCCGACCCGGTTTTCCCGCAATGGCGATGGGCGCGCAGCGCTCGGACCGATGATGCGCGAGTACATCGTCAGCGAAGCGATGCACGCACTCGGGATCCCAACTACGCGAACCCTATCGCTGGTTGCCACTGGCGAGCACGTCTACCGCGAGACCAGGCTTCCCGGAGCGCTGATAGCGCGCGTTGCCGCCAGCCACATCCGCGTCGGCACGTTCCAGTACCTTGCCGTACGGGAAGACATCGACGGCCTGAGGGCGTTGGCGGACTACGCAATTGCGCGGCACTATCCGCATCTCACCGAAGTCCCCCGTCGCTACCTTGGGTTCCTCAATGCCGTTGTAGAAGCGCAGGCGAAGCTGGTGGCACAATGGATGCTGGTCGGCTTTATCCATGGCGTCCTCAATACCGACAACGTCGCAATTTCTGGCGAGACGATCGATTATGGTCCATGTGCGTTCATGGACGCCTATCATCCGGCGACTGTGTTCAGTTCCATCGACCATCAAGGCCGCTACGCGTTTGCAAACCAGCCCCGCATCACCGTCTGGAACCTGGCGCGACTGGCCGAAGCGCTGCTGCCCATTCTGGGAAGCGAAGCAGGCGGAGACGATGAAGGCTTTAAACAGGCGAAAGCGGTGATCGGATCGTTCCAGGCACGCTACGAGGCTGCGTTTCATGAAGGCATCCGCCACAAGATCGGGCTGTTTACCGAACAGCCGGGCGACCTTGATCTTGCTGCCGAACTGCTTGACCTGATGGCGCGCAACGGGGCGGATTTCACCCTTACATTTCGCGATCTCGCGCATGAGATCGGCGGCGCAGGCCGAGTCCGCAACCACTTCATCGACCCTACTGCTTTCGATAGCTGGGCTTCGCGCTGGCGTGAACGGCTGGCTCGCGAGCCGGAGAATGCAGCCGACCGGCGTGCTCGGATGCGCAGGGTGAACCCGAAGTACATAGCACGCA
This sequence comes from Aminobacter anthyllidis, assembly GCF_018555685.1. Taxonomy (GTDB): domain Bacteria; phylum Pseudomonadota; class Alphaproteobacteria; order Rhizobiales; family Rhizobiaceae; genus Aminobacter; species Aminobacter anthyllidis. The sequence goes on from NZ_JAFLWW010000004.1 coordinate 505,721, forward strand.
ATCACCGTGTCGAAGCTGCCATCGCCGCCGCCACCGATGAAGGCGACTTTCGCCCTTTCCAGAGCTTGCTCGCCGTCCTGGCGCGCCCGTTCGACGAGCAGCCCGAGATGGAGGAATACGCGCAGCCACCAGCAGACGAAGAGCGCGTCCTCAATACATTCTGCGGTACGTAATTGCGACTACGGTACAGGTGCCGAATGAGATGGGTCGCTGTCTGATCGTTTAACCACGCATGGTTCGGCGAAAATGGGTTGGGGAGAGGAATGGCAGCTATTGCCGTCTGTGGGGGCGGAAGCCGTCTCTGGGATCGACGCGCTTTTCTGCCGGCAGCTATTGCACATCAGAGGCTCGAAGCCGGACTGTCTGCTGTCAGCCCCAAACCGCCCGTGGGCATCGTCGGCGAAATTTGTGCGCCTCTCGCATTGGCTGACGCGACCCCGCCAGTGCTGTTGCATTGGCACCGCCTCAGATCGAAAATGCCTTATGGAACCAGTCCTATTTCCTAAGCTCACGACACCAAGGCTCGTGCTCCGGGCGCCGAGTGAACGGGATATCCCAGCATGGTTTGCGCGCGCGACGGATTTCGAGTCCGCCTCCCTTGCCGGCGATCCCGTTCCCGACGACATAAGTGCAGGCGCGCGATGGTTCGCCCGTTCGCGTCAGCAGTTCATTGACTGTAAGGCGATCAAGTGGTCCATAGACCAAGTAGGAATATCGGACGCGATCGGGACGATAACCCTGTCTTTCGGCGCAACCGACGCCCAGACAGCCGCATTGGGATTTGTGCTTGCGCGTGCGCATTGGGGGCAGGGACTGGGCAGCGAGGCGGCGCGCGAAGTCCTCCGCTACGCCTTTGAAACTCTGACGCTTCAACAGGTGACAGCCGAGGCGGTTGCGCGCAATTTCGCGTCGCTGCGGATTTTGGCCAAGCTCGGCTTCAAACATGTAGAAAGCTACATTGATGAGTCCGACGGCGAGCGCTGCGAGCGGTTTGCTCTCGACGGAGACATCGGAAAGGCACTCTTGTCGAGCAACACGATGCCAGCCTGCTAGGCTTTGATCCATCCGCCAACGGAGATTGTTTGTGCTGTTTGGATCCGCAAAGAGCTCGCGAAACGTGCACTTGCGGATGACTTCAGCCTAGCAGCTGACCTTGCCGGAACGAATCCGTTGCAAGATCGAGGAAAAGGATTCCCGTAGACTTCAAGTGGGGTGGAAACCCGACTGGCAGGTTTTGGATGGCTGATAAGCTGAAATGTCAGGGTACGACGCCGGTGAGGCGCTGCAATGCGGCAAACGCGGGCGGTGCCCACGTATGCTTACCGCCCGGACGTCCGTGAAATCCGTCGGCGCCGATTATCAAACAACCAATGCTTTGCTAAGCGCGCCCAACCACGCGCCCGGCGCACTCATTGATCGTCTCATGGCGGGTCTTATGGCGATAGGTCTGCACCTCATTTCTCCTTCTCGGGTTGAGGGAGCATCGACTGACCTCCCGTAACCTGATATCATCTCAATACCGGTTACATCCTTAGTAACCGGATAACACGCAGATAAGGGTTATGTTCCGTGGCGAGCGCACATACCAAATGGGTGCCAGAGCATTTCATCGGGGGGCATCCCGCCCTCGACCTTGCGAATGCGGTGTTCAACCGGCGAGTGCCCGAGCAGGATAACGAGCTGCTCAAATCCGCCCACGACATCGGAAATTGGCTTAACGCATTGGGACTAGCCGATGCTCGCCAGGCAAAAGCGATCGCCAGCATAACCGGCGATGCGTTGGTGGAAGGGTCCATGCGGTCCGGGAGGCGTCTGCCGAGGTCTTCGGGACCATCGCTGCAGGAAAGCCTCCTGCAGTGCAACCGCTGAGCTTCCTTTTCTCCGGGACAGCAACCGGGCTTGCCACTGGTTCCATCGAACCCAACGGCGCGCGACCGGAACTCACGCTGATTAAGCGGTGGCACTTTGACGCCGTCATCGCATTCCTGGCGGCCCTGTCGGTGGAAGCCTACTTCACCCTGCCGCGAGAAAGGCTGCGCTCCTGTCCACGCTGCGGCTGGCTTTTCCTGGACACATCACGAGGCGGCAAACGCCGCTGGTGCAGCATGCAAACCTGCGGAAATCGCGAAAAGGTTTCGCGCCACAGGGAGCATATCTAAAAGAACGGCTTCATGTCGCGGCGGAAACAAGGTCACTCACGCTTGGATGTCGTCTTCCAAAAACCTTACTTGGCGGAATAACCGCAAAGCGCGTAGTGCCAAGCTTGGTCTCCGGTCGATGAGCACCGTAGCTGCTGCCGTTCGCCCAAAAACTGACATCGGCAGCGGTCCCTAGGTGATTGTGGCAGGCGAGTCCGTCATGCCCGGCCCGGCGGTGCGCGACTTCAGGGTTCGAGCCACACCTTCTCGAGCTGAATTTGGAGAAGCGGATGAGCATGATGGTCTTTGACCTTTGGGATGAAGTGGGCAAAGACCTTGCGCCAGTAGGGCTGGATGATCACCCCTGACCCTTGGAGGATCTTTTCGATGTCTTCCATGGCGTTGCGACGTTTGTCGACATCGGAAATCGAAAGCGCCTCGTTTAGTTTTGTATCGAACTCATCGTTGGCAAACCCGGTTTCGTTCCAGGCCTCACCGCTCCGATACGCGAGCGCAAGGATCTGGACGCCCAGAGGACGCATCGTCCACCCGGTCAGCGAAAACGGAAACTTCGTCCAGTCATTCCAGAATGTGGAACTAGGCAGCACGGTTCGCTTGACCTTGAAGCCCGCTTCTCGTAACTGCCCCGCGATCGCGTCGGCCGTCCCCCGATGCCAATCGTCATCGCTGCTGATCAGTTCATGTTCGAAATCCACCATGCCGGCTTCCTGCATCAGGGCCGCAGCCTTTTCGAGATTCCGCTCCAGCTTCGGCAAAGGGAAGTACTCGGGGTGAATTGGGCAGACATGATGGTTTTCGGCGACATTGCCGCGGCCGCTATACCCAAGCGTCAGGACTGCAGCATTGTCGACGGCGAGTTGCATTGCGTTGCGCACGCGCTGATCGTCGTAGGGCTTGTTTCTCACATTGAACCGGGCAACAGCGGTCGCTGCGGTGGGAGCTTCGCTGCGGGCAAGCCCCATTGAATCCAGCACTTGAATCTGATCGCCGGTGGTTTCGAAATTGGCGTCGACTTCGCCTGCTTCGAATGCACTGGCGAGTGCATTGGGATCGGTGCCGTAGTCAATGAACTCGACGCCATCCAGGTAGGTTTCGCCGCCCCACCAGCCGTCCCGGCGTTTGTAGACGGCACGTACCGACGTTTCGAAGGAGACGAGTTCAAACGGCCCTGTCCCAATGGGGTGCGTCACCAGATCGGAACCCGTTTCCTCGTAACTGCGGTGGACGATGAGTGCGGGAAAATCGGCGAAGTTCGCAATCAGCGAGATGTCCGATTTCGACAAAGACAGCTTGACCGTATGATCGTCAACCCTGGCGATGGCGTCCGCTCGCGCTTTACCGGTTGCGGGATCGATAAGTGCGGCCATGCGCCCAGCCATCGAATTGCCCGGGGTCTTCTTGTCACACCAGCGATTGATGTTGAATATCGCATCCTCCGCTGTGAAGTCGTCTCCATTGTTCCATTTCACGCCTTTGCGCAGATGCAGCACGTACTGCGTCGCATCGTCGTTGACGTCCCAGCTTTCGAGAAGCATGGGCTCGAACGTGTAGTTGGCGGTGTATTTGACAAAGGGCTCGATAAACTGCCTGCCGAGATTGCCCATCTCGCCCCAGTCGAAAGTACGCGGATCCTTCAGTTCCTTGACGGGCATCGCAACCCTGAGCACGCCGCCCTTTTGCGGGGTTGCCGCCCGCGCAGGTACAGGCAGTGCCAGGCCCGCAAGTGCATAGGCGGTCGCAGCACTTAGTCCCATCGTGCTGGCGATGGTCAGAAACTCGCGCCGGTCCATGCCGCCGGCCTTGGCCATTCGGGCCATCTGCGCGACCGCGGCTGGTATCGGCTTTTCATCATGGTTGCGATTGCTCATTAGATCCTCCTCCCTGGGGGATGTCGGCGCCACGAAATCGTGGCGTTGCGCGATTGTGGTGGCTGGTGAGTAGACAGTAGGGGCCGACCAAAAAGCTGGGGTGTACTTCAAAACGATGCCTTGATGCTTCCGTATGGTCCAAAATCCGCTTCAAAAAAGTCGCCGTCCGAGACGGTTACCGCTCTTGCGAACGCTCCAGACATGACAATGTCTCCCTTGCAAAGGCGCTCTCCGGCCTCGATCAGCGCGTTTGCAAGCCAAGCGACACAGGCGGCCGGATGGCCCATTCCGATTGCTGAAATGCCGGTTTCCTCCACGACGCCGTTGCGCGACAGCATCGCGCCGACCCAAGAGGTATCAATGTCGTGTGGACGGAAGCGCCGTTCGGAAAGGATTACCGCGGCGAAGGCGGAATTGTCGGCAACCGTGTCAGCGACAATTCGTGGCGGAGCCATTCGATGGTCGACAAGTTCCAGGGCAGGGACCACAAAGTCCGTAGCCTGCAGCACCTCATCTAATGTCACGCCTGGCATATCGATGTCACGCCCCATGACGAAGGCCAGTTCCATTTCGATATGTGGTTTCACGAACCGTGCAGCTGACATCGTGGAGCCGCTGTCGAAGACGGCGTCGCTCAGGATTCTTCCCCGGATAGGTTCAGTCAGGGCGCATGCGATTTGGGTCGAGCGCCAAGTCAGACCGATCTTGTGGCCGGCGAAACGAATCCCCTGCTTCTGGCGAATGTGGTTAAGCAGGTTCTGGATGAGATATGCATCATCGAGCGTGAGATCTGGGTGTTCGCCACTGAGCGGTTGCATGCTCACCGCATCGCGTTCGGCACTCAGAATTGCTTCTGCTGCCTTGTGCATGTCAAGGCGTTGCGAGGTTGCGGGCGTTTCATGCATCGAAGTGTCCAGCTATTTCAACAACGACCTTGCCAAGCGCCTGCCCACTTTCGAGACGGCGGAAGGCATCGGGCAGCCTGTCCAGAGTGAAGCGTTCGGGATCGATCAATGGGCGAACCACCCCGTTTTCGACCAAGGTCGTCAGTTCGCGAAGGATCCGGCCATGCTCTTCCCTGCCGATACCTGAAAGCAGGGGGATCAGCATGAACACAACGTGGAGAGACAGCGCCTTGCCATGCATCGGCGACAGATCGTGGGTGCTTCGCGCGGCCGTTGCGACAACGCGACCGAGCGGCGCGGCTGCCTGCAAGGAATGGTCAAGGCAGTTGCCGCCGACCGTATCGACGACGACATGGAACCCATGCCCCGCAGTCAGCCTTTGGACGTAGTGCTGCACCGGTTCACTTGGATAGAGGATCGTGTCGTCGGCACCCAATTTGCGGGCTACCGCTGCCTTTTCCGGTGAAGAGACGCTTGCTGCGACGCGTGCACCACGTGCTTTTGCCAACTGGATGGCGATATGGCCAACGCCGCCGCAGCCACCGTGCACCAGGACATGGTCTGAAGCGCAAACGTCTGCGCGCGTTATGCAGTGCCATGCGGTGATCGATACCAAGGGCAGCGCCGCTGCCTCGACCATCAAAAGGTTTTTTGGCTTCGGCGCCAGCAGACGAGCATCGGCGGCGATGTATTCAGCGAAAGTTCCACCTAGGCCTTTCACGCCGCCGGCGCAGCCATATACCTCGTCGCCTGGCACCAAGTGGGTCACGCCTTCGCTTACGGCTTCCACGGTACCGGCAAGATCGGCGCCCAGCACCGCCGGCAAAGCAGGTCCGATAGGAAGTCCGTTCCGGATACGGACGTCGACCGGGTTCACGGACGCTGCCCGCACGCGCACCAGGACCTCTCCTGGGGCAGGTCGAGGTGTCTCAACCCTGGCAAGGTTGACGTTATCCGGGCCTCCGAAAGCCCCCAAGACCATTGCACGCATTCACGATTCCCAACACGTTTCGTCTTTTGGGACTGTGCCGTCAGCGCCGCATGAGAGGAAACGCATAAATCTAATGCTATCGATCTGGAACGCTTCTAGCTTATGGTTGCGCTTAGATGACACGCAGGGGCCGCAATGAGATATCCCGATCTAGAGATCGATCTTCTCCGGGCATTCACGACGGTCGCCGAAACAGGCAGCTTTACCGCCGCCGCTGATGTCGTCGGGCGATCGCAGTCCGCCGTCAGCCAAAAGATCCTCCGGCTGGAGGACCTGTTGGGGCGACCGCTTTTCAAGAGGACAAGCCGGTCTCTTATCCTTACGGGCGAGGGGGAGCGCCTTCTTTCGGCGGCAAGGCGCATGCTCGAGTTCAACGACCTGGCGGTTCGCAATCTCGTCGATTCTGTTGACGTGGAACGGCTGCGTATCGGCATTTCGGAAGATTTCGTGCCACACCATCTGCCCGCCTTGTTGTCGAAATTTGCCAGCTTGTGTCCCGCAGTGAGGCTCGAACTGATGACTGGCCTCAGTTGTAACCTCTTGGCGGCTTATGACGAGGACAGGCTGGACATCGTCATCGCGAAAAAAGATGGGCGCGCTCAGCGTGGCAGGGTCATCTGGCGTGAGCCGTTGATGTGGATCTCGTCCAACCAATATGATCGCGATGCAAGCGAAGCGGTACCGCTGGTTCTCTTGCCAGCCCCTTGCACCTACCGCGGCGTGGCAATCAAGGCGCTCGATTCGGTTCGGCGCGATTGGTATGTGGCCTGCACGACCAACAGCTTGGCCGGCGCGCGCGCAGCCGTCGCCGGTGGTTTCGGGGTTACCGTGCTGGGGAGATCATTCGTTCAGGACGGAATGCAGGTCATCCGCCCCTCGGATCAGTGGCCTGCACTTCCGATGACCGAGATCGTGGTCATAGGTGAGGAGAAGAGCGAAGCGCGCATTGTCCAGCCTCTCCTTTCTTTCCTCACCGACAATCTTGCCCACTGACGCCAGCGAGACGCCCAGGCCGCAATGAACCTTCCGGTTGGGAGTCTGCCAGAGAATGACTTCAAAGCCTTCTACGCGTCCGGCGCAATCACCGGCTGTGTAGGGTCGCGACTTGCGCCGTAGGATAGGCACTGCAATTCTCGCCGGGCTGCGCCAGTCGCGCGGCGACAAGCCGATGCACAACATTGCCGAAGTCATGCGCCATTGAGCGTTCCCAGATGCTCTGCAACCATGGCCGGGATTTGCTCAACTGCAAAGGCGCGAAAGGCGGCAGTGACGGGGGAGGGGGGAATGTCGCGCCGTTCGACAGTCCGACGCAGGAAGGGGCTCTAACTCGGCAATGGACGACTACTCTGGATAGACGAACGGCGGCATTCGCTTCGCCGTGCACTCAAAGCCGACGGTCCGTTACCGGCCCCAGTTCAGCCGGAAATCGTTTCCGCTTTCAACGGGCCGTCAGTCTTGCGGCAATGTTGCGGAGTGGTGGGAAGTGGCCTGTCGGCCCCAGGTGGTCAGTGAGATACTGCGGACATTTGTACACGCGCTGGTATGCCAATCTGTCCAACTAAGCTCTTATCGGAGCGCTGGTTGTAGGATTTTGACCTGCTACGCGTTGGGCATGACCCGCGCGCTCACGCTGCCAGCGCGTTCACGCAGCGTGCCAATATCACGCTTAGGCGGCGCACCAAAAAGGCGGCTATACTCGCGGCTGAACTGAGAGGGGCTTTCGTATCCAACATTGAAAGCAGCCCCAGCCGCGTCCAGATTCTCGTTTAGCATCAGGCGGCGAGCCTCGTTGAGCCGCAACCACTTCTGGTACTGTAGCGGGCTCATGGCGGTGAGCTGGCGGAAATGATGGTGCAGGCTGGATGCGCTCATTTGGACGTAATTCGTCAGTTCTTCGATGCTTAACTGCCGGGTGTAGTTCACCTTCATCCAATCGATTGCCCTGGCAATACGGTGGCTCTGACTGCCGACCGATGCGATCTGCAGCAGACGCCCCGCCACATCGCTCTTAAGAAGGCGGTAGTGGATTTCACGCTCGATCATGGGTGCCAGCACCTCTATTTCATCTGCCTGGTCCAGTAGGGTCAATAATCGGACGAAGGGCTCCATGAGGGCTGGCGTGACTTTGCCGAGGGCCGTGCTGCTGTCACACATCCGCTCGCGAGACGGTGGCAGACGGACATGGGCCACAAGCTCGGAAATGACTCGAAGGTCGAGACGCAGCGCCAATCCGAGGCAAGGCTTTTCGGGGCTACCTTCCAGCACCTGCGAACTGCCCGGCAGGTCGAGCGATGCTATCAGGAAGCGCTCGGTATCATAGGTGTAGGCATGTTCTCCGATCAGTAACTGTTTGGCGCCCTGGGCGACAAACACGATACTAGGCTCGATCAGACAGGGGATTGGGCCCGCGAGCTGTTCGCGTCGAAAAAAGGAGAGGTTCGCTATGGCCGTGACACGGTCGTCCTCGCCCGCTGTCCGTTTTTCAATGGCTTCAGCCAGCTTGCGTTGAAGTGCACCGTGCGCGGCTATGCTGGGCTCCGTGCAGTCGCCAGCAGGCATGTGGGTCTCCATGATGGTCATAAAACGTCCATATATCGGGTCCGTTTCGCTGTCGCTTGCAATTTGAATGTTTTGGAGTATCGGGCAAGAATTTTGCGGGATCGTTCTACCTGCCTGCAGATGTCATATGAAATGATGCAATCACTGGTCAGGAGCGTCCTGACCGAGCACTGCAGCAAGAGATTGCAAATGATCAAAGACAAGGTAGTGATTATCACTGGTGCATCGTCGGGCATCGGCGAAGCAACCGCACGGCTGCTGGCCAGCCGGGGTGCCAAGGTTGTCCTTGGCGCGCGCCGCGCGGACAAGCTCAAAACCATTGCGGACGACATCGTTCAGGGCGGTGGAGAAGCGGTCTATCAGGAACTCGACGTCACAACGCAGACCGACAACAACGCCATCGTCGCGCTCGCCAAGGAAAAGTTCGGGCGGGTCGATGTCATGTTCCTCAACGCCGGCATCATGCCGAACTCGTCGCTGTCTGCCCTCAAGACGAACGAGTGGCATCAAATGGTCGACGTGAACATCAAGGGCGTCCTCTATGGCCTGGCAGCCGTGCTGCCGACTTTTGTGGAGCAAAAATCCGGTCAGGTGATCGCCACGTCCTCGGTCGCCGGTCTCAAGGCCTATCCCGGCGGTGCGGTGTATGGCGGCACTAAGTGGTTCGTGCGCAACTTCCTTGAAGTCCTGCGCATGGAGTCTGCGATGGAAGGCACCAACATTCGCACCACGAACATCTATCCGGCAGCCATCAACACCGAACTGCTGGGCACGATCAGCGATCCCAGCCTCTCCGATGCGATGAGCAAGATTTACGACCAATACGGTATCTCGCCGGACCGCATCGCCAGCGTCGTCGAATATGCAGTGGATGCCCCCGAAGACACCACAATCAACGAGTTCACAGTCGGGCCTGCCAACCAGCCTTGGTAAGGCGAACAACGTCCGTTCGCCTTTAGGTCTAAAACGATCAAACGGCCGAACTTCCCAACGGGATTCAGCGCCGCTATTCCAGCAGCGCCGATCTCGGCGGGAACGCTCATGCCAGCACACATCGATGACGGAGCCTGTAGCCTGGGCGCATTGGCGCCGGTGCCACTGCATTGTCACACGCGCAGCAAACGGGGCAAGTCGTTCAGCTAGTTTGGAAACCCGTTGGCTCCGTGCCCATGCGAGTTATTGTGTGCTGAGCAAACCTCATTCGCCAAGAGGGTTGCCTATATAGCCGATCCGCTCTGAGATGGCTTTCGCAGCCTCATAGGCCAGCGCTCCCATCTTCTCGGTTTCCTTGTCGCCGATGCGGCTCACGGGACCTGAGAGCGCGATGGCGCCCACTTCGAAACCGGACGCGTCGGAGATGGGCGCGGCAACCGCCTGAACGCCCTCGCGGTAGCGTCCATAATCGCGCGCATATCCAAGGCGCAAGGCATCGGCGATTTCCTCGCTGGCCCCTTTGCGGTCGCTGTTCAGCCGCACGAAGCGAGCGGCGAGAATGGCCGTACCCACGGCGGTCCCCGCGAGCGGCCAGGAATCTCCCATCTCTGTCCACACCCTCAGCGTGCGGTCGGCGACGCGCCGCCCCACGCAGACGACCGCGTCCTTGCGCAATTCGCCGATAAATACCGACTCACCGGACTTCTCGGCGAGTTCGTTCAAGAAGGGCTGGGCGTGTTCGGCGAGGTCCAGCCGACCGATATAGGTCGCGCCAAGCCGGATCACGCGTGCCGAAAGTGAATAGGAGCCGTTGTCGCCGACGGGGATGACCCAGCCGTCCTCCAGCATGGTGTTGACCATGCGATGGGTTTGGCCTGGGTCCATCTGGATTGCGGTAGCGATGTCGCCCAACCTCGCGCCGCGAGGGTTGTTCGCCAGAAATTCCGCAATCTGGAGCCCGGTGATGGCGGTCGGTTTCCGCCGCTTATCTGATAGCTCTTCGGAGGCGATTTCGACCTTGGCGTTTTTGGCTTTCATAGACGGGCTTCGCATCTTTTCGGAAGTGGAGACAACTGACATGCTGCGGAAATGCCTCCTCAAGCGGCCTCGCGACTGTTTATGCGGCTTTTCGCTCTGCATCAAGCGAGGCGCTGGTTAGTCCCTCATGCCTGCTTCGAAGGGTTGCGGGGTATGGTGCTGACCAGCGTTCCGTTAGGCGACCGGAACATCGCAACCATGCGCTTGCCCAGTTCGCCGAGCTGGCCTTCATAAGGGCCGCGAAATGGCTTGATGCCGTGGCGCTCAAGATGCTCAAGAAGTTCGTCCAGATCGTCAACCATGAAGGAGACGTGGCCTACTCCGCCAGGATGCGGTGCAGGCAAATACTCGTCATAAGACAGCGCCTGGAACAGGAAGAATTTCACACCGCCTAATTCAACTGCGTCGATCTGCTTCGGGCCAAATTGCACCTTATAGGTCCTGTCTGGGTTGAAGGCAGAAAGGAACTTGAGCTCTTCGTCGAGCTTCGGAGCTTTCAGACCGATATTGAACAGCTCGTCCAGATGCGGTTCGGCAGTTCTCACTTTTTCGTCCAAGATCCTTGCTCCCTGCAGGTTTGATTGAAGCCGTCTGCGCCAGAAGGGCGCGCCGCCTGGTTGCGGCAGCCTTGGTCCGACTCTGCACCAGCCACGACTCACAAGTCAAGCCCGTTGACTTATGGTGCAGCACTGTTAGATAGGCAAACTGAAGGGCAGTTCTGCGGGAAGGCGGCATTCCGCGCCCACTGCAAGGGTCGCCGCACGAGTGAGGGAGCACCCGATGCTGGAGAACAATCTCAAACGGATATGGGCAGCCGGCCGACCCGTGCTGAATGGATGGCTGTCAATAGGCAACGCCTTCACCGCCGAGATCATGGCGACCCAAGGCTACGATGCGATCACGATCGACATGCAGCATGGCGCGCTGGACTACGGGGCCGCGCTGCCTATGCTGCAGGTGCTGCGAGGTTACGACGTCACACCGATTGTCCGGGTACCCTGGCGCGAGCCAGGCATAATCATGAAAGCACTTGACGCTGGCGCGCAGGGGATCATCTGCCCAATGGTCAATTCGGCGGCGGAGGCTGCGGAATTTGTCAGCTACACCAAGTACCCGCCGCTAGGGCAGCGCAGTTTCGGTCCAACCCGAGCCACAATCGCGTATAACGGTTACGGCCTTGAGGCGAACGTGGAAGTGCTAGCATTCGCGATGATAGAGACGCAGGACGGCGTGGAAAATCTCGAGGCGATCGCCGCCACTCCCGGGCTCGCTGGCATCTATATCGGGCCGTCGGACCTTGCCTTGGGAACACAAAAGGGCCGCCTGGCCCCCGGCTTTGATCGCGAGGAACCGGAAATGATTGATCTTATCCAACATATCCTCGCCGTCTGCCACGCGAATGGGCTGCGCGCCTGTCTCCATTGTGGCACACCGGACTATGCGGCTCGCGCCATTGGTTGGGGTTTCGATATGACGACGGTGTCAGGCGATACCCGATTGCTAGCGGCCGCAGCCAGCGCTTCAGTCGGCAGGTGGCGGGAGCTTGTGCGCGCCAGCCCGGCGGCAGGTGGTACCAACTCCGGATACTGACACGGCAGCCGCGCGTCAGGCCGCTCGGGGCAGCCGATAGAGTTCGAGCGCATTCTTGCCCATCTGGAGACGAACCGCTTCGTTCGGCACCCAGTCATTCAGCCATTCGATCGTCTGACAGTAAGTCAACTTGCCATTCAGTTTAACGAATGGCCAGTCGCTGGCCCATAGCAGCCGCGTGGGACCGGCTTCGGACAGGAGCCGCGCCGCCATCGCCCGGTGATCGAGCTCTTCGGACAGATAGGGGCCCGATAGCTTCACCCACGTGCGTCCTTTGCGCATGGCACGCAGGATCGCCTTGAAGCTCTCGGACTCCAGCCCCGCCTCGTTGTCCCGCGCGCCGAAATGGTCGACCACTGTTTTCACTCCGGCGGAGTCCAGTGCGTCCAGCATAGGTGGCAGGTGGTCGCGCCTGCCGTAGACATGGACGTGCCAATCGAGTTCGGCAACGATGCCCAGCAAGCGCCGATAGTCTGGCGAACGGAGGTCTGGCGGGCTAGCCATATTGCCCGTGGCCAAACGAATTCCAACTACGCCCGCCTGGTTCATCTCTCGCAGATCGGCTTGCGGCGCGTCGGGTCCGACGATCACCGTGGCGCGCAGCCGGCGATGTCGCGCGAGCGCAGCCAGCGTATAGTCATGATACGACCCAAGAAAGCTAGCCGCCGCGATAACGCCGTAGCTAACACCGGCCGTGTCGAGCTCGCGAACGTAGTCCTCAGCCGTGTAGTCGCGTTCAAAGGGATTCGGCGCGCCGGCAATGAATGGCAGGTCGCGGCGGAATATATGCGCATGCGTATCGACTAGTGGTGCCTTGACGACAAGGCTCTGTTTCATCGGCTCATCCCGCACCGTTCTCACGCACTTCGGTATCGCTCCTGACGGCTCGCGAGCCCGACTGGAACGCCACAACATTTCTAAGTCAACGTCATTGACATACGAAAGCAGGCGCGTCAATCTCAGGCCGCAAAGGGCAATCAGGGAGGTCTTTGCAAAGCTCTGCTAACCAACCATCGAGTGTCGGCTCGGAGCCCGGGCGTTAAGAAGCAACGTCGCGTTCCTCGGTCTGATCCGCGACGTGCATAGGACGGCGAGGTGGTTTCGTTAGTCCCGTCCCATTTTCTCATTCAATCATCATAACTGGGAGGTAGTCATGGTAGTGACAATCAACAGGCGTTTGGCCGGCATGCTGATAGCAGGTGGTCTGTTCGCGGGGGTAGCGTTGCCGCAGGCAGCGCTCGCACAGGAAGCCCCGCGCGACTTCAAGGGCGAAGAACTGGTCGTCCAGACGCTAACCGGCACCGCTGGCAAGTTTTTCCGCGACATCGCCGAGCCATTCGAGAAAAAATACAACGCAAAGCTTTCGATGTTCGAGAGCTTGTCCTCCGACACGGTCGCCAAGATGCGCGCCAATGCTGGCAACCAGGAATCAGACGTTTGGATGGTCGCGGAGACCTGGGGCACGGTGCTCGAAAAGGAAGGCTTGCTGGAGCCGCTGAGTGTCAAAGGCGTTCCGGCGCTTGAGACCCTGATGCCCACCGGTCGGCGCAAGAACGACGCTTTCATGCTGATGTCGCTCGCAGCAATGAACATCACCTACAACAAGGACAAGTTGAAGCCCGAGGACCTGCCTAAGACATGGGCTGACCTTGCCGACCCCAAATACAAGGGCAGGCTCATCCTGCCGGCCGCCAGCAGCACCTTCGCGGTTATGTTGATCGAGGAGTTCAACAACGCAGGCGGCGGCGACGTGAAGAACATCGACCCGGCCATTAGCGAGCTCAAGAAGATTGCTCCGAATGTCATGACCTACTGGACGAGCTTCGACCAGAATTTCAATCTCATGAATTCTGGGCAAGCCTGGCTAGCGGTATCGTCTTCCGACCGCACAATCGACCAGGCGCTGAAGGGCGCCCCTGTCGGCGCGACCTATCCGGCAAGTGGCACTGTCTTCATCGGCAACGCAGTTGGTGTGACAAAGGGTACGCAAAAGAAAGATCTTGCGGAGGCCTATGTGAACTATCTCCTGTCGCCCGAGGTGCAGAAGTTGATGGCCGATCGCATCGGCCAGATCCCGACGGTTAAGGACATTGAAGTGTCGCAGAACGTACGGGAGCTTCTCCCTCAGGGCGACGCCATGAAGAATTCGCTATCGCCAGACTGGGGCGAGATCGCCGCCAATCAGGCGCAGTGGGTCGAGCGCTACACCAAAGAGATCGTCAGCAAGTAACCGGCTGCGCGATGTTCAAATGGCCGGTGGCATCTCGCTGCCGGCCATGGCGTTTGCAAACGTCGATGGACTGCTGCCCAGTTTTGTGGGCAACAGCCGTGCATCCAACGGAGGAAGAAATCATGGAGAAGCGTAAGCTTGGTAGGACGGGGCTAAAGATTTCACCACTGGTCCTTGGCGGCAACGTTTTCGGTTGGACCATCGACCGGAAGGTTTCGTTCGACGTTCTCGACGCCTTTTTCGACCATGGCTTCAACGCTATCGACACTGCTGACGTCTATACCGCCTGGGTCCCCGGCAACAAAGGCGGTGAATCCGAGTCCATCATCGGCGCCTGGCTCAAGGCACGGCCGTTGGCGCGCGACAAAATCGTCATCTTCACCAAAGTCGGGTCAGGAACGGACGGAGCTTCGCGTACGCGTGGACTGTCGGAAAGCTGGATATCTAAAGCGGTCGAACAGTCCCTAAAGCGGCTCGGTGTCGAAGCGATTGACGTTTATTTCTCTCACTGGCCCGATCCCCTCACGCCTCATGACGAGACCCTCTCTGCTTATGCGAAGCTCATCGAGGCGGGGAAGGTCAAGGCCATCGGCGCGTCGAACTTCAACGCGGTACAACTGGCCACCGCGCTCGGCGCGGCGCGCACGCAGGGCTTGCCCGCCTACCAGGTGCTGCAGCCAGAATACAATCTCTACAGCCACGAGACCTTCGATGGCGCACTGCGCGACCTGAGCATCGCGGAAGACATCGGCGTCGTGAATTATTATGGTCTCGCTGGAGGCTTTTTGTCAGGTAAGTACCGCTCGCTGGAGGACTGTGGCAAGTCAGCCCGCGGTGCGCGGATGACGCGCTATTTCACGTCTCGCGGCTGGGCTGTCCTCGATGCCCTGGATGCGATCGGCGCGAACCACCATGCAACGCCGGCGGAAGTTTCGTTGGCATGGCTGATGGCGCGCAAAGGCGTGACCGCGCCGATTGCAAGCGCGACCTCGGTCAAACAGGTCGAGAGTTTTTCAAAGGCTGCCGGCATTGTTCTCTCGCCGGACGAGGTCAAGAAACTAGACGATGCCAGCAGTGTACCCATCGCTGCGTGACGAACACGGGGGCAGTTCGCACGCCCCGACCCCGCGAACTCGTGCGGATGTTCGACTTCTATGATCGATTCCTACGACGCACGATGCCTTCGTCTTGCGTCGATCTTCCCGCCCAGTTCGCCGGGTCCTCAGGGCAAGCGCTGAAATGCCCTACCTAGGATCTTCGGCTATTTCAGAATAGAGCAGCCGCGCCTACACTGCGGCGCTGAGCGAGGACGACAACACGAAGGTCAGCCGAGATTTTGACGCGATGCGATCAACTTTCGAACAGTTGCGGGGTTCACCGCGATGCCCGGCCCACGAGCATGTTGGCCCTTGCGATATCGGCCGCACCGACCAGCTCGTTGTCAAATCGTCGCTTATCGGGGTCGGGATTTGAAGCGGCGGCAACTATTTCCCGCGCCCATACGAGCTCTTTTTCAGTAGGCAAGAAAGCACGGTGGATGCCGGCGATGTGCCGCGCCGAGATCGCAGTCTTGCCAGTGAAACCCATTCTTGCACTAAACGCTGCATCGGCTTCGCCTCCTTCCAGATCGTCGCGCATGTAGGCCGCATCGAGTATGTCGATGTTGGCGAGCCGGCCGGCGAGCACCATCCTGCTGCGGATGTAGAGCGTCTCATGATCTATCCCTACGATCCCTGTGCGGCGATAACCGAAGTCGAGCGCCATGTCATTTGCGCCGAACATGATTGCGCCCATTCGCGGACTGGCGTTAGCGATCGCCTTGACGTTAGCAAGCGCCTCGACCCTTTCGATGACAGCACCGATCTCGGTTGAACCGGATTGAATACCTAGCTGCTCCTCGCACTGCGTCACGGCGTGGTCGAGTATGACAATGTCGCGCGCCGACTTGACCTTCGCGCAATAGACCAAATGCGGCCGGCCGCCGAGAATGCAGGCAAGCTCTTCCCTTGTCTGCGGATTATCGATGGGCCGGAAGCGCACCCAGGCTTCCTTGTTCGACCAATCGAGTTCATCCAGCGCACGGCGTGTGTTCTCCAATGCCTGCGGCCGCATTTCGGGCGGGAAACCCGCCTCGAGTTCGAGATGCACGATGTCGGCGTCCGAAGCGCTGGCGGCGACGAGAGCGTGCCATTCTCCGCCCTTGACCACCAACTTCGACCGCCTCAGGCTTCTCTTGCGGACCGCCATGACTTCCTCCCGAAACCGCGTTCGCCGCTCCGCCAAAGACCGAGCTAAGGTCAATAAATGACGCAGTGCTGGGCGCAAGTCAATAAGATTGACTTGCGTCCAGCACTCTGCCAATCGTCATGTTGCTCTGACGTTGGAGAAACCCCATGACCAAGCTTTCGATACTAGACATCGTGCCGGTGCCAGAAGGAGCGACGCCCGGCGAGGCGCTCCGCAATTCGCTGACGCTCGCACAGGCGGCGGAACGTTTGGGCTACGAGCGATACTGGATCGCCGAGCACCACAACATGATTGGGGCGGCTGGCGCGGCGACAGGTACGGTCATCGGATTCATCGCCGCGCATACGAGCACGATCCGTGTCGGTGCAGGCGGCATTATGCTTCCCAACCATGCACCGCTGATGGTCGCCGAACAATTCGGAACGCTGGAGTGCCTTTATCCAGGCCGCATCGATCTGGGCCTTGGGCGTGCGCCGGGAACGGATCAGTTCACCGCGCGCGCCCTGCGGCGAGATGGGGCAAGAGCGCAGGAATTTCCGCAGGAAGTGATGGAACTCCGTCGCTATTTCGGCGAGGTGATCCCCGAGCAGGTTGTGCAAGCGGTGCCCGGAGGTGGTCTCGACCTGCCGATGTGGGTGCTCGGATCGAGCGAATCGGGCGCGGCTGCCGCCGCCTCGCTGGGCCTCCCATTCGCCTTCGCGTCGCATTTCGCGCCTTCGGCGCTTCTGGAAGCTATCGCTGCTTACCGTGCCAACTTCGTTGCCTCACCCCAACTCGACGGTCCTTATGTGATGCTCGGTGTCAACGTGGTGGTGGCAGAGTCGCAGCGAGAGGCCGAACGCCTGTTCACGACGATCCAGCGGCGCTTTGTTAACGTTGTCCGCGGCGATCCGCGCAAGCTGCCACCGCCAGTGGACGACCTAGCCGATTACTCGACGGCCAAAGAGCAGGCGCAAGTCGCATCGATGCTCCGCTATTCGTTCGTCGGCACTCCCGATGTCGTGAGGCAGGGGCTCGATGGCTTCATCGATATGACGAAAGCCGACGAGCTCATCGTGTCAGCGACGCTGTTCGACCCGGCCGCGCGGCAACGGTCTTACGAACTTCTGGCGGAAATCTGGTCGGAGAAGCGCGTCACTGCAACTATCTGACCCGCAAGGCCCTGCTGTCTCAGGCGGCGGGCGCCGGGGCAAGTAGCTGCGGCAGCATTGCCGCAGAAATGACCTGTCTGGAACGAAGGATTTTCCTCGCCAGCATATGGTCTTTCGGCCGGTTGACGGATTCCACGCCGACAAGGACGTCATCGCGGAAATGGAAGGCCGACAAGGCCCCCGCTTGGTGGTCACCGTCCACGACGATTTCCTGTGCCTGCCCGGTGGTGTTGCCTGCTATCTGGAGCTTCATGCCCGCCTGCTCACTCCAGAACCACGGGAGGCTGGCATAGGGCCGGGCTTCCCCGACAATCGCCGCCGCCACGCAATTCGCCTGGTCGACGGCATTCTGGACGGATTCGAGACGAACCGTCTGACCGAAATGGATGTTCGGATAGGCCGCGCAGTCGCCGATGGCATAGATTTCCGGAACAGCAGTCCGCAGATAACCGTCCGTCAGGATCCCATTGGCAACATCTAGGCCGGCATCACGTGCAAGCTCCGTATTCGGATCCACGCCGATACATGCCAACACCAGCTTCGTTCGGACAGAACCACCGTTCCACTCGACGCCGGTCACCTGGCCACCGTGGTGCAGTACGCGGACGCCGCTGCTCGCAAGCTCGAAACGGACGCCGCGCGCCTCCAGTCGCTCCTGGAACAGGCGCGAGACCGCCGGTGAGGCGCTGCGGCTCATCAACCTTGGTGCCATTTCGATTACGCGCACTGATGCGCCCATGTCGGCGCTGACGGAGGCGACCTCGAGGCCGAGATAGCCTGCTCCGATGATTACAATGTCGCCAGTGGCGAGTAGCCGGTCGCGCAGCTCCTGCGCGTTGGCGAGCGTCCGGAGCGACACCAGGCCGTGCACGCCTTCTAGACCGGGAAGGCGCCGGTTTCTCGCACCTGTCGCTAGAATCAGGCGGTCAAAGGATAGTGAACCAGCTCGGCTGAGCGTGACGGTCTTCGTACGTGGATCGATGGCAGCCGCGCGATCCTCTATTATCTCGACGCCGCTGTCACGGTAGAAGTCCGCAGTCGCAAACGCCAGGTCGTCGTCCGTCGCCTCACCCTTCAAATAGGCCTTTGATAGCGGCGGACGCTGATAAGGGAGGAACGGCTCATCGGCGAGCAAGCTGATCCTGCCGTCGAACCCCTGCGACCTGAGAGCCTGCTGCAGCTGGAAGCCAGCCTGCCCGCCGCCAACCACAACAATTCCAGCCGAAGTCGACATGAATCCTCCCGTTTGTTTTCGTGCGCGAGTTCCGTGCCGAAAATCAGTCGTCGAACACAATAGCGCGCGCCGGGCAGAGCCGGATCGCCGAACGCACGCCCGCCGCCATGGACTCCGGTGGCGCCTGGTTCAGCAGGACAACCATTCCGTCGTCTTCGTTCTGCGCGAAGACGGCCGGCGCGGCGTTGACGCATTGGCCCGCCCCGATGCACTTCTCAACATCAACCTTGATACGCATTCCCTTCGTCTCCTCTTGTGATGCCGGCTGGACTACCATTCGATCTGGAATTCGTGCGGGCCGTAGGCCAGACTGTGCGCAGCGAACTCGATCTCGTTGAGCGGCTTCACCAGCCGCAGGTTCGGGAAGCGCTTGGCCAATGTCGAAAAGACCACCTGCAGCTCTAACCGTGCGAGCGACTGCCCGAGGCACTGGTGGATGCCGTAGGAAAACGCCACGTGATGGGCGGCGTGGCGCTCGATGTCGAACTTGTCCGGCTCTGGGAACTCGGCCGGATCCCTGTTAGCGGCGTGCAGCAGCGCGAGCATTCCTTCGCCGGCCTTGATCAGCTTGCCGCCGACTTCGACATCCTCCCTGGCAACTCGCGACGAGTGGAACTGAAGGACGCTGGCATAGCGCAGGATCTCGTGCACTGCGTTCTCTACAGCCGCCTGATCGGACTTCAGCTTGGCAAACTGGTCCGGGTTCTCCAGCAGCGCCAAGGTTCCCATTGTGATCGTGCTGGCGGTGGTGTCAAACCCTGCCACCAGCAGCTGGTTGATCACCAAGATGGCGTCATCGCGGCTGAACTTGCCGGTAGCGATCTGGTCAACGACCAGGCGCGTGATGACCTCATCGCCGTCGCCGGGGGTGCGCTCGTTCTCGGCCAGCAGGCTATCGAGATAGTTCCAGAGCACCTCACCGGATCCATGGGACAAGGTGGCATCACCGCTCAAGTCGAAGCGGTCCTTTCCGGCTTGCAGAAACAACTCCTGGCCTTCCTTCGGGATGCCGACCAGTTGCGCCAGAACCCGGACCGGAACCTGCAACGCGAAATCGTCGACGAAGTTGGCGGGAGCGCCTTTGCGCTCCATCGCGTCGAACAAATCGTCCACGACGGTCTGCACGAACGGGCGCATCCGTGAGAACCGCTCAACTGTGAACATTCGGGCCATGGTGCGCCGGAACTTGGTGTGGTCGGGCGGATCCATGAAAGTGAAATTGGGGCGGCCGTTGACAAGCACGTCACGCCGCTGCTGGCTGACGAAAGGATAGCCCGGACGCGTTGTCACCGTGCTGAAGCGCGGATCGGCGAGCACCTCGCGCACGTCTTCGTAATGAGTGGCGATCCAGGTTTCAGACCCGTCCCATAGGCGGACCTTGGTCGGGCCAGGCCGCTGGCGAAGATCTTTTAGCTGCTCCGGCGGATGAAGTGGATGCTCGCGCAGAATGGCGAAGTCCGGCGCTGTCGCAGCGGCGTGGAAGGGACAGCCAGATGCCATCGGCGCGGCTTCGGCGGACGTTCCTGGAAATTGTTTTGTGTCGGACATGAGGTGGCTTTCGACATGGTTCATGAGGATGGCCTGATGCTGCATCGGCTCGACAGCGATTGCGTGTCGCCTGTGCTGCAGACAATTATGATACTACCATTACCATAATTAATAGCAAGAGGGTTCTTGTGGTGTAGGAGACGGCGGGTGAAGTTGCCGCAAGGCGGTCGGTAAGCGAAGGCCGCGTTCAGAAGGATCAATAAGCGTTATGGCTGTGCAAGCAGACGAAGAACGACCGCGCGACGACACGCCGGATGCTGTCGTGCAGCGACGGCCTGGCCGACCGCGCTCCGGCAGGTCGCAGAAAGCCATCATGGCCGCTGTGATACGCCTGTTGCGGACGCACGGGCTGGCGGGCCTAACCGTCGATGCCGTCGTCGCCGAAGCGCGCGTCAGCAAGGGCACGGTCTATCGCTGGTGGGAGTCGAAGCACTCGGTCGCGATGGACGCGATCCTGCGTATTTTCAACGAGGAATTGCTGACACCGGACACAGGTTCAGCGATCAACGATTTTCGTTCGCTGATGACCCAGTTCGCCGCGATCCTCCAGAATGGCGGTCTTGGTTACACATACATCTCTCTGCTCGTAGAGGCGCAGCAAAACAACCGCATCGAGGAATTCCACAGCCGCTTCTTCGCCGAGCGCCGCGAAGTTCTCCACAAAATCATTCGCAAGGGGATCGCACGCGGCGATCTTGCCGCTCACACTGATGCGGACCTGATCGTTGACGTTCTGTTCGGCCCGCTCATTTTCCGGCTTCTCACCGGACTTCATGCGGTGGACGATGTCATGATTGAGGGCATCCTGGCGACGGTTTCACATGGCATCTTGGTTCAGGCTCCAGCGTCAGAATCGTAAGTCAATGCCATTGACATAGAACGAAAGCTGCGCAATCGTATTGCCAACGCAACGCGTCCAGGGAGATTTTGCAGATGAAGCTGAAACTCAACCACGTCGCCGTGATGGCCGACGATTCGCATGAACTCGCGCGCTTTTACCGCGAAGTCGTCGGCCTGGAGCCGATGCACACGCCGGGCGCGAAGAGCATCGATCCGAACTCTTACAAATGGCTGCGCATCGACGACAAAGAGATTCACATCGTGCAGCGTGACGACTCGCTGGCGCCGCGTCTGGCCCTGGAGATCGATCCGCTCAAGGCGCACTTCGCCTTTGAGGTCGACAGCGTGGAATCGATCAAGGAGATAACGGAGCGACTCACCAAGGCCGGCGTAAAATGGATGGACTGGTCGCCGCACGGCATCCCCGGCAAGCACCAGGTGTTCATGGTCGACCCGGGCGGCAATCTTGTCGAGTTCCAGCTCGGGTCTTACGCGTGATGGCCCGCCGGGTTGCATTCGTGACCGGCGGCGGGTCCGGAATCGGCCGCGCTGCCACGCTGATCTTCGCCCGCTCGGGCATGGATGTAGTTATAGCTGACATCGACGAGGTAAAGGCGCGCGGTGTCGCTGAAGAGGCGGCGCAGATCGGCGCTGGCGCATTGGCGCTGCGGGTCGACGTGTCAGACGAGGAGTCCGTACGCTCGGCAATGCAGCAGACGGAAGTCAGATTCGGCCGCCTCGACGTGCTCGTCAATTCAGCTGGCGTCGATTTCCATAAGGAACTCGCCGACATTCCGGTGGAGGACTGGCGGCGAGTGATGGACATCAATGTCACCGGCACGTTCCTCTGCATGAAGCACGCCAAGCGCTTGATGCTGCTGAATAAATACGGCCGCATGATCTGCCTGGGCTCGTCGTCCGGCATCTACGGCATGGGCTGGCCGGCCTATTCCGCCGCCAAGGCCGCGATCAACGGTCTGGCGTTGTCAGCCGCCCGGGAACTCGCCCTGCAAGGCATCACTGTGAACGTCGTCGCCCCGGGACCGACCGAGACGCCGCTCTCGCTCGACCTGTGGGCCAACAATCCTGGACGCCGGCAGCGCCTGGAATCGAGTGTGCCGGTCGGACGCGTCGCTAAGCCTGAGGAGATCGGCGCTGCGATCGCATATCTGGCCTCCGAGGAGGCCGGCTTCGTAACGGGCTCTATTCTCGTGATCGACGGTGGACTGACGTCGCTGATGCGCCAGCAGACGCCTGCTCCTGCACCCGCACCCGCTTCGTGAATTCCACTCGCCTGTCCCCGACCGGCTCCTAAAGGACCTAATATGACTACCGAACAAACAACGACCGAACCCCGGCTCAAGCAGATCTTCAACCTCGGCGTGAAGGCGCCGGACGTCGCGGCAGAAAGCACCTTCTTCGCGGCTTTCAACCCCGACCGGACCTTCTACATGGACCGCTCTCGCTCGGCGAGCGGCCCCAAAAAAGTGCCGGCGGTCGAGTTTAATGGCGTGAAGTTCTTCTTCTTCTCATCGCTCGCCTACGATGCGGACCTGAGCGAGCCGCACCCAGGAGGCATCAGCCACGTCGCGTTCATGGTCGACGATCTGGACGAGTTGGTCGCACACCTGTCTCGCCAGGGCATCGAGCCGTTCAAAGGGCCTTACTCCGTCGACATCGGCGAGCTCGGCCGTCGCAAGGTGGTGTTCTACAGGTCGCCCAACGGCACGATCCTGGAGCCGCAGGAACTGTTGAAATAGGTAAACCAGTGCCAGCCTAACAGGGCTGCTAGGTGAACCAAGTTGCCGAGCGAACGAGCCGTGGCCTGCCCCAAACCGACAGGGAGGCCCTCTCGCAAGTCGGAATGCCAGGGAGGAAACCGATGGCAGAGCTTTCCAACGCGCAGCCCAGCGAAATCGTGCTGCGGCTCGCCGGTGTGCAGAAGTATTTCGGCAGCGTCGCTGCCGTCGAGAATGTCGAGCTTGCCGTCCAGAAGAACCAGCTGGTCACACTGCTGGGGCCGAGCGGCTGCGGCAAGACCACCACGCTACGTATGATCGCCGGCTTCGAATTTCCGACCGCCGGCCAAATTGTCATCGACGGCAAGGATGTCACCTACACGCCGCCGAACAAGCGCGAAATCGGGATCGTCTTCCAAAGCTACAGCCTGTTTCCGCATCTCAGGGTATCCGACAACGTCGCCTATGGCCTCAAGCGCCGCGGCGTGCCCAAGGAGGAGCGCGTCCAGCGCGTGCGCGAAGCGCTGCAGCTCGTAGATCTCGGCCAGTTCGGGGATCGACTGCCAAATGAACTGTCAGGCGGCCAGCAGCAGCGTGTTGCGCTTGCCCGCGCCATCGTCATCCGCCCGAAGATTTTGCTGCTCGACGAGCCGCTTTCGGCGCTTGACGCAAAATTGCGCCAGCGCATGCGCTTGGAGATCCGGCACCTGCAGCGCCAGATCGGCATGACCACTGTCCTGGTCACACATGATCAGGAAGAGGCCCTATCAATGTCGGACCACATCGTGGTGATGAACAAGGGCAATGTCGAGCAGGAAGGAACGCCTTCCAGCATCTATCGCCAGCCGAAGACGTCCTTCGTGGCAAGCTTTATCGGCGAGACTAACCTTTTCAAAGGAGAGATCGTGCACGCAGCGAACGTAGACGGTTTGCTCGTGTTCCGCGCAGACTGCGGCTTCGAGGCGTGCATCCGCAAGGCCGACAATCTCGAGCCCGGTCGCCAGTTGCTGCTTAGCCTTCGTCCTGAAACGCTAACGATCTCGCCGAGCCAGGGCGAAGCCGAGGCGTCGCCGAACGCGTTGAGGGGCACTGTGGCCGGGATCAACTATCTTGGCGCCCGCACGGTGTTCGAGATCAAGACGCCGACCCGCGATCTTATGGTCTCCGTCCAGAACGACGCAGGCTCGGAAGCGCCTGTCGCCTTCGTCGAGGGCCAGACCATTCGGTTGTCGTGGACGCCCGATGCCTGCC
Source organism: Aminobacter anthyllidis (assembly GCF_018555685.1). Lineage (GTDB taxonomy): Bacteria > Pseudomonadota > Alphaproteobacteria > Rhizobiales > Rhizobiaceae > Aminobacter > Aminobacter anthyllidis. The sequence goes on from NZ_JAFLWW010000004.1 coordinate 530,004, forward strand.
AGATAGTCGAGATAAACTGATGGCGGAGTTGGTCCATTCATCGGCTGGCGTATCCCAAGGACCCGCCCCGGCCGCGCCAGGCGCCAAGAAGGCGCCAACGGCAAATTACGGCATCCTGCTTCTGCCGAGTATCGGGACGCTGATTGCGTTCTTCATCGTCCCGTTGATGATCATGCTCGGCTATTCGTTCCGCAGGTTCGACGGCCCGGCTCAGGTCGGGCCGGTACACTACGTCATTGATAACTACGTCAAGTTCTTCACTGACCTGTTCTACTGGGAGGTGCTGGGTCGAACGCTGGTCGTCGCCGCTGTTGTCGCAACGATCGCGGTAGTCATCGCTTATCCGATCGCCTACACCCTGGCGCGGTCGAAGTCGCGCTGGAAGACCTTGATGGTCGTCATCGTCGTGCTACCGCTCATCACCAATCTGGTCGTGCGCAACTACGGCTGGATGGTGATCCTGTCCGACAACGGTCTCCTCAACACTTTTCTCCAGTATCTGGGACTGCCAACCCTGACGCTGATGTTCACGACAACTGGCGTGATTGTAGCGCTTACGCAGGTGCTGACGCCATTTGCCGTCTTCTCGCTGTTCGGCGTGATCCAGCAGATAAACCCGCAGTTGGAGGAGAGCGTCCGAGGACTGGGCGGTACGACCTGGCATGTCGTCAAGGATGTCCTCATTCCACTGAGCTGGGCAGGAATTCTTGCTGGCTGGCTGCTGATATTCGTGCAGGCGGTAGCGGCCTTCGCCACCCCGCTCCTGATCGGCGGCGGCGGCCGGGCCGGGCAGTTACTCGCGACCTTGGTGTTCACCGACGCGATCTCGACGCTGAACTGGCCGTTCGCAGCCGCCACCAGCTTTATCATGACCGCGATCGTGCTCATGCTGATCGCCCTGCAGGGGAGGATGCTCCGTGCAAAACGCTGACCGCACGATCGCTTCGCCGGTGGCGCCTATCACCCGCGCCAGCCGACCATTCCTGGATAGCCGTCATCTCCTGGCGGTCGCGAACATCCTCGTTTGCAGCTTCCTATTGGCGCCAATCCTGATTGTGATCGTCACCTCCTTTAGTGCCGACCAATTCATGCAGTTCCCGCCCAGCGGGTGGTCGCTGCGTTGGTATGTGGAGTTCTTCAACGACAGGCGGCTGATGGACGGGCTGCTGCTCAGCCTGGCGCTGGCGTCGGTAACTGCCGTAGTGGCGGGCGTGGCGGGGAGTCTGGCTGCCTTTGCGATGACCCGGATGACGTCGCGCTTTGGAGGATTGATCCACTCGCTCCACACTGCCCCGCTCATAACACCAGGCGTCGTCACCGGCCTGTCGATGCTCATCTTCTTCAGCGCGATGGGCCTACGCGGATCGTTCACCGCGCTCCTCATCGGCCACGTCGTCCTGTCGATCCCGTTCGTCGTAATCATCGTCGTGGCGGGCTTGCAATCGTTTGACAAGTCGATCGAGGAGGCGGCGATCAGCCTCGGCGCAAGCCGCCCCGTCGCATTCCTCACGGTGACGATCCCCGCGGTGAAAACGTCTATGATGAGCGCCGCCGTCTTCGCCTTCCTCAACTCCTTCGATGAGGTGGTGGTGACGCTGTTTCTTCCTGGGCCGCGAACCAAGACGCTACCGGTGGCGATGTTCGAGTACATCCAACACAATCTCGACCCCCTCCCGGCTGCGATATCCACCGTGCTCATTGCTATCGCGATGCTGGTGGTGTTCGTCACGGCGCGCTTTGGCACGATCGGCCGTATCATGGGGCAGCGCCTCTGAACGCAAGCCGTTGATGCTTCCCAATCGGGGGTGTGAGACACAAGCCCTCGCGTTGACGCGGCGGCAAGCCGTGTCGCCTGGGGAATATGAACCGGCCGAATTTCAACCTCGGATAGCGCAACATGATACAAGACGCTGGCGAATTCGATTTCATCATAGTCGGCGCGGGCTCGGCGGGCTGCGTCTTGGCCGCGCGGCTGACCGAATCCGGCAGCTACCGGGTTCTTCTGGTCGAGGCTGGGCCGGAGGACCGCCATTTCTGGATCCATGTTCCTCTCGGCTACGCCAACGTCTTTGCCGACCGTCGCATCAACTGGATGCTGGAGAGCGAAGCGGAAGGCGAGCTGCAAGGCCGCAGCATGTACCAGCCGCGCGGCAAGGTCTTGGGTGGTACAAGCTCGATCAACGGGATGATTTACATCCGTGGTAACCATGCGGACTATGATGGGTGGCGCGACGCCGGCTGCGAAGGATGGGGCTGGGAGGACGTGAAACCGTACTTCGAGCGCGCGGAGGGCCCGACTGGGCTAAGGGTGCAGCCGCACACCAAGAAGCATGAACTGGCCGAAGCCGTACTGCGAGCCGCACAAAACGCTGGTTTGCCCTACACGCATGACTTCAACGGGGAGCGGCAGGAGGGCGTTGGCTACTACCGCTACAATATTTTCAAGGGCCGCCGATGGAGCGCGTCCAGCGCCTATCTCCGGCCGGCGCGTGCGCGACCGAACCTCAAGGTCGTGACCGAGGCGCATGTACTCAGGCTGTCCATGCGCGACAGCCAAGTCACGGGTATCGTCTATGAAAGAGATGGCCAGACTTTCGAGGTGCGGGCGAAGGCGGAAGTTATCGTCGCTGCGGGCGTGTTCGGCTCGCCCCAGTTGCTCGAACATTCCGGCATCGGCAACCCATCTGTGTTGAAAGAGCAGGGCATCGAACCCGTCTTGGAACTGGCCGCCGTCGGCGAAAACCTTCAGGACCATTTCTACACGCAGCTCATGTTCAAGTGCTCGCAGCCGATCACTATCAACGACTTGGCAAACAGTTGGCCGCGTAAGATGTTCGAGGGCGCGCGCTACTTACTGACGCGTACTGGCAAGCTTGCTTTCAACCATATCTACGTCGGCGGCTTCACGCACAGCCGGGAAGGGCTATCGAAGCCGGACATCCAGTTCAACATGACGGCCTGGAGTGTGGCCGAGCGCACCGCTTCCGGCGCCAAGCCGCACCCATTTCCCGGTTTCTCGCTGAGCCCGGTCCACATCAACCCGGATGCGCGCGGCGCGGTGCATGTGACGAGTGCCGACCCCCGCGGACGGCCATCGATCCGCTTCAACTTCCTCAAGACCAACTACGATATCCAATCGATGATTTTTGGCGTGCGACTGGTGCGGCGGATCGCTGCGCAGCCGGGACTACAACCGTATATCGCGGACGAGATCCAGCCCGGACGTGCCATAGCGAGCGATGCGGACATCGTTTCGTTCCTGCGAGAGAAGGCGGTATCTAACCTCCACGCTGTCGGGTCCTGTCGCATGGGGCCAGATTGTGCCACCAGCGTCGTCGACTCTCAATTGCGCGTCCATGGCGTGCGCGGCCTGCGTGTTGTCGACGGTTCGATCATGCCGCGCATCATATGCGGCAACACCCATGCGGCGACCGTCATGATCGCGGAGAAGGCATCCGACATGATCCTGGTGGCAGCGCGGTAAAGGTCATGTTCATCGGATAGTTCGCGGGAGCGGATGCAGTTCGGTATTTAGGTGATGTGAAGATAGGTCACAAATGGTGCTGGCGAGGCGACCATGCCTATCGACATTCTGATCAACGACTGCGAGGTCGCCCGGCTAGAGGGCTAGATCGGGATCGCATTCATGATGCTCACCGGGACCAGCAGCCATGCATAGTCTGCCGGCCAGCTTTGCGGCGCATTGCTGCCATTCGCAACGCTAGAACGCCAATGGGTCAGGTCGCGACGTCAGTCTGGCCATGCTGGATGACTGCTATCGAATTTTTGAGGCCAGGAGCTGCCCATCCGGTTGCGGCCCCATTCTGCCTGAACCAGGCGTTTCGCTCACAGGCAGACGGTAGGACTCGTCTGGAGTGGAAGGCAGACTGATCGGTTTTGTTGCAGACCACCATCAAGAAGCTGTCGTGCCGAATTTTTCAGGATGTCTCGCAACGACAGGTCTCGTGCAGATGGTAACGGGGAATGTGCGCTGAGGCCTATCTCGCGGAAGAAGCAAACTCACGAGCGGCCTGGATGAACGCGGTGAAGGCGGCGGGCGGATTCTTTCGGCCTGGGTAGTACAGCGCCAGCGGCGGTAGGCTGGGTGTCCAATCTCCCAAAACCTGAACCAGTCTGCCGGCGGCGATGTCCTCTCGGACCTCGGCTTCCATGAGATAACCGAGCCCGACGCCATTCTGAGCGGCAATCCGAACGAGGCTCGGCTCATCCAGGGTGAGCGAGCCCTGGACATCTATCTGGACGGCGTCGCCGTCTTTCACGAAACGCCATCGGAACAAGGCGTGGTTTGGAAGACGCGCGCGGAGGCAGCGGAAGCGATAGAGGTCGGTCGGCACGTTCGGTTTGCCGTGTATGGCTAGAAACTCCGGTGACGCCACGACCGCGTGCTGTCGATGCAGGCCGAGGGGCACGGCGATCATGTCGATGGGCACGAGGTCGACTGGCCTCAGACCAATGTCGAAGCCGGCGGCGACGATGTCGACGAGCTTTCCTTCGGTCACCAGATCGATGTGAACCTGCGGGTAACGCCGCAAAAACGGAAGCAGGAGGGGCGCCAGCACTTCACGCGCTGCCGACGCAAATGCGTTGATGCGGAGCGTGCCGGACGGTGTCTGCTGCAGCGACTGCGCGGCCAACAGGGCATCGTGGATATCCGTCATCGCCGGGCCGACTCGTTCGACGAAGGTCCTCCCCGCGTCGGTGAGGGACACGCTCCGTGTCGTCCGATTGAAGAGCCGAATGCCCAAGCGCTGCTCCAACTTGGCGATGGCATTGCTCAGGGCGGTCGTCGACATGCCGAGATCAAGTGCCGCGGCGCGAAACGATCCATGCCGGGCGATGCTGATCACAGCATCGATGTCCGATAGGATATCTCTCGTCATTGTCCTGCTTTTCGCAATTCCTCGTCCCTATCTATCCCAGTTATCGGATCATTCGTCGAGCCATAGATTATATCCTGCCAGCCGCACATGCGCTGGACCCCAAGCGAGAAGGGCCTGGGGAACCACAGGAGAAGCAAGATGACGATCAAGTTGCCACCGAGCATCCAAGCCTACTTCGACGCCGACAATGCCCGCAGCCCCGACGCCGTCGCCGCTGCCTTCACCGACGATGCCGTCGTCCGGGACGCGGGCGAAGTCCGCGTCGGCCGAGAATCCATCCGGCGTTGGAAGGTCGAGACCGATCAGAAGTACTCGTACACCCTGACTGAGCCCCTTCTCATCACCACCGAGAACGGAAAGACCCAGGTGACGGGGCATGTGTCCGGCGACTTCCCCGGAAGCCCCGTCGATCTGCGGTACTTCTTCGTTCTCAAGGGCGACAAGATCGCCCATCTGGAGATCACGGTATGAGCCCCTTCCTGACGCTTGAGGGCCGCCGTGCCTTGATCACCGGCGGCACGATGGGAGCCGGCGCCGCGACCGTGGCGCTCTTTCAAGAGCTTGGGGCGCGCGTGTTGACGACCGCGCGTACCAAGCCCGCAGACTTCGCTGGCGCTGCATTCGTCGCTGCGGATCTCACCACCAGGGATGGTGTTGCGACGATCGTGGATGCAGTCCAGCGGGAACTGGGCGGGCTCGATATTCTCGTCAATGTCCTGGGCGGCTCCTCCGCGCCCTCCGGCGGCTTCGCAACACTGGATGATGGCGAATGGGATAAGGAGTTCAACTTGAACTTCTTCCCGGCGGTCAGGCTGGATCGTGCTCTCATCCCCAGCATGCTGGCACAGGGAAAAGGCGTCGTCATTCATGTGACCTCAATCCAGGGTCGAATGCCACTGCCCCAGGCAACGACCGGCTACGCCTCTGCCAAGGCCGCGCTTAACACCTACAGCAAGAGCCTTTCCAAGGAGATCTCGCCGAAAGGCGTCCGCGTCGTGCGGGTGTCTCCTGGCTGGATCGCCGATCCGGGCAAGAACGGTCTGGCGCTGCGCATAGCCGAACAGTCCGGCATTGGTTACGAGGAAGCGGTGCAGGTGATCATGGATACACTCGGCGGCATCCCGCTCGGGCGACCGGCTGCTCCTGGGGAGGTTGCGGACCTCATCGCGTTCCTCGCTTCCGACCGAGCGTCGTCCATCACCGGTACAGAGCACGTGATCGACGGAGGCACTGTCCCGACCGCCTAACAGGCGCCCGTCGGCCCTCGACCGACTAAAACCGAACAACTTCGTGATACGGCTTCAAGAGGGCTCGATGCGGACGAGTGGCAGCTTTGGGGCTGTCACCGTCGTCCGCCAACGGGGTAATGAGCTGACAAGGTAAACTTCGCCCGAGGACCGCGAAGCGGGACTGCAGCTTACCGCCCAGCGGTTCTGAAGAACAGACCGTCCGGATACGGCCCCGCTGCTGACACCATCGGTGCGCCGCTGGCTGCATTCGGCAATGTCGACTGGCCGTCCAGCTCGCTATCGATGGCGCGACCTGGTGGTAGTTGTCGATTTTAGCCGCTGCCCAGTAGAGCACCCACAGCACCCCGTCTCACGCGAGACGGCTTCGCCTTGCCATGGCGCTAGTCAATTGGCGACAGTTCCGACAAGAGTACACATTCTTAAGAAATTGGGAAATCTGGTCTTCATATCGATGATATTGATCCAACCGATTCGGCCCAGTAGTCTCGTCCGGTAGTTGCCAAGCTTTGCGGGAAGGCGTGCCGATGCGGATTTCACCAGGAGACATCAGGGCGCTGACCGTGTTTCGCGCGCTTGTCGATCATGCCGGTTTCATGGGCGCGCAACTCGCGTTGGGCATGAGCCAGTCCACAGTCAGCTTCCATCTGAAGTCGCTCGAGGAGCGGCTTGGCTTTGAACTTTGCCGGCGTGGACGCCGTGGCTTCGAACTGACCGAACGAGGGCGCGCAGTCTACGATGCGTCGAAACCGCTTGCCGCGTCGCTGTCGAGCTTCGAGGGCGCGCTTGGCGCGCTCCGCCATCAGTTGGTTGGAACGCTGCGGGTAGGGGTGGTCGACAATACGATCACGGACGAAAACCTTTCACTGTCTGTGGTCATTGGCAACTGCATGCGCCGCTCGCCCGAGGTCGAAATCCTGCTGACGGTCGCCGCTCCGGAAACGCTGTTCGTCGAGCTCGCCAATGGTGGCGTCGATATCGTGGTCGCACCCCAGGTCGACGCGGTCGCGGGATTCGAGCAGGTCGTTTTCCATGAAGAGCTGCACTCGCTCTATTGCGGCCGCAGCCATGGGCTTTTTGGCACGAAGCCATCAATCGCCGAGGCCGAGGCATCGAACTTCGTAGTCCGGCCTTATGCGCGCAGCCGCGAGCTGGTGCATTTTCCCAATGCGAGGATCAGGGCACTGGCGTCGAACATGGAGGCACAGGCCGCCTTCATACTGAGCGGCGAGCTGATCGGATACCTACCCGAGCACTTTGCGCGCCACTGGGTGGAACGCGACCTGATGCGGCCGATCCTTTCGCCCGATACACGCATTGCCTCGCTGTTCGTGGTCGCGACGAATGGGAGTGCTGACCAATCGCCGCTGCAGCGGCTGTTCCAGCGCGAGCTACTCCAGCAAGGGTCGATGCGCGGCGAAGCCAACTAGTTGCTTCATATCGAATCCGTCGATGTGAAGGCCACTGAATTCAGCTTTTCAACATGACGTTGGCATGGCTTGCTCTTTCCAGACACTGGCAAGGAGCGTCCAATGGCACATGGATATGAAAGCGGTAGGCTCGACCTGCCATTCGTCGGCATCGCGACTTTCGGCAAGCGCCCATACATTCAGAATTGGGACGCCATCAATGCCGATGTCGCGGTGCTTGGCGCGCCGTTCGATTTTGGAACACAATGGCGTTCCGGCGCGCGTTTCGGCCCGCGTTCGATACGTGAAGCCTCGACCCTGTTTTCGTTCGGCCATGCCGGAGCATACGATCATGAGGACGACGCCACCTATCTCGGCGGCGATGTTCGCATCGTCGACATTGGCGACGCCGACATCATCCACACCGATACGGTCAAGAGCCACGCCAACATCAAGCATGGCGTGCAGAAAATCCTGGCTGCCGGCGCACTTCCCGTCGTCCTCGGCGGAGACCATTCGATCAATATCCCATGCATCGATGCCTTCGAAGGACGCGGTCCGATCCACGTGCTGCAGATCGATGCCCATCTCGACTTTGTCGACGAGCGGCATGGTGTTCGCTTCGGTCATGGCAGCCCGATGCGTCGCGCCGCCGAAAAGGACTACGTGACCGGCTTGACGCAGGTAGGCATCCGCAATGTCTCGTCAACCGCCAAGGAAGGCTATGATGCGGCCCGCGAAATGGGATCGGACATCCTGTCGGTTCGCCAGGCGCGCGCGCTCGGCCCCAAGGGAGTCGCCGAGCGTATCCCGGGCGGCGCGCGTGTCTACGTGACGATCGACATCGACGCCTTTTGCCCTTCGATCGCGCCCGGCACGGGCACACCGAGCCATGGCGGATTTCAGTATTACGATGTGCTGGAACTACTTCAGGCAGTGGCGCGGGAACACGACATCGTCGGCATCGACCTGGTCGAGGTCGCGCCCGACTACGACCAGTCCGGATCGACACAGATCCTGGCCGCGCAGGTGCTGTTGAACCTGCTTGGCTTCATCTTCGCGGCGCGTGCTGCCAATCCCGCGCTTCGTCCCGGCGGCTGAGGTTGCTCGACGTCCAACGAAACAGGATCGCAAAGATGTCTGGAACGTCGCCTGGAAAGGTCGATCCTTTCGTTGAGGCATCCGGTTCCACTGGGACCGCGCAGAAGCGAGTTCGCCATCCCGAAAAGGCACTGCGCGAACCGAGCAGGGTTCCACGCAAGCCGAACTGGATCCGCAGGGCGGCGGTCACGTCGCCGGTGTATTTCGAGACCCGGCGCATCATGCGGGAAGCGGCGGTGTCCACCGTCTGCGAAGAGGCCGCATGTCCGAATATCGGAGAGTGCTGGTCGAAAAAGCACGCGACCATGATGATCATGGGCGAGATCTGCACGCGTGGCTGCGCCTTCTGCAATGTCGCTACCGGCAGGCCGAACGCACTCGACCCCGGTGAGCCGATGCGTGTGGCGGCTGCGGTTGCAAGGCTTGGCTTGCGTCACGTCGTGATCACCTCCGTCGACCGCGACGACTTGATCGACGGAGGTGCTGGACACATCGCAGCCACCATCCGGGCTGTCAGAGGGTTGTGCCCCGAAACCACGATTGAAGTGCTGACGCCGGACTTTCTGCGCAAGGGCGATGCCTGGCAGGAGGTCGCGGCCGCGAAGCCAGATGTGTTCAATCACAATCTCGAGACGGTGCCGCGGCTCTACCAGACGGTTCGCCCTGGCGCGCGCTATTATCAGAGCCTCAGGCTGCTCGATGACGTGAAAAGAGCCGGTCCGTCCATTTTCACCAAGTCGGGGCTGATGGTCGGCCTTGGCGAGAGCATCGCGGAAGTGGCGCAGGTCATGGACGATTTGAGAACCGCCGGAACCGACTTCCTCACGGTGGGCCAGTATTTGCAGCCGACGCCGCGGCATCATCCGATCGACCGGTTTGTCACACCTGACGAGTTCCGCAGCATCGAGACCGTCGCCAAGGCCAAGGGGTTCCTGACCGTCGCGGCCACGCCGATGACGCGCTCGTCCTACCACGCCGACGAAGGCTTCGCCGCATTGCGTGCCGCGCGACTGGCTCAGCTCGGCAACGCCAACACAAAGGGAGCATGGCGATGACGGGACAGCCGAAACGAACACCGCTCCACGACCTGCATGTCGAGCTCGGCGGCAAGATCGTCGACTTCGCCGGCTGGGCGATGCCGGTCCAATATCCAGCTGGCATTATCGCCGAACACAATGCGTGCCGCACCAAAGCCGCGCTGTTTGACGTCTCGCATATGGGGCAGGTCGAACTGCACGGGGAGTTAGCGGCAGCCGAGTTGGAGCGGCTGGTGCCGAGCGCCATGGTTGGGCTTGCGCCAGGAAAGGCGCGCTACACCATGTTCACCAATCAGAATGGCAGCATTCTCGACGACCTGATCGTCTCCAATGCCGGCGACCACCTGTTTGTGGTGGTCAACGCAGCGATGCGCGATCAGGATATCGCCCATATGCGCGACAACCTCGCCGGGATCAGGGTTGTCGAGCGCTCCGATCTGGCGCTGGTGGCGGTCCAGGGACCGAAGGCTGAGGCGGTGGTCGCGTCACTGGCGCCGGCTGCGGCACACCTGCGCTTCATGGAGACGGCCAAGGCCGACCTGGCAGGCATTCCCTGCCGCATCTCGCGCCTGGGCTATACCGGCGAGGACGGCTACGAGATCTCGATGCCGGCCAGCGAGGCGGAGAAAGTGGCCCGCGCGCTACTCGCCCACGAGGACTGCGAGCCTGCCGGCCTGGGCGCCCGCGACAGCCTTCGCCTGGAAGCCGGGCTTTGCCTTTACGGCAACGATATCGACACGCGGACATCGCCGATCGAGGCTCAGCTCAATTGGGCGATCCAGAAACGACGGCGCGAGGAGGGCGGGTTTCCCGGAGAGGAACGTATCCTGCGCGAACTGGCGTCGGGCCCGGCACGAAAGCTGGTCGGTCTGTTGCCGGAAGGGCGCGCACCGGCCCGCCAGTCCACGCAGATCGTCGATGCTGTTGGAGCGGTCATCGGTGAGGTGACATCGGGAGGTTTTGGGCCGACGGTGGGTGGGCCAGTGTCGCTCGGATACGTGCTGGCGTCGCATGCCGCCCCGGACACGCCAGTCAGCCTTGTCATTCGCGGCAACCCCGTTCCGGCCAGGGTCGTGTCGCTGCCGTTCGTTCCGCACAACTACAAGCGCTAGGGAGAGCCATGATGAGCACCTTTTACACCGACGACCACGAATGGGTTCGAGTCACCGGCGATCACGCGGTGGTGGGCATCACCAGACACGCCGCCGACCAGCTTGGCGACGTCGTCTTCGTCGAGTTGAGGGCGGCAGGCGAGCGTTTCGCCAAATCGGACGAGATCGGAGTGATCGAGAGCGTCAAGGCCGCGAGCCCGATCTACGCGCCGGTGGCGGGTGAGGTCATCCAGACCAACCAGGCAGTGGTCGATGTGACTTCGATCCTCAATGACGATCCGGAGGCAACCGGCTGGCTCTACAAGATCAAGCTTGCCGACGTCGCCGAACTCGATGGCCTGATGGATGCAGATGCCTATGCCGCGCTGATCGCGTGAGGAGGGTCCCATGTCGCTCAAACTGACACAGTACGAACCCTATGATTTTGCCAACCGACGCCATATCGGGCCGTCGCCTTCCGAAATGGCGGCAATGCTTGAAACGCTCGGCCTGCCGAGCGTCGACGCACTGATCGAAGAGACCATTCCCTCGGCGATCCGGCGCAGCAAGCCGCTGGCCTTTGGCCCGGCACTTTCCGAGCGGGACGCACTGCATCACATGCGCCAGGTGGCGGGCAAGAACCACGTGCTGACCTCGCTGATCGGGCAGGGCTACTACGGCACGACCACGCCGCCTGTGATCTTGCGCAACATTCTGGAGAACCCGGCCTGGTACACGGCCTACACACCTTACCAGCCCGAGATTTCACAAGGTCGGCTCGAGGCGTTGTTGAACTTCCAGACGATGATCTCCGACTTGACCGGCCTCGATATCGCCAATGCGTCTTTGCTGGACGAGGCAACTGCCGCGGCCGAGGCGATGACCATGGCAAAACGAGGCGCGAAATCGAAAGCCACGGCGTTTTTCGTCGACGAGAATTGTCATCCCCAGACCATCGCGGTGATCCAGACGCGCGCTCAGCCGCTCGATATCAAGGTCATCGTGGGCGACCCCGATGACATGGTTTCGGAAAACGTCTTCGGAGCGATCTTCCAGTATCCGGGCACGTACGGCCATGTGCGCGATCTGACCGGGGTCATCCAAGAACTGCACAAGGCGAGCGCAATCGCCGTCGTGGCTGCCGATCCGCTGGCCCTGACGCTGCTGAAGGCCCCGGGCGAAATGGGCGCCGACATCGCGGTCGGTTCGACCCAGCGCTTCGGCGTGCCGATCGGCTACGGCGGCCCCCACGCCGCATACATGGCCTGCCGCCAGGAGTTCGTGCGGGCCATGCCCGGCCGCATCATCGGCGTGTCGATCGACGCGCGTGGAAACCGCGCCTACCGGCTGACATTGCAGACGCGCGAGCAGCATATTCGCCGCGAGAAGGCCAATTCGAATGTCTGCACCGCGCAAGCGTTGCTGGCGGTCATGGCGGCGATGTACGCTATTTTCCACGGCCCGGAGGGCTTGCAGGCGATCGCCCAAAGCATCCATCGCAAAACGGTTCGGCTCGCCAAGGGGCTGGAGGAACTGGGCTTCAAGGTTTCGCCGGAGGCCTTCTTCGACACGATCACGGTCGAAGTCGGTGCCATGCAGGGCGTCATTCTCAATGCGGCCGTCGCCAACAACGTCAACCTTCGCAAAATCTCGACCGACCGCGTCGGCATCAGTCTCGACGAACTGACCCGGCCTGAGACCATCGAGGCGGTATGGCGGGCCTTCGGCGGCAACATGAAGGACGACAGCACCAAGATCCGCGAATACCGGCTGCCCGAAGCACTGATGCGCGAGAGCAACTATCTCATGCATCCGATCTTCCACATGAACCGGGCCGAAGCCGAAATGACCCGCTACATGCGGCGTCTTGCGGATCGCGATCTGGCGCTCGACCGGGCGATGATCCCGCTTGGCTCGTGCACGATGAAGCTCAACGCGACGGTGGAAATGATCCCGGTCACCTGGCCGGAATTCGCCAACCTGCATCCGTTCGCTCCGCTCGACCAAGCGCAAGGTTATGCCGAGATGATCGCCGATCTCTCGAACATGCTGTGCGATGTCACCGGCTATGATGCCGTTTCGATGCAGCCCAACTCCGGCGCACAAGGCGAATATGCCGGGCTGCTGGCGATCCGTGGATATCACCTTGCGCGTGGCCAGGGACACCGGGATGTCTGCTTGATCCCGACGTCGGCCCACGGCACCAATCCAGCCTCCGCCCAGATGGTGGGTTGGCGCGTCGTGCCGGTCAGGTCGGCGGAAAACGGCGACATCGACATCGAGGACTTCAGGGCCAAGGCGCGCGAGCATAGCGCAAACCTTGCCGCCTGCATGATCACGTATCCTTCGACGCACGGCGTCTTTGAAGAATCCGTGCGCGAGGTGTGCGACATCACCCACGAGCATGGGGGCCAGGTCTACATCGACGGCGCCAACATGAACGCCATGGTCGGGCTGGTGGCCCCAGGCGAGATCGGTGGCGACGTCTCGCATCTCAACCTGCACAAGACCTTCTGCATTCCTCATGGCGGCGGCGGGCCCGGTATGGGTCCGATCGGCGTCAAGCACCACCTGATCCCACACCTGCCGGGGCATCCCGAGACAGGTGGGCACGCGGGCCCCGTTTCGGCAGCGCCCTATGGCTCGCCCTCGATCCTGACCATTTCCTGGGCCTACTGCCTACTGATGGGTGGTGCCGGGCTGACGCAGGCGAGCAAGATAGCGATCCTGAACGCCAACTACATCGCCAAGCGATTGGAGGGGGCCTATCCGATTCTCTACACCGCGCCGACCGGACGGGTGGCTCATGAGTGCATCATCGACACCCGCGCGCTCAAGGAAACCTCGGGCGTCAGTGTAGAGGATGTCGCCAAGCGGCTGATGGATTGCGGTTTTCACGCACCGACGATGAGCTGGCCGGTTCCCGGCACGCTGATGATCGAACCGACCGAGTCCGAGCCGAAGGCCGAGCTCGACCGCTTCATCACCGCGATGCTTGCGATCCGTGCCGAAGCGCAAGCCATCGAAGATGGTGCGATTGACCGCGACAACAACCCGCTGAAGAACGCGCCGCACACGGTCGAGGATCTGGTTGGCGAATGGGAACGGCCATATTCCCGCGAGCAGGGCTGCTTCCCGCCCGGGGCGTTCCGCGTCGACAAGTACTGGCCGCCCGTCAATCGCGTCGACAATGCGTTCGGCGACCGAAACCTGGTCTGCACCTGTCCGCCGATGGAAGACTACGCGGAGGCCGCCGAGTAGCAGGCTGTCCCGGCCTGGCTCTCGATGGGGTCAGGCCGGCACCTGACCTGTGTCCGGTGCCCGGTTGACGCAAATTGGTCGGAGGAGACCACAAATGCCTTTCGCACGCGGTGTTGGCTGGATGGTCGTTGATCGTCGTGACGGTTCCGATACATCCGGGACGGAGAGCCGGAGCTTGAAACCGAGCGCCCCTGCTTTCTGGTCCAGAATCGTGACGGCTTTGGCTGCCGTCGCCTGGCTGGCCAGGGCGCGTCGGGCCGCCTCGGTTCGCAGCAGCGAAGTCCGCAAAACGCACACCACCTGACAACGTTCAACTGATCGCTGTGCGAGCTCGCGGCTCGCAGCGGGGGCTGGCGGTCATCCGCCGGCCACGGCGGCGATCTGTTGGCCAGTGTAATTGTACTCGACATCCAACAGGTCCCAAGGGAGGACATCATGCTGAACACCAACATGCCTGGCGACGCGGTCGTTGCCGCGGCCATCGAGCGCGAGCTCGACCGGCAGAAGAACCAGATCGAACTGATCGCCTCGGAAAACATCGTCTCCGCCGATGTGCTGGCAGCCCAAGGATCGGTGCTGACCAACAAATATGCCGAGGGCTATCCGGGCAAGCGCTACTATGGCGGCTGCGCGTTCGTTGACGAGATCGAGACGCTCGCCATCGAACGCGCCAAGCAGCTGTTTGGTGCTGGGTTTGCCAATGTCCAGCCGCATTCGGGCGCACAGGCCAACCAGGCGATATTGCTGGCGCTGCTCAACCCCGGCGACCGGGTGATGGGCATGTCACTGGCTCATGGCGGCCACCTGACACATGGCTCGCCGGTGACCATGTCGGGGAAATGGTTCGACATCGTCAGCTACGAAGTGCGCCAGTCGGACCAGCATATCGACTATGAAGACGTCCGCGCCAAGGCATTGGCAACCAGGCCGAAGCTGATCATCGCCGGCGCCTCGGCCTATCCGCGCGCCATCGATTTCGCCGCGTTTCGCAGCATCGCCGACGAGGTTGGAGCCTATCTGATGGTCGACATGGCGCATTATGCCGGCCTCATTGCCACCGGGCTCTATCCCGATCCGTTGCCGCATGCTCACGTTGTCACCACCACCACGCACAAGACCCTGCGGGGGCCGCGCGGCGGCATGATCCTGACAAATGACGAGGCTCTGGCCAAGAAGTTCAATTCGGCGGTGTTCCCCGGCAACCAGGGCGGCCCGCTGATGCATGTCGTTGCCGCCAAGGCTGTGGCTTTCGGCGAGGCTTTGCGACCCGACTTCCGCGACTATGCGGCCAATGTCGTCAACAATGCCAAGGTGCTGTGCGAGACGCTGCTGGCCGGGGGTCTCGACATCGTCTCGGGCGGCACCGACTGCCACATGGTGCTGGTCGACCTCAGGCCGAAGGGCGTCAAGGGCCGCGACGCCGAGCATGCCCTGGAGCGTGCGGGCCTCACCTGCAACAAGAATTCGATCCCCTTCGATCCCGAAAAGCCGGCCGTCACATCGGGCGTACGGCTCGGCACCGCGGCGGGAACAACGCGCGGCTTTGGCGCGGCAGAGTTCCACCGCATCGGTGAGCTGGTCTTGAAGGTCATCGACGCACTGGCATCCAACGGCGCGGAAGGCGACGCGGCCGTCGAGCAGGCGGTTCTCGCCGAAGTGCGGGGCCTCTGCCAGCGTTTCCCGATCTACCAGTAGCTCTTTCCACCAGCGTGCAGGGCGCAATCGCGCCCGGCGCGCCCCCTGCGATTCCCATGAGGCCGCGCATGTTCCTCAGCGTTTTCGACGTGTTCAAGATCGGCATCGGCCCATCGTCGTCCCATACAATGGGGCCAATGACGGCTGCGGTGCGGTTTCTCGACTTGCTGCGGCAGGCGGATGCCGCACAGGGTGCGGCAAGGCTGAAGGTGGTGCTGCACGGTTCGCTTGCTTTCACTGGCAAGGGCCACGCCACCGATCGGGCGGTGGCGCTCGGCTTGCTTGGCTATCTTCCCGCCGAACTCGATCCGGATGCGGCCGAGCGGCAGCTTGCAGAACTGCACAAGGACAAGATGCTGCGGCCGCTGGGCCTGCCTGCGCTGGATTTCGATCCCGCCACGGACATCGTCTTTGACTATGGCCCGGCCTTGCCGGGCCATGCCAACGGTTTGGTGTTCCAAGCGTTCGATGCGCAGGCAAGGCTTCTGCTCAGCGAAACCTACTATTCCATCGGCGGCGGTTTCGTCGTCACCGCGGCCGAACGCGAAGCACCCATGACAGCGGTTGCCGGCGAGACCGCGGCCTGGCCTTTTCCGTTCGAAAATGCGGCAACGATGTTGCGCATGGCGCGCGAAAGCGGGCTGTCGATCGCCGCGATGAAGCGCGCCAACGAAGCCGCCTCGCTCCCGGCGGCAGAGGTCGAAGCCGGGATCGAGCGCATCTGGGCGGTGATGGATGGCTGTATCGCGCGCGGGCTTGCGCAGGATGGCGAATTGCCGGGCGGGCTGCGGGTGCGCCGCCGTGCCAAGAAAATACGCGACCAGCTCGTCAATGAACGCGGCGCCAATTCGAGCCAGCCGCATGTCGTCGCGGACTGGCTCAGCGTCTATGCCATGGCGGTCAACGAGGAAAATGCCGCCGGCGGCAAGGTGGTGACGGCACCGACCAATGGCGCTGCCGGGGTCGTTCCAGCCGTCCTGCGCTACTATCTCGACCATTGCACCGGCGCCAGCCGGGCCAAGGTCCAGGATTTTCTGCTGACGGCCGCGGCGATCGGCGGATTGATCAAGCACAACGCTTCGATATCGGGTGCCGAGGCAGGCTGCCAAGGCGAGGTCGGTTCGGCAGCGGCGATGGCGGCGGCAGGCCTTTGCGCCGTTCTGGGCGGAACCCCGGAGCAGGTCGAAAACGCCGCTGAGATCGCGCTGGAGCATCATCTCGGCATGACCTGCGATCCCGTCGGCGGGCTGGTGCAGGTACCGTGCATCGAGCGCAATGGCATCGGTGCGACCAAGGCTGTGGCAGCCGCCTCGCTGGCGTTGCGCGGCGACGGCACACATTTCATGCCGCTCGACAACTGCATCGAGGCGATGCGACAGACCGGCGAGGAAATGAGTTCCAAGTTCAAGGAGACCAGCCTTGGCGGCCTCGCCGTCAACCTGCCCGAGTGCTGACAGACGCGATCATCATGTCGGAGCGCCGAACGCTTTTGCGAGGCCTGCAAGATCGGCACGGAAGGTGCGGTCAATCATCTCGTTGGAAATGTTGTCGTCCGCAATGAACTGAAAAAACCTGATGTTCTGCAGAGAAAACAATGTGTTGGCCAGAGCCGCTCTGTCGATGTTCTTCGCCAGCAAACCGTTGGACTGCAGATTTTCGATCAGCGAACCCATCAACTCGATCAGCACCTGATCCAGCTCGGCATAGGAGCGACCGAAATCCTGGCTGCCGAACTGGATGCTTGCCGCCAGCACCTCGCGCCAAGTCTGCTTGCTCAGATAGCTCATCGCGTGCTGGCGCAGGATCTGTCCGAACCATGCCACACTTTCGATCAGATCGCCGGGATCCTCGCGGATCATTGCCTCAAGCTGCGCGATCAGCAGCTCGTCGCTTTCGCTGACCAGCGCCAGCAGAAGTCCCGCTTTGTTGCCGAAGTAATTGTAGACCGTAACGGGTGACAACTTCGCCTCGGCCGCGATCGCTTCGATCGTCACGTCGGCATACTTCTCGGACTCAAATTTCACTCGGGCAATCTCGAGGATGCTTTGGCGACGGCCCGCCTTTTGCTCCTCTCTCAAACCTACTGACTTCATCTCTTCTTAGCTTTCCATTTCTTGGCCACTTTGGCGTTTTGAGGGAAAAAGGGCAAGGAATTTTATTGACAATAATTTTTTATAGCCTAAAAGTTTTGTCGGAATAAATCATCAGGGAGGATGAATTATGCTGAGGACAATTCTCAAGGGTCTGGGTCTCAAGAGCACGACGCTGGCCATGGCCGCGTTGGCGGTTACGCTGCCACAAGCACCGGTGCATGCCGACGATTTCAAAGTCGCGATCGTCCTGCCGGGTGTCATCACCGACAACTCCTTTAATCAGGCTGGATATGAGGGCGTCGAGCGTGCGGCGCGCGAGCTCGGGATCGAGTTTGCCTATAGCGAAAAGACCGCACAGCCCGATCAGCCCGAGGCGTTGGCTGATTACGCTCGCCGCGGCTACAATCTTGTCATCGGCCACGGCGGCGAGTTTCAGGATGCCGTGGATCGCATAGCGGGGCGGTTCCCCGATACCCAGTTTCTGGCAGTCAACGGAACCAAGGCGGGTGGCAACATCGCCATCATGAGCTTCGACTTCCCGGCACTCGGCTATGTGATGGGCTATGTTTCCGGCAAGGTATCGGAAACCGGGAAGGCCGGTTATGTCGGGGCCCAAAAGCTGAAGTTCTATGTCGAACTGGGCGAGGGGTTTGCCAAGGGCTTCACCGATGCGCGCCCCGATGGCGCCGTCTTTACCGCCTGGACGAATGATTGGGACGACGTAGCCAAGGGCAAGGAAGCCGCCTTGAACCTGATCGGTCAGGGCGCCGACGTGATCTTCGCGTCCATGGACAACGCCGTGGTCGGCAGCCTTCAGGGTGTCAAGGAAAAGGGCAAGATGGCGATCGGCATCTACTACGATGCGATTGCCGATTGGCCCGACACCGTGATCCAGTCTGCAGTCTTTGACATGCGCAGCGCCATGGCGGACATCATCACCACCGCCAAGAACGGCAAGCTCGAGGGCAAGGCCTACATCTACGGACTGGACTCGTCCAAAGCCACGCGTATCGGCACATATGGTCCTGCCGTGCCTCAGGAGGTACAGCAAGAGGTCGACGAAGTGATCAAGAAGATCATTGCCGGTCAACTCACCACGCACTGACCAAATCAGCCATTTGGCAGAAGAGGCAGCTCTTCACTGCCTCTTCGTCCCCTTCCGTCAGTACGTGACACCAGAACACTGGGTGATCTGTCGTGCGCACCAAGCAGGAACAGGCGATGAAGACGTTTGCGCTTCAACTTGACCGTGTCAGCAAAGTCTTTGGTGACTTCCGTGCCCTGAACAACATCGACTTGCGTGTCGTTGCGGGCTCAATCCATGCAATTCTTGGAGAAAACGGCGCGGGCAAGACCACGCTGATGAACATTCTCTATGGGCTTTACCAGCCAGATGGCGGCTCCATCACGTTGAATGGCCAGCCCGCCGTCATTCCTTCGCCCAGTGCGGCGATGGAGATGGGGATCGGCATGATCCATCAGCATTTCATGCTGGTAGACACGCTGACAGTCGTCGAAAATGTCGTCTTGGGCCTGCCGGGTCAGGGACTGCAGCTCTCGCTTGCCGAGCATGCTGCCCGGCTGACCGAGCTGAGCCAGACGTACGGGTTCGACATTGATCCGCATGTCGAGATCTGGAAGCTGCCGATTGGCATGCGCCAACGCGTCGAAATCCTCAAGGTGCTGTATCGCCAGGCGAACATCATCATCCTCGACGAACCCACCAGCGTGCTTGCCCCCAACGAGGTGGCCAGTTTCCTGGAGGGACTGAAACGACTGCGCGATGCCGGCAAGACGGTGATCTTCATCACCCACAAGCTCGATGAGGTGGCCGAAGTAGCCGACCGCATCACCGTCATGCGGCTTGGCCAGGTCACGGCCGAAACCGAGGTGGCAAGCATCACCACCCGCGACATGGCGCGGATGATGGTCGGACGCGACGTCGTACTGACGGCGTTCGAAAAACCGGACACCCCGCCGGGACCGCTCAGAGTCGTCGCTCGCAATCTTAGCGCCATCGACAACAGGGGCATCCAGGCGCTCAAGGATGTGTCGTTTGAGATCCGCTCTGGCGAGATTCTTGGCGTGGCCGGGGTTGATGGCAACGGGCAGGCCGAACTTGCCGAGGTGCTGACCGGCATGCGTGCGCCAAGCGCAGGCAGCCTGGCTGTGGATGGCGAGGACATAACCGCGCTGTCGGTATACGACCGCCGGCATCGGATCGGACTGTCTTATGTTCCCGAGGATCGGCACCACACTGGTCTGGTGCTTGATTTTTCGGTGATGAAAAACGCGATGCTGCGTGATTTCCGCGTCGCGCCCTTCTCGAAAAACGGCGTGCTGGACATGCGCCGCGCAAGAGAAGTCACCGATGCCTGGGTGAAGCAGTTTGACGTGCGTCTGCGCTCCGTCGATCAGGCGGTGCGGTTCCTTTCGGGTGGCAACCAGCAAAAGCTGATCTTTGCGCGCGAAGTCGAATGCCGCCCGCGTGTCATGGTGGTCATGCAGCCCTGCAAGGGGCTGGATGTCGGAGCCATCGAGGTACTGCAACGCGCCATCCTGAGCGAACGTCAACGCGGCACGGCAATCCTCTACATCTCGACCGAACTCGAGCACATCCTCAATGTCTGCGACCGCGTGGCGGTCATGTGCGCAGGTCGGATCACCGGAATTCTGCGCCCGCAAGACGCTACCGACGCTCGCGTCGGTGCCTTGATGGGTGGCATCAGCGAAGCGGAGAGTGCCTGATGCTCGACATCATACGCTACGTCTACATGCTGCGTCCGGTCTGGGCCGTGCTTGCCGCACTGTTTGTCGGTGCAGGCTTGATTGCGGTGTCCGGCGTAAACCCGCTCACCGCCTATTCCGAACTCTTTTCGGGCGCCTTCCTGGACTACTACGGCCTTGCCGGAACGCTGGTGAAGACCTCGCCCATCCTGCTGGCCGGCCTTGCCGTGATCCTGCCTTTGCGCGCCGGATTGCTGAACATCGGCGTCGAAGGCCAGATCTACATGGGCGGCCTGTTTTCGACCTTCGCAGCCCTGCTGCTTCCTCCCATGCCAGCAATGATCCACTTGCCGATCTGCATCCTTTTTGGGGCACTCGGAGGCGGGTTATGGGGGCTGATCCCCGGCTATCTCAAGGCGTTGCATGGTTTGAACGAGGTCATCGTCACCATCTTGCTGAACTTCATCGCGATCAACATCGTCAGCTTCGTGGTGGGTGGGCCGATGATGCAGGAAGGCGCCCCCTATCCCTATTCCGATGAAATCGGTGAACAGCTGTTCTTGCCGATCGTCCTGCCTGGCACCGACGCACATATCGGCTTTCTTGTCGGGCTGGTGCTGGCGGTCGCGATGTATTTCTTGCTGCGCTTCACCACGACCGGCTTCGCCCTGGACACGATCGGAAGCAACCCCCAGGCCGCTCGTTATGCAGGCATTCCGGTGCGCCGCTATGTCATGCTGAGCATGTTCGCTGCCGGCGCCATTGGCGGCCTGGCTGGGGCGCTGGAAATTCTCGGGTTGAAGCACCGGCTGTATCATCTGTTTTCGCCGGGTTACGGGTTCGATGGCATCGTCGTGGCCTTCATGGCCCAGCTCAACCCGTTGTTTGCTCCGGTCGCGGCATTTTTCCTCAGCGGCCTCAAGGCAGGAGCCCTGGTGATGCAGCGGGCCGTCGGGCTCGAAAGCACCGTGATCGAGGCGATTCTCGGCCTGGTCATCATCTTCGTCGCCGCCAGCCTTGCCTTCACCTACAACCGTACGTTCTGGAAGCTGCTTCTCGAACGCCGGCGTCAGGTCGAGGCCGACCTTGGCGCAAGCATGGGAGAGAAATAGTGGAGCAGCTCTTCGACGCGCAGTTCATGGCTGATTTCCTTGGCTCCAGCCTGCGCCTTTCAGTGCCGATCATCTTTGCCGCTATTGGTGGCGTTCTGGCCGAGCGATCGGGCGTGTTCAACATATCGCTGGAGGGCTGCATCTTGGGCGGCGCCTTTGGTGCCGCGGTAGGCACCTACCTGACGGGCTCGCCCTTTTGCGGGCTGATGCTTGGCATCACTGTTGCGGGATCGGTGGGTATCATGCTGGCGATGCTGGCGGTGGGGCTGGGCATCAACCAGCTCGTGGCGGGCATTGCGATCAACCTGCTGATGGTCGGGCTGACATCGTATCTTGCGCGCCTGATCCTGGGTGGCGATGCGACGTCGACCCTGCCAGGCTTTCACCCCATAGCGCTGCCTGGACTAGCCTCGATCCCAATCATTGGCCCCGTCCTGTTCCAGCAAGATATCCTGACCTACCTGATGTATCTGGTCGTGCCGGCATCCTGGTGGTTTTTGTACCGGACGCCTTGGGGGCTGAACGTGCGTGCGATCGGCGACTATCCCGTCGCTGCCGACAGTGCCGGCATCAGCGTTCCCTTCGTACGAACGGTCTGCGTCATCGTCAGCTGCATGCTGGCGGGGGTTGGGGGCGCCTATCTGGTGCTCAGCCAGGTGTTCGTGTTCACCGAGCATATGAGTGCCGGCAAGGGCTTCATCGCCTTGGCCGCGCTGATCCTCGGGCGCTGGAACCCGGTGGGGGCGTTCTTGGCCTGCATCTTCTTTGGCATGTCCGACGCGCTGCAGCTGCGCCTGCAGTTCACAAGCCCCGACGTGCCCTACCAGTTGTTTTCGATGGTGCCGTTCCTCGCCTCGTTGCTGGCGTTGGTGCTGCTGAGCGGAAAGGTCCGTCCACCTGCCGCCATCGGCAAGAAATACGTCAGGGGAGGAAAATAAGATGACACCGACGACCCAAGCCATGATTGCAAACCCGGTTCCCTGGCCGAATGGCGCACGCTGCGCCTGCTCGATCTCTTTCGACATGGATGCCGACAGCCTGATCCACATCGAACACCCCGAGGATGGGCACACCCGAGTCTCGGGGATCTCGATGCTGCAATACGGGCCTGAGATCGCCGTGCCCCGGATTGTCGAGACCTACCGCCGCCTGGGCCTGCGCCAGACGTTTTTCATTCCCGCCTGGTGCATGGAACGCTACCCGGCGGCGGTCGACACGATCCTCGCGGGCGGACACGAGATTGGCCAGCATGGCTACCTTCACGAAAACCCGTTGAAGCAAAGCCGTGAAGAACAGGCCTATTGGCTGGATCGCTCGATGGAGGTTATTCGCCGCATGACCGGGGCCGCCCCTCGAGGATGGCGCGCGCCGCTCTACAATTTCTCAAACCATTCGGCGGATCTGCTGGTGGAGCGCGGCTTTCTCTATGACGCGTCGCTGATGGGCGATGACGTGCCTTATGTTTTGACCACACCCAAGGGCGAACTCGTAGAACTGCCTTCTCATTGGGGACTCGATGACTGGCCACAGTTCGTGCAGTCCTTCGACCTGGACTACATGATGCCGGTCCGTGCCCCGCGCGCCGGGTTCGAGATTTTCCGCCAGGAGTTCGAGGCGGCCTATCTCTATGGCGGGCTTTGGGTACCGGTGGTGCATCCGTTCGCCACTGGCAGATTGGCAAGATGGCATGTGGTGGCCGAGTTCCTGGAAGAGGTATTGGCCCGCGGAAACGTCTGGTTCGCCCCCATGGAAGAGATAGCGGCGCACGTAGCCAAGGTGACGCGGGAGGGAAGCTTCAGTCCGCGTCGCGTCGCCGTGCCTCAATATGACGGACCGGTCAAACCGGTATCGAAGTTTGGCTGACCCCGCTTGGTCGACGGATCGTGCCTTGAATCTCGAACGCCTAACCGGGGAGGATGAGGGTGATCTCACGCGGCATCGGCTACGTGGTTGCGCAGCGGGATTGTGACAGCGGTGATGAAAAGTCGGACCCACAGCCGTGGCCGAGGCCGGCAGAACCTCAAAGCGGCCTGCGCACGCTTTTGGTAATGGCCTTTGCTAGGGTTTCGGCCGCGCGGGATGGTTTGTTGCGCGGGTAGGCGATGTGGAACATGTCCTCGAAAGTCATGCGCTCGGGGGCGAGCAGCCGCAGTCGGCCATTGCGCACCCATTCGTCGGCATAGTGATCAGGCAGAAAGCCGATATAGGCGCCTGAGAGGAGAAGCAGCAGCGTTCCCTCCATATGTGGTGTCGCGGCCGCCCAGGTAAAGTTCGCGCCGCAGATCGTCTCGTTCAGCATATAGGTGCGTCCGGCGAAGGATTGCGCCTCCAGAAGCTCGTCGCTGAGGTCGGCGTCGGGTGTCGCAAAGAGCGGATGTTCCTTGGCGCAATAGAGCTTCTGCATCTCGGAAAACACCGGCTGGCTGCGGAAATGCGGCGTGACGCTGCCGACCGAGGGCATGAGCACGATCTGGTAGGTGCCATTCAGCAGGCCCTGGTGCAGGACCTGCGGTGCGGCGACGTCGATCTCGAGATGCACGCGTGGGGCCTGGCCGTGGAAGGCGGCGAGGGCGCCCTGCAAGTCGAGATCGCGGTTGGTGATCATGGCGTCAACGGTGCCGAAGCTGAGATTCCCGGTCAGTTCGCCTTGCGCCTCGCCGATGCGGCTTTGGAACTTTTCCAGCGAACCGAAGAGTTCCAGCGCCGACTCGTAGACGAGCCGTCCCTCGTCGGTGAGCAGGAACCCGCTGCGGCCACGGCTGCAGAGGCGCAGGCCGAGACGCTCTTCCAGATGGCGCATATGGGTGGAGATCGTCGCCTGGGTCATTCCAAGCGCAGATTGCGCGGCGGAGAAGCCGCCATGCTGCACCACCGAGGCGAACACCCGCAGGAGCCTGAGCTCCGCGTCTCCTAGCGACAGATTGAGGACACGGTGGCGAACCTTGTTGATCATACATTGATTAATGCACAAGTGAACATGCAATCATAGATACTTTTAAACGTATCAGCCTTTGGCACACTCCTTCCACCGTGGAGGAGAAACATGGCCAGCAATTCTTATGAGACCGGACGGCTTAACCTGCCGTTCGTCGGCATCTGCACCTTCGGCAAATATCCCTACCAGCCGGATTGGGATGCCATCGACGCCGATGTGGCGATCCTCGGCGCGCCCTTCGACTGCGGCACGCAATGGCGCGCCGGCACCCGCTTCGGGCCGCGGTCGATCCGCGAGGCCTCGACCCTCTTTTCGTTCGGCCACGGCGGCGCCTACGACCACGAGGACGACGTCACCTACCTGCCGAGTGGTGCGGTCTCCATCGTCGATATCGGTGATGCCGACATCGTGCACACCGACACGATGAAGAGCCATGCCAACATCGAATTCGGCGTTCGCAAGATCCTTGCCGCCGGCGCACTGCCTGTCGTGCTGGGTGGCGACCATTCCGTCAATATCCCCTGCATCAACGCTTTTGCCGAGGACTGCGCGAAGAATGGGCCGATCCACATCGTGCAGATCGACGCCCATCTCGATTTCGTCGACGAGCGCCACGGCGTACGCTACGGCCATGGCAATCCGATGCGACGGGCGGCGGAAAAGCCCTATGTCAGCGGCCTGTCGCAACTTGGCATCCGCAACGTGTCGTCCACGGCGAAGGAAGGATACGAGGACGCCCGCAAGATGGGCTCCGACATCCTGTCGGTGCGCCAGATCCGGGCGCTCGGCACACAGACGGTAGCCGAGCGCGTGCCGGCCGGCGCACGCTACTACGTGACGATCGACATTGACGGTTTCGATCCGTCGATCGCGCCAGGCACGGGCACACCGTCGCATGGTGGCTTCATCTATTACGAAGTGCTGGAAATCCTTAGCGCGCTCACCAAGCGCGGCACGGTCGTCGGTATCGATCTCGTCGAGGTCGCGCCTGACTACGACCATTCCGGCTCCACATCCATTCTGGCGGCGCAGGTGCTGATGAACCTGATCGGCCGCGTCATGCATGCAAAGGCAACGTGAGGCCGCAGGCCTGCGAGGAGGACAGGACATGGACGAAAACGTCCGCAACTATCTCGACCACTATGGCGTCAGCGATGCGACCCGGCGGTTTCTGGCAAAGCCCCAGAAGATGTTCATCGACGGGGCCTGGGTGGAAAGTGGCAATGGCGCAAGTTTCGACGTCTACGAACCCTCCACGGGAGGCTTGGTCACCCGCGTGCCATCGGCCACGACCGAGGATCTCGACCGCGCCGTCAAGGCCGCCCGGCGCCAGTTCGACAGGGGTGCCTGGCGCCGCCTCAAGCCGCTCGAGCGCGAACGCCTGATCCATCGCCTCGCCGACCTGATCGAGAGCCATGCCGACGAACTGGCGGAGATCGAAGCCATCGACATGGGCAAGTCGGTGACGTTCGCCCGCGAGGTCGATATTCAAGGCACGATCGACACCTTCCGCTACTTTGCCGGCTGGGCCTCCAAGTTGCATGGACGCACTGTCGAGCCATCGCTGCCCGGCAACTACCTGGCCTATACCCGCAAGGAACCCTTGGGCGTGGTCGCGGCCATCGTGCCGTGGAATTTCCCGCTCCAGACGATGGCCTGGAAGCTGGCCGCAGCCCTTGCGGTTGGCTGCACCACGATCGTCAAGCCGGCTGAGTTGACCTCGCTTTCCACGCTGCGGTTCGCGGAACTGGTGCAGGAGGCCGGCATTCCGGATGGCGTGGTCAACATCGTGACGGGCCGCGGCAGCGTGATCGGCGCGGCCATGTCGACCCATCCCGGCATCGACAAGGTCACGTTCACCGGTTCGACGCCGGTCGGGCAGGAAGTCGGCCGCACGGCCGTTGGAAATCTCAAGCATGTCACGCTTGAACTGGGCGGCAAGTCCCCCGTCCTCGTGCTCGAGGACGCCGATCTGGCAAGTGCCGCGCGTGCGGTGGTCAATGGGGTGTTCTTCAACTCTGGCCAGGTCTGCGATGCCGGTACACGCGTCTATGTCCAGCGTTCGGTCCATGACGCATTCCTCGACGAACTGGTTGCCGTCACCCGCAGGCTGAAGATCGCGCCCGGGCTGGACCGCGACTGCTACATCGGTCCCCTGGTTTCGGCGCAGCAGAAGAAGGTGGTTTCCGGCTACATCGAGGCCGGTCGCCGCGAAGGCGCCGAACTGATCCATGGGGGCAAGAGCCTCGACCGGCCGGGCCATTTCATCGAGCCCGCCATCTTCGCCCGCTGCAAGCCCGAAATGAGCATCGTTCGCGAGGAGATATTCGGCCCGGTTCTGGTGACCGATGCGTTCGACGAACTGGACGACGCGGTCGCGCTGGCGAACGACTCTCCTTTTGGCCTGGCCGCGGCCGTCTACTCGAACGACCTGTCCCGCGTGCATGGGCTCATCCCGCGTCTGCATGCCGGCTCGATCTACGTCAACGCCCACAGCACCATCGATCCTGCCATGCCGTTCGGCGGCTTCAAGGCATCGGGCTTCGGCAAGGATCTGGGGCCGGAGCAACTGGATTACCTCATGGAGACGAAGGCTGTCTGGATCACGCTGCCCTGAGCGGCAGAAACACCTCCGGCCGCCGCGTATGGGCAGCCGGCTTTGAAGATCGGCGGCTGATGGAGCCGCGTGTCGTCGCGGAAAGACGCCTTAAGGCGCGGCGCGACAAGGGGAACGAGCATGGAAAACGATACCGCCTGGCAAAACGAACTGGCGCGGCGCGCCCGCATTTATGAAGACATCGAGGCCAGCGGCCGCTTCGAAGGCACCATGAGCGCGCTCGACTATGCCGCCGTGACCGCGCTGACGCTTGTGCTCGTCGTCGCCTTCTGGATCTGGGGGGCGTGAGATGACCGATCACATCGCCAACGGTACGCTCACTACCCTCGAAGCCGAGCACGAAGAAGCTGCCCGTCACCGTGCCGCTGCCGAACGCGGCGACGCGCCGTTGCTGCCTTCCGAGCGGCTCTGGGGTTTCTGGGAATTCACCTATGCCAATTCAGCACTTGCCATCGCCACCTGGGCCTTCCTGATCGGCGGTGCCATCGGCCTGTTCGTCGGGCCGAAGGAGGGTATCGCCGCCATCGTCATCGGCAACATAGTCGGCGTGGTGCTGACGGCGCTCGCCACCACCACCATGTCCGGCCGCTACGGCGTCGAGCAGTTCATCGCGCTGCGCAGCCAGTTTGGCTACAACGGCAGCCGCGTTGTCTATGTGCTGGCCGTGGTTGTGCTCACCATGGGCTGGCTTGCCGTGCTCGCCATGATGTTCGGCCGCTCGATCGACGGCCTGATGGCGCTGAGCGCCGGGGAGGCCGCCAACCCCACCGGCATCAAGATGATCATCGCCGCCGTCGGCGCCATCCTCGTCACCTGGTTCATCGTCGCCCGCGGGCCGACCTCGATCAAGTTCTTCAACATGGTCGTCTCGCCAGCCCTGGTGATCCTGATGGTGGTGATGCTTTATCTCATCCTCAGCCACCATTCCTTCGGCGAACTCCTGGCGATGCCGGCACTGTCGCCGCCCTTCGAAGACAAAACGCTGAATTTCATCGTCGCCGTCGAGGTGAACCTCGCCGCCGGTTTCTCCTGGTGGCCCTATATCGGCAACCTGGCACGGCTTACCAAGAACGAGCGTACCGCCTTCTGGCCAAACATTCTCGGCATCTTCGGCGCCGCAGCACTTGGCGAGATCGTCGGCCTTTTGGCGGCCGTGGCGCTGGGCGAAAGCGACCCGACCATCTGGATGACCAAGATCGCCGGTCCCGTCATAGGCATCATCGCGCTGCTCTTTGTTGCCTTCGCCAACATGACCTCGATGGCGAACATCCTCTACACCTCCATCGTCGGCCTCAGACAGGTGGGAACGGCCTCGGTGCGCGCCATATCCTGGGGTACCGTGCTCTTCCTGTTCTGCCTCATCCCGCTCGGGCTCGTGGTCGTCTATCCGCAGATGTATGACGGGTTCTTCATCTTCCTCGTCTGGACCTCGGCGCTCAATTCCGCGCTCGCCGGCATCGGCATCGTCGACTACTTCTTCCTGCGCGGCCAGAAGCTCGACATGCGCAGCCTGCACGGGCCGCAGGAGAATGGTCCCTATCGCTTCTGGGCCGGCTTCAACCCCATCGGGCTCTTCGCGCTCGCCGTCGGTTGCATCGTCTATGTCGCAGTCTTCAATCCGCAGACGCTCGCGAGCCTGCCGGCATTCAAATACCTCACCGCCTCGCTTCCCGCCTTTGTCGCGGCGGGTGCGGTCCACTACGTGCTGACCCGGCTGTTCGCCCGCGGGCGCGGCTGGGGCCAGTATCCGTAACTTCGGGAAAACCGTCATGACCGATACCTACGACTACATCATCATCGGCGCCGGCTCGGCGGGCTGCGTGCTTGCCAACCGGCTCTCGGAAGACCCTGCCACGAAGGTCCTCGTTGTCGAATATGGCGGCAGCGACAAGTCGATCTTCATCCAGATGCCGACGGCGCTGTCCATTCCGATGAATGGTGCCAAGTACAACTGGAAATACATGACCTTGCCGGAACCCGGCCTGGACGGTCGCCGGGTGCATTGCCCACGCGGGAAAGTCATCGGCGGCTCGTCCTCGATCAACGGGCTCGTCTACATGCGCGGCCATGCCAGCGATTTCGACGAATGGGAGGAGCGAGGCGCACGCGGCTGGCGCTATGCCAATTGCCTGCCCTATTTCCAGCGCGCCGAAAGCTGGCAGGACGGGGGCGACGCCTATCGAGGCGCTTCCGGCCCGCTTGCCACCAACGCCGGCAACAAGATGAAGAACCCGCTTTACCGGGCCTTTGTTGATGCCGGCGGCGAGGCAGGTTACATTACCACCGAAGATCCGAACGGCCATATGCAGGAAGGGTTTGGTCCCATGCACATGACCGTCAAGGACGGCGTGCGCTGGTCGACGGCAAATGCCTACCTCAAGCCGGCGATGAACCGGCCGAACCTCACGGTCATCACCCATGCCATGACGCGACGCGTGCTTTTGGAGGGCAAGCGTGCCACAGGCATCGAATACGAACTGGGCGGGGAGCGCACCGTGGCGAAGGCCAGCCGCGAGGTGCTGATCTCCTCCGGACCGATAGGCTCGCCGCACCTGCTGCAACGCTCCGGCATCGGTCCGGCCGCCGTGCTGCGCGAGGCCGATGTCGTGGTGCTGCACGATCTGCCGGGCGTGGGCGAAAACCTGCAGGACCATTCCGAAGTCTATATCCAGTACGCTTGCAAGGAACCGATCACGCTGAACGGCAAGATGGGCCTGTTGAGCCGCGCCCTGATCGGCGCGGAATGGCTGCTGTTCAAGAAGGGACTGTCGGTCTCCAACCATTTCGAGAGTGGCGGTTTCATCCGCTCGGATGCCTCGCTCGCATGGCCGGACATCCAGTTCCATTTCCTGCCGGCAGCCATGCGCTACGATGGCAAGAAGCCGCTCGAAGGCCACGGCTTCATGGTACTGACCGGGCCGAACAAGCCGAAGAGCCGGGGCTATGTGCGTCTGCGTTCGCCTGAAGCGCATGAGCAGCCGGACATCCTGTTCAACTACCTCGATCGCGAGGAGGATCGCGAGGGTTTCCGCCGCTGTCTGCGGCTGACCCGCGAGATCATCGCCCAGCCCGCTTTTGACCGCTTTCGCGGCGAGGAGATCGCGCCCGGCGCCAACGTGCGCAGCGATGACGAGATCGACGCGTGGGTGCGCGAGACCATGGAAAGCACCTACCACCCGTGTGGCTCCTGCCGCATGGGCGAGGATGCCATGGCGGTGGTGGACAGCGAACTCAAGGTGCACGGCATCGAGGGATTGCGGGTCATCGACAGTTCCGTCTTCCCGACGGAGCCGAATGCCAATCTCAACGCGCCGACGATCATGCTGGCCGAGCGCGCCTCCGACATCGTGCGCGGCAAGCCGCTGCTGGCTGCATCCAATGCCGAGGTCGGCATGGCACCGGGCGTCGGCGTCACGCAGCGCAGCGGCACGCCGGTGCGCGCAATGCGCCAATAGGAAGAGGCAGATGATGTTGCGCGGCATGGGCTACGTCATCGCGCGCCGGGATCACGAAGATCCCGAGGAGCCGCATGATTGGGCGCTCTTCATCGAAGCCCTTTTCCGCAAATTGCGGATCCGCCTTGCTGGCCGATCGGCTGGCTTCCCGGAAAAGTCGCAGGACCAGCCTCACTGCCGGGAGAGTGCTTCCGCGAGACGGCTGAGATAGGGCGTCATCCGCTCCGTGGGCACGCCGGCATAGCCGAGGATAAGTGCGCCGGGGCCGGGTGTGACGATCGCATAGTCGGATAGGGGATAGCATTGCAGCCCGGCATCGCGCGCGGCGCGATGCGCTGTCCGGTCGTCGCGGCCGTCTTCCAGCCAGGCGAGCGCGTTGAGCCCGCTTTCGGAGCAATCGACGCGCGCAAGCCCGCCAAGGGCTATCCGTCCGGCTTGCTGGAATATCTCGCGGCGTTCGGCATAGAGGCTGCGCATGCGCCTGAGGTGGCTGGCGAAATGGCCGCCGCCGATGAATTCGGCAAGGGCGAGTTGGGTTTCCACCGGCACGCTGCGATGGATCAGGGCAGAAAGATTGCGAAAGGCGCCGACGAGCTGCGGCGGCAGGACGAGATAGCCGACGCGGATACCCGGATACAGCGCCTTGCTGAAGCTGCCCGCATAGATGACCCGGCCATGACTGTCGACCGAGCGCATGGAGGGCAGGGGTGCTCCGTCGTAACGGAATTCGCTGTCGTAATCGTCCTCGATGATCCAGGTATCGTTCACCCGCGCCCATTCGAGGAGGGCAAGCCGGCGCGGCAGTGAGAGCGTCACGCCGAGCGGGTGGTGGCGCGAGGGCATGACGAAGGCAAGCCGCGCATCGGGATGGCGCGCCACGGCGCCAGCCACATCCATGCCGTCGGAATCGACTTCCACGGGGCACAGACGCAGCCCGAGCGTGCGGAACAAGTTGCTTGTGGTGACGGGGCCGGGATCCTCGAACCAGATGCCGTCGCCGGGATCGGCAAGCGCCAAGGCTGCGAGCGTGAAAGCGGCATGTCCGCCAGGCGTGATGACGATCTGTTCCGGATCGCAGGAGTCGCGCCGGTGCAGGGCGAGATATTCAGCGATCCTCTGGCGCAGCATCAATTCGCCCGCGACATCGCCATAGCCCATCGCGGCCCTGCCGCCGCGCGTCACCGCATTCCAGCATTTGCGCCAGACGGCGAAGGGAAACCGGTCGAGTGCCGGCTGGTTGGGCAAGAAAGGCTTCTGTTCCATCTGGCCGATTTCGGCCGAGACGCTGCGCGACAGGGCGCCGATCCGCGACAGCCGTGGCGGCGCATCACCTTCGGCCGGCGCGAAGCGCGGTTTCGGCGATTGAGGGGGCAGGGCTGCGGAAACGAAGGTGCCTGCGCCCTGACGCGCCTCGAGGAAGCCTTCCGCCTTCAGGTTCTCCAGGACCCGCACCAGTGTCTGGCGCGACAGGCCAAGCTCCTGCGCGAGGACACGGCTTGCCGGCAGGCGTGTGCCCGCCCTGAGATGGCCGCGCAGGATCGCCATGCGCAACTGGTCCTGGACCTGGCGGAATTTCGACAGCGCCGCTGCTGCGTCGAGGCGGAGGAAGGGCAGGATTGGGCCTTCGAACTGCTTGGCCAAGGGCGTGCCTTCGGAAAAATTGGTACAGTTAAATGCACGATAATGGACGTTTGATTGTTGTCCAATTGTTACATGCTGTCCCTACACGAAAAAGCACCGATGCAGCCCCAGGACGCAGACAGGTGCAAGGGGAACCGGGCCGGGCGGAGAAGCCGACGACCGGATGCAAGGACCAAAGCAGCCATTGCCCACGCGCCGTCGAAGACGGCCAATAGGAGGATTCCATGAACCGCTTCGTATCTAGCGCGGCCAGCCGCGCATTCGTCTCGACGCTTGCCCTTGTCGTCGCCTTGCCGGGCCTGGCGAGCGCCGAGCCGTCGCAGGACCTCGTGGATGCCGCTACCAAGGAAGGCATGCTGACGGTCATCGCGCTGCCGCATGACTGGTGCAATTACGGTGAGGTCATCGCCAACTTCAAGGCCAAGTACACCGGCATCGAGGTCAACGAGCTGAACCCTGACGCGGGAACGGCCGACGAGCTGGAGGCGATCCGCGCCAACAAGGGCAATATGGGTTCGCAGGCCCCCGACGTCGTCGACCTCGGCCTCGCTTTCGCCCCGGCGGCGGCCAAGGAAGGCCTGCTCCAGCCCTACAAGGTGGCAACCTGGGACGAAATCCCTGACAACATCAAGGACGCCAACGGCTATTGGTACGGCGACTATTACGGCGTCATGGCCTTCGGCGTGAACAAGGACCTGCTTTCGACCGCGCCAACCGAGTGGTCGGACCTTGCCAAGCCCGAATATTCCGGCGCGGTGGCGCTTACCGGTGATCCTCGTTCCTCGGCGCAGGCGATCCTAGCGCTGATGTCGGCTGGCATTTCGCGCGGCGCCGAACCTGGCACGGACTCCGGTGCCAAGGGACTGGAACTCTTCGCCGAACTGAACAAGGTCGGCAATTTCGTGCCCGTTCTGGGCAAAGCCGGTACCATCGCCCAGGGCCAGACGCCGATCGTCGCCGCGTGGGATTACAACCTTTTGGCCTGGCGCGACGCGCTCAACGGCAATCCGCCGATGGAGGTGGTCGTGCCGACCAGCGGCGTGGTGGCCGGCGTCTATGTGCAGGCGATCTCGGCCTATGCGCCGCATCCGAATGCCGCAAAGCTCTGGATGGAACATCTCTATTCCGACGAAGGCCAGACCGGCTGGCTGAAGGGCTACTGCCATCCGGCGCGTTTCAACGCCATGCTGAAGGCCGGCAAGTTCCCGCAGGTCCTGCTCGACAAGCTGCCGCCGGCCGAAGCCTATGAAAAGGCCATTTTCCCGACTGTCGAGGCGCTCGACGCCAACAAGACCGCCATCGTCGAAGGCTGGGACAAGGTGGTCGGCGCCAACGTGAAATAGGCCGCGTCCGGTACGGAGGCTCCCTCTCGCGGAGCCTCCGGCCGCAGCGCCTTCAGGAACAATCCAATGACGACAAGCGCCGTATCCCTGCCAGCCTCCTTGCGGCCACGGCAGGTTCTCAGCTGGTTCGGGGTCGCTCCCTTTTTCCTCTTCGCCCTTTTGTTCCTCATCTTGCCAACGCTCAACATCGTCGTCGGCGCCTTCCGCAATGCGCAAGGTCAGGCGACGCTGGAAAATCTTGGTAAGCTTTTCTCGCCCTCCATCCAGTCGGCCTTCTGGATCTCGATCGAACTCAGCCTGCTGACGGCGGTGCTCGGCTGTATCTTCGGCTTCCTCATCGCCGCGGCCATCACGCTCGGTGACCTGCCGCGCCCGTTGCGCAACGCCATCCTCACCTTTTCCGGTGTTGCTTCCAACTTCGCCGGCGTGCCGCTCGCCTTCGCCTTCATCGCCACGCTCGGCCGTCTGGGCTTCGTGACGATGCTGCTGCGCCATTGGTTCGGCATCAACCTGTACGGCTCGGGCTTCAGCATCGTCTCTTTCCTTGGCCTCGCGCTTACCTATCTCTATTTCCAGATTCCGCTGATGGTACTGATCATCACGCCGGCGCTGGACGGGCTCAGGCGCGAATGGCGCGAGGCGGCCGAAAGCCTCGGGGCCAGCGGTTTCCAATACTGGCGCCTGGTGGCGCTGCCGGTGCTGTGGCCGTCATTGCTCGGCACGCTGGCGCTGCTCTTCGCAAATGCCTTCGGGGCCGTCGCGACCGCCATCGCGCTCACCGGCTCGTCGCTTTCCATCGCGCCCATCGTGCTCTTCGCGCAGATTCGCGGTGATGTGCTGAACGATCCGCATCTCGGCTACGCCATCGCCTTCGCGATGATAGTGCTCACCGCCATTGCCAACGGCATCTACATCCTCCTGCGCATGCGCGCCGAAAGGTGGGTCAAATGACGGGAAAGCGCTTCTGGTCCTGGCTCGCCGTTGCGTTCGGCGGACTCTATTTTCTGCTTCCGCTCGTCGGCATGTTCGATTTCTCGATGCGCATGCAGCGCGGCGCCTATTCCTTCGAGGCCTACCGCGTCGTGCTTGCCGATCCGCAGTTCCAGCAGACCTTCGGCTATTCGGTTGTCCTTGCCTTATTGACCATCGTCCTCGGCATCCTGATCGTCGTGCCGACCGCCTACTTCGTGCGGCTGCGTTTTCCCGGCCTCCGGCCGGTCATTGAGTTCATCACGCTGCTGCCGCTGGTCATCCCGCCCATCGTCATCGTCTTCGGCTACATCCGCATCTACAACACCTCTTCCATCCTGCCGCTGACGGGAAGCTGGTGGGGCACCAACATCCTGCTGCTGTTTGGCTATGTGATGCTGTCGTTGCCCTACATGTACCGTTCGGTGGATACCGGCCTGCGCACCATCGACATCGCCAGCCTAACCGAAGCGGCCCAATCGCTCGGGGCCGGCTGGGCGCGCATTCTGACCGTCGTCATCCTGCCGAACGTCTTCGTCTCTGTGCTGTCAGGGGCCTTCCTGACCTTTGCGATCGTCATCGGCGAATACGTTTTCGCTGCGCTGCTGAACGTCGACTCCTTCGGCCCCTACATGGTCTGGATGGGCGGCAACAGGGCCTACGAACCCTCGGCACTTGCCGTCATCGCGTTTGCCATCACCTGGGCATGCATGGGGCTGATCCAGCTTTTCACCAGCTTTTCCAAATTCTCCACCGTGAGGCGCTGATTATGGCCTTCCTCGACATCCAGCATCTGGAAAAGTCCTTCGGCGCGATGCACGTGGTCAAGGATTTCAATCTCGGCGTCGAAAAGGGCGAATTCGTCTCCTTCCTCGGCCCCTCCGGCTGCGGCAAGACGACGGTGCTGCGCATGGTCGCCGGCTTCGAGACACCGACATCCGGCGCCATCCGCATCGACGGGCAAGACATGACCTGCCTGCCCGCCAACCGCCGCAACATCGGCATGGTGTTCCAGGCCTATGCGCTCTTTCCCAACTTGACGGTGGAAGAAAACATCGGCTTTGGCCTCAAGGTGGCGGGTGAGGGTAAGGTCGCGATACGCAGCCGGGTCGGCGAGATGCTCGAGTTGATCGGCCTGCGGCAGTTGGGCAGCCGCTATCCGTTCCAGCTGTCTGGCGGCCAGCAGCAGCGCGTGGCGCTGGCCCGAGCGCTCGCACCTCGTCCACAGGTGCTGTTGCTCGACGAGCCGCTTTCGGCGCTCGACGCCAAAATCCGCATCAGCCTGCGTGAGGAAATCCGCCGCATCCAGCGTGACCTCGGCATCACCACGATCTTCGTGACGCACGATCAGGAGGAGGCACTCTCCATGTCGGACCGGGTGGTGGTCATGCACCAGGGCATCGCCGACCAGGTCGCCACGCCGTTCGAGATCTACAACCGGCCGACCACACGCTTCGTCGCGCAGTTCGTTGGCACTTTGAACCTGCTCGAGGCCAACGTCGTGGACGCCGCCGCCGGCAAGGTGCTGCTAGGCGAGGTGCCCGTGTCGCTGAACCGGCCGCTACCCGGCCGCACCGGCGAACGCATCTCCCTGGCGGCTCGTCCTGAGATCGTCACGCTGGGGCGCAGCGATGGAGACCATGTCGTGCTTGCCGGCCGGATCGCCGACGTGCATTTCCTTGGCTCGGTGATCCGAATCCGCGTCGCGGTCGAAGGGGGCCACCTCTCGCTCGATACGTTCAACCAGCCTGACCGGCCGCCGCCCTCGTTAGGCACGCCGGTCGAGGTCAGCGTGTCCCATCGCGACCTTTTGGTTCTCGCTGCCTGACCTCCCACCCGAACCGACGCCCAGTGAAGGAGCCGGCCGATTGACCGAGATGTCCTGGACTGCCCTAGCAGTCCCCGATTGGCGGGCAAGAATTGCCGCGCTGGCCGCTCCCTTCCGCACCAGACTGGCGCAGCGGGCGCGGAGCGCGCCGCTGTTCGCCCATGCCTATGCCTTCCACCTCAATATGCGCTTCGGCGGGATGCCGCCGTTGCGCATGGCTGAATTCGCCAGGGCGCAAAAACTCGCCGGTCTCAAGATCCATGTCGAGGATGGCGAGCAGGCAAGCCTGAGCCGCATGTCCGAAGAAGCGCTACACACATACGGCGCGGCGATGAAGGGTCTCGGGCTGGAGCTGCATGTCGAGACAAGTACGACGGAAGTGACAGGCCTCGCGAACGCGGTGCGCATCGCGCACGCCACCGGCGCCACTTCGCTGCGCTGCTATCCGCGCTACGAGGGGCGCGTTTCCGACATCATTGAACGCACGACCGCCGATCTGCGGCAGCTGACGGCATTGGATCCCGACGGGCACCTGCGCTTCACACTCGAACAGCACGAGGATCTGAAATCCGAAGAACTGATCCGTATCCTGAAGGCCGTCGCCAACCCGCGCCTCAGCCTGCTGTTCGATTTCGGCAACATGATAAATGCTTATGAGCCGCCATTGGCCGCGCTCGTGGACCAGGCGCCCTATGTGAGCGAGGTGCACGTCAAGGATTGTCTCGTCCAGCCGGACCGCGGCGGCTGGGCGCATGCCGCGTGCCAGTCCGGCAAGGGCCACCTGCCGATGCATGCAATGTTTGTGGAGTTGCTGCTTCTGGGCGAGGACCGGCCGCAGGTCCTAGCGTTTGGGTTGGAGGAGGAGGAGGGCTATTTCGCGCCTGCCTTGCGCTTTCCCGCGGAGGAGGCCGACCCCTTCATCGCCGCCCGATCCGCCAGTTTCACGCATGTCGGCTCAGGCGATCTGAGCACGCGCCTCCTGCAGGAAGCCGATGCCGCTCGCAGGCAGGTCGAAACCGTTCGGGCCTTGCTCGACGCCATCGCTACCGAAGCTGAAAGGACGCAAGGATGACCCACGAGCCTGCCTATCTGGCACTAGCCCATGCGATGGCCGATGCAGCCGCCGACGTGATCCGCCCCCATTTCCGAAAACGCCTTGCCATCGACACCAAGGCCGACGCCAGCCCCGTCACCGTTGCTGACCGGGACGCGGAAGCCACGATGCGGCAGATGATCGAGGCGCAGTTTCCCGACCATGGCATAAGGGGCGAGGAATTCGGTGCCTGCCGAACCGACGCCAAATGGATCTGGGTGCTCGACCCCATCGACGGCACCAAATCCTTCGTTTCTGGCTCGCTTGCCTTCGGCACCCAGATCGCGCTTGTCCACCGGGGCAAGCCGGTGATCGGCCTGATCAACCAGCCGATCACGGGCGAACGCTGGTTCGGCACAGGCTCCGGCGCGACCCTCAACGGCGAGCCGATACACACCAGCGGCACGACAGCGCTCGACGAAGCGATCCTCTACACATCGGCGCTCGAACAGTTCGACCCATCTCGACATGACCGGTTCTCCGCCCTGGCCGCAAAGGTCCGATTCACCCGCTTCTCGCATGACTGTTACGCCGCCGGGCTCCTGGCACTTGGCGGGATCGATCTTCTCGTCGAAAGCAACGTCTTCGACTACGATATCCTGCCGCAAATGCCTATCGTGCAGGCTGCAGGGGGCATCGTGACCGACTGGGATGGACGGCAGCTCGGTGATGCGTCGCGCTACGACACCGTGCTTATGGCGGCAAACGAGGAATTGCATCGGGCCGCACTGAAAGCTCTCCGTCCAGCGTGACCCTAAAAGAGCTACCTCAGGCGAGTGTTCCAGTTCGCGACGTCTGACGGGCGACATCCTAGCACCGGAGCGCCAGCGCGCAGGGCCAGGAACTGCCGATTGATCGAAATGACGGCCTTTGAACACGAGACGTCTTCGAAAATGGAGAATCTCTCGCCGACCGTCTGTACCGAAAAGTTTGTAGCCGAGGCCGGCTTGACTCTATCTAAGAGCATCCATATTAAGTTGTAGGCCTAACCCTACAAGTGGACGTCATGCCTCAACCATCTTCCCCTTCGATCGCCGCGTTGTCCCTAGCCGACCTGCCGGGGCGGGACGTCGCCGTTCGACATTTGCGTCATCCCGGCCGCTGGATCAGCGGTGGCATCGTCGTCCTGCTGCTCGCCCTGATCGGCCATGCCTTTGCAGTTGGGCAGATCCAATGGCTCGTGGTCGGTCAATTCCTGACGGCCGGCGTCATCATCACCGGCTTTGGCTGGACGTTGCTGATCTCGGCCTGCGCCCTGGTTCTCGGCGTGGCGCTTGGCTTCGCCTTCGGCATCATGCGGCTCTCGGAAAACCCGATCCTGCGATTTGCCGCTTGGCTCTACGTCTGGATTTTCCGTGGCACCCCTGTGCTGTTGCAGCTTCTCATCTGGTTCAACATCGCGCTCGTCTTTCCGCGCCTCTACATTCCGGGCCTCGTCGATGAGCGCATGGTCGATGTGGTGACGCCCTTCGTCGCCGCCGTCCTCGGCCTCGGCGTCAACGAAGGTTCCTATCTGACGGAAGTGGTGCGCGGTGGCATCGGCTCCGTCGACAGCGGCCAGAAGGAAGCGGCCCATACGCTCGGCATGACACCTGGCCAAACGATGCGCCGCATCATCCTGCCGCAGACCTTGCGGCTGATCCTGCCGGTTCTCGGCAACAGCGCCATCGGCATGCTGAAGTTTTCCTCGCTCGCCGCCACCATCGCCATGGGCGAAATGCTGAACGCCGCGCAGCGCATCTATTTCATCAACGGCGCGGTCATCGAGCTGCTGTTCGTCTGTGCCGTCTGGTACCTGGCCGGCACCACGATACTCTCGATCGGCCAATACTATCTCGAACGCCATTTCGGCCGCGACGCTGCAACTGCAACCAGCGAGAGGCGCTGGTTCAGGGGTTGGGCGCGGCGCCCCGCCGTCGAGGGTGAAGCATGAATCTCGCGATCAAGGCGGTCGGCATCCGCAAGAGTTTTGGCAATCACGAAGTCCTGAAGGGCCTCGACCTGGAAGTCGCTTATGGCGAGGTGCTCTGCATCCTCGGCCCTTCGGGCAGTGGCAAGAGCACCTTCTTGCGCTGCATCAACCATCTGGAAACGCCGAACGGTGGCTATGTCTGGGTCGACGGCGCCATCATGGGCTACGAACTTAGCCGCGGCGCCTTGCAGGAATTGCCGATCAAGAAGCTGCGCGCCCAGCAGAGCCAGCTCGGCATGGTGTTTCAGCATTTCAACCTGTTCGCCCACCGCACAGTGCTCGGCAATGTCATCGAGGGGCCGATGGTCGTGCGCGGCCTCAGCCGCGCCAAAGCTGAGGCCCACGCCATGGACTTGCTCGAGCAGGTCGGCATGGCCGGCAAGGCGTCGAGCTATCCCTCGCAGCTTTCCGGCGGCCAGAAGCAGCGCGTGGCGATCGCCCGCTCGCTGGCAATGGAGCCGCGCGTGATGCTGTTCGACGAACCGACCAGCGCACTTGACCCGGAACTCGTCGGCGAGGTGCTAGAGGTGATGCGCAACCTGGCACGCGGCGGCACTACCATGATTGTCGTCACCCACGAGATCGGCTTCGCCCGCGAGGTGGCCGACCGCGTCGTGGTGATGATCGACGGAGAAATTCGCGAAACCGGGGCTCCGGGGCAGGTCCTCAGCAATCCTGCCGATCCGCGCGTACGCAGCTTCCTCAGCCGCGTGCTGGCCTGACATTCACAGCTCAATGGGAGAAGAGAAAATGAAACGACCGCTACCGATGGCTCTGGCGCTCGCCTCCGCCACGTTCCTCAGCCTTGCCGCAAGTGGCGCGGCCCACGCCGCCGCCGACGAGAAGCTGGCTGCCGCCGTGCCGGAAGCCGTGCGCACCACCGGCAAGCTGAACGTCACGATCAGCCTCGCTTATCCGCCGATGGAGTTCAGCGATGCGGGTTCGACGGAGCTGAAAGGCTTTGACATCGACCTCGCCAAGGCCATCGCCGAACGCCTCGGCCTTGCCGCGGAATTCCAGAATGTCGAATTCCCGCAGCTGATCCCGCAGGTCGTCACCGGACGCTCCGACCTGATCATGACCGCGTTCTCCGACAAGGTCGAGCGCCAGACGCAGCTCGATTTCATCGATTATTTCAAGACCGGCAACGTGTTCTACTCGTCCGTCGATCATCAGGCCGACATCAAGGCCGAGGCCGACCTTTGCGGCAAGACTGTAGCGGTTGCGACGGGAACGAGCTGGGTCACCTGGGCGGAAGAGCTCGGCAAATCCATCTGCCCGGCCGACAAGCTGATCACCGTCATTCAGATCCCGACCCAGGCCGAGCACATCATGCAGATCCGCCAGGGCCGCGCACAGGCATCGGTGATCGGCCTCGAAGGGCTTCTCGACCTGATGAAGCAGGATCCGGGCAAGTTCTACCAGATCGGCGAGGTGGGCGAGGTCAATCATTACGGCATCGCATTCGCCAAGGCGAACGGGGATCTGCGCGATGCCGTGCTGGCAGCGCTCAATGCCATGAAGGCCGACGGCACTTATACACAGATCCTCGACCGCTACGGCTTGAAACAGGCCGGCGTCGAAGAGTTCAAGATAAACGGCACCACCAAGTAACGGAACCGAGCCGGAGCCTGTCTTGACCCATCCCTTCATGCCAGACGCCCCCATCGTGGCGGACGAACGCACCGACGACAGATTGTCCCGGTTACTTCTCGATCCCTATTCGAGCGAGCAGCTCTACCGGCAGCTTTACCGGGCGCTGCGCGCCGCGATCCTGAGCGGTGATTTTTCCGAGGGGGAAGCCATCCCTTCGGAAAACCAGCTGCGCGACCAGTTCGCCATCGCCCGGACCACGGTGCGTAATGCGATGGCGCTGCTGGTGTCGGAAGGATTGGTCCAGCAGGTTCGCGGTCGCGGCACCATCGTGTCGCACCGGCCGATCAGCCACAATATCTGGAACTTCGGCAGCTTCACTGAACTGGCACGCCGGCAGGGCCAGCGCCCGGTAACGCGGGTGCTGGAACACCGGGTGGAAAACGGCGAACTGCTTTTGGTCCGCGCCCGCGGCCTTGCCAATGGCGAGACGATCAACTGGCTGAACGTCGACACGTCGCAGCTCGACCTTGCTCTTTATCCCGGCATCGACCGCAACGATTTCGCGGCGCAATCGCTCTATGAGGTTTTGCGCCGCGACTATGACCGCCATCCCCTGCGTTCCGAACTGCTGCTGACCGTCGTGCCGCCGTCTGATCGCCTCCGGGAGGTCTTTGCCCCGGCACCCGAGGTGCCGGGCTATCTTTGCGCCAGCGGGGATGTGCTCGACGCCGACGACCGGTTGGTTGAACGCACGTCGATCGTCTACTCGCCGGCGGTCCAGATGAAATTCGCAACCCGCTGGGGACGCGATACCGCGCCTGCCTGAGAGCAGCGCGACGCAGGAGAACAAGACTATGAGCCGCTTCGGCGAGACTTTTACCACCCCCAAACCGATCCTCGGCATGCTGCACCTGGCCGGAGACGGCCCTGAGGCGAAACTCGCCCAGGCCGAGGAAGAGGCCCGCATCATGGCCGGCGAAGGTGTCGACGGGCTGGTGGTCGAGAACTATTTCGGCGATGCCGAAGATGTCGAGCGCGTGCTGGAACGGCTGTTCGGCGTCGACCTCGGCACGAAGATCGGCGTCAATGTGCTGCGGGACAACATACGCGCCTTCGCGCTCGCCAAGCGCTATCCGGTCGCTTTCATCCAGGTCGATTCTGTCGCTGGCCATCTGCCGACGGAAGCCGACGCGCCCTTTGCCGCCGATCTCGCCGCCCGTCGGACAAGCGTTCCCGCGCTGCTTCTCGGTGGCGTGCGCTTCAAGTACCAGCCTATCCTTTCCGGCCGGCCCGAGGCGGAGGACGTGCGTATCGGCGCGGCGCGCTGCGACGGCCTCGTGGTGACCTCGGACGCCACTGGCCAGCCGACCGACATGGACAAGGTGGCACGCTTTCGCAGTGCCACCGGCGGCAGCGTGCCACTGTTGATTGGCGCCGGTCTAACCGAAAACAATGCTGCCGAACAGTTGGCGGAAGCCGATGGTGCGGTCGTGGGCAGCTGGTTCAAGCACGACCACAAGGATACCGGCCGCGTCGAGTCAAGCCATGTAGCCCGGTTGATGCGCGCCGTGCGCGCCGCAAGGAGCGCTGCATGAACTCTACGGATGCCATCATCGCCCGGCCGGTTACGTCCGAGAATTTCGCGCGCTTCGGCACGGTCTACGACCTAACCGACGATGCCGATCCCAAGGCGATCTGGACCGCCGGTGATGGCTGGCGCGACGGCTTCACCAGGACGCCGCTGATCGAGGGTTCCGGCCATCTCGGCATCACACGCGGCGGCGGTGCGCCGTGGTCCTGCACAGCCATGGAGCGCCATTTGGGCACCGAGGAGGCGCTCTTCTGTGCTGCACTTCCCATCGTTCTCGCCGTCGCCCCCGCGTCGGATGGTGAAGCGCCGCATCGCGAGGGCATTGAAGCATTCGTGATTGCGCCGGGCCACGCTGTGGTGATGCATCGCGGCGTCTGGCACGATGCCTGCCGGGGCGTGTCCGGCCCGACGTCCTACTACTGGATGGCGATCTGTGGGCTCGGCGAAAGCCCCTGGGTGCCGGTTGCTGGTGGGCCGAGGATGGTAGAGGCCGAAGCGCCGGAAGGACCGGGCGCATGACAGCCTTCTTCATCGGCGACGTGGCGCTCGACGAATATTACACCGCCAATCGCTGGCCCGGCCGCGCTGACAAGGGCATGGTCACCGAACTGCCCGCCGAGATTGGTGGCTCCATCGCCAATGCCGCCGTCGTGCATGCGGCACTCGGCGGCGACACTGAGTTCATTTCACTGCTCAACGACAGCCCGCTGTCGCACCGGCTCATTGCCGATCTTCAGGACAATGGCGTCGGCATCGAACATATGCTGACCGACCCAGCCATCGCGGAATCGCGCAACCTGATCTTCCTCGTCGACGGCGAGCATGTCGTGCTTACCGTCGAGATGGGTGAGCAGCCCATGTGGCTGGCGCCCGACACGCTTGCGGCGCTGCGCCAGCCGGGTTTCCTTTACACGACGCTCTACCGCGCCCGGCGCCTGCATGCGCAAGCGGAAGAGGGGGTGCTCAAGCAGGCCGACCTTCTGTCAGACATTCACCGCCACGGCCGGCGCGCCATTTTCGACCTGGACGTCGGCGGTTGTACGGTCGAAGACATGCCCTACCTGACAGGTGCGGCCGTCGTCATCTTCAACCAGGTCGGTTTCCGCACCGCCTTCGGCCATGACGATCTCAGCCGCATCGGCGACTGGATGCGTGACCATGCAATCGGCTGGGTGGTGCGCACGCTGGCGGCTGACGGCGCTGAGGCCAGCAATGGCGAGACGCTTTTGCGTACGCCCGGCTACCCTGTCAACGTGGTTGACGTAACCGGCGCCGGTGACACCTTCGGCGGCACGCTGACCTGGTGCCTCGCGCAGGATCACCCCTTCGCTGAAGCGATGGATTTCGCCGTCGCCGCAGCCTCCCGCTCCGTGACCATCCACGGACCGCGCGGCGGCAGGGCAAATGCGATGGAGATTTGCCGCTGGCGTGACGAGACCTTCGAGGGACTGTAGCCGGGATCAAGGTCGCCTACATCTGGCCGTGGTTGCCGGCGCAGATGATGATGGTGGCGAAGCGCGACAATTCAATCGATGAACACTGGTAATTTGCCGCGGATGTGACGGTTCATCGGGACGTAACGTCGACGACATCGAAGTCGCAACGGATTTCCCGATCGAGGAACCGATCCTGAAGCTTGATTG
This sequence comes from Aminobacter anthyllidis, assembly GCF_018555685.1. Classification (GTDB taxonomy): domain Bacteria; phylum Pseudomonadota; class Alphaproteobacteria; order Rhizobiales; family Rhizobiaceae; genus Aminobacter; species Aminobacter anthyllidis. Next base: position 574,361 of record NZ_JAFLWW010000004.1, read on the forward strand.
TAAAGTCTCTCGTGCAGGCATCGATGGCACTCAAGTTCGGCACGGTACCAGAAAAAAGCATGCCTGCTTGCGCGTCGAAACGGCAGTCCCAGCGCGCTTTGTCGAGCAATTGGGCCGGCTTGAGGATACAGTCTACTGACGAAGCCTGAAGGATCGTTCCCCGGCTGCAAAGTTCGAGATGAAGATGATCCCAGTGATCAGTGATTTCGTCCAAAGCCCACGCTGCGGTCGCAACGACTTTCTGACAGAGGCCCTTCGACTTTGCAGGCGAGTGCTTCTCGATGGCTAGGTCAAACTGGTCGTTGCCCACCGTCACATATTGTCTTCCTTCAAACCCGAACAAGACGAATTCGACCTCGGGCAGCGTGTCCTCGCCGACGACGTAAACGCTTTTGCCCTGCGTCAGCAGGCAGGGCAGTGCTTCGTAGAAGACAGGAAGCGAACTCGGCGAGGTCACCCCGAGTTTCTGCATTTCCGCGACATGTACAGCGACGTCTTGTTCTCGCCTGCCCGTATAGCCTCCCAGCAACACGCGTTCGACCGTGGGCCAGACATCAACCTCTCCTGGTACCGTGAACCGCAATATGGGCAATTTGACACCACCTTGTAGGAGCGCACTTGAGCGCTGTGCGTCCAAATGGACGCACAGCGGACGTTATTAGTGGATGTGCGCGTTGTTCTGCTGAAACCGGTTTCGATTTCGGGCAGTTGCGCTAGCGTCTTGCAAAGACCCGCCCGACAGGCTTTTCGTATTGTGGAATCGCTTCGACCAACGGTTGATGTCGACCAGCATCGATCTCGCCGCGAACGAATTCGGCGATCTCCTCCATCGGAGCGAACCAGACGTCGCCCTGGCTTACGACCTTCTCCAGAAATTCAGCGAAGACATGCCACCGCGCCAGCCGGCCGGTGACGAAGGGGTGAAGCACCGGAACCCAAAGCGCCCCATGTTCGTAAGCCGCCTCGAATTCGCGCAAGTACAGATCGAAACCATTGCGGGCGCTGCGAACCGGCATCATGTAGTTGAGGTCGAACGACTGCACATATTGCGGCCAGTCGTCGAGGCCCCAGTGGCTGGGCAGTTCCATCAGTTCGCGTCCGTCGCGGCGGCTTTTGATGACATAGGGGATATCGGCCCCCATCAAGGAAGCGTCGTAGCGGAACCCCCGATCGAGAAGCAGGTCGAGCGAGTGATTGGAGAAGTTGTAGAGCGGCGCACGCCAGCCACGCGGCGCCTTGCCGGTCACACGCTTGATCACCTCGATCCCGACATCCAGCCAATGAGCCTCGTCCGCTTCGGTCTGATGCAGCGGATTTTCGTGGATGTAGCTGTGATGAGCGATCTCGTGGCCACCTTCGAGGATGCCTTGCACGATTTGCGGATATTGCTCGATACACCACGCCGGGACAAAAAATGTCTGTCTGATGCCGAGCTGGCGATAGGTCTCGACGATGCGCGGCACGGCAACGAGCGGGCCATAGCGCAGCATCGAAATCGCCGAGACCCGCTTGTTGCCATCGTTGGGATAGTCGACATGGATCAGGCTATCGGCGTCCATGTCGAAGGTCAGGGAGCAGGCGCATTTCGCGCCGTTCGGCCATTTGATGGGATTGGAGATCATGGGAGTCAGCCTTAAGATTTGTATTCTGGGATAGGGGAGGCAGCGTTCAAGGCGAGGCGCGGTGTTGCAGCCAGGGCCACCTCTTCGTAGTCCTGGGTAAACGCTGCACCTGGCCCGGCGCGGTCCACGACGAGGAAATCGCCGGGATCAAGCGTGATCAGTGGGTGATGCCAGGTCCCCCGGCGGTAATTCACCCCTTGCCGTCCGTTGGTGACGAAGGCCTGCAGTTCGCTGACTTCAGGCCGCGATCCAGCCTGAGCGACGAGCGCAACAAGACGCACAATGCCGAGAGGCACGAAGGCTTGGCTCGAGAGAGGATGACGCTCCATGAGCCTGATCGTGTCAGGCAAGGAAGCCTGCCTCATGCGAAAGATGCTGAACAAGGTTCGCCCGCCATCCGCCTGGCAATCGGCTATGCCGAGTTCATGGATACGCAAGGCGGTGCCGTCATTCGTCGGGAAAACGGTCGCTCCGGTGTCGTCGATGACATCGCCGAAGGGCAGGAATGCCTCTCGGGTCAACGGCGCCACGGGAATGAAATAGTCGCCCGCGGCTGCTCGGCTTCGGTGCGTCGCCATCGGTCAGTACTCGTTCACGCGCAGCCATTCCACATAGCGGGAAAGGCCATCTTCGAGTGTATATCTGGGGGTGTAGCCAAGCTCGCGGATCGCCGCCGACTGGTCCCAGGGTCCTTGGCGGTCGAGGTGGCAATGGCCGGGGCCAATGTCGATCTGTGCCTCAGGCAGGAGCTTGCGCACCAGATCGGCCGATTCCGCCAAGGTCCAGCAGCGATCGCCGAAAACGTTAAAGACAGAGCCCAGCTGGTTGTCGGTGGTGGCGGCCAATATGGCAGCGCGCGCGACATCTTCCGCATGGATGAAATGAAACAGATGGTCGGCGCCGCTGGTCATCGAGAATCTCGATCCACGCAGCACGGTCTTGACGATGTCGCGCAAGATCTGCGGCATCCGGTTTCCCGGTCCGTAGACCTCCGTGAAGCGCAGCGCCATGACCTGCAACCCGAAAAGGTCGTTGTAGACGCGGCCGAAATGCTCCATCGCAACCTTGGTTACGCCGTAGGGTGTCGTAGGTACGGTCGCTGAACGCTCGTCGATCGGTTCGGGGTGGTTGCCATAGACGGTTTCGGAGGAGAAATTCACCAACCGCTTGATGCCCGCCAGCCGCATCGCCTCCATCACGTTCACCGTGCCGTCGATGTTGGAAATCACGGTTGTCAGCGGCAGGTCGATCGAAAGGTCCGGATGAGACATCGCAGCGGTATGGATGATCCGGTCGACTCCGTATTTCTCGATGGTCCGCACAAGACGCGGCACCTCGTAAAGTTCGCCCTGGACGCAGGTTATGAAATCCGTCGAGAGCTCGGCGTAGTCGCGGTTGTAGCTCACGACATGGATCCCGCACTCGGCCAGTTGGCGCACGATGATGCGCCCGGTGTACCCGAGACCGCCGGTGACGAGTATGGATGCCATTTTTGTTTCCTCCCTGGAGACTGATTGCGTGGCAATGGGGCGCCCTGCGTCCGAGAGGACGCACGAGGGACGCTCCAAGTGATTGAAACTGCTCGGTACCTTGCGAAAGTCGTTTCCGATTTTCGAATGATGCTCTAGCGCGCCAGCCCGGGCGCCCTTGCGGCAGTTAAAATGCTGGTGATTTTGGTCGTATGGGCCACGATGATCGCACCCAGGCGTTCAGGTGCTGGGTGCATGATGCGCGTCGTTGGTCCGGGAACGCTGATGGCAGCAAGGGCGGTGCCGGACCGATCGAGGATGGGCGCAGCTATGCAGCTTATGCCGTCTTCAATTTCCTCGCGCTCGATCGCATAGCCGCGTTCACGCGTGTCTCGCAATTCGGAGCGAAAGTGGTCTACGTCGAGGATCGTCCGGCGGGTGTAGCGTTTCAACTGCTGGTTCGAAAAGATCAGGCGAAGGGCCTCGTCTGAATTCTGAAATGCCAGGATGGCTTTGGCGGACGCCGACGTATTGGCCGGAAATGTGCTCCCCACCCGGATCGACATGCGTAGCATGCGCGGACCCTCGACTTGGTCGATGTAAACGGAATTGCGCCCATCCAAAGCGACCAGATGAGCAGCTTCTCCACTTTCCTCGGCAATGGCCTCGAGATGTGGACGCACCAGGACCCGCAGATGAGCGGTGCGCAATTGCACCGAGCCAGCCACCGCAATGATCCGATGGCCCAGAACATAGCTGTTGCGGCTCTTGCCCCGCGTCACATAAGCGGCTTCGACCATGGTCGCGAGCAGGCGGTGCGCGGTGCTTGGGGATAGTTTCGTGCGATCCGCAATGTCCTGCAAAGTTGCCCCACGGACGCTGAACTCCGACAGAGCCTCCAGGATGGAAAGCCCGCGCAGGAGAGACTGGACCGTCCCCGCCATTTCCGGCTCCTTGTCGCGCGACTCCATGGCTAGAAACCGATGCCGAGGTTCGGGCAAGTAGTCCGGTCCATGGCATGCCCGCTGCGAATGCCGACTGTTTTCCTGCTCTTCGCCATTCTCTGCTCCTCAACATGTCGGCAAAGTTTCGCCCGGATATCCGGCGTTCTCAAGATATGAATTCCGTACAGTGGAATTGATGGGCGTTTCCGGGTGCATGACCGGGTGGCGGCGGCTGGACATGCTCCGCCAACCTGCCCTCCCTGATCGTTTCAGGTGCGGGCCAGTGCCGTTTTTGGCGCCCTGGTCAAAACGCCGCCAGCGGTGCGTTATCGAATTCGCTATCTACGCCGCGAATTCAGATCGCCGCCCCTCCATTTGGGCTAACGATCTGACCCACCATGTAGGTGCCACCGGGGCCAGCCAGAAACTCGATCACTGCGGCGATCTCGTCGGGTTGACCGAACCTCTTGATCGGGAGTTGTTCCCGGGTCTCGTCATTGAATTCGATCGTGTCGTATTTCAGCATGTGGGTCTCGATGGGACCAGGCGCGACGGAGTTCACCAGGACGCCATGCTGCGCAACTTCCTTGGCGATCGCCTTTGTCATGGCAATGACCCCGCCTTTTGAAGCGCAATAGGCGGCGTAGGTCGGAAATCCAATCAAGCCAAGCTCCGACGAGACGTTGATTATCCGGCCGGACTTCTGGGTCAGCATGGTGGGCAGCGCAGCATGTATGCAGGCCCACGTGCCCGTGAGGTTGACGGCAATGACGCGATTCCACTCGTCCATCGTCGTTTGCGTGGTTTCGCGGGACAACAGAATGCCGGCATTGTTGACTAGCACGTCGATGCGGCCATGGGTTTCCAGCGCCGTGGAGATCAACGCGGCAACGTCCTGTGCTACAGTAATGTCACCCGTCTGCGCGATGACCGAGCCGCCGGCGGCGCGCGCGGTCCGGTCCAGATCGGCAACGTCGTTGTCGAACTTACGGTCCATCAGAACAAGATGATCGCCACTGATGGCAAAACGCTGGGCCGTGGCCCTTCCTATGCCCCGGCCAGCGCCGGTAATGATAATGCATCGGGTCATGTTACACTCGTGTTGCATGAAAAGGCGGCATGTCCGCCGGATGGCTGAGACCGAGGATCGTTTGCACGGACGACCAATTCAAGAGATGCATTTCGCATCGTGGAATCGAGAGCGTTTGCACGAGCGCATCAGGCGCAACTTCCGGACAATAGGTGCCGCCTGACGGGGCGACGTCGACATTTTTCCCCAGCAACTCGGAGGCTGCCCGGCCCGAGGTTGGAATTCGGGCCAACCATCGGAATGCCTTGAAAGCCGGATTCCAACTGCGGCCCGGAAAAGGTACCCACGCGCAACACGCGGATACCTCGGTTCTGGTATTCATTCCTTGGCGGAATGCTATTTGGCCGTTGTCTCCTTCAGATGCCGCTAGAGCTCTTGCCGTCGCGCCACAGTTTCGACAGCGCCCAGCAGGCAACGGCGACTGCGGCCAGCACGAGCGCTCCGATGAGGAAGTCGCTGGTCTGGGTCAACAGTGCATAGCCTGTGAAGCCCACCACTATCAGCGGTGGCAGGGGCCAAAACGGCATGCGAAACGGGCGAACGGCGTCCTTTTGCAAGATGCGGCTCCAAAGTGCCGCGAGGCCGACAAAAAAATAGACCGTCGCGATCATCGTGCCCGCAAAGATGATGAGCCAGTCCAGGCTGCTCATGAAGATCAACGCGGCTGCCGGAATGACCAGCGCGACCACCCCCCAGCCGGGTGACTGGAACTTGTTGATTTCCGCCAGCCTCTTCCCGAGGAAGGGCGGCCACAATCCATCACGCGCCGACGCATAGATGCCTCGGGCGAAGTACATCTGAAGCGTCAGGGCGCCATTGAAAAGGGCCGCGATCACGCCAATGTTCACGGCCGTGCTTGCCCAGGGGCCGAGTGCGTGTTCAACCGCGAGAACAATCGGCGCTTCTGCGCTCAGGAAGCTAACCAGATCCGGTGCCGCAACGACCCCGGCGAACAGCGGCAATGCAATAAGAAGCGACGCGACGATGGCCGCCGTGACGACCGCCCGGCCGATATCGCGGGCGCCACCAACCAGCTCTTCAACAAAACCGCACGTCGCATCATACCCGTTCAGGACGTTGAACGCTGGCGCAAGCGTCGAGAACGCAACAGCTAGCGTCACGGGAACCAGGACACCGCCTTCGAGCCGCACGGGATTGAAGACGACATCGATCGGGTTCTGCTGAGGCGAAACGAACGCGGCAACGACCACGAGACCCACAACCACTATCTGGATGCAGAGGATCACGATGTTTACGCTCGCACCGACTTCGACGCGCGTCATGGCGATCGCTCCGGACACGCAAAGCAGGACCAGCGCGACAAGTTCGTTGGAGACCGCCAGACCGGGAAACAGATCCTTCAAGAAGATGACAATTCCCAGCATCAGGCTCGCAGGGATGACGACGCCCTGGGTGACAAAGTTGAATAGCGTGATCCAGGCGAGCGGTTCTGGGAGAACGCTGCGTACCATCGAGTACGAGCCGCCAGTCGATGGGTGGACGGATGCGAGTTCGCCCAGGCACAGCGCAATCAAAAGCACGACGACGGAGAGGATCAGCATGGCGCCGACACCAAACGTGCCGCCGACGGCGAACACGCCGCCCGTCAGAAGAAGCACCGCCATGGCAGGCGATGCGTCAGCCATGGCCAGGCAGACCACATGCCAGACTTTCAACCGCCTCCCAAGCTCTTGTTTATAACCGATCTTGCCAAGTTCGTTGGCGCTTTCAGCGGCCTCGCGGCTGATGTCGGCGCCGGTCTGTTTGACCGCGCCAGATGTGTCCAAACCTGCCACCGTTTCCTCCCAAAAAAGGTTGTTTGTTTAGCTGGTCATCATCAAAGTCGCTGGGAGAGCTAAGTCAATTAATCCATTCCGCACCGTGGAATACACGCAAGAAGCGGGGCTCGGGATCAGGCCGCCAGCTATCGCCGGCTCATCGCAGACGCTCTGAAACTTCGAGACAAAGCCCGTTCTGCAGCACGACGAGTTTGCATGCAGCCTCTTGGCTATCCTGCCGCGACGATGATGTCGCTGCGGTTCGATCTTGATTTTGCCAGCTGACGAAGCTGCGTCCCGCTCCCGGCCGTCTCTGGCGAACTTCACATCGGTGATTTCGATATTGGCATCACTAACTTCGGATTTATCCGAGTCATCCGCTTCGGTAGATACGCATTTGCCTCCGGAGAAACTCGACCTCGAGCCCCTCGGAGTGATGCCGTCACTCTTAGCGCGACAGGGAGGAGACCTTCGCATGACTGACACCGTTATACCGTCCGGGAAAAGATTGCCCGCAGCCGAAGCAACCGGCCTGGTGCTGCGTCGCGTAGGCATGGCGAGCTTCATCGGGACTTTTGTCGAGTGGTTCGACTATGCCTCCTACGGCTTTCTCGCCACCGTGATCGCCGTCGTGTTCTTTCCCGGGACCGATGCCCGCAGCGCGCTAATGGCGACATATGCGGTCTTTGCGCTATCCTTCATCGTGAGGCCGATTGGCGGCGTCATCTGGGGCCATTTCGGCGACAGGATCGGCCGGCAGAAAACCCTTTCGCTGTCGATCTTCATCATGTCGGCGTCGACGTTCGTGATCGCGCTTTTGCCCACTTACCAATCGGTCGGGCTCTGGGCGGCGGGGCTGCTTTTGGCCACACGTCTGGTGCAAGGTTTTGCCGCTTCGGGCGAGTACGCCGGAGCCGCTTCTTTCCTGGCCGAATACGCACCCGATGGCAAACGCGGCATCCTGACCTGCCTGGTGCCTGCAGGCGAGGCCGCAGGTCTGCTCGCCGCCTCGCTGTTTGTCGCGATCCTCCATGGCCTGCTCAGCGTCGAACAGATGCAAAGCTGGGGCTGGCGCCTGCCGTTTCTGATGGCGTTGCCGCTTGGCTTCATCGGCATCTATATCCGCCGCAAGCTGGACGAGACCCCGCACTTCAAGATGCTCGAACAGGCGCACCACGTGCCGCAGACTCCGGTGGTCGAATTGTTGACCAAGCATCGCCGCGAACTGGTGATCGCCTTCGGCGGCACGCTCCTGAACGCGGTCGGTTTCTATCTGGTGCTGAGCTATATGCCGACCTATCTCGCCACCGAACTGGGTATCTCCGAGACCGCCGCTTTTGTCGGCTCGACCATCTCGCTGGCGGTCTATCTCGGCTCAATCTTTCTGATGGGCGCGCTGTCCGACAAGCTTGGCCGCAAGAAGGTCCTGATGGTCTGTTCGGTGCTGTTCGCGGTCCTGACCGTGCCGATGTTTGCGCTGCTTTCGGGCGTGGTCTTCACCGGCATGAACTCGGCCGGCTTCCTTGTCATCCTCGGCGTTTGGTCGTTGTTCGGCGCGCTCCTGTCGATGAACGGCGGCACGCTGCCTACGTTCCTGTGCGAATTGTTCCCGACCCGGGTCCGCTTTTCCGGTTTTGCGCTCAGCTTCAACTCGGCCAATGCGCTGTTCGGCGGCACCGCGCCCTTGATCGCGACCTGGCTAATCGGCGCCACCGGCTCGAAGCTCGCCCCGGCCTGGTTCCTCGTTGCCGCGGCGCTTGTAACCTTTGCCGCAATCGCGATCAGCACCGCCGGCCGTGCCGGTTCTGCCCTGAAGGACGAGTAGCGGCCTTGGCCGCTACTCCTAATGTTTTGCTCAGGAGCTGCCGCGCGGCCTCGAGACGTATCCACTGCCGCTAGCGCCTACCCTTACCGTGCCAGCCAACCGCCATCGACGGGAATGGTCGCGCCGTGCACATAGCTGGAGGCTTCTGCCAGCAGGAAAACAGCCGCGCCGCCAATCCCAGTCCGCTCTCATTGCCATTGGAAAATGCCATCGCTTTTACTCAGAGGACTGCGATCCAGTAAATCGCGGCCGAACGCACCTCTCTCGCGCGGCGTTGGGAGACTCGCGGTCGAATGGTGAAAGGGCTCTCCCACCACTTAGTCCTTGAAATGTCCGTTCGGGGTCGGTTGCCGAATGTCTGCTTCAGCCAATTGTTTTTCGAAAGCGGACCAGCAGATTTCGGCCCCTTGTCGGCCGTTCAACTAGGCTTGATTTCACCATCGGTCTGGGGCGCGAGGATGGAGTCAAGCCTGTAACGGCTGATGTTGGCGATCTGGCGCAAAGCTTCCTCCAGTTCGATTTCGGTGCCGCACCCCAGTCGGTGGATGAACTCGGCAAAAATACCAACCTTGGTGTAGTGACGCACGCATATGATGAAGGGAAAGCCATGTTTTGCGCGATAACGGCTGTTCAGGTCGTCTATCATCGCGGCTTCTCTAGAGGATAGCCGATCGAGGCCCGCCGTTCCTTGCTCGACTGTCGATTCTGTAGTCATTCGACCTTCCTTGGCCTCCTTTCCAGCCAGGTCTGGGTGAACGCGCAGAAACTCCATTCGAGTTGCGACGTCACGTCGGAGCACCTGATCGAACATGGCGCGATGCAACGCCTCGGCATTCACGAAGGGGCGACTATTCCAAGCGCCGCGGGCGATCCAAGGCGAATTCTCGAATACCGGTCCCAAAGTGGATACGAATTCGTCCCATTCCATGTGGTTTATCCGGTCGATACTGAGCATTTCTTCCTGTCCCTTGAATGGTCTTGTTGCGCCGTCCGCAGCGGCCTGTAGCCGCCACCATTGAATTGTCGAGAGGCCCGGTGCTGCCCGCCCATCGGAAACGGCGCGCCGGCAACGGTGTTCGAGACGCCCGCCCAACTGATCAACTACCGATTGAGGGACGAGAACTTATCCAAAGACTGGACGCCGATCGTCCTTAGGCAGGATCGCCGACCTGTCTGTGAATTCTTCGGTTGCTGCCAACAGTGCCTGGCGGATGCCCGGCTCGCTGTCGGAGTGGCCGGCATCGGGAATGATCTCGAGGCGTGACGCGGGCCAGCGCTTGTGCACTTCAAAAGCCGTCCGCGGTGGACAGACCATATCGTAGCGGCCCTGGACGATGACGCCGGGAATCTTGGCCATGCGGTGCATATTGTCCATGAGATGATTGGGCGGCAGGAACGCCTCGTTGATGAAGTACGATGCCTCGATCCGAGCGAGTGCCCCGACGACATGCGGCTCCTGGAAACCGCTCATGGTTCCGGGGTCGGGGGTGAGCGTGGAGCATGACCCCTCGTAGCGGCTCCACGCGCGTGCCGCGGCGTCACGCAGCGCCACGTCGTCGCCCTGAAGCCGCTTGGCGTAGGCGGGAACAACATCGTCGCGTTCGCCTTTGGGCAGAAGGCTGGCGAAGGTTTCCCAGGTTTCGGGAAAGAAGCGGCTGACGCCGCTCATGAACCAGTCGATCTCGGCCTTGCTGTTGAGCCAGATGCCGCGCAGGATCGCCGCGGTGACGCGGTCCGGGTGGCTCTGCGCATAGGCGATGGAGAGCGTGGTACCCCAGGAGCCGCCGAACAGCATCCAGTCGTCGAGACCGAGCTTCTTGCGCAGCGTTTCCATGTCTTCGACGAGCAAGGAAGTGGTGTTTTCCTTCGTCTCGCCGAGCGGCGTGGATTTGCCGGCGCCACGCTGGTCGAAAGCTATAATGCGATAGCGCGACGGATCGAAATATCGACGATCCTCCGGATCGGTTCCATATCCAGGGCCGCCATGGACCAGCACAACGGGCTTACCCGCCGGATTGCCCGACTCCTCGAAATAGAGCTCGTGGAGAGCGCTGACCCGTAACCGCCCCGTTCTGTAGGGTTCAATTGCGGGCCATAATTCGCGCAACGCCTGTGTCGTGTCCATATCGGTAACGTCCTGAACCACCGCGGCGACACCAAGAGAAACGGGCCAGCGTCGCCGCAAACACGCCGCCCGAAAACGGTTTCAATCGGAGGGGTCTAGGCCACGCGCAGCGGCGCGGTCGTAGCTGCGTGTCGCTGCGAGCAACTGTGCCGTGTAGTCCTCCCGCACGCGGCCATCGCGCAGAGCATCAGCGGTGGTTTCCTCCACGATGCTGCCGCCATTCATCACGGCGACACGCTGGCACATATGCGCGACGACTGCGAGGTTGTGGCTGACCAGGACCATCGTCAGTCCGGAACTGACGAGCAACTCCTTCAGCAGATTGAGCACTTCCGCCTGGATCGACACGTCGAGCGCGGAGGTGGGCTCGTCGAGCAGCAGGATCGACGGCTCGAGGATGAGGGCGCGCGCGATGGCGACGCGCTGCCTCTGCCCGCCGGACAGTTGGTGCGGATAGCGGAACCTGAAACTGGGCCGTAGCCCGACCCGTTCGAGCGCCGAACGGACGCGCTCTTCGGCCCGATCAAGACGGAAGATCGAAATCGGCTCGGACAGTGTCCGGTCGATGGTGTGGCGTGGGTGCAGGCTGCTGTACGGATCCTGGAACACCATCTGGACCGTGCGGTAGAAGCTCTTGGGGCGATGCGGCGTCTGTTGAATCCCATTGATCTCGATCGTACCGGTCCAAGTCGGATTGAGGCCGGATATTGCGCGGAGGATGGTCGATTTTCCGGATCCCGATTCCCCTACGATGCCGTAGCATTCGCCGGGGCGGACGCTGAAGTGCGCGTCGCGCACTGCATGCAATCCACCGAAGTGGACGTTGAGATTGTCGATGTTAACCGCGGCCTCGCTCATGCCAGCCATGCCTTGTCACGCTTGAGTACGGGCAGGGCATCGTCCCTGCGGTTGAGGTCGGGCATGCAGTTCAAAAGCCCCTGCGTGTAAGGATGCTTGGCCTGCGCAAGCTCACTGGCCTCGAGTGTCTCCATCACCTGTCCGCTGTAGAGGACGATGACCCGGTCGCAGAAGGCGCCGACAAGAGGCAGGTCGTGGCTGATAAAGATCAGCCCCATTCCACGTTCCTTGACGAGGTCGTCCAATATTGCGAGCACCTGCATCTGCACGGTCACGTCAAGTGCCGAGGTCGGTTCGTCAGCGATAAGAAGCTCGGGCTCGGCAGCAAGCACCATGGCAATCATGATGCGCTGACCCATGCCGCCCGACACCTCGTGCGGGTAGAGGTTGTAGACGCGGCGAGGATCCCGGATGCGCACGGATTCCAACGCGTGCAACGCGTGTTCCTCCGCCTGCCTGCCGCTCATCTTGCTATGGGCGCGGTAAGCTTCGGCGATCTGCCTGCCCACGGTCATCACCGGGTTCAGCGAGAATTTCGGATCCTGCATGACCATCGACATGTGGGCTCCGCGCAGCGCGCCTCGCTGCTTCGCGCTCATGGCGAGCAGATCCTGGCCCATGAAGGTCATCCGGTCGGCGCTCACCCGACCAGGCAGGGGAACCAGATCCAGGATAGCCCGTCCGGTGAGCGATTTACCTGATCCAGATTCGCCGACGATGCCCAGTCGCTCCCTCCCGAGTGTGAACGACAGGCCGCGCACCGCGTGCACGGTTTCGACACGGCTGTGGAACTGCACGTTGAGATTGGCGATCTCCAACAGCGGGGGTCTTGCGGTTGAGGAGCTCATCTTGCGTCCAGCACGTCGCGAAGCCCGTCGCCGAGCAGGTTAAAGCCAAGGGCACAGATACAGATGGCGAGGCCGGGGAAGGCCGCGACCCACCACTGGTCGAACACCTGTTCCCGCCCGGTGGCCACCATGGCGCCCCATTCCGGCAGCGGCGGCTGTGCGCCCAGGCCGAGGAAGCCAAGCCCGGCGGCGGTCAGGATGATACCGGCCATGTCGAGCGCGGAGCGGACGATTGCCGAGGGCACGCACATCGGCGTCACGTGGCCCAGGATTATGCGAAATGCCGATGCTCCTTGCATGCGGGCTGCCGCGATGTAGTCGGACTTGCGAACCACCATGGTCTCGGCGCGCGCGACTCGCGCATAAGGCGGCCATGCCGTGAGCGCGATGGCGAGAATCGCGTTCTCGAGGCCGGACCCGAGCGCGGACACCAACGCCAGTGCCAGGATCAGCCGGGGAAAGGCGAGGAACACATCCGTGATGCGCATCAGGAGCGTATCGACCCATCCGCCGAAGTATCCCGCCGTCGCACCGATCAGCAGCCCCACGGGCCCCACGGTCACGACCACCGCGAGGACGATGAACAGCGTGACGCGCGACCCGTAGACGATGCGGCTGAAGATATCGCGGCCGAGGGCGTCGGTTCCGAGCCAGTATTCCGCACTCATTGGCTGCAAGCGATGTGCAAGGTTCTGTTCGATGGGATCATGGGTAGCGACCAGAGGTGCGAATGCAGCGACCAGCAGCAACGTGATCACGATGAAGAGCCCGACCATCGCCAGCGGATTGCCGCGAAGAACGAGCCACCGGCGATAAGCCTGGCCGAGCCGCGATTGCATACGCGACTGCGCGTCGTCAGTCAGTAGATAGGCGCGGAGAGCTGTCATCTGGTTCTCGGATCGAATAGCCGGCCGGCAATGTCCGACAGGAGGTTGACGCCGATGAATATGGCGCCGATCACGACGGTGCCGCCGAGCACGGCGTTCATATCGGCATTGAGGAGGGAGTTTGTGATGTAGCGACCGAGTCCCGGCCAGGCGAAGATGGTTTCGGTCAGCACCGAACCTTCCAGCAGGCTCGCATAGGAGAGCGCGATTACCGCGACCAGGGGGGCAACAGCGTTGCGTAATGCGTGGCGCCAGATGATGCGTCCTTCAGACAGCCCCTTGACCCGAGCTGTCGTGACATATTGCTGCTGGAGTTCGGTCAGCATGAAGCTGCGGGTCATCCGGCTGATGTAGGCGAGGCTGAAGAAGCCGAGCAGCGTCGCCGGCAGGATCAGGTGGTAGAAGGCATCCCAGAAGATCTCCCATTCTCCCTGCACAGCTGCATCCAGCAGAATGACGCCGGTCACCGGGGACAGGAGGTCGGCATAGGCGACGCTCTGGCGCCCAGGACCCTCGACCCAACCCAGCTTCGCATAGAAGAGAAGCAGTCCCATCAATCCGAGCCAAAATACGGGAACCGAATAGCCGAACAGCCCGACGACCCGTGCCAGATGGTCGATCCACTTGCCCCGGTACACCGCCGCCGCGACACCGGTTGGGATGCCGATCAGCACGCCGATGAGCGTGCCCAGCGTCGCCAGTTCGAGCGTCGCCGGAAACACCGTTGCGATATCCGAGAACACCGGATTGCCGGTCAGGTTCGAGACCCCGAAATCGCCCTGTAATATCTTGACGAGATATATGCCGAACTGGGTGAGCAACGGCTTGTCGAGACCCAGTTCGACCTTGGCGTTGTTGTAGACTTCCGCCGACGCGTTCTCGCCGACCACCGCGAGGACCGCATCGATCGGCACGACCCGGCCGATGAGAAAGGTGACGATCAGCAGACCAAGGAACGTGGCGAGGATTGTCGAAGTTTCGCGCGCGACGACTTGTCCGATCGAACCGAAACGCCGCAATGAGACGCCGCCTTTTGGACTGTCTTTCCCTGAAGTTATCATGCCTTGCGTCTATCCCTGTTCAGGACGTGATGAAGGTGGAATGCCGGGTTCAAAGAGGTGTGTATGGATGCACTCATCCTGCCGAAGGCTCGAAACGGCGCTCTTCCAGGGCTGGCAGGAAGGCGGGCGAGAAAAGCTCGGCCGCGTCGACCTTGCGGTCGAGCTGCATGGCGACTGTTACCTGCTCGCAACTGCGGGCGAGCCGCGCCTGATCGACGTCGCCAATGCCGAGCCGTTCCCGTTCCGGATGGCTCATCTCGCGCTGGAGAGTTCCCATGAAGCGCCGAAGATTGACCGCGTAGCTCATGTCAGCCCCGTGTGCCATGACGGCATCGATCCCAGCACGGGGATCGCGGATTGCGTCACGAAAACCTCGGCTGGTCGCCCGCACTAGCCCCTGGATGGCGGCCGGATCCGTCTCAAGCAGCGCCCGCGTCACGACGAGTGCGTTGCCATAGAAATCGGGAAGAACGGTCGAATACTCGAGAAAGCGCGTATTGGCCTCATGCGGCGAATTCATATCGCTGAGAGACGCAATGGTGGAATTCACGAAACCGAAGACACCTTCACCAGCTTTGTCCTCGATCATGGCGCGCACGAGTTGACCGAGGCTGCCTTGGGCATCCCGGATATCCACGTCCGCGACATCGAAGCCGCTGGCGCGTGCATAGGCGGGAAAGAATATCCGAGCGGAATCGTGAGGATGACCAAATAGTGTCTTGCCGATCAGATCACGGGGCGTTTGCACCGGCCCGTCGGCGCGCACAGCCACGGTCAGCGGTGTCCTGTTGAAGGCGACGAAAACCGCCTGCGGACCGGTTCCCTCGGGAAGGGACGACAAAAGCATCGTCAACGAATTAATGTCACCGTAGACGGCGGCGTAGTCCCCGGTCCTGATGTCGGCGATGGCGGCGGATGCCCCACGGGCGCCGGACCACTCGATCTCGAGCCCCTCATCGGCAAAATAGTTGCGATCTTCAGCGAGGAAGAAGCCCGCAAGCGGGCCCATTGGGGTGTGATTAAGCCGAACACGCAACGTCTTCATGATGATACTCGATCTGGATTGGAAAGATGGGCCGAACCCGGGTTCGGCCCAAGCGGTGCGATGGCTACTTTGTGGTCAGCCGGTAGTAGAGCACGCCGTTGGCGGGATCGATCGCGATGCTCTGGACGTTTTTCCTCTCGGCAATGCGGGTCATGCCCTGGAACATGAACACATAGGGGCTGTCTTCCTGGAGCTTTTTCTGCAGGTCGACATAAATCTGCATGCGTTTTGTTGTGTCGCGTTCCTTGACCGCCGCCGCGGCCAGATCCTTCACGTCCTGCGGAATCTCCCAGGCATTGCGCCATGCCGCCGTCTTGTTCGGAGCGTCATCCGAATTGTCGGGATTGTAGGTGAACGCGTAAGCATGTGACTGTGGGTCGCGATAGTCCGGGATCCAGGCGTTCTGGCTCAGCTCGTGCTGGCGCCCGCGATAGGCGGTGACCAACTGCTTCACGTCGCTCGGATTGATTTCCACCTTGATGTTGGCGAGGCTCATTGTGTTCTGGATGGACTGCGCCATTTCCAGGTAAGGCGAGGAGTTACGCACGTTCAGCTTGACGGTGAACCCGTCGGGATATCCGCCTTTCGCCAGCAACTCCTTGGCCTTCTCCACATCGAGCTTGTAGGGGGTGCCGTCCAGCTCTGCATCGAAACCCTTCGGCCAGAACGACTGGTGCACCGTCCACTGGCCTTTCAGGAAGGTGTCGACCATCCCTTGATAGTCGACCAGGTAGTTCAAGGCCTTGCGGACCTCGGGTTTCTTGAACGGCTCGAATTTCTCGTTGACCGCCAGATACTGGACCGACGCTTCCACTGAGTCCTGGATGGCGATGTCGGGGTTACCGGCAACACCCTGCATCAAATCGGGGGTCAGCGCCCGCGCCACGTCGATGTCGCCGCGCTCCAGCAGGAGACGCTGCGACGCCGGCTCCGCTACGTGACGGATCAGCACCCTCTGGACCTTGGGAGCGCCGAGCCGGAAGTTCGGGTTGGCTTCGAGCACAAGCGACTCGTTCGGCTTCCAGGACTTCAGGACGAACGGACCCGACCCTGCTGAATTGTTGCGCAGCCAACCAGCGCCCATATCGTTGGCGGTCACGTGCTCCAGGACCAGTTTCTCGTCGAGGACCGACGTGATGTTGTTGGCGAGAATGCTGATCACCAGGCTCGGCGCGAGGTCGGTGGTTATGGTTAGGTCGACCCTCATGGGATCGCGCGCCACGACCAGCTTTTCGATATTGTCTGCGGTCCAGCCGAACTGCGTGACGGCAAATGCCGGCGCCTTGTTCATTTTGACCATGCGCTGCAGCGAGAAGACGACGTCGTTGGACGTCATCGCGTTGCCGGAATGGAATACCTGGCCGGGCCTCAGCTTCAGCTCGAACGTCTTGCCGTCTTCGGATACCGTCCAGCTTTCGACCGCGCCACCCACCAGCTTGGTGACATCCTCGGGCTCGAACTGCATCAACTGTTCGTAGACGTTGTTGATCGTCTCTGTGCCGGAATGTTCGTAGTTCGACGCCGGATCGAGCGAGATGATGTCATCGATGGCCTTGGCGACGACGAGCGTATTGCCCGGTGTCTCGGCATAGGCGGTGCTGGTGAGCAGAAGAGCCGATAGCGCGGCGCCGTGCAGAAAACGCAATTTCATGGTTCCCTCCCATATTTATCTGAATGCGTGAATGACTGTGAGCCTGCGAGTGCGAGCCGGCCTTCGCGGCAGGATGCGTCCTCCTCGATAGCATCGCCGGCTGCCGTGGACGTCGCGTCAGGGCCAATCCTGCGCTCATCGATAAGAGGCAGGAAGGCCGTCGTGAACACCTCGTCGACTGCCGGCTGCCGGGGCAGCTTCCGGCTGTCCGCGCTCAGTTTCAGCAGACGTTCCATCCTGGCCCTGTCGATATCCCCCACGCCCTTGGCAAGCGTTTGCCAGCCTCCCATGTCCTCCTCGATCGTTTCCAGCAGACGCAGCCGATCGACCTGCGGCGGACGATCGGGAGCGTGGTTGATGAGGGCCTGGATGGCCGCGTCGGGATCGCAGGCGGCCGCGAGCACGCCCCGGTTGATAGCCCGTACGAATGCCTTTGCTACGGCTGGCTTGTCGCGTGCAAAGGTCGGCGAGACCATCAGGGCGCTGCCATATAGATCCTGCGCAACATCCTTGAATTTGAGGAAGCGGACTTCGGAGCGAACATCCTTGCCGCTGGCGCGTATGGCTGCCGACACCGTGGAAAGATAACCGAACAGCGCGTCGGTCTTGCCTTCCTTGAGCAGGTTGAGAAGTGCGATCCAGTCGCCATCGTTGCTCACCGTCCTGACGGAGCGGGGATCAAGCCCGGCCTTGCTGGCATATTGTTCGAAGGTGTTCAGCCCGACATCCACCGCGTGCGCTGTGATCGTCATCCCGGACAGGCCGGCGGGCGAACTGATTTGGGAGCCAGCCGGCAGGACAATCACCGACGGCGACCGGTCCATGACCATGTAGACGCCGACCGGAGAGGTTACGGGCTTTCGCGCCGCCTCTTCGATCAGGGCCTGGAAGTCACCGTAGCCGAACTCGATTCCTTCCTTCACCATGCGCCCGGCAGCGCTGAATGCACCCAGGCCGTCGACAAACTCGACGTCGATCTCCTCATCGCGGAAATAGCCGCGATCACAGGCCAGCGGAAACCAGGCATTCGCCCCGGTGAAGCCGGAATTCGTAAGCAGCCTTACTTTATGCATCCGCTCCCGCCTTCCGGCCCTGCGGTTTCATGGTGCGTGAAGTCTCAAGACGCAGCCATCGTCGCGATGGTCGGCACGCGACGGGTGAGGCCCGCGCCTTCACGCAGTTGCCAAGCTGGAGCTATTTCGCGAGCGGTTTCGCACGCTCTTCGAGAGGCGGCAGGAACGCACGGGTGAAAATTTCCTCGGGCTTCGGCGTGCGAGGCAGACGGCATGCGTCCACCATCAGGGCAATAGAACGAGCGATGCGCTTGTCGTCGACATCGCCGATGCCATGAACGGCGCCTTCCGGATGTGCCATTTCGACCTGCAAGGTACCCATCAGGCGCGGACCATCGACCTCGCGGCGGAATTTCGGTGCCATCTTCTGGACGGCGTTCAGCGCCGTTTCGGGATCTTTCAGGGTTTCCACCAGGCCACGGTTGACCGCGGCGACCAAGCCCTTGACCGCTTCCGGATGCTTGGCGATGAACTCCGGGCTCATCATCAGCGCATTGCCGTAGAACTCCGGCACCAGATCCTGGAATTCGAGGAAATCCAGTTTCTCGCGTCCGTCTATGTCGATGCCGCGCAGTGCCGCAATGATGGTGTTGACGAAGCCGAACACCCCATCGACGTTACCATCGACAACCTCCTTGGCATTGGCCGCCATGCTGGCGTTGGAGCGAAGGATCCGAACGTCTTCCGGATCGATGCCGGCGATCTTTGCATAAGGCGGGAAGGCCTCGATCGCGGCGTCGATCGGGTGACCGATGATGACCTTGTCCTTGAGATCCTTTGGTTCCCTGATCGGCCCGCCCTTGCGGATGCCGATGGTCAGCGGCGTTGTGTTGAACGCGACAAAGACGGCTGTCGGGCAGTTTTTGGGTCGAAGACCGGCAAGCTTGATCAGCGCGTTCATGTCACCATAACCGCCGTCATAGCCTTCTTGGGGAATGCGCGTGACGACCGACGCCGCGCCATCACCAGGCGAGAACTCCACGTCCAGCCCGGCTTCCTTGAAATAACCGCGCTCATGCGCAAGACAGAAAAAGGCATGTGGGCCGGATATTCCGCCGTTCAACAGGAGCTTGACCTTCAGCAGGTCGCCGGAAGCGGCCGGCGCTGTTGTTTGGGCGAAAGCCGGTGAAACTGCGGACGCCAGGACGGCAGCACCGCCCATTGCTTTGAAGATGTCACGACGGGTCGTTCTCATGCTTCCCTCCTCCGGGGCGCCTTCGCGTGATGCGGTGGCTAAGAACCTCGTCAGAGCTTCGTCGTTTCTGTCGTTGCCGTCCATTTCAGAATGTGCAACGCTCTATTGCCGAAAACAGAACGCAGCACAACCAATGTCCCGCACACTTATCCCCGTGTCGCTCATCTACTTCGACCGGGTTGCGACAGAGGGCTCCATTCAGGCGGCCGCTCGAAGCTTGAACATCGCCGCTTCGGCGATCGATCGGCAAATCCTCGGTCTTGAGGATCGGCTGAACGCCAAGCTCTTCGAGAGAATGCCGAAGGGCATGCGGTTGACGGCAGCCGGTGAAATATTGACCGGGTTGGTGCGCCGCTGGCAGGTCGAAGAGAGCAAGACCGTGACCGAGATCTTTCGCCTGCAAGGCATCCAGCAGGGGAAAGTCAACATCTTCGCGATGGACAGCCATGCAAGCAGCATCCTGCCGCAACTCGTCCAGCGCCTTGCGGTCGAACATCCCCTAATCGGATTGTCGGTTCAGATTGGCTCCACGGACGAGGCAGTCGCAGCACTCATGGACGGCGAGACTGACCTGGTCGTCGCCTTCAATTTGCCGGCGCTCAGGGAATTGCGTGTGCTCTGGAATTCGACCCTTCCGCTTGGATGCGTCGTTCATCCAAAACACCCGCTTCTCGATCTACCGGAAGTGAGACTGCACGATGTCATCGCTTACCCGATCGCGTTGCAGAGCAAGTCGCTGCTTATCCGAAGGCTCCTTGAGACACGATACAGTTGGCTTTTCACCGAGCCGCGGGGGCATGTTGAAACCAACTCCCTGCACTTGGTCAAGAACTTGGCGCGCAGTGGCAACTACGTCGCGCTGACCTCCGAACTCGATACTGCCGAGGAACTGGTGAGCGGTGTCCTCCGCTTCGTGCCGATCGTGGATAGCGACGCAATAAGGCAAACGTCCGGTGTCGCGGCCGCAGCCTCGAAGCCTCTGAGCTCGATCGTCGAAATCGTTGCAAATTGCGCAATTGGGGTTGTGGAAAAGGTGTTGCGCGAAGCCCGCAATGGACCCGTCAGCCGCTAGCGCAGCAGCCTAGTCGCACCGGACCGTTGTCAATTGCCCTGAAAATCCACTTTTCCCCACGTCACACCCTTACCGCGCGGGAGGTTGTAGGCCGAGCGGCAGCTCACCGCGAAATTCATCGAAAACCGGACTGGCCGTTTCCGGTCCCGTCATCGCCGACGGCAATCGGGCCGTCAACGGTGATGATTCCTTCCTCCGTGGAGCATTCGCTTCCGCCGCTCGGATTTGGTCACCCGAGCGGCTTTTCATTGTCAGGATGGTGGACGGACGAGGCTAGGGCCCATCAGTCTTAGCTTTCAAACGTTTGGCACCGAGGTACATCACTGCTGACGCCGCTTTCGTGCGGTCCCAGCCGGCGGCCTCGGCATGGTCCAGAAGCTTATCGACATGTTCTGCTAAGGCGCCTTGGCATTCAGCATCGTAAGCCAGGGCACTTGGGTGATTTTCGGGCGATTTTATCATGGGTAGCTTTGCCATTAGTTACGTCCGAATAGCTGGGAGAGGGCAGCAGCTAGCTGCTGCCCCGCCGATCAATTAAGCGTGGGCAGATCGAGACCCCGCACTTTCCAGGGGCATCTCGCCGTCCTCGACCAGGATGTCATTCTTCCGAGCAAAGGCGGCGAAGACACCCCTGGCTGTCTCAGCGTCAATGTCCCCAGACAATGCAGCTTTACAGGCCCTGATTGCCGCTCGCTGCTCAGGGCTATTCCCGCACCACTCCATCGCGAATTGAAAGGCATCGACAACGGTATTGAGTTGGCGAGGGAAGCCAAGTCCGACCCAAACACGGATGGGCTTTTGGAAAGATTGTGCGAGCATCGCGCGTCCTCCGCTTATGGACCGAGACCGCTTGCGCCAGCCTTTCCCCCTGTCATCCATGGCAGCGGGATGCTGACCTCTTCGAGGATGTTGGCGGATTTGGCGAAGCCGCAGAATGCCTGTCGCGCGGCGCCGAGCGGATAGTTGCTCTCAAAAGCGCGTTGACAGGCGCGGAGCGCCGTCTCGTAAATCGTGCCGCGTCGGTTCTTTGGCCATTCATAGAGAAATTCGAGGGCGTCCTCGAGACATGCTATTTCCTCGATAAGACTGTTTCCGGACTTTACGAAAACAGGGCTGTCGAACATCCGATCGCTCATTAGATCCTCCAAGTCGAACGAAAGTTTGCGTTTTTGAATAGGCCGACGCCGACAGCGGCAGCGACCTGCAATCGATATGTGTCGTCAGATTTCCGGTTTCAAGAACAGTTTGACGCAGGGGTCAGCAATCGAGCAATGTCGGGTGGAGTACCACTGGCTTAGGCGATTTTCGCAAGAATTTTGGGCATCGATACAGAAAACAAGAAATGCCTGGCGAGCTTCTGTGGTGAAAAGCGGCGAGGCCCGATCGGCAGCGAGTGCCCCCCAGCGTGCAAAATTCCCTCTTCCCGCCCTCCACGCTCCACGCTCCACGATGTATGAAATGAATCCGAGGTTAGTTCGGGACCTCGGTCATACTTGAATTGATGTCAGCTATCGCTTTCTGGTCGGCGGAAGCTGCCTGTCCGGAGACGGGCCCGATGCTGCCGGAAATTTGACTGAGACGGTCCGCTCTTAGACTGGCGCTCGAAAGAGCGGTCGCTTGAATCCTACGGCAGTTCGACTGCAACGCGATCCAATCGCGGTCTTGGCGGAAAATCCGACCCGCCAAAGTCAGGAATCTGCTACTTCTGCCTCAGAGCATCAACCACAATCCGGAATGCCGGCAGGTTCTGGTGACGGCTTGGGTAATAGAGGAAATAGCCGTCGAAGAAGGGCGACCAGTCATCGAGCAGAAGCACTAGTTCGCCCGATGCTACCAGCTGATCGGCCAGGCTGTTCGGCACGAAGGCGATGCCCAGCCCGTTCAACACCGCATCCATCATTGGCTCCGATTTGTTGAACGTCAGCTGGCCATTCACGCGCACACGCAGTTCCTGGCCGTCCTTCTCGAACTCCCACGCATAGAGCCCGCCACGCGTCTCGTGGCGCATGTTGATGCAGTTGTGTCCAATCAGCTCCTGCGGGTGCTGCGGCGCGCCGTGCGCGGCGACATACCCTGGCGCGGCGACGGCCACCATTCGCCAATCCGGCCCAATGCGGACGGCGATCATGTCCTTCTCAAGGCTTTCGCCCAACCTCACGCCGGCGTCGAATCCATCCTCGACAATGTTGCGAAAACTGCTGTCCAGGCTGAGTTCAACGCCGATGTCGGGATAGTTTAGCAGCACCGACTTCAGTTTCGGCCAGACCACAGTGTCTAGCGCGTGTTGAGACAGAGTGAGACGGATTGACCCGGATGGGCGCTCGCGGAATTCCATCAGCTGTGCGATTTCCTCTTCGATCTCGGCCACACGCGGGGCCATGACCCGCAGCAGCCGCTCGCCGGCCTCAGTGAGAGCAACTGAGCGCGTCGTTCGCGTCAAAAGACGGATGCCCATATTGGTTTCCAGCCGCTTGATCGTATGGCTGAGCGTTGATTGCGCGACGCCAATGCGGGCGGCAGCGCGCGTGAAGCTATGTTCGTCGGCGACTGCCTTGAACCACATCAGATCGTTGAAATCGGTTCCCGCCATCTGCGCACCTTTATATGGGCGCATGCATATTAATCGATCTGGTCGATTAGTTCATGCAATTCTTGGTGGCTAATCCGAATTATCGGGTTTTGCTAGATGAGGCTCATTCAATCGACCGCGAGCCGCTGACGTGACCGACACAACATTCCAAACTCTGGATCGCAGGCCTGTCCTCTGGGGGCCTGTTCTGTCCATGGCGCTCTGCGTTGCCGTCCTTATTGCCTCGGAGTTCATGCCCGTCAGCCTGCTGACGCCAATTGCGAATGATCTCGGCGTGACGGAAGGCGCGACCGGCCAGGCAATCTCCATATCCGGCGTCTTCGCCGTCGTGACCAGCCTGTTTATCGCCGGCCTTGTGAAGAACACCGATCGCAAGCTGGTGCTGCTCTCCTTCTCGGCGCTGCTCGTCATATCGGGCGCCGTCGTGACCTTGGCCCCCAGCTTTCCTGTGCTTATGGCCGGTCGCGCCCTGCTGGGCGTGGCTATCGGCGGCTTCTGGTCGATGTCGACAGCGATCGTCATGCGGTTGGTGCCTGCCGACTCCGTGCCGAAGGGGTTGGCCATGATCAATGCCGGCAACGCAATCGCCGCCACCATCGCCGCACCGCTGGGCAGCTTGCTCGGCGACTATGTCGGCTGGCGCGGCGCATTCTTCCTGGTCGTGCCGCTGGCACTGGCCGCGCTTGCGTGGCAGTGGGTCGCAATGCCGTCGCTGCTCTCACTGGGCCGGGTGAGAACGGCTAATGTGTTCAGGCTGCTTGGCAGCCGTCAGGTCGCGCTTGGCATGCTCGCGATCTTCCTGCTCTTCATGGGGCAGTTCGCGCTTTTCACCTATCTGCGGCCGTATCTGGAGACTGTCGCCGGTTTCAGCGTCCAGACACTTTCGGCCATCCTGCTGATGTTGGGACTGGCGGGTGTCATCGGAACCTGGGCGATCGGCCGGCTGCTGAAGGCCCGTCTCTACAGCATATTGATCGCCATTCCGCTTTTCATGGCGCTGCTTGCCGTTCTGCTGATCGTTTTCGGCTCAGCGCCCGCCGTCGTCGCCGTACTGCTGGTCGCCTGGGGCTTCTTCGGCACCGCCGCCCCGGTTGGCTGGGGCGTTTGGCTCAGCCGCGCCATGGCCGACGACTCCGAAGCCGGCGGCGGACTGCAGGTCGCGGTCATCCAGCTCGCCATCACCCTGGGCGCGGCAACCGGGGGCCTTTTGTTTGATCATCTCGGCTGGTGGAGCGCGTTCGCGCTCGCAGCAATCCTCTTGCTTGGCTCCGCCATTGCCGCCGCCGCAGCCGCCTACGACCACAACCGCTGACAGGAGCACTGACCATGTCTAACCACAACCCTATCACTGCAACGCGCCGCACCATGATCGGCGTACTCGCCAGCGTGGCGATCGTCGCGCCGCGCACCCTCTTCGCCCAATCCAACCCGACTGGAAATACGACCATGACCAACCACGGCTATACATTCGAACTCTCGCCCGATGTCACCCGCACACCGGTGCGCTACCGCAATCGCTACGGCATCGAGGTCGCCGCCGATCTCTATCGGCCGAAGGCCTTTGACGCATCGGCCAAGCACCCCGCGATTGTCATCGGCCCTCCGCACGGCGGCGTGAAGGAACAGGGTGTCGGCATTTACGCCCAGGAGATGGCCAAGCGCGGCTTCGTGGCGCTCGGCTTCGATCCCTCTTATAACGGCGAAAGCGGCGGCGAGCCGCGTCACATCACCTCGCCTGAAATCTTCGCGGAAGATTTCAGCGCAGGCGTCGATTATCTCGGTACGCTTACCGTAGTTGACCGCGAGCGCATTGGCGCGATCGGCATGTGCGGCAGCGGCGGTTTCCTTCTCAGCCAAGCCGCTGTCGATCAACGTATCAGGGCCGTCGCGACAACCGCGATGTATGACATCAGCCGCGTCATGCGGAATGGTTGGCAGGACTCCAGTTCCGACGCAGAGAGGCATAAAATGCTGGCAGCTCTCTCCAATCAGCGCTGGGCGGACATAGACGCTGGTTCGCCGCAATTGCAGCCGACGTTTCCGGCTTCGATGCCAGCGGAAGGGCCGGATCCGATCACACGCGAGTTCTTCGAATATTATGTCGAACCGCGCGGCCGTCATCCACGCTCCATCGGTGGGTTCACCCTGACCAGCGGCTTGCCACATGTCAATTTCGGCCAGTTGCGCCACATTGCCGACATTGCCCCGCGACGCATCATGCTCATTACCGGCGACATCGCGCACAGCCGATATTTCAGCGAAACGGTGCATGAGCAGGCCAAGGGCAACAGCGAGCTGGTTGTCGTTCCCGACGCGCGCCACATCGACCTTTACGACCGCGTCGACGTGATCCCGTTTGATCGGTTGCAGAGCTTCTTCAGCGAAGCGTTGGCCTGATCGGTCAACGTGCGAAAAGCGCCCCGCGCGCTTGCGCAGGGCACCCACCGCAGTAGTTCTGAGACGAAGACCGGGAGACGACCATGTCGAGCCAACTTCCCACCCGACGCAACGTCCTTGCCGGCCTTGCCATCGCCGTGGCAATGCCGCGCGTGGCGAGCGCCCAGACAAATGAGGCTCCGATGCGGATGCGCTGTTCCTTTTCTGACCAGTCCTTCACCTATCGCCTGTTCGACAGTCCGACCACGCGCGATCTCATTTCGCTGCTGCCGCTGGACCTGAAGATCGAGGATTTCTCAAGCAACGAAAAGCTGGCGCACCTGCCGCGCCGGCTCGACGAAGGCGGGCTAGCCGACTACAGCGATGAAACCCCCGGCGATCTCTGCTATTTTCGCGGCTGGGGCAATTTGGCGTTTTTCTATGCCGCCTATGACTATCGGGGCGACCTGATCCGCCTCGGCCGCATCGAAGGTGGTGTCGAGCCACTGCTCGTCAAGGGCGAGTTCCCGCTGAGGATCGATCTGGTCAGCTGAGTTGGGGATGCACCGGTGGCATGTGGCATCCCCATAGATTGGAAAATGCACCGATCGTGCGGCGGCAGCTTTCGGAGAGCGATCAATTCCAACTTAATGTCCGCAGAGAGGTCGGTTGCGGAATGGCCGCTTTGGCCTACTGCGTTCCAACAGCTGACAGCCTGAAACCGCCCCCCTTTGGTCCAGTGACTGCTCCGCTCCACGCCGTACAAGTTGGATAACCGTTGGACCCGACGCACGCGCAATGGCTCTCATACGCTCGTCAGGGCGTGCGTTTTCCGCTGGTCCCGTAAAAATGCCCCGCGTCGCCCGGGAGCATCGCGTTCGGCGATCGACCTCATATTGCATCAACCGAACCGCCTTTTTTCAAGCAACTGCTGATGTGTGGTTGACGACAAACGTCAAAGCGCCTAATCTCTTGATCATCAGTGATGATCAAGAGTGGATGGAGCCAAAACAGGGAACACTCCAGGCCACAAACGGGAGGAGTTATGCAGGTAATTTCCACGCGCGTCCGTGCCGCATTGCTGGCCACGACGATTGTCTTCGGGCCCACAGCGGTCTTTGCCCAGCAGGCTGCAGCGCCAGTGAAGGGAGGGCAGATCAAGGTCGCTATCTTCGCTGAGCCGACGACGCTGATGCCGCTTAGTCAGGACATCAACGTCCAGATCATTGCGGCCCAGCTTTACCCGTCGCTTCTCAAGTTCGACGGCAAGATCACGCCGAAGCCCTATCTCGCGAAGGCCTGGCGGGTTTCCGACGACGGTCTGACCTATGAATTTGACCTCGTCGAGACTGCCAAGTGGTCCGATGGCAAGGCGATCACGTCCGCCGACGTAAGGTTCTCTTTCGAAGAGATGATCCTCAAGTATCAGCCGGCTGGTAAGTCAAATTTCGGCGTGATCGAGAGCATCGATGACTCCAAACCGGGTACCGTCGTTTTTAAGCTGAAGCGCTCATATGCCCCGTTCCTCAGCCTTCTGAACTCACTTTACGCGCCGATCGTGCCAAAGCATGTCTACGAAGGCACGGATCCGATGAAAAACGAAAACAGCCTGACTGCGGCTGTCACCGGCGGTCCTTTCAAGGTCAAGGAATGGGTGAAGGGCGATCACCTCACTGTAGTTCGCAACCCCGACGCCTTTGATACTCCCAATCTCGACGAAATGACTTTTCGTTTCATCTCGGATGCCTCCGCCCGCATGCTTGCTCTGAAGACGGGCGCCATCGATTATCTGCCGCCGTCGGCGATGCCTTACAGCTCGCTCGCGATGCTTGAAGGCGACGAGAACATCAAGTTGCAGCCGATCGGCGACGAAGCCGCCGCCAAGGTGCTGACGATTGGCTTCAATCTGCGCCGTGCGCCGTTCGATAATGTGAAGGTGCGTCAGGCTATCAGCCACGCGATCAACAATGAGTTCATTGCGGAGGCAGTGAGCTTTAAGCACGAGAAGGCGGCCGTCGGACCTCTGAATTCCAAAAGCTGGGCCTGGGATGCGAGCCTCAAAGGCTATAATTTTGATCCCGAGCTTGCCAAGAAAATGCTCGACGAGGCTGGCCTTCCTGTAAAGGCCGACGGCTTCCGCTTCGCAATGACCGTCAATACGCGGCCGAGCGTGGCTGTGTTCCACAAGGCAAACGAGATCGTGGTGCAGAACTTGAGGGCGATCGGCATCAATGCCTCGCTTCGCCCGCTTGAATCGGCTCCGTATACTGCCTCCACCTACATCGAGTCCGATTTCGACGTCTCCAGCGTCGCCTGGATATCAGCCTTCGATGCCAACAATCTGGCACCACTCTATGCCTGCGAGAACATTCGTCCTGCGCCCTATTCAAACTTCATGGGCTATTGCAACAAGCAGGTGGACGAGCTTTTCGCCAAGGGCGCGGCAGAGTCCGATCAGG
Source organism: Aminobacter anthyllidis (assembly GCF_018555685.1). GTDB lineage: Bacteria > Pseudomonadota > Alphaproteobacteria > Rhizobiales > Rhizobiaceae > Aminobacter > Aminobacter anthyllidis. The sequence continues at coordinate 602,329 of NZ_JAFLWW010000004.1, forward strand.
CCAAGCGCAAGGCGGTGTACGTCGAGATGCAGCAGCGTATCATCGACGATGCTCCAGCGATCTGGCCAATGAATTGGTCTGACTGGTCGGCGTCGCGCACCCGTGTCCAGGGCCTCCCGGCTGGTCCTTGGGACGGTCGCGATCCCATGGACGATCTCTGGGTAGAGGCAAAGTAATGTCAACGGTGCCGAGGATCGTCGGGACGCGCCTGCTACAGGCTGTTCCGCTGCTGATTGCAACGGTGGTCGTCAATTTCGCTATCATCCATCTCGCACCGGGCGACCCCGTGACGATGATGGTGGGCGAAGGTGCGGTTTCTGCGGACCAGATGGAGGCGCTCAGGGAAAGCCTGGGACTGAACAATCCGCTTCACATCCAGTTCCTGGATTACCTGACCAGCGTTCTGCAGGGCGACCTCGGCACCTCTTATGTCTACCACCAGCCCGTGAGCGAGATCATTGCCTCGCGAATCCCTGCAACCCTGCTTCTGATGGGATCGACCTATCTCCTGTCGACATTCCTTGGGCTGCTGTTTGGCATTGTTGCGGCACTCCGGCCTTCATCGCTGCAGGATCGGGTGCTGATGACAATTGCGATCCTCGGCTACTCCGTGCCGACTTTCTGGCTCGGTTTCATTGCACTGATGATCTTTGCTGTGGAGCTCGGCTGGCTTCCGATCTCAGGCATGGTGGAGTCCGGTCTGGAACCCGGAAGCTGGGAATATTGGAAGAGTGTTCTGCACCACCTTGTGCTTCCGGTGGCGGTGCTGTCGCTCTTCTACACCGGTCTCATTGCGCGCCTGATGCGCACCTCGATGCTCAATTCCCTGCGTGGTGATTTCATCGTCACCGCCCGGGCCATGGGTCTGTCGAATTGGCGCATCGTACTTAGGCATGCCGTTCCGAACGCGATTACCCCGATCGTGACGGTGCTTGGGCTGCAGATCGGCCTCATGCTTTCGGGGGCCGTTTTGACCGAAACAGTCTTTGGCTGGCCGGGGCTCGGCGTGCTCACAGTGCAGGCGGTTGCCCAGCGCGACTATCCGCTTCTGCTCGGCATGTTCCTCCTGACATCGGTGATGGTCATCATCGCCAATGTTCTGACCGACCTTGTCTATCTCGCCATCAATCCGAGGCTTCGCAGCAATGGCTGATATCTCAAGAGTTGCCGATCCGCTTGCCATGAGCAAGGGCGAGGAGCCGATGCAAACGGTACCGCATTGGCGCGAAGCATGGGTCCACTTCAGGCATAGCCGTATCGCTGTACTTGCCCTGGGCGTGCTGCTGCTGTTGGGCTTTGCCGCGCTTCTTGCACCTTGGCTTGCGCCTTATAGTCCGACCGAAGTCAGTGTGATGGACGTTCTGCAGAGTCCCAATGCCCTTCATTGGTGGGGTACTGATGACCTTGGGCGGGACGTTTACAGCGGCGCGCTCTACGGCCTGCGCATTTCCATGGCTGTAGGTCTCATGGCCGGGCTCGTTGCGGCAATCCTCGGAACAATCATCGGTGCGCTTGCTGGCTTCCTCGGCGGTTGGGTGGATGCGCTTCTCATGCGCATCACTGACTTCATACTGACGATCCCCGTGCTCTTTCTGGCGTTGGTCCTCATTCCGGTCTTCGGCTCCTCCCGCTTGATCGTGATCTTCGTGATCGGTGGATTGGCATGGCCTTCCATTGCGCGGCTCGTGCGCGCTGAGTTCCTGAAGCTGCGATCGGAAGCCTTTGTCGAGGCAGCCCGCGGTTATGGTGCACGTCGCTTCAAGTTGATCTTCTCGGAGATCCTGCCGAACACGTTTGACCTCGTGTTGGTGTCGACTGCGCTACAGGTTCCTGCGGCCATTCTCATCGAGGCTGGCCTGTCCTTTTTAGGTGTTGGCGATCCGGAGCCGCGCAGCCTCGGCCTGATGCTCAAGGATGCCTACGGGCTTCTTGGTCTTGCCTGGTGGAGCGCGGTGTTCCCCGGCCTTGTGCTTTCGGCTCTGGCCATCAGCCTCAATCTGGTTGCCGATGCCTTCAACGATGCGGTGCGTGGCCATGAATAGTCTGACTGCCATAAGCGCAGGTCCTGAGACACTGCTCAGCGTCGCGGGCCTCTCCACCGAACTTCGCACCCGTAAGGGCACGGTACATGCCCTCCACAATGTGGGCTTCACTGTGCGCCCCGGCGAGGCGATTGCGATCGTTGGCGAATCCGGTTGCGGCAAGTCGATGACTGCGCGTTCGATCATGCGGGTGCTGCCGCGTCCTATCGACAAGGTGACATCGGGCCACGTTCGTTTCGGCGGCACGGATCTGCTCACGCTCTCTGAAGCCGCAATGCGCCGGATTCGCGGCGCACGTATCGCAATGATCTTCCAGGATCCGATGAGCCACCTCGATCCATTGATGCGCATCGGCGACCAGATCAGCGAGGTACTCCACGCCCACAAGAAGCTGAGCGGGGAGGTACTGCAGAATGCGGTACGCGACGCACTTGCAGCGGCGCAGATTCCCGATATCGAGCGTGTTGCCGGCTCTTATCCGCATCAGCTCAGTGGTGGCCTGCGCCAACGCGCGTTGATCGCCATGGCGCTAGCTTGCGACCCTCAACTTCTCATCGCCGACGAGCCGACGACGGCGCTCGACGTGACGACGCAAAAGCAGATCTTGCAGCTTTTGCGCCAGCTTGTGACAGAGCGGCAGATGGGGCTCGTGCTCATCACCCACGACCTTGGCGTTGTGGCCAATATCTGCGACCGCGTCTATGTGATGTATGCCGGCCAAGTCATCGAGCATGCGGATGTTCATGACTTCTTCGACCGCCCACAGCATCCTTATTCCCAAGGACTCCTCGCTTCATTGAAGAGCCTGAGCGAGGGCAGCGAACGACTATCCTCTATTCCGGGCGCTGTGCCCAATCTGTTGGCGCCTCCATCGGGCTGCAGGTTTCGCGCGCGCTGTGGCTACGCGATGGACATATGCGCCGCTCAGGACCCCGCCCAGCGGCTCCGCCACGACAATCATCGTGATGCGGCCTGCTGGCTCGTCGAGGACAAGGAGGGCACCAATGTCTGATGTGATCCTGAAAGTAGACGGCCTTACCAAGACCTATGGTGGCAAGCGTAGTCTGCTCGGTGGCGTGGCCCCGGAAAAGCGGGCAGTGGACAATGTCAGCTTCGAACTGAAGCGCGGCGAGTCACTCGGCATTGTCGGTGAGTCAGGTTCAGGCAAAAGCACTGTTGCGCGGCTGATCACAAGGCTGGTGGAGCCAACATCCGGGTCCGTTTTTCTTGACGGCAAGGATTTTCTTGCCCTGCGCGACGAAGAACTGCGCAGCTTCCGACGCCGCATCCAGATGGTGTTTCAGGATCCCTATGCTTCGCTCAACCCCCGCAAGACAATTGCGGGTTCGGTCAGTGGGCCGTTGCGGGAGCGTATTGAGCGCCTAACGTCACTGGCAATCGAAGAGAGGGTACAACAGCTGCTCAGTGATGTGGGGCTCAATCCTCCAGCTCGATTTGCCGGCCGGTTTCCCAAGGATCTGAGTGGCGGACAGCGACAGCGCGTTGGCATTGCGCGAGCGATCGCTGCAGAACCGGACATCATCGTTGCCGACGAGCCGGTTTCGGCGCTCGATGTTTCGGTGCGCGCGCAGGTTCTCAACCTGTTCAACGACCTGCGCAAGCAGCGTGGTCTGTCTTACGTATTCATCTCCCACGATCTCGATGTCATCCGCAGCGTTTGTGATCGCGTGGCGGTAATGCAGTCGGGCAAGGTGGTGGAGATGGGGGATGTCGGGCAGATCCTTGAGCGGCCCAGCCATCCCTACACGCAACAGCTTCTCGCCTCGTCGCTGAGACCCAATCCATCCTTATATCAACCGCGCAAGACGCATGACCAGACCTGGGCCGCCACAGAGCCGTCCGGTATCATGACGGGAGCAAAACATTGACTTTCCAGGACCAGATCGTTCCCGGACCTGAACGGGACTTTGTCGGCTATGGCCGCAGGAAGCCGCGCGTCGAATGGCCTGAAAAGGCAACGGTGGCGGTGAATTTCTGCATCGCCTATGAAGAGGGGGCCGAGCGCTCCAAACCTTCCGGGGACGAACGCGGCGAGAGCCTGGGTGGCGTCTATCCGATCGGCGAGACGCACCGTGACCTCGCCGTGGAGACGCTGTTTGAATATGGCAGCCGCGCCGGTATTTGGCGCTTGGCTGAACTGCTCGACGAGCACGCTATTCCAGCGACACTGTTTGCGGCAGCCGTCGCTCTCGAGCGCAATCCAGAAGTCAGCGCCTGGGTGCGCGAACGCCAGCACGATATCTGCTGTCACGGCTGGCGCTGGAGCGAACCGTGGTTGCTGGACGAAGAAGAGGAGCGCCAGCGTATCGCACTAGCGGTGGAATCCGTCATCAAAACGACGGGCCGTCGCCCAGTCGGCTGGCGGTCGCGCACTGGGGCGAGCGTAAACACGCGCCGGCTACTGATCGAAGAGGGTGGGTTCCTCTACGATTCAGATTCATACAACGACGATTTGCCGTACTTCCCGAAGGATGCGGGCAATCATCTCGTCGTGCCCTACACACTCACCTACACCGAAGGCAAACTCGTGCAGCCAGTTGGCTACACAAGCCCCGCGGATTTTTGGGAGACCTGCCGTCTTGGGCTCGACGAGCTGCGCAGAGAGGGCAGGGGCGGGTTCCCCAAGATGATGTCCATCGGACTCCATCCGCGTCATACCGGCCAAGCCGGCCGGATGGCGGGTCTGCGCAGCTTCATCGAATATGCACTGACCCCCGGTGATGTCTGGTTCGCTCGCCGCGAGGACGTCGCCCGGCACTGGATTGAAAATCACAAAAATTTCGAGGTGAAAGCGCGATGAGCAACGTGACGATACCTGAAGGCGCTTACCCTGCAATCATCGGCGGTGAGCGCATCTTCACCGCGCAAAGCATCGAGGTCATCGATCCGGCTACTGGCAAGGTCTTTGCCACTGTCGCGCGTTGTGGTGAGACTGAGGTCGATCAGGCGGTTGCTGCTGCACGCAAAGCCTTCAATAAATCTTGGCGCCTGACCACTGCAGCAGAGCGAGCACGTTTGCTGTCACGCTTCGCCCAGGTGATCTCCGAGCACGCAGACGAACTCGCTGCGCTTGAAAGCCGAGATACGGGCAAGCCGATGCGGCAAGCAAAGATCGATGTAGCCTTCTCTGTGCGCTATTTCGAATACTACTCGCATATGGCCGAGGCCGTGTTCGGTTCGGTCATCCCTGCTGCAACCGACCGCTTCACCTTCACGACTCGTGAGGCCTATGGGGTCACTGGCCACATCATCCCATGGAACTATCCGCTCGGCATTGCGAGCCGGACGTTGGCTCCCGCGCTGGCTGCGGGCAATTGCTGCGTGCTGAAACCGGCGGAGCAGGCCCCTCTCAGTTCCGTGCGGATTGCAGAACTTGCGCTGGTGGCCGGGTTCCCGGCAGGTGTCCTGAATGTGGTGCCAGGCCTGGGTTCGGAGGCAGGTGCAGCTCTTTCCGGCCATTCGGGCATTGATCATGTTTCCTTCACCGGTTCGGTGCCGGTCGGTCGCAAAATTGCCGAAGCGGCAGCGAAAAACCTTATCCCTGCCGCGCTCGAACTGGGAGGCAAGTCTCCCAACATCGTGTTAGCGGACGCAGACCTCGACCTGGCCACACCGGTGGTGGCAAGTGCCATCCTACAGAACGCTGGGCAGACCTGTTCTGCCGGCGCGCGGCTTCTCGTGCATCGCGATGTGCATGACGATCTCGTTTCGCGCCTCAAGGGCATCTTTGCCCGCGCGACGATCGGAGCAGGCAAAACCGATCCGGATCTCGGGCCGGTGATCTCCGCCCTCCAGCACCAGCGTGTCAGTGAACTGGTCGACATCGGGCGCGGTGAAGCCATGCTCGTCCATGGCGGCCGCCGTCCTGCGGGCGCCGAATATGAAGAAGGATACTTCATCGAACCGACTTTGTTCGACAATGTGGCGCCCGGGGCGACAATCGCTCAGCGCGAGATATTTGGGCCGGTGCTCACAGTCACGTCGTTTAGCGATCTGGACGAGGCAGTCGAGATCGCCAATGGCACCGATTACGGTCTGGTTACCGGCGTATGGACCCGCAACATCGGCCGCGCCAACTGGCTCATTCGAGAACTTCATTGCGGCCAGGTGATGGTCAACACCTTCTCCAACGGGGTCGAGCTGCCGTTCGGCGGCCGCAAGAAATCCGGCTACGGCGTGGAGAAGGGCTATGACGCGCTTCTCGCCTTCACCCATGTGAAGGGTGCCGTTGTTGTGATGAGCAAGGATTGAGGAGCGACGACGGTGCCTGATGCCGAACGCGCCATCCGCGGCGGGAAGATAGTACTGGCCGACGGTATCGTTGAGGCCGACATGATCCTGCATGGCGAGATCATCGTCGGGTTCGAGCCTTGGGGCACGCCCCTGCAGTCCGGCGATATCGACGCGCAGGGTCTTTTTGTCATGGCGGGTATGATCGATCCGCATGTGCACATGCGCGATCCTGGCCAAGCAGACAAAGACGACTTCGTGAGCGGCACGGCCGCCGCCGCCATCGGCGGTGTGACGACGGTCTTCGACATGCCGAATACGGTGCCGGCCGTGTCGACGTCCGCGATCCTCACCAGCAAAGCCGAATATCTTCAGTCGCGTTCTCTGATCGACTTTGCACTTTATGGCGGGGCAGGAGCGAGCAACCTCGATACTATTGTCGAGCAGGCCGATGCCGGCGCCGTGGCCTTCAAGTCCTTCATGAATGCACCGGCCCCCTCCGCCGGTCCGGATGGACTGACGCGTTGTCTGCCCGATGACTATGTCTTTCTCCTTGCCATGAAACGGATCGCACAGACCGGGCGCATCGGCGTGCTCCACGCCGAAAATGACGTACTGTGCAAGTCGCTTGCCGCGAGCCTGCGCGCCCAGGGTCGGAATGACCCGGCCGCACACGGAGAGTCGCGCCCCAACTTCGCCGAGGAAGAGGCGGTAAGCCGCGCGATCCTGCTGGCACGCGAAGCAGATGCGCGCATCAGCTTCGCGCATATCAGTACGTCTGGAGCCTTGGAGCGCATTCGCCACGCCAAGCGTCAAGGATGGCGCGTGACGGCGGAGGCATGTCCGCATCATCTTCTTCTCAACGAGGAGGTTCTTCTCAAGGTCGGTCCCTACGGCAAGATCAATCCGCCGCTCCGATCCGAGAGTGATCGCGCGGCTGTTTGGGCAGCCCTGTTGGATGGCACGATCGATTTCATCGGCACCGACCATGCTCCTTATCTGGTTTCAGAGAAGGACCCTGGCTGGAGCGACATCTGGCAGGCGCCGTCCGGTGTGCATGGCATTGAATCTGCTTTGACTGTTTTGATCACCGAGGTGGTGTGCGGGCGACTGACACTGCCGCAACTGACAAGGCTTGTGTCTGGCAATGTTGCGCAGCTCTTTGGTCTTGCGCCAAGGAAGGGGGCCCTGATCGAGGGCGCCGACGCAGATTTCGTGCTTATCGATCTTTCCCAACGCGGCAACGTCGATCGCAACGTCATGCAATCGAAGAGCCGTGACGCTGCACAGCTTTGGGATGGGCGCGAAACGCGAGGCGGCATTGCAGCCACCTATGTTCGCGGCAGGGAAGTTGCACGCAACGGAGTTGTTACGGCAGAGCCGGGATATGGCCGCTTCATCCGGCCGGAGAGAGTGTCGAAATGACCGCGTTTCCTGAGATAGCGGTTATCGGTGCTGGCGCCATCGGCCAGACTTTCGTCGTCGATTTTACACGGCGCGGCTACACAGTCAGTGCGCTTGTCGAGCACAATTCGGCCCATGTTGATGCCTTGCGCGAGGTTGGACAGATCAGACTTAGCGGCCACATGGGTGAGGTGAATGTTTTGATGCCTCCTCTCGCTCTCGATGCCGATGCCGCGGCTAAGGGTCGAGTGATACTGGTGGCTACGACCGTCGACGCCCACGAGGCGGTCGCTCATGCACTTGCTCCGGCGTTGATGAACGAGCACTTAGTGCTTCTTGCCAATGGCTATGTGAACGGTTCACAGCGCTTTGCTGCCGCTCTCGAAGCGGGTGGCTGCACGACAAGGCCAGCGGTGCTCGAACTCAACACCACGCCCTTCCTCGTTTGCAGTCCAGAGCCGGGTAGGGTGCACGTGACTGCCCGTAAGCGTTGGATGGAGTTGAGCTCATTCGAAGACGGGCTTGCTCGCAAACATCATGAACTGCTCGCAGGTATCGTTCCGGGCATCGAAGTTTGCGACAACGCGCTTGCCTCCAGCTTGAACAACCAGAACCCGGTCGCTCACGTGCCGAGCTATCTCTTGAATGCCGCCGAGGCCCGCTGCTCCGAGCCGGTCGCGCCTGATGCGACCCGTGGCGGCGCCTTCTACCTCGAGGACTATTCCTCCGAAGAGGTACTGCAGCTGCGTACGGCGCTGGACCATGAACGCATGCAGGTCATGCGCGCTCTTGGGCTTGGAGACTACGCCATTGCTCGCACCGAGTTTTCGCTGAAGTCCTATGGGCCAGGCGCTCGCGAGGCCGTGTCACCACGCATGGGCCGGACGTTCTCCAGACGGTTCGTTACAGAGGATGTTCCCTACGGTCTCATTCCGATAGAAAAACTCGCGCGGCAGGCGGGCGTCAATACTCCAGTTATTTCCGGTATCATCACACTGATTGGCGCGCTCGAATCGTATAATTGGCGGCGCCGTTGCAAGGGGGCGGATGATGGAGACTGATAGAAACGAGGCGCTGGAATTGGTCGCCCTTGGCGTGCTTGCGGAAGCAGATGGACCAGTGGGGTCGATGCGTCTGGCGGAAGCCTTGCAGGAGGCTGGGCACGACCTGTCACAGGCGACTGCTGGTCGGTTTCTGCGCCAGCTTGACCTTCTTGGCCTCATCAAGGGCGATGGAGGAAAACGCGGCCGCACAATCACCCGGGACGGCATCGCACGCTTGGAAGACCTGCGTGACAAGATGACCATGCGCGAGAAAAGCTCCCGTCTCATGGATGCAGCAACCGTCACGGATCTGTCGGACCTCCATGAACTCCTGTTGGTGCGGCGTGCGGTGGAAGCCGAAGGAGCTCGCCTCGCCGCACTTCGTGCAAGCGATGCCGAACTCCAGGACATTCTTGCTCAGGCGCAATCGCATGTCCGTGACGTTAGGGCTGAACGTGTTCCGGAGGCAGAGAGCTCCACGCGCTTTCATCGAAGCATTGCCGAGGCCTCGCACAATCCGATGCTGATCTCGGTCGCGCTTGTACTGCTCGAGCCGTCGAATCCGGCGCTTACGGGCGTTCTGGAAAATGTCTCCGTGCAGTCCTCCAGAGTGGCCGGCCATGCCAACGAGCATGTGGAGATTGCAGAAGCGCTGATCTCTCGCGATCCGGAGCGGTCGCAACGGCTGATGCATCGGCACATCTCCAGCATGATAGCGCCCGTTCAGGACACCCTTGCAACAGGCAACGGGTTGGTCATCGAACCGCTGCTTTCCGGCGAAATTGGTCTGAAGCTGAGCTGACATGTCATCCTCCAGACTTGCAATTGCCAGCGCCCACCATCTTGCCTACGCCCCGCAATACGTGGCCCAGGCGCTTGGGTTCTTTGAACGTGAGGGTGTAGAGGTGGAGTTGCTGGCCTGTCCAGCGGGAGATTCCGCCATCATCGATACCTTGAACAACGGTCAGGCAGATCTGGTTCTCGGCAGTGTGCTCTTTGCCTTGAGGATGGTGCAGGAAGGTCTTTCGCCGGTCCTCGTGGCCCAGAGCAATCAGAATACGCGCCACTGGCTGATGGCGCGCGAAGACCAACAAACGTTCGTATGGGGAAAACTGCGAGGCGCGACAGTCGTTGTATCGCCGACCAACGTGCCTACGCCATGGGTCGCATTCCGCCAAGCTTTGTTCAACAAAGGCTTAGCACTCGACGAAGTCGCCTTTGTGATTGGCTACTCTGCCGAACAGGCAGTGTCCGAATTCAAGCGCGGTGTTGGAGATTTTCTGCTGGTAGACCCCGAATCCATCGAACCACGGACAGGGTTGAAGGAGGTTGCATCCGTTGCTGCTGCGCTGGGGCCTGTACCGTGGAGCGTCTATTGCAGCACATCAGTGCTCGCCGCTGAAAAGAATAGGCCTTTCGTCGCGTTTCGCCAGGCAGTCTCTGCGGCGGCTATATGGCTTTATGACAACTCAGCCCAAGAGGCATCGCGTGTACTTGCCAAGGTCTTCGCGGACAAAAGAGCAACTGACATTGCCGCACAGGTGGCACGATACCAGCGCGCAGAGCTTTGGGTGCCCGATGCCACGGTTAACCCTGCCCATGTCGCGACATGGGACGATGCACTCAGGCGCGGCGGCTTGATGCCCAATGGCCTTGGTCTGGCGCAACTCTGCCGGTAGCCTCAATAAGTCAGGACATAAGAAATGAAGCTCTTGCGATATGGCGAGAAGGGCCGCGAGCGCCCGGGCCTGCTGGATCAGGACGGCTGTATTCGCGATCTTTCGGAACACATCGACGACCTGTCGGGCAACGCCTTGGAGACAGGGACGCTCATGCGGCTCGCTGCTATTGATCCGCGCTCGTTGCCGATGATTGAGGGGGAGGTGAGGCTTGGCCCTTGCGTGGGCCGGGTCGGCAAGTTCATTGCCATCAGCCTCAATTTCGGCGACCACGCCGCCGAGGTGGAGCAGGAAGTGCCACAAGAGCCTGTGGTCTTGCTCAAAGCCACAAGTTCAATCAGCGGCCCGAACGACGACGTCGTCATTCCACGCGGATCCACCAAGGTCGACTGGGAAGTGGAGCTTGGAGTCGTCATTGGCAAGGGCGGCGTCTACATCGACGAGGCTGACGCACTCGATCACGTGGCAGGCTATTGCATTGTCAATGACGTGTCGGCGCGTGATTTCCAGATGGAGCGCGGCGGAACATGGGACAAGGGCAAGGGTTGCGATACGTTTGGGCCCCTTGGCCCATGGCTCGTCACGAAGGACGAGGCTGGAGACGTAAGCAATCTGGACATGTGGCTCGAGGTCGATGGCAAGCGCTATCAGGACGGCTCAACGCGCACGATGATTTTCGGGATCGCCGAGATCGTTTCATATGTATCTGGCTTTATGAGCCTTCAGTCAGGCGACGTGATCACGACCGGCACGCCCCCGGGCAACGGAATGGCACAGATACCCCCCGTGTTTCTCAAGCCCGGCAATGTGATGCACCTGCACATAGACAAGCTTGGTGAACAGCGACAAAGGGTGGTTTCGAGTTAACGTGCCAGTGCGGCGGGTCTGCGCCGATCCGGATGACTGCGATCGAGCCAAGAGAAGCTTGAGGTTTCTAAGGCGTCCCCCGACTTGAACGAAAGCTGGCGCCGGCCGCGCATGGGCTGCCTTGTCGCAGCCGGGCCACCTTTAACGTCCGCAATCTGGCGGCGTCATGGTGGAAAGGAGCAACTAATACGAGGTCGGCAGCTATCCGCTGGATTGAGGCGGAGAGCGGACAGTCCGTTGTCGGCCCCTTTTCACGGATGCCGCCATCTCAGACGAGGCAGTTTCGCAATGGGTTGAAAACCGAACGGCTTGGCCGCTCCACCGCATCTAGGCGGGCATCGAACTAGTGATTTGATCGATAGTCGATATTTGGATTCACGATTTCAACAAAAGCGTCTCAAGTGACAATCTTTGGCTCAGGACCTATCCACAAATCGGAGCCAGAGAGGAGTCCATGCCTTTTATCAGAAACACTTGGTACGCAGCAGCTTGGTCGAAAGAAATAACTCGACAGATGCTTGCACGTACGATCGCCAATGAAAAGATCGTCTTTTATCGCACCGAAGCCGGTGGTGTCGCCGCAATCGAAGATCGTTGTCCGCACCGTTTTGTTCCGCTTCATCTTGGCAGGCTTGAAGGCGACATTGTCGAGTGCGCATATCACGGACTCTGCTTTGATCCGTCAGGCGCTTGCACTCTCAACCCGCACGGAGATGGTAAGATCCCGCGCGCGGCTCGAGTGAAAAGTTATAAGGTTGTCGAGAAGTACAACGTGGCTTGGCTTTGGTTCGGCGAAGCCGAGCTGGCCGATGAAGGCCTGATCGCTGACTTCAGCATCATGACAGACCCGAGGTTTTGCACAGTCAGCAGCTATCTTCATGTCAGGGCGGGTTACCAGCTCATTTCCGATAACCTTCTCGATCTTAGCCATGGTCAATACATCCACCCAATGTTTAAGAATGCGGAGGGACCGCCACACTTCGAGCCGGAGAAGAATCCGTCAGACAACGAAGTCTGGGCACGCTTCTCGCGACCGAACCAATACCCAAACAAGTACTTCCAGATGCTCGGCTATCCGGCGGATCAGCGAGGCGACCATCGCAACTTCATGCGTTGGTCGACGCCATCACTCCTGCTACTCGACGTTGGAATGACTGGCGTTGGCCGGCCTGTCGAAGAAGGGCTATCAATCCCCACCTCGCACCTGCTCACCCCTGAAACGGACCTTACCACTCACTATTTCTGGGCCATGTCACGTGACTTCCGCCAGGACGAAGTAGCGTTGAGTGAGGAGCTCTTGCGGGTTGGGGTAGCGGTCTTTGACGACGAAGATAAGCCAGTAATCGAGGCCCAACAGATTGCGATCGACACCAGCGAGCTGATGGCGCTCAATCCCGTCTTGCTGCAAACCGATGGGCCGGCTGTCAGAGCTCGGCGTATCGTTGACGCCAAGCTGCAAGCGGAGCGCTAGCATTTGACTCTTGCGCGCCCCGGAAAGAGCAAAGTCTCGTCCGGGGCGCAGCGGGCTATTCTCATTTGGATTGGCAACGAGAATGATCAAGCGATTTGTGGCCCGCGCTGCGGAGATGAGCTAACGTGCAGGGAGCCCCAACCGTTCAAAAGCGCGTCATGCGATTCCGTCACCTTGATATGAATTTGCTGGTCGCGCTGGACGCAATTCTCACGCACCAGAACATTACGCGTGCATCCGAGCGGCTGTGCTTAAGTCAATCCGCCACGAGCGGGATCCTCGCCCGTCTACGTGAGCATTTTGAGGACGACCTCGTAGTTAGAAGCGGCCGCCGCATGGCGCTCACGCCCTTGGCAGAGGAGCTAATTACCCCACTCTCCGCAATTCTCTCCGAAACAGAAAAACTCCTAGCGATGAGGAGCGCATTTGATCCTGCGAGTTCGGACAGGCAGTTTACCATCGCCTGTTCCGACTATGTCTGGGCAACGTTAATAGTCGAAATTATTTCGCATTTGCGCCTAATTGCACCTTCGGTGAACATTTACTACCAAGGTCCGAGTTCCCGCTTCTACAAGACTGACATCGACCTTCTGATTGTCCCTGACCGATTTATGCTTGAGGATTGCCATTTTCTCCCGCTGCCCTCTAAAGCATATGTATGCATCGTTTGGGCGAACAACGATCTGATCGGCAATTCGATTTCATTGGAAGACTTTCTAGAAGTCAGGCATGCGCAAGCCTATAGTGAACGAACGACCTTTATCGAAGCCTGGTTTCTTAAGCAGTTCGGAAAGGCCCCAAGAGCAGGAATTACGGCTCCCAGCTTTACGCTGCTGCCCGATGCTTTGATCGGGACCCATTTCCTCGCATTGGTGCCCCAGGATCTAGCTGAGCGAGCGGCCGCACACCTTCCAATTCGAACAGTTGAGGTCCCGTTTGAGCTGCCACTAATGACTGACGTCTTGCAGTGGCGCCGTTCCCATGACCGGGACCCCGGCCTGCAATGGATGCGCGACGAAGTGGTCCGTGTTGCGGCTCAGAAATCAAAAACGAAAAACTGATCTATCGCGCTGACGGATAGCAGCCGTCCACAATGCCAATTTCCCCGCACCGTTGCGCTTGCTTACAATTCTAGAAGTCAGGTCTCTCCTCGACAACGTGGGAGCCGAAAATCCTGATCAATGGGTTTGTATGCCGATGACCAATGAAGCTAGTCAATTTATGAACGTGCGCATCCGTCGTTTCGAGGTGATCGCAAAAGACATTGCATGCTTAGAAATTGTTCCTGCTGGTGATTTTGACCTTCCTCCCTTTTCGGCCGGATCCCACGTCGACGTTTTCATCAACGAAGGCGTCATTCGACAATACTCGATATGCAACGATCCGGCCGACCCCTCTTATTATCGCCTTGCAGTCCAAAAAGAGGCGACCTCGAGAGGCGGATCTAAAGCGATCCATGAGACATTCCACACCGATGATGTCATCCGTATCGGCCGGCCACGGAACAATTTTGGCCTCACAGCAAGTTTAACAGATGTTGTGCTAGTCGCAGGAGGAATTGGCGTCACGCCGATCCTGTCGATGGCATATCAGCTATCTATCCTGCGAGCGGAGTTCACCTTTCACCTATGCGCTCGTTCCCGGGATCGCGCGGCCTTCATCGACGAGATCGCCGCTAGTTCTTTCGCATCGAAATTTCACCTTCACCTGGATGAGGGGCCATCCCAGCAGCGCTTCGATCCCTCGCGCGTTTTTGCCGGGATAGGCCCGCAGGCCACAATCTACATTTGCGGCCCTAGAGGCTTCATGGATTTTGTCACAAACGCTGCGAAGAGTTCTGGCTGCTGCTCTGCAGACCAAATTCATATCGAAAGCTTTACGTCACTCAAAGTCGAAGGGGAGGCCGAGTTTGAGGTCGTGGCTGCGCGCAGCGGAAAGACGATTACCGTGCCCTCCGACAAGTCGATCGCCGATGCACTTATTGATGCCGGAATCGTACCGACTCTTTCTTGTGAGCAAGGCATCTGTGGAACGTGTTTGACACGAGTAATAAGTGGCGATGTCGACCACCGAGATACTTATCAGACCGAAAAAGAAAAACTCGAAAACAAACAGATGTCCATTTGTTGTTCGCGTGCGAAATCAAAGCAATTAGTGCTCGATATATAATACTACTCAACACCAAATAGGGATCATCGATGAAAACCCGCGCCGCCGTCGCCGTAGGAGCCGGAAAGCCGCTCGAGATCATGGAGGTCGACCTCGAGGGGCCGCGCGAGGGCGAGGTGCTTGTCGAGATCAAGGCGACCGGCATCTGCCACACCGACGAGTTCACGCTGTCGGGTGCCGATCCCGAAGGCATCTTCCCGGCTATCCTCGGCCATGAGGGTGCCGGTGTCGTCGTCGATGTCGGTAAGGGCGTGACCTCGCTCAAGAAGGGCGACCACGTCATCCCGCTCTACACGCCGGAATGCCGCTCGTGCCCGTCCTGCCTGTCGCGGAAAACCAACCTCTGCACCGCGATCCGCGCGACGCAAGGACAAGGGTTGATGCCTGACGGCTCCAGCCGGTTCTCGATCGGCAAGGACAAGATCTTCCATTACATGGGCTGCTCGACGTTTTCGAACTTCACCGTGCTGCCCGAGATCGCGCTCGCCAAGGTCAACCCGGACGCGCCCTTCGACAAGATCTGCTACATCGGCTGCGGCGTGACGACAGGCATCGGGGCGGTCATCAACACCGCCAAGGTCGAGATCGGTTCGACGGCGATTGTCTTTGGTCTCGGCGGCATCGGCCTCAACGTGCTGCAGGGCCTGCGCCTTGCCGGTGCCGACATGATCATCGGCGTCGACATCAACAATGACCGCAAGGCCTGGGGCGAAAAGTTCGGCATGACGCATTTTGTCAATCCGAAGGAGGTCGAGGGCGATATCGTGCCTTACCTCGTCAACATGACCAAGCGTGGCGCCGACCAGATCGGCGGCGCCGACTACACCTTCGACTGCACCGGCAACGTCAAGGTGATGCGCCAGGCGCTCGAAGCATCGCATCGCGGCTGGGGCGAAAGCATCGTCATCGGCGTCGCCGGTGCCGGCCAGGAGATTGCGACGCGGCCATTCCAGCTGGTCACCGGTCGGACCTGGAAGGGCACCGCCTTTGGCGGCGCGCGCGGCCGCACCGACGTGCCGAAGATCGTCGACTGGTACATGGAAGGCAAGATCCTGATCGACCCAATGATCACGCATACGCTCAAGCTCGAAGACATCAACAAGGGCTTCGACCTGATGCATGCGGGCGAAAGCATCAGAAGCGTGGTCGTTTACTGAGCTCCCTTTGTGGGAGCATCCGCATCCAAATTTTTCTCAGCAACACGGAGCAACAAGATATGATTTCAGTATCGATACATCCCGCAGTCGACGGCGGGGTCAAACCCGGCAGCTCAAGCTTCAGCGGCGGCACGCTTGTCTGCGCCTGCGCCGACCGGCCGGTGAAGGTGGCGATCAAGGGGCAGGTCGCCCACAACCATGCCTGCGGCTGCACCAAGTGCTGGAAGCCCGAGGGCGCCAAGTTTTCTGTCGTCGCCGTCACCGCGCATGAAAACGTCACTGTGCTGGAAAACGGCGACAAGCTCGCCGTGGTCGATCCGTCAGCACTGATCCAACGCCATGCCTGCAAGGCCTGCGGCGTGCACATGTACGGTCCGGTCGAGCGCGACCACGCCTTCAAGAGCCTCGACTTCATCCATCCCGAGCGCTTCCAGGAAGCAGGCTGGGCCGGGCCCGGTTTTGCTGCCTTCGTGTCGTCGATCATCGAGGCGGGCGTCGATCCCTCCGAGATGGACGGCGTGCGTGGCCGGCTGAAGGAACTCGGCCTCGAGCCTTACGACTGCCTTTCGCCCGGGCTGATGGACTATATCGCGACCTGGGCGGCGAAGAAGGTGTGCTGAAGTCATAACCAGTCAAGATATCCATCGTTGGGCCACTCAATAGAACGACAATTTGAAGCGACGAGGGTGGCATCCAATGGGCGATCAACACAATGGGAGAATAGCATGTCGAAGATACTGAAAATCATAAGTGTGGTCCTATTTGCTGCAACTGCCGCAATGCCAATCACATCGTGGGCAGCTGACCAGGTCAATGTGAGATTCAGCTGGAAATTGAAGGGAGAGTATGGATTCTTCTATCTCGGGAAAGAAAAGGGTTTGTATCAACGCAATAATGTCGATCCACATTTGGGCGAAGGTGCTGGAGCGCAAGCGGCTCTAGGCGCGCTTGTTCAAGGCAACGAGGACGTTGTTATTGTGCCTGCGATATTTGCTATCTCGGCAATCCAGAAGGGCATGCCCGTCAAGATCGCGGCGATCTACCAAAAGCGCACTCCGTTCGCATTCATCTCGAAGCTGGACAACGCTGTTACCAAGCCAAGCGAACTCGAAGGCCGCTCGCTTGCAGTTTCGGTCGGTGACACCGCTACGACTTATCTGGGTGCTTTCTGCAAGGCCAACAATGTTGATTGCAACAAAATCCAGCAAATTCAGTTAGATCCGCAACTGAAGATCCCACAATTCATGCAAGGGCGCGTCGATCTGATTACCATCTACACCAATGTGGATCTCCCACTCATCGAACAGCGGACCGGGATGAAGTTTGCCGTCCTCGACCTTCCGAACTTTGGTTTGTCGGTGCCAGGCCTGGCGGCGGTGGTAAGCGACCGTGGCATTGCCGAAAAGCCCGACGTCCTCAAACGCTTCCTACAGTCTACCAAAGAAGCCATTGAACTTACTCGCGAGGATCCCGCATCAGCTACAGCAGCGCTACTTCAAGCCTGGAGCGCGGCTCCCTCCCAGGAATTGGTCCAACAACAAATAGTGGCAACTTCTGCGACTTTGGATACTGGGAGTGAGAAACCAATCGGGTGGATTAGCGACGACCTTATCAATGAGGCACTGGACCTAATTTCCACGAATGAGCAGATAGGCGAGCGCCGGCCTTCGTCTGATTTTTATACAAACGAGCTTTTGGAGAAATAGAGCCGGTGTCTGGGTTAACCGCCTGGCAACGCCCAGGCGGTTCGACTGATTGTTTGCCTATCCTGTCTATCGGCGGTAGCCCTCGATCGGCGTCCGATTTTGTTCCCTTGGTACAGGGGAGTGGCGGCGACCTGGTCAGGCAAATCTAGATACCAGAGGCGAGGGTGCTTACTTTCGCGATAAGGTAAGCACCAGAGCGGCCGCTATTACCGTGCAGCTGCCGAAACCAGACCAGCAAGCTTCCGGCCCCCAAGCGGCGAGTGCCCTGCACCGTTTCTCCTTCGGCCAATCACGGCCGAGGAGAACTCACATGGGCCATTCTCAATTCGATGATGCCAGCCGCGAGCGCGCGGCTTGGAACGCTGGCAAGAAGGTGGGAACGAAGCGTCCGCTCACGCAGAAACAGATCTGGGCCGTTCGCTTCTTTCTCGATCGCGAGCGCCGCATTCGTGACCGTGCCCTGTTCGATCTTGCCATCGACAGCAAGCTTCGCGGCTGCGACCTGGTCAAGATCAGGATTGGCGATGTGGTCGCTGGGACAGAGATCAGGACCCGCGCGATCGTAGTTCAGCAAAAGACAGGCCGGCCAGTGCAGTTTGAGATCACCAGCGATGTGAGAGCAAGCCTGTTGGCTTGGCTGGAACGGCGTGGTGGTACCGTCGAGGACTTTGCATTCCCAAGTCGAGTCGGTCACGCACACCACATGAGCACAAGGCAATACGCCCGCTTGGTCGACGAGTGGGTGACCGCGATCGGGCTGCGTGCAGAGGAATATGGCACTCACTCGCTCCGGCGCACGAAGGCTTCAATGATCTAGAAAGCAACGGCAAAAAGCCCTGCCACCGACAGGCGACAGGGCGATTGGGTGGTTATTCAACGGTACTGGATACATGCCCGCTTCAGCCATGGTGGCGCGGCAACGGCCGGTAAACCCCGGGCGAATGGCTGGAAAGGGCGGGTATCTGCCGGTGCGGATGCTTGAGGAAGATGGCGAAGTGGATGGGAACGCTTAAGACAAGCCGGTTGCAGGCATTCAATCAGGATGGCTCCTCCGACCACGGATACGGCGGGGCGTAGCCGTACAAATCCCTTGAAATCCGCCGCCATCTGAATACGTTTCGGACATAGCAGGAGGATCTGATCATGGGCGACGCTCAGTACCTCAATCACAAGCTCGAATGTCCTCATTGCGGCACCGTTCGCCTACGTATTCCTGAAAATGTAGAGCCGAACACGCCGATTTCGTGTGAGGATTGCGGCAGACATCTCGGTATTTGGGATGAGCTGCAATCCGATTTCGCAAAACAAGGCGGGATGAGCGGCATGTTCCGACTGGCGCAAGGTCGTATCCGAAGGATCGCCTAGGCGTCGGAGAGTGACGTTATTTCTTTTTCGCCAACAGCGTCGCCTCTCTCACCAGGGACGACCACTCGTATCCGATGAGAGCAATAAGCTTTCGAGCCTGCTCTTCAGTGATATTGGTCTCCTTTGCCAAACGCTGGACGAAAGCGATCCGAGGATCTAGCGGCTTGTTTGGCACGTCGGTCATGTTTACCTCCGGCGTTTCCGCCGTGCCCCAAACAACGTCAAGGCTTAAGCGTTCCCTATCGCACAAAAAGCCCCGCAACCTTGCGGCGGCGGGGCTTGCATGGGGGCGGATTGAGAACCTAAGCGGGGGGGCCTTGGCCTCATGTCCGCGTTTAAATTGCATCAACAGAGGTTAATATTTGGTTAACGATCCTAGGTGGGCGGCGGTCGGAGCCAAGCGAGAATTGACTGCACAACAGGAGTAGCGCGGCGGCGGCGAGATCGAAGCCGAGCCGCATGAGGAAAATGCGGGACATGGGCGAAATCCTATTCGACCGGCGTGCCGTCGAAGCGGGGAACCCGGTTTGCCGTGAACAGGAAGCCGCTGCCCGACTGGCTGCTGTGGCACGATTGGCAGCGCGCCGTGTTCTCGTCCATGTTCACCGACCGGTCCGGCCAGAACCGCTGGAACTGCCAGTCGTCCGTGGGTAGGGACTCGTCATAGTCGAGCCCCCAGTCCGGGCCCTTCTCCATGACGAAAGACCTGGTCATTGCGGTAGTCGACGAGAACGAAATGGGTGCCGTGCGGTATGGGCTGCCTCTGCTTGACTGCCTCGATCGCCTCGGGCGTCGTCATAATGTGCTCGGTCACCTCGCCGCGCCGCACCGTGGTGTAGTGGACCAGCGCCTCGAGCTCCGGAAACTGCACCCGCGCGGTCTCGGCATGGACCTGCCAGCCGACGAGGGGCGCGGCGCAGGCAGCGAGCGCGGCCACTGCCGCAATATAGGCGTATCGTCTCATATCCAGAGCTCTCTGCGCATGTCGCCCGGTCTCGGCGAGCGTTGTCTGCCAGAGAGATAGACCCTTGCGAATTCTGCGATAAGGCGCCGATAACTGCATGCATCTGTAAGTTCAGCTAAAAAATGGGCGATCGTGACCTGTCATCGAAACGCGCGTTGGATGTTCCAGGACAAGCGTTTATGACGGGACTTCGGTGCCAACCTGTTCACTGTGCGCGAATGTCAGCTGTCGCGGTGTGCAGGATACAAGGCAGACTGTCCGGTCACGGCCCCGTCACCGTCGACGACAATCGGGGCGTCGACGGTGACGATTCAGCTGCGAGCCTTACGCTTCCTCCTCCATGGAGCATTCGCTTCCCGGTCGCCGGTCATGATGCAGCCATAGGGCAGCACCTCGTCCTCTCAGTAAGATCATATTGCTTTATCTGGCGACGCACGATGCCGTGGAACGGTCGATATCGCCCGATGTTGCTCTTCGCATTTAAGCGCTGGCGCTATGTTCGCAAGGATGATGCCCCGGTCGAATGCGATACTGCTAGTCAGGCCATTGAGGTGGCCAAGGCGTGCGCGTCAGGCGCATCCTGAACCCAACGATCTATGCCGAGCGGGCCGAAGTCGCCAAAGACGTCCTTGGTGTCGCTGAATGGCATGAGGAACGCGCCGCCCGCGCTGCACAGGATCAGGAGGCCGCGCTAGGTGCCGTCATTGTCAAAGGCCGGCAGGTCAAGGTGGAGAGGGCTCATCGGCCGTTACGGGGCCAGGGGCTTGCGAATGACTAGGCGGATCCCGATCACCTTCAAACTGAACCGTGTCGGGCAGGGGGGTAAACCACGTCTCGCGGCGCCCGGCCCACAACTCGTATTCCGGGGTCAAGTCGGTCGGAGCCTCGTCGAGACTTCCAATCATGACTTCGACCTCCTCGTCGGACACGGAAAACACGCGGCCTCCGCATGTAGTGCAAAAGCTTCGGCCGGCGTACGTGGTCGTGAAGCCGGATCTTTGTTCGAATGCCTCCGATGGCCAAACAGCAAACGCCGCGAATGGAGCACCACTCGTCTTGCGGCACTCAGTGCAATGGCAAATGCCGACCCTGAGCGGATCGCCGGTTACCCGAAATGTGACGCCCCGACAAACGCAGCTGCCGGATCGGAAGGGCACAGCAACTTGGTCTTGCATGGCGGGCCTCCTTTCCCAAAAACAACGGCAAGCACCCGATGTCCGTTCCCGACCTGCATCGGAAGCGCGAGTGAAGCATCGATGCGATATCTGGAAAGTTGCCCGTGAATGCGGGGTGATCCTGCGGGAAGGGCACGAGCATAGTCCGACCAGCTGGAAGCCGCGTGAATGCTGTAAGCCTACGCTGCGCGAGATCGGCCAGGACCATGGCGAGGATCACTTGCGCCTGATCCTGATGCTGATGACCGGCACCAAGATCAATTCGTCGCGACCGGAACGGCCGCTATTCCATTACCTCATCCGCGGAGCTGACGGACCGCTCCCGGCCCCCAATACGTCGTCTGGCGCGCCACTGAAGACGCGTCAAAAAATCCTTGAACTTGCGTTCAATGTCCAGCCAAGCTGCTTCGGCATTGGGGTCGGCAACCGCGTACGCAACGGCACTTCGTGCGATCCATGTGCGCGACCAAGCCCGCCGAACGGCCACTCTAGGCTGTTGTGTTGGGGGGGATTTCTTCTTCGACCATCATCGCCGGTGACGTCTCGGGCTGGAGTACCGTCGTATCGGGAAGCGCCATGCCATAGGCTGTGTCGCCAGCGCCTTCGGCGACGTCGCTTGCCACGCGGTAGCCCTTGTTTTCGCGAACCTGGCGCGGAGACATTCCGAACTGTTCGGATATCTGCCGCGAGAAGTGGAATGGGTTCTTGTAGCCGCACTGATAGGCGATGTCGGAGATCGGCAGAGCCGTCTGCAGCAGCAGGGAATGGCCGCGCGAGGCCCTGACTTGCCAGAGATAACGCATCGGGGTGGTGCTGATGTGCTTGCGGAATGATGAAACCAGATGTTGCGGCGTGACACCGACAAGAGCGGCGAGGCGTTGGACCGTAATCTCCTTTTCGTAGTTCTCGTCGATGTAGAAGCGGGCGCGCAGAACGGAACGCGGCGTGAGCCGCTCCTGCTCGGACATCTGCGCTTCATGGAAGTAGGCGAGAAAGATCGACTCTCCCAGTGTGTTGCGAAGCTGGTTGAGATTGGAACCCGAGCCTGCGCCGAGCTCCACCCCGATACGCTGAATGCTCTCGATGCGCTGCGGCAGGGGAATCCGGGTCGGCAACGAGCGCAGCCGCGAGGCAAGTGCTTCGCTGACGTCGCCAGCGTAGCCCTCGCACCAGCTCACCCGCGTGTGTCGTCCTTCGGTGTATTCCATGGAGATGCTTCGCTCATTGCGGAAGAAGCCGCAGCTCCGGGAACTCAAGACGGTCTCGTCATCGTCGCAGATGACCCTTGCCTTGCCTTCATGGATGATCAGCAAGGTCACATAGCGTTCTTTCAGGGGCCCGTAGACGCCGCCTGCCGGGTATATCGCTTCACCGAAGGCGAAGCCCCGGCCATTGTCGATAAATGCACGCATAGCCAAGGCCTCGCTTGTCGCGTCATGCGTTTTCTTAGCACGGCTAAATGCGTCGTCAAAGATTAGAAGAATATGATCTTAATGGCAGATATGTTTTCGACTCGCGCAGGCATTCCGTGAAAACAAGGGCTGCGGAATACTCCATCCATCAACAGGCGAGCCGATCAAGCCGCCTGGACATGCCAGCAAGACGCATCCTGCGGAGGGAAAACGTGTTTCTGCCAGCCGACAATTCCAAGACAAGAAACGACCTGCCGCGGGGCTGCACATTTGCCGCGAGCGACTGGCATATCCTGGCCTCGTTCTGGCATCCGATTGCCTTCGTTCACGACATCGCCGACAAGCCGGTGCGCGCCAAGCTGCTCGACGTCGACCTAGTGATTTACAAGACATCGGCCGGCATCACTGTGGCCCGCGATTTGTGTCCGCACCGCGGCACCCGCATCAGCGCCGGCTGGATGACGGACGACCAGATCGTCTGTCCGATGCACGGGCTGCATTTCGGGCATGACGGGGCCTGTTCCAAGATCCCGTCGATCGCCAATTCCGAAGGGCGCATACCTCCCAAGCTGCGCCTCGAAACCTACGCATCGGTCGAGCGCTACGGCATCATCTGGACGTGCCTGAAGGGAGAGCCGATCTGGCAGCTGCCGGATTGGGACGGCATCTCAAACCCGGCTCTCCGGAAGGTTTATGTCCCTGAGGGCACCTGGTATGCGGCGGCAAGCCGGCATGTCGAGAACTTCAACGACGTTGCCCATTTCCCATGGGTGCACACGCAGAGCTTTGGTGGCAGCACGGTCGATCCGATCCCTCCCTACGACGTCGAGCAGACGGAGTACGGCCTGCGCTTCGAGCTGCCTTACCACGAAGGCTTCAACCGCTTCGACGATGGCGTCGAGGGCGACGAGCGCGACGTGGTATATACTTACGAGCTGACCTATCCGTTCTCCACGCTGATCAAGATCGATCCGCAGGGTTCCGACTACGTCGTCTACTTCGCCGACACCGTCTGCCCGGTGTCAGCGCGCGAGACACGCATCTTCCAGATGATGACCGACACCTCCGGTGATCCGGACACCGACTACTGGGTCAAGGATGCGCTGCTGATCAACGATGAGGACAAGCCAATGGTCGAGGAGCAGCATCCCGAGGAACTGCCGCTCGATCTGACCGAGGAAATCCATGTGCCATCGGATCGCATGTCGCTCGAATATCGCCGTGGGCTGGCCAGCAAATTTGGCCTCGGTGCGCCGATCGCGAGTTGATCCCGCAGCATCATCGCAACTGCAGATATCAGGAAAGACGATGCCGATCCGTTTCGAAACCTGCTTCCATCACCTGGCCGTGCTTCGCGCCCGACCAGCACAGGACGACGGCCCGGCAGCCCAACAATGGAGGAGGGCGTCTTGACCATGGCGTTCACGAGAAACGGGCTCACACCCGCGGCGCCGGTAGCCGACAACAGGTTCCGACTCCGGATCGCACGTAAGTGGACCGCTGCCGAGGGCATCGTCGCGATCGACCTCGTTGCACCCGATGGCGCGCCCCTGCCGGCATTTACGGCTGGGTCCCACATCGATCTGTTCCTGCCCGGCGGCTTCACGCGTCAGTACTCGCTCCGCAACGATCCGCGTGAACGTCACCGCTATGCAATCGGCGTGCTGCGTGAGCCTGGCGGCCGTGGCGGATCGGCTTACGTCCACGACAGGTTAGACGTTGGCGATGCCTTGGAGACGAGCACGCCGCGCAACGCCTTCGAACTCGATGAGGCCGCGCCGTTTTCGCTGCTGCTGGCCGGCGGCATCGGCGTCACGCCGGTCCTAGCCATGGCCCACAGGCTCTCGTCGCTCGGGCGGGATTTCGAGTTCCACTATTGTGCCCGCAGTGCAGGCCGGTTGGCTTTTCGCGACGAAATCGAGGCTTCGCCCTTTGCCGGCAAGGTCAGGTTCCATCTCGACGACGGCCCACCGGCACAGCTTCTGAGCCTGGACAGGTTGCTGGCGTATCGACCGGCTGGCGCCCATCTCTACGCCTGTGGTCCATCGGGGTTTCTCGATGCCGTGGTTGCCAGGGCCAAGGCAGGCTGGCCGGCGGATGCGGTCCATCGTGAGTATTTCGCCAATTCCGCTCCCAAGGCGCAAGCCGATCAGCCGTTCAGGGTCACGCTGGCGAGTACCGGCCACAGCTTCGACGTCGCGCCGGGGCGAAGCATCGTCGAGGTGCTGGCCGGAAGCGGCATCGACATTCCGGTGTCGTGCGAACAGGGCATCTGCGGCACCTGCGTGACCCGCGTGATTTCGGGCGAGCCCGACCATCGCGATCTCGTTTTGACCGACAGGCAGCGTGCCGACCACATGACGCTGTGCTGCTCGCGCGCCCGCAGCGCCGAGCTGATCCTCGATCTCTAGGCATGCCGAGTGGACGAAGGACATCGGCCTGTTGATGGCGGAGCCGGAGGAAGCTCGCGTCACCATCTGATCCGCCTCGAGGAGGAAGCGGTTCCACGACAATAAGAACAGTCGGGATAGAACCCAGACAATGACACCAGAGGGAAAGGTACAATCCTATGTTCGAACATTTCGCCAGAAAGCTGGCAGTCTTGGCGATGCTTGCCATCGCAGCCATCGTCGGAAGTCCTGAACGCTCAGAGGCAGCCGATCCGGACAAGCTCAACATCGCCGTCATCCTGTCGGCAGGCATCGAGAGCGCCTGGGACGGCACGTTGATCGAGGCGCTCGAACGCGCAAAAGTGGCAAAGCCCCATGGCCTCGATATCACCTGGAAATACACCGATCCGCTCTGGGGTGACGACGCCGGAGATGCCATGCGCTTGTTTGCCGAAAGCGGCGAGTATGACGTCATCTGGGCCCACAGCACCTATTCCGATCAGGTCAAGAAGCTGCGGGAAGAGTTTCCCGACATCCTCTTCGTCGTCGTCGGCTCAGGCAATGAAGGGCTCGGCGGCAACCAGTACTGGGTGTACAAGCGTGTTCATGAGCCGGCCTACCTGCTTGGTTATGCCGCCGGAAAGCTCACCAAGTCGAACAAGCTTGGTGCTGTCGGAACGTTCCAGGCTGATGACGTCAACGACGAGATCAATGCCTTTTTCGCCGGTGCTAAGGCGGCAAACCCTGCCGTGCAGCGCACGGTTGCCTTTATCGAGTCCTGGTACGATCCGGCCAAGGCTGGCGAATACACCAAGGCGCAGATCGCCACCGGGGCGGACCTGATCTTCCAGCTCACCGGCAATTTCAAGCCGTGCGAAGAAGCCAAGATCCTGTGCTTCGGCAATTTCCAGGACCAGAAGTCGTTCTCGCCTTCGACCGTCCTGTCGAGCGCCGTGGCGCAGTGGGATCCCGATGTCAGCTGGATCGTCGACGAATGGTGGGCGCACAAGGCCGAAGGCAAGCCCTATGCCGGCAACACCGACAAGCACTGGTTCCCGATGAAGGACGGCGGCTCGGCCGTGGTGCCCAATGCCGAGTTGCAAGCAAACGTGCCTGCTGATGTCCAGGCGGAACTCGACGATCTTAAGTCCAAGATCATGGCCGGCGGCTTCGAGGTGCCTGTCGACGTCTCCGATCCGAAGGCTAAGTAGCCTGTTGAAAGCCCGGCCGCGACGGGCGCCTTCGCCTGCCGCGGCCTTCGCTCACTCGAAAGTTGGTGCCTCTCATGTCCACTGCCTTGCGTGTCGAAGGCCTGACCAAGCGGTTCGCCGGGGTTACCGCCAACGACGATGTCGACTTCGATCTTCGCCGCGGCGAGATCCACTGCCTGTTCGGCGAGAACGGTGCCGGCAAGTCGACGCTTTCATCCTGCATCTTTGGCTTCTACCGGCCCGACAAGGGCGAGATCCTGCTGCACGACCAGCCCGTGCACATTGCTTCGCCGATGGACGCAATCCGCCACGGCATCGGCATGGTGCACCAGCATTTCGTGCTCGTTCCGGAATTCACCGTGCTCGAAAACATCATCGTCGGCACGCAACGGTCGGGTTGGCGGCTGAATGCCGCCGAGGCGCGCCAGAAGCTTAAGGGCATCTGCGACGGCTACGGCATCGATCTCGATCTCGATGCCTATGTCTGGGAACTGCCGGTCGGGCGCCAGCAATGGGTCGAAATCCTCAAGGTGCTCTATCTCGATGCACAGATCCTGATCCTCGACGAGCCCACGGCGGTGCTGACGCCGGGCGAGTCGCGGGTGTTGTTCGACATCGTGCGCAAGATGTGCGCCCGCGGCATGTCGATCATCCTGATTACCCACAAGCTGGTCGAGGTGATGCAGTCGGACCGGGTGACGGTTCTGCGCAAGGGCAAGGTGGTGGCGACGCTCGATAGGCCCGAGACCACGCCGGACGAACTGGCCAGGCTGATGGTCGGCCGCGATGTCTTCTTTACCGTCACCAAGCCCGAACTTGCGCCGGGCGAGACGATCCTGGCCGTCGAAGGCCTGTCGGCCCGCGGCTTCTGGGGCGATGCGGTGCTGAAGGATGTTTCCTTTTCGGTCGCTAGGCACCAGATCCTTGGCATTGCCGGCGTTGCCGGCAATGGCCAGAAGGAACTGTTCGAGGTGCTCTGCGGCGTGCGCAGGCCGGCCGCCGGTTCGATCATCTTCAAGGGTGAGGAGGTGGCCGGCATGTCGCCGCGGGCGATGATGGACCGCGGCGTCGGGCACATCCCCGACGATCGGTTCCGCGAAGGACTGGTGCCCGAGTTCAGCGTCGCCGAGAATGTCGTCCTCGGTTGGCAGCGCAACCCGAAATACTGCAAGGGCCCGCTGATGGATCGCGACGCGATCACTGGCCTGGCCCGGGAGATGATCGGCGAATACCAGATCGCCACGCGCGACGAGCATGTCGCGGCAGGCAAGCTCTCGGGCGGCAACGCCCAGAAGATCATCATCGCCCGCGAGTTCCTGCATGCCTCGGGCCTGGTGCTCGCCAACCAGCCGACGCGCGGCCTCGACGTCGGCGTCATCGAATATGTGCAGACGCAACTCTTGAAGAAGCGCGCCGAAGGCTTTGCCATCGTGCTCGCCTCGGAAGAGCTCAGCGACCTGTTCAACCTCGCCGACCTCATCGCCGTGATGTTCAAGGGCGAGATCATGGGCATCGTCGACCCCAGGACGGTCACGGTTGCCGAAGTCGGCGTCATGATGGCCGGCCGCCGTGGGGAAACCGCGGCCAGCAAGAAAAGGGTGTCGGCATGATCGTCTTCGAACGCAGGATGGAGGCGAACGCACTCTGGACGCTCGCTTCCTTCATCATGGCCATTGTAGCCGGCCTGGCGGCTTCGGCAATTCTGATCGCATCGACGGGCGCCAATGTGCCTGATGTCTTTGGCGCCTTGCTGCAGGGCTCGGTCGGTTCGCCTAAGGCGCTGGCAACGACGCTGGTCAAGGCCGCCCCGCTGATCCTGACCGGACTGGCGACGGTCATCGCCTTCCGCGCTCAGATATGGAGCATCGGCCAGGAAGGGCAGGTCTTTGCTGGCGCCATGGGCGGCTATCTCGGCGCCCAGCTGCTTGCCGGTCTGCCGCCGGTGCTGTTTTTTCCCGGCGTGCTGGCCTTCGGCATGGCGGCCGGCATGGGGCTTGGCTGGATCGCGGCGGTGCTGCGCAGCCGCTTTGCCGTCAACGAGATCATCTCGACGGTCATGCTCAACTATCTGGTCGTCTATCTGCTTTCATGGCTGCTGCAGGGCGGGCCCTGGGGCGAGACTGGCGGCACGGTTGCATACCACCAGTCGCCGATGCTGCCGGATGCAGCTTTCCTGCCGGCGCTGTTCGGCAGCAGCCGTCTTCATGCCGGGGTGCTGCTGCCCTTCCTCGCCGCCGCCATCTGCGCGCTCGTCATGTCGCGCACGCCTTTGGGTTATGAAATCCGTGGCCTCGGCTACAATCCGGAGGCCCTGCGCCACAAGGGCGTCGACATCGCCCGTACAGTGAGCGTGATCATGATGGCGAGTGCCGCACTTGCAGCGCTTGCCGGCGCCATCGAGCTTTTTGGCGTCTCTCACCGCCTGCGCGCCGACAATCTCATCGGCCTTGGTTATGCCGGCATCATTGTCGGCATGATCGGCGGCCTGAGCCCGATAGGAACCGTGTTTGCCGGGCTGTTCTTCGGCGGCCTGGCGAGCGGTGCCGTCTACATGCGGGTGCTTGGCGACGTGCCGGCTTCGCTGGTGCCGGCCATGCAAGGCATCACCTTGTTCTTCTTCCTCTGCGCCGGCGTCCTGGCGCGCTATCGAATCGTCATGAAGGTTGCCGTCCAATGAGCCAGCTGTTCCAGGAAGCGATCATCATCAGCATCCTCGCCTCAACCATCCGCATCATGACCCCTTTGCTGTTTTCGGCGATGGGCGAGCTGATCACCCAGCGTGCCGGCATCTGGAACATGGGCGTCGAGGGCACGATGCTCACCGGGGCCTTTGCCGCCTACCTCGTTGCAACGGCGACCGGCTCGCTGTGGCTGGCGGTGCTGGCAGCCGTCGTCGCCGGCGCATTGATGGGCATCGTCATTGCCTTCATGACCGCAACCTTGCGCGTCGACCACTTCATCGCCGGTCTCGGCCTCAACCTGCTTGCCGGCGGGCTCACGCTCTATTGGTTCCAGAGCTATATCCAGGGCCGGCCGCAACCGATCTTCTCGGGCTTTCAGGACGTTGCCATCCCACTGCTTTCCGACATTCCCGTCATTGGCCCGGTGCTGTTTTCGCAACGTGCCCTGACCTATGTCGCCCTGCTGGTCGTGCCGGTCGTCTGGTTCCTGCTCTATCGCAGCCGCTACGGGCTCGAACTGCGCTGCCTTGGTGAAAATCCCAAGGCGCTCGACGTCAAGGGCCTCAGCGTTTCGGCCCGGCAATATGCAGCCGTCATGCTGGGCAGTGCTATGACGGGCCTTGGCGGCGGCTTCCTCATGCTCGGCTTTTCCGACCGGTTTCTGGCCGATTTCACTGCCGGTCGCGGCTGGATCGTCATCGTTGCGCTCATCGCCGGAAACTGGCGGCCGAAGGGCGTTCTCGTCGCGGTGACAGCCTTCGCGTTCCTGGAATCGCTGGCCACCCACCTGCAGGTGGTGGGCGCCCAGGTTCCGCACCAACTGCTGCTCGCGCTGCCCTATCTCGCTTCGATCGGCCTCTTGATGGGCCTGCGCTTCCGGTCCGGCCAGCCGGCGAGGCTGGGCATCCCCTACGCCAGGGAATGACCGGGCCGGCTTTCGCAGCAGTTCCTTGCAGCGATATCTCCAACAGGCGACATGCGGCCGGCATGTCGCCTGTTTCGTTCCAGAGCAGTTCCGGAAAGGCGGCTTTGCGTTCGCAATTGCTCGAAAACAGGGAGATAGAGAGAATACTCTCTGGCGATCTCAGAACGCCGTATTGCCTGGATTCTCCAGCACATCGCTGGGAGGACGGTAGCCCTTGTTCGCGCGGATCTCCGTCGGCGTCATCGCAAAATTCTGCCTTATATGGCGCGAGAAATGAAACGGGTTCTTGTAGCCGCATTGATAGGCGATCTCGGAAACCGACAGGCCGCTTTGCAGCAGCAGGGCTCGGCCACGATTGGCCCGCATCTGCCAGAGATAGCGCATCGGCGTGACGCCAATGTGCTTGCGGAACGACGAAATCAGCTGTTGCGGCGACAGGTTGGCGATGGCCGCGAGCGCGCCACCTGTGATGTCCTTGTCCATGTTTTCATCCATGTGTCGCTTCACCCGCAGGACCTGCTTGGGAACGAACCGGTCGCGTGCGGTGAGCTGCGCCTCATGGAACAAGGCGGTGTAGAGCGCGTAGCCAACAGCATTGCGCACGTCGTTGAGACCCGTGCTTGACGAAAAGCCGAGCTCAACGCCGATTCGCTGCAGGTCGGCCAGCCTTTCGGTTAGGGGGACAACAGGCGAGGCGCCGGCGAGTGGAGAGGGCCCGTTCGCCCAGATCTTGCCGGGCACGCCCTCGCACCATCCCACCCGGTGTAGGATGTCGCGCTCCATCTCGATCAAGAACAGGCGATCATTCCGAAAGAAGGCGGCCTGCCCACCGATGACCGTCGTTTTCTCGTCGTCGCAGGTAACCCTAATCAGCCCCTTATGGACGAAGATCAGGCTGACATACTGCCTGGACAACGGCCCATAGACGCCGCCGCGGGAATAGGTCGTTTCGCCAAAGGCGAAGCCGTGGTCAACGTCGACGATAGAGTCCATGCAACCACACTCTCTGCCTTGATTAGGTAAAGCAGAATAAGACCTCCATTAGATAAATTCCATCCCGGCTTTCATCAGGGATATGGATTGCCGTTGGCGCGGTATTCTCTCTAAGCCCCGTTGGCTGCACAGTCGGGACACACAAGTTCGGAGGAGAAAGACAGTGCTGGACAAGGCTGAATTGGCGGGCAACGGAACACCGTTCCATGCTGCAAGCAGCGCCGAGGTGCGGACCACCTGGTGGTATGCGTGGGACAAACACATCGTCCCCGACGTCTACACGAGCATGCCGCGGGAGCTTGCGGCCATCCGCAACGCCGTTGCCATGATCGACATGTCGCCGCTGCCCAAGATGGAGTTGCGTGGCCCCGACGCGCATCGCCTCGTCGACCGGCTGATGACCCGCGACATGACGCGGCTCGAAGTCGACCATGTGATGTACACGCCGTGGTGCAATCGCGCCGGTCTTCTCGTCGGCGACGGCCTGGTTTTCCGGCTGGCGGACGACTGGTTTATTGTCTCGGGAGAAACGAGCCACGCATGGTTTGCCAGCCAGGCAGCAGAGCTGCAGGTCGAGATTCGCAACGCTTCCGACGACTACGGCATCCTCTCGCTGCAGGGCCCCCGCGCCTTCGATCTGATGCAGGCGGCGACGGGCCACGACTGGTCCGGCCTCAAATTCTCGCAGATTGGACGCGCCACCATTGCCGGCCATGACGTTCTTGTTGCTCGGCAGGGCTTCACCGGGGAACTCGGCTTCGAGCTCTGGGTGCCCCAGGCGGCGGGTGCTGAGGTGTGGAAAGAACTCCAGGCCATCGGTCAACCGTTTGGCGTCATGCCGGCAGGCGAGTATGCGGTCGACGTCGCCCGCATCGAGGCTGGCCTGATCTTGGTCTCGGCGGATTACAACGGCGCCGGTCCGGACCCGCGCACCGCACGCGTCGACGTCACCGACGATTTGAACATCACGCCCATCGAGGCCGGCCTTGGGCGGCTGATCGATTTCGGCAGCGATTTTGTCGGCAAGCAGGCGCTCCAGGCTGCGGCCGCATCGACCAAGCTGGGACGGCGTTTTGTCGGACTGCAATATGACGCAGGCGAGATCGTGACCGCGGCTGCCGAGAAGAGCGCCTATGGGACTGCTCTTTCCAGGGTGTACTGGGGTTCGATGCCGGCCTTCCACGCCGGCAAGCCGGTGGGGCGTGCCTCGAGCTTGGCATTCAGCCCGACGCTGAGGCGTGCCATCAGCTTCGGTTTCCTGCCAACCGAGCTGTCAGCGCCGGGCACCAAGGTCGATGTCGAATTGAAGGATGACGAAGGCGCCAGCATCGGACTGGTCCCGGCCACTGTCGTGTCCTTGCCGTTCATCGAAATTCGTCGGTCGAAGGGCTGACAACGGCCCACAACGACCGCGGGGGGAGGGAAGTGAATATAGCTCACAGACCAGTGTCGTTTGACCTCGAAGTCCGGCGGCGCGCCGGTCAGGCTCTCTCCTCCAGCTCAACCGCCGTGCCCGATGCCGTCGTATCGAGCTTCCAGATCCTGCTCCTGCCCGGTTTCTCCCAGCTCTGTCTGGCATCGATGATCGAGCCGCTCAGGATGGCCAATTCATTGTCGGGCAAGAGCCTGTTCCGCTGGCAGCTGGCGAGCCTTGACGGCCATTCGGTCGTCAGTGCCAGCGACATGTCGCTGGCGGTGTCGGGCAACGTCTTCGCGGACGAAGCCGCGTTCATCGCTTGCCCGCGCAGCGCCGTGCTGGTCTGCGCGGGAGAAGGCGTCGAGCGCTTCAGCACAAGCGAGCTGCGCAGCTTCCTGCGCCGCATTCACCGCGCCGCCGTACCGATTTATGCCTTAGGCACCGCAACATGGCTGCTCGCCGAAGCGAAGCTGCTGGACGGGGCCCACTGCACGATCCATTGGGGCAAGATGGCGGCTTTGTACGAGACGTTCTATGGCCTCGCCATCGACGATGCGCTGTTCGTCCGCGACGGCTCCATCGTCACCTGCGCCGGCGAACTCGCCGCCTTCGACCTCGCGATGGACCTGGTGCGGCAGCATTGCGACGTCGAGCTGGCGCGCAGCATCTGCCAGCATCTCGCGGCCGATCGCTGGCGCGACGGGGCAAGCGCCCAGTCGTTGCTGCCTGGATTGCGCTTCGGCAGCGCCGGAAAGAAGCTATCACGCATCCTGCAGCTGATGGAGAGGAACATCGAGGAACCGCTGTCGCTCCAGGAAATTGCCCAACAAATCTCGTTGTCGCGACGCCAGGTCGAGCGTCTGTTCGAACGTCATCTGTCGACCACCCCAAGGCAGCACTACCTGACGCTCAAGTTGCGCCGCGCTCGACAGCTGGTCGAAATGACCGAGATGTCGGTGACTGATATTGCCATGGCCTGCGGTTTCGAATCCGCATCTTATTTTTCGAAAAGCTTCAAGGAACACTTCGACATCCTGCCGAGCGTTCTGCGCGCGCGGTAAGTTAGCAGGGGGCTTCCTGCTTGTCCGGTCTTTGGCCGTGGAATGAGAAAGGTAGTCATCGGCTCACGCGCGCCAAGATGCAGGAGCGGTGCGGCGGTACCCGTCGAACAACGGACCCCCATGTGAAGCCAATTCAGTTTCCGCCAAAGCGATCACCAAGTCGGATACTGCTGATGCAAATAGCGCCCGGAACGCTGCGTCAAACCTGTCGCATAAAGTTTCGTCGGCGGCTGCCAAAAGGCGCGGCGTCCATTTGCCGATCCCGTTCCAGTGACCTCGACCGCGCAAGGCAAGCTCTGCCAGCTTCGGATAGAGCATAGCGCCTATCGCCAGCACCTCGGCGCCAGTTCGGTCGCCACGCAGATCGTCAATCGCATCCGTGATCTCATATCGCAGGGCATTCAATTCGACTTGCCCTAACGTGGGCTGGCCCAGCAAAGAGGCGAGCCGATACCGTCTCGCGCAACACCTCGGCGCGCTCGGGAGCATCGCCGATCACCCGACCTTCGACGATCATGTTGAGGATAGAGGGCCTGGCGCGCGATACGTCGTCGTGAACGAACCATGTCAGCGTCCCGATGTCATGAACAAAGGCTTCCACCGGAACCCCTCTGAAAACGAAGGACTCGCGGCGAGCCGCTTCGAGAGAGTCGAAAACGACAACCAGATCGATGTCGGACAGGCGCGTGCCTTGTCCTCGCATGATCGATCCCGCGACATACGCAAACAATGCACCGTTGTATCGCGAGCGAAACGCAGCTTCGGCGATTTGCAAAGCCTCGGAAGGTGAGGGGCAGGGTCGATAATTCATAGGCGCGATTTACTACCGCTTTTTTTGGGCCGTTAGACAAGGCGACCTGAAGGCAAGTATCAAACTGCCAAATGGCAGCTTTCCGCCTTTTTCTACCGAAATCTGACAGACCGCTTACGGCCCCCCGAGTCGACGTCCTGCGCCGCAAAAACGGCTGTCGCGTTTGGCTGGAAACTTGAGCCGAGCGTCGCCACGCGCTAACCAGTCGCGGACCAGGGGTACTCTCCCCCAGGTGTTCCAGTGATCAGCTCGAAAAGGTACTGACTGGACCTTTCGCTTGGGCGGTACCTTCCTGGTCAGGGCAAACCAGACCAATTAAGTTTCAACGCTCAAGGGCTTCAGACCCGGACGAACTGTAGGAGATGCCAATTCGTCGACCGGAACGTGGCAGCGGATATAGCCGCTGCCGGTTTGGCGAACCGGTGGCCGAGTCTCGGCGCAGTTGCTTCCGACCTGGCGGGGACAGCGGCCGACGAGCGGGCAGCCGATGCCCGGCACCGCCCGCGACGTCGGAATGGCGGGGGGATGGGAGACGTAGTGATCCTTGCTGAGGCCGGGGGCGGCGTCGAGCAGCATTTCCGTATAGGGATGGAGCGAATCGCCAAGCAGCGTGCCGGTATCGGCCAATTGCATGATCTCACCGCGATAGAGCACAGCAACCCGATCGGCGAGCTGCTGCACGACGGCGAGGTCGTGTGAGATGAAGAGCATCGCAACCGCGTGCTTTTCCTTGAGGGAGCGCAGCAGCTCGACGATCCTGGCCTGCACCGAGACGTCGAGTGCTGACAGGATTTCATCGCAGATCAGTAGTTTGGGATTGACCAGCAGCGCGCGGGCGATGGCAATGCGTTGGCGCTCGCCGCCAGAAAGCTGGTCGGGAAACCGGTTGAGATAACCCGCGTGCAGGCCAACGTTGTCCAATACGGCCGCGAGAGCCATCTCGTTAGTCTCGATCCCGAAATGATCCAGCGGGCGTTCGAGGATCGCCCGGATACGGCGACGGGGGTTCAGGGACGCATCCGGGTTCTGGAAGATGTACTGAATCTGGCGCAACTGCTCGACCGAACGGCTTTTCAGCGCCGGGGCCAACAGGTCCCCGTTTAGGCTGACCGACCCCGACTGCGGCGGCAGGCGTCCGCTGATTGCGCGCGCAATCGTCGATTTGCCACTGCCGGATTCCCCAACGAGCGCGACCACCTCACCGGCGCGCACTTCGAGGTCGATATCGCGCACGACGGGAGGGATCGACTTTCGGAAGAACCTGTCGAAACTGCCAGGCTTTCGATAAGACAGGTTCAAGTCGGTGACCGAAAGCAGAGTGTCTTGCCTTGTGGTCTCGACGCGCTGACTTGGCTTTCCAGCCGGCGTTTGCGGTACCGCGGCCTCTCGCCATTTCATGCAGGCAACGAACCGCACATCGCCGACCGGCTGCAGAACCTGCGGCGTGGTGCGACATGGCCCGGATGCGAAATCGCAGCGTGGTTCGAACTTGCAGCCGGTGGAGATCTGGTCTCGACGCAGCACGCCGCGCAGCCCTCCGGCCTGTCTGTCGGTTCCATCCACGGTCGGGATCGAGGCGATGAGCCCGCGGGAGTAAGGATGGGCAGGCGCAGCTAACAACTCGTTGCAGGGCGCGACCTCGACGAGTTGGCCCGCATACATGACCCCCACCCGGTCGGCGATCTGGGCGAGCAGCGCCAGATCGTGCGTCACGTAGAGCATGGCCATGCCGATGCTGGCTCGAAGATCGCAGAGAAGCTGGATTATCTGGCGCTGGGTGGTGACGTCGAGGCCGGTGGTCGGCTCGTCGAGTACGAGCAGGTCCGGATTACAGGCGACAGCCATGGCGATTGCCACGCGTTGCTGCTGGCCGCCGGAGAGTTCGTGCGGGTAGCGATGACCCACGTCGGGCAGGCCGACCAGGGCAAAGAGTTCGACGACGCGGCGCTCCATGCTTATGCCGTCAGGCAGTGCCCGGTGCGTTGCGATCATTTCGCGGATCTGCGAGCCGACTCGCATGCCTGGGCTGAGAGAGGTTGTCGGATTCTGCGGAACGAGCGCGATACGGTTGCCGCGCAGGCGTGTTAGTGCCGAGGTATCAAGCTTGAGTAGATCCATGCCGTCGAACACTACCTCGCCGGTCTGAACCAGGCTGTTGATGGTGCCGTAGCCAAGCAGGCGGTAAGCGACAGTGGATTTGCCGCAGCCGGATTCGCCAACGAGCCCGAAGGCTTCACCGCGGGCGATCTCGAAGGAAACGTCCTGCACCACGTTGGTCCAGCCGGCCTTCCCACCATAGGCGATGTTGAGATTGCGGACTTCGATGAGTTTTTTCATGTTCACGCTCCCGCCACTGGCCGCTGGCCAAGCATGCGCGAAAGGCCATCGGTGAACAGGTTAAAGCCGATGACGAGGGATGCGAGGCCCAAGCCGGGCCCGAACACGGTCACTGGAGAGGCGATCAGGAGATTGCGGTTTTCGCTGATCATGAGCCCCCATTCCGGCGTCGGTGGGCGAATGCCGAATCCGAGGAAGCCGAGCGCTCCAATGAGGATCGGGGCATAGCTGAGGCGCAATGAGAACTCGACGAGAAGCACGTTGGCTGCATTGGGAAGGATTTCGCGGAAGACGATGGACCATGTGCCTTCGCCACGCAGTTCTGCCACCGCAACATACTCACGCGTCGCGATTTCCATGGCGGCCGCGCGCGCGATGCGGGCTATGCGCGGGGCATAGACCAGGCCGACGACGAGCACGATCAACACTGGCTCCCCAGCAAGTGCTGGGCCTGCGGCGATGATCATCACCAGCGCAAGTGCCAAAAAGGGGATGCTGATCATTGCTTCGACGATGCGCTGGGCAATCTCGTCGAACCAGCCGCCTACATAGCCCGAAAGCAGGCCCAGAGTGGTGCCGGCTACCATGCCCAGGATCGTGCCTGCAAAGGCGAGCAAAAGCACGATATGTGCCCCGTGCATGAAACGGCTGAAGACGTCGCGACCAATTTGGTCAAGGCCCATCGGATGCTGAAAGGATGCGCCCGAGAGCGGCAGTCCCGCTCCCATTTCGGCAAAGCCGTAGGGGGTCCAGAAAAAGCCGACAATGGCAAAGAGCACATGGGTGGCGAGGATGACCGCACCAACCTTGAACGGGCCGGGTGCGGCATGCCAGCGCTCGGCACCGAACCGGGCGAACCGCCTCGAGGGATTGGACGCAATCGTGCTCATCGGCTTGTCCTCAAGCGTGGTTGGAGCAGGACAGCCAGGACGTCGGCCACCAGATTGGCGACGACATAGACGGCTGCACTGATCATCACCGTCGCCTTAATCAAGGGAACATCGCGCAGTTGCAGCGCATCGATCAGCAGCGTGCCGAAGCCGGGATAAGAAAACACTCGCTCGACGATTACGACGCCGCCAATCAGGAAGCCGAGATTGAGTGCGGTGACATTGAGCGCCGGCACGATGGCGTTCGGCAGGGCATGGCGGAAGAGCACGGTGCGCGGGCGCAGGCCCTTGAGTTCTGCGAGACGCACATAGTCGGAGTGCAGCACCTCGATGAGGCTGTCGCGCAAGACGCGGATGGCATAGACCGCCATCATGATGGCGAGCGTGACGGCGGGCAGGACCATTGCGCGCAGCGTCTCCTGCCATGTGCTGGCCTCCGAGATCGTCGCCAAAGCAGGCAGAATCGGCAACGCGACTGCAAAGACGAAGAGCAGGATCGTGGCGAGCAGGAAATCCGGCAGCGACAGCAGGATGAGCGTGATGACCGAGATGACGTGGTCAACGACCTTGCCGCGGTTCGTGGCCTGGATGATTGCGGGAACAAGCGCAAGCACGAGATAGATCGCAAAGGCAAAGAGCGAAAGGAGCAGAGTATTGACGATGCGGGGGGCTAGAACATCGGCGATCGGCCGGCCGGTGGCGATCGATACGCCGAGATCGCCGCGCACGAAGTCGCTGAGCCAGCGGAAATACCGGATGGGGGCAGACTGGTCCAGATGAAGCTGGCCGCGCAGAACTTCCAGTGCCTTGGCGGTGGCATCGCGGCCGAG
Organism: Aminobacter anthyllidis; assembly: GCF_018555685.1. Classification (GTDB taxonomy): domain Bacteria; phylum Pseudomonadota; class Alphaproteobacteria; order Rhizobiales; family Rhizobiaceae; genus Aminobacter; species Aminobacter anthyllidis. Next base: position 640,580 of record NZ_JAFLWW010000004.1, read on the forward strand.
GATACGGGTGGCGACGTCACCGGGAAGGGCCTCAAGGATCAGGAAGATCAGGATCGAGACGAGAAGCAGCGTCAGGGCCGAAAACAGGATCCGGCTGGCGAGGAGGCGAAAAACGCTCATGTCGCATCCAATCCCACGGAAGTAGGGGCGGCACCCGCCGTCGCGGCATCGGGTATGAAGGCCGCATCGGTCTCGAGGTCGCCCTCCCAGACATAAAGAAGCACAAGAGGCCGCTCCTCCGAAAGCGTAGCATGGGGCAGCCATGACGGATGGTGGATGATTTCGTCGATGCCCCGCCTCGTCCAGTCCGTTACGCCCGCCCGCCAGTAGGAAGGACCGGTGACAGTGTAGTAGAGTTCATCAGCCGGGTGATGATGTAGCGGATAGTGGGTTCTTGGTCCCAGGAACATCAACCCGAAGGCGATATCAGGGTCCTTGATCAGCGCCGGCGGTCCGCCATCAGGGCCGCAGATGACGCCATAGCCGTAGTTCTCGCCGAAATCGTTGCTAGGCGGGTTGGCCAGATAGCTCTTGCTGCGAGTCACGTGGATTGCCGGCAACAGGACCGCAAGCGCCTGGGCAAGCGGCGACTGTGCCGCATGGGATGCCAATTCTGCCTCGCAGGCTGCCTGTATCGGTACGCGACCCGGCGAAGCGTCGTTCATCGGTGGCAATCGTTTCGCAAGCTGGCGCAGCCGGGCGGCGTGGGATTGCGACACGCTTCGCGCATCTCGATCGAGCGCGTTGGCAAAGCATGTGAGGAAGGTGATCAGGGCGGAAGTCGTCATACAGCTATCCTCTTCCACGGGGCGACCTGCCCCGTGGATGCGAGTGTCCTGGGAGGAGGAGAGGGCGCTTTACCGGCTGCAGGTCAGCTCGGCATAGTCGATGCGGTTTACGTCGACATTCGGCTGATAGCCTGCGCAGCCCTTGCGCAAACCTGCGACAACGGATGTGAAGACTGGCAGGATCATGCCGCCTTCGTCGGCGACCACCCGCTGGGCTTCGCGGTAGAGATCATTGCGCGCCTTTTCATCTGCTGTCTGGCCTGCCTTGACGACAAGTGCGTCGAAATCGTCGCGTTTCCAATGCGTTTCGTTCCACTCAGACTTGCTGCTCAGCGATAGCGTCAGAGCTTCGGCCGGCGGACGGGCGCTGGTGTAGGAGATAACAGCCGGCTTCTTCAGCCAGATCGTATCCCAATAGCCTTCGGCCGGTGAGGTGATAACGTTGACGCGAATACCCGCTGGTTCGGCCATCTGGGCATAAACTTGTGCAAGCAGCATCATTCCGGGATAGGAATCCGAGGTGTAGAGATCGAAATCGATGCCGTCGGGGTGGCCGGCCTCGGTGAGCAGGGCTGCTGCCTTTTCGACATCCGCTGCCTTTGCGGGTGTGCCGAGGCCGAGCGGCGAGGAAAGCGGGATCGGCGTATCGCCACCTACTTCTCCGTAGCCGAGCAGCACGGTATCCAGGATCTTCTGGCGATCCATCACCAGTTTCATCGCTTCGCGGACCTTGAGGTTGTCGAAGGGCGGCGTGTCTGTCCACACCGCTAGGTACAAAGACGTTGCGCCCGGTGTTGCCACCAGCTCAACGGCAGGATTGTCTTTTAGCGTGATAAGGCTTGCAGGATCTACCGTCAGCGACAGGTCGACCGTGCCTGACAGCAGCGCCGAAAGACGCGAAGTCGGTTCCAGGCTGGTGGTGATCTCCAGGCATTCCGCCTTCGGCAGGCCGGCGCGCCAGTAACTGGCGTTGCGGCGCATGACGCGTACCGCGCCGTTGACGGTGAACGTTTCCTGCATGAAGGGGCCGGTGCCGTTGCCCTTGACGCGCAAGTCTTCCGATTTGGCGCCCTCCGGCACCATCAGCGCATATTTGGTCGCGATCAGCATCGGCAGTTCGACCACGGGCTGCTTCAACTTGAAGCGCACCACATGGTCATCGATGGCGGCAATGCCGTTCGGGTCCAGGAAAGCGAGAGTGGAAAAGCCGCCCGGCGAGACGGCGGGATCGAGCAGACGGCGATAGGAATAGACCACGTCCTTTGCATCGAAATCGGAGCCGTCGTGGAATTTCACGCCCTTCCGCAAGTGAAATGTCCATTCCGTCGCGTCGGCATTGGATTCCCAAGATTCGGCTAGGGCCGGCATCGGCTGCATGGTGTTGTTGCGGTCGACCAGCGGCTCGTAGATGGCGCGGATATGGTAGACGCTGTCCGTGCCAATGAGGGCGGCCGGATCCATGGTCTGTTTTTCGCCGTCAGACTCATAGCCGAGCACACGAACGCAGCCTTCTTGCGCAAAAGCCACCGTTGCCGACAGCGAACAGGCCGCCATTGTCACGGCTAAAGCGCTGCTTTTCAGAAGGTGATGCTTCATTTTCTCGTTCCCCATTTTTGGTTTTGTTGGACGAGTATGAAAATGGGTCCGGCGCCTTGCAAACGATTAGAAATCAAGTCTACATGAGTAGAATTCATGTGGATTTACGAGATGGTCCGGCGCATCTTGCCTCCCCTGACGACGTTGCGGGCATTCGAGGCGGCGGCGCGGCTGATGAGCTTCAAAGCGGCGGCAGAAGAACTCCGCGTCACGCAATCCGCAATCAGCCATCAGGTCGCCTCGCTGGAGCGATACCTCGGAACGCTGATGTTCCTGCGCTTGCCTGGCCGCGTGGAGTTGAGCGAACAGGGTGCGGTCTACTATCCGGTCGTGCAGGATGCATTGGACCGGATCGCTCTGACCACGGATCTGATCCGGCAGAAAAACACACCCGCTTCGCTGACGGTCCAGGTCTATGTCACCGTGGCCGTGCGCTGGCTGATACCGAGGCTCCAGACGTTCAAGAAAGCGTTTCCCGAAATCGCCGTGAACCTCGATGCAAGTCTGCTTGACTGGGAGTTTAACGCCGATCGCGCCGACATCGGCTTCATTTACACGCGCGCACCGAACCGACCGAACTTGACATATACGCAGCTGCGCCGGGAACGGCTCGTCGGTGTCTGTTCCCCTGCCATCGCCCAGGCCATCAAGGTGCCGGAGGACCTGCGTTCCTGCTCATTTCTTGCGGTCAGCGGAACCACGGAGGACGCCGCGACATGGGCGGCGAGCGTCGGCTTGACCGGCGTCTCGCAAAAGACAGGACCACTCTTCGACAGTAACCTGCTCGCCATTGAGGCTGCGATCAATGGGCAGGGGGTGGTGGTCGTGCCGCGGTTTCTGGTCGAGGCCGATATTGCCGCCGGTACGCTTGTGGCACCGCTTATCTCAGACGTCATGCAGCCCGGCGGATGGTATCTCGTTCACCTGGAGCGACGCGGTAAGGAGAAGGCCATCCGCGAGTTCCTACAATGGATCCAGCGCCTAGCGTGATCACCCCATATCGGCGTTCCTGGACACGGCAAACGGCCCGCTCTGGCGTTTGAGTGCCGGAGGACTATTGAAGGTCTGCAAAACGACTGCAAATGATGAGATTTAAACTCCGGTTGAACCAGATTCATGTGCCGTGGAAGTGACGATCGCCTCGCTTATCGAAATTGCTTGATCGCCATCTGTGAGCTCGCGGACGCTCTGCAACGGGCAACGACCGGAATGCGCTGTCGCTCGCGCCGTGGGCCGGATACCAGAGTTCCCGCTTTCTCAGTGCCAGTGGATAGGCAAGGCAGTCCGCGAGGGTCGGCTCCTGTATCATCGCCAAGGCATTTTCAGGTCTCATCAGGATACCGATGCGAACATCCGCCGTACCGCTATCCAGTCTCATTGTGTCATAGTTAATAGACAGTGTCTTGTTTACGTGGTTAAACAAACTGGTCATCAGCTATTGCAAGGGCGCTGGTGCTTGAGAGCGCAGAACATTCTCCCGCCCCAGCGGGAGCTATGCGATGACATTCATTCACCCCAGTATGTTTTCTGAGACCCCTCGTCGAGAGAAGGGTCCTATTGACTGTTGCAGCACAAGGGACGTCCATCGGTCCTTCATTGCGGCAATTGAAGCCGACTATCTGCCCGACAGCTTCACGACGAAGTGAGAGCGAAATGCCGCTCTCCCTCCGGACGACACTTTGCGAAACCAGAGATGCGTTACACGTGCTGCGTAGAGCTCTATTTGTTCGCGGGCATATCGAAGCAATGGATGAGATTAATTCCCTCATACGCATCGCAGAAGAAAGGGCAGTCAGCGCGATCGGCGATATTGACCGGGCCCAGCTTCGAAAACCTGTTTTCGTGGCGGTAGCAAGCCCCCCGATGCCCGAAGACATATTTGTTCCGATCGCTCAGCGAATGAAGCTCGGCGAGATTCGCGAACAAGGCATGGGCCTAAGCGCGTATTGCGGCAATGCGCGCTGCGGTCATTTACGTTCGCTAGATCTCGATGGACTGATCAAAGTCTATGGTACCCATTACGACTTCGTCACCGAAAGGCGGCTGGCGTCGAAGCTGGTGTGCAAACGGTGCCAAAATGTTGGAGGAAGGCTGATTGTGGTCTCCGACAAAAGGCCCCGGTATTGAACTCTGGGTCACCGAGAAATTTAGACGCTGCGGCCCGACGGGACAGGCGCTTTTTTGCCAACATGGTCAGGAAATGAAACCGGGAAACCATTTCGCTCCCCTTGCCGCAACACCCGGCGTCGGGAGCGAATTCCGTTCCACCGGCGATCCGAGAAGCGGTCGAATCCCGGCCGTTTGCGCTCTCTCGGTCGCACAGGTTGCCGACCCGTGGGAATGGCACAGCTCGGGGCTTGCTTGACGTGGATATATGATGCCTTGGAAGGTTCGGCGTCAGCGACGGGCGGGGAGTGCCACTAGGAAGAGAGAATTCGCCTTTACAAAGGCGGCGCGCTAGCGCCTTGCATTGCCAGAGTGCTTGTCTTCAGTAGTGATCTTCCTCAATCGATAAACCTGTCCAATTCTTCCTGGCAGTTTTTGTGAACTTGTGGCTGGTAGAGCGATGGGGGAGCTCGTTTGCAATTTTCCGCATTTATTTGATCTTTTCTCAATCTGTTAATCTGCGGGAAGGTCTTTTGGCGGCATCCTGAAAGATTGTTTGCAGACGCTGGTAATGCCTCGTCGTCCATTGAAGGCGGAGCCTGATAGAGAGGAACCAAGTGCCGAAGACCGGGTCGAATCGCTTCGACTACCGTGCCGAAGCCGGCCAGACGCAAGTCAATCGGCTTATCGCGACCGTCGAAAGGCTTGAGGCTGAGTTTCAGCATCGTGAGAACGCTGAACGGGAGTGGGCCACCGAACGGGGGCTGCTGCGGGCAATGATTGACCAGGTGCCAGACTATCTATTCGCAAAAGATCTTGAATGCCGTTTTTTGGTTGTGAACAAAGCCGTCGCAGACATTCATGGCCGTGCACGACTCCAGGACATGATCGGCAAGACGGATTTCGAACTTCACACTCCCGAACTCGCTGCGCAATTCTATGAGATCGAGCAGACTGTCATTCAGTCTGGGCGCCCGATGATCGACATGGAAGAAATGGTATTGGATTCGACCGGCGCTAAGCGATGGCTTTCGACATCGAAAGTCCCCTTGCGCAACGACCACAACGAAATCATCGGTCTTGTTGGGATTTCACGCGACGTAACCGCACGCAGACAGGCCGATCTCGTGCGGGAAGAACAGGCACTCGTCCTCGAAATGATTGCGATGAACGCTCCTTTGGGAGAGGTCCTTGATCGCCTGGTACGCCTGATGGAAGCCCAGCTTGACGGTGTGTTCGGCTCGATCCTGCTGCTTGACGAGGATGGTGTCCATCTCAGGCACGGGGCAGCGCCAAGCTTGCCCGCGGACTATTCGAAGGCAATCGACGGTGTCGCCATTGGTCCGGACGTCGGCTCCTGCGGCACCGCGGTCTATCGGCGGCAAGCAGTTGTCGTTGCCGATATCGCAAGCGACCCGCTATGGAAGAACTATAGCGAACTGGCTGCGCTCCATGGATTGCGCTCCTGCTGGTCTACGCCAATCCTGTCCCACCACGGAGACGTTCTAGGCACCTTTGCGATGTATTCGCGCGAAGTACGCGAGCCAAAGTCGGCCGAAACGCATCTTACAGAATTGACGACCCGGATCGCCGCTATCGCCATCGAGCGCAAACGCGCAGAAGACCAGATCATCTTCCTGGCCCATCACGACACACTGACCGGCCTTCCCAATCGCAGCCTGCTCAAGGATCGCCTGACCCAGGCAATGTTGCAAACCCAACGCCACAACCCCTGGGTATCGGTGGTGTTCGTAGATCTCGACAATTTCAAGACGGTCAACGACAGCCTGGGTCATACCGCCGGCGACGCGCTGCTAAAGATCGTGGCGAATAGAATGGTCGATTGCGTCAAGGCGACCGACACTGTGATGCGGCTGGGTGGCGACGAGTTCGTCATCCTGCTTGTCGATCAGCCCGAAAGCCCCGACGCCATCTCGGCGACCCTCAACCGAATCCGAGCGGCCATAGCCGAGCCTGTGCCCTTTGAGGGACAGGTTTTCCACGTCACCTGCAGCATGGGTGTGGCGACCTTCCCTAACGACGGCTCGGACGCAGAGACGCTTCTCATGAACGCCGATGCTGCAATGTACAAAGCCAAGGAAGCTGGTCGCGACGGCTTCCAGTTCTACACGGCCGAGATGAACACCAAAGTTCATGAACGGCTGGCACTCCAGGAGGCGATGCGCCACGGCATTGCTCATTGCGAATTCTATCTACTCTACCAGCCCCAGGTGGATCTCCAGACGGGGCGCATTTTTGCCGTCGAGGCTCTGGTACGCTGGAAACACCCTACGCAGGGTGTGATCTCTCCCGTCCATTTCATTCCACTAGCCGAAGAAACAGGGCTGATCGTACCGCTCGGTGATTGGGTGCTGAATGAGGCGTGTCGCCAAAACAAGGCGTGGCAGGATGCCGGGCTGTCGCCTGTCAATGTAAGCGTGAATGTTTCGGGTCGTCAGTTCCACGAGAAGAACTGGATCTGTCGCGTTACACGAGCGCTTCGAGAAAGCGGCATGGAGGCACGATATCTCGAACTGGAGTTGACCGAGAGCCTTCTCATGAGGAACGTCGACCAGGCTATTGCGACAATGAAGGAATTGCAGGCGCTTGGCGTCCATTTCGCAATCGACGATTTCGGGACGGGCTATTCGAGCCTCAGCGCGTTGAAGAACTTGCCGGTGGCACGACTCAAAATCGACCAGTCATTCATCCGCAACCTTGCTCGCGACGAGAACGATCGGGGTATTGCAGCGGCGGTGATCTCACTCGGACAAAGACTGAATATGCGGGTCATCGCCGAGGGCGTCGAGACGGACGAGCAGTTTGCCTTCCTGCACGACAATCATTGCGACGAAATACAGGGCTACCACTTCAGCAGGCCGATCAAGTCGAAAGCCATCGAGGATTTGCTCCGCAGCCAGACTGCCATGCCTTAACCAATTGCAACCCTGCCCGGTCAAATCTGATGAGTGACGTTAGCCTTGGGAGCGTGGGATCTGCTCGTCGATTTTGAAAAGCAGGGCGGGAACAACGGAGTCTTCCGCCTCGACAAAGGGCGCATCAGACGGATCGACACAACCGTGGCTCCGCGCTGTTCGGCCGCTGTATCGCTGCGTCGCTCCAGACTGTCGGGTCTGGTGTAATCGACCGCTAGCTTTGGGCTTCCCAGGGGTTCACGAGGTCCACTCCGAACGCAGAAAAATCCGCGAGGTTTCGGGTGACAACTGTCATGCCATGGACCAGCGCTGTCGCGCCGATCAGTGCCTCGCGCTCTGCGCGCGGATCTGGCACATGCAATCGTGCGCAGCGCAGCGCGACTGTCGCATCGACGGGGAGCGTACGATCGGCAAATTCCGGGATAACGTGCGTGTCCATCCAGGTTCGCAAGCGCATGCCCTGTTCCGCGTCGCGCCGTTCCATGCGTTGCACGCCGATTTCAAGCTCCATGAGAGAGATTGCGGAGATGAAGAAGCTTGTCGCATCGCTTCGCGATAGCCACGCGACAACATTCGGGTCCGCTTTGCCGTCCCCGGCCTTGCGCAATTCGGAAATGATGTTGGTGTCGAGGACAAACATCAGGAGAGATCGACCTCGCGGCTTGGAATGGTGACGCGGGGCGGGTGAAAATCCGTTTCGGAGAGTCCCGGCATCGACAATGCCTCGACAAGATTTCGGCTCTTTCCGATCAGTCGCTGATAGTCTTCTATGTTGAGAAGCACATGGGCGGGTTTGCCCCGGTCAGTGATGAACACCGGGCCATTCAAAGCCGCCTTTTTGGCGCGCCCGACATCCTGGTTGAGCTCGCGGCTCGATAAAGTCGTGATGGGCATTTCAACCTCCATCAATAATGTAGTTACGTTACTACATTTGATGAAGTGCTGATGCAACTTCATATTTGCGTTGGCCGCGCTGGGGTCATCCAGGCTGATCGTCAACCGTGGATGGCGGCATGTCGTCCGGAATTTCGCGCAGAAAGCTCTGCCCTTTCTGAAGACGTTTGCCGAGCGTCTCCACGAAGCCGTCGAACCGCTCCCGGCCCTTCGCCTGCGCCGCAGCCTGAGCACGAAATGGCGGCGTGATCGACAGCGAAAAGCGGACGAAGAGCGCAAGCGTTTCGGCCGTGGCGCGTCGAGATCACGTTCCATTCGCTGAACCTGCCGGGTAAGCGGTCGAGCCGCCACGCGAAGGCTCCCTCCATGGCGTCGGAGTGGCCCGGGGAAGGAAGGAATGGCGGCTATCCTTGAACTCAGCTCAAAGGCGGTCCGTCGGGAAGCGGCCCCAAGGCTGCCAGTACTGTACGCACATCGGGAGCGCGGCTCCGCCGCCGACTATCTGTTGCGCGAGCCCATTCCGAGCAGCTGCCTCCACATGGTCGTGAAGGCGGCATCGCCGGTACTTCTGGGCAAACCAAAACCCCGGCGCGAGGCCGGGGTTTGAAACGTCAGATGACTGCTGTTCAGAATTTGTATGCCAAACCGACCCGAACATCACTAGTCTTGAAGCCAAAGCTGCCATCGGTTCCACCTAAGGTGAAGTCCAGATCACCATAGTCGGTGTACCTGTACTCGGCCCGGGCAAGCAGATTGTCGGTGAAAGCATATTCCACGCCAACACCAACCGTCCATCCTACGAGGGTGTCGCTGAATTCCTGAACCGGCGTTCCACCGGAAACAAACGTTCCGTTGGCCCCGGCAAATGCCACGCCACCGGCGATGTAAGGCAGGAACCGATCCACGGCATATCCGAGCTTGGCGCGCACAGCGCCCGTCCAATTCAGATCGTAGTCAATTCCGGAATTTGGAACCGGAAAGCCGAAGATGAATGCTTGGCCGAAGCCATCGATGCCGGACCAAGCAATATCGGCGTCGATGCCCAGCACGACATTGTTGGCCAGCTGGTGGTTGTATCCGGCATAGACACCTCCCAACCAGCCATCGATATCCGCGGGGGCGGTAGCCAGTCCACCGGGAGACGACAGGTCGCCATCGCCCCAACCATAACCCGCCTGCAGACCAACGTAACCGCCAGTCCAGACAAACCCTGCCGGCAAAATTTCAGGGGTTGGCTCAAGCACGACCGCATCGGCCGCTGCAGCGATGCCTGATAGCCCGAGCAAGAACACGCTTGTTAGCAAAAGCTTATTCACAACAGCTCTCCGATTTCATCTCCCAACAGAATGTAACATGTGACCGAGAAGTTCATACGACTCATGTCCGCTTCCTAGAATTCGCTTAGTATAGTTGCCAAAATACAACAGCTTTTTTGGGTCTGCGCCACATGACGCACTTGTTTCCTACCTTTCAATTGCTTGGCTCTGACATCACCGCCCTATGGCCGGTAGCTCTGCAGATAGAGCCCCCACTGCCGAAGGTGGCGGGGCTTTTTTGCAACCATGCACAAAGGAAAGCGTTGGTAGGGCCGGGGGCTCAATTAAGGAGAACGACCGTGAGGAAACTCATTATTGCACTCGGTGCCGCTGCTCTCATGAGCGGTGTAGCCTGGGCCGCTTCCGTCGACGGCGTGGTCAAGGAATATATCAAGGAGACGAAAGTCATCACCCTGGAGGACGGCAAGAGCTTCACCGTGCCGCCCGATGTGGCGATCCCGCCGGAAGTTGCTGTTGGCGCAAAAGTCTCGATTTCAACCGCAGATGACGATGCGACCAAGGTGACTGGGGTAACTCTCTCGCCGTAGAATCTTTTAGCAGACGCCCCGCCGGCTACGGCTGGTGGGGCCTTTTCCCTAGTTGTCGCAAAGGGCGTCTAAGATCATCGCCATTAGTTTGTCGCGTGCCCGTCGTTACAATGTGGTCCGCGGCTCGGTCGCCAGCAATTCGTCGTTCGACAATCGCCTGTACGGTGGACGCCCAGTCCCGACGTAGACATAAGACCAGCTTCCAGCTTACGGTCTCATCTTCGGCTAGGACACACGTAATGGGCTTCATGCTCGACACTCCTTGAAAAACAAAGACTGCCGTAGCCCCATAAGGCTTCGCTCACCGAAGGGTGGTGATGGGAATGAGGCAAGCAAGAGCGGCCCGCTTGGACATCGCCAAGTCGGGCCGTCTGTGTTGCATAGCATGGGCTTGGGCGGGGCAGTCGACGCAACGCTCATTCGTCGATGTAAGGCGTCGCGTCGCCGTACTACCCCACCTTCCCAAGGCCTAATCCTACTCTTGGTGGCGATAGGCACAACTAGCTCATTGGATGCGAGCGGTAGGGCAGACTAGCTAGTGGGCGGGAACTTGGGGAGCCGTGGGAGATTGTGGTAGCGGAGCGCGTGCCCTCAGCCGCGTTCCAAGCAGCGGGCCTGCTGTTTCCAGCCGGTAGCGGCAGGTCTCGCGCTGCTTCGCCAAGAATTTTTGGAACCAAAGCAAAGCTGTCCGGAGCGACCCCCATACCCCCCACTATCGCTCCGAGATTGAGGCCTGTCGGACCCCTCCGGCGGGCCTTTTCGCTATTCCGCGGCTCTAATGGTGGGAACGACATTCCGTGCAGAAGCGTTTTTTTGGCGGAGTGCCAGGCAACGACCCGAACCTTCAGGCGCTCCAGCAGCGAGGCCTGCCGAGGTCGCCCTCCGGCAGGCCTTCGTCTTAGGACGCTCCGGTAGTGGGGGACGTCATGACGGCTTGGCAACCAGTTAGTTCAACGCCGGCTTTCGATAATTTCGATGAAGCGGGCGAAGAGTTCGGCCTGGGATTTGATGCCGAGCTTTTGGTGAATGTTGCGGCGGTGGACCTTCACCGTCCCTGATGCGACGCCGAGCGAACGTGCGATGGATTCGGTCGAGTGTCCCTGCAACACCATGTCGACGACATGCACCTCGCGAGGGGTCAGCGACAGGCTTTCCCAGATATGGGTGCGGTCGAATTCGTTGTCTGGTGGCAGTGCGTTCTTCGGTGCTAGCGCAGTTTCGGCTTCCGGCAATTCACGCCAGCGCTGACGGCATAGCTCGATCACCAGAGGCGCCATGTCGCGCAAAAGCCTGGCATCCGCAGTTCCGAACGGACCCGACGCCTTGAGACGCATCAGCGAAAGGACCACTGAATCCTTGCCGGGCAGCGGCACGAAAAAGCCGACCTCTTCGGCGAGCCTGGTCTGGCTGTAGTACGAGCGGAAATACTCGCTGGCATAAAAGCGGTCAGGGGCCAGTTCCCGCATCCTCCAGAACCCTTCCTTGCGCTCGACTGCAGCATGGTGGAACGGATCGAGCAGGTAAGGCCCTTCCTGGTACAGCGCGACGAAGACATGGCTTTCGGGGGGTGAGAATGTCTCGAACAGCATTGGCGGGCGTGCGGCACCGCGATAACCGAACACAACACAATGGTCGAAGCTCACATGCCGACGTAACCAGGTGGTCATCATCTCGCCAAATCGACAACCACTGGTTTCGCGTGTCGCTTCGATGGTCGCCGCCAAATCGCCGAAGTCGTCGCTGCGGGAAGACCGTCCAATCAACTTAGATACCCCTTCAAACAATGAAATTGCAGAGATATACCACCTGTGAGGTATATACTAGGCGCCAATCCATTGGTAGCGTTCCGTCATCGTGACGCCTTCCGGTTGGAGATTGTCGATTGTCTACAGCGCCTGTTCCCGACATCGAGTTCCGTGGGGTTGCCAAGCGCTATGGCGCAGTAACCGCCGTTAGCGGCATCGATCTCGCCGTTCCCCCTGCAGCATTCGTCGCGCTACTTGGGCCATCGGGCTGCGGCAAGACCACCTGCCTGCGCATGATCGGCGGCTTCGAGCAACCGAGCGAGGGCCAGGTGCTCATCCGCGGCAAGGACATGGCCGGGACGCCGCCGTATCGGCGCCCGGTCAACATGGTGTTCCAGCAATATGCGCTGTTCCCGCATCTCGATGCCGGGGACAACGTATCCTACGGCTTGCGCCAGCTGCGGCCGCGGCTTTCGGCGCGCGAGATCAGCCTCAAAGCCGGCGAAGCGTTGGCGATGGTCCAGCTCGCCGGCTATGGCCGCCGCAAGATCCACGAGCTGTCGGGCGGGCAACAGCAGCGCGTGGCGCTCGCCCGGGCGCTGGTCAACAAGCCGGCTGTGCTTTTGCTCGACGAGCCACTGGCCGCGCTCGACAAAAAGCTGCGGACCGATATGCAGATCGAGCTTCAAAACCTGCAGCGCGAACTCGGTATCACCTTCGTTCTGGTCACGCATGACCAGGAGGAAGCGCTCTCAATGAGCGATTTCGTTTGCGTCATGAATCGCGGCAGCATCGTTCAGGTCGGCCAGCCGAGCGAGATCTACCATGAACCGGCAGACCTGTTTGTTGCCGATTTCGTCGGCAAGACCAACCTTCTTGCCGGCAAGGTAGAGAGGCGCTCGGGCGAACTGGTCGAGGTAATGCTTGCCGACGGTTCGGTGATTTCCGCGCGCAGCCGCAATGGTGTGGCCAGCGGCGAAGCCGTCTCGGTCAGCTTGCGCCCGGAGGCATTGCGCCTTGGCGCGTCGGAGCAGGGGACGTTTCAGGGTATCGTACGCAACCGCATCTTCCTCGGCTCCACGGCGGAATACGCCATCGAGGTGCCAGCACTCGGCACGTTGCTGGCCACCGCCGACCACCAGCTCAGTCAGGATCTGTTCAAGCCGGGCGAACCCGTCGCTATCGGCTTCGCTCCGGGAGCGCCGCTGGCGTTTTCGGGGGTCAAAGAAAACGGGGAAAAACAGAGGGAAACAAAAAATGTCGAAATCGTATCGTGATGGCCTGCCCATCACCTCGGAAGAATTCGTCAGCCAGCTCATGCGCCTCAAGCGCGGCTCCATCGGCCGCCGCGATTTCCTTGGCCTGACCGGTCTCGGCATCGCCACCGCCGTGCTCGGACGCGAACTTGGCCTTTCGCCGACACCAGTGAACGCCGCCGAAAACCTCGGCGACCGGATGTCGATCGCCACATGGCCGAACTATCATGATCCGGCGACCTTCGAGAACTTCACCAAGGACACCGGCGTCGCCGTCCAGGTAAACGTCTTTGGATCGAACGAGGAGATGCTGGCCAAGCTGCAGGCCGGCGGTTCGGGTTGGAGTCTTTACGTCCCGACCAACTACACAATCTCGACTTACAAGAAGCTCGATATCATCGAACCGCTAGACATGTCGAAGCTCGGCAATTTCGACTCCAAGTCGGAAGACGGGCGCTTTACTGCAGAAGGCGCCATCGATGGCGTCGTCTACGCTGTGCCGAAGAACTGGGGCACCACCGGCTTTGCAGTCAACACCAAGAAGCTGGCCAAGCCGATGACCACCTGGAAGGACTTCTGGGACGTGGCCATGGCCGAGGGCGACGGACGCACAATGGTGCACGACTACCAGCTCACCACTATTGGCAACGCGCTCAAATATTTCGGCTTCTCGTTCAACTCGCTCAAATCAGACGAGCTCGCCAAGGCCGAGGAGCTGCTGATCAAGGCCAAGCCACATCTCTTTGCCGTATCGAGTGACTACCAGCCGCCGATGCGGGCAGGCGACGCCTGGATGACCATGTGCTGGACCAATGACGGTGCCCAGCTCAACCGCGACATTCCCGACATCGCCTATGTGCTTGGCAAGGAGGGCGGCGAGATCTGGACCGACTTCTACGCCATCCCAAAGGATGCGCCGAACAAGCCGGCTGGCTATGCGCTGCTCAATTACCTGATGAACCCGCAAGTTGCGGTCAAGGAGCATCTGGCCAATGGCGCGCCCTCGACTGATGCACGCGTCAACGCGCTGCTGCCAAAGGAAGTACTCGACAACCCGATCCTTTATCCGGCCGCCGATCTGCTCAGCCCGCTAGAATTCGGCGCGGCGGCGACGCTGACCGATCCGGCACGCGCCGAACTGATGGCCCGATTCAAGTCGGCCTGAGCCAACTCGGCCTGATCAATCCCAACTGGCCGATGGGTGCGCATCATGCGCGCCTATCGGCGCCTCGGACATATCCGCATGCACGGTAGCGCCTTTCGACACAAACTACTGACCGTCTTGCTGCTTGCGCCAGCAACAGTATGGTTGGTTGTTTTTCTCGTCCTGCCGTTTGTTGCCATCGTGGTTTTCAGCGTCGGCGAGCGCGCGCCGGAGGGCGGCTACCAGGCGGCATTCACCATGGCCCAGTATGCCAACCTGCCGGCCCGCGCCACCGCCTTCTGGAACACCCTGATCCTCGCCCCGGTCGGCGCCTTCGCCTGCCTGCTCGTCGCCTATCCAGTTGCCTACTATCTTGCCTTGCGGGCGCCGGAACGCTGGCGACTGATCCTGCTTGCGCTCATCGTCATCCCGTTCTGGACTAGCCTGCTGATGCGCACTTATGCGTGGATGTACATCCTCGGCGGGCGCGGCATTCCGGCCCTGCTGTCCTACATCGGCATTGAGGATCTGCGCCTCATCAACACGCCAGGCGCGGTATTGCTCGGCATCGTCTACGGCTATCTGCCGCTCATGATCCTGCCCATTTACGTCAGCCTCGAAAGGCTCGACCGCCGGCTGCTGGAGGCTTCCGCCGACCTCGGCGCCAAACCACTCTCGACCTTTGTCGGCGTGACGCTCAGGCTCTCGTTGCCAGGCGTGATGACCGGCTTGTCGCTGGTCATGATCCTGCTGCTCGGCGAATACCTTATCCCGAGCCTACTCGGCGGCGGCAAGGTGTTCTTCATCGGCAATGCGCTGGTCGACCTGTTCCTGCAATCGCGCAACTGGCCGTTCGGATCAGCCATCGCTGTGACGCTGGTGTTCGTTTCGGTCGTCGTCCTCATCATCGCCAATCGCGTCTCGACCCGCTTCTCGGGGGCACGCCAGGTGGACCTGATCTGATGCGCGCTTTCATCGTCGCCGTTTTCGCCTTCCTCTATCTGCCAATCGCTTTGGTAGTGCTGTTTTCCTTGAATGCGGGCCGCCACGCCAGCGAACTCACCGGCTTTTCGACGCAATGGTACGGCAAGGCGCTGGCAAATCCTTTCTTGGTCGAAGCGCTCAAGAACAGCCTGTTCATTGCCACCACGAGCGCGTTGCTGGCAGCGGTCTTCGGCACAGCTGCAGCCCTCGGGCTCGCGCGCGTGAACATCAGGACGCGCACTATCTTTGACGCGCTTCTTGGCGCGGCCATCGTGGTTCCCGGGGTTGTGATCGGCATTTCGACGCTGGTCGCCTTGGTGCAGCTGTTTGCCGTGGTCAATCCGTTCGTCGCATCGATCTGGCCGGGCAGCACGCCGCCACGTCTGGCGCTTGGCTATGGCTCGATCGTCGCCGCGCATGGCCTGTTCTCCATGGCGCTGGTGTCGATGATCGTGCGCACCCGGCTCGGCAGTCTCGACCGCAATCTGGTCGAAGCGTCCAGCGATCTCTACGCGACACCGTTGACGACCTTCCACTCGATTGTGCTGCCGCAGATCATGCCGGCAATTCTCGCGGGTTTCCTGCTCGCCTTCACTTTCTCCTTCGATGATTTCATCATCGCCTTCTTCGTCGCCGGCGCACAGACGACTCTACCGATCTACGTTTTCGCTTCGATCCGTCGCGGCATTACACCTGAAATCAATGCCATCGCCACCATCGTGCTCTGCGCCTCCGTGCTCATGGTGGTGTTCGCACAGCTTCTGCTGCGCAAGACAAAACCCTCCCACTGAAAGGCCCGTCATGCTGCTTAAGGATCGTATCGCCATAGTCACGGGCGCGGGCTCCGGCATCGGTCGCGCCGGCGCGTTGATGATGGGCAGGGAAGGGGCGGTGCTGATCATTGCCGACCGGGATGCTGCGGCTGGCGAGGCGGCGGCCGGTGCTGTCAGGGCCGCCGGCGGACGGGCCGAAGCGATGACCACTGATGTGGCCGAAGATGCGCAGATCGAGCGGCTGATCGGCATGACGCTCGAGAAGCATCGACGCATCGACATCCTGCACAATCATGCGGGTATCCAGGTTGGCGGAACACTGACAGAGGTCGGCAGTCAGGGCATGGACGCCTCGTGGCGCATCAACGTGCGCGCCCATTTCTTGGCCGCAAAGTTAGCTATGCCCGCGATGATCGCACAAGGGGGTGGCGTGATTGTCAACACCGCCTCGAATTCCGGCGTCTTCTACGACCGTGAGATGATTGCCTATGCCACATCCAAGCACGCTGTCGTCGCGATGACCCGACAGATGTCGGTCGACTATGCCAAGTACAATGTGCGCGTGAACGCGCTGTGCCCGGGCTGGGTCGACACGCCGTTCAACAATCCCTTCATCGCCCAGATGGGCGGTCGAGAAGCCATCGAGGCCTACATCAAAACGAAAATCCCCATGCAGCGCTGGGCACGCGCCGAGGAGATCGCCGAGGCCATTCTGTTCCTCGTCTCAGACCGCTCGTCGTTCATGACCGGCCAGGCGCTGGTCATCGACGGCGGAGAGAGCATCGCCTGAGCTGATCTGCCGCCTGAATTATTCGAATGCGGTTTGTCGGTAATGTGGACGTAGACGATCAGATCGGTGGGCGCTAGCCGAATGGCTGCTTAGCTCGAAATTCATTGAAAACCGGCCTGTCCGTTGTCGGCCCCCAAGCTCTCGTTTGAACAGGCGGGCCTTGTCGAAAAAAGTCTATCGTAGGGCGTCCGTCAGATAGCCAGAGCTAGTCTGCCGTATCTGCTGACTTCCAATTCGATCTCGGAAATGAGGCCATCAAGCGCCGGGTTTCTGGCCTTCTTTGCTCGCCGCACAACATAGGCGAGCGCAGGAGGAGTGGGCAAATGACGGTCAATGATATCCATGCTTTGAAGAAGATGGCGGTCGCTGAGAAGCGCGACGCCCAGGCCCGCGTTCACCGCTGCAACGATGCCAGCAGCGCTGGAGCATTCGAACACCGTCTCCAGATCCGCGCCCCCGTCCTGTCCAATGTCAATCGCCCACCGGCGGTAGAAGCAGTCGTCGTCGAAGGAGAGAAATGGGATCGTCCCTTCTGGGCTTAAAGACATCTCTCGGGACTTGACCCAGTGAAGATTCTCGCGGAACAGCACCACGTCAGTCGGCCGGACTTCATGGGTGAATACCTGCACGATGGCGACGTCCAACTCACCCAGCTCCAGCATAGAGCGCAGCACGAGGCTCATGCGGACCTTCGTCCTCACTATTACTTGAGGGTGCAGGCGCCGAAATCGGCCAAGGGTGCGCGATAGATCCGAGCATGTCGTGTCAAGCCCAGCTGGATTCGGCCTGCCAGGTCTGACTTCGCCAGGCTGACTAGAGCTTCGTCGTGAAGCCGCAGGATCTTCGCTGCATATTCGAGGAGGTTTTCGCCCTCGAGCGTGAACGTGCCGCCACCAGGCCGTCGGTCCAGCAAGTCGAAGCCGAGGCTGGCTTCAGCGTCAGATCGTCCAGGCCCAGTTCCGCATAGGGCGTTCCTTTCTGCCTGATGGCTTCGCGCACGGCCAGGCCCGCCGAGGAAATCAGCTCCTGAAGCACCGCGCGTGTCGGCGGCGTTTTCAGGTACTCGATGACGGTGGGCTCGACCCCGGCGTTGCGAATGAGAGCGAGCGTGTTGCGCGACGTGCCGCGGGCGGGGTTGTGGTAGATGGTGACGTCCATCAGGCGGTCCTTTTGCCTTGTTTGGCGGCGCAAACGGCGGATCCCCGCTCGTACCAGCCCTTGCTGCGATTCACGATCCATACGACCGAGAGCATCACGGAACTTCGACAAGCACGCCGACGACGGTTGCGAGTGCTGCGCCGGAGCTGAAGCCGAACAGGCTGATGGCGGCGGCGACCGCAAGTTCGAAGAAATTGGAAGCGCCGATCAGCGCCGACGGACCCGCAACGCAATGCTGCTCGCCGGAGATGCGGTTGAGCAGGTCGGCAAGGCCGAATTCAGATAGACCTGGATCAGGATCGGCACGGCCAGCAGCGCGACGAGGGAGAGGGGCTGAAGCCTATGGAGCAGGCGGTCGAGTGCCTTCTGGCCGCCCGAGGCGAGCAGCCAACGTCTTATCACCTGCGCGATGATCACCGGAATGACGATGTAAAGTACGACTGACAGGACGAGTGTGCCCCACGGAACGGTGATCGCGGACAGGCCGAGCAGCAGTCCGACGATCGGCGCGAAGGCAACCACCATGATGGCATCGTTGAGCGCCACCTGCGACAGCGTGAAATGTGGTTCGCCCTTGGTCAGGTTCGACCATACGAAAACCATGGCCGTACAAGGCGCGGCTGCCAGGATGATGAGGCCTTCGATGTAGGAATCAATCTGGTCGGCTGGCAGGTAGGGGCGGAAGAGCCACCCGATGAAGAGCCAGCCCAGCAACGCCATCGAGAATGGCTTCACCGCCCAGTTGATGAAGAGCGTGACCCCGATGCCGCGCCAATGTCTACCGACCTCGCCCATGGCGGCGAAGTCGATCTTCAGCAGCATCGGGATGATCATCAGCCAGATCAGGACGGCGACCGGGATGTTCACCTTGGCGATCTCGGCGCTGCCGATGACGTGAAAGACACCTGGCATCAGATGGCCCAGGGCGACGCCCACGACGACCCAGAGGGTCAGATGGCGTTCAAAAGTTGACATGATTTCTGCTTGTCCGAATGTTAGCAGCAGGCAGGAGCGAGTGCCGGCTGGCAGATGGCCGGATTGCCTGCGCAGCAGTCCTCCATCAGAAACCGGATCAAGCCGCTCCAGGGCCTGGTAGTCCGCCGAGTAGACGATGGAGCGCGAGTCGCGGCGGGCGGTGACCAGGCCGCCACGCTCCAGTTCCTTGAGGTGGAACGAGACGTTCGACGCGGAGACCCCTGCAGCTTCCGCAATGATGCCTGCGGCCATGCCTTCCGGCCCAGCCTTCACCAGCAGCCGAACGATCTTCAGTCGCGTTTCCTGGGACATTGCCCCGAATGCGATCAGAGCTGCAGACGATGGCGGAACATTCCTAGCCACCCGCATTCTTTGCTGTGCGAAGGACCAGCCAAAAATAAGCGCTGGCACTGCCAGACCTCGCCAAGTGAGCTCCAGCGCTGCCAGCGTGTGCTGTAGGGCCGCACACGTCTGTTAAATTAGCAACTTCGCAGAAATGGCGGGAACTTTGTCGCAGACATTTGATTTCAGTGGATGCGAGACGTGTCAATCCAAAGCATCAGAGCTAAAAGGAGGGTGGCGTCACCGCGTTATTCGCTCGTCATTCCTATCTACAACGAGGAAGAGGTACTGCCGAAGCTCGTCGAGCGGATCAGGACGCTGTTGTGCCAGCTGGACGGTGAGTCTGAAGCAATTTTCGTTGACGATGGAAGCCATGACAAAAGCGCCGAACTTCTGAGGAACATGGTCGCTGTAGAGCCCAGATTTCGATTGATCGAGCTTTCCCGGAATTTTGGCCACCAAATCGCGATCACAGCCGGCATGAATGCCGCAACGGGCGATGCAGTGATTGTCATGGATGCCGATCTGCAGGATCCGCCAGAGGTCGTGCTCGACCTGGTAGCGAAATGGAAGGAAGGATTCGAAATCGTCTACGCGCGCCGTGTTAAGCGCGAGGGCGAGTCCCTCTTTAAGAGGATCACGGCGAGCCTGTTTTACCGACTACTGGAAAGAATGACCTCGGTGGACATCCCGCGCGACGTTGGAGATTTCCGCTTGGTGGGCCGTAAGGCGCTGGAAACCTTCAAGCAAATGCCGGAACAAGATCGCTTCGTCAGAGGCATGTTCGGCTGGATGGGATTCAACCAGGCAACAGTCCCCTTTGAACGCCCGGCTCGGACGATTGGCCAAACCAAGTATCCGTTCTGGAAAATGATGCACCTTGCCGTTCACGGCATTGTCAGCTTCTCGGAGACGCCACTTCGCTTGGCACTATGGGGTGGATTGGTGATTTCCGGGCTTGCGATGTCGTATGGGGTTTACGCAATGCTCGCCTGGATCTTCGAGAGCGGCGTTATTGCCGGCTGGACGTCCACCGTCGTGATTGTGTCGTTCCTTTGTGGCGTCAATCTCTTCATGACTGGCGTCGTCGGACTTTACGTGGGTGGTATCCACGCCGAGGTGAAACGCCGCCCCCTATACGTGATCGAGCGGCGCAGCGGTTTTGACGAGAAAGGGCATGCCCGAGCGAGCGTCGAAGGGTCGTCCGAATATCAGGTTCGGAAGGTTGGCTGATGGGCGAACTCTTCGACGGCTACAAATCCAGTTACGGGGAGGTGGTCGAAAGATCCATCCGGTTTTCTGGCCTCAGGCATGACTTTTTTCTGATGGCCAAGTCTGATCTTCTTAGGCGCCTCGTGATCGAACGGGGACTTCGGCACGGTGGAGCGGAAGTACGGGCGCTGGATATAGGCTGCGGCATTGGTTCACTCCACCCGCATCTCGACGGCGTGTTCGATACCTTGAATGGCTGCGACATCTCAGAGCAATCGATCATGCGCGCTCGGCAGAACAATCCCACCCACGCCTACCACGTTAGCACATTGTCTCGTCTGCCCTATGAGGATGGCGCGTTTGATCTGGCATTTGCGAGTTGCGTGCTCCATCACGTTCCGCCAGACTGCTGGGAGGCATTCTTCAAGGAAATGCAGCGTGTCCTGCGACCGCATGGGCTGGCCTGCATCATCGAGCACAACCCCTACAATCCGTTGACCCGTCTCGCGGTATTCAGATGTCCTTTTGACAACGACGCTGTTCTGCTCAGTTCCAGGACGGCTGCATCACTTTTTCAAATAGCAAGATTTGCAGAGATTCGCTCAGAGCATTTCCTGCTTCTACCGACGGCTGGGTCGTTCACCAGAAAGGTCGAAAGTTGGCTTGCTCCGCTGCCTCTAGGTGCTCAGTATGCGTGCAGCGCGCGCGCCTGAAAACCGCTTCACGGCCAGGCTCAGGGTAAGACTGCTGACACGCTTTGGTTTGGTCGGCATCGCTGCGACAGGCCTGTATGCCGCCCTGGCGATCATCTTTGCTGAATTGGACTGGATCGGCTTCACGCCAGTCGAGGCATCGTTGGCCGCCTATGCGGGTGCTGCCCTATTCTCGTACTTGGCCCACAGATCGATAACTTTCATATCCAACGGATCGCATCGATCGGAAGGTCCGCGCTTTGTGCTTCTGACAGCGGCAGGCCTTGCCATTGCCTACATCGCACCCGCCGTTCTGACTGGTGGGTTCAGTCTGCATCCTGGGTTTGCAATCCTGGTTACATGCATCCTGGTTCCAGCTGTGAATTTCTTTGTGTTGGATCGGTGGGTATTTACGGACCGGAAATCAGATCAGTAGGGCTAAGCTTTTCGCCTGTTTCATTCAGCCGAAACGAGACCAGTTTGATGGCACGCTTGTATATGTTGCTGGCTGACCGGGTGGGTGGAATCCCGTCGAGATAATCAAAGGCGATCTCGAGTGTCTTGGCCCCTGCTAGAGCGGCCTGTGGAATTACGAACGAGACTTGTTGCGGTTCCTTGCCTGAAAGCACCATTTTGTGGGCGAGAATGCCGTTCACCAAGACCACAACTCTTTGCTCAGTCTGTGGTGGTCGAAGGACCGCTGACATTTCCAGCGTCGCTTTCAGGCCGCCCAGGCTGGGTCGGGTGACATTCACGCGAAGGCGCGAAGTCTCGCCAAGGGAATGGGTGCCGTCACCCGCTGGCCCGGACCAACCGCAAACCTTGATGTTGTTCGCCTGTTTGTGACCCTCGCGTTTGAACGAGATCGTTTCGCCAATTGTGTAACTGCCGACAGCGTCGCGGTTCAGGCACGTAGTCGTTCGGTCGATATAGTAGGCTCGGTAGTCGGGGCCGACCTTGGGATGGACAGCCAATGCAAGGATCGAGATCTCTGCCCCAGCCAGTGCTAACGCGAGCGCATAGCCGCCAAGCACGGCAGCGCGGCTTTGGGCGGCCGCGATGTTAGACCAAGGCAAGATAGCCTCCAATCCAAGCCTTAGTCATCGGATAACAGGCCCCCAGGAAAAGAGCTAAAGCGGCAAGCCATGTCAGCTTTGATGCTGACAGGAGTTGCATCAGCATGATTGTCAGCGGGGCCAGTCCAACGACGTAACGGACCATCGAGGCGAGGTTGGTTATCAGGGGCAGGGTGATGCAGATCGCGCAGAAGACCGCCGCGCCATATTGCTTGCGAAATGCCAGGACGCCGCACAACGCCAATCCGCCGATGGCGGCGAAGGCGCTCCATTGCGGGGCAGTGGGTATCCATCCAGCCGTCGGCATGGCTGAGAGCCCTTCCCACAAGTAAAGAAATACATTCCCGGCCACCCGGCCGAAGGCACGCTGGACATGCAAGAATGCAAAACCGTCGCCAACAGTGAGATACAGAAACAGAATGTAAGCGAATAGCCCTGCAGGCGATATGAGGATAGCAATTAGAAGATCCGGCCGACCAAAGACCCACACCGGAAACGACCTGATCGCTCCTCCTTGCTGGCGATAGTCCTTGAACATCTGAATGACGGTGGCAAACACCACGAACGCCCCAACCACTCTTGTGGCGGAGAGGAGTGCGGAAAATAAGCCCGCGGCAAGGTAGTTGGATCGTTTGAGCGCCAGAAAGACGATCGAAGTCAGGAGAACGAAGAGTGGTTCGGTCAAGAAGGTTGTGAAGTGGAAAGAGAACGGGCCGCTGAGCAGGAATGCGCAATAGAGCACATAAGCCCGAACGTTTTTCTCAAGCAGCGGCCAAGCTACTACGCAGGCCGCGTAGCTGCATGCGATCGAAGTTATTGTCGCCACAACTATCGTGGGGAAGGGGAAAACCGTCCCAATCATTCCGACGATCATCGGATAGAGGGGGAAGAACCCCCAGCGGCCGACGTTGCTTTGGTTGGCTATGGGAAAGCGCTCGTAGCCCTTTTCTGCAATGCCGACATACCAAGAACAATCCCACCTGCACAGCGTACGAGCATAGGCCTCAAAGGTTGGTTCTGCAGATATAGAAGCGAACGCCGCATACCGAATGGCGAGACCGCTAACGACAAACACCAGCGGGATAGCAGTTATGAATATCACCATTGCGCGGAAGTTGGCGCCTGGACGGGCAATATTTAGTAGCGCCATGCTTTCCGCTCGTTTGCCAATGGTGACTGTTTTCGCGAGACATCTAGAGTGGGGTGGATTTTCTACGCGCGCCTACTAATCGACTCGCCTCTGACCCGTGCCCCCGAGGCTCGCACCTTCATGTCTGAATCAACTCCGCAACGGTTTGTCGCGCAAAACGATCCAATGCGCGTCGACACAAAAACGCGGCGCAAGGTGTAGGGTTCCGCGGGTTGGGGCGTAGGCATTTTGCGGGCTGGCTGTTCCAAGCTGAACCCGTGGGAGGCATCGGCTAGACTGATCGAGCGCGAAGGTTCGCCGCCTGGTTCATCCAGGTTGCGCGAACCCGACAAGGCACCAATAGGCCCTCCTTGCGAGTAACCCCCGATGTATCATCCGCCATTCTCCGCAGTGCCTGAGAACGTCCGACGCTGCGCGCGATCACTTTTGCCACAATACCTATGGAGGCTGGAACCATAAATTCGGCTGCACATTGAGGGTCCGCGGAGGGACCAATGTGTAGGAGATCGACATGCCGACCAAACCGAAAGGTCTTGACGACCTGTTCCTCGACACGCTGAAAGACATCTACTATGCTGAGCGTAAAATCCTCAAAGCGCTTCCAAAAATGGCGCGCGGTGCGCAATCGACAGAGTTGAAGGCCGCCTTCGAAAAACATCGGGACCAGACAGAAGGCCATGTCGAACGGCTGCAGCAGGTCTTTGAAATATTCGGCAAACGAGCGCAGGGAAAGACCTGTCCCGCCATCGACGGTATTATCGAAGAGGGTGAGGAAATCCTCGAAGAGTTCAAGGGAACGCCTGCTGGCGACGCCGGGTTGATCTCCGCAGCTCAGGCGGTCGAGCACTACGAGATGACGCGGTACGGAACCTTGAAACGGTGGGCCGAAATTCTGAACAAGCCGGACGCGGTTAAGCTCCTTCAGCAAACGCTGGCCGAAGAAGAGACTACAGATCGAGATCTCACAAAAATCGCCGATAGTTCAGCCAACAGGAAAGCGCTCGCAGCTTAGCGATATGGCCGGGCTCGAAAAGCGGGCTCGGCTTTTCCTACTTCCTCAAAGGCTTCAGAATGAGGACCTCTTCGGCTCTAGAATTTAGCCCGATTGGGGAAAGATGCGCCCATGTGTGCGTTGACACGCAGTTGATGTTTGCGGGCGACAGCGAATGGGCTATGCCCTGGATGCCTGAAATAATTGCCTCGGATTGAAGAGATCGTGGCGAAACATGCTTCCCAGACAATATTTACCCGGTTTGTGCCGGCTCGACGCCCGGGAGAAGGCGTTGGCGCGTGGCGACGCTATTATTTGAAATGGTCGCGCATGACTTTAGAGGCAATCGGCGCAGACCAAGTTGAACTTGTCGGGTCACTGGCTCGCTTTTGTCCTCCGGCGCGCGTCGCAGACAAACACGTATATTCCCCCTGGGTGTCTGGAGATTTCGTACGGCAGGTTAGTGGATTCGACACGCTGGTTATCACAGGCGGGGAAACTGACATCTGTGTGGCCGCAACAGTGATGGGCGCCATAGACCGGGGCTCAGGGTCCTGCTGGTGGAGGATGCGATCTGCAGCTCAGCTGACGACACCCATGACGCTGCCATGACGATCTACCGTGATCGCTTCAGCCAGCAGGTGGAACTCATAGAAACGGCCGCACTCTTGTCCGACTGGTAACGCTGACATCCATCCCTTGGCCAATTGGTTAGCTCCCGGTCCGACGTCCGCCGGCGTCGGGAACGAACCTTGCAGAGGTCCGTTTACAGTTTTCCGTCAACATTGGGAGAGGAGCCATGTCCGAAAGACAACAAATCATAGATCTGGCCTTTGTTGATGATGGCCGAACCCGGCTCCATCTGTTCGACGGCCGCCTGGGCCATATGAAACCGCTGAGGTGCGCGTCTTCATGGGCCTTCCTCCTTTGCTAAAGAGGCCCACGTCGACCAGTAGAGACGGTTCTCCGGATTGGGAACAAATGGGACCACCCACCGTTCAATCACAACCCGAGAGGAGATCGTCATGGCAGATACAGACGACAAAGGGTCGCCCAAAACGACCCAAAAGGAATCTCAAGAAGCCTTGGAAAAGCAAGTCGCGCAGATGAGGCGCGAGATTGGAAAGATTAACAAAGTCCTGGCCGAGCGCGCAGAGGAAGCCGTGGACGAGGTGACTGGGTGGTACAGTGGTGCGAGTGACCGGGCGGCAAACGCCACACAGGCGCTGCGGTCTCAGGCGCAGTCGGTTTCGGAGACAGTGAAAGAAAATCCAGGCACTATCTCTACCGCAATGTTGGTTGGCGGTCTGATCGGCTTTGTACTGGGTTTTGCCATTGGCCAGGCATACGGCGACAAGCAACGGTCTTGGTAATGACACGCGTCGGCTGGCTGTGGAGTACCTGACCTTCGGCGGTGAACCATACGCTCACGCCCAAAGGGTACGTCGGTGCCGCACAGACGCTCCCCAACGGCTTGCCTCCGTGCGAGGATGGCCTGCCCACACACAAAGCCGGCCCTCAGTTTCAGCGAATTTCGCTAGCGGGGTGCCCGCCCG
Source organism: Aminobacter anthyllidis (assembly GCF_018555685.1). GTDB lineage: Bacteria > Pseudomonadota > Alphaproteobacteria > Rhizobiales > Rhizobiaceae > Aminobacter > Aminobacter anthyllidis. Next base: position 666,608 of record NZ_JAFLWW010000004.1, read on the forward strand.
CCCTCCACCCCGCTGGCCCGCAGCCGCCCGTGCGACCCCGCACGGGCGGCCTTTAACCGTTGAGGAGGTCACCGGCGGGCAGTAGGCGAAAGCCCCTTCGCCGCGGCAATTGCAATTGCCAGATCGAAAGGGTACGTCGGATTGCTTTCCATGCCGGGACTCCTTTCCAATTCAACGGAGACCTTCCGGAAGACGTTCCCGCGACGGAGAGTTCGTTGTCTATGCAGCCAGCCCATGCTGCCACGCCGACTTCTCGACTTCGTAATTGTGGACGAGCCGCTGGGGGACCGATGCCACAGGCCCCGAACAAGAACGTGCGGTCAATCCTTCATGTGTGCGCTAGCCAGTATCCCCACTTCACTGCAGAATGTTTCAAATGACTCCCTCGCTTCCTCTAGCGGAATGGAGCCATTGATGGCGCCCTGGAGCGCGTTTTGCGCTAGGTAGAAAAAAGGATTGCGCTTATCCAGCGGCCAAGCTTCCAGAAATTCGACAGCATCAGGAACCGATAGGATCTCGCGAAGCGAGAACTCTCCGTCCTTAAGCCAAATGTTGGGCGTAAACTCCATTAGCTTCAACGCGCGGACGAGCGAGGGGGTTGCAATAACGCGCACTTTTCCCACCCTTGCCCGTGCGGTCGCACGACGATACGCCCACCACCGGATGCACGATGACCGCCAAGACCTGGAGTCTCCTGGGGCATCGCCATACCCCCTCCAGCCCAGGGAACGTTCCGGTTAAAACTTGTACGCGATGCCGAGACGAACGTCGTGTGTTGTCAATTCCGCCGAAGCACCAGGCGCAATATCGAAGTCGCCAAAATCCGTGTAGCGATACTCCGCGCGACCGATCAGATTGTCAGTGAACGCGTATTCAACGCCCGCGCCAATAGTCCATCCGACCATGTTGTCTCCAACCGTCGTGCCCGCAACGCCAGCGGTGAACGGGGTAACGTCAACGTCGCCAAAGGCTAGGCCGCCTGCAAGATACGGGAGGAACCGATCCATGGCGTAGCCCACTCTGAGACGAGCGGCTCCGGACCAGGTGAGTTCGTAGAGATCACCGGTGCCCGGCCCAACCGGAATGCCGCCCGCCAGCATTCCGTCGCCAAATCCGTCTGCATTGCTCCATGCCAGATCGGCGTCGATGCCTAGCACGATGTTGTTGGCCATTTGATAGTTGTAGCCCACGTATCCGCCGACAAGCCAACCGTCGATGTCAGGGTCTGCGAATGCTCCGGTAGGATATGAACTGTGTCCGTCGCCCCACAGGTAGCCGGCCTGCAAGCCAACGTAACCCCCGGTCCAGGTAAAAACCGGAGCGAGGCTCGCTTCTGGTGTCGGTTCAAGAACGACTGCATCGGCCGCCGAAGCGATGCCGGAAAGACCGAGCAGGAAAGCGGAAGTCAGGAACAGTTTTTTCACGGCAACGCTCCACTTTAGCCCCCGCTAAAACATAACAGACATCCGTGAAGAGCATACTTAAACCGATAGTTGAAGTGATATTTGGGTCATCAAATGTTGCCCCGCTGCCACACTCTGTCTGTTCACACAAACACCTCTCGATGGTTTGTGGGCAAGCTCGCGCCTTAGGCAGACAGCATCTTTTTACGCTTCTCCATCCGTCTCGCTATATTCTTCAACAACTCTCACGGGCAGATAGGCTCGCCCAGGATCACCCGGGCTTCTTGTGGCGAATTCCTGACGAAACTATAGCCTCCGAAATTAAGGCTTCTGGGTTTGACAATCGGATGTCGGCGACGGTTTCAGTTTGGAAGCGTTTAGAGGACCTCTAAGACTACACCTTCAACTCGCACTCGCTGCACGGTGGCGTACCTAAAGCGAACTTCCGAATGGTTTGACACGGTTGACGGGCCACAATTAGTTGTTTGGGATATCGAAGTCTGTGCCAGACCCAGCTTCTTCGAAGCATGGGAGCGTCTTCAGGAACTCAAACAGAACGACGTCGCATCGCGGATCCGGATGGAAAAGGTAGCTACCGTTCTTAAACGAGCGGCAGCTTTCCACCCTGAGCAGCTGTTTCGTTGGGTACCAAGCGTCAGATTTCACCACTAGGGTCGCTCCCGTCGCAATTTCACAATCGTTCTCTCGACCTGGGCCTCGGCGAGGGAAATCAGTGCTTCAACCTCATCGAACAGGCGACTATTTCCCATTTCGGATATTCGGCGGCGCAGGATTCGCAATTCCAGGCGTATCGCTTCCGCATCCGATATTTGATCCGCACGCATCGTAGCAACTCCCGGCGTGTAAAGCCGATATGGTCGGATTTGTTCCTCTGTCGGGAAAACATGAATGCCAAAGTAACGGCGCCACGGCGAGCGCCGGGTCGCACCGTGGAGAAGGTCAAGTCGCTGACTTGACCTCGTGATAAAGCGCTGGGCTCTTGGCTGCCTGGACGTATATGCGAAGTCGGAGATGGCGAGCCGGCACTCTCTATCAGACGAACGATGTCCGCGAATTGATCGTCCCGCATCTTCCTTCAACGCCCTGGGCCAGGAGCCGAGCTTCTGCCATCGTGAAGATGTGGATTACCCAAACGCAGCTAGTCGAGAAGGCTTTGCCTTCGCGTGCCTCTCGGGCACCGCAATTGTTAGAACATCGTCCTCATGAACGGTTATCGGCGTGACGCCAGGTCTCGCCACAATCAGATAGCCGTCGTTCAGTCGGTGGGTCACTTCAAGCCGCACAAGGACATGGTCGCCTGCGCTCATGGGTCGGTCGCTCATCAAAGCAACTCCAGATCACCGCCCCCGCGAAACCCTGTCGTTACATTAATCACATCTAACTAAGAATATCACAATGGGCAGAACTGTTCCCAACAGGGGGGGCGGCACTGCGGCCAAGACTACCTAGTAGCCGGCCAGCCAGAATATCCCGCTAGCCGTACCAAACGCCACGGCAATGTAAAACAGGTCTGTCCAGCACGGTCCTGGAACGTCGTTCAAATGGTCGATAGCCATGTGATCGACACGAGAGCCCCCAGAACCACGGAGATATACAGCGCGTCTTCGAAGGTCATTGTCGCTGCGAGACGACTTCAGATCGGTCGTCATTTTAGCCTCCCTTTACACCGCCATCAAACTCCGAAATCGAAGGATTCGTTCCATGGATAAAACCGCTCCTCCGGGCGGCGATGCTGCTCGACTTCATTTACCGGACAGACGCCGGCAGCGCGCCGCCCGAGTGCTATGAAACCATCTTCGGCCAGAGCCGACTTCCGAAGCCCATCACACAGATGGGCTCGGCAACCTGGGGCCCGTTGGCCCTGTCGCGCCGACGCCTACCAAGCCTGCGCCAACGCCGCATCCCAGCCCGGCTCCCATTCCCGCGCCTGAGCCTGCGCGCGGCTGGCTCTCCCGCGTCCTCTCCCGGCTCTTCCCGTACAAGGAAATCGACATAACTTCCTTGGGCCACTAATCGCCGGGAAGGTCCTTGAAACCGTCATCGGGCGTGTGCTCGACAAGGTGGCGGTCAAACCGAATATCTCGCTTGAGTCGATGTTCCCGCCGTCCGCGAGGTGGTCGCCCAAACGGTTCGGCGGGAGCTTGAAGCGCGCGAGCAGCACTCGACCAACAGCGAGCCGGCATACCGGTCTCGAGTTGCACAAGACTCGTGGGCGGTTGTTGGGCGCCGGGACGCTCATCATCCAACTTGGGACGGACGGCATGCCAGACACGCCGATGACCACGGCGCGGGCCATGATGTTCGGTGAGAGTGTGCTGAAAATTCTAGCCTGGTTCCGTCTCCCCGTGATCAGTGGGTTGAGGTCAGGAAAGAGTTTACCGCGATCTCGGAACCACTCGCTCCACGACGCGTTGGCCGATCCTGTACGTCACTCGAATCCGCAGGAGCGAGAAATGAATAATCTGATCGAGAGCGACAAAGTCATCGGGACGGAAGTCTATGGCCCTGATGAGGCCCACATCGGTGAAGTGAAGCGGTTGGTACTGGAGAAAGTTGGCGGCCGAG
>NZ_JAFLWW010000005.1 GCF_018555685.1 Aminobacter anthyllidis
GGCCGCCAGCGGCGCGCCGCCCTCGTTGTTGAGGCGTATATAGTCGCCGCCCCTCCAGACTGTCAACGCAATTTTCCAGCTTTTGCGAATTTTTTAAGACAGAAAGCTCGGAAGCCAACAAAACCCTTGCAAACCCTGCGGAAGGCGCAACGAACAGCCACGACACAGTCCACAGGCCAGGGCAAAACCGCCAGATCCAGTCGCCGAAGTGCTTAGCCGAGACAGAGCCCGCCGAAACGACATGCACCTCACCATATGAAGCCGGCACTTGCACGCCGGCGTCACAAGGAGCGCCGCACCGGTCGGCGGCATCGGGCTTCTCCTATATAGAGCAGGACGACGTCCCCAGCCCCGGCCGGAGCCCTATTCCCGCCCCAATGCGGGCAGATGTCTCAAACGCCTCTGGTGCGAAATCGAGTCTGTGCGCATCGCCTATATATAAGAGGGTGGGGCAGGTCTGTCGGTGCCGTGGATGCGGCTTCGTTGACTTGGAGCGTCATGACAGGCAAATGTCTTGGCAACTAAAAGCAAGCGGGCGCGAAGCGCCGGGGATTTTAGCCGTACTGGATGCAGGATACGGACCAGACCATAGCCGAGCTCGGCAATGAGCCGCCGCTTATCGCGGATGGCCGCGCCGGTCCCCCGGACCGACGCGAGGTCTCTGCACGCTGGCTTTCGGGCACCTTCCTTACCGGCGTGACCTCGAGTGTGTTGATGGGCGTGGCACTTTTTGCCGCCCTCGACGGCCGCGAAAAGCTTGCGACCCCACCAGAAATCGCCGAACTTGCAACCCTTGCCGCCAGCGGCGATGCCGGCCAGCGCGCCAAGACCACCCGGCTGGCGCCGCTGCGCCAGATCGCCAAGGCCAAGGACCGGCGCCGCATGGAGGTTTCCATGCTGACCAAGGAGGGCGACCGCGAAGTCATTCGCACCATGCCTTTCGTCCAGATCAAGATGGCGCTGGCCGCCTCGCATCCAACGACGCGCAGCTATCCCGCCTTCGATCCGCTGACCGTGTTCGCCGAAGACGGCCCGGCACAGCCACCAGCGACTGCCGCGACCGGCCAGATCTATGGCGTCAAGGTCGAGAGCGAGATGAGCCTCAAGACCGTCGACTTCCCCGTGGAGACCGCGGCCTTCGACGAGAGCTCGGCGCTTTCGGCCAATGAAGTCGAAAAGGTGGTGCGCGACGCCGGCGGCGACCTGACCGAAGGCGACATCCAGGTCGCCTCGCTGCACTATGTCGATCCGCAGCGTTTCGGCGACGCCTTCGCCGACCAGACGCTCGCCGGCTCCTACGGCATCAAGATCGTGCCCGAGAACGTTTCGGTCACCGCGCGCGCCGACGTCGATCCCGAGACACTTTCTTATGCCGAAGACATCATCGCCTTCGAAAAGGACCGCAAGATCGTCGATGCGCTGGCCGACTCTGGCTATGCCGGCGAAGACGCGCAAGGCATGGCCAATGCCGTCTCGCGGCTGCTCAATGCGACGGCGCTCAAGGCCGGCACCGTTCTGCGCGTCGGTCTCGAGGTTCGCGGCGACGTCGGCAAGATTGTGCGCACCAGCGTCTACGACCGCACCCAGCATATCCTGACGATTGCGCTCGACGACCGCAACCAGTTCGTTCCCGGCGACGAGCCCGAGCCAAACCCCGAGATCGCCACCGCCTTCGACGACACGCCGACCATACCGACATCGCGCAGTGCGCTACCTACTGTTTATGACGGCATCTACCGGGCGGCCTATTCCTACGGCATGTCTCAGGACATGACCAAGAAGCTGGTCCGGCTGCTCTCGTCCGACGTCGACTTCCAGTCGCGGCTCAATCCGTCCGACCGCATCGAGGTGTTCTTCTCGCAGCCCGACGGCGACGACAAGGCTTCCGCCGATTCCGAGCTGCTTTATGTCTCGGCGAATTTCGGCGGCAACACGCGCAACTTCTACCGCTTCCAGATGGGCGATGGCGCGATCGACTATTTCGACGAGGACGGCCGCAGCGCGCGCCAGTTCCTGCTGCGCAACCCGCTCCCCAACGGCAAGTTCCGCTCCGGCTTCGGCGGCCGCAAGCACCCGATCCTCGGCTACGTCAAGATGCACACCGGCGTCGACTGGTCAGCGCCCACCGGCACGCCGATCATCGCCTCGGGCAACGGTGTCGTCGAAAAGGCGGGCTGGGCCGGCGGCTACGGCAAGCAGACGATGATCCGCCATACCAATGGCTACGAGACGTCCTACAACCACCAGAGCCGCATCGCGCCCGGCGTCGTTCCCGGTGCCCGCGTCCGCCAGGGCCAGGTCATCGGCTATGTCGGCACCACCGGCCTGTCGACCGGCGCGCATCTGCACTACGAGCTGATCGTCAACGGCACCAAGGTCGACCCGATGCGCGTGCGCCTGCCCACCGGCCGCGTGCTCAAGGGCGACGAACTCGTCGCCTTCAAGCGCGAGCGCGAGCGCATCGACGACCTGCTCAAGGACGAAAACAAGGATGCGCTGAAGGTCGCGAGCACCGCAAAGGTCAGCGGCTAACTCTTCTCCTTCCTCTTCCATGACGGCTGGGTGACCCAGGCGACGGCTGCCGCCGCGAAGCACATCACAGCCGCGATTGCCGCGATGGCCGCAAAGGCATCGTTGGTGGCGGCAACCCGCAAGGCTTCCGCCCCGGCATCGAGCGGCGTGGTGACGAAGGCGCCGAACTCGGCGCCCGGTGCCGCCGTTCCCACGACATTTGCGAAGACAACGCCGGCGACTGCACCAAGCGAGGCCACCGCCATCAGGCCGGCGGCGCGGGCGAGCGCGTTGTTGATGCCGGATGCCAACCCTGTGTCTTCCTCTGGCGTCGCCCGCATCACCGCCGCCGACACCGGCGAAACGACGATCGCCATGCCGAGGCCCTTGAGCAGCAGGATCGGGAACGTCACCTGCCACAACATCATCAGCGGCATCGTCAGCGCGAGACCGACATAAGAAATGCCGACGATCGCAGCGCCAACGGTCAGCGGCCAACGCGGGCCGATGGCGTCGGACAGCCGGCCCGAATAGCTCGACAGGCCGGCGATGAACAAGGACAGTGGCAAGAACAGCAGGCTCGCTTCCCATTCCTTGGCGCCCCAGCCCGAGACGACGGTCATCGGCAGGAAGAACAGCACCGCGTTGAAGGCGAAGAACAGGACCAGCGTGTAGAGATTGGCGCCGGTGAAGGCGCGCGAGGCAAACAGCTCGAGCTTGACCATCGGCGCCCGCGCCCATTTCTCCCACACGATGAAGCCGGCGAAGATGACGGCGCCGACCGCTATCCACAGCCAGGGCGCGACGGCGCGGTCCGCGGCCGGCAGGCCGAAGGCGGTCAGCCCCCAGGCCATCAGCCCAAGGCCGGCGGTGGCAAGCACCGCGCCTGTAATGTCGAGCCGGCGCTTCGACGACGGACGGTCCTGCGGCACCTTCTTGAGCAGCATGGCGAGCGCGACGAGGCCGATCGGCACGTTGATGGCGAAGATCAGCCGCCACATCCATTCGGCGCCGAACGACAGCACCATGCCGCCGACGAACGGCCCCATCGCGGTGGTCAGCGACGAGAACGCCGCCCACTGGCCGATCGCCTTGCCGCGCGTCGCGTTGGGATAGGATTTGGCGATGAGGGCGAGGCTGCCCGGCACCATCAGGGCGGCACCGACCCCTTGCGCGGCGCGCATGATGATCAGCATTTCGGCATCGACGGCGAGCGCGCAGGCGGCCGAGGTGATCATGAACAGGACGATGCCGGTGGCGAAGATGTTGCGGACGCCGAAAACGTCGCCGGCGGCACCGCCAAGAAGCACGAGCGCCGACAAAAACAGCATGTAGCCGTTGCTGATCCACTGGGCGTCGACAAGGGTCGCGCCGAGGTCGGCCCGGATGACCGGCATGGCCAGCGACACCACCGAGCCGTCGATGAAGCCCATGCTCGAGGCAAGGATCGCCGAGACAAGCACGTAGCGCCTTGCCTCCGGCGGGCAGAAGACGTGGTTGTTGTTGGCTGGAGCAGGCGGGGTGTCGGAAATGTCCATGAGGGTGAGATTATGTGGGCACGTGTTGGACGGGAAGCGACCAGGGGGACGATTTCTGGAAGCCAGGCGACATGGCTTCTCGCATGGTGAGGACGCAGATCACGCGCGTCATCCCGGGCGAGCGAACCGAGGCCCGGGGCTATTGATCAGCGCAGCCGGGGTCTGGGTTTGCGGTCGCATTCGTGAAGGCCGCCAGGACGAGGACCCGGCCGAGCCCGACGATGATCCAGTCAATGGGTCCCGGCTCTCGCTTCGCTCGGCCGGGATGACGGCGTTGGTGTTTGGCGTCTATCGCTGCCGAGCCGTCTTCCCATCCTTCGACGGGCTCAGGATGAGGGCGAGCCAAGTTTCTTCACCGCCACGCCCCGTTTCCGGTCTGGCCATTGTCAAAGAACACTCCCGTGTTGGGAGAAACCTTCGGGAAGCGGGGCGCGAGGCCGGGCCTGCCGATTAGTGATATGTGGCGCGAACCTCGCGCTCCGCCGGCGATTTCTGTTTCCGCCCGTTCCGCTTCCGCAGGCCGCCTTGAAGCATTTGCGCTTTTCGATGGCCTCACTAGCGCTCGTCCAGCGCACCCCGGGCGTAGTCCCGGGAGGGGAACCTTTCGACGGAACCTCCCCGGGCGATGAGCTACGTTGGCTCGCCGCCGGAGGCGCCGGCCCCTCCCCACTGATCACCGTCGCGACCGGCGTTCCCGTGGGAGGAACTGAGATGATTGTACGGGAGGTTTGGAGGGCGTGGAAAATCGGGCGCGGCTATCCACGCGGGTTGGTGACAAGGTTCCTGACAATGGAGCTTCGAGGGCAGTGCCCTACGAAGCCAACCTTTCCCGTCTCATTCCTTCGCACCCCCCTCTGGCCTGCCGGCCATCTCCCCCACAAGGAGGGAGATCACGCCTTCATCGGCGCCCGGCCAATCACCAGCTTCGCAAAGCTACTCCTTGCAACGCTGCAGGATGAGCGCCGCCGGTGACGCGACTAATCTCCGTCCTTGTGGGGGAGATGGCCGGCAGGCCAGAGGGGGGTGCGAAGGATCGCGACCGATGAGATGCTGCGAGAACCCGTCGTGGATGTTCGACAAGCGAGAATGTCACTGACCGTGGAAAACCTCTCCACGTTCAACATCTGATGCCCGTCAGCCGAAAACCCGATAGTTTCCTCCTTCGGAAACTTTCCGCTTGCCAATCCCACAAGAGACAAATAGTTTCCCAATGCGGAAACTATCGGAGCAACCTCAATGGCGCTGACGCTTTACACCCATCCTCTTGCCTCGTTCTGCCACAAGGTGCTGATCGCCTTTTACGAGAACGGAACCGACTTCCGCCCGGTGACCGTCGATCTCGGTGACCCCGGCGAGACGGCGGCACTGACGGCGAAATGGCCGGTTGGCAAGATCCCGGTGCTGCACGACGGCGCGCGCGACCGCGTGGTGCCGGAGACCAGCATCATCATCGAGTATGTGCAAAGGCACTATCCCGGACCGACGCCGATGCTGCCCACGGACGCCGAGCGCCGTTTGGACGCACGGCTGTGGGAACGTTTTTTCGATCTCTACATCAGCGTGCCGATGCAGAAGATCGTGACCGACAGGATAAGGCCCGAAGGCGGTAACGATCCGGTCGGGGTGGCGGATGCGCGGCGGACGCTCGACACCGCCTACCAGATGATCGAGAGCCAGTTGGCTGGAAAGACCTGGGCGATGGGCGCGGACTTCACCATCGCCGACTGCGCCGCGGCACCGGGCCTGTTCTACGCCTCGATCGTTCATCCCTTCGCCGGCGGGCAGCGCAATCTCGCCGCCTATTTCGAGCGACTTGTCGCGCGTCCATCGGTTCGGCGCACGATCAACGAGGCGCGGCCCTATTTCCACTTCTTCCCCTATCGCGAAGCCATGCCGGAACGGTTTATCCATGACGACGCCTGACACGAACAGGCCTGACAAGGACGGGACGCAGCAATGATCGAACCGCAACAACTGGACCGCGTTTTCACGGCCCTTGCCGACGCTGGTCGGCGCGGCATGGTCGAACGGCTGAGCATGGGCCCGGCGACCGTCAAGCAATTGGCGGAACCGCATGGCATGCGGCTGCCCTCGGCGCTGAAACATCTGAAAGTGCTGGAGGACGGCGGCATCGTCGCCTCGCGCAAGGTCGGGCGGACCCGCACCTACACGATCGAGCCCACGGCATTGTCCGGCATAGACGACTGGGTGAGACAGCGGCAGACTGCAATGAACCAGGCATTTGACCGCCTCGTGCAGGCGATGAAGGATTTTCCCGAGGAGGAAAGCGAATGACGACAACCGTCACGCACAAGACGTTCACCATCGAGCGCGAGCTGCCGGCATCCCCGAAACACGCCTTCCGCTTCTGGTCGGACCAGAAACTCAAGCGCGCATGGAACGACTGCCATCCCGACTGGATCACGCTCGAGGACAGCTTTGATTTTCGTGTCGGCGGCATCGAGGCCAAAAGCTGGCGCATGCCGGACGGCGCAGAGCTCGCTTTCCGCGCCGACTATTTCGACATCGTGGCCGAACGGCGCATCATCTACGGCTTCGAAATGAGCCATGGCGGCAAGCGCATCTCGGCATCGCTGGCCACCATCGAGCTTTTGCCCGAAGCAGGCCGGACGCGGATGAGGTTCACCGAGCAGCTTGCCTTTCTCGGCACCCCCGAGGCAATGGCGGCGCGCATTACAGGCACCGAAACGGGGTTCGACCGGCTGGTCGAGATTCTCGCCAGGGAGACGGCGAGCGTGCACTGAGCGCTCGCCGTCTCAGCTTGCCTCGAACCCGGCGTGATAGGCGATTTCGCCGCTGGCAATGTGCTGGCCGAATGCGAGGCGCTGGACATATTCCGGCGGAATGTCGCCATAGGTGACGGCGGGATCGGTGATGAAGCCGAAGCGGCTGTAGTAGGCCGGATCGCCAATGAGCACGCAGCCCTTGGAGCCCATCTGCCGGAGCACGTCGAGCCCGTGGCGGATCAGCGATTGGCCGATGCCCCTGCCCTGGCTTTCAGGCCAGACCGAAACCGGCCCGAGGCCGTACCATCCGACATCCTTGCCGACAGTCACCGGCGAGAAGGCGACGTGCCCGACAATCTCGCCATTATCCTCTGCCACCAGCGACAGGGTCAACGCGCCGGCATCGCGCAAGGCATCGACGATCGCCGCCTCGGTCTGGCTCGCATGCGGAGCATTGGCGAAGGCGGCGCGGGTCAGCGTCCGGATGGTGTCGACGTCAGCGGGCTGTTCGGGGCGGATGTTCATTCTGGGCTCTCTCGACCTCGCGCCATTTGCCGACAGGTTTTGCCGTAATGCAAGGTCACGCTGCCGGCACGTCCAACGCCCGCAACCCCGCTTCCAGCGCAGCCGAGTCGCCATGGTCGACGCCGAAGAGCACGTCGAGCAGCGGAAAGGTACTGCGATAGAATGTGATGCGATCCGACATCGCGGCGATGCCGGGATATTGCGGCGCCATCAGCGCCAGGAATTCATCGCCCAGGCCGGCCGACAGGCTGGCGAGATCATAGGCGGGATCCCCAATCCCGCAGCCGGCGAAGTCGATGACAGCAGATACCTTGCCGGTGACGAGCAGGGCGTCGCCTCCGGCATGGCATCGACGACGCTCAATGTCGGCACGCCATCGGCATGGCGGCGCTGATTGCGGTTGCCAACAGCCATGCCGGCGGTTTGAGCGGCGATGCGCTGAAGGTCGCCGTCGCCGACGGCATCCAGATCGCCTTCTGGCTCGCCGCGGCAGGCGTTGCAGTCAGCCTGGTGTTTGTGATGGCGCTGCCGAAAAAACCGGCGTGACGGCTGGCAGGAGGCAAATGAAAATCGCGACCGTGTGCAGATCCGCGGTCGCGAACCTGCCCTATTCCATGAACTCGACCGGCACGCCCGACTTGACGATCTTGGCGAGTTCGCGGGCGTCCCAGTTGGTCAGGCGCACGCAGCCATGGCTTTCGGTCTTGCCGATCTTGGACGGGTCGGGGGTGCCGTGGATGCCATAGGTCGGCTTGTCGAGCGCGATCCAGACCGAGCCGACAGGACCGTTCGGGCCCGGCGGGATGGTCAGGACCTTGTCGTTTTCGCCCTGCTTGAAATTGATCTTGGGATTGTAGGTGTAGTTGGGGTCGAGGGCCACGCGCGACACCGCATGGATGCCGGTCGGCGACGGCGTGTCGCCCGAGCCGATGGTCGCCGGATAGGCGGCGACAAGCTGGCCGGCCTCGTTGTAGGCGCGGACCTGCTTCAGCCCCTTGTCGGCGATGATGCGCGCAACCGGCTTGTTCACCAGCTTGCCGAAATTGGCGACCTTCACGATGGTGCCCGGCCGGTTGAAGTTGAGGTCCGGGTTGATCGCCTTGAGGTAGTTCTCGTCCATGTGGAAACGCTCGGCCAGCATTTCGGTGACCGAGGTGAAGGCCATGCGCTCGAGCTGGGCCTTCTCGCTGTAGTCGGCCGGCACCGAGGCGATGTATGGACCGGCGGCGTCTTCCGGCGTGATGGTGTAGGAACCGAAGGCGTCGCCGCCGGTCTCGGCGAGCGCTGCCTTGATGCCCTCGGCGTCAGTCGACTTCAGGCTGGCGCCCGTCATCTCGTTGTAGGCGGCCAGCGCCTTGTCGACATTGGAGCCGAAGCGGCCGTCGATGACACCAGGCGAAGCGCCGAGACGATCGAGCAGGATCTGCAGCGAAGCGACGTCCTCGCGGCCCTTGACCGCGATCGACGGCTCGAGCGGCTGCTCGGTGATGCGCGGACTGGCCGGCAGCGCCGGCTGGTCGTCGGGGCTCTGCAGCGGCTCGCGTGACACGACGCGCGGCCCGCCCGGTGCCTCCGGGAAGGCGTTGGGATCGTTGTTGTAGTAGTCGTCGCCATTGGGATCGGCCGGAACGGCAAGCGCGTCGTCGCTGTAATAGCCGTCGTCAGCCGGCCCGAGCAGCACGTCGCCCTGGCGGTAGTCGCGGCGCAGCTCCTGGCGGCGCTGTTCGCGCCGCAGCGCCGGCCGGTTGAGGCGGCTCTCCGGCGGCTGCACGGCGATGACCTTGCCGGTGTAGGGATCGACGAGCACGCGGTTGCCCCGGCTGTCGTAGAAGATCTCGACGTCGCTGTTTTGCGCCAGACGGATCATCTGCCGGTCTGTCGCGGGAGGCATTGGCATCGGCCCGCCCGAAGGCGCGGCCGCAGCCGCTGCCTGGAGCGCCGACAGGCCGGTGGCCATGGCTGAAAGCACAACGATCTTGCGCAACATGGTCGCCAAATCTCTCCGAATCTCGACTGCCGCCAAGGCAGTCCCGGTGGAATCACTGTTATCCACCGACATCCAATAACGATCTGCTAACCCTTCCAACATGAACGGGGCATGAAAATGACCGCGTTAGGTGGATTTTGAGACCTTGGAGCGGCCAAAGCGCGCCCCTCGAATCGAGGTCAGACGGGAAAGCCGAGTTGCGTGCGCGTTGCCTTGGGTAGCTTCACCGCAATCAGCCGGTGGCTTTCGCCGATGTAGTCGCGCAGGCCCTGGTCGTCCATGGTCTCGCCGGTCTGGCGCTGTATCCATTTCATGCCGCGCGAGGCGAGGTAAGGTGCCGGCCTGAGACCTGGCTGCTCCTTCAGGATGTCGAAGGCCATTTCGGAGACCTTGAAGGAAACGGCGAGCCCCGCGCCGTCGCTCCAGCCGCCAATGGCAAAGACCTTGCCGCCAACCTTCCAGACATGCGCCCCGCCCCATTGCACGACATGGGTGGTGGCAGGCAGCGAGGCACAGAAGCTGTTGTAGTCATCGAGCGTCATGGCTGACCTTTACCCTCCCCAACGTGGGGAGGGGCGGTGAAAGAAATATTGGCGAAGCAAATTATTGGAACCGGGGTGAAGTATGTCAAAGCCCCCCACCCCGACGCTACGCGTCGACCCTCCCCACGAGGGGGAGGGTAACGATTGCGCTTATGCCGCTTCTTCCGTCACGACCGTTGGCTTTGACCGGAAGTTGAGCCGGTCCGAGCCCGCGGTGATCTTGACGGTCGAACCGTCCAGGACATCGCCAAGCAGGATCTTTTCGGCCAGCGGATCCTGCAGTTCCTTCTGGATCACCCGCTTGAGCGGACGCGCGCCATAGGCCGGGTCGTAACCCTTGTTGGCGAGCCAGTCGATCGCATCCTGGTCGAGCGACAGCGTGATCTTGCGGTCGGACAACAGCTTTTCGAGCCGCTTGAGCTGGATCGCAACGATCTTGCCCATGTCCTGGCGACGCAGGCGATGGAACAGGATGACCTCGTCGATGCGGTTCAGGAACTCCGGCCGGAACGCGCTCTTGACGACACCCATGACCTCGTCGCGGACCTGGTCGACATCCTCGCCCTCGCCCAGCGCCACCAGATATTCGGCGCCAAGGTTGGACGTCATGATGATCAGCGTGTTGCGGAAGTCGACGGTGCGGCCCTGGCCATCGGTCAGGCGGCCATCGTCGAGCACCTGCAAAAGCACGTTGAAGACGTCGGGATGCGCCTTTTCGATCTCGTCGAACAGGATCACCTGGTAGGGCCTGCGGCGTACCGCTTCGGTCAGCGCCCCGCCCTCCTCATAACCGACATAGCCGGGAGGCGCGCCGATCAGCCGGGCAACCGAGTGCTTCTCCATGTACTCCGACATGTCGATGCGCACCAGCGCATGCTCGTCGTCGAACAGATAGTCGGCGAGTGCCTTGGTGAGCTCGGTCTTGCCGACGCCGGTCGGGCCGAGGAACATGAACGAGCCGATCGGCCGGTTCGGATCCTGCAGGCCGGCACGGGCACGCCGGACAGCCTTGGACACCGCCTGCACCGCCTCGCCCTGGCCGACGACACGAACGCCGATCTCGTCTTCCATGCGCAACAGCTTGTCGCGCTCGCCTTCGAGCATCTTGTCGACCGGGATGCCGGTCCAGCGCGACACGACATGGCCGACATGGTCGGGCGTCACAGTCTCTTCGACCATGGTGCCGCGGCCTTCGAGCGCCTCGGCCTCGACGAGCTTCTTTTCAAGCTCGGGGATGCGGCCATAGGCAAGCTCGCCCGCCTTCTGGAACTCGCCCTTGCGCTGGGCGATGGCGAGTTCGTTGCGCGCTTCTTCGAGCTGGCCCTTGAGATCGGCGGCAAGACCGAGCTTTTCCTTCTCGGCCATCCACTGGCTGGTCACCCGTGTCGACTCTTCCTCGAGCCCGGCCAGCTCCTTTTCCAGCCTTTCGAGACGGTCGCGGGAGGCGTCGTCCTTCTCGAGCTTGAGCGCCTCACGCTCGATCTTGAGCTGCATGATGCGGCGGTCGATCTCGTCGAGTGCTTCCGGCTTGGAATCGATCTGCATGCGCAGCCGCGAGCCGGCCTCGTCGACGAGGTCGATCGCCTTGTCGGGCAGGAAGCGGTCGGTGATGTAGCGGTTCGACAGCGTCGCGGCGGCGACCAGTGCGGAGTCGGAAATGCGCACCTTGTGGTGCTGCTCGTACTTCTCCTTCAGGCCACGCAGGATCGAGATGGTGTCCTCTACCGTCGGTTCCGAGACGAAGACCGGCTGGAAGCGGCGGGCAAGGGCCGCGTCCTTTTCGACATGCTTGCGGTACTCGTCGAGCGTCGTGGCGCCGACGCAGTGGAGCTCGCCGCGCGCCAGCGCAGGCTTCAAAAGATTGGACGCATCCATCGCGCCATCAGCCTTGCCGGCGCCGACAAGCGTATGCATCTCGTCGATGAACAGGATGATGCCGCCGGCAGCCGAGGTGACTTCGGACAGCACGGCCTTCAGCCGCTCCTCGAACTCGCCGCGATATTTGGCACCGGCAATCAGCGCGCCCATGTCGAGCGCCATCAGCTGCTTGTCCTTGAGGCTTTCCGGCACGTCGCCATTGACGATGCGCAGCGCCAGGCCCTCGGCGATGGCCGTCTTGCCGACACCGGGTTCGCCGATCAGCACCGGGTTGTTCTTGGTGCGGCGCGACAGCACCTGGATGGTGCGGCGGATCTCGTCGTCACGGCCAATGACCGGATCGAGCTTGCCGGCGCGGGCATCGGCCGTGAGGTCACGCGCGTATTTCTTCAACGCATCGTAGCCCTGCTCGGCGCTTGCCGAGTCGGCGGTACGACCCTTGCGGATGTCATTGATCGCCTGGTTCAGCGCCTGTGCGGTGACGCCCGCCTTGGCGAGGATGTCGGCGGTCTTGGCCGACTTCTCGACCGCGAGCGCGGTCAGCAGGCGCTCGACGGTGACGAAGCTGTCGCCGGCCTTCTTGGCCAGATCCTCGGCCGATGAAAACACCTTGGCGAGCGGCTGCGCCATGTAGAGCTGGCCGTTGCCGCCCTCGACCTTCGGCATAGCCTTGAGGGCCGCCTCGACCCCAAGCCTGACATTGCCGGCATTGCCGCCGGCGCGCTCGATCAGGGAAGAGGCCAATCCCTCTTCGTCGTCCATCAGCACCTTGAGGATGTGCTCGGGCGTGAACTGCTGGTGATTGTTGGAAAGAGCGTAGGTCTGCGCGGACTGGATGAAGCCGCGGACGCGCTCGGAGTATTTCTCAAGATTCATTCGATGTCTCCATTCCGTACCCGGCCCGCTTGGCGGCACCGGTTAGGTTCAAGGTGACGGGTCCGCCCGACCGGGCCGGCCCCAACTGAGGCTGATATGGTGCGTAGGACGATATACCTCAAGGAGCCGGGCGCGCCGGGCGTCATTTTTTGACGCGCAAATAGCGCTCCAACATTTTTGACTCTGCGCACCGAGCATTTGGAAAATCAAACCTGATTTCCAGACCGAGGACAAAAACAAAAAACGGCGGGATTTTCATCCCGCCGTCTTGAAGTGGTTTCGAAGCCCTGCCTGCGAAAGGCGATCAGCCTTCGACGACAGCAGGCTCAGCTGCCGGCGCTTCGCCAGCTTCGCCCTGCACCTCGGTGGCAGCGCGTTCGCCACGGCGCGGACGACGTCCACGGCGCGGCGCGGCGGTGACTTCACCCTCGGCAGCTTCGACTGCAGGGGCCGGCTCGGCGACGACTGCCTCAGTGACGATTGCTTCGGCAACCACGGCTTGCGGCTGCGGCTGCTCGGTCACGGCGACATCCGCCTGCGGTACGTCGGCCTGCTGCTCATGATGGCGCGGACGGCGTTCGTTGCGGTTGGGGCGGCGCTCGCGGCGGCCTTCACGCGGCTGGCCTTCGGCGGCTTCCGGGTTGAGGGCGACCTCAGCCGGCGTGCCTTCGATATCAGGCTGCGGGCCGGAACCATTGACGACCGGCTGCGGCTGGGACTGAGGCTGCTGGACCTGCACGTCGGCAACATTGTTGCCCATGCCGTCGTCGTCGCGCTCGTCATCCATGTCGGAGTCGAAGTCGTCGCGGCTCTGCTGCTGCTGCTGGATCGGCATCTGCGCCATGGCGGCGGCAATGATGCGATTGTAGTGCTCAGCGTGTTGCAGATAGTTTTCGGCCATCACGCGATCGCCAGAGCTGTGCGCGTCGCGCGCCAGAGTGGTGTATTTTTCGGCGATCTGCTGCGCGGAGCCACGGATCTTTACATCGGGACCGTTGCTCTCGTAGTTGCGCGTAAGCGGGTTTGGACCCTTGCGGTTGTTATTGCCGTTGTTGCTGTTATTGCTGTTGTTATTATTATTGTTGTTACGACCGCGCATGCGCCTATTCTGCTGTTGTGGCCTCATCAGATTCTCTTTGTGTTGAAGTCTAATCCGAACGGGGGCACTTAGGCGGCCTGCCGTTTCGTATTCTTCCGCCGGTGATCGCCCGCAATTTTACTGCGTCGGCGCCACATGCCATCCTGTTTCGGTTCATGTCACTTGCCGGACGATCCCCGCACGAAGCTTGAGCGTCGTCTACGCAAGAAGGCAGCTAGTTTCGAAGGAAACCGAATCGTTTAACAGCACTGCCTGCTTCGTCTCATCCGGTTGCCGGGAACCTAGCGGCATTCACTTTCCTTGCCAAGCGGTTTTTTGCAATGCCAAAAAGCCTTGCTCAGCGGCGGAATACGAGCACCCGGTCGTTGCCGCCCAAGTCCTTGTATTGGGCGAACAAATGGTAGCCGGCTTGCTCGAATATCCCGGTTACATCGCGCCTTTGGTCGTGCCCGATTTCGAGCCCGACAAGGCCATCCTTCTCAAGATGGCGCGCAGCACCCGACGCGATCATTCTGTATGGCTCAAGACCGTCCGGGCCGCCGTCGAGCGCGCGGCGCGGATCAAAATTGCGAACCTCGTTCTGCAAATTCTCGATCTCTGAAGAAGAGATATAGGGAGGATTTGAGACTATTAAATGGTGCAGGCCATGAATCTCTGCAAACCAGTCGGATTTCTTTGCCGAAAAGCGCGCCGACACGCCAAGCTGGCCGGCATTGGCCGCCGCCGTCGCCAGCGCGTCGTCGGACACGTCGACGCCGATCGCCACGGCCAGTGGCTCCTGGGTGACAAGAGCCAGCGCGATCGCGCCAGTGCCTGTGCCAAGGTCGAGGATGCGGCAAATGCCCTCGCGCGCCGCCGTCTCATGGACGAAGGGCAAGACGGCATCGACAAGCGTTTCGGTGTCGGGGCGCGGTTCAAGCGTCTCGGCGGAGAGGCTGAGCCGCATGCCGTAGAAATCGCGGTAGCCGAGGATGCGGTGGACGGGCTCGCCTGCAATACGGCGGTCGAGTGCGGCCTCGATCTCGGCCACCTGCCCGACGATCCTGTCTGGCGATGAAATCGCATCGGTGCGTGTCGTGCCGGAGAAATGCTCGACGAGCAGCCGGGAATCGAATGCCGCGTCCGCTATGCCCGCGCCTGCGAGGCGCTGGCGCGCGTGGCGCAGGAGTTCGCCGAGCGGGCGCTCAGCCATCCGAGCCCATGTCGGCCAGAAGTTTCGACTGGTGATCGGAGATCAGCGCGCTGACGACCTCGTCGAGCTCGCCCATCATCACCCGGTCGAGCTTGTAGAGCGTCAGGTTGATGCGGTGGTCGGTCAGGCGCCCTTGCGGGAAATTGTAGGTGCGGATGCGCTCGGAGCGGTCGCCCGAGCCGACCTGCGACTTGCGCGACGAGGAGCGCTCCTCGTCGGCGCGGCTGCGCTCCATGTCGTAGAGGCGGGCGCGCAGGATCTGCATGGCCCGCGCCCGGTTCTGGTGCTGCGACTTCTCCGCCTGCACCACCATGATGCCTGTGGGCAGGTGAGTGATGCGCACGGCCGAGTCCGTCGTGTTGACGTGCTGGCCGCCGGAACCGGAGGCACGCATCGTGTCGATGCGGATGTCTTCGGGGCGGATGTCGATGTCGACTTCCTCGGCTTCCGGCAGCACCGCAACCGTCGCGGCGGAGGTGTGGATGCGGCCGCTGCCTTCGGTCGCCGGAACGCGCTGGACGCGATGGACGCCGGACTCGAACTTCAGATGCGCGAACACGCCCTTGCCCGAGACTGTGGCGATGATCTCCTTGAAACCGCCGGCGTCGCCGTCGCTGGCTGACGCAACCTCGAAACGCCAGCCCTTGGAGGCAGCGTAGCGCTCGTACATGCGATAGAGGTCGCCGGCAAAAAGGGCGGCCTCGTCGCCACCGGTACCGGCACGGATTTCAAGGATGGCGTTGCGCTCGTCGGCCGCGTCCTTGGGCAACAGCAGGATCTGGATCTCGCGCTGGAGGTTGTCGATACGTTCCTCGACGTCGGGCTTGTCCATCTCGGCGAGCGCGCGCATCTCGGCGTCGGTGCCCTTGTCGGACAGCATCGCTTCGAGATCGGCAAGCTCCTGCTCGGCGCCGCGCAACTCGCGGATCCTGGCAACGAGGTCCTGGATGTCGGAATATTCGGACGCCAGCTTGACGTAGACGTCAGGCGCAGGCCCGGCCGCCATCTGCGCTTCGAGCATGTCGAAGCGCTTGACGACTTGGTTCATTCGGTCATGAGGCAGGCTGATCATAATGGTATGGAACGGTCGTCCGCAAAGGCCTGGAGCAGCGCGCGCATCGGCAGGCTGGCGGCAGGACCGGAAAGGTTATCGTCGAGAAAGGCTGTGAGCTCGCCAAGCGGAAGCTCGGTCAGCATCGCCTTGACCGGGCCGATGGAGGCCGGCGACATCGAGATGGAACGGTAGCCGAGACCGAGCAGCGCCATCGCCGAGATCGGCTTGCCGGCGAGTTCGCCGCAGAGCGTGACCGGCGTGTGGTTGCGCACGCCGGCGTCGGCGATCTGCTTGAGCACGCGCAGGAACGGCACCGACAGCGTGTCGAAGCGGTCGGCGAGCTGGGTGTTGCCGCGGTCGGCGGCCATGACGAACTGGAACAGGTCGTTGGAGCCGACGGAGACGAAATCGACAGCCTGCATCAGCTCGTCGAGCTGCCACAACAGCGACGGCACCTCGATCATGGCGCCGAGCTTGAGGCTTGTCGGCAAATGGTGGGCGAAGCGCGACAGGTGCCTGACTTCACGGTCGATGATCTCGCGCGCCTGGGCGATCTCCGAGAGTTCGGTGACCATCGGCAGCATGACCTTGAGCTCGCGCCCGCCGGCGGCCTTGAGCAGCGCGCGGATCTGGGTGCGCAGCAGGCCGGGACGGTCGAGCGTCAAGCGGATGGCGCGCCAGCCGAGCGCCGGATTTTCCTCTTCCTGCACCGAGCCCTTGAAATAGGGCAGCACCTTGTCGCCGCCGATGTCGATGGTGCGGAAGGTGACGGGGCGGCCGCGCGCGGTGTCGAGCACGTCGCGGTAGAGCTTTTCCTGCGCTTCGGCGCGCGGGAAGGTCGAAGCCACCATGAACTGCAATTCGGTGCGGAACAGGCCGATGCCGGCGGCACCCGCCTCGGCGAGCTGCGGCAGGTCGACGGCAAGGCCGGCATTCATCAAAAGATCGACCTTGACGCCATCCTTGGTCTCGGACGGCTTCTTGCGCAGTTCGCGGTAGAGTTCCTGCCGGCGGGCACGGAAGCGCACCTTCTCGGCGTAGGCGGCTTCCAGATCGGGCTGCGGCCGCAGGTGGACGAAACCCTCGACGCCGTCGACGATGATCGGATCGCCGTTTTCCGACATGGAAACGGCGCCCTTCATCTGGCCGGCGACGGGGATGCCCATGGCGCGCGCGACGATGACGACGTGGCTGGTCGGCGCACCGTCTTCCAGCACCAGGCCGCGCAACCTGTCGCGCGGATAGTCGAGCAACTCGGCCGCCCCCATCGAACGCGCGACGATGATGGCGTCCTTGGGCAGGGATTCGGCGATCGTCTCGGGGCCGCGGCCCATCAGCTGGCGCAAAAGGCGATTGGCGAGATCGTCGAAATCGCTCATCCGCTCGCGCAGATAGGGATCGGTCATGTGCAGCATGCGCGCGCGCATGTCGCTCTGCACCTTTTCGACAGCGGCTTCCGCCGTCAGGCCGTTGCGGATCGCCTCTTCGAGCCGGCGCACCCAGCCACGGTCGTTGGCGAACATGCGGTAGGCTTCGAGCACCTCGCGATGTTCGCCCTCGAAGGCGACGTCGCGGCGCTCCAGCATGTCGTCGATCGACAGGCGCAGCGAGCCGAGCGAAACCTCGAGCCGGCGCAGCTCCTCGTCGCTGTCTTCGTTGAACAGGTTGGTGACGACGATGCGCGGCTCGTGCAGCACGACATGGCCAAGGCCGACACCTTCGTTGAAGGCGATGCCGGTGAAGCTGGCCGGGCGGGACATGTCGAGTTCGAGCCCGGGACGGCTGAGGCGGCCGATGTCACCCGAAGCGATCATCTCGGCGATCACCATGGCGGTGGTTTCGAGCGCCTCGATCTCGTCGTCGCGGTAGTGGCGCATGGTCTTGTTCTGAACGACCAGAACGCCAAGCGTGCGCCCTGCCCTGAGCACCGGCACGCCGAGGAAGGAATGATAGATTTCCTCGCCCGTTTCCGGCAGGTAGGCAAAGGCGGGATGTTCCTGGGCGTTGGACAGGTTGAGCGCGCGCGCGCTCGCAGCGATGGTGCCGACGAGACCCTGGCCGAGCCTGAGCTGCGCCAGGTGGACGGCGTTGGGATTGAGACCGACGGTGGCGTAGAGCTCGAGCACCGAGTCGGCGCGCAGCACGTAGAGCGAGCAGACTTCGGCCACCATGTTGGCGGCGATATCGCGCACGATCCTGTCGAGCCGTTCCTGTGGCTCGAGGGGCTCCGCCATCAATTCGCGGAGCCGTTTCAGAAGTACGCGCGGCCCGGCGGCCATGTCACGTATCATTCACCGTCTCCAATGGTTGGACCCGGCGCGGCACGTGCTTGCCACGCCGGCAACGCGGTGACGCTCGACTCCTAATACTACTGCTTATCGAGCCCGTAGACGGAATGCAAAGTCCGAACAGCAAGTTCGGTGTAAGGCCCGTCGATAAGGATCGAAATCTTGATCTCGGAGGTGGTGATGGCGCGGATGTTGATGCCCTTGGCTGCGAGCGCCTGGAAGGCGGTTGCAGCGACGCCGGCGTGGCTGCGCATGCCGATGCCGATGACCGAAACCTTGGACATGCCCTCGTCGTGCTGGACAGCGTCGTAGCCGATGTCAGGACGGATCTTTTCGAGCACGGCCAGCGCCTTGTTCACGTCGCCCGAAGGCACGGTGAAGGTCATGTCGGTGAACTTGCCGTCCTCGGAGATGTTCTGGACGATCATGTCGACATTGATGTTGGCCTCGGCCAGCGGGCCGAAGATCCCGCCGGCGACGCCCGGCCGGTCGGCGACACGGCGCAGCGAGACCTGGGCCTCGTCCTTGGCGTAGGCAATTCCGGTGACGACCTGCTGTTCCACGATTTCATCCTCGTCACAAATGAGAGTACCAGGCGGGTTGAGGAAATCGCCCATGCCGGGCGCATCAGGATCCTCGAAGGACGAACGCACGAAGGTGCGGACCTTGTGCACCATGGCGAGTTCGACCGAGCGGACCTGCAGCACCTTGGCGCCGAGCGAAGCCATTTCGAGCATTTCTTCAAACGAGATGCGCGACAGCCGCCGCGCCTTGGGTTCGATGCGCGGGTCGGTAGTATAGACCCCATCGACATCGGTGTAGATATCGCAGCGATCTGCCTTTACCGCTGCCGCGATTGCGACAGCCGAGGTGTCGGAGCCGCCGCGGCCAAGCGTGGCGATGCGGTTGTCGGGGCCGATGCCCTGGAAGCCGGCGACGACGGCGACCTGGCCTTCCTGGAAGCGCTTGATCAGGAACGAGCCGTCAATGTCGAGAATGCGGGCGGCACCATGGGCGTTGTCGGTCTTGATCGGGATCTGCCAGCCCTGCCAGGAGCGGGCGTTGATGCCCATCGCCTGCAGCGCAAGCGAAAGCAATCCAGACGTCACCTGCTCGCCCGAGGCGACCACGGCGTCATACTCCCGGGCGTCGTAGATATTGAAATTGGCGCCTTCGGCCTTCGAGGCTTCCTGCACCCAACCGACGAGCTCGTTGGTCTTGCCCGACATCGCCGAGACGACGACGGCGACCTCGTGGCCGGCGTCAACCTCACGTTTGACATGACGCGCCACATTGCGGATTCGGGCGATGTCGGCGACGGATGTCCCGCCGAATTTCATCACGATGCGCGCCATAGAAGCGAAATGCCCTTGCCATAAACGCCGGCCCCGAGGGGCCGGAAAATGAGTGAAAACACCGATGAACGGCACGGTGTCGAATGCGCGGCCTGCATAGCCAAAACACGCGCATTCCGCAAGGACGCCCGGCCAGACAAATCAGCGCGACATTTTTTGCCGGCGTGCCATGACAGGCCGGTGCCAAGCCAGCATCGGACGGCTGGGGAAATTGTCGCCTTGACAATCGGGGCGCCAGACCCGACTTCCTTGCGCTCGAAGGAGACCACAGCAATGCCAGATCCCCGCCCATCGACGATCGATGCCGGAGAAGTCGAGCGGTTCTCGGCGCTATCAGCCGAATGGTGGAACCCCAACGGCAAGTTCCGCCCGCTGCACAAGTTCAACCCGATCCGCCTGGGCTATATCCGCGACCAGGTAGCCCAGCGTTTCGGCCGCGACACCCATGCCGCGCGGCCGTTCGAAGGCCTGCGCATCCTCGACATCGGCTGCGGCGGCGGCCTGTTATGCGAGCCGATGGCGCGCCTGGGTGCTGACGTCGTCGGTGCCGACGCCTCGGCGACCAACATCGAGGTGGCGAAGATCCATGCCGCGGAAAGCGGCGTGACCATCGACTATCGCGCAACGACGGCCGAGGATCTCGCCGACGCGGGCGAGAAATTCGACATCATCCTCAACATGGAAGTTGTCGAGCACGTCGCCGACGTCGAACTGTTCGTCAAGAAGTGCGGCGAGATGGTCAAGCCCGGCGGCATCATGTTCGTCGCCACCATCAACCGCACCTTCAAGGCGCTCGGCCTTGCCATCGTCGGCGCCGAATACGTGCTGCGCTGGCTGCCGCGCGGCACCCACCAGTACGGCAAGCTGGTGCGCCCGGAAGAGCTCGACAAGGCGCTCGTCGGTGCCGGCCTCGCCACCATCGACCGCACTGGCGTGATCTACAATCCGCTGGCCGACCGCTGGCAGAAATCCCGCGACATGGACGTCAACTACATGGTGCTGGCGGAAAAGGCGGCCTGAGGCCGTCTCATCCTTTCTTTCGAAGTCGGGCGTCGAACGCCCGATTGCCGCCGCCGGCAGAACAGAGCCTTAAACTTGCTCCACGCGCCCCGATCCCTAAAATGGCGAATTCGCCATGACGGGATCGAGGAGCCATGACACCCGAAGATGTCAGACGGATCGCCCTGGAGCTGCCCGGGGCGATCGAGAAATCGCATTTCGGCAAGCCCGACTTCCGAGTCCGCGACCGCGTTTTCGCCACCCTGCCCGAGGACGGCAATGCCGTGATCAAGCTGACGCGCGATCAGCAGGAGATGATGTGCGGAGCGGAAGCAGCGTTGTTCCAACCCGTCGAAGGCGGCTGGGGCAAGCAGGGCTGGACCCGGGTGATGCTGTCGGCAGCGGACGCAAAGACGCTGCGCAGCGCGCTGGTGACGGCGTGGCGCAACACTGCGCCGGCGACCCTGCGCAAGGCGTTCGACCTGGCCGGTGGGTGAGGTGAACGATCCCGCCACGGCATCGAAGCGACGCAGCCTGTGTGGGGTTGTGGTGGTCAAGACATCCTGCACCGTATTTGGAACGGCAAGATCGCGGCATGGATTCCCGACACTCTCCGCTCGCTTTGCTCGCTCACGAGGTCGGGAATGACGAGTGTGCGAGGGCGTCTCCACAAATCTCCAACGTCTGCGATTGGCGGTGACGATCATGAAGTTCGTCATTCCCGGCCTCGTGAGCGAGCAAAGCGAGCGGAGAGTGTCGGGAATCCATGCCGCGATCTTGCCGCTTCACAAGGGCGCCAGTTAGTCAGCCGACCCTAGCTCAAGCACAGCGCACAGGGCTTCAGCGTCATCCGGATACTCGTTCTGCTCGCCAGCATAGCCGAGCGATCCGCCCTTCAGCCATCCAGCTGGCGACACCAGGCTCCCCGATGCAGCAATGCAAGCAGCCACGAACAGGCTTGGACGCGCCGGTGTTCGCCGGGCAGATTACGCCACGGCTCGGCGGGACTTCCCTCGCGTTCGTTTCCATGCGAGCCTGACAGGGACACCGCTCCTCACCCGGCACGCGCATCGCCGCCCCTGCCGTTCGACATCAGGAGCACGCGATGAGCCCATCCCCTATTCATTCGATCACCTTCGGCCGGGCGGCCCCAGGCCTTGCCGTCCGCGACATCCAGGCGGCATTCCGCTTCTACTCCGAGATCCTTGGCATGCAGAAAGTGTTCGAGAACGGCAACCCCGTGGGTTTCATGGTGCTGAAGAAGGACGCCGCCGAGATCCATCTGAGCCAGAGCAAGGATCACGCGCCGACGACCGTCAATGCCTTTCACATGTTCGTTGACGACATCGACGCGCTCTACGCGATTTGCGAGGCGGCCGGCGTTCGGATCATCAAGTCGTTGAAAGACAAGGATTACGACCAGCGCGCGTTCGTGTTTGCCGACCCCGACGGCAACCGGATCGACGTGGGACAGCGCATCTGAGTTTGGGCGCGCCCCGCTAGCGTGGGGCGCCGCCTCAACGCTTCCATCCTTCCGGATAGGTGCGGGCCAGATGATACTCGTTCTGCTCGTCGGTGTAGCCGAGCAGCCTCCCGTGCAACCATTCCAGCTGGCGGCACCAGGCGCCTCGATGCAGCATTTCAAGCAGCAGCAAACAGGCTTCGACGCGCCATTCCTCGCCGGGGGCAGCGCATAAAAATAGTAATCGATATCGACGCCACTCGACGTGTGCCGGATAGTCCTGACTTGCTCGGACAGCACACCACTTTTCACGTGAGCGTCAAAGTCCTGACCGGCCAGCGCATCGCACTTCTCAAAGCCCTCGACGCGCTCGTGCGCGAAAACAGCGAAGGGCTTCGTGCCTGCCAGCATCATCTCGAGCTCGCGGTTGGTGTGAAGTGGATAGGGATAATCCGCCATGCGGTGCTTCTGAATTTCCAAGTCCGCGCTACCCCCAAGCCCCAGCACCTGTCATCCCCCCTCCGGGGTACCACCCTGCTCTCCGCTATGGCTCCGGGCGTTCGTCGTTGGAAAAGCAAACCGTTGGCTTTTCCTGGCCTTCAGCCACCACTCCACACCCCACAATGGGAGAATGGAACGTCTTCCTGTCAGTTCCGGTCGTCGGGAAACACCGGCAGCGGCATGAACTCGATGCCGTCCTCGGCGAGGCCCTTGGCCTCGTCGATTGTCGCAGCACCATAGATGCCGCGCGCTTCGGTCTCGCCGAAATGGATCTTGCGCGCTTCCTCGGCGAATTTGTCGCCGACATTCTCGGCGTTCTCACGCACCTTCTCGGACAGTTCCTTGAGTGCTGCCATCATCTTGCGCTGCTGCTCGCCCATGGCAAGGGCAACCTTTTCCTGTTTGCGCGAGGTCGAGACGGCGGGCGCCATCAGCGCCTTTTCGACCTTCTGCGAGCCGCACTCGGGGCAAGAGACGAAACCGCGCTTGCGTTGGGTCTCGAAGTCGTCGTTGCTGCGGAACCAGCCCTCGAAGTCATGCGCGTGGTCGCAATGCAGCGAAAAGCGGATCAAGACGCGGCTCCCCGGAGCGCTCCCTGGCCGGCTCCGCGAAGCGCCACGCTGAACTCGCGCGCGTTCTTGAGATTGGGGATCTTCTTGCGCGCGTCAGCCGAATGCTGGGTGTCGATCTCGGCGACGATGACGCCGGGTTCGTCATGCGCGGCCTCGGCAAGGATGCGGCCCCACGGGTCGATGATCAGCGAATGGCCGAAGGTCTCGCGGCCGTCCTCATGCGTGCCGCCCTGGGCGGAGGCGATGACGAAGGCGCCGTTCTCGATGGCACGCGCCCGCAGCAGCGGATGCCAGTGGGCAAGGCCGGTCTGGCGCGTGAAGGCGGCCGGAACGGTCAGGACTTCGGCGCCGGCAAGCGCCTCGGCGCGGAACAGCTGCGGGAAGCGCAGGTCATAGCAGATGGCAAAGCCGATCCTGGCGAGCGAGGTGTCGGCAACCACGGCCTCGGTGCCCGGCTCATAGGCCGAGGATTCGCGCCAGCTCTCGCCATTGTCGAGGTCGACGTCGAACATGTGGATCTTGTCGTAGACGGCAAGCGTTGCGCCATCGGGGCCGAACAGGAAGGCGCGGTTGGCGAGCTTGCCATCGGCGCGGACGATTGCCGTCGAGCCGACATGCAGATGGATGCCGAGCTCGGCGGCGAGCCTGCGGCCCGCGGCGACGATGATGTCGCGATCCTCCGAGGTGAACGCCACGGCACGCGCGTCCTTGTCGCCGACGATGGCGCCGGTCATCTCGGGCGTCTGCACATAGGTCGCGCCGAGCCCTGCGGCCTCGCGGACCAGAGCCTCGAAATCGCGCGCGTTACGCTCCGGCTCCTTGCCCGAACGCATCTGCACTGCCGCTGCCTTGAAAATCGCCATGGTCCGTCCTCAGCTCTATGCGCCGGCTGCAAGAAGTTGGTCGAGCCTGCCTTGCGAATCGAGGTCATGCAGGTCGTCGCAACCACCGACGTGGGTGTTGCCTATGAATATTTGCGGGAACGTCGCACGGCCATTGGCGCGCGTGATCATCTCCTGCCGAAGCTCAGGCGAGAAGCTAGCGTCATGTTCGGTGAATGCAACGCCCTTGCGCTCCAGAAGGCGCTTGGCCGCAGTACAGTAGCCACACATCATGCGCGTATAGATAGTCACATCGACCATGACGAAAATCCGTTGTCCTTGGTCGACTATATAGTGTCTGCCTCGTCGGGCCGGAAGTCCCCCGGTAGCACACGCGCGAAGGTCAGGACGTCGACAGCGCTGGCGCCGCCCTTCCTGAGCGCGCGCGTCACTGCCGAAACAGTGGCGCCGGTGGTGTAGACGTCGTCGATCACCAGCACCCGCCTGCCCCTGACATCGATCTCCGCCTCGGGCGGAACGACGAACGCGGCGCGCACATTGTCCTCGCGCTCGCGCTGGCCGAGACCGATCTGCTGGCGCGTCCGCCTGATACGGCGGACGGCTGTCGGCGCAAACGGCACGGCGGAGAGCGATGCGACGGTGCGGCCAAGCTCCGCCGACTGGTTGAACTTGCGCCAGAAGAAGCGACGCCAGTGCAACGGCACCGGCACGACGACTTCGGCATCGGCGACAAGCTCCGCGCCGGCCCTGAGCATCCAGTGCGCCATCCATGGCGCGAGATCGGTGCGGTCGTGGAATTTGAGGCCCTGCACCATGCGCCGCGCAATGCCGGTGTAGGCAACCGCGGCGCGGGCCCGGGCGAAGGGCGGCGGGTTGGCGATCGCTTCGGCCGAGAGGAAGCCGGTGCCGAAATCGTGGCTGAACGGCGTGCCCATCACCTCGCACCACGGCTTTTCGAGAAAGCGCAGCTTTGGCCAGCATGCACCGCAGAGCGCGCCGGGTTGCGTGACCTGGCGGCGGCAGCCGGCACATACAGGCGGAAACAGCAATCGCGCCGGCCAGGCGGCGACTGACAAAGCGAGGCTCTTGATCTCCGGCATCGGATCGGCCACGACAGTTCTGGGTCGGGCGACCATAGCAGAAACCCGGCGAACAAGGACATCCTGACGTGCAAGCCATTTTCGACGCCAGCCTCGTGATCGCCCACCGTCGGCGCGCATTGGCGCAAGGCGTGGCCGGTGCCGACTTCCTGATGGCGCGTGCGGCGGAAGATCTCGGCGAACGGCTTGCCACCGTCGAGCGCAGCTTCGCGCGCGGTGCTGCGATCTTTTCGGTAAGCCCGGCGGCGACGGCGGTGCTGGCGGCCAGCGGCAAGGTCACCGAACTGGTTCGCGTCGAAGCCGACGAGGCCTTTCTCGGCGGCGGTCCGGGCATCGTCTCCGATCCCGAGACCATCGCACTCGAGCCAGCGAGCATCGATCTCGCCATATCGCTGCTGGCGCTGCAGGAGGCCAACGACATTCCCGGCCAGCTGATCCAGATCAGGCGCGCGCTGAAGCCGGACGGGCTGTTCCTTGGCGTTTTGGCCGGGGCCGGCACACTCGTCGAATTGCGCGAGAGCCTGCTTGCAGCCGAGACGGAACTTTCAGGCGGAGCAAGCCCGCGGGTGATCCCCTTCACCGACGTGCGCGATGCCGGCGGGTTGCTGCAGCGGGCAGGATTTGCCCTGCCTGTCGCCGATGTCGAGACGGTGACGGTGCGTTACGACACGATGTTCGGGCTGATGGCCGATCTCCGGGCGATGGGTGTGACGAGCGCGCTTGCCGACCGTTCGCGCAAACCCGCGACGCGGCGGCTGTTCCAGCGCGCGGCCGAGATCTATGCCGAGCGCTTTTCCGACCCGGACGGGCGCGTGCGGGCAAGCTTTTCGTTCGTCTGGCTGTCGGGCTGGGCGCCCGATCCTTCGCAGCAGAAGCCGCTCAAGCCGGGTTCGGCGCAGGTGTCATTGGCCAAGGTGCTGGGGGATGAGGGAAAGAGCTAGGCTCCAAGGCGTCAGGGTGCCGCGACCTTGGCGTCGATGTTTTCCCAATAGGCGGTGAGTGCCGTGCCGAACTGTCCCAGGCCGCCGATGATTCCCATCGCGATCAGCGTCGCGATCAGGCTGTATTCGATCGCTGTGGCGCCTCTTTCGTCCCTGAGAAATCGCCTGATCATCGGTCGCGTCCACCCGTCTTTGTTGCGTGAGACCATAAGGCCGACATCTTAAGAAAGGTTAACGGCGCAGGCTTAACGGGCGATGAAGCCGGGACCGTCAGCACTGGCCGCTGCGCTGGCCGTTACCGTTGATGACGCAAACCGACTGCGGCGTATCCTGCAGCACGCTGCGGCGCAGCGTGTAGGTGGAATTGCGGTTGACCGAGCCGGTAGCGGTGTAGTCGAGACCGTCGAACCGAACCTGGCCGATCAGCGGGCGCGTCTTGTCTTCGAGGAAGGGCGTGGCGAACAGCGTCAGCGCGATCGCCACGAAGCCGAACAGCAGCGCGACACGCAGGATGCCGGCCCGCGCCCTGGCAGTCGAGGACGAGCGCTCGGGGCGGATCAGGTCCCACTCGTTGTCAGCCTGCATTGGCAACGTCCCCCGCGAAAAGCCGTGTCGATGCGCAGCCGAGACAGGCGGCGGCCATTCAACTTTTCACGATTGGATAAACTTTGGCTTAACGCTGACTAATATGCCGCGTCAGAGCAGATCGATGAGGAACGGGATCAGGGGCTCGTCGGCGGGCGGCATGGGATAGTCGCGCATCTGCTTGGGCCGCACCCACTTCAGCACCTGACCTTCCCTCGGCTCCGGAATGCCCCAGAAGCGGCGGCAGACGTAGAGCGGCATCAGCAGATGGAAATCGTCATAGGTGTGGCTGGCGAAGGTCAGCGGCGCCAGGCACGCCGTCTTGGTCTCGATGCCGATCTCCTCGCGCAGCTCGCGGATCAGCGTTTCCTCGGGCGTCTCGCCCGGCTCGACCTTGCCGCCGGGAAATTCCCACAGCCCGGCGAGCGACTTGCCTTCGGGGCGCTGGGCCAGCAGCACGCGGCCGTCGGTATCGACGAGCGCGCAGGCAGCCACCAGCAGCAGGCGTTTTCCCTGTTGGGTCAAGTCAGGCCTCCGGCGGGCGGCGGTAGTGGTAGCGATAGACTTCCTTGAAGCCCATCTTCTTGTACAGGCGGATGGCACCGGCATTGTCGGCCTCGACCTGCAGCCAGGCCTGGCGCGCGCCACGCAGGCGGGCCCATTTCAGCGCCGATAGGATCAGCCTGAGGCCAAAACCCTTGCCACGCTCGGCTTCGGTGGTGGCGATCTCGAACAGGCCAGCAAGATCGGTGTCGTGGACGCAGATCGCCGCGGTCACCGGCTGCTCGTCCTGCTCGAGCACGAACATGCCGGCTTCCGGCTGGATGGCGCCAATGATCTCGGACAGGCCGGGCCTGAGCGAGGGGTCGAGCCCATGCACCGCCATCGAGGCGCTGACGAAGCGGCCGATGTCCTTGAGCGGTATCTGGTCCATGGCGCTTTCGACGACGCCGTCGTCGAGCGGCAGCCGCATCACCATCGATTCCGAGAATGTGCTCCAGCCCTCGCGGTCGAGATGGGCGGCGATCGCCGGCCCCGACAATGGCGACATGCGGAAGGTGAGCGGGCGGCCATAGGCCTCGAAGCGGCGGCTGGCGCGGGCGATGCGGTCGGGAATGTTGCGGATGTCGGCGGGGTCGAGCGGATTGACGGAGTTGAGCCGCTTGGCCGGATGACCCGCCGTGAGCCGGACCAGCCAGGTGCCGTCATAATGAACCGCCGCCGCCGGCCAGGCGCGAAATCCCGCCGCCTCGTAGCGGCGGACGATCGCGAGTTCGTGCGACGGGCGGTTCTGGTTCACGTGCGCTATCAGCTCCGGTAGTCGCCGTTGATGGCGACATATTCCTTGGTCAGGTCGCAGGTCCACACCGTCGCCTTGCCGCGGCCAATGCCAATGTCGGCGCGGATGGCGATGTTGTCACCCTTCATATAGGCCGAGGTCGCCGCTTCCGAATAGCCCGGATCGCGCTCGCCATTGTGGGCGAGGCGATTGTCGCCGAACCAGATCGACAGAAGATCGCGGTCGGCGGGCTCGCCAGCCTTGCCTACGGCCATGACGACGCGGCCCCAGTTGGCGTCCTCGCCAGCGACCGCCGTCTTGACCAGCGGCGAGTTGGCGATCGACAGCGCGATGCGCTTGGCCGAGCGCGCCGACTTGGCGCCGGTGACAGTGACTTCGACCTGCTTGCGCGCGCCCTCGCCGTCGCGCACCACCTGAAGGGCGAGCGTCTTGAGCATCTTGTTGAGCGCGCGGCGGAACGAGGCGAGCCGCGCATCCTTGGGATCTGAAATCTTAGGCGCGCCGCGCCTGGCGGCAGCGCCGGTGGCAAACAGCATCAGCGTGTCGGAGGTCGAGGTATCGCTGTCGACGGTGACGGCATTGAAGGTCTTGGCGGTGCCGCGCGACAGCATGTCCTGCAGCACATCAGCAGCGATCGGTGCGTCGGTGGCCACGAAAGACAGCATCGTCGCCATGTCGGGCGCGATCATGCCGGCACCCTTGGCGATGCCGTTGATGGTGACGTCGGTGTCGCCAAGCTTGACGGTCGCGGTGACCACCTTGGGATAGGTGTCGGTGGTCATGATCGCCTTGGCCGCTTCGGTCCACTGGTCGGGCCTGGCGTCCTTGACCATGCCGGAGAGCAGGTGGCTGAACTTGCCGGCGTCGAGCGGCTCGCCGATCACCCCGGTCGAGGCCAAGAACACGTCGCCGGGGGTGCAGCCGGCAGCCTTGGCCGCGGCCTCTCCGGTCAGCGAGGTCGTCTCGCGCCCCTTCTTGCCGGTGAAGGCGTTGGCGTTGCCGGAATTGACGACCAGGATGCGCGCCTTGCCGCCGGGCAGGTTCTGGCGGCAGAAGTCGACCGGGGCCGACGGGCACTTGGAGCGCGTGAACACGCCGGCGGCCGTTGTGCCCTCGTCGAACACCATGGCCAGCACGTCGGTGCGGCCCTTGTACTTGATCCCCGCTTCGGCGGTGGCGATGCGCACGCCATCGATGGCGGGCATCTTGGGGTATTTCTTGGGTGCAAGCGGGGAAACGGCAGTCGACATCAGGGAACCTCTGCGGGCTCGGGAAACGGTTGAAGTTGGCACCGTTTGCCCGATAGCGCGAGGCTTCGCAAGGCGTTTTAACCTCACGAAGACGTGGGCGAGCCTCAGCCGACGACCGGATTGAGGAAACCGCGGAAGACGCGCTGGACAGTGGGGATCAGGCCCCAGATCATCACTGATACCATCAGCGGCGCAATCAGCAGCGTGCGCTGCCAAATCGTCCAGCCGTCGGTCAATGGCATGATGATGTAGAGAATTGCGGTGATAAGGGGGTAGACGCCGAGCAGGACCATGAGGGCGAAACGCGGGCGGGAAAAGCGGGTTTGAGAGGCAGTCATCTTCAACTCCATCGGAACGAAACGTTTCGTTATATAAAACGGGCCGTTTCGTTTCGTCAAGAGGTGGTGTAGAAGAATTGGAGAACCGGAGAACGAGATGAGCATCGAAGCAGACAGCGCGCGAAAATCGATCGGCGCCAAGCGCAGCCTGGAAAGCGCCGAAGCCATCCTCGAGGCGGCGGAAGCCGTGCTGATCGAAAACGGCTATTCCGGCTTCTCGATCGAAGCAGTGGCGCGCCGGGCCCGCGCCGGCAAGCCGACGATCTACCGCTGGTGGCCGAGCAAGACGGCGCTGCTGCTCGAGGTCTACCAGCGCCAGAAACGCGACATCACCTACCCTGACACCGGCGACATCGAGGAAGATCTCTTCATCTTCGCCAAAAGCCTGTTTTCACAATGGCGCGACACACCTTCGGGCAACATTTTTCGCTCGCTGATCGCCGAAGCGCAGCAGGACCCGGCCGCCGCCGAAGCGCTGGCCGAATATGCACGCGGCCGCCGCGCCCATACCGGCAAGCTGATCGAGCGGGCCAAGGCCCGCGGCGAAGTGGCCGCCGACGTCGACCCCAGCCAGGTCGCCGACATGGTCTCGTCCTATGCCTGGGTGCACCTCTTGACCGGCCGGCTCGACGAGGACGAGGCTATGCTAAGGCAGGCCATCAGGCATATCGTCCACGGCATTGCTGTCAGGGGGTAATCGACGATGGACGACACCGGGCCGCCGCTGCTGCCGATCAGCCTGATCGTGGTTTCCGACTATCTCTCCGCCGACGGCGACGGCGAGCTGCGCCAGTCGATCGAGGCCTATCTGCACGACAAGGCGGGCGTGCCGGCCGAAATCATCGTCATGCTGCCGGCTGGCAGCAACTTTTCCTACGGCGCGCAGTCGGTCGTCGTCATCACCCACGACAGCGACGAATCCTCCCAGCTCAAGGATGCCGCGCTTCCTTATTGCCACCAGCCACTGATCGCGGTCGTCGAAGCTGATTGCCTGCCGCAACCGGGATGGATGGCGACGCTGCACAAGGCACTCGATGAGAACCCAACCGCCGAGGCGGTCTCCGGGCGGACCTCCTATGGCGACGGCAGCATGATGAAGCGGGTGATGTCGCTGCTCGATCGCGGTTTCATCGAGTGCCGCGACCGCCATGGCAAGGTGATCCACGTTTCCAGTAACGGCGCCATCTATCGGCGTGCGCTGCTCGAGCGTTATCGTTTCCAACCGGGACAGGGACCCTTCGTAAGCGCGCATATCAGGCAAGACCTGATGAACGAGGACGGCATCGAAATGGCGGTCGACCCGCGCGCCGTCTCCATCCACGCCTATGAAGGCCTCGGTTTCATCTGGGACGTGCGCCGCAACAAGGGTTTTCAGTTCGCCCTGATGAAACTGCGCAAGCGCAGCGATCGCTCGCGACTGGGACTGGCCGTCAGCGCGGTGATGGCGTCCTTCAGGGAAAACCACCGAACGGTCAGGTCAGTGGGCGATCAGTTCTGCCGACCAGCCGACTGGCCCCTGCTCTGGTTGATGATGCTGGCGGTGCGTGTGCCTGAATTCTTCGGCGCGCTGGCAGCCGGTGACCCGGCCGCATTCAAGGCCTCGACCCGCTATCGCTGACGCTCGCCCGCGGTAACGCACGTCATGCAACGCCAACAAAAAGGGCGGCGCCACTGGCACCGCCCTTTGAGTTGGAAGCGTTGAAAATTACTTCGAGGCGTCGATGGCGTCGATCGCCTTCTTCAAGGCCGGATCGGTGATCTCGACCTTTCCGGCGGTACGCACCTGCTTGACCAGTTCGATGTACTTCTCGCGGATCAGCAGCGAGCGGACCTGGTCCTTGACGGTTTCGAATGCCGGCGGCTGCTGCGAACGCTTGTCCTCGACCTTGATGATGTGCCAGCCGAACTGGGTCTGCACCGGCTCCTTGGTGTAGGCGCCGACTTCGAGAGCGAGCGCAGCCTTTTCGAACTCCGGCACCATCTGGCCGGGGCCGAAGAAGCCGAGATCGCCACCGGAGGTCTTGCCGGACGGGTCGGTGGTGTTTTCGTTGGCGAGCTTCTGGAAGTCGTCGCCGCCTTCAAGCTTCTTGATGATCGCGTCGGCCTCTTCCTTGGTCTTGACCAGGATGTGGCGGGCATGGACCTCATTGACCGGCTTCTGGGCCGCGATTTCCTTGTCGTAGCGGGCGCGGATCTCGTCGTCGGTGATCTTGCCGGCGACTTCCTTTTCCACCAGTTCGCCATGCAGGGCGCGCTGGTCGAGGAAGGCGACGCGACGCTGGAAGTCGGCATCCTTGTCGAGGCCCTTCTCGACGGCCTGGGCGGCCATCAGGCGGATCTCGATGATCGACGACAGGGCGGCGGCGCGGCGCTGCTCAGGCGGCAGGTTGCCAAACTGCTGGCCAAGGTCCTGCTCGGCAAGGGAAATGTCGGCCTCTGTGACGTTCTGACCGTTGATCGTCGCCACGATCGCGTTCGGATCGACGGCAGCGGCTGCAGGGGCAACGGCCTGGGGTGCAGGCGCAGTTTCCTGTGCAACCAGCGGCAGCGACGACAGCGCCACAAGCCCGGCGGCAAGCCCGACGCGGGCAAGCGAGGCGCTACGGAACGAAAAAGACATCTAAACTCTCCGGTGGGGTGATGACCGCACTTCCAAATCAACCTGAATGTGGCGGAATTTGGCGTCTCCGGCAGGCTCTCTGCAACGTTGACATAAGGTGTGCCCCCTCTTATCTGTCCATCGTCTTCGCGTCCAGAACCGTTTTCCGGGCGCTTTTCGTGTTGAGTCTGCCATCCTATGTCCCCGGCAGGTTCAGCCGGCGGACAGTCGGCTTCATTCGAATTGAAAGGACCACTTGATGGTCAGTCTCGGCGGTCTCGCCCGTAAGATTTTCGGTTCCTCCAACGACCGCCGCGTCAAGTCGACCCGGCCCCGGGTGGAAGCGATCAACGCACTGGAAAATGAACTGCAGGCGCTGACCGACGATCAGCTTCGGGCGCGAACCGAGCAGTTCCGCCAGGATCTCGCCAACGGCGCCACGCTCGACGACCTGCTGGTCCCGGCTTTCGCCACCGTGCGCGAAGGCGCAAAGCGCGCGCTTGGCATGCGTCCCTTTGACGTCCAGCTGATCGGCGGCATGGTGCTGCACGGCCGCGGCATCGCCGAGATGCGCACTGGCGAAGGCAAGACGCTGGTCGCCACCCTCCCCGTCTATCTCAACGCCCTGACCGGCAAGGGCGTACATGTCGTTACCGTCAACGACTATCTCGCCCGACGCGACGCCGAATGGATGGGCCGCCTCTACAAGTTCCTCGGCCTCTCGGTCGGCATCATCGTGCACGGCCTGTCCGACGAAGAGCGCCGCGCCGCCTATGCCTGCGACATCACCTACGCCACCAACAACGAACTCGGCTTCGACTATCTGCGCGACAACATGAAGTATGAGCGCGCCCAGATGGTGCAGCGCGGCCACTTCTTCGCCATCGTCGACGAAGTCGACTCGATCCTGGTCGACGAAGCCCGCACGCCACTGATCATTTCCGGTCCGCTCGAGGACCGTTCGGAAATGTACAACACCGTCGACGCCTTCCTTCTCCACCTGGTTCCCTCCGACTACGAAGTCGACGAGAAGCAGAAGACGGCCATCTTCACCGAAGAAGGCACCGAGAAGATGGAGAACATGCTGCGCGAGGCGGACCTGCTGAAAGGCGAGTCGCTCTACGACATCGAAAATGTCGCACTGGTTCACCACGTCAACAATGCGCTCAAGGCGCATCGGCTGTTCCAGAAAGACAAGGACTACATCGTCAAGGACAACGAAATCATCATCATCGATGAGTTCACCGGCCGCATGATGCCCGGCCGCCGCTTCTCGGAAGGCCTGCACCAGGCGCTCGAAGCCAAGGAACACGTGGCGATCCAGCCGGAAAACCAGACGCTGGCCTCGGTCACCTTCCAGAACTATTTCCGCATGTACGAAAAGCTCGCCGGCATGACCGGCACGGCGCTGACGGAAGCGGAAGAGTTCGGCAACATCTACAATCTCGACGTCACCGAGGTTCCGACCAACCTGCCCGTCAGCCGTATCGACGAGGACGACGAGGTCTACCGGACGGTCGAGGAGAAGTACAAGGCGATCGTCCGCGAGATCAAGGAAGCCAACGCCAAGGGCCAGCCGACCCTGGTCGGCACGACCTCGATCGAGAAGTCCGAGCAGTTGGCCGAACGGCTGCGCAAGGACGGCTTCAAGGACTTTGAGGTCCTGAACGCCCGCCATCACGAACGTGAAGCCGCGATCGTCGCCCAGGCCGGCAAGCCGGGCTCGATCACCATCGCCACCAACATGGCCGGCCGCGGCACCGACATCCAGCTCGGCGGCAACGCCGACATGCGCATCGCCGATGAACTGGCCGACATGCCAGCCGGTCCCGAGCGCGACGCCAAGGAAAAGCTGATCCGCGAGGACATCGCCCGCCTCAAGGAAAAGGCGCTCGCCGCCGGCGGCCTCTACGTGCTTGCCACCGAGCGCCATGAAAGCCGCCGCATCGACAACCAGCTGCGCGGCCGTTCGGGCCGCCAGGGCGATCCGGGCCGGTCGAAATTCTTCCTGTCGCTGCAGGACGATCTGATGCGCATCTTCGGATCCGAGCGTATGGACGGCATGCTGCAGAAGCTTGGCCTCAAGGAAGACGAGGCGATCGTCCACCCCTGGATCAACAAGGCGCTGGAAAAGGCGCAGAAAAAGGTCGAGGCGCGCAACTTCGACATCCGCAAGAACCTGCTCAAATATGACGACGTGTCGAACGACCAGCGCAAGGTGGTGTTCGAACAGCGCATCGAGCTGATGGACGCAACCAGCCTGACCGAGATCGTCGGCGAAATGCGCCACGACGTGATCGAGGATCTCGTCTCCAAGCACATCCCCGAAAACGCCTACGCCGAGCAATGGGATGTCAATGGCCTCAAGGAAGGCGTGATCCAGTATCTCAACCTCGACCTGCCGATCGAGGATTGGGCCAAGGAAGAGGGCATCGCCGAAGAAGAAGTGCGCGACCGCATCACCGCCGAAGCCGACAAGGCCGCGGCCGATCGCGCCGAGCGCTTCGGCCCCGAGGTCATGACCTATGTCGAGCGCTCGGTCGTGCTGCAGACGATCGACCATCTGTGGCGCGAGCACCTGGTCAATCTCGACCATTTGCGCTCGGTCGTCGGCTTCCGCGGCTATGCCCAGCGCGACCCGCTCAACGAATACAAGGGCGAGGCCTTCGAGCTGTTCCAGGCGATGCTTGGCAACCTCCGCCAGGCCGTGACCTCGCAGCTGATGCGCGTCGAACTGGTGCGCCAGGCAGCCGAGGCTCCGCCGCCGGAAACCCCTGAAATGTTCGGCCACCATATCGACGGCACCACCGGCGAGGACGATTTTGGCGAAGGTTCGGTCGCCGTGCTGCAAGACAGCCGCGTCGTCGCCGCCGAAGACCGCGACCCCAACGACCCCGAGACATGGGGCAAGGTTTCGCGCAACGAAGCCTGCCCGTGCGGTTCGGGCAAGAAATACAAGCACTGCCACGGCGCGTTCGCCTGATCGAAGGCTGCCGGTAGATGCAAATTGACGAAGGCCTGGCCCCGCGCCAGGCCTTTTTCATTCAGCCAGGCTCATTATTCGCCAGATCGATGAGGTTGCGCAGCGCCGCAACGCCCAGGCTGTTCATGTGCTTGCGCCCGACAGCGATGTCGATGCGCATGGCGATCTGCTGTGGATCGGCACCACGCAGGTCGGCAAGGCGTTCGATGCCGATCTCCTCGAGATAACGGATAATCTTCGGGCTGATCGAATGGGCCCGCAGCATCGATTTACGCTCGTCTTCGGAGATCATGCCGTCCCTCCCCGCCGTTGTTTGGCCTACCCAACCGTTTCTTAATGGCTCTCGGCTACTGCTGTGAGCGAAATCGCGGAAGATGGAGTGTATCGAGTTGCGTTTTTCCGCAGCGATGACGGCCGAAAGGTGGCTGCCGGGGCAGATTGCCTCGCGCCTCGCCCCGTTGCTGCGCCGCGTCGACGCGATCCTCTTCAGCGCCGACGAGCGCGGCGAAGCCGGCCGCATGTCGCTGTTTGCCTTTGCGGTGCGCATTGTCAGCGCGGCCATCGCCTTCGTCAGCCAGGTGCTGCTGGCGCGCTGGATGGGCAGCTTCGAATACGGCATCTTCGTCCTGGTGTGGGTGTCGATGATCATCGTCGGCTCGCTGTCCTGCTTCGGCTTCCACACCTCGATCATCCGCTTCATTTCCGAATACCGCGAAAGGGGCATGCTGGACGACCTGCGCGGCGTGCTCTTGGCCAGCCGCCTGTTCGTGATCATTGCCTCGACCGTCATCGCGGCGCTGGGAATGGCCGGCGTCTGGGCCTTTTCCGGCCGCATCGAGAGCTACTACGTCGTGCCGTTCTTCCTCGGCATGACCTGTCTGCCGATGCTGGCCCTGTCCGACGTGCTGCAGGGCCTCGCGCGGGCCAATTCCTGGGCCTTCGCAGCACTCGTGCCAACCTACATCACCCGGCCGGTGCTGATCCTGGTGTTCATGGCCATAGCCGTCGCGGCGGGTCTTGCGCCGACCGCGGAAACGGCCGTCTTGGCCTCCATCGTCGCCACCTACGTGACAACGATCACCCAGCTCATCCGCGTCACCTCGCGCACCGACAGGCGCATCCCTGCGGGTCCGCGCAACTTCCGGCTCGGCTACTGGCTCAAGATCTCGCTGCCGATCTTCCTGGTCGAGAGCTTCTTCTTCCTGCTCACCAACGCCGACGTGCTGATGGTCGGCTTCTACATGGAGCCCGACAAGGTGGCCGTCTATTTCGCCACCGTGAAGACGCTGGCGCTTGTGCATTTCGTCTATTTCGCCGTCAAGGCGGGCGTGGCCCAACGCTACGCCCAGATCGCCCATAGCGAACCGGAAAAGCTCGGCGGCTTCGCCCGCGAGACGGTATCGTGGACCTTCTGGCCATCGCTTCTGATGGGCATGGTGGTGCTGCTGCTCGGCGAGCCGCTGCTTGGCATGTTCGGTCCCGGCTTCGCCGACGGCTACCCGCTGCTGTTCCTGCTGGTGGCGGCTGTCGTCGCGCGCTCGGCGGTCGGCCCATGCGAAAGCCTTTTGACGATGAGCGGCTACCAGAATGTCTGCGCCATGGTCTATGCCGCAACACTTGCCCTCAATATCGGCCTCAACGTCATCCTGATCCCGACGCTGGGCCTGTGGGGTGCAGCGATTGCCACCTCGGCGGCGATGATTTTCGAAGCCACAGCCCTCTCCTTCACCGTCTGGCGCAAGCTCGGCATCGTCATGGTCCTGTTCATCCCCACGAAACGCACGGTAGAGAACGCCTGATGGCAGCCATCCCGCTTCTCGAGGAAACCAGCGGCGGCCCGGCGGGCTCGCTGATCGCCGGCATTGCCGGTCTGCCGGCCGACGCCGCCGACCTCGCCCATCTCGAACTGACATCGGCCGAAAGGCCGCTGCGCCGGCTTGCGATCTATCCCGCGTCCGCCGGCTTCGACCTGGTCGAGGAACTCGACCATCTCTGTGCCCGCACAATCGAACCCAACGTCTTTTTCAACCCGCGCTTCCTGGCGCCGGCGATGCCGCGTCTCGAGGACCGCGAGGTGCGCCTCGCCGTCATCCGCGACGGCACCGAATACCGCAGCAGGCTGCGGCTGCTCGTGCCCTACTCGGTCGAAAAGCCTGCGGTGCCGCTGGGCATACCAGTGATGCGGACATGGTCGAGCCCATTCGGGCCGCTGGGCACGCCGCTGCTTGACCGCGACGACCCCGAAGGGGTGATCGCCGATTTCTTCGCCATGCTGGCGAGGCCGCATCTCAAGCTGCCAAAGGTGTTCGTGATGCCCGACATGCGCCTCGACGGCGCCGTGGCGCGCATGCTGAGCGCAACCGCCGAATCGCGCGGCCTGCCGCTCGTCGTGACCGGCCAATTCGAGCGGCCCTTCCTCGAAAGCGACGCCGAGGGCGAGGATTATCTCAAGGAATCGCTCGGCAGCCGCCACTACAAGGAATTCCGTCGGCTGGGCCGCCGGCTCGCCGACCAGGGCGTCGTCGAGCACAATGTCGCCCGCACCCAGGACGACGTGCGCCACGCCATCGAGCAGTTCCTGACGCTGGAGGCGTCCGGCTGGAAGGGTCGCCAGCGCACCGCCATGGCGATCGACCGCTACCGCGCCGCCTTCGCGCGTGAAGCGGTGCACCGCATGTCGGAGCAGGACATGTGCCGCATCCATACGCTGACGCTGGACGGCCGCACCATTGCCAGCCTCGTCGTCTTCGTCGAGGCCGGCGTCGCCTACACCTGGAAGACCGCCTATGACGAGACGCTGGCAGCTTTTTCGCCGGGCGTGCTCCTGATGATGGCGGTGACCGGCCAACACCTCGACGACCCCAACATCATGATGACCGACTCTTGCGCCGTGCCCGATCATCCGATGGTCGGCAAGATGTGGAGCGAGCGCAAGCCGATGGGCACCTTCGTCGTCGGGCTGACGCCCGACGCCGACCGCGTCACCCGCCAGGCAGCCTCGCAGCTTCACCTCTATCGCGAGACGCGCAAGCTCGCCGTCAAGCTGCGCGACCGCGTGCGCAGCTTGCTCAAGAAGCGCTAGGGCCTAGCCTCCCACTTTTCGGGATCATGTTCAGATCGTCTTCGCCTCGCGCCTGGCGCGGTCGCGAAAGATGCGGCGGATGACCTTGCCGGTGGTAGTCAGCGGCATCGAATCCACGAACTCGACCTCGCGCGGATATTCATGCGCCGACAGCCGCTCGCGCACCCAGAGTTTTATCTCTTCGGCAAGCGCCGCATCGCCTGCGACACCATCTTTCAGCACGACATAGGCCTTGACGATCTCGGTCCGCAGCGCATCGGGCTTGCCGACGGCGGCGGCGAGCGCGACAGCGGGATGGCCGGTCAGGCAATCCTCGATCTCGCCGGGACCGATGCGGAAGCCGGCCGAGGTGATGACGTCGTCATCGCGGCCGAAGAAGGCGACGTAGCCGTCCTCGTCCTCGATGCCCTGGTCGCCTGTCGTCATCCATTCGCCGATGAACTTCTTCTCGGTCGCCTCGGGGCTCTGCCAGTATTCGAGAAACATCACCGGGTTCGGCCGGGCGATGGCGATCTGGCCGGGCTCGCCCGCTGGCACCCGGCGGCCGTCGCCGTCGATGATGGCAACGCGATGGCCGGGCACCGCCTTGCCGATGAAACCGCCACGGCTGATGCCGAGGCCAGCGCAGGAGGCCAGCACCGCGTTGCATTCGGTCTGGCCGTAGAACTCGTTGACGACGAGCCCGAGTTCGGCGGCGGCCCAATCGTAGGTCTCGCGGCCGAGCGCTTCGCCGGCCGAGCCAACGCTGCGCAGGTTGAGCCGGAAACGCTTGCCTATGTCGGGCACGACCTTGAGCATGCGCAGCGCCGTCGGCGGAATGAAAGCGTTGCGCACCGCCATCTTTTCCATCAGCAGCAACGCCGCCTCGGGAGCAAACTTGTCGAAGCGGGCGGCGACCACCGGCAGGCCGAAATAGAGCCCGGGCAGCAACAGATTGAGCAAGCCGCCGGCCCAGGCCCAGTCAGCCGGCGTCCACATCAGGTCGCCGGGCTGCGGCAGGAACTCCTGCGCCATCTGGATGCCCGGCAGGTGGCCGAGCAGCACGCGATGGCCATGCAGCGCACCCTTGGGCGGGCCTGTCGTGCCGGAGGTGAAGATCATCATCGCCGGATCATCCGGGCCGGTGTCCTCGGCGGTAAAGTCAGGCGAATGCGCGGCGAGCAGGCGATGAAAATCATCGACATCGCCGCCGCCGACAACGATCACGGTTTCCAGCTCGGGCAGCCGGCCACTGACCTGGCTCACCTTGGCGAAACCGGCCTCGTTGGTGACGATCGCCCTGACGCCCGCCGTCTGCAGCCGGTATTCGAGCGCCTCGACGCCGAACAGCAATGCCAGTGGCACGGCAATCGCACCGAGCTTGTAGATCGCGACATGGGCGATGGCTGTTTCGAAGCCTTGCGGCAGAAGCAGCGCCACCCGATCGCCACGGCGCACGCCCCGGGCCCGCAAGGCATTGGCGAAAGCGTTGGAGCGGCGCGACAGCTCGCCGAAGGACAGCGTGTTGGCTGCACCATCGACGCGGTAGTCGAGCAGCGCGGTGCGGTCAGGATCGACTAGCGCCCAGCGATCGGAAACGGCAGTGCCGATGTTGAACCTTTGCGGGATATGCCAGCGGAAATCGCGGTAGAGGGCGTCGTAAGTATCGCGCCGTTCGAGCATGGACGGTCGTCTCCGCTCCTCCGCGAGGGGATTTCCTTGTGGCCGGATCGAAGTTGACCTACCAACCAGCAGCAAGCCTGCCTAATATCGGAAGCGGCTCACGTCAAGAAACGCTCCAGATCGTCACGTTCCAGCAGCATTCCGTCGTGTCATCTGACCGTCCGGCGGCCAGTGCAGCACCAGACAGGGATCGAAATGCCGAAACGACACCTGCTGCGATCCCTCAAGAAGCGTGTTGCAAAATTTCGCTACCACGATGTCGAGGTCATCAGGGCCACGCTGAATCGACGCCTTGGAAAGGAAGAACCATATCAGGTTCATCAGGGCGAGCGGCATCACCTAGGCGGTGTGTACGCCATTTTTCTGATTTGGCAGCCCAAGGAGACACCCTGGTATGTCGACAACGCGCTCGCATCATTGGACGAAAGCCAGGCCAATGTGATCCTGGTCGTAAATCATGACCTCGATCCGGAGCGGTTGCTCGATCTCAGGCAACGATGTTCGAAGATCATCATTCGCAACAATTCCGGCTTCGACATTGGCGGATACCGGGACGCAACGCTCTATCTGCTCGAAAATGAGCACCCGGCACGCCTCATCTATCTCAACGACAGCGTGTATTTTTTCAAAAAGGGACTGACCGGCCTTTTTCAGGATTTGGCGGGCTCG
Source organism: Aminobacter anthyllidis (assembly GCF_018555685.1). GTDB lineage: Bacteria > Pseudomonadota > Alphaproteobacteria > Rhizobiales > Rhizobiaceae > Aminobacter > Aminobacter anthyllidis. The sequence continues at coordinate 40,478 of NZ_JAFLWW010000005.1, forward strand.
CAAGCGGACGTAACCGGTTCGTTCGAAAACTGGCAACATGCCTATCATGTTCAGTCCTTCTGCTTCTCGGTGAGCCAGCGAATCATCAGAAGCTTGGAGTTCTCAAAGTTCTGGACAGATTACCTTCCGGTCAACTCGCGCCTGTGGGCGATCCGAAAGGGAGAGATCGGATTCTCTAAAGCGATTCTGCCAATAGCGGAGTCGATCACCTCCATCTACACCACCAGCAGGATCGAGCATCGTCTCGCAGAGATCGCCCCCGACAAGATCGAGTCGACGATCACCTATCTCTGCCGGGAGATCAGGCTCCCCTTGTCGCGCTTCAAGAATGAAAGCCGAGCTGGCATCGCGTCGAAGATTTGCGAGCGTATTGCCACGCGCTCGCAAATCCATACGGCCGGGTTCCTATACAAGAAATACCTCGAATGCCCGTTGATGAAGCGCGATCTCGTCTATCGCCTGCAATTCGACATCGACGAGATCGAGAAAAATCTCATCGACGTGGGCCATGAGGGACATCTAGCCGACATTCTTTCCGACATGAAGAGGAAGGGGGTGGGAGACCAGCTACGTTCGACGGAGAGGAGGCTCTTCGACCAAGGCATCATATAGAGTTGGGCGTCACCCGTCCGTTCATTCGACCCTGGCCAGCATCCGCCGCAGCGCGTTTCCGATCTTGGCTCGGGCGGCTTTGAAGTTGGATTTCAGGCGCGCGGCGACGGACGACCGGCGTGGCCATCTGGCAAAGGCATAGCTGTCGTTGAAGCTGGCATGTCCGAAAGGATCCTCACTCGAGGCGATCCGGCGATTAAGCACAACAGCGCCGAGGCCAAGGCAGCGTTCGAATGCGTGCGCCATCGTCCCGTCGATCTGGTTGGCTTCCGCCTCGAAGTCCCTGGCTGAAAAACCGAGATCAACGAGCGGCGCGATGACGTCGCTGCGTGCCATGAACATGGTTCCGGCACAGTAGCCGGCGTTGAGCACCTGCGGCCGACCTAGACCAAGTCGCTGAGCGATGGCGAGGACACGCGCTTCATTTCCACCCATGTAGCGGGTGAGCGAGAGGAAATGCCCGTCAGGACCAACAATGCCCAGCGACGGATCCGCAGCAAACGCCGCAGTCAGGCGCTGCAGCGCCGCAGGCTCCAGCAATGCGGAGACCAGCACGCGGCGCCAGCTGTCCCCGTCCCTCAGATGCGGCGACTTCTTGGCATGTACCTTGACGATGAGATCGAAACCCTCGGCGCGAACTTCCGGGAACATCAGCAGCAATGGCAAGACATCGCGGCCTCGGTTTTCGAACACGCCAAGGTTAAAGTCTCGCCCGGTAGCATCGAGCCGCATGCGGACCGCGGCCTCATGAACCGGCACTGTCGTTACAAAAAGCTTGTATTGCCGGGGTAGAGTTCGGGCGAGGTCGAGGATTTCATCGAAAGCATCCATGTAGAACGCATGGATGACGATCGCTACTCTAAGCTCCCCATGCATATGCAATGCCTGTTCATGGACGAAGGGTGTTTACGCGATAGGCTGATACACCAGTTCCTAAAATTCTGACAAACGCAGCGGTGGGTCATTTTTGGTAGTATTTCAGAAAGCGGTTCTGCCTCAACTGCTCGTGGCCGGAATGACTCCCCCGACGACGTGCAAACGGCGGCACCGCTGACCATTGAGCCGTTCCACGCTTCCGCATGAAGGCGAATGGTGCCCCTAGCCGGGATCGAACCAGCACTCCTTGCGGAACTCGATTTTGAGTCGAGCGCGTCTACCAATTCCGCCATAGGGGCCTGCCCTAAACGGACAGAATGGTCGCGGACTATACGGTCGGGCTACCCGCCGTCAACAGGGCAGTCACGTCTTTGCGCAACTTCACACGACATAACAGTTTGTTTGCCACAGCCAAGCAACAGGGATCGGGCTTGCCGCCGCGACCCGGCAGCGCGGCTATACGCCCTGGCCGAAACGCACCACAAGCCGTTCACGAAGATGAAGTGCGGCGGGGCCGAGCGGCTGGTCGATGCGCCAGAGCAGGTAGGCGGTCAGTGCCGTCTCCGCCTGCGCGCCAATGGCGGTTGCCGTGACGCGGACGAGCACGCCGCGGGCGAGATCGGCATCGACCATCCACAGCGGCAGGTTACCCCAGCCCACGCCGGCCTGGATCAGTGCCAGCTTGGTGGCGAGATCGCTGACGCGCCAGGTGCCAGGTGACAACACACCGAAATCCAGCCCTTCGGTCATCGGCGAGGGATCGCTGACGACGATCTGCAAATGGTCGGACAATTCGACAGCCGACCAGCCGGCGGCGGGAGCCGTCGCCAGCGGATGGTGGGCCGCGCATATGGCGACGAAGGGCTGCGCCGGGCCGAGGCACTCGGCCTCGACGAGGCTGTCACGTTGCGTGTCGGTGGTGATGGCGAGCGTGCAGTGCCGGTTGATCAGCGCATGCAGTGCCGCGCGCATCGGCAGGGTCTTCAGCGCGACCCCGACCGAGGGGTGTTCGGCCCTGAGGTCGAAAAGCGCGCCGGCCAATATGCCTGGTGGAATGACCGGATCGACCGCCACCGCAAGCGAAAGCTCAAGTCCCTGCCCCAGCCCGCGCGCCCGGGCGCGCATGGCGTCGACCTTGATCAGGATCGCCCTGGCGTCCGCAAGCAGTGCCTGCCCCTCGGCGGTCAGCTCGGGCTTGCGGCCGGTGCGGGTAAACAGCGGCACCTTGAGTTCGGCTTCGAGGTTGCCGATGGCATGGCTGATCGCCGATTGCACCCGCGACAGCCGCGCGGCCCCGGCGCGAAAGCTGCCGCCCTCGACGACGGCGACAAAGGTCCGCATTTGGTCCAGCGTCAGATTATCAAGCACAGTTCGATTTCTTCGATCAGTGAGTGCGGAATAATAGCAATTACCAAGATCAGAGTTGTGTCGCAACTTGATGTCATCGAAGACATGCAAGGACGTAATCATGCGTATCGACAAGGCCCTCATCTACGAAGCTCCGGGCGCCGACCCGACCATTGACCGAAGCGTGCTGGACACGCCGGACGGCAAGATCACCATCGTTGCTGTCGGCGACCCGATACAGGCGCCCGCCGTGGCGCATGAACTTGCCGCGCACGGAGCCAAGCTGATCGAACTGTGCGGCGGGATTTCACCTGCATGGCGGCCCAAGGTCTCGGCTGTCGTCGGCCCGGACGTGCAGGTCAGCTCGGTGACCTTCGGCATCGAATCGCTGCAGCCGGCAGCCGCCTACAACCAGGCCTTCATCGACGGCAAGCCGCCGTTGGCGGCATTCATCATCCTGAAGACCGACGCCGAACCAGACCAGGACCGTTTGGTGACGGTGTTTCCGCCACTGGAAACGCATTTCGTCCGCGTCCCCGACGGAGCAAGCGCCGCGAAAGTCGCAGCGGACCTGGCGCAGGCCGGCTTTGGCCTGATCGAACTCTATGGCGGGTTCTCGACCGAGGACGCGACTGCCGTCATCGAGGCTGTCGACGGGCTGGCGCCGGTGGGCGTGGGCAGCTTCGCACTCGATGCGTTGCAGCCCGTGTATCGCGCCGCGACAGGCCGCGCGGCATAGCTCGCGCCGAAATGACCGGCGGCCGCAAACGGTCGCCGGCCTGTCGTTCCCGGCTGCGACAGAATGTGTTTGATACTCCGGCTTTCGCATTCGTGAACCGCCCGAGCATTGTGCGCCACAGCAATTCTTCCTAAACAGGCAGCGCACATCTCAAGGGGGCCAGATGCTTCGCCGACTCTACGACTGGACCTTGTCGCTCGCGGCAAGGAAATCCGCCGAATGGTGGCTGGCCTTCATCGCCTTCGTCGAAAGCTCTATCTTCCTCGTGCCGGCAGACGTGCTCTATCTGCCGATGGCGCTGTCGCGGCCCGACAAGGCCTACCGCTATGCGATCATCGCCACCGTGGCCTCGGTGCTCGGCGGCATCGCCGGCTGGTACATCGGCCACTACGCCTTCGAGGCGGTGGCAAAGCCGGTGCTCGAATTCTACGGCAAGTATGACGAGTTCGAGGCCCTCAAGGTCTCCTCCGGCGCCGGCATCATCCTCTTGATGCTGGTCACGTCAGGCCTCTCCCACCTGCCGCCGATCAAGGTGGTGACCATTCTCGCCGGCGTGGTCAGCTTCCCGCTCGGCTGGTTCATCGTCTCGGCCATCGTCGCCCGCGGCGCGCGGTTCCTTTTCCTGGCCTGGCTGCTGCGCACCTATGGCGAGCCGATTCGTGAATTCATCGAGAAGCGGCTCGGCCTGCTGGCCGGCCTCGGCGCCGCCGCCCTCATTTTGCTCTATCTTCTCGTCAAATACCTCCACTGAACGGCACATGCCGGTAACGACAGCTGGGCACCCAAGAATGACCTCCCTCGCCTCCCCGACCGGCCGCAGCCAGACGCTGACCGCAATCTTCCTCACCATTGCCATGGCCGTCGTCGTCGGCGCGGCACTCGGCTTCCAGCACATCGGCGGCTACCTGCCCTGCAAGCTCTGCCTCGAGCAGCGCACGCCCTATTATGTCGGCGTGCCGCTGATGGCGCTGTCAGCACTGTCGTCGGCGCTGCACTGGCCGGCCTGGCTGACCCGCGCGCTTCTGGCCGTCGGCGGGCTGCTGATGCTCTACGGGCTTTATCTCGGCGCCTACCATGCCGGCGTCGAATGGCGCTGGTGGGCCGGCCCGACCGACTGCGCGGCGGTCAGCGGCACCATCGACACCGGCGGCAAGGGCCTGCTCGACGTGCTCAACAATGTCGTGCCGCCACGCTGCGAGGACGCGGCACTGCGCGTGCTCGGCCTGTCCTTCGCCGGCTGGAACGTACTCGCCAGCGCGTTTTTGGCGGTAGTGGCGTTGCGCGGGGCTTTCAGGAAGTAACGCCGTGGGGTCGCGATCCTTCGCACCCCCCTCTGTCCTGCCGGACATCTCCCCCACAAGGGGGGAGATCAGCCTGCATCACGGCTCGAGCTCGACATCCCAGTAGAGATAATCCATCCAGCTTTCGTGCAGATGGTTGGGCGGAAACAGCCGGCCGTTGTTGTGCAAATCGTGCACGGTCGGCTGGAACGGCTTCTGCAACGGCCACATCCTGGCCTGCGCCGGCATCATGCCGCCCTTCCTGAGATTGCAGGGCGAGCAGGCGGCGACGACGTTTTCCCATGTCGTCGCCCCGCCGCTATGGCGCGGGATGACGTGATCGAAGGTCAGATCCTCCGGCGTGCCGCAATACTGGCACTGGAAGCGGTCGCGCAGGAACACGTTGAAACGGGTGAAGGCCGGATAGCGCGACGGCTTCACATAGTGCTTCAGGCTGACGACACTGGGCAGCTTCATCGAGAAGGTCGGCGAAGAGACAGCGTGGTCGTATTCGGCGACGATGTTGACGCGGTCGAGGAACACCGCCTTGATCGCGTCCTGCCAGGACCAGAGCGACAACGGGTAGTAGCTGAGCGGACGATAGTCCGCATTCAGCACTAGTGCTGGGAGCCCATCCGGAGACACGGCAACCGTCACTTCCACTACCTCCTTGGTCCTCGAACCTAACGGCGCGAATACTGTAAGCCCGAGGTGACAGGAATGTGAAGCGTCTGGTCGGTCATATATCCAGTCAAAAATCCGCGAATTTGCGGATTTAAGCAGGATTTCCGGCCGGCGGCGCGCCATCGCGACCACGGGTCTCGCGATAATACGCCCAGAACAGCCGCGATGCGACCCCTCGCCACGGTGCCCATGATTCGGCAAGCCGAATCAGTGCCTTTTCGCCAGGGCGAGGATCGATGCCGAGCGCATGGCCGACTGCCGATTGAAGCGCGACATCGCGGGCCGGGAAAATGTCGGGGTGACCGGCGGCGAAAAGCAGATAGACCTCCGCCGTCCACGGACCGATGCCTGATATGGCGACCAGCGACGCCATCGCCTCCTGCGCGTCGAGGCGGCAGAGCCCGTCGAGGTCGAGGCCCTCGGCGGCGGCCCGCGCCACCGCCAGCAGCGTTCGTTGCTTTGGCCGGGACAGGCCCGCCTCGCGGAACATATCCTCGCCGGCTGCAAGTAGTCCTTCTGGCGTCAGCGGATCGACAAGAGCCGTCAGGCGACCGAAGATCGCCCGGGCGCTCGCCGTCGACACCTGCTGCGAAACGATGATCGATGCGAGGCTGGCAAAGCCCGGTTCGGTCAACCTGAGCGGCACCTCCCCTGCCATGCCGCGCACGGCCTCCAGCCGCGGGTCGAGCGCGCAAAGCGCGTCGAGGCCGAAATTGACGTCGTCGAGATTGGAGATCCGGCGCATGGCGTCACTTGTTAGGTTGCGGCGGGCAACGTAGCAATCGGCAAGGCAAACCTTCAATCCGAAACCGCAACGCTCATGACCGCTCCTGTCTTCCGCTTCGCACCAAGCCCGAATGGCGAACTGCATCTCGGCCACGCGCTGTCGGCGCTGACCAACCAGAAGATGGCAGCAACCATTGGCGGACGGCTGTTGCTGCGCATCGAAGACATCGACGTGACCCGCTGCACTCCGGAATTTGAGGCCGCGATTTTAAACGACCTGGCTTGGCTCGGCATGGCCTGGGAAGGGCCTGTGCGCCGGCAGTCGGAGCATTTTGGCGAGTACGAGGCAGCGCTGGAGCGACTGAAGCAGGATGAGCTTGTCTATCCGGCCTTCATGAGCCGGGGCGAGATCCGTGGCGCGATCATGGAGCACGAGGCATCAGGCAAAAGCTGGCCGCGCGACCCCGACGGCGCACCGGTATATCCCGGCACAGACAAGCAGATGTCGAAGCGCGAGCGCCAGCGGCGCATCGATTCAGGAGCGCCCTTCGCCTGGCGGCTCGATACGGCCGAAGCGTTGGCGCGGCTGCCAGGCGAATTGAACTGGCGCGAATGGACGGACGGGGCAATGACCGTCACCGCTGACATAGCCGCCAACGCGCAGCAATGGGGCGACGTGATCATCGCCCGGCGCGAGATTCCGACAAGCTATCATCTGTCGGTGGTTATCGACGATGCGCTGCAAGGCGTGAGCCATGTCGTGCGCGGCCTCGACCTCTACTTCGCCACCTCGGTGCAGCGCCTGCTGCAGCAGGTGCTGGGCCTGCCGCAGCCAAGCTATTTTCATCACCGGCTGGTGCTCGGCCCGGACGGGCGCAAGCTGTCGAAAAGCCAACGCGACACCGGCCTCGCCGCGTTGCGCGAGGCCGGTGAGACGCCAGACACGGTGAAGGCAATGCTAGGGTTGTAGCATCCGGGTGATTGCCGCCTTGATCAGCGCAAGCACGCTGATCAAGGCGAAGGCGCCGCCAAGCCCCCAGGCGGTCGCCAGTTGCAGGTCGCGCAATGTAATGCCGTAGCTGTTGGCGACGAGCACCCCGCCGAAGAAACCTGCGGTGAACAGCGCCATGTTGCCGGTCGGGCCAAAGCCGTCGTCCTTCATGATGGCGTCGAGTGCAGCGCCAAAGAAGAACGCCATGACGGCGACGAAGGCGATCGCCATCATCAACCAGCCCGGGTCGAGATTCCACAACATCCTCGGTCCTTTCAGAGGCCGATTGTGCAGTTCTCCCAGGCCGCCTCCCGGGCAAGCGTCATCCGGATCGGGTGGTCAGATCAGGTCCGATGAATCTATGGATCAATCGTTTCATTTTGCTTGTTCGAATATTCGGCATTAGAGCGATCCCGGTAAAACTTCCTTTCCGGGCGCGGCGTCCGGCAACGCCCGGTGTGCCATGACGTCCTCTCCCAAGCGGCTGATCCCGGCCACCTTCGTGTTGCTGTGGGCGACCGGCTTCATCGGCGCGCGTTACGCCATGCCCTGGGCCGAGCCCTTCACCTTCCTTGCCGTGCGCTTCGTGCTCGCCTTCCTGCTGCTCGGCGCGGTGATGCTGGTGCTCGGCTCGGCCAGGCTGCCACGGCGTGCCGCCCTTCACGCCGTGCTGATCGGCATGCTCCTGCACGGGGTCTATCTCGGCGGCGTGTTCTGGGCGATCCACCAGGGATTGCCGGCGGGCCTGTCGGCACTCATCGCAGGCCTCCAGCCGCTGGTCACCGCCGTGCTGGCCGGCAAGCTGCTTGGCGAGGAGATCAAGCCACGCCACTGGGTCGGGCTCGCCGTCGGCTTTGTTGGCGTGGTGATCGTGCTCTCGCCCAAGCTCGGCGCACTCGGCGGCGGCGTGACCTGGCAGACCTTGACCGCGTCGGTCATCGCCATGGCCGGAATCAGCGCTGGCACCATCTGGCAGAAGCGGGTCGGCACCACAGGCGACTTGGTGACGGGCACCTTCTGGCAATATGTCGGCGCGGCGATCCTGACGACGGTTGCCTCGATGATCTTCGAGAAACAACAGATGACGGTGAATGGCGAACTGATCTTCGCCATGACCTGGCTGGTCTTCGTGTTGTCGATCGGCGCGATCTTCCTTTTGATGGTGATGATCCGCGACGGTGCCATGTCGAAGGTCGCTTCGCTGTTCTACCTCGTGCCGTCGGTGACGGCGGTCATCGCCTGGGCGCTGTTCGGCGAGCAGCTGTCGGCTATCCAGCTCGTCGGCATGGCGATCGCCACGCTCGGCGTCGGTCTTGCGACGGCTCAGCCGGGGACCCGGGCGCGAGCCTCGAGATAGCGGCTGATCGCGGCGTTGAGTTCGCCGCCAAGGATGAAGATCGCCGATACGATATAGAGGAAGACCACCGCGATCATGATCGAGGCGAGGCCGGCATAGGTGGTGACGTAGGACGAGAAGGTGTCGAGATAGGCGGCGAAGATCGTCGATCCGACGACCCAGGCGACCAGCGTGAAGACGATGCCGGGGATGATGCTGAAGAAGCGCCGGCGGCCGGCCGGCAGCCACATGTGCACGGCAAACAGGCCGAAGACGATGACCGCCGAGGCGATGGAGAAGCGCCAGACGGTGATGGTGCCCATATAGGGCTGGATCCATTCGAACTTGGCCTCGAGGATGCGCGCGATGATCGGCGCGAACACCAAGAGCACGGAGATGGCAACGAAGCTGATCGTGGCGATCAGCACGAAAATCAGGCTCTGGGTGCGCCGGTACCAGATGGTGCGGGTCTCGGTGATGCGGTAGGCGCGGTTGAGCGAGGTGCGCAGCGCCTCGACGCCGTTGGAGGCGAAGTAGGCCGCAAGTACAACGCCGTAGGTCAGAAGATCGGTGCGCGGCACGGTCAGCACGTTGACCACCTCGCGTGCGATCGGGGCCGCGATCTGGTCGGGCCAGGTGTCGAAGACCAGGTGCACGGCGGTTTCGGCGAACGCGTCGGCGCCAAGGAAACTGGCGAGCGTGGTGGCGAAGATCAGGAACGGAAACAGCGCCATCAGCGCCGAGATTGCAAGATGACTGGCCATCGCCCAGCCGTCGTCGTCATGGAAATGACCGGCTGCGTCAAAGAGCACGCGCCTTGTGGCGACGATCCTGCGCATCAGGTCCAGTTTACCGCTCCGTCCGATTGTTTCCAGGGCGCGAATATGGGAAGGGTTTACCCCAGTTGGCAAGTGTTGGCGGCAACGACGTGAACCCGATCAAGGAGTTACGCACGATAATCGTGACCGGCGCGTCGTCGGGCATCGGTGCTTATTGTGCGCGTGCGCTGAAGGCCGAAGGCTGGCGCGTGTTCGCCACCGCCCGCAAGGCGGAGGACCTGGCGGCACTGGAAACCGACGGGCTCGAAGCGATCCATCTCGACTATGCCGAGCCGCAATCGATCGAAGCGCTGGTGAAAACCGTGCTCGAACGCACCGGCGGCAGGCTCGACGCGCTGTTCAACAATGGTGCGCATGCCCAGCCTGGCGCTGTCGAGGACCTGCCGATGGCAGCACTGCGTGACCAGTTCGAGGCCAATTTCTTCGGCTGGCACGACCTGACCCGGCGGCTGGTGCCGGTGATGCGCGCGCAAGGCCATGGCCGGATCGTCAACTGCTCGTCGATCCTCGGGCTGACGCCAGTGCCTTTCCGCGGCGCCTATGCCGCCTCCAAGCACGCGCTCGAAGGGCTGATGCTGTGCATGCGCCAGGAGCTTTCAGGCAGCGGCATCCACGTCTCGATGATCGAGCCTGGTCCAGTGAAATCGAAGATTGCCACCAACGGGCTGACCTGGTTCCTGCGCTACATCGACCATGAGAACTCCGCGCATCACGAAGCCTATCGCGCCCAGCTCGCCAGGCTGTCCAGCGGCGGCTCGAAATCGCGGCTGAAACTTGGGCCGGAAGCGGTCCATGCGGTATTGCGACACGCCCTGCTGTCGCCCCGCCCGCGTCCGCATTATGTTGTCACCACGCCGGCGAGAATCGGCGTCGTGCTGAAGCGGATATTGCCCGCCTCGCTGCTCTACAGAATACTGGCCCGCCAAGCCTGACCGGCCGCCGACTGAACTGGATACCCAAATGGCTACCGTCTTCAACATCCTCGCCGTCGTCTTCATGTTTGCAGTCGTGGTCGTGCTGATCCGCGGCCTGGTCCACATGCTGCGCGGCGGCTCCGGCAACACCTCGAACAAGCTGATGCAGGCCCGCGTGCTGCTCCAGGCAGTGGCGCTGGCGTTTATCCTTTTGACCCTCTACTTCACCCGTGGCGGCTGAGCGGAGCGCTGATGGTCAAGCTCAACAAGATCTACACCCGCACCGGCGATGACGGCACGACGGGACTTGGCTCCGGCGAGCGGCGGCTGAAATCGGACCTGCGCGTCGAAGCCTATGGCGCCGTCGACGAGGCCAATGCCTGCATCGGTTTGGCGCGGGTGCATACGGCGTCAGAACATCCCGACATCGACGCCATGCTTTACCGCATCCAAAACGACATGTTCGACCTGGGCGCCGATCTGTCGACGCCCGACACCGGCAAGGATCTGGGCTACGAGCCGCTGCGCATCATCGCCAGCCAGACCGCGCGCATCGAAGCCGACATCGACAGGCTGAATGCAGGGCTCGAACCGCTGCGGTCCTTCGTGCTGAATGGCGGCTCGCCGGCAGCGGCGGCGCTTCATCTTGCCCGCACGGTCGCTCGCCGCGCCGAACGCGTGATGGTGGCGCTGGCGCAGGATGCGAACGAGCACGTCAACCGCGAGGGCATCCGCTACATCAACCGCGTTTCCGACCTGTTGTTTGTTGCCGCCCGCGTGGTCAATGACAACGGAAAAGCCGATGTGCTATGGGTTCCCGGCAAGAACCGCTGATCAGCCGACAGTTTGAATTCACGCAATCGACCTTCCGAAACCGGATTCGGGTCGATGTCATCGCCGGGAGGGCGGAAGCGAGCCGCATGTTCATTCCGCTCTACGATTCAAACCATCTGCGCCATATCAAGATGCAGTATGTGACCTTGGGCCTGATCGCCGTCAACGTCATCGTCTACCTGATGACGTCGGTCGGCGGCGAGGAGTTTGCCACCGCAGCCGTGCTCGGGCTCGGTTACATCCCCTCGGTGGTGCATGACCTTGCCGAACTGTCGCCGGATCTCGCCATCATCCCGGAGAACCTGAGCTACATCACCTATTCCTTCCTGCATGGTGACATCTTCCATCTCGGCGGCAACATGCTGTTTCTGTGGGTGTTTGGCGACAATGTCGAAGACGCGCTCGGCCATTTCCGCTTCCTGGTGTTCTACCTGCTGTGCGCCGTCGCCGGCGCCTTCCTGCACGGGCTGATCCTGCCGGATTCGCAGATGCCGCTGATCGGCGCGTCGGGGGCCATCGCCGGCATCGTCGCCGCCTATCTGATCCTCTACCCCCGGGTGAAGGTGTGGGTGCTGGCCTTCGCCCGTATCCCGCTGCGCATTCCCGCCTGGATTCCGCTCGTGCTGTGGGTCTGCTTCCAGTTCCTGATGATCGCCATCGGCGGCGACGACGAAGTCAGCTGGGCAGCCCATGTCGGCGGCATCGTTGCCGGCGCCGTACTGGTGCTCATCCTGCGCCGGCGCGACGTGCCGCTGTTTGCCGACGCCGAAGACGCTGTGCCGCGCCCGGAAAAGACCGAAGCGCCTGCCATGCCCGAGCCCTCGACACCCGAGCCGCCGACCGCCCAGCCAACGACGCGCTGGGGCCGCCAATAGAGGCCGTTGGCACAGTCTGTTTCAAACGATTTGAGCTTGAAGCAGATATTGACGCTAACGTTAGCCGCAACTACGGTCCGGCCGCTTGCGGCAGCCCTCCCGCCACCAAAAGCGCGAGATCAAGTCTGTTTTTCCGCCCAATATGTCGGCAATCGACAATTGCGTGGGCCCAAGCGCTGCTATAGCGCGCACAATATCGCTGTTCAGAGAGGTACCAGCCCATGAAAGTTCTCGTCCCGGTGAAGCGGGTTGTCGATGCGAACGTGAAGGTGCGCGTGAAGAGCGACGGCTCGGGCGTCGAACTCGCCAACGTCAAGATGGCGATGAATCCGTTCGACGAGATCGCGGTCGAAGAGGCGATCCGCCTCAAGGAAGCCGGCAAGGTCGAAGAGATCATCGTCGTTTCGATCGGACCTGCCCAGGCGCAGGAAACGCTGCGTACCGCGCTCGCCATGGGTGCCGATCGCGCGATCCTGGTCAAGGTCGACGAAGCCGTCGAGCCGCTCGGCGTCGCCAAGGTGCTGAAGGGCGTGGTCGAGGCTGAGAAGCCGGGCCTGGTGCTGCTCGGCAAGCAGGCGATCGACGACGATTCGAACCAGACCGGCCAGATGCTGGCAGCCCTGCTCGGCTGGGCCCAGGGCACCTTTGCCTCGAAGATCGAACTCGCTGGCGACACCGCCAATGTGACGCGCGAAGTCGATGGCGGCCTGCAGACAGTGGCGCTCAAGATGCCGGCGATCGTGACGGTCGACCTGCGTCTCAACCAGCCGCGTTATGCCTCGCTGCCCAACATCATGAAGGCCAAGAAGAAGCCGCTCGACGAAAAGTCGGCCGCAGACTTCGGCGCCGACGTGGCTCCGCGCCTCAAGGTGCTGAAGACCGAGGAGCCGGGTGGCCGCAAGGCGGGCATCAAGGTCAAGACCGCGGCCGAGCTGGTCGACAAGCTGCGCAACGAAGCCGGCGTCCTGTAAGCGAAGCGGAAAGGGATCAAAAACATGGCAATTCTCCTCATCGCTGAACACGACAACGCTTCGCTCTCCGACCAGACCGCCAAGGCCTTGTCGGCCGCCCTCAAGATCGGCGCCGACATCGACGTGCTGGTTGCCGGCAAGGGCGCCAAGGCAGCCGCGGATGCTGCATCGAAGCTCAAGGGCGTGCGCAAGGTCCTGCTCGCCGAAGCCGACGAACTGACCGAGCGCCTGGCCGAGCCGATGGCGGCACTGATCGTTGGCCTCGCTGGCAACTACGACACCATCGTTGCGGCCGCGACCTCGACCGGCAAGAACGTCGCCCCGCGCGTCGCCGCCCTGCTCGACGTCGCCCAGGTCTCGGAAATCATCGAGGTCGTCTCGGCCGACACCTTCAAGCGTCCGATCTATGCCGGCAACGCCATCCAGACGGTACAGGCATCAGGCGCGAAGAAGGTCGTCACCGTGCGCACCGCCTCGTTCCAGGCAGCACCCGAAGGCGGTTCTGCAGCCGTCGAGACGGTTGCAGCAGCAGCCAATCCCGGCCTGTCGACCTTCGTCGAAAACAAGCTGTCGGCGAGCGATCGTCCGGAGCTGACCTCGGCCAAGATCATCATCTCGGGCGGCCGCGCGCTCGGATCGTCGGAGAAGTTCCAGGAAGTCATCCTGCCGGTGGCCGACAAGCTCGGTGCCGCCGTCGGCGCGTCCCGCGCCGCCGTCGATGCCGGCTACGCCCCCAACGACTGGCAGGTCGGCCAGACCGGCAAGGTGGTGGCGCCCGATCTCTACATCGCCTGCGGCATTTCGGGTGCGATCCAGCACCTCGCCGGCATGAAGGACTCCAAGGTCATCGTCGCCATCAACAAGGACGAGGAAGCGCCGATCTTCCAGGTTGCCGACTACGGCATCGTCGGCGACCTGTTCGTCATCCTGCCGGAACTCGAAAAGGCGCTTTGACGCCCAAACGAGTGAGGTATTTAAATGTGATGGCCGGGGTAGACGAGTGCTACCCCGGCCATTTAGTTTGCATTGCACAAAACTAAAAAAGCCTTCGACGGGATAGGTGTGATGACGGGTAAGATCGAGACGATCGGCATTGTCGGCGCTGGCCAGATGGGCGGCGGAATTGCGCATGTCTCGGCGCTGGCCGGCTACAACGTGTTGCTTTACGACCTGTCGCCCGACCGCATCGAAAAGGGCATCGCCACCATCAATGGCAATCTGGCGCGCCAGGTCGCCTCGGGCAAGCTCGAGGACCAGGCCCGCAAGGAAGCCATGGCCCGCATCTCGCCCGCGCCGGCGATGGCCGACCTCGCCAGCGCCGACCTTGTGATCGAGGCGGCGACCGAAGACGAGACGATCAAGCGCAAGATCTATGCGCAGCTGTGTCCGCAGCTCAACCCCGAAGCGATCCTCGCCACCAACACCTCGTCGATCTCGATCACGCGGCTTGCCGCCCAGACCGATCGTCCTGAACGCTTCATCGGCATCCACTTCATGAATCCGGTGCCGTTGATGAAGCTTGTCGAGCTGGTGCGCGGCATCGCCACCGAAGACAAGACCTTCGAGGCGTCGAAGGAATTCGTCCGCAACCTCGACAAGACGGTGACGGTGTCGGAGGATTTCCCGGCCTTCATCGTCAACCGCATCCTGTTGCCGATGATCAACGAGGCGATCTACACGCTTTATGAAGGCGTCGGCACGGTCGAAGCCATCGACACCGCCATGAAGCTCGGCGCCAACCACCCGATGGGTCCGCTGCAGCTCGCCGACTTCATCGGCCTCGACACCTGCCTGTCGATCATGCAGGTGCTGCATGACGGCCTGTCGGATTCGAAGTACCGCCCCTGCCCGCTGCTGGTGAAGTATGTCGAAGCCGGCTGGCTCGGCCGCAAGACCGGGCGCGGCTTCTACGACTACCGCGGCGAGCACCCGGTTCCGACACGCTGACAGCCGTCAGTTCAATAGCGCAGGCGTATACCAGCCCGGTGTCTGCTCCGGCGGCATCGGTGCGAGTTCGACGCGATTGCGCCCCGCGCCCTTGGCTTCATAGAGATGCAGGTCGGCGACGCGGAACAGCTCGTCGAACACCACCGGCCGGTCGAACACCGCCCCGCCAACGCTGACTGTCAGCATGTGGCTTGTGCCTCCGGGCTGGAAAGGTGCCTCGGCCACCGAACGGCGGATGCGCTCGGCGATGTCGGCGGCGCTGACTGGCGACGCTCCCGGCAGGAACACGGCGAACTCCTCGCCGCCAAGGCGGCCGAGCATGTCGTCCCGCCGCAGGCAGGGCTGGATCGCCGCAACGATCATGCGCAGCGCCTCGTCGCCCTCGGCATGTCCGAAGCGGTCGTTGACCGACTTGAAGTGATCCGCATCGATGACCAGCAGCGCGCCCATGGCGCGCCGGCGAACGATCTCGCGGGCGAGCACATTCTCGACACGGGCAGAGAAGGCACCGCGGTTGAGGCAGGCGGTCAAGGCGTCGGTCGACGCGGCAACGACGAGCTTGTGGTTGACGACCGCCAGCTCGCGCAGCTTGAGCGTCAGGTAGAAGAACAGAGGTGCTGCCAGAAGGATCGGCACGACAGTCGCCTCGATCAGGGCGAGATCGAGGACTTCAGCGCTCGCATGGCGGAAAAGCAGCAGGGTCACAGCGAGCGAAACGGCGACGCAGCCGAGCGTTCCGAACACGGTCCAGCCCGCGAGTTGCAACCATGCACTTGGCGAAAGCTTCTTCAACGATGCCGGCAACCCTGCCACCTCCTTGGTCCGAACACGATCTTCGATCGGGCTGCATGAACAGGAGGTTAGCACGGGTCTTCAAATTCGAGCGATCCCGCTCAAGGGGTTGCGGTTGGCTGGTCGTGCGTCCTTCGACAGGCTCAGGATGAGGGCCGCTTGCGCTACCGGGTGAATGCTGGGGCTGCTGGGTCATGCGTCCTTCGAGGCTCGCCCCTTCGGGCCGAGCACCTCAGGATGAGGATCGGTTGCGCAGGCGCCGCCTCATTCCGAACTCTCAGGTTAGCTGCCAACATCTACGGTCCTCATCCTGAGGTGCTCGGCCCGAAGGGCGAGCCTCGAAGGACGCACGACGGCGCAACCGCGCCAGATCTCAGCCACCACGGGTCTGCCGTGCCGCTTCAGACCCTCTTCCCGTCGCTGCCGAAGAAGTGCAGCTTTTCGCGCCGGGCAAAGATCGGCAACTGGTCGCCGACCTGCACCTCGGTACGACCAGCCACGCGCACCACGATCTTGCCGCCGCCCGCCGCGCAGTAGAGGAAACTCTCGGCCCCCACCGGCTCGACGCCTTCGACATTGGCCATCAGCCTGAGGCCGTCGCTCGACGTGGCTCCATCGGCACCGACCTCGCAGTCCTCGGGCCGGAAGCCGATCGTCGTGGCATTGCCTGTTACAGTCGGCAGCGTGATGGCGTCTTCGAGCTGGCCGCCGCGCAGCGGCAGAAGGTTCATCGGCGGCGCGCCGATGAAGGAGGCAACGAACGTCGAGGCCGGCTTTTCATAGATGTCGAGCGGCGCGCCGAGCTGTTCGACCAGCCCGGCATTCATCACCACCAAAACGTCAGCCAGCGTCATTGCCTCGAGCTGGTCGTGGGTGACGTAGACCGAGGTGACGCCGAGCTTGCGTTGCAGGCTCTTGATCTCGACGCGCATCTGGCCGCGCAGCTTGGCATCGAGGTTGGACAGCGGTTCGTCGAACAGGAAGACCTTGGGGTTGCGCACGATGGCGCGGCCCATGGCGACACGCTGGCGCTGGCCGCCCGACAGTTCGCGCGGGCGACGTTCGAGCAAATGCTCGAGTTCCAGCGTCTGGGCGGTGCCGCGCACGCGCTTGTCGACTTCGTCCTTCGGCATGCCGCGGTTGCGCAAGCCGTAGGCCATGTTGTCGTAGACCTTCATATGCGGGTAGAGCGCATAGTTCTGGAACACCATGGCGATGTCACGCTCGGTCGGGCCGATGGAATTGACCACCTTGCCGTCGATCGAGCAGGTGCCGGCCGAGATGGTTTCAAGACCCGCGATCATGCGCAGCAGCGTGGACTTGCCGCAGCCCGAGGGGCCGACGAGCACGCACAGCGCCTTGTCGGGAATGGCGATGGACACGCCCTTCACCGCTTCGACCCCGCCGGCATAGATTTTACGTACGTCCTTGAGATCGACGGTTGCCATTATTTCTCCGTATCGACGAGGCCGCGGACGAACCAGCGCTGCATCAGCACAACGACCAGGATGGGCGGCACGATGGCCAGCATGGAAGTGACCATCACCAGATGCCATTCGGTGTCGGCATCGGCAAACGAGATCATCTTCCTGAGCGCAATGACGATGGTGTTCATGTCGTTGCGGTTGGTGACGAGCAGCGGCCACAGATATTGTGTCCAGCCATAAATGAACAGGATGACGAACAGTGCCGCGATGTTGGTGCGCGACAGCGGCAAAAGGATATCCCAAAAGAAACGCCATGGGCCGGCACCGTCGACACGCGCCGCTTCGACCAGTTCACCCGGAATGGTCAGGAAGAACTGGCGAAACAGCAGTGTGGCGGTGGCCGAGGCGATCAGCGGCACGATCAGCCCGGTATAGGTGTCGATCAGGCCGAGATCGACCATCACCTTGTAGGTCGGCAGGATGCGGACCTCGACCGGCAGCATCAGGGTGATGAAGATCAGCCAGAAGAACGTCATCCTGAGCGGAAAGCGGAAGAAGACGATGGCATAGGCCGACAGCAGGGAAATGATGATCTTGCCGATGGCGATGCCGAGCGCAACGACCGTCGTGTTGAACAAAAGCGTCGCGACACTGACGCCGCCGATGCGGCCAACGCCGCCGAACAGCGCCTCGGCGTAGTTCTCGAAGAAGCGGTCGCCAGGCAGCAGCGGCAGCGGCGGCCGCAGGATGGTCTGCAGCGAATGCGTCGAGGCGACGAAGGTGTAGTAGATCGGGAACGCGACGATGACGATGCCGAGGATCAGGATGGCATGCGCGACATAGATGCCTGTGACCGACTGGCCGATCATCAGCTTGTCGTGGCCACTCGCCGGCGGAAGGGCCTTTGGCTCAGCCATAATGCACCTTCTTTTCGACATAACGGAACTGGACGGCGGTGAGCGCGATGACGATGACCATCAGGATCACCGACTGGGCCGCCGAGTCGCCGAGGATCAGATTGACGAAGCCGTCATTGTAGACCTTGTAGACCAGCGTCTCGGTGGCCTTGCCCGGCCCGCCGCCTGTCACGGCATGGATGATGCCGAAGGTGTCGAAGAAGGCGTAGACGGTGTTGACCACGAGCAGGAAGAAGGTGGTGGGCGCCAGCAGCGGGAAGACGATGGTCCAGAAGCGCTTGTTTTCGCCGGCACCGTCGATGGCCGCCGCCTCGATCAGCGTCTTGGGGATGGCCTGCAGGCCGGCGACGAAGAACAGGAAATTGTAGCTGATCTGCTTCCACGAGGCTGCGGCAACGACCAGCGCCATCGCCTGCTCGCCGTCGAGCAGCGGGTCCCAGTTGATGCCGAGCCAGCGCAGGCCATAAGCGAGCGAGCCGATCGACGGGTTGAACAAAAACAGCCACAGCATGCCGGCAATTGCTGGCGCGACGGCGTAAGGCCAGATCATCAGCGTGCGGTAGAGGCCACGGCTGCGCACCACCTTCTCGGCCATGACGGCCAGCAGCAGTGCCGTGCCCATGGCGACGGCCGCCACCGAGATCGAGAAGATCGCCGTGACCTGGATCGAGTTGAGATAGTTGGGGTCCGACAGCACCTTCTTGAAATTGTCGAACCAGACGAATTTCGACGACAGGCCAAACGGGTCTTCCCTCAGCATCGACTGGCGCAGCGCCTGGCTGGCCGGCCAGTAGAAAAACACCAGCGTGATCGCCAGCTGCGGCGCAACCAGCAGGTAGGGCAGGATCTTGTTGGGAAAGACGACGCGTGGGGACAATGAGGGCCTCGTGACTGACGTCAGGCGTTGATGCCGCCCCTCATCCGCCTGCCGGCACCTTCTCCCCGTGAAGAACGGGGAGAAGGGACAAGCGGCAACGTGGACGCCCCTCTCCCCGTTCTTCACGGGGAGAGGGTAAGGGTGAGGGGCAGCGCTACGATGGCTTCAGGCTGATGTCAGTTGCCGATCGCTTCCTGGATCGCCTTGTTGCCGCGCGCGACAGTGTTGTCGAGCGCCTGCTGGGCGGTCTGCTGGCCGGCGAGCATCTTTTCGAGCTCTTCGTTCTCGATGTCGCGGACCTGCGGCAGGTTGACGAGGCGCACGCCCTTCGAGTTTTCGGTCGGCGCCTTGCCCATCATCTGCTTGATCGGGATCTCGCGGGCCGGGTTCTTGTCGTAGAAGCCCGACTTCTTCGTTTCTTCGTAAGCGGCGAGCGTGACCGGCAGGTAGCCAGATACCTGGTGCAGGCGGGCCTGGATCGGCGTCTGCGACAGGAAGTTGAAGAAGGCGGCTACGCCCTTGTACTGCTCGTCCGGCAGGCCGGCGAAGACCCACAGCGACGCACCGCCGGGGATGGTGTTCTGCGGCGCACCGGCTGCATCGGCCTCGTAAGGCAGCTGGCCGGTGCCGTAGTTCATGCCCGACTTGACGATATCGCCGAGACCGCCCGAGGATTCGGTGAAGATGCCGCATTCGCCGGCGAGGAAGATCTGCTTGGCCTCGGAGGTGCGGCCGCCATATTTGAAGGTGCCGTCCTTGGCGAGGTCGGCGAGCTCCTGGAAGTGCTTGACGAAGGCGGGCGCATTGATCTTGAGCTCGACGTCGGTGCCGCCGATGCCGTTTTCATTGGTGCCGTAGGAGACATTGTTCCAGGCGGCGAAATTCTCGGTGTGGATCCAGGTCAGCCAGGTCGAGGTGAAGCCGCAAGGAGCAGCGCCGCTCGACTTGATCTTCTTGGCGGCATCCCAGACCTCGCCCCAGGTCTTGGGCGGGTTGTCGACGTCGAGGCCGGCCTTCTGGAAGATGTCCTTGTTGTAATAGAGGATCGGCGAGGACGAGTTGTAGGGGAACGACAGCATGGTGCCGTCGGGCTTCGAATAATAAGCGACGATACCGGGCAGGTACTGGCTCTTGTCGAAGGCCTGGCCGCCCATCGACAGGATGTCGGCGACCGGCTTGATGGCGCCTTCGGCACCCATCATCGTGCCGGTACCGGCATCGAAGACCTGCATGATGGCAGGCGGCTGCTTGGCGCGGAAGGCGGCGATGCCGGCGTTCAGCGTCTCGGGATAGGTGCCCTTGAAAACCGGAACGATCTTGTAGTCGCTCTGGCTCTCGTTGAATTCCTTGGAAAGCTGGTTGACGACCTCGTTGTTCGCGCCGGTCATGGCGTGCCACCATGAAATCTCGGTGACCGCGAAAGCGGAGGTGCTGGACAACAGCGTCATGGTGGCGGCAACTCCGGCCGCGAAGCCTAGGGTCTTCATCGTCTCGCTCCCGTTCTGGTTGGCGAAATGTTTAGTTCCGCATGGACCAGTATTGTCGGATTATGACAGCGCGACAACAGTTTTGTAGCGATCGTATGAAGGTCGCATTTGGCGCGCTTCGATTTCGCTTTCGCCACAACCTCATGACAAGCTTTCGCTTTTTTAAAAACCGAAAGCAATTTGCCGAGAATTAGACTCGTCTCAACTGCCGGCAACGCCGGCTAATGAAAGGCGGGAAATGGAACGCATATGCCACGGAGCACCCTTCGCGGAAGAAAACCGCGAAGATGGCGGCCCCGGCACTGCAATCTGGAATTGCAGTCGCGCCACGGCAAACGTGTGTGGACACGCAAGCCTATTAAGCCGGCCTTATTTGGCCAGCGCGGCCTCGATCAGCTTCCTGGCGTCGGGGCTGGCCCATTCGGCGGGGCCATTCATGTTGGCCAGCAGGCAGCCTTCGCCATCGATCAACAGCGTGACCGGCAGGCCGAGCGCCAGACCGCGCTTCTTCAGATCATTGAACACGCCAAGCGTGTTGTCGCGGTAGTGACCGAGCGAGGCGACGCCGGTTTCCTCGAGGAACTTCTTCGGCTTGGTGTCGTCGCCGGTGTCGACATTGATCGCCACGACCTCGAACTCCTCGCCGCCCATCTCGCGTTCCAGAGCATCGAGCGCCGGCATTTCGGCGCGGCACGGCGCGCACCAGGTCGCCCACAGATTGACCAAAAGCGTGCGCCCGGCATGGTCGGCGATGGTCATCGGCTTGCCCTGGGGATCGTTGAAGGCGAGCGTCTTCAGCGACTGCGGCGGGTCGGCCGGCATCATCGCCGCGACCTGGCCGGTGGCGGCGGCACCGACGGCCTTGGCCTTTTCGACCTTCGCCGCGCAGAGCTTGTCGTCGGGGCTTGCGGCACGGGTGACGGCAACAACGGTCGGCTGCGGCGTCTTGTTGCCAGGAAGGGTCGTGCTGACATATACCGCGACCGCGCCGGCGATCACGCCCGCAACGGCGGCAACCAGGATATGGCGTGGGGCTGGAAACATTTTTCTGCGGTCCGACATCTAATCAATTTTCTCCGGAGCCGGGTATCACGATGAGCGACAAGAAGGCCAGCAACCAGATGTGGGGCGGACGTTTTGCCTCGGGCCCGGCTGCGATCATGGAAGCGATCAACGCCTCGATCGGCTTCGACAAGAAGCTCTACGCCCAAGACATCCGGGGTTCCGTCGCCCACTCCGAGATGCTGGCGGAAACGGGCATTATTTCTGCCGACGATCAACAGAAAATCGCTCACGGCCTGAACACGATCCTGCGAGAAATCGAAGACGGCAAGTTCGCCTTCTCGACCCGCCTCGAAGACATCCACATGAACATCGAGTCGCGGCTGGCCGAGCTGATCGGCCCTTCCGCCGGGCGCCTGCACACCGCGCGCTCGCGCAACGACCAGGTCGCCGTCGACTTCCGGCTCTGGGTCAAGGACGAGTTCCACCGTGTCGCTGCAGCGCTGAAGGGGCTGATCGCCGCCTTCCTCGAACGCGCCGAGCAGCACGCCGCAACCGTCATGCCCGGCTTCACCCATCTGCAGACGGCACAGCCGGTGACCTTCGGCCACCATTGCATGGCCTATGTCGAGATGTTCGCGCGTGACTTGAGCCGCGTCCGCGACGCCATCGAGCGCATGAACGAAAGCCCGCTCGGTGCCGCGGCCCTTGCCGGCACCGGCTTCCCGATCGACCGTTTCCAAACCGCCAAGGCGCTCGGTTTCCGCGAGCCGACCCGCAACTCGCTCGACTCCGTCTCTGACCGTGACTACGCGCTCGAATTCCTGGCGATCGCCGCGATCTGCGCCACCCACATGTCGCGGCTGGCCGAAGAGATCGTGATCTGGTCGACGCCGCAATTCGGCTTCGTGCGCCTGTCGGACAGCTATTCGACCGGCTCGTCGATCATGCCGCAGAAGAAGAACCCCGACGCCGCCGAGCTGGTGCGGGCCAAGACCGGCCGCGTCAACGGCCATCTGATCGGGCTGTTGACCGTGATGAAGGGCCTGCCGCTGACCTATTCCAAGGACATGCAGGAAGACAAGGAAGCGGTTTTCGACGCCGCCGAGACGCTCGACCTGATGCTGGCGGCGATGACCGGCATGGTCGGCGACATGACGATCAACGACCAGGCGATGAAGAAGGCCGCCGGCTCGGGCTACTCGACCGCGACCGACCTTGCCGACTGGCTGGTGCGCGAGATCGGCCTGCCCTTCCGCGAGGCGCATCATGTCACCGGCCGTGCCGTGGCGCTGGCCGAGAGCAAGAAGCTCGGCCTGGAAAAACTTGCGCTCGAAGACCTGCAGTCGATCCATCCGGGCATCACCGCCGACATCTTTTCGGTGCTGTCGGTGCAGAACTCGGTCAAGAGCCGGACCTCATTTGGCGGCACAGCACCTGTCGAAGTGAAGAAACAGATCCGCTACTGGAAGAAGAGACTGACGAAAGCTTGATTGAGCCGGGGTGCAAAGCCCAAAAATCTCCGCTACAAGCGGCGGGGAAATTTTCTCGGATGGATGGGTCATGACCGCTGGCAGGATTTTGGTGACGCTCGGGCTGATGGCGGCGGTCGGCATGGTTTCGGCCTGCGGCCGCAAGGGCGATCTCGACACGCCTTATGACGCCGCCGTGCAGGCGCAGAAGGATGCGCAGAAGGCCGGCCAGCCTGTTGGCCCCGCCCCGGTGAAACCGGTCGCCGACAAGCCTTTCATCCTCGACCCGCTGCTTTGAGCCGCGCTCACCTTTCGAAAGCCTGCTGCCGTGAACCATTTCGACTATCGTTACGGCGTCCTGCACGCCGAAGACGTGGCGCTGACCGATATCGCCGCTGCCGTCGGCACCCCGTTTTACTGCTACTCCACCGCGACGCTGACGCGCCATTTCCAGGTTTTCTCAAAGGCCTTCGCCGATCTCGACGCGCTGGTCTGCTATGCGCTCAAGGCCAATTCCAACCAGGCGGTGCTGACGACGCTGGCAAGGCTCGGCGCCGGCGCCGACACGGTTTCGGAAGGCGAGATGCGGCGCGCACTGGCCGCCGGCATCCCGGCTGAGAAGATCGTGTTTTCGGGCGTCGGCAAGACGGCGCGCGAGATGGACTTCGCGCTCAAGGCCGGCATCTTGTGCTTCAACGTCGAATCCGAGCCGGAGCTCGAACTGCTGTCGGCGCGCGCGGTAGCCAACGGCAAGACGGCACCGGTGTCGCTGCGCATCAACCCCGATGTCGACGCCAAGACGCACAAGAAGATCTCGACCGGGCTTGCCGAAAACAAGTTCGGCATTCCGCGCCAGCGGGCGCGTGAGGTCTATGCCCGCGCAGCCGCCCTGCCCGGTCTCAAGGTGACCGGCATCGACATGCATATCGGCAGCCAGATCACCGAACTGCAGCCCTTCGACGACGCTTTCGCGCTGCTGGTCGAGCTGGTCGCCATGCTGAAGGCAGACGGCCACGCCATCGACCATGTCGACCTCGGCGGCGGGCTTGGCATTCCCTACAAGACCGACAACTCGCCGCCGCCCTTGCCCGACGCCTATGCCCGGATCGTGCACAAGCATGTCGGCAAGCTCGGCCTCAAGGTGATGTTCGAGCCGGGCCGCCTTATCGTCGGCAATGCCGGAATCCTGGTGTCGGAAGTCATCTTCGTGAAGGAAGGCGACGCCAAGAACTTCCTGATCGTCGACGCGGCGATGAACGACCTGATCAGGCCGACGCTCTACGACGCCTATCACGACATCCGCCCGGTGGTGCAGGCTGCTGCCGATGCACCGCGCATGAATGTCGACATCGTCGGGCCGGTCTGTGAAACCGGCGACTATCTCGGCCTCGACCGCGACCTGCCGAAGCTCAAGGCAGGCGACCTGATCGCCGTCGGCACCGCCGGCGCCTATGGTGCGGTCCAGGCCGGCACCTACAACACCCGGCTTCTGATCCCCGAAGTGCTGGTCGACGGCGACCGTTTCCATGTCGTGCGCAAGCGCCAGAGCTATGACGAGCTGATCGGCCTCGATTCGGTACCGGACTGGCTGGCCTGACGGCCGCGGACTGGAAGCTGCGGCGGGACCGAGTTTGATTTGCTGGTCGGTCGTGCGTCCTTCGACAAGCTCAGGATGAGGACGACAAGCTCAGGATAAGGACCGTTGGTGCTGACAGCGTTCATGTTGAAGAGTTCGACTTGAACGCTACTTCGAGACGGCGATAGCGCAAACAGTCCTCACCCTGAGCTTGTCGTCCTCATCCTGAGCTTGTCGAAGGACGCACGACCGATCAACGGCACTCAATTGATCTTTCACGATTACGTTGGTCGCCTCGCCTTCGCCGCGATTGATGGTATTCTGCCAGAGGCAAGTGGCTGCATCCCGCGCCGCCCAAGCGGAAGGGCCGATGACGGAACCGACAAGACCAGCGCTGCATCGTAACATTGCCGTAAGCCTGGGCAGGACGCGCCTGGCCATCGCCACGGCCATGGTCGTCGAGCGCGGCTGGCCGCTTGTGCTGCCGCTGATCGTCGTTACGAGCCTGTTCGTCAGCCTGTCGTGGCTCGGCCTGTTCCGGGTCCTGCCAGATATGGCGCGCATGGCGCTGGCCGCAGCCTTCGCTCTCGCCGGACTGGCCTCGATTTATCCGCTGCGGTTTTTCCGCTTGCCATCGTGGGCGGAGATCGACAGCCGTCTCGAACGCGCCAACCAGCTGCTGCACACACCGGTCCAGGTCCAGACCGACCGGCCCTCCGGCAGGCCCGACAGCTTCTCCGACGCCTTGTGGCGCGAACACCAGAAGCGAATGGCCGAAAGGCTCGGCACGCTCGGCGGCGACCTGCCGCAGACGCGCGTGCCCGAACGCGACCCATGGGCGCTGCGCGCCGCGGCTGCCCTGCTGTTCGTCTGTGCCTTTGCCTTTTCCTTCGGCCCGATTGGCGGGCGGCTTGGCGATGCCTTCAGGGCGCATGCGGCGCGCGATGCGGTTCCGCCGCGCATCGACGCCTGGGTGACGCCGCCGACCTACACCGGCAAGGCGCCGATCTTCCTGACCGCCGATGCCAGCAAGGATACCCCTGTCATCAACGTGCCCGAAGGCAGCGAATTGTCGCTGCGCGTCACCGGCGGCGCCGGCGACGAAACGCTCGCCTTCTCCGACGCCACAGGTGCCGTGCGTGACATCGCGCCGATGGACCAGAAAGCCGATCCAGCCGCCCCTGTGACGCCAGGGCCTGTCGCCACCGTGCGGCAGTTCTCCGAAAAGCTTGTCGCAGAGGGCAAGCTGACGCTGAAATCCGGCGACAACGAACTCGACAGCTGGGGTTTTGCCGTCACCCCCGACAATCCCCCCAAGATCAGCTTTGCCGGCGAGCCCAAGCGCGCCGTCAACGGCACGCTGGAGCTGAATTACAACGTCGAGGACGACTATGGCGCAGCCTCGGCCAAGGCCGGTTTTGTGCTCGCAGAAGACCAGTCGCCAAATGCCCGCCCGCTCTACGGCCCGCCGGAAATGCCGCTTTCCCTGCCGCGCCGAGGCGCTGCCAAGAAGCCGACCAAGGCGACACGCGACCTGACAGAGCACGTCTGGGCCGGCGCGTCGGTGAAGCTGACGCTGCAAGCGGTGGATGATGCCGGCCAGGAGGCGAAGAGCGAAACCAAGACGATCATCCTGCCCGAAAAGCCGTTCACCAACCCGCTTGCCCGGGCGGTGATCGAACAGCGGCGCCTGCTGGCGCTTGACGCCAATGCCAAGCCGCGCGTGCTCGAGCTGATGGACGCGATCACCCTGCGCCCCGAAGACACGATCGAAAATCTCTCGCATTACCTAGCTTTGATGAGCGCGCGCACGCGGCTGCAGATGGCGGGTTCCGAGGACCAGTTGCGCGAGGAAGTCGCCTATCTCTGGCAGGTCGCGCTCGGCATCGAGGAAGGCGACCTGTCGGCGGCGGAAAAGCGCCTGCGCCAGGCGCAGCAGGCATTGCAGGACGCGCTCGAACGCGGTGCCAGCGACGAGGAAATCGACAAGCTGATGGCCGAGTTGCGCGACGCTATGAACGACTTCCTGCGCGAATTCGCCGAACGCAACCAGCAAAACCAGAACGCCCAGAACCAGTCGCCGGCCCAGGAGCTGCGCCAGAGCGACCTGCAGCGCATGCTCGACCAGATCGAGAACCTGGCCAAGTCGGGTAACCGCGACCAGGCTAAGGAGCTTCTGTCCCAATTGCAGGACATGATGAACAACTTGCAGGCCGGCAAGCGGCAGCAAGGCCAGCAGGGCCAGCAGAACTCCGAGATGCGCCAGCAGATGGACAAGCTTGGCGAGATCATGCGGCGCCAGCAGGAGATGATGAACGAGACCTTCCGCATGGACCAGATGCAGCGCGGTCCACAGGGCGACCAGCAGAGCGATCCGTTCGGCGACAATGGCGAGCCCGGTCAACAGCAGGATAAGCAAGGCAAAGGCCAGCAGGGCAAGCCGATGACGCCGCAGGAGTTCGCCGATGCGCTGAAACAGTTGCAGCAGGGCCAGGGCCAGCTGGAGAAGGACCTCGAAGCGCTGATGAAGAGCCTCGAAGGCCTTGGCATCAAGCCGGGCGAAGGCTTTGGCGACGCGGGCGAATCGATGAACCAGGCAGAGGGCTCGCTCGGCAAGGGCGAAGGCGACCGTGCCGTCGGTCATCAGGGCCGTGCGCTGGAAGCACTGCGCAAAGGCGCCCAGGACATGATGCAGCAGATGCAGGCGATGCAGGGCGACCAGGGCGGCAGCGGCGAAGGCGGCCGCCAGCAGAATGCCGGTCGCGACCCACTCGGCCGTCCGAGCGCCTCCGATGGTCCCGACCAAGGCGATACGACGACAGTGCCCGACGTGATCGACGCGCAACGCGCGCGCCAGATCCTCGACGCGATCCGCAAGCGGCTCGGCAACGCGCTGAGCCCCGAACTGGAGCGCAGCTATCTCGAGCGACTGCTGGAGTTGAAGTAGGTTTAGCAGCGGCGGGAGCTACCTTGCTTCATTCGCCACCCAGCACCGACGACGGCCCGATCTCCCCCCTTGAGGAGGAGATGTCCGGCAGGACACAGGGGGGGGTGCGAAGAAGCGCGGGTCCGAAAGTGTCGCTATCACTGCCGCTCGGACGCCGTCTCCCGGCCTCAGCCGGGAACCATGCCAGCTTCTTGCGCCATGATCATGGCTTTCTCCTCGTTTGATGCAGCCGCAATAGCATCTCCCTCCCAACACCATTTTGTCAGGAGCCTTGGCAGCAAGTCGACTCAGTTCGCAATCAGCGCCGGTGATGGCCGCGCGCGATCAGCGCCGCTGATGAAAAGCATCCCGGATGGCATCGGCCATGGCGTCGACGGCTTCGCTGTTGGCGCGTGGATTGCGATGCATCACGACCCTCGTCGTGTCGATCTGCCCGAAACCTTCGGCATCAGTCAGTTCGCGGCAGTCAACGGGAATGTTGCTGCGCGCCATCGGCGCGAGGGCCAGCCCGGCGGTGACGGCAAGGGTAAGCCCGTTCGTGGTGTCGCTGGTGTAGGCGAAGCGGTAGTCGATGCCACGCTGCTCCAGCGAGCGAAGTGCATATTCGCGCGACCAGCCATGGCGCGTGTACATGGCGATCGGCAGCGGCCGCTCCAGATGAAGGTGATGATGGAGGGAAGCCACCCAGACGGTGGGATCGTTCATCAGCACCTCGGCGCCCGAAGGCTGTTGCCATTCGAAGACCACCGCCAGGTCGAGCTCTCCCGCCGCCAGTGCCGCCAGCTGGGAGACCGAATAGCCGAACCGGACGGTTATCTCGACCTGGGAGTGGCGCTTCGTAAAAGCTCCAAGCGCGCGCGACAGGACGGGCTGTCCATACTCCTCGGGGATGCCGATCCGCACCGGCCCGCCAAGCGGCGCAGCGCGCATCGACGAGGCGGTTTCATCGAGCAGGGCAACGATGCGGCGGGCATTGCCGACAAGCTCGGTGCCGCGCTCGGTGAGCGTGACACCGCGCGCGCCGCGCTCGAACAGCACGCCGCCGACAACCTCCTCGAGGCGCTTGATCTGCATGCTGATGGCCGACTGGGTACGCCCGACGCCTTCGGCAGCACGGGTGAAGTTGCCGCTCTCGGCGACGGCCAGGAACGTGCGCAACAGGTCGCTGTCGAGGCGTGCGGTCATGAAAACGTTTTCAGTCATGAGAAAATCTAATGGCTGTCATCATTCCAATTCGTTTGCATCGTGTCAAACGCCAAGGAATAGTCGCCCTACCCATTGGAAGGTGGCTGCAAGAGATGCGGCTACGGACTGGTAAGTACCGTCCTTACTTTCACCCGCCGCGACTTTGCCGGCGGGTTTTTTTTGGCCGGTGCATGGCTCACGAAAATCGGAAATCGGTGTTCGGAAGGATCAGGCACACGTTCAAAGTGCTGCCGCGTCCTTTGCGCTTACAATTGGACGCGGCGCACTGTAGACCCCTGGCCCAACAGGAGGCGGCGACAAGCGCTCTCGCCCTGCCCCATCCCAAGATAGAATTGGTCAAACGACCTCATATGACAGGCAATCCAGGCAAATGCGCAACAGAACGCTTCTCGGCATCCTCTGCCTTTGCCTGGGCGTGCTGGTGTTTTCGATCCAGGACGCCCTGATCAAGGCCGTGGCCGGCACCTACCCGGTAAGCGAAGCCCTGCTGATCCGCGCCATGGTGGCGCTGCCGATCCTGCTGTGGATGGTGCATCGCGATGTCGGCCTGGCGGCACTGGCCTCGCCCAACTGGCGCTTCCTCGCCACCCGCTCGTCGATCCTGTTCGTGTCCTACTGCGCCTACTACCTGGCGATCCCGGCGCTGCCGATCGCCGATGCGGCGGCACTGTTTTTCCTGGCGCCGCTGCTGATCATGACGATGGCCGGTCCGTATCTCGGCGAGCGTGTGCCGTGGCAGAGCCTCGCCGCCGGGGCTGTCGGCCTGCTCGGCGTCATCGTCATGGTCAATCCGGGGGCAGGCATCTTCGAATGGGCGGCATTGCTGTCGCTGGTCTCGGCCGGCCTCTACAGCTTCTCGCAGCTGATGGCGCGCAAGATCGGCGTGACCGAAAGCGCAACGACGATGGCCTTCTACCAGAACGCCGCCTATCTCATCGGCGCGGTGGTGATCACGACGGTCTTCACGGCCACCGGCTTCCAGCAGACCGGACACCCTAGCCTCGACTTCCTGATGCGGCCTTGGATCTGGCCAAGCCTGCGCGACTTCCTGATGATGGGCGCCTGCGGCATCATCGCCGCTGCCGGCATGGTGCTGCTTGGCCAGGCCTACCGGCTGACGCCGGCCAACAAGGCGGCGACGTTCGAATATACCGGCCTGTTGTGGGCGCCGTTATGGGGCTTCCTGTTCTTCGCCGAAATCCCTGGCAGCGGCACGGTGATCGGCGCGCTTTTGATCGTCGGCGCCGGTATCTTCGCGCTCAATGTCGGGACGCGGCCGCCTCAGGCAGCACCGGCAAGTGCCACCGCCGACTGAGCGGCGAGCGCTAGCGAAACGCGGTCGCGGATCTCCGACAGGGTGAACGGCTTTTGCACGACATCGATGATGATCGCGTCGAGTTCCTCGGCGCGCTCGCGCTGGTCGGCATAGCCGGTCATCAGCAGGATCGGCAGCCCGGGAAAGGAGCGTGCCGCATTCTGCGCCATCTCGATGCCGTCCATCTCCGGCATGCGGATGTCGGAGACGACAAGGTCGTAGGCGCCCTTGCGGGCATGGATACGCTCCAGCCCTTCGGCGCCGTCGCAAGCGACATCGACACTATGGCCGGCGCGCTCCAGCGCGCGGGCAGCAAGGGTACGGACGGACTCGTCGTCCTCAACGATCAGAAGTTTTGCCATGGCGGCGATATTTGCCGCGACTGGTTGACGATTCCTGAACGCCGCAAAATTTGTGATCGCCGCTCAGGCCTCGCCCTTGACCACGCCGACAAAGGGCAGCTCGCGGAAGGCGTGCGCCACGTCCATGCCGTAGCCGACGACGAAATAGTCCGGGCAGTCAAAACCGACATAGTCGGCGTCGAGGTCGGTCTTGCGGCGCATGCGCTTGTCGAGCAGCACCGCGATCGAGCAGCTCTTGGCGCCGCGCGACATCATCAGCTCACGGGTGAACTTCAGCGTCTTGCCCGATTCGAGAATGTCGTCGATCAGCAGAACGTCGCGGCCGGCGACTTCGTTGTCGATGTCGCGCAGCACGCGAACCTCGCCGCTGGTCGTGCCGGCGCCGTAGCTCGAGATGAAGATGAACTCGACTTCCGGCGACAGGCCGACGTCGTGCATGGCGCGGATCAGGTCGGCGGCGAAGATGAACGAGCCCTTGAGCACCGAGATGACCAGCAGGTCGGTGTAGTCGTGCGCTGCGATGTCCTTGGCGAGTTCGAGATTGCGCCGCGCAATCGCCGAGGCGGAGAACAGCACTTCGATTTCCTTGTCGCGCACAACTGGCATGACGGCATCCTATTCCGAGAAAGCGACCGTGACGGTCTTTATCCCGTTCATAGGCAGGTCGAGCCGGCTCGAAAAGTCCCATCTTGCGCCGGGCGCCACCGCAACCGCTGATGTCCCCAGCCTGTAACGCAGGATCTTGCCGTCATTTCCGGCGACCGCAATATCGATCGGCGGCAACACTGCAGTGCTGTTGCCATCATTGAACGCGGCGCCGTCGATGAGCAGCAGCGGCTTGCCGCCGGAGCTGTCGACGCGTGAATTGATGTCGGCGATGCGCAGATTTGACGCCTGCCAGGACAACGGCAAAGCCGCTGCATGCATGACGGAATGACCGCCAGCCGCCCAAAATGCCATTGCGGCCAAGGAGATACCGGAGATCCAGAAGATCGGCCCACCTCGAACAGGGCCAGCGTCAGGACGCAATTGCGCGGAACGCAGCATCTCCATTCCGCCAACATTTGCCGATGGGTTGGCGAAAACGGGCTGGGCGGCAGATGATTCGTCAGGGCGAGCGGCGTGCGTCACGACCTCGAAATCGGCGTCGATGATATCGTCCGGAACCACGCGCTGGGGCTGGGCGCATGTGTCGCGGCCGTCATCGGTCATGATTTCGCCGGAAACCGGGCGTGCTTTCCGCTGCTCAGTCATCAGACCCCTTAGACATTTTGCCGATAGGGGGTAAACGGAAATGGTTAATGCTTCGCCACCGAGGTGCCATAGCGCCCCACCCCGGACGGAAACTTAACCGTCCGTTAACCATGCGGACCCATGGTCGTTTCGTAGAAACGGGCAGCCAGGGTCCCGATGAATCTCCGTGGATTCGCAAGTTCCCAGGGTTTCGCAAGTTCAAGGTCTGCAGCACGTGATCCGCTTCGAGAATGTCGGCCTCAGATACGGGATGGGACCGGAGATCCTGCGTGACATCTCCTTCCACATCCCCGAGCGCTCGTTCCAGTTTCTGAGCGGGCCTTCCGGTGCCGGCAAGACGACCCTGCTGCGCCTGCTTTTCCTGTCGCTCAAGCCGACGCGCGGACTGATCAGCGTCTTCGGCAAGGACCGCTCGCGCATCTCGCGCACCGAACTGCCGCTCCTGCGCAGGCGCATCGGCGTGGTGTTCCAGGATTTCCGCCTGCTCGACCACATGACCACCTACGAGAACGTGGCGCTGCCGCTTCGCGTGCGCGGCCGTGAGGAAGCGAGCTACCGCACCGATGTCACCGAGCTTTTGAAATGGGTCGGCCTGGGCGAACGCATGCATGTGCTGCCGCCGGTGCTCTCAGGCGGCGAAAAGCAGCGCGCAGCGATCGCCCGCGCGCTGATCGAGCAGCCGGAGATCCTGTTGGCCGACGAGCCGACCGGCAACGTCGATCCGCCGCTGGCACGGCGCCTGCTCAGGCTGTTCATCGAACTCAACCGGCTCGGGACCGCCGTTGTCATCGCCACCCACGATCTCGGGCTGATGGACCAGGTCGATGCGCGACGCATGATTCTCGCCGGCGGAAGGCTCGACATCTATGACTGAGGCCGCCACCGACGCACGCGCCCATGACGAAGACTTCGAGGACGAATTCGAAGACGGGCCGCAACAACAGCAGGCGCCACGGCTGCAGCGCAAGACCGCGCCGATCGTGCCGTCGCAGAACATCGCCGGCCGTGCGCTGGTGCTCGTCATCGCCATCATGACCTTCCTGTCATGCCTGACGCTGGGCGCCGTCACGCTGGTGCGCGACACCGCCTCGGTGTGGGAGAACCAGATTTCGCGCGAGGCAACGATCCAGATCAAGCCCGCCGACGGGCTCGATATGGAGGCGGCACTGGAGACCGCGGCCCGCATCGCCGGCGAGTTCGCAGGCGTCAGCAGCACCAAGATCGTCGACCGCGCGGCCACCGCCCGGCTACTCGAACCCTGGCTCGGCTCGGGGCTGAACATCGACGAATTGCCGGTGCCGCGGCTGGTGATCGTCACCATCGACCAGACAAGCCCGCCGGATTTCGGCGCGATGCGCCAGGCGATCACGCCAAAAGTGCCGACCGCCACGCTCGACGATCACCGCACCTGGGTCGACCGGCTGGTGGCGATGGCGCGCACAACAGTGACCATCGGCACCGGCGTGCTGGTGCTGATGCTGGCGGCGACTGTCCTGTCGGTGGTGTTTGCGACGCGCGGCGCCATGGCCGGCAACGGGCACATCATCGAGGTGCTGCATTTCGTCGGCGCCGAGGCCAATTTCATCGCCAGCGAATTCCGCCGCCACTTCCTGCTGACCGGCATGAAGGGCGCTGCCGCCGGCGGCGTCGCTGCGGTGTTCGTGTTCATCATCTTTTCGTGGTGGTCGTCGCTCAACCTCGCCACGCCCGAAGCCGACCAGGCGACCGCGCTGTTTGGCAACTTCGCCATCGGCGTGAACGGTTATCTCGGCGTCGCCGTCATCGTCGCCGTGATCGGCGCGCTGACGGCGGCGACGTCGCATTTCACCGTCGTCAATTATCTCGGCGACATCGACGTGCAGCATCCGGAGAGGATGTGATCACCGATGATGTCACAATGTTGCAGAATGTGCTTAGATAGGCGCTGCAAAAGCCTTAATCCCTGCGTAACCATGGTTTCGTGATGGGTCAGAACGCGCTCGCCGCATCGGGGACGGTTTCGGAAAGGAAATTCTACCCGGCCGGGCATTCGCCGCGCCGGAGAATGATTTTTTTGCGCCGCATATTGTTCATCCTCATCGCAGCAGCCTTCATCTTCACCGGCGGCTTCGCGCTTTTCGCGACCCATGTCAGCGGTCTCAGCACGCCGAAGGACCCAGCCAGGGCCGATGCCATCATCGTTTTGACCGGTGGCCAGGCGCGCCTCGATGCAGCACTTGGCCTGCTCAAGGCCGGCAAGGGCGAACGGCTGCTGATCAGCGGCGTGCACCCCGCGGCGACGCGACGCCAGCTGCAGCTGGCAACGGGCAGCGACAAATCGCTGTTCAACCGGGTCGACATCGACCGCGCCGCACTCGACACAATCGGCAATGCCGAGGAAAGCGCCAAGTGGGTCGAGAGCCATGACTATGCCCGCGTCATCCTGGTGACCAACAACTACCACATGCCGCGCAGCCTGCTCGAAATGGGGCGGCTGCTGCGCAACGCCAGACTTGAGCCCTACCCGGTGGTCAACTCCAAGCTCGACGACGGCCGCTGGCTGACCAAGCCCGAGGCATTCCGCGTGCTGTTCACCGAGTACAACAAGTACTTGCTGGCGCTGGCCCGCGGCATCGTGCCGGTCAAGCCCACGGCGGACGGCATGGTTGTGGTCCAGGCCCAGGCGGTCGAGTAATTTTCGCAATCCGCCGGCGGTTCCATCACGAGCGGCACCATCCGCCGTTTTCCTTTTTGGACGGCTTGGTGTAACCAACGGC
This sequence comes from Aminobacter anthyllidis, assembly GCF_018555685.1. Taxonomy (GTDB): domain Bacteria; phylum Pseudomonadota; class Alphaproteobacteria; order Rhizobiales; family Rhizobiaceae; genus Aminobacter; species Aminobacter anthyllidis. The sequence goes on from NZ_JAFLWW010000005.1 coordinate 74,839, forward strand.
GAATTCCCGTCCTCAGGCGCTCCTCACAAATGCTCTATATCCGCTCGCTGGCATTCAACTTCGTCTTCTATGTCAGCCTGGTCGTCCAGATGATCCTGTGGACGCCCTATTATTTCCTGTCGCCGCGCCACCGCGCCTGGTTCGTGCCGAAATTCTGGGCGCGCACGAGCCTTTGGCTGCAGGAGAAGATCGCCGGCACCAGGAGCGAAGTGACCGGCATGGAGAACCTGCCCGAGGGCTCGTTCATCCTGGCGCCCAAGCACCAGTCGTTCTGGGACGCCATCGCCTTCTTTCCCTATCTGCGCGACCCGCTCTACATCCTCAAGCGCGAGCTGATGTGGATCCCGTTCTTCGGCTGGTACATCGCCAAGATGAAGATGATCCCGGTCAACCGCGGCAAGCGCTCGGTGGCGCTGAAGGCCGTCGTCGTTGCGACCCGCAAGGAGATGCAGAACGACCGCCAGCTGATCATCTATCCCGAGGGTACGCGCCGCGCGCCCGGCGACGAGCCGGCCTACAAATGGGGCATCGCCGAGCTCTATTCGGCACTCGACCTGCCGGTGGTGCCGGTCGCCCATGTCGCCGGCCTGTACTGGCCGCGCCGCAAGTTCCTGCGCTTCCCCGGCACGATCAAGGCACGCTTCCTGCCGCCGATCCCGGCGGGCCTAGACAAGGACGAATTCATGCGACGCCTGATCTCGGAGACCGAGGCCGCCTGCGACGCGTTCCTGATCGAAGCGGCAACCTCGGCAAACCCGCCGCCGATGCCGCCGACGGCTGCAAAACGGCTGAAGGAGCTGGGTGTGAAGGCCGGCTGATATGGTTGTCTAGCGAGCCGCCATGCGCCGCTCGTGTTCGAGCAGCCAGCGCTTGCGCCACAGCCCGCCGCCATAGCCGGTGAGATCGCCGCTGACGCCGACCACGCGATGGCAGGGAATGACTACCGCGATCGGGTTGGCGCCATTGGCACGGCCGACCGCACGCACGGCAGCGGGATTGCCGATCTCAGTGGCAAGGCCGGAATAGGTCGCCGCAGCGCCCGCCGGGATGCGCCGCAGGCCGTCCCAGACCTGGCGTTCGAAGGCGGTGCCTTGCGGCGCGAGCCGGGTGGCAAAATCGGCGGATTTGCCCGCGAAATAGGCGCCGAGCTCGGCCTCGATCTGGTCGATGGGCGCGGCCCTGCCGAAGGCGATGGCCGAGCCGGTGACAGCCTGCATCTTGGCGACTTCTGTCGCCAGCGCCTTGCGCTCGAGAAACTCGAGGATGTGCAGGGCATGCCGGTCGGCAACGGCGATCATCGGACCGATCGGCGTTTCGATCCAGTCCGCCTTGAGCATGGTCTTGCCGCGCAATTTGGCCGGGGCTTCGCCGAGCAGCCTTGTCACCGCGGCGCGGAAGCCGCTGCCGGAATCAAAACCCGCCTCGACCTGCGTGTCGACAACGCTGTCACCTGACGTCAGCCGCTCGGCCGCCTGCCCGAGCCGGCGCAGCCTCGCCATTTCGAGGAAACTCATACCGAAGCGCTTCTTGAAGGCGCGACGCACTGTCGATGCATCGAAGCCCATGGCGACGATATCGGCTTCCAGCCAACGCCGCTCCGGCTCGCGTTCGAGCGCATCGACGAGCGCCGACACAAGCGGCTCCGGTTCGCCGGTGCCCATCATCGGCCGGCAGCGCTGGCAAGGGCGAAAGCCGGCATGCAGGCATTCGGCCGTGGTGTCGAAGAACTGTACGTTTTCGCGCTTGGGCTTTCGCGCGGCACAGGTCAGCCGGCAGAAGATGCCAGTCGTCCTCACACCGACATAGGCGAAGCCGTCATAGCCGGGGTCGCGCGCGATCAGGGCATCATAGAGCGTATCGTCATCGGGGCGTTGGAACAGCATGGCGAACCCTTAGCGCAAACCTGCCCGGCGCGCCGCCGAAAAACGGGCGTTGATTTTGCCTCCTGACACTACTTGCCGACGAGCCGCGCCACCTCTTCGAGCCAGTGGTCGCGGATGCCGAGCGCCTGGAGATGCTCGACGGTGCTGAGGAGGTAGTCCTCGTTGCGGCCAGACTGGCCAACGGCGCCGGTGACGATCTCGGCCGCATGCGCCGCATCGAGATTGCCGGCATACTGGCGGTGCTTGCGGTCGGCGATATAGCAGACCGCCTCTACCTTTTCGCCCTGGTCGAGTTGGATCGCCAACAGCCGTTCAAGATAGACGCTGGTGACCAGTTCCCGGTCGCGCAGATAGGCAAGCACTTCGTCGCGAAGATCGCCAGGAACGCGGAAAGCAAGACCGACGCAGGAGCCGCCACGGTCGAGGCCGAGCACCAGGCCCGGTCGTTGCTCGGTGCCGCGATGCACCCAGGAGCGGATGCACAGCGAGCGGCGAAAACCCATCAGCCGGGCACGGCGTGTCTCGATATGCGCGAAACCTGGCCGCCACATCAGCGAACCGTAGCCAAAAACCCAAAAATCGCCCATATCGCCAGCCTGTTGGTGATCGCGGTGAACAGAACCGCGTTAGCGAGAGCCCGAGCATGCCGTCAAGCCAGGAACCGAAACCCAATTCCAGCCGCCGCTTCTTCTGGCTCGGAGTTTTCATCGTGCTGTTGTTCGGCGGCTACAGTGCCGGCTGGTTCTGGTTCGCCGGCAAGGCCGAAAGCGAGGTGCGCAAGGCGATCGCCGGCGTCAACCGCGATGGCGTGTCGCTCGAATGCGCCAACCCTCAGATCAAGGGCTTTCCGTTCCGCATCGGCCTGTTTTGCGACAGGCTGGACTATGAGGATGCCGGACGCAGGATTTCGGCAAGTGCGGGCAGTTTCCGCACCGCTGCCCAGGTCTACCAGCCGATGCGCACGGTGCTGGAGGTCGACGGGCCGCTGCTCGTTACCGCGCCCGACCTGCCGCAGCTGCAGTTCAACTGGGACCTGCTGCATGCCAGCGCCCGGATCGCCCAGCCCCTGCCCGAGCGGCTTTCGCTGGAGACGCGCAAGCTTTCTGGCCAGGCCGCGTTCATCGACGGCGTGGCGAAGCCCCTGTTCACCGCCGAAGAGACACAGACGCATCTGCGCCCCAACGGCGCCAACATCGATCTCGCCGGCACCTTCACCGGCCTCGTCATCGATCCCCAGGCGATAGGCGGCCGCACACTGCCCAAGCTCGACGGCAGCGCCGACACCACGCTGAACAATGGCGTTGCCCTTGTGGCGAGCCGGCAGCCGGCGCTGCGCGGCCAGTCGGGCACCATACGCTCGCTGACGCTGACGTCAGGCGGCACGTCAGGCGTAGCGCTAAGCGGCCCATGGTCGATCGCCGAGGATGGATTGGTCGACGCCGACCTGAAGGTGACGATCCAGAACCCGCGCGAACTGTCGCGTATCCTGTCGGAGGTCATCCCCGAGCAGAAGAAGCAGTTCGAGACCGCGTTCACCGGCCTCGCCTTGCTCGGCGACGCGCCGACCCTGCCGCTGAAGATCGTCAAGGGCAAGGCGACGCTGGGGTTCATCCCGTTGGGGATGGTGCCGGCGGTGGAGTGAGCGAGTAGCGAGTAGCGAGTAGCGCAGATGCCCGCCTGTGCGGCGGACACAAGGCACTTTTCCCTATTCGCTACTCACTATTCCCTACTCGCTAGCTTTTCACCGGATGTTCGATGGCCTCGCGGCCGAAGTTCGGCACGTCGACCTCCTGGCCGGCGTCGATGATCGAGCGGCGGATGGCCCGGGTGCGGGTGAACATCTCGAACAGCTTGTCGCCGTCGCCCCAGCGGATCGCCCGCTGCAGCGAAGCGAGATCCTCGGAGAAGCGTGACAGCATTTCGAGGATCGCGTCCTTGTTGTGCAGGCACACGTCGCGCCACATCGTCGGATCGGAAGCCGCCAAACGCGTGAAGTCGCGGAAACCCGAAGCCGAATACTTGATCACTTCCGACTTGGTCACCGACTCGAGATCGTCGGCGGTACCGACGATGTTGTAGGCGATGATGTGCGGCAAATGCGAGACGATGGCGAGCGTCATGTCGTGATGCTCGGGGTCCATCGTGTCGATGTTGGAACCGCAGCGGCGCCAGAACTCCGACAGCTTTTCAAGCGCCACCGGGTCGGTATCCGGCAGCGGCGTGAAGATGCACCAGCGGTTCTCGAACAGCTCGGCGAAACCGGCGTCCGGGCCCGACTTCTCCGTGCCGGCCAGCGGATGGCCGGGGATGAAATGCACGCCTGCCGGCACATAAGGCAACATCTGGGCGATGACGGAGGCCTTGGTCGAGCCGACGTCGGTGAGGATGGCGCCCGGCTTCAGCGCCGATGCGATGTCGGCCGCCACGACACCGGAGGAGCCGACCGGCACCGAGACGATGATGAGGTCGGCATCCTTCACCGCCACCTTGGCGTCGGTCGAGTAGCTGTCGCCGAGGCCGAGCTCTTCGGCGCGGGCGAGTGTGGGTGCGCTGCGTGTCGAGATGGCGATGTGGCGGGCAAGGCCCTCGCGCCGGATGACCCGGGCGAGCGAGGAGCCGATCAGGCCGATGCCGATCAGGGCGATCTTTTCAAAGACAGGGTCTGACATGGTTCAACTTTTCAGGAATTCGGTGAGTGCGGCAATCACGCCGCGATTGGCTTCTTCGGTGCCGATGGTCATGCGCAGCGCATTGGGGAAACCGTAACCGGTGACCCTGCGCAGGATATAGCCGCGCGCCGTCAGATAGTCGTCGGCGGCAGCGGCCGAGTGCTTGCCGTCATCGGGGAAGTGCACGAGCAGGAAATTGCCGACCGAAGGCGTGACGCGGAAGCCGAGCTTTTCGAACTCGGCGACCAGCCACTCCGCCCATAGCGTGTTGTGCGCAACCGTGCGCTCGACATGGCCGCGGTCTTCCATCGCCGCGACACCGGCTTCGATTGCCGCCGCATTGACGTTGAATGGACCACGCATGCGCTCCAGCACGTCGATGATGTGCGCCGGCGCGTAGACCCAGCCGATGCGCATGCCACCCAGGCCGTGGATCTTGGAGAAGGTGCGCGTCATCACCACGTTTTCGTTGGCCGCGACCAGCTCGACGCCCGACTCGTAGTCGTTGCGGCGGACATATTCGGCATAGGCGGCATCAAGCACCAAAAGCACGTTCCTGGGCAGGGCGGCGTGCAGGCGGCGCACTTCCTCGAACGGCAGATAGGTGCCGGTGGGGTTGTTCGGATTGGCCAGGAAGACGATCCTGGTCTTCGGCGTCACGGCTGCGATGACTGCGTCGACATCGGCCCTTTCGGCTGTTTCCTTGGCGACGACCGGCGTGGCGCCTGCGGCCTGGATGTAGTTCTTGTAGACCATGAAGCCATGTTCGGTGAACACAGCCTCATCGCCAGGCGAAAGGTAGCTCTGCGCAAGCAAGCCGAGGATCTCGTCGGAGCCATTCGAGCACAGGATGTTGGCCGGGTTGAGCCCATGGGTCGCCGCGATCGCCTGCCTCAGGCGTGACGACGACCCGTCGGGATAATATTCCATCTTATGCGCCAGTTTCTGGACCGCCTCGATCGCATGCGGCGAGGCACCCAGCGGGTTTTCGTTCGACGAGAGCTTATGGACCTTGGCGACGCCTGCCGGAGCTGCGCTCTTGCCGGGGACATAGGCTGCGATGTCCTTGATGCCGGCGCGGGGTTCGGGGCGAATCTGCTCAGGTGCCTTGGTCATTTCGAAATATCCTGGATTGGCGCCTCCGATCGGAGGCCGCAGCGGAAATACCGCCCAGGGCGCGCAATGTCGAGGAAAACCGGCGTAAGCGGCGGGTCTGGCCGGACGTTTGGGTCGCTGTTGACGCAATCCGCGCCCAGGCGTAATAGCAGGGCATGGACCCGTGGTGATTTGGCCGGTCGGCTTGCAGCCACGTTAAACAAGTCGCTAAAGGGCCGTTTGCGATCCGTAAACCGGCTTTGCGACAGCAATGCCGGTTTTTGTTTTTTTGGAGTTCGCACAGTGCCAATCAAGATCCCGGATCAACTCCCCGCCCGCGAAGTGCTGGTGAAAGAGGGCGTGTCCGTCATGGACGAGCAAACCGCCCTGCGCCAGGACATCCGTCCGCTGCAGATCGGCCTGCTCAACTTGATGCCCAACAAGGTGCGGACGGAGACGCAGATCGCGCGGCTGATCGGTGCCAGCCCGCTGCAGGTGGAACTTACCCTTGTGCGTATCGGCACACACAAGGCCAAGAACACATCGGAAGACCATCTGATCTCCTTCTACCAGACCTGGGAAGAGGTGAAGGACCGCAAGTTCGACGGCTTCATCATCACAGGCGCGCCAATTGAGCTGCTGCCCTTCGAGGACGTGACCTACTGGGACGAACTCAAGCAGATCATGGACTGGACGACGACCAACGTGCACTCGCCGTTCTTCATCTGCTGGGGAGCGATGGCCGCCGCATGGCATTTCCACCGTGTTCCTAAGCACACGCTGGAGGAGAAGGCGTTCGGCGTCTATCGCCACAACAACAACGCGCCCGCCTCGCCCTATCTCGCCGGCTTCTCGGACGATTTCGCCATTCCGGTGTCGCGCTGGACCGAAGTCCGTGCCGCCGACATTCCCGAGGGCTCCGGGCTCGAGTTGCTCATGGAATCGGAAGAGACCGGCCCGAGCCTGCTTTCCGAGGAAACCGGCAACCGGCTCTACATGTTCAACCACATCGAATACGACTCGACCTCGCTCAAGGAAGAGTACGACCGCGACGTGGCCGCCGGCGTGACCATCGCCGTGCCGCACGAATATTACCCCGATGACGACCCGCAGCGCCGGCCGCTCAACCGCTGGCGCTCGCACGCCCACCTGCTGTTCGGCAACTGGATCAACCGCGTCTACCAGACCACCGAGTACAACATGGAAGACATCGGCAAGGGTCGCTAGCCGATCGGCTCACGACCGCGCTCGGCGCCGAGCGCGGTCCTTCAAATACCCGGCAGCGAAGACGCTTCAGTTGCTACTCCGCCGAAGCGCGGTGCTCCCGGAAGGCGCAGGCGAGAATGCGCAGCGCTTCGCGCGAGCGGCGGTCGGTCAGCGTCGAGTGCAGCACGATCTCCGACGACGGCACCTGAGGCAGGTCGAACTTGCGGCTGATTTCGATGGTGCCGGGCGGTGACAGCCGGCTGGAGAACACCGCCGTGGCAAGGCCGGCCGAAACGGCTGCCGTCACCACCGACGAGCCGCCGCCAAGAAACACCTCGACCCAGGGAATGCCGGCATCGTCGAGCGTGCGCGTGGCGAGGTCACGGACGCCACAGGCGCGCGACAGCGCAGCGAGGCGTATCGGCTCGCCCTGACGATGATGGAAATCGGGTGTTGCGAACCAGCCGAAATGCTCCGGTCCCAGAACCTCGCCGTCGCGGCGGTCATCCTCGCGCCTGACGATCGCCGCATCCAGCTTGCCGCGATCGAAGGCGTCGAGCAGGACGCTCGAATTGTCGACCTGGACCTCGATGGTCAGCGCCGGGTCGTGCTGGTTGAGCCGGGCGAGCAGCGTCGTCACCTCCGGGCCGGCAACATGTCCGGCGATGCCGAGCGCAAAACGACGCGTGCCGCATGACAGCCCGGCGACCGCCTCGTCATGCGCGACCAGGAATGCGCGTGCGGAATCGATGAACAGCGCGCCCTCGGCGGATAGCCGGACGCGGCGTGGCGTGCGTTCGATGAGCTTGCGCCCGACCTTTTCTTCCAGCCGCTTCAGCTTGACGCTGACGGCAGCCTGCGTCGACCCCATGGCGTCGGCGGCGCGGGTGAAGCTTTGCAGTTCGGCGACCATGACGAAGTTCCGCACGGCCTCGGCATCGAGCCACAACATCTTATATATTCCACTTTGTTATCACTGAAATAGAATTGCATAGCATTTTTATATGTTCAAGCTTCGCCTATGTCCAATGTTTCCAGACAACCAGCGGTACCGGACCTCCCCCGGCACCGCCAGCCGGAGACACGGGATGAAGCTGACGATGAGAGACAGTCTGGCGCTGGGGGCGATCTGCCTGTCCGCGCTGATGTTCGGCCTTGAGATATCGAGCGTGCCGGTGATCCTGCCGACGCTCGAACATGTGCTGGATGCCGACTTCAAGGACATGCAATGGATCATGAATGCCTACACCATCGCCTGCACGACGGTGCTGATGGCGACGGGAACGCTGGCCGATCGCTTCGGCCGCCGGTTGGTGTTTGCCATCACCGTTGCCGCCTTTGGCGTAACGTCGCTGATGTGCGGCCTCGCCCCCAACACGACGGTGCTGATCATCAGTCGCTTCCTGCAGGGCATGGCCGGCGGCGCCATGTTCATCTGCTCGATCGCCATTCTTTCGCACCAGTTCCAGGACGCGAAGGCGCGCAGCGGCGCATTCGCCATCTGGGGCGTCATCTCAGGCATCGGCCTGGGCTTCGGCCCGATCATCGGCGGTGTGATCGTTGCGCTGTCGACGTGGCAGTGGGTGTTCCTCGTGCACGCGCCGCTAGCGTTGCTGTGCCTTGCGCTTACCTTCGGCAGCGTGAAGGAATCGCGCGACCCGCAGGCCACCAAGCTGGACCTGCCCGGCATCGTCATCCTGAGCGCCGCTGTCTTCGGACTGACCTACTACATCACGCAAGGCGCCGATCTCGGCTTCCTCAGCCCGACGGCCATCGCCATCGCCGCGGCGACGCTTGTCGGGCTGATCGCCTTCGTCGCGGTCGAGCGCTCGCATCCGCATCCGATGTTCGACTTCTCGGTGTTCAGGATCCGCGACTTCTCCGGCGCCATCGTCGGCTGCGTCGGCATGAACTTCAGCTACTGGCCGTTCATGGTCTACCTGCCGATCTACTTCACCGTCGGCCTCGGCTATGACAGCACCGAAACCGGGCTCGCCGTGCTCGCCTATACGGTGCCGTTCCTGGTGATGTCGCCAGTGGCGCAGTACCTGTTGCTGCGCACCAGCCCCCGTGTCGTCATCCCGCTCGGCCTGTTCACCATCGGTCTCGGCTTCATCGCCATGTGGCTGGGCAGCCCGGTCGAAGGAGCGAGCGGCCTGACCGTGCTGCCCGGCGCGCTGCTCGCCGGCATCGGCCTTGGCCTGACGACGACGCCCGCCACCAACATGACCACAGGCTCGGTGCCGGCCAGCCGCGCCGGCATGGCTTCGGGCATCGACGCCAGCGCCAGGCTGATCGCGCTCGCCGTCAACATCGCGATCATGGGCTTCGTGCTCGTCGAAGGCATCCTTGCTGGTCTGCGCGACGCACTGCCTATAACTACCGACAGCGGTCAACTCCGAGTGCTGGCCGAGCGCATCGCCGCCGGCGGTGGGCTCGAGGGTTCCGGGGGCGCCCTTACAGTGCCGGCCGACGCGGTCCATGCCGCGCTGGTCAATGGCTTCCACTGGGTGATGCTCTATGGCGGCATCGGCGTCTGGGTGCTGGCAGCGATCAGCTTCGCGTTGTTCGGCGCCGGCAAGTCGTCAGGGGTGTCCAAGCCTTGCCCGGAGACACAGGCACCTGCCATCTGAGTGCTCCGGCTGCAGGCCCGCTTCGGCGGGCCTGCAGCGAAGCAACGGCATCAGGCGGGAGCCGCGGCCTTTGCCACATCCTTGATACGGACCGGCTTGAGCACCGGTCCGCGCTTGTCCTTTGCGAGATGGACGGTCCTGCCAAACAGGCCGCCATTGTGACGCTGCGGGCCGAAATAGATGATGCCGGTATTGGCGAGCTCGCCCTTGAACATGTCCTTCACCCGCGCATGCGCGGCAGCGTCGAGCGTCTCGAAGGCCTCGTCGACGATCACCCAGTCGGGCTTGTGCAAGCGCAGCCGGGCGAAGGCGACGAGCCGGAGCTCATCGCTGGTCAGTTCCTCGTTCCAGTGCGCGACGCGGTCGAGCGAAGTTGCCAGGCGCTCAAGCCCGACGGCCGCGAGCGCCTCGGCAAAATCCTTGTCGTCGAGCGCGGTGCCGCTGGTGGGATAGGCCAGCACCTCGCGCAGCGTGCCGGGCGGCAGGTAGGAAACGCGCGGCAGGAAGGCGACCTGCTTGCCGGCAGGCAGCTCGATGCGGCCCTTGCCCCATGGCCAAAGCCCGGCCAACGCGCGGAACAGCAGCGTCTTGCCGGCGCCCGCCTCGCCCGTGACCTGCAGGCGCTCACCCGGCTTGACCCTGAGATGCGGCTCCGAAAGCCTGATGCAGCCGCTCGGCGAGACCAGTTGGAGATCGTCGAACGCCAGGCTGCCATCGCGGCTTTCAGTCAGGTCGATGCGCTCCTCCTTGTCGTGCAGCACGTCGGCGGCGACCAGCACGCGGCGGATCACGCCGACACGCATCAGCGTGGCACGCCAGTCGGCGATGGCGCCGACATTGTTGATGAACCAGCGCAACGAAGCGTGGACCTGGTTGAAGGCGCTGACCGCCATCATCAGCCCGCCGAAGCTGATGTCGCCGGCGAAATAGACCGGTGCCGCGACCAGGATCGGCGCGACCACTGTGAACCAGCCATAACCGTCGGTGACCCAGCCGAGATTGATCTGGGTGGCGAAGATGCGGCGCAGCGAATTGAGCACACCGGCGAGATCCAGTTCCAGACGGCGCTTTTCATCGGCTTCGCCGCGCGCCAGCGAGATCGCGTCGATGTTCTGGTTGATGCGGACCATCGAGAAGCGCAGTTCGGCTTCGCGCGAATATCGGTCGGCGTTTTGGGCAATCAGCGGCCGGCCGACGAGCCAGCTCAGCAGCGAGGCGGACCCGGCATAGACGATCGCCGCCCAGACCATGTAGCCGGGGATGCTGAACGAGCGATCACCGACGTGGAAGACGAAACCGGACGACAGGCTCCACAACACGCCGACGAAAGACACCAGCAGGATCGAGGCCTGCAACAGGCCGATGGCAAGGTCGGTGGTGAGGTCGGCAAGGTGCCCGGCATCCTGCTGCATGCGCTGGTCGGGATTGACGCCGACGGCACCAGCATTGGCGAGGCGGAAGGCGCGGCCTGGCCGCAGCCATTCGGTGATGAGGTCGAGCGTAAGCCCCTCGCGCAGCTTGAGCCGGATCATCTGGTTCAGCCATTGCTGGCCGACATTGAGCACCAGCAGGCAGCCGGCAATCGCTGCAAAGATCGTCAGCTGATGCAGGAAGGCATCGAGGTCGCGGTTTTCGAGCGCGTCGTAGAACGGCTTGTTCCAGCGGTTGAGCACGATCTGCCCGGCCGACGTTGCGAGGATGACGGCAAGGATCGACAGGCCGAGCCAGAGAAGCGTCCTGCGCACCGGCGAGCCGGCAAGCGCCTGCCGCGCCATCTTCAAATGGTCGAAAAACCCGCCGTCGACATCCGCTGCCAGAGGCTCACGATTGGTCTGGATGAACGATTGGCCTGGCATGCGCATCCTCCGGCTGGCCGCTTCGTGCGAATCGGCGCGGCCGAGTGTGCCATCCAACCGCGCCGCTGCGTATCGCGACGCTGAACGAGACGCGTTGCGATCGGCGCGGCGGCGTCAGGCCTTCGGCACGAAAACGTTGACCGATTTCGGGCGGATGCGGAAATGCGCCGGCGTCCAGGTGACCAGTTCGCCGTCGGTGTTGACCGGGCGCGGCTGCTTGGTGCGGATCGTCACTTCGGTGGTTTTGAAGGCGCGGACGTCGTCCCACTGCCCTTGCGTGCCCTTGCGCAGGCTGGGCAAGAGCCTGAGCAGCCGCCACCAGTGGTCGACCTCGAGGCTGTAGAGATCAAGCCAGCCGTCGTCGGCGGTCGCGGTTTCCTCGACCGTCATGCCGCCGCCATAGTGACGTCCGTTGCCGACCGAGACCTGCATGGTGCGGATCTTTTCGGTGGTGTCGTCATGGTCGACATAACAGGTGAACAGGCGCGAGCGCATCAACATCCGGGCCGCGACGATGCCGTAGCCGAGCGTGCCCCAGCGCTTCTTGGCATGCTCGGTCAGTTCGCCGGCCAGTTCGGCGCTGAAGCCGATGCTGGCGACATTGAAGAACAGATGGCCGTTGACCTCGCCGAGATCGACCGTCGTCTGGTGGCCGGCGGCGATGATCTCGGCCGCCTTCACCGGGTCCGGTGCAATGCCCATGGTGCGCGCGAAATCATTGGCGGTGCCCAGCGGCAGCACGCCGAGCGTCAGGCCGGAATGGGCAAGACCGGCAGCCGCGTTGTTGAGCGTTCCGTCACCGCCGCCGACGATCGCTATGTCGAAATGATCGGCGTGGCGCGAGATCAGCTCGGAGGCGTTCTCGTCCTTGCTCGTCGCCATCTCCTCGATTTCAAGGCCGGCGTCGACGAGCACCTGGCGCGCGGCGTCGATCGACCCGCCGCCACGGCGGGCACGCGGGTTGACGATCAGCATTGCGCGCTTGCCTTTCGAGTGCTGCACGGCGCGTTTTTGTTGGATGACGTCGGTCAGGTGGAAAATCCCTATGTTGGCGTACGGGCAAATAGAAGCCCGCGTCATCTAGGGTGGAAACTGTTCGATTTTAAGGTGTGTCCCGAAATCAGGGCAGGAAAACCTAGCGGTCGAGCTCCGGAAAATAGGGATCTGAGTAGATCCGCCGGTCGCGTTCGCCGGCCATGCAGTCGACCGCGTCTTCAGTCTCGATCCTGACGAGCGGCAAGACGTGGGTATCGCCGCTGACTTCGAGTACCAGCTTGCGCCGGATCGCGGTGGCGAATTCCGACGCCGCCTTGATCGGCAGGACAAACGAGCCTGGGCCGCCGGTGACACATTCGGCATAGTAGCGATCGAGCCTGGCCGCCGTTCGCGACGGCCGGATCAGAATCGGCAGGCCGTTGATGACGATGCCCTGGGCAAGCGCTGCATTGCGCGCCGGGATCACCGGGTTTCCGAAATTGTTCGGTCCATCGCCTGAGATGTCGATGACCCGGCGAAAGCCATCGGCATCGTTGCGGTCGAACAGGGCGGCACCATAAGTCACGGCACCCGAGATCGAGGTGCCGCGAAAGCCACTGAATGGCCGCGCCTCGAGCCGGGCGGCGAAGGCTGCGGCACTCTGCGGCCCGTCGATGATCTGCCAGGGCACCACCGATTCCTCGCGCACCGTGCCTGCCCATTCGAAATAGGTGATGGCGACGCGCCCATTCTTGCCGGACAACACAGCATCGACGAAATCGGGATGACGTAGTGCTGCGACATAACCGGCGCGCTGCAGGGTGAATTCTTCCAGGTCCATCGACCTGGAAACGTCGACAGCCAGCACCAGCTCGACGTCGACAGCGACACCGGCCACCGGCACGGCGACTGGCTTGGGCAATTCGCAGCCCAGACATGAGACTATGGCCAGCACGCCCAGCATTCGCAGGCTCTCCGGTCGGAAAAGCCAGTGTCGCGGCAATGGCGCCGGAATGGAAGTGGCGCGGCTTCACCCCTTCGTGAGGTGCCGCTCAGCCGCCGTGCTCTGCATCCTCACGCCGCAGCGCCGGGAACCCACGCGAGGCGCCGCTGGGCGACAGCACCGGCACGAACACGCGCCGCGAAGCGCGCTGCGCCACCGGAATGCCCTGGTAGACGCGTTTTTGCGCCTCGACGACGATGGCGCCGGAAAAGATCGGCCAGAAGCGGCGGCCGGCGCGCTCGAACAGATGGTCGAACTTCATCATCCACTTGCGCCGCGACGGCGGGAAATGCAGCGCATCGGACCAGGCCGAGACGGTGAAATTGGCCTCGCGCAACAGTTCGTTGAGCTGGCCCGAAGAAAACGGCCGGCCGGTGCCGAAAGGCGTGTGTTCGAAGCGCGCCCACATGCCGCGCCGGTTGGGCACGACGATGACGATGCGCCCCGCCGGCGACAGCACCCGCCAGATTTCCTTCAGCGTCTCGCGCGGGCTTTCGGCATGTTCGAGCGAATGAACGAGCAGCACCCGGTCGATCGACGAATCGACGAGCGGCAGTTCCTCGTCGAAGACAAGTGCGGTCGACGACGGCCCGTTCGCCGGCCAGACGACAGCACCTTGCGTTGCCGGCATGAAGGCGAAGACCCGCTCGGCGTCAGTGCCGAAGCGGTCGAGCCATGGCAGCGTGTAGCCGAGCCCGACCAGGCGTTCGTTGGGCAGCCCGGCCCACACCGACGACAATGCCATTGATATCGACTGCTCGGCGAGGCGGCCAAGCGGCGTCGAGTAGAAGGAGCGAAGGTCGACGATGTCGGAATTCATCGCTGGAAGGTAGACGCGCCGACGGTCGACTTCAACGACCCCGGCCCATTTGGCGTGACAGGTTTGCCGGCGCGCCCTATCGTTCTTGAGAAATGGAGTTTTGCGATGGCCGTCGAGATCAAGCTTTTCATGTGCCGCACCGACAATTTCGGCGCGCTGCTGCACGACCGCGAAACTGGCGAGACAGCCATTGTCGACGCGCCGGAGGAGGCTCCAATCCTCTCGGCGATCGAACAGAGCGGCTGGACGCCGTCGACGATCCTGACGACGCACCACCATGCCGACCATGTCGAAGCCAATCTGGCGCTCAAGCAGCGTTTCAAGCTGCGCATCGTCGGCCCCGAGGCCGAACGCGACAAGATCCCCGGTATCGACGACACCGTCGAGCAAGGCTCGGTGATCCCGTTCGGCAGCGAGACCATTGAGGTCATCGAGACGCCGGGCCACACCGCCGGCCATGTCTGCTATTACCTGCCGAAGTCGAAGGTGGCGTTCACCGCCGACACGCTGTTTGCGCTCGGCTGCGGCCGGCTGTTCGAGCGCCCGGCGCCCGTGATGTTCGAATCGCTGAACAAACTCGCCGCCTTGCCGCCTGAAACGGTGATCTATTGCGGCCACGAATACACACTCTCCAACGCGCGTTTTGCGCTCACCATCGACCCGGACAATGCGGCGCTGCGCGCCCGCAGCGAAAAGATCGAGGCCTTGCGCGCCGACGGCAAGCCGACGCTGCCGACCACCATCGGCGAGGAGCTCGCCACCAACCCGTTCCTGCGCTGGGCCGATCCGGCGATCCGCACACATCTCGGCATGGAGAAAGCGGCTGATGTCGACGTCTTTGCCGAAATCCGCAAACGCAAGGACAATTTCTGACCATGAGGGCTCAGGAGATCATCGCCACATTTAGCATGCAGCGGGTGGGATGATCAGTCACACGTCAGCCGCACGAAATGTTGCGGCCTTCCAGCATCGCTGCAATGATGGACAAATGGTAATAGCGACGCCCGATCCAGACTATGTGTATCTGCTCACCGATGCAAAGGGCAAGAAACGCATCAGGGAAATCCTGACTGAGCGTGGTTTGACTTCATACATGAACGACACGAAGTGGCGGGAACTTTGTCGGGGTATGTATCAGCTGCCTTTTCCGCCCGCATACCAGGTCAAATACGTGCATCAGGCACCTGAGACACACGAGCTTGAGTACGCACCGGCATACTTCGGCGACTGGGCAAGAACCCACGAAGCGAGCCTTGGCCTGCACATCGAGTGGATAAGGATTGCACCCCGCTACACCGAGCACAGAGGCCTGTTGGTAAGCCCGGTGATACAGGATTGCTCAAGCGAACTGATCGCACTGCTCACACGGATCCACGTTCCATTTATCGAGCAGGATAGCTTCGTGGTGATCTATGGGCACGGCTCGGCTTCGACCCCGATCTGACCATGAGGGCTCAAGAGATCATCGCCACACTCGGCATGCAGCGCCACCCCGAAGGCGGCTGGTATGTCGAGACCTTTCGCGACAACCCGGCAAGCGGACCGCATGGTCCGCGCGGCAACCAGACGGCGATCTATTTCCTCCTGGAGCGCGGCGACGTCTCGCACTGGCACCGCGTCAGGGATGCCACTGAGATCTGGCACTTCCATGCCGGGGCGCCGATCGAGCTCAGGCTGTTCCAGCAAGGCGGCGACATCGTCGCCCACACGCTCGGCATCGACATCGCTGCCGGCCAGCGGCCGCAATGCGTGGTGCCATCAGGCTGGTGGCAGAGCGCACGCAGCCTGGGCGATTGGACACTGGTAGGCTGCACAGTTTCGCCCGGCTTCGAATTCGCACAATTCGAGCTGGCCAAGCCGGGCTGGGAGCCGAGTTTCGGCTAAGCCCCTGCTCCGTCCACTGCCGCCTTGCGCTCGCCGAAGATCAGCGACTTCGCCGCAAGCACGGCACCGCCGGTGATCAGCACGCAGGCCGCGAGGATGCGCAAGCTGGGCTCGGCGAAACCGGCTGCTATCAGCACCAGCGTCGACAGCAGTGGCGCGGCATAGCTCGCCGCCCCCAGCACCTGGATGTTGCCGCGCTTGACGCCGATGTCCCAGGCATAGAAGGCCGCACCCACCGGCATCAGGCCGAGGCCGAGCACGGCGAGCCACTGGCTGGTATTGGCCGGCAGCACGGTTTCCTCAAGCGCCAGGTGGCAGGCGAAGGACAGCACCGAGGTCGCCAAGCAGAACCAGGTGACGATTGTCGTCGGCACCGACGGAAACCGGCGCGACAACAGCGAATAGCCCGCCCACAGGAAGGCGCAGGCGAAGGCCATGGCGTAACCGAAGGCATAACGCGGCTCGAATGCCAGCCCGCCGCCCTTGGTAACGATCAGGAAGGTGCCGGCAAGGCCAAGCAAGGCGCCGGCGATATGGTTCCAGCGCAGCCGCTCGCCCGGCATCAGTGCCGAACCAAGGACGATGAACAGCGGCCAGAGATAGGCGATCAGGCTGGCTTCCACCGCAGGCGCGTTGCGCAACGCGGTGAAATAGAAGAAGTGGTAGCCGAACAGCCCGACGATGCCGATCACCCAGACCTGTGCCGGGATCTTCTCGGCCTTGTCGGGTTTCGGCATGAACAGCCGCGCAACGAGGCCGACACAGGTGCCGATGGCGAAGGTTATGGCCGACATCAGGAATGGCGGCACCGCACCCGACGCGTCGGTGAGCAGCGCCAGCAGCGCCCACATGGCGACCGCCGAAAACCCAATCAAAGTCGCGCGCCCCACACACCCCTCCCGGCTTAGTCGATTGCCTCGAAACGCCGGGCCTTCACGGTGATCGTGCCGATCTGCGTGCTGACCGTGGCATAGATGGGCGCATATACGCCGGTTTTGCCGAGCGGCGCAAACGTCACCATGATGCGGCTGCGATCGCGCAGGAAGGTCAAAGCCTTCTTGTCGGTGCGGTAGCCAGAAACCGGCTTGAAGCCCATGCGGCAGGTGACCGTGTCGCCGGTGAAGCCTCCAACCGACATCTTCTTGCGCGACACCTCGGTCAGCCTGAGGTCGGCGCGCAATTCACCGTCATAGATCCTGACCGTGCGGCCACAGACCTTGTCGAGGCCGGGGGCGCGGATGACGGTTGCGGCGATCGGATCGGCAACGCCGCTGAGGTCGTTGGCGCCGAGAGGTATCCACGTCTTGCCGCGCTTCTTGGGCGGCGGCACGACCTGGGTGTTGGTGACGCGGTCGCCGGCGAAACGGATATCGACAAGCGAGCTGACCTTGCCCGAGACATAGTCGGCACGGAAGCTGCGCGGCTGGGTTCGGCCGTCGCCGAAACTGCCGCGCGACGAGATCGTGCCGCGCGTATCGTCGAAGAACGCCGCTAGGCCGGCGCTGGAGACCCTGCCGTTGACGACGTAGGAATCGCCATCATAGCTGCTGTCGAAGGTTGCCTTGGCAACCGGAATGCCGAGGAACGAGAGCGAGTAGTCGCCGCTGAAGGATTTGCCGGCGGCCAGCAGCTGCGACGGCAACAGGACCAGGGAGAAAGCGAGCAGGAAAGGCGAAAGGCGGCGCATCGTCGGGAACACCTCATCGTCAGCGGAAGCTGACTTCGCGCTGTTCGTGTCCCTTGCGATCGGTTATAGAACCAATTCCGGCCATTCTGTGGAGTTGGGGACAACACCCGGAAACGACCACGACGCTTGACGCGTCAGCCAAATACAACTATGGAACGCCAACTTTTTCCATGAGGCCGCCTGACTGAGACCGCGCGCCATATCGGTGCGTTATCGTCGCTTGGTCCGCCAGAACTGAAGGTAAGTAACATGTCCCGCGCTTGCGAACTCACCGGCAAAGCCGTCATGACCGGCAACAATGTGAGCCACGCCAACAACAAGACCCGTCGTCGCTTCCTGCCGAACCTGGTCAACGTCACGCTCATCTCCGAGACGCTGAACCAGAACGTGCGCCTGCGCATTTCGGCCAACGCCCTGCGTACGGTCGAACATCGCGGTGGCCTCGACGCCTTCCTGGTCAAGGCTGACGCCGAAGAGCTGTCGCAGCGTGCGCGCCTGCTCAAGAAGCAGATCGCCAAGAAGACCGCCGAGCAGGCCGCAGCCTAATCGACGAATCAGGGCGGGGGACGACCGCCTGGAGCCTCTGACGGCCGCAAGGACGATGGAGGCTCCGCCCAAATGCCCGGGCATGGCCCGTACAGCTGGTTCCATTACCCAGGATAAAAAAATGAACTCCGGTTCAAAATATCTGCCTTTCGTGGCAGCCATGGCGCTTGTCGTCGTCGCTTCCAACATTCTCGTCCAGTTCCCGATGCAGGGACAGGTCGGATCTCTGGCGCTTGCCGATGTCCTGACCTGGGGCGCTTTCACCTATCCCTTCTCGTTCCTGGTCACCGACCTTGCCAACCGCCGCTACGGCCCGAGGCTGGCGCGGCGCATCGTCTTCGTCGGCTTCATGACCGCGGTGGTCTGCTCGATCGTCATCCCGCCGGTGCTGTTCCGCTATGGCCTGATCCCCTTCGACACGGCTGCCGACCGCTTGGCGCGCATTGCTGTCGCTTCCGGCGCCGCCTTCCTGACCGCACAGCTACTCGACATCACCGTGTTCAACTGGCTGCGCCGGCAGAGCTGGTGGCGCGCGCCGATCTTCGGCACGCTTGTCGGCTCGGTTTTCGACACGGCGATCTTCTTCGGCATCGCCTTCGCCGCCGCCTTCGCCTTCCTCGGCCCCGAGGACGCCTTTGCGCTTGAAGCAGCACCCTTGTTCGGCGTGCTGTCGATGGAAGCGCCGCGCTGGGTCTCCTGGGCGCTGGGCGACCTGACGGTGAAGCTGCTGATCGCCCTGTTCGCGCTCATCCCCTACCGCCTGATCGCTGCGCGCTGGACGCAGCCGGCGCTGGCCTAGCCACCAAGCACATACGACCACATTGCCAAGAGCAGCCGATGATCCATCGGCTGCTCTTGCATGTCGGACGCCGCCGAATAGGCTGCCGGCTCGCGCCACGGCATAGCAGGCAGATAATGGCTCTCGATTCGGTTGATCTTTTCCTCGAGGTCGTTCGGACCGGAAGCTTCTCCGGCGCAGCGAGAGCCACCGGCATCCCCGTCTCCACGGTAAGCCAGCGCATCGCCGCTCTCGAAGCGCGCCTCGGCAGCACCTTGCTCAAGCGCACGACGCGGCGCCTCGCATTGACCGAGGTCGGCACCAGCTATCACGAGGTTGCGTCGCGGGCGCTCGCCGAACTGCGCGGCTACGAGGCCGAGCTGACGGATACGGCAGCAGGCCTGAGCGGCAAGCTCAGGGTGGCGAGCACGATCGCCATGGACGACGTGCTGGCACCGCTGCTGAGCAGCTATCTCGAGGCCCATCCCAACATGTCGCTGGAGCTTAATCTGAGCGGCCGCAACGCCGACCTGTTTGCCGACGGTATCGACGTCGCCATCCGTGTCGGGGCGCTGCGCGACGATTCGGGCCTTGTTGCCCGTTCGCTTGGCGCTGCCGCGCTGCAGCTTGTGGCCTCACCTGACTATCTCGCCGAACATCCGCCGATCGGCCATCCCGTCGACATCGATGCGCAAAAGCTGATGTCTTTTGCCGGATATGGCGCAGCCCAGCTCCGCCACGCCAATGGCGACACCTGCGAGGTCAACATCTCAGGCCGTTTCAGCGGCAACCAGCTGTCATCATTGCGGCACCAGACTGTCGCCGGCCGTGGCATAGCATTGGTGCCTGCCGCGTTCCTGGCGCGTGAGCTGGCGAGCGGCGAGCTTGTGACGGTGCTGCCCGAGTGGCGCGGCGAGGCCCAGCCGATCCACATCGTCTATCTCAACCAGCGCATCGTCTCGAGGCGCCTGCGCTCCTTCATCGACCATGTCGTCGCGCATTTTCCGCGCCAGCTGTTCGCCGGCTGATCTTCCGTCGATCCGGAAGCTGCATCCTGAAATCCCCGGCTAATCCGGCCGGCCGCCTGTCCTTACCTTCGGCTCATCGAACCGGACAAAGGACAAGCAGATGCAAGACACACAAGGTTTCTACTCGATCATCGACTACACCGTGGATGGCCCCGAGACGCAGCGCGAGCTGATAGACGGCTTCGCCGGCCTGCAGGAAAAATGGGTGCGGTTTTATCCCGGCTACAAGTCGGCGCATCTGTTTGCCAGCACCGACGGCACCCGCGTCTACAACATCATCCACTGGGAAAGCGAAGCCGCGCACCGCGAGTTCGAGCGCGTCTCCGACAATGCCGCGCGCATCGCGGCGATCCAGGGGGTGATCGACGGCCTCAAGGGCAAGGCCGAGCCCAAGATGAGCGGTCCGCCGCGATACAACCTCGTCCGCGAAGTGGCCCCCGGTCCGCGCCCAGTCGACGCCTGAGCCGGGAGGGCATCATGCAAATCGAAATACATGCCGATGTACTGTGCCCGTGGAGCTACATCGCCAAGCGCCGCCTCGAAGCGGCCTCGGCACTGGCCGGCACCCCTGTTACGACAGTGTGGCGCAGCTTCGAGCTTTCACCCGAAGGCGGCCCGATGCCGGGCGACAGTGCCGCCGACATGATCAGGCAGTGGCGCGGCGATGCGGCCGAGGCGCGGATCAACGAGATCATGTCGCTAGGGGCGGCCGAGGGGATCAGGCTCGACCTCGAGAATGCCCGTCCAGTCAACAGCTTCAACGCGCATCGCCTTGTTCATCTCGGTGCGGCTGTCGGCAAGGCCGATGCCGTGATGGAACGCCTGCTGCGCGCTTATCATAGCGAGGCACAAAACATCGCCAATCTCGGCGTGCTGGACCGGCTTGGCCGCGAGGCCGGACTTGAGCCGAGTGCGGTGGCGGAACTGCTCGTCGGCAAGGACTTCGCCGATGCGGTGCGCGCCGACAGGCGGCTCGCCGTCGAACGGGGCATATCGGGCGTGCCGGTGATGGTCCTGGCCGGGGCCGCGCCGACTTCGGCGGTCAAGCAGGTGGAAGAGCTTGCCGGCCTGCTGCGACAGGCAGCCGGGAGCCAGCCGGGCGGGTGATCACGTCAAGGCATCCAGCACTTGCGACGACGAGACGACCGGGGACATGCTTGCGTAATGCATCTCGTCAATTGTCGCCGGCATTACGTCAAACACGGTGGATACATGACTACTACACTACGCCCGCTCGACGATACCGAGCGGGCAAGAATGCTTGAACTGCAGGTCGCTCCCGCACAGCAGGAGTTCGTCGCGAGCAATGAAGAATCGATCGAGGAGGCTGATGATGGCGACCATTGCGTGCCGTTCGCCATCTATGCCGATGACCGGCCGGTCGGTTTCGCCATGTATGCGCTCGATCCCGACGACGGTAACTACTGGATCTATAGGCTGATGATCGACCAGCGCTACCAGCGGCGCGGCTATGGCCGCAAGGCGCTGCTGGAAATGCTGACGCTGATGTCGAAGCTGCCCGGCTGCAGCCATGTCACCCTCGGCGTCGTGCCTGAAAACGAAACGGCGATGGCGCTGTATCGGGCGACAGGCTTCCGCGCCACGGGCGAGATCATCGGCGGCGAGGTCGTCTTCCGTCACGACCTGTCGGCGATCGGCTGAAACGGCTCAGCGGTCTATCCGCGTCGACAGGATGATCGACGACAAGGTGCGCTCGACGCCTTCGAGCGCACCGATGCGGTCGATCAGCGCGTCGAGGTCGCGCACCGAAGGAGCCTCGACGACGACGATCATGTCGAAGTTGCCGCTGACCGAATGCAGCGTGCGGACCTCGGGAATGCGTTTCAGCACCGCCTCGACCGCAGCCGAGACCTTGGGCAAGGCGGTGACGAGGATGTGGGCGCGGACGAGGTTCTTCTCGTAGTCCGGCGACAGCCTGACGCTGTAGCCTGCGATCACCCCACGCTGCTCCAGACGCTCGATGCGGCTTTGCACTGTCGTCCGGGACACGCCGAGCTTGCGCGCCAGTTCAGCGGTCGAGGCACGCGCGTTGTCGCGCAGCAAGGCAAGCAGGGCACGGTCAGGGTCTGTCGTCATTTCGTCAATACTCTACGTCGTTATGTCTAAAACATATCGGCTTTTCGGCAATATCGATACTGCCTTTCGACGAGGCGCGGACGTAGAATCCGCCACGAAATTCCAGTCGAAGGGGACATGACCATGAAACAGATCGTTGTTGTAGGCGCAGGCAAGATCGGCTCGACGATCGCCGACATGCTGGCCGAAACGGGCGACTACAAGGTAACCGTGGTCGATCGCTCGCAGGCGGCGCTTGATTCGCTCGAGACCGGCAACGCTGTTGAGACGCTGAAGGTCGAGATCTCGGAAGCCGGCGCGCTCGACGCCGTGCTGGCCGGCAAGTTCGCCGTGCTCTCCGCTGCCCCGTTCCACCTGACCACGCGCATCGCCGAGGCCGCTGCCAAGGCCGGCGTGCACTATCTCGACCTGACCGAGGACGTCGCCTCGACCCGCATCGTCAGGGAACTGGCGTCGACGGCCAAGAGCGCCTTCATCCCGCAATGCGGCCTGGCGCCGGGCTTCATCTCGATCGTCGCCAACGATCTCGCCAAGCGCTTCGACACGCTGGAAAGCGTGCGCATGCGTGTCGGCGCGCTGCCGCAGTATCCGTCAAATGCTTTGAACTACAACCTGACCTGGAGCACCGACGGCGTCATCAACGAGTATTGCGAGCCCTGCGAGGCGATCGTCGAGGGTTCGCTGGTCGAAGTGCCGCCGCTCGAGGAGCGCGAGGAGTTCTCGCTCGACGGCATCACCTATGAGGCGTTCAACACCTCTGGCGGCCTCGGCACTTTGTGCGAGACCTACAAGGGCCAGGTGCGCACGCTGAACTACCGCACCATCCGCTATCCCGGCCACGCCGCGATCATGAAGGCGCTGCTCAACGACCTCGGCCTGCGCCACCGCCGCGAAGTGCTGAAGGACATCCTGGAAAACGCCCTGCCGGCAACCATGCAGGACGTGGTGGTGATCTTCGTCACCGTCAGCGGCCACAAGAACGGCCGCCTGATGCAGGAGAGCTACGCCAACAAGATCTACAGCCGCCAGATGGGCAAGATGACGCGCAGCGCCATCCAGATCACCACGGCATCCGGCATCTGCTCGGTGCTCGACATGCTGGCTTCCGGCGCGCTGCCGCAGCAGGGCTTCATCCGCCAGGAAGACATCGCGCTCGACGCCTTCCTCGCCAACCGCTTCGGCCACAACTACGCCCAGGCCGCGGCAAGCCATCTGGCAGCCTGATCACGGGACGCCTTACGGGAAGGATATCCCGGAGGTCCGACTTATGCAGCGAGGGGTTGGGGAACCCCTCGCTTTCTTTTTGCCTGAAAGGCTGAGGTGGGTACGGCGTTGGACTCGGGCACCGATGGACGCATTCAAGCAGATCAGATCGCCGTCATCGGCCCAAAGAAGCCGATGATGCGCTCGATGCGCTGCCCGTCAGGCGCCAGCTCGACAAAGTCTATGCCTTCGGGCAGCGGCGTGCCGTCGGCCTCGACAACACGCCAGCCGAACCGGGCAACTCCGTGATGAAGGTCGACCGCCGTGGTGCGAACGATCTTCGCGCCGGGGCGGCTGGCCCGGATCTTTGCGATATGCGCCAAAAGCTCATCCGCGCCGACAGTATCGGCACGCGGGTCGGTGTATGTCGCCCGCTCAGTCCAGACGGCTTCGAGCAACGCCTTGCGCCGCACAGCGTCGGGCTCGTTCCAGACCGCGCAGTAACGGTCGATGAGGCTTGTGACATCGAACGACATGGCCGGCTCCCGCATCGCAAGCGCCGACAATAGCGGAAAATCGCCGCTCAATCGCCGTGCAGGATGAATTCCAGGTAGAGATTGCGCTGCAGGATCGAGTGGTTGTCGTCGGAGACCAGCGACACCATCAGCGCGCCGTCGGCACGCTGCCAGACGTCGAGCCCTTCCATATTGTCGATCTGGTAGCCCATATTGGCTTCCAGCAGCACCGGACCATCGGCGACCTGGCCCCTGGCGATGGTTTCGGAGGCAATGCGTCGGAGCCGCATCTTGACGCCTGACGCCATCGAGAAGCTGCGTTCGAGCAGCAGCAGGTCGCCATCGGGCAGGAAGGCGCCGTCTGTGATGTCGAACTCGCCATTGCGCTTGACCGTGAAGACGCCCTTGCCGGGACCATCAAGCACGGCGCCGAAGATGTTGCCTGATTTGTCGAGGCTTTTTTCCGACACCACCACCAGACTGCCCTTTTGGGCGGAATAGGCGACGGTTTCGAAACCACGATTGATACGCAACTCGTTGCGCGGCACCAGGAAATCGAGCTCGCCGAATGGCGGCGCCATGTTGTCGGGATCGATCTTGTACTGGGCGACGCGATGCGTGCGCTCGAAACCGACGGTGGCGATGCCGTCCTTGACCGCAAGCCCTTCGGCATCGGCCTGCCATTTCTTCTCGATGGCGCTGCCGGTGGCGTCGACCATCTGGACCATGCGGAAATTCTCGACGCCGGTCGGGCGCAGCGCCGAATCCCGCACGATGCGGCCGAAATACCAGAAACCAGTGTCGGCGACGCCGATGAAATCGCTGCCTGGCTTGAGGAAACGAAAAGCCGACAGCGCCCCGAGATTGCGCGACGACGAGGTCATTTCGAGGCCGCCAACGAATTCGAGCGGGCCGAAAATCTTCTGGTCGAGCCCGATCTGGAAGCGGGCGATAGAACGGGCCGAAATCTCGATGCGCTCGATGTCAGGCTGTTCGGCCCGCGAGGAGGCGGTGACCAAGGTCGAAAGCGCGAGCGCCGCCGTTGCAGCGCACGCAAACTGCCGCAGTCGGGATAGAGCGCTGCCGCTTTTCTTCGAAACGCGGAAGCGCTCTAACTTCTTGTTTTTGCGCAATTCCGGACGGAAAACCGCTGCACACTTTTCCTGGAATTGCCTTGGCGACAAGATCATCCGGCGCGCCGGAAGCCGCCGCGGCGGTTCTCGCGCGCGCTCTCTTCGCCAAACAGCGACGCCAGCTGCTCGGTCATCGCACCGGCCAGTTCCTCGGCGTCGACGATGGTGACGGCGCGGCGATAGTAGCGCGTGACGTCGTGGCCGATGCCGATGGCCAGCAGCTCGACCGGCGAGCGTGTCTCGATGAGGTCGATGACCGCGCGCAGATGGCGCTCCAGATAGTTGCCCGGGTTGACCGACAACGTCGAGTCGTCGACCGGCGCGCCATCCGAGATCATCATCAGGATCTTGCGCTGTTCGGGCCGCGCGATCAGGCGCTGGTGCGCCCAAAGCAGGGCTTCACCGTCGATGTTTTCCTTGAGCAGGCCTTCGCGCATCATCAGGCCAAGGTTGCGGCGCGAACGCCGCCACGGCGCGTCGGCGCTCTTGTAGATGATGTGCCTGAGGTCGTTGAGGCGGCCGGGATTCGGCGGCTTGCCGTCCTTGAGCCACTTCTCGCGCGCCTGGCCGCCCTTCCACGCACGCGTGGTGAAGCCGAGGATCTCGACCGAGACGCCGCAACGCTCCAGCGTGCGGGCCAGGATGTCGGCGCAGGTGGCGGCAACCGTGATCGGACGGCCGCGCATCGAGCCAGAATTGTCGAGTACCAGCGTGACGACAGTGTCGCGGAACTTGGTGTCGCGCTCCTGCTTGAACGACAGCGGCTGCATCGGGTCGATGACGACACGCACGAGACGCGCGGGGTCGAGATAGCCCTCTTCCAGGTCGAAGTCCCAGGAGCGGTTCTGCTGCGCCATCAGGCGGCGCTGAAGGCGGTTTGCCAGGCGGCCGACGACGCCCGACAGATTGGCAAGCTGCTTGTCGAGGAAGGCACGCAGACGGTCGAGCTCGTCCTCGTCGCACAGTTCCTCGGCACCCACAGTCTCGTCAAAGGCGGTGGTGAAGACCTTGTAGTCGATTTCCCGCGGCAGGTTGGCGAACGGGTTGTCCTGGCGACGGGCCTCACCCGGCGTCTCCGAATCGACGTCATCGTCGTCGGACATCTCGTCGGAGGTTGCGTCGGACGCCTCCATCTCGCCGGACTGATCTTCGTCTTCGGAGGATTCGGCATCTTCGGACTGCGCCTGCTCGGAGCCGGAATCGTCGTCGCCGCCCTCCTCGCTCTGCTCCTCGCCTTGCGGCTGGTCGTCGTCCTGGTCCTCGTTGTCCTCGGTTTCCTGGTCGTCGCCGTATTCCTCGGCCATCTCCAGCGAAGCAAGCATGTGGCGAACGGCGCGCGCAAATGCCTGCTGGTCCCCGAGGCTGCCAAGCAGGCCGTCAAAATCGCCACCGGCCTTCTGGTCAACCCATTCGCGCCAGAGCGCAACCATGCGCTCGCCGCTCTTGGGGATGGGCTGGCCGGTCAGCTTCTCGCGCACCATCAGCGCCAGCGCTTCTTCGAGCGGTGCTTCCGATTGCTCGGTGACGTCGGAGAGATTGGCCTTGGCGTACTTGTCCTCGAGCATCGAGGTGATGTTGGCGGCAACGCCAGCCATGGCGCGGCTGCCGATGGCCTCGACGCGGGCCTGCTCGACGGCGTCGAACACGGCGCGGGCCTGCTTGCCCTCCGGGGCCAGGCGGGCATGGATACGGGTGTCGTGGCAGGCGCGCTTGAGCGCCATCGAATCGCCAAGGCCGCGGGTGACAGCAATGTCGCCGGCCGAAGCCTTCTTCGGCAGTTCAGGCAGGCGAGCACGATTTCCGGCAAGCGCCGGCCGTTCCTTGGCGAATGCCACTTCGAGGCCGTTGTCACCCGAAATAGCGCGCATGCAAACGGTCACGGCGCGCTTGAAGCTGTCGGCTTCCGAGCCCGTCTTCGACTTGTTGCGTGTGTTGTCGCCCGGCCCCGCCATTTGAGCCTGTTCTTATCCCAGCACGACGTTGGCGGCTGATTCGGGCAGGTCCTCGCCGAAGGCGCGCTGGTAGAACTCGGCAACCACGGAGCGCTCGAGTTCGTCGCACTTGTTGAGGAAGGTCAGCCGGAAGGCCATGCCGACATCGCCGAAGATCTCGGCGTTTTCAGCCCAGGTGATGACCGTACGCGGGCTCATCACGGTCGACAAATCGCCATTGATGAAGGCCGAACGCGTCATGTCGGCGACGCGGACCATCTTGTTGACGATCTCCTTGCCCTTGGCGTCGCGATAGTGCTTGGCCTTGGCAATGACGATGTTCACCTCGTTGTCGTGCGGCAGGTAGTTCAGCGTCGTCACGATCGACCAGCGGTCCATCTGTGCCTGGTTGATCTGCTGGGTACCGTGATAAAGCCCGGTGGTGTCGCCGAGGCCGACCGTGTTGGCGGTGGCGAACAGGCGGAAGGCCGGGTGCGGACGGATGACGCGGCTCTGGTCGAGCAGGGTCAGGCGGCCCGAGGATTCGAGCACGCGCTGGATGACGAACATCACGTCCGGGCGTCCGGCATCGTATTCGTCAAAGCACAGCGCGACATTGTGCTGGTAGGCCCAGGGCAGGATGCCGTCCTTGAACTCGGTGACCTGCATGCCCTCCTTGACGACGATCGCGTCCTTGCCGACCAGATCGATACGGCTGACGTGGCTGTCGAGGTTGACGCGGACCATCGGCCAGTTGAGGCGGGCAGCGACCTGCTCGATGTGGGTCGACTTGCCGGTGCCGTGATAACCCGAGACCATGACGCGGCGGTTGTAGGCGAAGCCGGCGAGGATCGCCATCGTCGTCGCCTTGTCGAACAGGTAGTCCGGATCGATGTCGGGTACGTGCTCGGACGAGGCTGCGTAGGCCGGCACGACCATCTTCGAATCGAAGCCGAAGGTGTCTTTCACCGACACTGTCGTGTCCGGCAGATTGGTGATGTCGCGATCGACCTTGTTCATAGCGTCTCCACGCGCGAGGCTTCAGGCCACGCCGGCAATCGAATTTTCTTCGGGGGCGGTCTTAAAGCCTTTTCCGATCAGATGAAAGTTGGAAAAAGGCCGCGGCCGCGGCTGGCTCAACACAATCCCGCTTGCTTGAGCACGCGGTATGCCTGGAGCACATCCCTGAAGCGCTCCTCGGAACCCCTGTCACCGCCATTGGCGTCGGGGTGGTGGCGCTTCACCAGTTCCTTGTAGCGCGTCTTGATATCGGTGCCGGTGGCCCGCGTATCAAGCCCGAGCGTCTCCAGCGCCTTGGCCTCCAGGGGCTTGGCCTTGCGCTGGCGTGGTGCGCCCTGCCCGCCGAACACATTGCTGCTGTCGCGCATGCGATTGTAGTAGCCGGCGCGGCCCGAGCGCTGCTGGGCAAAGTCCGGTGCCGAGCGCGCCGCGCCACTGGAACCGGCGGCAGCATTGGAGCCAATGGTCCAGGTCGGCCGGTGCCCGGTCAGCGCTTCCTTCTGGAAGCGCGCTATATCGCCGTCGGCGAGGCCGGAGAAATAATTGAACCCCTTGTTGTACTCGCGCACGTGGTCGAAGCAGAACTGGAAGTACTCGCCTTCCTTCATGCGGCCGACCGGTGCCTTGTGCGTTCCCGGCTGCTTGCAGCCGTCCCACTGGCAGACCGGCGCGTGCGACTTCACCTCCGTTTCCGGATCGGGCCGGACGCGGATTTTGTCGAAATATTTCGGATACGGCTTCATCGGATTGTATTTACCGCCTCTTGGCGCGGCGAAACAAGAATTGACATTTCAAGGATGTTGGCCCTAACGCCTGATTTGCGGCTCAATTGCGCCTGATAGCACGATTGTCCGCGGCGACACATGTGGTGAAAGGCGAGACCGATGTCCATACAGGCGACCATCGAAGACAAGCTGAACGAGGCTTTTTCGCCAGAACGGCTTGCCGTCCTCAACGAAAGCCACCTGCATGCCGGCCATCACCACGTTGATGGCGGCCACCATGCAACATTTGACGGCTCGGGCGAAACGCATTTTCGCATCCGTATCGTCGCACCTGCTTTTGCCGGCATGAGCCGCATCGACCGCCACCGCGCGGTCAACGAAGCGCTGGCCGCTGAACTCAAGGCCGGGCTGCATGCGCTTGCGATCGAGCCGGCCGCCCCCGGCGAAAAGACGCGCTGGTAGCTAAACCCTTGTGAACCTTGGCGGCGCCACTGCGCCGTCATGTGGCTGTCACATATATCCATTAGTCTGGATATATGGATGCGAACGACACGATAGACGCGCTGGCCGCCCTGGCCCAACCGACACGGCTCGAGGCCTTCCGCCGGCTTGCGGCAGCTGAACCTGGCGGCATCGCCGCCGGCGACCTGGCGCGCCGCCTCGACGTGCCGCAAAATACATTGTCCGCGCATCTCGCCGTGCTCGCCCGTGCCGGCCTTGCGACAAGCGACCGCCAGGGCCGCTCGATCATCTATCGCGCCGACCTCCCTGCCCTGCGCAAGGTCCTGCTGTTCCTGCTGCAGGACTGCTGCGACGGCAGGCCGGAAATCTGCGCGCCATTGATTGCCGAACTCGCCCCTTGCTGCACCACATCGGAGTGATGCCATGACCCACCGCCCCTTCAACGTGCTTTTCCTCTGCACCGGCAACAGCGCCCGCTCGATCCTTGCCGAGAGCATCCTGCGCAAGGACGGCGCGCCCCATTTCAACGCCTTCTCTGCCGGCAGCCAGCCCAGGGGCAGCGTCAACCCCTTCGCGCTGAAGGTACTCGAAAGCTACGACTATCCGACCGACGGTTTCCGCTCGAAGACCTGGGACGAATTCGCGGTCGAAGGCGCACCCGAGATGGATTTCATCTTCACCGTCTGCGACGACGCCGCCGGCGAAGCCTGCCCGGTATGGCTCGGCCATCCGGCCAATGCGCATTGGGGCATCGAAGATCCGAGCCACATCGAAGGCACCGACCTCGAAAAGGAAGCGGCGTTCGTCACCGCCTTCAAATACATGCGCAACCGCATCAGGGCTTTCACCGCGCTGCCGCTCTCCAGCCTCGATCATCTGGCGCTGACCTCGCACCTCGACGACATCGGCAAGATGGACGGCGCGAGCGCAAAGGCTGGCGATACCGGCAAATGATCACACCGCTCGCCCGCCGCATGCTCGCCGAGGCGCTGGGCACGGCATTCCTGCTCGCCACCGTCGTCGGCTCAGGCATCATGGCCGCACAACTGGCGGGCGGGAACATCGCGCTCGCCCTTTTGGGCAACGCCTTGGCGACCGCTGCCATGCTGGTCGTGCTGATCACCATCCTTGGGCCGGTTTCCGGCGCGCAGCTGAACCCGGCGGTCAGCCTGGTCATGGCGATCGAGCGGCGCCTGTCATGGTCGGCGGTCCTACCATACATCGCAGCTCAGCTCGCCGGCGCTATCCTCGGCGTCTGGGCAGCGCACGCGATGTTCGACCTGCCGATCCTGCAGTTTTCGACAACCGTCCGCACTGGCGCTGGCCAATGGCTCGGCGAAGCCATCGCAACATTTGGCCTGGTGTTGACCATCCTGGGCTGCACCGCGCAGGCGCCGAAATCGACGCCCTTCGCCGTCGGCCTCTACATCCTTGCGGCCTACTGGTTCACCTCGTCGACGTCGTTTGCCAATCCTGCCGTGACGATCGCACGCGCGCTGAGCGATACATTTGCCGGCATCGCCCCAGCCGACGCGCCGGCATTCATCGCGTCCCAAATCGTCGGGGCGCTTCTCGGACTGGCTGCGGGAAGACTGTTGTGGGCAGGCGTTACTTCGACGGGCGCGCTGCGGCCGTCTGCGGCTCCACCACCGCCGGCTTGATCCTGATTCGCGCCAGGCGGTTCTTGTCGCGCTTCATGACGATGAAGCGTTTGCCGTGGAAGGTGAAGGCCTGCTTTTCCTCGGGGATCGACTGCGTCTCGTGGATGACGAGGCCCGCGATCGTCGTAGCTTCGTCGTCGGGCAGATGCCAGTCGAGCGCCCGGTTGAGGTCGCGAATCGGCACGGTGCCGTCGACGACCACCGAGCCATCGGCCTCCTGCTTGACGCCCTGGACGTCGATGTCGTGCTCGTCGGCGATCTCGCCGACGATCTCTTCGATGATGTCTTCGAGCGTCACCAGCCCTTCGACCTCGCCATATTCATCGACGACGATGGCGAAATGCGCCTTTCGGCGCAAGAAGGCGTTGAGCTGTTCCTGAAGCGTGGTGGTGTCGGGCACGAACCACGGCTTGGAGGCGACTTTCGGCACGTCGACCCTGGAATAGTCGCCCTCGACGTCGTTGAGCGCCCGCAAAAGGTCCTTGGCATGGACGACGCCGACGATGTTGTCGATCGAACCGCGCCACAACGGCATGCGCGTATAGGGGCTCTGCAGGATCTCGCGGACCAGCGCCTCAGGCGCGATGTCGGCATTGACCGAACGCATGGCGGTGCGGTGGACCATGACGTCGGAGACTTCGAGTTCGTGCAGGTCGAGCAAACCGCCGACACGGTCGCGGTCCTGCTTGACCACCTGGCCGTCGCGGTGGAACTCGTCGACCGCCCCGCGCAGCTCGTCATGGGCGGAACGCTGCGGCGTCAGCGCAAAAAGCTCGTAGCCAAGCGATGCGAGCAGACGGTCGCGGAACGCCAGGGCCAACAAGATCAGCCCCGCCAGAATGCCTGCGACGATCCAGCCAGCATTGATCATCCCGCGTGGTTCTCCTTGAGGAAGGAGATCACCTCGGAGGCCGGCACATCCCTGGCGATGAAGGACTGGCCGATGCCGCGTGTCAGGATGAAGGTCAACGCGCCGCGCGACACCTTCTTGTCCTGGGTGATGTAGCCAAACAGCGCCTCGGCATCCGGCAAGGCGCCGGGGATGTCGGCCATGCGCCATGGCAGGCCGACATCGCGCAGATGCGCCTCGACACGCGCCGCATCGTCAGGGCTTGCCATATTGAGCCGCGCCGAGAAGCGATGCGCCAGCGCCATGCCGATGGCGACGCCCTCGCCATGAACGAGACGCGAACCGTCATAGGCGGTCGCGGCTTCAAGCGCGTGGCCGAAAGTGTGGCCGAGATTGAGCAAAGCGCGGTCGCCGGTTTCAAATTCGTCGCGGGCAACCACATCGGCCTTGGCGCGGCAGGACTGGGCGATGGCCTCGATGCGGGCCGCACCGCCTGAAAAAACCTCGCGCCAGTTGGTCTCCAGCCAGGCGAAGAAGTCGGGGCGGTCGATCAGGCCGTATTTGGCGACCTCGGCATATCCGGCGCGGAATTCGCGCAGCGGCAGCGTGTCGAGGGCCGCGGTATCGGCCAGCACCAGCTTGGGCTGGTGGAAGACGCCGATCAGGTTCTTTCCGCGCGGGCTGTTGATGCCGGTCTTGCCGCCGACCGACGAATCGACCTGGGCCAGAAGCGAGGTCGGCATCTGCACGAAATTCATGCCGCGCCGGACGATACCGGCAGCAAAGCCGGTGAGATCGCCGATGACGCCGCCGCCGAGCGCGATCACCGCATCGCCGCGTTCGAGGCGGGCAGCGATGATGTCGTCGACCACCGTCTGCAGCGAATCAAAGCTCTTGGTCTTTTCCCCCGCTGGCAGCTTGATCACCGCCGGCACATTGCCGGCAGCGCTAAGGCTTGCGACCAAAGGTTCGAGATGGGCGGCAGCGACATTTTCGTCGGTGACGATCGCCGCGCGCGCCTTGGGCAGGCGCTGCTGGATCAGCTCGCCACCACGCGCGATCAGGCCCGGGCCGATCAATATGTCATAGGCGCGGTCGCCAAGCCCGACTTCGACAGTGACGACGCTCATTCGTGATCCTCCGAGGCTTCCGAGACATGTATCCTGCCGGGCACGCCGAGATGGTTGCACAACGCCTCGATGACCTCGCTGGCGATTGCTTCCTTGCGGTCGTCGCGCGTCGCAACGGTGAGGTCGGCAAGCCCGTAGACCGGGTAGCGCTCGTCCATCAGCTTGGAAAGCACCGCGCGCGGATCGGCATTCTGCAGCAGCGGCCGGTTCTGCTTCTTGGAGACGCGCTCCATCAACAGATCAAGCTCGGCCTTCAGCCAAACGGAGACACCATGGCCTGAGATGGCCGACCTTGTCTGCGCGTTCATGAAGGCGCCGCCGCCGGTCGACAGCACCTGCGGCCCGTTCTCCAGCACGCGGCCGATGACGCGCTGCTCGAGCGCGCGGAACTCGACCTCGCCATAACGTTCGAACAGCTCGGGGATGCTCATCCGCGACACGCTTTCGATCTCGTGGTCGCTGTCGATGAAGCCAAGGCCGAGCGCCTGGGCGACCTTGCGGCCGATGGCGGTCTTGCCCGCGCCCATCAGGCCGACAAAGACGATCGAGCGCGTGCCGAGCCGTTCGAGCAGGGCAGCAACCGAGCCTTCAGGAAATGGAGTCTGCACGTCGGGTGTCATGGCGTCCCTTTCGCCGGCGTATCGACATGAAAAGCCCCGTTGCGTCAAGCGCATGGCACCAAACGTGCCCTTGAATTGCCTGAAGCGGCGTCCCATAAGGGCACAGGATAGGACAGACGGGCAAACACATCGATGCCGACACTTTTCCGGTTCCTTGTCACGCTCGCTGTTCTGGCGGGCATCGCTTACGGCGCCATGTTTGCGCTGGTGATGTTCGTCGAGCCCAAGAAGGCGGAAATCACCATACGCATCCCGCCGGAAAAGCTCGCGCCGAAAAAATGAAAAGCGGCGCGCGCATCGAGGCCTTCCTGGAAATGATGAGCGCCGAGCGCGGTGCCGCCGACAATACGCTGTCAAGCTACCGCCGCGATCTCGAAGACGCCTCCGAACATCTCGGCGGCCACCTTGCCGATGCCGATGCCGCTGCCATCCGCGGCTATCTCGACGACATCGCCGGCCGCGGCTTCGCCACCACCTCGCAGGCGCGCAAGCTCTCGGCACTCCGGCAGTTCTTCCGCTTCCTCTATGCCGAAGGGCTGCGAACCGACGATCCGACCGGCATCCTCGACAGCCCGAAAAGGCAACGGCCGCTGCCCAAGACGATGAGCGAGGCCGAGACCGGCCGGCTGCTCGACAGGGCAGCGGCGGAGGCCGCCGATCCCGACGGTGGTGGCAGCTTTGCAGCGGCCAGGATGCACGCGCTTGTCGAGGTGCTCTACGCCACCGGCCTGCGTGTCTCCGAACTGGTCAGCCTGCCGCTGACGGTGGCGCTGCGCGACGAGCGTTTTTTCGTCGTGCGCGGCAAGGGCGACAAGGACCGCATGGTGCCGCTGTCAGCCAAGGCGCGCGAGGCGATGCGGGCCTGGCTCGACCAGCGCAATCGCGACCCCGGGCAAGCCGAAAGTGTGTTCCTGTTTCCCGCTTCATCCGAGATCGGACACCTGCCGCGCCAGGTTTTCGCCCGCGACCTCAAGGGGCTTGCCGCGCGTGCCGGCATCGCCTCGGCAAAAATTTCGCCGCATGTGCTGCGTCATGCCTTCGCCAGCCACCTGCTGCAAAATGGCGCCGACCTGCGCGCCGTGCAGCAATTGCTCGGCCATTCCGACATTTCGACCACCCAAATCTATACGCATGTTCTGGAAGAACGGCTGCTGAAACTGGTCAACGAGCATCATCCGCTTGCCGATTAGGGCCCATATCGCTATGTGAGTGCCACGTTCCACTGGCGCGGTGCCACATTCCCCGGCCCCCGGTGCCTCAAATTTTCAGCGTGGTAGTCCGCTCGCCAATGTACAATTACCTCGATTTCGAAAAACCGGTCCAAGATCTCGAAGGCAAGATCCTCGAGCTCAAGAAGCTTGCCGAGAATGGCGAAGCCGTCGATGTCGGCGACGAGATCAAACGGCTGGAGAAACGCTCGCGCGACGCTCTGCGCGACGCCTACAAGGCGCTGACGCCGTGGCAGAAGGTCCAGGTGGCGCGCCACCCCGACCGTCCCCATTGCCTCGACTACATCAACGGCCTGTTCACCGACTTCACGCTTCTGGCCGGCGACCGCAACTTCGGCGAAGACAACGCCATGGTCGGCGGCTTCGCCCGCTTCCGCGGCGAGCCGGTGCTGGTGCTCGGCCAGGAAAAGGGCAACGACACCAAGAGCCGCCTCAAGCACAATTTCGGTTCGGTTCGCCCCGAGGGCTACCGCAAGGCGGTGCGCCTGCTTGAAATGGCCGACCGCTTCAAGATTCCTGTCGTCATGCTGGTCGACACCGCCGGTGCTTATCCAGGCGTCGGTGCCGAGGAGCGCGGTCAGGCCGAAGCCATTGCGCGCTCGACCTCGACCTGCCTTGGCCTCAAGGTGCCGTCGATCGCCATCGTCATCGGCGAAGGCGGTTCGGGCGGCGCGATCGCGATCGCTGCGGCCAACCGTGTCTTCATGCTCGAACATGCGATCTATTCGGTGATCTCGCCGGAAGGTGCGGCTTCCATCCTGTGGCGCGACACGACACGCTCCAAGGACGCGGCAACCAACATGAAGATCACCGCGCAGGATCTGCTCGGCCTCAAGATCATCGACAAGATCATCGACGAACCGCTCGGTGGCGCCCACCGCAACGCCGAAGCCGTCATTTCGGCCACCGGCGACCTGATCGCCAGCACGTTCGCCGAATTCAACGGCTCTAACATCGATTTCCGCGAGCAGCGCCGCGAGAAATATCTGGCGATCGGTCGCAGCCTCTAAGCATCGGCGCGAAAATCGAAACCGATTTTCGGAAAAGCACGATGCGCAGCCTGTGATTGCACAAACTGTGGCCTCAACGGGCCACGGCACCTTTTCGCCACAAAATTGCCGCCTCGCCACGGTCAATGAACGGGCCGTGATTTTTGCGCGTGGGACGGGCCAGGAACTTGCGGTAAGGAATTTTCAAGGTTAACGACCCTAAAGTCGAAGCAGTATCAGGACGGGCCGGTCGATGGCGCTAGGCGCCATGACTGCAATGTAGAGACGACTTTTAGACCGATGATCGCCAATATCGCACGTACCGGACTGCTTTTCGCTGCGCTCGCGCTGGCCGGCTGCTCCGAATCTTCCGTGACTGATTTTGTGCCGCAGCACGCCAACAGGCAGCTGCCGGCCAAGATCGTGGCGGAAATGAAAGCCAAGGGCATGACGCGCACCTCGCCTGTGCTGGCGCGCGTGTTCAAGGAAGAGGCCAAGCTGGAGGTCTGGAAACAGAAGACCAACGGCCGCTACGACCTGATCGCCACCTACGACATCTGCAAGATGTCGGGCAAGCTCGGCCCCAAATTCACCGAGGGCGACCGCCAGTCGCCGGAAGGCTTCTACACCGTGCGTCCGGGGCAGATGAACCCGAACTCCAGCTACCACCTCGCCTTCAACATCGGCTATCCCAACACCTATGACCGCGCCAACGGCCGTACCGGCTCGAACCTGATGGTGCATGGCGCCTGCTCGTCGTCAGGCTGCTTTTCGATGACCGATGCGCAGATCGAGGAGATCTACGCCTTCGCGCGCGACGCCTTCAAGGGCGGCCAGACCGAGTTCCAGGTCCAGTCCTATCCGTTCCGCATGACCGCCGCCAACATGGCGCGTTACCGCAACGACCCGAACTACCAGTTCTGGGCGATGCTGAAGGAAGGCTACGACCACTTCGAGATCACCAAGGTGCCGCCGAAGGTCGACGTCTGCGAGAAGCGCTACGTCTTCAACCAGGTCCCGGAAGCGGGCGGAACGTTCAATCCGACCGGCGCCTGCCCTGCCGTGACCCAGCCGCAGGCGCTGCAGACCGCCTATCAGGCCTACAAGAGCAAGTATGACGCGGCTTTCGCCAGCGCCACCGGCGGCGACATTCCCGCGCCCAAGCCGACGATCGCCGGCCTCAAGGAAGCGGCCATCGTTTCGGACTGGACCAAGAAGCGGGCCCGCGGCGAGCGCGTGCCGATCGAGCCGCCATCGCTCAACCAGGATGGCACCGTGACGGTCACCTCGCGCATGGGCCGCATCGATTCGGCTGAAGGCCGCCGCATGGCAGCGCTTGACGCCGCCGCCGAAGCCAAGAAGAAGGCGGCTGAGGAGAAGCTTGCCGCGGTCGCTGCCGCCAAGGCTGCCAAGCTTGCCGCCCAGCAGCAGGTGGTGACCGCGACCGTGCCGCAGCCCGAGCCCGCAGCAACCGAAGCGCCGAGGCAGGCCGCCCAGGTCGCGCCCGTCGAAGAGGCAGGTGCCGCCACCAAGCTCAAGAAGAAGCTGCTCGGCCTGTTCGGCAGCTGAGCGGCGTGAGCGAAACCACCGACATTTACGACCTCAGGGGGCTCAACTGCCCCCTGCCGGTGCTCAAGGCCAGGCGCCGCCTCGCCGACATGGCATCAGGCGAGCTGTTGTGGCTCGAAACCACCGACCCGCTCGCTGTCATCGACATCCCGGCCTTCTGCCAGGACGCCGGCCACCGGCTGGTCGAGACGACAGCCGTCGCAGGCGGTCATCGCTTTCTGGTTGAACGCGGAAGCTGAGTTAGCGTCGATCCGTCCTTCGAGGCTCGCCCGCCTACGGTATCCCTGGTTCTGCCGCGCATTGCGGGCTCGCACCTCAGGATGAGGACCGCTTGCGCCATCAGCTCACGCCGTCACCTGCCGGAGATGTTTTAGCAGACTCGATGTCTCCGCAAGCTCAAGGCACCAGGCCGGCCTGCATCAACAGTCCTCACCCTGAGGCGCGAGCCCGCAAAGATGAGGACCGCTTGCGCCACCGGCTACGCAGTCGCCTGTCGGATATGTTTCAGCAAGCTCGATGTGTCCGCAGACTCAAGGCACCATAACCAGCATCAAAGGTCCTCATCCTGAGGTGCGAGCCCGCAAGGCGCGGCAGAACCAGCGATATCGTTGGCGGGCGAGCCTCGAAGGACGCAGCGGCAGAACCTACAGCCCGGCGATCGCCAGCGGGTTGTTTTCCATCGCCGCGCGGTCCGGCGTGTCGATGGCAGGCTTGTTGACGAAGGCTGCAAACAGCCGTTCGACATAGTCGCGCGGCAGGTCGATGCCGATCAGCACCAGCCGCGTGCCGCGCACCGCATCGGGCCAGGACGGCAAGCGTGCCGGCGGATGCAACAACTTCTGCACGCCATGGATGACCAGCGGCCGTGCCCGGTCCTCCATCAGTTCGACGATGCCCTTGATGCGCAAAAGCCTGTCGCCCTGGGTCGACAGCAAAAGATCGAGGAACATCTCGACGGTCGAAAACGGCAGCGGGCCGTCATGTGTCAGCGTAAACGAGCCGATACGGGCATCGTGATGGCCGTGGGCGGGGTGATGGTCGTCATGATCATGATGGTGGTGATGATGATCGTGCTCGCCATGGTGATGATGATCATGCGCCTGCGCCTCGCCGAGCCAGCGGCGCACATCGGCGGTCTTGGTCGCCGGATCGTAGAGCCCGCATTGCAACAGCTTGGCGACCGCAGCCCCTTCGACTTCGCGGATTTCAGCGCCCGGATTGATGCGGGTGATCCGCGCCTTGAGCGTGCGGAGCCATTCCGCGTCGTCGACGAGGTCGGCCTTGGTCAGCACGATGCGGTCGGCCACCGCCACCTGCTTGACCGCCTCGACATGGGCGTCGAGCGTCGCCGACCCATTGACCGCATCGACGACCGTGATGACGCCGTCGAGCCGGAAGGCATGGATCAGTGCGGGATGGCCCATGATCGACTGCAGCACCGGCACCGGATCGGCGAGGCCGGTGGTCTCGATGACGATCCGCGCCAGCCGCTCGATGCGGCCGGTCTGCAGGCGGTCGACGAGATCGGCCAGCGTGTCGACCAGTTCGCCACGCACCGTGCAGCACAGGCAACCATCGGACAATTCGATGACGCCGTCGGAAGCCTTTTCGACCAGCAGGTGATCGATGGCGACATCGCCGAACTCGTTGATGATGACGGCCGTGTCGGTGAGCTCGGGGTCCTTGAGCAGCCGGTTGAGCAGCGTCGTCTTGCCGGCGCCAAGAAAGCCGGTCAGCACCGATACCGGGATCGGGAACGCTGCCTGCGGGTTCACGACCGGGCCTGGCTGTTGCTCGAAACCACCGGCACGGCACCTGTCGGCGCCGGCCTGTCGGGGCGCCAGGTCGGCAGCGGCACGTCGGCCTGTTCGACGATGTCACGCCCGCCAAGCGCCTTGGGCCTGGGCCCGGTGGCGCCGCCAAGGCTGACGGTCACCCAGTTACGCGGGCGCGTCATCTCGGGGATGATCGAGACCTTTTCAGGTGCAGCACCCGTTTCGGTCGGGCCGTCGGAAGCCACGTGCTTGGCCTTTTTCGAGCAGACCACTTCGCGCATGTCGGTGGCCAGGTCGCGGTTGTCGCCATAAGGTGCCAGCGTTGCAACCGTCACCGAGCTGATGCCGGTCCGGCCGAAACCACCCTGCAGCATCTTGGCCGCCTCTTCGGCGCGGTCACCCGGCGACGTCGCGCCGAGCACGATCGCAGCCAGCGTCTGGCCGCCGCGATTGGCCGAGGCGATCAGGTTGAAGCCCGATTCGCAAACAAAGCCCGTCTTCATGCCGTCGGTGCCGGGAAAGCGGCCGACCAGCGGGTTGAAATTCTTGAGCTTGGCCTTGCCGGCGACGATGCCCTCGATGTCGAAATAGGCGGCGTATTGCGGGTACTCCAGGCGGATCGCCCTGACCAGGATCGCGAGGTCGCGCGCCGTGGTGTACTGCTCGGGGTCATGCAGGCCGTTGGCATTGACCCAGTGGCTGCCGGACATGCCCAGGCGCTGCGCCTCGGCATTCATCCGCGCGGCGAAGGCCTCTGACGTGCCGCCGACATTCTCGCCGATCGCCGCGGCAACGTCGTTGGCCGACTTGACCATGATGATCTTGAGCGCATTGTCGAGCGTCAGCACCGAGCCGGGCTTGTAGCCCATCTTGGCCGGCGGGAAGGCCGCCGCCTTCTTGGAGATCTTGATCGGCGAGTCGAGCGCCAGTTCCCCCGCCCGGACGGCGCGGAAGGTGGTGTAGGCCGTCATCAGCTTGGTCAGCGATGCCGGGTGCCAGCGCTTGAACGCATCCTGGTGCTCGATGATGGCACCTGAATTGATGTCGAAAAGCATCACCGGATTGGCAGCGGCCGGCGCTGCACCGAGCACGGTTGTGGCTACAAGGCCAAGGAGCATGCTTTTGACGAACTGCATCTTCATCATCAAATCCGAAATCGCCTCTTGCCGATCATAGCCGGCCGTCCATAAGATTTCCGTAAACCGGGATGGCAACGCGCTGGCCGGTACAAAAGACCCATGGCCACGGCGCCGCCGCCGCTGCTAAATAACCTATGTGACGCCAAGATGGCAGAGCTTGGACGATCACAATTGCGAATCCGGACCCTGGCGCAACTCAGCCGGTCCAACACACAGGAAGTCGAGACAAACATGCCGATCCTGAACCGAGCCGCCGAAATGCAGGACGAGATCGCCGGCTGGCGCCGTCACCTGCACCAGAAGCCGGAGCTCAATTTCGACGTCTTCGAAACCGCCGACTTCGTCAAAGCCAAGCTTGCGGAATTCGGCTGCGACGACATCGTCACCGGCCTGGGCAAGACGGGCGTGGTCGGCATCATCAAGGGCAGCCTGGGCGCTGGCGGCGTGGTCGGCCTGCGCGCCGACATGGACGCGCTGCCGATCGAAGAGATCACCGGCAAGCCTTATGCCTCTCAAGTCCCCGGCAAGATGCACGCCTGCGGCCATGACGGCCACACCGCCATGCTTTTGGGCGCTGCCAAATATCTCGCCGAAACCCGCAATTTCGCCGGCTCCGTCGCGGTCATCTTCCAGCCCGCCGAAGAGGGCGGCGGCGGCGGCAACGAGATGGTCAAGGACGGCATGATGGAGCGTTTCGGCATCCAGAAGGTGTTTGGCATGCACAACATGCCGAGCCTGCCGGTCGGCCAGTTCGCCATCCGTCCGGGCGCGATCATGGCGGCGACCGCCGAGTTCACCATCACCGTCAAGGGCAAGGGCGGCCATGCCGCCATGCCGCACCGCGCCATCGACCCGATCGTCGCCGGCAGCCAACTGGTGACAGCCCTGCAGGCAATCGCCTCACGCAGCACCGACCCGGCCGAGGCGATCGTCGTTTCGGTGACCAAGTTCAATGCCGGCACCGCCTACAACATCATTCCCGAACAGGCTGTCATTGCCGGCACGGTGCGCACGCTGAAAAAGGAGATCGCCAAACTCGCCGAAGAGCGCATGAATGCGATCTGCCGCGGCATCGCCGAAGCCACTGGCACGGCGATCGAGCTCGACTATGACACCAATTATCCCGTCACCTTCAACCATGAAAACGAGACGGTGTTTGCCGGCGATGTCGCCGCGTCAGTCGCCGGCGAAGCGCAGGTCCACCGGGCGATCCAGCCCTTGATGGGCGGCGAGGACTTTTCCTACATGCTCGAAGCCCGCCCCGGCGCCTTCATCTTCATCGGCAATGGCGACACCGCCAACCTCCACCACCCGGCCTACGACTTCAACGACGAAGCCATCCCGCACGGCGTCAGCTACTGGGTCCGCCTCGCCGAGACGGCCCTGGCGGCCTGACCGTCTCCGCCCAAACGCGTCCATGGCCGCCTGCCGGCCCTGGACGCGGAAACAGCATTTGGCCGGGCCGGAACCCGCCAAAACGTTTCACAACCGGCCCGCCAAAAACCGTTGGCGAATCCGTTCTAAGCCGCTATGTGTGCAGCCGAGTGGTCCCGTAGCTCAGTAGGATAGAGCGGCAGATTCCTAATCTGTAGGTCACAGGTTCGATTCCTGTCGGGATCACCACTCGCTGCTCTCGATATCTCTGATGCATTTGCAAGCGTTTCGACTGCATCTTGCATGCCGTTTAACGCACCGTGCATGCATATTCATCCGCTTCAGCACCTACCTATGCCACCCCCTCATACCCAGCTGCCAAAAATTCACTTTTCTGACTGACCGAACTTTCCTCAACTGGCCGGGCCGGCCTAATGCGAAGAACGCGGGCGGCCAACCGTCGGGAGGGACGTCATGACACCAAGGATTATCGCGATCAGCTGTTCGGTGCTGGCGCTGACGGCCGGCGTGGCCCGGGCCGCCGACTGGGGCAGCAAGGTGCCGAGCGAGATCAACATCACCGATCCCTACCTCAAGCAGTGGAACGCCTTGACCTATGACAAGGCGCCGCCGGCGCTGGAGCCCGGCAAGGATTATGGCATGGCGGAGGACGGCACGTTCCGCGCGCCGCGCGCCACGCCTTTGGGCGAAAGCCCGGCCTTTCCCGGCCAGCTCGAGGCCTGGGACGACAACAGCTACAGCCACAATGTCGAGGAGATCGCGTTTTATCCGCATATAAGCTCGCCCTGGCATGCCTGGCCCGACGTCGCCGACTTCGACGGCAAGCGCTATATGTATGTGCACGACCGCGACTATATGCGCGTGCTCGACATCACCGACCCGGCCAAGGCCAAGGTCGTCTATTCCAAGGGCGGTGTGTGGGGGCCGGAAGGTTCGAGCGAGGACTGGGACGCCAAGACGGTCCAGGACTATTTCGGCGG
Organism: Aminobacter anthyllidis; assembly: GCF_018555685.1. Taxonomy (GTDB): domain Bacteria; phylum Pseudomonadota; class Alphaproteobacteria; order Rhizobiales; family Rhizobiaceae; genus Aminobacter; species Aminobacter anthyllidis. The sequence goes on from NZ_JAFLWW010000005.1 coordinate 117,325, forward strand.
CATCACCATCGCCTGGAGCGCGAAGCTTCAGAAGAATGTCGTCGTCGCTTCCTACGAGATCGGCCGCTTCGGCATCCTCGACAACAAGCGCACCCAGCCCGACATCGTCGCGAGCTTGCGCAACTACAATTCGCTCAAGGGCTTCAAGGTCTATGAGATGAACGGGCCGCTGCCCGACGACTGGAAGCTGATCGCCACCCGCACCACCGACACCAAGAACCCGGATGCGCCGATCGGCAAACAGCAGGGCTCGGGCTCGCTCGACGCGCCGGCCTGGTTTGGCGGCAAATACATGTATCTGTCGGCGGCTCCGGACGATTCCTACGCGCTGACCGAATATCCTGACTACCTGCACTCGCCGGGCTACCAGGTCTGGGACATGTCGGACCCGGCCAATCCGGTCTTTGTCAGCCAGGTCACGGTGCCGGGCCAGGTGGTCGGCGACAAGGCAAGCGAGGACGCGTACCTGATGAACCCACGCGCCGGCAACCGCACGTCGTGGATGGGTTCGCGCATGCCGCCGTTCCTGCCGACGCCGGTCGAAAAGGGCGGCAAGATAGCCTTCGGCGCCATGGGCGGGCTCGGGCTCTACACCTTCGATCTGAGCAATCCCGACAAGCCTGAGATCAAGGGCCATGTCGCGACAGCACCGAGCTTTGCCGGCACCGAGTTCGACAATGTCGACACCTCGCAATATGCCCGCACCGGCTATGTCCTTGCCAATGGCTATCCGATGAACTCGAACTGCTACGAGCCCTACAAGGACGTGCTGGTGATCGACGCCAAGGATGTGGCGGCACCCAAGGTGGTGGCGACCTTGCCGCGCCCGACCCCGCCGAAGGAGGCGAAGTTCAGCGATTTCTGCCAGCGCAAGGGCAGCTTCGGGCCCAAGCGCTCCGGCACCACGCACCAGCCCGGCCATGGCCACGACGGCATCGTGCCTTATGCCTTCTACAATGCCGGGCTGCAGATCTTCGACGTCAAGGACCCGGCACAGCCGAAGATATCAGGCTATTTCGTGCCGCGTTTCCCCACGACATCGGAAATGCCCGACTACACTTTCGACAATGCCAGCTTTGCGGTGTTCACCGAATATGACCGCAACATCATCTGGCTGTTTTCGGTCAATGGCGTGCATGCGCTGAAGACGCCGCTGCTCGGCGAGCCCAGGATGGGGATGAGCGATCAGCTCTGGCCGCCGCGCGACTGAGCCGATCGATCTGCTTCGGCGTTCAAACCCCGGCCTGACGCCGGGGTTTTTGTTTTCTGCGCCGGTCAATGCCCGGGGTGCAGCGCGTCGTTGAGATACATGCAGGTCAGCATGGTGAAGATGTAGGCCTGGATCACCGCCATCAGAAGTTCGAGCGCGGTCAGCGCGACCGTCATGGCAAGCGGCAGCACGGCGGCGAAGATGCCGAGCGTGCCCATGCTGCCGAGGCTGACGACGAAGCCGGCAAAGACCTTGAGCGTGATGTGGCCGGCCAGCATGACGGCAAACAGCCGCACCGAATGGCTGATCGGCCGCGAGATGTAGGAAACGATCTCGATCGGCACGATGATCGGCGCCAAAGCCAGCGGCACGCCGGATGGCAAAAACAGCCTGAAAAAACCGAGCCCGTTCTTCCAGATGCCGTAGAGCGTCACAGTGCCGAACACGATCATGGCGAAAGAGAAGGTGACGATGATGTGGCTGGTGACCGTGAAGGCATAAGGAAACATGCCGGCCAGGTTGGCGATCAGGATGAAGACGAACAGCGAAAACACCAGCGGGAAGAACTTCATGCCGCCCTCGCCGGCATTTTCGCGCAAGGTCTTGGAGACGAATTCATGGATCAGCTCGGTGATCGACTGCAGCCGCGTCGGCACCAGCGCACGGGCACTTGTCGACACCAGCAGGAACAGCCCGCCGAACACCGCGACGCCGACCATATGGGCGGCGGAGTTGGTGAAGGCGATTTCCTGGCCGGCAAACTCGAACACGGTGAAGATCGGCTTGATTTCAAATTGTTCTATCGGTCCGGCCATGGCGCCTCTCCGGTCTGGTCAATGCGAATGCGAAAGCGCGCGCCCCGGAACCCGATCCGGAAGCCGGACAGGGTCGAGCGCACAGGGCAGTCCGCCGCGCGGAGGCTGCATGTTTTCGCGGTTTCAAGGGGTGAATAGGTTCAGGTGACAAGTCTGCGGCGCCATCTCTTGGATGGGGCCGTCCCCGAACGTACTAGGCACTGGTCGTCCAGTGCGTGGGCTTGTTAGCCCAGCTTGGCTGATTGGGCAAGGCAGGAAGGGACGCGGCGCAAGGCCGCGTCCCTCGATAGGCGATCAGATGTGCAGCGCGTGGCCGAGCGTGCGCAATGCCGCTTCCAGGAAGGCCTCGCTTTGGGTCGGATGCGCGTGGATGGTGCCGGCGATGTCTTCCAGCCGCGCGCCCATCTCGATTGCCAGGCTGAAGGCAGAGGACAGCTCCGATACACCGGTGCCGACGGCCTGGATGCCGAGCACCAGATGGTTGTCGGCGCGGGCAACGATGCGTACAAAGCCGTCTTCGCCGAGCAGGGTCATCGCCCGGCCATTGGCAGAGAACGGGAATGACGACGACTTGATCTCGATGCCGAGCGCCTTGGCTTCCTCGGGCGACAGGCCCGCGGTGACGACCTCTGGATCGGTGAAGCAGACAGCGGGAATCGAGCGCTTGTCCCAGCTGCGCTTGTGGCCGGCGACGATCTCGGCGACCATTTCGCCCTGGGCCATGGCGCGGTGCGCCAGCATCGGCTCGCCGGTGACGTCGCCGATGGCATAGATGCCACGCATCGAGGTGCGGCACTGCTCGTCGATGCGGATGAAGCGGCCGTCGCGGTCGAGGTCGATCTCCTCGAGGCCCCAGCCTTCGACCAGCGGCTTGCGCCCGACCGTCACCAGCACCTTGTCGGCGGCAATCTTCTGCTCGCTGCCATCGGCGGCCTCGACCAGAAGCGCATCGCCCTTGGCTGAAAGCCCCTTGGCCTTGGCGCCGGTCAGCACCTTGACGCCGAGCGCTTCAAGCCGCTTGGCGACGGGCCGGGTCAGCTCGGCATCATATTGCGGCAGGATGCGCGGCAAGGCCTCGACGACAGTCACCTTGGCGCCGAGCTTGGCAAAGGCGGTGCCGAGCTCGAGGCCGATGTAACCGCCGCCAACGACGGCCAATGCTTGCGGCACCTGCTTCAGCGCCAGCGCCCCGGTCGACGAGATCACCGATCCGCCAAAGGGCAGGAACGGCAATTCGACCGGCACCGATCCGGTGGCGATGACGATGGTTTCGGCGCGGATCACCTGCAGCCCGGTCTCGGTGTCGACCTCGACGGTCTTGCCGTCGCGGAAGCGCGCCCAGCCCTGCACCGACTTGACCTTGGCCTTCTTGAGCAGGCCGGCAACACCTGTGGTCAGGCGGCCGACGATCCGGTCTTTCCAGGCAACCGTCCTGGCGAGATCGAGTGCCGGTCCCGACAGGGAGATGCCGAGCGGGCTTGTGCCCGACGCCATCTCCGAAACCTTGAGATATTCGTCGGCGGCATGGATCATCGCCTTGGAGGGGATGCAGCCGACATTGAGGCAGGTGCCGCCGGGCTTGACGGCTTCGACGATGACGGTGTCGATGCCGAGCTGGCCGGCACGGATGGCGCAGATATAGCCGCCGGGGCCGGCACCGATGATCAGAAGCTTGCAGGAGATTTCCTTCACAGCCTCAGCCCTCCACGAAGATCATTGCCGGCGCTTCGAGCAGCGCCTTGAGGCGCTGGACAAAGACCGCCGCGTCCCAGCCATCGATGACACGATGGTCGAAGCTCGACGACAGGTTCATCATCTTGCGCGGCACGAACTGGCTGCCGTCCCACATCGGCCGGATCATGATCTTGTTGACGCCGACGATCGCCACTTCCGGGTAGTTGATGACAGGAGTGGTGGCGACACCGCCCATCGCCCCCAAGGAGGTGATGGTGATGGTCGAACCCGTCAGCTCCTCGCGTGTCGCCGTGCCTGCCTTGGCGGCCTCGGCGAGGCGATTGACCTCGACGGCGCAGTCCCACAGGTCGCGTGCCTCGGCGTGCTTGACGACAGGCACCATCAGGCCACCGGGGGTCTGGGCGGCCATGCCGATATGCACGCCGGCATGGCGGTGGATGATGCCGGCATCGTCGTCATAGATCGCATTGAGCTGCGGCTGTTCGGCCACCGCCTTGACCAGCGCCCGCATCAGGAACGGCAGCAATGTCAGCTTCGGCCGATCCGGCTTCTTCGTGGCGTTGAGCTTGGCGCGCAACTCCTCGAGCGCTGTGACATCGACCTCTTCGACATAGGTGATGTGGGGGATGCGCGACTTGGCCAGTGCCATCTTTTCGGCGATGCGCCGGCGCAGTCCGATGACCTTGATCTCCTCGACGCCTGTTTTGGCCTGCAAGCCGGCCACCGGGACCGCCGCACCGCGCGCGGCAAAACCGTCGAGATCCTCATGGGTGACGCGGCCGGCCGGACCGGTGCCGGGGATCTGGCGCAGGTCGATGCCGGCTTCCTTGGCGCGCAAGCGCACGGCGGGCGAGGCCAGCGGGCGTTCGCCTTCCGGCCTGGGCAGGCCGAGCGTTGTCGCACGTGGCACAGGCTTGAGTGCTGCCGCAGGCTCGGCTTTCTTAGCCGGCGCAGGAGCCGCTTCCACAGCTGCCGGGGCCGGCTGCCTGGCTTCGCTTTTCGGCTCGGCCGGCGCGGCCTCAGCCACAGTTTCCGCCGGTCCGTCGCCGGCAATTTTGATGCGCACGATCGGCGAACCGACCGCGACGGTTTCGCCGATCTCGGCGCCGAGCCAGATGATCTCGCCATCGACCGGCGAGGGGATTTCGACCGTCGCCTTGTCGGTCATGACGGCGGCGATCACCGCGTCCTCGCGCACGAGGTCGCCGATCTTGACGTGCCATTCGACCAGTTCGGCCTCGGCCACGCCTTCGCCGACGTCGGGAAGCTTGATGACATGTTCGCCCATGTTCAGGCCCCCATCGTTTCGATCAAAGCTTCGCCGACCCGCTTGGGGCCGGGGAAATAATCCCATTCCTGGGCATGCGGATAAGGCGTATCCCAACCGGTGACACGTGCGACCGGAGCTTCGAGATGGTAGAAGCAGTGCTCCTGCACCAGGGCTGCCAGCTCGGCACCGAAGCCCGAGGTCAGCGTCGCCTCATGCACGACGACACAGCGGCCGGTCTTCTTGACCGAGGCGATGATGGTTTCGAGGTCGAGCGGCAGCAGTGTCCTGAGGTCGATGATTTCGGCGTCGATGCCGGTCTCCTCAGCCGCCGCCTGGGCGACATAGACCATGGTGCCATAAGCAAGCACGGTGACGGCTGAGCCCGCCCTGCGGATCTCCGCCTTGCCGAGCGGGGTGGTATAATGCCCCTCCGGCACCTCGCCGAGCTCATGCTTCGACCAGGCCGTGACAGGCCGGTCGTGATGGCCGTCGAAGGGGCCATTGTACAATCGTTTCGGCTCCAGAAAGATCACCGGATCGGGGTCTTCGATCGAAGCGATCAGCAGGCCCTTGGCATCGAGCGGGTTCGACGGAACGACGACTTTCAGGCCCGAAACATGGGTGAACAGCGCTTCCGGGCTCTGGCTGTGGGTCTGGCCGCCGAAGATGCCGCCGCCGGTCGGCATGCGCACGACGATCGGGCAGGTGAACTCGCCATTGGAGCGGTAGCGCAATCGTGCCGCTTCCGAAACGATCTGGTCATAGGCTGGATAGACATAATCAGCGAACTGCACCTCGACACAAGGCTTGAGCCCGTAGGCGGCCATGCCGATGGCGGCACCGACGATGCCGAGTTCGCTGATCGGCGCGTCGAAGCAGCGCGAGCGGCCGTATTTCTGCTGCAGCCCCTGGGTGCAGCGGAAGACGCCGCCGAAATAGCCGACGTCCTCGCCAAAGACGACGACATCGTCGTCGCGCCCCATGGCAACGTCCATGGCGCTGCGGATGGCTTCGATCATGGTCATGCGCGGCATGGTCTATACCCCCGCCTTCTGGCGCTGGCGCCTGAGATGCGGCGGCATCTCGGCATAGACGCCCTCGAACATGTCGCGCGTCGACGGCTTGCCACCGGCATGCAGCGTGCCGTGGCTTTCGGCTTCCTTCTGCGCAGCGATGACGGTTTCGAGGATTTCGGCCTCGGCCTGCTTGTGGCGTTCGTCCGACCACAGGCCACGCTTGATTAGATGGTTCTTGAGCCGGATCACCGGGTCGCCGAGCGGCCAGGCATCCGATTCGGTCTTTGGCCGATAGGCGGAGGGATCGTCCGAGGTCGAGTGCGCACCGACGCGGTAGGTGACGTATTCGACAAGCGTCGGGCCGAGATTGCGCCGGGCGCGTTCGGTCGCCCATTTGGCCACCGCATGGACGGCGAGATAATCATTGCCGTCGACACGCAAGGCGGCGATGCCAAAGCCAAGGCCGCGCGCCGCAAAGGTGCCGGAGCCGCCGCGGGCGATGCCCTGGAAGGTCGAGATCGCCCACTGGTTGTTGACGATGTTGAGCACCACAGGCGCCTTGTAGGTCGAGGCGAAAACGAGGGCGGCGTGGAAGTCGCTCTCGGCGGTGGCGCCGTCGCCGACCCAGCCGACGGCGATCTTGGTGTCGCCCTTGATCGCCGATGCCATCGCCCAGCCGACCGCCTGGATATACTGCGTCGTCAGATTGCCGGAGATCGAAAAGAAGCCGTGCTCCTTGGAGGCATACATGACCGGCAGCTGCCGGCCCTTCAGCGGGTCGCGCTCGTTGGAATAGATCTGGTTCATCATCTCGACCATCGGATAGCCGCCGGCGATCAGCAGGCCGGCCTGGCGATAGGTCGGGAAATTCATGTCGCCCTGGATGAGCGCCTTGCGGAAGGCGCAGCTCACCGCCTCCTCGCCCATATGCTGCATGTAAAACGAGGTCTTGCCCTGGCGCTGCGCCATCTGCATGCGCGCATCGAAGGTGCGCAGCGTCATCATGTGACGCAGGCCCTCGAGCTGCTCCTCGTCGCTCAGCGTGCCGGCCCAGGGGCCGACGGCGTCACCCTCGCGGTTGAGCACGCGGATGATCGAATAGGCCAGATCGCGAATGTTGCGCGGGTCGACATCGACCTCGGGTCGCGCCACCGATCCGGCCTTGGGAATAGGCACATTGGAGAAGTCGGGCGTGCCGCCCGGCCGAACCTCGGGTTCGGGCACGTGAAACTTGAGTGGCGAGGGATTGTCCGTCACGGATGTTCCTCCTGTCTCGCGCGCAGGCCAACCGATCCTCCCTGCGCGGCAGACAATTTATGTCAGCAACGCTGACCTATTATCCCAACGCTTTCGAAACCGCAATGGCTGCTGATGCGAGTTTGGCATTGTCGCGACAATATCGAAAGCCCGGTTGACAGCACCGGCCTTCCTCCCTCATGTTGCCGGCCTCACCAGGGGGGTCCCGACAAGGGGCTGAGATACTGCTCGCTAACGCAGCGCAGTGACCCGTTGAACCTGATCCAGTTCACACTGGCGTAGGGACGGTGCGAGGCGTTGCGGGTCGGGCATTCCGGCTTTGGCATTCGGGCTCATGCCCGAAGTCCCTCAGGCAAACCTCACCTCCTCCTCATCGCACGAACTGGGTCTCCATTGCAGCGCATCGCGTCCGAAAACCGGTTCTCGGTTTCGGCAAGCACGATGCGCAAACCCAAGGACCCGGAGCGTCCTTGTGCGTCCTAGCGGACGCATGGCGCGCCGAAGCAAGGAGGCTCACGCATGAATGCCCACACCCCGACAGTCACGTCAGGCGAACTTCCCGCATCGCGGAAGGTCCACAAAGCTGGAAAGCTCCATCCCGCCATCCGCGTGCCGATGCGCGAGATCTCGCTGCATCCGACATCGGGCGAGCCGCCCGTCACCGTCTATGACCCCTCGGGGCCCTACACCGACGCCTCGGTGAAGACAGACATCGAGCGTGGCCTGCCCCGGCTGCGCGAAGACTGGATCGTCGCGCGCGGCGACGTCGAACGTTACGAGGGCCGCGCCGTCAAGGCCGAGGACAACGGCTTTGTCTCGGGCGAGCGGCTGACGCCGGAATTCCCTGTCCGCAACGCGCCGCTGCGCGCCACCGGCGGCCGTGCCGTCACCCAGCTCGCTTATGCCCGCGCCGGCATCGTCACGCCCGAGATGGAGTTCGTCGCCATCCGCGAAAACCTCGGCCGCGAGCAGATCAGGACCAAGCTTGTGCGCGACGGCGAAAGCTTCGGCGCCGTCATCCCCGACTTCGTCACGCCCGAATTCGTCCGCGACGAAGTGGCGCGCGGTCGCGCCATCATCCCCTCCAACATCAACCATCCCGAGAGCGAGCCGATGATCATCGGCCGCAATTTCCTGGTCAAGATCAACGCCAATATCGGCAACTCGGCCGTCACCTCGTCGATGGCCGAAGAGGTCGAGAAGATGGTGTGGGCGACGCGCTGGGGCGCCGACACGGTGATGGACCTGTCGACCGGCCGCAACATCCACAACATCCGCGACTGGATCGTCCGCAATTCGCCGGTGCCGATCGGCACGGTGCCGCTCTACCAGGCGCTGGAAAAGGTCAACGGCATCGCCGAGGACCTGACCTGGGAGGTGTTCCGCGACACGCTGATCGAGCAGGCCGAGCAGGGCGTCGACTACTTCACCATCCATGCCGGCGTGCGCCTGGCCTATATCCACCTGACCGTTGACCGCGTCACCGGCATCGTCTCGCGTGGCGGCTCGATCATGGCCAAATGGTGCCTGCACCACCACAAGGAGAGTTTCCTCTACGAGCATTTCGACGAGATCTGCGACATCTGCCGCACCTATGACGTCGCCTTTTCGCTCGGCGACGGCCTGCGCCCCGGCTCGATTGCCGACGCCAACGACGCCGCCCAGTTCGCCGAACTGGAGACGCTCGGCGAGCTGACCCAGATCGCCTGGGCCAAGGACTGCCAGGTGATGATCGAGGGCCCCGGCCATGTGCCGATGCATAAGATCAAGGAGAACATGGACAAGCAGCTCGAGGTCTGCGGCGAAGCACCGTTCTACACGCTCGGGCCTTTGACCACCGACATCGCGCCTGGCTACGACCACATCACCTCGGGCATTGGTGCGGCGATGATCGGCTGGTTCGGCACGGCGATGCTCTGCTACGTCACGCCCAAGGAGCATCTCGGCCTGCCCGACCGCGACGACGTCAAGGTCGGCGTCATCACCTACAAGATCGCAGCACATGCCGCCGACCTCGCCAAGGGCCATCCGGCGGCCAAGGTCAGGGACGACGCGCTGTCGCGGGCGCGTTTCGAGTTCCGCTGGGAGGACCAGTTCAACCTCTCGCTCGACCCTGAGACGGCGCGCAACTACCACGACCAGACCTTGCCCAAGGAAGCGCACAAGGTGGCGCATTTCTGCTCAATGTGCGGCCCCAAATTCTGCTCGATGCGGATCTCCCACGACATCCGCGCCGAGGCACAGAAGGAAGGGCTTGCGGCCATGGCGGCGAAATACCGCGACGGTGGCGACCTCTACATGGCGGTGGAGAGCGTCGAGCCGGCGGAGACAGCAGGCCAGCCATGAAGCTGCTGATCCGCGGCGCGGGCGTCACGGGATTGACGCTCGCCCACGATCTCGCATCCCGCGGCGTCGACGTCACCGTCGTCGACGTCAGCAGGCAGATCGCCGGCAATGCCTCATGGCAGGCCGGCGGCATGCTGGCACCGTGGTGCGAACGCGAGAGCGCCGAAGAGGCGGTGCTGACGCTCGGACGCGGTGCCGCCGAGTGGTGGGACGCCGCCCTGCCCGGCCATGTCATGCGCAACGGCACGCTTGTCGTTGCCGCCGCCCGCGATGTGGCCGAACTCGACCGCTTCGGCCGCCGCACCTCCTGTTTTCGCGCCATCGAGGCCGAGGAAATCACCGCACTCGAACCGGATCTCGAAGGCAGGTTCGCCCGCGCGCTGTTTTTCGCTGACGAGGCGCATCTCGACCCGCGCCGGGCGTTGCTCGGGCTGCAGCAAAAGCTCGTGACGATGGGCGTGCGTTTCGAGTTCGGTTATGGCGCGGTGCATATGCCCACCTGCGATGTCGAGGCCGACTGCACAGGCATCGCCGGCAGGCAGCCCGGCCTGCGCGGCGTGCGCGGCGAGATGCTGATCCTCAGGACGTCGGAGGTGGGACTGGCGCGGCCGGTGCGGCTGCTGCATCCGCGCATTCCGGTCTATGTCGTGCCGCGCTCGGGCAATCTGTTCATGGTCGGCGCAACGATGATCGAGAGCGATGCCGCTGGTCCCGTCACCGCGCGTTCGGTGATGGAGCTGCTCAACGCCGCCTATGCGCTGCATCCGGCCTTCGGCGAGGCCGAGCTTGTCGAGACCGGCACCGGCATCCGCCCGGCCTTTACCGACAATTTGCCGCGCGTCGAACGCAAGGGAAACACCATCCGCATCAATGGCCTCTACCGCCACGGCTTCCTGCTCGCACCTGCCATGGCGCGGCAGGCGGCCGCCATGATCCTGGGCACAGAGATGGAGAAGGAGCGCGCCCATGAAGCTCACCATTAACGGCGAACAGCACGAGGTGACCGCGGCCACGCTCGCCGCCCTGCTTGCCGATCTCGACTACGAAGGCGGCTGGCTCGCCACAGCACTCAATGGCGAGGTCGTGCCGGCCAGGGAGCGCGACGGCTGCGCGCTCGCCGATGGCGACCGCATCGAAATCCTCGCACCGATGAAGGGAGGGTAAGGCTTTGGCGAACCTACCCCCACCCCTAACCCCTTCCCACAAGGGGGAGGGGAACGCTGATCGCCAGCGCCCCGCCCTTCGATCAGCGACGTTGGAACCCGCGTGGCTTCTAGCAGGGTGGACGCGACTGAAGTCCCCCTCCCCCTTGTGGGGAGGGGTTAGGGGTGGTGGTACCTCAGCCTCCCAATCGAAATCGGGGAGCTGACCCATGCTCGAACTCTACGGACAACACATCTCATCCCGCCTGCTGCTCGGCACCGCCCTTTACCCCTCGCCCGCCATCATGGCCGAGGCGATCACGGCATCCGGAGCCAACATCGTCACGGTGTCGCTGCGCCGCGAGACCTCGGGCGGCAAGTCCGGCGGCCAGTTCTGGTCGCTGATCCAGTCGCTCGGTGTGCGTGTCTTGCCCAACACCGCCGGCTGCCACTCGGTCAAGGAAGCGGTGACGACGGCCAAGATGGCGCGCGAGGTCTTTGCCACCAGCTGGATCAAGCTCGAGGTCATCGGCAATCACGACACGCTGCAGCCCGACGTCTTCGGCCTCGTCGAAGCAGCCCGGATTCTCGCATCCGAAGGCTTCGAGGTCTTTCCCTACACGACAGACGACCTGGTCGTCGCTGGGCGGCTGCTCGATGCCGGCTGCAAGGTGCTGATGCCCTGGTGCGCGCCGATCGGCTCCGCCCGTGGCCCGCAGAACCTCGATGCCTTGCGCAGCCTGCGCGGCCATTTCTCCGACGTGCCGCTGATCGTCGATGCCGGCATCGGCCGGCCATCGCATGCGACCACCGTCATGGAGCTCGGCTACGACGCCGTGCTGCTCAACACGGCGGTCGCCAAGGCAGGCGACCCCGTCGCCATGGCCGCTGCCTTCGGCAAGGCGGTTGAATCAGGACGCCAGGCTTTCCGCGCCGGCCCGCTCGAACCGCGCGACATGGCCGTCCCCTCCACCCCCGTCATCGGCATGGCAGCATTTTCATGAAGCTCGACCCGTTCTATCTCATCGTCGATTCCGCCGCCTGGATCGAGCGTCTCGTGCCTTTGGGCGTCAAGCTGGTGCAGCTGCGCATCAAGGACATGGACGAGGCTGGCCTGCGCCGCGAAATCCGTGCCGCGAAAACCATCTGCGTGCACCATGGCTGCCAGCTCATCGTCAACGATTACTGGCAGCTCGCCATCGACGAAGGCTGCGACTTCGTCCATCTCGGCCAGGAGGATCTGGCCGAGGCTGACCTGGCAGCGATCCGCCATGCCGGCATGAAGCTTGGCCTCAGCACCCATGACGATGCCGAACTCGACACCGCCCTTGCCGCCGAACCAGACTATGTCGCGCTCGGGCCCGTCTACCCGACCATCCTCAAGGCGATGAAATGGGCGCCGCAAGGGCTCGACCGCATCGCCGAATGGAAACGGCGCGTCGGCACAGTGCCGCTCGTTGCCATTGGCGGGCTCAACATCGAGCGCATCGCGGGCGTCTTCGCCCAGGGCGCCGACAGCGCTGCCGTCGTCACCGACATCACGCGCAACCCCGATCCCGAGGCGCGCGCGCGTCAATGGCTGGCAGCGACGGCTCAGTGGCGATGAGCCCGCATGTGCTCCCGCATGTGCTCATTGTCGCCGGCTCGGATTCGAGCGGCGGCGCCGGCATCGTCCGTGATGTCGAGACGGTGTCGGCCTTCGGCCTACGCGCCTGTGTCGCCATAACGGCGGTGACGGTGCAGACGCATCAGCACGTCGCGCGCATCGAGCAGATGCCGCCCGACCTCGTCGCCGAGCAGATGCGCGCCGCCTTTGCCGCCAACCCGGTCGCTGCGGTCAAGATCGGCATGCTGGGATCGCTGGCAATGATCGATGCCGTGTCATCGGTGCTGGCAAGCAGCCTGCCGATACCCGTGGTGCTCGACCCGGTGATCGCCTCGACCTCGGGCCGGCAACTGCTCGCAACCGACGCTGTCGATGCCTTAAAGCGCAAGCTGTTTGCGCTCTGCGCGCTGGTTACGCCCAACCTGCCCGAGCTCGCGCTGCTCAGCGGCCTGCCGCTCGCCACCGGCGAAGGTGACATTCCCAGGCAGGCCGGCAAGCTGTTCGACGCCGGCGCGCAGGCGGTGCTGGTCAAGGGCGGCCATGCAACCGGAACGACAGCGACGGACCTGCTGGTGCTGCCGGGCCACACACCCATCCGCTTCGACGCGCCGCGCCTGACCGGCACGATGCGCGGCACCGGCTGCATGCTCGCCAGCGCCATATCGGCCCACCTCGCCCTCGGCGAAAGCCTCGAGACAAGCATCGGCCTGGCAAAGCGTCATGTCTTCGCCAGGCTGCTTGCTTCAAGCGAGCAAGGGCGCTGATCCCCTGGTTCAACCCAGCCGCTGGGCGTGCCACCTCAGATGATCGTCCATGACGGTCGAGATGAAATTATAGGAGTGGTCGTAGCCGTCCTGCATGCGCAAGATGAGGCGGATGCCCGCCTTCTTGCAGGCGTCGTCGAGCAGCCAGGGGCGCAGGCCTTCCTGCAGGAAGCCGTCGGCCGAACCCTGGTCGACGAGGAATTCAGGGAACCGCTTGCCGTCCTCGATCAAAAGCGTCGTGTCATAGGCGCGCCAGGCCGCCTCGTCGGTGCCGAGATATTTCTCCAGTGCCGGCTTCGACCAGCCGGCGGTTGAGGGCTGGGCGATCGGCGCAAAGGCCGAGCAGCTCTTGAAGCGCTCGGGGTGCTTCAGGGCGATGGTCAGCGCACCGTGGCCGCCCATCGAATGGCCTGTGATCGCCTGGCGCGACATGTCGGCCGGGAAGTTTTGAGCGATCAGCGCCGGCAATTCTTCGGTGACATAGGAATACATCCGGTAGTTTTTCGCGAATGGCGCCTCGGTCGCGTCGACATAAAAGCCGGCACCCGAGCCGAACTGCCAATTGTCCTTCTCGTCGGCTATGCCTTCGCCGCGCGGGCTGGTGTCGGGGCAGACGATCATCAGGCCAAGCTCGGCGGCCAGGCGGCGGTATTCACCCTTGTCCATGACATTGGCATGCGTGCAGGTCAGGCCCGAGAGATACCACAGCACCGGCACCGGGCCGTCCTTGGCCTGCGGCGGCACGAAGACGGCAAAGGTCATGTCGCAGGCGCAGGCCTCGGAGGCGTGCGCATAGACGCCCTGGATGCCGCCATGCGACTTCGACGTGGAAATGGTCTTCATCTGCTCTGCCTTCTCGTCAAACAGTCCTGCCCCGGCATAACCTCGGGGCACAAGACCTGCAACCGCTCAAAAGAGATGCCGGCGGCGCGGCCGAGGGTTTGCAGAAACCTCGGGCGCACCGCCGGTCGACGCCACGACTTTGGGAACACGCGGGCCAAGCTGGGAGGCTTGAAGGCCGGCGAAAAGCCGTGGCGTTTGGGGGACCGGCCATGGGGGCCTGGCCGGCCGTGGCAGCTCAGTAGACGACGACGCTTCTGATGCTTTCGCCCGCATGCATCAGGTCGAAGCCCTTGTTGATGTCTTCGAGCTTGAGCGTATGGGTGATCATCGGGTCGATCAGGATCTTGCCGTCCATGTACCACTCGACGATCTTCGGCACGTCGGTGCGGCCGCGCGCGCCGCCAAAGGCGGTGCCTTTCCAGGTCCGGCCGGTGACCAGCTGGAACGGACGGGTCGCGATCTCCTGGCCGGCGCCGGCAACGCCGATGACGATGCTCTCGCCCCAGCCGCGATGCGATGCTTCGAGTGCCTGGCGCATCACCTTGACGTTGCCGGTGCAGTCGAAGGTGTAGTCGGCGCCGCCGATCTGGTCGGCGCCACGCTTGGTCATGTTGACGAGGTAAGGCACGATGTCGCCCTCGACCTCCTTCGGATTGACGAAATGCGTCATGCCGAACTTTTCGCCCCAGGCCTTGCGGTCATTGTTGATGTCGACGCCGATGATCATGTCGGCACCGGCAAGCCTGAGGCCCTGCAGCACGTTGAGGCCGATGCCGCCGAGACCAAAGACGATCGCCGTCGAACCAATCTCGACTTTTGCCGTGTTGATGACCGCACCGATGCCTGTCGTCACGCCGCAGCCGATGTAGCAGATCTTGTCGAAGGGCGCGTCCGGGTTGACCTTGGCGAGCGCAATCTCGGGCAGCACGGTGAAGTTCGAAAACGTCGAGCAGCCCATGTAGTGGAAGATCTTGTCCTTGCCGATCGAGAATCGGCTGGAGCCGTCCGGCATCAACCCTTGTCCTTGCGTCGAGCGGATCGCGGTGCAGAGGTTGGTCTTGCGGCTGAGGCAGGACGGGCACGAGCGGCATTCCGGCGTGTAGAGCGGGATGACGTGGTCGCCCTTCTTGAGCGAGGTCACGCCCTTGCCGACATCGACGACGACACCGGCACCCTCATGGCCCAAGATGGCCGGGAAGATGCCTTCGGGATCGGCACCCGACAGCGTGAACTCGTCGGTGTGGCAGATGCCGGTCGCCTTGATCTCGACAAGCACCTCGCCCTCGCGCGGCCCCTCGAGGTCGACCTCCATGATCTCGAGCGGCTTTCCAGCTCCTACGGCGACGGCGGCGCGGGTTTTCATCTTTTCTCACTCCCAAAACTGGATTCATGGCCGCGCGCATCGCCCGGCCTGGATGTTGCTTGTTGTGCTCAGGCAGCCTTGGCCGGACCTGCCGGGAACACGCCCGACATCACGGAAAAGCCCTTGATGCGCTTGACACGGTCGCACCAGCGGCGGATTGCCGGATAGTCCTGTCTGGGGATGCCGCCCTCTTCCGACAGCATGATGTAGGGGAAGCAGGCGATGTCGGCGATCGTCGGCTGGGCGGCCGAGCAGATCCAGCTGCGCCCTTCCTGTTCGCCGAACCACAGATGCTCGTCGAGGATGCGGAACAGCCGGTGCGCCCCGGCGCGGGCCGCCTCGACGTCGAAATCGTAAAACAGCGCATCGTGCAGGCGCGCCGCCGAGGCGGTACCGGTGATGCCGTCGGCAAAGGCCAGCCACTGGCTGATTTCGCCGAGCAGCGCCGGATTGTCGCGTGGGTACCAGCTGCCCGACGCATCGTATTTCGAGGCGAGATAGACAAGGATTGCCTGGGCATCGCGCAGGATCAGCCCGTCGTCGTCGATGACGGGAAGCTGGCCGAGCGGATTGATCTTGAGGAACCAGTCCGACTTGTGCTCGCGGCCGGGATAGAAGTCGACGGGCACCGTCTTCCACTCGATCCCGAGCATGCCCATCAGAAGCCTGAGCTTGTAGCAGTTGCCCGACAGTTCGTAGTCGTAAAGCGTAATCATCGGGAAACTCCTAGAGGTCGAGCACAAGCCGCGCCGACTTGGCACGCGACACGCAGGTCATGATCTTGGTGCCGGACTTGCGCTCGGCATCGTTGAGATAGACGTCCTGATGGTCCGGCTCGCCTTCGATGACGGTGGCCAGGCAAGTGCCGCAGGCGCCCTGCTCGCACGACGACGGCATGTCGATGCCGGCGTCGCGCATCACCTCGAGGATCGTCTTGCCGGCCGGTACGGTCAGCGTCATGCAGGAGCGCGCCAGCGCCACCTCGAAGCTTGTGCTGTCGTCGATGACATTGGTGTTCTTGAAGTATTCGAAATGCACTGCCGTCTCCGGCCAGCCCATCTCGGCGGCGATGCTGCGCGCCGCTTCCAGCATCGGGCCGGGTCCGCAGAGATAGACATGCTTGTCGGGGCCGTAACCGCTCAGGATCTCGCGCAGCTGGGCGCCGGTCTGCTCTGGCGTCAGGCCAAGATGCGGCTTGAGTGAAGCGCCGAGCGTGCTGGTCTTCTCGGGGAAAGCGAGCTGGGCCTCGTTCTGGGCGAAGTAGTGCAGTTCGTGGTTGAGGCTCTGGTTGTTGAGCGCCTGGGCCATGGCGAGCAGCGGCGTGATGCCGATGCCGCCGGCGATGAACAATGTCTGGAGCGCATCGCGGCGCAGCGGGAAATTGTTGCGCGGCTCGGAGATCGCCAGCACGTCGCCTTCGCGCACCGTCTCGTGCAGGCAGGTCGAACCGCCCTTGGAGTCGCGCTCGAGCTTGACGCCGATGACATAGCTGTCGCTTTCGCCCGGACCGTTGGTGATCGAATATTGCCGGATCAGCCCGTTGGGCAGATGCACGTCGATATGGGCGCCGGGCTGGAAGGTCGGCAGCAGGCCCTTGATCGGCCTGAGTTCGAAGCCGGCGATGCCGTCAGCGGCCGGCCACTTCCTCGCCACCTGGACACGGATCGTCGCCTTGCGGCCATGTGTCGTCTCTTCCGGCATTTCGGCCAGTTCTGGCGAGACGCGTTCGATGATCGGCTCCAGCGGCGCCGGTGCAGGTTCCCGCGCGGCCTCGGCTTCGACGGCGACCCGCAGGCGCGAGAGAAGCTCGTTGTGGTGGCGCAGCACGGCGAGACGGGCGGCGCCTTCGACCTCGCCGTCGAGCACGCCGCGGATCACCGAGCGGTTGGAATCGACCGGCTGGACGAAGAACACGGCGAGTGTGCTGGCATCAGCCTCGCTCGAACGCAGCGCCACCGAAAAGGCGTTGGAGGCTTCGACCGCGACCTTGGCTGCGGAGCCGTCGATGTAGCCGCTTGGCTGGAAGCGGTAGCCCGTAAGCCTGGCCGCCACCACGTCGGCGGGCGCGTTGACCGGAATGGCGCGCAGCGCCAGAAGCTCGCCCTCGGCAAACCCAGCAACCTCGGGCACCTCGCCTTGCGGCTCTTCTGCCGACCACACCAGGCCGTAGCGTTCGACGGCGGCAAAGGTGCGGTTGGTGATGGTGCGGGCCGGCGCATCGGCCGGGTGCGCCGGGATATAGGTGCAGCCGGCGGTGCGGTTGGAATAGCGCCAGCCATGGTACTGGCACTTCAGCTCGCGGCCGTCATTGATGCCGATCGACAGGCGCACGCCGCGATGCAGGCAGCGGTTTTCCCAGATGTTGACGTAGCCGTCGTCGGCGCGCCAGACGGCGAATTCGCGGCCGAGCAGCTGGCCATGAAAGACATGACGCAATGGAAGGTCGTGCGCCGCGGCGATGGGATGCCATCTGGATTTGGCTAGGTCGAGCATAGGTTCCTCGCTGATATCTTGTCGTTGGCGCCTTCAGGCGCTCAGGTGGCGGCCGGGATGACCCCGTAGGTCACGCCCTTCTGGCTCAGCCACCGGCGGTAGGCGATCGCCGACTTGTCGGCTCTGATGGGGGTCTCGGCGCGCGGATCGAGCGGCAGGCGCTTGGGGAACTGGTTTTCCAGGATCGGCTTGTCCTGGCCGAAGATCGTCTGCTGGAAACGCTTGATCACCTTGTCTTCATTGTCCTCGTCGAGCACGCACAGCAACATGTGCGCCCGGACATGTTCCTGATCGACCGGCTGCAGGAACACGGCAATGACATCGAGCCGCGTCTCGTCCATCGGGCTCGATTTGTAGAGCACCGAGCAATAGGGATGCGGCACCCGGTAGATGTAGTCGACATCGGCGCCGCCATCCGAAGTGGTCGATGCCATCGGCTGGAAAAAGCGGCAGCGTGTGGCCAGGATCTCGTCGCGGTCGACCGAGATCTCGACGTCGTATTCCTTCACTTCGGTATGCGGCTCGGCACCGAGAATGTCGGTGTGGACATAAGGGAAGTGGCCCATGTCGAGGAAGTTCTCGATCGCCCGCGGCGCCGAGACATTGACCCCGAACGTGGCGGCGTTGAGCTTGCGTCGGTCAGCCTCGGCATATTCGGGGATCGGGAAGATGTCGGCCGGCGGATTGCCGAGCGACGTCCAGACATAGCCATAGGCAAGCTTGACCGGCAGCGTGCCTTCGACCGCTGTAATGTCGACCGGCCCGTCGACAGGCAGATCGCGTCGCGAACGCCAGACGGCAACCTTGCCGGTGCCGTCGGAGGCCAGGCTCAGGCGCTCTTCGAGCAGGATGGTGCCGACCACCACGCCGGCCGGCACTTCGGAAAGTGCGGCAAGCGGGTGCCAAAGGTCGAGGATCACCTGATCCTTGCATCTCGTCTCGGTCATCTAAGGTTCCTCCTGAGGGCGCGGGTTCACATCCGCGCCGGTATCGCGCCGTAAGTGACTGATTTGTCGCGCAGCCAGCGCCGGTACAAGACAGCAACCGCATCGGCGCGGATCGGCGTTTCAGCACGCGGGTCGAGCGGCAGGCGTCGCGGCAGCTGGTTTTCCAGGATCGGCTTGTCCTGGGCGAAAATCAGCTGCATGAAGTTGCGGATTCCGGCCTCGTCGCTGCCGTCCTTGAGATAGCAAAGGAAGGGATGGGCGACGCAATTCTCCTCGTCGACGGGCTGGACGAACAAGGTGATGACGTCGAGCCGCTCCTTCTGCACCGGATTGCTCTTGTAGAGCGCCACCGTGTAGGGGCGGATCACTTTGTAGATATAGTCGACGACAAAGCCTTCCTTGGCCGTCGGCGACGCCACCGGCTGGTAGAATTTGCATTCGGTCGCGACCAGTTCGTCGGCAGCCGTCAGCTCGACCTTGTAAGGCGCGACTTCCGTATGCGGCTCCTCGCCAAGCCAGCCGGTATGGACGAACGGGAAATGGCCCATGTCGAGGAAATTCTCGACCGTGCGCAGGCCTGAAACCTTGACAGCGATCGACCCGCCGGTGAGCAGGTAGCGGTCTTCCTCCTCGGCCTCCGGCACGAACACGATGTCGCGCTCCGGCTTGCCGAGGCAGGCCCACAGGAAGCCATAACGCTTGGTCGCATTGACCAGCGCCCCGGTGTCGTTTCGCACCACTTCCTTGTTGTAGCGGCCACGGCAATAGACGGTCAGGTCAACGCCAAGCAGGCGGGTCTGGAACGGCTCGTGCGCCGACAGGTTGGTCAGGTCGGCGATCACATGCCAATCGTTAAGAAGGACTCTGTCGCTACAAAGGGCAGCTATGCTCATCGCACCCTCCCTGGCTAGCACTTCCCCGTGAACCTAGCTCTGTTATGCCCATATTGGAACCACAGGATTGGATATCAATCAATGACAATTTGCATGCCAAAGAAAGAATTTTGATTGACAGCTTGATTTGATTGACTACCGATATGAGAAACGCAACTCGGGATATGCGGCGTCGCCGGCGCAGCGATAACCGGGCTGGCCGCCAAGCAAGCCAAAGGCGCTGGCGGGGAGGAGAATGCCATGAGCAACCGCTCGCAGGCCATTGCCGATATGTTGACGCGGGCGATCCTCGATCACCGCCTCGTCCCCGGCTGCAAGCTCGGTGAGCGCGAACTGTCAGAGGTATTCGACGTCAGCCGCATCGTCATCCGCCAGGCACTGATCCGCCTCGCCGATGATGGTCTTGCCCAGATCGAGCGCAACCGCGGTGCCTTTGTCGCCCGTCCCAGCATGCAGGACGCAATGGAAATCTATGACGCGCTCACGCTCGTCGAACAGGGCGTCGCCGCTCAATTGAGCGACCGCCTAGGCCCAGCCGGCTGGGCCGAATTGCGCCAGCATGTCGAGCGCCAGCGCCAAGCCGTGGCTTCGGGCAACGACGCGCTCGCCGACGTGCTCGGGCAGGAGTTCCACACAGTGTTCGTGCGGCTCAGCCGCAACAAGGTGATGCAGGAGATTCACGCCCAGTTGGTCCGTCGTACGACCTTGCTGCGCTCGCTGATCACCGCCGATTTCGACTACTGCAACCTGCTCGACGACCATGCCCGTGTGGTCGAACTGCTCGAAAAAGGCCGGCTCAAGCCGGCGATGGAGCTGATCGACGCGCATCACCGCTCCGTCGTGCGCGGCTACATCATGGACCGGCAGGTGTTTCCCGAACTGACACCACGCGAAGCGCTCGAACCTTATCTCGACGGCAAATCAGGCGAGCCGCCGAAACCGGCACCACGAAAGAAGGCCGGAGAAAATGGCGCGGCACGGGCGCATGCCCATGTCCACGCCGCAAAATAGACCCGGCAAAAAGCCGGGCGCATCCAACCAACAGAGGGTTACCACCATGTTCAATCTGACCAGACGGCAATTTCTGCAATATTCCGGCGCCGCGGGGGCCGCTCTCGGCACCACGGGCCTTGCCGGCATCGCCAGCGCCCAGGAGCCGCTCAAGATCGGTGTCGTCTATGTCTCGCCGATCGCCGACATCGGCTGGACCAAGCAGCACAGCCTCGGTGTCGACGCCATCAAGGCGGAGTTCGGCGACAAGGTCGCGCTGACCGTCATCGACAACATCTTCATGCCGCAGGATGCCGAACGCGTGTTCCGCGAACTCGCCGCTTCCGGCAACCAGCTGGTCTTCGGCACCTCGTTCTCGCATGGCACGCCGATGCAGAAGGTGGCGCCGCGCTTCCCCAAGGTCGCCTTCGAGCATTGCTCCGGCATCGTCCATCTCGCCAATCTCGGCACCTTCGAAGCCAAGTATTACGAGGGCACTTTCGTCGCCGGTGCTGCCGGCGCGCATATGAGCAAAGCCGGCAAGATCGGCTTCATCGGCGGTTTCCCGATCCCCGACATCGTCGGCCCTGCCAACGCGCTTCTGCTCGGCGCCCAGAGTGTCAATCCCGAGGCTACCTGCAATGCCATCTTCCTCAATTCCTGGTTCGATCCGGGCAAGGAAAAGGAAGCGGCCAACACGCTGCTGTCGCAGGGCTGCGATGTCATCTGCTCGATGACCGACACCGCGACCGGTGTGCAGGTCGCGGGCGAAGGCGGCGCGTGGTCAATCGGCTACGCCAGCGACATGGCCAAGTTCGGCTCGGGCAAGCAGCTGACCGCCTTCACCCTCGACTGGTCGAGCGACTATGTCGGCGCCGCCAAGGGCGTGGCAGCAGGCACCTGGAAGCCCGAAGCGCGCTGGGACGGCCTGGCCGGCGGCGTCGTCAAAATGGCGCCCTACAATGAGGCGATCCCGGCCGACGTCATCACCAAGCTCAAGCAGCTCGAGGCCGACATCGGCTCCGGCAAGGTCCATCCCTATGCCGGCGAACTCAAGGACCAGGACGGCAACGTCAAGGTTGCGGCAGGCAGCGTGCTGGCCGATGCCGACATCCGCGGCATGAACTGGTTCGTCAAGGGAATGATCGGCAAGCTCGGCTGATCTTCGCTTATCCGCTAGCAAGGCCACCGGGGCTCTACAGCGCCGCATGATTCCGATCTCGGGATCAGGTGCTGGCTCCGGTGGACTATGGCTGCGCACCGTCCAACCCTCACGGCAGGACCCGGCTATGCCCCCACGCCTCGAATTGCGCAACATCACCAAAAGTTACCCAGGCATCATCGCCAATGACGACATCTCGATGTCGATCATGCCAGGCGAAATCCACGCCGTGCTCGGCGAAAACGGCGCCGGCAAATCGACATTGATGAAGATCATCTATGGCGCGGCGCAGGCCGATGCCGGTGAGATCTTCTGCGACGGCAAACCCATCGCCGCCCACACGCCAGCGACATCGCGGGCGCTCGGCATCGAAATGGTCTACCAGCATTTCGCGCTGTTTGAATCCGTCACCGTGGTCGAAAACATCGCGCTCGCCGTCTCGAGCACCTTCGACCTCGATGCGCTGGCGCGCCAGATCACCGAGCTGTCCAACCGCTACGGCATGCCGATCGACCCGCACCGCCGCGTCCACGACCTGTCGGTCGGCGAACGCCAGCGCGTCGAGATCGTGCGCTGCCTGCTGCAGGCGCCGAAGCTTTTGATCCTCGACGAGCCGACCTCGGTGCTGACGCCGCAGGCCGTCGTCAAGCTGTTCGAGACCTTGCGTCAGCTCGCCGCCGAAGGCTGCTCCATCGTCTACATCAGCCACAAGCTCGACGAGGTGCAGGAGCTTTGCGACAGCGCCACCGTGCTGCGCAACGGCAAGGTGACAGGCACCGCAAGGCCAAAGGAAAGCACCTCGGCCCAGCTCGCCCGGCTGATGGTCGGCGCCGAGCTGCCCGAAATGCATGTCAGCCCTTCGGTGCCGAGCGACAAGCCGGTGCTCGAGGTGCGCGGGCTAACCGCCCCTGCCCGCGACAAATACGGCGTCGAACTCAAGAACATCTCGTTTGAGGTGCGTGGCGGCGAGATCGTCGGGCTTGCCGGCGTCTCCGGCAACGGTCAGGCCGAGCTGATCTCGCTGCTCAGCGGCGAGCGCACCCATGGCAATGCGCTGTCGATCCAGATCGACGGCAAGGCGGCCGCCCATCTCAACGCCAGCGAAAGGCGCAAGCTCGGCATGGCCTTCGTGCCGGAGGAGCGGCTCGGTCGCGGAGCCGTGCCGCCGCATGCGCTGTGGCAGAATGCCGTTTTGACCGCCCATCGCTCCGGGCTGGTGCGCAATGGCCTCGTCGACCGCAAGCAGGCGAGCAATTTCGCCGCCAAGATCATCGAGCGCTTCAAGGTCAAGGCCAACGGCCCGCAGTCGAGCGCGCAGAGTCTTTCCGGCGGCAATCTGCAGAAGTTCATCGTCGGCCGCGAGATCGCACTCGAGCCCAAGCTGTTCCTCGTCGCCCAACCCACCTGGGGCGTCGACGTCGGTGCTGCCGCCTTCATCCGCCAGACGCTTGTCGACCTGAGCCGCTCGGGTGCCGCCGTGCTGGTGATTTCGGAGGAACTCGACGAGCTGTTCGAGATCTGCGACCGCCTGCTCGTCATCTGCCAGGGCCAGGTCTCGCCGCCACTGATCAGGACAAAAACCAACCGCGAGGAAATCGGCCTGCTGATGACAAGGGTCGACCGCGGCAACGGCACCAATGGGAGAGGCGAAGTTGCGATTCAGGATTGAACAAAGACCGGAACCATCCGCCAGGATGCGGGTGGCGGCACCGGTCATCGCGACCGGGCTTACGCTTCTCGTCGGCTCGCTGTTGTTTGCCGTGCTCGGCTATGACCCGCTGGCGACGCTGCAAGCCTTCTTCATCGCCCCGCTCAACTCGTTGAACGGGATTTCAGAGTGGCTGCTCAAGGCCTCGCCGCTGATCCTCATCGCCTGCGGCCTGGCCGTCGGCTTCCGCGCCAATGTCTGGAACATCGGCGCCGAGGGCCAGCTTATCATCGGCGCCATTGCCGCCTGCGGCGTCGGCCTGTTTTACCCCGACCCCGACAGCATGCTGCTTTTGCCGCTGATGTTTTTCGCCGGCGCCATCGCCGGCATGGCGTGGGCCGCGATCCCCGCCTTCCTCCGGGCGCGGATGAACACCAACGAGATCCTCGTCACGCTGATGCTGACCTATATCGCCACCCTGCTGTTGTCGTGGCTGGTCCACGGCCCCTGGCGTGACCCGGCCGGCTTCAACTATCCGCAGACGGCACTGCTCTCGGCGGCGGCGATGTTCGAGCCCTTCGACTATGCCTACCGGCTCAACGCCTCGGTGTTCATCACCGTGGTCGCCGTATTCCTGATGTGGCTGTTCACCGATCGCAGCTTCCTTGGCTACAAGATGTCGGTCAGTGGTGCTGCACCTCTGGCGGCACGTTACGCCGGCTTCCGCGAATCCGCCGCCGTCTGGACCGGCCTGCTTGCCGGTGGCGCTGCCGCCGGCATCGCCGGCATGGCCGAGGTCTCGGGCCCGCTCGGACAATTGTCGCCGCAGATCTCGCCCGGCTACGGTTTCGCCGCCATCATCGTCGCCTTCATCGGTCGCCTCAATGCCTTCGGCATCGTCCTCGGGGGATTGTTGATGTCGCTACTTTTCCTCGGCGGCGAAGCAGTGCAAATGAATCTTGGCCTGTCGGCTGCGCTGACCCGCATCTTCCAGGGCATATTGTTGTTCTTTTTGCTTGCCGCAGACTTCTTCATCTTCTACCGGCTTCGCCGCATTCCGGAGCATGCCTGATGGACTTGTTCATAGCCATTTTCACCGGCACCATCATAGCCGCGACACCCTTGATCTTCGCTGCCCTTGGCGAACTCGTCGTCGAAAAATCAGGCGTTCTCAACCTTGGCATCGAAGGCATGATGCTGATGGGCGCTGCCTTTGCCTTCTGGGCAGTGATCGCCGGGCTGCCGATGCCTGTCGCCATCCTTGCCGGCGCGCTTGGCGGGGCCGCCGCCTCGCTGCTGTTCGGCGTCCTGGCGCTGACCTTCCTGACCAACCAGTACGCCGCGGGCCTGGCGCTCGCCATCTTCGGCTCCGGCGTCTCGGCCTTCCTGGGCCGCAACTTCGGCTCGGCACCGATCGACGCGCTGAAGAAGATCTACATTCCCTATCTCTCAGACATTCCGGTCATCGGGCCGATGCTGTTCCGCTTCGATCCGATGGTCTATTTCGCCATCGTCATGTTCTTTGTCATCAGCTGGTTCCTCTACCGCACCAAGGGCGGGCTGGTGCTGCGCACCATCGGCGAGTCGCCGGAGACGGCGCACGCCATCGGCTATCCGGTGATCCGCATACGTTATCTCGCCGTGCTGTTCGGCGGGCTGATGGCTGGTCTCGCCGGCGCCTATCTGTCGGTCGCCTACACCCCGCTATGGGTCGAAAACATGACCGCCGGCAAGGGCTGGATCTCGCTGGCGCTGGTGGTGTTCGCGACATGGCGGCCGCTGCGCGTGCTGCTTGGCGCCTGGCTGTTCGGCGGCATGACCATCCTGCAGCTGCAGGGCCAGGCGCTCGGCATCGCGGTTCCCTCGGAACTGCTTTCCGCCCTGCCTTATCTCGCAACGATCATCGTGCTGGTCATCATCTCGCAGAACCGCCAGATGCTGGCGCTGCATTTCCCGGCGTCGCTGGCCAAGCCGTTCCGGCCCGCGACCTGACGGACAAATGGCGAGGCCTGGCGGCCTCGCCTGTCATGCCCAGGGATCATTGACCCTGGGCCATACCGGACGGACAAGCTTGGTGTAGTTGGTCACGCGCGGATTGCTCGGATACGAACTCGGCGCGTCGACATAGATGATCTCGGCCGCCACCGGCGCGAAGCCGGCGTAGAAATGGTTGGTCGACTTGACCAGCAAAATGTCCTTGCTGGCTAGGTCGATGCCGAGATTGGAGAAGATGTCGGGCTCGAAGGTCTGGGTGCGGTTGGTGTTGAGGATGACGTCGACCTCGGTCCCCAGGATGCGCACCAGCGCCGTTTGCCCGAGCGTCACGCGGCTCGGCCCGAAACTCTGCCAGCCTTCCTCGACCGCCTTCAGCACCTGAACCCTGGCGTCGATCGGCTCGCCGGCCTGCGGTCCCGCCTTGCCGCCGAAACGCAGGTCGATGACGGCACCTTCGCCCGCCGCGTGGCAGAAGGTCACCGCGATCGGGTCCCAGATCGTCGCCACGCCGACCTTGTCGAGGCCGCGCTCCAGCATCCGCCGCAGCATGAAGGTGCCGTCGCCGGCGACCCCGCCGCCGGGATTGTCCCAGACGTCGGCGATAACAGCGGGCTTTGCCGGATTGGCCCGGCGCGCGCTCAGCGCCTGGTCGATGCCGGCGTCGGTGTCGACCATCGTCATCGCGGTCTTTTCGCGCATGGCATAAAGCTCGCGGCCGAGCTTTTCGGCGAGCGCGTCGCCCTTGGCCTTGTCGTTGTCGGTGACGACGACGATGCGCGAGCCCATTTCCGGCACGTCGGAGGCCATGAAGCCGTGAATCACCGACACCGACAGGATGCCGTCCTTGCCGTGCAGCGCCTTGATGCGGTCGACGAAGCTCCGCATCGGCTCGCGGCTGGTCGGCAGCACGGTGATCATGCGGCAGTCGAAGGTCGAGATGACGGGCTTGATCTCGCCACGCGCTGCGGCCAGGCCAAGCGCGACGACATGCTCGCCGCGCTCGTAGAAATCGGTGTGCGGAAATTCGAGGAAGGCCGCGAGCACATTGCAGGCGGCGACGCGCTTCGGCGTCAGGTGGCTGTGCGGATCGAACTCCGCAGCAACCACGACGTCGGGGCCGACAATGTCGCGGACCCGCGCCAGGAGGTCGCCCTCGCAGTCGTCATAGCCCTGCGCCACCATCGCGCCGTGGAGGCCAAGCATGACGGCGTCGACCGGCAGCGCCGCCCGGAGCTGGTCGAGGATTTCGTCGCGCAGCGCCTCGAAGGTCTGGCGTTGCACCAGCCCGCCCGGCTCGGCCCAGGTGGCGGTGCCTTCGATGACGGTCAGTGCGTCGGCAGCGGCGCGGCGGCGCAGCGCCACGATCGGCGACGAGCACAAGGTCGGTGTCTCCGGATGCTGGCCCGGCCCGGCGTAGAACGCCATCTCGAACGAGGCGCGATCGGTCGGCACCGGCGAGAAGGTGTTGGTCTCGGTCGCCAGCGAGGCGGTGAAGATGCGCATGTCAGGTTCGTTTCTTTATCGTTGAAGTCAGGAGGTTGCGGTCACTTGACGGCGCCGAGCGCCAGGCCGCGGACGAGATAGCGCTGGAGCCAGACGAACAGGATGGCGACCGGCACGGTGGCGACGAGCGTGGCCGCCATGACGTAGTGCCATTCGACAGTGTAGCGCCCGGCGACAAGCGAAAACACCTGGATCGGCAGCGTATAGCTTTCCTGGCTGCGCAGCATGGTCAGCGCGACGACGAACTCGTTCCAGGCATTGATGAAGGTGAAGATGGCGGTGACGGCGATGGCCGGCACGCACAGCGGCAAAAACACCTTGCGCAAGGTCAGCCAGCGGCTGCCGCCTTCCATCCACGAGGCTTCCTCGAGGTCGCGCGGGATGGTGTCGAAATAGCTCTGCAGCATCCACACGGTGAAGGCGATGTTGAAGGCCATGTAGACGCCGCCGACGGCATTCAGGCTTTCAACCAGCCCGAAGGAGGCGAGCAGCCGGAACAGGCCAAGCACCAGCACGATCGGCGAGATCATCTGCGAGACCAGCAGGAACTGCCGGAAGGCGCCATGACCGGCAAAACGGAAGCGCGACATCGCATAAGCGGCCGGGATCGAGATGACGATCGCGCCGACTGTGGCGATCACCGACACGTAAAGCGAATTGAACAGCGCCCGGCCGAAGCCGGCCTGCACCCACATGTCGTAGAAATTGCGCCAGCGAAACTCGCTCGGCCACCAGCTCGGCGTCAGCACTTCCTGCGCCGGTTTGACCGCGGTCAAAAACATCACCGCGAAGGGAAACAGCGTGACGACGACAAGCGGCGCCAGCAGCCCCCAGGCGATGATGGTGCGCTTGAGTTTGGGCGCGATCATGCGCGTTCTCCCCGCATGGCGAGCCTGATGTAGATGGCGGTGAAGACCAAAAGGATCGCCAGCATGACCAGCGACACCGCCGACGCCTCGCCGAGTTTGCCGATGCGGAAGGCCAGCTTGTAGAGATGGGTGACGAGGATGTCGGTCGAGTTGGCCGGACCGCCCTGCGTCATCACCCAGATGATCGGGAACGAGTTGAAGACATAGATCGTGTTGAGCACGATGGCGATGTTGACGAAGGGCTTGAGCAGCGGAAAGGTGATGCGCCGGAACTGCTGCACCGGTCCCGCCCCTTCCAGTGCCGCCGCCTCATAGAGATCGTCGGGGATCGACGACAGCCCGCCCAAAAAAATGGTGGTGGTGAACGGCACCGTCACCAGGATGCCGATCATGATCTGCATCGGGAATGCGGTCGCCGCGCTCGCCAGCCACTGGATGTTGTGGTCGGCGAGGCCGAGCCCGCGCAGGGCGGAATTCAGCATGCCGCTTTCGCCGTTCAGCGCCCAGCGCCAGACGATGGCCGTCATGGTCAGCGACACCGCCCAGGGCAGCATGACGATGACACGCGCAAGCGAACGGCCGTAAAAATCGGTATTGAGGATGACCGCCACCGGGATCGACACCAACAGCGCGCCACCGACGACGGCGGCGGTCCAGACGCCGGTGCGCAGCAGCGCCTTGATGAAATCAGGATCGGCAACCAGTGCAGCGAAATTGTCGAGGCCGCTGAAATCGCGCAGCTGGCCGAAGCGGCTGACGTCATGCGTCGCGATCTGGATCAGGTCGACGACCGGCCAGAAGATCACCACCGCCGCCAGGATCAGGCTCGGCAGCGTCAGCAGATATGGCAGGGCGCGATTGTGCATGGGAGCCTTGGCCGGAGCACGGGACAGGGAACCGGCGGCGCACCCTGAGGCGCGCCACCGGCGGGAGGAAGAAGAACTACTTCTTCAGGATGCCGTCGGCCTTGGCTGCCGCTTCCTTGAGCAGGGCCTCGGGATCGCCTTCGCCGAGATAGACCTTCTGGATGGCGTCCGAAGTGATCTGCGCGACTTCTTCCCAGCCGGGAATGATCGGCGCGAAGCGGGCGTCGGGCAGAAGCGCGGTGAAGGCAGCGAGGTCGGCATTGTTGACGTAATAGTCCATCTTGGCCTCTTCCTTGTTCACCGGCAGGAAGCCTTCGCCCTGGGTGAACTTGGCGCGCCAGTCGGTCTGGAACAGGAAGTCGAGCAGCTTCCAGGCCTCGTCTTTGTTCTTCGAATTGGAGAACATGACGATCGAGTCGGTGACGCCATAGGTGCCGCGCGCGCCGGTCGGGCCGGCGGGGATGGCGGCGACGCCATATTTCAGCTTCGGCGCTTCTTCCTTGATCTGGTTGGACAGGAAGGGCGCGGTGATCATCATGCCGACCTTGCCCTGCTTGAACAGGTTCTGCACGTCCTCACGCGCATAGGAGGTGACGCCAGGCTGGGTCAGGCCCTCGTCGATCAGCGACTTGTAGAGCTTGGCCGCCTCGATGGCCCCGGGGCTGTCGAGACCCGAGGTGCCGTCCTTGTCGAGGATCTCGGAGCCTTGCGACCACATCGCGTAATAATAATAGACGTCGGTCTCGATCTCCTTGCCCTGCAGGCCGAAACCGTAGTTCTCGCCGCCCAGCGCCTTGATCTTGGCAGCCGCATCCTTGAGCTCGGCCCAGGTCGCCGGCGGGTTGGCGACGCCAGCCTTTTCGAGCAGTTCCTTGTTGTAATACATGGCACGCGCCGAAGCGGCGATCGGCAGGCCGTAGGTCTTGCCGTCCATGATCGAAGGCGACAGGAAGGTGTCGATGAAGCGCCCCTTGAAGTCGGGCGTGATGTAGCCGTCGAGCGGCTCGGCGACGCCCTGCTGGACGAAGTCGATCAGCCAGCGCGTGCCGATGATCGACAAATCGGCATTGGTGCCGGCGGTGATGTCGGTGGTCAGCTTCTGCAGCAGCACGTCCCACGGCACGACCTCGAACTTGACGTCGACGCCTGGGTTGGCTGCCTCGAATGCCTTTTCCACTTCCTGGAAATAGGGCCCGGTCTTTGCGCTGTATTCCGCGACCGTGACCCTGACTTCGCCGGCATTTGCCTGGGCGGCCAGCGCCAGCACGCTCAACCCGGCCAGCAGGCCAGTCTTCCACTTCGAAATCGCCATGTCGGTGTTCCCTTGCTCCCACGGGCCAAGGCCCGTTCCTCCGGCGCTTTGCCGCGCCTCTTTGATTAAGTGACTTTCTTACATTATCCGGCATTTTCGCCATATCAAGCGATTTTCTTTGTTGCTTAATTACATTTTCAGCCATAGTCCTGAGCAAAGAAAGCGGCCAAGATCGCTATGGGAGCACATCATTGAGCAGTGAGAGCGAATTCCGGGGAAAGTCCGTCCTGATCACCGGCGCCGGCGGCGGCCTCGGGCGGGCACTGGTTGCGATCTTCAATGATCGCGGCGCCCGCGTCATCGGCTGCGACCAGTACATTGAGGCGATGGACGGGCTCGATCTCGCCGGGCGCCACAGCTTCGACCTGACCGACCGCCCCGGCCTCGAAGCCGCGGCGCGCAAGCTGGTCGAAGCCGACGGCGTGCCCGACATCGTCATCAACAATGCCGGCTGGACCCGCGCCGAAACCATGCCGGCGCTGACCCAGGAGCGAGTCGAGACCGAGATCGACCTCAACCTGACCGGCGTCGCCAGCCTGACCAATACGCTGCTCAAGCCAATGGTGGCGCGCGGCGCGGGCTGCTTCGTCTTCATCTCCTCGGTCAATGCGCTGTCGCATTTCGGCAACCCGGCCTATGCCGCGGCCAAGGCCGGCATCAACGCCTTGTCGCGCGCCATTGCTGTCGAGCATGGCCGCCAGGGCATCCGCGCCAACGTCGTCTGCCCGGGCTCGATCCGCACCCCGGCCTGGGACCATCGCCTGGCCAAGGATCCCGCCATTCTGGGCAAGCTGCAGCGGCTCTATCCGCTTGGCCGCATCGTCAACGCGCAGGAAGTGGCCGAGGCCGTCGCCTTCCTTGCCTCGCCACGCGCCTCGGGCATCACCGGTACGGTGCTGCCCGTCGACGCCGGCCTGACCGCCGGCTGCCTGCCTTTCATCGACGACATATTGGGAGCGTGAAGACCATGACCGGCGTAACCTTCCGCGACCTCTCCAAGTCGTTTGGCCAGCACAAAGTGCTCGACGACATCAACCTCGACATTCCAAGCGGCGAGTTCGTCGTGCTCGTCGGCCCCTCCGGCTGCGGCAAGTCGACCTTGCTGCGCATGCTCGCCGGGCTTGAGCCGATCAGCCACGGCGACCTCTTGATCGGCGGCACGCGCGCCAACGACCTGCCGCCGCAGAAGCGCAACATCGCCATGGTGTTCCAGTCCTACGCGCTGTTTCCGCATCTCACCGCAGCCGAGAACATCGGGTTCGGGCCGAAGATCCGCGGCGAGGCACAGGCCGCCATCGACCAGAAGATCAACAAGGCCGCAGCGATCCTCAACCTGCATGCCTATCTCGACCGCTATCCGCGCCAGCTCTCCGGCGGACAGCGCCAGCGTGTCGCCATGGGCCGCGCCATCGTGCGCGAACCCTCGGTGTTCCTGTTCGACGAACCGCTGTCCAATCTCGACGCGCAATTGCGCGTGCAGATGCGTACCGAGATCAAGGCGCTGCATCAGCGCTTGAAATCGACGGTGGTTTACGTGACACACGACCAGATCGAGGCCATGACCATGGCCGACCGCATCGTCGTCATGAACCAGGGAAAGATCCTGCAGGTGGGTGCACCGCTCGAACTCTACGACAGCCCGGCCAACAAGTTCGTCGCAAGCTTCATCGGCTCGCCGTCGATGAGCTTTGTCTCGGGCAGCATCGGCGCATCGGCGACAGGCGCACATTTCGAGACGGCGACCGGAGAGAAGCTGTCGCTCAATGGCGGCCGCGCCTCGGCCTTCGCAGGAGCGGTCGAGGCCGGCATCAGGCCCGAGCATTTCGTCATCAGCGGCAGCGAAAGCGCGTTGCCGTTCAAGGTCGACGTCATCGAGCCGACAGGCTCGGAGACCCATATCTACGGCGCCATCGGCGACGAGCAGGTACGCGCCGTGTTCCGCGACCGCGTTTCGGTGCGGCCGGGCGAGACACTGCCGGTCACTGCCGACCCCAAGAACATCCATCTGTTCGACAAGGCGACCGGCCTGCCCGTATGAGCAACATCGCCGACATCATCACCCGGCTTCAGGTCACGGCGCAGGACGGATCGAAGTCCGACAAGCGCCTGGCGAGCCTGGTGCTGTCGGATCTCGACTTTGCCTCCAAGGCCGCGATCTCGGAGATCGCCGCGCGCGTCGGCGTCAGCGAACCCACTGTCACCCGCTTCTGCCGCAACCTCGGCTGCGACGGCGTGCGCGACTTCAAGTTCTTCCTCGCGCAGGCGATCGCCATCGGCGGGCAGTATCTCAAGCCCGAACCGCTCAGCCGCGACGCGCGTGAGCAGCGCATCGCCTCCGCCGTCACCGAGGCGGCTATCGTCGCGATCCAGCGCGCCTCGGACAATCTCGACATGGCGACGCTGGTCTCGGTGGCCGAGCGGCTGTCGGCCTCGCAGAACATCCTGTGCTTCGGCTCCGGCGGCATCTCCTCGATGATGGCGACGGAACTGCAGAACCGGCTGTTCCGGCTTGGCCTGCCTGTCGTCGCCCAGGTCGACGGCCAGCTGCAGCGCATGTATGCGGCGGTCGCCAAGCCCGAGACGACGGTCATTGCCTTCTCCGTTTCGGGCCACGCCAAGTCGGTTGTCGATGCGGTCCAGGTCGCCCGGCAATATGGCGCCCGCACCGTGGCGATCACGGCGCCCGGATCGGCGCTGGCCAAGGTCGCCGACATCGTCATCCCGTTCCAGCCGATCGAAGACGGCAACATCTACAAGCCGACCTCGTCGCGTTTCGCGCTGCTGGCCATCCTCGACATGATCGCCACCGCGACCGCCGAGACCCGCGGTACCAACGTGCTCGAAGGCCTGCGGCGCATCAAGCAGAGCCTGAGTATGCTCAAGATCGACGACCCGCGACTGCCTCTGGGGGACTGACATGACGATTGCCGAAAACCCGTTCGCTGGAGATGCCGACCGCGCGGCCATCTGGGAGATGCTGGTCGAGCGCGACATCGCCGCCTTCGTCGGCCAGGACTGGGCCATGGTGGCAGGCGATTTCGACGAGCAGCGTTTCCTCGGCATCCATGCCCATAACGCAACCAATCCCGACGCGTGGAACGCCGCCTTCCCGACGCTCGCGGTCTATCGCGACGAGTGGCTGCGCCAGGCGGCGGAGACAGCTGCCACCCAATATGCCGAGCCGCTCGCCGACGGCATCCACCGTGCGACACGGCTGACCGAGATCGACATCACGGGCGATGTCGCGGTGGCGCGCAAGAAATTCGACGGCACCATCCGCCGCGCCGACGGCAGCGACGACGTCCTCAACTGGCAGACGCTGTATTTCTGCCGCAAGGCGGACGGGCGCTGGAGGATCACCGGTTTCGTCGGCTACATGAAGTACATCTGAGTTTTCGGGCACCGTCGTTCACCGGCCCTGACCGAAATCAAGGCGCTCTTCGGAGCGCCTTTTTCATGTCGCCGCACCCGCCTTGCAAGACAGAAAAGCCAATCTTGCACACGTTTGCACTTGACTGCAAGATATCTTGCATCATAAGAGTCGAGTGCAAAATGGATGCAAGATGATGACGCTGCTGGATCGCATCAAGAGCCATTCGACCCGCCTCACCGAGGCCGACCAGCGACTCGTCTCAGCCCTGCTCGAAAACGCCGCCGAAGCCGCCTTCCTGTCGAGCGCCAGGCTTGCCGAACGCGCCAGCGTGCATGAGGCGGCAACCACCCGGCTGGCGCAGAAGCTTGGCTTCAAGGGCTATCCCGAACTGCGCTCGCAGCTGCAGCGCGAACTGGTCGAGAGCCAGGACGCCGCCGAACGCATGCGCCGCTCCGTCGCCAAGGTCGAGCATGGCGACTTCCTGCTCGACCTGATCGGCAGCGAGATCGCCGCCCTCGAACATCTGCGCCTCGCCGTCTCGCAAGAAAGCATCAACCGCGCCGCCGACATGATCGTCGACGCCAGGCGCATCTTCCTGTTCGGCCAGGGCCATGCCCAGTCGATCACCCAGTTCCTGCGCCGCCGGCTCGACCGCTTCGGCATGACCACCATCGTGCTCGAGGGCCGTGGCCGCGACATTGCCGAGCGCGTGGTCGGCATGGAAAAGGGCGACCTCGTGCTGGCGCTGGCCTTCCGCAAGCAGCCGACCAGCTATGCCCCGCTTGTCGAGCACTGTCATGCGCAAGGCGCCAAGGCGATGCTGGTCACCGACCTTGCCGGCACCATGATGCAGCCCCAAGCCGACCTTGTGCTGGCCGCACCGCGTGGTCGTTCGGGCAGCGAGTTCCAGACGCCGACGGTGCCGTTCGCCATCGTCAACGCCATTCTCTTGACCATTGCCGGCCGGCACCAGACGCGCGTCATGGGCGCGCTCGAACGCCTGTCGGGCCTGTTCGACGAATTCGATTGAGAAAAACCTGGGAGGGAAAATATGCTCAAGTCGATGAAATGGACGCTTTTCGCAGCAGCCGCCTTGCTGCCCCTGGCAGCCAGTGCTGCCGAACTCGACGCCATGAGCGTCAAGGAACTGCTGCCGCTGGCGCAGAAGGAAGGCAAGGTCACCGTCTTCTCGCTGTCGAGCCGCATCGCCAAGGTCGAGAAGGCCTTCGAGGAAACCTATCCCGGCATCGACCTCGTCGGCATCGACATGAGCTCGGTCAAGCAGATCGCCCGCGTCGTTGCCGAGCAGACTGCCGGCGTCAACGCCGTCGACGTGCTCTACATCGCCGACACGCCGGTGGTCTATGAAGACCTGGTCAAGACCAACCGCGTCGTGCCTTACGTCCCGCCGCGTGTATCAGGCGAACTCGCCGACGAGCACAAGACCCCGCTCCTGACCCAGCGCCTGTCGACCAAGGTGCTGATGTACAACGAAGCCTCAAACCCCAATGGCGCGCCGATCAAGAACCTGTGGCAGCTGACAACGCCGGAATGGAAAGGCCGTGTCCTGATGGTCGATCCGCTGCAGCGCGGCGAGTTGCTCGACCTGCTGGTTGAATTCTCGCTGCGCCCCGACGAGATGGCCAAGGCCTACGAGGCGCAGTTCGGCAAGCCGATCACCGTCGACAGCGACCTGCAGGGCGCCGGCGAACAGTTCGTCCGCGACCTGTTTGCCAACGACCTCGTCATGGTTCCCAATTCCGACGTCATCAACAAGGCCATCGGCGACAAGACCTCGGCCAATCCGCCTGTCGGCTTCGCCACCTATTCCGACCGCCGCGACAACGACAAGGAAGGCTGGGCGCTGCAGGTCGCCAACGACGTCGAGCCCTCCAATGGCATTTTGTTTCCGGCAGTCCTTGCGCTGGTCGACAAGGCGCCTAGCCCGGCTGCGGCACGGTTGCTGATCGACTTCATGATGGGCGACGATTCTGCCACCGGCGGACCGGCCTTCGAGCCCTTCAACGTGCCAGGCGACTACGCCGTGCGACCGACTGTGAAAGACAGCCCGGATTCCGTGCCGCTCAAGGAGCTCAAGGCCTGGCGCATCGATCCGGTCAAGACCGCCGCTGCCCGCAAGCGTATCGCCGACCTGGTGCTGACGCTGCAATGACCGCGGCCGGACCGGCGCCTCGGGGGAGGCGCCGGTCCACACCCTTAGCCCGCCCAGCCGCTTCGCCGCGGCCTTGTTGCCCCCGGTCTCTCCTGTGAGAAAGCTTGTCATGTCCGTCGTCGCAACATCCGTGTTGTCGAGGAGAGGCTTTTTGCGCTCCGAAACACTCGTTCCCATCATCCTGATCCTGATCGTCGGCATCCTCGTCATCGCGCCGCTGGTCAAGATCGTGCTGTCCACCCTGACCGTCGAAGGCCGTGATGCCTGGCAGGCGGTGCTTGCCTCCAAGATGTCCGAAAACCTGTGGTGGCGCCCGCTGTGGAACACCGTGCTGCTCGGTGTCGGCGTTGCCGCCGGCTGCATCCTGATCGGCGGCTTCCTTGCCTGGCTGGTGATGCTCACCGACGTGCCGGCGCCCCGGACCATTGGCCTGCTTGCCACCATGCCGTTCATGATCCCGAGTTTTGCCGCGGCCCTTGCATGGGGCGCCTTGTTCCGCAACAGCCGGCTTGGCGGTTCCGTCGGCTTCTTCGAGGCCAATGGCTATATCGTTCCCGACTGGCTCGCCTGGGGCCTGGTGCCGACGCTGATCGTGCTGATTGCGCATTACTACTCGCTCGCCTTCACCGTCATCTCGGCCGCCTTGAGTTCGATCGGCGCCGATCTTGTCGAGGCCGCCCAGGTCGCCGGCGCCAGGCGCTCGCGCATCTTCTTCGGCATCATCCTGCCGGTCGTCACCCCGGCACTGATCGCTGCGGCATCGCTGACCTTTGCCGGGGCCGTCTCCAACTTCGCCGCCCCTGCCCTGCTCGGCCTGCCGGTGCGCATGCAGACGCTGTCGACACGCCTGTTCGGTATGATCGAGACCGGCCAGACCGAGCGCGGTTTCGTCATCGCGCTTCTCTTGATCGTCGTCTCCGCCTCCTTCCTGTGGCTCGGCGAACGCCTTGTCGCCGGCCGCAAGAACTTCGTCACCGTCACCGGCAAGGGCGGCCGCACCAAGCGCTTCCCGCTCGGCAAGTGGCGCTGGCCGCTGTTCGCCGTTGCCGTGCTGCTCTGCCTGCTCACCACCTTCCTGCCGGCGCTGATCCTCACCGCATCCAGCTTCGCGCTGCAGAACGGCTCGCTGTTTTCCAACTGGACGACGCATTTCTGGATCGGTGAAGGCGGCACCGACATGGCGCAGGGCCAGGCCGGCATCTTCCGCAATCCGGTGTTGATCGAAGCTCTGTGGATGACGCTGAAGCTCGCCGTGACAGTGGCTGTCACCACCATGGCGCTCGGCCTGGCGCTGGCCCACACCATCGCCCGCAACAAGGGCACGGTTTTGGCAACGGTGCTCGGCCAGGTCTCGTTCACGCCGATCCTGATCCCCTCCATCGCCTTCGCCGCCGCCTACATCGCCCTGTTCGGCGCGCCCATCGGGCCGCTGCCATCGCTCTACGGCACCTTCCTGCTTCTGGTGCTCGCTGCCTCCGCCCACCTTTTGCCCTATGCGGTCCAGTCCGGCCGCTCGGTGCTCGGCCAGATCTCGGCCGACATCGAGGAAAGCGCCCGGCTGACCGGCGCCGGCTTCTTCCGCCGCATGGGCGCGATCATCATGCCGCTGGCCATCCGTGGCCTGCTGGCCGGCGCGCTGCTGGTCTTCGTCAAGATCGTGCGAGACCTGTCGCTGGTGGTGCTGCTGTTCACCTCGACCTCGCCGGTGCTCAGCATGCTTGCCTATCGCTATGCCGCCGAAGGCTTCATGCAGTTCGCCAACGCCATCACCATGGTCATCCTCGTCCTCTGCGTCGTCGCCACGCTCCTGGCGCACCGCCTGCAGAACCGCGTCCAGAAGTGGAAATCCGCATGAGCCCCGCCAACGGCAATCCGGCCGCGATCGCGATCCGCAACGTCTCCAAGCGTTTCGGCAGCTTCACCGCCGTCGACAATGTCGACATCTCGGTGCCGCAAGGCGCATTCCTGGTGCTGGTCGGCCCATCCGGCTGCGGCAAATCGACATTGCTCAGGATGCTTGCCGGGCTCGAAACCCCGAGCGAAGGCGAAATGGCCTTCATGGGCCGCATCGTCTCCGACGGCACCCGCGGCCTCGTCGCCGATGCCGGTGCCCGCGACGCCGGCCTTGTCTTCCAGAGCTATGCGCTGTGGCCGCACATGACCGTCGCCGGCAACATTGAATGGCCGCTCAAGGTGGCGAAATGGAGCAAGGCCGACCGCGCCGCCCGTGTCGACGAGGTGCTGGGCCTGCTCGGCATCGCGGCGCTCAAGGAGCGCTACCCGGCCGAGATCTCCGGCGGCCAGCAACAGCGCGTGGCGATTGCCCGCACCATTGGCCCCAAGCCGAACATCCTGCTGTTCGACGAGCCTTTGTCCAATCTCGATGCCAAGCTGCGCATCGAGATGCGCAGCGAGCTGATGCGCATCCACCGCGCCACCGGCGCGACCTCAGTCTACGTCACCCACGACCAGGTCGAGGCGATGACCATGGCGAGCCATGTCGCCGTGCTCAACAATGGCAAGGTCGAACAGTTCGGCGCACCGCTGGAGCTTTTGGAAAACCCGCGCACGACCTTTGTCGCCACCTTCCTCGGCACGCCGCCGGCCAATCTGATCGAAGTCAACAAGAGCGGCGACGGCCTTGTCTATGACGGCCTGCGCCTGGCCGACGCCAGCCGCGCAGAAGCGCAGGATGGTGTGCAGCTTCTCTACCGCGCCCACGATCTGATGGTCGGCGACGTCGAGGGGCGGCCGACGATCAGCGCGCGTTTCGAGGAAGCCGCCCCGATCGCCGGGCGCACGATGGTGACGGCGTTTTCGAACGGCCAGCGGCTGACGGCGATGGCCGACGGCTACTTCCGTGCCGCGATCGGCGACCAGATAAGCCTCAGCTTCGTCAACGGGCCGAGCGCAGTTTTTGCAATGAGCGGTGAAAGGATTAGCTGATGAGACTGGTAATGGTGCGCCATGGCGAGACCACCTGGAATGCCGAGCACAGGCTGCAGGGCCACGACAATGCGCCGCT
The DNA here is from genome assembly GCF_018555685.1 of Aminobacter anthyllidis. GTDB lineage: Bacteria > Pseudomonadota > Alphaproteobacteria > Rhizobiales > Rhizobiaceae > Aminobacter > Aminobacter anthyllidis. The sequence goes on from NZ_JAFLWW010000005.1 coordinate 155,901, forward strand.
GTCGCCGCGTGGCATCAAGCAGGTCCAGAGTTTCGCATCCTTCGCCAAGGCGATGGCGCCTGACCATGTCGTGGTCTCCGACCTTGGCCGGACGCGCCAGACCGCCGGCCTGCTCGGCTATGGCGACGCACCGCTCGACCCGCGTCTGCGCGAGATCGACATGGGCAACTGGACCGGCCGCATCAAGCAGGAGCTCGAGGCCGAGCGACCGCACGAATATCTCGCTTGGCGCGCCGGCACCTTCACCCCCGACAGAGGCGAGCCATGGGCGGATTTCTGCGCCCGGATCGTCGAAGGCTTGCGCGACTGTTTGAGGAAGTGCAACGGCGACACGCTCGCCATCGTCCATGGCGGTGTCATCCGCGCTGCCTGCCACGCCTTCCTGGGACTGCCGCCGTCACGCGTCGTGCCGGTGACGCCTGGTACCGCAACGATCCTGAGCTTCGATACGGCCGACGCCCCGACGGCACGGCTCGAAGCCTACAATATCGCGGCTGTGGCGCCCGATTTCGACGCACCGGACTGAGATCGCGCAAAGGAAATGATGCGGCTGCCTAGCCCCCCAGAGCAAGCCGCAATTTCCCCTCCAAGGGAAGGCGTAATAGCTAAGTGACTTAAAACCAATGCATACAGTATTGCAAAGAGATACCGGCTTCATACAATGTCAGCAAGGTGTAATTTCACGGCAAGTATCGAACCTCGCGCTTTTCCAAGGCAAAGAGGCGCGCTCAGGCCGGTTTGATCAAAGCCTCGTCCAAAAGCGTACAGGAAGCATCCCTGACGCTGCCTGCAAGCCGGAATACCAAAAGCCCCTCCGTTCGCGCATGCGACCGGGCAGGTGACCATCGTCTAGTCCGATGAAAGACAGTGGCGGCTTGCGCCTACTGCTACTTCGACATCTCTTCGATGTAGGCGATCACATTGGCGATGTCGGCATCTTCCTTGAGACCAGCGAAAGCCATTTTGTTGCCCGGCACCTTCTCTTTCGGCGTCTTCATATAGGCGGCGATGTTGGCCTCGTCCCACACGAGGCCACCGGCACCGGCCTGTTTCATGGCGTCGGAGTACTTGGCTTCGAAGCTCGGCAGCGTGCCCGCCGTGCGGCCGATGACACCATGCAGCGATGGGCCGACCTTGTTCTTGTCGACTGCCATGTCGTGGCAGGCCATGCATTTGGTGAAGACCTTCTTGCCGGCCGCCGCATCGCCCGCCGCATGAACCGGATTGGTGGCTAGAACCGAAGCTGCAAGAAGGGCTTGTACGCCCCATGCTGTCAGTCTCATGGCTGTCTCCCTGGTCAGGCCGGCGCCTGGCGCCGACGCTGCCGATACTAGCGTTGCCTTTGCCAACGCACCATGCGCCATTCCGTTGCAGCCTTTGGAGCCAACACGCTGGAGGGGCGACAAGCGCCGCGATGGTTGCTATCATCCTTGCCGGTGCAGGTCGCGGTTTTGCGTGACCAGACACGCTGGACGGCAGCACCGCAAGCCGCGACCCGAACCGGACCCGATCCCGGAGGAATGGTTCATGGCAAATTTCCACGTCTACGCAGCAGGCACTGGCAGCAACGTCGAACAACCCGCCATACGTCGGATAGGGGTTGCGGATGTCTTCGACGCGCTTCGTCTGGGATTTGAAGATTTTTGGGACAAACCCTCACACTATGTCTTCTTATGCCTGATCTATCCGGTTGTCGGCGTGTTCCTGATCACATGGACCTCCGGCGGCAACGCGCTCCAGCTGATCTATCCGCTGGTCACCGGCTTCGCCCTGCTCGGACCGTTCGCTGCACTCGGCCTCTACGAGATCAGCCGCAGGCGGGAGCAACATCTCGACACGTCGTGGAAGCATGCCTTCGAGGTGAGGCAGTCGCCCGCCATGCCGGCCATCGCGGTCCTCGGCATCATGCTGATGGCGTTGTTCGTGGCCTGGCTGTTCACCGCGCAGGCGCTGTTCGCATGGCTCTATGGCGACACCGCACCGGCGAGCTACACCGCCTTCATCAACGACGTGCTGACCACCCAGCGCGGCTGGACGCTGGTCATCGTCGGCAACCTCGTCGGCTTGCTGTTCGCCCTTGTCGCGCTGAGCACCACTGTCGTCGCCTTCCCGCTGCTGCTTGATCGCGACATCGGCGCCTACGCCGCGGTCGAAACCTCGGCACGGGCGATCATGGCAAACCCGGTGCCGATGCTGCTCTGGGGCCTGATCGTTGCCGCCGGTCTGGTCCTGGGATCGATACCGCTGCTCGTCGGCCTGGCCATCGTGCTGCCGGTGCTCGGCCATTCGACCTGGCACCTCTACCGCAAGCTGATCGAACCGGCGCCCGCACCTGTGCCCGTCAAGAAGTCGCGCAAACGCGCAGCCTGAACTATCCCCGCCGCCGGCGTCCGGCCGTCGGCTCACCCCTCGATCGAAAAACTTCGCCCGCCCTGTTCAAGGGGCGGGCGCTTCAGTTGGCCTCACGCCGGGTGGCTGAAGCGGGCGACCCGTGCACCTTGCAACAGGTTGCGGAAGTCAGCGCCCGTGACATGCACCAGCGTCCTGTGGTCGCCGCCTTCGAAATAGACGTCGCCATCCGCGCCGAAGCTTTCGTCGAGGATGACAGGCACGTCATAGGCGGCACCCACCGGCGGCACGGCACCGATGTCGCAGTCGTTGAACAGCTGGCTGACCTCGTCTTCCGAGGCGAGCCCGAGACGCTTGTCGATCACGTCCTGCAACGTGCTGAGCTCGACCCGGTGGCTGCTGGGAACCACCGCCAGCGCATAGCCCGTTTCATGGTGCAGCAGCACCGATTTGGCCAGCCTGCGGCCGGGGACGTGCGCCGCCTGCGCCGTCTGGCTGCTGGTCGAGGTCCGGTGATGGGCAACGGTATCGTAGTTGATACCCTTGCCGGTCAGGTAGTCTTCAAGTTTCCTTGCGATCGTCATCGTGGGCGTCCTTCTGTTGGCATGGTGACGCATCGGAGAACGAGAAAGCTCATTCTCCTCCCATCATTTTTCCTGTCAACGAAGAACGCATGCCGCCGGCCGAGCCGTCGGCCGGCCAAATTGCCCGTGCCTATTGCCCGGTGCCGAACGACAGTACCCGGGTGATTTCCGTATAGCGGGACTCGACCACCATGATCGCGACGAACACCAGGATCACCAGCGGCGGCACGATGATGGCGTAGCTCAGCGCCAGCCGCTCCCAGGCCATGTGCATGAACACGGCGACGATCAGCCCGGCCTTGAGCATCATGAAGATCAGGATCAGGCTCCATCTGAGCATGCCCTGAAGAGCGAAATAATCGACCGCGTAAGAGCAGGCGCTGAGGATGAACAGCCAGCCCCAGACGACGAGATAGAGCTTGATCGGGTGCTGCTGCCCTTCGGCATGCGCCATTGCCGGAGCGGGAGCGGCATGTCCGTGCAGCCCGTGATCCTGCGCTTCTACCTGTGCCATCGCTTCACCTCACCAAAGATAGAAGAACGCGAAAATGAACACCCACACCAGATCGACGAAGTGCCAGTAGAGCCCCATGATCTCGACGCTCTCATACTGGCCCCGCCGGCTGGTGAAGAACCCCCGTTCGCCGGTCTCGTAGTCCCCGCGCCAGACCTTGCGCGCGACGATCAGAAGGAAGATCACGCCGATGGTCACGTGGGTGCCGTGGAAGCCGGTGATCATGAAGAAGGTCGAGCCGAACTGTGCTGCACCCCACGGGTTCTCCCATGGCCGCACGCCCTCGCTGATCAGCTTGGTCCACTCGAAGGCCTGCATGCCGACGAAGGTGGCGCCAAGGGCTGCGGTCAACAACATCAGGATCGCCGTCTTCCTGCGGTCGCGGCGGTAGCCGAAATTGACCGCCATCGCCATCGTGCCGGACGACGAGATCAGCACGAAGGTCATGATCGCGATCAGGATCAGCGGGATGTTCTGGCCGAACAGATGCAGGGCGAAGACCTCGCTCGGGTTCGGCCACGGCACGACAGTCGACATGCGCGCGGTCATGTAAGACAGCAGGAAGCAGCCGAAGATGAATGTGTCGCTGAGCAGGAAGATCCACATCATGGCCTTCCCCCAGGAGACACCCTTGAACGCCCGCTGGTCCGACGACCAGTCTGCGATGAAGCCGCGCAGGCCCGGCGGCCGCGGCGCGGTGTGGTCGACATGTCCCAGCGTGGTTTCGGCCATCCGCGTTCTCCTCAGCTCAGCAATTGGCGGCAGATGTCGACGAAGTCGGCGGCCCAGCCGGCCAGCACGGCAAACAGCACCAGCCACACGACGAGCAGCACGTGCCAGTACATGGCGCACAGTTCTGTCGTCAGTGTGAGCTTTGCCGGCCTTTCGCCGCGCCACGCCCTGACATTGGTTCGGCCAAGCACCAACAGCCCGCCTATGATGTGCAGGCCGTGCATCGCAGTGATCAGGTAGAAGAAGCTGACGGCCGGGTTCTCGGCGGCGAAGTAGCCGCCGGCGGCAAGGTCGCGCCAGGCCAGCAACTGCCCACCGAGGAACGCCACCGACGTCAGCGCGCCCACAAGCAAGGCAAGGCGCAGATTGTCGACCTGCCCCTTATGCGCGGCGACCACTGCACATTGCAGCGCCACGCTCGCCAGCAGCAGCATGCCGGTGTTGAGCCACAGCAGCCGCGGCATCGGCGCCGCCTGCCAGTCGGCGTAGACCATGCGCATGAAATAGGCGCTGATGAACAGCGCAAACAGCGCGCCGACGACAGCGAGAAACACTCCGAGGCCGAGCTTTGCCGGATGCAGCAGTGACGCTTCCGTCTCGGGAAAGGCATTGACCGGCCCTGCTTCCAGCCACGGCTTGGACATCAGCCGCTGGCGCGCCAGCCACCAGCCGGCGACCGCGGTGACCAAAGCGAGGAAGATCAGGATGGCGCTCATGCCGGCCCGCCTTGCGTTGCCGGACCCGGATCGTTCTGGGCGATGAAATCCTCAGCTGCGCCTGGTACCGAGTAGTCATAGGCCCAGCGGTAGACGACGGGCAGTTCCTTGCCGAAATTGCCATGCGGCGGTGGTGTTCCCGCCGTCTGCCATTCCAGCGTCGTTGCCCGCCATGGATTGTCGCCCGCTTCCTTGCCGTGGCGGATGCTCCAGAACAGGTTGAACAGGAACACCAGCTGGGCGAAGCCGACGGTCAGTGCTGCGACGGTGATGAACTCGTTCAGCGTATGCACCGACGGCGGGATGAAGGCCGTGTCGCCGAGCTCGGGATAACGCCGGGGAACGCCGACCAGCCCGACATAATGCATCGGGAAGAAGATCAGATAGGCGCCGATGAAGGTGACCCAGAAGTGGAACCGGCCCATCCACTCGTTGAGCATCCGGCCGGTCATCTTGGGATACCAGTGATAGACCGCGCCGAAGACGACCATGATCGGCGCCACGCCCATCACCATGTGGAAATGGGCAACGACGAACATGGTGTCCGACAATGGCACGTCGACGACGACGTTGCCCAGGAACAGCCCGGTAAGCCCGCCATTGACGAAGGTGACGATGAAGGCGAGCGCAAACAGCATCGGGATGGTCAAATGGATATCGCCGCGCCACAGGGTCAGCACCCAGTTATAGACCTTGATCGCCGTCGGTACGGCGATGATCAGGGTGGTGGTGGCAAAGAAGAAGCCGAAATAGGGATGCATGCCCGAGACATACATGTGGTGCGCCCAGACCACGAAGGACAGCGCGCCGATGCCGACGATCGCCCACACCATCATGCGGTAGCCGAAGATGTTCTTGCGCGCATGGGTGCTGATCAGGTCAGAGACGATGCCGAAGGCCGGCAGCGCCACGATGTAGACCTCTGGATGGCCGAAGAACCAGAACAGGTGCTGGAACATGATCGGGCTGCCGCCATTATGCGGCGACTGCTCGCCCATCTCGACGATCGCCGGCATGAAGAAGCTCGAGCCGATGGCGCGGTCGAACAGCATCATCACGCAGGCGACGAACAGGGCAGGGAAGGCCAGCAGCGCCATGACGGTGGCGGTAAAGATGCCCCACACCGTCAGCGGCAGCCGCATCAGCGTCATGCCGCGCGTGCGCCCCTGCAGCACGGTCACGACATAGTTGAGACCGCCCATGGTGAAGCCGATGATGAACAGGATCAGCGACACCAGCATCAGGATGATGCCCGGTCCCGTGCCGCCTGGCGTGCCCGAAAGGATCGCCTGCGGCGGATAGAGCGTCCAGCCGGCACCCGTCGGCCCGCCGGGCGCGAAGAAGCTTGCCACCAGCACCAGCACGGCGAGCAGGTAGATCCAGTAGCTCAGCATGTTGACATAGGGAAACACCATGTCGCGCGCGCCGACCATCAGCGGGATCAGGTAGTTGCCGAAACCGCCGAGGAACAGGGCCGTCAACAGGTAGATGACCATGATCATGCCGTGCATGGTCATGAACTGGTAATAGGCCTCGGGCGTGATGAAATCGAAGGTGCCGGGAAAGCCGAGCTGCAGCCGCATCAGCCACGACAGCACCAGCGCGACGAGCCCGATGGCAAGTGCGGTGCCCGAATACTGGATGGCGATGACCTTGGCGTCCTGCGAGAAGACATATTTCGTCCACCAGCTGTGCGGATGGTAGAGCTCCATCTCGCCCACTTCCGCTGGCGGGATGAGGTCTGCTCCGTGAGGCGTGACATCGACCATGCGTTCACCTGTTGCTCTTGCCTCTGGCTTTCGCGGTGAGGCCGCTTTCGAGCGGTCGCGCCGTGTCTCCTATTCCATCGCCGCCACGGCTTTCGCCTGGTCGGCAAGCGCACCCACCTTGGCCGGGCCGGTCAGCTGGGCGAATGTCGACTGCTGCTGCAGCCAGCTCGTGTAGTCCTGTTCGGTGTCGACCATGACGATGCCGCGCATGAAACCGTGTCCGGTGCCGCAGAGTTCCGCGCACAGCACTTCGAAGGTGCCCGTCCGTGTCGGGGTGAACCAGAAATAGGTGACCATGCCCGGCACCATGTCCATCTTGGCGCGGAACTCGGGCACGTAGAAATCATGCAGCACGTCGATTGAGCGCAGCAGCATCTTGACCGGCTTGTCGATCGGCAGATGCAGGTCGGCCGCCTCGACCACGACATCGTCCTGGCCGTTGGGATCTTCGGGATTGATGCCGAGCGGATTGTCGGCATTGATCAGCCGGGCATTCGACGTGCCGAGCTTGCCGTCAGCACCTGGCAGCCTGTAGCTCCATTGCCATTGCTGGGCGACGACCTCGACCTCGGTTGCATCCTTGGGCACGGTGACGAACTGCTTCCAGACATAGAGGCCCGGCGCCAGCATCGCCGCCACGCCGACCGCCGTCACCAGTGTCAGCCAGGATTCGAGCTTCCTGCTTTCGGGTTCATAGGCGGCCTTCTGCCCTTCCTTGTGGCGGAAGCGGTAGACGCAGTAGGCCATGAACAGGACAACTGCCGAGAACACGGCGCCGGTAATCCAGAAAGTCGCAACAAGAGTGCTGTCGATGTAGCCCCAGTTGGAGGCTATCGGCGTCCACCACCACGGGCTCAGCGCATGAAACAGCACCGAGCCTACGACAACAAGAACGAGTACGAGCGCTATGGCCATCCTCTGTCCTCCCCGGCATTCCGGGGGACGCTGTCCCAGCAGGAAGGCCAGCCGCATCATAGCTTGATTTGGCGCGGAAATACTAGGGGATCAGGACGGTTGCAGGTTGCGTCATGTTCGCGCGGCCACTTGTGGCTGCGGAAACTCTTGCGCAAACGGCTTTATGCTGTTGAGTGCGAAGTCAAACGAAGTGGGCGGCGCACCGCCCCCGGTCGCGCCGCCCTTTCCGGAAGGCAGGCTTCAGACGGCCTGGGCCGGATAGCCGGCCGCGTCGAGCGCCTGGGCAACCTTGGAGGCGTCAGCGCTGGTTTCGACTGATACCGTCTGCGCCTTGAGGTCGATATCGATCCGCGCGCCCGCATCGACGCTCTGCACCGCCTTGGTGACCATGCCCGCGCAATGGCCGCAGGTCATGTCGGGAACATTCATCTTCAGCATTTCAAGATCCTTGTCTGGGTCGGCATCGCGCCGTGACTGCAATCTGGTGTTTCCAGCAACTGGAAGGTCAAACATTTTTTCGATCACGGATTTGTTACCATGACCTTATCCTGTTCGGCACAGCCTCACGGGCTGCGGTGGAGTGACAAAAATCAATATTTTCAGCCGGTTACATTATTTCTGAAAAACGTCCACGAAAGCTGTTGACCTTCCCAACACTGGAAGCCTTAGACCTCGTTTTCGAAATTGATGACATAGAGGTCCATGACCATGAACGCTCCATTCAACCCGCCCAATGCGCCAGCCGGCACCATCAGGCAAAGCTTCCCGATCGAGGGCATGACCTGCGCCTCCTGCGTGCGCCGCGTCGAGCTGGCCATCGCCAAGGTGCCTGGTGTGGCCACTGTTGCGGTCAACCTCGCCACTGAAAGCGCCGACGTGACCTTCGGTGGCAGCATCGACTCCGACGGAGTCATCGCTGCCATCCGCAACGCCGGCTACGACGTGGCGGTCGAAAAGATCGAAGTCGAAATCGAGGGCATGACCTGCGCGTCCTGCGTGGGCCGGGTCGAAAAGGCCATTGCTGCCGTCCCCGGCGTGAAGACCGCCTCGGTCAATCTCGCCACCGAACGCGCCACCATCGAGACGCTTGCCGGCACCACCCGCGCGGCGATCGACGCCGCCATCCGCAAGGCCGGCTACGAGCCGCGCCGCAGCGACACAGCGGGCGCCGAAGGCGACAGCCGCGAGGACGCCCGTAACCGTGAGTTCTCCAACCTCAAGCGCGACTTTGGCATCGCCGCCACCCTCACCCTGCCGATCTTCGTGCTGGAGATGGGTTCGCACGCCATCCCCGCGCTGCACCACTGGCTGATGATGAATGTCAGCCAGCAGAAGCTCTACATCGCCTTCTTCGTGCTCGCGACCATCGTCCAGTTCGGCCCTGGCCTGCGCTTCTACAAGAAGGGCGTGCCGGCCTTGCTGCGGCTCGCGCCCGACATGAACTCGCTGGTCGTGCTTGGCTCGACTGCCGCCTGGGCTTATTCGGTCGTCGCCACCTTTGCCCCCGGCGTGCTGCCGGCAGGCACCGCCAATGTCTATTTCGAGGCGTCGGCGGTCATCGTCACGCTGATCCTGCTCGGCCGCGTGCTCGAGGCCAAGGCCAAGGGCCGCACCAGCGAAGCGATCAAGCGGCTGATGGGCTTGCGGGCCAAGTCGGCGCGCGTCGAGCGCAACGGGGAATTCGTCGACGTTCCGCTCGAGGCAGTCGTTGCCGGCGATGTCGTACAGGTGCGCCCCGGCGACAAGGTGCCGGTCGACGGCATCGTGCTCACCGGCTCGTCCTTCGTCGACGAATCCATGATCTCGGGCGAACCCATCCCCGTCAGCAAGGGCGAAGGTGCTGAAGTCGTCGGCGGCACGATCAACAAGACCGGCTCCTTCACCTACCGCGCCACCAAGGTCGGTGCTGACACGCTGCTGGCCCAGATCATCCGCATGGTCGAGACAGCGCAGGGTTCGAAGCTGCCCATCCAGGCGATGGTCGACAAGGTCACGGCCTGGTTCGTGCCGGCAGTGATGGCCGCGGCCGCCCTGACCTTCCTGGTTTGGCTGGTCTTCGGTCCAGAGCCTGCAATGAGCTTTGCGCTGGTCAACGCCGTTGCGGTACTCATCATCGCCTGCCCATGTGCCATGGGTCTGGCCACCCCGACCTCGATCATGGTCGGCACCGGCCGCGCCGCCGAACTCGGCGTGCTGTTCCGCAACGGCGAGGCTTTGCAGTCGCTGAAGTCGACAGAGGTGGTGGCGCTCGACAAGACCGGCACGCTGACCGCCGGCAAGCCCGTGATGACCGACCTCGAAGTCGCCAACGGGTTTGAGCGTACGAAGGTGCTCGCCCTTGTGGCCGCAGTCGAGGCCCAATCCGAACACCCGGTCGCGGCGGCCATCGTCGTTGCTGCCAAGGAAGAAGGTCTCGCTTTGGCCGAGATCGACTCCTTCGAGGCGGTGCCCGGCTTTGGCGTCAGCGCCAGCGTTGGCAAGCGTCGCGTTAATGTCGGCGCCGACCGCTACATGGCCAAGCTCGGCATCTCGGTGCAGGAGTTCGCCGAGACTGCGGTTCGCATGGGCTACAAGGCCAAGACCCCGCTCTATGCGGCCGTCGATGGCAAGCTCGCCGCCGTGATCGCCGTCTCCGACCCGATCAAGCCGACGACACCGCAGGCCATCCGCGCCCTGCACGATCTGGGTCTGAAGGTGGCGATGATCACCGGCGACAACCGCCGCACGGCCGAAGCCATCGCCGCCCAGCTCGGCATCGACGAGGTCGTCGCCGAAGTGCTGCCCGACGGCAAGGTCGACGCCATCAAGCGCCTGCGTGCTGGTGGCCGGGCGGTGACTTTCGTCGGCGATGGCATCAACGATGCCCCTGCCCTGGCCGAGGCCGATGTCGGCATTGCCATCGGCACCGGCACTGACGTCGCCATCGAAAGTGCCGACGTCGTGCTGATGTCCGGCGACCTGCTTGGGGTCACCAACGCGATTGCGCTGTCCAAGGCGACGATTGCCAACATCAGGCAGAACCTGTTCTGGGCCTTCGCCTACAACGCCGCCCTGATCCCGGTCGCCGCCGGCGTGCTCTACCCGGTCAGCGGCACGCTGTTGTCGCCGATGCTGGCGGCAGGTGCGATGGCGATGTCGAGCGTCTTCGTGCTCGGCAATGCGATGCGGCTGAAGCGCTTCAAGGCTCCGGCCCGCGCAACCGCCGTATCGGGCGCCCCGTCGCTGGTCCCTGCCGAGTAACCAACCCAGCGGCCTGCCTCGCAAAGCGCGATCCCGAAAGATCGTGCTTAAACGAGGAGGCAGGCCGCTCCTCCCCTCTCCGTTCCCTCATCATGCGAGGCCGCCATGCCCAACGCTCCCTGGATCGAGATCTTTACCACGCCCACCTGCCCCGACTGCCTGGCGCTGAAGCGCTGGCTCAATGCCGAGAGCCTGCCCTTCGTCGAGCGCGACCTGCGCGACCCTGAAATCGCCGACGAAGCCAAGCGCCGCACCGGTGTTCGCGTCGCCCCCATCACCATCATCGACGGCAAGCATGTCTTTTACGGCACCTTCACCACCCAGCGCGCCGAGATCGCAGCGCTGCTGGATCTCACCCGAGCAGCATGACCATGAGCTACCTGACCCTACCCCAGCCCGGCCGACGCATCCCGGTCGGCGATAGCAGGACGATCCTGCAGGCGGCACTCGACGCCGGCATCGCCTACCCGCACAGCTGCCGTTCCGGCCGTTGCGGCGCCTGCAAGTCGCGGCTGGTCTCCGGCCATGTCGAACTCGGCAAGCACTCGCCCTTTGCGCTCAGCGAACAAGATCAGGCCGACGGCCTCATCCTCGCCTGCCGCGCCGTGCCCACGGAAGATGTCGTCGTCGAATGGCTGGACGAGAGCTTCGGCGTCGAACCGACTGTCGTGCAGGACGCGCAAGTGGTCGCCATCGATCGGATGACGCACGACATCCTTGCGCTCCGTCTTGCACTTGCCGACCGCGCAAGCTTTCGTTTCGCCGCAGGCCAGTATCTGTCGCTGGCGATGCCGGGCGCCCCTCCTCGCAACTACTCTATGGCGAGCCGACCCGACGAGGAGTTTGTCGAGCTTCATGTCAGGGCTGTACCGGGCGGCCGCACCAGCAGCCTGATCCACACGACGCTGGCCGTCGGCGACAAGATTGAGATCAAGGGTCCGGCCGGCTCGGCCTATCTGCGCGAGGCCCATGCCGGCCCGATTATTGCTCTTGCCGGTGGCAGCGGCCTCGCGCCGATCAAGTCGATCGTCGAGGCGGCGCTACATGCAGGCATGGACCAGCCGATCCATGTCTATTTCGGTGGTCGCGCCGAGCGCGACCTCTATCTGGTCGAGCACTTCCGCGCGTTGGAACGGAGATTTCCGAACCTGAGCTTCGTGCCGGTGTTGTCGCAGATCGCCTCGGATGGCTGGCGCAGCGGCTTCGTTTCAGACGCGCTTGCCGAGGACCATCGCGACCTCACTGGCGCCAAGGCCTATGTCGCCGGCCCGCCCGCGATGGTCGACGCGGCCATGGCCATTCTCGGCACGCGCGGGGTGCTGGCAACCAACATCCACGCCGACGTCTTCTTCACGGCGGAAGCCAGCGACAACAACGCCGCTTGACCTTGGCGGGTCTCAATACCCATTAATAGGACATGCAATCAATGCGGCACGTCACGGCCACGACCCATCCGCTCCGCGCCACCAGGCGCGGGCAGGCTCGTGCGCGAGCTGTTGTGATGCCCAGGTCGGGGGCGCAGAAAGCCCTCAGCCTGCTGTTGCCGCTGCTGCTTGTGTTGTTCCTGGCGCTCGGCCAGGCCGCATCCGCCCACCCGACCGGCAGCCAGCACCAGCCGCACGCCACCCAGACGCTGTCGCATCACGCCAAGGCCGACGCCGGCTGCTGCGACCTTTCGCAGGACGCCAAGGCTTGTCTCGCCCAATGTCTCGCCTCGTGCAGCTATTGCGCGCCGGTTCCGTTGCCGACTGTCTTCCCGGAACTCGTAGGCGTCTCGCCGCTTCCCGCCAGGACCGAACCGCTGCACGGGGCGATTTCCTCGCCGCACCTGCGACCGCCATCCCTCTCCTGAACTGACGCGTTTCGACGTGCACGCCCCGGCCCTGTCAGCGCCGGGAGACATCGAGTTTTGGAGACAATGAACATGAATACCCTTTCGCGCCGCGGCTTCCTCGCGGCATCGGCGGCAACGCTTTCGGCTGCCACAGTCCCGTCCCTCCTCCTGCCGGTGCGCCCGGCCCACGCCGACGGCCACAAGGTCATCACCGCAGGCAAGCGCATCATCGAGGTCAAGGGCAAGGCCGCCAACGTCTTTGGCCTCACCCAGGCCGACGGCTCTTCCGGCCTCGTCATGAATGCCGGCGAGAACTTTCGCGTCAGGCTGAACAACCTCATCGGCGAGCCGACCGCCATCCACTGGCACGGCCTCACCCCGCCATGGCAGCAGGACGGCGTCGCCGGCATCTCGCAAGAGCCGATCCCCGACGGCGGCAGCCACGACTACGACTTCCCCGTCGCCCGTCCTGGCACCTTCTGGATGCACTCGCATTTCGGCCTGCAGGAGCAACTGATGCTCGCTGCCCCGCTGATCGTGCACGACCCGGCTGAATCAGGCCAGGACGTGCAGGAGGTGGTGGTGCTGTTCCACGACTTCACCTTCCGCGATCCGCAGGAGATTCTCGCCGAGCTCAAGGCCGGCGGCCACGACATGAGCGCCATGGCGCCTGCCCCTGCGCCGGCCGCAGGCGGCCATGAGGGCCACGACATGTCAGGCATGTCAGGCACCGCGATGGGCACCGGCCAGTCGAGCCACGACAACATGGACCATGGCGCGATGGGCGGCATGCAGATGGGCGGCGGCCAGATGGCAGGGATGTCTCATCTGCAGGACGTGCAGTACGACGCCCTGCTGGCCAATGACCGCACGCTCGACGACCCCGAGGTCTTCGCCGTCGAGCCGGGCGGCCGCGTTCGCCTGCGCCTCATCAACGGTGCCGCCTCAACCAACATGTGGCTCGACCTCGGCAAGCTCGAGGGCAAGCTGATCGCCGTCGACGGCATGCCGATCGAGCCTATCAAGGGCACACGCTTCGAGTTCGCCGTGGCCCAGCGCCTCGACATCCTGCTCGAACTGCCCAAGGAGGCCGCGGCCTGGCCGGTCTTCGCCGTCCAGGAAGGCGGCCGCATGCGCACCGGCGTGGTGCTTGCCGCCAAGGGCGCGTCGGTCGGCAAACTCACTGAGATGGCTGATGAGGACTTCCCCGCCGTCGGGGCCGACCTCGAACAGAAGCTGCGGGCGGCAAAGCCATTGGATGAGAAGGTGGTAACCCGCAAGCACACCATGATGCTCGGCGAAGGTCCGAACTATGCCTGGACGCTTGATGGCGCCATGCACGGCCAGGACAAGCCGCTGGCGGTGGCGAGCGGCGACCGCTTCGAGCTCACCTTCATGAACCACACCACCATGTCGCATCCGATGCACCTGCACGGCCACCATTTCCAGGTCGTCGCGGTCAACGGCAAGCGTTTTGCCGGCGCGCTTCGCGACACGGTGCTGGTGCCGGCCAACATGGGCATGGTGACCATCGCCTTCGACGCCGACAATGCCGGCAAATGGGCGCTGCACTGCCACCACCTCTACCACATGGCCGGCGGCATGATGACATCGATGGCCTACAACGATTGATTCGAAAGCAGCAGGCCGGTGCGTTTCGTGCCGACCTGCATCACGATTTCACCAGCCCCTTGCACTTCCAGTTACTGGAAGCTTTATATGACAACAACTCGCACTCGAGCGCCGTGCATCCTGATGGACGCACAAGGCCGCTCCGAGATGCGCAAGGAGTGACAGATGAACATTGGTACCGCTTCGGAAAAGTCTGGCCTGCCGGCCAAGACGATCCGCTATTACGAAGACATCGGCCTGTTGCGTCCCGACCGGGCGGACAACGGCTATCGCGACTATTCCATGTCCGATGTGCACCGCCTTCGCTTCCTGCAGCGTTCGCGCAGCCTAGGCTTCTCGGTCGAGGAATGCCGCCAGCTTCTGTCGCTCTACGGCGACAAGGAGCGCGAGAGCGCCGACGTCAAGGCCCTCGCCGAGACCAAGCTTACCGAGATCGACCGCAAGCTTGCGGAGCTGACGGAACTGCGCAACACGCTGCGCCATCTCGTCCACAATTGCCACGGCGACAGCCGTCCCGACTGCCCGATCATCGATGGCCTCTCCGGCCGGGCACAGACCCAGTAGCCGGCGCGTTTCCCATGACGAGCCTTGCCGCCTATGGCGGTCTCTTCGTCGCGGCCTTCACGGCCGCGACGCTGCTACCCGCGCAGTCCGAAGCCCTGCTCGCCGGGCTGGTCATTAATGACGGCTATTCGCTTGCGCTGCTGATCGCCGTCGCCACGCTTGGCAACGTCCTTGGCTCATGGGTCAACTGGCTGCTCGGCCGCCAGGTCGAGCGCTTCAAGCATCGGCGCTGGTTCCCGGTCGGTCCGGCAGCGCTGGCACGAGCCGAAAGCTGGTACCGGCGCTATGGCCGCTGGTCGCTGCTGCTTTCCTGGGTGCCGATCATCGGGGACCCGTTGACACTGATCGCCGGCACGCTGAAGGAGCCGCTGTGGAGCTTTCTCGGGTTGGTCAGCATCGCCAAGCTGACGCGGTACTTGGCGGTGGCCGCGGCAGCGCAGAGTTTCATCTGAAACTGCAGTTCAAACTGCCCCTCACCCTTACCCTCTCCCCGTGAAGAACGGGGCGAGGGGGCGTCAGCGTTGCGGTCAGCCTCCTTCTCCCCGTCCTTACGGGGAGAAGGTCCGGCAGGGGTTGAGGGGCAGCACTACCCTACGCCCTGATCAGCACCGGTCCGCGCGCCGCAAACCCCAGCCCGACATCCTGCCCCGGCACAAACGGCGCATCGACATCTGATGACACGGCAAACACCTCGCCGAACTCGGTGCCAACCATGAACTCCAGGTCGGATCCGACATAAGTCACCTTGTCGAGCCGGCCCGGGATGGTGCGTGGACTGCCGGCCGGCTTGATCTCGATACGGCTCGGGCGCACCGCGAGCTTGGCAGGCCCCGGCTTCATGCCACGCGCGTCGAGCTCGGTCTCAAGGCCACCCAGCCGCACCTTGGCAAGACCCTCGTCGACCGAGGCGATCTCGCAGTCGAAGATGTTGGCCTCGCCGATGAAGTCGGCAACGAAGGCATCCGCCGGCGCGTCATAGAGTTCGCGCGGCGTGCCATCCTGGGCGATGACGGCATTGTTCATGACGATGATGCGGTCGGAGACGGCCAGCGCCTCCTCCTGGTCGTGGGTGACATAGACCACCGTCAGCCCGAGCTTGGTCTGGATGTCGCGGATTTCCTCGCGCACCCGCCGCCTCAGCTTGGCGTCGAGATTGGACAGCGGCTCGTCGAACAACAGCACCTGCGGCTCCAGCACCAGCGCGCGCGCCACGGCGACGCGCTGTTGCTGGCCGCCCGACAGCTCGCTCGGCAAGCGGCTGCCATAGCCGGAGAGACCGACCAGTTCGAGCCCGGCGCGGGCGCGCTCGCCGATCTCCTTCTTGGCGAACCCGGAGAACTTCAGCCCGTATTCGACGTTCTCGTTGACTGTCATATGCGGGAACAGCGCATAGGACTGGAACACCATCGACACGTCGCGATCGGTCGCCGGCAGCTGCGTGACATCGGCCCCGCCGATCAGGATCTGTCCGCGCGTCGCCATCTCCAACCCGGCGATCATGCGCAAAGTCGTCGTCTTGCCGCAGCCCGATGGGCCAAGCAGTGTCACCAGCTTGCCCGCCTCGACAAACAGCGACACGTTGTTGACCGCCGGCACCGGGCTCTTGCCGTAGACCTTGGTGACGTCGCGGAACTCCACCGAAGCGGCGTTGCTCTTGATCTCGGCCATCAGAGTTTCCTCGATTTCGGTTTACGCCCGGCAGTATCCCCAACCCTAACCCCTCCCCACAAGGGGGAGGGGGATTCTTGCGCCTTGCCTCCAGCGGCCGGCCTTCTCCGCCCCCTGGTTGACTGAAGCAAGACTGCGCTCCGGCAGTCCCCCTCCCCCTTGTGGGGAGGGGTTAGGGGTGGGGGTATCAACCTCCGCGCCCCGAACGGCAACAGGAGCGCGCCCATCAGCTACCTCCCGAAAATGCCGGCTGGCTCACATTGGTGCGCGACTGCGACAGCTCATGCCCGCGCCGGCCGATGTTGCGCCGGCCGACCACGAGCTGCATCAACCCGACCACCGCCAGCATGACGCCGATCAGCACCGCCGAATAGGCGATGGCGATGCCGTATTCGTTGTTCTCGACGCGGCCGACGATGTAGCTGGTCGACATGTCGTAGCGGGCGCTGACCAGGAAGATGATGGCGCTGATCGCTGTCATGGCGCGCACGAAGGAATAGACCAGTGCGGCGACGATTGCCGGCCTCAGCAACGGCAGCACCACCCTGTGGAAGGTCTGCCAGGAATTGGCGCCGAGCGTCAGCGACGACTCGTCCAGGCTCTTGTCGATCTGCGACATCGACGCCACGCCCGCCCGCACGCCGACCGGCATATTGCGGAAGATGAAGGACAAAACGAGGATGATGCCGGTGCCGGTCAGCTCGATCGGCGGCACGTTGAAGGCGATCACATAACTCACGCCGATCACTGTCCCCGGAATGGCAAAGGACAGCATGGTGCCGAATTCGAAGGCATTCTTGCCGGCAAAGTTCTGCCGCACCAGCAGATAGGCGGTGAGCAGGCCGATCGCTGCCGTCAGCGGCGACGAGATCAGCGCAATCTGCAGCGTCGTCCAGAACGAACTCCAGGCCGAACCCTTCCAGTGGATGCCGAATTCGTTCCAGCCGACGGCAAAGGCCTTCACGTAATGCGCGAAAGTCAGGCTGTGATCAACGCCCCAGAGCTTGACGAAGCTGCCGTAGAAGATGGTCGCATAGATGAAGATGGTGAACGCCACCCAGAAACCGGCGACGCCATAGACGGCGCGCTTGAGGCCCGTGGGCAACTGCGGATGCATGCCGGCGTCGCCCTTGCCCGACATCGTTGTGTACGACTTCTTGCCAAGCCAGAAACGCTGCGCATAGAAGGCGAGCAGCGTAAAGGCGAGCAGCACCAGCGCCAGGATCGCGGCCTGCGCCTCGTCGTTCTGGGCACCGACGATGGCAAAGAAGATCTCAGTCGACAGCACATCGAAGTTGCCGCCCAGCACTAGCGGGTTGCCGAAGTCGGCCATGCTTTCGATGAAGCCGAGCAGGAACGCATTGGCGAGGCCGGGCCGCATCAGCGGCAGCGACACCGTCCAGAAGGTTTGCCAGCGATTGGCGCGCAGCGTCTGCGCGGCCTCCTCCATCGACGGGCTGACACCCTCGACCACGCCGATCAGCACCAGGAAGGCGATCGGCGTGAAGGCAAGCAGTTGGGCGATGAGCAGGCCCGGCAGGCCATAGATCCAGCGCGTCGGCTGGATGCCGAACAGCTCCGAGAATGTCTGCGTCACCGCGCCCGACAAGCCGAACAGCAGGATGATGGCGAGGCCGATGACAAAGGGCGGCGTGATGATCGGCAGCACCGTCAGCGCCCTGAGCAGCTTGCCATAGCGGAAGCCGGTGCGCGTCACCATCAGCGCGAAAACGAGGCCGAGCACCGTCGTCAGGACGCCGACAAGAACCGCGAGGAACAGCGAGTTCCAGGCGACGCCGCAGCGGCTGCCACCGGCGAGGCAATCGAGGCTCCACAGCCGGGCGCTGAACAGCTTGCCGAGGAAGGTGGTGACCGAATAGCTGCCGTCCTCGGTGACCAGCGCATTGGCCAGCATCTGCAGGATGGGCATGAAGATGAACAGGCCGACCGCCGCCACCACAAACGCGATCGTCGAGACCACGAAGACGTCGCCGCCAACCGCGCCACGCGCCGCAAGGCCGACGGAGAACAGGAACAGGAACGCCAACCCGACCAGAAGCGCGCCGTAGCCCATGCCGAACTGGCGGTCGCCAAGTTCGCCGAACAGGCCTTGCAGCCAGCCGAACTGCCAGCCGCGCAGGCCGATGGCGAAGCCCTGGAACAGCATCCAGGCGAAACCCGCCGCGCCGATGGCGACGAGCAGCTTGCCGAACAGCGGATCGGATTTTTGTCGCCCCCACAGGAGCAGCGGCGCGGCCATGAGCAGGCCGAGCGGCGCCAGCCATAGCTTTTCGCCCTTGAGGCTGAGCACCAGCGCCGGTGCAAACTCGAGAGGATAGCCCTCGAAAAGCCAGGACAAGCCGAAGAACCCATCTTCGACGCCATACCAGGGGAGCACGGCAAAGCCGAGCATTCCAACCGCCATCCACAGGATGACGGTCGGATGCAGGCCGCCGCTCTGTTCGCGGGAGCGCATGGATTATTGCGGCAGCGAGGAGACCTCCGTGTCCCATTTGCCAAGCAGCCGCTTGCGCTCCTCGCTCGAGCCATACTTCTTGAAGTCATAGTCGATCAGCTTGATCGTCGACAGGTCAGGCGTCAGCTCGGACACCGTCGCCGCCTTGTTTGACGGCAGCTGGAACGACTTCACGTCCTTGGCCTTGCCCTGCATCTCGGCCGTCAGCGCCCAGTCGTAGAACTTCTTCGCCGCCTCGGCATTGCGGGCGCCCTTGATCAGCGACATCGAGCCGATCTCGTAGCCGGTACCTTCGCACGGCGCGACAGTCACGATCGGGAAGCCGGCCGCAGTCTGCGCCACTGCATCATGCATGAACACGATGCCGACGGTGGTCTCGCCGAGACCCGCGGCCTTGATCGGCGCAGAGCCCGACTTGGTGTACTGGTTGACGTTCTTGTGCAGGGCCTTCATGTAGTCGAAGCCCTTGTCCTCGCCCATCAGTTGCACCATCGTCGCCAGCGTCGTGTAAGCGGTGCCCGACGAATTCGGGTTGGCGATCTGGATCTGGCCCTTGAATTCGGGCTTGGTCAGGTCGGCCCAGCATTTCGGCTCGGGCAGGCCGTTCTTGGCCAGAAGATCCTTGTTGTAGCCGAAGCCGAGCGCGCCCGAATAGACGCCGATGGTCTTGTTGCCGGCGGCTTCCGCCTGCTTGATCGCCCAGTCGTGCAGCTCGCCGCGCATCGGCGAGACATATTCTTCGGTCAGGTTTTCCTCGGCCGCCTGCAGGTGCGGATCGCCGGTGCCGCCCCACCAGACGTCGCCCTTGGGGTTGCTCGCTTCGGCGCGCACCTGGGCATAGGTCTCGCCCGAGCTCTTGCGGGTCATGTCGACGGTGATGCCGGTCTTTTCCTCAAAACCGGTCTTGATCTGCTGGCACCAGGCCTCATCGGCGCTGCAATAGAGCGTCAGGCTCTCAGCCTGCGCCGACGCGCCGCCGGCCATCATCAATGCGGCCAGCGCGGCCGAACGCAAAAGGGCAGTTTTCATATTTCGGTTCCCTCCACATAATTATTCGCCGTCTAACGATCTGATGTCGTTTTGGTCACTTGCAGAGTGAGTGGTTTTTACGCATTTTGCAATCGTGTTCATTGTACTATCTTAAGCGTCATGAACCCAAACGGGCCGAGGTGATACTATCGAAGCCGACAGCGCTTCGGCACAGGCAAAGGAACGACCGGGCGAAAATGCCAAAGGACAAGAAGACCATCCGCAAGGCGAGCAACGGCGAGATCATCGCCCAGGTTGCCGCCATTCCGTTCCGGCTGGATGACCGGGGCGAACTCGAGGTCATGCTTGTCACCTCGCGCGGCACCCGTCGTTTCATCGTGCCCAAAGGCTGGCCTATTAAGGGCAAGAGCGAGCGCCAGGCGGCGCTGATCGAGGCTCGTGAAGAGGCCGGCGTGCGCGGCAAGGCGCTGAAAAAGCCGGCCGGCAGCTACTGCTACTGGAAGCGGCTGTCGACAAGCTTCGTCCATGTCGTGGTCACAGCCTATCTCGTCGAGGTCAGCGAGGAACTCGAGGCTTGGCAGGAGGCCGGGGCACGCCAGCGCGCCTGGCTCAAGCCTGCCGATGCGGCCGTCCTGATCGACGAACCCGAGCTTGCCACCCTCATCCGCAGCCTGTCGGTTGCCGATATCACGCCACCCGTCGAGGCGATGGCCGAAGCAGTATCCTAGGCCACGGCCTGGCACTGCAAGATTGCAGCTGCAGGATTGCAGGCGAGGCGATCCGATTGTATCAGGGACAGTGGGTTGCACATTTGTGCAACGCTTGCGAAGCGGTTCGCCGCGTGGCCAAACTGGAGCTGTGCAATGTCCGAAATGAAGCCGGGCAGGTCATTCGTCAGCGCACAGCAGGTCGCTGAACTGGCCGGCGTGTCGCGCTCGGCGGTATCGCGCACCTTCACCGACGGCGCCAGCGTTTCTGAAACGACCCGCAAGAAGGTGCTCGAGGCCGCCGAACAGCTCGGCTACCACGTCAACCATCTCGCCCGCAGCCTGATCCATGAAGACAGCGGCATCGTCTGCCTGATCGGCGCCGACATCAACACGCCCTACCATTCGCGCCTGCTTGACGCGATCACCCGGCGCCTGCAGGCGATCAACCGCGTCGCCATGGTCATCAACACCTCGGGCGACAGCGACAGCGTCGAGGCCGCCCTTCGCCAGACGCTGAATTACCGCGCCAACGCCACCATCGTCTTGTCAGGCACGCCGCCGGCATCGCTGATCAACACCTGCATCAACAGCGGCCAGCACGTCATCCTGATCAACCGCGACGATCATCTCGATGGCCCAGAGAGCATCACCGTCGACAACGGCGTCGCTGCCCGCGAAGCCTTCCATATGCTGCATCGCGCCGGCTGCCGCCGCATTGCTGTCGTTTCCTCGCAGGCCGGCACGCCCAGCCTGGTTGCGCGCGAACGCGGCTTCGAAGAGGCGGCGCGTGAGGCGGGCCTGGCCGTCACCATCACCCGTGCCGGCCCGACAGGCTACGGCGCCGGCTTCGAGGCGGGGCGCCTGCTGCTCAGCGGTTCGGAACGGCCCGACGCGGCGTTCTGCGTCACCGACCTGCTCGCCTGCGGCTTCATGGATGCGGCGCGCGTCGAATTCGGCATGAACGTGCCGACCGACCTCTGCGTCGTCGGCTTCGACGACATCGAGCAGGCCGGCTGGGCATCCTATCAGCTGACCACCTTCCGCCAGCCGATCGCCCAGATCGCCGAGCACATCACGACATTGCTCGACAGTGACAATCCGGACGTTGTCAACGGCCCGGGCGCCGCCAGTGGCAGCCGCGTCTGCTTTCACGCGGCTCCGGTCTGGCGCCGCACGGTGCGGCCCAAGTGAGCGCTTGACGTCACCTCGCCGGTGGCGAGGTCTACGGAGAAATCGCGCGACGGCTGGCTGTCGAGCCAGTCCATCATCATGCGCATGAACGAGCCGAGGCGATCCTGCAGGCTGCCCTGCGGCCATGAACCGGCGGCATAGCGCTGCGCTGTCAGGCGGTAGGCTGCGATACGCGCCGGATCGATGAAGTCGAGCGCGATCTCCCTGCCCTTGCGCAGCCGGTACCAGTCGACGATCACCTCGAAGAGCGGGAGTGCATCCATCGCCCCTGCGCCATCTTGCTCGCGTCCGACGATGGCGGTCGCATCCTCGACGGTGAGCGGCAGCAGGCTGCCGGCGAAGGCATCCAGGTCGCCAAGCGTAAGCTGCGGCACGAGACGCGCCAGATCCTGTGGCCATTCCTTGGGCAGGTAGCGGTGGCGCACCATCTCGGCGAGGTGCCGGCTGAGGAAGTCGGCATGGTTTTCCGCTTCCGCCACTCTAGCCGACAGCCCTTCTCTCGCAGCCTCGATGCGATAGTATGGAAACGCAGCGTCGTATCCCGGCACGTCGGCGATGGTGACCGTCTCGATGCCGAGTCGATCGCTACCGACATCCACGATCTTGTAGGCCGGCGGAAAGCCGACCATCGACGGCACCGCGATGTTGACGAGGAAGTCATCGCCATCGCGGAAGACGGCGGTGTCATTGATGTGCAAATGCCCGCTGAAATGGATCTTGATGCCTGTCGCTGCCGCTACCTTGGAAACCTCGGGATTGGGCGTGCGGCGCAGGAAGCTTGTGTCGTTGAGCAGCCTGGCTTCATCAGTCGAGGTGCCGTTGAGCGGATCGACGATCGGGTAGTGCGAGAATGCGATCAACCGCTTGCCCGACGCCCTCGCTCGGGCCGCCACATCCCTCATCCAGTCGAGCACGAAACCCTTGTTGCGCGGCATCGAATTCCAGCCGGCATCGGTGCTGTCGTGGTAGCTTTTTTCCAACCTCGGATCGAGGTCGCCATCCTTCGGTTCAAACACGTTGGCATCGATCGACAGCAACCATAGGCCTTCGACCGGCTCGACAAGGAAGGAGGCATCGATCATGCGCCGCCTGGTGAAACCGTCTGCCGAGACGATCTCGAAGCTCCGCGCCTCCAGCCTGTCATCGCTCCCGAACGGGCACTCCCAGTGCAGGTCGCCTTCGCGCCTGAAAAAGCCGTAGGCACCCAGCGCCGGGATCGCCGTGCCATAACCGCCGCAATACATCTGATCCGAAACGATGCGCTCGACGGAGTCGCCCTGCTGCATCGCCGGATCGCTTGAAACCAGCGTGTGCGAACCATCAGTGTTGAGGAAGCGCTTGCTCTGGTGGCGTCCATGGATGGCGTAGAGATCGTGATTGCCTGCAGTCGCGACAAAGCGCAGTCCGAAGCGCCTGGCATAGTCGTCGAGCAAGGCCGTTGCCGCCGCCATCGTCGATTGCTGGCCGTCGTCGGTCAGGTCGCCCGCGACGACGACCAGCGAAATGCCGCGCCGCACGATGTCGTCGAGCAGCGCGCGGGTCGCGTGATAGCTCTCGTTGAAGACGCGGGTCGACGCCGCCGTATCGGCGAGCGTCCGGATCGCCGCCCCTTCGCCGACACCCACACCTTGCCGGTGGTTGATGTCATGGAAATGCGGGTCGGCGATGACGGCAATCTTCATATCAGTCTCGTAGCTGGACGGCCTCGCCGTCAGTCCTGGGCGGCCAAGGCCATGACAGGCAATCCCTTGTCGATCATCGCGATCCAACGCGCCGCCTTGCGCGCGGCCTCGACAAGCATCGGCTTCGGCGCCTCGTGCCATTCGTCGCGGCGCAACTCGCGCTTCGTGCGCACATGATCGAGCGCGGCGTCGAGCGTGGGGAATTTCTCGGGCATCTCGACATGCAGGAACAGCGCGACCAGCGACACCGAGCGGCTGCGGCCGCCACGGCAATTGACGAGCACATTGCCCTTCTCGCGCCGCCTGTAGGTGGCCTTGTCAGGAAGCACCTGGCTCAGCGCGCCACGTAGCAGATAGAAGCCCGAAAGCATCATGGTCTCGGGGTTGCCGTGCCCATCGATCAGGCCGAGCTTGTAGTAGCGCACGGCACCGACGCCGTAGATGGCATCAGCCGCCTCGCCCTCGCCGAACGGCTCGGTGGCGTAGTTGAAGTCGAGATTGACGGCACAGTTCACCACCGTGGTGATGTTGTTTTCCTTGAGCAGCTGGAGGTCGCCCGCACCGTCCATGCCACCGACATAGAGGTCGATGCCGTAGCCGGCGATGTCGCGCTCGATCAGGCTGAGCGCCGGGCGCTCATATCGCGGGCTGGTGAGGTCCATTTGGCGGCCTTGATGCTTGATTGTGTCCGAAAAACTCACTTGCCGGCTTCGAGCGCGATGCCGGTCGCCTCGCTCATGCCGAACGCCACGCCGGGCGCCGCAGCGAGCACCGCGCCGCCCTTGGTCAGCCCCCCGAGCGAAAGGAAGGGAGCGACAGCGCCGCCGGCCTCCTTGACCATCAGCAGCCCGGCCAGGCAGTCCCAGGCGTGCATGTGCAACTCGGCATAAGCGTCCGAGCGGCCATCGGCGACATAGGCGAGACCGAGCGCGCCCGACGCGCCGCGGCGCACATTGGCGCCGCGCTCGAGGATGTTCGACAGCACTTCGAGATAGCGTTTGTTGGTCTTGCGGTTCGACCAGCCGAACTCGACGCAGGCGGCATCGAAATCACTTGTCTGGGCGACCGCCAATGCCTTGCCGTTGCGTGTTCCACCGTGCCCACGACGGGCGAAATACAGCTCGTCCAGCACCGGGTTGTAGATCGCGCCGATCTCGGTTTCGCCATTGCTGACGAAGGCGATCGAAATGCAGAAATGTGGAATGTCGCGGGCGAAATTCGCCGTGCCGTCGATCGGGTCGACCACCCAGATATCCGACTTGATCGCCCCGCCGCCTTCTTCGCCGAGGAACCCGTCCTCGGGGAATTCTTCGGCGATGCGCGCCTTGAGATGCCGCTCCACGGCGGCGTCGGTTTCCGTCAGGAAGTCCTGCGGCCCCTTCATGCCGAAACCGGCCACGCGGTTGGTGAACCCGTCGAGCGCCACGGCACCGGCCGAACGCGCAATGTCGCGGCAGAATGCTGCGCGCCGGTCCATGCCGGTTTCAAGTCTGGCTTCGCTGGCTGTTGCGTGAACCGTCATTTTTATGCCGCCTGTGATAACAGTTGACCTCAAATTGCACAGGTGTGCAAAATCGTCAACGTCTTAAGTTGAATAATGTTTCCGAACATCCGCGAACACTCAGCATCCGACGATTTCATATGGATGCACACGCGTTCTGTCGGTCATGCCGCGTCTCGGGCACGGGCCGCGACACGACCGTCGGAGATACGCCTCGCCACCCGCATCAGCGTTGGATAGTCAGCCCCCTCGCCCAACGCGACGTAGCCCGGACACATGAAGTCGCTTGTGTCGGCGCTGACCTTGCCAAGGGTCAAGGGGTGATAACTGCCTCTGGCCTGCTTGAGAATGAGGACCGCCGCCGCCACATCCCACGGGTTGCTGCCAAACCCGGCGGAGGCATCGACCCAGCCGGCGGCAACATGGCAGAGGCTGAGTGCGCCGCTGCCTGGCCGCCGCAGGGTCGAAAAGGTCTCGGCCAATTCGCCAAAATTTTCGAGCGCCTGTTCGCGTCCGTCAAGGCGCAGGTCGCGCGCAACCGGATAGCCTGATATCAGCGTCGCTTGTCGCTCGTCTGAAATGGCGCGCGAGCGCAGTGGCTCGCCATTCAGCCAGGCGCCGGTCAGGTCGGCCGAAAACAACATGCCGGCGACAGGGTCATAGACGGCACCGGCGACGATCTCGCCGTCGATCACCGCCCCTACCGAAACGCACCAGAAGGCAAAGCCGCGGGCGAAGTTCGAGGTGCCGTCGATCGGATCGACATACCATTTCACCCGGCCCTCGCCGCTGGCTCCGCCTTCCTCGCCGAGCACGGTTGAATCAGGCACCTCGCGCAGGATGAAGTCGCGGATCGCCACTTCCGATTCCTTGTCATGCTTGGTCACCACGTCATGCAGGTCGACCTTGTAGTTTACATCCATGTTCGACCGGAACGCCGCCAGCAGCGGCTCGCGCATCAGCTGCGACGCTTCCTCGGCGACGGCGCGAAGGCGCCTTGATTCTTCGATGTTCGTCATGCTGCGATCCCACGCGTCGCCTGGGTGAAAAGGGCGAGAAGGCCGACCGGGTCGGCCACGATGGCGTCGGGCTTTAGCTTCAGCTCATAGGGCAGATTGTAGGTACCCTTGGCTTCCATCAAAATGTTGCCGCCGATGCCGGCACGCTTACCGCACAGCACGTCGCGGTCGAAATTGTCGCCGACATACCAGGCCGCGCCTGCTTCGACGCCGAGCGCCCGCGTCGCCAGCCAGATCATCTCCGGGTTGGGCTTGCGCAGCTTGACCTCGTCGCTGTGGATGATGGTGGCAAATCGGTCGGTTAACCCGTGCGCGTCGAGGAAGTCGAGATGGACCCGGCCGCATAGCGCATTGCTGACGATGCCGACCGGCACGCCTGCCGCATCCGCGGCATCGAGCAACTCGAGCATGCCGTTGCGCAGGACGCGTTCGCTCTTCCAGTTGCCCATCTTGCGGCAGAGATCATAGGCTTCAGTCACGACGATATCTTGCGCCTGTTGTGGCCAGTCACCGGCGACGAAATCGCCCCAGAACTCCTCGTGCCGCAATTCGCGCGGCGCCAAGGGCCGCGACATCGCATCCTTCCAATGCGAATCGGCGATGCCTGCAGCCTTGATGTCGTCGGTGATCTGCTCGACCGAAAGCTCAGGCGCCGCGACACCGGCCCCGTCGAGCAGGACACGCACATGGCCGGCCAGCCGCGCCTGCCAACCCGGCAGATGCGTCGTCGACACGATGACGCCGCCGAAATCGAGCAGCAGTGCCTTGGCAGCCGCGAGTTTCCTCGCCGAGGTTCCGGTCATTCAATAATCTCCATGTCGCCGGTGGAAAAAAGTGGACGGAGCCGAAGGAGAAAGGCTCCGTCCCAGTCCACCGGAAAGCTATTTCTTGTAGGCGACGCGCCAGAGGTCCTGCCAATCCTGGCGCGCATCCCAGTCTTCGAGCGCCGTCGAGGCGTCGTATTGCTGCAGCCTGTCCAGCACCTTGCCGATGCCCGAGGGCTCGTCGGCGGGCAAGCCGATGTCGGGATTGGTCGGCAGCTTGCCGTCCTTGACCTGCGGTGCGATGCCTTCCTCGGTCAGGATGTAGTGGATGAACAGCTTGGCCGCGTTTGGGCTCTTGGTGCCGGTCGCGATCAGGCCAAGCTTGACATAGGTCCAGCCCGGCCAGGGATCGAGCCCTTCGCAGAGCCCGAGCTTGTAGCCCTTGTCGGCATTGTCGCGGAACTTGGCCGAGCTCATCAGGCCGAAGAACGGCTCCTTCTGGCCCGGCGCGCCGACCGCCTCCGAGATCGCGTCGTCGGCATCGGCAAGCAGCGGCGCGTTGCCGGCAAAACCCTTGACCCAGGCTGCCGTGGCGCTGTCTTCGCCGACCTCGATGTCCTTGCCGAAATGCGCCTTGTAGGCAGCCTTCATCTTGTCGTCGTCATGCGTCGCCGTCTGGTTGAACCAGTCCGGGTAGGTGCCCTTCGACAGCGGATCGTAGAAGGCCACCTTGCCCTTCCACTTGGGGTCCGTGAGTTCCCAGATGTTCTTGACCGGACAGGCGTCGTAGGCCTCGGTGTTGTAGGCCCAGACCGCCGCATTGGTGGTGATCGCCAGCGGGTTCTGGAACTTGACCGGGATCTTGTCGACCATGTCTGGCGGCAGGTAGCTCTCGACGAACTTCTGCGGCAGAAGTTGCGCCAGCCCTGCCGGCGCGTCGGTGATCAGCACGACGTCGCCCTTGACGTTCTTGGCCTGCCCCTCGCGGATGATCATCTCGAGCTGCGCGCTCGCCGACACCTTTACGCCGGTCGCCTTCACCCCGTATTTGGCGCTGAAGTTCTCGGCCATTTCGACGATCTTGCCGGTGCTGTCATAGATGTTGATCGGCGCTTCCTTCTTCGCCGCCTCCACCAGTGCGTTGAGGTCGAAGGCCTCCGCGCGTGCCGGAGCCGCCGCCATCACGCTCGCTGCCATCATCCCGGCCAGCGCCGTCGTCGCCAGTGCAAATGTCCTGCTCGTTCCAAATGCCGGTTTCATCGTCTTCTCCCCAAAAATCCGGCTGAAACGCGCCCGGCGTCAGTGCCGGGCGCGGCAATCGCAAGCGTCATTTCTTGTAGTTGATGCGCCAGAGATCCTGCCAATCCTGGCGCGCGTCCCAGTCACTCTGGGCCGACGCCGAGTCGTAGGGGAAAATCTGGTCCAGCACCTTGCCGATGCCGGAGGGCTCGTCGTCAGGCAGCTTGGCCTCGCTGTTGGTCGACATCTTGCCGTCGGCCGCCTGCGGGGCGATGCCTTCGTCGGTCATCAGATAATGGATGAAAAGCTTCGAGGCGTTCGGGCTGTCGGTGCCCTTGGCGATGAAGCCGAGGCTCGGATACATCCAGCCGGCGAAGGGCTTGAGACCGGTGCACAGGCCAAGCTTTGAGCCGACATCCTGGTTGTTGCGGAACTTGGCCGAGCTGATCAGGCCGATGAACTGCTCCTTCTGGTCAGGCGCGCCGACAGCCTGCGCAGCTCCTTCGTCAGCGTCGGTGAGCAGCGGGCCGTTGGCGGCAAGCGCCTTGACCCAGGCACCGGTGGCGCCGTCCTCACCCGCTTCAAGATCCTTGCCATAATACTCCTTGTAGGCCGCAGCCACCTTGTCGTCGGCGTTGGTGGCCATCTGGTTGAACCAGTCGACATAGGACGCCTTGTTCAGCGGGTCCTGCATGGCGAGCTTGCCCTTCCACTTGGCTTCCGTCAGCTCCCAGATGTTCTTGACCGGGCAGCTTTCGTTGAGCTGGGTGTTGTAGGCAAAGACGTTGGCCTCGTTGGAGACGGTCAGCGGGTTCTGGTACTGCGCCGGAATCTTGGCGGCGAGATCCGGCGGCAGCCAGCTCTCCACGAAGCCCTGTGGCACCAGCTGCGCCACGCCCGCCGGCACGTCGCTGATCTGGATGACGTCGCCCTGCACGTTCTTGGCCTGGCCTTCGCGGATCACCATTTCCAGCTGCGCTGCGGCATTGGCCTTTGTGCCGGTCGCCTGCACGCCGTACTTCTTGGTGAAGTTCTCGGCCTGCTTCACGATCTTGCCGGTGCTCGAATAGACGTTGATGGGCGGCTCCTTCTTTGCCGCCTCGATCAGCGCGTTCAGGTCGAACTCCTCCGCCTGCGCGGCGCCTGTAAACAGGCCGGCTGCGACACCAAGTGCGGTCGCCGCAAGGAGCCGTTTCACATCGAAATGTCTGCTCATCTTTTCCTCCCTCTGTCGGGCCGGCGCCATGCCGGCCGTCTCGTTCCCGATAGTCCTGCTTGCCTCCTTCCGCGGACGGTCCTCCACCGCCCCCGGAACCTCTCAGTGCAGCTTCGTCGGCCGCATCAGCCTGTCGGCCGCCTCCAGGCGCTGGCCGGCCTTGTCGAAGACATGCAGCGCCTTGGGTTTGGCCCACCAGGTCACGGCTTCGCCGACCTCGATTTCCGGCGACTGATGCGTGGTCATGAACAGCTTCTCGCCTGAGGCCGTCAGCTCGATGATCCAGCTGCCACCGGTGGGCAGGATGCCGGTCACCTCGGCCTGTCCCGACAGCGCCCCTTCCGCCACGCCGCGCTCGGCGTCCGCGAGGCGGAGCGCTTCCGGCCGGATGCCGATCGAGCCTGCGTCGCGCAGCTCGGCAAAGCGCGAGCCGAGATAGGCATTGGCGAGCCGCGACAGCTCTGACCTGGCCTCGCCGAGTTCGATGATGTTGATCGGCGGGTTGCCGACGAACTGCGCCACAAAGCGGTTGGCCGGACGGTCGTAGATGTCGTTCGGCGTGCCGACCTGCTGCAGCTGGCCTTCGCTCATCACGGCGATCGTGGTGGCAAGCGTCATTGCTTCCCACTGGTCGTGGGTCACGAACACGATCGTGGTCTTGAACTCGGCATGCAGCCGCTTGAGTTCGGCGCGCATCTCGAGCCGGAGTGCAGCGTCGAGGTTCGACAGCGGCTCGTCGAGCAGCAGCACCTCCGGATTGACCGCCAGCATCCGGGCCAGCGCCACGCGCTGCTGCTGGCCGCCCGAAAGCTGCGACGGGTAGCGGTCGCGGTACTTCTCGATGCCGAGCGTCTTCATCACCTTGTCGACGCGCTGCTCGCGCTCGGCCTTGGGCATCTTGCGCAGGCGCAGGCCAAAATCGGTGTTGCGCTCGATGGTCAGATGCGGCCACAGCGCGTAACTCTGGAACACCAGCCCCATCTCGCGCCGTTCCGGCGGCACGAACACACCCTCGACGACCGAGTCGACGACGCGCGGGCCGACGCGGATCTCGCCCGCCGTCAGGTGCTCCAGCCCGGCGATCATGCGCAAAGTCGTGGTCTTGCCGCAGCCGGAGGGCCCCAGCAGGCACATGAATTCGCCGTCGCCTATTTCGAGGTCGAGGTCGGCCACGGCATTTGCGGAGTTGCCGCCGTAGTTCTTCTCGACGCCGTTCAGGTTGATCTTCGGCATGTCAGTTCCCCAGTCCTTGCGCGAGATTGGTCTTGGTCAGCTTCTGGCCGAGCAGCGCGCCGAAATAGGCGAGACCGGCGATGATGAGCACGACGGCGTTGGCGGCCTGCGTGTAGTGGTAGTCGACGAGCCGCAGCGAATAGGTCGTCAGCACGTCGGTCGACGGCACCGCCAGCACCACGAACAGGCTGAGCCCCTTGATGCCGGAGATGAAAGGCAACAGGATGCCTGTGGTCAGCGACCCCTTCTGGATCGGGATGACGATCGAGATCATGCGACGGAACCAGCCGGCGCCGGCGATCTGCGCCGCTTCCTCCGGCTCCTTGCCGAGCTGCGTCATCGCGGCGATGCCAGCGCGCGAGGCATAGGGCATCTGGTCGGCGATCAGCGCCAGCATCAGGATCAGCGTCGTGCCGTAGAGGGCGGGGATCGGGCCGCGCGGCACGGCAAACAGCGAAAGATAGGCTGCGGCAAAGGCGATGCCCGGCACCAGATAAGGCAGGAACGTCACCTGGCGCAGGAAGGTGCCGAGCGGCCTGACCGGCGTGCGGGCCACGACATAGCCGACCAGCAGTCCGAGGATGCCTGACGTGATCGAGGCGACACCAACGATGCGCAGGCTGTTCCAGGCCGCGTTCCACAGATCCGGGCTGAGCAGGATGCCGGTCTGCAGCGCCACCGTATTGAGGTTGGTGCCGATCCAGTAGTCGAGCGTGAAATTGCCTAAATTGAACTGGCCCGGCACCCGCATGATCGTCGACAGGAACAGCGTTCCGATCGGCAGGCCGACACTGAGCACGAACATCAGCGCGGCAAAGCCGGTTGCCGGCATCCTGAGGATGCCGAGTGGGCTCAGCCTGTTCATCGAGCCCTTGGAGCCGATGGTCACGAAGCGGCGCGCTTCCCGCATCAGCCGGGCATCGATGGTGATTGTGACGATGCCGATCAGCATGATCGCGC
The DNA here is from genome assembly GCF_018555685.1 of Aminobacter anthyllidis. GTDB lineage: Bacteria > Pseudomonadota > Alphaproteobacteria > Rhizobiales > Rhizobiaceae > Aminobacter > Aminobacter anthyllidis. The sequence continues at coordinate 187,399 of NZ_JAFLWW010000005.1, forward strand.
CGGCAAGCACCGCACCGACGCCGACCTGGCGCGACGAGATGTTCTGGTACAGCGAAGTCGCCAGCACGTCGAAATTGACCGGCAGGCCGAGCACGTAAGGCACGCCGAACTCGCCGAGGCACTTGGCGAAGATCAGCACCATCGCCGACATCAGCGACGGGCGCATCAGCGGCATGATGATCTTGCTTGCCACAGTCAGCCTGCTGGCACCGAGAATGCGGGCCGAATCCTCGAGCTGCGAGTCGAAGCGGCGCAGCGCATTGCCGAACAAAAGGATGACGAAGGGCGAGTAGTGCAGCGCCAGGATGATGGTCACCGGCAGCTGGCCGTAGGACAGCCAGTCGGGCGGCGAAAAGCCGAGCGATTCCAGCCAGCCGGGCTGGCCGCCGACGGTGCGGTTCTTGAACAACGTCGTCCAGGCGAGCGCGAAGGTCCAGGCCGGCAGCATGTAGGGCACGATGAGAGCCGTGGCGAACCAGCGCCGTCCGAACATGTCGGTGCGGCTGAGCAGCCAGGCGAGCGTGCCGCCGACAAGCATCGACAGCGTGATCGCGCCCGCCGCCACGCTCAGCGTGTTGATCAGCGGCTCCCAGAACAGGTCGTGCGAGATGCGCGAGAGGAAGACGCGGTCGATATAGTACCAGGTCAGCTCGCCGACATCCTGCTTGATGCGGCGCTCGTCGCCGAACTGCACCCGCATCGCATCCGACAGCATCGAGATGATCGGCACGACGATGAGATAGGCAAACAGCGCAGCGGCCAGTATGCCGATCGTCGTCGTCGGCTCGCGCAGCGCCACCTTCAGCCGGTAGCGCAGGCGCTGCCCGCGCGTCGGCGCGGCTATCGATGCCTTGAGCGGCCGCATCGCAACGACCTTGGCAGATGTCTGGGACGAGCTGGTCACGAGGCAACGCCTCGCGGGCAAGTTCCGCAATCGGCGCAACGCCCGCCGCCGGCAACGATCCGGCGCGAATGCACGGCACGACTTGCATGCAATGGCATGAGCATGAATTCTCCTCCGTTGGGCGCCTTGAAGCGGGACTTGCCCCTTGCGACCGCAGCCGCCCGAACGCACCTCACCCGTCCTGCTTCCGACACCACCGCCACCTCCAGGCGGTGCGGCACATTCCCGTGCCTGTTGGCATATTCATTCCATTGGCGGTACGTTCATGTCAATCCGGAATCTGCAAAAAATTGCACAGGCGTGCAAATCATCGGAGTTTGTTTGAAATACCCATGTTTTATACAGCTAAGCTTGAACCAACCGCAGTCCAGAAGCTCCACGAAGATGAAAGCATGCACTGCCGTGCAATGCACAAAACGCGGCATTGCCGAAACGTGTTGAAATCCACGGGAGAGCTCCGCCGGCGCCCGATCCGGACGGCGCCTCTTTCGCAGTGCACTCAACATCTCTAGGGTGCGCGGCACGTAAGAACCGCAAGGAATCGGGAATGTCGAACGAGCAGAAATCAGCGCCGGCAAAAAACGGCAAGGTAGCGCTGATCACCGGTGTGACCGGACAGGACGGCGCCTATCTCGCCGAGATCCTGATATCAAAGGGTTACGTCGTCCACGGCATCAAGCGCCGTTCGTCGTCCTTCAACACCGGCCGCATCGAACATCTCTACGAGGATCCTCATGTCGCCGACCCCAGGCTGGTCCTGCATCACGGCGACCTCACCGACGCCACCAACCTGATCCGCATCGTGCAGGAGACCCAGCCTGACGAGATCTACAATCTCGGCGCCCAATCGCATGTCCAGGTCAGCTTCGAAACGCCCGAGTATACCGCCAATTCCGATGCGCTCGGCCCGCTCCGGCTGCTTGAGGCCATCCGCCTGCTCGGCCTCGTCGGCAAGACGCGCTTCTACCAGGCCTCGACCTCCGAGCTCTACGGCAACATCCCCGCGCCGCAGCACGAAACCTCTGGCTTCGCGCCGCGCTCGCCTTATGCGGCTGCAAAACTCTATGCCTACTGGATCGTCGCCAACTACCGCGAAGCCTATGGCATCCACGCGTCCAACGGCATCCTGTTCAACCACGAAAGCCCGCTGCGCGGCGAAACCTTCGTCACCCGCAAGATCAGCCGCGCCGTGGCGGCGATCGAGGCCGGCATCCAGGATCGCCTCTATCTCGGCAATCTCGATGCCCGGCGCGACTGGGGCCATGCCCGCGACTACGCGCTCGGCATGTGGATGATGCTGCAGCAGGACAAGCCCGACGACTATGTCCTCGCCACCGGCGAGGCCCACAAGATCCGCACCTTCGTCGAAAAGGCCTTCGCCGAGATCGGCACCACCATCCAATGGCGTGGCGAGGGCGTTGGCGAAACCGGCATCGACAGCGCGAGCGGCCGCGTTCTCGTCGAGATCGACCCGCGCTATTTCCGCCCCACCGAGGTCGACCACCTGCTCGGCGACGCCTCCAAGGCGCGCAAAGCGCTTGGCTGGCATCACAACACCAGCTTCGACCAGCTGGTGGCCGAGATGGTACGTGAGGATCGGCGAGCGCTGGCAAAAACCAGTGAGCGGACGAATGGCTGACATTCTCTACCCGCTCGCCGGCAAGCGCGTCTGGGTCGCCGGACATCGCGGCATGGTCGGCTCAGCCCTTGTGCGCCGACTGGCGCAGGAAGACTGCGAAGTCATCACCGCCGGGCGCGACATTGTCGACCTGACCCGGCAGGCTGAGGTCGAGGCCTGGCTGGGTGAAACCCGTCCCCAGGCCGTGCTGCTTGCTGCCGCCAAGGTCGGCGGCATCCTCGCCAATGCCACCTACCCCGCCGAGTTTCTCTACGAGAACCTCGCCATCGAGACCAACGTCATCCACGCCTCCCACAAGGTCGGCGTGGAGAAGCTGCTGTTTCTGGGCTCGAGCTGCATCTATCCGAAATTCGCGGCCCAGCCGATCACAGAGGATTCTCTGCTCACCGGTGCGCTCGAGCCGACCAACGAGTGGTATGCCATCGCCAAGATTGCCGGGCTCAAGCTTGCCGAGGCCTACCGCAAGCAGCATGGCGTCGACTTCATCTCGGCCATGCCGACAAACCTCTACGGCCCAGGCGACAATTTCGACCTGACGTCGAGTCATGTCCTGCCAGCACTTATTCGCAAGGCGCATGAGGCCAGGCTCGCAGGCGCCGCCGAGCTGACGATCTGGGGCAGCGGCACGCCGCGGCGCGAGTTCCTGCATGTCGACGATGCCGCCGATGCGCTGGTCTTCCTGCTCAAGTCCTATTCCGGCGACCAGCACGTCAATGTCGGGTCGGGCACTGACGTGACCATCCTCGAACTGGCCGAGACCGTGGCGCGTGTCGTCGGCTTCGAAGGCCGCATCGCCCTCGACACCTCCAAGCCCGACGGCACGCCGCGCAAGCTGATGAGTGGCGACAAGCTCGCCCGCCTTGGCTGGCAGCCACGCATCGAACTCGAAAGCGGCATACGCTCGACCTACGACTGGTTCGTCAACAACAAGCTGTAGTCAAGACCGGCCGCGCCGGTCGTTGGCTGGCGCGCGTCTATTTGACGATCTGGATGCTGGTGTTGGACGGGCCGTAAGCCTGGACCAGCTGATAAAAGTCGGCGGCATTGTCGGGATGCAGGCGCACGCAACCGTGCGAGGCCGGCCGGCCGAGGCGGCTGATGTGGTTGGTCGCGTGCACAGCATAGCCGCCATTGAAGAACACCGAATGCGGCATCGGCGCGTTGTCGTATTTCTTCGAATACCACATCTCGTGCAAACGCGTCGGCTTGTAGGAGCCCTTGGGCGTGACATAGCCGCGGCCCGCCGTCGACACCTTCCACACGAAGGCCGAACGGCCATCGATGATCACATGCATGCGCTGCTGGCTGATCGACACCCGCGCCACGATCTTGCTCGCCGCAAAGACGCTGCCCTGGCCGGCGGCCAGCAACAGTGCCGCGCCTGATATGGCGATGGCGGTGATGTTGATCAGTCGCTTCTTCAGTTCGGAATTCATGACGTCCCCTTGAGCCGGTCGTGCCGGCAGTAAAAATGCATTTCGGAATGGACGTCTTTTTGCCAGCTTCGTGTTTCAGACAAATTTCGTTTGTCTATTCTTTGTGTTTCATACTCGTTTCCAGATTGGCAATTTTAGTTTCGCTACAGCCCGCACCTCCCAAATTTGCAATCGCCACTGCCCCACGCGAATTGACCTGAATTCGCGCCTCCAGGCAGCCCACCCCTTTATGAATCCCTTGCTGCTTCGGCGCGTTATGCTGCTGAAAGTGCAGCGCAAGCGCCCGACTGTCCCGCAACCTGGCTGAAACATTCGGAAGCACTAAAGACTATCCGGCGGCATCTTCCCGATACAGCCGGCCGGCACATTCAGCCTCGACGAAACGAACGTTGCGAAGGTTGGATGAGCGCGAAACGGTTGGCTGCAAGATGGTTCCTGCGGGTGGGCGTCGCTACGGCGATTCTGTCAGGAATCGGCTTTCTGGCCAATCCGGGCAACGCCATGGCAGCTGAATTGCCGCCGGTGCAGGACATGGCCCCGGTGGCCTCCGCCGCCATCTTCTTCGCAGCAGCCTTGTTCGTCGCAACTCTGCGCATCTGCCGGGTCCATGGGCGTGGGTGCCTGGCCTGGGTGGGCAGAACCTCGCGCGTCACTCGCAGCGAGGACAGGATACCCGCGCCGTCCACGGCAGGTCAGGCGGCGCGGGTATCTCGGTAGCCGGTTTTGATTGAAACCCCTGAAACGGAAACGGGGCCACAGCGATGAAGAGACAATTCGCAGCATCGGTGCTTTCGGCACTGCTCTATGCCCAGGGGCTGCTTGGCTTCGCGGGCGTGGCGAGCGTGCTCCTCAAGGACAGGGCCCATGCCGAAGAGATGGCGGTTGTCGAGATGGCCGCGCCGGCGGTCGTTAAGCCGGCCCGCTGACATTTTGGTCAGTGCAGCGTCATCAGCTCGGGTTTTCGGTTGGAGTGGTTGTGCCGGCCTCCTGGCCGGCTGTCTTTGTCGGCGGATCGAAGCGATAGCCCGAACCCCGGATCGTGGTGATGCTTTCGGTGTCGAGCTTGCGGCGCAGGCGCACGATGCGCGAGTCGATCGAGCGGTCGAAGGCATCGGCACTTTCGGCCGGCGCGGCCGCCATGATGTCGTCGCGCGTCAGCACGCGCCTGGGCTGCGACAGGAACAGCTTCAGCAGCGCGATCTGCCCGGGCGACAGCTGCTCCTCCTCGCCGGTGCTGTGCATGACAAGCGCCGAGCGCAGGTCGACTGTCGAATTCTCCAGCACCACCAATTCCTGCGTGCCGCGTCCCCGGCGCGCGAGGAGGCCGCCGATGCGCGCGGCGAGCTCCCTCACATTGAGAGGGCTCTCCACGACATCGGCGGCGCCGAGTTCGAGTGCCAGCACCTTGTCGACGAGTTCGCCGGGGCGGCAGATCAGCACGAAATCAGGCCCGCCCTCGCCGCCGAAGCGGCGCAGCAGGTCGCGGCCCTCTGCCGGCGTCAGCCCGTCGCCCACCACCACGACATCCATTCCCTTGGCGGAAAGCAGCGACTCGGCTTCCCACAGCCGCTTGGCCGACCGAATGTCATGACCGCGCCGGTCGAGATGATCAGTCAGGTCGGAGGCGACGACCTCCGCTATGGCGACAAGTGCTACGACCGATCTTCCAGCCACGTTCCACCCCGCATCGTCAGCCTCAGTGCGACCATTGCCTGCCGGCGCGGACTGCGCGGCGCCTGCCGTGGCAAGAAAATGCCCAGGGATGCGCTTGGCCGGGGATGGGTCCCCAGTCGTCTCGCCCCAAGCCTCAAATCGCCCCTAACGAGGCAGGACGCCATTGGCAACTGCCCACCTAAAATGATCGCTGGACATCATGTTTATACCCAATCTACTTTCCGCCGGTAGCGGAGGCGAGACCAAACTGCGCGCTCGGATTGTCATCGTCGAAGATGAGCCCGACCTGAGGGACGCCGTTGCCGAGTATCTCGGCGCGAACGGCTTCGACGTGACCGCAGTCGAAAGTGCCGCTGCCCTGCGCACCCTCATCGAAACCGAACAATTCCAGCTTGCCATCCTCGACATCGCCATGCCCGGCGAAGACGGGCTTTCGCTTGGCCGCTGGCTGCGGGCGAAAATGCCGATCGGCATCATCTATGCCACTGCCGCCGGTACCGCACTCGACCGCATCGTCGGCCTCGAGATCGGTGCCGACGACTACATGGTCAAACCTTATGAACTGCGCGAACTTCTGGCGCGTGTGCGCTCCGTCATCCGGCGTGTGCCACAGCCCGAAAGCTACAGGCAGTCGCTGCTTGCCGCCCAGCCGCCGCGCCGCACCATCGCCTTCGGGCCGTTCCAGGCCGACCTCGACGGCCGCCTGGTCACCGGTGGCAGCGGCGCCATCATCGACCTCGCCAAGAGCGAATTCGACATGCTCGAGGTCTTCCTGACGCGGCCCAACCGGCTGCTCAGCCGCACCACCATATCGGAGGCCATCGGCTTTGCCGAAGACCCCGAATCCTCGCGCGCCGTCGACATTCGCATCATGCGGCTGAGGAAGAAGATCGAAGACGATCCGGCGAACCCGAAATTTCTGCGCACCGTGCGCGGGGAAGGCTATATCTTCTCCTTGCCCGGCAGCGAAGGCTACTAGCGTATCGGCCCGAAAATCGGAGTCGATTTTCGGAAAGCACGCTGCGCAGAATCAGAAACTAGAGCGTCTTTTGTGCATTCGATTGGACGCACGGCGCTCTAAAGCCTCCGGCCCCGCCAGGAACCGCGATGACCTTGTTGACCGTCTCACGCACCGACAACCCGTCGGGCACGCCGAGCCCCACCATCGTGGCCGGGCAGATCGTGCGCCGGCTGCGCGCTGCCCAGGACTGGCAGATCGAGATCGACCATATCCTGGAAAGCTTTGCGCGCGGCTTCGGCGGCCATCGCACCATCCTGTTTCGGCTGCGCGACGTGCCCGGCCAGGGCTTCGCGCAGTCGATCTCCGCCTACTGGGTCGATCCGAAGATCGAGTCCATTGCCGCACCGCCAACGACAATCAACCAGACGCTTGTCGATTCCGACCCGCTGCTCGAACGTCTTGCCGAGGAAGGCCGCCAGGGCAAGATCTTCACCGGCCTGACACGCGACCTGACCGGCTTCCTGCGCACCGATTTCGAAAAGCAGCACATCAAGTCGTTCCTGTCGGTGTCGGTCTCGGCGCACGGCCATCTCTGGGGCACGCTCGCCGTCAATGACTGCCTGGTCGAGCGTCACTGGAACGACGACGAGATCGCCGCGCTCGAAATCATCGCCGCAGCCCTTGGCGATGCTATCGAGCGTTCGCTGTCGGAATATCATGTCAGCGAGATCATCCGCCGCACCATGCTGCAGGCCTCGCTCGACGCCATCATGGTCGTCGACGAGACGGGCTCGATCATCGAGTTCAACCCGGCGGCCGAAAAGATGTTCGGCTGGAGCCGCGACGAGATCCTTGGCAAGGACCTGCTCGATACGGTGATCCCCAGCTACTACCGCAAGGGCTACAACAACGGCGCCGAGTACCTGGCCGGGCGTGGCTCGCCGATGGTCGGCCACCGGCTGGAGACCGTGACCCAGAACGCGTCAGGCGAGATCATCCCGATCGAGCTAACCGCCAACGAGATGCGGCTGGCCGACCGGCGGCTCGTGCTCGGCTCGATCCGTGACCTCAGGGAAAAGCACCGCGCCGAAGAAGAGATCAACCGCCAGCGCGAGAAGCTGCACCAGAACGAAAAGATGGCGGCGATGGGCTCGCTGCTCGCCGGCGTCTCGCACGAGCTCAACAACCCGCTTGCCGTGGTCGTTGCCCAGTCGACGCTGCTGCACGAATTCGCCCCCGACCCGCAGACCAAGATCCGCGCTGAAAAGGTACGCGCCGCCGCCGAACGTTGCGGCCGCATCGTCAAGAGTTTCCTCGGCATGGTGCGCCTGCACCCGACCTCACGGGCGGAGACCGACCTCAACCAGGTCATTCGCGCAGCACTTGAGGTCACCGCCTATGGCGCCCGCTCCAGCGGCATCAGCATTGCCACCGAGCTTGCACCCGGCACGCTGAGCGTGATGGCCGACGCCGACCATATGACCCAGGTCGCCGCCAACTTCCTGGTCAACAGCCAGCATGCGTTGGCTGCGGCACCCGCCGACCGGATCATCCGCGTCAGGACTTTCCGCAATGCCGACGGCAGCGCCGGCTTCTCGGTCGAGGACTCCGGCCCCGGCATCGCCGAGGCGATCCGCGACCGCATCTTCGAGTCCTATTTCACCACCAAGCCGGTCGGGGTCGGCACCGGCATCGGCCTGTCGATCTCGAAAGCCATCGTCGACCGCCACAACGGCAAGGTCTGGTTCGAGCCGGTGGTGCCGACGGGCGCGCGCTTCATCGTCGAACTGCCGCCAATGGGCGCCGGCCACAGCACGATTCTGGAGGCAACGCCAAAGTCGAGCGGCCTGCGCCATGCCGTCATCATCGACGACGAGCCTGATGTCGCCGCATCGCTGGCCGACATCCTAGAACTGATGGGCGTCAAGTCGCGCATCGTTTCGACCTGGGATTCGGTCGCCGAAGCGCTGGCCGACCAGCCCGACATCATCTTTTCCGACCTGCGCATGCCCGACCGCAGCGGCATCACCATCTTCCGCGAGATCGTCGCGTCGCAGCCCGAGATGGCGCCACGCTTCGTGCTCGTCACCGGCGATCTGATCGGTGCCAAGGCCGAACTCGAGCAACTGCCGCCCAACCTCAAGCCGCATATACTGGAAAAGCCGTTCAGCACCTTCGATGTGCGCAGCGCGCTCAGCGCGGTCTCCGAACAGGTCGCCGACAGCGCCTGACCTTGTCCTGCATCGATAGCGTCACTGGGCGGTGTAGCCACCGTCGATGACGAGCTCCGTCCCGGTTACGAAGCTCGATTCATCGGAAGCCAAGTAGAGTACGCCATAAGCGACGTCGTCAGGCTCTCCAACCCGGCCGAGCGGTGTCAGCTCGACGGCCTTGTTGCCCGCACCGCTGGCCGCAAGCCTGTCGAGCGCGCCCGTCGACATCGGCGTACGGACCCAGCCCGGGCAGATCGAGTTGACGCGGATGCCGTAGCGCTCCTTGGCGCAATGCAGCGCCGCCGACTTGCTGAACAGCTTGACCCCGCCCTTGCTCGCGACATAGGCGGCGGTCGAGGGGCTGCCGACGATGCCCATTGTCGACGAGAAGTTGACGATCGACCCGCCCTTGCCGGTCTTCCGCATCGCCTCGATGCCGTATTTGGTGCCGAGAAACACGCCTTCCATATTGACGGCCATCACCTTGCGCCAATCGTCGAGGCTGAGATCTTCGACGCTGCCGAAAGGAGCGCCGACACCGGCATTGTTGACCAGGATATGCAGGCCGCCAAACGCCTCGAGCGTCTTTGCCATCACGCCCTGCCAGCCGGTTTCCGAAGTCACGTCATGTTCGGCATAGAGGCTGCGCCCGCCAGCTATCCGGATGGCTTCGGCGACCTGGCGGCCTTTGTCGGCCTGCAGGTCGCTGACGACGACTGCCGCGCCCTGGCGCGCCAGCAGCTTGGCGCTCGCTTCCCCCATGCCTGACGCGGCACCGGTCACGATCGCAACTTTTCCTTCGACGCGGCCCATCGCTGATCCCCTTGCATGAGGAGTTCATGGTCGGGCAACGACGCTGGCCACTGCATCGTCCTGAGGGACTAACAGCACGCTTGCGCCAGAACAAAAAAAGCCCCCGCAGCCGAAGCCGCGGGGGAGGTACGCGCTGGAGGATCTGTGTGCAGGCGCGGGGATTGGTGGCAGCGCTCGGTGCGCTAGAAGATGTTGGGCGTGGTGCGGACCAGTTCGGCGCTGGCGATCAGCCTGACTTTGCGCGCTTCGCGCATGCCGGTTTCCTTGGCGATGGTCTCGACGCAGATCTTGCTTTCGGCGCCCCAGGCCTGCCCACGGCAGGCGATCTCGGTCTCGGACAGCGGCAACCTGTCGGTCTTGGCAGTCGTTTGCGCACCGTCGATGACCCGTGGCGTCGAGCCCATCGAGGCAAAGGCCGGACCGCTGGTCGGGGCCAGCACCATCGACGAAAGGGAGGCGATCACGAAAACCGAAAACATGGCCATCGGGTGCTCGTTGGCACGCTGGCGGATGGCAAGGCGCGGACGGCGATAGATGTGCGAACGCGGCTGGAACTTGTGGTCGAACTCGGAAAGCTGGGTGGAACCGGACATTGGGCAGCTCTTTTCGTTAAATTTCATTCCCCTGTTGATATGAATGTAACCGCGCTTTGTAACGCGCCGATGCTGATCAGCGACGTCTAATGCAACAACCGGCAAACCTCATAAACAGTCAGTATTTCTGTCCAATCGGTCACAATCAGTCGTCATATCAGTCATTTCGGCCGGCAAGCTGTACCATTCCGAGAAAGCGCCGAAAGTGCCTTTGTAACAGCCTGCCTGAAATTCAGGCATATACGAAAATAACGAAAGGCCGGTGCAGTCGCCTGCACCGGCCTATCGGATTGGACCGGGCGATGCCCGGCGTCGGTGTTTGAGCCTAGCCGTTCAGCACGTCAGCCCATTCGGGATGGCGGCGGAATTGCGCCGCCGCAAACGGGCACAGCGGGATGATCTTCTTGCCCGCGGCGCGTGCGTCTTCGACCGCCCGCGTCACCAGCCGCAGGCCCGCGCCTTGGCCACGGAAGGCATCGGGCACTTCGGTATGGTCGATGATGAACAGCTGTTCGCTGACATTGCTGTAGGTCATCTCGGCTTCGGCCCCGCCGGCGCCGCGTATGACGTAGCGCCCCTTGCTGCCGCGGTCCTCGTGCTCGATCGCCGCCAGTTCTTCAGCCATTGTTACAGCTCCTTTGTTGCGGTGGTGAAAAGGCGCTTCACCGCATCGATTTCGTTGGGTCGCACTTCGTGGCCACCTTCATGCCACTCGAGACTGACATCGGCACCGACTTGCCGCAAATAGGCGTCGAGCCGGCTCGTCAGTTCGGGCGGACAGATCGGATCGCGCCGGCCGGCGGTAACAAGCACTTGCCGGCCAGCAAGGCTGCCCTTCACGTCAGGCGCAAACGGGATCAGCGGGTGCATCAGCGCCACCGCGTCGAACAATCCGGGTTCGGCAAACAGCACCGAGGCCAGGATGTTGGCGCCATTGGAATAGCCGAGCGCCAGAATCCGCGACGGTTTTGCCGCCGCGATGTGCGCCCTGACGAAACCGGCCATCTTGTCGGTCGCCCTTGCAAGATCGTCCATGTCGTAGACGCCCTCGCCGGTGCGGCGGAAGAAGCGTGCCGCGCCCATTTCAGAGACGTCGCCGCGTGGCGACACGATCGTCGCGCCAGGCACCAGCTCCTGGGCAAAGCCCAGAAGCTGGTTTTCGTCGCCGCCGGTGCCGTGGAAGGCGAAGACCAACGCGCTGCCCGGTTCGCCGGGCAACAGCTTGTGGATGTAGCTATCCTTGCTCATTGGTCCCTCCTCAGTCGTCCAGCGGCTGCAGGTTGTTTTCGAGATAATCGCGGAGATGCGCGTGCTGCGACGGCAGCTTCAGCGCCTCACCGAGATGGGCGGTGTCCTCGTCGCGGTCGAAGCCGGGCTCGTTGGTCGCCACCTCGAACAGCACGCCGCCGGGGGTGCGGAAGTAGATCGCCCAGAAATAGTCGCGGTCGATGACCGGCGTCACCTGGTAACCCGTATCCATCAACGCCTTGCGCACCTCGAGCTGCTTGGCCCGGTTCTCCACCGCAAAGGCGATGTGGTGCACGGATCCTGCGCCCATGCCGGCAAACGATGCCCCAGGCAGCGTCTCGATGTCGATGAAGTCGGCACCGTTGCCGTCCTTCACCGCCAGCCGTTTGACGTTGCCGGACGTGTCGACCGCCTCATAGCCCATGAACTTCAGCAGCTCTTCGGTGGCACCACCGTCGCGCAGCCTGAGCGTCGCCGAATGAAAGCCGCGGATCGCCTCGTCATTGCCGACGCCGCCCTTGACCCAGGGCGCACGGGTGTCGCCCTTGGCCTCGACCAGCGCGAAACCATCTCCATCGGGCCCGGCGAAGCTCAGGCGCTTCTCGCCAAACTGCTCGTTACGGGCAAGCCCGCCCACGCCCTGTTCGGCAAAGCGCTTTTCCCAGAAAGGTAGCGTGCCATCGGGAACCGAAAACACCGTCGTGCCGACCTCGCCAACGCCGGGACGGCCCTGGCCGATGTTGGGGAACGGAAAGTAGGTCATGACCGAACCCGGCGTGCCCAGCTCGTCGGCATAATAGAGGTGGTAGACATCAGGCGCGTCGAAATTGACTGTCTTCTTGACCCGGCGCAGGCCGAGCTTGTGGGTAAAAAACTGGTTATTCTGTGCCGCATCCTTGGCCATCGAGGTGACGTGATGCAGACCCTTGATCTGGTCGAGCATGAACTTGCTCCCTTTCTCGCTGCGGCCCCTGCCGCGCTGTTGCGATGAATATGGTCGCATTGGCTGTGGCGGCAAAGTGGGCCGGCGCAGAATGGACTGTCGCCAATTTGTGAACGACGATCACACAAATGTTCACAGATTTTGGCATGAGCCATGCAGGCACAATGGCGCTTGCACGCGCCGATGAATCCGGCTTCCTTGGCCGCGATTTCAGATTTGGGGGCGAGCTTGGCAGGCACCGGCAGACGGCAGAACATTCTTCTCATCACTTGCGACCAGTGGCGCGGCGACTCCTTGTCCGCCGCAGGCCATCCCGTGGTTAAGACACCCAACAGCGACGCGCTCGCCCGCGAAGGCGTCCTGTTCAAGCGCCATTATGCCGGGGCAGCACCCTGCTCGCCGGCGCGGGCCTGCCTCTATACCGGCCTCTACCAGATGAACAACCGCGTCTGCCGCAATGGCACGCCGCTCGACGACAGGCACGACAACATCGCCCGCGCCGCCCGTCGCGTCGGCTACGACCCGACGCTGTTCGGCTACACCGATGTGTCGCCTGACCCGCGCAATCGTGCACCGGGCGATCCGTTCCTGCGCACCTATGAGGGCGTGCTTCCGGGGTTCACCACGAGGCAGCTGCTGCCCGAACACCAGAAGGGCTGGCTGTCCTGGCTCGCCGCTCGCGGCATCGATTCCAGCGCCGGCTTCCCCGACGTCCACCGGCCGGCGAACGCCGATGCTCCAGAAGTCAGCAACGCGATCCCCGTCTATTCGAAGGACGAAACGCCTGCCGCCTTCCTCACCGGCGAATTCCTGCGCTGGCTCGGCGAACTGGACGAAGGCGAACCATGGTTCGCCCATGTCTCGTTCCTCAGCCCGCATCCACCCTTCATCGTGCCCGAGCCGTTCAACACAATGTACGACCCGGCCGAAGGCCCGGCCTATGCGCGCGCAGCGACCCTTGGCGCGGAGAAGGCGAGCCATCCGTTCCTCGCCTACCACCTCGAACATCACCAGAATAAGTCGAGCTTCATCCCCGGCGCCCCTGGCAATGTCGGCGACTGGAGTGAGGACGAGTTCCGCAAGATCCGCGCGCTCTATTACGGCATGATCTCGGAGGTCGATTCCCAGCTCGGCCGGATCTGGCAAGGCATCCGCGACAAGGGAGACTGGGACAACACCATCGTCATCCTGACCTCCGACCATGCGGAGATGATGGGCGACCATTTCATGCTCGGCAAAGGCGGCTGGTTCGACGGCAGCTATCACATCCCGCTGATCGTCAAGGCGCCGGGCCACGAGCAGGCAGCGGGCAGCAGCGTCGACCGCTTCACCGCCGCCGTCGACATCATGCCGACCTTGCTCGACCTGATCGGCGGGGCAGCGCAACCGCATCTCGACGGCCAGTCGCTCAAGCCGTTCCTCGACGGCGACGAACCGGCTGGCTGGCGCGATGCCGCCCATTGGGAATACGACTTCCGCTCGGTCGCCGGCGGCACCACCGAAGCCCATTTCGGCACCGGCTCGCGCTCGCTCAACCTGTCAGTCATCCGCACCGAGGCGGTCAAGTACGTGCATTTCGGCGGCGGCCTGCCGCCTTTGCTTTACGACCTCGTCAACGACCCCGGCGAAACGCGCAATCTCGCCGATGATCCGGCCTGGCTGGCCGTGCGGCTCGATTTCGCGGAACGGCTCTTGGCCTGGCGTGCCAAGCACCTCGACCAGTCGCTGGCGCTGTCGGAGCTGGCCGAGACCGGTCCCACCGGCCATTTCCTGCGCCTGCCCTAGCACGTAAAAAAGCCCGCGCCGAAGCGCGGGCCTTTCTTGCTCAGTGCCGCCGCATCTACTGAACGATGATCAGGCGCTGCTCGTCGCGCTTGGCAGCCCAGCTGCCGGCGTCATAGGCCGGCTGGGCCTCGAGCTGTTCCTTGCTGAAGGTGGTGTAGAGATACTTCTTGCCTTCGGCATCAACCATGAAGGCGAGATTGTCGCTGCCCACGGCAACCTTCTTCTCACCCATGCCAAGGAAGCCTCCGACGTCGATGACATAAGCATCGATCTTGCCGTCCGCCGTCATCAGGATATCGCCGATCTCGCCGATGTTGGCGTCGTCGGCGCCATAGACGGTGGTGCCCATCAGCTCCTCGGCGCGCAGATCGGCAGCAGGCAGCTCCTTGAGCGTCGACTTGTCGATGGCAGCGGTCTTGGTCTCGTCTGCCGTTGCCGCATCAGGCGTAGCCGGTACCTGGGCCGTCTCTTCCGTCGCCGGAGGCGTCGCCTCAGGTGCTACGGGAGCCTGTGCCGTCTGGTCGGTTGCCGGAGCAGCCGGATCCGTCGCTGCTACAGGTGCCGGCGCCGGCTCATAGCCACGGCGGTCGAAATCGGGCAGCGCCTGCAGCTGCTCCTTGGTCGTGGCCATCACCAACCAGCGGTCGCCGTTCTTCTCGGCCCAGTCGAACTTGTCGAAGCTGACGGCGACATTCTTTTCGCCGATGCCAAGGAAGCCACCGACACCGATGACGAGCTGATCGGCCTTGCCGTCTGCGGTCAGGACGATGTCGTTGACGTTGCCGATATTCTCGGCGTCGTCGGCGGTGCCGTTATAGACCTTCTCGCCAATGATGTTGGCGGCAAGAAAACCGTCGGCATGGGGGATCACTTCAGGCGTGGCCGGAGTGGCCTGGCTCGGTGCCGGTGCGGGAGCCGGTGCGGTGGTATCCTGGGCGTATGCGCCGGTTGCAACAAGCGTGGCAAAGGCGGTCGTGGCCAAAAGGTTGCGGATCATGATATTCTCTCCTCGTGCGTGTTTTCATGCATGCCGCGCCTCGACCAGTCTTTTGCGGGAAGGGTCCGGCGCGGCCCCTTTACGGGTTCACAACGTCGTGACCCGGTCATGGTTCCGAAATTGTGGCAGGCTTATTTTCGGTGAGTGCCGGGAACCGAAGCGTCACTCGCATTTCGGCAAGCATTTCAAATTCCTCATTCCCCAAGGGCACTTAGCCCGGGGCGGCGGTGGTCTGGCTGGCGTTCTGGTCGATCATCTCGCCATAGAATTCCGCAGCACCCCATGCCGCCATTGCCAGCATCAGCGCTGCCAATAGCACCACCAAGACGTGGCGGCCGCGCGTTCCCTGGCGCGCATTTCGGGCTGGAATGATCCTGGTCATCTTGCTCTCCCATCTGGTTCCAGAAAGGCTAACGACAGCATCACGGCATGGTTCCCAAGTTTCGACCAAGGCTTTTCAAGCGTGCCGCGCCCGTCTAGTTTCCCCAGGCCAAGAGGGGTGGCCGAGTGCAGGACGACAGAACCAACCCAGTCACCATCGCCGAGGACAGCGAAAACGCTGCGCACAAGCGTGGGCCGCGTGACGCCGATTTCGACCGGCTGGCACGCCTTGCTGCAAAGCTGATGGCGGCACCCGCGGCCCTGCTGACCCTCACCAACACGGCAGGGCAGCAAGTCGTCCATGCACATGTCGGAACGTCTCCCGCGCAGGCCGCGGAGGCGCTCGGCCTGGCAGAACGGTTCCTGGCAAACGACCCGGCCGAAGCGCGTGATGGCACATTTCTCCTGTATGCCGGCGCGCCGATCGTCGCATCCGGCCGCGGCGTCGGTGCCTTGCTGGTTCTCGACGGCGGGGAGCGCCCCGCCCCCGATCCGGACATGCTCGAGCAGTTGCAGGACGTCGCGGCACTTGCCGGAAGCCTGATTGTCCTGCGCGACCGCTCGCAGGCCGGCGCGCGCGCCGAGGCGGCGCTTGTGCATGCCGAAACCCGTCGTGCGATCGCGCTTGAAGCCGCTGCCCTTGCCAGCTGGGTCTGGGACCCGCGTACCGGCGTCGTCGAATGCGACGCGCTCTTGCCCGAACTCTTCAACATGCCGCCGGCAACGAGAATGCGGGCGCGCGATATTGTCGTCGCCATCGATCGCCGCGACATCGGCAGGACGCGGAAGATCTTCCAGGAAGCGCTTGAAGGCAGCGACGACTATTCCGGCGAATACCGCATCCGCGGCTTTGATCCGCCGCGCTGGCTCGCCGCCCGCGGCCGCGTCGTCGAGCGTGATGCCGATGGCCGTCCGACGCTGGTCTTCGGCGTCAACTACGACATTTCAGAGCGCCGCAGTGGCGAGGAGCGCCAGCGCCTCCTGCTGCGCGAGATCAACCACCGGGTCAAGAACACGCTCGCCACCGTTCAGGCGCTTGCCACCCAGACGGTGCGACATGCACGCGAGCCGCGCGAGTTCCTTGACGCCTTCAGCCAGCGCCTGCGCGCACTCGGCGTCGCTCACGGGCTTTTGTCGGAATATGAATGGCGCGGCATCGGCATCCGCGATCTCGCGCGGCTGGAGCTCTCGCCGTTCGACGACGCGGACACCCCGCGCATTGCGATATCAGGCCCCGACGCGCTGCTGACCCCGGACCAGACACTGGGCCTGGCGCTGATCCTGCACGAACTGGCCAGCAATGCGCTCAAATATGGCGCCCTTTCAGTGCCGGCCGGTCGGGTTTCCGTGTCGTGGACCGTGAGCGGCGAAAAACAGCTGGAGCTGGAATGGGTCGAGAGCGGCGGGCCCAAGGTCACCCCGCCCGCCCATCATGGTTTCGGCTCGATCCTTATCCGCCGCAGCCTCGCCAAGGTCATCTCCAGCGAGGTGACACACGAGTTTCCGGCAGACGGCGTGCGCGCCCACATCTCGATGCCGCTTGGCGAACTGGCTGAGGCCTGAAGGCCGCAGACCTACTCGCCCGCCACGCCGTCGGTGTCGTCGGGCTTGTGATTTTCGCGATAGATCGCATAGGCGGCCAACGCCACCACCGGCCCCAGCAGTGCGCCGATACCGCCCTTGCTGCGCAGCAGTGTCGGCAGCACGGCCATCGCCGCCGTCGTGCCCAATGCTGCGATGTCGGCGCGCCGCCGCCGCTGGTCCTCGCGAGCCCGCGACCCTGCCATCAGCTTGTGCACAAGCAGGATCAATCCCGCCAGCACCAGGAAACCGAGGCCAAAGCCGATTGCCGCTTCAAGATGGCCATATTTCTCGGCCGCCCAGATGAAGGCGGCACCGACGAGAAAGCCGGTGCCACACAGGCCAGCGATCGCAGCGGCCAGATAAGCCGCTGCCGCGCGGCGCGTCCGCCTCAGCGCCAGTGTCGTCTCGCCGGTGGCGAAACCCGCAATCAATGATGCCAGCATGTGTCCCCCGACCTGGTTACTAGCGCCGCGCCAGAAGCGCGATGAGGAACCCAACGCCGGCGGCGATGGCAAGCGACGTCACCGGCTTTTCGCGCACGGTCGTCATGAACTGCTCTTCGATGTCGCGGGCGTTGGCGCGCAAGGCTTCGACCGCCGCGTCGCCCTGTGCCTTCAATTGCTCGGCACCTTGCGACGCCGCGCGCCGCGCAGCACCGTAGCCATGCTCGCCGGTCGCGGCCAACTGCTTGGCGAGCGCTTCGATGTCGGCCTTCAACTGCTTGATGTCGGCCTCGAGGTCCGGCGTCGTCTTGGTGCCGTTGCCGGTCTTGCCTGTCGCTGTCGCCATGTCATTGCTCCTTGCATTTCGATGGGGCCGAAACGCCTGATATCCCTGTCGGTTCCGTCGTCGCAGGAACCATCGCCGACCGCCGGACGTTTTGCCAGTCTCATTCAGCTGGAAAAATCATCGATGCCGTCCCGCACCATCAAGAAGGCGCCGACCGTGCGCCTGCCGCCAAAATCCAATTTCGAGATCCTGCTTACGCGCGGCGCCCAGGTATCGATCATCTTCATCGGCATCGTCGTCACCGTCTTTGCCCTTCACGCCGGCGAGTTCATCCTCACCCCCATCGGCCTCGGCGTCGTCATCGGCCTGATGCTCGGCCCGCTCGCCTCGCGGCTTGAACGCTTCAAGGTTCCGCCGGCACTGTCGGCGGCGATCGTCTTTCTGCTGTTCATCGTCTCCGTTGGCATCTTTGCGCTTCTGATCAGCTCTCCGCTCAGCTTCTGGCTTCAGCGCCTGCCGCAGATCTGGGCGCAGCTCGCCACCCAGCTGTCCGACCTCAAGGGGCCACTCGAAACCTTCAAGAGCATGCGCGATCAGCTGCGCCAGGTCACCGGCGGCGAAGGTGTGTCGGTCTCTGTCGACGAAGGCATGGGCGTAGAGACGATGGCGACGCTGGCCCCGGCCGTCATTGCCCAGGTGCTGTTGTTCTTCGCCAGCCTCTACTTCTTTGTCGCGACGCGCTACCAGACACGTACCGCCATCCTCAGGGTGTGCTTCAACCGCCGCCTGCGCTGGCGTGTCGCCCACATCTTCCGCGACGTCGAAAGGCTCGTCTCGCAATATCTGCTGTCGATCACCGTCATCAACTTCGCCGAAGGCCTGACCGTCGGCATCGGCCTTTACCTGCTCGGCGTGCCCTCCGCGCCGTTATGGGGCGCGCTGGCGATCGTAACCAATTTCGTGCCCTTCGTCGGCCCGCTGGTCATGGTCGCGATCCTGTTTGCCGTCGGCCTGACCGAGTTCGACACTTTGGGCGCGAGCCTGCTACCGGTCGCACTCTATCTCGGCGTCAACACCATCGAGGGCCAGTTCGTCACGCCCCTGGTCATCGGCAGGACGATGACGCTCAACCCCTTCGTCGTGCTGCTCGCTCTGGCGTTCTGGATCTGGCTGTGGGGTGCCATCGGCGGCTTCATCGCCATCCCCGCTTTGCTCGTAGGCTACGCCATCATCCGCAACGTGCTGCCCGGCGTGAACTGGGGTGTCGACGAACTCGACCGGCAATACGAGCGCTAGGGGCATGGCTGCAAATGTCGGGGAGGTCATGCATCGGTGCGTTTCACAGCAGTGGTCGCACACCCTCGTCGAGGCCGCTCCAGTTCGCTAGCGCCATGAGCCCCTCAATGTCGAGTACCTTGCAGCCGCCATCGCGCCACTGCACCAGCTTTCGGTCCATCAACTTGCGGATCGTCTTGTTGGTGTGGACGACCGAAAGCCCGAGCGTGTCGGCCAGGTGCTGCTGGGTGATCGGGATTTCGACATCGCCCTTGCCGTCCATGCCGACCTTGTGGGCGCGGCTGGCAATGAAGGCGAGAAGATAGGCCGCGCGTTCCAGTGCCGAGCGGCGCCCGACGCTCAACAGGTTTTCATCGAGCATGCGCTCTTCGCGCGCCGCGATCCAGGTGATGTCGTAGGCAAGGCCAGGATAGTCGCGATAAAGGTCCATCAGCCGGTCGCGCTCGAACATGCACAACAGCATCGGCGACAGCGCTTCCACCGAATGCTGCATCTCGCCCATCAGGGTGCCCTGCAGGCCGATCATGTCGCCGGGCAGCACGTAGTTCAGTATCTGGCGGCGGCCATCCTCGAGCAGCTTGTAGCGAAAGCCCCATCCTGCCAGCACAGTAAACAGATGCGCGCTGTTGCTGCCTTCGGAAAGCAGCGTCGCACCCTTGTCGACCGCAAGTTCGCCGCGCTTGAAGCTGCTGACGAAAGCCAGTTCCGCCTTGTCGAATGGCCTGAAGGCCGGCAATGGCCTGAGCGGACACTTCTCGCACGGAACCTGCCGCGCCATGTCGGTTGGAATGCTCTGCGCCGTCATGAAACCCTCCAGGAATGTGACCGGCAACGCCGTGAGACCACCGAAGGTTCCTCATCCGCGCGCCAATGCCTGCTACTCGACCGCGGCATGTCTTTTTTAAATGACAGCAAGCGCAACTGCCGCCATGTTCTGCTTCGATTTCATGGAGTGCCCCGCGACGTGCCAACCCCGCTTTCAGGACTACGTATCCTCGTGCTCGAAGACGAGGCACTGATTGCACTCGATGTCGAGCAGCTCTGCCGGGACCACGGTGCCGGAGAAGTCGCCATCGCCGGCAATCTTCGCGAAGCACGCGAAGTCGCAGTGCCCTATGATGCCGCCATCATCGACGTCATGCTCGGCGGCGAGCCGACTTTCGATTTCGCACGCTCCCTCGAGGCTGCCGGCGTGCCGTTTGTCTTTGCTTCCGGCTACGACCAGCTTGACGAGATCTTTGCCGGCTTCCCGGGCGTCGCCCTGGTGAGCAAGCCCTATGCCGGCGCCGACCTCATCGAGGCCGTTGCCGAGAGCATCCGCAAGGCTGCGCGTTCAGCCGACAGTTGATCCCATCACCTGAGCGGCAATGGCGTCGGGGCCGTAATCGGCCTCGCCGGAGATATCGAGTATCTCCTGCAGCCGGTTGCGGGCGCGGCTGACGCGGCTCTTGATGGTGCCGACAGCACAGCCGCAGATCTCCGCCGCTTCCTCATAGGAAAAACCCGAAGCGCCGATCAGGATGATCGCCTCGCGCTGGTCTTCCGGCAATTGCTCCAGCGCCTTGCGGAAGTCGTCAAGATCGAGTCGCCCGTGCTGGCTCGGATGCACGGCCAGGCGGGCTGTCAAAAGACCCTCGCTGTCCTGCACCTCGCGTCCGCGCTTGCGCATCTGCGAATAGAACTCGTTGCGCAGGATGGTGAACAGCCAGGCCTTGAGGTTGGTGCCCGGCTGAAAGCTGGACTGCTTGTCCCACGCCTTGACAAGCGTTTCCTGGACCAGGTCGTCGGCCCTGTCGGCGTTCTGCGACAGCGACATGGCAAAAGCGCGCAGGCCAGGGATGGTCGCGAGCAAGTCGCCCTTGAAACCGAGAGATGCTGCCATGCCCGGTCAGTCCTTCTGCTGCTCAGGTTCGGCTTGTTCCAGCTGGCTGAGCAGCTGGGCAAATCGATCCGGCACCTCGTCGGACACGAGCTCATCGTAATATTGTTTGAGTTTGCGGCCTATTTCGGAATTTGCCCCAAGAGGTTCCCCGTCGCGTCGACGGTTCGGCCCGGCGCTGGCTACGCCACTGGTCTGCTTGGTCATATGCTTGTCTTTGCCCTTTTGCCCCGTCGGACGTCCCGCCCCAAACGGCGCGCAACAACCTTGTTGGTTTATCGAATTTTGCATCCAACTCCTCAAATGCGGATAGGTTCCACAAACGAGGAACTTTTGCACAAACCAAGCGTTGTGTGTCGCTTCACAACAGTTTCAGCAACGTCGAATGAGGGAGACGTCAATCATGACACTATCCACGAGAATCGCCCCGCACCTGCCCTATCTCCGCCGCTTCTCACGCGCGGTGGCGGGGTCCCAGGAGAGCGGCGATGCGCTGGTGGCCGCGATGCTCGAAGCACTGATCGACGATATCGATGTTTTCCCATCCGCTTCCAACGACCGCATTGCGCTTTACAAGATTTTTGCCCGCCTTTTCACCTCAGTCTCCATCCGCGTGCCGCAGGATTCTCCAACGCTCGGCTGGGAAAAGCGAGCCGCTGCCAATCTTTCCGCTCTTTCGCCGCGCCCGCGCCAGGCATTCCTTCTGGTTGCCGTCGAAGGCTTCAATGAAGCCGAAGCCGCCGAGGTCCTCGACGCCGACCAGGATGAGTTCACAAGGCTCCTGCAGGAAGCGAGCGGCGAAATCTCGCGTCAGGTGGCAACCGACATCCTGATCATCGAGGACGAACCGCTCATCGCCATGGACATCGAAGAGATGGTGGAGAGCCTGGGCCATCGTGTCGTCGGCACGGCACGCACCCGTGCCGAGGCCATCGCGCTGTTCAAGAAGACCCGGCCCAAGATGATCCTGGCCGACATCCAGCTTGCCGATGGCAGTTCCGGAATCGACGCCGTCAACGAGATGTTGTCTTCGGCACCGCTGCCCGTGATCTTCATCACTGCCTTTCCCGAACGCCTGTTGACAGGCGAGCGCCCGGAGCCGGCGTTCCTCGTCACCAAGCCGTTCAACCCCGATATGGTCAAGGCGCTGATTAGTCAGGCTTTGTTCTTTGACAGACAGGCAAAGGCTGCTGCATAGGGTTTTTTAGCACCGCCCCAGGGAACCAACCTTGGGGCGGTACGTTTTTCATTCATCATTTGAAGGAGATAGATCATGCTGTACTGGGCGCTAGTATTCCTCGTCGTCGCGATTATTGCCGGCGCCCTCGGCTTCGGCGGCATCGCTGGAACATCTGCCGGCATCGCGCAAATCTTGTTCTTCATCTTCTTGGCGTTCCTGGTCATTTCACTGATCGCGGGCCTGTTCAGGCGCGCTTGATGACACCGGGAATATGAAGAACCAACCCGAGACTGGAAGCCGGCCCCCTCAGTCGGAATCCAGCGCCGCCGGGTAGCGCCTCACTATTGAAGCGTTGCCCGGCGGTCCCATCTGGTTCTTCCGAAATCATTCGGCCGAACCGCAATGAGCGGAGCAAAGGCTCTCGTCGCATGGCCAATTCCCCCACAGCGGGACAGAGTAAACGGGTCGACGTCGCCCTGCTCCATGCCTCCCGCAATGCGGGCATTGCCGTGCTCTACCAGGATCACACGCTCCACACGGTCTGGTCGCACAATCTGCAGCCGCCTTGGGCAGGCGCCCTGGAAGAGCAGACCGGCGAAGGCGGCTTTCTCCCCGAACAGCAGGCCGATCGCCTCGTGGCCGCCAAGAAGAACGTCCTTGCAACAGGCAATTCGGACGGGCTCGAGGTCAGCATCGCCGACAATTCCGCCGGCATGCGCTGGTTCGACGTCTGCATCGACGCCGACCGATCCCCCGGCGGCCAGGTCCAGGGTGTCGTCGTCACCGTCATCGAAACCACCGAGCAGAAGCGCCGCGAGCAGACCCTGAAGGCGCTGCTGCGCGAGGTCAGCCACCGTTCCAAGAACCTGCTTGCCATCATCCAGAGCATCGCCAGCCAGACTGGCCACTATTCCGGTTCCATCGACATCTTCCTCGAGCGCTTCCGCGGGAGGCTCCAGTCCCTCGCCTCGTCGCAGGATCTGGTCACCTCGTCCAACTGGCGCGGCGCTGGCTTCCGCGAACTGGTTGTCGGCCAGGTCAAGCGCTACAGCAACGATACCGAGCATGCCGTGCGCATCCTGGGCGAAGACCCGTATCTCAATCCCAATGCCGCCCTGCATATCGGACTTGCCGTGCACGAACTGGCCGTCAATTCGGTGAGTTATGGCGCGCTTTCGCGCGTGGACGGCCATGTCGAGGTGACTGCCAGCAAGATAAAGGGTCCCGACGGCGAAGAGCAGATTGCCCTGCACTGGTCGGAGATAATCGATCCCGTTGCGGATGCGTCGATGCGCAAGAAGCGGTTTGGCAGTGTCGCGCTCGAACGTGTCGTCCCGGCCGCGCTGAACGGCAACGCCGAACTCGAAATCGGCGTCGACAAGCTGCAGTACCGCCTCGTCATGCCCCAGGCGAACTTCGAGCTGGAGCAGGATTAGCTCGATTCGAAATTCAAACGGTTCAGCTCCGTCGCGCCATGGAACTTTTAGCCGCCACCCGCCGTTTCTTGGCCGAGGTGGTTTGCCATGGAACACATCGCAGCATTTCTGTTGGTCGTTTCCTGCTCCCAGGATTTGTCGGGCTGCCGCGAGATTCCGGCGCCTGCGCCCCTGTTCGAGGCCTATGACGCATGTCAGGCCGAACTGCCGAAGGTTCTCGGCGCGTTCAGGTCAAGCAGCAACCGCACTTTTGCCAAGTGCCTGGAGGTCGATCCAGCCCTTGAAGACGATTACGACCAGCTGACCTGGAATGTCCTGCCCAATGGCACCATCGAGGCGTCTCTTACCGTTTCCAGCGTCGTTGTGGCGTCGGGTACGGCCACCGGCAAGCCGGCTTATCTCCATTGATGGGGCAGCGTATCCGCCCACCCCCCTCATACCAAGGAGCCGACATCATGCGGATACGCTAAGCCGTTGAATTGATGCGGCGAGCGGAAAAACGATTCCGATTTTCAGACCAATACGCTAAGTATTCACAGGGCGATGTTAAAGTGAGAGGACTGACCACATGAAGAAGCTTATCCTTGTCGTTGCAGCCGTCGTTGCAATCTCAGGCTGCACGACGACCGAGCGCGACGTCGCGACCGGCACGGGTGTCGGCGCTGTTGCCGGCGCGCTCATCGGCGGCGGCCGCGGTGCACTCATCGGCGGTGCCGTAGGCGCTGCGTCGGGCCTGCTGGTTCGCAACCTGCGCAATGGCTACTGCGAATACCGCAACAGCCGCGGCCAGATCTACACGGCGCGCTGCCGCTAACACGGTTTGCCAGACAAAGCCCGGCGTCGGCCTTGGTCGGCGCCGGGCTTTTTTCATGCCTGCGCGAGGCTTTCAGCCGCGATAGGGTATGTCGATTTCCACCCGCAGCCCGTCTTCGGCATAGCGCCGCACGATCTGGCCATCGAGTTCGCGGGTAATGTTCATGTCGATCAGCTTGGTGCCGAAGCCGGTCTTTTCAGGTGCCGATACGCCGTTGGCGTTGCGTTCGGCCCAATTGAGGAGCAGCCGCCGCTGCTTGCCCTGGCCGCTTACACGCCAATTCACCTTCACCCCACCAACCGAATTGTCGCCATCGCCATACTTCAGTGCGTTGGTCGCCAGCTCATGGAAGGTCAGCCCAAGCGCCTGCGTCGTCGTCTCGTCGAGTTCGACCGTAGGACCGGTCATCATGTCCACGGGGAGCTCCTTGCCGAACACCTGGCCGAGCTCGATGCGCAGCAACTCGCCGAGATCCGCCTTTTGCCAGCGCGAACGCGTCAGCATGTCCTGCGACGACGCCATCGCCTGAAGCCGCGCTGAAAACGACGCCGAGAATTCGTCGATGTTTTCGGAGTGAGCCGCCGTTTGCCGCGCCATCGCCAACACACGGGCGATCGAGTTCTTGATGCGATGCTTCATTTCCTGAAGCATCAGGTCCTTCTCCAGAAGGCTCTTCTCCGTCGTTTCGTGAAGCAGTACCGCCACTTCGTAGGCGCGCTGCTGGTAACGGGCAACCAGCGCGATCGAGCCGGCCAGCACCAGCCCGAACAGCCCCAGCATCAACGGCGCGGCGCGCGGCGATGGCGGCACGAAAGCGGTGCTCGGCCTGAAATTGATCGTCCACTTACGGCCGGCGACATCGGCCTCGCGCGTCACCGAGAAGTCGTGGCCATAGCTTGGGTCGGGCGGCGCCTCCGAGCGGAACAGCAAGGTGTCGTCGCCCATCGTGCCGTCGAACACTTCGACCACAACCGGCAGCAGCGGCGCCTTGCCGAGTGCGGCCTGGAACAGCTCGGAGGTGCGGAAGGCAACATAGAGGAACCCCGCAGGCGCCGTACCCTCGCCATCGGGCCGGTCGACGCGCGAAAACACCAATATCCCCGGCTGGCGCGGGCCGTTGTCGCCCTGGCCGAGCAACACCCGGCCGGTTGCCCGCGGCTCGCCTTTTGCCGCCAATGCCGCTTCGATCGCCGGGCGGCGCAGCGGGTCGGTCGCCATGTCGAAGCCCATGGCGTCTAGACTGGCCTTGCTCATCGGCTCGAACAGCACGATCGGCGTTCGCCATGGCAGGTTTGTATCAGGAAAAGGTCGCCGGTCGATGCCGTAGCCTTCTTTCAGCTCGGCTGTAATGGAGTCGCTTTGTCCACTGTCGATGAGCCTGACAAAGCCGATGCCGCGCAGGCTCGGGAAACTCCGCTCGGCATCGAGCGAAGCGAAATAACTGCGAAACTGGTCGCGCGAGAGATTGCCCTTCTGGGCCGCAAACATCGCTTGCGTCGCATGCAGCAAGGCAAGGTCGAACTCCATCCTGCCCTCGATGCGGTTGAGCGCATCGTCGGCCACCGACTGGAACTTGATGCGCGCCGCCTCGACCGTGGCAAAATAAACGAGCGCCGCCATCGTCAGGCTGACCAGCGCGACGGCTATGAATATCAAAGTGGGGAAGTATTTTTTCAATTCCGGCTGGCTCGCGTCACCCTCCACTCATTAAAGCATGATCGCGAAAAGTGGGAACTGCTTTTCGCGATCATGTTTTGAGCCAGATTCGTAGCCGGCAAAGCCGATGGCTGGTCGATCAGGCGGCGATCTGCATCGCACCCGGTCCGGGTGTGGCGCCGGGCGGGCATTTGCCGAGGATGATCATGCCGAGCACCTCGTCCTTGGTCACGTCCTGGGTACGCGCCGTGCCCACCACTTGGCCGTTCTTCATCACGCAGACGCGGTCGGCAAGATCGAACACGTCATGGATGTCGTGGCTGATCAGGAAGATGCCGATGCCGTCGGCCTTGAGCTGCTTGACCAGTTCGCCGACCTGCGCCGTCTCTTGCGGCCCGAGTGCCGCCGTCGGTTCGTCCATGATCAGGATGCGGGCGTTGAACAGGATGGCGCGCGCGATCGCCACCGATTGCCTCTGGCCGCCCGACAGCTTGCTCACCGGCTCCTTGAAGCGCTGGAAGCGCGGGTTGAGCCGGCCCATCACCTTGCGCGCCTCGGCCTCCATGGCGACGTCGTCGAGCGTGCCGTAGGCGGTCATGATCTCGCGCCCGAGGAAGAGGTTGGCAGCGGCGTCGACATTGTCGGCCAAAGCCAGCGTCTGGTAGATCGTCTCGATGCCGTATTTCTTGGCGTCGCGCGGATTGGAGATCGATGCCTCCTCGCCGCGAACGAAGATCGAGCCTGCGTCGCGCTTGTAGGCACCCGACAGGATCTTGATCAGCGTCGACTTGCCGGCGCCGTTGTGGCCGAGAAGTGCGACCACCTCGCCGGGATAGAGGTCGACCGAGGCGTCATCGACGGCGCGGATGCCGCCGAAGGCGATCGAGATGTTCCTGAGGTCGACGAGCGGGATACGGGTCTGTTCCATGATCTTGCCTCCCGGATTTCGTTAGACGCGCTTGCGGTAGAGCGTGTCGAGCCACACGGCCACGACCAGCACCAGGCCGACGACGACGTTCTGCAGCGGCGTGTCGAGGCCGAGCAGCACCATGCCCGACTGCAGCGACTGCATCAAAAGCGCGCCGAGCATGGCGCCCGCAATTGTGCCGGCACCGCCAGCGAGCGACGTGCCGCCAATGACCGCTGCCGCGATGACCAGCAGTTCGTCCAGCGTGCCGAGCGAGTTGGTGGCCGAGTTCAGGCGGGCACTCGAAACCGCTGCGCTGATCGCCGCCAGCACGCCCATGATCATGAACACCTTCATGGTGATCCAGCGCGTGTTGATGCCGGCGAGGTTGGCGGCTTCAGGGTTGCCGCCGATGGCGAACACATAGCGGCCGAAGCGGGTGCGGTTGGTGACGAAGGTCATGATGATGCCCACGGCGACCGCAATCAGCACGGGGATGGCGATGCCATGGGCGATGAACAGCCCGCCTTCGGGGATGGTGATGCCGTTGGCCTCGGCATACTTGCGTACAATCCCGATGGGCCAGGGATAGGAGTTGGCAATCCAGACCGCACCGAGGATCACACCGCAGGTGATGGTGCCGAGAAATGCCTCGGCCCAGAGCGGCCTCAGCGGGAACTTGAAGCGCTTGCGTTGCTGGCGACCATTCAGCAGCGCGAGCACCACGGCAAGGCATGCGGCAAGGCCGACGATCCAGCTCCACATCGCGCCGATGGCACCTTGCGGACCACCGCCCATGAGCTGGAAGTTCGCATCGAGCGGCGCAATCGTCTGGCCTGAGGTGACCCACCATGCCGCGCCACGCCAGATCAACAGTCCGCCCAGCGTCACGATGAAGGCAGGGACCTCCATATAGGCGATGACGAAGCCCTGCAGCCCGCCGATCACCAAGCCAAGTACGATGCCGATGACGAGTGCCAAGGCCCAGATCCACGGATTTCCAAGTTCGAGACCGACGGCCTTGATCAGGAAATGCACCTGGGCGAACCCCATCACCATCCCGATCAGGCCTTCTGCCGAGCCGACCGACAGGTCGATGTTGCGCATGACGATGACCAGAACCATGCCGGTAGCCATGATAGCTACGGCAGAAGCCTGCACCGACAGGTTCCATAGGTTGCGGAAGGTCAGGAAGGTACGGCTGTCGAAATCGAGCGGATTGACGCCAAGGCGCAGGCTCGAGATCACCTGAAGCCCAACCCAGATCAGCAGCAGCGCGCCAACCATGCCGAGCATGCGGGTATCGATTTCCGTGTCTCTGAGGAAGCGCCCGATCGGGCTAAGCTCCGTCGTTCGCGCACGGTCGGTCGGCGCGTTGGATGTCGTATCTGTCATTGTTACCTCCCGACCGGGGGCCGTCTACGCGGCAGCCGGTGCGCGCATGATAGGGTCAATCTGCCATGTCATGAAGCGGCGCTTTTGAAAAACGCCGCGGCATTGCCGCGGCGTTTGACCAATCGGATCAAGCCGATCTTAGTTGCAGGCTGCGACCGAGCCGGCTGCCACGCCCTGGCAGACGACGTCCTTGCCAACCCAGCCGGCGTCGATGACGACGTTGAGGTTGTCCTTGGTGATCGGAACCGGCGTCAGGAACACCGAGTTCAGCTCGAGGCCGCCAGGCGTCTTGAACTTGGTGACGTTGGCGATCTCTTCCATCTTCTTGCCGTCGGCGAGCTGCGAGGCGATCTCGGCCGCGTTCTTGCCGAGTTCGCGCGCGTCCTTCCACACCGAAACGGTCTGGGTGCCGAGTGCGATGCGGTTCAGCGCGGCATGGTCGCCGTCCTGGCCCGAAACCGGCACCGAGCCGGCAAGGCCCTGTGCCTGGAGCGCTGCGATCGCGCCGCCGGCGGCGCCGTCGTTCGAGGCCACGACCGCATCGATCTTGTTGTCGTTGGCGGTCAGGAACTGCTCCATGTTCTTCTGGGCATTGGCGGGCAGCCAGCCGTCGGTATAGGCCTCGCCGACATTCTTGATCTTGCCGGCGTCGACGGCTTCCTTGAGCACTTCCATCTGGCCGGCGAACAGGAAGTCGGCGTTCGGATCGGCACCGCTGCCCTTGATGAAGACGTAGTTGCCTTCGGGCTTCGCGGCGAGCACGCCCTTGGCCTGCATGCGGCCGACTTCCTTGTTGTCGAAGGTCAGGTAGAAGGCGTCCTTGTTTTCGATCAGGCGGTCGTAGCCGACGACAGGAATGCCCTCGGCGACAGCCTTGTCGACGGCCGGTCCGATGGCCGAGGCATCCTGCGCCAGGATGATCAGGGCGTTGGCGCCCTGCGAGATCAGGCTCTCGACGTCGGTCAGCTGCTTGGCCGGCGAAGACTGCGCGTCAGCCGAGATGTACTTGTCGCCGGCAGCCTCGATGGCGGCCTTCATGGCGGCTTCGTCGGTCTTCCAGCGTTCTTCCTGGAAGTTCGACCACGACACGCCGATGACCTTGTCCTTTGCCGAAGCCACTGCCGAAAGCGACAGAGTCATGGCAACACCCGCCAGGATGGCGGTGGTAAACTTTTTCATGATTTCCTCCCTGCGCCCAACGGGCGCGCCTACTTCGCGATAGCCCTTGGAGAAGCTCTTTTTTTCGAGCCTCGAAAAAATAGTGACGCAACGGCCCGCCACTGTCAACATGGTTTCGCTTACGCTCCTTATTTTTTTCGGAACCCGAAATAAATAGAGACATTTTGCACTGGCTCTGTCACAATCACTTGGCGCGTAAGGGACTGCCGCTTAAGAAGGCAGCGCTTCGCCGGGAGGAAGACGAGCACATGTCGGTCGGCATACGTCACGACGATCTGAGACGGCGCAACCGCGCCATGGTTATATCCGCGGTTCGCCGCGCCAGCCAGCCGTCGCGCACCGAAATCGCCGCCACCACCGGCCTCAGCCATTCGACGATCTCGACGATTTCCTCCGATCTCATTTCAGAAGGCATCCTCGCCGAAGCCAAGAGCAACGAGCCGGTTTCGATGAAGCGCGGCCGCCCCCAGGTCGCCCTGACGCTGGAGCCCAAGGCCGCGTCGGTCGTTGCCGTCGTGCTTTCCCTCAACAGCCTGTCGGCCGCCGTCATCGACTATGCCGGCAACACGGTCGTCGAGGAAACCACGCGGCTGGTGACCCAGCATATGTCCGCCGAAGCGTTGATCGACGAATGCGTCGCCATGATCCGCCGACTGACCCAAAGTGACGCGGCTTCCGGCGGAGCCGTCCTGCGCATCGCCATGGCGGTGCAGGGCATCACCGATGCCGCCTCGCGCAAGCTGTTGTGGTCGCCGATCACCCCGCACGACGACATCCCCTTCGCCGACCGGCTCGAGCAGGAGTTCGGCGTGCCGGTCTCGGTCGAAAACGACTGCAACATGATCGCCGAAGCGCTGCGCTGGCGCGACCCGGTCCGCTATCGCGACGACTTCATCGCCATCCTTTTGTCGCACGGCATCGGCATGGGCCTGGTCATCAAGGGCGAACTGTTCACCGGCACGCAGTCCTCCGGCGCCGAATTCGGCCACATGATTCATCGGCCTGATGGCGCGCTGTGCCGATGCGGCCGCCGCGGCTGCATCGAAGCCTATGCCGGCAACTACGCCATCTGGCGCAACGCTCGCCTCGGCGACGAAAACGCCGAGCCGCTGGCCGACCTGTCCGACGACGACATCAGGGCACTCGCCGATGCCGCCCGCGACCATGACGGTCCCGAGCGCGAAGCCTTCCGCAAGGCCGGTGAGGCCATCGGCTTCGGGCTCGGTTCGATGTTCGCCCTGTTCGACCCCGCCCCGCTCGCCTTCGTCGGCGTCGGCGCCACTGCCTTCGACATCATGGAGCCGCATGTGCGCAGTGCAATCGCCAAGACGGCAGGCGGGTTGCACTCGAAGGCGATCTCGTTCGACACCGAACCCAACGAGGTTCCGCTCAAGCGCGAGGGCGCGACGATGCGCGCCCTGCTTACCGTCGATCAGGAAATCTTCGCCGCCGGCACCGCTCCGCGCCGTGCCGAGGCGGATGTCGCCTAATCCTCGCGGATGGCGTAGCCGGCGCCGCGGATGGTGCGGATCACGTCGGGCATGCGGCCGTTGTTGACCGCCTTGCGCAGGCGTCCGACATGAACGTCGACGGTGCGTTCGTCGATGTAGATCGTCTCGCCCCAGACATTGTCGAGCAGTTGGCTGCGCGAAAACACCCGGCCCGGATGCCGCATCATGAATTCGAGCAGGCGGAACTCGGTCGGGCCGAGCTTGATCTCGCTCTTCTTGCGGTAGACGCGGTGCGACTCGCGGTCCAGCATGATGTCGCCGACCTTGAGCACCGACGACAGCACTTCGGGCTTGGCCCGGCGCAGCAGCGCCTTGACCCGTGCCATGAACTCCGGCGTCGAGAACGGCTTGACCAGATAGTCGTCGGCACCCGTCGAAAGCCCGCGCACGCGGTCGCTCTCCTCGCCGCGCGCCGTCAGCATGATGATCGGCAGGCGCTCGGTGTCGGGCCTCATCCGAAGCCTGCGGCACAGTTCGATGCCGGAAAGTGCCGGCACCATCCAGTCGAGAACCAGAAGGTCGGGCACGTTTTCCTGGAGCCTGATCTCGGCCTCGTCGCCACGCGTGACGACCTCGACCTGGTAGCCTTCGGATTCGAGGTTGTAGCGAAGCAGCACGCCCAGCGGCTCTTCATCTTCGACGACCATGATCTTGGGAGCGATCATCGGCGATACCTTGTCCTGGCGCATGGCCCCTTGCGGACCATGCGCTGATTTAACCTGTGCAGCGCCCCCGCGCCAAACGCATGCGGTTGCGGAGTGCTCAGGCCGGAACCGTCGCCGTGGTCTCGTCGACCTTCGGCCGGTTCAGCGGCAGCTGCGTGCCGGTCACCACGAAGTAGGCGTTCTCGGCGATATTGGTGACGTGATCGCCAATCCGCTCGAGGTTCTTGGCGCAGAACAGAAGATGCGTGCAGGCGGTGATGTTGCGCGGATCTTCCATCATGTAGGTCAGGAGTTCGCGGAACACCGCAGTGTACTGGATGTCGATCTTCTGGTCGTCGGCGCGCAGCTCCTTCAGGCCCTCGGCCTGGCGCGCGACATAGAGGTCGACGACGCCGCGGACCTGGCCAAGCACCAGCTGTGCCATGGCGTCGATCGAATGCGACAGGTTGCGCGGTGTCGCCGACTGGCCGACAGCGCCGACGCGCTTGGCGATGTTCTTGGCAAGGTCGCCGATGCGTTCGAGATCACCGGCCATGCGGATGGCGCCGACAACCGCGCGCAGATCCTGCGCCATCGGCTGGCGCTTGGCGATCAGCGTGATCGCCGAATTGTCGAGGTCCCGCTGCTTGGCGTCCATGATGGTGTCGTCAGCAACCACGTTCTGCGCCAGCGACTGGTCGGACGACAAAAGCGCGCGAATGGCGCCGGCGACCATCGCGCTGGCGAGATCGCCCATGTCGCGGATGAGCTGGTCGACGTGCTGGAGTTCTTCGTCGAAGGACCGGACTGTATGTTCGCCCATGATTTCTTCCTCGTCTCGTGTACCGCGGCGAAAACGCTCACTCAGCCGAAGCGGCCGGTGATGTAGTCCTGCGTCCGCTTGTCGTCGGGGTTGGTGAACATCTTGTCGGTCGGGCCTTCCTCGACGAGATAGCCGAGGTGGAACATCGCCGTGCGCTGCGACACGCGTGCTGCCTGCTGCATCGAGTGCGTCACGATGACGATGGTGTAGTTCTCGCGCAACTCGTCGATAAGCTCCTCGACCTTCGCGGTGGCGATCGGATCGAGCGCCGAGCACGGCTCGTCCATCAGGATCACCTCGGGCGCAACGGCGATGGCACGTGCGATGCACAGGCGCTGCTGCTGGCCGCCCGACAGGCCGGTGCCCGGCTCGTTGAGACGGTCCTTGGCCTCGTTCCAAAGGGCTGCCTTCTGCAGGGACTTCTCGACGATCACGTCGAGATCGGCCTTGTTCTTGGCAAGGCCATGGATGCGCGGGCCGTAGGCGACGTTTTCGTAGATCGACTTGGGGAATGGGTTCGGCTTCTGGAACACCATGCCGACACGAGCGCGCAGCTCGACGACGTCGATCTTGGGATCGTAGATGTCTTCGTTGTCGAGCGTGATCTTGCCGCCGACGCTGGCGCTGTCGATGGTGTCGTTCATGCGGTTGAGGCAGCGCAGGAAAGTCGACTTGCCGCAGCCGGACGGGCCGATCAGAGCTGTCACCTGGTTCTGGCGAACGTCGAGATCGACGCCGAACAGCGCTTGCTTGTCGCCATAGTGCACGGTGACCTTGTCGCCGCGCATCTTGATGATTTCATTCGATCTGGCGTTCATCTCAGCATTCACCGCGTCGTCAAGGGATTTTTCGGTCATGATGTTCATAGCAGGATACTCCTTGTCCATGCCCTACCAGCGGCGCTCGAAGCGGCGGCGCAGGACGATGGCGACGATGTTCATGGCCATGAGGAAGATCAAAAGGATGATGATGGCACCCGACATGCGTTCGACGAAGGCGCGTTCGGCCTCGTTCGCCCACATGTAGATCTGCACCGGCAAAGCCGTCGCCGGATCGAAAGGCGTCGTGGGATAGTCGGCAACGAAGGCGACCATGCCAATGAGAAGCAGTGGCGCTGTCTCGCCGAGCGCGCGCGCCAGGCCAATGATCGTGCCGGTCAGGATGCCGGGTGCGGCCAGCGGCAGGATGTGCTGGAACACCATCTGCATCTTCGAAGCACCCAGACCCAGCGCTGCCGAGCGGATCGACGGCGGCACGGCAGCCAGGGCGGCACGTGTTGCGATGATGATCGTCGGCAACGTCATCAGCGTCAGCACCAGGCCACCGACGAAGGAAGCCGAGCGCGGCAGGCCGAGGAAGTTGATGAACACCGCAAGGCCGAGCAGACCGAAGACGATCGACGGCACGGCGGCGAGGTTGTTGATGTTGACTTCGATCAGGTCGGTGAAGCGGCTCTTCTTGGCGAATTCCTCGAGATAGATCGAGGCTGCGACGCCGATCGGCAGCGCCAGCAAAAGCACGATGACCATCATGTAGAACGAGCCGATGAGAGCGACGCCGACACCAGAGGTTTCAGGCCGGCTCGATGCGCCGTAGCTGAACAGTCCGGTGTTGAAGTGCTCGGCCATCACGCCTTCGGCCTTGAGCTTGTTCATCCACTCGACCTGCTGGTCGGACACCTTGCGGCGGCTTTCCGGCACTTCGAGATCGATCTGGCCCTTGAAAGCCGAGTCGAGATTGGCGGCAGCCAGGATGTCGACATTGCGCGTCGTGCCAATGACCGACGGGTCGGCGGCGACGATCGCCCGGAGCTGGACACGCGAACTGTCGGACAGGAAGCCCTTGAGCTTGCGCACCTCGGCCTTGTCGTTCGGGTCGATGCCGAGCTTCTCGATCAGCGCAGCCTCGGCGATCTTGGGATAGTTCGCCGTGATCAGCACGTTCGGATCGGTCGCCCGCTTGTTGGACGGGTCGATGATCTTTTCGTCGAAATTGATCGGCAGCGTCACCGTCGTCTGCCAGAAGGCAGTGTAGCCCTTGGAGATGATCGAGGTCAGCATGACACCCAGGAACGCCAGGCCAACGGCAATCGCCAGCACGCCGTAAAGGCGGAAGCGGCGTTCGGCGGCGTAGCGTTTCTTGATGCCGATGTCGCGGCGTGGTCGGGCAGCCGACGTGGTCAGCGTGTCGAGCGAAATATCGGTCATTCGTATTGCTCCCGGTACTTCCGGACGATGTAAAGCGCGACGATGTTCATCACCAAGGTCAGCGCGAAGAGCGTGATGCCGAGCGCGAAGGCAACAAGCGTCTGCGGCGTGTTGAACTCGAGGTCGCCGGTCAGCTGGTTGACGATCTTGACGGTGATGGTGGTCATCGCCTCGAACGGATTGAGCGTCAGGTTGGCCGCAACGCCAGCCGCCAGCACCACGATCATCGTTTCGCCGATGGCGCGCGAAGCGGTGAGCAGGATGGCGCCGACGATGCCGGGCAAGGCGGCCGGGAGGATGACGCGCTTGATCGTTTCGGAGCGCGTGGCGCCAAGGCCGAGCGAACCGTCACGCATGGCGCGCGGCACCGCGGTGATGATATCGTCGGAGAGGGAAGAGACCACCGGGATCAGCATCACGCCCATCACGAGGCCGGCGGTCAGGATCGACTGCGCCTGGATAAACGGGGTGCCGCCGGTCAAGGCCGCGCTGATGTCGCGCAGGAAGGGTCCGAGGGTGACGAGCGCGAAGATACCGTAGACGATGGTCGGGATGCCGGCGAGCAGTTCAAGCGCCGGCTTGACCACCGCGCGCACCTTGGGAGCGGCGTATTCCGACATGTAGACCGCCGACATCAGGCCGATCGGCACGGCGACGAGCAGCGCCACGAAGGCGATGTAGAGCGTGCCGGCGAGCAGCGGGATCAGGCCGAACTGGCCTTCGCTGGCGCCCGCGCCGGCAGCGGCGAAGCGCGGATCCCACACG
Source organism: Aminobacter anthyllidis (assembly GCF_018555685.1). Taxonomy (GTDB): domain Bacteria; phylum Pseudomonadota; class Alphaproteobacteria; order Rhizobiales; family Rhizobiaceae; genus Aminobacter; species Aminobacter anthyllidis. Next base: position 222,991 of record NZ_JAFLWW010000005.1, read on the forward strand.
GTGCCGAAGAAGAAGTTGCTCAGCGGCACCTTCTCGAAGAAGGCGATGGTCTGGAACAGCATCGACAGCACGATGCCGATGGTCGTCAGGATGGCGAGCGTCGAGGCGCCGAGCAGGCTCCACAGCATCACCTTCTCGACATTGTTGCGCGCCCTGGCGCGGGGGCTGATGCCCTTCAAGCCGTAACCGACACCGATCAAGGCGAGGCCGATCGAGACGACGGCGGAAATCATGCCGAGCCGATCGGAGACACGGTTGGCCTCGGTCGCGATCGGGATCATGTAGTCTTGCGTGTCGGGCGCCAGCGCCACGCCCTTTGCGGCGAGCATCGGCTGCAGGTCGGCAAAGCTCGAAGGCAATGCACCAAGCGTCTGGCTGTCGAGTTTGCGCAGGCCGCTGGCGAGGCTCTTGACCAGGCCGGCGGCGAGATCTTCATGCGCGACGGTGCCGTCGGCGACGTCGGCCGGCAGCGCCGAATGGATGTGGCTGTTAAGATAGGCGCTCGCGCCGATATCCCACGCAGCGAGAAACAATACCGCCGGAACAACGCCCGTCAGGAACGCCCACCAGCCGTGGTAATGCGCACGCGAGTGCGGCTTGACCGTTCCGTCATCCTGCGAACGCGCCCTTTGCCGGCCGGCCACGAAGGCCGCCAGTCCGATTGCAAGTACGATGGCGAAGACAAGCAGGAAAGACATGGGCCAGCCTCGGTGGATTCAGATCATTGTGCCGAACGGAACAGCCGGCGAAATAGTCCAAGGGGCGGCAGTTTTTTCCGCCGCCCCTTGGCAGTTCAATTACATGGTCTTGCCGGCGCCGAAGGCTTCGCGCTGGGCAGCGCGCTCAGCGTCCGGAGCGGCAACCAGGCCGTATTCGGCAAGCGGGCTTTCCGGGCCGACCATCTGGTCGTCGAGGAAGAACTCGACATATTCCTTGAGGCCGGGAACGACGCCGAGATGTGCCTTCTTGACGTAGAAGAACAGCGGACGCGACACCGGATACTCGCCCTTGGCGATGGTCTCGACCGAAGGCGTGATGCCGCCGACGGTGGCGACCTTCAGCTTGTCGGCGTTGTTTTCGTAGAAGGCCAGGCCGAACACGCCGACGCCGGTCTTGTTGGAGTCGATGCGGGCGAGCGTCTCGGAGTAGTCGCCGTCGATGTCGACAGCCTTGCCGTCCTTGCGCACTGCCTTGCACGCGGCTTCGGCGGCCTTGTCGTCGAGGCCCGCAGCCTTGCCGGCTTCAACGCCGCCGAGCTTCTTGCAGCCGGCGATCAGCAGCTTCTCTTCGAAGACTTCGCGGGTGCCGTGCTTTTCGCCCGGAATGTAGGCGGCGATGTCCCAGTCGGGCAGGTTCGGGTTGACCTGGTTCCACTTGGTGTTCGGGTTGTCGACCAGCTTGCCGTCAACGGCGATCTTGGCGGCGAGCGCCTTGTAGACGTCTTCAGGCGTCAGCGCCCAGTCCGGGCCCTTGACGTCGGTTGCGAAGACGATGCCGTCATAGCCGATCTTCACTTCCTGGATTTCCTTGACGCCAGCGTCGACGCAGGACTGCACTTCGTCCTTCTTCATCGGACGCGAGGAGTTGGCGATGTCGATGGTGTTCTCGCCGACGCCCTTGCAGAATTCCTTGATGCCGGCGCCCGAACCGCCTGATTCAACGACCGGGGTCTTGAAGTTGGTGAAGGTTTCACCGAACTGCTCGGCGACGATCTTGGCATAAGGCAGAACGGTCGAGGAACCGGCAACCTGGATCTGGTCGCGGGCCGAGGCATAGCCTACCGAGGCTGCGATCGCGAAGGCAGCAGCCGACGCGGTGAGAAGAGCTTTTTTCATTGGGGCCTGCTCCTGTGGGAGTATCTCGTATGACGCCATTCCTCGGCGCCCGGTGAGCCAATAGCCCCCCTCTATTACAGTTGCATGACAGTTTCGTGTCACCCCTGTAACGGTTGCAGTGCTTGGCGCTGAAGGGGTCGTTTCCTCGGTCCTTTGCCGGCGCGAGGCAAACTACAGGCAGGCAACGAATGCAAGCCGCCTACCCAACGTCAGGCCGGCCTTTGGCGTGTGGAACTGTCACATTTCCACAGTCTTTGAGATACGGCCCGGTCTGTGTCCCGGATTCGGGTCAGACGGCGCCGCGGCGCTCCTCGTCCTGCCACGACCAGCGCTCGATCTTTTCGAGCAGCGCGCGCGGGCTGATCGGCTTGGGCAGGTAGTCGTCCATGCCGGCTTCGAGGCAGCGTTCCTTGTCGCCTTTCAGGGCGTGGGCGGTGACGCCGATGATTGGCACGCGCATGCCCGTGCCGCGTTCGAGCTTGCGGATTTCGCTCGTCGCCTCGAGCCCGTTCATCTCGGGCATCGACACGTCCATCAGGATCATCCTGGGACGGCGCTCGCCATAGGCGGCGACCGCGCGCCGGCCATTGCCGACGATCTCGAAGCTGAGCTCGGTCTCGGCAAGGATCTGGCTGAACACCATCTGGTTCACCTCGTTGTCTTCGGCAACGAGAATGTCGAGACCGCCATCGCCGCCTGGCCGCTGGCCGCCACGCAGGCGCGCGACGCTGGGCGCCGGATTGCTGGCATGTTTAGCCGGCACCTGCGCATCGGCCATCTGCGCCGGCGTGAGATTGGGCGCCCGCTTGCGCTGGATCGCCGCGACGAGCGCCTCCAGCAGCGCCGAGGAGCGCGCCGGCTTGATCAGCTGGGCATCGATGGCGAGATCGCGGTGCGCGGGCCCCGAAAGCGACTGGTCGACCGACGTCAGCATGACGATTGGCGTTTCAGACAGGGTCGGTGATTGCCTGACGATCCGCGCCATCTCGGCGCCGGTCATGCCGGGCATCTGGTAGTCGAGCACGATGCAATCGACTTTGACGCCCATCGCCTGCGCGGCCTGCAGCACCTGCAGGCCCTCGGCACCGCTTTTCGCGGCGCAGGAATCGAAACCCCACGACAGCATCTGTTCGGTCAGGATGGTGCGGTTGACCGCGTTGTCGTCGACGATCAGCACGCGCGCGCCGGTCACGTCGATCAGCGCCGCCGGCCGCGTTTCGAGCCGCCCCGCATTGGGCAGGGTTAGCGTGAACCAGAAGGTCGAGCCGGCGCCCTCGCCGCTTTCAACGCCGATCTCGCCGCCCATCATGTCGACGAGCCGGGAGGTAATGGCGAGGCCGAGGCCGGTGCCTTCGTGCCGGCGCGTCGACGACGCATCGACCTGGCTGAACTTTTCGAACACCAGCTTGAGCTTGGCTTCGGGGATACCGATGCCGGTGTCGGTAACGGCTACGTGCAGCTTGGTGGCCTCGCCATCGCTGCGACCAGTCACATCGACGAGCACATGGCCAGAATCGGTGAACTTCACCGCATTGCCGAGCAAATTGGTGATGATCTGCCTGATGCGGCCGACGTCGCCGACATAGAGGTGCCGGAGATCGGGCTGCATCCGGACGATCAGTTCGAGGTCCTTCTCCTTGGCCCGCGTCGACATCAGCGTGGCAACGTCCTCGATCGCCTCCGACAGGTTGAACGGGATCGGGTCGAGCACCAGCTGGCCGGCATCGATCTTCGAGAAATCGAGGATGTCGTTGATGATCGTCAGCAGCGCATTGCCTGACTTGACGATGATGTCGGTGAAGGTTTTCTGCTTCGGATCGAGATCGGACTTCGCCAGAAGCTCGGCCATGCCGAGCACGCCGTTCATCGGCGTGCGGATTTCATGGCTCATATTGGCGAGGAACTCCGACTTGGCGCGGTCGGCCAGCACGGCCCGGCGCTGCGCTTCCTCAAGCTCCGTCTCGCGCTGCTTGAGCTCGGTGATGTCGGTGGTCGAGCCGATCAGGTAAAGCGAGCCGTCGGACGCCACCATCGCGCCCTTGCGTGCGAACTGATGGCGCACCATCCCGTCGGCGCTTGTCGCCGTCTCTTCGATCTCCACCGTCGTGCCGCTACGCATGACCTCGCGGTCGGCCTCCATGAAGGGCTCGCCTTCGGCGCCGAAGATCTCCAGGTCGGTCTTGCCGATGGCTTCCTCTTTGGAATAGCCGGTCAGCTCGCACCAGCCCTGGTTGACATACATCAGCCTGAGGTCGGCGTGCTTGGCGTAGATCGACACCGGAACATTGTCGATCAGGCTGCGGAACACCTCGTTCTCGCGCATCGAGTCCTGCAGCGCGCGCTCGCGCTGCTTGAGTTCGGTGATGTCGACGCGCACGCCGATGAAGGTTCCGTCGGCCAGCCGCTGGTCAAAGATCTGGTACCAGCGCCCGTCGGGATTGCGCCGTTCCCGCACCGCCTGGCTGGTGTGATAGCGCTCGACCATGCCCTCGACCCAGGCTTCGGGATCGGCGTCATACAGGTCATCGAGATCTTCGTCGCTGGTGTCGCGGAAGTAGCCCGAGCGCTGCGCCAGCACCATGCTGTCGCGCAGTGTGTGGCCCTCGGTCAAGACGCCGCTGAGCGCCGGCAACGCGCTCTTGAGCTTGCGGTTGGCAAGCACGAAACGGTCGTCGCGGTCGTAGATGATGACGCCCGCCGGCAGCGATTCCAGCACTTCGGCCAGCCGGTGGCGGGCCTCGACGGCTTCGACCTCGCGCCGCTTCATCTCGCTGACGTCGTAGTACGAAACCAACCGCTTGCCGCCGGAAAGGGCCGTGACCGAATAGATCATGGTGCAGCCGTCGGCGCGGCGGAATTCGCGCGGCGCGACATCGCCGGCCGAGATCTCGGACTCGCGCAAGGCGACGTAGCTTTCCCAGTCGCCGTCGGGAATGGCGTAGACCCCGCTATAGCGGTTGATGTCCATCAGGGCCCTGAACGGGCAGCCCATGGCGACCTGGCCGACGGTCAGCTTCCAGATGTCGTAGAAGGCCCTGTTGATGAACTGCACGTTCAGGCCGGCATCAACCAGCACCACGCCCATGTTCATCGAATCGATGGTGCGTTCGAGATCGGCATAAGGCAGGCTGAGATCGTCCCGGGCCCGCGCATCGCCAGCCTGGTTCGTCAGCCCCCGCTCATTGGCCGGCTCGCCGGTCGGATCGTTGACGTCCGAGCCCAGAATTTTCCGCATCCGTCAGCCCTGCATGCATGGAGCGATGCTGCTCCCCCGCAGACCGCCGCGACAAACCTTGCCGCAGAAGCATTAACGACTGACTAACCTTAACGCCGCGGCGCCATACATGAGCGGATTCAAATGTAATCGAAATGAGAAGCTGCGAAAAGCTACCGCCGAATCTGCACTTACTTTCCGCAGCGTCACAAGCGGACGACCAGGAAACCGCCAGTCGCAGCCTCAAGAGCGTCCGAAACCTCTCGGCTAATCGTCATTGGCCGCGTTGAGCTCTTCCGGCCGCATGCCGCCATTGGGATCGACGAGGCCGAGCGACCTGGCCCGGATCATCCGGCGCGACTTGAGCAAGGGCGAGAGTGCCGCCTGCACATCCGACATACGCGGATTGCGCTCATGCGCAGCAACCGCCGAGTCGTCGGCATAAAGCTCGTTGACCATCACCTTGTTGGCGATCGGCGTGCCGTCACGCTCCACCGGCTTGATGACCTCGAAGCGCAGGCAGCCCGGCTCTTCCTGCAACGTGGCGCGGGCATGTTCCGAGATCAGGTCGAGGAACTGCTCCTCCGCCCCGTCCAGTGTCTCGAATTCAACGATGATGGTCATTTCAGCCAAGCTTTTGTGCCTTTCCTTCGATCCCGCGGTCCGGTGCCGCCATCCGGCTGGCCGGCAGGACGGTGACGTCAGGCTAAGTCATGCAGGCAGCGTTGGAAAGGCCATGGCAGGCCTGAGGCGCACCGGCGGGCGAAGGGTTGTGCAGCCCGCCGGGCGTTGCCAAAGACGCGCACTCGATACATTGCGCATGTGAATGGTGCGGAGTTGATGGTGAACAAATGATAAAGGATTGCGATCACGGTCGATGTCAGGATGTAAGGCAAAGCCTCTTGCGCGGAACCATTTCCCGCCCCGGAGAGTTGCATCCAGGCACATCGGGCGTGGTCTTTTCCTTTCAGCCACGCTCAGAAAGGGCCCGCCGCCCCCCTCGCGGCGGGTCCTTTCACCAGGTTTTCAGCACCTTTGCTTGCAACTCCGATGCAACCCAGAGTGACTCGACATCACACAGGTTGTAGAGCAGAATTTCCGCCCTGAAATGACCCACGCCAGCATGCAACCTTTGCCTCAAGGAGGCATATCGATGCTATCGCCTGCGGCAGATGCTTCCACATACGTGACGATGCTGAACTCTATCCTCGTTCTATACCCACGGGCATAGGCGGGGATTTAGTTGTCGATCGCGATCAGCTTTGCTGACCGTGACAGCAAGCAGGCAAAAACTCAGCAGCAAAGCATAAGACAAAAGAACAAGCACCATATGGGAGAAGACTATGGAGCACGTACTTTTCACCCAGCCTAACTCCCCGATTTATCCCAGGGATCTCGCGCTTCTTCAGCATGTGTTCGACCAGATTTGCCACGAACGCGGCGAAGATCCGAGCTCGGTATGGGCAAGCGAAATAGCGAGGACGCTCCTCAAGCTTTATCGTAGCGGCGTGCGTGACAAGGACCTGCTGCTGGCAAGCATACCCCGTTTCAGGACGAGAACCGCCGCCTGACGAAAAGGCGGACTGCAACCCCGAATTGATAGCCCGAAAGCACTCGGCTTTCGGGCGGTGGTGATGTTGATGCCAGGCTGCTGGCACGCTTCACCGAGCGCTTTGGGCGGCCCTGATGTCCGAGCGCACTGGGCGCTCGGGTTTTTTGTGTCGATTCATTTTCCCGAATTTTCTCTGACCCCTGGCAATCAATCTGCGGATTTGATCCCGCCATTGATCCCGCTACGGCAAGCGGCGACAATGACGTCGACTGATTCTTTCCCGAAAACTGGGAAACGGGTTCTCGGGCAAGGTCACGCTCCAACGAGAAAATTGGCGCTCGTTCCGGTCAGGGACGGGCTCCAAGGCCCGGGCACATGTCGCGACGCATCGCCACGCTGCTTGCCGCCATCGCGGCCATTGCCATGGCCACAGCGGTTCATGCTGCCGAAAGCCGTGCCCGGCAGTTGCTGGTCGATCCGCATCAGCATGGCGTTGGCTTTCTTTACGCGCGCTGGCCGTCCATCGCCGCCGACTACACCACCGCGATGATGCGCTATCGCATGGCGGCCGAATACGAAGACCTGCCACTCAGGACCTATCCGTTTGTCATGTTCTCCCGACCGCCACTCGGCGGGCCGTGGACGTGGACCGCAACCAACGGCTCACATGCGCGGCGCCTCAAGGACGGCGCCTTGCGCATCAGTCTGACCGACCAACTCGGCAACTGGTTCGTCGAGATCCTGTGCGCCGACAGCGGCTGGCCGGTATTTTCCTGCAGCGATGGCGTCCAGCGCATCGCCGCCGCCCCCGAGCCCCGCCTGCTCGTCATCGACGGCGTCGAGTTCGTGCGGGCACTGCCAAACGAGTGAAAGCCGACGGCCTTGTCGATGCGGGCGCCCGGCGCGAGGCCGGGCTTTGTTTTGCAAGCAGTGCCGGTCAGAACTTGTAGCTGATGCCGGCGCGCACTGTGTGCTCCTTGAGATCGATCTTGACGTCTCCAGGAAACGTCTCGGACCCGAAGTCGGCATAGCGGTATTCGAAGCGGCCGATCCAGTTGTCGGTGAACGCATGCTCGATGCCGGCGCCCACGGTCCAGCCGAGGAACGTCTTGCTTTCGTCGTATGCCTGCATCTTCACGTAGGTGTTGGCGAAGCCCACGCCGCCGGTTGCGAAAAGCAGCGTGCGGTCCATCGCGTAGCCGGCACGCAGGCGCGCGCTGCCCTGCCAATCGGTCCCGGCTTCGACGGGCACGTTCATCGGCGGGAAATCGGGAAGGCTGACGCGGACGACCAGGTCACGCTTGGTCCAGCTGTGCGAGATGTCGGCCTCGACGCCAGCGATGAAGTTGCCATTGAGCTGCCAATTGTAGCCTGCGTGGACACCCAGCAGCCCGTTGTCGAAGCCATCGATATCGAAGGGCCGTTCGGCCGTAGCGACATCGACCGTGCCATTGAGCCAGGCGTAGCCGCCATGCAGGCCGACATAGCCGCCGGTCCAGACAAAACCTGCGGGCGCTGCCGCGGGCGCCGGCTCGCGGGCAACCACATCGGCAGCAAGGGCGCTGCCTGCAACGGCAAACAGGAAGGTCGAAGCAAGAAGAACTGTTTTCATGAAAAACCCCTGGAATGAAGGGGCACAACACGGCAACTATTCGTTGCCCTGAAAACTGACTGCTGCACGCCCTGCGGTGCGTGATAGAGGCTAGCTCCGCGCCCGGTAAACGACCAAATCTGGTGCTATTCTGCCGCTCCAGCATGTTGTGACAGTTCTGCCGCATCAGGCGGTGACGCAGTGGTGTCTCCGGCGACGTTCTGAACCGCCCAGCAATAGGCCTCGTCCAGGGCTGCGAATTTCTGCGCCTGCCACAGGAAATAGTCGTCCAGGAACGCGGCCGACAGCCACAGTACCCGCTGTTCCGATGTCACCGGCCAGCCAATCAGGCCGCTTGTCTCCGCCTTCCTGAACATCCTGCGCAGGTTCGTGACGGAGATAAAGTATTGCGCGGCGAGTTCCGCGAGGCTGGAGGGGCCGACGACCACCTTGCCGTCCCGCGGCGTGAAGTCGTCGATGCGCGAGATGATCTCGTGCAGGATCATCCCGCCCAGTTCCGACTGCAGGAACGAATTGATGCTTTCGGCCGGATAGCGCCACAACGGGTTTTCGATGAGCCGGCGCGCGGCGCGCGGCTGGGCCGCCCGGAAGATCCTGCCGTCGGCCGCACAGCGGGCATGGCGGCCGCCATTGTCCAGTTCATCGAGGCAGCTCATATGCCCCATGAACCAGCCCGTCATCGCCTTCCGGCTCGCCTCGGTCGTATCGAGCAGGCGCAGCCGCTTGTCGTGAGGGGTGGGTATCTCAGCCAGAAACTTGTAGGTCAGCAACTCCTGCAGAAAGGCCCTTGCCGTGTTGTGGCTCACAGCGCCGATGCTGGTGGCGATTTCGACCAGGCGCGACTGGGAAAGACCGGAATCGGGGTCGTCCTCGGTGCGTTCGAGCGTCAGCGCATAGAGCGACTGGGTCATCAGCCATTTGCGATGCGAAGCCTTGAGCCGTGCCAGCCTTGGCGTCTGCTCGTGGATGGCGATCAGGTGGAGAGCCAGGCGGCGGTCAATGCGTGGAAAGAGCGGATGCGCCGTCAACTCCTCTGCACTCATTGGGTCTGTCGGGCGGCGGGGCGAACTCTGGACGGGCGTGTGCATTTCAACGTCGCGATGCAATTGCATTTTGTGGCAATGGGCCGCCTGTCGGGCAGCTCCGGTTCCGGGCAGCAACCCAGCCAGCTGATATCGAGCAATACTGGATTGAGCACTGCTCATGCCCAAGGAGAACCGACAGCACAAGATGATTTCGTGTCGGCAAGGCAAGTCCAGCGCTGTCGGCCGATGCTTTCTCCTGACTGCGAAATGCCACTGATCGACCGCCGTCGATCGTCAAACCAACAACCACGGGACAAGGCTTCGGCTTTCTGCTAAATTTAAAGTTGTATAAATTCTACAAAGCAACTTTTGATAGCAGGGGGACTGCATGGGTTGCGATACCAGGGACTATTTGCGGTACGCCATCGCCGCCGCCACGCTTGCGCTCACAGCCTGCTCGGCAGTCAACAGCCAGCCAGTGACGCAAGCCTACACCTCGGGCGACGGCCAGAAGGCCGGCGTCTATTACCTGCCCAAGCATTTGCTCAATGTGAAGCTCTACGGCGACAAGACCAGCCAGCGGATCGTCGTTGCCAGCACGCCGGTGCAGGACCGCCGGCTGGCACTCGAAACCGGCCTGGCGCTTTCGCCGCTTTCCGATGACGACATCACCGTCGATTACGAGAACGGCCTGCTCAAATCGGTGAGCGCAACGCTTACGGACAGGACCGCCGATATCCTGGTCGAGGTCGCCAAGCTTGTCGTGCGACTGCGCGACACTCCCATAAGCCAGCCATTGCTCAAGGACATTTCCTTCGACCCGTTCAGCTATCGCGATGCGATGGCCGTCAACGCCAGCCTCAGCCAGCACAACTCCTGCGTCGAGGTCGAGGTAGCACCCGGGCTATGGAGCCCGGGCTGCGGCAAGCACTCGCTCGGCACCACCTACGTGCAGGGCGCAATGGTCGACACCACATTGCCGCCTCGCGCGGCACCCGGCATCTACTATCGCCGTCCGGCCTCGCTGATGGTCCATGTCGTCGAAAAGGGCGTCACCACCCAGCTCGTGCCGCACGCTTTCGCCAATGGCTCGCCGATGTTCCGGATTGACATCAGGCGCACCCTGTTCGTCGCGCGCGCGACGACGATCACCTTCGTCGACGGCGCCTTGACCCAGGTAAAGGTCAACAAACCCTCCTAAGGCCTCGCCGTCGCCCAATTGCCGCTCAAGATCATCGAGGCGACAGTCAATTCAGCCACCGGCGGCGTGGCGGGGGCCCGTTCGACCCGACTACAATCACAGGCATCCCTGAACGACAGCGAAGCCGCGCTCAACAAGGTCGTGGCGGCGCGCCTCTCTGCCGGAGACAATGTCGACGCTCTCGCTCCTCGCAGCACCGTTCTGCCTTCGCCACGGTCGGCCGCGCTGACCGCGGACGAAATGGCGCGGTGCGAACGCATCAAATTCGCCTCTGAAGACTGCCTCAGATATTACGCCGAGTGACGGTCATGCGCCTGGCGTTCGTGCGCGCTGCGATTGCCTTGCTGGTCATTCTGTCGAGTTGGTTGCCAGCGGCCGCAGACCCGACGCAGACGGGCCGCCTGCCGGCTGGCGTGACCGTGCCCGCGCCGCTGCCACTCGGCATTTCGGTGATCGGCGGCACGCCGAGCGACGATCGCAAGATCGTCGGCATCGCCTTTGCCCAGGATAACGAAACAAGGGTGTGCAGCGGGCTCTACGTCTCGGCCCGTCGCATTCTCACCGCCGCCCACTGCACCTGCGGCGCCACCAACTACCGGGTCACCAACGAGGACTTCGACAAGGGCAAGTTTCGTTCGGGCACGTTTGTTTCGCGCTTCGGCAACTACAACTGTGACAAGCACTACATTCCGCGCGGCGACGACCTGGCGCTGCTGGAGATCACGCAACCGCTGTGGTCGACCGACATCGCCACGACCTGCCCGCAATACAGCCTGTTGCCGGCAATCGAGTTCGCCGCCCACTGGTTTCCGACACCGCCCGAAAACATCAGCGTCGCCGGCTACGGCTTCAGCGGCTCGGCGGCCCAGGATCTCGGCAGTCGCCAGGAAGCCGTCGTCAGCCTCGACTCGGTCCTGTGCGCCACAAGGCAGGCGCGCGGCCTGAGCTGCCTGCCATTCGCCGAATTCATCGCCGGCGCCACGCCCATTCGCGGCACAGCGCGCGACACCTGCGGCGGCGACAGCGGCGGGCCGGCCTTCTTTCGCGCCCGTGGCAACTTCATCCCGTTTGGCGTCATTTCGCGCGCCCTCCCCGTCAACCACCGCTTTCCCGACAAGGCCTGCGGTTCGGGCGGCGTCTACACCCATCTCGGCCGCAGCGACGTGATTGCCTGGCTCAAGGACAGGGGCGTGCCGGACGGCGAGCCGAATTGCGGAGCCGCGGCCGTTACCGAATGAGTTCCGGTTAGCAGCGCCGAGAGATGCCGGGCATGCGGCGTGCGACAACAGCGCCGCGGCCAGCAAAGACGGCCGATGCAACTCTCCGTCCTCAGCCGCGTTTTGGTGGATGGATTTTACACCGAACGTCTGGATCAGGGATGGAGAGTTTTCGTTGCGCGAGGTCGTCTCGGTGCCTGACGCCGTCGAGTTTCTTGGCGGTTGGCCTCAGGACAAGCGTAATCCGTTCTTCTACCTGGCTGAAAACGCCATGCAGGCCGCGATCAACGGTTCGATCCCTGTCGACGAGGCCCGGGAAGCTTTCGAAAGCTTCTGCAACGAGGCCGGAATACTGGCCATGCCACCAGGCACGGCTTGAACTGCATTCTTGACTGGGAAGGCAGCCGTCGCCATTTTCCTGGTCAGCTTGTCGCGCCATTGCCGGCAGGTCGCTTGCTCGAAAGACGGTCCATGACCAGGAGGAAGTGATGACAGCAACAAACTTTTCCAGCCCGATTTTCGTCAAGGACGCGGATCAGGCAATCCTGCAGATCGCAAGCGTCGCCGACGCGCTCGGCTTTTTGGCAAGGTGGCCCGAACAGCGGCGTGGTCCGATCTACAACACGGCGATGCGGGCATGTCATGCGGCGCGCGAGGACCGCCTGTCGGTCGACGGAGCCCGCAACGCCTTCGCCGGATTCGCCCGTTCCGTCGGAATCCGCGAAGCCGATCCGGTGTCGATCGATCCGTGGATAGTCACGCCGAAACGTGGCCGCATGCCGCTTTAGCGTCGGGAACGTTTGGCCATAGCTTTCCGTTGAAGCGGAAAGGAGCCCTGCCATGGAAAATCGTAGCGGCGAAACCATTCGATTTGGCAGCTGCTATTGCCGTGCCGTTGCCTTCCGGGTCACCGGTCAACCTCTCAGGGTGGGAATTTGCCACTGCGCCGATTGCCGCAAGACCAGCGGTTCGGCGTTTTCCGCCTATGCGGTCTGGCCGATCTCGGCCCTCGAACAGAGCGGCCAGGTCAGCACATATGGCAACAGGAGCTTCTGCGTCACCTGCGGCAGCCGCGTGACCTTTGTCCGCGGCGACGAGGCCGAAGTCATGCTTGGCAGCCTCGACGTCGTGCCGTCAGATCTCACGCCTGAATATGAATTGTGGACCGGCCGTCGCGAAAACTGGCTGCACCCGTTGCCGGAGGCACAGCAGTTCGAGCACGATCGCGACACAGCGGCCGAGCCTGAACCGCCCGAAACCGAGCAGCCGGAGCGGATCCGAACCCTCGAGACGGAGGTCCCGCGTCCCACCGAACTCGTTCGGCCGGCTTAAGGCTAATCCAAGCAACCTCAGTGCGTGGTCGCCGCGGCCCCAGCCTTGGCACTCGGCTTCGCGGCCGGCTTGCGGTGGCGCTTGGGCGTAGCCGAGGGCGCAGGCACCGGATCGAAATCCGACGGCACGCTGGCGATGAACTCCCGGCCCATCCTGTAGGCGGCATAACCGACGACAAGCAGTGCTAGCGCTCGAAACATGGCAATGGTTCTCCTTTGCCAACGCAACGCCCGTCGGCACGCAAGGTTCCGCCGGTCGTCCGGCGGTTCAAGGACGTCCAGCACAGCACCGTCGCCGGCCGAATTATGTGGGTCCGGCGAGACAATTTTCACCGTGCATTCACATCGGCTCACATATGGATGCTTACGCAGCTCAATGGGGGCTGGGGTAATCCCAAGGGTGAAATTTTGACGCGACATCTTTCAGTTCTACTGGCTGCAGGCGCCATGCTCGCCACCGCAGGCATGGCGAGCGCCCAGACGACGGGCGACTGGGTACTGGGCAACTACAAGGGCTCCGGCTACTGGTTCGCGGGCGTCATCGAAAAGGTGCAGGGCGACACGATCACCGTCCGCTACGACGACAACGAGCGCGAAACGACAAACCTCAGCAAGGTCCGTCCCTACGACTGGATGATCGGCACCAAGGTCGAGTGCAACTTCAAGGGCGCCGGCGAGTGGTACAAGGGCACCATCACCTCGCTGGCCGGCGAAAAAGTCACCATCGCCTATGACGATGGTGACAAGGAAACCACCAAGACCGGCCGCTGCCGCACAAAATGAGTGTTTCGGGCAGGCTAAGCGCCTGCCCGTTCACCTGCGCCGATCGATGAATGAGTCTGGAGAAGCTGTCGGCTCCAGATCGATCCGTACCCGGTCAAGAACGTCTGTCCGCCTTACCGCTTGTCTTGTTCGGCTCGATGCTACCAGGAGAGGCGTTTCAGGGGCGAAGGGTCACGCCGCTGAAACTGGCGCGACAGCGTTTCGCATGCCGTCACGCAGCAACTGCACCTTGCGGTTCAGTTCGATCATGTCGGGCACCGTGAAGCCCGAATTGAGCAGCAGCGCTGATGTCAGGCAGCCCGTCTCGGCGTGAAGGTCCGCGCCCTTCTTGCTCAGTTGGACCTGCACCTGTCTTTCATCTGTCGTGCTGCGTTGACGGGCCACAAAGCCTGCGGCCTCCAGCCGTTTGACCGCCGGCGTGATCGTGCTTGGCTCCAGCGCCAGCCTGTCGGCGATGGCGCCGATCGTCAGCCCGTCGCGCTCCCAAAGGGTGCTCAGAACCAGATACTGCGTGTAGGTGACGCCAAGCTCGTCCAGCATCGGCTTATATACCCGCTGGATGGCGAGTGAGGCGGAATAGATCGAAAAGCAAAGCTGGCCATCAAGCGGCAGCACTGGGTCGTTGGCCATTGTGGTCTCCATCTGGTGGCTCGGACACCCCTTACCACACAAAATGATATCGCGATAAAGAAATCGCTTTACAAGGGAAGCGTGCTGCCATACACAGTGATTATCGCGATAATGATTGTCGCGGCAAACACAAAAGGAGATACCGAAATGACCAACACGCTCATCACCGCCGCAGCCGCAACGCTCGCCCTGGCTGCAACCGCTCTCACCCCCGCCGCAGCCCAGCCGACAGGCGCAAAGAACGTCGTCCTCGTCCATGGCGGTTTCGTCGACGGTTCGGGCTGGCAGGGCGTCTACAACATCCTCAAGAAGGACGGCTACAACGTCACCATCGTTCAGAACTCGACGACCTCGCTGGCTGACGACGTGGCTGTCACCAAGCGCGCGATTGCCGAGCAGGACGGTCCGGTTGTTCTCGTGGGCCATTCTTATGGCGGCGTGGTCGTCAGTGAAGCCGGCACGGACGAGAAGGTGAAGGCTGTCGTCTACATCGCCGCTTTCGCACCCGACAAGGGCGAGTCCGTGTCCTCGCTGATCGCCAATCCGCCTGCCGGCGCTCCCGTGCCGCCGATCCTGCCGCCCGTCGATGGTTTCCTGTTCCTCGACAAGGGCAAGTTCGCCGCCTCCTTCGCCGCTGACGTTGACGCCGATGTCGCGTCCTTCATGGCCGACTCGCAGGTTCCGTGGGGTGTCGAAGCCCTGGCTGGCGCCGTCACCGATCCGGCCTGGAAGGCCAAGCCGAGCTACTACCTGGTCGCCTCCGACGACCGCATGATCCCGCCGGCAGCGCAGCGCATGATGGCCGAGCGCGCCGGGTCGACCGTAATCGAAACGGCAGGCAGCCATGCCGTCTATGTCTCGAAGCCCGAAGCCGTTGCCGCCATCGTCGAGCAGGCGGCGACAAGCAAGTGACTACAGGCAAGTGACTACAGGCAAGTGAATGACGTCGACAATATGCCCCGAAGTGTCGTCCGGCGCTTCGGGGATTGTTGCATGAAGCGCTCGGACCCCCGGCGACGATCGCCGATGCGAGCTTCACGATCACGACCGCCGTCTTGCTTGACCGTCATTTGACGGTTTCAGCCCGAAGTAAAACAAGTGCTTGGAAAACTTGGTACGCCCAAGGGGAATCGAACCCCTGTTCCCGCCGTGAGAGGGCGGTGTCCTGACCGCTAGACGATGGGCGCAGCCGAGATCGGCGATATAGGCTGGCGGTTTCGAAAAAGCAACAGCCCCAAAGCCGTTATTTGCGCCCGGCCTTGCTGCCGCAGGGGTATCAGCGCTTCGGCTCGAGCAGATCCCAGAGATTGCCGTGGATATCGGCGAACACAGCAACGGTGCCGTAGGCCTCGTGGCGCGGCTCCTCGCGAAATTCGACGCCCTTGGCCAGCATCAGCGCATGGTCGCGGGCAAAATCGTCGGTTTCGAGAAACAGGAAGACGCGGCCGCCGGTCTGGTTGCCTATCGCGGCCACTTGGCTCTCGCTATCCGCCTTGGCGAGCAGCAGTCTGGCGCCTTGGCCGCCGCCCGGCGCGACCGTCACCCAGCGCTTGCCGCCGCCGAGGTCGACATCCTCGGCAAGCATGAAGCCGAGCTTGTCGACATACCAGGCGATCGCCTGGTCGTAGTCGGCGACGACGACCGAGACAGTAGCGACACGGCGCCCCGAAGCGGCAAAGCCGCTCACTTGTTGCGCACCTGGAACTGGCCGATCAGGCGACGCGCGGCGATGTCGTAGAGGAAGATGGTCCGGCTGCCGTCGACGAGTTCGGCGTCGATCGAGATGCGGTTGCCCGACAGCGCCTGCGACATGATCTTGGCGCCCACCGGCAACACGATCTCGCCGCTGATCTGGCCGCCCGCCGGCACCTGGATGTCGCCGCTGGCCACCGGGGCCGTTGCCTCGAGCGTCTGTGATTTGTAGACAACGCCGCCGAGGACGGCCATAAGGGCGATGAACAACAGCCCTATATTGATGATGAAGAAGCGGACGAGTTTCCTGCGGACGCGCTCAACCGATGGGTCGAGCGGCTTGTCTTCTTCTTCGATGGCGGGCCGAGACATGTCAAACTTCCGGAACAATTGTTATGAGCGCATCAGATAGCGAAGCGACAGGCACTTTGATAGTGCTCGAGGCCGACGCCGATGCCGCAGGCCTGCGGCTCGACCAGTGGCTGGCCGGCCGCCTCGCGCCCGACCTGTCGCGCAGCCGCGTCCAGGCGCTGATCAAGCAAGGTGCCGTGCGCATTGCCGGCAATGTCGTCGGCGAAGCCAAGCGCAAGCTCGCCGCGGGCGACCAGATTGCCATCGACATGCCCGAACCCGAACCGGCCGATCCCGAGGGCGAAGCGATCCCGCTCGACATCCTCTATGAAGACGACGAGCTGATCGTCATCAACAAGCCGGCCGGCCTCGTCGTCCATCCCGGCGCCGGCAACTGGACCGGCACGCTGGTCAATGCGCTGATCCATCACTGCGGCGACAGCTTGTCGGGCATCGGCGGCGTCAAGCGGCCGGGCATCGTCCATCGCCTCGACAAGGAAACCTCGGGCGTCATGGTCGTCGCCAAGACCGACCGCGCCCACAAGTCGCTGTCGGAGGCCTTCGCCGACCACGGCCGCACCGGCGATCTCGAACGCGCTTATGACGCGCTCGTCTGGGGCTTCCCGCAGCGCATGACCGGCACCATCGATGCCCCGCTCGGCCGCCACGCCGACCGCGTTCGCCGCGCGGTCGTGCCGGAGCACCGCGACGACGCCCGCCACGCCATCACCCATTTCACCGTGCTGGAGCGTTTCGGTTCCGAACAAGGGGAGTTTGCCGCCGCCAGCCTGGTCGAGTGCCGGCTCGAAACCGGCCGCACCCACCAGATCCGCGTCCACATGGCCCATATCGGCCACCCCGTCCTCGGCGACCCCGATTACGGCCAGGCTTTCCGCACCAAGTCGAACCGCCTGCCCGAGCCACTGAAGTCGAACGTCAAGGCGTTTCCGCGCCAGGCTTTGCACGCCCGCCTCCTTGCATTTCGCCATCCGGCTACCCACTTGATCATGCGGTTCGAGGCACCCTTGCCTCGCGACATGGGGGAATTGGTCGAAGGCTTTCGCAATCTCTGAACCTTCGATCAGAAAACCTGACTCGTATTGTTCACTTAGGCGTGACAGTCTGTTTCGCGTTGAACAAATCGTGTCTTTTCTGGTTTTGTTCCTGTATTATACCCCATGGCGCGACAGGCATCCGGCAGCCGCGCCACATGCTCGCCTGGATCAGGGAGCATTTCTCGCAAAGAGGGAGGGCGCTTTATGGCCCAGTCACTACCCAGTATCGTCTCCGGCGAAGGCGGCCTCAGCCGCTACCTGGAAGAAATCCGCCGCTTTCCGATGCTCCAGCCGCAGGAAGAGTACATGCTCGCCAAGCGGTATAACGAGCATGAGGACACCTCAGCCGCCCACAAGCTGGTCACCAGCCACCTGCGTCTCGTGGCCAAGATCGCCATGGGCTATCGCGGCTACGGCCTGCCCATCGGCGAGGTCATCTCGGAAGGCAATGTCGGCCTGATGCAGGCCGTCAAGAAATTCGAGCCGGAGCGTGGCTTCCGTCTCGCCACCTATGCCATGTGGTGGATCAAGGCCTCGATCCAGGAGTACATCCTGCGCTCGTGGTCCTTGGTCAAGATGGGCACCACCGCCAACCAGAAGCGCCTGTTCTTCAACCTGCGCAAGGTCAAGGGCAAGATCCAGGCACTCGACGATGGCGACCTGAAGCCCGAGCACATCACCGAGATCGCCACCCGCCTCAACGTATCCGAGGCCGAGGTCGTGTCGATGAACCGCCGCCTGTCTGGCGACGCCTCGCTCAACGCGCCGATCCGCGCCAGCGAAGGCGAGTCGGGCGAGTGGCAGGACTGGCTTGTCGACGACCATGACAGCCAGGAAACCATGCTCATCGAGCAGGACGAGCTCGACAACCGCCGCGGCATGCTGGCGAGCGCCATGTCGGTGCTCAACGACCGCGAAAAGCGCATCTTCGAGGCGCGCCGTCTGTCCGACGAGCCGCTGACGCTGGAAGAGCTTTCGGCCGAGTTCGACATCTCCCGCGAGCGTGTCCGCCAGATCGAGGTCCGCGCTTTCGAAAAGGTGCAGGACGCGGTCAAGGCCGCCGCCAAGAAGCAGGCCCAGGCGCTCCGCACCATCGACGCCTGAGCCTTACAGCTTCGACAAACAAAAAAACGCGCCGGCAAAACCGGCGCGTTTTTCGTTTTGGTCTCCATCTTCCCCTACATCGCCGCGCGTCCACTTGGACGCGCAAAGGACGCACTTTGAACCGGTGCATGGCCTTTTCCGAAAATCGTTTCCGATTTTCGGGGTCATGCACGGGAAGCTGGAAGCCCGTCCCTAAACTTTCTTCACCAGGCTCAGCGCCAGCTGCTCCATGCGCTCGGCCAGCGAGCCCAGCGCGCCGGTCAGCGCGGCGTCGTTCTTGTCGGCTTTGGTCAGTGCGTCGTCACGCGTCTTGCGCAGCGTCAGGACCTCGGTTTCCATGCCCTTGACGCGTTTCTGCAGTTCCGACAGCTCGTCCATCACCATGATGCCGGCCATCACGGTCAGGCGTTGGTCGCCGATTTCGCCGAACGAGTCCTTGAGGTGCAGCACGTAGCGGTCGAAGCGGCTGGCGAGATCGATGAGGTGCTCTTCCTGCCCCTCGTCACAGGCCATGCGGTATTGCTTGCCGTCGATGGTAACCGTGACTTGCGCCATCTCCATCCTACCTGTCCAGCACGGCGCGGATCGTCTCCATGGCGGTCACGAGCCGCCGGGAAACTTCCTTGTTGGCTTCTTCCAGACGTTCGGCGCGGGCTTCGGAATTGTCGAGCTCCTGCGCCAGGCGCGCCCGGTCGGCATTCATGCGCTGGACCTCCGCTTCGGCTTCGCCGTAGTCCTGCTCATGTTCCAGCCGTGCGGCGACCGCGCCCTCAAGCGTATCGATCGCCTTGCCTAGCCGGCCAATGACTTCCCTGAGTGTCGTATCCCCGGTCATGGCTCCCGTAGACCCTCGCCCATCACCGAATCGCGCACGTTTCAGAACGCGTTATCACCGAAACATTAGGCACCGGTTGAAGGAGGCGTCAACAAAGCTGTTTTGTCTTTCCCCCACTAAGCGTGTCCAGCCCGACACAGGAAAGTGGCCGGGGCGTGACTTGGCGCCGCAATGCGGCTGTGAAAACGCACCGATTTATTGACTCAAGCCCTGTGCCTGCTATGTGTCGCGCACTTTTCCGGGGCTCCCATCGCCCCAGTTTCCACGGCTTATGGGAGGGACGATGTCCTCGCGCGAAAAACACGACCGGATGGCCAATGCGATCCGCTTTCTGTCCATGGATGCGGTCGAGAAGGCCAATTCCGGCCATCCCGGCCTGCCGATGGGCGCCGCCGACATCGCCACCGTGCTCTACACCCGCTTCCTCAAGCATGATCCGGCCAACCCGCATTGGCACGACCGCGACCGCTTCGTGCTGTCGGCCGGCCATGGCTCGATGCTGCTCTACTCGCTGCTCTATCTCTCGGGCTACGAGGACATGACCATCGAGCAGATCAAGAATTTCCGCCAGCTCGGCTCCAAGACCGCCGGCCACCCCGAATACGGCCACGCCGCCGGCATCGAGACGACCACCGGTCCGCTCGGCCAGGGCCTCGCCAACGCGGTCGGCATGGCGCTCGCCGAACGCATCATGAATGCCCAGTTCGGCGACAAGCTCGTCGACCACTACACCTACGTGCTCGCCGGCGACGGCTGCCTCATGGAAGGCATCTCGCAGGAAGCGCTGTCTTTTGCCGGTCACCTCAAGCTCAACAAGCTGGTCGTCTTCTGGGACCACAACAACATTTCCATCGACGGCCCGATCTCGCTTGCCGACTCGACCGACCAGCTCGCCCGTTTCGCCGCATCCGGCTGGAACACGCTGGCCATCGACGGCCATGATCCCGAAGCGATCGCCGGCGCCATCGAGGCCGCCAAGCGTTCCGACCGCCCGACCCTGATCGCCGCCAAGACCACCATCGGCTTCGGCTCGCCGGCCAAGGCCGGCACCAACAAGGTCCATGGTTCGCCGCTCGGTGCCGCCGAAATCGAAGCCACCCGCAAGGCGCTCGGCTGGGAATACCCGGCCTTCGAGATTCCTTCCGACATCCTCGACGCATGGCGCCTCGCCGGCCTCAACTCGGCCAAGAAGCGCAATGACTGGGAAAAGCGCCTCGCCGAGACCGAGACCGAAATCCGCGCCGAGTTCGAGCGCCGCATGCGGGGCGACCTGCCGGCCGGCTTCGACGCCGCGATTGCCGACTACAAGAAGAAGCTCGCCGCCGACAAGCCGAAGGTCGCCACCCGCAAGTCTTCGGAAATGGCGCTCGAGGTCATCAACGGCGTCGTGCCCGAGACCATCGGCGGCTCCGCCGACCTGACCGGCTCCAACAACACCAAGACCAGCCAGACCAAGCCGATCTCGGCCGAAGACTACGGCCAGCGCTTCGTCCACTACGGCATCCGCGAACTCGGCATGTGCGCTGCCATGAACGGCATGTCGCTGCATGGCGGCGTCATCCCCTACTCCGGCACCTTCCTGTGCTTCTCCGACTATGCCCGCCCGGCCATGCGCCTGGCCTCGCTGATGGGCATCCGCGTCGGCTTCGTCATGACCCACGATTCGATCGGTCTCGGCGAAGACGGCCCGACCCACCAGCCGGTCGAGCACCTGGCGGCACTGCGCGCCATCCCCAACCACATCGTCTTCCGCCCGGCTGATGCGACCGAGGCGGCCGAATGCTGGCAGCTGACGCTCGAAAACCGCACCACACCGTCGACGCTGGCCCTCACCCGCCAGAACCTGCCGGCGGTACGCACCGAATATGTCGAGGAAAACCTCTGCGGCTACGGCGCCTATGAACTCGCCACCGCCGACGGCGATGCCGAAGTCACCATCTTCGCCACCGGCTCCGAGGTCGAGATCGCGCTCGACGCCCGCAAGCTTTTGCAGGCCGCCGGCCACCCGACCCGCGTCGTGTCGGTTCCTGCTTTCGAGCTGTTCGAACAGCAGAGCCCCGAATACCGCAAGGCGATGATCGGCAACGCCAAGGTCAAGGTCGCCATCGAGGCCGGCATCCGCATGGGCTGGGACAGCTTCATCGGCACCGACGGCATCTTCATCGGCATGCACGGCTTCGGCGCCAGCGCCCCGATCGAAGAGCTCTACAAGCATTTCGGCATCACCGCCGAGGCCGCCGCCCAGGCTGCCACGGCTCGGCTTCAGGCTTAAGACGTTCCCCCAGGAGGATCAGACATGACCGTTAGAGTTGCCATCAATGGTTTCGGCCGCATCGGCCGCAACATCGTGCGTGCGATCTATGAATCGGGCCGCAAGGACATTGACGTCGTTGCCGTCAACGATCTCGGCCCGGTCGAGACCAATGCCCACCTGCTGCGCTACGACAGCGTGCATGGCCGCTTCCCGCACGAAGTGAAGGTCGAAGGCGATTCCATCAACATCGGCACCGACAGCTTTAAGGTCACCGCGATCAAGGATCCGTCGCAGCTGCCGTGGAAGGAACTCGGCGTCGACATCGCGCTCGAATGCACCGGCATCTTCACCTCGAAGGACAAGGCTTCGGCGCACCTGACCGCCGGCGCCAAGCGCGTCATCGTTTCGGCGCCTGCCGACGGTGCCGACCTGACCGTGGTCTACGGCGTCAACCACGACAAGATCACCAAGGACCACATCGTCATTTCGAACGCGTCCTGCACCACCAACTGCCTGGCTCCCGTCGCCATGGTCCTCAACAATGCCTTCGGCATCGAAAAGGGCTTCATGACCACGATCCACGCCTACACCGGCGACCAGCCGACGCTCGACACCATGCACAAGGACCTCTACCGCGCCCGTGCAGCGGCGATGTCGATGATCCCGACCTCGACCGGTGCTGCCAAGGCCGTCGGCCTGGTGCTGCCGGAACTCAAGGGCAAGCTCGACGGCGTCTCGATCCGCGTGCCGACCCCCAACGTCTCGTGCATCGACTTCAAGTTTGTGGCCAAGAGGAACGTCACGGTCGAAGAGGTCAACGCGGTGCTGATCGCCGCCGCCAACGGCCCGCTCAAGGGCGTGCTTGCCTTCACCGACGAGCCGCTGGTTTCCATCGACATGAACCACAACCCGGCCTCGTCGACCTTCGCGCTCGACCAGACCAAGGTCATCGAAGGCAACCTCGTCCGGGTCATGTCCTGGTACGACAACGAGTGGGGCTTCTCCAACCGCATGGCCGACACGGCCGTCGTGATGGGCCGCACCATCGGCTGATTTGCCGGTACCCAGCTAACCCATTGGCAACGCCCGGCTTCGGCCGGGCGTTTTCATTTTTGCCGCAATGCAAAAAACTTTGGTCCAAGCCGGCAAAAATCCATTCTTGCTTGCACACGGCCTTTTCTTCGCCGCACTCTCAACCGACGCAACTAACAGGTGCTTCGCAGACGGGTCGGGGATGGAACAGGCGGTATATCTAATCACGCTGGTAGGCACCGCGCTGGTCGTGGCGGCGGCGTTTTCGAGCCTGATCGCCTTCCGCTTCGGTGCACCGCTGCTGCTGCTGTTCCTTGGCATCGGCCTTGCCAGCGGCGTCGACGGCCTCGGCATCGTCTTCGACAATGCCCACATCGCCTATTTCGTCGGCGCCATAGCGCTTGCCGTCATCCTGTTCGATTCCGGCTTCGGCACGCCTGTTGGCGTACTTCGTCAGGCAGGCCTGCCTGCGCTCACGCTTGCAACCGTCGGCGTCGGCATCACCACCGTCATCTTCGGCATTGCCGCCTATTATCTCACCGGCTTCACCTGGCTCGAATCCTTCCTGCTCGGTGCCGCCGTGGCCTCGACCGACGCGGCGGCGGTGTTCTTCCTGCTGCGCGCCGGCAACATCAACCTGCGCGAGCGTGTCCGCTCGACGCTCGAAATCGAGTCCGGCACCAACGACCCGATCGCCATCTTCCTGACCATCACGCTTGTCGAGATCATCGCGCTCGGCGCCAAGCCCGACGCCGACCTCCTGTTCATCGACCTCGTCGTCGGCTTCTTCGTCCAGATGATCCTCGGTGCCGCCATCGGCCTGCTCGGCGGCTTCCTTATCGTCAAGCTTGTCGAGCGCCTCAACCTCGACCGTGGCCTGTTGCCGATCTTCGTGCTGACGCTGTCGCTGCTGGTCTTCGCCGCGGCCGGCGCCGTCGGCGGCTCGGGCTTCCTCGCCGTCTATCTCGCCGGTCTGGTCGCCGGCAATTCCGACATCCGCGCCGTCTCGACGCTCAAGCGTTTCCAGGACGGCATGTCCTGGCTCGCCCAGATCATCATGTTTCTGGTGCTCGGGCTGTTTGCCACGCCGTCGCAGTTTCCCGAGATCGTCCTGTCAGCGCTGCTGCTCGGCTTCTTCCTGATGTTCGTCGCCAGGCCCATCGCGGTGTGGCTGTGCCTGATCCCGTTCAAGTTCCCGCGCCAGGAAACCGCCTTCATCTCCTGGGTCGGCCTGCGCGGTGCCGTCTCGATCCTGCTCGCCATCACGCCGCTGCTCGGCGGCCTCGAAAATGGCCGCGCCATCTTCAACATCGCCTTCATCATCGTGCTGTCGTCGCTGGTGGTCCAGGGCTGGACCGTCGGCCCGCTCGCCCGCCGCCTCGGCCTGATCGTGCCGCAGCGCTTCGGCCCGCTCGACAAGGTCGAGCTCGAACTGCCCGGCTCGGCCCATCACGAACTGCTCGCCTATCGCGTCGTGCCGGGCTCGCCCGTCGCCAAGGGCCAGCGCATCCCGCGCTGGGCCCGGCCTTCGCTGGTCGTGCGCGACGGCCGCTCGATGCGTTTCCAGGACATGGGCCGCCTGCAGGCGGGCGACAACGTCTACATCTTCGTGCCCGACCGCTATCCGCGCCTGCTCGACAGGCTGTTCGCCTCCCGCGCCGAGGTCCATGCCGAGGACGAGGATTTCTTCGGCGCCTTCACCGTCGACCAGACCCACCTCGCCGGCGAGCTCGTCGCCATCTACGGCGCGTCGGTGAAGGACGAGGAGCTCAAGCTCACCATCGCCGACCTGATCAAGCAGCGGCTGCGCGGCCACGTCGAATATGCCGACCGCGTCTCGCTCGGCCTGATCGACCTGATCGTCCGCGACGTCGACGAAAAGGGCCGCATCATGTCGGTCGGCCTGTCGATCGAACCGGCCCCGCCACCACCGCCAGTGCCAGTGTTCCTGAGCGGCGGCGAAATCAGCGACCGCATCAAGCGCTTCCTTGCCGGGCGGTCAGGCAAGGCCAAGCCCGAAGCGCCAGCGACCACCTCCGAGGGCCTGCCCGAGGACGCGTAGGCTCATCGAGTTTCGTGCCGGCACCGTGGGCTCGATACCTGCTGCCTTTGCAGTTTGGGACCGTAATAGCGGTGGCCATGCCTCTGCGGCAGTGAAGTCTGTGACGGTCCAGAAAGCCGCGATCAACACCAAGCCGGTCCAGAAGACCCCACTATTTTCCACCCGCTACCCCCTCGAACCTTGCATCCGCGTCGGCGCTGGCTATGGTCCGCGCGATCTCGCGGCGTATCGGCAGCCCGATGCGCGCCCCAATGAGGAAAGGGAAACCCATGGCCGGCTTCAGGACTCTCGACACCATCGGCAACGTCAGCGGCAAGCGGGTTCTGGTCCGCGTCGACCTCAACGTTCCCATGGCCGACGGCCAGGTTTCCGACGCCACCCGCATCGAGCGCGTAGCACCCACCATCACCGAGCTTGCCGACAAGGGCGCCAAGGTCATCCTGCTCGCCCATTTCGGCCGCCCCAAGGATGGGCCCGATCCGGCCCTGTCGCTGGCCCCCATCGCCGCAGCAACATCAGAGGTTATCGGCCGCCCGGTCGGCTTTGCCGCCGACTGCATCGGCGACAAGGCGGCAAGCGCCGTCGCCGCGATGAAGGACGGCGACATCCTGCTTTTGGAAAACACCCGCTTCTACAAAGCCGAGGAGAAGAACGATCCGGCCTTTGTCGAGCAGCTTGCCGCCAATGGCGACATCTTCGTCAATGACGCCTTCTCCGCCGCCCACCGCGCGCACGCCTCGACCGAGGGCCTCGCCCACAAGCTGCCGGCTTTTGCCGGGCGAACCATGCAGGCCGAGCTCGAGGCGCTGGAAAAGGGCCTCGGTAACCCGGTCAAGCCGGTCGTCGCCATCGTCGGCGGCGCCAAGGTCTCGTCCAAGATCGACCTGCTGATGAACCTGGTGAAGAAGGTCGACGCGCTGGTCATCGGCGGCGGCATGGCCAACACCTTCCTGGCCGCGCGCGGCACCGACGTCGGCAAGTCACTGTGCGAGCACGACCTCGCCCCGACCGCCAAGCAGATCATGATCGAGGCGGCACAGTCTGGCTGCGCCATCATCCTGCCGTCGGACGGCGTCATCGCCCGCGAGTTCAAGGCCGGTGCTGCCAACGAGGTCGTCGCCGTCGACGCCGTTCCCGCCGATGCCATGATCCTCGACGTCGGCCCGAAGACCGTCGCCACCATCAACGAGTGGATCGACCGTGCGGCAACGCTGGTCTGGAACGGCCCGCTCGGCGCCTTCGAGATCGAGCCCTTCGACAAGGCGACCGTCTCGGCCGCCCAGCACGCCGCCGCCCGCACCAAGGCCGGCAAGCTCGTCTCGGTGGCTGGTGGCGGCGATACGGTCGCAGCGCTCAACCACGCCGGCGTCGCCGACGACTTCTCTTACGTCTCCACCGCCGGCGGCGCCTTCCTTGAATGGATGGAAGGCAAGGAACTGCCCGGCGTCGAAGTGCTCAAGGCCTGAACGGCGGCTTCCTCCCTCGCGGAAGCGAGGGAGGAATTTCTCCACGGCAATCGGCTTGGCTTGCGCCAGGCACCCCTCTCCGCCTCGCTGCGCTCGGCACCTCTCCCCAAAGGGGCGAGGAAGCAAGCCGGAGAGGCACAGTCGCTGCAACAGATTTCCTCGCCCCTCTGGGGAGAGGTGGCTCGCCCGCAGGGCGAGACGGAGAGGGGTCCACGCCGCCCGTCCCGCCTCCGCGCCAGCTCCACCTAAGCCGGCTTGGCGTACTGCTCGGCGCTCATCACCTCGATGCAGACGAAGCGTTCGTTGCCTTCGACCCAGGCGTCGTGGCCGGGCGGGATGGTGTAGGACGCGCCCTGCTTCAACGTCTTCTGCGTGCCGTCGTTCAGCCTGACGGTCAGGGTCCCCGAGACGACGTAGCCGACATGCGAAACCTGGCAGCTGTCGGTCTTGACCACCGGCTTGACGCACTCCGACCACCTCCATCCCGGCTCCATGTTGAGCCGGCCAAGCGTGAAACCGGTTAGCCTGACTACCTCGACCCGCGTCTTGTCGGGCGCACGGACTTCGTCCGGTTCGTTGTGGGACTTGAACTCGAATTTCGTGACGTTCATTCCGCCATCGGCCATGGCTTCCTCCCATCATCGTCATACGCATGGGCGCATGGCGAGGGTCATTATTTTAGCATTCGCTGATATAATAGATAGGCAAGCACCGGGACCATCCGGGCGGTCCACATCACCCGGTCGCTTCAAGTCAGGCCGAGTCGAATTGACGAGGTGAGAAGTCGTGCAGATGCGTACTTTTATCTACGCAGCAATCTATAAGTTCAGACGCTGGCCAAATACCCCCTGATCTTACCCGCAAGCTAAAACGATTGAAATAATTTCAATCGGTTATAGGCTTGTTGCCGGCATTCCGTTCAGGAAAACCATCTGCTATGCGCCCGGCATCTGATCAGGAGAAACTTGTATGAGCGAACGTCTCGAAGACATCGCCGTCGCCATGGTTGCGAACGGCAAGGGCATTCTGGCTGCGGACGAAAGCTCCGGCACCATCAAGAAGCGTTTCGACGTCATCGGCGTCGAGTCCACGGCCGACTCCCGCCGCGACTATCGCGAGATGATGTTCCGCACCAAGGAGGCGATGACCAAGTACATCTCCGGCGTCATCCTCTACGACGAGACCATTCGCCAGAACGCCGCCGACGGCACCCCGCTGGTCGAGCTCATCAAGGCATCGGGCGCCATTCCCGGCATCAAGGTCGACGCCGGCGCCAAGGGCATCGTCAACTTCCCCGGCGACACCATCACCGAAGGCCTCGACGGCCTGCGCGAGCGCCTGGCCGAGTACTACAAGCTCGGCGCGCGTTTCGCCAAATGGCGCGCCGTCATCGACATCTACACCGCCAACAACGTGCCGTCGGCCTATTCGCTGTCGGCCAACACCCAGGCGCTCGCCCGCTACGCGGCGCTGTGCCAGGAAGCCGGCATCGTGCCGATCGTCGAACCAGAAGTGCTGATGGACGGCGCCCACGACATCGACACCTGCTACGACGTCACCAAGGCGACGCTGGTCAAGCTCTATGACGAGCTCTACGCCGCCCGCGTCGTGCTCGAAGGCACCATCCTGAAGCCAAACATGGTCATCTCGGGCAAGAAGGCCGCCAGGAAGGCCAGCGCCGAGGAAATCGCCGAAAAGACCATCAAGCTGTTCCGCGAGACGGTTCCGGCCGCGGTCCCGGGCATCGCCTTCCTGTCGGGCGGCCAGTCCGACGAGGAGGCAACCGCCAACCTCAACGCCATCAACGCCATCGGTCCGCATCCGTGGAAGCTGACCTTCTCCTACGGCCGCGCGCTGCAGGCAGCCCCGCAGAAGGCATGGTCGGGCAAGGTCGAGAACCTCGCCGCCGGCCAGGCCGCCTTCACCCACCGCGCCCACATGAACCACCTCGCCGCCCTCGGCCAGTGGAAGTCCGGGCTCGAAAAGGCTGCCTAAGCCAAACCGTCAAGCATGAATAAGAAAAAGCCCCGGAGCGATCCGGGGCTTTTTTGCTTATCGACGGACGATAGCCGTTTGGTTCCCGCTCATGGGCTCGAACCACGATTCACGCCTTCAAAGGGCGGTGTCCTACCATTAGACGAAGCGGGAATATGTTCTGGGTGCTCAACAGATCATCGCAGGCAGCGCTTGTCGAGCACCAGCCAACGGCGCGAGTCTTTGGCGCCGCCCCTCAATCCTGATACGTATATGACGCGCACATGTCGGCGCTGCTTTCGGGCGGTTCGTCGCCGGTGAACACCGCAACGATCGTCAGGCCCTCGCCGCCGCTCCAGCTTGCAAGGTAGGTCACGTCGCCCGCGCCGCACAGCCTGTTGCCGTTCTCCAACTCGGGGTCGGCCGGATCCTCGACGCTGTAGAGCGAGGCATTGACCCGTTCTCCGTCGACGACGAAATGGTCGCCCAGCAAGGCTGCGAACTTCAGGGATTCGCCATTGGCGAAGGTGATCGAGAAATCGTCCATCGAAATGTCGCCGGTGATGCTCTCGGCGGTGGTGCTGAAAGCCCGGTAGCGGTCGCCCTCGGCGAATGCCGGCGCGGTCGCAGCGACCAGCAGGCCAACAATGGCAGGCAGTATCCGTTTGATGTTCATTCTTCCCCACCATGGTTCTTGAAGCGTGTCGCCTCATCTGTCACGGTAGGCACAGCCCCACAAGAGGGCCAAACTGGGAGCATCGCCACCGGCTGTCGAGCCGACGCAGCACAAGCTTGCCCGCTCTTCAACCGTGAGACGTTATGCGGCTCGCTTCCCTGGCCGGTTTGGCGTATGAGCGGCGATGGAAAACGTCAGGTTTGAAACTCCCGTCACCGTGAAGGCCGATCCGGCCGGCACTCCGCTACTCCTGCGCACCGCCAAGGAGGCGTCCGCCTTCCTGCTCAACAGCTGGCCCGGCAAGCGCAGCCCCAAGCATCGCGCAGCGCTTCAGGCATGCTCGGATGCGATGTCGGGCGAAAAGCCGGTCATGGCCGCGCGGCGTGCCTTCATCGCCGCGGCACGCGAAGTCAACGTCTTCGTCAACGACAAGGACTGACCCCGGCGCATCGGCCCGAAGATCGAAAACGATCTTCGGCACGGCACGATGCCACCGGGGGTCACGGCGTCTTTGTCCGCCCCATCGGGCGCAACTCGCCTTAAAGCTCGGTTTCCGCCTCAGGGGTCGCTTCGACCTCGCCTTCGGACTTGCCGCGTTCCTTGGCTTCGGCCTTGGCCGCGAGCTTGTCGGCCTTCTTCATCGCCTTGGCGCGATCGCGGTCTCGACGTTCCTGATTATAATTTGTCGGTCTGGGCATGCAGTGTCCTTTTCTGGTTCATGCCTGCGTAGAGCATGATCCCAAACCCAAGGTCCGTCTAGCGAACGGTGGAAACCGGTTTTCGGAAAAGATCACGCTCATAGTGTGGAACAGGCTCTAGGGCGATATGCCCCCGAACACAACAAGACATGTCGGCGCACGATGTTGCCGTGCCAACATCAGGGACAAAGGCAGGCGCGTCTCAGCGGCCTATGGCAGCGAAGAAATTGTCGTTGATGCGTTGCGCAGTCGCACGGAAAGCCGGCAGATGCGGCGCCACGGTCTGCGCCAGCCGCCCGGCCTCGTCAGCCCCCAGCGCCTGCTTCAGGCTCGCGGCATATTCTGGAATCTTCGACCAGTCGCCAACGGTGCGTTCGGTGATCTCCATGTGATACTGGAAGCCGTAGGCGTTTTGTCCGACGCGCATCGCCTGGACCGGGCAAGCGGCGTTGGCGGCCAGGATTTCGCCGTCCTCGGGCAGCACTGACACCTCCGCGCCATGCCATTGCAGCGTTTCGATCGCTGGATCGACACCGTCAAACAACCGGTCCGCACGGCCGGCTTGCGTCAGCTCGACGGTGGCAAGCCCGACCTCGGGCGCCTTCATCAGCCCGACCTTGCCGCCCAGCGCATCGGCCAGCAACTGGTGGCCGAGACAGATGCCGAGATAGGGCCGCTCGAGTTCGCGCGCCCAGTGCCGGATCGCCGCCTTCTCTGGCTTCAGCCAGGGATGGGCATCTTCCTGCCAGACATCCATCGGCCCGCCCATGACAGCCAGCATGTCGAAGCCGTCGAGATCGGGGATCGCCTCGCCTTCGTCCAGCTCGACGATATGCTCGCTGTGCCCGGCCTCACGCCAGAATTCGGCGAAGATGCCGCTGTGCTCGACCCGCAGATGCTGGAAAACAAGGATTTTCATTCTGCCCTCGCGGCCGCGTCAATCTCAACGCATCTGAAAACAATCGCGGCCGTGGGGCATGGGGCACGGCGGCAAAAGGGTTGAGACAGGCTCACATCTGGTCGTTATACGGCTCCTTCATCTGGCCCACCATCCGGGCCAGTGCCGAAAACGACGGTATGTCGGCTTCCGGCTGGCACTGGTTGGCCAGCTGCAGCAGTCGGATCGGGAAATTGACGGCATCGCGATGGGACGACGACAGCTCTTGGGAACGCTCCTCCGCCGTCTCGCTCGCCTCGGCCTTGCGCAGGGCGATGTCGATCTCCTCGGCGGACAGCACGCCCTTGCGGACCAGGATGTGATTGATGGTTGCGATGGCCATCAGCAGGCCTTCGAGCTGCAGGTTGGCAACGTTCACGGTGTTTTCTCCTTTCGGGAGACGCTGGTCTGCTTCGACTTCGGCGGGTTCTGGCCGTCCGCGTGCCTGACCTTTTCGGGAGCCTCGTCGACAGGCTCGGTGTTGCCGTATCTGTCTGCGGGTTTCCTGTTTTTGGCAGCGTCCTGGGAAAAGGCGTCGCTGGGGTCGGGTCCGCGGCGAACTTGCGGCGCGCGTGCGCCAGTTTCGTGGTTGTTCTGGTTTCCAGACATGATTGGCCGTCCTTTCGATCGATTTGGCATCCCACTGGTCAGCGACCCCGCCGCGTCGAAGCGATCGTTTATTGCTTGGGCTCGGAGATCTGTTCGTGGATCGCTTGAAAACACGCGTCGAGATCGCGATGCAGGCGCTCGCTGACGTCGCCCGCTGTGACAACGTCCAGCACCGGATCGTTGGGGTCGGCCGGTTGGCCGTGCCAGGCCGAGGCCAGGAAGTTCTGCAAAAACTCATACATCGCGGGTCTCACTGTTGTCTCGCCATGAGACAACCCCCGATGCGGCAGAGCGTTCCATTGACGCCGTTCAAAACGGGACGAAGGCGAGCGCTACTCTTCCTCGTCGTATCCGAGCAGCGTCAGGAGCTGATCGACGAGCAGTTCGGCCATCGTCCGGTTGATCGCGAGTTCCACGGCGCCATCGTCGGTCTCAAGGTTGAGCAGCGCCAGAAGCGGCTCATCGTTCACCACGGTCGTGTCGACAGCCAACACCCGGTTCGGAGCGGTATTCGTCAATCTTGCCATGGCGCATAATTCCATCAAGCCGTGTTAGCGGCAATGGAGATCTTGCCGGTGGAAGACGGGCGGCAGCGCCCATCGCCATAGGCCACAAGGGCAGGAACCTTTGCGCCGCCCATCGCTTATTCCCCACACCAACACAGAGGAAAGCGATCATGAAGACCCTTGCAGAGCTGTTCGAACACACCTTGCACGACATTTATTACGCCGAAAATGCCATCGCCAAGGCACTGCCGACCGTGTCCAAGGCAGTGACCGACAGCAAGCTCAAGCAGGCGTTCGACGACCATCTGGAGGAGACCAAGGGTCACGTTCAGATATTGAAGAAGGTGTTTTCTTCAGTCGGCCTCAAGCCTGAAGGCGAAAAGTGCGACGCCATCGAGGGCCTGCTGAAAGAAAGCGCAGGCCTGATCGAAGAGACCTCGGGTACGGCATTGAATGCTGGCCTGCTCGCGGCGGCACAGGCCGTCGAGCACTACGAGATCGCCCGCTATGGCTCGCTCAGGGAATGGGCCAAGGTTCTCGGCCACGACGAGGCGCACAAGCTGCTGAGCGAGATCCTCGACGAGGAAAAGGCCGCCAACAGCAAGCTGACCAACCTCGCAGTGGCTGGCGTCAACAAGAAGTAGCCAGCGACAGGCGCTGGTTACTTTTCCTGGACCGAAATGCCGGTTTCGTCGATGCGCAGTTCGACGCCCTTGGGCTTCGACTCTTCACGATAGACATAGATGCCAAGAGCGATGACGGCTGCAACCAGCGCGCCGATGATGAGGTAGAGGTTGTTCTGCTTCATCAGGCACACGTAGCTGCCGGCAGCCGGCAAGTCCAGCAACCCGGTGATCGGTGGCGTGGCGAGCCAACACGCCGCGCCACCGATCAGTCGGAGCCAACGATCCCGTTGCCGATGGTAGTGGGCGAACGTTCAGGCCAGAACCAGATGAAGGCAGCGACAATGGTCGCGACGAGTTGGGCGAGCATCACCGCGCTCTCGGCAAGCGATCCGGCCTGCCATAACTTGGCCAGCCCGGCCGCGGCCAGCACCGCCAGGGCATAGAACACCGCGCGTGGCAGGTAGGCGGCGAATGCGAAGTCGCAAACCACCCGCGCCACCCAGACGCCGGCGCATGCGCCGGCAGCCGCGCCGACCATGGCGGCAAAAATCTGGAGGTAGCGCGACGGCCGCACGCCCGCTGTGATCCAATCGCCAAGCACCAGCAGCTGACCGACGGCAATGCTCAACGCGGCCATCACGAAGTAAGCGACAAGCGTACAGATCATTAGCGCCAGGACCATGGCGGCAACCGTCGTCGGCCCGAAGGGGACTTTGGCAACACCTTGGGAACTCATCCCGCCCGCTCCCGATCCTGGATGCATCAAAATACCACGAAACGCGGCGGCCGTTTCCTACAGGAATTCAGCTCATTTCGACCAGAGCCATTCCAGCAGGAACATCACAGCGACCAGGCGGCATGTTCTGGCGGCGTCGTGTTCGCATCCTTGTCCCATCCCGGCACAGAAACCGCTGGCATGAGTCATGCATGGTATGTCTTGCCGGCGGTAGCCGGAGCCTGATTTGTCTCAAATCAGGTGGGGCTCGCCGGGGTGGGGAAGGGGTTTCCCTCCGGCGAGCTCTTGTCTGCCCCCAGGCGCAAAGCGTCAGTGGCTCCTTGCCCGCCCACACACGGGCATTGCAAGCTGGCCGGCATGCCGGAACAGCTTTTCCTCATCATCGGTGCCGTCTTTGTCCTTGCCGGACTGGTCAAGGGCGTCGTCGGGCTTGGCCTGCCCACGGTCGCGATGGGGCTGCTTGGTCTTGTCATACTGCCGGCGGAGGCCGCCGCACTGCTCCTGCTGCCCTCCTTCGTCACCAACATCTGGCAGTTGCTCGTCGGGCCCGACATCACGACACTTGTCCGCCGCCTGTGGCCGATGATGCTGGCGGTGTTCGCCGCGACGCTTGCCTCCACCGGCCTGATCACCAG
Source organism: Aminobacter anthyllidis (assembly GCF_018555685.1). Lineage (GTDB taxonomy): Bacteria > Pseudomonadota > Alphaproteobacteria > Rhizobiales > Rhizobiaceae > Aminobacter > Aminobacter anthyllidis. The sequence continues at coordinate 256,639 of NZ_JAFLWW010000005.1, forward strand.
CAGATACACCGGCATGGTCACATCAGGGCTCGGGCTCGTGCTGCTCGTCTACGCCGCGCTCGGCCTGCTCAAGCTCAGAATGTCGGTACCGTCAGCCGCCGAGCCTTGGGCCGGGCCTGTCGTCGGCGCGCTCACCGGCATCATGACCGGCGCCACCGGCGTCTTCGTCATTCCGGCCGTGCCCTATCTCGGTGGATTGGGACTTGGCCGCGACGATCTCGTCCAGGCGCTCGGGCTCTCCTTCACCGTTTCCACCGTGGCCCTAGGCATCGGGCTGTGGTCGAACGACGCCATTCCGCTCCAGTCGATCGGCATATCGGCCCTGGCCATCGTTCCCGCCTTAGCCGGCATGTGGCTGGGCGGCTGGCTGCGCAGCCGCGTCGAGCCGGAAAGCTTCAGGCGCTGGTTCTTTGCCGGACTGGCGCTGCTCGGCGCGCATATTTCGTGGCAGGGCCTCGCCCCGGCCTTTCAGGGCGCGATTTTCTAGTGCCCCAGCAACGCGGTGATCGATATCGCCGCCAGCGCCAGCACCGCAAGCTTCCAGAAGTCCCGCCGCTGCCTCAGCCCCGGCAGGCCGAGCGGCTTGATCAGCTGGAGCGCCATGATGGCAAGGATGATGAGCGACAGCGCCTTCGACATGCTGCCTTTGATCAACTTCGCGCGCCCCTGTCAAAGCCGGTGGCCCGATCTGCTACAGTGTGCCGGCGCGCTACAGTTTGAGAACAGCGGCCTTGCATCGAAACGCTTCGAAAAAGCCAGTTTGCGGACAGGCTCTTAAACCAAGGTCAAATGGACGCCCCGGCGGCCCGGCGGGTACAAGACATGCCAACAAAGACGCCCTCGAGGGCCACTGTCCTGGGAAGGAGACGCCATGCCATCTCGCTATCACGAGGTCTATGACGGTTGGGCCAGCGATCCCGAGGGGTTCTGGGCCGAGGCGGCAAGGGCGATCGACTGGTTCAAGCCATGGGACAAGGTCTTCGATGCCAAGCGCGGCGTCTATGGCCAGTGGTTTTCCGGGGCTGAATGCAACACCTGCTACAACGCGCTCGACCGCCATGTGCTGGGCGGCCGTGCCGAGCAGGTCGCCCTGATCCACGACAGCCCGATCACCGGAACGCAGCAGAAGTTCACCTATGCCGGGCTGCTCGCCGAAGTGAATGCGCTCGCCAGCGTGCTCCAGGACCAGGGCGTGCAAAAAGGCGACCGCGTCATCATCTACATGCCGATGGTCGCCGAAGCGGCATTCGCCATGCTTGCCTGTGCCCGCCTTGGCGCCATCCATTCGGTCGTGTTCGGCGGCTTTGCCGCCAAGGAGCTGGCCACCCGCATCGACGACGCCACGCCGAAGCTGATCATCTCGGCCTCCTGCGGCATCGAGCCGGGCCGCGTCGTCGCCTACAAGCCGCTGCTCGACGGCGCCATCGAACTCTCCGCCCACAAGCCTGAGAGCTGCGTGATCCTGCAGCGGCCGCAGCTTGGCTGCGATCTCGTTGCCGGCCGCGACCTCGACTATGCCGACACTGTCGGCGCCGCCAAGGCCGCCGGCCGCACGGTCGAATGCGTCTCCGTCGCCGCCACCGATCCGCTCTACGTGCTCTACACCTCGGGCACCACAGGCCAGCCCAAGGGCGTGGTCCGCGACAATGGCGGCCACATGGTCGCGCTCAAATGGTCGATGGAAAACCAATTCGGCGTCAAGCCCGGCGAAGTGTTCTGGGCGGCGTCCGATGTCGGCTGGGTCGTCGGCCACTCCTACATCGTCTATGCCCCGCTGCTGCACGGCGCCACCACCATCCTGTTCGAGGGCAAGCCGGTCGGCACGCCCGATGCTGGCACATTCTGGCGTGTCATTTCGGAACACGGGGTCGTCGCCCTGTTCACCGCGCCCACCGCCTTCCGCGCCATCAAGAAGGAAGACCCGCAAGGGCTCTTCGTGCCGCAATACGACCTGTCGAAATTCCGCACTTTGTTCCTCGCCGGCGAGCGCGCCGACCCCGAAACCATCAAATGGGCCGAAAACAAGCTGAAGGTCCCTGTCATCGATCACTGGTGGCAGACCGAGACCGGCAGCCCGATCAGCCAGAACCCGGTCGGGCTCGGGCTGTTGCCGGTCAAATACGGCTCGCCCTGCGTGCCGATGCCGGGCTACGACGTGCGCGTTCTCGACGATGCCGGCCACGAGGTCGGGCGTGGCACGCTCGGCAATGTCGTCATCAAGCTGCCCTTGCCGCCCGGCTGCCTGCCGACGCTGTGGCACGCCGACGAGCGCTTCTTCAGCGCCTACCTCGCCGAGTTTCCCGGCTACTACAAGACCGCGGATGCCGGCTATATCGACGATGAAGGCTACCTGTTCATCATGGCCCGCACCGACGACATCATCAACGTCGCCGGCCACCGCCTGTCGACCGGCGGCATGGAGGAGGTCGTCGCCGAGCATCCCGACGTCGCCGAATGCGCCGTCATCGGCATCGCCGACGCCATGAAGGGCCAGATCCCTTGCGGCTTCATCGTGCTCAACTCGGGTGTCGACCGCGACACCGGCATCATCGAGAAGGAAGTCGTCGGCCTCGTCCGCGACCGCATCGGCCCCGTCGCCGCCTTCAAGATGGTCGTCACCATCAAGCGCCTGCCCAAGACCCGCTCCGGCAAGATCCTGCGCGGCACCATGCAGAAGATCGCCGACCGCGAGGAGTGGAAGATGCCGGCAACGATCGACGATCCTGTCGTCCTCGACGAGATATCCGAGGCGCTGAAAGCGCGCGGCATCGGGGTCTAGGCTCAGGACCCATCAATCCTTCACCACGTCACGTCCCCCTCGGCATTCGCTCGAATGTCTGCAACGCGGGGTCCATCGTGTCCCAGCCATGGCGGCGGATGCTGTATGTGACCGCGTGCGGGTTGAATTGGTCCGGATCGTCAAGGCTGGTCGCGGGGACCGCGATCAAGTCCGGCATCCCGACGAATGTCAGGTAGACAGGCGTGCCGCAGGTCGGGCAGAAGGCGTGGACCTTTTCGTTGCCGCTGTCGCCCGCTACCCGCCAGGTGTTCGCATCGCCCGTAATTGTGACATCGGCGCGTTGGGGGAAGGTCAAATAGGATCCATGCCCGGTGCCGCTTCGTTTCTGGCAATCGCGGCATTGGCAATGGTTCTGGAAAATGGGTTCGCTGCTCGTTTCATAACGGATCGCGCCGCACGCGCATCCGCCGGCGCAAGGGATCAGGCCGATTTTGGCTTGGCGAGAAGGTCTATCCAGGGCCAGGATCTCGCGCCTGAACCCCGGCTCTAGAATGGATTGAGTGAACGGTTCAGTGCTATGATATCAGCATGGACATCGGCATAGGTCGGCTTATTGGCAAAGAGCCTGCCATATTTCTCCCTCCACACGCTGTCGCGTATCTTCTCTGCCCTGCCTTTAACGGCTGCCCTGATCCCTTCCCGCGTCTTTGCCGCACCATAGTCGCAACAATAGGCAGGCGTTGAAGGTTGCTGCCGCCACGATTCCTCTAGCGAACCACCATCGACCGGATCAAACCCCAATTCATTCACCAGTCCCATGACGATCTGTTTGGCCCGAGCATCATCACCCGCGACGGGGATAGCTAACCGATCTGGCGAGCCCTCGGGCTTTCCCAGTTCAGAGAGGGCGTAGAACATGATGTTATTGAACGCCTTGAAGATGGGGCGGCCAAGCTGCTGCGATACCCAGACACTTTCCGGCATTCCGGCGTCGATCTGCGGAATGCGGGGATCGCGCACGTCGGGATAATAGTTCGCGGTATCAACGATTGCTACGCCTTCCGCCGTCCGATCGAACAGGTCGCTGGGCAGTGTCGCCACGGCGGGAAAGGGCATCGACAGCAGCACAACGTCCGCACCTTCCACGGCGCCGTAGATGTCGGCAGCAACAGCTCCGATTTCATTCGCGCGTTTCTTGACTGCCTCCAGGCCGCGCGAATTGGCGACACACACGCTGTGGCCCTTTTTGCTCCACCTCGAGGCGATAGTTCCCCCCATTTCGCCAATGCCAATAACGCCGATCTTCATGATTTCGCCTTTCCGTTGTCAGGCCGATTTCGGCTTGGCGAAAACGTCGATTGCGCGGCCGGTTTCCAGGAAGGATTTCAAGCTGGACAGCACGATCGGCCAGCCCTTGCTGATACCGTTTGCCATGCCGCTGCCGGCTTCGAGTTCGTCATGGGTAACGGTCAGCCGGACCATGGTGTCGTATTCCTCGATGTCGAACGTCACCCGGCTGTAACTTGCCGGACTTGCGGCCTCGGACGGGTCTGCCCAGGTGAAGGCGGCTCGGCGGCAAGGCTCGCCGAGCGTCGGCCCGTTCTTTTCGCACAGAAGGTCAAGCAGCCTACTGCGTGTCGGGTCGCCCAGCGCTTTGAAAACCTTGTCAGCGTCCATTGGTCTCGTTCGTATGTGGAGCACAATATGCAGGTAAATGCCTGCATGTCAAATGGCAGCTAAGCCCGCCGCGACCGCATGGCCGGCCACGCGCCCGACAGGTGGCGCGGCCCTGTAACGTCAGCTTCGGTATTGCGCCATGGCGAAGCGCAGGGCAACGTGCCCGCGAACGGGCATATCGGGGGCATTGCATGCTGCGAAACTGGGTCATCAGGTACTGGTATTCGTTCTCGACGACCGGCCTGCTGCTCGGCACGCTGTTCTTCGCCGCGTCGCTGACCCCGACGCTTATCCCGCGCAACTACCTGACCCAGGGCGTACTCTCCGGCCTTTCCGCCGCCGTCGGCTATGGCTGCGGCTTCTTCCTGCGCTGGCTGTGGCGCTATCTTGAGCTGCCCGAACTCAAGGCGCGAACATTGCTCGGCGGCAAGCTCGTCGCCGCCGTCGCCTGCGGCATTATCGGCCTGGTCTTCCTGTGGCGCGCCTCCGAATGGCAGAATTCGATCCGCGCCCTGATGAAGCTCGACCCGGTCGACACCGCCCACCCGCTCGAAGTCGGCGCCATCGCGCTCGTCACCTTCATCGTGCTCGTCGCACTTGGCCGGCTGTTCAAGCGGACGCTGATCTTCGTCTCCGAAAAGCTGCGCCGCTTCGTGCCGACGCGCGTGTCCTACGTCATCGGCACCACCATCGCGGTGCTGCTGTTCTGGTCGGCGGCCGACGGCATCATCTTCCGCTACGGCCTGCGTGTGATGGACAGCTCGTTCCAGCGCCTCGACACGCTGATGCCGCCAGAAACGCAGCAGCCCTCCGATCCCGCCAGGACCGGCAGCGCCGCATCCCTGGTGCGCTGGCAGGACCTCGGCCGCATGGGCCGGTCCTACATCGCCACCGGTCCCACCGCCGCCGATATCGGCAACCTCACCGGCAAGCCGGCCAAGGCGCCGGTACGCGTCTATGTCGGGCTGCAGTCGGGCGACACGCCGCAGCAGCGCGCCAAACTCGCGCTGGAGGAACTCAAGCGCGCCGGCGGCTTCGAGCGCTCGACGCTTGTCATCGTCACGCCCACCGGCACCGGCTGGGTCGACGAACAGGCCATCGACCCGATCGAGTTCCTGCACAATGGCGACGTCGCCAGCGTCGCCACCCAGTATTCCTATCTCGCCAGCTGGCTGTCGCTGCTGGTTGAACCAGGCTACGGCGCCGAACAGTCGCGCGCATTGTTCACCGAGATCTACGGCTACTGGCACACGCTGCCCCGGGAAACGCGCCCGAAACTTTATTTGTTCGGCCTCAGCCTTGGGGCCCTCAGCACGGAGCTTTCCAACGAGCTGTTCGAGGTGCTTGGCGATCCCTATCAGGGCGCGCTGCTCAGCGGCCCGCCCTTCGCCAGCCGCATCTGGCGTTCGATCACCGATGACCGCAATGCCGGCACGCCGGAATGGCTGCCCCAATTCCGCGACGGCTCCTATGTTCGCTTCACCGCGCAAAAGAACGCGCTCGACATCACGGGCGCCCAATGGGGCCCGCTGCGCCTCGTCTACCTGCAATACGCCTCGGACCCGATCGTCTTTTATGAAACCCACGCGCTCTACCGCGAACCCGACTGGATGAAGACGCCGCGCGGGCCCGACGTGTCGCCCGAGCTGCGCTGGTACCCCGTCGTCACCTTCCTGCAGCTGACGCTCGACATCGCCATGGCCACCACCGCCCCGATGGGCTACGGCCACGTCTACGCTGCCGAGCACTACATCGACGCCTGGATGCAGGTCGCCGACATCAAGGGCTGGTCGCCGGACGACGTCACAAGGCTGAAGCAGCATTTCATCGACAAGAGGAAATAGCGTTGCGTCCAGCGTGGCCGAACAGCACCTTCGGCCGAAACATCAGCGGATCAGGTCGGCCGCTTTTGCGCCAAGCGCGGCGATCAGATCGTCCGGGCGCATGCGGATCTGCAGGCCCCTCTGGCCGCCATTGAGATAGACCTCGTCCTCCAGCGTTGCCATCTCCTCGACGGCGGTCGCCACCTGCTTGCGCTGGCCGAAGGGCGAGATGCCGCCGACCTTGTAGCCGGTCAGCCGCTCGGCATCGACGGGCTTCATCATCTGCGCCGCCTTGGCACCGAAAGCGGCTGCGACCTTCTTCATGTTGACCTCCTGGTCGGAGGGCACGACCACGCAGGCCGGCTTGCCGTCGACTTCGACCATCAGCGTCTTGAGCACGATGGCAGGCGAAACCCCCATCGCCTCGGCCGCCTGCAACCCGACGCGCTCGGCACCGGCGTCGTAGTCATAGCTCGCGAGCGCAAACGGAATGCCCGACTTGGTCAGTGCGAGCGTGGCGGGAGTGGTCTTCGACATGCCCTGTTTTGCAACAGCGCCGCGGCGGCGCGCAAGTGTGGTTCCATGGATGGGGCAATGGGTGGAACCGCCATATCGCGTGACTGTCAAAACGATTTCGACCGATTATGGTGAGCTCGATGGCGTGATTTGCCTGCCGTGAAGGGATTCGGGACATCCAATGTATGTAGGTCGTTCTTACAGGTTGCTGGACTTCGCCCTTTGGTCGCGGCGCAGCGTCATCTACATGGTCGTGGTCAGCGGCCTGGCGATTGCGGCCTATCGCCTTCCGGGCACCTCGGGTTTCTCGGTGCCATGGTCCATCGTATTGGTGCTTGGCACGACCGTGTCGCTCGTTGCCGGGTTCAAGAATTCGCAGGTATTCACGCGCGCCAACGAGGCCCTGCAGGCCTTTTCGCAGATCACCGCAAGCAGCCGGTTGTGGTCCAGCTTTTGCCGCGACTTCACGGATGCCGCCACAGCCAGGCAGCTTGTCCATCGCCACCTCGCCTGGCTGACGGCATTGCGCTTTGCGTTGCGACGTCCGATGCCATGGGAGTCGCTGGCACGGGCAGCCAATGTCGAGTTCCGCCGGCGGCGATATCACATCCAGGAAGACAAGACTTCGCTGGCCGACGAACTACGCGGGCTGCTGGGCGAGGAAGCCGAGAACGTCCTGAAATCGCCTCAGCCGGCAACAGCCCTGCTCGACATGCAATTGACCCAAGTCAACGGACTGCTCAAAAGCACCAGCATTCCGCCGCAGATCTATTCGGAACTCACCAAGCTCATTCGTGATTTCCACGACCAGCAGGCGCGTTGCGACCGTATCAAGAACAATCCCTATCCCCGGCAATACGCGATCATCAGCTCAATGTTCATGATGATCTTCTGCACCTTGCTGCCGTTTGGCATTGTCCCGGTCTTTGCCGAAATGGGCAAGCTGGGTGGCGTGCTCGGCGCTATCGCGATCTGGCTCACCATTCCGTTCAGCGCCCTTCTGGGCTGGGTGTACATGTCGCTCGATCTGGTCGGCGAGAGCAGCGCCAACCCATTCGAAGGCGGCGCCAATGACGTGCCCATCTCCCAGATCTGTCGGGACATCGAGATCGAGCTGCGCAGGGGACTTGGCGAAACCAACCTGCCGAAACCACTGCCAGCGCTCAACGACATCGCGACCTGAAGGCAGCCGAACAGCTCTTTCCACCCCATTGACAATCCCATACCCAATTGGCTATGCATCATCACATAGCCAATTGGGTATGACTCATGACCGAGCCTCAGGATGCGATCTTTCGCGCGCTTTCCGATCCGACGCGCCGCGGCCTGTTCGAGCGTCTCTGCCGCGATGGCGACACCACCGTCGTGGGCCTCCTGGGCGAGGCCGGCGTCTCGCAGCCGGTGGTTTCCAAGCACTTGAAGATCCTGAAGACGGCCGGGCTGGTGCGCGACCGGCAGCAGGGCCGCTACACCTACTACAGCGCCGAGCGCAATGCGCTGAGAACCCTGGTCGACTGGACGACTGAGATGTCCGGTTTCTGGAACGACCGCTTCGACGATCTCGACAATTTACTCAAGAGGATGGACCAATGACCGAAACAATGGAAACCACGCGCTCGGTCGTGGTCGAACGCGATTTTCCCTACCCGCCGGAAAAGCTCTGGCGCGCGCTGACCCAGCCGCATCTCATCGCCGAATGGCTGATGAACAACGACTTTGCCCCCGAGGCCGGCCGCCGCTTTAAGCTTTCCGCCGACTGGGGCCAGGTCGATTGCGAGGTCGAGACGGTCGAGGAGCACCGCGCGCTGTCCTATCGCTGGGACACCAAGGACCTCCGGAGCATCGTCACCTGGACGCTCGCCCCCACCGCGTCGGGCACCAGCCTGCGCATGGAGCAGCACGGCTTCACCACCGCCCAGAAGGCCTACTTCCAGGGCGCATCGGTCGGCTGGCCGCGCTTCTTCGATCAGTTGGGCAACGTCGTCGCCAAGCTCGACTGACCGCAGCGCCGCCATCGATTTCAGGGAGTATTGCAATGAGCCAAGTGATCCGCATCGTCCATCGCTGGACCTCGCTCCTGTTCAGCCTGATCGTCGCATCGATCTTTGCCGGCATGGCCCTCACCACCTTGCCTGAATGGTACTATTACCTGCCCCTGCCGCCGCTCTTCGTGCTGATCCCGACCGGCATCTACATGTTCTTCGCACCCTATTTCAGCGGCGGGCAGGACGCTTTGCCGGCTGCCAAGGGCCGCGCCTGATGGCCAAGGACGCAGCACCCAGGCTGCTGTCCGGCGGCAATCCGCAGATTGCGAAGGGTTATGGCGACGCTGTCGTCCAGTCCTACATCGACGCCATGCCCGACTGGAAACACGACGTCGGCCGCCGCATCGACGCCCTCGTCACCGAGGCGGTGCCTGATGTGGTCAAGGCGGTGAAATGGAACTCACCCTTCTACGGCATGGAGAAGGACATCTGGTTCCTCGGCTTCCACTGCCTGACCAAATACGTCAAGGTCGCCTTCTTCAAGGGCGCGCAACTCTCGCCGCTGCCGCCCGGCACGTCCAGGCAGGCCGACGTGCGATATCTCGACATCCATGAAGGCCGTCCCTTCGACGAAGGCCAGTTCGCCGACTGGGTCAGGCAGGCAAGCCGCCTGCCCGGCGAGAAGATGTGAGGCAGCAACTGAACGAGCGCACGGGAACTGCAATGACAACAGGCATTCGGGCTGCTCATCCAGAGGACAGGGATGCCCTCGGCGCGCTCAAGTTGCGGTCTTCACTGGCCTGGGGTGACCATGTCGAGGAACTGCGGGCGATGCCGGAGGCGAGAGAAGTTCCGGCAGCGCACCTGCCGCATGTCACGGTCGCCGAATCGGCCGGGCAGATCGTCGGCTTCGCGACAGTCCTTCCAGGCGACGCCGCTGATCGAGCCGAACTGGAGGATCTCTTTGTCGCGCCAGAAGCATGGCGAAAAGGCATAGGCAGCCTGCTCCTCGCCGAAGCAGAACGCCGCGCCAAGGCGCTCGGCGCGGGAACACTGGAGGTGGTGGCGGGCGAGCGGGCTCGCCCGTTCTACGAGGCCTCTGGCTTCCGGTTTGCCGGAACCGTGCAGACAGATCTGGCACCAGCCGTCAGGCTACAGAAGGACATTCGTTAGCCTGCCTCACCCCCGCCGTGCGGCCTCGATCGCGGCCACGTCGATCTTCCTCATGTCCATCATCGCGGCAAACGCCCGCTTGGCTTCGGCGCCGCCGGCAGCCATGGCCTCGGTCAGCACGCGCGGCGTGATCTGCCAGTTGATGCCCCATTTGTCCTTGCACCAGCCGCAGGCACTTTCCCGCCCGCCATTGCCGACGATGGCGTTCCAGTAACGGTCGGTCTCTTCCTGGTCGTCGGTCGCGATCTGGAAGGAAAAGGCCTCGTCATGCGTGAACATTGGCCCGCCATTGAGGCCGATGCAGGGGATGCCGGCGACGGTGAATTCGACCGTCAGCACGTCGCCCTCCTTGCCCGAGGGGTAGTCGCCGGGCGCGCGATGGACGGCAGTGATCTTGGTGTCGGGAAACACCGTGGCATAGAATCGGGCCGCGGCCTCGGCATCCTTGTCGTACCACAGGCAGATCGTGTTCTTGGCAGTCGGCATTGTGCGCTCCTGTCGCTTGCAGCCTGTTCGGCGTTAACCCGCCCGCCTTTCCGACATAGGGGCGCGACGGCCATTGTCCACCCCGGCCACCCGGTGATGGAAGGCCACGGCGGCTGTCTGCTGACAAAAGCACCAGCCACGGCCGTGTGCTATTGGAGCTTCCGAACGCGAAATGCCCAGGCTCAAGAAATGACTCAAGAAAATGCGACGAGGCTGTCGGCAACCCTGCCCAGCGTTCGTCCTGTGGAGGCACCATGCAAGGACATGCACCACCCGGAGCCTGCCGATGACTCCCACCATCACCGCTTTTGAGGCTTCGCCCGACCAGGGCCAGGGACTGGCGCGCGACATGCGCGTACGCTGGGCGCTCGAGGAAGTAGGCCAGCCCTACGAAGTCCGTCTGGTTTCGTTCAAGGCGATGAAGCTATCAGCGCATCTGGCGCGTCATCCCTATGGGCAGATCCCGACCTACGAGGAAGGCGACCTCGTCCTGTTCGAGTCGGGCTCAATCATCCATGCCGGGCTGCTGCCAAGCGAAGCCAACGCCCGGGCGCGCGCCATCACCTGGATGTTTGCGGCGCTGAACACAGTCGAGCCGCCGATCGTCGAACTCGAGCAGGCGCCTTTCGTGGAAGGCGACAAGCCCTGGCTCGAGGAGCGGATACCGATGCTCAAGGATCGCATCCGCGTCCGGATGGACCAACTTTCCAATAGGCTCGGCGATGCCGAATGGCTCGATGGCGACTTCAGCGCCGGCGACCTGATGATGGTGATGGTGCTCCGCAGGCTGGAAGGGGATGGCATCGTGGAGGATTATCCGAACCTCGCCGCCTATGTCGCCCGAGGCCAGGCGCGGCCCGCCTACAGGCGCGCATACGACGCTCAGCTGGCGGTTTTCAAAGCAGCATCGGGCGGCTGAACAGGGACGGTGGTCGCCAGCCCTCCCCGTTGACCCCGCCTGCCCTTCCCGCCAGTGTCCGCCACTGGATTCGCCTTCCCGGCGACAACGGCAGGAGCGCTCAATGAAGCTCGACGGCAAGACGGCGATCATCACGGGCGGCGCCAGGGGCATCGGCTATGCCATTGCCGAGCGCTTTCTCAGGGAAGGCGCGCGCGTGGTCATCGCCGACATCGACCAGGAGCAGGGCTTTGCCGCCGAGCGCGACCTCGAGAAGCTCGGCCAAGCCCGCTTCGTCCGCGCCGACGTCGGCAAGCGCCTCGATGTCCACAATCTCGTCGCCTCGACAATCGACGCCTTCGGCGACATCGACGTGCTGGTCAACAATGCCGGTATCGACCACCAGGCCGACTTCCTCGACCTCACCGAGGACGATTTCGACCGCGTGCTCAGGATCAACCTCAAGGGTGCCTTCCTCGCCGGCCAGGCCGTTGCACGGATCATGGTCGACAAGGTCAAGGCGGGCGGCGCGCCGGGTACCATCATCAACATGTCGTCGGTCAACTCGGTCGTCGCCATCGCCGACCAGGTGCCCTACGCGGTGTCCAAGGGCGGCATCGCCCAGCTGACGACAGTCATGGCGCTCGGCCTCGCGCCCCACGGCATCCGCGTCAACGCCATTGGTCCCGGCTCGATCTCGACCGACATGCTGGCGCGCGCCAAGGCCGATCCGGCGGCGAAGGCCCGCATGCTGTCGCGCACCCCGCTCGGCCGCATCGGCGAGCCGCAGGAGATCGCCGCGATCGCCGCCTTCCTGGCCTCCGACGACGCCAGCTACATCACCGGGCAGACCATTTTCGCCGATGGCGGACGGCTCGCGCTCAACTACACGGTACCTGCCAAGGGCTGACGCGAATATAGTTCAAAACCCCAGCGTGCTCCTGACAGACTGCTGTCAGGAGGGGTGTGCGATACTCCTCTCACTCAAGATAAGGAGGACCCGTCATGAACACGTTCACACCTGGCATCTTTCGCACCATCAGGCATTATGCCGGCAAGGTCAGGACCATGCACAATGAGATCCGCACCGAGCGTCTCATGAATTCCCTGCCGACGAGCATCCGCAAGGATATCGGCTGGCCCGACCGTTTCGACGCCCGCCGCGCCGACCGCAACTGACACATCGCCTGACACAGGGAACACGCCCATGACCGCACCCAAGACCATCGGCGTCTTGTTCATCGAAGGCTATGCCGACTGGGAATACGGCCTGCTGGCTGCCTCGGCGGTCGAGTGGTTCGGCTCGCGCGCGGTGGCGATTTCGCCGCATGGCTCGCCGCTGACCTCGATCGCCGGCTTCAGTCTTTCCCCCACGCGCGGCGCGGATCCCTTGGAAAACAACGACCTGGACGCGGTCGCGGTGATCGGTTCGGACGGCTGGACGGCGAAGGACGCGCCGGACGTTTCGCCGCTGCTCAAGGCAGTCGCCGCGCGCGGCGGTGTCGTCGGCGGCATCTGCGCCGGCACGCTGGCGCTCGCCCGCGCCGGCCTGTTTGAAGGTGTCTCCCATACCAGCAACGGCCGCGACTGGATCCTCGGCCATGAGCCGGCCTATGCCGGTAGCGCAGCCTACCAGGACGTGCCGCACGCCGTTGCCGACAACAACGTCGTCTCGGCCCCCGGCTCGGCGCCAGGCACCTTCGCCGCGGCCTTTCTCGAGACGCTGTTTCCGGAACAGGTCGACCAGATCGCCGGGATGCGCGCCATGTTTGCGCGCGAGCATGCCACGGTCGCACCAGAGCATGGTGACGTCTCCTGACAATACGCTGTCAGGAGGCCTGTGCGATGATAGGATGAAGAGGTTCGCATTCCGAGGTCTTCGGCGCAGCTCGGCGCCAGGTACGAGACGGCATGCCGGACCGACTTTTTGACGACGCGCATTGTCATCGACGCCAGGCGCCCCCACTTGGCAAAGAACAGCGCGAGACTTTGAGGGGTTTTCGATGAGACGCGCCGATAGGCTGTTCCAGATCGTACAGCATCTCCGAGGTGGCCGCCTGGTCACCGCGCACAAGCTGGGCGCGTGGCTCGAGGTTTCCGAGCGCACGATCTATCGCGACATCGCCGACCTGCAATCGACGGGTGTGCCGATCGATGGCGAGGCCGGGGTGGGCTATATGATGAGGGAGGGTTTCGACCTTCCGCCGCTGATGTTCACACGAGACGAAATCGTAGCATTGGTTGCCGGCGCCCGCATGGTCCGCGCCTTCGGCGGTGCCGCCATGGCGCGCGCCGCCGACGAGGCGCTGGTCAAGATCGGCGCTGTCCTGCCCGACTCGGAAAAGGACCGCATCGCCCGCACCGAGATCCATACCCCGATGTGGGTGGTCTCCGACGCCGACCGCGAGGCGATCGACCTGATCGAACGCGCCGTCGAAAAGCGCCAGGTGCTGAAGCTCGATTACAATGACGAGGCCGGTCGCGGCTCGGCCCGCGAGGTGCGTCCGCTCGGCCTGTGGTTCTGGGGCAAGGTCTGGACCCTGATCGCCTGGTGCGAGATGCGCAACGACTTCCGTGCCTTCCGCATCGACCGCATTTCCTCGGTCGCCTCAGCCGGCCGCGCGTTCAAGCCCGAACGCGGCAAGTTGCTCGTCGACTATTACCGCAGCGTCGAACGCAGCGAATCCTTCGGCACCCCCGACCGCAACTTCCACGGCTGACAACGAGTTCCCTCCCGCCCGCTCCCAAATTGTCCCGGTGACAAGCCGGGACTTTCCTTTGCCCGTCGCAGGCAATACCGGCATGCTGGCATGCTTGGCGATATGAAGCGGGAAGAGAGACTGCCGATGGACATGGACATCCACGAGATCAACGGCGCCTGCCACTGCGGCACGGTCCGCCTGCGCGTCAGGCTGTCGGACGGCCTGCGCAGCGCGCGGCGCTGCACCTGCTCCTACTGCCGGATGAAGGGCGCCGTCGCCCTGTCGGCCGACCTTGGCGGCGTCGATGTCCTGGCAGGTGAAGAAGCCCTCACCCTCTATCAGTTCAACACCATGGCCGCGAAGCACTACTTCTGCTCGAAATGCGGCATCTACACCCATCACCAGCGCCGCTCGAACCCCAACCAGTTTGGCGTCAACGCCGCTATCCTGGAAGGCATCAGCCCGTTCGACTTCACCGAAATCCCGGTCATGGACGGCATCAACCATCCCTCGGACCGCAAGGGCGGCATGTCAGGCTCGGGCATCGCCGGCACGCTGAAGTTCATCGCCAGCGAATAGGCCGGCTTGCTTCGCCAGGCGGCCGGAAGTGAGCCGCCGCTCAGCCTTGCCTGTTTGCCCTGACCATCCAGGCGCGCGCCAAAAGTTCGATCGGCTCGGTTGATCCCAGCCGCTCGGCCAGGCGCGCCTTGAGTTTCGCCCGCTGATACTCGTTCAGGCTCATGCAGTACCCGGGCGCCGGCCCCGCGCCGAGCGTAAACGGCTGCCAGAACGCCTCGAAATCCGCGAAGCGGGTTTCGATCTCCATCGGCGCGATGGCGATGTCGCGCAGGCCGGCTTCCTGGCACAGCGCCAGCAGCCCTTCCCGTGTGCAGAATGGAAACCGCTTGCCTTCGCCCAGCTCCGCCGCGGCCGGATCGATGGTGATTGCTGCCTGCCAGAACTGGCGGATGAAGCCGATGCCGCCGCCCGGATAATCCCAGACATAAAACGACAGCAGGCCACCCGGTTTCAGCACGCGCTGCATTTCGGCAAGGGCGGCCGGCCTGTCGGGAACAAAGTTGAGCACGAGGCCGGAAGTGACGACGTCGATGCTTGCCGGCTCGGCCGGCAGGTTCAGCGCATCCGCCACCTCGAACCGGACGCGGCCGTCGCCGATCGCCTTGCGGGCGTGCGCGACGAAATCGGCCGACGGGTCGATGGACAGTATCGAGCGTGGTGCCGCAGCTGAAAGCACGGCTGCCGTCAACGCGCCGGTGCCGCAGCCGATCTCAAGCCACGCCGCCTGCTCGGGCGGCGAAAGCCAGGCGACGAATTTCGTCGCCACCAGCCGGCTCCACCGGCCCATGTAATGCTCGTAGCTGTTGCCAGCACTCCAGGCGTCGAATGCGGCGGATCCGCTCATCTCGCACCTCGGGGGCATTTCGAGTTCGCTGAAGCCCGGATCATGCGCCTGTCAGGGCGAACCGGCAAGCCAGACGACTGCGCTTGGCAGCCCATCTGATTGGGCGCGCACCGCGCAATGCTCTTGCAATCTCAAGCTGTCAGATGAGCGATGCTCCCAAGCGACAACGCCTGTTCGAGAGACAGCAACACGATGACTTCCAATAGAAAACCAACTGCGCTTTCAGGTGCCCTGACGGCCGCCGCGGCGATCTGCACAGTGGCTGCTTTCTCCGGTGGCCTGCTCTATCTTGACCAACTGATCGAGAGACCTTTCACGGTGACGACAGCATCCGCCAGCAACGCCTCCAATCCATTCCCGGCCGATTCGGAAATCCGCAAGATCCTTGCCGAACGCATCGACCTCAGGGGCGAAAGCGTCGGCATCGTCGTCGGCACGATCGGGCCGCAGGGCCGCAGCATCGTTGCACACGGCAAGTTCGGCGCCAACGATCCACGCCCTGTCGATGGCAACACGCTCTACGAGATCGGTTCGATCACCAAGGTCTTCACCGGCCTGTTGCTCGCCGAGATGGCGGCCAGCGGCGAAGTCGGGCTCGACGACCCGCTCGCAAACTACATGCCCGAAGGCGTCACCGTGCCCGAGCGCGCCGGCAAGGTGATCACGCTTGCCGATCTGGCAACCCATCGCTCCAGCCTGCCGAGCCTGCCCGACGATCTGATCCCGCCGGATACGCTCAATCCTTATGCCACCTATACCACCGAGCAGCTCTACCGCTTCCTGTCGCGCTACCAGCTGCCGCGCGACATCGGTGCAGATTTCGAATACTCCAACACCGGCTTCGGCCTGCTCGGCCAAGCGCTCGCTCGCCGTGCCGGCGTCGACTACGAGACGCTGGTGAGCCAGCGCATCACCGCCCAGCTCGGCATGTCGAGCACCGCGATCACGCTTTCGCCTGAACTCGCCAAGCGCATGGCCACCGGCCACAACAGCGATCTGCAGCCAGTTCCCAACTGGGACCTTCCGGCCTTCGCCGGCGCCGGTGCTTTGCGCTCGTCGACCAACGATCTGCTCAATTTCCTGGCTATGGCGCTGAGCACCGAAAAGTCCCCGCTCACCGACGCCGTTGCCGCGGCGAGCGTCAAGCGCAGGCCGGTCAACTACGACACACAGATCGGCCTCGCCTGGATGGTCACCGAGAGCTCGTCGGGCGACATCGTCTGGCACAGCGGCGGCACCGGCGGCTTTACCACCTTCATCGGCTTCCACCCTGCCTCCAAAACTGGCGTCGTCGTCCTCGCCAACTCCGACGCCGGGGTCAACGACATCGGCATGCACCTGCTCAACCGTGACATCCCGCTCACCGAGCCGAAGCCGAAGCCGGTCGAAGCCGTCATCGACCCCAAGCTGCTCGACGGCTATACCGGCCGCTACCAGTTGGCACCCGAGATGGTCTTCGACATCACGCGCGACGGCGACAAGCTGTTTGCCCAGCTGACCGGCCAGCCGAAGTTTCGCCTTTTCCCCGAGGGCGGGCATCGCTTCTTCTACAAGGATGTCGAGGCCGCGATCACCTTCGTGCCGGCCGACACCCGCCCATCGCCAAGCCTGACATTGCACCAATTCGGCAACGACGTGTCGGCGCCGCGACTGGCCGACTGATCCACCCAGCCCACATTCAAGAGAAAGGCCCCGTCGATGCGGGGCCTTTTTGCTTTGAGGCGGAAGGCAGGGTGTTGGCCCGGAAGCAGAAATTCGAAGGTCGCATGAGGGTGGTCAGCTGTGCTTTGACTGTTCGTCACTCCGACAAAGCGGCGTGCGGCCCAACCTCACTTTTGCGCAATGTCGCCTCAAGCTATTCTGAGTCCCTGCGGCGGAGATTATGCAGCATGGCGAAGCTCGTCTTTGGAATGAACCAGTCCCTGGACGGCTACGTCGACCACCAGGAATTTGCGCCTGACCCCGTGCTCTTTCGTCACTGGATAGAACACGTGCGCGACCTGGCGGGCAGTGTGTACGGTCGCCGCATGTACGAGGTCATGCGCTATTGGGACGAAGACCGTCCTGAGTGGAGTGCGGAGCAACGCGAGTTCGCGGCGGCGTGGCGGCGCCAACCCAAATGGGTCGTGTCGCGCTCGTTGAAGTCAGTCGGCCCCAACGCCACGCTTGTCGAGGATGACCTCGAGGCGGTGATACGCGAGCTGAAGGCTCGGCTCGTTGGGGAGATCGCAGTTTCCGGACCAGACCTGGCGCGAAGCCTGACCGACCTCGGCCTTATCGACGAGTATCGACTCTACTTCCACCCCGTCGTGCTTCGTCGCGGCAAGCCGTTCTTCGCCGGCCCCCGGCCGCCACTCCGCCTTGTTTTCACCGATCGCATTGGCGAGGACGTGATCAGGCTGACATACGTTCCTGCTTGATCGGACGCCCTCTTCCATGAACCGCACCAGTCACCAACGATCACCTGCAGGCGCTTCCGATCGGTCGGGTTCGATGGAACGACTGTTAGCCATCCTCCGCTCTGCGCAAAAGGCCCTTGACAATGAGCGACTAAACAGTCATTTAATGATCAGCACGAAAATATGGATGCAATCGAAACGCATGGCTCGACCTCTTAGCGACGATCGTAGGAATACCATCATCATAGCAGCGACCGAGCTGATTTCAGAACGAGGCCTGGGCACATCCACCGCCGACATCGCGAAGCATGCAGGCATCTCGAATGGCTCTGTCTTCACCTACTTCGAGACGAAAACGGACCTGTTCAACGCCATCTATTCCGAATTGAAGGAGGAACTAATCGCAACGGTCTTGGCCGCTATCCCTAGCGACCAAGAAGAGAAGTCACAATTGAGGTACTTTTGGTCTGCCCGTACGCAATGGGGTGTCACAAACCCCCAAAAGCGCAAGGCTTTGGCGCAGCTGCATGTCTCCGACAAGATTACCATCGTGAGCCGTCAAGCAGCCACGGTATCGGCTGCACCGATACTCAACCTGATAGCTCAGGTGGCGATGCGCGGAACATTGCGCGCCGCGCCGCCCAGCTATGTCGTAGAGCTGGTCGAAGGGATGGCAGGTACAACAATGGATTTCATGATCGCAAATCCTGCGATGGCAGAAGAGGCTTCACAGGCTGGCTTTGATGCCTTGTGGCGAATGCTAGCCTAAAAATTTCAACATTAAATGACTGTCCAGACAGTCAAAACGAAAGGAGATCGAATATGTCTAAGGTATGGCTGGTTACTGGCAGTGGCTCGGGCTTGGGACGGGCAATCACAATCAAGGCGTTGGAGGCGGGCCATCGTGTCGTAGCGACTGCACGCGACGTGAGCCAGTTAGATGACCTGGTTGCGTCCTATGGTCCTCGCGTAAAGGCGGCCCGTCTCGATGTTACCGATGAGCGAGAGAGCGTCGCCGCTGTAGACGTTGCCCTCTCCGTTTTTGGGCGCCTTGATGTTCTCGTAAACAATGCAGGGTTTGGTGAGACGCGGCCATTTGAAGAGGTTTCATCAGGCGATTTTCGTCGTGTAGTGGAAACCAATTTCTTTGGTGTCGTGAACCTCACGCGGGCCGCCCTCCCTGAAATGCGCCAACAAAGGAGCGGTCACATCATCCAGATTTCGTCGTTCGGTGGGCGATCTGCCTTGGCGGGTAACGCTGCTTACGTTGCTTCCAAGTGGGCGGTGGGTGGCTTTACCGAGACAATAGCTCTTGAAGTCGCACCGTTTGACGTCAAAGTGACCGCACTTGAACCGGGCGGCATGCGCACAAATTGGGGTAAGCGGGCATTTGGAAGCGTGCGTCCCATGCTGCCGGATTATGATGCCTCGATTGGGGAAACTGTCCGGCAACTTGAAGCATATTGGGGCAATGAACCGGGCGATCCCGAAAAGATCGCGCAAGTCGTCGTCGGCGTCGCTGAAGCCGATCGTCTGCCGCCTCACATCCTCCTCGGCTCAGACGCATTCCAAGGAGCACTTGGAGCTGACGCAGCAAGAAAGGCTGCTGCTGAGCGGTGGAGGGCCGTAAGCGCATGGACGGATGTTGCTTCCGAGGGACCGCTGCCTGATTTCCCTTCCGAATAGACAATCAGCTCCAACCGATTGACTTATCGCAAGTGGGAAATCGCGGAGATCAGGATCAACAAAGCGGCGCGCAGTTTATGCCCAACCTCACTTTTTGCGTCATGTCGCCTCAAGCTATTCTGAATACCCTGCGGTAGCGCCTTATGACGGGTTCTGTCACCAGAAATCCTTGTGGTCGTTGACGATCTCGTCTTCGAGCTCGGGAAATGGACCCCTAACCGCGACAGGGCGCCGTCCGGCAGCGAACACCTGGTGACAGCTCAGATCGAGGGTCAGATTCTCCGGGTTGTCTCCGGTCAGCTCGGCCAACCGCTTTTCGCTCAGGCCGTAGACCACGGTGCCGATGCCAGCCCAGTAACAGGCCCCCGCGCACATGCAGCACGGCTCGACCGAGGTCACCAGCGTGCATCGCTCGAGAAAGGCCGGGTCGTATTGCTGCGCGGCCGCGCGGGCGACATTCGCCTCTGCGTGGCCAACGCCGCGATCCCGCGCATAGGTATTGCCGGACGAAAGCAGCACGTCGCCCTCCGGCCCGACCAGGAGCGCCCCGAAGGGATGATTGCCGCTGGCCCGGCTCTCGGTGGCGATCTCCACGGCAAGACGTAGATACTCGGTATCGCTCCTCATGGACGCCTCCTTGGCATGCCCATTTGCAACTACACGCGTAAAGGCCCTTCGCCTGGGTTCCATCATCTTGGAGCGCTTGGGATCTGTCCAGCAGGCCGTTGAAAGAGGCCGCCGCTGCAAGGCAGTGATTGTGATCATAGGCTCCGGCGCGCTGCGGCAACTCAGGCCTCGTCTGCGCACGCGACTGACTTCTTCAACGGCCGCCTGCTAACCCGAGCCAATCCCGACAGCCGCAATGCTCTTGCAATCTGTCGGGGTCAGACAGTGCGGTTTGAATCTGCAAGTCAGGCATCGCGCCGGAAAACGCGCCCGGAGACGGCATCGCCAATGAAACTCTTCAGGACACCCTCGGCCTTTTCAGGTGCGCTGACCGCCGCCGCCGCGATCTTCACCGTTGCTGCCTTCGCCGGCGGCCTACTCTATCTCGACCGCAAGATGGGCAGGCCCATCGTCGTGACAACCACCTCCAGTGTTTCGACTGGCCAGCTTCCTGACGAAGCGGACATCCGCCGCATCCTCGTCGACAGGATCGACGTTCAAAGGCAAAGCGTAGGCATCGTTGTCGGCACCATCGGCCCGAACGGGCGCAAAATCATTGCGCATGGCAGCTTCGGGGGGCTCGATCCGCGTCCGGTCGACGGCGACACCATCTTCGAGATCGGCTCGGTGACCAAGGTGTTCACCGGCCTGCTGCTCGCCGACATGGCCGCGCGCGGCGAGGTCGCCCTGGCCGACCCAGTAGCCAAGTACCTGCCGATGAATGTCGCCGTGCCCGAGCGCGGCGGCAAGGCGATCACCTTGGCCGACCTCGCAACCAATACGTCCGGCCTGCCGCGCATGCCCGACAATTTCGAGCCAACCGACGAGACCAATCCTTATGCCGACTACACGATCGACGAGATGTATGCCTTCGTGTCGGGCTACAAGCTGCCGCGCGACATCGGCACCGAATATGAATATTCCAATCTCGGCTCGGCTCTGCTGGGACAGGCCCTCGCTGGCCGCGCCGGTAAGGATTATGCAGCACTGGTTCAAGAGCGCATCGCCGGCCCACTGGCCATGCGCAGCACAACGATCGAACTGACACCGCCTCTCAACAAGCGCATGGCCACCGGCCACAACGAGGTGCTGGAAATCGTGCCCAACTGGGACCTGCCCGCCTTTGCCGCCGCCGGCGCCTTGCGCTCGAGCGCCAACGACCTGCTCGAGTTACTCCAGGTGACGCTCAACAAGGACAGGACGCCGCTGGCCACCGCACTTGCCGGCACGCTGGCGACGCGGCGCGCGATCGGCGAACAGGAAACCTCGGCAGCGCTCGGCTGGGTCGTCACCAAAAGCAGCAATGGCGAGATCGCCTGGCAGGATGGCGGCACCGGAGGCTACAGCGCCTTCATCGGGTTCCATCCTAGTCTCAGAACCGCTGTCGTTGTCCTGTCCAATGCCAACACGGGCGTCAGCGATATCGGCCTGCACCTGCTCAATCGCGACATCCCGCTGACAAGGGTCAAGCCGCGGCACAGCGAAGTTTCGGTCGATCCCAGGCTGTTCGACACTTATGTCGGCCGCTACCAGCTCGCGCCCGACGTGATCCTCACCATCATGCGCGAGGACGACGTGCTGTTCGCCCAGTTCCCCGGCCAGCCCAGGCTGCGCCTGTTCGCCGAAGGCGAACACCGCTTCTTCTACAAGGAGGTCGAGGCTGCCATCACCTTCGCGGCGCCCGCAGCCGACCGGTCGCCCAGCCTCGTCCTGCACCGCTTCGGCCGCGACATGGCGGCACCACGCCTGTCGGACTGACCATCTCTCGTAACGGCCCACAAACGAAAAAGGCCCCGCATTGCGGGGCCTTTTGCTGATCCGGGGAAAATCCTCAGAACTTGTCGTCTTCGTCCTCGTCGGGCGTCTTCGAGCGCAGCGCCGAGAGCTTGGCGAACACGGCGTTGGCGTCGAGTTCCCTGTCTTCGTCCTTGGGCGCGGCCTGCTCGGGCGTCAGGCGCTCGGTCAGCGAGGCCGGCAGCAGCGTATCGCCGGTCGGTGCCGGGGCTTCGCGGCCGCGCGAGGCGCGCTGCACTTCGATGTCGAGGTCGATCTGCGAGCACAGGCCAAGTGCGACCGGGTCGAGCGGCGACAGCGTCGCCATGTTCCAGTGCTTGCGCTCGCGGATCTGCTCGATCGTCGCCTTGGTCGTGCCGACGAGGCGCGAAATCTGCGCGTCCTTCAGTTCCGGATGGTTCTTGACCAGCCAGTAGATGGCGTTCGGGCGATCCTGGCGCTTGGACAGCGGCGTGTAGCGCGGCCCCTTGCGCTTGGCCTCCGGCACGCGGACCTTGGGGTCCGACAGCTTCAGGCGGTGATTGAGGTCGCCCTCGCCCTTGGCGATCTCGGCGCGCGTCAGCTGGCCGGTCATGATCGGGTCCATGCCCTTGATGCCCTGGGCCGATTCGCCGTCGGCGATCGCCTTCACCTCGAGCGGGTGCAGCGAGCAGAACTGCGCGATCTGGTCGAACGACAGCCCGGTATTGTCGACCAGCCAGACAGCGGTCGCCTTGGGCATAAGCAGCGTATTGGCCATGCGATATATCCTCTTCGCTCGCCCGCGTCCCTCACGCGGGCGGTGGATCAAGACCACCAGAAAATGGGAAATTCGGCCCGTATATAGACGCATTCGCCCGTCACCGCAACGATTTTGGAACCGCCCCAAAGCGGCCTTCTGAGCCACATTGCGGATATGGCCTGCCCCGGGGCAAAGTCGCAATTGCCGCCGGCCGATCTGGGTAGCGATCAAGTGTAAAAACCAGCCTTGAGCCGGTTGATCTATCAGCAAAAGCTTATTACTCAATGGAAAGGGGCAATCCAAGTTTTCTCTAAGCTATCCCGTCTGAAGTCAGCTCTTGCGATACGCTGGCAGCGTCATCCTTGGGCGGGATTACTGGTGGCATATTTGAACACTCCATTCGAGCGCTAGCCTGCTTCGGATGGAATAGCATTTTTGAGACGGTGATTTTTTGGGGGGTAGCATGACAACTGACCACAACGCGGCCATGCGCGGATTGTTGCGCGCTGTTGCAATAGCCAGCATGGCCAGCACCGTCTTGTGCAGCCTTGCCGCCGCTGCTCATGCACAGACCTGGGAAGGGGATCAAAGCAGCGATTGGTTCAACGGCGACAACTGGTCGGGCGGCAGCACGCCCGCCGGAACAGCCGTCATCGTCAACCAGCCGGGCGCGCCCAATGCACCAAGCATTGGCACCCCCGGCGCAAGCACAAGCACCATCTTCATCGGCGGCGTCGCCGGCGCCTCGCTCAACATCGTCAATGGCGGCAGCCTGGCTTCGACATCGGCGATTGTCGGCAACTCGTCGGCCAACGGCGCACCACCAGCCAGCAGCCAGATAGGCGAAGCGACGGTTACGGGCGGCAACTCCACCTGGACGACCGGCGACCTCAATGTCGGCTTCTACGGATCGGGGACATTGAGTATCGCGGCTGGCGGTAGTGTTGAAGCTGCGCACGCGTCGGTGGCCACCCAGGCGGGCAGCGGCGGCCTGGTCAACGTGACCGGCACGAACTCGTCGCTGAGCACCGGCAACAGCGGATTTATTGTCGGCGACGGCGGCGAAGGCACATTCAATCTCAGCCTGGGCGCAACTGCGAGCAGCTACTCCGCAAGCCTGGGCCAGCAGGCGAGCGGCCACGGCATCGCCAACATTTCGGGGGCCGATACGCTATGGCAGATCACCAACGCCAACCTGGTCCTTGGCCAGGCAGGCGACGGTGAATTGCATATCTCCAGTGGAGCCGAAGTCGAAGCGGCCGCGCGCACCTGGCTCGGCAGCGCAGTCGGCTCCTTGGGCACGCTGACCATCGATGGCGCGGGCTCTGCCCTCACCTCGACCGTCGACATCAGGATAGGCGTCAAATCGGCTGGTTCGGCCAGCATCACGGCAGGCGGCAAACTGCAAAGCGCAATTGTGATCGTCGGGGCCGACGCAACCGGCGTCGGCGACCTGATCGTCTCCGGCCCGGGCTCCCGCGTCGTGTCGGGCTCATATGTCATGCTGGGCTGGAATGGTGCTGGTACCGCCACGGCCAGCCACGGCGGCACGATCTCGACGGGAGCTGCCGGCATCCAGATCGGCTTCGCCGGCGGCTCCACCGGCACGCTCAACATCGGCGCGGCCGAGGGCGACGCGGCGGTCGCTGCGGGCGCCATCGATGCACCGCAAGTCGTTTTCGGACCGGGCAGCGGCACGCTCGTCTTCAATCATACCGACGATGCCCATGATTTTGCCGCGGCCATTTCAGGCAACGGCGCAATCAGGCATCTGAGCGGAACAAGCCGCCTGCTTGGCGACAGCTCAAGCTTCAGCGGAACGACGGACGTTGTGGGCGGGACCTTGTGGATCGGCGATGGCCTCGGCGGCGCGCTCGACGTCTTTTCGACCGCCAGGCTTGAAGGCAGCGGCGACCTCGGCGATGTCACGATCCGCTCCGGCGCAACCGTCGCGCCCGATGGAACCTTCAACGTGGCCGGCGATTTCGCCTTTCAGGCAGCCTCGCTCTACGAGGTCGGCATTGGCGGCGCGGCCAGCCGCATCGCCGCCGGCACCGCCTCCATCGACGCGACGTCTTCGGTCCATGTCATCGCCAATGGCACGGATGCGCTGCTAGACGAGTATCTGATCCTGTCGACAACCGGAGCACTGACAGGTGCCTTCAGCGGCGTCACCGACGACTTTGCCTTCCTCGACAGTGCGCTCGACTACAGGAACGCTACAGAGGTCTGGCTCACCTTGGAGTTCAACGGTGCCGCGTTCGGCACCGTTGCCATCACCGACAACCAGCATGCCGTGGCCGGCGCGCTCGACAATCTGCCGGCCGGCAATGCGATGGTCGGCGGCCTGCTTGGCCTTTCCGCCGGCGGGGCGCGCGACGCGCTCGACCAGCTGTCGGGCGACATCCACCCCTCGCTGATGAACGCCGGCATCATATCAGCGACACTGGCACAGGATGCCGTGCACAACCGCATCCGCCAGACCTTCGACACAGCAGCCAGCAAGCCATCGCGTGCGTTCTGGGTCGAAGGCGTGGGAAATATCTCGGAATTA
Source organism: Aminobacter anthyllidis (assembly GCF_018555685.1). Lineage (GTDB taxonomy): Bacteria > Pseudomonadota > Alphaproteobacteria > Rhizobiales > Rhizobiaceae > Aminobacter > Aminobacter anthyllidis. The sequence continues at coordinate 281,882 of NZ_JAFLWW010000005.1, forward strand.
TCAGGCGTGGACGACACGGATGGCTTCAAGGTCAAGACCGCGGCACTGTTCGGCGGCCTCGACGGCGAAGTCGCCTACGGCATTCGCCTTGGTGCCATGGCCGGCTATTCCAGGAGCAGCATCTCTCGGGATGGGCGGGCTGCCACCGCTACTGCCGACACCTTGCATGCCGGCGTCTACGCCGCTGCCGAGCTTGGTGCGCTTCGCCTGCAGCTCGGCGCCATACAAGCGTGGCACGATCTGTCGACCGAACGCCGCGTTGCCTTCAGCGGCTTCTCCGACAGTCTCGCCGCCGGCTACGACGCAACAGCCACCCTCGTCCACGGTGACGTCGGCTACCGCCTCGGCCTCGGCGCGTCCTATGTCGAGCCGTTTGCCGGCATCGCCTATGTCAGGACAGGCAGCGACGGATTTGCCGAGACCGGCGGCGCCGCGGCACTGACCGGGGCAGCCGGCGACCAGGATGCGACCATCTCCACCCTCGGCATAAGGGCGAGCGCCGAACTGCCGGCCGGGGCGCGATCCGTCATGCTCCAGGGCATGCTCGGGTGGCGTCACACCGAAAGCGACGCGCCGCTGTCGCGCCTCGCCCTTGCCGGCACGGCGCCGTTTTCCGTCGTCGGCGACAGCCTGGCGTCGGACGCCTTCGTCTACGATGCCGGCCTGAGCTTTGCCGTCAGGGACAATGCCCGCATCGATGTCAGCTACGCCGGTGCCGTCGGCGACGGCACGGCAGCGCACCAGTTGCGCGGCAGCTTCGCCATGGGCTTCTGACCAGCACGCCCGAAACGAAAAAGCCCCGCCTCCTGGTCCAGGAAGCGGGGCTTCGTTCTTGCCGGCACTGTTGCCGGGCAGGCTTACTTCAGCTTGTCGGCAGCCTTTTCGATGGCCGCGACGGCGCAAGCCTCGTCGAAATTGCCGCCCGGCGCGCCGCCGACGCCGATGGCGCCGATGACAGCATCGCCAGCCTTGATCGGCACACCACCTGCCAGCACCAGGAAGCCGTCAATGTCGACGAGGCCGGCAGCGCCCGGGTTCTTGGCAACGTTCTCGGCCATCTTGCCGGTCGGGGTGCGCGACGAGGCCGAGGTGAAGGCCTTGTCCTGGGCGGCCGAAACCGTGTGCGTGCCGGCATTGTCGGCGCGGACCAGGGCGCGCAGCACGCCGGCGCGGTCAACCACGGCGGCGGTGACGTTGTACTTGTCGGCGGCGCAGGCGGCGACCGCGTTCTGGGCGATCTCGACGGCGAGGCTCGACGAGATGTTCTTCTCGGTCAGCACCTGTGCGGAAGCAGCGCCGGAAATGGCGACGGTGGCAGCGGCGGCGAGGAAAATGCTCTTGATCATGACTGGGTTCCTGTCCTGATGTTGCTTGGGAGAAAGCGTCTTGCTTGTCCGAGGCAACAACTACCCAATCCACCGCCGCGGCAGAATCCGCGATGCCACCACCCGCCCTAGGTAGTGCTACCGAGTGGTCCGGGCATGATCCCGAAAAGTGGCATCCGGTTTTCGGCAAGATCATGCCCCACTAAGAAGAGCCAGCCGCACGAACTCGGCCACCGAGCTGGTGCCGAGCTTCTCGGCGATCTTCGCCCGATGCGCGTCGATGGTGCGCACCGACACGTCGAGCGCTTGCGCCACCTCCTTGCTCGCCCAGCCTTGCGCCACCATGTCAAGCACCTCGCGCTCGCGCTCGGTCAGCCTGGCCAGCAACGCCCGCGCCTCGTGCTTTTCCAGCCGCCCATCGAGGCTTGCAAAACCCTGCTGCAGCGCCTCGACCAGCACCTCGCCATCGACCGGCTTGGTCAAGAAATCCTGGATGCCTGCCTTGAAGGCCCGCCGGCAGGCGGCGACGTCGCCATGGCCGGTGATCATCACGGTCGGCCAGTCGATGCCGCGCTCACTGAGCTTCTGGTAAAGCTGCAGCCCCGACACCTCGGGCATGCGCAGGTCGACCACCAGCACGCCGGGCTTGCCCTCGTCGACATGCGCCAGGAACGTCTGCGGGTCGCCGAAGGTCTCGACCGTAATGCCATAGGTGCCGAGCAGGAACGCCAGCGCCTCGCGCACCGCCTCGTCGTCGTCGATCAGATAGACCTGGTACCTGCTCATGCCTTGACCCTCGGCAAAGTAATCACGAACCGCGCACCGCCGCCGGCAGCGTTGCCGGCCTCGATCCGCCCGTCGACCCGCTCCACCAGCGTCTGGCACAAGGACAGCCCCAGGCCCATGCCGTCGGCCTTGGTGGTGAAGAACGGCACGAACAGTTTTGGCAGCACGTCCGCCGCGATACCCGGCCCGTTGTCCGCCACCACGACCTGTACCTCCGCGCCCACGATCTTCGTCGCGATGGAAATCCGCGCGTCCAAAATCCCCGCCCCTTCCAGCGCATCGGCCGCATTGCGGATCAGGTTGTGCAGCACCTGCTCCATCTCGATTGCGTCGACCACCGCCTCTGGCGCCTCCGCCGAAAGGTCGAGCTCCAGCTTGATCCCGCGCCGCTCAAGATCGGCTGCCGTCAGCGCCACGATCTCGCTGACGATCCCGTTGAGTGCGCTCGGCTTTGGCTCCGGCGCCTTGTTGGAGGCATAGTCGCGCATCCGCTTCAGCATCTCGCCGGCGCGCTTGGCCTCGCGCACATTGACGTCGAGCGCCTGCGTTATCAGCCCGAGATCGAGTTTTTGGGCGCCGGCAAGCCTGAGCGCTGCCTGGCTGCGGCTCAGCACCGCCGTCAGCGGCTGCGTCAGCTCATGCGCGATACCAGATGCCAGCTCGCCCATGGCGTTGACGCGCGAGGCATGCGCCAGCAGCGTTTCCCGCTCCTGCAAAAGCGCCCGCGCCTCCGCGGCCCGCGCCACTTGTTGCGATTGTTGCGCCGCCGCCCGCTGCCTGAGCGCAAACATCAGCGCAAACGACGCCAGCCCGGCTAGGACGGCAAACCCAAGCACCGACCGCAGCGGCAAAAGTTCGTCAAGCGGCAAGGCCCGGTCGAGCGAAAGCAGGATCTTCTGCCCCTCGCCGTCGATCACCTTTTCGAAATGCGGCGCGGTCACAAACGAGACGCCCGCGCCGGAAGCTCCAGGCAGGTCGAGCAGCTCCTGCCCGTCGAGCGTGAGCCTCAGATGCGCCCAGGCCGGCCGCTCCTCCGGCTCAAGCAGAAGCGCAGCGTCGATGCCGAACACCAAGGCCGCATCGGAAGGTGCGGGCGCCCGCTTGGCCAGCAGATACCGCCCGTTCCGGCTCGCATGCACACCGATCTTGCCGCGCAGTTGTTCGCCGATCGCCCCGCGCAGCGGCGCAAGATCCTCGCCCCCGCCCTCCGGCACCTCGACCAGCATCCTGACCCCGCCGGGCGCGGCCGCAGCGCCAGTCGCCGCGCCACTTGCCTCAGCCGCCGCGCCGGCTGCGCCAGCCTCCGCCGCCGAACCAACGTCAGCTGCCCCCGCCCTATCTGCGCCTGCATCCGCCCCGGTGACCGCTCCCGCGCCCGCCACCCCGGTTGCAGGTCCCGCACCGCCCTCGCCCCCATCGAGCGAAACCAGCGCGATCCAGGCGATGCGCGGATAAAACCTTGTGATGCTCTCCATCACCTGCCGCACGGCGCCCAAGGGCGCGGGCTCCGCCCCGCTGGTCAGCGCGATCAGGCTGGTCATATGCGCATCATGCTGCGCCGCCCGCTGCGAAATCAGCCGGTGCAATGTCCGCCCCGTCACCTCCAGCTCCCCCGCCAGCCGCGCCTTGGACGCCTCCACCGAATAGAGCGCGAACGCCAAAAGCGCTGCGAGCCAGAGCGCGATGCCGAAGAGCAAAGATTTTGTCAGGTTATTTGTCACGCACCTTGCCCGAAACCCGCCTACGGGCAATTCAGGGAAAAGCATTTGTTGCTCTTCGTCCTCCCGATTTGCACTGAAAACGGGACCTAGCATTGTCGCTCACGGACCGCTTACTTTTCCTTTCTTCCCCCGGCTCGATTTCCCTTGAGACGATTCGAATAGGCTACGTTGTCGAGGGAACTGACGATCCCTTGGTGTCTCAGGCACAGGGTCCAAAGCTTGAAGCGCTTCGAAAAGTGCCTCTCGAAGACGAGGTAGATTCACATTGAGCGACCTCTCGCGAGAGGCTTCAACTTTCACGGTCGACGAACTACGGAATTTCGACGAAACCAAGGGTAGAAGCTCAACATCTATGACAGAGGATACCCTTGTTCGAATCGAATCTAGAGATCGCGAAGCTCCAAGCAGCTCGTATTCAGCAAGCGAGATATCGCATGTCGGGGACGCGAATATAGCAGTCGGCTCGAAAACCTCACGCGCAACACGTCTGCCCAGGCACCTCCCATTTACTAGGCCGTCGAACCCCGAGCGCCAGCATGCGAATAGAGCGAACCAAAGCAATGAGCCAGGAAGCGTGTCGCGGACACTATCCAACACTCCAATGTAATCAAAAGAACCATTAGCCAAACGAGCGGCAAGTAAGCCTACCCAAGCTTCAGCCAACGGCCTAGGAACCGAGGAGCGCAGCAACGCCTGAGCAGTGCGGTCTAAAACGACCAGTTGCTCCTCCCGCGGAAGCTCGAATTGTCGGTCTGCTGAACCCGCGAAAGGAAGAGTACTTTCAAGCTGATTCCAAGCAAAGCTTCCTTTCAGAGGTTTATCGAAGCGAGCAGTCTGAATCAAATCCTCAAGGGCGTCCGTCCAGGTACCGGACCTGTTGCGTGAATTGGGCCCGTCGCTCAACAAACTGGATGAAACAATCATCCAAAACATACTCGATGAGTCGGGGTCTAAGCGTAGAGGTGCGTCGGCAGTCAATTGCCGCGCGCGTGCCCAAGCTTCTGAGAGTTCCGGTAGATCCGCTGGATGTAGACCAGACGCGAGCCCTCTAAGAGCGGCGTAGGAGAAGGTTGCCTGGCACGCTTGTATGGAGATATTTGCTATCGAACGCGGGGCCTGTGGCGTCTGCACGACAGCTTCAGCAATTGCGATCCCCGACATAGCGGTCAGCAACGACTCCGGGAGTAGGGGTGCACGAGCTTCAAACAAGCTGAACCTAGCAGCGTCAGCCGTGGTTAGAATTCTGAAAAACGCCGTGAAAGGAGAATAGCTAGATATGTATGTCGTTGTCCAAGCTAGGAAGTCTTGCAATTCTTCCTCAGCGACGAGGATAATGGGGCCTGGAACACTTGTCGGACCGCTAGCTGGGCCTTGCCAAATCAGACCAATCTTCCCCTTGGAAACAGATGTACCAATGTTGTCGAGCGAAGCGAGCGGCAGGCCCCTTGGCTCGGCATCTTCAGCGATCCAGTCCAGGAACGACCGCCGGTCCAGCACTATAAGCGTCTGCATGTCAATCAACCGCTAAACAGGGATTTCAAGTCGATGGAAGCAGGCGGTGGCGCGAGTGCCGCCTCGCCATTCTGTAACGGCCCGATCAGTGCGCCGCATCGATAAATAGTTAGACTGGTCTTAGCACGAGTGACCGCAGTGTACGCTAAACGCGTGCGCCCGGTCCGAAATTTGCCAATCCCCTCCATAGCTAGAAGGTGCAGGGCACGAAACTCAAGTCCTTTCGCACCATGTATGGTTCCAACCAAAATTCGTCTTTCCGGATCAAGAGCTGAATAGCCTGTGGTTGAGAGCTGCAATTGTATGTCCGAGCGCAAATGGGTCCCAGACAACAGGTCCCAAACCTCTTTGACGTCTTCGATCCGAGGACAGAGCACGCCAAGCATTCCCGTAGGATATGCCCGCAGCTGCCCTTGAAGTGATGCGACAGCCTTTATAACCTGATCTGGAAGGGAGTCTGGGTCAGTGAATAGAACCTGCGAAGGGGCATCTGCCTCTTTATATTGGGCCGTTGCTTCCAATCCATCTTTTGACCCGACCAGATTAGTGATCCCGTCTGCGACGCGGCAAATCTTGATACCATTCCTATAATGGTAGGTAAGAACACTAACGCTCGGACAAATTTTCTTAAGTTTATCTATTGCACCATTCTGTTTGTAAATTCGCTGCCTATTATCCCCTGCCGCAAATATCCTTTTGGAGAACCTAGCAATTATGTCTATCTCATCTACAGAATAATCTTGGCACTCATCCAATAAAATTGCATCCAATCTGTGATCGTCAACTTGATGATCATCAAGATCGCGCAGCTTCTGGAGAATCAAGTCCTTTTGATCGTCGTATTTTCCACGAATGCGAAAATCGACACCGCAGCTATCTAGCACACTAGACGACCATCCAACAAATGTATCAATCCGGAAATCTTTGTAGTTGCGCTGCCACTTGCCAAAAACTCTCGCAGCACACGTCCAACAGTTAGCAATTGAAAATTGTTAATTCCGTTAGCCTGCAGATAAGATGCCCTGAGGAGTAAAAGATTCGTCTTCCCGCTGCCGGGAGGCCCTATTACCAGATGATTCCCCGCCAACGGTAGCGAAACCACATCTCGCTGCTCAGTATCAAGATGCTCTGGCCTAGTCCACCACGTCGCTTCCATTACCCTTCCTTGCTCCCCTCAACTTCGGATCTAATGGACATCTGCTGAGCAAGGTCCACACTTGTCAAAACATAAAGAGCAATAGCATCTTCAATAGCTTTTTGATCAATTACTCCAGTATAGATTCTAACGATTTCGGACGGCTGCCAATTAGCCTCTTCTCGACAGGTAGACGACCCGCCGTCCAACGCCACTATTCGGCTTTTCTCATCAAGCACCTCGGCCAGCAGGCAAACAGACAGCCCATCTGGAAGACCGACCTCAGCCAACGGCTCAAAGTCCGCACGAACCCCGCCTTGCGGTTCAGCGATGGCGTAGACGATCCGCCTGGGAAGTGGAGGGTCGTCGTGACCAATACCTCGCAAAGTATCTCGCGAAATGCCAAGCACACCATGTAGCATTTGGCTCTCGCCAGAAGGCACAGATGTCTCGTACCGATTGGACTCGGACTGTCGAGTTTGCGCAGCAGCCACTCGCTGCCGTATTCGCTCCTGAAGCTCTAGCGCCCTGTCGTGCCTTTGCGCCGGCCGCCTAAAATTATCCCAGCTTACCATTTGCAATCGAGCTTCAGGGGACTTCACAAGGCAATTCTGCGCGAGCGTCACCAGATACGGCGGAACCTCAGTTGACAGTAAGCCAGGAACCTCATTTTGAACCGCCTGAGCCAGGCGCGCGGGAACCCCAATATGCGCACCAAAGAGCGGTCGCTTCATGATCAAATCATGTACCACACCACCTATTTGGTAGAACGTCACTGCGCGCCAGCCCTCGGGCGTATCCTCCTCCTGTCGCAATGCAAACTCTGGAGATGCATATTGGTTCGTGCCGACAAATAGAGGCGTACCTCCATGATCGGTAAGTCCAGTCTCCCCCACGGGGCGGAGAACCCCAAAATCTAACAACACAAGGCGACTTAGATTATCCGCAACAACTATATTTGCAGGCTTGATATCGCGATGCACAAGGCCACGAGTCTCAAGATATTCTGCAGCGGAGGCGAGCTGCTCAACAAGGTCGGGAAGCGCAGTAGAGGGAATTTCCATTAACGCCTTGGATAGATTTGGTCCATCCAAAAGCTCCATCACCAAGTAGTGATTACCAGTTTTTGGTTCAACACCGGAACCAAACATCTTGACAATATTCGGATGGTCGTGACCGACTAGCCATTTTTCGCGATCCATCCGCTCTAGAAGCGCAGCATCGCCAAATTTAGTAATAAGTTCGGTATCGAACACTTTTACCGCAGCTTGTTCTGAGCCCTTTTTGGCATGAAAAACGGCTGCAGATTTCCCATTGTCAATGAAATCAACTATTTCCCACCCATCGACGCCGCTGCTCCGAAGCGTCTCCAGCATACCTTTTGCTTTTGCAGAATCCATTTTCTCCCCCCTTATCTACCACTACCGCTCGCCCTACATGATCACAAGATTTGGAAGGCACCCGGCGTTGCAATTTTTCGACCATTCAAACGCCTGATTCAAAAAAAGGGAGATGTTTAGCAGATTTCGGACAGAGCACAGCCTCTGCATCACTGGTGAAACACTAAGCCACACCACATGCCCATACTTCGAGGGCTTTCAGCGATCTCGAATGGCCATTTGCAATTGCTTGCCCGCGCCCGAAAACCCGCGCGGGCCGCCAACCGGAGACATCGCCATGTCGAGGAAACGCAAGCAAGAGATCGAGATCATCGACCCGCCGCTGCCGGGCTACCTGCCCTATGCCATGCACAACGCGCTGGTGCTCGCCGTCAGCATCGCCGCCACCATGGAAGGCCCGCACCACAAATGCCGGCGCGCCGCGAATGCCGCAATTTCGGCCGCTGCCGCGCCTCGCCAATCGAATTCGGCCGCGCCGGCTTCTGCCCGGCGCCGCTCGGTCGCGACGCCGACCGCCGCATCGAGGGCATGCTGTTGTTCACCATGCAACTCGCCCATGGCTGGCGGTGAGGACTCGGGGACGTGGACCCTCGCCCGCCCTGGGGACAGAGGTGCCACCTCAGGATTTCCTCGCCCCTCTGGGGTCCGAAGGACGGGCGAGACCCGTGGCTCGCCCCGGCATGGTACCGAGCGCAGCGAGGCGAAGAGGGGAAACGCCGGAGAACCGAGCTCAGCGCCGGCGACCTCCCTCCCCCTTGTGGGGAGGGATAAAGGGTGGGGGTACCCTTGGAAGCGCGAGGCCAAACACCCCCACCCCGGCCCTCCCCACAAGGGGGAGGGAGAAGGCCTCACCCCACATCCAGCACGATCTTGCCGATATGTTCGCCCTCTTCCATGCGCTCATGCGCCCGCCAGGCTTCCTTGAGCGGGAAGATCATGTCCATGACAGGCGCGATGCGGCGGGTGGCGAGCAGCGGCCACACCTGGGCTTCAAGCGCTGCGGCGATACCCGCCTTGAACTCGGTGGTGCGCGGCCTCAGCGTCGAGCCGGTATGGGTCAGCCGCTTGACCATCAGCTTTGAGAAATCAGCACTCGCCACCGCCCCGCCCTGCGTCGCGATCTGCACGATGCGGCCGTCGACGGCGGCGGCATGGTAGTTGCGGCCGACATAGTCGCCGCCGACCATGTCGAGGATGACATTGGCGCCCTTGCCGTCGGTGGCGTCCTTGACCGCCGCAACGAAATCCTCGGTCTTGTAGTTGATCGCCCGGTCGGCCCCGAGCTTGAGACAGGCGGCGCACTTGTCCTCGGAGCCTGCGGTGACAATCACATAGGCCCCGAAGGCCGAGGCAAGCTGGATCGCCGTCGTGCCGATGCCCGACGAGCCGCCATGCACCAGAAGCGTCTCCCCCGCCTTGAGCGCGCCGCGCTCGAACACATTGTGCCAGACGGTGAAGAAGGTTTCGGGCACGGCGGCTGCTTCGGTGAAGGTGAAGCCGGCCGGCAGCGGCAGCGCGTTGGTTTCGTGCACCTTGGCGTATTCGGCATAGCCGCCCCCCGGCGTCAGCGCACAGACAGCATCGCCGATACGGAAGCGGCTGGAACCCTCGCCGAGTGCCGCCACCTCGCCCGACACTTCGAGCCCGGGCAGGTCGGAGGCGCCGGGCGGCGCGGGATACGCGCCCTTGCGCTGCTGCACGTCGGGCCGGTTGACCCCGGCCGCATGCACCCGGATCAGGATCTCGCCGGCGCCAAGTTCCGGCAGGTCGCGCTTTTCCGCCTTGAGCACGCGCGGCCCGCCCGGCTGCGAGATCGCCACCGCAAGCATCTTTTCGGGAAGTCTGGTGGCCATGTCTTTTCGGTCTCCGCTGGTCCGGTGTGCCCCGGACTTTACATGTCCCGGACTTTACATGTGTTTGACCGCACTATGTATTCTGATTGGCAAATCAGGCAAACGCCTGTCCGAGATGGAGGAGAGCCAGATGGCGCTGTTCGACGACGAGCCGGTCAAGAAGAAACCCGTCCACGAGATCGGCCAAGACCTGTCGCTGCTTTCGGTCGGCGAGCTCGACGAGCGCATCGCAGCGCTGCGCGCCGAGATCGTGCGGCTCGAGGCCGAGCTCACCGCCAAGGGCTCGACCAAATCGGCCGCCGAAGCGCTGTTCAAGCGCGGCTGATCACGCGCCGCCACCGATATGCCCCAAACGGGTTATCATCAGGTGCCAGTGCCTAATTGATTCGTGGTGGGACACCAGATGCTCGCAACCTACCGGCCGATCCTGTCGTTGCTCCGCGGCACCGCGTTCCTTCTCGCTGCCTCCGGCCTGCATGGCCTTCTGCTCCCCCTGCGCGGCCAGGAAGAGGGCTTTTCCACCACAGCACTTGGCCTGATGGGCACCGCCTGGGCCGGCGGTTTTGTCGCCGGTTGTTATTTCGCCCCGCGTGTCGTCCGCCGTGCCGGCCATGTCCGCGCCTTCGGCACCTTCGCCGCATCGGCTGCGATCATCGCCCTGCTCACCGGCCTGATCGTCAACGAATATGTCTGGATCCTGCTGCGCGCCTTCACCGGCTTTGCCATGGCCGGCGCCTTCATGGTCATCGAGAGCTGGCTCAACGAGCGTGCCACCAACGAGAACCGCGGCACCGTCTTCGGCCTCTACATGATGGTCACCTACGCCTCGATCATGGCCGGCCAGATGATGGTCGCCGGCGGCGACGTCACCAGCTCATCGCTGTTCATGGTGACGGGCATATTGTTCTGCCTGTCGCTGATCCCGACCGCGGTTTCGAGTGCCGCCCACCCCAAGCCGCTGCAGGATGTCTCGCTCGACATCAAGGGGCTCTATGCCAATTCGCCCGTCGCCTCCGTCGCCTGCTTCCTCATCGGCGTCGCCAACGGCGACTGGGGCACGCTGGGCGCGGTCTATGGCGCGCGCGTTGGCATCTCGACGCCCGAAATCGCGCTGATGATGAGCCTGGTGGTGGTCGCGGGTGCCGCGCTGCAGATCCCGGTCGGCAAGATCTCCGACCGCACCGACCGCCGCTACGTGCTGATCGGCGCCTCGCTCGCTTCGGCGGTCGCTGCCGTACTGATCTTCCTGGTGGCGCCGCGCTCCGGCGTCTTCGTCATCGCCATGACCGCCTGCTACGGCGCCTTTGCCTACACGCTCTATTCGTTGGCGGTGGCGCACGCCAACGACCACGCCAAGCCGGAGGATTTCGTCAAGGTTTCAGGCGGGCTTTTGCTGCTCTACGGCTTCGGCACCATGGTCGGGCCGCTGCTTGGCGCGGGCCTCATGGATTACATGCGGCCGGAGGCGTTGTTCCTGGCGACCGCCGCCGCGCATTTCACGCTTGCGGGCTACACCGCGCTGCGCATCAAGCGTCGCGCACCGGTGCCGATCGAGGACCGCGAAGCCTTCAAGACCCAGCCGGCCGACCGCAGCGCGACACCGGAATCGCTGCGCCTCGACCCCAGGCACGAGGACGCAGGCTGACAGGCGACGCGGTGCGACGACGCGCCGGCACCCCAATTGCGACCGCTAGTTGAGATTCCGCTGATGTTGCGGCACAAATGGGCCATGACAACTGACGCGCCCTTCCTCGCCATATCGGATGCCAACCGGCGCCATCTACTGGAAGAATTGCGGCGCGGCCCAAAAACCGTCAGCGAACTTGCCGCCGGCCTGCCGGTTTCACGCCCCGCAGTGTCGCAGCATCTCAAGGTGCTGCTCGATGCCGGCCTTGTCAGCGCCCGCGCCGAAGGCACCCGCCGCGTCTATGCTGTCAGCATCTCAGGCTTCCGCAAACTCAACATCTGGCTGGACCAGTTCTGGGACGCTTGAAGGCAGCGGAAAGCGCCGGACGCGCCTGGCACCACGTTACGGCGGGCCAATAACGGCATGGGTGACGACGTTCACGTCGATGCCAATACGATCATGGCAACACCCACAGCTGCCCTGCACGAAGCGTCTGGCTCTGGGCTATCTGCTGAATTGATCGATAAACAACACCCTGTCCCGGCGGCGATGTTGTTTCGCCGCCGGCTGCCGGACCCTTGCCGAAAATCAGGGCCTTGTCGGAGACCTCCTGGCCAGCCTAGTGCTGGGTCGGGTCGTCGCCTCTCAGTTTTTCAATCTCGTCCTTGAGAGCCAGCTTGCGACGCTTCAGCGCTACGATTTGCAGGTCGTCCATGGATGGATGATTCATTGCTTCGCCGAGCTGACGCTCGACGTCGCCATGTTTGCGCTGAAGCTCTTCAAGATGGGAAGCAAGAGACATGATTGGTTCTCCCTTTCATGGTTTCCTCGATGCCCCGGGCACAGCCCTGCCCACCGCAGACAGTGCTCTGTGACGGAACCATGACAGTCTGCCACCCTCGGTCGGCGATGTCGAATAAAGTGTGGTAGCATTTCCTGACAGCGTGAAATGTGATAAGGGCTTCGCGCCGGTGACAAGGAGTCGCCGACCCCGCCTTAGGAGCGCCCCGGGTGCGCCAGTGAGTTTGCAGACGGTAGACATGTCGGAACAGGAACAGGCCGAGATTCGTCTCGAGTTTGCACGCTTGAAGCAGGACCATGCTGATTTTGATGCCGCGATCAACGCGATGATCGCGATGGGCTGCGATACGTTGCAGATCCAGCGGATGAAGAAAAAGAAGCTGGTGCTCAAGGACAAGATCACCCAGATCGAAGACCGGATCATCCCCGACATCATCGCCTGAGATTCCGCCATTTTTGGCCGGCCTTTGGTTGCGATGGCAGCGCATTTCGGTTAAGCGCAGGCTTATCAAGCAGGGGTGCCGCGCGTGAGCAAGGACAGGGTCGACGTCGCCATCATCATGGGGAGCCAGTCAGACTGGGCGACCATGCGCCATGCCGCCGAATTGCTCGACGTGCTCGGCATCGCCTTCGAAGCACGCATCGTCTCGGCCCACCGCACCCCCGACCGACTTTATGAATTCGCCAAGGGCGCCAAATCAGCCGGCTTCCGCGTCATCATCGCCGGCGCCGGCGGTGCCGCCCATCTTCCTGGCATGACGGCGGCAATGACCCCGTTGCCGGTGTTCGGCGTGCCGGTCGAATCAAAGGCGCTCTCTGGCCAGGATTCGCTGCTCTCCATCGTCCAGATGCCAGCCGGCATTCCCGTCGGCACGCTTGCCATCGGCAAGGCTGGCGCCGCCAACGCAGCGCTGCTTGCGGCAGCCGTGCTTGCCCTTTCCGACGACGCGCTCGCCGCGAGGCTCGACGAATGGCGCGCCGCCCAGACCGCACGGGTCGCCGAACAGCCGACGGACGACGCGTGAGCGCCCTTCTTCCCCTCGGCGCCACCATCGGCATCATCGGCGGCGGCCAGCTCGGCCGCATGCTGGCCATGGCGGCGGCTCGCCTCGGCTACCAGACGATCGTTCTCGAGCCGCAGGCAGACTGCCCGGCGGCCCAGGTCGCCAATCGCCAGATCGTCGCCGCCTATGACGACCCCGCAGCCCTCGACGAGCTGGCGCGCGCCAGTGCCGTCGTCACCTATGAATTCGAAAACGTACCAGTCGTCGCCGCCGCGCAGCTCGGCCGCACGGTCACGGTCTATCCGCCGGCACGCGCGCTTGAAGTGGCCCAGGACCGGCTCGTCGAAAAGACCTTCCTGAACGGCATCGGGATATCCACAGCCCGCTTCAGGCCTGTGGAAAACGATGCCGAGCTGGCGGAGGCGCTGAAGGACTTCGATGGCAGCGGCGTGCTGAAGACCTGCCGCATGGGTTACGACGGCAAGGGCCAGATGGTCTTTCGCAACATGACCACGGGCGGCTTCGACGGCGCCTGCGCCTCGCTCGGCAATGTGCCGCTGGTGCTCGAATCCTTCGTTCCCTTCGAGCGCGAAATCTCGATCATTGCCGCGCGCGGCAGCGATGGCAGCATCGCCGCCTTCGACCCGGCCGAGAATGTGCATCGCAACGGTATTCTCGCAAGTTCGACCGTGCCTGCGGCGATCAGTGACGAAACCGCGATGGCAGCGCGCGACGCGGCGCGAAACATCCTCGCCGCCCTCGATTATGTCGGCGTCATCGGCGTGGAGTTCTTCGTCCTCGCCGACGGCTCGCTGCTGGTCAACGAAATGGCGCCTCGCGTGCACAATTCCGGCCATTGGACCGAAGCAGCCTGCGTGGTTTCGCAGTTCGAGCAGCACATCCGCGCGGTCGCCGGCCTGCCGCTCGGCGACGCCAACCGCCACTCCGACTGCGTCATGGAAAACCTGATCGGCGACGATATCGAAAAGGTCCCCGCACTGCTCGCTGAACCCGATGTGGCGGTCCACCTCTACGGCAAGGCCGAGTCCCGCCCCGGCCGCAAGATGGGCCATTTCACCAGGCTGTTGCCGCGCCGCTAACTGACAGAACTGATAACAGCCGCCAATTCACAGCTTGGCTGCACCTCCCCAGGCACCTGGATTGAGGCTTTGCGATGGGCGGCTTCGGGCCGTCCGGTTCCGGGTCGCTGCCGCTCGTGGCTGACGCTCGCGTTTGGGTAGCCAGGCTGGTACGGTTCACCAATGAGCGGAAAGGCAAGCTACAACATCATTTGGGAGTTCACGGTAGCCGAAGAGCATCGGGCAGACTTCGAGGCATCTTATGGTCCGTCCGGTTCATGGGCGCAGCTTTTTCGCAAAGGAGAAGGGTACATTGAAACTCAGCTCCTTGCCGATGAGGAGCGGGTGAACGTCTACCTCACGATCGACCGCTGGGTTAGCCGAGAACATTTTGAGCGGTTCAAAGTCGCTTACGATGCGGATTATCGAAAACTTGATGAGCAACTAGAGGGCGTAGCCGGAAGCGAGCGATCGGCAACAGCAAGGCACGCCGCTGCTCGGCGTTCTCGGTGGACCAAGCCGCACAATAGGTGTCCAAGAGAAGCGTCAGAGACATTCTGTTGTCCTCACATAGATTGTCGCGCGGATGCTGGACGGCAACGCGGCCAGCATCCTTCGTTGTTTGCCGTAGCTCTTATGCGGCCTTTCCCAGGAATTGCGACAATGCCGCGAAATCTCCGTGCAACTGGCCAGCTGCAATCGCCCGCTGGAAGATGGAGCCATAGCCGTCAACCACGGAGCGATCGATCCCACGCGCATCCATGAGTTCCAGGAGATGCTGGAATGCGCCGTAATGCACGGAGATCGACGAAAGTGTCTCCTCGTCGCTGGCAAAACGGCCGGCGTTCGTGCGCTTGATGAGGTCAGTGACAAGCCCGTCGACAACAGGCGCCGTCGCCGTCCACTGCCGGCCCAGTTCGCCCAGCTCGATGCCTTCGGCCTGGCTCACGGCGATCGCATGGAGCGCTCCGAACAATGCGCCCCACATCAGGGCCAGCAAAGCGCTATCGAGCGCATTGGCACGTCCAGGATCTTGTCCGACATGCTGGACGTTACCGCCCAATGCGCGAAAGACGGCCGCGTTGTCCTGAAAGGCCTCGACCTGCCCCGAGATCAGAATCGTTCCGTCATCCGTGCCGATAAAGTCAGGCGTCGCCATGATCGCGCCATCGAGATAGCTGGCCCCGCGCCCGGCACACCATTCGGCGGCTTCGCGCGCCCCCTGCGGCGTTCCCGACGTCAGGTCCACGATCAGCTTGCCGCGAAGGACCGAAGCGACGGCATCGTCGCGTAGGATTGCCGCCGTCGCCGCGTAGTCGCTGACATTCACGATGATGATTTCAGCTGCGGTTGCAGCTTCCAGCACCGAAGGCGCAATGGTCGCGCCGAGCAAGGCCAGCGGTTCGGCCTTGTCTTTTGTCCGGTTCCAGACCGTCGTGCGATGGCCCTCGGCAAGCAGGGCGCGTGCAAGCGCCGAGCCCATGCGGCCGGTTCCCAAAACCGCGATTGAACGCTTCATTCCAACTCTCCATATCAACTGGCGGCGCCACGACGCGACTCTTGTCGCGACGTCGTGGAGGTATGTTGAGATCGGCGGCACACAATACGAACCTGGGCGTAAGTGGTCACCTGGAAGTAAGGAAAGCTCCATGAACACAACGGCGGACAATGGCTTTGCAGCGGCAGTCAGGATGACCGAAGGCAAATGGAAGATAGACATTCTTTGCCAGCTCGGAACGGCATCACGCCGGTTCGGCCGGCTGAGGCAGTCGATTCCCGGGATCAGCGAAAAGATGCTGGCGCAGCAATTGCGTGAAATGGAGGCCGATGGGCTCGTCGACCGGAAAGTCTATTCGCAGACGCCAGCCAAGGTGGTCTACTCGCTCACGCAACGCGGCGCGGCACTCAACGCGGCAGCAGGCTCACTATGCCTTTGGGGCGAGCAGTTCGGTCTTCCCTGCAATGTTCCGAACAAGGCGGAATACGCCTGAGACGACTCGACCGATCCTGAACCGCTAGCGGGTACGCATTCCCCAGCCAACGCAGCTGACGCCACCAGTCGATAGAATCGGAAACCGCATGCACCCCTCCGTTGGTTGGATGAGCTTGAGGATTCCAGCGGGTCGTCCGCCGACGCGTGCTCGCCCCGGCATCACCATGACCATTGCCGGCAAAAAAGCTATTCAATCCGCGACGCTGCGCCCACTCGCGGTTGACTGGCCAAGACTCCTCGTCTAAGAGCCACTCACACAAATTGGGCGCGCTCCTTTGGCGCGCTTTTGGTTTCGGCCCGGAAGATGGGCCCCATCTGACGGGTTAGTGACATGAAGATCAAGAATTCGCTCAAGGCGCTCAAGGGCCGCCACCGTGACTGCCAGCTGGTTCGTCGCAAGGGCCGCATCTACATCATCAACAAGACTGCGCCGCGCTACAAGGCCCGCCAGGGCTGATGCTCGCCCGGCCGCTCGCGGCCGGCGCATCACGGCAATTTCAGTTTGACGTTCCCATGCGGGGGTCTAGAATTTCCGCATGCGGAGCGTTTTTGCCTTTTTTATCCTGACCATCGCGGCAACGCCGCTGCCGCTGCAGGCGTTTGCCCAGACGAGCGGCGATCCCATCATCGCCAAGGCTGACACACAGCTCGATTCACTGTTTTCCGACCTCAAGCGCGAGCGCAACGAAAAGGCCGCCGAACGCCTCGCCAACCGGATCTGGGAGGCCTGGTACAGGTCCGGCAGCGCATCCGTCGACCTGATGATGCTGTGGGCGCAGCAGGCGCTGGAAGCCAAGAAGTTCAACGTCGCCCTCGATTTCCTCGACCAGGTGGTGACGCTGCAGCCGCAATTTGCCGAAGGCTGGAACCGCCGCGCCACGGTTCATTTCATGATGGGCAACTTTCGCAAGTCGATGACCGACATCGAACGCACGCTGGAGCTCGAGCCACGCCATTTCGGCGCCCTCTCCGGCATGGCGCAGATCATGGCCAACACCAACCACAACGAACTGGCGCTGCAAGCCTGGCAGCGTGTGCTGGTCATCTATCCCATGCTGCGCAACGCCCAGAACGAGGTGTCGCGGCTGTCGGAGGAACTCGCCGGCGAAGGCATTTGAAGAAGGGAATAGTGAGTAGTTAGGCCGCGCGCCGTGGATGGCATGCGCCAGTTTTTGTTTTCTATTCACTACTTCCCTATTCGCTACTCCCCTATTCGCCACGCCCTTCCCGCCCTGTTCTCTCACCCGCCCCGGCCGCATGAACATCCTCACCTTCGTCCTTGTCCTGCTCGTTGCGATCGTCCTTGCACTTGCCGGCTTTACCGGCGTGGCGTCATGGCTGATCGAGCGCCGCAACCCGCCCGTGGGCAGCTTCATCGACATATCGGGCGCCAGCATCCACTACGTGCATGTGCCGGCGCCAGCCAAGGCGGACCTGCCGCCGCTGGTCTTCATCCATGGCGCCAGCGCGAACCTGAAGGACCAGATGCTGCCGCTCAGGCCGCTGTTCGAAGGCCGCGCCGAGATGCTGTTCTTCGACCGGCCCGGCCATGGCTGGTCCGGACGCGGGCCCGGCAACAACGAGACACAGGAAGGCCAGGCCGCGACAATCTCGGCGTTGATGGACAGGCTCGGCATCAAGGACGCGATCATCGTCGGCCATTCGTTCGGTGGTTCGATCGCGGCAACCTTCGCACTGGAGCAGCCTGGCAAGACGCGCGGGCTGCTGTTCCTGTCGGCGGCAACGCACCCATGGCCAGGCGGAGACACCTCCTGGTACTACAGCCTGAGCGCCAGGCCGGTGATCGGACGGCTCTTCGCCGCGACAATTGCCAATCCGGCCGGGCTCACGCGCATCGGGGCGGCAACGATGTGCGTCTTCTCGCCCAACGAGGTGCCCGACGGCTATTTCGACGAAGCCTCGATCGAGCTTGTGCTGCGGCCGCGGGCCTTTCGTTCGAATGCGATCGATGTCGAAGGCTTGTACCGGCACGCGCTGAAGACGGCGCCGCGCTATCCCGAGATCAAGGTGCCGACGGTGGTGATCTCGGGCGACGCGGACACTGTCGTCTACGAGGAGATCCACTCGATCGGCCTTGCCCGCGACATTCCTGGCGCCGAGCTGGTCTGGGTCAGCAACCTCGGCCACAAGCCGGACTGGGTCGCACCCGATCTTGTCCGGGCAGCGGTGGAGAAGCTAGCAGGCCAGCCGCGCGACCTGCAGGCGATGGCGCGTGCGGTCGAGGCCCGCACAGCGGGTGATGCGTATGGCACGGATGTGTGCGTGAATGAGAAGGCGGAGACTTAGGGGAGTAGGGGAATAGGCAGTAAGGCAGCATGGAGAACGAGGAGGACGGCTAGAGCCGCCCACTGCCTATTCCCCTACTGCCTTACTCCCGTAATTTACCTGCTGCCTTTGCCTTCCGGCCCGACATAGGCGATGCGCAGCATGTTGGTTGAGCCCGGCGTCCTCAGCGGCACGCCGGCGGTGATGATGACGCGGTCGCCGCCAGTTGCGAAACCCTCGTTGAAGGCGACGTTGCAGGCGCGTTCGACCATGTCGTCGAGATTGACGGCATCGGGCGAGACAACGCAATGCGTGCCCCACAGAAGCGACAGCCGGCGCGCTGTGGCCAGGATCGGCGACAGCGCGATGATTGGCACCTGCGGCCGTTCGCGCGCCGCGCGCAGGCCGGTGGTGCCCGAGGCGGTGTAGGTGACAATCGCCGACAGCTTCAGCGTCTCGGCGATTTCACGCGCCGCAAGCGAGATCGCGTCGGCGCCCGTCGCCTCCGGCTGCGAACGCTGGGCGTTGATGATGCCGGGATAGGTCGGGTCCTTTTCGACCTGCTGGGCGATGCGGTCCATCGTCGCCACCGACTCGACCGGATATTGTCCGGCGGCGGATTCGGCCGACAGCATGATCGCGTCAGCACCTTCGAACACGGCGGTCGCGACGTCGGAGACCTCGGCGCGGGTCGGCACCGGTGCGGTTATCATCGATTCCAGCATCTGGGTAGCAACGACCACCGGCTTGCCGGCGCGGCGTGCGGCGCGCGTGATCTGCTTCTGGATGCCGGGAACCGATTCGATCGGCATCTCGACACCGAGATCGCCACGGGCGACCATCAAGGCATCGGACAGCTCGATGATTTCGGCAAGACGGGCAACGGCTTGCGGCTTTTCGATCTTGGACATCAGCAGCGCGCGCCCTTGGGCGATCTTGCGCGCTTCGGCCAGATCCTCGGGACGCTGGATGAACGACAGCGCGACCCAGTCGACGCCGGTTTCGAGCACCGCGTCGAGGTCCTTGCGGTCCTTTTCGGTCAGCGCGCCGACCGGCAGGTCGGTATCGGGCAGGCTGACGCCCTTCTTGTCGGAAATCTTGTTGCCGGCAACGACGGTGCAGACGATCGACTTGCCGTCGCTCTTGACTGCCCTGAGCTCGAGCTTGCCGTCGTCGATCAGCAAGCGATGGCCTTCCTGGACCGACTTGAGGATCTCGGGATGCGGCAGGTGGACACGGCTCGACGTGCCGAGCTCGGCATTGTCGTCAAGCGTGAAGGTCTGGCCGACGGTCAGCTCTTCCTTGCCGTTGGCGAACTTGCCGACGCGGAGCTTGGGCCCCTGCAGGTCGGCGAGGATGCCGATCGGGCGGCCCGCCTCTTCTTCGACCTTGCGGATGCGGCCGACAAGCGTGCGCATCGAATCATGGTCGGTATGGCTCATATTGATGCGGAAGACGTCGGCGCCCGCATCGAAGAGCTTGCGGATCATGACCTCGTCGGAGGAGGCCGGACCGAGTGTGGCGAGTATCTTGACCTTGCGGCTGCGTCTCATTGACCGTTGGTTCCCGAGGCGGCCGCATTGCCGCCCGTTGCGGGCTCGTCGGTGAGCTGGACCATCCAGTTCGCCTGTTCGCCCGTGTCGTATTCCTGGAAGCCGGCACGCTGGAAACCGCGCGCTACGCAGTCGGTGACCCCGGCTACCTTGAACTCTTTTTCAGCCACGCACATGTTGATGGGGCCATCCCAGCGTCCGCCGCGCTCGGCATCTTCTGCATAGAGATAATAAAATCTCGATGACAGCGGGCCCTCGATCAGCGTCTTGCAGGTGGAACCTTCGATGTGCCACCAGCCTTCGGTGATCCAGCCGGCCTTGGCGCGATAGCCGATGCCGACACCGACGAGGCTCTGGGTCGCGTTGCACACCCTGAAGTCGGCATGGGCAGGCGTCGCAGCGACGGCCGTAAGAACGGGAATTGCCAGGAAAAGAAAGAGCATTGCGAAGGCTGAGCGTGCGCGCGGCCTTCCGGCAAGTTCCATCCCCAAGCCCCTCTTCGACGTATTCTTCATTTTCTGGTGCCCTTTTCGGCAATGTGCAAGCGCATGTCAACGCATAGGCACGGCGCTTATCCAATCGATTTAGATGCGCTCAGCCGGTGTGATTTGCCGCCTCTTCTGGCATATTCGAAAAAAGGTTGGCAAAACAACGGCGTTAGCACATATCCCCACAGCAGCAGCGGCGACGAAACCTACACCGAAGCCATGCCGAAGGACAATTTGCCGCCGATGACGCGAAACACTCTCTTTGCCCCGTTCGAAATCATCGAAGGCGACCGAGGCCGCGGCCTGGTGCTTCTGTGCGACCATGCCCGGCGCGACCTGCCGCAGGAATATGGCGATCTCGGCCTGCCGCCCGAAGAGTTTGAGCGCCACATCGCCTATGACATCGGCGCCGAGCAGGTGACCCGCAAGCTCGCGGCGATCATGGGCGCGCCCGCGGTCCTGGCCAATTTCTCGCGCCTCTTGATCGACCCCAACCGCGGCGAGGACGACCCGACCCTGATCCGTCAGCTCTATGACGGCTCGGTCATACCGGGCAACTATCCGATGTCTGGGCAAGAGCGCGAGCGTCGTCTCGACACCTTCTACCGGCCCTATCACGACGCCGTCGGCGCCATGATCGCCTCAGTGCACAAGGAGACCGGTACCGCACCCTTCATCCTGTCGGTGCATTCCTTCACCCCTGTCATGCAGGGCCGCACCAGGCCCTGGCATGCCGGTGTCCTCTGGGACATGGACCATCGCGCCGCCTGGCCGTTGATCGAAATGCTGGCCGAGGACAAAGCCATCGTCGTCGGCGATAACGAGCCTTATGACGGGGCACTGCGCGGCGACACCATGTACAAGCACTGCATCGTCAACGGCTTTGCCCACGCGCTGATCGAGATCCGGCAGGACCTGATCGGCGACGAGGCCGGAACCAGCGCCTGGGCAAATCGCCTCGCGCCCATCGTTGACGCGATCAACCGCCGTGCCGATATACATGAGGTCAGACAATTCGGCTCGCGCACCGGGCCGCTGTGATGGAGATTGAGATGGCCGAACTCAGCGAAGCGCAACAGCGCGAATTCGAGGCGGCCGCATTCCGCCGCCTGCTCGAGCATTTGCGCGAGCGCTCCGACGTGCAGAACATCGACATGATGAATCTCGCCGGTTTCTGCCGCAATTGCCTGTCCAACTGGTATGCCGATGCGGCCAAAGAGGCCGGCGTCGAGCTGTCCAAGGAAACATCGCGCGAGATCGTCTACGGCATGCCTTATGCAGAATGGCAGGCCAAGCACCAGCGCGACGCCACCGACGCGCAAAAAGCAGCCTTCGAAGCCAGCCGGCCCAAGGATCACTGAGCTGATTTTACGCGGCGTCGTGTCAGCTGCGCCGCCACGTCCCCTTGACCCTCCTGCCATCATCGGGCATCGAACCGGGCCGAAATGCCCCATGGCGCGCCGAGTCGCGCTGTTCCAGTCACAATTGCGGAGTGCCCCATGGCCGACGAAATTTCAGATACCAGCCAGACCGTTGCCGCCGGCCAGTTGCGCGCCTTCATCGAGCGCATCGAGCGGCTTGAAGAAGAAAAAAAGACCATCTCCGACGACATCAAGGACGTCTATGCCGAAGCCAAGGGCACCGGCTTCGACACCAAGGCCGTCCGCACGCTGATCCGCCTGCGCAAGCAGGACCAGGCCGAGCGCGACGAGGCAGAGGCGATCCTCGACCTGTACAAGGCCGCCCTCGGCATGGTCTGAGGCCAAACGGCGCGCCGCGTTTCCGGACGGTACGCGGCCGCCCCTATGGCTTTTGCATTGAGCCACGCGCACAGCCATGCCTGGCACGTAGCCTCATCTCCCCGATCTCTATCTCTCTGCTTGGCCGCCATCCGGCATAGGCTGGCATCTTCGGAGTTCGCGCCGGAGCGCGGAGCCTTTGGCCCTATCCAAGGCTTGGCCATGCCGGCGGCTGCACCGACACGGCTTCGCCTCTCACTTTGGTGGGCTGATGACTGTTCACCTTGTTGGCGAACGATACTTTTGCCGCACTTGTAAACGCGGCAGATATGATGCCCTATTTGAAGGCTAGACTGTCACGACAGCGGCAATGGCGCGGGGTCACCAGCGATGACACAGACCGGGCAATTCCATCCTTCCGACAACCGCCTGGGCGGGCAAGAAGGCATGTCGGCGTTCTTCAAACGGCGCTGGAACGGCGAGGTGCCGCTCAGCCAGCTGTTCTGGCGGGACATGGTGGTTGTTGGCAGCATCATCAACATCACCACCACGATCGTCGCGCTGCTGATCCTGGCCGCCAAGATGTCGGCCCTGCTGGCAGTCGCCGTCCACCTGATCCCGCTGCCTTACAATCTGTTCCTCTATGGCAGCGTCTTGCGCACGGCCGACATGGCCGGAATACCGAATGCCGGTGCCATCAAGATCAGCGCCACGCTCTGGATCATCCTCGCCAGCCTGCTTTGAACGCCCGAAGACTGACGCAGCGGTCAAACGACCACGCCGCGGGCGCGCCAACTGCTGCACCTGCGGCGTGCATTTCTGGAAGTGTGATTTAAGTCGCCGGCTCGAAATTCAGCGCCACGCCGTTGATGCAATAGCGCAGGCCGGTCGGCGGCGGGCCGTCGGGAAAGACGTGGCCGAGATGGCTGCCGCAGCGTGCGCAGTGGCATTCCGTCCGCACCATGCCGTAGCTGCGGTCGACGGTGTTTTCGACGGAGCCTTCGACCGGATCGTTGAAGCTCGGCCAGCCGGTGCCGCTCTCGAACTTGAGCTTGGATTCAAACAATGGCTGGTCGCAGCCGGCGCAGGTGAAGGTGCCGGCGCGCTTTTCATAGAGGAGCGCGCAGCTGCCCGGCCGCTCGGTGCCGTGGTTGCGCATCACCTGATACTGCTCGGGCGTCAGCAGCGCGCGCCATTCGGCGTCGGTGCGGGTCACGGGGTAGGTCTTGGCATCCATTCTGGGGTCTCCCGGGCTTGTTCTTCTTACTGTTCGCGTTCGTGGCACAGATAGTTACGAGCCGCCGCGTCTGACAGGGCATCACATCATGGTGAGCCGTATCAGTGCTTCCGCGACAGCTGCTTCGTCGCCGCTTCCAGCCCGGCCAATGTGAGCGGGTACATGCGGTTGGCAAAGATCTCAGCGACCATCTTGATCGAACTCGTGTAGCCCCAGTGCTTTTCCTGCGTCGGGTTGAGCCAGACGGCGTTCGGCCACTGGTCGAGCACGCGGCGCAGCCACACAGCGCCCGGCTCGGGGTTCCAGTGCTCGACCGACCCGCCGGTATAGGCGATCTCGTAAGGGCTCATCGAGGCGTCGCCAACGAAGATGACCTTGTAGTCGTGGCCGTATTTGTGGAGCACGTCGAGGGTCGGCATGACCTCTGCATGGCGTCTGCGGTTGTCCTTCCACACGCCTTCGTAGAGGCAGTTGTGGAAGTAGAAATACTCGAGCTGGCGGAACTCGACGCGCGCCGCCGAAAACAGCTCCTCGACAACCTTGATGTGGTCGTCCATCGAGCCGCCGACGTCGAAGAACATCAAAAGCTTGACCGCGTTGCGCCGCTCGGGCCGCGTCTTGACGTCGAGATAGCCGTGGTCGGCGGTGGCGTGAATGGTCCCCGGCAGGTCGAGCTCTTCCTCGGCGCCCTCGCGCACCCAGCGGCGCAGGCGCTTGAGCGCCACCTTGATGTTGCGCGTGCCGAGCTCGACCGAGTCGTCGAAATTGCGGAACTCGCGCTTGTCCCAGACCTTGACCGCGCGACGGTGGCGGCTTGTCTCTTGCCCGATGCGCACGCCTTCGGGATTGTAGCCATAGGCGCCGAAGGGCGAGGTGCCCGCCGTGCCGATCCATTTCGACCCGCCCTGATGGCGGCCCTTCTGCTCTTCCAGCCGCTGCTTCAGCGTCTCCATCAGCTTTTCGAAGCCGCCAAGTGCTTCGACCAGCTTTTTCTCCTCGTCAGTCAGCGTCTTCTCGGCAAGCCGGCGCAGCCATTCCTCGGGGATGTTGGCGACGTCGACAGCACCCTCGCCGGCTATGGCTTCGACACCCTTGAAGTAGTGCGAAAAGACCTGGTCGAAACGATCGATATGGCGCTCGTCCTTCACCAGCGCCGCGCGGACAAGATAATAAAAGCCCTCTACGTCATAGGTGACGAGATCGGCATCGAGCGCCTCGAGCAGCGCCAGATATTCACGCAGCGAAACCGGGACCTTGGCCGCCTTGAGTTCGAGGAAGAACGGTATGAACATGCCGGGCACTTTGCTTGGACGCGGCTCCGCAGGCAAGCCCATCGGCGCGGACGCGTCCAAGTGGCGCGCGGGGCAGCAGCGTTTCGGCAAGCCTGCAACACCCAAAATCTAATTAAAGTAAAAATCGGATTCAGTCTTTCTTGGTAATTTCCCGTTAGCAATTGCCGTCAGTGGGGAAGCGGGGCGAGTCTGCCTTCGCTCCGAGTTTGTTTTGCGTACGGGTACCTATGCGTTTCTCAGCGGCGTCAGCGTTCGTTCTCGCCAGCCTGGCTCTGGCCGGCTGCACCTCCAGTTCGGGCCTCGGCGGCCTGATGGAGCAGGCCTCGCCGTCCCAGGAGACGACGAGTTCGGTGATCAGGCCCTCGGCCGACATCGCCCCCGTCGTCGCACAGGCGCCCATGCCCCAGCCCGTCATGGCAGCGCCCACTGAAGTGACCACGATGACGGCACCGCCGGTGCAGGTGGCGATGGCCATGCCCACGCCGATGCCCCAAACGCCGATGGAACCTGCCATCGAGCTTGAAGACATGCCCACGCCCGATGCCAAGCCGATCGCGCTGATTGCACCGTCGCGGCCGATGAAGGCAACGCCCTTCGCACCGGGCCAGATCTACGGCCGCCGCTTCCGCGACGCCAAGCCGATCAATTTCGGCAAGGCCGCGTCGCCCAAGAACTTTGCCGTCCACGGCGTCGACGTGTCACGCTGGCAGGGTGAGATCGACTGGCCGAAGCTGCGCACCCAGGGGGCGAACTTCGCCTACATCAAGGCCACCGACGGCGGCGACCATCTCGACCCGATGTTCCGCAAGAACTGGCGCGAGGCCGAGGCTGCCGGCCTGAAGCGCGGCGCCTATCATTTCTTCTACTGGTGCCGCACCGCCGGCGAGCAGGCCGACTGGTTCATCCGCAACGTGCCCAAGGTTGCCGGCGCGCTGCCGCCGGTCATCGACGTCGAATACAATGGCGAGTCGAGCTGCAAGCGCCGCCACGGCCGCGAAAAGATCGTCGAGAAGATGCAGGTCTTCATGGACAAGCTGGAGCGCCACTACGGCCAGCGTCCGATCATCTACACCGCGCCCGACTTCTATCGCGACAACCTGCGCGGCGAGTTCCAGGACTACCCGTTCTGGCTGCGCGCCGTGGCCGAGCCGCCATCCAAGGTCTATCCCGGCCGCAAATGGGTGTTCTGGCAGTATTCGGGTTCGGGCCTGTCGCACGGCGTCGACGGCAAGATTGACCTCAATGTCTTCCGCGGCAGCGCCAGCGACTGGCACCGGTGGGTGGCGAACAGCGCGGGCTGAGCGGCGGCCGGGCAAAAGCCGAAGTCGCGAAGATTCGCGATTTTACAGTCACCGAATATTATTGACTGCAACCTAGCATCGCAGTCATGGATTTGAAGCAACTCGAAAAGCTGCATCAAGCTGCCACAGGCCTGCTTGGCGACTGGTGGCAGGACGACCGCCGCAATTGGTGTGCCTACTGCGGCATCCCGATGCTCAAGAGAGCCCCTCAAGGCGCGCCTCAACCACCGACCTTGGCAACACGAGACCATGTGATCCCGAAGGCCCATCACGGCGGGCTCTTGACCATTCCATCTTGCAAGGCATGCAATGCGGCCAAAGGCACCATGTCCGTGCCTGAATATCTCGAGAGCGAAAACTTCAAGATACGCCGTCAAAACAAGCACAAGCATCAATGGCCGGAATACGCACTCTGGGCGGTTGCCGGCATCGCTGCCCTCAAGCGCGCTTCCGTCTTGGCCTCGACGAATGCACTGCCAAGACTGAAGACAGCGGCCGATAGGGCGAGCGCGCCCAACCCTACAGCAAATCGTATTCGATGAAGCCGGTGCGACGGGCGACGCGGTCGTAGAGCTTGCGCGCCGTGGCGTTGGTCTCGTGCGTCATCCAGTAGACATTGGTGACACCGAGCTTGGCGGCTTCCTGCTTCACGGCGTCGATGAGGGCCGCACCGATGCCCTTGCCACGCACGGCGGGATCAGCGAACAGATCCTGCAGGTAGCAGTTGTTGGCCTCGGACCAGCCCGAGCGGTGGTAGAGGTAGTGCGTCAGCCCGACCGCCTTGCCGTCGACGATGGCGATCAGGCCCTTGGGCTCGAACTCGCCGTCGGTGAACAGGCGCTTCCAGGCGAGCTGGTAGATGTTTTCGGGCAGCACCGTGTTGTAGAAATCGAGATAGGCGGTCCACAACCGGCGCCACTCGGCATGATCGGCGAGTTGAAGCGGGCGGATGGTGATGTCGGTCATCGGGCGTTTGCTTTCCATAATCGCGTCAGTTGGCTGGAACCTGCCCGAGCGGCGATGCGTCGCCAACAGTCCAGAGCGCAAAAAGCGTTGTCCGGGCGGCGGCGCCCTTACCCCACCCCACAAGGGGGAGGGGGATCTTCATCATCGCTGCTGCCAAATCCTTTGAAGGCCGGATCCAGCCTGTGCCGAAAAGTCCCCCTCCCCCTTGTGGGGAGGGGTTAGGGGTGGGGGTACCTTCAACGTGGGTATTCGATCACCCTTGCCTTCTCGCCATGAACGCCAGCCGCTCGAACAGATGTACGTCCTGTTCGTTCTTGAGCAGCGCGCCATGCAGCTTGGGCAGCGCGTTCTTGGGGTCGGCGCGCAGGTCTTCCGGTGCCACGTCGTCGGCAACGAGCAGGCGGATCCAGTCGAGCGCCTCGGAGGTCGACGGCTTCTTCTTGAGGCCGGCGACTTCGCGAATCTCGTAGAACTGGGTCAGTGCCGCCCGCACGAGGTTCTGCTTGATGCCGGGATAGTGGACCTCGACGATCTTGTGCAGCGTGTCGACGTCGGGGAAGCGGATGTAGTGGAAGAAGCAGCGGCGCAGGAAGGCGTCGGGCAGCTCCTTTTCGTTGTTCGAGGTGATGATGACGATGGGGCGGACCTCGGCGCGGATCGTCTCGCCGGTCTCGTAGACGAAGAATTCCATGCGATCGAGTTCCTGCAACAGGTCGTTGGGGAACTCGATGTCGGCCTTGTCGATCTCGTCGATCAGAAGCACGACTTTCCTGCCGGCGGCAAACGCATCCCACAGCTTGCCGCGCTTGATGTAGTTCTTGATGTCGTTGAAACGCCCGTCGCCGAGCTGGCTGTCGCGCAGGCGCGACACCGCATCATATTCATAGAGGCCCTGCTGCGCCTTGGTGGTGGACTTGACGTTCCACTCGATCATTTCGAGGCCGAGACCGGCGGCGACCTGGCGGGCCAGCTCGGTCTTGCCGGTGCCGGGTTCGCCCTTGACCAGCAGCGGCCGCTCCAGCGCGATCGCCGCATTGACCGCAACCATCAAATCCTTGTCGGCGACATAGGCCGACGTTCCTTCAAAGCGCATGCGTAACTCCAAATTCGTCGGCCGACACTAGGGAGGTGCGAGCTGAGGGGCAAGCTTACTCACTGCCACGCCCCGTTTCCGGTCTGGCCATTGTCAAAGAACACTCCCGGTTTAGGGGAACAGTCGGGAAGCGGGGCGCGAGGCCGTGCCTTCCGATAGGTTAGTATGTGGCGCGAACTCGCGCCCCGCTCGGTGTCTGTCCCGAGGTTGGCCGGTCACAGCGCCGCTCCATGTACATTCCATGGACAATCGCCGCGGCTTCTCCGCATCTTCCCGCCGCGCTTGCCTTGTGAGGCTCACACGGAAAACGCCGACCTGTCGTCGGGCCCTCGGAGCCACGGCTACCGACACCGTGGCGGGAGGTCACCGCCGCCCTCCCTGATACCCGGTGCGCACCAGGTCCCGTAAGGGCGATGGGGGAAGTGTACGGCAGGTCCGGAGGGTGTGGAAAAGCAGGGGCGGCTATCCACGCGAGATGGTGACAGAGTTGCTGACAATGGGCTTCGAGGGCGGTCGTGCTCTACGAAGCCAACCTTCACTGTCGTGATCCTTCGCACCCCCCCTCTGGCCTGCCGGCCATCTCCCCCACAAGGAGGGAGATTAGTCTCGTCCAAGGCGGCGCCCATTTTGTGAGGTAGCAAGCATAAAGCCTTGCTAGCTGGCGATTGGCCGGGGCGCGATGACAGCCTGATCTCCCCCCCTTGCGGGGGAGAGATACGGTCCGCGAAACGGACGAAAGCCAATTGCTTGGCTTTTCAAGCATCGAACGCCGGCACGCAAGAAAAGTCACCGACCGTGGAAAACCTCTCCACATCGCGCCTGAAAATATCGTTGCACGGACGGTCGCATGGCCATGGTACATCGCAGCCATTGCGCCTATATTGGCGGTGACGGTCTGCGCTTCCCGGCAGGAGAGCATTTTCCCCGGGGCCTTAACGATCCTTAGGGAGCTGTCCCTGGGAAGACCCGTGGGTCTTTTCACACGGCGCCCACCTACTTTGTAGGTCTCCGGGATCGACTTCTCCACCGGTCGTGTGGATCGTCACCCTCCCCACCCGGATAAAACCTGCCTACCCATGCCCTGACAGCGGCGACTTCTGCGTTGCCGTTGCAACAGCCGATGTGCCAAACACTTGTTACGACAGGAGAATGGGGCACGGCATGACCTCTCACCGCGAGATCAAGAAGCAGTTGCGCAAGGAAGCGATAGCCCGGCGCGACGCGCTTGACCAGTTCTGGCGCATCGAGGCCTCATTGGAGATGGCCGAGACGGCGCGCGACAATCTCCGCTTCGAGCCCGGCACGATCGTCTCGGGCTTCTGGCCGATGCGTTCTGAGGTCGACGTCAGGCCGATGATGTTTACGCTGCGCGAGCATGGCGCGCGGCTGTGCCTGCCGGCGATCCTCGACAAGCACACAATCGAGTTCCGCGAACTGGTGCGCGGGGCGCCGATGGTCGACATGGGCTTCGGCACCGTCGGGCCACATGAGCAAGCCGAGGTGCTGGACCCTGAGATCATGCTGGTGCCGCTTGCCGCTTTCGACGCGCGCGGCCACCGCATCGGCTACGGCGCCGGCTATTACGACCGGGCGATCGCCAAGCTGCAGGACAAGGGCATCGAACCCAGGCTGATCGGCATCGCCTTCGATTGCCAGGAAGTCGAGCGTGTGCCTGATGAGAACCACGACGTCGTCATCCCCGAAATACTGACGGAAAGCGGGTTGCGCCGGTTCGCCACTGAATTGTAGATGACGTCATGAGACTTCTTTTTCTAGGCGACATGGTGGGCAAGGCCGGGCGCACAGCGGTGTGGAACCAGCTGCCCGGCCTGATTTCGGATTTCCGGCTGGATTTCGTCATCGTCAATGGCGAGAACGCCGCCGGCGGTTTTGGCATCACCGAAGAGATCTTCCGCGAGACGATCGCTGCCGGCGCCGACGTGGTGACGACAGGCAATCACGTCTGGGACCAGCGCGAGGCGCTGGCCTTTGCGCCGCGCGAGGAGCGTTTCCTTCGGCCGGCCAATTTTCCCAAGGGAACGCCGGGCCGCGGCTCGGGGCTGTTCATCGCCAAGAGTGGCGCGCGCGTGCTGGTGTCGAACATCATGGGCCGGGTGTTCATGCATCCTGAACTCGACGATCCATTCCAGGCCGGCGAGCGCGAGCTGGCCGCCTGCCCGCTCGGCGAACAGGCCGACGCGGTGGTGATCGACTTCCACGCCGAGGCGACGAGCGAGAAGATGTGCTTTGCCCATTTCGTCGATGGCCGCGCCAGCCTCGTCGTCGGCACGCACACGCACCAGCCGACCGCCGACCACCAGATCCTCAATGGCGGCACGGCCTATCTGACCGATGCCGGCATGTGCGGCGACTATGATTCCTCGCTTGGCATGGACAAGGAGGAGCCGCTCAACCGTTTCCTGTCGAAAGTGCCGAAGGGCCGCTTCGAGGCCGCCAACGGCCCGGCAACGATCTGCGGCGTCGGCGTCGACATCTCCGACCGCACCGGCCTCGCCGAGCGCATTGCGCCATTGCGTCGCGGCCCCCGGCTCGAAGAAACCGTACCTTCCTTCTGGTCCTGACATTGACGAGGGGCCAGTGGACACCTACTTGCCCGCAACACGTCAGCAAATGTTAGAGCGGCCTCGCGGCCGCTCGTTTGTTATCCATAAGGACTAAGGGGACACCAAGATGATCGAATTCCTGGCGCCGTATTTCAGCTTCGTCAACGACCCGACCGCCTGGGTGGCGCTGCTGACGCTGATTGCATTGGAGGTCGTGCTCGGCATCGACAATTTGATCTTCATCTCGATCCTGACCAACAAGCTGCCGGAGGCGCAGCGCGCCAAGGCACGGCGGCTTGGCATCGGCGCCGCACTGATCATGCGGCTCGTGCTGCTGGCCACGATCTCCTTCATCGTCGCGCTGACCGCGCCCGTGTTCACGGCGTTCGGCCACGGCTTCTCCTGGCGCGACCTGATCCTGATCGCCGGCGGCCTGTTCCTGGTGTGGAAGGCGACCAAGGAAATCCACCACTCGGTCGATCCCGAAGACCACAAGGACGATATGGTGTCGCGCACGCTGCAGCTTTCGATGGGCGCGGCGATCTTCCAGATCCTGCTGCTCGACCTGGTGTTTTCGATCGACTCGATCATCACCGCGGTCGGCATGACCGACGAGATCGGCATCATGTACATCGCCGTGATCGTCGCCGTGACCGTGATGCTGCTGGCAGCGACCCCGCTCGCCAAGTTCATCGAGAAGAACCCGACGATCGTCATGCTGGCGCTCGGCTTCCTGCTGATGATCGGCATGACGCTGATCGCCGACGGCTTCGGCTACCATGTGCCCAAGGGCTACATCTATGCCGCCATGGGTTTCTCGGCGCTGGTCGAGGGCCTCAACATGCTGCAGCGGAACCGGCGCAAGCAGCAACGCATCGACGGCGGCCATTGACGGACACGACGAACGGCGGGCCAGGTGCCCGCCGTTTTCGTTTTGGTGCCGATTCCGGACCGACATGATCTGGGCTATGATCTGATTCTGGCGCGGCCCACGCCTCCCCCTTCCACCGGGAAAGTACAGTTCGTGCGGGGTGTCTCGATTTCCGAGCCAACTGTTCGAGCGAACGCATAAGGAGGGGTTGCGAAGTCTGCTCGCAATAGGAGGTTCGCCGCATGAAACTTTCCGCCCCCATACCCGTGCTGAAGCGCAAGGCCAGGCTTCTCGTCAGGACCGGCCATATGCCGTTGCACCAGGCCCTCGACCGCGTGGCGGCCGAGGAAGGCTTTGGCGCATGGAGCCTGCTGGCCGCCACGTCAGCGGCCACCCGGCCAGCGGGCAAGCTGTTCGCACGCCTCGCGCCCGGCGACATGGTGCTGCTTGGGGCACGACCCGGCCAGGGCAAGACATTGATGGGTCTCGAGCTCGCCGTTGAGGCGATGAAGGCAGGCCAGCGCAGCACCTTCTTCACGCTGGAATATACCGAAAAGGAGGTGCTCGACCGCTTCCGCGCCATCGGCGTTGACCGGGCGCAATTCGGCGTCCTGTTCGAACTCGACAGCTCCGATGCGATCAACGCCGAGCATATAGCCAGGCGGATGGCGACCGCGCCGCGCGGCACCGTGGTGGTGGTCGACTATCTGCAACTGCTCGACCAGAAGCGCGACAATCCGGAGCTGACGGAGCAGGTGCGGACGCTCAAGGCACTGGCGCGCGACAAGGGGCTGATCGTGGTGATGATCTCGCAGATCGACCGCTCCTACGACCCGTCGACGAAGGCGGTGCCGGACCTTGGGGATGTCAGGCTGCCCAACCCGCTCGATCTCAGGCTGTTCGACAAGGCCTGCTTCCTGAACCAGGGCGAGATGCGGTTTCACGCGGTTTGACGAGATCGGGCGGCGGGAGTGCCCGCCGCCCAATCTTTTTCAGGCTCACCAGGCGTCGGGCTCGCGCACCATGTGCACGATGTTGGCCGGGTTCATGATCCAGCCGCCACGGAAGCTCTCGCCCAGCGGCTCGATCGGGTCGCAGCGCACCACACCGGCATCGCCGAGTTGCTTGAGCGTGCCAGCAGAATCGGGCGTGAACAGCTCCAACCAGACTTCGGCCTGGCTCATCGTCGGGGCCTCATCGATCCAGAGCCGGTTCGGGCCAAGCCTGAAGCCGACGGCAGGCGCCTTCTCCGGAATGCCCTCCAGGCCAATCACGTCGCGGTAGAAGGCGATTGTCGCTTCGTACTGGTGGCTCGGCACCTTCATGGCGATGTTGATGCCACCTTCGATCTTTGCACCTATGGTCTCTTCCCTCCTCACTTGCGTTCGCTTGTCGTTGGCAGTTCACCGCGCATCTCGCTGGGGTAAAAGCCCTCGCGCAGGTTGATGCCGTATTCGAGCCAGGCCTTCATCGCCGACAGCATCTCGGCCCAACCTTCGCAATTGCCGTAGGACGCCTTGCGCCCGA
Organism: Aminobacter anthyllidis; assembly: GCF_018555685.1. Classification (GTDB taxonomy): domain Bacteria; phylum Pseudomonadota; class Alphaproteobacteria; order Rhizobiales; family Rhizobiaceae; genus Aminobacter; species Aminobacter anthyllidis. The sequence continues at coordinate 315,035 of NZ_JAFLWW010000005.1, forward strand.
CCGCGTCCTCGACCCAGCCGGTTTCACCGATGGTAACGAACGTCGAGCCGTCCTCGAGCACCTCGAAGCCCATCTCGATCCTGGTCTTGTAGGCCGGCTGGCCCTCGGCCACCTCGGCGTCCCAGCGCAGCACGATGCGCTTGTCCAGCTCGACCTCGTCGACCTCGACCGGCACCGAACCCCACCAGGTGACGGTGGTGCCGGCGACCAGCGGCGCGCTGGCGCCGTTCAGCGTGGTGAAGTAGCCACTCAGCTTCTTCGGATTGACGACCGCGTCGAACACCTCGTGGACGGGCTTGGCGATGCGCCCCGAAACCTTGAATTCCAAGGACATTGTGAGCCTCCTATGCTTGCACTTGGCGATAATGTGTTATAAAAACATAACATGTCAAGCGATTCGAAAGACGACAATGTTTTCAAGGCCCTGGCGCATCCACGCCGGCGCCTGATGCTCGATTGCCTGAAAGATGGCCCGCTGACGACGGGAGCGCTTTGCGAGCGCTTCGACGACATGGACCGCTGCACCGTGATGCAGCATCTGAAGGTCTTGGAGGAGGCCGATCTGGTGGTCGCGCGGCGCGGCGGCCGCGAGCGCTGGAACCACCTCAATTCGCTGCCGATCAAGCAGATCCACGACCGCTGGATCAGTGAATACGCCAGCCACGCAATGTCGATCCTCGACCGGCTGAAGCTCGACCTGGAGGGTTGAGGCGCGGCCCCAGCCCAATATCCGTCGTGGCCTAGGCGGCGTTCGTCTTGCGCGCCTCGATGGCGGCGCCATGCTGTTTGCCCCAGTTGGCGAGCGGAACCAGGGCATCGTCGAGCGACTGACCGAGCGGCGTCGCCGAATACTCGACGCGCGGCGGCACCTGGTGAAACACCTCGCGGTGGACGAGGCCGTCGGCCTCCATCTCGCGCAGCTGCTGGATCAGCATCTTCTCGCTGATGTCGGGCACCAGACGCTTCAACTCGCCGAAGCGGCGCGGCTCGGTGTGCACCAGCCACAGGATCAGCGCCTTCCATTTGCCGCCAATGACCTGGAAGGCCGGGCCGAGCCCACAACTATCTGGCTGTGTCTTAGCCATGAAATCCTCAATTCTTACTTTGAAGTCAGTACCTTACAAAATTGTAGGTACTTGTTGGAACGAATGCAATGCATAGGTTCTGCGGCACGCCGCGACTGTTTCGCGGTCCGATTTCAAGAGGACTCTACATGGAACCTGTACTCTTCTACGGCGTGCCGCATGGCTGTTCGTTCGGCTCGATCGTGGCGCTCGAATGGCTCGGCCAGCCTTACCGCCTGCACCGCATCGACATGATGGCCAAACGCTCCGGCACCTTCGCCAAGGTGAACCCGCTCGGCCAGACGCCGGCGATGATCACCAGCGACGGCGGAACGCTGACCGAAAGCCTGGCCATCCTGCACAACATCGCCGCGCGCGGCCTCGACAAGGGGCTCGGCTTCGTCCAGGGCAGCAAGGAATTCGACCAGTTGAACTGGACGCTTTCCTACCTGCACACCTCGCTGCATTCCGATCTCGGATATGGCTGGAATGCCTTCAAGCTGGACGACAGCGATACCCTCGGCCGCGACATGCTGCGCAAGATGGCGCGTGAAAAGGCTGCCAAGGACTATGCCTTCCTGCAGGGCGTGCTCGATAACAGCGAGTGGCTGGCCGGCGACAGCAAGACGGTGGCCGACGCCTATTTCATCGGCATCGCGCGCTGGGGCGAGGATCTCGGCCTGTTCGACATCGCCAAGGAATTCCCCGGCATCCACAGGCACATGGCCAAGCTTGAAGCCGACCCGGCGGTGATCTTCGCCCATGCCATCGAGGACGAGGCGCCAGCAACCTCTTCCGGTGGCTTCCTCGGTCATTCCACGCTGCAGGATCTGGACGTTAGGCTGGCGGCCTGACATCTCCAGCAATGTCTCCCACGGTCCACCGTGGGAGACCCATTTCTGACGCCAACAGCGGCCATTCGCCCGAACGATCTCCGCAATCTCCAAGACAGTGGTAATCCGAAGGTGCAACCAAGGGCTGTTTCAAAAGCCCTAATATATGCTAAGGCCATTGAAACCCCACTCGGTGAGTATGGGCTAAGGGACATCTTTGTCGGGCGTATTGGGCTAATGAGCGTAACTGACGCCAACAGCCCGCTGGCCGCATCGCTTGCGAGCCAGCGGGTGAGAGGCATGGCAATCGTCGGCGGCGTGATTTTCGCTGCGGCACTTTTCGGAATCCTCACCCGCCCTGTCGGCTTCCTCGCTAGTTTCTGGCCGGCGAACGCCATCCTTCTCGGCATGATGGTGCGCAACCCGCGTTATGCCCGCCCCGAGGCATGGGCCGCGGCTTTCCTGGGCTACATCGCCGCCGACCTCGTCACCGGGGGCAGCTGGCACATCACACTGTGGCTGACCATTGCCAACATGGCCGGCTCGGTGACCGGCTACTTCTGCTTCCAGTTTGTCACCGACAAGGACCGCAGGCTGCGGCATGCCATCTCGGTGCTCTACCTGTTTGGCATATGCTGCGTGCTGGCCCTGGTCTCGGCGCTTGTCGGCGGAGGCGCAGTCGCGGTGCTGTTCGATCGCGACTTGACCCAGGGCGTCGTCTTCTGGTGGGTAACCGAACTCGCCAACAACCTGATCATCCTGCCGCCGATCCTGACGTTTCCCGGCTTCCGCATGGTTGCCAGCAACCTCAGCTCCGCCAGCGCCATGTCTCGCGCAAACGTGGTGCATTGGCTGCCCTGCCTTGCACTGATCCTGTCCGTCATGGCCGGCGTGCTCATCGGCGGCGCCGGTACGCTTGCCTTTCCGATGCCGGCCCTGCTGTGGTGCGCGCTGAGCTACAGCCTGTTCACGACATCGGTACAGACGATGCTGCTGTGCATCTGGCTTTTGATCGCCATCCCCGCCGGCATTGTCGCCATTCCGACGCTACCCGACCTGATCAATTCGCTCGATTCGATACGGCTCGGCATAGCGCTTACCGCGCTCGGCCCCTTGACGGTGGCCAGCATCAACTCGGCACGCCGGGACCTGATCGACAGGCTGACGCAGCTGGCAACCTACGACATGCTGACCGGTGCGCTGTCGCGTAGCGCCTTCTTCGAGCGCGGCCAGGACAGGCTCGGCGAACTTGTGCAAACGCGCGGCAATATTGCCGTGATGATGCTCGACCTCGATCATTTCAAGCACATCAACGACCGCCACGGTCATGCCGTCGGCGACGCCGTGCTCAAGGAATTCTGCGCGCTGGTGTCGACACACCTGCGCGCCCGCGACCTGTTCGGCCGCCTTGGCGGCGAGGAGTTCGCCGTGTTGCTGCCGGCAACCGACCTGATCGAGGCAACCGCGCTCGCCGAACGTATCCGCGTTGCAGTCGATGAAGCCGTGATCGCGATGGCTTCGAGCCCACACCTCGATTTTTCCGTGAGCGTCGGCGTTTCGGCATGCCGCGCCGAGCTCGACACAACGATCGACACGATGCTGGTGAAGGCAGACCACGCGCTCTACGAAGCCAAGGCCGGCGGGCGCAACCAGGTCCGTGTCGGCAGCAGCTGAAGCAACGTCAGACGCCTTCGAGGACAATGATTGTCGGCCGGTCGGGCAGTGATCTCAGCGACACCTTGAGCGAGCGGCTGTCGCGGAACTCGACGGCAAAGCCGTCACCCATCATCGCGGTGAACTCACCGATCGGCGTCGAGTGGCGATGCATCGGCAGGATCATCGAGGAATAGAGCCGGGTCGTGATCTCGGTCATCGCGTCGATCGACAATGTCATGCCGCCGTCGATCGGCACCATGACGACGTCGAGCCTGCCGATGGCGCCGTAGTGCGCGTCCTCCAGCCGGTGATGCAGATGGCCGAGATGGCCGATGCACAGGCCGGCGACCTCGAAGATGAAGATCGAATTGCCGTCGCGCTCCATCTCACTGAGGCGCCTGATGTCGGTCGGCACGTTGCGGACATAGACGTCTTCGACAACCAGCGCATGCTTCGCAGGACCGCCGTCCGGATTCCAGCCGCGCAGCACGTGTTCGATGCCCTTGTCGGGAAAGTCGCTGTAGTGGGTGCGGTGCGCCTTGTTCATGGTGACGATGCGCGGCAGCGGGTTTGAACCGTAGATGCCGCTATAGTCGGTCGCGATGCGTACGCCGCCGGGCGTTTCGATGACATAGGTCGAGTGGCCGGCATAGGTGATGGTGACGTCGCCATCGACGAAGGCCTGAGCCGGGGTAAAGCTGGCAAAAGTGGCCTCGGGCAGCGCCTGGGCGATGGCCATGCATTTGCTGGGCACCGGATCGTCCGCCGCCCATGCCGGCATCGAACCGACCAACAGGGTGGCAATGCAGGCGGCGAACAGGCGAAGGGGCATGGCGCTCTCGGAAGTTCGTGGCGAGGCCGCACTATCTCAGCCAGCCGGTAGGCGGTAGAGTCACGTTTTCGCGAGTTCGTCGAAGGCCAAACGCTGGACGTATTGAGCCGATTTATCTATAACGCGGCCCATTCCAACACTGCCGAAGCGACAAACAGGGGTCCCATGGCCGGCCATTCACAGTTCAAGAACATCATGCACCGCAAGGGCCGCCAGGACGCGGTGCGGTCGAAGATGTTCTCAAAGCTCGCGCGCGAAATCACCGTTGCAGCAAAGACCGGCGTGCCCGACCCGACGATGAACCCGCGCCTGCGCCTTGCCGTGCAGAACGCCAAGGCCGTTTCGATGCCCAAGGACAACATCGCCCGCGCCATCTCCAAGGCCTCGATGGGCGACGCCGAGAACTATGAAGAAGTGCGCTACGAGGGTTATGGCCCCGGTGGCGTGGCGCTGATCGTCGAAGCACTGACCGACAACCGCAACCGTTCGGCCTCCAACGTGCGCGCAGCCTTCACCAAATCAGGCGGGGCGCTTGGCGAAACCGGCTCGGTGTCGTTCATGTGGGACCGTGTCGGCGAAATCGTCTATCCGGCGACCGCCGGCGATGCGGACAAGGTCATGGATGCGGCAATCGAGGCCGGCGCCGACGACGTGCAGTCGGACGAGGACGGCCACACCATCATCTGCGCTTTCGAAAACCTCGGCGAGGTGTCCAAGGCGCTCGAAAGCTCGCTCGGCGACGCCGAGTCGGTGAAGATCATCTGGAAGCCGCAGAACAACATTCCGGTCGACGAAGAGCGCGCCCAATCGCTGATGAAGCTTGTCGGCACGCTCGAAGACGACGACGACGTGCAGAACGTCTACGCCAACTTCGAAGTCGACGAAGCAACGATGGCCAAGCTCAGCGCTGCTTGAGTTCAGAACGCCCTGGCAACCCAGGGCGTTTTCGTTTGACACCTTTTGTCCTGCGTCCTTCGAGGCTCGCCCGTTGGGCGAGCACCTCAGGATGAGGACCGTGGCGCCCAGCACAATCTGGTGTTGCCACTGGCCTGAACATCGAACCGTTGGAGGGACGGCACCGTCCTTCCTCATCCTGAGGTGCCCGCGAAGCGGGCCTCGAAGGACGCACCACTCAGCAGCGGGTTGCCAATGACCGACGCCCCTTTGCCCCAGATCCGCATCACCTACTGCACCCAGTGCATGTGGCTTCTGCGTGCCGGCTGGATGGCTCAGGAGCTGTTGTCGACCTTCGGCACGGAGCTTGGCGAGGTGACGCTGGTGCCGGGCACGGGCGGCGTGTTCACTATCACATGCAACGACACGCTGGTGTGGGACCGCAAGCGCGACGGCGGCTTTCCCGATGCGGCCAAGCTGAAACAGCTGGTGCGCGACATCATCGACCCCGAGCGCGACCTCGGCCATTCCGACCGCAAGGGCCACAAGTCCAAGGACCCGGCCTGAGCAGCGCAAAAAGCAACGCGCGACCGCCGAACCCTCAAGCCGCGCCACAGATAAGTTCGAATTGCTGAGCAAGCAGGACATCGCGCCGCGGGATGGCGCGACACCAGCGGCAGAGCGGAAAGCACCATGACCACCAAACCACGCATCGCAGTTCTTTTCGGCGGACGCTCTTCCGAGCACGACGTCTCGCTCATGTCGGCAAGCAATGTCGTCAAGGCGATCGATGTTTCCAGATACGAGGTGGTGCCTGTCGGCGTTGCCCGCGACGGCCGCTGGTTCCTGGCTGAACTCGACCGCGACGGCGCGCTGCCCAAGGCGGTGCCCGTGGGCGGCACGGAGGTGGCACTGGTGCCCGGCGGCAAGGGACGCATGGTCGCCCTGCCCGCCGGCGAAACGCCGTTCGAACTGCCAAGGGTCGACGTGCTGTTTCCGGTGCTGCATGGTCCGTTCGGCGAGGATGGCGCGGTCCAGGGTCTCGCCGAGGTGGCCGACATTCCTTATGTCGGCTCCGGCGTGCTCGGCTCGGCCAACGCCATGGACAAGGACGTGGCCAAGCGGCTGATGAAGCAGGCCGGGGTGCCGGTGGCGCGTGGCGTGACCGTGCATTTTGGCGACCGTCCCTCTTTCGATGCCATCAAGGCCGAGCTCGGGCTGCCCGTCTTCGTCAAGCCGGCGCGGCAAGGCTCATCCGTCGGCGTCAGCAAGGCCGAGACGGCAGAGCAGCTGGACACCGCGCTTACCGAGGCCTTCAAATATGACCGCAAGGTGCTGATCGAGGAGTTCGTCGCCGGCCGCGAGGTCGAGTTCGCCGTGCTCGAGGCGCCCGACGGAAAGCTCTCCGTCTCCGTGCCGGGCGAGATCGCGCCGGCAGCGAGCCACGGCTTCTACACCTACGAAGCCAAGTACATCGATGCCGACGGCGCGGCCCTGCGCATCCCGGCGGAGCTGCCGGAGGCCGCCACGGCCAGGCTGCAGGACGTTGCCCGCAGTGCCTTCCTGGCGCTCGGCTGCGAAAGCATGGCGCGCGTCGACTTCTTCGTCCTCGCCGACGGCTCGGCACTGGTCAACGAGGTCAACACCATCCCCGGCTTCACCAACATCAGCATGTATCCGAAGACCATGGCCGCCTCCGGCGTATCCTACCCCGATCTTGTCGGCCGGCTGATCGAACATGCCGTGGCGCGCTGGAAGCGCCAGGTTTGAGACAGAAAAGGCCGGGTCAGCCCCGGCCTTTTTCGTTTCGTGCTTTGCGCATGGTGCTTTCCGAAGATCGAAGCCGATCGTCGGGCCGATGCGTCAAGCAGCGCGGGCAAAGGCCATGACGAACGAGGCCAGCGACACCAGGCAGGCGACCGTGCGGACATGGTTCCACGGCAGCCACTCCTTGAGGTAGCGCGTCCACATGGCAGCCCCTTCGGCACTTGCCGGGTCGACGGCGGCGATCGCATCGTTGAGCGGCACGTTGAAAACCATCGTTACCGCAAAGCAGCCCAGCAGATAGGCGGCGCTGCCGGCAAGCAGCCAGGCCGCGCCCGCCTCGCTCCAGCCGAAGACCGCCTTGGCACCGAGCAACAGCGACAGCACCGCGAGCCCCATGAACACCAGCATGAACAGCGGGTTGATGATGGTGACGTTGATCTGCTGCATGGCGGCGATGCCCTGTGGCACCGGCAATCTGGCAAACGACGCCATGATGGTGTTGGAGAAGATGAAGAACAGGCCCGCCGCGATACCGCTGCCGAGCACCGCGAGGAAGATGAGTGCGGTGAAAGCTGCAGCGATCATTTCTTGTCTCCCCAGATACCGGTTGCGGCGACAGTCTTGGCATAGTCTTTGAAGTCGCGCGCGGACCGGCCGAGCGCCTGGCTGACGCCGTCCACAACATGCTGGTTGCGGCCATCGAGCACTTCTGTGAACAGCATCATCAGAAGGCCGACTACGTCGTGTGGCAGTTGCGCAGCGACGAGGCCGGTCTTGAAGTCGGCGGCGCTGATCTCGAAAAAGCGGATATCGCGACCGGTGGCCCTGGCGATCTCGGTTACGGCCTCGGCAAAGGTCAGCAGGCGCGGGCCGGTGAGTTCGTAGAGCTGGCCGATATGGCGCTCGTCAGTGAAGGCGGCGACCGAGGCGTCGGCGATGTCGTCGGTATCAACGAAGGGTTCGCCGACGCTGCCCACCGGCAGCGCGACCTCGCCTGAAAGCACGGCGTCGAGCAGGAAGCTCTCGCTGAAATTCTGCATGAACCAGCTGCAGCGCAGGATCGTCCAGTCGGCGCCGGACTGCCGAACTGTGGCCTCGGCCTGCTGCGCCTCGGGCTCGCCGCGCCCGGACAACAGCACCAGGCGCTTGACGCCCATGCCGACGGCGAATTCGGCGAATGCGCCGACGACCTCGGCGGCACCTGGGGCCGCCAGGTCGGGATAGTAGGAGATGTAGACGGCACCGACGCCATCGAGCGCCGAGGCCCAGGTGGCGCGGTCGTCCCAGTCGAAGGACGGTGTGGCGCCGCGCGAACCGATTCGGACGGGCAGATTGCGCGCCGTAAGCTGCTCGGCGATGCGGCGGCCGGTCTTGCCGGTGCCGCCAAGGATGAGAATGGGCTTCATGTCATGCTGGGGTGCGGTCATCTTGGCCTCCTTCGTTAACGTGAGTATTCCTCACATTTGCAAATGTGATAAACCCTCATATTATGGAGGTCAAGCGGATTCGTTGCGGGCAAGAGAACCATGGAAGCGATCGAAGACAATTCAGGCCAGGCGCTGCGGCGCGCGCCGAGCCAGAAGCGCAGCCAGGAACGCGTCGAGCGCATGCTGCAGGCGGCAAGCGCGCTGATCTCGGAAGGCGGCAGCGACGCGATGCGCATGGGCGAAGTGGCCGAACGCGCAGGCGTGTCGATCGGCTCGCTCTACCAGTACTTTCCCGACAAGGGCGCGATCATCCGCACGCTGGCCGAGCGCTACAATGCCGAAGGCCGCGCCTGCATTTCAGACGGGCTGGCCGGCGTGGGCGACATGAAGGGGCTGATCGACGCCTTCGGCGGGCTGATCGACGTCTATTACGGCATCTTCCTGGCCGAACCCGTGATGCGCGACATCTGGTCGGGCACGCAGGCCGACAAGGCGCTGCGCGACATCGACCTGCGCGACTCCAGGGCCAATGGCGCGCTGCTGGCCGAGGCGTGGCACCGCGTCGCGCCCGGCGCCGATACGGTCGAGGTCGAGCGCAAGGCATTCCTGATCATGTCGCTGGGCGAGGCGACGATGCGGCTGGCGATCTCGGTCGAACGCGCCGAGGGCGACGCGCTGGTGGCCGATTACAAGGCGATGGCGCTGCGGGAGATCGCGGCGTTGTAGGCGGGATTCCCCTCCCCTTGTGGGGAGGGGTTAGGGGTGGGGGTAACTTGCGCACCCGGCAGACGAACGCGTGTAGCCGGACCCCCACCCTTTATCCCTCCCCACAAGGGGAGGGAGGGCGTCAGTGCCCAGCGCATCCTCACGTGTTTGCGCAACAGCTTGCGCCAACACGACCCGGAAAACAAAAAACCCGCCACGAGGGCGGGTTCTTGATATGCTTGAAGCGGGCCGGCTTAGATGCCGAGGCCTTCGTAGCGCTTCTTGAACTTCGACAGACGGCCGCCGCGATCGAGCAGGTTGTGCTGGCCGCCGGTCCAGGCCGGGTGCGTGGTCGGGTCGATATCGAGGTTCATCGTATCGCCTTCCTTGCCCCAGGTGGAGCGGGTCATGTATTCGGTGCCATTGGTCATGACGATCTTGATGGCGTGGTAGTCGGGATGGATATCGGCTTTCATCGCTCTGTTCCTGCTGTCGCGGCGCGGCTTGCGCAGGTATCCTGCGGCGATGCGCCTCTTTCGAAAATTCGAAGCCACGGCTAGATAGGCCACAGCTTCAGAAACGGTCGGCGTGCCTATACATCAGCCGATTTCGAATCACAAGGCCGGGCGCTTGCAAATGGGCCGTGGCCGAGAGGGAAATAGCATGGCGAGCACGACAACGGCCGCGAATGAAGAGCGCCGGCGTTCGCTTCGCCCGCTGAGCCGGCTTTCGCCCTATCTCTACCGCTACCCAAGGCTGGTGATCGGCGCGATCATTTCGCTGGTCGCCGCCGCCGTCACCACGCTGACGCTGCCGATCGCCGTGCGCCGGATGATCGACCACGGCTTTTCCTCGGCCGATTCGAACTTCATCGCCAAATATTTCGCCATGCTGGTGGCGATCGCAGCCCTTCTCGCGCTGGCCTCGGCCTGCCGCTACTATTTCGTCATCACCCTCGGCGAGCGCGTCGTCTCCGACATCCGCCGCGACGTCTTTTCCCATGTCACCTCGCTGTCGCCGGCCTTCTTCGATACGGCGATGTCCGGCGAGATCGTGTCGCGTCTCGCCGCAGACACCACCCAGATCAAGTCGGCCGTCGGCGCCACCGCCTCGGTCGCCCTGCGCAACGTCATCCTCGGCCTTGGCGCGCTGGCGATGATGGTGGTGACCAGCCCGAAGCTGTCGGGCCTGGTGATCGCCGCGATCCCGCTGATCGTGCTGCCGTTGGTCGCCTTCGGCCGTTCCGTGCGCCGCAAGTCGCGGCTGGCCCAGGACACACTTGCCGACGCCACCGCCTTTGCCAGCGAGCAGATCGGCGCGATCCGCACGCTGCAGGCCTTCACCAACGAACGCCTGGTGACGGGCAAGTTCGCCGCCGCGGTCGAGACCGCCTTCAACGCCGCCCGCGCCTCGGTGCTGGCCCGCGCCGTGCTGACCTTCTTTGCCATCTTCACCATCTTCGCCTCGGTCGTCGCCGTGTTGTGGTTCGGCTCGCGCGACGTGCTCGAAGGCGTGGTGTCGCCGGGCACGCTCGGCCAGTTCCTGCTCTATTCGGTGTTTGCCGCCGGCGCGCTTGGGGCACTGTCGGAGGTGTGGGGCGAGCTCAGTTCCGCAGCCGGTGCCGCCGAACGCATCACCGAGATCCTGGCCGAGACGCCGACAGTCGCGGCCCCCGCCCTGCCCGTCGCCCTGCCGGCGAAGAGCACAGGCGCGATCGAATTCCGCGACGTGACCTTCTCCTACCCGGTTAGGCCCGACCGTGCCGCCGTGCACGGGCTGAGCTTCACCGTCAAGCCGGGCGAGACGGTGGCCATCGTCGGCCCCTCGGGCGCCGGCAAGAGCACGGTCTTTTCGCTGCTGCTGCGCTTCTACGATCCCGAGGCAGGTGCTGTTGTCATCGACGGCGTCGACTTGCAAAAGGCCGATCCGCGCGCGGTGCGCGACCGCATCGCCATCGTGCCGCAGGACGTGACGGTGTTCGCCAGCACGGCGGCGGAAAATATCGGCTTCGGCCGGCCCGGCGCAGCGCGGGCAGACATCGAGGCAGCAGCCAGGGCGGCGCTCGCTGACGGCTTCATCGAGAAGCTGCAGAACGGTTACGAGACCCAGGTCGGCGAACGTGGCGTGACGCTGTCAGGCGGCCAGCGCCAGCGCATCGCCATCGCCCGCGCCATCCTGCGCGACGCGCCGATCCTGCTGCTCGACGAAGCGACATCGGCGCTCGACGCCGAGAGCGAGAAGCATGTGCAGGTGGCGCTCGAGCACCTGATGCAGGGCCGCACCACCATCGTCATCGCGCACCGGCTGGCGACAGTGCTGAAGGCCGACCGCATCCTGGTCATGGATGGCGGCCGCATCGTCGAGGAAGGCACGCATGCCGGCCTTGTCGCCAAGGGCGGCATCTATGCCCGCCTTGCCAAGCTGCAGTTCGACACCGGCGCCAGCGCCTTCCAGGGCGCCGCGGAGTAGGCTGCCCTTGGATTGCAAGTCTCGATGATACACATTCTTAATGTATATCAAGGAGGCCGGCATGCAGATTTCGAAATGGGGCAACAGTCTCGCCATCAGGTTGCCCGCCCAGGTCGTCGAGGCGCTTGACCTGAAAGAGGGTGACGAGATCGACATCCGGGTTGCCGGCGAGCGCGCTTTCGACATCGCTCTCGACAAAAGCCGCGAACGTGCACTTGAGCGCATCCGTGGCTTGCGCAAGCCGCTGCCCGCCGGGTGGCGGTTCGACCGCGACGAGGCAAACGTCCGGTAATGGCTGCTGTCGGCGAACTGCTCGACACCAACATCCTCGTCTACGCCTTTACCACCGACCCGCGCAGCAAGGCGGCCGAACAGTTACTGGCCAAGGGCTGTAGCATCAGCGTCCAGGGGCTCAACGAGTTCGCCAATGTCGCGCATCGCCAGCTTGGCATGAGCTGGGCCGAGATCGGCGACGCCATCGCGATCATCCGCACGCTGTGTCCACGCGTACTGCCGCTGGATGCGGAAATCCACACAGAAGCCCTGAGACTGGCCGAACACGACGGCCTCTTGTTCTACGATGCGCTTGCGGTTGCCACCGCACTTCGTGCCGGCTGCGCCGTGCTCTGGTCGGAAGACATGCAGAACGGCAAGGTCATCGAAAGTCGGCTGCGGATCGTCAATCCATTCGCCGTCAGCGAGGGCGGATAGGCCGTCGCCTCACGAACCGGCCCTATAGGCCAGCCCTCACAGGAACGTCGCGATCTCCGATAGCGGGCGCTTTTCCGTGGCGTGAACGGGGATCGTCGCGCCCTCCTTGGGATAGCCGACGACCATCAGGATGTAGGGCTTGTCGTGCGGGTCGCGGCCGCAGATCTCGTTGAGGAAGCTCATCGGGTTCGGCGTATGGGTCAGCGTCGCCAGGCCGGCGCGATGCAGTGCCGCAATCAGGAAGCCGGTGGCGATGCTGACCGATTCGGGCACATAGTAGTTCTTGCGCGACACACCGTCGGCCGAGCGGCTCTTGCGCTCGCCGAAGATGCAGATCAGCCACGGCGCCTCTTCCAGGAACGGTTTTGACGCGTCCGTGCCGAGCGGCGCCAGCGCCTTCAGCCACTCCTCGCCGGCGCGGCCCTCGTAGAAGGCGCGTTCCTCGATCTCGGCGGCCTCACGGATCTGGCGCTTGATGTCGGCGTCGCCAATGACGGCGAAATGCCAGGGCTGGTGATTGGCGCCGTTGGGCGCGGTGCCGGCGGCGAGAATGCAGGTCTCGATGATGTCGCGCGGCACCGGCCGCGTCGAAAAATCACGCACCGTATGGCGCGTGCGGATCTCGTCGTAGAACGACTGTGCGCCGGCCCGCATCTCTTCGACCGGCTTTTCCTTGTAATCGGGCAGCGGAACGGTGCGGTACTGAGCAACGGCAGCATTCATCGAAGCAACTCGCGGCGAGAGTGACTATTAAAACCGAGTGCCGACATTCGGCAAAATAGTCGGCATCGTCAATCGCCACTGCCTGCGCCGAACAACAAAGGCAATTCTCGAACGAGACGAGGTGCCAGGCGGGCTGGAGTGCCCGCCCGGCAATTTCGGGTTTAGAACTTCACGCCGAGGCTTGCCTTGACGCCGTGGTCGCGGGCGCCGTTGGCGATCTGGCCGTTGTAGCTCAAGGCGAGATTGGCCTTGGGCGCGATGGCGAAGTCGAGGCCGGCTTCGACCAAGAGCGCATCACGGGCGATCGGCGCGCCATGAACGGTGAAGCTGTCGCCGCCGCCGGCGAAGGCCACCGTGGACGCGGGCGTGACATCGCCGAAGGCATGGCGCCAGCCGAGGCCGCCGCGAACCGTCGCCTTGGCATCGCCGACATTGAAGTCGGTGGCAGCGCGCAGGCCGAGCGTCGTCGTGGTGCTGTCGAAGCTTTTGTCAGTGCTGGTCAGCGCCGCCGCGCCACCGGTTTCGGTGAAGCCGTCGGTCGAGGTCGAGACATAGGCCAGACCGGCGAAGGGTTCGAAGGCGACGCGGCCCATCTCCAGCTTGTAGCCCGTCTCGATGAAGGCCTGGGCCGTGCCGGCATCGTAAGACGCCTTGAGCGTCTCGGTGAGGCCGGGGAACGAGACCGTGCGGCTCGTGTCGATCGAATGCCTGGTGTAGGAGGCACCGGCGCGCAGGGCGACGGCACCGAAGTGGCGGCCGCCATAGACGCCGACATGGAAGTTGTCGCTGTCGCCCGACGCAGCACCATCGTCCGTGTCGAAGCTGGTGCGGCTGTAGCCGCCGAGCAGGCCAAGGCGCCAGCCATCGCCGACAACGGTGTCGCCACCGGCGACGAGGCCACCGCTCGAATGCTCGAAGCCGCCCGAATTGCCGTCGCCGTCGAACGAGCCCCAGTTGCCCAGGGCCTGGCCCCAGACGACGAAGCGGTCGGTATCGGCGGCGACCAGCTCAAGCCCACCCTCGCCATAACCCATGACCGGCAGGTCGGGGGCCGCGACATCGCCGAAGGCCGAGCGGACGCGGTCATTGGCGAATTCGCCGAGGAACTGGCTCGTCTGCGTCGTCCCGCCGCTGACCGAAGCGTGCACGTCGCCGGCGAGCTGGTTCAGCGCATCACGCGCCTCGTCTTCGTCGGTCGACATCAACAGCGCCGAGCGCACCGGATTGCCGCTTGGCAAGTTGTCGACAGCGCCGGCAACAGCCGACTGGTTCGGCGACTGGGCGACCTCCTCGACCGACAGGTCGTTGCGGCTCAGCGCCAGCGTGACGTCATTGCCGTCGCCGCCGGTGTAGCTGATGAGGTGATTGAGGAAGAGCAGGTTGTTGAGATTGCCCACGGACGCAAACGTGCCGGTCACGGCGTCATTGCCGTCGTTGGCGATAATCGTGAACGGCCCGTTGAGCGGGTCCCAGCCACCGGCCGGGCTCGGGTCATTGGGCGTCAGCGACAGGTTGAGCGTCGCATTGGCAATGTTGACGGTGCCATTGACCGTGAGCCTGTCGGCCGAGGTCGGGCTGGCCTCGATTTCCAGGATGCCGTTGTTGACGTAGTTGCCATTGATGGTCTGGGTGTGGACGAGCACGTTGCTCGGCCGCGACGCCTCATAAATGTCGCCAACGGCGTGTGTGCTGCCAGCCTTGACCGTGACGTTGCCAATGATCGTACCGCTGCCGCCGAGGCGACCGCCGGTATCGACATCGAGCTGTCCCGCGAGCTTGCCCGCGCCCAAGCGGCCAACGTAAAGTGCCCCGCTGTTGACCAAGGTCGAGCCGGCAAAAGCCGAGCTGTCGCCAGTGAGGATGATCCTTCCTGAGCCTTCCTTGAAGAAGTCGCCTGCTCCAGCGAGCTTGCCGCCCCAGAACTGGCTGCTGGACTTGGAGATGAGCTTGCTGCCGGCCTCGATGGTTATCGTGCCGCCAGCATTGGCGAGCCACGTGCCCGAGCCGTCGCCGAACTGCAGCGTACCGCCGTTGGAAATCAGCACGGTGCCACTGCCGCTGTTGCCAACGCTGGTAAGGGTCAACTTGCTTCCGCCGACATGCTCGAACGCGCCCGGACCGGTTATGTTACCTGCGAAGGTGACGTCGTCGGAACGGTCGAAGACAACAGTGCCATAATTGAGTATTGCACCAGCGACCGAACCGCTCGTCCCACCATCGCCAATCTGAAGCGTGGCGCCGGTGCCGACGCCAGTGCTGCCGAGATAGGTGTTCGCCCCGGTGAAGACCTGCTTGGTGCCGTCGATGTTGACGCCACCATTGCCCGAGATCACGCCCGAGAAGGTCCCGTTGGCGGCCGTGAGGAACAAGGACCGCTCGCCGAGGACAACCTGACCTGATCCGCTCAGCGCCTTGATGCTCGCGCCTGCGTCCGTGGTCGAAATGTCAAAAGTACCGTCGACAGCCACGCCGCTGGAGGCGCTGATTTTGCCCTGGCGGACCAGTTGGAGCGTCGTGCCGGAGCCGATCGTGGTGGCGCCGGTATAGGTGTTGACCCAATCGCTGAGCTTCAGCGTGCCACCACCGGTAATGTTGAGTGCCGCCGACCCTTTCAGGATCATGCCGATCTCGGCGGTAACGCCGGTGCCCACATTGATCGTCGCCGTGCTGCCAACCGGCGCCAGGGTGAGCGAGTCAGAAGCGGTGGCTGTAAGCCTGTAACCATTCCCCGTGAAACGCAGCATGTCGAAGTTCTGGTGGCCCTGGACGTTTACCCCGCCGCCGGCACCACCGAACACGGCAGTGCCACCAGCCCAGGTGCCGTTGATCGCACCGCTGATGTCGGTCCAGTTCGTGCCGCCCGCGTTCCAGGTGCCGGCACCGCCTTCGATGATGATCGGAAGAGTGGAAGGGCCATCCCAGTACTGGTCTGCAGCGCGAGCCGGCGATGCAGTGCCGAGCACAACCGCCACAGCCCCAAGCGTAACCAGCGCCGTACCGGACCGCAGAGCGGCAAGCCGGACGATCGGTCGGTTCAAGGGGTGGCTGGAAGAAGTCCGGAAAGCTTGAGATGATTCAAAACGAATGCGCGCAGCCGAGCTGCGGTCAAAAAAATGCATTATATCCCCACCACTTGCATGCGCGCCCGAACGGGCAAATGAATTGTGCGGAGACCCCAATCCCCACCCAAAACTTAAGCAATAGCATTGCTTAGAACAGCCCAGCTTATACAGCAATACAAAATATTATGGATGGTGCATTCAACTTTGTACAACTGGCACGACCGCCAGATGGACTCGCCGGCGCGATGCGAGCACTCGCGCAAGGAAGTGGAATTGAGCTGGCGAAGGCGAAGCGGAACGGCAGGCGCTTGCGCCTGCTCCACTCCCAATGCCCCTAGAACTTCACGCCGAGGCTTGCCTTGACGCCGTGGTCGCGGGCGCCGTTGGCGATCTGGCCGTTGTAGCTCAAGGCGAGATTGGCCTTGGGCGCGATGGCGAAGTCGAGGCCGGCTTCGACCAAGAGTGCATCACGGGCGATCGGCGCGCCATGAACGGTGAAGCTGTCGCCGCCGCCGGCGAAGGCCACCGTGGACGCGGGCGTGACATCGCCGAAGGCATGGCGCCAGCCGAGGCCGCCGCGAACCGTCGCCTTGGCATCGCCGACATTGAAGTCGGTGGCAGCGCGCAGGCCGAGCGTCGTCGTGGTGCTGTCGAAGCTTTTGTCAGTGCTGGTCAGCGCCGCCGCGCCACCGGTTTCGGTGAAGCCGTCGGTCGAGGTCGAGACATAGGCCAGACCGGCGAAGGGTTCGAAGGCGACGCGGCCCATCTCCAGCTTGTAGCCCGTCTCGATGAAGGCCTGGGCCGTGCCGGCATCGTAAGACGCCTTGAGCGTCTCGGTGAGGCCGGGGAACGAGACCGTGCGGCTCGTGTCGATCGAATGCCTGGTGTAGGAGGCACCGGCGCGCAGGGCGACGGCACCGAAGTGGCGGCCGCCATAGACGCCGACATGGAAGTTGTCGCTGTCGCCCGACGCAGCACCATCGTCCGTGTCGAAGCTGGTGCGGCTGTAGCCGCCGAGCAGGCCAAGGCGCCAGCCATCGCCGACAACGGTGTCGCCACCGGCGACGAGGCCACCGCTCGAATGCTCGAAGCCGCCCGAATTGCCGTCGCCGTCGAACGAGCCCCAGTTGCCCAGGGCCTGGCCCCAGACGACGAAGCGGTCGGTATCGGCGGCGACCAGCTCAAGCCCACCCTCGCCATAACCCATGACCGGCAGGTCGGGGGCCGCGACATCGCCGAAGGCCGAGCGGACGCGGTCATTGGCGAATTCGCCGAGGAACTGGCTCGTTTGTGTCGTACCGCTGCTGACCGAAGCGTGCACGTCGCCGGCAAGCTGCTCGAACGCATCGCGCGCCTCGTCCTCGTTGGTCGACATCAGGAAACCGGCGGCGACGGGATTGGAATTCGGCAGGCTGGCGACAGCTGCGGCGGTGGCGGCCTGGTTGGGCGCATCGGCGATGCTGCCCAGCGTGACGTTGTTGCGGCTGAGCGCAAGCGTCACGTCGTTGCCGTCGCCACCGGCGTAGTCGAGCAGATGGTCGAGGAAGAGCAGGTTGTTGAGGTTGCCGACGGACGCGAAGGCGCCCGTCACGGCGTCGCCGCCGTCATTGGCGATCAGCGTGAACGGGCCGTTGAGCGGCAGCCAGGCGCCCATCGTCGACGGCGACAGCACGAGGTTGAGCGTTGCACCCGAGATGTCGACGGTGCCGTTGACCACGAGCTTGTCGGCGCCAGATGGCGTCGCCTCGACTTCGAGGATGCCGTGGTTGGCGTAGTTGCCGTTGATGGTCTGGGTACCGATGGAGTTGCCCGCGCCGTGCGTAGCGCCAACAGCCACCGTGACGTCACCGCCAATGGTGCCGCTGCCGCCGAGCCGGGCGCCCGATTTGACTTCGACCCAGCTCTGGATTGCGCCCGCACCGCCGACGCCGACAATCAGCGTGCCGGCGTCGACTATAGTGCCGCCGGAATAGAGATTGGCGCCCATAAGCGTCTGGGTGCCGCTACCTGATTTGACCAGCTTGCCGCTGCCCGAGATGACACCCGAGAAGGTGGTGCTCTTGTTGTCATTGCCGGTCGTCAGCGTAGCGCTGCCGAGGTCGACGGTGCCGGACCCGGCGAGAGAGCCGATCTTCTGGTCGTGGTAGCTGAGTACCAGCAAAGCACCGCTTGCCACAGTGTAGCTGCTGTTGGCGCTGAAGACATTGGCGTAACCGGCGACAATGCTGCCCTCGGCGACATTGGTCGCCGTGGCATAATTGCTGAAGCCGTACGGGTTGGTGAGGATCAGCGCGCCGCTGCCAAGCTTGGTGAAGGTGCCGGTGCCGAGGGATACGTCGCTGTCGACCATCTGGGCCTCGGTCGTCAGATCGAAGCTGCCTGTATCGATCGCCCCGCCGGCCGAAGTGAACTGGATGGTGTGGTTGATCAGCTGAAGCGCGGCGGCACCCGACTGCAGCGTGCCGCCGTCGAGCGTGATGGCGCCCGAGCCAAGGACCGAACCGCCGGTGACACGGATGGCGCCGCCGCTGATGATGGCACCCATGCTGAAGCTATTGCTGCCATTGGTGACGACGAGTGTACCGGCGCCGGTCTTCCTGATGTAGCCGACTTCGCCGGACTCGTAGATCCTGCCGGAATAGGTGCCGGTGGCACCAGCGCCGACGACGAATTCCTGGAACGGGTCGAAGCCAACGGGATCAGTGATCTCCTCGCCATCGAGGAGAACCACCGGATCGGCCCAGGCAGGCTGGAGCAAACCGCACAGGACAACGAGTGACACGCCCGAAAGAGCGCGCGTTGTGGAAAAAATGGCAGGCACTGTTTGCTCCCCACCTGCCGTCGGAAGGGGAGCTTATCCCTCAGGCAGGCCCAAAATTAATGAGCCACACCTAAACGACAACACCATGGATGGGAAGATTTCAGCCACGCCATTTCTGGGTGTAATTCCAACACCGTAGATTTGACCGGTTACGTCGGCGCGGCTTCGGCGCCACCATGGCTCAGAACTTAACCGCCAGGGGCAGCGGTGCGATCAAGGTGATGTTGGCGCTGACATTGATGGTATTCGACGCATCGCCATTGGCGTTGGCGGTGCTGATCGCGGCGGCAAGTTCGGTTTCGTTGGTGACGTTGAAGGTTGCGGCGAGTGCCGGCTGCGGCGGCTACCGCGCCGCGTGCCGGCCGGCATTGCGGCCGGAGAAGATACAACCGCCGAGGAAGGTGCCCTCGAGCGCGTTGTAGCCGTGATAGCCGCCGCCGCCGAAGCCGGCGACCTCGCCCGCCGCATAAAGGCCCGGGATGATCTCGCCGTCCATGCCGAGCACCTGGCCGTCCAGGTTGGTGTGCAGGCCGCCCAAAGTCTTGCGGGTCAGCACGTTGAGGCGGACGGCGATGAGCGGGCCGTTGTCCGGGTCGAGGATCTTGTGCGGCTTGGCGGTGCGCACCAGCCGGTCGCCGAGGTAGCGCCGCGCGCCATGGATGGCGGTGACCTGGGCGTCCTTGGAGAAGGGGTTGTCGATCTCGCGATCGCGTGCCGCGATCTGCGCATGCAGCCGGTCGTGGTCGATCAGGCCGTTGCCGGCGAGCGCGTTCATGCCGGCAACGAGGTCGCGCAGGTTGTCGCGGACCACGAAATCCTCGCCATGCCGCTTGAAGGCCTCGACCGACGGCGGCGCGCCCTTGGCGCGGCGGCTCTTCAGCACCTCGATCCAGCGCTTGGAGGTCAGGTCCGGATTCTGCTCGGAACCGGACAGCGCGAATTCCTTCTTGATGATCTTCTGGGTCAGCACGAACCAGGAGTATTCCTGGCTGGTGGACAGGATACGCTTCAGAGTGCCAAGCGTGTCGAAGCCGGGCAGGAACGGCGCTTCCAGCCGCTCGCCCAGCGCATCGAACCACAGCGACGACGGCCCCGGCAGGATGCGGATGCCGTGGTTCGGCCAGATCGGGTTCCAGTTGGTCAGCCCCTCGGTGTAGTGCCACATGCGGTCGCCATTGATCACCGCGCCGCCGGCGGCTTCAGTGATCGCGACCATGCGGCCGTCGACATGATGCGGCACGCCGGCGACCATCTTCTTCGGCGCTGGCCCGAGCCGCGCGACCGGCCAGGCTTTGCGGACCAGCTCGTGATTGCCGCCGATGCCGCCCGAGGTGACGATGACAGCACCTGCGTGGAACTCGAAGTCGCCTGTCACCTTGCGCCCCGACTGTTGGCCGCGCTCGACGGTGGAGGGTTCGAGGATTTCGCCCGACACGCCTGTTACCGCCGCACCAGTCTTGATCAGGCGGCTGGCCTGATGGCGAAACTTGAGCGTGATGTGGCCGGCGGCAGCATGGTCGCGGACACGACGCAGGAACGGTTCGAGCACGCCGGGGCCGGTGCCCCAGGTGACATGGAAGCGCGGCACCGAATTGCCGTGGCCATGCGCCAAGGCACCGCCGCGCTCGGCCCAGCCGACGACGGGAAACCAGCGCATGCCCTGGGCATGCAGCCAGGGCCGCATCTCCCCGGCGGAGAAATCGATGAAAGCCTCGGCCACCTTGCGCGGCCAGAAATCCTCCGGGCGGTCGAACTGCGCCGAGCCCAGCCAGTCCTGCAGCGCAAGCTCGCAGCTGTCTTTGATGCGCATGCGGCGCTGCTCGGGGCTGTCGACGAAAAACAGCCCGCCGAGCGACCAGAAGGCCTGGCCGCCAAGCGAATTCTCGCCTTCCTGCTCAAGGACGATGACCCGCTTGCCGGCATCGGCCAGCGCTGCCGCGGCAACCAGGCCGGCAAGTCCGCCACCGACAACGATCGCATCCGCCCGGTCCGCCAACTGCCCCTCCCAAGGTCCTCTGCCGTCGCAGCGAGTTTCAGGCAACGGACGGCAAGATCAAGCGGAAAGTCTGGGCGGTTTGGTTCCGCTGGGGAAGGAACGATCGGCCCGGAGCTACTGCAAATGGTAGTAGGCGAGAACCACGGTAAAGAAAGCCCCGACAACCATCCAAGCCCTGTCCCAGTCGGTGAACCGGGAGTTTCGAACCAGATACTCGGAATTTCCTTCATTGATGCGATTGATCGCGACAACGAGTGGCAGCGGCGCGAGCGCGGAAATGGCCAAACCGCCGAATATCCTGAGACCATTCGCCCAGACTGCTTCGGGTGGCTCGATCGCAAAGGTGTAGACTTCACTACCCAGCAGCAGCAGTCCGGCTACCACGCCCAGCCAGGTTGCGACCTGCCGGGCGCCGAGGTCTCGGTTGACGCGGAGGAAAATCTGTACTGCGAAGAATGACAGAAAGACCCCGCGCAGGAACGACCAGTAGCGCGCACCATATGCCACCTTCTGCTGGCGGAACACGCGCCAGCCCCACAGTATGCCGTATAGCCCTCCTGTCAGTACCGTCATCACGACGAACTTCCGGGGTGAGATAGGCCAGTAAAGCTGGCCTGGCCTTGGTTTGAAGGTCCTTTGTTCGACCACACAGGTCGCAAGCATAGCCAAGAGCCACGCAGCAAGGGCGATTCCCTGATAATCCGTTTCTGAAGTGCTGACTTCCTCGGCTTTCGTGCCCTCATGGGTAAAATCATAGGACCATCGCGTGTTCTCGAAGATTTCGTCAACCGAGGCGAGATACTCGCTCACCGCCGATGCAGGCACCTCGGAGCCAAGCTTTTTCAGGTCCCAATTGATGGTGAATTCCGATGGCGTGCTGCTCCAGCCAGTCAACAGAATGAGATACGGTGTCATCACATTCTTGGCCTGTTCAGCCGAAAACTCAGCTTTTAGATTCTTGACCGTCACGCTGTGACGACGATAGGTCGGGCTGCCGATCCACACCGGCCCGGTCCGACCAAATTTTGCTGGTTTGGGAAGGCTGGCATCATCAAGATCGGCGCGGAGCGGAAAATTCTTGGCCAGGTCCTTCGCGGCCAGGGCCTCCGGCGACAGTTCATAGGCTTCCGACAAGGTGATCACATTGCTGTCGCGATCATCCACCGGCTTCAACGCCGCCACGCTGCGAATGCCCGGATATTGCTGGTCGTAGTACTTGAGGTAGCTGTCGGCAAATTGCTGAAGCGACTGGCCCGCCAGCTTGCGGCGCATCGTGTCGGCATCGACGCCACGATAGGTGGTCACTGTTTTCAAAGTCAGCGGATCGCCGGCCTGTGCTGGAAAACTGATCTCCTCGGCAACCGCGGTCGTCGGTTCAAGGGGCTCAGCCGCCCGCATCTTTTCCAACTCGCCCTTCGAGCTCGAGAGCGGCAGGACATAGCCATAGTCGGGTTCGACAAGCCGGTCGCCACGGCCACCCTGGAGGTAATCAGTGCCATCCAGCCAGAAGACGCGGGAGCTGATTTCCGCGCGCACGATGGCATGGTCGAATGCGCGCAACGTCGGCAGGAAACTGGTCAGGCCATAACCGCCATCGAGGTCGGCGAGCGCGACCTCAGCCTTGACCCCGAGATAGGTCAGAGCCGACGCAAGCAACAGCGCCTTGTCCTTGCAGTCGCCGAAGCCGCTGGCGATCACCGTTGCAGGATCACGCGGCAGGTAGGACCCGGCTCCGATCGACAGGCTGATGTAGCGGACCTCGTCCTGGACGATGCGCAACGCCTCGATCATCCGCTCGCGCGGATCGCTGTGGCGCGCAGCGATTGCGTCGAGCTTCGCCGTGAAGGCAGGAGGGAAGGTGCTGACCGGCTGATAGCTTGCGGCCACCGCATCAGCCACCTCTCGCCAGTTCGTTGTCGACGATACCAGCACATGACCCCAAGGCACGAACGAGGCCGGCAGATTTTCCTCGACCTTGACCGGCTCGGGATTGAAGATCTCCCAGAGGTATCGCGTGTGACCGGCAACATTGGATACCTTCGGCTTGATGCTGGTGCGTTGTTGCTTGAGGTGCAGCGGCCGCGATGTTGGCCAGATGATCTCGCGGCGCATCAGGCCGACCGGTTTGTCCCACCCGGCGGCAACGTAATAGTAGAACAGGTCCTTGCCGACGATCTCCCGTCTGTCCGTCGTGGTCGCATAGTCGATGATGTCGCCGACGCGCACGTCCCTGACATCGATGCGTGCGGTCAGCCACCCGTCGAAAACACCGCGCACCGAGTCGCGCTCCTGCCGATAGATATCGAAGGTGGTCTCGACGAGCCGGTCCTGCACGACGCCGTCGCGGATGACCCGCAGGTGGTTCAGTTTGACGCTATGCCGTGCCGGATCAAAGTTCAGGTTGATCGTTGCGGCCTGCTCGAGCCCCGGCCGGTCGACGACCTGATAGGCATCCCGCTCGTATTCGACGTAGCCACCGGGGCGATACATCACCTGCCAATCCGAAAGCAGGCTGGAAATTCCGTTGCGGATGTGGTCGGCCCGGTTCGGGTCGGCAGTCGGAATATCGACTTCAGTTACCCAGCTTTCGACAGGTCCCTTGCCAACGTCACTGCCTGCATTGGCAAGTTGAGGATGCAAGACCATCAGAAACAGAACAAAGCTGGCGAGGAGCCAGCCCCTCGCCGAAATACTGCAACCCACAACCAAACCCCGCCGAACAACAACAGCGATGTTGTCGGCGGGATCAATCGGGAAGTAAAGGCCAGGCCTCGAAAGAAGACCGCGCGCTTTTGTTATCTGCCGTAGCGCTTCTTCAGGTGCGCCGTGAAATGCGCCGCGTTGAGCTTTTCGCCGGTGGCGCGTTCGAGCAGCTCCGGCGTCGACCAGCGCGAGGCCTGCGACCAGATGTTGTCGCGGCGCCAGTTGTTGACCGTTGCGAAATGGCCGCGCGCGATCTCGTCGTCGACAGCGGGATGGGTCTTGGTCAGTGCCGCCCACTGCTGCGCCGCCATCATCGCGCCCAGCGTATAGGACGGGAAATAGCCGAAGGCGGCGCTCGGCCAGTGCACGTCCTGCATCGGACCGTCGGCCGGATTGTCGATGGTCGACAGGCCGAGATACTCGCGCATCCTGGCGTCCCATGCCTCGGGAAGGTCCGACACCTGCAGGCGGCCGGAGATCAGTTCCTGCTCGAGTTCGTAGCGCAGGATGACATGCAGCGGATAGGTGACCTCGTCGGCATCGACGCGGATCAGGCCGCGCTCGACGTGGTGGACGTGCGGCAGGATCTCATCCATCGACCAGCTTTCACCGAGATGCTGTTCGACCAGCGGCAGCGCCCAGCGCCAGAAGGCAGGATTGCGGCCGAGCTGCTTTTCGACGAACAGGCTCTGGCTTTCATGCACGGCCATGCCGCGCGCCTTGCCGAGTGGCCAGTGCGACCAGGCTTCGGGCAGGTTCTGCTCGTAGAGCGCATGGCCGGTCTCGTGCAGCACGCCCATCAGCGCCGACAGGAAGTCGGAGGTCTTGTAGCGCGTGGTGATGCGTACGTCGGACGGCACGCCGCCGCAGAACGGGTGGTGCGACACCGACAGGCTGCCGCGCGTCAGGTCGAAACCGACGGCGCCCATCATGGCAAGGCCGAGTTCGCGCTGGCGCTCGATGGGGTAGACGCCGGACAGTGGCCGCTTGGGATTTTTCGCCAGGCGCTCCTGCTGCACGGCAAGGGCCTCCGGCACGAAGTCTTTCAGGAACGCCTTGAGATCGGTGAAGACGGGCGTGATGTCGGCTGTGCGGTTGCCGGGATCGTATTGCTCCATCAGCGCATCATAGGGGTCGAGGCCGAGCGCCTCGGAGCGCAATGCCGCCTCCTCGCGCGCAATGGCGACGATGCCCTCAAGCGCCGGCTGGAAACCGGCCCAGTCGTTCTTGGCCCTGAGGTCGCGCCACAATTGCTCGCAGCGCAGCCGCGCCGAGGTCTGGCGCTCGACGAACTCCGACGGCAGGCAGGTCATGTTGGTGTACTGGCGGCGGAACTCGCGCAGCGCCACGGACTGCTCGTCGTTGAGCGTTTCCCGTTCGGCGGCGGCGATCCAGTCTGATATCTCGGGCGCGGTCGCCTGGCGGTGGTGCATGCCGGCAAGTGCCGACAGCGCCTCGGCGCGCTTGGCGCCGCCACCGACCGCCATGTGGGTGGCTTCGTCGGCGCCCAAAATGGCGAGCGCGTGTTCCAGCGCTTCGAGCTTGCGGCCGAGTTCGTCTATTCTTGCGAAGGACATGGTGGCTCCTCTGTCTCAAAATCGCGGCGAGAGGATACCAAAGCGCGCGCATTCGCAAGACTGTTCGGCTGGTCCACCACTTGCCGGTGCGGCAGCCGGCATGCTCAAGTCATGCCGGAGATCGAAGGGGGACGGTTATGCTTGCAAACATCCTGGTCGGGCTGGTGGCCCTGATCCATCTCTACATCGTCTATCTGGAAATGGTGTTGTGGGACACGCCGCGCGGCCACAAGGCCTTTGGCCTCAAGCCGGATTTCGCCACCGCGTCGAAGGTGCTGGCCGCCAACCAGGGGCTCTACAACGGTTTTCTCGCCGCCGGCCTGATCTGGGGCTTGTGGCTGGGCGAGGCAGGGTTCCAGGTCACGGTTTTCTTCCTGCTATGCGTTGCCATTGCCGGGCTGTATGGCGCGGCGACAGTCAGCCGCAAGATCCTCTACATCCAGACCGTGCCGGCAGTCCTTGCGCTGGGTGCCCTCTGGCTTGGCTGGTAGTCAGCGCTCAGTGAGCTTGAGCTCGATGCGGCGGTTCTTGGAGCGTGCCTCGTCGCTGCCGCTTTCGTCGAGCGGCTGGAATTCGCCGAAGCCGGCAGCGACGAGGCGGTTGGCGGGGACGCCATTTTCGATCAGGAACTTGACCACCGAGGTCGAGCGCGCCGACGAAAGCTCCCAGTTGTCGCGGTAGCGGCCGGTGCCCGACAGCGGAATGTTGTCGGTGTGGCCGTCCACGCGCAGCACCCAGTTGATTTCTGGCGGGATTTCCTTCTGCAGCTCGATGATGGCATCGGCGAGCTTCTTCATCTCGCCGCGGCCGGCATCGTTGATCTGCTCGGATCCGGTCGGGAACAGGACCTCCGACTGGAAGACGAAGCGGTCGCCGACGATACGGATGTTTTCACGGTCGGACAGGATCTCGCGCAGGCGGCCGAAGAAGTCGGAACGGTAGCGGTTGAGTTCCTGCACGCGCTGGGCAAGCGCCACGTTCAGGCGGCGGCCAAGGTCGGCGATCTTGGTGTTGGATTCCTTGTCGCGGGTCTCGGACGCGTTGAGCGCTTCTTCGAGAGCACCGATCTGACGGCGCAGCGCCGATATCTGCTGATTGAGCAGTTCCACCTGGCTGAGCGCACGCTGACTGACCTGGCGCTCGCTTTCGAGCTCGCCCGACAGAGTTCCGATCCGTGCGTTGGCCTCCGCGCCGGCGCCCGTACCTTGCGACAGCAGCTGTTCGAGCCGGCTCTTTTCGCTCTCGGCTGCCGACAGCGACGCCTGCAGGTTTGCCAGCGCATCCTCGGCGTCCTGCGAGCTTGACTTTTCGAGCGCCAGAAGCTGCGTCAGCTCGTTGATCTGCGAATTGAGCCGGGTGAGCACCTCGTCCTTGCCCGAGATTTCGCGGCTGAGCAGGAACTGCGCCAGCACGAAGACGGAAAGCAGGAACATGATCGCCAAAAGCAGCGTCGACAACGCGTCGACGAAGCCCGGCCAATAGTCGATGCGGCGGTCGCCGCGCCGCCCGCGCGCCAATGCCACCTTAGTGCACCCCTTCCTTCTTCAGGGCGTCGGCGATCTTTTCGAGCGTGTTGCGCATCGCCTTTTGTTCATCCGACTGCGCCTCGACCCAGTCGCGCATGATCTGCTGTTCGCTGCGCATGTTTTTGACGAGACCGGAGATGCCGTCGGCGAGATTGGCCATGGCGGCGGCGACACGCGGGTTCGAGCCGCCCTGCTCCTGCATGTTGCGCAGGCGCTCGGACAGCACGCGAATTTCGTCGGAAGAGCCGTTCTTGGCATCGGCAACGACCATGTCGGAGGACAGGTCGGTGACGGAAGACAGCCAGTTTTCAAGCTCGGTGTAGAAGCGCGTCTGGGCGCGTCCGGCCTGCAGGTCGAGGAAACCCAGCACCAGCGAGCCAGCGAGACCGAACAGCGACGATGAGAACGCCGTGCCCATGCCTTGCAGCGGTGCCGCGAGGCCGGCCTTCAGCGATTCGAGCACCGCAGAAGCGTCGCCCGAGCCCGGGTCGAGCGACTGGATGGTTTCGCCAATCGAGCCGATGGTGCCAAGCAGGCCCCAGAACGTGC
The DNA here is from genome assembly GCF_018555685.1 of Aminobacter anthyllidis. Lineage (GTDB taxonomy): Bacteria > Pseudomonadota > Alphaproteobacteria > Rhizobiales > Rhizobiaceae > Aminobacter > Aminobacter anthyllidis. The sequence goes on from NZ_JAFLWW010000005.1 coordinate 342,350, forward strand.
CGAGCAGGCCGAGGAAGACCAGGAGGCCGACGAGATAGCGCGAGACGTCGCGGCTTTCGTCGAGGCGGGTTGCGATGGAATCGAGCATGGTCCGCATCGAACTTGTCGAGAACGCCATCGAGGCCGAACGCCCGAGCATCGCCTTCATCGGCGCAAGCAGCACGGGGTTCGCCGCCTCGGAGCCGGCGCGGAAGGAATTGACCCAGCGCACCTCGCGGAACAGGCGTCCGACCTGGACGAAGGCGAGGCCGATACCGACAACGAGCACGCCGATGATCAGGCCATTGAGCCCGGGGTTGGTGCCGAAGGCACTGGAGATCTGCCGCGTCAGGATTGCCGCGATGAAGGCGACGATCGCCAGGAAGATGATCATCGTCAGCAGGAACACCTGCGGCGAGGACAGGCGGTGCGGATCGTAGTTCAGCACATCGGAGCCTTTGCCTACTCCGAGAGATTTCAACAATGCCATCGGCGCCCCGGTTCCGGTTCCTGCGATTGGAGCCCCGCCTATCCATTCGGACGCGCCTGGGCCGCTCCATCACTTTGAAGTCTACGCGCCGAGCTTTTCAAGAGTTTCGGCGCGATGCGTTAGTGGACTACGACTGTAAGCGGAAATGTGACGAAAATGAAAGACGCTTGCGCGCGTCGACTTCCGGAACGGCTTGTCAGAGCCGGGCCACCACCAGAAGGTCGATCATCGCGGCGACATGCAATCCAGCGCCGGTGATGACGAAGCCGTGCCAGACAGCACTCTGGAAGCGCAGCCGCTGCCAGGCATAGAAGATCACGCCGCAGGAATAGACCATGCCGCCGGCAAACAGCAGCCACAGCGTGGCGCTGGGCAAGGTGGCGATCAGCGGCTGCAGGATGACCACACCGCTCCAGCCCATGGCGAGATAGAAGGCGATCGCCAACCGGTCGAGCCGGCCGGGCAGGAACAGCTTGATCGTCATGCCGGCAAGTGCCGCAGACCAGACGATGCCGGCCATCCAGCTTGCTGTGACGCGATCTTCGAGCTGGACGAGGAACGGCGTGTAGGTGGCGGCGATCAAAAGGTAGATGCCGGCATGGTCGAAGCGGCGCAGCACCCATTTGGCCGGCGAAACCGGCAAAAGATTGTAGGCGCACGACACCGACAGCACGGTGAGCAGGGCGACGACGAAGACCACCGCCGCGAGATACTCACCGGTTGCGGTATAGAAGGCGGAAACCGAAAGCAGTACGGCACCGGCGGCAACCGCCAGCACGATGCCGATCGCATGGACCACGCCATCAGCGATCAACTCGGCGCGCGAATGGCTGTAGCGCCCGACGAAGGGCACAGCCGTTTCATGCTTGCGTTGATTGTCCGACATGGCTCGCCCCTGCGCGGGCCCTAATATGGGCAGGCGCAGGGAACGAAGGCAAGAAGCCGGTGACGCGGCGGATCAGCGCGGCGTAACAGGCCGCTTCAGCGTCTTGATGAGCGCACGGTGGATGGTCTCGTTGCCGGCGACGATCGAGCCGCCGTCGAGCATGTCCTGGCCGCCCTTGTCGTCGGAGACGAAACCGCCGGCTTCACGCACCAGAAGGATGCCTGCGGCGACATCCCAGGGCGACAGCCCGGTTTCCCAGAAACCGTCCATGCGGCCCGCAGCGACATAGGCGAGATCGAGTGCCGCCGAGCCGAGACGGCGGATGCCGGCCACTTCGCCCATGACGTTGCGCAGCTCGAGCAGGAAATTGCCGTGATGGCCACGGCCGAGATGCGGCACGCCGCAGCCGATGACGGCATCCACAAGCTTGGTGCGACCGGAAACGCGCAGGCGGCGATCATTGAGGAAGGCGCCGCCACCGCGCTCGGCGGTGTAGAGTTCGTCCATCGCCGGGTTGTAGACGACCGCGGCAACGATCTGGCCCTGCCGCTCCAGCGCGATCGAGATCGAGAACACCGGAATGCCGTGCAGGAAGTTGGTGGTGCCGTCGAGCGGATCGACGATCCAGCGGTGCTGGTCGTCCTCGCCGGCGACCGCGCCACGCTCTTCCATCAGGAAGCCATAGCCCGCGCGGCCCTTCGACAGCTCTGCAAACAGGATGTCTTCGGCCTTGCGGTCAGCCTGGCTGACATAGTCGCCGGGCCCCTTCAGCGACACCTGAAGGTTCTGCACTTCGCCGAAGTCGCGCGACAGCGAGCGGCCGGCCTTCATGGCGGCCTGCACCATAACATTTAGGATCGCTGAACGCGCCATGATCTAGGACTCCGTGTTGCCGTGCTCAATCCGCGCGGCGGACGTAGGTGAGCTCGTTGGTGTCAACGATGATGCGTTCACCCGACGAGATGAAGGGCGGCACGAGCACGCGAACGCCATTTTCCAGCACTGCCGGCTTGTAGGACGAAGCAGCCGTCTGGCCCTTCACCACCGGGTCGGCTTCGGTAATCGTCAGCGTCACCTGGTCGGGCAGCGCGATGCCGATCGGACGCTCGTCATAGAGCTCGACCGTGACCATCATGCCGTCCTGGAGGAACGCGGCGCGATCGCCGACGAAATCCTTGAGCAGTTCGAGCTGCTCGTAGCTGGCGGTGTCCATGAATACCAGCGCGTCGCCCTGCTCGTAGAGGAACGAGAAGTCCTTCTGCTCGAGGCGGACTTTTTCGACCGTCTCGGCCGAGCGGAAACGCTCGTTGAGCTTGGTGCCGTTGATGAGGTTCTTGAGTTCGACCTGGTTGTAGGCGCCGCCCTTGCCGGGCTTGACGTGATTGGTCCGTACCGCCACCCAGAGGCCGCCGTCATGCTCGATGACGTTGCCGGGACGGATTTCGTTGCCGTTGATCTTGGCCATGATTGGATTCCGGAAGAGAGGTTTGCGCCGGAAGGGGCGCTATCGGCGCCTCCAAGACCACAAAATGGCTTTTTAGGCAAGAGAAGTCGCGATTTTGGCTGACGTCAGCGGAGACGGTTGGCGCGCTCCAGCCCCTGTTTCATCTCCGTGTCGGTCAGACCGCGCAGGAAGTCGTCCATCTCTGGATCGTTGAGCCCGGCACGGCGGGCGTTGATGTACCATGCCGCGGCCAGAATGGGATCGGGATCGACGCCAATGCCGCCCATGTAGAATTTGGCGAGGCGGTTCTGCGCCGCGACATTGCCGCCATCGGCGGCAAGCCTCATCCAGCCGAAGGCGGATTTCATGTCGCGGTCGCCGCCACGGCCGTCGGCCATCCACAGCCCGAGGTCGAACTGGGCCGAGTCGTAATTCTGCCTTGCGGCGCGCACGAGCAGCAGCCGCGCCTGGTTATCGTCGCGGCGCTTGCCACCAACGCCATTGGCGTAGACCTGGGCCATAGCGTATTGCGCATCGGGTAGCCCTGTGGCCGCCGCCCGCTCGTAGTAAGGCACGGCCTTTTCGAGCCCCTTGCCGCCCGGCTCGCGCTGCACCAGCATCTGGGCATAGTTGAACTGGGCGAACCGGTTGCCGGCCTCGGCTGCTGCCTGCATCAGTGCATTGGCAGCCTTGTCGTCGCGGGTGACGTAACGCCCGTCAAGCAGCAGCAGCGCATACTGGAACTGCGCTTCGGGAATGCCCTGTTCGGCGGCGCGCTCATACCATTTGGCCGCCTCGCCATCGTTGCGGGCAACGCCCAGGCCGCGTGAAAGGATTTCGGCAACCAGCGTCTGCGCCGCCGCATCGCCCGCCTCGGCGCGTGTAATGGCAAGATTGTAGGCCGTCTTGTAGAGGCCACGCTGGAAGGCGCCATAGGCCTCGTCCGAGTGCTTGCCGCCGAAACGGTTGGGGTCGATTCCGTCAGTTGTCTTGGCCGCCGGATTGGCGCCAAGGTCCGGCGATCCAATTGGTGCCGGAACTGGTTCGACAACCGGCATCGACCCCGTGTCGAGCGGCATGGGGGCCGGCCCGAAACGGTTCGGATCGATGAGATCGAGCGACTTGCCGAGCGAGGGAACAGCCCCCTGGTCGGACGGCGTGATTGGCGCGCTCTCGACCGCCATCGCGGGCTTGAGCCCAAAGCCCAGGCACAGCAAAGCAGCGAGTAGGCGCGAACGGTCCATCGACGTTTATCCCTCGAAGCGCGGCGCAGTCTCGTCGAGCAGCGCATTGGCGCGGGCCACCGCCTCGCGCGGGTCGATGCCTTCGCCGAACACCGCCGACGATATGGCAACGAATTCGACACCGGTCGCCGCCACCGTCTCCACCGAAGCGATATCTGAGCCGGCCATGACGATGCAGGGGATCTCGATCATCTCGGCCCACCACTGGCCGAGCGACAGGTTGCGCGAATGCGGCTCCGGCTTGTTGTCATAGCCGAAGCGGCCAAAGAACATGTAGTCAGGCCGCTCTTCGCCGAGTTCCAGCGCATCATCGCGTGTCTTGGCGCCGCCGACGCCAACCATCATGCGTTCCTGATAGTTCTCGACGGCTTCGGCCAGTTCGGCCTTCTTGCCCTCGATATGAATGCCGTCGGCATGAACACGCCCGGCAACGCGGGTGTCGCCGGCAACGACAACTGCAACGCCGACCGCGCGCGCGGCCGCCGCGACCTTTTCGGCAAAGCTCTGGAAAGAAGCCTCATCGACGCCTTCGCCGGGCAGGATCAGCGAGGCGACATCGCCACCCGCGAGCGCCGCCTCGACATCCGCAGGCGAAACCGTGGGCGGCGCGATCAGCACGATGCGGCAGCGATTGGGTGGCGTGGTTGGGTTCATGTTCGTCGATCCGGGTGCTTGACGCCTATGCAAGGCGATCATGTTTGCATTGGGGCATAGAACAAAGTGCCGCCGTTGAACAGGATGCGCTGAAGACCCCAAGCACGTGAAAACATGGAGCGTGCACTCGCCAACTGCCATTCATCCCGATATTGCGGATTCGAGAGGCTCTTCATGACCGCACTTCTTTTCGACCCGTGGTTTTATGCGGCGGCAGTTCCTGCCGTGATTCTCGTCGGCCTGTCGAAAGGCGGCTTCGGCGGTGCCGTCGGCTTCGTCGGCGTGCCGCTGATGGCGCTGGTGATCTCGCCGGTGCAGGCGGCGGCCATCCTGCTGCCGATCCTCATCCTGATGGACGTCGTTTCGCTGTGGACCTGGCGTGGCGTCTTCGACCGCACCATCCTGTGGCAGATGCTCCCCGGGTCGATCATCGGCATCGGCATCGGCTGGCTGATGGCCTCTGTCGTGACCGCCGACAATGTGCGCTTCATCGTCGGCGCCATCGCCTTCATCTTCGTGGCCCGCTGGATCTATACCAGCCTGCGCCACGGCGCCGACCACAAGACCGAGCCGAACGGCGTGGCCGGCGCCTTCTGGGGATCGATCGCCGGCTTCACCAGCTTCGTCGCCCATGTCGGCGGCCCGCCCTTCCAGGTCTACACACTGCCGCTGCGCATGGATCCGAAGGTGTTGACCGGAACCAGTGTCATCTTCTTCGCCGTGACCAACGCCATCAAGCTGGTGCCTTATTTCGCGCTTGGCCAGTTCGATACCGCCAACCTCACTGCCTCTTTGGCGCTAATGCCGCTGGCGCCACTGGCGACGCTGGCCGGCGCCTGGCTGGTCAGGCGGATGCGGCCGGAGATCTTTTATCCTTTCACCTACGTCACTGTGGCAATCGTCGCGCTGAAGCTGCTTTATGACGGAGTGGCCGACTTCATGTGAGGATGAACGCGGACCGCTCCTGATCTAGGTTAGGGGAACAGGGAGGAACCGATGGCCAAAGCATACGAGGAACACCTCGACAAGAATGCCGCCAACCACCAGCCGCTGACGCCGCTGAGTTTTCTCGAACGCGCGGCCAGGACCTTTCCCGACCATCCGGCCATCATCCATGGCGACCAGCGCACGAGCTACCGCCAGTGGTGGGAACGCTCACTGCAACTCGCCTCGGCGCTTGCAAAACGCGGCATCGGCAAGGGCGATACGGTGACTGTGATGCTGTCCAACACGCCGCCGATGCTGGAAGCGCATTTCGGCGTGCCGATGACCAGGGGTGTGCTGCATTCCCTCAACACGAGGCTTGATGCGGCGATCGTCGCATTCCAACTCGACCATGCCGAGACCAAGGTGCTGATCGTCGACCGCGAATTCTCCGGCGTGGTCAAGGAGGCGCTGGCACTGGCGACGGTGAAGCCGCTGGTCATCGACTATGATGATCCCTGTTATCCTGCCGACGCGCCCTACCCCAAGGGCGAGCGCATCGGCAGCCTCGACTACGAGGCCCTCGTCGCATCCGGCGATCAGGCCTTCGCCTGGTCGATGCCCGACGACGAATGGGATGCGATCTCGCTCAACTATACCTCTGGTACAACGGGCAATCCCAAGGGCGTAGTCTACCATCATCGCGGCGCGGCATTGATGGCCTATACCAACACCATCCATGCCGGCATGGCCAAGCACTGCGTCTATCTCTGGACGCTGCCGATGTTTCACTGCAACGGCTGGTGCTTTCCCTGGACGCTTGCCGTGCAGGCCGGCACCCATGTCTGCCTGCGCTGGGTGCGCGCCAAACAGATGTACGATGCCATCGCCGACCTCGGCGTGACCCATCTGTGCGGCGCACCGATCGTCATGTCGATCCTGATCAACGCCCGCGACGAAGACAAGCGCGCGTTTTCGCAGCAGGTCACCTTCAACACCGCCGCCGCGCCACCGCCCGAGGCGGTGTTGTCGGGCATGGCCGACGCCGGCTTTGCCGTCACCCATCTCTATGGCCTGACCGAGACCTATGGGCCGGCCGTCGTGAATGAATGGCATGGCGAATGGGACGCGCTGGAAAAAGGCCCACGCACGGCAAAGAAGGCGCGCCAGGGCGTGCGTTATGCCGCGCTCGAGGACCTGACGGTGATGGATCCCGAGACCATGGAGAAGACGCCAGCCGACGGCGAGACCATCGGCGAGGTGATGTTCCGCGGCAACATCGTCATGAAGGGCTACCTCAAGAACAAGAAAGCGACCGACGAGGCCTTTGCCGGCGGCTGGTTCCATTCCGGCGACCTCGGCGTGATGCATCCCGACGGCTACATCCAGATCAAGGATCGGTCCAAGGACATCATCATTTCCGGCGGCGAGAACATCTCGTCGATCGAGGTCGAGGATGCGCTGTACAAGCACGCGGCGGTCGCATCGTGCGGTGTGGTGGCAAAGTCCGACGACAAATGGGGCGAAGTGCCTGTTGCCTATGTCGAGCTGAAGCCGGGCAGGACGGCGACCGAGGCAGAGATCATCGAACATTGCCGAACGCTGCTCGCCCGCTTCAAGGTGCCTAAGGCGGTGATCTTCGCCGAGATTCCCAAGACCTCGACCGGCAAGATCCAGAAGTTCCGGCTGCGCGACATGGCCAAGGGATAAGGCTGCGGCAAGATTAGCCGTGCTAGCCTGCGGTGCGCAGTCGGGAGGATGGCGCTCGTCCAGAAGCCGGGCCGCGGGGAGGCGAACGGCCGGCACATCTATCCAATGTAACCGCGCCACATCCATGCCGCCCGGTCGCGCGGCATGCGGCGGAAACACGCCCGGTGCACATGCACCGCAAGACGGCCTGCTGGGCCGGAGATCCAACCCATTCCCTGCGGGGGGAAAAGGCAACAGGAGACTGCAATGCAAGGGGTAGCACGGAATTTCTTCACGCTCGCCATTGTCTACGCGCTGTGCGGCATGGCGCTCGGGCTGCATATGTCGATCAGCCAGGACCACAGCCAGATGCCGGTCCACGCCCACACCATGGTGGCGGGCTGGCTGATGTCGGCGGTGTTTGCCTTCTTCTACCACTTGTTTCCGGTGGCCCGGGACAAGATGCTGGCCAAGGTCCATTTCTGGCTGACGGCGGTCAGCGGCATCGGGCTTCTGGTTGGATTGTTCTTCCTGCTTGGCGGCAACGCGGCGATCGAACCGGTGGTGGCGATCTCGTCGATGGGCTTTTACGCCGCGATGTTCCTGTTTGCCTTCATTGCACTGCCGACGGTGTGGAAGTCCTGAGTCGGCATAAGATCGCGCCTGCCGGAAACGTCGCGCCGTTGTGCCGTGCCGGCACAGTCTAACGCGCCAAAAGACGAAATCGGCACCGATCTTAAGCGCCCATTAAGCATTCCCAGTGTTTACTGTGCGTATCCAGTCATCTGGATTCTTACCGAGTGGTTGGAGCCACTTTGTTTGACGCCTCCCTGTTAAACTCCTGAGAGCCGCGTTTTTCCGCGGCTCTTTTTTTTGCCCGCGCGCCTTCGGAACGCCCTCCAAAAGCGGCCCAATCCGGCGCGTTAACCCTTTGTTAAACATGCGCTTGCGTTCACACCGGCGGAAGCGCATTTTCATCGGGCTTGGCGTATAGGAACAGGCCGCGCAGAATCCGTCGAAAAAGACGGGCAGAACGCGAACAGGGTTGCAGGGTAGCGATGATGAACGAGCCTTCGAGGGAAAGCGCAAACACGATCAAGCTCGCCGAAAGGCGGGTGTTTTCGCCGTCCTTCAAGCCCCTCTACAATGAGGGCATGGGGCTGGTCGAACAGGCGGCCGAATATCTCGATGGCGCTGGCCGCGTCGAGGCCAAGAAGCTGTCGCGGCTTGCCGCCACGCTCTACGCCGCCGAATCGATGCGCCTGACCACGCGCCTGATGCAGATCGCCTCATGGCTGCTTCTGCAGCGCGCCGCCAATTCCGGCGAAATGACCCGCGACCAAGTCGCCTCGGAGAAGTCCAAGGTGCGGCTCGACACGGCTTCCGCCCATGACGACGCCGCCGGCTGGAACGAACTGCCCGGCGACTTCGTCGACCTGGTGCGCCGCTCGCTGCGCCTGCAGGCACATGTGCGCCGCATGGACGATGAGATCTACGGCAACGGCACCACCGTCGTGCCGGTGCAGGCGATGCGCCGCAGCAATCCGGTTTCCGACCAGATCTCGCTGCTCAACACCGCGTTTGCCCGCAACTAGGCAGCAATATCCCCGCGATGACGCGGGGATTGTTTCTGTTTTGTTCACATTTTTCTGGCGTCTTGCCTCCGTGAAGATAGAGTTCGCGGAATGAGAGAGACGATTCGCATCATTGGCATCGACCCCGGGCTTCAGCGTACTGGCTGGGGCATCATCGAGAGCCTCGGCAATTCGTTGCGGTTTGTCGCCGCCGGCACCGTGCGCTCCGACAACAAGGCGGCACTTGCCAGCCGGCTTTGCCAGTTGCATGACGGCCTCGCCGACGTGCTGCACCGCGAGATGCCGCATGAGGCGGCGGTCGAAGCGACCTTCGTCAACAAGGACGCGACGGCGACGCTGAAGCTTGGCCAGGCGCGCGGCATCGCCATGCTGGTGCCGGCCCGCGCCGGGCTGGTGGTGGCCGAATATTCGCCCAATGCGGTAAAGAAGGCGGTCATCGGCGTTGGCCATGGCGACAAGAAGCAGATCGCCATGATGGTCAAGGTTCTGCTGCCGAAATCGGTGTTCGACACCGCCGACGCCGCCGACGCGCTGGCCATCGCCATCTGTCACGCCCACCACCGCCAGAGCCCGGCATACCGGCTGGCAGCCTTGGCCGCTGCGCATGCCTGATGTTCTTGACTTGTTCTCATGCCGGCAGTAAGTAATACCTCAGAGGTATTACCATGCGAGTCACCACCAAGGGCCAGGTCACCATCCCAAAGGAAATCCGCGACCGGCTCGGCATCGAGGCAGGCTCGGAGGTGGAATTCGTCGAACGCGCCGATGGCGCTGTCGAACTGGTGCGCGGTACCGAGCCAGACATGCGAGCGAAGGCGCTTGACCGTAGTCTGGAGGATTGGTTCCGCCGCATTGAGGGCACAGGTGACAGCAACCTGACTGCCGATGACATCATGGCCATGACCAGGGATCGTGATGTCCGCGACAATCATTGATTCCAACGTCATCATTGATGTCGTCGAGCCGGCGTCGCAGTGGGCCACGTGGTCCAGGCAACAGATTCGAGAAGCGCGGCGTTATGGCGACCTTATTTTCAATGTCGTCGTCGCAGCCGAAGTTGCACATGAGTTCGTTTCGGCAGAGCGTTATAAAGGCGTCTTCGTCTCCGCACTGTGGACTTACGAGGACATACCTTTCGAGGCGGCGCTGGCCGCCGGTTGGGCGCACCGCGAATACAGGCTGCGCGGCGGGCGCCGTGAGCTGACATTGCCAGACTTCCTCATTGGGGCGCATGCGCTTGTCTCGGGACACCGCCTTTTGACCCGCGACGCCTCGCGCTACCGCACCTATTTCCCCAATCTCGAAATCATCGCTCCCGATACCCATCCATGACGAGGCTTGAAGCATGATCGGCAAGTTGAAGGGCACCGTCGACGAGATCGGCGAGGATTTCTGCGTGCTCGACGTCCATGGCGTCGGCTACGTCGCGTTTTGTTCGACGCGCACGCTCGCAGCCTTGCCCGGCGCCGGAGAAGCCGCCGTCCTGTTCATCGAGACCTATGTCCGCGAGGACATGATCCGGCTTTACGGCTTCAAGACCGAACTCGAGCGCGAGTGGTTCAAGCTGCTGATGGCCAATGTCCAAGGCGTCGGCGCCAAGGTGGCGCTGGCCATCCTGTCGACGCTGGCGCCGTCCGACCTCGCCAATGCGATCGCGCTGCGCGACATCGCCATGGTCAGCCGCGCACCCGGCGTTGGCAAGAAGGTCGCCGAGCGCATCGTCACGGAACTCAAGAACAAGGCACCGGCCTTTGCCGGCGAGGCGTCGGGCACAATCGGCCTCAAGCAGGAACTCGGCGAGGGCGTCGCCCCTGCCCCGATCGCCGACGCGGTCTCGGCGCTGGTCAATCTCGGTTATTCCCGAGACATCGCCGCCAACGCCATTGCCGCCGCCATGAAGACCGCCGGCGACGACGCCGATTCCTCCAAGCTGATCCGCTTCGGCCTGAAGGAGCTGGCACGGTGAGCGTTGCTGGCCCCGCTTTTTCTTACTATATTGCCAAGTGTAAGAATTCTGGCCTGGAGTAAGCAAAATGAGCGCCGAAGCCACTTTGACCTCCAAGGGCCAGCTCACCATCCCGAAGGATGTTCGCGATATGCTGGCGCTCAAGCCGGGTGACACCATTGCATGGACTGTCATCGACGATCATCTCGTCGGCACGCCACGCAATCTTGCCTTCGGGGATCTCGCCGGCTTTCTCGGCGACCCGCCCGGCGGCCCGGCAAGCCTGGAGGAAATCGACAAGGCGGTCCGCGATGCCGTGGCCAGCCATGTCTTCGGCGAAGAGGCAGCCGGCCAAGGGGATGCTGCGTGACCCAGCATGGCATCGACACCAACGTCCTGCTGCGTATGGTGCTGAATGACGATGCCGGCCAGCGGGCTGCAGCGCTCGCCTTCGGAAACACTTTGAGCGAAGAAAATCCAGGTTTCGTCAGCCTCATCGTGCTTGCGGAATTTTCTTGGGCGCTGACCTCACGCTATCGACAGTCGAAAGAACAGACCTTGGGCGCCATTCACCGGCTGCTGAAAGTGAAGACATTGCTTTTTGAAGACTTCGACGCTGTCGTGCGCGCGCTGGAACGGGCCGCCGTGCCCCAGGTCGACTTTGCCGACGCCCTTGTTGCCGAACACAATCTCCAGCTCGGTTGCTCCCGAACGGTGACCTTCGACCAGCCCGCCGCCAAATTCATTCCGTCCATGGAACTGCTTAAGTGAATACCCCCGACCGTCTCATTACCCCCGACAAGCGCGGCGAGGACTCCGACAACAGCCTGCGCCCCCAGACGCTCGACGATTTCGTCGGCCAGGCGGCGGCGCGCGCCAACCTCAAGATCTTCATCGAAGCGGCCAAGGGCCGAGGCGAAGCGCTCGACCACGTGCTGTTCGTCGGCCCACCCGGCCTCGGCAAGACCACGATGGCGCAGATCATGGCGCGCGAACTCGGCGTCAATTTCCGTTCGACCTCGGGCCCGGTCATTGCCAAGGCCGGCGACCTCGCGGCTCTTCTGACCAATCTCGAAGAGCGCGACGTGCTCTTCATCGACGAGATCCACCGGCTCAACCCGGCGGTCGAGGAAATCCTCTATCCGGCGATGGAGGACTACCAGCTCGACCTGATCATCGGCGAAGGTCCGGCGGCGCGCTCGGTCAAGATCGACCTCGCTAAGTTCACGCTTGTCGCCGCGACCACCCGGCTCGGGCTTTTGACCAACCCGCTGCGCGACCGCTTCGGCATTCCTGTCCGGCTCAATTTCTATACCGTCGAGGAACTGGAACTGATCGTGCGGCGTGGGGCCCGTATCCTCGGCATGCCGCTGGCCGACGACGGCGCCATCGAGATCGCCCGTCGCGCCCGCGGCACCCCGCGCATCGCCGGCCGCTTGTTGCGCCGCGTCCGCGACTTCGCCTCGGTGGCCGGGTCGGGGCCGGTCGACCGCCGCATCGCCGACGAGGCGCTGTCGCGGCTCGAGGTCGACGCCCTCGGTCTCGATTCGCTCGACCGGCGTTATCTCTCGATGATTGCGATGAATTTCGGCGGCGGCCCCGTCGGCATCGAGACCATCGCCGCCGGACTGTCCGAGCCGCGCGACGCCATCGAAGACATCATCGAACCCTACCTGATCCAGCAGGGCTTCATCCAGCGCACGCCGCGCGGCCGCGTGCTGACGGCCAATGCCTGGAAACATCTCGGCCTCGATATCCCGCGCGACCTAACGATCCAGCAGATCAACCTGTTCCAGGAAGAGGACTGAGCATGCCAGGCTATCGTCCCGGACTGATAGCCGACATCGTTCGCTTGCACGCCGAATACTACGCCCGCGAATGGGGCTTCGGCCTGCCTTTCGAGGCCAAGGTCGCTGGCGAACTTTCCGCCTTCATGACCGGCTTCAGGCCGGGCCTCGACTTCTTCGCCGCCAAGGACGACGACAGTGGCACGCTGTTGGGCACGATCAGCCTGGAGGCGCCGGCGCCGGGTGAACCCTTGGCGCATCTGCGCTGGTTCATCACCAGCGACAAGGCGCGTGGCACTGGCCTGGGACGCAGGCTGATGGATTCAGCGATCGCGCATGCCGACGCACAAGGCTTTCCCGGCGTCTACCTCACGACATTCGACGGACTGAAGCCCGCCCGTCACCTCTATGAGTCTTTCGGCTTCGCGCTTGTGGCGGAGGCAGAGCGCGACCAGTGGTCAGGCGGCGTCCGCGAGCAACGCTTCGAACGCCACAAGGCCTGACAAGGCGCTCATTACCGAACGTGCTCCCGCCGACCAGTATGTCCCCGAAAAGATGAGCGGGCGATCCTATGGAGCTTGCTCAACCGGAAACGGCGTCGGTTCCCAGATGCCGGCGAACCCTTTGGGCAATTTGGCCATGCGCGCCTCTTCCCAGGTCGCAAGTTGCCGGGCAATCGCGGCCCTGTCGCCCCTATCAAGCGCCGGCCCGAGCCCGTCGACGACCGAGGCCACTTCCGCTTCGGCAAAGCCTGGGATGCACCACATCGAACGGCCGTTCCGGAGTTCGTCAAGCTTGGCCCTCGCCGTCTCCAGGTCGCCTCGCGCCGCGTGCAAACAGGCACCACGCAGTTCGTCGATCTCGAAACGGCGATACGGGAGCGGCTTGGTTTCGACATAAGCGACCAGATCGTCGAGCGTCTCGATGCTGCGGAAGACCGGCAGCACCACACTTTCGAGCTTGGAGATGAAGTACTCTGGCATATCGGGATCGTCCCACAGCCAGAGACCCGGGCTGTCCCGATAGAGACGCTCGCCCCAGTTGAGCGGGAAATTGCCGACGGGTTCGCAGAAATGCGTGACGGCCCATTGGGGGAATCGTGATCGCGGCTCAGCATGACAATGCCGCGAAGCACATGCCTGATCGGTTTCATGACAAGCCAGCGACCAACTATCTCGACGTCGGCATGTCGAGCAATCAGATGCTTGAGGTGCGCATTGATCAACTGAGCTGCGGGCATCGGACAGTACCGCGTGAACCGTGATAAAAACTAAATTTGCTGCTCTACGGGAAACGGCGTCGGCTCCCAGATGCGGGCGAACCCTTTGGGCAATTTGGCCATGCGAGCCTCTTCCCAGGTCGCAAGTTGCCGGGCAATAGCGAGCCTGTCGCCCTTGTCGAGCGCCGGCCCGAGCCCGTCGACGACCGCCGCCACCTCTGCTTCGGCAAAGCCTGGGATGCACCACAAGGAGCGGCCATTCCGGAGATCGTCGAGCTTGGCCCGCGCCGTCTCCAGGTCGCCACGCGCCGCATGTAGGCACGCGCCGCGCAGCTCGTCGATCTCGAAACGGCGATAAGGAAGCGGCTTGGTTTCGACATAGGCGACCAGATCGTCAAACGTCTGGATGCTGCGAAAGATGGGCAGGATGTCCCGCTCCAGCTGCTTGACGAGTTGGAGAGCCCCGTCGGAATCCCAAGTGAAAAGCCCTGGTGTTTCCCGGTCAATTCGATCGCCCCAGTTAAGGGGGAAATTGCCGACAGGTTCACAAAAATGGGTCACAGCCCATTTCGGAACAAAATACTCATCATGGTTGCGAGTCAGGATAACGACGCCTCTCAGCACATGCCGTATTGGCTTCATGACAAGCCAGCGACCGATAATCTCAAGATCCGTGTGGCGTGTCAGAAGCGGCTTGATATGACGCTTGATGAGTTGCGAGGCGGTCATTCGTAAGGCCTCACTTCGATTATGATGATCGGGCGACCATGAAAGGCAAGCCGCCTTGCAAACTCGATGGCCCGGCTGCGGCTAAGACCCCTTCGCCCCGTTTTCAGATCATAGACACAGATCGGACCAACATTTCGATCTTCCAGAACATCGACGCGCACAGCACTGAAATCGAACAGAGTTTCCTCCATTCGTTTCAGCAACGACTGCTCTGAAGTCAGGGTAGAGTCTTTGAGCGCTAATATCTTCTTGTGCAGCCGCGTATGTACAGCCGTGCCAAACACTGTCGCATTTGGATATGGCCCGGTGAGCTTGGCCTCCTGCATCGCTTCGTCGGATAACCTTTGAACGAGTGTGAGCTTCGAGCAGACCTTCTCCGTCTCGGCGCGCGAGAGCATGCCGACGAAGCTCATCGGTGTCAGCAATGAGCCGTCCGGCCGGAACTCCTTCGCCGTGAAGGCGAGGCAGGCTCTCTGGTCCAGTGTGTTGGTGGCCGACAGCCGGTTGTAGAGTTGCCGTGCCGCGTCGAAGACACCCTGCGTGTCATCTGCGCCCGCGAGCCGCACGACCGGCTGCGACATCGGCCCGTGAGGGGTCCACAGCGTCTTGCTGATCGGATTGCCGGCACCGTCAAGCACGGTTTGGCGCGTACCCTCGGTCTGGAATACGAAACGCCGTCCGCCCGGAAGGCTTACCGTGTGCCGGACATGGGGGTTTCCCGGGCGATTGGATGATCCAACACGTGCCACGATCCGCGCGCGGTCGATAACAGGTTTGCTCGCAGAAGCCGTCCCGGCGCCCGGGCCGGGTGTCATGCCCGGCGACGATCCGGCGCCAGACAGATTTCGGTCCGGTCGCGAGCGCCCGGCACCTCCACCGTTGTCCGTCCATTGCCCACCGTTGGGATCACCGGCGGGCACGCGAGGTTGGGCGGGGTTGAATCCTGCCTTCAGCCGCAGCCGCAGCAGTTTGACATCGAGATCGAGGCCGACATGCCTGGTGCGGAACTTCCTAAGGGCGGCGTTTTCGTCGTTTGTGTTCGTCATGTTTGTCCCATCGCCAAACAACGGCAATGGTACAAGAAAATATTCCTACAATCAATGATAGAATATCGGGCTTACTATTTGAGCCCCTTCACAACCTCCAGCACGTCCGACTCCGCCTTGCGGCCCTCGAATTCGTCGACGATGCCGAAGGCGCCGCCATAGCCCCAGATCGACCAGGCAAAGCCATGTGCTTCGGCACGCGCGATCATGTCGCTGACATAGGCGGCGCGCCAGGCGCCGGGCATGACATAGGGGTTGTTGTACTCCTGGCGGATCATGCCGAACTCGCCGAGATAGATGTTGTCAGGCGAGATGCCGTGTTTCTTCGCCCAAGCGTCGACTTGAGCGAAAGGCGCGTCGAGTTCGGCTTCGAGCTTTTCCTTGCTGTCGACGAGCGCCATCTGCTCGTCGAGATAGGCGAGCATGCCTGAGCGGCGCAGCAACGGCGCCTCGGCCGTGATCTTGGCCCTGACCTTGTCGAGCGCGGCGTCAAGTTCTTCGCGCGGCACGGAGTAGGGCGGATAAGGCAGTCCGGTGACATAGCGGATGAAGTCGCCTGCCCAGGTGGCGCCTTGGGTCGTCAGCAGGAACGGCTGGTAGGAATGAAACGTCCAGATGACATTGTCGTCGGGGATATCCTTGGGGTCGAGCGCGGCAAGGCCTTCGGCACTTGCCCAGCAACTGCCCGACAGCACGAGGGTCAGCCGGGTCGCCGAGGAACGCGCGGCGGCGTAAAGGCGCTTGAGACGTTCGGGCCAGACCTTGGCGTCCGCCGGCTCGCAATCGACGACCGGCTCGTTCATCAGTTCGAAGGCGACCTGAGCGGGATCTTCCTTGGCCAGGGTGAGGCCCATTTGCCGGACCAGTTCGACATAGCGGTCGAAATTGGCCGGATCGTCCATCACCTCGGACATGCCGATCTGCCCGTTGCCGCCGGCGGGAATGAGGTGAAGGTCGACCACCGCCTTGAGTCCGGCAGCATTGACCATGCGAGCCGATTCCAGGACGCTTTCGAGCAGTTGCTCGCGCAGAGGCTCGGTCTTTTCGGACAGGAACACCGAGGGGTCGACGGGGATGCGCACGACGTCGAAGCCAACGGCCTTGAGCGCCTTCAGCTCACCTTCGCCGACCCGCTTGCGCCATTCGGGAAACGGCAGGATGACGTTGGCGTCGCCCCACTTGTCCTCGCCGGGCCAGGTTTCCCAGATGTCGAGATTGACGCCGCGCTTCATCGAGAATGTCGCGGCACCGGCCGAACAGACCGACAAGGCCAGCGCCAGCAATGCCATGAGTGAGGTTCTGATCATCGCCACCATTGCCACCATCCCGTTCGCCCAAGAGAACTGGTGCCCAAAAGCCTGGGAAAAGGAAAGCCCCAAGGCTGAACATGATGAAAAGCCGGGCCGGCAGGCGACTAAAGGACGCTCTAAATAATACTTCGCTGAAATAGACCTTCAACTTTCATTGCGGAAAGCTGCGCCGGCCTCATGGCGGTGGGTTTCGTGACGCAGTAAAGGGCAGCGCAAATTAACCCTAAGTAATGATCTTTCTGATTCGCCAGGTCATGTTGGTTATTTATTCGTTAAGAGCCCCTATAGTGACCGAATTCAATCAATCGCGCGGCGGGGTGTTACGATGACAGTGGTTGACAGATGGCGGCCGGAGACGGCGGCTGGCGGATTTACGCGGGATGACGAGGCGATCGAGTTCTACACGCGCATCAACGCCCTGGTGGACCCCGACATGGTCGTTGTCGATCTGGGTGCCGGCCGCGGGTCCCGTTTCGACCAGGGCAGTGCCCCGTTCCGCAAGTGGTTCTGCAATTTCCATGGTCGCGTCAAAAAGGTCATCGGCATCGACGTCGACCCGGTCGTGATGACGCATCCGCATCTCGACGAGGCGTTTGTCATGGAACCCGGCGGCCGGCTTCCGTTGGAGGACGCAAGTGTCGACGTGATCATCTGCGAATGGGTGATCGAACATGTCGAACATCCCAAGCAGTTCGCGCAGGAAATTGACCGGGTTCTCAAGCCTGGCGGCTGGCTTTGCGCACTCACGCCGAACCGTCTTGGCTATGTCGGGATCGGTACCAATATCGTGCCGGAAACGCTCAAGGACCGCATGATGCGGCTGGTATGGCCCGAGCGGCCGCGGGAAGACGCATTTCCGACATTCTACCGCATGAACAGTTTGGGCAGCATTCGACAGGCTTTCGGCGAAGAAAGCTGGTCGCACCACGGCTACATTTCCAATGGCACGCCGAAATATCACGGCGGGACGGCGGCGGGCTTTGCCTTCGTCTCGCTGCTGCAATGGTTCATGCCGCCGGCAATGCGCACCAACCTGCTGGTGTTCTCACGCAAGCGCCCGGGGCCGATAAACACACAACCTCGCATGCCGATGATAAGCCAGGAGAAGAGTGGAACGCTGGCCGAAAGGCATGGCGCAAGGGTCTGACGGGACCGTTGCAACGCACCGCTCTCCCCACGGCGGCGCGGCATCGCCGCCGATGCGGGCGCGAATGAGTGCCCGCCGGCAACGCCATCAGACAGTTCTTGATCGTTGCCGCCGATAATGCCATCGGATTCCTTGCCTTGTTGCCAGATTTTCCTGGCAACGCGGCCGGAACGAGGACGTGCGATGGCGGATCATGTTGACCAGGACTTGCTGGCGGCCGGCCTTTCCGGCGCCCTGACGCCTTTCGGCCACCGGCTGATGGCGCGGGTCTACTATGCCGATACCGACTTTTCAGGCGTCGTCTACCATGCGCGTTATCTCGAATTCTTCGAGCGTGGCCGCTCGGACTTCCTGCGCCTTGCCGGCGTCCACCACACCGAACTCGCCGACGGCAAGCATGGCGAAAAGATCGTCTGGGTTGTCAGGCGCATGGAGATCGATTTCCGCGCCTCGGCCAGGATCGACGACGTGCTGACCATCGAAACCCGGACCCAGGACATCTCAGGCGCCCGCATCACCATGGCCCAGCAGCTGAAGCGCGGGGACGAGGTGCTGGTCGAAGCCAAGGTCGAAGCGGCGATCGTCGGCGAGAACGGCCGCCCGAGGCGTTTCCCCAAGGACTGGGTCGAAGCCTTCATGCCCGGGCGGTAAGGCCCAGGCGGTATGCCCGACGATCCCGGCGGACGATCGCGACGCCGTTGCCGATCACAAGATTGTGTGACGCATTGGCCACAATTCCTCGCTCCACAGCACCCCAACCCCGGCCCAGCCGGGGCGACAGCTTGGCGCGGCGGCATATTCCTAACCCATCTTTAACCATAACGGTCCATTAAGGGGCCAGTGAAAGTCGTAAGGATTCCGAGCGGCCTTCCTTTCACCAAATTTCGCCCCGAAAAGGCCGAAAAGGCGCATTTTGGGGCACTTCCGGAAGCTTCGCGCGAACGGACCACGATGGGATGATGCGCAAGGGCTAGCTGCGAGCCGGGCCCGGAAATCTTAAGGACTGTTACAAGATGGAAAACCTACCTCTCGCCCAGACCGGCGCGGAATTGTCGATTTGGGCGTTGTTCTGGCAGGCCGGCTGGGTGGTCAAGCTGGTGATGCTGGGCCTGCTCGGCGCGTCGGTGTGGACCTGGGCGATCATCGTCGACAAGCTGGTTGCCTACAACCGCATGCGCGCGGCGCTGAACCGCTTCGAACAGATCTTCTGGTCGGGCCAGTCGCTTGAAGAGCTCTATCGCAACCTTTCCGACCGCAAGACCACTGGCATGAGCGCGATCTTCGTCGCTGCCATGAAGGAGTGGAAGAAGAGCTTCGAGAAGGGTGCCAAGTCGCCGCTGGCGCTGCAGACCCGCATCGACAAGGCAATGGACCTTGCGCTGACGCGCGAGATGGAGCGGCTGGAAGGCCGCCTCGGCTTCCTCGCCACCATCGGTTCGGCAGCACCGTTCATCGGCCTGTTCGGCACCGTCGTCGGCATCATGACCTCGTTCCAGGCCATCGCCGGCTCGAAGTCGACCAACCTCGCCGTCGTCGCCCCCGGTATCGCCGAGGCGCTGCTGGCAACGGCAATCGGCCTTCTCGCCGCCATTCCCGCCGTCATCGCCTACAACAAGCTGTCATCCGACGCCGGCAAGATCGGCATGCGCATGGAGGGCTTCTCCGACGAGTTCTCCGCCATACTCTCGCGCCAAATCGATGAAAAAGTCGCGCAGCGGGCCTGAGGAGTAGACCATGGGTATGTCAGTTAGCGCGGGCGGTTCGGGCCGCGGCGGGCGCGGCCACCGGCGGCGCGGCCGCCATCACGGCCTGATGTCCGAAATCAACGTCACGCCGTTCGTCGACGTCATGCTGGTGCTGCTCATCATCTTCATGGTGGCAGCGCCGCTGATGACCGTCGGCGTACCGATCGACCTGCCCGAGACCGCAGCCAAGGCGCTGAACTCGGAAACGCAGCCGATCACCATTTCGATCAACGAAGCCGGCCAGATCCACATCCAGGAAACCGAGATCCCGATCGAGGAAGTCGTCGCCAAGCTCGGTGCCATCGCCAAGGCCGGCTACGAGGAACGCATCTACGTGCGCGGCGACAAGACCGCCGACTACGGCACGGTGATGAAGGTCATGGCCCGCATCCAGGCCGCCGGTTACAACAAGATCGGCCTCGTCACGCTGCAGGAACAGGACCAGTAGCCCGCAAAATGAAGACCGGCCTCACGACATCTGTGGTTTTGCATGCGGCGGTGCTGGGCTTCGGCCTGTTTACGCTGTCTGCGCCCAGCGCCCTCGAAGTCGCCGACGTCGAGGCGTTCCCGGTCGACATCGTGCCGGTCGAATCGATCACCCAGATCCAGAAGGGCGACAAGAAGGCCCCGGCCAACGAAAAGCCGGCACCCAAGCCGACGAGCCGTCCCGACATCGTGCCGGACGCCCAGAATGTCGGCGACAACAAGACCGACAGCGACAAGCCGCCGACGCCCGAGCCGACGCAAAAGGAAGTCGACGTTGCAGCTGCTCCGCCGCCCTCGCCCAAGCCTGAGCCGAAGCCGACACCGGTCGAGCAGCCCAAGCCCGAGCCGGTGAAGCAGGCCGAGCCCAAGCCGACCCCCGTGCCGGCAACGGAAGTGACGCCGCAGCCGCAGCCCAAGCAGGAGGTCAAGCCCGACCCGGTGGCCGAGACGATCGTCTCCGACCAGGCCGAGGCCGAAGCCGTCAAGCTGCCCGAAAACGCCCCGGCGCCTGAAGCCAAGCCGCAGCCGCCCCAGGCGCAGACGGCCAAGACGCCGGAGCGCAAGCAGGAAGACAAGCAGACCCAGCAGGCGGCCTCCAAGCCGAAGTCTGAAGAGAAGGAATTCAACGCCGACGAGGTCGCAGCTCTGCTCAACAAGCAGAAGCCATCGGGCGGCGGCGCCAAGCGCTCGACCGACCAGGCCTCGCTGGGCGGCAAGAAGGACACCGGCGGCAACAAGCTGAGCCAGAGCGAGATGGACGCGCTTCGCGGCCAGGTCCAGCGCTGCTGGAACGTTCCGGCGGGCGCCATGGACGGCGGCGGCCTCAAGGTTTCCATCCAGTTCAATCTCACGCCGAGCGGCGAGATCGAGGGACGACCGGAGATCATCTCCGGCGGCGGCTCGGCCGGTATCGAGCGCGCAGCAGCTGAATCGGCGCGCCGCGCCGTCCTCCAGTGCGCCCCATACAATCTGCCGGCTGACAAATATGCCGGCGGCTGGGATCAAGTCATCGTCAATTTCGACCCGAGCGAAATGTTCTGAGCGCCAACGCGCTCACCCGGAACTAAGAGGCCTATCTAATGAAGCATGTAATCAAAGCGATCCTTCTGATCGGCGCCATGGCGAGCGGCATGACCGCGTTTGCTACCTTGCCCGCACGCGCGCTGGTCGAGATCGACGTCAACAAGGGCAATGTCGAGCCGCTGCCGATCGCCATCACCGACTTCCTGTCGGGCGATGCGATGGGTGCCGAGATCGCCGGCATCGTCGCCGCCGACCTGCAACGCTCGGGCCTGTTCGCGCCGATCGACAAGGGCGCCTTCATCGAAAAGATCTCCAACCCGGACGTCGCGCCGCGCTTTGAAGACTGGAAGGTCATCAACGCCCAGGCGCTGGTCACCGGCCGCGTCAGCCATGAGGCCGACGGCAGGCTCAAGGCCGAGTTCCGGCTGTGGGACACCTTCGCCGGCCAGCAGCTTGCCGGCGAGCAGTTCTTCGCCAACAAGGCCAATTCGCGCCGCATCGCCCACATCATCGCCGACGCGATCTATGAGCGCCTGACCGGCGAAAAGGGCTACTTCGACACCCGCGTCGTGTTCATCGACGAGTCGGGCGCCAAGACCGCGCGCAAGAAGCGCCTCGCCATCATGGACCAGGACGGCGCCAATGTGCGCTACCTCTCCGACGGCCGTTCGATGGCGATGACCCCGCGCTTTTCGCCGACGCGCCAGGAAATCACCTACATGTCCTACGAGAGCGGACAGCCGCAGGTCTATCTGTTGCAGATCGAGACCGGCCAGCGCGAACTCGTCGGCAACTTCCCCGGCATGACCTTTGCACCGCGCTTTTCGCCTGACGGCCAGAAGGTAATCATGAGCCTGCTGCGCGACGACGGCAATTCCAACATTTTCTCGATGGACCTGCGCAGCCGCACCACCACGCGCCTGACCAATTCCAGCGCCATCGACACCTCGCCGTCCTATTCGCCCGACGGTTCCAAGGTGGTCTTCACCTCCGACCGTGGCGGCCAGCCGCAGATCTACATCATGGGCGCGGACGGTTCGGGCCAGACCCGCGTCTCCTTCGGCGGCGGCAGCTACTCGACGCCGGTCTGGTCGCCGCGCGGCGACCTGATCGCCTTCACCAAACAGTCGGGCGGCCAATTCCAGATCGGCGTGATGAAGACCGACGGTTCGGGCGAACGCATCCTGTCGACGGGCTTCCAGCAGGAAGGCCCGACCTGGGCGCCGAACGGCCGTGTCGTGATGTTCTTCCGCGACCAGCCCGGCGGCGGCGGCCCCAAGCTCTACTCGGTCGACCTCACCGGCCGCAACGAACAGGCGATCCCGACCTCGGGCTTTGCCTCGGATCCGGCCTGGTCGCCACTGCTCGATTAGGAACCATCGTTAACCTTCCCTTGTGAAGGCGCGACTAATGGACCAGGCGGCGTCATTTGCCCAATGACGCCGCCTTTCTGCCGTATTTTCGCCTACGGTGCGCGGCGAAGTGCATGTTCGACGACTGCCGTATGCGGGGACGCTACAGCGAGCGGCAACGAATTTTTAACCATGTTCATTGAATGCCGGTTAACCCCAACGTGGTTACTGGATGTTCAACGAAATCACTCGAATGCGAAGGAGAGGCTGGATGCGCCGTATCGCAAAATTTGCAACCAACCCTGTGGTCGTGGCCCTGATCGCCTCTCTGGCGATTGCCGGCTGCGCCTCGAAGAAAACCCCTAACAACGCGGCCGATCTTGGCCTCGGCGGCAGCGCCGGCTCGGCAACGCCTGGCTCGTCGCAGGACTTCACCGTCAATGTCGGCGACCGTATCTTCTTTGACACCGACTCCTCGTCGGTTCGCGCCGACGCGCAGGGCATCCTGAGCCGCCAGGCGCAGTGGCTGAACAAGTACGGCCAGTACGCCGTCGTTGTCGAAGGCCATGCCGACGAACGCGGCACCCGCGAATACAACCTGGCTCTCGGTGCGCGTCGCGCCGCTGCCGCCCGCGACTACCTGATCTCGCAGGGCGTTGCCTCGAACCGCCTGAAGACGATTTCCTACGGCAAGGAACGTCCGGTCGCGGTTTGCGACGACATTTCCTGCTGGTCGCAGAACCGTCGCGCCGTCACGACGCTCTCGGGCGCCGGCAGCTGAGCCGCGCGACTGCCACCAAATTGAACGAAAGGCGGTCTTCGGGCCGCCTTTTGCTTATCTGGCGGTCTGAAACAAAATTTGGCCGAAGTCTCCGGTCCTGATAAATGACGAGAGCGCATCGGCGCAAAGCAACCAATTCTCTTCCACGGCGAGAGGCTAATGCATTTTCGATCAATCCTGAGTGGCACACTTGCCATCTTCCTTCTGTCGGGGGCCGCGGCGCATGCGCGCGACGGCCTTGGCATCGACTTCCCAAAGATCGGCCTGCCGGGCGTTTTCGGCAGCAAGACTGAGAGCACCGAAGCTCCGATCCAGCTCGCCCAGGCGGGCGATCCGCGCGTCACCACGCTCGAAGAGGAAATCCGCAAGCTCAACGGCTCCATCGAGGAGCTGAACTTCCAGATCCTGCAGATGCAGGAGCAGATGCGGAAAATGCAGGAAGACAACGAGTTCCGCTTCCAGGAGCTTGAAGGCGGCGGGCAGAAGAAGTCCGACGCAACAGGCAAGACCAACAGCTCGATCGTTGAGGCGCCCACGGCGCCTCAACCCGGTGCGGCGCAGACCGCGACCGCTCCGGCCGCCGGCGGAAACAGCGTCGGAGAGGTGATTACCGAATCCGGCACCGGCGAGCCCGGTGCCGTAACCGGCGGAGGTACCGGCGCGCCGCCGACGACGTTCGGCACCATCACCGTCGATGCCAATGGCAACGTCGTGTCCGACACCGCCAACCCGCAGGCAGCAGCTCCGGCCCAGCCGCAGGCGCCTGTCGCGGCACAGCCGGCCCAGCCGAAAGCCAACGGCACCGCCGTAGCCGCTTTGCCCGACACCAACGATCCCGACGAGCTTTACCGCAACTCCTACCAGTTCGTGCTTTCCGGCGACTACACCACCGCCGAACAGGGTTTTCGCGACCATATCTCGCGTTTCCCCGCCGACCCCAAGACCGCCGACGCCCGCTTCTGGCTGGGCGAGTCGCTGCTCGGCCAAAAGAAGTATCGCGATGCGGCCGAGATTTTCCTGTCCGCCAGCAAGGAATACCCGAAGTCCAAGAAAGCGCCTGAAATGATGCTCAAGCTCGGCGTGTCGCTGGTCGGCCTGAAGCAGCACGAAGTCGCCTGCGCCACCTTCGGCGAGATCGGCAAGCGTTATTCCGACGTCTCCGGCGCGATCAAGGAGCGGGTCAAGCAGGAACGGGCTCTCGCCGCGTGCTGACGCAGCCGATCGACGCCGTTTTTTATCAAGACTTTTCCGAGTTCGACTTCGCCTCGCACACAACGATTGTCGCAGCGGTATCAGGCGGCAGCGACTCGACAGCGCTTCTTCTTCTTCTCAAATCGCATCTCGACCGGCACGCGCCCGCGACGCAGCTTCTCGCCGTGACCGTCGACCACGCGCTGCGGCCCGGTTCCAGCGCCGAGGCCCACCAGGTGGCACAGCTTTGCGCGCGCCACGGCATCGGCCACCGCACGATGCGCTGGACCGGCGACAAGCCGTCGACTGGCATCGCCGCCGCTGCGCGCGACGCGCGCTACGATCTCCTGGCAGAAGCCGCATGCGATGCGGGAGCGACAATCATCGTCACCGGCCACACCGCCGACGACCAGGCCGAAACGGTGCTGATGCGCGGTGCTCGCGGCACGGGCCGTGGCAGCGCTGGCATGGCGCCGGCGACGCTTTTCGATGGCGACACCTGGATCGTCCGGCCCCTGCTTGGCCAACGCCGTGACAGACTGCGCGAGGTGCTCCGGGCGCGCGGCACGGGCTGGCTCGACGACCCCACCAACACCAACCAGGCCTATGAGCGGCCGCGCATGCGGCTGTCGCTGCAACAGGGCGGCGAGCAGTATGTCGAGGACGCCCTTGCCGAAGCGCGGCTGGCCGGCGCCGCGCGGATCGAACTGGGCGCGCGGGGCGCAGCACTCATCACCGAACATGCAAGCCGCGTCAGCCCCGGCCTGCTGCGCCTCGAAACGGCATTCGCGCACGCGCCCGACAGGGACGCGGCGGCTTATGCATTGCGCATCCTGGTCGCTGTTGCCGGAGGGTTGTCGCATTTGCCCGACGAGGCACGTGTCCAGAACCTGCTGGCGCGTCTGGCGGACCGACCGGCTAACCAAAAACCGGCCCGCGCCACATTGTCGCGCGCGCTCGTGGACATCAGGCGCACCGGCATTTTTGTGCTGCGCGAGGGGCGTGGATTGCCGCTGGCAGCGCCATTGGCATCAGGTATCTGGGACGGCCGCTACGGGCTCTTGCCGCCGGAAGAAGCAACAGAATTGACCATCGCGCCACTGGGTGTTGGCGCGGCCTCGGCCATGTCAGTGGAAGCTAATGCGCCGCAAAGTCTTGTCAGGTCTGCACTTGCGGCCGAGCCCGCCTTGTGGCGCGGCCAAACATTGGCCGGCTTGGCATTTCTAACGAATGCTGACGCGGTGGCCGCTCCTTGGGCGCGTTTCCTGCCGGGCTTCGATCTGGCCCCGGCCCGGGCCGTGCAAAAGCTGATTGGCGGGCGCCCGATCCCGGCCTCGCCATGCCGCGGTCACATTGGTGTTTGACCTTAACCGAGACTTAGGGACGTGCTTGGCAATGTGGGAGCCCGTGCCTATGTTAGGGGCAAGCTTACTCTCACCATACGCGTTCCCCACGAACGCCAACGGGATACTCGATGAATCCGAACTATCGCAACTTCGCGCTGTGGGCGATCATAGCCGTTCTGCTCATCGCCCTGTTCAATCTGTTCCAGACCCCGCAGACCCGCGGTGCGTCGAGCGAAGTGGCCTATTCGCAGTTCCTCCAGGATCTGAATTCCGGCCGCGTCAAGACGGTGACGATTGCCGGTGACCGCATCAGCGGCACCTATATCGACAACTCGACCGGCTTCCAGACCTACTCGCCCGGCGACCCGACCCTGGTGTCGCGGCTTGAGCAGAAGAACGTAACCATCAATGCCCGTCCCGAAAACGACGGCTCCGGCTCGATCTTCTCGGTGCTGCTGTCGTGGCTGCCGATGATCCTGATCCTCGGCGTGTGGATCTTCTTCATGCGCCAGATGCAGTCAGGTTCCGGCCGCGCCATGGGCTTCGGCAAGTCCAAGGCCAAGCTTCTGACCGAAGCGCATGGCCGCGTCACCTTTGGTGATGTCGCCGGCGTCGACGAAGCCAAGGAAGACCTTGAAGAAATCGTCGAATTCCTGCGCGACCCGCAGAAGTTCCAGCGCCTTGGCGGCAAGATCCCGCGCGGCGTGCTGCTCGTTGGCCCTCCCGGCACCGGCAAGACGCTGATTGCCCGCGCCGTCGCCGGTGAAGCCAATGTGCCGTTCTTCACCATCTCGGGTTCAGACTTCGTCGAAATGTTCGTCGGCGTTGGCGCAAGCCGCGTCCGCGACATGTTCGAGCAGGCCAAGAAGAACGCGCCCTGCATCATCTTCATCGACGAAATCGACGCTGTCGGCCGCCATCGTGGCGCCGGCCTCGGCGGCGGCAACGATGAACGCGAGCAGACGCTGAACCAGCTGCTGGTCGAAATGGACGGCTTCGAGGCCAATGAGTCGATCATCCTGATCGCCGCGACCAACCGTCCCGACGTTCTCGATCCCGCGCTGCTGCGTCCGGGCCGCTTCGACCGTCAGGTCGTTGTGCCGAACCCCGACATCGTCGGCCGTGAGAAGATCCTCAAGGTCCATGTCCGCAACGTTCCGCTGGCGCCCAATGTCGACCTCAAGGTCATCGCGCGCGGCACCCCGGGCTTCTCGGGTGCGGACCTGATGAACCTCGTCAACGAATCCGCCCTGATGGCAGCGCGCCGCAACAAGCGCCTCGTCACCATGGCCGAGTTCGAGGACGCCAAGGACAAGATCATGATGGGCGCCGAGCGCCGCTCCTCGGCCATGACCCAGGCGGAAAAGGCGCTGACCGCCTATCACGAGGCCGGCCACGCCATCCTGGCGCTCAACGTTCCGGTCGCCGACCCGCTGCACAAGGCGACGATCATCCCACGTGGCCGAGCGCTCGGCATGGTCATGCAGCTGCCGGAAGGCGACCGCTACTCGATGAGCTACAAATACATGATCTCGCGCCTTGCGATCATGATGGGTGGTCGCGTCGCCGAGGAATTCAAGTTCGGCAAGGAAAACATCACCTCGGGTGCGTCTTCCGACATAGAACAGGCGACCAAGCTGGCACGCGCCATGGTCACGCGCTGGGGCTTCTCCGACAAGCTTGGCCATGTCGCTTATGGCGACAACCAGGAAGAGGTGTTCCTCGGCCATTCGGTCGCACGGACGCAGAACGTCTCGGAAGAGACCGCGCAGATCATCGACGCCGAAGTGCGCCGCCTGATCGACGAGGCCTATTCCTCCGCCAAGACAATCCTGACCAAGAAGAAGAAGGACTGGATCCTGCTCGCCGAAGGCCTGCTCGAATACGAGACGCTGTCGGGCGAAGAGATCAAGCAGCTGATCGCCGGCAACAAGCCGGCCCGCGACATGGGCGACGACACCCCGCCGTCGCGCGGTTCGGCCGTGCCCAAAGCCGGCTCGACCCGCGGCAAGAAGAAGGGTTCGGAGCCCGAAGGCGGCATGGAACCGCAGCCGTCGAGCTGAGGCGTCAACGCCGGTACTGAATGAAAAACGCCGCTGGGAAAGCCCGGCGGCGTTTTTGCATTCCGGATCCGCCGACAAGCAAGCTCCATCCATGCTCCAAGCCGCCGCCAAGCTTTCGCCGAAGTTGTAGGCGCGCATGCCGCCCATGCCGGGGGCGTCCGAATCGCGTTCGATCGGCAGGCCGCCACGGAAAGCGGGATGGATCATGACCTCAACGCGTCGTTCATTGCTCAAACTGGGACTGGCCGGATTGCTCATGCCTCAAGGACATCTGGTTTTCGCCAGCGAACAAAAGAACCAGTCGTTCCAAGCCTGGCGCCGCGAGTTCGAAGCCGGCATTCCCGCCAGGATGAAAGCCGCAAATGTTGCAGGCGCGGCAATGGCAATCGCGTCCAGGCAAAACGCTGCGCTCTATGGCGGCGCATTCGGCTTCGCCGACCTGAAACAGCAGCGAAAGCTCACCGTCGACACCCCGATGCATCTGGCTTCCGTCAGCAAGCTTTTCACGGCTTCCGCCCTTGTGCAGCTGTTTGAGCGCCAGGGACACGACCTGCACGGCGACATCAACGATTTCATCGATTTTCAGGTCCGCAACCCGCACCATCCGGAGCTGCCGATCACGCCGCATCACCTGCTGACCCATACATCCAGCATTTTCGATGAAGGCCATGGCGACGTGTCTTTCCCGGGCGATCCGACGCAAAGCCTGTCGGATTTCCTGAGGGACTATCTTGTGAAAGGCGGCAGCGCCTACGCGCCAGAGACCTCCTTTCTCAAGGCGAAGCCGGGCGCGAAGTGGGAATACAGCAACGTCGCCATCGCGCTCGCCGGCTACGTCGTCGAGCGCGTCAGCGGAACGAGCTTCCCTGCCTACGTGAAGGACAACATTCTCGACCCGCTCGACGTGGACAATGCCCATTGGTACCTGAGAGAGTTCCAGCCCGAGTTGCTTGCCAAGCCCTACACGTTCGAGGGCGGCGTGTTCGTCGAGCTGCCGCAGCAAGGCTATCCCGACGTTCCCGCCGGAATGCTGCGCTGCTCGGTAAGCGATCTCGCAAGATCGCTGCATGCCATGCTGGGCGGAGGCCCGAACGCCATCCTGTCCCAGCGGGCATCAGCCGAAATGCTGCGCCGGCAGGTCGATGCGAAGATCTACCCATATCAGGGGCTCGGCTGGACCGAGGAGGAAACCGCGAGCCGCAAGGTTGTCGGCCACACCGGCAGCGACAACGGTGCGTCCAACATCGTCGCCCTGTCGCAAGACAACAGCCACGTGGCGGCCCTTCTCATGAACAACGATGGGACCCCGGAGAGCGGTGCGTTTCGCGCTTCGGTGATCGACGACCTGCTGGTTGGTGCAAAGCTTGCGGGGTGAACCGTTACGATCCTACGGGCGGCGTTTTTTGCTATCGCAAGGCTACCCCAATCCAATTTGGATTTTGTCTGGCTCCAATAGGCGATTTACCCAAATTCGAACGCGCGTTTCAACGGTGGTCACCTGCATACTCATGATTTCGGGCATGTTGGCGTCGAAAATGATGACCAGGCTACTTTGGGTATTCAGCATCCCATCATAGATCGGCTTCTCGGGCCTTTCGACGTCAACAGCCCGTCCCAAGAAGACCGCAGTATCTCCGTTTTGAGCATAGAGGCAGGACACATTGAGACAATCTCTTGAGGCGCGAACTGTTCTCAGTTCGCCGCCTATTGGCACCTCGACATTCCTCGATCCGGCTATGTAGAAGCTGCAGTATTCTGGCGCAATGCGCCGATACAAGATCGGCATTTGTCGATCCTACTTTCAATTCGGGAATAATCTCCCATCGAACAGGGCCACTTATATCTCCGACACTACAAGCGTACTGCGAATTGCAGAAATCTGGAAGAGAACCGCCGTCCCGAGGCAGGCGCATATTGCAGCAAAGCCAGTCGCCAGACGAACAAGAGTGAGATGAGGCCACGGGTACCCGCCCCGATGCGACCGCTTCCCCAAAAACCCCAACCCTTTTCTAAGCTTTTGTGACATAAACTCACCAAATGTGATGCGTTGGTCGGCCCGGCTTGTGGCAAAGCAAGCGCGGGTGGACTCCACGGGGACAGGCTAAACATGGCTGGACGCTATTTCGGCACCGACGGCATTCGCGGACGGGCCAACAAATTTCCGATGACGGCCGAGATCGCGATGAAGGTTGGCATGGCCGCCGGCCTGTCTTTCCAGCGCGGCAGTCACCGTCATCGCGTGGTGCTCGGCAAGGACACGCGCCTGTCGGGCTACATGATCGAGAACGCGCTGGTGGCGGGCCTGTGCGCCGCCGGCATGGACGTGTTCCTGCTCGGCCCGATCCCGACGCCGGCGGTCGCTATGCTGGTGCGCTCGCTGCGCGCCGACATCGGCGTGATGATCTCGGCCTCGCACAATCCCTACCACGACAACGGCATCAAGCTGTTCGGCCCCGACGGCTACAAGCTGTCCGACGAGATCGAGGAACGCATCGAAGCGATGCTCGACCAGGACGTCGAGGCGATGCTTGCCGATTCCGATGGCCTCGGCCGGGCCAAGCGCGTCGACGGCGTGCATGACCGCTACATCGAATTCGCCAAGCGCACCCTGCCCCGCTCGATGTCGCTGTCGGGCCTGCGCATCGTCGTCGACTGCGCCAATGGCGCGGCCTACAAGGTGGCGCCCGCCGCCCTTTGGGAGCTGGGCGCCGAAGTCATCGCCATCAATGTCGAGCCCAACGGCTTCAACATCAACGACGAATGCGGCTCGACCCATCCGGCCGGCCTGCAGAAGAAAGTGCATGAGGTGCGCGCCGACATCGGCATCGCGCTCGACGGCGACGCCGACCGCGTCGTCATCGTCGACGAAAACGGTACCGTCGTCGACGGCGACCAGATCATGGCGCTGATCGCCCAGTCCTGGCAGCAGAGCGGCCGCCTCGCCGGCGGCGGCGTGGTGGCGACGGTGATGTCGAACCTCGGCCTCGAGCGTTTCCTCGGCGACATCAACCTAGAACTGCACCGCACCAAGGTCGGCGACCGCTACGTCGTCGAGCACATGCGCGCGCATGGCCTCAACATCGGCGGCGAGCAGTCCGGCCACATCGTGCTGACCGACTATTCGACCACCGGCGACGGGCTGGTGGCGGCATTGCAGGTGCTGGCCTGCATCAAGCGCTCCAACAAGCCTATGAGCGAGCTGAGCCGCACCTTCGAACCGGTGCCACAGCTGCTCAAGAACGTGCGCTTCAACGGCGGCAAGCCGCTCGAGGAAACGCTGGTCAAGGCTGCGATCGAGGACGGCCGCAACCGCCTCGGCAAGACCGGCCGCCTGGTGATCCGCCCTTCCGGCACCGAGCCCCTGATCCGCGTCATGGCCGAAGGCGACGACCCGCAACTGGTCGAGACCGTGGTCAACGACATTGTCGGCGTCATTTCGGAAAGCCGCTCGGCCGCCTGAGAAAGCCTCTCAACTATGAAAAAGCCCGCTTCTGGCGGGCTTTTTTTGTATGTCGAAACTGGCACTGTCCTGCGGCTGAAGTCGGGCGGTTGCCACGGTGGCGCACCACTTCGATAGGCGTGAATGGCGCGCCGAAGATCGCCTAGTCCGCGCGAGCGCGAAACATGATCGCGGCGAACATGAGGACGCCAGCGAACACCACCAGAGATGACACGGCGACAATCGGTTCGAAGGACGGCTTCCCGGTCAGCAGCAAGTAGAGAGCCGGCGTCATCACAACCACGCCGCCCGTGTAGACATAATACTGCGCCTTCGCGAAACGGGTGCCGGCACCGCGCGGGTTAAGCGCCTGAAATGCGCCGAAAATGGCCATGGTCACCCAACCGAGAAGGTTGATATGCGCATGCGCGCCGGTGGCGGCGTATTCATGCGCAATCGACATCTGCAGGCCAACCAGGATTCCGGCGACAAGAAAACAGATCGCCGTGATGAAATACAATTTCGCAATGCCTGGCATTTTTCCCTCAAAAATTTTCGACAGAGAAAAGACCGACACGCAATTGTCCATTGCGCACGCGACCACCCAGCAGGGCACTCGGCGAACCCAACGCAGCTCTAGCTCGCCCAGGATTGTTTTGCCCGACACGGGATCAAGATACTGGCCCGTTAGAGGTCGCGCCGCTTGGCGTCGGGGCCTTTCCAGCCGCCGAGCATATCGAACGCTTCCATGCTGTCCGACCGTTGGTCGCGATGCGCGCGTGGGCTGGCCAACGTGACAAATGACCATGCCTTGCGCAGGACCCAACCCGTAAATGATGACTGCGGGTGGGCGGGTCTCTCCACCAATGCTTCCCCGATCTGCTGCATCTGGACTGCTTCGTCTGGCATGCTCGTGTCCCCCAACTCTCGCTCCGCCCGTGTCTTGCCGTCCTCCGCAGACGGCGGGCGTCAAGACCGAGGATATCTCTCGGCGATGCCGATCATGCTGTCACTGCCCCG
This sequence comes from Aminobacter anthyllidis, assembly GCF_018555685.1. Lineage (GTDB taxonomy): Bacteria > Pseudomonadota > Alphaproteobacteria > Rhizobiales > Rhizobiaceae > Aminobacter > Aminobacter anthyllidis. The sequence goes on from NZ_JAFLWW010000005.1 coordinate 374,884, forward strand.
AGCAAGATGGCCCTGCACATTGGGACGTTCGGTCATCAAGATGAGACGGACAATCATGGCCGCTCGAATGGCGTTGCCGTGCCGCTCGCCCAATGAGGGAAGGCCCGGCACGATGCCCGAGCCAAAATCAACTGGAGTGTCGAAAAATTTGTCAGCGACGCCGATGCAAGCCCTGAAGACCGGCGCGGCTGTGGCCGGCACCAACGGGTGAATTGCAGGCACCGGCCTTTCAGGTGCCCCGTTACCCCGGGGTTCCTGATTCAAAGGAACAAACCTGCTGCTTTTGGGGACGGGCCAGAGGCGAGGTCGCCGGTCAGAACTTGTAGGCGATGCCGACGCGGACGTCGCTGGTCTTGAGCGCGATGTCCAATGGAGGTGCATCCTGCAGGTCGAACGTCTTGCTCCCAAGATCGGCATAACGATACTCGGCCCGGAAAATCATGCTGTCGGAGAAGGCGTATTCCGTACCGAGGCCAAGCGTCCAACCGGTATAGGTCGCGTTGAAATTTCCATCGGCTCCGACGAGCCTTTGATCTACCGCGGCAAATGCAACGCCACCGGCGATGTAAGGAAGCCACCGGTCCATGGCGTATCCGAGGCGCGCACGGACCGCGCCGGTTCGGTTTATCTCCTGGATGACCGGGTAGTCGGCAGGCCAGGGAATGCCGGCCGAATTGTACACGAGCGCACGATCGTCGGCCCCGCTCCAGGCCATGTCGGCCTCAATGCCGACGACGGCGTCATTGCCGAATTGATAGTTCGCACCGGCGTACAAGCCTCCGACGAACCCGGCCGGCTTCGGATTGGCATGATCGCCATCTCCCCCGAAGGTGCCATCTCCCCTGACATTTCCCGTCTGGGCGCCGACATATCCGCCTGTCCAGGTGAAGGCAGCAACGACGAGTTCCGAAGCTGGTTCTCGGACAGCAATGTCAGACGCCAACGCGCTGCCGGAAACAACAAACAGGCATGTCGTCGCGAGTAGAACCTTGTTCATTGCCCATCCCTTAGATCAGTCGCACGCAGTGCCGGCTCGACAAAAGCGCTGCAAAGCCAGTGTGAGAGAGGCCGACGCAACGCAACATGAGTTGCGCGCGCCAGCCACCGGCAGAGCATTCGGTGAACTGCCGTCGTTGCTCTCGCACCGGCAGGCCATGCTGTCACTGCCCCAAACCAGGTTGGAAAACATATTGGGACGCCCGGTCATGAAGATGAGACGCGCGATCAAGGTGGGTGACCGGCTTCTCATGTAGAGAAAAATGATGTTCTCCACATGCGAATCTCGGGGCTGCCTGTGAATGATTTTCTCACAATTGCTGCAATACATTCTGCTGTTTTCTTAGGTACCGTCGCGGCCCATGCCGCAGATCTGGCCGTCGAGCCAGCACCGGTCGCGGAACGCTTCGCCTATGACTGGAGCGGCCTTTACATCGGCGTTCATGGCGGTATTGGCGGCGGCACGTTCAAACACGCGTTCGATCATACCGCCAGTCCTTTGGATGAGATTGGCGATAACCGCCTCACCGAAGACGTCACCGCCTTTGGCGCGTTTGGTGGCGTGCAGGTCGGCTACAACCACCAGCTTGGTCCCAACTGGGTTGCTGGCGTCGAAGCGGATCTTTCCGCATCCGGAATCAAGGCAAAGGACTCCCGGAGCTACAACTGGATCGATCTCGGTGAGTTCGGCAACCGCGACGTAGAGACCAAGATCGCCTGGTTTGGCACACTGCGCGGCCGGCTCGGCTATGCCATGGACAATTTCCTGATCTACGGCACCGGCGGCGCGGCCTATGGCAGCATCAAGACATCAGCCGTCGATAACGAATACTGGGATGAAGGAGCTTCCGGCAACAGCCGCAGCCATTCGTTTTCCAACACCAAGCTGGGCTGGACGGCGGGCGCCGGTTTCGAATACGGCCTGACCGAGAACATCACGCTCAAGACCGAATATCTCTATGTCGACCTGGGCAGCATCGAGACATCAGGAGACAATGACTTTCACAGAAATAACGGGCGTACGAGCGTCGACACCGCATTCCACACACTCAAGACCGGCCTGAACTACAGGTTCTGATCAGGCTTCGCGAACCAGTCGGGGCGGCTTTCGGGCCGCCCTTTCGTTTGCACGGGGCCCAAAAACACTCGGCACGGTCGATTCTCAGGCTCGAGCGGACGCAAGCCAGGCTTCGACGATCGCTGCTCCGTTTCCGCTGCCTTGCTTCAGCACGGTCTCATAGGCGGCCATGCCCACTGAATCGTTGGCGATGCGGCGCGCGGAACTGGGGCTGACCTGATACCGCTTCTGGAAGGCGCGGCTGAAGTGCGCCTCGCTGCGAAACCCGTGATCGCGAGCGATGGCTGCTATCTTGTGATCCGGCGTTGAACGCAGAATGCTCTGCAGGCTTCCCTTGAGCCGTTCAGCCAGCATCCAGCGCTGCACGCCACCATGCGGCTCGAACAGGCGGAACAGTTTCGACCTGGAAACACCCAGAACGGCTACCATCTCATCCGGACCGAAGTCGGGATCGGACAGCTTTTGTCGCGCGGTCGACGACGCGCGCTGGAAGAGGAAGCGCTTGTCACGTCTTTCGCGCGTCAAGGGGGTCGTAAAGGCAGCGGCGGCAAAGCGCAGGATGTTGTCAACCATCACCTGGCTCTGATGTATGCTGAGACTTTCGATATGCTCCACGAGCGCCTTGAGCTGGGTTCCGAGCATGGCGCCGCTGGGATCGTTCGCCGTCAACACCAGCCCGTGCGTATTGTTCTGCAGCTCGACCGGCACACTGGCCTTGTCGAAGGTCAGCGTGATCCCCTCGTAGCCAGGGGTCTGGCTCTCATAGGGCATCGAATAGTCGACGACGACAATATCCCCGGGCACGTGCTCCTGGATCAACCCGTCGTAATTGGTCGTGACCTGCCCTTCCATAACCATGTACAGCACCATGTGCGGGGCCGGGCGTTCGTCGATGACCTTTTGGGTCCGCGACATCGTCATCGCAGATCCGCCATTGACGTGCAGGAAGGCACCCGGAAGCTGCCAGCTGCGGCCATGAAAATCAAACAGCGCGGGGTCGGCATCGTCGGGAATGGCGCAGTCGACAAGCAGGGAAAGCAGACCTTTCCAGGCTGCGAGACACTCTGCTCCCGGCGCAAATGGCCATTCGATTCGCTGTGATGCAGCCATGTCGATCTTGGCCCCCGCCCATCGGATCCGGTGTTGAACCTTCTACTGTTCCCTGTCCGGAATAGCATCGATCGAACGGCGCGAGGTGATCCGCATTGGCTAAATTAGTCAATGGCTTGGGACGCTAGGTCAAGCGGTTGAGACGCACGGTCAAGGCGTTGGGTCATACCTTCTTCAGAAAGAGGCAACGTTCGCGCTCATCTACCTGCCGTGTAGGCTGACACAGGCAGCGTTTAAACCCATGAGAGATCGCACCCCCTGAAGGCGACGACCCGCAGCTGGTCGAGACAGTGGTCAACGACATTGTCGGCGTCATCTCGGAGAGCCGCTCGGCCACCTGAGGAAGTCGCCAATGGGCGCAAAAGTCCGCCTTGGACGGACTCCTTTCATGCGCCGAAGCAGCCGGCGGCGGCCAATGAAACCGCTGATTGCAAAGTATTCGTGGTTAACCGACACGGTTAAGCACGCCTTAACCTATACCAAGCATTATCCACGCGGGTTAGTCATGGCCGGGCGCGTTGCGGTCCGCAGGGATAGGGTTATCAGCATGTTTAATATTGGAAGGAAAGCACTATTCGCCGCGCTGCTCGTCGGCGTGACAGCGCCGGCATTCGCGGCGGACATGCCCGAGCCGATCATCGAGGTAGAGCAGCCGTCTTATGGTGGCTGGTACCTGCGCGGCCATATCGGCATGAGCAATCAGCGCATCAAAGGACTGGAGTCGCCTCTTTTCGACATTCCGTCCGAGCATGGCTGGTATGACGAAGGCAGCTTCGGCTCCGCGCCGACATTCGGTCTCGGCGTCGGCTATCAGTTCAACGACTTCCTGCGTGGCGACATCACCGCGGAATATCGCGGTGCCGCGGACTTCACCGCGCAAGACTGGCTGAGGGCCACGGCCCCCACCGATCCGGTTACCACCAACAACTACCGCGGCAGAAAGTCGGAATGGCTGTTCCTGGCGAACGCCTATGCCGACGTCGGCACCTTCTACGGCATCACGCCCTATCTCGGCGCTGGTATCGGCGCGTCGCGCAACACCATTTCGGGCTTCACCGACACCAACCCGCAGACGGGTGGCGGCGCCTATGCCGCCGACAAGTCGCGCTGGGATCTCGCCTGGGCGCTGCATGCCGGTCTCGGCATCAAGGCAACCGAGCGGATGACCATCGATCTCGGCTACAGCTTCGTCAATCTCGGCGACGGCCAGACCGGCGAGCTGAAAAACGTCGACCCGTCCTTCCCCTTCCCGCCTGCCAACGACGGCATCCGGTTCAAGGACATCACCTCGCACGACTTCAAGCTCGGCGTCCGTTACTCGCTGAACTAGGCGGCCAGCTCAATCCTTGCCAACATCGAACCGCCCGGCTTGCCGGGCGGTTTTTCTTTGCCCAGCCAGCCGCAAAACACCTGCTAACCATCTGTTATCCTTAACCGTGACTTAACCTCTATGGTTAATGATGACTCGAACGGCTGCTGGATTCCTGGGCAGTACCTGGGGCCATTTCGGGAGAATGCGATCATGACCTTGACGTCTCGCATAGCGCTGGCACTGGCCGCGACCATGCTTTGGCCGCTGGCAGCGGGCGCTGCCGACTATGATCCTCCAATCGCGATCGATGAGGCGCCGGAATATGTCCCCGTCGAAGTCGGCTCCGGCTGGTACCTGCGCGGCGACGTCGGCTACAACATCACGAAGTCGCCCTATGATTTCACCCTGTTCGGGGTCGAATCGGACAGCACCTTCGTCAATGGCAGCATTGGCGCTGGTTATCATTTCACCGACTACCTGCGCGGCGACCTCAATTTGGGCTTCCTGGCCCATGACCGCTACGGTGCAACCAACGGTGTCGACACGATCCAAGCCGAAAACAGCATGTGGACCGGCATGGCCAATGCCTATGTCGACCTTGGCACCATCGCCGGCTTTACGCCCTATCTCGGCGCCGGCGTCGGCCTCATCTACTCCAGCCAGCGGGTAGACGACACCACCACGACGCCCGACTGGTACCTCCGCGACACGCAATACGCCCTAGCCTACTCGCTCAATGCCGGCGTCGCCTACAAGGTCAGCCAGAACGCCTCGATCGACGTAGGCTATCAGTATCTCGCGGCACCTGGCCTGGAGTACGCCGACGTGCCGGCAGTGCAAATGAAGAAGGGCGTCGACTTCCACCAGGTCAGGGTCGGCCTGCGCTACGACCTTTGGTAGGCGCATGATAGCTTCGAGATGGTGACAGCGGCGGGCCAAGGCTCGCCGTTTTCGTTTTGGAAAGCCGTTCCGACGTCTAGCGCGCCAAGATCCGAGGCCTCGACCGCTCGCGATAAAGACGAACGAACTCCGCGTTCGTTTGGTCCGCCTGTTTTTGCAACTCTGTCTCGGTAGGCGACCAGATCGAGAGATCAATTCCGGCAAATTTTCCGAAGCGCCTGATATCCGGAATGGGATTCCGGGAGAATTCTTCGTAGACGACAGTAAGGCTCGGCAACTCAAAAAGGCTACACAGATAGGCGATCATCTGGTTTGCTTCGGCAGTGGCAGCCGCTCTGCCTTCGCCGCGGCAAGCAGAACGAAGCCAGCCGGCAGGAAGCTATCAGGGAGTTGCTGCACGAGCATTTGGTACACGCGGGCTATCTGCTGCCGGTCGACTAGGCGGAGTTTGCAGTTTGCGGGAATGGCCGATCGGCGACCCGCTGTCGGGCGGCCTGCATAGGCCTCGTTGACGCATGTTCTCCTTGCGACGCAAACTTTCCTCTTGACGCCGGAGGTCCTCAGGAATATCGCCGTCCGTGGGCCACCCCTCCCCAACGAGGGGCCACCTATCTGGAAGGATAGCACCACGATGACGATCGTCGCCAAGCCCGGACTCCGTCCGGCAAATCCCAATTTCTCCTCAGGTCCCTGCGCAAAACGTCCCGGCTGGTCGCTCCAGGCACTCGCCGACGCGCCGCTTGGCCGCTCGCACCGCGCCAAGGTCGGCAAGACCAAGCTCGAGCAGGCCATCGCGCTGACCCGCGAAGTTCTCCAGGTTCCTGCCGACTATCGTATCGGCATCGTTCCGGCTTCTGACACCGGTGCCGTCGAGATGGCGCTGTGGTCGCTGCTCGGCGAGCGCGGCGTCGACATGGTCGCCTGGGAATCGTTCGGTGCCGGCTGGATCACCGACGTGGTCAAGCAGTTGAAGCTCGAAGATGTGCGCAAGTTCGAGGCCGCCTATGGCGAGTTGCCGGATCTCGCCAAGGTCGATTTCGACCGCGACGTGGTCTTCACCTGGAACGGCACGACCTCGGGCGTGCGCGTCGCCAATGGCGACTTCATCCCCGCCGACCGCAAGGGCCTGACCATCTGCGACGCCACTTCCGCGGCCTTTGCCCAGAACCTCGATTTCGCAAAGCTCGATGTCGTCACCTTCTCCTGGCAGAAGGTGCTCGGCGGCGAAGGCGCGCATGGCATGCTGATCCTCAGCCCCCGCGCCGTCGAGCGGCTCGAGACCTACAAGCCGGCCTGGCCGCTGCCGAAGATCTTCCGCCTGACCTCCGGCGGCAAGCTGATCGAAGGCATATTCAAGGGCGAGACCATCAACACGCCGTCGATGCTCTGCGTCGAGGATTATCTCGACGCGCTGAACTGGGCCAAGGGCTTGGGCGGGCTCGATGCGCTGGTCGCCCGCGCCGACGCCAACTTCGCCGCCATCGACGCCTTCGTGCAGAAGTCGGGTTGGCTCGCCAACCTGGCCGTCGTGCCGGAGACGCGCTCGAACACATCCGTCTGCCTGTCGATCGTCGATCCGGAGGTCGCAGCCCTGGACAAGGACGGCCAGGCGGCGTTCGCCAAGGCCATGGTCTCGGCGCTCGAAAAGGAAGGCGTTGCCTTCGACACCGGCGCTTACCGCGACGCGCCCCCCGGCCTGCGCATCTGGGCCGGCGCGACTGTCGAAACCGCCGATCTGGTTGCCTTGATGCCGTGGCTCGACTGGGCCTTCGCAAATCAGAAGGCAGCGCTCAAGGCTGCGGCCTGAGTTCCCTCCCCCTTGAGGGGAGGGTGGCGAACGAAGTGAGCCGGGTGGGGTTATCTCCACCCACGCCAACCTCAAAGAAAATCAGGCCGAGCACGGCCGCTTGCACCCCACCCGGTCGCTTCGCGACCACCCTCCCCTCAAGGGGGAGGGAACGCCAATCGCAAAGGACCCACTCATGGCGCCCCGCGTTCTCGTTTCCGACAAACTCTCCACCACTGCTGTCCAGATCTTCAAGGATCGTGGCGTCGAGGTCGACTATCTGCCCGACCTCGGCAAGGACAAGGAAAAGCTGCTCGAAGTCATCGGCCAGTATGACGGCCTCGCCATCCGCTCGGCGACCAAGGTCACCGAAAAGCTGATCGCGGCAGCGACCAATCTCAAGGTCATCGGCCGCGCCGGCATCGGCGTCGACAATGTCGACATCCCCGCCGCCTCGCGGCGCGGTATCATTGTCATGAACACGCCCTTCGGCAATTCGATCACCACGGCCGAACACGCCATCGCGCTGATGTTCGCGGTCGCCCGCCAGCTTCCCGAGGCCAATGCCTCGACGCACGCTGGCAAGTGGGAGAAGAACCGCTTCATGGGCGTCGAGATCACCGGCAAGACGCTTGGTCTGATCGGCTGCGGCAACATCGGCTCGATCGTCGCCACCCGCGCCGTGGGCCTGAAGATGCATGTCGTTGCCTTCGATCCGTTCCTGTCGGAACACCGTGCCGAGGAACTCGGCGTCGAGAAGGTCGAGCTCGACGAGCTGTTCGCCCGCGCCGACTTCATCACCCTGCACACGCCGCTGACCGACAAGACACGCAACATCATCAACGCCGACTCCATCGCCAAGATGAAGACGGGCGTGCGCATCATCAACTGCGCCCGCGGCGGCCTGATCGTCGAGAAGGACCTGATCGTCGGGCTGAAAAGCGGCAAGGTGGCGGGTGCCGGCATCGACGTGTTCGAGGTCGAGCCGGCCGAGAACAACGAGCTGTTCGGCATGGACAACGTCGTCTGCACGCCGCATCTCGGCGCCTCGACTTCGGAAGCGCAGGAGAACGTCGCACTCCAGGTCGCCGAGCAGATGGCTGACTACCTGGTCAAGGGCGCGGTCTCCAACGCCATCAACATGCCCTCGATCACCGCCGAGGAAGCGCCGCGGCTCAAGCCCTTCGTCAAGCTCGCCGAAGTGCTCGGTGCCTTTGTCGGCCAGGTGACGGAAGACCCGATCACCGAGGTCGAGATCCTGTTCGACGGCCAGACCGCGCAGATGAACACCAAGGCACTGATCAGCGCTGCCCTTGCCGGCCTGATCCGGCCGCAGGTCTCCGACGTCAACATGGTGTCGGCGCCGATCATGGTGAAGGAACGCGGCATCATCGTCGCCGAGGTCAAGCGCGACAAGTCGGGCGTGTTCGACGGCTACATCAAGCTGTCGGTGAAGACCGAGCACATGACGCGCTCGATCGCCGGCACCTGCTTCTCCGACGGCAAGCCGCGCTTCATCCAGATCAAGGGCATCAATCTCGACGCCGAGGTCGGCCAGCACATGCTCTACACCACCAACGCCGACGCGCCGGGTATCATCGGCCTGCTCGGCACCGTGTGCGGCGAAAGCGGCGTCAACATCGCCAACTTCCAGCTCGGCCGCGACCACCCGGGCGGCAATGCGATTGCCTTGCTCTATCTCGACGCGCCGTTCCCCGAAGACGTGCTCGCCAAGGTGCGCGACCACAAGTCGATCGACTCGGCCAAGCGCCTGCAGTTCGACGTCAACGGGATCTGACAATCGCCTCCCAAGGCACGAAAGGCGCGGGCTGGTCCCGCGCCTTTTTCTTTTCAGGCATCGGCACCGGGCTTGTCGGCTGCCAGAAGTTCCTCGGCGCTCGCCATCTTCCGCCCGGAGTGTTCGGCAAGCCAGATGCCGCCGAGCACCAGCGCGATGGCCACCGCGTGGTAGAGCTGGAAATCTTCGCCGATGATCATCACCGACAACAGCGTGCCGAAGATCGGCACCATGTTGATGAACAGGCCCGCGCGATTGGCGCCGATGAGTTCGACGCCCCTGATGTAGAAGATCTGCGCCAGGATCGAGGGGAACAGGACCATGTAGGCCGTGATCGCCCAACCCAGCGTGTCGGGCACAATCGCGCGGCCGGTGCCGATTTCCCAGACGACAAAGGGGATCGAGGTGACGAAGGCAGCTGACGTCATCACAATCATCAGGCTTTGCCAGTGGATGTCGGGCTTGAAGCGCAGCGCCACCGTGTAGGCACTGTAGACCAGCACGGCGATCAGCATCAGCGCGTCGCCAAAATTCATGTCGAGCGCAAGAAGGGTCCGGAGATCACCATGGCTGGCGGTGAGCGCAATGCCAGTCAGCGACAGCAGAAAGCCCAGGATCTGGCCCCAGGTGACGCGCATGCGAAACAGGATGAAATTGGCCGCGAAAATCACCATCGGCATGCCGGCTTGCTCGATGCTGGCATTGATCGCCGAGGTGAAGTTGAGCGCCGAGTAGAGTGCCGCATTGAAGGCGGTGAAGCCGAGCCCGCCCAATGCGATGAGCAGCCAGATGTGCTTGCGCGCAACCGCCCAGTCAGCCCGAAGCCTAGACCAGCCGACGGCACCGAGGAGTGCCGCCGCGAATGCCCAGCGCAGCGAGGTCAGGAGCATCGGCGAGGCGTGGCCAACGGCAAGCTTGCCCGCCACCGCATTGCCTCCCCAGAACAGCGTGGTCGCCAACAGCAGGACATAAGCGTTTCGTTGCATGCGACCGGACTTTCGCTGGCGAGGGGCACCATGCCGGCCTAGGTGCTGGCTTTGGACAAGTAAATGCACCCAAAGGCGGAAATTGTTGTGCCTGGGGCGGCAAAGAAAGGTCGCACATCCAATTGCTTGGCGTTATAGAGGCCTGTCATTTTGCACTGTTCGCGGCCCGCACCGCGATGTCGGAAGGAAAATAATATGGCCAATGTGGTGGTCGTCGGTTCCCAGTGGGGCGACGAAGGCAAGGGCAAGATCGTCGACTGGCTGTCGGAGCGCGCCGATGTGGTGGTGCGTTTCCAGGGCGGGCACAATGCCGGCCATACGCTGGTTGTCGACGGTGTCGTCTACAAGCTGTCGCTGCTGCCGTCCGGCGTCGTGCGCGCAGGCAAGCTGTCGATCATCGGCAATGGCGTGGTGTTCGACCCGCATGCCTTTGTCGCCGAGCTGGAAAAGATCCGCGCCCAGGGCGTCGAGATCGGCCCCGACCGCCTGAAAATCGCCGAAAACACCGCGCTTATCCTGTCGCTGCATCGTGAGCTGGATGGTTTCCGCGAGGACGCCGCCTCCAATTCCGGAACGAAGATTGGCACAACCCGTCGCGGCATCGGCCCCGCCTACGAAGACAAGGTGGGCCGCCGTGCTGTCAGGGTGATGGACTTGGCGGATTTGGAAACGCTGCCCCAGAAGGTCGACCGGTTGCTCACGCACCACAATGCGATGCGCCGCGGGCTTGGCCATCCGGAGGTGACGCACGACGTCATCATGACCGAGCTGACCTCGATCGCCGACAAGATCCTGCCCTACATGGACCGCGTCTGGAAGGTGCTGGACGACAAGCGCCGCGCCGGCGAGCGCATCCTGTTCGAAGGCGCCCAGGGCACCCTGCTCGACATCGACCACGGCACCTATCCGTTCGTGACGTCGTCGAACACCGTCGCCGGGCAGGCGGCCGCAGGTTCTGGCATGGGCCCGGGCTCGATCCACTACGTGCTCGGCATCACCAAGGCCTACACCACCCGCGTCGGCGAAGGCCCCTTCCCGACCGAGCAGCAGAACGAAGTCGGCGAATTCCTTGGCACCCGCGGCCATGAGTTCGGCGTGGTGACCGGGCGCAAGCGCCGCTGCGGCTGGTTCGACGCCGTGCTGGTGCGCCAGGCGGTTGCCGTCAACGGCATCAAGGGCATCGCGCTGACCAAGCTCGACGTGCTCGACGGCCTGGACGAGATCAAGGTCTGCACCGGATACATGCTCGACGGCGAGCTTATCGACTACCTGCCGGCGAGCCAGGGCGCGCAGGCGCGCGTCGAGCCGGTCTACGAGACGCTTGAAGGCTGGAAGGGCACCACCGCCGGCGCCCGCAGCTGGAACGACCTGCCGGCCCAGGCGGTGAAGTATGTGCGCTACATCGAGGAGCTGATCGGTGCTCCGGTGGCGATGCTTTCCACCAGCCCCGAGCGGGATGACACGATACTTGTGACCGACCCGTTTGAAGACTAGTTTTGGCAGCTTTCCGGCGGCTGATTTGCCGCCGGGCGCGGCCCGGCCCAGAAGAAGAGATAGGTCGACGAGAGAATGGCAGATTTCGTAGCGGTTCTGAAAAAGACGCTGGATGGCATGGGCGACACCACGCCGGCGATGCGCGCGCGGGTATATGACAAGGCCCGCAGCACCATCGCGGCCAAGCTCGCCGCGCTCAATCCGCAGCCGCCCGCAGCCGTTGCCGAACGCCAGACCAAGTCGCTCGAGGACGCGATCGCGATCGTCGAGGCGGAGTTCAACCCGCCACCGGTGGAAGACGATCCGCTGGCCGAGCTGGAAAACGTCTTTACCTCGATCGCCCGCAACAAGGACAAGCCGGCCTACAGCCGGTCCACGCCGGAACCTGAGCCGTACCGGCCGGTAACGCCAGTCGCAACGCCGCCTGCCGCCGCTCCTATTCCCGCCTACGCGCCGCAACAGCGCGAGCCGCTGCCCGATTTTTCCGCAAGCGACGATGAAGAAGCGCAGGAAGGCGACGACCGTTTCGGCGAAAATGCGGCTGATGGCGGCGACCCTTTCGCCAATACGAGGCAAAAGCCGCGCAAGCGCGTCAGCGGCGGCCTGATCGCGGCGGCTCTTGCCGTGGCGGTGGTCGGCGCCGGCGGTTATGCCCTGTGGTCGAACCGCGATGCCTTCCTCGGCAGCGGCAGTGACACAGCGACGGAGACGGCGCCGCCAGCGAATGAAGCTGCGACACCTCCGCCGGCCAATGGCGGCCAGGCCGCACAGGCTCCCGCCAACGGCGAGCCGGGCAAGTTCACCCAGCGCATGACCGCGGACGGCAAGGAAGTCGATCCCGGCCCGGCCAGCGGCAGCAATGGCGTCGGCGAAGGTACCTCGGTTGCGGCGCTGACCCAGCCTGCCCCGGCAACGCCGCCAGCCACGCCCGAGCCTGCGCCGGCAACCCCTGCCACGCCGGCAACACCCGCCGAAGGCACCCCGGCAACGACACCGCCTGCGGCAAGCGAAAACGCCCCGGTGGCCGTCGGCCAGAAGGCGATCTTCTACGAAGAGCGGACCAACGTGGCCCAGGGTTCAGCCGAACCCGGTTCCGTCGTCTGGACGGTGGTGCAGGAATCGCCCGGCGGCGACCTGCCGCCCGAACCGGCGATCCGCGCCGAGGCGACCATTCCCGGCAAGGATATCCAGCTGCGCATGACGATCCGCCGCAACGCGGACAAGACACTGCCGGCGAGCCACATCCTTGAAATGATCTTCCTGACGCCCGACAGTTTCGACGGTGGCGGCATCGAAAACATCCTGCGCGTGGCGATGAAGAGCTCCGAACAAGACGCCGGCAATTCGCTGCTCGGCATCCCGGCCAAGATCGCCGACGGCTTCTTCCTGGTGGCTCTCAATGACACCAAGGCCGAAGTCGACGCCAATTTGAACCTGCTGCGCCGCCAGAGCTGGATCGACGTGCCTGTGGTCTACAAATCCGGCCGCCGCGCGCTGTTCACGCTCGAAAAGGGTATCCCGGGCGACAAGGTGTTCGAAGAAGCGATGAAGGCCTGGCAGGCCAAGGAAGCGGGCTGAGCATAGCTCGGCTGGCTGGCGCGGATGACTGTTCGCGTCAGTAGCCTTGGAACAGCATGTCCAGAGCGTCGGTGATCTGGTCGTGATGTCGGGAAAGATTCTCCGCGGCAACCGGAAGCTCGGAAATCATCACGGCGGAAATGAACTGCGTCACCATGACGTAGTCCTTGCCACGGATCGAAAAAATCGGATTCAGCCTACGCCCAGGCTTCGGCGCCATGTCTGGCGGCAACACCGGCACCACGACGCGCGTGTTCATATGCCGGAGCAGATCAGCCTGAACATCGAGCAAGTAGGTGTCGGCATCCCCACCACGATACAGATCGAAGCGCGCCATCAGAACAGCCGATATTTGGCCAACGGCAATCCGTGACGTTCCACATACTTGTTCGAGCTTTCGATCGCTTCCCTGTTTTCCTCAAGCCACTGGCGCGATTTCTCTTCGGAAATCGCCTTCGCCAGCCCAGCTTCAGCGGCCTGGGACATGTTGATGCCCAGCGCCTTGGCCTCTTCGACCAGTCTTGAATCGAGAGAGACATTGGTCGGCTTGCGGATAGGTTTGGACGCGTTCTGCAGCATGCGATCTCCTGCGATCATGCACACACAGTATGCGCATGATCTTGTGGAATTAACAGGGCTACCGTTCCAGTTTCACACGCCGCACTCATGTTCCAGCCACACATCCTCGGCCTCTTGCAGTAGAGATTGCTAAACTAAGATGTTAGTCTGAAGAACGCCTTTGGCCGACGTGCTGGCTGGCGCAGACGACAGAAACCCGGACTCCTCCGGAGATGTCATGAACCCTGTGACGACCGATCTTCCGCATCTCGGCACCTCCATCGCACTCACCGACGGAGGTCTTGAGACGACGCTGGTCTTCCTGGAAGGAATGGACCTGCCGTGCTTCGCGGCGTTTCCACTTCTTCTCGATGCAGCCGGCCGCGACAGGCTCGACAGCTACTTCCGGCACTATCTCGATATCGCGGAGCGCCACGGCTTGAGCTTCGTCTTGGACACGCCGACATGGCGCGCCAACCCCGACTGGGGTGAAAAGCTCGGATTTTCACGCGAAGCGCTCGTCGACATCGACCGTCGCGCCGTCGCGCAGGCGAAGGCTTTGCGAGCGCCCTATGTTGCTCGCGGCATGACGGTGCCGGTCAATGGCGTGCTCGGACCGCGCGGCGACGGCTACCGTCCCGACATGAAGATGACGCCGGTCGAGGCCTCAGACTATCATCGCGATCAGGTCGTTGCGTTCCGTGACGCGGGCGCCGACATGGTCAGCGCCGTGACCATGAACTACCCCGAGGAGGCGGTCGGCATCGCCTGCGCCGCGATGGGCGCGGGCCTCCCGTCGGTGATTTCTTTCACCGTCGAGACCGACGGGCGCCTGCCCTCGGGTGAAAGCTTGCGGGAGGCGATCGAGACCGTCGATGACGAGACAGACGGCGCGCCGGCCTACTTCATGATCAACTGCGCCCATCCCAGCCATTTCGACAGCGTGCTGGCGGAAGGCGGCGAGTGGATCCGCCGCATCGGCGGCGTGCGAGCGAACGCATCCGCAAAGAGCCACGCCGAGCTTGATGCGGCGACCGAACTCGACCCCGGCGACCCTGCCGATCTCGGCCAGCGTTATCGCGCCATGCGGGACCGCTTTGGCCACATCAAGGTTCTTGGCGGCTGCTGCGGCACCGACCACCGCCATATCGCAGCCATCTGCGACGCCTGCCTTTGAAGTCGCTGGGCTACCCCTCGAGCTCCTCGCGCAGCATCTCCAGTTCGAACCACTCTTCCTCGAGCGCGGTCAGCGTCGCGCGCTCCTTGTCGAGGGCGGCGATGGTCTTCTGGAAGCCGTGCGGGTCGCGCTCGTAGAACGCCGGATCGGCGATCTGGTTTTCCAGCCGCGAGATCGACGTGCTCACCGCTTCCATATTCTTGGGCAGGCTTTCGAGCGCGAACTTCTGCTTGAACGACAGCTTCTTCGACGCCGCCTTGGGCGCTTCCGGCTCGCTGCGGCCAGCTGAGGCCTGGCCATTGGCAGCCTTTCGCGACTTGCGGTCGTCGAGCTTGGAGCCGCCGCGCTGGGCCAGCATGTCGGCATAACCGCCGGCATATTCGATCCAGCGGCCTTCGCTGTCGGGCGCGATGATGCTGGTCACCGTCCGGTCGAGGAAGTCACGGTCGTGGCTGACCAGGATGACGGTGCCGGCAAAACCGGCGACCAGTTCCTGCAGCAGTTCCAGCGTCTCCATGTCGAGATCGTTTGTCGGCTCGTCGAGCACCAGAAGGTTGGCCGGGCGGGCGAGAACACGGGCCAGGATCAGCCGGGCGCGCTCGCCACCCGAGAGTTCACGCACCGGCGTGCGCGCCTGCTCGGGCTTGAACAGGAAGTCCTTCATGTAGGAGACGACGTGGCGCTGCTCGCCATTGATGACGAGGTTTTCACCGCGCCCGTCGGTCAGGTAGCTCGACAGCGTCTCGTTCGGATCGACAGCCTCGCGCTTCTGGTCGAGGATGGCGATCTCGAGATTGACGCCGAGCCGGATCGTGCCGGCGTCGGGCTCGAGCTCGCCGGTCAGCATCTTGAGCAAGGTCGTCTTGCCGGCTCCGTTCGGCCCGACAAGCCCGACGCGGTCACCGCGCTGGATACGGGTCGAGAAGCCCTTCACAACCGTCAGATCGCCGAAGCTCTTGTCGATGTTCTTGGCCTCGATGACGAGCTTGCCGGATTCGGCGGCGTCGCTCGCCACCATCGTCGCCACGCCTTCGGCGCCGCGATGGCCGCGGAAGCGCTGCCGCATCGTCTGCAGCTCGCCGAGGCGGCGCATGTTGCGCTTGCGGCGCGCCGTCACGCCATAACGCAGCCAGTGCTCCTCGCGCACGATCTGGCGACCAAGCTTGTGCTGGTCGCGCTCTTCTTCCTCGAGGATCTGGTCGCGCCATTCCTCGAAATGGCCAAAGCCGCGGTCCAGCCGCCGCGTCTGGCCGCGGTCGAGCCAGACCGTATTGCGGCTGACACGTTCGAGGAAGCGGCGGTCGTGCGAGATCAGGATCAGCGCCGACGAAGTGCGGATCAGTTCCTCTTCCAGCCATTCGATGACGGAGAGGTCGAGATGGTTGGTCGGCTCGTCGAGCAGCATGATATCGGGCTCGGGCGCCATGACGCGGGCAAGTGCGGCGCGGCGCGCCTCGCCACCCGACAGGTCGGCCGGCGACTCTTCGCCGGTGAGGCCGAGATGGTCGAGCAGGTAGGTGGCGCGATGCGGATCGTCAGCCGGCCCGAGCCCGGCTTCGACATAGGCCCGCACCGAGGCGAAGCCGTCCATGTCGGGCATCTGCGGCAGATAGCGGATCGTCGCCGAGGGTTGGCGAAACACTTCGCCGTCCTGCGGCTCGATCATGCCGGCGGCGATCTTGAGCAGCGTCGACTTGCCGGAACCATTCCGGCCCACCAGCGCGATCTTGTCGCCTGAGGATGCCGAGAGCGAAGCGCCGTCGAGCAGCGGCTGACCGCCAAAGGTCAGACGGATGCCGTCGAGATTGAGAAGCGGTGGCGCCATGTTTCAGAAATCCGAGGCGGGAAAAGGATGGGCGAGAAGCAGCGCACGGCCGCTGCCGAGCGAGACACGCAAAGCGCCACGCACTTCGTTGGACAGTGTCCGCGACGAACCGAACGGCACTTCGACGCTGTCGAGCGGCCACTTGGCGCCCTCTTCGCTAAGCCCGGAGAGTTCGGAGAAGGCGAGTATCGAAAACAGCGTGCCATCGACGTAGTCGAGGGCCATTGTCCCCGGCAAAAGCGGGTGCGCCTCCTGGCGGCCGCTGGTCAGGATCACCTGCATCCCCTCCTCCGCCAGCTTCAGCGCCAGCGCCAGATGCAGGAAGGCATGGTCGGCACGCGGGCCGCCAAAGGCACCGACGAGCACGAGCGACGTCGCGCCGAGGTTACGGGCCGCGGCTATCGCCAGCTCGCCGTCGGTCTTGTCCTTGTCGTGCGGAAAGACCTCGCGCGGCACGCCGGCAAAGCGCGGATCGACCTCGGCAGGCGCGGAATCGAAGTCGCCGAGCCACAGCTCCGGCATGAGTCCGAGCGTGGCGGCGTGGCGAATGCCGGCATCGGCCGCAATCACGCGGCTGCCCGCAACCTGACGGTCGACGAGCGGTGTGCGGAAAAGCTCGCCGCCAAGAAGTATGGTGAACCGGGTCATGGCAGCGCATTACCAGTCCGGCGACCGAAACGGAAGGCCGCGACATGGGCAATGGCCGGCAAACTACCGCTTGCGTGACCTTCCGCGCGGCCCTATTTGTTGAACCGCTCTAACGGGGTGCCTGACGCGTTCACACGCGTCGGCTGAGAGGCATGGGGAAATCCGGCCAACCCGCTGAACCTGATCCGGTTTGTACCGGCGGAGGGATTAGATGCTTCGGACGCCCGGCGCTTCAAATTCCCTTTCAACACCCATGAAGGAGGCGCCGATGCGCACGATCTTGCTGTCCCTGACCTCAGCCCTGGCACTCGCCGCAGCCGTCTTTCCCGCGAGCGCCGAAGGCAAGCTCACCGTCTATACCTATGAAAGCTTCACCTCGGAGTGGGGTCCCGGCCCGCAGGTCAAGAAGGCCTTCGAGGCCGACTGCGCCTGCACGGTCGACTTCGTCTCCGTCGCTGACGGCGTGGCACTGCTCAACCGCGTCAAGCTCGAAGGTGCTGCGACCAAGGCCGACATCGTGCTCGGCCTCGACACCAACCTGACCGCCGAGGCCAAGGCCACCGGCCTGTTCGTGCCACATGCCGCTGGCGCAGACGTCAAGGTGCCGGGCGACTGGAAGGACGACACCTTCGTTCCCTACGACTACGGCTACTTCGCCGTCGTCTACGACACCGAGAAGCTGAAGAACCCGCCCAAGAGCCTGAAGGAACTGGTCGAGGGCAATCCGGAAGAGAAGATCGCGATCCAGGACCCACGTACCTCAACGCCGGGCCTCGGCCTGCTGCTCTGGGTCAAGTCGGTCTATGGCGACAAGGCGCCGGAAGCCTGGGCCAAGCTCAAGGATCGCGTGCTGACAGTCACGCCGGGCTGGAGCGAGGCCTATGGCCTGTTCACCAAGGGCGAGGCGCCGATGGTGCTGTCCTACACCACCTCGCCGGCCTACCACATGGTGGCCGAGAACACCGAGCGCTACCAGGCAGCGTCCTTCGAGGAGGGCCACTACCTGCAGATCGAGGTTGCCGGCATCACCACGACGGGCGCCAAGAACCCGCTGGCCGAGAAGTTCATGGCCTTCATGACCAGCCCCGGCTTCCAGGACGCGGTGCCCGAGACCAACTGGATGCTGCCGGCCGGCAAGACCGACAAGCCGCTGAACCCGGCCTTCGACAAGCTGGTGAAGCCGGCCAAGACGCTGATCTTCAGCGCCGACGAAGTCGCCGCCAACCGCAAGGCCTGGGTCGACGAGTGGCTCGGCGTGATGAGCAAGTAAGACGGTCGCCTGAGATGGCTATGCCGCCCCTCATCCGCCTGCCGGCACCTTCTCCCCGTGAACGGGGAGAAGGGACAAGCCGCAACGCCGACGCCCCCCTCGCCCCGTTTACGGGGAGAGGGTAAGGGTGAGGGGCAGCGCAGCCTTGGCCAAATCCAGCACCGACCCCCGCATCGCCGCCGGCGTCATCGCGCTCGCCGCCATCGGCATCCTCATCGGCGGCGCATTCGCCGGGCTCGGCATCGAGGCCGTGCGCAATCCGCAAGGCGCGGCAGCCGCGTTCGATTCCTATCTCTTCCGCATCGCCCGGTTCACGCTGTGGCAGGCGTTGCTGTCGACGCTGCTATCGGTGGTGCCGGCGATCTTCGTCGCCCGCTCCCTGTCGCGTCATCCCGCCTTTCCTGGCCGTTCGCTGATCCTGCGCCTGTTTGCCGTACCGCTGGCGTTGCCGGCGATCGTGGCGGCACTCGGCATCCTGTCGCTCTACGGCCGCGCCGGCTATTTCGCCGAACCGCTTGCAGCGCTGACCGGCGGCACCTGGCCCGGCATCTACGGACTGTCGGGCATTCTCGTTGCCCATGTCTTCTTCAACCTGCCCTTGGCGACGCGGCTGATACTGGAGGCGCTGCAGACAGTACCGACGGACCAATGGCGGCTGGCGAGCCAGCTCGGCATGGGCGCGCGGTCGAGCTTCCGCCTGATCGAATGGCCGGCAATACAAGCGGCGCTGCCCGGCATCGCCGGCCTGGTGTTCATGCTGTGCATCACCTCCTTCACCATCGTCCTGACGCTCGGCGGCGGGCCGGCAGCAACGACGCTGGAGGTGGCGATCTACCAGGCGCTGCGTTTCGACTTCGATCCCGCGCGCGCCGTCGCCCTGACCCTGCTGCAGATAGCCCTCACCGCAATCGTGGTGCTGGTGCTGATGCGGCTCGGTGCCAACACGACAGGCGATGCCAACCTGCCGGTGGCGCAGCGCAGCTACATCAGGGCAAAGGCCGGCGAACGGACGCTCAACGTCGCCGCCATCCTGATTGCGCTTGCCTTCGTCGGCGGCCCGATGCTGGCGACAGTTGCGTCGGGGCTTGAGGCCGATCTTGGCCGGTTGGCCGGTGAAGCTTCGGTACAACGAGCGACGCTGACCAGCATCGTTCTGGCCACGTTGTCTGCGACGCTCGCAGCCATGCTCGCCTTGTCGCTCGTCATGGCGCGCCGGGCACTGGCCGGCAGCAGGGTGGCTGGCGATAAGACGCTGCTCGAACGCTTCACCGACACAGGCGCCGGCTTCGTGCTGGTGGTACCGCCGATCGTCATCGGCGCCGGCTGGTTCGTGCTGGTGCGGCAGTCGGTCGACGTCTTTGCGCTGGCACCGATCATGGTGGTGACCGTCAACGCCGTGATGGCGATGCCATTTGCCGTCCGCGCCGTCCGCCCCGCTTATGATACAGCGAGCGAGCGTCACGAAAGGCTATGCGCCCAGCTCGGCATATCAGGCTGGAACAGGCTTCGGCTGATCGACTGGCCGGTGCTCAAGCGCCCGCTTGCCACGGCATTCGCCTTCGCCATGGCACTGTCGCTCGGCGACCTCGGCGTCATCGCGTTGTTCGGCAGCGACGCGGTGCAGACCTTGCCTTACCTTCTGCTCGCCCGCATGGGCAGCTACCGCACCGACGACGCGGCGGGACTTGCGCTGATGCTCGGGCTGTTGTGCCTGGCCCTGACAATGCTCGCCGACCGCCTCGGCAGGGAGACTTCGAAATGACCTCGACCAGTGCCGCGGTGCGCCTCGACCATGTGGTGTTCAGCTACAGCGACACCATGGTGCGCTTCGACGTGACCTTTGCGCCCGGCGAGATCACCGCGATCATGGGGCCGAGTGGCGCAGGCAAGTCGACATTGCTCAACCTCGTGGCCGGCTTCGAGACACCGCGCGAAGGCCGGGTGCTGATCGGCGACATGGACGTGACCACGGCACCGCCAGCCGACCGGCCTGTGTCGATGGTGTTTCAGGAAAACAATCTGTTTTCCCATCTCGACATCGAAAAGAATGTCGGGCTCGGGCGCTCGCCGGCACTGCGCCTGAGCGCGGCCGATAGACAGGACGTGGCCGCGGCACTTGCCCGCGTCGGCCTCGCCGGCATGGAGAAACGCCTGCCGCGCGAACTGTCCGGCGGCGAACGCCAGCGCGTGGCATTGGCGCGCGTTCTGGTGCGCGATCGTCCGATTCTCCTGTTGGATGAACCCTTTGCCTCGCTTGGCCCAGCGTTGCGTGGCGATATGCTTGACCTTTTGGCCGGCGTCCAAGCAGAACGCCGCATGACCGTGCTTTTCGTGACACACCAGCCTGAAGACGCACGGAAACTGGCCGAAAACATGGTTTTCGTCGAGTCTGGCGCTGTAGCAGTGGCTGGAAAGACTGCGGATTTCTTTACGACTTCTGGACCTGAAGCATTCAGACACTATATCGGCAGTGAACGGTGATGGCACGATCACGCCGCGTTGCCCGGAAGCGGACATAATTTACAGCCAAATCGCCATATTGGCGGTAACGGCCTTATTGTGTCGGCAAGCTGAGTGTGGCTACGTCCGTTTGGTCGGGCCCGCTTCTGCTTTGCCTGCCGCCTGAGGAATTTGAAAGGACGCGAGCTCTGCCCACCTGCCGCGACGGACTGATCGAGACGACTTCGCCCCGCTACGCGCGACTGCTGTTCGCTGTGGCGCTGTCGGCGCTTGTCGCCGGTTGCCAGGTGCTCAACCCCTCCGACGTTCGCGAATCCGGGTTCCAGCCGTCCAACAATCCGGTGACCGTCGACAACGTCACCCGCAACGACAAGCTTGCCGAGATCGCCAAGGCGCAGCATCCGCGCATCCTGGCGACCTATGGCGGCGAATACTCCGATCCGAAGCTGGAGCGCATGGTCGCCAAGGTGGTCGGCAGCCTGACCACCGTGTCGAGCAACCCGAACCAGACCTATCGCATCACCATCCTCAATTCGCCCAACGTCAACGCCTTCGCGCTGCCCGGCGGCTATCTCTACGTCACGCGCGGGCTCCTGGCGCTGGCCAATGATTCGGCCGAGCTGGCAGCCGTCATTTCGCACGAGATGGGACACGTCACCGCCAACCACGGCATCCAGCGCCAGCAGAAGGAAGCCGAGGAAGTGCTGGCGACCAAGGTCGTCACCGACGTGCTCGGCGAAAGCCCAACGGCCAAGGCAGCATTGATCCGCGGCAAGCTCCGGCTCGCCCAGTTCTCGCGCAACCAGGAGCTGGAAGCCGACGGCATCGGCATCAAGATGAGCGGCCAGACCGGCTACGATCCGTTTGCCGCCGGGCGCTTCCTGCAGTCGATGGCCGCATACTCCGACCTGCGCGCGGTTAGCGGCGCCACCGACGCCAGCCTCGACTTCCTGGCTAGCCACCCGAATGCGCCCCAGCGCATCGATCTCGCCCAGCGCCACGCCCGCCAGTTCGGCGCGCCGGGCATTGGCAAGCGCGACCGCGATTCCTTCCTTGCCGGCATAGACGGGCTGCTGTTCGGCGACACGCCCGACGAAGGTTATGTCCGCGGCACGACCTTCATGCACCCCAAGCTCGGCATCTCGTTTGCCGTGCCGCAGGGCTTCATCATCGACAACACCGCGGCAGCCGTCACCGCGACCGGCCCCGACAACACCGCGATCCGTTTCGACGGCGTGGCAATCGACGCCAAGCTGCCGCTGGCCGACTACGTCAAGAGCGGCTGGGTGGCAGGGCTTGATCCATCGAGCGTGCGCGCTGAAACGATCAACGGCAACGAAGCCGCCTTCGCCCGCGCCAGCGCCGAGGGTTGGCAGTTCGACATCGTCGTGATCCGCAACGGCGCGCAGGTCTACCGCCTGCTGACGGCCGCACCGACCGCCAGCACCACGCTCGAAACCATCGCGCGTTCGGTCAGCTCAAGCTTCCGCGTGATGACGGCAGCGGAAAAGGCCGCACTCAAGCCGCTGCGCATCCGCGTCGTCACAGTTCAGCTGGGCCAGAACATGGGTTCGCTCGCCGCCAGCATGGTCGGCGTCGATCGCAAGCTCGATCTGTTCAGAGTGCTGAACGCGCTGGCGCCAGGCGCTTCGGTGTCAGCCGGTGACAAGGTCAAGGTCGTCACCGACAGGTGACGGTTCAAGCCGGCAGGAATGCGGAGTTCTGCCGCACCAGCGCCGATTTCAGCTTTTCCATCGCGCGGGTTTCGATCTGCCGGACCCTCTCCTTGGAGATGCCAAGGGAGGTGCCAAGCTCTTCGAGCGTCGCACCTTCTTCCGTCAGCCGACGCTCCTCGATGATCTGAAGCTCACGCGCGTTGAGCACGCCCAGCGCGTCGTGCAGCCAGCCCGAACGCCGCTCGATGTCGATCGCCTCGCCGACGAGTTCGTCCGGCCAAGGATCGTCCGACACCAAAAGATCCATGCGCTCGCCGGCATCGCCATCATCGCTCAGCGGCGCGTTGAGCGATGAGTCGGGCACCGATAGGCGCATGTCCATCATCGCGACGTCGGCTTCCGACACGCCAAGTGCTACCGAGATTTCCTGATAGGCTGAGCTGTTGCCGAGCGGGCCACTGCCCTGGGCGAGACGGGCGCGCATGCGGCGCAAATTGAAAAACAACGACTTCTGCGCCGAACTGGTGCCGCCCCTGACGATCGACCAGTTGCGCAGGATGTAGTCCTGCATCGATGCGCGAATCCACCATGTGGCATAGGTCGAGAACCGAACCTCGCGCTGGGGATCGAAACGCGCAGCAGCCTCGAGCAGCCCGACATGGCCTTCCTGGATGAGGTCGCCCATCGGCAGGCCGTAGCGCCTGAACTTGACCGCCATGGCGATGACGAGGCGCATATGGGCCGTGGCGATGCGGTTAAGTGCGTCCTGGTCGCGCCGCTCTTTCCAACGGATCGCCAGCTCGAGTTCTTCGCCGCGCTCCAGATAAGGCGCGCGCGACGCGGCCCTCAGCATCATCTGCTCGCCGGCCAGGCCTGCCCGATCCATATACATCTTGCGCCCCTTGTCCTGAGAGCAGCCGGGCAGGCATCGCAATTGTGACGCTTCCCCGCGAGGCTATTAACGCGCCGTCTCGGCTTATGTTCCGGAGTGGCCGGCTGCCATGGCATCCGTAGATTCACATTCCAGTATTGCGCCATAATTGAAATTTCATTCCTTATGCTCGAGGCTGGCTTCTGACAGATTGCCGCCAATCACAACTTTCCCGGCCAGCATGCCGGGCACAGAATCGGGATCACACAAAATGAAGTGGTTTAAGTCGCTGGCCGTTGCCGCAACGATCCAGCTCGCAGCCGTCGCCGCCGGCCACGCCGGTGAAAATCTCAACGAGATCAAGGCGGCCGGCGTGTTCAAGATCGG
The DNA here is from genome assembly GCF_018555685.1 of Aminobacter anthyllidis. Lineage (GTDB taxonomy): Bacteria > Pseudomonadota > Alphaproteobacteria > Rhizobiales > Rhizobiaceae > Aminobacter > Aminobacter anthyllidis. Next base: position 398,794 of record NZ_JAFLWW010000005.1, read on the forward strand.
CACCGAGGGCACCTATGCGCCCTTTACCTATCACGACGCCTCGGGCGCGCTGGTCGGCTTCGACGTCGAGATCGGCAAGGAAATCGCCAAGCGCCTCGGCGTCAAGGCGGAATTCCTCGAAGGCAAGTGGGACGGGCTGATCGCCGGCATCGATGCCAAGCGCTACGACGCCGTCATCAACCAGGTCGGCATCACCGAGGCCCGCAAGGCCAAGTACGACTTCTCCGACCCTTACATCGCTTCGAAGGCCGTGCTGATCGTCAGCGGCAAGAACGAGGACATCAAGGGCTTCGCCGATCTCAAGGGCAAGAAGTCGGCCCAGTCGCTGACCAGCAATTTCGGCAAGATCGCCGAAGCCAATGGCGCTGAACTGGTCGGTACCGACGGCTTCGACCAGTCGATCCAGCTGGTGCTCAACGGCCGCGCCGACGCCACCATCAACGACTCGCTCTCGTTCTTCGACTTCAAGAAGCACAAGCCCGACGCCGACGTGAAGATCGTTGCCGAAGAGGCCAAGGCCGATTTCTCCGGCGTTATCGTGCGCAAGGGCGAGCCCGAGCTGGTCGAGGCGATCAACAAGGCACTGGCCGAGATCAAGGCCGACGGCACCTACAAGAAGATTTCCGAGGCCTATTTCGGCACTGACGTCTCGCAGTAACAACATTGCACGTCAGGCGGCGCCCGGCGTGGCGGCCGCCTGAAAGGCACTCATTTCCCACCTCTCATTTTTTCCCATGAACTTGCCCGGAAAATCTGCGATTTTCCGGGCTCGTTTGTTGTGGAGAGGGAGCACTCATCTTGCCACATTGGCTGCAATTGATGCTGGAGTCGCTCGGCCCCCTGTTGTGGGCAGCGCTCATCTTCACGGCACCCCTGACGCTGCTCTCCTTCGCCTTCGGCCTGACGGTCGGGCTGGGTGCGGCGCTTGCCCGCCTGTTCGGGCCGGCCTGGCTGTCGGCGATCGTCCGCTTCTACGTCTGGATCATCCGCGGCACGCCGCTTCTGGTGCAGCTGTTTTTGATCTTCTACGGCCTGCCGAGCGTCGGCATCGTGCTCGACGCCTTCCCAGCCGCGCTGATCGGCTTCACCCTCAATGTCGGGGCTTATTCCTCCGAGATCATCCGTGCCGCCATCAGTTCGGTGGCCAAGGGGCAGTGGGAAGCCGCCTATTCGATCGGCATGACATGGTCGCAGGCGATGCGCCGCACCATCCTGCCACAGGCAGCACGCGTCGCGGTGCCGCCGCTGTCCAACACCTTCATCTCGCTCGTCAAGGACACCTCCCTTGCCGCCGCGATCACCGTGCCGGAGATGTTCCAGGCAGCACAACGCATCGTCGCCACGACCTATGAACCGCTGATCCTCTATGTCGAGGCGGCCATACTCTATCTCGCGATGAGTTCGGTGCTGTCGTCGCTGCAGGTCAGGCTCGAAAGGCGGCTCAACCGTTACGGCGGCTTCCTGGAGGCGCGGTCATGATCGGATTGTCCCACATCGTCAAGCAGTTCGGCGACAACACCGTGCTCAAGGACGTCTCCGTCGAGATCCGGGAGGGCAGTGTGACCGCGCTTGTCGGCCCATCGGGAGGCGGCAAGAGCACGCTTTTGCGCTGCATCAACCTGCTCGAGATTCCGACCTCGGGTACCGTGCGTATCGGCGATGACACGCTCGAATTCCGCCCCGGCCATCGGGTCGCCACCAAGGCGATCCAGCAGCTGCGGCGCCAAACCGGCATGGTGTTCCAGAACTTCCAGCTGTTTCCGCACCGCACGGCGGTCGAAAACGTCATGGAAGGGCTGGTGACCGTGTTGAAATGGCCGGAAGCCAAGGCGCGCGAACGCGCCATGGCGCTACTCGACAAGGTCGGCATGGCGCACAAGGTCGATGCCTGGCCGGCGACGCTTTCGGGCGGGCAGCAGCAGCGCGTGGCAATCGCACGCGCGCTGGCACCATCACCCAAGGTGCTGTTGTGCGACGAGCCGACATCGGCGCTCGACCCCGAGCTGGCGCAGGAGGTTGTCGACGTGCTCGGCCAGCTGGCGCGCGAGGGCACGACCATGGTGATCGCCACGCACGACCTGCGCCTGGCTTCCAAGATCGCCCATGAGGTGCTGTTCCTGGAAGCCGGTTCGGTTGTCGAAAAGGGGCCGGCAAACGAGGTGTTCGGCAATCCGAAGCACGAACGCACCAGGCGCTTCATCGCGACGATCACGCATCAGCACGAGCACGGCAAGGGCGGCGAGGGCTAACAGCCACCTCGGCCCGGAAACAAAAAAACCCGGCCATTGGCCGGGTTTTTCATAACGGAACTGAAAAGCCTGATCAGGCAGCTTCTTCCTGCTCGGCGTCGGCTTCTTCGTTGTCGGCCTTGGCGCCGCGCTTCGGACCCTTGTTGAGGTTGGTCTCGATGAGACGGACAGCCTCGGTCTCCGACAAGCGGTTCACGGCTGCCAGTTCGCGTGCCATGCGGTCGAGCGCTGCTTCATAAAGCTGGCGCTCGGAATAGGACTGCTCCGGCTGGTTGTCGGCGCGGTAGAGGTCGCGCACGACTTCGGCGATCGAGATCAGGTCGCCTGAATTGATCTTCGCATCATATTCCTGCGCGCGGCGCGACCACATGGTGCGCTTGACGCGGGCGCGACCCTGCACGACCTTCAATGCGCGCTCGACATAGTCGGTCTCGGAAAGCTTGCGCATGCCGATGGACGTCGCCTTGGCGACCGGCACCTTGAGGCGCATCTTGTCTTTCTGGAAATCGATCACGAACAGTTCGAGCTTGTGTCCCGCCACTTCCTGCTCGTCGATCGATACGATCTGGCCGACACCATGTGCCGGATAGACAATATACTCGCCGGTCTTGAAACCGTGACGTGCTGCGGATTTCTTCTGCGGGATGGAAGTTGCCATACGCCCTGAACTCCTTCTTGTGACACCGGCCCGCCGAGGCCGGTTGATCGGGACAGTCGCAAAACGCGACCTTCTGCCGCACGACAATCGACCCCCAATCGGAAGAGCTTGGACCAGCAAACCGCAAACATTGCGACTGCCGGGCCCAGATTACTCTGGTCCGGATTAGGGTTGTCACCTTTCAGTGAGTTAGGCTATGCGCCATAGATCGACGTTGTGTCATCGGCATGTTGGGCTAGCTCTAACACAAAAAGTCGGAAGAATCAAGATTTTGCTGCATACGCGAACATCCTGCCGCGTCAAGAGTCGACGGCGGCCCTCAATCCAACGATCTAGCGCCTTTCAGGCGCGCAGCCCTCAGTTGCCTTCGCCGGGCTCAGCCGAAAAGAACTTCTCGAACTTGCCTTCGACACCGTCAAATTCCTTGGCGTCGACAGGCGGTTCCTTCTTGGCCGTGATATTCGGCCATTTTTCGGCATATTCGGTGTTGATCTGCAGCCATTTGTCGAGGCCCGACTCGGTATCGGGCTTGATCGCGTCAGCCGGGCATTCCGGTTCGCAGACGCCGCAGTCGATGCACTCGTCAGGGTGAATGACGAGCATGTTCTCGCCTTCATAGAAGCAGTCGACCGGACAAACCTCGATGCAATCCATGTATTTGCATTTGATGCAGTTGTCGGTGACGACGTAGGTCATGAAGCAGGCTCCGGGACTTCCCGTATTTTGTATCTTTCGGGTGAGGTATCCCCTTTGCGGAGCTCTTGCAAGGGCGGCCATTCCGCGCAGAAGCCAGTTGGCGGAACGCTATTCTCAACTCGCCCGCCGCGGCTCCAAATGCTTTGCGTCACTGGTCGCGTAGCCTGTCGGTGGCGCGCCGTTCCTTCTTGGTCGGACGGCCGCTGCCAACCTCGCGCAGCGGCGGCTTGGCGTCCGGTGGCGCCTGGTCCTTGGGCGTTGGCGCCGGGGAGATGTCGTCGTAGAGCTTGCGCGCTTCCTCGGCCGGCCCGCGACGCTCGCCAGCCAGCAGAACCTTATAGACCAGGATGCGGCGGTCGAGCGTGATCGTCAGCACATCGCCCGTCTTGACGATGTCGGAGGCCTGGCTGAGCTTCTGGCCGTTGCACCTGACGCCGCCAGACTGTGCGAGCTTGGCGCCGAGCGAACGCGACTTGACCGCGCGCGAGAAGAACAGCCACTTGTCGATGCGCTGTCTTCCCTCGCCGGCCAAGGCGTTTACTTCTTGAGCTGGTCGCGCAGCGCGGCGAGCTTGGCGAAGGGCGAATCGGGATCGATACGCACCGGTCGCTCTTCGCGCGGCTTCGGCTGGAAGGCGGGCTTGCCCTTGAAGCCGCCGCGATCGCCGTCACGCTTGTCGCCGCCTGGGCGCTCACCACGGTTGCGGTTGTCGGGGCGTCCGCCCTCGCCCTGCGGCTTGCCACCGGGCTTGCGGTCGAAGCGCGGACGACCGTTGTCACGACCGCCTTCGCCGCCCTCGCGGTTGCGATTGGCTTCGCCCTGACGGGCAGCAGGTGCGCCAGCGGCACCGGCGGCACGCTGCTCGCGCTGGCCGCCACGCGAGCGGTTGTCCTGGCGATGACGCGGACGCTGTTCGAAGCGGCCCTGACGCCACAGCAGGATCGGCTTGGGCGCTTCCACGGCTTCGGAGGCGTCTGCCGCCGCGGCTTCCACCGGAACAGCATCGGCAGCAGGAGCTTCGGCAACAGCCTCTGCGGCTTCCGCCTCGACTTCCGGCTCGGACACGGGCTCTGCTTCGGTCACCGGTTCAGCGGCGACCTCGGCTGCACGTTCGGCAACCGCTTCGGTCTGCTCGGCGACGGTTTCAGCTGCTTGCCCGTCTGCTTCGGCCTCCGGCGCCTGTTCGGCGACTTCGGAAGCTCCTTGTTCGGTGGTTTCGGCCGTCTCGACGAAGGGTTCGGCGGAAACGTCGGCAGCCTCATCGCTCGCAGCGGGCGCAGCAGCTTCGGCGGCCGCGGCAGCCTTTGCGGCGACAGCCTTGGCCACGGCCTCGCGAGCGGCGCTGTCGATTGTCTCGAGCTTGTCCTTGACCTCGGCGGCTGGCTTCGGCTCAGCACGGTAGCCGAGGCCCTTGAGGATTTCTTCCATGTCGTCGCCGGTGGCACCGAGGATCGACATCATCTGCGGCGTGACGATGAACGAGCTGCCGTCATAGGCACCGTCGGGACGCGCGCCGATACCCTGCTTCCAGGCGAGCGCCGGGCGGATCAGGTCGGCGAGACGCTCAAGGATGTCGACACGCACGGCGCGGCGGCCAAGATTGCGGAAGCCGGCAAGCTTGTAGAAGGTCTTGTCGAAGGTCGGGTCGATAACGACGGAGGTGCGGCCGGCGGCGAGCGCGTGGACGACGTCGCCGAAGCCCGGCTTGTCCTTGCCGTCGTTCTTGATCGCCCAGAGCAGCGTCACCAGCCCTGCCGGCGCCGGCTTGATCAGCGCGGGAACGAAGACGTGATAGGCGCCGAAGCGCACGCCAAGGCGGCGCAGGGCGGCGCGGCCTTCCTGGTCGAGCGACTTCACGTCTTCGGCGATGTCGCGGCGGTTGATCAGGCCGAAATTCTCGACCAGCTGGAAAGCGATGCCGCGGCCGATGCCGGAAAGCTGTTCGGCGGCCTTGAGATCGACAAGCGGCTTGAGCAGCGACTCGACCTGGAAATTGACGAAACGGTCGGCGCGCGCCGCGACCTTGTCACGAGCCGGGCCGGTCAGCTGTTCGTCGGCAAGCAGGATGACGCGCGGCTTGAGCGCGTCTTCGCCCTCGACCAGCGTACCGATCGGCGCGCCGATCCAGCGCAGCACGCCATCGGAGCCAAGCGCGATATCGCCATTGGGCGACGCCGAGAAACGCTCGGCGCGGGAATCGAATTCGGCGGCGAGCGCCTTCTGGGCTGCCGTGCGCACGGCCTTGGCATCTTCTCCACCCGCGCTCTGGTCGGCGGTGAAACGGAACCCTTGCAGTTCGCCGACGTGATGACCCTCGACGAGGACAGTTCCGGACGGGCTTATTTCGGCTTCAAGCATAGTGTTTTCTCTAAGGCGGCGCATGAGGACGGAAGTCCTGCGGTCTACGAAGCGTTTCGTCAACCGCTCATGCAGTGCATCCGACAATCTGTCTTCGATGTTTCGCGTTTTTTCTTGCCAGTGTGCCGGATCGGCAAGCCAGCCAGGGCGGTTTGAGACAAAAGTCCAGGTCCGGATCTGTGCGATCCGGTGCGAAAGCGTGTCGATGTCGCCTTCGGTGGAATCGGCGCGGCGGACCTGCTCGGCCATGTAGTTTTCGTCGACGTGACCATGCCGGGCGAGATCGTCATACATCGATGCGATGAGGTCGGCGTGCTGGGCCGGCGCGATGCGGCGGTAGTCGGGCAGCGCGCACGTCTCCCACAACAGCGCGACACGCTCGCGGCCGCTTGCGAGCGTGCGGATGTTTTCGTCGCGCGAAAGGTGCTCGAGCGCCTGGGCGTCGACCGCCGGCAGCGCGCGCGTCAGGCCCTCGACGGGCGCCACGGTGTCGATCGAGCGCTTGAGCGTGTCGAGGCTGGCGAAGTCGAACTGGGCGGTGCGCCACTGCAGCACCTTCACCGGCTCGAAATCATGGCCTTCGATCTTCTCGATCAGTTCCTCGTCGAACGGATCGACCTGGCCGGTGACACCGAAGGTGCCGTCGCGCAGATGTCGGCCGGCACGGCCGGCAATCTGGCCAAGCTCGGCCGCGGTCAGCTGGCGGTACTGGTAGCCGTCGAACTTGCGGTTCTGGGCGAAAGCGACGTGGTCGACATCGAGATTGAGGCCCATGCCGATGGCGTCGGTGGCAATCAGGTAATCGACGTCGCCAGACTGGTAGAGCTCGACCTGGGCGTTGCGGGTGCGTGGGCTGAGCGCGCCAAGCACCACGGCGGCGCCACCCTGCTGGCGGCGGATGAGTTCGGCGATGCCATAGACCTCGTCGGCCGAGAAGGCGACGATGGCCGAGCGGCGCGGCAAACGCGTCAGCTTCTTGGAACCGGCATAGGCAAGATGCGACAGGCGCGGCCGCGTGACCACCGACACGCCCTTCAGAAGCTTTTGCAGGATGCCATGCATGGTGGCGGCACCGAGCAGCAGCGTCTCTTGCCTGCCGCGCAGATGCAGGATGCGGTCGGTGAAGATATGGCCGCGCTCGAGATCGCCGGCGAGCTGAACCTCGTCGATGGCAACGAACGCCGCGTCGGTCTGGCGCGGCATCGCCTCGACGGTGCAAACCGAGTATTTCGCGCCCGGCGGCAGGATCTTCTCTTCGCCAGTGACCAGCGCCACCTTGTGGGCACCGACCTTTTCGCAAACCCGGCCATAGACCTCGCGGGCGAGCAGCCTGAGTGGCAGGCCAATGATGCCGCTTTCATGCGCGACCATGCGCTCGATGGCGAGATGCGTCTTGCCGGTATTTGTCGGCCCCAGAACCGCGGTGACATCGCGGCCTGACAGGATCAGGGGGTCGTTCTGCTTGGAGTGGACATTCATTCTAAGGAACCGCCCTCGGCGCCGGGCCAACCCGGCGTTGCGCCGCCTGTCGCGACGACTGGACACATAGGGATTTGCGCGGCGAAGCGAAAGCGGAATGTTCCAGATTTAAGAGTTGGAACGAGTCTAGAACGAATCAGCGACGAATCACTGACTCCGACAGATTCAGGTTTTGTTCACCCCAACATATAGATTTCCGGCTGGCAAGCTGCACCACATGCAGAATCTCTAAAGTGGCCCGTTTCATGCCTCAGCGCGCCGCCGTTAACCTTTGCCGGCCAAGCGCCGGAACGCCTCGGCGACCTCGGCGCAAAATAATGATTTTATTGATGTTTCCTATCGCCACATTAACGCTGGGACCAGCGGCGACGGACATTCGGTTAACATTTGAACCAAATGCGGAACGAACAGGCTACGAATCACTGATAGGACAAGTTTCCTGATTTGTTCACCGCTAGATGTTGTGCCCGACTGCACCCGTCCACCGATTATCCACCTGATATGCACAAGCCTGTCCACAGCTCCCCGACTTGCACGTTAACCTTTGCGTGCCATAGCGGCACATGCCGGCCCACGCAAAAATATCTGTGATTGCATTCCCTTAAGGGAATTGCACCCGTTGTGCCCGGCGCCGAGCCGTGTCTCCATCCGCACGTTGAGTCTGCGCGGCGGGGGTTGCCTAGGCGGGGCCTCCGGAAAATGCGGCGCACCGCGCAGGCGCATTGGAGGGAACATCATGACCAAACGTCTATTCGCCGAATTCCTCGGCACATTCTGGCTCGTCTTCGGCGGTTGCGGCAGTGCCGTGCTTGCAGCCGCGTTTCCCGAACTTGGTATCGGCTTTGCCGGTGTTGCTTTGGCATTCGGCCTGACGGTCCTGACCATGGCCTATGCCGTCGGCGGCATCTCCGGCGGCCACTTCAACCCTGCCGTCTCGGTTGGCTTGATGATGGCCGGGCGCTTCGAGGCCAAGAACCTCGTGCCCTATGTCATCGCCCAGGTGGTCGGAGCTGTTGTCGCCTCGGCGGTGCTCTACCTCATCGTCAGCGGCAAGGCCGACTTTGCCGGCATCGGCGGCTTCGCCACCAATGGCTACGGCGACGCTTCCCCGGGCAAATACGGCCTGTCCTCGGCGCTGATCATCGAAGTGGTCCTGACCTTCATGTTCCTGATGATCATCCTCGGCTCGACCCATGGACGTGTTCCGGCTGGCTTCGCGCCGATCGCCATAGGCCTCGCTTTGACGCTGATCCACCTGATCTCGATCCCGGTGACCAACACCTCGGTCAACCCGGCCCGTTCGACCGGCCCGGCGCTGTTTGTCGGCGGCGTCGCCCTGCAGCAGCTCTGGCTGTTCTGGGTTGCCCCGATCGTCGGCGCAGCAATCGCCGGCATCGTCCACAAGGCAATGTTCGAAAAGGACTGACCTCACCCGGCCAGACGAGAAAACGGCGCCCTTCGGCGCCGTTTTCTTTTTCCAGGTCTAGCAGGCGAGCCTGTCAGACGAAATACTGTCCGCCATTGGCACTCAGCGTGGCGCCGGTGATGAAGCCCGACTCTTCCGATGCCAGGAACACCACGCATCGCGCAATCTCTTCCGGCTCGCCGAGGCGACCGACAGGTATCTGGGCGATGATCGATTCCCGCACCTTTTCCGGCACCGCCATAACCATTTCGGTGGCGATATAGCCCGGGCAGATGACGTTGACGGTGATGCCCGCGCGCGCGCCTTCCTGGGCCAGCGCCTTGGTGAAGCCGATGTCGCCGGCCTTGGAAGCCGAGTAGTTGGCCTGCCCGGCCTGGCCCTTCTGGCCGTTGATCGAGGAGATGGTGACGATACGGCCGAACTTGCGGTCGCGCATGCCGCTCCACAGCGGATGTGTCATGTTGAAGGCACCGTTCAGATTGGTGTCGATGACTTCCTTCCACTGCTCGCGCGTCATCTTGTGGAACATCGAGTCGCGCGTGATGCCGGCATTGTTGACCAGCACCGAAACGGGGCCGAGGTCGGCCTCGACCTGCTTGATGCCGGCCTCGCAGGCGTCGTAGTCGGCAACCGACCATCTGTAGACCGGGATGCCCGTCTCGGCCTTGAATTTCTGCGCCGCTTCGTCGTTGCCGGCATAGTTGGCGGCGACCTTGTAGCCTGCGTTCTTCAGCGCGATCGAAATCGCAGCACCAATGCCGCGCGATCCGCCGGTGACGAGTGCAACCTTAGACATGCGTTTCCCCTTTTCTGCTGCTTGATGGATTGCCCTTGCGACAGGCTTTTACAGCGCCGCGCGTCCTTTGGGACGCGCAAAGGACGCCGTAACATTTTGAATTGGCGCATGATCCTTTCCGGAAATCGACTCCGATTTTCGGGGTCATGCGCTAGAGACAAAAAAGGGCGGCACATTGGCCGCCCTCTTGCTTTTCGATTTACATCGCCTCGACACACATCGCGACGCCCATGCCGCCGCCGATGCACAGGGTCGCAAGACCCTTTTTCGCGCTGCGTCGCCGCATCTCGTAGACCAGCGTATTGAAGACGCGGGCGCCGGAAGCGCCGACCGGGTGGCCGATGGCAATGGCGCCGCCGTTGACGTTGACGATCGCCGGATCCCAGCCCATGTCCTTGTTGACCGCGCAGGCCTGCGCGGCGAAAGCCTCGTTTGCCTCGACGAGGTCGAGGTCGCCGACCGACCAGCCAGCCTTTTCGAGCGCCCTGCGCGATGCCGGGATCGGGCCGGTGCCCATGATCTGCGGATCAACGCCAGCGGTCGCCCAGGAGACGATACGCACCAGCGGGGTGAGACCACGACGCACGGCCTCGGCTTCGGTCATCAGGACGACGGCGGCAGCGCCGTCATTGATGCCCGAGGCGTTGCCGGCTGTAACGGTGCCTTCCTTGTCGAAGGCAGGCCGCAGCTTGGCAAGCGAATCGAGCGTCGCGCCATGGCGGATGTATTCGTCCTGGTCGACGATGGTGTCGCCCTTCTTGCCCTTGATGGTGAACGGCACGATCTCGTCGGCGAAGCGGCCGGCCTTCTGTGCGGCCTCGGCCTTGTTCTGCGAGGCGACCGCGAACTGGTCCTGCTCGTCACGGGTCAGCTGCCACTGGCGCGCGACGTTCTCGGCCGTGTTGCCCATGTGGTAGCCGTAGAAGGCGTCGGTCAGGCCATCCTTGATCATCGTGTCGATCATCTTGAAGTCGCCCATCTTCACGCCACCGCGCAGGTGCTGGCAGTGCGGCGCCATCGACATCGATTCCTGGCCGCCGGCGACGATGATCTTGGCGTCGCCCGTAGCGATCTGCTGCATGCCGATGGCAATGGTGCGCAGGCCCGAGCCGCAAAGCTGGTTGAGGCCCCAGGCGGTTGCCTCCTGCGGCACGCCCGCCGCCATGGCCGCCTGGCGGGCCGGGTTCTGGCCGGCACCGGCGGCAAGGATCTGGCCGAGGATGACTTCGTCGACTTCCTTGGGATCGACGCCGGCGCGTGCAAGCGCCTCGCGGACCGCAACAGCGCCGAGTTCGTGCGCCGGCGTGTTGGCGAAGGCGCCGTTGAACGAGCCGACCGGCGTTCGGGCGGCGCTGGCGACGACGATGGAGGACGAGGCGGACATGTTTCTCTCCAGACTTCGTTTGACGAAAGGTTGTTGCGCGTCGAGGACGTTGGCGCTCATGACTTTTCTTGCCCGTTCCAGGACCCGAGTCAAACCGGAAAATCACTGGATTGCCGATGCTGCGGCCGCAGTGCAGCAATGCTGCGCAGCATTTTTTTGCCGGCGCGGACCCGCCTTGCCTTCTTGCAGTGCACAAACCACTTGGATTTGCGATTGCTTTGCGCTTATCCTCGTGACCGGCGAAATGTTACCGGCTGCTTACATGGCATTCCGGTCTTCCGGGGGAGGATGCTGATGGCCGCAAAAGACACGCCGATCGTAATCAAGAAATACGCCAACCGCCGACTCTACAACACCGGTACGAGTACTTACGTCACGCTCGAGGACCTGGCCGAAATGGTCAAGAAGGGCGAAGAGTTTACCGTGCAGGATGCCAAGACCGGCGAGGATATTACGCACCCGGTGCTGACCCAGATCATCTTCGAACTGGAGAACAAGGACGGGCAGAACATGCTGCCGATCCCCTTCCTCAGACAGCTGATTTCGTATTATGGCGACCAGATGCAGATGGTTGTACCGAGCTTCCTCGAGCAGTCGATGCTGGCCTTCTCCAAGGAGCATGAGCGCTTCCGCGAGCAGATGAAGTCGACCTTCGGCAAGGCGCCGATAGACATGATGAAGGGCGCCGCGCCGATGAAGGCGCTGGAGGAACAGACACGCCGCAACATGGAGCTGTTCCAGAACGCGATGCGCATGTTCACGCCTTTCCCGATGCCTGGCGCTGGAGCAACCCCCGCCGAGCCGGCCAAGAAGGAAACGTCCGAGAAGCCGGACGAGCTCAAGGAGCTCAAGGACCAGCTTGCCGCGATGCAGCGGAAGATCGATTCCATGGGGTGAGACGCGGTCGGCCAAAGGCCGACGGAAAGCCAATTGCTTGGCTTTCCGAGCGTCGAACGCCCTGAGCCATGCGAAGGGCCGGAGGACCTCTCCAGTCCTGGAGTGAAGCCAAGCTTTAGGACCCAGGGCTGCTGGAACGGCCCCCCCCTCTCCCACCCATTCAGGTAAGGCAGTTTCAACCGGATGCAGGGTTTTGCCCGGCGTCCGGAGCGTGTTTGCTAGACGCCCATCAATAATCAGGAGGAATGATCATGACCGAACTGACGCTGGCCAAGGCCAACGCCATCATCGACACCGCCTTTGCACTTGGCGCCGAGCAGAAATTCAAGCCGCTCGGCATAGCCGTGCTCGACGCGGGTGGACATCTGCTTGCGTTCCAGCGTCAGGACGGCTCGCCCTTCATCCGCGCCGAGGTGGCGTCGGGCAAGGCCTACGGCGCGCTCGCCGTGGGTTCAAGCTCGCGTGCGCTCGGCGTTGCCGCTGTCGAGCGTCCGCATTTCTTCCAGGGGCTTTCGGCGGTATCGGGCGGCAAGATCGTGCCGGTGCCGGGCGGCGTGCTGATCCGCAACAAGAATGGCGACGTGCTCGGCGCGGTCGGCATTTCGGGCGACACGTCGGACAATGACGAGCTCGCCGCCATGGCCGGCATCGAATCGGCAGGCTTCGTCGCCAAGGTCTGATTGGCGGGCGCGTTCCCCTTGGGGACGCGCTCCTACTCGCGGCCGAAGGTGACGTCGCGGCTGGCCGAGCGGAGCGAAACCGAAAACCCGGCCAAGACGTCCAGCAATGCGATCACCATCAAGGTGAAGAACACCGGGTGCGCGGCCCCGCGCACCAGAAGGAATTCGACCAGGAACGCGACGAAGACGAAGGTCGACAGCAGATGGTCGACCACGGACGCGTTGCTGGTACGCGTCGACTTCACGATCTCGACGAACAGCAACAGCAATCCGACGACGACCAGCAGATTGCCCAGCGTCAATGTGAAGACGCCACCCGACATCATGTTGAGCGACAGGATCTCGCCCGACCACGGGTCGCCGTTCACGCCGCTGCCGAAAAGGCCGGCAAGCCCCATGTTGAACAGGATGAAGGGGATGATCAGAAGGGGAATGCCCGCGAGCATGGACCGGTCTCCGCGTTGCGCTGGCACCTTCTAGAATCCCCTGATGCCTTGGCGTCAAGAAAATTCAGCACCATCCGGGCACGCAAAAAGAAAGGACCGGCTGGGCCGGTCCTTTCCCGATAGGCTCGCTGAGGAAAGCTTTTCAGCTTTCCTAGGAAAAGCTGCTTAGCTTTCCTTCGGCGTCAGCACCTGGCGACCACGGTACATGCCGGTCTTCAGGTCGATATGGTGCGGGCGGCGCATTTCGCCGGAATTCTTGTCCTCGACATAGGTCGGGGCCTTCAGCGCGTCGGCCGAGCGGCGCATGCCGCGCTTGGACGGGGAGGTTTTTCGTTTTGGAACAGCCATGGATATACTCCACCAATCGGTCAAATGACCCTGTCCGCCCTCGTGAAAGGGCCGCGCAAGGGCCGGAAACTGAGAAAGTTGGCGAGCCTATACACGGCGAAAGCCGGCTTGACCAGCCCGAAGCGACTCTTTTTTCGGTCCTGCAGGCGCCAATCTAATCCAGGCACTGCACATAGGCGCCAGCCTTGCCGGCACGGCGTTCGATGACCGAGGCAAGCCGCTTGAGACCAGGTCCTGGCTTGGCCGGATTGCGCGCCGCGGGATTGGGCAAGGTCACCGCCAGAAGCGCTGCCTGGCGCCGCGACAGCTGGCTTGCCGGCTTGCCGAAATAGTGTTGCGACGCCGCCTCGACGCCGTAGATGTTGGGGCCCCACTCGGCGATGTTGAGATAGATCTCCATGATCCGCCTTTTGGGCATCAGGGCATCGAAATAGATCGCCAGCGGCAGCTCGACCACCTTGCGCAGGAAAGAGCGGCCATTCCACAGATAGAGGTTCTTGACCGTCTGCATCGGAATCGTCGAGGCACCGCGCGTGGCCTCGCCTTCAAGCGCGTCGTTGATGACGCCGCGGAGCTCGCCAAGGTCGATGCCCTTGTGGAAGCAGAACTGCCCGTCCTCGGACATGATGACGGAATGCGCCATGACGGGCGCGATGTCGTCGAGCGGCACCCACTGGCGGTCATAGCCTTGTAGCGTGACGAGGTCCTTGATCATCAGCGTCGAGATCGGGCGCACGACAGGAGGCAAATAGAGGATGGTCAGCACCACCGGCAGCGCCACCATGATCGCGGCGACCAGCGCGCCGAGCCGCACCCAGCGGCGCAGGCTTCCGCGCGAGAAAACCCCGCGACGCGCTGCTGCCATCTCCAGCCTTTCGGTTTCCGGCTCTATGATCGGTTCCGACAACCCGTCCGCCCTGCCTTGTCAGCCTTTTGGCATAAAGGCGGTTGGCTTCTTGCGCAACGTCTGACTGTCGGCTACCGCTCGCCGCCATGACGATCGACAGCGATATCATGTTCGAAACCTTCCTGCGCATGCGCGCAGAGACCGTCGAGACGCAACTGCGGCAGCTGCTCGGCGAGAGCACCCTCTTCGGCGAGATCGCACGACCTGGGCATCTGATGGCAGCGATGCGCCATGGCGTGCTCAATGGCGGCAAGCGGCTGCGTCCGTTTCTCGTGCTGGAGAGCGCCGCCCTGTTCGACGCCGACGGCGAGGCGGCGCAGCGCGTCGCCGCAGCCCTCGAATGCGTGCACTGCTATTCGCTGATCCATGACGACCTGCCGGCGATGGATGACGACGACCTGCGCCGCGGCCAGCCGACAGTGCACAAGGCCTTCGACGAAGCGACCGCGATCCTTGCTGGCGACGGCCTGCTGACCTTTGCCTTCGACATCATTGCCGACGACGCGACGCCGCTGCCGGCGGATCGCCGCGCAGCCCTTGTGCTGGCGCTCGCCCGCGCCGCGGGCCCCGGCGGCATGGTCGGCGGCCAGGCGCTCGACCTCGACGCCGAACGCAACAAGCCCGACGAAGCCGGCGTCATTCGCCTGCAGGCGATGAAAACGGGCGCGCTGATCCGTTTCGCCTGCGAGGCCGGCGCCATCGTCGCCGGCGCCTCAGCAAACGAGCGCGAAAGACTGTCCGAATTCGGCTCGGCGATCGGACTTGCGTTCCAGCTTGCCGACGACCTGCTCGATCTCACCGCCGACGCCGAGACGATGGGCAAGGCGACAGGCAAGGATGCTGCCGCCGGCAAGGCGACCCTGGTTTCGCTGCACGGCCCCAACTGGGCCCGCTCCCAACTCGCCGGCCTGGTCAGCCAGGCGCATGACTTGCTGGAGCCCTTCGGCGAGCGCGCAATCATGCTCAAGGCTGCCGCAAGTTTCATAGCCGAGCGCAATAGCTGATCTTTACTGCCACCCAAGCAACAATCTCGCGGACAAGTTGTGCAGGTCAGAAACTCTTAATGTTAATGGTGTCTATTCCGGCTCTGTAAGATTGTGCGTATGTGTTTGGGGTTGCGCATGCCGGAGCACTCGTCCTTCATCCGTTCGATACGGATCAGATACCTTTCGGGGCTCCTGATCTTCGCACTGACGTCCATTGCCGTGATGCTGGCCTTCAGCCAGGGCAATACATATCGCCGCGATGTCGATGCCATTGCCGCCGAACTTCAGCTGTTTTCACGCGAATTGCGCAACGCCAGCAGTTTCGCCGAGACGACGAACGCCGCCTGGCGGCCGGAAACGCAGCAGGCGCTCGCCGCTGCCGCGCACAACCATGCCGTCCGGCTCGATGTCCGCATCAACCACCTGGCCGCAACGATCGACGCGATACGCCCATATCTGTCGGACAAGTCGCTGCGCGAGCTCGACAGCGCCGCGATCAACGGCGATCTGTTCTGGTCGGCACGCGACATCGCCCGCAATCTCGGCGCGCTGGCGAGCGCCCAGAGCGCCGATGAGTGGAGCTATCGCGAAATCCGCAACCAGAACGAGCTGTTTGCCCAGCCAATGCTGCTGCGCGCCACCGCCGCGATGGAGAACGAACGCCGTTACGCCGAGACCCGCAGCGACCGGTTGCTGACGACCGCGGCGGCATTGCTGATCCTGGTCATCGCCGGTGTCGCCGTCTGGGTGTTCAGGCCGATGGAGCATGCCATCCGACGTGCTTTCGCCGAAAGTACCGAGTCGCTTCAGAAAGCCGAGGCTGCCGATCGCGCCAAGTCGGAATTCCTCGCCAATATGAGCCACGAGATCCGCACGCCGATGAACGGCGTGCTCGGCATGGCCGAGCTTCTGGCGCGCACCGACCTGACGCCGCGCCAGAAGACTTTCACGGAAGTCATCGTGAAGTCGGGCAACGCCCTTCTGACGATCATCAACGACGTGCTCGACTTCTCCAAGATCAACGCCGGCCAGCTGACGCTCGACCCCGCCCCGTTCCATCTTGGCGAGGCGGTGGAGGATGTCGCGACCCTGATCTCGGCGCGTGTCGCTGAAAAGAACCTCGAGCTGATCGTGCGCATCGACCCGCGACTGCCGACCCACGTGACCGGCGACGTCGGCCGCTTCCGCCAGATCATCACCAACATGCTCGGCAATGCGGTGAAGTTCACCGAGCGCGGCCATGTGCTTGTCGATGTCACCGGCGAGGTCGTCGATGGGACAGTAGCGCTCAGCGTCCGCGTCGAAGACACCGGCATCGGCATCCCCGCCGACAAGCTGCAGAGCGTGTTCGAGAAATTCGCCCAGGTCGACGGCAGCTCGACCCGCCGCCACGAAGGCACCGGTCTCGGCCTTGCCATCGCCGCACGCCTCGTAGACCTGATGGGTGGCCGCATCGGCGTCGAAAGCGAACTCAGCAAGGGTTCGGTGTTCTGGTTCACCGCCATGCTGCCGGTCTACGAAGCCCAGCAGACCAATAGCGTCGTGCCGGTCGACGTCACCGGCGCGCGCGTGCTGGTGATCGACGACAACCCGGTCAATCGCGAAATCCTGCTGGAACAGTTGAAGAGCTGGGGCTTCGATTGCGCCGCGGCCGAAAGCGGCGCCATTGGCCTCGCCTTCCTCGACCGTGCAGCCCAGTTGGGCGCCAGCGTCGACTGCGTCATCCTCGACTACCAGATGCCGGGCATGAACGGCGCCGACGTCGCCAAGGCAATCGCCGCCGACAGCCGCATCTCGTCGATCCCGGTGGTGCTTCTGACCTCGGTCGACCAGATCGATTTCTCCCGCATGGTGCTCGATTTCGGCATATCCGCGCATCTGACCAAGCCGGCCCGCTCGGCGGTGCTTCTCGGCACGGTGATCGCGGCGGTACAAAAGGCCCGTTCGCAGGCCGGTCGCATCGAGTTCGTGCGCGAGCCGGTCCGCCACGCACCACCACCGGCCTTCACCGTCATCCGCGGCCCTGCCCCCGCACTGCTCGTCCAGCCGGAGCCTATGGCGCTGCAAGGCGGCGGGCTCGATGTTCTGGTGGCAGAGGACAATGAGGTCAACCAACTCGTCTTCGGCCAGATCCTTGCCGGCCTTGGCCTCAGCCATCGCATCGCCGGCAACGGCCGCACGGCGGTGGAGATGTACCGCACCTTCAAGCCGAAGCTGATCCTGATGGACGTTTCGATGCCGGAGATGAACGGCTACGAAGCAACGCGCGCCATCCGCACCGAAGAAGCGGCCAACGGAACGCGCACGCCGATCATCGGCGTCACCGCGCACGCACTCAAGGGCGACCGCGAGAAATGCATCGACGCCGGCATGGACGATTACCTGCCCAAGCCGGTGTCGCCCGACAAGCTCGGCGCCAAGATCGGGACGTGGCTGAGCGAGAGCGCGGAACTCGCCCAGTCGGCATAGACGCCGCTAGATGGCTATGACTTCTTTATTTCTTGGGGTGTCCGCCTCTCTCGAATCCTGATGCCAGGGCTTTTACCTTCCTGACGCGACCGGACGACGGCGATCTCGCCGCTCCGGCGCGAACAACAAGGAAGTAAAAAATGCTTCGTACCCAGATGCCCGACCGCTTCGTCAGCGCACGCACCGTTGAGCCCACGCGCCGCGAGTCCGCCAATGATGGCAACCTGGTCAAGGGCCAGACCGAACCCTTCATGTTCACCCGCCTGTTCTTCGTGACCGGCGTGCTGCTGGGTGGGCTGGCGCTGGCCACCATGCTTTCAAGCTGACGATGGAAATCTCGGACGTGATTTCGGTCGAGGACGTGGTCCTCGACCTCCAGCCGGAGGGCAAGACGCGGCTGCTCAAAGCGCTTGCGGCCCATGCGTCGCGGCGCACCGGCTGTCCTGCTGCCGAGATCACCTCGGTGCTTGCGGCGCGGGAAAAGCTCGGCTCGACCGGGCTCGGCCAGGGCGTGGCGATACCGCATGCCAGGATGCGCGGGCTGCAGAGGCCATATGGCGCATTTGCGCGCCTCGCTGCGCCCTGCCCGTTCGAGGCCATCGACGACCGGGATGTCGATCTTGTGGTCCTTTTGCTGTTGCCGGAGGCTTCGCCGCAGGAACATCTCAACGTGCTGGCCAAGATCGCCCGCCGGTTGCGCGACGCCGAAGTGGTGATGCGTCTGCGCAAGGCTGACAATGCTGAAACGGCACATCGCCTGCTCACTGATCAGCCGCCACTCAAGAGCTCCGCGGCGGCCTGAACAAATCGGCCGTCAGCGGTTCCTGACCACGATGCAGGCGCCGCCGATGCTGCGCAGGCTCTGGCAGATCCTGCCGGCTTCGCTGCGTTCGTCGGCTCCGATGCGCACGGCATAGACGCCGCGCCGGCCGATCGGCGTCCGCACCCGGCTGACGACCGGCTCGTGCGACGACAACAGCTTCGGAAACCGGGCTTCGAGCCGCTGCCACTGCCTGATGGCCGCCGAGCGGCGGAAGTTGCCGGCAACCTGGATGCCCCAAGGTTTCACATGCACGCTCGCCATGGCGATGGTCTCGGACATGATGACCCTGAGATTCTGGCAGGCCGCCGCAAAGGACATCTTCGGAGCGAGCGGCCTGTTCGTGCCGGCATGAGCCTTGTCGGAAAAATTGTCGGCCGGCTCGCCCATGATGTCGAGCACATAGTCCTCGGTTTCGAGCGGCAGGAAGCCGCCGGAAGATAGCCAGCGCGCAACGCGGCTTTCGCCGGCATTGTAGGCAGCGGCGGCCAGGCCGAGATTGCCGAAGCCGGACTTGAGTTCGCCGAGATAGCGAGCCGACGCCGGGATCGCCTGCTCCATGTCGAAAGGATTGGCGAGGCCGCGCATCGCAGCGGTACCCGGCATGAACTGGGCGATGCCTTCGGCGCCTGCCGGGCTCACCGCGTTCGGATCGAAGCGGCTTTCCTTCCAGATCAGACGGGCGAAGAATTCGCTTGGCAGGCCGTGGCGCCGGGCATGGATGTCAATCAGGTAGCAGACGCGCGCGGCATGGGCCTTTTTCGGCGACCGTGGCGGATCGGCCAGTACAGGCACGCACATAGCCAGCGAAACGAGGAAAGCCAGCGCTGTCCTCGACAGGTTCCGCATCGCTATTCGGCTGCCGCCTGGCCGCCCCGGCCGAAACGCTGCTCGATATAGTCGGCGACCATCTTCTCGAAATCGGCAGCGATGGCAGGCCCACGCAGCGTTGCCGCTTTCTTGCCGTCGATGAACACCGGGGCCGTAGGCGTCTCGCCAGTGCCGGGCAGTGAGATGCCGATGTCGGCATGCTTGGATTCGCCAGGGCCGTTGACGATGCAGCCCATCACCGCGACCTTCAGCATCTCGACGCCGGGATATTTCTCGCGCCAGACCGGCATGTTCTTGCGCAGATCATCCTGGATGTTCTGGGCCAGTTCCTGGAACACGGTCGACGTGGTGCGACCGCAGCCCGGGCATGCGGCGACGATCGGCACGAACTGGCGGAAGCCCATGGTCTGCAGCAATTCCTGCGACACTTGCACTTCCCGGGTCCGGTCGCCATTGGGCTCCGGCGTCAGCGAGATGCGGATGGTGTCGCCGATGCCCTGCTGCAACAGGATGCCCATCGCCGCCGACGAAGCGACGATGCCCTTCGAGCCCATGCCGGCCTCGGTCAGGCCGAGATGCAGCGCGTGGTCGGAGCGGGCGGCAAGCATGGTGTAGACGGCGATCAGGTCCTGCACGCCACTGACCTTGGCCGACAGGATGATGTTTTGGCGCGGCAAGCCGATTTCTTCGGCGAGATCAGCCGAAATCAGCGCCGACTGCACGATGGCCTCGTGCATCACCTGGCTGGCGGTGAGCGGCGAACCATTCGCCTGGTTCTCGTCCATCAGCCTTGTCAGCAGGTCCTGGTCGAGCGAGCCCCAGTTGACGCCGATGCGCACCGGCTTGTCGTAGCGGATCGCCATCTCGACGATGTCGGCGAACTGCTTGTCCTTCTTTTCCTTGAACCCGACATTGCCTGGATTGATGCGGTACTTGGCGAGCGCCTCGGCGCAGGCGGGATGATCGGCAAGCAGCTTGTGGCCGATGTAATGAAAATCGCCGACCAGCGGCACCTGGATGCCGAGCCTGGCGAGACGGTCGCGGATATGCGGCACGGCGGCAGCGCTTTCGTCGCGGTCGACGGTGATGCGCACGATTTCGGAGCCGGCCCGATGAAGGGCGGCAACCTGGGCGACGGTCTTGTCGATGTCAGCAGTGTCGGTGTTGGTCATCGACTGCACGACGACAGGTGCTTCGCCACCCACGATCACGCCGCCGACGCTGACGCCGACCGACTTGCGGCGGGGGAATGGGGACGAAAAATAGCCGGTCATCGGACGGCCTTCTTGAAGCTCGAGGTATCCGCGCCTGAGGTGGCGCGCGCTGCGCGCGATGTCAATATCGCAGGTGGTCGCGCCCGCCAAGGGTCAGCGCGAACCCCTTTGTTAACCTGCCCGCGAACGGCGAGATGAACGGCCGCGCCGGATGCGATATGGTAGATGAGCATAATGGGGGATTTCATGGCAACTCCGCGTCGCGTTCCCGTATTGCCATTTGTCGTCTTGTCGAGCCTGCTGGCTATCGCCGGTGCCCGCGCCCAGGCGATCGAACCCGGTAGGGAAGGCGAACTCGCCAATTTCATCCCGCCCGCAGCCGGCGCGCGCGCCTGTTTCGGCCGCGTCTATGACGCGGCGCACCTGAAAGCGCATCCGCAGCAGCGGGTGACGGAGATGCAGTTCCGCCTCGCCTACTACATCCATGATCCGGATGAGTTCTCGCCCAAGGGCCAGCGCAACTACTATTTCGAGGTCCTGGCCCGGCTGCGCGGCCACAAGCAGCCGAAGCCGCTGACTGCCATGGGCGAATGCCGTCCCACCGAAGACGGCAAGGCGATCTTCTGCGGTGTCGACTGCGACGGCGGCGGCGTGACGGTCAAGCGTAGCGGCGACGGCAAGATCATGGTCGACCTCGAGGCGCTCGGTCGGCTTCGCATGACAGTCGATTGCGGTGAAGACGAAGATGGCGTCGAGGTGACATCAGGCGCCGACGACAAGCGTTTCCTGCTGTCAAAGCTCCCGGACGCCGCGTGCCCAGCCTACGACGACTGGTAGAAAAAGCGCAGGTCCCACACCACAATTTCACGAAACTGTGCGACAGCGGTGCTTCTTTTGCGCCGCACAGCACGTATATGTTGCATCGCACCATAGAGATTCCCGAAGGATTTCCTGCATGACCGCGACCAGGACCGCCATCGTTACCGGCTCGACTTCCGGCATCGGCCTCGCCATCGCCGAGGCTTTCGCCCGCGACGGCATGAATGTCGTCATCAACTCCTTCTCCGACACGCCGGCCGACCATGCCATCGCCGAGCGGCTGGCGAAGGAACACAAGGCCGAGGTTGTCTACATCAAGGCTGACATGTCGAAAGCGGCGGAGTGCCGGGCGCTGATAGCCAAAACCGCCGAAGAATTCGGTTCCGTCGACGTGCTGGTCAACAATGCCGGCATCCAGCATGTCGCCCCGGTCGAGGACTTCCCCGTCGAGAAGTGGGACGCCATCATCGCCATCAACCTGACGTCGGCGTTTCACACCACCGCGGCCGCGATCCCGCTGATGAAGAAGGCCGGCGGCGGCCGCATCATCAACATTGCCTCGGCGCACGGGCTCGTCGCATCGGCCTACAAGTCGGCCTATGTCTCGGCCAAGCACGGCATCATGGGCCTGACCAAGACGGTGGCGCTGGAACTGGCGCAGGAAAAGATCACCTGCAACGCCATTTGCCCCGGCTACGTGCTGACCCCGCTGGTCGAAGCGCAGATCCCCGACCAGATGAAGGCGCACAACATGGACCGCGAGACGGTGATCCGCGAGGTCATGCTCGACCGCCAGCCGACCAAGGAGTTCGTGACCGTCGAGCAGATCGCGGCGACCGCGGTCTTCCTCGCGTCGGCGGCAGCGGCCCAGATCAACGGCACGCACATCTCGGTGGATGGCGGCTGGACGGCCCAGTGAGGTCCGCCAAGCGGGCAAAAGAATCCAAACCAAAGGAATAATGACGCCATGACTGGAAACGGCAAGGCGGAGGAGACGAAACCGATCAACATCGCGCTTCAGGGTGGTGGCTCGCACGGGGCCTTTTCCTGGGGCGTGCTCGACCGCCTGCTGGAGGACGGCAGGCCCGACATCAAAGCCATCTCAGGCACCAGCGCCGGCGCGATGAACGCGGTGGCGCTGGCCGACGGCTGGGTGCGCGGCGGCGGCGACGGCGCGCGCGCCAAGCTCGCGGATTTCTGGCGTGCAGTTGCGCGCAAGGGTCGTTTCAGCCCGGTGCAGCGTTCGCCCTGGGATGTGGTGTGGGGCAACTGGTCGATCGAGAATACGCCCGGCTACATCTGGTTCGACACCATGTCGCGGGTGTTTTCGCCCTATGTAGCCAACCCGCTGAACCTCAACCCGCTGCGCGATGTCGTCGCCGAAGAGATCGACTTCGCCAATGTCCGTGCCTGCAAGGACATCGACCTGTTCATCTCGGCAACCAATGTCGAGACCGGCCAGTTGCGCGTGTTCAGCGACGGCGAGATCGACCTCGACACGGTGATGGCCTCGGCCTGCCTGCCGCAGATATTCCAGGCCGTCGAGATCAACGGCGTGCCCTATTGGGATGGCGGCTATGGCGGCAATCCGGCGATCTACCCGTTTTTCAAGGCCAACGACACCGACGACGTGCTTCTCGTCCAGATCAACCCTGTCATCCGCGAGCAGACGCCCAAGACGGCCAACGAAATCCAGAACCGCATCGACGAGATCACCTTCAACGCCGGGCTGCTGCGCGAATTCCGCGCCATTGCTTTCATCAAGGAGCTGATCGCCGCCGGGCGCCTGCCGCATGGCGAGTTCCGCGACATCCGCATGCATCGCATCGATGCCGACGAGGCCTTCAAGGATCTTTCGGCGTCGTCCAAGGTCAATGCCGAATGGGCGTTCCTCGAATACTTGCGCGACCTTGGCCGCACCTCGGCCAGCGACTGGCTCGAAGACAACTTTGATTCGGTCGGCACCAAGGCCACACTCGACCTATCCGGGCAACTCGACGACGGCTTCAAGCCGCTGCACGGCCCCTCTGTCGGACGGCGCGTACGTGAGTTTTTGGCCACAAGGACCAAGCCGGCTGCCGTTCGCCAACACAACTAACCCGCGAGAATCGGCCCATTCGACGCGGCAACCGCAGCGTGCTGACACTTCCTGCCAGTTTTGTCAGGATGATGTTTCCATTCTTTTTTATCACTATTTTGCGATCTGCATTTGATGTAGAAGACGCCCTTCCGCCACTTTGCCCCCGCGGCGGATTGAATGCGGTATTGCGCGCCACCATATCGGGGCGACGCGCCAGGCAAGATGGCGGTAGCCGCAACCGTCCTTAACGGATAACGACAATGTCGAAGATTAGGTTCCATAAGCTTGCAGCCTTGGTCGTGCTCGTGGCATTCGCCGCGTGGATGGGCACTGGCGAATTCTCCTCGGTGGGTAGCGCCCAGACAGCCCCCGAAGAAAAACCTGCCGTAGCCGAGACACCCAAGGTACCCCTGCGCACCGTCATGGTCGTGGCGCCGCCTCGTATCGAACACGCCCGCGCCATCCGCATTTCCGGCCAGACCGAAGCAGAGAAGCGTGCGACACTTGCCACCCGCGCAGCCGGCATCATTGCCGAACTGCCGGTCAAGCAGGGCGACCACATCAAGCAGGGTGACCTGATCCTGATGCTCGACGCCGAAGAAAAGGCAGCCGCCGTCGAAACGTCCAAGGCCGTGCTGTCGCAGCGCAAGGCCGAATGGGAAGCAGCCCAGAAGCTGACCAAGGCAGGCTCTGCGGCCAAGCTGACCGGCGACATCGCATGGTCCAACTTCCAGACCGCCCAGTCGCAGCTCCAGGCATCCGAAGCCGAGCTGTCGCGCAACCAGGTCAAGGCACCATTCAACGGCGTCGTCGATCGCGTCGCGGTGGAGCTTGGCTCCTCGGTCGCCCAGGGCGGCGAGGTTGCCACAATCCTGAGCCTCGACCCGATCCTCGCCAAGGGCGAGATCAGCGAGCGCGACCTGCGCTACGTCAAGATCGGCGACGAGGCCGATGTGAGCCTGATCAATGGCGAAGTGGTCAAGGGCACCGTCCGCTACATCAGCCGCGACGCCACCGCCAAGACGCGGACCTTCCCGATCGAGATCGCGGTCCCGAACAAGGACAATGCCATCCCGGCAGGCATGACCGCCGAGATCACGGTGCGCGCCAACCCGACCAGCGCGGTGGTTTTGCCCCGTTCGGTGGTGACACTGGGCCAGAACGGCGACCTCGGCATCCGCGCCATCGACGCGGCGTCGAAGGTGGTCTTCTATCCGATCGACCTGGTCGACGACACCCAGAAGGGTCTCGTGCTCGGCGGCATTCCCGCTGATGCCAGGATCATCATCGCCGGCCAGGACCTGGTCAAGGAAGGCGACGAAGTGCAGGCCCAGGTCGCCGACGAGGCGGCCCTCAAGAAACTCGCTGAAAGCGCGGCCGGGACACAGTAACAATGGATATCGTCAAGCTTGCGATCCGCAATGCGCGACTGACTCTTTCGGTCTTGCTCTTCCTGGTCATCGCGGGGGCGCTTGCCTACCGCGCCGTGCCCAAGGAGGCCGAGCCGGACGTCGCCATTCCAATCATGTATGTCAGCCTGGTGTATAACGGCATTTCGCCTGAAGACGCCGAACGGCTGCTGCTCCGCCCCGTCGAGTCCCAGCTCAAGAGCCTGAAAGGGCTCAAGGAGATGAAGTCGAACGCCTATCAGGGCGGCGCCAACGTCATTGTCGAGTTCGACCCGTCGGTGGACCTCGGCGACGCGCTGATCGACACGCGCAACAAGGTGCAGGACGCCAAGCGCGACCTGCCCGCGGGCGTCGAGGAACCGACAGTCAACGAGGTGAACCTCTCCGAGTTCCCGGTCGTGTTCATCACGCTGTCCGGCGACATACCGGAACGCGCGCTGACCGCCGCCGCCAAGCAACTGCGCGACCGCATCGAGGAAGTGCCCGGCGTGCTCGAGGCCGAGATCCAGGGATCTCGCGACGAGCTTGTCGAGGCGATCGTCGATCCGGTGAAGCTGTCCTCCTATGGCCTGCAGCTCGACCAACTCATCCAGGGCGTCGGCGCATCGAACAGCCTCGTCGCCGCCGGCACCATCGAGGGTGCGGAAGGCAAGTACGCGGTGAAGGTGCCGTCGTTGATCGAAACGCCGGAGGATGTCGCAAACCTGCCTGTCGTGGCCGGCCCGAACGCCGTCGTCAGGGTTCGCGACGTCGCCACCGTCCGCTCGACCTTCAAGGACGCCGAGACGATTGCCCGCATCGACGGCAGGCCGGCGATCACGCTGGCAATCAAGAAGCGTATCGGCGCCAATGTCGTCGAGACCATCGAAGGTTCGAAGAAGGTCGCGGAAGAATTCGTGGCACAGAGCAAGAAGGTGCTGCCCGACCTGCAGGTGACCTATACCCAGGACAAGTCGGTCTTCGTCAACCAGCTGCTCAATGACTTGCAGAACCACGTGATGATTGCCGTCATCCTGGTCTTCATCGTCATTCTCTACGCACTTTCGGGGCGCGCCTCGATGCTGATCGGACTGGCGATTCCGTCTTCGTTCCTGATCGGCATCCTGCTGCTTGCCCTGATGGGCTACACGATCAACATGATCGTGCTGTTCTCGCTCATTCTGGCAGTCGGAATGCTCGTCGACGACGCGATCATCGTCACCGAATATGCCGAGCGCCGCATGTCGGAAGGCATGCCGAAGGAACAGGCTTTCGAGGAAGCAGCCAAGCGCATGGCCGGACCGGTCATTGCCGCGACGCTGACCCGTATCGCCGCCTTCTCGCCTCTGCTGTTCTGGCCAGGCATCGTCGGCGACTTCATGAAGTACCTGCCGATCACGCTGATCGTCACGCTCGCCGCGTCGATGGCCTATGCGCTGATCTTCGCTCCGGCGATTGGTGCCATCATCGGCAAGGCGCCTCTGCATACCGAGGAAGAAAATCGCGACGGCCTCTACATGGCGGTCGTCAAGAAGGCGGTGGTCTACCCGATCACCGCCATCGTGCTGACGATGATGCTGCTTGGCGGCGGGCTGTATTCCTACGTGAAGTTCGGCAACGGCGTCGAGTTTTTCCCGTCTGTCGAGCCGGACTACGGCCTGCTCTACGTGCATGCCCGCGGCAACCTCTCGCTTGAAGAAATGGACGCAGCGGTTCGTATCGCCGAGGACAGGATCATCGGCTGGCCGGGCATCAAGTCGGTCCTGACCAAGGTCGGCAAGACGCGCGGTGGCGAGGACGTTCCGGAAGACGTCGTCGGCGTCATCAACTACGAGTTCATCGACTGGCGCGAGCGTCAATCCGCACACACGATCCTCGACGACTTGCGTGTCGCGATGGCTGGCATTCCAGGCGTCGATGTCGAGGTGCGCGTTCCGGACGCCGGCCCGCCGACCGGCAAGGCCATCCAGGTCCAGCTCTCGGCAACGGACCCGACTGGTCTCAACGACTATGCCAAGCAAGTGGCTGCGGCCGTGGCCAAGGTTCCCGGGGTCATCGACATTTCCGATGGCCTGCCGCCTCCTGGCGTCGACTGGGCGCTTGAGGTCGATCGCTCCAAGGCCGCGCAGTTCGGCGTCAGCCCGACAGCTGTCGGGACCGTGGTCCAGCTCGTAACCACGGGCCTGAAACTGACCGACTATCGCCCCGCGGGCACGGATGACGCCGTGGACATCCGGCTCCGCCTGCCTGAGGACCGCCGCACGCTGTCGGCGCTCGACGATCTGCGCATCGAGACGGCGCAGGGCTCCGTGCCGATCTCCAACTTCGTCTCGCGCAAGCCGGAACCGACCGCTGGCGTCCTGAAGCGTATCGACAGCAAGCGCACCATCACCATCCAGGCCAATGTGGCAGGCGGCTTCCAGGTCGCCGAAGTGCAGGCGGCGGTGGCCAAGACCGTCGGCGACATGGCCAAGCCTGGCGTCGACTGGAAACTCGCCGGTTCGAACGAAGACAGCGCCGAGGCGGCAGCCTTCCTCAGCAATGCGTTCGGTGCCGCGATCTTCCTGATCTTCATCGTGCTCTTGGCGCAGTTCAACAAGTTCACCAGCGTGCTCCTGGTGTTGTCCTGCGTTGTCATGGCGGTGATCGGGGCGTTGCTCGGCATGCTCTTGACCGGCCAGACCTTCGTCATCGTCATGTCCGGTATCGGCTTCATCGCACTGGCCGGCGTGGTGGTGAACAACAACATCGTGCTGATCGACACCTACGACCGGCTGCGCGATGAAGGTTGGAACAAGCTCGACGCCGTGCTGCAGACTTGCCGCGAGCGCGCGCGCCCCGTGGTGCTGACCGCACTCTCGGCCATCCTCGGCGTCATGCCGATCGCCTTCGGCCTGGGCCTGGAGATCTTCCACCACGAGACGACGATCAATGCGCCGTCGACTCAGTGGTGGATCGCGCTCTCCTCAGCCATCGTCTTCGGCCTGTCCTTCGCGACGGTGCTGACGCTGGTGGTGACGCCCGCGATGCTGATGGTGTTCACCCGCGACAAGCGAAAGGCCGGCCAGCGTGGCTGGCTCAGCAAGCTCTTCCGCTTCGGCAGGAAGGACAAGGCCGAGGCCGGCGCCACCCCGGCACCCGGTCCCGACGAGCCCGCCGTCGCCTTCCCCAAGGCTGCGGAATAAACCGACCAAGCAAGAGTGCATGAAAGGCCGCCCAGGAACAACCGGGCGGCCTTTTGCGTTGCTGCCTCGATGAAACACAAGATTCCGAGGCATGGACAATGACAATTTCAACGCTGCTCATCATCATCCTGATCCTGATCCTGCTTGGCGCCGTCCCGGCCTGGCCGCACTCGCGCGGGTGGGGATACGGCCCATCGGGCATCGTCGGCATCCTGCTCGTGGTGCTGCTGGTGCTGATGCTGATGGGCCGGGTGTGACAATCCAAGCTTAGCCGAACAACAAAACGCCTGGAGTGCTCCGGGCGTTTTGCATTGGATCAGGCGGCGGCCTTGAGCCTGGCGGGGAGCAGGTCGAGATCGTCAAGCGCCCCTTTCACCGCCTCGTCGAGCGGCGTGTGGGGAATCTCTCCGACGACAGCCTCTAGTCTCGTCGAGACGAGCCGGTGCGGCTCGAAGCGCAGATACGACATCGACACGATCGCCTTCCACATCGAGACGAACGGACTGCCGGCGCGCAGCACCCACCAGGGCATCGAGGCGAGCCTGAGCCTGCGGCCGGTCACGCGCTCCATCGCCGCCTTGATTTCGAGATCGGTCAGCGCATGGCCCGGGAAGTTGAAGTTCTCATAGCTGCCAAGCCGTTCTTGCTTTTCTGCAAGCGCAACGAAGGTGTTGGCGAGGTCGGGCAAGTACGCCCAGGCATGGACGAGCTCGACAGGGCCAGGTGCTGTATAGACGCCCTTGGCGAATTTTGAGGCGATCACCAGATCGAACCACGAGCCGGTGCCCTTGCCACCAAAGAAATCACCCGCCCTGAGCAGGATCGTGCGCACCCGGCCGGCATCGGCCTCGCGCCGGTAGAGCTGCTCCTGCGCCGCCCTGATGCGGCCCTTCTCGGTGCTCGGGTGCTGCGGCGTGTCCTCGGTGATCTCAGCCGGCATCGGCGAGCCGAAATTGTAGACAGTGCCCGCAACCATGTGCAGGGCGCCGTTGGCGTGGCACGCCGCCATGACGTTTTCGGCCATCGGCAGGACCGAACTCCAGTCCGAGTAGACAGGGCTCAGGCCGTTGAAGATGATGTCCATGCCTCGGGTGGCATCGACCAGCGACTGCCGGTCGAGCGCATCGGCAGCGAATGCTTCGGCGCCGATCAGTTCCGATGGCAGCTTGCCGTCACGAGTGATCGCCCGCACTTCATATCCGGCGTCGAGAAAGGCCTTGGCGACAGCGCGGCCGAGCCGGCCACGGGCACCCAATATTGCGATCTTGGTCATGTCGGTCACTCCGGTTTGTTTGTATGACCTCTATTTCGTCCATTCATTGCCGGATTTAAATTGACTACGGATGGCGTTTCGATATCCATTTTTGAATATATGACTGAGATCGACTGGAACCTGATCCGAAGCTTTGTCGCTGTCGCCGAGGCCGGCAGCCTGTCGGCTGCGGCGCGCCGTCTCGCCTCGAGCCAGCCCACGCTCGGCCGCCATGTCGCCGAACTCGAGCAGGTGCTCGATGTCACGCTGTTCCGCCGCGGCCGCCAGGGTTACGTGCTGACCGAGGCCGGCAGCCTGCTGTTTGAACGTGGCCGGTCGGTCAGCGAAGAGGCGACCGCCTTCGCCCGCCTGGCGCTGGGTTCGGTGGAAGCGATCGAAGGCACTGTCCGTGTGGCGGCGAGCGAGATGGTGGCAGCCCATGTCCTGCCCGCCATGCTGGCGCGCCTGGGCATCGAGGAGCCCGGCATAGAAATCGAGATCGTCGCTTCCAACGAGGTTGAAAACCTCCTGCGCCGCGACGCCGACATCGCCATCCGCATGGTGCAGCCCGCCCAGAACGAGCTGGTGGCACGCAAGGTCACCGACATCGCGCTTCGTATGTGCGCTGCGACAGCTTACCTCGAACGGCGTGGACGGCCCCGGCGGCCGGAGGATTTGCGTGACCACGACCTGATCGGTTTCGACCGCAGCGATGAGATGATCCGGGGCTTCGAACACTTCCTGCCTGGCATCACGCGGCACAACTTCCGCCTGCGTAGCGACAACCACATCGTGCTCTGGGAAGCGGTGCGGGCAGGCAACGGCATCGGCATCGCGCAAGAACAGCTCATCCATCGCGAACCGCTGCTCGAAACAGTCCTGCCTGACCTGCCGCTGCCAAAACTGCCGGTCTGGCTCGCTATGCACCGCGACGTGCGCGCAAGCGTACGCATTCGCCGCGTTGCAGATTTCCTGAACGAAGAGCTGAAGCGCTATTCCGCCGGCACCGTCTGAGTACCGGCCCTGAAGTCGGCATGGCGGGCGAGCCCGGCCATGACGGACACCACGACCAGCAGTCCGGACAAGGTGACGAAAACAGGCGCGAAGCCAGTATGGCCCGCGACGAAGCCGATCGCCGACGGCGCCACCAGGATGCCCGAATAGCCCATCGTGGTGACGACGCTCATGCCGATGTTCGGCACCACACCGGGCTGGTTGCCGGCGGCGGAAAAGGCGATCGGCACCATGTTGGCGACGCCAAGCCCGCACATGGCAAAGGCAGCGATGGCAATCCATGGATTGGGCGCGAGGCCGGCCGCAAGCATGCCGGCAGCGGCGACCAGCGCCGAGACGCGCAGCGTGTTGACCGCGCCGAAGCGGTTGCGCACGCCGTCACCGAGGAACCGCATCAGCGCCATGATGCCGGAGAAGGCGGCAAAGGCGAAACCGGCGGTGGCGATGTCGGCCCCGAGTTCCTGCTTGAGATAGAGCGCGGCCCAGTCGAGCACGGCACCTTCCGGGATCATCGAAAACAGCGCCATCAGGCCGACAAGGTAGATCGCCGCCAGGCGCGGCATGCGGAAATGCCTGCTTTCATGCGCCACCGGCTTGTCCTCGATGAGGTAGCGCAGGGCAAAAGCGGTCATCGCAGCGGCGACAACCGTGACGAACATGGCGTGCGGCAGATGCCCGAATTGCTGGATGGCGATGCCACCGAGTCCGCCGCCGACGAAACCGCCGAGGCTCCAGAAGCCGTGCGACGACGACATGATGGCGCGCGACAGCCGCTTTTCCACCGCGACCGCATTGGCATTCATGGCGACATCCATGGCGCCTGCCGTGGCGCCGAAGATGTACATCGTCAGCGCGGTCAGCCAGACGTTGGGCGCCAGCGCCACAAGCAGCAATGCAAAGACCAGAATCCAGGCGAAACCGATGACAACAGGACGTGAGCCGCGCTTGGTCATCAGGTAGCCTGAAAACGGCATTGCCGTCAGCGCACCGATGCCGAAGACCAGGATCAGCAGGCCGAGCACGAACTCGCTGATGCCGAGCCGCGTGACCAGCAACGGAATCTGCGGCGCCCAGCTCCCGGTCATGAAGCCGTTCATGAAAAACGCGGCCGCAACGGCCCATCGGGCCGAGGCTGCATTGGCGGATGTCGGGGTGGCGTCTTTGGCGTTCATCGAACGCACTCCTAACATGGCTGCCCGGTGGCTGAAATCGATCTCAGCCTGCCGTGATCGCGGGATTCAAAAAGTGACCGCCACCGTTCGGATCGGTCGCGATGTGTCATTGCATACCGGTATTTTTAAATCGATTGAATCGCACGTCAAGGCAGCTTTCTCGACAAGCATTGGGCCAGACCGGTAACAAAGGTTAACGATTGCCCGAATTCCGTCGAATAGCTCGGCTAACTTGGAAGCCTAGAAACTGCGGCGGGACGGGCAACAACTCCACGTTCGCAATCGTTTCGAAGCGTTGCATGCCAAATCGGGTGGGGGTCGGCTTCGGCATTGTCGCCGGGTCGTGCCAGTGTGGAGTCTTGTATCATGAATACCCCCGCTTTCCGGCTTGCCGGGATATCCAGCGGCCTCGCCGCCCGCCTGCCCCGGTTGCATCTGTCGAGGCTCGAGATTGCCTTGCTTGGCGCCGCCGCGGTGATGGCGATCGCAATCGTTGCCTTCGGGTTCTCCGGCAGCGACGAGCCCGACCCGATAGAAACCGCAACTGTCCTGCCACCGCGCCTCGAAACCAAGGCTGCCGGCATGGAAGTCAAGACAGCGACAGCCGAGCCGATGGCGACCACGCCCGCTCCGACGGCAGCCGCGCCGGTTGCCGCAGCACGGCCGCCGCTGCTGGCGGCACCCGCCTCGTCGCCTGTCACCGGCCACTTTGAAAAGCCGGCGCCGACCACAGCTGCCGGCCCGGACGAGCGCGGTTCGGAGACCGTCGCCGTCGCCGACATCAGTGCGCCTGCGACCAGCGAGACGCCTGACGCCTCCGACACGGCGTCGATCATGGCTGAAGGGCTGCGCGGGACGCTGGATGTGCAGGTCGCCGAAACCGAGGCGGAGATCGCCATGCTCGAAGCATCGACCGGCATGGTCGACGCGAACGCGGTCCAGGCGCCCTTGCCCGACATGAGCCCGGCCAAGGCGGCCAAATACGCCAACCTGCGCGATGGTCCTGCCGATGAAGCCAAGGTGATCGTGGTGGTACCGGCCAATGCCGCCATCGAAGCAGAGACCGGCTGCAACTGGTGCACGGTCGTCTACAACGGCCAGCGTGGCTACATGTTCAAGAGCCTGATCCGGCGCAGCGTCAAGGAAGAGGCAGCTGCCGGCCAGGGCCTGTTCTAGGCCAAGGAATTGGACAGGCCTGGCAACGACGAACGTGCCCGGCCTGCAACTATTCAGCCGTAGACGACCAGAAGATCCTTGGCGTCGATCTGGTCGCCGGTACGCACCAGGACTTCGGCAATCGTGCCGTCGCGCTCGGCATGAAGTGCCGTTTCCATCTTCATCGCCTCGATCGACAGCAGCACGTCGCCGGCCTTGATCGGCTGACCTGCCGAAACGGCGAGCGTCGAGACCACGCCGGGCATCGGCGCACCGACATGGGCGTCGTTGCCAGCCTCGGCCTTGCGCCGTGCCTTGGAAGCCGAGGCGCCATGGGCACGGTCCGGCACCTTGATGCGGCGCGGCTGGCCATTGATCTCGAAGAACACAGTCACCATGCCCTTTTCGTCGACGTCGCCGACGGCCAGGCAGCGGATGACCAGCGTCTTGCCCTTTTCGATGTCGACGAAGACTTCGTCCTCCGGCTTCATGCCATAGAAATAGACCGGCGTCGGCAGCACGCTGACCGGACCGTAATTCTCCTGCGCACCAACGAAATCGGTAAAGACCTTCGGATACATCAGCCAGGAGGCAAACTCGTCCTCGGACAGCTTGCGGCCGAGCTTTGCTTCGATCTCCTTGCGGTTTGCCTTGAGATCGGCGGCCTTGAGCAACGAACCGGGGCGCGCGGTGATCGGCTGTTCGCCCTTCAGCACCTTCTTCTGCAGTGCCGCCGGCCAACCGCCGGGCGATTGCCCGAGATCACCGCGCAGCATCGATACGACCGAATCCGGGAAGGCGATGTCCTTGGCCGGGTTCTCGACGTCGGCGACGGTCAGCTCCTGGCTCACCATCATCAGCGCCATGTCGCCGACCACCTTGGACGACGGCGTCACCTTGACGATGTCGCCGAACATCAGGTTGACGTCGTGATAGGCCTGCGCCACCTCGTGCCAGCGGGTCTCGAGCCCGAGCGAGCGCGCCTGCTCCTTAAGGTTGGTGAACTGGCCGCCCGGCATTTCGTGCAGATAGACTTCCGAGGCAGGCCCCTTCAGGTCGCTCTCGAAGGCCGCATACTGGTTGCGCACCGCCTCCCAGTAGAACGAGATGCGGCGGATCCATTCAGGCGCCAACCCAGGATCGCGGTCCGAGCCGCGCAGCGCTTCGACGATCGAGCCCAGGCAAGGCTGAGAGGTGTTGCCGGAAAAAGCATCCATCGCCGCGTCGATGGCATCGACCCCGCTCTCCACCGCCGCGAGCACCGTCGCGGCGGACAGGCCCGAGGTATCGTGGGTGTGGAAATGGATCGGCAGGTCGGTCGCCTCGCGCAGCGCCTTGAACAGCGCCCGCGCAGCACCGGGCTTGAGCAGGCCGGCCATGTCCTTGACGGCGATGATATGGGCGCCGGCGGCCTCCAGCTCCTTGGCCAGCCCGACATAATATTTCAGGTCGTACTTGGCGCGGGCCGGATCGAGGATGTCACCGGTGTAGCAGATCGCCGCTTCGCAGAGCTTGCCCTCTGCGCCGACGGCGTCCATCGACACGCGCATGTTCTCGACCCAGTTGAGGCAGTCGAAGACGCGGAACAGGTCGACGCCGCCGGCTGCGGCCTGGCGGACGAAATGCTGGACGACGTTGTCGGGATAGTTGGTGTAACCGACGCCGTTGGCGCCGCGCAGCAGCATCTGCAACAGGATATTGGGCGCTGCCTGACGGACTTTCGACAAGCGCTCCCACGGATCTTCGGTCAGGAAACGCATGGCGACGTCGAAGGTCGCACCGCCCCAGCATTCAAGCGACAAAAGCTGCGGCAGCGCGCGGGCATAGGTGCCGGCGATCTTAGCGATATCGTGGGTGCGGACGCGGGTCGCCAGCAGCGACTGGTGACCGTCACGCATCGTCGTGTCGGTGATCAGCACCTGCTTCTGGTCGCGCATCCAGGCAGCGAACTTCTCCGGGCCAAGGGCGTCGAGCCGCTGCTTGGTGCCGTCGGGGATCGCTCCAGTGAACCATGGCACGACAGGAGCTGCGGCTTCCGGGTTTGGTGCGGCACGGCCGCGCGTCTCGGGATGACCGTTGACGGTAACGTCGGCAAGGTAGTTGAGCAGCTTGGTGGCGCGGTCCTGCCGCTTGACCTGGGCGAACAGCTCGGGCGTCGAGTCGATGAACTTGGTCGTGTAGGAATTATCGCGAAACGCCGGGTGCGTGATGATCGCTTCGAGGAACGTCAGGTTGGTTGCCACGCCGCGAATACGGAATTCGCGCAGCGCGCGGTGCATGCGGGCGATGGCTTCGACCGGGTTCGGCGCCCAGGCGGTGACCTTTTCCAGCAACGGATCGTAGAAGCGGGTGATGACCGCGCCCGAATAGGCCGTGCCGCCGTCGAGGCGGATGCCGAAGCCGGTGGCACCGCGATAGGCGGTGATACGGCCATAGTCGGGGATGAAGTTCTGTTCCGGATCCTCTGTGGTGATGCGGCACTGCAGGGCATGGCCGTTGAGGCGAATGTCGGCCTGAACAGGCACGCCCGATTCCGGCGTCCCGATGGCAAAGCCGTCGAGGATGTGGATCTGCGCCTTGACGATGTCGATGCCGGTCACCTGCTCGGTGACTGTGTGCTCGACCTGGATGCGCGGGTTGACCTCGATGAAGTAGAACTTGCCGGTGTCGGCATCCTGCAGGAACTCGACAGTTCCCGCGCCGATATAGGCGGTGTCGCGCGCGAGCTTGAGGGCATAGCCGCACAGTTCCTGGCGAAGTTCCTCGCTGAGGTAAGGTGCCGGCGCGCGCTCGACGACCTTCTGGTTGCGGCGCTGGATCGAGCAGTCGCGCTCGAACAGATGCACGGCGTTGCCATGGGTGTCGCCCAGCACCTGCACTTCGACGTGGCGGGCACGCTCGATCAGCTTTTCGAGATAAACCTCGTCCTTGCCGAACGCTGCCTTGGCCTCGCGCTTGCCTTCGGTCACCTCGCGGGCGAGATCGGCCTCGCTGCGGATGGCGCGCATGCCGCGGCCGCCGCCGCCCCAGGAAGCCTTGAGCATCAATGGATAGCCGACCTCGGTGGCGAGCTTTTTCACTGCGTCTATGTCGTCGGGCAGCGGATCGGTCGCCGGGATGACCGGCACGCCGACTTCGATGGCGAGATTGCGTGCTGCCACCTTGTTGCCAAGCCGGCGCATCGTTTCGGGCTTGGGACCAATGAAGGTGATGCCGTTTTCGCCACAGGCTTCGGCGAACTCCGGGCTTTCCGACAACAGGCCGTAGCCGGGATGGATGGCGTCAGCACCGGACAGCTTGGCGACGCGGATGATCTCTTCGATCGACAGATAGCTTTCGATCGGCCCCATGTCCTTGGCGAGATGGGGTCCGCGGCCGACCTGGTAGGATTCGTCGGCCTTGAAGCGATGCAGCGAATATTTGTCCTCTTCGGCCCAGATCGCCACGGTTTTGAGCCCCAGCTCATTGGCCGCGCGGAAGACGCGGATGGCGATTTCGGATCGGTTGGCGACGAGGATCTTGCTGATCGGCACGAAAACGCTCCAGGCACGGGATATTTAAGAGGCGGCGAATGATTAGCGGGAAAATGCTGCAGTGCAACCGAAAATGCATTCTCTTAAATCGATTTAATTTCCCCAGCGTCAGACGGGTATATTTTCCACGGCACAAAAAAATGCCCGGCGCAAAGCGCCGGGCATTTCTCCTCAGCAAATGGTGCTGAAATTACTTCTGCGGCTTGTAGGTGTACTTGCCGTCGTCGCCCTTGACCCATTCATACATGATGTAGCCGGGCAGCTTCGGGTCGCCCTTCTCGTCGAAGCCCATGTCGCCGAGCACGGTCGGGAAGGTGTTTGCCTTCATCGCCTTGGCGACTTCCTGCGGATCAACCGAGTTAGCGGCCTTGGCAGCACCTGCAACGACCTGCATCGCGGCATAGGAGTACAGCGTGTAGGCCTCAGGATTGAAGCCGGCAGCGCGGAACTTCTCGACCAGCGCGTTGTTGGCCGGGTTCAGGGTCGGATCGGGACCGAAGGTGTTGAGCGTACCGGCAACAGCGTCGCCAGCGATCGAGGCCAGTTCGTTCGACACGATGCCATCGCCCGAGACGAGCGTCGCCTTGAGGCCCTGGTCAGCCGCCTGGCGGATGATCAGGCCGGCTTCGGTGTGAAGGCCGCCCCAATAGATGATCGTAACGCCGGCTTCCTTCATCTTGCCGATCAGCGCCGCGAAGTCCTTGTCGCCGATGTTGACGCCTTCATACATGACTTCCGTCAGGCCGGCGGCATTCATCGACTTCTTGGTTTCGTCGGCAAGGCCCTGACCATAAGGCGTCTTGTCGTGGATGACGGCGATCTTGGCGTCCTTGAACTTCTCCGCGAGGTAAGCACCGGCGATGGCGCCCTGCTGGTCGTCACGGCCGCAGGTGCGGAACACGTTCCACAGGCCACGCTCGGTGAACTTCGGATTGGTCGCAGCCGGGGTGATTTCGAGGATGCCGTTCTCGGCGTAGACTTCCGAAGCCGGGATCGAGACGCCCGAGTTGAAGTGACCGATGACGAACTTGACGCCGTCAGCGACGAACTTGTTGGCGACCGAAATGCCCTGCTTAGGATCGGAGACGTCGTCACCAACCACAAGCTTGATCTGCTCGCCGTTCATGCCACCAGCAGCGTTGATATCGGCGACAGCCTGCTCAGCGCCCTTCTGGAGCTGCGCTCCGAACGCCGCGTTCGGGCCGGTGATCGGGCCAGCAACGCCAACGATGATATCGGCCCATGCGCTGCCGCTGAACGCGACGAGCGCGGTCAGTGCAACAGCCGACAAAAGTGACTTTTTCATTGAAACACTCCCATTAATTGAGTGGGCGTGGAGTTTCTTTCTTGCGATGCCCACCCATATCGCAGAAAGGTGAGTTTGCCGATTTTCCGGCAGTTGTCACGCCGATTCATTGGCGAATCGGCGCCGATATTTAGCTTCTGCCCCTCAGGACTTCGATCTCCAAGAAAGAGGCGAAACCTTTTCATAAAGCCAATTGTATTGCGTCACCATCTGGTTTGTTCGCGTGTATTTGTACCCAATTATTGCGAACGCCAACAGAACGATAGTGTCGACGATATAGTATTGCAGCGTGAACATCGTGCCGTCGAACAACGCATGATGGATGAAGCGGATGGCGATCCCGAGCCCCAGAATGTAGAGCACGAGCTGGGTGTAGTTTCGCCATGTCTGGGCGCAGGCGCGGCCAGTCATCCAGGCAGCCCAGCCACCCAGAACGCAGGTGACGAAAAAGAACTGCCAGATCGAGGCTTCCTCGTAGAGAATGCCGTGCATGATGGATCCTCCTAGTGGCGGCCGCCTTCGAGATAGGCCGCGCGAACCTCTGGATTGGCGAGAAGGTCCTTGCCCGTGCCGCTCATCGTAACCACGCCATTGACCATGACATAGCCACGTGTCGCCAGCTTGAGCGCGCCGAAGGCGTTCTGCTCGACAAGGAATACGGTCAGGCCCTGGGTGCGGTTGAGCTCGCGGATGGCGTCGAAGATCTGCTTGACGATCAGCGGCGCCAGACCAAGCGAAGGCTCATCGAGCAGCAGCAGCTTGGGCCGTGCCATCAGCGCGCGGCCGATGGACAGCATCTGCTGCTCGCCACCCGAAAGTGTGCCACCGCGCTGGGCGATACGCTCCTTGAGCCTGGGGAACAACGTGAACACCTTCTCGACGTCCTCGTCGTAATATTTGAGGTTGTCGAGGCTGGCGCCCATCTGCAGGTTTTCCATCACCGTCATGCGCGGGAAGATACGCCGGCCTTCCGGTGACTGCGCGATGCGCAGCCTGGCGATCTCATGCGTCGGCAGGTCGGTGATATCGGTGCCGGCGAAGGTGATGGTGCCGCGGCGCGCCCTGGGCGTGCCGAAGATGGTCATCATCAGCGTCGACTTGCCGGCGCCGTTGGCGCCGATCAGGGCGACGATTTCGCCTTCGTTGACGGCAACATCGACGCCGCTAAGCGCACGGATGTTGCCGTAGTAGGTCTCGACACCCTTGATGTCGAGCAAAGCTCTTGCAGCCGTCACTTGCCACCTCCGCGCTTGGCTTTCGCCGGCTTGGCCGCTTCACGCGCCAGCGCCTTGGCCTGCCCCACCCAGTCTTCGCGCTCGATCCGGCCATCGAAGGCGAGATAGGCCTCCGCCGCCGCGATGTCCGACTTCTTCCATCCCGCCACCTGGTCGAAATGGAAGATGCCATGATCGTTGAGCTTCTTCTCGTTGACCGGTCCGATGCCCTTGATCAGGATCAGCCGGTCCGCCACGCCGCCGCGCGGAGCGGCAAGGACGTTGGCGATGGTCTTGGCAGCAGGCGCCTTGGCTGCCGCGGGCGCTTTGGTTGCCGGAGCCTTTGCGGGTGTCACCACAGCCTTGGCTGCGGGCTTGGCAGCCGTCGCCTTCACCGCGGGTGCCGTGGCCGGCTTGACCGCCGCCTTCACCGCGGGCTTACCAGTCGCCTTGGCGGCAGATGCCTTGGTGGCTGGCGCCTTCGACGCAGGCTTGGTCGACGTCGCTGTTTTTGGCGCCGCAGCTGGCTTGGACGACTTGATCTCGGCCTTGGCTGCAGGCGCTGCCTTCGGCGCTGGCGTTGGCTTGGAAGCATTCGCCGCCGCAGCTTTTGGCGCTGTTTTTGGAGCAGGCGTGGCCTTGCCCGCTTTCGCCGGCTCAACCGTCGCGGTCACCGCCTTCGGCGCAGTCACAGCTGGTTTTGCCGTCGCCTTGGTTGCGGGCTTCGCCGCCGGAGCCGTAGCCGGCTTTGCAGCGGCTTTCGGCGCATCAGCCTTTACCACTGCCGGTTTGGCTGCCGCGGTCTTCGCGGACGCCTTGGCAACAGGTGCCGCCAATGTCGTGCTCTTGGCAGGAGCTTTCGGCTTGGCCGGAGCTTTTGCAACAGGGGCGGCCTTCGCCGGCTTGGGCGCTGCCATCAGCCCAACGGCAGGTGCAGCAGGCGTATTCGCCTTCGGCGCCTTTGCCTTGGGCTTGGCGTCCGCCGCAGCCGAACGGGCGGCATCGCGGGCTTCGACCTGTGCTGCCTTCGACGCACCCTTGGATACGGTTACGACTTCGCCATGTCCGTCGCTGTGACCAATGGTGTCGCTGACCGGGCCGGCCATCATCGATGACGACGAGCCTGGACCATGCGCCGGATCGGGCACGCCTTCGAGCTCTTCTATCACCTGTTCGTCGCCAACCTCGACGAGGACGGTTGTGACTTCCTCGTCGTCGACGCCGAGATAGGCCGCGATGACCTTCGGATCGGTCCTGACCGACATCGGGTCGCCATCGGAAATCTTGCGACCGTATTCGAGCACCACGACGTGATCGGAGATCTGCATGACCACCGACATGTCGTGCTCGATGAGCAGGATCGACGTGCCGGTGTTGTTCTTGATGTCGATGAGCAGCGTGTTGAGCGCCAGCGACTCCTTCGGATTGAGACCGGCCGCCGGTTCGTCGAGGCAAAGCAGCTCTGGCCCGGTGCACATGGCACGGGCGATCTCGAGCCGCCGCTGCGCGCCGTAGGGCAGATCGCCGGCCGGATCGTCGGCGCGATCGATCAGCTCGGCCTTTTCGAGCCAGTGCTTGGCAAGATCGACCGATTCAGCCGATGCCTTGCGGTAGCCGCCGAGCCCGAGCAGGCCCATGACGGTGTAACCCGAGGCCTTCATCAGCTTGTTGTGCTGCGCCACCAAAAGGTTTTCGAGCAGTGTCATGCCCGAAAACAGCCGGATGTTCTGGAAGGTGCGCGCCACCTTGGCCTTGGCCGTGATCTGGAAGTCGGGCATGCGCTCGAGCAGGAACTCGGCACCTTCCCGACCATTGAATCGGATCATGCCCTCGGTCGGCTTGTAGAAGCCGGTGATGCAGTTGAAGACCGTGGTCTTGCCGGCACCGTTCGGACCGATCAGGGCGGTGATATCACCGCGCTTGGCCTCGAACGACAGATCGCCGATGGCAACCAGGCCGCCGAACTTCATCGACAGGTGTTCGACCTGCAGGATCGAATTGTTCATGGATGCGCTCGCGTTCATCAGCCGTGTCCTTCCTTGGTGAAGGAGCTGGAGATGGCTTTTCGCTCATGCAGGAAGGCAGTGGGTTCTCGACTGCCGACGAAACCTCGCGGCTTCCACAGCATCACGATGACCATCGCCACGCCGAACAGCAGCATGCGGTAGAGCTCCGGTGTGAAGTCAGGTCCGAACACGACCTTGAGGAACTCCATCTCGCGCAGGATTTCAGTGCCGCCGATCATCACCGCGGCAGCGACCGCGATGCCGACAAGCGAGCCCATGCCGCCGAGCACGACGATGGCAAGGATGATCGCCGATTCCAGGAAGACGAAGGATTCAGGCGAGACGAAACCCTGGCGCGCGGCGAAGAAGGAGCCGGCGAAACCGCCGAACATCGCGCCGGTGGCGAAGGCCGTCAGCTTGGTCGTCGTGGTGTTGATGCCGAGCGAGCGGCAGGCGATCTCGTCCTCGCGCAGCGCTTCCCAGGCACGGCCGACAGGCATGCGGCGCAGGCGAATGGTGACGAAGGCTGTCAGCAGCGCCAGAGCCAAGATGAGGTAGTAGAGGAAGATCTTGTAGTAGGCACCGGACTGGGCGATGCCGAGCACTTTGGCGATGTAGTTCGGGTCGGAGACGTTGAACGACATCAGGCCGAAGAAGCTGACCTTGGGAATGCCGGAGATGCCGGCCGCGCCATTGGTCACTTCGCGCCAGTTGATCAGCACCAGTCGGATGATTTCACCGAAGGCCAGCGTGACGATGGCGAGATAGTCGCCTCGAAGACGCAGCACCGGGAAGCCGAGCATGACACCCCAGAAAGCGGCCATGAAGCCAGCCACCGGCAGCAATATCCAGAACGACCAGCCGAGATGCGTCGCCAGCAATGCGTAGGCGTAAGCGCCGACGGCATAGAAGGCGACATAGCCCAGGTCGAGCAGGCCGGCGAGACCAACGACGATGTTCAAGCCCCAGGCGAGCATCACATAGATCAGGATCTGGATGCCGAAATTGTCGACCCACTTGAGCGAGCCCTGGAAGCCGGATGCCACGGAGCCGTTGATAAGCGTCAGTGCGACCACCACAAAGATCGGGTAGATCACCAGAACGCCGATACCCAGCGCCGAAAAATGCGCGTGGATGAAGGCGCGGAAGTAAAACAGCACCGATGCCAGGGCGTAGATGATCGCCAGCGCCCGGAAGAAGCGCATATAGCCAGCGAGGCCAGCCCCGAAAATTCCGTCAAGCGAACCGGCGAAGATCATCAGCGCGGCAGCGATCGCGAGCGCCGCGATGAAGTAGGGCAGCCGGAAGAACCGCGTCCCCACGCTGTCGGGCAGCAGGCCGCTGGCGACATTGACGATCTTCTGCCGCGCCATGAACGGCTGACCATAAGCGACGTAGACGAAGCGTACGATCATCACCAGGCCAACGACGATGGCGAGCAGGCCCCAGCGTGGAACGAGGATCAGCTCGTTGGAGATGTTCTGGTCGGTCCTGAGACCGATGAACAGGAAGAACAGGCCGAATGAGATGGCGCCCGCATAGAGCGCCTCCTTGAGGCCGCGCTGGATTGGCGTTGCGGTCTCGTCGCGCATGGCTTGTGCGATATTGGCCATTGTCTCAGACCTTCTCGACTTCGGGCCGGCCAAGGATGCCGGAGGGCAGGAAGATGAGCACGATGGCGAGGATCGAGAACGCCGCGACATCCTTGTAGTCGATCGAGAAGTAGGCCGACCACATGCTCTCGATGAAGCCGATCATCAGGCCGCCAAGCATGGCGCCCGGCAGCGAGCCGATGCCGCCGAGAACAGCCGCCGTGAAGGCTTTGACCCCGGGAACAAAGCCGTCGGAGAAGGCAACGACACCGTAATACATCAGGAACAGCGTGCCAGCGACGGCGGCAAGGGCCGCGCCCATGACGAAGGTGATGGAGATGGTGCGGTCGACGTCGATGCCGAGCAGCGCTGCCATCTTCCGATCCTGTTCGCAGGCGCGCTGAGCGCGGCCAAGCGAGGTCTTGTTGACGAGATACCAGAACAGCGCCAGCAGCGCGACGGTGACGACGACGATGATGATCTGCTTCAGCGAGATCGAGATGCCGTTGACGTTGTAGACCGTCGAGACCATCGGCGGGATCGGCTTGTTGCGCGGACCTTGCGTCACCTGGACGAAGTTCGACAAAGCGATCGACATGCCGATTGCCGTGATCAGCGGCGCCAGCCGGAACGAACCACGTAACGGCCGATAAGCGACCTTTTCGATGGTCCAGTTGTAGAGGCTGGTCATCACCATCGCCACGACCATCATGACGAGCAGGAACAGCACGACATGGACCGAGACAAAGATGCTGCTCAGGATCAGGAACACGATCAGCGCAATGAAGGCGCCGAGCATGAAAATGTCGCCATGGGCGAAATTGATCATGCCGATGATGCCATAGACCATCGTGTAGCCAATCGCGATGAGGCCATAGATAGACCCCAGCGTCAGCCCATTGACCATCTGCTGGACGAAATACTGCATATGGATGCGGCTCCCCTGGAATGTCGCGCCATGCGCGCATTCCTTTTGATATTTCCCCTAGTCCTAAAGTTTCGAGCCTGGATTGCAACGTGATTCTTCAACCCGTTGCCGCTTGCCGGACAGCGTTTTCCGCCGCCTCTGTTTTATGTTGTCCAAGCCCTGGACTATCGCGAACCTATCATTGGCTCAACGCAATGTCTTTGCCGATTCCGGTGATTTTGCGCGCCATGATCGAAGAATGTAGCGCCAAAATACGCAACCGCAACAGGTCCTTGCGTCTCGCCGATGGTCTCCTTCCTAAGAATGTCTAGACATATTGGCTACTCCTGCTCCCTGCCATACGACTATTTGACTATGAATCCATGCGCGAACGGATCACGATCGTCGATGAAGATGGTGTTCAATCCAGTCATCCGCGCCCAACCGCCGATCGAGGGAATGATCGCCTTCTTGCCGGCCATCTCGACCTCGCGTTCGACCCGTCCCTTGAACAGCGAACCGATGATCGATTCGTGCACGAAATCGTCGCCCGCCCTGAGCTTGCCCTTGCCGTGAAGCTGCGCCATGCGCGCCGACGTGCCGGTGCCGCAGGGCGAGCGATCAATGGCCTTGTCGCCGTAGAACACCGCGTTGCGGGCGTGCGCCTCTGCATGCTTCGGCTCGCCCGTCCACAGCATGTGCGACAGCCGGTTGATGCCGGGATTTTCGGGATGCACGAACGCGTATTTCTCGTTCAGGCGCTGGCGCACGACCGGGCTCCAGGCGATGAAATCGCCGGCGGTGTAGTCAGCCATGTCGCGGTAGTTTTCCTGCGGCTCGACGATAGCGTAGAAGTTGCCGCCATAGGCGACGTCGACCTTGATCTCGCCAAGCACCGGGCACTCCACCGAAAGCCCTTCGGCATAGAGGAAGGACGGCACGTTGGTGATGCGCACCTCCTCGACATAATCGCCGACCTGCTTGTATTCGGCGATGACGAGGCCGGCCGGCGTATCGAGGCGCAGCGTGCCGGGCGTCTTCGGTTTGATCAGCCCGTGCTCGATCGCCATCGTCACCGTGCCGATGGTGCCATGGCCGCACATTGGCAGGCAGCCGGAGGTCTCGATGAACAGGATGGCGACGTCGCAATCCTCGCGCGTTGGCGGATAGAGGATCGAGCCCGACATCACGTCATGGCCGCGCGGCTCGAACATCAGCCCGGTGCGGATCCAGTCGTATTCGGCGAGGAA
Source organism: Aminobacter anthyllidis (assembly GCF_018555685.1). Lineage (GTDB taxonomy): Bacteria > Pseudomonadota > Alphaproteobacteria > Rhizobiales > Rhizobiaceae > Aminobacter > Aminobacter anthyllidis. The sequence continues at coordinate 443,311 of NZ_JAFLWW010000005.1, forward strand.
ATGCGCCCGCCGTTCCATCATCGTCGAACCTTCGAGGCGAGGGCCGCCGCCCGCCACCAGTCGCACCGGATTGCCGCAGGTGTGGCCGTCGATACAGAAGAAGGAATGGCGCGCCATGGAGGTACCTTGCGTCAGAAACGTTGTGCCGAAAAGGGGGTGAGATCGAGAGCCGGCTTCTGGCCGAGCATGCGGTCGCGCACCAGCCGGCCGGTGGCGGCCGCCTGGGTCAGGCCGAGATGGCCGTGGCCAAAGGCGTAATGCACGTTGGGATGGCTGCGCGAGCCACCGATGACCGGCAGCGAGTCGGGCAAGGACGGGCGATAGCCCATCCACTCACGCCCGCCAGACGGGTCGAGTCCCGGCAGGAATTTTTGCGCCTTTTCCAGCATCGCCTTCGAGCGGGCATAGTTCGGCGCGCGGGCCAGCCCACCAAGCTCGACCGCGCCGCCGACACGCAGGCCGGTGGTAAGCGGGGTGATGACGAAGCCATGTCCGGAGAAGATCAGCTGGCGCTTCACATCGAAGGCACTGGTAGGAAGCGTGGTGTTGTAGCCGCGCTCGGTTTCGAGCGGGATGACATCGCCGAGCTGGCGCGCCAGCAGATGCGACCAGGCGCCCGCGGCGATCAGCACCTGGCGCGCGAAAAGCGTGCGACCCTGCTTGAGCTGGATCAGGATGCGGTCCCCGGAGAGCCTGACAAGCCCGACATCGCCTTTGACAAGGGAAGCACCGCTGGATTCAGCGTGGCGCCAGATCGCCTTGCCGAGGTCCTTCGGGTCCGACACCGTCTTCCAGCCGGGCACGAATGTGCCGCGCGTGAAGCGATCGACGAGGCCGGGCTGATAGCCGGCAAGCTCGCGCTTTTCGAGATGCTGGTAGGCAATGCCGAAACGGTCACGCGCCGCCCAGCTCGGTAGCGCCGCCTTGAACTCCGCCTCGCTCTCATAGAGCTCCAGCGAGCCGTCCTCGCGCAGCATCGATCCGGTGCCCGATCGCGCCATCAGTGATGCCCATTCCTGCTCGGCGAGCTTCATCAACCCGACCTGCGCCGCAAGGCTCGCCTCGTAATTGGCGGGTGCCCCGGCACGCCAGAAGCGATAGAGCCATGGCGCGAGTTTTGGCAGATAGGCGGGCGGAATGGTGAGCGGGCCAAGCGGATCGGCGAGCCATTTCGGCACGTTGCGCATCATGCCCTTGTGGGCAAGCGGCAAGACATCGGAGAAGGCGAAGGCACCGGCATTGCCGGAGCTGGTTTCCTCGCAGATGCCGGTTCGATCGAACACGGTCACCTTGCGGCCAGCTTCAACGAGATAGGCAGCCGCCGCGATGCCGACGATGCCGGCACCGATGATGGCGATGTCGATCTCGTCGACTGCTGAGCTCATCCCATGCCTCCCCCGAAGCGTTCTTCCCCGATCAGAACTTCGGCAGCGCCGGGCGGACGGCAAGAGCATCCTTGATGATCTTTTCCGCTGCGTTGCGGCGCTCGCCGGATAGTGGCTTGCGCGGCATCCGCACGCGATCATTGGAACCGATCGCCAGCACTTCCGCCAGCTTGATGTTCTGGACCAGATAGGTCGAGACGTCGAGATCGAGCAGGGGACGGAACCAGCGGTAGATGGCGAGCGCCTCTTCGCGCCGGCCTTGCTTCATCAGCTGGTAGATGGCGACCGTTTCGCGCGGGAAGGCAACGACCAGACCGGCGACCCAGCCGATGGCACCGACCGAAAGAGCCTCAAAAGCGAGGTTGTCGACGCCGGTGAAGAGATCGTAGCGGGTGCCGAGGCGGTTGATGATCTCGGTCGAGCGGCGGATGTCGTCGGACGATTCCTTGACCGCAACGAAGCGCTTGTCGGACGCCAGTTCCTCCATCTGGTCGACGGTGACGTCGACGCGGTAGGCGAGCCGGTTGGAATAGATCATCACCGGCAGGTCGCCGGCTTCAGCGACGGCACGCAGGGCGGCAACCGTCTCTTCCGCATTGGTGTGGTAGATCGGGCTCGGCACGACCATCAGGCCGGAGGCGCCTTCCTTGGCGGCGCGCTTGGCGATCGCGGCCGCCTCGCGGGTGCCGGCCTCGTTGACCGTCAGTAGCACCGGCTTGCCGGCGGCGACCTTCTGGGCCGTCTTCAGCACTTCGATCTTTTCGTCATGCGAAAGCATCGGGCCCTCGCCGAGCGAGCCGGCGACGATCAGGCCGTCGCATCCGGCCTCCATCTGCAGCGCGAAGCAACGCTCCATTTCGGCATGATCGAGGCGATCGTCTGCCGTGAACTTGGTGGTGACTGCTGGGATGACTCCGGCCCACATGGCGCTTTCTCCATCTGATATATCACTGATATATGACGAAGCGGCCACCGTTGTCAATTGGCATTCGCATCTGATATATCAAAAATATATCATTGAGCTTTCAAGAGATTCGGTCATGCAAGCTGAGAAACTGGAACCGGCTGCGACGAGAGCCTATCTTGAGCTGGAACGGCTGATCGTTACCCTCGAACTCGCCCCAGGCAGCATTGCCACCGAAGGCGGACTGATCGATCGGCTCGGCCTCGGCCGCACACCGGTGCGCGAAGCGATCCAGCGCCTGGCCTGGGAGGGGCTGGTCGAAATCAGGCCGCGTGCCGGCCTGGCGATCGCGCCGCTGCACCCCGGCGACTGGCTGCGCGTGCTCGACGCGCGTCGCGGCATCGAGCAGGTACTTGCCCGCTCTGCAGCCCGTTTCGTCACCCGCGACGCCGCCAACCAATTCCATGCCGCGGCCCTTGCGATGCAAAAGGCGGTGTTGTCAAGCGACGTGCTCGGCTTCCTCGAAGCCGACAAGGCGCTCGATGAGGCACTCGCACTCGCCGCCGACAACGACTTCGCCGCTCGCCTCGCAGCACCCTTGCAGACCCACAGCCGCCGCTTCTGGTTCCGCTACCAGCGCGACACCGGGCTCGCCGCGTCGGCCGAACATCACGTGGCGCTGATCCGTTCCATTCTCGAGCATGACGAGGAAGGTGCGGCCCAGGAAGCCGAACGGCTGATGTCGATGTTGCGCGCCCACGCCGAAGCGGCGGCAACGCGTTGACGCTGCTTGAGGCAATCAGTGCCTGGGTTCGGTTTCCCGAACGTCCTCGATTGAACTCTCCCAGCCGTCACCGGCGGCGAGCACGCAACTGCGCCCCGTGACATCCAACATCAGCACGGTCCAGGTGCCGTCGTCAGAGACGTAGATTTCGATGATGGCGGCGTCGCTGGCGACGCCGTAGCCAAAGCGTCGCTCGTGAAAACTGTCCGTCAGACCAGCGACGATAGCATCATGATTGCTGCAAAACAGCTCGGCGACTGCAGGCGTTGCCGGCAGCATCAGCGCAACGCCGAGTGCTGCCAGCCCGCTTGTGCGAAATGCGAGCGTAAGTGCCATTCGACACCTCCTTGCCGCCGCATCTGTACGGAAAGGTCAGGGCACATCTTAACACGAACGGCACACAGAAGGCCCCGGGGCATAGGGCTGTTCAATCGCTTGCTCCGACAACAGGATATGAAGCTGTAGCTCCGGCAACCCAACACGCCAAAGACAGGGACAAGCAGCGGCACCTCAGCCCTTCGCGGCTTCGCAGTCCGGCATCTTGGCGATGGCCTCGTCGCCCACCAGTTTTCTGAGGTTCAGAGACGACATCAGCGGGAAGTATTGCTCGTCCGCCTTGCTGCGCATGTAGATCTCCGCCATCAGCGGCCCCGGATTTATGGCGCCGTCGCGGCAGCCGCCCGCGATCGTCACCGCTATGCTGCCTTTGCCGTCTTTCCTGCCAGTCGCCTTGAAGGCGCGCGCCTTGGCCTGCGCCGCAGCCAGCCGGGCCCGATCGGCCTCGGCGACGCGGGCGACCTGGATTCGTTCGAAGGAAGGACTGGCCGAGACCCCTGGCGCATTGTCGCCGGCGACGATTTCGAGCGGCAGCTTTTCGTCGATCGGACCATAGGGCGCTGGTGCATCCATGACAAAATGCAGCACGACATCGCCAGTGCGCAGCCTGAGCGGGACAGGCATGACTGCCGCGACGCTGATCTGCTCCGGTGCGATCTCCAGCGGGTCGAGGCCGGCAAGCTTGGTCAGCGCCATCGGGTTGAGCGAGGCGCAGGCAGACAGCGCCAGCAGCCCGGCCAGCGCCGCAATCGAACGTCCTTGAGCCGACATAATGCCTCCATATGGTTGTTTGACAGCGCTGACTTATTGTTTTACGATAATTTTTGCAAACAGAATTTGAAGAGGCAAGAAATGAAAGCTGCACGCGAACGTGCCCGGCTGCTGAGTCGGCGGATGGAGATGCTGATTTCGGCTTTGATGGGCGTCGTCGCCCTGTTTGTCGCCTACGGCCTGTGGCTGGCCTGGTCGGACCCGACCTGGATCGGCAATTTCGTCATCGAAAAATTGGCACTTCCCAAGCCGGCACAGCTGTCGGCTTCAACGGTACTGTTGCTGGCGACGGCATTTCTCGCTCAGGCGGGGCTGCTGATCTGGGCGCTGCAGACGCTGCGGCGGGCGTTCCGCGAAATCGCGCTGCATGACATTGTCGGTGCCGAGAGCGCCCGCTTGATGCGGCTCTCGGGCATCGCCTTCCTCGCCAACGCGATTGCGATGATCCTGGCTCCGCCCTTGGTTTCGCTGATCGTCAGCCTCGACATGCCTGTCGGCCAGCGTTTCCTGGCGATCAGCTTCGGCACGCACGAGCTGCTCGCCGTGATTCTGTCGGGCATACTGATCGTCTTCGGCCACCTGCTTGCAGTGGCGTCGGAGATCGACGACGACAACAAGCGGTTCATCTGACATGCCGATCGTCGTCAATCTCGATGTCATGCTTGCGCGCCGCAAGATGCGCTCGAAGGAGCTCGCTGCCAAGGTCGGCATCACCGAACAGAACCTGTCGCTGCTCAAATCCGGCAAGGTTCGCGGTGTGCGCTTTTCGACGCTGGCGCGCATCTGCGCCGAGCTCGATTGCCAGCCGGGCGACCTGCTGGAGTATCGGCCGGGGCCGGAGGAAGAGGATGAAACGTAAAACGGGCGCCCAAGGGCGCCCGTTTCATTTCAGTCTCGGGAGATACGTCAGTTCATCGTCGGGATGACGAACTCCGCACCATCCTTGACGCCCGACGGCCAACGCGAGGTCACCGTCTTGGTCTTGGTGTAGAAGCGGAACGCGTCCGGACCATGCTGGTTCAGGTCGCCGAAGGACGACGCCTTCCAGCCGCCGAAGGTGTAGTAGGCAATCGGCACCGGGATCGGCACGTTGATACCGACCATGCCGACCTGGACGCGCGATGCAAAGTCACGAGCGGCATCGCCGTCGCGGGTGAAGATGGCAACGCCGTTGCCCATTTCGTGGTCGTTGGCGAGCTTGATGGCGTTCTCGTAGGTCGGCGCGCGCACGACCGACAGAACCGGGCCAAAGATCTCTTCCTTGTAGATGCGCATGTCAGCGGTGACATTGTCGAACAGACAGCCGCCCATGTAGAAGCCGTTCTCGTAACCCTGCATCTTGAAGCCGCGGCCGTCGACGACGAGCTTGGCGCCTTCCTTGACGCCGATGTCGACGTAACCCTTGATGCGCTCCAGCGCCTCACGCGTCACCACCGGGCCGAAATCGGCCGAGGAGTCGGTCGAGGGGCCAACCTTCAGGCTCTCGACGCGCGGGATCAGCTTTTCCATCAGCCGCTCGGCGGTGTCGTGACCGACAGGCACGGCAACCGAGATCGCCATGCAGCGCTCGCCGGCCGAGCCGTAGCCGGCGCCGATCAGCGCATCGACGGTCTGGTCCATGTCGGCGTCGGGCATGATGATCATATGGTTCTTGGCGCCGCCGAAGCACTGGACGCGCTTGCCGTTGGCGCAGCCACGGCTGTAGATGTACTGGGCGATCGGCGTCGAGCCGACGAAGCCGACGGCCTTGATATCCGGATCGTCGAGGATCGCGTCGACGACAGTCTTGTCACCGTTGACGACGTTGAGAATGCCCGCCGGAAGACCAGCTTCGAGGAATAGTTCGGCGATGCGCATCGGCACGCCCGGATCGCGTTCGGACGGCTTCAGGATGAAGGCGTTGCCGCAGGCGATCGCCGGAGCGATCTTCCACAGCGGGATCATCGCCGGGAAGTTGAACGGGGTGATGCCGGCGACGACGCCGAGCGCCTGGCGCATCGAGTAGACGTCGATGCCGGGGCCCGCGCCGTCGGTGAACTCGCCCTTCATCATGTGCGGGGCACCGATGCAGACTTCGACGACTTCGAGGCCGCGCTGGATGTCGCCCTTGGCGTCGGCGATGGTCTTGCCATGCTCGCGCGCCAGCAGTTCGGCCAGCGAGTCGTATTCCTTGTTGACCAGTTCGAGGAAACGCATCAGCACGCGAACGCGGCGCTGCGGGTTGGTGGCGGCCCATGCCGGCTGCGCTGCCTTGGCGTTTTCGACAGCGGCGCGCAGTTCCTGCGCCGAGGCAAGTGCTACGGTAGCACGCACCGAGCCGTCCATCGGCTGCAGAACGTCCTGCTTGCGTCCGCTGGTGCCAGCGACATGCTTGCCGCCGATGAAATGACCGTAATCGACCATCGTCTCTCTCCCAGTTGCTTGTTGATGGCTCATTGTCCTGCTTAAAGCGCGCATATGCAACGCGAGGGCGAACGCAACCGTTGTGCAAAAAATAAAGGCCAAGAGGAGCTTGAATGCGATTTCATGCATAGTAGGGTGCAGTCGTTCCTTCTACCCGTCTCATGGGGAGAAGATGGCCCGAAGGGCCTGATGAGGGGGCAGCGCTTTGTTGGCAAGCCCAGAAATGCCCCCACCTGCCTGCCAGCATCCTCTGCCCGTAAACGGGTGAGGAACGACGTCCGCAATGGAGGCCTTCGATGAACTGGGATGACGTCCGCATCTTCCTCGCCGTGGCCCGCACCGGCCAGATCCTTGGCGCGGCACGCCGGCTGGAGCTCAACCACGCAACGGTTTCGCGGCGCGTCGCAGCACTCGAAGAGGCCTTGAAGACAAAGCTGTTCCGGCGGCTGACCACCGGCAGCGAACTGACGCCAACCGGCGAACGCTTCCTCGAAGTCGCCGAGCGCATGGAAGCTGACATGCTGACCGCCCGCGCCGAGATATCGGGCGAAGGCGACGAGGTGTCGGGCACTGTGCGCATCGGCGCGCCCGACGGTTTTGGCGTCGCCTTCCTGGCGCAGCGTCTCGGCACGCTGACCGCGCAACACGCCGACCTGCGCATCCAGCTGGTGCCGGTGCCCAGGACGTTTTCGCTGTCCCGACGCGAAGCCGACATCGCCATCACCACGGAACGGCCGAGCGAAGGCCGGCTGGTGGCGGCAAAGCTGGTCGACTACTCGCTCGGCCTGTTTGCCTCGCGCGCTTATGCGGAGGCACATGGCCTGCCCGCCTCGCGCTCGGAACTGTCCGGCCATCGCCTGATCGGCTACGTGCCCGACCTGGTTGTCAGCCCCTCGCTCGACTATGCCGCCGAGTTCAGCCCTTCGTGGGAATCCGCCTTTTCGATTTCGTCGGCGCTCGGCCAGGTCGAGGCGGTGCGCTCGGGCGCCGGCATCGGTATCCTGCACACCTTCATTGCCCGCACCATCTCGGAGATCGTGCCGGTTACGGCGATCGCGCCGATCCGCCGCGCCTACTGGCTGGTCTATCACGAGTCCGTCCGGCCACTGCGCCGTATCCAGACCGTGGCGGGTTTCATCACCAAGTCGGTGGAACGCGAACGGGCGCTGTTCATCTAAACCCTTCCGACAATTTCGCACATCCGCTAACATCGCCGCTCCATACGAGGAAACGGATTTGCTGCCCCGCCCCTACGCAGAATTGCTGCGCAAGGCCCGGCGCGCCACACGACGCGCCGACGAGGCCGAGGACCTGCTGCAGATAGTGCTTGTCGCAGCCGTCGAAGCGGGACGCACCGACCTGTCGAAGATCGAGAATCGGCGCTGGCTGGAAGGCGCGTTGCGCCGCCGCGCCGCCTTCGACGCGCGTTCGGCAGTGCGGCGGAAAAAGCGTGAAGCGCCATTCGCGGTCGGCAGCTGCGAACCAACGCCCCATGAAACTGCGCCGGTCCGCTTCGTGGCGACTTTGCCGCCCAGCCTGCGCACGACGACGCTGCTGGCTTTGACCGGCCATACCCGACAGGAAATCGCCTGGCTGCAGCGCCTTGCCGATCCGGCCCTTCGTCAGCGCATCTCCGAGATCCGGCAGCGCTGGCTGGCGTTTGGCGGCGATCCCGTTGGAGAAATTCCGGGCCTGTGCGGCACACTTGCCTTCGGCAGCATCAGGCGCTCCCTGCTCGCGTTGGCCAGGCAACCGGGAGCCCTGCTCGCCAGCCACGATCCCGACGGGCACCTTTTTGTCATCGGCACCTCACAAAACCCGGCTGCACGGCAACCTAGCAGACGTGCAACCGAAATCACGGAGTGACCAAATGTTCGGCAAAAGCAAACTCGGCAACATCTGCTACTACGTCTCGGACATCGACAAGACGGAAGCGTTTTATCGCGATGTCATGGGCCTCGATGTCCAGCGCATGGAAGGCGACGCGGATACAGGAGGCGACTGGCTCATCGCCCAGACCGTAAACGGCGTCGACCTGATCTTCTTCAGGATGGAATCGCGCCCGGGCAACTCACCGATCATCGTCTTCGAAATCGCCGAGGGCGGCATCGACGACGTCGTTTCAACCCTCGCCGACAAGGGCGTGACCATCGTCACCCCGGTGAGTCACGCGCCGGAGGGCTGGTCGTCTGAATTCGCCGATCCCGACGGCCATGTCATCTCGATGTACCAGTCGGCGGAAGCGCCGCGCTCGCTGAAGAAGGTGGCCTGACCTCAGCCCCAAAAACGCGCTGGGCCGAGCCCGCTGATATCGATCTCCGGCTCGCGGCCGGAGATCATGTCGGCCAGGATTTTCCCCGAGCCGCAGGCCATGGTCCAGCCAAGCATGCCGTGGCCGATATTGATGTAAAGGTTCGGCAATTTCGTCCTTCCCAGGATCGGCGGACCGTCCGGCGTCATCGGCCGCAAGCCGCACCAGAAATGCGCCTCGCGCAAATCGCCAGCACCGGGAAACAGCTCGCCCAGCGACCGTTCGAGCGGGGCACGGCGCGATTCGTGCAAGGTCAGGTCGAAGCCAGACATCTCGACCGTGCCGCCGATACGGATGCGATCGCCAAGCCGGGTGATGGCGACCTTGTAGGTTTCGTCGATGACCGTCGACACCGGCGCGGCAACCGCATTGGCAACCGGCACGGTCAGCGAGTATCCCTTCAGCGGATAGACCGGCAAGCGCTGGTGCAGCTTGCGCATGAAGCGCTCGGAGTAACTGCCCGCAGCCAGGACGAACGCGTCGGCCTCTCCGGGACCGTCGGCTGTGATGCGTTGGACTTTTCCGGCCCAAGCATCGATCGAAAAGACCTTCTGGCCGAACTTGAACACGACACCGCGCTCGACGCAGAGTTCCGTCAGCCGTTGGACAAACAATCGGCAATCGCCGGTTTCGTCGTCAGGCAGGCGCAGGCCGCCGGCGATATCGTGGCGTGCGCCGGCCAGGCCCGGCTCGGCTGCAATGCAGCCGGCAGCGTCGAGGATTTCGTAAGGCACCTCGAACTTGTCGAGCACGGCCAAGTCGGAGCCGATGCCGTCGAGTTGCTCCTGGGTTCGAAACAGCTGCAACGTGCCGTGGCTGAGTTCGTCATAAGCGATGTCGGTGCCTTCGCGCAGTACACGCAGCAGGTCGCGGCTGTATTCGGCGAGCGGCACCATCAAGGACTTGTTGGCCTGGTAACGCTCGGCCGTGCAATTGCGCAGCATCCGGGCGAGCCACATCCACATCTTGGGATCGAATTTCGGCCGGAAGGAAAATGGCCCGTCCTTCATCGCCAGCCATTTGAGCGCCTTGAGCGGCACCCCGGGTGCCGCCAGCGGCGAGGCACAGCCAGAGGAGATCTCGCCCGAGTTGGCGTAGCTGGTTTCTTGCGCCGGTCCCTTCTGGCGGTCGTAAACGACCACCTCGTGGCCCGCCTCGGCCAGGTAGTAGGCGGTCGTCACCCCGATGACGCCACCACCGACGACTATGACCTTCATTGCGCCCCCAGATGCATGCCCTCGAAACCTGGTTCCGATTTCGGGGCATACAGAAACTCAAGCTTCTACAACATCGGTGCCCTCGAACATGACGCGGACGCTGTAGAACGGCGCCCGTCAGGCCGCCGTGGGGCCTGGGTCATCGCCATTTCCCGAGATGTGCCGGATTTTTCTCGGCGCGCCAAGGGGTTGTGGCTCATCGGCACTGAACACCAGCACCGGAAAGCGACGGTCCGCCAGGTTTGGGCGAACTTCCGGCGTCGCTATTCCCGGCCGCGCCGCCTCCGGCTGGTAGTGGATTTCGTCAACACGGATGGTCTCGGTCTCACCACGGCCGCAGTCGACAATGATCGACTGGCCCTTGCGCAAGCCGAGCAGGGCAAGCCCGCGCGGCACGGTGATCGGGATGATCTGGCCGACCATGCCGTCCATCGGCCCATGCGCGACAATACGGGTATGGGGTGCACCGCCATCGACGCTGAAAGTGACGCGGCTGTTCAACGTCACCACGTCGGCATCGGCTTCGTTCGAAAACACCACATGTGCCGACGCGAGCTTCCGGCGCAAAAGTGCCACCAGCGGGCCGCCCGACCACGCCAGGCGGTCGAGCATCGTCTTGACGATGGCGAAATCCTTGGTCGTCAGCTGACATTTGGACATGGCTTGTCTCCGCAAGCACCGGTCGTTGCCCGGCATGCAGCGCCGGGCGTCAAGGTGAACGCACGGGCGGGATTTCAGAATTGGGCTGGTTGGAGCTCGCGGCCCGTCAGTTGGCGTCCGCGCGCGGTGCTTCGACGGCAACGATCTCGAGTTCGAGACGGCGGCCGTCGCGTGACGTCCAGGCGACCGACTGGCCTTCGCGAAGGCCGATCAGCGCCGCACCCACAGGTGTCAGGATCGAGACCTTGCCTTCGGCAATGTCCGCCTTCCCGGGATAGACCAGCGTCACCGTCTTGACCTCGCCGTCGCCACCGCGGAACGTCACGGTCGAGCCCATGCGCACGACATTGGCCGGGATACGGCTGAGCGGCTTGATCTTGGCGCGCTCCATTTCGGCGAGCAGTTCCTCGGCAATGCCCGGCAGGCGTTCGAGGCTGGATTCGGCAAGGCCGGTCAGCCTGGCATGGTCGTTTTCGCTCACCACGATCTCATGTTCGCGGCGCTGCTTGATGTTCTGGCGCAATGGATGCCTCATAGATTCTCGTCCGGCCGTCGCGGAAACGCGCGCGACCGGTCCGTCCGCGCAAACGGACGTTTCCAAATGTTCAGACCGTTCCGCTACGCGTTCCGGTTCTCATGATTCATGCGTTGAAGAATGTGCCCCTGGGGCTCGGACGTCGCAAAGCGACCGAGCCGGGGCTAGGATCCCGCGATAGGGCAGACCCGAAACAGGGCAAAGCTGCCAATATGAGCGTAGGTGAACATAGGCGAAGGGTCGCCGACCCTGCCCTGCTTGTCAAGGGCGGCAGCCGGAAGGCCTATCCGGCCAAGTGCCGGAAGGCTGCGACAACCTCGTCGTAAACCCTGCGCTTGAATGGCACGATCAGCTCCGGCAGCTCGAACATCGGCTTCCACGCCCAACGGTCGAATTCGGCCGAATGGCCGCCGGGAGGCGGATTGATGGCAATCTCGCTTTCATCGCCCTCGAAGCGGAAAGCGAACCATTTCTGCGTCTGGCCGCGATATTTCCCCTTGAACGCGATACCCAGAAGATGCGGCGGCAGGTCGTAATTGATCCAGTCGGGCGCCTCGGCAAGCAGGCTGACGCTGCGCATGCCGGTCTCTTCGTAAAGCTCGCGCATGGCCGCCGGATATGGCTCCTCGCCCTTGTCGATGCCGCCCTGCGGCATCTGCCACAGCTGGTCTGTATTCGACAATTCGCTGTCCGGCTCGGCGATGCGGCGCCCGGCCCAGACCATTCCCCTGGCGTTCAGCACCATGATGCCGACGCAGGGGCGGTAAGGCAGATCTTCAGGCGCGTTCAGGGTTTTCGACATCGTTTCCTATCCTCGTTCGGGGTCGCTCGCCACAGCCGAAATCGGCACGATCTCGATGCCGCGCTTGCGTGCCTCGCTTGCCCATGAGGCCACGGCGTCGACCGTGACGTCGAACGCATTGCCGGTTCCGATGGCAAAGCCCTTGGCGCGCGCCGTCCGCTCCAGCTCGTCGAGCTTGTCGAGGATCGCGCCACGATCCTGCACGCCGTCGATGATGGCATCGCCGGTCGCAAACGGCACGCCGTTCTTCAGCGCCGTCTCGGGCGCCAGGCTGCGTGCCGAAGAGCCGTCATCGACATAACCGATGCCGCGCTTGCCGAGCTCGGCCATCATCACACCCATCGCCTCCGGGCTCGTCGAGAAGCGCGCGCCCATATAATTCATCACGGCGGTGTAGTTGGTCGTCCGCGACAGCGTCCAGCGCAGGTTCTTGAGGTTTTCGTCCGAACTTGCGTCGACCGTCAGCGTATTGCGTCCGGGATTGACGTTGGGAAAATCGAATGGCTCCAGCGGCACCTGCATGACGATCTCGTGGCCCTCGCGCCGCGCCGCCTGCATCCAGCGGCCAAGGCTGTTGCCCTGTGGCGCGAAGCCAAGCGTGATCTCCGGCGGCAGCTTGCCGATCGCCGTCTGGGTTCCGGTCTGCGACAGTCCGAGCCCGCCGATCACGATCGCCACCCGCGCCCCGCGCGCACCCGACCAGGCCCGGGCATAGACGTCGAACGGGCGGCGCCCGTCGGCGGCGCGGATCGGCAACGGCCCGGCCGCGCTGTCCTCGATCAGTGCCTTCTCCGGCAGGTGGGCAATGCGCACATTCTGCCCGACGGCCGACGGGTCGCGGACGACCACGGCACCACCCTCGCTCTCGGGTGGATTGACGCGGATGATCTGCGGGCCGCCGCTGGTCGGTGCCGGTTTCGGCTTGGCCACGGGCTGGGCCGGGGCGGCAACAGGTTCGGGCACCGCCACCGCAACAACTTCGGGCGTGCGAAACGGCTTCTGGCGAAATGCAATCGAGGCCGACGCCGCTACCAGCGCCACAATGCACAGTCCGGCAAGCAGCGGGCCCTTGCGCAACCAGGCGAAGCGCTTGCCGGCTGGACGGCGCGGCGCCTGTCCGAGCGGACGGTCGATTTCCTTTTCGATCTGCACCAAGCCGCTCTATGGCCGAAGCCAGCCTCCCCGAATCAAACTGCCGGAACCTTGCGGTCCCGGCAGCATGGCATTGTCATGTTGAGCAGGCCAGCGCTTCGCCGGCCGCCCCTTACTGCTGGTTCATCACGGCCTTGTCGGGGTTGGGCGGGAAGGCCGGATCGGTCTTCTGTCCGCGCAACAGCTCCAGCGCATAGTTGAGCTGCAGGTCGTCCTTCGGCTCCGGCGGCACATAGGCTGCCGAGCCCGACCCCTTGTCGCTTTCCTCAGCACCCTTGATGTGGCCCTTGAGCTCGGATTCGCCACGCGTCACGTCGCGGCCCTGCAGGTCTGCCGGCAGCGGCTGGTCGACCTTGATGTCGGGCGTAATGCCCTTGCCCTGGATCGACTTGCCCGACGGCGTGTAATAGAGCGCCGTCGTCAGCCTGAGCGCGCCGTTCTCGGCCAGCGGGATGATGGTCTGCACCGAACCCTTGCCGAAGGATTGCGTGCCCACCACGGTCGCACGGCGCAGGTCCTGCAGCGCGCCGGCCACGATTTCCGAGGCACTCGCCGAACCGCCATTGATCAGCACGATCAGCGGCTTGCCGTCGATATCATCGCCAGGACGCGAGTCGAAGCGGGTGATGTCCTTCGGATCGCGGCCACGAGTCGAAACGATCTCGCCACGGTCGAGGAAGGTGTCGGATACGCTGACCGCCTGGTCAAGCAGGCCGCCCGGGTTGAGGCGCAGGTCGAGCACATAACCCTTTAGCTTGTCCGTCGGGACCTGCTTCTTGATCGTGTCGATCGCATTCTGCAAGTCATCGAAGGTCTTTTCGGTGAAGGAGGTGACCTTCAGGTAGCCGACGTCGTTGTCGACGCGGAACTTGACGGCCTTGACCTTGATGACGTCGCGCATGATCGACAGCTCGATCGGCTTGTCGGCGCCTTCGCGCAGGATCGTCAGCTTGATCGGCGTGTTGATCAGGCCGCGCATCTTCTCGACCGCGTCGTTCAGCGTCAGGCCGCGAACCTCTTCGCCGTCGATCTTGGAGATGTAATCGCCGGCCAGAACGCCAGCCTTGGCGGCAGGCGTGTCGTCGATCGGCGTGATGACCTTGACCAGCTCGTTTTCCATCGTCACCTCGATGCCGAGGCCGCCGAACTCGCCCTTGGTCTGGACGCGCATGTCCTTGGCGGCTTCAGCGTTGAGATAGGACGAATGCGGATCGAGCGAGGTCAGCATGCCGTTGATGGCGCTTTCGATCAGCGCCTTTTCGTCCGGCGGGGTCACATACTGGCCGCGCACGCGTTCGAAGATGTCGCCGAAAATGGCGAGTTGGCGGTAGGTTTCGGAACCCGCCGCATTCGCTGTCGAGCCAGGCGCGCCGTACACCAGGCTCATCGCTGAGCCCCCCATCAGCGCCCCGGCAAGCAGAAGCGACAGTTTACGCATCATCTCATGTCCTTCCAGAGGTACGGTCCGCCCACCACGGGGTCGGATCGACGGGTTTTCCATCCTTGCGGAACTCGACATAGAGTTCCGGCGTCGCATTCGCATTGTCCGAGGCTGAGGTGCTCGCCACCCTCGCCTCTCCCATCGCACCGATCGGCTCGCCTGCTAGTACGGACTGACCCGGCGCGACGCTGATTCTGCTCATCCCCGCCAAGACGACATGATAGCCATCGCCGGCGTTGAGGATCAAGAGTTGACCATAGGAGCGGAACGGCCCCGCATAAAGAACGCTTCCATCCGCCGGAGCGGTGACGATGGCGCCCGATTGTGTCGCAACCATGTCCCCAAGCATGGTTCCGCCTATGCCGTCGTCGGCACCGAAGCGGCGTTTTACCCGCCCGGAAACAGGTAGCGCCACCTGCCCCTGGAGCAAGGAAAACGGTGCGGAAGCAACAAGTTGGTTGGCATCGGGCACCACAGGAACGACGGGTTCGTTTGCTGCCTTTGCAGCCTCCTCCGCCTGCTTCCTTGCAGCTTCCGCGTCGGCCGTCTTCTTCGCCGCCTGCTTGTCGAGCGAGGCGATCAAATCTTTGAGACTTTCGGCCCGCGCCGCAAGTTCGGCCGATTTTTTTGTTTCGTCGGCAAGCGCGATCTCGGATTCCGAGCGCAGCCGGCCCTTGGCTTCGAGCAGCAGGTCAAGCCGCGCCTTTTCGCCTGCCTGCGCCGTCATAGCGGTTGTCAGGCGGTCGCGCTCCGCCTCGATGGAGGCGACCACCCGCGACAACTCCTTGAGGTCGGCCATCAATATCTCGGTTTCCGAGCGCAACTCGGGCACCACGGCGCCGAGAAGGATGGCGCTGCGGATCGACGACAGCGCGTCCTCCGGCTTGACCAGGATGGCCGGCGGCGGATTGAGGCCCATCCGCTGCAGCGCACCCAGAACCTCGGCGAGCACGCCACGGCGCATGTTGAGCGAGGTACGGATGCCCGCCTCCTGCTCCTTCAGCCCCTCGAGCTTGCCGGCGATGTCTTCGATATCCTGGGCAAGCTTGCGTTCTGTCTTGGCCGACTGGATCAGCGCCGCCGTGATCGAAGCATGATCTTTCTTCACCTGGGCGATCTCGGCCGCCAGCTTTTCGCGCCGCTCGGCTGAAACCTCGATGACGCGCGACAGATTCTCGAGTTCGGACCGGGTTCGTTCCGGATCCGGCAAGGGCGGCCCCACCTGGGCCGACGCAACCCCACAGGCAAGCGCAATCCAGCATGCCGCGACGATGCCGCGGCATGGTTGAAGCCACGCCTTCACTGGGGTACTCCGCGCCATGCGATGATCCGGTTGTAAGCTTGCGACTCTAGCGGCGGCATCGTTAACGAACCATCAACCATGTTTGGCCGGCATAGCCGCTCGGGAGCCTTGACCAGCCATTTTGTCGAATTCCGGGCATTTCACGCGCGGTGATAGGGATGCCCTGAAAGAATGGTTGCGGCGCGATAGAGTTGCTCGCCGAGCATGATGCGGACCATCTGGTGCGGCCATGTCGCGGCGCCGAAGGAAATCAGCATGTTGGCTTCGTTGCGCAACGCCTTGTCATGGCCGTCGGGCCCACCAATCGCGATCATCAGTCCGCGCTGGCCGCCATCGCGCAACGCGGCAATCTTGTCGGCGAATTGTTGTGAGGAGAAGTTCTTGCCGCGCTCGTCGAGCAGGATCAGCGCTGTTCCAGAGACCATCTGGGCACGCAGCCTGTCGGCTTCCTCGCGCCGCCGCTCGTCAACATCGCGGGCGCGGCTTTCGGCGATCTCGGTAACGCCGGAAAAGTCGAAGCCGAGCGGACCACCGCTTTTCGAGAACCGGTCGAGATAGCGGTCGGCGAGTTCCTTCTCAGGGCCGGCTTTCATCCGGCCCACGGCATGTATCGCTACCTTCATCCCTGGCGTCTAACGGTTCAATGAACCGTTTCTTCCTCTAGATCCGGCGCCTGCCACATCTTTTCGAGATTGTAGAACTCGCGGATCTCGGGCCGGAAGATATGGACGATGATGTCGCCTGAATCGATGAGCACCCAGTCGGCGCCCGACAGCCCCTCGACGCGGGCAGTGCCGAGACCGGCATCTTTCAGCGCTGTGAGGAGATGACCGGCAACCGCCGCGACATGACGGTGCGACCGGCCCGAGGCGATGACCATATAGTCGCCTAGGCTCGATTTCCCCTGGATGTCGATGGAGACAATATCTTCGGCCTTGGAGTCTTCCAGACTGACAAGGACTGTTTTGATGGCGCGGGCAACGGCGTCGAATTCGCCTATCCCGGCCGGCGAAGGCATAATTTCCGCCTTCTTCCGAAGTGCTGTTCTCAGTGTCTTTCCTTTCCGACAGGAACAACCAAATCACCCTGAACTCGGGCGACACCATTCAGATAGGCAGAGTTGGGCTACAGTTTCAAGACAGCGACAACAAGTTGATCGCCCGGCCGCTTCCATACCTGCCCTGCTCAAGGCTCGGCCGATGGCGGCAACTGCGCCGACATGGGCGAAAAGCTGCCCGCCTCGCCCGCCGGCACCGCCTGGTTGATGCGCAGCCGCCAGAGCACGAATACTGTGAACAGGGCGGCTACGGCAATCGCGACATACATGAAAGCCTGGGTGCCGTAGAACGCGGTCAGCAAGGTACCGAGGCCAGGCACGATGAAACCCGACAGCGACCAGGCAAACAGCATGCTGCTCGACAGCGCCACGAGATCGTCCTTGTGGGCGCGGTCGCTGGCATGCGCGCTCGACAGCGAATAGATCGATTCGCTCGCTCCGCTCCACACCACATAGATTGCGACCATGACCGGCAAGGCACTGCCGTCGAAACGGTTTGCGGCCAGACCGGCGATCACCACCAGAAGCCCCGCCGCCACCAACACATAGCGCCGGTCGGTGCGGTCGGAAATCCAGCCGAACGGAATCTGGAACAGCAGCGTGCCGAGCGGCATGGCAAACAACAATGTGGCCACCTCCTGCTGGCTGAAGCCGCTCGCCGTCGCGTGGATTGGAGCAAAGCCGGCGATCATCATCGACAGCCCGCCGACGGCCAACATGCCGGCAACGCCGACGGGGGAGATGCGCCACGCGCGCCCCAGTGCGACCGAGGCCGCCAGCGGCGGCGGTGGCTGGCGCAGGCGGGTCAGCCCCACGGGCAGGATCGAAATGGCCGCGAAGGCAACACAAAGCAGCGGCGCCTGCGGCGTTGCGATGTCGATGAAGCGCAGCAGGAACGAGCCGACGCCGAGGCCGACGACATAGGCGACATAGAAGGTCGCCATGACCCGGCCGCGTATGTCGTTACCGACAGCATCGTTGAGCCAGCTCTGGGCCACGATGAACAGCCCGCAGATAGCAAAGCCGTAGAGCACCCGGGCGGCAATCCAGATGAGCGGGAACGGCCCGGCCGCCACGGCGACGTTTGAGAGTACGATCAGCGCGGAGAACACCATATAGGCGCGTGCATGGCCGACGCGGCGCACCAACGTGCCGGTGAGCATGCAGCCGGCCAGGCCGCCTGCCGAAAGTCCGGTCAGGATCGAGCCGGCCCAGGTCGGCGCATAGCCCGCAGCGCCCAGGCTGACCGGAATGTAGCCGAACATCAGGCCATTGCCGACGGCGAGCAGCGCCATCGCCAGGATCACGCCGGCAACGGCAATCGCCGGCGTGTGTTCGCCCTCCTCGGCCGTACTCGTGTCGTCCCGCTGATCCATGCAGCAACGTCGCTCGTCCAGGGCTTGCGCGCAGCCGCAATTGCGACATGGACCATGCCGACCAAGCCAAAAAAAGTCGGGCAGGCGTCGTTTTGACATCGACATCGCTGCAAAAAGGCGCTGTGCAGCAAGCGCGATCAAATGGACCGCCCCGGCTAGAGGCATATCGGGGCCGTTCTCATGCCGGAAAGACCCATGACACCCGTTCAGAAAGCCATCTGGTACATCGAAAGCCACTACTTCAAGGACATCGGCCTCGACGATATCGCCACGGCTGGCGGTGTCTCGCGCTTCCATATGTCCCGGGCCTTCGCAGCCGCCACCGGCCATTCGGTCACGGGCTACATCAGGGCTCGCCGCCTGACCGACGCGGCGCATGCTCTGGCCAAGGGTGCGCCCGACATTTTGGCGGTCGCGCTCGACGCCGGTTATGGCTCGCATGAGGCGTTCACCCGGGCCTTCCGCGACCGCTTCGGGCAGACGCCCGAGGAGGTGCGCGCGAACGGCTCCGTATCCCAGCCCCAACGCCTGGAGCTTCTCAAGATGGATGAAACCTTTGTCGAAAACCTCGCCCCGTCACGCTTTGTCGACGGCGGCCCCTTGCTCATCGCCGGCTTCGGCCAGCGCTACACCAGCGAAACCAGCCTGGCGATCCCGTCGCTGTGGCAGCGCTTCGGCCCGCATTTCGGCAGCGTGCCCGGCCAGAAGAACTATGTCGGCTACGGCGTCTGCCACAACTTTGACGACGACAGCTTCGAGTACATCGCCGGCGTCGAGGTCAAGGACTTCTCGGACCTGACATCCGAGTACAGCCGCCTGCGCATCGCCCCGCAGCGCTATGCGGTGTTTGCCACCACCGACCACATCTCGATGATCCGCCGCATCACCCATACGGTATGGAGCAAGTGGCTGCCGACATCGGGCCATGAAGCCGCCGACGGCCCCAACTTCGAACTCTACCCCGAGACCTTCGACCCGGCGACCGGCAATGGCGGCTACGAACTCTGGATCCCGATCAAGAGCTAGGCTTTTCCTTGGCGGTCCCGTTCCTCAGCGCTGTCGACGACAGCAGCGAACGCGGACCATGGATGAAGGTCCAGGCGGGGGCCTTCATCCGCGCCAGCAGCGGGGCGTCACCTTCGTCGACGCGGGCATAATCGAAGGTCTTGGCGACCACCGAAGACAGGAACGACAGCGTCGCCCCAGGCCGGTCGATGACGGCGATCGGGAAGGTCATCACGATCTGGCGCCAGCGCTGCCAGCGGTGGAAATCGCGCAGGTTGTCCGCCCCCATGATCCAGACGAAATCGACGCCCGGATTGCGCGCCTTGATCAGCGCCAACGTGTCGGCGGTGTAGCGCACATGATGCGCCGCCTCGAAGGCAGTGACCTTGATGCGCGGGTTTTCGGCGATCGCCTCCGACAGCTCGATGCGCTTTGCCAGCGGCGCCAGCTCGCGCGTGCTTTTCAGGGGGTTGCCCGGGGTCACCATCCACCACAGCTGGTCGAGTTGCAGGCGGCGCATGGCGATCTCGGCGACAAGGCCATGGCCGGCATGCGGCGGGTTGAACGACCCGCCAAACAGTCCAACCTGCATGCCCTTCATGGCATGCGGCATGCGGAGATATTGCGAAGCAACACCCTCCCCCTTGTGGGGAGGGTCGATCCGCGCAGCGGAGCGGGGTGGGGGTGCCTCTGACGTCAGTTTGTTACCCCCGGCTCGCCTTGCTCGCCACCCTCCCCACAAAGGGAGGGCAATCCCCATCACGGCCGGAGCTGGCCGTTGCCGCGCACGCGGTACTTGAACGATGTCAGCTGTTCGACACCGACCGGCCCCCGCGCATGCATCTTGCCTGTGGCGATCCCGATCTCGGCGCCCATGCCGAACTCGCCGCCATCGGCAAACTGCGTCGAGGCGTTGTGCAAAAGGATCGCCGAGTCGATCTCGTTGAAGAAGCGCTCGACGGCCTTTGCATCCTCGGCGACGATCGCCTCGGTGTGGTGCGAAGAGAACGTCTCGATATGTTCGATGGCGCCTGAAACACCATCGACGAGCTTAACCGAGATGATGGCGTCGAGATACTCGGTCACCCAGTCCGCATCGGTCGCGGGCTTGGCGTCAGAGAAGGCGGCAAGCACGTCTTCGTCGGCATGGATTTCGCAGCCGGCCTTGCGCAGCGCTTCGAGCACCGGCACCAGATGGGTGGAAGCCACCGCGCGGTCGACAAGCAGGGTCTCGGCAGCACCGCAAATGCCGGTGCGGCGCATCTTGGCGTTGACGGCTATGCCTACCGCCATGGCGAGCTCAGCCGACTTGTCGATGTAGAGATGGCAGATGCCCTCGAGATGGGCGAAAACAGGCACCCGCGCATCGTTCTGCACGCGCTCGACCAGACTGCGGCCGCCGCGCGGGATGATCACGTCGAGATTGCCCGACAGGCCCTTGAGCATTTCGCCCACTGCTGCACGGTCGGCCACCGGCACGAGCTGGATCGCGTCTTCCGGCAAGTTGGCCGACTTCAGCCCCTCGACCAGGCAGGCATGGATCGCCAGCGATGAGTTGAGCGAATCCGAGCCGCCGCGCAGGATCACCGGGTTGCCGGCCTTGAGGCACAAAGCACCGGCATCGGCCGTCACATTGGGCCGGCTCTCATAGATCACGCCGATGACGCCGAGCGGCGTGCGCACGCGTTCGATATGCAGGCCGTTGGGACGGTCCCATGCGGCAATCACTTCACCGACCGGATCGCGCAGCTCGGCAATCGCCCTGATGCCGTCGGCCATGTCGCGGATGCGACCCGCCTTCAACTTGAGGCGATCCATGAACGAGCCGCTTAGCCCCGCTTCCTCGCCGTTCTTCACGTCGATGGCGTTGGCGTCGAGGATCTCGTCCTGGCGGCGCAGGATGGCCTCGGCCATGCCGATCAGCGCGGCATGCTTGCGCTCGGCGCTGGCGACGGCGAGTGGGCGGGCGGCGGCACGAGCCTTGCGGCCGATTTCGGCCATCAGCTGCGCCGTATCCTCATGGGACTTTTCATGCGCCTTCAGCATGTCCTACCCTTCCGCTTGCACCGCAACCTTGTCCGTGTGGCTGACCACGAGGTCGTCGCGATGGATCATCGCCGAACGTGCCTCGTAGCCGAGAACGGTTTCGATCTCAGCCGTCTTTAGCCCAGCGATCCTTACGGCATCCGCAGCGTCATAGGCAACCAGCCCGCGCGCGATCTCGCGGCCCTCGGGCGACAGGATCGCCACCGTATCGCCACGCGAAAAATTGCCGCTGACCAGCTTCACGCCCGCTGGCAGCAGCGATTTTCCCTGCAGCAACGCACCGACGGCGCCCGTGTCGACGGTCAATCGTCCGGCCGGTTCGAGCTGGCCGGCGATCCAGGTCTTGTAGCCCTTCACCGGGTTGCCGCTCGGCCGAAACAAGGTGGCGCGTTCGCCGCGTTCGATCGCCATCAACGGCGACAGCCTGGTTCCGGCGGTGATGATCATCGCCGTGCCTGCCGCGGTTGCGATCTTGCCGGCGTCGATCTTCGTCCGCATGCCGCCGCGCGACAGTTCGGAGGCAGCTCCCCCGGCCATCGCTTCGATATCTGATGTAATGCGGTCGACGACCGGGATGAATTTGGCATTCGGGTCAATCGCCGGCGGGGCGGTGTAAAGCCCGTCGATGTCGGACAGTAGCACCAAAAGGTCCGAGCCCATCATCGTCGCCACGCGCGCCGCGAGGCGATCATTGTCGCCGTAGCGGATTTCGCTCGTCGCCACCGTGTCATTTTCGTTGATGACAGGCACCGCGTTCATCTTGAGCAGCGTCGAGATGGTGGCGCGCGCATTGAGATAGCGCCGGCGCTCCTCGGTGTCGCCGAGCGTGACCAGGATCTGCCCCGACTTCAGCCCCTTGCGTCCGAGTTCCTCCGCCCAGGCGCCCGACAGGGCGATCTGGCCAACGGCGGCCGCAGCCTGGCTCTCCTCGAGCTTCAGCGCACGCTTGCCGAGGCCAAGGATGGTGCGGCCGAGCGCGATCGCACCCGACGACACGACCAGCACGTCGGCGCCGCCTTCGGCCAGCGTCGCGATGTCGTCGGCCATCGAGGCAAGCCATTCGCGCTTCAGCCCGCTGGTTCGGTCGACCAGCAAGGCCGAGCCGATCTTGACGGTGATGCGCTTGTAGGTCTTCAGCGAAGGGATCGTCATCGCAGTTTGCCTACTTCGTCCAGCGCGCGTCGGAGGGTGCCACGTCGCCGCTTGCATTGCGGGCCTCTTCGACGACGCTCATCAGCGCGCGCAGCGTCTCTTCGACGCCCTCGCGAGTGACGGCCGACAGCAGGATCGGCGCGCGTCCCGCCGCGCGCTTCAGCGACGCGATCTTCTTCTTGCGCTCGTCCGGATCGAGCGTGTCGACCTGGGAAAGTGCTACGATCTCCATCTTGTCGGTCAGCCCATGGCCATAGGCTTCAAGCTCGCCACGCACGACCTTGTAGGCCTTGCCCGGGTTCTCTTCCTGCGCCGAAACGAGATGCAATAGCACGCGCGTGCGCTCGACATGGCCAAGGAATCGGTCGCCGATGCCAACACCCTCATGCGCGCCTTCGATCAAGCCGGGGATGTCGGCGATGACGAATTCGCGGGCGTCGATGCGGGCAACGCCGAGGCCCGGATGCAACGTGGTGAAGGGATAATCGGCGATCTTGGGCTTGGCCGCCGTGACCGAGGCAAGGAAGGTCGACTTGCCGGCGTTGGGCAGGCCAACGAGACCGGCGTCTGCAATCAGCTTGAGCCTGAGCCACACCCACATCTCCTGGCCATCGAGGCCGGGGTTGGCGCGCCGTGGCGCCTGGTTGGTCGATGTCTTGAAATGCTGGTTGCCGAAGCCGCCATTGCCGCCCTTGGCGAGCAGATAGCGCTGGCCGACCTGGGTCAGGTCGCAGATCAGCGTCTCGTTGTCTTCTTCGTAGACCTGCGTGCCGACAGGCACTTTCAGGATGATGTCCGCGCCCTTGGCGCCGGTCATGTTGCGGCCCATGCCGTGAATGCCGGTCTGCGCCTTGAAATGCTGCTGGTAGCGATAGTCGATCAGCGTGTTGAGGCCATCGACGACCTCCAGCCAGACGTCGCCGCCACGGCCGCCGTCGCCACCGTCGGGTCCACCGAACTCGATGAATTTTTCGCGCCGGAACGACACCGCGCCGGCACCGCCGTTGCCGGAGCGAATGTATACCTTGGCCTGGTCGAGAAATTTCATCGGACTGTTCGTTTCTTGTTGCTATTTGGTTGTTTCAGCGAACCTGCCATAACGCAAGGCGTGGCTAAGGGCGAGAGCGGATTGGAAACCGCCTGGAATGACGGGGAGATTTCGACAGTGAAGCTGGTCACCTACAACACCCAGTATGGCATCGGCCGGGACGGCCGCTACGACCTCGAGCGAATTGCGGCCGCCGTCACTGGCGCCGACATCATCGCCCTGCAGGAGGTGACCCGCAATTTCATGCGCAACAATGGCGCCGACATGGTCGCCGGGCTTGCCGAATTGCTGCCCGACTACTTCCACATCTTTGGCGTCGCCATGGATATCGACTTCGGTCTGCTCGAGAATGGCAAGCCGGCCAACAAGCGGCTGCAGTTCGGCAACATGGTCATGTCGCGCTGGCCGATCGTCGCGTCGCGCAACCTGCTCCTGCCGCGCACAAGACGCCTCAGCCGCGGCAACCTGCAACGCTCGGCACTGGAAGCGCTGGTCATGGCGCCGTCGGGCCCGCTGCGTGTCTATTCCGTACATACCGACCACATCAGTCAGGAGGAGCGCATCGCCCAGATCCGCCACCTCAAGGAACGGGTCTACGCCTTTGCCGCGGAAGGCGGCGTCCTCACCGGCGCCGCCGAATACGGTTTCCCCGAGCTCCCCTGCCCCGAGGAATTCTTGCTCATGGGCGACTTCAACATGGTATCCGGCTCGCCCGAGCACCTTGTCATGACCGGCGTGCCCGACCCGGTGGAAGGTCCGCAGATCGTCACCCATCACCCTGTCGATGCCTACGCGCTGGCGGGTGGTGTCCCGGATGGATCGGTCTCCTGGACCGACACGACCCATCCGGAAAAGACCCGCCTCATCGACTACGTCTTCGTCCAGGCCAACCTTGCCGCCAGGGTCAAATCCGTCCGCATCGACAGCGATGCGGCAGGCTCCGACCACCAACCTGTGTGGGTCGAGCTGAACTAAGCAGCTGGCTTAGAACCGCGCCCAAGACCTGAGGCTCGCCCAGGTCTTGCGGTCGAGCCTGTAGCGCTCGACCGGAACCTGGCCGGCGACCATCGAGTTCAGCATGCCCTGGCCGGCATACTGGAAGCCACACTTGTGGATCACCCGCCGCGACGCCGGGTTGATGACCCGGCACGAGACGTTGAGCACGGCGACATCGGTCGCACGGAAGGCGAGATCGACCAGCGCATGCGCAGCCTCAGTGGCGTAGCCCGACTTCCAGT
Source organism: Aminobacter anthyllidis (assembly GCF_018555685.1). Taxonomy (GTDB): domain Bacteria; phylum Pseudomonadota; class Alphaproteobacteria; order Rhizobiales; family Rhizobiaceae; genus Aminobacter; species Aminobacter anthyllidis. The sequence goes on from NZ_JAFLWW010000005.1 coordinate 468,237, forward strand.
AGGGTTCGCCGATCCAGTAGCCGAGCTCGAGCCCGCGATCGGTGACGTTGAGCCCGGCCGAACCGACGAAGGCGCCGGTGTCGGCGATGGTGATGGCATAGACCACCCCGCCGCGCCGGGCACGCGCCATCGACAGGAAGGCCCGCGCTTCGGCCTCGCCGTAGGGGTGCGGCATGCGCGACAGCATTTCGGCGATGTGGCGGTTGTCGGCCAGCTGCACCAGCTCGGCAATGTCGTCTTCATGTGGCGGGCGCAGGACCAGCCGCTCGGTCAGCAATATAGGGCAGTCGATCGACAATCTTTCGTCTTCGACGTCGTCCTTTTCGGCAACCATGTCAAAAATCCTCCAGGAAAAATGAAAAAGGGGAGATGGAAACCCATCTCCCCTGATCCTTTTCCTGGCTTGGCCAGACACCGGTTCCCGAGATGGGGCGCCGGTGTTGTAGTGCGGAACCGGCTACTCCGCGGCCTTGAGAATCGGGTTAACCGATACGTAGGTTCGGCCATTGGCTTTTTTATTGAAGGTCACGGCGCCTGCTTCGAGCGCAAAAAGCGTATGATCCTTGCCCATGCCGACGTTGACGCCGGGATGCCAGGTGGTGCCGCGTTGACGAACGATAATGTTGCCCGGAATCACCGATTCGCTACCGAACTTCTTGACGCCAAGGCGCTTCGACTCTGAATCGCGACCGTTGCGCGACGAACCGCCAGCTTTCTTATGTGCCATGGATGTTCTCCTTCAGTCGCTCTGATTACTCTGATTCCGCGACGGCTGCAGCCTTTTTCGGCGCTGCCTTCTTCGCGGGCTTTTCTGCAGCTACGTCAGCTGCGGCTTCGGCCTGCACTGCCGCCTTCTTCGAAGGCTTCGCACCGCCGGTCAGGATCTCGGAGATCCGGACAGTGGTGTGATGCTGGCGGTGACCGCGCGCACGACGCGAATTCTGGCGACGACGCTTCTTGAAGGCGATGACGGTCTTGTTGCGGCCGTGCTCGACGACTTCCGCCGTCACCACTGCACCGGCCACGAAGGGCGCGCCGATCTCGGCGTTGTCGCCTTCGCCAACGGCGAGCACTTCAACAAATTCAACGGTGTCGCCAGCGGCGCCGACGAGCTTTTCGATCTTGATCACATCATTGGCGGCAACGCGATACTGCTTACCGCCCGTTTTGATGACTGCGAACATTTTATGCCTTTCGCTGTTCGGTCGGCCTTTTTGAACCACCTGAGTGGTTCGGCCGTCTTTTTGTCAGTCGATACGGGTTCATAGCAAACGGCGCAGAGAACCCTCCACGCTGATTGCAGGGCGTCCCGTAACCGAAGGTTGCCTTGAAGTCAAGGCGAACACCTTGGCATCACTGCCGTTTTACGGCCAGGCCAAGTGCTCCCTTCTTTCGCAAGCCTCATGAAGTCCAAGCCTGGATACAGGCCTTTGCGAAAACGGACAACCGCGGCGGCAGTGTTGCGCCGGACAAAACGTCCGTGAAGCAGCCGCTGGAACCGGATTTTCGACCGAACTGACGCAGCGTCCCGCGGCTATTTCCGGACCGGCGGAAAAGATACATGATCACGGTCACATTTGGCCTTGTGCGACAGGCCATGAGCCGTTATCTAGTGCGCCGCGCCGGCAACGGCCGATCACGACCGCGGAGAGGTGGCAGAGTGGTCGAATGCACCGCACTCGAAATGCGGCATGGGTGCAAGCCCATCGGGGGTTCGAATCCCTCCCTCTCCGCCATAAGCCATTGATTTGATTGACTTATTCCGCAAGCGTATTTCGCTGCAAACATCCCAAAAGCACCTTGGCACAATTCTGGCACACGGCAGGCTGGCTATGGCGTCTATTCGGAAGCGGGGAACGTCTTGGCACGCTCAGGTCAGGCGAACAGAGTTCCCTAATCTCACCGGTACCTTCCCATCCAAGGGCACCCCATGGTCTTGCCGGGTCTGACGCGCGTGGCTTAGGCCTGCTAGCCCAGCGCTTCATGCGCGCCACCTATCGCGGCCTGAAGTTCCTGCTCGACGATCCGCAGCGCTCCGCCGAATCCATTTCGCTCCCCCAAGCCTGAAAGCCCTGTCAAACACATTGGTGGATCAGAGCCAAAAAGGCCTTGCAGTTATCCTAAGATATGGTTATTCTAATGATAGTAAGAATTGCCTTTGGCCGGGTTGCCCTGGCCTTGAGGGCGGGCAGAGCCGTTGTCAGGGAGGAGCTAGCCTGATGGGACTCCAGACCTCCGCCGACCGATAAAGGTCAGCGGAAGCCAACCAATCGAGGCGACGGTGCGTCTCGTGACGGCGTCGTCTCTGGCTGTCTCCCTAAGGAAATGCGGCGTGGTTGCCTAGGCGATCAGAATCGCAACAGCATAAAAAGAGGTGAGGAGTCGTCTTGGATCAGTTCTTACAACACTTAGCCAACGCCCTAATCATGGGCGGGACCTATGCTCTGCTTGGGATAGGTCTCACGCTTATCTTCGGCATCATGCGTATTGTAAATTTCACACATGGTGAACTTTACGCTTTCGGCGCATATATGATGTACTTCTTTGCGGTCGTGCTGGGGATGAACTTCTACGTGGCGATCGCCTTCGCGATCTGCGCCGGCATGGTCCTTGGCGCTGCGATCGAGTATCTACTGCTCCGATCCAAGCGCGGTGCCGATATCGACACCACCATGCTGATCATGATCGGCGCCTGGATCGTGCTTCAGAACACCGAAATTCTGATATGGGGCAGCGTTGCCAAGTCCATCAACTCGCCTTTCCCGATTGAGCCCCTGACTCTGGGCCCAGTATCGCTTTCCAGCGTCCGCGTCTTTGTTCTCATCGTCGCGCTGGCTTTGATCGCAGCCACCTACGTGCTGATCAATCGCACGAAGCTTGGCAAGGCGATGCGAGCAACATTCCAGGATAGCTCGACCGCGGCGCTGATGGGCATCAACACGAGCGCGATCTACACCACCACTTTCGGGCTAGGCTCGGCTCTCGCCGCGGCCGCTGGGGCGCTCCTCGGCCCTGTTTTCGTGGTTGCGCCAGCGATGGGCGACCTCGCTTCATTGAAGGCATTCGCCATCGTCATTCTTGGCGGCCTGGGAAACATTACCGGCGCGGCATTTGGCGGCTTCATTCTGGCGTTCGCCGAGGAAATGGGAGCCAGCTACATCTCGTCCGGTTACCGCGACGCCATGGGCTTCCTCATCATCATCATCGTCCTGCTGTTTAGGCCCACGGGCCTGTTCGCCAGATCGGAGCGCGTCGGATGAGCCGTATTTTTCCCCTATTGGTGCTGGCGTTCTTCCTCAGCGTTCCACTCTGGTTGACCGACCAATATTACCTCCACACGCTCGTCGTATGCGGCATCTTCATGCTCGCGGCCATGAGTCTCAATCTTCTGCTCGGCTATACGGGCCAGCTAAGCCTAGGGCACGTCGCTTTTTTCGGAATTGGCGCCTATGTCAGCGCGCTGACGTCGCTTGGCTTCAACGTTTCAATCTTCGGCTATCAAATCACCCATGAGCCCTGGCCTCCAGTCATCGGCGTCGTCTTGGGCGGCGCGGCAGCGGGGCTCTGTGGCTATCTTATCGGCAAGCTCGCATTCCGCGTGCGCGGCGCCTATTTCGTCATCGTCACCGTCAGCTTTGCCGAAGTCACCCGGCTGATCGCACTCAATTGGATCGAACTGACGAATGGCCCCTTGGCATTGCCCGGAATCCCGCCGCTGACGCTTGGCTTCGAGCCGATCGGCTACGCCACGCTGTGGAGCAAGGGGGCGAACTACTACGTCGTGTTGACCTTTATCGTCATCACTTACATCATCATCAAGCGGCTGATCGACTCTCCCTACGGCAGGGCGATGATCGCACTGCGCGAGAACGAGATTCTGGCGACCTCCGTCGGCATAAGCGTCACGCGCTACCTGGTGCTTGCAGCCGTCTTTGCCGGCACGATTGCCGGCGTCTCCGGGACACTTTACGCGCACTACATCCAGATTATCGACCCGATGATCTTCATGTTCCTCAACACTGTAACCATGGTGATCATGGTCATCACCGGCGGCAAGGGAACGCTTGCCGGGCCGGTTGTCGGGGGCCTTATTTTCGGAGTTGCTCCAGTCATATTGCGCAACTACGTCGGCCCGGAGGTTCAATGGATCCTCTACGGCGCATTGATGATCCTGATCGTCTTCGTCCTGCCTGAAGGGATTGTCCCGGCGATCGAGCGCTGGTTCAGCCGAGCAACCGCTAAAAGTGCCGAGCTTGCGATGGAGCCCGGCAAAGGAGCACGTTCGTGACCTCAGCGCAAAATGCCAAGGCCATCTTGAGTGTCGAAAACGTGGCAATGCATTTCGGTGGATTGATCGCGATCTCCGACATGAATTTCCATGTCAATGAGGGTGAGTTGGTCAGCCTCATCGGCCCCAATGGGGCCGGCAAAACCACCGCATTCAACATCATCACCGGCTTTCAAAGACCAACCAAGGGACGGGTTTCGTTTCGAGGCACGTCGCTTGCCGGGCTCAAACCGCACCAGGTGACGTCACTTGGGCTGGTACGCACCTTTCAGCGCACCAATCTGTTCGACAAGATTTCCGTCTTCGACAATGTGCTTATCGGTCTGCACCGGAAGACGTCTGCTCGACTGCTGGGCACGCTCTTGTCACTGCCGCGGGAACGTAAGGCCGAGGCAGAGCTCCGTGATCAAGCGTGGGAAATCCTGCGCCTTGTTGGCATCGAGCACCAGGCAAAGGAGCGGGCTTCGGGTTTGCCGTATGGCGATCAGCGACTGCTCGGCGTTGCGCTCGCCCTCGCAGCGCAGCCTTCAGCCCTTCTTCTCGATGAACCCGTTTCAGGCATGAACGCCACAGAGACAGGGCGCTTCATCGAACTGATCGACAAGCTCCGCAGTCGCGGCACGACGATCCTGCTCGTAGAGCACGACATGCCAATGGTGATGCGCATTTCCGACCGGATCGTGGTCCTGAACTACGGGCGCATCATCGCGAACGGAACCCCCAAGGAAATCCAGAATGATCCGGAAGTGATCCAAGCCTATCTCGGTCAAGGGGTGAAGCATGCTTGAGATCAAGAAGCTGATCTGCCGCTTTGGGAAAACCGTCTCCTTCGGCAACCCGCCCCTCAGGGATTTCGCGAACGCGATGGTGGTGCTGATCGGGGCAAATCCGACCGGGTCGTGGTCTGAACCCAAGGAAGCAACAATTCGGATCCGGACATCGTTGCATACCCCGGTCAAGGAGTGAACACATGCTCGAGATAAAAAATCTGGTATGTCGGTATGGTAAGGTAACCGCGCTGAAAGGCGTTTCGCTGAAGGTTCCGGCAAACTCGCTCGTGGTCCTTGTCGGCGCGAACGGTGCCGGCAAGAGCACCACCTTGAGAGCAATCTCGGGTTTGGTGCCGGCCGCCAGCGGCAGTATCCTGTTCAACGGCGAAGAGATCACAGGTCGAACCGCAAGCCGTATTCTGTCCCTGGGCATTGCCCATTGCCCGGAAGGACGGCGCGTCTTCGGCCAGATGACTGTGCTCGAGAATCTTGAGGTCGGGTGCTATCTGCGCAAGGACACCGCTCTCATCCGGCAGGACATTGACCACATCTTTGGGCTCTTCCCACGACTGGCCGAGCGGCGCAAGCAGATCGCTGGAACCCTCTCGGGCGGCGAACAACAGATGCTTGCGATCGGCCGTGCGATGATGTCGCGGCCCAAATTGATCATGTTCGACGAGCCTTCGCTCGGTCTCGCCCCAAACATCGTTTCTCAGACCTTTGACATCATCAAAGGTATCCGCGATGCCGGGACGACAGTTCTGATGGTCGAACAAAACGCCTTCGCCGCTCTCGATATGTGTAACCATGCCTATCTGCTCGAAGCGGGCTCCATGGTCCTCGAGGGGCCTGGCGAAAAGCTGATCAATGATCCGCATGTCCGCGAGGCATATCTGGGAGCAGGACTGGCTCACGCATAGCTTGTGCGTTCCCGAGGCTGCAGTAGCGGATGAATGGTTGATCGAGGGGCGTCATAGAAAGCGTCCTTCGGTCGCATTTGTTCCGATAAACATGAGGATGCGAGTTTGCTCGCCCTCGCCTAAGCGTCGTTCCCGTCGGCTGGCTCCTTGCCGCGCGCAGCAACTCCGAGCGGCCCCATGGGTCGGCCATTGCGCTGGAAACAGCACGGGCGCGCACGTCGCCGGGCAAGGCCGAGACCTCGCCATAGAGACCACCAGCGCTGGCAGTGTTCGTCGAGCGGACGTTCGCCGCTTTCCCACGCAGCCAGCCGGGCGGGAATGTCGCGAGGGTCAGTGAAGCCTTCCATGTGGGCGGCAGCGCCCACATGCTCTGCATGGCCATGCCGCGCTGCATGACCGCATAGCTGATCGCCCTGGCCAGCTTTTTGACTTCCTCGGCATCGTTCGGCAGCGGATCTGTAGCCAGCACCACGGGCACGACTTCGATCGCCAGATTGCGCGTCGCAGCCACCTTGCTGCCGAGCTGGCGTCCGGATTCGGGCCGATGAAAGTATCCGTTTGCAACGCACTGCGAACTCCGGGCTTCCGGCAGCAAGCCATAGCCCGGGTGTATAGCATCGGCGCCCGAGAACTTGGCGACACCCGCACCGGACAAAAAGTGTGCGAGTTGGAGCGCGATATCCAGGTGCACGTGGAGATGAACCAGCCAGTGGGGTTGAGCTCTAAATTAGTACCATCATACTGATTTTAGGTTTAATTGGCCCGCGAGGCCTTTGGCGGCCGCCGGTAGGCCGCGCCAAGATGCTGGCCAGCTAACGTGAAAAGCGCTTGCTCTATCTTACTAATAATGGGATGATAGTATCACTGCTTGCTCGCACTCGGGAGGAGCGCAAGTTCGTCTGCCTGTTTCCAATCCTTGCCGTCATGCGCCGCCACGAAAGAGGCGGCGTTGTCGTGAGAGCGCGCAAAGTGCAGTCAAATAAGGGGAGAATTCGCATGAGTAGGCTTATTAACATCGTGAGTAAAGTCAGCGTCGCGCTGGTAATGGCGGGTGTGGCGTATGGAACTGCAGCTGCTGACGACACCATCAAAATTGGTGTCAACGAACCGCTGACCGGCGCCTTTGCTGCCTCCGGCACCTACATCGTCAACGGCGCCAAGCTCGCAGCTGACCAGATCAATGCTTCCGGTGGTATCCTCGGCAAACAGATCGAACTTGTCATCGAAGACAACAAGAGCAATCCGACCGAGGCGGCAGCCGTCGCGGAAAAGCTGATCACCAGCGACAAGGTTCCCATCATGATGGGTGCCTGGGGTTCGAGCCTCACGCTCGCGGTGATGCCCAAGCTCATGCAGTACCAGGTGCCGATGCTGGTCGAAACGTCGTCGTCGAGCAAGATCACCAAGCAGGGCAATCCCTATATCTTCCGCATCTCCCCGCCATCCTGGGTGGAGGCGAAGATCTTCCAGCCGCTGCTTCCTTCGCTCGGGATCAAGAAGGTCGACTTCCTTGGCATCAACAACGACTGGGGTCGTGGCACGATCACGGACTTCTCGGCGATGTTCAAGGAGAACGGCGTCGAGGTCGGCCTTGCTGAAACCATGGACCAGGGCGCCGAGGACATGGGTGCGCAGCTGTCGAAGATCAAAGCGTCCGACTCCGACACGATCATTGTCACGACGGGCGTCGAGCAGCTGACGCTGGTGCTGAAGCAGGTTGCAGCCCTCGGCATCACCAAGAAGATCATCACCACGGGCGGGTCGCAGAACCCTGACCAGCTGATCCAACAGGCCGGCGCTGCCGCCAACAACACCATGCATATGGTCTTCTTTGCGCCTTGGGATGCAGCCAAGACGCCGCATCCGGACCAGTCGAAGGTCTTCATCGACGCTTGGGCAAAGGCTGGCCACAATGCGGCCGGCATGACCGAGAGCTATCGTGGCTACGATGGGATTTTCGTCATCAAGACCGCGATCGAGAAGGCTGGAAAAGCAGAGCCCGAGGCCATCCGCGAAGCATTCTGGGGTGTGGATGTGCCTACCCTCAACGGCAATGTCACCTTCACCAAGGACGGACCAGAGGGCAAGGAAAGCGGACAGTACCTCGCCAAGGGCACGCTGATCACCATCAAGGACGGCAAGGTGGTCCTGCCGTCTTCCTGATAAACGACGACAGCGAAAACTGAGTTTCAAGGCCCAGCGGGAAACCGCCGGGCCTTTTCATGTTTCATGCGTTGTGAAGCGGGATGGCGAGGCCTGCCTTCAGCCTCTCCATGACGACGAGTGTGCGGAACTTCCTGACGTTGTGGTTCTCGAAGAACAATCGGCGCGTCAGGGCATCGTATTCGCCCATCGACGGCACCGTGACGATGAGAACAAAATCCGCGTCGCCCGTGACGTAATAGCACTGCTGGACGTCCGGATCTGCCTGAAAACTCCGCTTGGCGGCATCCAGCAGATCCAGCCGCTCACTTTCGATGCGGACCTCGACGATGACTGTAATCGGTCTGCCCATTTTTGCGGGATCGAGCGTCGAGTAATTGCCGACGATGACCCCAGCATCGCGCATCCGCTGGATCCTGCGATTGACCGCTGCCGCGGAAAGATGGACCCGCTCCCCGATGATCCGCTGGGAAGTCGAATTGTCCCGCTGGAGGATGTCGAGTATCGCAAGATCGAAGCTATCCAGGCTTCCAGCATCAGTGCCGCGCATGTCACCCCCAAACTTGCAAAGATGTTGCGTGCGATGTGGCTAGATCGCGCAAATTTTGAGGACCACGCGGACTATTCTTCAGTGAATTCGCCAAAGGATAATCCCATGCTGCTGCTGATGAATACGCATGCCGACCTCAACCGGCCGCTCGATCGGTCCGATGCGGAAATGCTCGGGCTTGAGGCGGCCCGGACCGTGGAACGGTTCCTGACCTTTCGGCCCAACCACACCCCTACTCCGCTCCGCGCGCTGACGCACCTGGCGAGCGAGGTCGGGGTTGCGGCAATCCATGTGAAGGATGAATCGCAGCGTTTGGGACTCGGCAGCTTCAAGGCTCTCGGTGGATCCTATGCCGTAATCCGGCTCGTGCTCGAGCAAGCGAGCCGTGAGCTCGGAAGGGAGGTCGATGTCAGCGAGCTGCAAACGCCGGCCGTCAGGCAGATAGCGGAGCGCATCACGGTCGGCTGCGCGACCGACGGCAATCATGGAAAGTCGGTCGCTGCGGGAGCTACGCTGGTCGGAGCCAGGGCTGCGATCTTCGTTCATTCGGGTGTGACGGACGAGCGCGTCGCGGCCATCGCGCAATTCGGAGCGGAGATGATCCGCGTCAGCGGCACCTATGATGACTCCGTCGCAGAAGCCGAGCGTGTCTGCCAAGAGCATGGATGGATCGTCGTGTCCGATACGTCGTGGCCGGGTTACGAACGCATCCCGGGGTTGGTCATGCAAGGTTACACGGCCATGCTGCAGGAAGCTTTGCAGGAACTCCCGGCCGCGCCGACCCATGTCTTCATGCAAGCCGGTGTTGGTGGCCTGGCTGCAGCGGTTGCCGGCCACTTTGATATTGTTTATGGCGCCAAACGTCCGACGTTCATCGTGGTCGAGCCGGACCGTGCCGCATGTATCTATCAGAGCGGGGTTGCCGGTCAGCCCGTCAAGATCGAGCACGGGGAGCCCACCATCATGGCCATGCTCGAATGTTATGAACCATCGCTTGTGGCTTGGCGTATCCTCAGCCGCAAAGCCGACGCGTTCATGACGGTCAGCGAGGAGAATGCCGCCGACACCATGCGCCAGCTGGCAACTCCAGAGGGCGGAGATCCCGCAATCGTGGCAGGCGAGAGCGGTGGCGCTGGACTGGCTGGCTTGTTGCAGGCGCTCGCGTCCAACGAGGCCCGGGCGAAACTCGGGCTTGATGCTTCCTCGCGTGTATTTGTCATCAACACCGAAGGGGCGACCGACCGGGCGCGATATGAAGCGATCGTTGGCCGGTCGCCGGCTGAAGTCCTTGGGTCGCGTTAAGCGGCCGTGACGAAACCGATCGATGCCGCTTGTATTGAGGATATCAGCGAGCGGCATCGACGATGGTCATTTCGCCGTCCGTTGGCGGCGCTTGCTGTGGTCCAGCAGTTCGACACGCAAAGCAAAGCAATCCTTGTGATAATGGATGCTTGCCACGTAGATGGCGACGCCATTGTCATCGATTAGGATAAGCCGGGAGTCGGCAGTGGGTTCTCCAAGACCGATCTCGAGCAAATTCGCTGTCTCGGGATCTGCAACGCCGATCGTGAACGTCTGGGGCGCCTGAGAAATCGTGACGTCGGGCATTTCCAGGATCTGCGGCAGTGCCGCAGAGTGGGTGAAGCGCTTGCGATCCTTGTCGAAGATATGCTTCGCCAAATGCAGATTGACGACTGAGAAGGGTTCGCCGTTGTTGTACTGCACGCTTCTGAGGAAGGTATAACCCTCGGCGGGCGTTCCTTCTCCGACCTTCAGTTCGGGAGCGGCAGCGCCTTCCTCGATGTGAACACGCTTGAGCACATTGTCTTTGAGGTTGGCGATCATTGCATCAAGATCGGTCGCCAGGTTCAACCAACGATTCTTCTTGAGCTTAAGAGAAACGAAGGTGCCGCGGCCTTGCTGGGCGTCCAGCAGGCCCTCCTGTCGCAGCAGGTCGATGGCTTGCCTGATCGTGACGCGCGCTACGGAGAACTCGACCTCCAGCTCCTCGAGCGTGGATATCTTGTCGCCAGGCAGCCAGACGCCGCGGTCGATGCGCTGCCGCATGACCGAGGCGACCTGAATGTAGAGCGGCGTAGGGCTGCGATCGTAGATTTTGGATGTGATGTTCATGAGCCTAATATACGGTAAATAGAACCATTTATCCAGCCCCGGTCCGATCAAACTTGGTTGTGCAAGGGGCGCGAATTGGACCAAGCCTGGCCGGCTTCACCACTAAATTTCGGTCGACGACCATCTGACAGCTTCGCGGCTTACCGGCGCCGGAACACGCTGGCGAAGAGCGCCTTTATCCGGCCGATTATCACCGATGTGAACAGCGAGCCAGCGTCAAATTCGGCAGCGACAGCACGCGCTGCACCCTCGCCGGCTGAAAGCTTGGCTTCCAGATTCTGAACAAAGGCAGCGATCAACCGGTTGGCAATGTCTTGCACCAGCCCGGATCGGCTGAATTGCGCGAGCATTCCGGTCAGTGTGAACCCAACCGTCACGTCAACGCGGGTCTGCTCAGGTCTATCGCCCTGCTTGACAGCGTAGCCGATCAGGCCGCGCGTTGCCGAATTGCTTCGCTGGTCCTTGCCAGCGCCGCTAATGGTGCCGGTGCGTGTGGCGTCGTCACGACTGACGTCTGCAACACCCTGAAATTCAGCGCTGATGGGGCCAACCTTGACCTTGATGCGCCCCTCGGCATGTCCATCGACAGGCTCGCCATCGAGTGACGCGCCGGGAAGGCAAGTCGCCACCTCGCCGATGCGTCCGAAGAACTCCCACACTTGATCCACGGGGTGCTCGACCGTGAAGCTCTGCACGAACGTCGTCTGTGGCGTCCAGTTCGCATCAGCGCGCGCCGGTGCAGCTGCCACAGAGGCAGCAGCCTTTGTGGCGGAGGTCTCGCGTGGCTTAGCTCCATTGGCGGCAACGGCGCTGGAATGGCCGGAACCCGCCGGTCCGAGCAGCTTGCGGTTGCCGTCGGGTATGGCACCTGCACCGCGTTTGCGTCGTGCCTCAATGACGCTTTGAACGGCTCGAACGATGCCGACATACCCTGTGCAGCGGCAAAGGTTCCCGCTCATGGCAACGCGGATATCATGCTCGCTCGGGCTCTCCATCCTCAGCACGACGTCGCGTGCCGAGACCATCATCCCTGGTGTGCAATAGCCGCACTGAAGGGCGTGTTCCCGCTTGAAGGCTGCCCGCAGTTCGGTAGCGATCTCGTCGTCGTCCAGACCTTCAATCGTCGTGACATGGGCATGTTCGCACGTCACCGCAAAGGTAATGCAGGACCGGGTCGGCACGCCATCGACGAGAAGCGTGCACGCGCCGCAGACGCCATGCTCGCAGCCAATGTGGGTTCCGGTCAGATTGTGGCAGTCGCGAAGATAGTCGGCGAGATGCGTCCGAGGTTCCGCCGTTGCTGAAAGTTGCTTGCCGTTAACGGTGAGATTGATTGTTGTCATGCTGGGTATGCTCGCTCGATCGCGCGTCGCAAGGCGACGACATGGGTCTGACGATCGATCTGATCGACCATGCCAGAGGCTTCCAGGAGTTTTGCCGTGGCGTTGGCGTCAAACCCCTTTGCAGGTTTGTCGCCTCGTCCATCACCAATGAAGGCGGTAGCAGCAGCCACAACGATCGGCTTGCTTTCTGTCGCGCCGATAACGGCCCGGCTTGCACCCCTCTCCGGATCGTGGAGAAACGCCCCGATCGCGTGTGCAAATTCGCCCGTCTTGCGGCAACTCTTGTAATAGCCCCAGCGGGCACCCTTTCCGAGCTTGGGGATACTGACCGAAACCAGGATCTCGCCGGGACGCAGATCCGCCTCGAGCGCGCCAAGCATATAGTCCTCAACCGACATTGTACGACTACCAGCCGGCCCCTCGACCGTTACCGAAGCGCCAATGGCGGACAGGATGGAAATCCAGTCGGCAGACGGGTCGGCATGTGTCAGACTTCCGCCGATCGTGCCGCGGTTGCGGACAGCTCGGTAGGCAATGCCGCTGGCGACGGACGGCAGCGCACCGTGGGTGACGTCGGGCACGCGCAAATCTTCGAAATCCGCATGCGTCACGCAGGCGCCGACCACAATCCGGTCGCCTTGATCAGTGACGGCTTTGAGTTCGCCAATGCCAGTGATGTCGACCACCAGGTCCGGTTGCACAAGACGCATGTTGAGCATGGGACCAAGCGATTGCCCGCCGGCCATGACCTTTACAGTACGGCTCTCATCGCCGATGAGCGCGATGGCACCAGCGACGTCCTTGGGACGGGCGTAGTCGAAATTGACCGGTTTCACGCTACTGCTCCCTGCGGTTGCCGGGCTGGCTGGTTGTGCTGCGATCGCTGGATGGCCTCCAGGACACGGCGCGGCGTGATGGGTGATCGGAGTAGCTCAACGCCATAACCTCTTAGCGCATCGTTGACAGCGTTGCTGATTGCGGCAGGAGGCGCGATAGCTCCGCCTTCCCCGATGCCCTTGACCCCGAATTCGGTGTAGGGCGCGAGCGTTTCCATGTGATCAAGTCGCGGAGCAGGCACCTCGGTCGGCCCCGGCAACAGGTAGTCCGCAAAAGTCGAGGCCAGCGGCTGCCCGGACGCGTCGAAATTCATTTCTTCGTAGAGAGCAGTGCCTATACCCTGGGCCAGTCCGCCATAGATCTGGCCATCGACCACCATCGGATTGATCAGCTTCCCGCCATCCTCGACAATGACATAGTCGAGGATCTCGATGTCACCCATTTCAGGATCGACGGCGACTATCACCGCGTGGGCAGCGTAACTAAAGGTGCCGGAATCGCGCTGCGGCTTGTAGCCGATGGTCACTTCCAACCCGCGCGGATCGACGCCGGCCGGCAGGTCCTGAGGTCGACGATACCAGGTGTGGGCGATCTCCTTGATGGTGACGCTGCCGTTGGCCCCATGGACCTGCCCGCCGGACAATTCCAACGAGTCGACTTCTGTTTGCAGAAGATGCGCTGCGATCTTTTTGATCAGGCCCGCCAACTCACGCGACGCCGTAGCCACTGCTCCACCCGACATCACAGCACAGCGAGAGCCCCAGCTGCCTGTCGAATAGGGCGTGTACTCCGTGTCGCCATGCACCAGTTTGATCTTGCTGGTGTCGATGCCGAGGATTTCATGCGCGACCTGTGGCAGGGTGGTTTCCATGCTCTGGCCGTGCGAATGCGCGCCGATCCGGAGTTCAAGTCCGCCATCGGGTGTCATGCGCGCGGTCGCCTGCTCATGGCCCGGCACCATCGGAATGCCCCAGCCAGCATAGACGGATGTGCCGTGGGCCCCCTGCTCGCAATAGACCGAGTGTCCGACGCCAATCAGCCGGCCGTCTGCCTCCCCTTTCTTCTGACGCGCGCGGATCGATGGCAGATCAATGGCCGCAATGGCCCTGTCGAGCGCTTCAGGATAGTTGCCGCTGTCGAAGTGTTTCTTGGTGATGTTGTCGAAAGGCATCTGTTCGGAACGAACCAGATTGCGCCGGCGTACTTCATGAGGTTCGAGCTCGCATTCGCGCGCAATGGCGTCGATGATCAGCTCCATTGCCGTGCAGACGCCGGTACGCGCCACACCCCGGTAGGGCAGGATCGGGCATTTGTTGGTGGCAATCGACCACGTATGGCAGCGGTAAGATGGAAAATCGTAGGGCCCGGGCAGGATCGAGGCAACCTGGGCAGCTTCCAGGCATGCCGAGAACGGATAAGAAGAATAGGCGCCAGAGTCGACTGTAGCCTCGCAGTCGATACCACGCAGTTTGCCATCGCGATCGGCGTAGCCAGTGATGCGGTAGTGGTGCTCTCGACAATTGGTGCCGGCAGTCAGATTCTCGCGGCGGTCCTCCAGCCATCGAACGGGATGGCCGCACCGCATCGCATACCACCCCAGACAGATGTCCTCGGGCAGCAAGATCCCTTTGTAGCCAAACCCGCCGCCAACATCCGGCGATATGATGCGAATCTGAACCTGGTCGAGACCCAGGCATTCGGCAAGGCCGTTGCGCACGATGTGCGGCATCTGGCTCCCGGTATAGAGCACGAGATGCTCCATCCGGCTGTCCCAATAGGCAACCGTGCCCCGGCCTTCCATCGGCGACATGTTCTGCCTGGCAGTCGAAATTTCGCGTGTAACCTTGATGGGAGCGTCGAGTGCCGCCGCGAAATTCACGTCGACAAAAGTCTCGAGAAAGACATTGTCGCCCCAATGCTCATGCAGCAGGGCCGAGCCAGGTTCGCGGGCTTTCAGCATGTCGTGAACTGCTGGCAATTCCTCCAGGTCGACATCGACCTGTGCAGCGATGTCTTCCGCCGCAGCCCGTGTGTCTGCTACGCACATGGCAAGCAGTTCGCCCACCTGCCGGACCTTGTCATGCGCCAGAATGGGCTGCTCCGAGGCCTTGAAGCCTTGCAAGCCCGAAACCGCAACGATCGGTTTCACCCCTTTCAAGTCGGCCGGTAGAACGACCTGGCCACGGATGGCCTCATGGGCTGAGACCGAGCGAATGTTGGCGTGCGCCAGGGGAGACCGTACGAACGCAACGTCCTTCATGCCGGCAAGCCGTATGTCTCCGACATACTGGCCGCGTCCTCGCAAGAAACGATCGTCCTCTTTACGAAGCAATGACGCGCCGACGCCTTGTTCGGTCATGCTGATGTCTCTCCCATTTTGTCTGGTTGACGCCTATCCTGATAGGACGGACGCCAGCCAATTCAAACCAGATCGTATCATACTATTAATAAGATAATAGCATGAATTTTGACGCAAGGTGTCATGGTGTCAGCCCGCCACGTTGTTGCGTCATCAGGACTCTACCGTATGGGGGGTCAGCCAAGCATCGGCAGCAGCTGGTCGATGGACTTTTTAGCGTCGCCATAAAACATCCGCGTGTTCTCCTTGAAGAACAGTGGGTTCTCGATGCCCGAGTAGCCGGTCCCCTGGCCGCGCTTGGAAACGAAGACGGTCTTCGCCTTCCAGACCTCCAGCACCGGCATGCCGGCGATGGGGCTGCCTGGATCGTCCTGAGCGGCCGGATTGACGATATCGTTGGAGCCGATGACGATCACGACGTCGGTGTTCGGAAAATCCTCGTTGATCTCGTCCATTTCCAGAACGATGTCGTAAGGCACCTTGGCTTCCGCGAGCAGCACGTTCATGTGACCCGGCAAGCGACCGGCGACAGGATGGATGGCAAAGCGCACTACTTTGCCGGCAGCGCGCAGCTTGCGGGTCAGCTCGCTGACAGATTGCTGGGCCTGGCTCACGGCCATGCCGTAGCCTGGCACGATGATCACGCTTTCGGCGTCGTTGAGTGCCGCAGCCACGCCGTCGCTGTCGATGGCGAGCTGTTCACCCTCGATTTGCATGGTCAGCTGCTGCGGCCCACCGAAGCCGCCAAGGATCACGGAAATGAAACTGCGGTTCATCGCCTTGCACATGATGTAGGAAAGGATCGCACCGGAAGAGCCGACCAATGCACCCGTAACGATGAGCAGATCGTTGCCCAAGGTGAAGCCGATGGCCGCAGCCGCCCAGCCGGAATAGCTGTTCAGCATGGAGACAACCACAGGCATGTCGGCACCGCCGATGCCCATGATCAGGTGCCAGCCGATAAATCCGGCAAACAGCGAAACAAGCACGAGTTGCGTAAAGCTCGATCCCAGAATGCCGTCGGCGCCCAGAATGCCCACACCCATGCAGTAGGCAGCACCGAACGCCAGGCAGATAAGAGCCGCAGCGGCGTTCAAAGCATGGCCGCCGGGATATTTCTTGGCCTTCCCGTCGATCTTCCCGGCGAGCTTCCCAAACGCGACAATCGAACCGGTGAAAGTGACCGCCCCGATGAAGATGCCAAGGAATACTTCGATCTTGAGCACCGCGATTTCCGCTGGTGATTTGTGCGCCAGGACTGCCGCAAAGCCGGTGAACGTCTCGGTAGCCCCTGACGCCTTTGCCGCCAGGACATCCGTCAGCGTGATCTCGGCATTGATGCCGATGAACACTGCGGCAAGGCCGACAAAGGAGTGAAGGGCTGCGACCAGCTGTGGCATTTCCGTCATCTGCACGCGGTTGGCCACATACCAGCCAGCCAACGCTCCGAAGGCGATCATGACCGCGGTGATATGCAAGTTGACTGGGCCGGCGGCGAATAGAGTGGCAAGCACGGCGAGCGCCATGCCGACAATGCCGTACCAGACGGCCCGTTTGGCGCTTTCCTGTCCTGACAACCCGCCGAGCGACAGGATGAACAAGATGGCGGCAACGACATAGGTTGCGGTCGTGAGTCCGATTTCCATGTCGGTTTCCCCTACGATTTCTGGAACATGGCGAGCATTCGCCGGGTGACGAGGAAGCCGCCGACGATGTTGATCGTGGCGATCAGAACGGAGACGGCCGACAGGGCGACAACCCACTGGGAGCCAAGTCCGATCTGCAGCAACGCGCCCAGAATGATGATGCCGGAGATCGCGTTGGTGACGGCCATCAGTGGTGTGTGGAGCGAATGGCTGACGTTCCAGATCACCTGGAAGCCGACAAAGCAGGCAAGCACGAAAACGATGAAGTGGCCGAGGAAACTTGGCGGTGCGAACAGGCCGATGATTAGCATCAGTACCGCGCCAATGCCGAGCAGCGCGAATTGCGAGCGGGTCTGCGCCCGGGAATCCGCCAGTTCCTTGGCGCGCTTTGCCTCGACTGTGAGTTCCTTTGCCTTTTCCTTGGGTTTCTGCGCCGCAATGGCGGCAATCTTGGGCGGTGGCGGCGGGAAGGTGATCGACCCGCCATGCGCGACGGTTGCGCCACGGATGACGTCATCTTCCATGTTGTGTTTGATGACGCCGTCCTTGCCGGGCGTGAGATCGGTCAGGAAATGGCGGATGTTGTTCGCATAGAGTTCCGACGCCTGTGCGCCCATGCGACTTGGGAAATCGGTATAGCCAACGACAGTGACGCCGTTGTCGGTGACGATCTTTTCGTTGGGCACCGTCAGATCGCAGTTGCCACCTCGCTCAGCCGCCAGGTCGATGACCACCGAGCCCGTCTTCATCGCGGCCACCATATCGGCGGTCCAGAGTTTTGGCGCATCGCGGCCGGGGATCAACGCTGTTGTGATGACGACGTCCACATCCGGAGCTTGAGAAAGAAACAGTTCAAGCTGCTTGGCGCGAAACTCCGGGGATGACGGCGCGGCATAACCGCCCGTGGCAGCCCCGTCCTGGCTGTCGGAAAAATCAAGGAACAGGAATTCACCGCCCATCGATTCGATCTGCTCGGCGACCTCCGGGCGCACGTCGAAAGCCCGCACGATCGCACCGAGGCCACGTGCCGCTCCGATTGCCGCAAGCCCCGCCACGCCGGCACCGATCACCAGGACCTTGGCGGGCGGCACCTTGCCGGCGGCCGTGACCTGACCGGTGAAGAAACGGCCGAAATTGTTGGCCGCTTCGATCACCGCGCGATAGCCGGCAATGTTGGCCATTGAAGAAAGCGCATCCATCTTCTGCGCGCGGCTGATGCGTGGAACCATGTCCATGGCGACCGCCGTGACGGCCTGCTTTTCCGCAAGTTTCAGGAGTGCCGCGTTTTGACCCGGATAGAAGAAGGAAATCAGCGTTTGGCCGAGCTTCAGCCGCTTGAGTTCCACCTCGGTCGGCTGACGCACCTTGACCACGACGTCGACGGCCTTGACGAGATCGGCTGCCGATTTCTCGATTGCTACGCCGGCCTTGATATAATCAGCGTCGTTGAAGCCTGACGCCTTGCCAGCGCCGGCTTCCATGAAGACCTTATGGCCGAGTTTCGCCAGATGCACCGCCGACGACGGTGTTACCGCCACGCGCGTCTCTCCCGCAAACGTCTCTCTTAATGCGCCGACCTTCATGGTGCCATTACTCCTCCGGCGCCCTTCCCGGCGCGTGATTGGTCGATTGTTCCGAAGCGCATAGGTGTATCTCCGATACAGCGAAGCTGGATTTGAGCCGCCAGCTTGAACTCGCTGAAGAGTTCAGGTGGAGCATCGTCGTCATACACTCGAGTTTGGTGGGCAAGCCGAGCTTGATAGGAGCGTGCGTCAGGCTCCTCGCAAAGTCAACCTATTTATAGTAAGATAGGATGAATTTCTGACGAGCATGCATTGTGAAAGACGAACATGCATTGTGAAAAAGGGGCCTTGCGGCCCCTTTGACGGAAATCGTGGATACGTAACGAACTACGGCTTCAGGACTTCACCAAGGGCGCCGCGTTGCACCAGTCGTAGATGGAAAGTGCCATGACTTTGATGGACGCAATGTAGTCGTCGATCGACACATACTCGTCATTGGCGTGCATGATGGCGGTCGAGCCAGGGCCGAAGATCACCGTGGGGGTATGACCATAGCTGTTGAGGAAGCGGGTATCGGCAGCACCCTGGCGTCCGCTGATGGTCGGCTCCTTGCCGGTGATTTCCGTATAGTTGCGGGAAACGGTTTGCACGATGGCATGGTCCCGCGGGATCTCGGAGGCCTCAGCATCGTAGCCGACGAAACGCACCACAGGGGGGTGGTCCTTCATCCACGGATCCTTGGCCGCCGCCTCGGCGATCTTTTTCACCAGGCTTTGCTTGACCCCTTCGTGATCTTCTCCGGGCACCGTGCCGATCGAGCCCTTGAGAAGGGCAGTTGCAGGGAAGGCGCTCGGATAGTTGCCGGCCTGGAACGAACCGATGATGCACGGCAGAGAATCGATTGCACTCGGATAAAGCGGATGCTTGACCGTTGCGACGCGCTCGTCTTCCATCTCCTGCACCGCAGCGACGATCTTCTGACCGAGCATGATGCCGCTGACGCCGAGATAGCGCTGCTGGATGCCAGCCGGTTTGCCCTGAATTTCGATCTCGAACCAGATGCGCCCAATGCATGCGGGTTGCACATGCAGGTCGCTGGTCTCGCCCGAGATGCCAGCGTCGGCCGAGTAGCCGCGGATGACAGTGTCGAGCGTCCCATGACCGCTGACTTCCTCATCGATCACGATGTTGATCAGCACATCGCCCTTGAGATCGATACCGAGTTCCTTGAGATACTGCACGGCCAGGATGTGGCTGGCGACGCCGCTCTTCATGTCGCAGGATCCGCGGCCGTAGATGCGACCGTTCTCGATTTTCGCCGACCACGGATTGTCGCTCCACCCCTCGCCGTTGCCGACTGGAATAACGTCGGTGTGGCCATTGAGTAGCAGCGAACGCCCGCCGCCAGAACCCTTTGCGCTTGCGACGATGTTGGGCCGCCCTTCATAGCCACGCGCGACCGGTCGGTAGCCGGGATGCTTCTTGAGCTCTTCCCAGTCGGTATCCCAGATGTCGACATCGAGGCCGATCGTATTCAGGTATCCGTGAAGGAACGCTTGGATTGCCGCCTCGTCGCCGGTGACGCTGGGGATCGTAACCATCTTCTGCAGGAAGCGAACCGCTTCGTCTTTTGAGGCGTCAACTTTGTCCAATATTCGTTTGCGGTTTGGGTCAGTCATTTCAATCTCCCGATAAGGCGGCGTCTCGTTCGCAAAAAAGAGATCCATCCTGCCCGCGGTGAGCGCAAACAGGACGGAGTTGGGGTCAAAGAGCCTTCAGGCGGGGGATGATTTCACGGGCGATGGTTTCGATCTGCTCCATCTCATACTTGTAGGGAACGAAGATGATCTTCTGGACGCCGGCATCGATGTGAGCCTTGAGCTGCTCGACGCAGTCGTCGACCGAGCCCATGATCGCGCTCTCGCGGGTGCAGTCGCTGTGTTCGGGGAAATCCCATTCCTTGTTGAGCCAATCCATCATGTCTTCGCGGACGGCTTCCTTCGAAGCGCCGACCATGATCGGCAGCTGCGAGGCGCTCATCACGGAGCTCGGGTCCTTGCCCGCTTCCTTGGCGAAGCCGAGGACCTTGTCCCACGACTTCTTGAAATCCTCGGCACGGTAGAAATAGGTGAGCCAGCCGTCGCCGGTGGTTCCTGCACGCTTCAGTGCCGCATCGGCATAGCCGCCGATGAGGATCGGAAGGTGCGACTGTGCCGGCTTGGGATACATCACGGCTTTCGACATGTTGTACTCGAGCTGGACGCCGGTTTCCGGATCCGCAATGCTGTATTTCCCGGTCACGCGGTCCTCGGTCCAGAGCCGGCGCATGATCTCGAGGTTCTGGTCCATAATCTTGCCGCGCTTGGAGAAAGGCAGGCTCATCGCATCGAATTCGCGTTTGTACCAACCGGCCGCCATGCCCATGATCATGCGTCCATTGGACAGCTGATCCATGGATGACAGCTGCTTGGCGAGAGCCACGGGATTGCGCAGCGGCAACACGAGGATGCCCGTACCCATGCGGATCTTGGTCGTCCTTGCGGCGATCCCGGTGAGTGCGGTCAGCGAGTCGATGATCGGGAAGTTGGGGTCGACGCCAAGCAGCATGTGGTCCCAGACCCAGACGGAGTCGTAACCGAGTTCCTCAACGCGCACGCCGTATTCCACGAGCTTGCGGGCGTCGGGCATGTTCGGATAGGCCACGAAATTGCGCGCGGCGATGCCGAAAGTCTTTGTAATCAGTGTCATAGTTCTTCCTCCGGGAAAATCAGGCAGTGAAAAGCCGCTCGGGATCGAGCTGTCGCAGGATTTGCAGTTCACGGGTGGTTGGCGGCTCGGTGACGTGAAGATTCGCGTCGAATTCGAGCTTGAAGCCGGTGTTATCCTGCACTTCCTCGCGGGAAACGCCGGGATTAAGTGCCAGCACGCGCATGCGACGGGTGGTCTCGTCGAAACCGAAGATCGCGAGTTCGGTAATCACGCGGAACATTCCGCCAGCGGGTAGACCGCTTTCGCGTCTGGAGTTGCCGCCCCGGATGAAGCCAGGGCTGGTGATGAAGTCGACCTTCTCGACGAAGCGCCGCTTCTCGTGCTTCATCGCAACGATCATGTTGGTGAGGCTCGAGATGTCATTGCCGCCACCCGTGCCAGGCAGGCGCGTCTTCGGTGCGGCCGGATCGCCGATGAAGGACGAATTGAGATTGCCGAACTGGTCGATCTGGGCCCCACCCATGAAACCGATGTCGACATAACCGCGCTGCAGAAGGAGCAGAACGTCGGCGCTGCCGAGCACCATGTTGGCGCGCTTGGTGCAGCGCTGATCGTTCGTCGATGGTGGCAGTTTTCCCGCCTCCACGAAGGCGCCGACAACGCCTCCTTCAAACAGGATGGTCAGGCCTGGGCAGCGCAGTTGCTGGGCAAGAGTTGCCGCCAGCAACGGTGTTCCGACACCGGCGAAGACCACCTGGCCATCCTTGAGCTGGCGCGACGCCAGGATCGCAAGAATTTCAGAGGCGGTGTAGTTGCTGGCTTCAGTCATTGTAGATGCTCCTGCCGCGCTGACTTGCTTCGAGAAGCTCTTCAAGCCCAATCAACTCCAGGTATTCGTTCCAGTTTTTCGGCCCGTAGAAGTACTTCTCAAGATACTCCTGCATCCCCTTCACCGGGTCGGCATTGACCTGCTTCACGTAGGCGTCCATATGCTTGAGCATTGGTTCATAGATGCCGAAGCATTCATGCGGGGCCGCGCCGTAAGGAACCTCGACCACCGCATCCACACAGAGGAAGGCGATCTTCGTCTGATCGGGGTGACGGCGGATCTGGTCATTCGACACGATGCGCTCCGTGGTCAGGATGACCTTGTTGGCTGCAAGCGCGAGGTCGATGTCCATGAATTGCAGGCCATCGATCTGGGCGTTGCCGTAGGCGTCGCAGCGCTGAACGTGGATGAGCGCAACATCAGGGTTGAGCGCCGGCACAAGCAGAAGCCTTTCGCCGGTGAATGGGCAATCGATGGGCTTTGCCTCTGGCCGCTGCCGCATCACGTCCGAGCCGAGCATTGCACGCATTGGCAGGAAGGGAACGCCCATGCCGCCGGCGCGGAGCCGCATTCCGACGCCCATATGGCTCCACTCCTCGTAGCGCTTGCCTTGCGTTTCGACGTGATGGCGCATCACCTTGGAGAGACCCCAGAGGATGCCCTGGGCGAACCAACTGGTGATGATGTGGTCCGAAACCCCGGACCCGAAGAGAAGGTCACCGTCGGTCGACACGATGCAGCGCGAACAGGAAAGGTTCTGCCGGCGCTGGCGGATGATCTCCCAGATCAACGCCATCGGTGTCCGAGACATGGTCGAGCCGCCAATGCCGACCTTCATGCCGTCCTGGACAAGCCCTGCCGCTTCCTCCAGCGACATGACCTTTTCGCGCAGGCTTCGATCACGTGCTGCGAGGTTTTCCCTCAGCCGTGAGTATGGCTCGAGTTGAGCTTCAAGCACTTCGTTTCTCCTTTAGTTCGCCGCAGATAGCGTCCGCAGCTAATTCAGGCCGACTTCGGCATTGAATTCGGTGATGAGTTCGTCCCAGGCGGATGCGGCGTCGGCGGCCGCACGCCAAAACGACTGATCGCGCCGGGCGTCGAAATCGCTCAGCGTCACGCCCTGCTGTTCAACCCAGGTGTAGTAGCCAAGATTGAAAACCCTGCGCCGCTCGCGCGCCGTCATTTCGATGAGGCTGTCAGCAGCAGCTTCGTGCAGGCAGGTAGCCAGCAGATGCTCGACATCTGCCTCGGAAACGCCGCCGCTGAATTCACCGCGCCCAATCGCCTCCATCTCGCTCGAATAGAGGCTGGCGCCGTCCGTCGCGATCGTCATGACAACGTCGTGCGGCCCGAAATTCATATGCTTGGCCAGCTTGATCGAGGCGATGATGTTGGCAATGCCCGAGATGCCGATGTCGTCCAGGAAGGATAGCTCTTCGCCATTCAGGCCAAGGCGATATGCCAGCAGATGCCTGCTCTCGGGGGTGTTGAAGAGATAGTTCAACTGATCCGTCGATCGATCCGAAACACCGACCACGAAATCCAGGTTTAGGACATTATGAATCAGGGGCACATGCTTGTCGCCGATGCCCTGGATGTTGTGCTCGCCGTACCCGCTTTCGAGCAGTGTCGGGCATTCCAAAGCTTCGACGGCGGCGATCCGCGTCCCGTAAGACTGTTTGAGCTTGTCGCCGGCTGCAATGGTCCCTGCTGACCCCGTTGCCGAGACGAACGCAGCCAGCCTTGCTTGGCTGTTCTGGTCCCGGACATCGTCGAAGACCCGCTCGCACGCAGCACCCGTGCAGGCGAAATGCGCCATGTAGTTCGGGAAGGCCGAAAACTGGTTCAGAATGACGTTGTCGGCGCTTTGCGCCAGTTCGTGACACTTGTCGTAGATTTCCTTGACGTTGCTCTCGGTGCCGACAGTGCGAATGATGTGAGACGGGTCAGAAGCCCAGCGCTCAAGCCACTCGAAGCGTTCTCGGCTCATGCCTTCGGGCAGGACAGCGACACCATCGCAGCCAAGGATTCGTGATACCGCCAGGCCGCCCCGACAGTAGTTGCCCGTCGACGGCCAAACCGCCCGATGCTGGCGCGGATCAAATCGTCCCGAGACGAAATAGGTCACCAGCCCGGCGTAAGCCGGCAGCACCTTATGTGCACCGATCATCGGAAAGCGGGCGCCGAGCAACACCACTATCGGTGCCTCGACCCCAGTCAGACTGCGCGGCAATACGACATGGGCAGGCACCGCTTGCTGCCCTCGCCGGTCGTCCGAATTGAACCAGTTCACACGCCACAGGTTCAAAGGATCTGGCGCGTCAGGGTCAACCGATTGCAAGCGGTCAAGGATGGATGGCGGAATTGGCGCCGACCCAGCAAGCTGGGAGAAGGTTGGCAATACAACGCCACGGCTGCGCGCGCATTCGACGGCGGACCTGCGAATGTCGCCATCAACCACTTCAACCTTATCGAGAAGGCCGCCTCCTGGTGCAGGCATTTCCGTCATCTCCTTGTAGCGTCTGGCTGTCGGGCGATCATTAAGTCATATTATCATCCTAATGTTAGTATGACTAGCCTATAGCAAAAGATTTCCACCTGCGAAACCGGCTCGCAATCGGGCTGTCAGCCAGCGCAGACCGGTTCGCGTGCAGAGGTGCTTTCAGAGGCAGTTCGCGCGGCGGCAGCTGCGAAAGCCCGTTCGCGCGAGCCTGCGGGGGCATCGCCGTAAACAGTGTTGCGCATCCTCGGCTGGCGGCCCGCTTTCCGGATGATGGCCTCCATGTGCTGAGGGGTCATCTCCTGGCCATGGCTGGCGCCGGCGGCCCTTGAGATGCTTTCGTCCATCAAGGTTCCACCGAGATCGTTCACGCCGGCGTTCAGGCAGTGCCGCACGCCCTCCTGCCCAAGCTTCACCCATGACGCCTGGATGTTGGTGATGTGCGGATGCAGTGTCAGACGCGCGACGGCGTGCATAAGGATGGCTTCGCGGAAGGTCGGCCCTGGACGCGACCGGCGCTTGAGATAGATCGGCGCCTCCATGTGAACGAATGGCAGCGGCACGAATTCGGTGAACCCGCCCGTTTCCATCTGCAGGTCACGAACCCTGATGAGATGGCGCGCCCAGTGTTCGTAACCCTCGATATGGCCGAACATGATCGTCGCCGTCGTGCGGAAGCCGAGTTTGTGGGCAGCGCGCATGACGTCGAGCCATTCCTGCGTGTTGATCTTGTCCGCACACAAGGTCGCGCGCACCTCGTCATCAAGGATTTCGGCTGCCGTACCCGGCAATGTGCTCAGACCGGCCGCCTTCAGCTGCGCGAGAAAATCGGAAACCGATATGCCAAGCGTCTTTGCGCCCTGCCAGACTTCCAGCGGCGAAAACGCATGCATGTGCATGTTCGGAACCGCCTCTTTCACCGCCTGGCAGATCTCGAGATATTTCGCGCCGGTATAGGACGGATGGATACCTCCCTGCATGCAGACTTCAGTCGCGCCGCGCTCCCAGGCACCGCGCACGCGCGCTGCGACCTCACTCATCTCGAGATCGTAGGGGCGTCCGCGCAGGTTCTCGCTGAGCTTGCCCTTCGAGAAGGCGCAGAACTGGCATTTGAAGTAGCAGATGTTGGTGTAGTTGATGTTGCGGCAGACGACATAGCTGACGGTGTCGCCGTTGACCCGCCGGCGCAGAGCGTCGGCCGCCCGACAAACAGCGGCGAAATCGCCACCCCGTGCCCGGAACAGAGTGACGATGTCGTTTTCAGTGAGCATCGTCCCCTCGGCCGCCTTGTCCAGGATGGCACGCACTCTCCCACCGACACGGTTCGGAGCTGCGCTGAGCAGAAGCGCTTCGGTTGCGGGGATGGGATCGGAGCGGCCTGGGCACCAGTTATCGCTGCGTGGCCAGCCCTCGGCGTCGATCCGGTTGTAGAGAGGAAAGCGCAGGTCCGTATCGACCCATTCCAGGGGTTTTCTGGCAAAGGAGGGGTAGATCGCCAACCGTTCGACCAGGTCCTTGCCCGCCATTGAGGTCACGTCAGAGAGTTCGACGAGTTGCGGCCAGGGTGCTTCAGGATTGACGTGATCCGGCGTGACCGGCGAAACCCCTCCCCAATCGTTGATGCCTGCGTGAACGATCTGCTCCAGCGCGCCTGGGCTAAGATTGGGAGGGGCCTGGATGTTCATCCCTGGCTCGAACAACAGCCGCGCGACTGCAATGGTCCAAAGATGATCCTCAAGCGCCGGCGCTTCGATGTCCTCCATTCTGGTTCCAGCCTTGGGGCGGAAATTCTGGATGATGATTTCCTGGATGTGCCCGAACTCATCGTTAAGGTCGCGCAGCGCCAGCAACGAGTCGATGCGCTCGGCCCGCGTCTCGCCTATGCCGATCAGAATGCCCGTCGTGAACGGAACCTTCTTTTCGCCGGCACGGCGGATGGTGTCCAATCGCGCCGCAGGTGCCTTGTCGGGGGAACCGTGATGGGCACCGCCCTTCTCGCACAGCCGTTTCGATACACTCTCCAGCATGATTCCTTGCGAGATCGAGACGGACCGCAGGGCCGCGAGGTCCTCGCTCGTCAGCAAACCTGGATTGATGTGCGGCAGAAGTCCGGTCTCCTTGAGAACGACCGAAGCCATTTCGGCAAGATAAGAAATCGTCGTCTCGTGCCCGAGTGCCTTCAATTCCTCGCGCGCAACGCGATAGCGCAGCTCCGGCTTGTCGCCGAGCGTGAACAGCGCTTCCTTGCAGCCCGCCTTCTTGCCGGCTTCGGCGATCGCCAAAACCTCGTCGCGGGTCAGGAATGCCCGCTGCCCCTTGCGCGGCGGATGCGCGAATGTGCAGTAGTGGCAGACGTCTCGGCAGAGTTGTGTCAGCGGAATGAACACCTTGCGGGAATACGAGACCTGGTCGCCGTGAGCCCAGTCTCGACGATGGCGCGCAGCAGACAGCAGCGGCTGGAGATCATTGATCTCGACCAGGTTCAGCGCCTCTTCGCGGCTCAGTCTCCGTTCAGGCGCGAAATCGTTGAGAAGCACAGCGTGGTTCATGGCGACAGAGGCTCCTGAGTAGGGCCGGGGCAAGCAGGGGGAACATCTTTCCCAAGGCGCGCGAGCAGCCGGCGTGTCTGAATTGCTGGTCCATCCGTGTCCGACCAGAGATCGGCGGGTACATCGATATCGTGTCCCGCTCCTTCGAGGGGGAGCACGACAACTTCCAGGCCCATCGCCCTGGCTATGGCAAGGTGACGCCTGAAGCTGTGCAGCCCGAAGGAGGGGTCCATGACGTGGGGCGGAGAGAACCCGAGCAGGTTTGTTCCGCCGTCACGATTTGCCGGTGTGATCACGACGTTACAGTCGGCGAGCGTCGACAGGGCCAGTTCGATCTCCTGGGCACTCAGAAAGGGGATGTCGCCGGGGATGACCAAGACACCGGCATAGCCCTCGGCTGCGAGCACCCTCTGCCCACGCCTTACGGCATTGTTGATGCCAGCATCATCGAGATCGTCAATGACTACGGCGGCGTAGTCGTTTGCTATTGAAGCGACGGCGGTGTCCGAGGTGACGACCGCTATTCCCCCCAACTGAGGGACCTTGGAGAGCACATCGAGCACATCGCGCAACATTGCTTCCGCAAGGCAATTCCGCTCACCTGTCGTCAGATGCGGCGCCAGGCGGGATTTTGCCCAGCCCAATCGTTTGACAGGAACGAGAGCGCATATCTTCGAAGGTGCAGCAATCGTGGCCATCAGAGTCAGCCTCCGAATTGCCGCTGCGGGCTCGACACGAGGTGGCGCGCAAAATCGAGCGCCTCGCCTGCGAGCCGGACGCGATCTTGATCAGTGTTCATGAGCGACGAAGCCGTACGAACCGCGCAGCCGGCGATTTCGCGTTCCTGTTCATCGGTGTGATCGATGATCAATCCATCGATCAGGTCGAGATAGTGCTCGGCGATTGCTTTCGATGTCCTGGGGATGCCAAGCTCGGTCATGATCTTGTCCGTCGGCCCCTTGACGGCCTTGCCGCCTATGATGGGCGACACTACGACCACGGGTGCGACCGACTTCTTTATGGCCGCCCGGACGCCCGGCACCGACAGGATAGGATCGATGCTGAGAAAAGGATTTGACGGGCAAACAATGATCGCCGTCAGTTGCGGATCACCCAGAGCGGACAGAACCTCAGATGATGCGCGCGCTCTCACCGAACGTTCGAAATGAATGCTGTCAACGCGCGGGGCGCAACGCCGTTCTACGAAATAGCGTTGGAACGGCAGCACTCCTTCCGATGTCACCACGGCGGTGCTGATCCGGTCGTCGCTCATAGGCAGAACCTGCGCGGCAATCCCGAAATGTGCTGCGAAACTGCTGGTGACGGCGGAAAGCGTCTCGCCGGTCCTCAGACGCCGCGTTCGTTCGACGTGGATGGCAAGATCTCGATCGCCGAGTTGAAACCAGGTCTCGCCGCCGAGTGTCGACAGCGCCTTCATGAAATTCCAGCTCTCGTCCTGCCGGCCCCAGCCGAGTTCGCGATTGGCGAGGCCCGACAAAGTGTAGAGAACGGTGTCGATGTCGGGCGAGACTTTCAGGCCGAGGTGCTCGAAATCATCGCCTGTATTGACGATCAGCGTGAGATCGTTGCCGAGAAGCCGTTCGAGACCGAACGCGAGCTTGGCACCTCCGACACCGCCACACAGGGCAACCACCCGACCCGTTGATTTGGAAGCGTTCATCGGAACATGTCCCTCTCGCGGGAGCGGATCAATGATGCGGCCGGCCGCGCGGGCGCGGTTGGCCGATATCCGCGGATAAGAACCACCGGCAAGCCTTCGTTGGCTTGCCCCATCATCAGCGAGGCCGCCGAGGCGATCTCGTCTGCGACAGCGATCTCGGTCACCTTCAGTGTTCGGCCGAACAGGTCCTCGGCGCCGACCCGATCAACCAGCGCCGGCATTCCTGCAGCTCCGATCGCAACGCCAACCACGCCATTGCGCCATGGGCGGCCAAAGCTGTCGTTGATGACGACGCCGCAAGCGACCCCGAACATCTGATCCAGACGAAGTTTGAGGGCGGATGCGGAGCCATCGGGATCGCGCGGGAGCAATAGGACGCGGCTGCCGTTGGCATGCTCGATGTTGGATTCATCGATGCCGGCATTCGCCATGACGAAGCCAAGCTTATGAGCGACCACGATGACGTGCGGCCCGACCTTGACGACCTCCTCCGCCTCGCGCAGCACCACCTCGACGTGGCGCGGATCCTTGCCGACTTGTGCGGCGATGTCGCGGGCACGTTGCGACGGCTCGACGCTATCAAGTTCGACGTAGAGACCGTCTGCCTTGGAGATGACCTTCTGCGCCACCACGACGATGTCATCGTCCATCAGACCCAGCCCACACGTGCGCAGGGCCTCTGCGATCAGGCCGGCGAGATCGTCCCCGGGGGCGATCAGCGGCAGTCCAGGTATTGCATGAAGCGAGAGCGAGACGGATGCCATGGCCGTTTACGCAGCGTTTGCGTCCTCAAGTCCGGTGATTGCGATGCCGGCACCGGGGACTTTGTATTGACGGTTGATCCAGATCAGGACCGATGTGAGCGCTTCGGCCGCGGCCGAGTTTGCGAGAGCACCACCACCGACACCACGGTTGGCGACGGCACCTGCGAGTTCAATGACCTGATTGCGAGCCTCCTTGTCGTCGCTGAACACCAGAACGTCGCACTCGGCTCGTCCGCCCTTGTGCAGTTTGGCCGCACCAACATTGTGGAAGGCGGAGACAACGCGGACCCCCTCTCCCAGCAGTCCCTGGGCGATCTGGGCTGCGGAACCAGCGCTCGGAAGCTGTACGGTGGAGACTTTCGGAGGCACCAGCGGCACAGCCGCGTCAACGACGATCTTGCCCTGAACGACCTCCTTGATTTCGGCGATCGTTGCGTCATGGCTTGCGAATGGCACGGCCAGCACGACTACGTCAGCCAGCCTGGCGGCGCCAACGTTGTCTTCACCGACAATGCCTGATCCAAGTTCGGATGCGAGAGCAACTGCTTTGTCACGGCTACGCGAGCCGATCACGACTTTGTAGCCGGCGGCAGCCCAGGCCTTCGCCAGGCCGGAACCGAGGTCTCCAGTTCCACCAATGATTCCGATTACAGGCTTGGACGAGTCGGACATCGTTCCTCACATTTGAAGTTGGAGAGCAGGATTGCGCTCTGTTGGGCTGAGCCATTCACACGCTCGCCAATGTGATGAACATACTATCAATAGTAAGATAAGACAAGTTGGATTTGCGCGCCGCTTTGCGCGCTTATCCGATGCATCACGCGGCCTGCCATTTTGGCCAATCGAAAGAACGATCTGCGCTACTTGGTCGGCATGATTGCAAGTGATGGTAGGGATCGAGCCCGAAGGGAGATTCCGATGTCAGACACTGGTCGACCAGCGCAGTGCAGGAAGGACACGGGCTGTCCTCCCGCTGCAGGCCTCGCGAAGGCGCCGCCAATAGGCTTCGGCCGGGTGTAGGTCGGATAGCGGGGGAACACCACATGACAGACGATCGTGTCGCGGCCGCTCGCGATCAGTTCGGAGGATGCGCGCCGCGCTCACCGCGCCTGGTCCGCCGAAGACCGTCGGCGCTTGCGCCTGCTCGGCCAATGTCCCCATCTGCTGCCGTAGCTCGCTTCCTTTTGGAGAAGGCAATCGCGTACGGTGAGGTGTTCCGTGAGTTCATTGGGGAAATGGATCTTCATCTCTTTCGCTACCCTGAAATCTAACGTTCAGCCTCCCGCAACGTCCAAATCGCCCGAGCACCCAGCCTGCAATTGGGGCTAGAGGCGTCGATATGCGCAATGTCAGCTCTACATTGGGTGGGCAATCCGCTTCGGGGCCGGGAGCGGGCTGGCAGCTTTCGATCGACAGGCCGCGAAAGCGGACCTCCATACGCAGAGGATTGGGCACCGAAGCGATCAGGCGGCGTGTGCAGGCAATCGTGATCGAACCAGTAGTTCCGGAAATGCCGTGGACCGCAGGCGGGGTCCACACACGATCGATAGGGTTGGCAAAGCTCGGCATGGCCGAAAGACCGCTGGCATAAAACCGCTTTGCGCCATGCAAGCGAGCGTCGGAGAAATGCGTCGAATGAAGGCATCGGCCATCGACATGTGATGAGCGGACGGCGCAACGCCTGTTCAAGTGGCTCAAAGCGGATCTGTCGGGATTGCAACTCCGCGACGCAGACCCTGGAGCGCTTCAGCCAGAGTGGCCACACGCGCCCGATCGCGGTATCGTGTTCAGCGCAGGTGCGGATTACCGCATCTTCCCGATGCGCTTGCGCAGCCATCCCGATCCAATCTCGGCAAGAAGCACAAGACCGATAATCACCAGCAATATGGCGGCAACACGCGTGCTCTCCATCTGCTGCGTCGTGCGCTTTAGATACCAGCCCATGCCACCACCACCAAAGAACCCAACGACGGTCGCGGCACGGAAAGCCACATCCCATGTGTAGATGGCGATACCGGTGAAGGCGACGCGCACTTGCGGAAGGACCGCGTATTGGAACACCTGCAAAGGATTGGCGCCGACCGAGCGCAGTGCCTCGACGGGCCCCATGTCGATTGCCTCAAGCTCATCGGAAAAAAGCTTTCCGGCAAATCCGACGCAGAAAACAGTCAGCGCCAGCGTGCCCGCCAACATGCCAAATCCAAGGACGGTGACGAAGAGGATGGTCCAGATCGTCTCGTGGATGGAGCGGCTGCTCATGATGGCAAAGCGCCCGAATGGATAAGCAATTCGCTTGCTGACAGTGATGTTGCGCGCAGCCAGCCAGGCAAGCGGGATCGAGCAGACAACGCCGAAAAAGCCGCCGAGCAATGACATTTCCAGCGTGCGCAGGACCGAGCGCAGGAAGTCTGCGTCGGAGACGTAGTTCATGTCAGGGGGAAAATAGCGGGTCGCAAGGATTTCGACGAGCCTGGGGAAAGCGCCGAGAATACGAGACAGGTCAATATTGAGGTAGGTTATCGAGTAGCCGAGGAAGGCGAGTATCGCCAGGATGACAGCGAACCGGATTGTCGATTCTGGATGACGGTAGCGCGACCATTTGCGGTTCGCTGCAGGCATCGAGTGGGTAGCGGTGGTGGTTACAGGCATCATCGCGTCCTCAGATCACGGCTTTGCGGGCGTAGTGGGAAATCACTTCTCCGATGGCGATCAGCACGAGGACGGCCAGCACCACCAGCGTGACGCCGCCATAATTGAACATCGCCATCTGACGGAAGAAGACCAGACCAAGCCCTCCTGCACCGACGAGCCCCATGATTGCCGAGCGGCGAATGTTGATGTCCCACTCAAAGATGATGGTCCCGATAATCACCGGCAAGATTTGCGGCACGATGCCGTAGTACATGACCTGGAACTGGTTGCCGCCGACTGCGCGGATCGCCTCGACCGGCTTTGGGTCTATGTTCTCGATCGCCTCGGCCGTTATTTTCGAGATGAAGCCTACCGAGCGCATCGCCACTGCGAGGATGCCGGGCAGCGCGCCAAGACCGACCGCGCCGACGAACAGCAGAGCCCAGATGATCTCGTGGATCGAACGGCTGAGCACCATCAGGAAGCGGCCGAGGGGATAAAAGAAGTACTTGCTGGGAGTGACATTGGCCGCGCCGAACCAGGCGACAGGCAGCGAAAAGACGCAGCCCAAAATGGTGCCGAGCGTCGCCATCATCAGCGTTTCCAGCGCCGGCACCAGGAGCTTGGGAAGAAGCGACCAGTCGATCAGAAGGAAGCGCTCAAGTGTGCCGCCGATACCGAGCGCGCCGCCCATGCGCTGCCAGTCGGTGTCGAACATGATGGTGTCCCAGAAACACCAGGCAAGCAGCGCGACGCTGCAAGCGACGAGCAACCAGTTGTTGATGCGACGGCGGCGCTTGTGGGCGAGATAGGCATCGAACCCGTGTGCGGAGACTGGCGCGGCGGTAATGCTCATCACAGCACTTCCATGGCATAGATTTCGTCGAGATCCTGCTTGCGCATGCCCTTGGCGGGACCGTCGAACTTCTTGTAGCCATCCTGCATGCCGATGATGCGGTTGCAGGTTTCGAGCGCCAGCTGCACGTCGTGGATGTTGCACAATACCGGGATCTTGAACTCGGCCGCCAGTTCGCGGATCAACCCCATGACGTCGCGCGAGATCTTCGGGTCGAGGGCCGAAGTCGGTTCGTCAAGCAGCAGAATCTCCGGCCGCTGCATCAAGGCGCGAGCAATGCCGACACGCTGGCGCTGGCCACCCGACAAGGCGTCGGCGCGTTTGTCGACATGATCCTGCAGACCGACGCGCTCCAAGAGGTTCAGCGCCCGATCAATGTCTTCTTTCGGAAACGCTTTGAAGAAACTGCGGAAGGCGCCTGTATAGCCAAGGCGGCCAGACAAGACGTTGTCCATCACCGACATGCGGTTCACCAGGTTGAATTCCTGGAAGATCATGCCGATGCGTCGGCGCAAGCGGCGCAGATCGCCGCTGTTGAGTGGGCAGACAGATTGCCCAAACAGGATGATATCGCCTTCGGTTGGCTCGACCAGCCTGTTGATGCACCGGATCAAGGTCGACTTGCCGGCACCACTCGGCCCGATGACCGCGCAGAAATCATCGCCGCCCACCTCGAAATCGATACCCTTGAGAATCTGAGGGCCTCCGGTCGAATAGCTGACCTTAAGATTGCGAACCTCGAGAATCGACATGGCATCCGCGACCTTGGCAGGAAGGCCGCGCTGCGCGCGGCCTTCGACTATGATCTTTTCGTGTCTCACTGGCCCGCCGCCTTCTCAGCCGCCACCAGCTTGCGGATGATATCGTAATCGCTGTCCTTCATGGGCACGAACTTGGTCGACTTGATGCCATCGAAGAACGGCTTCGAATTCGCATCCTCGTGCAGGGTCAGAAAGGCTTCGCGAATTGCCGCCTTCAGCGGCTCGCAGAGATCGCCACGATAGACCATCGGGTCCTGCGGGATGATCTCCGACGACCAGATGACCTTGAAGTCTTCCGCTTTCGCAAGACCTCGATCGATGACATTGTCGAGCCGGTGCGTTGCGACGAAGGCGTCATCGACACGGCCCTCTTTCACCGCGAGCGCTGACTGGTCGTGACCGCCGGTGTAGACCACCTTGGAGAAGTACTTCTCGAGCTCCGGGCCAACCTTCACCAGGTCGCCGAAAACCATGCGCGGCAACAGGTTGCCTGAGGTGCTGGCGGGATCGGCGAGGCCGACAACGGAACCCTTCACGGTCTCGATGCTGTCGAACTTGGAACCGGCCTTGCTGATCAGCACTGCCCTGTAGCCGGGGCCTTCCTCCTGGAAGTGCCCCTTGGCCTTGGTGTAGGTGGCAAAGACCTCCAGCGCCGGGTCCTTTTCCTTAGCCAGCACGTAGGAGTTGGGCCCGTGGACACCGATCTGAACCCAGCCATTGACCATGCCTTCGATCACCGAGGCGTAGGACGTCGGCATGAAGAATTCGACGGGCTTGCCGGTCTTTTCCTTCAGCTTGTCCAGCAACGGCTTGTAGATGTCGAGTTCCTGGGTGGTCTCCTCGGTCGGGATGATCGAGAAGACCAGCTGGTCCGGATTTTTGCACTCCTGCGCCAGTCCCGAGCTCGCATAGGCGACGACTGCGCCAGCAGTCATCAGGCCCACGAACGTGTGTTTCAAAGCACTCATGTTTTCCTCCCAAAAAAACGGTGATACCGCAGCGTCCTCCCGCTGCAGCGCTTCAATCATGCGACTGCTTGGCGTTTCTCCTTGCCTAGACCGGCAGCCCTCAGCAGGTTGTCCTTGCCGCCGATGAAGTTCTGTCCACGCTCGCCGTCGAAGGCGAGGTCGATTAGCTCGCGCCATTCGCCATGTTCGATGCCGTAGTGGTGATGATCCGTGGCGATCCCGAGCTTGGCAAGGAATGCCGTGAGATGATCGGCCGCGCCGTCGGCATCCTTACCAAATATCGCGTTCAATCCCTCCGTACAGATGCCACCTTCTCCCGCAACACTGCGGATGATCATCGGCAAGGTGAACGAGCAGGCGATGCCGTGCGGGACGCCGTGCCGC
Source organism: Aminobacter anthyllidis (assembly GCF_018555685.1). Taxonomy (GTDB): domain Bacteria; phylum Pseudomonadota; class Alphaproteobacteria; order Rhizobiales; family Rhizobiaceae; genus Aminobacter; species Aminobacter anthyllidis. The sequence goes on from NZ_JAFLWW010000005.1 coordinate 503,401, forward strand.
AAGGTGATGGGATAGGACAGCGAATGGGCGATCGCCGTCTTGGTGTTCGAAAAGGCAAATCCTGCAAGCGTGGCCGCTCGAGCCATCCGCTCACGCAGGTCGGCGTTGCGGAGATCATTGGCAAGAAGCGGCAAAGTCGAGAGCACGCCGCGGGCCGCCATGACCGCATGCGCCATGGAAACGGGATTGGAATTCCGATTCCACAGGCTTTCCAGTGCATGCGACAGTGCGTCCAGCCCGGTCTGGATCGTCAGCTCGCGTGGCTTGCCAATCATCAGATCGGGATCGACGATCGAGAATTCGGGATAGAGGCCCGGGTGCGCCAGCGAGAACTTCACGCCGCCCGCATTGTCCCAGACGGTTCCCCAGCACGTGACTTCGCTTCCGGTGCCAGCGGTTGTCGGAACCGCAATCAGCGGCCAGGGCTTGATCGTCTCGGCGCCGGCCCGCTTCTTGAGATAGGCGTCTACCGTCGCGAAATCGCCCAGTGCTGCGGCAAAGACTTTGGCCGAGTCGATGACCGACCCGCCGCCAAGCGCGACCACCACTTCAGGCTGTGCAGCCAGCTTGGCGAAGCGTGCAGTCTGCATCTCCAGCAGGGCAATGTCGGGATTGGGCGCGATATCGTCGATGATCAAAGCGGGCCTACCCGCCTTGGCCTCGAGCTCGGCAACGAGGCCCCTGAAGTACGGATCGCCGTAGGTGACCAGAGCGTATCTGCGGCCGCCGATGGCGTCGGCGAGCCTGGAAAAACTGCCCCGGCCAAAACGGACGTCGACGGGATTGCTATATGACCACACGGTTGAATTCCTGTCTTGAACTGATGGCAGGAGAAGTGTGGCGGAGGGCCGATCCATTGACTAATACAAATCTTTGTCGATTATCATAGACTATGGCTATAGTATTTACCCACCTCCGCTCGTTTCATGCTGTCGCTGAAAACCGAGGTTTCACGGCCGCAGCCAACGCCCTTCACATCAGCCAGCCAACCGTCACAACACAGGTGAAGGAGCTGGAGGATCGCTATGGCGTCGAATTGCTGGTGCGCCGCGGGCGCCGCGTCGAGCTGACGGAGACAGGCGCCGCACTCTTCGACATCAGCCGGCGCATCATGAGCTTGCAGGACGAGGCCGAAGAATTGCTGCTCAGCAGCGGGCGGCTGACGACAGGCCAGTTGCGCGTGGCGGCGGTTGGACCTTTCCATGCCACCGAGATGGTGGCGCGCTTCCTGGCGACGTACCCGTCGATCAAGGTCAGCATGCTCTTGGGCAACTCGGACCAGACACTCCAGAGGATCCTCGATCTCGAATCCGACGTCGCAATCCTCGCCCATGTCGTCGATGATCCGCGGATCTACTCGGTTGCCTTCAGCACACATGAAGTGGTCGTGTTCGTGAATTCAGATCACCCTTGGCATGGCCGCGAAAGCATCACGATGGCCGAACTGGCAGACCAGCCGCTCATCCTGCGCGAAACTGGTTCCACCACCCGCCGTGCCTTTGAACAGGCGGCCGAAAAAGCCGGAGTACCGATAAAGCCGTTGCTCGAGATCGGCAGCCGCGAGGGCGTCTGGAAGGCCGTAGAGCGTGGACTGGGTATTGGTGTCGTCGCGGACTTCGAGTTTGTCGCGCACCCTCGCCTCGAGACCATCCGCATCGCGGATGCAACGATCCAGACGGAGTACCGGCTTGCATGCCTGCAGGAACGCCGGCACTCGCCCAAGATCGAGGCTTTCATGACGTCTGTCCTCCATCCCAAGGCGTGATCCATCCATAGTCATGCACTATGGATCTATTGAAACTATCGAATTGACGAATAGGCCCTGAAGCCTGACCCTTTGTTTAGTCGACGAAGGGACGCCCATGCACTTTTCCCTGATTTTGCTTCATCTGGCCGGCGCGACCATGCTGCTGCTTTTTGCCGTGCATATGGTGCGCAGCGGTATGGAACGCGCGTACGGTGAAACGCTGCGATCGATGCTGGGAGAGGCCAGGCGCGGCCAGACCAAAGCCGCGGCAGGCGGGATGGTGATGGCAGTAATGCTGCAAAGCTCCACTGCTGTTGCGATGCTTGCCTGTGGTTTCGCAGCGAGCGGGGTTCTCGCGCTGCCGACCGGGCTTGCTTTGCTGCTTGGCGCGGACCTTGGCTCGGCGGTGGTCGTGCGCATCCTGTCGTTCGATCTCGGCTGGCTGGTACCGGTCTGCCTGTTTGCCGGCGGAGTGATGCACCTGAAGCTATCAGGCGAGAAGCTTCGCGAAACCGGGCGGATGATCCTTGGTGTCGGGTTCGTCCTTTTGTCGCTGCAGTTGATAGGGACAGCGACGGGGCCGTTGCGCAGCGGAGCCATGCTGCCGTCTCTGTCGGCTTACCTGGCTGACGACTACGTCACCGCCTTTCTCGTCGGGGCCCTATTTACCTGGGTGGTGCATTCGAGCGTCGCCGCGGTCCTCATGACTGCGGCATTTGCCGCGCAAGGCCTTGTGCCGCTGGAGGCCGGCGTGCCGCTCGTGCTCGGTTGCAATCTTGGTGGTGGCCTCATCGCTTTCTGGCTGTCACGTGGCATGCCTGCCGTGGCACAGCGGATTCCGGTCGGCAATCTGATCTTCCGCGCGACGGGTGCAGTCTTGGCTCTTGCCGCACTCGAAATGAGCGGTTTTTCAATCGCAATGCTGGGGTCTGGGCCAGGCACGGCGCTGGTCAACTTCCACCTTTTGTTCAATGGCGGCCTGGTCGCTGTTAGCCTGCCCTTCATATCGGCGATGGCGGCACTCACCCGTCACCTGCTACCCGATCCACTAGCTGAAGCCACCGGCGACCCCTTGAGCCATCGCGTCAGCGCGCTCGATCGTTCCGTCATCGCGACACCGCGCCTCGCACTTGCCAGTGCCACGCGCGAACTGCTGCGCATGGGCGAATTGCTGGAGACGATGGTGCGGCCGGTCATGGACCTCCTGCGCGCCGGCACCCGCAGCGAGATCGCTCGCGTCCGTTGCCTGGATGAAGCGGTCAACCAGGCCCACACCGACATCAAGCTCTATCTTGCCGAGGTGAACCGCGGCCAGATGACAGTTGAGGAAGCGCGGCGCAGCATCGAGTTGACCGATCTGGCCATCAATCTCGAACATGCCGGCGATGTGATAGCCAAGAACCTGCTGGTCCTTGCCGAGGAGCGCGCCGACAAGAACTGGCGCTTCTCCAACGAGGGTTGGAAAGAACTGGCCGATCTGCATGAGCGGCTGATCGAAAATATGCACCTTGCCCTCAACGTTCTCATTTCACAGGACCAGCTGTCCGCACGACAGCTGGTCGTCGAAAAGCAAAGAATGCGCGACCTGCACCGCCATACGCATGGCCAGCATTTGAAGCGGCTGCAGTCCGGAACGCCGGAAAGCATCGAAACCAGCGGAATGCATCTCGAAATCGCCCGCGGCCTGAAAGAGATCAATTCGCTACTGGTTACAGTCGCCTACCCCATTTTGACGGCAAGCGGCGATCTGTTGGAAAGCCGGCTGGCCAAGGCAAGCTGATCCATAGCTCTGGCCTATCGATCGAATTCATAATTGCGATTTGGCAAATAGATGGAGTTACGGCACACAAGAGACGATCCATATCCGAGGCGGCGCATACCACCGGCAATCGGATTGCTCCAAGCCAAAGGACCCTCCCATGAACAAGATGACCACGATCAACGTCAGCGCCAATGGCCGCAGCTATGAATGGCCGCGCGTGCCGGCGATTGCGATTTGCCTCGATGGCTGCGAGCCGGCCTATCTCGACGAGGCGATCAAGGCAGGCCTGATGCCCTCGCTGGTGAAGATCCGCGCCAACGGCACCGAACGCACCGCCCACAGCGTCATCCCGAGCTTCACCAACCCCAACAATCTGTCGATCGCCACCGGCCGGCCGCCGGCAGTGCATGGCATCTGCGGCAACTATCTCTACGAGCGCGAGACCGGCAAGGAAGTGATGATGAACGACCCGCGCTTCCTGCGCGCGCCGACCGTCTTCCAGGCCTTTTACGATGCCGGTGCGCGGGTTGCCGTGGTCACCGCCAAGGACAAGCTGCGCGCTCTTCTCGGCAGCGGCCTGAAGTTCGACGAGGGCCGCGCGATCTGCTTCTCGTCGGAGAAGTCCGATGTCTCGACCAAGGCCGAACACGGCATCGACAATGCATCCGCCTGGCTCGGCAAGCCGGTTCCGGAAGTCTATTCGGCCGAGCTGTCGGAGTTCGTCTTTGCCGCCGGCGTCAAGCTGCTCAAGGAATTCAAGCCTGACGTGATGTATTTGACCACCACCGACTACGTGCAGCACAAATATGCCCCCGGCGTGCCGCAGGCCAACGCCTTCTACGAGATGTTCGACAAATATCTCGGCGAGCTCGACGCACTCGGTGCCGCCATCGTCATCACCGCCGACCATGGCATGAAGCCCAAGCACAAGGCCGACGGCACCCCTGACGTGGTTTATGTCCAGGACGTTCTCGACGAATGGCTGGGCAAGGACGCAGCGCGCGTCATCCTGCCGATCACCGATCCTTATGTCGTCCACCACGGCGCGCTCGGTTCGTTCGCCACCGCCTACCTGCCCGAAGGTGCCGACCAGGCCGACATCATGAAGCGCCTCGCCGCCATTGAAGGCATCGACGTCGTCATCGACAACGCCACCGCCTGCGAACGTTTCGAACTGCCATCCGACCGCATCGGCGACATCGTGCTGGTCTCCACCGAAAACAAGACCATCGGCACCAGCGAGCATCGCCACGATCTGGCAGCGCTCAACGAGCCGCTGCGCTCGCATGGCGGCCTGACCGAACAGGCAGTACCGTTCATCGTCAACCGCAAGCTGCCGTCGCTGCCGAACGAACCGGTTCTGCGCAACTTCGATGCGTTCTATTATGCCGCCATGGCGGCAGCGCTGGCCTGAGGGAGGACTGACGATGGTCAAGGCTGAAACAACGTTCAAGGTGCGCCATGAACCGATGCGCATCGCCGGGCGCAAGGTCGATGCCGATGGCGTCGTCAACGTCCATTACCCCTACACCGATGCGGTGATCGGCACTGTGCCTGCGGGGCGTGCCGAGCACGCCCGCCAGGCCTTCGAGATCGCGGCCAACTACAAGCCGAAGCTGACGCGCTACGAGCGTCAGCAGATCCTGTTTCGCACCGCAGAGGCCCTTGCCGCACGCAAGGAAGAGATCTCCGACATCATCACGCTGGAGCTCGGCATCTCGAAAGCCGATTCCTTGTACGAGGTCGGCCGCGCCTATGACGTGTTCACGCTGTCGGCACAGATGTGCATCCAGGACGACGGCCAGATCTTTTCCTGCGACCTGACCCCGCACGGCAAGGCGCGGAAGATCTTCACCACGCGTGAGCCACTTAAGGCGATCTCGGCAATCACGCCGTTCAACCATCCGCTCAACATGGTCTCGCACAAGGTGGCACCGGCGATCGCCACCAACAATTGCGTCGTGGTCAAACCGACCGAACTCACCCCGATGACGGCGCTGATCCTCGCCGACATTCTCTACGAGGCAGGTCTGCCGCCGGAGATGCTGTCGGTGGTGACAGGCATGCCGGCCGACATCGGCGCCGAGATGATCACCAACGACAACATCGAGCTGATCACCTTCACCGGTGGCGTGCCGGTCGGCAAGCTGATCGCCCGCACCGCCGGCTACAAGCGCCAGGTGTTGGAGCTCGGCGGCAACGATCCGCTGATCATCCTCAATGATCTCTCGGATGACGATCTCGCCAAGGCGGCCGATCTCGCGGTGGCAGGTGCGACCAAGAACTCGGGCCAGCGCTGCACCGCGGTCAAGCGCATCCTGTGCCAGGAAAGCGTCGCCGACCGCTTCGTGCCGATGGTGCTCGAACGCGCCAAGAAGCTCAAGTTCGGCGACCCGATGGACCGGACGACCGATCTCGGCACGGTGGTGCACGAAAAGGCCGCCGCACTGTTCGAAAGCCGCGTCTACATGGCCGCCGAACAAGGTGCCGAAGTGCTCTACGACCCCGGCCGCAAGGGCGCGCTCTTGCCGCCGATCGTCGTTGACCGCGTTCCGCATACGTCGGAACTGGTCATGGAAGAGACGTTTGGCCCGATCATTCCGATCGTGCGCGCGCCCGACAATGACGATGAACTGATAACGCTGTCCAACTCGACCGCCTTCGGCCTGTCGTCAGGTGTGTGCACCAACGACTTCCGCCGCATGCAGAAATACATCGCCGGCCTGCAGGTTGGCACCGTGAATATCTGGGAAGTCCCCGGATATCGCATCGAGATGTCGCCATTTGGCGGGATCAAGGATAGCGGCAACGGCTACAAGGAAGGCGTCATCGAGGCGATGAAGAGCTTCACAAACGTCAAGACATTCTCGTTGCCTTGGTGAAATCGGCGTCCCCCTGGCAGCCAAACAGCAAGCCCGTATTTCGCAGTGCTGCTGTTGCGAACAGACTTCGAACGCCAGGGCGGCGCAAGCGGAATATTCCTGATCGACAAGGGTCGTCGCATCAGGGCGCTTGGATCCCCCTGGCAGGCGCTGGATTACCTGCATACCGCGTTCGATTGGCACCGGGAACAAAGCCGCAGTGGCCGTCCAGCCGATCCGGCACGTCATGGCGAAGCACCTCAAGGGCGAGGAGAGCTCAGGCATGCAATCGTCACAGAAGTTTGCCGCTGGGAGCGCGTCTCGACGACCTCACCAAGGATCACTACAACCAACATCTGATGCTCGACAGTACCTGGGTCGGCGTTCACCAGCAGGCAGCGACCGGAAAGGGGGCCAAAACCTGGTTCCGCTGAACCTGTGCTGGAACATGCGTGCGGTTCCGCCCGGGCCACGCTGATTCTGCTGCAGATGCACCGGATTCAAGCCTGGAAGCAATACCTTCGGGTCGTTTGAAAAACGCTCTGGTTGAAACGCTTAAAGGCCCTTCCCGTATGCCGTCAGAGAACCTAGCAAGAACAATATTCAAATATTATTATTTAATAAAATTGCAATCTTATCATCGGGATACTCGTCCAAATCGACGCGAACGCGGAACCCGTTATGACCATCAGATTGAAACTCATTGCCAGTATCGCCCTCCTGGCGGTTTTGTTGCTTATCTCAGGCGGCACGGCCTTTTTGGCGCTGCAATCCATGTCGGAGCGGACCCATACCATTGTCGTCGATCGCGTCGAGCCGATGACCCACTTGAAGACCGTCGCGGACATGTACGCCGTCAACATCGTCGACACGGCCCACAAGGTCAGGAGCGGCGCGCTCGATTGGACAGATGGCGAGAAGGCGTTGCGCGTCGCCATCGAGGCCATCGACCGTTCCTGGACGGCCTATGCGTCCACGGCCATGACACCGGAGGAAAAAGCGTTGGCCGACGGTTTCGCCGAGCTTCGCGAGAGCTCGAAAACTGAGATCGACACTCTGATCGAGATCATCGCACGAAAAGACCAGGCATCGCTCGATCGCTTTGTCGTTGATCGGCTCTATCCGACGATCGATCCGCTTGCCACGCCCATCAGCGACCTGGTTTCCCTCCAGCTTCGCGTGGCCCAGGAGGAGTTTAGCGCCGCAAACGATCTGAAGTCGGCCATCGTCCTGTGGATGAGCGCGCTTGCCGTTGTGTCGTTCGCCATCGTCGGCGTCTCGGTCTGGCTGGTGATCGGCGGCGTGACGACCCCGCTCAAGCGCATGCAAGAGGCGATGCACCGCCTAGCGTCCGGCGACACGGCGACCGCGGTTCCTTTTTCCGGGCGCAGCGACGAGATCGGTGAGATGGCTGGGGCCGTCGAGGTGTTCCGGCAGGCGGCGATTGCCAACAGGCGGATGGAAGAGGAGGCGCAAGCCACGCGGGCTCGGGCCGAAAGCGACCGCATTCGCCTGACCGAGGCAGCGGAAGCCGCCGCCCAGGCGCGACTGGAGCAGGCGACCTCGGGGCTTGCGGCCGGTCTACGCCGGCTTGCCTCCGGTGACCTGTCGTTCCAGCTGGAACAGGCCTTCGCGCCGGATTTCGAGCCGCTGCGCCATGATCTCAACGCCGCGATCGGCCAGCTCGGCGGCACGCTGTCGGCCATCACCTTGTCGGCCGGCTCAATCGACAACGGAACCCGCGAGATCAGCGTCAGCGCCGACGATCTGTCGCGCCGCACCGAACAGCAGGCGGCTTCGCTGGAAGAGACGGCTGCCGCGCTCGACGAGATCACCGTCAATGTCTCAAACTCCTCCAAGCGCGCCGACGAGGCGCGCTCGGTGGCAATGCAGGCCAATGCCAGTGCAGCCCAGTCAGGCGCGGTGGTAGCGAACGCGGTAGAGGCCATGGGCCGGATCGAGGAAGCCTCCGGCCAGATCTCCAACATCATCGGCGTCATCGACGAGATCGCCTTCCAGACCAATCTGTTGGCACTGAACGCCGGCGTCGAGGCGGCGCGGGCAGGAGAGGCGGGCAAGGGCTTTGCGGTCGTCGCCCACGAGGTGCGCGAACTGGCGCAGCGCTCCGCCAAGGCGGCCAAGGAAATCAAGGATCTGATCCGTCATTCGAGCGTCGAGGTCGAGGCCGGCGTCAAGCTGGTGCGGCAAACCGGTGAGGCGTTGACGACCATCGAAACCCATGTGGTGGCCATCAACCGGCACATGGACGCGATCGCCACCTCAGCGCGCGAGCAGTCGACCGGCCTTGCCGAGGTCAATACTGCGGTCAATCAGATAGACCAGGTAACCCAGCAGAACGCCGCCATGGTCGAGGAGACCACCGCCGCAAGCGTGACGCTCGCCGGTGAAGCCGCCCGACTGCGCCAGTTGATCGCCCAGTTCGCGCTTGCGGAGGCTGCCACCGCTTCGGCATTGCCGGGGCGGCGTCGCGCTGCCTGACAGCAGGCAAGTCGTACCGTGAGTCGTCGTACCGTGAGTCAGAGCCTCCGATAAACGCCGAGGTGGCCGCCAGGCCACCTCCTCTAGCTTGGCTGCCTCCCGGCCAGCAGGTAGTCAGGCCGCATCGGCGCCTTGCCGGCGGCGGCAGCCAGCGCCTTGCGGTCCTTGTTGACTGCAGCCAGGACGACCGCGTTTGCAAGCCCGTCTTTGCGGGGCGCCCCGATAGATTTTGGCACCGCGAGCACCTGCTGATCAGAGCCCCCGCCTGTCAGCTTGCACTCTTGCGCGCATGGTCGACATAGATCTCGCGTAACCGCGTGACGACCGGTCCCGGCTTGCCGTCGCCGACCGGCTTTCCGTCGATCCGGGTCACCGGCATGACGAATGTCGAGGCGCTGGTGATGAAGGCTTCGGCCGCGCCCAGAGCTTCCTCGACGGTAAAGCGGCGTTGCTCAAGCGTCAGGCCACCTTCCTCGGCCAACTGGACGAGCGCCTGCCGCGTGCAGCCGGGCAGCGTGCGCTGGCTGTTGGCGGGCGAAACGATCTTGCCGTCATGGGTGATGATGTAGGCGGTCGAGGACGCGCCTTCGCTGACATGACCGTCTTCGATCATCCACGCCTCGTCGCAGCCTTCTGCCTTCGCATCGCGCTTGGCAAGCACCTGCGGCAGCAGGGACACGCTCTTGATGTCGCGCCTGGCCCAGCGCTGATCGGCCAACGTCTTGACGGCAATGCCGGTCCTGGCCGAAGCAACATCGACAAGCACCTTCGGCTGCGTGAACAGCAACAGCGTCGGTTCCAGTTCCTCGCCATACAGGAAATTCCGTTCCTCGGCGCCACGGGTCAGCTGCAGATAAACCAGCCCTTCCTGCAACCCGTTGCGCTCGATCAGACCACGCTCGATCTCCTCGATTGCCCCGGTGGCAATGGGCAGGCGCAGGCCAAGTTCACGCGCCGAGCGCTCCAGTCGCGCCATATGCAAGGTGCTGTCGACCAGCTTGCCATCGAGAACGGCCGTTACCTCATAGATGCCATCGGCAAACAGGAAGCCGCGATCGAAGATCGACAGTTTTGCCTCGGCAGCCGGCAGGTAGCTGCCATTCAGCCAGACGATGCGGTTTTGTCCACCGGTCATAAGAACTCTCCAATGTGAGTAAGTTGTCAGCGCGCCTTGTACCGAGCCAGCGCTTCCAATGAAATTGCCTCGACGCGGGACGGCTTGCCGCTGCTCGCATCATAGCCCTCGACCGTATGCGCCATGCACAGCGAGTTGAGGATAGCCTCTTCGGTTGCCTCGATCACCGCCTCAAACAGCGGCGACACCAGTTCGTTCGGCAGTGTCGGCATCAGGGCGATGCTAGCGCGCCGTTCGGGTGCGCGCCTGACACTTTCATGGGTCGAAAATGCCAGCGCATAGTCGCCTGAGCCGTTGCTCAGTGCCGCCCCCGTCCTGGCCAGGCCGCCGAAAGCGCGCTGAGCCAGGCGCTTCAGGTTGCGCTCGCACAAGGCAGCGTCGGTCGCCACGACGATGACGATCGAGCCGTCCTTGTCTTCCGTGGCCGGGCTGGCACTGCAAGGCACGCCGTCGACCAGGAGGCGTCCGCCATAGTTCGACTGCACCAACACGCCGACAGTGAAGGTTTCGCCGCTCTTGAAAGGCACGAGCCTCGAGCTTGTGCCGATACCGCCCTTCAACCCGAAGGCGACGGTGCCAGAGCCCGCGCCGACAGCACCTTCGGCCACCTCGCCATCACTGGCGGCGTCGATTGCAGCTCTGATTTCCGAAATGTCGGGACGGCCGGCACGGATGTCGTTCAGGCGGGAATCGTTCGTCTCGCCGACCACCGCGTTGATAGACACCACGCGGCTGTTGCCGGGCTGCGCCAGCGTGTGGGCATGGATCGCCTCGATGGCGCGGCCGGTTGCCAGCGTGTTGGTAAGCACGACAGGCGTTTCGATCTCGCCCAACTCTTCGATCTGGGTCGAGCCGGCGAACTTGCCGTAGCCGTTGAACACGGCGATTGCCGCCGGAACCTTGTCGCAAAAGATGTTGCCGCCATGCGCCAGGATGGCGGTGGCGCCGGTGCGGATGGTGGCACCTTCGACAACAGTTGCATGCCCGACCAGAAGCCCAGGGACATCGGTGATGGCATTGAGCGGGCCGGGGGCGAAGACACCTGGTGCGATGCCAAGGTCGCGCAGCCTCGAACGCGGCGATGTTTCGGAACTGTCTGTCGAATTGTGCTTCATCCGACATCCATAAGGCGCTTTGCCGTCCGGCGACATGGCAAAGCTCGATACCAGGGCGGCACCGTCTTCTATGCCACGGCCGGCTTTCAGGCGGCCCGATCTTCCAGCATCATCGATGGTTTCGAAGGGCTTCTGCGCAGGCCTCGAGATAGGCATAGCCATATCTCAGGTCGGGTTCGAGATAGGCGCCCTCGCCCCACTCATTCCACGCATTGATGAAGACAAGGCGCTCGTTCGCGGGGTTTGCCTGCGCGCGCCTCATGGCGTGCCCGAGCCACTCTTCGAAAAGAGCCGGCGTCGAGCCGTGATAGATCTGGGCTGACGTCGGGCGGCGGGCACTGTTGTCCCAAGACGGCATGACGCCGGGGTGAACAACGCCCGCCTCAACCGACTTTGCCTTTTCCGCCGCCACCACGTCGGTATAGCTTCGGATGCGCCCACTGTCCCTGAAGCGAGAGACGGCCAGGCTGCTTTCGATGTTGGGTGTACGGACATTGTGCGGCGGGAACTCGGACAGCGCATCGAAGCCATGGTCCTGATGCGCGCTGAAGTCGAACGCGTTTGTGGCGATCAGATAGATCCCGGGATACCCCATCCTGGCCATCTCGGCGCGCCAGCGCACAATGGTCGCCTTCATGTCGGGAAAGAGGCTGGCGCGGTAAATCGTGAAAACCGGCTTGCCGTCGATCTTCAGATAGCGGGGATCGCGGAAATACGTGTCGAGACCGCGAATGACCGCGATGTCGTCCTCCGGCGAATGCCGTTGCGCCAGAAGCACATCCTGCTCGCGTCCGGACCAACGCCGCGACCAGGTCTCGTTGGCCCAGCATAGGCAAAACGGCAGATCGAGATCGGCGGTTGCCAGGTAGTGGTCCAGCGGGCCTTCAAGCAGCCGTCTGCCGCCAAACCAGTAGAAATGAAAGCAGAAGGCCGAGATGCCGTAGAGCTTGGCAAGCTCGACCTGCCGGCTCATGACCTCAGGCAGACGCAGATCGTAGTAGCCGAGTTCGCCCGGCATCCGTGGCTGGTAGTGGCCTTCGAAAACAGGAAACGCGCGCGCCACATTACGCCATTCGGTGAAACCCTTGCCCCACCACTCGTCGTTTTCGGCTGTCGGATGGAATTGCGGCAGGTAATACGCCACCAGCCGAATGTCCGTCTTGGGCGGCACTTCGTTGGAAATCGGCTTGTAGTCGCCGGCAGGATAACGGCCGAGGAGATTGCCGACATTGGCGTCGTAAAGCCGGTCCGCCGGCTGTGTCTTCGCCAGCCAGCGGGACGGCTGCGCGATCCGCCGCAACCTCCCCCATAATCTGCGCAAAAACGATGGCCTTTCACGCCACGGAGCGCTTGACAGCGCGTTCACCGGCGCTTCCCGAAACTGTTCATCGGGCCACCATTCAGTCCATTTGCAAAACCCAGAAGCTTGGAGCGGCGCGAGCTGGAGAACAGCACATGTGGCCACAGCAGCTTCAGCCACGTGCGATAACGCTCGGCCGGCACGTCCAGCGGCATCTGGTGCTTGTTCATGACATAGACCAGCGAACGCCCCATCGCCTCCCCCTTGATACGGCCGGACTCGATCGACCTGGCGCTGGATCGCCCTTCCGCATGGTCGACCACAGCACCGGCGGCAAGCCGAAGCTCGATGCCGGCCCGCCGCAGCCGCAAGCTCAGATCGTCGTCCTCATGAAACAGGAAGATTTTCTGGTCGAATCCGCCGACCTGCTCGAAATGCTCGCGCCTGATGAAGATGCAGGCGCCATGCAGGACCGGGATGGCGCAGTCGTGATCGGGCGGCGACCCGTGCCAAAAGTCGGAAGCAGGCAGCAGCCGCGACCACCGCCTGAAGCGCCGACGCGAACCCGAATAGAAGCGCGGATTGAAGGCAGCATCTGGATGGGCGGCGGCGGCGGCGACAAGCGCCTCTATCGCGCCAGCCTCGAAGCGGAGATCGGGATTGGCAAGCAGCAGGAACTGCGCATTGCCCGACGCCGCACCGACGTTGCAGGCGCTGCCATAGCCGACATTTTCCTCGATCTCGATGACCTTCGCCCCGGCAGCCTCGGCAAGCGTCACGGAGTCGTCCGAGCTGGCATTGTCGACGACAACAACGTTTGCACAACTGGGAACAGTCGCCAAAAACACCGGCAGGACCGAGCCGCTGTTGTGGGTAACGACGATCAAATCCACTTCCGGTTTCATAAAGTCGTCCGCATCAACTTGACTGAACGTAAATGTCGACTCCTGCCAAAGCAATGAGCTTTCCCTCGTTTTGCATCTATGCAGTGAAACGGCTGTCCGGACAACACATATACAATCACAGCTTCTTTCAGCTGCAGCAATCCAGTGATCAACCACGGCGAGAAATCTTCGAGCGGCTGCTACCCGGCCTCGCTCCCGCTGGCGGTCTTTCCTACCGGAAGCGTCGGAACAAGGCTCACCTGTTTGCCGACCCCGCCAATTCCGTCACCAATGCGCCGACCCTTTCCTGCCAGTGCCCCGCGCGATAGTTGAAATCGCGGAAGAAGGCTTCGGAGTTCAACTCCGAATTTGCCGGTCGCGCCGCTTTCGCCGGCCATTGTTCGCTGCCGACCGGCTCGACAAGGGCGGACGGTCCGTCCAGCGACGCACTGACAGCAAAGACATGACCGGCCAGGTCATGCCAGCTTGCCCGGCCCTGGCCGGCAAGGTGATAGAGGCCTTGCGGAAATCCCCCTTGCCGACGCCATGCCGCTGCCGCCGCCAGCAGGCCATCGGCAAGGTCATGAGCCTCGGTCGGATTGCCGAACTGGTCCGCCACCACCTGCAGGCTGTCGCGCGTTTCCGCCAAGGACAGCATCGTCTTGACGAAATTGCGGCCATAGCGGCTGACAACCCAGGCGGTGCGGACGACCAGATGATCCGGATTGCCGGCGCGCACAGCCTCTTCGCCTGCCAGCTTGCTACGGCCGTAGACCGTCTGCGGATTGGGTTTGTTCGCCTCGACATAAGGACGTGTCGACGTGCCGTCGAAGACGTAGTCGGTGGAGATCTGGATGATCGGAATGCCGGCGAGCCTGGTCAGCCTGGCCAGTTCAGCCGGCGCCTCGGCATTGATGCGAAAGGCGCGCTCGGGCTCGTCTTCCTGCTGGTCGACGCCGGTGTGCGCCGCCGCGTTGATCACCATGTCTGGCGCGACCGATTTCAGAACCGGCGCGAACGTCGCCGGGTTCTCAAGGTCGAGGTCGGGTCGCCCGACAAGCACGATCTCCGCCTGTCCCTGGGCGCGCGCGGCAAGCGAGCGCGCCAGTTGTCCCGATGTTCCGGTAACGAGAATCTTCACTTGGCGCCGACCAGTCCCTGGCGGCTCCCGTCGAAACGCTGCTCGCGGATCGGCCGCCACCACCAGCCATTTGCCAGATACCAGTCGACGGTCCTGGCAAGACCCGTCTCGAATGTCTCCAGTGGCGTCCAGCCCAGTTCCCGTTCGCTCTTGGTCGGATCGATCGCATAGCGCCGGTCATGCCCCGGACGGTCGGTGACATAGGTGATGAGGTCGAGATGGGAGCGACCGCTGGCGCGGGGGCGGCGGGCATCAAGCAACGCGCAGATGGTCTCGACGACCTCCAGATTGGTGCGCTCGGCGCGTCCGCCGATGTTGTAGCTATCGCCAACACGACCTCTGGTCATGACCGTTTCGAGCGCCCTGGCATGGTCTTCGACAAACAGCCAGTCGCGGATGTTGGCGCCCTTGCCGTAGACGGGCAGCGGCTGCTCATCCAGAGCGTTGGCGATGACAAGCGGGATCAGCTTTTCCGGGAAGTGGTAGGGCCCGTAGTTGTTGGAGCAATTCGACAGGACGACCGGCAGTCCGTAGGTCTCGTGCCAGGCGCGAACGAAATGGTCGGACGCAGCTTTCGACGCTGAATAGGGCGAAGACGGCTTATACGGCGATTCCTCGGTGAAGACCCCGGAATCGAAAGGCAGGTCACCAAACACCTCGTCCGTCGAGACATGGTGGAAGCGGAAGCGCTTGCGCGCGTCCTCGCCAAGACCACGCCAATGGTCGAGTACAGCCGACAGCAGGCTCGCCGTGCCGACGACATTGGTGGTGACGAAGGCCATCGGCCCGTCGATCGAGCGGTCGACATGGCTTTCGGCGGCCAAGTGCATGACCAGATCGACCTGCTCGTCCGCCAGGATCTGACGCACCTTGTCGGTGTCGCAGATGTCGGCATGCCGGAACACGTAGTTGGGATGGCCCTCAAGATCGCGCAGCGACGTCAGGTTGCCGGCGTAGGTCAGCTTGTCCAGGTTGACGACGCGGTAACTGCCGGTGCCGACCAGGTGCCGGCAGACGGCCGAGCCGATGAAACCGGCACCGCCAGTGACCAGAACAGTTTGAAGAACGTTTTTCACGGGTAGATGAATCCGGTTTCGACATCAGCCAGCAAAGGGGCCACTGCATCCTTGTCCGACAGGATCACTTCGGCCGCCGGCACGGGCCACGCTACTGCGATAGCAGGATCATCGAAGCGGATCGAACGATCATGCGGTTGCGAATAGGGCGCGGACACCTTGTAGACGACCTCGGTGTCGGGCTCGAGCGTGACGAAGCCATGCGCAAAGCCTTTGGGCACCAGGATCTGGTTCCACTGCTTGGCCGAAAGCGTCAGCCCGACCCATTTGCCGAAGCTTGGCGAGCCCTTGCGGATGTCGACGGCGACATCGAAGATCGAACCGCGCAGCACGCGCACCAGCTTGTCCTGCGCGAAGGGCGGCAGCTGGAAATGCAACCCGCGCAGCACCCCGCGCTCGCGCGAGAGCGAGTGGTTGTCCTGCACGAAATCGACAGCCACGCCGGCCTGCGCCAGCTTGTCGGCATTCCATGTCTCGGAGAAAAAACCGCGCGCGTCCTCGAACCTGGGCACGCGTATCTCAAGAACGCCGTCCAGGCCCAGATTGCTGACTTCAACCATGGCCGATTTCCCTGACCCGACGCTCAAGGTAGCGCGCATAGTCGGTCTTGCCGAGGGCAGCAGCGCGGCGAAGCATCTGTTCCTCGCTGACCCAGCCCAGCTCGAAGCCGATTTCTTCCGGGCACATGATCTTGATGCCTTGCCTATGCTCGATCGTGCGCACGAAAGATGATGCCTCATGCAGGCTGTCATGCGTTCCGGTGTCGAGCCAGGCATATCCCCTGCCCAACCGCACGACATGCAATGTGTCGCGCTCGAGATAGGTGCGATTGACGTCGGTGATCTCCAGCTCGCCACGCACCGACGGCTTGATCGACGAGGCAATGTCGACGACCGAATTGTCGTAGAAATAAAGCCCTGTCACCGCCCAGTTGGAGCGCGGCTCCGCCGGCTTTTCCTCGATCGACAAGGCGCGCTGGGTCGTCCGGTCAAATGTCACGACGCCATAGCGCTGCGGATCCTCTACCTGATAGGCAAAGACCGAGGCGCCGTTCTCGCGCGCCACCGCGGCCCGGCAGCGCTCCGACAGGCCGTCGCCATAGAAGATGTTGTCGCCAAGGATGAGAGCCACCGGACTGTTGCCGATGAAGTCACGCCCGATGATGAAAGCCTCGGCCAAGCCGTTGGGGGACGGTTGAACAGCGTAGGAAAACGAGACGCCGAAAGCCGAGCCGTCGCCAAGAAGCTGCTGGAACTGCGGCAGGTCGCGTGGTGTCGAAATGATGAGGATGTCCTGGATACCCGCCAGCATGAGAACGCCAAGCGGATAATAGATCATCGGCTTATCATAGATCGGTAGTATCTGCTTCGATACCGCAAGTGTCGCTGGGTAAAGTCGCGTGCCACTACCGCCCGCTAGAATGATTCCCTTCACGGTGGATTCCTGATGTCGTTGCCTTTGACCCCCGTCCGGCTGACGATTCGCAATAAACCGTATGGCAAGCACAAACAAGACACCAACGTCATCTGCCACAATCACGAACAGATTTGGTTTCAAAAGGTAAAACTTGCGGAGCGCAGGTTCGCTATCAATGCGGGGGCTGGCCAGCCGCAGTGAAAGATATGAAAATGACCACGGTATTGCCCAAAATCGCTTATGTCCTGATCCTCGCCCTCATGGCATGGATTGCACCAGCCGCCGGAGACGAGATGCTCGATCGTGAACTGCACACAATGGCATCCAGGGGCGATGCCACCGCCATCGCGGCCCTTCTCACCAAGGGTGCCAGCATTGATGCACGCGACGAAAGCGGGCGCACCGCGCTGTTGCTGGCCACTCATGCCAACCAGATCGAAGCGGCCAAGGTGCTGATCGATGCCGGTGCCGACGTCAACGCCAAGGATGCCATCAACGACAGCCCCTATCTCTATGCCGGTGCACGCGGACATCTCGAGATACTGAAAATGACCCTGGCGCATGGCGCCGACCTCAAGAGCACCAATCGTTATGGCGGCACCGCCCTTATCCCCGCCGCCGAACGCGGCCACGTCGACACGGTGCGCACGCTTATCGAGGCCGGTGTCGATATCGACCACGTCAACAAGCTCAACTGGACCGCACTTCTGGAGGCAATCGTGCTAGGCGATGGGGGCCCACGCCATGTCGCCATCGTCAAGCTGCTCGTCGACGCTGGCGCCAACGTCAACCTTGCCGACGGCGATGGCGTGACGCCACTTCAGAATGCGCGCAAGCATGGCTTCGCCGACATCGAGAAGATCCTGGTCGCGGCCGGCGCGCGATAGCGTCCGGCGCAGCCAACCGGGCCTTCACAAGGACCGTCCAGCCGCAAGGAGAAATCGTCATGCCGGCACCGGCCAAAGGACCGCTTGTGGGGATTCGCGTCGTCGAATTCGTCGGGCTGGGCCCTGCCCCTTTTGCCGCCATGCAGTTCGCCGATATGGGCGCAGATGTCATCCGCATAGCCAGGCCAGGCGCAGTACCGACATTGCCTGACCCCATTTCCGGGCGCGGACGGCCAACAGTCGAGGCCGATCTGAAGAACACCGAAGACGCAGAAATGGTGCGAAAGCTGGTCGATGGCGCCGACGCTCTCATCGAAGGTTTCAGGCCAGGCGTCATGGAGCGGCTCGGGCTCGGGCCAGAACCATTGCTTGAGCGCAACCCCCGCCTTGTCTACGGGCGCATGACGGGATGGGGGCAGACCGGCCCCCTCGCCAACCACGCCGGGCATGACATCAACTTCATCGCTATCACCGGCGCGCTCGCAGCAATTGGCCCGGTCGACCGTCCCTTGCCGCCGCTCAACCTTGTCGGTGACTTCGGCGGCGGTGCGATGTTCCTCGTCTCCGGCATGCTCGCCGCACTTCTTTCGGCGCAGCGCACCGGGGCCGGTCAGGTCGTCGACGCCGCTATTTGCGACGGCACCATACAGCTGATGAGCATGGCACACGACCTCGCAGCCTCGGGCGGCTGGCGAGCTCAGCGCGACGCCAATCTGCTCGATGGCGGCGCTCCCTATTACGGCGCCTATGCCTGCGCCGACGGTGTCCACATCGCCGTCGGCCCGATCGAGCCGCAGTTCTTCGAACTGTTTCGGCAGACTGTCGGGCTGGATGTTTCAGCCCATGCGCTCCGCGCCGACCCGCGCAATTGGCCAGCATTGAAAGAGAAGATCGCCACACTGATCAGCACGCGGCCCAGCTCGGAATGGCTGGCCTTGCTCGAACATTCCGACGCCTGTGTTTCGCCAGTGCTCGACCTTCACCAGGCGGTACTGCATCCGCATCTCGTCGCCCGGGAGAGCTTCGTCGAGCTTGACGGACTGACACAGCCCGCCCCGGCTCCACGCTTTTCAGACACACCGACCGAGGCGCGTGCCCGGCCTCACGACTTGCTGCCGCTGACCGAGGCGGTCGAGATGTGGAACAACTAAACTGAAATTGAGCAATGTACCTCACAGCGGAGCTCCGCGCGCTGAGAGCCAAAAAGCAAAAAGCCGCCGGTATCACCGACGGCTTGAGCAGATCTGCCGATCTGGGCACTGGCCCAGGCGAGAAACCTTAGATCGCGGCTTCCAGCGTCGACAGGTGGTTGAGATAGACTTCCGCCTTGGTGCGGGCCTGATCTTCCTTGGCGTCGGAGACGTCCTCGCGCGCTTCCTGGATGCGGCGCAGCAGTTCGGCGCGGTCGATATCCTTGACCGGCGTCGCCGATTCGGCGAGCAGCGTGCAACCGGCAGGAACGATGTCGGCGAAACCGCCGAACACGACGTAGCGTTCTTCCTTGCCGGCAACGGTCTTCACCGTCACGACACCCGGCTTGATCGTGGTCATGACCGGCGCGTGGTTGGCCATGACAGTCATTTCGCCCTCCGCACCCGGAATGACGACGGACTCGACCTGCTCCGAAACGAGCAGACGCTCGGGCGAGACCAGTTCGAATTTGAAAGCTTCAGCCATGGTGTCTCACAAATGCTTGGACGGAGTTCCGAGCAGACCTGCCCGCAACAGGGCAGTCATCGGTGCAACAGCGCGGACCGATTGGCCCGCGCTGCGGCTTTTATGATTATGCCGCTTCCGCAGCCAGGCGCTGGGCCTTCTCGATCGCCATGTCGATGCCGCCCACCATGTAGAAGGCAGCTTCCGGCAGGTGATCGTACTCGCCGTCCACCAGGCCCTTGAAGCTCTTGATGGTGTCTTCGAGCGGAACCAGCTGGCCCGGCGAACCGGTGAACACTTCGGCGACGAAGAACGGCTGCGAGAGGAAGCGCTCGATCTTGCGGGCGCGGGCGACCGTGACCTTGTCCTCTTCCGACAGCTCGTCCATGCCCAGGATGGCGATGATGTCCTGCAGCGACTTATAGCGCTGGAGGATTTCCTGAACGCGACGGGCGACCGAATAGTGCTCTTCGCCGACGATCAGCGGATCGAGCATGCGCGAGGTCGAGTCGAGCGGATCCACGGCCGGGTAGATACCCTTTTCCGAAATCGCGCGGTTGAGAACCGTCGTCGCGTCAAGATGCGCGAACGAGGTTGCCGGCGCCGGATCGGTCAAGTCGTCGGCGGGCACGTAAATGGCCTGCACCGAGGTGATCGAACCCTTGTGGGTGGTGGTGATGCGTTCCTGCATCTGGCCCATGTCCGTCGACAGCGTCGGCTGATAGCCCACGGCCGAAGGAATACGGCCAAGCAGAGCCGACACTTCCGAACCCGCCTGCGTAAAGCGGAAGATGTTGTCGACGAAGAACAGCACGTCCTGGCCCTGGTCGCGGAAATGCTCGGCGATGGTCAGACCCGAAAGGGCAACGCGGGCGCGCGCACCGGGCGGCTCGTTCATCTGGCCGAACACCAGGGCGCACTTGGAACCTTCGGTCGAGCCGTTGTTCTCGTGCGGGTCCTTGTTGACGCCCGACTCGATCATTTCGTGATAGAGATCGTTGCCTTCGCGGGTGCGCTCGCCGACACCGGCGAACACCGAGTAACCACCGTGCGCCTTGGCGACGTTGTTGATCAGTTCCTGGATCAGAACGGTCTTGCCGACGCCGGCGCCGCCGAACAGGCCGATCTTGCCGCCGCGAGCGTAAGGAGCCAGAAGGTCGACGACCTTGATGCCGGTGACGAGGATCTGTGCTTCCGTCGACTGGTCGACATAGGCGGGCGCTTCCTGGTGGATGGCGCGCTTCAGCTTGGTCTTGACCGGGCCGGCTTCGTCAACCGGCTCACCGATGACGTTCATGATGCGGCCGAGCGTTTCGTCACCAACCGGCACCATGATCGGCGAACCGGTGTCGCGAACGGACTGGCCGCGAACGAGGCCTTCCGAAATGTCCATGGCGATGCAGCGAACGGTGTTTTCACCGAGATGCTGGGCCACTTCGAGGATGAGGCGGTTGGAGCCGTTCATCGTCTCGAGCGCGTTCAGGATCGGCGGCAGCTCGCCGTCGAACTGGACGTCGACGACGGCGCCGATGACCTGCGAGACGCGACCGGCGCCCGTGGCGACGACCGCCGACTTTTCGACCTTGGCAGCGGCTGCCTTGGCAGGCGCCGCCTTCTTTGCTGCCGGGGCCTTTTCCGCCGCCGGAGCGGCTTTCGGAGTAGCTGCTTTAGCCATCGTTCTAACCTCTGTGTCCGTTCGTTGTTTCACGCGGACCCGCCTTGCGGCGAGCCATCACGTGGCTAGAGCGCTTCGGCGCCCGAAATAATCTCGATCAGTTCCTTGGTGATCTGGGCCTGACGCTGGCGGTTGTACGTGATCGTCAGCTTGTTGATCATGTCGCCTGCGTTGCGCGTGGCGTTGTCCATCGCGCTCATCTTGGCACCCATCTCACCGGCCGCATTCTCAAGCAGCGCACGGAAGATCTGCACCGAGATGTTGCGCGGAATGAGATCGCCGAGGATTTCGCCCGGCTCAGGCTCGTATTCGTAGACCGCACCGCCGCTGGTGGCGGTATCAGTGCTGACCGACGGAGCCGCAGCCGGAATGACCTGCTGTGCTGTCGGAACCTGGCTGATCACCGACTTGAACTCGGAATAGAACAGCGTGCAAACGTCGAAGCCGCCCTGGTTGAACAGGGTGATCACCTTCTTGGCAATCATGTCGGCATGAACGAAACCAACCTGCTTGGCATCGCGCAGTTCGACGCGATCGATGATCAGCGAAGCGAAATCGCGACGCAGGACATCATAGCCCTTCTTGCCGACGGTGATGATCTTGACCGTCTTGCCCGAGGCCTGGAGCTTGCGGACATGGTCGCGGGCCAGACGCGAGATCTGGCTGTTGAAGCCGCCGCAAAGGCCGCGCTCAGCAGTGCAGACGACGAGCAGATGCACGTCGTCCTTGCCGGTGCCGGTCATCAGCGCCGGGGCATCGCCACCGCCGCCGACAGCCTGGGCGATGTTAGCGAGAACCGCACCCATGCGCTGCGAGTAGGGACGCGCGGCTTCCGCAGCTTCCTGGGCGCGACGCAGCTTCGCCGCGGCGACCATCTGCATCGCCTTGGTGATTTTCTGCGTCGCCTTGACCGAGGCGATACGGTTGCGGAGGTCTTTTAGCGAGGCCATGCCTTATCCGTCAGTGTCAGGCGAAGTTTTTCGCGAAAGCGTCGATGTGACCCTTGAGCTTGCCGCGGAGATCGTCGCTGAGCGCCTTCTCCGTACGGATGCCGTCGAGAACGTCTTTGCCTTCCGAGCGCATGTAAGCCAGCAGGCCCTGCTCGAACTTGCCGACCTTGTTGAGGGCCAGCTTGTCGAGGTAGCCGTTGACGCCGGCGAAGATCACCGCGACCTGCTCTTCGGTCTTGAGCGGCGAGAACTGCGGCTGCTTGAGCAGCTCGGTCAGGCGCGCACCGCGGTTGAGCAGACGCTGGGTAGCGGCATCGAGGTCAGAACCGAACTGCGCGAACGCCGCCATCTCGCGGTACTGCGCGAGCTCGCCCTTGATCGAGCCTGCAACCTGCTTCATCGCCTTGATCTGGGCCGACGAGCCGACGCGCGACACCGACAGACCGACGTTCACGGCAGGACGGATGCCCTGGAAGAACAGGTTGGTCTCGAGGAAGATCTGGCCGTCGGTGATCGAGATCACGTTGGTCGGGATGTAGGCCGACACGTCGTTGGCCTGCGTCTCGATGACCGGAAGCGCGGTCAGCGAACCCGAGCCGTTTTCGTCGTTCAGCTTGGCCGAACGCTCGAGCAGGCGCGAGTGCAGATAGAAGACGTCGCCCGGGTAAGCTTCGCGGCCCGGCGGGCGGCGCAGCAGCAGCGACATCTGGCGATAGGCGACGGCCTGCTTGGACAGATCGTCATAGCCGATCAGCGCGTGCATGCCGTTGTCGCGGAAGTATTCGCCCATGGCGCAGCCGGCGAACGGCGCCAAGAACTGCATCGGGGCCGGATCGGAAGCCGTGGCAGCGATGATGATCGAATATTCGAGCGCGCCGCGCTCTTCGAGCACCTTGACGAACTGCGCGACGGTCGAGCGCTTCTGGCCGACAGCGACGTAGACGCAGTAAAGCTTTTCCTTGTCCGGACCGGACTGGTGAATAGCCTTCTGGTTCAAGATGGTGTCGAGAATGATGGCGGTCTTGCCGGTCTGGCGGTCACCGATGACGAGCTCACGCTGGCCGCGGCCGACCGGGATCAGGGCGTCGATGGCCTTGAGGCCGGTCGACATCGGCTCATGCACCGACTTGCGGGGGATGATGCCGGGCGCCTTGACGTCGACGCGGCGGCGTTCCTTCGCCTTGATCGGACCCTTGCCGTCGATCGGATTGCCGAGCGCGTCAACGACGCGACCGAGCAGCTCCGGACCAACCGGGACGTCGACGATCGAGCCGGTACGCTTGACGGTGTCGCCTTCCTTGATGTCGCGGTCGGCACCGAAGATGACGACGCCGACGTTGTCGCTTTCAAGGTTCAGCGCCATGCCGCGGATGCCGCCCGGGAACTCGACCATTTCGCCCGCTTGGACGTTGTCGAGACCGTAGACGCGGGCGATACCGTCGCCGACCGACAGAACCTGACCGACTTCGGTAACTTCGGCTTCCTTGCCGAAATTCTTGATCTGGTCTTTCAGAATTGCGGAAATTTCCGCGGCGCGGATGTCCATCAGCCGACCTCTTTCAGTGCAAGCTTGAGCGAATTGAGTTTGGTTTTGAGCGACGTATCGATCTGGCGCGAGCCCATCTTCACGATCAGGCCGCCGAGCAGCGAAGGATCGACGGCGACCGAGATCGCCACGTCCTTGCCGGCGACGCTCTTCAGCGCCGACTTGAGTTCCGTTTCCTGCGCAGCGGTCAACGCATGCGCCGAAGTCACCTCGGCCGACGTCTCGCCACGATGCTCGGCGGCGATCTGGCGGAACGCCTTGATCATGCCGGGCAGGGCGAAGAGGCGGCGGTTGCGCGCCACGAGGCGGAGGAAATTGCCGGTCAGACCGGCGATCTTGGCCTTGTCGGCGATCGCCGAAATGGCCCTTTCCTGATCTTCGCCGGAGAACACCGGGCTCTTGATCAGGCGATCGAGATCAGCGCTGCCGTCAAGCAGCGCAGCGAAACGACCGAGGTCGGCTTCTACCTTTGCAACAGCGCCTGCTTCGAGCGCGAGATCGAACAACGATCCCGCATAGCGCTCAGCAACACCGGAGATTGGCGAGGAAGATTGGGTCACGGACCGTCTTTTCTCTTGTCTGACAGGCCGCAAGATTGTTGGCGCGAGTGTGAGACTCTAGCTAAATCTTTGACCTTACTGCGTTTTTTGACCCCGGAGTTCGCGACAGCCGCATTCCCCCGGCCGAAAGTCGATTGCCGTCTAGCACAGGCTTTTGAGGACCGCAACACGTCCTCTAACAGCCGTTTGAGGCACTATTGTCGCATCTCGCGCGCCGGAGCGGCGGCTTGACGGCGATTCACGGCCAGAAGCCGAAAACAAACCCCAGGGGTAGGGCCGCCAGACCCAGTTCGATAACGATCGCCACCCAGTTGTATGGGGTGTTGGCACCGTCCGACATCATCGCGACGACGCGGCCAAAGGCCGTGAACAGCCAGGACACGCCGAGCGCCATGTAAAGCCATGGCTGGGCGAGCAGAATCGCGCACAGTCCGACACCGAGGAAGAAGCCCGCCATGGTCGCGCGTCCCTGGGCGATGGCTTCCGGATTGTCGGGCCGTGCCTGCAACCTGAGCAGGCGGAAGGCGATCCTCGGGGCGAAGAACAAGATGACGCCGAACAGCAGCGTGACCGCCGCCGAACTCCACGCCAGCCACTCGCCCTGGCTTGTCGGCCACGGAAATGTAAATTCCATATTCCCCCTCCGGCTAGGCCGTGAATCCGTGGCGATCATAGCGGACGGCGTGCCGAGCGCCAGTACGCAACTGGCGGGGGCGGCTGGAACAAGTAAGATGTGGCTACTGAGCCAGTGGAGAGGACCATGGCCATACCGGAGCGCATAGTCTGGGCAATCGACCACCTCGCCATTCGACCCGGCGAACGGCTGCTGGAAATCGGTTGCGGACGAGGCGTCGCCATGGCCGAGATTACGCCGCTTCTGATCGACGGTCACATCACCGGGCTGGATCGTTCGGACAGCGCGATCAGCTCCGCCGAGGCGAGAAACCGCGCGGCAATCACCGCCGGCAAGGCTGCCCTTGTGCAAGGGGCTTTCGCCGACTGGAAGGGAGCGGGCCGGCTCTTCGACAAGATCTTCGCCATCAACGTCAACCTGTTCTGGCTGGAGGCGGCGCGCGAACTCAAGCTGATCCGCTCGCTGCTTGCGCCCGAGGGTCGGCTGTTCCTGTTCTTCGAGCCGCCAAGTGCCAGCCAGATCCCAACCATCGAGCGCGCTATCGTGGTGCGGCTGGCTGCGGCCAGTTACACGCTGGAAAAGTCGATGCACGGTCCAGACGCAAAACCGCCGCTGCTCGGCATGGTCGCCAAACCGACCTAGTCGGTTACAGGAAGCTCTGCGGGTCGATGTCGACCTGCACGCGCACCGAGCCGCGAACCTTGGGCCCGGCGGCAAGCAGCGCACGGATGTAGCCCTGGATATCGGCCTTCCTGTCGGCCTGCACCAGCAACCGGAAGCGATGGCGCCCGCCGATCAGTGCCAACGGCGCCTCCGCCGGGCCAAGCACATGGACATCCTGCGCCACCTGGGCCGCGCGGCGCAGCCCGCGTGCATGGCTCTCGGCCTCTGGCCTTGTCGCCGCGCTGACGATGATGCCGGCGAGCCTGCCGAAGGGCGGCAACGCTGCCTTCTCCCGCTCGGAAATCTCTCGGTCGTAAAAGGCCTCCGAATCGCCTGAGACAATCGCCCGCATGACCGGATGGTCGGGCTGGAATGTCTGCAGCAGGCCAAGGCTCTTCTTGCCGGTGCGCCCTGCCCGCCCCGTTACTTGCGACAAAAGCTGATAG
The DNA here is from genome assembly GCF_018555685.1 of Aminobacter anthyllidis. Taxonomy (GTDB): domain Bacteria; phylum Pseudomonadota; class Alphaproteobacteria; order Rhizobiales; family Rhizobiaceae; genus Aminobacter; species Aminobacter anthyllidis. The sequence goes on from NZ_JAFLWW010000005.1 coordinate 529,354, forward strand.
GTGCGCTCGGCCGCACGCGGATCGCCATTGGCCAGGCCGAGATCGGCGTCGACAACGCCGACAAGCGTCATGTTCGGAAAGTTGTGGCCCTTGGCGACAAGCTGGGTTCCGATGATGATGTCGGCCTCGCCATTGGCGATCGCCTCCAGCTCCAGTCTCAGCCGCTTGACCCCACCGAGCATGTCCGATGACAGCACGATGGTCCGGGCATCGGGGAAGTGCGAGACCACTTCCTCGGCAATGCGTTCGACGCCGGGGCCGCAGGCGACGAGATGATCGAAGGTGCCGCATTCCGGGCAGGCCTCGGGGCGTCTCTCGTTGTGACCGCAATGGTGGCAAACGAGTTGGCCGCGAAAGCGATGCTCGACCAGCCAGGCAGAGCAGACAGGGCAGCCGAAGCGATGGCCGCAGACCCGGCACAGCGTCAGCGGTGCATAGCCGCGCCGGTTGAGGAACAGCAGCGACTGCTCTTGCCGACCAAGCGTTTCGCGCATCTTGCCAAGCAGCACCGGCGACAGGAAGCCGCCACGTGCCGGCGGCGAGCGGCGCATGTCGATGGTGGCGAGTTGCGGCAGCGCGGCTTCGGCAAAACGCGCCGACAGCACGGCTCGGGCATATTTGCCTTGCTCCGCGTTGACCCGGCTTTCCACCGAAGGCGTGGCGGAGGCCAGTACCACCGGGAAACCGCCGATATGGGCGCGCACCACGGCCATGTCGCGGGCGTTGTAGAAGACGCGGTCCTCCTGCTTGTAGGCAGGGTCGTGCTCCTCGTCGACGACGATCAGGCCAAGATTGTTGAAAGGCAAAAACAGCGCCGAGCGCGCGCCGGCGACCACCCGCACGCCGCCTTCCGCCACCTGGCGCCAGACGCGCTCGCGCATCCTCGGCGGCAGGTCCGAGTGCCACTCGGCAGGCTTCGCGCCGAATCGGTTCTGGAAGCGCTCGAGGAACGCCTGCGTCAGGGCGATTTCAGGCAGCAGGATCAGCACCTGCTTGCCCTTGTCGAGTGCCGCCGCAATCGCCTCGAAATAGACCTCGGTCTTGCCTGAGCCCGTGACGCCGTCGATGAGGGTGACGGCGAATCGGTCGGCTTCGACCTGGTCGCGCAGGCCTGCGGCCACCGCTCCCTGGTCACCCGTCAGCTCGGCTGCGGCATAGGATGTGTCGGGGGCGGCCACCACCGGGCGCGGCGGTATCATCACGGTCTCGAACACGCCTTGTGCCCTCAGCCCGTCAACGACGGTCGAGGACACGCCGGCGGCATGCGCCAGCCCCGAGCGCGTCCAGGCCATGCCGTCATTGGCCATTTCGAGCACACGTGTCCGCGCCGCCGTCATCCGGTCTGGTTCGCCGTCACTGCGCTTGATGCCTTCGGTCCACGGCTCCGGGTCGAAGGCTTCGGGCGCGCGCAGGATCATCCGCGCCACCATGCCGGGCGGCGACAGCGTGTATTGCGCGATCCAGTCGACGAGGCGCCGCATCTGCTCGGTGATGGGCGGGCAATCAAAGACATGGGCGATGGGACGGAGCTTCTTGGGATCCACCGCTTCGACCGGCCCGTCCCAGACGATGCCGGCCACTTCGCGCGGCCCCAGCGGCACGCGCACGATCGACCCGGGCACCACCTGCATGCCGTCGGGCACGGCATAGGAATAGGCGCGCTCGGCCGGCATCGGCACCAGCACGGCGGCAGCCCTTGTTCTTGGCGAATCGGCGGTCATGACGCGTGACCTTGCCCCGAACTTGGTTTAGAGCAAAGGCCGAGACATGCGGTGCCCCAGGGGCACCCTTCCATTGCCAAGGAGACCACCATGAAGTTTTTCGTCGACACCGCCGACGTGAAGGACATCCGTGAGCTGAACGAGCTCGGCCTTCTCGACGGCGTCACCACCAACCCCTCGCTGATCCTCAAGTCGGGCCGCAACATCGCCGAAGTGACCAAGGAAATCTGCGACATCGTCGAAGGCCCGGTTTCGGCGGAAGTTGCCGCCACCGAATATGCCGAGATGATGAAGGAAGCGGCGGTGCTGTCGAAGATCGCCGACAACATCTGCATCAAGGTGCCGCTGACGCTCGACGGCCTCAAGGCGTGCCGCGCGCTGACCTCGGAAGGCCGCATGGTCAATGTCACCTTGTGCTTCTCCGCCAACCAGGCGCTGCTCGCCGCCAAGGCCGGCGCGACCTTCATCTCGCCGTTCATCGGCCGCCTCGACGACATGGGTGTCGATGGCATGGAACTGATCGCCGAGATCCGCCACATCTACGACAACTACGGCTTCGACACCGAGATCCTCGCCGCCTCGATCCGTTCGACCGAGCACGTCAAGCGCGCCGCGATGATCGGCGCTGACGTCGCCACCATCCCGCCGGCAACGCTCAAGGCGCTGGTCAAGCACCCGCTGACCGACAAGGGCCTCGAGATGTTCCTGTCCGACTGGGCCAAGACCGGCCAGAAGATCGGCTGAATTCTTCCCACCGAACAACAAAGCCGGCGCACCATCTGCGCCGGCTTTGTTGTGCCTGCCAACCAGGCATCATGCCAGCGGCGGCAAGCGTCGCTTCACCGGCTGCGCCTTGACGATCGAACTGTTGGTCTCGGCCTTGTCGGTGATCTGGTCGAGGATCTTGTCGAGCTCGTCGATCGAACGGATGTGCAGCCTGGCGATGAAGCAGTCGTCGCCGGTCACCTTGTCGCATTCCGAAAACTGCGCGATGTCCTCGATCAGCTTCTGCACCTGATGCAGCTTTCCCGGCAGCGGCCGGATGCGCACGATCGCCTGCAAGGTGTAGCCGAGCGCAACCGGGTCGATGTCCACCGTGAAGGCGCGGATGACGCCGCGCTCCTCCAGCCGCCTGAGACGTTCGGAGGTGCTTGGCGACGACAGGTTTACCCGCTGCGCCAGTTCCTTCAGCGAAATCCGGGCGTCATCAACCAGAATTTCGACGATGCGCCTGTCGAGATCGTCCAGCATGCAAGCCTCTTAGGTATTTTTGCCAGATTACCTTACAAGATTAGTCTCAACCTCACAATCACCTTCCATAATCCATATATTCCGACCAACCACAGGCCTACAAATGCAGTCCTGAAACCAGGGGTGCGTGGCAATGTCGGACAAGATGCGCGGCACGGTCGAAATGACCGCTGCAATGGTGATTTCGGGAACGATCGGGCTGTTTGTCGTCCTGTCCGGCCAGCCGGTCATGTCAGTGGTATTCTGGCGCTGCGCTTTCGGTGCGATCACGCTTTTGATCGTTTGCGCGGCGCTTGGCCTGTTTCGGCCAGCGCTGATCACGCGCCACCAGATCGTGTGGGCGGCCGCGGGCGGCGTCGCCATCGTCTCGAACTGGATCCTGCTGTTCGCCGCCTTCCCGCGCGCCTCGATCTCGATCGCCACCGCCGTCTACAACACCCAGCCCTTCATGCTGGTGGCGCTTGGAGCGTTGTTGTTCGGCGAGCGCCTGACACTGACCAAGCTGACATGGCTCGCCTTCGCCTTCGGCGGCATGCTGCTGATCGTCCAGTCCAAGCCGGGCGCAGGTGCTGTCGGCACCGACTATCTCTCGGGCATCCTGCTGGCGCTGGGAGCGGCCTTCTTCTACGCCATCGCCGCGATCATCACCAAGAAGCTCAAGGGCGTGCCGCCGCACCTGATCGCGCTGATCCAGGTTACTGTCGGCATCGCGATGCTCGCGCCCTTCGCCGACTTCCCAGAGTTGCCAACCGATGCGAAGACCTGGGCGTTGCTTGTCGCAGTCGGCGTCATCCACACCGGCGTGATGTACATCCTGCTCTACGGCGCGATCCAGAAGCTGCCGACGAATCTCGTCGGCTCATTGTCGTTCATCTATCCTGTTGTCGCGATCCTGGCCGACTTCCTTGCCTTCGGTCATCGCCTCCAGCCGCTGCAGTTGCTCGGCGCCGCCGCTATCCTGGTTGCCGCCGCCGGCATGACGCTGGGCTGGACTCTGGTGAAGCCGCGCGTCGCGCGTGCCTGAACAGGCTTCAGTCGTCGTCCGGCATCAAGCCGGTCGACCGCATGCCTTCGATCATCGTCGCACCCTCGACGCGTATGACCGTCAGCGCTCGCGCGCCGGTGCGGTCGTGCACGAGATCAGCAAGTTCGCGTGAATGCGTCACCACCCATACCTGGGTGCGCTCGGCGGCGCGCGCGATCATGTCGGCCAGCGACGGCAGCATGCGCACATGCAGGCTCGCTTCCGGCTCGTTGAGCGCGATCAGTCGTGGCAGGCGGTAGGACATCAGCGCGCCCGCCAGCGCAAGGAACCGGATCTGCCCGTCGGACAGCTCCTGCGGGCGAAACACCCGCTGCGGGAACTCGGGCAGCACAAGTCCGAACGTCGCGGTTTCACCCGGCACCGGAACATCGAGTTGTGCTCCGCCAAGCGCGTCGCCGATACAGCGGTCGAGATCGACAGTGTCCTCGCGGATATGCCTCAGCGTCGCAAAGACGGCCGCCAGGTTGGCACCGTCCTCGTCGAGCATCGGTGCCGTCGTCGCGAGGGCCGGGCGGCGCACCAGCGAGTCGGCATCGGTGCGAAAGCCGTGATAAAAACGCCAGCCGGCAACGGCGGCACGCAGGTCGCCGACCTCGGGATAACGCCCGGAGCCGCCAAGCAACGCGAGTGCCGTTTCGGAATTCAGGACGCGTTCCGGATGCTCGACCCGGCGTCCATCGCCGTCGCGGGCAAACACGACAGGGCCCTTGCGGGTCATCATCTCGACCGGACGTCGCCCGGCTTCGACGGTCAGCGTCTCTTCCTTGACGTGCGGCTCGAAAGCAAAGCCGGCTGAAACCGGCGGCGGCAGGCCGATCTCGACCTTGTAAGCGTATCCGGCTGCTGTTTCGTCGTCGACGAAATGCGCATCGATGATAACGCGGACAGGCTGGCCGGTGCGTCTCTTGCCCGACCACAGCGCCGAGCCCATGCCGCCCTCGCCCGCTATCTCGCGAGCCAGCGTTCCCTCAGCGGATGCCTTGATCAGCTGCAGCGCCCGATAGAGATTGGACTTGCCAACCCCGTTCTCGCCGACAAAGACGCTGACTTGGCCGAGATCCAATCGGATCGATCTCAGCGAACGATAGCCTGCGGCTGAAAAGGACGTCAGCCGCATCGACCGATCCTCCCGGAACTAGGACTCAGCCCTTCGACATATCCTGGGCGATGGCCAGCCTGAGCAGCTCGGCAAGCTCGCGCGCCGCGCGGTTTTCGGCATCGCGTTGCGCCCGCAGAGTGGCGAATTCCTGGCGCGGACGATCGAACGACGCCGAGACGTTGCGCTTGCCCGAGGCGATACGCTTGCCGGTCTTGATGTCGGTGATGACATAGATGCCGGTCAGGGTCATCGTTCCGGTGGTGGGCTCGTCGTCCTTGTTGGTCACCGCAGCGAGCAGCGCCGATTCGTTCAGCGCCGTAACCGCCAAATCCATCGTGTAGGGTGCTGCCGCCTGCTGGCCGGCGCCGCCGTTGAACATGAAGATCAGGTGGTTGCGGACTTCCTGGCCGTAGCGGGTGCTGACCGGCTTGATGTTGATCGAGGCCAGTTGCGTCGCCGTGCCGGCCTCGACGCCTGCCGACACCGGCCCGTCCGAATAGAGCGGACGAACCGAGCAGGCAGATGCCAGTGCAAGTGAGGCAAGAAGCGCCAGACGCGCAACAACACGCAACGGGCCAGCAGAATTCCGCGCATCAGGCAACGACATTGACGATCCTCTGCGGCACAACAATCACCTTGCGCGGCGACTTCCCATCCAGCGCCTTTTGCACTGCTTCCAGTGCCAGCGCCGCTTTTTCGACGGTCAATTGATCTGCGTCGCGGGCGATTGTCAAATCAGCTCTTTTCTTGCCGTTGATCTGCACCGGATAGGTGATTTCGTTGTCGACGATGAGCGCCGGATCGAACTTCGGCCACGCCCGATCGGCAACCATGCCCTCGCCGCTCAACGCAGCCCAGCACTCCTCGGCCAGATGCGGCATCATCGGCGCGATCATAACGATCAGGATGTCGACCGCCTCGCGCAGTGCCGAAACCATCTCTGCCGATGCCTTGCCGGCGGCAGCGTCGGCGAGCGGACCCTGCAGCGTGTTGGTCAGTTCGTAGATGCGCGCGACCGCCTTGTTGAAGGCGAGCTTGCCGATGTCCTCGCCGACCGATTTCAGCGCCTTGTGCGCTGCCTTGGAGACTGCCGCAGCATCGCCCTCGCCGGCTGCCCTGGCTTCCGCCTTGGCCAGCACGTCGGCCGATTCGGACACCAGGCGCCAGACGCGCTGGACGAAACGATGCGCGCCCTCGACACCGGCCTCGGTCCACACGACGTCGCGCTCGGGCGGCGAATCGCTGAGCACGAACCAGCGCGCCGTGTCGGCGCCGTAGCTGGCAATGATGTCGTCGGGATCGACAACGTTCTTCTTCGACTTCGACATCTTCTCGATCGAACCGATCTCCACAGGCTCGCCGGTCGAGAACAGCGTCGCCCGCCGCTTGCCGTCGATCTCCTCGATCTTGACGTCGCTCGGCGAAACCCATTCGCCATTCGGGCCGCTGCCGAGGCGATAGGTCTCGTGCACGACCATGCCTTGGGTGAACAGGCCCTTGAATGGCTCGGACAGGTCGAGATGGCCGGCCTTGCTCATCGCGCGGGTGAAGAAGCGCGAGTAGAGCAGGTGCAGGATCGCATGCTCGATGCCGCCGATATACTGGTCGACCGGCAGCCACTCATTGGCGGCTTTCGGATCGGTCGGCTCGTTCTCCCAAGGTGCGGTGAAGCGCGCGAAATACCACGACGAATCGACGAAGGTGTCCATCGTGTCGGTCTCGCGGCGTGCCGCCTTGCCGCATTGCGGGCAGTTGACGTGGCGCCAGGTCGGATGGCGGTCGAGCGGGTTGCCCGGACGGTCGAACTCGACGTCGTCGGGCAGCCTGACCGGCAGGTCGGCCTTCGGCACCGGCACGACGCCGCAATCCTCGCAGTGGATCATCGGGATCGGGCAGCCCCAGTAGCGCTGGCGCGAAATGCCCCAGTCGCGCAGGCGGAACTGCACCTTGCGCTCGCCCATCGGGCGATTGCCTATCGAGATCTGCTCGAGACGGTTGGCAACGTCGTTGAACGCCTCATCCGGCTTCATGCCGTCGAGGAAGCGCGAATTGATCATCACGCCGTCGTCGGTATAGGCCTCTTCGGTGATCTGAAAAGTCGTGGCATCGCCACCTTCCGGCATCACCACCGGCACCACCGGCAGGCCATACTTGTTGGCAAAGTCGAGGTCGCGCTGGTCGCCCGACGGGCAGCCGAAGATGGCGCCCGTGCCGTAGTCCATCAGCACGAAATTGGCGACATAGACCGGCAGCGTCCAGCTCGGGTCGAACGGATGCACGACCCGGATACCGGTGTCCATGCCCTTCTTCTCGGCCGTCTCAAGTGCTGCGACAGACGTGCCCATGCGGCGCACGTCCTCCATGAAGGCGGCGAGCTCGGGCTTGTCTTCGGCGGCCTTCTTGGCCAGCGGATGATCAGCCGAGATCGCCATGAACGAGGCGCCGAAGATCGTATCGGGCCGAGTCGTGTAGACCTCGAGCTCGCTCTCGCCTGCAGGCGCGGTACCGGCGGCCAGTGGCCAGCGGATCAGCAGGCCCTCGGACCGGCCGATCCAGTTGCGCTGCATCAGCTTGACCTTCTCGGGCCACTCGTCGAGGCCATCGAGCGCGTCCGACAGGTCCTGCGCGAAATCGGTGATCTTGAAGAACCACTGCGTCAGTTCGCGCTGTTCAACCAGCGCGCCGGAACGCCAGCCACGCCCGTCGATGACCTGCTCGTTGGCGAGCACGGTCATGTCCTCCGGGTCCCAGTTGACCTTGGAAGACTTGCGCGTGACCAGGCCCTTCTCGACGAAGTCGATGAACAGCATCTGCTGGCGGTGGTAATAGTCGACGTCGCAGGTGGCGAACTCGCGGCTCCAGTCCAGCGACAGGCCCATCGACTTCAGCTGCGTGCGCATCGTGGCGATGTTCTGGTAGGTCCAGTCCTTGGGATGGACCTTGTTCTTCATCGCGGCATTTTCAGCCGGCATGCCAAAGGCATCCCAGCCCATCGGATGGAGCACATTGTAGCCCATGGCGCGGCGGAAGCGCGCGACGACGTCGCCCATCGCGTAGTTGCGGACGTGACCGACATGGATGCGCCCCGACGGATATGGGAACATCTCCAGCACGTAGTATTTCGGGCGGGGATCGTCGTTCTCGGTCTCGAAGAGCTTTGCCTCGCCCCAGGCCTTCTGCCATTTGGGTTCGGACGCGCGCGGATTGTATCGTTCGGTTGCCATCGGATGTTTTTCACTTAAAAGCGTGCATGGACCGGGGCGAAAACCCGCGGTTCAGGAAATCGTTGCCGGGTGTTCATCATGGATTCCCGGACCCGTCAACTCCGGCAGGCCGGAGGCGGGCAAAAAGCAGCAGGGCCAGCGGCATGGAAAAGTCGGTCGAACAGCTCACTCTGGTGAAGCATAAGATAGGTGCGGCCGAGCGCGAGGCCAACAGGCCAGAGGGCTCGACAGGGCTGGTGGCGGTCTCCAAGACCTTCGATGCCGAGCACATCCGCCCCGTCATCGAGGTTGGCCAGCGCGTCTTCGGCGAAAACCGCGTCCAGGAAGCGCAAGGCAAGTGGCCAGCGCTAAAGGCTGAATTCCCCGACATCGAGCTGCACCTGATCGGCCCGCTGCAATCCAACAAGGCCAAGGAAGCCGTCGCGCTGTTCGACGTCATCGAGACTGTCGACCGCGAGAAGATCGCCGCAGAGCTCGCCAGGGAAATCGAGCGCCAGGGCCGCGCACCGAAACTCTACGTCCAGGTCAACACAGGCTCCGAGCCACAGAAGGCCGGCATCGAACCGCGCGAAGCCGTCGCCTTCGCCAAGCGCTGCCGCGAGGTCCATGGCCTAGCCATCGAAGGCCTGATGTGCATCCCGCCAGCCGACGAAAACCCCGGTCCGCATTTTGCCCTGCTCGAAAAACTGGCGCGCGAAGCCGGCGTCGAGAAGCTGTCGATGGGCATGTCGGGCGACTACGAACTTGCGATTGCATTCGGCGCCACCAGCGTGCGGGTCGGCTCGGCGATCTTCGGCACCCGCTGAGATGCCAGCAGCCACGAACACAAAAGGCCGGGATTTGGATCCCGGCCTTTTGCTTTGCGTATGTCGGAATTACTCCGCGGCGACGATCTTGCCGCCTTCCCACTTGAACAGCGAGAAGCTCGGCGAGGTCAGGTCACCGGTTTCGCCATAGGTCAGGTTGCCGATGGCGGTGGCGATCGGCTCGCCCGACTTCAGCGCGGCGGTAACCGCTGCGGTGTCGTCGGCCTTGCCAGCCTTCTCGATGCCGGCCTTGAGCACCTCGACCGCGGCATAGGCGTTGAGCGTGAAGGCTTCCGGCGGGATGCCCTTGTCCTTCAGCACCTTGACCGCATCGGCCGAGGCTGGGTTCTTCAGTGCGTCGGTTGCGTTGGTGAACAGCGTGCCGGCAGCAGCTTCGTTGCCGATCGCCCAGAACTCGGTGTTCGACAGGCCCTCGCCGCCGATGATCACGGCGTTGACGCCGCCGTCCTTCAGCTGGCGCGCCAGAAGACCGCCCTCGGGGTGGTAGCCGCCGAAATAGATGACGTCGACATTGTCAGACTTCAGCCGGGTAATCAGCGCCGACAGATCCTTCTCGCCCGGGTTGAGGGAGTTCTGCTGGACTTCGGTCAGGCCGCCGGCATTGATCGCCTTCTTGAAGGCTTCGGCCAGGCCCTTGCCGTAGGTGCCCTTGTCGTCGATCACGGCGACGCGCTTGTCCTTCATGTTCTTGAGCACATAGGCAGCGGCGACTTCCGCCTGCTGGTCGTCACGACCGCAGGTGCGCAGCACATTGGTCAGGCCGCGCGCGGTCAGATCAGGCGCGGTTGCCGTCGGCGTCACCATCAGGATGCCGTTTTCGGCAAAGATGTCCGAAGCAGGAATCGCAACACCCGAAGTCACCGGGCCGACGACATACTTCACGCCTTCGCCAACGAGCAGGTTGGCAGCCGAAACGCCCTGCTTGGGATCGCCGGCATCGTCGGCAAGCTTCAGCACGATCTTTTCGCCAAGGATGCCGCCCTTTTCGTTGATAGCATCGACGGCAGCCTGGGCGCCGTTCTTGACCTGATCGCCATAAGCGGCGACCGGGCCGGTCAGCGGGGCGACGAGGCCGATGGTGATATCGGCGCGCGCGGCGGAGCCGAAGGCCATCAGCGCTGCGAGCGAGACGCCCGCAAGGATCTTCATGTTCATCATAGTTCTCCCTTTTACCCGCCGGCCTCAAGGGTGCAGCGGAAGCTCTGGTGGCCGGAATACCCGCCCGGCGCGCGGGCCGCAATCGGCCCAGCGTCTCGAAAGCCGCAATTGATTTGTGCCAGCGCAGCGCGTCGGGAGGCCGCGTTGCAGGGAAGTTCACATCCGATCAGGGAGTTAGCCCCGTCGGAATGGACAGGCTCAGTGCAGCACGAATTCGCCGTCGACCTTGCGCCATTCGTTGGGCGCAATCAGCTTGCGGTGGGTGTAGTGCACCGAATGCAAGGGGCCATCGAGCTTGGCGCGCCAGAACTCGATGAAGCCGAACAGGATCGGGAATTTCGGCGCCAGATCGTAGTCCTGCCAGATGAAGGTCTGCAGCACATGCGGATGATCAGGCAAATGGTAGAGGATCTCGGCCGTGGTCAGACCGTAGCCCTTGAGCATCAGTTCAAGTTCAGAAGCGTCGCGCATCGCAATCCTTCCGTGTCGAACAGTTCCTCCACGGCATGAGTCTGCGCCGCGATGGTTAACCGTCTACTAAAATGAACGTGAGCAGCCTGAGATAAGTTCCAAGAAATCAGCACTTTAGCAGCCGTCAGTGGGGACTGCTGATCGCCAGCTAGCGGCGTCGATTTGCCGCTGCGGAATGTGCCGAAGCAAACCCAATGTCTAATATTGTGGCGCACCGCAAATTGATAATAATGCGCGCCAACGTGCGACCCAGAGTCGCCGTCCGCCGGCCAGCAGTCGCCGCCGGATCGTTTCCGGGAGGAAGGGAAAGAAATGTCCGAAGTCCGTGTCCACCGCGTCCAGCCGGCGTGGAAGAAGAATGCGCTCATCGACAACGACACCTACCTGAAATGGTATGGCGAGAGCGTCAAGAACCCCGACAAGTTCTGGGGCAAGCACGGCAAGCGCATCGACTGGTTCAAGCCCTACACCAAGGTCAAGAACACCTCCTTCGACGGCAAGGTGTCGATCAAGTGGTTCGAGGACGGGCTGACCAACGTCTCCTATAACTGCATCGACCGCCACCTGAAGAAGCGTGGCAACCAGACCGCCATCATCTGGGAAGGCGACAACCCCTACGACGACAAGAAGATCACCTATAACGAGCTCTACGAACACGTCTGCCGCCTGGCCAATGTGATGAAGAAGCATGGCGTCAAGAAGGGCGACCGTGTCACCATCTACATGCCGATGATCCCCGAGGCGGCCTACGCGATGCTCGCCTGCACCCGCATCGGCGCCATCCATTCCATCGTCTTCGGCGGCTTCTCGCCCGACGCGCTGGCCGGTCGTATCGTCGACTGCGAATCGACCTTCGTCATCACGTCAGACGAGGGCCTGCGCGGCGGCAAGGCCATTCCGCTCAAGGAAAACACCGACAAGGCGATCGACATCGCCGCCAAGCATCATGTCATGGTCAAGGACGTGCTGGTGGTGCGCCGCACCGGCGGCAAGATCGGCTGGGCGCCGGGCCGCGACCACTGGTACCACGACGAGGTCCGTTCGGTGAAAGCCGAATGCAAGCCGGAGAAGATGAAGGCCGAGGACCCGCTGTTCATCCTCTACACCTCGGGCTCGACCGGCAAGCCGAAGGGCGTGCTGCACACCACCGGCGGCTATCTCGTCTACGCCTCGATGACCCACCAGTACGTCTTCGACTACCATGACGGCGACATATACTGGTGCACGGCCGATGTCGGCTGGGTCACCGGCCACAGCTACATCGTCTATGGCCCGCTCGCCAACGGCGCCACCACGCTGATGTTCGAGGGCGTGCCCAATTACCCCAGCGCCTCGCGCTTCTGGGACGTCGTCGACAAGCACAAGGTCAACATCTTCTACACCGCCCCCACCGCCATCCGCGCCCTTATGGGCGCCGGCGACGATCACGTGAAGAAGACCTCGCGCAAGAGCCTGCGCGTGCTGGGTTCGGTCGGCGAGCCGATCAATCCGGAAGCCTGGGAGTGGTACTACAACGTCGTCGGCGACAAGAAGGTGCCGATTGTCGACACCTGGTGGCAGACCGAAACCGGCGGCATCCTGATCACGCCTCTGCCGGGCGCCACCGACCTCAAGCCCGGCTCGGCGACGCGGCCGTTCTTCGGCGTGGTTCCCGAACTGGTCGACAACGAGGGCAAGCTGCTGGAAGGCGCTGCCGACGGCAATCTCTGCATCACCGATTCCTGGCCGGGCCAGATGCGCACAGTCTATGGCGACCACGAGCGCTTCATCCAGACCTACTTCGCCACCTACAAGGGCAAGTATTTCACTGGTGACGGCTGCCGCCGCGACGCCGACGGCTACTACTGGATCACCGGCCGCGTCGACGACGTCATCAACGTCTCAGGCCACCGCATGGGCACCGCCGAGGTCGAGTCCGCACTTGTCAGCCACGACAAGGTTTCGGAAGCCGCCGTCGTCGGCTACCCGCACGACATCAAGGGCCAGGGCATCTACAGCTATGTCACGCTGATGTCCGGCATCGAGGCCACCGACGACCTGCGCAAGGAACTCGTCGCCCATGTCCGCAAGGAAATCGGCGCCATCGCTTCGCCCGACAAGATCCAGTTCGCGCCCGGCCTGCCCAAGACCCGCTCGGGCAAGATCATGCGCCGCATCCTGCGCAAGATCGCCGAGGACGATTTCGGCGCATTGGGCGACACCTCGACGCTGGCCGATCCGGCCGTCGTCGACGATCTCGTCGCCAACCGGCAGAACAAGCGGGCCTAGGCCCTCGATCCCCTCGCGTCATACGATGCGAGGGGATTTTCCCGCGGCTCAGCAGCCGATCTGCTGGCGCAACTCATCGACAAGTTCTTTCGTCGGACAGACATTCTCGCAGGGAATGCCGTCATTGTCGGCGTCCGCCCGCCTGTAGCCGCCACACCAAAGCTCCACCGCCTCGGCACAGGAACTTACCTGCTTGCAGGTTCGGGCCTGGACAAGTGTGATCGGCAATCCTTGCTCCACGGCCCGTTCCAGCCGCGATGTCGCGCCGGCGCTCCCCAATGTGAATATCCAGATTCCCAGGATCGAACCGATCCGCATGCACGTCTGACGCAATTCCACTTCCCCCAAAGCCCGGCCTCGACAACTTTTGCGGTCGAGACCTGCCCCGCGTCAAACCCCGCTCCCTCCCGGGCGGCACGGACAGGCTAGGTCCCAGCCCCTTGGCCCAAGCCGCCACCTCGGTATCGCTATTGACAATTCACTCAATTAAGAAAAATATTTTCCTATAGAATAATAATTTTCGCATGCGAGGTAGGAGTTTTCGATGGCACGGGAAGTTGAGTGGGCGCGCATGACCGCACCCGAGCTGCGCGCGATCGCCGCGCGCAGCAACGCCATCGCCATCCTGCCGGTCGGCTCGCTCGAGCAGCACGGCCCGCATCTGCCAGTCATCACCGACACGGCGAGTGCCGAGGCGGCAGCCCGGCGCGGCGCGCGCCTGGTCGCCGACGATGTGCCTCTCGCCGTGCTTCCCGGCCTCTGGCTCGGCATGAGCGAGCATCATCTGCCGTTCGGCGGCACGATCAGCCTCGACTACACCGCTTATTTCCATGTCCTGAAGTCGATTGTCCGCTCGCTGAAGGCGATCGGTTTCACCCGCCTGCTCATCGTCAACGGCCATGGCGGCAACATCGACCCGCTGGCGATGTCGACACGCGAACTGGCCGTCGAGTTCGCCATGCCCATCGTCTACACCACGCCGTGGATGCTGGCGCCGGAGGAAACGGCAGCACTGTTTGAAACCGACAACGGCCCCAAGCATGCCTGCGAGGGCGAGGCATCGGTGATGCTGGCGATCTCGCCCGACACCGTCAAATCAGACAAGTTCGAAGAGGCCTTCACGGCCGAGGCCGGCAAGCACGAGGCGCCGCACGGTGCCCACCGCTTCTACTCGTTTTCCGAGCGCGCGCCCGACACCGGCACATGGGGTGTCCCCGCCAAGGGCACGGCTGAGAAAGGCGAACGCTTCCTCGATCTGCAGGCGCGTGAACTCGCCAAGCTGATCGTCGACCCGGTGCTGTGGACGCAGCCCGACGCCGTTTGGCGCCCGGGCCGTGGGCTCGACACCCGCGCCGGACGTGCCGACTGACGCAGGGCTGCAACGTCACGCCCGCACCCAAGAACACCTGAAGGGGAAGAACCCGATGAAATCCTTGAAACGCGGCTCGATTCGGGCTGCCCTTTGTCTTACGGTCGCCGCCGGGGCACTCGGCTTGCTCAGTGGCCAGGCATCGGCCAAGACGCTTGTCTATTGTTCCGAGGCGGCACCGGAAGGTTTCGATCCCGCACTCTACTCCACCAACAGCACCTGGGATGCATCGTCGAAGCCGATCTATAGCCGGCTGGTCGAATTCGAGAATGGCACGACGAACCTTGTTCCCGGTCTGGCGGAGAGCTGGAGCGTTTCCGACGACATGCTGACCTACACGTTCAAGCTTCGTCCCGGCGTGAGATTCCAGACCACCGACTACTTCACCCCGACGCGCGACATGAACGCGGACGACGTGGTGCTTTCCTTCGACCGCCAGTACCGCACCGACAATCCATGGCACCAGTATGTCACCGGCGCGAACTACGAGATGTATGCCGGCATGGACATGCAGGCGACGGTAAAGGACATCTCCAAGGTCGACGACCTCACCGTCAAGCTGGTGCTGAGCCAGCCGAATGCGTCGATTCTCTCCAACCTTGCGATGGACCTGGGGTCGATCGTCTCCAAGGAATATGCCGACAAGCTCGCCGCGGCCGGAACGCCCGAAAAGCTGAACTCCGAGCCGGTCGGTACCGGGCCGTTCCAGTTCGTCGGCTACCAGCAGGACGCCGTGGTGCGCTTCAAGGCAAACCCGACCTACTGGGGCGCCAAGCCGAAACTGGACGAGCTGGTCTTCGCCATCACCGCCGATGCATCGACGCGGATGCAGCGCCTCCAGGCCGGCGAATGCCATGTCGCAGCCTACCCGGCACCGGCAGATGTGCCCGGCCTCAAGGCCGACCCCAACCTGGTGGTGATGGAAAAGCCGGGCCTCAACGTTGCCTATCTCGCCTACAACACCTTGACCCCGCCCTTCGACAAGATCGAGGTGCGCAAGGCGCTGAACATGGCGATCGACAAGAAGGCCATTCTCCAGGCGGTGTTCCAGGATCTCGGCGAAGTCGCCAAGAACCCGATCCCGCCGGCGATGTGGGGCTACAACGATGCCGTCGTCGACGATCCCTACGATCCGGTGGCGGCAAAGAAGATGCTTGATGACGCCGGCGTCAAGGACCTGAAGATGAAGGTCTGGGCGATGCCGGTCAGCCGGCCCTACATGCCCAATGCGCGTCGCGTCGCCGAATTGATCCAGTCCGACTTCCAGAAGGTCGGCGTCGAAGTCGAGGTCGTGTCCTACGAATGGGCCGAATATCTGAAGCGCGCCCGCGACAAGCAGCGTGATGGCGCGATCATCCTCGGCGGCACCAGCGACAATGGCGATCCGGACAATCTGCTGTCCTACTTCTTCTCCTGCGCCGGCGTCGGCGGCGCCAATATGGCCAACTGGTGCCACCAGCCCTTCGAGGACCTGATGCAGAAGGCACGCACGACTGTCGACCAGGCCGAACGCGCAAAGCTCTACGAGCAGGCCCAGCTGATCTTCAAGGAACAGGCGCCCTGGGCGACGCTCGACCACTCGACCGTCTCCTTGCCTATGTCGAAGAAGGTCAGCGGCTACGTGATGGACCCGCTCGGCTCGCATCGCTTCGAGACTGTCGACATCGCCGAGTAGGCAGAGCCCGCATCAATACAACACGCCCTTCGCGCCACCGCGCGAGGGGCGTTTGCCTCGCCTCCAACAGCCCTCGAAAAACAGCCTTGACTTAGAGTGCGCTCGAACACCTAGCATCGCGAGCGTCGTAACGAGACAAGGGTGTTCATGAAGATCGGCGAACTCGCAAAACGCTCGGGCCTGACCGCCTACACGATCCGCTACTACGAGCAGATCGGACTTTTGCCTGCGCCCGACAAGGACGCATCGGGCCAGCGCGACTATGACGCATCGATCCTGACCTGGATCGAGTTTCTCGGCCGGCTCAAGGCCACCGGCATGCCGATCCGCGAAATGCTGCGTTATGCTGCCCTCCGCGAGAAAGGCTCAGCCACCGATGCCGAGCGCCGCACCCTGCTTGAGGCGCATCGCCGCAAGGTGCGGGACCATGTCGCCGACCTCCAGGCCAACCTCCTCGTTCTCGACGCCAAGATATCGGGCTACGCCGATGCAGAAAAAAGGATCGAGACACAACATGACCCAGTCAAGCGAAAGCCGCTTCGAGCGCGGCGCCCGCGCACTCTTTGAAATCGACGGCGCAGGCGGCCAAAAGGTCGTCGATTCCCTCGCCGACATTGCCCCCGACTTCGCCCGCTACATCATCGAGTTTCCATTCGGCGACATCTACTCGCGCCCTGGCCTGGACCTCAGATCGCGCGAGATCGCAACGATCGCGGCGCTAACAGCGCTCGGCAATGCCACGCCGCAGCTCAAGGTCCACATCCAGGCGGGGCTCAATGTCGGGCTAAGCCGCAATGAGATCGTCGAAATCATCATGCAGATGGCCGTCTATGCCGGCTTTCCGGCAGCGCTGAACGGCCTGTTCGCCGCCAAGGAGGTGTTTCAGCAAGAGCACAGTCTCGCCGCATGATCTCGTACCAAGGGCCTAGTGCGATGGTCGCACTTGCCAAAACGTCGGAAACACCCCACCTTGCTGTTGTGTTCAACGAACTGAAAGGAGGTGATCCGATGTCGAGTGATTTCGTTTTCCTAAACGTGGCCTCAGCGGATTGCCCTTTCGGGAAGCAGTCTTCCCGTTAAGGCGCGAGAAGCGCGGCTGGTGACCTCCGGGTCATAAGCCAGAGACCGCGCCATGGACGGAAACACGGAAAGGCCGCACCTTCGCAAGAAGGGCGGCCTTTTTTCTTGGGCGCTTCGTTTGGCTATTTGGTCAGCGCCAGTCGCTCGATGTTCTGAGCGATTGTCTGGAAGGCAGCATCGAGTTCCTTCCCGTTTGAGGTCTCGAAATAGCGCTTCACCACACCGTCGGGCGAAGCGCAGTCCTTCATCGTCTGCTTCGCGGCAGCGGTGTCGAGCTTGAAGCCAATGCTGAAAATCTCGACGCCCTTCTTGCGCATCTCTTCGCACAACGTCTTGGCCGCAGCGCGGGTCGCGGTCTTGCCGCTCGCATTGTAGGCGCCCTTCCCGTCGGAAGCGTCGGCATAGGACAAGTTGAATTCACCGTCGGTCATCAGGATTGCGAACTTAGCCACCTTTTCCGGATCGGCCTTGTCAGGTCGCTCCGACTTCTGAAAGATCCCGGCCCAGTTCTCGGACAGCGTGTACCATGCCCATTGGATGCCGATATGCCCTGCCGTGCCACCATCGGCAACAAAGGCCTCGATCTCGGTCTTGAGCTTCTTGCTATCGTCGGTAAGTGGCACCACCTTCGCGCTGGGGCAGGTTGGTGTGTCGTCGTATTCTTTGGAGTAGTCGTCGATGAGAAAGTCGCGATTGACCATCGAAAGATCGGGGCCGGCATCGGTGTACTGGTAATCCCCTTTGCGCTCGGTGGCGCAATTGTCGGGACGCGTCGAGCTCGAAACCGCCTTCGCATCGGTATTGGCCGGCGCTTGCTTGCGGTCCGCCATACTGCGCTCCACGAAGACAGAGCTTGACGCCAGAGTGCCTGTATTGACCGAGTTTGCGTAGGGCACAAGCGACATGCGCACGCGCGGGTCGCCTGACGGTGTCTTCTCACCCTTCAGAAAACTGTCGACCGCATTCGTTGCTGCCTTCTTCAGATCTTTGATCTTCTGACCCTTCATCGATCCGGTCACGTCGAGCATCATCGCCACTTCGATGCGCTTGTCGGAATAGAGTGAAGCGGTCTTCGCCGAAACGCGCTGCTTGTTGGCACTGCCGAACAATGGAAAGAACACATTGACGTCGATATAGGCCGATGCCTCGACAGTGCCGACCAGCTTGTCGACTGTCACCTTGTTCAGCACGACCTTTTCGCCGGGCGCCAGCAACCGGCTGGAATTGGCCTCGAGAAAGGCCCGGACTGTAACGTCCGCGTCCTCAAGCTTGATCCTACCGGTCGTCAGATCCCGCGCGGTCGACGTCACCGCGGCATCGACTGCCTGCGACAGGCCCGATTTGACATTGTGAAGCTGGGCCACGTTGACGCCGAAGCCGGCTGCCATGGCGAGCATGGAAATGGTGATCCCGCCCAGGATGGCGAAATTGCCGCCGCTGTCGCCGGCGAAAAGCTTTGCCGCCCGTGCCAGTGCCTGAAATTTCCGCATGTCCCGCCCCGCCGCCTTTGTGCCTCTGGCAAGGACAAAGCAGGAAACCGGCCGCAGCGGCCCATTCGGGCAGGCGAAGTGGCGTCAAGGCATCAAGTCATTGAATTTCAAGTAAATCGCCGGATTACATGGTGAACAACAGGTTAATCAGCCTGCTCAACGGCCGCGCCTTCTTTACCACCCATTCACCATGACAATAGCAGCGCCACCAGTGGCGCCTCACTTCGGCACGCCGAGCCTGTGCCAGATCGGGGCAGCCACACCAAGATGTCCCGCCTATTCGCAATCTTGGCAAAGCGCCCGAAGCGCGCGCCGCGAACCTACATCCTCGGCTCGCCGCTGACCGGATCGATCTTGATCTCCACCTTGGCCTTGTCGGACGTGTAGTAAGTCACGTCGTAGTAGCCCTCGCTCTCCCAATCGACCTCGGAGACGTAATGGAATTGGTCGCGCTGCTCGATCTTGGCGATGATCTCGGACAGCTTGAGCGAATTCTGCGGCGGCACCACTGGTTCCTTGGTCTGGGCCTGCGCCGGCATGGCACCCAGCAGGACAGCAAGCACGAGTCCCAAAATCATCTTGGTCATAGCAACTCCTTGCGCGATCCCTGGGAGAACGAACGGCTCGCGATTTCGGTTCCATCGCGCAACGCGGGGAGCGCGCGGCCCGAACCGCTCAGAAATCGCTGGTCAGGCCCTTGATCTCCCAGTCGCCATAGCGCCCGGGCTCCTTGCCGCCACGGCCGCCGATCTCGCGCGGCAGCTTGGCCTGCTGAGCCTCATAGGCCTCGCGGCGCGCCTCGGCTTCCGCCAGAGCACGCTTGGCTGCCGGCGAAAGCTCCTTGGGTGCAGGCGTTTCCAGATCGGTCTGCGGTTTGGCGTCGTCCATGGGATTCCTCGGAAATGATTGAAACGAACCCTCGTCTCTCCCATCATATATAGCGAAGCGCGCAGCCGTGATCGACCCTGGCGCGGGCGGAAAAGGACGGAGTGAACGATGAACATGATGCGGACGGCGATGCTTCTGGCGACCATGACGGCGCTGTTCATGGGCGTCGGCTACCTGATCGGCGGCTCGGGCGGCATGACCATCGCCTTCCTGATCGCGGCGGGCATGAACCTGTTCAGCTACTGGAACTCCGACAAGATGGTTCTGCGCATGAACCACGCCGTCGAGGTCGACGAGCGCAATGCGCCCGAATATTACGCCATCGTGCGCGGCCTTGCCGCCAATGCCGGCCTGCCGATGCCCAAGGTCTACCTGATCGACAGCCCGCAGCCCAATGCGTTCGCCACCGGCCGCAATCCTGAAAATGCCGCCGTCGCCGCCTCCACCGGCCTGTTGCAGCGCCTCAGCCACGAAGAAGTCGCGGCCGTCATGGCGCACGAATTGGCCCATATCGAAAACCGCGACACGCTGATCATGACTGTTACCGCAACCCTTGCCGG
The DNA here is from genome assembly GCF_018555685.1 of Aminobacter anthyllidis. Classification (GTDB taxonomy): domain Bacteria; phylum Pseudomonadota; class Alphaproteobacteria; order Rhizobiales; family Rhizobiaceae; genus Aminobacter; species Aminobacter anthyllidis. The sequence continues at coordinate 549,480 of NZ_JAFLWW010000005.1, forward strand.
TGCGATCTCGATGCTCGGCAACTTCGCCTTCTTCTTCGGCGGCAACCGCGACAACAACAATCCGCTCGGCTTCATCGGCGTGCTGGTGGCGATGATCGTAGCGCCTTTTGCCGCCATGCTGGTGCAGATGGCGATCAGCCGGACGCGCGAATATTCCGCCGACAGACGCGGCGCCGAGATCTGCGGCAATCCGCTCTGGCTCGCTTCCGCCCTTGACAAGATCGCCCGCAACGTCGAACGCATCCACAACCCCCAAGCCGAGCGCAATCCTGCGATGGCTCCCCTCTTCATCATCAATCCTCTTTCCGGCGAGCGCATGGACAATCTTTTCTCGACCCACCCCAACACCGAAAACCGCATCGCCGCCCTTCAGGCGATGGCGAACGAGGGTGTCGGTCGTCCTGCCCAGCGCACGGCGCCGCAGCCGACAGCACAGCGTTCAGCGCCTTCCGGCCAGCAGGGCCCCTGGGGCGGTCGACCTGCCGAGGAGGCGGCGCCCGAGCAGCCGCGTCCTTCCGGTCCCTGGGGCCGCAATCCGACCGGGCCGAAGGGCCCGAGGTCGTGAGCGGCGGCGAGCGCGACCCAAAGCGAAACCGCGCACGCAGCAGCGACGGCAAGGGCAACCGGCCGTCCATCGTCCCCGACGTTCCCGGCATCGCCGCGCGCATGGCAGCCGCTCGCCTGCTTGCCGCGACCATCGACGCCAGGACCCCGCTCGACGGCCTGACCGATCACGAACACGGCCATCCGCAATTCCGCGCACTCGACATGCGCGACCGCGGCCTCGTCCGCGCCATCCTGGCCACGGCCCTTCGCCATCGCGTCACCATCTCCAAGCTGATTGCGCGCCGGCTGGAAAAGCCGCTGCCGGCCAATGCCACCGTGCTGACCCACATCCTGCACGTCGCGGCAGCCCAGATCCTGTTCCTCGACATTCCCGACAGCGCCGCCGTCGACCTTGCCGTCACCCACGCCAAGGCCGATCCGCGCACGGTTCGTTTCTCCGGCCTGGTCAATGGCGTGCTGCGCACCCTTGCCCGCGCCAAGGAGGCCGAACTGGCCGACATGCTGGCTACGACAAACGATGCGCCGGACTGGTTCGTCGCGCGGCTGACCGCGGCCTATGGCGCGGAGGAAGCTCAAAAGATCCTCGCAGCGCATCGCATCGAGGCTCCTGTCGATTTCACCGCCAAGGCGGATCCGGCGAAATGGGCGGAGCAACTGGGCGGCACCGTGCTGCCCACCGGGACGATCCGCATCGAACGCCTCTCCGGTCCGGTCGCTGAACTGCCGGGCTTCGCCGAAGGCGCCTGGTGGGTCCAGGACGCCGCCGCCGCCCTGCCCGCAAAGCTGTTTGGCGACGTCGCTGGTCAGCGTGTCGCCGATCTGTGCGCCGCTCCCGGCGGGAAAACGGCACAGCTCGTGCTGACCGGCGCCAAGGTCACGGCAGTCGAGGCTTCGAAAAACCGCCTTGTCCGCCTTGCCGGCAATCTCGAGCGCCTTGGCCTCGATGCCGACAAGGTCAATGCCGACATCCTTGCCTATGAGCCGGAAGAGCTGTTCGACGCCGCGTTGCTCGACGCGCCATGCTCGTCCACCGGCACGGTGCGCCGCCATCCCGACGTGCTGTGGACCAAGTCGCCGGCCGACATCACCAAGCTCGCCGGCGTCCAGCGCGCCCTGCTCGACGCAACACTGAGGCTGGTGAAGCCAGGCGGCCGCATCGTCTTTTCCAACTGTTCGCTCGACCCTGAAGAGGGCGAAGCCCTCGTCGCCGGCTTCCTGAGCGATCACAAGGGCAAGGTCGAACTCGACCCGATTGGCGTAGGCGAGGTCGCCGGCATCGACGATTTTGTCACCGCCACCGGCTTTTTACGCACCACGCCTGCCGGCCTCGACCTCGGCAATCCCGCAATCTCCGGCCTCGACGGCTTCTTTGCAGCAAGGTTCCGCCGCATCGCCTGATCCAATCGGCCATTAACGAAAAATTCACCCTCGCGCCCACCATTGAAACAACCTAATTTGTTTCACGACGTGGGGTTGCGTCAGGAGGGGTATTGTCGATCTCGGCGGACAGCACGACGCGCCTTTGGGCACTCGTCGCCAAGGAGTTTTGGCGCAAGGCGCGCCGGCGTTTGCGCGCCGGCCCGGCTTACAGCTGGCGCTACTCCGGACGAACGCCCGAACGCGTGCTGATCGCCCCACCCGACCTGCGCCTTGCCGACCCCCAGATCGCACTCGAAATCTACTATGGCCGCTTTCCCCTTTCCGGCCATCTGGTCGAGACCGGCGGACAGTCGCCTTTCCTGATCGACGTGCCCAATCGCGGCTGGCAGCGCAGCCTGCATGGCTTCCGCTGGCTGCGCCACATGCGCGCTGCCGGCACCGAGCTGGCGGCCGCCAACGCCCGCGCCCTGGTCTCCGACTGGATCGCCCTGCACGGCAACCGCATATCCGGAACGGCCTGGGAGCCTGCGACCACAGCCAAGCGTATCATCGCCTGGCTGCAGCATTCCTCGGTGGTGCTGCAGGGCGCCGAATTCGCCTTCTACCGATCCTTCCTGCGCTCACTCGCGATGCAGATCCGCTATCTCCGGGCGATGGCGCGCGAGATGCCCGACGGCAAGGATCGGCTCAGGGCTCGCATTGCGCTTGCCTTCGCCGCGCTCTCCTTGCCGGCACCTGTCTCCGCGCTGCGCTCGGCCACCCGCAACCTCGCCGAAGAGCTCGACCGCCAGATCCTGCCCGATGGCGGACACATCTCGCGCAATCCGATGGCCGTGCTGGAGATCCTCGCCGACCTGCTGCCCTTGCGCCACACCTACGCCAACCAGGCCGAGCAGCCGCCGCTGGCGCTGATCAATGCCGTCGAACGCATGCTGCCGGCATTGCGCTTCTTCCGCCACCAGGACGGCAGCCTGGCCCGCTTCAACGGCATGGGCGCCACCATCCACGACCGCATCGTCGCGATCCTGCGCCACGACGACACTGCCGGCTCACCGCCGCTGCACGCCACCCATTCCGGCTATGAACGCCTTGCCATGGGCGGCACCACCGTGATTGCCGACACCGGCACGGCCCCGCCCATCGAGGTGGCGAACCATGCCCATGCCGGCTGCCTGGCCTTCGAGATGTCGTCGGGCCGCCAGCACTACATCGTCAATGCCGGCATTGACACCTATGGTGCCGCCGACCTCAGGCCGTTGGCGCGTGCCACCGCCGCCCACTCCACGGTCACCATCAACGACACCTCTTCGGCCAGCTTCGCCCATTCGCAACGTGTCAGCGGCGTGCTCGGCAGTCCGCTTTATGCCGGCCCCAGGTCGGTGTCGACCCAGCGCTTCGACAAGACAGGCATCCACGGTTTCGTCGCTCGCCACGATGGCTACGCCCAGCGCTTTGGCCTGCATCACGAGCGCGAACTCAGCCTTTCGGCCGGCGGCAGCATCCTGTCGGGCTTTGACCGCATTCTTCGCGCCGGCAAGACGCCGATCAAGAACGATGGCCGCGACCTCGTGACCGTCCGCTTCCATGTCCATCCCGACGTCCAGCTGTTCCGCGACCAGAAGGAGCGCCTGGTGCTGACCGGGCCCGACATCGACACCTGGGTTTTCACCTCGCCCGACGTTCCAGCCGAGGTCGAGGAATCGATCTATTTCGCCGGTCTCGGCGGCCCGTGCCGCTCGCGCCAGATCGTGCTGTCGTTCAAGGCATCGGAAATCTCCGAAGTGCATTGGCAGTTCTCGCGCACGCGCATCATCAACCGGCTCGAAAGCGAGCGCGGCTGACCGCCCCCGTCTCGCAAGCGAAATAGGCCCGATGCGCCGCTGGGCGCCTTGATTTCCGGGCCTCATATGCTAGGCCGCGCGCAAGCAAAGTTTCCGCTCCCAACTTTGAAGGGCCCGCCACCCATGGCCGTCGTTTCCAAGAATATCCCCGCACCCGACCTCGTGCCTATCCGCCGCGCCCTGCTGTCGGTTTCCGATAAGACCGGCCTTATCGAATTCGCCCAATGCCTGGCCAATGTCGGCATCGAGTTGGTCTCCACTGGCGGCACCGCCAAGAGCATTTCAGCCGAAGGCATCGCGGTTCGCGACGTCTCGGAGCTCACCGGCTTTCCCGAGATCATGGATGGCCGCGTCAAGACGCTGCATCCCTCGGTCCACGGCGCGCTGCTCGGCGTCCGCGACGACCCCGAGCATGTCGCGGCCATGGCCGAGCACGGCATCGAGCCGATCGACCTCGTCGCGGTCAATCTCTACCCCTTCGAGGAGGTGCGCAATTCGGGCGCCCAATACGCCTCGATCGTCGAGAACATCGACATCGGCGGCCCGGCCATGGTCCGCGCCTCGGCCAAGAACCACGCCTATGTCGCCATCGTCACCGACCCGGCCGACTACAAGGATGTGCTGGACAGCATCGTCGCCAACAATGGCTGCCTGACCTATGAGTTCCGCAAGAAGCTCGCGGCCAAGGCTTTCGCCCGCACCGCGGCCTATGACGCTGCAATCTCGGGCTGGTTCGCCGAAGCGCTCGAAATCGACACGCCCGACTGGCGCGCCTTCGGCGGCAAGCTTCAGAGCGTCATGCGCTATGGCGAAAACCCGCACCAGTCAGCCGGCTTCTACCTGACCGGCGACAAGCGTCCCGGCGTCGCCACCGCGACCCAGCTTCAGGGCAAGCAGCTGTCCTACAACAACATCAATGACACCGACGCCGCCTTCGAGCTCGCCGGCGAGTTCGACCCGGTCCGCACCGCTGCAGTCGCCATCATCAAGCACGCCAATCCTTGCGGCGTCGCCGAGGGTGCAACGCTCGCAGAGGCCTACGCCAAGGCGCTGGCCTGCGATCCCGTCTCGGCATTCGGTGGAATCGTCGCCCTCAACCGCATCCTCGATGCGCAAGCGGCCGAAGAGATCGTCAAGACCTTCACCGAAGTCATCATCGCGCCCGACGCCACGCCGGAAGCCCAGGCCATCGTCGCGGCCAAGAAGAATTTGCGCCTGCTGGTCACCGGCGGCCTGCCTGATCCAGACCGTGCCGGCATTACGGTCAAGTCGGTGGCCGGCGGCCTGCTCGTCCAGTCGCGCGACAACGCGGTCATCGATACGCTCGACCTCAATGTCGTCACCAAGCGCCAGCCGACCCAGCGCGAGATCGAGGATCTCAAGTTCGCCTTCCGCGTTGCCAAGCACGTCAAGTCGAACGCCATCGTCTACGCAAAGGACCTTGCCACCGTAGGCATCGGTGCCGGCCAGATGAGCCGTGTCGACTCCTCGCGCATCGCCGCGCGCAAGGCTCTGGACGCGGCTGAAGCCGCGGGCCTCGCCGAGCCGCTGACCAAGGGCTCTGTCGTCGCCTCCGACGCCTTCTTCCCCTTCGCCGATGGCTTGCTGTCGGCCGTCGAGGCCGGCGCCACGGCCGTCATCCAGCCGGGTGGCTCGATGCGCGACGACGACGTCATCGCCGCGGCCGACGCCCATGGCATCGCCATGATCTTCACCGGCGTCAGGCATTTCAGGCACTGAGATTTTACCCTCCCCCTTGTGGGGAGGGTCGATCCGCGAAGCGGAGCGGGGTGGGGCGTCCCTACTTCACCTCATCTGCCGGATATGGCGTCCTCAACAGCACCGCCAGACCGACCGCGAAGAAGATGATGATCATCGCCATGCCGAGGCGTGGCGAGCCGCTGAGCGCGGTGACCGTCGCAACCGTAAAGGGTGCGACAAAACTCGTCGCCCGGCCTGACAGCGCATAGAGCCCGAAATAGCGCCCGGCCTCGTCGGCCGAGACGCTGCGCGCCATGTAGGAGCGCGACGAGGCCTGCACCGGGCCGAAGGCGATGCCGACAAGCAGGCCAAAGGCGATATAGGCCTTTTCCGCAGGCGTTCCAAACAGTCCGTTGGTGTCGACGCCAGGCATCTGCCAGAGGCCGAACAGCGTATAGCCCGGTCCGGTCGAGACGATGCCGATTGTGGCGATCGTCAAAAGCACCAGCGAGAACACCACCACGATCTTCGAGCCGAAGCTGGTGTCGAGCCGGCTGGCGACGAGGCAGCCAAAAATGGCGACGACATTGAGGATGATGCCGTAGATGCCGATCTCGGTGATCGACCAGCCGAACATCGCCGCGGCAAAGGCGCCGCCGAGGCCGAGCAGCGCGTTGACGCCGTCCTGGTAGATCATGCGGGCGACAAGGAAGCGGAAGATGCCAGTGCGCCGGCGCACTTCGCCCAGCGTCGACTTGAGCTCGCTGAGCCCCAGCCGCACGGCCGGGCGGATCGCGATGCCCTTGCCGCTGTCGGGTGTGAAGAAAAACATCGGCAGGATGAAGATCAGATACCAAAGAGCCGAAATCGGGCCAGTGGCCCGCGCGTCCTCGCCCGCTGCCGGATCGAGCCCGAACAGCGGAGCAGCGCCGATGATCGTCTTGCCGGTCTCGGGCGAAGCGGCAAGGAAACCGACGACGAAGATCAGCACGATCATGCCGCCGAGATAGCCAAGTCCCCAGGCGATGTTGGAGATCTTGCCGATCTCTTCCTTCGACACCAGGCGCGGCATCATCGAATCGTTGAAGACGATCGAGAATTCCGCCGCCACCGAGGCGAGCGAGAACAACAGCACGATCGGCACCAGCGGCGAGCCGGGCTCGGCGTACCACAGCAGGCACAGGCAGATGATCTTGATCGCAGCGAAGGAGGCGATCCACGGCTTGCGTGGGCCGGTCTGGTCGGCGATCGAGCCGAGCACCGGCGACAGGATGGCGATGACGAGGCCCGCTGCGGCTATGCCGTAGCCCCAGGCTGCCTGGCCCATGGCCGGATCGGTCGCCATGCGCGAAACGAAATAGGGGCCGAAGATGAAGGTCGTGACCACGGTGAAGAACGGCTGCGCCGCCCAGTCGAAGAACATCCATCCCCAGACGCCACGCCGTGGCGTGCGTTGAACCACCATCGTGTCAGCCATCATCCCTCCGCGCGCGCCGCATCAGCGCGTTGTCTGGAGCTATAGCGCAGTTCGCTTGCGTGGTCCTTGAGGAAAATGCCTGCCACAGGCAACCGTGGCAGGCCTTATAGCAAGGCTCAGCGGCCCGACAGGTCGCTCATCAGGCCGGCGGCCACCGTCAGGCGCGACACGGTGATGTCGCCGCCTTCGGTCAGGGCCTGCAGCCTTTCGCGGGTGCGGTTGATGCGTTCCCCGCCCGCTTCGAGCCATGCCGCCACCGGATCGGCAGCTGTGCCGAAACCGGTCAAGGCCGCAACCGCGATGCCACGTCGCGCGGCACCGATGGTGTCGGATGCCCGCGACAGCGCCAGCCCCTCGTAATAGTCCGAGGTGGCAATGGCATGGGTGGCATCTTCGATACGCGGGATGCGGAACGCCTCGCTGACGCCGAAGAACGCCTTCGCCGCTGCCAGGATGTCGGCCTTCGCGGTCTTCGCCACCAGCGCGATGTCGGGCACCAGTTCGCCGACTTCGAGCAGCGATAGCCGCTCGGCCAGCTTCTCCGGCGCGCCGGCAGCGGCAAAGCCCGCCTTGCGGTTTTCGATGCGCTCGCGGGTGAAGGCCGGCAGCATGCCGGAGAATTTTGGCTCCAGTGCCGCGCGCGCTTCCTGCAGTTCGGCGATGCGGCTCGCCAACGGCGTATCGCTCTGCTCGTTCCTGAGATACCAGCCGCTGGTACCGAAGATCAGCCGGCTCACCGCCTGGTAGAGGTCGAGCTGCAGCGTACCGTCGACGACATTGTCGAGCGCGTCGATCTCGCGATAGAGCGCCGGCAAGGCAAAACCGTCGCGAACGACGGCGAAGGCCCGCACCACATCGGCCGCCGAACGGCCGCTCGCTTCCTGCAGCCGGTTGACGAAGGACGGACCGCCGCGGTTGACGAGATCGTTGGCGACGACACGCGCGATGATCTCACGCCGCAGCCGGTGACCGCCGATCTCTGCAGCGTACTTCTTGGCCATGCGCTCGGGGAAATAGCCGAGCAGATCGCGTTCGAAATGCGCCTCGTCAGGAACGTCGCTGGCAACGATGTCGGAGAACAGCACGATCTTGGCATAGGCGAGCAGCACGCCGAGCTCAGCGCGGGTCAGCGGTTCGCCACGCGTCTGGCGTTCAGCCAGGGCCGGCGGCCAAGGCAGGTTTTCCACCGCCCGGTCGAGCAGCCCACGTGCTTCCAGCGCGCTCATGAAGCGGCCCTGATGCGCGATGTCCTGCAGGCCGCGCTTGGCGGCAACCGACAGCGCCAGCGTCTGCTCGTAGTTGTTGGCCAGCACCAGTCCGGCAACCTCCTCGGTCATTTCGGCGAGGAACTTGTTGCGCGCCGGCCGCTGAAGCGTGCCTTTGCGCATCGCCGAGGCCAGGGCGATCTTGATGTTGACCTCGACGTCGGACGAATTGACGCCGCCCGAATTGTCGATGGCATCCGAGTTGCAGCGCCCGCCCTTGAGGCCGAACTCGATGCGCGCACGCTGCGTGGTACCGAGATTGGCACCCTCGCCGATCACCTTGACCCTAAGGTCGGTGGCGGTGACGCGGATCGCATCATTGGCGCGGTCGCCGACTTCCTGGTTGGTTTCACCAGTTGCCCGGACATAGGTGCCGATGCCGCCGAACCACAACAGGTCGACTTGCGCGCGCAGGATGGCGTTCATGATCTCGGTCGGCGACGCCGTCGTCTTGGCGAGGCCGATCGCCGTCGCAGCCGCCTGGGGCAGCGTCACCGACTTCTGGGCGCGCGAAACGATCACGCCACCTTCCGACAGCTTCGACTTGTCATAGTCCTGCCAACTCGAGCGTGGCAGGTCGAACATGCGCTTGCGCTCGGCAAAGGACGCCGCCATGTCGGGCTCGGGATCGATGAAGATGTCGCGATGGTCGAAGGCGGCGATCAGCCGCGTCTGTTCCGACAACAGCATACCGTTGCCGAACACGTCGCCCGACATGTCGCCGACGCCGACAACGCTGAACGGCGTCGTCTGGATGTCGCGGTTCATCTCGCGGAAGTGTCGCTTGACCGCCTCCCAGGCGCCGCGCGCCGTGATGCCCATCTTCTTGTGGTCGTAGCCGGCCGAACCGCCAGAGGCGAAAGCATCGTCGAGCCAGAAGCCGTGCTTCTCGCTGATCCCGTTGGCCGTATCGGAGAATGTCGCGGTGCCCTTGTCGGCGGCAACGACAAAGTACGGATCGTCGACGTCGCGGCGTACCACGCCTTTTGGCGGCACGACCTTGTCGCCGTCGAGGTTGTCGGTGATCGACAGCAGGCTGGAGACGAAGTTGACATAGGCCGCCTTGCCGGCCTCGAACACCGCGTCGCGGCTACCGCCAACCGGCAGGCGCTTGGGGAAGAAGCCGCCCTTGGCGCCGACGGGCACGATGACAGCGTTCTTGACCTGCTGCGCCTTGACCAGGCCGAGCACCTCGGTGCGGTAGTCCTGGGCACGGTCCGACCAGCGCAGGCCACCACGCGCCACCGCGCCGAAACGCAGATGCAGCCCCTCGACCTCGGAACCATATACGAAGATCTCGCGCCACGGCCGCGGCTCGGGCAGGCCCTCAACATTGCGCGAGTCGAGCTTGATCGCCAGCGACTGGCCCCGCTCCTTCTTGCCTGAGACGAAGTGGTTGGTCCGCAGCGACGCCTCGATCAGGTTGACATAGCGCCTGATGATGGTGTCGTCGTCGATGTTCGGAACAGCCTCGAGCGCATCCTTGATCTTGGCCTTGAGGTGTTTGGCGGTGACCAGCCCGTCCTTTTCCTGTGCCGGATCAAGCCTGGCCAGGAAAAGCGCATGCAGGCCACGCGCGATGTCGGGATAGCGGTTCAGTGCTGCCGCGATGAAATCCTGGCTCTGCGGAATGCCAGCTTGCTGCAAATAGCGGCCATAGGCGCGCAGGATGACGATTTCGTTGGAACCGAGCCCGGCCGTCTGGGCCAGTGCATTATAGCCGTCATTGTCGGCGTCGCCGGTCCAGACCGACAGGAACACCTCTTCGAACAGCGCTCCGCCGTCGGCGAGATCGATCGGCTGGCCGTAGGCGTTCTCCAGTTCCATGTCGTGAATGAAGATCTGGCTTTCGCCCTTCTCGCCAATCTCGAAAGTGCGTTCGCTGATGACGCGGAAGCCCATGTTCTCAAGCAGCGGTACGCGCCGCGACAGCGCCACCGGCGCACCATGATGATAAATCTTCAGCGAGGCCTGCGCCGGCGCCTGGCCGGTGTCGCGATAGCAGTCGATGACGATCGGATTGGCCGGGTTGATCGTGGCAATCCGCTGGGCATCCAGCAGCGCTGCTGCCGGCGAGAAGCTGTTGCGGTAGTCCTCGGGAAACTGGTTGGCGACCGCCACCAGTGCAGTCGACGTGCCGGCTTCGGCCGACGCCTCGCGTAACCCGTCTTCCCAGGTCGTGACAATGTCGCGGAGCGCCGCCTCGATCGCAGTCTGCTCGACCTTCGGCGTCTTGCCGCCGGAACGGCCGATGATGAAGTGCACGCGTGCCAGCCCGCCTTCCGGGAACGCCGGGTAGTAAGCAGACAAGCGCCCTTCGAAGGCCTTCTTGAGATAGGCGCCGATCTTTTCGCGAACCACGGAATCGTAGCGGTCGCGCGGCACGAAGATCAGCACCGAGACAAAGCGGTCGAACTGGTCGACGCGGACCAGCGCACGCACCCGCGGCCGTTCGACAAGGCCCAGGATCGCCTCGGCATGCTTGCGCAAAGTCGGCACTGCAATCTGGAACAGCTCGTCGCGCGGGTAGGATTCCAGCACGTTGATCAACGCCTTGCCGGAATGGTCGGCAGGGTCGAAGCCCGACTTGTGCACCACCGTCTCGGCCTTGGAGCGCAGATAGGGGATCTTCATCACCGAACGCGTGTAGGCGGTCGAGGTGAACAGGCCGACGATGCGCAGCTCGCCCGAGAGCTGGCCCTTGGCGTCATAGGCCTTGATGCCGATGTAATCGAGATAGGCGCGGCGGTGCACCACCGACTTGGCATTGGCCTTGGTGACGATCAGCGGGTCCGGGCCGTGCAGGAAGGCGCGGATTTCGGGCGTCGTCGATGTCGCGTCGATGGTGTCGCGGCGCAGCACCAGCACATCGGGATCAGCGAGGATGCCGAGGCCCGGCTTGTCCGCGCGCTCCAGCATGCCGCTCTTTTCGCCGCCCGAATATTTGAACTCGCGCATGCCGAGGAAGGTGAAATTGTCATCGCGCAGCCATTCGAGGAAGGCGATCGCTTCGGTCACCGCATTCTTGTCGAGCGGGATCGGCGCATAGCGGAATTCTGAGATCGCCTGATCGAGCCGCGCCAGCATCGGCTTCCAGTCGGTCACGGCGGCGCGAACCTGCCCGAGCAGCTTCTTCAGCCGCTCGCGCAACGCTTCGGCGGCGTCCTTGCCGAGCGGCGGAATATGGACATGGATGACGCTGACCTTGTCGGCTGCCTCTTCGCCTCTATGGGTGCCGCCGTCGCTCAGGATCTCGTCGACGCCGGTGCGGCCATGGCGCACCATGATGACGGGATGGGTCACCAGAACCGGCTCGCCGGCCGCCTCGGTGATCTCGCCAAGCACCGAATCGAACAGGAACGGCATGTTGTCGTTGACGACGGTAACGACCGTCACCGGCCGACCGTGGCGAACGACACCGGCATCGGTCTCGATGTCGATCACCGAGGAGCCCTTGCGATGCTTGAGCACCGCCTGCTCGGCCAGTTGCGCCGCGCGTTCCAGCATGCCTGGCTCGTAATCGGCCACATCCTCGGCCGGGGCCCGGGCAAGCAGCAATTCGAGCAGCTGGGGAGGTCTGTTGGAGGATTTGGAGGCGGATGCAGTCTTGGCGGATTTCGCCTTCGACTTCATTGGTGCGGCCATGACGCTAGTATCTCCCGTCCCGTCACATGCTTTTACGACTATCGTAGCAGATGGCCTGCCTTTAGCGACAAAGGTTTGACGGAAGGTTGGGAAAAACGCCTAGGCAGCAGGCAGAAAATGCCCACGAAACAGGCTGACGCAGCGTCCACAAGGAACGCTGCGCACGCAGGCTGATAAAAATTTCGGCTTTACCTCGCGGCAATCGCCGCGGCAGCCCCCGCCATCGTCGTAGCGCTGACCCGATTCGCGATTCGCATCGCCCGCTTGCTCCGCAAAAGCTTGCGCGCCTGTGCTGCTGCAAACACCCAGCACAGGTCGATGGCGATCAGTACCGCTGCCATTGTCAGCGTCAGTTCGAGCCAGCCGACGATCGACACCGAAGCAAGGTCGATGATGGTCGGCAGCAGCGCGAGGTAGAACATCATGATCTTGGGATTGCCGAGCGTCACGGCCATGCCGGCGGCAAACAGCTTGAGCGGGGAGTCCTGGCTGGGCATCTCGCCTTCACGCGCCTCGACAGGTGCTGTCCACATCTTCCAGGCGAGGTAGACGAGGTAGGCGACACCGGCCCATTTCACGACGACGAAGGCCATGTGGAACGACTGCGCCACGAAGGCGAGGCCGAACACAGCCAGCGACAGCCAGATTGCCTCACCGATCCACATCGCCGCCAGGAACGGCAACACGTCGCGAAAGCCCTTGGTGACGACCCGTGCCACAAGTGCGGCGATCGACGGCCCAGGCGAGCCGGCGGCGACAAGAAGAGCACCGGCAAAGATCAAAAGCGAAGTCGGTTCCATCGTCTTTCCCTGAATAGGTGATCGAAGAAACTTACGGCATGCCGCCAAACTTGCAACTGGCAGTCGAAATGGCGACCCTCTGCCTTCAACTTTGCGAGATCGGAGATAAACCGGCTTGCCCATGACAGGTCCCCGGCGAATGAATAGCCCGCGCGCAGGCACGATGCCGGGTGGCCGGCATGTCGGTACGCCATGGAGGAGACGTCATGGCCAAGTTTCTCTTCGTCTATCACGGCGGTGCGATGCCGCAGTCTGAAGAAGAAGGCGCAAAGGTGATGAAGGCCTGGATGGACTGGTTCGCTTCGCTCGGCGCAGCCGTCGTCGACGGAGGCAATCCGGTCGGCAAGTCGCAGACCGTTGCCGCCAACGGCGCCGTCACCAATGACGGCGGCGCCAATCCGGTCAGCGGCTATTCGGTATTTGATGCCAAAGACCCTGCCGACGCCGCCCGCATCGCCAAGGGCTGCCCGATCCTTGTCGCCGGCGGGTCCGTCGAGGTCGCCCCGATCATCGAGATGTGAGTTTGCCATCGCCTCAAACAAAAAAGGGCGCCTCCAGCGGAGACGCCCTTTTGATTCGTGCCGCGAAGCTTATGCAGCGCCAGCGGTCTTCGAGGATTTCTCGAAGCGCTTGCGCTCGTTCGGGTCGAGATAGAGCTTGCGCAGGCGGATGGTCTTCGGCGTCACCTCGACCAGCTCGTCGTCCTGGATCCAGGCCAGGGCGCGTTCCAGCGTCATGCGGATCGGCGGCGTCAGGCGCACTGCTTCATCCTTGCCGGCGGCGCGGATGTTGGTCAGCTTCTTGCCCTTCAGCACATTGACCTCAAGGTCGTTGTCACGGCTGTGGATGCCGATGATCATACCCTGATAGACCTTCACGCCGGCGTCGATGACCATCGGGCCGCGATCTTCGAGGTTCCACATGGCGAAAGCCACCGACTCGCCCTGCTCGTTGGAGATCAGAACACCGTTGGTGCGGCCGGGAAGCTCGCCCTTGTAGGCCTGATAGGAGTGGAACAGGCGGTTCATCACCGCCGTGCCGCGCGTATCGGTCAGAAGCTCGGACTGGTAACCGATCAGGCCGCGCGTCGGCGCATGGAACACCAGGCGCTGGCGGTTGCCGCCCGAAGGACGCAGCTCGACCATCTCGGCCTTGCGCTCCGACATCTTCTGCACGACGACACCGGCATGCTCCTCGTCGACGTCGATGACGACCTCTTCGACCGGCTCCTGCAGTTCACCGTTCTCGTCCTTCTGCATGACGACGCGCGGACGCGACACGGCAAGCTCGAAGCCCTCGCGGCGCATCGTTTCGATCAGCACGGCCAGCTGAAGCTCGCCACGGCCGGAAACGTAGAACGAATCCTTGTCAGCCGATTCCTCGATCTTGAGGGCGACGTTGCCTTCGGCTTCCTTGAGCAGACGGTCGCGGATGACGCGGCTGGTGACCTTGTCGCCTTCGGTGCCGGCCAGCGGCGAGTCATTGACGATGAAGGACATGGTGACGGTCGGCGGGTCGATCGGCTGCGCATGCAGCGGCTCGGTGACGGCCGGGTCGCAGAAGGTGTCGGCGACGGTGCCCTTGGAAAGGCCGGCAATGGCGACGATGTCACCTGCCTGCGCTTCTTCGATCGGCTGGCGCTCGAGACCGCGGAAGGCCAGGATCTTCGAAATGCGGCCGGTTTCGAGCAGCGTGCCGTCATGGTGCAGCACCTTGACGGGCATGTTGGACTTCAGCGTGCCGGATTCGATGCGGCCGGTGATGATGCGGCCGAGGAACGGGTTTGCCTCGAGAATGGTGCCGATCATGCGGAACGGGCCGGGGTGAACGGTCGGCGCCGGAACATGCTTGAGCACGAGGTCGAACAGCGGTGCGAGACCCTGGTCCTTCGGGCCTTCCGGATTCTCGGAGACCCAGCCATCGCGGCCCGAACCGTAGAGGATCGGGAAGTCGAGCTGTTCGTCGGTGGCGTCGAGCGCTGCGAACAGGTCGAACACCTCGTTGATGACTTCCTGGTGGCGGGCGTCGGGACGGTCGATCTTGTTGATGACGACGATCGGCTTCAGGCCGACCTTGAGCGCCTTGCCGACGACAAACTTGGTCTGCGGCATCGGGCCTTCGGCGGCGTCGACAAGAACGATCGCGCTGTCGACCATCGACAGGATACGCTCGACCTCGCCACCGAAATCGGCGTGGCCCGGGGTGTCGACGATATTGATGCGGGTTTCCTTCCAGTCGACCGAAGTCGCCTTGGCAAGGATGGTAATGCCGCGTTCCTTTTCGAGATCGTTCGAATCCATCGCGCGTTCTGCAACGCGCTGATTTTCACGGAACGAGCCGGATTGCTTGAGGAGCGCATCGACGAGCGTGGTCTTGCCATGGTCGACGTGCGCGATGATCGCGATATTGCGGAGGTTCATATATCTACTCGGGAGCGTTGCGGGCACAGCCTGTCGACGCGCCGCGTTTCGTGTGGGCGGGCTCATACAGGTTTTTTCGCAAATGCGAAAGGGGGGCGGGCAAATCGGCTGATTTTCCGTATCCCGGCAACGCTACAAAACGTCACCCCAGTCGGCCCGGCGCGCCGTCTTGAACAGCTCGCCGTCGCGTTTGGTTAGCAGCTTTTCGTCAATCGAACCATTTTCCTGGCACAGCTTGAGATGAATCTTTCCCGATCCGCCGCGCGCAGGCGCCAGTACCCGCGCATGGAATGCTTCAGCCGGCATCCGCGACGCGGCCAGGAAGATGTATTTTTCGTCTTCCCACGGCACCTCGCCGCGTTTGGTCAGCCGATGCAGCCGCGAACGCGCCACACGCCGCGAAAAATGGCACCAGTCGGGTTCGACGATCGGACAGCTCCGGCTATGCGGACATGGCGCCGCTAGATACGCACCCAGTTCTATGAGCCGCGAACGCACCGCCATCATCCGCCGCCAACCAGCCGGCGTGCCTGGCTCGATAACCACCAGCAGGCCATTTGTGGCTGCCCACAACCGCTCGACAAGCGCCAGCCCCTCGGCCGGCGACAACTCGTCGAGCACATAGGCCAGCGTCACCAGGTCGGCCTTGTCGGCCTCGAAACTCTTGGCGGCATCAGCCGCGCGCCATTCGACATGCGCGACAGCAGAATGCGCCGACAGTTCCACGCCAACCTTGCGGATAGACTGGCTGCCTTCGAGCATCGTCGCCGAGGCAATCGTCGGCCAGCAATCCGAAGCCGCCCAAAGCGCCGTGCCGGGACCGGCACCGACGTCGAGCAGGCTTTTCGGCTCGAACTCCGGCATCAGCTCGGCGGCACTCTCCAGACTTGCCCGCACGGCGGCAAACGTCGCTGGCAGCCGCGTCGCCAGATAGGCGTTGGCGAACATCTCGTCGGACAGATGCAGCTTTCCGTCGCGCGTCTCGGCGCGATAGCGACTCGACAAGGTGTCGGCCGCACGCTGCAGCTCGGCGAGCTGCACACCCTCCAGCGCTCGATCGACCGCCGCCCGCAATGCTGCCGGTAGTTCCATTTTCTATGCGGCTCCTAGCCAATACCCTTGGTCGCGTTAGTACCCCCACCCCTACACCTCCCCACAAGGGGGAGGGGACGCGCGCCGTCGTTATCTCTGCCGTCCAGACGTCAAAGTCGAGCCCAGCCTGCGGTGCCGCCAAGTCCCCCTCCCCCTTGTGGGGGGGGGGATAGGGGTGGGGGTAGTTCGCAACAGAGCCTGCCAAGCCGGGAGGTCAGTTCAGCCCGCGCTTTTCCATCATCGCCTCCGGCGACGGCATCTTGCCGCGGAAGGCCTTGTAGAGCTCTTCCGGATCGGCCGATCCGCCGGCGGCATAGATGTGCTTGCGCAGCTTCTCGGCCATGCCGGGGTTGAACGCGTCGCCAGTCTCCTCGAAGGCGGCAAAGGCATCCGCGTCGAGCACCTCCGACCACATGTAGGAGTAGTAGCCGGCCGAATAGCCCTCGCCCGAAAACACGTGCAGGAAGTGCGGCGTGCGATGGCGCATGACGATTGCCTCGGGCATGCCGAGATCATCCAGCGTCTTGGCTTCGAACGCGACCGGGTCAGCAGGCGCGTCGGGACGCGCGTGATAGGCCATGTCGACAAGCGCCGACGAGGTGAACTCCACCGTCGCAAAACCGGCGCCAAAGGTCTTGGCCGCCAGCATCTTGTCGAGCAGTTCCTTCGGCATCGACTTGCCGGTCTTGTAGTGCAGCGCATGCTTTTCCAGCACCGCCGGCACCGTCAGCCAATGCTCGTAAAGCTGCGACGGCAGTTCGACGAAGTCGCGGCTGACCGAGGTTCCCGCCACCGACGGCCAGGTGACGTCGGTCAGCATGCCGTGCAGGGCGTGGCCGAATTCGTGGAACAGCGTCTTTGCCTCGTCGAGCGACAGCAGCGCCGGCTCGCCTTCCGCCGGCTTGGCGAAGTTCATGATGTTGTAGATGACAGGCGTCGAGCCTTCGCCGAGCTTGTAGCCAGACTGCAGCGCGCTCATCCAGGCACCCGAGCGCTTCGATTGCCGCGCGAAATAGTCGGCGAGGAACAGCCCGCGCTTGCTGCCGTCGGCGTTGAACACCTCGAACACCCTGGCATCGGGATGCCAGGCAGGGATGCCGGACACTTCCTTGAAGGTGATGCCGAAGAGACGAGTCGCGACGTCGAAACAGGCATCGATGATCTTTTCGAGCTGGAGATAAGGCTTCAGCTCGGCTTCGTCGAAGGCGTATTTCTCGGCCCGCAGCTTCTCCTGGTAGAAACGCCAGTCCCAGGCGGCAAGCTTGTCGTTGCTGCCAGCGCTTGCTGCCAGCCGCTGCAGGTCCGCCTCGTCGGCAGCCGCCTTTTCGCGCGCCTTGTTCCACACCGGTTCGAGCAGCTCCATCACCGCCTTCGGCGTCTTGGCCATGGTGTCGTCGAGCTTCAGCGCCGCGTAGCTGCCATAGCCGAGCAGCCTTGCCTTTTCGGCGCGGAGGCTGAGCGTGTCGCGCACGACGTCGGCATTGTCGGTTTTGCCACCTGTTTCACCACGACCGGCAAAGGCCTTGAACGCCTTTTCGCGCAGGTCGCGGCGCTCGGAGAAGGTCGTGAAGGGCTCGTAGATCGAGCGAGAGAGCGTGACGGCGTATTTGCCCTTCTGGCCGCGCGTCTCGGCCGCCTGGGCCATCGCTCCGCGCACGAATTCCGGCAGGCCGGCGAGGTCAGCCTCGTCGAGGAACAGCACCCATTCCTTTTCGTCGGCAAGCACGTTCTGGCCGAACTTCGCGCCCAGCGAGGCAAGCTCCTCCTGGATCGCCGCAAGCCGTTTCTTGCCCTCGGGGTCGAGCTTGGCACCCGAACGGACGAAGCCTTTCCAGGTCTTTTCCAGCACCCTCAGCGTCTCGGGGTCGAGGCCGAGCGAAGAGCGGCGGGAGTAGAGGTCATTTATGCGTGCAAACAGCTTGTCGTTCATCGAGATCGCGGAGAAATGGCGGGCCATCTTCGGCGAAATCTCGCGCTCCATCGCCTGGATCGCATCGTTCGTGTGGGCGCCGGCACGACACCAGAAGATCGACGATACGCGATCGAGCGGCTGGCCCGCCAGTTCCAGCGCCTCGAGCGTGTTGGCAACCGTCGCCTGCTCGGCATTGGCGGCAATCGCCTCGACCTCGGCGGCATGCGCGGCAAGCGCGGCATCGAACACCGGACCGAACTCGCTGTCTTCGATCTTGTCGAATTCCGGCAGGCCAAGCGGCCCGGCCCAGTGTGTCAGCGGATGGCGCGCGAGATCGATGTTCTGGCTGGCGGACATGGAATGGCTTCCTCGATTGGCATTCAGTGCGGACAGCCTCGATGTAGGGCCGGACCGGAAGCTGCGCAACCGCATTGACTCGTCGCCCATGGTAAACTAAGTAAGCCATATAATAAGGATTACTTACTAATATGCCTGCAACCCCCGAGACCGACACGTTTGGCTTCATCGTCAACGATCTGTCGCGCATCATCCGCGCCGAGATGGACCGCCGCACCACGGAGGCCGGCCTCGGCCTGACCACCGGCGAAGGCCGCGCGCTGCTCAATGTCAGCCGCACCGGCCCCATTCGCCAGACGGCATTGGCCGAGCGCCTGGGCGTCGAGGCGATGACACTGAGCGGTCTCGTCGACCGGCTCGAAGCCAAGGGTTTCGTCGAGCGCCAGCCCGATCCGGCCGATCGCCGCGCCAAGCTGGTCACCCTCACCGAAGCAGGTTCCACCGTCGTCAGGCAGATCGAGCCCATCGCCGCGGCGATCCGCAGCGAGGCCGCGCTTGGCATCGATCCCGACGACTGGCAGCGCCTCCTCGTTTCGCTGCGGTCAGCCCGCGCCAACCTGCTCGCCACGCGCACCGAAGCGCTTTCGGGCGAGGACGCGGCGGCATGAACATGCGCACCGACATAAACCCGGCGCTGGACCTCGTCGAAACCGCGCCGATCATGAGCGAACGCCGGGTGTCGCTGATCGGCGGCCTGATGGTCGCGATCGGTCCGATCTCGCTGGCGCTGTTCACCCCTGCCATGCCCGAGATCGTCCAGGCCTTCGGCACCACCGAAGCCGCGGTCAAGATGACGCTGTCGCTCTATTTCGGCGGCTTCGCCTTCGCCCAGCTCGTCTGCGGCCCGCTCTCCGACGGTTTCGGCCGCCGCCCGATCACGCTCGCCTTCATGGCGATCTATCTTGCCGCAAGCGTGCTGGCGCTGATGGCGCCGAACATCGAAACATTGGTCGTGGCGCGTTTTCTCCAGGGCGTCGGCGCCGCCGTTGGCGTTTCGGTGGCGCGCGCCGTCGTTCGCGACGTCTTCACGCATGAACGTTCTGCCCGCATCATGAACATGATCGGCATCCTTCTGGCGCTCGGCCCTGCCATCGCCCCCACTCTCGGCGGCCTGACCATGGAGTTCTTTGGCTGGCACGCCATCTTCATCGTGATGGTGCTGCTCGGCGGCGTGGTCATGCTGGTCGCGATCTTCGCCCTGCGTGAAACGGTGACGCGCGATCTCAGCCGCATCCGGCCGGCAGCACTCCTCACCTCCTACGGCTCCCTGTTCCGCAGCCCCTATTTCGTGCTCTGCTGCCTGGTCATCGCCGGCACGACAGGCGCGATCTACACCCAGGCCACGGTGCTGGCCTTCATCCTGATGGAGCGCGTCGGCCTCACGCCCACCCAGTTCGGCGTCGGCATGCTGATGCAGACCGCCAACTTCATGGCTGGCGCCATCGTCATGCGCATCTTCATGAAGCGCTACGGCGCCACGCGGATGGTGCCGGTCGGCCTGGTTTTCGTGGCCATCGGCTCGATCGCCATGGCCATCCTGCTCAGGACCTATGAGCCCAGCTTCCTGCTCGTCATGGTTCCGGTCGGCATCTACGCCTTCGGCATCGCCATGATCTCGCCGGCGATGATGACGGCAGCGATGGCGCCTTTCCCGGAAAATGCCGGGGCTGCATCCGCCATGATGGGCTTTTTCCAGATGGGCGCCGGCATGGTCGGCGGCGCGGCGGCGGCATTGATGGGCGACCCGGTCAACGCGCTCGCGACCGTCATCCCTATCATGGGCCTGATCGCCATCGTCTCATGGCTAGTCTGGCGCCGGCTGCCGGAACCATCGTTGATGACGCGCCTGACGCAGGCCTAGAAGCCGTCGCAGTTCTCGCCGATCGTCATCTGCGTGTTGGCGACGATGACCCCGCTCCTGGTGGTGAAGGTCTCGCGCGTCGTCATGTCATTGTTGGGAAAGTCGTAGCAGGTCCGCACCACAACAGTGTCGCCCATTTCCGCTTCGATCTTGTGGCGGATCTTGGCGCCCTTCACCGCTGCCTGCCATTCGTCCATCGAGGCGATGAACTCGGCCTTGCTCTGGGTCACGCCGATGTCGTCGAGCCGTATCGTCGCGTTGTCAGCCAGCAGTTGCGAAAGGGCCGGAGCGTCCGCCTTGAGCAACGCCGCATACCAGCGGTCGACGATGCTTTCCTGCGCAACGGCGCTGACAGTCGCCAGCAGCGCCAGGGCGGCCGCCATCGTACGAATGGGCATCATCGCACGCCTCCATCTCGGACAGGGGCATTAAACCCAGATCGCGACAGGAATGCCATGGATATCGCGCCCCGGCGGCGACGGAAAACTCGTGGTTTCTCCGCGGCAGTGCCGTTCGGCGATCAGCATCATCGCACAGGCGTCGAGGAAATCGTCTGCAGCCGCGCCGCGCGGCGGCGGCTGGTCGAGGAAGCTGCGGTCATGGCCGACGCGCGCCAGCAGCGACTTGCGCTCCTCCATGCCATCGACATTCACGCGACCCTTGATCTTTTTGGGCAGGCTCATCGCTTGCCCGCCATTGAGCCGCCAGAACGCCACTTCGGGATGCGATTCGATCACCCGTTCGCGCAATTCGGGTCGCGCCATCATCAGCGCGTCGATCTCGCGGATCTTGGAAAAGATGCCGAAGGCCTGGATCGACACGCCGCGCGGCGGCTCCGACGTCTGCATCGCCACCTCGCTCGACCGGCGATGCGCCGAGTACCATGTTTCGAGGTCGGTAAAATCAGCGGTCTCGGCATGAACCGCGGCCCGTGACGGGATCGAAAACACACTCGACTGCCGCTGCCCGAGCAATGGCCGTACCAGGGCTTCCGGTCCGCGCCCGCCCTTGGTTGTGAAGTCCGGCAGGCCGATCGGCATGTCGACCACCACCACCGCGTCGCCAGGCATTGCCGCCAGCAGTGCTTCGAAGCTGCCGAAAACCTGCGCTTTCGTCCCGGCGTCGTTGCGGATCACCGCGATCCAGCCGGCCTTGCAGCCATCGACGCCGGCAGTCGTCACGCCCCTGATTCCTGGCCGGGTTTTCGGCTCCTCGAGGGATGGATGAGCGTGCGCAGCTCGACCATCGCCATCGGGTGCGACAGGCTCTGTGCGTCCGTTTCGAGCTGAAGCTCGTCGCCTCCGCGCTTGGAGGTGCGCGCCAGGATCTCGTAGACCGCAGCCGTGGTCGACTGCAGCGCCTTGGCCGGCGTGTGGCCGGCGAGCAGTCGCGCCAGGAAGACCGCGGCGCTGAGATCGCCGAGCCCGTTCGGCGGCCGCTCGACCGTTCGATGTTCGGCCAGCAGCGCCTGCGTCTGGGTAACCAGCAGATTGCCGGTGCCATTGGCCATCATCGCATGCGCCGAAGTCACCAGCATCGTTGCCGGCCCGAGCCCAAGTGCTGCCGCCATGGTCGAGCGCATGTCGTCGGCCTTGGCGCCCGACAGCCACTCCAGCTCAAAGCGGTTTGGGGTGGCGATATCGGCCAAGGGCAGCAGCCGGTCGCGGATGCCGGCAGCGAGAGCTTCGGCAACATAGAGTCCGCCGGAATCGCCGATCACAGGATCGCAGACATAAAGCGCCTTCGGGTTTTTCGCCTTCACCGCCTCGACCAGCGAGGCAACGGCCTCGACCTGGCCGGCTTCGCCGAGATAACCCGACAGCACCGCCGCGACTTCGCCCAGCCACGGCGCCCGTTCGAGATCGGCCATGAAGGCAGCAAACTGTTCGGTCGGTGGCACGATGCGCGTTGCGCGGCCATGGCCGGGATGCCACGGCAGCATCACCGTCGGCACCGCCCAGACCGGGTGGCCAAGCGTTTCAAGCGCAAACACCGCGGCACGGTTGCCGACCGAACCGCGCGCGACATGGCTCGACACCACGATGACCGCGCGTGGCGCGCCGGGCTGTCCAATGCTCATCAGGATTTTACCACCGCTATGTAAGACAAGAACCAGAAGAAAAGCGCGATGGCCAGCACGGCGCCCAGCAGAATGAGCAGGCCATTGGCCGTCTCGCCCTTTTCTTCAGAAGCATATTTGTGGCGAGCGACAAACGAACGGCCGCCATGGTCGCTCTCACGCGACAGCCGTTCGAGGATGCGCCGAGACTCCGCCGGCCCCTCGTCCTCACTGCCCGTCACCACTATCCGCCTCGAACGAGATAATTGATCAGCCACAGCAGCAGGCCAACGGTCAGGACAAAGCCGAGGATGCGGCCGATGCGCGTGCCGATATGCTCGATCGGGTCAGCCTTGTCGACGTCGGCGGCGGCGAGGTGACTACGCATCTTGTCTGTCTTGCGCGACACGAAGGAAGCGCCGCCCGGCTCGCTCTCACGCGCAATGCGGTCGAGGATGCGGCGTGATTCCTTTTCGCTGTCGCTGTCTCTTGGCGACGCCATCGTCACATTTCTCCCGGCATCAGCGCCAAATCAAACGCCGGTTTTCTCCGGCCATGTTTTTCGATAATGCTGTCGCATCAGTTGCTTTGTCGAGGACAATCAGATGCGCATGCAAGCTTCGTCGGCACTTCCTGCTTTCCGCCTGCTCCCGGCTTTCGTCCTTCTGGCGATCATCATGCCGGTGCTGTCGGCCTGTGGCTACAACACCATCCCGACCCAGGAAGAGCAGGCAAAGGCCGCCTGGAGCGAAGTGCTGAACCAGTACCAGCGCCGCGCCGACCTCATCCCCAACCTGGTCGAGACGGTGAAGGGTTATGCCTCGCATGAAAAGGAAACGCTCGAAGGCGTCGTCGAGGCCCGCGCCAAGGCAACCCAGGTCACGGTGACGCCCGAAACACTTACCGATCCCAACGCCTTCAAGGCGTTCCAGGACAACCAGGCGGGTCTCACCAGCGCGCTGTCACGCCTGCTCGCCGTTGTCGAAAATTACCCCGACCTCAAGGCCAACCAGAATTTCCTCGCCTTGCAGGCGCAGCTCGAAGGCACCGAAAACCGCATTGCCGTTGCCCGCCGCGACTACATCGAGACGGTGCGCGTCTACAACACCTCGCTCAAGACCTTCCCGGCCATGATCTGGAACACGCTCTGGTTCCGCAACCAGCCGTTCCAGAACTTCACCGTCGCCGAAGACAAGCTCGAGGCGCCCAAGGTGAATTTCGGCACCAGCCAGGGCGGATGAGGACGACAGGCGTCGCAGGCCCCCCCGGTAAAGTTGCAGAGATGGCCTTGAGCGCAAGCGTATGGTCAGGCGAGAACGGGGTGCGCAAGCGCCTCGGCCTCCATGCCATTGTCACCTTGTTCTGCTTCCTGCTGGTCCCCTTCGCCGCCCTTGCCGCCGAACTGCCCGCCCTCACCGGCCGCGTCGTCGACAATGCCGGCATCATCGACGCCGCCACCGAAGCCGAGCTGGTGCAGAAGCTTGCAGCATTCGAGCAGAAATCCTCCGACCAGATCGTCGTCGCCACCATCCCGAGCCTCGACGGCGAAGAAATCGAGCCCTACGCCAACCGCCTGTTCCGCGCCTGGAAGCTCGGCCAGGCCGGCGAGGACAATGGCGTGCTGCTGATCGTGGCGCCCAATGACCGGCGCATGCGTATCGAGGTCGGCTACGGCCTCGAAGGTGTGCTCACCGACCTGCACACCAAGCTGATCATCGAAAACACCATGGTGCCGGCCTTCCGCGCCGGCGATTTTGCCGGCGGCATCTCCAGGGCTGTCGACGACGTCGTCATGGTCGTCGAGGGCGAAGGCGCCGAGCTTGAGGCACGCGCCAAGCGCAACGAGCAGACCGGCATTTCGGGCATGAGCGAAGACGACATCATCTTCTTCGTCTTCATCGCGCTGTGGGCAGTCCTGTTCGTCGGCGGCATCGCCATGGCGATCCTGCCGCGCATCTACGGCCGCAAGCTTGGCCCCGGCCGCTACACCTGGCTCGGCATGACCTTCAACTACAATCAGCGCTCGGGCTCGTCATCAGGCGGCTGGTCCTCGGGTGGTGGCGGAGGCTGGTCATCAGGCGGCGGGTCGTCGGGCGGCGGTGGCTTCTCCGGTGGAGGGGGCTCCTCCGGCGGCGGCGGTTCTTCGGGGAGCTGGTAGGACGACATGACCCAGACCACGCTCAACGCAGGTGACCACGAACGCATCGCCACTGCCATCCGCGCTGCCGAAGCCGAAACATCGGGCGAGATCTACTGCGTCGTTGCCCACCGCAGCGACGGCTATTTCTTCACTGCTGCCTTTGCCGTTACCCTCGGCATCCTGCTGGTCAGCCTCGCCGCCGCCTTCGCGCTTGAATACTGGTGGGTCGCGGTCAGGCTGCCGCATTTCGTCATCGTCCAGCTGCTCGCCCTTGCGGCTGCCTGCGCATTGCTGTGGTGGATGCCCGGTTTGCGCATCTGGCTGGTGCCGCGCAACCTGCTCTACCGCGCAGCGCATGACAACGCGCTCAGGCAGTTCTACGCCCGCAACGTCCACCTGACGACGGAGCGCACCGGTGTGCTGATCTTCGTGTCCCTGGCCGAACGTTATGCCGAAGTCGTCGCCGATGCCGGCATCGACGCCAAGGTGCCGCAGGACAAATGGGACGGCATTGTTGCCGGCCTGATCCGCCATGCCGGCGAAAATCGCCTGGCCGATGGCTTCGTCGCTGCCATCTCGACGGTCGGCGGCCTGCTCTCGGCGCATTTCCCCGTGTCCGAGCATGATGCCAACGAACTCGACGACCACCTCGTCGAAATCTAGGTCAAGCATCGCCCGGTGAGTCCATTTGGACACACTGCGTCCTGATCTTCATTCCCGATCATGTGAAAGGCCCGCAGCTACGTTCGCGGACACTTTGCAACGGCCGCGACGCGGTTTATGGTTAAAAAACTATGAACACGCTGACCATAGACATCAGAAAAGCCGAGCCCCGCGATGCCGATGCCATCGCCGAGGTTCATCACGAGGCTTGGCGCGGTGCCTACTCCGGCATCATCCCGCATCGCGCGCTGACCACCATGATCAACCGCCGCGGCGGCGAATGGTGGGCCAATGCCATCCGGCGCGCCGCGACGGTCCTCGTCATCGAGATCGGCGGCAAGATCGCCGGCTACGCCACGCTCGGCCGCAACCGCGCCCGCGAGCTCAAGCAGCAGGGCGAGATCTACGAACTCTACCTGCGCCCCGAATGCCAGGGCATCGGTCTCGGCAGCCGGCTGTTCGCCGCCGCCCGCCAGCGCCTCGCCGACCACGGCCTCAAGGGCATGGTGGTCTGGGCGCTCGAGGAAAACGACAACGCGCTGGCCTTCTATTCCGGGGCCGGCGGCCGCGACATCGCTGAAGGCGTCGAGGTTTTCGACCACAAGGCGCTGAAGAAAGTCGCTTTCGTCTGGGAATGATCGCGAAGGCAAGCCTTTCGTCGCACACCCCAGACATCAATATTGCATTGCACACGCGCCCCAAGGCGTTTATCGGGAGGCACCTTTAATTCTGGAGCTTCCCCATGCGCATCGATGCGATTTCGATCGGCAAGAATCCGCCTGAAGACGTCAACGTGATCGTCGAAGTGCCTGTCGGCGGCCAGCCGATCAAGTACGAGATGGACAAGGAAGCCGGCACGCTCGTCGTCGACCGCTTCCTCTACACCCCGATGCATTATCCGGGTAACTACGGCTTCGTGCCGCACACGCTCTCCGGCGATGGCGATCCGATCGACGTCCTGGTCTGCAACACCCGCCAGCTCATCCCCGGTTGCGTCATCAACGTGCGCCCGATCGGCGTGCTGGTGATGGAAGACAATGCCGGCCAGGACGAGAAGGTCATTGCCGTGCCGTCGCCCAAGCTGACCCGCCGCTACGAGAACGTCTTCAACCACACCGACCTGCCCGAGATCACGCTACAGCAGATCGAGCACTTCTTCGGTCACTACAAGGATCTCGAGCCCGGCAAGTGGGTCAAGATCGGCGGCTGGCACGATGCGGCCTACGCCAAAAAGATGATCGTCGAGGCGATCGACCGCGCCAAGGCCCTGAAGGCCTGAGGCTTCCAGCTTCAAGCGTTTCCAAGTGATTGCAGGGCGCGGTTCGGCATTGCCGGCCGCGCCCTAATTCTTTGTCTTGCCTTCCGAGTAAAACACCGGCATCGGCTCGCCGACGACCACCCTCTCGTCCGAGCCGCAGGCGAAGTCGCGAACCTGTTCGTCGGCGATCTTCCGCGCCAGTTCGTTGGCCTTGGGCTCGCCTGTCGCCATCACCAGCGCCACCACGCAGCCATCGGCCTTGCCGGGCTGCCCGACCTTTGTCACCACCAGCACCTCGATTTCCTTGTCCTTGCCCTCGACGTCAGCCTGCACATACCAGCGGCGGATGGTGGCGAACGGGATCACCTTGCCGTCATGGCTCGAAATGCGCCATTCGGCCTTGCCGGCACTTCTGTTGAACGTCTCGAAGCTCTGCCAGGGAATATCGACGAAATCCGCTGGTGGAAAACCGTAGAACACGGATTCCCTGAGATCGGCTGAAAACACCAGCACCGGGTAGCCGCGATATCCCGGGCAGACCATGTTGGCATAGTCGCCGTCGTCAGTGCCGGCCTTGTCGAAGATCACGCAGTCCGTCTCGGTCTTGGTCTCGACATAGACGCTGGAGATTTCTTCCGCCGCGGCCTGGTGCAACGGCATGGCAAGGGCCAGTGCCAAGACATGCTTCCGCATTCCGCGCCTCCCTCCAAGCCGACAATGCGCGCAGCATCCCGCGCGCATGCAACCGGAGTATGTCGCACCCGAGCCGCGCAAGCCAGAGCGCGGGCTCAGCGCCTGGCAAACTCCGCCATCAGCCTGGCAAGCTCGCTGGCATTGCCGGTGATACGAACGGTCTTCAGCCGCGACGTGCCGCCGGCGACCACCTTTATGGATTTTCTGGGAATGCCGAGCTCGTCCGCAAACAGCTTCTCCAGCGCGGCATTAGCGTCGCCCTTTTCAGGCACGGCGCGCACCCGCGCTGCAAAATGACAGCGTCCGTCGGCCGTATGTTCGACGCCTTCGACCGCATCCTTCGACGATTTCGGCGTCAGCCTGACGAACAGATCGACGCCGTCCTCACGGAGGCGGAAGCAACCGGACAAGCCGGTCAGAGCACCATCGGCGCGATAGTGGTCGCGATGAACTGGCGGATGAAGAACAGGATGAGCAAAAGGACGATCGGCGAGATGTCGATGCCGCCGAGATCGGGCATGAATCGGCGGATCGGCTTGAGCGCCGGCTCGGTCAGCCTGTACAGCATGTTGCCGATGGTGCCGACGACCTGGTTGCGCGGGTTGACCACGTTGAAGGCATAGAGCCAGGAGAAGATCGCCGAGGCGATGATGATCCACCAGTACAGGTCTAGGGCCAGAACGATCGTCTGAATGAGGGCGAGCATGCCGTTCTCCAATGAATTGCCGACATTTAGCCATTGCACGCCTGAGCGGCAAGCCCCGCGTGGCCTAACCAGCTCCTTCCGCCATTCTGGCCGCTCTTGCGGATACCCGTCAGTGCAGGGTTTCATCTCTCTCTCGAGGCCCTCGCAGCCCCGTTTCGCCTGCGGACCGCGCTCCATCGCCTCTTCGATCACCGACCTGACACAACCAGTGGGGCCATGGCGCAGGCGATATCGCCCCTACGTCAACTGCTCGCTTGACAGACGCCGCTCGCCGCCAATAAATGCGCCCATCCGCTGGACGGGGCTGTAGCTCAGCTGGGAGAGCGCGTCGTTCGCAATGACGAGGTCAGGAGTTCGATCCTCCTCAGCTCCACCAGCGGAATATCTCATCGGTTCTGGAAAAGGCAGACGGCTACGAGCTGGTGGCTCTGTAGCAAACAACCTGGCGACGCTCATGCTGCCGCGCCGCAAGCATTCCTCCATGGCCAGCGCCAACACCCTGCCCCTTCGCTCGACCTCGCCCTGGCCGATCTCGACCCATGAACGACCGGGCTGGCTGGTCGGCACTTACCGTTCCAGGCGTCCGGCCTTAAGGCATGGCCAGTAGCCTCCTGATCAAAAAGGTCACATGCCCGCTGAGCCATTCCTGCTTCCACGCATCGGATTTCTTTCAGAAGGATCACGACCGCATGTCCCGCGCGACCTCACTTCGCGATTGAGCTCTAAGTCCTAGCTTTGGTAGTGCTGCAGCCTTTGTTCGAGCGAGCGACTGTAGCGCGAGATGAAAAAGCAGAAGGCGACATAGATCAGGGCGACGAAGATGTAGCCCTCAAGCGCGAAGCTGCGCCATTGCGGGTCGCCCAGCGCCTGCTTGGTGGCAAGCAGCAGGTCGGTGAGACCGACGATGCCGACAAGCGAAGTGTCCTTGAACAGGCCGATGAACAGATTGGCGATGGCCGGGATGGCATGGCGCAGCGCCTGCGGCACGACGACGAGGAGCGACGTTTGCCAGTAGGTCAGGCCGAGCGCTTCGGCTGCCTGTTCCTGGCCTTCGGGAATGGCCTGAAGGCCGCCGCGAATGGCTTCCGCGAGATAGGCGGCGCTGAACAGCGTGATGGCGGCCAACGCGCGCAACAGGGCGTCGACCTGGACCTTGCCGGGCAGGAACAGCGGAATCATGAACGAGGCCATGAACAGCACGGTGACCAGCGGGACGCCGCGCACCATCTCGATGAAGGCGACGCAGATCGACTTGACGACGCGCAAGCGCGACCGCCGGCCAAGCGCCAGCGCGACAGCGAGCGGGAATGCGCCGACCATGCCGCCGAGCGCGAGGAAGACGGTCAGCGGCAGGCCACCCCACAGGTCGGTGGGCACATATTCGAGGCCAAGCGCGCCGCCGCGCATGAGCACGATGATGGCGCCCGTCATCGGCTCATCGCACGGGCAGGGCGTACATCTGGCCGCCCTGCGTCCACAGGGCGTTGGCGTTGCGCTCCATGCGCAGCGGCGTCTTCGGGCCGACATTGCGTTCGAAGATCTCGCAGCGGCCGGAGAAGAAGGCGGCGCGCGCCTCGTTCTGGGATTCGAAGACGACAGGGGTGAACTTCTTGCCCTTGGCACGGAAGTAGTCGGCGAGGTTGAGCTCGCTGGTGGTGCCAGTGGCGGTGCAGATGCTGGCGCCGTCGAGGTCGAGCGCGCCCTTGAGGTCAAGCGACTTAGACACCAGGAAGCCCTGGCCGTCATAAAAATAGACCCCGGCATAGAGCAGGCCGAGCGAAGCGTCGCGGGTCAGCGTCCAGGTGGCGACGGTGGTGAGCATGTCGACCTCGCCCGACTGCAGGGCGGTGAAGCGCTGCTGGGGGCTGAGCGGCACGAACTTTTCCTTGGCGGCGTCGCCAAGCACCGCCGACGAGACGGCGCGGCAGAAATCGGTGGTCAGGCCGGTCCACTGGCCGGAGCTGTCGGCGATCGAAAAGCCGCCGATGCCGGTGGAAACGCCGCAGACGACCTCGCCGCGCTGGCGGATGGCGTCGATGGTGGCGCCTGCCTGCGCAGGCGCGCTGATGCCGGCGGTGGCCGCCAGCAGCATGGCTCCGGCCAGGCCGTTCTTGAGTAGATTGCTCATTGGATATCCCTCCCTTGATATTCCGCCCGGCCATGGCCGTGCTGGCCATGGCATGCGGAAAGTTGCGCCGCCCCCCTGGACGGCAAGATCCGGTTTGACCGGTATCCGAACGGCGCGCCCCGTGAGGTGCACCTGATATGTCAGGTGACGGCGCGGCGCTTGTTGAAGCGCTCCTCGCGCCAGCTGCCGGAGGTCATCACATCGTTGAAGGCGGCGGCGGCGGCGCGGTAGACGTCGGCGAAGCTGAGATAGGCGGGCGCGAAGCCGAAGCGCATCATGTCGGGTGCACGGAAGTCGCCAACGATGCCGCGCGCCATCAGTGCCTGCACGACCGCATATCCATTGGCGAAGGTCACCGAGACCTGGCTGCCGCGGATCGCGTGGTCGCGCGGGGTGACCAGCGTGGCGCCGTGGGCGCGGCAGGTCTCGTCGACCACATCCATGAACAGGTCCGACATTGCCAGGCTCTTGGCGCGGATGTCGGCCATGGCGACGTCCTCGATGGCGGCAAGGCCGGTATTGAGGGCGCGCAGCGACAGGATCGGCTGGGTGCCGCAGAGCAGGCGACGCGCGCCGCTGTCGGGGCGGTAGCCAACTTCGAAAGCAAACGGCGCGGCATGGCCCCACCAGCCCGAAAGCGGCTGGCGCAGCGTTTCGTGGTGGCGCTTGGCTGCATAGATGAAGGCGGGCGAGCCGGGACCGCAGTTCAGGTACTTGTAGGTGCAGCCGATGGCCAGATCGACATTGCAGGCGTCGAGCTCGACGGCGATGACGCCGGCGCTGTGGCACAGGTCCGTCGACGGGCGCATCGTCTACCGGCAACAATGAACCGTCAGCCGTCCGATAGAGCCGCAGTCCGAAAGCCCGCCATGAACAAGCAGAGCGCCGACCACGTCTTTCTCGATTACGATCAGGCACGGCTCGACCTGAACTACAATCAGAGCGCCTGGGCGGCCAACGCCGGCGAGATCATTGCCTGGTATCGTACGGCGAGCCTGGCCGCGCATGAGCGGCTGGGATGCCGGAGCCTCGCCTACGGTGACGGCGCGTTCGACCGGATCGACCTGTTTTCCGCCAGCAAGTCGGGCGCGCCGCTGGTGGTCTATGTGCATGGCGGCGCCTGGCGAACGCTCGACCGCCTGGATAGCGCCTTTGCCGCCGAGGCTTTCGTGGCCAGCGGGGTGAATTTCGCAGTGCTCGATTTCGCCAGCATTCCCGACGCGAGTCTGCCCGACATGGTGCGGCAGGTTCAGCGTGGTATCGGCTGGCTGTCGGATCACGCGGCCGAGCTTGGCTGCGATGCCATGCGGCTGCTGGCTATCGGTCATTCGTCTGGAGCGCATCTCGTCGCGTCTGCCCTGACTGCGGAAACGGAAAGCCAGATCGCTCCCGGCAAGGTGAGGGCCGCCATGTGTGCCAGCGGGGCCTATGATCTGGAAGGATCGATGCTGAGCGCGCGTGGGGCCTACATGAAGCTGAGCAATGAGGAGGTGCACATGTTAAGTCCGATGCGCCATCTCAAGCGCATCGGCTGCCCGCTTGTTGTTGCTTATGGCGAGGTCGAAACCGATGAATATTGCCGGCAAGCAAAGGCGCTGCACGCCGGCCTGCTGGAAGCAGGCAAGCAAAGTGAATTGATCCTCGCCCAAGGCCAGAACCATTTCGAGATCAGTCAAACACTTGCCGACCAGGAAGGCATACTGTTTCGCGAGGCGATGAAGCTGGTGTCGAACCTCTGACGCGACAGAGGGCACCTGCACGAAGACGAACGCGCCAGCAGGTTCGTCCCCGTGAAAGATCTGCATATGGCAGTGGACCACTTCAAAGTGGGATATGCCGGCCAATGCGAGTACGCCGGGCGATTGCTCGCCGTGCAAGGCCAAGATGTCGCGTGTGGCGACGGTGGTGGTTGACCGTGATGAGGTCGCAGGACATGCCTGCAATACGGTAGTGCGCTGCGCTCCAATGCAACTAGGAAATGGACAGGATCTCAAGTTCGCGCTGCCCTAACTGGACAACGTCGCCAACGGTCTTGCCAATCAGCGCGATGGCAACCGGCGAACCGTGCGATACGGAAGCTTGAGACGGGTCGGCCTCGTCCTCGCCGACGATGCGGAAGGTCTGTGTGCGGCCATCGTCACGCTTGAAGGTAACGGTGTGACCGAAGGCGATCACTTCATTAGACGTGGGCACCGACGTAAGCTGAGCTGTACGGACGCGCTCGGCATAATAGCGCATGTCTCGAACCGGAACCGCCGACTGTCGTCGTCTTTCGTTGACGTCTTCCAGCACGTTAGCGGCCTCGAGAGCCTGCTGAGCGCGGACCAGTTCATCTTGCAGCATCTTCAGGCCCGCCTCCGTGACGAGGTTGATCCGATCGGAGATAGGGCGAGCCGGCAGGATGGTTTCCGATGCTGCCTCAGCACTTTCCTCCTTGGCAAATGCTACGCTCAATGGTCGGAACTCCCTGTCGAACACGGTTGGCATCAGATAGCCTACAGCCGACAATAAAGCTGCACAATTTGACGGCTGGCTTCGGCAGAAACGGAATGTCAACAATGGTTGAAGTCCCGCTACTCCCACCTAGGCGGCGGGTTGAGAAAATAGCTTCCGGGTCACCCTCTTCAAGGTTGTCGACACATCCGCCTGGCTTAAGTTCGAACTTGGCAAACAGTCTCGGCATCCTGCTCGGAACCCTTCGACTTTTCCGCGGCTTGGCGTTGCGAGAAAGCAAATGTCTGATCTCATCAGACCGCGAGAACAGCTTTGGGCCCCGCTGCCGGCTTTTCGGACACGCAGTTGAGCTGGCTCGCTCCCCGCGCCACGCTCCTCAAGGCAGGACAGGGTAGCTCGGGGCAAAGATCTCGGACACCGGCGGATGCTGCCAGCTTCTGTCAGGGTATCTGGCGATCAGCCCTTCGAACTGTCGCTGCGCTCGTTCGCGCGCCGCGCGGATGTCGAAGCCGGCGAGCCTGCCATCCAGCATCGACAGCCGCCCGTCGACGAACACCGCCTGCGTGACCTTTCCCGAACCGCCCAAAACGAGCGTGGTAATCGGATCGACAGTCGGCGTCATACGCGGATCGTCGAGGCGGAACACCGATACATCGGCCTTGGCGCCTGCGGCCAGGCGCCCGATGTCGGTGCGGCCCAGCGCCTTGGCGCCGCCGAGCGTTGCGGCATCGTAGAGGTCCTTGCTGAAAACCGCGTCGGACGCCTTCTCGCTGATGCGGCAAGCGACGAGGCCCATCAGCAGGTTCATCAGCATGTCGGGCGGCGAGGTGTCCGTCGCCATGCCGATGTTGATGCCGAGCCTCCTGCATGAGGCGAACGAATTGAGGGTGCTGCCCATGCGCGCCGACACCAGCGGCGAATGCGCGATGGACACGCCGGCGTCGGCATAAAGCCGCAAATCCTCCGGCGAAGCATGGGTAGCGTGCGGGGCAATCAGCCGCTCGCAAAGCAGATCATGATCGGCCATCCAGCGCGGCCCGGAAACGCCA
This sequence comes from Aminobacter anthyllidis, assembly GCF_018555685.1. Taxonomy (GTDB): domain Bacteria; phylum Pseudomonadota; class Alphaproteobacteria; order Rhizobiales; family Rhizobiaceae; genus Aminobacter; species Aminobacter anthyllidis. The sequence goes on from NZ_JAFLWW010000005.1 coordinate 582,948, forward strand.
TGCAGCTTGTGCATCGTGTCGAGCTCGAGCTTGCCCTGGGCCATGTGCAGCCTCACCCGGCAATCGAGGTCGCGCGCGGCAGCCATGGTCCGCTGCAAGACGGCGAGCGTGCAGCTCTCGACCCGGTCGGGTGCGAGCATGCCGTTGACCAGCCCGCCGTGCCGGCCATGCTGGCGCTCGATGAAGGCAATCGCGTCGTCGAGACCGGCAAGGCCCCTCGCCTCGTCGAAGTCAGGCACGATCTTGCCCGGCGCTTCCAGCACCATGCCGCCCGAGCGATAGGCCGGGCTGAGGAAGACGCGCAGGCCGAGATCGCCGGCCGCATCCGCCGCAGCGTCGAACTCCGCGACCGTCTCGCCCCACTCGCGATAATAGAGCGACGCGATGGGCGCCGCCGAGGTGACGCCGTTGAGCAGCGACAGGCCGAAGGCGAACTTCTTCTGGAAGGCCAGCTCTTCGGGGGAATACATCTCGTATGGTCCGCGCTCGACATAGGAACGCGGCCAGATCCGGCCCTTGGCCCATCCTGGCTGGTTGTCGGTGACCAGCACATAGGTGTCGATGTCGGAGAGCGCGTCGAGATCGACAAGTCCGGGGCTTATCAGTGCGCTGCCGAAGTCGATGCGGCGGGCAACGTCGCCGTCAAAACGGCGCCCGGCAAAGATGACCTCGCCCGCTTCGATCACCAGCTCCCCACGCGGCACCAGGCAATGCCCGTCGCCATAATAGGCAAGCAGCCAGTCAGCCGTCATCAAGGTGCGGCCAGCCGGCCGTTGGCCGAGAGTCAGCTCTTCAGGACGTGTCATAACTGGTCATTCCATTCTGAAATCACCGCGCCAGCCTCAGCCTGACACGGTCAAAGAAAGGGCGCTTCACCAGATGATGAAGCGCCCAGGTCTTGGGAGTGCTGTTGGCCGGGCTTACTTGCCGGCCATCTGCGTCAGCCAGTGGCGCGGCTTGTTGTCGGAGCGGAAATCGACGCTCTTCACCGTGCCCTGCATTGCCCAGGCAATCGGCTGCTGATGCAGCGGGATCAGGATCGTATCGTCCTTGGCGATCTTGAGGGCGGCTTCCTCGAGCTGCAGGCGCTTGGCGCTGTCGGATTCCTGCACCGACTGGGCGACCAGCTTGTCCAGCTCCGGATAGGACCATCCGCCATAGTTCGACACGCCAACCTTGCCGTCCTTGGTGGAGAGCACCTGGGCCAGGATGGAATAGGCGTCGAGCGTCGGCTCGTTTGCCCAGCTCAGGTTGAACATGTCGGCCTTGCCCTGTGTACGCTTGGGCGACTGGACGGCGCGCGGCGCGATGTCGATCGACGGATCGAAACCGGCACGCTTCAGCATGTTTGCGATGCCGGCGCAGAAGTCCTCCTCATTGATGCTCTCGTCGTTGGAGCACATGTAGGAGAACTTGAGCCCTTCCTGGCCAGCCTCGGCCAGCAGCTTCTTGGCGCGTTCCGGATCGGCCTTGCTGTAGGTGTCGAGCGACTTCGCATAGCCGGCGATCTCAGGCGCGATCAACGAGCCGGACGGACGGGCAAGCCCGCGCATCACCTTGGCATTGATCAGATCGCGGTCGATCGCAGCTTCCACGGCCTCACGAACGCGCACGTCGTTGAACGGGTTGGCGCGTCCATCTTCCAGCTTCTCCTTGCGGTTGAAGCCGAGGAAGACCGTGCGGAACTCCTGCTTCTTCATGACCGAGAGGCCTTCCGAGCTCTCGAGGCGGGGAAGATCCTGGATCGGCGCGGAATCGACCAGATCGACCTCACCGGAGAGCAGGGCCGCGACGCGCGTCGCGGCCGAGGCGATCGGCATGTATTCGATGCGATCGAGATTGTGCTTCTTCTCGTCCCACCATACGTCGTTGACGAGCAGCACGGTCTTGCTGTCGGCCACACGGCTCTCCAGCTTGAACGGGCCCGTGCCGTTAGTATTGTGGGTCGCGTAGCCCTCCGTCTTGGTGTCGACGGCGGTCGGCTTTTCAGTGTTGTTGTCCTTCAGCCACTTCGCGCTGAACATGAAGATGTTCGTCATGTCGTTGAGGAACAGCGACGTTGGCGCCGACACTTCGACATCGACGGTATAGTCGTCGACCTTCTTGCTGCTGACGTAGAGCGGGATGTTGCCGCGCAGCGGCGAGGCCGGATCGGTGACGCGGTTGAGCGAGGCAATCACGTCGTCGGCGGTGAAGTCCGCGCCGTTATGGAACTTCACGCCCTTGCGCAGGGTGAAGCGCCAGACCTTGTTGTCGATGAGCTTCCACTCGGTCGCCAGAGCAGGCTCGATCTTGAAATTGGCGTCGTAGCGGACCAGCCCCTCATAGATGTGATTGAGGAACGACAGGTTGAACGTCGACGCGATCGAGTCCGGATCAAGCGAGTAGATGTCGGCGCGGCCGCCCCAACGCAGGGTTTCCGCACTGGCCGGCGCAGCCATCGCAATGGCAGCCACCGCACCGAGAATGAGTTTCTTAAAGCGAGACATTTTTCCTCCCAGGATTCACGCTTCCTGCGATCTACCATCATGGTGATCGACAAGATTGTCAACAATATTGTTGACGCATTTTGCCTGAATCGGTAGCAAAAATGCGTCGGACTGCCCTGCCGCCGCGCGGCATCGGTGAGTCGGCGAGGTCGCCAGAAGGCCGGCGGCCAGCGGAAATGGAGGAATACCGCATGAGCGACCTGCTACTGCTTCACGGAACAATCGTCACAGTGGACGCCGGAAGGCGGATCATCGAGGACGGTGCAATTGCCATATCGGGCGACAGGATTGTCGACATTGGCCTGGCCAGCGACCTCGAGCCCAGGCATCAGGACAAGAAGGTTGTCGACTGCCGCGGCAAGCTGATCGTTCCGGGCATCATCGATGCCCACGGCCACGCCGGGCACGTGCTGATCCGCAGCATCGGAGCAGACACCAACTCGATGTGGATGCAGATCGTCACACCGACCTACTACCACTACGCCACCCGCGACTACTGGTATGCGGATGGGCTGGTGTCCGGCCTCGAACGACTGCGCGCCGGCGTCACCACGGGCGTCAGCATCATCTCGTCGATGCCGCGCAGCGACGACCCGGTCTTTGCCAGCAACCATGCCAAGGCCTATGGCGAGATCGGCCTGCGGGAGATCATTTGCGTCGGCCCGGCAGGTTTGCCTTGGCCGCATCCGGTGACCCGCTGGGAAAGCGGAAAGCCTGAACGGCGCAACATCTCTTTCGAAGAGATGATCGAAGGTGCTGAGGCAACCATCCAGGAACTGAACGGCAGCGCCGACGGACGCATCAACGTGTTCCTCACGCCGTTCACCATCGTGCCGTCGCTCGATCCTTCCAATGCGTCGACGCCCGACCGGGCAGTCAAGCTCACCGACAACGACCGCATGCAGGCCCGCCGCGTGCGTGAGACTGCGCGCAAATGGGGTGTGCGCATTCATTCCGACGCGTTCGCCGGCCAGATCCGAATGGCTTTCCAGGACAAGGAAAACGCGCTGCTGGGCCCTGATGTCCATTTGCAGCACTGCTGGGGCATCTCGCATGAGGAGGTCGACATCCTTGCCGAGACGGGCACATTCGTCACCCACGCCCCGCCCGGCCGCGCCACGCCCGTCCTCAACATGATCGCCCGAGGCGTGCCGGTGGCCATCACCTCCGATGGCGTGTCGCCAAGCCGGCACTTCGACATGTTCCAGACAGCCCGCCTCGCCCAGTACACCCAGCATCTTCTGCACAACCACGATCGCTACCTGCTGCCGCCTGGCAAGCTTTTCGAGATGATCACCATCGATGCCGCCAAAGCGCTTGGCATGGATCACGAGATTGGCTCGCTGGAGGTCGGCAAGAAGGCCGACATCGCCATCATCAACATGCGCCAGCCGCATCTCACGCCCAACTGGATGGTGATCCACCGGCTGGCACACCAGGTCCTCGGCAGCGACGTCGACACCGTCATCGTCGACGGCAAGATCCTGATGGAGGGCGGCAAGGTGCTGACGACCGACATGGAGCAGGCGCTCGATTTCGGCGAACGGGAAGCGCAGGCCCTGGTCGAGCGGGCGGGCTTGCAGGCGCATATGCACGACCCGGCCTGGAGCAAGCTCTACCGCACTTTCGAAGAGCCGGTGATTCCGCCGGCACCGCCAGTCATCCAGGATTGAGCAGTCCCGGATGCCTGCCGAAACAGGCCACCGGCGCAATCGCCTACAAAAGGAAAAGGGGCCAATTGGCCCCTTTTTGTTTCAGGCTTCAGCCGTTCACTGCCCTCAGCTGGACTTCGGCGCCAAGGGCCGCGGGCCCCTTCTGGCGCGGGAAATCATAGGCGTTGACCTTCGAGGTAACGTAACCGGCGCCGACAAGCGCCTCCGCGATCTTGAGGGCAGCCGTGACACCGTCGATGACCGGCACGCCGGTTGCCTTGGTCAGCCTGTCGCACAGGCTCGACATGCCGGCACAACCGAGAATGATCGCCTCGGCGCGGTCATAGATCTTGGCACGCTCGATCGACTCGACAAGCAGGCGCTCCGCCGTATCGGGATCTTCCTCGAGGCCAAGCACCGGCAGGTCGATGGCGTGCACCCCGCGGCAATGGTGCCCGGCACCATAAGCCTGGACGATGTCTTCGATGATGGGCACCGACCGCGGCAGCGTGGTGACCACCGAAAAGCGCCGGCTGATCGTCATGGCCACCTGCACCGCCGCCTGGCAGATGCCGATCACCGGTCCCTTGGCGACTTCGCGGGCGGCATGCAGGCCGGGATCGTCGAAGCAGGCGATGACATATGCGTCGACGCCTTGCTCCTCGCCCTTGCGGATTTCCGACAGCATATCAGGCACGGCGAGTGCCTCGTCGGCGCTGCCTTCGATGCTGACAGGCGTCCTCGTCGGGTTGACGGCACTGACATGCGTGCCGGCACTTGCGACACGCAGCGCGCTTTCCAGCGCCTGGCTGGTCATCGAGGCGGTCGAATTTGGATTGATCAGGCGAATATGCACGTTGATGGGTCCTATTCGCCGCGTTCGTTTGCCTTGAGCACATCCGCGATCGCCGGTGCCTTGAGCACGAACTGGCGGTCGGAGGTGATGTAATTGTCGGCGTGGAGCCGGGCGATCGGCTGATAGACTTCCGGATTCACATAGCGCCCGGCCTCGTCCAGGCAGTCGCGCCGCACATGCATGTGCACCACCTCGCCCAGCACCAGCAGGCGGCGCGGGTACTCGATCAGCCGCTCGACACGGCATTCGAACGAGCACGGCGCATTGGTGACATAGTCGACATCGATCTGGGCGCCGCGGGCAGTGGGAAGTCCGGCCATCTCGAGCTCGTCGACATCGCTCTCGAAACCCAGGCCGCAGACGAGCATCTGCTGCGACAGCGCCATGTCGACCATGTTGACCGCGAACTCGCCCGTCCGCCTGATGTTGACCACGGTGTCCTTGTCCTCGCCCGACTGGCGCGGCTGGATACCGAGCACCACGATCGGCGGCTCATGCGAGAAGACGTTGAAGAAGCTCATGGGCGCCGCGTTGCTGCGCCCCGTCGCCGAGCGGGTGGTTACGAGCGCGATCGGCCGCGGACCTATGAAGTTGGTCAGCAGCCGATAGCGACTGTCCATCTCCAGCTTGGTGAAATCGAACTCCATACGTCCTCTCAATCCCGAACAGTTTTGGTACGCAATTTTCTACTTGATTGTCAGCAAAACTGAATTCGGGTAATTTATTGGAATGTTGACTTTTTATTGTGCCTGACGAATGTCGGCCCTTGTGGGAGGCATCGTTTCATGACCGAACAAGCAAGCGTTTCGACACAGCAGATTGTCGAGAAGGTATGGCTCTCGATTGCCGAGCGCCGGCTGCGTCCAGGCGTCCAGCTCAAGGAAGGCCAACTGGCCGGAATCTTCGACGTCAGCCGTGCCCGCATCCGCCAGGCGCTGACGGCGCTCGAGCGTGAAGGCCTGGTGACGATCATACCCAATCGCGGCGCTTTCGTGTGCCAGCCATCCGTCGACGAGGCCAGGGACGTCTTTACCGTCCGCCGCTCGGTCGAGGCCTGCGTCGTCGAACGCATCGGCAATTCGATCTCGAAGGCCGACGTCGCGCGCCTGCGCAACCATGTCGCCCTGGAGCAGACCGCCAGCGCCAGGGACGCAACCACCGACATCATCAAGCTTTCCGGCGGCTTCCATCTTCTCCTCGCCGAGATTTCCGGCTCCGACTTCCTCTTCGGCATGATGCGCGACCTGATCTCGCGCACCTCGCTGATCACCGCCGTCTACCGCAACACGGCGCGCTTCAACTGCGGGCCGGACGAACACGCCGAAATCGTCGAGGAAATTGCCAGCGGCAGCTTCAAGAAAGCCGCGGCCCTGATGGCGCATCATCTTGACCACGTCGAGGCGGAACTCGATTTGAGGGAAGTGCGCGACATCTCCCATGACCTGAGGGCCGCGCTGGCGTAAACCGCAGGCGCCATGGTCACTCGTCCTCCACCAGATGGCAGGCGACGCGCGTTCCGCTTGCCAACGTGCGCACTGCCGGCAGTTCGGCCGAACAACGCGCCGTCGCCATCGGGCAGCGTGGATGGAAGGTGCAGCCTGACGGCGGCTTGAGCGGGCTCGGCACCTCGCCTGCGGCAACGACCCGGTCCCGGTGCGGCTTTTCGATGTTCGGGATCGTCTGCAGCAGCATCTGCGTATAGGGATGGCGCGGCTTGGCGAACAGCTCCTCGGTCTCGCCCTCCTCGACGATGCGGCCTAGATACATCACCGCGATGCGGTCGGACATATGCCGCACCACGCTCATGTCATGGCTGATGAACAGGTAGGTCAGGCCGAATTCGTCCTGCAGGCGGCGCATCAGGTTGAGCACCTGGGCCTGGACCGAAACGTCAAGCGCCGAAGTCGGCTCGTCGCAGACAAGGAAGCGCGGCTCGCTTGCCAGTGCGCGTGCAATCGAGATGCGCTGGCGCTGACCGCCGGAGAACTCATGCGGGAACTTGGCGCCGTCCGAGGCCGACAGGCCCACTGTCTTCAACAGCTCCGCCACGCGCTCGTCGATCTCCGCCGCCGTGTTCCTGAGCTTAAGCTCGCGGATCGGCTCGGCGATGATGTTCTTCACCCGCCAGCGCGGATTGAGCGACGCATACGGGTCCTGGAAGATCATCTGGGCCGACAGCGGCTTGCCGTCCGCGCCCGGTGCGAAGCGCATCTCGCCGCTGTTCGCCTTGTAGAGCCCTGTCACCAGGCGCGCGACGGTCGACTTGCCGCAACCACTTTCGCCGACAAGGCTGAGGCAGCCGCCGAGCGGTACCTCGAAGCTGATGTCATTGACGGCCTGCAGATACTGGCGCGGCTTGCGCTCGACCACGCGGTTGAGCCATGGCGCTGAAACGTCGAACGTCTTGACGAGCCCGTCGACGCTGAGCGCCGAGGTCCTGTGTGCAGTCATCGCGGTCATGCGGTCCCTCCTGCATTGATCCAGCACGCACTAGCTCCCGTACCCACCGGCAAAAGGCTCGGCCGCTCGCGCGAACAGCGTGGCCCGGCGTCCTTGCAGCGCGGGTTGAAGGCACAGCCATCGGGGACCGCGTCGAGCCGGGGCATCGAGCCGTCAATCTGGTTGAGCCGTTCGACGCGGGCGCCGAGCGCCGGGATCGAAGCCATCAGCCCGCGCGTATAAGGGTGCTTGGGGGCATGCAGCACCTCGGCGACAGGCCCGATCTCGACAAGGCGGCCGGCATACATCACCGCGATGCGGTCGGCGGTCTCGGCAATGACGCCCATGTCGTGGGTGACCAGCATCACCGCCGTCTGCTTCTCCTTGCACAGCTTGCGCAATAGCGAGGTGATCTGCGCCTGGATCGAAACGTCGAGCGCAGTGGTCGGCTCGTCGGCGATGATCAGCTTCGGCGAGGCGGCCAGCGCAAGCGCAATGACCACGCGCTGGCGCATGCCGCCCGAGAACTGGTGCGGATACTGGTTGAAGCGGTCTTCCGGCGACGGAATGCCGACGTCCTTGAGCAGCGAGATCGCCCGCTCCCTCGCCTCAGCCCTGCCCATGCCGAGGTGTTGGCGGATGGTCTCGGTCAGCTGCGACCCGACGGTGAACAGCGGATTGAGCGAGGTCAGCGGGTCCTGGAAGATCGCGCCGATCTCGCGGCCGCGGATGGACTCCATCTCGCGGTCGTTGAGCTGATCGATGCGGCGATCGCCGAGCCAGACCTCACCTTCGGCGATGCGGCCCGGTCTTTCGAGCAGGCCCTGGATGGCCAGTCCGGTCATCGACTTGCCGGCGCCGGACTCGCCGACCACGCCCAGGATCTCGCCGGGAAGGATCGACAGGCTCACATCGGAAAGAGCGGTCGCCACCCCTCGGCGACTGGGAAACTCGACCCTGAGGTTGCGTACTTCAAGCACTGCCTTGTCGGCTTCAGCCATTGTCGTTGACCTCTATCGGGTAGCTTGGCGGGAAAATCTCCGAAACCGGCGGGTTACCCCAGCTGCGTTCCGGATACTTGGCAATGAGGCCGTCGAACTGGCGCTGGGCGCGCTGCCGTCCAGCCTTCATGTCGATGCCGGCAACCTCGCCAAAGCGCATCGACAGGCGCCCGTCGACGAAAACGGCCTGCGTGACCTTGCCCGAACCGCCTGTCACCAGCGTGGTGATCGGGTCGATGGACGGCGCCATGACCGCATCGTCGAGCCCGAACACCGCGATGTCGGCGCGGGCGCCGGGAGCCAGCCGGCCGAGATCGTCGCGGCCGAGTGCCTTGGCGCCGCCGAGCGTTGCCGCATCGAACAGGTCGGCGCTGCGTACACGGTCAGGCGCACCGTCGTTGATGCGGCAGGCGATCAGGCCAACCAGCAGGTTCATCAGCATGTCGGCAGGCGTCGTATCCGTGCCCATCGCGATGTTGATGCCGCGTTCCTTGCACTTCGAGAACGAGTTGAGCGTGCTGCCGCCACGAGCCGAAACCAGCGGGCAATGCACGATCGAGACTCCGTTCTCGGCATAGAGCCCGAGGTCTTCCTCGGTGGCGTTGGTGGCGTGAGGGGCGATCAGCCTGTCGCTGAGCAGTCCGGCGCGCGCCAGCCACACCGGCGCGGTCGTGCCATGCAGCTTGCGCACGGTCTCGACCTCCATCGAGCCCTGCGCCATGTGCAGGCGGATCTTGCAGCCGAGATCGGCAGCCGCGGCTTGCGTCTGGCGCAGCAGCACTTCCGTGCAGGTCTCGACGCGATCGGGCACCAGCATGCCGCGCACCAAATCGCCGTGGCGGCCCGCCTGCCGGCCGATATAGTCGACCGCCTCGCGCAGGCCGGCCAGGCCGCGCTCCTCATCGAATACGGCACCCATCTGGCCGGGCGCCTCGAGCACCATGCCGCCGGCGCGATAGGCCGGGCTGAGATAGACGCGCACGCCAAGATCGCCGGCAGCATCGGCGGCTGCATCGAACTCGGCAACCGTTTCGCCCCACTCGCGATAGAACAGCGAGGCGATGGGGGCAGCTGTCGTGATGCCGTTCAGCAGCAGCTGGCCGAAGGCGAAGCGTTTCTGGAACGCCAGCTCTTCCTGCGAATACATCTCGTAGGGGCCGGCCTCGACATAATGACGCGGCCACACACGGCCCTTGGCCCAACCGGGATGATGGTCGATGCCGAGAATGGTGGTGTCGAGATCCGACAGTGCGTCAAGATCGATGAAACCGGGGCTGACCAGCGCATTGCCGAAATCGATGCGGCGGGCGACCTCACCGGTGAAATCGGTGCCGACATAGACGACCTCGCCGCCGTCGACGACGACCTGGCCATTCGGGATCAGCCTGTGCCCGCCATCGCGATGGCCGAGTACCCAGGCAGCCGTGATCAGCGTGCGCCCATCGGGACGCTTGCCGAGTTCCAGTGTATCGAGAACCTGTCGTGTCATGGCATTTCCACCGTGGCCTGGCCGTCGCGCGCTGTGACGCGGCCGCCCTTGATGACCAGCGGACGCGGCGCGACATCGACCACGGCGTGGGCCAGTGTTTCGCCCGTCAAAAGTGTGAGATCGGCATTGCAGCCTTCGGCGAGGCCGTAACCCTCGATGCGCATGACATCGGCGCCGCCCTGCGAGACGACGTGCAGCACGTGCGCCAGTTCAATGTCGGAGCGCAGGCCGTTCTTCATGCCAACGACCCTGGCACGGTCGAGCATGTCGGGCTGACCCCATGGCCCCCATGTGTCGCGGATGCCGTCGCAGCCGGCACCGACACGCACGCCTGCCTGCTTGAGGCGCATGATCGACGGCACAGTCGCCGACGGTGCGCCGGTGGTCAGGATCGCCACGTCGAGCTCGGCGATCTGTTCGATCAGCTGGCCGACGCGCAGATAGTCGTTCATGCCGAGCGCAAACGCGTGGCTGATGGCCACCTTGCCCTGCATGCCGTTGGCGCGGATGCGTTCGAACATCAGCTCCATCGTGAAGGCGCCGAGATCACCCGCCTCGTGCAGGTGGATGTCGATCGGCTTCTGGTGCTTCAATGCAAGCGCAAAGAGAGCGTCGAGTTGTCCCTTCGGATCGCGGTCGATGCCGCAGGGGTCGATGCCGCCGAGAACCTCGCAACCCTGGCTGAGCGCTTCGTCGAGCAGTTCCAGCGTGCCCGGCATGACCATGAGGCCAGACTGCGGGAAGGCCACGATCTCGATATCGATGATGCCCTTCAGCTTCTCGCGCGTCTCCATGATGCCGTCGACGAGAGCTAATTTGTGGACCGGATCAATGTCGACATGGCTGCGGATATGCGTCGCGCCATGCGCCGCAAGGCCGATCGTGTGCCGCATCGACTGGCGGTGTGGGTCGATGCCAATCGCGATGCGGTTGTCGCGCTCGAAGTCGATGCGCTCGCGCAGCACGGCGCGGCGGTTGTTCTCGTGCCAGGGCATGCCCCAGGTGGTCTTGTCGAGATGGGTATGCGCGTCGATCAGGCCCGGAATGGCGATGGCGCCCTTGCCGTCCTCGACCGGCATGCCAGGGTCCGCCTCGAAGCGGCCGATGCCGGCGATCCGGCCGTCGCGGATCAACAAGTCGGAGTTCGCGCCACCATAAGGACGAACGTTGCGGAGCAACAGACTAGTCATGCACGCTTACCTCAGTTTCGGATTGAGCACGTCGCGCAGCCAGTCGCCGAGGATGTTGACGACGACGACGAGCAGGCAGAGCTGGATCACCGGGAACAACACGATCCACCACGAGCCGGAGAACAGGAACTGGTTGCCGATGCGGATCAGCGTTCCGAGTGAAGGCTGGTCAGGCGGCATGCCGATGCCCAGGAACGACAAGGTCGCCTCTGTCAGGATCGCCATGCCGAAGTTCAGCGTGGCGGCGACCAGCACCGGCGTCAGCGTGTTGGGCAGGATGTGGTATGCCAGGATACGGCGCGGTGGCACCTTGAGCAGCCTTGCCGCCTGCACATATTCCTTGTTGCGCTCGACGATGGTCTGGGCGCGCACAGTGCGGGCATATTGCACCCACGCCGATAGCGAGATCGCCAGCACCAGCACTGCTGCGGCGCCGATCTCGCGCAGATTGTCCGGCAGCAATTGCCGCGCCACGGTCGACACAAGGATGGCGATCAGAATGGTCGGGATCGACAAGGTTATGTCACCGAAGCGCATCAGGAGATTGTCGGCGAAGCCGCCGAAGAAGCCGGCACACAGGCCTGCGGTCATGCCGATCAGCAACGACAGCGCCACCGAGCCGAGGCCGATGAAAATGGAGATGCGCGTGCCGTAGAGGATGGCCGACAGCATGTCGCGCCCTTGTGTATCGGTGCCGAGCAGATAGGGCCATTCGCCGCCCTGCTCCCAGAGCGGCGGCAATTCCGCTTTCCACATGTCGAGCTGGGCCGCGTCATAAGGGTTCTGCGGCGCGATCAGCGGGGCAAACACAGCCGCAAGCACCAGCAAAGCGAGGATCGCGGCGGCGATCATCGCCGACTTGCTGTGGGTGAAGGACCACCAGACATCGCTGTTGCGGATGCGTTGCAGCAGGGTTGGGCGCGCGGCGGCGCCTGGTTTCGTAGCGTCGGTCGTCATCGACTAGCCTCCCGCTGTCAGTGCGAGCCACGCAGGCGCGGATCGATCACTGCATAGGTGATATCGACCAGCGTGTTCAGCGCGACGAAGATAAAGGAGATGATGCACAGATAGGCCGCCATCACCGGGATATCGAGGAAGGTCACCGCCTGGATGAACAGCATGCCCATGCCCGGCCACTGAAAGACGGTTTCGGTGATCAGTGCGAAGGCGATCAGCGAGCCGATATTCATTGCCGTCATGGTCACGACAGGCATGAGGCAGTTGCGCAGCGCATGGCGGAAGTAGACGCGCCAGCGCGGTATGCCCCGGGCGCGCGCAAACTTGATATAGTCGGAGCGCAGCACTTCGAGCATCTCGGCACGGACAAGGCGCATGATCAGCGTGATCTGGTAGAGCGACAGCGCAATGGCCGGCAGGATGAGCGCCGCGCGACCCGACGGCGTCAGCAGGCCCGTTGACCACCAGCCGAGTTGCACCACCTCGCCCCGGCCGAAGGACGGCGACCAGCCGAGGATGACCGAAAACACCAGGATGAGCAGGATGCCGACGACGAAGCTCGGCAGCGACACGCCAATGATCGACAGGAACTGCAGCGATTCCGTGTACCATCGCCCTCGCTTGATGGCGGTGAGCACGCCCAGCGGCAGGCCGACGACCAGCGAGATCAGTGTCGCCACCAGCACCAGTTCGAGCGTCGCAGGGAAACGTTCGCCAATCAGAGTGAGCACGTCCTGGCCGTTGCGGTAGGAGATGCCGAAGTCGCCCTGCGCCGCGTTGCCCACGAAGCGCACGAACTGTGTCGCAACGCTTTCATTGAGGCCCAGTCGCTCACGCAGAGCATCGCGGTCGGCCTGCGTCGTCTGCTCGGTGACCATGAGTTCGACAGGGTCGCCGGCAAGACGGAATATGAGGAAGGCGAGCATGGCGACCGCGAGCATGACCATGATGGCGTTAGCAATGCGGCCGATAATGAAAACCAGCATAAGGAGCCTCGTCAGATGAGCGGGGGCTGAATCAGTTCCGCTGAGAAGCGGGGCATTGCACTGATGATGGCGGCGTGTCCGCCAGGCATTCCGGCATGGTCGCCGGCAATGAAGGCCACGGTCGCGTTCGTCGCGACGACATGTTTCTGCATATCCTCAGTCTCCCACTTGAGGTCGCGCCTCCATTTTGGAGGTCGTTTTTTCGAGCCGACGCCTGCGATTTTCCGCTGCGCCAGCTTGTGGCAGGAGCGAAGTGTTCGCTCATGCCACCGCCGTCGGCACTGCCCTCTCCCACCGAGGTCGCAACGCCATTTGCCCTGCCTTCCATATTCAAAAGCCAGCGCAGATTGTCAACTACTTTGTCGACAATTTTTGTTCATTTCTTCGACGATCTGGCGGCCACGGCAATGCCTGGGCCAAAGCCTTCGCCTATCAGGGTGTCTAAAACCCCAGGCGACCGGCCAATATTTGGCGGCGTGGAACCCAAATGGCAGGGGTTATGTGCCGGTTTTCCGCGACCTCGCGACGCGGCAAGCATGTCAGCGTCGACCAATTCCACCAGCCGAACCACAAGTGCTGCTGGCTGCTTCAGTTCGATCAGCTCCAACATCTCGGATTTCGTCGGGTAGGGTTCGGTCGAGATGCACTCGATCCCGGCGTTTGCGAGCATGGCAAGGCCCTCGGCGGCCATCCGGCCGCCGACCGTGACGATCGTCGTTGTCATCGTTCTTCCCTGTCGTGCCGCCAGAGCGGCTGGAGTTCTGCCGACCCGAGATCAGCGCGAGAGGTCGAGTACCTTGTTTTCGAACAGGCGGTTGCGCGAGCCTTCGAGGTGTTCGCGCATGCGGTCGCGCGCAAGCTCCGCTTCGCCCGCGGCAATCGCATCGCAGATGCCGCGATGCTCGTCATAGACCTGCTCGAGCTTGGTCAGCGGGCCCATCAGCGACAGGCCATGCAGGTTCATGCCGACGGCGATGTGCTGGCGCAGCGCGTCGAGGCAGGCGGTGTAGTAGTGGTTGTTGGCCGCCTCCGCCACCGAGCGGTGGAACAGGAAGTCGACGTCGGAGCGGTGGGTCTGGTCACGCGTCGCATCACGCAGTTCGGAGAGTGCCGCGCGCATCTTCTGCATCGCGGCGGCGTCGTGGCGAAGAGCGGCGAAATAGGCGGCCTCCGGCTCGATGGTCAGGCGGAACTCGTAGCAACGCTGGATGTCGGCGATGGTCTTGACCGGGGAGAAGCCGAGATTGGTCTTCTGGGTGTCGAAGACGCGGACATAGGTTCCCGAGCCCTGGCGGGAATAGACGAGGCCGACGTCGCGCAGGCGGCCAAGCGCATCGCGCACCACGGGCCGGGAAACGCCGAGCAGCGTCGCCAGATCATGTTCGCCCGGCAGCTTGGAGCCCGAGGGGAACTCGCCCGATACGATACGTTCCTGAAGCTGGTCGAACACCTTGTCGACCAGCTTCGGTGCCTTGGACACGCCCTTTTGGCTGCCGTTGCCCGGCTTTTCGCCAGGATCGGCCGCGTCCGGCTCTGTTCCGTCCTGCTGCAATTCAGTTGTCATGTGCGTTCAGCCTGTTCCCCGCTCGGCGGTCGCAAGAGATCGGAGAGAACCGCGACCGTCCCGAATCCGCCGGATTTTACGACACAACGCAGCGCCTCGTCATGGCGTGTTGCGATGGTGAACCAGGGCAGGCCCGGCGCCACCTCGCCCCGCGGAAATAGCACGTCGGCGCCAAGCGCGCCAAGTATGGCAAGTGCCGTGTCGCCGCCGCCCATGACCAGCGTCGAGGCGCGCATCAGATGCACGGCTTCGGCTATTCCCTCCGCGAAACGCGCTGCGATGCGGGCCGGCTCCTCGACCATGTCGCCGGTGCAACGGACAACCGCTGGCAAGGTGATGTCCACAGGCAAAGCGAAACGGCCGTTGAGCGCGCCGACGATCCGGACATCGGGATTGTCGGCGACCAATCGGGCGATCTGCTGGTCTGTGATCGGATCGCGCGAGCCGACGGCAAACAGCACGTTCTGGTCGTTTACCGGCAGGGTCAAGTGCCTGGAATTGCCGTTGGCATGGAGATTGCGGGCGAAGGCCAGGCCCACCCCCCTCGCCCCGACGGCGACGCTCTTGCTCCAGTCGGTATCGGCGACAATCTGGTCGAGATCTGCGTCGTTGGCGGCGTTGCGCACGGAGACGCGTCTTGTCGAGCCCGCGAATGCAGGCAGCACCGGCAAGGGCGCATCGACGCCGCGGCCAACGACCGCGCCATCGCGCGTCGTGCGGCCCTGGTCCGGAACGGCGGGTGCCACGACCAGCGCGTCGCGGCCGGATGCCTCGGCCAGTGCGTCAGCTTCCACGCCGACATTGCCCTTCAGTCGGGAGTCGATCTTCTTCATGACTATGCCAGGGGCATGCGGCATCAGCCGCTTGGCAACATCGCGCACCTTGGCTGCAGCGACGTCAGCCGGCAGCGCCCGCGACGCCGTGCTGACCGCAAAGACATCGGGCGCGCTGGCAAGCGCCTTGCCGGTCGCTTCAACTGTCATCGCCACCGCAACCTTGAGACCCGAGGCGACGAAGGGCGCCGACGTGTCAAGCGCTCCGGTCAGGTCGTCGGCGACGATGGCAAGCATCAGCGTCATCCCGCCGTTTCCATTTCGACCGCATGGCAGGCGACGTGGTGGCCTGTCTCCACCTCGCGCCATTCGGGCACGACGGCCCGGCACTTGTCCATGGCAATGGGGCAGCGCGTGTGGAAGCGGCAGCCGGCCGGCGGGGCCAGCGGGCTTGGCACGTCGCCGACAAGGATCTGCCGCTGGCGCGTCTTTTCGAGCTCGGGATCAGCCTCCGGCACGGCCGAAAGCAGCGCCCTCGTATAGGGATGCAGCGGGTTGGAAAAGAGCTGTTCGCGCGTCGCGAGTTCCGCAAGGCGGCCGAGATACATGACCCCGACGCGATCGCTGATATGACGCACGACAGCAAGGTCGTGGGCGATGAACAGGTAGGTCAGCCCGTACTTTTCCTGCAGGTCGAGCAGAAGATTGATGATCTGCGCCTGCACCGACACGTCGAGCGCCGAGATCGCCTCGTCACAGACGATGAACTTCGGCTGGCAGGCCAGCGCCCGGGCAATGGCGACGCGCTGGCGCTGGCCACCCGACAGTTCGTGCGGATAGCGCGAGGCAAAGCGCGCGGGAAGGCCGACGTCGGCCAGCAGCCGCGTCACTTTTTCGGGGAGTTCGGCCTTGGTCGCGAGCTTGTGGAACAGGATCGGCTCGCCCACCACCTCGCCGATGGTCATGCGCGGGTTGAGCGTCGAATAGGGATCCTGGAATACGATCTGCAGCTCGCGGCGGTAGGGCCGCATGCGCTTTTCGTTGAGCGAGACGATGTTCTCGCCCTGGAAGATGACCTTGCCGGAGGTCGCTTTCTGCAGGTTGAGCAAAGTGAAGCCGGTGGTCGACTTGCCGCAGCCGGATTCGCCGACCAGCGACAGAGTTTCGCCGGCGAAGATGTCGAAGTTGACGTCGTCCACCGCATAGACGGTTGCGCCGCGCTCGCCGAAGGCGCCGAGGCGGACGACGAAATGCTTGACGAGGTTCTCGACCTTGATCAGCGGTTCGGCAGCCATCACGCGGCCTCCTTCAACTGGCGCTGGGCGACGAAGCAGGCGACGCGGTGGCCGCTGTGACCAGCGACCGGCTCGAGCACCGGCACCCGTTCGTGGCAAATGCTTTCGGCCAGGGCGCAGCGTGGCGCAAACGGGCAACCCTTGGGACGGCGGCCCGGTTCGGGCGGCGTGCCGCCGATGGAAGACAGCCGGCTGGCGCGCTCGTCGGACAGCTTCGGGATCGAGGCGAGCAGCCCGCGCGTATAGGGATGTGTCGGCCGGGCGAAGAGTTCGCCGACCGGCGCGTCCTCGACCACGGTTCCGGCATAGAGCACGGCGACGCGGTCGACCAATCCAGCGATCAGTGCGAGGTCGTGGGTGATCCACACCACCGACATATTGAGCTTCTTGCGCAGGTCCTTCACCAGGTCGACGATCTGCGCCTGGATGGTGACGTCGAGCGCGGTCGTCGGTTCGTCGGCGATCAGCAGTTCCGGGTCGCAGGCAAGGCCCATGGCGATCATCACGCGTTGGCGCATGCCGCCGGAAAGCTCGTGCGGATAGGCCGTGATACGTTGCTCCGGGCCTGGGATGCCGACCAGTCTCAGCAGTTCGATGGCGCGCTTGCCGGCGTCGGCCTTGCTCATGTTGCGATGATAGATCAATGGCTCGCAGAGCTGGTCGCCGATGCGCATGACCGGGTTGAGCGAGGTCATCGGATCCTGGAAGACGAAGCCGATCTTGCCGCCGCGCACCTGGCGCAGCTCCGACTTCGACATCTTCAAAAGGTCGCGGCCGGCGAACTCGGCGGTGCCACCCTTGACCTTGATCTTGTTGGGCAACAGCCGCACCAGGCTGAGCATGGTCAGGCTCTTGCCACAGCCGGACTCGCCGACGACCCCGACGGTCTCGCCCTTGCCGACAGTGAGGTTGATACCGTCGACGATAATGGCCGGGCCACGGCGGGTTTCGATCTCGATCGTCAGGCCGCGCACGTCGAGCAGCGGCTTCTGGATTTCGGGAGCGGTCATTTGCTGCCCCTCGGGTTGAGAGCGTCGTTGAGGCCGTCGCCGAGGAAGGAGAAGGCGACGGTGGCGAGGCCGAGCACGGCTGCGGGTGCGGCAAGCAGGTGCGGATAGTGCTGCCAGACGCGCAGGCCGTCGGAGATCATGTTGCCCCAGCTTGGCGTTGGCGGATTGACCCCGACGCCAAGGAAGGAGAATGCGCTTTCCAGCACCATCGCGGTGCCCAGGCCAGCGCTGACTGAAACTATCAGCGGACCGATGGCGTTGGGCACGATGTAGCGCATCAGGATCAGGCGATTGGTCAGGCCGAGCGCGCGCGCCGCCGTGACATAGGGCCGGCCGCGGATCGACAGCACCTGGGCGCGGACCAGGCGCGCATAGGGCGGCCAGCTGATCAGCGCCATCGACCCGAACACCAGCAGGAAATCGACCCAGATGGTCTCGCGGTAAAACGGGTTGAGCGTCGCCTGGTAGCGCGCCTCCATCCACGCGGTGATCGGCGTCTTCAGCGAAGCGTTGATGACGACGACCAGCAGCAGATTGGGCACCGACATGGTCATGTCCGTGAACCACATGACGATCCGGTCGAACAAGCCGCCGAAGAAGCCGGCCATGGCCCCGAGGGTGACGCCGATGGCTACGGCGATCGTGGTCACCACGATCGCCACCACGAAGGCGGTGCGGGTGCCATAGACGACGCGGGAGAACACATCGCGGCCGAGATCGTCGGTGCCGAACAGATGCGCCAGCGACGGCGCCTGGTTGCGTGCCTCGAGGTCCTGGGTCAGGAAGTCGTAGGGCGTCAGCCACGGCCCGAAAACGGCAACGAAGGCGAGCAGGATTACGACAGCGAGACCGGCGACCGCCAGCTTGTTGCGCAGCAGGCGGTGCCAGGCATCGCGCCACAGACTGACGGGGGGCTCGTCGTCGGCCACGGTCGAGGAGAGATTGACGGGGGTGATCGTCATGTCAGCGGCTCCTCATCGTGTCGTTGGCGCGCGGATCAAGCAGCGGGTAGAGCACGTCGACAAGAAGGTTCGACAGCATCACCAGGAACGAGCCGATCAGCGTGATGGCGAGGATGACGGGATAGTCGGAATTGGTCAGCGCCGAGACCGTGAGGCGGCCGAGGCCGGGCAGGCCGAACACCAGTTCGACGAAGATCGCGCCATTGACGATGGTGATCATGATCAGGCCAAGCTGGGTGACGACAGGGGTCAGCACGGGGCGCAGGATGTGGCGGAAGGCCACCACCATCTCGGGCACGCCCTTGGCGCGGGCGGTGCGGACGAAATCCTCCGACAGAACCTCAATGACGGCAGCCCTCGTCTGGCGCACGATCAGCGCGATCGGCTGGAAGGAGAGAACCAGCAGCGGCAGGATGATGCGTGCGTCGAAGATTCCGCCCCAGCCATAGGGAACGCTGCCACCGGGCAGGAAAAGAATCAAAAGCACCATCAGAAGCGGGCCTGCGACATAGGCCGGGATCGCCCACAGGAACAGCGCCGAGCCGAGGATCGCATAGTCGATCTTGGTGTTCTGGTTCATCGCCGCGATCATGCCGAGCGGAACGGCAACGATTGCGGTCAGGACGACGGCGCACAGGCCAAGCTTGAACGAGACCGGGGCCGCGGCCGAAACCATCGCCCAGACAGAACGTCCCGAGGTCAGCGAGTTGCCGAAATTGCCCTGCAGCAGGTTGAAGATGTAGCTCGCGAACTGGGCCAGGAACGGCCGGTTCAGCCCGGCGGCTTCGCGGATCGCCTCGATCTTCTCGGGATTGTAGGCGACGTCGCCCGGGGCGCGCAGGAAGATCAGCTTGATCGGGTCGCCAGCGCCAAAATAGGCCATGGCATAGACGGCCAGCATGACCAGCAAAACGGACGGGATCCACAGCAGCAGCCGTGTTGCAATATAGCGCAGCATGGCGGGCGGCCTCCCACCGCACGGTTAGTCCTAACGAGGAGCATAGCACGGGGGCCGAGCCCCCGTGCGCGTCACCAAGGCATCAGCCGACGGTGATTTCCCAAGGGGCGACAACCTGCCAGTCTAGGTTCTTGTCGATGCCCTTCACATTGGCATTGGCCCAGCGCGACATCGCCTGTGCGTACCAGGGGATGAAGGTCCAGTCCTCACGGAAGACCTTCTGGGCTTCCTGGGCAAGGGCGATACGCTGCGGATCATCCGCTGCCTTGGTCGCTGCTTCGGCCAGCAACTGGTCGACCTTGTCGTTCTTGTAGCCGCCGAGCTTGTTCTGGGCGTTGGACGAGGTCGAGGCGATCGAGCCGGCGAGATAGCTCGCGGCATCCGGCACGCGGGTACCGACATCGTCGCGGAAGATCTGCACCGCATTCTGGTCGGGACCGGCATAGGCGTCCTGCTGCGGCTTCATGTCGACTGCGGTGATGCCAAGGTTCTGGCGCCACTGCTCGGCGATGAACTGGGCCGCTGCCTCGTTGGCCGGCGAGGAAATGCCGACGAACAGGATCTTGGGCAGGCGCTCGGGGCCACCATAGGTCGACTCGGCGAGCAGCTTCTTGGCGCCTTCCGGATCGTAGGGGTAGGGCTCGAAGCCGGAACTGTCGGCGCCGGGCACCGAGTTGAGGATCTGGTCGGTCTTCTTGTGCGGGCCATCAGGGAACGAGGCCTTCATCAGCCCGTCGCGGTCGACGGCCATGATCAGCGCTTGGCGAACCTTGGGATCGTCCATCGGCGCGCGCTTGGAATTGAACCAGAAATGCTGGCCGGTCGGGATGATCGGGCCGGCGGCGAAGTCAGCGCCGAGATCCTGGACGATGGTCGAGGTGACCAGCTCGGTGTGGGCGTTGAACTCGCCCGACTTGAGCAGCGAGGTCGCCGTCACATTGTCCTCGATCGAGGTGATCTCGATGCGGGCGAGCTTGGGCTTCGGGCCGAAGAAATTCTCGTTCGGTTCGAACACCAGCTTGCCGGCGTCGATGTCGATGCTGGTCAGCTTGAACGGGCCGGAATAGACCGCGCCCGCGTCGGGCGTGAACCAATCCTGGATCTCGTTGCCGTCCTCGCCGCGCGACTGCGAGGCCTTGGTAATCGGCACGATGTGGTTGGCGACACGCATGAAGTAGATCGGGTCGGCTTCGTTCAGCGTCACGACGACGGTGCCCTCGTCGGGTGTGGCGACGCCTGAGATGGTGTTGGCGCTGCCGCCGGACACCTCGGCAAAGCCCGCGACCTTGGCGAGAACCTGGTCGGCGCGCTGGCTCTTGGTGCCCGGCATCGCCGCCACGTTCCACGACCCGGCGACGTCGGCCGAGGTGATCTTGCTGCCGTCGGAGAAGGTCGCCTTGGGGTCGAGCTTGAAGGTCCAGGTCTTGGAGTCCGCCGAGCCCTCCCAGCTGGCGAAGACATAAGGGTGGATCTTGCCTTCGCCGTCGAAATACATCGGCGAGGCCCACCAGGCCGAGTTCCAGCGATAGGGCACGCCGCCGCCACGCAGCGGCGACCAGTCCTGGTTGAAGGCGGGATTGGCGACCTTCAGCACCTGGCCTTCCTGCGCAAAGACGATCTTGGCATCGAGCCCGAGCAAGGTGAAGCCGACAGCACCGCCCAGGCCGAGCCTGAGCGCGTCGCGGCGGGTCATCCCGGCGCGTGGCGGTGCAGTCTCGGAAATCCGTTTCGACATGACATTCCTCCCGTGAAATCCATGAACGGCGATGCTCTGGTCGGATGCAATGGCAGCAGACGCGGAAGCGGCAACCGTGACCAAACAAATGCCGCCACATTGTAAACATGTCAATTGATTTTTTCAGATAGCGCGACGTGAAAATTAGCATCTAGTGAAATGGGTCAATAAATCATTCATTAAATCAATATGATACGCCAAATCATGAAAACTTCGGCAATCCGCCAGAAGAAAAAGCAACTTGACAACTTACCTGCTTGTGGTCAGTTTCCGGCCATGAAGCCAAGTGCAGTCGCGCCCCAGGGGTGCATGCGCTCGGGAGGTTTCCAGAACGCAGGCGCCGGCGACCGGTACTGCCTGCGACAAGACGGACAGGGAGCAATGGCGAGTTCTAGCCGCACGATTGGCATCACCATGGGGGACCCGGCGGGCGTCGGCCCCGAGATCATCTGCAAGTCGCTGGCCGAGATGAGCGCCGCCGACCGCGCCACCATCCGCGTCTTCGGCAATCGCGACAGCCTCGAGGCCGCGGCAAGGATAGTCGGGGCGCCGCTGAAATTCGCAGCAGTCTACGATGGAGCCGAGACTGTCGCGGTCGAGCATGTCGCCATCGAGGGCGGCCCGATCGCCTTCGGCAGGATCGATACCCGCGCCGGCGACGCCTCGTTCCGTTTCATCGCCCGCGCCGCCGAGGCGGCGACCGCAGGCGAGATCGGCTGCATCGTCACCGCCCCGATCAACAAGGAAGCGCTCAACCTCGCCGGGCACCACTATGATGGCCACACCGGCATGCTGGCGCATCTCACCGGCTCGCGCTCGTCCTGGATGCTGCTCGCCGCCGAGCGCATGTTGGTCATCCATGTCTCGACCCACGTGTCGCTGAAGGAGGCGATTGCCCGGGTGAAGCCCGAGCGCATCCTGGAGACCATCCGCACCGGCTTTCGCCACCTGCGCCGCATCGGTGTCGAAAACCCGCGCATCGCCGTCGCCGGCCTCAACCCGCATTGCGGCGAAAACGGCCTGTTCGGCACCGAGGATGACGAGTTCATCGCGCCCGCCGTCGCCGCAGCCAAGGCCGAGGGGATCGATGCCTACGGACCGGTTCCGCCTGACACAGTCTTCCACCGCGCCTATTCCGGCGCCTTCGACCTCGTCGTCGCGCAGTATCACGACCAGGGCCACATCCCGATGAAGCTCGTCGCCTTCGACACCGGCGTCAACATCTCGCTCGGCCTGCCCATCGACCGCACCTCGGTCGACCACGGCACCGCCTTCGACATTGCCGGAACCGGCAAGGCCAACCACGTCAACATGAATGCGGCGATCGCCTATGCGCGCAAGCTCGCCGGAACGCCTCGGGTGATCGTATGACCAGTTTCGCCATCTCCGGCGTCTTCTCCGCCGCCGCCACGCCGATCAATGCCGACCTTTCGCCCGACCACGGCCTGCTCGCCAGGCATTGCCGGCGGCTGCTCGACGAGGGCTGCCATGGCATCGCCCTGCTCGGCACCACGGGCGAAGCCAATTCGTTCTCGCTCGGCGAACGCAAGGCGATGCTGGAAAGCGTGGTCAAGGCAGGCGTTGGGGCCGACAAGCTGATGCCCGGCACGGGTGTCGCCGCCATTCCCGAGACCATCGAGCTGACCCGCCATGCGCTGTCGATCGGTATCGAGAAGGTGGTGATGCTGCCGCCCTTCTACTACAAGGGCGTATCCGACGACGGCCTGTTCGACGCCTATGCGCGCATCCTCGAGGGTATCGCCGACGACCGGCTCAAGGTCGTGCTCTACCACATCCCGCAGGTATCGGGCATTGCGCTGTCGGTCGAGCTCGTCGGCCGGCTGATCGCCGCCTTCCCCAAGACTGTTGTCGGCATCAAGGAATCCAAGGGCGACCTCGCCAACATGCAGGCGCTGGTCAAGGCCTATCCCGGTTTTGCCGTGTTCCCCGGCGCCGATCCCCTGATGCTGCCGCTGCTGCGCGAAGGCGGCGCGGGCTGCATCACCGCGACCTCCAATCTCATCGCCAATTCGCTGCGCACGGTGTTCGACAACCACGCCAACCCAGCCGAAGAAGCCAAGGTCGAGGCGGCGCAGGCGCGCATCAATGCCTGGCGCAATCTCTCCAACAGCTACGCCCAGATCCCGACCATCAAGGCGATGGTCGGCCTGAAGCACGGCGAGAAGGCATGGCAGCGGCTGCGGCCGCCGCTGGTCGGGTTGAGCGAAGGTGAGATCGCCGCGCTCAGGCCGCAGCTCGAACAGCTGCCGTGAGGAGGGTTCGATGACCACCAACGCGGCACAATCATCCGCCGACGTCATGACCCATACGGAAGTCGCCGCCCGGATGGACGGCATCGTCCGCCCGGTATCATCAGGACGCAGCGAAGCCTTCCTGGCGTCGCCGACGGTGCAGAACCATGCCGCCAACCTCACGCTGCTGCCCGACGGAACGATCGCTTGTGTCTGGTTTGGTGGCACCATGGAGGGCATGGGCGACATCTCGATCTACATGTCGCGCCTGGCGCCCGGTTCGGACGTCTGGTCCGTGCCGGAGAAGATGTCGGACGACGCGCAGAAATCCGAACAGAACCCGCTGCTGTTCAACGCGCCCGACGGCAAGGTCTGGCTGCTTTTCACGTCGCAGACCTCGGGCAATCAGGACGGCGCGGTAGTCAAGCGGCGCATCTCCGAGGACGGCGGCAAGACCTTCGGCAAGGTGTCAGTTCTTTGCGACACCCCCGGCACCTTCGTGCGCCAGCCGGTCATCGTCAACGGTCGCGGCGAATGGCTACTGCCGGTGTTCCGCTGCATCGGCCTGCCCGGCACACGCTGGAGCGGCGACGTTGACACCGCTGCCGTGCTGATCTCCACCGACGCCGGTGCCAGCTGGACCATGCATGACGTGGCCGACAGCATCGGCGCCGTGCACATGAACATCGTGCCGCTCGGCGGCGACGAGATGGTCGCGCTCTACCGCAACCGCTTCTCCGAGCAGGTGCTGCGCAGCCGCTCGTCCGACGGTGGCCGCAGCTGGAGCGCACCAGAGCCGACCGACCTGCCTAACAACAACTCGTCGGTGCAGGCTGTGCGCACAGGCGATGGCCGCATCGCCATCGTCTACAATCATGCCAACGCCTCGATGTCCGACGACCGGCGCCTGTCGCTCTACGACGAGATCGAGGGCGACGAGGCAGAGACAACATCGGCCGGTGCCGAGCCTGCTGGTCGCAAGGCGGTCTGGGGCGTGCCGCGAGCCCCGCTTAGCCTCGCCTTCTCGTCCGATGGCGGCGAGAGTTTCCCCGAGCGCATCGACCTCGAAACCGGCGACGGCTTCTGCCTGACCAACAATTCCAAGGACGGGCTGAATCGCGAGTTCTCCTACCCGTCGATCCTCGCCACCCCGGACGGCGTGATCCACGTCGCTTTCACCTATTTCCGCCGCGCCATCAAATACGTCCGCCTGTCTTCAGGGGCGGTATGATGATGCGCATCGGCGGCCTTATCCAGCGGGAGCAATGACGATGAACGGTCTCAACACGCCCATCACGATCGTTCGGCCGCCGGTCATCGAGTTCGGTCCCGGCGTGGTGTCGCGGCTTGCCGGCTGGGTCAGGGCCCGTAACATAAGCAAAGCCCTTGTCGTCGCCGATGCCTTCAATGCCGCCCGGATCGACACGCTCGGCCTCGGCATAGAAACGGTCGTCTTCGGCGAGGTCCGGCCTGAGCCCGACCTGCCCAATCTGGACAAGGTGCTCGAACTCGCCGCCCGCTCGCAAGCGGACCTGATCGTTGGCTTCGGCGGCGGCAGCGCCATGGATCTCGCCAAGCTGGTCTCGGTCATGACCGGCACCGGCCAGCGCCTGCAGGACATTGTCGGCGCCGGCAAGGCGGCAAGGCGGAGCGTGGCGTTGGCCCAGGTGCCGACCACCTCGGGCACCGGCAGCGAGGCCGGCATCCGCGCTCTGGTCACCAATCCAGAGACACAGGCCAAGCTCGCGGTCGAAAGCATCGAGATGCTGGCCGACATCGCAATCGTCGACCCGGCGCTGACCATGACCGTACCACCTGCCGTCACCGCCGCCACAGGCGTCGATGCCATGGCCCATTGCGTCGAGGCCTATACCAACAGGAAGGCGCACCCGATGATCGATCTCTACGCGCTCGAGGGCGTGAAGCTGGTCGGTCGTTACCTCGCCCGAGCGGTGAAGGATGGCAGCGATGTCGAGGCCCGGGCCGGCCTGTCACTCGCCTCGCTCTATGGCGGCTTCTGCCTCGGCCCGGTCAACACCGCCGGGGGCCATGCGCTCGCCTATCCGCTCGGCACGCGCTGGCATATTGCTCACGGTGCAGCCAACGCACTGATCTTCCCGCACGTGCTCGCCTTCAACCTGCCGGCGGCATCGGAAAAGACCGGCCACATCTTGTCGGCGCTCGGCCTGCCCGAGGCGAATGCCATGCAGGACGTATTCGGCGCGACACACGACTATTGCGCCTCGCTCGGCATCGAGATGCGACTGTCAAAACTGGGGGTGCCCGAGAACGATCTCGAAACGATGGCGGACGACGCCTTCGCCATCCGCCGCCTGCTCGACAACAACCCGCGCGAACTGGCACGCGACGACATTCTCTCGATCTATCGCGCGGCTCACTAAACTGCGTGCGTTCTAGCGCTCGAAGTGCAGCCAGGACTTGGCCGCCGGCTCGTCACAGTCGGCTGCCTGAGGCTGCTTTCGATCTCGCGAAAATGGTCGGATTAGAGACCGGTTTTCGCCCTCTTGTTCCATCGCACGTCGCAGAAACCCGTTCTGACGATCAAGGGCGTGGAGGTCCGTACGATCGCCGAGCAGATGCTGCCTTCCAGCCTGCCGGATCGTCGCGCCGTTCGATCCGCCCTTGCCGGCAGGCAGCCGATCTGCGATCTCGGTTCTGTGCACGGAACTGAACCGGAGATGGCATTGCGCAGCGTGGGCTTGATCGTTTCGGCCATCGTCCTTGTCCTGGCGATAGCCCTCACAGCCGCCTGGGCGACACTTGCGCTTTGGTATCGCCTGCCCGCGCCCGAGATCGGCAGAGGCCTGGCCGCGGGCCTGTTCGCGTTGCTCGGCATCGCCACCGCCATCGCCTTGTTCAGCCCCTGGCGCCTCCACGCTCTGGCGCTGTTTGTCTTGGCCTTCGCCGCGGTGCTGGTATGGTGGAACACAATTGTTCCGTCCAGCCATGCCGAATTCGCGCCCGACGTGGCCCGCCAGGTCACCGGCACGCGCGATGGCGACATGCTGACGCTGACCAACATCCGCGACTTCGAGTGGCGCAGCAACACAGATTTCACCGAGCGCTGGACGACACGCAGCTACGACCTGAGCAAGCTAAAAACGCTCGACCTGTTCATGTCCTACTGGGCCGGGCCCGAGATGGCCCATGTCATCATGAGTTTCGGCTTCGAAGGCGGTGACCAGCTTGCCTGGTCGGTCGAGGTGCGCAGGCGCAATGGCGGCCATTTCTCGCCGATCGCCGACCTGTTCAAGGCCAACCCGCTGGTCATCGTTGCCGCCGACGAGCGCGACGTGGTCGGCGTCCGCTCGAATGTCCGTGGCGAGGACGTCCAGCTCTATCGCCTAAACGTCTCGCCGACCGCCGCCCGGGCGCTGCTGCTCGGCTATGTCACCGATGCCAACACGCTGGCCGAAACGCCGCGCTTCTACAATTCGATCACCACCAATTGCACCACCGTCATCTTCAAGATGATGCGCGCCGTGGGCGACGTGGCGCCGTTCGACTGGCGCCTGATCGTCAACGGATATCTGCCTGAATACGCCTATGACCGCGGCGCGCTCGACACCAGCCTCACCATCCAGGAGCTGCGCAGCCGCGCCAACATCGGCGAGCGTGCGCTGACGGCCGATTTCTCGCGGCTCATCCGGGACGGCATGCCGTCGCCGGTACCAATGCAGTAGGCGAACGGCTAAGCGCGGACCAGGCTAAGCCCGCGCTTCGGCGAACGTCACCAGACGGCGGCGATCCTCGCACCACAGCGCGAGATTGATGCAGCCGACGCTCTTCCAGAAAGTCAGCTTGACGCTCTGACTGGCATCGCGAAGCTCGGCATTGCTGTCAAAGCACGCCTGCAGGCGGTAGAACGGCACGCGGCTGCACAGGTGGTGGATGTGATGCAGGCCGATCGACCCGGTGGTCCACTGGGCCACCGCGGGCAAGGCGTACCATGAGCTGCCGCCAAATGCCGCGACGTGCAGGTCCCAGGCGTCGCCGGCATCCCAGCGCGTCTCTTCGAACTGATGCTGGACATAAAACAGCCAGCCGCCGGCCCAGGCGCCCATAACGACCACAGGCAGAACAGCCAGCATTACCGCCCACCCAGCCAGGAGGACGAGGCCGCCATAGACGAGCACCAGCGCCACATTGAGGCCGCCGGCGCTGCGCCATGCCTCGACGCGCGGAATGGCGTCGTTGTAGGGCAGCCGGTGCATGATCAGGAAATAGATCGGCACGCCGATCACGATAAGGATGATCGGGTTGCGATAGATGCGGTACATCAGCCGCTGGTTGGTGGTCATCGCCTCATATTCGGCCACCGTGCGCGTATCGATGTCGCCGATGCCGCGCTTGTCGAGATTGCCCGAGCCGCCGTGATGTACGGCATGTGCCTTCTGCCACAGCGTATAAGGCGTGAAGGTGAAAACGCTCAGCACCCGGCCGATCATCCGGTTGGCTTCGCGCGAACTGGTGAACGAGCCATGGCCGCAATCGTGCTGGATGGCAAACAGCCGCACCAGAAACGCGGCACATACCGGCGCCAGAAGAGCCAGCAAGAGCCAGCGCCAGCCGCCGAGCACCGGTCCGGCATAGGCGGCGAGCCAGACAAGTGCTGCTCCCATCGCCAGGAATGGCACCAGCGTCACCGCCAGTTCGAACGCCGCGCGGCGGTCGTCTGGATCGCGAAAGCGATTGCAATGTGATGCAAGCCGGCGAACGAGCGCCTTTTCGGCCGCATGATCTGCTGCCTGGGCAGACCCTGTGGGCAGGCCGTCCGCCTTGGACGACATCAATTTCGTCATTTAGTCCCCGAAATCTCGCTGCCAACTCGGTCAAGCGCGCCATTTGTCCATAATGCGCGGCAAGCGCCGTGGCTAGTGGTACCACCGTGGCATATTAGCTGTATTCAGCGTCTATGCACCGCTGCACGCAAATCATGGCGTTTTCCTGTTGAGTGCATGCGCCATAACGTTTTAGGTCGTGAACATCAGTCAGGCAGCCAAAAGGCCGCAGGGGAACGTCTATCCATGGCTTCACTGGAAATTTCCGCCGGCTCGGCCAAATGGACCGCTCTGTCAAGCCATCGCCTGTGGCTGCTGCAGCAGGCGGATGCGCTGTTCTCATTCTTCGAGCGCCAGAGCCTCAATCCGCTCGGCGGCTTCCATGACCTCGACGATCGTGGCCAGCCGCTCGCGCCCGGTGCCGTGCCGGGCAAGTTCGCCGGCCGCCAGATCCACGTCACCACGCGCATGGTGCATTGTTTCGCCATCGCACATCTGATGGGCCGCCCCGGCGCCGACGCACTCGTCGACCACGGCATGGATTTCCTCTGGAACGGCCACCGCGACGCAGCCAATGGCGGCTATTTCTGGGGCGTCGGCTATGACGGCCCGACCAACGACACCAAGCAGGCCTATGGCCACGCCTTCGTTCTGCTCGCGGCCTCCAGCGCCAAGGTTGCCGGTCACCCCGACGCCGACCGGCTGCTGACCGACATCTCGACAGTCCTGTCCGAAAAGTTCTGGGAAGAGGCGCATGGCGCGGTGGCGGAAGAGTTTACCCGCGACTGGAAATCCTTCGACAGTTATCGCGGCCAGAACTCCAACATGCACCTGACCGAAGCGCTGATGGCCGCCTTCGAGGCGACCGGCGACAGCAACTACCTGACAATGGCCGAGCGCATCGCCGACCTGATCATCCGCCGCCATTCTGCCGCCGCCGGCTGGCGCCTGCCCGAGCATTTCACATCAGACTGGAAGCTCGACCGCGACTATTCGGGCGATCCGATGTTTCGCCCCTATGGCACCACCCCCGGCCACTCGCTCGAATGGGCGCGGCTTCTGCTGCAGCTGTGGGAACTCGGCGGCCGCAAGCTCGCCTGGTTGCCGGATGCCGCCAGGAACCTGTTCGGCCAGGCGACGGCGGATGGCTGGGATCCTGCCAAGGGCGGCTTCTACTACACGCTCGAATGGGACGGTTCGGCCCGCATCAAGGATCGTTACTGGTGGCCGTGCTGCGAAGCGATCGGGGCCGCATCCGTACTCAACGCCATCGGCGGCGACGATGCCTACGAGCAGTGGTACCGGCGCATCTGGAGCTTCTGCGCCACCCGCTTCATCGACCGGACCAATGGCGGCTGGCACGCCCAGCTCGACAACGACCTCAAGCCCAATGCCGGCCCGTTCTACGGCAAGCCCGACATCTATCACGCGCTCCAAGCTTGCCTGATCCCGCTATTGCCGACGTCAGGCAGCATCACCCGTGGCCTCCGCACGACAGGCATCCAGATCTAGCGATCTCGTACGCCATGACGGTGGGCTCTACTGCCAGTGCGCCGCCACCTGGTTGCCGAAGATCGCGCGCTGCATCGAGCCTGCCAGCGTCGCCGCATAAGGTGTGGCGATGTGGTGCCGATCGCGGAAGGTCAGCTTGCCGCCGATCATCGCCGGGCATGTCGTTTGGTTGCAGAACAGCTCGGTGAGGTCGACATATCTGACGCCACGCAGGCCTGATGTCGCGGCTTGTTCGGTCTTTGACACCCGCTCGTCGATGGCTTCCTGTCGCGGCGTATCGCAGACCGTGCTGCTCCTGCCCTGCCACAACGAGCGCGCCACGCAGCGGTCGAGATACAACTTGTGCACCGGAACGTCCCTGAGCAGCACGACCTCGGCGCTTGTCTCGCTAAGTGCTGCCAGCGAACCCCTCAGGCCGTCGGCCCAGACATCGCGCGTGACCAGGTGATCCGGGTCGCCGTTCACGTCGTTCTCGACATAGCTGTACGAAAACTGCGCAACGATCACTGCATCGGGCTTCAGGTCGGCGATTTCCTTCATCGCGGCTTTCCGCCACGCGTCGCATTCCGCATAGGCCCGCATCAGCCGAACGTTCCACGTTGGCACCGCCGCGACCGAACAGGACGATTTCAGGTAAGTCACCACGCGCCAGTTGTTTGCCTCGGCGATCTTCGCCAGCGGCGTCGACCAGTGGTCGGCGTGTGAATCGCCGAACAGCACGATCGTCTTGCGCGGTTGCGATGCCCCGAGGTTGCAGCTGCGCGGCTTCGTTTGCTCCAGGCTGACGACGCAATTGGTGTCGATCTGGCGCGCCGACGAGAACCGCGCCGCACTTTCCGCGATCAGCTTCTGGTCAGGATCGACGCTTCGTGCCGCAAGCTGCGAAGCGCCATAGGACAAGGTCACGCCAAGCGACGTGAGCAAGGCCGCAAGCCCGAGCGAGCGCAGCGAACCGGCCGAAAGCCAGCCGCTCAGCCGCACCGGGTTCTCGACGAAACGATAGCTGAGATAGGACAGGCCAACAGTCGCCAGCAGGCACGCCAGCCGTCCGACGAGCGAAAGGTCGGGCCAAAGGATCGTCGCATAGACGATGACCGGCCAATGCCAGAGATACAGCGAATAAGACAGCTTGCCGGTCCATTGGAACGGCGGCAGCGACAACAGCGCCGCCGGCCCGGCGGCGCTTCGGCGGGCGCCGGAAAGCAGCAGCATCGCCGTGCCGAGAACAGGCATCAGCGCAATGAGGCCGGGAAAGGGATCGGTTTCCGAGACGGTCAGGTAGGCGGCCGCGATCAGCCCGATGCCGGCCCAGCCCATCGCAGGCGAGAAACGGAAGCCCGACGCCCAGCGCTCGGCCACCGCCAGCGAGACGAGCCCGCCAATGGCGAATTCCCAGGCGCGCAGCGGCGAGAAATAGAAAGCCCAGGGCTGCGATTCCACCGTGAGCCAAGCGCAGGCGGCGAACGATGCCAGCGCGGCCACGCCCAGCATCATCGCCAGGCCTTTCTCGCCCGGTCGAAACCGCGCCACCAGCAGCAGGAAGGCCGGCCACAGGAGGTAGAACTGCTCCTCGACCGACAGCGACCAGAAATGCAGGAACGGGTTGTTGGCCGTATCAGTGGCGAAATAGTCGAACGACCATCGCAACAGCCACAGATTGATGACGTAGCTCGACGCAAACAGCGCGCCCTTGGCATAGAGCTGCTGCTCGGATGGCGCCAGGATGAAATAGCCGGCGGCAAGCGTCGCAGCGATCACCAAAAGCGATGCCGGCAAAAGTCGCCGCGCCCGACGCCCGTAGAAGCGCCAGAGATCGACAGTCCCGCTCCGGCCAATCTCCTGCATCAGATGCCGGGTGATCAGATAGCCTGAAATGACGAAGAAGATGTCGACGCCGATGAACCCGCCAGGCAGGTCGGACATGCCGAAATGGAAGGCGACCACACCGCCGACAGCAATGGCGCGCAGGCCCTCGATGTCGGGGCGGAACGACGAAGCGGGTGCCGTCATGTCGTTGCTGCGATGAGCGTGCTGGACATGCAGGCAGGATCGACGACGCTGTCCGCCAACACAACTCAAACTATGTTGCAATGCAACATGAAAGCCGCCGCATCAACGGAACGAGGGGCAGCGCCGAACGTCGATCCCGGCACGAACGGAACTCAACCGATCATTCACCGTTAATGACCAAAGGCAAATAGGGCGGCAGCTAGGATGACCAATCGCGAGAATTTGCTCGGCGAGCTTCCTGCTGCGGTCTATACGACCGATGCCAGGGGACGGATCACCTATTTCAATGAAGCAGCTGCCGAGCTGTGGGGAAATCGGCCTGAAATCGGCAAGGATGAATGGTGCGGTTCCTGGCGGCTCAGGACAGCCGACGGCGCACCCCTCGCCCATGGCGATTGCCCGATGGCGCTTGCGCTCAGGACGGGCCGCGCGATCAAGGGCGCTGAGGCCATGGCCGAGCGACCTGACGGTACGCTGGTGCCATTCCTCGCCTTTCCGGCGCCGCTGCGCGACGATCTTGGCAACATCAATGGGGCCATCAGCCTGCTGATCGACATTTCAGCTCAAAAGCAGGCTGAGATACAGACCCAGCGCCTCGCGTCGATTGTTGAGTCCTCCGATGATGCCATCATCAGCAAGGACCTGAGTGGTGTCATCCAGAGCTGGAATGCCGGCGCCGTCAGGCTTTTCGGCTATCGCGCCAACGAGGCCATTGGCAAGCACGTCCGCATGCTGATCCCTGATGACAGGCAGCAAGAAGAAGACCTCATCCTTGGCAAGGTGCGAAGCGGCGAACGTGTCGACCACTTCGACACCTTGAGGAGACGCAAGGACGGCAGCTACGTGGCCATCTCCCTCACCGTATCGCCGGTGCGCAGCGCCGCCGGCAAGGTGATTGGCGCCTCCAAGATCGCCCGCGACATCACCGAACGGAAGGAAAGCGAGAGCCGTATCCGCATGCTCATGCGCGAGGTGAACCATCGGGTGAAGAACCAGTTCGCCGTCATCCTTTCGATGATCCGGGAGACCGGCAAGCATACGAAGACGATCGCGGAATTCGACACCCAGATCCGCAACCGAATTATGGCGCTGTCGCAATCCCAGGACCTGCTTGTCGATGGCGACTGGCGCGGCGCGGATCTGGCCGACCTGGTCAGAAATCAGATCCGCCCTTTTGCCGCCGAGCGTCGCGTCCACATATCCGGGCAGCCGGTCATGCTATCGACCATTGCGGTCCAGAACCTCGGCATGGCTTTCCATGAGCTTGCCACCAATTCGGCCAAGCATGGCGCACTTTCGTCCGACCTGGGAACCGTCGAAATAGGCTGGACCACCTCCGATCGCTTTCATCTGACCTGGAAGGAAACCAGCGGGCCAGCGGTTGGCAAGACCTCGCGCAACGGCTTCGGCAGGATCGTGCTCGAGCGTGTTGCGCCATCGGCCTTGAATGGGCTCGGCCATCTCAGCTTTCAGTCCAATGGCATCACCTGGACACTCGATGCGCCGCTCGAACTGGTCACCACCCCGGATTTTTAGCCCCACGGTTTCACGTTCGTCGCTTGCGGGCTGGTTTCTCTTGCCAGGCAAGAGCGACACACACGCGGGAATCTAGTTGAGATTTCCTCCGCATCGGCAACCATTCAGGAAACGGAAACGCCCGGCGCGCATTGTGGCTAACGAAGGCATGGATTTGCCCGGCGTCGGCGTCATCAACATTTCTACGAGGCTTGAGACTGGTCAGCTTTCTGAATTTCCGCTCGCAACGGCGGCCGACCAAACGCGGACGCTTCGAGATCGACCTGTCCGACACGGTCGTCTATGCCATCGGCGACGTGCATGGCTGCTACCATGAGCTGGCGTCGCTCGAAGGCAAGATCGTCGCCGACGCGGATACGCTGCCCGGGCGCAAGCTGATCATCATGCTTGGCGACTACATCGACCGCGGCCCGGATTCCGCCCGCGTGCTCGACCATCTGATCGCCCCCCCGCCAGCCGGATTCCAACGCATTTGCCTGCTGGGCAATCACGAGGCCCAGACGCTCGACTATCTCGACGGCAAGATCTCGCTGGAACGGTGGCTTGCCACGGGCGCCCGTGCCACCTTGTTTTCCTTTGGTATCGATGCCGAGCGCCTCACCGAGCTCTACGGCACCGGTGGCAAACTCGACGACTACATCCGCGCCAACATCCCGCGCGAACACGTGGAGTTTCTGCGAACCCTGCCGGTCATGGCCTATTCGGAGCGCTTCGTGTTCGTCCACGCAGGCGTTCGCCCCGGCGTGCCTCTGCTCGAGCAGGAGGACGATGATCTCCTCTACATCAGGGAGGAGTTTTTCGAGGCGTCGCGCCGGCTCGACCGCTGGGTCGTTCACGGCCACACGCCGATCAACTTTCCTCGCCTCGATGGGCGCCGGCTCGACATCGACACCGGCGCCTTCAGGACCGGCCGGCTGACGGCCGTGAGGATCGCCGGCAAGAGCGGCCGGCTGCTATTTTCCTGACCCTCAGGTCGCGACCTTCACCTTGGCCTCGCTCTTTTCGACATAGTAGCTCGAGTAGCGCTCCAGGAACTGTTCCGAGCTGCCATAGGCGCCGTAGCGCGGCAGCTTCTTCAGGTCGACCTTGTTGAGCACGAGGCCGAGGATCTTGTTGGCGATCTGGGGCTCGGCATTGAGCGCCGAGCGAACCAGAGGGCGCGGCGTCGCGCCCCATTCGGCGACCAGCACGAAGCCGTCGGCGAGCGGCGCGAACGCCTTGGCGTCGACCACGGGTCCAAGCGGCGGAAGGTCGACGATGATGTATTCGAACGTCGCCTTGGCGTCGTCGATGAAGCGCCGCATGCCGGCTGACGAAAGCAGCTCGCTGGTGTGCGAGAAGCGGCCGCGTACCACCGCCGGTACGATGGCCATCTTGGTCTGGCGGTCGACCTTGACTACGGATTGCCAGCCCTGGTCGTTGACCACCGCCTGGACCAGCCCTTGCTCGGCGTCGATGCCGAGGCTGCGGCTGAGGCCGGGATTGCGCAGGTCGGCGTCGATCAGCAGCGTCTTGGCGCCATTGCTGGCAAGCAGGCCAGCAAGATTGGCGGCTACCGTCGACTTGCCCTCGCCCGGAAGCATCGAAATGATCCCAATCACCTTGCAGGCCGTATCCTGCAGCACGACGTCGCCGGCGATCTTCGCGCTGCGCAGCGTCTCGGCGAACATCGAGGCCGGTGCATCGACAGCGATGCGCATCCTGGCGCGCCGCTTCAGCGCCTCGGAGGCGCGCGTCGGCGCCTGCGGCGGTGGCGTGCCCATATTGGCGGTCCCTGGCTTGGCCGGCTCCTTCTTTTCATCATGCGAAGCAAGCAAAGGCAGATAGCCGAGGAACTTGACGCCAAGCCTTTCGCGCACGTCCTCGGCGGTGCGGAAGAAGCGTTCGTTGAACTCGTTGAGTGCTCCGAGCGCTGCTCCCATCATGATGCCAAGCACCAGCGACAGCCCGAATACCATCGAGGTTCGCGGGCTCGACGGACCGCGTGGCGTCGTCGCCTCCGAAATCACCCTGACCTTGGCAATGGGGAAGGAGCGCTGCTGCGAGGCCTCCTCATAGCGCGACAGGAAGGTCTGGTAGAGCGTACTCAGTGCCGTCGCCTGCTGTTGCAATTCGCGCAGTCGCACCTGCGCCTGATTGGCACTGGAATTCTGGCCGGTCGCCTCCGACACGCTGTTGCGCAGGGCGGTCTCGCGCGACTGCGCCACCTCATATCCGTTACGGTAGGTCTCGGACAGCTGGGTAAGCTCACGCAAGATCTGGTTGGAAAGATCGACTTGTTCCTTGCGTAGGGCCACAGCCTGCGGATGGTTGGGACCGAAGCCCGACGCTATTTCCTGCTCGCGCTTGGATACGCCCGAATAGCGTTTCTTGAGTTCCGAAATCAGCGGGTTGCCGGCTTCCTCGGCCGACAGGGTCGAGTTGCTGACAGCGGCTTGCGGGCCACTTTCAACGATCGTCCGATATTGCTCGTATCGCGCCCGCGCCTTCGCTGTATCGGCCTGGGCGAGGATCAGCTGGGCATTGAGATCGGACAGCTGCTGCTCGGCAAGGGTTTCGCCGCGTGTCGCCG
Organism: Aminobacter anthyllidis; assembly: GCF_018555685.1. Lineage (GTDB taxonomy): Bacteria > Pseudomonadota > Alphaproteobacteria > Rhizobiales > Rhizobiaceae > Aminobacter > Aminobacter anthyllidis. Next base: position 618,988 of record NZ_JAFLWW010000005.1, read on the forward strand.
CCAGGCCGTTTTCGGCACGGAATTTTTCGACATCGAGCGCTGCCTTCTGCGAACTCGCGCGCAATTCCTCGAGCCGCCCCTGAAGCCAGACGGCTGCCTTTTCGGTGGCATCGAAACTCGCGTCCAACTGATCGGCTACAATGGCGTCGGCATAGGCCTTGGTGATATCAGCCGCCAGTTTCGGTTCGTGCGAACGATACCCCATGGAGATGACGTAGCTGCGGCCGGAACGCTCGGCCCTGACGTTTGCCTGCAACATCGCTACCGCCTGCTCCTTGCGCGCTACATCGGCAGTAGCCGTGCGTTGCGCGTCGGTAAGCTCGGCGCTGCCGGCAGCCTCCGGGGCGGAGCGGAATATCTGCAGGAAGCCTCGCGCATAGCCGACCAGCGTCGACAGAAGCGACTGCGGCGGCTGCATGAAGTTGGGATTCTGGGCGAGCTTCTGCTTGTCGACGACCACCGCGGCCAGACGCGCCGACTTGATGATCTCGATCTGGGAGAGGATCGCCGCATCGGTCTGCATGTTGACCGGCGTCGCCGATACCTCGTCGACCATCTTGTTCATGCCTTCGTCGATCAGCACGCTGGTGCTGGCGGTGAAGGTCGGCGGCGTTGTCTGCAGATAGACAAGCCCGAGCAGCAAGCCAATGACCGCGCCGATGCCGACCACCTTGGCCTGGCGCTTGGCCATGGAGAGCAGGCGCTCGAGATCGATGAAGTCGCTGCCTTCCCGCGCGTCCTCCCGAGGCGCAGGAATGCGGTTGCTGAAAGGAAAGCTGGCGTAGTTCATCTGCGTTCCAGTTCTAGCCTGAGCAGCGATCGCCGCTGCTCGAAGGGTTCTGGCGCGCAGCCGGCTTCAGCCACGCATGTATGTTTGCCCCAAGGGGCACGGCATTCAAGGCACTGCCGAAACACCGGTGAGGGCAAGCGACTTCGCCTGCCCTCGCCGGCAATCCGTTCGGTCAAGCCGCGGCGACGTGATCGTGCTCGGCGACCATCTCGCGGATGGCATCGAGCACGGAATCGCGAATGTCGGCACGCTTCAGCGCGAAGGCGACATTGGCCTGGATGAAACCTTCCTTGGAGCCACAGTCGAACATCCGGCCGTTGAACGGCCGCGCGAAGAAGGCCTGGCTCGCCGCAAGGCGTACCATCGCGTCGGTCAGCTGGATCTCGCCGCCGGCGCCGCGTGTCTGGGTGCCCAGCAGGTTGAAGATCTCCGGCTGCAGGATGTAGCGGCCGTTGATGTAGAAGTTCGACGGTGCATTGCCCGGCGCAGGCTTTTCAACCATCGCCGTCACCTCGAAGCCCGAACCGACATCCGGGCCCTTGCCGACGATGCCGTATTTGTTGGTTTCACTCGGATCGCACTGCTCGACGGCGATGACGTTGCCGCCTGTCTCGGCATGCAGGTCCATGATCTCGGCCAGGCAGCCGCGCTTGCCGAACGACACCATGTCGGGCAGCAGCAGTGCGAACGGCTCGTCGCCGATGATGTCGCGGGCGCACCAGACGGCGTGGCCGAGGCCATGCGGCGCCTGCTGGCGGGTGAAGCTGGTGGCACCGGGAATTGGCAGCAAGCTCTCCAGCGACCTGATCTGCTCGACCTTGCCGGCCTGCTCGAGCGTACCGACGAGTTCAGGATGAAGGTCGAAATAGTCCTCGATGACCGCCTTGTTGCGGCCTGTGACGAAGACGATGTGCTCGATGCCGGCTTCCAGCGCTTCGTCGACGGCGTATTGCACCACGGGCCTGTCGACGACGGGCAGCATCTCCTTGGGCATGGACTTGGTCGCGGGAAGGAACCGCGTGCCGAGCCCCGCCACCGGGATCACCGCTTTCCTGACTTTCTTCATCGTGCCAATCCTCTCGCTCATTTCAGTCTCCTCGTCTTGGTATTGGCCGTTTCGGCAAGCGCATCATTTGCCGGACCGGTATGCGAACTGCCGCGCAACCCGGCGCAGCCGGACTTCTATCGGCATCCGCAGATGGCGAACCGCCGCCGGGTCCCCCAGTGCGGTTCTGATCGCCTTGAGTGGCGACCGCCGTTTGATGTGCTGAACCAGTGACAGGAATGAGGCAGCCTGCCTCAGGCTGCGGGCGCGTAATGTGAACGCTTTTTGCGCATCCGCATCGAGCCTGTGGGCAGCCGCGAAGGCCGCGTCGGCATGCTGCATCGCCTCGACGTGATGAAGCTCCAGAACCCTTGAAATCGAGCCGCTGCGCACATGATAGGCATAGCCTACGGCGGGTTCGACGGCGCAGCGAGCGCCCTTGGCGAGCGCGCTGGCGAGCAGGATGTAATCCTCGCCGATGCGCAATTTTTCGTCGTATCGGAGGCCATGGCGCTCAACATATTCACGCAAGAATATCGGCTTCATGTAACCAAAATTGAACATGGATTCGAAGACGACATTGCCGCCGATGAAGTTGGCCAGCGTAAGATTGCCCAGTTCGTCGAGATAACGCTCGGGAAACATCACCTCGGGCGGCGTGCCGTCTTCTCGAATCACCACGATGTTGTCGACGGCGATCTCGACAGAGCCTTGTTCGGCTCGGGCGATCATTGCTGCAAGCCTGCCGGGCAGCACGGCGTCGTCGGAATCGAGAACGGCAACCCAGCGGCCTCGCGCGGCGTCAAGGCCGGCATTGCGCGCCCCGCCCGGGCCCCGGTTCGTTTCGAGCGCCACCACCCGAACCCGCCCTTCGCCATAAGAGCGCGCAAGCTCAACCGTTGCGTCGGACGAGCAGTCGTCGACGACGATCACCTCGACGGTGACGCCTGGCTGAGCCAGAGCGCTGTCGATGGCGCGCCCGAGCGTAGCTTCGGCGTTGTAGGCAGCGATGACGAAGCTGACGTCAGGCTGCATCCTGGCCTCCCGCGTTGCCATAGAGCTGCAGTTCGCGGGCACCGACCAGACCGCTCAGCACGCCGACATGCATCACGCCGCGCAGCAGGCTGCGGTTGCGGCTGACCGGCTGCAACGCCGTGAGCCCGGCCGCGGCAAAGCAGTAGCCGGCCTTGGCCGATGCCCGGGCCAGTTCGCCCGCCCGGCCAACGCCGGACCGTTTCGAAGCGAGCAGACGGCCATGCGTCTGGCCGACGCGGAAGCGCCTTTTGCCAAGCCAGGCGAACGACGCGCGTGACGCTGGAACCGGCTCTTCCACCCAGGCTTCGGGAGCATAGGCGATGCGGCCGCCGGCGCCGTGGACCTGATCGAAGAACTCGGTGTCCTCACCGCCAGACTGGCCGCGTTCCAGGCTGAAGCGGCGTCCGGCAATGCTCGGCGCGCCCATGCTGAGCAACGCATTGCAGGTATAGCCGGTGCGGATCTCGCCCTGGACGAAAACCGGATAGGTCGAATGGAAGTCGCCGACCTGCATCCAGCCCGGCGCCTCTTCCCCGTAGCGCGCCTTGACCGGCCCGAGCACCACATCGGCGCTGGTCGCCTGCGCGGTCTCGACGAGCCTTTTCAGCCACGAGCCCGTAGCCTTTTCGTCATCGTCGATGAAGGCGACGAAGTCCGCCGCGCTGGCATCGAGGCAGGCATTGCGGGCCAGCGAGATGTTGCGCGCCGGGCAATGGACGTAGCGGACCGGCAACGAAAGTTCGTGAGCCAGGCCGGCGACCAGTGCCTCGGCGCTCGGCACCTCGTCATTGTCGGCGACGACGATGCCGATGCGATATCCCCGGGGCATGTCCATCGCCGCCAGCGAGCGCAGCGTGTCGGCAAGCTCGCGCCGCCTGAAGGTGCAGACGCAGATGTCGATAACAGGCGTCCCGGTCATGCGGTTCGCCCTTTTGCCGGCATGCCGAGAAGCTGGAGCCAGAAGCCGAGCGACCACGCAAGATGCATGACCATGGCCGACACGCCGGCGAGCGCCAGCCCGGGATTGCCGGCGCGCAAAGCAAGCACAAGTCCATAGCCAAGGCAGATCGCCGCCCAGGCGATGAAAGGCACGGCGAAAATCCAGTGCATGAACGACAGCAAGGCGAGGCACGCCGCCGGTGCCACCATCAGCGGCGCCATCTGCCTGAGCTTGGGGATGACGCGATGCTTCAGCACATTCTTCGCCCGTCCCCTGCCGTAGCCGAGATACTGGCGGAACAGGCCGCCGAGCGAAGCGCGCGGAAAATAGGTCATGCGGGTGCGCCCGCTCATCCAGACGCGGTGGCCGGCCTGGCGCAGGCGATGGTCGAGCTCCGCGTCCTCATTATGGCTGAAGCTTTCGTCATAGCCGCCGACGTCGCGAAAGGCTGCGATGCGGAAAAGTGCATGGTGTCCATGGTCGACCCACTCGCCCGCGGAGCCATGCCGGTGCTTGGAGCCGCCTGTGCCCAGTTTCGAGTTCTGCGCCGCGGCCGCGGCCTGCTGGACGGTGCCGCTGCCCTCCGTCAGCATCGACACCACGACGGAATCAGCGCCGGTCTCCAGCGCTTCCTCGATCAGCTTGTCGCAATAGTCCTCGGGGTAGCCACCATGGGCGTCGATGCGGATCAAGTAGTCGACACCATCGCCGAACAGTTCGACCGCGCGGTTGACGGCCGCGCTCTGGATGCGCGCGGGGTTGTCGATCAGCACGACATTGTCGTCCTCTGCCGCAACGCTGGCAACGATGGCGCGCGTGGCATCGCTGCTGCCACCGTCGGCGACGATGATACGGGCCCCGAGTCGCCGGGCGGCCGGCCGAAGCCGGGCCAGAAGGCCACTGATGTGGCGTTCTTCATTGAGACACGGAATGACAATGATGGCGGATGACGTTTCAATCATGAAGCTGCTTGTGTTGATTGCGTTGAGTGTCAGGCCGCAATGGCGCCGGGAGCGCCATTTTCAGCAGCGACGCGTTCGAGCCTCACCACCAGCGCGCGGCAATCGGAGCGGTCGCAGATCCAGGTCGCGGGATCGCGCGCAAGCACCGCGTGATGCAGGGCTTCGTAGCGCTCCATTGTCATGTCCGAGAGCGCTTCCGTCAGTGCCACCACCGACGGCTCGGCCAGCACCAGCCCGATCTTGTGGCGTTCGAGGAAGCTCGCCGTCTCCGTGCCGGCCATGGCGATCGGCACCGTGCCGAAACGGCAGCCTTCATAGAGCCTGTTGGGCAAAAGCCATGTCGAGTTCTGCCCTTCCTCGAAGAAATCGATCGCCCATGAGAAATGCACCTGCGAATAGATGTCGGCCATGTCCTCGGGGTTTCGGTAAGCACCTTTAAACGCCAAATGGGGCTCGGATTCGACGAAACCATGGAAATCCGGAAACTCCGAAAGTGCCGGGCGCCCGCGCATCACGAGCTCGAAGCGGCCATCCGTGCCACGCGTGAAGTCGGCCAGCAGTTCGAGCGACTTGCGGCAGCGCAGCGCTCCGAACCAGCCGATCTTCCAGGGCTCTCTCGGCGACGCAGGTGCCGGTCCTGAATCGGGTCGCGGCTCCAGTTCCAGCAGCTTGTTTTCGACCAGTTCGATGGGAGCGTCGATCTGGCTGAACCGTTCGAAATAGTGGCTGACAAAGGCCGGCGAGCTGGTCAGCAGCAGGCTGACATTTCGCCCGAGCAGCCGCTCGGCACCGCGCAGGCCCCTGCCGAGAAAGTCCTCGCGCAGCACCAGGCGGTGAATGTCGAGACATTCGTAGATGATCGGCACGGAGGATGAGAAGGCGCTGCGCGCACGCTGCGCCAGCGCCAGCATTTCGAGATTGCGGGCCAGGATCACGTCGGGAACCGCGATCGATTTCAGCGACGCGGCAATGCGTGTCGCTGCCATGGCGACCGCGCCCAGCCGCTGCGCAAAGCGACCATCGCGCGTCATTCCAAGGTCGATCGGCGTCAGGCCCTCGACGTCTTCAAGCTCTTGCGTCCGGCGGAAACCAGCGAGCGTAACGCGCGCGCCACCGGCCTTGAGCATGATGATCCGTCGACGAACTGCCGGGTCGGAAACATCATGCACCAGGTACAGAACATGCAGCATGAATTCACGCTCGCAGTTTGGCCCACCGATGACGAGGCTAGTGGAGTCATTGCTGCATCGCAACAATTATTGACTGATCCGACCTCAATTATTGTTGCGCCGCAAAACGGCCCGGTTAGCCTGTACTTAATTTCCCGACACGATCATCCAAGGAGGCGAAGCCCCATGAAGACAGTCATCGTCGAAAATACCGTCTGCCTGAACACCGGCGACGCGGCGATCCTGCTGGCGATCAGGCACATCCTCAAGGCGGCCTACTCGGGCGAGTTGCGCTTCCAGGTCTTCGACAGCCAGCCCAAGGTGGCGTCGCGGCTCTATTCCAGGCAGGCCTATCCCGACATCGAGATCCGCAAGCTGCTGTCGGAATCGATCTTCAAGTACCCATACGACGACAACCGACTGAAGAACCTGGCCAAGCCGATCTACAACCGCCTCGCACTGAGCGCGCTGCGCCACTGCGGCAAGAGCCGGGCGCTCGACGAGACGATGTTCAGCGCCGAGGACCGCCGCAGCCTCGACATGTACCGGCAGGCCGACCTCGTCGTCACAACAGGCGGCACCTATCTGGTCGAGAACTACAATCTCGAACGCCGCCTCAACCAGTTCCGCATCGACGCCGTCTTCGGCAAGGATCCGGTTTTCTTCACCCAGTCGCTGGGACCGTTCGACAAGGACTACAATCGTCGCGAACTGAAGCCGGTGTTCGACCGCAGCCCGCTGATCCTGCTGCGCGACGAGCGCTCGCGCGGTCACCTCGCCGGCCTCGTCGACAGCCCCGACAAGTGCCATGTCGTCGCCGATTCGGTGTTCGCGCTCGCCGACAAGAAGCGCATCGAAACGCTGCTTTCCACTGACCACCCGCCTCAGCCGACCGGCCGTGTCGGCATCTCGGTCCGGCACTGGAACTACGTCAATGACGGCGCCGACGGCATGCGCCGCTACATGGATTCGATCCGCGACATCGCCACGACGCTGGTGCGCGACCACGGCAAGCAGGTGACTTTCGTTTCGACCTGCCAGGGCGTGCCGGAATACGCCCATGACGATTCGAAAACGGCGCGAGCCATCGTCACCGAACTGGCCCCCGAAATCGCTGCCCATGTCGATGTCAATGCCGAGTTCCATACGCCTGAACAGCTGATGGAGCTGGTCAAGGGCTTCGACTTCGTCGTCGCCACCCGCATGCACATGATGATCATGTCGCTGTGCGTTGGCGTGCCGGTGCTGCCTATCGCCTACGAGTTCAAGACCCGGGAGCTTGCCAAGCGCGTCGGCCTCGCCGACCTGCTGCTCGACATCGACACGGTGACCCCTGACGAAGCCGTCCAGAAGCTCGCAGCCTTTGCCGGCGATCTCGAACGCTTGCGCGCAACCAACCTTGCCGCGGTGCTGGAAGAACATGCCTCGGCCATGTCGGCCGCCGACCTCGTCAGGCCGTTGCTCGTAGATATTTCAGCGGATGTTGCGGGCGACGGTCTTCCAGGCCTCGACAAGGGCGCGGCGGGACTGCGGCACGGCGACCATGAAGGCAAGCGCCACCGCGTAGCTTAGGGTTGCGGCCGTCACGGCCGCCACGATGTTGGACTGCGCGGTCAGCGAAGCCGGCAGGTAGCCGTAGCCGAGCCAGGCGACGGCGGCAGCGACGATCAGCAGGCCCTGGACCATCAGGAAGTCGAGCGCCGAGACCGGGCCGGTGCGCCCGAGCATCACCGCCAGCACTGGCAGCCTCAGCATATAGCCGCTGATGGCATAGGCCGCGGCGACCCCGACGGCACCCCATTTCAGCCCTACCGCGAAAGACAACACCGTGGTCAGCGCCGAATAGATCCCCCAACGAAACATCGTTTTCGTCTTGCCCTGGCAGATGAAGATCCAGCCCGTCGTGCTCGACACCGGCTGCATCAGCCCGGCAATGCCGAGCCAGGCGAAGATCGGTGCCACTGCCAGCCAGCGTTCGCCGAACAGGATGGCGACGACCGGCTCGGCGGCAATGGTCAGTGCCGCGATGCCGGGCACGGTGATGAAAGCAAGCAGCCAGTTGGTGCGCAGGTAAAGCTCGCGGAAACGCGGCTTGTCGTCCTGGATGCGGCTGAGCAACGGCACCATCAGCCGCGACAGCGGCTGGTTGATGTTCTGCAGCGGAAACAAAAGCAGCTTGTAGGCGCGGTCGTAATAGCCGAGCTCGATCGGGCCGGAGAACTTGCCGATCAGGATGTTGTCGAGGTTGCGCGAGAAGAAGTTGACCAGGTTGAAGCCGGTGAGGTTGGCGCCGAAGGACAGGATCTCGCGCTCGACCTTGACGCTCGGCCTGCCCGGCTTCCACCGCGTCGCCAGCCAGGCGCCGAGCAGCGTAACGATAGCGCCGGCAGCAGGTCCGATCACCAGCGCCCAGTAGCCGAGCCCGGCATAGGCGGCGGCAATCGCCGCCCCAAGGCCGGCGAGCGCTGTCGCCACGTCATTGATGGCGAGCCGGCCGAACTGCAAATTGCGGTTCATCAGCGCCAGCGGCAGCGCTGCAAGGCTGCCAAGCAGCAGCGGCATTGCGGCGGCCAGCGTGATACCGGTCATCCGGGCATCGCCATAGAACGCCGAAACCGCCGGCGAAAGCGCCGCGATGATCACGGTGCAGATCAGGCCGGCCAGTGCACTGACCCAGAACACCTGGTTGAGCTGCGGCTGGCTGATCTCGGGACGCTGGATGACAGCTTGCTGGAGGCCGAGATTCTGGAACAGCCCGACAAAGGCGATGATCGGCCCGACAGAAGCGACGAGGCCGAAATCCTCCGGCGCCAGCATCCGCGCCAGGATCACCACCGAGACGAACTGGATGCCGATCTTGATCGCCTGGGCTGCCGCCGTGAGCGCTCCCCCCCTGAGCGCGATGCGCCCCAATTGCTGGGTTTCGGCGCTCATGCCGCGACCTTGGTTGCGGCGAGGCGATAAAGCGTATCGGCGAAGGCGTCGTTGAGCCGGACCGAATCGAAATCTTCTTCGACCTTGCGTCGCGCAGCGACGGCGAGGCTTTCGCAGGCGCCGGGATTGTCGGCGATCCAGACCAGCTTTTGCGCCAGCGCCGCAACGTCCCTTTCGGGTGCCAGCAGCCCGGTCTTGCCGTCCTCGACCAGCTCGGGAATGCCGGAATGGTAGGTGCTGACGACGGTCAGGCCTGCAGCCATAGCTTCCATCAGTGCGACCGGGATGCCTTCGAGATCGCCATCTCCCGCCCTGACGCTCGGCAGCACGAAGACATGCGCCTCGCTGAGCCGCTGCTTGACCTCGGCATGCGGGCGCGGACCAAGGAATGCGACGCGTCCTGAGATGCCAAGCTCGGCTGCCAGTTGCTTCATCGCGTCGAGCAGTTCGCCGCCGCCGATCACCGTGTAGGACCAATCGATCTCAGGTCGCGCCGCCTGCATCCCGGCCAGCGCGCGCAAGGCAAATTCGATGCCCTTCTTCTCGGTGAGCCGGCAGACCGAAATCAGCGCCAGCGGATCGCTGCCATGCTTGGCGCCGCGAAAGCCGATAGCCTCGGTGTTGACCCCCATGTGGTGCACGGCGACCGTGTCTGCCTCGGCCCCCGCCTTGATCAGCGCATCACGGAAGAAGCCGTTGACTGGCAGCTGCAGCGCGCCTTGCTGGAACACCACCTCGTAGCGCGACAGCGTTCCGTCATGCATCGGCGCGCCGACATCGTGGCCGTGAAAGATGGTCACCAGGGGGGCTGTGAGCCGCCGCTGCTTCATTGCCCTGGCCACGCGCAGCCCGTTGTTGCCGAAATGCGCGACGATGACGTCATATTTCTCGAGCTTGCCGGCAAAGGCGATGTCGAGGGCCGTCGACGCCTTGTCCCACAGCCGGCCCGACCATCGGCGCAGCGAGGGGCGCAGCAGCCCGAGCGCACCCCACCATTGTTCGATGCCGCCGGGCAGGTTGCGCCAGCGCGGGTCGTCGATGTTGCGCTCCTTGCCAAAGGTCGTCTCGTTGCAGACGACGCCGACCTCGATGCCGCGCTCGAGGCAGCCTGAGATCTGGTCGAGCACGAAGGTCTCGGACAGCGAGGGAAACTTGTCGACGACAAAACAGACTTTCATCGATCCGCTCTCCGGAAATTCGGACGGACTGCCGCCAAGTCAGGCCGCCTTGTGCAGGGCGCGCGCCGCCGCGCGGTCGAGCACGCCCATGAAGGTGGCGAACTGGGCATCGGGCTCAAGCTGCGGGCGCTCGGAAAACACCCGTGCCGCGGCAGAGAGGCGGTTGTATTCCACCCTGTCGTCCCACAGGCGACGCAGCGTCTGCACCCACAGATCGAGCGGTGCGTCATAATCCAGCACCACTCCGCCGCTGCCGATCGCCTCCGGCAATCCGCCGCGCCGCGAGCCGATGACCGGAATGCCGCTGCAATGCGCCTCGGAGGCGACACGGCCCCAGGCCTCTTCCCATTTGCTTGGCGCAAGCAGGATCTTGGTGCGGCCGTAGACCGTCTTCATGTCGTTGGTCCGGCTTTCCAGCCTGACATTGCCGAGCGGCGCGATGGTCTCTTCGATGCGGGCGCGGTGGTCGTCGGCCAGCTTCCAGCTTTCGACGAACAGGAAAGGTATTTCGGGGCATCGCCCAGCAATCCGGACCGCAAGTTCAAAGCCCTTTTCCTCGTAAGGGTTGATCAGGGTCACGAACTCTCCCGTCGTTGGCGTGGCGTAGTGGGCCGGGTTGATCGTTGGCGGAATGACCGTCGATTCGATGCCGAAACGCTGCCCATAGGTGCGCGCGGTGAACTCCGAATTGGCGATGTAAAGCGCCGATTTCAGCTCGCTGAGATCGCCGCCCAGTTCATGGAACTCGACATTCCTGAGATAGACGACAAGCGGCACGCCCTGGGCCTCCAGCGCCTTTCCGATCGGAACCGATTTGTGGCACTGCACCACCGCGACATCGGGTTTCAGTTTCTGCACGGCAAAGCCGGCTGCCTCCCACGGGAACCAGGCGCGGACAACCGGATAACCCGGAAACGTGTCGATGACAGCGCGCTGCATGAGCAGCTTCATCTTGGCGCGTGCCTTGAAGCCGAACATGCCGTCGCCAAACAGAGCGGCGAGCACCGAGGCCTCATGGCCATGCGCCCTGAGCTGCTCGACAAGATGATGCGTGCTCGACTGAACCCCGCCGCTGAATTCGGGCGTGTAGCCGTTGCCGCCGGCAAAAAGCACCCTCATGCGGCCAACTCCCTTTTTGCACGGCGGCCCTGGCCGGCCGTTTTCCGCCCGATGGAGACATATTTGATGCCGTGGCGGGCGACGACGGCGGGGTCGTAGAGATTGCGGCCGTCGAAGATGACGGGCGTGGTCAGTTGCTCCCTGATCAGCTCGAAGGACGGTGCCCTGA
>NZ_JAFLWW010000006.1 GCF_018555685.1 Aminobacter anthyllidis
CCCCTCTCCACCTCCCGTATCATCTCCCGCAGTTCCTCCCGCGGGAACGCCGGTCGCGACGGTGACATGCGGGGAGGAGCCGGCGCCTCCGGCAGTGGGCTGACGTAGCCTGTTGCCCGGGGAGGTTCCGTCCGAGGGTTCCCCTCCGGGTAATACGGCCCGGGTGCGCTGGACGATGCGCTAGTGGGGCAGGGGCGTTAATGCCCATGCTTCGAGAAGCGGAACGGGCGGAGACAGAAATCGCCGGCGGAGCGCGGGTTCGCGCCATTACTCAGACTATCGGCAGGCACGGCCCCGCGCCCCGCTTCCCGGATTTTCCATCACAATGGCCAGACCGGAAACGGGGCGTGGCGAGGGAGGAGTGCGACGTCTCCCTCCCCCTTGAGGGGGTGAGGAGTGGTGGTCGAAGGCCACGAAAAGCCAACGATTTGGCTTTTCGAACGACGAACGCCCGGAGCCATGGCGGAGGGCCGGAGGTGCCGAGCGAAGCGAGGAGGGTAAGTTCATGTCGAGCGCTGCCGCTAGGACCCCACCCGCGCCTACGGCGCGACCTCCCCTCAAGGGGGAGGTAAGTCTCAGCTCAGAGCAATCCCGCCTGTTCGGCCTCGCGCTTCAGATTCTGCCTTGGCCGCGGCCCGATCTGCTGGATCACCAGCCCTGCCGCCAGCGAACCCAGGTCGCCGCAATCCTTGAGGGAACGCCCTTGCGTGTAGCCGAACAGGAAGCCGGCGGCATAGAGGTCGCCGGCACCTGTCGTGTCGACAAGCTCGCGGATTTCGGTCGCCTGGATCACCACGGTCTCGTCGCCGCGCACGATGACCGAGCCCTTCTCCGAGCGGGTGACGGCGGCGATCTTGCAGTCCTTGCGGATCTGGGCGAGCGCGTCGTCGAAGGACGAGGTCTCGTAGAGCGACTTGATCTCGTGGGAGTTGGCAAAGACGATGTCGACGGTGCCCGAGCGCATCAGCTCGAGGAACTCGGCGCGGTAGCGGTCGACGCAGAACGAATCCGACAACGTCATCGACACTTCGCGGCCCGCCGCATGCGCATGCGCCGCGGTCATGCGGATCGCTTCCTTGGCCAGCGGCGGATCCCACAGATAGCCCTCGAAATAGGTGACCGCAGCACCGCTCGCCTTGTCGGCCTCGACGTCGTCAGGCCCGAGCTCGACGCAGGCGCCGAGATAGGTGTTCATAGAGCGCTCGCCGTCGGGGGTGACGAAGATCATCGAGCGCGCCGTCGGCGGGGTGCCGTCGAGTGGCGCGGTGTCGAAGGCGACGCCCTGGGCATGGATGTCGTGGGTGAAGATGTCGCCGAGATGGTCGCGCGACACCTTGCCGAAATAGGCGGCGCGGCCGCCGAAGCTGGCGATGCCGGCGGCCGTGTTGCCGGCCGAGCCGCCGGAGGCTTCGATCGCCGGGCCCATGCGCGAATAGAGCAGTTCGGCGCGCTCGGCGTCGATAAGGTTCATCGCACCCTTGATGATGCCGTTGTCGGTCAAAAAGGCCTCATCGCATTGCGCGATGATGTCGACGATGGCGTTGCCGATGCACAGCACGTCATATTGGCTCATCAGGGTCTCCGCGGCGCGTTCGCCGTAACAGGGGCCGACAGCTCGGCAAAACGGATTGCGTTTAGCGGCTCGCGGCACGTTTGCCTACCCGGCAATTTGGCTGGCGAGCGCTTGAGGCCGACCGTGCGGCACCTTATCTCAGGACGCAAACAGGGAGCGACCACAAAGACATGATCCTCGATGCCGCCCGCACCGCCGCAAGCCAGCTCTTTTCGGCCGAATTCCGCACGGTGTTTTTGAAGACGCTGGGGCTGACGTTGCTTGCGCTGGTTGCGCTCTGGTTCGGCATCCGCGAGCTGTTCGACTGGCTCGCCTGGCCGTGGATCGATGCCATGCTGCCCGGCCTGCCGGCCTGGACCGGCTGGCTCGGCCTGATCGCCGCGATCATTGCCGGCATCGGCCTGGCGCTCGGTCTCGCTTTGCTGATCGCGCCGGTGACGGCGATCGTCGCGGGCCTGTTTTTGGACGACGTCGCCGAGGTCGTCGAGAAGACCAACTATCCCCGGGATACGCCCGGTCGCCCGGTGCCGGCGCTGCGCTCGCTCGTTCTGGCGATCAAGTTTTTCGGCATCGTCATTTTGGGCAATCTGCTGGCGCTGCTGCTGATGTTCATCCCCATCGTCAACATCGGCGCCTTCTTCCTGGTCAACGGCTACCTGCTCGGCCGCGAATTCTTCGAATTCGCCGCCATGCGCTTCCGCTCCGAGCAGGAGGCCAAGGACCTGCGTCGCCGCAACGCCGGCACGGTGTTCTTGGCCGGCCTCGTCATCGCGGCCTTCCTCGCCGTGCCGATCCTCAACCTACTGACCCCGCTCTTCGCCGCGGCGATGATGGTGCATCTGCACAAGAGCGTGTCGGCGGCCGAACGCAGGCCGGCCATGGCGCGGGCGTGACGGTGGCGCGGCGGCTGGCCAATGTCCGCTCAGCCGTCGCGGCCGAACATCGCCTGCAGCTTGGCGTAGGCGATGCCGTCGCGGGCGAACTCGAACGTGCCCTGGCCGAGCATTTCGCGCGACGCCTGCTCCATCATGCCGAAGGCGTATGCGGTGAGCTTCGAGCCGAGCGAAATGCGCTTGGCGCCGGCTTCGGCCAGCACCGCGACCGAAAAACCCGGCACCGCCAGCACGTTGACCGGTTTCGTGACCGAACTGCACAGCGTGCGGATCATGTCGAGGTCCGTGATCCCAGGCGCATACAGCACGTCGGCGCCGGCCTTCTCGAACGCCTGCAGCCGCTTGATCGTGTCGTCGAGATCGGGCCGGCCCCAGAGGAAATTCTCCGAGCGCGCCGTCAGCACGAAATCGTGCTTCAGCGCCCGCGCCGCCTCGGCGGCCGCCGTCACGCGTTCGACCGCCAGCGAGAAATCGTAGATCGGCTTGTCGGCGTCGCCGGTGTGGTCCTCGAGCGAGCAGCCGGCAAGCCCCGCGGCTTCGGCGGCGAAGATCGTCTCGCCGGCACTTTCGGGGCTGTCGCCCTTGCCCTTCTCGAGGTCGGCCGAGACCGGCAATCCGGTCGCGTGCGCCAGGTCGCGGCAATGGTGGATCATCTCCTCGAAGCCGACGTCGCCGTCGGGCCGTCCGCGCGAAAAGGCGTAGCCGGCGCTCGTCGTCGCCAGCGCCTCGAAGCCGAAGGAGGCCAGGAGCTTGGCGGTGCCGATGTCCCACGGATTGGGAATGATGAAGGCGCCCGGCGCCTCGTGCAATTTCCGGAAGACCGCGCCCTTGTCCATCGCCTCGCCTCGACTGTTTTGGAAAAGGCAATCCTAGACCGGAGCCGGCAAGGGCTCAAACGCTGTTTCAGGCGATCGGAATCAATCCTGCCAGCTTGCGCATGTCGTCGAACGGCACGGCACCGCTCGCCACCAGCCCGTCGCGGTCGGAATGCGGGTCGCCGTGATAGCCGAACACCCGCATGCCGGCAGCACGACCAGCCTGGGCGCCCGCGACGCTGTCTTCGATGACGATGCAGTCGGAAGGCTCGAAGCCCATCGTGGTTGCGGCATGGAGGAAGAGATCGGGAAACGGCTTGCCGCGCTCGACCATGGTGGCGCTAAACAGCACGTCGCGGAAATGGGTGAGCAGCCCGGTCTGGCCGAGCGTCATGTGCATCTTGTTGACCCGCGCCGACGACGCCACGCAATAGGCGATGCCGGCGGACTGGACAGCGCCGACGAAGGTCTCGATATGCGGAATGGCCTGCACGCCAGTCGCAAACAGTTCGGGCAGCTCGCGATACCAGCGCTCGACGAAATCAGGACCGAGGCTGACGCCCGTCGCTTCGACCTCTTTTTGCACCGACACCAGGCTGCGCCCGACGAATTGCTGGCGGCATTGTTCGTAGCTGACGGGGTAACCCGCCTCGGTCAGCCAGGCCGACAGCCGCTGGTTGGCCAGCGGCTCGGTGTCGACGAGCACGCCATCGCAGTCGAAGATGACGAGCCTGGGTCTGCTCATGCCGTGCCGGTCGAGCCGAAGCCGCCGGCGCCGCGCGTCGTCTCAGCCGCGAGGTCGCGCTCTTCGACCTCGGCGCGGGTCACCGATGCGATGACGATCTGGGCGATGCGCATGCCGCGCTCGACATAAAAGTCCTCGTCGCCGTGGTTGATCAGCAGCACCTTGACCTCGCCGCGATAGTCGCTGTCGATGGTGCCGGGTGTGTTGAGGCAGGTGATGCCGTGCTTGAAGGCGAGGCCGGAGCGCGGGCGCACCTGGCCTTCAAAACCTTCTGATATCTCGAAGATCAGGCCGGTCGGCACCAAGGCGCGCTTGCCGGGCAGGATCAGCAGCGGCCGGTCGTCCGGCACGGCGGCGCGCAGGTCCATGCCGGCTGCACCCGACGTCTCGTAGGACGGCAGGGGCAGGTCGCCGGCATGCGGCAAACGGACGATCCCGATGATGGGGGCGGAGGAGGTTGCGGCGATGGATGTCATGGCGGCGATCCTATGAGACAGCGTCCAGGGCAGGTCAATTCACAACAGGTCGCACTCAGCGAATTTCCACCGGCACGACAGTCGTTTCGCGGATCTCCTCCATGACGAAGGAGGCCGAGACGTCCGACAGCGGTACCTTGGCGATGAGGCGCTGGTAGAGACGGTCATACGCTTTCACATCGGCGACGCGGGCACGCAACACATAGTCGAGGTCACCCGACATGCGATAGACGCCGGTGATCTCGGGAAACGAAGTCACGCCGGCGCGGAATTTGGCCAGCCATTCGGGATCGTGGCTCGACGTGCGTACCAGGATGAACACCGACAGGCCAAGGCCGAGCTTGTCGGCATCGACGAGCGCGACACGGCCGGTGATGAAGCGTTCGTCGTCGAGTCGCTTGACCCTACGCCAGCAGGCATTGCGCGACAGGCCGACGCGTTCCGACAGCTGGTCGACCGAAAGCGTGCTGTCGCGCTGCAGCTCGGCGAGGATTCTTCGATCGATCGTATCGAGTTCTCCGGACATTTGGGATGATTGTCCCAAGAAATGGCAAATAACAAGGACAAATTGGGATCGCTGAACCTCTTTGCCGTGAGACTATACACATGTCAGCCAGGGAGGTTTCGATGTCCGCACGTATCGCAAAGCTGTTCACCGCCCATCCCGAGGCGGTCGACGAGACCTATTTCGAGCACATGCGTTTTGCCGGCTGGTTCGCCGGCCAGCTGTTTCTCGCCGCGGGTGCAGCACTCATTCACGCTTTGTTACCCTTCCTGTTCGAATCTACGGCAAGCGCGATCATCCGCCGGCTCTACGAGCGGACGCACAATCGGGGACGCTGAAGCGCATGTGCCGGTGGGCAGCCTATATCGGTGAAGAGGTCTTCCTCGAAGACATCGTGACGGCGCCCTGCCATTCGCTGATCGCCCAGAGCCACTGCGCCCAGGAAGCCAAGTCGCCGACGAATGGCGACGGTTTCGGTCTCGCCTGGTATGGCGAGCGGCCCGAGCCGGGCCTCTATCGCGACATCCTGCCGGCCTGGTCGGACCCTAATCTCAAGAGCCTGTGCCGGCAGATCAAGTCAGGCCTGTTTCTCGCTCATGTCAGGGCATCGACCGGCGGCGCCACCAGCCGCGCCAACTGCCACCCGTTCGTTTCTGGCCGCTGGAGCTTCATGCACAACGGCCAGATCTCGGGCTTCGAAAAGATCCGGCGCCGGCTCGAAGCCAGCATCAATGACGACCTCTACGAGCAGCGCCAGGGCACCACGGATTCCGAGCTGTTTTTCCTGCTGATGCTGGAAGAGGGGCTCGACGCTGAGCCGCAAGGTGCCGTCGCACGCGCCACCAGCCGTGTCGTCGAGGCAGCACGGAGTGCCGGCGTCGACCCGCAGCTGAAGCTGACGGCCGCCTTCAGCGACGGCCAGAACCTGTTTGCCGTGCGTTATGCCACCGACGGACATGCACCGACGCTCTACACGCGCGACGGCGAAACCGGGCGCTGCATCGTCTCCGAGCCCTTCGACCGCGAAGGCCAGAGCTGGCAGGCGGTGCCGCCGTCGAGCTTTGTCACCATGACGCGCGATGAAATGACGGTCCGCCCGTTCCAGCCGTCATTGGCCCAGCTGGCACTGGCCGGCTGAAGTCTGCTATCTGGTGGAGACATGTTGGCCGCGTTGAACCGGCAATCACCCATGTGTTTCGCGCAAACGGATCGAGCTGGCTCGAATGACCTTGTCGGCTTGTTACTCCGAACTGGGCCTGGCCGCCGACCTCAGTAACGAGGTCGAAGCAGTGTGGACGTCGGTCAGCGATCGTGCCGGAAGCTACCGTGTCCTGCCGGACGGCCGTTGCGATATCATCGTCAGGTTCGATGCCGGGCAGAAACCGGTCACCGACATGACTGTCGTCATCACCGGCCCGATTACGCGCTTCTATGATGTCGCCATCGAACCCGGCATGGGATTTGTCGGCGTTCGCATTCGCCCGGGCTGTTTCGAGAAGGTTCTCGGATTTGAACCGGCGGAAATGGCGAACTCCAATCTGATCGGTCCCGATGCGCTCGCGGCATGCCCCGCGCTGAAATCGCTTTGCATGCCTGCTCAGGACCAGGCCGAGCTTGTCGCGCGGGTGACGGATTTCGTTCGCCAGCGCGTCGCCAACAGCCGCTTCAAGCTCACGCCGCTGGGCCGCAGCGTGATCAGCGCCTTTCACGCATCCGGCGGGCGCTTGCGCATAAGCGACGTTGCCGGCATGCACGATGTTTCCGAGCGGACCGTGCAGCGCCTGGTGGTCAAGGCGACGGGGCTGGCGCCAAAGGCGTTTGCGGCCGTTCTGCAGTTCCACCGCGCCTTGCGGCTGCTGCGGGATCACCGCCTGAGCGCCGCCGATGCGGCCCTGGAGGCCGGTTTTTCGGACCAGGCGCATATGAGCCGCGTGTTCAGGCGCATGGGCGGCTTCTCGCCGGCACGACTTCCCGCTGTCACCCTCGTCAGCCTGCGCGACTGATGTCCGATTTGTTCAAGAAGGAATCGGAGCAGAGCGCAATGATCCAGCGATAGCCGGACGGTCTCAGCTGCCTGCATGCTCTTGATGCGCGGCGTGCCTGCCTGTCACGGCCCATTGTTCTGGAGACTTTGCGATGTCCGCGCGCCTTGGCTACACCATCCTTTACGTTGCCGATGTCGAGGCGACCGTGTCGTTCTACGAGGCCGCATTCGGCCTGCGACGCAAGTTCATCCACGAGAGCAATCTCTACGCCGAAATGGACACCGGTCAGACGACCCTGTCTTTCGCCGGCGAGGCCATGGCCGAGATGAACGGGCTCGCCATTCGCCCCAACCGCAAGAGTGACCTGGCGGCGGGTTTCGAACTCGCTTTGATCTTCTCCGATCCCAACGATGCCTATCGCAAGGCGGTTGCCGCTGGCGCCACGCCGGTAAAGCGGCCTGAAAACAAGCCGTGGGGCCAGATCGTCGGCTATGTCCGCGACCTCAATGGCTGCCTCGTCGAGATCGCTTCCGCCATGCCGGACTTACCGCCGGCCCGCCCGCACAACCAATCGACAGACGAGTAGAGACAATGCGCCCGACGACGGCATCTCCCTGCATCACGACCAAACGCGTCACCGAGACCCGCGACTTCTACATCAGGCATTTCGGCGCACACCCCGCCTTCGATTGCGGATGGTTCGTCAGCCTTGAATTCGGAGACGGGCTTTCGCTGCAGTTCATGGAGCCGCAAGGGGAACAGCCGTTATGCAATACGGCAGGGCTGACCTACAATTTCTGCGTCGACGACGTCGATGACGACTACCGGCAAATGACGGAGGCCGGGCTGGTGCCCGTCATGCCGATCGAGGATCATCCGTGGGGTGATCGTGGCTTCGCGATCCAGGACCCCAACGGCATCACGCTCTACATCTATTCCAACAGGGAGCCATCTGCCGAGTTCAGGCAGTTCTACGCATCACGAGTTGGCCATGACCGGTAATCGCGTTCAAACGCTCCTCGACGACATGCGCGATCATCAGACGGACCATTTCGCGATCGTGTCGAGAGTACGCGAGATCGTGCTGCGCTCCGGTCCGTCCATCTCCGAAGAGATCAAATACGGTGGCATCCTGTTTTCGGCGCGGGCACCGTTTTGCGGCGTCTTCTCCTATGCCGGTCACGTCACGCTGGAGTTCAGCGAGGGGGCGGCCTTGCCGGACCGGCATGGCGTGCTCCTGGGGCAGGGCAAGCTGCGGCGCCACATCAAGCTCCTGACCGTGTCGGACATCGATGACCGGCATGTCGCGGACTATGTCGCCCTGGCGCAACAGGCAGCCGACGCCTGAAGGGCGCCTAGGCTGTCGCTCAATGGTGCGTGAGCGCCTTGTTCATCGGCCCCCAGTACATCTTTGACCAGGCCTCATCGAGCGTTGCGTGTGCTGAGCGGGGGTAGCCGGCCTGGTCGAACGTCAGCCGCGTGCCGGTGCCGTCGGCCTGCAATTCGAAGCGCACGATCGAATAGGTGCCTTCCGGCCAGGCGCGCGAACGCCATGCCTGGACGATGCGGCGGTTCGGCACCAGCTCGACATTGCGGGCCTCGATGTCGCCGCCGAACATCGACACCTCGCCGCCTTCATGTGTTGAGATATGAGCCGCGCGGCCGCCGGTCATTGCCTGGAAACGGGTGGAATCGAGCAGCAGCTCGTAGATGTTCTTGGGCGAACCCTTGATGTGCACTTCCTGGTGGATGGTCATGGCGACCTCCTGGAATGGCGCTAGATGTCGCGCGCTTGCGGAATATTTTCCGCCTGTCCGCGCCGGTCGTCAACGGCAGCGCAATTCCCTGCAAATGCCGCATCCGGCAAATCTACTGACAGCTCATTGGCAGGAGAGAGGTTGTAGATTGGAGGCTCGCTTCGTATCTGCGCAGCAAGCCCTGCATCCGGATGGATGCACAGCGGCCGGCGCGGGGGCGCCATGCAGGACGAGATCGATGACGGAAGACCAGACGCTAGCCGCCCCGGCACTCAAGGAAATCTTCGACCGGGAGCGCCTTCGCCATATCGCCACGGAGACGGCTTCCATCTCGCCTGCCTTCGACGCGGAAAAGTTCATGGCGCTGGCGACCGCCAATCTCGACGATCTCGGCATCATGCAGCGTCTGCGGCAGACGGCGATCAGCCTGCACGGCGCCATGCCCGGTAGTTTCGAACATGCTGTCGGAGTGCTGCACGAACTGGCGCCGCGTATCCAGCATGGCTTCGCCTCGATCGTCCTTTCCGAATATGTCGCGCTCTACGGCAAGGGCCATTTCGACCTGTCGATGCAGGCGCTGAGCCACTTCACCCGCTTCGGTTCGGCCGAGTTCGCCATCCGGCATTTCCTGGCCAGGGATTTCGACGGGACGCTAAAGGTGATGCGCGGCTGGGCGCTCGACGACAACGAGCATGTGCGCCGTCTGGCCAGCGAGGGTTCGCGCCCGCGGCTGCCGTGGTCGTTCCAGCTCAAGCAGCTGATCAAGGATCCGTCGCCGACGGCGCCCATCCTCGATGCGCTGCGCAGCGATCCGAGCCTTTATGTGCGCAAGTCGGTGGCCAACCACCTCAACGACATTTCCAAGGATCATCCTGACCGGGTGATCGACCGTGTATCGGCGTGGGACATGGAAGACAGGAACACCGCCTGGATCGTCAAGCACGCGCTGCGCACGATGATCAAGAAGGGCGATCCGCGCGCGCTCGGCGCGATAGGCACGACGGGCAAGCCGATGGTGCGTGTCGAGACCTTTGCGATCCAGCCTGCCGCGATCCTGCTCGGCGGCCGCATCACGCTCAGGGCGAACATTGCCTCGACCGCTGAGACTGTACAGCAACTGGTGGTCGACTATGCCGTGCACTACGTCAAGAAAAGCGGCGGCAGCTCGAAGAAGGTGTTCAAGCTCAAGGAAATCAACCTTGCGCCGGGCGGCCAGAAGGAGCTTTCGATCAGCCAGGCGGTACGCGACTTCACCACGCGCAAGCATTATCCCGGCCATCACCTGATCGAACTGATCGTCAACGGCGAGACGGTGGCCGAGGGCGGGTTCGAGCTGAAGGGCTAGACGCGACGCTCACGTCTCCCTCCCCACAAGGGGGAGGGAGGACATCGGCGCGCCCCGCATCGTTCCAATTCCTCGACAGGCGCGGTATCGGCTGTTAGAAGCCCGCCATCACAAGGAATCCCCGATGGCTGAAGACATCGAAAAGGCGGTGGCGCGCCGCCGTACTTTCGCGATCATCGCGCACCCTGACGCCGGCAAGACGACGCTGACCGAAAAGCTGCTGCTGTTCGGTGGCGCGATCCAGCTTGCCGGCGAGGTCAAGGCCAAGAAGGACAAGATCCAGACCCGCTCGGACTGGATGAAGATCGAGCGCGAGCGCGGCATCTCGGTCGTGACCTCCGTCATGACCTTCGAGTATGGCGACAACGTCTTCAACCTGCTCGACACGCCCGGCCACGAAGACTTCGCCGACGACACCTATCGCACGCTGTCGGCGGTCGACAGCGCCGTCATGGTCATCGACGCCGCCAAGGGTATCGAACCGCGGACGCTGAAGCTGTTCGAGGTCTGCCGCCTGCGCGACATCCCGATCATCACCTTCGTCAACAAGATGGACCGCGAGGCGCGCAACACATTCGAGATCCTCGACGAGATCGAAGAGAAGCTGGCGCTCGATACCGCCCCGATCACTTGGCCGATCGGTCAGGGCAAGACCTTCTCCGGCACCTACCACCTCGCCCAGAACGCGGTGCGCCGTGGCGACGCCGAGGCCGAGCGCACGCCGGTGCACGGCCCCGACTCCAACCGCGCCGCCGGCCTGTTGCCCGACAATGAGCGCCCGACCTTCATCGAGGAACTGGAACTCGCCCGAGAGGCCTGCCGGCCGTTCGACCTGCAGGCTTTTCGCGAGGGCCATATGACGCCGGTCTATTTCGGCTCGGCGCTGCGCAACTTCGGCGTTCGCGACCTGATCGAGGCGCTGGGTGATTTCGGCCCGGCGCCGCGCGCTCAGGAGGCCGACACGCGCAAGGTCGAGGCGACGGAAGAGAAGATGACGTCGTTCGTCTTCAAGATCCAGGCCAACATGGATCCCAACCACCGCGACCGCATCGCCTTCGTCCGCGTCTGCTCGGGCGAGCTCAAGCGCGGCATGAAGGCCAAGCTGGTGCGCACCGGCAAGCAGATGAGCCTGTCGGCGCCGCAGTTCTTCTTCGCCCGCTCGCGCATCACCGCCGACGAGGCCTATGCCGGCGACGTGGTCGGCATTCCCAACCACGGAACGCTGCGCATCGGCGACACGCTGACCGAGGGCGAGGACATCCTGTTCCGTGGCGTTCCGAACTTCGCGCCTGAAATCCTGCGCCGCGTCCGCCTTGGCGATGCGATGAAGGCCAAGAAGCTCAAGGAAGCGCTGAACCAGATGGCCGAGGAGGGCGTGGTCCAACTGTTCCAGCCCGAGGACGGCTCGCCGGCCATCGTCGGCGTCGTCGGCGCGCTGCAGATCGACGTGCTCAAGGAGCGGCTGTCGGTGGAATACACGCTGCCGGTCGATTTCGAGATGGCGCGGTTTTCGATCTGCCGCTGGATCGACGCCGACGACAAGGCCGACCTGCACCGCTTCATCGAAAGCCATCGTGGCGACATCGCCCGCGATCTCGACAATGACCCGGTGTTCCTTGCCCAGCACGAATTCTCGCTCAACTACGAGGCCGAGCGCTGGAAGATGATCCGCTTCGCCGCGATCAAGGACTATCAGGTCCGCGACAAGGTCGCCTGATCCCGCATGGCGGGGCGCAATTGCCGCTCCGCCATTTTCGTTTCGTCATTCCGTCATGCAAATCGCCTAATGGCATCGCAGTGCCGCCGCCCG
Organism: Aminobacter anthyllidis; assembly: GCF_018555685.1. Taxonomy (GTDB): domain Bacteria; phylum Pseudomonadota; class Alphaproteobacteria; order Rhizobiales; family Rhizobiaceae; genus Aminobacter; species Aminobacter anthyllidis. The sequence continues at coordinate 11,905 of NZ_JAFLWW010000006.1, forward strand.
CCCGTGGTCCAAGCCATGGTGCGTGACAGGCTGGCGCTGGAGATGTTCAATGCACCGAGCCACCAGACAAGGGGCCGGTGCTGCCAGGGCGGGGGCTCTGGCCTGGAGGAAATGACGTCGCATGATGGTTTCAGCTTTGATCGAGCGTGAATTGACCCGGCTTGGCTCGCCTGTCCGCAACGGCGTCTTCGTCGCCGTCGTTGGCCCCAGCGGTGCCGGCAAGGACACGCTGATTGCCTATGTCCGCGAGCGCCTGAGCGACGACGATCATGTCGAGTTCGCCCGCCGCGTCATCACCCGCCACAGCGACGGCGCGACCGAGGATCACGACACGCTCGCCGATGCCGCCTTCATCGAGGCAGACGCATCGGGTGCCTTTGCGCTGTCCTGGGAGGCGCACGGCTTGCGTTACGGCATTCCGGCGTCGGTCGACGATGCGATCTCGGTCGGCCACGTCGTTGTCGCCAACACGTCGCGCGGGGTGATTCCGGCGCTACGCCAGCGCTACGCCAATGTCGCGGTGGTCGAAATCACGGCATCGCCCGAAATCCTGGCAGAGCGGCTTGCCGCGCGTGGACGTGAATCGCGCGGCGAAGTGCTGGCGCGGCTGGCGCGTACCGCACCGCATGATCTGAGCGGTCCGGGCTACGTCGCCATCGACAACAGCGGTTCGGCCGACGTCGCCGGCGAACGCTTCCTGGCCGTGCTGCGCAAGGCGGTCGCTTTTTCGGACGTGTCAGGACTTATTTAGGTAAGTAAAAGATTACGCATTGATGCGCAGCATGTGGTTGTCCCAGACATGCTCGGGATCGTCGGTCTGCTTGCCGTCGGGTTCGACGATGAGGCCGGCACCCGTGGTTGCCAGGAAGCGGTCGCGGTCGGGCGCCAGGCCGCAGACCTCGACGAGATCGTTCTTCGCGACCACCTTGCCGGTCTTGGCTTCGATCATCGCCCAGGCGTTGCCTTGCGGCGATGACACCGCGATCAGCCCGGCATCGCGGTTGGCTGCAACCGAGCCGATATAGTTGCGGAAGCCGCCGAGGATGTCCTCGGGCATCTCCAGCATGGCGAGTTCTTCGCCACGCGCCGCGCGGCCGACCAGCAGCGGTTTTTCCGTCGCCGGACCTTCGTGCTGGCAGCCGAACCAGACCGTGCCCGCCGCGTCGATGTCCATGTGCCGGATCGACAATTGGTGAAGCTTTTCAGGCAGTTCATGCTTTTCCAGCAGATCGCCTGAAATGCGGTCGACGAGCACGAAGGACGGCTTCATCGTCAGGATGTTGAGCTTGGCGCGGCCGAAATCCGGATGGGTCTCGATGCCGCCATTGCAGATGGCGAGCGTGCGCCCATCGCCGAGCAGGATCAGCTCGTGCGGGCCGACGCCATGGGTCGGGAACTCGCTGAGACGGCGGAAGCCGTCACGGGCATCATAGACGCCCACCATGCCGGCGGCGTTGTCGAAGTCGTTCTCGGTCACGTAGAGCAGCGCGCCGTCGGGCGAGAACACGCCGTGTCCGTAATAATGGCGGCCGGCGACGCTCGGGATCGTCAGCGGCGCGTCCTTGCCGGTATGGTCGAAGACCAGCATGAAGGTGCCCGGCTGGCGCGCGAACACCACCGACTTGTGCGAGATCGGATCGAAGGTGACGTCGTGTCCGCGCTCCGGCAGGGTGACGCTGTGCAGGATCTTACCCGCTTCCGACAGGATCGCCACGCCATATTCGCCCGATCGAGCCTGGTAAGCCGTGGCGAACATTGCGTCGGTGTCGAGCGCCAGCGCGCGCCTGGTTGGCGTCAGCGACAAAAGGAAAGTCGCGCCCGCTGCCTTGAGGAAATCGCGGCGGTCGAACAGCGGCGTGGGCTTCCCGAGCATGGTTGTCTCCTTCGCAGGCTCTGCCTTGGCGTGGCGCTCAGTCGCCGTCGAGCGACGAGAAGCCGGCGGTCAGGCCAAGCGCGCCCGACAGCCTGGTACCGAACTGTTCCGACAGGCTCGACGTTACCAGCGCGAAAAAGCCGAGCTTTTCGCGTTTGGCGGGATCGGCAAGCGCCGCATCGATCGGCCCGGTGACTGCGGCTGCTGCTGCCTGCGCATTGGTGAATTCAAAACCGATCGACTCGGCGACCCAGCGCTCTTCGGCCGGTACCAGCTCGCCGAATTTGGAAGCCGAAAAAAGCGCTTCCATGCCCGATATGTTGCCGGCAAGCGAGGCGCCGGTGCCTTGCGAGCGCCAATAGAGCGCCTGCTTGGGCTTGTCTGACGCGGCATCCTTGCCGAGGAAGCTATTGACGCGCACGTCGCGCACCAGTTCGAGCCCGTTGACGTAGACTTCGAGCAGTTCGGTCAGGGCCTCGTTGGCGTCGCGGTAGAGCGGGTTGGTGGCGCCGGGGTTCTTCCACTGGCTGGCAAAACCCTTGTCGTCGCGCCAGGCGGCATCGACGTCGGAGGCGACTGCCCCGATGTTACCCGCTATCGCCTTGCCATAGGCGCAGCGATACGCGGCGGACGTGCCGGCGAGCTCGTCGGCGCCGGTGCCAAACAGCACGAATTCCAGCGCGCCGAGCCCCTGCATCGCAACGCTTTTCTGGCCGAGCGTGGCGGCATCGGTGGCGGTGGCATCCTGGTCGGCGAGGGCCGCCTGCACCTGCTTCAGCCCGGTTCCCTTGCGGTCGGGCCAGAACAGCAGGCGCTCGAGCCGGTTCTGTTCGGTGATAGGGCCAAAGCGGATGATCTCGACTTCCGACCAGGTGGCGGTGGTCCGGGCGAACGTCGCGCGCGCCGCAGCCAGATTGTCGGGTGACGGCGTCGCGCAAAGCGTAATCATTGACTTACCGAGATCGGCCGTCGTTTCGGCCAGCCGGCCATAGGCCGGCCGGATGAAGCCGTCGATGGCGGCGGCAATCACCTTGTCCGATGCCTCGCTGGCCAAGGCGGCGGTCGAGGAGAGGAGCAGGGCGAGGGCAGTGGCCAGAGGACGTCCAGTCATCAGAGCGACTCCAGGAATTTGACCAGCGCATCGCGGTCTTGCGCCGGCAGCGCTGCGAAACGGTCACGCGATGCCTGGCCTTCGCCGCCGTGCCAAAGGATCGCCTCGGCCAGGTTGCGGGCGCGGCCATCATGCAGGAAGAAGGTATGGCCGTTGACGGTCTTGGTCAGGCCGATGCCCCACAGCGGCGGCGTGCGCCATTCGTTGCCGGTGGCATCGCCGACCTGCTGGCCGTCGCCGAGCTCGTCGCCCATGTCGTGCAGCAGGAAATCGGAATAGGGCCAGATCAGCTGGAATTTCTGCGCCTTGTTGGGCGCGTCGCGGCGGGTGACGAATTTCGGCATGTGGCAGGAGGCGCAGCCGGCCTCGTAGAACATCTGCTTGCCGCGCAGCACTTGCGGGTCGTCGATGTCGCGCCGCGCCGGCACCGCAAGGTTCTGCGAGTAGAAGGTGACCAGGTCCATGATCGGGTCGGGCGCCTCGGTGGCTCCGAGCCGTTCCTGCACGCCGTTGGGCATTTCCCTACATGCCGTCTGCGCCTCGGAGCAATCGCCCCAGTGCTTTGGCACATCGGGCGTCGAAATACCTATGTCGCCGGCAAAGGCATCGGCCGACTGCTGGCGGATCGACGGCGCCGACGCCTTCCAGCCGAAACGGCCCAGCGTCAGTTCGCCTGATTTGTGGTCGCGCACGATGGAGGGCTTGCCTGAAATGCCGTCGCCGTCCTTGTCGTCGGGGTCGGCATTGGCAAGGATGTCTGCCGGGTGGATCTGCTCGACGAGCCCGAGGCCGATCATTGGCGGCGTGACGCGTGGCGACAGCGTCGTCTTCGGGTCCATCGGACCATAGCCGAGATCGGCCACGGAATAGATCGGCCAGCGCAGCGCCGTCTTGGCGTCGGAAAGCTGGACCGGAAACTGCTGGTAGGAAATGACCATTTGGCCCTCGCCCTTGAACCCGGGTACGGCGAGGTCCTGGAACTGGCCGCCATAGACCGGATCGGGGAAGTTCAGCACCTTGCGGTCGGCGATCGCTGCCTTTTCCTCTGCCGTCTCAGCTGTTCGGGCAAGCCTGAGGAACATCGAGGTCGCGTCCGTGCCGCCTTCCGGCGGATGGCCGCGCCCGTCCTTGAGGTGGCAGCTCTGGCAGGCACGCGCGTTAAACAGCGGTCCCAGCCCGTCGGATGCCTGGGTCGACGATGGCGACGACACCCACAGCTTGCGGAACATGCCGTTGCCGAGCTTGAACGTACCTTCTTCCTCGAAGGTGATGTTGGCCGAGGATTGCGAGAACGCGTCCTGATTGATGCGTTTTTCCGAGGTTCCGGCCCCGCCCTGCATCCGCTCGAATTGTTCAGCCTTGCTGAAGTCGGTGGTCGGCCTGACGATCTTTTCGACGCGCGCCATGTCCTTGGGGTTGAGGTCGGTGCGCTCTGTGGCCAGGCCGGCCGGAACCGCTTCGCCTGAAAGGGCTGCGGTCGTTTGCAGAGCCAGGATCAGATTGGCCGCAAGTAAACCCAATAGCACCTTGGCGCAGCGCTGGTTCACAGGCGGAAAGAGACCCCCACCCCTAACCCCTCCCCACAAGGGGGAGGGGGATCTTGTGTCAACGCCGTCAACCGCCAGACCCGGACGGCTCTGGTCAGAATGCGTATGACCGCGTCCCCCTCCCCCTTGTGGGGAGAGGCTAGGGGTGGGGGTGCCTTGGATATCTTGGGCGGGCCTACCGGCCTGGGCGCGGCGCGTGGTCAGGAAAATGCGCCGCATTCCGGCATGTCCTATTCGGCCTTGTCAGCTGTCTCGGCGTTGAGCTGGCCGTACTTCTCTTCGCCGATCTCGGCGAGCAACTGCAGCTGCGTCTCAAGGAAGTCGATGTGACCTTCCTCGTCGGCAAGCAGTTCCTCGAAGAGCTTCATGGATACGTAGTCGCCATGCTGGGAGCAGATGTCCCGGGATTTCTTGTAGGAGGTGCGAGCGTCATATTCGCCGGCGAGATCGCTTTCGAGCACTTCCTTGACGTTCTGGCCGATGCGCAGTGGCGACACCGACTGCAGATTGGGATGGCCTTCGAGGAAAATGATGCGCGCTACAAGCTTGTCTGCGTGGTGCATCTCTTCGATCGATTCCGCGCGCTCCTTCTTGGCGAGCTTGCCGTAGCCCCAGTCCTCGAGCAGGCGAAAGTGCACCCAATACTGGTTGACCGCGCCGAGTTCGAGGAAAAGCGCCTCGTTAAGCCGCTCGATGACCTGTTTTTCGCCCTTCATTAGCCTTGCTCCCAAATTGAACGCGCAACTCTCTGACGCGGTCCAGGTGTGAAACGACATCCATCTCGCCCGATTCAGAACGAGCGTGATAAGCTTCGGTGACCCGAATTATCGTTTCGACCACATTTGGAAAGCAGCCGCAACAACGTCCTCGTTTTTGCAGCGTATGATAAACCTTCGCGGGCACGATCAGTGTCCACGGGTCCCTGTCCAAAAGTTCGACGATTGTGTCTTCGATCTCCTTTTGGGTAATCAGATTGCAATGGCAGATAAGCATGGTTTCGAATGACCGTGGCTGACGGCGCGCTCCCTTTGGCGCGCCGTTTGGCTAGAGAAATTTAGGCGTCGTAGGCCCTCACTGGAAGACCTTGTCTGGCGAATCCAGGCTGTCCGAGCCTTCAAAGGCGATGGCGTCGAGCTTGAGGGCCGCGACGGCGCGCTCGATCGACTTGGTCTGGTCGACCAGTGCGTCGATGGCCGCCTGGACCGTCGCGTTGCCCTCGGCATTGCCTTCGCCGATCTGCTGGTCATAGGCCTCGCCGCCAACCGCGCGGGCCTGGATCGCTTCCATCTTGGTGACAGTCGTGTCCAGCTTGCCGCTCAGCTCGGTGTCGAGCGCGGCGTCCGCTTCCTTGACCAGGTCGGAGACCGACGGGCCTTCGACTGTCGAGCCGTCGATGCGCTTGTAGCTGCCGTGATAGGCGTTGCGGATGCCGACGGCGTCATAGAGGTGCGAGATGTGGGTGTTGTCGGAGAAGCAGTCGTGCTCCTCTTCCGGATCGTGCAGCAGAAGGCCGAGCTTCATGCGCTCGCCGGCCAGTTCGCCGTAGGACAGCGAACCCATGCCGGTGAGGATGGTCGATATGCCGGTTTTGGCGTCGCCGTCGAGCAGCGCCTTGCGGGCAGCACCGTCGGCCTTCCAGTTGCCGACCATCTCTTCGAGATCGGCGACGAGCAGGTCGGAAGCCGCATTGAGATACTGGCCACGACGATCGCAATTGCCGCCGGTGCAGTTGGCGGTGTCGTAGTCGGTGAAGGGGCGGTTGCCGGCACCTGCGGCGGTGCCGTTGAGGTCCTGGCCCCACAGCAGGAATTCGATGGCGTGGTAGCCGCTGGCCACATTGGCTTCGATGTCACCGGCTTCCTGCAGCGTGCCGGAGAGGAACTCAGGCGTGATCTTCGAGGCGTCGACCTTCTGGCCGTTGATCTCGATCGACGGGTTGGCGATCACATTGGCGGTGTAGAGCTTGTTCTCGTCGGATTCGGCGCCGTAGCTCTTGTCGACATAGTCGATCAGGCCTTCGTCGAGCGGCCATGCGTTCACGCGGCCTTCCCAGTCGTCGACGATCGGGTTGCCGAAACGGTAGACTTCGGTCTGTTGGTAGGGGATGCGGGCCGCCTTCCAGGCTTCGCGCGCCGCCTTCAGCGTCTCGTCCGACGGCTTGGCGATCAGCGCCTCGATGGCGGTGTCGAGCGCCTTGGCGGTGGTCAGCGAGTCCTCGTATTTGGCGAGCGCGATGTCGGAATAGGTGGTGAGAACCGCCTTGCTGTCGGTCGCAGCCTTTGCCGGCAGAACGAAGATCGCGGCGGTCAGCGCCGTCGTCGCGGCAATGGCGGCGAGCCTGCCGTAATGACGGTTGCGCGAGATGGAAGCAGGCATGGTCTCTCCTCAGTGAACCAGATGGCGCCGGCAAGCGCCGAAAGATCGTGTGCCGGCAGCAGTCTGCTGCGTCGGCGGCATGGACTCGAATGAAAGCTCAAGGGTTATCCTGCTTCGGACATGCGCATGGTTCGAGGCCCTTTTCGGGCACGGCGCGACCATGCTGCAAATACCCGCACCCTGGTGCGGTTCGACGAAGGCAGGCACCCGAATAGCTCCAATCGAAAGGGTTAAAGGCCCAGACATCAAAGACAGGCGCTGTAAAGCACGACTTCATAAAAGCGGAGTGGCATCAAAAGTCAACGCAATTTCAGCCAAAAGCATAGCGGGATCAATAGTTTGGAATGATTCTAAACTGGTTTTGTCCAGTTTGCGCCGCATGCAAAACTGCCAAGCCGTTGATTTGTCGAGAGGCCTGTCCGGCTCGAGCCATGCGGGCGCTCGCGGCCTGCGACAACGCGTAGCGGCGCGCTTCCAGCTTCACGATCGGCTAAAATGAGAGCCGGCGCGCTTGACAGGCCAGTAACGGGCTGTCACCCCAAAACTGTCCATGGCCCCTTGCAGCAAGGCGGACCAACGGCCATTTCCCCGGTTGATCCCAGCAGCGAGGCGGGCATGAAAAACGGTGTCGTCATTGTCGGTTCAGGCCATGCCGGGGTCCAGGCGGCCGCCAGCCTGCGCGAAGAGGGTTATGACGGCCCGGTCATCCTGCTCGGCGACGAGAAGGAGCTGCCCTATCACAAGCCGCCGCTGTCCAAGACCTTCATCAAGGATGCAGCAGCCCAGCCGCAGCCCTTGCGCGGCGAGGTCTTCTACACCGGCCACACCATCGACTTCAGGCCCGGAACGCTGGTCGAACGCATCGATGCCGCCGCGCGCCGGCTCGATCTCGCCGGCGGTGGCGACCTCGCCTATGATCACCTGATCCTTGCCACCGGCTCGCGTCCGCGCGTCCTGCCGCTGCCGGGTGCCGATCTCACTGGTGTGCTGTCGTTGCGCTCGGTGGCCGATGCCCGGCTGATCCGCGAACAAAGTGGTGCCTGCGAGGAGGTCGTCGTCATCGGCGGCGGCTTCATCGGCCTGGAGATCGCCGCCACCCTCGCTGCCGGCGGCCGCAAGGTGACGGTGATCGAGGCGCTCGACCGCCTGCTCGGCCGGGCGGTGGCACCGCTGATCGCCGAACATGTGCGCCAGCGCCTGACGGCATCAGGTGTCCGCATCCTGCTCAAGACCACCATCGAGCGCATCGAGGGCGAAGCCGGCCACGTTTCGGGGGTGCTGACCTCGTCGGGCGAACATCTGCCGGCCAAGATGGTGATCACCGGCATCGGCGTGGTGCCCAATGTCGAACTGGCCGAGACGGCGGGGCTGACGGTCGCCAACGGCATCCGCGTCGACACTGCGATGCGCAGCTCGGTGCCGGAAATCCTCGCCATCGGCGACAATGCCAGCTACCGCCACTGGCAGACCGGTGGCGACGTGCGGCTGGAATCGGTGCAGAACGCTACCGACCAGGCCAAGCTCGCCGCCCGCACCATCGTCGGCCACCCCGGTGACTACGCCGCCGTGCCGTGGTTCTGGTCCGACATCGGCGACATGAAGCTGCAGATGGTCGGCCTGACCGCGGGCAGCGACCGCCAGATCCTGTCGGGCGATCCGGCGGAGAACCGCTTTTCGGTGTTCCACTTCGCCGGCGACCGCCTGACCGCCATCGAATCCGTCAACCGCCCGGCCGACCACATGCTCGGCCGCAAGATGCTCGGCCTCGGCTTCTCGCCGACGCCGGAGCAGGTTGCAGGCGGCGCCGAGGCCCTGAAAGCCGCGCTCGCCGCGCTGCCGGCGGGCTAGGCTGCCCGAACTTCCCTGATCGAGGCCTCGAGGATGTCGAGCGCCTCGGTCATCACCTCGTCCTGGATGGTGATCGGCGCGAGGAAGCGGATGACGTTGCCGTGGACGCCGCAGGTCAGCAGGATCAGCCCCTTTTCCAGCGCCTTGAGACGCACCGCATTGGCGAACTCGGCCGACGGCGTCTTGGTCTTCACGTCGTTGAACTCGACCGCGTTCATGAAGCCTGGGCCGCGAATGTCAACGATTTCGGGCACGTCGTCGCGCAGCGATTCAAGCCGCTGCTTGAGCCGGGCGCCGAGCTGGTTGGCGCGGTCGCACAGCTTCTCGTCCTCGATGACGTCGAGCACGGCATGCGCTGCGGCGACGCCGATCGGGCTGCCGCCATAGGTGCCGCCGAGACCGCCGGGATTGGGCGCGTCCATGATCTCCGCGCGTCCGGTCACCGCCGCGAGCGGGAACCCGCCGGCGAGGCTCTTGGCCATTGTCATCAGGTCGGGGGCAACGTCGTGATGATCCATGGCGAACATCTTGCCGGTGCGGGCGAAGCCGGTCTGCACCTCGTCGGCGATCAAAAGCATGCCGTGCTGGTCGCAGATCTTGCGCAGCGCCGTCATGAAGTCGCGCGGCACCTCGTAGAAGCCGCCTTCGCCCTGCACCGGCTCGATGATGATGGCAGCGACGCGAGCAGGGTCGACATCGGCCTTGAACAGCCGGTCGAGCGCTGCCAGCGCGTCGGCCACGGTCACGCCGTGCAGCGGCACGGGGAAAGGCGCGTGGAAGACGTCGCCCGGCATCGCGCCGAAGCCCGCCTTGTAGGGCTGCACCTTGCCGGTCAGCGCCATGCCCATGAAGGTGCGGCCGTGGAAGCCGCCGGCAAAGGCGATGACGGCCTGGCGGCCGGTGGCGTTGCGGGCGATCTTGATGGCGTTTTCGACGGCTTCAGCACCCGTGGTGACGAAGATCGTGCGCTTGTCGCCCTTCATCGGCGCGATCGCGTTCAGGCGCTCGCCGAGCCGGACATAGCTCTCATAAGGCACCACCTGGTGGCAGGTGTGGGTGAAGCGGTCGAGCTGCGCCTTGACCGCCTCGATGACGCGCGGGTGGCGGTGGCCGGTGTTGACGACCGCGATGCCGGAGGAGAAGTCGATGTAGCGGCGGCCCTCGACGTCCCAGATCTCGGAGTTCTCGGCGCGGTCGGCATAGACCTGCGTCGTCATGCCGACGCCGCGGGCGATGGTCTGCATCTTGCGCTGTGAAATTTCGGCGTTTTTCATCGGTGGTCCTCCAACCTCGCCGGCACCTTGCAGGCGCCAAACCGGCGCCATATCTGCACCTCTCCCGGTTTTTCACAAGCCGTCACGATGGCCGAAGGCATTGGTCCTCGCGAATGGCAAAATAATTGCTGATGCCCTGTCGGATTTGCGCATACTCGCGCGTCCTAGTCATGAAGGAACTGAAAAGATGCTCTACGCCATCCTTTGCTACAACAACGAAGACGTCGTCTGCGCCTGGTCCAAGGAGCAGGACGACGAGGTGATGGCGCGCCTTCAGGTCGTCACCGGCAAGCTGCGCGATCAGGGCCGGCTTGGGCCGGTTGCACGGCTGATGCCGACGACGGCGGCCACGACCTTGCGCAAGGCCAAGGATGAACCGTTGGTCATCGACGGTCCGTTCGCCGAGACCAAGGAACAGTTCCTCGGCTTTTACGTCGTCGAATGCGAGACGCTCGACGACGCCGTCGATGTCGCCAGGGACCTGGCGGAGGCCAATCCTGGCGGCGGTTCTTACGAGTTGCGCCCGATCGGCGCATTTTTCCCCGGAAAAGAGGCAGCATGACCGACCCGGCCTGGATCAACACGGCACTTTCTTCCGCCCGGCCGCAGGCCGTGGCGGCGCTGCTGCGCTATTTCCGCAATCTCGATACCGCGGAAGAAGCGTTCCAGGAGGCCTGCCTGCGCGCGTTGCGCAGCTGGCCGGAGAAGGGACCGCCGCGTGATCCGGCCGCCTGGCTGATCTTCGTCGGCCGCAATTCCGGCATCGACGCCGCCCGCCGCCAGAGCAAGCAGGCGCCGCTGCCGGCTGAGGAGCTGGTTTCCGACCTCGAGGACGCCGAGGCCAACATCGCCGAGCGCCTCGACGGCCAGCATTATCGCGACGATATCCTGCGCCTGCTGTTCATCTGCTGCCATCCCGATTTGCCGGCGACGCAGCAGGTGGCGCTGGCCCTGCGCATAGTCTCGGGCCTGTCGGTCAAGCAGATCGCCCGCGCCTTCCTTGTCGGCGAAAGCGCCATGGAGCAGCGCATCACCCGCGCCAAGGCGCGCATCGCCAATGCCGACGTGCCGTTCGAGGCACCCGGCCCGGTCGAGCGCTCGGAACGGGTGGCTGCCGTGCTGGCGATGGTCTATCTCGTCTTCAACGAAGGTTATTCGGCTGGCGCCACCGAGATCGCCAACCGCGCACCGCTGTGCGAGGAGGCCATAAGGCTGGCGCGTCTCCTGTTGCGCCTGTTCCAGACCGAGCCCGAAGTGATGGGCCTGACCGCCCTGCTGCTGCTCCAGCACGCCCGCGCCGCCGCCCGTTTCGACGCCAATGGCGAACTGGTGCTGATGGATGATCAGGACCGCAGCCTGTGGAACAAGGCGCTGATCGACGAGGGCCTGGCGCTGATCGACAAGGCGATGCGCCATCGCCGCTCCGGTCCCTACCAGATCCAGGCGGCGATCGCAGCGCTTCATGCCCGCGCTGCCCGCCCCGAGGACACCGACTGGGCCGAGATCGACCTGCTCTATTCGGTGCTGGAATCGATGACGCCGTCGCCGGTCGTCACGCTCAACCGCGCCGTTGCCTTCGCCAAGCTGCGCGGGCCCGAGGCGGCGCTGAAGCTGATCGAGCCGCTGGCGCCGAAGCTGTCGGGCTACTTCCACTTCTTCGGTGTCAGGGGCGGGCTGTTGATGCAGCTCGGCCGCAGCGACGAGGCGCGCGAAGCCTTCGACCGGGCGATCGCGTTGGCCAACACCGCAGCCGAAGCAGCCCATATCCGCATGCATCTCGACCGGCTTTCGGCGCCTTCGCCGGTGGTGAAGGCGAATGCCAAGGCGCCAAGCCGTCAGCTGCAGTAGCGGCGCGATTACCCGCGAAGCCAATATGGGAAGTGTCCATCCTCGCCTTTGTCGGGAGCAGGTGGCAGGGGCGTCTTCTTGTCGGCCGGGACGTCCACGACCTTGCGATAGAGGTGCCACGTCGCGTGGCCGAGCACCGGGATGACGATGGCGAGGCCCGCCAGGAACGGCAGCGACCCGATCAGCAGCGCGACCGCGACGATCAGGCCCCAAAGCAGCATCGGCACCGGATTGGCCCGCACCGCCCGCATCGAAGTCTCGATCGCGGCATAGGCGCCGACATCGCAGTCGAGCAGCAGTGGCAAGGCGACGACAGTGGTGCAGAGCACTGTCAGGGCGAACAGGAAGCCGATCAGATTGCCCAGGATAACCAGCGTCCAGCCGCGCTGGGTGGTGAAGAGATCACCAAAGAACGATGCCATCGACTGCGGCGCGCCCGCTCCGTAAAGCCAGGTGTAGAGCGCCTGCGCGACCAGCAGCCAGGCAACGAAAAGCACGAGCAGCATGATGCCGATGACCAGCATTGCAGGAATGGCCGGCGAATGCCTGACATCGAAGGCATGCTTCCATGAGGTGTCGAGGTTTTGCTCGCGCCTTCGGCTGATCTCGTAGAGGCCGATTCCGAAAAATGGGCCGAGCAAGGCAAAGCCGGACATCAGCGGGAAAATGAGCTGCAGGGCGTTGCCGCCCGAAGTCCATGTGATCAGGAACACCCCGACGATCGGGTAGATCAGGCACAGGAAAACGTAATGCGAAGGCTTGTCCCAAAAGTCGTCGAAGCCACGTCGCAGCGCGTCAAACACATCCGCGATCGATATCCGGCGGATGGCGGGATGCTCGATCGTATTGTTGGCGCCTGCGTACACATGGAAACTTGCCATGACCACTCCTCCATTGGGGTGGGTCGCGGCTCGCGCTTGGCATGAGTGGTCACGCCAAACCGCGACCTTCACCGTGGCAAATCATAACGTGCTTCGAGCGATTTGACGACCCTGCGGAACGTGACCCGGAAAGGCTCACGCAAAGGTCATCGAATTGAGTGGCCTTGCCGTCGCCAAGGACCGGGGGGCGCCGCATGGTGCGGCGCCGGATGGTCCTGTCAGGCGCCGGTGCGCGCCACCACCGGGACATAGTTTTCGAGCTCCGGCGCCGGGAAGCTGACCGAGCCGCTGATCTCGGCGGAGCGGTAGAGCCCCATCAGGATCTCGACCACGGCAAGCCCGTCATGGAAGGTTTCCATCGGCGTTTCGCCCTTGCGGAAGCACTCGACCATGTGGCGGTTCTCGTCGGTGTAGCCGTAGACGCCGGCCTCGTCCTCAAGCACCGGCATCAGGCCCTGCTCGGCGTTCTGCTTTTCGACCAGGTCTTCGCCTTCCTCGCCCTTGACTTCGCGCGACATGAAGATCTTCAGCCCGGTGTTGAGCGAGTTGAACTCCATCGCATATTCGGGCCCGAGCAGTTCGAGCTGGATGCGCAGGCCGGCCCCGACATAGGCCCAGGAGGTCGTTGCCTCGATGACCAGCTCGTTGCCCTCTTCATCCTCGAGCAGGATGGTGCCACGGGCGAAATCCTCCGACGGGCGGTTGCGGTAGTCGACGTCGTTGCCAAAGCGCTTGCGGAGCTGGTCGGCATAGTTGGGCCGCGTCCATTTGAGATTGGCGACGGTGCCACTGACCTGCTTGATGGTCAGCGACTTGCGGGCAGCGCCCGGCTTGGTCAGCAGATGGCGAGCCACCTCGACGCTGTGGCACATCATGTCGGACAAGACGCCGCCGCCCTGCTTGTCGCCCTGCCAGAACCACGGCTCGTGCGGACCGGAATGCTCTTCCGCCGCGCGCGCCAGATAGGGTCGGCCGGTGGCCGAGGCGGCACGGCGCCAGATGATGTCCTTGCCGCGAATGACCGGCGTGCAGAACACCTGGTTTTCGAGATAGCCGTGGTTGAGGCCGGCGTCCTCGGCAAGCCTGAGCATTTCGCGCGCTTCGGCGATGGTGCGGGCAAGCGGCTTTTCGCAGGCGACCGCAATCACCTTGCTGCGTCCGGCCTTCACCTCGGCATGCAGCGTGCGCATCACGTCGAGGCGGGTGTAGTTGGGCGACAGGATCCAGATCGCGTCGACATTGTCGGCGTTGACGAGCGACTCGAGGCTATCGTGGCTGGTGCATTCGCCGAGGCCGAGTTCGGCGACGCGGTTGGCGAAGCGGGCACGGTTCTCAGGCTTGCGGCTGAACACGCCGGTGACGTCGACATTGCGCACGCCGAGCATGCCCTTGAGGTGGAATTCCGCGATGAAGCCGCTTCCGACGAAGCCGACGCGCAGCCGCTGCTTGGGCAATCCGGTCATGTGAGGTCCCTTATTCCTATGTCTGAAATCACTTCGGCGCTGGCGCGGTGGTGCCGCGTATTTTGAGCGTCGTCGGCAGCATCACCGGCTTGCGCGGCGTAAGTCCGCCCGACAGCAGGTCGAGCAACATGGTCATGGCGGCGCGACCGATCTCGGTGCGCGGCTGGCTGACGGTGGTCAGCGGCGGATAGAAGGCCTCACTGAGGAACAGGTCGTCGAAGCCGACGACCGAAACCTGGCCGGGCACGTCGAGGCCGAGCTTGCGCAGTTCGTGGATCACGCCGAATGCCATTTCGTCGTTGGCAACGAAGATCGCCGTTGGTGGCTCGGGCAGTTCGAAAAGCGCGCGGCACAGGCGTTGGCCGGTGTGCAGCAGATAATCGCCGACCGGCTCGTAGCCCTCGGGGACGAGCAGCCCGGCCGCAGCCATCGCGTTGCGATAGCCCTCGCGGCGGTCGACGCTCATGATCTCGGGCACCGGGCCGGAAATGTGGGCGATCCTGACATGGCCGAGGCCGATCAGGTGCTCGACGGCGTTGCGGGCCGCCGCCTCGTTGTCGACCATCACATGCGGGAAGCCGGCATTCTGGATCTCTTCCAGCGCCACCACGATCGGCGCGCCGCCCACGACCGAGGCGAGGAAGCCTTCGCGCTCGGGCAGCTTGCCGGTCATCAGGATCATACCGTCGGCATGGCCGTCGCGCAGCATGTCGAAATATTCGATCTCGCGGTCGGAATCGTTTTCGGTGTTGCCCATCAGCACCGAATAGCCGGCGGCGCGGGCGGTGGCTTCGACGCCCTTGAGGATCTCCAGATAGAACGGGTTGCCGACGTCGCGCACGACCATCAGCACGGCCATGGCGCGCTGCGTACGCAGGTTGCGGGCGCTGACATTTGGCCGGTAGTTCATCTCGCGCGCCAACTCGCGGATGCGGCTCAGCGTCGGCTCGGCGACGAGGCCGCTGTCGGAAAGCGCGCGCGACACGGTGGCGGCGGAAACGCCCAGCCGCTCGGCGATGTCCTTGATCTTGGGTCGCTCGTTCATGCGCGCATCGCCCTGCCACGGCCGTAGAACAGCATCAGGATCAGCAATGTCGCGCCAAACACCATCTGCCGTCCGGATTCGTCGATATGCACCGTCGTCAGGATGCTCTGCAGCACGACTAGCAGCACCGCACCCGCCATGGTTCCGGTGTAGCCGCCCTTGCCGCCGGACAAGGGCGTTCCGCCGAACACCACGGCGATGATCGAGGGCAGCATGTATTGCTCGCCGACATTGGCGAAGGATGAGCCGGAATAGCCGATCAGGCACATGCCGGCGACTGCCGCGAAGGCGCCCGACAGCATGAACAGGGCGATGCGTGTGCGCTTGACCGGCACGCCCGCCATGAACGCCGCCTGCTCGTTCGAGCCGATGGCATAGATGCGGTGGCCGAACACGGTGCGGCCGAGCATGAAGGCCAGGAGAAGGCCGATGGCCACCCACAGCCAGATGATGCCGGGCAGGCCGAGCAGGAAGGGCTGGGTGACGAACTGCGACAGGCCGGGTGCGGCGCGCCCCGAGGGGATGCCGTTGCGGATCACCACCAACAGGCCCTGCAGCACGCCGAGCATGCCGAGCGTCATGACCAGTGGCGGGATGCGCAGCAGCGTCACGCCGAGGCCGTTGAACAGGCCGATCACGGCACCTGCGGCGATGCAGCCGAGGATCGCCGGCAGGATGCCGGCATCGGTGCCGTTCATCAGGTTGCCGCCGATGATGGCGCTGAGCGACACGACACCACCGACAGACAGGTCGATGCCCTCGCGGCCGCCCAATATGACCAGGTTCTGGCCCGCGGCGACAATGCCGAGCAGGGCGGCGACGATGAGCAGGCGCAAGATCTGCTGGCCCGAGGCGAAACCCGGCGACAGCGCTTCGCCGAGCAGCAGCAGGGCTGCGATCAGGATCAGCGCCACGACCAGCGGCTGCTTGAGGAAGGTCAGCACCGGCGAGGGGGTTGCGGCTTGCGTTTGCGTGGTGGCGCTCATGCGCGTGCCCTCCGGCCGACGAGGATGCCGGCCATCAGCGCCACCAGGATGGCGAGGCCCTGGACCAGGTTCTGCCATTCTGACGGCGTGCCGACGAAGAACACCAGCGAGTTGATCAGGCCGATGATCAGCGCGCCGACGATCGAGCCGACGACGGTACCGAAGCCGCCCGACAGCGCGCTGCCGCCGAGCACCACGGCTGCCACCGAAAACAGCGTCATCTTGCCGCCGACGAGCGGGTCGCCGCTGGCGGTGTCGCCGGTGATGCAGAAGGCGGCGAGAGCGGCGAACAGGCCGCACAGCGCGTAGCCCTGGATGCGGATCTTGGTCACCGGCAGGCCGCTCTGGAACGCCGCTTGCGCGTCGTCGCCGACGGCGAGCAGCTGCGTTGCGAGACGGGTGCGGGCGAGCACGTAGATCACGATGGCCAGCACCACAGCGGCGTAGAAGACGAAGGGGATTTCGAAGAAGCGGCCACCATAGGTGCGCCAGAACGTGGCCGGCGCCGGCGTTCCGGCGACCGGCATGACGTAGAGTGCCAGGCCGGTGAAGAAGATGCTGGTGGCGAAGGTCGCAACGATCGCCTGCAGCCGGAGTGCTGCCACGACAATGCCGTTAACGATGCCGCAGGCGAGGCCGACGAGCAGGCCCATGCCAAGTGCTGCCACCACCGAAAAACCGCTGCCGCCCATCTTCTCCATCATCACGACGATGACGACGTTGACCAGCGACACGATGGCGCCGACCGAAAGATCGATGTCGCCGGCGTAGACGACGTAGGTCTGGGCGATGGCGAGCATGATCAGCGCCAGGTAGGTCTTCACCAGCCCGGTGATGCCGATGAAGCTGACACTGCGCGGCTGGTAGAGGCCGTTGAGGCCGAGCAGCACGAGCGCGATCAGCAGGGCCGGCAGGAATGGATAGCGCTCGATGAGGCGCTTCAGGCCGCCGGGCTTTGGGGTGGGTAGGGTCGCGGTCGTCATCACGCGGCCTCGTAAGCTGCCTGGTAGAGATTGTAGCGCGTACGGTCCGCGCCGGTGAGTTCGCGCCGCACCTTGCCGCCGTTGAAGACGAGGATGCGGTCGGCATTGTTGAGCAGTTCCGCGTCCTCGGAGGAATAGAGCACGATGCCCATGCCCTCGGCGGCGAGCTTTCGGATCAGCGAGAACAGATCGGCCTTGGCCGACAGGTCGATGCCCTTGGTCGGGTCGTCGAGCAACAGCACGTCGGGCCGGTCGATCAGCCAGCGCGCGATGACGATCTTCTGCTGGTTGCCGCCCGACAGCGAATTGATCGGGTGGCTGAGCCCGGCGAATTTGGTGTGCAGCGCCTCGAGCGCCGGCTTGACCCGTTCGGCCAGTGCCGACGGCCGGGCGAGGAACAGCTTCTGCCTGAGATAATGGATCGGCGTCACGTTCTCGAGGATCGGCCGGCCCGAGATGACGCCGTCGCGGCTGCGGTCGCCGGAGACATAGGCAAGGCCGCGCCGGATCGCCGCGCGCGGGTCGGATGGCGCGAAGGCCGAGCCGGACAATGCAAGCGTACCGCCGCTGGAGGGGTTGGCGCCGAAGATGGCGCGCAGCACCGCCGACTGGCCCTGGCCATGCAGGCCGCCGAAGCCGAGAATCTCGCCCTTGGCCACCTCGAAGCCGACATTGGCAAAACCCTTGCCGGAAAAATTGGCGATCGTCAGCACCGCGCCATTGCGCGCCGCGGCAGTGGCAGGCGGCGCGCTGGCGCCCGGGGCAAGCTCGTCCTGCCCGCCGACCATCAGCCGGATCACCGCGCCAGGGTTGGTGTCGGCAATCTTCTCGGTACCGACAGTCTCGCCGTCGCGGATGACGGTGACGCGGTCGCCGATGGCGAAGATCTCGTCCATGCGGTGCGAGATGAAGATGATGCTGCGGCCCTCGACCTTCAGGTCGCGCAGGATTTCGAAGAAGCGGTCGACCTGGGCCCGGTCGAGCGCCGAGGTCGGTTCGTCGAAGATGGTGATCGGAGCTTCGGTCGCCAGCGCCTTCATGATCTCGACCAGCTGGCGCTGGTCGGCGCGCAGGTTCTCGACCACCGCCTCGGCCGAAAAGCCCTCGCCGGAAACGGTATCGAACAAAGCGATGTAGCGCTGAGCCCGGCTTTCCAGCGCCGCGCGGTCGACGAAGATGCCGCCCGGCATGTCGGGCAGGCAGATGTTTTCGGCCACCGTGCGATGTCCGGCGAGGCTGAGCTCCTGGTAGAAGATGCCGATGCCGGACGTGCGCGCCGCATGCGGGCCGGTGATGGTGACGGCCTTGCCGTCGATGAGGATTTCGCCGCTGTCGGGGCGCACGCTGCCGGCCAGCACCTTGCACAGGGTGCTCTTGCCCGAACCGTTCGAGCCGATCAGCACATGCACTTCGCCGCCTTCGACGGTGAGGTCGCCGCGGCGCAAGGCAAGGGTGGCGCCGTAAGCCTTGCTTACGCCGCGCATGATGAGTTTCGACATGGTGGTGGCTTTCCCGGAGCTTCGTCGGTCGCGGGGACGCGGGCCTGCAAGCAGGTGCCGCGTCCCCCGTCTGGGAGGAAGCTTACTTGAACAGCGCTTCGGCGTCTGCGATCGAAAGCTGGCTGGTGTAGGAGTAGTAGCCCGGCTTGCCGTCGACCGCCTTCGCTGCGTCAGCGAGGTTCTTGCTGTCGATGAAGGGGATCGGCAGGTACATGGCGTTCTTGTACTGGCCAGCCGTTGCCGGCTCCTTCAGTTCCTTGCCCTGCAGCATCAGCACGGCGACGTTGAGCGCCGAAGCCATGACGCCGGGCGGGTTCACCGAAGCACCCGAGTTGAGCTTGTCCTTGGTCCAGATGTCGATGAAGTCCTTGCGGATCTCGCCGGTGGCGGCGATCGACGATTCCTTCTTGGCGTCGATGATCGACTTCCACGCGCCCGCCGCCATGCCGTCCTGCACCCACACGCCATTGATGTCGGGGTAGGTGGCGAGCAGGTTCTGCATCGCCTGCTGGCCCTGGGCCTGATCCCAGTTGGCATTCACCTCGTTGACGATCTTGATGTCGGGATACTGGCCGAACACTTCCTTGTAGCCGGCGACGCGCATTTCGTTGGCCGGATGGCCGGCGACGCCGTTGATGGCAACGACATTGCCCTTGCCGCCGAGCGTTTCGGCGAGCCACTTGGCGCCTGCGGCACCCCATGCCTTCTGGTCGATGCCGACATAGGTGGCGTCAGGCGACGACACTTCGGCGTCGGTCGAGATCACTAGGATGCCGGCTTCCTTGGCCTGGGCGAAGACCGGGTCGAACGCCGTCGGGCTGTTCGGGTTGATGATGATGGCGTTGACGCCTTCGCTGATGAAGTTGCGGACATGCGCGATCTGGCCGGGCACGTCGACATTGGCGCTCTGCACCACGACCTCGACATTGACGCCCTTGTCCTTCCAGGCCGCTGCTGCTGCCTGGGCCTCTTCGATCATCTGCGTGCGCCACTCCGAGCCGACCCAGCCATTGGACAGGCCGATCTTGTAGTCGGCTGCCTGGGTCGAGAACGCCGACACGGCCAGCGCCGCGACGGTGGTGAGCGCCAGTACTGAAAATTTCCTCATGAACTCCTCCCGATGCAAAAAACTGCTGCAAGGGATCATAAGCTGAAAATGTAATCGATTTCAATCGTCATTTTCATAGGGTTTTCCATGCTGCGGCGCGTTCCGGCGCGCGGCAGCCGACATGCCCGCCGCGGTGAACCTTTCCCCGTGCCGAAGCGACCAACGTCCAGGCGCCGCGTGGTGCGGTGTCATGAAAGGAAAACCCAATGACCACAGACACCAGGTGTTGCGGGTCACCGCGAGCACCCGGAGCACGGCGCGACCACCGCCTCAGGGAGAGGGTGGACGCGTTGGGCTTCGGGCTTGTTCCATTGACCCTAGGTAAGCCCCGGCGTATCGTCGTGCCGAGGGACAATAGCAGGAATGCAAGGGAGGAAAGTGCCGGGTATCAGCGCTTTGCTCTTGCTTGCGCTCCAGCACCTTCTTCCACACAACTCGGGAGAGGTGTCATGCCGTGCTTTCGTGGTGGTTCCGGTGCGCTCGCGCAACCAGCCGAACCGTCAGGCGCCCGCCTGAGAGCACTTGCGCTCAACGCCGGCATGATGGCCCTGGCGCTTGCCGCAAGTCTGTGGCTCGCGCCGCCGGCGCATGCCCAGGAAACCCAGATCATCAATCCCGGATCCATGGCGGTCACCGGCTTTTCCGGCACCGTGATCCCCGGCTTCGAGGAAGGGCTGCCGCCCGGCGTCGATCCGGTGGACGAGACCTTCATCGATACCGAGCGCGCAACCTTGCGCGTTTTTGAGGTTTCGGCCCTCGGCGGACCACCGGCCGGCCAACTCGTCAACACACCGTTGCCCTTCGAGGTCCTGGCCAGCCAGATCGGCCAGGTCTTCGCGCTGGCCTATGACGACGGCGTCCGCGATGGTACGCCTTCGGGCGTGCCCGATCTCTACGCGGGCGCGACCTCGCTGCATGGCATCCGCATCGTCACCCCTGACGCCGATGCCGACGGACGCCCCGAACGCGAGCGTCGCGGCAAGGCCGGCGCCACCTTCATGGCCGGCCAGTTCGGCGAGGAAAATGGCGGCGGTCCCGGCACGATCTGGCGGATCGACGGCATCTCCGGTGCCGTCACCAAGTTCGCCGACATCGACACCAACAGCGGTCCCGGCATCGGC
Organism: Aminobacter anthyllidis; assembly: GCF_018555685.1. Classification (GTDB taxonomy): domain Bacteria; phylum Pseudomonadota; class Alphaproteobacteria; order Rhizobiales; family Rhizobiaceae; genus Aminobacter; species Aminobacter anthyllidis. The sequence goes on from NZ_JAFLWW010000006.1 coordinate 32,868, forward strand.
GACGTCGCCTTCGACAAGGCGCATCGCCAGTTCTTCGCCTCCGATCTCGACACCGGCCTGATCCATCGCATCGACGCAACAGGCGCTCTGGTCGACACCTTCGATCACGGCGTCACAGGACGCCCGGTGCGCGGGCTGGCACCAACGGCCGACGACGGCGCGGTGATGGACATCCAAGGTGCCGCCTTCGACAGCGAGGATCCCGGCACCTGGGGCTACACCCAGGACGAACGCCGCGTCTGGGGCACAGCCGTCCATGGCGGCCGCGTCTACTACGCGGTCGGCGACGGGGCTGAGATCTGGTCGGTCGGCATCGCCCGCGACGGCAAGTTTTCAGGCGACCCGCGCTGGGAGCTGACGGTTGCGGCCGACAAGGACCTGCCGGTTACCGATATCGCTTTCGACAACAAGGGCTTCATGTATCTGGCCCAGCGCGGCGAGATCGAGAACCGCTTCGACTACAGCCAGTTCGCGGATTCAGGCGATGGCGAGGTCATCCGCTACTGGCGCGAAAGCCCCGACGATCCGGCGACGGAAAGCATCTGGGTGCCGGTACCACAGGAATATGCCGTCGGCTTCCCCGAAGGCAATCGCCAGTCGGCCGGCGGCATCGACCTGCAATATGGCTACGACGCGCAGGGCTTCATCAACCCCAACGCCTGCACCGACACCATCGTCAAGACAGGTGACAAGCTGCGGGACAATCCGGCGCTGGCCGAGCAGCTTGCAGCAGGCGGCCCGCTCGCCGTCCATGGCGTGCAGATCACCTCGACCTCGCTGGTCAAGCCGGCGAACGTTCCGCCCTTCGGCTCGTGGTTCGTCGACTTCGACGGCTTCTATGAAGACCCCGAGGTCGAGGGCCATGTCGGCGACGTCGAGATCTGGCGGCCATGCGAAGGCCGCGCCGGCTATTACGAGCAAATCCCTTATCCGGGCGACTATCCGACGCCGCTGTGGCCGCCGGATTTCCCTCCGCCCGGCAACATCCCGCCCTGCCTCGACGTCGAGGCGGTCGAGTATTTCTGCACCCCGGCCGGGCTCGAGGCCGATCTCTATGTCCGTGACGTTGCAGGCATTGGCGGCGATTCCGTCAAGGCCGATTCCAGGACGCCGGGCGTTGGCATTTCACCGCTTCAGCAGAGCAAGCCGGCGGGCGCGCCGTTCACCATCGGGGTGACCGGCCACTTCCCCGGCGACACCGTCAATGTCGGCCTGTGCTTCTACAAGCAGTCCGACGCCGACAAGGGCGGTTACTACCCTTGCTGCAAAGTAGTGGTGCCGCTTGCCACGCCCCAAGTCAGCTGCGAACCGTGAGGGAGGGAGAGATGAACATCCACGCTCCCGCCCCGCTCGCCCCGCAGAGCAACCCAACCGTCATGGAGACGATCATGAAACCCCTGTCATTCGCCAGGCGCGGCGCGCGCTGGCTGATGGCGGCAGGGATCGCGCTCGCCGCCATGCCCTTGTCGCCAGCAGCGGCCCAGCCACTGCCCGATATTGTTCCCGAACTGAGGCTCGACCGCGTCATACCGCATCCCGGCCATGACGACGTCGTGCCGTTCTTCACCAAGAAGGGTGCCCAGCGCAATTGCGACTATGTCGTCTACAATTTGCGCTTCGGTGCCCGTGGCAACCCGGAGAAGTTCTTCGATCCGGCCTTCGCCAACGGCCTCAAGACGTTGCGGATGGATTTCCGCGACCAGGTCGCCGCTGGCCTGACCATCGTCAACGTCCAGGCATCGGGCGATGGCACCGACGCCGTCGGCGGACCGTTGCCGGCAGCCGCGATCGGCACCACCGCTAATCCGAACGACACGGCGACGATAGCCGACTTCCGGCTGTCGGCGACCGACCTCGACGGTGTCGGCGCGCCCAACGAGCGCTACATCGACATTCGCATAACAGCCCTCATCGACCATGCTGCCTTCCCGGCACCCGCGGTCGTCGACAACCAGGGCTTCGTGAAGCTGTCGGCAGGTCCCGGCTCGATCGAGATCCCCTCGCACGATCCGTCCAAGCCTGACGACGGCGATTTCCGCACCGGCGAGAAGACCCAGATCCGCATCGACGTCACCGATTGCGAGCCGCCTCCGCCCCCGCCTCCGGGTGGTGACGGACCGTGCTTCAAGGTCGAACGTGGCGATGTCGACTGCGTGCCCGGCGGCGGCGCCTACATCTACAACATGCCCGTCGGGCCCGAGATGGCCGGCCGGTGGGTGCAGTTGCGCACCACCTCGCCCGGCATCACCATCGATCCGCCGCTGCAGCTCGTTCCGCCTGGCGGCGGCGTGCTGCACTGGGAGATCGAGGGCGCTGGCCCCGGCGACGTCGTCCATCTGATCGTCACCGGCATCGAAACCTATGCCGGACCGGAAGAGGGCGTCGGCCTGTGCTGCACCCAGACCGTCGACATCGTCATTCCGCCGGACCTCAGGTGCCCGCCCGAAAAGCAGCCCGACATCAAGGTCGAAAAGCGTGCCGACGTCGCCCGCTGCACGGTGCTTGGTGGCTGCAACTTCACCATCCGCGTCACCAATGTCGGCGACGGCCCCTACAACGGCAAGATCGTGCTCGACGAGGTGACCTTGCCCGGCAACGCCACGATAGATTCCGGGCCCAATCCGCCCTGGACCTGTCTGCCGGCAACCAGCCCGATGAGCTGCGAGCATCCCGCAACGACGCTCGACCCCGGCGAATTTGTCGATCTCAAGATAGGCTTCAAGCCCGGACCCGGCTGGGAGGCCCGCTTCATCCGCAACTGCGCCGAGTACGACTACACCGCGAGCGGCAAGCCCGAGGTGTTTGGCCGTACCGACAACGACAAGGCGTGCGCCACAATTCCGATCTGCAAGCGCGGCGATCCCGATTGCCGTCCGCCGGTGGAGAAGAAGGTCGACCTGCGCATCACCAAGGACCCGCGTTCTCTCGCCTGCAGTGCCGATGGCGTCTGCAGCTTCCTGATCCGCGTCTACAACAACGGCACCCAAAACTATGTCGGCCCGCTGACCGTGATCGACGACTATCCCACGGGAGCGCCGTCGTCCTCGACCTTCGGTCCGACCCCGCCCTGGGCCTGTGGCCCGGCCGGTCCCGGCCAGTTCCGCTGCGACCATCCCGGCGTGGCACTGGTGCCGGGTGCGTCGGTACCGCTTTCCGTGGTGGCGATCGTGCCGGCGGACTACCAGTCCGACATGATCCGCAACTGCGGCGAGGTCCGCGCCATCCCGGGTGAAACGGTGCTGGCCAACAACAAGGCCTGCGCCACCATGCGCATCCCGCATCCGGGGCGGCCGCGCCTGACGGTTGCCAAGACCGGCGACCGCCAGTGCGAGACAGGCCAGCCCTGCACGTTCGAGATCACCATCACCAACAGCGGCACCGGCCCCTTCAATGGCTCTGTCCGCATCGGCGATGCGATCGGCGTGGACGGGCTCGGGCGGCTGGACGGCGTTCCGATCAGCTCGATCGAACCGCCCTTCGGCTGCACACCCGAGCCCGCGACGCTGCCCTTGTCTTGTGTCACCAACATCAGCCTTGGCGCCGGTGAAAGCCGCGTCCACAGGGTGACGGTGGTGATCCCCGACGACGGCCGCCTCGCCAACTTCCCACGGCCGGTGCCGGCCCAGAACTGCGTTGCCGTGCTTCCGCCCGACACGCCGGTTCGCGGGCTCGACCTGGCTGGCGGTACTGCTGTTCCGGGCGGTCTTGGCGGTAGTCCTTATGCGTGCCACCGCTTCATGATCGACCATGAGGAAAAGCAGCAGTGCTCGGAAGGCTTCGTGCTCAACCAGGCAGGCCGCTGCGTCTGCCCCGAGGGCACGACGTTCCGCAACGGCCAGTGCGTCCAGGATGGCGGCACGGTGACGCCGGTTCCGCCGGTGCGCCAGTGCGTGCTGTTGCCCGGTCAGATCAGGACCAATGACGGGCGCTGCATCTGCCCGCGTGGCACGGAACTTTCCAACGGCAAGTGCGTGCGGCCGGAGCAGCCGCCGGAACGGCAGTGCAAACTGCTACCCGGTCAGATCCGGACGCAGGACGGAAGCTGCATCTGCCCGCGCGGCACCGAGCTGAGAAACGGCCGCTGCGTCAAGGATGTGCCTCCGGTGCGTCAGTGCACGCTGCTGCCCGGTCAGATCCGGACCCAGGACGGACGTTGCATCTGCCCGCGCGGCACCGAGTTGAGGAACGGCCGCTGCGTCAAGGATGTACCGCCGGTGCGCCAGTGCACGTTGCTGCCGGGCCAGATCCGGACCAAGGACGGGCGCTGCATCTGCCCGCGTGGCACGGAGCTGATCAGGGGCGCATGCCGCAAGGCACCGACGACGCAGTGCCCCGAAGGGACGTCGCTGGTGCGTGGCCGCTGCGTGCCTGACCGTCAGGACACCGTCTGCCGCCGTGGCGAGGTGCTGATCAACGGCCAGTGCATGACTATCCAGCGTGAGTGCCCGCGCGGCACGGTCGGCCAGTATCCGAACTGCCGCCCGCGCCAGCGTCCGACACTCGAGATCATGCCGATCAACCCGGATGTGTTCCGCGGCCTGATCCCGCAGAGAAGGGATCAGCAACAGCCAAAGACCAACAACATCATTCCGCAGTGATCGGCCCGCAGTGATCGGAACCAACGAAATGGAACCCCGCCGGCCTGGCCGGCGGGGTTCTGCCTTTTCAGGATTTAGCTGCGATGAGGCTGAATTGCCGTCTCGACAAGCCGTGCGCCGGAGATTAGGCAGTCCGGAAACCGGCTCTGCCCCTTTCGAAAGGCCTGAACGTGAGCAACAAGACCCTTATCGCGCCCTCGGTGCTGTCGTCGGACTTCTCGAAACTCGGCGACGAGGTCGAGGCCATCGTCGCCGCTGGCGCCGACTGGATCCATCTCGACGTCATGGATGGCCATTTCGTCCCCAACATCACCTTCGGCCCGCCCGTCATCAAGGCGATCCGCGGCCGCACCGACAAGGTGTTCGACTGCCACCTGATGATCGCGCCCGCCGATCCATACCTTGCGGCCTTCGCCGATGCCGGCTGCGACATCATCACCGTGCATGCCGAGGCCGGTCCGCATCTCGACCGCTCGCTGCAGACGATCCGCAATCTTGGCAAGAAGGCGGGCGTGTCGCTCAATCCCTCGACGCCTGAATCGGTGATCGAATATGTGCTCGACCGCCTCGACCTGGTGCTGCTGATGACGGTCAACCCGGGCTTCGGCGGCCAGGCCTTCATCCCGGCTGTCATCGACAAGGTCAAGCGCGTCAAGGCGATGATCGGCAACCGCCCGATCGACATCGAGATCGACGGCGGCGTCACGCCCGAAACCGCGCCGCTGGTCACTGCGGCAGGCGCCAATGTGCTGGTCGCCGGCAACGCGGTGTTCAAGGGCGGCCCTGCGGCTTATGCCGCAAACATCGAGGCGATCCGGGCTGCGGCCGACAGGGCTGCGATCTGAGCTAGAGAATTTGCCCCTCACCCTTACCCTCTCCCCGTCCTTCACGGTGAAAAGGTCCGGCAGGCGATGAGGGCCGGCTCGGCGTTGGAGCAAGGGCGGGTTCCTCGCCCCCAAACGCAGTGGGCGTGAGGTGGCACGGCGAAGCCGTGCGGGGAGGAGGGCACTTGCTGCCCGCGCCTGCTGACTAAGCGGAAAACACCTTTTTGCCGTCGATCCAGGTCCCCGACACGTCGAGCGCGTCGGTCAGCTGCACTGCGTTTGCCGCATAACCTGTGGCCAGCCGTCCGAGACGGTGCTCCTGCTTCACCGATTCCGCCGGATAGAGCGACGCCATGCGGATCGCCTCGCCAAGCTCGTAGCCGATTGCCACGTGCATGAAGCGCACCGCCGAGATCATGTCGAGGTCGGCGCCGGCGAGCGTGCCGTCTTCCAGCGTCAGACGTCCGTTCTCGCGCTTGATGGTGCGGCCGTTGAGCTGGAACGATGTGAGGTCGGTGCCGATGGTCGCCATGGCGTCGGTGACCAGGAAGATGCGCGCCGGGCCGTTCTTGGCTTTGAGCGCAATCTTCATCGTCGCCGGGTCGACATGGATGCCGTCGGCGATGAGACCGGCGGAGAAGGTCGAAATCTCGACGGCGGCACCGGCAAGGCCGGGCTCGCGGTTGCCGATCTGGCTCATCGCGTTGAACAGATGCGTCGCCATCGAGGCGCCCGCCTCGCCATAGGCCCGCGCCGTGCGATAGCTCGTGTCGGTGTGGCCGAGACTGACGACGATGCCGGCGTCGGCCAGCGCCTTGACCTGTCCGGCCTTGACCGACTCCGGCGCGATAGTGGTGAGCAGCACCGGCATCGACGGACGCGCGGCGATGAGGGCTGCCTCGTCGTCGGCGTCCATCGGGCGGATCAGCTGGGGATCGTGCGCGCCCTTGCGGGCGAGCGACAGGTGCGGCCCTTCGAGATGCAGGCCGAGAAAGCCTGGCATCTTGCGCCTGGCGGCCTCGACGCCCGCCGCGATGGTCGAGCGCGTGATCTCGGGCGTGTCGGTGATCAGCGTCGGCAGCACTGCGGTGGTGCCAAACGGCATCTGCGCCTTGCAGATGATATCAAGCGTGTCGACGTCCGGCTTGTCGTTGAGCATCAGCCCGCCGCCGCCATTGACCTGCAGGTCGATGAAGCCCGGGACGAGCATGGCGCCCGCCTCCGTCACCTTCAAGCCAGCAGGAATGTCACGGCGCGCGACGATGCCCTCGACCAGGCCGTCGGCGATAAGCAGCGCCGCGTCCTCGTGCCAGGCGTCACCGTCGAAGATGCGCCCGGCAGCAATGGCAAGACGTTCGCTCATATCGTTTCGGTCACTTTCCGCAGGTTGGGCGGGGCGTCGGGGTTGAGGCCGCGATGGCGGGCAAAGGCCTCGACGAAGCCGTAGAATGAGGCGATCAGCATCAGCGGATCGGTCAGCGGGTGGCCGGTGGCGACGTGCGGCAGGACCTTCGCCTTCCTGGCCAGCGACGAGGTGATGTGGATCGCGGCGCCGCGATCGGCAAGGCTGTCGGCGGCCTCCGCAATCGATGGCTCCGAGGCGTCGCGGGCGGCCAGCGCCAGCACCGGGAAGCCGGGGCGCACCAGCGCCAGCGGGCCGTGCATCACTTCAGCCGCGCTGTAGGACTCGGCGTGCATGGCGCAGGTTTCCTTGAACTTCAGCGCCGCCTCGTTGGCGATGGCAAAGGACGGGCCGCGGCCGAGGATGAACAGCGAGTTGCCTTCGGTCAGTTCGCCGGCAATGCCCATCCAGTCGCAGTCGACAGCCTTGGCGAAATGCTCGGGCAGGGCGTCGAGAGCTGCGAGCAGCTTGTCGTCGCCGGTCCAGTGGGCGAGCACGGCAAGGCCTGCGACCGCCGAGTTGACGAAGGTCTTGGTCGCGGCGACGCTCTTCTCGACGCCGGCGCGGATGTCTATGGCGTGGTCGGAAGCTTCGGCCAGCGGCGAGCCGGCGGTGTTGGTCAGCGCGATCGTCAGCGCGCCGCCGGCGCGGGCGCCCTCGGCCATGGCGACGATGTCGGGGCTCTTGCCCGACTGCGAGATGGCGAGGCAGGCGGAATCGGCGAGCTTGAGCTTGGCACCGTAGATCGACGAGATCGACGGGCCGATCGAAGCCACCGGAAGTCCGGCGGTCAGCTCGATGGCATATTTGAGGAAGGACGCCGCATGGTCGGACGAGCCGCGTGCCACCGTGGTGACGAAGCGCGGCGCGGCGCGCTTCAGGTGTAGGCCGGTTTCGGCGAGTTCCTTCGCGGAACCTTCGAGCAGGCGCGTTGTGGCCTCGGGGATTTCGGCGATTTCGCGCCGCATATGCGTAGTCGCGTTCAAGCGATGTCTCCTTCTTGCCCATCCGGGCCGGGTAGCCTTAGTTCGGCGACGAAATCATAGGCGTCGCCACGATAGATCGACTTTGTGAACTCGATCACCTTGCCGCTGGCAAGGTATGAAATGCGCTCGATCTGCAGGCAGGCCGAGCCGATGGGTACCACCAGGAGCTGCGCCTCGGCTTCGCCGAGATTGACGGCGGAGATGCGCTGCACGGCCCGGACCGGGCGATGTCCGGTCTTGCCAAGTGCCATATAGAGCGAAGATGTGACTTCGTGAGGGTCTGGCAGCACGGAAGCCGAAATTGCCGCGCGTTCGATGGCCAGCGGCGTGTCGTCGGCAATGCGCAGGCGGCTCAACCGCGACACGAGCTCGCTGGCCGACAGGCCGAGCACCATCATCTCGTCTGGCGAGGGCGGATAGACGCCGCGCTCCAGCCACTGCGAGCGTGCCGCCATGCCGCGTCGCGCCATGTCTTCGGTGAACGAGGTCAGCCGCGACAGCGATTGCTCGACGCGCTCCATGCGTGGCGCCACGAAGGTGCCGGAGCCGTGGCGCTGCACCAGCACGCCAGACTTGACCAGGTCCTGCACCGCCTTGCGCACGGTGACGCGCGAAATGTCGGCCTGGGCCGCGATGTCGCGCTCCGAGGGCAGGGCGTCGCCGGGGCCGATCAGCCCGCGCTTGACCGCTTCCTCGATGTTTTTCTTGAGCTGGAGATAAAGTGGCGCGCCACTTTGGCTGACGTCGCGCAGGGCGGCGAAGATGCGTTCGGCGGCATCATCCATGGCCGCCTCCTGCTTTGCCGAATCTTTTGGCGGCCATCTGCACCGCACCGCCGAGCGCATCCTGTAGCGGCGGATGCATGATGGCGCGGTAGCGCTTGGAAAGCAGCGGCGCATAGAGGCCGGCGAGGCCGCCCAGCAGGCACAGCCGCTCGGTTGGCGCGAGGTCGAAGACGGCAAGCGTTTCCTCGACGTCAGCAACGGCGCGCTCGACGAGCTTCTGGCCGACGACGTCGCCCTTCGCGGCGTGCTCGAACACCATCGGCGCGAACTGGCCGTAGTCGCCGGGCTTGGCGTTGGTGGTGAACTCGACGATGTCGCTGGGATCGTGGTTGAAACGCTCGAGCATGATGTCGCTGAGCGTCGAGCCGGCGCGGACCTTGTCGTAGACCAGCAGGGTCTCCTGCAGTAGGTCGCGGCCCATGCGCGCGCCGCTGCCGAGGTCGCCGACCTGAAACCCCCAGCCGCCGACGGGCCGCAACTGGCCATGCCGTCGTGCCAGGTAGACGGTGCCGGTGCCGAGCGCGGCGATGGCGCCGTCATGCTCGCCCAGCGCGCCCTCGAGTGAAATCAGCGAGTCGTTTTCGACGTCGCTCTGGCTGAACGGCAATATGGCGATCAGCCGTTGCTTGTAGTCGCCGACATTCGCGCCCGCGAGCCCCAGCACCGCCGGCGTCGAGGCGATCAGCGCCGGATCGCGTCCGGCATCCTCAAATGCCTGGCGGGCGGCGTCGACGATGTTGTTGCAGGCACCGGCAAGGTCGGTGCGGATATTGGCCGGTCCGCCGCGCCCGCGACCCAATATGTCGCCAGTCGTGGTCGCCAGAGCGGCCCGGCAGCCAGTACCGCCACCATCTATCCCGAGCACAAGATCCACGGCGTTTTCTCCTCGCGATGGATAATACCAATAAAATACCAATAGCCAAGCGTTAAATTCCAGGCGGCGGGGAGCAATCCTCATTTGGTTGAATTTTATGGATTTTTCGACTTGCCTTGCGCTGCAGCAAAGGAATTTGTTAACGGCGCTGGACAAGTGGTATTTTTTTGGTATTGTCGGCGTAAGGGAGAGATGGAATGGCGCCAAGGCGTACAGAAGCGGTGCACAAGGATGCCGGGGGCATTGATGCCCAGGCACCCGATTCCGTTCTTCGCCTGCTTGCCGACGCTCAGATCGAAGCAGCCCGCACCGTTCACTCCGCCATCCCCGCAATCGCCCAAGCCGCCGCAAAGGTCGCCGCCAGCCTCGCTGCCGGCGGACGTCTCGTCTACGCCGCAGCCGGCAGTTCCGGCCTGATGGCGCTGGCTGACGCGCTCGAACTTCCAGGCACCTTCGGCATCCCGCGCGAGCGTGTGTTCATTCTGTTGGCCGGCGGCACCGAGGCCCTGGTCAATCTGGCCGGGGCGCCGGAAGACGATGCCGGCCAGGCCGCCCGCGACGTCGCCGCGACCGGGTTCGAGGCAGGCGATTGCCTGATCGCCATTTCGGCCAGCGGCTCGACGCCCTATGCGATGGGCGCGCTGCAAGAGGCAACGCGCCGCGGCGCTGCCACCATCGCCTTCGCCAACAATGCAGGCGCGCCGATGTTCGATATTGCCGAGATTTCGGTGCTGCTGGCGACGCCGCCGGAAGTCGTTGCCGGCTCGACCCGCATGGGCGCCGGCACGGCGCAGAAGATCGCGCTCAACATGATGTCGACGCTGGCCGCCATTCATCTCGGCCATGTCCATGACGGCTACATGGTCAATCTGCATGCCGACAACATCAAGCTGCACGAGCGCGCAGCGCGGATCGTTTCGGCGATTTCAGGCTGCGACACTGCGACTGCCCAAGCCCTGCTCGAAAAGAGCGGCGGTTCGGTCAAGCTCGCCATCCTTTTGGCTTCCGGCGCATCGAGCCCGGAAGCGGCAAACCAACTTCTTGAAGGTGCGGACCAACGGCTCAGGCACGCACTTTCGAAGCTCGAGGGGAGCAGAGGCTCTCATCAGTAGAGGCCCGAGAGAAAGTACAAACAGGGAGAATGGAAATGACGAACAGGTTGCTTACTGGACTTCTGATGGCGTCCAGCATTCTCGGCTCCGCCGGGATCGCGCTCGCCCAGGACAAGACGCTGACCATCGAAAGCTGGCGTAACGACGACCTTGCCATCTGGCAGGAAAAGCTGATCCCGGCCTTCGAGAAAGCCAATCCGGGCATCAAGGTCACCTTCTCGCCGTCGGCTCCAACCGAATACAACGCCGCCCTCAACGCCAAGCTCGACGCGGGCTCGGCCGGTGACCTGATCACCTGCCGTCCGTTCGACGCCTCGCTCGAGCTGTTCAAGAAGGGCCAGCTCGCCGATCTGACCAGCCTTGCCGGCATGGAGAATTTCTCCGACGTCGCCAAGTCCGCCTGGCAGACCGACGACGGCAAGGCCACCTTCTGCGTGCCGATGGCCTCCGTCATCCACGGCTTCATCTACAACAAGGACGCCTTCGACAAGCTCGGCATCGCCGTGCCGGCGACCGAAGCCGACTTCTTCGCCGCCCTCGACAAGATCAAGGCCGATGGCACCTACATCCCGATGGCGATGGGCACCAAGGATCTCTGGGAAGCCGCGACCATGGGCTACCAGAACATCGGCCCGAACTACTGGAAGGGCGAAGAAGGCCGCCTGGCGCTGATCAAGGGCGACCAGAAGCTGACCGATGCCGACTGGGTCGCGCCTTATGCGACGCTGGCCAAGTGGAAGCCTTATCTCGGCGACGGCTTCGAAGCCCAGACCTATCCTGACAGCCAGAACCTCTTCACGCTCGGCCGCGCCGCCATCTATCCGGCCGGCTCGTGGGAGATCTCGACCTTCAACACCCAGGCTCAGTTCAAGATGGGTGCCTTCCCGCCGCCGGTCCAGAAGGCTGGCGACACCTGCTACATCTCCGACCACAACGACATCGGCATTGGCCTCAACGCCAAGAGCGCGAACGCCGATGCCGCCAAGACCTTCCTGAGCTGGGTGGCTTCGCCGGAATTCGCGACCATCTATGCCAACGCGCTGCCGGGCTTCTTCAGCCTGAACTCGGCTGCCGTGAAGATGGAAGATCCGCTGGCCCAGGAATTCGTGTCCTGGCGCGAGAAGTGCAAGCCGACGATCCGCTCGACCTATCAGGTTCTGTCGCGCGGCACGCCGAACCTCGAAAACGAGACCTGGGTCAAGTCTGCCAACGTCATCAACGGCACCGAGACCCCGGAAGCCGCTTCTGCCGAGCTGCAGAAGGGCCTCGACAGCTGGTTCAAGCCGGCTAAGTAAGTTGCGGCGGGCTTGATGCTCGCTCAGGAGGGCGGCGCTTCGGCGGCGCTCTCCGTCCCCTCGGCGAATTCTAACCTCGCGGATTCGAAATGAGGGGTTGAACGCTGGCGCTCAAAGATGCGCTACTGCTTCCGACGGCCATTGGCGGGAAGCCCGCAGAGGTCCATCCTCGCTGTTATGATCAACGGCCCCACGCGGCCGGACCAAGGACTTTTGAGATGTCGCAGCAAAGCCTAGAGCATAGCCAAGACAGACGACCGACGCGCTGGCACATCGCCGTTTTCCTGGCGCCCGCGCTGCTGGTCTACACTGCTGTGATGATCCTGCCGCTGTTCGGCACCTTGCAGCTGTCGTTGTTCCGCAGCATCGACAATTCGCAGGTCTTCACCGGCTTCGACAATTTCCGCACCCTGTTTGGCGATCCGCGCTGGTCGGCGTCGTTCTGGAACGCGCTCGGCAACAACACCTGGTTCTTCATCATCCATATGCTGGTGCAGAACCCGATCGGTGTCATGCTCGCGGCACTTCTGTCGAGCCCCCAGCTGCGCTTCTCCGCCTTCTACCGCACGGCGATCTTCATCCCGACGATCCTGTCCTTCGTCATCGTCGGTTTCGCCTGGAAGCTGATCCTGAGCCCGCTCTGGGGCGTGGCGCCCAACCTGCTCGATCTTGTCGGTCTCAAGAGCCTGTTCGTGCCGTGGCTCGGCAAGGAAGAATACGCGCTGACCACGCTGAGCCTGATTTCGGTGTGGCAGTTCGTCGGCATCCCGATGATGCTGATCTATGCCGCCATGCTGTCGATCCCGGAAGAGGTCATCGAGGCTGCCGAATGCGACGGCGTGACCGGGTTTTCGCAGTTCTGGAAGATCAAGCTGCCGCTGATCCTGCCTTCGATCGGCATCATCTCGATCCTGACCTTCGTCGGCAACTTCAACGCCTTCGACCTGATCTATTCGGCGCAGGGCGCGCTAGCCGGCCCGAACTACAGCACCGACATCCTGGGCACGTTCCTCTACCGCACCTTCTTCGGCTTCCAGCTGCAGACAGGCGATCCGAACATGGGTGCCACCATCGCCTCGATGATGTTCTTCATCATCCTCGCCGGCGTGTGCCTGTACCTGTTCCTTATCCAGACGCGGCTGCGCCGCTACCAGTTCTGAGGGCGTCATGAGCAAGGCTGCCACATCCCTGCCACGCAGCATCGGCGCACATGCGGTGCTGCTGACCTACACGGTCATCGCGCTGTTCCCGGTGCTGGTCATCGTCGTCAACTCGTTCAAGTCGCGCAACGCCATCTTCCGTTCGCCCTTGTCGCTGCCGACATCGGAGACCTTCGACCTGATCGGCTACCAGACCGTGATGGCCCAGGGCGATTTCGTCCAGTATTTCCAGAACAGCCTCACCGTCACGGTGGCCTCGCTGTTCTTCGTGCTGCTGTTTGGCGCCATGGCGGCCTTCGCGCTGTCGGAATACCGCTTCAAGGGCAACACCATGATGGGGCTGTACCTGGCGCTTGGCATCATGATCCCGATCCGCCTCGGCACGGTCGCGATCCTGCAGCTGATGGTGGCGTCCGGCCTCGTCAACACGCTGACCGCGCTGATCCTGGTCTACACCGCCCAAGGCCTGCCGCTCGCCGTCTTCATCCTGTCCGAATTCATGAAGCAGGTTTCTGACGACCTCAAGAATGCCGGCCGCATCGACGGTCTCAGCGAATACCGCATCTTCTTCCGCCTCGTCCTGCCGCTGGTCCGCCCGGCCATGGCGACGGTCGCGGTCTTCACCATGATCCCGATCTGGAACGACCTGTGGTTCCCGCTGATCCTGGCGCCGTCGGAAGCGACAAAGACCGTCACGCTTGGCGCCCAGGTGTTCATCGGCCAGTTCGTCACCAACTGGAACGCCGTGCTGGCAGCGCTGTCGCTGGCCATCCTGCCGGTCCTCATCCTCTACTTCTTCTTCTCGCGGCAGCTCATCCGCGGCATCACTTCCGGAGCAGTCAAGTGACCACTGAAAAGCCCCTACGCGTCGTCGTCGCCGGCCTCGGCAACATGGGCCGCAGCCACGCGCTCGCCTACCACAACAACCCGGGCTTCGAAATCGCGGCCCTGGTCAACCGCTCCGACGTGGCGTTGCCCGAGGGCATGGAAGGCTACGGCATCCAGCGCTCCTTCGAGGGCGCGATCCGCGAGCTGAAGCCCGACGTCGCCTCGATCAACACCTATTCTGACAGCCATGCCGACTATGCGGTGATGGCGCTGGAGGCAGGCTGCCACGTCTTCCTGGAAAAGCCGCTGGCAACCACCGTCGCCGATGCCGAGCGTGTCGTCGCCGCCGCCAAGGCTAATGGCCGTAAGCTGGTGATCGGCTACATCCTGCGCCACCACCCCTCGTGGATGCGGCTGATCGGCGAGGCGCGCGCGCTGGGCGGCCCTTATGTGTTCCGTATGAACCTCAACCAGCAGTCATCCGCGCATAAGTGGGACACCCACAAGCAGCTGATGAAGACGACGTCGCCGATCGTCGACTGCGGCGTCCACTATCTCGACGTGATGTGCCAGATCACCGATGCCGACCCGGTCGAGGTGCGCGGCATGGGCCTGCGCATGACCGACGAGATCGATCCGGCGATGTACAATTACGGCCACCTGCAGGTGCTGTTCGCCGACGGTTCGGTCGGCTGGTACGAGGCCGGCTGGGGCCCGATGATGTCGGAGACGGCGTTCTTCGTGAAGGACGTGATCTCGCCCAAGGGCAGCGTCTCGATCGTCGTCAATGAAGCGACGACCAAGTCCGACGATGTCGATTCCCACACCAAGACCAGCATGATCCGCGTCCACCGCGCCGATCTCGGCGCCGACGGCAATTTCGTCCACGCCGACGAGGACCTGTCGATGAAGGACGAGCCTGGCCACCAGGGCCTTTGCGATCGCGAGCAGGCCTTCGTGCTGAAGGCCATCCGCGAGGACATCGACCTTACCCGCCACATGGCGGACGCCGTCAAATCACTGCGCGTGTGCCTTGCCGCGGACGAAAGCGTCCGCACCGGTCTCGCCGTCAAGCTTTAGAGCCATGGCCCCGAAAAGCTCAGCGCTTTTCGGCTGGCTCATGCGTCAGGAAAAACGAGAGGAATAGCCTGTGGGATCTCTCAAGATCGAAACCGTCAAGAAGTCCTTTGGTCCGGTCGAGGTGCTGAAAGGCATCGACCTCGAGGTCAATGACGGCGAGTTCGTCGTGTTCGTCGGCCCGTCGGGCTGCGGAAAGTCGACGTTGCTGCGCATCATCGCCGGCCTCGAGGATGCGACCTCGGGCGACGTGCTGATCGACGGCCAAAGGGTCACCAACGCGCCGCCGTCCAAGCGCGGCATCGCCATGGTGTTCCAGACCTACGCGCTTTATCCCCACCTCACCGTGCGCGACAATATGAGCCTCGGCCTGAAGCAGGCGGGAACGCCGACGGCCGAGATCGACCAGCGCATCGCCGCGTCCTCGGCCATGCTGTCGCTCGAACCCTACCTCAAGCGCCGCCCGGCCGAATTGTCCGGCGGCCAGCGCCAGCGCGTCGCCATCGGCCGCGCTCTGGTGCGCGAGCCAAAGCTGTTCCTGTTCGACGAGCCGCTGTCGAACCTCGATGCCGCACTGCGCGTCAACACCCGCCTCGAGATCGCCCAGTTGCACAACAGGCTCAAGGCGACGATGGTCTACGTCACCCATGATCAGGTCGAGGCCATGACTTTGGCCGATCGCATCGTCGTGCTCAACGCCGGCCGCATCGAGCAGGTCGGCGCGCCGATGGAACTCTACAACAAGCCGGCAAACCTGTTCGTCGCCGGCTTCATCGGCTCGCCCAAGATGAACTTCATCGACGGCGCCCGCCTCGGCGAGACGGCCAAGACCGTCGGCGTCCGTCCCGAGCACATCGCTGTCAGCCAGACCGAGGGCACCTGGAAGGGCACTGTCATCCATGCCGAGCATCTTGGCGCCGACACCAACGTCTTCCTCGAGACGGAAAAGGCCGGACTCATCACGATCCGGCTGTTCGGCGAGTACCAGACTGGTCCTGGCGCGACGCTCTACGCAACGCCCGACGCGGCGCGCACCTATCGCTTCGGCGAGGATGGCAAGGCGATGGGCTGAAATCGGTCGGATCAGGCATCCAGCCCCTCAACCAATCTGCATGATCGCCGCCTTCGCGGTTGGCTGTTCTTCTCCCCGTTCTTCACGGGGAGAAGATGCCGGCAGGCAGATGAGGGGCAGTGCAAACGCTGCAAGATTGCCCCTCACCCTTACCCTCTCCCCGTGAAGAACGGGGAGAGGGGCGTCCACGTCGCGCCTCGTCCCTGGAGGAATTGGGGACTTCAGCCTCGCCTCAACCGCTCTGTCTTCGCGGCATCAATTCCGCCGTCCCCAATGACCACCCCAAACATCTCTGCCGCCTGCTCGCGCGTATAGTAAC
Organism: Aminobacter anthyllidis; assembly: GCF_018555685.1. GTDB lineage: Bacteria > Pseudomonadota > Alphaproteobacteria > Rhizobiales > Rhizobiaceae > Aminobacter > Aminobacter anthyllidis. Next base: position 49,200 of record NZ_JAFLWW010000006.1, read on the forward strand.
CAAGCCCGACATCGCGCAGCACCAGCTCCGGATCCCGCTCCAGCGGGTCGCCATAACCGCCGCCACCGGGCGTTCCGACTGATACACGGTCGCCGGCTTTGAGCGGGATGTCCTGCTCCTTCGACAAATGCGGCGGCACGTGCGGCTGACCGTTACGAAATACGGTGACCGTGTTCACCGCGCCATCCTTGCCACCCAATGCGCCCTGCGGCCCGAAGCGGCCATGGTCCATCACGAAGGAGGCCCGCGCCTCGCCGCGCAACAGCTCGATCTCGTAAGCAAGGCCAAAGCCGCCGCGCTGCTTGCCCGCACCGCCAGAACCCTCGCGCAGCGCATATTGCCGGTAGAGCACCGGGTAGGCCTGCTCCATGATCTCGACCGGCGGCGACTTCGAAATGCCGATGGTCGAGCAGCCGTTCGACAGCCCGTCATGGCTGGAATTGCCGCCATAACCGCCACCTGAGATCTGGTACATGACATAGTCGCGGCCGCGGGCCGGATCGTTGCCGCCAAGCGCGAAATTGCCGCTCGAACCGGCCGGTGCGGCCGTCACCTTGTCGGGTGCGGCCTGCACCAGTGCCGCGAACACAGCCTCGGCGATACGCTGCGACACCTCGGCCGCGCAGCCCGAGACGGGGCGCGGGTAGTGCGCGTCGAGGAACGTGCCCTCCAGCCGCTTGATGTCAAGCGGCTCGAAGGCGCCGGCGCTGATCGGCACGTCGGGGAAGATGTGGCGCATCGCGAGATAGACCGACGACAGCGTTGTCGCCAGCACGCTGTTCATCGGTCCGGCACAAGGCGCCGACGAGCCGGAAAAATCGAAGGTCAGCGTGCTGCCCGCTTTCTCGACCGACAGCGCAATCGTCAGTGGCGCGTCGACAACGCCGTCGGAATCGACGAACGCCTTCGACGAATAGGTGCCGTCGGGCAGGGCTGATATATGCGCCCGCATCTGCTCGGCCGCGCGCCTGCGGAGCTCGGCGATCGCCTCGACAACGGTTTCGTCGCCGTAACGGTCGAGGATCGCAAACAGCCTGTCCTGTCCGACATGGAGCGCTGCCGCCTGGGCGCGGATGTCGCCGATGCGCTGGTCGGCGACCCGGATGTTCGAGCAGATGATGGCGTAGATCTCGGGGTCCATCATCCCCTTCTTGAAGAGTTTGACCGGCGGCAGCCGCAGGCCCTCCTGTTCGACCGCGGTGGCCGAGGCGGAAAAGCCGCCAGGCACCGCGCCGCCGATGTCGGGCCAATGGCCTGTGTTCGACAGCCAGCAGAAGATTTTTCCCGCGCGCCACACCGGCATGGCGAAGCGCACGTCCATCAGGTGCGTGCCGCCGAGATAGGGGTCATTGACGATATAGATGTCGCCTTGTTCGGGTGGCAGCACGCGCCCGTCCGAGATCATCTCGATGATGGTTCTGGTCGAGTGCTGCATGACGCCGACGAACACCGGCAGCCCTTGCGACCCTTGCGCGATCAGCGCGCCGTCAACCGCCGAATAGATGCCGTCGGAGCGGTCGTTGGCCTCGGCGATGACAGGCGAAAACGCCGCGCGCGAAAACGTCAGGTCCATCTCGTCGCAGGTCTGCTGCAGCGCCGCCTGGATGACCGAAAGCGTGATGGCGTCGAGGGTCATGGCGTGAGCTCTCGGCAAATCGCTCGGCGAAATTCCCCCTCACCCGGCCTCCGCTTCGCTCGGCCACCCTCTCCCCGCTGGGGAGAGGAGATTTGCAACGCCTGCGCCCATCTCTCAGACGTGGAAAAGATAGGTGAAAACGGCTGAATGCCTCCTCTCCCCATCGGGGAGAGGGTGGCCGAGCGAAGCCGAGGCCGGGTGAGGGGGCGCTTGGTCATGACGTACCGACCTCGACGATAATGTTGCCATCCCTATCCGACAGCGCCCGATCGCCCGGCTCCAGCACCGTCGTCGCGTCCATCTGCTCGAGTATCGCCGGTCCCAGGATCGTGGCATCGAGCGGCAGCTTTTCGCGCTCATAAACCGGCGTGTCGCGCCAGCCGCCCTCGAACCACACCGGCCTGACCTCCCGCAGCGCGCCTTCCAGCGTCGCCACCCGCCCGGCCGGATCGATCAGGCTGCCGAGGTCGATGTCGGGGCGCACGCCCGTCACCGAGGTGTTGAGGTTGACGAGGTTGGCGCGAATCTCCGGCAGCTCGACCTTGAAGCGGGCGAAATAGGCCTTTTCGAACAGCGCCTGCAGCGTGGCGCGGTCGATTTCGGGCGAGGGCAGCGGCACGTTGACGAGATGTGTCTGCCCGACAAACTGCATGTCGGCCGAATGGCTGACGCGGATGCTCCGGGGCCGGATCGCTTCCTTGGCGATCAGCGCCTCGCCCTCGGCCCGATGGCGCACCAGCACCTCGCGGACGCGTTGCTCGTCGAGCATCGCCACCGGCTGGTTGAGCGTGTTGGCGAAGTCGTGGCGCAGATCGGCGACGACGCAGCCGAGCGCATTGGTGATGCCCGGCCTGGCCGGCACGAGCACGCGCGGCAAGCCGAGTTCGCGGGCCAGCGCCGAGGCATGCAGCGGCCCGGCACCGCCGAAAGCAAACAATGTGAGGTCGCGCGGGTCGTGGCCGCGCGACACCGACACCATGCGGATGGCGCCCGCCATCCTGATGTTGCCGAGCCTGAGCACAGCACCTGCCGCCGCCACACCGTCGAGCCCGGTCGCCTTGCCGATCCTGTCTTCGAAGATTTTCCGTACCGCCTCGACGGTCACCGGAGTGTCGACCGCCAGCAGCCTCTTCGGGTCGAGCCGCCCGAGCACCAGATTGGCGTCGGTGATCGTCGGTTCGGTGCCGCCGCGGCCGTAGCAGATCGGCCCGGGATTGGCCCCGGCACTCTCCGGCCCGACCTGGATCAGCCCGGAAGCATCGACGCGCGCGATCGAGCCGCCGCCGGCACCCACCGTATGCACCGCCACCATCGGCACATGGATCGGCATCGCATATTCGATCTCGATCTCGTTCGACACCGCAGGTTCGGCATTGAGGATCAGCGCCACGTCCGTCGAGGTGCCGCCCATGTCGTAGGTGACGAGGTTCTCGAAGCCGGCGCGCCGGCCGGTATAGGCGGCGGCGATGACGCCCGAGGCCGGACCGGACATCACGGTCTTGGCCGCCTCGCGGGTGACGAAGCGGGCCGAAATCATGCCGCCATTGCCGTTCATGATCAGGAAGTCGCTGCCGTAGCCGCGCGTGGCGAGTTCATCGCGCAGCCGTGCCACGTAGCGTTCGAGGATCGGCTGGACGGCGGCATTGACCGAGGCAGTCACCCCGCGCTCGAACTCGCGCGCTTCCGACAACAGAGAGTGTCCGGTCGTGATGTGCCCATTCGGCCAGAGTTCTGCGGCAATTTCCGCCGCCCGCCTTTCATGCGCCGGGTTGGCATAGGAATGCAGGAAATGGATCACCAGTGCCTCGCAGCCCGCCGCCACCAGCTCGGCAACGGCTGTCCGCACGCCGTCTTCGTCGAGCGGCTCGCGGACCCGGCCCGACGCCTCGATGCGCTCGGTGACTTCCAGCCTGAGATTGCGCGGAATGACCGGCACGAATACTCCGGTCATGCCATAGGGCTGCGGTCTTGTCCGCCGCCCCAGCTCGATCACGTCGCGGAAGCCGCGTGTCGTGATCATGCCGGTTCTGGCCAGCCGCCGCTCCAGCACGGCATTGGTGGTGGTGGTCGTGCCGTGGACGATGAGGTCGATGTCGGCAATCGGAAAACCTGTTGCAGCCAGCGCCGCGATGACGCCATGCGCCTGGTTTTCGATGGTTGTCGGCGTCTTGGCGATGCGGACGGCGCCGCCATTCGTACCGTCGATCAGCAGCAGGTCGGTGAAGGTCCCGCCTACGTCGATGCCTGCCACGACATTTCCCGCTTCTGCGGGAATATTCTCGTCCATGGACTAATCCCGAAAAGCCCGGACTACATTCCTGTGCCAGTTTAGAAAGGCGTTTTATGCCACAATCTTGACGCTGATATCATTTGTATACTAATTAATAACCCGAACAAGGCCCCACTATTTGCCTGTATTTCCGCAGCGCGCCGGTCTGGAAACGCCGCCCGCGCCGGGCGAGAGGTTTGATTGATGAACACCGCAGCAGCGCTGAAGACGGCGGAAGCCAAGCCGCTTCAGTTCCCAATCCCTGCCAATGTCTACGCTGAAACGGTGGTTTCGGTGAAGCATTATACGGATCGTCTTTTTTCCTTCCGCATCACCCGGCCGCAGTCGCTGCGCTTCCGTTCGGGCGAATTCGTCATGATCGGCCTGCCCAATGCCGAGAAGCCGGTCTACCGCGCCTATTCGGTGGCCAGCCCGTCCTGGGACGACGAAGTCGAGTTTTTCTCGATCAAGGTGCCGGATGGTCCGCTGACCTCCGAGCTGCAGAAGATCGTTCCCGGCGACACCGTGCTGATGCGCCAGAAGTCGACCGGCACGCTGGTGCTCGACGCGCTGACCCCGGGCAAGCGCCTGTTCATGATCTCGACCGGCACCGGCATTGCGCCCTTCGCCAGCCTGCTGCGCGACCCCGACACCTATGAGCGTTACGAACACGTCGTGCTGACCCACACCTGCCGCGACGTCGCCGAGCTGACCTATGGCCAGGAACTTGTCGCCAATCTCGAAAGCGATCCGCTCATCGGCGAGCTGACCCATGGCCGCGTCACGCTCTACAATTCGACGACGCGCGAGGAATCCGAGCGCATGGGCCGCATCACCGCGCTCATCTCGTCGGGCAAGTTCTTTTCCGATCTCGGCATCGACAAGTTCGATCCCGAAAGCGACCGCATCATGATCTGCGGCTCGATGCACATGCTCAAGGACGTCAAGGAGCTGGCCGAGAGCCTCGGTTTTGTCGAGGGCTCGCTGCACGTGCCCGGCACCTTCGTCGTCGAGCGCGCCTTCGTCGGCTGACGCCCCCTGATTGTGCCGGATCGCCCAGCGGTCCGGCGGTTTGACCAATCGGTCAAAATATCGCTGCACCGTTCAGCTTTTTCGTCTATCTTCCGCCTCGGGGACTCGTGGAGCATCGCACCACGGGCTATTCTTGTTTTTTGTGCCGTGGTGAAAGCGCACTGCTTTTCCGCGACGGCTCCTGAGATATCGCGCCGAATACAAGGCGTCCGGAGGAAAGGCAGTCAGATGAGCGGCAAGCTGCGCGAAGCCGAAATGCACCCCTCAGCCACGGTCATGCCCTTGCCTTCGCGGTTGGCTGCGAATGCGGCCGACACGCACGCCATTGCGCGCAATCCTGGGATGGCGCTGGATCTGGGTTTTGTCGAATCGATGCGCAGCGTCAACCGCTCGGCGCTGGAGCGGCGGGTCGGCACGCTGACCAAGAGGCGCTCGATCAAGGCCGACAACCAGGCGGCCTGGCTGCTCAGGTCGATCTCGCTGATGGACCTGACGACGCTGAACTCCAACGACACCGACGAGCGCGTGCGCCGGCTCTGCGCCAAGGCGGTGAACCCGCTGCGGCGCGATCTGGTCGAGGCGCTGGGCCTCGGCGAGACGGTCATCCGGCCGGCTGCGGTCTGTGTCTACCATCCGTTCGTCGCCACCGCGGTGGAGGCGGTGAGGGGCACCGGCATCCATGTCGCCGCCGTGTCGACGGCCTTTCCGCATGGCCTTGCGCCACTCGCCACCCGGATCGCCGAGATCGAGGCTTCGGTCGCCGACGGCGCCGACGAGATCGACGTCGTCATCCCGCGCGGGCTGGTGTTCGGGGCCAGGTGGCAGGAGCTCTATGACGAGATCAAGGCATTCCGCGCCGCCTGCGGCGAAGCGCATCTGAAGGTCATCCTCGGCACCGGCGATCTCGCGACTTTGCGCAATGTCACGCTCGCCTCGATGGTGGCGATGATGGCGGGCGCCGACTTCATCAAGACCTCGACCGGCAAGGAAAGCGTCAACGCGACGCTGCCGGTGGGGCTCGCCATGGTCAGGGCGATCCGCGCCTATCACGAGCAGACCGGCTATCTCATCGGCTTCAAGCCGGCCGGCGGCATCTCGACGGCAAAAGTCTCGCTCGACTGGCTGGTGCTGATGAAGGAAGAGCTCGGCCGGCCCTGGCTCGAGCCCGAGCTGTTCCGCTTCGGCGCGTCGAGCCTGCTCACCGACATCGAACGCCAGCTCGAGCACCACATCAGCGGCCGCTACTCGGCCAACCACCGCCACGCCATGGCGTGAGGCTTTTACTCCCAACCTCCCCCTTGTGGGGAGGGTCGCGCCGCAGGCGCGGGGTGGGGGTAAGCGAGACCGGCCGATTGTGTGTCCGATGAACAGATTAAAGAGCAAATTACCCCCACCCCGATCGGCCATGCCGATCGCCCCTCCCCACAAGGGGGAGGGTGAAGGAGGCCTCTCATGAACATCCTCGAACGATACCACGCCATGGATTATGCCCCAGCCCCCGAGGCCCGCAGCGAGGCCGATGCCTGGCTGGCCGGCCGCGACTTCTCCAAATCACTGTTCATAGCTGGCGAGTGGCGCGCGGCGGCGGATGAAAAAACCTTCGACACCGAAGATCCATCGAGCGGCAAGCTTTTGGCCAAGGTCTCCGATGCCTCTGCCGCCGACATCGAGACGGCGGTGGCAGCAGCTCGCAAGGCGCTGCCGAAGTGGAGCGCTGCCTCGGGCTACGAGCGCGCCAAGGTGCTTTATGCCATCGGCCGTGCCATGCAGCGCCACCAGCGGCTGTTTGCGGTGCTGGAAAGCCTCGACAATGGCAAGCCGATCCGCGAGAGCCGCGACATCGACGTGCCGCTGGCGATCCGCCACTTCATCCACCATGCCGGCTGGGCCCAGTCGCTGGACAAGGAGTTCCCCGGCCGCAAGCCGGCTGGCGTCGTGGGCCAGATCATTCCGTGGAATTTTCCGCTGCTGATGCTGGCCTGGAAGATCGCACCGGCACTTGCCACCGGCTGCACCGTGGTGCTGAAGCCGGCCGAGTTCACGCCGCTGACGGCGATCCTGTTTGCCGAGATCTGCGAGCGCGCGGGCGTGCCCAGGGGCGTGGTCAACATCGTCCAGGGCGGACCCGAGGCAGGCGCGGCGATCGTCAACCATGCCGGCATCGACAAGATCGCCTTCACCGGCTCGTCCGAGGTCGGCAAGATCATCCGCAAGGCGACCGCCGGCAGTGGCAAGAAGCTGTCGCTGGAGCTTGGCGGCAAGTCGGCCTTCATCGTCTTTGAGGATGCCGATCTCGACAGCGCGGTCGAAGGCCTTGTCGACGGCATCTGGTTCAACCAGGGCCAGGTCTGCTGCGCCGGTTCGCGGCTTCTGGTGCAAGAGAGCGTTGCCGACGCCTTCATCGCCAAGGTCAAGACACGCATGAGCCGGCTGCGCGTCGGCGCGCCATTGGACAAGAACACCGACATCGGCCCGCTGGTCGACAAGACCCAGCTCGACAGGGTCAGGCGGCTTGTCGAGGAGGGCGCCAGGCAAGGCGCGGTCTGCTGGCAGCCCGACCAGGATGTGCCTGAGACCGGCTACTACCACCTGCCGACCTTGGCGACTGGTGTCGCACCCGCCAACATCCTCGCCCAGGAAGAGGTGTTCGGCCCGGTGCTCGCCACCATGAGCTTCCGCAACACCGAAGAGGCGGTCGAGCTTGCCAACAACACCCGTTATGGCCTTGCCGCCTCGGTGTGGAGCGAAAACGTCAATCTGGCGCTGCATGTCGCCCCGCAGCTCAAGGCCGGAGTGGTCTGGGTCAACGGCACCAACATGTTCGACGCATCTTGCGGCTTCGGCGGTTATCGCGAAAGTGGCTTCGGCCGCGAGGGCGGGCGCGAGGGGCTGGAGGAATATCTGGCATCCAGCGAGCCGCATGGCCCCGTCATCAAGCCGGCTTCGGCTCCCAAGGCAGCCGCGCGCGACAATGGCGAAAGCCACGCCATCGACCGCACGGCAAAACTGTTCATTGGTGGCAAGCAGGTCCGTCCCGACGGCAATTATTCGATTGCCGTACTCACGCCCAAGGGCAAGCTCGCGGGCGAGGTCGGCCTTGGCAGCCGCAAGGACATCCGCGACGCGGTCTCGGCGGCTAGAGCCTGCAAGGCCTGGCCTGAGGCGACAGCCTACAACCGCGCCCAGGTGCTCTATTACCTCGCCGAGAATCTCTCGGGCCGCACGGAAGACTTCGCTGCCCGCATCTCGGAACTGACTGGCGCCAGCCACAAGGTCGCGAAGGCCGAGGTCGAAACCTCGATCGAGCGGCTGTTCTACTACGCCGGCATGGCCGACAAGTTCGAGGGCAGGGTGCACCAGCCGCCGGCGCGCACGGTCACGCTGGCGCTGCATGAACCGGTCGGGGTCATCGGCATCGTTGCCTCAGACGAGGCGCCGCTGCTCGGTCTGATCTCGCTCATCGCCCCCGCACTCGCCATGGGCAACACGGTGGTGCTGGTACCGTCGACCACCGCCCCGCTCGTTGCCACCGACCTCTACCAGGTGATCGAATATTCCGACGTGCCTTCAGGCGCGATCAGCATCGTCACCGGCCATACCGCCGAACTGGCAGCCGTGCTCGCCAAACACGACGACGTCGACGGCCTGTGGGTCGTCGCCGAGGCCGACATCTGCGCCAGGGCGGAAGCGGAATCGACAGGCAATCTCAAGCGCGTCTGGACCGGCCACGGCCGCAGCCTCGACTGGCCAACAGCCCAAGGCGAAGCCTTCCTCCGCCGCGCGACAGAGGTCAAGAACGTCTGGGTCCCATACGGGGATTGAGGGGAATAGGGCAGTAAGGCAGTAAGGCAGTAAGGCAGTAAGGCAGTAAGGCAGTAAGGGGAGCTTTCTCCCATACTGCCCTATTCCCCTACTGCCTTACCTCCTCAACTTATCTTCGTCAGCAGTTGCAGCAGCGTTTCCGCATCCTTCGCAGATAGCGGCGAAAGCGTCTCATCGCTGATCGCCTTTGCCAGCGGCACAAGCTCTTCTATGGCGCGGCGCCCCTCGTCGGTCAGGTTGACCTGAAGCCGGCGTTTGTCGACCTCATGCTTGCTGAGCCGAACCAGCCCACGCGCCGCCAGCCGGTCAATGACGCCTTTGACTGTCGCCGCATCCATGGCGATCATGTTGCCAAGCTGGTTTTGCGAGGTCTCGCCGACATCGTGCAGCTTGGCGAGCGCGGCGAACTGCGGCGGTGTCAGGTCGCTGATGTGCGAGGCGAAGATCGCGACATGGCGTTGGTTTGCCTTGCGCAGGATGAAACCGATCTGCCCCTGGACCTGATAGTCGCCTTCACTGGGGTTCGGGCTCATCGCAGGCCGTCCCAGGCCTTGATGTCGGAGGCCTTCAATCCACCCATGCGGTCGTGAATGCGCGGGCCTGAGGTCATGACCAGCGCGAAGACGATTTCGTCGGGGCGTGGCCCGTCCGGCACGCCCACCTCCATGGCATCGAAATGGCTGCGCACATAGGCGGCGTTGATATGGCCGATCGGCACGTCGAGCCGCGCGCCGAAGGCGCCGAGCTTCTTGGCCGAGGGTACGATCGCCTTGGCTTCGCCGAGGCGTTCGCGCATGGCGTAGCCGCCCGGCACGTGCCATAGCGCGCCGTGTTCCAGTTCGCCGGCCGAGCCGACGATGGCGCCCTTGCCATAGCCGTCTATGGCCTTGGCATCGCCACCGAGCGCCGCGATCAGCCGGTCGGACAGCATCAGCCCGAGGGGTTTCAGATCCTCCATCGCGCTTTGCAGATCCTCGACATAGCGGCCGGCGAGCGGGTTCTTCACCACCGCGAGCGCTGCCGCCCGTCGTCGCGGCGTGTCCGCGGCGCGGCCTCCATCATGGAATATCTCTTCGACCGTCACCGCGATCTTGCGGATTGGAAACTCAGGCATGGCTCAGTACCCCCCTAATCGAAACATCGGGCACGGCGGCAAACTGTTTGCCGCTGATGCGATGTTCACCTGCGAGGAATAGCGCGGCAGACTGGATCGACCCTTGCCGCCGCAACGTTTCGGCGATTTTGAGGCCGGCATCGAGTGCCGCGCGGATATCTGCTTGAGGCAGTGGACTGACATCAGTGGTGACCAGCCTTTGGCCGAGATCGCTGTCGGGCGCCAGTTCGCGTGCTGGCTTGCGCTGGATGGCCGGGTGCCCGGGCAGGTCGACGGCATTGGCGATCAATGTCGCCGCCGCATCGGCAGCTGCAGCGCTGGCGGCCAGCACGGTCACCGCCTCGGCGATGCCGAGCGAAAAGCTGCGCCCGCGCCAGCCGCTGGTGGCGATGCCGCGCACACCATCTTCCGCCCGGATCGTCAGCCGGTCGGCAAGACCGTGACCGGTACCGGCAATCGCTACTGAAATCTCGTGGCCCGGCGCTATATGCAAGGCGATGTCGCCACCATTGTTGATGTAGGCGCGGTCGAGCCTGCGCCCTGCGACCATCGCCGCCATGATCTCGTCGGCGACCGAGCCTGCAACCGCGGCCATCGGCGTGATGAACGCCCGGGCCAAAGGCGCGACCGCGGCCTCCATGCGCTGCGCCGTCGCGCCAGCGAAAAGTCGGGGCGTTGTCGAGGCCGGGCGGCGCAGCTCGGCGAGTTCGTCGACAAGCTCGGGCAGGATCGTCTCGAAACGCCGGGCGGCTTGCCGGTAGGCCGCCTGCAGCTCTTCGGCATCGCCAAAGGCCTCGACGATCAGGTCGATGGGGCCGTGGTTGAAGTGCAGGCGGCGGCGGTCGGGCAGCCAGGAGATTTCGGGGCCATTCATGGCAACCCGCCCGGCGCCATCCGGCGCAATTGCGCCAGTGGTGGCCAGGGGTTGTCTGTCCCGGCCGATCCAGTCGCCCGCTCGTTGAAATATTCGCCGCCACGCGCCATCACGTCGTCGACGCTCCTGATCTCGCTTTCATAGCCGCCGAGCGCCAGATAGTCGTCGCGCCGAAGCGTGAATTCGATCGGCGCCACCAGTGCCGGGGTCGGCACGTAGCCAAAGGCGTTGTCAGGCACGCGCGTGACATCGACCATCAAGGTGATGCCGCCACCGGGCCAGACATAGACTGGCGCGCCGCCCACCGTCACGTAGGTTCTCAGGCCTTGCACCGAGCGTGTCAGGTTGACCGGGTTCTCGGTCACCCCGGCACGCAGGCTGCCGCCGGCGCCACCGACGAACAGCACCGTACACATAGCCGGCTCACAATTCTCCTCGATCAGCCCGACCGATTTGCCCAACCGCTCCGGAAATGGCTTTTCGACCGGCTTGAGATCGTCGTCGAGCTCGTAATAGGCGAACTGCTCGCCGGTGGTGGAGACCATCAGCAGCGACAGGCCGGGCCGAGCGCCCTTGTTGGCGTTCCACTCGCCGAGGATGGCGAGCGGATCGGAGATCGAAGTGCCGCCCCAGCCAAGGCCGGGTTCCGACACCTTGAAATAGCGCCCCGGCGTCGAACGGCGGCCGAGGATCCTGATCCCGGTTGCCTCCCAGCCCAGAACCTTGCCGGCCTGGTGCTCGGAGACGACGCCGGTGATGTGATCGTCGACCACCACAACCTCGTCGACAAGGCCGCGCCATTGCGTCGCGAACATGCCGATGGTCGCCGAGCCGCAGCCGACGCGCATGCGATGCTCCGCTTTGCCATCGATGATGGGCGGCTTGCCGGCCTCGACCACGATTGTCGCGCCGCCGTCGATGCTGAGCTCGACCGGCTTGCGGTTGCACAAGCTGAGCAGCGTGTCGCAGGTCACCCGGCCTTCCGATTTGGAGCCTCCGGTCAGATGATGCACGCCACCGAGCGACAGCATCTGCGAGCCATACTCGCCCGTCGTCACATGGCCGACAGCCTCGCCTTGCGCGCGTACCATTGCCGTCTCGGGACCAAGGTGGCGGTCGGTGTCGATCTTCACCTTGACGCCGCAATAGGAGAAGATGCCCTCGGTCACGACGGTGACGAGATCGACGCCTTCGACCTCCTGGCTGACGATGAAAGGTGCCGGCTTGTAGTCGGGATAGGTGGTGCCCGCGCCGATCGCGGTGACGAAGCGCCGTCCTGTGTTGACCAGTTCCCCGTCCCACGCCTCGCCGCCGAACGGCACCACGGCCGCGCTTTTTTCGACCGCATAGTCAAGCACGCGGACGGGGTCGGCGCGCACAATGCGGCCACCGAAATTGCCGTAGCGGTCGCAGGCGCCGGTGCGGCCCTCGGCGATGTAGCACATCACCGGGCAGGCGTCGCAGCGCAGCTTTTCGTCTGCTTGCCGGTCGCCGGGTTCATGCGTCTCGAAACGTTCGGAGAGCTCGTTCATCGCCGTGCCTCCTGGATTGCCGAAAGGACCCGCGAGGGCGTTGCCGGCACCCTGGTCATCGCAACACCGGTGGCGTGGCGGATGGCGTTGAGGATCGCCGGTGCCGTCGGGATCAGCACATGCTCGCCCAAACCCTTGGCGCCGAATGGTCCTTCCGGATCCGGAACTTCCACCAGTATGGTCTCGATCGGCGGCACGTCGCCGATCGTCGGGATCAGGTAGTCGTGCAGGTTCTCGGTCCGGCCGGGAATATACTCTTCCATCAGCGCCATGCCGATGCCCTGGGCGATGCCGCCTTCGATCTGGCCTTCGGCGAGCAGCGGGTTGATCGCCTTGCCGACATCATGCGCCGCGGTGATCTTGACCAGCCTGACCGTGCCCAGCGCGAGATCGACCTCGAGCTCGGCGATCTGGGCGCCATAACCATAGACCGCATAGGGCTTGCCCTGGCCCTTGGCATCGAGCGGCGCGGTTGGCGGGTCGTAGCTCTCCTCGGCGGCGAAGACGAGGCCGTCCTTGTCTGCTTCAAGCTTCGTCAGGTCGATGCGCCGGCGTTCACCGCCTTCGTGCACGACCAGGAACCCACCCTGCAGCAATTGCAGCGATGCCTCGTTTGAGACATTGGCGTAGCGCAGGACCGTGTCGCGCAGCGCCCTTGCCGCCTTTTCCGCCGCCTTCCCCGACACATAAGTCTGGCGTGAGGCCGAGGTCTTGCCGGCGTCAGGCGTGATCGACGTGTCGGCGCCTTTCAGCACGAAGTCGCCGAGCGGCAGGCCGAGCGCGTCGGCGGCGATCTGGGCGATGACGGTGTTCGATCCCTGGCCGATGTCGACAGCGCCCTGGTGCAGCACGACCTTGCCGTCGGGCGAGATGCCGAGCTTGATTGTCGAGGGGTTGGGCAGCGAGGTGTTGCCGCAGCCATACCAGCACGAGGCGATGCCGACGCCGCGCTTGGTTGTGCTGTTGGTCGCGTTGAAGGCATCAGCTTCGGAAAGCGCGCGTGTCCAACGCGAGGCTAGCACCTCGAGGCATTCACCGATGCCGACGCCCGCTTCCAGTCGCTGTCCGGTAACCGTTTCGGAGCCGTTGCGAAGCGCATTCTTCAGGCGAAATTGCAGCCGGTCGATGCCAAGCGTGTCTGCCAGCTCGTCATAGAGCGTCTCCTGCATCAATGTCGCCTGGGGCACGCCGAAACCACGGAACGCGCCCGATACCGGGCCGTTCGTATGGATCGCGCGGGCGACGGCGCGATAATTCGGCGTGGCATAGGGTCCCGATGCGTGCACCGGTACCCGGTTGGCGACGGTCGGGCCGAAGCTGGCATAGGCGCCGGTGTTGAACGTGCCGTCAAAGACCATTCCACTGATCATGCCGTCGGCATCCGTACCGATCGTCGCCCGCATCGAGGCCGGATGACGCTTGGTGGTCGAGGCCATCGATTCCTGGCGCGTATAGGCCAGCGCGGCCGCCCTGCCGGTCTTGAGCGCCACCAGCCCGATCAGCGGCTGCAGCGAGATGTCGATCTTCGAACCGAACCCGCCGCCAGTCGCCGTCGGCATGATGCGCACCTTGTCCGGCGCGAGGCCCAGGATACGAGCGGTATCGTCGCGGTCCATGTGAGGTGCCTGGGTGCAGGCAACGATGGTCAGCGTGTCGTCGTCGAGGAATGCATAGCCGGCTTCCGGTTCGATATAGGCATGCTCTACATAGGACGTCTGCATGCTGCCCGAGACCACGCATGCCGCCTGTGCCAGAGCATTTTCCGGCTCGCCGCGCTCGACCAATCCGCGCACAAGCAGATTGTCGGGGCGGTTGGCGTGGACGAGCGCGGCCCCTTCCGCCTGGGCACCCGGCGGTTCCAGCATTGCGGGCAGTTCGCGCCATGTGACGGGAAATGCCGCCATGTCCAGATCGCGCGCCACCCAGCCCTCGCAGGCCACCAGCGCCACCGCCTCGCCGCGGAAGCGCGTCTCGCCCTCGGCCAGCGCCGGCTGGTCGGCAAAGGGCGGGATGACGCCAAAACTGTTGATGCCCGGGATATCCCGGGCAGTGAATACAGCCGCAACGCCGGCATTGTCGGCGATATAGGCACCGAGATCGCCGAAGGAGAAGCTGGCCCGGTGATGCGGCGAGCGGACGACCAGAACCGACAAGGCGACAGCGGGAAATGAATCGCCGCCGAAAAGCTCGGCTCCTGTCACCTTGGGAATGCCGTCGAGCCTGACGGGCGAGTTGCCTACGGCGGCACCTGAGGGGGGCAGCGCGAATTGCCCGTCACCCTTGCCCTCTCCCCATAAACGGGGCGAGGGGAGCGTCAACGTCGCGACCATCTCCCTTCCCCCCGCCGGCGGGGAGAGGCTGCCGGCAGGCGGATGAGGGGCGGCACTGTCGTCGTTCCAGCGCCACGCCCCCATAACGGCCTCGACGATCTTGCGGTAGCCGGTGCAGCGGCACAAAACCCCGCCGAGTGCGTCCTGCACCTGCTGCTCGCTCGGCTGGGCGATGCGCTCCAGCAACGCGCTCGCCGTCACCAGCAGGGCGGGCGTGCAGATGCCGCATTGTGCCGCGCCATGCGCCAGGAACGAAGCCTGCAGCGCCGACAGGCTGCCATTGCCCAGTCCCTCGACGGTGCGGATCGAGGTGCCTTCCACCGACGCCATCGGCAGCAGGCAGGCGCAGACCGGCTCGCCGTCCATGAGCACGGTGCAGGCGCCGCAGTCGCCGGCATCGCAGCCCACCTTGGTGCCGGTCAGCCTGAGGTCGTCGCGCAGCACCGACGACAGCCGCCGCATCGGCGCGGCGGTTACCGACATGAGGGCGCCGTTGACTGTGAAGTTGATCGGCGCCCGGTCGCTTTTCATGCCGCTGCCCGTTTCTGCGAGCCATGTGTCGCCAGCAAAATTGCACGCGCCACGATCTCGCGCGCCGCACTTCGCCTGTACCCGGCGCTGCCGCGCACGTCGTCGATCGGCGATAATTCATCCAGCCCTGCGGCTTGGACGCTCGCTTCAATGGCTTCCGGCCCTTGCCCGGCAAGCGAAGCTTCCAGGGGGTACAGGCGCTGCGCCACCGCGGAGCAGGAACCCACTGAAATCGCCGCGCTGGCGATCCGTCCTTGGCCGTCGAGCACGACCCTTGCCGCCGCCATGGCGATCGAGATGACGAGATAGCGCCGCGCCCCCAGTTTGACGAAGGCCGAACGACCGGCAACGCTGGCCTTGGGAATGCGCAGCGCCGTCACCAGTTCGTCCTCGCGCAGTCTCGTTTGGCGGTTGCCGACGATGAATTCGCCAAGCGGCAGGATGCGCAGCTCGTGACGCGACCGCAGCTCGACCTCGGCGTCGAGTATCATCAGGGCCGGAACCCCATCCGCTGCCGGCGAGGCGTTGCATATGTTGCCGGCTACCGACGCGACGTTCTGGATCTGGATCGAGCCGACCTCGCGCGCCGCCTGCTTCAGTGCCTCGAAGGCCGGCGGCAGCGGCGTCTTGTCGACCTCGGCCCAGCTTGTGCGCGCCCCGATGACAAAATGGCTGTCGCTTTCGACGATGCCACGCAGCGCGTCGATACCATTGATATCGATTACATCGTACTGAAGCGGGCGGTTGCCCAAGGCGGGATAGAAGTCCGTTGCGCCCGCCAGAATTCGCCACGAACCTTCGCTGAGCAGCGCCAGCGCTTCGTCGAGCGTCTTGGGTTTCGCGTAACGGGTCACGCAATGCCTCCCGGCAGTTGCCGGACATTTTCATTCGTACACAAGTGATAACCTGCCGGGACCTTTTGTCAAAGCCTGGCTTTACTTCGCCGGATCACTTCCCGGCGCGGATTGCGCCTCGCCAAGTTGGTGGTTGACGCAAGGCGCCTTCTGGACGAATTTCGGCGGCCCGCCACCGAGGCGGTACCGATTGAGTCACAATGGAGGCCGTATGGCCACGGACGCGCTTATCGTCGTCGATCTGCAAAACGACTTCTGCCCCGGCGGCGCGCTTGCCGTTAATGGCGGCGACGAGATCATTCCGCTGGTCAACGACCTCATCCGCAACGCCGAGCACGTCATGCTGACCCAGGACTGGCATCCGGCCAGCCATTCGAGCTTTGCTTCCAGCCATCCGGGCAAGCATCCGTTCGAAAGCGTTCGCATGTCGTACGGGCCGCAGACCCTGTGGCCAGATCACTGCATCCAGGGCAGCCGTGGCGCCGATTTCCACCCCGGGCTCGCTTGCGCCAAGGCCGAAATCGTCATCCGCAAGGGCTTTCGCCCAGGCATCGACAGCTACTCGGCATTTTTCGAAAACGACCGCTTCACCCCGACCGGTCTTGCGGGATATCTCCGCGAGCGTGACGTCGCCTCCATAACCCTCGTCGGCCTCGCCACCGATTTTTGCGTCGCCTATTCGGCGCTCGACGCGGTCAAGCATGGCTTCGCCACCACGGTGCGCCTCGATGCGTGCCGGGCGATCGACCTCAATGGTTCGCTGGAGACGATGATCGGCAAGATGCGCGACGCCGGCGTAAAGCTGGTCTAGTTATCCGGCGCTGGCAGCGCCCGGCTGCGCCGCCGACACGACGAATTTGAAAAGAATGTCCGGCGCATACGCCGGCACCGAGGGGACAGCATGAAGAGTTCGCGTCTTGCGGCAGCGTCATTGGCGCTGGCCTGCTTGCTTGTGAGCGCGGAATCGGCGCTGGCAGCCGAGCAAGGGTTGCCTGGCGCGTCGATGTCGCTGTGGTGGGCGTTGCCCTTCGCGGGGTTGCTACTCTCCATTGCCACCGGGCCGCTGCTTTGCCCGCATGTCTGGGAACATCATTATGGCAAGATCACTGCAGGCTGGGCCGCCCTGGTCGTGGCGCCGCTCGCGCTGTTTTTCGGTTTCGACGTCTCAGCCGGGGCGGTGCTGCACACGCTGCTGCTCGAATACATGTCCTTCATCATCCTGCTGTTTGCATTGTTCACCATCTCGGGCGGCATCCTGGTGGCGGGCAACATCCAGGGCACGCCGCTGGTCAATGCCGGGCTTTTGCTGATCGGCGCGCTGCTCGCCTCGGTCGTCGGCACCACCGGCGCGTCGATGATCATGATCCGCCCCGTCATCCGCGCCAACGACAACCGGCCGTTCAACGCTCATGTCGTCGTCTTTTTCATCTTCCTGGTGTCCAACATCGGCGGTTCGCTGACCCCGTTGGGCGATCCGCCATTGTTCGTCGGTTTCCTGCGCGGCGTCGATTTCTTCTGGACCACCGCCAACCTCTGGTGCGAGACGCTTTTTGTCGGCGGCATCGTGCTTGCCGCCTTCCTTGCGGTCGACTGGTTTTTTCATAGGCGCGAGTTCGGCCGGCCCAAGATCAAGGACCCGACGCCGCATTCAAAGGTTCGCATCCGCGGCCTCGCCAATATCGTGCTCTTGGCCGGCGTCATCGGCGCCATCTTGCTGTCGGCGTCGTGGAAGCCCGGCGTCGCCTTCACCATCCAGGGGGTGGCGGTCGAACTGCAGAACCTCGTTCGCGACGCCATCATTATCGTTCTGGCCGTCGTCTCGCTTGCCGTCACCCGTAAGGAGTATCGCGCGGCCAATGGTTTTTCCTGGGGGCCGATCCTTGAGGTGGCGAAGCTGTTTGCCGGCATCTTCATCTGCATCGTGCCAGTCATCGCCATCCTGCGCGCCGGACTCGACGGCGCCTTCGCACCGCTGGTGGCACTGGTCACCGGGCCGGGCGGCGCGCCCAACGATCTCGCCTATTTCTGGCTCACCGGCGCGCTGTCGTCGTTCCTCGACAATGCGCCGACCTATCTGGTGTTTTTCGAACTGGCCGGAGGCGATCCGCAGGCGCTGATGACGACCTTCGCCACGACGCTGGTCGCGATCTCGGCCGGCGCGGTGTTCATGGGCGCCAACACCTATATCGGCAATGCGCCCAACTTCATGGTCTATGCCATCGCCAGGGAGAGGGGGGTCAGGATGCCCGGCTTCTTCGGCTACATGCTCTGGTCGGGCGCGGTGTTGATCCCGACGTTTCTGATTGCCGGTTTCGTGTTCTTCGGCTAGCCGACGCCGACATAGCGCCTGACCATTTCAGGATCGTTGCGCAGCCGCGCGACATCGACGGTTTCGCGGTTGCGGCCGTTTTCGATGAAGGCGACCCGGTCGGCCACCGACAGCACCGCATCGACGCGCTGCTCGACAAGAATGGTCGAAACGCCGCGGTCGCGCAGCGCGGCCACGGTCTCGCGGATTTTGGCGATCATCGATGGCATCAGGCCCTCGGTCGGTTCGTCGAGCAGCAGCACCTCTGGTTCGAGGCACAACGAGCGCGCCATCGCCAGCATCTGCTGCTCGCCGCCCGATAGCGTGCCGGAGCGTTGCCTTAGCCGCTCGCGCAGGACCGGGAACAGGTCGAGCACCGCCTCGCGGGTTGCAGCGCCCTTGCGGCGTGCCATCAGCCCGATCTCGATGTTTTCGGCAACCGTCAACTCTGCAAACAGCCGCCGTCCCTGCGGCACATAGGCGATGCCTGCCCTTGGCACCTCATGCGCGGGCAGTTCGGTCAGTTCCCGCGCGCCGAGCCTGATCGAACCGGCGCGTGCCGGCACCAGCCCCATGATCGCCTTCAGCGTCGTCGTCTTGCCGGCGCCATTGCGACCGAGCAGGCACAGCACCTCGCCCTTGCGCAGTTCGAGGTCGAGGCCGTGCAGCACCTGCACTTCGCCATAGAAGCAGTCGAGTCCGGATATCGTCAGCGCCGCAGTCATGTGCCTGCTTCCTGCGCGGTGCCGAGATAGGCTTCCTGCACGGCGGTGTTGGCACGGATTTCGGCTGGGCTGCCTTCAGCCAGTATCTTGCCGGCGTTGAACACGGTGATGCGCCGGGCCAGTTCCATCACGACCTGCATGTTGTGCTCGATCAGCAGCACTGTCGCGTCGCTGGCGATCTCGCGCACCAGCGCGATGAAGTTTTCGATCTCGCCGTCCGACAGGCCCTGCGTCGGTTCGTCGAGGATCAGCAGTCGCGGCTTGAGCGCCAGCCCCATCGCCACCTCGAGCAACCGCTGGTGGCCGTAGGCCAGGGCGCCCGCCGGCTCATGCGCCCGGCCGGCGAGCCCGACGCGTTCCAGCGCTTGCATTGCGCCCTGCCGCACCGCGCCGCGCGAACGCCCGTCGGTCAGCGTGCGCTGCACCGGCAGGGCGACGTTGTCGTAGGCGCTGAGATTGGCGAACACGCTGGTGATCTGGAACGTATAGGCGATGCCACGCCTGACGCGGAGATGCGCCGGCATGTCGGTAATGTCTTCGCCGTCGAAGGTGATGCGGCCCGAGCTTGGCGCGTAGCGTCCGCAGACGAGGCTGACGAAAGTCGTCTTGCCCGCACCGTTCGGTCCGATGACGGCGCGGATTTCGCCGGTTTCGAGCGAGAAATCGACATCGTCGACGGCGCGCAGGCCGCCGAAATGGCGCGACAATCCCTTGGTGGTCAAAAGCGCCGTCATGGCAGCCACCTGACCCAGCGCTCGCGCATCGTGCCGAGCACGCCTTTGCGGAAATAGAGCACCAGAAGGATCAGCACGAGGCCGACGACCAGCATGTAGGCCGAGGTGTAGCCGCTGGTGATGTCGATGACATAATACATGAACAGCGTGCCGAGCAGTGGGCCGAGCGTGGTGGCGGCACCGCCGAGCAGGACCCAGAGCAGCGGGAGGATCGAGTATTGCACCGAGGCGAAGGTCGAGCCGACATAACCGAACAGCAGGGCATAGGCAGCACCGGCGGCGGCGCAGATGACGCCCGAGGTGACGACTGCCGCCAGCTTGTTGGCGAAGGTGTCGTAGCCGAGCATCTTCGTCCGCTCCTCGTTCTCGCGGATCGCTACGAGCACCCGGCCATGGCGCGAGCGGACGATGGCGAGCGTGGCGAATAACGCCGCGGCAAACAGCGCCACCGCCAGCAGATAGCGCGTCGCCGGGTTGGTCAGGTCGAGCGTCCCGCTGCCGAGCGCGACCTGCCGCGTCTGCTGTTGCAGCACCAGCCCTTCGTCACCACGTGTCCATTCGCCGAAATAGAGCGTGGTCAGGTAAAACACCTGCGCGAACATCATCGTCACGATCATGAAGGCGACGCCCGACGTGCGCAGTGCCAGCAGGCCGATGACCAGCGCCACCACGAAGCCCGCGCCAAGTCCGCCGGCAAATGCCGCCGGCACGCCCCAGCCGAGATGGTAGAGCGGCAGGCCAGCACCATAGAGCCCGGCGGCGAAGAACATCGCGTGACCAAGGCTGAGCAGGCCGACATAGCCGAACAGCAGATTGTAGCCCATCGCAAAGACGGCGAGCACCAGCACCCGCGCCAGCACGCCATGATGATATTCGGGCAGGATGAAATTCAGCGCGACGAGCAGGGCGATGACAGCCGCATGCAACGCATAGACTTTGGCTGTCGTCCCGTCGCCGCTCATTTCGTCGCCGTTCCGAACAGGCCTTGCGGGCGGAACACCAGCACCATGGCAACGACGAGCGTGGCGATGATCTTGGCCAATGTCGGCGAGAAGAACACCGAGATGATGCCGTCGGAGACGCCGATCAGCAGGGCGGCGATGACGGTGCCGCGCAACGAGCCGAGCCCGCCGATGATGACGACGATGAACGACAGCAGCAGTGGGTCGAGGCCCATCAGATAATGCGCCTGCTGGATCGGCACGATCAGCACGGCGGCGATCGCCGCGAGCATGGCGCCGAGCGCGAAGACAGCGCCATAGACGCGCCCGACCGGGATGCCGAAGGCAAGGGCTGTCTCGCGGTCATATTGCGTCGCCCGCATGATCAGGCCGATGCGGGTGCGGGTCAGCACGAACCAGGTGGCGAGCAGCAAAAGCGCGGAGGCCGCGATGATCGACAGCTTGTAGCCGGAGTAGCCGAACCACGGCAGCTGGATGCGGTAGTTGAAAGGCGGCGTCACCGGCCGCGCCTCGGGGCCATAGAAGGTCAGCGCCAGCTGCTGGATGATGTAGAGCAGGCCGATGGTGGCTACGATTGTCGCTTCCGGGTTGTATTCGATGCGGCGCAGCACCAGCCGCTCGGCGATCCAGGCGATGGCGCCGACGATCAGCGGCGACAGCACCAATGCGAGTGCAAAGCCGAGTGCTGGATTTCCGCTGATGGCGGACGTGATCGCCCAGGCAAGCACCGCACCCAGCATGAAGAACTCGCCATGCGCGACATTGACGATGCGCATCACCCCGAACACCAGCGACAGCCCGAGCGCCGTCAGCGCCAGCACCGCCGAGGTGACCAGTCCTTCAAGCGTGGCGAGCAGGAGATGCGGGAAGAAGGCCATTCAGGGGCGGCGTCCTTACCCTCCCCCTTGTGGGGAGGGTGACCGTGCAGCGGTCGGGTGGGGGTATCGGGCTAGGGCTGTTCTAGACGACCCCCACCCCGGCGCGTTCCGCGCCGACCCTCCCCACAAGGGGGAGGGTGGAGGTCGCACCCTCACAGCGGCTGCGTCGTGTAGTCCGCTTCCGGCTCGTACAGGCCGTCCTCGATCGAGGTCCGGTGCACCACGTTGAGCTTGCCGCCTTCGACCTTGGAGATGTTCTGGTGGCCGAAGACCTGGTGGAGCTTGCCGTTGAACTTCTTGTCGCCCTGGGGATGCTCGGGGCCTTCCTTGAACTTGGTCAGCGCCTCGGTCGCCTCGACGAGCTTGGCGCGGTCCTCGGGGCCCTTGTAGCCCGAATCCTCCATCGCCTTCTTGATGACGTAGAGCGTTTCCCAGCAGCCGAACATGTGGGCCGCGGTCGAGACGTCCTTGGCGTCCGTCGTCGAGGCGCCATTGTCATCGATGCCGACGGCGGCGCGATAGGCTTTCTGCGCCTCGCTGTCATTGGCCTGGGCGTAGCGCGGCGAGCCTTCCCAGAAATGGCTGCCATCGAGAAATTCGAGGCCGGGGCTGTTGATGTCGACGGCTTCGAGCGAGTCGATGAAGCCGAACAGCTGCGGCTTGTTCGAGCCGTAGAACTCGCCGAGTTCCTTGACGAAGGTCAGGACGCCGGGGCCGACCATGACGTGGTACAGCACCTCGGTGTCGGCCGGGATCTGCGGCAGGTATTTGGTGAACGAGCTTTCGGTCGGCGGGATCGGAATCTGGGCCACGACCTCGCCGCCCTGCGCCTTGATGGCGGGCGCGAAGTAGTCGCGGTGATCGTAGCCGAAGGCATAGTCCGGATAGATCATCGTCACCTTCTTGCCGAGGTTGGCCGCGACCCAGGGCGCGACCGAAGTGACCTGCGAACGCACGTCGGTGATGCCGGGCTGGAACACCCAGCGGTTCAGCTTGCCCGAGGCGACGTGGTAGCCCTCGCTGACGACGTAATAGGGGATCTTGAGCTCGCCGGCGGTGGGCGCCGAGCCGACGACGACATGGCTAAACAGCGTGCCGAAGACGATGTCGGTCTTGTGCTGGCTGGCGAATTTCGCCACCACCTCGGCGCCACGCTTGGGATCAGTGCCGTCATCCTCGACGATGATCTCGACTGGCCGTCCATTGATGCCGCCGGCATCGTTGATCAGCTTGACCGCGGCATTGGTGGTCTTTTCGTACCAGCGGCCATAGGCAGCACCGATGCCGGTGCGGTGGGCCTGGAAGCCGATCTTGATCGGCGCCGACGACTGCGCCTGCGAATAGCGCACGAAGCCGGGTGCCGCCATCAGGCCGGCACCTGCGGCGATGCCCTTGAGCGCCGTGCGGCGGCTGAGACCGGTCTTGCCGATGTCGAAGAAGCGTTTAGTCATGCCCTGTCCCCTTGCCGTGCCTTTTGACCAGCTGTGGTGCGGATTGGCGGCTGTTCCGCCCGGAACTCAAGAAATGGCGAAAAATTGCATGTATACAAACTAGATCACCAATCCCCAGGCGTGGCAATAGTTGCTTCCGCAGGGTCAAAACCATCTGCATTTGCACTATCCCGCCGTGGCTGTCGAGAGCAGCCAGAGGCCGAAAACGGTATAGCCGATCATCAGCACTGTGAGTGGCAGCTGGCTGAGCGAGGCGCTGGCTGGGGAGGGGTGAAGCCGCCAGGCGAGCAGGTGGGCGACAAGCACCGCCAGCACGTGCCCGGCGACGATGGCAGCCGCCTGCAGGTTCCAGATCAGCCAGGCGGATTCCGAGCCCATTGCGATGCCGGCCTCGACCGGCATATGGGCTGTGCCGAACAGGTTCCAGCCCAGCGCGAACGGGTCCGACAGCGCGACAAGTGCGTATTGGCCGTTGACCAGCAATGCCGTCAGGTAGTGCGAGAAATGATAGGCGAGCGCGATCGGCACGATCGACCAGACAAGCAGGCCGGCGGCATTCGACAGCGGCACGGTGCTGCGGACCAGCCTTTGGCCGGCGACGACCGCGAATAGCCCAAAGGCGGCGAGCGCCACGAAAACCGCCACCAGGCCGACGCTGTTGATGGCAATGAGCGCGCTGCGGCCTGGCAGTTCGAGCGGATTGATGCCGTTGAGCCCGAGCCAGACGAAGGTTTTGGCGAAGCCGTCGAAGGACACCGAAGCGAGTGTCGAGAGCAGGAACAGCGCGCCCGATGGCGGCAGCGGCTCGACGTCGTTGAGTTTCGCGCCGGGCCAGCACACGGCTAAGCGCAGGCGGGCCCCGTCCCGCTTGCCATCGACGATGCCGAAGCGGCCGATCATGGCTGAGAAGGCCGACAGGAATTCGCCTTGCCGGCTCCAGCGCTCGAAGCCGAAGGCCAGCATCGCAACGAACGAAAACAGCCAGTAGGTGCCGGCCGCGATGGCAAGGCGCGCCGGATCGTCGGGAGCCGGGTCGATCAGCTCGAACCAGGCGAAGGCAAGGAACAGGATGAAGGCCGGCCAGTAGCCGACCCAAGCGGGCAGGCGCAGCGGGCTGTCGCCATCCGCCTTCGAGCCCAGTGCCCGCCTGACCAGGCGATACGGCCCGTACCATGGGTTGAGCCGTGCCCAGAGATTGCCAACCAGGCCCTGGGCGAGGGTCAGGCCGACCCAGAGCAGTGTCCAGATCGTCAGCGGCAGTGGGTTGGACAGCGGGTCGCGTGAGCCGATGAACCCGGCGAGGATCAGTGCTGCGAAGGCGGCAAATGAGAGCAGGCTAACCGGCAGCCGCAGATTCGGGATCGAGCCGAGCGGAAAGCGTGTGCGCCAGAAGGAGACCAGCCGTTCAGGAGGCAGGATCGCAAGCACGAGGAAACTCGCGGCTACGGCCAAAGCTGCACCGGCTATGTAGTGTCCGGTTGGCAACAGCAGGACATGGCCGCGCTCGGAGGCGTGGGCGAAAGCGGGCGAGGTTTGCCATGCGGTCGCGCTGCATGCGGCAAGCACTGTCGCCGCACTTCGCCGGATGGCTCTGGTTGTGTTGGTTCCCCGCATCACGCTCCCGATGTGCCATATGGCTTGGGTCGCGGAAAGGGGGCGACTATCTACGGCGGATGGCGACAGGTGGTGACGCTCGCGCTTTGCGAGGCAGCCCTTTTGCCGCGCGATCCTTCGCACCCCCCTCTGGCCTGCCGGCCATCTCCCCCACAAGGAGGGAGATCACGCCTTCATCAGCCGCCCGGCCAACTACCAACGTTGCAAAGGCTCATCCATACGACGTTGTAGAATGAGCGCCGCCGGCAACGAGACTAATCTCCCTCCTTGTGGGGGAGATGCCCGGCAGGGCAGAGGGGGGTGCGAAGGAATGAGAGGTTGAAGGAAACCCAAATCCAGGCCCCAAGCCGCCCCTAAACCTTCACCAGCTGCTCGACCCGGTCCTTTTCGCCGAAGATGCGGAGGTAGCGGGCGATTTCTTTTTTGTCGCCGGTGGCCTTGGCCGGGTTGTCGGACAATTTGACTGCCGGGCGGCCATTGGTCTCGGTGACCTTGCAGACCAGCGAGATGGCGTTGAGCCTGTCGGTCTCGACCGGCGCGCAGCCTTCGAAGTCGTTGGTGAGGTTGGTGCCCCAGCCGAAGGACATGCGCACCTTGCCTTCGAAGTGGCGGTAGGTCTCGATGATGGTGTCGACGTCGAGGCCGTCGGAGAAGATCAGCAGCTTGGACCTGGGGTCCTGGCCCTTCTTGCGCCACCACTCGATGATGCGTTCGCCGCCTTCGATCGGCGGGGCGCTGTCGGGGCGGAAGCCGGTCCAGTCGGCGACCCAGTCGGGTGCGTCGCGCAGGAAGGCCGCCGTGCCGAAGGCGTCGGGCAGGACGATCAAGAGGTTGCCGCCGTAATAGCGCTGCCAGTCGCGCAGCACCTTGTAGGGCGACTGCTTGAGCTCGTCCTCGTTATTGGCAAGGGCGGCATAGACCATCGGCAGCTCGTGCGCGTTGGTGCCGAGCGCCTCAAGGTCGGTGTCCATGGCGAGCAGCACGTTGGAGGTGCCGGTAAAGGCTTCGCCGATGCCTTCCTTGAGCGCTTCGACGCACCAGCGCTGCCACAAGAAGGAGTGGCGGCGGCGAGTGCCGAAATCGGAGATCTTGATCTCGGGCAGCATCTTCAGCCGCTCGGTCTTGTCCCACATCTTGGCCTTGGCGCGGGCGTAGAGCACGTCGAGCGCAAAGGGGCCGAAGGCCTTCATCGCCGAGCGCGAGCGCAACTCGTTGATAATGGCGAGCGCCGGGATTTCCCACATCGAGGTCAGGACCCAGGGGCCAGCGAAAGTCAGCTCGTACTGGCCGTCGCGCTTTTCGAGATGATAGGGCGGCAGCTGGAAATTCTCGAGCCAGGCCAGGAATTCAGGTTCGAAGATCTGCTTGCGGCCGTAGAAATTGTTACCGCCGAGCCAGATCATCTCCTTCTTGGAGAAGCGCAGCGTTCGCGCATGGTCGAGCTGCTCGCGCAGTTCGCCCTCGTCAATCTCCTCGGCGAGCTTGACTGAAGTGGCCCGGTTGATAAGCGAGAAGGTGGCGTCGACCTTGGGGTGCATGCCCCAGATCATCTGCAGCATCAACAGCTTGTAGAAGTCCGTGTCGAGCAGCGAGCGCACGATCGGATCGAGCTTCCAGGTGTGGTTGTACACCCTGCGTGCAATGTCGGTCCTGGCCATGCCGCTTCATTCCTCCCTGGCGCGCCACTACCGGACGCACCTACGTTGACAGCATTGGGATATAGCGCCCGGGCGATCAAGCTTAAGACCAGAAAAAAGCAACCCTGGCCCTATGGTTGCATCGGCTGAACAAGGTAGGCGCCGGCGAAGACTAGCCGGCGGTCGCCGCCTTCTGGCCGCGCCGCTTGCGGATGCTGATCTGGCCGGTGACGGCCTGTTCGGTGCGGGCGGGAAGCTCTTCGCGCTCGGCGAACAGCCAGTCGATGAAGACCTGGGCAATGGGCGCCGATTTCACCTCGTTGCGGCAGACGATGTAGAAGGCATCGACCGCCGGAACCGACAGGTTGAACGGCGTGACCAGCTGGCCCTTGGCGAGCATGCCCGACGCGGTGACGCTGTCGCCGAGCGCCAGCCCGTGGCCATGGACGGCCGCTTCGGTGGTCAGGCTCGCCCCCGACATGCGGTGCTGCTGCACCGGCCTGACGTCGAGCGCGTCGGCGGCGGCAAGCCAGGTGTGCCATTCGCGGCCGTCATCGGCGTGCAAAAGGATGTGGTCGGACAGGTCGCGCACGCTGCGGATAGGCCGATTGTTGATCAGCGTCGGGCTGACCACCGGAAACAGCTCCAGCGTCGACCACTTCTTCAGCCAGCAATCGGTCCAGCTGCCGTCGCCATAGAGCATGCAGACATCGACGTCGGGCGCGTGGATGTCGCGCGGGTCGTTGGAGGCGTTGAGGCTGAGGCTGATGCCAGGATATTGCGCGGTGAAGCCGCCGATGCGCGGCACAAGCCACAACGACAGCAGCGCCGGAACGCAGCTGACGGTGAGCTTGCCCGAACTGGTCGGCCGGGTCATGCGGGCGGTAGCCGCCGCGATGCTTTCGAAGGCGCCTGTCACTGCAGGCAGAAGCTCGGCGCCTTGCGGGGTGAGCTTGAGGCGTGAGCCGGCACGCTCCAAAAGCTTGACCTTCAACGTGGCTTCAAGCGCCCGGATCTGGTGGCTGATGGCGCCGTGGGTGACGTTGAGCTCGCCTGCCGCCTTGGTCAGCGAGCCATGGCGGGCGGTCGCCTCGAAGGCGCGCAGCGGGTTGAGCGGGGGCAGGCGCCGGGACATGGAAACTCCGCCTGGGAGAGGTATGGACTGTGAGAAATTCTCACAGCACAGACCTTAACATTATCAATTGCTATTTCAACGGCGCTGCCGGAAACTTGCCCCATAACAACCAAAAAGCATGCGGGGAACACGAGGTATCAGGCTGACCGCCGGGAGCGGACGGCCGCAGGCGATCATCCCGCATTGCCGTCTCGGACCACAGGAGGACATCATGGGTTTCGACGTCAAGAAACTTGACGAGCTGCGCAAGAAATATGGCGAAGGCCATGGCGGCGACCTGTTCGACCCGAAGTTTCGCCGTGTCGCCGACAAGATCTTCAACAAGGCCGGCACGCGGCTTGCGCCCTATTCGGGCATCCCGACCTTCCTCACCGCACCTTACCGTGAGGTCGACAACGACAACCCCGATTTCGGCGACCTGCAGGTGGCGATGATCGGCGTGCCGATGGATCTCGGCGTCACCAACCGTCCGGGCTCGCGTTTCGGCCCGCGCGCGCTGCGCACCATCGAGCGCATCGGACCCTACAACCATGTGCTCGACTGCGCCCCGGTGCAGGAATTGCGCGTGGCCGATATCGGCGACGTGCCGTTCCGCAGCCGCTACCGGCTCGAACTCAGCCATGAGGACATCGAGCGCCGCATCGGCCAGATCGTCGATGCCGGCGTTGTGCCGCTGTCGGTTGGCGGCGACCATTCGATCACCCATCCGATCCTCAAGGCGGTCGGCAAGAACCGCCCTGTCGGCATGATCCATATCGACGCCCATTGCGACACTGGCGGCGCCTACGACCTGACCAAGTTCCACCATGGCGGTCCGTTCCGCAACGCGGTGCTCGACGGCGTGCTCGACCCGAGCCGCGTCATCCAGATCGGCATCCGCGGCTCGGCCGAATATCTGTGGGAATTCTCCTACGAATCCGGCATGACCATCATCCACGCCGAAGAGGTCAGTGGCATGGGCATCCCGGCCGTCATCGAGAAGGCCAAGAAGATCGTCGGCGACGGCCCGACCTACCTGTCCTTCGACATCGACAGCCTCGACCCGGCCTTCGCGCCCGGCACCGGCACGCCCGAGGTGGGCGGCCTGACGACGCGCGAGGTGCTGGAGATCGTTCGTGGCCTCAAGGGCCTCAACCTTGTCGGCGGCGACGTCGTCGAGGTGGCGCCGCAATATGATTCGACAACCAACACGGCACATGCCGGCGCCCAGGTGCTGTTCGAAATCCTGAGCCTGATGCTGTTCAGTCCCTTCGTCACCAACAAGGGCGCGTAACCAACAGCAATTTCGACTGGCCGCTGTATGGGAAGCGGCGGCCAGGTGCTAACGCGACACTTCAACAACAAACATCCCAGAGGGAAGCACGACATGAACATCAAGACGCTCCTGCAAACGACGGCAGCGGCCCTGCTTGTCGCAGGCACCGCCATCTTCGCCGTGCAGCCGGCAAATGCCGACGCGCTCGAGGACATTGCCAAGGCCGGCCAGATCAATGTCGGCGTCTTCGCCGATTTCCCGCCCTTCTCCTCGGCCAGCGCCGACATGAGCCTCAAGGGTTATGACATGGACGTGGCGCAGGCGATCGCCGATGCGCTCAAGGTCAAGCTCAACCCGGTGCCGGTGACCGGACAGAACCGCATCCCCTACCTGACCGACAAGCGCGTCGACCTGCTGATGAGCGTCGGCTACTCCAAGGAGCGCGAGCAGGTCATCGACTTCGCCGCGGCCTATGCGCCCTACTACATCGCCGTGATCGGCCCCGCCGAACTCAAGGTATCAGGCAAGGAAGACCTCGCCGACAAGTCGATCGCCGTCAATCGCGGCACGCTGGAAGACACCTCGCTGACCGAGGCGGCACCTGCCGGCGCCGACATCAAGCGCTTCGACAACTACAACGCCGTCATCCAGGCCTTCATTTCCGGCCAGACCCAGCTGATGGTCGTCGGCAATGACGTCGGCGCCCAGGTGCTGGCACGCCAGGAGGCGCTGAAGCCGGAGCAGAAGTTCCAGCTTCTGACCTCGCCGTCGCATATCGGCCTCAACAAGAGCGAGGACGGCCTCAAGAAGGTCATCAACGACACGGTGGCGGCGATGCTCGCCGATGGCCGTCTCTCGAAGTCATCGGAAGAATGGCTCAAGGTTCCGCTCAACCCCGAAAACCTCAAGGATTGATCGGTGAGCTACAGCCTCGACTTCGGCTGGCTTGAGGGGGCCGTGGGCGCGATCGCCCGCGGTGCCGCCATGACGGTCCTGCTGATCGTGGTGACGACGATTGCCGGCACGCTGATCAGCGTGCTGGCAGCCGCCGGCCGGCGCAGCGGGCCGAAATGGCTCCGGCGCGCCATCACGGTCTATGTCGAGGTGATCAGGAACACGCCGTTCCTGGTGCAGCTGTTCTTCATCTTCTTCGGCCTGCCGAGCATCGGCATCCGGCTCGATCCGATTGTCGCCGCCATGCTGGCGATGACGCTCAACATGGCCGCCTACACCACCGAGATCGTCGGCGCCGGCCTCGACGCGGTGCCGAAGGGCCAGCGCGAGGCGGCCTTTGCTTTGGGCTTGCGGCCGCGCCAGGTCTTCGTCAAGATCGTCTTGCCGCAGGCGCTGAAGGTCATCTTCCCGGCGCTGACCAGCCAGATCGTGATCATGATGCTCGAGTCTTCAGTCGTGTCGCAGATCGCAGTGAGTGAACTCACCTACGAAGCCGATATGCTGCAGGCGCGGACCTTCCGTCCGTTCGAGACCTATTTCGTCGTGGCGATGATCTATCTCGGCCTGTCGATCATCCTGCGCCGTGTCCTCGTCGGTGTCGGCCGCCGCACGCTTTCGGCGGGTGTGTCATGATCGAGTTCACCTTCTGGGACATCCTGCGCAACCTGATCTTCGCGACGCGCTGGACCGTGCTCCTGTCGATCGCGGCCTTCGTCGGCGGCGGCATCGTTGGCATCGCCATCCTGTTTTTGCGCATCTCCAAGGCCAAGTGGGCACGGCGCTTTGCCAGCGGCTACATCGCGCTGTTTCAGGGTACGCCGTTGCTGATGCAGCTTTTCCTGATGTTCTTCGGCCTGCCGATGCTCGGTTTCCGCATCGAGCCGTGGACGGCCGCTGTTCTCGGGCTGACCTTCTTTGCCAGCGCCTATCTTGCCGAGATCTGGCGCAGCGGCGTCGATGCCTTGCCGCGTGGCCAGTGGGATGCCGGCGCCAGCCTCGGCCTGCACTATATCCAGGAGCTGCGCCTGATCATCCTGCCGCAGGCCTTCGCCATCACGCGTGCGCCGGTCGTCGGCTTCCTCGTCCAGCTGATCAAGGCAACCGCACTGACCTCGATCATCGGCTTCGAGGAGCTGCTCAGGACCTCGAACGCCATCAACAACGCGACCTTCGAACCGTTCACCGTCTACGGGCTGGTGGCACTGATCTTCTTCGTGCTCTGCTACCCGCTGACCCAGTATGCACGTTCATTGGAGGCCCGCGCCGCAGCACGCTGAACGACACTCCATCATCATAAGAACCCGTGGGAACAGCCGGCACAAAGCCGGCAATAAATGAGGAGAACTAGCATGAGCAAGATTCTGAACCACCCGATCAGCCGGCGCGCCGTGCTCGGTGCCGGCGTCGCATCGGCGAGCCTGCTGGCGATGCCGTCGATCCTCAGAGCGCAGGACAAGTCGATCAAGATCGGCGTCTATGGCGGCTACTTCAAGAAGTCGTTCGACGAGCACATCTTCCCCGAATTCACCAAGGCGACCGGTATCGCTGTGGAATCCGTCGCCGAGCCGACCGGCGAGGCCTGGCTGGTGCAGCTCGAGCAGGCGGCCAAGGCAGGCCAGGCACCGGCCGACCTGTCGATGATGTCGCAAGTATCAACGTTGAAGGGGCAGGCGACCGATCTGTGGGCGCCGATCGACCTCACCAAGATCAAGAACAGCTCGAACCTGATCGACCACTTCGTCAACAAATACCCCGATGGCCGCGTCGCCGGCATCGGTGCGGTGGCCTGGTACATCACG
Organism: Aminobacter anthyllidis; assembly: GCF_018555685.1. Lineage (GTDB taxonomy): Bacteria > Pseudomonadota > Alphaproteobacteria > Rhizobiales > Rhizobiaceae > Aminobacter > Aminobacter anthyllidis. The sequence continues at coordinate 80,646 of NZ_JAFLWW010000006.1, forward strand.
CTTGTCACCAACACCAACGTCTTCCCGACAGCGCCCGACAGCTGGGCCGCGTTCTGGGACCCGGCCAACGCCGACAAGCTCGGCCTGCTGGCGCTCGCCTCCAACTCGTTCCTGCTCGAAGTGACAGCCACGACCTTCATGGGCGGAACCAAGGCGCTCGACACCGAGGAGGGTATCCAGAAGGCGCTGGAAAAGCTCGCCGAGGTCAAGCCGAACGTCAGGTTGTGGTATCGTGACGAGGCACAGTTCGAACAGGCGCTGAAGTCGGGCGAAATCCCGATGGGGCAGTATTACCATGACGTCACCGGCCTTGCCGCTGCCGATGGCCAGCCCGTTCGCTCCACATTCCCGAAGGAAGGCGGCATCCAGGATTCCGGCAACTGGGTCATCTCGCGCGCCTCGAAGAAGACCGAGGAGGCGCATGCCTTCATCGACCACATGTGCCAGCCCGCCGTGCAGTCGCTGATGTCGCGCAAGGTCGGCACCGCACCGACGGTCAAGCGCGAGCTGCTTGATCTCACGCCGGAACAGTTCGCCGCGGTGTCGTCCGACATCCCGCCGATCATCCCGCGCTACGACCTCTACACCACCAAGGCCGACTGGATTAACCAGAAGTGGACCGAGCTGATCGTCGGCTGATCTGGTTTACCCTCCCCCTTGTGGGGAGGGTGGCCCGCAGGGCCGGGTGGGGGTACTCGCCAAACTTCGTGCTTGCCGACCCCCACCCCGTCGCTACGCGCCGACCTCCCCACAAGGGGGAGGGTAACGCCAGCCGTCGACGCGGCGTTTCCGACCGACGCGAGGCGCAAGGGCATTCTCAAAATCTCAGATGGGGCAATGCATGTCAGGCCTGTCACTGCAGAACATCACCAAGTCATTCGGCAACTTCACGGCTGTCGACACGGCCAATCTGTCGGTGCCGCATGGCAAGTTCGTCTGCCTGCTCGGCCCGTCGGGCTGCGGCAAGACCACGCTGTTGCGCATGATCGCCGGGCTGGAGGATCCGACAAGCGGCCAGATCCTGCTCGACGGAACCGACATCACGCCGGTGCCGACGCACAAGCGCAACCTCGGCATGGTGTTCCAGTCGCTGGCCTTGTTTCCGCATCTGTCGGTCGGCGACAACATCGCCTATCCCCTGCGCATCCGCGGCGCATCGCGCGAGGACCAGAAGAAGCGCTCGGACGAATTGCTCAAGCTGATCCATCTGCAGGGCTTCTCCGACCGCCCCGTGGCCAAGCTTTCCGGCGGCCAGCGCCAGCGCGTCGCCATTGCCCGCGCGCTCGCTTTGTCGCCGAAACTGTTTTTGCTCGACGAGCCGCTGTCGGCGCTCGACGCCAAGCTGCGCGAGGCGATGCAGGTCGAGCTGCGCCAGCTGCAGCAGCGGCTTGGCATCACCACCTTCGTCGTCACCCACGACCAGCGCGAGGCGATGACCATGGCCGATCTCGTCGTCGTCATGGGCAACGGCAAGATCCTGCAGGCAGCACCGCCGATCGAGATCTACCGCAAGCCGGCCGATGCCTTCGTCGCCGATTTCATCGGCATGACCAACCTGCTCGATGCGACCGCCGACAGGCTTGGCCGTGTCTCGGTGCTGGGCCAGGCCATCCCCAACCTGACGATGCCCGAAGGCATGACCAAGGCGTCCGTTTCGATCCGCCCCGAGGACGTGCATCTCGGCCCGGTTGGCGGCGACGCGATCGCTGGCACGGTGACCTTCGTGCGCGATCTCGGCGGCACCATCGAAACCTTCGTCGAGGCCGGCGGCAAGACCATCGTTGCGGTGGCGACGCCGCGCGAGCGACCCGAGGTCGTGGCCGGCCAGCAGGTCGGCCTGATCCTGCCGGCGGACGCCTGCGTGGTGCTCAAGTCATGAAACGCGAGGCGCCGAAATCGCTTGCCGATTACAGCCCGCTGTTCTTTCCCGGGCTGATGCTGATCGTCTTCTTCGTCGTGCCGTTCTCGACGATGATCGCCGTCAGCTTCTTCCAGCGCGATCCCTCGGGCTTCTACACGCCCGACTTCGTCTTCGACAATTACGCCCGCTTCCTCAGCCTGTTTTTCGCCAAGGTTCTCGGCTTTTCGCTGATGCTGGCGGTGATGGTGGCGATCTGCTGCGTCGTCATCGCCTTTCCCTTCACCTATCTTTTGACCAAGCGGCCACGCAAGGTGCAGACGATCTGGCTGGTCTGCCTGTTGTCGGTGCTGTCGCTGTCGGAGGTCATCATCGGCTTTGCCTGGTCGACGCTGTTTTCGCGCACCGCCGGCATCACCAATTTGTTCGTCGCCATCGGCCTGATGAAGGAACCGGTGGCGCTTTTGCCGAGCTTCTGGGCGGTGCTGACCGGCATGGTCTACCAGGCGTTGCCCTACACCATCCTGGTGCTCTACCCCGCCCTGGTGCGGCTCGACCCGACCTTGCTTGAAGCTGCGCGCACGCTCGGCGCCTCGCCGGTTCGGGCGTTCATGAACGTCGTCGTGCCGGCGCTGCGCAACACCATCGTCGCGACGCTGATCATGGTCTTCGTCTTCGCGCTCGGCTCCTACCTGCTGCCGCAGATCCTTGGCCGGCCGTCGCACTGGACGCTGTCGGTGCTGATCACCGACCAGGCCATCTACCAGTCCAACATGCCGTTTGCCGCTGCGATGGCGGTGTTCCTGGTTCTGATGTCTCTGGCGCTGGTGGGGCTTACGTTGCTTGTCGGACGCAGGGAGAACGCGCTGTGAAACAGACCTTCCTTCGCCGGCTCTATTTCGCAGCCGTTGCCCTGTTCCTCGCCGCACCACTGATTGTCGTTGCCGGCGTTTCGGTCAACGAAAAGCAGGACCTGGCCTTCCCGCCGAAAGGCTTCTCCCTGGCCTGGTACGCGCAGATCTTCGCCGATCCGGAATGGCGCAAGGCGCTGATCGCCTCGCTGTCGCTGGCCGTCACCGCCGCCGCCCTTGCGGTCGCCATCGCCTTGCCGCTGGCCTGGTTCCTGTGGCGGCGCATCGCGCCCTGGGCCAACGTGTTCCAGATCCTCGGCCTGGCGCCGTTCATCCTGCCGCCTGTCATCACCGCGCTCGGCATGCTGACCTTCTGGGCGACGACCGGTTTCTATGGCCAGCCCTGGACGGCCGTCATCAGCCACGCGATCTTCTTTGTTACCTTGCCACTGGTGACGCTGTCGCTCGGCTTCGCCTCCATCGACCGCTCGCTGGTCGAGGCGGCGGCGACGATGGGCGCCGACGACCGCACGGTGCTGAAGACGGTGGTGCTGCCGCTGATCCGGCCCTATCTCGTCTCGGGCTACGCGTTCGCCTTCGTCTTGTCGCTAAACGAATACATCGTCGCCTACATGACGATCGGCTTCACGATGGAGACGCTGCCGATCAAGATCTTCAACGCCCTGCGCTACGGCTACACGCCAACGATGGCCTCGGTGTCGGTGTTCTTCGTCGCGGTGGCGGCATTGGTGTTCGGCCTGATCGCCAGGTTCGGCGATATCAGGCGGTTGCTCGGGGCGATGTCCTCGGAGAGCTGAATCGAAAAGGGCCGCAGAAACGCGGCCCTTTTCATCACATCACCGGCTTGTCCATCAGGCCGAGCCTGTCGCGCCTCAGCCAGCGCCACAAGAGCAGCACCGACACCACGGCGAGGCCGGAGAACAGGCCGATCCAGATGCCGCGGCCCTCGAAGCCGAAGTGGAAGGCGAGCACGACGCCGAGCGGCAGGCCGATGCCCCAATAGCCGATCGCCGCGAGGATCATCGGCACCTTCGTATCCTGCAGCCCGCGCAGCTGGCCGGCCGACACCGCCTGGGCGCCGTCGACGACCTGGAAAAGTGCGGCGAAGACCAGGAAGCTGACCGCGAGGCCGATCACCTGGGCGTTGGCCGGGTCGCTTGTGTCGATGAACGCCGAGATCAGCAGATGCGGCCAGAACACCATCACCAGCGCCATCAGCGCCATGAAGCCGACGCCGAGCGCATAAGCCGTCCATCCGGCACGAGTAATGCCGTCGCGGTCCTTGGCGCCGTAGGCCAGGCCGACGCGCACCGTGACCGCCTGGCCGAGACCGAGCGGGATCATGAAGGTCACCGAGCAGATCTGGAGTGCGATGGCGTGCGCGGCGAGCGAGGACGAGCTGATCAGCCCCATCAGGAATGCGGCGGCGTTGAAGATCGTCACCTCGAAGGCGAGGATGCCGGAGATCGGCAAGCCGAGCTTGAGCAGTGTCTTGAAGCGCGGCCAGTCGGCGCGCCAGAAACGGCCGAACAGGCGGTAGCGGCGGAACTTCTTTTCCATCATCACGACGGCCGCCATGCCGACGAACATCATGCCGCTGGCGATGCTGGTGGCAAGGCCGGAGCCGGCGATGCCCATTTCGGGGAAGCCCCATTTGCCGAACACCAGGAGCCAGTTGCCGAACGCGTTGGCCGCTACAGCGATGGCCATGATGACCAGCGCCCAGCCGGGGCGCTCCAGCGCCGAGATGAACGAGCGCAGGACGATGTAGCCGAAGAACGGCAACGCCGCCCACTGCAGGTGATGGACATAGATGCCGGCCTGCTCGGCGAGCTTGGGCTCCTGGCCCATGGCGAGCAGGATCGCCTCGGCGTACCACAACAGGGCCCAGATCGGGATCGAGATGAGGACGGCGAGCCACAGGCCCTGGCGCACGGTGCGGCGGACGTCGCGCACCGAATGGCGCTTGCGGCCAAGCTCGGCCGCCATCATCGGCGAGGTCGCATACATCAGGCCGAGGCCGAAGATCAGCGGCGCGAAATAGAGGTTGGAGCCGAGCGCGCCGGCGGCCAGCGCATCGGGACCCAGCCGGCCGAGCATCATCACGTCGGTGGCGGTCATCGCTGTCTGCGCCAGGTTGGTGAGTATCATCGGCCAGGCAAGCGCCAGCATCGCCCGAATTTCGTGACGCCAAGGCGTTGCCGGTGATTGCGCGCCGGTTGCGATCGCAGACATTTCTTTTCGTCTTTCGTGCCGATATCGCGAGATATGCCGCCGATATCGATCGATTCGGCCTCAAAACACCTGGTTTTGCCTCGCCGTGGAGCGGTTTTGAAGCAAACGGGCTGGCCTGGCAAGGCGTCAGGGTGGCCAAGCATTGAGCCAGCGCGGTGTTGACCTGGCGGCAACGGCGCTCGCGCTCACTCGGCGAAGTCGGCGATCTCTGGCAGGATCCAATCGCGGAAGGCGCGGATCTTGGGCAGGTTGCGGCGCGCCTCGGGATAGACCAGCCAGTAGGCGTGGCCGTCGTCGCCAAGCAGGTCGAAGGGCTGGATCAGCCGACCCTCGGCGAGTTCGCTGGTGAAGAATTTCTGGGTCAGGATTGCTACGCCCTGGCCGGCCATGGCGGCATTGGCCTCATAGGCCTGCGAGCCCATCGAGGTGTCGGGGCGCCCCTCCAGGCTGTCGGTCGGCACACCCGCCAGCTCGAACCAGCGTTTCCACCAGACGTCGCTGGGATCGAGGATGCGCAGCTTCAGGAGATCGGCGGGCTCCTTGATGCCGCCGACGCTCTCGGCGAGGCGCGGGCTGAGCATCGGGGCGTACTGGGCGCGAAACAGCAGGTGCTTGGCAAGACCCGGCCAATTGCCGTCGCCGGAGCGGATGCCGATGTCGACCGCCTCGCGCGAAAAATCGACCATGTGGCTCGAGGTGTCGAGGCGCACGGCAATGGCGGGATGGCGCAGCTGGAACGAGCCGATGTGGCGCGCCAGCCAGTTGGAGGCGAAGGTCAGCACCGTCGAGATGCATAGCGTACCGCCTGACCCGGCGCGCGCTTCGGCATAGGCCTCGCTCAGGATGTTGAAGGCGGCGCTGACGGCCGGCGCCAGGCGCGCGCCGGCTTCGGTCAGCATCACCTGCCGGGGTTTGCGCAGAAACAACGGCGCGCCGACCCGCTCCTCGAGCAGCTTGATCTGGTAGCTGACCGCCGCCTGGGTCATGCCGAGCTCGTTCGCCGCCTTGGTGAAGCTGGCGTGGCGGGCCGCGGCCTCAAACACCCTGACGGCGGCAAGCGGCGGGAGTTGCTCGGCCATTATACATAAGCCCTGTTAATGGGTTCAGATCGACGTTCGATTGGAAATAAAGGGTTTCACAGCGCTATATCAAGGTCAACCCATCAACTGATGACGGGTATTAGAGGAGTTGAATGTCATGAACACGGTACAGGCAAGTCTCATCCATTGCGAACCGGTTTCCCTGACTTCACGGTTGGCGGCGGTGTTCGGCTGGCGTGCGCGCAAGCGCCTCCTTGATGTCCGCGACCTGCCGGATCACCTCAAGCGCGACATGGGCTTTCTTGACGGCAACGACCCTTGCGGCCGCCGCGTCTGATGGCCGGACGCACGCGCATGTGTTCCGCACTGTCACATCAACGGTTCATTTCCGCCGCCAAAGCTCCTATGAGCAATGGGGTGAACAAGGACCAGTCATATGACGCCGAAGGCAGTGTATTGGGACATGGACGGCACGCTGATCGACAGCGAGCCGCTGCACGAAGAAGCGCTGGTGTCGGCGCTGCGCGGCGTCGGCATCGAGCCGCCCGCTGACCTGCACGCCCGCGTCGTCGGCCAGGCGGCGCGGCCGGTCTATGAGGTGCTGCGCGACCAGTTCGGCCTCGCCCTCGAATTCGACGACTGGATTGCCCTCAAATACGATCACTACATGAGCCGCGCGCCCAACCTTCTGCCACGTGAGGGCGCAATGGAGATCTTCCGCGACCTGAAGGCGAACGGTGTCGTCCAGGCGATCGTTTCCAATTCGGATCGCATGGTGGTCGAGGCCAATCTGCAGGCTGTCGGCGTGCACGAACCGACGATGAAGACGATCAGCCGCAACGACGTGCGCAACGGCAAGCCCGATCCCGAGCCCTATCTGCGCGCCGCCTATCTCACCGGCATCGCGCCTGCCGACACCGTGGTCATGGAAGACAGCGTGCCCGGCGCCATGGCCGGCGTCGCAGCGGGGATGCGCACCATCTTCTGGCCGCAGGACAAGATCGATGGTCCGACGGGTGCGCTGGTGGCGCACAGCGTGGAAGAAGTGCGGGCGCTGCTCGGGCTGGATTGAGCAGGTTCAGGCCTGGCTGGAACCGTTGGCGTGGTGGAGATGTCACGGCATGGATCCCCGGGTCTGCGCAGTTCGCTGCGCTCCTGCTCCGCCCGAGGATGACGAAGGCTTTGATACCCCGGCCAACCTTCAACCGCCAAGTGGTATTAAGTGCGCCAAGGAAGGCTCGTCATCCTCGGGCGGAGCAGGAGCGCAGCGACTGCGGAGACCCGGGGATCCATGCCGTGACGCTGCCGATTGATACGCTGACGAGCTAAATCCCGCCTTCTAATTCCGGTACACCGGCTCCTGCTCGTCGAGGATCGCCTTGAGCTCGGCGAGGTGGCGTTCGGCCTGGCCGGGATAGTCTTCCTGCTCGAGCGCTGCCTTTTCGGCGATTTCGTCCGACAGCGTGCGCAGTGGCCGGCCGGTCCATAGCGCCTTGATGTAGGTCTCGCAGGCGCGCTCGAAATAATAGAGCCGGTTGAAGGTGTCGGCGACGCTGTCGCCGATGACCAGCACGCCGTGATTGCCCATGATCATCACCTTGACCTTGGGATCGGCGAGCAGGCTTGAACAGCGTTCGCCCTCTTCCTCGAAGGCGAGCCCGCCATAATGGGCGTCGACGACGTGGCGGCGGAAGAAGATCGCCGTGTTCTGGTCGATCGGCGGCAGCGTGGAATCGGCCAGCGACGCCAGCACGGTGGCGTGGATCGAATGCACATGCATGACGCAGCGCGCATGGGCGCAGTTGCGGTGGACTGCGCCGTGCAGGCCCCAGGCGGTGGGGTCGGGCGCGTTCGGGCCGGTCATCGTTTCTGGATCGTTGGCATCGATCAGAAGCAGGTCGCTCGCCTTGATGCGCGAGAAATGCACCTGGTTGGGGTTCATCAGGAACTTCGAGCCGTCGTCGTTGACGGCGAGCGAGAAGTGGTTGGCCACCGCCTCATGCATGTTGAGCCTGGCTGTCCAGCGGAAGGCGCAGGCGAGGTCGACGCGCTCCTCGTAGAACGGCAGGTTGGTCTGCTTGAGCTGGGTGACGGCCATCTGTTCTTCCCTCTCGATTTCATCGCATCATACTTTCCGGAAGCCGCAACCGGCTTCGGGTCGATGCGCTGAGAGGAAGAATGCCGCGTCAGGTCAGGCGCGGCAACCGCCGGTCAGGCTGAAATCTGCTGGTCCAGCCTGAGCCCGCCATTTTCGACGATGAAGTCGATGACCGCTTCCAGGCCCTTGCCGCGCGAAAGATCGGTGAAGCCGAACGGGCGCTTGCCGCGCTGGCGGGCGGCGTCGCCTTCCATGACCTCGAGATTGACGTTCACATAAGGTGCCAGGTCGCTCTTGTTGATGACCAGGAAGTCGGAGCGGGTGATGCCGGGGCCGCCCTTGCGCGGGATCTCCTCGCCCTGGCAGACCGAGATGACGTAGAGCGTGATGTCGGCGAGGTCGGGCGAGAAGGTTGCCGCCAGGTTGTCTCCGCCCGACTCGATGAAGACGATGTCGAGGTCGGGGAATTTCCTGTTCATCTCGGCGATGGCCTGGAGATTGATCGAGGCGTCCTCGCGGATGGCAGTGTGCGGGCAGCCGCCCGTCTCCACGCCCATGATGCGCTCTTCCGGTAGCGCCTGCAGGCGCGCCAGCATCATCGCGTCTTCCTTGGTGTAGATGTCGTTGGTGACAACCGCGATGGAGAACTCGTCGCGCAGCGCCTTGCACAGCTTTTCGGTCAGCGTCGTCTTGCCCGAGCCGACGGGGCCGCCGATGCCGATGCGAAGCGGGCCGTTTTTCGAGGTCATGACTGGAATCCTGATATGGCGAGGACGACGAAGCCCGTGCCGATGAGCAGGCACAGCGGCGAAAAGTAATTCCTGTCGAGCCGCGCGAAGGGCATCTCCGGCGTCAGCCTGCGCCATGCCGGCGTGAAGCCGGCAATGCCTCGGCCGAGAAACACCAGTGCGATCATCAGCGCCGAGGCGGCGAGGCCCGCTTTAGGGAAAGGCGTGGCGAAGACACCGACAAGCGCCAGCGGCCACAGCGTCGCCAGCACGAGACAGGCGGTGACGGCGAAGCTGGCAAAGGCGTCGGGCATGGTTTCGATGCCGCGGAAACCGGCAACGGTGCGGGCGCATGACCTCTGGTCGGTGCCCGGCCAGACGCCGCCAAGACCCCAATAGGCATGGATCGAGGCCAGCAGGTACAGGACGATTGCGAGGGCGAAGGCGAGCACGGTCATGAGCGGAACAGTCTCGAATGTTGGGTCTCGTGGCGCATCGCCATGATGTAGGAGGTTATGGCGGCGGACCCCAGATCGTCGAGCGTCGATACTGCCGCACGCGCAGCGACCGAAAGTGCCGTCGGTTCAAACGCCGCAACGATGCCGGTGGCGGCGGTCTGGCCGATGACGCTAAGCCGGATCGCTGCCTGGATCAGGTTGCTGGCGAAGGCCTGCAGGTAAGCCGCAAGCGCATCTTCAAGGGTAATGCCATGCGCGCCGGCGACAGCACCAACGGCGACACAATAGGGGCAGTCGGCGGGCAGCCGCGCCAGCACAGGATGCGGCCAGGCCGTCGCGGCGGCGAGGAAGGCCTGTCCCTGCAGCATCGTTTCCATGTGGCGCTCGCGCGAGCCGGCCAGCGCTTCGGCGAGTTCCGCCACCTCGCTCAGGTCGCCCTCCGTCGCGGCGCGGCGCCAGCTTTCGGCGAACAGCACCACGTCGTTCCAGCCCGAGCCGATCTCGGCGAGTGCGGTGAGCCATGCGGTGAGGTCGTCGCGGCTGGCAATCAGCCCGTCATGCACGGCGCGTTCGAGGCCGTGGCTGTAGGAGAAGCCGCCGACAGGGAACGCCGGCGACAGCCACGCCATCAGGCGCAGTAGTGCCGTGTTGCCGCGCTCAGTCATGATGGTGACGATGGTGGCCGCCATGGTCGTGGTGGTGGTGCCCATGGTCATGCCCATCGTCATGATCGTGTCCATGTCCATGGTCGTGCGAAGGGCCGTGATCGTGGCCGTGGCCGGAATAGGCGCCGCGCACCGGCTCGAAAGGTGCCAGGATGTCGGTGACGGTGGCGCCCAGTCCTTCCAGCATCGCCTTGATGACATGGTCGCGCAGGATGAGGATGCGCTCGGCCGATATGGCCGCGGCGAGATGGCGGTTGCCGATGTGCCAGGCGAACTGCGTCAGGTGGACGGCGTCGCGGGCGCGGATGTCGTAGAGCTCTTCTTCGGCGGCGACGATGCCGGCGGTGCGATCGTCTTCAAGCAGCAGGAGGTCGCCGGTTTCGAGCACCACAGGCTCGGGCAGGTCGACCAGGACGCGTTCGCCTTGCGACAGCGCGATGGCGCGGCGCCTGATGTGGCGCTCGTCATGGGCGAGCACGGCGACGTCGAAGGGCTGCGCGCCTGTTGTGGCGTCGGCACGGATGATCTTGGTAGCGCGCAGCATGGGGTGTTGTTCCTGTGGCGTGATGGCGGAGCGGGCGGCGGTTCAGACGATGGTGTCGAACAGCCGCCAGATCCACGATATCTGATACAGCAAAGTAGCTGTCACGAATGCCAGATGATATCGCCTGCTCGCGGTGGCGATGGCGATGAGGCAAAGTGCCACCAGGATCGGCGTGCGGATCAGGTACTCGCCGCCGAAATGGGCGAAATGCACCTCGCCCTTGATCAATGTGTCGACGATGTCGAGCAGGTAGGTCATGGCCAGGAGCCCGAAGAACCAGGCGCGGCGCGAGTAGAAGAAGTCCTCGTAGCTTTTGTAGTCCTGCATCGAGTCGGGGAAGAGCAGGGCGCACAGCAAAAACAGCGCGATCGCGTAGCCGAGGATGAACAGGTAGGTGCCGAAGGTCCAGCCTTGGACGCCGTACAGCCCGAATTCCCACCACCAGAAATGCACCAGCGTCAAAAGCAGCGACGCCACCCAGGCGAGGTGCACCGGGTAGAGCCGGTACTGGTCCGGATGCTGGACGATGCGGGCCACGCCCGACAAAAGCCGCGCCATGCCGAGGCCGATGATCATGCCCATGACGATGCGGATATGCGGAAAGATTTCGGCTACCGCCGGTTCGGGCGTCATCTGGCGCCCCTGGTATCGAATGCGGGCATGGTCGGCACTTGTTCCGGGAGAAATTCGAGATGGAGGATGCTTGGTGGGCATCCTGCGCCGAAACGGATTTCGAGCCAATAGACGTTGCCGTGAGCAGGCAGTGTATGGCCTTCGGTACAAAAAGCCCCAGCGCGCTGATGCGGCCGGGGCTTCGATTTTGCGAACGTGCTGAAGCTTATGCGGCTTCGGCGACGGCGTCGTTCTTGAGCGCCTCGAGAATGTTCTGCGGCGAGGAGACGCCGTAGGGATCGCTGTCGCAATTGTCGGCGAAGCCCTCTTCCTCGAACCACTTTTCGATGCGGCCGTTGTTGATGACGGCGGCGTAGCGCCACGAGCGCATGCCGAAGCCGACATTGTCCTTGGCAACCAGCATGCCCATCTTGCGGGTGAATTCACCCGAACCATCCGGGATCAGCTTGACCTTGTCGAGGTTCTGCGACTTGCCCCAGGCGTTCATGACGAAGGCGTCGTTGACCGAGACGCAGTAGATCTCGTCGATGCCTTCGGCTTGGAACTCGCCGAACAGCTTCTCGAAGTCGGGCAGCTGGTAGGTCGAGCAGGTCGGCGTGAAGGCGCCCGGCAGCGAAAACAGCACGACGCGCTTGCCGTCGAAATAGTCGGCCGAGGTCTTGTCTTCCCAGCGGAAGGGGTTCGGGCCGCCAACGGCCTCGTCGCGCACGCGCGTGCGGAAGGTGACAGCAGGAACTTTCTTGCCGATCATTTGAAACTCCATTTCCAAGAAAGCAGGGCGCCCTGGTCTTGGGGCCAGGGAATCCTGCCGAATTTTTAGCTAGCGGGGGCTAGATAACAACTCGCCGGAAGCCGTTCCAGCATTGCCGGCGTGGCATCAGGTCGCGCCTCGACTGCAGGGGCGGTCAGGGAAGGTGGATCGTCGCATCCATGTAGATCACGGCCTGGCCGGTCAGATAGACCCGGTCGGCTGCTACTTCGCAGCCGAGCACACCACCCCGGGCCGACAGCTGGCGCGCCGAAAGTGTGGTCTTGCCGAGTTTTTCCGCCCAGTAGGGTGCGAGCGTTGCGTGGGTCGAACCGGTGACCGGATCCTCCGGTATGCCGGCGCCGGGCGCGAAATAGCGCGAGACGAAATCGCAGTCGCTGCCCCGCGCGGTGATGCACAGGCCAAACGAGCCGAGCTCGGCGATGCGTGGCAGGTCGGGCTGGTAGGCGCGCAGCTCAGCCTCGGACGTCAGCTCGACGAAAAAGTTCTCGCGGTTGCGGAACAACTGCACCCAGCCGTCGTCACGCAGGCCGTTGACCAGCGCATCCCCTGATATCGCGAAGTCGGGATCGAAGCGCGGGATGTCCATGCGGTAACGGCCATCCTGCGGCGTGACCTTGAGGTCGCCGACCTCGCGGGTGGAGAAGCGCATGGTGCGCTCGACGCCCTTGCGCAAATGGAGCGCGCAGGCCGAGGCCAGCGTGGCATGACCGCAGAACGGCACCTCGTCGGTGGGCGTGAACCAGCGGATGTCCCACCCATCATCCGCGGGCTTCAGGAACGCCGTCTCGGCGAGGTTGTTCTCCAGCGCGATGCCCTGGAGCACCAGGTCGGGCAGCCAGTCATCGAGGAACACGACCGCCGCCGAATTGCCTGTGAAGACCGTGTCGGTGAAGGCATCCACCTGGATCATTTCGAGCTGCATTGCGACCTCCCATGCACGGCACGGAGGCTAGAACAGGAAATAGCGCTGCGCCATGGGCAGAACGGTCGCCGGCTCGCAGGTGAGCAGCTCGCCGTCGGCGCGTACCTCGTAGGTTTCCGGGTCGACCTCCATGTGAGGCATGGCGTCGTTGAGGATCATCGAGCGCTTGCCGATGCCACGGCGGGTGTTTTCCACCGCCACCATCTGCTTGTGCACGCCGATCCGTTCACGCAGGCCGCTCTCCAGCCCGGCCTTCGAGACGAAGGTGATCGAGCTGTTGGTCAGCGCCTTGCCGAAGGAGCCGAACATCGGGCGGTAGTGGCTCGGCTGCGGCGTCGGGATCGAGCCGTTGGGGTCGCCCATGGGCGCGGTGGCGATCCAGCCGCCGAGCAGCACCATGTCGGGCTTCACGCCGAAGAAGGCGGGGTTCCACAACACTAGATCGGCGCGCTTGCCGACCTCGATCGAGCCGATCTCGCGCGACATGCCATGCGCGATGGCCGGGTTGATGGTGTATTTGGCGATGTAGCGGCGGGCGCGGAAGTTGTCGTTGTCGCCGATCTCGCCAGGCAACGCGCCGCGCTGGCGCTTCATCTTGTCGGCGGTCTGCCATGTACGGATGATCATCTCGCCGACGCGCCCCATGGCCTGGCTGTCCGACGAGATCACCGAGAAGGCGCCGAGGTCGTGCAGGATGTCCTCGGCGGCGATGGTCTCCTTGCGGATGCGGCTTTCGGCGAAGGCGATGTCTTCCGGGATCGACGGCGACAGGTGATGGCAGACCATCAGCATGTCGAGATGCTCGGCGACCGTGTTGACGGTGTAGGGCCTAGTCGGGTTGGTCGAGGCCGGGATGACGTTGGGATACTGGCAGACCTTGATGATGTCGGGCGCGTGGCCGCCGCCGGCACCTTCGGTGTGGAAGGAGTGGATGGTGCGGCCCTTGAAGGCGGCGACCGTGTCCTCGACGAAGCCGCTTTCGTTGAGCGTATCGGAATGGATCGCGACCTGGATGTCGTAGGCGTCGGCGACCGTGAGGCAGGTGTCGATGGCGGCCGGGGTGGTGCCCCAGTCCTCATGCAGCTTGAGGCCGCAGGCGCCGGCCAGCACCTGCTCTTCCAGCGCGCCGGGCAGCGAGGCGTTGCCCTTGCCGAACACGCCGATGTTCATCGGCAGGCCGTCGAAGGCTTGGATGATGCGGGCGATGTTCCACGGTCCGGGCGTACACGTGGTGGCAAGCGTGCCGTGCGCCGGCCCGGTGCCGCCGCCGACCATGCAGGTGACGCCGGAGTTCAGCGCTTCGTCGACCTGCTGCGGCGAGATGAAGTGGATATGCGTGTCGATGCCGCCGGCGGTCAGGATCTTGCCTTCGCCGGCGATGATCTCGGTGCCAGGGCCGATGATGATGGTGACGCCGGGCTGCGTGTCCGGGTTGCCTGCCTTGCCGATGGCAGCGATGCGCCCGTCCCTGAGGCCGACATCTGCCTTGTAGATGCCGGTGTGGTCGAGGACCAGAGCATTGGTGATGACGCAGTCCATGGCACCCTGGGCGCGGCTCCGCTGGCTCTGGCCCATGCCGTCGCGGATGACCTTGCCGCCGCCGAATTTTACCTCTTCGCCATAGACCGTGAAGTCGTTTTCGACCTCGATGAACAGTTCGGTGTCGGCGAGCCGCACCTTGTCGCCAGTGGTCGGGCCGAACATCCTGGCGTAGTCGGGACGGGAGATCTTCGCGGGCATCAGAGCTTTCCCATCACCTTCTTCTGGAAGCCATAGACCTCGCGCTTGCCGCCATAGGGCACCAGCGTGACGTCGCGCTCCTGGCCGGGCTCGAAGCGCACGGCGGTACCGGCGGCGATGTCGAGCCGCATGCCGCGCGCCCGCTCGCGGTCGAATTTCAGCCCGTTATTGGTCTCGTAGAAATGATAGTGGCTGCCGACCTGGATCGGGCGGTCGCCCGTGTTGGCGACCTTGAGCGTGACCGTCGGCTGGCCCTTGTTGAGCTCGATCGAGCCTTGGGCGGTGATGATTTCGCCTGGGATCATGCTCGTGCTCCTCAGGCCGCGGACTTGGGCGCGCAGCCTTCGGCTTTCAGCACGCGCCTGGTCGAAGCAGGATATTTCAGGAGCATGGCGGCCGGCCGGATAGGCCGGGCGGAAAAATTGCCACCGCAATTGGGGCAGGTGCCGCTGAGCACGCCTGTCGCGCAGTCGGTGCAGAAGGTGCACTCGAAGGTGCAGATCACCGCATTGGCCGCCTCGGGCGGCAGGTCGCGGTCGCAGCATTCGCAATTGGGGCGCAGTTCGAGCATGGCGGCCTCAGCGGATGGGTTCGTGGACGGTGACGAGCTTGGTGCCGTCGGGAAAGGTGGCTTCGACCTGGACGTCGTGGATCATCTCGGCAATGCCGTCCATGACCTGGGCGCGGGTGATGACATGGGCGCCCGCCTCCATCAGTTCGGCGACGGGGCGGCCGTCGCGGGCGCCCTCGACGATGAAATCGGAGATCAGCGCCACCGCTTCGGGATGGTTGAGCTTGACGCCGCGCTCAAGCCGCTTGCGCGCCACCATTGCCGCCATGGCGATCAAAAGCTTGTCTTTTTCCCTCGGCGTCAGGTTCATGCCGGTACCAAAAATCCTAGAGTGACCAAAGTCTGGGCAGGCCTGCCTGCCCGTTGAGCAGTTCGACAAGCGGTACGAGCCGTTTGCGCAACGTATAGCCGTCCTCGGCGTAGAGCCTCGCAAGAAGCTTGCCACTTCCGCCAACTGTCCACAGGCTGGCGCCGCCATCGTCGCCGATGATCTGGCGCGCCGGTTCCAGCAGGGCCTCGGCGCGCTCGGAGACCAGCAGCAGCGTCGCCATGGCGATCCGTCCACCCGCCGATGCCGGTCTGGCGAGCATTGCTTCGATGTCTGGCCCGACGAAAAAATCCTCGGCGTGGATGAGTCGGTTGCCCTGCCTGACGCGCCAGCGGTCGCGGAACGTGCCACCTTCCACGCGTTCGCCCATGGCGGAGCGGCCGAAGACGGTGGCTTCGACGATAAGTGCTTCGGCACCCGCCGCGAGGTCGGCGTCGAGCGTGCGTGAAAAGGCCGAGCGATCATAAGCGATCGTTTCCTGCGGCAGCCAGCCGAGGAAGCCGCCGGCCCCGACCGACAGGCGAACATCGACTTCGGCGCGGCCGGCAAGCGCGCGATAGACCTTCTCGCAGGCTTGGGTTGTGATGACCGCGCGTGCGCCCTCGCCGACGGAAACCTCCCAGCCAAGCCTGTCGCCGCCCGTCAGCCCGCCGGCCATGTTGATCAGCACGGCTTCCAGCGGATCCGCGCCGGTATCGGGCAGCCTGATCTTGGCCGCACCGTCCTGGTAGAGGCGGGCGAGACGACTGCGGCCGGCACGATGCTCGACTTCGATGCGGGCGCGCGCCGCCACGCGCTGTGAGGAAATCGCCGCTGCGTCCGTCTGGGCGGACAATGATGTGCCTGATGTCATGATGCCCAAAGGTTAGCCGCACCGGCGGAATTGTCGATATACAAGCTTGTTGCCTCCTTGCGTTTCGGTTTCTATACAGGGATGCCTTTTTGGCTCAATTCGGGGGCGATATCGTCTAAAAGGTCTGGCTCGGGCCCGGCGCAGGAGCTGCGCGGCACGGGGCATGACAAATTTGAAAGTTCTGGGGAAGGGTACTTATGGCCGACCAGTTGGCAACGGACATCATCGCCAAGATCAAGGCGCATGCTGAGGAAGGTGGCGAAGAGATCACGCTCGACACCGAGCTGACCGCGCTCGGCATCCACTCGCTCGAACTCACCGAGATCATCTTCGATCTCGAGGAAGAGTATGACATCGAGATCGAGATGAACACCGTCGATGCCTGGAGCAGCCTCAAGAATGTCGGCGACATGGTCGAAGCCGTTCGCGTCCTGATTGCAAAATCGGCCTGAGATGAAGCGTCCCCGCATCGTCATTACCGGTATCGGCGGGCTGTGCGGGCTCGGCACCGACGCTCCGGCCATCTGGGATGCCATGCGCGCCGGCCGCCCGGCCATCGGGCCGCTGACCAATGGCGAATTGTACGATCTCAAGATTCGCATTGGCGCCGAGATCAAGCAGCTTCCCGAACACGGCATCGAACGCAAGCAGCTCGTTTCGATGGATCGCTTCAGCCTTCTGGCCGTCATTGC
Source organism: Aminobacter anthyllidis (assembly GCF_018555685.1). Lineage (GTDB taxonomy): Bacteria > Pseudomonadota > Alphaproteobacteria > Rhizobiales > Rhizobiaceae > Aminobacter > Aminobacter anthyllidis. The sequence goes on from NZ_JAFLWW010000006.1 coordinate 97,655, forward strand.
GGCCAAGGAAGCGATGCGGCAGTCGGGCCTGGTCGTGGACGAAAGCAACACCCACCGCGTTGGCACCATTGTCGGCGTCGGCGTCTGCGGCTGGGAAGCGATCGAAGAGAACTATCGCGCCATCCTGCTCGGCGGCAAGAACCGCGCCGGCATCTTCACCGTGCCGAAGGTCATGCCGGGTGCCGCCGCTGGCCAGGTCAGCATGAGCCTTGGCCTGCGCGGACCGGTGTTCGGCGTCACCTCCGCCTGTTCCTCGTCCAACCACGCCTTCGCCACAGCGATGGACCAGCTGCTGCTCGGCCGCGCCGACGCGATCGTTGCCGGCGGCACCGACGCGCCGCTGGTGTGGGGCGTGATCAAGGGCTGGGAAGCACTGCGCGTGGTTGCGCCCGACACCTGCCGGCCGTTCTCCGCCGACAGGCAAGGGCTGGTTCTCGGCGAGGGTGCTGGCATGGTCGTGCTCGAAACCTATGACCACGCGGTTGCCCGTGGCGCGACGATCCTGGCCGAGCTGGCCGGAACCGGCATGTCCGGCGATGCATCCGACATCGTCGCGCCGACAGTCGAAGGCCCGACGGCCGCTATGCGTGCCTGCCTGCTCGATGCCGGGCTTGCGCCTGAAGAGGTCGACTACATCAACGCCCATGGTACCGGCACCAAGGCCAACGACCAGATCGAAACGGCCGCCATCCGCCGCGTCTTCGGCGGCCATGCCGACAAGCTGTCGGTGTCGTCGACAAAGTCGATGCACGCGCATTGCCTCGGCGCGTCGGGTGCACTGGAGATGATCGCCTGCGTCAACGCCGTGCGCGAAGGCATCGTGCCGCCGACCGCCAACTATCGCGAGGCCGACGCCGATTGCGATCTCGACGTGACGCCCAATGTCGCCAGGCAGCGCCCGGTGCGCGTGGCGATCAGCAACGGCTTTGCCTTTGGTGGCACCAATGCCGTTATTGCGGTGAAGGCGGTCTGACCGCGCCGTTGCCGGCCTAATCTGTCATCTGGATAAAACAGACGCGCTGCATATTGATGCGGCGCGTTCGCATGCCTAACTCTTGCGTGCCCCCACCATTTTGGCCAGCGCTTCACGCCGGGCCACCCCACGAGGAACCGACGATGAGCGATCTCACTCCATTTCCGATTGCCGCCCGCTGGCCGGCACAGTACCCCGACCGCATCCAGCTCTATTCCTTCCCGACGCCGAACGGCGTGAAGGTATCGATCGCGCTTGAAGAGCTCGACCTGCCTTACGAGGCACATGCCATCAACATCGGCAAGAACGAGAGCTGGACGCCGGAATTCTTGGCGCTGAACCCGAACGGCAAGATCCCGGCAATCATCGATCCCAACGGCCCGGGCGGCAAGCCGCTGGCGCTGTCCGAGTCGGGCGCCATCCTGATCTATCTTGCCGAAAAGACCGGTCGCCTGATCCCTTCGGACCGCGCCCGTCACTACGAGACCATTCAGTGGGTGTTCTTCCAGATGGCGTCGGTCGGCCCGATGTTCGGCCAGCTCGGCTTCTTCCACAAGTTTGCCGGCCGCGAGATCGCAGACAAGCGTCCGCTCGAGCGCTACCGCGACGAGTCGCGCCGCCTGCTCGGCGTGCTCGACAAGCGGCTCGAAGGCCGCAAATGGATCATGGACGACGACTACACCATCGCCGACATCTCGCTGCTCGGTTGGGTGCGCAACCTGATCGGCTTCTACGATGCAGGCGACCTGGTCGGCTTCAAGAGCTTCGAGAATGTCGCGGCATGGCTGGAGCGCGGCCTGGCGCGGCCGGCGGTGCAGGCCGGGCTGAACATTCCGGCGCGTTCGTAACGACCGACGTCAAGCCAGCGCCAGGTTACTTGGTGCTGGCCTTGGCTTTCGCCTTGGCGCCGTCGCGCGTCACGACGGAGGCGGCAAAGCCGGCGACGCCGGTTGCCACACCCTTGACCTTGCGCATCATGCGAGTGGCCACCGATGGCCGCTTTTCGGCCGCGGCCTTCTTCGGGCTTGCGGCTTTGGCCGGTTTTTCAGCGGCAGGCGTCACCTTCTTTGGCGCGCTCTTGCCGAATGCCGGCTTGGCTGCATCCTTGGACCGCTGGGCCAGCGCTGGGCCGGCACCCGCCTTCGATTGAAGTGCCTTGCCCATCTTCGGGGCAGCTTTCTTCGCCGTGGTCGCCATGGCTGTCGCCTCGCTGTTTCATGAATTTCTGGACGCGCATTTGCGAATCGTCCGCTGCGAGACAACGGGTAGGCTGCGGTTCGGTTCCGCTTGAGGTCAGATCACCAGATCGGCCTTGCGCCGCGCGGCGAGCACGCGGTCGATATTGGGCATGTCGTTGCTGTCGATCCAGTTGCGCGCGTCGGCGTCGGAGCGGCCATGCTCGCGCCAGCGCTCGACCAGCCGCCGCTCCAGTTCCTCGCGCGGTACGTCGACGAAGATGGTGAAGTCGAACAGCGGCTCAAGCCGCTGCCAGGGCTCTTCATCGAGCAGCAGGTAGTTGCCTTCGACGAGGATGAACTTGACGTCGGCGGTAACGATTTCCGCCGCCGCCCGCGACAGCTCGATGCTGCGGTCGAAGACCGGGATGGCGATGTCGGGTTCGGCGGCGCGCAGGCGCTTGAGCAGCACCTCGAAGCCGGCAAAGTCGAAGGTTTCTGGCGCGCCCTTGCGCGATCTCAGCCCCCTCTTTTCCAGCACGGCGTCGTCGAAGTGGAAGCCGTCCATCGGCACCACCGCGGCCGAACCTTCGGGCAGAACGTCGTGCAAGGCGGCGGACAGCGTCGACTTGCCCGATCCGGGCGGTCCGGCGATGCCGATCACGAAGCGCTCGGCATGGTGGGCGCGCTTGAACAGGGTTGCAGCGATGTGGGCGATTTCGGACATGGATCTCCCCGATGGTTTCGATGACATTCTGCCGCCGCACCCGTCAAAAATGAGGCGGCGGCTGCATCACTTCAAGATCGGCTCGCCGATCCGCAGGAAGGTTTCGTCGAACGGCACCTCGCGGTGGCTGCCATCGGCGAAGGTGAGGCGCAGCCGGCCCGGCAGGGCTTCGACCTGCGATGGCGGGTCGCCGCCGTCCAGCGGCATCGCGCCGACCACCTGCCGGAAGGCGATGCGGCCACCGAGCGCAAAGGCTGTCTCGACACCTTCCTGCTTCAGCCAGTTGTCGCCGAGCGACGCGGCATGGCCGATCGCCGCGCGCCCGTCCTCGATGCCGAGCACGCCGTGCCGGCCGTTCCACGGCGCGTAAAAACGGCCGCCATTGCTGATCCACAGCATCGTGACGGGCAGCTCGGCCGGGTTTTTCAGCACCAGAACGACATCGGCCTCGGCCTTGCGCGCCACTGCCGTCCAACCCATGCTGCCATGATCGGCCTCGACGAGCGTGACGAAATCCTCGTGCCGGCGCACGGCGCTGTAGTCGGTGAGGTCTGTTTGCCCGCCGTCGGCGGCGGGGAAACGGGTGAGGTCGCTGCTGCGCGCGGGGTAGGCGAGCAGATGGGCGCCGCGCGCCGGGTCCGGCTCGGTGACATCGGGCGGGGTAGCGGCGAGCCGCTTCGGCGAAAAGGCCAGCCGCCCGCCATCGGCCATCTCGGTCATCGGGTGGTGGGCGACCGAGATCGCGCCCGACCCGCCGGTGAACGAATGCTCCTGGTACAGGAACGGGTGGCCGTCGCGCAGGATGAGCGTCTTTTCGACGACGGCGCCCATGATCTGGCGCTCGAGGCGAAAGCTTGCCCGACGCCCGCCCGCAACGGCATCGTCGGAAACCACCTGCCATTCGCTGTTGGCGCTCCAGCCATGCAGCGGTGCTGCTTCGACGTCGCTGCGCGAAAACGGCGCGCACAAGAAATCGCCCGACAGCCTGACCACGCCCTGCGGCAGCCCCTCGGGCAGGTCGTCCCGGCCGATCCACGGCGCACGGTGCAGCGGCTTGAGCGTACGTCCGTCGCCTTCAATGGCGAACTCGGTGAGGTGGCCGACGGCAAGATCGAGTGCGGCTGAAATTCCCTCGGCTTGGAATTTATGCTGGTTCATCGCCAAATCACCCCGCTGCATGGCGCAACAGAGCCGATTTGGCATCCCTCGCGCAAGCCGGCGGGTGTAACCAATATTCAACACCGCCGGCGCAACATGCATTTGCAGTGGCTGGCCAAATGGACGGAACGGCGTGCGTTCTGTAGTTTTCCGGCTGTTGCTGCCGGCCGGCATGTGACAAAGCCAGACTTTTGGCGACCACCGACAGGTTTTTCCTTGCAAGCCCAGATCCAACGCCTGCCTTTCAGATTTCCCCGGTTGCGGCAGTTCGGGCTGATGCGCAATCTCGTGGCGCTGTTTGCGGTGGCTGCCTTGCTTGCCGGCTGTGCCACGACGGAGACGCTGAATGTCGCGCCGCAGCCGGCGCCGGACAAGTTTGCCGCGATCGTCGTCGACGCTTCCAATGGGCGCACGCTCTACCAAGCCTATTCGACGGCACCGCGCTATCCCGCCTCGCTGACCAAGATGATGACGCTGTATCTGACCTTCGAGGCGATGCAGCAGGGGCGCGTTGCCAAGACCACGCTCATCCCTGTGTCGGAGAACGCCCGCTCGCAGCCGCCTTCCAAGCTCGGCTTCAAGCGTGGCGAGCAGATCGAGCTCGAATCGGCGATCCGGGCGCTGGCGACCAAGTCGGCCAATGACGTCGCCGTGGCCGTCGGTGAATATCTTGGCGGCTCGGAAGAGGGTTTTGCCCGCCAGATGACGGCAAAGGCGCGCCAGCTCGGCATGACCAGCACCGTCTTCCGCAACGCCTCGGGCCTGCCCGACCCTGAGCAGCGCACCACGGCGCGCGACATGGCCGTACTCGGCATGGCGCTGCGCAAGCATTTCCCGCAGCACTATTCCTACTTCTCGGCGACCGACTTCAATTTCCGCGGCAAGCGGGTGCGTGGCCACAACGACCTGCTCGGCCGGGTCAACGGCGTCGACGGCATCAAGACCGGCTACATCAGGGCCTCGGGCTTCAACATCGTCACCTCCGTCCAGGCCGACGGCCGCAAGCTGGTGATCGTCGTCATGGGCGGTGATACGGCGCGCAAGCGTAACGCCCAGGTCGAGGAGATGATCGTGCGCTACATGCCGCAGGCGGCAGGCGGCAGCCTGGCGTCGTCGCTGTTCACCCCGGCACCGGCGGCCACCGCATTGGCAGCACCCTTGCCGGCACCCGCTAACCCCGGCATGCCCATACCGGTCGACACGTCCGCGACTATCCAGCAGGGAGACGCACCTGTGCCGATGGGCGAGATCCAGTAGCGCCCTGCAGACGGCGCCAGGCTTAGGCCGGTGCGGTGTACTGATCGTCAGCGACGTGCTCGAGCCAGTCGACGGCGCGGCCGTCCAGCGCTTCCTGCAGCGCGATATGGGTCATGGCTGTTGTCGCCGCAGCGCCATGCCAGTGCTTTTCGCCCGGTGCGAACCACACCACGTCGCCGGTCCTGATCTCCTCGACCTTGCCGCCCCAGACCTGGGCCCAGCCGAGGCCGGAGGTGACAATCAGCGTCTGGCCGAGCGGGTGGGTGTGCCAGGCCGTGCGTGCGCCCGGCTCGAAGGTGACGGTGACGGCGCGCAGCCGGGCCGGTGCCGGGGCCTCGAAGATTGGATCCTGGCGCACCGCGCCGGTGAAATAGTCAGGCGAGGGCGTTGCCGAAGGCCGCGAACCGCTGCGTTTGATGTCCATTTTTGTCTCCTCTGGTCGCCTTGTGGCCGCTCTCGTCGGATCGCGGAGCCCTTGCCGTTGCTACGCTATTCCGGACGGAAAGCCACTGCACGCTTTTCTTGGAACGTTGTTCCAGCGAGCGGGAATGCCTTTGTTGGTGGCCGTCATCCCGCTGGGTCGCGCACCGCTTTACAAGCCGCAGCAATGCCTTTTGGCGGCCGACAAGTCGAGCCAAGCTCCATCGATTGAGTATCGTCGCTGCGTCAGTCCGGCAGTGCGACGATCGCTCGCCCGCTGGTCAGGTCGGTTATCATCCGCACGATCCCAGCCGTGTCGGCCACGGGCAGCGCCACCACAAGCTCGGCGCCGGTCGCGGTGAAGGTCTCGGCTGTCATGCGCACGCCCGGCTGGGCCGCGAGCCGCGCCTGGACGATCGCCAGATCGGCGAAGCCGCAGGTGATTTTCGCTTCCACCGAGACGACGATTTCGGTCTTGGCCGCGGCGCGCAGGCAAGCCGCGGCCGTCCCGCCATAGGCGCGCACCAGCCCGCCGCTGCCCAACAGGATGCCGCCGAACCAGCGCGTGACGACGACGGCGATCTGATCGAGCGACTGGCCGTCGAGCGCCTGCAGGATCGGCTTGCCGGCAGTGCCGCTCGGCTCGCCGTCGTCGCTGAAGCGGTAGCCCGGGCCGATGCGCCAGGCCCAGCAATTGTGATTGGCACTGGCATCTGAATAGGCCGCGATGAACGCCTTCGCCGCAGCTTCGTCGGCAACCGGCCCGGCAACGGCCAGGAACCGGCTCTTCTTGATGTCCTGGGCGAAGGTTTCGGGCTGGGCGAGCGTGAACATGTCTGGGCGTTAGACAATGCGGGGCGGGTCGTCGTCAATCGCGCCTCGGCGGGGATTATGCCACGACCGACAGCCGTGACATCCGATCGTTCGGCCTTGCGATTTGCGACTTCCCCCGTTGAAGCTTGCCGCCGCATCGGTTATGAACGCGCGTCGTCCGGTGCGCCGGGCGTGTTCGGCGCGAATTCGCCGACGAGCACCCGTAGCTCAGCTGGATAGAGCGCTGCCCTCCGAAGGCAGAGGTCACAGGTTCGAATCCTGTCGGGTGCGCCAGCCGTTTCGGCTCCTTCCGTCTTTGCCTTCCTCTGGCTAGAGGGGCACTTTCGCCACGCTGTCCTTGTAGTCCTGCTTCGGGTCACCCAGGCCCAGGAACATCTTGGCGCCGGCAACGAGGCTGGAAGCGTCCAGCCAGATCTGGGCTTCTGCCGGGTCGAACCGCAGCAGCCGAGCTTCGGATCATCCTTGCCCTTCTCGAACCACGCGGCCACGAAGCGGTTCCACAGCCGGTCGATCGTGGCGCGGTCGCTGTCGATCCTAAGCGTGCCATGGACGGTGGCAAACATGTCATGTTTCTTCGACGCGTAGACGAGCGTGGCTTTCCTGGCGCGTGTAAGCTTGCCTGCAAGCTCCGTGTCGCTTGCCGTGAAGAAGTAGATGGTCTTGCGGTCGCCGTCGAACTGCGCGGTCATCGGGCGCGGGTCGATGCCGGAGACACTCACCATCACGGTCATGTCTGAACGTATCGACTTCCAGAACTTCGCTTCGAACTCTCTCTTGTCGGCCATGGTGAATGTCTCCTTGAAGCAGGTTCAACCCCTGGCGTCACGCGAGGTTCCATCTGGGCCGGCATTGGAATCGCCGCCGCAAAGCGCTAGCCGCGCGCCTTAGTACATCACCATGGATGTTGAGAACGATCCGGATCTTGATCCCTCAGGAACATTGATCGGAGCACCGGCAATCAGGGGCGGCGTCTCCGCCGCCCCGATGATCAAAAACTCACGCCGAGATTGGCCCTGAAGCTCTGGTCGACCGCACCACTGCCGAACTGGCCGGCATAAGTGACGCCGAGTGTGGCATCGGGCGTCAGCGTAAGATCCAACCCCGCTTCGACGATGGCCGTGTCCTTGGCGATCGGCGCGCCGGCGACGGTGAAGGCGCCACCGCTCTTGAAGGCCACGGAGGCCAGCGGCGTGACGTCGCCGAATGTGTGGCGCCAGCCGACCATGCCGTGCAGCTTGGCGTCCATGCCGCGGATGGCGATTTCGGTGCTGGCCCTGACGCCGAGCGTCGCAAACGTCGTCTCGGTGGTCGAGGTGGACGCGGTCAGCGCCGCCTGGCCGCCCTTTTCGGTGAAGCCGTCGGTCTTGACGTTGATATAGGCAAGCGCTGCGAAGGGCTCGACGATCGCGTCGCCCTGCTGCAGCCGGTAGCTCGCCTCGCCGAAGACCTGGGTGGTGCCGGCATCGTAGCTGGCGGTCAGCTTGTCGTTGAAGTTGGCAAAAGCGACGGTGCGGCTGGTCTCGATGTCGGTCCAGCTGTAGGCGGCGCCGGCGCGCAGGCTGAACGCCTCCCACTGGCCGCCGGCGAAAACGCCGGCATGGTAGGCGCTGCTGTCGCCCGAGGAGGCGCGGTCGTGGGCATTGAAGCTGCCATTGCTGTAGCCGGCGAAGGCGCCGATGCGGACACTGTCGCCGATGCCGGCGTCGAGGCCGCCGATGAAGCCGCCGGTGGTGCGGCTGAAGGCGGCGGCGTTGCCGTCGCTGCCGGTCTTGCCCCAGGAGCCATAGGCCTGGCCCCAGAACGCCATGCGCTCTGTCGTTGCTTCGGCAATGACAGGCCCGTCGGGACCATAGGCCATGACGGGCAGGGCGGCGGCCGTGCCGATGTCGCCGAAGGCGGCGCGGATACGGTCGTTGGCGGCACTGGCGAGGAAGCGGCTGTCCTCGACGAGCATGCCGCCGACGGAGGCGTGGACCTCGCCTGACAGCGCGTCGAAGGCCTTGCGTGCCGCGTCCTTGTCGAGATTGACGATCGCCTTGTAGATCGCGTGCTTGTTGCCCAGCCTGTCGGCCGCCCCGCCGGCGGCGAACTGGTTGCGGGTCGCGGCGATGTCGGTGAACTTGATGTCGTTGCGGTCGAGCGACAGGCCGACGGCGTTGCTGGTGTAGGTCAGCGTCGGCGTCAGGAAGGCTAGGTTGCTGGTAACCGAGGCGAACTGGCCGAGCACGCCGGTTGCCGCGGTCAGGATGGTGTATTGCGTCGACGGCGCGTAGTTGCCGCTGCCGGCCAGCACCTGGACGGTGCCGCCCGAGAGCGTCGCCTTGCCGGCGACGGAGAGCCTGTCCGACTTGGTCGTGTCGACATCGACCTGGAAGGTCGACCCAGTGGCGAAGCTGGCGTCACCAGTCACGCTGAGCGTGCCGATCGAGCTGCCCGCGTTGACGGTCGAACCGGATTGCGCCGTGAGCTTGCCGATGATTCCGGTGCCGCCGAGGACAGCACCCGAGGCGACCGTCACTGCCGACTTGGCGAGCGAGCCGTTCACCGAGAGCTTGCCGGCGCTGACTGTGGTGTCACCCGAGAGCAGGCTGGTGGCGGTCAAAGTGAGCGCGCCGGCGCCCGACTTGGTGAAGCTGCCGGTGCCGTTGATGGCGTTGGCGAAGCTGGCGTCGGTCGCCTGGTCGATGATGAAGGCGGCGTCGTTGAGGATCGCGCCGCTGCCGAAGCTGGTGGCCGAACCGGAGAGCGTGCCGGCGGAGATGGTCGTGCCGCCGGTGTAGCTATTGGTGCCGGTGAGTACGGTTTTCCCCGACCCGATCTGCTTGACCGCGCCGCTGCCGGAGATCGCGCCGGCGAATGTCAACAGGTCGGAGCGATTGAAGGCAAGCACGGCATTGTTCTCGACGTTGCCGATGATGGAGCCAGCCGTGCCGCCGATGCCGATCTGCAGCGTGCCGGCGCTGATCTTAGTGCCGCCGGCATAGCTGTTGGTACCGGTCAGCGTCAGCGTCTCCGAACCGGTCTTGGTCAGCTTGCCCTGGCCGGAGATCGTGCCAGATGCGGTGAGGTCGGCCCGGGTGTCGAACGTGCCGCCGGCCAGGCGCAGCTCGATGTCGCGTGCGGTGGTCATGGCTGCGGTGTTGGTCAGGATGCCGCCAACGAAGGTGAGCCCGCCCGAGGCGGCGCCGAGATTGCCGTCGGACGAGATCGACAGCGTGCCGCCCTTGATGACAGTGCCGCCGGTGTAGCTGTTGGCGGCGCTGAGCACGAGCGTGCCGTAGTCGTCCTTGACCAGCCCGCCGGAGCCGGTGAGCTCGGATTCGATCGTGGCAATGGTGCCGGCACTCGAAGCCGTGCCGTCGCCGACGCGGATGGTGGTGGCGGCGTCATGAAGGCCGATCGCGTCACCCTTGATGACGTAGCCGCTGGCGAACTGCATGCCGGTAACCGATATGGCGCCCTGGCTGCCGTCGACGGTCACCGTGCCGGCGGTGCCCTGGAAGATGGCGTAGCCCGGTTGCGGCGCCATCGGCGCGTTGAAGGCACCGTCCTGCCGGGTCCAGTTGCCGCTTGCCGCGCTCCATGTGCCGTCGCCGCCGTCGACGGTGCCGTTGTTGAGGTTGCCGCTGGCGCCGCCGTCCCAGAAGGCGAGTGCCGTGCCGCCGGTGTTGATCAGGTTGATCTGCTTGGCAACCTGCGTCTGGATGGTGAGGTCGCTGGCCTGGAAGGCGCCGGGCACGGTACCGATCACCAGCCCGTTGTCGGTCAGCGTGCCGCCATAATTGATCAGGCGATAGACGCCGGCGCCGAAATCGTTGCCGCCGCTGACATTGAGCTTGCCGTCGAGGATGAGGTCGCCGTCGACGTCGATGCGGTCGCTCTGGGCGCCGAGTTCGAAGTCGAGATTGGCGTCGTCGGACAGGCTGAGCGAACCAACTGTCAGCGTTCCCTTGCCAGCACCGGGCGCGATATGGCCGCCGTCGGAGACGGTTACGCTGCCTGCGATCGTGCCCGAGCCGGACAGGGTCGCATCGCTGTCCACGGTGACGGCGGTGTCGCCGAGCTTGCCGTTGACCTGGAGCTCGCCTGCCTTGACCGAGGTCGCGCCGGTATGGGTGTTGTCGCCTGACATGGTCAGCTTGCCGGTGCCCTGCTTGTTGAGGCCGCCGGTTCCCGACATGATGCCCGAGAATTCGGTGTCGTTGCCGTCGCCCGACGTCAGCGTGCCGGCGCCGAGCTTGACGTTGCCGGCACCAGCCAGCGAGGCGATGGTCTGGTTGTGGCCGTCGAGGTCGAAGGTGGCGCCCGAGCCAACGCTGACCGCGCTGGCAGCGGCGATCGTGTTCGCGGCTCCCGCCTTCAGCGTGCCGGCATCGATCCTGGTGGCGCCTGAGTAGGTGTTCGCGCCGGAGAGGGTGAACGTGCCAGAGCCCTTCTTGGTCAGGCCGCCGGTGCCGTTGATGATGCCGGAGAAGTCGGTCCAATCGTTGTTGCCGCCTGTGGTCAGGGTGCCGGCGCCGAGGGCAACCGTGCCCGCACCGGCGAGAGATCCGATGACCTGGTCGAAGCCGTCGAGATCGAGTTCCGTGCCGCTGGCGACTTCAACTGCGCTGGCCGAGGAGAAGCTGTTGGTGGCTCCGGCCTTGAGTGTGCCGCCATCGAGCCAGGTCTTGCCGGTGTAGCTGTTGGTGCCGCTCAGGGTGAAGATGCCGCTGCCGACCTTGGACAGGTTGCCGGCGCCGGAAATCGAGCCGGAGAAAATGGTCGAGGCGTCGTTTCCGCCCGTCGTCAGCGTGACTTCCTGTGGCGAGCCCCAGAGCGGCCTGGCCACGCCCAGCGTGACCGAACCCGCGCCTGCCAGCGAACCGATCTGCTGGTCGTAGCCGTCGAGGTCGAGCGTGGCGTCGGCCTTGACGGTCATCGCGCCAGTCATGTCGAATGCATTCGCATTGCCCGCCTTGAGCGTGCCTTCGCTGACTGTGGTCGGGCCACCGTGCTGCATGGCCTTGACGACCAGCGTGCCGTCGCCGGTCTTTTCCACGGCGCGTGGCACGCCCCCGCCCGACAGGATGAAACCCGAATGTGTGGCGGTGCCCGACGCGACCGACAGCACGGTGTTGTCCTGCTGCAGGGTCATGATGTTGGCGAGGTCGACATCGGCGCCGTAGTCGAGGGCGCCGCCGAACATCATGATGTAGCCGGTGCCGGCGGCGAGGCTGTTTTCAAGCCGCAACGTTCCGGCAAGCGAATAGACGATGCCGTCATAACCGCTGCTGTCGCCCGACAGGGTGAGCTTGCCGGCGCCGTACTTCTTGAAGTCGCCCGAGCCTGAGATGTCGCCGTCGAAGGAGCTGTCGTCGGACCTGTCGAAAGCAAGCGTGCCGGAATTGCTAACGTTGCCTGACAGCGTGCCTGTCGTCTCGGATTTGCCGATCTGCAGGACGCTGCCGCTGTCTATGGTCGTGCCGCCGGAGTGGCTGATGTCGCCGCTCATCAGGACGACGCTGTTGCCGGTGAGGGTCACCGTTCCGGTGCCGGTGATGTCGCCGGCATATTCGCCATTGGCCTCGGTGTTGTTGAAGACCAGCTTGCTGTTGTTGAGCACGTCGCCCTTGATCGAGCCGCCATTGCCGATCTGCAGCGTGCCGGCGTTGATCGTTGTGCCGCCGGTGTAATAGTTGGCGCCGGTCAGGGTGGTGGTGCCGCTGCCGTTCTGCTCGAGGCGCCCGGTGCCGCCGATGTAGCCGCTGATGACGAGCGCGTCGTCGGAGCGGTTGAAGGCCAGAACGCTGTTGTTGATGATGTCGCCGGCAACAGAGCCTGAGGTCCCCCCATCGCCGAGTTGCAGGGTGCCTGCGGAAATGGTGGTCTTGCCGGTGAAGGTGTTGTCGCCGGTCAGGATCAGCGTGCCGAGGCCGAGCTTGTCGAGTTCGGTCATGTTGCCATCGGCGATGATGGACGCAATCGTCGCCGTCACGCCGCTGTCGGTGTTGATGAAGCTCGCCTTTTCGTTGCCGAAGGGATTGCCCGACAGGGCGAGGATGCCGCCGGTGAGCTGGTAGCCGTCGGTCGTGAACTGCAGCCCCTGGAAGGCCAGCGTGCCGTCGACGGTGACCGTTCCGGCCGTGCCGGCGAACACGCCGACCTCGCCGCGCCAGCCGTCGTTGATGGTGGCTTCGCCGGGCGCGCCGGTCCAGTTGCCGTTGGAAGCACTCCAGGTGCCGCTGCCGCCATCGACAGTGCCGTTGCCGGCGAGATCCGAGCCGTCCCAGAACTGCAGCAGCTGGTCGTTGTTGCGCAGGATCAGATTGACCTGGTTGGCGACCGACGTGCTGATGAAGGCGTCGGTGGGCAGCGTGTGGAACGATCCGGTGACGCTGCCCGAGACGTTGAACAGGCGGTAGTAGCCGGTCACCGCGTCGGGTGTCTCCAGCGTGCCGCCGAGCGTCAGGTCGCCGTTGACGATGACGAGGTCGTTGGTCGGACCGCCGACGACGCCTGATGTGCCCAGCTCGAAGATGCTGGTCGAGCCACTGTTGAGGGTGAGGTTGCCATCGACGGTCAGCGTGCCCGGGCTGTTGCCTGCCGACAGCGTGCCATTGACGACAGTGGTCGCGATGGTGCCGCTGCCGCCGATGGTCGCGCCGGCATCGACCGTGACGCTGGAGGACGCCGCGATCGAGCCGTTGACGAGCAGCTTGCCGGCGGAAACTGTCGTTGCCCCGGTGTAGCTGCTGGTGCCTGTGAGGATGGTGGTGCCGGTGCCGGCCTGCTCGAACGTTCCGGTGCCCGAGATGGCGTTGTCGACGGTGACGAGGTCGGAGCGGTTGAAGGTAAGCGTGCCGCCGTTTTCGACGCTGCCCGAGCCCAGCTTGCCTGATGTTGCGCCGTCGCCGACCTGCAGCTTGCCCGCAGTGATCTTGGTGGTGCCGGCGTAGCTGTTTTCGCCCGACAGCACCGTGGTGCCGCTGCCTTTCTGGGTGAGCCCGCCGGTACCGGACAGGACGCCACCGAAGGTCACCTGGTTCGACCTGTTGAAGGCAAGCGTGCTGTCGTTCAGGGCGATGACCGAGCTGCTGCCGATGCCGCCGCCTGCAGTGCCGTCGCCGATCTGCAACGTTCCGCCGAAAAGCGACGTGGTGCCGGACATGGTGTTGGCGCCGCTCAGCGTCAACGTGCCGTAGCCTTGCTTCTCCATGGTGCCCGTGCCGGAGAAGCTGTTGGCGAGGGTGTAGTCGCCGTCCCGGTTGAGGACCAGCATCGCGTTGTTGATGACCGCGCCGCTGCCGAGCGTAGCGGGGTCGCCATTGCCAAGGGTAAGCCTGCCCGCCGAGATGGTGGTTCCGCCGGAGTAGCTGTTGACGCCGTTGAGGACCAGATCGCCCGACCCGGTCTTGACCAGGCTGCCCGAGCCGCTGATCGCACCGTTAAGGACCATGGAGTTGTCGGTCTCAAGCGTGGCGGCGGCGTCGAGATCGAAGGCATTGTCGAGCCAGGCGTTGGTGCCGCGCAGTGTTGCCGCGCCGCCGAAGGCGACAGTGCCGGAGCCGAGCCCTCCGGCCCCGTCGACCTCGACTGTGCCGCCACCGATGTAGGTGCCGCCGGTATAGGTGCTTGGCCCGCGCAGCAGGAGCTTGCCGGAGCCGGCTTTCACAAGTTCGGTGCCGGCACCGCTCAGCCCCGTGATGCCGGTCTGGCCGCTGCCGTCGATGGTCAGCCGGTGACCGTCGCCGTCCACGCCGCCGAGGAACTCGAAGCCGGTGCCCGCTTCCGTCAGCACCAGCGCGGTGCCGCTCAGGACAGCCTGGGCCATGGCACTGCTTTCGCCGGAGACCGTGTGCAGGGCGCCCTTGCCGTTGGCGCCGGTGCCATTGAGTCTCAGCGCGCGTGTGTCGATCGACATTTCACCGTCGATCTCGAGCGTGGCGTTGGCCGCGACATCGATGGCGCTCGAACCGTTGCCGAGCGCACCAGCATTGCGGACACTGAGCGTGCCGGCATTGACGGAGATGCCACCTGAGAAGGTGTTGGCGCCGGTCAGGATCGTCTTGCCCGTGCCACGCTGGCTGAAGCCGCCATTGCCGTTGATGTTGTTGGCAAGCGTGTAGGTATCGGAACGGTTGACGGCGACCGTGCCGTTATAGTTGTTGATCGTGCCGAGGACGGAACCGCTGGTGCCGCCATTGCCGAGTTGGAGCGTGCCTGCGTAGATTTCGGTGCCGTTGGTATAGGTGTTGTCGGCGGTGAGCGTCGTGGTGCCACCGCCCAGCATGGTCACGGTGCCGCCACCGGAGATGACGCCGCCGAAGGTCAGTGCGCCCGTGCGGTTGAAGGACAGCGTCGTGCCGCTGGCCAACGCGACGTTGCCGTCGAGCGAGCCTGATGTGCCGCCATCGCCGATCTGCAATTGGCCGCCGCTCACCGTGGTGCCGCCGCTGTGCGTATTGGACCCTGTGAGCGTGAGCATGCCGCTGCCGACCTTGGTCAGCGAGCCGGTACCCGACGTCCCGCCGGCGAAGGTCGAGGAGACGTCGCCCTGGCCGATGGTCAGGGCGCCGGCGCCGAGCGCGACCGTGCCGGTGCCGGTCAGCCTGCCGATGGTCTGGGCCTTGCCGTTGAGGTCGAAGGTGGCGTTGCCGGCGACGGAGAGATCCTTGCCGAACAGCAGGCTGCCGCCGGCGCCGAGCCTGAGCGTACCGGCGTTGACCGCGGTGCCGCCGGCATAGGTGTTGGCGGCGCCGAGCACCACCGTGCCGGCACCGGATGTGCTCAGCGCGCCAGCGCCGCTGAGCAGGCCGTTATAGGTCAGCGTCATGCCGGCATCAGCCGAAAGCCCGCCGCCGCTGGCGCCAAGGGTCGCGTCGCGGCCGGTGGCGAAGGACGCGGTGGCATTCAGCGTACCGCCGCTGAAGCTCAGCGCGCCGTTGCCGAGGCTGGCGTCGGACGCCACCGACAGCATGCCGCCCGAGAGATTGGTGCCGCCGGTGTAGGTGTTGGTACCGGTCAGGGTGACCGTGCCGGAACCGATCTTGTTGAGCACTGCCGTGCCGGTGAGTTTCGTCGCGTAGGACCCGGCATTGAAGTTGAAGGCAGTCGACGCCTCGATCGTGCCGGCGCCCGTGGCGCTGCCGCCGGTCGAGGTCAGGGTGGCGAGCGAAAGCGTGCGCCCCGCGCCGATGTCGATGGAACCGCCCGTGCCGTTGGTCAGTTCGCCGATGCCGGTCAGGTTGCCGCCCGTCAGCGACAGCGTGCCGTTGTTGTTGAAGGTGACGTTGCTGGCGGTGACGTCGCCGTTCTTCACATTGACGGTGCCGCGATTGACGAACTGGCCCCAGCCGCCCGACAGCGTGCCGCGGCCGTTGAAGTTCAGTGTCGCGCCGGTTTCGTTCGTCCATCCACCGGCAGCGGAGACTGTGCCGGTGTCCGCGACATTGACGGTGCCGTTGTTGACGAAGCCGCCATTTGTCGTTTCGAGCGTCGCACCCGAGGCAACGTTCATCGTCGCGAAGTTGGTGCCCATGTCCAGGCTGAGCGACCTGCCCGTGTCGACAGTGACGAGGCCATAGTTCTTCAGGTCGTAGATGGACCTGGCATTGTTGGCGGCGCTGGCGCCTTGCACCTTCATTTCGGCGCCGCCGTCGATCAGGACCCAGGTCGGCCTGGTGCCGTAGGAATAGGTGCCCGAGATCGTCGTGACGCCGGCGCCGAGATGGATCGCGCCCTGCACCGTGCCCTGGTTTGGGGCGGAGCCCAGGCTGTTGATGCTGTTGGTGCCGCCGGTGATGTAGATCGCGTCCTGCCCGCTGAGCGTGCGCCTGATCGCGCCTGCGGTGCCGATTGTGATGTTCAGGTTCTGGCCGCGAATACCGACACCGCTGGCGCCGCTCGCTGCCCTGTTGCCATTCCAGCCGCCGCCGCCGGCGCCTTCGACACCTGTGACATCGCCATTGACGATGATCGTTGCGCCATTCGGGTCGGTGACCGAGATGCCATGGCCACCACTGCCGCCGACGCCGTGATCGCGTGGGTACAGTGTTCCACCTGGCCCGCCATTGGAGTTTCCGGCTTCCCCCGCTCCTCCCAGGCCACCACGCACGAACACGCCGGCGCCAACCGTTACGGTTGTCGAGCCGCTGGTGCCGCCGATCACAATGCCGCTGCCGCCGCCGCCGCCACCGCCGCCGCCGGCGATCGAGGTGCCGCCAATCTGGACGCCGCCGTAGCCACCCTTGCCGCCTTTGCCGCCAGTCGAGTCCTGGCTGACGGTAACGTTGCCCGAGTTGATCACCAGCCCCGCGCCACCGCCGCCACCGCCGCCGCCGCCGCCAGCGCCGTTATTGCCTGCGCCACCGCCAGCGCCGCTGTCGGCAGCACCACCACCGCCGCCACCGAAGCCGTTGGTGCCGCCGTTGCCGCCGTTGGTGCCGGAAGGCTGGCCGTTGCCCGACTGGCCGCCGCCACCGCCGTTGCCGCCCGCCGCAAGCACGGCACCCATGCCGGTACCACCGGCCCGGGTGCCGGAACCGTTGCCGCCATTGCCGCCGTCTGCGCCAGTGGTCTGTGCAACAGCCGGGCCCGCGGCGGCGGTCATCACCAGCGGCGCCACGAGTGCTGTGCAGGTCAAAAGCGCGGCGCGGTAGAGGCCATGGCGGGACGGCGCGGAGCGATCCCTGGTTGCATGCTGCGCTGCTTCATTTCGACTGCGGGTGCTGCTCACGTGATATTCCCCGGATCGCGGACGCAAACCGGCGGCCGGCGGCGCGCAAGGCTCCGCCGGCGCCGCGACAAGTGCTGTCGGCGCAGTTCACATCGGCTGCTAAGTTCAGCTCCGGCGCCCGCCCAAAAACCCCAAGCGCCGGGATGAGCGGGACCCTATGCCCGCCGCAAAAAGGGGTCAATTGTTAGAAACTGACTATTATTGGGGGGAATTTCGGCCGTTATTGCAGGTGGTTAGCCGATTTCGCGGGCGAGCGAGGCGTCGTACGCCGAGTCGATGACGGCGAGCTTGGCCGCCTGCGCGGCGGCGATTTCGCCGAGGAAACCCCTGGATACCCACATCACCGAACTGCCGCGCTTGCCGCGCCAGCCGATGCTGCCCAGGCTCTCGGCCTCGCGCAACTTGCGGGCGAGATGCGAGCGCGACAATTGCAGCCATAGGCCCATTTCGGCGATCGAGGTGATGCTCGTCGACAGCTGCTCGGCATCGGTGGTGGCTTCCTCCAGCCCGGCGATCAGCCGTTCCATGATGATGCCGCCATTGTTGAGCCAGGTGAACAGCGAAAACGTGTTGGCCGGCTCGCGGATGGCATGCGAGGACAACAGCCCGTCGCAGATCAGCGGTTCGATGCGGGCCAGGCCGTCTGGTGTCGCCAGGTAAGTGGCCAGGCGCTGGCCACCATCGAGGCCGTCGAGCGTCGCCAGATGCACCATCACCCAGCCGTGTATGGCATCGATCGTCGATTGCGACGGACGCACCGGCCGTGCCCGGCGGTCGTCGGTCTCGGGGCAATACTCGATGTAGCCGTAGTTGAGCAGCTCCTTGAGGAAGGCGTCGGCGGTGTTGCGGCTCGCCACCGCATGGGCCTGGGTCATGTCGAGGAAGCGCGACGTCAGGAGCCCAGGCTCGCCGGCTTCGCGCTTGAAGTACAGGGCGAAGCCGATATGGCCCATCAGCCAGCGCTGCTGGGTGGCGAAGACGGAGGACTGCCGGGGATTGGCCTCGTAGGCCATCAGCAATGCTTGCGACTGCCGCCGGATGAACTCCTGCAGCGCGGGGTGGCTGGCGATTTCGTCCGCAGTCATTGCCAAGAATCGGCCCTCGAACTGTTCGCTATATCCACGCTTCGACGGCGTTCTGTCTAGCCCCATCGAAGTAGTCGAACTGGATCGCTCATGAAGTAATGGGAATGGCACGTGGTCGGGCAAATCTATCGCGGCAAATGACCTTCGGCCGGTCTTGTGGCAGGAAATTCAAGCTGCGGATGCAAAAGCTGCGCCCGGCCGGCGTCACGACAGACTGCCGCAATGGTCCCCTGTCATTTGGCAGATCATGAAAGCTGCTCTGGACCAAATATTAGATTGATCAATCGAATAATGATGCGCTGGCTTGGAGGATGCCGGCGGCGGCCATTCTTCGGAGACATCTGACTGTGGAAAGTTTGTACAAATGACGCACTACCTTCACCGCCGGGCGGGGATTGCGGCAGCTGCCGTCGCCCTGCTGGCAAGCGCGGTCATGCCTGCCGTGGCCGACGGCGCCAATGCCGCGGTGCAGGCCGAAACCGCGAAACGTTTGGTGTCGACCTTTGTCGTTGCCAGCGACATGACCGAATGGACGCTGTCGTTTACCGGCATCCTCGCGGCTCGCGAGGAGGTGGCCGTCGGCGCGCCGTTCCAGGAGCAGCGCATATCAAGCGTCGAGGTCGAGGTCGGCGATCGCGTCACGGCGGGGCAGATTCTCGTGCGGCTCGACACGGCGATGCGCGACAACCAGCTGCGCGAGAGCGAAGGCCGCCTGGCGCGGGCCAATGCAGCACTCGCCCAGCAGCAGGCAAAGGCGGCGCAAGCCCTGGCCGCGCTGCAGCGTGCGGCACCGCTCAAGCAGTCGGGCGCCCTGTCGACGCAAGCCTTCGCCGACCGAGCATCCACCGAGGCTGTCGAGCGCCAGGGCGTCGCGCTGGCACAGGCCGAGGTCGACCAGGCCGTGGCCCAGCTCACCGAGTCCCGCCGGCTGGTCGAACGCAACGTCATCGTCGCGCCTGTCGCCGGTGTCGTTTCCGAACGCAATGCCAATGCCGGCGCGCTGACCGGCGCGGATCCGCTGATCCGCCTGATCCGCGACGGTGAGGTCGAGCTGGCGGCGGAGATCCCGGAACGCGAGCTGCCGCGCCTGGCCGTCGGCCAGGCTGCCTCGGTCAGCCTGCCGGGAGTGGACGGGAAGATCCCGGGCAAGGTCAGGCTGATCTCGCCGAAGATCGACCGCGACACCCGTCTCGGCGTGGCACGCATCGCTTTCGAGACGGATACCGCCCTGTTCCCGGGCGCCTTCGCCCGCGCCGTGGTCGTGGTGGCGAATCGCCAGGCGATCGTCATCGCCGATTCGGCGCTTGTCTATGGCGGCAAGGACAAGACCGCCGTCTTCGTTGTCGAGGACGGCAAGGTCGACCTGCGGCCGGTCCAGACCGGCATGCGCAACAATGGCAGGCTGGAAATCCGCGCCGGCCTGAAGGAAGGCGACGTCGTCGTCGCCAAGGCCGGTGCCTCGCTGCGCGACGGCGACGTGGTCGCCACCACCGACATCGGCGCCAAGACCGGAAGCGTCAGGCCATGATCAGCAACATATCCGCCTGGGCGATCCGCAAGCCGGTGCCCACCATCGTCCTGTTCGTCGTGGCGACGCTGGCCGGCAGCGCCGCTTTCATGCGCCTGCCGGTCAATGCCAATCCCAGCCTGTCGTTTCCGATTGTCACCGTCGCGGTGACGCAGCCAAGCGCTGCACCCGCCGAGATGGAAAGCCAGATAACCCGCAAGGTCGAGGGGTCGATCTCCGGGCTCGCCGGGGTCAAGAACATCCGCTCGACGATCAAGGACGGCGTCTCGACCACGACGGTCGAGTTCAAGATCGGCGTCAATCCGGACCGCGCGACCAACGACGTCCGTGAGTCGGTCGGCCAGATCAGGTCCGACCTGCCGCAGTCTGTCCAGGAGCCGATCATCTCGCGTGTCGACGTCGAAGGCGGGGCGATCCTCTATTTCACCATGCAGGCGCCCAACATGTCGGGGCTCGATGCGTCATGGTTCGTCGAAGACATGATCAGCCGCGAGCTTCTTGCCGTGCCGGGCGTCCAGAAGGTCGAGCGGTTCGGCGGCGTCAACCGCGAGATTACCGTTTCCCTCGATCCCGACAGGCTGCTTGCGCTCGGCGTCACCGCCGACCAGGTCAACACCGCACTGCGCGGCATCAACGTCAACGTTCCCGGCGGACGCGGCGAGATCGGCGACAGGGAACAGTCGATCCGCACGCTGGGCAGCGTCACCTCGTTCGACCAGTTGCTCAACCTTTCGGTGTCACTGCCGGGCAAGCGCTGGGTGCAGCTCAGCGACATCGCCACGATCACCGACGGGCCGACAGAGGCCCGCGGCTTTGCCCGTTACAATGGCGAAGCTGTCGTCGGCTTTTCGGTCTATCGCGCCAAGGGCTACAGTGACACCGCTGTCGCCGACGCGGTGACCAAGCGGCTCGGCGAAGTTTCCGCACGCACGCCCGACGTGTCGTTCAACGAGGTGATCTCCAACGTCGAATACACGCTGGAGAGCTACAACGCCGCGGTGACCGCGCTGGTCGAAGGCGCTGGCCTGACCGTGCTTGTGGTGTTCCTGTTCCTGCGCAACTGGCGCGCCACGCTGATCGCCGCGGTTGCCATGCCGCTGTCGATCCTGCCCACCTTCGCGGTCATGGATTTGCTCGGCTATACGCTGAACGGCGTCAGCCTGCTGGCGCTGACGCTGGTGATCGGCATCCTCGTCGACGACGCCATCGTCGAGATCGAAAACATCGAGCGTCATGTCGACATGGGCAAAAGGCCGTATCTCGCCTCGATCGAGGCGGCCGACGCCATCGGCCTGGCGGTCGTTGCAACGACCTTGACCATCGTTGCGGTGTTTGCGCCGGTCAGCTTCATCGGCGGCGCCGTCGGCCAGTATTTCCGCCAGTTCGGCATCACCGTTGCGGTTGCCGTGATGATCTCGCTGGTCGTGGCGCGCCTGCTGACGCCGCTGATGGCGGCCTATCTGCTGCAGCCGAAACCTGCCGGCCATCACGCCGCCGAACCGTCACGCATGTCGCGCCGCTATCTCGCCGTGCTCGGCTGGACGCTCGACCACCGCAAGACGACCTTCGCGCTGGTTGCCGCATTCTTTGCCGGCTCGGTCTTCCTGCTGACCCAGCTTTCGACCGGCTTCGTGCCGGGGACCGACAGCAATATTTCGGAGGCCAACGTGACGCTGCCCCCGGGCACCCGGCTCGATGAGACCGCACGCGTTGCCGACGAGATCGTCAGGCAGCTGAAAGAGCGCAAGGAAGTGGCGAGCGTCCTGGCTCTCACCAGCGATGCCACCAAGGTGACTCTGGTCATCCGGCTCGTGCCGCGAAGCGAGCGCGAACTCAACCGCAAGGAGTTCGAGCTGTCGGCGCTGCCGATCCTGGCGGGCATTCCCGACATCCAGTTCAGCTTCGCCTCTGACAGCGGCGGCAAGGAGCTGTCGATCTTCCTGGCCGGCAACAACCCGGAAGAGCTGAACATGGCCGCGCGCCAGCTCGAAGAAGAGATGCGCAAGCTGCGGCAGCTGGCGAACGTGCTGTCCAACCAGGCTCCGCTGGCGCCCGAACTGCTGGTCAAGCCGCGCATGGACGAGGCGGCGCGGCTCGGGGTTTCGGTGGTATCGCTCGGCACCGTGGCCCGCATTGCGACGCTCGGCGAGAGCGACGCCAATTCGGCGCAGTTCAATCTCGGCGACAGGCTGGTGCCGATCCGCGTGCTGCTCGACAAGTCGGCGCGCGGCGACCTCGAGACGTTGCGCAATCTCAGGGTCGGCACCGATAGTGGTACGGTGGTGCCGCTGACGTCGGTTGCCGACATCGACTTCGGTGCCGAGGAAGGCAAGGTCGAACGGCTCGACCGCAAGCGCATGGTGGCTGTCGAAGCAAACCTGAACGGCGTGACGATCGGCGACGCGATGAAGGCCGTCGAGGCGCTGCCCTTGCTGAAGAACCTTCCCGCCAGCGTCACGAACGTCAAATATGGCGCCTCGGAGGAAATGGGCGAGATGTTCCGCGGCTTCGCGCTGGCGCTGGTGGCGGGCATCCTGATGGTCATGGCAGTGCTGGTGCTGCTGTTCAGGAACTTCCTGCAGCCGATCACCATCCTGATCGCCCTGCCGCTGTCGCTGGGCGGTGCTGCCCTGGCCTTGCTGCTCTACGGGGCCGCGCTCGACCTGTCGTCGACGATCGGCATCCTTATGCTGATGGGCATCGTCTGCAAGAACTCGATCCTGCTCGTCGACTACGCCATCGATTGCCGCGCCCAGGGCATGGAGCGCCGCGAGGCGCTGATGCAGGCCGGCGTCACCCGCGCGCGGCCGATCATCATGACCACGATCGCCATGGTCGCCGGCATGGTGCCGGCAGCGATAGGCATCGGCGCCGACGCCAGCTTCCGCGCGCCGATGGCGGTGGCGGTGATCGGCGGCCTGATCACCTCGACGCTGCTCAGCCTTGTCGTGGTGCCGGTCATGTTCACCTCGATGGACGACCTCAACGCCTGGTTCGCCCGCCACCTCAAGCGACTGACGTCGGTCACCGAGGCGGACCGCGCCGAAGGCGAGCTGATCGCCGAACGGGCGAGGGGCTGAAGGGCGACCTGGCAGGCGGAAATTCCGGCCACCCCCTGGCGCCTCGCATCTTTTGCGGGGCGGCGGAACCAAAACCGATTCCGAATCCCGCGCTCATGCACTAAGAAACTGTTTGCATCGGTCTGCCACATTTTTTGGCACCGGACATCAGGCGGAGTTGGCACAGCATGGATCTCTCTTTCGATCTCGGGCGCGGTCCTGCGTCCTTCGGACACCGGTTCCTCATCGGTCTCCAGCCAGGGCATGTGCTCGGCGACAAGGACAAGCGGCTGCTGTCGTTGCTGAAGCCGGCTGGCGTCGTTCTGTTCCGCGCCAATTTCTTGCCCGACGCGCCTTACGAGGACTGGCTCGACAACCATGCCCGGCTGCTGTCCGACGTGCGCGAATACATCGAGCGCGACGAAGTCATCATCTCGATCGACCATGAGGGCGGCGGCGTGTTGCGGCCGCCGGCGCCGATCACGCCTTTCGCCTATGCGCGCGAATGGCCCAAGCAGGCCGCCGATGTCGGCAAGGCGATGGGCATCGAGCTGCGTTCGCTCGGCTTCAACGTCAATTTCGCCCCCGTCGTCGACGTCAATTCCAATCCGGCAAATCCCGTCATCGGCCAGCGTTCGTTTGGCACGACGCCTGATGACGTGGTGCCGGCGGCGCGCGAGTTTCTCGACGCGATGCAGGCCGAAGGCGTTTTGGGCTGTCCCAAGCATTTCCCCGGCCATGGCGACACGGCGGTGGATTCGCACTATTCGCTGCCGGTCATCGACGTCGACCCCAGGACGTTCCGCAGCCGCGAGCTCGAAGCCTTCCGCCATTTCAACGATGCGCAGACGCGCATGATCATGACGGCGCATATCGTCATCTCGCAGATCGATCCGGGCATTCCGGCGACGATGTCGAAGGTGATCCTGCAGGACATCCTGCGCAAGGAGCTCGGCTATGAGGGCGTCGTCGTCAGCGACGATCTCGGCATGAAGGCGATCTCCGACCGGCTCGACAAGCCCGAGACGACGATCCGGATCATCAATGCCGGCTGCGACCTGCTGTGCATGTGCGCCTACTGGGCCGACACCGAGGTCATCCTGCGCATGATCGACTACATGTCGGCCGGCCTGAAGGCCGGACAGATCAAGGAGCGGGAACTCGAGCAGTCCTTCACAAGGGTCGCGGGCCTGTTGTCGGACCTGCCCAATCACAAGGTCGAAGTGCTTGAAGAAGAGACCTTCCAGCGCCACGCCTCGGTCGCCCCGCTTCGCTCGCGCGCAATACCTGCCAATCACGGTGGCGCCACCAAGATCTGACGTATCGCAAAGCCGAGCGCCTTTGCGCCGGCGCGGCTACTGTGCCGCGCCTTGCGGTTCGGTGACGAGCGCGCGTTCGGCGGCGGTGCGCTCGGCGTAGCGCCGCGCCATCCAGGCGCACACCATCAGCTGCATCTGGTGATAGAGCATCAGTGGTAGCACGATCGCGCCGATCTCCTGGCCGGCGAAGATGACGTTGGCCATCGGCACGCCCGAGGCCAGGCTCTTGTGCGAGCCGCAGAAGGCGACGGTGATCTCGTCCTGCCGGGAAAAGCCAAGGAAGCGGCTGGCGAAGATGGTGATCGCCAGCACTGTCGACAACAGGAAGGCGGCGATCAGCAACAGCACGACAAGCGATTGCAGCGGCAATTGCTGCCACAGGCCGGCGACCATCGCCTTGGAGAAGGCGAGATAGATCACCATCAGGATCGAACCGCGGTCGACGACCGTCACCAGCCATTTGTGCCGGCCGAGCCAGCCGGCGAGCCAGGGCTGGACGAGTTGGCCTGCGATGAATGGCGCCAGAAGCTGCAGCATGATGCCCTCGATCGCCGACAGCGACACACCGCCGCCGCCCGTCCTGGCAAACAGCAGCCCGACCAGCAGCGGCGTCAGGAACATGCCGATGATGTTGGAAGCCGAGGCCGAGCACACGGCGGCGGGAACGTTGCCGCCGGCAAGGGCGGTGAAGGCGATGGACGACTGCACGGTCGACGGCAGCACGCACAAAAACAGCACGCCGGCATAAAGTGCTGTCGGCAGCACTGTCGGCACCAGCAGGCCAAGCGCCAGCCCTATGATCGGGAACAGCACGAAGGTGGTCGAAAACACCAGCAGGTGCAGCCGCCAGTGCGTCATGCCTGCAATCACTGTCGCCCGCGACAGCCGTGCGCCGTGCAGGAAAAACAAAAGCGCTATCGCGATGTTGGTCGCGGTGCCGAAATGGCCGGCGAAACTGCCTTGCGCCGGCAGCAGCGAAGCCAGCGCGATGCAGGCGATCATCAGCATGATGAAGGTGTCTGGACGAAAACGTGCGAACAAACGCGTGATCCCTTGGCAGCGAGCTAAATTTGTATACAGTATGCCAAATGCCGGTTGCATTGTGAATGGCGCATACAAAAATGATGATCATTGCGTTTCGTGAACACTAGGAGGGATCATGTTCGATCCGATACTCCTCCAGACCTTCGTGGCCGTCGCCGGCTCGCGCAGCTTCACCGGGGCCGCCGTGCATCTCAGGCTCGGTCAGTCGACGGTGAGCCAGCACATCCGCCGGCTCGAGGTTAGCGTCGGCAGGCGCCTTCTGGTGCGCGACACCCATTCGGTGATGCTGACGCCCGACGGCGAGGCGATGCTGGGTTTTGCCCGCTCGATCCTCGACGCCAATGAACGCGCCCGCAGCTATCTCCAGGGCGCCAGGCTCAGCGGCCGCATCCGCTTCGGCGCATCGGAGGATTTCGTCACCACCAGGCTCGCCGACGTTCTGCACAAGTTCACCGAGCGCCACCCTTCCGTCGAGCTCGAACTGACGGTGGCGCTGTCGAGCACCTTGTTCGACCTGCTCGACGAAGGTGCGCTCGACCTCGTCATCGCCAAGCGGCGCGTCGGGCTCAACCAGCAGCGCGAGGCGCGCAGCGGCGTTGCCGTGCGCACCGAACGGCTGGTCTGGGCCGCGCGCGACCCCTCCGTGGTCGAGGCCGGCAAGCCGTTGCCATTGATCCTGTTCTCGCGCCCCGGCATCACCCGCGTCGCGGCAATCGAGGCGCTCGACCGCAAGGGCATCGCCTGGCGCATCGTCTGCACCAGCGGCAGCCTGAGCGGGCTGCAGGCAGCAGCCCGCGCCGGCCTGGGCGTCATGGTGCAGCCGCGCGGCATGGTGTCATCGGGCCTGATGGTGCTGCCGACGAGCCCGCAGCTGCCGCAACTCGAGGAGGTCGAGTTCATCCTGACCAGCGCCGCCAACGAGCCGACGGGCGTGGCGGCGGCGCTCGCCAAGGAAATTCTCGACCGCAATGCCCGCCAGGAGTTCGAACTGCCGTTCCGCGAGGCCGTCTAGAGGAGCCCGCGCAGCGTCTTGGGGTCTTTCGAGTCGAAAAATACTCAGTATACTGTCTTTATCTGGTGGAGAGCCACATGGACGTGATGATCATCGGGGCAGGCATAGGCGGGCTGACACTGGCGCTGATGCTGCACAAGGCGGGCGTTCGGTTCCGCGTCTACGAAAGCGCGCAGGAGATCAAGCCGGTCGGCGTCGGCATCTCGATCCTGCCGCATGCCAGCCGCCAGCTGACCGAGCTTGGCCTGCAGGATGCGCTGGCCGAGGTCGCGGTCACGGCGCGCGAATCCTGCTTCTTCAACCGCTTCGGCCAGCTGATCTACAAGGAGCCGGTCGGCACCTTTGCCGGCTACGACTACCCGCAGTTCCAGATCCATCGCGGCGACCTGCAGCAGATACTCTACCAGGCGCTGGTCGAGCGGGCCGGCCCCGAATGCGTTGTCACCGGCTGGAAATGCATCGATGTCGAGCAGTCCGATACCGCCGCCACCGCCCGCTTCGTCGACGGCCGCACTGGCGAGGACCGACCCGTCCAGCATGGTGTGGCCGTTGTCGGCTGCGACGGCATCCACTCCGTCGTGCGCCGCAAGCTCGTGCCCGACGATGGCGGCCCGATCTATTCCGGCGTCAACATGTGGCGCGGCACGACCTGGTGGCAGCCCTTTCTCGGCGGCGCGAGCTATGTCCGCGCCGGCTGGCTGACGCATGGCAAGATGGTCATCTATCCGATCCGCAACAAGCTCGATGCCGAGGGGCGTCAGCTGATCAACTGGGTCGCCGAGATCGAGACGCCTGACTATCACCAGCAGGACTGGAACCGCCGCGGCCGGCTCGACGATTTCATCGGCGCCTTCGCCGACTGGCGCTTCGATTTCCTCGACGTGCCAGGCCTGATCCGCGGCACCGAGGCGATCCTCGAATATCCGATGGTCGACAAGGACCCGCTCGCCCGCTGGAGCTTTGGCCGCATCACGCTGCTCGGCGATGCGGCGCATCCGATGTATCCGCGCGGTTCCAACGGCGCCGGCCAGGCCATCCTCGACGCGCGCGCGCTGGCCGACAGCTTTGCATCGGGCGGCGACGTCGCAAGCGTGCTCAAGTCCTACGAGGACAAGCGGCTGGAGGCGACGGCGACTGTCGTGCGCACCAACCGCACCACCCCGCCCGACGTCATCCTCAAGGAGGTCTACGAGCGCACCGGCGACCGGCCGTTCGCGCGGCTCGACGACGTCATCACCCAGGATGAGCTGGCGGCGCTTTCGAACAGCTACAAGAAGGTCGCCGGCTACGACAAGGCGACGGTGGCCGAGCGGCGAAGGGCGTGAGGGGAAGGCGTTTTAGGACCTTGACGAGGCGTCACTGATGCAAGACCGCTATTGAAGGGACGCTTCCGTCCCAAACATCCGTAGCCGACCGCTCAACGGGATGTTTGCGCTTGGCCCTCAATCAGCCGGGCCCTGAGCCCGCCGTGCGTCTCTAAATAACCCGTCTTCGCCAAAAGTTAAATTTTCAAAAAATCAGATAATTGTGGAAATATCGGAACGGATGTTCCTTGCTATCCGTTGTGGTTACGGCGGTGTTTTTGTCGCCCACCAATAACAAGGAATATGAATATGAAGCGCATTGCATTGGGAATTTCAGCTGTACTTATGACCGCGGGGATGGGTTTTGCAGCTGAGCCGGCAATGATGGCGAAGACACCGAAGGGTGAAATATACACGAACATGAAGGGCATGACGCTCTATACGTTCGACAAGGACAAGGCCGGTGCATCAAGCTGTTACGATGCCTGCGCAACAAGCTGGCCGGCGCTCGAGGCTGACGCCAAGGCAAAGGCCGATGGCGCATGGACTGTGATTGACCGTACAGACGGCACCAAGATGTGGGCGTATGATGGAAAGCCGCTCTACACCTATGCCAAGGACAAGAAGGCCGGCGACATGAACGGCGAAGGCGTTGGCGGTGTCTGGCATATGGCCAAGGCCAGCTAGTCATTATTGTCGGCGGCGTCCAAGGGCGCCGCATCCCTGTGTTTTTTGAAACCGCGTATCGTGCTTTCCGAAAATCGCTTCCGATTTTCGGGCCGAGCGGCAAGCCGAGGAGGCAAGCCATGGTCGTACAGGAGATGACGCGCGAGGAAAGTATCGCCATGCTGTTGTCACGCCGGCTAGCCCGGTTGGCCTGCGTCAGGGACAACCAGCCGTATCTGGTGCCGTGCCATTACGCATTTTCCGACAATCATCTCTACAGCTTTGCGCTGCCAGGGAAGAAGATCGACTGGATGCGGCAGAATGCACATGTGTGTGTTCAGGTCGACGAATTGGGCGCCAATCGCCAATGGCGCAGCGTCGTCGTTTACGGCCGGTTTGAAGAGTTGCCGGAGACCCCGCAATGGCACCGGGAGCGGATGCATGCCTGGTCATTGCTTGAACAGCACGCTAACTGGTGGGAGCCAGGAAGCCTGAAGCCCCCGTTCGCTTCAGCCGAGACCGGATCGGCACTGATATTCTACCGGATCAAGATCGACAGCATCACCGGCCGGCATGCACATGACGAAGACGACGGATCCGGCTAAGAACAAGCATCTTGATGACGTGGTTGGCTGCATACTGTTTCGATGATTCTTGACTCGCCTCCCACGCACGAACTTGCGCCAGATCCATCAACGCTTGCCGATGACGCCTTGCTCGACATCGTGCAGCGGCAGACCGTGCGCTACTTCTGGGAAGGCGGCCATCCCGCCAGTGGGCTTGCGCGGGATCGCCTGAAGACGACAGGCAACGAGCCAAACGATCTCGTTGCGATCGGAGGCTCCGGCTTCGGCATCATGGCGATCATCGTCGCGGTCGAGCGCGGCTGGCTCGATCGTATTGAAGCGCTGGGCCGTCTGCACCGAATGCTCGATTTGCTGGAGGCATCGCCGCGCTACCACGGCATGTTCCCGCATTTCATCAACGGCAGTACGGGCGACACCATTCCGTTCCGACGAAAGGACGATGGCGCCGACCTCGTCGAGACGACGTTTCTGTTCCAGGGCCTGATTTGCGCGCGCGAATATCTGGACCGGGCGGCAGGCGAGGAACAGCGTTTTCGCGGACGCGTGGATGCGCTGCTGGCGCAGGCCGAATGGGGCTGGTTTCAGCGGAAAGGCAAGCTCTATTGGCACTGGAGCCCGAAGCACCAATGGGCAATGAACACCCCGATCGAAGGCTGGAACGAGTGCCTGCTGGCTTTCGTGCTGGCGGCGGGATCACAACATCACGCAATCGACCCAGATTGCTACCACAACGGCTTTGCGGCCGGGCCGGGTTTTCATAACAGTCGTGAACATCACGGCATCGTATTGCCGCTCGGGATGGATTTTGGCGGGCCGCTGTTTTTCGCGCACTATTCCTTCTGCGGCCTCGATCCACGCGGCCTGAAAGACCGCCATGCCGATTATTGGGAGCAAAATGTCCGCCACGCGCGGATCAATCATCGGCATTGCGTGCTCAACCCCCATGGCCATCACGGTTACGGTCCCGATTGCTGGGGGCTTACCGCGTCGCATGGGCCGACGGGTTATGTTGCGCATGCGCCCGACCGGGACGTTGGCGTCATCACGCCGAGTGCCGCCCTGTCGAGCTTTCCCTACATGCCCGCTCAGGCGATGTCCGCCTTGCGCGGTTTCCTGGCCAGGCCGAGGAAGCGCATCTGGGGCCGCTTCGGTTTTGTCGATGCGTTCTGCGAAAACCAGAACTGGTACGCGCGAACCTACCTTGCCATCAATCAGGGCCCGATTGTCGCGATGATCGAGAACCATCGGACTGGGCTTTTGTGGAAACTGTTCATGGGCGCGCCGGAAGTTCGTCTCGGGATGGCCCGGCTCGGCTTCATCGAATCGATGCCGAAAGGGCTGATGCACGTGAGAGCGCAAGCCGACTGCCCTGCTGTGCCCCAAAGGGCGAGCGGCGACCTGCGCGGTCGCGCCTGGAGCTAGGCGAAAAATGCGGTTCTGATCTGCTCCCGTGATGCACCGGGCAGCATTTCCGGTCGCCGCGTGGCAGGCCCCGGATTTCCCACCTATGAGGGTGGCAGCCGCTTCGGTCGTGACATGCTCATCCCGGTGAGTAGCGCCTCGCTGATGCTTTGCGAGTAGGACGCAGTTTCCTCGAGGCCTGAGAAGTGGTTCAGTCGGATCGTGCTGCCCTTCTTGCTCATCACGATGCCAACTTTACGAAGCTGTTCCTGAACTTGCCGGTATGTAAGGGGCACTGGTTCTCCTTCATGGCGCTAGCCGGTCATCGACGAGGACTTAACCCCTGGCGATTGCCATTTCGCAGGCGAGCGCCACGTCCGAGATCGGCTTTGGGCACCAAACGGGGGTGGCACGGCAATGCTGCGCAAGATCGCGCGCACAAATATTAGCATAGCATGAAAGACACCCTGCGGCTGGCATTTTACCGCCGCGGGGCAGTGGCCGAGCCAGACAGGACGCCGGGTTCGCTGCAACGTCGGCAGCCGATGATCTGCGCCAATCGTGGGCGCGGCTGGTTGGCGCCCCTCGTGTGGCAATTAGCCGAGTGCGATCCATCTTTTCTGCAATGTTGCCGCAAGGCTGTCGGTTTAGTCATGGCATTGCTGTCGGGGTGGAGGAGCATGCTGCATGAGCATTTCGAGCGACGCTCGTTTCTGGGACCGGTCGTCACGCAGATATGCCAAATCGGCCGTTGCCGATCAGGACGGTTATGCACGCACGCTGGATCGGACACGTTCGCTGCTGCGCGCCGGCGACCAGGTTCTGGAGCTTGGCTGCGGCACCGGATCGACGGCGATGCTGCTTGCCGGCGACGTGAAAACCTATCTCGCGACGGATTTTTCGCCTGCGATGATCGCGATCGCCGAGGAAAAGCGCCTGGTATGCCCCATAAGGGGGCTCGATTTCCTGACCGCGACGGCCGAGGCTCCCGAACTCGGGTCCGGGCAGTTCGAGGTGGTTCTCGGCTTCAACTATTTGCATCTGGTACGCGATCTGCCCGGCACCTTGCGGCGCATCCATGTGCTGCTCGCCAGCGACGGCCTGTTCGTCTCCAAGACGCCTTGCCTCAGTGACATGAACCCGCTGATCCGCCTCGCGCTGCTGCCGGTGATGCGTGCCACTGGCCTTGCGCCCCATGCCGGCGCCTTCAGCACGGCGGAACTGGTCAGGCTCGTCTCGTCCGCTGGCTTCGAGGTCGTCGCGACCGAAAACCACGCGACAAAGGGCAACGATGTCAGGCCTTACATCGTCGCGCGCAAGCGGTGATTGCCGAGGCTTGCCGTGCCTAGAATGCGTCGGCCTGCAAGCTTGGATGTGCCGCCTCAAAGGCCGGCAGCGCGGCGGCGCGGTCGGCAATGGCGACCGACAACGGGAAGGCGGCCAGGTCGCACAGGAAGCGCCGGGCATTGGCCACCTGCGGCACCAGGCAGATGTCGGCGATGGTGACGGTGTCGCCGAGGCAGCAGCTGCCCGACAGGCCTGATGCTGCAAGCGTCTCCTCGAACGAGCGGAAGCCCTCCGCGATCCAGTGGCGGTACCATTCGCTGGCGTCGTCGTCCGACAGCTGCCAGCGTGCCTTCAGGTATTTCAGCACCCGCACATTGTTGAGCGGGTGGATGTCGCAGCCGATGACCTGGGCGAGGCCCCTGACATAGGCGCGCCCGCTGGCATCACCGGGCAGCAGCGGCGGTTCGGGATGCGTCTCGTCGAGATATTCGAGCACGGCGAGGCTCTGGGCGAAGACCTTGCCGTCCTCGACCAGCGCCGGCACCAGCCCTTGCGGGTTGAGCGCCATGTAGTCGGGCGTGCGGTGCGCCATGTTGGGCAGGCTGACAAAGCGGGGCTCCCAGTCGAGTCCCTTGAGCGCGAGCGCGATGCGCAGCCGATACGAGGTCGACGACCTGAAGAAAGTGTAGAGCGTGCGCATCGGGCTCGCCCTCAGTGCGCCGCGGCGTTGAGGATCTCGTCGGGCGTTGAGGAGACGACCTCGACATATTTGGGCACGAACTTGCGTCCCTCGATCAGGCCGACGAAAGCCGGCTTGAGTTCTTCCGCCAGCACCTTGCGGATCTTGGCGTGCTCGACGATGTCCGACCATTCGGCAATGAGGAAGAAGCGCTGCGGGTCCTCGGTGTCGCGGCACAGCACGCCGTCCTTCACCTGGGCCCATGATTTGTGCATCGGGTTGCCGTCGGAATAGTCGAACTCCTCGAACAGCCGGACGAATTCGTCCTCGCGGCCGGCTTCGACGCGGAAGTCGTAGATGTGCAGGAAGTTGCCTTTTGTCGCCAGTGGTTCCTGGGCCATGGAGCTCTCCTTTTCTCGTGTTCCCAATATTACTCAGTATACCGCCTTTTATTGTGCGCGCAAGACGCAACGCCTTGCCGGACAAGGGCTTGGTGGTGGCTTCGTCCCCTTCGATCTCCGCTTGAGCGGGGGAAAACATGAGGCGGTACCGCTCTTTCCCGTCGACCCTGCAAGGGCTAGACAGGGAGCAATCGGAAGCGAGGACACAAAGCGTGGCCAAGTCGGCGAAGACGGAAAAGAAAAAGGCCGCCGCAGTCGAAGGCGCGCTCAATCCGGAATTGCAGCAGCTGATCGAGCGGCTGCCGCTGTGGAAGCGGCCGGGCTATCTCATCCGCCGGCTGCACCAGGTCCATTACGCGCTGTTCTTCGAGGAGTGCCAGGAGTTCGGCATCACCCCGGTGCAGTACGGGCTGCTCACCATCCTCTCCGGCAATCCCGATTCCGACCAGATCTCGCTTGCCCAGGCGCTCGGCATCGACCGCACCAATGTCGCCGACGTGCTGACGCGGCTGGCCCAGCGCGGGCTTGTCGAGCGCACCCGCAGCATCGAGGACAAGCGCATGGTGCTGGCGCGGCTGGCACCGGAAGGCGAGAAACTTGTCGCGGCCATGCATCCGGCGATGAGCCGGGCGCAGGAGCGGCTGCTCGACACGCTCGGCGAGCGCGAGCGCGAGGCGTTCCTGGCGACGTTGCTCAAGCTGCTCGAGGCCAACAACAAATATGGCCGCGCCGCACTCGCCACGTCGAAGTTCGGCGACTGACTGACAGCCGTCAGATAGCCGACACGCCGCCGATTACCTGTTCCAGCAGGCGACGAGATGGCGGGGCGACCGTTCCGTGAGCTTCGGTGCGTCCTTGCGGCACTGCTCGGTCGCCAGCGGGCAGCGCGTCGAGAAGCGGCAACCGGGCGGCGGGTTGACGAGGTCGGGAACCTCACCGCCATAGACGATGCGCTTGCGCTGGCGTTGCGTGCGCGGATCGGGCACCGGCACCGCCGATAAAAGCGCCTCGGTATAGGGGTGGATCGGATGGTCGTAGAGGTCGTCGCGGTCAGCGATCTCGACCATGCGCCCGGCATAGAGGATCGCCACCCGGTGCGAGATGTGGCGCACCACCGACAGGTCGTGGGCGATGAACAAATAGCCGAGGCCGAGCTCCTTCTGCAGGTCCTGCATCAGGTTGACAACCTGTGCCCGAACCGACACGTCGAGCGCCGACACAGGCTCGTCGGCGACGATGAACTCGGGCTGCAACGCCAGCGCCCGGGCGATGCCGATGCGCTGGCGCTGCCCCCCGGAAAAAGCGTGCGGGAAACGGTCATGCGCGTCGGCGGGCAGGCCAACGACGCGCAGAAGCTCGGTGATGCGGTCGCGTGCCTCGTCAACGTGGCGGATCAGCCCGTGCACCAGCAGCGGCTCGGCGACGATGTCGATCACCCGCATGCGCGGGTTGAGGCTGGAATAGGGGTCCTGGAACACCAGCTGCATGTTGCGGCGAAGCTTGC
This sequence comes from Aminobacter anthyllidis, assembly GCF_018555685.1. Taxonomy (GTDB): domain Bacteria; phylum Pseudomonadota; class Alphaproteobacteria; order Rhizobiales; family Rhizobiaceae; genus Aminobacter; species Aminobacter anthyllidis. Next base: position 131,792 of record NZ_JAFLWW010000006.1, read on the forward strand.
GCAGCGCCTCGCCATCGGTCCGGGTGATGTCGTTGCCCTTGAACACGATCTTGCCGGCCGATGTCTTGATGCGGCGTAGCACGGCGCGGCCGGTGGTGGTCTTGCCGGAACCGGATTCACCGACAAGTCCAAGCGTCTCGCCGGCATGGAGGTCGAAGGAAATGTCCTGCAGCGCGTCGAAGGATTTCGGCCTTCCCCAAAAGCCCTGGGCGCCGGTCTCGTAGGTGACACCTAAGCCCTGGACGCTGAGCAGCGGGGCATGCGGCGCCGGGGCTGATACGGGATTGAGCATCGGTGCTTCCTAGTGCGAAATCGAAGGCGTCATCAGCGGTGTCGCCCATGCCGGCGTCGAAGGCTGCCAGCAGGCAGCCTCGGCGTCGGGCCGGATATGGGCAAGCTGCGGCGCCTTCTTGCAGGCTTCGCCCGACAGCGGGCAGCGCTGCTGGAACGAACAGCCGTCTGGCGGCGTCACCAGGTTGGGCGGCGTGCCGTCGATCGAGATCAGCCGGTCCGAAACCTCGTCGAGCCGCGGCGTCGAGCGCAACAGGCCCTGCGTGTAAGGATGCGCCGGGCGCTCGAACACGTCTTCCGCCTGGCCGGTTTCGATGATCTGTCCGGCGTACATCACCGCAACCCGGTGGCAGAGGCCGGCGACGACGCCGAGGTCGTGCGTGATCAGCACGATCGACAGCCCGAGCGACTGCTGCAGCTCGGCGAGCAGTTCGAGGATCTGCGCCTGGATGGTGACGTCGAGCGCCGTTGTCGGTTCGTCGGCGATCAAAAGCTGCGGCTCGCAGGCGATCGCCATGGCGATCATCACGCGCTGGCGCATGCCGCCTGAGAACTCGTGCGGATGCTGGTCGAGCCGGCGGCCCGGCGCGCTGATGCCGACGGCGGCGAGCAGTTCCTCGGACCGGGTCCGCGCCTGCTTGCGCGTCATGCCGAGATGGCGTTCCAGCACCTCGCCGATCTGGGTGCCCACCCTCAGCACCGGGTTGAGCGAGGTCATCGGGTCCTGGAAGACCATCGCCACTTCCTTGCCCCTGATGTCGCGGGCGTAGCGCTCGCCGTCAGCGCCCAGCAGCGAGCGGCCCTTCCAGCGGATGTCGCCCGACGCGATGCGGCCCGGCATGTCGATCAGGCCCATCACCGCTTGCGCGGTGACGCTCTTGCCCGAACCGGATTCGCCGACGACACCCAGCGTTTCGCCGCGGCCGATCGACAGCGTCACGCCGCGCAGGCCCTGGACGAGACCGCGCCGTGTGTCGAACTCGACCTTCAGCCTGTCGATTTCGAGCAGCGGTTCATTGTTGCTCATGGCGCTGATGTTCATGACCGTCCTCCATGGCTGCGGGCTGCTGGGGTGGGCTGGCGGCGCTTGCTGCGAGCCGCCGCCTTGGCGCGCTGGTAGGCAAAGCGTTTCTCGCGCTCCTGCGGGTCGGTGGTGACGCGCACCCAGGAGGCGAACAGGTTGACCGCAAGCACTGTGGTCGCGATCGACAGGCCGGGGAAGGTGATCAGCCACCAGGCGACGAAGATGTAGTCCCGGCCATTGGCGACATCGAGGCCCCAGCTGGTTGCCGGCGGTTGTACGCCAAGGCCAAGGAATGACAGCGCGGCTTCGGCCAGCACGATGTTGGTGAATTCGAGGATTCCGAGCGTCAAAAGCGGCGACGTCAGGTTGGGCAGGATATGGCGGAAGATGACCCGCGAAGTGCGGCAGCCGATCATTTCGGCCGCTTCGACATAAGGCGTCTGCCTGACCGACAGCACGATGCCGCGCACGACGCGGGCATAGACCATCCAGTTGGTGACGGCGAGCACGATCACCATCGTCGTCATGCTTGGGCCGATCACCGAGATGACCAGCAGGATCAGCAGCAGGCCGGGGAAGGCGACCTGCACGTCGACGATGCGCATGATGACCGCGTCGGTGCGTCCGCCCTTGAAGCCCGACCACAGGCCGAGCACGACGCCGAACGTGCCGGCGAAGAGCACCACCAGGACACCGACGATCAGCGAGGCCCGGGCGCCATAGATAACACGAGAAAGCACGTCGCGGCCGAGATGGTCGGTGCCGAGAAGATGCTCCCACGTGCCCTTTGGCAGCCATGCCGGCGGCTTGAGCCGCGACATCACCGATTGCGCGGCGGGATCGTAAGGTGCGATCAGCGGCGCGAAGATCGCCATCAGGACAAGCGCCACGATGACTGCGAAGCCAAGCGTGCCGAGCTTGTCCTGCCACAGTTCCCGGCCGAGTTCGTCGAGCTTCGCCATCAGCGTCGGGCGCTGCACGGCTTTGCGGGTGGTCGCCACCGGCGTCGTCACAGGCATGGGGATAGCCATGTCAAGCCAACCTTATGCGTGGGTCGATGAGTTTGTAGATGACATCGAGGCCGACATTGATGATCACGATCAGCACGGCCACGATGAAGACGATAGCCTGCAGCAAAAACAGGTCGCTTTTCTGGATCGCCTGCATCGCCGTCAGCCCAAGTCCGGGCCAGGCGAACACAGTCTCGACGACCACGGTGTAGCCGGCGAGCGCGCTGATCAGCTCCCAGCCGGCCAACGTGACGAATGGCACCAGCGTGTTGCGCATGGCATGCACCATGACGACGCGCCTGAAATGCAGGCCCTTGGCGCGGGCGGTGCGGACATATTGCTGGTTCAGTTCGTCGATCATCGACGAACGCACCAGCATCACCAGCCGTGCCAGCGACGGCAGGGCAAGCGTGATCGCTGGCAGGATGTAGTATCGCGCCCCGCCCATGCCCGAAGTCGGCAGCCAGCCGAGCGTCACGGCGAAGAACACGATCATCAAAAGGCCGAACCAGAACTGCGGCAGCGACAGGCCGAACAGGCCGACAAACACTGTCGTTCTATCGACCCAGCCACCTGGACGGAGGGCTGCGATGGCACCGAGCGGCAGCGACAAAAGGATCGCCAGGCCAAGGCCGGCGCCGATCAGCTTCAGCGTGTTGGGCAACCGTTCGAGCACGACGTCCAGGGCCGGCCGGCGCTGCCACAGGCTTTCGCCGAAATCGAGCCGGGCCATGTCGCCGACGAAGTCGACGAACTGCGCCCCGATGGGACGGTCGAGGCCGATCTGCTGGGCAAAGGCCGCGCGCTGCGCATCGGTCGCCGATAGCGGCAGCATCACCTTGACCGGATCGCCGACCATGCGTGTGGCGATGAAAACGATCAAGGTCACGCCGATGACGACAAGGAGACCTTGTCCGATGCGGCGGAGCAGAAAACCACCCATATTCCTCTCCATTGGCTGGAGCCGGCTACCCCTTGTTGAGCCGGCTCCAGAACTGTTGGGGTTCGCTTATGTTTTTGTTCGAACCCGCAATTGTCGCTGTTACTCCGTGACCTTCATCTCCTTGACGAGGAGCTTGGAGTCGACGCGCGGTTGCCATTCGAGTCGCTTGGAGAAGCCGTAAATGTCTTGCTGGTTGAGCAGCGGGACGAGGTACGACAGGTCGTACGACTTCTTGGTGATGGCGTCATACATGGCCTGGCGCTTCTCGATGTCGGTCTCGGTCCTGGCGGCGCTGATCTGGTCCGACATTTCCTGGTCGCTGTTGGACGCGGAACTCGCCTTGCTCTGCAGCACGGCCGTCATTTCACGGTCGACGTCGAGCAGTTCGTTGGAGTTCGACAGGAAGATCGCATCCGGCCGCGTGTTCTTGTCGAACAGCTGGTTGAGATATTCGCCGAAGTCCTCGATCTTGATGTCGACATTGAGCCCGGTTTCCTTCCAGTAGGCGCCGACGGCCTCGATCAGCTCGCGGTCCTTGAGCCAGCGTCCGGCCTCGCCGACGAGCTTGATGGTCTTGCCCTCGGCGCCCGCTTCCTTGATCAGGGCCTTCGCCTTGTCGAGGTCGAACACGTAGTCGGGCAGCGCCTTGTTGTAGCCGAAGGCCTTGGGGTTGACGACCTGGCCCTTGGCCGGCGTAGCGTAGCCGCCGAACAGGCTCTCGGCCAGCGCCTTGCGGTCGACCGAAATGTTCAGGGCCTCGCGGACGCGCGGATCCTTGGTCACCTCGTTGTCGGTCGATACGATCATGAGGGTCGTTTCGAGGCCGCTGACGGCTGCGAATTTCGGCGCCTGCTGGGCGAACTCCGGCAACAGGTTGGTGATGACGTCGAGCTCGCCGGCCATCAGGCCGGAAAGGCGCGTGCCGGATTCCCCGACGAAGCGGTAGGTCACCTTGTCGATCGACGCTGCATCGCCCCAATAGTCGGCGTTTTTCTCCAGCACGATGTCCTGGCCGCGGCTCCAGCTGGTGAACTTGTAGGGGCCGGTGCCAACCGGTGCTTCGGCGAACTTGGCGTCGGCCGCATAGGTCGCGGGGATCATCTTCATCCAGTACATGCGCGATGGCAGGATCGGATCCGGACCCGAGGTGAGGATGCGCACGGTGAGGTCGTCGACCTTCTCGGCGCCGGTGATGGTGCCGAAATAGGCGGCCTGCTCCGACTTCAGCGCGGGATCGATGACGCGCTTGACGCTGTTGACGACGGCATCGGCATTGAACGCCTCGCCATTGTGGAACTTGATGTCGGGCCTGAGCTTGAATTCCCAGGTCTTCGCGTCGACCTGCGTCGGCGCCGCTGCCGCGAGCCCTGCGATCAACTCGCCGTCGGGCGTGCGCGCCATCAGCGTCTCATAGACATTGTCGTTGATGGCGCGTTCGCCGCCATCGTCGCGTATCTGCGGATCGAGCGTCGAAGGCTCCGATCCGATCGCGATGGTGATGTCGGCGGCGAGCGCCGACAGCGGGGAAAGTGCCATGATTGCCGCAACCGCGGCGCTACTTGCCAGTTTCGTCAGTAAGTTCATTGGTCCACCCATTCGCCAAAGACAACAAAATCGACCTGATGCGCGCAGTCTGTGCTGCGTTGATAGTGCGGGCCGCCACATCCCTCGGCCAGAAGAGTGGATTGTATGCAATCGACTGTCAAGCGATTGTTGATCAACTTTACTGGCGATGCCGTCCGGGAATTGAACGGACCGCCATTTTCCTCAGTAAATTATTGAAAATGCACAAAATTTAGAACGTGATTGCTGAAATTTCGTTCATGAATGGCATCTCGTTATCCTGATCAATCGCGATTTCTGGCAATTTCTTGCATATAGTATACCAAAAATGACAAGCAAATGGCTTATGCGATCGACGTCCTGGCAGACTGGGTGGCATCGAATCCGGGAAATACAACACCGCGCCAGATACCGGCATGACAGTGTTCGGCCGCAAGAGTGCAAAATCTGCCCGCGTGTTGGTGCAGGGGGCGGTTCTATCCTGTTTGGCTGATCTCGGCAGCGACACGCAATTGCAGCGCTATACTGATTGCGGGCAAGAAAGTGCTTTCTTGCGCTGTTATCGCGTTTCTCGGCAACCCAGCCGCCGACCAGCATGCCGGCGGGCGGTGCTTGCCCTGGGCATGGCGATCGGAGTGACTGGTGCGGGTTCGAGGTGGGTGACCGCCGTCGCGCGGCTATCAGCCGAAATAGCGCGGCGGCAGCTTGAGCGGATCGGGATCGAGCCGCTCGAACATGGCGGCGATATCGAACAGCCGGTCTTCCGTGCCGGCCGCGCCGACGATCTGCAGTCCCGACGGCATGCCGTTGCCGGCCTTGCCGAACGGAAAGGCGAGCGCGGGATGCCCGGTCAGGTTGGCCAGGATGTTTGGGATCGGCTCTTCGAGGAAGTAGAACTTGTCGACGGTCCTGAGCGGTCCCGCCGATGCCAGAGCGCCGGGCATCAGGATCGCATCGACAGTACCGAGGCTGCTGTCGAGCCTTTGCCTGAGCACCGCCCGCATTTTCTGCGCCGCGGCGAGGTCGGCGGCACCAAGGCATTCGCCCGCAAGCGCGCGTCCCCGGAACATCTCGCCGAAAGCGGAAAAATTGCCGCGCACCTCGTCGCCATACTGTGCCGCGATCTCGGCCATCATCACCACCGCGCCCGGGGCGTGAAAAGTTTCGAGCGGCGGCAGGTCGAGCTCGACGACGGTCCCGCCATGGTCAGCGAACAGCGCAAGCGCGCCTTGCAGCGCCGCTGCCATTTCGGGGCGCAGCTTTTCGCCCAGGCCCCAGCCGCAACTGGAGACGCCGAGCCGCATGCCGGCAAAGGACGGCGCTTCGACGGAAGCCGGCCGCTTCGCCCTGGTGCCCGACATCGCGGCATACAGGGCGCGGCAATCCTCGACCCGCGCGCCGATCGGCCCGCAATGGTCCATCGAGCGCGCCAGCGTGTCGACGCCTTCCACCGAAACGACGCCGAAGCCCGGCTTGAAGCCGACCATGCCGCACATGGTGGCCGGCAGGCGGATCGAGCCGGCGGTGTCGGTCGCCACCGAGCCCATGCACAACCCGCCGGCGACGGTGACCCCCGAACCGCTCGACGAGCCGCCAGGGAACATCTCCAGGTTCCATGGGTTGCGCGCTGGCGGGAATGGCAGGTCGAAGGATGGACCGCCGAAGGCCAGTTCATGGCAATTGGCCTTGCCGAGGATGATCGCGCCCGCCTCGACAAGCTTGCGCACGACGGGCGCATCCTGCGTCGGCCTGCGGCCGAGCCGCGAATGCGAGGCGCCGGTGTTGGGCATGGAGGCGACCTCGACGATGTCCTTGACCGAGATCGGCACGCCAGCGAGTGGGCCGACGGCCTCTCCGGCGGAGAGGCTTTCGTCCAGCCCTCGTGCCTGCGCCAGCGCTGCCTCTTCGGCGACATGGACGTAGCCGGAAAGCTCGCCGTCGAAACGTGCGATCCGGTCAAGGAAATAGCTGGTCACTTCAACGGCCGAGATATCGCGCCGGGAAACGGTAGCGGCGAGGTCAGCGACGGGCAGGCACTCCAGTCGGTTCATCGGCCGTTCTCTTTTTCATGCGCGCGGGCCAGTTCGGCGACGCGTTTGGCCAGTCGTTCGAGCACGGCGATGCCACGGGCGAAATCTGCCGCCTCGCTGGCGCTTGCCTCGGGCGGCAGCGTGATCGCTTGGGGTTTCGGGGCGGGTGGGGTCACGTCGCGCGCCTTTCTTGAATGGCCGAGAAATTGGAATTGATCAGTATACGTCTGTTATGCATTGTTGGAAGTGACTGGGTTGGAACCGGTCGGGGGATCAGGTGGGCAGCGTGAAGCAGAATGAAAAGCCGTTCGACGTGGCCGTTGTCGGCGGCGGCATCGTCGGGCTGTCGGTGGCGCTTGAAGCGCAGTCGCGTGGCCTTTCCGTCGCCATCGTCGATCCCGGTGTCGCCGAGGCCCGCGCATCCTACGGCAATGCCGGCGTGCTCAGCCGTGGCTCGATCTTTCCGATGGCCGCGCCCGGCATCCGCTCCCGCTTGCCGCGTTATGCGTTGGGGCGCGACATTGCGGTGCGGGCGCGCCTCGGCTCGTTGCCCTTCATGCTGCCCTGGCTGACGCGATTTCTGCTCGCCGCCGAAGAGGGAGCCTGGCGCCGCGCGGCGGCGGCGCTCAACCCGATGGTCGCCGAGGCGTTCGACCGTCATGTCGCCATGGCCGATCTCGTCGGCGGCCGGCACCTGATCAAGCGCAACGGCTGGCTCCGGCTCTACCGCAGCCAGCAGGCCTTCGCCGGCAGTGCGCTGGAACGCGAGGTACTGTCGGAAAACGGCGTCCGCATCGATTGCCTTGGCGAAGACGAGATCCGCCAGCTCGAGCCGCATCTTGCCCACCGCTTTTCCAATGGCATCTTCTTTCCCGACACAGGCTCGGTCGAAAGCCCGGGTGAACTGGTCGAGCTCTATCGTACTGCCGCCGAAGGTCGAGGCGCGGTGCTTGTCACCGGCAGGGCCGACAACATCCTTGATGCCGGCGAGAACATGGCGGTCATGGTGGCTGGCCGCGGAATCGAAGGCCGCCACGTCGTGCTCGCCGCCGGTGCTCATTCGGCAGTGCTGGCGAGACCGCTCGGCTATCGATTTCCGCTTGCCGCCGAGCGCGGCTATCACCGCCATTTCGCGCTGGCCGACGGCGTCGAGCTGCGCCGCCCGGTCTACGATGCCGCCGGCGGCTACGTGCTGTCGCCGATGAACGGCAAGGTGCGCCTGCTCTCGGGCGTCGAGTTGGCCCGGCCCGACGATCCGGCCAACACCGCGCAGATCGAGGCCATCGAGCCCGATGCGCGCCAGACGCTGCGCTTCACCACGCCTGTCGAGGACAAGCCCTGGCTCGGCAGCCGCCCATCGACGCCCGATGGCTTGCCGGTGATCGGCCGTGCCGCCCGCCATCCCAGGCTGATCTTCGCCTTCGGCCACGGCCATATCGGCTTCGCCAACGGTCCGATGACCGGAGCGATCGTCGCCAGCCTGGTCCAGGGCGAACGGCCTTTGGTACCGATAGCGGCCTTTGCTCCGGCGCGCTTCGGCGGCTAGGCAACGAAGGGTCGTCACGGCAGCGTCAAGCCGCCGTCGACATGCAGCGACTGGCCGGTGATCTGCCTGGCATCGCGCGACAGCAAAAACAGGATCGCCGCCGCCACGTCGGCCGGCTCGGTCAGCCGCCCTGTCGGGGTCACGGCGACGGCCTTTTCGAGTGCCGAGGTCGTCGCGGCGAAGTGGCCGGTCGGATCCTTGCGGGTGAAGCCCGGCACGACGCAATTCACCGTCACGCCTTTCGGCGCGAGCTGGACGGCCATCGATTTCGCCAGCGCCTCGAGCGCGCCCTTGGCGGCCGACGTCGCCGGAAAATGGATGTCGGCGGTGCCAAATATGTGGGCGACGAAGGAACTCACCACCACGACGCGTCCGCAGTTAGAGGCGACAAGGTCGGCAAGTGCTGCATCGACAAGGCGCAGCAGCGCGGTCGGCATCGTTTCGAAAGCCTGGGTGAGATCTTCCGGCCTGACTTCGCCGAGTGTCGAGCGCGTGGCCTGGGCCGCGTTGCTGACGATCTGGTCGACCCGCCCGAAGCGGGCGCGGGCGGCTGCGACCATGGCTGCGGGCACAGCCGGATCGGCAAGGTCGCCAAGCACGATCTCGGTCATCGCCCCCGAAGCCTGGCAGGTCTCGGCGACGGCCTTCAATCCGTCGGCGTTCTTGCGAGTATGCAGCACGAGCCCCATTCCAGGCGCTGCCAGCCGCCGAGCCGTTTCGGCGCCGATGCCGCTGCCGGCGCCTGTGATGAGCACGATGCGATCGAATGATGTGGTCAAGGTTTTGTCCCCGAGTGATTGAGATCGATGTTGCAGGCGGTCGGCTCAGGCGCCTAGGGCCACGCCGTCCTTGCGCTTGTCAGAGCCGCCGAGCAGGCTGCCGTCGTCGTCGCGCACAACGAACTGCGCGCCGCCGAAGTCGCTGCGACCGGCGAGTTCGCCGGCGCCTTCCGGATCGCTGTAGCCGGCCTCGCGCAGTGTCTTGACGACCGCATCGGCCGTTCCCGGCTCGATCGCCAGCGCCTTGTCGCCCTCCAGCCGCCAGCGCGGCGCGTCGATCGCCGCCTGCAGCTTTTCGCCCCAGGCGGCGAGACGCACCAGAAGTTGCACATGGCCCTGCGGCTGCATCGCGCCGCCGACGACACCGAAGCCGGCATGGAAGCGCCCGTCCTTCAGCGCCGCACCCGGCACCACAGTGTGATAGGGCCGCCTGGCCGGCGCCGGTCCGTTGACGTGGCCGGGCTCGGAAAAGCCAGAACCGCGGTTCTGCAGCACAAAGCCGCAATCAGGCACGGCGATGCCGGAGCCGAAGCGCTTGAAGACGCTGGTCATCAGCGTCACCGCAAGCCCATCGCGGTCGACGACCACGGTCGCGACAGTGTTTCCGGCGGGATCGGCGACGGTTTTTTTGGCTTGCGCCATGGCCCGTCCGACGGCTTCTACCATCGCCAGCGTGGTGGCCGGATCGTCACGGTCGAGCGCTAGGACGTCAAGTTCTTCCAGCGCATCGAGCACGGCGACACCATGCGTATTGGGCGGGCATTCGAGAACCGTCAGGCCGCGGAACTTGCGTTCGAGCGGCAATACGAAATCGCCATGATGCCTGGCGAAGTCCTGCGCCGCCAGCACACCGCCCTGGGCCTGGTTCGCTGCTGCCGCCTGCCGTGCCGGGGCGCCGAGATAAAAGGCATCGGGCCCGTCGGCCACGATTGCCCGCAATATTGCCGCAAGCTCGGGATTGGCGAAACGCTCGCCCGCGCGTGGCGTGTTGCCTGCGCGATAGAGCTTGGCGCAGGCGGGATCGCGTTTGATCACCGGTTCGAACACCGCCCATTCGCGGGCGGTTATCGGCAGGACGGCAAAGCCATGCTCGGCGAGCGCGATGGCCGGAGCGAGCAATTGGGCAAAGGGCAGGCGGCCGTAGCGGGCGTGCAGGTCGAACCAGCCGCGCACCGCGCCGGGCACGGTGACCGACAAGGCGTGCCGCTCCGGGATACGCTGGTTCGGCAGCTTCTCGATCACCTCGGCCGAAAGTGCGGCCGGCGATCGTCCGCTGCCGTTGTAGCTGATGGCGTGGCCATCTGGCTCGACCAGCATCGCCAGCAAGTCGCCGCCTATGCCGGTCGCCATCGGCTCGACCACGCCGAGGATGGCGTCGGCTGCGATCGCCGCATCGACGGCGGAACCGCCCGCCGCCAGCATGTCCTGGGCAGCGCGAGCCGCCAGCGGGTGGCCGGTCGCCACCATCGCGGTGGCGCTGCGGACGCCGATGCCGGCATGTGTTTCGGAGCTGTCCATTCCTGTCTCCCGAGCCCTGACTTTGGCGCCTGATCATCGCCAGCGCAACATACTGTATGCGCAGTGCGGCAAGCGGACCTGTCGCAACAGTAGAATGCGGCTTGCGTCGATGTCAATTTGGTATACAGTATTCTAAATCGAGTTTGAGAATCGACAGGGGATCCGAATGACTGTTGCAATGAACCCGGACGAATTTCGCACCGCGCTGGAAGATGCCATCAAGGGCAAGAGCGCCAACAAGTCGCCCTTCAGCATGGCATGGGCGAGCGGCAAGCTCAGCCGCGACCATCTCTCGCGTTGGGCCGAAAACCACTATCACTATGTCGGGCCGTTCGCTGATTACCTCGGCTACATCTACGCCCGCATGCCCGAGCAGTATGTCGAGGCCAAGGATTTCCTGCTCGCCAACATGTACGAGGAAGAGATCGGCGGCGACCGCCACACCGACCTCCTGATCCGCTTCGGCGAGGCTTGCGGCACATCCCGCGAGCGCATGACCGACCAGGAGAACATGTCGCCGACGACGCGTGGCCTGCAGAGCTGGTGCTATGCGGTGGCGATGCGCGAAGACCCCATCGTCGCCGTTGCCGGCCTTGTCGTCGGCCTCGAATCCCAGGTGCCGTCGATCTACCGCAAGCAGACGCCGACCCTGCGCGACAGCTACGGCTTCACCGACGAGGAAGTCGAGTTCTTCGACCTGCACATCGTCTCCGACGAGATCCATGGCGAACGCGGCTACCAGATCGTGCTTGAGCACGCCCGCACCGTCGAGATGCAGCAGCGCTGCCTCAGGATCTGCGAGGTCGGCGCCCAGATGCGGCTGCTCTACACCACGGCACTCTACAACGACTATGTCGCCGGCGACGTGAAGCTTGGGCGGGTGGCGCCGATGGAGCCGGAACTCGCCGGCATCGGCGGCGTCTGAGCAACGCACATGCCGACAGTCGTGATCCACAGCAAGGGCGAGGCCTATAGCGGCGAGGTCAAGGAGGACACCAACCTCGTCGTCCGAGCCGGCATCAAGCAGTTTCCCTATCCGCACCTCGCCTACAAATGCGGCATGGGAAAATGCGGCACCTGCGCCAGCCGCATCCTGGCTGGCGCCGAACACCTGCCGCCGCCCAACTGGAAGGAAAAGAAGCAGCTCGGCGACAAGATCGACGAGGGCTTCCGGCTCGTCTGCCAGCTGTGGATCAAGCACGACATCGAGCTTCGCCAGGAGAAGGTGACGGAGCAGTCCTAACCAGAAGATACGCCGCCTGCGTGGCGGCAGGAAAAAACTACGGCCGTGGTGCGCCCGTGCACCCGGTCGTGCGAGCAAAAATCAGCATGAGGTGGACAAATGTATGTGGTTCTGACGACCAAGCCGGGCGAGTTCCGGACCGAGATGAGCCCCGGCGTGCAGCCGGTCGAGACCTACGACTACATCTTCTATGGCCGCAAGCGCGCGAGCTTCACCATCGCGAAACTCACCGACCAGGTGCAGACCCGCATCCGCATCGTCGAGGATGAGCCGCCACAGATCGAAAACAACGTGCCTTGCAAGCTGTTCGAGAAGTTCGATTCGGTCGAGGAAGCCCGCCACGAACTCAAGACGCTGACCACCTACGGCAGCATGGACATCCAGCTCAAGCGCGTCTGACGCCTTGGCCGGCCGCCGTTCCTTCCAGCATCTCCCACGCCCCGAATGCGCCGATGATCACCATCACCTTCATCACCAATGACGGCAAGCAGGCGACCGCGCCCGACAACAGCAATCTGCTGCGCGTGTCGCTGCGTGAAAAGGGCGGCATCCCGTTCAAATGCGGCGGCGGGTTGTGCGGCACCTGCAAGTGCAGGATCGAGACCGGCATCGAGAACACCGACGCGGTCAAGCCCAAGGAACGCAACCACCTGACGCCGGATGACCTCGCCGCCGGCTTCCGCATGGCCTGCCAGACCTTCGTGCTCGGCGACATCAGCGTCTCCTGGGTTCCCAAGGCACGCTGAGACGCATTCTCCGAAAGCAGAACGACCTCGAAAGCAAGATGACCGATGACTGAGCGACACCTGAACTACATCGCCGGTGAATGGCAGCCCGCTTTCGGCGGCGCCACCTTCGAGGACCGCAATCCGGCCGACGAGCGCGACCTGATCGGCCTTTTCCCCGACTCCGCTGCCACCGACGTCGCCGCGGCGGTGGCATCGGTTGCGTCCGCATGGCCGGCCTGGGCGGCGCAGTCGCCCGAGGTGCGCGCCGACGTGCTGTTCAAGGCCGCCGACCTGATGTCGCTGCGCGCCGACACGATTGCCGCCGAGCTGACCCGCGAAGAGGGCAAGACGCTCAACGAAGCGCGCAATGAAGCCCGGCGCATCGCCGCCAACTTCCGGCTTTATGCCGGCGAGGCGCTGCGCCTCAACGGCGAGACCTATCCCAGCGAGGTCGCCCAGCTCGTGCTGTCGCTGCGCCAGCCGGTCGGCGTCGTTGCCGTTATCACGCCGTGGAATTTCCCGCTGTCGATGGCCGCGCGAAAGCTCGGCCCCGCACTGGCCGCCGGCAACGGCGTCGTCTTCAAGCCGTCCGAGATCACGCCGCTGATGGGCCAGCGCCTGGTCGAGGTGCTGCTTGATGCCGGCCTGCCGCCGAAGCTCGTCGCCCTCGTCCAGGGCAAGGGCGCCAAGGTCGGCCAGGCGATTACCGCTCAGGCCGGCGTCGATGCGCTGACCTTTACCGGCTCTTACGCGGTCGGCAAGCAGATCGCCGCGTCGCTTTCCACCGACACCCGCGTCCAGCTCGAAATGGGCGGCAAGAACGCCACCGTCATCCTGGCTGACGCCAGCATCGACAAGGCGGTTGCGACGATCGAGCGTGGCGCCTTCGGCCTCACCGGCCAGGCCTGCACCGGCACCAGCCGCGTGCTCGTTGCCCGCCCGCTCTATGCCGAGCTCGTGGCTCGGCTGGAGAAATCCGCCGCCGCCATCAAGGTCGGCCCGGGCACATCAGAGGGCGTGCAGATGGGGCCGCTCGCCACCCGCGCGCAATACGACAAGGTGCGCGCCTATGTCGGCATCGCCCGCGACGAGGGCGGCCGGGTCGTCGGCGGCGATGCGCTGCCCGAAACCGATCCGGCGCTGGCGCATGGCTATTTCGTCCGCCCGGCGGTTGTTTCCGACCTGCCTGAAAACAGCCGGCTGTGGCGCGAGGAAATCTTCGGACCGGTGGTCGCCATCCGTCCGATCGACAGTCTCGACGAGGCGATCCGGCTGGCCGACGACACCGAATACGGCCTCGCCGTTTCGCTCGTCACCGGCGACCTGCCATCGGTGCTGCGCTTTGCCCGCGAGACCCAGCACGGCATCGTCAAGGTCAACAGCCCGACGACGGGCGTTTCGCTCAACGCACCCTTCGGCGGCCTCAAGCATTCGAGCAACCAGGCGGCAAAGGAGCAGGGCGGCGCCAACGTCATGGACTTCTACAGCCGCATCAAGACCATCTATCTTGGGGCCTGACATGCTTGACAGCCTGATGTCGTTGATGCCCGGCAGCTTCGTGCCGGGTCATCTTTTCGGCATGGGCGCGATGGTGTTTGTCGCGGCATTGCTCCAGGGCATAGGCGGGCTCGGCTTCGCCATGGTCTCGGCGCCGCTCGCCGTACTGTTCTTTCCCGAGATGGCGCCCGGGCCGCTGCTGGTGCTTGGCGCGGGCCTTGCGCTGCTTGGCGTGATGCGCGATTTCGACGCCGTCGACTGGGCCTCGGTCACCACGCTGATGGTCGGCCGCGCAGGGGGCACGCTGCTTGCCGGCGCCACGCTAGCCGCACTGCCCACCAACGCCTTCTCGATCGTCTTTGCGCTGTTGATCCTCGTCGGCGTCGGCCTCAGCTTTGCCGGCTGGAAGGTCAGGGCCTCGCATCCCAACATGGCGCTGGCCGGCCTCGCCTCCGGGCTGATGGGCACCATCACCTCGTCGGGCGCGCCGCCCTTCGCCATCGTCATGCAATATGTGCCGCCACGCGAGATGCGGGCCACCGTCAGCTGCGTCTTCTTCGCCGGCGCCATCCTGTCGCTGCTGATGCTGGCCTATGTCGACCGCTTCACCCTCCCGCAATTCTGGCTCGGCATCCTGCTGTTTCCGCTGATGCTCGGCGGCTTCTTCGTCTCGAGCCGCTTCGTCGGTTATTTGTCGCCGCGCGGCGTTCGCATGCTGCTGCTCACCATGTCGGGTCTCGGCGCGCTCGGCATTCTCGCCCGGACGCTGGTGCCATGATCCACGTCACTGACCAGATGGTCGAAGCCGTGGTCAGCGCCGCCGACGCCCGCGCCGTATTGGCCGATGCCTTCCGGCAGTTTGGCCAGGGTGACGCGGCGATGCAGGCGCGCATCCGCAGCGAGGCCGGCGGCGTCAAGCTGTCGACTTTGGGCGCCGTCATCCCCGGCCAGGAGGTTCTGGGCGCCAAGGTCTACAGCACGATCAAGGGCCAGTTTTCGTTTGTCATCCTGCTGTTCTCGTCGGTCGACGGGCGCGCGCTCGCCACTTTCGACGCCGGCGCCATCACCCGACTCCGGACCGCCGGCTGCTCGGTCATCGCGGCCCAGCATCTCGCGCGTCCTGAGGCGTCGACACTTGCCGTCTTCGGATCGGGACCGCTCGGCCGGGCGCACGCTATGCAACTCGCCGAGGTCTTCCCGCTCAGGCAGGTGCTGCTCGTCAGCCGCTCGTCCGACCCGGCTCTGGCCGCCGAACTGGAAGCCGCTTGCGGCATCCCGACCCGCATGGCTTTGGCCAACGAAGCGGCCGCCGAAGCCGACATCGTCGTCACAGCCTCTCGCTCCGCAACCGCACTGTTTCCTGGCGACCTGCTCAAGCCCGGTTGCTTCGCCGCCGCCGTCGGCTCGAGCCTGCCCAACACCCGCGAGCTCGACGACCGGGCGATGGCGCGTGCTTCGCTCGTCGCCGTCGAGTGGCGCGACCAGAGCCTGCGCGAGGCCGGCGACCTCGTGCTTGCCGATCCGGAAGCGTTGCCTCGGGACAAGATGGTCGAACTCGGCGAGCTTCTCGCCGGCAAGGCGCGCGGCCGCGCGACCGACGACGAGATCACCATCTACAAGTCGGTCGGCGTTGGCTTGCAGGACATCGCGCTGGCGGGCCTGGCCTACAGGCGGATTGTCGGCGGCTAGCTACGATCACGCCAAGCGACTTGTACCAGTCGCGATGATCACAAGGCACGTTGCCATGACGGCATCTGTTGATCGGCCTCGGCGGTCAAGCGCAGAGCAGCCGCTCCGGGCGTGTGATCGGCTTCATTACTGGTTCTTGAAGCAGCGCAGCTCGACTTCGTTGCGATAGTCTTCGACAGCGCGCTGCTGCATTGGCGTGGTCGAGAATCGTGGATGCTCATAGGCCGCCAGAATTTCATCCCGCGTGCCGGCGCCGGGCGCCTTCTCCAGGTGCAACTGGCCGCTCAGCGGAAGACCTGCCTGCCGAGCGGACATGATGGTTGCCGCCCAGGACCCCCTCAGGTGGCAAATCTGGTCCGGGCTGTGGTTGTTGGACAACGCTTGCGCGGGAAGGAGCGCCAACAGCAAGATGGTAAGAACTGTCCTGCGCACTGCTGGGCAAACCTCCTGTAACGGCGAGCGCATATTGGGAAAGTCTGGTGCGCTCAGCGCCCCTGCAGCACGCGGATCAGCTTGCTGTTGTCGGCTGTGCTGGAATCGAGGTTGCGGTAGTCCTGGTAGGTGATGCGGTTGCTGGCCATGCCGTTGATCATGCGCTTGCAGAATGTTTGCGCGTAGGTGCTCGGATTGATGTTGAACACCGCGGCCATCTCGGCCTTGTCCTTGGCCGAGCGTGCGTTCTCGTCCTTGATGCAGCTCGCCATGATCTCGCGCTTCAGCGAGGGACTGCCGCTGAGGGCCGTCTGCGCGGTCTTGTATTCGCCTTGCGACATGGTCGTGCAGCCCGCGACAATTGCGGAAAGGCCAAGCAAGATTACCCTACGGATCATGTCGTGCATCCAGATGCGAAAATGATTGAAGCAAATGATCAGAACAGGTCGCCTACTGCAACAGGTCAGGCGCGCTCGTCAACTGACAGTTGAAAATAATGTGGTTCAGCGGTTTGCATGAATCCAAAACGATCGCACGCTCAGTGTTATTTAGAATAAGCTATATTAGAAAATATTGAGCGATCTATGCCTCGTCTTGTCGCAGCGCGACCGGCGGCGTAGCTATGCGATCACCAGCCCAGCTGGCTTCCGCAGACGATGAGGTAGCATTCGGCGTAACGCTTGTACTCCGGCGTGCCGTATGCCGGCATCGTACCGCTGTCGTTGTAGCTGTCGAGCAAGCTGGCGCACATGACCTTCTCGAATGGCGGCCAGGAACTGACGGCCAGGGCTTGTGGCGACGCCAGCGCAATGGCGGCGAGGATGAAGCATCCCAGGCTGGCAGCTGCAAAAAGAGAAGCGTTGCGCATGGAGATGACCATGTACATGGTCGCAACATCGCCGGCAATGGGAGAGCAATGTCATGATGAACGGAGTAATTCATCGCCGCGATGGTGAAAGCACCAAGATGCGTGGCAGACCAAGCGACGCGGCACAAGGATGAGTGTCGGCTGAGAGCGCCGCTGGCCTCGCGCAGTTCTGCGCCACGCTTTGTCTATTCCTTCGTTGCCTCAGCCGCCTTGGTGTTGATCAGGCCGAAGCCGAAGTCGGTGTCGCGGCCCTTGTCGCCGAGGTCGGTGGCGGTGCTGGCAAGCGCCTTTTCGATCGAGTCTGCGCTGCGCTCCGGTTCGTTGTGCAGCAGGTTGGCGATCGCGCCGCTGACGACGGCCGCGGCAAACGACGTGCCGGTGACGAGGTCGGTGCCGCCGCCGACAGGGGCCATCAGGTCGACGCCGGGCGCCGAGATGTAGACGTAGGGGCCGCGGTTGGCCTGCTTCATGATCGCGTCCTTGGCGTCCGTAGCTGTGACCGCGATCACCCCCTTGTAGGCGGCGGGATAGCCATAGGGCGCGCCCGGGCCGTTGTTGCCGGCGGCAGCGACAAGGATCATGCCGCGTGCGCGGGCGCCCCGGCTGGCCTGCTCCAGCAGCGCGTTCTTGGGCCCGACAAAACTCATATTGACGATCTGGACGTTCTGCTCGGCGGCCCAGTCGAGGGCGTTGAGAATGATCTCCATTGTCGACTTGCCGCCTTCGAACGCGCGGGCGTGGAAAATCTTCGACCCCGGCGCCATGCCCTTGAAGTCGCCGGTGCCTGATATCAGCCCGGCCACCGAGGTGGCGTGGTCGCGGGCGGTGACTGCAACGCCCGGCATGGCGTCGAAGCTTTGCGCGATGACGCCCTTGAGCGCCGGATGGGTTTCGTCGATCGCCGTATCGATGACCGCGACATTGACGTTTTCGCCATTCGCCGCCGCCTCGTCGAGCGAGATGCGCTGGAAGGCGAAGCTGGGCGCTGCCGCTGCCTGCTGCAGCTCGTAGATGTGGTTGGGCTCGCGCGCGCTGGTGCGGCCATCGCCGGCCAGTTGCGCCAGCACCACGCCGACCGGACGGCCGTCGGGAATGCCGAAGCGCACGAGGCTGGTGCCGAGCAAGGCCGACTGGCGCTGCGAGCGGATTTCAAGGCCATAGGCGGCGGCGAGGGCCTGCGCATCGGCCGCGCCGCCATCGACTGTCACCAGCACCTCGTCGGGCACGAAGGCGCCCGAGATGGCACGCGGCGGCGCGGTGATGGCGGGGCCGGGCGGCGCAGCGTCGGCTGCAGGAGGTGTCGGCGGCGGAGATCCGGCCTGCCCGCCACCGCCGGTAGGGGCGGCACCGCCGGCGGGATCGCGCAGCGGGTTGGGCGTCGGCACTGGCGTTGCCGGCTGGCCGCCCGAGGCGACGCCGGGAAAGTCGCCGGGATTGGGAAACAGGTCGACGATCAGCTCGGGCAGGCCGACGGCGCCGGGCAGGCCACTGCCGCCCGAGGCACCACCCGGGGCGGCGCCGCCAGGTGCCGGGCCACCCGGTTGCAGGCAATTGGCGTTGCCGGCCGCAGTCGTCTGGTTGAGGCAGTCGAGCTGCTGCGGCGTCAGGCTGGGGTCGTTGGTCTGGGCGAAAACAGGCGTGGCGGCGAACAATGCCGCCGCCAGCACAAGCCGTGCAAATCGCCTCGACGTCATCATCCAGCCGGTTTCCTTCCTGCCGTTACCGTGTCGGCAAAGGGTGCCGCCGCGATGACGCCGACGATGCGATCGTAGTCGGCGACCGTCTCGGCCGGGATGGCGATGCGGAACACGCCGCTTGCCGTCGGGCCGTCGATGATCGAAGCGCCATTGTCGCCGAGCAGGCTGGCGATGTCGGCCATCTTGGCATCCGGCTTGAACGTCACCAGCGCGAAGGGCAGCTTCGCCTGGTCCTCGCCGGTCCCGGCAACCTGGACATCGTTGCCACGGCCACCGGGCTCGAGCACCGACTGGACCATGACCAGCGCCAGCAAAGCCGCCGCTGCTCCCCAGGCGACGCCCACCGGCAGGCCCATGAAACGTTCCCAGACGCGCGACAGCAGCGATTGTGCCTGCGGCTCGCGAACCGGACCGGCCTCGGTGTCGAGCAGCTTGGAGAAGCGGCTCAGCGCATCGGCGGGCGGCCGGATCGCCTCGTTGGAGGCCATCGTGCCGGAGAATTCGGCCTCGGCGGCTTCAAGGGCAGCGGGTGCCGCCGGATCGCTGGCGAGCCAGTCTTCGACAGTTGCCAGTTCCGACCCTTCGAGCGTGCCGTTCAGATAGAACGGCAGTAGCGTTTCGATCTCGTCGCGGCGCGACATCTTTTCGGCAGCGCTCATGGCCAGCCCCTGTCGTATCCGGCGGCCTTCAAGGCTTCGCCGAGTTTCTTGCGGGCATAAAACATCCGCGTCTTCACGGTGGCGACCGGAATGTCGAGCACCTCGCCGATCTCGGTGACCGATTTGCCATGGTAATAGGCCAGGTCGATGACAGTGCGATGCTCCTCGGCAAGCGCATCGACGAAGCGGCGTAGGGCTGCACCCTTGTCCGTCTTCATCGTCGCCACTTCGGGCGTGTCGTTGTCGTCGGGCACCGCCGCCGCATCGTCGTCGTCGAGCCACTCTTCCTTGCGCTTGCGCAGCGACGACAGCGCCTTGAAACGCGCTATGCCGAGCAGCCAGGTCGAGACTTCCGAGCGGCCTTCGAATTTCGGCGCCTGGCGCCACAATTCGAGAAACACTTCATTGGCTACGTCATCCGCCATCGCTTCCGACCCCGTCTGGCGCGCCACGAAACGGTAGACCCGTGCGTGGTGCCGCGTGAACAGGAGCCGCAAAGCGGCGCGGTCGCCGTTCGCGACGCGGCTCACGAGATCACGATCGGACATGGGGTCTGATGCGATGTTCATGGCCGGTGCTACCGCCGGGCTCCTGTCTGCTTGGTCGTTGTTGGCCGCAAAAAGGTTCACCGGAATGTTTCGGATGAAAGAAAGCTAGCCGAACTTCCGCGGCATGGCCAGTCCGCCGCGCCACCACACTGTCGGCATCCTTTACCGGCCCTTGCGCTCAAGCTATTTTGGTATACAGTATTCCAAAATGGCTTTGCAGACGATATCTCAAGGGAGCACTGAATGACCGTTGCAATGAATCCGGACGAGTTCCGCACGGCGCTCGAAAACGCCATCAAGGGCAAGAGCGCCAACAAGTCGCCATTCAGCGTCGGCTGGGCGAGCGGCAAGCTCAGCCGCGAGCATCTCGCCCGCTGGGCCGAGAACCACTACCACTATGTCGGGCCGTTCGCCGATTACCTCGGCTACATCTACGCCCGCATGCCGGAGGGCTACACCGAGGCCAAGGATTTCCTGCTCGCCAACATGTATGAGGAAGAGATCGGCGGCGATCGCCACACCGACCTGCTCGTCCGCTTCGGCGAAGCCTGCGGCACGACGGGCGACAGGATGCGCGACCCCGACAACATGTCGCCGACGACCCGCGCCCTGCAGAGCTGGTGTTATGCGGTGGCGATGCGCGAAGACCCCATCGTCGCGGTTGCCGGCCTCGTCGTCGGTCTCGAATCCCAGGTGCCGTCGATCTACCGCAAGCAGACGCCGACGCTGCGCGACAAGTATGGCTTCACCGACGAGGAGGTCGAGTTCTTCGACCTGCACATCGTCTCTGACGAGATCCATGGCGAGCGCGGCTACCAGATCGTTCTGGAGCATGCCCGCACGGTCGAGATGCAGCAGCGCTGCCTCAAGATCTGCGAGGTCGGCGCCCAGATGCGGCTGCTCTACACCACGGCACTCTACAACGACTATGTCGCGGCCGAACTGCCGCTCGAGGAACTCCTCGCCGCCTGATCCCGCCATAGTGGGGAGCGCGCGGGGCGGCAAGCCTGCCGCGTGCGTTCCCCCAGTGGCCCAAAATACCAACCATTGCCGGACGAAAACGACGTGAAACAGGTCCTGAAACTCGAACTTGAAGAAGCCCGTGTGATGGTGGCCGCGGCGGTCGCCAAGGCGCTGGAGCTCAACGTTCCAGAAACCGTCTGCATCGCCGATGACGGCGGCTATCCGATCGCGCTGGAGCGCATGAACGGCGCGCGCGTCACTGGCCCGCAGATCGCCTGGAACAAGGCCTTCACCGCCGCCGGCCACAAGCGCTCGACGCATCTGTTCACCACCCCGCCGAATGGCCCGGCGCTGCCCGGCAACGAAGCCTTCGGCATCCAGCTCAGCTTCGAGGGCCGCTTCGCTGCCTTCGTCGGAGGCTTTCCCGTCGTCGTCGACGGCGAGGTGATCGGCGGCGTCGGCCTGAGCGGCGGAAACGGCGAGCAAGACATTGCCTGCGGCGTCGCGGCACTCGCCGCATTGCAGGCCATGCTGGAACCCTTGGGGCACAAGGTCATGGTCCAGGCCGACATCAAGAAGTGACCGAAGCGGCAGCGCCGCATCCAACCGTTCAGGAGACATGGATGGACCATGTTGTGCGCGTCCTCGAAACCGAGGACCAGTTTACTGTTGGCTCGGAAGAATCCGTGCTGATGGCGGCGATCCGCCAGGGCGTTCAGCTGCTGCATGACTGCACCGAAGGCGGCTGCGGCACCTGCCGTATCAGGCTGATGGAAGGCTGCGTCCGCTACGAGGAATACCCGCTGGCGCTGACGCCGGAGGACGAGGAGGAGGGCTTCGCGCTCGCCTGCCAGGCGCGGCCCGAAAGCGACCTGCTGATCTCGACCGAACGGCCGATGGAACCGTGCTCCGACCCCGAACGGTATACCGCGACCGTGGAATCGGTCCGCCATCTCGGCCGCGACGTCGTCCACCTGACGCTTGCCATCCCCGGCGCCGAGCAACTGGTCTACCGGCCCGGGCAGTATCTCAACCTGCTGCTCGCCGACGGCAACAAGCGCAGCTTCTCCATGGCTTCGGTGCCCAACGGCAAGACCGTCGACCTGCACATCCGCCGCGTCCGCGACGGCCATTTCACCGGCGGCCAGCTGCTGCGGCTCAGCCCCGGCGACAGGCTCGACGTCGAACTGCCGCACGGCCTGTTCTGCTGCCGCAAGGAGGATTTCAGGCCCATCCTGATGGTGGCGACCGGCACCGGCCTGGCGCCGATCAAGAGCATACTGGAATCGCTGATGGACGATCCCGATTGTCCGCCCGTGTCGCTCTACTGGGGCATGCGCAGCGAGGAGGACCTCTACCTGCACGACGAGATCCAGTCCTGGGGCGAGCGCCTGTGCGACTTCCAGTACATCCCGGTGCTGTCGCGGCCTGGCCCGTCATGGACAGGCCGGCAGGGTTACGTCCAGGAGGTCGCCACCGAAGACATCGGCGACTTCTCCGAGCACGCCATCTACATGTGCGGCTCGCCCAACATGATTTCGAGCGCCAAAAAACTGTTCGTCGAGCGCGGCGCCAATCCCGGCTTCATCTACGCCGACGCCTTCAATTTCCAGCACACGCTCGTGCCGGCCGAATAGCGCCAGACAACAGTCGCGGGCGATGGGCAACATGGAAATCTCGGTCGAAACGCCCGCCGGCCGCCTCGCCGGGCGACGGCATGACGGCGTCGACCATTTCCTCGGCATTCCCTATGCGGCCGCCCCCGTCGGTCCTTTCAAGCTGCGCTCGCCCAGGCCGGCGCCGAACTGGGCCGGCATGCGGCCGGCCGATCATGTTGGTGCTGCCGCGCCGCAACATCTCGCGGGCAGCCAGACCTGGCTCAACGAGCCGATCGCGCGCATGGACGAGGATTGCCTGACGCTGAATGTCTGGGCGCCTGCCGATGCCAGCGATGCCCCCGTCCTGGTCTGGTTCCATGGCGGGGCGACGCGCAACGGCCATGGGGGCGCTGCCGCCTGCGACGGTTTTCGCCTCGCAAGCGAGCACGGTATCGTCGTCGTCACGGTGAACTACCGGCTCGGGCCGCTGGGTGGTCTGGCGCATCCTGATCTCACCGACCCGGAAACCGGGACCTGCGCCAACTGGGGCCTGCAGGACAAGATCGCGAGCCTGAGCTGGGTGCGCGAGAGCATCTCAGCCTTCGGCGGCGATCCCCGCAAGGTGACGATAGCAGGCCAATCTTCAGGTGCTGCCAACGTCGTCTTGATTGCCCAGAATCCTGATTGCCGCAGCCTGTTCCGCGCCGTCATCGCCCAGAGCCCGCCGCTGTTCCAGCCGCCGATGTTCGTCGGGCTCGACGCCGCGGTCGAATACACCGAGGCGGTGGCAGCGTCCCTCGGCACCTCGGTCGCGGGCTTGCGCGATCTCGACGGCACCGACCTCGTCCGCCGCGAAGCCGCATTGCTGCGCGACGCCGATTTCGCCAGGCGGTTCCCCAGGCCGCGCACCGCGCCGACGCTCGACGGGGCGCTCGTCCACGCCTGGCCGCATGATGGCGTGCTCGCCGACGTGCCGCTGCTGATCGGCTTCACCCGCGACGAGGCAAGATTCTGGTACGACCTCGCTCTGCCCGACGGCACCAGGCTTTCGGCGCTTTCGCCTCCCGGGGCCGGCGCGCCGGTCGACGTCGCGCTCGCGCGGCTGATCGCGCTGCATTATCCCTTCGAACCGGCGCCGTCGCCCGCGGCGATCCTCGCCGGCTACCGCGCCACTATGCCCAACGCCGGCTCCGATGCGATCTGGCTGGCGATCTATTCCGACCTCGTCTTCCGCGCGCCGATCTGGCGTTGCGCTGCCCGGCACGCGCGGCGCGGCCCGCCCGTCTTTCTCTACGACTTCGCCTGGCCGCTCGCGGTTACCGGCGGCACGCCTCACGCAGCCTGCGTGCCATTCGTCTTCGGCACCCATCGCCATCCGCATCTTGCCGCCAAGATCGGCGCGAATGAGACCGCCGATGGCCTTTCCGGGGCCATGATGGCTGCCTGGGCGGCATTCGTCCGTGATGGTACGCCGGCAACGCCAACTCTCGATTGGCCGGCCCTCAACCCCGGGTTGCCAGCCGACACTTCTGCTGCAATGACAATGGATGGCAACGGTATGCTGTTTGGGCCGCTTTATGGCGCAGCGCGGCTCGCTTCCTGGCCGGCGATCGGCATTTTGGATGGCGCGGATTGAATATTGTACTCCAAAGCCCGGACGCTGTATCATCTGGCACAAGGCGTTGCTTCCGCAGGTTGATTCGACCCTTGCCACAGGAAGTGTAAGACCATGACCGTCGTACTCGGGGAAATCCACGCTCCGCTCACCAAGCTGATCACCGCAGCGCTGCGCGAACGCATCGTCAGTGGCGAAATCGGCGTTGGCGAAAGGCTGGTCGAAGGCCGCCTCTCCGAGGAGATGGGTGTGTCGCGCATGCCGGTGCGCGAGGCGCTGCGCGAGCTTGCCGCCGAGGGCATCGTCACCATCGAGCCGCGCCGCGGCGCGTCGGTCACGGTGTTCAGCGAAGACCAGAAGCGCGAGCTGGTCGAGGTTCGCGCCACGCTCGAGGCGCTCAACGCCAAGCTGGCCGCCAAGCGCCACGATCCCGAACAGATCGCCGCCTTGCAGCGCATCCTCGACGACGGCGCCAAGCTTGCCGACACCGACGATCCGGTGCTGTTGTCGCGCCAGAACACCGAGTTCCACGAGGCGCTGGCGACGGTCGCCGCCAATTCCGTGCTGCAGGACATGGTGCGTTCGCTGCGCGACCGCACGGTGATGCTGTTCGCGCCGATCAGCAAGCGTCGCGGCCGCCAGAACTGGGAAGAGCATGCCGGCATCCTGCGCGCGGTGATCGCCGGCGACAGCGAGCTCGCCGCCCTGCTTGCCGCCCGCCACGTCTACAACGCCGCCGAGATGCCGCAGGAATAGCGGTCGCGCGTTTCTACCGCACCCCTGAAATAGACCCGCGCACCACCAGGTCGACCGGCCAGACCTCGCCGCGCGCCCCGTCTTCCAGACCCGAGATTCGTGCCGCCAGCCGCTCCGCCACGCGGGCACCGGCAGCGCGGATCGACGAGCGCGTCGTGGTCAGCGGCACCGAAAAATGCTCGGGCTTCAGCCAGTGAAACACGTCGTCGTGGCTCACCAGCGAGAGATCCCGCGGCATCGTCAGATTGAGGTCGCGCGCCGCGCGCACGATGCCGAGTGCCATCAGCAGGCTCGAGCAGACGATCGCCGTCGGCGCGTCGGATCCCTCCAGCAGCCGGCGCGCGGCGCGATAGCCGTTCTCCTCGGTCATGGCTACCGAGCGGATGTTCCTGGGCTCGAGCACCAGCCCGCTTTCCGCCAGCGCGCGTCTCACGCCGCGCTCGCGGAAGATGGCGAAGGTCTGTGTGTCGTCGCCATTGATCAGCGCCACCCGCTTGTGGCCGAGCTGGACGAGCAGCCGCGTCGCGTCGTGGAAGGCGCCTTCATTGTCGATGTCGATGAACGGATAGTCGAAATCGAGCCCTTCGCTGCGGCCATGCACGATGAAGGGGATGCCGAGCTGGTGGGCAAGCGCCACGCGCTTGTCGGCGTTGTAGGGAGCCGAGATGTAGAGCGCGTCGACCTGCTTGTTGGCGACGATGCGCCGGTAGGTCGTCTCCTCGTCCTGGGCGTCTGCCGGGCTCAGCACCAGGTCGAGCTCGTGGCCGCGGGCATAGTCGCCGAGGCCGGAGAGGAACTCGACGAAATGTGGATCGATGTCGACGGCGGCACCTGTCGGCATGACGTAGCCGATCATGCCGGCCTTGCCGGTCGCCAGCCTGCGCGCGCTTGGGTTCGGCCGGTAGCCGTGACGCTTGGCGGCGTCGGTGACCCGGCGGCGCGTCTCTTCGCTGACCTCGGGATAGCCGTTCAGCGCACGGCTCACCGTCGTCTGCGAAAGTTCGAGCATCAGCGACAGTTGCTTGAGGTTCACCTCGACTCCAATTCCCAAAGCGCTTTCAATTGAGCTCCCTCCGATCGTCGGGCGAAGCAGGCGCGTCACGCCAGCAAGAATACGCGCCAGAATGCTTGCTTTGAAGCGAAATCTACTAGTGCGATGCCCAAAAAGCATGTTGCAGCGCACGCTCCTGCCAAGTTTAAATCGATTAGTTGGCCAAGCCTCTTGACTCCTGACAATTCCGGTGGCGTGATGAGGGCATCCAAAGCGCTTTGAAATGCCGTTGCGTGATGTATTGCAGCTTGCGCAAGACTGGGGCACAGTTCGGGGCGGTGCAGGCGGGCGGAATGGAGGTTCCGTCCGGAGTTTTCGATCCACTGGGAGGAAGACCATGAGGAAGACCCTGTTGCTGGGCGTGGCTTTTGCTGCCGTCGCCCTGAGCGCGCCCGCGTCGGCGGAGCTGAAGTTCAAGCCGGGCGAGGACGCCCGTTTCACCTGGGCAAATTTCGACGAACTCAAGAAGGTCGACCTGAAGGGCGAGACGCTCTCGATCTTCGGGCCGTGGCGCGGCGAAGACGAAGCGCTGGCGCGTTCGGTGCTCGACTATTTCAGCGAGGCCACCGGCGCCACGATCAATTATTCGTCGTCCGAGAATTACGAACAGCAGATCGTCATCGACACCCAGGCCGGCAGCCCGCCCAACATTGCCATCCTGCCGCAGCCGGGCCTGATCCAGGATCTGGCCTCGAAGGGCCTGCTGACCCCCCTCGACGAGGGCACCGCCAGTTTCGTCAAGGAAAACTACGGCGCCGGCCAGTCCTGGGTCGATCTCGGCACCTACAAGGACAAGGAAGGCAAGCCCGGTTTCTACGGCTTTCCCTTCAAGGCCGACCTGAAGTCGCTGGTCTGGTACGTGCCGGAAAACTTCGAGGAAGCCGGCTACACCGTTCCCAAGACCTGGGAGGAGATGCAGGCACTGACCGACAAGATCGTCGCCGACGGCGGCGTGCCGTGGTGCATCGGCCTGGGTTCGGGGGGTGCCACCGGCTGGCCGGCCACCGACTGGGTTGAAGACATCATGCTGCGCACCCAGGCGCCCGACGTCTACGACAAGTGGACCAAGAACGAGATCCCGTTCAACGATCCGGCTGTGGTCAACGCGCTCGACATCTTCGCCAAGATCGCCACCAACGACAAGTATGTCGACGGCGGCAAGGCAGCCGTTGCCGCAACCGACTTCCGCGACAGCCCCAAGGGCCTGTTTGCGGTTCCGCCCAAATGCTACCTGCACCGCCAGGCATCGTTCATCTCGTCCTTCTTCCCTGAGGGCACCAAGCTCGGCGAGGGCGCGGACTTCTTCTACCTGCCGCCCTATGCCGCCAAGCCCGAGCTCGGCAATCCTGTCCTCGGCGGCGGCACGCTGTTCACCATCGCCAAGGACTCCAAGTCGGCGCGCGCCTTCATCGACTTCCTGAAGATGCCGCTGGCCCACGAGATCTGGATGGCGCAGTCGGGCTTCCTGACCCCGCTCAAGACGGCGAACAAGGAGGCCTATGCCAACGAAGCGCTGAAGAAGCAGGGCGACATTCTGGTCAATGCCTCGACCTTCCGCTTCGACGGCTCCGACCTGATGCCCGGCAAGATCGGCGCCGGCGCCTTCTGGACCGGCATGATCGACCTCGTCGGCGGCAAGCCCGCAGCCGATGTCGCCGCCGACATCCAGAAGAGCTGGGACGCGATCAAGTAGGCTTGGCGCAAGCCAAGCCCTCTACCGGCCGCTCCGCGGCCACCTTCTCCCCGCCGGGGAGAAGGTCCGGCGGCGCCGCTCCCGGTTCCCCCTCCCGCCGGGAGTGGGCTGCCCCGGGGTGTTACGGAGAACACCCGGAGTCGCGGAGAACGGTTGAGGCCGGCGTCCATCAACACTGGCAGTCTGCTCGAACCAGCCCGTTGAAAGGGACTGATCCCATGACGGCACAGATACTTTCGGCCATTTTCACCATCATCATCGGCGTCGGCGGTTGCGTCGTCTACTACTGGGGCGCCAACAAGATCCTCGACGCGGTGTTTCCGTCGCGCGGCGTCTCGGGTGCCGCCGCGGTCGACAATCTTCGCCGCCAGGGCCTGATCCGGCCATGGCTGTTCGTCGGCCCGGCCATGCTGATCGTCACCGTCTATCTCGTCTATCCGGTGATCGAGACGCTCAGGCTCTCCTTCATGGACCGCGGCGGCGAGAACTTCGTCGGTTTTGCCAACTACAGCTGGGCGTTCGGCGACCGTGAGTTTCGCAACTCGATCTTCAACAACCTGCTCTGGCTCGCTGTCGTTCCGGCCGCCTGCACCTTCTTCGGCCTGATCATCGCCGTGCTCACCGACAAGATCTGGTGGGGCAATATCGCCAAAAGCCTGGTCTTCCTGCCGCTCGCCATCTCGTTTGTCGGCGCCAGCGTCATCTGGAAATTCGTCTACGAGTACCGCGCCGAAGGCCAGACCCAGATCGGTATTCTGAACGCTGCCGTGCAGTATCTCGGCGGCAACCCGCAGGTGTGGATCTCGACGCCATTCTGGAACAACTTCTTCCTGATGGTGATCCTGATCTGGATCCAGACCGGCTTTGCCATGGTCATCCTGTCGTCGGCGCTGCGCGGCATTCCCGAGGAGACCATCGAGGCGGCCGTCATCGACGGCGCCAACCCGTTCCAGATTTTCTGGAAGATCATGGTGCCGCAGATCTGGGGCTCGATCGCGGTTGTCTGGACCACAATCACCATCCTCGTGCTCAAGGTCTTCGACATCGTTTTGACAATGACCAACGGCCAGTGGAACAGCCAGGTGCTGGCCAATCTGATGTTCGACTGGATGTTCCGAGGCGGTGGCGATTTCGGCCGCGGTGCGGCAATCGCCGTCATCATCATGCTCGCTGTCGTTCCGATCATGATCTGGAACATTCGCCAGGCCAATCGCGAAGGCGGGGGAGGGCACTGACATGGCAAGCTCAAGCGGAAAGTCCTTCCTCGGCCGCTTCGGCGTCCACATCGCGGTGTTCGTCTTCGTCGCCATCTGGACGATTCCGACGCTTGGCATCCTGGTCAGCTCTCTGCGCGACAAGGATCAGCTTATTGTCTCGGGCTGGTGGACCGCACTCTCGACCTCGTCGCAGACGGAAGCCGGCCGCCTGCCGGGTGCTTCGGCCCAGATCGAAAAGGACGGGAAATTCGTCATCGAAGGCAACATCTTCGGTGACGGTCCGGCTCGCAACATCAGCGCCTTCGGCATCAAGGCGCAGCAACCGACGCAATACGAAGCCGGCACGGTTGCCGATCTCGGCGAGGGCGTTTCGCTTCAGCTCAACGCCGACGGTTCCTTCGTCATGCAGTCGCCCAAAGCCTTCGAGGGCGACCGCGGCCAGCGCGTCTACTACGCATCGTCGGCACCACCGCGCTTCACCACCGACAACTACCAGACAGTGCTGTTTTCAGAAGGCATCGGCCGTTCGTTCATCAACTCGCTGACGGTGACCATTCCGGCGACCATCATCCCGATCCTGATCGCCGCCTACGCAGCGTATGCGCTCGCCTGGATGCGTTTTCCCGGCCGTGCGCTTTTGATCGCCGTCATCATCGGCCTGCTGGTCGTGCCACTGCAGATGTCGTTGATCCCGCTGCTCAAGCTCTACAATGGCGTTGGCCTGTTCTTCGGCGTGCCGGCCAAGACCTATCTCGGCATTTGGCTCGCGCATACCGGCTTCGGCTTGCCCTTCGCCATCTATCTCCTGCGCAGCTACATCGCAGGTCTCCCGCGCGAGATCATGGAATCCGCCCGCATCGACGGCGCCAGTGACTTCGAGATCTTCGTCAAGATCGTGCTGCCGCTGTCCTTCCCGGTGCTGGCCTCCTTCGCCATCTTCCAGTTCCTCTGGGTCTGGAACGACCTTCTCGTGGCGATGGTCTTCCTCGGCTCAGGCTCCGACCAGCTGGTGCTCACCGGCAAGCTCAACGCGCTCCTCGGCTCGCGCGGCGGCGATTGGGAAATCCTCACCACCTCGGCCTTCGTCACCATCATCGTGCCGCTGATCGTGTTCTTCTCGCTTCAACGTTATTTCGTCCGCGGCCTGCTCGCGGGTTCAGTCAAGGGAGGCTAGCTCGATGCAAGCCGCAATGCGCAAGATCGAAAACCCTGAAATCGCAGTGGACCGCGACTGGTGGCGGGGGGCGGTGATCTACCAGATCTACCCCCGCAGCTACCAGGACTCCAATGGCGACGGCATCGGCGATCTCCAGGGAATCATCGAGCGGTTGCCGCACATCGCCGACCTCGGCGCGGACGCGGTCTGGATCTCGCCCTTCTTCAAGTCGCCGATGAAGGATTTCGGCTACGACATCTCCGACTATCTCGACATCGACCCGATGTTCGGCACGCTTGATGACTTCGACGCCATGATCGCTGAGGCGCATCGCCTCGGCCTCAAGGTGATGATCGATGGCGTCATCTCGCACACCTCCGACCTGCACCCCTGGTTCAAGGAAAGCCGTTCGAGCCGCGACAACGCCAAGGCCGACTGGTACGTCTGGGCCGACGCCAAGCCGGACGGCAGCCCGCCCAACAACTGGCTGTCGATCTTCGGCGGCTCGGCCTGGCAATGGGACACCAGGCGCATGCAGTATTACCTGCACAACTTCCTGTCCGAGCAGCCCGACCTCAACTTCCACAACCGCGACGTCCAGGACGCGCTGCTCGACGTCGCCCGCTTCTGGCTCGACCGCGGCGTCGACGGCTTCCGCCTCGACACCATCAATTTCTACTTTCACTCCGCCGGGCTCGAAGACAATCCCGCATTGCCGCCGGAACAGCGCAACGACCAGACCGCACCGGCGGTGAACCCCTACAATTTCCAGGACCACATCTACGACAAGAGCCGGCCCGAGAACCTCGAATTCCTCGCCCGCTTCCGCGCCGTGCTCGACGAATACCCGGCGGCTGCGGCCGTCGGCGAAGTCGGCGACTCCCAGCGTGGGCTCGAGGTCGTCGCCTCCTACACCGCCGGCGGCGACAAGGTGCAGATGTGCTACGCCTTCGACTTCCTCGCACCGGAGAAGATCACCGCCGCCAAGGTCCGCACCGTGCTCGAGGACTTCGGCAAGGCTGCAGCAGACGGCTGGTCGTGCTGGGCCTTCTCCAACCACGACGTCGTCCGCCACGCCTCGCGCTGGGGCATGGGCGAGGCCGATGGCACCGCCTATCTCAAGGTGATTTCGGCACTGATGATGTCGCTACGCGGCTCGGTCTGCATCTACCAGGGCGAGGAACTTGGCCTGACCGAAGCCGGCCTCGCCTTCGAGGATTTGCAGGACCCCTACGGCATACGCTTCTGGCCCGAATTCAAGGGCCGCGACGGTTGCCGCACGCCGATGGTCTGGAACAAGGACGCCAAAAATGGCGGCTTCTCCTCAGCCAAGCCGTGGCTGCCGGTGCCGGCGGACCATCTGACCAAGGCTGTCGACACGCAGGAGGGCGACGCCGCCTCGCTGCTCGAACATTACCGCCGCTTCCTCGCCTTCCGCCGCGCCCATCCCGCACTCGCCAAGGGCGACATCTCGTTCCTCAAGGCCGATGGCGACACCGTTGCCTTCACCCGTAGGGAAGGCAACGAGGAGATCGTCTGCGTCTTCAATCTTGGCAGCACAGCGGCTAACGTCGACCTCGGAGGTCGAGGCCTGCAGCCATTGCCGGGATACGGACTCGATGGAAATGCCAATGCCGGCGCAGTCCGGCTCGGTGGTTACGGCGCCTGGTTCGGGCGTTTCGTCTGACCGCCACCGCATCGGTCCGAAAATCGGTTCGATTTTCGGAAAGCACGATGCGGAGATTCAAAGTGCTGGAGCGTCCTTTGCGCGTCCAAGTGGACGCGCGGCGCTCCAGAGAAAGAAAAATCTGGGAGGAAACCATGGCCGATCTAACGCTCAGGGACGTCAAGAAGTCATACGGCAATCTGCACATTCTCCACGGCATCGACCTCGACATCAAATCGGGCGAGTTCATCGTCTTCGTCGGCCCCTCGGGCTGCGGAAAGTCGACGCTGCTGCGCTCGATTGCCGGGCTTGAGGAGATCACCGGCGGCACGCTCGAGATCGCCGGCGAGAAGGTCAACGACATCCCGCCGTCCAAGCGCGGCATCGCCATGGTGTTCCAGTCCTACGCGCTCTACCCGCACATGACGGTCTACGACAACATGGCTTTCGGCATGAAGATCGCCAAGGAAAGCAAGGCCGAGATCGACAAGCGCGTCCGCGCGGCGGCCGAAATCCTGCAGCTGACCAAATATCTCGACCGCCTGCCCAAGGCGATGTCGGGCGGCCAGCGCCAGCGCGTCGCCATCGGCCGCGCCATCGTGCGCAATCCCAAGGTCTTCCTGTTCGACGAGCCGCTGTCCAACCTCGACGCGGCCCTGCGTGTCGCCACCCGCATCGAGATCGCCAAGCTCAAGGAGTCGATGCCCAACACCACGATGATCTACGTCACCCACGACCAGGTCGAGGCGATGACGCTGGCCGACCGCATCGTCGTGCTCAAGGACGGCCGCATCGAGCAGGTCGGCACGCCGATGGAGCTCTACAAGCACCCCGGCAACCTGTTCGTCGCCCAGTTCATCGGCTCGCCGGCAATGAACATCGTCGGCGGCACCATCGACAGGACGGGCGAGACCAGCCTGGTCAGCCATGTCGGTGGCCACAAGACCTCGGTGCCGGTGGCAACCCCCGCCGAGGCCCAGGGCAAGGCGGTCAGCTTCGGCGTGCGGCCCGAGGACCTCTATGTCGCGACCGGCGACGACTATCTGTTCGAAGGCCTCGTCGACTATGTCGAGCAGCTCGGCGAGGTCCAGCTGGTTTACATCGACATCGGCCGGGCCGACCAGCCGCTGGTGGCGAAGCTGCCGGGCAATGCCGAGGTCAAGCGCGGTGCCAAGATCCGGCTCGCCGCCAGCCCCGACGAGCTACATATCTTCGACAGCGACGGCCACTCCTTTGCCCGCCGTCGGCTTGCTGCTGCGGCGGCGTGACCGCCTTTACCCTCCCCCTTGTGGGGAGGGTCGGCGCTGAAAGCGCCGGGGTGGGGGTAGGTGGTGGTGGTTCACCCCCACCCCGCTCCGCTTCGCGGATCGACCCTCCCCACAAGGGGAGGGGAGCCCAGCTCAATCCGCCGCCATCACCTGCCGCTCGCGCAGCGCTGTCCGGCGCTTCGAGACGAAGAAGGCGGCGACGAACGCAAGGCTCATCAACAGCACGATTGTCGGCGCCGGCGCGCTGTCGATGAAGAAGCTGACATACACGCCAAAAAACGAGCACAGCACCGCCACCAGCACCGACACCATCAGCATGCGCTCGAAGCGGTCGGTGAGCAGGTAGGCGATCGCGCCCGGCGCGATCAGCATCGCGATCGCGATGATGATGCCAACGGCCTTTAAGGCGCCGACGATGGTCAGCGACAGGATCGTCAGCAGCCCGTAGTGCAACAGCTTCACCGGCAGGCCGATCGCCTGCGCGTGCTGCGGGTCGAAGGCGTGCAGCAACAGATCCCGCCGAAACAGGCCAATGGCACCTGTGGCGATCAGCGCGATCACGGCCGTCTGGCCGACATCGCTCCAGCTCACGCCCAGCATGTCGCCGAACAGGATGTGGTCGAGATGCACGTCGGTCTGGATCTTGGTGTAGAGCACGATGCCGAGGCCGAACATGCCGGAGAAGACGATACCCATGACGGTGTCTTCCTTGATCCGGCTGTTCTGCTTGAGGTAGCCGGTCGCCAGCGCGCAGGTCATGCCGGCGGCAAAGGCGCCGACCGCCAGCGGCAGGCCGGCGATATAGGCCAGCACCACGCCAGGCAGCACCGCGTGGCTGATGGCGTCGCCCATCAGCGACCAGCCCTTGAGCACCAGGAAACACGACAGCAGCGCCATCGGCACCGCGACCAGCAGGGCGATGACGAACGCCTGCTGCATGAACGGGAAGGCGACGGGGAGGAAGAGGTTTTCGATCATGAATGTTCGCCCCTCATCCGCCTGCCGGCACCTTCTCCCCGCAGGCGGGGAGAAGGGACGAGCTTCGACGTTGACGCCCCCCTCGCCCCGTTTACGGGGAGAGGGTAAGGGTGAGGGGCAACTGCGACGGTCGGATAGTAGCTCATACCCCCGCCTCCAGTTCCAGCCTTGCCCGCCGCCGCGACGCAAGCAGCCCGTGCTTGGGTGCGAAGACAAACGCGATCAGGAAGATCAGCGTCTGGGCGACAACGATGATGCCCCCCGTTGCGCCGTCGAGGAAATAGCTGGCATAGGCGCCGACGAAGCTGGTGATCGAACCGATGGCGACGCTGATCATGATCAGCCGGGGAAAGCGGTCGGTGAGCAGATAGGCAGTCGCCCCCGGCGTCACCACCATGGCGATGACCAGGAAGGCGCCGACAGTCTGCAAAGCCGCCACCGTAGAGGCCGACAGCAGCATGAAAAACAGCACCTTGAGCAAATCGGGCCTGAGCCCGATCGAACGGGCATGGTTTTCGTCGAAGAAGGCGACCATCAGGTCTTTCCACTTGGCGAGCAGGATGGCCAGCGAAATGCCGCCGATCAGCACCAGTTGCAGCGTGTCCGAAGGCGTGATCGCCAGGATGTTGCCGAGCACGATGGTCTGGATGTTCACCGAGGCAGGCGACAGCGAGATCATGAACAGGCCAAGCCCGAAGAAGGAGGTGAAGATCAGCCCGATGATGGCGTCTTCCTTGAGCTTTGTGCGCTGGTTGAGGAACAGCATCGCGCCCGCCGCCAACCCGCCCGAGATGAACGCGCCAAGCGCAAAGGGCAGGCCGAGCATGTAGGCGCCGGCGACGCCTGGCACGATCGAATGCGAGAGCGCGTCGCCGATCAGCGACCAGCCCTTGAGCATCAGATAGGCGGAGAGGAAGGCGCAGACGCCGCCGACAAGGGCGGACACCCACATGGCATTGAGCATGTAGCCGTAGCCGAACGGCTCCAGGAGCATGGCGATCATTTCTTGCGCCCGCCCTTCTTGGCCGCACCGTCATTGCCGTTGTCGTCGCCATAGATGACAAAGGGGCGCTCGTCGTCGGTCAAGACAGTCACCTGGCGCGTGTCGGCGGCGTCCTGGTGCAGTTCGGCGCCGCCGAGGATGAACTGGCGCAGTACCCCACCAAAGGCCTTTTCGAGATTGGCCTTTGTGAAGGTTTCAGCCGTCAGCCCGGAGGCAAGGACAGTGCGATTGACCAGCACGGCGCGGTCGCAGAAGCGCGGCACCGAACCCAGATTATGCGTCGAAACCAGCATCACCCGGCCCTCGTCGCGCAGGCCCTGCAACAGCGTGATGATCGCTTCTTCGGTGCGCACGTCGACGCCGGTGAACGGCTCGTCGAGCAGGATGACCTGGCCTTCCTGGGCAAGGGCGCGGGCCAGGAAAACGCGTTTCTTCTGCCCGCCCGACAACTCGCCGATCTGGCGCTTGCGGAAGTCGGCCATGCCGACGCGTTCTAAAGCTGCATCCACCGCCTCGCGGTCAACAGTGCGGGTCATGCGGAAGAAGTTCATGTGGCCGTAGCGGCCCATCATGACCACGTCTTCGACCAAAACAGGAAAGTTCCAGTCGACATCCTCGCTCTGCGGCACATAGGCAACGAGGTTCTTCTTCAGCGCTTCGCGCGCCGGCTCGCCGAAGATGGACACGCTGCCTGTGGCGAGCGGAACGAACCCCATGATCGACTTGAACAGGGTCGACTTCCCTGAGCCATTGACCCCGACAAGTGCCGTGATGGTGCCGCGCGGAATGGCGAAGGAGGCGTTGCGGAGCGCAGTGTGGCCGTTGCGGTAGGTCACCGAGATGTTGTCGACACGCAGGCCGTCGCCGCCCTGCGCAGTGGTGGCGGGGCGGCCTTTCAGCGGCACATTCATTGGGCGAGCCCCTTGACGATGGTCTGGGTGGTGACGCTGAGCAGGTCGAGATAGGTCGGCACCGGGCCGGTGGCGTCGCTCAGCGAGTCGACATACAGCACGCCGCCATATTTGGCGCCGGTCTCCCGCGCCACCTGCTCGGCAGGCTTCGACGACACCGTGCTTTCGCTGAACACCGCCGGAATGCTGTTGGCCTTGACGAGGTCGATCACCTTGCGCACCTGCTGGGGCGTACCTTGCTGGTCGGCATTGATCGGCCAAAGATAGACCTCCTTCAGGCCGAAGTCGCGCGCCAGATAGGAGAAGGCGCCTTCGCTGGTGGCGAGCCAGCGCCGCTGCTCGGGAATGGTCTCGATGGCCTTGTGGATCGGCGCTACGGTCGCCTTGATCTTCTCGGCATAGGCCGCGGCGTTTTTGGCGTAGACCTCCGCATTTTTCGGGTCCTTGGCGGCAAACGCCTTGCGGATGTTTTCGACATAGATGAGCGCTGCCTCGGGCGACATCCAGGCATGCGGATTGGGCTTGCCGGTATAAGGCCCTTCGGCGATGCCCATCGGCGCCACGCCATCCGACACCACGGCCTGCGTTACGCCATCCAGGTTTTCGAAGAACTTCTCGAACCACAATTCGAGGTTCAGCCCGTTCCACAGCACCAGGTCGGCCTTCTGGGCCCGGATGATGTCACCCGGCGTCGGCTGGTAATTGTGGATCTCGGCATTGGGCTTGGTGATCGATTCCACCTCGGCGGCGTCGCCGGCGACGTTGCGGGCGATGTCGGCAATGACGGTAAAGGTGGTGACCACCTTCATCTTGCCGCCGGCCTCGCTCTCCTGCGAGCAGGCCGATAGTCCGAGCATAACCGCCAGCATGGCGATGGCGGCAAGGGTGAAACGAAGCGCTGTCATGGAAATCCCGTTCGAAAAGCCGCGCCGAACGGGCGGCAGGTACGATGCCTTACCTAATGGCACGTCGCGGCCTTGTCAATGCAATTGCAAATCGTTTGCAAGTAGAAATGCAGCTGCCGGCTGGCGTGCATCCAATTGGCGGCTGGCGCGTTGTCGTTCTTTCCAGCCCCAACGCCAGTCTCAACCAGGGAGAACGATCGTGTCCTCAGATATTCGCGAGCATATGGAAGTGATCGGCGCCGACGGCGTCCACATCGGCACTGTCGACAGGGTCGAGAACGGCCGCATCAAGCTGACCAGGAAGGACAGCGGCGAAGGCAGCCACCGTGGCCACCACCACTATATTTCCACCGCTCTCGTCGCCGAGACCGAAGGCAACAAGGTACGGCTGTCGGCCAATGCCGATGTCGCGGTGACGTTCGAGGAAGAGGGCAAGTTGGGCTGAGCTCTAAGGCTAAAGATAACCCACCGCCGCGCCGGCGGACTTTGATTGGCTGATGGAAGGCTTTTCCACGCCGGAAGATTCTTCTTGGGCGTCGAATAGCCGGCATGAAAGCGGGTTGGCGAGGAGCGCAACAATCACGAAGTTGCCTGTGACCGTTAGCATAGCGGAATGGTCACGGCATGCCGTGATGTCGAAGCTGCCGCTGTGGTGCAGAGCCGCAAGCGACGACGCCAAAACTGTCACCCTCTGTCAGCATCCACCGTGGATAGCCGCCCCCGTTTCTCCACACCCTCGAAACCTGCCGTACAATTCTTCCCAGTTCCTCCCATGGGAACGCCGGTCGCGACGGTGATCTGTGGGGAGGAACCGGCGCCTCCGATCTTGGGCTAACGTGGCTCTTGATCCGGGGAGGTTCTGTCCAAGGGTTCCCCTCCGGGCACTACGGCCCGGGTGCGCTGGACGATGCGCTAGTGGGACCGCAAACAGGCGCCAATGCCTCAAGCGGTCTGCGGAAGCGGAACGGACGGGAACAGAAATCGCCGGCGGTGCGCGAGGTTCGTTCCACATACTATCAATCGGAAGGCATGGCCTCGCGCCCCGCTTCCCGAAATACCTCCTGCAAGGGAGCGTTCCTTGACAATGGCCAGACCGGAAACGGGGCGTGGCGGTGAAGAAACTTGGCTCACCCTCATCCTGAGCTTGTCGAAGGATGCGCTTGTCGAAGGATGACAATAGCCAGGCGCGAAAGCGGGCGTGGCGGTGAAGATCTGCATCTTCTTCTGGGGATGAACGCCGACATAATCTTTTGCAACTGAGTGTCATCTGGCACATAGTCGCACCATGACGAAGACTGCGACAAAGCCTGTTCCCAGGAAGCCCGATTACGAGAAAGCGCTGCGCAAGGCGGGCATCCGCATCACGCGTCCGCGCAAGATCATCCTGAACATATTGGGCGAGACGGAAGACCATCCCGACGCGCTGGAAATCTTCCGCCGTGCTGAACAGATCGACAAGAGCATCTCGCTGTCGACGGTCTATCGGACGATGAAACTTCTGGAGGAAATGGGCGCCATCCACCGCCACGCCTTCGAGGGTGGACCGTCGCGCTTCGAGCAGGCCGGTGGCGACCACCACGATCACCTGATCGACATGGACACTGGCGACGTCATCGAATTCCGCTCCGACCGCATCGAGCAATTGCAGCAGGAAATCGCCCGCCAGCTTGGCTATGACATCGTCCATCACCGGCTCGAGCTTTACGGCCGACGCCGCAAGGATTGATGACGCTGGGTCAGGCCACGACGAGTTGATCGCCAAGCAACGCGTCCCGCCGGGTGTCGAGTTGACCTTGTCACTGGCGCGGTCAATCATGCCGCGACTTTCGAAGAGCGCAATCAGCAGACAGGAATGGCGATCATGGAAAAAGCCGAAATCGGACTGATCGGATTGGGCACTATGGGCTCGAACCTGGCGCTCAACATCGCCGAAAAAGGCCACCGCATCGCTGTCTTCAACCGGACGCCGGCCCGCACCCAGGCGTTTGTCGAATCTGCCGGCGCGTTGCGCGACATGGTGGTGCCCTGCGCCTCGATCGAAGAGCTGACCGATGCCATCCGCCCGCCACGTCCCGTCATCATCATGGTGCTGGCGGGCACCCCGGTCGACGAACAGATCGCGGCACTGCGCGGCGTCATGTCGGCCAACGACATCATCATCGACGCCGGCAACGCCAATTTCCGTGACACCATGCGCCGCTTCAAGGAGCTCGAGGGTTCGGGCCTGACCTTCATCGGCATGGGCGTTTCGGGCGGCGAGGAGGGCGCGCGCCACGGTCCTTCGATCATGGTCGGCGGCACGCCTGAATCCTACCAGCGTGTCGAAGGCGTGCTGACCGCGATCTCGGCCAAGTTCAAGGGCGAGCCCTGTGCCGCCTGGCTCGGCACCGATGGTGCCGGCCACTTCGTCAAGACCATCCACAACGGCATCGAATATGCCGACATGCAGATGATCGCCGAAATCTACGGCATCCTGCGCGACGGGCTTGGCATGAGGCCCAAAGAGATCGCCCCGGTCTTCGCCGGCTGGAACAAGGGCCGTCTCGAATCCTACCTGATCGAGATCACCGCATCCGTGCTCGAAGCCGACGATCCCAAGACCGGGCGTCCGGTAGTCGACATCATCCTCGACCGGGCCGGGCAGAAGGGCACCGGCAAATGGTCGGTGATCGAGGCGCAGCAGCTCGGCATCCCGGCGACGGCGATCGAGGCGGCGGTCGCGGCGCGCGTGCTGTCGTCGATGAAGGACGAGCGGCTGGCGGCCGAGAAGGCCTATGGCGCCAACGCGCTGAAGTTCGCAGGCGACCGGGGCGACGTGCTTGGCGATCTCGAGCTTGCGTTGTTTGCCGGCAAGATCGCCGCCTATGCTCAAGGGTTTGCGGTGATGGCGGGCGCTTCGAAGGAGTTCGGCTGGAACCTGCCGATGCCGACGATCGCCAAGATCTGGCGCGCCGGCTGCATCATCCGCTCGCAGTTCCTCGACACCATCGCCGAGGCCTTCGGCAAGGCTGACCCGTCGACAAACCTTCTGATGGTGCCGGCCTTCGTCGAGATGATGGGCAAGGCGCATCCCTCGCTGCGCCGCATTGTTGCCCGTGCCGCCGAAGCAGGACTGCCGGTGCCGGCGCTGTCGTCAGCACTTGCCTATTTCGACGGCTATCGCCAGGGCCGCGGCTCG
The DNA here is from genome assembly GCF_018555685.1 of Aminobacter anthyllidis. Lineage (GTDB taxonomy): Bacteria > Pseudomonadota > Alphaproteobacteria > Rhizobiales > Rhizobiaceae > Aminobacter > Aminobacter anthyllidis. The sequence continues at coordinate 171,815 of NZ_JAFLWW010000006.1, forward strand.
ACCGACCTGACCCAGGCGCAGCGCGATTTCTTCGGCGCCCACGGCTTCGAGCGCATCGATGCGCCGGGCGCGTTCCACGGCCCGTGGGGTAGCGGTGCGGCTTAAGCCTCGTAGGCCTCGACCGCGCTCGGCTGGCTGAGGCTCTGCAGCGCGGCGATGTCGCGGCCGGCGATGCGGCCGAGTACCGCGCGGGCGAGCTCCGCGCCGGCCAGTCGCACGTCTTCATTGACGACATAAAGCTGCGGCCTGAGCAGGTGCAGCAGCTTTGACGACTGCTTGGAGACGATGTCGACGTCCTGGCCGAGCTTGAAGCCCGCATCCTCGACACCGGCGACCAGCGCAAACGTGCCGGCGCCCGCGCCGCTGACGAAGCCATCGGGGCGGTTCGGCCGGCGCATCAGTTCTGATGTGACCGCACGGATGTCTTCGATCGAGTGGTCGACAGTCGCCGTGGGGAACGGCACCTCGCTGAGACCGTGTTCCATCAAGGCGTCGGCAAAGCCGTCGCGCATGTGCCTGTAGTAGCTGAGGTTGGAAGGCGGCGCGAGCAGCGCCAGTCGCTTGCGCCCGAGGGCGGCGAGCTTCTTCACCGCCTCGACCGAATAGGCGTGGTTGTCGAAATCATGGAACGGGTGGTCGATGCCCATATGGGTGCGGCCATGGGTGGCGAATGGCATGCCGCGCTCGGTCATGTAGCGCACGCGTTTGTCGTCGGGCTCGGTGCGCGAGATGATGACGCCGTCAGCGGACGCGGTCTCGACGACATAACGCACCGGCTCGAGCGGATCGTTGTTGCGCGAATAGGGCGTGACGACGAGATGATAGGGCGTCTGCGCCAGGGCTTCGGAGATGCCGTAGATCAGATCGGAGACGAAGCCGCCGATTTGCTCTTCGGTGTTGAGCACCAGGGAGATGACGTTGGTCTTGCCGGTGCGCAGGCGCACGCCGGCGCGGTTGGGCCGATAGCCGATCTGGCGGGCGACGAGCTGCACCCGCTGCCTGGTCGCCGCGCCGATTTCGGGCGCATCCTTGAGCGCCCGCGACACCGTGGTGACGCCGAGGCCGGTCATGAAGGCGATGGTCTTCAGCGTCGGCGGATTGGCCTCCCCGCCAGCGGTCGGTTCGGCACTTTCGTCCGGCGGTGTCTTGTCGTTCATGGCCGTTGCCCCGCCATATTATCTGCTCGGCGCATATCGCATTTGCATGATGAACCTTGCAAGCGCTTACCGCAATAACTGTAACGTTTCAGGTTGTGCTAATTTTGCCCAAAACCGGGCCTTCGCCGAGTCGGTGGCGCGCCCGGGTATCGTGCATTGCAGCACCGGTAGTTGTCGTTGATTCATCTGTACATTCTGCTTGATAATGCTGCATCGCAGCGGCTTTTGCTAAGCCTGGAGGTCGTCGTCAAGATTGCCGCTTTAGTTCGGGTAGCGAAGAAAATCACGGGATACCCATTGCGGCGCCCAAAAACATCGCATAACGTCCGCACCTGTAACGTTTCAGATTCAGGGAGGAGTACGATGCGTTATAGGCTGACGACCGCTGCATTTGCGGCAGGAGTCGTGTTTGGGGCTGTTGGTTCGGCCTCCGCGACCGATCTTGAAGTGACGCACTGGTGGACCTCCGGCGGCGAGGCGGCGGCGGTTGCCGAACTTGCCAAGGCCTTCGACGCCACCGGCAACAAATGGATCGATGGTGCGATTGCCGGTTCCGGCGACATCGCCCGGCCGATCATGATCAGCCGCATCACCGGCGGCGACCCGATGGGCGCGACCCAGTTCAACCACGGCCGCCAGGCGGAGGAGCTTGTCCAGGCCGGCTTGATGCGCGACTTCACCGAACTGGCCGAGAAGGAAGGCTGGACCAAGTTCATCCATCCCAAGAGCCTGCTCGACGGCTGCACGCTCGACGGCAAGATCTACTGCGTGCCGGTCAACATCCACTCGCAGCAATGGCTGTGGCTGTCGAACAAGGCGTTTGCCGACGCAGGCGTCGCCGTTCCCAAGAACTGGGACGAGTTCGTGGCGGCGGCTCCGGCGCTGGAAAAGGCCGGTGTCGTGCCGCTCGCCATCGGCCAGCAGCCCTGGCAGACGACGCTCGCCTTCCAGGTGATTCTCGTCGCGCTTGCCGGTCCGGAAACGTTCCAGAAAGTGTTCGGCGACAAGGACGCGACTTTGGCCGCCGGCGCCGAAATGGCCAAGGTCTTCGCCGCCGCCGACCAGGCGCGCAATATGTCGGCCAAGTCCAACGTCCAGGAATGGAACCAGGCCACCAGCCTGGTGATCAACGGCAAGGCCGGCGGGCAGATCATGGGCGACTGGGCCCAGGGCGAGTTCCAGGTCGCGGGCCAGGTTGCCGGCAAGGACTACACCTGCCTGCCCGGCCTCGGCGTCAACGAGATCATCTCGACCGGCGGCGATGCCTTCTACTTCCCCAAGCAGACCGACCCCGAGAAGGCCAAGGCACAGGAAGCCCTTGCCTCGGTGATGCTGTCGCCGGCGACGCAGGTTGCTTTCAATCTCAAGAAGGGCTCGCTGCCGGTGCGTGGCGACGTCGACCTGAACGCCGCCAACGACTGCATGAAGAAGGGGCTTGAGATCCTTGCCAAGGGCAACATCATCCCGGCGCCCGACCAGCTGATGTCGGCCGATGGCGTGACCCAGGTCAACGACCTGTTCGTCGAGTTCTTCGCCAACAAGGAGCTTTCGGCAGCGGACGCGCAGAAGCGTTTTGCCGAAATCATCGCCGCTGCGGACTAGGGCAGGCTCTCCGGGTTTCCCGACCCGGTCCCTGCTTGAGATGCTGCAGTCATGACAGCGGCGTTCTGCCGGCCCCGACGTGTCGGGACCGGCAGATTGCCACACGATCCGGATGGGTGCCGACCGATGACCCCGATGTATCAGGGCCGACCGAGCCGGTTGTTTCGCAACCTGAACGCCAAGATCGCCTCGATCCCGATGATCCTGACCGCGCTGGTCATTTTCGTCGGCGGCACCGCGTGGACCGTGTTTTATTCCTTCACCAATTCCAAGCTTCTGCCGCGCGCAAGCTTCGTCGGCCTCGAGCAATATGAGCGCCTGTGGGCGACGCCGCGCTGGCTGACGGCGGTCGAAAACATCGCCATCTACGGGGTCTGCACCTTGGTCTTCTCGCTGGTCATCGGCTTCCTGCTGGCGGCGCTGATGGACCAGAAGATCCGCTTCGAAAACACCTTCCGCACGATCTTCCTCTATCCTTTTGCGCTGTCCTTCATCGTCACCGGGCTTGCCTGGCAGTGGATCCTCAACCCGAATTTCGGCATCCAGCAGGTGGTGCGCAATCTCGGCTGGACGAGCTTCACCTTCGATCCGCTCTACGATGCAGACATCGTCATCTACGGCATCCTGATCGCCGGGCTGTGGCAGGGCACCGGGCTGATCATGTGCCTGATGCTGGCCGGGCTGCGCGGCATCGACGCCGATATCTGGAAGGCCGCCCGCGTCGACGGCATCCCGACCTGGAAGACCTATGTCTTCATCGTCATTCCGATGATGCGGCCGGTGCTGGTCACGACGCTGGTCATCATCGCAAGCGGCATCGTCAAGGTCTACGACCTCGTCGTCGCCCAGACCAGCGGCGGTCCGGGCATCGCCTCGGAGGTGCCGGCGAAATACGTCTACAACTACATGTTCCTGGCGCAGAACCTGGGCCAGGGCTTCGCCGCCTCGACGATGATGCTGCTTTCGGTGGTCATCGTCGTCGTGCCCTGGGCGTATCTCGAATTCGGGGGCAAGCGGCGCCATGGTTGAGCAGGTTTTCCGCGCAGTGCCCGACATGGCGGCAGTCGCGCCGGCGGCAAGCAGCGCTGGCGGTCTTGTCGGACCCAGCGGTCCAAGACCGCGGCGCACATTCTCCCGCCGCAACATCTTCATCTACGGCACGCTCTTCGTCGTCGCGATCTACTACCTGCTGCCGCTCTACGTCATGGTGGTGACGTCGCTGAAAGGCATGCCCGAGATCAGGTTCGGCAACATCTTCTCGCCGCCTGTCGAGATCACTTTCGAGCCCTGGGTCAAGGCGTGGTCGACGGCCTGCACGGGTCTCAACTGCGACGGGCTTTCGCGCGGTTTCTGGAACTCGGTGCGCATCACCGTGCCGTCGGTGTTCCTGTCGATCGCCATTGCCTCGGTCAACGGCTACGCGCTCGCCAACTGGCGCTTCAAGGGCGCCGAGGTGTTCTTCACCGTGCTCGTCGTAGGCGCCTTCATCCCCTACCAGGTGATGCTCTACCCGATCGTCATCGTGCTACGCGAGATCGGGCTCTATGGCAGCCTGTGGGGGCTGGTGCTGGTGCACACCATCTTCGGCATGCCGATCCTGACGCTGTTGTTCCGCAACTATTTCGCCTCGCTGCCGGAAGAACTGTTCAAGGCCGCGCGCGTCGATGGCGCCGGATTCTGGACCATCTACCTCAGGATCATGCTGCCGATGTCGCTGCCGATCTTTGTCGTCGCCATCATCCTGCAGGTCACCGGCATCTGGAACGATTTCCTGTTCGGCGTCGTCTACACCAAGCCCGACACCTACCCGATGACGGTCCAGCTCAACAACATCGTCAACGCCGTGCAGGGCGTGAAGGAATACAACGTCAACATGGCGGCGACACTGCTGACGGGTCTGGTTCCGCTTGTGATCTATTTCGTTTCCGGCAAGCTTTTCGTCCGCGGCATCGCCGCTGGCGCGGTGAAGGGATGAGGCGATGACGAGTGTCGTGGTCAAGGATGTCTCGCTCAGCTTCGGCGCCTATGACGTGCTGAAGGAGCTCAATCTCGACGTGCCGGAGGGTGAGTTCCTGGTGCTGCTCGGTCCCTCGGGCTGCGGCAAGTCCACCCTGCTCAACTGCATCGCCGGCCTGCTCGATGTCTCCGACGGACAGATATTCATCAAGGGCAAGAACGTCACCTGGGAGGAGCCCAAGGACCGCGGCATCGGCATGGTGTTCCAGTCCTATGCGCTCTATCCGCAGATGACGGTGGAGGGAAACCTGTCCTTCGGCCTGAAGACGGCGGGCATGGCGAAGGACGAGATCGCAAGACGTATCGCCCGCGCAGCCGAGATTCTGCAGATCGAGCCGCTGCTCAAGCGCAAGCCGGCGGCGCTGTCAGGCGGCCAGCGCCAGCGCGTGGCGATCGGCCGGGCACTGGTGCGTGATGTCGACGTTTTCCTGTTCGACGAGCCGCTATCCAACCTCGACGCCAAGCTGCGCTCGGAGCTGCGCGTCGAGATCAAGCGGCTGCACCAGAAGCTCGCCAACACCATGATCTACGTCACCCATGACCAGATCGAGGCGATGACGCTGGCTGACCGTATCGCCGTGATGAGGGGCGGCGTGATCCAGCAGCTCGACGCGCCGCAGGTGATCTACAATCGCCCGGTCAATCGCTTCGTCGCCGGCTTCCTCGGCTCGCCCGGCATGAATTTTCTCGACGGCGAGATCGAAGGCGGTGCGGAGCCGGCCTTTGCCATTGCCGGAGCAAAGATCCCGCTCGATCGTTATGGCTTCGACGCCGTCGCGGCTCCCGGCAAGGCGGTGCTGGGTATCCGCCCCGAACACATCGCACTCGGCGACGTGGCGCGCGCCATGCCGTTTTCGGCTGATGCCGGCGTCGAGCTGGTCGAACCAATGGGCTCTGACACGCTGGTCTGGACGAAGCTCGGCGGCCAGGGTTTCGCCTTTCGCGTCGAGGCCGAGCGCCATCTGGCATCTGGCGATCAGTTGCGCATCGGCTTCGACCCGGCGCGCGCCTCGTTGTTCGACGGCCAAAGCGGCAATCGCATCTGACATCCCCCAAGCAAACGGACAGAACCATGGACTGGTCATTCCAACTCTACAGCGCCCGCAACTTCCAACCCTGGGACAAGGTGCTCAAGACACTGGGTGCCCTCGGCTACACCCAGGTCGAGGGCTTTGGTGCGGTCTACGAAGAGCCCGAGGCTTTTCGCGCCGAGCTCGACAAGAACGGTCTCGCCATGCCGAGCGGTCATTTCGGCTTCGACATGCTGGAACAGGACTTCGCCAAGGCGGTCGACATTGCCCGCACGCTCGGCATGAAGCTGATTGCCTGCCCCTGGCTCGAGCCGGCGGAGCGGCCGACCGACGCCGAAGGCTGGCGGGCGTTCGGCAATCGCCTCGCCGCCATCGGAGCCAAGGCCAGGGACGCTGGCTTCGACTTCGCCTGGCACAACCATGACTTCGAGTTCGTGCCGGTTGAGGGTGGGCTGGTGCCGCAGCGCCTCATCCTGGAAGCCGCGCCTGATATCGGATGGGAGGTCGACATTGCCTGGGTGATCCGTGGCGGCTCCGACCCGTTGCACTGGATCGAGGAGTTCGGCCCGCGCATCCTGGCTGTCCACGTCAAGGATATCGCGCCGCAGGGCGAGGCGGCCAACGAGGACGGCTGGTCCGATGTCGGCCACGGCACGGTCGACTGGGCCGGGCTGGTGACGGCTTTGCGCAAGAACACGCCGGCGAAGTATTTTGTCATGGAACACGACAACCCGGCTGATTTCGACCGCTTCGCAAGCCGTTCGATCGCAGCCGCCAAGACCTTCTAGGGGGAGCAGCATATGGCAAGGAAACTCGGGGTCGGGGTGATCGGCTGCGGCAACATCTCGAAGACCTATTTCAAGCATGCGCCTGAATTCAAAGGCATCGAGATGCGCGCCTGCGCCGACATCAACATGGATGCGGCCAGGGCGAGGGCAAGGGAGTTCAAGCTGCGTGCCGAGACCGTCGATGACCTGCTCAAGGCCAAGGACATTGACATCGTTGTTAACCTGACCATTCCGGCGGTGCACTACGAGGTGTCGAAGCAGGCGATCGACGCCGGCAAGCATGTCTATTCGGAAAAGCCCTTCGTGCTGGCGATCAAGGACGGGCTCGACCTCAAGAAGCGCGCCGACAAGAAGGGCGTGCGCATCGGCTCGGCGCCCGATACCTTCCTCGGCGGCTCGCACCAGCTGGCGCGGCACCTGATCGACTCGGGCAAGGTAGGCAAGATCACCTCGGGCACCTGCCATGTGATGAGCCACGGCATGGAGCACTGGCACCCCAATCCCGACTTCTTCTTCCAGCCCGGCGGCGGACCGATCCTCGATCTCGGGCCGTATTACATCGCCAATCTGGTCCAGCTGATCGGGCCGGTGAAACGCGTGGCAGCACTGGCCTCGATCCCGGCCAAGGAACGCACCATCTCGTCCAAGCCGCGCGCCGGTGAAAAGATCCCGGTGACGACGCCGACGACGATCCTGGCGCTGATGGAGTTCGAGAACGGGGCGGCATTCACCTTCAACGCCAGCTGGGACGTGTGGGACAGCGGCCATGCGCCGATGGAGCTTTATGGCGAGCAAGGCACCATCCACATGCCGGACCCCAACTTCTTCGGCGGTGATCTCAGCTACACCAGGGGTGAAAAGGCGGTGAAGACGCTCCCGAAATGGGACCATCCGTTCTCGGTGGCCAACGAAAAGCACCCGCACGGCATGATGGCCAACTACCGCGCCGCGGGCCTGGCCGACATGGCGCTGGCGATCATGCAGAGCCGGCCACACCGCTGTTCGCTGGAACTTGCCAACCACGTCATCGACATCATGACCGGCATCCTGAAGTCGGGCGAGACGAAGAAGTTCGTCGAGATGCAGACGACCTGCGAACGGCCCGAGCCGCTGGGGCCCGCTGCTGCAAGGGGGCTGCTGGCCAAGTAGCTGTTGGTCGGTCTGGTCGTCGTTAGTTCGCCGACAGGGTTCAGCTCAGCAAATACCCCACCCCTAACCCCTCCCCACAAGGGGGAGGGGGACCTTGAGGCCCACCGAGCAATCTCTGCGGAAGCGTTGTCGGCCGAACGAAGGCTCCAGGGCGGGGTGTCCCCTCCCCCTTGTGGGGAGGGGTTAGGGGTGGGGGTACCCTTGCCGCGCCCTGTCCACCCGACCGCGCCCAGGTGGACAGGTGGTGGTGCAACCAAGTATCTAGGTCGCGAAGCACCGTTGCTGGCTCCCATCTCGTCTCTCGCATGTCGCGTGGCGCCATGCATCGCGACCCTTCCCGCAAGTGGCAAGGTAGGGCGGCATCGGCGCCACGCCCAATCTGAAGGACCTGATATGTCTTATGCGCCCGCCCCGAACCGTTACGAAAACATGGTCTACAATCGCTGCGGCAGGTCGGGCCTCAAGCTGCCGGCGATCTCGCTTGGCCTGTGGCACAATTTCGGCGAGGACACGCCGCACAAGACCAAGCGCGCCATCTGCCAGAAGGCCTTCGACCTCGGCATCACTCATTTCGACCTCGCCAACAATTACGGCCCGCCGCCCGGCTCGGCCGAGACGGCCTTTGGCGACATCCTGCGCACCGATTTTGCCGGCCTGCGTGACGAGATGATCATCTCGACCAAGGCTGGCTACGACATGTGGCCGGGGCCGTATGGCGAGTGGGGCAGCCGCAAATACGTGCTGGCGAGCCTCGACCAGAGCCTGAAGCGCATGGGCCTCGACTATGTCGACATCTTCTATTCGCACCGCTTCGACCCCGACACGCCGCTGGAAGAAACGATGGGCGCGCTCGACCATGCCGTGCGTTCCGGCAAGGCGCTTTATGCCGGCATTTCGTCATACAACGCCCAGCGCACCCGCGAGGCGGCCGACATCCTGCGCCAGCTCGGCACGCCCTGCCTGATCCACCAGCCGAGCTATTCGCTGATCAACCGCTGGGTCGAGGATGATGGCCTGCTCGACGCGCTCGACGGACTCGGCATAGGTTCGATCGTGTTCTCGCCGCTGGCGCAGGGCATGCTGACCGGTAAGTACCTTGGCGGCGTGCCGGAAGGCAGCCGCGCGGCGCAAGGCAAGTCGCTGCGCCCAGCCTTCCTCAACGACAAGAACCTCGCCAACATCCGCGCGCTCAACGCGATTGCCGAGCGGCGCGGCCAGACCCTGGCGCAGATGGCGCTGGCCTGGGTGCTGCGCGGCGGCCGCGTGACGTCGGCGCTGATCGGCGCCAGCCGCCCCGAGCAGGTCGAGGATTGCGTCGGCGCGTTGAAGAACGCGGCCTTCAGCGAAGCCGAACTGGCCGAGATCGACACCTACGCCCGCGAGGCCGACATCAATCTGTGGGCGCGCTCGTCGGAGCGCGAAGGTCCGGCGCGGCAGAAGAAGTAAGCCGGCGCGCTTAAGCTCCGAACGTGCAGGCGGCGGGCGTTCCCGCCGGTTGCCGTTGGGGCAGATTGTCTTTGCCGGCGGGACGCGCTAGCAAAACCCTTGTCCTGTCGCCATCTTAGGCGATGGATTGTTCCGTCCGGCCACCTGGCCGGGCAACGAAGGATGAAAGCATGGCGGCGCGGGTTACGCTGACGAAGAACCAGCAGAAGGTACTGGAGAAGCTGGAAGTGGCGACCGGGCCGCTCAGCGCCTACACGCTGCTCGACCAGCTGCGCGACGAGGGTTTTCGCGCGCCTTTGCAGGTCTACCGTGCCCTTGAATCGCTGATGAAGGACGGGTTCGTCCACCGCCTCGAAAGCCTGAATGCCTTTGTCGCCTGTACCGAGCCGCACGACCACAGCCATCACAACCGCCGCATGACCGCCTTCGCCATCTGCGACGCTTGCGGCCAGGTCACCGAGATCTCGGACGAGGCGATCGGCAAGCAGCTCGACGACTGGGTCGGGTCGACCGGTTTCGTCGCCAAGAAGGCGGTCATCGAGTTCCGCGGCACCTGCGCCAAATGCGCTGCGATCGCCGCCTAGCGGCTACCGCGCCGTCGAAAACGCGAACCAGATCGCCACCGCTGCCAGCAGTGCCGAAAGTGCGCGCCGAGCGATGCCTTCGATACGCGCGTCGTTGAGCAGCGGTTCGAGCCGGCTTGCCAGAACGACGATCAGCGCATGGATGCCGGTTGCGACCGCGACATAGATCGCGGTCAGCGTAATCGTCTGCGCAAGCACCGGACGGTCGGCGACGATGAAGGTCGGCAGCACGGCGACGTAGAAGATCGCGGCCTTGGGATTGAGCAGGTTGGTCAAAAGCCCGCGGGTGAAATAGCGCCGGTCGGCACCAGCGTCATTGGCGACAGCCTCGCTGCGGCCGACCCAGCCTTCCCATGCAAGATAGAGCAGGAACAGCACGCCGGCCCAGCGCAGCCCATCGTAGAGCAGGTTCGAAGCCTGGATCAGCTCGGTGACGCCGAGCGCCGCGACCACGCCGAGGACAGCGAGGCCCAGCGCAATGCCCGCAACCGTGGCAAAGCCTGCCCGCCGGCCTTCGCTGGCCGAGACCAGCGCCAGATAGGTCATGTTCGGCCCCGGCGTCAGCTCGATGATCAGCGAGGTCAGCGCGAAGGACAGCAACGTCGAAAGGTTCGACGACGTTGCAAGCTCCATCTCAGTGCGCCTCGTCCCAGTTGTCGGCGGCGCGGGCGTCGACATGCAGCGGCACCGACATCGACGCCGCCGGCATGGCGGCGTTTTCCATGACGTGGCGCACGACCGGGATCGTCGCTTCGACCTCGCTCTCGATGGTCTCGAAGATCAGTTCGTCGTGCACCTGCAGCAGCATGCGTGCCGACAGCCTGGCCGCGACCAGCGCGTCGTCCATGCGGATCATCGCGCGGCGGATGATGTCTGCGGCGGTGCCCTGCAGGCGGGCGTTGATCGAGGCGCGTTCGTTGAAGGCGCGCACCGAAGGGTTCGACGAGCGGATTTCCGGATAGTGGATGCGGCGGCCGAAGATGGTCTCGACATAGCCGTTGTCGCGGCAAAACGCCTTGGTCTCGTCCATATAGGCGCGGATGCCGGGGAAGCGCTCGAAATACTTCTTGATGTAGTCGGAGGCCTCCTCGCGCGGGATCGACAGCTGGTTGGCGAGGCCGAAGGCCGAGATGCCGTAGATGATGCCGAAGTTGATCGCCTTGGCGCGGCGGCGCACTTCCGACGGCATGCCTTCGACCGGTACCGAAAACATTTCCGACGCGGTCATGGAATGGATGTCGACACCGTCGGCGAAGGCTTGCTTGAGCTGGCCGATGTCGGCGACATGCGCAAGCACGCGCAGCTCGATCTGGCTGTAGTCGGCCGAGATCAGCTTGTTGCCCTTGTCGGCGATGAAGGCGGTGCGGATCTTGCGGCCCTCGGCGGTGCGGATCGGGATGTTCTGCAGGTTCGGGTCCGACGATGACAGGCGCCCCGTGGTGGTGGCGGCGAGCGCGTAGGAGGTGTGGACGCGCTTGGTCTCGGGGTTGATGAAGCCGGGCAGGGCGTCGGTGTAGGTCGATTTCAGCTTGGTCAGCTGGCGCCAGTCGACGATCTTGCGCGGCAGTTCGTGACCCTCCGCGGCGAGGTCTTCGAGCACCTGCGCCGAGGTCGACCACTGGCCGGTCTTGGTCTTGGTGCCACCGGGCAGGCCCATGCGGCCGAAAAGGATGTCGCCGAGCTGCTTGGGCGAGCCGATGTTGAAGCGTTCGCCGGCAAGCGTGTTGATCTCGTCTTCCAGCCGCGCCGCACCCTGGGCAAGCTCGCCCGACAGCCGCGACAGGATCTGCCGGTCGACCGAAATGCCGCGCTGCTCCATCTCAGCCAGTACCGGCACCAGCGGCCGCTCCAGCCTTTCGTAGACCGAGGTCAGCCCCTTGGCGGCGAGGCGCGGCTTGAGCACGCGCCACAGGCGCAGCGTCACGTCGGCATCCTCCGCGGCGTAGGCGGTCGCCTTGTCGATCTCGACCTGGTCGAAGCCGACGAAGCTCTTGCCGGAGCCGGCGATGTCCTTGAAGGCGATCGGCGTATGGCCGAGCCATTTCTCCGACAGCGGGTCCATGCCGTGGCCGCCATTGGTGCCGCCGTCGAGCACGTAGGACAACAGCATCGTGTCGTCGAACGGACGCACGTCGACGCCGTGGCGGTTCATCACCACCAGGTCGTATTTCAGGTTCTGCGCGATCTTCAGCACCGAGCCGTCTTCGAGCAGCGGCTTGAGCACGGCGAGGGCGTCGCGCACCGGAATCTGGTTTTCGACAAGCCCGCCGCCGAGCAGGTCGCCGCGCCCGCTCTTGTGGGCGAGCGGCACATAAGCGGCGCGGCCGGGTGCGGTGGCGAAAGAAATGCCGACGAGCTCGGCCTGCATCGGATCGAGCGAATTGGTCTCGGTGTCGAATGCCATGACACCGGCCTCGGTCGCCTCGGCCACCCAGGCCTTCAGTGTCGCGAGGTCACGGATGGTGACATAGGCGGCGTGGTCGAATTTTTCCGCTGCCGCGGCTGCTGCCAGCTTGTTGGCGAGGGCTGTCGGGGTGTCTTGCCCCTCACCCTTACCCTCTCCCCGTAAGGACGGGGCGAGGGAGGCGTCGGCGTTGCGGCCATCCTCCTTCTCCCCATTTTTACGGGGAGAAGGTCCGGTAGGGGATGAGGGGCTCCAAACTGGCGTACCCGAGCCGACATCGGGCCCATGCGCATCCGCACCCCATTGCACGGCAACAGGCACGGCCTCGATCTCGCCGGCCTCGGTACCGGTGGCTTCGGCGACGCGCCTGGTCAGCGAGGTGAACTCCATCGTCTTGAGGAAGCCGATCAGCTTTGGCCCGTTGGGCGGCTGCAGCACGAAGTCTTCGAGCGCATCGGTCACCGGCACGTCGAGCTTGAGCCGCACAAGTTCGCGCGAAATGCGCGCCTTGTCGGCATTGTCGATGATCGACTGGCGGCGCTTGTCCTGCTTGATCTCGCCGGCGCGGGCGAGCAGCGTGTCAAGGTCGCCGAACTGTTCGAGCAGCTGTGCTGCCGTCTTCGGTCCGATGCCGGGAACGCCGGGCACGTTGTCGACCGAGTCGCCGGTCAGCGCCTGCAGGTCGATCATCTTTTCGGGCGGCACGCCCCATTTCTCGATGACTTCGGGAATGTTGATCTGGCGGTCCTTCATCGGGTCGTACATCGTCACCGTCGGACCGACGAGCTGCATCAGATCCTTGTCGGATGAGACGATGGTGGTGTCGCCACCGGCCTCGCAGGCGAGCCTGGCGTAGGTCGCGATCAGATCGTCGGCCTCAAAGCCCTCCATCTCGATGCAAGGCAGCTCGAAGGCCTTGGTCGCCTGGCGGATCAGGCCGAACTGCGGGATCAGATCCTCGGGCGGCGCCGAGCGGTTGGCCTTGTATTCGGGGTACAGCTCGTTGCGGAAGGTCTTCGAAGAATAGTCGAAGATGACGGCGAAGTGGGTCGGCACGACACCGGCGTCGGTGTTGCGCGCGTCGAGCATCAGCTTCCACAACATGTTGCAGAAACCCGAGACCGCGCCGACCGGCAGCCCGTCGGACTTGCGGGTCAGCGGCGGCAGCGCGTGATAGGCGCGGAAGATGTAGCCGGAGCCGTCGACAAGGAAGAGATGATCGCCTTTTTTCATGGCGATACGGGTAACTTGGCACGGCGCGGCTGTCCATGGTCAAGCTGGCCTTGCCGCCGTCTACTGACAAGTCGTTGACGGGTATCGGGCGACTGGCGTCTAGATAGGCGCGAACCGCTTGGAGATGGTCTCTGGCCCCTCGCGATAGTCGGTGAAGCCTACCCCCTGATAGAATGCCTGGCCGCCGGTGTTTTCCTTCCGAATGGTCGCGTCGATGAAACTGACGCCTGCCTTCTTTGCCGCCTCCACTGTGTTGTCGAACAATGCCCGTCCAGCACCTCGCTTGTGCGCGTGCGGATCGACGAAGGTTGCGATGACGCCCCAGTCGGCGGGCAGCCGATCGCCCGGCCAGTCCGGGTCGGACCAGTCGAGTGACTGGAACCCCAGCAGTTGCTCGCCGTCCACCGCCACGAAGCAGCTGATTCCGAGTTTTGGCGAGATGAAGTAGTTGATGATGCGCGCTTCATCGAAACGCTCGCGATGCGCCGTCGTCCCACCGATCTCTATGATTTCGTTCAGGATTCGCGCCATCGCGCTTGCGTCTTGCGGCAGGGCGGCTCGGACATGCAGGGGCATGGTAGGTCATTCCAATGTTGGTTTTTCAGGATTTGCGCGAGACTAGGCGGGCCACGCCTGTTCTGCAAAGGGCGGGATTTTCTCTGCTGACGCTGAGCGCCTGCTTGCACCGATGTCAGGCGGCAGGAATCACCACGTCGCCGGACCGGTCCGGGGCCTGGGCGGCCTTGCGCTGCTTGAGCTTGTGGCCGACCGCGACGATCGTCGAAATTGCCGGCAGGAATTCCTGCCCCAGCTCGGTCAGCCCGTATTCCACCGAAGGCGGCGATGTTGGCATCACGCGGCGCCAGACAGCACCCTTCTGCTCAAGGTCGCGCAGCCGCGCGGTCAGCACCTTTGCCGACACCACGGGGATGTCGTGGCGCAGTTCGCCGAAGCGGCGCGGGCCCGCGCTGAGATACCAGATGATGTTGGGCGTCCAGGCGCCACCGAGCAGCGACATGCACTCGCTGAGCGGACAGGACTCAGGCGGCTCAGGGGCTCTGTTCTTGCGGACCTTCAGGGCCATGATCTTGTTGAGTTACCTCCAGGACACCGGCGTTACCGCTTGGATACCTGAAAGTGAAGGTAACCTCAAGTTACCAGGTATCCAAAGGTGATGGCGGTCTGCTAGCCATGCCACGTCAACCCGTGACGCAAGGAATGCATCCATGAAACTCTATTATTCACCCGGCGCCTGCTCGCTTTCCCCGCATATCGTGCTGCGCGAGCTGGGGCGTGATTTCGACATCGAGCGTGTCGACGTCGCCACCAAGGTGACCGAAAACGGTGCGGATTTCCGGGCGATCAACCCCAAAGGCTACGTGCCGGCGCTTCAGCTCGCTGATGGCGAGGTGCTGACCGAGGGGGCCGCGATCGTCCAGTACCTCGCCGACAGCAATGCAGCGCGGCACCTGGCGCCGGAGCCGGGTACGCTTGCGCGGGCCCGCCTGCAGGAGCACCTGAACTTCATCGCATCGGAACTGCACAAGGCTTTCGCGCCTCTGTTCCACGGTGCGACTGGCGAAGCGAGGGACGCGGCCGCGGCGAATGTCGGGCGGCGCCTCGACCATCTGGAAAAGCAGTTCTCGGACGGCCGTGCCTATCTGCTCGGCGACGGTTTTTCGGTGGCGGATGCCTACCTCTTCGTCGTCGCCACCTGGACCGGCCCGACAGGGATCGGCCTGACGCAATGGCCGCGCCTGGCAGCCTTCGTCGAGCGCGTGCGCCAGCGTCCGTCGGTCGTGGCTGCCATGGCGGCGGAGGGACTGGCATGAACGTGATGACGGACCACGCCGCTGCCTATGCTGAAGTGGCCGCGGCGCTCGCGGACTATTTCGACGGGCTCCATTTCAGCGACACCGAACGGCTCAGGAAGATATTTCACCCCGAGGCGATCTACGCTTGCGCGACCGAGGGCAAGCTTTTGCATCTGACCATGGCGGAGTACTTCCCGATCGTCGACAAGCGGCCGTCGCCGGCCAGCCGCTCGGAGCCCAGGGTCGACCGCATCGTTTCGATCGAGTTCGCCGGTCCGGTGACGGCCTTCGCCAAGCTCAACTGTGCCATCGGCCCGAAGCATTTCACCGACTTCCTGACGCTGGTGAAGCTCGATGGCCGCTGGCAGATCATGGCGAAGGTTTTTCACTTCGACCTGCAGTCGAACTGAGTGGTTGGAAGCGAGCGCACAAGAATGCCTTACGTCAATATCAAGATCACCCGCGAAGGCGTGACCCCGGAGCAGAAAGCCGCGCTGATCAAGGGAACCACCGATCTTCTCGTCGACGTCCTGGACAAGGATCCGGCGACTACATTCGTGGTTATAAATGAAGTCGATTTGGAGGATTGGGGCGTCGGCGGAATGCCGGTCGAACAGTACCGTCGCGCGCTCGGCAAGGGCTGAACAGGGCGGCGGGCCGATCACGCGCATGTTACAAAAGTGTAATCTTCGTGCCCTTGAATCGCCACGTTCAAAGGAACAAATGTAGGGCATCGGCAGTTTTTGCCGAAGTCCGGTCTCAGGCCCGTCCCCCGCCTATCCGGACCCTGCGGCAGCCTCATCCCCCTCTCCGGGCTGCCGCACCGTTTAAGAATGTGCCGCCGTGGCTCCCCCCTCCACCACGGCGGCACTTTTTTGTCCACTTCACAGAGCTTTCGCAGCGTCGGCCACTGGCCCAATCCTGCCGTCTTTTCGTTTTCCTGTTGGCCAACTAGGTTGCGCCCCAGAAGAATCGAAAGGCACCCCAAATGTCCGCTGTCGCACCCGTTCTAGATCGCCTCGACAAGAATCTCGACCAGTCCCTGGAGCGCCTTTTCGAGCTGCTTCGCCTCAAGTCGATCTCCACCGACCCGGCCTTTGCAGGCGACTGCCGCAAGGCCGCCGAATGGCTGGTCGCCGACCTCAAGACCATCGGCTTCGACGCCAGCGTGCGCGACACGCCGGGCCACCCGATGGTCGTCGCCCACCATGACGGCCCCGAAGGCTCGCCGCATGTGCTGTTCTACGGCCACTACGACGTCCAGCCGGTCGACCCGCTGAACCTGTGGGAGGACGATCCCTTCGATCCCAAGATCAAGGAGATCGCGGGCGGTATCAAGGTCATCACCGGTCGCGGCTCTTCCGACGACAAGGGCCAGCTGATGCTGTTCGTCGAGGCCTGCCGGGCCTGGAAGGACGTGCATGGTGGCCTGCCGTGCAGGATCACGCTTTTGTTCGAGGGCGAGGAGGAGTCGGGTTCGCCGTCGCTCAAGCCGTTTCTCGAGGCCAATGCCGAGGAGCTGAAGGCCGACTTCGCCATGGTCTGCGACACCGGCATGTGGGACCGCGAGACACCGGCGATCTGCGTCGGCCTGCGCGGCCTTGTCGGCGAGGAGGTGATCGTGAAGGCCGCCGACCGCGACCTGCATTCGGGCGAATATGGCGGTGCTGCCGCCAACCCGGTGCGCATCCTCGCCAAGATCCTGGCCGCCATCCACGACGACGATGGCAGTGTCACCATTCCCGGCTTCTATGACGGTGTCGAGGAGACGCCCTCGCAAGTGCTGAAGTCGTGGGAAACGCTCGGCGAGACCGCCGAGAACTTCCTCGGCGAGATCGGCCTGTCGATTCCTTCCGGCGAAAAGGGCCGCTCGGTGCTCGAGCTGGTGTGGGCCCGCCCGACCGCCGAGTTCAACGGCATATCAGGCGGCTACACCGGCAAGGGTTTCAAGACGGTCATCGCGGCGGAAGCTTCCGCCAAGGTGTCGTTCCGCCTCGTGCACAAGCAGGACCCCGAGAAGATCCGCGCCGCCTTCCGCGCGTTCGTCAGGGCACGCATCCCGGCCGATTGCAGCGTCGAGTTCCACGAGCATGGCGCCGGGCCGGCGATCCAGCTGTCTTATGACTCGCCGTTCCTCGCCAAGGCCAAGGACGCGCTGTCGGACGAGTGGCCGAAGCCTGCAGTCATGCTCGCCATGGGCGGCTCGATCCCGATCGTCGGCGACTTCCAGACCTTGCTCGGCATGGAGTCGCTTTTGGTCGGTTTCGCCCTGCCCGACGACCGCATCCATTCGCCAAACGAGAAGTACGACCTAGCCTCGTTCCACAAGGGCCAGCGCTCCTGGGCCCGCATTCTCGACGCCTTGACCAAGCGTAGCTGAGCTCGAAGCCAAGGTTTCTGTTGATTTTTTCTCCGATCGCGGCAAGTGAGAAACCAAGCCGCGATCGGAGAAGACAATGACCATCCGTTTCCACAAGAACGACCTGCCCGACCTCACCCATTACAATGTCGATGCGGTTGCCATCGACACCGAGACGCTGGGCCTGAACCCGCATCGCGACCGCCTCTGCGTCGTCCAGATCTCGCCTGGCGACGGCACCGCCGACGTCATCCAGATCGCGCCCGGGCAGAAGAAGGCGCCGAACCTCGTCAGCCTGCTCAAGAACCGCAAGGTGACGAAGCTGTTCCACTTCGGCCGCTTCGACATCGCCGTGCTCTACAACGCCTTCGGCGTCATGGCCGAGCCGGTGTTCTGCACCAAGATTGCCTCGCGCCTGACCCGTACCTATACCGATCGCCACGGCCTCAAGGACATCTGCAACGAGCTTTTGGGCGTCAGCCTGTCGAAGCAGCAGCAGTCGTCCGACTGGGCAGCCGAGACGCTGTCGCCCGAGCAGCTGGAGTATGCCGCCTCGGACGTGCTCTACCTGCACCGTCTGCGCGACGTGCTGGCCGGCAGGCTTGAACGCGATGGCCGTGCCAGCGAGGCCGAGGCCTGCTTCCGCTTCCTGCCCGTCCGCGCCAAGCTCGACCTGATGGGCTGGGACGAAGAAGACATCTTCGCGCATAGCTGACGTTGCGGCAGGTTTTTTGAGGGAACGAAGCGACGGTGTTGGCCGTTTGGGCTGTGTAATCTAGTGAAAGGATGCACCCGAATGGCCACGACCCGTGAAGAAATCCAGACCGAGCTTGAAGACCAGGTTTCCCAGCTGACCAAGCAGGTCGCTTCCTTGACCAAGGCTATGTCCAAGCGCGGCTCAGCCGCGCTCGCAGACAGCCGCGAGAGCGCCTCCGAGCTCTATGAGGGCTTCTACGACCGCTTTACCGAGGCCCTGCCGGCGATGCGCAAGCAGGCGCGCGTGGCGCAGAAGACCGCCCAGGACAACCCGATGACGACCGCGCTCGTGGGCGTTGCTGTGTTTGGCCTTCTCGCCGCACTACTCAGCCGTCGCTGACAATTGCCGCCCGCGTGGCTTTACCGGGCCGCGCGGACGTCTATCGTTGCAGGGCAGAATCCGAGGGGAACTCCATGAGCGCCAAATTGCCGATCGCCACCGCGCCTACCGATGGCACGAAGGTAACAGTCTACTGGACCGACCGCGACGGCCAGGAAAATGAATCGGTCGCGCAATACAGGTCGCTCGCCCGGCTGAAGGTTGCCGGCGGGCAGTGGGACGACAGCGACGAAGGCTGGTGGGCCTATGTCGACAGCGACACCCAGAAACGTATCGTCCCGCACTCGTGGTCCAAGGCTGGCGGCGACGACGACGACGAATAGGCGTATGCTCTGGGTTGCCAGCCAGGAGAAACAGCCATGGCCGCCGAAAAACCCGATCGAAAAGAACATGAGTTCATGGTCGCGGCTGTCGAGCCGGCCAAGGACGATACGCTTGATGGTGTCGCGGTGACGCTTGTCGATGCCCGCGGCGGCCGCGTTCGCCTGCACATGGACACCGACATGGCCGAGATCCTGCGCGAGCGTATTTCGGCTGCGCTAAGCAAGACGGTCGGGCCGTAAGTTCTTGCCCCCATCCTCCGGTAGCCTGAGCAAGCCCGAAACAATTCGAAAAATCCTTTGAACCTTTTCCTGCCCCACGACGACCCAGTCTCGTGAGGTGGGAAATTTCATTTCAAAGGAGAGAACCGTGAGTGCACTTCGTAACATCATTCTGGCCGTCGTCGCCGCTTCGGCGGTGACCGCGTGTCAGTCGACCGAGATCCGCCGCTGCGAATGGAAGCCGAAGGATCCGCGCTATCTGCAAAGCAGCAATTGCTGCGACAAGAACGATCCGTCGAGCCCTTGCCACAAGGGCAGCGACAAGCCGGATCGCCCCGACAAGCCGGACAAGCCGAACGACCCGGGTCCGAATGATCCGATCCCCGGTTGATCGAGGCTGCTTCATTGGGCGCCGCCGTTCGAATGAACGGCGGCTTTGCCATGTTGCCCCTGCTTCCGGTGAGACGGCAGGCGATGCTTTGCCCACAGGTGGCGAGCCCGCCTGACTTAACGCCCCCTTAAATCGCCGCATTTACTGTCCAACCGGAACGCCATTGGCATGGGGGCCGGACAAGCAGGTATGGCGAACCGGAACGACAGACGCATCGAGCCCAGCTTCGACGGACCGCGCAATGCTGCGGACGACGATGACTTTTCGGTGCGCGAGGAGGATCGCGTCGTGCCCAGCCGCCGCAAAGCCCCGGCCAAGCGTAAATCTTCCAAGGCGCGCGCCACACCGCGCGGCCGCTCGCGCAAGCCCAAGCGCGGCCTGTTCGGCATCTTCGGCCGGCTGGTCTACTGGTGTTTCGTTCTCGCCATCTGGGGCGGCATCGCCGCCGCCGGCATCGTCGTCTACTACGGCGCCAAGATGCCGAGCTCGACGACCTGGGCCATTCCCGACCGCTCGCCCAACATCAAGATCGTCGGCGTCGACGGCCAGCTCGTCGCCAATCGCGGCATGACCGGTGGCGAGGCCGTCGGCCTGCACCAGATGTCGCCTTACATCCCGCAAGCGGTGATCGCGATCGAGGACAAGCGTTTCTATTCGCATTTCGGCTTCGATCCCATCGGCCTGGCGCGCGCCGTGTCGACGCGGTTTCTCAACGGCCGCTTCACCCAGGGCGGCTCGACGCTGACCCAGCAGCTGGCCAAGAACCTGTTTTTGAAGCCCGACCGCACGCTGGAGCGCAAGGTCCAGGAAGTGCTTCTGGCGATGTGGCTGGAGCAGAAGCACACCAAGGACCAGATCCTTGAAATGTATCTCAACCGGGTGTTCTTCGGCTCCGGTTCCTATGGCGTCGAGGCCGCGTCGCGCCGCTATTTCGGCAAGTCCTCGCGTGACGTGACGCTGGCCGAGGCGGCCTTGCTCGCCGGCCTGCTCAAGGCGCCGTCACGCCTGTCACCGGCACGCGACCCCAAGGCTGCCGGCGACCGCGCCCAGCTGGTGCTGGGGGCGATGCGCGACCAGGGCATGATCGGCGAGAAAGAACTGGCCAACGCCATGATCGCGCCGGCGACCCGTGTCGCCTCGTTCTGGACCGGTTCGGAAAACTACGTCGCCGACCGCGTCATGCAGGAGCTTCCCGAGCTCATTGGCGAGGTGCAGTCCGACATCGTCGTCGACACGACAGTCGACATGACGCTGCAGGAGCTGGCCGAGAAATCGATCCGCCGCCTGATCGACGAGAATGGCCAGAAGCTGAATGTCAGCCAGGGCGCGCTGGTGTCGATCGACAATTCGGGCGCCGTGCGCGCCATGGTCGGCGGCTACGACTATTCGACAAGCCAGTTCGACCGCGCCTCCGAGGCGCGGCGCCAGCCGGGCTCGGCCTTCAAGCCGTTCGTCTACATGGCGGCGCTCGAGCAGGGCCGCACGCCCGACAGCATGCGCAACGACGCGCCGATCAAGATCGGCAAGTGGACGCCGGAAAACTACAACGGCAAATATTATGGCCGGGTGACGCTGAAGACGGCATTGGCGAAATCGCTGAACTCGGTGGCGGCACAGCTGGCCATGGAAGTCGGGCCGAACGCGGTCGTCGAAGCCGCCCATCGCATGGGCATCGAATCCGAGCTGCAGCCCAACGTCTCGATCTCACTCGGCACCTCCGAAGTGACGCCGCTGGAACTCACGGCTGCCTACGTTCCCTTCGCCAATGGCGGCTATCGCCCCGAGGTGCATATCATCCGCCGCGTCACCACCACCGAAGGCAAGGTGCTGTATGAGAACACCGCCGGCGGTGGCCCGCGTGTCATCAGCCCCGAGGTCGTCGGTATGATGAACGCGATGATGACCGGTGCGGTCGAGGAGGGCACGGCCAAGAAGGCCGCCTTCGCCTGGCCCGCTGCCGGCAAGACCGGCACCAGCCAGAACTCGCGCGATGCCTGGTTCGTCGGCTTCACCGCCAACCTGACCACCGGCGTGTGGTTCGGCAATGACGACGGCAAGCCGATGAAGAAGGTTACCGGCGGAGCACTTCCGGCGCTGGCCTGGCATGAATTCATGGTGGCGGCCCACGAGGGCGTGCCGATGGCGGCCTTGCCCGGCTCGTGGACTCCAGGCAGCGTGGCGCCCGAGGTTGCGGTGGAAAGCCAGCCGCTCGACGAAAACACCTTCCCTGCGGCACCCCAGCCGGTGCAAAAGCCGCGCCCCGCGCAGCAGGTCGGCGCCGCCCCCCGGGTGGAACAGGAGCAGTCCTCGACCGCCTCCATTCGCCGCCCGGTTCCTCCAGGCGAAGTCGGCGGCCCGACCCAACGTCGCGAGACGTCGATCCTCGACGTGTTGCTGGGGAACTAGGCTCGCTCGGATACGCGGCCGGGCCTCTGCCACTGGTGATGGCAGCCCGCCTGAGCTGACCGAAGTTCTTGCGCTGATGATCCGCAGCTGTTGCGATCGAGATGTTAACGCAGATGACAGGTCCAGTTTTGAAGTAGTCGACAGTCATGGTAATGACGAAGTCTTGCTGAAGACTGGCGGGGCTTTGGGCAGTATGAAGCTATGTAGATTAGCTCTTTGTGATATTCGAGCCGCTCTTGCCTGGTCGACGATTTTCCTGCTGGCAGGCCTCTCCCAAGCCCAAGCCCAAGCCCAAGCCCAAGCCCATGCCGATGCCTGTAGCGCCCTTCGCGCCCAGCTCGGCGGTGGCAGCGCGGCGCCCGCGCACCTGACCAGGCAACTCGCGGCGATCAAGGCGCTCGAGCGCCAGCGGCAATGCAGCGGCCGCAGCAGCGGCGGGTTCTTCGACCCCTGCCGCGACCTTGCCGGTCGCCGTGCAGGCGTCGAGCGCGAAATCCAGACCGCGTCGGGCCGAGGCAACAACGCGGCGATCAGGGCGCGGCTGTCGGCATTGGGTTGCACCCAGATGGCGGCGCGTCCTGACCGTCGCAAGTCGGAGCGGCCTTTGTCTTATGCCGGACAGGCGATGCTGTACTGCGTGCGGCTGGCGGACGGCTACTACTTTCCCGCGCCCAATGCGCAGTTCGTCAATGCCGGCTACTACGACAACACGCTCGATCGCTGCCGTTTCATCTGCAACGACAAGGCGATGGATGTCTTCGCGCTAGACGACATCGGCCTCGAAACCGAAGAGATGACCTCGGTCAAGACGCGCCAGTCCTACAAGGATCTGCCAGCCGCCTTCGCCTATCGCGACAAGGCCGATTTCCAGAGCTGCGACCTGCCGCGTTATTATCGTCGCGCCAATGAGATGCGCGCGCGGACGGTGACGCCAAAGAACATGGAAGCAGCGATAATCCCGGTGCCTCAGGCCAAGCCCGAAATGGTGCTCGACAAAACAGTCACCGCCTTCGTGCCGGAGACGCCAGGGGCAACGCCAGCAACCACACGCAAGGTGCGCGTGGTGGGGACGCCATTTCTGCCGAACTGATCGATCTTTAGATCAGTGCCGTTGCACGGCGTGCCATGCGCGTGCGTCGCGGCGCTGGTGTTGCGAGAATGTGTCAGTCCCGCCAAAACCAGCCAGGGTTGTGGTCAATTGCCAGCCTGCATCTTTCCCTTAGGTAATTTAGCGATATGAGATGTTGCATCGCGTTCTTGCTGAGGGGCCATCCATGAAGAAACTGCTCGCTGCCGCCGGGCTTGCCGTGCTCGCGACGCCGGCATTCGCCGCCGATCCGACGCAACCGGTCGAGGAAACCGTTCGCCAGGTCTCCGGCTATGGCCAGATCTATGGCGGCGGCCTTTGGCTGAGCGAACTGACTGACGACACGCTGTGGGCGGCCGGTGGCGCGGTGCGCATCAACGTGCCGTTTGCCGAGCGCTGGAATGCCCAGGGCGACTTCACCGTCGACGCCATCGGCGTGGATGGCGAGAGTCTTCATGGTGTCGGCGGCGCGGCGCACGTATTCTGGCGCGACCCGGCTTCCTATGCCTTTGGCGGCTTCGCCCAGCTCAACACCTTTGGCTCGTCGAGCAGCTCGGACATCGACATCTGGGACTGGAAGGTCGGCCCTGAAGCTCAGGCCTATTTCGGCAATGTAACGGTTTACGCGCAGGCCTATTATGGTGGCTTTGAAGCGGACTTCCTGCCCTATGACGTCGACCTCATGGGCATCCGTGGTGTGGTCCGCTACTTCGCCCAGGACAATCTGCGCTTCGACGGCGAACTCGGCTTCCATCGCACCAATCTGAGCGTCGGCAGCCTTGAGGCCAATTTCGATACGATCGCCGCAGCCCTGCAGGCGACTTACCGCTTCGACGGCACGCCCTGGTCGGTGTTCGGCCGCTATCAGTATGAGAACACCTCGATCTCGGAAGGCCCCGACTCGGAAAGCTTCGATTCGCACAAGCTGATGGTCGGCCTGCGCGCCAGCTTCGGCAGCACCACGCTGATCGACGAAGATCGCAATGGCGCGACGATGGACACCTATCAGCCCAACTTCGTCATGCCGTTCCCCTTCCTCTGAGGCAGGCCGCGGGCTGTGCCCAATCACCAAAGAAAAAGGCCGCGCTGATGCGCGGCCTTTTTCTTTTTGGTTAGGCTTGGCGTGCCGTTCAGGCAGCGGCCGGCGGGGCGTCGGGCTTCGGATCGTTGGCTGGCGGATTGCCTGTGCCTTCAAGAATCTGCTCGACGATGCCGCGGGCGATCTCGCGCTCGCCCATGATCACCTTGTCTGCACCGAGCCCGGTCAGGTGGTCGACCTCGGCGTCGGAATGGGCCCGCGCGATGATCACCATTCCGGGGTTTGCCGCCTTGGCCTTGAGCACGATCTGGCCGGCCTCGAAGGCGTTGGGAATGGCCAGGATCAGGCGCTTGGCGCCGGCGGCATTGGCCGCACCGAACACCTCGCCCTTGACTGCGTTGCCCGCGACTGTCTCGACGCCTTCGGCCATCAGCCTGGCGATTGTCTTGTCTGAGTCCTCGATGACCAGGAACGGCAGCTGGGCGTCCTTGAGCGACTGGCCGACCAGCGAGCCGACGCGGCCATAGCCGATCAGGATGGTATGGCCGGTGAGCTTGGTCGGCGGCGGCGTGTCGTCGTCGACCGCGGCCGTCGCCACCTGCGTGGTGGTGGCGACTTCACCGGGCTCCGTTGCCGGGCCGATCGGCACGGCTTCGACAGCCTCCGGCACCTTGCCCGAGCGCTTCTCCAGCCACGGCTTCAGCCGCCCGACGCCCGCGAAGACCAGCGGGTTGAGCACGATCGACAGGATGGCGCCGGCGAGGATGAGATCGCGGCCCTTTTCGGGCAACAGGCCGAGCCCCACGCCGAGTTCGGCGAGGATGAACGAGAATTCGCCGATCTGCGCCAGGCTTGCCGAGATGATCAGTGCGGTGGCAACGGGATAGCCGAAAGCTATGACGATCAGGAAGGCGGCGACCGACTTGCCGATGATGATGATGAACAGCGTGGCGAGGATTGGCCAGGTGTTGCTGAGCAGGCTTGTCGGGTCGAACAGCATGCCGACCGAGACGAAGAACAGCACCGAGAACGCGTCGCGCAGCGGCAGCGTTTCCTCCGCGGCCTGATGGCTGAGCTCGGATTCGCTCATGATCATGCCGGCGAAGAAGGCGCCCAGCGCCAGCGACACGCCGAACAGCTTGGCGGCGCCAAAGGCAACGCCGAGCGCGATCGCCAGCACGGCGAGACGGAACAGTTCGCGCGAACCGGTGTGGGCGACGTAATGCAGCAGCCATGGGATGACACGGCGGCCAACGACCATCATGAACACGACGAAGGCCACAACCTTGGCCAGCGTGATGCCGATGACGCCCCAGATGCCGAAGTCGAAACGCAGGGCCAGGATGTCGGGAGCCTGGGTCGTCTGCGCCTCGCCGCCGAGCACGCCGGCAAGCGCCGGCAGCAGCACCAGCGCCAGCACCATCGCCAGATCCTCGACGATCAGCCAGCCGACGGCGATGCGGCCGCGTTCGGTCTCGATCATGCGCCGCTCTTGCAGCGCCCGCAAAAGCACGACCGTCGAGGCGACCGAAAGCGCCAGGCCAAACACCAGGCCGGCGCCGATCGACCAGCCGAGCATCCAGGCAAGGCCGGCGCCAAGGGCGGTGGCGAAGGCGATCTGGACGATCGCACCCGGCACGGCAATGGCGCGGACGGAGAGAAGATCCTTGAGCGAAAAATGCAGGCCGACGCCGAACATCAGCAGGATGACGCCGATCTCGGCGAGCTCCAGCGCTAGCTCCTGGTCGGCGACGAAACCGGGCGTATTCGGCCCGACCAGAACGCCGGCGACGAGATAGCCGACAAGCGGTGGAACCTTGAAGCGATTGGCGAGTGCGCCGAAGATGAATGCCAGCCCCAGACCGGCGACGATGGTAGCGATGAGGGGCGTGTCATGCGGCATTGTCCCGGCGGCACCTTTCGAAAATGAGCATTGTTTTGGGGTGCGGCGGTGAAATCCGCTGCATTTCCAATATGGTGGACGCAGGCGCGCATGCGCAACCCTAAGCGGCCAAGAAACTTGGCCGATGTCGAAAAAAGTGCCGGCAATCGCTGCCGGCACCCGTTGGAATCCGCTTTGACCCGTTGCGCGGGATCAGGCCGCCATCAGGATTGCCTCGATGTCGGCGACGCTGTGGTTGGTCAGTGTCTTGGCCATTTCGGCCGAGACACGCTCGTCGACTTCCTTGTGCAGCTTCTTGCGCAACTCACCGAGTACCAGTGGCGGCGCGACCAGGATGATCTCGCGGAAATCGCCGGCATGGGCGAATTTGTAGAGCCGCGCGGCGATCTCGTCGGCGAAGCGTTCCTTGGCGACGCGGTGCCAGTCGGTGTCGTCGACGGCGCTCCTATGGATCGAGGGGCCGTCGCTGTAGCGGCCGGGACGATCGCTGCCCTGTTCGCGCGTCGGCGGGTTGTCCTGCTCCATCTCGCGCACGACTTCGAGGTTCGGATATTTGGTGTCGCCCTTGTTCTTCAGGAACAGCGCCTTCTCGCCATCGGCTACCAGCACCCAGATCCCGTGCTTCAGATTGATGTGCGTCATGTCGTGCTCCTTTGCTGCCAGCCCTTTTGGGGAGCGTCGGGCGTCGGTGGATGTTCCGGATCTACGGCAAATCCGGCTTGGAGCGCTCTCCGGCTTAATTCTACTAAGTTAGTAGAAATTAGGAAAAACGCGCCCGGGCCGATTTGCGTCCCGTCGCGCTCCGGCGGCACAGCTGGCGTACAGCAACAGTGGCAAACACCGGCGATTTCAAGGGCTGCGGGCGCCAAGCCGGCACCTCGTCGTCATGGCCGCAGGCGCTGCCCCGAAACATGCTCGCCGGCCTGAGGTGGAATAATTTTCTCTTGGCGCATCGGGCCGGGCAAAAGCGATTGCCTCCCCTGTCGGCGCGCGCGAGTGCATTTCTTCTGCGGCGCAGCAATGGCGGCTAGAAATGATGGGTATCCGGAACCTGTCGCGTCATGACCCAAGCCGCCGCCAAGCTCAACGCATTCCCGATCTTTCTCAAGGTCGAAGGCGAAGCCGTGGTCATCGTCGGCGGTGGCGACGAGGCGCTGGCCAAGGCTCGCCTGCTGGCTCAGTCGAGTGCCGAAATCCGCATCATCGCCGACAATGTCGAGCCGCATCTGCGCGACTGGATCGCCGCCAATGGCGCAACCCGCATCCACGCCGCCTACGACGCGTCGCTGATCGAGCGGGCCGTGATGGTGTTCGCCGCGACCGGCGACGAGGCGCTCGATCGCCGCATATCTCGCGACGCGCGCGCGTTGGGCATCCCGGTCAACGCTGTCGACCGTCCCGAGCTCTGCGATTTCTTCACCCCGGCGCTGGTCAACCGTGCGCCGGTTGCCATTGCCATTGGCACGGAGGGAGCAGGGCCGGTTCTTGCCCAGATGATCCGCGCCCGTGTCGACCGCATGCTGTCGCCGCAGCTCGGCGCGCTGGCAACGCTTGGCGCCAGCTTCCGCGACGCTGTGGAACGGCTGCTGCCCAGGGGCAACATCCGCCGCGGCTTCTGGCGCGAGTTCTTCGAAGGTGCGCCGGCACGTGCGCTCGACAACGGCCAGCTTGCCGAAGCGCATGACGCGGCGACCGAACTGCTGCTGCGGCAGGGCGCGATCAAGGGTCATGTCGCGCTCGTCGGTGCCGGCCCTGGCGCCGAGGATCTGCTCACCCTGCGCGCTCACCGCCTGCTGATGGAAGCCGACGTCATCGTCCATGACGCGCTGGTTCCCGAGGCAGTGATCTCGATGGGCCGCCGGGATGCCGAGCGGTTGCCGGTCGGCAAGCGCAAGGGCTGCCATTCCAAGACGCAATCCGAGATCAACGACCTGCTCGTCGAATTGGCGCAAGCCGGCAAGCGCGTGGTGCGCCTCAAGTCGGGCGACCCGCTGGTGTTCGGCCGTGCCGGCGAGGAAATGCAGGCGATGCGCGATGCCGGCGTCTCCTACGAGGTCGTGCCGGGCGTGACCTCCGCCTTCGCCGCCGCTGCCGATTTCGAGCTGCCGCTGACGCTGCGCGGCGTTACCTCCTCGATGGTGTTCACGACAGGCCACGACCTCAAGGGCGGCTCGCTGCCCGACTGGGCCAAGCTCGCCATTTCAGGTGCAACCGTCGCCGTCTACATGGGCCGCTCGGTCGCCGCCGACGTCGCCGGCCGCCTGATCGACGCCGGGCTGTCGCCCGATACAGCGGTGGCCGTCGTCGAGAATGCCAGCCTGAAGAACCGCCGTCGCTTTCACGGGACGCTCGCCGACCTGCCGTCGCTGGAAGCGCGCAGCGATCTCGACGGTCCGGTCATGACCATCATCGGCGACGCTGTCGCCGGCGCCAATTTTGAACTTTCCGAGCCGCTCGCGGCACACAGGCACGAACAGGCCGCCGCAGCGGTGCTCGAAGGAAGCAGGGCATGAAGATCCTTACCGCCAACCGGCTGACCGACGGCGAGGCTGTATGGTTCGCGGCCGACGGCAGCTGGGCCGAGACCATCGATGTCGCCGAGACCGTTGGCGACAAGGCCGGAGAAGCCCGCCTCGAGGCGATCGGCAAGGCCGCCTATGACAATAACGAAGTTGTGGACGTCAATCTCATCGACGTCAGCGTCGTCAACGGCGCGATCCAGCCGCTCAGGCTGCGCGAAGTGATCCGCGCCGCTGGTCCCAGCAATCGACTCGACCTTGGCAAGCAGGCCCGGCCCGCCGCCGGCGCCGCCTGAACACAGACCGGAAGACGACCATGTACCGTTACGACGAGTTCGACCATGATTTTGTGAAGGCCCGCGTCGCCGATTTCAGCGACCAGGTCGAGCGTCGCCTTGCCGGCGAGATCACCGAGGACCAGTTCCGGCCGCTGCGCCTGATGAACGGCGTCTACCTCCAGCTGCACGCCTATATGCTGCGTATCGCCGTGCCCTATGGCACGCTGAGCTCGAAGCAGATGCGCATGCTCGGCCACATCGCCCGCAAGTACGATAAGGGCTATGGCCACTTCACCACGCGCCAGAACATCCAGTTCAACTGGCCGGCTCTGTCCGACATCCCGGCGATCCTCGCCGACCTCGCCTCGGTCGAGATGCACGCCATCCAGACCTCGGGCAACTGCATCCGCAATGTCACCGCCGATCATTTCGCCGGTGCCGCCGCCGACGAGGTTGCCGATCCGCGTCCCTATGCCGAGATCCTGCGCCAGTGGTCGTCAGTGCATCCGGAGTTCTCGTACCTGCCGCGCAAGTTCAAGATCGCGGTGACCGGTGCCGAGCGCGACCGCGCCGCCATCCAGACCCACGACATCGGCCTGCACCTGAAGAAGAACGAAAAGGGCGAGCTCGGCTTCGCCGTCTATATCGGCGGCGGCCAGGGCCGCACGCCGATGGTCGCCAAGAAGATCCGCGACTTCCTGCCCGAACAGCACCTGCTGTCCTACACCACCGCGATCCTGCGCGTGTACAATCTGCACGGCCGCCGCGACAACAAGTACAAGGCGCGCATCAAGATCCTGGTTCACGAGACCGGCGTCGACGAGATCATCCGCCAGGTCGAGCATGAGTGGCAGGCGCTGAAGGACGGCGAGCTCAAGCTGCCCGAGGCCGATGTCGCCGCGATCCAGTCCTACTTCGCACCACCGGCGCTGACGGCGCGGCCCGAGGGCGACGAGGCGATCAAGCTGGCACGGCTCGATTCCAAGAGCTTCGGCGACTGGGTCGACCAGAACGTCTTCACCCATGGCAACCCCGACTATGCTGCTGTCACGATCTCGCTCAAGGGCATCGGAGAAGTACCGGGCGACGCCACCGACAGCCAGATGCACGCGGTTGCCGACATCGCCGAGAAGTTCGGCTTCGACGAAATCCGCGTCAGCCACGAGCAGAACCTGATCCTGCCGCATGTCGCTCGCGCCGACCTCAAGGCGGTCTACGACGCGCTGGTGGCGATCGACCTGGCCACCGCCAACTCCAACCTGATCAGCGACATCATTGCTTGCCCGGGCCTCGATTACTGCGCCCTGGCAAATGCCCGTTCGATCCCGGTGGCGCAGGAAATCTCGAGGCGCTTTGCCTCGCTCGAGCGCCAGCGCGACATCGGCGAGCTGAAGCTGAAGATTTCAGGCTGCATCAACGCCTGCGGCCACCACCATGTCGGCCACATCGGCATCCTCGGCGTCGAGAAGAAGGGCGCGGAACTCTACCAGGTCACGCTTGGCGGCTCGGCCGACGAGCACACCACGGTCGGCGAGATCATCGGCCGCGGCTTCGGTCCGGAAGAGATCACCGACGCCATCGAGACGATCGTCGAGACCTATCTCGGCATCCGGCTCGACCGTTCGGAAAAGTTCCTCGACGCCTATCGTCGCGTCGGCCCAGCGCCGTTCAAGGAGGCGCTTTATGCTAGCGAAGCCAAGGCAGCCTGACGCCGAGACCGAAGCGCAGGTCCTCGCCGAGGCCGCGGCGCTCGACGCGCTCTACGGGCATTTGACGCCGGTCGAGATCATCGCGCGCGCCGCAACCGAGCGCTTTGCCGGCGAGATCGCGGTCGTATCGTCCTTCGGGGCGGATTCGGCCGTCCTGCTGCACATGATCGCTGAAGTCGACAGCAAGCTGCCGGTGATCTTTCTCGACACCGGCAAGCATTTCGGTGAGACGCTCGATTACCGCGACGCGCTCGCCGCCGATTTCGGCCTGACCGACATCCGTGTCATCGCCCCTGATGAGGCGGCGCTGGCCCGGATCGATCCGACAGGCAACCTGCACCAGACCAGCACCGACGCCTGCTGCGACGTGCGCAAGGTCGAGCCGATGGCGCGTGGCGTCGAGCCGTTCCGGGCCTGGTTCACCGGCCGCAAGCGCTTCCAGGCCGCCACCCGCGCGGCTCTGCCGGTGTTCGAGCAGGTCGGCCCGCGCTTCCGCATCAATCCGCTGGCGCGCTGGACCACGTCCGACCTTGCCGACTACATGCGCAAGCATGCGTTGCGCGAGAACCCGTTGGTGGCATACGGTTATCTGTCGATCGGCTGCTTTCCATGCACGCAGATCGTCAAGCCGGGCGAGGACGCGCGTAGCGGACGCTGGGCCGGACAGGCCAAGACCGAGTGCGGCATCCATCTCTCCGGCCTCGAACAGTCGCTGACCGACGCATCACTTTAGGAATTCTTTTTCATGACCGAAGCGACACCGGCGCCGCGCCTTTGGACCCCCGAGGGCTTTCGGGACGATGGCTGGACCCATGCCGAGGATAAGAGTGCGTTGGCCGGCAACAGCCGGGTCATCCTGCCACTCCATGCTTTCTTGGAACTCACGGCCGACCAGCGCGAAGCGGCGAAGGAACGCCTTGGCGTGCTGCTCCAGCCCGGCGACCAGCTGGAGGAAATTTCCGACTCGCTTGACCAGCTGTCGCTGGTTGCGCTTGCCTTCCCGGCCTTCAACGATGGCCGTTCCTTCTCGAAGGCCGAGTTACTGCGCAGCCGCCATGGCTTCGAAGGTGCGGTGAGGGCGACGGGCCAGGTACTAGTCGACCAGCTGCCGCACATGCTCCGCGTTGGCTTCAACGAGTTCGAGGTGTCGCATCCGGTGCTGCTGAAGCGGCTCGAGGCGGGCGAGGTAGGTGGCTTGCCGCTGTATTATCAGCCGACGGCCAAGCCGGCCGAAGTCTCCGAGAAGGGCGCGAAGTACGCCTGGCGCCGCGCTGCCGGCAAATGAGTTGCCCTTGGCGCCCTCGACGCGGGCGGGTGGCGCGCTAGTTTGTGCTGAACATCTTGCGGAGCGGCTTGTCCTGTTCGGCGGCATCAAGCCTGTCGAGCAGGCGGCGGAGCTTCTTGGGCAGGCGGTCTTCGGCCTGGAATGCCGGCAATGCTTCCAGCACACGCAGATTGCTTTCTGTGACGAGCTCGCGCCTGATATTCGTCGCTACCTTGGC
The DNA here is from genome assembly GCF_018555685.1 of Aminobacter anthyllidis. Classification (GTDB taxonomy): domain Bacteria; phylum Pseudomonadota; class Alphaproteobacteria; order Rhizobiales; family Rhizobiaceae; genus Aminobacter; species Aminobacter anthyllidis. Next base: position 203,870 of record NZ_JAFLWW010000006.1, read on the forward strand.
TGCGGTCTTGTTGATGCGTGTGTTGGGCATGACTGAGGGCCTGTTCTTCATGGGGAGAACTCCTGCCAGATGCAATTGGTTCCGATATCGTTCGCCCACCACGGACATGGTCCGCCTCTATGGTAAAGCTTGAATTAATATTGAATTGTTGGTGCTTGCCGAACCGCCGGCTGAGGCCACGCAGGGCGCGGCATCCCGTCCTTGCGGCCCTTGCCCCTTGATTTTTGGCACCTAAACCTCGATATCGGGCGCAAGTTAGAACGTGTCCAAACAACGGGAATTGGCGATGAGCGACCAGGCAAAAGACGAACGCACGCCCGATGAGGCGGCGGCTGCCGAGGCCCAGGCCGAAAAGATCGAGGGCAGCATCGAAGGCGACTACGAAGCCCTCGTACGCCTGCTGAAAGAAAACGAAGAGCTGAAGGACCGCGCCCTGCGCGCCGCGGCCGAGATGGAGAACCTGCGCCGCCGCACCGCGCGCGACGTGCAGGACGCCCGTACCTATTCGGCGGCGAACTTCGCCCGCGACATGCTCTCGGTCTCGGACAATCTGCGCCGGGCGATCGAGGCTGTGACGGACGAGGCCAAGGCAGCCGGTGGGGCTGGCCTGGCCAGCCTGATCGAGGGCGTCGAGGTAACCGAGCGTTCGATGCTGTCGGCGCTCGAGCGTCATGGCGTGCGCAAGCTCGATCCTCTCGGCGAAAAGTTCGACCCGAACTTCCACCAGGCGATGTTCGAAGTGCCGAGCCCGGACGTCGTGGCCAACACGGTCGTTCACGTTGCCCAGTCCGGCTACACCATTGGCGACCGCGTGCTGCGCCCGGCCATGGTCGGCATCGCCAAGGGCGGCCCCAAGCATGTCTCCGAGGCGCCGGCCGAGCCCGGCCCGGTCAACGAACAGGCTGAAAAAGACGCATGACAGTGAGTAGCGAATAGGGAGTAGCGAATAGGGATTTGAAAGATACTGTAGGTCCCAATCGACCCTGATCTTTCTTTCTTGCTATTCGCTACTCACTATTCCCTATTCGCTCCATGAACCCACTGCTCTACCTCGACTATGCCGGCGTGGCGGTGTTTGCCGCTACCGGTGCGCTTGCCGCCTCGCGCAAGGAACTCGACGTCATCGGTTTCCTGTTCCTGGCGAGCTTTACCGGCATTGGCGGCGGCACCGTTCGCGACGTCATCCTTGGCCTGCCGGTGTTCTGGGTGATCAATCCCGCCTATGTGCTGGTCTGCGCCGCGGTTGCGGTGCTTGTCTTCTTCACCGCCCACCTCGTTGAATCCCGCTACAAGCTGTTGCTCTGGCTCGACGCGCTCGGCATGTCTGCCTATGCCGCCATAGGTGCCGCCAAGGGCCTGGCCGCGACCGGCTCGCCGACGGTCGCCATTGTCATGGGGCTCTTGACGGCGACCTTCGGCGGTATCCTGCGCGATCTTCTTGCCGGCGAGCCTTCGGTCCTGCTCAAGCCTGAAATCTATGTCTCCGCGGCGATGGTGGGCGCGGGCATCTACACGCTCGCCGACATCGCGGAACTGCCGCCGGAGGTGTCGACAGTCGTCGCCTTCGTCGCGGCCTTCATGGTGCGCGGCGGGGCGCTTAAGTTTGGCTGGACCTTTCCGGCCTATCGCAGCCGTCCGGGCCGCCGCCCCGAAGACATTCCCTGAGAAACCAGGCTCTATGCCTGTCCGCGAAGCTGGTTCTACTATGCGCCGACAAAGCAGAGGACAGATTCGATGCAGCATCGCGTAGTGGTCGTGGGCGCCGGCTTCGGCGGACTGGAAGTCGTCAAAGGTCTGGCGGGTGCTGCGGTCAGCATCACCTTCATCGACCGGCGCAACCATCACCTGTTCCAGCCTCTGCTCTACCAGGTGGCGACGGCCTCGCTGGCCACGTCCGAAATCGCCTGGCCGATCCGCTCGCTGGTCTGGAACAGGCCGGAGGTGACGACCATCCTGGCCAACGTCACCGGCGTCGATGCCGAACGGCGCCACGTCCTGCTCGAACGCGGCGAGACGGTGCCTTATGACAGCCTGGTGCTGGCTACCGGTGCGCGCCACGCCTATTTCGGCCACGACGAGTGGGAACGCTATGCACTTGGCCTGAAGACGCTCGAGGACGCGACGACGATCCGGCGGCGCATCCTGGTGGCGTTCGAATGTGCCGAGCGGGAGACCGACCCGGAAAAGCAGGCGGCACTTCTGACCTTCGTCATTGTCGGCGCCGGCCCCACCGGGGTGGAGCTGGCAGGAACCATTGCCGAACTGGCGCGGGATACGCTGCCACGCGATTTCCGCAACATCGACACGGGCCGGGCGCGCGTGGTGTTGATCGAGGCCGGGCCGCGTGTCCTCGGCGGGTTCCCCGACGACCTCTCAGAATATGCCCTGCGCTCGCTGCGCAAGCTTGGCATCGAGGTCGCGCTCGGTCGCGCCGTCTCCGACTGCACCGCCGACAGCGTCACCTATGGCGATGTCAGGCTGGCGACGAAGACGATCATCTGGGCTGCCGGCGTGCGTGCGTCCCCCGCCGCCGAATGGCTTGGCGCTCCGGCCGACAAGGCGGGACGTCTCCAGGTCATGCCCGACCTGACGGTGCCCGGTCACCCCGAGATTTTCGCCGTCGGCGACACGGTGACGGTGAACGGGCCGAACGGAAAGCCGGTGCCCGGAATTGCGCCTGCTGCCAAGCAAGAGGGCAAGCATGTGGCCACCACCATCAAGGCGCGGCTGCGCGGCGATGCCGGGCCGCGACCGTTCCACTACCGCCATCAGGGCAGCCTGGCGCAGATCGGCAAGCGCCGCGCTGTCATCGATTTTGGCTGGACCAAGCTGCGCGGTGCCCTGGCGTGGTGGCTGTGGGGCATCGCCCACATCTACTTCCTCATCGGCTCGCGGGCGCGGCTCAGCGTCGCCATCAACTGGCTTTGGATCCACGCCCGCAACCAGCGCGGCGCCCGGCTGATCACCCAGGGCGAGGCGCGGATCGATGCGATCGGGGTTGCGGCCGGCGAGGAGACGGCCGGGGCGAATGGACCGCGAAAGTGACAGCCGTCTCGATCCGCATGGTCCCGGCAAAGGCGGGGTCGTCCGATTCGAATTCGACAAGCTCGACGACGCGCCGGCCCGGCACCAACTCGGCAAACCCTCGCCCTGTGGATTAATTGGCCGCTTGCCGCGCCTTGAGCAGGCTCTTTGGCGCCTGCATCAGCCAGGCGCGCTCGAGCCGCGCCCTCAGCTGGTCGGGCGGGATGTCGTGGATGCGCACCAGCACGACCGGCCAACCCTTGTAGTGGGCAGTCTCGAAATAGAGATGCGGATCGGCCTCCATCAGCATCTCCTTTTCCTCAAGCGCGCACATCACCGCCACCGTGTGGGCATCCTTGACGCGGCAGAGGAACTTCTTGCGGACATGAAGCGACGGCGTGCCGTAGGAGGTGCCCTCAACCACCTCCGCCAGTCCTTCGGCCGCTGCGCGCAGCTTGTCGAAGGCGGGCTGGAGGTCGTCGCTCACTGATCTAGGCGGCGAAGCGCTGGGTTTCGCCGCCGTAATAGTTGATGTAGCGGGCGCCGATTTCTTTGACCGGCATGACGATGAAGACGTCGGTCGTGCCGAAGTCATGGTCGATGACACAGCCATCGCCGATCTTGGCGCCGACGCGCAGGTAACCCTTGATCAGCGGTGGCATCGCGGCGATCGCGGACTTGGCGTTGACCGCTTCGATCGGCATCAGATCCATGGCGCAATAGCGCCCGTCCACCGCCCGCACGTCCCAATCCGCGCTGGTGCGGCAATGGTGGGCGAGATAGGTCAGCGCCTCGGCATGTGCCGCCGGCACAGTGCCGTGGAAAGACGCACAACCGGTCATGACGTCGATGTCGTAACGGTTCAGATAGGCCCAGATGCCTTGCCACAGCGCCTCGATGGTACGCTTGGAACGGTACTCGGGCAGCACGCAGGAGCGGCCGAGCTCAAGGAAGCGCTGGCCGGGGTGGCGGGCGATGAGCTTGTTCAGCTCGAATTCGTCGTCGGAATAGAAGCCGCCGGCTTCCGTCGCGCGCTCCTGGCGCAGCAGACGGTAAGTGCCGACGATGCGGCGATGCTCGGGCCCGTTGATCGAGGTGTCGAAGACCAGCAGGTGATCGCAGATGTCGTCGAAGCGGTCGGCGTCACGCCGCTCGATTGAATGCAGCGCCTGTTTCCTGGCGCCGAGTTCGTCGAAGAACACGCGGTAGCGCACTTCCTGGGCGGCAGCAATTTCCGACTCGTCGCGGGCGAGGCGAACCTCAAGCGTCCCGATCCGTCCGAGCGGTGTCCCTGGCAGTAAAGGTTTGGAAGGCACTGTCACCTTGGCGCCGTTGGCTTTCTGAGTGTCACTGTCCGGCAAGGCTGTATGCACGGGTGATTCTCCTTCGAGCCATCCCTCCTGGCGCGGGGATACGGTGTCGGTGCTACAGGATTGTGACAGTATCGTGATCAACCTGTCGCGGCAAGACTGGGCGGGCAAGCAACGGCGCCTAGCCGGCTAGGAAAATGGCCCCGAATTAGTTCAGGCGGCAGCGCGCTGCTCGACAAGATTGATCAGGACATCGGGGTCGAGCGGCTTGGTGACGAAGCCGCTGGCACCATGGGCGAGCACTGCGTGGCGGGTCTTTTCCTGGCTGTCGGCGGACAGCACCATGATGGGGACGGCACCGAGGCCATGTTGCTCTTCATGCCGACGGATGGCCGAAATCGCGTCCAATCCGTCCATTACGGGCATGTGCATGTCCATCAGCACGACATCATAGCGCCGCTTGCGGCTGGCGCCTGTCACCGCCTCGACGGCGGCCTTGCCGTTGTTGACGACGTCGACCCGATGCCCTGCCTTCACCAGAACGGCGCGGGCGAGCATGGCATTGATGTCGTTGTCCTCGGCGATCAGCACCGACAGGCCACGCTGGTGCGGACGATTCGCGGGCTTGGCAGCAGTGCGTCGGCTCGCCAGCTGAGGCTTGCCCTGCACGACGCCCTGATTCGCCAGCAGGACCCGCAGCAGGGTCTCGCCCCGCACGGGCCGGGCGAGGAAGGTCACATAGCCGCTGGCGCGCAGCTCGCCGAGCAGCCCGCGGTCGGTCGGCGCAATCAGCGTGACGGCTTCGCTGGCGGCGAAGCCGCTTTCGCGCAACTGCTTGAGCGTGCGGCCGTCATTTTCCTCAAGTGCAGCATCGACCAGAAGCGCGTTGCAGCCTTCGGCGAAGGCGGCGGCCTGCTCGGGCGTCACCGCAATGTCGGCCCGGCCGCCATGAGCGCGAATGGTTTCGGCGAGTGCTTCCGCCTCGGTGGTGTTTTTAGACAAGATGACGGTGCGTCGGCCAGCCAGTGCATCGGCGTCGGTCTGGGGCGTGTCGGTCGCGCCAAATGCCGGCAGCTCGAAGGCGAATTCCGAGCCTTCGCCGGGCAGGCTGTTGACAGTGATCGTGCCGCCCATCGCGGTGACCAGGCGCTTGGAGATGGCCAATCCAAGTCCAGCACCGCCATGCGAGCGTGTCGAGGTGCCGTCGGCCTGCTCGAATTCCTCGAATATGCGCTCCACGTCTTCGGCGCGCAGGCCGGGTCCGGTATCGCTCACCGTAAAGCGGATCTTGCCGGGATCATTGTCGCCGGTGCGCTCGACATTGAGCCGGACACCGCCGGCATCGGTGAATTTTATCGCGTTGCCGATCAGGTTAAGCAGCACCTGGCGGACGCGGCCAGGATCGGCCGTGATCATTTGCGGCACGTTGGGCGCGACATGGCAGCCGAGTCCGATGCCCTTGCCGAACGCGCGCGCGGCCAGCAACTCGACGACATTGTCGGCGATTTCGCGCGGCGACATCGGTTGCGGTTCGGGGTCGAAGCGGCCTGCCTCGATCTTGGAATAGTCGAGAAGATCTTCGATGAGCGCCAGAAGCGCGCTTGCGGAGGTCGAGACGGCGCCGACATAGGTGCGCTGCTCGGGCGACAGCTCGGTATCGTGCAACAGCTTGGCCATGCCCATGATGCCGTTCATCGGCGTGCGGATCTCGTGGCTTACCGTTGCCAGGAAACGCGACTTCGCCTGGCTGGCAAACTCGGCGCGCTCGCGTGCGCCGATCAGGGCCGCTTCGGCGCGCTTGCGGGCAGTGATGTCGCGGGCGATCGCCCGGTGCGAAACCACGTTGCTGGTCTTGTCGCGCACCGAAAGCTCGATCCATGAGAACCAGCGCACGACGCCTATGGAGCGGATGCCGACATCTGTCGAGCTCAGGCACTCGCCGTCGGAGAAGGCAGCGTCCGGCACCACGCCGACATCGACGCCGAGTTCCGCCAGGGTGCGGCCGGCGAGGTCTCGCGGGTCCTGGCCGATGAGTTCGGCGAATACCTTGTTGGCATAGACGATGCGGCCGTCGCGGTCGCGGTGGACGACGAGGTCGCCCAGCGCGTCGATGAGGCCGCGGAAGCGCTCTTCGCTTTCCTGCAACTCCCACATCCGGTCGGCGAGGGTCTCGATCTCGGCGCGGTTGCGGGAGGCGTTCTCGGTGATCGCTTCCGCGGCCCGCGCGCGCTCGCCCAGGCTGCGCGAAAGCAGAACCATGCCGGCAAGGCCGATGGCGAACAGGCTTGCGCTGATGAAAACAGGTGCGCCGGTCAGATGCGCAAGGCCGGCAAGCACCAGAACCGCAACGAGGATCGTGAAGTAGAGGCCGCGCGGCGGCTCCTTGGGCAATGCCGGTGCAAGCGATGGCGGCGTGATGATTCGGCGATGCGACTCGGTGTCGGCCATCGCCGCACCCCGCGTCGTCTTTTCATCAGTTGTGCCGGACTCCGTCATCATGGCGGAAGCCTAGCACCGAGAGCTTAGGGAAGATTTTGGCAGATATATCGAATTTTAGCGGTCGTTCGGTTTTCGCAGATCCGACGGCCGGGAAATACTACGATTACTGGACGTAGCTCTTGTAAACGTAGCCGCGCTTGCCGTTGAAGACAATCTCGCACCATTGGGTGCAAGAAACCAGTTCGACGGAGGTCTTGGCCGGGATCACGCCAAGCACCGCCCCACCTTTTTGCGGTTTGGCGCGCATGTTCACCGAGCGCTTGATGATGGCTTCCTTGCCACCCTGGCTGGCTTCGGCAGGCTGCGTCTCGGCTTCGATTGCCTTGACCGCAGCGGTTTCGGCGGGGTCGGTCTTGGCGTTGGTTTCAGTAAGTGCCAGCGCCGCCGTCTCGGTCGGGTCCTTGGCGATGACCTTTTCGGCGCCGGGAATGGCAGGCATGGCTTCGAGCGGCTGCGTTGCGCCCGCCTTCACCACCTGCGCCCAGCGCGGGTCGGCGGCCAGCGGCATGTCAGACGCTTCCTCGGCAACGGCGTCGGAAACGATGATCGAGCTGGCGGCGGAAGCGACGCGGCTCTTTCGTCCGGTCGGTTCGGCGATGATGGTGGTGATCTTTTCCTTGGACGGCTCGGCCTCAGCCTGCCTGGCTTCCTGCACGGTGTCGGCGGAGCTCTGGCCCATATGCGGTACGATGAAGAGGGCGGACACGGCGGTGACGCTCATCAGGGCGGTCATCGCCAATACGGCGCAGACCAGGCCGCGGTTCGGCGCGTTCTCGCGCCAGGAAGCCGGCTCGGCTTTCGTGAACATCATAGTGGAGCGCGGCTGATTCGCTGCGCCCAACCCGAAGGGCATTTTCACTAGCAACTCTCCACTCAGGCCCCAAAGCGCTCGGAATAGCGAGCTCCCCCACCTGTCGTTTCGACCCGCAAATCTACGCCGCGTAGCCGCAAGACAGTTCAGTCGGTACCTTTCGGCCCGTCCACCAAACGCACCATGATGAGCGATTGTGGCAGACCTTGGACCCGATTGCGACCTTAGTGAAAAAAATCTTAACCGCTTAGTCAAGTCTGTGGGTAAGCTGCAGATGACCTCACGCCTCTGTCACATATTGTATTGTGACTTGATCGATGCTGGTGCCCCTATTCGTCGGCGGCCTTGGGCTCGCCGCGGCCGCGCCGCCAGGCCAGGAATTCGTCGAGAACGACCAGCGCCGCACCGACCGAAATGAAGGCATCGGCGAGGTTGAAGATGGCAAACGACCACACCGGCGTGTGGAACAAGATGTAGTCGATGACGTGGCCATAGACGGTGCGGTCGATGAGGTTGCCCAGCGCACCGCCGACGATCAGCGCGAAACCGAAGCGCGAGATGATTTGTGCCGGCGTGGTCTTGATGGCCAGATAGGTGACGAAGGCGACGACGACCGCCGTCAGCGCGATCAGCCCGGTGTCGCCGACGCTGGAGAACATCGAAAAGGCGATGCCGGTGTTGTAGGTGCGGTAAAGCGCCAGGAACGGCAGCAGGTCGACCTTCTCGTGCATGACGAGATTGGCCTCGACGAGAACCTTGATCCACTGGTCGAGCGCGACGGCAAGTACAGTCACAAGCCCGTAGAATGCGGCTGGCTTCACGCAATGCTCCTAAAGCTTCAGCGCGCCGCGCCGGATTTCGAACAGCATGACGCCGGTGGCGACCGCGAGATTGAGCGAATCGGCGCGACCCGCCTGCGGGATGCGCAAAAGCTTGTCACAGGCATCAGCCAGATTGTCGGGCAGGCCCTGCTGCTCGTTGCCCATCATCAAAAGCACCGGGCGGTTGCCGAAATCGACGGAACGGTAGTCGACCGCGCCCTTGAGATGCGTGCCTGCGACGGTGCCGGCAAAATCCTTGCGCCAGCCAAGAAATGCCTCCGGACTGGCCTTGGCGACGGGTACCGCGAAGATCGAGCCCATCGTCGCCCGCACTGTCTCGAGCGAGAACGGGTCCGTCGTCTCTCCAACCAGGATCACGCCCTTGGCGCCGGCAGCGTCGATGGTGCGGATGACGGTGCCGAGATTGCCGGGATCGCGCACCCGGTCGAGCGCCACCCACACGTCATTGCCCTTCGGGCGAATGTCCTTGAGCGGCACGAAACGCTGGCTGAACACGCCGACAACCGCTTGCGGATTGTCGCGCCGGGTGATCGCCGTCAGTACTTTTTCCGAGACTTCGAGCACGTCGCCGCCCAAGGCAACGGTGCGCGCCGCGATCTTTTCGACAGCCGCGTTGCCGAGCGCCGACTTGGCGAAGATCAGCGTCTTGATCGTCCAGCCGAGATCGAGCGCGTCGATGACGAGCTTCAGCCCTTCGGCCATGAAGGCGTTCTGCTGGTCGCGGAATTTCTTCAGCGCCAGCGCCTTGATGTCCTTGACCAGCGGGTTGGCGAGGCTCGTCACTTCCTTGACGCGGCCCGGCGCCCCGGTGCGGTGTTCGCTCATTTGGCCACCCAGCGTGAAAACAGCGATGTCGACAGCGCCCGTCCCGCCGATTTCTCGCGGATGACAAGCTCGCCCGACTCGATGGTGCCGCCCATGCCGGCGAAGGTGTCGCGCATCAACGCATGGATGGCGAAGAACGAGGCACGGATCGAATAGGCGGTCAGAACCACAGCCAGCGGCTTCGGCGTCAGGATCGAGCGGCAGATGTCGGTCATGGCGGGCAGGCTCTCAAACAGCTGCCAGACCTCGCCCTTGGGGCCGCGGCCATATGCCGGCGGGTCGAACAGGATGATGTCGTAGCGGCTGCCGCGGCGCTCCTCGCGCTCGACGAATTTCATCGCGTCCTCGCAGATCCAGCGGATCGGCTTGTTGGCAAGGCCGGCCATCTCCTGGTTTTCGCGGGCCCAGCCGATCGCCTTCTTCGAGGCGTCGACATGGGTGACCTCGGCGCCGGCGCGGGCGGCGACAAGAGAGGCAAGGCCGGTGTAGCCGAACAGGTTGAGCACCTTGACCGGGCGCTTGGCGTCCACGATCAGCCGGGCCATGTGATCCCAGTGCGTCGCCTGCTCGGGGAAAACGCCGACATGGCGGAACGAGGTGAAGCGGCCCTGATAATGCAGCCCGTCATGGCGCATCGGCCAGGTTTCGCCGAGCGGCAGCTTGGGGAAGCGCCAGCGGCCGAGCCCTTCCTCGTCGGTGTCGCCGGTGAAGACGGCATCGGCGCGTTCCCATTCCTTGGCCGGAAGCGCGCGCTGCCAGATCGCCTGCCCCTCGGGCCGCACGATGCGGTAGGGGCCGTATTGTTCGAGCTTCTCGCCGTCGCCGGAGTCGAGCAGGGCATAGTCGTCGTTGGGCGCGACCTCGAGGATCAGCGGCAGGCGCTCGGCAGGAAATGCGCCTTCGCGGCGAACTAGCTTGCGCGGTTCCAACCTTGGCTCGGGCTGATGCTTCGGCTCGGACTGATGGTCCTGGCGTGGGGCAGGGCGCTGCTCCGGCTTGCGCTCCTGCTGCCGCTCGACACGGTCGCGCGTCTGGGCGGGGGCGGCTCCGCCCTTGCGGGGCGGTTGCGGGCGGCTGTCGCGGCGTTTGTCGCGCGGGTGCTTCAAGGAACGGCGTCTCCGGATAGTTGGCCGCTTTTGGCACAGGCCACCGTACACCGCAACCGGACGGGCCGTCGCGGGGGGGGCGGGGTGGTGCGAGGCCTCGATCATACGGCTAGTGAAGATACCCCCACCCCTAACCCCTCCCCACAAGGGGGAGGGGGACTTGTTAGCGCTCTCTGTTCCTGTCGCCGATACGGGTGCAGCGGAGCTTGGACGCCGCGACGGCATTCCCCTTCCCCTTGTGGGGAGGGGTTAGGGGTGGGGGTACTCTCCGCTCAAATTTTCAAACGCCTTCCGCCCTTGCGCGCCCCAGCATATCCTCTCCGCCACAACCCGCACGAGAATCATGTCGCGCTCCGAACGCCTGCTCGACCTCATCCAGATCCTGCGCCGCCATCGCCGGCCGGTCAGCGGCTTGACGCTTGCTGGCGAGTTGGACGTCTCGATCCGCACGCTCTACCGCGACATCGCCACCCTGCAGGGGCAGGGCGCGCCGATCGAGGGTGAGCCGGGCGTGGGTTATGTGCTGAAGCCCGGCTTCATGCTGCCGCCGCTGATGTTCACCGACGAGGAGATCGAGGCCATCGTGCTCGGCTCGCGCTGGGTGGCGAAACAACCCGACACCAGGCTCTCGGCAGCGGCGACCGATGCGCTGGCCAAGATCGCCGCTGTACTGCCCGACGATTTGCGCGAGGAGCTCGATGCCACTGCACTTCTGGTCGGGCCGAGTGCGGAGGCGACGCGCGAGGGCGCTGATCTCGGTATCATCCGCAAGGCGATCCGTGCCGAGCGTAAGCTGGAGATGACCTATGAGGACGCTTCGGGAGCGGGTTCGCGCCGCATCGTCTGGCCATTTGCGCTCGGCTTCTTCGACAAGGTCAGGGTGATGGTGGCGTGGTGTGAGATGCGCGAGGACTACAGGCATTTCCGCGCCGACCGCATCGCCGACCTCGCCGCCACCGACACGCGTTACCCGCGCCGCCGCGCCGTCATGCTCAAGGAATGGCGGGCGACGCTCGAAACGTCGAGGAAGCTTTGAACGCCACTGCCAGAATCTGACAGTGGTGCCGACTACGGTCCTCCTCGTCCCAACAAGGAGAACATAGATGCGCAGCCCCAACTTCATCATCCTCTATGTCGACAGCGCCGAAACCAGCGGTGCCTTCTATGCCAATCTGCTCGGCCGCCAGCCGGTCGAAGCGTCGCCGACCTTCGTCATGTTCGTGCTTGATGGCGGCTTCAAGCTCGGCCTGTGGTCGCGCCACACCGCCCAGCCGGCAGCCGCCACCGCCGGTGGCGGATCGGAGATCGTCTTTGCCCTCGACGCGCAGGATGCGGTGGACGCGACCCATGCCGAGTGGTCCGGCCGCGGGCTCAAGATTATCCAGGCGCCTACGGAGATGGATTTCGGCCGCACCTTCGTGGCACTCGACCCCGACAATCATCGCCTGCGTGTCTACTGCCTCGACGAAGCAGCGACAGCGCGGCCATGAGCACGGCCAACTGGCTCGCGGTCGCTTCTGCCGAACATGTCAGGCGCGGCCGTGCCGGTGGCTTCATGCAGGTCTGCCATGGCAAGGCAGGCCCGCTGCGCCGGATCGGCGCCGGTGATGGTGTTGTCTACTATTCGCCGTCGACGGTCATGGGTGGCAAGGACGGTCTGAAGGCCTTCGCCGCCATCGGCCGGGTGCGCGAAGGCGATCCTTACCAGCTCGACATGGGCGATGGCTTCCGGCCGTTCCGGCGCGATGTCGATTGGGTGGCGTCTCACGAGACGCCGATCGCGATGCTGCTTGGGCAGCTCGATTTCACCGCAGGCGGCAACTGGGGTTAACAGCTGCGGCTCGGGCTTTGCCAGCTCAGCGAGCATGACTTTCGCCTGATCGCGGAAGCCATGGAGGCGGAGGTTCGTCTCGAAATCAGCTCTTGAGCGCCTTGTAGACGGCAATGCCGGCGGCGAGGTCTTCAAGGGCGGCGCCCACCGACTTGAACAGGGTGATCTCGTCCGCCGACTGGCGGGCGGGCTTCTGGTCGCGGGCGAGCTCGTGCAGGTCGGCGACGATGTCTTCGGCCTTGAGCACACCTGCTGCGATCGGCTGGACGATGTCGCCGGCTTCCTTGGTGGCGCCGGCGCGGGTGTCGACATAGACGCGCGCCTTTCTGATCGCATCGTCATCGGCCTCGCGCATGCCGGGCGTGAAGCCGCCGACGAGATCGACGTGGCAGCCGGGCTTGAGCCTGGCGCCCTTGACCAGCGGGGTCGTCGAGATCGTGCCGGCGGTGATGATGTCGGCCCAGCCGAGTTCGGCATCGAGGTCGGAGACGGCAGTCGCCTCAAAACCTTCGCTGCGCAATGAAGCAGCCAGCGTTTCGGCGTTGGCGAGCGTCCGGTTCCAGACGCGGATCTGCTTGATCGGGCGAACGGCGGCATGGGCGCGCGCCAGGAACTTGCACTGCGCGCCGGCACCGATCACCAGCAGTTTGGAGGCATCCTCGCGGGCCAGATAGGAGGCGGCGAGGGCCGAAGCGCAGGCCGTACGCCACTGGGTCAGGCGCGGGCCGTCCATCAGCGCCTGCGGCTCGCCTGTGACGCCGTCAAGCAGCAGGTAGAGCCCGACGACGGCCGGCTTGGCGATGTCGTTGTTGTCGGGCGAGACGGTAACGATCTTGACGCCGATATGCCCGTCGGCGCCGGCGCCCGCAGCCTTGAAGTCGGTCCAGGCCGGCATCAAAAGCAGGGTCGAATCTGTGCCTTCGGCGCGCTCGACGGTGTGATGATGGCGCACCGGCTGCACCGCGCCCTCGCGGAAGGCCGTGCGCAGCGTCTCGACCAGTCCGGGAAAGGTCAGTGCGCGGTCGATGTCATCGGCCGAAAAATGCAGCATAAGGTTCTCCCTGAAAGGTCGTCGCGCCCGAGCGAGTCAGTTGTGCGGATCAGTTGGGGCGCGGCAGCGCCGGACCTTGCGCGACCGGCGGCCGCTGGGCCGCTGCCTGGCGCAGGCTCTCGGCTTCGAGGCCGCGCTGGCGGGCGACCTTGCGGAAGCGGCCCTGCTTGAGCCAGGTCACCGCGCCGCCGAGAATCACCCCGAGCGCCAGCGCCAGGAACAGCAGCACGAACAGCGGCGCCTGGATGGTCAGCGCCGGGTTGCCCGGATTGAACGGATCGAGCGTGAATGCCGTCGGGGCGCGGTTGGCGACGGCGAGTGCGATCAGCACGATCGCCACCGGCACGAAGACAACGATGAGCATGAAGCGGTTGAACATGGATATTCCCGTTTAAGACCCCGCCGCCACAGCCGACTGGCGGTTTACTTCGCCGAGTTCAGCCGCTCGCGCAGCTCTTTGCCGGTTTTGAAGAACGGCACCCACTTTTCCTCGACCTCGACGGATTCACCGGTGCGCGGGTTGCGGCCGGTGCGGGCAGGGCGGTTCTTGACCGAAAACGCGCCGAAGCCGCGCAGCTCGACACGATTGCCATCGGCAAGGGCATCGGTGATTTCGTCGAAAATGGCGCTGACGATGTTCTCGACATCCCGCAGGAACAGATGCGGATTGCGTGTGGCAATGATTTGCACCAGTTCAGACTTGATCATGAGCTCGGTCCCCGTCGAGATGGTGATGATTTTATTTGTTTTTCAGCCGCCTGACACGGCTTTTTCAGCCTGCCAGAGCGACAGCATACCGTCAAGGAACAAGCGGTCGGCGCCCATTTCCTTGATCAGTTGCGACGAGAAGTCGCCAATGCCGAGCGCGCGGCCAAGGGCCTGGGCGACGGAACTTGGCAGCAAGAAGCTGCCTGTGCGGGCGGGCTTCCACTCGATGACTTCCAGCTTGGCATCGATCCCCTTGGTGCCGAGCCAGGCGATGGCCTGGTCCTCGCCGCCGACCTCGTCGATCAGCTTGTTGGCGAGTGCCTGGCGCCCGGTCCACACCGAGCCGTCGGCAAGGGCTGTGGCTTCGGCCTTCGACATCGAGCGGCGTTCGGCGACGATGCCGACGAACCAGTCGTAGCTGTCCATGATCATGTTGCGCATCATGGCGCGCTCTTCGTCGGTCGTCGGATTGAACGGGTTGGGCTCAGCCTTCAGCGGCGACGACTTGATCTCCTCGAGCTTGACCCCGAGCTTGTCCATCAGCCCGGTCAGGTCGGGAAACTGTACCAGGACACCGATCGAGCCGACGATGGACGACTTGCGCGCCACGATGTGATCGGATGCCGTGGCGATCATATAGCCGGCGGATGCGGCAAGCGTGCCGACCTGGGCGACGACGGGCTTTTCCGCCGCGAGCTTGCGCACCGCGTCGAAGATCGCCTCGCCGCCTGCGGTCGTGCCGCCGGGCGAATCGATCGACAGGATCACGCCCTTGACGGAGGCGGACTTGCGGACCTCGTCGAGACGGCGAAGCAGGTCTTCGTCCTCGGTGATGGTGCCTTCGATCCGGACCTTGGCGATATGGTCGGTGGTCACGCCGGGAATGCGCTCGCCGGCAAGCCATGTCGACATGGCGACGATGGCGAGCGCTGCGATGAGAAAGGTTACGATGCGCCAGAAGGTCAGCTTGCGCCGCAAGCGGCGTCGGTCGATCAGATCGTCGGCTTTCATGGACATGGCGTGCCTCGCATGCTGTGCAGGCTTGCGCTTTTAGAGCAACGCTTTGGCGAGAGCCACAGCTTTCCTGCCGCAGCTGACGTTGCGGGATTTGGGTTTTGTAAGGTAAATAGCCATATAGGGGTTTGCAGTTCGGCAGCCGGACGCGGGGCATCAGTGCGTTCGGCCGCAACTCTTTGACCTTATGGTCATATTTTCGTGGCTTTCATCCGCTTCACCGTGCCGGCCTGAAGGCAGGCTTGGATAGTTCGAAGAAGGACATTTGCGTTGGCGCGACCAATCGAGACGAGCGGCGGCGGCAGTGGTGTTGCGGTTGACACCGCGATTGCGCTTGCGACGTCGCGCGCCGATGCTTTCGACCTCGCGGCACGCCATTCGCGCCGCGTCCGCTTTCTCAAGCTCGCCTTGCCGCTTGCCGCCGTCGCGCTTGCCGTGCTGTTCGGCGGCTATACCTATCTTGCCGCGCCCCCTTCCATCCAGGTCAAGGCGGAAGGTGCCGCCTTCTCCGAAGGCAAGCTGGTGATGGCCAAGCCCCAGCTCAGCGGCTTCACCCGAGACAACCTGCCTTATTCGATGACCGCCGACCGTGCCGTGCAGGATCCGGCGAACCAGGGCGTCGTCGAATTGCTCGGCATCGACGCCAACCTGCCGATCTCGGCCGACAACATTGCCAAGGTCGACGCAGTGCGCGGCATCTATGATCGCGAAGGCAATACGCTCAATCTGACCGAGCAAGTAATCGTAAAGACCAGCGACGGTATGGTCGCCAAGCTCAAATCGGCGTATCTCGACATGGGCAGCGGCGCGATGAAGTCTGACGAACCGGTTGAAATAAGCCTTGACGGTTCGAAGATCACGTCCGATTCGATGTCCATGCTCGATAACGGCAAGGTTGTCGTGTTCGAGAAAAAGGTACGCGTGGACATCGATCCCGCGCGGATGAAGGCGGCGCAGAATGGCAGCGGAGGCGGGAGTGCGGCAAATTAGGTCTTGGCGGTCATTGGCCGCGTTAACATGCGCGGGCGTCGTGCTTTGCACCGCCGGCGCTTTTGCGCAGGATAGCCAGAGCAGGCTTTCGGGCCTCAAGCTCTCCGGCGACCAGCCGATCCAGATCGAGAGCGACAAGCTCGAGGTTCGCGAATCGGAGAATCTCGCGATCTTCACCGGCAATGTCAGCGTCACCCAGGGGCCGACTGTCATGAAGTCGGGCAAGATGACCGTCTATTACGCCAAGGATGGCGGTTCGGCGGCCACCGGTTCGGCCAACATCGACAGGCTTGAGGTCGACGACAAGGTCTATGTGAAGTCCGACAAGCAGGTTGCCACCGGCGACCGCGGCACCTTCGACATGAAGACAGAGGTGCTGGTGATGTCGGGCAAGGAAGTCGTGCTTTCCGAAGGCGATAACGTCCTGGTCGGCTGCAAGCTCACCGTGCAGATGAAGACCGGGCTTGCCCAGGTCGACGGCTGCAACAAGGGCACCAAGGGCAATGGTCGCGTCATGATGTCGATCACACCGGGTTCGCAGAAGAAGTAAATGACTGAGGCATCTTCGCTGTTGTCGCGTCTGAAGCCCGGCTCGGCGCAAAAACTTGCCGCGCCCGCGACGACAGGCAGTGCCAAGAACGGCAAGTTCAAGGGCACGCTGATCGCCAAGGGGCTGACCAAGAGCTACAAGGGCAGGCAGGTGGTGTCGGGCGTGACGCTCGGCGTCCGCGCCGGCGAGGCTGTCGGCCTGCTCGGCCCCAATGGTGCTGGCAAGACGACCTGCTTCTACATGGTCACCGGGCTCGTTCCGGTCGACCAGGGCACCATCGAGATTGACGGCTTCGACGTCACGGCGATGCCGATGTATCGACGTGCCCGTCTTGGCATCGGCTACCTGCCGCAGGAAGCCTCGATCTTCCGTGGCTTGTCGGTCGAAAACAACATCCGCGCCATTCTCGAAGTGGTCGAGAAGAGCCGCAAGGAGCGCGAAAAGTCGCTCGATGCGCTGCTCGAGGAATTCCACATCAGCCACTTGCGCAAGGCGCCGGCGATTGCCCTTTCGGGCGGTGAGCGCCGCCGCCTCGAGATTGCGCGCGCTTTGGCCAGCCGGCCCAACTACATGCTGCTCGATGAGCCCTTCGCCGGCATCGACCCGATCGCTGTCGCTGACATCCAGCAGCTCGTCCGCCATCTGACCAAGCGTGGCATCGGCGTCTTGATCACCGACCACAACGTCCGCGAGACGCTTGGCCTGATCGATCGCGCCTACATCATTCATGCCGGCGAGGTGCTGACGCATGGCCGCGCCGACGAGGTCGTCGCCAATCCCGACGTCCGCCGGCTCTATCTCGGCGAGGGCTTCACGCTCTAGGGCTGCTTGCCGGGACGCAACGTGCCGGCGAAATGCGCAGCGTTCATTGGCGATTGCCGGGCAATGCGCCGGCAATCGCGTTGCCAAGCCCCAATCTGCTTGACATGCAAAAGCCGGGCCAGTTTTATCGCGACTGGCGAGCGAGCCGATTTTCGGCCGCGCCTGATCGGGATTGGACCACTTCAAGCAATGGCGCTGTCGGCGAAACTACAGCTACGGCAGTCGCAATCGCTGGTGATGACACCACAGCTGATGCAGTCGATCAGGCTGCTGCAGTTCACCCATACCGAGCTTGAACGTTTCATCGACGACGAGATCGAGCGCAACCCGCTGCTTGAGCGTGTCGAGGCGCCTGAAGACGCGCCCGACCAATTTCCCAAGATCGAAACCCAAAGCGAGTCAAATCCCGCCGCTGGCGAAGACTGGTTCGAAGGCGAAGCCGGCTGGAGTTCGGAGGCGATCTCCGAAAAGCTCGATACGTCGCTCGAAAACCTGTTTCCCGACGATCCTGGCGCTGTCGAGCACATCGGCCCCGACCTTGCCATGCAATGGAAGTCGTCCTCCCCGGGCTCGAGTTCTGGCGGCGCGTCCGAAGGTTTCGACATGGAGGACATGGCTGCAGCCGCTGTCACCCTGCGCGACCACGTCGGCGAGCAGATCTCTTTCGCCTTTGTCGACCCCGCGGAGCGGCTTGTCGCTGCCGAACTGACCGACTGGCTCGACGAAGCGGGCTATTTTCGCGGCGAGGCTGACGAAATCGCCGGGCGCTTCGGTGTCGATGAGGTGTTTGTGCTGAGGGTACTGAGCGGTTGCCAGGGCTTTGATCCGGCCGGCCTGTTCGCCCGCGACCTCGCCGAATGCTTGCGCATCCAGCTCATTCGCCGCGACAGGCTCGACCCGGCTATGGCCGCGCTGATCGACAATCTCGACCTCCTGGCAAAGCGCGATTTCCAGAGCCTGAAGCGCATCTGTGGCGTCGACGAGGAGGACCTGCTCGCCATGCTGGCCGAGATCCGCGCGCTCGATCCCAGGCCCGGCGGCGCCTTTTCTGGCGGCTCTGCCGACACGATCGTGCCCGATGTCGAGGTTCGCCAGGCGGCCGACGGCAGCTGGGCGGTGGAGCTCAATCCCGACACGCTGCCGCGCGTGCTTGTCGACCAGGTTTATTTCGCCCAGGTCACGGGCCGCACCAAGGATGCTGCCGAGCGCAATTTCCTCAGCGAATGCCTGCAGAACGCCAACTGGCTGACCCGCAGCCTCGACCAGCGCGCCAAGACCATCCTCAAGGTCGCCTCGGAGATCGTTCGCCAGCAGGATGCCTTCCTGGTCCACGGCGTGCGCCATCTCAGGCCGCTCAACCTGCGCAACGTGGCCGACGCCATCGGCATGCACGAATCGACGGTCAGTCGCGTCACCGCCAACAAATACATGCTGACGACGCGTGGCGTGTTCGAGCTTCGCTATTTTTTCACCGCCTCGATCGCCTCGGCCGAGGGCGGCGACGCGCATTCGTCGGAAGCCGTGCGTGACCGTATCCGACAGATGATCGAGGAAGAGCAGGCCGCCGACGTGCTTTCCGACGATGCGATTGTGGATATCCTGAAGAAAAGTGGCGTCGAGATCGCCCGCCGCACGGTCGCCAAGTACCGGGAAGGCATGAACATCGCCTCGTCGGTGCAGCGCCGGCGCGAAAAACGCGCCATGGCGGGTACGGCCAGCTAGGCCGAAAGCCGCGGAACCGTTGGCCATCCGGGCCGTTGATTGACAATCCTTAATGAAGTGTCTAGAAGCCCGCCCGCATGAAGAGGGCTAAGCCCGCCAAAGAAAGATGCGGCACAGGATGGCTTGTGATACGAGCCAGGGGCTGCCGGTGGGTGGCCCAAGATCAGCCGACAAGTTCGGACTTAAAATTGGTGTGACAAGCGAGCCAACGCTTGTTTGCATCTGCCACGGGTATAAACTCGGACCGGTTTGAAGTCTGAACAGAAAAGGTCAGTTTTCAGATGAGCCTGCGCATATCAGGAAAACACATGGACGTCGGCGATGCGTTTCGTACGCGCATTGAAGGACGTATCGGCGAAGCGATCGGCAAATACTTCGATCGCGGCTTCTCCGGGCACGTCAACGTCGTGAAGTCCGGCTCGCGCTACACCGCCGATTGTGTGGTACGGCTCGATTCGGGCATGTCGTTGCAAGCGACCGGTGAGGCCCAGGAACCGACTGCCGCTTTCGAAGCGGCGGCCGACAAGCTCGAAACCCGCTTGAGGCGCTACAAGCGCCGGCTGAAGTCGCACAATCTGGGCGCTGGCAACGGTGAATTGACCGATGTCGCCTACTCGGTGGTCGCGGCACTCGTCGATGACGACGAGGATGTGCCGGAAGATTTCGCGCCCGCCATCGTTGCCGAGTCGACGATGGTTCTGAAGACGATGTCGGTGGCATCAGCCGTCATCGAACTCGATACCAAGGATAGCCCTGTTGTGGTGTTCCGCAATGCTGGCAACGAGCACCTCAACATCGTCTACCGCCGGTCTGATGGCAACATCGGCTGGATAGATCCCTCGACCGCAAAGGTCGCCCAGGGATAGTCGCCGCCGACCGCATGTGGGGTTTGGGGCAATGCGGCGGTGAGCACAGCAAGGGAATTTCAGCATGGATCTGAGTGATCTGATCGAGGCTCCGGCAATCATGCCGGCCTTGAAGGCGAACTCGAAGAAGCAGCTTCTGCAACTTCTCGCCGAAAGGGCCGCAGCGATTTCCGGTATCCCCGAGCGGGAGGTGTTCGACACCATCCTTCAGCGCGAGCGACTTGGCTCGACGGGTGTCGGCAATGGCATCGCCATCCCGCATGGAAAGCTCGCAGGCGTCAAGCGGATCACCGGCGTCTTCGCGCGCCTGGAAACGCCTGTCGACTTCGAAGCACTTGACGACCAGCCGGTCGATCTCGTCTTCCTGCTTCTGGCTCCTGAAGGGGCCGGAGCCGACCATCTCAAGGCGCTGTCGCGTATCGCACGCGTGCTGCGCGATGCCGACACGGTCGCCAAGGTTCGCGGCACGCGCGATGCGTCGGCGATCCACGCGCTCTTGTCGGAAACGCCGGCTTCGCACGCCGCCTGATTCTGATTGTTTGAAAAGCTTGGCAAGGGCCGCGTCGCGCGGCCCTTTTCCGTTTAGCCATCCTGTCGCCGGCCCGAGGGCAGGCGCAAAGGTCAGTGGATGGCGACTGTCATCAGATCGTTTTCCATCGCACCCGCAAGGGCGCGGTCACGCGCATCGGACAACAGGATCGGTTCGCCGGTTGCGGCAAACAGCGCCCACAGTTCGAGGCCGGGATCGATCTCGGTCAGGCCTGGGAAACGGCCGCGCAGATCGTCGCTGGATACCTTCCTGAGATAGGCGACGGAGCCTTCGCCGAGATGGGCAAGTTCGCCCGTGGTCATCGTGGGTCTCTGGGCAGTATTGGGCATTGTAGCCTCCTTCTAGCCAGGATGCCGTCTCGGCCATCCCGCATGAGAGCCATCGGCAGTATCAGTCTGCTACCGATATGTTTATTTTCCGTACCAGTCGCTCGGCTTCCGGCCGGTCGAGATCGACCGAGAGCAGACCGTTCTTAAGATCGGCCGCCATCACCCGCATCCCGTCGGCCAGAACGAAGCAGCGTTGGAACTGCCGCGAGGCGATGCCGCGATGCAGGAACTCGCGCTCCTTGTCGTCGCTCTGTCGGCCACGCACGATGAGCTGGTTCTCCTCGACGGTAACTTCGAGATCGTTTTCGGCGAAACCGGCCACCGCAAGCGTGATCCGCAGCCTTTCGCCCCCTTCGGCGGCATCCCTGATGCGTTCGATGTTGTAGGGCGGGTAGCTGTCGCCCGACTTGGCAAGGCGCTCCAGCGTCTTTTCCATCGTGTCGAAGCCCAGGAGAAGCGGGCTTGAGAAGGGCGTCATACGGCTCATGTTACAGCTTGTCCTCCGAGAGCGACATAATGCGGAAAAACCCGGATGGCATTTTCCCGTCTGTTGTTGATATGGTCCGCGCCGTCGGCAACTTCAAGACTGCAAAAAACTGCCCAACAAGGAAAGAAAATGCCCGTACCGCGCAAGATAATCATCGACACTGACCCCGGTCAGGACGATGCCGTCGCCATACTGCTGGCGCTGGGGAGCTCCGAGCTCGACATTCTGGGAATTACCGCTGTCGCCGGCAACGTGCCGCTGAAGCTGACCGAAAACAATGCCCGCAAGATCTGCGAACTGGCAGGCCGTCCCGACATCAAGGTCTATTCCGGCGCCATCCGGCCGCTGATGCGTGAACTGGTCACCGCCGAGGAGGTGCACGGCAAGACCGGCCTCAATGGTCCCGACCTGCCCGAACCCACGATGAAGCTGCAGGAGCAGCACGCCGTCGACTACCTCGTCGAGACGCTGATGCGCGAGGAAGCCGGCACCATCACCCTGTGCCCGCTCGGGCCACTAACCAACGTCGCGCTTGCCCTCATCCGCGAGCCCAGGATCGCCCCGCGCATCAAGGAAATCGTGCTGATGGGCGGCGGCTTCTTCGAAGGCGGCAACGTCACGCCTTCGGCCGAGTTCAACATCTATGTCGACCCGCATGCCGCCGACGTGGTGTTCCGCTCGGGCGTGCCGATCGTCATGATGCCGCTCGACGTCACCCATAAGGCGCTGACCACGACCAAGCGCATCGACGCCTTCCGCAAGCTCGGCACCAAGGTCGGCTTGGCCACCGCGCAGATGCTGGAATTCTTCGAGCGCTACGACGAAGGCAAGTACGGCACCGACGGCGGCCCGCTGCATGATCCGTGCGTCATCGCTTACCTTATCAAGCCCGAGCTGTTCCAGGGCCGTCACTGCAACGTGACCGTCGAGACGTCGTCCGAGCTGACCATGGGTATGACCGTTGTCGACTGGTGGGGCGTCACCAAGCGCCCGAAGAATGCAACCTTCATGCGCGACATTGACCATGACGGCTTCTTCGCGTTGCTGGTCGAGCGCCTCGGCCGGCTGTAACGCTACAAGCTATGACCGCCTCTCTTTGCCGGGAGGCGGTTTTCCACGGCTATCAGTCCAGACGATAGTCTGAGGTCCCATCCTCATAGGTCGTGCGTCGAAGCACCAACGCATTGCCTCTCTGGCGGATTTGCCAGTCCTGCAGGAAAACGAGTCTGTCTCCGACTCTCACACCGTAGCGATAGCTGATCCCATGGACGCTTCGACCGGAGCTTGTTGAGACAACTTCGATCGTTCCGACTACGGCATCGATAGACTTGATCGGGCTTGGCTTCCAAAGCTGCAAGATGGGTTGGAAGGCAAAAGCCACGCACATCAAAACTAAAATCGCCGCCGCGAGATACTTCGCGGCAGGTACCAAATATGTTTTCAGCATAGCGCGTGCCCCCCACATGTGATGACATGGGGAGGAGCGCGCTATACTTCAATAATCAGGTCGGATGGTGCCGTACCTCATTTTGCCCGCGAAAAAGCCAGCCAGACACCGCCGCCGACAAGGAACGTGCCCGATATGCGGGTCATCAGCTTGAGGCGCCTGGCTGACAGGAACTTGCCGGCGCGGCCGGCGGCAATCGCATAGGCCGAGTCCGACATCGCGGCGAACACCATCGCTGTGACGCCCATGATGACGATCTGCTGGGCGTAATTGGCGGTAGGGTCGATGAACTGCGGGATGAAAGCGCCGAAGAAGATCAGCGTCTTGGGATTGCTGATGGCAACCAGGAACCCTTGCAGGAAGAAGCCGCCGCGCGGCCGCCTGGGCATGCCGTCGCCGGCAAGCTCGCCGCCCGAGCGGAACATCTGGATGCCGAGCCAGATCAGATAGGCCGCGCCCAAAAGCCTGACCCATTCGAACCAGTGGCCCATCGCCTCGATCATCTGGTTGAGGCCGATGCCGACGATGGCGATCATCACGGCGACGCCGATCTGGGTGCCGGCGGCATTGGCGAGCCCGGCGCGCGTACCATGCCGGATGCTCGAGGCGATGATCAGCGTGACTGTCGGCCCCGGTATCAGCACGATGACGATGCAGGCGACGACATAGGCGGCGTAAAGTTCGAGCGACATGTTCCGTTCCTCCGGCGGTTGCCCGACAATAAGCACGCAGAATTTCTGGCTGTCCAGAAGAAGCAGAAGCAACCAAGGGCGCGGATCACCACTCCGTCAGGGTCGCCGGCCTAACTGTAGGTTCGCCTGAATGTGGTGATGAAAACCTTGCGTCTACATTGCGTGGCGTCAGCATTCATGAAAAACATGACGCTTTGAGACAAGGTTTTAGGCAAGGAATGAGACGTGAGCGCAATCCTGAAATCAATCGCCCTTGCTCTGGTGGTTTTCGCTAGTGGTTGCGCGACAAAGACCGCCGAAGTCGCTCTCGTTACTGATGCAAACGGCAAGCTCAAATCGGCGCAGATCGCTAAGACATCAGGCGATCCTGCCCTCGACAAGCGAGCGCTCGGTATCGCCAGGAAAAGGTTTACGAAGGTCGTGCCTGTCCCTGCCAAGGACAAGACCTACATGCAGCCGGTGGAGTTCAAGCTGAACTAGCTTCGACGGAGAGGCTCAGGCAGCCTTTCCATGTCCATCGACGTGGCCAGTCTGATGAGATCAGATCGCCGCATCCACCTCCGCGGCGAGCGGGATCGCTGGCTGGGCGCCCGGCTTCAAGCAGGCGAGGGATCCGGCAGCGGCGGCACGGCGAAGTGCGTCCTTGAGGTCGAGGCCCGACGAAAGGCCGGCGGCGAGATAGCCACAGAACGTGTCGCCGGCTCCAACCGTATCGACCGGAGTGATCTTGAGGGCGTCGACATGGACGAGTTCGTCGCCCTTGGCGGCCAGCACGCCGTCGCCACCAAGCGTGACGATGATGGTGGCTCCGGTGCGGCGGGCGAATTCGCCCATCCGCGCCGGCCGCTCGCCGGCGGGCAGCGCCAGCGCCTCGGCGTAGAGGTCGAACTCGGTTTCGTTGGCAATGATATAGTCGGCCTTGCCGACGAAGCTTGCGGCCTCGGCGCGGAACGGCGCGGTGTTCAGCATGGTCACGGCACCGGCCTTGCGTGCCGCGTCGATCGCCGCGTCCACTGTCGCGAGCGGGATTTCGTGCTGCAGCAGCACGATGTCGCCCTTCGTGAACTGGGCCTTGGCGAGATCGCCCGGCACCACCGAGCCGTTGGCGCCCGGCACCACTGCGATCATGTTCTCGCCGTCGCCGCCGACAAGGATCAAGGCAACTCCCGTCGCCGCCTGGATATGCGCAACGCCGGAGAGATCGACGCCGCCATCCTCAAGGTAGGCGACAGCCTCGCCGGCGAAGGCATCCTTGCCGACCGCGCCGACCATCCGTACCTGCGCGCCTGCGCGCGCTGCCGCGAGCGCCTGGTTGGCGCCCTTGCCGCCGGGCGCTGACTTGAAGTCGCCGCCAGGAACGGTTTCACCCGGGCCGGGCAGGCGGCCGACGGTTGCGGTGAGGTCGAGGTTGATGGATCCGACAACGGTGATCACGGCAGTCTCCTGAAGATTTGGCCGGAAACTACATCGTGTCGCGCGCGCTTGCCAGATGGCCGCCCGGTCATTCGCAGCTTGCTCATTCGCAGCGGAAGACGACCTGTGCCTGGTAGGTGCCGGCCGGGAAGATGCCGGTCGACTTGGTCGCGGTCAGGTTGACCGGAATGATCCTGGTTCCGTTCGACACCCGCGTGATCGTGCTGCCGCCATAGGTCACGCTATCCACGGTGTAGGTGGAAGCGAAGGTTACGTTGGCATCGCCTCCGCTCGGAGCCGACAGGAAGTTGACGGGGGCAGGCGCGGAGAGGCCGTAGCAGTCGAGCAGGTTCAGGATCGAGCACAGCAGCGAACTGGTGGTCACGCTGACCGAGGCGGCCGAGCCACCGGCCTGGGTCGAGCCGAAGACGTTGATTGTGGGGTTGGGCGAAAGCGTGCCGTTGGTCTGGATGTTGATGGTGCAGGTGCCGATGATGGCAGCTTGCGGCTGCGTCACCGCCCCAAGACTGGCCAATCCCACAATGCCTGCCTGCAGATAGCGCCGCATGGCCTCCACGCGTCCCTATTTCGGTTTCTGCTGCTGGCCATCGGTCCAGCCGCTTTCGGCCCAGCCGGCCTTGGAATGCTGCACCGATCCGGTGACGTCGCCGCCGCCCTGTCCGCCCAGCCCCATCTTGAGCAGTTTCAGCTCCATCTGCAGCCGCGCCACCTCGAGCTCATAAAGCTTGGAGCAGTCGAGCCGCTTGGGTGTCCGGCCGATCGGGATGACGACGCGGCCATAGGTTGCGAGGTCGTTGTTCTCGCGGTTGTTGCCCTGGATCACACCGACGTCGAGATAGGCGCCGCTGCCCGACACAGCCGAACGGCAGGTGGTGCCATCCGCGGCGCGCACTTCATCCTGGCCCTGTGGCAGTGTCACGCCCGGCAGGGAGAAACCGCTCTGGTTCTGGTTGAGATTGTAGACGTCCTCGGCCCAGGACGCGCAAGGCGTCAATGCGGCGAGGCTCGAGAGCGTCAGAAACGCCGCTGTCCGAGAAATTTTCCGCATATTTGAGCCTTGATCTGCGTCTGTTCATTTGGAAATGGCACGCTTTCCGTACAAATACGCACTTTACGCTCTTTGTTACCGTCGAACGGCACGACCACGAGAACCGGCCGCGACGCCTCGGCGCCCAGCATGAAGCTGTCGGGCGCGATCTTTGCGTTCACCGGCTGGAAATCCTGGTCGTAGACGCGGACATCGATCCGGATTTTCTTGTTGTAGGGATTGGATGGAAAGACACGCACGGCGAACGCGTCCGTGAAACTCGTCACCTCGCCGCGCATCGGCGACATCGACTGTGTGAATGCGGGGGTGGCCGCCAGCGCCATTCCGAGAAATGCCAGGCTGCGTAACATCAAGCTCTCCCTGTCGTTCTTGTCTTGATTGCCGCTACTGGCAGGTGACCGTGACGGTGGCCGAGTAGCTGCCGGCGGCAAAGATGTCGGATCCGGTCTTGGTGCCGGCGAGATGGACGGTGACCGTATCGACTCCTGGGGTCGACAGGTTCGAAGAGGCGCCGGTTTCCGCTATGGTGTGCGCGCCCGCCACCGAGTAGGTGGGCGACCATGTTATCGGGGTGATATCAGCCGGCGGAACGGTGATCGCGGTCGGTGCGCCAACGCTGAGCGCGACATTGCCCGTGGTGGTGATCGTAACGGTGCCGGGCGAGCCGCCGGCATTGTGCGAGCTCAGCGACTGCAGGCCAGGGCTCGCGGTCATCGTGCCGCTGCCATTGGTCACCACCAACGTGCAGATTGCCGCGACCGTGCCGTTGAAGGTGACATTGCCCGTGGCCGCAAGTACCGGCTGGCTCATCGAGCAAGCCGCGATGGCAAGCCCTGTAGTGAGAATGCAGTATTTCATTCTGCTCTCCGGGACCGCGTAGATGCATCTGTCCTGAAGGCGACGGTGATCCAGTATGGTTAATTTGGTATTAACACCAAACTCTGATCAAAAGTTCGTTTGTGTACATATAACTTATTCTACGTGATTTCGAGATTTTTGACACGGTGTCAATCTCGTTTGTTGCGTCGGATGAAAGTATATGTATGAAATTATTTTATGTGCGCACGTGAATTGCTTGAAATATGTGGCCATGCCCTCAAGTATCGGCGTCCGTCGGTTGATCCAGATGCGTAGCCCTTTTGATCCACGGCAGCAAGAATATGCACGTCGACTAAACATGTCAGGGTTTCGCCGCAGTCTCTTTCAAACAAATATGATCGATGGCTGATATAATCTCGCCCGTCGCGCGCAGGACATGCATTCGAGCTTAGGCCGCGTCAGGCCGTGGCTGAACCAACAGCAGCGCGCGCTGGCCAACTCCATGCTCGAGCAAAAAAATGAAAATTGCGAGCCAGCTCAGCAGATGGAGCTTGCTCGACAATAGGCCAGCCAGGAGACAGTGCTACTGCTTTGAGCCGCCAGTTGCCTGCTTGGACGCCTCGATCAGGTCTGCCTGGCGAACAAGGCCTTCGGCGATTTTTCGTGCCTGGTGTGGCTTTATCAGAAGCTCCACACTCTCAGCCGTGGTCTCTCCACGGCGAACCTGCTCGATGTGCTCCTGGGAGGTCACATACTCCAGGCGAACAATAAGGTTCCCCGGCTCCAGCGCGTTGATGTGCACGTTGATCAGGTTCGGTGTGTTGGTCGTGTTCTCAAATTTTGCAGGCATGGTCGTCCCTTCCGAATCTGCGGATCATGCCGCTGCATTAGCCAATAGTCCATCAGCCGCCTCAACGCACTTCTTGCCAACGAGCGCGATCAACCGTGGTCAAAGACGAAACCCGAAGTTGGCGCAAGGGGCAGGTCTTTCCCTTGGGGTTATCATCGTGTAGACTAAAAAGTCAATGAATTCAAATATTTGATCGATAGCGTCAGGAAAATTGAACCATGCGCCCGCGCCATCTGCTGCTCGCCCTGAGCATCGTTCTGATCTGGGGCGTCAACTTCGCCATCATCAAGATCGGCCTGAAGCAGGTATCGCCGCTGGCACTCGGCGTCGCGCGCTTCTTCCTCGCTGCCTTCCCTTGGGTGTTTTTCATCAAGCGCCCGAACGTGCCGCTATCGATGATCGCCACATACGGTTTGCTGATCTTTGCGCTGCAGTTCGGCTTTCTGTTCACCGGCATGAAGATCGGCATGAGCGCCGGGCTGTCGTCGTTGATCCTGCAACTGCAGGTGTTCTTCACCATCGGCCTGTCGATGATCCTGCTTGGCGAGCGGCCGACGCCCTGGCAACTGGCCGGCGCAGCGCTGGCGTTCAGCGGCGTCGGACTGGTTGGGCTGCATATCGGTGGCGACGTGACCATGGCCGGCTTGCTGCTGCTGATCGCGGCCGCCGCCGCCTGGGGCGGCGGCAATGTTGTATCGAAACAGATATCGCAACGCGCGGCGGCGGCACCCAACGTGCTCGGCCTCGTCGTCTGGGGCAGCCTGTTTGCCTTGCCGCCTTTGCTGGCCGTGGCGCTGATCCTCGACCCCGAACACTTCGTCAGCAGCTTCACCGGGCTGGACTGGGCCTCGGTCGGTTCGATCGGCTATATCGTCTATCTCTCGACGCTGTTCGGCTTCGCTGCCTGGAGCGGGCTGTTGGCGCGCTATCCGGTCTCGACGGTCGCGCCGTTCACCTTGCTGGTGCCGGTGTTCGGTTTCCTCGGTTCGGCTGTGCTGCTTGGCGAGCCGCTACAAGACTGGAAGCTCGTCGCTTCCAGTCTTGTCATCGTCGGATTGTGCATCAACCTGTTCGGGCCGCGGCTGTTTTCGCGTCCGCAGCGGTCAGTTGTCCCGCCTCCCAGCCCAGAATAGCCCGCTTGCGCGTCAGGCCCCAGTGATAGCCGGTCAGCGCGCCCGACTTGCCGAGCGCCCGGTGGCAGGGGACGACAAACGACAGCGGGTTGGCGCCGACGGCTGCACCCACGGCACGGCTAGCCTTGGGCGATCCGACTTCCGAGGCGATTGCCGAGTAGCTGCAAGCGCGGCCCATCGGGATCTTGAGCAGCGCTTCCCACACCCGCACCTGGAAGTCGGAGCCGATCATCACAACCCGCAAGGGCTGGTCCTGGCGCCAACGGGTCGGATCGAAGATATGCGCGGCATAAGGTGCCGTAGCACTCATGTCCTCGACATAGGTGGCATTCGGCCAGCGGCCCGACATGTCGGCGAAAGCGGCACGCTCTTCTCCGGCGTCGTTGAACGACAGCCCGGCGAGACCACGGTCGGTGACCATCACCAGTGCCACGCCGAAGGGCGAGATGTGGAAGCCGTAACGGATGGTGAGCCCGGCACCTCGCGTCTTGTAGTCGCCCGGCGACATCGCCTCGTGGGTGACGAACAGGTCGTGCAGGCGGCCCGGCCCGGACATGCCGACCTCGAACGAGGTTTCGAGCAGCGGCAGGCCGTCATCGAGCAATTTGCGGGCGTGGTCGAGTGTCACCGCCTGCAGGAAGGCTTTTGGCGACAGGCCGGCCCAACGGCTGAACAGCTTCTGCAGGCTGGTCGGGGTCTCGCCGACTTCATCGGCCAGGGTCTCGAGCGACGGCTGGTCGCGATAGTCGAGGCTGATCTTCTCGATCACCCGGCGCACGGTCTCGTACTCGGAGCCGGTCGGGGTGATGTCGTGCTGCAGCGTGGCGATGGGTTTCGTCTGCGTCTGGGCGTTCATGGCTTGATCTCCTTGGACGCCAATATCGCGTGGGCTGTGGGTATTTCCCACCCGATTCCTGCTCATCTGCTCCTTGCGGTTGCAAGGGCCCGTGAAAAGGCCGTGGCAAAGCTCTCGCGGTCGTCGGGATTGAGGAAGCTGCCGATCGGAACGCTTGTGTCGCGTGTCTCGACTGCCATGCCGGTGATACCGATCTCTTCGTGGCGGGAGACCGCGAAGCGGGCCCAGAACGGGTTGAAATGATACCTCTGCGATTTGCCTGACGGAGCCGTCTTCAGGATATCCAGGCTGGTGCGGGAGACGCTGACCTCCTCGCGGGCGCGTGCGGCGCGATAGTTGAGCCGGAAGGCGACATAAAGGGCAACCACGTCGAGGCCGAGGAAACCGAAGATCGGCCAGGCGCCCTGGCTCAGGAAGATGATCCCGGTGACGATCCAGCCGAATGTCAGCGCGCCCATCAGGATCATGAAGCCGGTGCGACCGAGCGAGCGGTGCGGCAAAAGAAGAGCCTTGAAGAATGGCTCGTCGGCAACAAAACTGGCGTTTGTCTCGCTCATGACGACTAATTATAGAGAGGCGATGAAAAACCCCAAGCCTAAAGATAAGCCGACGGACTCGCCCAAAGGTCGCACGTCGGCCGCCGGCGCCAAGCCGCGTACAACGCGCCGCCGTTCGCTCTACTCGGCGGCCGAAGTGCGCGAGATTTTCCGTCGCTTCTCGGTCCAGCGGCCGGAGCCCAAGGGCGAACTCGAACACGTCAACGCCTTCACGCTGCTGGTAGCGGTGGTGCTTTCGGCGCAGGCGACCGATATCGGCGTGAACAAGGCGACACGCGCGCTGTTTGCCATCGCCGACACGCCCGAAAAGATGCTGGCGTTGGGCGAGGAGACTGTCGGCCAGCACATCCGCACCATCGGCCTGTGGCGCAACAAGGCAAAGAACGTGATCGCGCTGTCGGAAGCGCTGATTCGTGACCATGGCGGCGAGGTGCCCGACGATCGCGACCAGCTCGTCGAACTGCCGGGCGTCGGGCGCAAGACCGCCAATGTCGTGCTCAACATGGCTTTCGGCCAGCACACTATGGCCGTCGACACCCACATATTGCGCATCGGCAACCGGATCGGGCTCGCCCCGGGCAAGACGCCCGAACAGGTCGAAGCCACGTTGGTGAAGATCATCCCCGACGAGTTCATGCGCCACGCCCATCACTGGCTGATCCTGCATGGCCGCTATGTCTGCAAGGCGCGCAAACCCGATTGCTGGCGCTGCGTCATCGCCGATATCTGCAAGTCGCCGGAAAAATCCACCAGCGAACCAGCCCCGCTGGTGCCTTTGGACGACATCGATCCGATCGAGGTCGCGGAAGCGGAAGTGGCGGCTCAGTAGCCGCGCGCCATGGCCGCGGCAAGGATCGGGATCAGCGCGAAGACGGCGATTTCGGCCTTGAGGAAGGTGCGCACCCTGGCGATCTCGGCGTCCGGAACGACGTAAGCCTCACCGCCGCCAGCCGAACGCCAGCGCGCGATGCGGATCGTCGGTCCGATCGACAGCAGCCCGACGGCAGCGAAGGCCACCATCTTGGCCCAGAAGGTCGGGTTGTAGACGTAGAACTCCCAGCCCTTCAGCCCGAAATAGACGCGCGACGCACCGATGATCACCAAAAGTGCGGCGAGCCCGCCATAAGTCGCGTCGATGCGGCCAAGCAAGGCGAGATTGCGCCGGCCAAGCCCGGGACGCACCAATATTGCCTCGGCGCCGATGACGCCCGCGAGCGCGAATGCCAGAAGGTGGTGGACGATAGTCAGGATAAGGTCAGTCATCGGTCCCTCGCGATACGACTCGACCGGGGCACCTTAGCAACGGACCTTGAGCACGCATATGACGGAGCAAGCTGGCAGGAAATGTCAGCTGACGGCTACTTGCCGAATTGACGGTGGGACGGGAAGAACACACGTTTCCGGCCATGGCGCTGACACGACAAATCAACTCGATGCCTGACTGGATCCGTGGCGAGCTTGTCTCGTGCGGCCTGATCGAGGCCTATGAGGCGCGGCCGGACTACCAGCGCAACGATTATCTCGGCTGGATCAGCCAAGCCAAGCTCGAAACGACGCGCCGCAAGCGGCTCGACCAGATGCTCGACGAACTCGAGCGCGGCGGCGTCTACATGCGGATGGCCTGGCACGGCTAGAACATGCTCTCGAAAGCGGGAAGCACGATCCACAAAGAAGGCAGCGCGCTGGCGGACAGCGTCACCATGTTCTGGCCTGCTGCCTCGGCGGTCATCTGTGCTAGACCGGCGTCCATCTTTCACGGAGCATCTCGATGGCCGCCTTTTCCCTTGCCGACATTCCTGTCATCGAGACCGAGCGCACAGTGCTGCGGCCGCATCGGCTCGACGATTTCGAGGCCTATGCCGGAATGTGGGCCGATCCGGTCGTCACCCGCTTCATCGCCAAGCCGCGGACGCGCGAGGAAAGCTGGCAGCGCTTCCTGCGCCATGCCGGATCATGGTCGCTGATCGGCTACGGCTTCTGGGCGATCGAGGAAAAGGCGACGGGCCGCTTCATCGGCGAGGGCGGCTTCCACGATCTCAAGCGCGAAATCACACCTTCGATCGAAGGCATCCCGGAGGCGGGCTGGGGCTTTGTCGCCGATATGCACGGCAAGGGCATTGCCAGCGAGGCGGTGGCGGC
Organism: Aminobacter anthyllidis; assembly: GCF_018555685.1. Classification (GTDB taxonomy): domain Bacteria; phylum Pseudomonadota; class Alphaproteobacteria; order Rhizobiales; family Rhizobiaceae; genus Aminobacter; species Aminobacter anthyllidis. Next base: position 236,182 of record NZ_JAFLWW010000006.1, read on the forward strand.
GTTCGTGCGCTGGGCCGACAGCCGCTTTGCCGGCCACACCGTCTGCATCATCGATCCGGCCAACGGTGCGTCGCTACGTGTCGCCGAGAAGAACGGCTATCGCGAGGTTGGTCGAACCACCTATCACGGTGAGCCGACCATCCTGCTTGAACGCCGAAGCTGAGTTCGGGAGAGGGCGTCAGCCGCCGACAGCAGTCGACAGGATCGGCTTGGCGGTGCCAATCCGTTCCCAGCTTCTGCCATTGCCCTGCGCCTGGCGGGCGAAATAGCTGTAGGGCGTGCTCGACCAGTCGCGGACCGAACTGGTCAGGTTGTCGAGGATCAGGTCGCCTTCGCTGGTGCGCACGGTGAGCACCGTGTGACCCTGGCCACGATAGCGCGCCACCGTCAGCAGCAGCGCCGAGGCCGGCCAGCCACGCTTCAGCAATTCGCGCTTCTTCAGGATCGCGAAATCCTCGCAATCGCCTGATGAAACGGGCACGCGCCAGTCATCGCCCGTGTCGTTGCGTTCCTTGATGCGCGAGTTGACCGCGCGGTTGACCTGCTTGAGCTCGGACTTGAGGTCGGCGTGCAAGGCAACGACCTTGCTGCCGCCTGAAGTGCTGCACAGGCCCGGTTCACGGCCGCAGAACGAGGCGAATGCGGGCGGCGCGAAGGCCTTGCCCTTGGTCTCCATTGTCGTTCCGGCCTGGGCAGCAAGCGTACAGGCAAATGACGCCGATAGCGCGATCAGCGCGACGATACTTTTCACAGTGGTAGTCCCCGATGCGTGGAAAAAGGATGACGTGTGTCGGTTAATGAGCGGTTGCTAAAATGACCATTTGCCGCAATCGAGGCGAAGCGCTTAACAAATTGTAACGGAAACACATAAAGCTTTAGACAATCGGCTGCTGGCGGCTTGCCGTCCAATGCCTGTCGCCGGCGCGCAGCTGTGGATGTTCTTTCCTTGAAAAACTGATCGCATGGCCGTTCCAGGCGTTGACATCGCCTTGGCCGTTTTGCAGAGTGAAACCGGTTTCACTTTCCGGGAACGTGCCGCTTGAAGTTCGACCTGTCGATCCTCGCCAAGCATATCCCCTTCCTGCTGGAAGGGGCGTGGCTGACGCTGCAGGCCTGCGCGCTTGCCGTGATCGGTTCGCTGGTGCTCGGTCTCGTTGTTGGTGCGATGCGCACCTCAGCCTCGCCGCTGCTCAACCGGCTGGCTGCGATCTACATCGACATTTTCCGCAACATCCCCTTCATCGTGCAGCTGTTCTTCTTCTATTACGGGCTGCCCGAGATCGGCATCTACATCGACGCCTTCACCACCGGTGTCGTCGCCCTTTCGATCGCCGGCGGCGCTTTCACTTCTGACGTCATCCGCTCGGGCATCCTGGCAATCGACCCGGGCGTCATCGAGGCAGCGCAGGTCAGCGGGCTCAGGAAGATCACCATCTTCCGCAAGATCATTCTGCCGATTGCCCTGCGCGCCTCGGTGAGACCATTGGGCTCGGTCTTCATCAACCTGATCCTGACGTCGTCGATCCTGTCGACGATCACGCTCAACGAGCTGACCGGCTCAGCCAAGATCGTCGCTTCGAACACGTTCCGCCCGTTCGAGGTCTACTTCGTCCTGCTTGTCGCCTACGCCGCGCTGACCTATTCCGTGTCGATCCTGATCGGCATGCTCCACCGCTACCTCAACCGTCACCAGGAAGAGGGGGCCGTCTGATGCGCTACGGGGACTTCACGCCGTTCGACATTGTGCTTTTGCTGCAAGGCCTTGGCGTTTCGCTGGCTTTGTTTGTCTCGACCACGCTGATCGGCCTCGTCATCGGCACGGCCTGGGCGGTGATCCGCTTCTACCGCGTGCCGGTGCTGATGCAGGCCGTCACCTTTGTCGCCGAGCTGCTCAAGAACTCGCCGGTGCTGGTGCAGCTGTTTTTGGTCTTCTTCGGCCTGCCGGCATTCCTGAAAATCAATGTCACGCCGACCGAAGCCGCCCTCATCACGCTGTCCGGCAACAGTGCCGCCTTCATCTATGTCATCGCCGTCTCGGCCATCGAATCCGTCGGCCGCGACCAGATCGAGGCGGCGCGTGTCTTTGGTCTTACCCGCTGGCAGATCCTGCGCCGGGTGATCGCGCCACAGGCGACCGCCTTCGCCATCGGGCCGCTGACCGGCCTGCTGGTCAACCAGCTGCAGGTCACCTCGCTGATCTCTGTGATCGGCGTCATGGACCTGACCAAGGTCGGCAATATCCTCAACCTGCGCACGCTCAAGCCGTTCCTCGTCTGGACTGCCGTAGGCTTGCTCTACTACCTCACCGCCAAGCTGGTGACCTATGCCGGCGCGCGCTTCGAGAAGCGGCTTCGCGCCCATACCGCCTGGAAGGGTCTGTAAATGATCAGCATCACCGGCCTGCGCAAATCCTTCGGCGCCGCCACAGTGCTCAATGGCATCGACCTCGAGATCCGCCAGGGCGAGGTTGTCTCCGTGCTCGGCTCGTCCGGCTCGGGCAAGTCGACGCTCATCCGCTGCATCAACGGGCTGGAGAAGATCGACGCCGGCAAGATCACGGTCGACGGCTTCGACGTCTCCAAGCCGCGCGAGTTGAGCGAGGCGCGCAAGCGCTCGGGCACGGTGTTCCAGCTGTTCAACCTTTACCCGCACATGACTGCGGTGCAGAACGTGGCGCTGGCCCCGATCGAGGTGCTGAAGGTGCCGCGCAAGCAGGCCGAGGCCGAGGCACGCGAGCTGCTGCACTCGGTCGGGCTGACCGAACGCGCCGACGCCTATCCCTCGCAGCTGTCAGGCGGCCAGCGCCAGCGCGTCGGCATCTGCCGGGCGCTCGCCATGAAGCCGAGCTATCTGCTGCTCGACGAGGTCACCAGCGCGCTCGATCCCGAGATGACGTCTGAGGTGTTGTCGATCCTGGCCGCTCTCGCCAAGACCGGCACGACGATGGTGTTCGTCACCCACGAGATCGAGTTCGCGCGCTCCATCTCCTCGCGCATCGCCTTCCTCGACAAGGGCCAGCTCATCGCCGACCTGCCGACCGAAGAATTCTTCTCCGCCACGGGCATGGCCCTGCCGCGCGTGGCCCAGTTCCTCTCCAAGATGCGTAAAGACTGAAATGATCCTGCTTGCCAATTCCGAGGCCTGGCCCGGCTTCTCCAAGAGCGTCGAACTTCTGAAGGGTGGCAGCCACGGCATCGACGCCATGGTCGCCGGCATCGGCGAGGTCGAGCGCGAGGTCAAGGTCCGCTCGGTCGGCTTCGGCGGCTGGCCGAACATGCTCGGCCGCATGGAATTCGACGCCGGCGTCATGGACGGCACGACGCGTGAAGTCGGCTCGGTGGGTGCGGTGCCTGACACCATCCCGGTCGCCGCCCTTGCGCATGAAGTGATGAAGCGTCTGCCGCATGTCATGCTGACCGGCGACGGCGCCCGCCGTTTTGCCACCGAGATCGGCTTTCCCCATGACGAGACGCTTTATGAAGAGAGCAAGCGTGTCTGGTGGCAGCGGCTGGAAAAGGAGCTGTCGCCGGAAGAGCTGGCCAAATTCCCCGACATCGCGCTCGCCCCGCTCAGCCGCACCATCACCGATCCCGAACGCGTGCGCGACACCACCGTGTTCCTGTCGCAGGACAGCCTTGGCGGCCTCAACGTCGTGACCTCGACGTCGGGCTGGGCCTGGAAGTATCCCGGCCGTCTCGGCGACTCGCCGATCCCCGGCGCCGGCTTCTACGCCGACAGCCGCTTCGGCGCTGCCGCTTGCACCCATACCGGCGAGATGACCATGCGCTGCGGCACCGCGCGCACCATCGTGCTCGCCATGCGGCTGGGTTATTCGCTCGACGCGGCCATCGCGCTTGCCATCGAAGAGCTGCGCGAGCTGAAAAGCGGCTTCCTGGCCGGCGTCGTCATCCATGCGCTCGACGCCAAGGGCAACCACAAGGTCGTCAGCCTGAATTGCGAAGAGCAGATCAAATACTGGTTCTGGGACACCGATTTGCCCGAACCGGAGCATCGCTTCGCCGAACCGTTCACATCCTAGCAACCCGAGGGAGAGGGAAAATGAAGAAGCTTATGACGAAACTGGCCGGCATGGCGCTGGCCATCGGCCTCGCGGCCACGGGCGCTGCCCAGGCCGGCAAGATCGACGAGATCCGCGAGCGCGGCACCGTGCGTATTGGCGTGTCGCTCGGCGGCGAGCCGATCGGCTTCCGCGACGCCCAGAACAACCCTGTCGGCTATGATGTCGACGTCGCCACCATGCTTGCCGAAAAGCTCGGCGTGCCGGTCGAATTCGTCGACGTGTCGGGCGACGCCCGCATCTCGATGCTGGTCTCCGGCCAGATCGACATCGCTGTTGCCAACACCTCCGCGACGCTCGAGCGCGCCAAGTCGGTCGATTTCTCGATCCCCTACAATCGCGCCGGCCTGCGCATCATCGTCCAGAAGGACGCCGGCATCACTTCGCTCGAAGGTCTTGCCGGCAAGAAGATCGTCGTCGGCCGCGGCTCGACGGGCGAGACTTTCATCAAGAAGGCGGCACCCCAGGCCGAGCTCGTCTACACCGACAACTTCTCGCCTGAGGGCGTTCTGCTGCTGCAGCAGAAGCGTGTCGACGCGGCGATCGAGGACTCCTCGCTGCTCGACTATCTCGCCACCAAGAACGAGAACCTGGTGACGCTGCCGGGCCTGCACTCCAACGACCCGATCGGCATCGCTGTCGCCAAGGGCGACGAGGGCTTCGTGCGCTGGATCGACATGTTCGTATCCGACTACATCCAGAGCGGCGCTTACCAGGCCAACTACAAGAAGTGGTGGGGCGAGACCGCCAACCCGCCGGCTTTGACCCCGCTCTGGTAATTACTGCCGCCGAGCCCCTCTCCTTAAGGGGGAGGGGTAGGTGGTGCGTCCTTCGAGGCTCGCCCGCCGAACGACTTTGCCCTGTTTGCAACCCATTGCGGGCTCGCACCTCAGGATGAGGACCGTTGGGTCAGCTCGACCTTATCCTGAACGTTTTTTCCAAAAATCAGCTGGAAGTTCTCGCTTCATCCTACGGCTTCGCCCGACAGGCATGGGCGACACCAACGGTCCTCATCCTGAGGTGCGAGCCCGCAGTGCGTAGCAAACAGGGCAAAGTCGTTCGGCGGGCGAGCCTCGAAGGACGCACCAACAGCGCCTTACGACGTCGCGCGCGGCACGAAGAAGGTCGGCACAGTCACCTCGGCCTGCCCATTGCCGAACTGCTCGGGTGTCGCCAGGAAACGCAGGATCTCGCTGACATAGGTCTTCTTGTCGTAGCCGATCGACGAGATCGGATAGGCCTCGAAGTCCGTCAGCGACAAATTGTCGAAGCCGTAGAGGCGGAAGCGCTCTGGCCTGTTGCCGGGAAAGGCGTCGCGGTGGACGTCCATGATCCCCATGGCCATGGCATCGGAGGTGCAGAACACCGCGTCGGTCGTTGGCCATTCAGGCGACTGCGCAACGCCGCGGCCGCTCTGGTAGGAGTAGTCGCCGCGCAGTTCCGCAACCAGTCGGATGCCGCGCTTTGCCATCTCGGCCTTGTAGTTGGCGATGCGCTGCTGCTCGACCGGTGAGGATACGCGTCCCGTTACCAGCGCTGCGGTTGCGACACCCTTGCTGGCCGCGTCGGCGACAGCCTCGGCGATGCCGATCGCCTCGTTGGGCACCACTGAAGGAGACGAGCCGTCATGCATGCCGTTGAGCATCAAAACGTCGTCGCTGCGGAACATCTTGCGCACGCTTTCAGCGTCGGCGAAGTCGGAAAACACCAGTGCCGCATCGACGTGGTAGGCAACACCGTTGCGCAGGAATTCCTCGATACGCTCGACCGAGCCGACGCGCAGGAAGATCACCTGCTTGCCGATCGACTGGATGTCGCTGATCAGGAGATCGAACAGGTCGAGGTCGGAGAAGTCGTGGATGTGGTTGACGATCACCGCGATCAGGTTGACCGTCTTGGTGGTCAGGCTGCGGGCCAGAAGATTGGGCTTGAAGCCGAGCTTGTCTGCTGCTTCAAGCACGCGCGCGCGCTTGTCGGCGGAAACGGGTCGGCTTTCGCTCGACAGCGCCCGCGAGGCGATCGCGCGCGACACGCCGGCCAGCTCGGCGACATCGGCGATGGTCGGCGAGGTGCGTCGTTTGCGCGAACTGTCCATAAGTGCCTTTGCGAGTTGTCGTCTTGAAATTCGGGCGCCGTGGCCGGTCGTTCCGCAGCATTGATCCATCTGGGAACTGATTTCATGCTTACCTGCTTCGACATTGGCGGTTCAACGATAAAAAGCGCCCGTGCGCGTTCGGCCGGCGAAATCGAGATCATCGACCGGGTCAAAACCCCGCTGGACGATTTCGATGCCTTCGCCGCCGTCATCGCCGAACGCGTGGCGATGGACCGCGATCGCACCCGGGGCGTTTCCATTTCGATCGCCGGCGTCGTTGACCCTGCGACCGGCAGCCTGAAATGCGCCAACATCCCTTGCATTGACGGTCGCATCATTGCTGCCGATCTCGAGGCTGAAATCGGCCTGCCGGTCTGGATCGCCAACGATGCCGACTGTTTCGCCATGGCCGAGGCGACTGAAGGGGCAGGGCGCGGCCATCGCAATGTCTTCGGCATCATCCTGGGAACAGGCGTCGGTGGCGGGCTGGTCATAGACGGGCGCCTCGTCACGGGAGCTGGCGGCTATGCCGGCGAGTGGGGCCATGGCCAGGCGCTGGCCACCAGGGTCGGCACGCCGCCGGTCGAGATCCCGCATTTCGCCTGCGGCTGCGGCCAGGCCGGCTGCGTCGACACCATCGGCGGCGCCCGCGGGGTCGAGAAGCTGCACCATTTCCTGTGCGCGGAGGCGCTGTCGAGCACCGATGTCATCGACCGCTGGCGCGAAGGCGAGCCGAAGGCGCGCCGCACGATGGAGGTCTATCTCGAACTTGTCGGCGTGCCATTGGCGCTGACGATGAACATCATCGGCGCCTCAGTCGTTCCCGTCGGTGGCGGTCTGTCCAACGTGCCCGAACTGATCGCTGCTCTCGACGATGAAGTGCGTGGCCGCACCCTTCGGCGCTCGCAAAGCCCGCTGCTGGTCAAGGCCGCACTCACCACCGAGCCGGGCCTGCTCGGCGCCGCTGCCCTCGGTTTCCAGGAGTTGACCCGTGTCTGAGAAAATCCTGCTCGAAGTGTGCCTCGACAGCCCGCAAAGCCTGGCCGCTGCGATTGAAGGTGGCGCCGACCGGATCGAACTGTGCACTGCGCTCGAAACCGGTGGTCTCACGCCGTCGCCCGGCCTGATGGCGCTTGCCGCCAAGGCGCCGATCCCGGTCTATGCGATGATCCGCACGCGGCCCGGCGATTTTGTCTTCGACGACGCGGATGTTGCAACCTTGCTGGCCGATATCGACGCCGTGCGCGCCGCCGGCCTGGCGGGTGTCGTGCTCGGTGCCAACAGGCCGGACGGGACGCTGGACCGCGATGTGCTTTCGCGGCTGGCAGTCCATTCAAAAGGGCTCGGCATGACGCTGCATCGCGCCTTCGACCTTGCTGGGCCGGACTTTGCGCCTGCGGTCGACCTCGCCATCGAACTCGGCTTCGAGCGTATCCTGACCTCGGGCGGCGAAACCACGGCGCTGAAGGGGCTCGACGCCCTGGCCGCGTGCTTCGATCACGCGCGCGGCCGCATCGTCATCATGCCGGGATCGGGCGTCAATCTCGACACGGTCGGCGCGATCAGGGCGCGGCTGCCGCTGCGCGAGATCCACTCGTCCTGCTCGTTGGCCGTCGACGCGCCCGCTGGCAAGGCGCTGGAACTCGGCTTTGTCGCAGCGCGGCCAAAGCACACCGACGCCGGGATCGTGCGCAAGATGATGGCGGCGCTGGCCTAGAACAATTCCAGGAAAAGTGCGCAGCGGTTTTCCGTCCGGAATTGCGTAAAGACAATACAGCTCGTGAGAGGCTCAAGCCTTCTCGCCCAACTCCTTGGTCGAGACTTCGTAGAGTGTCTTGTCGGTCGTGCCGTCGATGCCGACCATGCTGACCTCGTGCCCCCAGAGCCGCTGGATGTAGCGCAGCGTCTCGTTGCGGGTCTCTTCCACCAGTGTCGTGCCATGGTGAACTGTGTGCTTGATACGCAGCTTGCGGTCGCCCTTGAGGTCGGCGTCGACCGCCTGGATGTCGGGCTGCGTCACCCCGACGTCGTAGTTGTCGGCGAGCCGCGAGCGTACCCGCTCATAGCCGCGCTCGTCATGGATCGCCGTGACCTCGTAGTACGGGTCGGAGGCTTCTTCCTGCAGTGAGAACAGCCGCATGTCGCGGATCAGCGCTGGGCTCAGGAACTGGCGGATGAAGGACTCGTCGCGGTGCGTCGCCCAGGCGTCGAGCAGGGTGCCGCACCAGTCGCCATTGCCGGCGAAATCCGGGAACCAGTCGCGGTCTTCAGCGGTCGGTTGCGTGCAGATGCGCTGGATGTCGCGCATCATGTTGAAGCCGAGCGTGTAGGGATTGAGGCCGCCGTAGCGCGGGTCGTCGAAGGTGGGTTGGAACACCACGTTGGAATGGTTCTGCAGCACCTCCAGCATCGTGCCTTCGCTGATCTGGCCCTTGTCGAACAGGCGGTTCATGATCGTGTAGTGCACGAAGGTGGCACAGCCTTCGTTCATCACCTTGGTCTGGCGCTGCGGGTAGAAATACTGGGCAATGACGCGGACGATGCGCAGGATCTCCCTTTGCCAGGCCTTGAGCACGGGGCTGTATTTTTCCAGGAAGTAGAGCAGATTTTCTTCCGGATATTCGATGGCCGTCTGGCGCTCGGAAATGTCGGTCTCGGCCTCGCGCGGCACTCCGGCTTCGGCCGACTGCGGCAGCGTCCGCCACAGGTCGCTGAACGTGCGCTCCTCGTGTTCCAGCCGCTCGCGGATGCGCGCCTGCTCCCTTTCGACCGACAGCCTGGGCCGCCGGCGATAGCGAAACACGGCTTGCGGCATCAGTGCGTGTGCCGCGTCAAGCACGGCTTCCACGGCAGTCGGGCCGTACCTTTCCTCGCAGCGGGCGATATAGCTCTTGGCGAACTCCATATAGGCGAGGATGGCGCCCGCATCGGTCCATTGCTGGAACAGGTAGTTGTTCTTGAAGAAATGGTTGTGGCCGAACGACGCGTGCGCGATGACAAGCGTCTGCAGCGCCATGGTGTTTTCTTCCATGAGATAGGTGATGCAGGGGTTGGAATTGATCACCAGCTCATAGGCGAGCCCCATGCGCCCCTTGCGGTAGAGGTTCGACTCGTGGACGAAATGCTTGCCGAAAGACCAGTGCTGGTACATCAGCGGCATACCGATTGACGAGTAGGCGTCGAGCATCTGCTGAGATGAAATCACTTCGATCTGGTTGGGATAGAAGTCGAGGCGAAGCTCGTCGACGGCGATCTCCTTGATCGCGTCATAGGCGCGCGAAAGGTCGTCAAAGTTCCAGTCGGAACTCGTAAACAGCAGCGGCGACGTTTTTGAGCGCTTTTCCAACTTGCATCCTCATCCGCGTTTTGCCGGCGCTGGCGCCTTGGCGAACAACTCATGAAAGACGGGATAGATGTCGGACGGCTTGGCGATGCGCGTCATTTCGAAGTTCGGCCATTCGGCGCTGACCTCGCGATAGGCGTTCCACAGCGAGGTGCCGTTGTCGGCATGTCGGAACATCTCGCTTTCGCGTTCGTCGATGATCTCGACATAGGCATAGTACTGGCAGAGCCGCATCAGCGTCTTGTCGAGGATCGAAACGCAGCGCTCGGAATCGTTGGGGATGTTGTCGCCGTCGGAAGCCTGTGCGGCGTAGATGTTCCATTCCTTGGCAGGGTAGCGTTCGCGGACGACCCGCAGCATCTCCTCCAGTGCAGTGGAAACGACCGTGCCGCCGCTTTGGGTGCTGTAGAAGAAAGTGTCCTCGTCGACCTCCGAAGCCTCGTGCGTGTGGCGGATGAAGACGATGTCGGTCTTGGCGTAACGCCGCTTGAGGAACAAATGGAGGAGCACGAAGAAGCGCTTGGCGAGATCCTTCTCGCGCTCGCCCATCGAGCCTGAAACGTCCATCAGGCAGAACATCACCGCATTGGCATTGGGCACCGGCTGCGGCTCGAAACGGTTGAAGCGGATGTCGAGGGGGTCGATGTAGGGGATCAGCTTTCGACGCCGCGCGAGCATTGCAATTTCCTCGCGCAGGGCTGCGATACGTTGCTGGGTGGCGGCGCTCGGCCGCCTCTCACCCTCCAGCTTGAGCAGTTCCGCCGCAGCCGCGTCGATCTCGGATTGTTTCGGCCTTCTCAGCGCGATGCGCCGCCCAAAGCTGTTGAACATGGTGCGCCCGACGCTGATGCTGGTCGGGTTGCCGCTCATGGTGAACCCGGCCCGGCGCGGCCGGAACGTCACCACTTCCTTGAGGTTGAGCTTCACAAGGTCGGGCAGCTCGAGGTCTTCAAAGAACAGGTCGAGCACTTCTTCGCGCGACAGGGCGAACTGGAAATCGTCTTCGCCATCGCCCGACGACGACGGGTCGGAGCCCTTGCCGCTGCCCGCCGCCGGTCGCGGGATGCGGTCGCCGGTGCCGAAGGTCTTGTTGCCGGGCAGGACCTCCTCCCGGCGGCCCGAATGTGGTGCGCGTTGGAAGGTCGGCTCGCCGATGCCCTTGCGCGGGATCGGAATGAGCTGGTCCTGGTCCGCCGTGTCGATCTTGCCCGACCTGACCCGTTCGTTGATCGCCCGTTTCAACTCGTCCCGGGCGCGCCTCAAAAAACGCTGCCTGTTGCCAAGGCTCTTGTCCTTGGGATTGAGGCGCCGATCGATGAAGTTCGGCATGTGGGTCCCCGCTCGCTCCCGGTCAGCCTGCCTTGTTGACCCGCATGTACCAGTCGACAAGCCGCCGGACCTGGCGCTGCGTGTAGCCGCGCTCGGTCATGCGCTCGACGAATTCGGCATGCTGCTTCTCGGTGGTGCTGTCGCGCTTGGCACCGAAGCTGATCACCGGCAGCAGGTCCTCGACCTGACCGAACATCCGCTTCTCGATCACCTCGCGCAGCTTCTCGTAGCTGGTCCACGACGGGTTGCGGCCATTGTTCTTGGCGCGCGCCCGCAGCGTAAATTTCACCACCTCGTTGCGGAAGTCCTTCGGGTTGGCGATACCGGCCGGCTTCTCGATCTGCGACAGCTCGGAGTCGAGAATGCCGCGATTGAGGATCTGGCCGGTATCGGGGTCCTTGTAGTCCTGGTCCTCGATCCAGGCATCGGCATAAGCGATATAGCGGTCGAACAGGTTCTGGCCATATTCGCTGTAGGATTCGAGATAGGCCTTCTGGATCTCGTGGCCGATGAACTCGGCGTAGCGGCTGGCGATCTCCGACTTGATGAAATCCAGATAGGAGGATTCGATCTCGCCCGGGAACTGCTCGCGCTTGATCGCCTGTTCAAGCACGTACATCAGGTGCACCGGGTCGGCGGCGATCTCCTTGGTGTCGTAGTTGAACGTCTCCGACAGCACCTTGAAGGCAAAGCGCGTGCTGACGCCGTTCATGCCCTCGTCGACACCGGCGGCGTCGCGATATTCCTGCATCGACTTGGCCTTGGGATCGACGTCCTTGAGGTTCTCGCCGTCATAGACACGCATCTTGGTGTAGAGCGGCGAGTTCTCGTGTTCGGCGAGCCGTGTCGACACGGTGAAGCGGCTCAATATGTCGAGCACCTCGGGCGCGCAGGGATTGCTCACCAGTTCGCTTTCGCGCAGCAGCTTCTCATAGATCTGCCGTTCTTCGGTGACGCGCAGGCAATAGGGCACCTTGACCACCAGGATGCGGTCGAGGAACGCTTCGTTGTTGCGGTTGCTCTTGAACTGCAGCCATTCCGACTCGTTGGAGTGCGCAAGAACGATGCCCTGATAAGGGAAGGCGCCAAAGCTCTCGGTGCCGTTGTAGTTGCTTTCCTGGGTAGCCGTCAGCAGTGGGTGCAGCACCTTGATCGGCGCCTTGAACATTTCGACGAATTCGAGAAGCCCTTGCGTCGTTCGGTTCAGTCCGCCGCTGTAGGAGTAAGCGTCGGGATCGGCCTGGCTGAAATTTTCCAGCTTGCGGATGTCGACCTTGCCGACGAGCGCCGACACGTCCTGGTTGTTTTCGTCGCCGGGCTCGGTCTTGGCTATGCCGATTTGGCGCAGCCGCGACGGCATCAGCTTGACGACACTGAACTTCGAAACGTCGCCGTTGATTTCTTCGAGCCGCTTGGCAGCCCAAGGCGAGATCAGGCCGGTTAGCCGGCGCCGGGCGATGCCATATTTGTCTTCGAGCAGGTCGGCCATGCGCTCGGGATGGAACAGGCCAAGGGGTGATTCGAAAACCGGGCTGAGCTGGCCGCCGATCTTGAGCGTGTAGATCGGCCGCTCTTCCATCAGCTTCTTCAGTCGCTCGGCGAGCGACGACTTGCCGCCGCCGACGGGGCCGAGCAGGTAGAGAATCTGCTTGCGCTCCTCAAGCCCCTGGGCGGCATAGCGGAAGTACCCAACGATGCGCTCGATGGTGTCTTCCATGCCGTAGAATTCGGCAAATGCCGGATAAAGCTTGATTGTTCGGTTGGCAAAGATGCGCCCGAGGCGGGCGTCCGCGCTGGTGTCGATCAGGGTGGGGGCGCCGATGGCGTCCACCATTCGCTCAGCCGCAGTCGCGTACATCGCTGGCTGGTCGCGGCAGGCGAGCAGATATTGCTGTAGGCTCATCTCCTCGGTGGTCTGACTTCCGTATATTTCCGAGAAGAGATTGAAGACGTCGGATTCACGTGTTTGCATGGCACCCTCACAATGCCGAAGTCGGTGGGAGTGTAACACCACTTCGACCTTTTGCCTTCATCTCAACTTCCCTGAACAATCAAAGTTCCGCACAGAATCTCGTGATTGAAGATTTAGTTTGCATGCATGGAATTGTGGCGCGGCGCGGCCTTCGATTTGCCGTGGCCTGCACCTGATTTCACGGGCCTGCGACACGGCTTTGCCCTCAACTTTCGGCTGCATCGGGATGCATCCTGTGGAACACACGGCTGCCGCAAGCGACAAGTTTCGCGCCGGCCGCCGCGGCAATTTTTCTGGCTCAAAAACCCATGCGCGGAACGGCGGGTACTCGACGCTTTGGCCCGCGCCCGGCTATGAACGCTGACCGCATGGGCGGAACATTTTGCATGGAAGGATGGCTGTCATGAAGGCACGCATCAAATGGGTTGAGGATCGCACCTTCGTTGGCGAGTCCGGCAGCGGGCACAAGATCGTTCTCGGAACATCCAAGGAGCCGGGCGGCCAGACGCCAGGCCCGAGCCCGATGGAGCTGATGCTGATCGGCGCCGGCGGCTGCTCGGCTTACGATGTCGTCCACATCCTGGAGAAGGGCCGCGAGGCGATCGAGGATTGCACCGTCGAACTCGATGCCGACCGCGCCGAGACCGATCCCAAGGTGTTCACCCGCATCCACATGCATTTCGTGGTCAAGGGGCGGGGTCTTGCGCCAGCCAAGGTCGAGCGCGCCGTCAGCCTGTCGATCGAGAAATACTGTTCGGCCTCGGCCATGCTCGCCAAGTCGGCCGTGCTGACCCATGACTTCGAAGTCGTCGACACCACGACGGCAAGCTGACGTCTAGCACTGGCGCTCCGTACAGGGGCGCCAGAAGCTCAAGCAGGGATGCGAGCAATTGACGCCATTGCGAGCAATTGCGCATTTTCGAAAACCCTGCGAAACTGCCGGGATCAAGCATGAGGCGTGACGCATGAGTTCCCGGCAGGAAACCCCAAGGCTCGACGAGGCCGCCCGAGCGGGCTGGCTTTATTATGTCGCCGGAAATACTCAGGACCAGATCGCAACGAAGCTCGGGGTCTCGCGCCAGACCGCGCAGCGGCTGGTGTCGCTCGCCATGTCCGAGGGCCTGATCAAGGTGCGCGTCGACCACCCGATCGCGAGCTGCCTCGACCTTGCCGCCCGGTTGCGCTCGCGCTTCGCACTCGACCTCGTCGAGGTCACGCCCAGCGATCCGGATTCGTCTTCGACGACGATCGGTATCGCCCAGGCCGCCGCTGCCGAGATCGAGAAGTGGCTGCGTTCGGCCGAACCGATCGTCATGGCGATCGGTACTGGCCGCACGCTCAAGGCGGCAATCGAGCAGCTGCCGCCGATGGAGTGTCCGCACCACAAGGTGGTTTCGCTGACCGGCAACATTTCGCCCGATGGTTCGGCGGCGTTCTACAACGTCATCTTCACCATGGCCGACACCATCAAGGCGCGCAGCTTTCCCATGCCTTTGCCGGCAATTGCCTCGTCGTCGGAGGAGCGGCGCATGCTGCATAGCCAGCCGCTGATCCAGCCGACTCTGGCGCTCGCCGCCCAGGCCGACGTTACCTTTGTCGGCGTCGGCGACATGGGTCCGCAGGCGCCGCTCTACGAGGACGGCTTCATCACCGAAGCTGAACTCAAGGCGCTGCAGAAGGCAGGTGCCGTCGGCGAAATCGTCGGCTGGGCCTTCGACCGGGACGGCAAGCTGATCGAGGGCATCACCAACGACCGCGTCGCCTCCGCCCCTTTGCCGTCGCGCGAACGCTCGCTGGTGGTCGCGCTTGCCATGGGCGAGCGCAAGCTGCCCGGCATTCTGGCCGCCGTCACCCGGCGTCTCGTCAACGGACTGATCACCGACGAACGTACCGCGGCCGCGCTTCTGGCCGGTTGAAGCAAAGCTTCGGCAAGCTGTCGACTGCTGCGTAGGCGCTGGCGCACGCGCCCTCGGATTCTCACATTCAGAACCAAGGTCTCGCCGGCTCTCCGGCAGGCCCCGTCTGCGCGCGCCGAGATTCCTGCTTGACATAAATCACGTCAGATGAATAATTGCCCACAGCCGAGGCAAATGCTCACTTTGGCTTTTGGGAGGAATTGATGAAACTGAACACGCTCTTTCTGGGCCTGTGCGGAGCGAGCGCGCTCGCGTTTGCCGCTCATGCCGAGACCATCACCATCGCCACCGTCAACAATGGCGATATGGTCCGCATGCAGAAGCTGACGGACGATTTCACCACCAAGAACCCCGATATCCAGCTCGAATGGGTGACGCTCGAAGAGAACGTGCTGCGTGAGCGCGTCACCACCGACATCGCCACCAAGGGTGGCCAGTACGATGTCATGACTATCGGCACCTACGAGGTGCCGATCTGGGCCAAGCAGCAGTGGCTGCTGCCGCTCGACAATCTCGGCGCCGACTATGACGCCGCCGACATCATCCCGGCCATTGCCGGTGGCCTTTCGGCGGACGGCAAGCTCTACGCCGCGCCATTCTACGGCGAGAGCTCGTTTGTCATGTACCGCAAGGACCTGATGGAAAAGGCCGGGCTCACCATGCCCGACGCGCCGACCTGGGACTTCATCGCCGACGCCGCCCGCAAGATGACCGACCGTGCCGCCGAGATCAACGGCATCTGCCTGCGCGGCAAGGCCGGCTGGGGCGAGAACATGGCCTTCCTGACCGCCATGTCGAACTCCTTCGGCGCGCGCTGGTTCGATGAGAAGTGGCAGCCGCAGTTCGATCAGCCGGAATGGAAAAAGACGCTGCAGTTCTATGTCGACCTGATGAAGGATGCCGGCCCGTCCGGCGCCTCCTCCAACGGCTTCAACGAGAACCTGGCGCTGTTCCAGCAGGGCAAGTGCGGCATGTGGATCGACGCCACCGTCGCGGCGTCCTTCGTGTCGAACCCGAAGGACTCCACCGTTGCCGACAAGGTCGGTTATGCGCTGGCGCCTGACACCGGCCTCGGCAAGCGTGGCAACTGGCTGTGGGCATGGTCGCTCGGCATTCCCGCCGGCACCCAGAAGGCCGAAGCTGCGCAGAAGTTCGTCGCCTGGGCGACGGGCAAGGGTTACCTCGACCTCGTCGCCTCGAAGGAAGGCTGGGCCAACGTGCCGCCCGGCACGCGCACCTCGCTCTACAACAACCCCGAGTATCAGAAGGCCGCGCCCTTCGCCAAGATGACGCTGGACTCGATCAACTCGGCCGACCCGACCAAGCCCACCGTCAAGCCAGTGCCTTATGTCGGCGTGCAGTTCGTCGCCATCCCCGAGTTCCAGGGATTGGGCACGACCGTCGGCCAGCTCTTCTCGGCGGCACTTGCCGGCCAGTCGAGCGTCGATGATGCACTGGCCGCGGCTCAGACTGCCTCGGTGCGCGAGATGACCCGCGCCGGCTACATCAAATAGGCAGATCCTCCCTGCCTGGCCGTCCGGTCTCCCAGTCCGGACGGCCCCTTTCAGGCCTGAAACCTCATCTGCTCGAACGCGGGGTGACCGCCATGGCTACTCGACAGACCAGTACGCTGGCGCGCTTCATGATGGCGCCCTCGGTGATCCTGCTCTTCATCTGGATGATCGTGCCGCTGGCGATGACCCTGTGGTTCTCGTTCCAGAACTACAACCTGCTCAATCCGGGCAATGTCAGCTTCGCCGGGCTGTTCAACTACAAGTTCTTCTACACCGACCCGGCCTTCTTCCAGTCGATCTGGAACACGCTGGTGCTGGTCGTCGGCGTGCTGCTGATCACGGTCATAGGCGGCATCGCGCTGGCGCTGCTGCTCGACCAGCCGATGTTCGGCCAGGGCATCGTCCGCATCCTGGTGATCTCGCCGTTCTTCGTCATGCCTCCGGTTGCGGCACTGGTGTGGAAGAACATGATCATGCACCCCGGCTACGGCGTGTTCGCCGACATCGCCAAGTTCTTTGGCGCCCAGCCGGTCGACTGGTTCGCGCAGTACCCGCTGTTTTCGATCATCATCATCGTCGCCTGGCAGTGGCTGCCCTTCGCCACGCTGATCCTGCTCACCGCGCTGCAGTCGCTCGACGGCGAGCAGAAGGAAGCCGCCGAGATGGACGGCGCGGGCTTCGTCAGCCGCTTCATCTATCTGACTGTCCCGCATATTTCGCGCGCAGTAACAGTGGTCATCCTGATCCAGACCATCTTCCTGCTCGGCGTCTATGCGGAGATCCTGGTCACCACCAATGGCGGTCCGGGCTACGCCTCGACCAACCTGCCGTTCCTGATCTACCGCACTGCACTTCTTGGCTACGACGTCGGCGGCGCTTCGGCCGGCGGCATCATCGCGGTCATCCTGGCCAACATCGTCGCCTTCTTCCTGATGCGCGCCGTTGGCAAGAACCTGGACAAGTGAGGAGGAACCGATGGCACGCGCAGTTTCGACAAGACGCAAGATCGGCTTCACCGTGGCAGCCTGGGTGGTTGCCATGCTGATCTTCTTCCCGATCCTCTACACCATCATCACCAGCTTCAAGTCCGAGACGGAGGCGATCGCCGGCTTCAGCCTCATCCCGTCGGGCACGCTGGAGAGCTATGCCGAGGTCCAGGCGCAGAGCAACTATTTCAAGTTCTTCCTGAACTCGGTGATCATCGCGGTCGGCTCGACAATCCTCGCGCTGGTCGTCGCCGTGCCCGCCGCCTGGTCGATGGCGTTTTCGCCGACCAAGCGGACCAAGGACATCCTGATGTGGATGCTCTCCACCAAGATGATGCCGGCGGTGGCGGTGCTGGTGCCGATCTACCTGATCTTCCGCGACACGCATCTGCTCGATACGCGCATTGGCCTCACCGTCATGCTGATGCTGATCAACCTGCCGATCGTGGTGTGGATGCTCTACACCTACTTCCGCGAGATTCCGGGCGAGATCCTGGAGGCCGCGCGCATGGACGGCGCCACGCTTTGGGGCGAGATCGTCTATGTGCTGACGCCGATGGCGGTGCCCGGCATCGCCTCGACCATGCTGCTCAACATCATCCTGGCGTGGAACGAGGCGTTCTGGACCATCCGCCTGACCACCACCAACGCCGCGCCGCTGACCGCCTTCATCGCGTCCTTCTCCAGCCCGCAAGGCCTGTTCTGGGCGAAGCTTTCGGCGGCCTCGACACTGGCCATCGCACCAATCCTGATCATGGGCTGGTTCTCCCAGCGCCAACTCGTCCGCGGCCTGACTTTCGGCGCCGTGAAGTAGTCGACCCCGGGGAGGAAACCATGGGAAACATCAATCTCAAGAAAGTGTCGAAGTCATTCGGCGCAACGACAATCATCCCCGAGATCGACCTCGAGATCGAAGACGGCGAGTTCGTCGTCTTCGTCGGGCCGTCCGGTTGCGGCAAGTCGACCTTGCTCCGGCTGATCGCCGGGCTGGAGGACACCTCCGGTGGCAGCATCAGCATCGATGGCCGTGACGTCACCGGCGAGGCGCCGGCCAAGCGCCGGCTGGCGATGGTGTTCCAGTCCTACGCGCTCTACCCGCATATGACGGTCTACAAGAACATCGCCTTTCCACTGAAGATGGCGGGCGAGGACGCGGCCGTCATCGACAAGAAGGTCAAGGACGCCGCGCGTGTCCTCAACCTGACCAACTATCTCGAGCGCCGGCCCGGCCAACTCTCCGGCGGCCAGCGCCAGCGCGTCGCCATCGGCCGC
This sequence comes from Aminobacter anthyllidis, assembly GCF_018555685.1. Taxonomy (GTDB): domain Bacteria; phylum Pseudomonadota; class Alphaproteobacteria; order Rhizobiales; family Rhizobiaceae; genus Aminobacter; species Aminobacter anthyllidis. The sequence continues at coordinate 254,687 of NZ_JAFLWW010000006.1, forward strand.
GCCATCGTGCGCCAGCCCTCGGCCTTCCTGTTCGACGAGCCGCTGTCCAACCTCGACGCCGCGCTTCGCGGCACGATGCGCCTCGAGATCAGCGAGCTTCACCACCAGCTCAAGACAACGATGATCTACGTCACCCACGACCAGGTCGAGGCGATGACGATGGCCGACAAGATCGTGGTGCTGAACGCCGGCAACATCGAGCAGGTCGGCTCGCCGATGGAACTCTACAAGACGCCGAAGAACCTGTTCGTTGCAGGCTTCATTGGCTCGCCCAAGATGAACCTGATCAACGGTGCCGCCGCCGCCAAGCACGGCGCGACGACGATCGGCGTCAGGCCCGAGCATCTCGGCATCTCGACCACGGCAGGCGAGTGGAAGGCGACCGTCGGTGTGGCCGAACATCTCGGTTCGGACACCTTCCTGCATGTGCATGCCGATGACGTCGGGCCGCTGACGGTGCGTGCCGACGGCGAGATCGGCGTTCATCACGGCGAGACAGTCTTTCTGACCCCGAGCCCAGCCAAGATCCATCGCTTCGGCGCAGACGGGAGGGCCATGTGAGCGCGAGGCTCCAGGGCAAGTCGGCGCTGATCACAGGTGCCGCGCGCGGCATCGGCCGTACTTTCGCCGAGGCTTATGTCCGCGAGGGAGCCGTGGTTGCCATCGGCGACATAAATCTCGACGCGGCGATGAAGACAGCCGATGAAATCGGCGCTTCGGCCTATGCCGTCAGCCTCGACGTGACCAACCAGACCTCGATCGAGGCGGCGATCAAGGCCGTGGAACAGAAGACCGGCGGTCTCGACATCCTGGTCAACAATGCCGCGCTGTTCGATCTCGCGCCGATCGTCGAGATCTGCAGGGCAAGCTACGACAAGCTGTTTGCGGTCAACGTTGCCGGCACGCTGTTCACCATGCAGGCCGCCGCCCGCTCGATGGTGGCGCGAGGCAAGGGTGGCCGCATCATCAACATGGCGAGCCAGGCAGGCCGCCGGGGCGAAGCGCTCGTTGCGGTCTACTGCGCCACCAAGGCGGCCATCATCAGCCTGACCCAGTCGGCCGGGCTGGACCTGATCAAGCACGGCATCAACGTCAATGCCATCGCCCCGGGCGTCGTCGAAGGCGAGCACTGGCAGCATGTCGACGAGCTGTTCGCCCGATACGAAAACCGGCCGCTGGGCGAGAAAAAGCGCCTTGTCGGCGAAGCGGTTCCTTATGGCCGCATGGGCACGGCGGAAGACCTTGTCGGCATGGCGATTTTCCTCGCCGGGCCGGAGAGCCAGTACGTCGTCGCCCAGACCTACAACGTCGATGGCGGCAACTGGATGAGTTGAAGACAGCGCTCCTCTCCCCTGAGCTTGTCGAAGGGACGGGAAGAGGATGCCGGCAGGCAGGTGATGGGCAGCGAGAACCTTCGAGATTTCGCTCCGCCCTTCATCCGGCCCTTCGGGCCACCTTCTGCCCGTAAACGGGGCGAAGGGGTCGGGGGCGTCTGCGCCGAACAAGAGAAAGCGTCGAACCATGACCGTGAAGCTCTCACTCGCCACGCTGCCGAATTTGCCCGCCAAGGTCGCGCGCCCGACATACGACCGCGCGTCGCTCAGGGCCGGCATCGTTCATTTCGGGGTCGGCAATTTCCACCGCTCGCATCAGGCGGTCTATCTTGACGAGTTGTTCGACTCCGGTGCCGGCCATGACTGGGCGATCGTCGGCGCGGGCGTGTTCGATGGCGAAAAGATCGGTCGCGCCAAGTTGGCAGAGCAGGACTGGCTGACGACAGTGGTCGAGCAGGACAGCGGCCACATGAGCGCCCGCGTCACCTCGGTCATGGTCGATTTCCTGATGCCCGGCGACGCGGCTGTCATCATCGAGCGCCTCGCCGATCCAGCGATCCGCATCGTCTCGCTGACCATAACCGAAGGCGGCTATTTCATCGACCCGGCGTCCGGCGTGTTCAATCCGACCCATCCCGATATCGTCGCCGACGCGCAAGCCATCGCCACGCCCGGAACGGTGTTCGGCATCATCCTCGCCGGCCTCATCCGCCGCCGCGAAGACGGCATCGTGCCGTTCACGGTCATGTCCTGCGACAACATTCCGGGCAACGGACATGTCACATCGGACGCGGTTGTTGGCCTGGCGCGGCTGGTTGACGACACGCTGGCCGACTGGGTCCAAGACAACGTCGCCTTTCCCAACAGCATGGTCGACCGCATCACGCCCGCGACCACAGACCGCGAGCGCAGCATTCTCTCCAGCGACTTTGGCGTCGAGGACAACTGGCCGGTGTTCTGCGAGCCGTTCAAGCAATGGGTGATGGAGGACCGTTTCACCGACGGGCGCCCGGCGCTGGAAAAGGTCGGCGTCCAGTTCGTCCACGACGTCGCCCCGTTTGAGCTGATGAAGATCCGCATCCTCAATGGCGGCCACGCCACCATCGCCTATCCCGCCGGGCTGATGGACATCCACTTCGTTCACGAGGCGATGGAAAATCCGCTGGTGCGCGCCTTCCTCGCCAAGCTGGAGCGCGAGGAGATCATGCCGACGGTGCCGCCGGTCCCGGGCGTCGTGCTGGAGGAATATTGCCAGCTCATCGAGCGCCGCTTCTCAAATCCCAAGATCGGCGACACGGTGCGCCGCCTATGCCTCGACGGTTCCAACAGGCAGCCGAAATTCATCATTCCGACGATAGCCGACCGGTTGAAGGATGGCGCTGATGTCACTGGCCTCGCGCTCGAATCCGCGCTCTGGTGCCGCTACTGCTTCGGTAGCACCGACTCAGGCGCCGTCATCGAGCCGAACGACCCCAACTGGGACCGGCTCCAGGCGACGGCCAGGACAGCCAAGGGCGCGCCTGAAAGTTGGCTCGCCATGGAAGATATCTACGGCCAGGTTGGCCGCTCTCCTGCCTTCGCCGCAGCCTTTGCCCACAGCCTCGACACGTTGTGGAAGCTCGGCACCAGGGAGACGCTCACCCGTTATCTCGGCGGACGCCTCTGAGCCAAGTCTAGGGTGCCGCTGACCGCTGGAATTGGTCAGGGCGCGCATATAGACTGTGCGTCATGGTTCTGCTCCGCGCACGTCTGCATCGAAGGAAAGTGCCGTCGGTCCGGTCCGGCGGCTCCCGCGCGACCGGGCTTTCCAGGGCAGTGGCGTCCTGATGGCGGCCTATCTTTGCGCGGTCGACGTCGGCACCGGCAGCGCGCGCGCCGGTATCTTCGATACGGGGGGAAGGCTGCTCGGCCGTGCCGAGCACGCAATCGCCATGAACCGCTCGGCATCAGGCCATTGCGAACACGATTCCGAGCAGATCTGGTCGGCGGTCTGTGCCGCTGTCCGTGATGCCCTTGCCGCCGCGAAGGTCGCGCCCACCGACATCGTCGGCATCAGCTTTGACGCGACATGCTCGACGGTTTTCCGCGGCAGGTCCGGCGAGCAGGTCAGTGTGTCAGTGGAAGGGGATTCCCGCTGGGACACCATCGTCTGGCTCGACCACCGCGCGCTCGCCGAGGCCGACGAATGTACTGCCACCCGCCACGAAGTGCTCGGCTATGCCGGCGGGGTGATGTCGCCCGAGATGGCGACGCCCAAGCTTATGTGGGTCAAGCGTCATCTGCCGCGCAGCTGGGCGCGTACCGGCCAGCTTTTCGACCTTGCCGATTTTCTCGGCCACAAGGCCTGCGGTTCGCTCGCCCGCTCGCAATGCACGCTGACCGCCAAATGGACCTATCTCGCCCATGAGCGCGAGGCCTGGCGTCACGATTTCTTCGCGGCCGTCGGCCTCGGCGACATCTTCGATCATGCCGCCTTGCCCGATCGCGCAAGCCCCGTCGGCGCCGATCTCGGTGCACTTACCCCGGCAGCAGCCGAGGCGCTCGGCCTCACCACCGCATGCCGTGTCGGGGCCGGCATGATCGACGCGTTTGCGGGCGCCATCGGCGTCATCGGCGGCCTGCCCGGCATCGAACGCCATCTGGCGCTGATCGCCGGAACCTCGAGCTGCGTCATGGCGATGTCGTCCGAACCACGTGCATTCGCCGGAGTCTGGGGGCCGTATTTTGGCGCAGCGCTGCCCGATCTCTGGCTGAGCGAAGGCGGCCAGTCGGCGACGGGCGCGCTGCTCGACCACATTATCCGCTGGCATGGCGCCGGCGGCGAGCCTGACGTGGCCATGCACCGGCGCATCACCGAACGCATCATGCAACTGCGCGGCATCGAGGGCCTCGACCTCGCCGGGCGTCTCCATGTGCTGCCCGACTTCCACGGCAACCGCTCGCCGCTCGCCGATCCGCATGCGCTGGGCGTGATCAGCGGACTGACACTCGATTCATCCTTCGACAGCCTGTGCCGGCTCTACTGGCGTACGGCAGTCGCCATCGCACTCGGCCTTCGCCATGTGCTCGATGCGCTCAACGCCAATGGCTACGGCATCGACACGCTGCACGTCACCGGCGGCCACACCCGCAATCCGCTGCTGATGGAACTTTATCCCGACGCCACCGGCTGCACTGTTGTTGAGCCGCTTGGCGGCGACGCCGTGCTGCTGGGTACGGCCATGGCTGCGGCCTCTGCCGCCGGGCTTTATCCGAGCCTCACCGAGGCCTGTGCCGCGATGCGCCAGGAAGGCCGCGCGCGCCAGCCCAATCCATCGGCGCGTCCACGCTTCGACCGCGACTATCGCGTGTTCCTCGAAATGCACCGCCAGCGCAAGGCGCTCGATGACATTATCTGAGCCGGTCACCATATGCCGCTCATTCGAGTGAGGGGCGTCGGTGCAAGCAAATCGGGAAGTTAAGATGGATGAGGTGGTGACCGCCGACGCGTTGATCGTCGTCGATGTCCAGAACGCGTTCGTATCGGGCGCCGAGGCGGTGCCGGCCCACGCGCGGCTTCTCGCCGCCGTCGCGACGTTGCTCGTGAATGCGCGTGCCTCGGGCGTGCCCGTCATCTTCATCCAGAACGACGGCCCGGCAGGCGCCGTCGACGAGCCGCATACATCCGGCTGGGAGCTGCATTTTCCGCCTCGGCCAGGCGAGCATGTCGTGCGCAAGGAGGTCGACGATGGCTTCGACGGCACTGGCTTGAACGACTTGCTCACGGCATCCGGCGTGCGCACCATGGCCATCTGCGGCATGCTGTCGGAGATGTGCCTGGCGGCGACGGCGCGGACTGCGATGGCCATCGGATATGGCGTGATCCTGCCGCACGACGGCCACGCCACCTACGACGTGCCGCCGGGCCCCGGCGGGTCCGAGGGTGTTCAGGCGCATCTCGCGGCACGCGCCGCGGAATGGTCGCTCGGCGACGAGGTGGTCATCGTGCCGAAAGCGAGCGATGTCAGCTTTGCCCGCCGCCAAGCGAGCTAGCTGCCCGGAAATTCATTCTGTCTGGTCGTCTTCGGCCGCTGGTCGATCGCGCCGCCTGATATCGTCGTCCGATTTCTTGTGCTGGGCAGCGGCCGTCTTGCGGATGAAATCGAACCGGTTTTCGTCGGCATCTGCCGGCTTCGGCAGGGCGTCGGTCTTCTTTGAAAATCTGATCATGGGGCGAAATCCTATTCTGCTGAAGCCGAGAAGCCCGCCGGGACATGTCCTGGCGGCGGCAGCATTAGTCTTTCGAGAAGAAAATCATGCTGAGTTCGAAATAGGTGAGGTGCGAAGCTATCCGCGCCGGAGCTGTGTCCCCGGCGCGAACGTAGCGAGTGTCGCCGGATATCAGGCAGCGAGTGCGGTGGCGCAGCCGATGGAAGCGCGCCGGTCGGGAGCGGTCTCGCCCGGCATGGTGGCCCAGCCGCCGGTCTCGACGAACTTCTGCCTGTCATAGCCGACGGACTTGGCCTTCAGTTCGACCAGCTTTGCCGCGGCATCGGGTGCCGCATTGAATCGCTCGACGCAGATGGTCGAGGCGAGCTGACCGCGCGCCACGTCGCCGGCTGTCTGTGCAAGCGTCTGCGAGGTGCCGCCGGTGACCCAGCCGCCCCAGCTGAAGCCGATGATCATCGTGGCGATGGCGGTGCCGACGCATGTCCAGACAAGTGTTGATTTGGATGGTTGGTAGCTCTCCCAACGTGCGGCGAGGGACTGCTTCTGGTTGCTCTGCATAGCCATGGAAACGTTCCTTGTTGATGGTGGGCAGTCACCATCCAGCCGCTGGGCGGCCGGATGGTTCAGGCTTGGCTTAGTAACCCATGCCGGCTGGGTTGCCGCCGTTGGACGCTTCCTTCGCCGGAATGTCGGCGATCATGGCTTCAGCGGTGATCAGCAGGGCTGCGATCGAGCCGGCATCCTGCAACGCCGTGCGAACGACCTTGGCGGGATCGACAATGCCGGCCTTGATCATGTCGACATAGACTTCCGTCTGCGCATTGAAGCCCAGATTGGCATCCTTGCTTTCCATCAGCTTGCCGACCACGACGGAGCCTTCGACGCCGGCATTGTCGGCGATCTGCCGGATCGGCGCCTCGAGCGCCTTGAGTACGATCGAAATGCCGGCGGTGACGTCGGCATTCTCACCGGTGAGTGTCTCAAGCGCCGCCTTGGCGCGCAGCAGGGCGACACCGCCGCCGGCGACGATGCCTTCTTCAACGGCCGCGCGCGTGGCGTTGAGCGCATCGTCGATGCGGTCCTTCTTTTCCTTGACCTCGGTCTCGGTCGCGCCGCCGACGCGGATGACGGCAACGCCGCCAGCCAGCTTGGCCAGGCGTTCCTGCAGCTTTTCCTTGTCGTAGTCCGAGGTAGTTTCCTCGATCTGCATCTTCAGCTGGGCGATACGGGCTGTAATGCCGGCCTTGTCGCCAGAGCCGTCGATGATCGTGGTCGTGTCCTTGTCGATGAGCACGCGCTTTGCCCGGCCGAGCATGTCGATGGTGACGTTCTCGAGCTTGATGCCGAGATCCTCCGAGATCATCTGGCCGGCGGTCAGGACCGCGATGTCTTCCAGCATCGCCTTGCGGCGATCGCCGAAGCCGGGCGCCTTGACGGCGGCGACCTTCAGTCCGCCACGCAGCTTGTTGACGACGAGCGTGGCCAAGGCCTCGCCTTCGACGTCTTCCGAGATGATGAGCAGCGGCTTGCCGCTCTGCACCACGGCTTCGAGGATCGGCAGCATCGCCTGCAGATTGCCGAGCTTCTTCTCGTGGATGAGGATGTAGGGGTCTTCCAGCTCGGCCCGCATCTTGTCGGCATTGGTGACGAAGTAGGGGCTGAGATAGCCACGGTCGAACTGCATGCCTTCGACGACGTCGAGTTCGGTCTCGGCGGTCTTGGCTTCCTCGACGGTGATGACGCCTTCATTGCCGACCTTGTCCATCGCCTTGGCGATCATGGCGCCGACGGTGGCGTCGCCATTGGCGGCGATGGTGCCGACCTGGGCGATCTCGTCCGACGACTTGACCTTCTTTGCCCGCGCCTGGATGTCCTTGACCACGGCAGCGATGGCAAGGTCGATGCCGCGCTTGAGATCCATCGGGTTCATGCCGGCGGCTACGAGCTTGGCGCCCTCGCGCAGGATGGACGCGGCGAGCACCGTTGCCGTCGTGGTGCCGTCGCCGGCGAGATCGTTGGTCTTCGAGGCCACTTCGCGCACCATCTGCGCGCCCATGTTCTCGAACTTGTCGGAAAGCTCGATCTCCTTGGCGACGGTGACGCCGTCCTTGGTGATGCGCGGCGCGCCATAGGCACGGTCGATGATGACATTGCGGCCTTTCGGGCCGAGCGTCACCTTGACGGCATTGTTGAGCAGCTCGACGCCGCGCAACATGCGGTCGCGGGCATCGGTCGAAAATTTGATTTCCTTGGCAGACATGATTTTTCGTCCAGTTCGTTCTTGAGGCCGCAGAGCCGGATCAGGCGGCTTTCTTGGCCGCTTCGCTTGAGTCGACGATGCCCATGACGTCGGCCTCCTTCATGATCAGGAGATCGGCGCCGTCGATCTTGACCTCGGTGCCCGACCATTTGCCGAACAGCACCGTGTCGCCGGCCTTGACGTCGAGCGGGATCAGCTTGCCGCTTTCGTCGCGCGAGCCCGGGCCGACGGCAATGACTTCGCCTTGCTGGGGTTTTTCCTTGGCATTATCCGGAATGATGATGCCGCCTTTGGATTTGATATCGCCTTCGGCGCGCCGGATGACGACGCGGTCGTGGAGTGGTCGGAATTTCATGAAGAGTCTTTCTGCAGTCGGCGCATAGGGGACCGCATCCCTTATGTACGCCCTTTGGCACTCGAATGACAGGAGTGCCAAAAATTATTCCGGACGGTGCGAGAGTATTCAAAAATAACCAGCACGAGCGGTGGCTTAAAAATCCGATTCCATGACAAATAGGCGGGGAATTTGAATTCCGGGCAGAGAAACCTTATTTAAGGCGCAGTGGAATTTTTATTTTCCGCGCACAAAGAGGATTTCAGATATTGGGTGTAGTCATGGAAAATTTTCTGGATAAAGCTCAGCTGCGTTCGATCGAGACGCAGAAGAAAACAGCGGAACGCAACAGCGCCATGGCTGAATATCAGTCGGAAGCAAAAGCCCGTGCCATCAAGACCGCAAAGTTGCGGGAATTGCGCTTGGCCAAAGACGAGGCTGACCGCGCCGCCGAGGCCCTGAAACCCGTGGAACCCAAGAAGAAGCGGGTGACGCGCGCTGCAAAGTAGCCAGCGGCGCATTTTTCTGGCCACCAAGACTGCCACTCCTGCTTAGAGCGCCGTGCGTCCGAATGGACGCACAAAGGACGCTTTGATCCTTGGAATCGACGCATCGTGCTTTCCGAAAATCGGTGCGATTTTCGGGCCGATGCGTTTGGCAGGATGGTCAGTGGGCCGATGCTTGTTCGATGATGCCGGCCCCGCATCTGTCGACGAGCCTATTGCATTGTCCGAGATCCCTCCCCATATGAGACCCATCGGCAATCCGCCGGGAGCGAAACGCGCGTCGAGATACGATGTCGGGTTCTGCCGCGGATTGTTGAATTTGCCCTGATTGACGGCTGACCGACCACGAATGTACCGGCGGTGTGCGCAAGTCTCAGGACCCAGAGGGAAGCGGGCTGGCGCCCGCTTTTTTCGTTTCTGGGCTTCGCCCTAGGAGCGGGATGCCTCGACCGGCTGTGGTTGAAGCCGAAACATCGCCCTGGCTATTCCCTTGATCCGAGTGCCGTCGACAAGCGCCGTGTCGTTCGGCAGCAGCGTCGTCACCTTTCCGATTCCGAGATCCGCAAGCTGGAACGGCGTGCCGTGGCCGTATTCGAGATGCCCGCGGCCGATGATGCCGATCACAAGCGGCGGTTTGTCGGTCATCCGCGCCTTGGCGATGTTGCAGGCGAAGGCACGATCCCAGGTTTGCTGTGCCCTGACGAAGCGGTCGAACTCCGGCGCTTCGGGCGAAGTCACCTTGCGCGCCGGCGAACCGCCGCCGGTGATGTCGAACAGGTACTGGCGATAGGCGGGCGTCGCATGCGCGGAGGGCGTGAGGCTGTCGCGATCGTCGAGCGGAATGGCATCCCAGCCTTCCTTGCCGACCCGTGTCACCAGTTCGCGGTAGCAGTTGAGCGCCAGCATCGGGACGCCAAACTCGCGGCAGAAATGGAAGATCGGCAGGTAGAGCTCAGCCGGGAAACCCCAGACCTTGCCCCATTCGGCTGCCTCCAGAAACGCCTGCTGGTCGAGCTTGCCGGCAACCCAGTCGTCGAGCACGGGCTGCAGCCGGCGCGGGAACATTTCGAAACCGATGGCGATGTCGTTGCGCAGCGTCCGCATCGCCGTGCAGACATGCAGCTGCCAGCGATGGATGTCGTAGCGGTCATGCGTTTCGCCGAGCAGCAGCACATTGCTCTGCGCCACCTCCCGCATCAGCTCAGGATGATCGAGCAACGCTCCGCTGTCGGGTTCGAGCCAGCGGGCGACGGGATGGTTCCATGTGTCCGTCACGGCGTCACCCGAAGCTCGCCGGCGCGCCGGTGACCGTAAGTCCGGTCTCGGCGCCGTCGATGGCGAGCGCGACGAAGCGCAGTTGGTCAGCACCGCTCTCGCGGCGCCAGCCGGAAACCGACCCGCCCTTGAGGTGCAGGTGGAAGTCCGGCTGCATGACGTTGACATATCCCATGACAGGCTTGACTGCCGGCATGTCGCCTTCCCAGGCCTGCCAGAAGGACGGCCGGCTGAACTCGATCCTGACACGGCCACCGCTGCGCTCGGCGGCGGCGAAGGGCTCAAGCCCGGCATCGTCGGCGTCGAGCTCCTTGCGGTCGCCGGCGTTGGCGCTGGGCCTGTCTTCGAGGGGAAGCGGGGCCCCTTGCGGGAACTCGCCAAGCAAGGCGTCGAACGGCTCGAGGCCCTCGAAGCCGGTGACATTGGCAATGCTTTCGCCGTCGACACCGCGCAGCTCGATGCGTGGATAGGATTTTTCGCGCATCACCGACGTGCGATCTACGATGACGGTGGCGATGGCCGCCAGTTCGATCCGCGAATTGTGCTCGGTACCTTGGCAGACCAGCCAGCCGTCCTCGATGCGAACCTGATCGACAGTGCCGATACGCTCATGCGTGGCGCCAAGGCGCTCCGAATTGATCATCACCCGCCCGATGGCGGGCAGGCGCGCAAGCAAGGCGGCGGGGGCGACGTCGAGGCGTTCGCGTTTGTGGGGCGTGCGGGCGGTCATGGGCATTTCCTATGCGAATTGCAGGACTGGATTTTCGTTCGCCGCTTCGGCTTTCGGCTCGAGATCGATGACACGCATGGTCCCCAGCGCCTTGGGGCTGCGGTGCGAGACGACGACGAATGTTGTTGCCGGCAGATGTTTCCTGAGCACCGAAAACAGTTCCGCCTCGGCGGCCTCGTCGAGCGCGCTTGTCGCCTCGTCGAGGAACAGCCAGTCTGGCTTGAGCACGAGCGCGCGGGCCAGCGCCAGGCGCTGAAGCTCGCCGCCGGAGAGGCCCGACTGCACCAGCGGGTGGCCTTCCGCGGCATCTTCGAGCCGCAGCATGTCGCTGTCGCCGAAGCCGACGGCCTCGATGGCACGGCGCAATTCCTGTCGCGTGAAGCCGTGGGCGGACGCGGGGTAGGCGACCGCACCGAAGATGTCGCCCTGCGGGAAGTAGGCCTTCTGCGACAGGAACAGCTTGCTTGCTGAAGGCATCTCGATACGGCCGTCGCCATGGTCCCAGCCGCCTGCCATTGCCTTGAGCAGCGTGGTCTTGCCGAGCCCTGACTGGCCGCGCAGCCACGCTGTCTCGCCGGGTCGGACATCAAGGGAGCGTATCGACAGCAGCTCACGGCCCTCGGGCGTCCGCAACTTGAGATCGCGCACATGCAGTCCACCTGCCGACGCTTCATGGACGATGCCTGAAGGTCGGCCACGCACCGCCTCTGTCGCGGCAAGGAAGCCGTCGAGGCGCGACGAGGCGGCAACCAGATTTGACAGCGGTTTGTAGGAAAAGATGAACCACGACAGCGTGGTGACCACGTTGGAAAACGCCATGGCGATCTGCATCAGACCGCCAAGCGCGATGCTGCCGGCGAGGAAGCCGGGCAGGGCGACGAACAGCGGAATGCGCAGCACGGTATGCTGGTAGGGGAAGGTGAAGCACCCGAGCAGGAACTCGCGGCCGGCCAGCTTGCGCCAGTTCTGGGCAATGCCGTCGAAGCGCCGGTCGAGCCCGGAGCGCTCGACATCTCCGCCGCCCATCAGCGCGATCTCGTCGGCCGACTGGCGGATGCGCGCCATGGCGAAGCGGAAATCGCCCTCGCGCTTTTGCTGCGTGTAGAACAGCGACTTCAGCGGCCGGCCGAGCAGATGCGTCAGCGCGCTTGACAGCGCGACATAGATGAACGCCGCCCAGACCATGTAGCGCGGGATCGACACGTCGAAGCCGAACAGCGAGAAGCTCAGCGCGAAGGTCGACAGCCCCCACAGCAGGGCGAGATAGGAGAAAATGCCGACGATCTTGGTGATCAGCTCGATGCCTTCGTCGAGGATACCCTTGACGAACAGGCCGCAATCGTCGGCGATGCGCTGGTCGGGATTGTCGACATCGCGCGGGCAGTCGCCCTGGGTCAGCCGCCAATAGGCGCGGTCGGCGAACCATGAGCCGAGCGCTGCCTCGGTCAGCGACTTGCGCCACCTGATGTGCAGGATCTTCTGCAGGTAGTCGGCCGCCAGTGAACGCGCCGAGTTGGCGGCCACGATGCCGGCAAAAACCCAGATCTGCCAGACCGCGGCCTTGGCATCGACTTTCTCCAGCGCGCCGTAGAAGGCCGAGGTCCAGGTCACCAGCCGGATGGTGAAATAGATGCCTGCCAGCTGCAGCGCGATGACCGCGGCGAGATGGACAAGGCTCGTCTTGCCGCCCTTGCCGGCAATGCAGAGCTTGAGCAGGCGAACGAACTGCTTGAGGACGTTGATCACCGACGGGGCCTTTCATCAATGACGCAGGGCAACGTGCCCTGCGCCGGATCTCGTTCGTTTCGCCTCAGAAGCGCACGGTGGCGCCGAGCTTGAAGGTGCGGCCTGGAGCCACCTGCATTTCCGGATTGTTGGCGTTGGCCACCGGCGCCGAAATCACGTTGGTGACGCCGGTGAGCGTGTTGGGGAAATAGCGGCGGTCGAAGATGTTCTGGATGCCGAAATCGACATCGACGTTTTCGGTCGGCTTCCAGCGGGCGTAGGCGTCGAACACCGCATAACCGCCGGGCTTGAAGGCATTGGGGTCGGCACGTTCGGTGACGCCATGGGCGAAGGTCGCGACGAGCTCGGTCTCGAGGTTCCAGTCGGGGATGAGGTAGCGTCCGCCGAGCACCGCGGTCAGCGGAACCGCACCGTCGAACGCTGTTTCGGCAGCGCTCGCCGAAATCCGCTGCGTGCCCTTCTGGTAGGAGATCGAGGCGTTGAGGAACAGGTTGTTGTAGACCTCGTATTCGCCACCGAATTCGATGCCCCAGACCTTCACGTCCTCGACATTGTCGGAGGTGTATCGCTCGGTCGGGCCGGGCACGGGCTGCAGCGAGCGGATGAAATCCTTGTAGTCGGCATAGAAGCCGGTGAGGCTGAAGTAGCCCTTGTCGAGCTCGCCGCGCACGCCGACTTCGTAGCTGCGGACGAATTCCGGCTTGAGGTTGGGATTGGGGATCACCTCGACCATTCCAGTCGATCCGATCGACAGCGACGACGCGAACAGCTGCTGCGACGTCGGCATCTTGAAGCCTTCGCCATAGCCGGCATAGATCGAGTAGGTGTCGTTCAGCTCATACATCGCGCTGATCCGCTTGATCAGCCGGGTCTCGTCGATCTTTTTCGGCTGGAAGCCGGGCAGCGGAACGTAGTCCCTGTCGCCGGTCGGATCGATCGAATAGTGCGCCAGGCGCGCGCCGGGCGTGATGGTCAGCCGGTCGTCTAGCAGCTTGATCTCGTCCTGCAGGTAGATGTCGGCGCGGACGGTGTCGACTTCGGGGAAGTTGAAGCCCTGGTTGTTGGCCGTGGTCGAGGTGCCGGTCGTCAGGTTGTTGGTTGTGTTGTAGCCGGCATAGCTGCTGTTGGTCAGGTCGCCGTCGAAGCCATAGGTCAGCTTGTGCGCCAGGCCGCCCAGTTCGAAGGACGAGTTGGCCTGCACGTCGGCCTCGAAGAAGTCCTCGCCATAGTTGCGGACCTGGATGTTCTGCTGGCGCCGCGTCGGATAGGTGCGCAGCTGGTTGCTGTAGGTGTCGCGCTTCTGCGGTGAGTAGGAGATCTGCCACTTGATCTCGTCGAGCCAGGGCGCGTCGACTTTCCAGTCATGCGACAGGGCCAGCCTGTAGCGTTCCATCTCCAACTCGCGCTGCCAGCTCGTGCTGGTGTAGCCCCCGAGTGCCGCGCTCGAGTCATACATCTGCTGGATCGTGGTGTTGCGGTTGAACCATTCGCCGGTCAGCTTGACCTCGTGATCCTGGGTCGGGTTCCACTGCAGCTTCATCAGCCCGTTGAAGGCGTCGGTGTCGGCGGGAAATGCCTTGTTGCAGGGCCAGATCGCCTGGCGCGGGCAGCCCCACTGGCCGCCATCCGCACGGCTGTTGCTGAAATCGCCTTCCGAGGCGCCGAGATGGCCGAAACTGCCGAGGAACTTGAAGTCGCCGGATTCTGCGGCCGCACTCACCTGCTTGCGGAATGAATCGTCGTAGCTGTCATAGGCCGTCTTCATCTCGACGGCCCATGGCTTGGAGCCGTCGAGCAGGTCGTCGGGGTCGAGCGTGCGGAAGGCGACGGCACCGCCAAGCGCGTCAGCGCCCTGGAGCACCGAGTTGGGGCCGCGCACGATCTCGGCGCTGCGCATGTTGAACGGGTCGACGAAGTCGCGGCTGCCGTCGATGATCTGCTCCTGGATGCGCGAGCCGTCGACGGTCATCTGGACGCGGTTTCCGCCCATGGCGCGGATGTTGAAGCCGGTCAGCTGGCCGAACGGGTTGGTCAACGACGTCGTGCGCGACACGGTGACGCCCGGCTCATAGCGAACCATGTCCTGGATGTCGCGGACGACATGGCGCTGCAGGGTTTCGCGATCGATGACCGAGACCGACATCGGAATGTCGAGCACCTTGCCGGTGGTGCGTGCCGAGGTGACGACGAGCCGGTCGAGCACGATGCGCTCTTCATTGCTCAGCAGCGGCTTGATTTCCTCGGCCTTCTTGACCGGTACCGGTGTGGCTGCCGTCTGTGCGCCGGCGATGCCGGCCGATTGCAGCAACAGCAGCGAAACGCCAGCCAGAAGGATATGCGACCGCGAACCGCGACCGGTTTGAACGTTAGACATGACAGCCCCCTCGAAAAGTCTGGAAAAGCTGGCTGTCCGCGAACGAAGGGCTGGCGTAAGTTAATATGAGTCGATGACTCAAGATTATAAGGCTGTATAATCTGTTCCCATGCCGGCGCAAGCCCGGGCTGGCCCGGCGCGACACCTGGCCTCACCCGCAACAGGTACATGCCGGTGCCGGCTTCACACGGCCTGCGAGGATTTGAGCGGATCTCGGAAGACTTCCCGCGCGCATCGCCTTGACGTGACGGACGATTTTCGCCGAGCCATTTCGTGAAAATATGACTATCATTGTCATATTATTTGACAGCAAAGCACGAATGACCTAGCGAACCCGTCCCTGTTGTTCGAGCGGCGTCGGGTTGGCGATGAAATTTCGAGAGAAACTGAACGCCTTGCGCAACATACCGCTCGGCGACTGGCGGATACTGATGCGGATAATGGGCATCTACCGTCGAAAATTTTTTCTCGCCATTGCGCTTTCCCTGGCTGGAATCGTGCTTTCGGTGACGGTCCCGATCCTTTCACAGAAGATCATCGACAGCGTCATGGTCGGTAAGGACGGCTGGGCGGCGACCCAGTTCGCCGCCATTGCCATTGCAGCGGCGGTTATCAGGCACATGACGTCACGCTGGCACAATTCGTTGATCAACGACGTCGACGCCAGGTTCACCGCCCGGCTGTCCAGGCGCGTCTACTTCCGTCTCATGCGCATCCCCTACGAGAGTTCGGCATCGGCAGGCGGAAGCACGATCAACCTGCTCAATGAATCGCAGCGTGTCGCGAGCTTCATGCTGAGCGCTGCGCCGAACTTCGTCCTCACGATTTTGGGTGCCGCCGTCTCGTTCGCCGTGGCGCTGTACTACGACTATCTCATCTGCCTTCTGGCCTTTGTCGTTGCCCTGGTCTTCGCCTTATTTGCCCGCAAGACCAATGCGCAGTTGGGCGAGGCGAGCCGCAGCTCGTTCCGGCACAACAGCGCCCTGCAGGGGGCGACCGCCGAGACGGTGGGCAACATCCGCGGCATCAAGTCGAATGCAGTGGAGCGCTTCTTCATCGGGCGCTGGTCGGCGAAGTCAGCCGAAGCCATCAAGGCGCGCTGGCACATCCTCGACCTTTCGCACTCCTATTCATTCACGCTTGGCCTGCTGAGCGAGATTCTGACGCTTCTCGTGGTCCTCGTCGGCTGCTGGCGCATCCTGCGCGGCGATCTCACGATCGGCGGCCTGCTTGCGCTACAGCTCCTCGTCACCCGCGCAACCATGCCGATGCTGACCAGCGCTGGCATTCTGATCCAGTTCCATTCGGTCAGTGCCACGGTCTCGGCCCTTGCGGCCTTCGTCAAGCGTCAGCCGGAACGCGCCATCGTTGCCCCGGCGCTGCGTGCCGCCGATTTCGGTTCGATCACCGTGGAGGATCTGACCTTCCGTTATCCCGAGGCGACCGCCGCAGCGCTAAACGGCGTTAATCTGGCGCTGCCCGCGAGCGGCGTCGTAGCCATCGTCGGCCGCAACGGCTCGGGCAAGTCCAGCTTGCTGCGCGTGCTTTTGGGGCTCGAGCGCGACTATGACGGCAAGGTGGCGATCGGCGGCATAGACGTCCGCGCCTACAATCCGCGCTGGCTGCGCGGCCGCATCGGCGTCGTCGACCAGGAGACGTCGCTGTTTTCGGGCACCATCCGCGAGAACCTTCAGGCGTCGCTGCCACGCCCGCTCCGCAACGATGAGATCGACAAGGCGCTGGCGTTTTCCTCCGCCGACAAGTTCACCGCCGGCCTGCCCAAGGGCATCGACACCGAGCTGGTGCAGGCGGGGCAGAACCTCTCCGGCGGACAGCGCCAGCGCCTGGCGATATCCCGCGCCGTTCTCCGCGACCCGCATATCGCCGTTTTCGATGAGCCAACCTCGGCGCTCGATGCCGAATCGGCGATGTCGCTCGAGCGCGAGCTGCTGGCGTTTGGCCGCGACCGCCTCGTCATCATCGTCACGCACCATCTGTTTTCGGCGCGTTCGGCTGACATGATCGTCGTGCTCGATGAAGGCAGGATCGTCGGCGTCGGCAGTCATGAGGCTCTGAGCACCGAATGCTCCGTCTATCAGGCCCTGTGGCGCGACTACGTCAGGGACTGACCGTCCACTGACGTAGCGGGTCGATCAGGTGGAAATGATCTTTCCACCTGTTGACACGGCACCCGTCAGTTATACTACATGTAGACATCGTGGTTCTTCCGAGTTGATTCCGGCTCGGGAGCTAAGAGGGAAGCCGGTGAGCGATTTCGCAATGCCGGCGCTGCCCCCGCAACTGTAAGCAGTGAGTTGCTGTCGAGTAACGCCACTGGCGCCATGGGCGCTGGGAAGGCCGACAGCGGCAATGACCTGTGAGCCAGGAGACCTGCCGCGATCGATTTTTGAACGTCCACGGGCGGGGTGTCCCGGTGGTGCGCTTGCGTTCTGCCGGCATGCGCCGGCCGAAAGACAGCACGCGTCCGCTGAAGGCCTTCGCCCCCAAACCATCGGGGAAGATGATGCCGGCGACCTCCACTCTTCTATCAAGCGGAACCGACAGGGTTCCGTCCGCTTTCAGCCAGGATTCTGGCGCTGGCCACGTCGCAGGCTACCGCGTCATACGGCGCAACGGTTCGGTGACGCCATTCGATGCGACCAAGATCACGGTCGCGCTGACCAAGGCGTTCCTCGCCACCGAAGGCTCGGTGGCCGCCGGTTCGCGGCGAGTCCACGAGGTGGTCGAGGACATGGCGGCGCAGGTGGTCTCGGCGCTGACCCGGCGTGCCGACGCGGGCCGCACATTCCACATCGAAGAAATCCAGGACCAGGTCGAGCTGGCGCTGATGCGCTCCGAGCATCACAAGGTCGCCCGCGCCTATGTGTTGTATCGCGAAGAACGTGCGCGCGAGCGCGCCGCCGCCAAGGTGGCCTCGGTCGAAGTCACGGCGCCGGCGCTCCAGGTCAAGGGCGATGACGGCAGCCTGGCGCCGCTCGACGAGGCGCGGCTGGCCCGCATTGTCGACGAGGCATGTGATGGGCTTGATGCGGTGTCAGCCGAAGCCATCCTGACCGAGACGCGTCGCAATCTCTATGACGGCATCACGCTGGATGAGCTTTCGCTGGCGCCGATCCTCGCCGCGCGCACGCTTGTCGAGACCGAGCCGAACTACGCCTTCGTCAGCGCCCGGCTGCTGATGGACCGGCTGCGGCGCGAGGCGCTGAGCTTCGTCTCCGGCAGGCCGGAGCAGGCCACCCAGGCCGAAATGGCCGAGCGCTATGCTACCTATTTCCCCGATTTCATAGCCACCGGCATCAAGGCCGAACTGATCGATCCCGAACTTGGCCGTTTCGATCTGGCGAGGCTCAGCACCGCCCTGAAGCCCGAGCGCGACCTGCAGTTCCAGTATCTTGGCCTGCAGACGCTCTATGACCGCTACTTCCTGCACACCAGTGGCAAGCGTTTCGAACTGCCGCAGGCCTTCTTCATGCGCGTGGCGATGGGCCTGGCGGGGCGTGAGATCGACCGCGAGGCCCGCGCCATCGAATTCTACGACCTGTTGTCGTCCTTCGATTTCATGGCTTCGACGCCGACGCTGTTCAACTCGGGAACGCTGCGTCCGCAATTGTCGTCCTGCTTCCTCACCACCGTCGCCGACGATCTCGACGCCATCTTCAAGGCGGTGAAGGACAATGCTCTGCTCGCCAAGTATTCCGGTGGGCTTGGCAATGACTGGACCCCGGTGCGTGGCCTTGGCGCCCACATCAAGGGCACCAATGGCGAGAGCCAGGGCGTGGTACCGTTCCTCAAGGTTGCCAACGACACCGCGATCGCCGTCAACCAGGGCGGCAAGCGCAAGGGCGCGGTCTGCGCCTATCTCGAGACCTGGCACGTCGACATCGAGGAGTTCCTCGACCTCAGGAAAAACACCGGCGACGACCGCCGCCGCACCCACGACATGAACACCGCCAACTGGGTGCCGGACCTGTTCATGGAGCGGGTCGAGGCCGATGGCGAGTGGACGCTTTTTTCGCCCGACGAGGCGCCCGACCTGCACGACCTCTACGGCACGGCATTCAAGACAGCCTACGAAGCCTATGAGGCAAAGGCATCGGCTGGCGGCATCAAGGTGTTCCGCACGATCCGGGCGCTCGACCTGTGGCGCAAGATGCTGACCATGCTGTTTGAGACCGGGCATCCCTGGATCACCTTCAAGGACCCGTGCAACATCCGCTCGCCGCAGGGCCACGTCGGCGTCGTCCACTCGTCGAACCTTTGCACCGAGATAACCCTCAACACCTCGAAGGACGAGGTCGCCGTCTGCAATCTCGGCTCGGTCAATCTCGCCAATCACATCGGCGCCGAAGGTCTCGACCTCGACCGTCTGGCTCGCACAGTGACGACGGCGATGCGCATGCTCGACAATGTCATCGACATCAATTTCTACACCATTCCCGAAGCCAGGCGCTCCAACCTGCAGCATCGCCCGGTCGGCCTCGGCCTGATGGGTTTCCAGGATGCCTTGCAGGCGCTGAAGATCCCCTATGCCTCCGATCAGGCGGTGGCCTTCGCCGACGCCAGCATGGAGGCGATCTCCTACAACGCGATTTCGGCGTCCTGCGACCTTGCCGCCGAACGCGGGCGTTATCCGAGCTTCGACGGTTCGCTGTGGTCGAAGGGCATTCTGCCGATCGATTCCATCGACCTGCTGGCAAAGGCGCGTCCCGGTGTCGACATGGACCGGGGCTCGACACTCGACTGGGATGCCTTGCGCAAGCGCGTCAGGAAGACCGGCATGCGCAACTCCAACACCATGGCGATCGCGCCGACGGCAACCATCTCCAACATTTGCGGCGTGGCGCAGTCGATCGAGCCGGCCTACCAGAACCTGTTCGTCAAATCGAACATGTCCGGCGACTTCACCGTGGTCAACGCAGCCCTGGTGCATGAGCTGAAGGCGCGCGGCCTTTGGGATGAGGTCATGGTCTCCGACCTCAAATATTTCGACGGCTCGATCGGCCAGATCGACCGCGTCCCCGACGATCTCAAGGCGCTCTTCGCCACCGCCTTCGAGATCGACAGTGCCTGGCTGATCGAGGCGGCGTCGCGCCGGCAGAAGTGGATCGACCAGGCCCAGTCGCTCAATCTCTACATCGCCAATCCAAGCGGCAAGAAGCTCGATGCACTCTACCGCCTGGCGTGGAACAAGGGCTTGAAGACGACCTACTATTTGCGCTCGCGCTCGGCCTCGCATGTCGAGAAATCGACGCTGAAGGGCACCGACGGCAAACTCAATTCGGTCTCCGCCGTCACCATGACAGCGTCCGCGCCGATCATCGTCAATGCCGATGCTGCCTGGGGCGAAACCTGCGCCATCGACGATCCCGAATGCGAAGCCTGCCAGTAAGCATCATCGAAAGCCGTCAACGCACGCGCCGCCCCTCATCCCCCTGCCGGGACCTTCTCCCCGTATAGCGACGGGGAGAAGGAGGAAGCGGCAACCTCGCGGCCAGCCTTCCTCTCCCCGTCACCATACGGGGAGAGGATGCCGGCAGGCAGGTGAGGGGCAGCGCCAAGGGCGCAGAACAATCAAGGAAACAAAAATGCTCGACTGGTCCGAACCGAAATCCACACCCATCGTCCCGCCACTTGCCGGCGCACCTCTCGCCGACGCCACCGGGTTGGGTGTGATCGAACGTGGTGGCGGCCGCGTCCGCGTCGACGACAAGCGCATGATCAATGCGCGTGCCGACGTGAACCAGCTTCTGCCGCTCAAATACCGCTGGGCGTGGGAGAAATATCTCGCCGGCTGCAACAATCACTGGATGCCGACCGAAGTGTCGATGCAAGCCGACATCGCTCTGTGGAAGTCGAAGGACGGGCTGACCGACGACGAACGACGCATGATCAAGCGCAATCTTGGCTTCTTCGCCGCCTCGGAGAGCCTGGTGGCCAACAACATCGTGCTGGCCATCTACCGCCACCTCACCAACCCGGAATGCCGGCAATATCTGCTGCGCCAGGCCTTCGAGGAGGCGGTGCACACCCACACCTTCCAGTACATCGTCGAGAGCCTCAGCCTTGATGAGGGCGAGCTGTTCAACATGTATCGCGAGGTGCCCTCGATCACCGACAAGGCGGCCTGGGCGCTCAAGCACACCCAGCATCTCGACGATCCGGATTTCAGGACCGGCACGCCGGAGGCCGACCAGGCATTCCTGCGCGACCTTGTCGCCTTCTACGTCATCTTCGAGGGCATGTGGTTCTACACCGGCTTTGCCCAGATCCTGTCGCTGGGCCGGCGCAACAAGATGGTCGGCATCGCCGAGCAGTACCAGTACATCCTGCGCGACGAGTCGATCCACCTCAACTTCGGCATCGACGTCATCAACCAGATCAAGCACGAGAATCCGCATCTGTGGACCCCGGCGTTCCAGGACGAAATCCGCGGCATGATCCGCACCGCCGCCGAGCTCGAGGCCTCCTATGGCCGCGATACGATGCCGCGCGGGTTCCTTGGGCTCAATGCAGCGCTTTGCGAAACCTACATGCACTTCATCGCCAACCGGCGCTGCGCCCAGCTTGGCCTGCAGCCGGTCTTCGCCGACATCGAGAATCCGTTCCCGTGGATGTCCGAGGCAATGGACCTGAAGAAAGAAAAGAACTTCTTCGAGACCCGCGTCATCGAATACCAGAACGGTGGAGCACTGGCATGGGACTGAACTGGAACCGTCCCGCCGTCGCACCGGTCATGCCGGAGCCCGAACAGGTGTTCCTGGCTTGGCTGATCGCCCAGCCTGAGGACGGCAATCTGCGCGAGGCGGCGTCGCGGCAGGCCAGCCGCCTGGCCGAGTATGCCGGCGTGCATCCGGGGCCGCGCCAGCTCAGGCAATTGTTCCTCGACCTTGCCGCCGAGCTTGGCGGCGGCACGGCGGCCGGCAGGGCCATGCCGTCATGAAGCGAAAGATTCTTGTCATCGGCATCGGCGCCGGCAATCCCGACTATGTCACCATCCAGGCTGTCGATGCGCTCAACCGCGTCAACGTCTTCTTCATCCCCGACAAGGGTATCGAGAAGGACGGGCTGGCGCGTGTCCGGCGCGAGATCTGCGAACGCTTCATCCGCGACCAGAGCTACCGCACCGTCGGGTTCGACGTGCCGCGCCGCAGGCAAGCGCCCGAGGATTATGGCGTCGCCGTTGCGGATTGGCACGACGCCGTCGAAGGCGTCTACGAACAGCTTTTGATGGAGGAACTCGAGGAACACGAGTGTGGCGCGTTCCTCGTCTGGGGCGATCCGACGCTCTACGACAGCACCTTGCGAATCCTCGATCGGCTGCAGGCCAAAGGCGGCTTCGAACTCGAATATGACGTCATTCCGGGGATCACGAGCGTCCAGGCGCTCGCCGCTAGGCACAAGGTCGCGCTGAACAAGATTGGCGAATCGATCACTATCACCACAGGACGCAAGCTTGCCGAGGGTTTCCCCAACAATGCCGACAGCGTCGTCGTCATGCTCGATGGCGAAGGCGCCTTTGCCGGTCTCGACGGTGATCTCGATATCTGGTGGGGCGCCTATGTCGGCACGCCGGACGAGATCCTGGTGTCGGGCAAGTTGCGCGAGGTCGTCGGCGACATCGAGCGCTTCCGCAAGCAGGCGCGCGCGCAAAATGGCTGGATCATGGACACTTATCTGCTGAAGCAGCCGGACTGACGGACGGGCGGTCGCACTGCCCGTAGTCGCAAATACGACAACTGCGCACTCGACATGTTGACATAAAGATGTCTTTATGTGACCTGACGGCTTTGTCGCCGAAAGGATGAAAAGTGTCGCAAAACGCCACCTCGCTCGACGCCCTGTTTGGGTCTGTTGCCGCCAAGCCAGACGGCTCGGAGGTGCTCGCGGCGCTGAAAGCCGCGGCGCGCGAGCGCATCCTGATCCTCGACGGCGCAATGGGCACCCAGATCCAGGGCCTCGGTTTCAACGAGGACCATTTCCGCGGCGACAAGTTCACCGGCTGCGCCTGCCATCAGCAGGGCAACAACGATCTGCTCATCCTGTCGCAGCCCAAGGCGATCGAGGAGATCCACTACAAATACGCCATCGCCGGCGCCGACATCATCGAGACCAACACCTTTTCATCGACCTCCATCGCCCAGGCCGACTACGGCATGGAGGACATGGTCTACGAGCTCAACCGCGACGGCGCGCGGCTGGTCCGCCGCGCCGCGATCCGCGCTCAGCAGGAAGACGGCAAGCGCCGCTTCGTTGCCGGCGCGCTCGGGCCGACCAACCGCACCGCCTCGATCTCGCCAGACGTCAACAATCCCGGCTATCGCGCTGTTACTTTCGACGACCTGCGCATCGCTTATGGCGAACAGCTGCGCGGCCTGATCGACGGCGGCGCCGACATCATCCTGATCGAGACCATCTTCGATACGCTCAACGCCAAGGCGGCGATCTTTGCCTGCGACGAGATCTTCATCGAAAAGGGCGTGCGCCTGCCGGTGATGATCTCGGGCACCATCACCGACCTGTCCGGCCGCACCCTGTCGGGCCAGACGCCGTCGGCCTTCTGGAATTCGATCCGCCATGCCGACCCGTTCACGGCCGGGCTCAACTGCGCGCTCGGTGCCGCCGCGATGCGTCCGCATCTGGCCGAATTGTCCGATGTCGCCGAGACCTTCATCTGCGCCTATCCCAATGCCGGCCTGCCCAACGCCTTCGGCCAGTATGACGAGAGCCCCGAATTCATGGCCGCGCAGGTCGAGGAATTCGCGCGCGAAGGCTTCATCAACATCGTCGGCGGCTGCTGCGGCTCGACGCCCGAGCACATCCGTGCAATCGCCGAAGCGGTGGCAAAGTATCCGCCGCGCCAGGTGCCGGAACTCAAGCCGCAGATGCGCCTGTCGGGCCTCGAACCGTTCACGCTCACCGACGAGATTCCGTTCGTCAATGTCGGCGAGCGCACTAACGTCACCGGCTCGGCCAAGTTCCGCAAACTGGTCACCGCTGGCGACTATGCCGCCGCCCTCGATGTTGCCCGCGACCAGGTCGTCAACGGCGCCCAGATCATCGACATCAACATGGATGAGGGCCTGATCGACTCGAAGAAGGCGATGGTCGAGTATCTCAACCTGATCGCCGCCGAGCCCGATATCGCGCGCGTGCCGGTCATGATCGACAGCTCCAAATGGGAGGTGATCGAGGCCGGCCTGAAATGCGTCCAGGGCAAGCCGATCGTCAACTCGATCTCGATGAAGGAAGGCGAAGAGGCCTTCCTGCACCACGCCAGGCTCTGCCGGGCCTATGGTGCCGCCGTCGTCGTCATGGCCTTCGACGAGCAGGGCCAGGCCGACACCAAGGCGCGCAAGGTCGAGATCTGCACCCGCGCCTACAAGCTTCTGACCGAGCAGGCCGGCTTCGCGCCCGAAGACATCATCTTCGACCCCAACATTTTCGCCGTCGCCACAGGCATCGAGGAACATGACAATTACGGCGTCGACTTCATCGAGGCGACGCGGGAAATCACCCAGACCCTGCCGCACGTCCATGTCTCGGGCGGCGTGTCGAACCTTTCGTTCTCGTTCCGTGGCAACGAGCCGGTGCGCGAGGCCATGCACGCCGTGTTCCTCTACCACTGCATCCAGGTCGGCATGGACATGGGCATCGTCAATGCCGGCCAGCTCGCCGTCTACGAGTCGATCGACCCGGAGCTGCGCGAGGCCTGCGAGGACGTCGTGCTCAACCGCGTGCCCAAGGCCGGCGGCACGGCGACCGAACGGCTGCTGGAGCTGGCCGAACGCTACAAGGGCACGGCCGGCAAGGAGGCCAAGGAGCGCGATCTTGCCTGGCGCGATTGGCCGGTCGAGAGCCGCATCAGCCACGCGCTGGTCAACGGCATCACCGAGTTCATCGACGCCGACACCGACGAGGCGCGGCTGAGGGCCGAGCGTCCGCTGCACGTCATCGAAGGCCCGCTGATGGCTGGCATGAACGTCGTCGGCGACCTGTTCGGCGCCGGCAAGATGTTTTTGCCGCAGGTCGTCAAGTCGGCCCGCGTCATGAAGCAGGCTGTCGCCGGCCTCCTGCCGCACATGGAGGCGGAGAAGGCGGCCAACGCCGCCAAGGGCATCGACAATGGCGAGCGCCAGACCGCCGGCAAGATCCTGATGGCGACGGTCAAGGGCGACGTCCACGACATCGGCAAGAACATCGTCGGCGTCGTGCTCGCCTGCAACAATTACGAGATCATCGACCTTGGCGTCATGGTGCCGGCAACCAAGATTCTCCAGGTCGCGAGGGACGAAAAGGTCGACATCATCGGCCTGTCTGGCCTGATCACGCCCTCGCTGGATGAGATGGCGCATGTCGCGGCTGAAATGCAGCGCGAGGGTTTCGACATTCCGCTGCTGATCGGCGGTGCCACCACCAGCCGGGTGCATACGGCCGTGAAGATCCATCCGCGCTATTCCAGCGGCCAGACCGTCTATGTCACCGACGCCAGCCGCGCGGTCGGTGTGGTGTCCAATCTGTTGTCCATGGATGCCAAGCCCGGCTACGTCGAAACTGTACAGGCTGAATACAAGAAGGTTGCCGACGCCCATGCCCGTTCGGAGGCCGACAAGCAGCGCCTGCCGCTGGCCAGGGCGCGCGCCAATGCGCACAAGGTCGACTGGACGTCCTACACGCCCCCCAAGCCGTCCTTCCTCGGCACCAAGGTGTTCGAGAACTGGGATCTCGCCGAGCTCGCCCGCTACATCGACTGGACGCCGTTCTTCCAGACCTGGGAGCTCAAGGGCCGTTACCCCAAGATCCTCGACGATGAGAAGCAGGGTGCGGCGGCGCGCCAGCTGTTCGAGGACGCGCAGGCGATGCTGAAGAAGATCATCGACGAGAAGTGGTTCGCGCCCAAGGCCGTCATCGGCTTCTGGCCGGCTAATTCAGTCGGCGACGACGTCAGGTTGTTCACCGACGAGGCGCGCAAGCAGGAGCTTGGTACCTTCTTCATGCTGCGCCAGCAGCTGACCAAGCGCGACGGCAAGGCCAATGTCGCGCTGTCCGACTTCATCGCTCCGCTCGACAGCGGCAAGCCGGACTATCTTGGCGGCTTCGTGGTGACCGCCGGCATCGAGGAAGTGGCGATCGCCGAGCGCTTCGAACGCGCCAATGACGATTACTCCTCGATCATGGTCAAGGCGCTGGCCGACCGCTTCGCCGAGGCTTTTGCCGAACGCATGCATGAAAAGGTACGCAAGGAGTTCTGGGGCTACGCTCCGGAAGAGGCCCTCGCACCCGACGAATTGATCGGCGAGCCGTATCGCGGCATCCGCCCGGCTCCGGGCTACCCGGCCCAGCCCGACCACACCGAGAAGGTGACGCTGTTCCGGCTGCTCGACGCGGAGAAGAATGCAAGCGTCAGCCTCACCGAAAGCATGGCGATGTGGCCGGGCTCGTCGGTCTCCGGCATCTATCTGGCGCACCCCGAAAGCTACTATTTCGGTGTCGCCAAGGTCGAGCGCGACCAGGTCGAGGACTATGCCCGGCGCAAGGACATGACCATTGCCGAGGTCGAGCGCTGGCTCGGCCCGATCCTCAACTACGTGCCCGCCTCGTTCGCCGAGGCGGCCGAGTAACCTTGCCACGGGCTCTGTCGCCTTTGCGCTGAGCCCGTGTCGTTTTCGTGCTCGTGTCCGGCCCGCTTTCCGTGGTCTGATCAGGACATGTTCAAGGTGCTGCTTCGCGTGAGACGAAGCGGAGAATTGGGAAGCCGGTTAGATGCCGGCGCTGCCCCCGCAACGGTGGCGGAGTTTGTTGTTTCGACGGGAGACCACTGGGCCTGAAGGCCTGGGAAGGTGTCGAAACAGTCCGAAAGGACAGCTCCGGAGCCCGGAAACCAGCCTTGAACCTGAAACAACTCGACTGATCGCGGTGGGCGGTCAAGAGGCGGATCGTTGCTGCGCGGACCTTGCGTCCGCCGGGCAGTCGTTCTTCCCGACATCACCACCAGTTCAGTCCTTGGTGCGAGGACAGGACATGGACACGAAGAATAAGATGCTGAGCTTGCTGCGCGGACGCCGCGACGGCTTCAGCTTGGAGCAGCCCTTCTACATCGACCCGGATTTCTACCGGGTCGACCTGGAGCTGATCTGGTACCGCGACTGGCTGTTTGTCGGCCATGACTGCGAACTGGCCAAGCCGGGCAGCTTCTTCACCGTCCAGGTTGGCGACTATCCTGTCGTGCTCGTCCGTGACCAGAAGGGCGAGCTTCGCGCCTTCCACAATTCCTGCCGCCACCGCGGCAGCCGCGTCTGCGCGGCGGAAAAGGGCACGGCGGCCAAGCTCGTCTGCCCCTATCACCAGTGGACCTACGAACTCGACGGCCGCTTGCTGTTCGCGCGCCAGATGGCCGAAGGTTTCGACAAGAGCCAGTTCGGCCTGAAGCCGGTCGCCTGCGAATCCGTCGGCGGCTACATCTTCATCTGCTTGGCCGACGAGCCGGCCGACTTCGCGCCGATGCGGGCTATGGTCGAGCCCTATCTTCTGCCGCACCGGTTGCGCGAGGCCAAGGTCGCCTTCGAAAGCACCATCGTCGAGAAGGGCAACTGGAAGCTGGTCTGGGAAAACAACCGCGAATGCTATCATTGCGCGGCGAACCATCCAGAGCTCTGCAAGACCTTCCCCGAAGCGCCGACCGTCACCGGCGTCAACGGTGCCGAAAGCGATCCCGAAATGCTGGCGCACTGGGCCAAGTGCGAGGCGGCCGGGCTGCCGAGCAAGTTCCGCATCGATGCCGGCGGCCAGTACCGGGCAACGCGCGCGCCGCTGCTGCGCGACGCGGTCAGCTACACCATGTCGGGCAAGCGCGCGGTGCGGAAAAACCTCTCCGACAGCGTCTCGGCCGACAGGATCGGCACGCTTTTGCTCTATCACTATCCGACCACTTGGAATCACGTGCTCGGCGACCATGCCGTCACCTTCCGCGTGCTGCCGATCAGCGCCACCGAAACGGCTGTCACCACCAAGTGGCTGGTTCACAAGGATGCCGTCGAAGGCGTCGATTATGACCTTGCCGAACTGACGCATGTCTGGACCGAGACCAACGACCAGGACCGGCGCATCGTCGAGGAAAATGCCTTCGGCATCAAATCGCCGGCCTATGAGCCGGGACCCTATTCGGTCGAACACGAAGGCGGGGTCATGCAGTTCATCGAATGGTACGCCAATTTCCTCGAGCCGCGGCTGGCCGATGCCGGCAAGCCGGCCTTGCGCAACGTCGCCTGATTGGGAGGGGAGCAGTGAACGCGATGTCCGATCTCGGCCTTTACCGCAACCTCGACGAGATGGTGCCCTGGAACGACAGGATCCAGGTGCTGGAGGTCATCGGCGTCTCAGACGAGGCGCCGGACGTCAAGACCTTCACCTTCCGCTCCGACAACCAGACCTGGTTCCGCTATAAGCCTGGCCAGTTCGTGACGCTTGAACTGCCGGCCGAACCGGCGCCTGTCATGCGCACCTACACGCTGTCGTCGAGCCCGTCGCGGCCGTTCTCCATCGCCGTCACCGTCAAGGCGCAGGCGGGCAGCGTCGGTACGCGCTGGATGTTCGATCAGCTCAAGCCGGGCGTCCGCATCAAGGCCTATGGCCCGTCAGGCGACTTCTCGCTGCACCAGCATCCGGCCGGCAAATATCTGTTCGTCTCGGCTGGCTCCGGCATCACCCCGATGATGTCGATGCTGCGCTGGCTCAACGACTGCGCGCCCTGGACGGATGTTGCCTTCGTCAACTGCGCGCGCCGTCCCGAAGAGATCATCTTCCGCAAGGAACTGGAGCTCCTGGGCACCCACATGCCCGGCCTGTCACTTGGCTTCATGATCGAGGAACGGTCGAGCCGCGAGGGCTGGTTCGGCCATATGGGGCGCATCGATGCGGTGCGGCTGCCGCTTCTGTCGCCCGACTTCCGCGAGCGCGAGGTGTTCTGCTGCGGTCCCGATCCCTTCATGCGCGCCGTCCGCGGCATGCTGGAGGCGACCGGCTTCGACATGGCCCGCTATCATCAGGAAAGCTTCGCAGCACCGGTCATCGAGGAAGTCCCTGCGCCCTTCGCGACACCGGGCAAAGGCGGTGCCGAAGCAGTACCCGATGCCGTCGTCCCGGTCCGCTTCTCGCTGTCGGATGTCGACGCCGACTGCCTGGCCGGCCAGACAGTGCTGCAGACGGCGCGCGCTTCGGGCGTGCGTATTCCGGCGGCCTGCGAATTCGGCCTGTGCGGCACCTGCAAGGTCAGGAAGCTCTCCGGCGAGGTCGAGATGAGCCACAATGGCGGCATCCTCGACCACGAGATCGATGACGGCTTCATCCTTGCCTGCTGCTCGAAGCCGCTGTCGGCGATCGAGGTCGAGGCGTAGAGCAATTCCAGGAAAAGTGTGCAGCGGTTTTCCGACCGGAATTGCGCAAGATGATAGAGGCTCAGCGGTGGTGCAGCACCAGTGGCGCGCCGCCGACGTCGATGACATTCATGTCGTAGCCGAAGACCTGGGCGAGCACGTCAGGCTGCAGCACTTCCGCCGGCGCCCCGTCAGCGACGATGCGGCCTGCCTTCATCGCCACGATCCGGTCGGCATAGACGGCGGCATGGTTGATGTCGTGCAGCACCACGATGACTGTGCGCCTGTCGTTGTCGGCAGCCGCGCGCAGGTCGCGCATCAGCTGGCGGGCAAACAGCATGTCGAGATTGTTCAGGGGCTCATCGAGCAGCATGTAGTCGGTGCCCTGGCAGAAGGCCATGGCGACCATGGCGCGCTGGCGCTGGCCGCCTGAAAGATTGTCGAGGAAGCGGTCGGCCAGTTCCATCAGGCCAAACTGTTGAAGTGCTGCCTCGATCAGCAGCAGGTCATTTGCGTCGATCCGCCCGCGCTGATGCGGAAAGCGGCCGAAGCCGACGAGTTCGCGCACCTTGAGCCGGCTTGCCACCGCCGGGTCCTGGCGCAGGATGGCCAGCGTCTTGGCCAGTTGGCGGCTTGGCGTCGTGTCCACCGGCAGGCCGTCGACCGATATCGATCCGCTCTGCAGCGGCCGCAGCCGGGCTATCAGCGACAAAAGGCTCGACTTGCCGGCACCGTTAGGTCCGACAAGTGCTGTCACCCCGCCCTTGGGCATGGTCAGCGACACGTCTTGCAGGATCTGCGTGTCGCCAAGGCGCAGCGAAACATTCTTGATCTCGATCATAGCTTGCTCGTTGTGATCAGCATGGCCAGGAACACGAGGCCTCCCACGAATTCGATGACGACGCCCAACGTCGCGGCACCGCCCAGCACGTGCTGCAGCACCATCTGGCCGCCGAGCAGCACGATGACCGCCGTCAGCATTGCCGCCGGCAGCAGCAGGCGGTGGCGTCGGCTGTCGACGATGCGCTCGGCCAGTGCCACCACCAGCAGGCCAAAGAATGTCACCGGCCCGACCAGTGCGGTCGACACGGCAACCAGGGCCGCGACCAGCAGCAGCAGGCCGGCCAGCGCCTTGGTCCAGTCGACGCCGAGCCCGGTGGCGCTGTCGGCGCCAAGGGCAACGATGTCGAGCAAATGGCGCAGGCGCCAGATGATGACGGCGGCAACCGTCGTCACCGCGAGGCCAATGACGACGAGGTCGGGCCGCACGGTGTTGAAGTCGGCGAAGCTCGATCCCTGGACGACGGCGAATTCGTTCGGGTCGATCAGCCGCGCGATCAACATGGCGAGGCTGCGGAACAGCACGCCGAGCACCACGCCGGTCAAAAGCAGCAGGCCGATGTCGAAGCGCCGGCGCAGCATCGGCAGGAACAGCACTAGCGCCATGGCCATCATCAGGCCGGCCTCGCCGGCGAATTTCAGGCGCGGGTCGAGCGCGACATAGCCGACGCTGCCGAGTGTCAGCACCAGCGCCATCTGGCCGAACAAATAGAGCGCGTCGAGCCCCATGATCTGCGGCGTCAGCACACGGTTCGCCGTCACCGTCTGGAACACCACCGTCGAGATCGCGATGGCCACGCCGACCTGGATCAGCGTCACCAGCCGCACGGCGCGCAGTTCGAGCGCGAAGGCGATGTTGCCGCGCAGGCCGACGGTCATGAAGGCGACAGCCACGACCGCTGCCAGGGCGGCCAGGATCAGGAGGCGTTTGTCAGGCACGCTGCGTCCGCCCGAACAGGATCCACAGGAACAGCCCCGAACCGACGACGCCGAGCACGGTGCCGACAGGAATTTCATAGGGGTAGCGGATGAGCCGGCCGATGATGTCGCAGGCAAGCAGCAGCACGGCACCTGTGACGGCGACCCAGGGCAGCGCGCTTTTCAGATTGTCGCCCATCAGGCGCGACACGAGATTGGGAACCACCAGCCCGACAAACGGGATCATCCCGACGACGACGACGGCCAGCGACGAGATCACCGCCACCATGACCAGGCCGAGCTGGACGATGCGCTGGTAGTTGAGGCCGAGCCCGACGCTGACCTCACGGCCCATCGAGGCGATGGTCAGCCGGTCGGCAACCCACCAGGCCAGCGCCACCATGGCAGCAAGGATCCACAGCAGCTCGTAGCGGCCACGCAGCACGCCCGAGAATTCGCCATTGGTCCAGATATCGACATATTGCAGCAGGTCGGTCTGCCAGGCGATGAAGGTAACCGCCGCCCCGATGACCCCGCCATAGACGAGGCCGAACAGCGGGATGAGGAATGGCTGGGTCGGCGGCAGCCGATGCGCGATGCTGAGGAAGACCGATGTGCCGGCAAGGGCCGCCACGCTGGCGCCCAGCGTCTTCATGGCGATCGAGGCGGTTGGAAACAGCAACGTCACGGCAAGCACGCCCAGCGCCGCACTCTGGCCGGTACCCGTGGTGATCGGCTCGACGAAGCGGTTGCGCACCAGGATTTGCAGCACCAGCCCGGCAATCGCCAGGCCAGCACCCGTCAGCACCACGGCCACCGTCCGCGGCAGGCGGCTGACCAGCAGAAGCTGCAGTGCGCCGGCGTCGGTCAACACGCTGCCCATCGGCAGGTCGTCGACGCCGATGCCGAGGCTGAGCACGAACAGCCCGACGAGGCTGGTGGCGACCACCAGCCGCGCACTGGGCATTGCCGCCGCCACTACTTCGCCTTGGCGAAGGCTTGTTCGATGGTCTTGAGCACGCGGTGCGTCGACTGCACGCCACCGGCGGCGATGTAGAAGTCAGGCGACGGCAGGTAGATCACCTGGCCTTTCTTCCATGCTGTCGTCTGCGCCACTAGCTCGTTGTCGAGGGTCGCCTTGGCGCCCTGTTCGCCCGAGCCGATCGCTGCGGCGCGGTCGAGCACCAGCAGCCAGTCCGGGTTTGCCTTGCTGATGAATTCGAACGAGATGGCTTCGCCATGCGTTGCCGCCTCGACGTCGGCGACCGCCGGCTCGAGGTCGAGCGTCTTGTGCACCCAGCCGAAGCGCGAGCCGGGACCGTAGGCGGTGATCTTCGGACCGTTGGTCATCAGGATCAGCGCCTTGCCCTTGCCCTTCACCGCCTGCCTGGCGGCTTCGACGGCGGCATCCAGCTCCTTGGTGGCGGCAGCAGCTTCGTCCTGCTTGGCGAACAGGTCGCCATAGGATGCGAGGCGCGTCTTGGCCTGGGCAACGAGGTCGTCGCCGTCCATGGTCATGTCGATGGTCGGGGCCACGCGCGACGTCGCCTCGACCTGCGTCGACGAGCGGCCGCCGACGATCACCAGGTCGGGGGCAAGTTCATTCAGCGCTTCGAGGTTAGGTTCAAACAGCGTGCCGACGACGGTGGCGCCCTTGGCGACGTCTGCCAGTTCCGGCACGAACAGCTTGTCGGGAATGCCGGCCGGCTGGATGCCGAGGCGGTTCAGCGTGTCGATCGCGGCGATGTCAAAGACGGCGACCTTGGCCGGGACCTTGTCGATGGTCTTGGGGCCGGTCGCGGTGGTGATCTCGACGGCGAAGGCGGGTGCAGTGGCAATAGCCAGTGCCGCCGCAAGATTGGCCAGCAGGCGAACAAACTTCATCTTTTGTCTCCGTCCTCGTGGATTTGCGCCGGTTGCTTAAAACCTTCGCGATATACTCTTCTTTGGCGCATATCAGAAGCTGCCGGTGCGCAGCAAGACTTCGTCGCGGCCCTTCAAGCGCTTTATTGCCTGGCGGTCGCTGCGCAGCACGTTGAAGCAATCATTGCCGAACCATTCGAGCGAAGCCTCGACATTTGGGTCGTCGCGCAGTTCGCCGAGGAAGCGCCGGTAGTCGACCTTGCCGTCGAACAGCGGCGTCATGCCTTCGCGGCTTCCGGCCGCCGCATAGACATTAGCCGGCTCGAAGACCCGGAGATCGGCGCGCGAGCGCACGTTCTTGAGGTGGTAGTGGCGGATATGCGGGCGCATCGCCGCGTGCGCAGCGACTGGGTCGTCTCCGCCCTCCCAGACATGCAGCGTGTCGAAGTTGAGCTTGAACGCCGGATGGTCGACCTCGGCAACGAGCCTGAGCGTCGACGCGCCGCAATCGGCCAGCGTGCCGGGATGCGTCTCGGCCAGGAGTTCGAGGTCGAAGTCAGCGGCGATCTCCGAAATCTCGCGCAGGCGCGCGGTGATGATGCGCCTGACGTCGGCGGGCGTGTCGCGGCTGCCACGGCTGCCGGCGAAGGTGCGGATCTTCCTCGCCCGCCAGTGCCGCGCGAGGCGGCACAGGTCGACCGTCTTCTTGTGCAGGGTCTCGGCGTCGCCGTCGAGCGGCAGGTAGTCGCTGACCATCGGCACATTAAGCCCCTGCTCGTCCAGCCAGTCGGCGTCGCACTGCGGCTGGTAGGCGAGGTTGCGCGCATGCGCACCCCAAAGCTCGATGCCCTGGAAGTCATTGGCGCGCGCCCATCTAGCGATGTCCTCGAGCGAGAGGAGATGATGGCGGAAGGTGATGGTGCAGAGCGAGATCTTCATTCGGCTGCTCCGAGCAGTTCGATGGGGGTTGTGTGGGGGATGCCCTTGCTGGCGCACCACGCCCGGAAGGCCTCGCCGAGCCTCGCCTTGATCCGCCGTTCGAGCCCGTCCAGCGTGTCGAGCCGTAGCAAGACGTCGTCGGCGAGGCTACGGTCCTCGGTCTGGGCCAGCTTCATCACTGCATAGTGCAGCGCCTTGAAGTCCTGGATCACGCGCTCGATCTCGTCGCACCAGTGGTCGAAATCGGCGTTCGCCAGCTTCATCTCGCGCCAGAAGAAGGCGAAGCCGTGCTCATAGGCATATTTGCGGATCGAGATGACGGGTACCTCGCGCAAGGCGGCGCCGAGATCGGCGAGCTTCACGCCATCGCGGCCTTCGAGATGGGCTGAAACGATGCGGCGCACCCCGTCGACCAGCGGATTGTGGTCCGGCTGATGGCAGGCGAGGAAGAAGTCGCGCAGGTCGGTGGCGGCGGGCACACGCGCCTCCAGCCGGTCGAAGATGTAGCCGCCGCCGACGGTTGGCTGGCGGATCGCATGGATGACCTTGTCGCGGGCGATCTGGCCTTCCCAGCGGAAGTCGGGATCATTGACCTGCCAGATCTTCGGATCGTCGGTTTTCTCGATCATCAGATAGTGCGGGAACGGGTTCTGGTTGAACTTGTTCTCCCGCTCCGGCAGGTGGAACAGGTCCAGCATCACCATCAGATATTCGCTCTCGCGCTTGCGTTCGAGCAGGTCGAGCATGACGACGATGTTCTGGTCCTTGGACCGCGCCGGGTCGTACCATTCATGCATGGCCACGCCGTAGAGCCGCTGGTACCAGGCGCGGAAGAAATCGTGGTTGATAGACTTGTCGTGATAGGCGAGCTGCCAGCGCTCGTTGATGGCAAAGCCGGCGTCCCAGACGCTGAAATAGAACGGCCGCTGGTCGATGCCGGATCGCTTCAGCGCATCGCAGACGCTGCTGACGAAGCAATGCACCTTGATGTCGATATAGTCCTCGCCATGCACGCCTTCGCCCTGCGGCGCAGGCTTGGCCTCTGCCGCAACGGCTTCGCCGGTGAACAGCTGCGCCAGTTCGCGCACCGTATCGATGTCCTGGCGGTTGATCGCCTCTTCGGGCGCGGCCAGGCCGAACTCGAGCTCAAGGCTGAGGAAAATCTCGAGGATCAGCACCGAGTCGAGATAGAGGTCCTCGTTGAGCCGCGCGTCCGGGCCGAAGCGGTCGAGATGGGCATGGTTCATATGATCGCGCAGCACGGTGCCGATCGCTTCGATCACCTGTTCGGTGTTCATCACGCGACCTCCTTCGCCAATGCGGCGAACTGCCCGGCCGCGTGCTGTGCCGCGACCTCGCGGCGGCTGATCTTGCCGTTGGCCTGGCGCGGTATCGCGTCGACCTGGACGATTTCCATCGGCAGCTGGTGGCTCGCGAGGTTCTGGGCGCACCATTGCCGCACGGCCGGGCCCTCCAGCCGCTCTGTGGCACTGAACAGCAGGCCGACCCGCTCGCCTGCGAGAGTGTCGGCTTTGCGGAAGGCGACGGCGTCGGTGACTGAAGGCATCGACATCACCACGTCCTCGACCTCGCGCGGATAGACGTTGAGCCCGGAGACATTGATGGTGTCGTCGAGCCGGGAGACGAACACCAGCATGCCGTCCGGCCTGTAGTAGCCGAGGTCACGGGTGGCGATGTCGCCATTCGGACCACTGACGATCATCTCGGATGGCGCCACGGCGCTGTTGGAGCAGGCGACGCTGTGGTGCGGCAGAACGAAGCCCATGTCGGCCGCGTCGGTGACATCGGGATTGACGGCGATGCAACCGGTTTCCGAGCAGCCATATTGCTGGAACAGATGTGTCGTCCGCGCCCGGATGCGGGCGAACCACGGTTCGGGCAGCACCGTGCCCGAGGTCATTGCCGCATGGAGTTTCTCGCCCTCGGGCATCAGCCGGGCCAGCGTGTGCAGCACCGCCGGCGACGAATAGAGCAAAGGCTGCTCGATGCCGCGCAGGGTCCTGAGCAGGTACTTCGGATTGCCGGCGTCGACGATGACCGGCGTGCGGCCGCGCTTGAGCGCCACCAGTATGCCGCAGATCAGCCCGTAGGAATGCGTCGTCGGGCAGGCGATGACGGGCGTCATCTCCTCCGGCTGGCGGAACGTCGCCACGTAGCTTGCCACTTCCGCATCGATCTCGGCCCAGCCGCGGGCGATGCATTTCGGCGCGCCTGTGGTGCCGGAGCTCATCTGCAGCAGCTGGCCCGTTGAAGCCGGCTCGACCTGGGTCGACAGCGTCTCCGCTTCGAGGCTGTTGAAGTATAAGGCGTTGCAGCCCGCGGCGACGGCAAGCCGGCGCGCCGCGGCATGCGGCGTTGCCGGATGAATCGGGAAGACGCTGGCGCCGATGTTGCGGATGGCAAAGAACAGCGCCAGCCAGCCGGCTGTGTCGCTGAAGCAGACGGCGTAACGCGCGTTCGCGCTCAGTCCGGCCTTGTCGGCGCTCAGCACGACCATCTGCTCGAACTTCTGTCGGTCATAGTACCTGTCGTCGATCTGGAGCATCGATTTTCCTTCAGGCGTCGGGGATGGAGAGGGGGTTGGGAACGGCGTGGCTCGAGTGGCCGGTGTTCAGCTTGCGGGCGAGCAGGGCTTCGGCCGCAATCGTCGGTCGTGCGAGCCCGAGCCGGTCCTGGCGCGCGCCGAGCCCGTGGGTGGCGGCGTAGTCGGCCAGCATCCGCCGAACGGTTTTCCAGAAGTCGGCTTCGTGCAGGCCGTAGAACGTTTGCAGCAGGTGCGAGACCTCGGCCAGGTTGAAGACGAACAGCGCATCCGTCACCAGCTCGCCGAGCGTCTCGACATCTTCCATCCAGTAGTACTGGTCAGGCAATGCGTCGCGATAGACCGGGTCGAGCGCCAGGAAGTCGGGCGCCTTGTCCGGCTGGATGAGGAATTCGGGCACGTATTCGACGCTGTCGTGGAAGTCGCGCAGCACCAGCCTGACCGGCCAGCCGTCGCGATGGACGAGCACCATGTTCTGGCCGTGCGCCTCGGTGGCGATGCCATGCCCGACGAGCAGGTGCCAGACCGGCAGGATGGCGACATCGAGCAATTGTACGAGCCAGTTCCGGAAGCCGTGGCGGCGCACCCATCCGTCGATGAATGGGCGTCCGTCCTGTTCGGTCGCCATCAGCGCGTTGAACGGCACTGCCTGTTCGCCCTCGCCGAGCGTCGAGGTGACGCTGCGGCGCCAGATCGCCGCGAGCTGGCCGGCCAGCGGACCGTCGAGCCCGGCGATGATGCCGGCATATTCGTCGAGCACGACAAGCGGATATGTCGTCTCGAACAGCGGATCGCTGGTAACGATGTCGCCGAGCCAGCGCGAGATCACCGGTGCCGTGCACACCGAATGCGGCTCGATCGTCCGCAGCGACGACGAGTTGCTCATGTTCATCGACAGCTTGACGTTGGCCGCCTCGGGCCGGTCTGCGTTGAGCAGCGTCCGGATCGACTGGCTCGCCGTGTAGCGGTCGCCGGCGATGCCGGCGAAATGCGCGGTTCCGTCGGCGAGCCATGGTGCCAGCAGCGTGTCCCGCAGCGACTGCCACTGCCATGGATGCAGCGGCAGCAGGCAGCAGTCGTCCCAGGCAAGGCCAAGGCGGGTGCGCTCCCGGTCGAGCTGGGCAAAGACCACCGTGCCAAGCTCGGCGATCCAGAACGCGGCTTCATCGATCGGCAGGCGCTGGCTTACCTTGCTGCGCTTCACCAGCAACCAGGCGAGCTGGAAGCTGTTGCCGGCCTCGGGGCCGAAATCGCGGTTGTCGCTTTCGCTGAACCCCGTCCGAGCCTTGAAGCAGGGATGGTAGGCATGGCCCTCGTGCAGCGCGCCTTCGAGCGCGGCGAAGCCGAGGTCGCGGCGCGACCCGTAGCCAAGGTTGCGGTCGTTCCAGCTGCAATGCGCCAGCGTGCTTTGCAGTTCGCCCAGCAGCCGGCGCCTGTCTTCTGCGGAAGCCGGCAGGCTCGCCACCAGCTCGTCCAGTGTCGCGGCTTGCCATGCTCCATCGCGCCTTTCGCTCTCGACCGAGCCGGCCGCAAGGCGGATGCGGCCGAACGCGCCTTCCATGCCTGCGCAGCGAAAACGCTTGTTACCATGCGACCATGCGAAGGCGACCCGTGCGCCGTCACGGGCAACCGCCGCCTCGACGAGCCCCTCATACAGCACGGCCTCGACCAACTGCCTGACGACGCGCTCGTCGGGACGCCCCGGCAGGTCAAGAGGCAAGGGCACTGCCGTCTCCGTGGTAGAGGCCGGCAATGGCGGCGAACAGCGGGTTGGGGAAGCGGGCGTAGAGCGAGCGCTCGTTGCTGGTCTGCAGTTCGTCGACGTCGAACAGGCGCGTCATCAGGTTGGCCTTGAACGCCACCGTCGGCCGGTCGAGCAAGCTGCGGACGAATTCGCGGCCAACGCCCGACGTCGTTCGCGACAGCACCTCAAGGCGGTCGCGCAGCATGTGCAGCAGGACCACCTCGTCGATCAGGCCGTCATGCCCCATGCGGGCGATGACCGAGAAGATCTGGTTGACGATCAGGTAGTAGGCGAAGCGGTCCTGGATATCGCGGTCGTCGTAGTAGAGCGAGGCGATCTCGGCTGCCTCCGGCACATGCTGGCTGAGGCGGGCGCGATGGCGTTTCGACAGGTAGAAGCCCTGGTTGTCGCGATAATAGCCGGCGGTCGGATAGCCCTGGCTGACATCGACCAGGCTGTTCTGCTGGTGCGCCTCGAGCGCCAGGCCGAAGTCGTCATACAGCATGACCAGCGGGTCGAGCGCGCAGTCGAGATAGCGCTGGAACCAGTGGCGGCAGACAAGCTCGGGATGCGTGCCGTCCCTGAGGCAGATGGTGCGGATGATGCGTTCGAGCCGCGACTGTTCGCCGGGCAGCGGTTCGGCGGTCAGCGCGGCAATGGTGATCTTGCCACGTCCCTTGCAGGTGACGAACGGGTTCTCGCGCAGGATCACCTCGAAGCCGCTTTCGCTGCGGCCTGGCAGGTCGAGCGTGATGTAGGCGGGGTCGGCGATCAGCTTGAAGCGGCCGTCGTCGCTGCCGATGCCCGTCCGCTGGAGCAGCTTGGCCATGGCGACCCCGGCCTCCAGCTCCTTGCGGCTGTTGACCCTGAGCGAATTGGTGATCCGCACCGGCACCGAGAATTTCAGCATCCACGGCAGGCCTTCGCTGTAGACGGTGCGTACCGAAGACGTGGCGGTGAATGTGGGACCGGCTGGGCCGACGAGCCTGAGCTTGCGCGCCGCCTGAAGCGCGCGGATGCCGTCGTCGAGCAGCAGTGCCTCGGCTTGCAGCGGGTGCATCGGCAAGGGTATCTCGCCGGGGCGCAAGCCAAGGTCGGCACCACCTGTCAGTGACGCGACGATCTCCGGCGCGGACTCTGCTGCCGCCGATTTGTGGCTGACGACAGACGCATCGGCGGCGAAGTAGACCAGCTGGAAATTGCCGCGCAGCTCCGGCGCGTAGCTCGGCTCCTGCCACGAGGTCATGCCTTGCCGGCTCTTCGGCGTCGGGTGCAGCGAGTGCCCGAACACCAGCGACTGTTCGGCGGCAATGAAGCTGTCGTCGTCTTCGCCGGGGCGGTGCGCCTCGATGTAGCGCAGCGTCTGCTGGTAGCTCTGCAGCGCCCGGCCGAGCAGCTCGAGTTCGCAGCCGCGCATCGCGTCGCCGCGCTCGTCGTGCAGTTGCCTGTAGGCTTCCTGCAGCAGCAGCTGCAGTGCGGCGAAGGGTTCGACGTGGCGCCAGCCGCCTTCCGTCGCCCGCCGCTGCCGCTGCCAGACCTTTCCGAAGCGGTGCGGGCCGCACAGCGAGTGCGAAACAAGCTCGGCGCGCAGCACGAGCTGCTGTGCCGCCAGAACCAGTTCGATGCAGTCGACGGGGTCGTCCGTGCCGAGCCTGTGTTGCGTCACCCTGCCGGGCGAGATTTCGCGGACATAGCAGTTCGCGAAATTCTGGAACGTAGCGTGTTCGGCAACCTGCCGCTGCGTGAGCTTCATCTGTCGTCACCACATGGTTTGACCGATAGAGTCCCTTGCAGCAGCTAGGTATCTGACGGATTTTCTCGGGAACTCAGGCGCTGCCTAACGAGCCTCAGGCACTCCACTGGATGGTGCGTTCCGGCTCGCGGAAGGCGAAGCGGGCGAGATGGTCGTCGATGACGGCCTTGGTCCGCGCCAGCTGATCGGCGTCGGGCGCATCCACCGCGATGGTCAGGGCGGTGGCGTCGGCGTCCATCACGGCATGGCCGAACGGGAAATGGCATTCGCCGTGCCCGTCGCCATGTGTCACCTCGATCTTGTGGGCAAAATGCTTGCACAGCTGGGTCAGGTACTTCACGCCATGCTCGGTCTCGAACCGTCCCGTCGATTGAAACATGATCTCTGTCCTCGTCCGCGCTTTCAGTTGAAATGGCCACGGACAATGCCCGTGGCCATCAGGTCAGAACTTTGCCGTCGCGCTCAGCCGGAACGAACGGCCGGGTTCCAGCAGCGGCTTTACATCGTTGAACTCCTGGCCGTAGGTCGCGCGGCTGGCATAGTTCTCGTCGAACAGGTTCTTCACTTCGCCGCGGAACGTCAGGTTCGGATGCGACTCCGGCTGGTATTCGACGAAGACGTTGACCACCTCGTGCCCCTCGATCCGCTTCGAGCCCTTCGGCACCTTGTCGTAGTCAAGGGCGATCTCGACGTCGCCGCCAACGGTTACGCCCCAGTCGTCGAAACGGTGTATGGCGGCGAGCGTGAAAATCTGGCCGACCGGGGTCGCTAGGTAGTTGCCGAGGTAAGAATCCGCCGGTCCACCGTCGATGGTCACGTCGATGTTGACATACTTGACGCTGAAATTCCCTGCACCCCAGTCATAACCACCGCCGAGCGAGAAGCCCTGTGAGCGGACATCATGTGCCTCGATGGCTCGTCCGGGAGCCCAGTAGGCGGTGCGCGCGTCGTAGATGTCGGTACGAAAGATGCCGCCCTCAAGAGTGAAGCCTTCATAGGTCGCGACCAGTCCTGCGGTGAAGTTGTCCGATGTCACCGGCTTCGGACCGTCGCCGTAGTTCCACTTCGGATTGAAGTTGAAATTCTCGGCCAGCGGCACCCCGGCCCAGACATGCGAATAGCCTGCCTTGGCGGTCAGGAAATCGGGCAAGAGATCGTACTCGCCCGAGATGTTGCCGCTCAAGCCGGCATTGGTCCACTTCTGGCCGGTGGTCCCTTCGAACCACTGGTTGTCGCCGCGCGCACCAAAGGAAAGCCGCGTCCGCTCCCATGGCTCCAGCCGGGCCTGAGCGTAGAGGCCGATATTGCTGGCGTGCTCGGTGGACGAATCTTCCTTGGCGTCCAGATCGGCGGTGTCCTTGTAGAAATCGAAGCCGGCGGTGATGCTGCCCATGTCGAGCGCGAAGCGATTTTCTGCTTTGCCGTTAAGGCTCTCGGTCTTGCCGATACCGGTATAAGTGGCTGAAACGGTGCTCGGTGCCACGGGCCTCGGATAGATGAGCGTCTCCACCGTCGCGCTCGTGTAGGCGATCACCACTTTCGGATCCCACCATCCTTCAGGCGACTCGTCGGTATAGGTGAAGACGGTGCTGCTGCGGTCCAGCGTATAGTCGCGGATCTTCGGCTCCCAGTACTTGGGAGGATCGAGTTCGCCCATGTTGGCGCGGAACGGCCGGGGGGCGTCGTCGCGCAGCTGTTCGTGGCTCAGCTCGAAGCGATGGCCGTTTTCCGCCTGGTAGGCGACCTTGCCGATGCCGCTCAACAGATTGGCGCTGGTCCCGCCGACCTCACTGCCATTGCCAGCGGTGTAGTTGTCGCCCTTGGCGAAGTTCAGATAGCCGAAGAACTCGAAGCCGTCTTTCATGCCGAATGCCGACAGGCCGACCGTCGAGGTCTTGCTATTGAAGTCGTAGGTTCCGGTGACCAGCCCGCCGAGGCTCTTGCCCGGCTCGAGCAGGTCGCGCGCGTCCTTGGTCTCGTAGGCGATCGAGCCGCCGAGCGCGCCGGGGCCGGCATCGGCCGGGGCCACACCCGCGTCGACGCTCACGGCCTTCAGCAGCGAGGGATCGATCAGGTTGGTCGCGTTGTGGTGGAAGACCTTGTTGTTCTGGCGGGCTCCGTCGACAGTAACTGCAAGATTGGTCTCTTCGATGCCTTGCACATAGACCTTTTGCGACATCGGAAGTGAGCTGCCGACGGCGACCTTCGGCTCGTTGGCGAACACTTCCTGCAGGTCGACAGGGGCTTTCTGCGCCAGATCCTCGGCCGTGATCTGGACGTTGTTGACGCTGCCGCCCGTGCCCAGCGTGGTCACGTCGATCGTGTCGAGAACCACGGCGCCGCTGGCCGAAACGCTGAGACCGCCCGTCGCGGCGCTGGCGGCGGCCGATTGGACCGAAACGGTGTTGGGCCCGGTGAAGCGATAGTTGAGGCCGCTGCCTGCAAGCAGGCTTTGCAGCGCCTGTTCGGGCGACAGGTTGCCCGAGACGGCCGGGGCACTGGCCGATCCGATTTCAGCGGTGCCGAAGGCGATCTGCAGGCCGGTCTGGGCGGCGAGCTGCTTCAGCGACTGGCCGAGCGGCTGTGCCGGCAGGTTGATGCTCTGCGCCCGCGTGGCCGACTGCGCATGGGCCACGCTCATCGGCGCGGCAATGGTCAGCATGCCCGCCCCAAGCGCCGTGCCGACCAGAAGCCGCGCCAGCACGCGTCTCGACGCCGTGCCGCCAAAATCCATGTTGCTGTTGCCCATCGTGCTGGTCCCCAAAAGCCGTATGCGCCCATCCACCGAGCGCCCTCGATGGTGTGACGCGCGACAAGGCCCGCCGCCTAAAGGGCTGCCTGCGTTTTTTCTGAAATAAGTTGGGTCGAGTTCGTTGGGGTCAGGAGATGACGATGACGACGCCGGGAACCCGGCGCACGGTCAGGCCTTGGGTCTGCGCCAGTGCTTCGATCGCGTCATGCGCGTCACGCGTCAGGAACACGGCGCTGACCGGACCCGCATCGTGCGTATGCGTCGCAATGACGAGGCGCTCGGGAACATAGCGGCCGAGTTCGCCGACAGCGCTGCCGAACGGCCGACCTTCGAACACCACGCGCCCGCTGCGCCAGGCCAGTTCGTTGGCGACATTGACGTCGGTGGCCGCCATCGGCGCGTCGCCGCTGCGGTAGCGGGTTTGCTGTCCAGCCGTGAGCGACACCATGTTGGCCGCACTGCCGCCCGAGACGGCGATGGCGCCCGATGACGCCGTGACGGTGACTTCGTCGGCGATCGAGCGCACGGCGTATATGCCTTCGTTCGCGTCGCTGTTGCCGCCCAGTGCCGCGACACGGAACGGCGCGCCGG
The DNA here is from genome assembly GCF_018555685.1 of Aminobacter anthyllidis. GTDB lineage: Bacteria > Pseudomonadota > Alphaproteobacteria > Rhizobiales > Rhizobiaceae > Aminobacter > Aminobacter anthyllidis. The sequence goes on from NZ_JAFLWW010000006.1 coordinate 297,808, forward strand.
CGTCCGGTCTGATCGAGAACTCGACCTCGCCCGCGAGCAGGTTCACCAGGCGCAGGCCAGGCTGGAAATCGACGTCGACGGCGCTGTTGGTGTTGAGCAGCATCGTCGAGCCGTCGGGCAGGGCGGCAGTCGCCTGTTCGCCCGCACCGGTGGCGAAGTCCGACCGCATCCACGTCATGATGCGTGGGGCGGCGAGTGCCACCGCCGAGGCGGCAACTGCAGCGCCGACGAGAAACTTGCGCCGGCTGACGGAGCGGCTGAGCTTTGGCGTGGACACGGGAGCGGCATCCAGGTCGCTGCCGTCGACGTGCCGCAGCAATTGCCAGAATTCCTTTTCGCGGGCAAAGGCCCGCGCATGCTCCGGCGACTGGGCCCGCCAGGCGTGGAATCGGTCGAGGTCCTGCCGGCTGACATTGCCGGCGGTCAGTCGAACGATCCAGTCGCGCGCATCAAGTGCGACGCCGCGTTCGATCTCGGATCCGTGTTGCCCTTTGCCCATCGCCAGTCACGCAAGCAGTGCCCACAAGTTCGGGCACACTAACCATCTTGCTATCATAGACACGCGAGATGGCACCACGCCTAAGCGTCACGGCAAAATAAATCTTGTTGCGGGGTCAGCCGTTGCTGTCGCGCAACTCAGCGAGGCGTTCGACTACGCGCCGGATATGATAGTAGACGGCCTCGTCGCTGATGCCGAGCTGGCGGGCGATCTCGCGGTGCGAGATGCTGTTGACGCGGTTCATCAGGAAGATGCGCCGGCTTCTTTCCGGCATCGTCTGCAATGCCTTGTCGACGGCGCGCAGCATGTCGCGGCCCATGACGATGCGTTCGGGCGAGATTTCATCAACCGACGACGACAGCAGCTCGTTGACCTCGGCGTCGATCTCGTTGCGCCGCTGCTGCTTGCGGAAGTGTCCGATGGCGGCATTCTTCGCCGCCCGCATGGTGAAGGCAGCGTGGTTGTCGATGGCGTCGTCGTGGCGGACATTGGACAGCCGGATCCACGTATCCTGAACGATGTCCTCGGCGGTCGCGCTGCAGCCGACGCGGCCGCGCGTCAGCGCCTCGATGCGCGGACGCAACGTAGCAAAGCTGGTCATCAGCCTGGTGAGTGCCATTTTTTTCACTCTTGTTTTGCACCAGTTCCGATCGCGCATGCTTGGGAGGCGCCGCGACAGAGGTTCGATAGGCCATCAAAAAAGTGCCTGCAACCCCAACACGTTAGGGAAATGCAAGGCGTAGTCGGGGGTCCGGTCTAAAACCTTCCTGTTTTTATCATGTTTAGTGTTTGATTCTGCTGGACTAACGGCGACGGCCAGATGGCGACCCGCATCAATTGTCGCAGCAAGAAAGTTTTACGGGTGTAGCAGAAACAGCACATGCTGCTCGCAGGGGCAAAGCCGATCGCCAACCGGCCATGCCGGCTGGCTGTGAATCGCGACGGTTGCGGTGACGCGGGCGCCTGCCCCTGTAGCCATTGGGGGCAGGCGGCTGTTAGCGCTTGAAATCGATCGGCACCACGATGCTCGTCGGCACCGCCGGCGGCGGCGCCGGTATCGGCGACGACCGGCGCACCAGGCTGACGGCGGCTTCGTCCAGTGCCGGGTCGCCCGATGAATTGATCAGCCGCACCGAAAGGATGTCGCCACCAGCGTTGAACGAGAACTGCACGGCCGCAACGCCCCGGTTGCGCACGTTGCGCGGCTTATGCCTGTTCAGGTGGGCAAACACGCGCGACTGCCAGCGCGCCGGCGACATCGCCTTGCCACCGCCCTGGCCGGGCGCGGGTGCGCGTACGCTGTCGGCATTCTGCGCCGACTTCTTCGCGGCAGGAGCGCTCGGCGCCGGCTTCTTCTCGACCTTGGCTTCCTTGACCGGCTCGAGCTTCTTCTGCACCGGCTTCTTTTCGCGAACCGGCTTTTCCACGGGCTTCGGCTTCTTGATCTCGGGGCGCGGTTCGGGGATCGCCATCGCCACCTCGGGCAGCGTTGCCTCGACGAGGTCGGGGATCACTTCCTCGATCGGCTCGGCCTCGGTGACTTCTTCCAGTGGCTCCGGCGTCAGTTCTGCGACCGGCTCTGTTACCGGTTCGATCGGGTCGGGCGTGACCGTCTCCGTCGGCTCCTCGACCTGTTCCGAAGGGGTACTGTCGACCAAATCGGTCGTGTCCTGCTGCACGGCTTCCGGAGCCATGGCCATGGGCGCGAGGTCGATCATCACGGCGGATTGCGCCTGCATGTCTTCCATCATCATTGGCGGCTGCTGGTTGAGATACCAGGCACCGGCCATGTGGACGGAGAGGATGACGGCCGCCGCCGTCGACCACAGCAGAGCTTCGCTGCGGCTGATGCCGCCGAAGCTGAACTGTTCGTGAATTGCCGCGCTCATTGCGGTTGACCCTCGGTGGTCGCGGGCGGGGTGGCCTGTACCTGCTCCAGCCCGACAAGTGCTATCTTGAGGTAGCCTGCGCCGCGCATCAGGTTCATCACCTCCATCAGCTCGCCATAGTCGACGCCGCGGTCGGCGCGCAGGAAGATGCGGGTTTCCTTGTCGGCCTTGGCGGCAGCGTCGAGCTGCTGCTGGAAGGCGGTCCGGGCAACGGTATCCTGGCCGATCGAGATGCTGAGGTCTTCCTTCAGCGTCACGTAGAGCGGCTCCTCGGGGCGCGGCGTCGCGGTTGCCGTCGACGCCGGCAGGTCGACATTGACATCGACCGTCGCCAGCGGCGCCGCCACCATGAAGATGATCAGCAGCACCAGCATGACATCGATGAACGGCGTCACGTTGATCTCGTGGTTCTCCTGGAGATCGTCGTCGTCAACCTGCTGTCTGATGCCGCCGGCCATGGCTCGATCTCCTAGACAGCGACGGCGGGCGCGATGCGCCCGTTGCCGCGCAAGGCTTCATTCGCCGGCTGCGAGCGCTCGGCGCGCTGCGTCTGGCGGTCGAGATCGCGGCTGACAAGGCGCTGCACGCCCGCTGCCGCATCGGCAAGGCCCTGGCGGTAGCCGGTGATCGAGCGGGCGAAGACGTTGTAGATCACCACCGCCGGGATGGCGGCGATCAGGCCGACGGCGGTGGCGAGAAGCGCTTCGGCGATACCTGGTGCCACGACCGCCAGATTGGTGGTCTGCGATTCCGAGATGCCGATGAACGAGTTCATGATGCCCCAGACGGTGCCGAACAGGCCGACGAAGGGTGCTGTCGAACCGATGGTGGCGAGCACGCCGGTGCCGCGGCTGAGGCGGCGGCCGGCCTGCGCCTGGATGCGCATCAGCCGCGACTCGACGCGCTCCTTGATGCCCGAGGCGTCGCCCTGGCCGAATTCGTGGCCCGACATCTCGAACTCCTCGACGGCGGCGCGAACGAGCACGCTGCCGATGCCGGCGCGGTCGCCGAGAGCCTGGGAAGCGTCGGCGAGCCTGCGGGCGTGGAGGATGCCGCGCAGCGCCTTCTTCAGCCGCGCTTTGCTTGCGGCGATCTCGAGCGACTTGGCAAGCCAGACGGTCCAGGTGATCAGCGAGGCGAAGGCAAGGCCGATCATCACGCCTTTGACCACCCAGTCGGCGGCCATGAACATGCCCCAGGGCGACAGGTCGTGCGGCAACAGGCTCTTGGGAACGTCGGTGCCGGCAGGCGCGCCGACGGTCGTGTCGATGGGCGTTGAAGCGGCGCTCGGCGCGGCGCCGGTGGCTGCCGGTTCGCTGGCAACTGCGCCGGGCTGTGCTGCGACGTTGCCGCCTGGCTGCGTCGGCTCGGCGGCGGGTGTGCCGGAGCCCGTGGCGGCATTGGAAGCATCGGCCGGCGTAGCTGCCGCCGGCTGATTTGCTGGAGCCACCGGTGCAGTCGTTGTCGGGGCTGCAGGCTCAACCGTCGCCGGCGCAGCCTGCTGGGCGAATGCCGCGCCGGTGCTCAGCGCGATGTACAGCGCCGTTGCGATGATGCGTCCGGCCCGCTGCGGAGCTTGCGACCCGAAAGCCGTCCCGGTGCTTGTGATGCCCCAGATGCTTCTCATGTCCGCAGTCTCCGATCGCAACGCAAATGACTCAAAGGCAGGTGTCGTGTCGGGCCTCTAACATTGTTGACTACTTTAATCAAGAAAAGCGCCGAAGAAACATGAGAATGACACACCAGAATTCATGCGTCGAGGATGAAGCGCGACCACAAGGCACGGGCGCCGGGAAGTGGAGAGGATTCGCAGGCCGCCTTCGGGCGTCGCCCGAGCGCGGTACGGCTTATCAATAAAGTTGGCGATAACCCTTTTCTGGCCAGCGCCGGGGGCCGTTCGTAAGGTCCGATCCATCGCAGGGCCGTCGAGGCCCAGACAACAAGATCAGCATTGGCCGGCTAAAGGGGCGCTCCGATGGACATCCGCTCGAGCGATTTCACGCGACCGACACTCGAGCACCAGGGCACGACGCCGGTGTGGTGGCTGGTGCCGCCGCGCGAGATGCGGGAGGAGACGCTGGGCGGCCATCTCGAGCTGATCAGCGAATTCGAAATCCGCGCCGGCGGCGAGGTCAACACCCACCACCACCCGACCTACGAGTTCTATTTCATGCTCTCCGGCCGCGCGCTGATGACCATCGAGGACGAAACCCGCGAGATCGGCCCCGGCGACCTGGTCAAGATCCCGCCCAATGCGCGGCATTCGATCAAGCCGGCGCACGAGCACAACGGCATCCGCGCGCTCGCGATGGCCTTCGGGGTCAAGGACGCGCCTGTCGTCGACTATTCGACTGACCCCGAAAGCTACTGACCCTTCACTCTGGCCGCGGCTACGATCATGACCACCACCCTTTATGCGGGGCTCGCCGGCGACACCGATCCCCGCCGCTTCATGAGCTCCGGCCTGTTGCGAAGCCGAAACGGCGGCGCCTGGGAGCGGAGTGAATCAGGCTTTCCCAATGCGCCGCAGACATTCGCCCTGCTCGCCGATATCAGGCGTCCTGGCGAGGTGTTTGCCGCCACGCAGGACGGCATCTTTGCAAGCGCCGACCATGGCGACAGCTGGACCCGGCTCGACGCGCCGAAGCCGGAGTTCGCGGTGTGGTCGCTGACCCGCCATCCGCACGAGCCGCACACGCTTTTTGCCGGCTACGAGCCGACGGCGATCTTCAAGTCGACCGATAATGGCCGGACATGGCATGACCTCGATGTCACCGTCGGCTATCCCGCGATTACAGCTGGGATGCCGCGGCGCATCACCCGCATCGCCGTCGACCCCACCAATACCGACCGGATCTACGCCAGCATCGAGATCGGCGGCCTGATCATGTCGGAAGACGGCGGCCGCAGCTGGCGCCAGGCGCTCGACGGCCTCTATGTCGTCGAGGATGCCGTCGACCTGCATTCGGTGCTCGTCGATGGCGAGGGCAAGGTGTCGGTGACGACGCGCGTCGGCGCCTTCCAGAGCAGCGACAATGGTCGCCGCTGGAGCAAGCTGCCGGTGCCGCCGCTGCGCGAAAAGGGCTCCTATTGCCGCGTCCTCGGCCAGGGGCCCGCCGATACACTTTATCTCGGGGCCGGCAACGACTTCGACGGCGACCTCGGCGGCTTCTTCCGCTCGACGGACGGCGGCGCGAGCTTCCATCGCCTGGACCTCGGCGCGCCGCTCAAGAGCACCGTCTTCGCCATGGTTGTCGATGCGGCCGATCCGCGGCGGCTCGTCTGTTCGGACAAGTTCGGCCATGTCTTCCTGAGCGAGGATGCCGGCGACAGCTGGCGCTCGCATCCGCTTCCCCGTGGCATCGGCCATGTCTTTTCCATCGCCATCGGCTGAGGGGCGCATCATGCCAAATCCGTTCAAGCAGCGCCTTCAGCGCGACGAGCCGGTCGTCGTCGTCAATCCCGACCATCCCTCGCCGGCCCTGACCGAGTTTCTCGGCAAGCTTGGGGTCGACGGCGTGTTCATCGACTGCGAACACGGCACCGCCTCGATCCAGACAGTGCAGGACATGTGCCGCGCCGCGCGTGCCGCCGGCCTGCAGTCCATCGTCCGGCCCGAGGCCAATCTCGACCATCTGCTGACCCGCTACCTCGACGCTGGCGCCGGCGGCCTGATCGTGCCGCATGTCGACGATGCCGACGCCGCCCGCAGCATCGTTGCCGCCGTGCGCCGGGCCCGGCCGCAGAACCACGAGGACACTGTGGTGGTGGCGATGATCGAGTCGCTCGAGGCAGTCGCCAACCTCGACGAGATCGTCGCGGTCGAGGGCATCGACGTGTTCTTCATGGGTCCCAACGACCTGTCGCATTCGATGGGCCTGAACGGGCAGACCCACCACCCCGACGTCAAGCAGCTCGTGCTGTCCTGCGCCGCCAGGATCCGCGCCGCCGGCAAGGTGCCGGGGACGCTGGTGACGCGGGACACCGTTGCCGCCTTCGTCGCTGGCGGATGCCGCTTCCTCTACGAACACGCCAACAATTTCCTGATCACCGGAGCCAACGACTTCCGGCAAATAATGAAAGAGAACACAAAATGACGACGATTGAACGGCTGCGCCAGGGCGAACGAATGTCCCAGATCGTGATCCATGGCGACACGGTCTATCTCGCCGGCCAGACAGCCACGGACCCGGTGCCTTCGGTCGCCGAACAGACCAGGCAGGTTCTCGACAAGATCGACACCTACCTCGCCGAAGCCGGCACCGACAAATCGAAGATCCTGTCGGCCAACATCTGGCTGACCGACGTCGCGACCTTCGAGGAGATGAACGCTGTCTGGGACGCCTGGGTCGCCAAGGGCAACACGCCCGCGCGTGCGACCGTCGGCTCGCCGCTGGCACGGCCGAAGAACCTGGTCGAGATCGCCGTCATCGCGGCGCGCTGAGCGCCACGCCAAACCTCAACTGAAAGCCCGGTCCAAACCGGCATGCGCTTGCTCGACCCGTCGGGCGGGAATGCCGGCCTGCGGCCAAAAAAGCGGAAGGACTGTCATGTCACGTCAATTGGGAGTGGGCCTCTACGGGGCCGGAAATATTGTCCACGACGGCCATGCGCCGGCCGTGGCGGCTGGTGCCTCCACCAGGCTCGCCGCGGTGTGCGACATCGACGAGGCACGCGCCAGGACGCTGGCCGAGGCCTATGGCGGAGCGAACATCTATACCAGCCTGGACAAGATGCTTGCCGACCCGTCCGTCGACATCGTCATCATGGCGACGCCCAACAACCTGCATCGCCGCGATTTCGAAGCCTGCGCCCGCGCCGGCAAGCATGTGCTGTGCGAGAAGCCCCTGGCTGTCACCTATCCCGACGCGCTCGCCATGACCAGGATCGCCGAGGAGCACAAGATCGTGCTCAAGACCGGCTTCAACCAGCGCTACCTCAACCAGATCCGCCTGGCCAAGCTCGCCATCGACGCCGGCCTGATCGGCGAGGTGTTTTCGTTCCGCACCGTGTTCTCGGCGAAGTGGGACAATTGGGTCGACGGCACAAACTTCCGCTGGGATCTCGAAAAGTCGGGCGGCGCCACCACCAACGACAACCTGATCCACCGCTTCGACATGCTCCGCTACCTGCTCGACGACGACTATGCCGAGGTCGTGGCCGATGTCAGCCACTGCGTCATACCGCCTGTCGTCGACGACAACGTCCACCTCATGGTCCGCACCAACAAGGGCGCGCGCGGCTCCTTCATCGCCGACCGCTATTCGCCGGTGCTCGGCGACGCCACCGAGCTCTACGGCACCAAGGGCTCGCTGTCGTTCTGGACCAATGCCGGTTCGCCCTTCTTCGACGTGCCGCTCGCCATCAACACCACCGTGCCGATGAACGAGCTGCCGGAAGAGATCCGCAAGGCCGTCTACCCCACCGCGCGCTCCAAGCAGAACCGCCATGCCTGGGACGGCTGGCTGTCGATCTGGCCGCCGCGCAACGAGTGGGAAACCTATGCCGAGCAGCTCGCCGGCATGGCCGAGGAAATCCTCTCCGGCACCCGCGACGGCATCGGCGCCACCGGCCTCGACGGCGCCCGTGCCACCGAGCTGGTGCATGCCGCCTACAGCTCGCAGATCGCCCGCTCCTGGGTGTCGTTGCCGCTGGCCGACGATGCGCCCTTCGCGTTTCCCGACTTCGAGGCCAAGGCAGGCCGGCCATGATCACCGCTGGCTTCTACAGCACCTTCCTGCACCAGCTGCCCGTCACTGAGTTGGTGGGCAGGCTGTCGCAGGCCGGATACAAGTCGGTCGAGCTCAATGGCGACCTGTGGAGCAAAGGTTTCGTGCCGCATGTGACACCGGCACTTGATGCGGCCGGGCGGGCGGATGTCGCCCGCGCCATATCAGACGCCGGCATGAGCATCTCGGCGCTCAGCGCCTGCCTGCATCTCGCCAAGGAGACGGCGGAGGAACGCCGCGCCGGCATCGACTATCTCAAGGCTTCCGTGGACCTGGCGCGCGACATCGGCGCGCCAGTGGTCTGGGTCTTCACCGGACGCGCCTTTGGCGGCATGGACATTGCCACCGCGCGCAAGCATCTGGCGGCGGCGCTGGAAGAGGTCTGCGATCACGCCAAGGATCGGGGTGTCAGGTTCGGCATCGAGGGTTGCTCGATGCACATCGTCGCCAAGGCTGACGAATATCTCGACCTGTTCCGGGCGATATCCGGTTCCGATGTCCGCGTCGCCTTCGACCCGACCCATTTCCAGCTCCGCGGCGAGGATCCGGTCAGGGCGGCGGAACTGCTGTTCGACCGCATCAGCAACTACCATGTCAAGGATTCGGTCGGCCTCTACCCGGATTTCAAATGCGTGCCGCTTGGCACCGGCGAAGTCGACCTGAAGGCCGTCACCGACACCTTGCGGCGGCTCGGCTATGACGGCGCGGCCTCGGTCGAATATGAGTCGCATTTGTTTGGCTGGGAAATCCCGGCAGACGAGGTTATCCGCGACAGCCGCGCCTTCCTGCGCGGTCTTGGCATCTGAACGGGAGATGCCGATGTCCCGCTCGCCTATCGGTCCGTTCAAGGAGTTCGACGACTACGACGCGCTCGGCCTTGCCGACCTCGTGCGTCGCCGCGAGGTCACTTCGCGCGAGCTTGTCGAGACGTCGATCGCCCGTATCGAGGCGCTTGATGGCACGCTCAACGCCGTCGTCATCCGCTGCTTCGAGCAGGCACTTGCTATGGCCGAGACCACGCCGCCCGCCGGGCCATTTGCCGGCGTGCCTTATCTTGCCAAGGACCTGCACACCTCGTGGGCCGGCGTTCCCTCGACAAACAGCGTCTCGTCTTTCGCCGGCACCGTTTCCCAGTCGGATTCGCTGATCACCCAGCGGACGAAGAACGCCGGCTTCATCCTGCTCGGCAAGACCAACGCGCCGGAATGGGGATGGTCGCTGACCACCGAGTCGCCGATGCACGGCCCGGCGCGCAATCCCTGGGCTTTCGAGAGGACACCCGGCGGTTCGAGCGGCGGTGCGGCCGTCGCGGTCGCGGCGGGCTATCTGCCGCTCGCCGATGCCGGCGACGGCGCGGGCTCCACCCGCGTGCCGGCGGCGATCAATGGGCTGGTCGGCCTCAAGCCGTCGCGCGGCCGCATTTCGCCGGGGCCGGAGGCGGCCGACTTCTGGTTCGGCGGCGGCCAGTCTTCATGCGTGTCGCGGACGGTGCGCGACACCGCGGCCATGCTCGACGCATTGCAGGGCGGCTATCCGGGCGAGCCCTATTACATCAGGGAGCGTCCCTCGTTCCTCGACAGCACGGCCCCGGTCAACCGGCGCCTGCGCATCGGCTTCAGCCTCAACAACCCGCGCGGCGATGCCAACGGCGCGGTCGTCGACGAGGCTGTCTGCGATGCGGCGCGGCTGTGCGGCGCGCTCGGGCATGAGGTCGAGCCCTTCGACTTCGACTATGACTTCGAGGACCTGTGGCATGCCTACACCGGCATGATCCGGGTCCAGACGGCGGCACAGTTCGACGACCACGCCCGGATGCGGGGAATTCCCAACAAGCCGTCCGACATGTCGGCGACGATCTGGACGACGATCGAGCGCGGCCGGGCGATGAGCGCGATCCAGCACGGCCGCGACATCGAGGCGATGCGACGGCATTCCCGCCACATCGCCACGCTGACCTCGCGCTATGATGTGGTGCTGCTGCCGGTCCTGCCGCAGGGCACCCGTCCGCTTGGCTACTACGACATGGCCAAGGACATCGACGCCTATGACGCCTCGGCGATGGGCGAGGACACGGTCTACATGATGCCGTTCAACGTCTCGGGCCAGCCGGCTATGTCGCTGCCGCTCGGGATGGACCGCTCGGGCCTGCCGCTTGGTGTCCAGCTTGTCGCTCCGCCGGCTGGCGAGGCGACGCTGATCGAGCTCGCGGCGTCGCTCGAGCGGGCACGTCCCTGGTACGACCGGCGCGCGCCATTCCATGCCGCCAACGGCGCAAGCGGCAGGTTCTGAGATCAGTGCCGGACGCCGTTCGCCATGTGATGGGCGAACGGCCGGTCGAAATGCGCCGCGCAAAGCTTGCCCAGTTGCTCGAGATCCTGGTCGTCCAGCGCCTTGATCATTTCGTCATGCTCGGCGAGTGCCGGTTCGACAAGGTTGTCGGTCATCAGGCTGCCGGCGTCGATGCTGCGCATCCCGGCATCGCAGTCGTGGATCGAGCGGGCGATGAACTCGTTGCCGGTCGCCTCGAGCAGCAGGTCGTGGAAGACGCGGTCCTGGACATAGGCCAGCTCGAGATCGCCGACCGCAATTGCCGAGCGGTGGAGTTGCCTGGCCTCTTCGAGCTTGCCCATCAGCATCGGCGACACCGGCAGGCGGATGCGCTGCACCGCGGCGGCGATCAAAAGCTGGCGGACGTCGTGCAGCTTGACGAGGTCGTCGGGCGACAGGTGGCGAACCACCGCACCGCGATAGGGCTCGAGCTTGACCAGCCCGGTGCGTGCCAGCTCCTGCAGCACGGCGCGCGCGACGTGCCGTTTGACGCCGAGGCCGTAGACCAGCTCGTCCTCCATGATGCGTTCCTTGGGCAGGATCCGGCCGAGCACGATGTCGCGTTCGATCTTCTTGGCGACGTTGCCGACGATTTCCGACGAGCGTGTCGTGCCCGATTGGCGCGCCCGCGCCCCGAGCGGCTTGAGCAGGTCTTCCAGCCGCCTGGCGGTTTCGGCGAGGTCGATCGCTGAAGGCCGCCGCCGCATCCGCTTGGCCCGGTGCAGGCGCTCGACGGCATTCTCCGACAGCGGCATGGCGGCATCGGCGACGCGCTGCATCTCGTCCATGTCGCCGCTGCCATGCAGGATGACGTCGCAGCCGGCTTCCAGCGTGGCGCTGACCTGGGCATCGATCGGATGGGTACGGCTGATATCGGAGACGTCGTCGCTCATCAGCACGCCGTCGAAGCGGATCATGCCACGGATGATCTCGTCGATGACCGTGCGCGAGGCGGTAGCCGGCGCGTCGCGGTCGATGGCGCGGTAGATGACATGCGCCGCCATGGCGCAAGGCATGTCTTGCAGCGAGCGGAACGGCACGAAGTCGGCCGACTGCATCTCGTCAAGCGAAGCGTTGACCACCAGCAGCGCCTCGGACTTGTCCTGGCGGGCACGGCCATGGCCGAGGATGTGCTTGATGACGGGCAGCACGCCACCGGCCAGCAAGCCCTCGCAGGTGGCGCGGCCGAGAATGCTTGCCATCTCCGGCGTGTCTCCGAGCGCCCGGTCGCCGATCACCAGGTCGCCCTTGCCGATCGGCAGGTCGAGCACGGGCGCGATGTTGATGTCGATGCCGAGATCGAACAGTTCCGCCGCGACGAGGCGTGCATTGAGCCGGACGGCGTCAAGCGCGCGCTTGATGTCGGTGCGTGCGATCTGAGCGAACAGCGAGGCCGGCGGCGGGGCGCGCCAGTGCGGCGGAGCCAGTCGGGCAACCCGGCCACCCTCCTGGTCGATCATCACGCGGACATCGCTGCGGCCGACGCTTTCGCGCAGCTCGGCCACCAGCAAGCGCAACTGCGCCGGATCGGCGCAGTTGCGCTTGTGCAGGATGAAGCCCCAGGGCTGGGCGGCGCGGAAGAAGCTGCGTTCGGCGTCGTTCAGGCTGGTTCCCGCGCAGCCGAACACCACGGCCCTCGGTTGCGTTCGGTCAATTGTCAGCGGCATGGTCATCACTCTTGGCGGGCTGCACGAGACCGATTTGTCACCGCCCGAGCCATCAGCTTGGCAGAAAAGCTGTCGGCGCGGAAGGGCGTGCGGTCCTGCCCGGAGCTGGTCGCCGGTCGGTCACGAATGCTCCTGCCGCTGGCGCCCGAACACCACCGTGACGACGATGGCGACAAGCACGATCCAGATCGTCGAGATCACCGCGGCCTGCGGGTCGACACGGTCGCGCAGGCCCAGGAACATCACCTTGGTCAGCGTCGTATTGGCGCCGCCACCGACGAACATCGACACGATGACCTCGTCGAGCGACGTCAGGAAGGCGAGCAGGGCGGCAGATAAAAGCGAGAAGCGCATCTGCGGGATGACGACCGAAAACATCGACCTCCACCAGCCCGCACCGAGGCTGCGGGCTGCCTTTTCCTGGGTGAAATCGAAGCGGGCGAAGCCTGCCGACAGGATGACATAAGCGGTCGGGATGGCGATCACCGTGTGGCCCAGCCACAAGCCCGGGAACGAACCGACGAGATGCATCCTGGCGAGCACGAAGAAGAGGCCGATGGCGACCAGGATGGGCGGCACCGTGGCCGGCATCAGCAGTACGGCGTAGAGCGGCAGCTTGGCCCAGCCGAGCGAACGCGTCGTGGCGTAGGCGGCGGCGAAGGCGATCGGCACCGCGCCGGCGGCTGTGACAGTCGCCAGCAGCAGGCTGGTCTTGGTCGCCGGCATCCACAGGTCGGACTGCCAGTATTGCTGCCACCAGCGCAGCGAAAATTCGCTCGGCGGAAACTGCAGCAGTTCGGACGCCGAGAACGACATCGGCACGACGATCAGCGAAGGTGCAAGCAGGAACACCGCCACCAGCGCGGTGAAAATGCCGATCGCCAGGCGCAGCGGCCATGAGACATCGAAACCGTCAAACATTGGGCGAGCCCCCCAGGGCCTTGATGCTGCGTCGGAGCAGGAAGGTAACGAAAAACACCATGCCGACCGACAACAAGAGCAGCACGCCGAGCGCGCTCGCCGCCGGCCAATCCGAAAGCACCGAGACGTTCTGCTCGATGCGGGTCGAGATCATCGGCACGCGGCCGCCGCCCAGGATCGCCGGGGTGACGTAGAAGCCCAGGCTGAGCACGAAGACCAGCACGGCGCCGGCGAAGATGCCGTTGGCGGCCAGCGGCAGGATCACCGCCCGCAGGGTCAGGAGCTTGCTGGCGCCGAGGCTGGCGGCGGCGCGGATAATGTTCTGGTCGATCTGCTTGATCGCCGCATAGACAGGCAGGATGAACAGCGGCAGCATCACATGGGTCATGCCGACGATGGTGCCGAAGAAATTGTTGATCAGCGGCAAGGGTTCGGAAACCAGCCCGGTGTCAGTCAGGAACCTGTTGACCAGTCCGTTGCGCTGCAACAGCACCGAGAGCGCGTAGGTGCGGACCAGAAGGGCCGTCCAGAACGGCAGCATCACAACCAGCAGCAGGATCGAAGCGAGCCGCCGGCCGACACTGGCCATGACCAGCGCAAATGGTGTGCCCAACAGCGCGCAGGTCAGCACCGTCATGCCGCTGACCTGGAACGTCGTCAGCACCGAGCGCGTATAGACCGGCGTGCTCATGATCTTGAGATAGGTGTCGAGCGACACAGTTCCGTCAGGCCGGGCGATCGATATCCACAACATGGCGGCGAGCGGCACGACGATGGCAATGGTCACCAGCAGCACCGCCGGCAGCGCGAGCCCAAAAAAGCCAAGCTGTGCCAGCATGCCGTCGCGCCGCAGCAGGGCCGAGTTGTCTGTGGCACCGGCTGCCGCCGGCAAGGTCATGGCAGGCGCGCTCATGCGTCGGTCACCGCGATCACCGCATCGCGCCGCACATGCAGCTTCAGCGCCGCACCTTCGGTCAGCGCCTCGAGACTGAAATTCGCCGCCTCGGCTGCGGCGATGCGCGCCGAGACGGCTCCGCCGTTCGCCAGAGCGACGGAGATGAGCCAGCTGTCGCCCTGGAACACAGAGCGCGTCAGCACGCCATCCAGTGACACGTTGTCATGGCCGCTGGCATCGGAAAGCGACAGCCTCTCGGCGCGGATCATCAGCTTGCGGCCCGGTCCGCCGACATCCGGCTCAGGGGCAACGAAACTGTCCACCGCGTCGAGCTCGAGAATGTTGGCCTCGCCCAGGAACTCGGCGACGAAGCGTGAGGTTGGCCGGTGATACAGCGAAGCCGGCGTGCCGAGTTGCCGGATGACGCCGTCGCGCATCACGGCAATGCGGTCAGACATGGTCAGCGCTTCGCGCTGGTCGTGCGTGACATAGACGGTGGTCAGGCCAAGCCGGTCGTGCAGCTTGCGGATTTCGTACTGCATCTGCTCGCGCAGGTTCTTGTCGAGCGCCGACAGCGGCTCGTCCATCAGCATCAGCCGGGGCTCGAACACCACGGCGCGGGCGAGCGCCACGCGCTGCTTCTGCCCGCCCGACAGGGTGGCGATGTCACGTTCAGCCATGCTGGCGAGATCAACGATGTCGAGCGCCTTTCTGGCACGCTCGGATGCCTCTGCGCGGCCGATACCGCGGACGCGCAGGGGAAACATGACGTTGGCAGCAACATTCATGTGCGGAAACAGGGCGTAGTTCTGGAACACCACGCCGATGCCACGCTTGTTGGCGGGCAGGCGGACAAGGTCGCGTCCATCGACAGAGATCTGTCCGCGATCGGGCCTGACGAACCCGGCAAGCGCCATCAGAAGCGTGGTCTTGCCGGAGCCCGAGGGGCCGAGAATGCTCAGGAACTCGCCGCGCCCGACATCGAGGTCGACGTCGTTGAGGGCACGGAAGGATCCGTAGGCTTTCGAAAGATTGCGGATTTCAATGAACGCAGCACTTGTCATGTCGTTCGAACCAAGCCGTTCCCTGCCGCGCTCAGCGCGACATCATTTCCTGGAAGCCGAGCTGGGCTTCGCCGACATGGTCAACCCACCATTCATTGCGCTGCGCGAGCTGGTGCGCAGCGTTTTCAGGATAGGTCGGCAGCTTTTTTGACACGTCATCGGGGATCAGCCCGGTCTCATAGGCGCGCTTGTTGGCGGCACCATACTTGACCCCGACCGAAAACTTCGCCTGCGCTTCCGGCTTAGACATCTCGTTGATCATCTTCATCGCTTCGGCGGCATGTGGCGCGCCGACCGGAACGGCCCAGCAATCCATGCTCATGATGCCCTGGTTGAAGGTGTAGTCGATCTTGGCCCCGTCCTTCTTGGCCGCCTCGAAACGGGCGTTCCAGCCCACCGACATGTCCACTTCCTTGTCCTTCATCAGCTGCGCGTGCTGGGCACCCGAATTCCACCACACCGCGATATGTGGGCGCAACTGCTCGATCTTGTCGAGCGCCCGCTGCATGCCGCCTTCCGACTGCAGCACCTCGTAGACCTTGTCCATCGGCACGCCATCGGCGAGCAGCGCGATCTCGAGCTGTGCCTCGGCATCGTTGCGCATCGCACGCCGGCCGGGGAATTTCTCGACGTCCCAGAAGTCGGCCCAGGTCTGCGGCGCCTTGTCCTTGTAGGCGTCGGTGTTCCAGGCCATGACCCAGGAGAAGATCAGCGCCGAGATGCAGTATTTCTGCGCCGTGCCCTCGATGAAGTCCTTCGAGTCGATGACGCTGTAGTCGAGCGGCATGAACAGGCCTTCGCGACCGCCTTTTTCGGCCTGGAAGGCGTTGGTCTGGACGAGGTCGAAGGTCACGGCATTGGCTGCTGCCTGCAGCTTGACCGAGGCATAGGCGTCGTTGATGGTTTCCTCGCGCACGGTGTCGCCCAGCGTCTTGGCCGCCGGCCCCCACAGCGTCTCGCGGCCGACCTCCTGGATCACGCCGCCGCCGACTGCGACGGTCACTTCGGCCGCCTGGGCCGCCTGGCCTGCGATGCCCCACGCGGCAAGCAGCGCGCAGGCAGAAAGAGAGTTCCTCACATTGTTTCGGATCATGGCAATTCCCCACGGGGCTGGTTTTCATCCAGCGGTTTTATTTTCCCTGAACAGCTCTGGACGGCTTGATTTGCCCGGTGTTCAGCGCCCTTGGCTGTGTCGCCAGGGCCAGGTTCAGAATTACCGTAGGGCATGTCGGGCAGGTATCCGCGATTTATCGATGCGCTTATCGATAATTTCGTCCTCGCTATTTCCCAAGTCCCGGCGACGGCGTCCACACGGGTCCGCGTATCACCCGAGAAGGCATCCAGTCGAGTTCATGGATGTGTTGGCTCGTGCAGCTTCAAAGCCTGCAAGGCATCATTTCCGTGGACGTAGTTGCCACACCATCCGAGGGGCGGACAGCTTCTTCACGTAACGTTGACTGGCACGCTCGCGCCTTGAAACAGCGAAGGCCTGCCGGGAGGGGGTCGCGGCAGGCCCCGCTGATGAAGCGAAAAGGTGGTTCTGGATCTTCGCTCCATCACCTCAACCCATTGGTCGCCCCAGGGTTCCTCCCAGCAAGCAAATAGCGCCGCCGGCCGACGCCAATCGGGGCGGGGAGATTGCATGGCATGTACCAGGCTCGTGCCCGCGATCCTGTTCGCCGCAAAGCTTGGCGTTGCCTGTCGGCCGAAGGTTGGCAGCGCCCGCGGATGCCGAGCTATCCCTTTTGGTTCTGGCAAGCCCTCTCCGGGCTCGTGATTGCATGTGAAATGGATCAAACGTGGTGTCGTCTCGCCGAAAGAGGGGTTGGAGATGTCCTTGCACGTAACACCGTAGGATTAAATATTTGTTAACCCAATCCTTGCTCAGCAGGTAATTTTAGTGCTCACTAATGTTGATGGGGGATATCGGGGGTTGCCGCCAATGAGATATCGCGAAGTACAGGAGCAGCTAAGGCTGGTTGGAATTCTCATGAGCAAGAGAGGCGGGAGCCATCGGGTCAACCATTTCGGTGGCGGCCCGGAGACGGCATACCTCACACCAGACCTCGACGAGGCCCTTCGCTTTGGCCTGTCCATGGCTAGGCCAAAGCATCTGCCCAAGAATTGGTGCATGCAGCGCTAGCCACCGTCTCATGCGGGAAATGACGAATGTTCATCCTCGCGGGGCGAGGCCATCGAGCAGGAAGTCGAGGCCTTTCCGGAACGTGCCATCCCAATCGCTGTCCAACAGCAGACGAGAGCGTTCGATTGTCGGGTAGCGTTCGCTGCGACGCGCAAGGCGCTGCTGCGCGGCGGCCCTGTCGTCGTCCGAGAGCTCGAAGCTCGCCCGGGTGACGGTGGAGCCCATCACATGGTTCCACAGCGACCATATCGCGACGTTCAGGTCTGCGTCCGCTACACCGGCCCCGGACAGGGTCTTGCTCAGCAGCTCCAGCCGTCCGAGGATGTTCGGGCCAAGCGCCCGGCGCGGCAACAGCGATGCCGACCAGGGATGGCGCAGCATGCTGGCGCGCCAGTCTTCAAGCACGCCAACGACTTCTTCGCGCCAGTCCTGAGGCTCACATGCTTGCGGCGGCCCGCCATATTCGAGCACTGAGTCGAGCGCCAGGTCAAAGACATCTTCTTTGCTATCGACGTGCCAATACAGGCTCATCACGCCCGAGCCGAGGCGGTCGGCCAGTCGACGCATTGTCAATCCGTCGACGCCCTGGGCGTCCAGCAGTTCCACCGCGGTCGCCACGATACGTTCCAGGGAGAGAGGCGGTTCACCGCGCGGCTCCGGCACGGCCTCGGGCAACTCACCGGGTTGGGATCGTTTGCCCTGGGCGCCGCTACGTTTGGCTGCCATTCGTCTTCCTCGCTGGTCGGAACCGCGATTTTGGCAGCCAGCGTCAGGAATGTCGATGCCGGGTGGTTGACTCGTACATCGTACCATACGATGAATTGGACACCGCACGGTACATCGTACGAGCGATGGGCCAAAGTCGATCGTGCCTGCTGCAGGGGCCCGTAGTGCTCAGTCCGCGGAGCCAAGAGAAAATCATGTCGCACGCAATCAAGCATCTGTTTATCGGAGGGCTAATCATCATGACCATGGCAATTCCCACTACGACGACAGCGAGTGATCTCAAGCTGACCATCGTCAATCCGCCAAAGCTCTATGACCCGACGCCGAACGGCTACAGCACGGCGGTGATCGTGCCCGGCGAAGCCAGGGTGGCCTACATTTCGGGGCAGGGCGGACAGGACGGCACGGGAGCCTTGTCGCCCGACTTCGCCGTCCAGGTGAAGCAGGCCTACGCAAACCTGGCGACTGCGCTTGAAGGAATTGGTGCCCGGCCGGATCAGGTCGCCAAGCTCACGGTCTTCGTGGTCGATCACGACATGTCCAAGCTCGAGGTGCTGACCAGGAACGTCAAGGAAATGTTCGGCGAGAAACTGCCGGCGCAGACCCTGGTGCCCGTCCCCAGGCTTGCCGTCGACCCCATGCTCTTCGAGGTCGAAGCCATCGTCATGCTGAAGTAGCGGTGCTGGGCGCACTTGGCGTGACCGACAAGTTGCCACTCAACACCGACGTTTGACCGTTAACAGGATGCCGATGGGATGCCGATTTCGATGGAGTTGCGCATTCCGTCGAAGTCGGAATTTCCACCTGTGGAACGGTCCATTTCAGAGAGCAGAATAATAAAATTGACAGCGGCAGCTAATGAATATAAACACCAGCTGTCGATATTTGCTTGTTCGATTTTTGTTATTGCGCAAAACCACTGTGCGCCAACGAACATCCCTTCAAATAAAATCGCGATGTAAACAGCCATGCACTCGCTTGGCTGTCGATGAATATTGCCATGAAAAGGGGTTTGTTATGACCACTGGCACAGTGAAATGGTTCAATGCTACCAAGGGCTTCGGCTTCATTCAGCCCGACAACGGCGGTCCGGACGTGTTCGTTCACATCTCCGCTGTAGAGCGGGCCGGCATGCGCGAAATCGTCGAAGGCCAGAAGCTCGCCTACGAGATGGAGCGCGACAACAAGTCGGGCAAGATGTCTGCCGGCCAGCTGCAAGCTGCCTGATCGGTCTTTGTGCCCTTCGGTGACCACGGATGTACTGGCACCGTCATAGGGCGCGCGAGACTACAAAAGCCAGGCAGTTTGCCTGGCTTTTTTGTTGGTGGCGCTCAGCCCTTCTTTCGAAACTTTAGGGATAACAAGCATGACCGATTCCCAGAGCAAGGCACGAGAACAGGCCGAGTCAGCCTTTGGCAAGACGCAGTCGCAGTCCCTTGCGCGCAACCGGATCAACTCCGAGATTGACGCGGTCGTTCAGCAGCGCGAGGAAAAGACACTGCGCTTGCGCGCTTTGCGGTTGGAAAAAGAAGCTGAGCTTGCGGCAAGTTCAGCGTCCGCTGGTGCCGGCAAATCTGCCAGGAAGTAACCACAAAATCAGTGGCTGGGCGGTCAGGAATGGCTGGCCCCGCCAAGTTCGCGCATCGCCTCGCGTCGTTCGTCCAGGCGCACACCATCGTCGAAATCTGAACCTCCGCCTGCCACCAAGGCTGCTCGACGCGGCCGAACCCTCTCCACGCGGGCGGGTTGCCGGGCTCACCTGAACGCCCCGTTTACTCTGGCGCTGCCCGAGCGCATGCTTTGCCGAGCATCGGGAGCGACCCCATGAGCATTCTGTCCACGCGCGCGATTTCGTCGGCCGACGCCATCGACACGGTCTTCAGGTTCTTCAGCAGCTATCGCGACGGCGTCGATGACAAGGATGTGCGCGCCGATCTCACCTTCGGCAATCCGCACGAAATGCCGCTGCCTGCGATGGTGGCGGCGATCAAGGCCAGGATGGAGCCGAAAAGCGCGAACTGGTTCGCCTACAAGACCAGCGAAGAGGAACCGCGCACGGTGATTGCCAAGGCCCTTGGCGCCGAACTCGGGCTGCCGTTCCACCCCGAGGACATCGCGATGACTCAGGGCGCCTTCGGTGCGGTCGCGCTCGCCTTTTCCCTGCTGCTTGACCCTGGCGACGAATGCATCATCCCGCTGCCGGGCTGGTTCTGCTACGCCACCACGCTGCGCGCCCGCAATGCTGTGCCGGTTCCGGTCCCGCTCGCCGAAGCAACATTCGACCTCGACGTGGCCGCCATCGAAGCGGCGATCTTGCCACGCACGCGGATCGTGGTGGTCAACACCCCGCACAATCCGACGGGCGTCATCTACAGCCGGGAACGTCTGACCGAACTCGCCGCCATGCTCACCCGCAAGTCGGCGGAGTTTGGCCGCCCAATCTTCATCCTGTCCGACGAACCCTACCGCCGCATCCGCTTCGACGGCGTGCCCTTTACCAGCCCCGCCGCCGTCTATCCCCACACGCTGATCGACTACAGCTACGGCAAGATCCTGCTCGCGCCGGGCCTGCGCATCGGCTACCTCGCAATCTGCCCGTCCATGCCCGAAGCCGACAAGCAAGCCCTGCGTGCGGCGGCGTTGACTTCGCAGGTTGGTGGCGGCTGGAATTTTCCCGATGCGCCGCTGCAATATGCGGTCGCCGATCTTGAAAGGATGAGCATCGACATCGGCGAACTGCAGCGTAAACGCGACCGGCTGCACGGCGCGCTGACGCAATGGGGCTACAGCATGACCAGGCCAGAAGGCACATTCTACCTCTGGGGCCGCGCGCCGGGCGGCGATTCGGTTGGCTTCATCCGCAGGCTGGCGGATCAAGGTGTCTTCGTGATGCCGGGAACGCTCTTCGACAGGCCGACGGATTTCCGGATCAGCCTGACGGGCACTGCAGAGATGGTCGAGGCAAGCCTTCCTGTCTTCGAGGCCGCAACTGAACGCTGACGCAGCTTTTGGAGCGAAATCGGGGATTTTTAGTCCGGGCGGGCTCTAATGCTATGGACGCCCCTGACGGCATCGGTGTGCCAAGGCTATGGGGTTGTCTGGTCGAGTCGGCCTTTTCCGGCCTGTTGTCGCGCTCGTATCCGCCGCTGCTAACCCCCTTTGAAATCAATAGGAATTTGGGCTTTCAAATGTAGGGGTTCGCAATTTGATGGCTGGCGGAGAGAGCGGGATTCGAACCCGCGTTACGGTTTCCCGTAAACACACTTTCCAGGCGTGCGCCTTCAACCACTCGGCCACCTCTCCGCATACGCGCCTTGCGCCGGCTGGTTCAGCCGGGCCGGTTGGGAGTGCACGCATCTCCTTGGCGTCGGCTCGCCGAGCCGTCAGTCGGGCGCAGTCAACCTGCCATACACCCATCCGCCTGCCGCCGAACACCCGCTAAAGCATCTGGCCGCGGGGCTCATCTAGTCGATCCTGCGCTGCTTGCCAAGCGCTGAGGCGGCAAATGTTGCCTGGTGAAATGATCATGGCCGCGATTTGTGCTTTCGGGGTGTCCTGCGGCGAGCGCGACCGCCTGCTTGCCAGTGCGCGCCGCATTGCCGCAAAGTGCTGCAGGCTTGCGGCGGGGGAGATTCGATGGCGTCCGACAACCAAACGCCCGAGAGGGACATCTGGGGCTGGCTGCCGGTGGCGTGGCTCTGCCTGGTCATGGCGCTCAGCGCCCGCGGCATTGACGCCAGCATCGCCATCATGCTGGATTTCTCGATGCCGACGGCGGTGTTGTGGCTGATCTACGCCTCGGTCGGCTTCAGCGCCGTGACGATTGCCTGGGGCATCTATCTGCTTGTCCTAGCCTACAATCGTTCTCCAGGCTTCCCTCGCAACTTCACCATCTGGCAATGGGCGATCATCGTCTTCCTGTTGGTCAAGCAGATCTACATCCTTGTCATGCCCGACTTCGCCTTCGGCATTGTCGGTCTTGCCTGGGACGGCGGCGAGATCGCGATCGGCTTGGCCATGATCTGGCTGGTCGGTCGGCAGGATCAAACGCCAGCCTTGCGGAGCAGTGGCTCGCATGAGCGGCCGCGCTTGCTGGTCTCCATCGTCGCCGCCATCATCGGCGTCATTGTCGGTGCGGCGCTAGGCGCCGGCCTCGCGCTCGCGGTTGGCTCGGGGATTTCCGAGGCCACCGACATGAGCTGCTTCGAAGGCGCCTGCGGCTACTTCGTGGTGCTGATCGGCCTCGGCGGTCTTCTTGTCGGCGCCGTTGCCGGCGGCATCTTCGCCGTCTGGCGGGTCAATCGCCGCAAGCCGAAGCCGGCCGTCCCGCCGCAAACGCCTGTCAATTAGCCGTGTCTTCGATTGCACCTGCCGGTCACGCGGCCTATTTCTCGTTCATAACCGATATCCAGGACCGCCGATGATCCGCTTCGTGTTCCGTCTTGCCGCCGCAATCGCGCTCTCAGTCGCCGTCATCATGGCCGTGCTCGACGCCACCCGCACCGTCGCCGTGTCGAGGCTGGTCATGACCCCGCTCGATACCAGCTGGTCGACGGCCTCGCCGACCACGCTGGCCGCGACCGAAGCATTCGTCCGCGAAAAGACCAGCCCGGCCTTCTGGGACAGCTTTGTCGTTCCGGTGCTCAATCAGCCTGGCTTCGCGATTTTCGCTGTCCTTGCCTTCCTGCTTTACGCGATTGGCCACAGGCGGCGTGCGAGCCGCTTTACCGGCGAGGTCTGAGGCCGGCGCGGCGACAAGCTTCAAGGAGGGGTGCGCGATGTTTTTCCTGAGCGACATGCTGAACAAGAAGCTCAAGCTGCCCGCCGCCAACGAAGCGTTGCCCGGCCGCCAGCGGACCATCCCGACGGCGTCGAAGCATCATGTCTCAAAACGCCCGCTCAAGGGGCCTTATCCCGAGGGGCTCGACCAGGCGCTGTTCGGTCTCGGCTGTTTCTGGGGCGCCGAGCGGTTGTTGTGGCAGACGCCGGGCGTGTGGGTCACGGCGGTTGGCTACGCCGGTGGCCTGACACCCAATCCGACCTACCAGGAAACCCGCACCGGGCTTACCGGACATGCCGAGGTCGTGCTGGTGGTGTTCGACCCCCGCGAGGTCGCCTATGCCGAATTGCTGAAGATGTTCTGGGAGGCGCATGACCCGACGCAGGGAATGCGCCAGGGCAACGACGTTGGCACGACCTATCGCTCGGCGATCTACACCTTCTCCGATGCCCAGCAGGCCGAGGCGATTGCCTCGCGTGATGCCTATCAGGCCGCGCTCAAGGCTGCCGGCCGGGAAAAGATCACCACCGAGATCGACACCGCGCCTCAGTTCTACTTCGCTGAAGAGGATCATCAGCAATACCTTGCCAAGAATCCCCATGGCTATTGTGGCCTGAAGGGCACCGGCGTTGCTTGTGCAATCCCCGACAAGGCGGCCGTTTAGACATTCGTTTCACACACCATTTGCAACGCCTGTGCATTTTTCCAAAAGGTCAAGATTCCGCGTGAATTTTGTCTTGGCCCGTGCAAGATATGGCCATGCGCGGGGGGAGAGATCCTCGCCATACGCTGTGCGGCAGCCGGAGGAACGGCTCGCGCGGCGATTGCAAAAAAGACAACCGACAGGGTGTGGATCACATGAAACGTATTGTCCTCGGCCTTCTGGCGGCTACCGCCATGTGCCTTCCGGCGCTCGCTGCTGATGTTCAGCCGGCGCTGCTCTACGATCTCGGTGGCAAGTTCGACAAGTCGTTCAATGAAGCGTCCTTCAACGGCGCCGAGAAGTTCAAGGCCGAGACCGGCATTGCCTATGTCGAGTTCGAAGTCTCCAACGCCTCGCAGCGCGACCAGGCCTTGCGCCGCTTCGCCGAGGATGGCCGCAATCCGATCGTCATGGCCGGCTTTGCCTGGTCCGAGGCGCTCGCCAAGGTTGCTGCCGACTATCCCGACCTCAAGTTTGCCATCATCGACATGGTCGTCGAAAAGCCCAATGTGAAGTCGATCGTGTTCAAGGAGCATGAAGGCTCCTACCTCGTCGGCGTCATGGCGGCTCTCGCCTCGCAGTCCAAGAAGGTCGGCTTCGTCGGCGGCATGGACGTTCCGCTGATCCGCAAGTTCGGCTGCGGTTATGTCGGCGGCGCCAAGGCTGCCGGTGCGACCGAAGTCATCCAGAACATGACCGGCGACACGCCTGCCGCCTGGAACGACCCGACCAAGGGCGGTGAAATCACCAAGACCCAGATCTCGCAGGGTGCTGACGTCATCTACGCAGCGGCTGGCGGCACCGGCGTCGGCGTGCTCCAGGCTGCTGCCGACGGCGGCAAGCTCGGCATCGGCGTCGATTCCAACCAGAACGGCCTGCAGCCGGGCAAGGTGCTGACCTCGATGCTCAAGCGCGTCGACGTCGCCGTCTACAACGCCTTCATGGATGCCAAGAACGACAAGTTCGAAGGCGGCATCAACAATCTTGGCCTCAAGGAAGGTGGCGTCGACTACGCCATGGACGACAACAACAAGGCGCTCGTCACCGACGAGATGAAGGCTGCGGTCGAAAAGGCCAAGGCCGACATCATCGCCGGCACCATCCAGGTGCATGACTACACCTCGGACGACAAGTGCCCCTATTGATCGGCTAGCCCGATCGAAACCCACGCCGCCGGGCATCGTCCGGCGGCGTGGGTCATTCTGGCTCGGTTTTTGGGGCGGCAGTCAATGTTCACGGTGACCGGAATTGGCGGCTTCTTCTTTCGCGCCAGGGACCCTCAAGCGCTCGCTGCCTGGTATGAAAAGCACCTTGGCATCTCGGACATTTCGCGCGAGGTCTGGAAACAGCAGGCGGGGCCGACAATCCTTGCGCCCTTCAGCCAGGACACCGAGTATTTCGGCCGCCCGGAGCAGCAATGGTTGATCAATCTGCGCGTCGATGACCTCGATGCCGCGATGTCCGACCTGAAGGCTGCCGGTATCGCGGTGGAAACGCGAGCGGAATGGGACTCGGAGGTCGGCCGGTTTTGTCGGATCCACGATCCCGAGGACAATCCGATCGAGCTGTGGCAGCCATCCGACGCTGCCGGTCTGGCCTGAATCTTGATCGGCCTGAATCTTGATCGGAAAGCTGGATCACCAGTGGGGCGGTTTGGTCACCGGCGTATCGGGCGCCGACTGTTCTTCGAGCGCCAGAAAACGCTCGGCGAGCACGTCGAGTTTCTTTTGCATCCGCTCGATGATCTTCCACTGTTCGGCGATCTGGCCGGAAAGCTCCTCGATCGTATGCTCCTGCTCAGTGGCGCGTATTTCGAGCGTCGTCAGCCGGTCATCGGGCGTGGTCATGGGCGATCCTCATTAGGTCGTCATTTCGGTCGTTGCGTCGAAATTGGTCAAGGGTCGGCCAATTCCACGGGGCAACAAGGCGAGCCGATTGGCAGGGCAGTATCGGCGTGCTAGCTCTTTCGGCAAGCCATAACAAGAACATAAGAAACCTGAGGTGGGACGGTCGTATGGCGGAAGCAGCTATCGAACTGATCGGCATCAACAAGAGTTTTGGTGCGGTCCGCGCCAACCGCGATATCGCGCTCGAAATACCGCGCGGCACCATCCACGGCATCATCGGTGAAAACGGCGCCGGCAAGTCGACGCTGATGTCGATCCTCTACGGCTTCTACCAGGCCGACAGCGGCGAGATCCGCGTCAATGGCAAGCCGACCAACATCAAGACGCCCAATGACGCGATCGCCGTGGGCATCGGCATGGTCCACCAGCACTTCATGCTGGTCGAGAATTTCTCGGTGCTGGAAAACGTCATTCTTGGTGCCGAGGGCGAGGCGCTGCTCAAGAAATCGATCGCCAAGGCGCGCTCCGAGCTGCATCGTCTCGAAGACGAATACGGCCTCGAGGTCGATCCCGATGCGCTCATCGAAGAATTGCCGGTCGGCCTGCAGCAGCGCGTTGAAATCCTCAAGGCACTCTATCGTGGCGCCGAAATCCTGATCCTCGACGAGCCGACTGGAGTGCTCACCCCGGCCGAGGCCGACCACCTGTTCCGCATCCTCCAGCAGCTGAAGGAGCAGGGCAAGACGGTGGTCCTGATCACGCACAAGCTGCGCGAGATCATGGCGATCACCGACAATGTCTCGGTCATGCGCCAGGGCACCATGGTGGCGACGCGCAAGACCAGCGAAACCACCGTCGAGGAACTGGCCGAGCTGATGGTCGGCCGCCGCGTGCTGCTGCGCGTCGAAAAGGGCGAGGCAAAGCCGGGGGCCGTCAAGCTCGCGGTCAAGAACCTGACCGTCAGGGATTCGCGCGGCGTCACCATGGTCGACGACGTCTCGTTCGACATCCGCGCCGGCGAGATCGTCGGCATCGCCGGTGTCGCCGGCAATGGCCAGTCCGAGCTGATGGAGGCCGTCTCCGGCATCCGCAAGGCAGTTTCGGGCACCGTCATGCTCGATGGCACGCCGATCGACCTGACCGGCCAGGCCGATCCCGGCGAGTTGCGCGATCGTGGCCTAGCCCATGTGCCGGAAGACCGGCATCATGTCGGGCTGGTGCTGGCCTTCGACGAAAGCGAGAACTCGATCCTCGGCTATCACGACAAGCCGCAATACCTCAAAGGCCCGTTTCTCAACCTCGATGCGATCCAGAAGGACGCGCAGGAAAAGATCGAGAAATACGATATCCGCCCGGCCAATCCCCGGCTTAAAACCGCAAATTTCTCCGGCGGCAACCAGCAGAAGATCGTGCTCGCGCGGGAAATCGAACAAGATCCCGGCGTTTTGATCGTCGGCCAGCCGACCCGCGGCGTCGATGTCGGTGCCATCGAATTCATCCACAGGCGCCTGATCGCCATGCGCGACCAGGGCAAGGCGGTGCTGCTTGTCTCGGTCGAGCTCGACGAGATCCGCTCGCTGTCCGACCGTATCCTGGTAATGTTCGCCGGCCGCGTCGTCGGCGAGCGCGGACCCGAAACCAGCGAAGGCGAGCTTGGGCTGCTGATGGCAGGCGTCGAACACAAGGAGGCCGCCGAATGAGCACGCCTTACGCAAAACTCCCGGCCTGGGCCGATTACGGCCTCATCCCCCTCATCAACCTGCTTGTCGCCTTTGCCGTTGCCGGCCTCGTCGTGCTGCTCGTCGGCGAAAATCCGCTGCGCGCCGCCGTCATCCTCGTCGAGGGCGCCTTCGGCAGCGGCCAGGGCATTGCCTACACGCTGTTTTACGCCACCAACTTCATCTTCACCGGCCTTGCGGTCGCGGTCGCCTTCCACTGCGGCCTGTTCAACATCGGCGGCGAGGGCCAGGCCTACATCGGCGGTCTTGGCATCGCCATTGTTGTCCTGTCCTTCGACAGCACGCTGCCCTGGTGGGTCGTCTTTCCGCTGGCGATCATAGCCTCCGCGCTCTTCGGCGCGCTGTGGGCGCTGATCCCGGCCTATCTCCAGGCCAAGCGCGGCTCGCACATCGTCATCACCACCATCATGTTCAACTTCATCGCCGCCTCGGTGATGGTCTACATGCTGGTCAACGTGCTGAAGCCGATGGGCTCGATGGCGCCGCAGACGCGCCAGTTCCTCGAAGGCGGGCAGTTGCCCAAGCTCGGCTGGCTGCTCGCCGAATTCGGCCTCAAGGTCAGGCCGTCGGCGCCGCTCAACATCTCGTTCCTGCTGGCGCTGGTCATGGCCTTCCTTGTCTGGGTGCTGATCTGGCGCACCAGGCTCGGCTACGAGATCCGCACCTACGGCTTCAGCTCGAAGGCCGCGCGCTACGCCGGCATTTCGGAACCCCGCATCATCATCGTCACCATGCTGATCTCGGGCGCGCTCGCCGGCATGATGGCGCTCAACCCGATCATGGGCGACCAGCACAACGTGCCGCTCGATTTCGTTTCCGGCGCCGGCTTCGTCGGCATCGCTGTGGCGCTGATGGGCCGTTCGCATCCGGCCGGCATCGTGCCGGCGGCGATCCTGTTCGGCATGCTCTACCAGGGCGGCGCCGAGCTCGCCTTCGAGATGCCGAACATCTCCCGCGACATGATCGTCATCATCCAGGGCCTGGTGATCCTGTTCGCCGGCGCGCTGGAGAACATGTTCCGGCCGACGATCCAGGGCATCTTCGCGAGTATCAGCCCAGGATCGGTCGGCATCACGGCGACCAAAGGGGAGCGTGCCTGAAATGGAATTCGTCGACGCGCTCATCAACATCCTGAACTCGACCATCCGCGTTTCGGTGCCGCTGCTGCTTGCCTGCCTGGCCGGCCTCTATTCCGAACGCGCCGGCGTCTTCGACATCGGCCTTGAAGGCAAGATGCTGGCAGGCGCCTTCGCCGGTGCCGCGGCTGCGGCGGTCTTCGCCTCGGCGTGGATCGGCCTGCTCGTCGCCGTGCTGGTTTCGGTCGGCATGGCGCTGGTCCATGGCTTTGCCTCGATCACCCATCGCGGCAACCAGATCGTCTCGGGCGTGGCCATCAACTTCATCGCCGCCGGCTCGACGATCATCCTCGGCCAGGCCTGGTTCCAGCAGGGCGGGCGCACGCCCTCGCTGCCGCCGGAAGGCCGCTTTGGCGAGATCAAGCTGCCCGGCGCCGACGCGCTGCGCGACGTGCCCGTCATCGGCCAGCTCTATTCCGGCCTGCTGTCGGGCCACTCGCTGTTGACCTACGTCGCCTTCCTCGCCGTGCCGTTCACCTGGTGGGTGCTGTTCCGCACGCGCTTTGGCCTGCGCCTGCGCGCCGTCGGCGAAAACCCGGCCGCGGTCGACACCGCCGGCATCTCGGTCGCCTGGCTGCGCTACCGCGCCGTCATCTGCACCGGCATCCTCACCGGACTTGCCGGCTCCTACATGGCGCTCGCCCAGAATGCCGGCTTCGTCAAGGACATGACCGCCGGCCGAGGCTACATCGCGCTCGCAGCCCTGATCTTCGCCAAGTGGAAACCGGTGCCGGCAATGTTCGCCTGCCTGCTGTTCGGCTTCCTCGACGCGCTGTCGATCCGCCTGCAGGGCACGCCACTGCCGCTCATTGGCAAGGTGCCGGTGCAATTGATGCAGGCGCTGCCCTACATCCTCACCGTCATCCTGCTCGCCGGCTTCATCGGCAAGGCCATCCCGCCGCGTGCCGGTGGCGTGCCTTATGTGAAGGAGCGCTGAGATCGAACGTTGCCTTCCAACATAGCGGGGGAGCTTGGAGGTCGTTATGCTGACGCAGGTCATTCGAGCCTTCTTCCGGTCCTACGGCTACCGGTTTCTGGCAACTGAGGATCTGTTGGAAATGAAGGGCAGAACCTACGCGTCGTTGAGCATAGTCGAGGACGAGGATGGCGAGAGAAAGATGCTGTTCAGGTACTGGCTCGACGAGGCCACACGCACGCAGGTTCTAAGTCGCGAGAACGTCGAGGGCATCATTGCATCTTGCCGAACGTTGCTTGACCATTCTGTCTGGAGCGAAGGCCCGGCAGATCGTTTGAACTCAAGTCTGTAGAGTAAAGACAAGGCTTCTTATGTCCCACGATCTCTTCCAGGCGGCGATAGCCGCCATGGCCAAGGCCTACGCGCCCTATTCGAAATTTCCGGTTGGCGCGGCACTGCGCACCGAAGACGGCCGTGTCTTTGCCGGCGCCAACATCGAGGTCGCGTCCTACCCCGAGGGCTGGTGCGCCGAGACCACCGCGCTTGGTCATTACATCATGGGCGGCGGCGGCAAGATCACCGAGATCGCGGTCGTTGCCGAGCGCATGGCCCGCATCACGCCCTGCGGCGGCTGCCGTCAGCGCCTGGCCGAATTCACCAGCCCGGACACCAAACTCTATCTCTGCGACGACGCCGGCATCGTCGAAACGGTCACCATGGGCCAGATGCTGCCCTACGGCTTTGAAGGCGAGATGCTGAAATGAAGGAAGCCGTCGATCGCCTCGTCGAACAGCTCGACGGTCTTGCGCCTGCAACCGCCATGGTGCTGGGCTCCGGCCTTGGCGGCCTCGTCGATGAGGTCGAAAACGCCGTGCGCATTCCGTATGCCGCCTTGCCCGGTTTCCCCCGGAGCGGTGTGACAGGCCATGCCGGCGAGCTCGTTGCCGGCCTCTTCGGCGGCCAGCCGGTCATCATGATGGCCGGCCGCGCCCACTACTACGAACATGGCGACGCGTCGGTGATGCGTCCGGCGCTCGAGACGCTGGCCGGCATCGGCGTAACGCAGCTCGTGCTGACCAATGCGGCCGGCTCCGTCGATCCTGAAATGCTGCCCGGCTCGATCATGCTGATCGAGGACCACATCAATTTCGCCGGCACCAACCCCTTGTTCGGCGAGCCGACCGACAGGCGTTTCGTCGGCATGACCGAGGCCTATGACGCCGGCCTGCGCAAGGCGTTCGAAGCCGCCGCCGCAGCAGCAAGCATCGACCTGCACAAGGGCGTCTACATGTGGTTCTCCGGTCCGTCTTTCGAAACACCTGCCGAGATCCGCATGGCTCGCATGTTCGGCGCCAATGCGGTCGGCATGTCGACCGTGCCGGAGGCGATCATCGCCCGCTTCCTCGGCCTCAAGGTGCTGGCCTGTTCGGTCATCACCAACCTCGCCGCCGGCATGACCGGGGCCGAGCTGTCGCACCGCGAGACCAAGGACATGGCCCCCATCGGCGGCGGCCGCCTCGCCACGGTGCTGCGCAAGATGTTCGAGAAGGGCACGCTCGATGGCTGAGGTTTGGACCGGAGTGAGTGCCGCGTTCCTGCGCGCCCCCCTCTGGCCTGCCGGCCATCTCCCCCACAAGGGGGGAGATCACTCGTCCTCGACGTCTTCGCCAATCACCACTGCCCCAAGACGAGCGGCAAGCGTGCCGCAGCTGATCTCCCCCCTCGTGGGGGAGATGGCCGGCAGGCCAGAGGGGGGCAACGTCGAGCGCCATCCTGTCCAGTCCGCGAGCGCCATCTGATGCTCCCCCAAGAAATCATCCGCCGCAAGCGCGACGGCAAGGCGCTCACCTCAGGCGAAATCGCGGCCTTCGTTGCCGGCATCTCTTCGGGCTCCGTCTCCGAGGGCCAGATCGCGGCCTTCGGCATGGCTGTCTTCTTCAACGGCATGAGCCGCGACGAGGCGGTGGCGCTGACGTCAGCCATGCGCGATTCCGGCGACGTGCTCGACTGGTCCGATCTGCCCGGTCCCGTCACCGACAAGCATTCGACCGGCGGTGTCGGCGACAACGTTTCGCTGATGCTGGCGCCCATCGTCGCGGCCTGCGGCGCCTACGTGCCGATGATTTCGGGCCGTGGCCTCGGCCACACCGGCGGCACGCTCGACAAGATGGATTCGATCTCCGGCTATGTCAGCCAGCCCGACCTCGCCTTGTTTCGGCGCACGGTGCGCGAGACAGGCTGCGCCATCATCGGCCAGACATCAGATCTCGCCCCTGCCGACAAGCGCTTCTACGGTATCCGCGATGTCACCGCGACGGTGGAATCGGTGCCGCTGATCACCGCCTCGATCCTGTCGAAGAAGCTCGCCGCCGGCCTCCAGTCGCTGGTGCTCGACGTCAAGATCGGCAATGGCGCCTTCATGGAAAAGGCCCGCGATGCGGCGGCGCTGGCCACCAGCCTCGTCGAGGTTGCCAATGGCGCGGGCCTCAGGACCACGGCGCTGATCACCAACATGAACCAGCCACTGGCCTCCGCCGCCGGCAACGCCGTGGAAGTCCAGAACGCGGTCGATTTCCTCACCGGCCGCTTCCGCGATCCGCGCCTGGAAGAAGTCACGCTGGCGCTCGCCGCCGAGATGCTGCAGTCGGCCGGTCGGGCAAGCTCGCAGCGCGAGGGGCTGGCGCGGGCGCGCACGGCACTTGAAGACGGCACCGCCGCCGACATCTTCGGCCGCATGGTCTCTGTCCTCGGCGGCCCGGCCGACTTCGTGGCGAAGCCGGCCAGATATCTGCCCAAGGCAGATTTGGAACTGGTGGTGAAGGCTGAGCGCAACGGCTTTGTCTCGACTATTGCCACCCGCGACATCGGCCTTGCCGTCGTTGCGCTTGGCGGCGGCCGCACCCGGCCAGAGGACAAGGTCGACCACGCCGTCGGCATCACCGGGCTTGTACCGGTCGGGGCCGAGATACGGAAAGGCGACACGCTGGCGCATGTCCACGCCCGCAGTCCGCTTGTGGCGGAAGCCGCCGCAGCTTCAGTGCTTGCGGCCTATGTGCTCGAAGACGCAAGGCCGGCGACCGCCAAGATCATCGCCAGACGCATTGCGCCGCGCAGCTAGATAGCCACGCGGCGCAACAGGCTCGTCCAACATCGTCAGCTTGCGTGCTTTCCGCCGAAGCAGACGACGGCGATTGCCGCAAGCAACGTCGCTGCGCCGCTATAGGCAAAGGCGCTGGCAACGCCGGCATTGTCGACCAGCAGGCCGCCGAACACGGCGCCCAGCGCGATCGCCACCTGGAAGGTCGCGACCAGCAATCCGCCGGCACTTTCCGCCTGGTCGGGCGCGGCACGCACCATCCACGTTTGCACGGCCACCGGCACGGCACCGAAGGCAAAGCCCCACGCCGCGACGGCAATTGCCGAAACAGTCGGCGATGTCCCCTGCAGCAGCAGTGCAAGCGCGGCTATCGCAATCAGTAACGGCGCGAGTGTAACGGCTGCCTTGAGGCTGCGCTCGGCGAGGAAGCCGCCGGCGAAGTTGCCGAAGAACCCGCCGATGCCAAAGGCCAGCAGCACCAGCGAGACGTTCTCGATGTCGAGCACGGGCACCTGTTCCAGGAAGGCCCTGACATAGGTGAAGCCGGCGAAGTGCCCGGATGCGGTCAAGAGCACGACAAGCAGCCCGACCTTGACCATCGGGTTCTTGGCGACATCCAGCAGGCCGCGGAAGCTGGACACGCTCACCGGAGGCAGCTTGGGAAGGGTCGCGAACTGGACGATCAGCGTCACGACACCGACTGCGGCGGCGAGCATGAAGGCGGTGCGCCATCCCCAGATTTCGCTGACATAGGCACCGATGGGGGCGGCGCAGACGGTGGCTACGGAAACGCCGGTGAGGACGATGGACATGGCGCGCGGGAAGACATCGCCGGGCACCAGCCGCATCGCGATGGCAGCCGACATCGACCAGAAGCCGCCGAGTGCAACTCCCAGCAGGACACGCGCAAACAGCAGCGAAGGCAGCGACCAGGCTGTCGCTGCAAGCACGCTTGAGACGATCAGCAACAGCGTCAGGCCGAGCATGACGTGCCGGCGGTCGATGCGCTTGGTGATGATCGACATGGTCGGCGCGGCGATGGCGCCGATGATTGCTGTCGCTGTCACCGCCTGTCCGGCCGTGCCTTCAGTGATGCCGAGATCCTGAGCCAGCGGCGTCAGCAGGCTGGCCGGCAGGAATTCGGCGGTGACCAGCCCGAACACGCCAAGCGACAGCGACACCACGGCGCCCCACAGGGGTTCCGCGCGCTCCTCGGCTTTCGCTTTCTGGATTGGGATACCGTCCAGCGTTGCGGTCGCGATATCGTTCATGGGGGAGGCTCTCCGATTGCGGTGCGGTGCAACATGGGGGTGGCGAATTGGCGTTTCCATGCTAGAAACGCCAGCATGAATGATCGTTCGTCCAAACTTGCTGCTGACCCGCTGACCGACATCTTGCGTGGCTTGCGTCTGGAGGGCGTCGAATACGGCCGCTGGGAGCTGAAGGAGCCGTGGAATATCGAGTTTCCGGCCCAGGCCACGGCGCGCTTCTATTTCGTCGGCCAGAAGGCCTGCTGGCTGCGCCAGCCC
The DNA here is from genome assembly GCF_018555685.1 of Aminobacter anthyllidis. Classification (GTDB taxonomy): domain Bacteria; phylum Pseudomonadota; class Alphaproteobacteria; order Rhizobiales; family Rhizobiaceae; genus Aminobacter; species Aminobacter anthyllidis. Next base: position 331,416 of record NZ_JAFLWW010000006.1, read on the forward strand.
TCGGGCGAGTGGGTCGAGCTTCGCTGCGGCGACGCCGTGCTCCTGCCGCGCGGCGTGGCACACGCGCTGGCCAGCGAGCCGGGCGCCAAGTCGTCGCCGATCAACGGCTACGAGATCAAGCAGATCTGCGAGAAGGTCTTTTGCCTGTCAACCGAGGGCTGCCAGCCAGGCACGCTGCTTTTCTGCGGCAGCATGTACTTCAACCTCGACGGCCTGCATCCGCTGCTCTGCATGATGCCCGACGTCATGCGCACGACCGAGCTCGAGGCCCATGATCCCGGTATCACCCACATGCTCGAAACCATGGCGCGCGAGGTCAAGCTCGAGCGCGTCGGCTCCGCCGGCATCGTCGCGCGGCTTGCCGATGTGCTTGCCGCCATCATCATCCGTTCATGGGTCGAGCGCGGCTGTGGCGATTCCAGCGGCTGGATCGCCGCGGTCAGGGATCCCAAGATCGGCAAGGTGCTGGCCGCGATCCATCTCGAACCGAGCCACAACTGGACGGTCGAGGCGCTGGCCCGGATGATGGGCGCCTCGCGCTCCGGCTTTGCCGACCGCTTCGCCGCCATCGTCGGCGAAACGCCGGCGCGCTACGTCACCCAGGTCAGGATGCATCAGGCACGGCAGTGGCTTGTCCGCGACCGCTTGCGCATCTCGGTCGTCGCATCCCGGCTTGGCTACGATTCGGAAGCCGCCTTCAGCCGCGCCTTCAAGCGTGTCATCGGCCATCCGCCGGGCCATTTCCGCACGGCGGACCAGCAGACCGCGGCGTGAGGCTCACTGCACCAGGAGCAGCGCGCCGTTTTCGACCTGGTATTTCTTGAGCCGCGACAGGAAGCTCATGCCGATCAGCGTGCCGTCGAGCGCCTTGTCTTCGAGCACGACGACAGGCACGTCGTCGACGCTGATCCGGCCGATCTGCAGCCTGTCGATGCGCGCAAGCGCTGCGCGCGCCGCACCGTTGGCCGTGTTGACCTTTTGGGTGAAGTCAGCCGGCGCGACCTTCACCCCGGCCTTGCGCGCGGTCGAGACGTTGATCGCCACCAGCGTGGCCCCGGTGTCGACCATGGCGTCGATCGAGCGCCCGTTGATCTTGAAGCTCGCGGTGAAATGGCCGCGCATGTCGGCGTCTATCGTCACGCTGCGGCCGGCGGTGGAAGCGGTGGCGGCGCTCACCGCGATCGGCTTGGGTGCCGGCGTGTCGCTGCCTGCCGCCATCTCGGTCAGCGCCTTGAACTTTTCGCCGTCCTTGTCCCAAAGCATCGGCACCGACGCGGATGCGCCGGCACAGACGCCGAATATGATGAGTTTGCGCAGCATGTGACGCCCTGATTTGAGGCGTCACGATAGGCCAGACAAGGTGATCGCGGCTTTAACGTCGCCGTCCCAATGTCAAAGGCGGTAAACCGCGGGTTAAGGCTTATTTGGTGCCGTACATGCGGTCGCCGGCGTCGCCGAGGCCAGGGATGATGTAGCCCTTCTCGTTGAGTTCGCGGTCGATCGAGGCGGTGAAGACAGGCACATCGGGATGCGCCTTGGTGAAGCGCTCGATGCCTTCGGGCGAAGCAAGCAGGCACAGGAAGCGCAAATTGGTGGCGCCGCGGCCCTTCAGCTTGTCGATCGCCGCGATCGCCGAGTTGGCCGTTGCCAGCATCGGGTCGACGACGATCACCAGGCGGTCGCCGAGGTCGCTCGGCGCCTTGAAGAAATACTCGATCGCTTCCAGCGTCTCGTGGTCGCGATAGAGCCCGACATGGGCGACGCGTGCCGCCGGCACCAGGTCGAGCAGGCCTTCGAGCAAGCCGTTGCCGGCGCGCAGCACCGAGGCGAAGACCAGCTTCTTGCCTTCGAGTGTCGGCGCTTCCATCGTCTCGATCGGCGTTTCGATCATCTTGGTGGTCAGTTCGAGGTCGCGCGTCACCTCATAGCCGAGCAGCAGGGAGATCTCACGCAGCAGCCGCCGGAAGCCGGCCGTCGAGGTTTCCTTGTCGCGCATGATGGTCAGCTTGTGCTGGACAAGCGGATGGTCGACGACGGTCACGGTCATGGCTTACGCTCCTGGAACTCGGATAATTGGCGCCATTCTATCGGCTGGCGCGCCGTCGACCAATGTCGCACCAGCCTTGAACCACAGTTTTGTCGGCCAAATTCAGCGTTTATGGCCGTCGAGACGGGCAAGAAGGGCAGCTTTGGTCTTCTTGTCGACGAAAGCGGCCTCGATCGCCGTCCGCGTCGTCGCCAGCAGTGCCTTGTCGTCCATGCCGAAATGCTCAGTGGCAATGTCGTATTCGCGCTTCAGCGTCGTCCAGAAATAGGGCGGATCGTCGGAGTTCAGCGTCACCTTGCAGCCGGCGTCGCGCAGCTTCGGGAATGGGTGGTCGGCAAAGCTGTCGAATACCTTCAGTGCGATGTTCGACCCCGGGCAGATTTCGAGCACCACGCCCTCGTCGGCGATGCGCTTGACCAGGTCGGGGTTTTCGATGGCACGAACGCCGTGGCCGATGCGCGACGGCTTGATGTGGTCGAGCGCCAGCGCCACGCTCTCCCAGCCCATCAGTTCGCCGGCATGGATGGTGATCCCGAGCCCGGCCTCGCGCGCGATCTCAAAGGCGCGCACATAATCCTCGAACTCGCCCATGCGCTCGTCGCCGGCAACGCCGAAGCCGGTCACCAGCGGATGGTTGCACCTGGCGGCGAAGCGCGCGGCGGCCTCGATCGATTCGACGCCGACATGGCGCACGCCGGTGACGATCATGCGGCCCTCGATGCCGGTCTTGGCCTTGGCCCGCTCCATGCCTTCGCCGAGTGCGTCGGTATAGGCCTTGGGCGACAGCCCGGCCTTGATGGCGTGGTCGGGCGAGGTGAACACCTCGGAATAGATCGCGCCGTCGCGCGCAAGGCTCGTCAGGTAGTGTTCGGACAGCCGGGCGTAGTCCTCTTCGGTGCGGAAAAGGTCGGCGGCGAAGTCGTAGGCCGCAAGGAACGAGGTGAAATCGTTCCACACGAAGGAGCCGTTCTGGATGAAGGGTGAGACGTCCTTGCCGTATTTCTGCGCCTGGCGGACGACGAGTTCGGGTGCCGCCGCGCCTTCTATGTGGCAGTGCAGCTCGGCTTTCAAAGGCATTCTTTATTCCTTGTCTTGTCGGCGCGGGCGCGGCCTAAAACCGCGCCTCTAACAATAGCGCCCGCTGGTGTGATCGGCTATGGTCCCGCCGGATTTGATTGGACAACAAAATGTCAGAACAACGGACGACGGCCGTCGGCGGCATGGAAACCTCCTACGGTTTCCGCAATGTCGGTGCGGGCGACAAGCAGGGCCTGGTCAACGAGGTCTTCCACAAGGTCGCCAACCGCTACGACATGATGAACGACCTGATGTCGGGCGGGCTGCACCGGGTGTGGAAGGATGCCATGGTTGCCTGGCTCAATCCGCCCAAGCGTCCGGGCTGGAAAGTGCTTGATGTTGCCGGCGGCACCGGCGACGTCGCCTTCCGCATCGTCGATGCCTCGCATGGCAACGCGCATGCCACCGTGCTCGACATCAACGGCTCGATGCTTGGCGTCGGCCGCGAGCGCGCCGACAAGCGCGGCCTCGCCGACAAGACCGATTTCGTCGAAGCCAACGCCGAAGAGCTGCCTTTCGCCGACGAGACCTTCGACGCCTACACGATCGCTTTCGGCATCCGCAACGTGCCGCGCATCGACGTGGCGCTGTCGGAAGCGTACCGCGTACTGAAGCCGGGCGGGCGCCTGCTGGTCCTCGAATTCTCCGAGGTCGACATGCCGCTGCTCGACAAGGTCTACGAAGCCTGGTCGTTCAATGCCATTCCGCGCATCGGCCAGGCGGTCACGGGTGACGGCGAGCCCTATGCCTATCTCGTCGAATCGATCCGCAAGTTCCCCAACCAGCAGAACTTCGCCGCGATGATCACGCGCGCCGGCTTCGATCGCGTCACCTTCCGCAACTACACCGGCGGCATTGCGGCTTTGCATTCGGGCTGGAAGCTTTGACGGACGGCGCGCGATGAGCAGTCTCGGGGCGTCTTTCCGGCTCGCGCGCGCGGGCTGGGTCCTGGTGCGCGAGGGCGTGGTCGCGGCCTTGCCGGGCGACCAGCTGACCGGCCTGCCCAAGTTCGGCTGGAGCGTCGCCAAGCTGTTCACCCGCCGTCGCGCCCGCAAAAGCGTGCGCAGCGACCGGCTCGCCAATGCGGTTGCCCGCCTCGGCCCTTCCTACGTCAAGCTCGGCCAGTTCCTGGCGACACGTCCCGACGTCGTCGGCGACGACATCGCGCTCGATCTGGCGCTGCTGCAGGACAGCATGGCGACCTTCCCGATGTCGGAAGCTGTCGAGGCCATCGAAGGCTCGCTCGGCCGCAAGGTTTCCGATCTCTATATCAGCATCGATGCGCCGATCGCCGCCGCCTCGATCGCCCAGGTCCACCCGGCCGAGGTCGACACGCCGGATGGGCCGCGCAAGGTCGCGGTCAAGGTCATCCGTCCCGGCGTACGCCGCCGCTTCTTCCAGGATCTCGAAAGCTATTTCCTGGCAGCCCGGCTGCAGGAGCGTTTCGTCCCGTCGAGCCGCCGCCTGCGCCCGGTCGAGATCACCGAGACGATGGCCCAGACCACCAAGATCGAGATGGATTTCCGGCTCGAGGCGGCTGCCTATTCCGAGCTCGGCGAGAATACCAGGGACGATCCCGGCTTCCGCGTGCCATCGGTCGACTGGGAGCGCACCGGCCGAGACGTGCTCACCATGGAGTGGATCGACGGCGTCAAGCTCAACGACATCGACGGGCTCCGCGCCGCCGGCCACGATCTCAAGGCAATCGCCGCGACGCTCGTCCAGTCGTTCCTGCGCCATACGCTGCGCGACGGCTTCTTCCATGCCGACATGCACCCCGGCAACATGTTCGTCGACGCCAAGGGCGACATCGTCGCTGTCGATCTCGGCATATCAGGCCGCCTCGGCAAGAAGGAGCAGCGCTTCCTCGCCGAGATCCTCTACGGCTTCATCACCCGCAACTACATGCGTGTCGCCGAAGTGCATTTCGAGGCCGGCTATGTGCCGCGCCATCACAATGTCGCGGCCTTCGCCCAGGCCATCCGCGCCATCGGCGAGCCGATCCACGGCCAGCCGGCCGAAACCATCTCGATGGCCAAGCTGCTGACATTGCTGTTCGAGGTCACCGAGCTGTTCGACATGCAGACGCGGCCCGAACTGGTGCTGCTGCAAAAGACAATGGTCGTGGTCGAGGGCGTTGCCCGCACGCTCGATCCGGCCTTCAACATGTGGAAGACCGCCGAGCCGGTGGTCGGCCACTGGATATCAGGCAATCTTGGCCCGCAAGGTCTGCTGATCGACGCCCGTGACGGCCTCGGCGCGCTGATGTCGCTTGTCCGTCAAGCTCCTGATTTCGCTGCCCGTACCGAGCGCCTGTCACGCCAGATCGACGCCATGGCCGAGAACGGCCTGCGTTTCGACGCCGAGACCGCCAAGGCCATCGGCAAGGCCGAGGCGCGCTACAACCGCTCCGGCCGTGTCGCACTGTGGGTTATCGCGGCGACGCTGGTCTACGTCGCCTGGAAGCTGTTCTAAGGGTGGCCGTCGTTTGACGCCCATGCTGTCAATGACTACATTGCAGTCAATGACAGCATGGAGGCGTCGATGGCTACGCTCACCATCAGAAACGTTCCCGAAGATGTAAAGCAGGCCCTGCGCGTGAAAGCCGCGCAGAATGGCAACTCGCTTGAAGAGGCATTGCGCCAGATTTTGTCTGGCGAGGTGGCCGCCGAGCAAACGCTCGCGTCCCGCATCGGCGCGGACGAAATCATGCGCCGCGCCGCCGAACTCGAGTCTGATCAGCCGACAGACAATCGCTACAAGCACTTTTCGCAAAAGGAGCTGAGCGACCTGATCTGCGGCGAGTTCGACGGGCTGTGATGGTTGTCGACACCTCGGCCATCATTGCGATTGCACGGCGTGAACCCGAGGCGCTGGCGTTCAGCACGTTGTTGGAGCAGACGCCGGGTAAGCTGATGGCTGTCCCTACCTATCTCGAATGCGTCTTCGTTCTCGCCGGCATCGCACCGAACAAAGGCCTCTCATTTCTGCAGGGATTGGTGGCCGACACGTTGATCAAACTCGTTCCTTTCGGTGAGCAGGAGCTGGAAGCAGCGGTCGATGCCCGGATACGCTACAGCAGGGGCTCCGGTCACACCGCCAAGCTCAACTTCGGCGACTGCTTCGCCTACGCGCTTGCGAAAACCCGAAATGTCCCGCTGCTTTTCAAGGGCGAAGATTTCATCCATACCGACATCGAGCCGGCGCTGAAGCCGGCCTGAGAATACGGCGGACCTGGCATGATCCTTTCCGGCAAGCGCATCCTGCTCATCATCGGCGGCGGCATCGCGGCCTACAAGTCGCTCGACCTGATACGCCGCCTGCGCGAGCGTGGCGCTTCGGTCCGTGCGGTGATGACATCCGCCGCGCAGGAATTCGTCACCCCGCTGTCGGTCGGCGCGCTGACAGCGGATCACGTCTTCTCCGATCTCTTCGACCGCCAGGACGAGCACGACATCGGCCACATCAGGCTGTCGCGTGAGGCGGACCTTCTGGTCGTAGCACCTGCCACGGCCGACCTGATGGCCAAGCTCGCCAATGGCCATGCCAATGACCTGGCCTCCACCGTGCTGCTCGCCACCGACAAGAAGGTCTTGCTTGCACCGGCGATGAACCCGAAAATGTGGTCGCATCCGGCAACCCGCCGCAACCGCGCCACGCTTGAAAAGGACGGCATCCATTTCATCGGCCCGATGAAGGGCGAAATGGCTGAGAGCAACGAGGCCGGCGAGGGCCGCATGGCTGAGCCGCTGCAGATCGTTTCCGCCATCGAAGCACTGCTCGACGTCAGCCCGAAGCCACTGTCGGGCCGCAAGATCATCATAACCTCCGGCCCGACGCACGAGCCCATCGATCCCGTGCGCTACATCGCCAACCGCTCGTCGGGCAAGCAGGGCCATTCGCTCGCTGCGGCTCTGGCGAAACTGGGCGCCGATGTCCGCCTCGTCTCCGGCCCGGTCACCATTGCTGATCCCGCTGGTGTGAAAACCATCCATGTCGAGAGCGCGCGCGAGATGCGCGATGCCGTCGAGCAGCTTCTGCCCGCCGATGCCGCGGTCTTCGTCGCCGCCGTCGCCGACTGGCGTACCGACAACGCCGCCGGCGAAAAGATCAAGAAGGTGGCGGGTGAGGGGCCGCCCGCGCTGCAGATGGTCGAGAACCCCGACATCCTCGCCGGTATCGGCCATCACGCCAAGCGGCCGTATCTTGTCGTCGGCTTCGCCGCCGAGACCCAGGACGTGCTCAGGAACGCCCAGGCCAAGCTTGCCAGGAAGGGCGCGGACTTCATCGTCGCCAACGACGTCAGCCACGAGGGCGGCGTCATGGGCGGCGACCGCAACCGGGTGAAGATCGTCAGCAAATCAGGCGTCGACGAATGGCCCGACCTGCCCAAGGAAGAGGTCGCCGAGCGGCTTGCCCGGTTGATCGCCGAGCGCCTGAAGACCGTCACGGTCTAACCCCTGGCGATTTCGACGCCGCCGGTTCTGCGGCAGCGGCAACAGAGTGTTCACCGGATGGATGCTTGGCCCTCTCGCCCGCGCATGCGAGGGGAGGGCCACCCACCATCTGGAGTTCCCCACGAAATGAAGCTTTTCTACATGCCCGGTGCCTGCTCGCTGGCCCCGCACATCGTCGCCAACGAAGTCGGCATCGACCTTGAGCTCGTCAAGGTCGACGGCAAGACCAAGACCACCGAAACCCAGCAGGACTTCCTCGCCACCAATCCCAACGGCTACGTGCCGGCGCTGGTCCTCGGCGATGGCGAGCTGATGACCGAATCCTCCGTGCTGGTGCAGTACCTCGCCGACCAGAAGCCCGAGAGCGGCCTGATGCCCAAGCCCGGCGACATGGCGCGCTACCGCGTCCAGCAGTGGCTGGCCTTCGTCGCCACCGAGCTGCACAAGGTCTTCGGCGCCTTCTTCAAGCCCAACACGCCCGAGGCGACCAAGGAGATCAACCGCGAACTCCTCGCCAAGCGCCTCGCTTTTGTCGACGGCAAGCTTGACGGCCGCGCCTATCTGATGGGCGACGCCTTCACCGCAGCCGACGCCTATCTCTGGACGATCCTCGGCTGGGCCAAGCATGTCGGCATCGACCTCAGCTCCTTCGCCAACATCCAGCGCTATATCGGCACCGTGGCCGCCCGTCCGGCCGTGCAGAAGGCCCTGCGCGCCGAAGGCCTCGCCTGATCTCCTGCCGCCGCTGAAGCGGCGGCCTCAAGTCGGACGACAAGACGGCCTCCAGGCACCCGCCTGGGGGCCGTTTTCTTTATGCAATTCCTATTTCTTTGCCTGCCCCGCTCTCTCGAACCTTAATGCGGTCCGGGGCCATATTCCGTTCCGAAATCCAGAGCCCCGCCAACGTCGTCAGCGTGCCTGACGCCGTCGTTTGGCGCGTGGCCATGGTCCTTGTGCCCTCGGTGCAAGGTTTCAACGGAACAGGAGCCTTCGAAGATGGATATCTTCGTTCTCGCCATAGGCGTCGTCTTCTTCGCCTTGTGCTTCGCCTACGTCAAAGCCTGCGACATCCTCTGAGCATTGGCCCGAAAATTGGAAACGATTTTCGGAAAGCACGATGCGCAAATTCAACAAGTGAGAACGCCAAATGTTGCTCGAATACATCCTCGGCGGCGCAGTGACCGTGTTCCTGCTTGCCTATCTGACCTACGCGCTCATCCGCCCCGAACGGTTCTGACCGCTCTGCGCTCGCACGGAAAGTTTCTCAAATGACCATCAATGGCTGGATACAGATCGCCGCGTTCTGCGCGATCATCATTCTGCTCGTGAAGCCGCTGGGCGGCTACATGACCCGCGTTTTCACGGGCGAGCGCACGTTTCTGTCGCCCGTGCTCGGCCCCGTCGAGCGTGTGCTCTACCGGCTAGCCGGCACCAGCGAACGCGAGGACCAGCACTGGACCGGCTATGCCGCCGCCATGCTGTCGTTCAACATCGCCGGCTTCCTGCTGCTCTATGCGATGCAGCGGTTCCAGGGCTCGTTGCCCTTCAACCCCGCCGCCATGGGCGCGGTATCGCCTGAACTCTCCTTCAACACCGCCGTCAGCTTCATGACCAACACCAATTGGCAGAACTACGGTGGCGAAAGCACGATGTCCTATCTCGTGCAGATGGCCGGTCTGACGGTGCAGAACTTCGTTTCCGCCGCCACCGGTATCGCCGTCGGCATGGCGCTGATCCGCGGTTTCGCCCGTGCTTCAGGCAAGTCGATCGGCAATTTCTGGGTCGACCTGACACGCGGCACGCTCTACGTGCTTTTGCCGCTCTGCGTCGTGCTCACGCTCGCCTATGTCTGGCTCGGCGTGCCGCAGACGATCGGCTCCTACGTTGCCGCGACCACTGTCGAAGGCGCGCAGCAGACCATCGCCGTCGGCCCGGTTGCCTCGCAGCTGGCGATCAAGATGCTCGGCACCAATGGCGGCGGCTTCTTCAACGCCAACTCGGCGCATCCGTTCGAAAACCCCGACGCCATCTCCAACTTCATCCAGATGGTCTCGATCTTCGCGCTTGGTGCGGCGCTGACCAACGTCTTCGGCCGCATGGTCGGCAACCAGCGCCAGGGCTGGGCGATCTTCGCCACCATGGGCATCCTGTTCGTCGCCGGCGTCGCCATCACCTATTGGGCCGAGGCTGCCGGCAATCCGCTGGTGCACGCGCTCGGCATCGACGGCGGCAACATGGAAGGCAAGGAAGTCCGCTTCGGCATCGTCTTGTCGTCGCTCTTCGCGGTCGTCACCACGGCTGCCTCCTGCGGGGCGGTCAACGCCATGCACGGCTCGTTCACGGCACTCGGCGGCATGATCCCGCTCATCAACATGGAACTCGGCGAAGTCATCGTCGGCGGCGTCGGCGCCGGCTTCTACGGCATCCTGATGTTCGTCATCATCGCCATCTTCGTCGCCGGCCTGATGGTCGGCCGCACGCCGGAATATCTCGGCAAGAAGATCGAGGCCAAGGAAATCAAGATGGCCGTTCTCGCCATCCTGTGCCTGCCGCTTGCCATGCTCGGCTTCACCGCGATCGCGGTGCTGATCCCGAGTGCCGTGGCGTCCGTCGGCACGCCGGGCCCGCACGGCTTCTCCGAGATCCTCTACGCCTACACCTCGGGTGCGGCCAACAACGGCTCGGCCTTCGGCGGCCTCACCGGCAACACGCCCTGGTACAACATCACCATTGGTCTCGCCATGCTGATGGGCCGCTTCCTGGTCATCATCCCGGCACTCGCCATCGCCGGTTCGCTGGTCACCAAGAAGACGGTTCCCGCTTCCGCCGGCACCTTCCCGACCGACAGTCCGCTGTTCGTCGGCCTGCTTGCCGGCGTCATCCTGATCGTCGGCGGCCTGACCTTCTTCCCGGCACTCGCCGTCGGCCCGATCGTCGAGCACCTCGCCATGATCGTCGGCCAGACGTTCTGATGCAGCGCCGCAAAACCAAAGGACTGGAGTCTCTCAAATGAGTGTCCACAAATCTGCGAGCCTGCTCGACGCTCGCATCATCCTCCCCGCCATGGGCGACGCGTTCAGGAAGCTTGACCCGCGCAGCCTGGCCAAGAACCCTGTCATGTTCGTCGTCGCCGTCGTCACGGCGCTGACAACCGTGCTGTTCGTCAAGGACCTGATCACTGGCGCGGACGGCCTCGGCTTCTCGTTCCAGATCATCTTGTGGCTGTGGTTCACGGTGCTGTTCGCCAACTTCGCCGAGGCCGTGGCCGAAGGCCGTGGCAAGGCCCAGGCCGACTCGCTGCGCAAAGCGCGCACCGAAACCCAGGCCAAGCTGCTCGAGGGCGAAAGCCGCACCGCCTACAAGATGGTGGCCGGTACCAGCCTGAAGGTTGGCCAGGTCGTTCTGGTCGAGGCCGGCGACATCATCCCCTCCGATGGCGAAATCATCGAAGGTGTCGCCTCGGTCAACGAAGCCGCCATCACCGGCGAGTCGGCTCCGGTCATCCGTGAATCCGGCGGCGACCGCTCGGCTGTCACGGGCGGCACCCAGGTGCTGTCCGACTGGATCCGCGTCCGCATCACGGCGGCTGCCGGCTCGACCTTCCTCGACCGCATGATTTCGCTGGTCGAGGGCGCCGAGCGCCAGAAGACGCCGAACGAGATCGCGCTCAACATCCTGCTTGCCGGCATGACGCTGATCTTCGTGCTCGCCGTCGCCACCATCCCGAGCTTCGCCACCTATGCCGGCGGCTACATCCCGGTCATCGTGCTGGTCGCGCTGTTCGTGACGCTGATCCCGACCACCATCGGTGCGCTGCTCTCGGCCATCGGCATTGCCGGCATGGACCGTCTCGTGCGCTTCAACGTGCTCGCCATGTCGGGCCGTGCCGTGGAAGCCGCCGGCGACGTTGACACGCTGCTGCTCGACAAGACCGGCACCATTACGCTCGGCAACCGCCAGGCCACCGAGTTCCGTCCGGTCAAGGGCGTCACCGAGCAGGAACTGGCAGATGCCGCCCAGCTCGCCTCGCTCGCCGATGAGACGCCGGAAGGCCGCTCGATCGTCGTGCTGGCCAAGGATCGCTACGGCATCCGTGCCCGCGACATGGGCTCGCTGCATGCGCACTTCGTGCCCTTCACCGCCCAGAGCCGGATGAGCGGCGTCGATTTCGACGGCTCGTCCATCCGCAAGGGCGCTGTCGACTCGGTGCTCAACTACGTCAAGTCAGGTGCTGCCTCAGCCTCAGGCACGCGTGTCGACACCGAAGCCGTGCGTGGCATCCAGGCCATCTCGGACGAGATCGCCAAGCTCGGCGGCACCCCGCTCGCCGTTGTCCGCGATGCCCGACTGCTTGGCGTCATCTACCTCAAGGACATCGTCAAGGGTGGCATCAAGGAGCGCTTCACCGAGCTGCGCCGCATGGGCATCCGCACCGTCATGATCACCGGCGACAACCCGATGACGGCCGCAGCCATCGCTGCCGAAGCCGGCGTCGACGACTTCCTCGCCCAGGCGACACCTGAGAACAAGCTCAGCCTGATCCGCGAGGAACAGGCCAAGGGCAAGCTTGTCGCCATGTGCGGCGACGGCACCAACGATGCCCCGGCACTCGCCCAGGCCGATGTCGGCGTCGCCATGAACACCGGCACTGTGGCCGCCCGCGAAGCCGGCAACATGGTCGACCTCGACAGCGACCCGACCAAGCTCATCGAGATCGTCGAGATCGGCAAGCAGCTGCTGATGACGCGTGGCGCGCTCACCACCTTTTCGATCGCCAACGACATCGCCAAGTATTTCGCCATCATCCCGGCGATGTTCCTGGCCTTCTACCCGCAGCTCGGCGCGCTCAACGTCATGGGGCTGGTAACGCCGCAGAGCGCCATCCTGTCGGCGATCATCTTCAACGCGCTGATCATCGTCGCCCTCATCCCGCTGTCGCTGAAAGGCGTGAAGTACCGGCCGATCGGTGCCGGCGCGCTGCTCCGCCGCAACCTGCTCGTCTACGGCCTCGGCGGCATCATCGTGCCCTTCATCGGCATCAAGGCCATCGACATGGCGATCAACGCCATCGGCCTCGTGTAAAGGACATCCATCATGTTGAAGCAACTCAGACCCGCGCTCGTCATGATCGCCGCGCTCACTGTCATCACCGGCCTCATCTATCCCCTCGGCATGACCGGTGTCGCGCAAGTCCTGTTCCCGCACCAGGCCAATGGCAGCCTGATCGAGAAGGATGGCAAGGTCATCGGCTCCGAGCTGATCGGCCAGGCCTTTTCAGGCGAGCGCTACTTCCACGGCCGTCCCTCGGCCGCCGGCGATGGCTACAATGCGGCTAGCTCCAGCGGCTCCAACCTCGGGCCGACCAGCGCCAAGCTGATCGATCGCATCAAGACCGATGCGGAAGCGCTCAAGCAGAGCGATCCCGGCGCACCGGTGCCTATGGAGATGGTCACCACTTCGGGCAGCGGCCTCGACCCGCACCTTTCGCCCGAAGCCGCCTACTTCCAGGTGGGGCGCGTGGCCAAGGCGCGCGGTGCCGATGAAGCTGTCATCCGCAAGCTCGTCGATAGCCATGTCGAGGCGCGCGAACTCGGCTTCATGGGCGAACCGGTTGTCAACGTGCTCAAGCTCAATTTGGCCCTCGACGCAGCGGTTGCGCCCTGACAAGGTCGCGCCGGAGTTCCAGCAGAACTTCGGCGCGCCAGACTGTAAAAGAACAGATGCCAGACGATATCAGGGACAAGGAAGCCAGGCCTTCGCCGGACGCGCTGCTTGAGACAGCCGAGCGTGAAGGACGAGGCCGTCTGAAGATATTCCTCGGTGCTGCCCCCGGCGTCGGCAAGACTTACGAGATGCTGATGTCGGGCCGCGCCCGGCTCGCCGATGGCACCGACGTCGTCATCGGCGTCGTCGAGACCCACGGCCGGCGCGAAACGCAGGCCCTGGTCGAAGGTTTTGAGGTCATTCCGCGCAAGGCGGTCGAATATAAGGGCCGCAAGCTCGACGAGATGGATCTCGACGCCATCATCGCGCGCCGGCCAGCCCTCGCGCTTGTCGACGAACTCGCCCATACCAACGCACCGGGCAGCCGCCATCCCAAGCGTTATCTCGACGTCCAGGAACTGCTGACCCAGGGCATCGACGTCTACACCACGCTCAACATCCAGCATGTCGAGAGCCTCAACGACATCGTCGCCCAGATCACGCGCGTTACCGTGCGCGAGACGGTTCCTGACTCGATCATCGACCGCGCCGACGACGTCGAGATCATCGACCTCACGCCCGACGACCTGATCAAGCGCCTGCATGAAGGCAAGGTCTATGTGCCGACCACGGCGCGCCGCGCCATCGAGAACTATTTTTCGCCCGGCAACCTGACCGCCCTGCGCGAACTGGCGCTGCGCCGCACAGCCCAGCGTGTCGACGAGCAGCTGCTCACCCACATGCAGGCCCATGCCATCGAAGGGCCGTGGGCCGCCGGCGACCGCGTGCTTGTCGCCGTCGACGAGCATCCCCGCGGAGCCTCGCTGGTTCGTTACGCCCGCCGCCAGGCCGACCGCCTGCGCGCGCCATGGGCGGCGCTCCACGTCGAGACGTCGCGCTCGGCCAACCTGCCCGACGCCGACAAGGACCGGCTCGCCGCGACCATGCGGCTGGCCGAGCAGCTTGGCGGCGAGGCCGTCACCATTCCCGGCCAGTCGGTGGCCGAAGACATCGTCCGCCATGCCGGCACCCACAATTTCACCCACATCGTCGTCGGCAAGCCGGCCAAGTCGCGCTGGCGCGAATATTTCGAGGGTTCGGTCACCCATGACCTGATCCGCCAGGCCGGCAACATCAGTGTCCATGTCACCTCTGGCACGGAGCAGGACGCAGCGCCCGCCTCGCAAGGCGTGAAGACAGCCATCCCACGGCGGCGCTTCGACCCATGGCCCTATCTCACGGCTGGGCTGCATGTCGTCGGCGCGCTCGTCGTCGGCATGGCGCTGCAGCAGTTCCTCGACGTCCGCAACATCGCGCTCGTCTTCATCATGGCGGTGCTGACCTCCGCGGTGACGCTCGGCCTTAGGCCCGCGCTGTTTGCGTCGATACTTAGCGCGCTTGCATACAATTTCTTCTTCCTGCCGCCGCTCTACACGCTGACCATCGCCGACCCCGAAAGCGTCGTGGCGTTGTTGTTTTTCCTGATCGTTGCCGTCATCGCCTCCAACCTGACTGGCCGCGTCCAGCGCCAGGCCGCCGCCGCCCGCGAGCGTGCGCGCCTGACCGAGGACCTCTATCTCTTCTCCAAGAAGCTCGCCGGCACCGGCACGCTCGACGACGTTCTGTGGGCCACCGCCTTCCAGATCGCCTCGATGCTCAAGGTCCGCGTCGTGCTGCTCTTGCCCGAGGATGGCAGCATCGCCGTCAAGGCCGGTTATCCGCCCGACGACACGCTCGTCGACGCCGACATCGCCGCCGCCAAATGGGCCTGGGAGCACAACCGCGCCGCCGGTCGTGGCGCCGACACGCTGCCGGGCGCCAAGCGGCTTTATCTGCCGCTCCGCACCGGCCGCATGGCGGTCGGTGTCGTCGGTCTCGACAATGACCGCCAGGGCCCGCTGCTGACGCCCGAGCAGCAGCGGCTGTTCGATGCGCTTGCCGACCAGGCGGCGGTCGCCATCGAGCGCATTCAGCTCGTCGCCGACGTCGACCGTGCCAAGCTCGCCGTCGAAGCCGACAGGCTGCGCTCGGCGCTGCTGACCTCGATCTCGCATGACCTCAAGACCCCGCTGGCCAGCATCATGGGCGCGGCTGGCGCACTGCGCGAGTTCGGCGTTTCGTTGCCCGAGGAGGGCAGGGCGGAACTGGTCTCGACGGTGCTTGACGAGTCCGAGCGGCTCAATCGCTTCATCGCCAACCTGCTCGACATGACCAAGCTCGAGTCGGGTGCGATGGAACCCAATTCCGCGCTGCATTATGTCGGCGACGTTGTCGGCAGTGCCTTGCGCCGTGCCGCCAAGATCACCGCCAATCACAAGACCGAGCTCGACATGCCGGCCGACCTGCCGATGCTGAAGCTCGATCCGGTGCTGTTCGAGCAGGTGCTGTTCAACCTGCTCGACAATGCCGCGAAATATGCTCCGGAAGGCTCGACGATCCGCATCCGCGGCTGGGCCGACGGCGCGTCGGTGGCGATCCAGATCATGGACGAAGGTCCCGGTATTCCGCAGGCCGATCTGGAACGGATCTTCGATACGTTCTATCGCGTCCGCAAGGGCGACCATGTCCGCGCCGGCACCGGCCTTGGCCTGTCGATCTGCCGTGGCTTCGTCGAGGCGCTGGGCGGCACCATCATTGCCTCGAATCGGGCCGACCGGCCCGGCGCGGTCTTCACCATCACCATGCCGGTGCCGGCCGAGCGGCCTACTTTGGACGGACCAAACCTGGACGCAATTGCATGACCAACACGTCGGTGAAGATCCTGATCGTCGATGACGAGCCACCGATCCGCAAGCTGTTGCGCGTTGGGCTAGGCACCCAAGGCTACGCCATCAGCGAGGCGCCGAATGGCAAGACGGCGATGGCGCTGGTCAAGGAAGAAAAGCCCGACCTGATCCTGCTTGATCTCGGCCTGCCCGACATCGCCGGCCATGATCTGCTTGCCACCTGGCGTAACGAGGGCCTGCAGGTGCCGGTGCTCATCCTGTCGAGCCGCACCGATGAAGCCGGCATCGTCAAGGCGCTGGAACTCGGCGCCGACGACTATGTCTCAAAACCCTTCGGCATGAACGAGTTGGCCGCGCGCATCCGCACCGCCCTTCGCCACCGTTTGCAGCAGCAGGGCGAAAAACCGGTGTTCCAGACCGGCGAGCTGTCAGTCGACCTGGTCAAGCGCATCGTCAGGCTGGGCGGTCAGGAAGTGAAGCTGTCGCCCAAGGAATACGATATCCTGCGCGTGCTGGTGCAGCATGCCGGCAAGGTTCTGACCCACCGCTTCCTGCTCGAACATGTCTGGGGCGGGTCGGCCGACGTGCAATATCTCAGGGTCTATGTCCGCCAGCTCAGGCAGAAGATCGAAAAGACCCCCGACGAGCCGCAATACATCACCACCGAAACCGGCGTCGGCTACAGGCTGCGCGAGCCTGACTGACTTGCCGGACGGACGACGTCACGGCGTCCGCGCGCCAGCATGCGGTCGATCGCAATCAGCGTGACGGCAATGATGAGGAAGGCTGCGGTCAGCAGCACGATGCTGGCCGACAGCTGCTTGAGGTTCAGCGCTTCCGGGTTGAGGAACCAGTAGGCGTACCAGCCGTCGGCGGCGCCCCTGGCGAAGGCATAGGCGCAGTAGCCCAGCGGTGGCACGACGGCCCACAGCGCATCCCGCCATCTGAGCCCGCCATGGTCCCAGGCAAGCCACGTCAGGAAAAACAGCACGGGCGTGGCGTCATGCAGCGCATGGTCGGCGACAGCCTGCCAGCCGGTCGGCTGCCAGATCGCCCTCAGCGCCACGGAATAGACGAGGCCGCCGAAGACGATCGCCGCCGCCGTCACCAGCCGCGAGCGTGGTCCGGCGAGGCGCCCGGTGGGGTTCAGCACCAGGGCGCTCGCCACCACAGCCGCCATCAGGTTCATGATGATGGTGAAGTAGCCGAAGAACCGCCACACTGCCTCGACGACCGACGCGCCGGCACTCATCATCTGGTCGATGAGCAGGCCAAGCTGCAGTCCGAGTGCCGCCCAGGCAGCGATTGCGGTGATGAAGGCCAGGCTACGTCGAAGAGGCAATGGGGCTTCCCTGCAATGTTCGCCGCCAAGCTACATCAACGCGTGACCGGTGCAATGTGCTCTCGGTCAGAGACGTTGAGCGAGCCGATACCCCCACCCCTAACCCCTCCCCACAAGGGGGAGGGGAATGGTCGCGCCTCGCCTTCCGACGAGTGTGCGGATGTTCATCCCAACGTAAACGTGCGGAGCTGCTCTTACGGCTGCGCTGTGTGATCGATTGTGGTCGCGGCAATGGAAGGCATCCCCCTCCCCCTTGTGGGGAGGGGGTAGGGGTGGGGGTACTTCGAGCGTTGACCTCAGCACCCCAGAAAACACAATCGCCCCCTCCGCGGCAGCGCGAACGAGGCGAGGTGCAAAACACGCTAAACGTTGCGATCAGACGTCGAGATTGGCCACGCTGAGCGCGTTTTCCTGGATGAAGTCACGGCGCGGCTCGACCTCGTCGCCCATCAGGCGCGAGAACAGCGCGTCGGCGTCGGTGGCGTCATGCACCTTGACCTGCAGCAGCGTGCGCACGTTTGGATCGAGCGTGGTTTCCCACAGCTGCTCGGCGTTCATCTCGCCCAGGCCCTTGTAGCGCTGCATGGTCAGGCCCTTGCGGCCCGATGCGAAGACAGCGGCCAGAAGTGCCATCGGCCCGGCAATGGTCTCGGCGTTTTCCTTGCGGCGCAGCACCGGCGGCTCGGCATAAAGCTCGGTGAGACGGCCGGCAAACCGGTCGAGGGCGCGCGCGTCGGCGGAGTTGATCAGCGCCATGTCGAGATGGACGCTCTCCTTGACGCTGCGCAGCGTGCGTTCGAACACATAACCGCCCGAGCCGTCATTGTCGGTCGAGATATGGCCGGTCCAGCCGCGCTCGATGTCTTCCGAAATCAGGTCGAGGCGCCGGGCGATCGTCTCCGCCATCGCCTTGGCGCGGCCAAGATCGTTGAAAATGTCGGGATTGAGCGCGCCGGCGATTGCCGCCTGCTCGACCACCGAGCGCGAATAGCGCGTGTGCAGGCCGTCGATCAGCGTGCGCACGCCGAGCGCATCGGTTATCGCCGCGCGCAGGTCCTGGCCGGTCCGCACTTCGCCCGACGACAGCGTCAGCGAGGCCTCGTCGAGGCCGACGTCGACGAGATATTCCTCGAAGGCGCTCTCGTCCTTGAGGTACTGCGAGCTCTTGCCGCGCGCCACCTTGTAGAGCGGCGGCTGGGCGATATAGAGGTGCCCGCGCTCGATCAGCACCGGCATCTGGCGGAAGAAGAACGTCAACAGCAGCGTACGAATGTGGGCGCCGTCGACGTCGGCGTCGGTCATGATGATGATCTTGTGGTAGCGCAGCTTGTCGGCGTTGAACTCGTCCTTGCCGATCGAGGTGCCAAGCGCGGTGATCAGCGTGCCGATCATCTCCGATGACAGCATGCGGTCGAAACGCGCGCGCTCGACGTTCAGGATCTTGCCGCGCAATGGCAGGATCGCCTGGTTCTGGCGCGAGCGCCCGCTCTTGGCGGAACCACCGGCCGAGTCACCCTCGACGATGAAGATTTCGGACTTGGCCGGATCGCGTTCCTGGCAGTCGGCAAGCTTGCCGGGCAGCGAGGTGATGTCGAGCACGCCCTTGCGGCGGGTCAGCTCGCGCGCCTTGCGCGCCGCCTCGCGCGCGGCGGCGGCTTCCACCACCTTGGCGATCAGCGTCTTGGCCTCAGCCGGGTGTTCCTCGAACCAGGTGCCAAGCGCCTCGTTGACCAGGCTTTCGACGACAGGGCGGACTTCCGACGAAACCAGCTTGTCCTTGGTCTGCGACGAGAATTTCGGGTCGGGAACCTTGACCGAAAGCACCGCCGTCAGGCCCTCGCGGGAATCGTCGCCGGTGATCGAAACCTTTTCCTTCTTGGCGATGCCTGAGGTTTCGGCATAGCCGGTCACCTGCCTCGTCAAGGCTCCGCGGAAGCCGGCAAGGTGGGTGCCGCCGTCGCGCTGCGGGATGTTGTTGGTGAAGGCCAGCACGTTTTCGTGGTAGCTGTCGTTCCACCACATCGCCACTTCGACGGTGATGCCGTCGCGCTCGGCCCGGATCGCGATCGGGGCGCTGATCAGCGGCTTCTTGGCACGGTCGAGATACTTCACGAACTCGACAAGGCCGCCGTCATAGAGCAGCTCCTGGCTCTTGATGTCGGCATGGCGCTTGTCGGACAAAACGATGCGCACGCCCGAATTGAGGAAGGCGAGTTCGCGCAGCCGGTGCTCCAGCGTGCCATAGTCGAACTCGATCATGGTGAAGGTGTCGCTCGACGGCATGAAGGTGACTTCGGTGCCGGTCTCATTGCCCGCATCGCCGGTTTCGCGCAGCGGCGCGTCGGCCACGCCATGGGTGAAGCTCATCTCGAAAATCTTGCCCTTGCGGCGGATTTTCAGCTTGAGGAACACCGAAAGCGCGTTGACGACGGAGACGCCGACGCCGTGCAGGCCGCCCGAAACCTTGTAGGAATTCTGGTCGAACTTACCGCCGGCGTGCAGCTGCGTCATGATGACCTCGGCCGCCGACACACCTTCTTCGTGCATATCGGTCGGAATGCCGCGGCCGTTGTCGGTGACGGTCACCGAACCGTCCGGATTGAGCGACACCGTCACCAGCGTGGCGTGGCCGGCCAGCGCCTCGTCGATGGCGTTGTCGACCACTTCGTAGACCATGTGGTGCAGGCCAGAGCCATCGTCGGTGTCGCCGATATACATGCCAGGGCGCTTGCGGACAGCGTCCAACCCCTTCAAAACCTTGATGGAATCTGCGCCGTACTCGGCTTCTGCGCCGGGAAGGTTCTCGGACTGGTCGCTCATGAAAAACTTTCGTCTGACTGCCGCAGGAGGACGCGGCAAAATCGGCCCCGAATCGCACGCCCGTTGGTCCCCCAGATATAGGCGTTAAGTGTGGTTTTTCCAAGTTTTAGGGGGCTTTTGCGAGGGGATAACCACCCACCGCGCCGCCTTGCGGTGGCCCACGCTCGGGCTTGACGATTCGGCCGGTTCGAAGGCGCCTGCGGCATGCACCAAAAACCTGTACCAGGCCGCCGTTTAGGCGAGCCAAATGCCGCCCCTACTACCGGAGCCACCCGACGGCAGCATCTTGCCGATCTTACCTTGGGAGATGCTGCCGTTTGTTGGCAGGCGGCTGAAACTATGTGATTTTTCGTCCGTTGATGTTGTCGGAGTTCGGGAACAAACGCCGCACTGGCGCATTCAGGCTCATCAATACTGCCGCCCCGCCTCCGGTTGATGCCGTGGGGCTGATTTTTACTGTCCGACACTTTCACAACAGATTTCAGCCGAGAAAACTCCTGCCCATGCCGACCACAAGACCGTTGAAGGCCGATGACAAGGTTTCCAATCCGATCGTTTCAGGCGAACTCGCCGGGCTCATCGAAGCGCTGGACTGGTCGTCGACGCCGATCGGTCCGATCAGTTCCTGGCCGGCAGTCGTGCGCATGACGATCCGCATCATGCTGGCATCGGCGATGCCGATGTGCCTGCTGATTGGCCGCAAGGGCGTGATGATCTACAACGACGCCTACCGCGACATCGCAGGCGCCAGGCATCCGGCTTGCCTCGGCACGTCGGTCTTCGACAGCTGGCCCGAGGTCGCGCAGTTCAACCACACGGTCATCGACCGCATCTTCCAGGGTGAAACGCTGACCTACGAGGATCAGGAACTCGTGCTGTGGCGCAATGGTGCGGCCGAGCGTGTCTGGCTCGAGCTCGACTATAGCCCGCTGCTCGACGACGACGGCGAAGCGGTTGGCGCATTCGCCATCCTTGCGGAGACCACCAAGCGCGTACGTGCCGAAAAGGCGCTCGCCCGCAGCGAGGAACGCCTGTCCTTGGCGCTCGAGGCGTCCGGCATCGTCGGGGCCTGGGAACTGGATCTGACCAACCGGATCGTGACTGCCGATGCGCGCTTCGCCGAAATGTTCGGCGTCGACCTCGCCGCCGCGGAAGAGGGCATTTCGGCTGAAAACTTCTTCAGGCGCATCCATCCCGCCGACCGCGACTTCGTCGCGCGCAAGACCGACGAGGCGATCGCCGGCCGAGGCGGTTTTCGGGCCGAATACCGCCTCGTCGATGGCGATGGCCGTATCCGCTGGGTGCTCGCCACTGGTAAGTTTTTCGACACTGTCGGCGGCAATCCACGCCTGCCGGGCGTCGTCATCGACATCACCGAGCGCAAGGCCGTCGAGGCGGCACTGGCCGCAAGTGAAGCCGGCTTCCGTACGCTCGCAGACACCATGCCGCAGATGGTCTGGTCGACCCGGCCGGATGGTTTCCATGATTACTACAATGCGCGCTGGTACGAATTCACCGGCATGCCGCCGGGTTCGACGGATGGCGAGGCATGGGCAGGCATGTTCCATCCCGACGACCAGGGTCGCGCCTGGGAATTGTGGCGCCATTCGCTCGCCACCGGCGAGCCTTACCAGATCGAGTACCGGCTGCGCCACGCCAATGGCGAGTACCGCTGGACGCTGGGCCGGGCGCTGCCCATCCGCAATGAGGCCGGCGAGATCATCCGCTGGTTCGGCACCTGCACCGACATCCACGAGACCAAGCTGGTTGCCGAAGAGCGCGAGATCGTCGCGCACGAGCTAAGCCACCGCATCAAGAACATCTTTTCGGTGCTCAACGGCATCATCAGCCTCTCGGCGCGCTCCTATCCCGATATCAAGCCTCTGGCCGACCAGCTCAGGCAGCGCATCAGCGCCATGGGCAAGGCGCATGATTTCGTCCGGCCGCACAGTCAGGCATCGCGGCCGCAGAACAACCAGTCTTCGTTGCGCGCCCTCGTCGAGCTTCTGCTCGCTCCGCATGTCGGCGACGCTTCCGGCCGGTTCACCTTCAACGGTGACGACGCCACGATCGACGACGGCGCGGCCACCCCGCTGGCGCTGCTGTTTCACGAGCTCGCCACCAACGCGGCGAAGTATGGCGCCTTGGCGGAGGCAGAGGGCCGCGTGGTCGTCGATGCCGTCGTGAACCGAGACACCTACCGCATGGTCTGGAAGGAAACAGGCGGCGCGCCGGTGTCGGGCCCGCCCGCAGGCGAAGGTTTTGGCAGCCGGCTGATCACGCTCAGTGTCCAGGGCCAGCTTGGCGGTACGCTGCAGCGGCGGTGGAATGAGGCCGGACTTGAAGTGGAACTGACCGTGCCCGTGGCACAACTCAACCGCTCGGTGACGCTCCGGCGCTAGATCGCGGAAACGACGAAGGGCGCAACGGCGTCTGCCGGAGCGCCCTCAAATCTCGAGCAGCCGCGTCTCTGTCAGGCCGTCACGCCAAGCCCATCCTCGCTGTCGTTGCAATTGTCCGCAAACAGCTTCAGCCGAGCTGGCGGATCGGCAGGCAAACGGCGTCGGCGCGCCACGGCATATCGCACCGCCTCGCGTAGTTCTTCGTCCATCACCGGCTTGGGCAGTACACCGATCGTGCCGGGTATGCCGTCGCCCAGTTGCGAAGGATTGGCGGTCATGAACAGCACTGTCACCCCAAACTGCTCGGCAAGGATCTTGCCCAGCGAAGGTCCGGTCGGGCCGTCCCGCAAGTTGAGGTCGACAAGCGCTATTTCGGCATGCTGCGCCAGATCGAGCGCGCTCGCCGAGTCCATGGCGATGCCGACCGGGTGGTGCCCGAGTTCTTCGAGCATGCTTTCAATTTCGGTGGCAACGAAGATTTCGTCCTCAACCACCATCACCTTGCAGTTCATCATGTCACTCTACACGTATTCCCTGTTGACTGGTTGCATGGGCCAAACGCCACCGTCAGGGATAGGTTGCATGCCAAGTGGTTGAATTTCCGCAAAGGCGATGGTCGTCGCCTCAGCTGTGGTCCTGAGGCGACAATGTGGTCAGCCAGCCCGCAGCGGCTTCAGCGCTTCGCTCCAGCGGAACAGCTCGTTGAGCATCGTCTTGGCGCTGTCGTCGATCAGCGCGTTCGACTTGAACTCGCCATTCTCCTGGAGATGCTGGGTGAAGGCGGG
This sequence comes from Aminobacter anthyllidis, assembly GCF_018555685.1. Taxonomy (GTDB): domain Bacteria; phylum Pseudomonadota; class Alphaproteobacteria; order Rhizobiales; family Rhizobiaceae; genus Aminobacter; species Aminobacter anthyllidis. The sequence goes on from NZ_JAFLWW010000006.1 coordinate 354,775, forward strand.
GATCGCGATCGCCTCTGGGATCGGCATGATCTTGACCGAGGTCAGCAGCAGCTTTTCCGACTGCACGGCGCGCAAGCCCGCTGAGACGCCGCCATAGCTCAGGAAGCTTGCCGGCTTGTAGTTCCATTCACGGGAAAGATAGTCGATGGCGTTCACCAGCGCCGGTGCTGCGAAGTAGTTGTATTCGGGTGTCACGAACACGAAGGCGTCCGCAGGCTTGATCGCTTCCGACCACTGCTTGGTGTGTTCGTTTTCGTACTGGCCCAGGCGCGGGTGCTTGGGTTCGTCGAATATCGGCAGGCCGAAGGCGTCGATGTCGGTGATGACAGGTTCGAACTTGCCGTGTTCGCGCGCATAGGCTTCGAGCCAACGGGCGAAAACGGGTCCGACGCGGCCGGGGCGGGTGCTGGCCACGACGATGTTGAGCTGGTGTTTCAAGATTTCAGTCCTTGGGTGGGCAGGTATCCAATGGTGACTGGCGGGAAATAGGCGCTGAAACCCTCCCGTGGCAAGAAGGCACCTTTTGGTGACTGGGTCACATCTCGGTCATCACGCGCCTCCGCATGGACGCCTGCCTCCGCGGCACCTACATTCAGGCGATGAGGCAAATCTGATGGATACAAGACCGGAACCCTTCGTCCCGCCGGCGCCGATACCGCGCACCAAGCCGCCCTCGACGCTGGAGATGATGCGCATCGTCTACCGTAACCCGCTCGAGCTGTGGGGCGAGCCGTCCTACAACGAGCCGTGGATTTCGGTTTCAGGCGTCGGCGGCCCGCTGGTCATCGCCAACGATCCCGGCCTCATCCGCCACGTGCTGGTCGACAACGCCAGGAACTACAAGATGGCGACCGTCCGCCAGATGATCCTCAGGCCGATCCTGCGCGACGGGCTTTTGACCGCCGAGGGTGACGTCTGGAAGCGCTCGCGCAAGGCCATGGCGCCTGTTTTCACCCCGCGCCACATCTTCGGCTTCGCCCAGCCGATGCTGGCCCGCACGCTCGATTTCGTCAAACGCTACGACGACGCCACCGGTACGGTCGATGTCGCCCAGGACATGACCATGCTGACCTACGAAATCCTGGCCGAGACGCTGTTTTCGGGCGAAATCGCGGGCGAAGCCGGCAGTTTTGCCCACGAGATCGACCGGCTGTTCGAGACCATGGGCCGTGTCGATCCGCTCGACCTGTTGCGCGCGCCTGAATGGCTGCCGCGCCTCACCCGCATCCGCGGCCGCAAGACCATGGCCTACTTCCGCAAGATCGTCACCGACACGGTGGCGATGCGCAGCGACAAGCTGGCGCGTGATCCCGACGGCGCGCCCGAGGACTTCTTGACCTTGCTTTTGCGCGCCGAGGGGCCGGATGGGCTCTCCCGCCAGGAGATCGAAGACAACATCATCACCTTCATCGGCGCCGGCCACGAAACCACGGCCCGCGCCTTGGGCTGGACGATCTACTGCCTCGCCGAAGCGACCTGGGAGCGCGACCGCGTCGAACAGGAGATCGACGCGGTGCTGGCGCGCGAGCCCGATCCGGTCAAATGGCTCGACGCCATGCCCTATACCCGCGCCGCCTTCGAGGAAGCGCTCAGGCTCTATCCGCCCGCACCTTCGATCAACCGCGAGCCGATCGCCGAAGACGAGTACAAAGGCTTCAAGATTCCGCGCAAGGCGCAGGTGCTGGTCATGCCGTGGACGGTGCATCGCCACCGCAAGCTGTGGGACCGCCCCAACGCCTTCATGCCCGAGCGTTTCCATCCCGAAAACCGCGACAGGATCGACCGCTACCAGTATTTGCCGTTTGGCGCCGGCCCGCGCGTCTGCATCGGCATGAGCTTTGCCATGCAGGAGGCGATCATCGCCCTCGCCATCCTGCTCTCCCGTTTCCGCTTCGACACCACTGCCGAGACCAAACCATGGCCGGTGCAGAAACTGACCACCCAGCCGCAGGGCGGCCTGCCGATGCGGGTAACGAAACGGTAGGCCTCATCCTGAGCCTGTCGAAGGATGGGGCACGCGCCACGCCGACGCCTCCCTCCCCCTTGTGGGGAGGGATAAAGGGTGGGGGTAAATCGAGGGGCGACGATGCTTGGGGGCACCCCCACCCCTAACCCCTCCCCACAAGGGGGAGGGGAATTCTCGCGGTAGGAGGCCTCATGCCAGACGACCAGAAAGCCGTTCTCGTCCGCATATCAGGCCACGTCCAGGGCGTCAGCTTCCGCGTCTGGACGCAGCGCGAGGCAAGGCGTCTCGGCCTGAATGGCTGGGTCCGCAATGAGCGCGACGGTTCCGTCAACGCCCTGATTTCAGGCCCGGAAGAAGCGGTTGCCTTGATGCTCGAGGCATTCTGGAAGGGGCCGCCCGGCGCCGATGTCCGAAGCGTCGTGCCGGAGCCGGCCGATTCGGCAGCGGCTGGTTTCAACATCACCGGCTGACCTGCTGCCCCACCTGCAGGTCGAGCGCTTTCGCGCCTCTGCCCCGCCGGTCGCAGGGCAGTGCAGCGGCCGCAATGACTGGCGCTTCCTCTCCCCCGGGCAGGGGGAGAGATGGTTCGCGCAGCGAACCGGAGTGGGGTGCTTACCGCCTACGCCTGGCGGCAAGCCGCTATCACGGCTTCGGAAAAGCCTCGACAGTGCCCTTGAGCTTGATGGTGATCGGCTCGCCGTAGCGGTCCTTGGACTTGCCGGCCGGCACGCGGATCCAGCCTTCGCTGACGCAATACTCGCTGACGTCCTGGCGCTCCTTGCCGTTGAACAGGATGCCGACGCCCGCCTGCAGCGCCTCGGCGTTGAAAAACGGGCTGCGCGGGTCGTTGCTCAGGCGGTCGGGAAGGGACATGGCCATCTCCAGTAACTCAGGCGCCCTCGGGCGCGAACCTCGATTGCCCGTGTCGCGGGCTTGCGTGGCCTGTTAAGGGCATTGGCCGCAGGCGTAAAGGCCCAACGCGACGCACGATGCGCCGCTCCATGCTCAGTTCCGTCCCTGGAACGCGTTTTCGACATGCACCGGCCAGCGCCTCGGCAGCACCGCCACCATGTCGAAGCGCACCGAAAGCCGGCCATAATCCGGCTGGCGGGCGAGCCACAGATCGGCGGCGCCCTCGATGCGCCGTTCCGAGCCGTAGGCCACTGCATCCATCGCCTCGACCAGCGTTTTCCGCGCCTTCACCTCGACGATCAGCACCAGGTCGCCGCGCCGGGCGATCAGGTCGATCTCGCCGAGCTTGGTCTTGTAGCGCCGCGCGACGATGCGGTAGCCCTTGAGCATCAGCGCCAATGCCGCCAGCCACTCGCCGCGATGACCGCGACGTTGAGCGTACTGGCGGGCGAGGCGGTCAGTCATCCGACCCTTCGCGCAGTTCCAGCAGACGACGGTAGAGTGTCGATTTCTGCCCGCCGGTCATCCGCGCGGCCTCCGCTGCCGCCTTCGACGCCGGCATTTCCTTGGCCAGCGACAGCAACAGCTTGTCGACGTCGTCGGCCGTCTCGGTCCGCTCCTCGGGCGGTGCCACGCAGACCACGACCTCGCCCTTGGGGGTGTCGGCTTCGGCATAATGCGCCGCGAGCTCGGCCAGCGTGCCGGTGCGGATCTCCTCGAAGGTCTTGGTCAGTTCGCGCCCGATCGCCGCTGGGCGCGCACCAAGCACGTCGGTCATCGCTTCAAGCGTGTCGGCCAGCCGGCGCGGCGATTCAAAAAAGATCAGCGTGCCGGGCACGGCCTTGACCTCTTCAAGCCGCGTCCGCTTCTGCCCGTCCTTGACCGGCAGGAAGCCGGCGAAGAAAAACGCGTCCGACGGCAGCCCCGAGGCGGTCAGCGCCGCCAACACCGCCGAAGCACCGGGGACCGGCACGACGCGGATGCCGCGCTCCTGTGCCTGCCCGACAAGCCGGAAGCCGGGATCGGAGACCAGCGGCGTGCCGGCGTCGGAGACGAGCGCCACGCTGCAGCCGTTCTCCAATGCCTCGATCAGCCGTGGCCCGGCTTCGCTGGCATTATGTTCGTGATAGGCGGTCGGACGCTGGCGAATGCCGTAGCGGTCGAGCAAGACGCGGGTCACCCTGGTGTCTTCGCAGGCGACATGGTCCGCCCCGGCCAGCGTCTCCAGCGCGCGCAGCGTGATGTCGCCGAGATTGCCGATCGGCGTCGCCACCAGATAGAGCGCGGGCGTCAGCGGTCGCGCCGCGATTTCGGTCTGGCCGATGACATAGACCCGCTTGTTTTCGTTGTTCTGCACGCCGCCTCTCTTTCACCCCCTCATTGGCATGGCGGGGCCGCGCTTGCAAAAGGATGTGATCGTTTTCGCCATGGCTTTGCCACAGTGCGGGAAACAAATCGCCGCCGCGGATCGGAACGAGAGCGATTCGTGAACAGAGGCAATCGTACCGGCCATGCCCCATCGTTTCGACGCCTTCATCTCCCGCCTTGACGCAGCCACCAAAGCGGCGCCGCCCTCACGACTTGGTGGCGACCAGAACCGCGCCCGCCGCGATCAGCGCGACGCCGAGCCAGTTCGCCGTGCCAAGTCGCTCGCCAAGGAAAATGGCGCCAAACACCGCGACAAGAACGACGCTTAGCTTGTCGATCGGCGCCACCTGCGCCGCGTTTCCGAGCTTCAGCGCGCGGAAGTAGCACAGCCACGATGCCCCCGTGGCCAGCCCCGATAGGATCAGGAAGGCATAAGTCTTCCCCGAAATCGAATCCAGCGCCTGCGCTTGCCCGGCGGCGGCCGCGATTCCCGCCAGCACTAGCAGGATCACCGCCCGATCAGCGTGGCGAAATCCGAGTTGATGTTCTCGATGCCGACCTTGGCAAAGATCGCCGTCAGTGCCGCAAAGATGGCCGAAAGCACCGCCCAGAGCTGCCAGGATGCGAATGCGGGTTCATATTGGCTCCTTTGTTCTGATCTCTTGGCTGCTGGATAGTTGCTTGCGCATGCTGTACCCGGCGCTTGAAACCTTCGAAATCGAGCTGACACCATGGCGACGCACGAGACCTATTCGATCTCCGATCTTCGCGACAGGCCGGAATTTGCTGGCGACGTTGCCGTCCGCATCTGGAATGCCTGGTGGCGCCAGGACGGCCATGAACTTGCCTTCATCCGGGGCCTTGTCGACGAGAATTTTGCTTCGACCGGCCTGCCGCAGGCGCTCGTCGCCCATGACCGCGACACCTTTCTGGGCACCGCCCATCTGATCGAAAGCGATCTGGAATCGCGGCCGCAATATTCGCCATGGGTGGCCGCCGTCTGGGTCGATGAAGCCGCCAGGAAATCCGGCATCGGCGCAGCACTTGTCCAGGCCGGGGCGGAAGCAGCGTTCCTGCAGGGTTTCGACACTGCCTATCTCTGTGCCAAACCCGCCGTCTCCGCCTTCTACGAGCGGCTCGGCTGGCAGCGCATCGAGGAAGACGTCGAAGGGCTCAACGTGTTTTCGCTGAAGCGGAAGGCCTGATCGGGCTCAGCGCAGGTGCTTCGGCACCCGCTCTTCCAGCAGCGCGACCAGCGCCGGGTCCATGAAGGCGTAGTCGTCGGGAATGTCGAGGCAGACGACGCGCGCCTTGAGCGCCTTGGCGAACTTCTTCTGCAGCTTGGTGCGGTGGGTCTTTTCCATCACGAAGATGATGTCGGCCCAGGCGACAAGTTCCGGCGTCAGCGGGTTCTCGGCGTCATGATTGGTACCAGCGGAATCGACCTCGATGTCGCGGCGGGTGGCAAACACCTGCTCGGCGGTCGGGCTGCGCAACTTGTTCTGACTGCAGACGAAGAGCACGTTCTTCACCGCAGCCTCTGCTACCGCGCCAGGTCGGCGACGACGGCGTCGAGCACGATCATGCCCTCGGGCGTCGCGCGCAGGCGCGAATTGCCGATCGGCGCCACCAGGCCTTCGCCCTGCAGGATCGATAGCCGCGCCGAAGACAGCGACTTGCCTGACAGGACTTCGTAGCGCGCGAGGTCGATGCCTTCGACAAGCCTCAGGCCCATCAGCAGGAACTCGTCGGCCTCTTCCGAGCGGTTGAGGATCTCGCCGCCGGTAATGCCATGGCCACGCTCCTCGACCAGTTCGGCCCAGCGCTCGGGCGTCTTCTCGGCGATGGTCACCACGCGTGTGCCGTCTTCCAGGAACCGTCCATGCGCGCCGGGGCCGACACCGACATATTCGCCGTAGCGCCAGTAGGTCAAATTGTGCCGGCTCTCCGCACCCGGCCTGGCGTGGTTCGAAATCTCGTAGGCCGGAAGCCCGTGCGCCGCCGTCACCTCTTGGGTAATGGCATAGAGCTCGGCCGCGTGCTCGCCGTCGGGGATCTCGAACTTGCCGGCGTTGTAGAGCTGGAAGAAGCGCGTGCCTTCCTCGATTGTCAGCTGGTAGAGCGACAGATGGTCGACGGCATAGCCGATCGCCTGCTTCAGCTCCGCTGCCCAGTCATCCGGCTTCTGGCCGGGCCGGGCATAGATCAGGTCGAAGGACAGGCGTGGGAAGATTTCGCGCGCCAGGCCGATGGCATGCAGCGCCTCCTCGACATTGTGCAGCCGCCCGAGAAAACGCAAATCGGCATCATTCAGCGCCTGCACGCCGAGAGATACGCGGTTGACGCCGGCGGAGCGGTAGCCGCGGAAGCGCTCGGCCTCGACCGACGAGGGGTTCGCCTCGAGCGTGATCTCGGCGTTGTCAGCGATCGTCCAGTTGGCGGCGATCGCATCGAGCACCGCCCCCACCGTCTCGGGCTTCATCAGCGACGGGGTGCCGCCGCCGAGGAACACGCTCGTCACCTCGCGCGGACCGGTGCGGGCCCTCATCGTCGCAAGCTCTGACGCGAAGGCGCGAGCAAAGCGTTCCTGGTCCACCGGCTGGTGGCGGACATGGCTGTTGAAGTCGCAGTAAGGGCATTTGGCCGCGCAGAACGGCCAGTGCACATAGACGCCGAAGCCGGGGTCGCGGCTGAGCGACGTAACGCCCATCAGGCCGAACCAAGCATGGCGCGGGCGAATTTCTGGAAGGCGCGGGCACGGTGCGACAGGGCATCGGCCTGGCCGGGCTTCCAGCCGTGCTTTTCCTCGGCGCTCATCTCGCCAAAGGTCTTGTCGAATCCTTGCGGCAGAAACACCGGATCGTAGCCAAAGCCCTTTTCGCCGCGCGGCGGCCACACCAGGTTGCCTTCGGCCTCGCCGCGGAAATACTCGGCGTGCCCGTCGGGCCAGGCCAGGCAGATGACGGCGACGAAGCGGCCGGTGCGCTGGTCGAGCTTCGTCGCACCGCGCTCCAGCATGGCATCTTCGGTGCGTTGCATCGCCATGGCGAAGTCGCGCGTGCCGTCTTCCTTCTCGGCCCAGTTCGCGGTGTAGACGCCCGGCGCGCCGTCGAGTGCGTCGACGACGAGCCCGGAATCGTCCGACATCGCCGGCAGCCCGGTCGCGGTCGCCGCGGCCAGCGCCTTGATGTAGGCGTTTTCCTCGAAGGTCGTGCCGGTCTCGTCGGGCTCGGGCAGGCCGTATTCCTTGGCCGACTTGGCGCCGATGCCGAACGGCGCCATCAGGTCGGCGAATTCACGCAGCTTGCCGGCATTGTGGCTGGCGATCACGATCTCGTTGTCGGCAAGCTTGCGCATCAAAGGCCCCATAGTTTCGGCTCGGCGATCTCAAGCGAATTGCCTGATGGATCGCGGAAATAGATGGAACGGCCGCCTCCTGAGCCCTTGCCGAAGGGCGGCCATTCAAAGTCGGCTTCGATGGCGATGCCTTCGCCTTCGAGCCTCGTCTTCCAGTGCTCGACTTCTTCGGCGGTCGCCGAAAAGCACAGATGTCCCTGACCCGTCGTGCCATGTGGTGGCACCGGCAGCCTGGCATCGGGCTTGGGCGGATGCCGTGTCGCGTCGGCATCAAACAGCAGCAGCACACCCTGTCCGCAGCGGAAGAACACATGCCGCCCCGGCACCTTGGCGATCCGCTCCAGCCCCATTACCTCGCTGTAGAACGCCTCGGCGGCGTCGAGATCGGTGACATAGAGCGCGGATTCGAGGATCGCCGAGAGCCGCATGGCGAGTGTCTCAGCCCACCGCCATCTTCTGCAGGTCGACCAGCCGGGTGATGCCCTTGCGGGCGAGGCCCATCAGCGCCAGGAACTCTTCCTCCGAGAACGGGGTGCCTTCGGCGGTGCCCTGGATCTCGACGATGCCGCCCTTGCCGGTCATGACGAAATTGGCGTCGGTGCCGGCCGAGGAATCTTCGAGATAGTCGAGGTCGATGACCGGCTGGCCGTCATGGATGCCGCACGAAATCGCCGCGATATGATCCTTCAGCACCTTGTCGACGCTGACCATCTGGCGCGTCTCCATCCAGCGCAGGCAGTCGTAGAGCGCAATCCACGCGCCGGTGATCGAGGCGGTACGGGTGCCGCCGTCAGCCTGGATCACGTCGCAGTCGACGGTAATCTGGCGCTCGCCGAGCGCGCCCATGTCGACGACGGCGCGCAACGAACGGCCGATCAGCCGCTGGATTTCCTGCGTGCGTCCGCCTTGCTTGCCGGCCGAAGCCTCACGGCGCATGCGCTCGCCGGTCGAGCGCGGCAGCATGCCGTATTCGGCCGTCACCCAGCCCTTGCCGGAGTTGCGCATCCAGCCCGGCACCTTCTCTTCCAGGCTCGCCGTGCACAGAACATGGGTGTCGCCGAACTTCACAAGGCACGAGCCTTCGGCGTGCTTGGACACGTTGCGCTCGAAGGAGATGGCGCGCATTTCGTCGAATTGGCGTTTGGAGGGGCGCATACGGCTACTTTCTATGGCGAAATCGGAAATTGTTGCCGGCTTGTAGCTCCATGGCCGGACCAGCGCAAAGGAAAACCGGTTCCGCCGCTGGAGCTGTTGTGTTCGTGGCCGTGGGGTCTATATCATTTTGCACGGAGACCATGAAGCAGATGACCAAAGCGGTACCCGATCCCACGCTGCAGACGCTCGACATGCGATCGCGCGACATCTTCCGGCGCATCGTCGATTCCTATCTCAGGGATGGCGAGCCCGTGGGGTCGCGCAACCTGTCGCGCATGCTGCCCTCGTCGCTGTCGCCGGCGACCGTGCGCAATGTGATGAGCGACCTTGAGCATCTCGGTCTCGTCTACGCCCCGCATATTTCCGCCGGCCGCCTGCCGACGCAAAAGGGCCTGCGTTTCTTCGTCGATGCCTTCATGGAACTCGGTGATCTCTCCGACGAGGAGCGCCGCGTCATCGAGGCCCAGGTCAAGGCTTCGGGTGAGGGCGCTTCGCTGGAGCACATGCTGACCGAGGCGAGCCAGATGCTGTCGGGCATGTCGCGCGGTGCCGGCCTGGTGCTTGCCGCCAAGAACGAGGTTGCCCTCAAGCACATCGAGTTCATCCAGCTCGAGCCGACCAAGGCGCTCGCCGTGCTGGTGTCGCAGAACGGCGACGTCGAAAACCGCGTCGTCGAGCTGCCGCTCGGCGTCACCGTTTCCCAGTTGCATGAGGCGTCCAACTTCCTCAACGCCCACATCCGTGGCCGCACGCTTGCCGAGGCGCGGATCGAGATCGCCCGCATCAAGGATGAGACCAAGGCCGCCCTCGACACGCTGTCGCAGGATCTTGTCGAAAAAGGCCTTGCCGTGTGGGCCGGCGCCGAAAGCGGCCTGCCGTCGCGGCTCATCGTGCGCGGCCGCGCCAATTTGCTCGAAAACGTCACCGCCCAGGCCGACATCGAACTGCTCAAGCACCTGTTCGAGGACATGGAAACCCAGGACGGGCTGATCCAGCTGCTCGACCTCGCCGAGGAAGGCTCTGGCGTGCGCATTTTCATCGGCTCGGAGAACCGGCTGTTTTCGTTGTCCGGCTCATCGCTTGTCGTCGCGCCCTATCGCGACAAGGATGCCCGCGTCGTCGGCGCGCTCGGCGTCATCGGCCCGACCCGGCTCAACTATGCCCGCATCGTGCCGATGGTCGATTATACGGCGCAGCTGATTTCGCGCATGCTAAGGTGAGCTGAAACTAGGAGAACCGGACTATGGCGCTCGAACAGATCAAGGCCCAGATAGCGGTCCTGCTCCAGGAGATGGTCAACCAGCCCGAGGATTCCCACGAATTGCAGGAGCAGCTGCGCGAAAAGCTGAGCGAGTTGCGCGCGCAAGGCTTGCCGCTGCCCAAGGACCTCGTCGACCTCGAAAAGCGCCTCGACGACGACTTCTCCGAACAGGAAGATTGAGCAGGCGGGGCGATCACGCCCCATTGCCAGCCTTGTCTTGCTCGCCCCACGTCACCTGCCGGTAGTCGAAGCCATATTCCAGCGTTGGCTTGACGATCCTGAAATAGGGCGACAGGTCGAAGTCGCGCGGCGTGTACAGCGAGTGGTGGCGGATGTGCATGATCTCCTGGCGCATGTAGGTCGACTGCGCCGAGGCGCGGCCGGGTGCGCGGGTGATCTCGGGCAGGATCGGATAGCGGATCTCGCCATAGGCTTCGGCGATCATCGTCGAGCAGATGGCCCGCGTCGGGTCACCCGAGCCGAAGGCGAGCATGCGGCGGCGCCAGCGCACCGGCACCGGCGGCCTGGGAACGAAGTAGCGCAGCATGTCGAAAATGTTCTTGAGGTCGTATTTCAGGCCGAGCCTCTGGACCATGAACCTGACAATATGGTCGCGGTCTTCCGGCGACAGGCCGTTGGCCCGGCAGATACGGGTGTTGTAGGTGCGGTACTTCGACAGCGGCACGGCCACGCAGCCTTCGCCGAGATTGACCTCGATCAGCCGCAGCCGTTCCGAGCCGTCTTGCGGCTCCGGCAATGCGTCGCCGATGTAGAGCGCCGAGTGTGACCAGGTCGACTGCGTCAGGTACTTGATGACGGCCGAAATGCGCTGGTTGCCTTCGATCAAAAGGATGTCGCCCGGCTCCAGCGTCCGGCGCAGCGTGTCGGGGTCCGATGGCGTGTAGGGCTCGTAGCCGGAGGATTCGACCTGCAGCCGGGAGGCGAGCCAGCGGCCGAAACGGTCGAGCAGGGTGTCGGTCTTTTGCGTCATGACGCACAGGACGTAACATGAGCCGGGCCGGCGATGCCAGCGCTGCCGATGCTAGTCGGCTTCGGTATCCGCCATGCTTCCGACGAGGTCGTCGCGGGCCTTCTTCGCCAGCCGGCGCGCCGTGCGCCTGGGCCTGTCCTCGAACAATTCGGCAGCATCATTGAGGCACAGCTTGCGCAGCGCCTTCTCCGAACGCTTGAGCAATTTCACCAGATGTTTCGGCTCAGGACCGTCGAACGGCGCTTCGCCTGCCTCGATCAGTTGGCGCATGACGAACACGTCGTGCAGTTCGCCCAGGCTTTCGCCAAGTGCTTCGGCGCGCTCCCGGCGCGGCTTGACCGGCGATGGCCACAGCTTGCGGAGCAAAGAGAGGTGCGCGGCATGCCGCTTCACCGCCTTGCGCAGGTCATGGAAATCGTCTGCTTCGCCGCGCTCGCGCGATTGCTCCAGCGCCTTGCGCGCGCGCCTGAGCGTCGCCAGTGCGCCGTCGGCCAGGACGTCGGCGGCATTCTCCGGCAGGTCGGGCAGTGCCAGCGCCTGCAGGGCAGCAAAGCCCGCCTGGCATTCGGCGATTGCCGTGTCGAGCACCACGCTGAGCCCGGCCTCGCCGTGGCCGGCCTGGGCGCGATGGCGCACCAACCTGGCGCGGATCGCGGCAAGGCCGGCGGCATCCGCTTCCTCGGCGAAATCCTCCGCCAGCCGGTCGATGGTTTCGATCAGCGCGGTCGCCTGGCGCGGCCCGGCGATCGACGCTGAGATGGCGCGGTAGCGGTCGTTCTCGGTGCGGCAGAAGGCCTCGTCGCCCGGCCGGACGAGGTGCAGCAGCGCGCGCAGCGCCTTGAGGCGCTTGCGGGCGTTGTGCAGTGCCTTTTCGGGGTTGTCGCGGGCGGTGTTCAGATGCGCGGCAATCTTCTCGATCTCTTCGCCGGCAATACGGCGGACCTCGCCGGTAAGCGCCAGGCGCGGATCGATGCGAAAGCTCATGCAACGGCCTCCGGGACGTCGCTGTGGGCAAGCGACGCGTTGTAGTAGCGCGGATCGTCGGTCACCTCGCGGCCGATCCATGCCGGCAGTTCCGAAGCCGGAACATCCTCCGGCGTCTCGAGTTCCGCGATGACCAGCCCCCTCAGTTCGCCGCCGAACACATCGATCTCATAGAGACGGCCACGATGGCTAACATGATGACGTGTCTTCTCGATGACACGGCCGATGGCGAAATCCATCATCTCCTCGGCCTCGGCGAGCGGCACCTGGTACTCGAATTCGTCGCGCTCGCGGCCTCTCGTGCCGAACTTCAGCGTCAGTGTCGCCACCTCGCCATCGGAGATGCGCAGCCGCACGGAGCGGCCCGTATTCGATGCGAGATAGAACTGCCGGATGCGGATCCTGCCTTCGACAAGGCTCCGCCACTCCTGCCCGTTCACCAGGAACTTGCGTTCGATTTCCTTAGCCATGGCGCCAGTAAAGCGCGGCGCGGCGTGCGGCGCAACATTTCTGTTGACTTTAATCAATCGATTGATTAAATAACTGCCATGAGCAAGACACAGATCCCGCAAAACCCCTCCGCAGCTGACGCCACCCGTTTGGCGCTGGTGATGGCGGCGCTGAAACTGTTCGGCCGCCAGGGCTTCGATGGCACCTCCACCCGTGAGATCGCCACCGCCGCCAACGCCAATATCGGCTCGATCGCCTATCATTTCGGCGGCAAGGAAGGCCTCAGGCTTGCCGCCGCCGACCACGTCGTCATGACGATCCAGGCCATTGCCGGGCAGGCGCTCGGCAACACCGCCCTGGCCCAGCCGCAGGCCGTCACGCCTGAGGAAGCCGAGGCCCAGATCGAGGCGGCGGTGGAGCGCATGGTCGGCTTCATGGTCGCCCGCCCCGAGGCCGGCGAGATCGTCCAGTTCGTGTTGCGCGAGCTGTCGACGCCGACCGATGCGCTCGACCGCATCTACAGCGGCGTGTTCGAGCCGGTCCACCGCAGGCTGTGTCTCCTCTGGGCCGCCGCCACCGGCGAGGAGGCCGAAAGCGAGCGCGTCAGGATCAGCGTCTTCATGATGATCGGCCAGGTCGTCTACTTCCGCATCGCCCGCGCCGCCGTGCTGCGCCGCATGGGCTGGGCCGACATCGGCCCAGCCGAGGTCGGCAAGGTCATCGGCATCGCCAGGGAAAACGTCGCGGCCATCATTGCCGCGCGAAAGGCAGGAAAGCCATGAGTATCCTTTGTTCCATCCCCTTTGCGGCACAGCTGTTTTCGGCCTGCGCCGCCCCCGCACCGCTCGCTGTCGGCTATGTCGAGGGCGACTACGTCCAGCTCGCCCCGATCGAGGTCGCGCAAGTTGAAACCGTCTCAGTTCGCCGCGGCGACCGTGTTGAAGCCGGCAAGCCCGTCGTCACGCTTGAAAGCGGCGACGCCAGGATCGCGGTGACCCAGGCCGAGGCAGCCCTTGCCCAGGCCGAGGCGCAGCTCGCCGACCTCAAGATCGGCAAGCGGCCCGACGAGATCGCAGCACTCGAAGCGGCCGTCCGCTCCAGCCAGGCCCAGGCCGACGATGCCCAGCGCAGCCTGACCCGTACGCAGGACCTCGCCCGGCGCTCCATCGCCACCCAGGCCCAGCTCGACGATGCCACGACCAAGCTCGAGGTCGCCCAGGCAGCCTTCGGCCAGGCCAACGCCAATCTCGCCGTCGGCCGCCTGCCGGCCCGCAGCGAGGTCATCAAGGCCGCCGAAAAGCAGGTCGAGCAGGCTCGTTCCGCGCTCGGCCAGGCTCAGTGGCGGCTGTCCAAGCGCACGCTGACCGCGCCCGCCGCCGGCCGCATCGACGACGTCATCCGCAGCGCCGGCGACACCGCCGGCCCGTCGTCGCCGGTGCTGTCCGTGCTGCCCGATGGCGCGGTCAAGCTGACGCTGTTCATCCCCGAAAGTGCGTTTTCGTCCGTCCACGTCGGCACCCGGCTTGCGGTACGCTGCGACGGCTGCGCCGACGGGCTCACCGCCAAGGTCAGCTACGTCTCGCCCGATCCCGAATTCACCCCGCCGGTCATCTACTCGCTCGAGAACCGGCAGAAGCTCGTCTACCTCGTCGAAGCCCGCCCCGAAGACGCCAACTCGGCCCTGCAGCCGGGGCAGATCGTCGATGTAGCTCTGGAAGAGAGCGAATAGGGAATAGCGAGTAGCGAATAGAGCCACACTTCATGAAAGCCGCGCTCGTCCCTACTCCCTATTCGCTATTCGCTACTCCCTATTCGCCCGCTGCCGGAGGCAGCCCCCAATGAACGCCATCGAAGTCACCAACCTGGTCAAGCGCTTCGGCGACAAGACCGTCGTCGATCACGTCACAATAACGGTCGCCGAGGGCGAGATCGTCGGCTTCCTCGGGCCCAACGGCTCGGGCAAGACCACCACCATCCGCATCATGTGCGGCCTGCTCACCCCCGACGAGGGCGAGGGCCAGGTGCTGGGCTACGACCTGCGCACCGACAGCCTCAAGATCAAGCGCGAAGTCGGCTACATGACGCAGAAGTTCTCGTTCTACGAGGACCTGACGATCGGCGAAAACCTCGAATTCGTCGCCCGGCTCTACAAGCTCAGGCCGGTCGAGGAACACGTCGCCCGAACCCTCGACGAGCTCGGCTTGACCAGCCGGCGCGACCAGCTTGCCGGCACGCTGTCGGGTGGCTGGAAGCAGCGCCTGGCGCTCGCCGCCTGCATCATGCACAAGCCGAAGCTGCTTCTGCTCGACGAGCCCACCGCCGGTGTCGACCCCAAGGCGCGGCGCGAGTTCTGGGACGAAATCCACCGCCTGGCGCGTGGCGGGCTGACCGTTCTTGTGTCGACCCACTACATGGACGAAGCCGAGCGCTGCCATCGCATCAGCTACATCTCCTATGGCAAGATGCTGGCCTCGGGCACCGTCGAGGACGTCGTGCGCAATGCCGGGCTGACCACCTTCGTCGTTTCCGGGCCGAGGCTCGACCAGGTCGCCACGGCACTCGAAGGCCGCCCCGGCATCGACCAGGTCGCTCCCTTCGGCGCCACGCTGCATGTCGTCGGCTCGGACCGTGAAAAGCTCGAAGCGGCACTTGCCGACATACGCGACCGCAAGGACGTGACCGTCGAACCGGGCGAGACCAGCCTGGAGGACGTGTTCATCCAGTTCATGGCGGGTTCCAGGGACAACATGTCATGACAAGCCTCACCAACGGCATCTTTTCCTTTGCCCGGCTCGGTGCGCTCCTGACCAAGGAGTTCATCCAGATGCGCCGCGACCGCATCACCTTCGCCATGATGCTCGGCGTGCCGCTGATGCAGCTCGTGCTGTTCGGCTTCGCCATCAACAGCGACCCCAAGAGCCTGCCGGCCGCCCTGGTCGCGACAAGCAACGACCAGTACACCCGCGCCATGGTCTCGGCGCTGCAGAACACCAACTACTACCGCTTCGACCACATCGCCGAAACATCAGCCGAGGCCGAGGAACTGATGGCCAGCGGCGAGGTCGCCTTCGTCGTCACCATCCCCGCCGATTTCGGCCGCCGGGTCGCGGCCGGCGACGCGCCGCAGATCCTGATCGAGGCCGACGCCACCGATCCCTCCGCTTCCAGTGGTGCCGTGTCGACGCTCGGCACCGTCGCCAACCAGGCACTGCTGCGCGCCCAGGGCATGGAAGCGGCCTCCGCCGAGACGGCGAGGGGCCAGCTCGAGGTCGTCGTCCATCGCCGCTACAATCCCGAGGGCATCTCGCAATACAACATCGTGCCCGGCCTGCTCGGCGTCATCCTGCAGATGACCATGGTGATGATGACCTCGATGGCGCTGACCCGCGAAACCGAGCGTGGCACGATGGAAAACCTGCTCGCCATGCCGGCGAGCCCGGCCGAGATCATGCTTGGCAAGGTGCTGCCCTATCTCGTCGTCGGCGCCGTCCAGGTGACGGTCGTGCTGATAGCCTCGAAGCTTTTGTTTTCGATCCCCTTCATCGGCTCGCTGTCTTTGCTCCTGTCGGCGATCCTGGTCTTCGTGCTGGCGCTGGTGCTGCTCGGCTACACCATCTCGACAATTGCCCGCACCCAGATGCAGGCGATGCAGCTGACCTTCTTCTTCTTCCTGCCGTCGATCCTTTTGTCGGGCTTCATGTTCCCCTATCGCGGCATGCCCGGCTGGGCCCAGGCGCTGGGCGAAATCCTGCCGCTGACGCATTTCCTGCGCATCATCCGCGCCGTCATGCTGAAGGGCGCCGAGTTCCCGGCGATCGCCGCCGAGGTCGGTATTCTCGGCCTGTTCGTCGCCGTCTTCGCCGGGCTCGCTCTGTTCCGCTTCCGCCGCACGCTGGATTAGTGCAGGTTTGGCAGCATCCTTTGCGCATCCAGGATGCGCGGCGCTGCAACGCTTCATTGCGGGCGCCTGCTCTGATAGGTTGCATCCTCCGGACGGAGGGTGCGGCACATGCTTCGCGGCGGGATACAGGTCTGGTCTGGCGCGGCACTGCTGGCGCTGGCCTTCTTTGGCCAGGCGAGGGCAGCCGAGCTCTACACCACCCGGACAATCACCAGCGGCACTGCGCCCGAGCGCCGCGCCATTGGCTTTGCCCAATGCCTGCGCGATGTCGTGGTCCGCGTCACAGGCGACTCCAGGCTGCTCGACGAGCCGCGTCTGGCCGAACAGGCGCGACATGCCGGCGACCTGATCGCCAGCTACAGCTTTCGCGACCGCATGAGTGGTGTGCCGATCCACGACGAGCAGGGCAGCTACGACCGACCGCACGACCTGACCTGCATCTTCGACCCGGCAAGGCTCGACGCTTTCCTGAAGTCGTTCGAGCGTGAACCCTGGCTCAAGCGTCCGCGGCTCGTCGCCGTTGTCGGCATCCGCGACATGAAAGGCGCTGCCAGCATGCTGGCCAGTGACAGCCTTGCCACGCGCGATGAGGACATGCGCACGGCCCTCATCAGCGCCGCCGACAAGCTGGCATTGCCGCTTTTGCTGCCCTCGCAAAGCCAGTTGATGCAGGCGGGCCTGAGCGCCGCGACATTGGCGACGGCCGATCCGGCGCGCCTCGGCACCCTGGCTCGGATGGCCGGTGGCGGGCGGGCACTCGTCGGTACCATCGTGTGGCACGACCAGCCGGCCGGCTGGGTTGCCGAATGGCGCATCGCCGACGGGCTACCCGACACGCGCTGGGGCATATCAGGCGTCGGCTTCGACGATGCCTTCCGCAATGGCGTTTCGGGTGCTGCGCAAGTGCTGTCGGGGCATGAGCAGCCGCGATAGGCCGAGCTGAGAGCTTGCAGTCACCCCCACCCCTAACCCCTCCCCACAAGGGGGAGGGGGACGCCTTTGGCGTGGCCTTAAATGACTGGACAGATCTCAGCTTTGTGGAGGCGAGCCACTGCCAGGGTCCCCCTCCCCGTTGTGGGGAGGGGTTAGGGGTGGGGGTCTGTTGGCGTGCACCTCACCCCATCAACGACCGCACCCGTTTCTCGCCGCCAGCCTTGCGCCACGCATTGAAACGGTGCGTCGCGGCGGCGAACGAGATTTTCATCGCCTGGGCCACCGAGTAGCGTGACTTGCCTTCGTCGAACAGGCGGTAGCAGCATTCGACGCCGTCGGGCGTCAGCTTGCCGTCGCAGGTCTTGTTGTGCGGGTTGGCCGGGTCGAATTGTTCCGGCTGCGGTTCGAGCATGCCCTTGAGGCGGGCAAGGTCGGCTTCGATGCTGGCGATCAGCTCGAGCACGGGCTTGGGGTCGATGTGATGCGCGTGCTGCTTGGCCGCCATTGTGCAATCCTTCTATCAGGTGAGATTAGGCTATATAGCCACACATTGCCCTATAACAAGGGATGTGGCCGCACCTTGTCTTGGCATGCGGCAAATGGATCACACCCATAGCTTCGCGCATTGACCGGCGGGTGCCGAATGCCTAGTTTAGAATTATTCTAAACTGGAAGATTCGCAGATGTTGTCCCGTGTCTTCGGCTTTGGCCGCCGCGCCTTCGATTCCTTGTCCGAGCAGGAGATCCTGGCTCTAGCCATCTCGTCGGAAGAGGACGACGCCCGCATCTACCGCGCCTATGCCGACGGCCTGCGTGACGAGTTCCCGCAATCGGCCAAGGTGTTCGACGCCATGTCCGAGGAGGAAGACGGCCATCGCGCCGTCCTGATCGACCTTCACCGGGCCCGCTTTGGCGAGCGAATTCCGCTGATCCGGCGCGAGCATGTTCGTGGCTACTACGAGCGCAAGCCCGACTGGCTGGTGCGCCCGCTCGGCATCGACAAGGTCCGCGATCAGGCCGAGGAGATGGAGCGCCAAGCCTATCGCTTCTACATCGAGGCGATGAAGCGGACGAGCGACGCCTCGACCCGCAAGCTGCTTGGCGACCTTGCCGCTGCCGAACAAGGCCACGAGTCGCTCGCCCATCGGCTCGGCGACAAGCTCGTGCCCGAGGACGTCAAGGACGAGGAGAGGGCGGGCGAACGGCGCCAGTTCATCCTGACCTATGTCCAGCCGGGCCTGGCCGGGCTGATGGACGGGTCGGTGTCGACGCTGGCGCCCATCTTCGCGGCCGCCTTCGCCACCCAGGATACTTGGCAGACCTTCCTCATCGGCCTGTCCGCTTCGGTCGGCGCCGGCATCTCGATGGGCTTCACCGAAGCCGCCCATGACGACGGTAAGCTGTCGGGCCGCGGCTCGCCGCTCAAGCGTGGCCTCGCCTCCGGCATCATGACGGCGGTCGGCGGTCTCGGCCACGCGCTGCCTTACCTCATCCCGCATTTCTGGACCGCAACGACGGTCGCTGCAGTCGTCGTCTTCTTCGAATTGTGGATCATCGCCTACATCCAGAACCGCTTCATGGAGACACCATTCATGCGCGCGGCCTTCCAGGTGGTCCTCGGCGGCGCGCTGGTCTTTGCCGCTGGCGTGCTGATCGGCAACGCCTAGCCAGTGCTCGCGATGCCGCTCAGTCAGGCGAAACCGAAAGGTTCTGGCCAAGTCCGCCGTCGACCTTGATCCGTTCGCCGGTGGTGAAGGTGGCATCGAAGCCGAGGAACAGCACTGTGCGCGCCACCTCGTCCGGCGTGCCGTGGCGCTTCATCGGCGTCACCGCGTCGCCGATCTCCATGAAGGCGGCGCGCTCGTCTGCCGTCGCGCCGGCGACGCCCATTGTCGGCGTGTCGATGAAGCCGGGGCTGACCACGTTGACCCGGATCTTGCGCGGCAACAGCTCTGCCGCCAGCACCCGGCTGAACGCCGCCAGCGCGGCCTTGGTGGCTGAGTACACCACCATGCCCGGCGTGCCGGAATCCTCGGCGACCGACGAGGTGAAGACGATCGAGCCGCCTTGCTTGATCAGCGGGATAAGGCGTTGGGTGGTGAAGAAGGCGCCTTTGGTGTTGATACTGAACTGGCGGTCGAAGGAGGCTTCGGTGACCTGGTCGTAGGGCTGGAGTTCGGAAATGCCGGCATTCATGTGCAGGAAGTCGATCTCGCCGAGCTTGTCAGTGACCTCGGCGCCAAGCCTGGCGATCTCGCTGAGGTTGGCAATGTCGGAGCGGACGACGTGAGCGTTGCCGCCGAGCGCGAGCCGCGCATCGTCGAGGGTCTTTTCGCTGCGGCCGGTGATCAGCACTTCGGCGCCGCCGGCTATCAGTGCCTGCGCGACGGCGAGCCCCATGCCATGCGTGCCGCCGATGATCACTGCCTTCTTGCCTTTGTAGTTGCTCATGATCTGTCCCTTTTCGACCCGGCCTTGCCGCAGTGTTGGAACGCCGTCTGCGGGATGGTTCATCCAGTGAGCGAGCCCGGCGTCATGATCGATAGCTAGGCAGGTACTTGCCCATGCTCAAGTACGGACAAAAAGGTAAGGTACTTACCAAATTCTCAGAAATGGACGATTGTAGGAAAAAGAGCAGCGGGAAAGTTGCGTCAGGCGGTGAGGGGCAACGCTGACATCTCACCCATGCACCTTCCGACTGTCCCCCGGCGCCTCCGCCCGCTCGTGGAGCCCGTAGTCGCGGACAACATGGGCGATGCGCAGCCGGTAGCCTGAAAACACACCGCCACGCCCGGCCATCTGCGCCTGCCTGTGCTCTTCGGTGTTGCGCCAGGCCTTCACCGCTTCCTCGTCGCGCCAGAACGACAGCGACAACAGCCGCTTCGGATCGGCCAGGCTCTGGAAGCGCTCGATCGACAAAAACCCGTCGATGCCATCGAGCAGCGGGCGCAGGTCGGCGGCGATGCCGAGATAGGCATCGCGCTGCCCATCAGCCGGCTCGACCTCGAAGATGACGGCGATCATGGCTTCACGCTTTCCCGTTGCATGATCCCTGTCCGGAAAGTCTGCAGCTTTTCGGGATCATGCAAGGCCGCATGCGGCCCCGAGGCCAGTTTCAGGAAGATGCGGTCCTCCTTGAGGATGAACTTTTCCCGCCGGGCGAACTGGTAGTTCTCGCGGCCCAGCGGGTCGGCGGCAAGCCGCGCCCGGTAGGCCTCGTAGGCGGCGAGATTTTCGATGTTGTAGACGCCATAGGCCGTCGTCGCCGAGCCCTCGTGCGGGGCGAAGTAGCCGATCAGGTCAGCACCACAGCGCGGGATCGTCTGGCCCCAGTTGCGGGCATACTCCTCGAACGCCGCCTTGCCGAACGGGTCGATCTCGTAGCGGATGAAGCAGGTGATGGTCATTTCGGTCTCCGGAAAATGTTGGCAATGGTTCGGCCGGCATCGAAGCATCCGGCTAGGGCGGCGTGCTAGCGCCAGAAGGGTCTAGCGACTTCGCGCTCGACGTCGCGGCGGCTGAGGCCGATGTCGTCGAGCTGTTCGTCGGTCAGTTCGGAAAGGTCGAGCCGTTGCAGATGCCGGTCATAGCCGCGGGACAGGAACGCCAGCATCCGGCCGAATGCACCCAGCGGCAGGCGCTTCGGCTGTGTCGCGAATTCGGTTTTCGTCGTCATGGCTCACTCCTTTGTTGGGTTGGAGAATACGCATTGCCTGACGAGAATGCTTCGACTACCATCGAACCATGGAGGTAGTTGCGTCATGAAGGAAGGTCCCGATATCGCCCGCATCGCCAGCCTGGTCGGCGACCCTGCGCGCGCCAACATGCTGACCGCGCTGATGGATGGCGGCGCGCTGACGGCGAGCGAACTGGCGCTCGAAGCCGGCGTCTCCCTGCCGACGGCAAGTTCGCATCTCGCCAAGCTGATGGACGGCAAGCTGCTGACGGTGGCGAGCCAGGGCCGGCACCGCTACTACGCGCTGTCAGGCACCGAGGTCGCCAACATGATCGAGGCGATCAGCGGCGTCGCCGCCCATTCCGGCCCCAGGCGCGCGCGTCCCGGTCCGCGCGACAAGTCGATGCGCGAAGCCCGCGTCTGCTACGACCACCTTGCTGGTGACCATGCGGTCAAGATGTTTGACCGCTTCATCGCCGAGGAGATCATCGTCCGCGACGACGAGGAGATCCGGCTCGGGCCGGCGGGTGCGAGCTTCTTCACTGCGATTGGCATCGACACCTCGACGCTCAGTAGTTCGCGCCGGCCGATGTGCCGCGCCTGCCTCGACTGGAGCGTCAGGCGTTCGCATCTGGCGGGATCGCTGGGCACCGCCATCCTCGACAAGATCCTCGCCGAGAAGTGGGCGCGCCGCCCCGCCGGCAGCCGCGTCGTCGAATTCACCCCGCCCGGACGCAAGGCCTTCGAGAAACTCTTCCTCGCCTGACGCCAGATCTGTCGCAGCGACCTTGCGAATGGCCCGTCTCGATGTAACCGCGCCTCGAAACCTGTGGATAGTTTCGCGGCAATCGGCCGTTACATCCGTGGCGCAAAAGACACATCTTAACCAATGCCGCCCGATCAGGCCTAAATGCCTAGAAAAGAACGCAATTCAGCCGTGATCGGGCGCATTTTCACACGAAGATTAACATCGCGTTCACCGAAGATTCACATCCGCCGGCTATGATCGCTTTCACGTTCGGGACGAGCCCCGGGCGGACAGGGATAAGAACAATGGCTATCTGGAACCACCTCACTTTCGCCGCTGTGGCGTTTCGCGAATTCATCGCCCCGACCTACCGCCCCGAGCGCCACTACATGCGCGGTCCGGGACCTGCCTGCGCGCGCCGCACCAGCACGCTCCAGGCACGCGTGACCTTCCACTGATCATGACTGTTACCGGACGTCACGAAAGCCGCATCGCGCGGCCGACAAGCGATCACCGCTCGACCACCTTGCGCGGCGAACGCCGGGCGATTGCTGCCACTCGCCTCTAAGGCTTGTCCGCCCTCCCGGCGGCGCAAGCCCGGCTGCTCCAAGACAAGATGACGATCTGGCGCGCCGCCTCTTCGCGGACGCGGGCGCCTTGCCGATCGGCCTGTTCGCACGGGCCGTTTCGCCTCACCACATCTCGTGGCTGGCGTTGAGGTCCCTGATGACGGGGATGTCGCGCTGCGCCGCGCAGACGCGCTCGATATTCGCCCAGGTCGCGGCAACCTTGCCCGCCTCGGGGTGCCAGTGCGCCAGCATCAGCAGATAGATGTCGGCAACCGACATGCGCTTGCCGGCAAGCCAGTCGCGGCCTTCGAGCGCCTTGTCGAGAACACCGAAACCGCGATCGCTCTCGGCGATGGCGGCGACTTTCACAGCTTCGATGCCTTGCGCGTCGGTCGTGTAGCGCTGCGCATAAAAGTAGCGCAGCAGTGCCGGATACATCACCGACGACAGGAAGGTGAGCCAGCGCAGGAAGTCGGCGCGCCCCGGCGCATCCACAGCGGGCGCCAGCCGCGCATAGGGATGGCGCTCGGCGATCAGCTGGCACATCGCCGCCGATTCAGTCATCGCCCCGCCTTCCGGCAGCACCAGCGCCGGCACCTGGCCGAGCGGGCTGATGGTGCGGAATTCCGCGGCGGGTTCGGCGCCCTTGATCACCTCGATGCGCTCGAATGGCACGCCTGCCAGTTCGAATGCCGCCTCGACGACGAAGCCGCCGCTGCCGGCGCGTGTATAAAGCCTGTACATTGTTGTCCCCCTGCCGCTCCCCGGCGGTCGGATATGACATGCCGCCGTGTTGCTTCTCAAGCCGGGCGGATGCCGTCCAGGGTTGAATTTTCACCGGTCCAGCCCGCCATTTCCATGTGTTAGGCTCTGGCCCGAAAAAGATTCCGCTGGCCTGTCGAAATCCGTCCAAGCCGCGCGACTTCCGTTCAGCCGCGACGATGCGGCCGCAAACAACAGGAGACGGCAATGCAGTACATGCTTCTGCTTCACCACGACGACACGCCGTTCGCGGCGGCAAGCCCGCAAGACCAGGAGAAGATGAGCGCGCCCTACATGGCCTACAACGAAGCGCTGATCAAAGCCGGTGCGATGGTCTCGGGCGAGCGCCTGCAGGGCGCGTCGTCCGCCACCACCGTCCGCGTCCGCGACGGCAAGACCGAAGTGCTCGACGGCCCGTTCGCCGCGACCAAGGAGCAGCTCGGCGGCTTCTACATCATCGAGGCGCCGGACCTCGACGCCGCGCTCAACTGGGCGGCGCGCTGCCCCAGCGCCAACTACGGCACCGTCGAGGTTCGTCCGATCTGGCCGACCCGCTAGGAATGGCCGCAGGCGCCGAACAGGCGCGGGCGGCGGCGGAAGCTGCTGCCCGCCAGAGCTACGGCAGGCTCGTCGCCTGGCTTTCGGCGCGCACCCGCGATGTCGCCGGTGCCGAGGACGCGCTTGCCGACGCCTTTGCCGCGGCCTTGTCCAGATGGCCCGAGACGGGCGTACCCGACCATCCCGAGGCCTGGCTTCTGACCGTGGCGCGGCGCCGTTCCATCGACCAGCGCCGGCGGCGCATGACCGGTGAGGCTGGCCAGGCCCATCTCAGGCTGATCGGCGAAGAACTGGAACAGGAGATGGCGCGCGAGAAATTTCCCGACGACCGGCTCGGCATGATCTTCGCCTGCGCCCATCCGGCGATCGATGCCGGCGTGCGCGCGCCGCTGATCCTGCAAGCAGTGCTCGGTTTCGATGCCGCCACCATCGCCTCCGCCTTCCTGGTGTCGCCCGCGGCCATGGGCCAGCGCCTCGTGCGGGCCAAGTCGCGCATCAAGCAGGCCGGCATCCCGTTTAGCATTCCCGAAAAGGCCGAGCTCGGCGAAAGGCTGTCGGCGGTGCTGGAGGCGATCTACGCCGCCTTCTCCGAAGGCTGGACCGATGCCAGCGGCGCCGAATCCCGTCGCCGCAACCTCGCTTCCGAAGCCATCTGGCTCGGCCGGCTGGTTGTCGAGCTGCTGCCAGGCGAGCCGGAAGCGCTCTGCCTGCTGTCGCTGATGTTGCATGCCGAGGCGCGCCGCCCCGCCCGCCGCGGCGCTGCCGGCGAATTCGTGCCGCTCAGCGAACAGGACACTTTGTTGTGGGATGCAGGCCTGATCGGCGAGGCTGACGCATTGCTCCAGCGCGCCGGCGCCTTTGACGGCATCGGCCGCTACCAGATCGAGGCGGCGATCCAGTCGGCGCATGCCGCGCGGCGTTTCGCCGGCCGCACCGACTGGGCCGCGATCGCAATCCTTTACGCTGGCCTGATGACGCTCTCGGCTTCGCCCGTCGTTGCCGTCAACCATGCGGTGGCGGTGGCCTATGCCGGGGCGCTCGAGCAAGGCCTGGCCCTGCTCGACGCCATCGACGACGCCAGGCTCAACGAATACCAGCCCTACTGGGCCGCGCGTGCCGAACTGCTGGCGCTCACAGGAAGTTTGGCCGAGGCCGACAAGGCCTACCAACTCGCCATCGGCCTTGAGCCCGACCAGGCCGTGCGGCAGTTCCTCAAGCGCAGGCGGGCGGCTGTCAGCAAACGCTGATTGGCCGAGGTCTCTCGGCGGAAGGGCGCGCCGCCCCTCATCCGCCTGCCGGCACCTTCTCCCCGTAATGACGGGGAGAAGGAACAAGCGGCGACGCCGACGCCCCCCCTCTCCCCGTCCTTCACGGGGAGAGGGTAAGGGTGAGGGGCAATTGGAGATAGACTTGTCCGCTTACCCGCCCAATCCCTCGAACAGCACCGTCGAGAGATACCGCTCGGCGAAGGAGGGGATGATGACGACGATGTTCTTGCCGGCATTTTCCGGGCGCGAGCCGACGATGATGGCGGCTTGCAGGGCAGCACCCGACGAGATGCCGACCGGTACGCCTTCGAGACGGGCGACCAGGCGGGCGTTCGCCACCGCATCCTCGTTCGAAACCTTGATGATCTCGTCATAGACCGTCGTGTCGAGCACCTTGGGCGCGAAGCCGGCGCCGATACCCTGGATCTTGTGCGGGCCGGGCTGGCCGCCCGACAGCACAGGTGATCCCTCTGGCTCGACCGCAACGACATGCAGCGAAGGCTTGCGTTTCTTGATCACCTGGCCGACGCCGGTGATCGTGCCGCCGGTGCCGATGCCGGCAACCAGGATGTCGATTCCGCCTTGCGTGTCGTTCCAGATTTCCTCGGCCGTCGTTTCGCGGTGGATCTCGGGATTGGCGGGGTTTTCGAACTGCTGCGGAATGACGGCGTTCGGGATGGTCTGCACCAGCTCCTCGGCCTTGGCGATGGCGCCCTTCATGCCCTTGGCGCCTTCGGTCAGCACCAGCTCCGCGCCGAGCAGCGCCAGCATCTTGCGGCGCTCGATCGACATCGTCTCGGGCATTGTCAGGATCAGCTTGTAGCCCTTGGCGGCGGCGGCGAAGGCGAGCGCGATGCCGGTATTGCCCGAAGTCGGCTCGATCAGCGTGCTCTTGCCCGCCGTGATGCGGCCGTCGGCCTCGAGTGCCTCGATCATCGCGACGCCGATGCGGTCCTTGACCGATGCGATCGGGTTGAAGAATTCGAGCTTGGCGATGAGGTTCGCCCCGACACCCTTTTCCTTGGCGAACTTGTCGAGCCGCACCAGCGGCGTGTCGCCGATCGTTTCGGTGATCGAGCCATAGATGCGGCCGCGACCGGGCGCACGCGTGGAGGTGACGGGCTTGTTCATCGATTTAGCTCCCGAAATTGGCCTGAGATTTGAGCGACGAAGATAGGGTGTCGCAGGGCAAATTCCGAGTGGGTAGCGTGCTGATTAGGGTTGGTTCACGGAAACATGTTTCCGTGAACGCCAATTCAGGGGAATGAAATTCCAACCCGCAGGGTTACTGGCGGACGGCGATGGCCGCCGCCGCGCCCACCATGAAGCCGGCGGCGGTGCGGTTGAGCAGCTTGAGTGCGCGCGGTGTCTTGAGAAACCAGCGTGCCTGCGAGGCCAGCAGCAGATAGGGCACCAGCACGACCAGCAGCACGGCGATCGTGATGGCGACCAGAATGCCGTAGTCGCCAAGCGTCAGCGCGTGCAGGTCGACCACCGTCGGGGTGATCGCCAGGTAAAAGATCATCGTCTTGGGGTTGCCCAAGGTCACCGTCAGTCCGGCGAGGAAGCTCGAAAACAGGCCGCCCTTGCCCTTCTTTGCCTCGACCGTCTCCGGCGTGATGCCGCTGGTCCAGAAATTGTAGGCGAGGTAGGCGAGATAGGCGACGCCGAGCCATTTGATCGCCAAAAACACCATGCCGAACGACTGGGCGACGAAGGCCAGGCCAAGCACGACGGCGGTGAGATAGGTCAGGTCGCCGACCACCAGCCCAAGCGACATGGCGAGCGACGAGCGGAAGCCCGAGCCGAGCGCGCGCGCCACCAGCGCCGTCACGCCCGGCCCGGGAATCGCGGCGGCGATGGCAAGTGCACCGCTATAGGCAAGAAAACCTGTAAGGGTCATGGTGGATACTCGGCCCGGTTGAATGGCCGCGATATCGCATGAAAGCGGTTTCCAGGGAATGCCGCGGGGATTGGGCCAACGATCACATTTTCCCGGAAAATGCCTTGCAGACATCGACATTCATCGCCCCGTCGTGTAGGCGCACGGTCCGATTGCGGCCCGGCAGAAGCTTGGGGTCGCCCATTCATTCATGCAGAAAATTCAGGACTAGGTGATGCGACCGGCTTTCGGCGGCATAGACTTCGGCACTTCCAATTCGACCGTCGGCGTGATCGAGAACGGCCGTCCGCGCCTCGTCGCGCTCGAGGGTGAAAACGTCACGCTGCCCTCGGCCATCTTCTTCAACTTCGAGGACAACCAGACGGCACTCGGCCGCCGCGCCATCGGCGAATACACCGACGGTGCCGAAGGCCGCCTGATGCGCGCGCTGAAGAGCGTGCTCGGCTCGTCGCTGGTGCATGAAA
Source organism: Aminobacter anthyllidis (assembly GCF_018555685.1). GTDB lineage: Bacteria > Pseudomonadota > Alphaproteobacteria > Rhizobiales > Rhizobiaceae > Aminobacter > Aminobacter anthyllidis. The sequence goes on from NZ_JAFLWW010000006.1 coordinate 382,001, forward strand.
AGACCCGCATCAAGGCGCGTTACATCGCCTTCACCGACATCGTCGGCATGTTTGTCGGCCACCTCAAGGACCGCCTCGAAAACCATGTCGGCGAGCCGGTCGACAGCGTTGTGCTCGGCCGCCCGGTGCAGTTCGTAGACGACAATCCCGAGGCCGACGCGGCCGCCCAGAGCGAGCTCGAAAAGGCCGCGCGCGCGCAAGGCTTCAAGCATATCGACTTCCAGTTCGAGCCGATCGCGGCAGCGCTTGACTACGAGCGTACGGTGACGCGCGAGGAGCTGGCGCTGATCGTCGACATGGGCGGCGGCACCTCCGACTTCTCGATCGTCCGCGTCTCGCCCGAGCGCGCCGCCTCCAGTGACCGCAAGGCCGACATCTTGGCCAATCGCGGCGTCCATATCGGCGGCACCGATTTCGACCGGCTGCTCTCGATCGCCCACGTCATGCCCGAGCTCGGCTATCTCACCCCGACCAAGGACGGCAAGCGCAACCTGCCGGCGGGTTATTTCATCGACCTGGCGACTTGGCAGCGCATCAACCTGCTCTACACGCCCAAGGCGATGCTCGACCTGCGCGCGATCCGCTTCGAGGCAGAGCGCCCCGACCTCATCGACAGGATGATCGAAGTCGTCGACCAGCGTTTCGGCCACGCTCTGGCGACCAAGGTCGAAAAGGCCAAGATCGAGCTGACCGATGCGTCCGAAGCCGCCATCGACGTCAAGCTGCCGGGAGCGAAGTTCACCGCGGCGCTGACCAGGCAAGGTCTCGAAGACACCATTCGCACCGCCGTCGACCGCGTCACCGCGACCGTCGCCGACACGCTTGCCGAAGCCCAGGTCGGCGCCAAGGACATCACCGCCGTCTTCCTGACCGGCGGCTCGACCGCCATCCCGCTGGCACGCGAAAGCATCCTGGCGCTGGTGCCGGGCGCCCAGATCGTCCAGGGCGACGCCTTCGGCTCGGTCGGCCTCGGCCTTGCACTCGACGCGCAGCGCAAGTTTGCCTGAGAGCAGGCTGTCGCCGGCCTCGACCGCCGGCGATTGGGGCAGACAGCAAATGAAGCCCGTCATTCCCGACCTCGTGAGCTCGTGAAACGAGCGGAGAGTGTCGGGAATCCATGCCGTGACCGTGATGAGTGGTATCACGGTCCCAGAACTGCTCGTCGCAAAGAACGTGCTTTAGGAAACCATGCTACGGCGCAATGACGGCGGAGCTGGCTCAGCCCTTAAATCAGGTGCCACGCAATGTCGCGCCAATCAGGATTGCGTTCCTCGATCAGTTTGACCTTCCAAGCTCGTGGCCACTTCTTGATCGCCTTCTCGCGGGCGATGGCATCGACAACGAGGTCGTATTCGTCGAACCAGACAAGCCGCACCGCGCCATAGCGAGCAGCAAACTTCGAACCGGTTCCGGCCTGGTGCTGCAGCAGGCGACCAGGGAGATCGGATGTCACGCCGGTGTAGAGCGTGCCGTTCTTCTGCGAGGCGAGGATGTAGACGTACCCCTTCCGGCCCATCCGGGAACCTTAGCCGGACGCGGACATGCGGCAAGCCAGTTCCTGCTCCGATTTTGATTTCGCCCATGTCACGGCATGGATTCCCGACACTCTCCGCTCGCTTTGCTCGCTCGCGAGGTCGGGAATGACGGAGGCGAGGGGCCGTATCTGCTAACCTTCAACGGCGGATCACTTGCCTTAACACTCGCCTCTGTAAGTCACAGACCGTCGAAAGTTGGTGGCGCCACTTCCCACCCCGTCATTCCCGACCTCGTTAACGAGCGAAGCGAGTGGAGAGTGTCGGGAATCCATGCCGTGACGGTCGAGCGACGCCACGGTCCAGAACGCGGCCTCCAAACACCGCCAAGAAGTGGCCTACCCCGCCGTCTCCGTCCTCAGCAACTCCTGCGCATCCTTCACCGATGCAGCGTAGCTGACATGGGGGCGCTTGACGCCGTGGGTGATCAGCATTCGCCGCGTCTGCGGCGAGGCCCCCGTGATGAAGAAGCGAACGCCGGCCTGGCGTGCCTTGCGCGCCGCGCCCTCGATGACATTGGCCGCCGTTGAATCGAGAAACGGCACGCCCGAACAGTCGAGGATGAAGCTCTTGCGCTGGTCGGCGATGCGGTCGAGCACGGCACCCACGGTCGAAGCGGCGCCAAAGAAGAACGCGCCCGAAATCCGGTAGATGACTGTGTCTGTATCGCCGGCGTCGCCCACCTCGTATGCGTGGCGGCTGCCATTGCTGGCGTCGGCGACATCCTCCTGCACCAGCGGCTGGTCGGTTTCCACCGCGATGCTTTTGGCCATGCGGTCGATGAACAGGATAGAGCCCAGCGCGAAGCCAACGACGATGCCTTCGGTCAGGTCGCGGAACACCACCAGCAGGAAGGTGACCATCAGCACCAGCGCGTCGCCCCATGACGAGCGGATCAGCGCCGCGAAGGCGTGTCTTTCGATCATGTTCCAGGCCACCACGGCCAGCACGCCGGCAAGCGCTGCGAGCGGTATGTAGCTCGCCAGCGGCGCGGCGATGAGCATGAATGCCAAGAGGAAGATCGCGTGCAGCATGCCGGCTACCGGCCCGTGCGCGCCGGCCCGTACATTGGTTGCTGTCCGCGCGATGGTGCCGGTCACGCAGATGCCGCCGAACAGTGCCGAACCTATGTTGGCAAAGCCTTGCGCCACCAGTTCACAGTTCGAGCGATGGCGTCGTCCGGTCATGCCGTCGGCAACGACGGCCGACAACAGCGACTCGATTGCGCCCAAAAGCGCGAAAGCGACCGCATCCGGCAGCACGGACATCGCCTTGTCGAGGCTGAAAGCGGGCATGGCTGGCCAGGGCAGGCTGCGTGGAATGCCGCCGAAGCGCGTGCCGATGGTCTCCACCGGCAGCGACAGCAGCGTGACGACGAGCGCAGCCGCGCCAACCGCGATCAGCATGCCGGGCCAGCCCGGGCGCCAGCGCTTGAACGCCAATATGGTGCCGATGGTCAGCGCTGTTACCGCCACGGTCGAGGCGTTGACGGTATCGGCGGCTGTCGCCAGTGCCATCAGCTTCGGCACCACCGGCCCAGGTTCCTTGCCTGTGAGCGTCAGCCCGAACATCTCGCTCAACTGGCTGGCGAAGATGATCACCGCGATGCCGGCGGTGAAGCCGACAGTCACCGGATAGGGGATGAATTTGATGTAGGTGCCGAGCCTGAGGTAGCCGATGGCGAGCAGGATGACACCCGACATCATCGTGGCGAGGATCAGCCCGTCGACGCCCTCGCGCGCCACGGTTGCTGCAACCAGCACGATGAAGGCGCCGGCCGGCCCGCCGATCTGGAACCGGCTGCCGCCGAGCGCCGAGACGATGAAGCCGCCGATGATCGCGGTGAACAGGCCTTTATCAGGCGACACGCCCGAGGCGATGGCGATCGCCATCGACAGCGGCAGCGCCACGATCGCCACCGTCAGCCCGGCAATCGCGTCGGCCTTGAACTGGGAGCCGCGGTAGCCTTCGCGCAGGACCGTCACCAGCTTGGGCGTGAACAGCTCGGCGAATGTCGGCTTTTTGTGTCGGGTTAGGCGAGGGTTGGCGTCCATGATCCGTTCCGCATTCAGCGGCGGGATCGTCGGCAAAACTGTCGGCGGTCGCCGTCGCGACTATCTCTTGCGGATCGTCGGTTCAACCGGCCTTTTTCTTGAGGCGCACGCCCCGGCCGCCGGTCTCGTTTTCGCCGATCAGTTCCACCCCGGCATCTTCGATCGCCTGGATGACCTTGGTCAGCGTGTCGATCACGCCGCGCACCACGCCCTCGCTCGCTTCCATGCGCTGGATCGTCGGCACCGAGACGCCGGCCAGTTCGGCGAGCGTCTTCTGGTCGATGCCTGCCAGCGCTCGTGCGGCGCGCATCTGTGCGGCTGTGATCACTTCAGGTTTTCCCGTCTTTGTCCGCAGAATGAATGTATCATACATTCATAGTGATGTTTCAAGCATTAATGTAGATACTTGAAACATGCCGTCATTGGGCTTCGCCGTCCGATTTCATCAGTTTGCGGCTGACCAGCCAGCACAAGGTCGCCCAGGCAAAGCCGGCGCACCAGCCGGCCAGCACGTCAGACGGCCAGTGCACGCCGAGATAGACCCGGCTGATGCCGACCATCACAGTGGTCAGGATGGCGATGCCGAACACGAAGACCGTCGCCGCCCGTCCCGGCAGGAAGCGCGCAAGCAATGCGCCCAGCGTCAGATACGTCACCGCCGACAGCATCGCGTGCCCGCTCGGAAAGCTCATCGTGTAGACCTGCGCCAGATGCGGCACGAGGTCGGGCCGCGGCCTGTCGATGCCGAGCTTGAGCAGGCTCGACAGCACCTGGCCGCCGGCCACCGAGGCGAACACGAACAGCGCCGGGCCCCAGCGCCTGACCATGCAGAGATAGATGATGGTGATCGCGGTGATGTAGATCAGCACCGAGGCGCTGCCGAGCGCGGTGATGTCACGCATCGCCTCTTCCATCCACAGCGGGCCGATCGGGTCGGCCGGGTTGCCCGCCTCGCGGAAGAACAGCAATATGTCGGTGTCGAAGGCATGCGGTGCGGCGTCGCGGGCGATCTCCGACAGCTCGACGAAGCCCCAGAGCCCGCCGGCGATGATCACGCCCGCCGCCAGCAGCGAAAACTCGATCCTGTTCCACAGTGTCTGATTCATCGTCCTGCCGCTCTGTTTCGCCTTCGGGATGGCCTCTAATCGGTCGCCGCGCAACAAGTGGGGAGGCCTTTCCCAAAGAAAAGGCGCTCAAGCAAAAGGTCGCAGCGCATTTCGTCGGCAGAGGCCATCCGCCACGCTGTTTGACCCGGCCGGATTTCCGGCGAAACTGTCATGCTGCTGTTATCTCGTCCGATTAGCGGTCTCGGCGAACCCCAAGCCGAACACCCAGCCAGAGGTCGACGCCATGAACCAGCCCTATGATCAGAAGTTCCGCACGAGCATGCTCGAGGACAATGCCGGTCCCGGCCACAATCCGACCGACAACCGCACCATGGGCGACATCATCGCCAGGCGCTTCTCCCGCCGCGGCTTCCTCCAGGGCTCGCTCGCCGTTTCGGCCATTGCCGCAACCGTCAGCCCCATCGCCATCCTGCTCGCCGACGATGCCCGCGCGGCTTCGGCGTCAGCCTTCGTCTTCGACGAGATCGAGGCCGGCATCGACGACAAGCACCATGTTGCCTCGGGCTACGATGCCGACGTCCTGCTGCGCTGGGGCGATCCGATCTTTGCCGACGCCCCCGAGTTCGACCCGCTCAACCAGTCGGCGGAATCTCAGGCGAAGCAGTTCGGCTACAACAACGACTATGTCGGCTATATCGCGCTCGAAGGCTCGTCCGAGCACGGCCTGCTCGTCGTCAACCACGAATACACCAACGAGCACCTGATGTTCCCCGGCATCGTCAAGATCGTCGAGGGCAAGATCGATGTCGCTCCGGCCGACCAGAAGCGCGTCGACATCGAGATGGCCGCCCATGGCGGTTCGATCGTCGAGATCCGCAAGGACGCGGGCAAGTGGCAGGTCGTCCGCGACGGCAAGCTCAACCGCCGCATCACCTCGACCACCGAGATGCAGCTGACCGGCCCGGCCGCCGGTAACGATCGCCTCAAGACCAATGCCGATGCGACCGGCACCAAGGTGTTCGGCACGCTCAACAACTGCGCCGGCGGCGTCACGCCCTGGGGCACCTACATCATGGCCGAGGAAAACTTCCACGGCTATTTCGGCGGCGAGCTTGCGGCCGATCATCCCGAGGCCACCAACTACAAGCGTCTCGGCGTGCCGGAAGGCACCTATGAATGGTTCAAGTTCTACGACCGCTTCGACGTCTCCAAGGAGCCGAACGAGCCCAACCGCTTCGGCTGGATCGTCGAGGTCGACGTCAACGACCCGACCTCTCTGCCCAAGAAGCGCACCGCGCTCGGCCGCTTCAAGCATGAGGGTGCCGAATCGATCGTGGCTGCCGATGGCCGCGTCGTCTTCTACCTCGGCGACGACGAGCGCTTCGACTACGTCTACAAGTTCGTCACCAAGGGCAAGTTCAACCCCAACGACCGCGCCGCCAATCTCGACCTGCTCGACGAAGGCACGCTCTACGTCGCCAAGTTCGCCGAGGACGGCACCTTCGCCTGGCTGCCGCTGGTCCAGGGCGAGGGTCCGCTGACCGCCGACAACGGCTTCGTCAGCCAGGCCGACGTTGTCATCGAGACGCGTCGCGCCGGCGACCTGCTCGGCGCCACCAAGATGGACCGCCCCGAAGACATCCAGCCCAATGCCGTCAACGGCAAGGTCTATGTCATGCTGACCAACAACACCAAGCGCAAGGCCGACCAGGTCGACGCCGCCAACCCGCGCGCCGAAAACGCCTTCGGCCACATCATCGAACTGATCGAGGATGGCGGTGATTTCGCTGCCACCAAGGGCAAGTGGGAAGTGCTGCTCAAGTGCGGCGATCCTTCGGTCGCCGAGGTCGGCGCCTCGTTCTCGACCTCGACCACCCAGAATGGCTGGTTCGGCATGCCCGACAACTGCTCCGTCGATTCCGCCGGCCGCCTCTGGGTCTCGACCGACGGCAACTCGCCCAAGGCCACCGGCCGCACCGACGGCCTCTGGGCCGTCGACACCGAAGGCGAGGCGCGCGCCACCTCCAAGCTGTTCTTCCGCGTGCCGGTCGGCGCCGAGATGTGCGGCCCGCTGTTTGCGCCCGACGACCAGACCGCCTTCGTCGCCGTCCAGCATCCGGGCGATGGCGGCGAGGATTGGGAAGGTTTCGGCCGTCCGTCCTACTACGAGGACCTGTCGACGCGCTGGCCCGACTTCAAGCCCGACATGCCGGTTCGTCCGGCCGTCGTCGCGATCACGAAACAGGGCGGCGGCAAGATCGCCGTCTGATCGGGATCGAACCGAGGTAACGAGAATGGGGGTCGCTTGGCCCCCATTCTGTTGGTCGCTGCCGTAGCTGACGCGGCGCCTCCTTCCTCCGTCATTCCCGACCTCGTGAGCGAGCGAAGCGAGCGGAGAGTGTCGGGAATCCATGCCGTGACAGCGACGGACCAGAGCCGGTGCAGGATTTGGACCTGACCTTGATCTCTTACGAGGTCAGGAATGACGGAAGGTGGGTGGTTTTCGTCCTCCCTCTGTGACGCCCTACTTCCCCGCCAGCGCCGGCCCGAGCGTGATCAGCGCCACCGCGACGACCGCGAGCCCGACGCCGATGCCCTGGATGCCGCTCAGCTTCTCGCCGAAATACATGATGGCCACCGCGTTGACGGCGATCAGCTGGATCACCGCCGACAGCGAAAACGACACCGACATGCCGAAGTCGCGCACCAGCCTGAGCATGATCAGGTTGCCGAGCGAATAGAGGATCAGCGTCACCACCAGCTTGCCGAGCGTCGGCTCGATGCCCCAGTGCTTGGCCACCATCGCGGCGATCAGGAAGATGACGGTCGAAAAACCGAGCAGCGAAAGGCCGATGGCGGACATTTTCAGGCAAGCTCCCACGAATGCCTGGCGATTTGCTCCGAATGCCGCCCTGACGTCAAGCAGGCCGGCGACACGCGCCGTCACTATCGCGCCATGCCAGGCAAAAACCCTCCCGTCGTGAGACGGGAGGGCGCTTGGCTCAAGTCTTGGGAGGCCCTGATGCCATCAGGGATAGGTACACTTGCCTTTCTGCGGTTCGCCCTGCGGGCCCGGCGTGCCGGTCTCTTCCCAGTCGCCGCCATGGCTGATGCAATAGGAGATCATCAGGTTGCACGACGCCTTGTTGTTGCAGGTCTCGACATGGCCGTGGGTCTGTCCGCCGCCGCCCGGCGCCTTGAGGCTGAGCTGGTGCGGCGGCGGTGCCGGCACACGGGCCTTGAGCTGGGCGGCCGATGACGCACCGGCGAAAGCCGACATCGAAAGCGCAAGCGTCGCGATCAGCGACGAGCGGATGATCGTGTTGGTCATGTTCATTTCGGTTCTCCTCTGGGTTCACCTTTGATTTGCGGCTCGCTGGCCGCCACGATCATGGGTGTCCGGTTCGGAGAGGAAGGTTCACGACAGAGATGGAAAAAAGATTGGGTGATTGGCGAGGGTGCTCTTCCTGTATCGCGACAATTGACGGCAGCCGCAAAATCAGTGCGGCAAGTCCATCTTATTGCGCCTGCGCGCTCGCCGTCTCTGTCACGGCATGGGTTCCCGACACTCTCCGCTCGCTTTGCTCGCTTACGAGGTCGAGAATGACGGGTTGGCGGTGTCGCCTCGGCTAACCTTCGGCGCCGTATCAGTTGCCTCAGCCTAACCTACATCAGTTGCAGGACTTGAAGGTTGACGGAAGCGCGCCCGCATTCCGTCATTCCCGACCTCGTGAGCGAGCAAAGCGAGCGGAGAGTGTCGGGAATCCATGCCGTGACATCAATGAAGGCACGGCGGTCCAGAACGGACGGCCATTCACATGGCGATATCCCAACCGCCCAGACATCGTGTTGCGCGAAAGCAGGCCGCTAGATCAAGCCAGCTGACCAGCCGGGATCGTCGCGACCACCCGCCCGGAAAGCGCGAGGTCGTCGTTCGTCGCCATCACCGCCAGCGACGTCACCGGCAGCTCGGCCAGCACGCGCCGCCGCCACCGCTCCGCCAGTCCCGCGAGATCAGCCGTCTCCGCAACCGTCAGCGCCGCTGCGAAATGATAATAGCCGATCACGTAGAAGCGGGTCAGCCGCGCACCGCAGGCCTGCTGTACCAGCCCGAACACGTCCTCGCCGTCGTGGTAACAGGGATAGACAGGCAGATAGATCCGGCCGGTGTTGATCCGGCCGAGGAACGGTCCGCCGATACGCAGCGAAATTGCGCCCAGCGGCGCAAGCGCTGTGGCCGCAGCGTCCGCGCAACGCGCGATGTCTGGCTCGGAAAGGCCGCCGACGATGGTCGCATGCAGCTTGCCGGCGCGTTCGTCGCCAAGCTCCCAGGCGATCTTTTGGCTGAATGAAAACGAGCGAAGCTCCGCCTCGAACTGCCGGAACGTTTCAGACCCGACCAGTTGCCCTGCATCGACGGGCACCACCAGCGAATGGCGCGGCGTCTCGTATGTTCCGTGGCGATAATCGGTTCCATCCTTGCCGGCGATGATCTCGGGATGGCCGGGTGCCACCAGCGGCAAATGGGCGAGCCGATAGGCGACGTCGAAGGTCAGCGCCTCGCCCGGGCCGAAAGTCCGGCGCGAGGCGTCATACGCCATGAAGGTGTCGTCGCAGAATTTCATCTGGAAATGTCCTGGCGGGAAGGGCAGTCGGCGCGTGTCAATGTCAGGTCAACCCGCCTCACGGCTTGACCATCAGCACCCAGTTCTCGCCTTCGCCGGCCCAGCCTTCCTTGACCATCGGCTCGGCAGCGATCGCGCGGTATCCGACGCTTTCATAAAGGTGTCGGGCGGTCGTGTTGGCGTCGGAAACGATCAGGCTGGTGCCGGTGCAGCCGGTGGCCTCGGCGATGGTGTCGGCCATGGCCAGCAGCCGCGAGCCATAGCCGCGCGCCCGCGCCTCCGGCAGCGTCGCCATGACATTGACGTACCAGCTGCCGACGGCCAGCGCCTCGAGCATGTTGAACGGCACGAACATCGCCGGTGTGTCGGGATCGGGCAGCGAAGGCACGATCGGATAGCCGATCAGGCAGGCAATCACCTTGCCATGCTCCAGCACCACCGCGTTGCGGTAGGAAAAGCTGCCTTCCTCGCGTTGCGCCCGCTGGCGCCCGACCTCCCAGGGGTCTTCGCCGTCCTCGGCCAGCTTGGTCCACAGATAGAGCGGCAGCCCGTCGCCAGCCATGTTGACCAGCTTGGCCAGTATGGCCGCGTCCTCCTTGGTGGCGGGCCGCGCCTCGGCCGTCAAACCCTCGTCGCTGTGGGCCTTCTCGGGCATGACATGCTCCTTCCAGTCCGCAGCGTCCCCTCGCTGCGGCCGGTATAGGAGCCTGCGTTCCCGGCTGCGTCAACAGTCCCCAGCGCGTCTCCTGCTAAGCTGTCTCGAGCCAGCCGACCGCTGCCATTGCCGGGCGCTATGTGCTGCGCTGGTAGCGAAAGCCCGCGCCGCCCTGCTTGTTAACCCTTGCCGCCCCTGCTAAAGCGCGGCGCATGACCACACCGCTCGACCACATCCGCAATTTCTCCATCGTTGCCCATATCGATCACGGCAAGTCGACGCTTGCCGACCGGCTGATCCAGTCCACCGGCGGACTGGAGCTGCGCGAGATGACCGAACAGGTCCTCGACAACATGGACATCGAGCGCGAGCGCGGCATCACCATCAAGGCCCAGACCGTTCGCCTCAACTACCGCGCCAACAATGGCGAGGATTACATCCTCAACCTGATCGACACGCCCGGCCACGTCGACTTCGCCTATGAAGTGTCGCGTTCGCTGTCGGCCTGCGAGGGTTCGCTGCTCGTCGTCGACGCCTCCCAGGGCGTCGAGGCGCAGACGCTCGCCAATGTCTACCAGGCGATCGACAACAACCACGAGATCGTCGTGGTCCTGAACAAGATCGACCTGCCCGCCGCCGAGCCCGAGCGCATCAAGGAGCAGGTCGAGGAAGTCATCGGCATCGACGCGTCGCAAGCCGTCTACATCTCGGCCAAGACAGGCCTCGGCATTCCCGACGTTCTGGAAGCGATCGTCAACCAACTGCCGCCGCCGCGCGAGGGCGACATCGACGCGCCGCTCAAGGCAATGCTGGTCGATAGCTGGTACGACACCTATCTCGGCGTCATCGTCTTGGTCCGCATCATCGATGGCAAGCTCAGGAAGGGCCAGACCATCCGCATGATGGAGACCAACGCCAAGTACCTTGTCGAGCGCACCGGCGTCTTCACCCCCAAGATGATCCAGGTCGACGAGCTTGGCCCCGGCGAGTTCGGCTTCTTCACCGGCTCGATCAAGGAAGTGGCCGACACCCGCGTCGGCGACACCATCACCGAGGACAAGCGCCCGACCACCAAGGCCCTGCCGGGCTTCAAGCCGGCCCAGCCGGTGGTGTTCTGCGGCCTGTTCCCGGTCGACGCCGCCGACTTCGAGGACCTGCGCGCCGCCATGGGCAAGCTGCGCCTCAACGACGCCAGCTTCTCCTTTGAAATGGAAACCTCGGCCGCCCTCGGCTTCGGCTTCCGCTGCGGCTTCCTCGGCCTGCTGCATCTCGAGATCATCCAGGAGCGGCTCGAGCGCGAGTTCAACCTCGACCTCATCGCCACGGCACCTTCGGTCGTCTACCGCATGAACCTCAACGACGGCTCGGTGAAAGAGCTGCACAACCCCGCCGACATGCCCGACGTGGTCAAGATCGCCGCGATCGAGGAGCCGTGGATCCGCGCCACCATCCTGACGCCTGACGATTATCTCGGCTCGATCCTGAAACTGTGCCAGGAGCGCCGCGGCATCCAGGCCGACCTCTCCTATGTCGGCAAGCGCGCCATGCTGGTCTACGACCTGCCGCTCAACGAGGTCGTGTTCGACTTCTACGATCGCCTCAAGTCGATCTCCAAGGGATACGCCTCCTTCGACTACCACCTCACCGACTACAAGGAAGGCGACCTCGTCAAGATGTCGATTCTGGTCAACGAGGAGCCGGTCGACGCGCTGTCGATGCTGGTCCACCGCACGGCGGCGGAAAAGCGCGGCCGCGTCATGGTCGAGAAGCTGAAGGAGCTGATCCCCCAGCACATGTTCAAGATCCCGATCCAGGCGGCGATCGGCGGCAAGGTCATTGCCCGCGAGACCATCTCCGCCCTGCGCAAGGACGTCACCGCCAAATGCTACGGCGGCGACGTCACCCGCAAGCGCAAGCTGCTCGAAAAGCAGAAAGAGGGCAAGAAGCGCATGCGCCAGTTCGGCAAGGTCGACATCCCCCAGGAAGCCTTCATCCAGGCGCTCAAGATGGGTGATAACTAGCTCCGCTTTTCCTTCTCCCCGCTTGCGGGGAGAAGGTGGCCCGCAGGGCCGGATGAGGGGCGGCGCGAACGCCTCATTCTCCTCTCCCCAGCGGAGGGCGGCCGCGCATCGGCCGGGTGAGGGGCTTTCGCCCCCACGCCCATCACTTCACGGCAAAATCCACCGTTTCCTTGACCGTGCCATCGACGGCGATCTGCACCTGGTAGGTGCCGACCGGCCAGCCGGCGTCCGGCCGAGTCATCGAGGCGTCGACGTGGTTTTCGATCATGCCGATTTCGAAGCTGACCTCGTCGATCTTGTAGTTGGCCGGCGCGACGCCGCCCGAATCGATCGAAATCCAGCTCACCGTGAGCTTCGATCCCGAAGCCACGGCATCGGTCAGGTCGGCGGAGAGGAAAATCTTCGCCGTGTCAGGCGCAAACGTCGCCTCTGTCGCTTCCGCGTCCTCGCTGGCCGACAGCACGATGTTTTCGAACCCTTCGGCCTGCGCATGCTGCGCCAACGCCCCAACCGCCACCAGTGCGGCTGCCCCCATCATCATCGACCGAATGCGCATGCTCTTCCCCTGATTGAAACCGCCGCCCGCGCCCGACTCATCCGGCACGCGCCCGCGGCCGCTTGCGTAGAGCGGAAGGGGTGGGGTTTGTCCATGACGGCGGACCTGCACCTGGCGGAGCTGCTGGCGCGCCTTCGCCCTCATGCAACCTGATGCGCACCGTTGTCGCCCCCCCCCCCCAAGTCATCCCGCAGTGCAAACATGTATTGCATTGCAGCGTCGAATTATCCGCCGCCACACGACATCGACTGTTCTGTCGATTTACTGACACCGTGAAGATGGCTAGCCTTCCCCTCGCATTCTGCCAGAGGGAACATCATGAACTGGACTGAAAAGGACAAGAAGCTGGGCATGGACCGCGCCATATCCAGGCGCGATTTCATGGACGGCGTGGCGATGGCGATCGGCGGTGCGGTTGCGTTGCGCGCCATGGGCCCCGGATCCGCGCACGCGCAATCCGCCCCCGTCGCCTACCCGCCCGCAGCAAGCGGCCTGCAGGGCCAGACCGACGCTGCCCAGAACGTCATGCACGCCGTCCGCGACGGCAGCTACTGGTCAAGCGCCGGCCCGGTCACCGCAAGCGCCGAGAGCTACGATCTGGTCGTCGTCGGCGCCGGCATCTCGGGCCTTGCCGCCGCGCACAGCTTCCGCAAGCAGGCCGGCCCCGACAAGCGCGTGCTGATCGTCGATCCGCTCGAGGATTTCGGCGGCCACGCCAAGCGCAACGAATTCACCGCCTCGAACGGCGCCAAACTCATCGGCTATGGCGGCAGCCAGTCGATGCAGACGCCGAGCTATTTCAGCCCCGCCGTCAACGCGCTGCTCACTGAGGTCGGCATCGAGCCCAAGCGCTTCGAAACCTTCTACGACCAGAAATGGTCCGAGGATCGCGGCCTCTCAGGCGCCATCTTCTTCTCGAGGGAGCAGTGGGGCGAGGACAGGCTTGTCATCCGCACCGGCAAGACGCCCGAATGGGTGGCCAAGACGCCGCTCAACGACAAGGCCAAGTCCGACCTGATCCAGCTTATCGAGGCGCCCGGCGACTATCTGCCCGGCCTGACCCGCGAGCAGCGCCTGGAGAAGCTGTCGGAGATCACCTACAAGGCGTTCCTGCTCGACCACGCCAAGGTCGACCCTCAGGTCGCCGACTACTTCGCCACCTCCACCAATGGCTATTTCGGCGTCGGCATCGATGCCGCGAGCGCGCTCGACGCGCGCGCCAACGGCAATCCCGGCTTCGACGGCATGGACCTCGGCGAAGCCGTGTCGAAATACAACAGCCCGTCCGGCCGTCTCGCCTTCACCGACCCCGACGACTACATCTACCATTTCCCCGACGGCAATGCCGGCATTGCCCGCGCTTTGGTGCGCGCGCTGGTGCCGGGCGCGCTGGCCGGCACGTCGATGGAGGAGCTGGTCACCGAAACCGTCGACTATTCAGCCCTCGACAAGCCGGACAGCCCCGTCCGCATCAGGCTGAATGCGACAGTCGTCAAGGTCGCCCATGATGGCGCGGCTGATGGCGCCAGCTCGGTCACCGTCACCTATGCCGACGCCGCCGGCAAGCCGGTCAGCGTCAAGGCCGGCCACGTCGTGCTCGCCTGCTGGCACCGCGTCATCCCCTATCTCACCGACGAGCTCGGCGCCGAGCAGGTCGCCGCCCTCAACGACCAGCAGAAGGTACCGCTGATCTACACCAACGTGCAGCTCCGCAACTGGCAGGCCTTCGACAAGCTCAAGATCGACGGCTTCCGCGCGCGCGGCGATTTCTGGTCCGGCGCCGACATCGATTTCCCCGTCTCGATGGGCGACTACAAATTCGCCGACAAGCCAGATGACCCCGTCGTCCTGCACCTGTCCAAGGTGATGACCAGCCCGGGCCTTGCCCCGCGCGAGCAGGCGCTGGCCGGCCGCCGCGCGCTGATGACGCTGAGCTTCGAGGAGATGGAGCGCTCGATCCGCGACCTGCTTGGCCGCGCGCTTGCAGGCGGCGGCTTCGACCCCGCCCGCGACATCGAGGCCATCACCTGCAATCGCTGGTCGCACGGCTACGCCTACGAATACATGCGCCCCGGCGACCGCTTCTGGCCGGACGGCCCGTTGCCCATCGAAGCCGCCCGCAAGCCCTGGGGCCGCATCTCCATCGCCAACGCCGACAGCGGCGCCTACGCCTACGCCCACTCGGCCATCGACCAGGGCGTCCGCGCGGTGCGAGACCTGCTCGGCACCCCGGAAGGCGCACCAGACGTCTCGCGCTTCCCTGGGCCGCCGGTGGAGAAGATCGGGCTCTGAGCGCGGACGATCAGCGCGCTCTCTCCCGTCTCCCCTCCTGAGCTTGTCGAAGGGACGGGGAGAAGTGGTCCGCAGGGATGAGGGGCGGCGCAACAGCCCCACCCAAGCTTCGTCAAAAGGTCAGCATTGCTCGTCGAATGGCGGGCTCCCCCAAAACCTCATGGTGAGCCTGTCGAACCACGAGGTTTTGGGGCCAGCAGAATTTGGCGCCTGACGCCCTCGTGGTTCGACAGGCTCACCATGAGGGCTACTGAAGCGCCTCCGGCCTCTCATCGCCGCAGCTCTGCGCTCGGTTGCGACATTCCAGAACCTGGCGCTGCCGTCCAAAGCCCCTCATGATGAGGCTGCCGAACCGCTCTGGTGAACCTGCTGATGGTAAGCCTGTCGAACCACCGGATTTTGAGCCGTCGTCGTCCGAACGCTTCCACCACGGCGTGAACTCAACCCCTTGCCTATTCTTCGCTAGTTCCGGCAGCCTTTCATACGCTAGCGCAATCAGCGCTTCCTTTTTGGCGCGGCTCCAGCCCTTGATCTGCCGCTCGCGTTCGATCGCCTCGACAATCCGATCATATGTCTCGGTGAACACCAACTCCACCGGCCGTCGCTTGCGCGTATAGCCGTCATAGACGCCCTCATTGTGCTCCCACAGCCGCGCTTCAATGCTCTGTTTGGTCAGGCCAGTGTAGTAGGAACCATCGGAACAGCGCAGGATGTAAACGGTGACTTCCATGCGCGTCCCCCAAATACAGCGCAGGCCCTCATCCTGAGCTTGTCGAAGGATGAGCTGAACGCAACGCCCCTAAAGCCTTTAGTTGAGCTTGTCAGGCGATTAGACTTGGACAAGCCTCGGCCAATATCTAGCCTGTACATCCTAGAAAATCTTGCCTGTTCTGAATTCCAAATTCTCACATTGGATAGCAGTTCGGACATCTTTCAACGACAAAGAATATCGTACCGATTGGGAAGTGTATGAGCATTGACGTCACTTTTTTAGAGTGCAAGAATCATAATGACAAGCTTTGTGGAGGGGGACTTATGCCAGACGGACAGAATCGAACGACGGAAGCGGAGTTGTCGGCAGTGGTTCTGGAGATATTGTATGATCGACCGAACGGTCGCTCTACTGTCCAGCAGTTGATAGCTGCAATTCCGCGCCGATTGGTGCTTACGCCTGAGGATCAGGCTCAATCAGATACTCGTCCGAACGAAGAGATTTGGGAGCAGAGAGTTCGTAACATTCGATCGCACCACAATACCGCCGGAAATTACATAGCCGAAGGACTTCTGGCCGCAGTTGATGGTGGTTACGAAATTACGGCAATGGGGCGACTGCGCATCGAGAATAGGCAGGCCTAGGCGAAACGCGCTTTGTATCCAGGTTGGAGCCACTTTAGCTCAGTAGCACCGGAAACGGACTTGTCCCAAACGAACCAAGCGTATGCTGTGGTGCCGGAGCCGGCCTGTACTGCTCCGGCGGGATAGAACGTTATTCTTTCGCTAAAGACCCACACCCGCGCAGGAGCTAATTCGCTGAAAATTGTGCGCGCACGGTTAGCACCTTCTAAGAAGGCTAATCGCAGCAGCAATGCAAATTTGTCACGTGCGAGAGCAACACCAGTGCGGACGAATTCCTCCGCACTGTTGTAAGGTGGGTTTGTCACGATGTTGTCAGCGAGGCTGGTGGCCCGCGTGAAGTCTACGCCCGATTGACCATATCCGCGATTGTATAGGTCGGAACTTCGGACCTGGTTGCCGCGACTTTCTAGAACGCGCGACATGGCCCCGTCGCCGCAGGCGCACTCCCATATCTCACCTTCAAAAGTCTCGCTTTCCATCAACGCATGGGTTGCCCATGCAGGGGTCGGAAAATAGTCCGGACCAGCCAGATCGGCAAATCGTTTCATTGTTGGCTTGAAGCCGCCGTTTAGGTGGTACGTAGCGTCCATGGATTGTTCCCAGGAATTGACGAATACTAAAAGAATAAAATGGTTAACAACCGATGACGACGTTCTGTACTTATTCGTCTTGTTTCAAGATAGAACGAGATTTTGATGACATCCCAAACCGCATCACCCAGTTAAGCTCCCACGTCTCGCCGCCATCAACCGACATCGCCTGTTCCCAGCGCGGTTCTTCCCCTCCCGTCCAGACATACCGCACGCGCACCGGCACGCCGCCCTCGACGTCGTCGCCAAAGAACTCGCCACGACCGTCAGCGAACCGCCCGACGACCGGCGGGAAAAGCTGAAAACTCCTGGTGTCGTTCCAGTAGATCGACCATAGCCCGGTCTCGGGATTGTAGAGCCTGAGCGTCATGCCGGTGAAACCGCGCTCGGGCACCGCCATCTGGTCGAGATTGCCGCCAAAGGTGCCGTCGGGGGCCTGCATCACCTTTTCGATGTGCGAGAAGGCCGTAAACGTCTCCCACTCGGTCGAGCCGACAAGCCGCTCGCGCAGGCGTTCGTTGGTCACCGTCCAGTCGCCGATCAGGAAATCGAAATCGTCAAAGCCGCTCATGCCATCCTCCTCCTGGATCTGGCGCAGCATAGCCGATGCCTGCTGACAGGCTGCTGTCAGGAGATGTCAGGGGCGGGTTGACCTTGGCGGCATCGCGGGCTCATCTGCCGCCGCGATCCCGCCACACCTTGCCCCTAACGCCCCATCCATGAAGCTGCTCGCCGCCCTCCTTGCCCTGGCAACCCTGTCCGCCTGCGCCGCCCGCGCGCCGGTGCCGCCGGCGCCTGTCGCCGCCCCGCCGGCCGCCGTGCAGCCGGAGCCTCTGCCCGACGGGGTCAAGCCGCTCACCGTCGAACAGGACGAGCAGATTTCGCAGGGCTGAGCGGGGAGAATTTCTCCACGCTTTCGAAGTTTTTCCGCTTTTTTCTTTCCGCTCCGTTCCTTCGCGCCCCCCTCTGGCCTGCCGGCGTTCGATGCTCGAAAAGCCAAGCAATTGGCTTTTCGTCCGCTACGCGGACCGCATCTCACCCCCCACAAGGAGGGAGATCACGCCGTCATCTGGCCCGCGACTAACCACCTGCATCGCAAGGGATTTTTGACCCGCTGGCAGGGCGAGCGCCGCCGGCGACGTGACCAATCTCCCCACCCGTGGGGGAGATGCCCGGCAGGGCAGAGGGGGGCGCGAAGGAACGCGGCCAATGTGGTTGGCCGCACCATCCCCCCGTGAACACCCACATCCCTTTCTCCACGCCCCCAGAACCTGCCCCATAATCCATCCCGTTCCTCCCACGGGAACGCCGGTCGCGACGGTGATCAGTGGGGAGGGGCCGGCGCCTCCGGCAGCGGGTTGACGTGCCCGCCGCCCGGGGAGGCTCCGCCAGGAGGTTCCCCTCCCGGGACTACGCCCGGGGTGCGCTGGACGAGCGCTAGTGGGACCGCAAGACGGGCGAAAATGCCCTGAACGCGGTCTGCGGAAGCGGAACGGGCGGAGACAGAAATCGCCGGACGGGCGGTCGCGAGATCGCGCCTACATCTAGCCGAGCGATCCCGCGACCGCCCGTCTTCCCGACCCCAAAAGCCGGCTCGGCGCGAGCGCGGCAAGGATTTCGCACGCCCCGAAAACCCGAGGAGCTTTCGATGAAGCCGACGGAAAAACCCTGGCAGCATCCCGTCTTCCGCATTCCCATGATGGAGCGCGAGGCCGGGTGCACCGACGCGCAGTGGGCCTGCGTGATGCGCGACCAGGAGCGCCACGCCGAGGCCAAGGGCATCTATCTCGGCCTGTTCCAGCTGTTGTGCAGTCATCTCGGCCATTTCAGGACATGTTCTCGCGGCGCTTGCCGGCGGCTCGGCAAATGTGTCGGCCGCCGCGCAGAGGACGACTGGTCCTTCGCCTTTCGCCCGCTGATCCCGCCTTGCGTGCCGCTGGAAGAGGAGATCGTCGAGGCGATGCGCGCCGAAATCCGCGCCGAGGTCAACCGCCTCGTTGTCCTTGGCGAGGCGCGCGGCGATGCCTGACCCTCTGGTTTCAGGCGGCTGGCCAATTTTCCTTTGCTGGCGATATCGGCTAAGCGGGACGGAGATTAAGAACTCCGGACCATCAGCGCATGCACGCCAGCCATCCTCTTCATCCCGGCCCGCTCTATCTCGGGATCGACACCGGCGGCACCTACACCGACGCCGTATTGTGGTCGGAGGCATCGGGCCCGCAGGGCAAGGTGCTGGCCAAGGCCAAGTCGCTGACCACCCGCCACGACCTGGCTGTCGGCATTTCGGGCGCTGTCGACGCGGTGCTGGACAAGGCCCATGTCGATCCCGCCGCCATCAAGCTGGTGTCGATGTCGACCACGCTTGCCACCAACGCGCTGGTCGAGGGCCAGGGCGGGCGCGTCGCACTTGTCATGATCGGCTTTTCCGAGGCCGATCTTGGCCGCGACGGGTTGAAGACAGCGCTCGGCACCGACCCGCTTGTGCTCTGCGAGGGTGGCCATGATGTCCACGGCAATGCCCGCGCGCTTGATCTCGCGGCGCTTGAGGCGGCCCTGCCGGAACTGGCGAAATCCGTCTCGGGTTTTGCCGTCTGCGCCTATTTCGCCACCCGCAACCCGGCGCATGAGATTCTTGCACGCGATTTGATCCGCGAGAAAACGGGCCTGCCTGTCACCACCAGCCACGAACTCTCCGCCAAGCTCGGCGGCCCGCGCCGCGCCCTGACGACGCTGCTCAACGCCCGCCTGATCTCGATGATCGACCGCCTCGTCGCCGCGACTGAAGGTTTCCTCGACAAGCGCGGCATCAACGCGCCGCTGATGGTGGTGCGTGGCGACGGCGCGCTGGTGTCGGCCGAATTCGCCCGCCAGCGGCCGATCGAGACCATCCTGTCCGGCCCCGCCGCCAGCCTCGTCGGCGCCCGCCACATGACCGGGCTCGACAATGCTGTCGTCTCCGACATCGGCGGCACCACCACCGACGTCGCCGTGCTCGACCACGGCCGCCCGCGGCTTGATCCGGAAGGCGCCACCGTCGGCGGCTTCCGCACCATGGTCGAAGCCGTCGCGATGCGCACCTTCGGCCTCGGCGGCGACTCCGAGGTTGCGCTGGAAGACGGCGGGCTCAAGCCGAAGATGTCGCTCGGGCCGCGCCGCTTGGTGCCGCTGGCGCTTGCCGGCATGATGCATGGCGAGGCGGTGACGAGCGAGCTGGAGCGGCAACTGCGCGCGCCCAATCCGGGCCGCATGGACGGCCGCTTCGCCGTCCGCACCGGCGTGCCGGAGCAACTGGCGGCAGGGCTCACCGTGCCTGAAGCCAAACTCTACGATCAGATCACTGCCGTCCCGCAACCCATCGACCGGCTGCTGACATCCAACGCCCAGAGCGCGACGCTCAATCGACTGGTGTCGCGCGGGCTTGTCCATGTCTGCGGTCTCACACCCTCCGACGCCGCCCATGTGCTTGGCCGCCAGGCCAACTGGGACGAGGCGGCAGCGCGGCTCGGCGCCGAGCTGTTTGCCCGCAAGCGCGACGGGCGCGGCCAGCCGATCGCGGCGACGCCGGAAGCCTTGTCCGAGCGCGTGCTGGTCACGCTCACCCGCCTCTCGGCCGAGGTCATTTTGGAAACGGCATTCGCCGAGGATGGGCTCGATGGCGCGGCGACGGTGGCGCATGCGCTGGTGCAGCGCGCGGTCGACGCCCATCCCGGCATCGCTCGCCTCACGGTCGCGCTCGACCGGCCGGTGATCGGCCTGGGTGCATCGGCCCCATTGCACTATGCCGGCCTGCCGCCGCTGGTCGGCAACGAATGCGTGGTTCCAGAGGATACCGATGTTGCCAACGCGCTGGGCGCGGTGGTCGGCCAGGTCCGGGTCACCGCCGAGGCGCGGGTCAGCCAGCCCAAGGAAGGACTGTTCCGGGTGGCGGTGGGCGAATTGCTGCGCGACTTCACCGACGAGGACGCGGCGATGGCGCTGGCCGAGGCCGAGGCGCGTGCCATCGTTGCCTCCAAGGCGCGCGACGCGGGTACGGATGCCGCCGAGATCGATGTGACTGTCGATCTCAAGGTTTCGACGGTCGAGGGCCAGCGCATGTTCATCGAGGCGCATGTGCTGGCGGTTGCGGCGGGCCGGCCCCGGATAGCGGTTTGACGGCTAAATCGATTTGCAGCGGCGATGGCTGTAAATCATTGCTGCCTTGCAACATTCGACGAATTGACCCTGCGCGTTTTGCGTGCCAAACGCCCGAAAACGTTATTTAGAACGCCCCTGCGGCGCCGGAATTCTGGAGCGCATCTCATGACCGATACTGTCTCCCTTCATGGCCTTTCTGTCGCGCGCGAACTCCACGACTTCGTGGTAGCCGAGGCCTTGCCGGGGACGGGTGTCGAGGCGGATGCGTTCTGGGCGGGTTTTGCCGCGATCGTGCACGATCTCGGCCCGAAGAACCGGGCGCTGTTGGAAAAGCGCGACGACTTCCAGCTCAAGCTCGACGCCTGGTACCGCAAGCATGGCGCACCCCACGACATGGCGGCCTACAAGGCGTTCCTGAGCGAGATCGGTTATTTGGTCCCCGAGGGGCCAGCCTTTGCCGTCACCACCGACAATGTCGACCCCGAGATCGCCACGGTCGCCGGCCCGCAGCTGGTGGTGCCGGTCATGAATGCGCGTTATGCGCTGAACGCGGCGAACGCGCGCTGGGGCTCGCTCTACGACGCGCTTTACGGCACCGATGCGATTTCCGATGCCGGCGGGGCCGAAAAGACCAAGGGTTACAATCCGAAGCGCGGCGCCAAGGTCATCGCCTGGGCCAAGGCGTTTCTCGATCAGTCCGCACCTTTGGCGTCCGGCAGCTGGAGCGATGTGACCGGTCTCGCGGTTGTCGATGGCAAGCTCGTGCTGGCGACGGCCTCCGGTTCGGTTGGCTTGCGTGATGCGGCCCAGTTCGCCGGTTATCGTGGCGAGGCAAAGAATCCCGACGCGGTCCTGCTTGTGAAGAACGGCCTGCATGTCGAAGTGGTGGTCGACAGGGAAAGCGCGATCGGCAAAACCGATCCGGCCGGTATCGCCGACATGGTGCTGGAGTCTGCGCTGACCACGATCCAGGACTGCGAGGATTCGGTCGCAGCGGTCGATGCCGAAGACAAGGTGACGGTCTACCGCAACTGGCTCGGCCTGATGCGCGGAGACCTGTCCGAAACCTTCGACAAGGGCGGCAAGCCGGTCACCCGCAAGCTCAACGGCGACCGCGACTACACCGCTCCCGATGGCGGTGTTGTTTCGCTGCCCGGCCGCTCCTTGATGCTGGTGCGCAATGTCGGCCACCTGATGACCAATCCTGGTATCGTCGACCGCGACGGCCATGAGGTGCCCGAGGGCATCATGGATGCGGCGATCACCGCACTGATCGCCCTGCATGATGTCGGCGCCAACGGCCGCAAAGCCAACTCGCGAAAAGGCTCGATGTATGTCGTCAAGCCGAAGATGCATGGCCCCGAGGAAGTGGCCTTCGCCGTCGAGATCTTCGACCGCGTCGAGCGCCTGGTCGGCATGCCGCGCAAGACCATCAAGATGGGCATCATGGACGAGGAGCGGCGCACCACGGTCAACCTCAGGGAGTGCATCCGTGCTGCCAAGGAACGGGTGGTGTTCATCAACACCGGCTTCCTCGACCGCACCGGCGACGAGATCCACTCGTCGATGGAAGCCGGTCCCATGGTGCGCAAGGGCGACATGAAGCAGGCGCCGTGGATCAATGCCTATGAGGCCTGGAACGTCGACACCGGGCTTGAATGCGGCCTGTCCGGCCATGCCCAGATCGGCAAGGGCATGTGGGCGATGCCGGACCTGATGGCGGCGATGCTGGAGCAGAAGATCGCCCATCCGAAGGCCGGCGCCAACACCGCCTGGGTGCCGTCGCCGACGGCAGCAACGCTGCATGCCACCCACTACCACAAGGTCGACGTGCACGCCGTCCAGGCCGAGCTCAAGTCCCGCCCCAAGGCGCGCCTCGACGACATCCTGTCGGTGCCGGTCGTCGTCCGTCCGAACTGGACGCCCGACGAGATCCAGCGCGAACTCGACAACAACGCGCAAGGCATCCTCGGCTACGTCGTGCGCTGGATCGACCAGGGGGTGGGCTGCTCGAAGGTTCCCGACATCAACGACGTCGGCCTGATGGAAGACCGCGCCACGCTGCGCATCTCCTCCCAGCACATCGCCAACTGGCTGCGCCACGACGTCTGCTCGCACATCCAGGTGATGGATTCGCTGCAGCGCATGGCTGCGATCGTCGACCGCCAGAATGTCGGCGATCCGCTCTACCGGCCGATGGCGCCCGAGTTCGACCAGTCGACCGCCTTCCGCGCCGCCTGCGACCTCGTCTTCGAAGGCCGCGCCCAACCCAACGGCTACACCGAACCAGTCCTGCACAAGCGCAGGCTCGAGCTGAAGGCGAAGGAACGGGGCTGAGCATTGCCAACGGAATGCTAAGCAGTCCGTGGTAGCCTATTTCGTATGACAGCGTTTCTTCACGCCCCCCTCTGGCCTGCCGGCCATCTCCCCCACACAGGGGGAGATCAACAGCTTCGGCGACGGCGACAGTCCTGCCTCGTTTTCGATTGGCGCGGGCAGTGGGGACAGCTGATCTCCCCCCTTGTGGGGGAGATGGCCGGCAGGCCAGAGGGGGGCGACGTAGAGCGTCTCGACTTCTCGAAATCCGTTAGGCCCTGCCCATGATCCTGCTCGCCATCGACTGTGCCGCAAGCCTCTGTGCAGCCTCCGTCTACGACGCGGGCACAGCCAAGGAGCTTGGCCGTTCCGTGCGCGATCTGGGCAAGGGCCATGCCGAGCATCTGATGGCCGTCATCGACGAGGCTTTGACACAGGCCGGCAAGACCTATGCCGATCTTGGCCGCATCGCCGTCACCACCGGCCCGGGCTCGTTCACCGGCGTGCGTGTCGGCGTTTCGGCGGCGCGCGGTTTTTCGCTGGCGCTGAAGATCCCGGCAGTCGGGGTCACCACACTTGAAGCGCTGGCATATGAAGCACGCCACGCGTTCGGGCCGGTGAAGGTGCTGGCAGCGCTCGATGCGGGGCGCGAGGAGCTTCATGCGGCACTTTACGATGCGGACGGACAGGCTCTTTGCGAACCTGCCGTCCTGTCGCTGGCCGAGGCCGTCGAGATCGCCTCTTCCACGCCGCTGGCGCTTGCAGGAACCGCAGCCCGGTTGATCGCCAATGCGGTCGGGGTGGACAAGGCATTGCAGCTCGGCCCGCTCGGGGCCACTGCCGACATCGGCACCTATGCCCGCCTCGCCGCTGGCAAGCAGCCCGGCGAACGGCCAAAACCCCTTTATCTGAGAGCGCCGGATGCCAAGCCGCAGGCCGGCTTCGTGCTGCCTAGGGAAGAGAAATGAAACTGCCGTTCTGGCCGCTGAAGCGCGACTACGCACTCGAACTCCTGACAACAGGCGACAGCGCCGCCATCGCCCCCCTGCACCATGAGGATTTCGTCAGGCCGTGGTCGGGTGAAGAGTTTTCGGCGCTGCTCGAACAGGACACGGTGTTCGGTTTCGCCGTCCGCGAGATCGGCCATGGCGCGGAAGCACCCGCCGGCTTCGTGCTGGCCCGGCTCGCGGCCGGCGAGGCGGAAATACTGACCATCGCGGTGTCGCGCTCGCACCGCCGCCATGGCCTGGGCTGGCGGCTGATGGACGCGGTGCTGCGCGAACTGCACGCCCAGCGTGCCGAGGCGCTGTTCCTCGAGGTCGACGAGACCAATGCGCCGGCGATCGGGCTCTACCGCAAGTTCGGTTTCCACCAGGTCGGCAAGCGTTCGAACTACTACCAGTCGGCGCAAGGCGCCACCGGTGCGCTTGTCATGCGGCTCGATCTTCGCTAGCCAGATGCCCCGAGCATGATCCCGAAAAGTGGCTACCGGTTTTTGGACAAGATCATGCTCAACAGTTGAAAAGGGCATCGAGCACTACATGATCGGAAAGATCCGTACGGGGCTCGCGCTCTTCTGGATGGTTGCGGCCTCCTTGGTGCTCGTGCCGCTGCAGGTCATCTCGATGAAGACCGGCCTGTGGCCGGAAACCGTCATCCTGAAGATCTGGCACCGCGCCATGCTCAAGGCGCTCGGCATGCGCGTGCATGTCGTCGGCGAGATGGTCAAGACACGGCCGCTGATGATCGCCTCCAACCACATCTCGTGGAGCGACATCATGGCGCTCGGATCAAGATTCGACGTCACCTTCATCGCCAAGTCGGAACTCAACGGCTGGCCGATCTTCGGCTTCCTGTCGCGGCTGCAGCGTACCGTCTTCATCGAGCGCGAGCGCAAGCGCAAGTCGGGCGACCAGGCCAGCGAGATCGCCCGGCGCCTTGCCGCCGGCAACGCCATGGTGCTGTTTGCCGAGGGCAGCACCGGCGACGGCAACATGCTGTTGCCGTTCAAGAGCACGCTGTTCGGCGCGGCGTCGATGGCGATTGCCGAAGGGGCGGCCGAGCATGTCGTCATCCAGCCGGTGTCGATCGCCTATACCCGTATCCATGGCATCCCGCTTGGCCGCCAGCATCGTCCGCTCGCCAGCTGGATCGGCGACATGGACCTGGTGCCGCATGTCGGGCAGTTGCTGGCCGAAGGCGGGCTCGACGTCGAGATCCGCTTCGGCGACCCGATCGACTTCTCGGCCAAGTCGAGCCGCAAGGAAGCGACGCGATTGATGGAAGAGCGGGTTCGCGACATGATGCAGCAGTCGCTGGCCGAGCCGCATCCGGCGCGCTAGAAAGTCACGCGGCCGACAGCTGCGGCGGCACTGGGCCTAAACCGTCTGTTTTTTGCCGCGGAAAGGCGCTAAGAGGCGCCGCATGGAAATCGACGATATCGCTGAAATCATGCCGGCCGGCAAAGCCGCCGCGGCAACGGGCGCTGCCAAGAAGGTCTTCATCAAGACCTATGGCTGCCAGATGAATGTCTACGACTCGCAGCGCATGAGCGATGCGCTTGCCGCCGACGGCTATGCCGCAACCGAGACCATCGACGACGCCGACCTGATCCTGCTCAACACCTGCCACATCAGGGAAAAGGCCGCCGAGAAGGTCTATTCGCAGCTCGGGCGCCTGGGCAAGCTCAAGGCCGAGCGGGCGGAGAGTGGCCGCGAATTGATCGTCGGCGTCACCGGCTGCGTCGCCCAGGCCGAAGGCCGCGAAATCCTGCGCCGCGCCTCGGCTGTCGATCTTGTCGTCGGGCCGCAGACCTATCATCGCCTGCCGGAAGTCGTGCGCAGGGCGCGTGGCGGCCAGAAGGTGGTCGAAACCGAATACGCGCTCGAAGACAAGTTCGAGCACCTGCCGCAGCCACGCAAATCCGAGGTCGCCAGGCGTGGCGTCACCGCCTTCCTGACGGTGCAGGAAGGTTGCGACAAGTTCTGCACCTTCTGCGTCGTGCCCTATACCAGGGGCTCTGAAGTGTCGCGTTCGGTCGCCCAGATCGTCACCGAGGCCGAAAGGCTGGCCGAGGCCGGCGTGCGCGAAGTCACTCTGCTTGGCCAGAACGTCAATGCCTGGCACGGCGAGGGCGCCGACGGCAAGGAATGGGGGCTGGGGCGCCTGCTTTATCGCCTTGCCGAAATCCCCGGCATTGCCCGGCTGCGCTACACCACCAGCCACCCGCGCGACATGGATGACGAGCTGATCGCGGCCCATCGCGATCTCGCGGCACTGATGCCCTACCTGCATCTGCCGGTGCAGTCGGGCTCGGACCGCATCCTCAAGGCAATGAACCGCAGGCACACTGCAGCCGACTATCTCAGGCTGGTCGAGCGCATCCGCACAGCCCGCCCCGACATCGCCATGTCGGGCGATTTCATCGTCGGATTTCCGGGCGAGACGGATGAAGATTTCGAGGCTACGATGGCGATCGTGCGAGCCACCAATTACGCCTCGGCCTATACGTTCAAATATTCGCCGCGTCCCGGAACGCCCGGTGCGGATATGGACGGCCATGTCGAGGAAAAGGTCAAGGACGAGCGCCTGCAAAGGCTGCAAAAGCTTATCACCGAGCAGCAGCACGCCTTCGCCGATGGGCTGGTCGGGATGACCATTTCGACGCTGATCGAGAAGCCCGGTCGCGAGCCTGGACAGATCGTCGGACGTTCGCCTTGGCTGCAGCCGGTTATTGTTGATGAAAAGGCCGGCGAAATCGGTGACATTGTTGATGTGCGAATCACGAAGACAGGCACCAACAGCCTGTTCGCCGAAGCGGTCTGATCGGCCGTACGGCAGATGAGGAGAGACGGTTGAGCGCTGCTGAACTCAAGAACCTGCCCTCCGGGGCGTCTGACATGGCGCACATCGTACTGACCTTCGACAACAACAAGCTAGCCAGTGCGCTCTACGGCCAGTTCGACGAGAACCTGGCCCGTCTAGAACAGAAACTCGGCGTCGACATCCGTTCGCGCGGCAACCAGCTGACCATCAAGGGCAGTGCTACGGCTGCCGAACAGGCGCGTCGCGCGCTCGATCATCTTTATGCCATCCTGCAGAAAGGCGGCGAAGTGGCGCAATCCGACGTAGATGGCGCCGTGCGCATGGCGGTTGCCCCCGACGACCAGCTGACGCTGCCGACGCTGGAGCGCAAGGGCAAGATGGCGGCGGCACAGATCTCGACGCGCAAGCGTACGATCTATGCCCGCTCGCTCAACCAGGACGCCTATATGCGGGCGCTGGAGCGCTCTGAACTGGTGTTCGGCATCGGCCCCGCCGGTACCGGCAAGACCTATCTCGCGGTGGCGCATGCCGCCATGCTGCTCGAACGCGGCATGGTCGAGCGCATCATCCTGTCGCGCCCGGCTGTCGAGGCCGGCGAACGGCTCGGCTTCCTGCCCGGCGACATGAAGGAAAAGGTCGATCCCTACCTGCGCCCGCTCTATGACGCGCTCTACGACATGATGCCTGCCGACAAGGTCGAGCGCGCCATTGCCGCCGAGGTCATCGAGATCGCGCCGCTCGCCTTCATGCGCGGACGCACGCTGGCGCATTCGGCCGTCATCCTCGACGAGGCGCAGAACACCACCTCGATGCAGATGAAGATGTTCCTGACCCGTCTCGGCGAGGGGTCGCGCATGATCATAACCGGCGACCCGACCCAGATCGACCTGCCGCCCAACACCAAGTCGGGCCTCGTTGAGGCGCTGCGCATCCTGGACGGCGTGCCGGGTGCTGTGACTGTGCGTTTCAACGACGCCGACGTGGTCCGCCATCCTCTCGTCGCCGAAATCGTCAGGGCCTATGACCGCGACGGCAAGGTCGCGCGCGGCCTCGGCACCGAGGGTTGATCGGGAACGGTTATGCCTGACAAGACAACATCGGCGCCCGCCGCCGCGGCGGGAGCTCTCGATATCGACCTGATGATCGAGGAGGGCGCATGGCCGAGCGAAGACGCGCTGCGGGCGCTCGTCAACCGCGCCGTGCCTGTCGCCCTGGCCGAGGCTGAGGTCGAAGTCGTCGACGGCGTCGAACTGAGCCTGGTTTTCACCGACGACGACGCCATCCAGAGCCTCAATGCCGAATGGCGCCAGAAGGACAAGCCGACCAACGTGCTGTCGTTTCCGGCGTTCCCGATGGCGCCGGGCGACCCGCTGCCGCCGATGCTCGGCGACATCGTGCTCGCCTACGAGACCGTCGTGAGCGAGGCCGAGCTTGAAGGCAAGCCGCTCGAAAACCACATCACCCACCTCATAATCCACGGACTCCTGCACCTTTTGGGGTATGATCACGAGACCGACGAGGAGGCCGAGGAGATGGAGGCCCTTGAGCGCCAGGCGCTTGCGAGGCTTGCCATTCCCGATCCCTACGCGTAACAGGGACGAACAACGACCGGAAGACGATGAACGACAAGCAAGAGACTGCCGCCACGCCCGATACGGGAACCGCGGCAAAAGCCTCCGACCAGACCGAGGACGGACCTAGTAGCAGTGCGCCGTTACCAGCGACGCACGACCCCCAGGCCGATAGGCCATCCTTCATCGAGCGGCTGACACGGCTTTTCCGCCACCGCAGCAACGGCACCAGTATCCGTGAGGAAATTGTCGACGCGCTGGCCGAAACCGGCAGCGACGCCGATTCGTTTTCGCCCGGCGAACGCGCCATGCTCAACAACATCCTCAGGCTCCGAGAAGTCAGGGTCGAGGACGTCATGGTGCCGCGCGCCGATGTCGAGGCGATCGAACTGTCGACCACGCTCGGCGAGTTGCTCGCGGTGTTCGAACAATCCGGCCATTCGCGCATGCCGGTCTATGTCGAGACACTCGACGATCCGCGCGGCATGGTCCACATCCGCGACGTGCTCGCCCACATCACCCGGGGCGCCCGCGTCAAGAAGGGCAGGGCCCGCAAGACGCCGCAGCCCGCCGACGTGCAGATCGACCTCGCCCAGGTCGACCTCAAGCGCAACATCGGCGAGCTGAACCTGATCCGCACGGTGCTGTTCGTGCCGCCATCGATGCTGGCGTCGGACCTGATGAGCCGCATGCAGGCGACGCGCACCCAGATGGCCCTGGTCATCGACGAATATGGCGGTACCGACGGGCTGGTTTCGCTCGAGGACATCGTCGAGATGGTCGTCGGCGACATCGAGGACGAGCATGACGACGACGAGCCGATGATCACCCAGGCAGGCGATGGCGTTTACGTCGTCGACGGCAAGGCCGAGATCGAGGAAGTCGCCAAGGTTCTCGGCGAGGAGTTCTCGCCCGGCGAGCACAGCGAATATGTCGACACCATCGGCGGCATGATCTTCAACGCGCTCGGCCGCGTGCCGGCGCGCGGCGAAGTGGTGCAGGCGATCCCCGGCTTCGAGTTCCACGTGCTCGATGCCGACCCGCGCCGCGTCAAGCGCGTCCGCATCGTCCATAGCGTCAAGAGCGAGCGCCGCCGTCGCGCCAAGGCTGAACAGGCGTGAGCCTGGCCTGCCCGGGCGGTCCACCAGTTGGTGCCGCCCTGCGGTGCTGCTACACCTTCGATCCGTGATTCTGGGACGAGGGGCACGGATGGAGCGCCACGCTGGGCGGATAATTCTGCTGTGGGGATGGAAAAGGGCGCTGGTGGCCTTTGTGGCCGGCGCCTTCGCCGTACTGGGCCAGGCGCCTTATGATTTTTTCGCCGCCTGCTTCGTTTCTTTTCCGATTCTGGTCTGGCTGCTTGACGGTGCCGTCGCCGACAGGCCGGCAGGCTTCCTGCGCCGCCTCGTGCCGGCCTTCGCCACCGGTTGGTGGTTCGGCTTCGGCTATTTCCTCGCCGGGCTGTGGTGGGTCGGCGGCGCGCTTCTGGTCGAAGCCGAGAGCTTTGCCTGGGCATTGCCGTTCGCCGTTGTCGGCATTCCACTGATACTGGCCTTCTTCTACGGCTTCGCCGCCGCATTGGCGCGGCTGCTGTGGAGCGATGGCATTGGCCGCATCGCAGCACTCGCCTTCGCCTTCGGCCTGACCGAATGGCTGCGCACCTTCCTGTTCACCGGCTTTCCGTGGAACCCGCTCGGCTTTGCCGCCATGCCCATGCCGCCGTTCATGCAGAGCGTGACGATGATCGGCGTCACCGGCATGAACGTGCTGGCGGTCTTTGTCTTCGCCATGCCCGCGCTGCTCGCCGACCGGCGCAATCTGCGGCTCGGCACCGCCCTTGCCGCGGTGCTGTTCGCGGCGCACGCCGCCTACGGCTATTACAGGCTGGCCGCACCCGCGGCGCACGGCAGCCGCACGATCAATGTCCGTATCGTCCAGCCCAACATCGACCTCAGCGAGAAATGGGATGGCCGCGTCCGCGACCGCATCTTTGCCAGCATGCTGCAGCTGTCGGCGGAGGCGCCCAAGCCGGGCGCCAAGAAGCCCGACCTGATCGTCTGGCCCGAGACCTCGGTGCCGTTCCTGTTCACCGAGCGGCCGGATGCGCTGGTGGCGATCGGCGACATGCTGACCGAAGGCCAGACGCTGATGGCCGGCACCGTGCGCGCCGAAGGCGAATCGGTGGCCGGCGAGGAAGCCCGCTATTACAACTCCGTCGTCAGCATCAACGACAAGGGCGAGATCGTCGACGCCGTCGACAAGGTCCATCTCGTTCCTTTTGGAGAGTACATCCCGTTTGCTGGCCTTATGGAGCGGATCGGGCTAACGCAGCTGGTCGCCGGGCCGATGAACTTCTCCGCCGGCGCCAATCGGCGCCCGCTCGAGCTGCCCGGCGGGCTCAAGGCTGCGGCCTTCATCTGCTACGAAATAATCTTTCCCCGTCTGGTTGCAGTTGACGCAGCGTCAACTGGGATTATTGTGAATGTGACCAACGACGCGTGGTTTGGCGACACTCCGGGTCCTTACCAGCATTTCCGGCAGTCGCAGGTCCGCGCGGTCGAAAACGGGTTGCCGGTCCTGCGCGCGGCCAACACAGGAATTTCCGGCATTGTCGACCCAAGCGGGCGAGTTGTGGATGCACTTGCGATGAATGTTCGCGGCACCATCGATGTCTCGCTTCCGGTGGCCGCCATTGGCGCTGCCTCGCCGTCGCTTCCGCGCGTTAACGGTTTCCTGATCATGTTGTTGATTGCCGTTGCGGCAAGTGGCTTGAAGCTCAGACAGAGGCTCAGGGCGAATTGACACTGCGGTTGTTAGAAACTCATATGTCGCCGCGCAGCCTGAAGCTGTGCCAATCAACGTTCACACGCGAACGTCATAAACTGCCCTGAAATGGGTTACCTGCCCAAATAATAAGCTGGAAAAATCCGGCGAGGAAAGACAGTGGAAAAAGAGAACAAGAAAAAACCAAATCCGACCGACGTATACGTCGGCGGACGAATTCGCCTGCGACGCAATATGCTAGGGATGAGCCAGGAGAAGCTAGGAGAGAGCCTGGGTATTACTTTCCAGCAGATCCAGAAATACGAAAAAGGGACCAACCGTGTCGGCGCGAGTCGCCTTCAGGCCATCGCTCAGATCCTGAGCGTTCCGGTCGCTTTCTTCTTCGAGGATGCGCCTGGAGCTGACGGCAGCGAGCACAAGGGGCTGTCGGAAGATTCTTCCACCTCTTTTGTGGTCGATTTCCTCTCGAGCGCCGAAGGCCTGCAGCTCAACCGTGCCTTTGCCCGGATTTCCAACCCCAAGGTCCGGCGCAAGGTCATCGAACTGGCCAAGGTTCTGGCCGACGACGAAGAGCAACAATCCTAGAGCGGCGCGCGTCCGAAAGGGCGCGCAAAAACGCTCCCGGCGTTTGAACCGCGCATCGAGATTCCTGAAAATCGGTTCCGATTTTCAGGCCGATCCACGAGGGCGACGGCGATGCGCCGTCGCCACGCCCTTGCATTAACAATACTTCCGCGACGAAAGCCTGCTTGACGAGGTCTGGCAGGCTTCGCTAACACGTTCGCGCCAAATGATCGGCATCGCGCCGGTCGCTTTCTAGAGGGGACATCCCGTGCAGCGGCAGAATTATCTCTTCACTTCCGAGTCCGTATCCGAAGGTCACCCCGACAAGGTGTGCGACCGCATTTCCGATGAGATCGTCGATCTCGTCTACCGTGAAGCCAAAAAGACCGGCATGGATCCGTGGAAGGTCCGCGTTGCCTGTGAAACTCTGGCAACCACCAACCGCGTCGTGATCGCCGGCGAAGTTCGCGTGCCCGACACGCTGCTGAAGAAGGACAAGAACGGCCAGATCGTGAAGGACGCCGCCGGCCATCCGGTCGTCAATCCGTCCAAGTTCAAGTCGGTGGCCCGCAAGGCCATCCGCGCCATCGGCTACGAGCAGGCCGGCTTCCATTGGAAGACCGCCCGTATCGACGTTTTGCTGCACGGCCAGTCGCCTGACATCGGCCAGGGCGTCGACAGCGCTTCCGACCGCCAGGGCGAAGAAGGTGCCGGCGACCAGGGCATCATGTTCGGTTATGCCTGCCGCGAGACGCCCGATCTGATGCCGGCGCCGATCTACTACAGCCACAAGATCCTGGAACTGCTCGCTACCGCTCGCCACGAAAACAAGGGCGATGCCGGCAAGCTCGGCCCTGACGCCAAGAGCCAGGTCACCGTGCGCTACCAGGACGGCAAGGCCCACGAAGTCACGCAGATCGTGCTTTCCACCCAGCACCTCGATGGCAGCTGGGATTCGGGCAAGGTCCGCAAGGTCGTCGAGCCCTACATCCGCGAAGCCCTTGGCGACCTCGACATCGCCAACGACTGCAACTGGTACATCAACCCGACCGGCAAGTTCGTCATCGGCGGTCCCGACGGCGACGCGGGTCTCACCGGCCGCAAGATCATCGTCGACACCTACGGCGGCGCGGCCCCGCATGGCGGCGGCGCGTTCTCCGGCAAGGACACCACCAAGGTCGACCGTTCGGCAGCCTATGCCGCGCGCTACCTCGCCAAGAACGTGGTTGCCGCCAAGCTCGCCGAGCGCTGCACCATCCAGCTGGCCTACGCCATCGGCATTGCCCAGCCGCTGTCGGTCTATGTCGACCTGCACGGCACCGGCAAGGTCGATGAGGCGGTGCTGGAAGATGCGCTGCGCCAGGTCATGGACCTGTCACCGTCGGGCATCCGCCGTCACCTCGACCTTAACAAGCCGATCTACGCCAAGACCTCGTCCTACGGCCATTTCGGCCGCAAGGCTGGTCGCGACGGTTCCTTCTCGTGGGAAAAGACCGACCTTGTGAAGGCCCTCAAGGATGCGGTCGCCGCTTAAGGCGACCGGGGTAGCAATGGAACAGGAACCGCGCCGCACTCGCACCAGCGAAGCCTTTTTCGGGCGGCGGCGCGGCAAGGCTATCCGCCCGTATCAGGCGGAGGCGCTTGAGTCAGGATTGGCCCGCCTTGGCATCGACCTGGGCGTGGCCGCTCCCGCCGATCTGCGCACGATGTTTGAAGCTGCGGTTTCAAAGGTCAGGCTCGAGATCGGCTTTGGCGGCGGCGAGCATCTTCGCCATATCGCCGCGAACAATCCCGATGACGGCTTTATCGGCGTCGAGCCATTCGTCAACGGCATGGCCAAGATGGCGGCAGCACTCGGCGAAAATCCGCTTGCCAACATCCGCCTCTATGACGAGGACGCCACCGAGCTGCTCGACTGGCTGCCGGAGGCTTCGCTTGACGGCATAGACCTGCTTTATCCCGATCCGTGGCGGAAGAAGAAGCACTGGAAGCGCCGCTTCGTCAGCCCGGTCAATCTCGACCGTTTCGCCCGCGTGATGAAGAGCGGCGCGAAATTCCGCTTTGCATCCGACATCGACACCTACGTCAACTGGACGCTGCAGCACTGCCGCGCGCACGCTGCCTTCGAGTGGCAGGCAGCCGATGCCGCGGATTGGCACACGCCCTACGAGGGCTGGACCCGCACCCGCTACGAAGCCAAGGCGATTCGCGAAAACCGCACGCCTGCGTATCTGACGTTCGTCCGGGTGTAGGCGGGCAGGGCGCGCCAACTCTTCCTTCTCCCCTTGCGGGAGAAGGAAATCACCGCCGCTCAGCCCTCCGCCTTGCCAAACGCCACCCGCACCCTGAGCCCGCGGCCTTCCGCGCCAGCCAACAGCTCCAACTGGCCGCCGAAGAGTGAAGCTATCTCCTCGACGATCGGCAGGCCAAGGCCGGCACCGGGCTTGTCGCCCTCGCGCCCACGCACGAAGCGCTGGCGCACGCTTTCCATTTCGGACGCCGGAATGCCCGGCCCGGTGTCTTCGACCTCCAGCACCACCTCCGTGCCGCCATCGAGCACCTTCACGGTCGCCTCGGCATCGCTGCCGGCATAAGCGAGCACGTTTTCGATCAGGTTGCGGATCATCTCGCTGAGCAGCATCGGTTCGCCGCGCACATGGAGTGCCGCTTCGCCCTCGAAGCCGAGGTCGATGCCGGCGGCATGGGCCTGGGTGACGCGGTCGGCGGTAAGTTGCTGCGCAAGCTCGGTCAAATTGACCGCGCCGAGGTTCTTCAGCCTGTCGGATGCCGCCTCGTCGACCTTGGCGAGCAGCAGCAACTGGGCGATGACGCGCTCGGCATGGGCCACCGCCTCGTCGCCGATCCGGGCCGCGCGGCGCGCCTCTTCGAGCGAGTGCGCGCGCGAGGCAAGCGCCAGCTGGGTGCGGATGATGGTCAGCGGCGTGCGCAGCTGATGGCTGGCATTGCCGGTGAAATGCCGCATCGCGCCGAGCGCCGAACCAAGCCGGCCCATGAAGGAATTGACCGTGTCGACCAGCCCGCGCACCTCCTTCGGCACCGATTGCTCGATCGGGTGCAGATCGTCGGGGTTGCGCTCGGCAATCGCATCGCGCAGCCGGTAGAGCGGACGCAGCGAGAAGGTGACGGCGAGCCAGACGATAGCAGCCGCACTGCCGATCAGGATGGCGAGCCTGAGCGCCGAGCGCAAAAGGATCGTCTGCGCCAGTTGCGTGCGGGCAATCGTCGTTTCGGCGATGGTGACCACGAACGGGATCGAGGTCGCGCCCGTCGAGGCGGCGCGGGAGAGCGAGGTCAGCCGGATCGGCTCGCCGCGGAAACTGGCATCGGCATAGCCGCTTTCCTCCTGCGCGAGACCCTCGATGACAGGCAGCGTCTGATAGCCGGTGATGAAGCCATCGGGTCCGTCGACACGGTAGAAGACGCGATCCTGCGCCGCCGAGGTCAGCATTTCGAGCGCCACGTAAGGAATGTCGACCTCCAGCGCGCCGTCCTCGGCCACCACCACGCGTTCGGCGATCGCCAGGGCGGAGCCGGCGAGCACGCGGTCGGAGACGGCATTCGCGGTGTCCACCGCCTCGTTGTAGGTGTCAGCCAGGGCGACCAGGCCCAGGGCGACCAGCGGTACCAGCAGCCACAGCAGCAGCCGGCTGCGCAGCGAATAGGGTTTGGTCCGCGCCATCAGGGGCTTTGGATCTTTTCGAGATAGTAGCCGATGCCACGCGCCGTCCGCACCGTCAGTCCGTAAGGGGCGAGGCGCTTGCGCAGGCGGCTGACATATTGCTCGATGGCGTTGGCGCTCAGATCCTCGTCGAAGCCGGCGAGCGATTCGATGATCGCCTGCTTGGCGACGACCTTGCCGGCGCGCATGAACAGCGTTTCGAGCAGCGCAAGCTCGCGCGCCGGAATGTCGATCGCCGCCCCACGCGAGGAAAAGCTGCGCGTGTTGAGGTCGAGCGCCACCTCGCCGAAAGTGACAGTCGCGGCCTTGAGCCCGGCGCGCCGGCGCAACAGCGTGCGCACCCGGGCCTCCAGCTCGCCGACGTCGAACGGCTTGACCATGTAGTCGTCGGCGCCGAGATCGAGCCCCTTGACCCGCTCGTCGAGCGAATGCCGCGCCGACAGGATCAGCACGGCGGCGTCATGCTGGCGCCCGCGCATCGTGCGCAGCACGTCGAGGCCGTCCATCTCCGGCAAATTGAGGTCGAGGATGACGAGGTCGAAGCGCTCGGTGGCGAGCACCGCCACGGCGGATGCGCCATCGCCGACGACGTCGACGGCATAGCCGCTGCCCTTGAGCACCGCCGCCAGCCCCCCGGCCAGCGTCGCGTTGTCCTCAACCACCAGAATGCGCACCCGTATTCTCCTTGCCCGCCCCATCAGGACGATGCCCATTCGCCAGTCAAAGGTCCAGAGCCTGCGATGTGCATCGTCGGTGCTTCGCCGTTGTGTCGTTCACCGCGCTGTTGCATGGTCCGGCGATCATGCGCCTGGCCATCCTCACCGCCCTCGTCTGCCTTTCAGCGCCCGCCTGGGCCGAGGTCACCGTCTTTCCAGCGCTCAGCGGCGCTGCCGACGCGCGCACGCTTGTCGTTTATTCCTCGCTCGACGCGCCATTGGCCAAGCCGATGATCGAAGGTTTCCAGAAGGCCAACCCCGGCGTCGCCGTCAGGTATGAGGACCTGCAGACCGTCGACATCTACGACCGCGTCGTCGCCGAGACCGACGCCGGCAAGGGCACCGCCGACATCGCCTTTTCCTCGGCCATGGACCTCCAGGTCAAGCTCGCCAATGACGGCTATGCCCAGGAAAGCCGGCTGCCCCTGTCGGAGCGCTGGCCGCGCTGGGCCAACTGGCGCGACACCGCCTATGCCTTGACCTACGAGCCGGCGGTGTTCGTCTACCACAAGCCGAGCTTCAAGGACGCCGCGCCGCCCGCCACGCGTGGCCAGTTCGTCGATTTTCTCAAGGCGCAGGGCGACAAGGTCTATGGCCGCATCGCCACCTATGACATCGAGCGCTCCGGCGTCGGCTTCATGTTCATGGCGCGCGACCAGGAGCAATATCCCGATATCTGGTCGGTGATCCGCGCCATGGGGGCCGTCGGCGTCAAGCTTTACTCGACAAGCGGGGCGATCCTCGAGCGCATCGCCGATGGCCGCTTCGTGCTCGGCTACAACATACTGGGCTCCTATGCCGCCGACTGGGCGGCGCGCAACCCCGACGTCGGGGTCGTCCTGCCCAAGGACTATACGGTGGTCATGTCGCGCATCGGCCTGGTGCCGGCCGCGGCCAAGTCGCCCGATCTCGGCCGCCGCTATCTCGAATATTTCATGTCGGCGGAGGGCCAGACGGTGATGGCGCGGCAACTGCACATCGCCGCCGTCAATCCGGAGGTATCGGGGGAGAACACGGCCAACCGGATGCAGGAGGTTCTGGGCGGGCAGTTGCGCCCGGTGCCGGTCAGTCCGGGGCTGATGGTCTATCTCGACCAGGTCAAGCGTTCCCGCGTCATCGAGCGCTGGAACGAAGCCCTGCGCAGTCCCTGACGTCAGGATGTTCCCAAGCAGTTGCATCGGTGTCAGTCTGATGTCAGGTTGCTGCGATAGGGAAGTTTTGGCCCATCCGTTGGAGGCGGCGAGGCTCGGAAAGTTCGGGAGGACTTCGAACACGTTTCCGCTAAGGCTACCCGACGGCGGTTGTCACCGCCGCGCAGAGGGGCCGGGAAACGCTGCTGTCATGGCAGGCCCTTAAGCCGGCCAGTTCCTTCCCCCAGGTTCCGAGACGCTGCCTCAGGCGCGGGCTTCGAAACTGAAAAAGCATTTTGCCCCGCGCATGCGGGCAAGGGAGGAACAGCAATGAAGCAGTTCGTATTGGCATCCATCATCGCGGGCGCGCTTGCGCTGCCGGCCGCCGCGGCCGACTACAAGATCATGGCACCGGCAGCCCCCGGCGGCGGCTGGGACCAGACGGCGCGTTCGATGCAGACCGCGCTCCAGGACGAAAAGATCTCCGGCTCTGTCCAGGTCAACAACGTTCCGGGTGCTGGCGGCACCATCGGCCTCGCCCAGTTCGTCAACCAGGCCAGCGGCGACCCTGCCCAGCTCATCGTCGGCGGCTACGTCATGGTCGGCGCGATCCTGACCAACGCCTCGCCTGTCACGCTCGACCAGGTCACCCCGATCGCGCGCCTGACCGGCGAATACGAAGCGCTGGTCGTTCCGGCCGCTTCCGACATCAAGGACATGGCTGGCCTCGTCGCCAAGCTCAAGGCTGATCCGGGTGCGGTTTCCTGGGGCGGCGGCTCGGCCGGCGGCACCGACCACATCACGGCCGGCCTGATCGCCAAGGCAGCCGGCGTCGACCCGACCAAGGTCAACTACATCGCCTATTCCGGCGGTGGCGAGGCACTCGCTGCCATCCTCGGCGGCCAGGTGACGGTCGGCATTTCCGGCTACGGCGAATTCGCCGAGCAGATCAAGGCCGGCACGCTGCGCATCATCGGCATCTCGTCCGACGCCAAGGTCGAAGGCATCGATGCCCCGACCTTCAAGGAAGGCGGCGTTGACGTCTCGATCCAGAACTGGCGCATGGTCGCTGCCGCTCCCGGCATCTCGGCCGAGCAGAAGGCAGCCGTTCTCGCCGACGTCGAGAAGATGGTGACCTCGGCCTCGTGGACGAAGATCCTCGCCGACAAGGGCTGGGCCAACACCTACCTCGCCGGCGACGACTTCGCAGCCCAGCTGAAGAAGGACACCGAGTCCACCGCCGCCATCCTGAAAGACATCGGCCTGGTGAAATGAGCCTGGATAACCAGCAACAAGAAAGGCGCCGCCCCGATTGGGCGGCGCTTGCCATCGCCGCCCTGCTTATGGTGGTTTCGGTCGTGATCGCCTGGAGCACCGCCAGCCATGGCGCCGGCGCCAGCTATGCCCGCGTCGGCCCGACAACGTTTCCCTATGTGATCGCAGTGGCCTTCTTCGGCCTGTCGATCTGGACGGTTTTCGAAGCTTTCCGCGGCGATTTCCCCGCGCGCGAGAAACAAGAGATCAGCCCGATCCTGTGGATCATCGGCGGTCTTGCCGCGCAGATGCTGCTGCTCAAGGCGGCCGGCTTCTCGATAGCCACCGGATTACTCTTCGCGGCGACGGCACGCGCCTTCGGACGCGGACCGCTGTGGAAGACGATTCCCATCGGCATCGTGCTTTCGTTCGTCGTCTGGATCATTTTCGCCAAGGGACTGCAGCTCTCGCTGCCCGCCGGCCCGCTCGAACACCTGCTGTTCTGAGCGATCATCAAGGGAGCTCGGCTCTAAATGGATACCTTTGGTCTGCTCGCGCAGGGACTGCTCACGGCACTCGAGCCGATGAACATGCTTTATGCGTTGATCGGCGTGACGCTCGGCACGGCTGTCGGCGTTCTTCCTGGCATCGGCCCGGCGCTGACAGTCGCCCTGCTTTTGCCCGTCACCTACAAGCTTGATCCCGCGGGTTCGCTGATCATGTTCGCCGGCATCTACTACGGCGGCATGTATGGCGGCTCGACGACGTCGATCCTGCTCAACACGCCTGGCGAAAGTGCCTCGATCGTCACCGCGCTCGAAGGCAACAAGATGGCGCGCGCCGGGCGTGGCGGACCAGCGTTGGCGACCGCGGCCATCGGCTCGTTCGTTGCCGGCCTGATCGCCACCATCGGCCTGGCCTTCATTGCGCCGACAGTCGTCAAGATGGCGCTGTCGTTCGGCCCGGCCGAATATTTCGCGCTGATGATCCTGGCCTTCATGACCGTCTCCGCCGCCTTCGGCGACTCGACGTTGCGCGGGCTGACGGCGCTGTTCATCGGCCTGGCGCTCGGTCTCATCGGCATCGACCTGCAGACCGGCCAGGCGCGCCTTGCCTTCGGCATCCCCGACCTGCTCGACGGCGTCGAGGTGACGACGCTCGCGGTCGCGTTGTTCGCCGTCGGCGAGGCGATGAGCGTCGCCGCCAGCAAGGGTGGCGATTCGACGATCCAGGCGATCAAGGGTTCGGTGTGGATGACGCGCGAGGACTGGAGCCGGTCATGGAAGCCGTGGCTGCGCGGCACCGCCATCGGCTTCCCGATCGGCGCAATGCCGGCCGGTGGCGCCGAAATCGGTACCTTCCTGTCCTATTCGGTGGAAAAGAATCTGGCCAAGAAGCCCGAAGAGTTCGGCCACGGCGCGATCGAAGGTGTCGCCGGTCCGGAAGCGGCCAACAATGCCTCGGCTGCTGGCACGCTGGTGCCGCTGCTGACGCTCGGCCTGCCGACCACGGCGACCGCCGCGATCATGCTCGCTGGCTTCCAGCAGTTCGGGCTGCAGCCGGGCCCGTTGCTGTTTGCCACCAACCCGCAGCTGGTCTGGGGCCTGATCGCCTCGCTGCTGGTGGCCAACCTGATGCTGCTGGTGCTCAACCTGCCGCTGATTGGCGTCTGGGTCAGGCTTCTGACCATCCCGCTGCCCTGGCTTTATGCCGGCATCCTGCTGTTTGCGACGCTCGGCACCATCGGCGCCAACCCGTCGACCTTCGAGCTCGGCATGCTTTTGGCGTTCGGCCTGCTCGGCTACGGCCTGCGCCGCTTCGGCTATCCGATCGCGCCTGTGGTGGTGGGGTTGATCCTGGGGCCGATGGCGGAACAGCAATTGCGCCGCGCGCTGGCGATCAGCCAGGGTGACCCGTCGATCCTGCTGGGATCGCCGATAGCGGTCATCCTGCTGCTGCTAGCGGCAACCGCGGTGCTGCTGCCGCTCTACCTGCGTGCCCGTGGCCGCGGCAAGGTGCTGGCCCAACTCGGCGCCAACGAGGACTGAGATTACTCGGTCGCGAAACAAAAAAAGCCGAGGCCCGGAGTATCCGGCCTCGGCCTTTTGCTTGCCTCGACAGCGAGGCGGAATACCCAGGGACAGAGCGACGG
This sequence comes from Aminobacter anthyllidis, assembly GCF_018555685.1. Taxonomy (GTDB): domain Bacteria; phylum Pseudomonadota; class Alphaproteobacteria; order Rhizobiales; family Rhizobiaceae; genus Aminobacter; species Aminobacter anthyllidis. Next base: position 422,895 of record NZ_JAFLWW010000006.1, read on the forward strand.
TCAAAATAACCTGCCGCTCCGGAGCACGGTCCAGCTGGTCACGTCTCGGCAATCGCCAATGACGCGGCCAGCGGTGCGCTCTCTACCCTGAATGCCTGTAATCAGTATTTGCGAATGCGGTCGAAGTGGAGCGGGTCGATGCCGAGCATCACCAGGTCCTTGTTGGTTGGGCGATGACCGCGCTCGACGGCTGCTGCGGCAGCGACGGCGCTACCAAAGGTGCGGACCAGTTCGCCAATGCGGCCAAGGGGCTTGCGGGTGTTCATCTCTTCATCCTCTTTTGCGCTGCATCATCATTTTGTGCAACGCAACAAATATAGGTGCCGTGACGGAATCCGGTAGGGGTATCAGCGCATGCTTGCCATGCATCTGCTGCAATGGTCGGCTAAACAGGTGGCAGTGGATGCTGCCGGCCACAGGACTTGAAAGGCGCGCCGCCTTCGGCTATATCAGCCTCAAATTCTTGGTCGGTATGACGAAGAGTGGGTCCACCCGGTCCCGCTCTTTTTTGTTACCTGCCGACCGTCTGGAGATTCTATGACCGAAAACGCAGTCGAACAGACAGGCGACGACCGCATCATCCGCGAGACTGGCATCGATGCCCGCATCGCCCTGATCGTTCAGCCAGTCCTTCGCGCGATCGGCTTCCGCCTCGTTCGCATCCGCCTGTCGGGGCAGAGCGGGCTGACGCTGCAGATCATGGCCGAGCGCGAAGACGGCACCATGACCGTCCAGGATTGCGAAGAAGTGAGCCGCGCGGTTTCGCCTGCTCTCGATGTCGATGATCCGATCGAAAAGGCGTATCATCTCGAAGTGTCGTCGCCGGGCATCGACCGGCCGCTGGTCCGCAAGTCGGATTTCGGCAACTGGATCGGTCACATCGTCAAGATGGAGACCTCGGTCATGGTTGCCGACCGCAAGCGCTTCCGCGGCAAGATTGCCGAGGTCGACGAAGAAGGCGTCCTGATCCAGCGTGACCAGGCGGCCTATGGCGAGGAGCCGACCGTGCGCGTGCCTTTCGAGGCGATTTCCGAGGCGCGGCTGATCCTCACCGATGATCTCATTCGCGATGCCCTGAGCAAGGATAATCAGGCGCGCAAGGAAGCACGGAAGCGTCGCGGCGAAGACGAAGATGCGCCGGAAGACGAAGAAACCGAAACGGAAGATTGATAGAGCCGCGCGGCTGGACCAGGTTCGGCCGAACGCTCCGGGAGAAAGACAATGGTTGTAAGCGCCAACAGGCTCGAACTGCTGCAGATCGCCGATGCGGTCGCCCGCGAGAAGTCGATCGACAAGTCGATCGTCATCGCCGCGATGGCCGACGCGATCCAGAAGGCAGCGCGCTCGCGCTATGGTCAAGAGACCAACATCCGCGCCGACATCAACCCCAATACGGGTGAGATGAAGCTGCAGCGCCTGATGGAAGTCGTCGAAAAGGTCGATGACTACGCCATCCAGATCGCGCTGAGCTCGGCGCGCGAACGCAATCCGGATGCGCAGCTCGGCGACTTCATCGCCGAACAGCTGCCGCCGATGGATTTCGGCCGCATCGCCGCGCAGTCGGCCAAGCAGGTCATCGTCCAGAAGGTGCGTGAAGCCGAGCGCGACCGCCAGTATGACGAATACAAGGATCGCATCGGCGAGATCGTCAACGGCACGGTCAAGCGCGTCGAATACGGCAACGTCATCGTCGATCTCGGCCGTGGCGAGGCGATCATCCGTCGCGACGAGCTGATCCCCCGCGAAAACTACAAGTACGGCGACCGCGTCCGCGCTTACGTCTACGACGTGCGCCGCGAACAGCGCGGCCCGCAGATCTTCCTGTCGCGTACCCATCCGCAGTTCATGGCGAAGCTGTTCACCATGGAAGTGCCGGAGATCTACGACGGCATCATCGAGATCAAGTCGGTCGCCCGCGACCCCGGTTCGCGCGCCAAGATCGCCGTCATCTCGCGTGACAGCTCGATCGACCCGGTCGGCGCCTGCGTCGGTATGCGTGGTTCGCGCGTCCAGGCCGTCGTCGGCGAGCTGCAGGGCGAAAAGATCGACATCATTCCGTGGTCGCCTTCGGCCGCTTCCTTCATCGTCAACGCGCTGCAGCCGGCCGAGGTCGCCAAGGTCGTTCTCGACGAGGACGCCGAGCGCATCGAAGTCGTGGTTCCTGACGACCAGCTGTCGCTGGCCATCGGCCGTCGCGGCCAGAACGTGCGCCTGGCTTCGCAGCTGACCGGCTGGGACATCGACATCCTCACCGAGCAGGAAGAGTCGGAGCGCCGCCAGAAGGAATTCGTCGAGCGTTCGACGCTGTTCATGGAATCGCTCGACGTCGACGAGATGGTCGGCCAGGTGCTGGCGTCGGAAGGCTTCACCTCGGTCGAGGAAGTCGCTTACGTCGATGCCGACGAAATCGCATCGATCGACGGTTTCGACGAGGACACCGCGTCCGAGATCCAGACCCGCGCCCGCGAATATCTCGGCAAGATCGAAGCCGAGCACGACGACAAGCGCAAGGGCCTCGGCGTGCAGGACGAACTGCGCGAGATCCCCGGCATCACCACGGCAATGCTGGTGGCGCTCGGCAATGATGGTGTGAAGACAGTCGAGGACTTCGCCGGCTATGCCGCCGACGATCTCGTCGGCTGGAAGGAACGCAAGGACGGAGAGACCAAGTTCTTCCCGGGCGTGCTGGCCGACTACGGCGTGTCGCGCACCGATGCAGAACAGATGGTAGTTGCTGCCCGACGCATGGTTGGTTGGATCACCGAGGACGAAGTGTCCGAGGAAGAGCCAGCCGACGTCGCCGGTGCGTGACGTGAGGCCGGCCGGAGAACCCCTTGGACGAGATGAACGATCGCACCTGCATCGTCACGCGCAAGAGCGCCGAACCGGATGATCTGATCCGGTTCGTCGTCGGCCCGGATTCGACTGTTTTTCCAGACCTCAAGAGAAATCTGCCCGGCCGCGGTTGCTGGGTGACGGCCGACCGCCTACATATCGACAAGGCGGAGGCCAAGGGCATGTTCGCCCGCGCCTTCAAGGCGCAGGTCGTCGTGCCGCCCAATTTGGGCGCCATGGTTGATAATCTGCTCGTCAGATCGGCGCTTGGCGCGCTTGGGCTTGCCCGCAAGGCCGGTCTGGTGGCACTAGGTGCCGCCAAGGTCGACTCCACGGTCCGCGCCGGCAAGGCGCTTTTAGTACTCCATGCTTATGAGGGCGCCGAAGACGGCGTCCGCAAGATCACCCAGGCCCGCAAGGCCACAGTGCATATCGGCGGGCCTGCAACGCCTGCCTATAAACTTTTTTCGGAAGCCGAATTGGGTTTGGCATTGGGTGCAACAAATGTGATACATGCTGCCGTCCTCGCGGGAGAAGCGGGCAAGGCGGTCACGAAGCGCATGGTTGCGCTTGACCGATATCGGGGCGGATCCCCGGATGATCTGGCAATGATTGCGGCGATTGCCTACGACGATGATGCCGCAGAGGATATGGAATGAGCGACACTAAATCGGGCGATGACAACACGTTGAGCGTCACTCCGAAGAAGACCTTGACGCTGAAGCGCCCGGGATCGGAGCAGGGAACCGTACGCCAGAACTTCTCGCACGGCCGCACAAAGCAGGTCGTCGTGGAGACGAAGAAGCGTAAGTTCTCCATGCCCGGCGACAAGCACGAGCCCACACCGACGGCGGCGACAGTCTTTGCGCCCAAGCCTCAGCCAGCAGCGCCCGCGCCGGCAGCGCCGGTTGCGCCTGTGGCCGCGACACCGGTCGTTGCGGCTCCGGTTGCGCCGGCTCCTGTTGCGCCAGCACCCGTTGTTGCGCCTCCGGTCGCCGCAGCGCCGGCCCCTGTCGTGAGAGAGACGCCCAGGCCTGCTCGTCAGCCCGAGCGTTCGGGCATGGTGCTGAACTCATTGTCGCGCAGCGAGATGGAAGCGCGTCGTCGCGCGCTTGAAGGCTCGGTCGTGCGTGAGCAGGAAGACCGCCTGCGCGCTGTCGAGGACGCACGTCGCCGCCTCGAGGAAGAAGAGCGCCGCCGCAAGGAGCGCGAGGATTCCGCTCGCCGCCAGGCCGAGGAAGAGGCTCGTCTCAAGACCGAGGCCGAGTCGCGCCGTCGTGCCGAGGACGAGGCACGCCGCCGTGCTCCGTCAGCGGCTCTCGAAGCCAATGTTCCCGACGAGGTGGAAGCCAAGCCGAAGGGCCGCGTTGGTCCCGGCTCCGCGGCCGCATCGCCGATCCGCCGCATTGCGACCCCTGAGGTTGCCCGTCCGGCCAAGACCAAGACCGAGGACGACCGTCGTCGCGGCAAGCTGACGCTCAATACGGCGCTGACTTCCGCGGATGGCGACGCCCGTTCACGTTCGCTGTCGGCGATGCGTCGCCGTCAGGAGAAGTTCAAGCGTGCGATGCACAACGAACCGCGCGAGAAGATCATTCGCGAGGTTACCCTTCCCGAGACCATCACCATCCAGGAACTCGCTCAGCGTATGTCCGAGCGCGCCGTCGATGTCGTGAAGTTCTTCATGAAGCAGGGCCAGATGATGAAGCCGGGCGACGTCATCGACGCCGATACGGCTGAACTGATCGCTGCCGAATTCGGCCATACGGTTCGCCGCGTTGCCGAGTCCGACATCGAAGAAGGCCTGTTCGACATCGCCGATCACAGCGCGACGCTGGTTACGCGTCCGCCTGTCGTCACCATCATGGGCCACGTCGATCACGGCAAGACCTCGCTGCTTGACGCGATCCGCCAGGCCAACGTCGTTTCCGGCGAAGCCGGTGGCATCACCCAGCATATCGGTGCCTACCAGGTCGAGAAGAACGGTCAGAAGATCACCTTCATCGACACCCCCGGCCACGCCGCCTTCACGGCGATGCGTGCCCGTGGTGCCCAGGCGACCGACATCGCGATCCTGGTGGTCGCGGCCGACGATAGCGTGATGCCGCAGACCATCGAGTCGATCAGCCATGCCAAGGCTGCCGGCGTGCCGATCATCGTCGCCATCAACAAGATCGACAAGCCGTCGGCGGATGCCCAGAAGGTCCGTACCGAACTGCTGCGCCACGAAGTCTTCGTGGAATCGATGGGCGGTGAAGTGCTCGACGTCGAGGTTTCGGCGAAGAACGGCACCAATCTCGACAAGCTGCTCGAGGCGATCCTGCTGCAGGCCGAAGTTCTCGACCTCAAGGCCAACCCCGACCGTACGGCCGAGGGTGTGGTCATCGAAGCCAAGCTCGACAAGGGCCGTGGCCCGGTTGCGACAGTGCTGGTCCAGACCGGCACGCTGCTGCCAGGCGACATCCTCGTCGCCGGCGACCAGTGGGGCCGCGTCCGCGCTCTGGTCGATGATCGTGGCAACCGTCTCGAAGAAGCTCCTCCGGCGATGCCGGTCGAGATTCTCGGCCTGCAGGGCACGCCTCAGGCTGGCGACCGCTTCGCGGTTGTCAACAACGAGGCCCGTGCCCGCGAGATCACCGAGTACCGCCAGCGTCTGGCGCGCGACAAGGCTGTCGCCAAGCACGCCACGCAGCGCGGCTCGCTCGAGCAGATGATGACGCAGCTGCAGTCGTCCGGCCTCAAGGAATTCCCGCTCATCATCAAGGGTGACGTGCAGGGTTCGGTCGAGGCGATCATCGCAGCGCTCGACAAGCTCGGTACCGACGAGGTGCGTGCGCGCATCGTTCATTCGGGCGCCGGCGCCATCACCGAAAGCGACGTCACGCTCGCCGAGACATCGGGTGCGGCGATCATCGGCTTCAACGTCCGCGCCAATGCGCAGGCGCGTCACGCCGCTGAGCAGCAGGGCATCGAGATCCGCTACTACAACATCATCTACAACCTCGTGGATGATGTTAAGGATGCGATGTCGGGCCTGCTGTCGCCGGAACGCCGCGAAACCTTCATCGGCAACGCCGAGATCCTCGAAGTCTTCAACATCACGAAGACCGGCAAGGTCGCGGGCTGCCGTGTCACCGAAGGCAAGGTCGAACGTGGCGCAGGCGTCCGCCTGATCCGCGACAACGTTGTCATCCACGAAGGCACGCTCAAGACGCTCAAGCGCTTCAAGGACGAAGTCTCCGAAGTTCCGGTCGGCCAGGAATGTGGTATGGCCTTCCAGAACTACGAAGACATGCGCGCAGGCGACGTCATCGAGTGCTTCCGCGTGGAGATGGTGACCCGGAGGCTCTAAGCCTCTGGCATTTGTCTAATCGTTTGGACGGTGGCCGTTCGGCCGCCGTCCGTTTTCGTGCAGCAGGAAGCGCGGTCCCATTCCGCCTCCTGCGACATATGGATTTTCAGGACCATGTCGCGTTTACAGAGTTCAGGCCCAACCCAGCGCCAGCTTCGCGTCGGCGAACAGGTGCGTCATGCGCTTTCCGAAATGCTCCCGCGCGGAGAGATCATCGATCCGGTGATCGAAACGACGGTCATTTCGATCACCGAGGTGCGCATGTCGCCCGACCTCAAGATCGCCACCGCATTCGTGTCGCCGATCGGCGCCAACGATACTGATGCGGTCATCGCCGCGCTCAACAAATACGCCAAGTTCATCCGTGGCCGTGTTTCATTCGCCCTCAAGCAGATGAAATACATGCCGGAATTCCGTTTCCGGCTGGACACCAGTTACGACAATTTCGCCAAGATCAACGATCTGCTGCGCTCGCCCGAAGTGGCGCGCGACCTCGGCGGCGAAGAAGACAAGGAAGACTGACATGTCGCGTCGCGGCAAGAAGAAAGGCCGGCCCGTCTCCGGCTGGCTGGTGCTGGACAAACCCGTGGGCATGGGCTCGACCGAGGCCGTCTCCAAGATCAAGTGGCTGTTCAACGCCGAAAAGGCCGGACATGCCGGAACCCTGGACCCGCTTGCGTCGGGCATGCTGCCGATCGCGCTCGGCGAAGCCACCAAGACCGTGCCCTACGTCATGGATGGCGCAAAGGTTTACCGCTTCACCGTCTCCTGGGGCGAAGAGCGTTCGACCGACGACCTCGAAGGGCCGGTGACCAAGACCTCGGACAAGCGCCCGTCCGAGGAAGAGATCCGTGCTATCATGCCTGCTTACACCGGCGTCATCATGCAGACCCCGCCGCAGTTCTCGGCGATCAAGATCGCCGGCGAGCGCGCCTACGATCTTGCCCGCGAAGGCGAGACCGTCGACATTCCGGCCCGCGAGGTCGAAATCGGCCGCCTCGAGATCATCGAAAACAGTGCTGACCGCACCATCTTCGAGATCGATTGCGGCAAGGGCACCTATGTCCGCTCGCTCGCCCGTGACATGGGTCGCGACCTCGGCTGCTTCGGCCATATCTCCGAGCTGCGCCGCACCGAAGTCGATCCGTTCACGGCCGAGGACTTCGTCACCATCGCCGAGCTCGAAGCCGCTCGCACCGCCGGCCAGCCGGACGGTGAAGAGGGCAAGTGGGACTTCACCGCGATCGACGAATTCGTCGTCGACACCTCGGCTGCGCTCGACTGCCTGCCGCAGGTTGCGGTGACCGACGAGGCCGCGACCAAGATCAGGCTCGGCAACCCCGTCATCGTGCGCGGCCGCGATGCACCGGTGGAGGCCGAAGAAGCCTGTGCCACCGCGCGCGGCAAGCTCGTCGCCATCGGTGCCATCGAGCAGGGCATGTTCAAGCCCAAGCGGGTGTTCACTGCCTGACACTTGTATGCCGGTGCCGTTTCCGGTTGGATCGCGGACATGATTCCGCGGGCGAGACGCAATGGCACTGGCTGAAACCACAGGCAATCGCGGCCATCACCGGCGCGCGCGGCCGCCGGTCGGCGCGTCGCCCGGCACACTGATCGCCGATCCGTCCGCGCGCCAGTCGGCGCTGAACCTGACGCTGATCTCGCCCGATGCCTGCGAGTTCGTCGACAATGCCAGCCTCGACGACGTCGAGGCTGCTTGCAACAATTGGCCATTGATCTGGCTCGATTGCGTCGGCCTGGCCAATGTCGGCCTGATCGAGGAGATCGGCAGGATATTCGGCCTGCATACGCTGGCACTGGAGGATGTGGTCAACACCGGCCAGCGCTCCAAGGCCGACTTCTTCGATGATCATGCCTTCTTCGTGCTGTCGATGATCGACGACGCGAAGACCAGCCGCTACGAGCAGATCTCCTTCTTCTTCGGCGACAAGTTCGTCGTCACCTTCCAGGAGCGCGAGGGTGACCCGTTCGAGCCGGTGCGCCAGCGTATCCGCACCTCCAACCCGAGCCGACTGCGCCATCGCAAGGCCGACTATCTTGCCTATGCGCTGATCGACGCGGTGGTCGACAGCTACTTCCCGATCGTCGATGCCACCGGCGACAAGGTCGACGCCATCGAAGACGAGCTGCTGGCCGCCCCCAGGAAGCAGCACATCAGCCAGCTGCACGGCCTGCGCCGGGCAACCAGCCTGCTCAAGCGCACGATCATGCCATTGCGCGACGCGCTGACCACGCTGATCCGCTCCGATGCTGCTTTCATCTCGGCCGAGACGAAGGTCTATTTCAACGACACGCTCGACCATTCGATCCGGTTGGCCGAAACGGTCGAATCCCAGCGCGAAACGATGATCGGCCTGATCGAGATGCAGCTGTCGCTGTCGCAATCGCGGACCAACGAGATCATCGGCGTGCTGACCATCGTCTCGGCGATCTTCATTCCGCTGACCTTTCTCGCCGGCATATGGGGCATGAATTTCGACCCCGCGAGTTCGCCCTGGAACATGCCCGAGCTGCTTTGGCCTTACGGCTATCCCGCGGCCCTTGGCTTCATGGCCGCGGTCGCGATCTCGCTGGTGCTGTTTTTCCGCTGGCGGAAGTGGCTCTGAACGGCAGCTCCGAGCCGGCTTGCGAATGGGACTGGCTTTTGTTGCCAAATTCCACTATATGCGCCGCAACATTGCACTTTTAAGTGCCTTGTTCCATTGGCCCCAGCTGGACGACATCCCGGCCGTGGGCGTCCCGTTTCCTCCAAATTGAAAGGAAAACACGATGTCGATTACTGCCGAGCGCAAGTCGGAACTGATGACTGAATTCGCAACCGCCAAGGGCGATACCGGTTCGCCGGAAGTCCAGGTTGCCATCCTCTCCGAGCGCATCAAGAACCTGACCGAGCACTTCAAGGACCACAAGAAGGACAACCACTCCCGTCGTGGTCTCCTGGCGCTGGTCTCCCTGCGTCGCTCGCTGCTTGATTACCTCAAGCGCAAGGACGACGCACGCTATCAGACGCTGATCGAGAAACTCGGTCTGCGCCGCTGATGAATTGGCCGGCGGGCTCTCCCAGCGAGAGCCCGCCGCTCGCGCATTCGGGCCATCCCTTTTGATGGTCCATTGGTCCGATCTCGCCACAAGGGTGCGGTCGCGCTGAAAAAGGTTCCGGAGCGCCACAGCGAAGCGCCCGAACCGCCCATGGACGGTCATGGGGCAGGATTGCAGGACGTTCGGTCAGCCGCTTTGCGGCCCACATTTTCCACCGAGCTTCTTGTTGTCTTGCCCGTGGCTGGCCAAACCGAAGCCAAGGCGCGTGCGGAAGACCAGACGGTTTTCCCTAATGGCGCGCTGAACAAGCCAGGGAATTGGCGCGCCGGAATGCGGCGTGGGCCATTCCCGCCACGAAGGACAGATTATGTTCAATCACCACAAAGTTGAAATCGAATGGGGCGGTCGTCCGCTCATCCTCGAGACCGGCAAGATCGCGCGTCAGGCTGACGCCGCCGTTCTCGCCACCTACGGCGAGACCGTCGTTCTCGCGACGGTCGTTTCGGCCAAGGAGCCGAAGCCGGGCTTCGACTTCTTCCCGCTGACCGTCAACTACCAGGAAAAGACCTACGCAGCCGGCAAGATCCCCGGCGGCTATTTCAAGCGTGAAGGCCGTCCGAGCGAGAAGGAGACGCTGGTCTCGCGCCTGATCGACCGCCCGATCCGCCCGCTCTTCGCCGCCGGCTACAAGAACGACACCCAGGTCGTCATCACGGTTGTCCAGCACGACCTCGAAAACGATCCTGACATCCTGTCGATCGTTGCCACCTCGGCTGCCCTCACGCTCTCGGGCGTGCCTTTCATGGGCCCGATCGGCGGCGCGCGCGTCGGCTACATCAACGGCGAATACGTGCTCAACCCGCACATCGACGAGATGCAGGAATCCAAGCTCGACCTCGTTGTCGCCGGCACCGATGCCGCCGTGCTGATGGTCGAGTCGGAAGCCAAGGAACTGGCTGAAGACATCATGCTCGGCGCCGTCATGTTCGGTCACCGCGGCTTCCAGCCGGTCATCGACGCCATCATCAAGCTGGCCGAAGTGGCTGCCAAGGATCCGCGCGACTTCACCGCGCCGGATTATTCCGAGCTTGAAGCCGAGATGCTGAAGATCGTCGAAGGCGAGCTGCGCGACGCTTACAAGAACATCGACAAGCAGGCCCGTTATGCCGCTGTCGACGCGGTCAAGGCCAAGGTCAAGGCTGCTTTCGCCGCTGAAGGCGACGAAGCTCCGAAGTGGTCGGCCGACAAGGTCGCCACCGTGTTCAAGGAACTCCAGGCCAAGATCGTGCGCTGGAACATCCTCGACACCGGTTCGCGCATCGACGGCCGTGACCTCTCGACGGTCCGCCAGATCGTTTCCGAAGTCGGCGTCCTGCCGCGCACCCATGGTTCGTCGCTGTTCACCCGCGGCGAGACCCAGGCGCTGGTCGTTGCCACGCTCGGCACCGGCGAAGACGAGCAGTATGTCGACTCGCTGACCGGCATGTACAAGGAGAAGTTCCTCCTTCACTACAACTTCCCGCCCTACTCGGTTGGTGAGACCGGCCGCATGGGTTCGCCCGGCCGCCGCGAAATCGGCCACGGCAAGCTCGCCTGGCGCGCAGTGCGTCCGATGCTGCCGGCTGCCGAGCAGTTCCCCTACACGCTGCGTGTCGTCTCCGAGATCACCGAGTCGAACGGCTCGTCTTCGATGGCTACCGTCTGCGGCACCTCGCTTGCGCTGATGGATGCTGGCGTTCCGCTGCAGAAGCCGGTTGCCGGCATTGCCATGGGCCTGATCAAGGAAGGCGAGCGCTTCGCCGTTCTCTCCGACATCCTGGGCGACGAGGATCACCTCGGCGACATGGACTTCAAGGTTGCCGGCACGACCAACGGCATCACCGCGCTGCAGATGGACATCAAGATCGACGGCATCACCGAAGAGATCATGAACATCGCGCTCGGCCAGGCCAAGGACGGCCGCCTGCACATCCTCGGCGAAATGGCCAAGGCTCTGTCGGAAGGCCGCTCGGAGCTCGGCGAATTCGCTCCGCGCATCGAGGTCATGCACATCCCAACCGACAAGATCCGTGAAGTCATCGGTTCGGGTGGCAAGGTCATCCGCGAGATCGTCGAAAAGACCGGCGCCAAGATCAACATCGAGGACGACGGCACGGTCAAGATCGCTTCGTCGAACGCCAAGGAGATCGAGGCGGCCAAGAAGTGGATCCACACCATCGTGGCTGAGCCGGAAGTCGGCGAGATCTACGAAGGCACGGTCGTCAAGACCGCTGACTTCGGCGCCTTCGTCAACTTCTTCGGCCCGCGCGACGGCCTCGTCCACATCTCGCAGCTTGCCAACGACCGCGTTGCCAAGACCTCGGATGTGGTCAAGGAAGGCGACAAGGTCTGGGTCAAGCTGATGGGCTTCGACGAGCGCGGCAAGGTCCGCCTGTCGATGAAGGTCGTCGACCAGGAAACGGGCAAGGAAATTGCTCGCGACAAGAAGGCTGAAGGCGAAGAATCCGCCGCCTGATAGCCTGATAAGTTGATAAGAAGCGGGCGCGCCGTAAGGTCGCGCCCGTTTTCGTTTGTCGTGCGTCCTTCGAGGCTCGCTTCGCTCGCACCTCAGGATGAGGTAGGTAGCGGCTCGGTGGCCACGGCATGACAGGTTCCATCAAGCCACAACATCTCCGGTTGGTGGCGCCAACCACCCTCATCCTGAGGTGCTTGCCTGAAGCGAGCCTCGAAGGACGCCCGACTAGGAAGCCAGAATGCGCGACGCCCTGAAAACCCTGTTCTATCCCTTCGAGGCCGAGCTGCTGGCAATGCCGGGGCAGGGCACGCGTGCCCTGTTCATCGGGGCTGAGCCGGGCTTCAGGAAGCCGCAGGGCTTCGATGCGAAGCTCTCGCTGGTTCAGGGCTTCCGGCCTCACGTGCTGGCCCTGGCGGCCGCTGGGCACGATGTTGCGGCGCGCGCCGAGGAAGATGGCTTCGACGTCACGCTTGTGCTTGCCGGGCGTCATCGTGGACTGAACGAGCTACGTGTCGCCGAGGCGATCAAGCGCGTGGTGCCAGGCGGGCTGGTCGTCGTTGCCGGTGGCAAGGATGATGGCATCGCCAGCCTGCGCAAGCGGCTTGGCGGCCTGCTCGACATCGAGGACCATCTGCCGAAATATCACGGCACGGCACTGTGGTTCCGCCGTAACGCCCAGGCAGAGGCTGCGGCAGCGACGCTGCGGGCCGACAATCCGGAGATGCTGGTCGAAGGCCGCTTCCGCACCGCGCCCGGCATGTTCTCGTTTGAACGTGTCGATGCGGGTTCGCGGCTGCTGGTCGACAACCTGCCTGCTGACATCAAGGGCAAGGTCGCCGATTTCTGTGCCGGTTGGGGCTATGTCGCGGCCGAGGTGGCCGCGCGCGCCAAGGAACTCAAGGCGCTCGACCTGTTCGAGGCCGACTTCGATGCGCTGGAGGCGGCCAGGGCCAACGTTCCCGGCACGCCTGTCCAGCCCGGGTTCCACTGGCAGGATCTCGCCAAGGAGCCGGTCGAGCGGCGCTATGATCTGGTGGTGATGAATCCGCCGTTCCACCAGGATCGCGACGCGGACCCGGAGATCGGCCAGCGCATGATCAAGGCAGCTGCCGCGGCGCTCAAGCCGGGCGGCCGGCTGTTCATGGTGGCCAACCGCCATCTGCCCTACCAGCCGGTGCTGGCGCAGGCCTTCTCGTCGGTTCAGGAAATCGCCGTCGACAGCGCCTTCAGGGTCTATTCGGCGAAGCGCTGACGTCGAGCGTCAGTGGACGCGGGCGACGCCCTCTGTGCCTTGCGTCAGCGCCGGGTCGCCGAGGCTGAGCGGTGCTGGGCGGCCGAAGAAGTAGCCTTGGACTTCCTGGCAACCGGCGGCCCTGAGCAGGGTCGCCTGGTTTTCCGTTTCCACGCCTTCGGCAATGGTACGCACGCCAAGCGCCCGCGACAGGCCGACGATCGTCGAAACCACGGCGCCCGAATTGCTGTCGGTTTCCATGCGGCTGACGAAGGAACGGTCGATCTTGAGCTTGTGGAACGAGAAGTCGATCAGGTAGGCGAGGTTCGAGTAGCCGGTGCCGAAATCGTCGACCGCCACTGAAATGCCCATCGCCGTCAGCTGCTTCAGGATCAGGGCCGCGCGGTCGCGGTCCTGCATCATCGCCGATTCGGTCAGTTCGAGTTCGAGCCGCTTGGGCTCGATGCCGGTTTCCTTGATGATCCGCTCGACGATGCCGACGAAATCGCGGGTCATGAACTGCACCGGCGAAATGTTGACAGCAACGAAGCAGTCTTCCGGCAGCAGGCGGGCATCGGTGCAGGCCTTGCGCAGCACCCACTCGCCGATCGGCGCGATCATGCCGGTCTCTTCGGCCACCGAGATGAACTCGACCGGCGGGATCATGCCGCGCTCGGGGTGACGCCAGCGGATCAGGGCCTCGTAGCCGACGACGCGGCCCGACGTCAGGTCGAGCTGCGGCTGGTAGTGCAGGTCGAAGTCGCCGCGCCCGAAGGCGACATGCAGTTCCGATTCCACCCACTGGCGATGGTCGGCAACCCGACCCATTTCGGGCTGGAAGACAGCCCAGTCGCCGATGCCGCTGGCGCGTGCGTTCTGCAGCGCGAGGTTCGAGCGGCGCAACAGCACGACCGGGTCATAACCATCCTTGGGCATGGCGACGACGCCGACCGAGACATTGACCGACTGGAGGTGTGACGGCAGCTGGTAAGGGCGCATCAGGTCGTGGATCAGGCGCTCGACGAGTGTTTCGAGCGAGCAGCGCAGCATCTGGTCTGGATAGAGAATGGCGAATTCGCCGGCGCCGATGCGGCCGATGACCATGTCGCGTGGCAATGCCGCCTTGAGGCGGGCGGTGAAGGCGCGGATCAGCACGTCGCCATTGCTGTAGCCGATGGCGTCGTTGATCTGCTTGAAGCGGTCGATGTCGATGTCGATGAGGAACATCGGCTTGCCGGTGCGGGCCGTGGCGGACGCAGCTTCGGCGATCTTGCCGACCATCGCCGGCCGCGCCAGAAGCCCGGTCAGCTTGTCGAAATGCGTCTCGTTGAAGACGAAGTCTGCCGATTCGTCGACGCCGGCAAAGAACGACATCGCCGCGATCGAGGCTGCCAGTGCGCAAAGGGCGGCAATGACCGCGCTGACCGTATCGCCCGACATGCCGCCGACATCGTCACCAAGGCCGAATTTCAAGGCCCACATGCCCAGCACGAAGCTGCCCATGCCTGAAGCGGCGATGGTAACAAGTCGAAACGTGGGGCTTCGACGGGGATTCCTGGCGGCAGACATGCTGATTTTCCTAACTTGCGTGGCATTTCTACCGATTCGCTCGTTAAGATCGATTTTGACGATTGTCTACAATTTTACCAGCAGGCGTTTTTTATTCGCGCCCGCCGTCCATCTGCTTGAGCTCGTCCAGCGTCGGCATCGACACGATGTGATAGCCCGAATCGACGTAGTGGATCTCGCCTGTGACGCCCGACGACAGGTCGGACAGCAGATAAAGTGCCGAGCCGCCGACCTCGTCGAGGGTCACGGTGCGGCGCAGCGGCGAATTGCGCTGCTGGTAGGTGAACATGTGGCGTGCATCGGCAATGCCCGCGCCCGCAAGCGTGCGTACCGGGCCGGCCGAAATGCCGTTGATGCGGATGCCGCGCGGGCCGTAGTCGTTGGCGAGGTAACGCACGCTGGCCTCAAGGCCCGCCTTGGCGACGCCCATGACGTTGTAGTTCGGCATGACACGCACCGAACCGGCATAGGTCAGCGTGATCATCGAGCCGCCATCGTTCATCAGCGCCGCCGCGTGCTTGGCGACCTCGGTGAAGGAGAAGCACGAGATCACCATGGTGCGCACGAAGTTGTCGCGCGTGGTGTCGGCGTAGAGGCCCTTGAGCTCGTTCTTGTCGGAGAAGCCGATGGCGTGCACAAGAAAGTCGATGCCGCCCCACTTTTCCTTCAACGTCTCGAAGGTCGCGGCAACCGAGGCGCTGTCTTCGACATCGCACGGCACCAGGATCGAGGCGCCGATCTTCTCGGCCAGCGGCTTGACCCGGCGCCCGAAGGCCTCGCCCTGATAGGTGAAGGCCAGTTCGGCACCATGCTCGGCGAGCTTCTGGGCAATGCCCCAGGCAATCGAGTGGTCGTTCGCGACGCCCATGATGAGCCCGCGCTTGCCCTTCATCAATCCGTCCATGTCGGGGTCCCTATGCGGAGAGGCGCTGGAAAACGAGCGTGGCGTTGGTGCCACCGAAGCCGAAGGAGTTAGACAGCACGGTGTCGATCTTGGCGTTGTCGATGCGCTTGCGCACGATCGGCATGCCTTCGAATTCCGGGTCCAGCTCTTCGATATGCGCGCTTTCGCCGATGAAGCCGCCCTGCATCATCAGGATCGAGTAGATCGATTCCTGAACGCCCGCTGCACCCAGCGAGTGGCCGGTCAGCGACTTGGTCGAGGTGATGTTGGGCAGGTTGCCGGCGAAGACTTCGCGGATGGCGCCCATTTCCTTCGAATCGCCCACCGGCGTCGAGGTGCCGTGGGTATTGATGTAGTCGACCGGGCCCTTCACCGTGGCGAGCGCCTGGCGCATGCAGCGCATGGCGCCTTCGCCCGACGGCGCGACCATGTCGTAGCCGTCCGACGTCGCGCCATAGCCGACCAGCTCGGCATAGATCTTGGCGCCGCGCGCCTTGGCATGCTCGAGCTCTTCCAGCACCAGCACGCCGGCGCCGCCGGCGATGACGAAGCCGTCGCGGTTGACGTCGTAGGCACGCGAGGCGACCGAGGCGCGGTCATTGTACTTAGACGACATCGCGCCCATCGCGTCGAACAGGTTCGACATCGTCCAGTCGAGGTCCTCGTGGCCGCCGGCGAACATGATGTCCTGCTTGCCCCACTGGATCATCTCCGCCGCATTGCCGATGCAATGCGCCGAGGTCGAGCAGGCAGACGAGATTGAGTAGTTGACGCCGTGGATCTTGAACCAGGTGGCGAGCGTCGCCGAGGCCGTCGACGACATCGCCTTCGGCACCGCGAAAGGCCCGATGCGCTTGGGGCTGTTGTTCTTGAGCGTGATCTCGGCGGCTTCGACGATCGTGCGCGTCGACGGGCCGCCCGAGCCCATGATGATGCCGGTGCGTTCGTTGCCCGACACGTCGCTCTCTTCGAGGCCGCTATCGGCGATCGCCTGCTTCATCGCGACGTGGTTCCACATGCCGCCCTGCGACAGGAAACGGGAGGCGCGGCGGTCGACGAGATCGCTCGTGTCGAGGTTCGGCGAACCCCAGACCTGGCACTTGAAGCCATGCTCGGCGAAGGATTCGGAGAAGCTGATGCCGGACTTGGCGTCACGCAGCGAGGCTTGCACTTCGGAAGCGTTGTTGCCGATGGACGACACGATTCCAAGGCCAGTTACGACGACCCGTCTCATTCAGATTTCCTTTCAGAATGTCCGCCAGCCCTTAGACTGCGGCTTCCTGCTTCGAGAGCCCGACCTTGAGGTCGAGGGCCTTGTAGATAGGTTCGCCGTCGGCCTTCAACCAGCCATCGGCGATGCCGAGCACCAAACGGCCGCGCATGACGCGCTTGAAGTCGATGCCATATTCGACCTTCTTGACCGAAGGCGTGACCATGCCCTTGAACTTCACTTCGCCGGTCGAGAGCGCCATGCCCTTGCCCTGTTCGCCAAGCCAGCCGAGGTAGAAGCCGGTCAGCTGCCACATGGCGTCGAGGCCGAGGCAGCCCGGCATGATGGGATTGCCGATGAAGTGGCAGGGGAAGAACCACAGGTCCGGCCTGATGTCGAATTCGGCGCGGACGAAGCCCTTGTCGAACTCGCCGCCGGTCTCGCTGATCTCGGTGATGCGATCGAACATCAGCATCGGCGGAGCGGGCAGCTGGGCGTTGCCGGGTCCGAACAGCTCGCCGCGGGCGCAGGCCAGCAATTCCTCGTAGCCGTAGCTGGATTTCTGATCGGCCATGAACACCTTCCCCGTCAACGTTTCGGGCGGTGCCACGCCCTTCTTGTGTGCTCTCACTAGCACAGACTGTTTGCAGCCGGAAACCGGCGATTGCGATTAACGTGCCCGTCCGCGTGGGTCAATGCGCGCTATTGATCGCATTTGAGTGACAGAATATATGTCAGGCATAGCTTGCCGGCTGCCGATCCGATTTTGGCGCGCCAGCAGGCTGGATTTGGGGCGAAGGCAAACTTCGACGAGGCAACGAGTGGATTCCCACAAGGCAAGCATTGCTGTGGAAACGCGTGTCCGTGATGCGGGGCTTAGGCCCACGCGTCAGCGCATTGCGTTGGCCGAACTGCTGTTCGCCAAGGGCGACCGCCACCTTTCGGCTGAAGAGCTGCATGAGGAAGCCTTGTCGGCCGGCGTGCCGGTGTCGCTGGCGACCGTCTACAACGCGTTGCACCAGTTCACCGAGTCGGGACTCTTGCGCATCCTGGCTGTCGAAGGCTCGAAGACCTATTTCGACACCAACACCTCAGACCATCACCACTTCTTCATCGAAGGCGAAAACCGGGTGTTCGATATCGAATCGGGCCCCGTCACGGTCACCAACCTGCCGGAGCCTCCGGAAGGCATGGAAATCGCCAACGTCGATATCGTGGTGAGGCTCAGGCCCAAGCGCCCGGCCTGAGGCCACCGATCCCGGCCGCTGCGGCCGGGATAAAATCAGTTCTCGATGCTTTCGCCGGGGTATGCGCCCCAGACCTGCGACTGGTTCAGCCAGCCGCTGGTGCCGGAAAAGCTCATCTCGCACCAGTCGCCGTTGCACTGCTTGATCGAACCGACGACGCCGGGGTCGATGATGGCGACGGTGCGCGCGCCGCTTTCGGGCTTGGCGAGCAGGTTGAGCTGTGCCGGCTTGCCGCGTTGCCACGGTGCCGTCATCGCCGTGCGGTGACCCGACAGCAGCGACTGGTTGATCCAGCCCTCGGCACCTTCGGAATCGCGCACGCGGCGCCAGTTGTCATATTCCTGGATGATTTCCATCGGCAGGCCTGGCTTCATGTAGAGCCAGTCGACCGGGTAATTGACGCCGGGGCCGATGCGCGAATTGACCTTGCCCGACTTCAGGCTGACGAATCGCGGCAGTGGCAGCCCGCTCGGACCGATCGTCCCATTCTGGGCGGCCGCGGCCGGGCCGACAAACGCGGTGCCGGGCGAAACGAAAGCAAGGCCGATCAGTGCTGCGCTGACGGCCAGACGGAGCGACACGAAACCAGACACTTCCGTAACCTCTGTTTGAACTTGGCGCCCTTTTGGCGGGCACCCTTTTTCTTTGTCTTCGGCGGCACTGCTTGTTACACAGATTACCGCTCATGGATCGGATTGCAGTTTCGCCGGTCTTGGTTAAAGAGGTCTCAACGAGATCTTCGTCGAGGATAGAATGGCCGGTCGAAAAAAGCCTCTCGTCGTCATTACGCGCAAGCTGCCCGACCAGGTCGAGACGCGCATGCGCGAGCTCTTCGACGCGCGGCTGAATGTCGACGACAGGCCGATGAGCCAGCCGGAGCTGGTCGCGGCGGTCAAGGAAGCCGATGTGCTGGTGCCGACGGTGACCGACACCATCGACGCCGCACTGATCGAACAGGCCGGCCCCAATCTCAAGCTGATCGCCAATTTCGGCAACGGCGTCGACAAGATCGACGTCACCGCGGCCGCCAAGCGCGGCATCACCGTGACCAACACGCCGAACGTCCTGACCGAAGACACCGCCGACATGGCCATGGCGCTGATGCTCGCCGTGCCGCGCCGCCTGACCGAGGGCGCCAGCGTTCTTACCAGTGACAAAAAGTGGGCCGGCTGGTCGCCGACATGGATGCTCGGCCGCCGCATCGGCGGCAAGCGTCTCGGCATCGTCGGCATGGGCCGCATCGGCACCGCCGTTGCCCGCCGCGCCAAGGCCTTCGGCCTGTCGATCCACTATCACAACCGCCACCGCGTGCTGCAGTCGGTCGAAGACGAACTGGAGGCGACCTATTGGGAGAGCCTCGACCAGATGCTGGCCCGAATGGACATCATCTCGATCAACTGCCCCTCGACGCCGGCGACCTTCCATCTGCTGTCGGGCCGCAGGCTGGCGCTGATGCAACCGCACGCCTATCTCGTCAACATCGCCCGCGGCGATATCATCGACGAGGATGCGCTGGTCAAGATGCTGCAGGACGGCAAGCTTGCCGGTGCCGCCCTCGACGTCTTCGAGCACGAGCCGGCGGTCAACCACAAGCTGCTCAAGCTCGCCGCCAAGGGCAAGGTGGTGCTGATGCCGCATATGGGCTCGGCGACAATCGAGGGCCGCATCGACATGGGCGAAAAGGTCATCATCAACATCCGCGCCCATGTCGACGGGCACCGCCCGCCGGATAGGGTGCTGCCACTGAGGACTTGAGCGGGGCGTATGGTCGTGCGTCCTTCGAGGCTCGCCCTTTGGGCGAGCACCTCAGGATGAGGACGGTCGGCGCTCTTCAGGTTGAGAACGATTGCCGCGTTGCTACCGCAGCGTTTGAGGCTTTGTTGTTTGCTGCCGCCTTTTGCTGCCGCTATGGCTGCGGGTTTGGCGGTTCAGGATCTGGGGTGCAGCACCCGCGGTCCTCTTCCTGAGGTGCGAGCGTAGCGAGCCTCGAAGGACGCAGGGCCCCTGCCGCCCGCCTCAATCGGAAACGCTGATTTCCCCATCAGCGTCGACCCGCACGTGCCGGCCCTTGAAGGCGCTGAACGCCTCTCGCGGCAACTTCACCGCCACCGGCGTCTGCCAGCCCATCTCGCGCGCCACGATCAGCCCGAGCAGCAGGATGGCGTCGGGCTCGTGCAGCACCAGCGCTGCCGGCGCATGGCCGGCATGCACAAGCTCCATCAGCACCGCCGAAGCCGACGACGAACCAATGGTGCCGGGCAAAAACAGCACCTTGCCTGATATGCATTGCCCGCATTCGGGATGGCGCACGTCGGCGATGCGTCCGGATTTCGCATCGACGCCGCCCCAGAAGCTGATCGGCGCCGACAGGATCAGGGCCGGGCCTTCGCCCGCTTTGCCCGGGACCAGGATTTCGGCGTGCGTGCTCACGAGTTGAGCCTCGCGAATACCGGTCGTCCTATGACAGCGCTCTCGACGCAGTCGGCAAGCGAGCCATAAAGCACGGCGTAACCGGTATTGCCCGGCGCATAGTGCGCGAATTTTCCGGAATTGGTCATCAGCACGCCATCGGCCTGGTCTGGCAGGATCGGCGTCACCACCACGCAGGTGTCGGCAACGATCACCACGCCCAAGGCCTCCAGCGCCTTGCGCCGGCCGTCGCTGTCGAGCTCGGTCAGGACATGCCGGCCGGTGCAGGCATGGATCGGCACTGCAAGCCGTCGCCCCGCCATCAGCCGCTCAAGCGCATCGAACTCGGCCAGCGACAGATGCGGGCTGCCGATGGCGACCGCGTCGATCCGGTCGGTGCTTTCAGCCGTCGACAGCCGTGCTTGCGCCTGCCTGACCATGTCAGGCGTCACCCGGATCACCGTTTCAGCCTCGACGCCACCCAGCGCGGTCGCGGCGTCAGGCGCTTCCGGCGTCACGCCTGAAATATGGAACAGCCCGACGGCACCCGACGATGCGGCAGCCGCGCCAAAGGCCTTGAGCGCGTCCTCGCCGGGATTTTTCTCCACCCCGGTCACCACGCCGATCGCGTTGCCGACCTCGCGGCCATAGAGGCTGCCGAGCACCGGCCAGGCGATCTCGGAGGCGAGGAACTCGGGGGGCAGGGCGGAGACGTCGAGCACCAGGCTGGCCCGCCGGTTCTCGGCTTGATGCAGGCCGTAGTCAGGTGCCCGTCCTGATATCGCGCAGGCAATGTCCAAAAAGTCGCCGTAGCGGTTGGTGCGCGCGCCGAGCACCGAATTGCAGAACACCACCGCGTTGGATTCACCCCAGGCGACGTCAGTGCCGAAGGCCGGGCGATGGCCGGCCTGATAGGGCGCGCAGGTCCAGCTCTGCTCGCAGCCGAGCTTGCGGTAGGCTTCCATCATCCGCCGCGCCATGGAGCGTTGCGGCTCTTCCAGCCGCACGCGCGAACAGCCCATCAGATCGAGCGCGCCGACATTGAGCGTTGCGCGCACCGCAACGCGCGCGCCACCTTCGACCAGCCTTTCGGCGAACAATGTGCCCGAATCGCCGTGATAGAGCGCGCCGTCGATATGCGCCGAGGCGATCGGGATCAGCCTGGGCGCGCCGAGCAGCGTGGCGCTTTCGGCGACGATGCGCATCGCCATCGCCGCACCATCAGTGCCGCCGGCGATATGGCGCTCGTCGCTGGTGAGGTCGAGGCTCAAGTGAGCGTCTTCCGAAAGGTGATCGAGGTCGGGCGGTCGAAGCCGTCATGCGCCGTGCGCTCGAACTCGACAAAACCCAGCTTCGCAAAGGTCGCGTGGTTCGTGGCGAGCTCGATTCGGGTCTGCAGTTCGAGCACCGGCTTGCCTTGTGCGATGGCATGGCGTTCGGCGGCCAGCATCAGCGCCCGGCCGATTCCCAGGCCGCGTGCACTGTCGTCGACGGCCAGCTTGCCGACATAAAATGCGTCGCTCCGTTCGGCGGCGAAGATGCAGCCGACGAGCCGCCCTTCAAGCGTCGCGATGAAGCAGACTTCGTCCTTGGCCTTGTCGCGCAGGTTGGCAGGCGTCAGCCGGTGCGCCGAGGACGGCGGGTCGATGACGCCGTCCATGTAGGCAAAGCAGCGCATGATCAGGTCGAGCAGGTCGTCCCAACGCTCGAAATCCTGGGGCAGGCGCGCAATGGTCACCTGTGCTGCCACGATCACGCCGCCTTGTAGCGAACGGTGTCGAAGCGCGCGCCGAGCGCATCGTAGAGCAGGAGCCGGCCGACAAGCGGTTCGCCGATGCCGGTGATCAGCTTGATTGCCTCCATCGCCTGCAAGGTTCCCATGACCCCGGTCAGCGCGCCGAGCACGCCGGCCTGCGCACAAGACGGCACCAGCCCCGCCGGCGGCGGCTCGGGAAACAGGTCGCGATAGGAAGGATTCCTGCGGCCTTCGGCATTGCTCTCGAACGGCTTCAGCACGGTGATCGAGCCGTCGAAGCGTCCGACCGCGGCATGCACCAGCGGCCGCTTCACCTCGGCGGCGGCATCGGCCACGGCATAACGCGTCTCGAAATTGTCGGAGCCGTCGATCACCAGGTCGTAGCCTGAGATCAGCGCGCCAGCGTTGTCGGCTGTCAGCCTGAGCTTGTGCAACTCGACCCTCACGTGCGGGTTGATGCGGACGATTGTCGCCTTTGCGCTCTCCGCCTTGGAGAGGCCGACCGATTCGGTGGCGTGGATCACCTGGCGCTGCAGATTGGATAGCGACACGTGGTCGTCGTCGACGATGCCGAGCGTGCCGACGCCGGCGGCGGCGAGATACTCCAGCACCGGCGCGCCGAGTCCGCCGGCACCGATCACAAGCACGCGCGCGCGCTTCAGCTTCTGCTGACCCGGCCCGCCGATCTCCGGCAGCACGATGTGGCGCGCGTAGCGCTCGAGTTCTTCCGGGGAGAGGGGGGCTGCCTGGTTCATGGCGCAAGCATATCGCTGCGAAATCGGCTTGTCAGTCCGGTAGCGGCGCGATCTATCAGTCCAGGCCATCCTGCAAGGCCGTGGCCCGCACGCTGCCGTGGTCGACGGTCAAAAACTGCGCCCGTCCGACAAGGCTCGAAAACAGGCTCGCCTCGGTGCCGGTCATGAAGGCCTGGCAGTTCAGCTCTTCGAGGATCGAAAACAGCGCCGCCCGGCGCCCGGCATCGAGATGGGCGGCGATCTCGTCGAGCAAGAGGATGGGCGCGGCGCCCGCCATCTCGCCGGTGAGGCGCGCATGCGAAATCACGATGCCGACCAGCAACGCCTTCTGCTCGCCGGTCGAGCACAGCTCCGCCGGCATGGATTTCGGCTTGTGGCGCACGACGAGGTCGGAGCGGTGCGGGCCTTCGAGCGTGCGTCCCGCCGCGCGGTCGCGCTCGCGCCCGCCGGCGAGCGCCTGGCGGAACCGTTCTTCCAGCTCCACCGCCGGCATGTCGCCGATGCTCTGTTCGAGCGTGCCCGCCAGGCTGAGCTCGGCCTGCGGAAAGGGCCCGGTCTCCGGCATCCGCCCGATCATCGCGGTGAGCAGGCGCACCATCTCGACGCGGGCGGCCGCGATTGCGGCACCTGTCTCGGCCATCTGGATCTCGATCGCGTCGAACCAGGCATTGTCGCGGCGGTCCTCGGCAAGCAGCCGGTTGCGGCCGCGCATCGCCTTTTCGTAGTCGAGGGCGCGCTGGCCGTGCGCCGGATCGATCGCTAGCACCAGCCGGTCGAGAAACCGCCTGCGGTCGCCGGCCGGTCCGGTGAACAGCGCGTCCATCGACGGCGTCAGCCAGACCACGCGCAGCCATTCGAGCATGTCGTCGGCCCTGGCGTTGGCGCCGTTGATGCGCACCCGCCGTCCTGCCTCGCCCATGGCTTCAGGCGCGGTGCCCGTGCCGATCTCGACCTCGCCGAATGGTGCTTCGATGCCGGCATGTACGGCAAAGCTGCCGGCGCTGCCCTCGCGCGCAACGTCGGGATAAGGCGCCCGGCGCAAGCCGCGTCCCGGCGTCAGGAAGGAAATGGCTTCGAGCAGGTTGGTCTTGCCAGCACCGTTCTCGCCGGTGAACACCACCGCGCCCGGCCTGAGGTCGAGCGAAAGCGAGCTGTAATTGCGGAAGTCCGTAAGCGTTAGCTTACTGATATGCGTCGGGGGGATGCGTTTCCGCGTCTCCCCCGTATCTGGCTCTTGCACCGGCGTGCGCGCTACACGCGCATCGGCATCAGCACGTAGAGAGCGTTCTCGTCGGCTGTGTCATGGATGAGCGTGGGCGAACCGGCGTCCGCCAGCATGAAGCGGGCTTCGCTGCCCTTGAGCTGGGCGGCGACGTCGAGCAGGTACTTGGCGTTGAAGCCGATCTCGATCGGGTCCGACGAATAGTCGGCGGCGAGTTCTTCGACGGCACTGCCCGAATCGGGGTTGTTGACGGCAAGCGTCACCAGCCCGTCGGCGATCGACAGCTTGACCGCGCGGCCGCGCTCCGACGAGATCGTCGACACGCGGTCGACGGCGGCGGCAAAGCTCTGGCGGTCGATGATCAGCTGCTTGTCGTTGCCGCTCGGAATGACGCGCTGGTAGTCGGGGAAGGTACCGTCGATCAGCTTCGAGGTCAGGATGACGCCGCCGATGGTCAGCCGCATCTTTGTGTCGGAGATTTCGGTGGTCACCGCGACATCCGGGTCGTCGATCAGCTTCTGCAGCTCGGACACGGTCTTGCGCGGGATGATGATGCCCGGCATGCCTTCGGAACCCGCCGGCGCCTCGACCTCGGCACGCGCTAGGCGGTGGCCGTCGGTGGCGACAGCGCGCAGCATCAGCTTGCCGCCGCTCTCATGCGTGTGCAGGTAGATGCCATTGAGATAATAGCGCGTCTCTTCGGTCGAGATGGCGAACTGGGTCTTGTCGATCAGGCCCTTGAGCGCATTGGCCTCGAGCCGGAAGATATGGGAAAACGTGCCGGCCGAAAGCTCGGGGAAGTCAGACTGCGGCAGGCATTGCAGGCGGAAGCTCGAACGGCCCGACACCACCGACATGGCGTTGCCGTCCTCGTCGGTCTTCAGCATCACCTCAGCGCCGTCGGGCAGCTTGCGCACGATGTCGTAGAGCAGGTGCGCCGGAACGGTGGTGGCGCCGCCTTGCTCGACATTCGCAGGCGTTGCTTCCGAAATCTCGAGATCGAGGTCGGTTGCCTTCAGTTCGAGGCTCGCGCCATTGGCCTGCAAAAGCACGTTGGACAGGATCGGAATCGTGTTCCGCCGTTCGACCACGCGGTGCACGTGGTTCAGCGACTTCAACAGGTTGGAGCGTTCCAGGATAACACGCATGACGAAACAGGCTCGCTTCTTTTGAAGGTGCGGGTTCGCGGGCTCGAATGCGCCCGGGAAAGCCCGCAACACGATCGGAATTGTGCTGAGTCTGACAGTAAAAACACTGGAAAGGCAAGCCCGCGCAGCGACTCCAAGGCCGTTGCACGGGCGTTCTGGGGATAAGTCTCAGGCGTCAAACTGTCGCCTGCGCCGACAAACCATCAGGCCTGGTCGTTGATCAGCCTTCTCAGCAGTTCGAGCTCCTGGGCAAGCGTGTTGTCGCCGCCCGAAAGGTCCTCGATCTTGCGCACCGCATGCAGCACCGTGGTGTGGTCGCGGCCGCCGAAACGCCGGCCGATCTCCGGCAGCGAGCGTGGCGTCATCACCTTGGCCAGATACATCGCGATCTGGCGCGGCTTGACGATGGTGCGGGTGCGGCGGTTCGACAGAAGCTCCGTCTTCGACACGTTGTAGTGGCGGGCAACGATGCGCTGGATGTCTTCGATGCGCACGCGCTTGGGCTCGCCCGAGCGGTAGATGTGGCCGAGGATCTCGTCGATGCGCTCGATCGATAGCTGCGGTTCAAACGACTGGCGGAAGATCAGCTGGTTGAAGGCGCCTTCAAGCTCGCGGCCCGAGCCGGTCACGGTGCGGGCGACATGGGTGAGGATCTCCTCGTCCATGGCCAGGCTGGGGTCTTCGTTCTTGGCACCCGCAAAGCGCAGCTTGAGCATGCCAAGGCGCATGCCGAAATCAGGCGCCGACATTTCGAGCGCGACACCGCCGTTGAGGCGCGAACGCACGCGCGGCTCGAGCGATTCCAGTTCCGCCGGCGGACGGTCGGCGGCAACCACCACCTGCTTGGCCGAGTCGAGCAGCATGTTGATGAGATGGCAGAACTCGTGCTGGATCGACTTGCCCTGCAGGAACTGCATGTCATCGATGATCAGAAGGTCGATGTCACGCAGCTGTTCCTTGAGCGTCAGCGCGTTGTTGTCGCGGATCGCCGTCGCAAAGCGCCACATGAAGTATTCGGCGGTCAGGTAGACGACGCGCGACTTCGGGTTCTGGCGCAGCGACTCGGCTGCGATCGCCTGCAATAGGTGCGTCTTGCCGAGACCAACGGTGGCATGGAGGAACAGCGGGTTGAAGCGCGAGTTCGATTCCGCCACCGCACGCGCCGCGGCGAGCGCCACGCGGTTGGAAGGGCCTTCGACGAAGGACTGGAAGGTATAGCGCGGGTCGAGCGGCGAGCCGAGCACGCTCTGCTTGAACTCCTGGTCCGCCGTGCCGTTGCGGGTGGGGGCGGGGCGTTCGGCAGTGCGTCCGGCAGCAGCCGTGCTGGTGGCAAGGGCGGTCTGCGTCGTCTGGCGCAGCGGCTTGCGCAGCGTTGCCTCGGTCTCCACGCCGGGGCGCGCCATGCGGGTCGCCGTGCGGATGATGATTTCGAGCTTCAGCAGCTCCGGCTCTTCCTGCCGCCACAACTCGGAAATGAGGTCGAGATAATGGCTGTTGATCCAGGAACGCAGGAAAGCCGTCGGCACCGAAAGGCGCACCACGCCTTTGGATGTTTCCGCGAGCTTCATGCGGCCAAACCAGCTGGAGAAGACCTCGCTGCCCAGGCGAACCTGGAGCTGCGTCTTGACGCGGTCAAAATTCTTCTCTGCGGCGCTGGTTGCTGCCACTGCATTGCCCTCGATCAGTTCGCCGGTAAAAAGAAAGCCCGCATTTGCTTCCCTTTCGATGCCGCTTTGCATTGTTTGCAATCCCTAACCTTCGGTCCTCGTTGCCGTATGGAGGCGCGCCGCTCGCGTCTCCACCGGTATATGTTCATTCGGGATGCTTGCCGTTTCCGGCTGAGCCCCAATAACCTTCCCCTAGCGCCACGCAGCGCTTTCGGAAGGCCAGTGCCGCGGGGGCCGCAGCACCAGGCAAATGCGTAGCCATCCGGCGAAATCGCCGGTGCGATGCAAAGTCACCATGCCGTGTATCCCCACACGCCCCAAGTATACTTCGAAGTGGGCATACCTCCCCCGGACGCGGATTCCATCCACGCCGAGAACGCCGCCGATTTTTTGGCTTTGCAGAGGGCTTGCTGCCCGTCCCTTCGATAAAAAGACCTTACAAAAATCGCTGTGGACAGGGCAAGGCCGAGTCTAACCCGTTTTTAATGAATCTGCTTACCTCGGCTCCGGATTCAAAGCTTGCCGGCACCCCTCAAAGGGACAAAGCCGTTGTGATTCAAACCCTTTTCCGGGGATCGAAAAAAAGCGCAGGCCGTCCGAAATAATTATAAAAGAATCCGCTTGACACCAACTTGTCCCCCGAGGCTCAGGGGTAGCTTGAACAACCTGTGGATGACTGTGTGTAAGTATATGAAATTACAGGGGAAATTCTGACACGGTGAGTCTGGTTGTAGGGCTACTTCTAACAGTTGTAGTTATCAGAATAGCCGCATATGCCGGCAAAATTTCGACCCCCTGGAGACCCTGCTCAGGTGGCCCTTGGGACGGCTTTTTCGGCCCCATGCCGGCAAAAGAAAAACCCGGCTGGTGAGGCCGGGTTGATCAGAAATCCAATTTCTTGCAGGGCTTAGGCGGAAAGTGCCTTGAGCCGCTGTGCCAGACGCGAAACCTTGCGCGAGGCGGTGTTCTTGTGCAGCACGCCCTTGGTGGCGGCGCGCATCAGTTCCGGCTGGGCGGCGTTGAAGGCGGCTTCTGCCTTTGCCTTGTCGCCCGAGGCCAGTGCCTCTTCGACCTGGCGGACATAAGTCCGGACGCGCGAGCGGCGGTTCTTGTTGACCGCTGCGCGGCGGGCGATCTTACGCGTTGCCTTCTTGGCCGAGGAGGTATTGGCCATGGTGCCTCTCTTTGATCTCTAGGTGGGCGCAACGCGGGTATCCGCAGAGCGCAAAAATAAATCGGGCGTCCCTGGGGGCGCCTCAGTTGGTGCGGCTTATAGTTCAGCTTCTTGCCAACGTCAACGCGATTCAGGTCAGCGGTTGCGGAAATTCGCAGTCCTTTTCTCGGCAAAGGCGGCCATGCCTTCCTTCTGGTCGTCGAGCGAGAACATCGAATGAAATACCCGGCGCTCGAAGCGCAAGCCTTCGGCAAGCGTTACTTCGTAAGAGCGATTGACGGCTTCCTTGCACATCATGACTGCCGGAAGCGAGAAGTCGGCGATCTTGGCTGCTGCCTTCATCGCTTCTTCCATCAGGTCGGCCGCGGGCACGACTCGCGAGACGAGACCGGAGCGCTCGGCTTCGGCCGCATCCATCATTCGGCCGGTCAGGCACATGTCCATTGCCTTCGACTTGCCAACGAAACGGGTGAGTCGCTGCGAACCTCCCATGCCGGGCATGACGCCAAGCGTGATCTCGGGCTGGCCGAACTTCGCCGAGTCGGCGGCGATGATGAAGTCGCACATCATGGCGAGCTCGCAGCCGCCGCCCAGCGCGTAGCCGGCGACAGCGGCGATCATCGGCTTGCGATTGCGGGCAAAAGCCTCCCAGCCGGAGAAGAAGTCTTCCATGTAGGCGTCGACATAGGACTTGGCCTGCATCTCCTTGATGTCGGCACCGGCCGCGAAGGCCTTTTCCGAGCCGGTGATGACGATGGCGCCTATGGCCTGGTCGGCTTCGAAGGTGCCGGTTGCGGCAAGCAGTTCGGCCAGCACCTGGGAATTCAGGGCATTGAGTGCCTTCGGGCGGTTGAGCGTGATCAGCCCGACCTTGCCGCGTGTTTCCACGATGATCGTTTCATAGGCCATCTCCGGCTCTCCCTCTCTCGCAGCGTCACCAATGAGGCTTTGCTCTAGCTCAGCGCTGGCACTGGCGGCAATAGAAGGTTGAGCGCCCGCTCTGCACGATACGCTCGATATGGCCCGCACAGCCGCTGTGCGGGCAAGGTTCGCCCTCGCGGTCATAGACCGAGAAGGAGTGTTGGAAGTAGCCGAGCGAGCCGTCGGTGTGGACGTAATCGCGCAGCGAAGACCCGCCCGCGGCGATCGCATCGGCGATCACTTCCCGCACGGACGTTGCAAGCAGCGTTGCCCGCTCCCGCGCGACCTTGCCGGTGCCGGAGATGGTGCCGGCTGCACGCGTGGGCGAAAGCCCGGCGCGCCACAGCGCTTCCGCGACATAGATATTGCCAAGACCTGCGATCAGCCGCTGGTCGAGCAGAGCTGCCTTGAGCGGTGTCTTCTTGCCTGCGAACAACTGGGCCAGGAGTTCGCCGTCGAGCGTATTGCCGGTCGGCTCGACGCCAAGGCCCTGCAGCATCGGATGCTCGGTGCCGTTGCGCTCGGCAAACAGCATGAAGCCAAACCGCCTGGGGTCGTTGAAGACGACGCGCGCCGGCACGCCCTTGGCATCGGCGACGTGAAAGACGACGTGATCGTGGGTTTCCGACTTCGATCGCTCGTGATGGAAGCTGCCAGGGGCGGCTGCGTCGTCGTCGGTTTCGACGCGGAACGAGCCGGACATGCCGAGATGGCAGATCAGCAGCGGCGCGTCCTCGACGTCGGCGATCAGATATTTGGCGCGGCGGCCAAGCGAGGTGATCTTCCTGCCGGCAAGGCGTTCGCCGAACTGCTCGGGGAAGGGGTAGCGCAGATTGGGCCGCCGGGTCTCGACGCGCTCGATGCGCGCGCCTTCGAGCACCGGCTGCAGTCCGCGCCGCACGGTTTCGACTTCGGGCAATTCAGGCATGGGGGGCGATCGTTTCGAGGAAGGAGGTGCCGTGGCGCCCGGGCGCCAGGCTGAGATGCTGGGCCACCGTCTCGCCGATGTCGGCGAATGTCGGCCTGAGCCCAATATCGCCGCCGGAAAAGCCCTGGGCGATGCCGATCACCGGAATGCGCTCGCGTGTATGGTCGGTGCCGGGCCAGGTCGGGTCGTTGCCGTGGTCGGCGGTCAGGATGAGCAGGTCGCCCGGCTTAAGCCGCGCGAATGCTTCCGGCAGGCGCCTGTCGAAGGCTTCGAGTGCTGCGGCATAGCCCGGCACGTCGCGGCGATGGCCGAACTCGGTGTCGAAGTCGACGAAATTGGCGAACACAAGGTCGCCGTCCTGGGCATCGTCCATGGCGCCGAGCGCCTTGTCGAACATCGCCATGTTGCCGACGCCCTTGCGGATTTCGCTGATGCCGCGATGGGCAAAAATGTCACCGATCTTGCCGATGCCGATGACCTTGCTGCCGCGCGTCGTGAGCCGGTCGAGCAGCGTGGCCTCGGGTGGCGGGGTGGCATAGTCGCGGCGGTTGGGCGTGCGCTGGAACGTCGCCTTGTTCTCGCCCAGGAAGGGGCGGGCAATCACCCTGCCGATCTTCAGCGGGTCGACGAGGCGGCGAACGACCTGGCACAGCTCGTAGAGCCGCTCCAGCCCGAAGTGTTCTTCATGCGCGGCGATCTGCAGTACCGAATCCACCGAGGTGTAGCAGATCGGCTTGCCGGTCCTGATGTGCTCCTCGCCGAAGCGCTCGATGATCTCGACGCCGCCGGCGTGGCAGTCGCCCAATATGCCTGGCACCTTGCCTTCGCGGATGATGGCTGCGGTCAGCGATGCTGGGAAGGTCGGGACTGCTTGCGGAAAATAGCCCCAATCGAAGGTCACCGGCAGTGCGGCGATTTCCCAATGGCCGGACGGTGTGTCCTTGCCGCTCGAGATTTCCTGGGCAGCACCATGAAAGGCACCGGCGCGTAGCGGCTTGTCGCCGGCGAATTCGAAGCCGGTTGCCACTTTCGCCGCGCGGCCCAGTCCGAGCGATGCCATGTTGGGCACGTCAAGCGCGCCGGAGCGCAGGCCTTCGCGGTCGCCACGACCTTCGGCGCAGGCGCTCGCGATATGCCCGAAGGTATCCGATCCGACGTCACCGAAGCGCGCGGCGTCCGCCGCGCCGCCTATGCCGAAGGAATCCAGGACGAACAGGAATGCACGCGCCATCTACAAGGGGTTCTCGGTTGCCAGTCTGCCAGACATAGGATCAGTCGCCGGCATTGGCAATTATCCCGCCGCAAGGCAGCTGACAGGGGCGCCATACAGGGGAGGCTGCTCAGCAGTCGGAGCAGGGTATCGACTGGCTCATGCGTGGGCGCAGGTAATAGGTCTCGGACATCGAGATACCGTCGAATGCGGCAGCAAGGCCTAGAGCCGGCTTGGACTCCGCCGCCCAGGTGATGACGGGCTTGTACTCGAGATCGCTTTTGACGCGGATCAGGAAGGTGCCCTTGATCTTTAGTGCAGCAGGCACGGTCGTGGGAGCCTCTTTTGGTGCATCCACAGAGGCCACGCCATTTACAAGCTTGCGCGACCACACCACCTTGACTTTGGGCGTCGCCTCGTCGGTGATCTCGATCGCGGTGATCACGATCTTGCCGACGCTGCGATTGTAGGGCTGCAGGATCGATTCGCCGATCTTCATGATCGCATCGATTTCGCTTTTTTTGATCGTCTGCTGCTGGGTGACCAGGTCGGCGACCATCGAGCCGACACGGCTGACCTTCTTGTTGGTCTCGATCCCTTGCGAAACCTCCATTGTCACGAAGTAGAGCGACAACAGCAGCGGCGCGATGATGGCGAATTCGATGGCGGCAACACCGCGTTTATCGCCGACCAGCGCGCGCGTGCAAGACTGCCAGCGCTCCAGCATGGATCGTGCTCCCGCGCAGAAAGACATGTTGCCCCTTCTTCCCATGCCACGGCTTTCGAAGCCGATCGGTCCACTCAGTCGTTAAACGGTTCGTTCTGCCAGGTAACGGTCGCGTATTGCAAAGTCTTGCCGTCCTTGAGGTTCGACATCGACGCCCGCATGAAGTCGGTGATGACAGGCCATCTATAAAAAACCTGCAGCATGTTCTTGGACATCGACGGTCCCGGGGTGACAGCGAAGCCCGTCGTGTCGATATCTTTGTCGCTGGTCAGCTTGACCTTGACCTTTGCCGCATCGGCAAAAGTCGGATAGCTGCGCAGATCGACGACCAGTTCGGGGCAACCCTTGGCAACAAGGACCTCCAGCTTGTCGCAGATCATCTTTTCCAGCGCGACCTTCGTAATGGCGGCCGCCCTGACTTGACCGGTGCGCAGCTGCCGGGCGACTTCGTCGGCGGCGTTGGCCAATACCTGCTGGCCGGCGAAGGCAATGCAGCTTTCCAGAATGGCAAAGACCAGCAACGAGAACGGGATCGCCAGTACGGCGAACTCGATCGCCGTACTGCCGCTCTGGTTACGCATGAACCGGGCAAGGAAGCTTGGCTTGGTTCCGTTCACGTCATTGCTTTCTGCAACCGCTGCTGCGCTCATGTCCCGACCGCTTCTTGTGGTTCGCGTCGACGTATAAGGGAAAGCTGTTGAAGTCCGGTTTGAATGATCCGGAAAATTGCGCGGACCCGGTTTACTGGCCGCTAACCATAGCTGGCAGGTTCAAACGCCAACCTATTGGCTGGCGTTCATTTCGCTCTCGGACATCCGCTCTGCGTCGCTCTTGTAGGAGCTCTCGCAATAGGGCGTGCATGAAAGCGTCTGGACCTCCGAACGCCGGTAGATACGGACGGACGAGGCATCGTGGCGGATGACGGTCACCTGCTCGTCGACGATCGGGCTTCCGTCGGCATCGAGCACGACGAGGTTGGTGACGCCAAAACCCTTGCCGGTGAGCACGATGGTCGAGGCATCCTGTATCGCAGCGTCGGCGATCGCCGAGTTGCCGACCACGATAGTGTCGGCCGGGCGGGTGAGCCGCACGATTTTGGCCTGGTTCATCGTCACTTCGATGCCCGCGCCTGCATATACATGCGTCGCAGTGGCGAACGATGCCAGCCAGGTGCAGGCTCCCAGGACATAAAGGTTTGGCTTGGCCATGATAGGCGCCCCCTCGGCGGCTGTCGGTGTCGGTCAACTGTTCAATGGAAGATGAACGACTTTGGTGAACCAACGGTTAAGCGCCGTACCTGGACAACCTTGGGGCGAAAGTGACGCTGTGTTGGCTCGTTCGAATGCCTGTGCAGCTGCCACGAAAATCCGCAGTTCCGGCACGGCTGCATCGCCGACATTTGTCCGGTTCTGCTTAGTCTGCGATTAACCACACGGGGCCAAGTCACGGCGAAAGGATTCGGTAAGGCTATTTCTTAAGTCGATTGAAAGAGCTCCCCGCTAGGTTGCAGTCATCCGATCGACGACAAAGAAATGTTGGCGGAAGTGCTGTAACACGGAGCAAGGAGCTTTCAATGTCTAACCTCATCGCACGTTTTGTGAAGGACGAGTCCGGCGCGACCGCTATCGAATACGGTCTGATCGCCACCCTTATCGCGCTCGCAATCATCGTCTCTGCCGGCGCGGTTGGCACCAACCTTAACACTCGATTTGAAGAAATCAGAGACGCACTGATAGCACCGGCGCCGTGATCATGGATTGACGCCCACGTCGATGTAGTTTCGGCAGGGTAAGCGAAAGGCCACTCACGAGTGGCCTTTTTGCATTTGTAGAACGTCTACCTTCGACAGAACTTCATTCAAGCTTAATTCAGCTGTCGTATGCTGAGTCGAGAACCTAACTTGGACGCGTGGCGATGCTAGAAGCGCTGATCTTTGTCGTTTTTCCTTTCTGCATGGTGTTTTCGGCTGTCTCCGATACCTTGTCGATGACCATCGCCAATCGGGTGCCGTTGCTGCTGCTCGGCGTATTCCTCGTGGTCGCTCCGCTGACCGGTATGGCCTGGACGGATATCGGCATACATCTGGCCGCTGGTGTCCTGTTGTTGGCTGTCACCTTCGCGTTGTTCGCGTTTGGCGGGATGGGCGGGGGTGACGCCAAGCTGATCGCGGCTACCGGGGTCTGGATGGGGTTCGGAATGCCGTTGATGCAGTATCTTCTCACCTCGGCGGTCCTTGGTGGCCTGTTGACGCTTGCGATCCTGTATTTCCGCAGCTCCGCACTGTCTCACATCACCGGGCAGAACATGTTTCTCAGGAATTTTTCCAAGGATGCGGACGGCGTGCCTTACGGTATCGCGCTCGGCCTTGGCGGGCTTGTCACATTTCCCGCGTCGCCGCTGGTGGTCTGGGCGGTCGAGCGCCTGGCAGCCCAATAGCTGCATGACCAGCAGGCCCGCGTAAGAAACAATTAATCACGCTCGTAAGGACTACATTAACCATAAGTTGACGATTGCCTATGCAAAGTCCGGCTTGGCTTGATGGGGTGCCAGGGCGAGGTTTCGGACAAATGGCTGCATCGCGACTGATGATACTGGGCGTGGCGGTCGCTGCCGCAGGCGGCGCCGGCTTCGTCGCAAAGAACATGTCGGCACCGCCGCCGGCCGAGGTCATTGTCGAATCCGGCCCGCAGCAGCCACAGATTGCCCTGACAGATGTCCTGGTGTTGACCGGCGACGTGCCGATGGGCGGTGCCGTCGAAAACAACATCGCCTGGCAGCCTTGGCCCAGCGACGGCGTCAACCCCAATTTCATTACGCGAAATGCCGAGCCCGAAGCGCTTGAGAAATTCAAGGCCTCGGTAGCTCGCCTCGCCATGTACAGCGGCGAGCCGCTGCGCAAATCCAAGCTGATCGGCGAAGGCCAGAGTTTCATGTCCGCCGTCCTGCCGGCCGGAATGCGCGCGGTAGCCACCACCATCTCCGCCGACACGTCAGCCGGTGGTTTCATCCTGCCCAACGACTATGTCGACGTCATCATGACGCGACGGGCCGATGCGTCGAAGTCCGGCGGCGGCTTCACCACCGAAACCATCCTCAGCAACATCCGGGTGCTGGCCATCGACCAGGCCATTCAGGAAGACGAGGAAGGCAAGAAGGTCAAGGTGGGCGAAACGGCGACGCTCGAACTTACGCCCCAGCAGGCCGAGATCATCACCGTGGCGCAACAGATGGCCGACAGGCTGACGCTGGCACTGCGCTCTGTCGCCGATACACAGGAAAAGAACCTCGCCGAAGCCGACTATCTGGTTTCGGGTTCCGGCAAGCGCGGCACCGTGCGGCTCATCAAATCCGGTGAGATTTCTGAATCGGGAGCAAGGAAATGAGATCCTGCGTCAGCTTCCTGGCGACTGCCACCGCTGCTCTCGCCATTTTGGCCGCAGGGGCTGTCGTTCCCGATCTCGCCCCGGTCTCCGCCGCTTCACGGGCACAGGTCAGTTCGAGCACCGCCAACATCCAGCGTGTCAAGCTCGGGCTCAACAAGTCGGTGGTCATCGACCTGCCGAGCGACGCCTATGACATCCTTGTCGCCAACCCGACAGTCGCCGATGCCGTCACCCGCACGGCGCGGCGCATCTACCTGTTCGGCAAGGCAGTGGGTGAAACCAACATCTTCGTCTTTGGCCCCAATGGCGAGCAGATCGTCAGCCTCGATCTCGCTGTCGAGCGCGACGTCGCCGGCCTCGAGGACTACATCAAGCGCTTCATTCCCGGCGCCGACATCAAGGTCGAGTTGCTGAACGACAACGTCGTGCTGACCGGCACCGTCGACACCCCGCTCGATGCCAAGCGCGCGGTCGACCTGGCGACGATCTTCGTCACCGGCGGTGAGGCGACGACGGGACAGTACTCGCAAACCGCTACTGGTGGATCCGAAAACGGCGGCGTCGACATCAACAACCCCGACCAGACGCGCCAGAAGAGCAAGATCGTCAACCTGCTCCAGATCATGGGCGATGATCAGGTGACATTGAAGGTCACGGTGGCTGAAGTCAGCCGTACTGTCATGAAGCAGCTTGGCGTCAATTTGATCGCGGGCGGCAACGCCAATGGCATCAGCTGGGGAGCTATCGGAGAGAATTCTTTCGGTCTCGGCAAGCCGCTGTCGTCAGGCGGCTTCTCGGTCGGTACCGACATGCTCAAGGCCTATGTCAACGCCATGGAGCAGGCTGGTGTCATGAAGACGCTGGCCGAGCCGACATTGACGGCTGTCTCGGGCCAGCAGGCCACCTTTAAGGTGGGTGGAGAATTCAATCTTGTAAGCGGCCGCAAAATCGATGCGGACACTGGCGAAGTCATCTACGACATCGAAAAGCTGGAATACGGGATCGGACTTGAGTTTCAGCCGGTGGTACTGTCTCCCGGCCGTATCAGCCTCAAAGTTCGCACGCAGGTCTCCGAACCGACTACTGAAGGGTCTGTGCAGCTTGAAGCGGGGGGCAAGCTTCCGGGCACTAATCTTCTTTCCATTCGTAAGCGCTTGGCAGACACGACGGTCGAACTGCCCTCTGGCGGCTCGATGATGATCGCCGGCCTGGTCCGCGACGATGTCAGGCAGGCCGTCAACGGCATGCCTGGCCTGTCCAAGATTCCGGTGCTTGGTACCCTGTTCCGCAGCCGCGACTTCGTACGCAACGAAACCGAGCTGGTCATCCTGGTCACGCCCTACCTGACCCGTCCGGTCGCGCGCAACGAACTCGCCAAGCCAGATGACAATTTCAACGCCGCCAGCGATGGCGCCGGCATGTTCCTTGGCCGAGTCAACCGTGTCTACGGCACCATGAAAACCGACAAGCCTATGGGCCGTTACCACGGCGTCGTCGGCTTCATCTACAAATGAGCGGGGGTAGGGGCATGTCTCAGGCAATCGTCACGCGCAGCGCCGACCGCAACCGGTTGAAGAGGTCGCGCATTTTCCGTCCGCTACTTGCCGTTGCCGCAGTTGCCCTCTTGGCCGGCTGCGCCAACCGCGACAGCGTCACGGTCGGTTCGATCCCCGATGACTACCGTACCAATCATCCGATCGTGATTGCCGAAAAGAACCAGACCATCGACATCCCTGTTGGTGCGAGCGATCGTGGCATTACCAAGGGGCAGAAGGTAACCTTCGAAGGGTTCCTGCAGAATTACGATCGCCAAGCAGCGCCCGCGCTGACGATCATGGCGCCATCAGGCGGAGCCAACGATGTCGCGGCCACACATGCGGCGCGCGGTCTGATGAACATCGCGATGAAGGCGGGCGTTCCGAAGAATCGTATCGCCATCACCAGCTATCAGGCGGAATATCCCGAAGCGTCTTCGCCGATCCGCGCTACATATTCGGCGATGCGGGCACAGACCGGCCGTTGTGGCAGCTGGCCCGAAGACATCGCCAATACCACCGACAACAAACACTACGCCAATTTCGGCTGCTCCTATCAGAACAATCTCGCCGCACAGATTGCCAACCCGGCTGACCTGCTCGGGCCGCGCAAGCAGACAGAGATCGATGCCGAGAATCGTAATGTGGTGATCGATCAGTATCGAAAGCCGCCGGCCGTTTGGAATCCGGAAACGTTCTATTGATGGGTAGGGGCAGTCCGACATGAGCAATCTCGCCTACGATTCCCCGCCCGATGGTGCCGAGCTGTCGCAGCAGGACCTTGATGTCATGCAGACATTGAGACCCGTGCCGCGCATTTCGATCCAGGCGTTCTGCGAGACCGACAGTGTCGCTGGGCCGATCGGCCGCGCCGGCGAGGACCGCCGCATGGCCAAGGCCCATCTCCAGGTCCATATGGGCGGCATCGAAACGGCCATCGAAGTCTACAGCGGCGCCCCAACGCCCAACCTGATCATCATCGAATCGCGCGGCGAACCCAAGAGCCTGCTCGAGACGCTGCATAGGCTGTCTGAACATTGCGACCCGAGTTCCAAGGTCGTGGTCATCGGCCACTACAACGATGTCGCGCTCTACCGCGAGCTGATCCGCACGGGCATCTCGGAATATGTCGTGGCGCCCGTATCGACCGCCGACGTCGTCAGCGTCATCTCCTCGATTTTCGTCGATCCCGACGCCGAACCGATCGGCCGCTCGATTGCCTTCGTCGGCGCCAAGGGCGGCGTGGGTTCGTCCACCATCGCCCACAATGTTGCTTGGGCGATGTCGAGCCTGTTCAAGTCGGAGGTTATCGTCGCCGACCTTGATCTGGCTTTCGGCACCGCCAATATCAACTTCGACCAGGACCCCGCTCAAGGTATCGCCGAGGCGGTATTCGCGCCCGAACGTGTCGACGAGGTCTATCTTGACCGCTTGCTGGCGCAGTGCGCCGAACACCTGTCCCTGCTTGCGGCACCGTCGACACTGGAGCGCGTCTACGACTTTGATGCCGAGGCGTTCACGTTGATCATCGATACGGCGCAGCGCAGCTCGCCGATGCTTGTGCTCGATGTTCCCCATATCTGGAGCGGCTGGAGCAAGAACACGCTGCTCCGTGCCGATGAAGTGGTCATCACCGCCACGCCGGAGCTGGCAAACCTGCGCAACACCAAGAACATGGTCGACATGCTGAAGCGGCTTCGGCCCAACGATCCGCCGCCGCGGCTGATCCTCAATCAGGCTGGTGTGCCCAAGCGCCCCGAAATCACTGCCAAGGACTTCTCCGAGCCGCTCGGGATCACGCCGTTGGCGATCATCCCGTTCGACCCGCTGCTGTTCGGCAATGCCGCCAACAATGGACGCATGCTTGGCGAGATGGATGCCAAGAACGCGGTCGTCCAGACGATCAACGAGATCGCCCATGTTCTGACCGGTAGGTCCGAGGCCAAGGCCAGGAAGGCGTCCGCGCTCGGTGGAATTCTCAATCGGCTGAAAGCCCGCAAGAAGTGATGCCAATGCGGCGGAGGTGTTAGTCGATCATGTTTGGCAGGAGAGGCAACGACGACGGTAATCGCCCCACGCCGGGGTTCCGCCCGCTCGCAACAACGCCACCGCCCGCAGCGCCACAGGCCGGCGACACACTGGTTGCCCCGCGCCCGGCGACACCTTCGCCGTCCGCGCCGGCAGCCGCACCGCGCCGCACCTTCGAGTCGTCGCCTTCCTTTGCGCCCGAGCCACGCAAGGCGCAGCGCGAGCGCAGCGAAAGCTACTACGACACCAAGAGCCAGGTGTTTTCGGCGCTGATCGACACCATCGATCTGTCGCAGCTCGCCAAGCTCGACCCTGACAGCGCGCGCGAGGAAATCCGCGACATCGTCAACGACATCATCGCGATCAAGAACTTCGCGATGTCGATCTCCGAGCAGGAAGAGCTGCTTGAGGACATCTGCAACGACGTGCTGGGCTACGGCCCGCTCGAGCCTTTGCTGGCGCGCGACGACATCGCCGACATCATGGTCAACGGCGCCAAGCACGTCTACATCGAAGTCAACGGCAAGGTGGAGCAGACCGGCATCCGCTTCCGCGACAATCAGCAGTTGCTCAACATCTGCCAGCGTATCGTCAGCCAGGTCGGCCGCCGGGTCGACGAATCCTCCCCGATCTGCGATGCGCGCCTGCCCGACGGCTCCCGCGTCAACGTCATTGCGCCGCCGCTGTCGATCGATGGCGCCGCTCTCACCATCCGCAAGTTCAAGAAGGACAAGCTGACGCTAGACCAGCTCGTCAAGTTTGGCGCGATCTCGCAGCATGGCGCCGATGTGCTGAAGATCATCGGGCGTGTCCGCTGCAACATCATCATCTCCGGCGGTACCGGCTCGGGCAAGACGACGCTGCTCAATTGCCTGACCAACTACATCGACCGCGACGAGCGCGTCATCACCTGCGAGGACTCTGCCGAACTGCAACTGCAGCAGCCGCATGTCGTCCGTCTCGAAACGCGCCCGCCCAACCTAGAAGGCGAGGGCGAGGTGACGATGCGCGACCTCGTCAAGAACTGCCTGCGCATGCGTCCCGAGCGCATCATCGTCGGCGAAGTGCGCGGACCAGAGGTCTTCGATCTGCTCCAGGCGATGAACACCGGCCATGACGGCTCGATGGGCACCATCCACTCCAACAGCCCGCGCGAATGCCTCAACCGTATCGAAGCGATGATCGCCATGGGTGGGTATTCGCTGCCGCAAAAGACCGTGCGCGAGATCGTTGTCGGCTCTGTCGATGTCATCATCCAGGCAGCGCGTCTGCGTGACGGTTCGCGCCGCATCACCCACATCACCGAGGTGATCGGCATGGAAGGCGACGTTATCATCACCCAGGATCTGGTGCTCTACAACATCAAGGGCGAGGACCAGAATGGTCGGCTGATTGGCCAGCATGTCTCCACCGGTATCGGACGGCCGCATTTCTGGGATCGCGCGAAGTACTATGGTGAGGAGGCGCGCCTCGCGACTGCTCTCGAAGCCATGGAAAAGGCATCTGACTGACATGCATAAGATGAGGATCTGACGCGCCATGTTCGGCCTCGACGCCATGATGCTGATCTTCATCGCCCTTGCCGGTCTTAGCGCCGGCGCGGTGGCTTATGCATTTCTGTTCAACCGTATCGAGACCCAGGCCAATACCGATCGTCGTCTGGCTACCGTCAGGCAGACCGACTCGGACCGGTCGGTGGTCAAGGCTTCGCGCGACCGTGTCGCCGAGGTCGCCAAGCGGCGCAAATCGGTCCAGGACACGATCAAGGAACTTGAGGAAAAGCAGAAAGCCAAGGATCGCAATATCAAGAAGCCGCCGCTGCGCGTCCAGATTCGCCAGGCGGGCATGCTGGTCACGATCGAGCGGTTCTACGTCTATTCGGCGATCTGCGGTGTCGTGGTCACGCTGCTGGCCTATCTGCTGGGCGCGCCGCTGATCCTGTTGCCTGGCGCATTGCTTGCCGGTGGCATTGGTTTGCCCAGGTGGTTCGTCTCCTTTCGCCGCGGCCGCCGCGTCAAGCAGTTCCTCGAAGAGTTTCCCAATGCGCTCGACATCATCGTGCGCGCGGTGAAATCCGGCCTGCCGCTCAACGACGGCATCCGTCTCATCGCTTCGGAATCGCCCGAACCGGTTCGCGGGGAATTCCGTCGCCTCGTCGAAGCCCAGCAGGTTGGCGTTTCGATCCCCGAAGCCGCCTTGCGCATGACCGAGACGATGCCATGCCCCGAGGCGGGCTTCTTCGGTATCGTCATCCAGATTCAGAGCCAGGCTGGCGGCAATCTTTCCGAAGCGCTCGGCAACCTGTCGCGGGTGTTGCGCGACCGCAAGAAGATGAAGGCCAAGGTTCAGGCGCTGTCGATGGAAGCGAAAGCGTCGGCTTGGATCATCGGATCTTTGCCGGTCATCGTCGCCATACTCGTCTTTTTCTCAAGTCCGAACTACATCATGCCGCTGTTTGTCACGAGCACTGGCCACCTCATCCTTGGCATCTCCGGCGTGTGGATGGCGATCGGCATTTTCGTGATGCGCAAGATGATGAATTTCGAGGTCTAGGCCGATGACGGACCAGGTTGTCAAATCGCTTACCGATCCCTCCTTCCTCATCGCGCTGCTCGTTGCCATCGCGGTCTTTGCCACCGTGTTCACGGTACTGCCCTCGCTAAACGGCAATCCGCTCAAGGGGCGCATGAAGGCTGTAGCTCTGGAACGCGACGAGTTGCGTGCCAAGCAGCGCATTCGCCTTGCCGCTG
This sequence comes from Aminobacter anthyllidis, assembly GCF_018555685.1. GTDB lineage: Bacteria > Pseudomonadota > Alphaproteobacteria > Rhizobiales > Rhizobiaceae > Aminobacter > Aminobacter anthyllidis. The sequence continues at coordinate 464,431 of NZ_JAFLWW010000006.1, forward strand.
AAGCCGACCGTCGCCACAAGGGCCTGCGCGAACAGCAGTCGGTCGGCATGCGCAACATCGTCGAGCGGCTCGATCTGCGCCGCGCGCTCGTCGACGAAGCGACACTCAACAAGCTCAAGATCGCCGGCTTTCGCGGCCAGAATCCGCTGACACGTTTCCTGTTCTTTCGCCTGGTCCTGCCGTTTGTTGGCCTGCTGCTGGGCATCGTCTATGTCTTCGTGCTTGGTGGGGTCGCCGACAAGCCGTTCTTGATGAAGGTCTTTATCTGCATCGTCCTGGCATATGCCGGCTTCTACGCGCCTGTGCTTTACGTCAACAACCGCGCCACCAAGCGCAAGCAGTCGATCCAGGCGGCCTGGCCGGATGCGCTGGATTTGCTGCTGATCTGCGTCGAGTCGGGCATGTCAGTCGAGGCCGCCCTGCGCAAGGTCGCCGACGAGATCGGCGCCCAGTCCGTCGATCTCGCCGAGGAGTTCGTGCTGACCAATGCCGAGCTGTCCTATCTCACCGAACGCCGCCAGGCCTATGAAAATCTGGCCGGCCGCACCGGCCTCGATTCGGTCAAGTCCATCACCCAGGCCCTCATCCAGGCCGAGCGTTATGGAACGCCGGTTGCCCATGCCCTGCGCGTTCTGGCAGCCGAAAGCCGCGACATGCGCATGAACGCGGCCGAAAAGAAGGCGGCCGCACTGCCGCCCAAGCTTACCGTGCCGATGATCCTGTTCTTCCTGCCGGTGCTGTTCGCCATCATTCTCGGGCCCGCCGGCATGCAGATCAGCGAGCGCGGCATCATGGGCGACAAGCAGCAGTCGAGCAGCGAGTAGACTTCGATCCAGCACGTACAAAAAAGCCGCGTCACGACGCGGCTTTTTTTATTTTTTGGCAGATGGGTTGGTCAGTTCTTCTTCGCCTTGTCGTCGGCCTTGATCTGGTTCCAGGCATTCTGCTGGGTCAGCATGCTCCTGAGATAGCTGACATTGGCCTGCGCCTGTTCGGGCGAAAGCTCCTGGCTGGCGATCTGCTCGGCCTCGTCGAAGCGGCCCTGGAGGCCGACCGCCAGCGCCAGGTTCTGGCGCACGCGGCTGTCGGCGCCGGGCTGCGAGGCAGCGGAACGAAGATAGGTCTCGGCCGACTTCAGGTCGCCTTCGAGCACATAGGACATGCCCAGATTGGACAGGATCGTCGGCTCGTTCGGCTTGAGGTCGAGCGCCTTGCGATAGAGGCCGCGCGCATCCTGGGTCTGGCCGAGCTGGTCGAGGATCGCCGCTTCCGCCGACACCAGCTTCCAGTCGGGATATTCAGGTGTCTGGGCGCGGCGCACGGCGTCGAGTGCCGGCTGGAACTGCCCCGAAGCGGCGAGTGCCTTGCCATAGGCTGCAAGCACGTCGCGATCCTTGGGATAGCCGATGGCAAGCTTGCGCATCACCGCCAGCGACTGGTCGGTCTGGCCCTTGACCTGCAGCGCCGATGCGTATTGCAGCGCCACCGGCTTGTTGTTGGGATCGCTGGCATAGGCGCGGCCGATATGGTCGACGGAGCCGCCGATGGCGCCTGTCGACATGGTGTCGACAGCTTTGCCGCGGCCGATCGAGCCGGTGGTCATCTTGGCGGCGCCGCAGCCGGCGACGCTGGCCATCAGCAGCGTCAGCAATGCCGCTTTGGCGAGGTGTTTTCCCGTTGCGTTCATCGAGCGATTGGTCAACATCGGCGACGGGTCTCCATTCGTTCGCGTGGCCGTTCACAGGCCATTCCCCGCCTTGGAGAAATATTCTGTTAACCCTAACGGATGGTTAAGAACGTGCTGAAACGCCGTTCCATCCGAGACTGAAGGAAGACGATATGCCGGTCGAACTGTTCGAGCAAAAGCCCTCCGACGCACTGCCGATCCACCTCGTCGCCAAGGGCGGTCTCGAAAGTGCCGGGCTCTCCGCCGATGTCCTGGCCTGGGCCAATGCCAACGATTTCGCCGGCGAGGCCGGCAAGGTGCTGGCGATCCCTGGAGCGGACGGCAGCTTGGCGGGCGCGTTGTTCGGCACTGGCCAGGGCGACAGCGGGCTCGCCTTCGGCGCACTCGCGCGCAACCTGCCCGCAGGCAACTGGCATTTCGCCAGCGCCCCGGCGCAGCCCGAACTGGCAGCCCTTGGCGCCGCTCTCGGCGGCTATGCCTTCACCCGCTACGGCAAGAAGCCGGGCAGGGAGCTTGGCCTCGCCGTGCCTGGCGGCGTCGACGCTACCAGGCTGAACAGCATCGTCGAGTCGGTGTTCCTCGTTCGCGATCTCGTCAACACGCCGACAAACGACATGGGGCCATCGGCGCTCGAAGCAGCGGTCCGCAAGCTTGCCGGGGTTCACGGTGCCGAGGTCAGGGTCACGCTTGGCGACGACCTGCTCAAGCACAATTTCCCGATGATCCATGCCGTCGGCCGCGCGTCCGACGATGCGCCGCGCCTCATCGACCTGACCTGGGGCGCGCAGGACGCACCCAGGATCACGCTTGTCGGCAAGGGTGTGTGCTTCGACACCGGCGGCCTCGACATCAAGCCGGCCTCAAGCATGCTGTTGATGAAGAAGGACATGGGCGGTGCCGCCAACGTTCTCGGCCTCGCCTCGATGATCATGGCGGCAAGGCTCAACGTCAGGCTGCGCGTGCTCATCCCGGCGGTCGAGAATTCGATCTCGGCCAACGCTTTCCGGCCCGGCGACGTGCTGCAGAGCCGCAAGGGCATATCAGTCGAGATCGGCAACACCGATGCCGAGGGACGGCTGGTGCTGGCCGATGCGCTCGCCCTTGCCGATGACGAACAGCCGGAGATGCTGATCGACATGGCAACACTGACCGGGGCGGCGCGCGTGGCGCTCGGCCCCGACCTACCGCCTTTCTACACCGACGACGAAGTGCTCGCCGCCGAACTGGCTGCTGCGTCGCTAGCCGTCGAGGACCCGATCTGGCGCATGCCTTTGTGGAAGCCCTATGACTCGAAGCTTGCGTCGAAGATCGCCGACATGAACAACGTCACCACGGACGGCTTCGCCGGCTCGATCACCGCCGCCCTGTTCCTCAAGCGCTTCGTTGAGAAGACATCAGGCTGGGCGCATTTCGACATCTTCGCCTGGAACCCGAGCGATCGCCCGCATGGCCCCACCGGCGGCGAAGCCCAGGCCATCCGGGCGTTGGAAAAGGTGATTTCGGCGCGATTTGGTTGACGGTCTTGTCCCTTCTCCCCGTTGACGGGGAGAAGGTGCCGGCAGCCGGATGAGGGGCGGCGCGAGCTGGGCAGATAGTGCGACCCCGCCTCACCCCCGCCGCAAATTCTCTCTTGAATGAAACGGAAGCGAAACAATTAGCGTGGATGCTGGCGTCATGCCGATCGCATTGCGTCCGAGCCAGTCGCTGAGGCTGCTGCAGCAGTTTTCCCTGTCCGAGGTGCGTGACGACGCGCCCGACCTGACGCTGCGCCAGATGGCGATCCTGCTCACCATCTATCTCGACCCGCCGCCGCATACGGTGCGCGCGCTTGCGGCCCGCCTCGGCGTCAGCAAGCCGGTCATCACCCGCGCGCTCGACACCATGGGCGCGCTCAAGCTGGTGTCGCGCCACCGCGACGAGAGCGACAAGCGCAACGTGCTGATCCGGCGCACGGTTGAAGGCGCGCTCTATGTCGAGCGTTTGGGCGATGCTATCATTGCCAAAGCCATGGAGCTTCCGATTTGACCGCCCGCGACAGCCGCCTTCACGCCTTCCGTCCCGATCTCGCCGATGCCCGCCTTCAAGGCGAGGTCACGGCCGAGCGCTTTGTCTCCGGTCGTCCCGCGCGCATTACCGCGGCTGTTGCCGATGTCCGCAAGGCGCCGCGTCCCGATGCCGGTCTCAACACCCAGTTGCTTTACGGCGACGAGGTTGTGGTCTTCGACGATACCGATGGCTTTGCCTGGCTACAGGCCGGGCGCGACGGCTATGTCGGCTATGTCTCGGCGGGCGACCTCGCACCGCGCGGTGCTGAACCGACCCATGTCGTCACCGCCTTGCGCACCTTCGTCTATCCCGGCCCTGATATGAAGCTCCCGCGCAGCGGCCAGCTGTCGATTGGCTCGCAGGTCGCGGTCACCGGCTTCGCCGAAACGCGCGGCACGCGCTACGGATTGCTGGCGTCGGGTGAAGCGCTTGTCACCCAGCATCTGGCACCACTTGATACCGAGGCCGAAGACTTCGTCTCGGTAGCGGAACGGCTGATCGACACGCCCTATCTCTGGGGCGGCTCCAGCGCCTTCGGCATCGATTGTTCGGGCCTCGTCCAGTTGTCGATGCGCATGACCGGGCGCAACGTGCTGCGCGATTCCGACATGCAGGAAGCCTCGCTCGGATCGCCTGTCGATGCGGGCGCCGATTTTTCGCGGCTCCAGCGCGGCGACCTCGTCTTCTGGAAAGGTCACGTCGCCATCATGACCGATGCCGAGATGATGATCCACGCCAACGGCCACACCATGACCGTTGCCCGCGAGGGCCTCCGCGACGCCATCGACCGCATCGGCTACCTCTATGGCGGGCCGACGAGTTTCAGGCGACCGTAAGCGGGCAGCTTCAGGCGATACGATCGTGGAGAATTTCTCCACGATCGCGAATTTTGTTACGCGACGGATCCCGCAGATTATCTCGGCCGCGATCCTTCGCACCCCCCTCTGGCCTGCCGGCCATCTCCCCCACAAGGAGGGAGATTAATCGCGTCGCCGGCGGCGCATATCCTGAGAAGTCGCAACGACCACGCCTCTGACACTTACGATTGGGCGGGGCGCCGATGAAGGCGTGATCTCCCTCCTTGTGGGGGAGATGGCCGGCAGGCCAGAGGGGGGTGCGAAGAAACGCGATCGACGAGATTGGCTTTCTCAGGCAGCGGCACCTGTCACCATCTTGCGTGGATAGCCGTCCCCATTTTTCTGCGCCACCCGGACCCATTGACTGGACCATCGTCAAGCACGGCCGGGACCCCAGCCGCGCTCATCAATGGGGGCCTAGGTCTGCGCTCGCCCGGAATGACACGCGCGACTTGCGGCGCCCCCGAAGAAACGTCCCTCAATACCCCGCGTTGCGGTCGACCACATTCTCCAGCGGCTCGCCGCGTTCGAAGGCGGCCATCTGGCTGAGCATGGGGGCCACAAGATGCGCCGGATCGGAGGTTGCCGCCGCGTGCGGGGTGACGAACACCTTGGGGTGGTTCCACATCGGGCTGGTCTTGGGCAGCGGCTCGACCTCGAAGACGTCGAGGCTGGCTTCCTTCAGCGTGCCGTCGTCGAGCGCGCGCAAGATGTCGGCGTCGCGCTGCAGCCTGCCGCGTCCCGCATTGATCAGCACCGCTCCGCCGAGGCCGTTGCGCCGGCGTAGCTCCTTGAGCAGGCCGTAATTGATGATGCCCTTGGTCGTCTCCGTCAGCGGCAGCAGCACGACGAGAATATCGGTCGCGTTGAGGAACGGCACCAGCCCGGCTTCGCCGCTGAAGGTGGTAACGCCCGCGACTTCCTGCGGCCGGCGGCTCCAGCCATTGATGCGGAAGCCGACCGCCTTGAGCACGTCGGCTGCGGCGCGGCCGAGATTGCCCATGCCCATGATGCCGACCGAGATGTCCTCGGCCGGCCGCTGCGGCGGTTCGTGCCAGGCCTTCTTGGTTTGCTGGGCGCGGTAGAGCTGGCCCTGGCGGTGATGGTCGAGCACTCGCCACAGCACATATTCGCTCATGTGCTGGCTGAGATTGTCGGCGACGACACGCACGATCGGCACGTCGGGCAGGCCGGGATCTGCAAAGACGTGGTCGACGCCGGCACCGATCGAGAAGATCGCCTTGAGGTTCGGCAGCTTGGCCAGCGTGCCCGGCTTCTGCTTCCACACCACGGCATAGTCGATCGAAGGGTCGGCCGCCCCGTCTGGTTCGAGCACCACCTCACGCTCCGCCGACAGAAGTTCGTACCAGCGTTGCGGGTTGAAGCCGGTGATCGAAAGAAGGATCTTTCCCTTGCCCTTGGTCGACATGCTCTTCCCTTGAAGTCCTGCTACTCGCTGACCACGCCGGTCGGCGCGGTTTCGATCCTGAACGCCGCCGAGATCAGCGCCCGAGTGTAGTCCGTTTGCGGGCGCTCGAAAATCTGTTCTGACGGCCCGGCCTCCACCACCTTGCCGTTGCGCATGACGATGACGTCGTTGGCGAGCGCACGCACCACCTTGAGGTCGTGGCTGATGAACAGATAGGCGAGGTCGTGCTTGGCCTGCAGGGAGCGCAGCAGGTCGACAACCTGCGCCTGTACGCTCATGTCGAGTGCCGAAGTCGGCTCGTCGAGCATGACGAAGCGCGGCTTCAGCACCATGGCGCGCGCGATGGCGACGCGCTGGCGCTGCCCGCCAGAGAACTCGTGCGGGTAGCGGAAGCGCGTCTCGGGATCGAGGCCGACCTCGCGCAGCACGTCGACAACCTTCTGGTCGCGTTCGGCTGCCTTGAGACTGGGCTCGTGGATCTTGAGGCCCTCTTCGATGATGTCGGCCACCGACATGCGCGGGCTGAGCGACCCGAACGGGTCCTGGAAGACGATCTGCATCTCGCGCCTCAGCGGCCGCATGGCGCTGAAGCTGAACTTGTCGATCTCGCGGCCGTCGAAGTCAATCCGGCCTTGCGACGAGATCATGCGGGTCAGCGCCAGCCCCAGCGTCGTCTTGCCGGAGCCGGATTCGCCGACGACGCCGACGGTCTGGCCCGCCCGCACGGCAACGTCGATGCCGTCGACGGCCTTCACATGGTCGACGGTCTTGCGGAAGAAGCCCTGCTTGATCGGGAACCACACCTTAACGTCCGAGCCCGACATCACCGTCTTGGCCGAGGCGTCGGCCGCAGGTGGCTTGCCTTTCGGCTCGGCGGCGAGCAGGTGGCGCGTATAGCTGTGCTGCGGGTTGGCGAAGATCTCTTTCGTCGGCCCGGTCTCGACGATCTGGCCCTTGGTCATCACGCAGACCCGGTCGGCGATGCGCCTGACGATGCCGAGGTCATGCGTGATGAACAGCATCGACATGCCCTTGCGGGATTTGAGCTCGGCAAGCAATTCGAGGATCTGCGCCTGGACCGTCACGTCGAGCGCGGTCGTCGGCTCGTCGGCGATCAGAAGCTCCGGCTCGTTGGCGAGCGCCATGGCGATCATCACGCGCTGGCGCTGGCCGCCGGAGAGCTGGTGCGGATAGGCGTCGAGCCGCTTCTTGGGCTCGCGGATGCCAACCTCTTCGAGCAGTTCGAGCGTGCGGGCACGCGCCTGCTTGTCGCGCATGCCCTGATGCAGCGACAGCACCTCGACGATCTGGTGCTCGATCGTGTGCAGCGGGTTGAGCGAGGTCATCGGCTCCTGGAAGATCATGGTGATCTTGTTGCCGCGCACCTTGCGCAATGCGTTTTCGTCGAGCGCGAGCAGGTCCTGGCCGCCGAACATCATCCGCCCCGAGGGGTGGCTTGCCGGCGGGTAGGGCAGGAGCTTGAGCACAGACAGCGCCGTGACCGACTTGCCCGAGCCGCTCTCGCCGACAAGCGCCACCGTCTCGCCCTTGGCGATGTCGAAGGAGATATGGTCGACGGCAATCGTGGTTGCGCCGCCCTGGCTGAAGGCGACCGACAGGTCCTGGACGGAAAGGAGAGGGACGGTCAAATGGCGGCCTCGATGTCTGTCATGCGAAAGTCGTCGCCTTTGAAGAGAAGTGGCTGCTGGCGGGCCTTGGCAAGCGCATAGGCGAAGCAGTCGCCGAGGTTGAGCGTGGCCGGGTGGTTGCCCTTGCCGAATTTCTGGTAGGCCTCGCGGGCGAGAAGTGCCTGTTCAGGCGTGATCGGCACAATCTCGATGTCAAAATCGGCAAGCAGATTGTTTAGCTCCGCGCCTTTCCTGGTGTCCTTCAAGCCATCCGCCTTAACAGCGGCTTCAAGGTAGTTGACAGGCGACATCGCATGGCGTTGGCGAGGTGAAAGAAGCTTGTCTTCCATCGCGTCGCCATCGGACTCCTCCAATAAGATCGCTAGAATTGCCGATGCATCAACGATCATGCCGGCAAACCGTCATCGTCGTACAAATCGGAATGATCGCTTGTGACACCGGGAGGTGTCGGGCCGGAACGTTTCAATATTTCCTTGATGCGCGCCTTGCGGATCGCAAGGTCATCATTGATTTCAAGCCTTTTGAGTTCAGCTTCCAGGGCCTGTTCTATGGCGGCGGTCATGCTCTGCTGCGTTGCATCGGCCAACTGTCGCGCGAGCCTTTGTGCCTTCTCACTCTTGATGTTCATGCCCATGTTCCGCTCCATGGTAGAAAACATAAGAAATTATACCATGGTTCCAAGCTCACTTGAACGTCTTCCTTGGGTCGAAGGCGTCGCGGGTGGCTTCGCCGACGAAGATCAGCAGCGACAGCATCAGCGAGATCACCACGAAACCGGAGAGGCCGAGCCATGGCGCGTTGAGGTTGCGCTGGCCCTGCTTGAGCAGTTCGCCGAGCGAGGCGGAGCCGGGCGGCAGGCCGAAGCCGAGGAAGTCGAGCGAGGTCAGCGTCGAGATCGAGCTGTTGAGGATGAAGGGCAGGAAGGTCAGCGTCGCCACCATCGCGTTGGGCAAGAGGTGGCGGAAGATGATCGTGCGGTTGGGCACGCCGAGCGCGCGGGCCGCGTTGACGTACTCGAAGTTGCGGGCGCGCAGGAACTCGGCCCGCACCACGCCGACCAGCGCTACCCAGGAGAACAGCAGCATCAGCCCGAGCAGGATGAAGAAGCCAGGCGGCAGGATGGCAGCGACGATCAGCAGCAAATAGAGCACCGGGATCGCCGACCAGATTTCGATGAAGCGCTGGAACAGAAGGTCGGTCCAGCCGCCGAAATAGCCCTGCATCGCGCCAGCCGTCACGCCGATCAGCGCCGAGCCCGCGGTCAGGATCAGGCCGAACAGGACGGAGATGCGGAAGCCGTAGATGACACGGGCGAGCACATCGCGGGCCTGGTCGTCGGTGCCGAGCCAGTTCCAGTTGCCGACGTTGCAATTGGGATCGTCGACGCCAAGGGGATAGCGCTGGCAGCGCACGTCCTTGGCATACATCCACGACGGCTTGGCGGGTGCCGCCTCGGGAATCTCGTTGTTGGTGGTCCGGTAGGAATAGCGGATCGGCGGCCAGATCGCCCAGCCATTTGCCGATATCGCCTCCTGCACCACCGAGATGCGGTAGTCGGTAACCGGCAGGAAGCCGTCCTCGCCGAGGAACGTGCTTTCTTCATAGTTGCTGATGATCGGCGAATAGAACTCGCCCTTGAAGCGGATCAGGAGCGGCTTGTCGTTGGCGATCAGTTCGGAAAACAGCGACAGCACGAACAGCACCAGGAAGATCCACAACGACCAGTAACCGCGGCGGTTGGCCTTGAAGCTCAGCCAGCGCCGCTTGTTGATCGGCGAGAGCCAGGGCCGCTTGACCGGCGCGGCAACGGTGTCAATGGCCGACATCAGACGTCCCTCCGCTCGAAGTCGATGCGTGGGTCGATCCAGGTGTAGATCAGGTCCGAGATCAGGCCGACGAACAGCCCCATCAGCGAGAAGATGAAGAGGTTGGCGAAGACCACCGGATAGTCGCGTTCGAGCACCGAGCGGAAGCCGAGCAGGCCGAGTCCGTCGAGCGAGAAGATGTTCTCGATCAACAGCGAGCCGGTGAAGAAGGCCGAGATGAAGGCGCCGGGAAAGCCGGCGATGACGATCAGCATGGCGTTGCGGAAGACGTGGCCATAGAGCACCTGGCGCTGTGAAAGCCCCTTGGCGCGGGCGGTGACGACATACTGCTTGCGGATTTCGTCGAGGAACGAATTCTTGGTCAGAAGCGTCGTGGTGGCAAAGGCCGACAGAACCAGCGCGGTCAGCGGCAATGCGAGGTGCCAGAGATAGTCGAGCGCCTTGCCGCCGAGCGACAGCTGGTCGAAATTCTCCGAGGTCAGCCCGCGCAGCGGGAACCAGTCGAAGAACGAGCCGCCGGCAAACAGCACCATCAGCAGGATGGCGAACAGGAAGGCCGGGATGGCGTAGCCGATGATGATGACGCCGCTGGTCCAGATGTCGAAGGTAGATCCGTCCTTGACCGCCTTGCGGATGCCGAGCGGGATCGAGATCAGGTAGGACAAAAGCGTGATCCAGATGCCGAGCGAGATCGATACCGGCATCTTCTCGAGGATCAGGTCCAGCACCGAGACGTCGCGGAAGTAGCTGTCACCGAAATCGAAGCGGATGTAGTTCCACAGCATCATGAAGAAGCGTTCGAGCGGCGGCTTGTCGAAGCCGAACTGCTTCTCCAGCTTGGCGATGAACTCAGGGTCGAGCCCCTGGGCGCCGCGATATTTGGACGAGCCTTCGCCGCCCGCCGGATCGAGACTGTTGCCGCCGATTTCGCTCCCGCCGCCGGACAGCCGGTCGCCGGCGTCGCCGCCCTGGCCTGTCAGCTTGGCGATGACCTGCTCGACAGGCCCTCCCGGCGCGAACTGGATGACGGCAAACGAGATCGCCATGATGCCGAACAGGGTCGGGATCATCAAAAGGATGCGGCGGAGGATATAGGAGCCCATCAGTGTTTACCCTCCCCCTTGTGGGGAGGGTCGATCCGCGAAGCGGAGCGGGGCGGGGGTAGAGAACGGTCGATAGTGCTTGCACCCCCACCCCGTCTCACAAGCTTCGCTTCACTCAGCTTGTTCACCGACCCTCCCCACAAGGGGGAGGGTGAAGCGCAGCGAAAAATCTCAGGTCTTGCCAATACGTGCAGCCTTGTCCTTGTCGAACCACCACATAGCCTCGACTGGGAAGCCGAAATCGGGTTTCGGCTCCTTGTAGCCGAACATGTCCCAGAAAGCGGCGCGGTGATTCGCCGAAAACCAATTTGGAATCCAGTCTTGCCGGGCGCGCAAGACCCGGTCCAGTGCGCGCATCGCAACGGTCAGCGTATCGCGGTCCTTGGCCGCACCCACGGCGTCGATCAAGGCATCGATTGCCGGGTCGGTGGTGCCGGGCAAATTGCGAGAGCCCTGCAGCCTGGCCGCGCGTGAATGGAACAGCTCGTCGATCTCGTCGCGGCTCGGCGTTGCGCTGAAAGACACAGCCATGACGATGGCGTCGAAGTCGAAGCTGGTCTGGCGCGCCTGATACTGGGTGGAATCGACCATGCGCGCGGAAGCATCGATGCCGATTGCCCGCATGTTTTCGATCCATGGCGAAAACACCCGCACGAAGGTGTCGTCATCGACAAGTACTTCGAGTGACAAAGGCTCGCCCTTGGCGTTGCGCAGGCTGCCGTCCTTGCGCGCCCAGCCCGCCGCGGCAAGCAGCTTCGTGGCCTGCCCGAGCAGCTTGCGGTCGCGGCCGGAGCCGTCGGATGGCGGCTGAATCACGGCTTCGCCGAAGGTCTCGTCGGGGATGCGTCCGCGGAACGGTTCGAGCAGCGCCAGTTCGGCGGGCGAGGGCAGGCCCTCGGCGCGATAGGCCGACTTCTCGAAGGTTGATTGGGAGCGCTGATAGGCGCCGTAGAACAGGTTGCGGTTGGTCCATTCGAAGTCGAAGCACAACGCAACTGCCTGACGCACACGCGGGTCGCGAAAGCGCTCACGCCGCTGGTTGAGTGCAGTCGCCTGCATCATCGGCCTTTTCTCGCTTGGGAATTCGCGCTTGACCACCTTGCCCGACTTGAGCGCGGGGAAATCATAGCCTGTCGCCCAAATGCGCGAGGTGAACTCCTGGCGGAAGAGGATGTCGCCCTTCTTGAACGCCTCGAACGCGGCCTGTCGATCCTGGTAGAACTCGATGCGGATGCGGTCGAAATTGTAGAGGCCTCGATTGACCGGCAGGTCGCGGCCCCAATAGTCGGCTACCCGCTCGAATTCGATTGTCTGGCCCGGTGACACGCGGCCGACCTTGTAGGGGCCTGAGCCGAGCGGTGCCTTGAGCTGCGAGGCGTCGAAGGGATTGGCTTCGAAGAAGGATTTTGCCGGGATCGGATAGGTGGCGATGTCGAGGAAGGTTCGGTCGGACTGCTTGCCATCGAAGCTGAGCCGCAGTGTGTGCGCATCGATCGCCTTGGCTTCGGTCAGGTGGGTCAGCGGCAAAAGCAGGCTCGGATGGCCATCCTTCTTGAACAGCGTGAAGGCATAAGCCACGTCCTCGGCGGTCAAAGGCGTGCCGTCATGGAACCTTGCCTCGGGGCGGAGGGCGAAGTCGAAGCTGTTGCGGTCGTCCGAAATCGTCACCGATTTCGCCAGCAAGCCGTAGATCGCATCCGGCTCGTCCAGCGCCGACGTCATCAGCGAATCGTAGCACAGCCCCATGCGTGGCGGCGCGTCACCCCGGCTGACAAAAGTGTTCAGCGTGTTGAAGGTCAGCGGGTTCTGGTTGAGAACCCAGTTGGGCGGCGAGAAGTTGAACGTGCCGCCCTTGGGGGCGTCGACATTCACGAAGTCGAAATGCGTGAAGTCGGGACCGTATTTGAGGTCGCCGAAGGCCGACAGGCCGTGCAGTCCGGTGCCGGTCGGGCTCGCTGCGAAGGCGCGTCCTGATATGAACGGGGCGGCGGCGGCAGCGGCGCCGAGCGCGAGGAAGTCCCGGCGGGGGAGGCGCGTGCTCAATTGACGCCCTTGTACTTGGCGGCCAGCGCCGCTTCCTTGTCCTTGTCGATCCACCAGGAATCGATGTCGGCGCCGATGAAGCTCGGCTGTTTTTCAGGAATGCCGAACTTGTTCCAGTAGGCCAGCCAGACGACCGCCCGGTGGTACTGCGGCACGACGTAGTAGTTCCACAGCAGGACCCGGTCGAGGGCGTGGGTAGCCGCAAGCAGGTCATCGCGATCGGTGGCGAAGATGACGCGCTCGACCAGCGCGTCGACGACAGGATCGTTGATGCCCATGATGTTGCGCGAGCCCGGCTTGGCGGCCGATTTCGAACTCCAGAAGTCGCGCTGCTCGTTGCCCGGCGAGGACGACTGGTTGAGCGTTGTCGTCGTCACGTCGAAGTCGAAGTCATTGATCCGGTTGATGTACTGGCTGGTGTCGACCATGCGCAGGGTCGCATCGATGCCAAGCCTGCGCAGGCTGTCGATGAAGGGGCTTGCGATGACCTCGTCGGTGGCGTCCTTGCCGAGGAACTCGATCTTGAATTGCTCGCCGGTCTTTTCGTTGATCAGCTTGCCGCCGCTGGCGCGCCAGCCGGCCTCGGCCAGCAGCATAGTCGCCTGCCTCAGATACTGCCGCTCGGACTGTGGCGAGTCATAGACCGGCAGCTTGAACTCCTCGGTGAAAAGCTCGGGCGGCAGCTTGTCCTTGTAAGCCGTCAGCAACTCAAGTTCCTTGCCGCTTGGCAGGCCGCTGGATGCCAGGTCCTGGCCCTGGAAGTAGCTGCTGGTCCGCGTGTTGAGCCCGAAGAACAGCGTGCGGTTCATGTATTCGAAATTATAGGCCAGCGTCAGCGCCTGCCTGACGCGGCGATCCTGGAACTGCGGCCGGCGCAGGTTGAGCGCGTAGCCTTGGAACGGCTCGCCTGAGGTCGTCTTGAACACCTGCTTGATGACGTCGCCGGCCTGGAAGGCGGGGAATGTGTACTGCGTCGACCAGCGCCGCGAGCTGTTTTCAGCCTTGATGTCCTGAATTCCGCCCTTGGTGAAGGCCTGCCATTCGGCGCTGTCGTCAAGGAAGTAGGAGTAGCGGCGCTTGTCGAAGTTGTTGCGTCCGACATTGACCCCGACATTCGCCGACCAATGGTCGGGTACGCGGCTCCAGACGATCTCCGTGCCCGGCTTGAAGCTCTCGACCTTGTAGGCACCGGAGCCGAGCGGGATTTCGAGCGTTGGACGCGTGATGTCGCGCTTCTTGCCCGAGGCGTCGGTGCCCTCCCACCAATGTTTCGGCAGGACGACCAGGTCGCCCATGATCTTCGGAAGCTCGCGGTTGCCCTTCTGGTCGAAACGGAACTCGACCTCGCGGTCCGAGATCGCGACGGCTTCCTTCACGTTGGTGTAGTACTGTCCGTATTGCGGGCTGTTTGCCTTCAGGAAATTGAATGACCAGATGACGTCGTCGGTGGTGATCGGCTTGCCGTCGTGCCACCTGGCGCGTGGGTCGAGCCGGTACGTCGCGGAAGAGTAGTCGGCCGGAAACTTGTAGGCATCGGCGATCAGGGGATGGCTGGTGCTCGGCTCGTCGAGCGATTGCTCCATCAGCGTTTCGTAAAGCAGGCCGCCGCCGAAATATCTGAAGCCGGCGGCCGATGCGCCTTTGACGATGTAGGGATTGAAGCTGTCGAACGTGCCGCCGACCGTCGAGTTCAGCGTGCCGCCCTTGGGCGCGTTCGGATTGACGTAATCGTACTGCTTGAAGTCCTGGCCATATTTCGAAGTGCCGTTCAAGGACGAGCTGGTTTGCCATTCCTGGGCTGCCGCGGAAGCTATGGCGCCGGACAGAACCGCCACGGCAAGACCCGCAATTGCAACCAACCTGGTCAGCCCAACCTTCATCAACAATCCCCTCCGCCCGGTGCTTCGCAACACTCTAATTAAATCCCGGCGCATGGAAACCGCACGTTAGACGATTGTCGCCTTATGTTTGCGCCAGGCAACAAAAAAGCCGGGCTAAACCCGGCTTTTTCAAGATGCGAAGATTACAAATCGTTTAGTGAGCGGCCGCCGGGGCAGCACCCTCGGCCGGAGCGGCCGGTGCAGCACCTTCGGCAGGAGCTGCAGCAGGCGCGGCGGCCGGAGCAGCATCGGCCGCGGGCAAAGGTGCCGGGCTGTCCGACTGAGAATTCAGGTAGGCGATGAGGTTTGCGCGCTCGTCATCCTTCTTGATGCCGGCGAAGCCCATCGCGGTGCCCTTGATGTAGCCCTTGGGCGACGTCAGGAAGTGGTTGAGGTGCTCGAAATCCCAGACGACCTTGCCGCCTTCGGAGAATTCCTTCATCGGGCCCGAGTAGCCGAAGCCGCCATGCGAGGCGATCGGACGGTTGACCACGCCCCACAGATCCGGACCGACCTTGTTGGGGCCGCCCTTCTCGATGGAATGGCAGGCGGTGCACTTCTTGAACACGGCAGCACCGGCTTCGGCGTTCGCGCTGGCCAGCAGCTGGGCGATCGGCACGGCAGCCGGAGCGGCTTCGCCGCCACCTGCACCTGCGCCGCCTTCTTCAGCCGCTTCGATGGCAAAGCCCGGCTTCTCGGGAACCGGAGCAGCGAAGATCGCGTCCGACACGAGCGAGATGGAGAACACCACAAAGGCAGTACCCAGCAAGCCGCCAAGCACCTTGTTCATTTCGAATGAGTCCATACGCCCCTGGCTCCCTTATCCGGCCGATCGCCATCCTCTGCGACCGCTGCCGTTCGTCGGTATCGTACATCGCCCGGCAGGCCGGGTGAAATCGCGCGGAAACTAGGTCTTTTGCTTGCCGGTTGCAACACCTATAAGGGCGCTTCCAGTGAGACCTTTTGACACTTTCCAAAGCCATTTAGAAACAGACGCACCAGCCATGTCCACCCTTATCCTGATCCCCGCCCGCATGGCCTCGACGCGCTTGCCGGGCAAGCCCTTGGCCGACATCGCCGGTCGCCCGATGATCGTCCATGTAGCTGCCCGCGCCTCGGAAAGCGGGCTCGGCCGGGTGGTCGTGGCGACCGACACCGACATCGTGGCGGAGACGGTGAGGGCGCACGGCTTCGAGGCGGTGATGACCCGGGCCGATCATGAGTCGGGTTCGGACCGCATCTTCGAGGCGCTGACGACGCTCGATCCGAAAGGCGAGGTTGAGACGATCGTCAATGTCCAGGGCGATCTGCCGACGATCGATCCGGCAATCATCCAGGCAGCCCTGCGGCCGCTGCAGGAAAAGGCGGTCGACATCTCCACGCTTGGCGTCGAGATCACCCGCCACGAGGAAAAGGTCGACCCGAACGTTCCGAAGATCATCGGCTCGCCACTGTCGGCGCAGCGGCTGAGGGCGCTCTATTTTACCCGCGCGACGGCACCCTGGGGCGATGGCCCGCTCTATCATCATGTCGGGCTTTATGTTTATCGCCGCGCCGCACTCGAGCGCTTCGTCGGGCTGGGCCCGTCGCCGCTTGAAAAGCGCGAACGCCTAGAACAGTTGCGGGCGCTCGAAGCCGGCATGCGCATCGACGTCGAGCTTGTCGACACGGTGCCGCTCGGCGTCGACACGCCCGAACACCTCGAACGCGCGCGCGAACTTCTCTCGAACTAGAACAGACAGGCCTACCATGCCGACGACGACCAACAAGATTTCCTTCCAGGGCGAGCCGGGCGCCAATTCCGACACCGCCTGCCGCAACATGTTCCCCGACATGGAGCCGCTGCCCTGCGCGACCTTCGAGGATGCGTTCAACGCAGTCGAGACCGGCAAGGCCGATCTCGCCATGATCCCGATCGAGAACACGATCGCCGGCCGCGTCGCCGACATCCATCACCTGTTGCCGGAATCGAAGCTGCACATCGTCGGCGAATATTTCCTCCCGATCCATTTCCAGCTGATGGTACTGCCGGGCGTGCAGCGCTCCGAGATCAAGACCGTGCACAGCCACATCCATGCACTCGGCCAGTGCCGCAAATACATCCGCAAGAACAGCTGGAAGCCGGTGATCGCCGGCGATACCGCAGGTGCCGCCAAGCTCGTTTCCGAGGTCAAGGACCGGACGATGGCCGCCCTTGCGCCGCGTCTCGCCGCCACGCTCTATGGCCTCGACATACTTGAAGAGAATGTCGAGGACACCGACAGCAACGTCACGCGCTTCGTCGTCCTGACCAAGAACAAGCAGTGGGTCGAGCGTCCGAGCCAGGACGCCAAGATGATGACGACTTTCATGTTCCGCGTCCGCAACGTGCCGGCGGCGCTGTACAAGGCGATGGGCGGCTTCGCCACCAACGGCGTCAACATGACCAAGCTGGAGAGCTACCAGCTCGGCGCCTTCACCGCGACGCTGTTCTATGCCGACATCGAAGGCCATCCGGAAGACCCGGGCGTCACCCACGCGCTGGAGGAGCTGCGCTTCTTCTCGCGCGAGGTGCGTATCCTCGGCGTCTATCCGGCGAGCGATTCCCGCGAGGCGTGGCAGGTCGCCGACTGAGGCGACACGTCTTCTTCAGGTCACCCCGCTTCCGCCCAGGTGCGGATGAGCTGGTGCGCAATGGCATGTCCCGGCGGCACCCTGAGTTCGGCGGGGTGGGTCCCGGCGAGCATCTGCAGCACTTCCGCCCGGGGAAACCAGCGGCAGTCCTCCAGCTCGTCGGCGTCGGTCGAGATGTCCTGGTTGAGCGCTTCGCCATAGCAGCCGATCATCAGCGAATAGGGGAACGGCCAGGGCTGGCTCGAATGGTAGACGACGCGGCCGAGCCGGATGCCGGCTTCCTCAAGCGTTTCGCGCCGCACCGCCGCCTCGATCGTTTCGCCCGGCTCGATGAAGCCGGCGAGCGCCGAATAGACGCCCGGGGCGAAATGCCGGCCGCGGCCCATCAGGCACTTGTCGCCCGACACGGTCAGCATGATGGCGACCGGGTCGGTGCGCGGGAAGTGTTCGGTGCCGCATCCCGTGCAGCGGCGCTTGTAGCCGCCGGCGCGCATCTCGGTTTCAGCACCGCAGCGGCCGCAGAAGCGGTGGCTGGCATGCCATGCGAGCAGGGCGGCACCTTGCGCCAGGGCGCCGAGGGCGGCCTCGTCGGTCAGGCGTTGCGCCAGGATGGAGCGGAAGTCGATGGCTTTCAGGTGCTCCGGCAAGCCCTCAAGCTCGGCAGCGACGGGCAGTGCCAGCATGGCGATGTCGTCTGCACGGCCGAGCAGGATCGCCTCGCCGGTTTGGGCACCCATCGCCTCGGCCGTCGCGAGCGTGAAATATGGGTTGGGCGAAGTCTCGCTGAAATCGAGCAGCAGCCGCCCCGACGCGACCAGCAGCAGCCTTGCGCCGGGCTCCGCGAGCGCTTTCACTGCGGAATCGTCGCTGCGCTTTTCCGACTGGCGGTCGATGATGTTGCCGGCGAAGCCGAGGAAATGGCTGGCTTCACGCGTCGGTGCGTCGAACAGGCTGAAAGGCATCTGAAACTCGGTCTGCGTCGTTTCGGCTGTTATAGAGCCGACTTGATGCGCTCGGCAAACCGGTGGAGATCGTCGCGGCGATAAGGCTCGCGCACGCCATGGCCCCAGACCGGGCCAGGCCAGCCGGGATCGCCCTCGGAGCGCCCGACGACATGGAAATGCAACTGTCGCACGATGTTGCCAAGCGCGCCGCTGTTGATCTTGGCGCAGCCGGTGGATTGCTTCAGCGCATGCGCCACCATGTTGCTCTCGAAGGTCAGCATCGCCTGGTCGAGCGGGGTGAGGTCATGGATTTCCTCGACGCCGGGGCGCTGTGGCACGAGCACCAACCAAGGCCAGCGTCGGTCATTCATCACGCGCAATTCGCAAAGGCCGAGCCACATCAGCGGTTCGCTATCGGCGTCGAGACGCGAATCCAGCGTAAACCCGGCCTTGAGCCCCGAAATCATCGGCGTTTCCCTTGTTTGATCGAAGGCTAGAGTGTGGCTGTCATGGCTGCAAGCGAATCATTGAAAAGACCGGGCCAGAAACATCGCAAGGCGCACTGACGCACCGCGCGTTGCGCCGATATGCTATGCGTCGAACGTCAGCGGAGATGCGCAATGTTTGCCGGTCAGATCGCCCTGGTTCTCGCGGCCGCCTTTGCCGGTGCGGCATTCTACATCAATTTCGCCGAACAGCCCGCACGGCTCGGCCTCGACGACAAGAATCTGCTCGCGCAGTGGAAGCCGAGCTATGCCGCAGGCTTCACCATGCAGGCGAGCCTTGCAGCCGTGTCCGGTTTGCTTGGCCTGCTGGCCGCCTGGCTGGCGGCGGACTGGCGCTGGGTTGTCGGCTCGGCGCTGATGCTCGCCAACTGGCCTTACACAATGCTCGGCATCATGCCGACCAACAAGCGGCTCGAGGCGATACCGAACGAGGAAGGCGGCGCCGCGTCCCGGCGGCTGATCGTGCATTGGGGAACGTTGCATGCGCTGCGCACCGGTCTCGGCGTCGCGGCAACGCTAGCCTATCTCTGGGCGCTGAACTTCGGCAGCGCCTGATCGTCGCGTCGACATGTCGTCCAAGGGCTCTTGCAATTGGTGCGGCAATTGCCGATATGGAGGTTGGGAGGTTGGTGGTGGACGATCCACTCGCCAACCGGGTCAGGTCCGGAAGGAAGCAGCCCTAACGAGCCCGGAACGGGTCATTGTTCCAGCCTCCCGCCTCTTCGCCCTTCTCCGCGTCATTGACGGCGTTGCGCCGTGCGGGCGAAACTCGTTTCGCGGAATCGGCCCTTTGCGGTCGAGGCAGGGGCGCCAATACGAACGGGCGGGCGAACGGGGCGGATGAGCGAAGCCGGACAAACCGATAACAGCAAGGCCTACCGCGTTCTCGCGCGCAAGTATCGTCCTGCGGATTTTACGGCACTCGTCGGCCAGGAGCCGATGGTCCAGACGCTGACCAACGCCTTTTCCTCGGGACGTATCGCTCAGGCCTGGATGCTGACCGGCGTCCGCGGCGTCGGCAAGACCACCACCGCCCGCATCCTGGCACGTGCACTCAACTACAAGACGCCCGACATTGACCGCCCGTCCGTCGACCTCACCGTGCTCGGCGAGCATTGCCAGTCGATCATGGAAGGCCGCCATGTCGACGTCATCGAGATGGACGCCGCGTCCCACACCGGCATCGACGATATCAGGGACATCATCGACCGCGTCCGCTATGCGCCCGTTTCGGCGCGCTACAAGGTCTACATCATCGACGAGGTGCACATGCTGTCGACGCAGGCCTTCAACGGCCTGCTCAAGACGCTGGAAGAGCCGCCTCCGCATGTGAAGTTCATCTTCGCCACCACCGAAATCCGCAAGGTGCCGATCACGGTGCTGTCGCGCTGCCAGCGCTTCGACCTGCGCCGCATCGACGCCGGCAAGCTTGTCGGGCATCTGCGCAACATTTCGGCGCAGGAAGGCATATCGGTCGAAGACGACGCTTTGGCCATGGTCGCGCGCGCGGCCGAGGGCTCGGCGCGCGATTCGCTGTCGATCCTCGACCAGGCCATCGCCCATGGCGGCGGCACGGTGACCACGGAAGCGGTGCGTGCCATGCTCGGCCTTGCCGACCGGGCGCGGGTCGTCGACCTGTTCGAAAACATCATGAAGGGCGACATCGCTGCCGCCCTTGGCGAGTTGCGCGCGCAGTACGACACCGGCGCCGACCCGGTGGCGGTGCTGAACGACCTTGCCGAATTCACCCATCTGGTTACCCGCCTGCGTTTCGTGCCGTCGGCGGCCGATGACGCCTCGCTGTCCGAGGACGAGCGCAAGAGGGGCGTGGAATTCGCCCAGTCTCTTTCCGTCAGGGTGCTTTCCCGCGCGTGGCAGATGCTGCTCAAGGGCATTCCCGAGGTGCAATCGTCCAACCGGCCGGTCAGTGCTGCCGAGATGGTTCTGATCCGGCTGGCCCACGCCGCCGACCTGCCGACGCTCGACGAAGCGCTGAAATCGCTCGGCGATGCGCCGTCGCAGCCTTCGGGCGCCCCTCGCAATGGTGGTGGCATGCCTGCCGGCGGCAATGGCGGAGCCGGCGCTTCGGCCGTGTCGCAGGCGCGCATGCCGGTCAGCAATGGTGGCGGCCAGGCGATGCGCCTGGTTGAAAGCGCACCCGCTCCCACGGCCTTCGTCGCGCCGACGCCCGCACCGGAGCCGGTTGTCGATGCGGTGCCGGTGCGCACCATCGCCGAGCTCGCGAACCTCGCCGAAGCCAACCGCGAAATGGCCTTCAAGGTACTGATCCGCCGTGCTGTGCGCCCGGTGCGCATCGAGCCCGGCCATATCGAATGCAGCCTGACCTCTGACGCGCCGCGCACGTTCCTCAACGACCTGACAACCAAGCTGAAGCAATGGACCGGCCGCCACTGGATGGTGTCGCTGTCGCGCGAGGAAGGCGGACCGACGCTGGCCGAGCTCGAGGCGACCAAGCGCGAGGTCGCTCTTACCGATGCCAAGGCGGACCCGACTGTCGCGGCGATCCTGTCGCGCTTTCCCGGCGCCAAGATCATCGACGTGCGCCTGCCGACGGCGCCGGATGCACCTGACCTTGATACCGACACCGAGTTGCCGCCCGATCCGGGCGTGGACAACGACGATGACGAACCGTTCTGAGACGAAAGGACAAAGACGATGAAGGATCTCCTCGGCCTGATGGGCAAGGCGAAGGAAATGCAGGCCAAGCTCCAGGCCATGCAGGAGGAGGTCGCCCTGATCGAGGCGACCGGCCAGTCCGGCGGTGGCCTGGTTATCGTGACGCTTTCGGGCAAGTCGGAAATGAAGTCGGTGAAGATCGATCCGTCGCTGCTGAAAGAAGGCGAGGGCGAGATTCTCGAAGACCTGATCGTCGCCGCGCACAACGACGCCAAGGCCAAGGTCGAGGCGACGATGCAGGAAAAGACCAAGGCCCTGACCGCCGGCCTGCCGATCCCGCCGGGCATGAAGCTGCCGTTCTGAGAAAGAGCGAATAGGGAATAGTGAGTGGCGAATAGTGGCGGCGCTTGATCTTCAGGCGCCGTTTCTCGTCAATCTATTCGCTATTCGCTATTCGCTATTCGCTATTCGCTATTCGCCTAGAACCTCGTCACCACGCTGATCCCCAGCCCCTCGAACCGGTCCATCGCCATCAGCGCAGCGGGCGCTTCGTCGAGGCTGAGATGCTTGCCGACAAGCATTTGCGGCTTGAGCTTGCCGGCTTCGATCATCTCCATCATCGCCTGGTAGCGGAACGCCTGCATGCCGTGGCTGCCGAGGATTTCGAGCTCGTGGGCGATGACCTTGTCCATCGGGATCTTGGGGTGATGATGGTCGCCGAGCATCAGGCCGACCTGGACGTGCCGGCCACGCCGGCGCAGATTGGCGATCGAGTTGAAGCAGGTGACGGGATGGCCGAGCGCGTCGAGCGAAAGATGCGCGCCGCCCCTGGTGATCTCCCTGACAGCGTCGACAACGTCGCTCGTCGTTGACGCATTGATTGCGGCAACCGCGCCGACCTTCCTGGCGAAGTCCAGCTTGTCGTCGGCGAGGTCGATGGCGATCACATTGGCGCCCGCGGCCGACGCGATCATGATCGCCGACAGCCCGACGCCGCCGCAGCCATGCACGGCAACCCATTCGCCCGGCTTGACGCGGCCCTGGTCGACGACCGCGCGGAACGAGGTGACGAAGCGGCAGCCGAGGCCGGCCGCCGTGGCGAAGTCGAGTGTCTCGGGCAGCCGGACAAGATTGGTGTCGGCGAAATCGACGGCGACATATTCGGCGAACGATCCCCAGGCGGTGAAGCCGGGCTGGAACTGGTGTTCGCAGACCTGGTGATTGCCCGAGTTGCACTCGAAGCAATGGCCGCATCCGCCGACGAAGGGCACGGTGACGCGGTCGCCGATGCGCCACCGCGTGACTTGGCTGCCGAGCGCCGAGATTGTGCCGGCCAGTTCATGGCCCGGCACATGCGGCAGCACGATGTCCGCGTCATGCCCCATCCAGCCGTGCCAGTCGCTGCGGCACAGGCCCGTGGCCTCGACCTTGATCACCACGCCTGCCGGCGAGGGCGTCGGATCGGCGACGTTCCGCAGCCTCGGCGGCTGACCGAACTGCTCGAACAGGACTGCTTTCACTGTGTCTTCCTCTTGCTTTTGGAGCGTCGCGCGGGCCTTTGGCATCGACAATAGCGACCGAGCGTTGCAGTGGCGACCCCGGCAATGAGGCACGTCTCAGCCTTCGGCCATCATTTTGCCCGAAACGAGCGCATTGTTGCTGCAATCTGGGGACGTGGCGGGCATACGAGAGGGGCGCTTTTGATCGCCAAGAATTGGAAGATGCCGATGCTTGTCGGCGTCGTGGCCTTGCCGTTCATCGTTTCGGGATGCACCACCAGCAAGCTCGCTGACGGCATTACCACGAGTTCGGTTCGTTCGGGTTCCTACGCCTATACGGCGAAGGACAAGGAATGCCTGGCCAGGGCGATGTTCTTCGAATCCAACCGCTCCAGCCGCGACGGCCTTGTCGCCGTCGGCAGCGTCGTCATGAACCGTCTCAAGTCGGGCGAGTATGGCGACAGCGTCTGCGGCGTGGTCGGCCAGAAGAACCAGTTCGCGCCCGGGGTTTTGTCGCGGCCGATGAATTCAAAGGCCTTGCCCGACGTACAGGCGGCCGCGGAATCCGTGCTCAAGGGCGAGCGCCATCCCAAGGTGAAGGACGAAGTGATGTTCTTCCACACGGCAGGGCTGAAATTCCCCTACAAGAACATGCACTACACAACCGTCGCCGGCGGCAACGCCTTCTACGAGAAGCGCAGCCGCAGAAAGCCGCTGCCAGCCATGCCCGAAACGATGGTCGCCTCAGTCGAGCAGCCGGCGCTGCCTGGCGTCGTCGAGGAGGCGCCGGCGACTGTCGCTTCCGCCGGTTCCGATGCAGCCCTGGCCAGCGCGATGTCGTTCCAGGCGACCCCGGAGAATGCCGACGCGATCGGCGCGCTGATCGCCAGCCAGGATCGGCCGATGGAATGATCGAATAGGGAGTAGTGGGGCCTGAGCGGTGGCGCCGCACCGCTACTTCACTATTCGCTACTCACTATTCGCTACTCGTTTTATATCGCTTCCATGTCGAAGCGAATCGCCGGTCCCGAGATCGAACGCCTGATCCAGCTCCTGGCCAAGGTGCCGGGGCTTGGGCCGCGTTCGGCCCGCCGCGCCGCCCTTCACCTGATCAAGAAGAAAGAACAGCTGCTCGCGCCGCTGGCCGACGCCATGAGCGAAGCGGTCGACAAGGTGCGGGTGTGCTCGACCTGCGGCAATGTCGACACCTCCGACCCTTGCATGATCTGCACCGATCCGCGCCGTGACTCGACCACCATCATCGTTGTCGAGGATGTGTCCGATCTCTGGGCGCTGGAGCGGGCTGGCGCCATGAACGCGCGTTTCCATGTGCTCGGCGGCACGCTGTCGCCGCTTGATGGCGTGGGCCCGGACCAGCTGACCATCAAGCAGCTGGTGACGCGGATCGCCGAGGGTGGGGTCAGCGAGGTCATTCTCGCGGTTAACGCCACGGTCGAGGGCCAGACCACGGCGCATTACCTGACCGATCAGCTTTCCGGCTTCGACATCAAGGTCACACGGCTGGCGCATGGCGTGCCGGTCGGCGGCGAGCTCGACTATCTCGACGAGGGCACGCTGTCAGCTGCGCTCAAGTCGCGGACCGTGTTTTGACGCAATTGCGGTGAAGGAAGCTGCATGAGCAAAGGTTCTGAATCGTCGCAGCTCCGTCCCACCCCCCTCTGCCCTGCCGGGCATCTCCCCCGCAAGGGGGGAGATCGGCAGCTTCTGGCGCGCCGCTCATCTGGCTACGCTGACGATTGGCGGAGACGGTGGCGACAGCTGATCTCCCCCCTTGCGGGGGAGATGGCCGGCAGGCCAGAGGGGGGTGCGAAGAGGCGAAACCTCCGCAGTTTGGCTGCTGTATTTCTCGTCGCGTTGATGGCGGTTCCTCTCGCCGCTCCCGCCTCCGCCGCCAGGATCGACGACCAGTTCCAGGCCTGGCTTGCCAAGGATCTCTGGCCCGAAGCCAAGGCCAAGGGCATCTCCAAGGCGACCTTCGATGCGGCCTTCGACGGTGTCTCCCCCAATCTCAAGCTGCCCGACCTCGTCTTGCCGGGCGAAAAGCCCAAGACGCCGAAGAAGCAGCACCAGGCCGAGTTCGGCTCGCCCGGCAACTACTTCTCCGAAAAGACGCTGGGTGCCGTCACTGCGGGCGGCCGCACGCGCGCCGGCGCCAACGCCAAAACGCTCGCCGCGATCGAAAAGCGCTTCGGCGTGCCGGCCGGCGTGGTGCTGGCGATCTGGGGCCGGGAGTCAGGCTTTGGCGCCGCCAAGATGCCCTACGATGCCTTCGAGGTGCTGGGCACTAAGGCGTTTCTCGCCACCCGCAAGGACATGTTCCGCAAGGAGCTGTTGGCCGGCCTTGAAATGGTCGAGCGCGGGCTGGTCAGCCGCAAGGCGATGCGCTCGTCCTGGGCCGGCGCGCTCGGCCAGCCGCAGTTCCTGCCGACGTCATTCCTCCAGCACGCCGTCGATTTCGACGGCGACGGCCGCGCCGACATCTGGAACTCGACACCCGACACGCTGGCCTCGATCGCCAACTATCTCGTCCACTATGGCTGGGTGAAGGGGCGCGACTGGGGTTTTGAAGTGACGCTGCCGGACAACGTCTCTTGCGCCCTGGAGGGTCCCGACCAGGGCAAGAAAATCGCCGACTGGGCCGCCATGGGCATCACCCGCGTCGGCGGCAAGCCGTTCCCGCCAAACGAGGCGCGGGCCGAAGGTTTCCTGATGATGCCGGCGGGGCGCAATGGACCTGCCTTCATCGTCACGCCCAATTTCTACGTGCTCAAGGAATACAACGAAAGCGACGTCTACGCGCTGTTCATCGGTCACGGTGCCGACCGGATTGCCTCCAGCGACCGGCGTTTCGCGGGTAGCTGGGGCAAGGTCGACGGGCTCTATCGCTCGGACATCGCCTCAATGCAGCGCGGCCTGGAGAAGCTCGGCTACGATGTTGGCGGCGCCGACGGGTTGCCGGGCTTCAAGACACGCCGGTCGATCGGCGACTGGCAGGCCAAGAACGGCTGGGCCGCGACGTGTTTTCCCGACAAGGGGATCGTCGAAGCGATGCGCTGAATTCTTCCTTCTCCCCGTTTACGGGGAGAAGGTGGCCC
The DNA here is from genome assembly GCF_018555685.1 of Aminobacter anthyllidis. GTDB lineage: Bacteria > Pseudomonadota > Alphaproteobacteria > Rhizobiales > Rhizobiaceae > Aminobacter > Aminobacter anthyllidis. The sequence goes on from NZ_JAFLWW010000006.1 coordinate 490,266, forward strand.
AAAGGACCGGATGAGGGGCCGCGCCAACCTCTTCGAGCTCAGCTCGCCCTGCTTCGCTCGCAAGCTCGCTTTGCTTCCCTCTCCAGGTAAACGGGACGAGGAGCCTTACGCCGCCTTCGCCAGTCCGGCGCCGACTTCCGCCAAGATCTCGTAGGACCGCTTGCGCGCGGCGTGGTCGAACACCTGCGCCGTGACCATCAGCTCGTCTGCACCGGTGCGCGCAATGAAGGCCTCGACGCCACGCCGCACCGTTTCAGGCGACCCGACAACCGCGCAGGCGAGTGTTTGCGACAGCATCTGGCGCGCGACCGGGTCGAGCTCGCGCTCGTAGCCCTCGAGCGGCGCGGGCAGACGCCCGGGGCGACCGCTGCGCAGATTGACGAAGGCCTGCTGCACCGAGGTGAACAGGAGCTTTGCCTCCGCGTCGCTGTCGGCGGCAACGATGTTGATGCCGGCCATGACATAAGGCTTGGCCAGCCGCTCCGAGGGCTGGAAGCGCGAGCGGTAGATTTCGATCGCATGGTCGAGTTCGGACGGGGCGAAATGCGAGGCGAAGGCATAGGGGAGGCCGAGCATGGCGGCGAGCTGGGCGCCATAGAGGCTGGAACCGAGCACCCAGACCTCGACCTGCTCGCCCTCGCCGGGCACGGCGCGGATGCGCTGCTCCGGCGTTGCCGGCTCGAAATAGCCCATCAGCTCGACGACATCCTGAGGGAAATTGTCGACGCCGGCTTCGAGATTGCGGCGCAGCGCGCGTGCGGTCAGCATGTCGGTGCCGGGCGCGCGGCCGATGCCGAGGTCGATACGGCCGGGGTGCAGGGCGGCCAGCGTGCCGAATTGCTCGGCAATGACCAGCGGCGCATGGTTGGGCAGCATGATGCCGCCGGCGCCGACGCGGATGGTGCTGGTGCCGGCGGCGACATGGGCGATGACCACCGAGGTCGCGGCACTGGCGATACCGGCCATGTTGTGGTGTTCAGCCAGCCAGTAGCGGTGGAAGCCAAGCTTCTCGGCATGGCGGGCGAGGTCGAGCGTGTTGTGCAGCGATTGGCCGGCGGTACTGCCTTCGGTGACTGGCGAAAGGTCGAGGACGGACAAGGTGGTCATGAGGCAGCTCCGGCGGGTGGGGACCCGCCGGATATAGGAAGCGTTATGTCAGCAAACAAACCTTCCCTGTGTGCGGAAGTCTTGGTCCAGCGGCTGAAGCGCTCTGATTGCGCTTCCGGCCGATAGCTCAGGCCGCCGTGTCGACAGCGGGAACGCCCAGCTCCTTGCGCACCAGCGGCGCGACCTTGGTGCCGTAGAGTTCGATCGCCTTCATGATCTTGTCGTGCGGCATGAGGCCGATCGCCATCTGCAGCAGGAAGCGGTCGTTCTTGAAGATCTTGTGCTGCGCCACGATCTTTTCTGCGACGACTTCCGGGTTGCCGACGAACAGCGCGCCTTGCGGTGAGCGCGATTGGTCGAAATGCGCCCTGGATGTCGGCCCCCAGCCGCGCTCGCGGCCGATCCGGTTCATCACCTCGGCCTGTGGCAGGTAGAAGTCGTCCGCCGCCTGCTCGGTCGTTTCGCCGATGAAGCCATGCACGTTGATGCTGGTGGCAAGCTTGGCAGGGTCCTGGCCGCCTCGGCGGGCCGCCTCGCGATAGAGGTCGAACAGCGGCGCGAATCGCGCCGGTTCGCCGCCGATGATGGCGAGCGCCAGCGGCAGCCCGAGTACGCCGGCGCGGGCAGCCGATTGCGGCGTGCCGCCAATGGCGATCCAGATCGGCAGCTTGTCCTGATAGGGGCGGGGATAGACGCCACGGTCGTTGATCGGCGCGCGATGCGTACCGGTCCAGGTCACGCGCTCGCTGTCGCGCAGGGCAAGCAAAAGGTCGAGCTTCTCGGCGAACAGCTCGTCATAATCCTCGAGGTTGTAGCCGAACAGCGGAAACGATTCGATGAAGGAGCCGCGCCCGGCCATGATCTCGGCGCGGCCGCCGGAAAGCTGGTCGAGCGTGGCGAACTGCTGGAACACGCGTACCGGATCGTCCGACGACAGCACGGTCACAGCGCTCGTCAGCCGGATGCGCTTGGTGCGCTCGGCGGCGGCGGCAAGGGCAACGACGGGTGCCGAGGCTGCATAGTCCGGGCGGTGGTGCTCGCCGAGGCCGAAAACGTCGAGGCCGACCTGGTCGGCCAGTTCGATTTCTTCGATCAGATTGCGCAGCCGCTGATGCGCCCCGATGGCGTTGGCGCCGGGCTCTGGGCTAACGTCTGCAAAAGTGTAGAGGCCAAGTTCCATGATCGCTGGTCCTATCGCTGGTTTTCGTGCTACAGGTAGCCATCGCTCCACAAAGCCGCCAGATGCGGTCTAGTGAACAATCCATATCGAGATTGGCGCCAAAGAGCGTTTCCTATCCGCAACATCACGCGAATTCATGGGAGACACGCCTTTTTGGCGCTTGAACTATGCCTTCGCACGCGTATGTAAACGTCGCGAAGTGACTCCAGGGAAATCAAATTGGCAATCTACAGGGAAAAAGACGTCTTCGAGCGGCGTAACGCCGCCAATGACGCAAAGAAAGCTCTCCTCGAAAAGTACAAGGCTCGCCCGGCAGCCGACGATCCAGAAGTTCTGGCACGCCAGGCCGAGCGCAAGGCCATCCTCGAGGCTCGCGCCATCCGCGAAGCCGAGAAGGAAAAGCTGAGGCAGGAACGCCTGGCTCGCGAAGCCATTGAAAAGGCCGAGCGCGAAGCCAAGGCCGAAGCTGAACGCCTGGCCGCCGAAGAGGCCGCACAGGCGGAAGCCAAGGCACGCGAGGCCGAAGAGGCCGACCGCATCAGCCGCCTGCTCTCCGACGAGGCAGAGCGCAAGGCCAAGCGTGACGCGCGTTACGCAGCGCGCAAGTCGCGCGGCAAGCGGATGCCGCCTTCGGCCAACTTCGGCTGATCACAGGCCAATTCGCATGAATGACGCGTCGGCCCGTTAGCCGGGCTCGATCGCGCGAATTCAAACGTCCAGCGATTCGCAAACGGGGTGATTGCCAGGCCCCGGGCGCGGATCGCGTTCGTGCGTCTGATGCACGGCTGCTGAAATCGGAATCGATCCTCGCCAGGGCGTGCAAAAATCAAAGCTTGGGAAATGGTGAGGCCCGCCCGTTTCGGGCAGGCCGTTGCAAAGGTTGGCTGATCAGGCGACGAGCTTGAGGCCAACGATGCCCGAGACGATCAGGCCGATGCAGGCGAGGCGAATCGCTGTCGCCGGCTCGCCGAAAAGCCAGATGCCGAGCATCGCGGTGCCGACGGTGCCGATGCCGGTCCAGATCGCATAGGCGGTGCCGAGGGGCAGCGACTTCAGCGCCAGACCGAGCAGGCCGAGGCTGATGACCATCGAGGCTACGGTGAGGACGGTCGGCGTCAGCTTCGAAAAGCCGTCCGTATACTTCAGGCCGATGGCCCAGCCGATCTCGAACAGGCCGGCGAAAAACAGATAAGTCCAAGCCATGGAACGCTCCATTGGAATGGCGGGTCGTCCCAGCCGGTTTTTTTGGGAGATGCAAGGCCGTCCTTGCACCGGTTAGATAGGTTTTTTCAAAGAAAAATTCAACCATGCGCCCGGCCGAAACCGGGCGTGGTTGATTGGCGTCTAGCCAGCCTGAAGGACTACTTGTCCTTGATCTTGATTGCCTGCACCGGAGGCGCCTTGAATGCCGGCGTGGGCGCAGGCTTCTTGGCATCTTTTTTCGGTTTCCGGGCTTCTTTCCCGGCTTTCATCGCACCCTTGGCCATGATTCGTTTCTCCCGCTGCTGAGACGCGAAGTGAAACGCGAAGTCGCCGCGCTTGCAAGAGGGGTATTGAGGGCGACGACAACGGCCGTGCCAAGGCGAAAATGCTTGAGTGGGCCAGCGTCCCGGCTACTCTGTTCGAACACGAGGGACAGATGGCGGCGCAATCCGGCTCCAGATTTGTGATCTTCGCCGCGATTGCAGGCAACCTGCTGATCGCGGTGACCAAGTTCGTAGCTGCCGCCTACACCGGCAGTTCGGCGATGCTGTCGGAAGGCGTGCATTCGCTGGTCGATACCGGCAACGGCCTGCTTCTGCTCTACGGCTTGCATCGCGCCGCCCAGCCGCCTGATTTGATGCACCCGCTCGGCCATGGCCGCGAGCTCTATTTCTGGAGCTTCATCGTCGCACTGCTGGTCTTCGCGCTCGGTGCCGGCGTCGCCTTCTACGAAGGCATTATCCACATGCTCGATCCCGAGCCGATCGAGAACCCGCTCATCAACTATGTGGTGCTTGCTCTGTGCATGGTGTTCGAGGGTGGTTCTTGGCTGGTCGCGCTCAAGGAATTCCGTCGCAGCAAGGGCGAGCTCGGCTACATCGAGGCCGTGCGCCGCAGCAAGGATCCGAGCGTCTACACCGTCCTGTTCGAAGACAGCGCGGCGCTGCTCGGCCTGGTGATTGCGTTCGTCGGCATATCGGCTGCGCATTATTTCGAGCAGCCCTGGCTCGACGGTGCCGCCTCGATTGGCATCAGCCTGATCCTGGGAGCGACCGCCGTGTTCCTGGCGCGCGAGAGCAAGGGGCTGCTGATGGGCGAGCCGGCGTCGCGCGACGTGCAGTCGTCGATCCTGGCGATCGCCCAGGCCGATCCTGCCGTCGAAAGGGCTAATGGCGTGCTGACCGTGCATCTGGGACCGGAGCAGGTTGTCGCCGGGCTGAGCCTCGATTTTGTCGATCATCTCTCCGCCGCCGACATCGAGACCTGCGTCGAGCGGCTGGAAGCCAGGCTCAAGGCCGAAGTGCCCGAGGTGACGGCGGTGTTCGTCAAGCCGCAGACATCGCAGCTCTGGCGGGAACGGCGAGAGCGGATCGTCAACCCTGACGCTGGGACGGCCGCGCCTGACAGCGAGTAGGCACCCGCTCCAACGCCACGGTCTGTCTATGCTGCTGTTGCAGCCAGATCTCTGCCGAAAACCGGTTCCTCCGTTTCAGCTTCGTGCTTTAGGATGCGGGCAGTCAAAACACCCGAAGGGAGGCTTCCATGAAGATCGAGGGCGGGTGCCATTGCGGCGCCATCACCTACAAGGCCGAAGTCGACCCTGAAAAGACGGCGATCTGCCATTGCACCGACTGCCAGAAGCTGACCGGAACGGCCTTCCGTGTCACCGTGCCGGTGCCGGAGGACAAGATCGCGTTTTCGGGAACGCCGAAGATCTACATCAAGACAGGCGAAAGCGGCAACAAGCGCGCGCAGGGCTTCTGTCCGGAATGCGGCTCGCATCTCTTCGCCACCTCCGTCGGTGACGGGCCAAAGGTCTATGGCCTGAGGACAGGTACCTCAGACCAGCGCGAGCAGCTGGTGCCACGCAAGCAGGTCTGGCACCGCTCGGCGTTGCATTGGCTGCCGGAATTCGATGGCATGGCGACGGTGGAAAAGGCGTAGCCTGCCTAATCCTCTTCGACGACGCGCAGGCGGAGCTGGCCGGTCTTCGAATCGGCCGCACGCGCGGCTTGAGGCGGTGGCGCGTCTTCGGCCTCGCCGGCATGTCCCGCGCCGAACTCCAGCGCCTCGATCTTTTCGCCGCGCTTGGTGACTTTCGACGACGACACGAGGATGTCGTCAATGTCCTTGCTGGCCTGGCCGAAATGCGTCTGCAGCTTGCGCACGCGATCGTCGAGACGGCCGACGTCCTCCATCAGGCGGATGACCTCGCCCTGGATCAGATGCGCCTGTTCGCGCATGCGGGCGTCCTTGAGGATCGCCTGGATGACCTGGATCGACAGCATCAACAGCGACGGCGAGACGATGACGATGCGGGCGCGATGCGCCCGGTGGACCAGCGATTCGAAGTTCTCGTGGATCTCGGCGAAGATCGATTCCGACGGCACGAACATGAAGGCGGTGTCCTGCGTCTCGCCAGCGATCAGGTACTTCTCCGAGATCGCCTTGATGTGCACTTCGAGGTCGCGCCGGAAAGCCTGGGCGGCATATTTCTGTGCATCCGCAGCGCCCTCCACATCAGCCGCGGCGCGGATGGCGTTCCAAGCCTCGAGCGGAAACTTGGCATCGATGACCAGCGACGGCGCGCCGTTGGGCATCTTGACCAGGCAGTCCGGCCGGTTGTTGTTCGACAGTGTCGCCTGGAATTCATAGGCGCCAAGCGGCAGGCCGTCGGCGACGATCGTTTCCATGCGCGACTGGCCAAAGGCGCCGCGTGTCTGCTTGTTGGACAGGATCGCCTGCAACTGCACGACCTGGCCGGCGAGCGACTGGATGTTGCCTTGCGCCGTGTCGATGACCGCCAGCCGCTCCTGCAGCTTGGCCAGGCTGTCATGCGTCGACTTGGTCTGCTCGACCATGGTCTGGCCGATGCGGCCGGTCATCGCGTCAAGGCGCTGGCCGAGCGACTGGGTCAGCTCTGCCTGGCGGGCACCGAAGATGTCGGCGACGGTGCCGAGCCTGCCCTGCATCTCGGCCTGGGCCTGCAGGATGCCGGCCATGCGGGCCTCGGCGTCGCGGGCATGATCAGCTGCCTCGGCAGCGGCCACGGCCCGCGCCTTGGCTGAGCGCCACAAGGCGATCATCAGCACGGCGAGCAACACGACGAACAGCAAGGCGCCGAAGCCAAGCGCCTGGCCGAGCGTGATGATGGTCGCGCCAAGCTGGGCGATGGGGGCGGACAAGATGCTGGAAAGCTCGTTCATGGCCGGCACCATAACCGATTCGTCCCGCAAGGTCAGATCAAAGCGAGAACATTGCCGTGTCAGACCAGTTGACGGCTTTATTCTGACATCTTAGTTGAAGCGCATGACGATCAAGCCGCTCATCATCCTGCCCGATCCGCTCCTGCGCGAGCATTCCAAGCCGGTCGAACACATCGACGACGGCGTGCGCAAGTTCGCGCGCGACATGCTCGACACGATGTATGACGCGCCAGGCATTGGCCTCGCCGCGATCCAGGTCGGCGAGCCGATCCGGATGCTGGTGATCGACCTTGCCAAGGAAGGCGAGGAGCCGGCGCCGCGCATCGTCATCAATCCTGAGATCGTCACCAGCGGCGAAGACCGCTCGATCTACGAAGAAGGCTGCCTGTCGATCCCCGATTATTATGCCGAGGTCGAGCGCCCGGCGACGGTGCGGGTCAAGTATCTCGACGAGCATGGCAAGCTCCAGGAGGTCGATGCCGACGGCCTGCTCGCCACCTGCCTGCAGCATGAGATCGATCATCTGAACGGCGTGCTGTTCATCGACTACATCTCCAAGCTCAAGCGCGACATGGTGATGAAGAAGTTCAAGAAGCTCGCCAAGGACCGTCCGCCAAGCCGCATGGTGGGGTGATTCCACCTTGTTTGCTGGTGCCGCCACCATCTGATATCATTGATATCAACCGATGGAGGCGCGCATGGGCGACCTGCTGATCAGGAATATTCCGGAAGCCGTCAAGGAAAGCTTGGCCGATAAGGCGCGCCAAGGCGGGCGTAGCCTGTCTGACGAGGTGACGTTGCGGCTGGCTCAAAGCTTGGCGGAAGAGAAGGAGACGCCGCCTGACACCCGCAATGCTTTCGAGGTGCTGAGAAGCATCTTCCAGGACAACAATGCGCTCATGTCGGAAGAGGATCACGCAGACTTCATGCAAGCCGTGGACGGGATGCGCAAGGACGAGGGACGACCACTCCCTGAACTTGAATGATCGTCCTCGATACGAATGTGATTTCGGAAGTCCGCCTGCAGCGTCCGAACGCCAATGCTGTTGCATGGCTGGTACAGCAAGATCAGGCGGAGCTTTTTCTGTGCATCCCTGTAGTCGCCGAACTCTCTTACGGCGGATACCGCATTCTGCAACGTGACAAGCACTCGGGTCACCTCGATGCGCTGTCCGCGCTGATCGGCCAGCGGTTTCGCAACAAGGTTCTCCCCAACGACGTCGCCTCCGCCATCAAGTTCGGCGAGGTCCTGGCCAAGCGAGAAGCAGTCGGTCGCCCGATAGGCCTGATGGATGCCATGATCGCGGCGATCTGCCTTGTTCATGGCGCGACCCTTGCCACGCGCAACGTCCGCGACTTCGACGGGCTTGACCTCAGGCTCGTAAACCCGTTTGAAGCGATGGCCTGAACGGATGGCCGATGCTGTCCGGGGCATTGCGGGATAGCCAGAGCCGAATGAGCCTTCGCGTCATCTTCATGGGAACGCCGGATTTTTCCGTGCCGACACTGCGTGCGATAGCGGACGCCGGCCACGAAGTCGTCGCCGTCTATTCGCAGCCGCCACGCGCCGCCGGCCGGCGCGGGCTGGAGCTGACGCCGTCGCCGGTGCAACGCGAGGCCGAGCGCCTTGGCATCGAGGTGCGTACGCCGCTGTCGCTGAAGGGCGAGGCCGAGCAGGCGGCCTTTGCTGGCCTCAAGGCGGATGTTGCCGTCGTCGTTGCCTACGGTTTGCTGCTGCCAAAGGCCATTCTCGAAGGCACCCGATTGGGCTGCTACAATGGCCACGCCTCGCTCCTGCCGCGCTGGCGAGGGGCGGCTCCGATCCAGCGCGCCATCATGGCGGGCGACACCGAGACCGGCATGATGGTCATGCGGATGGAAGAGGGATTGGACACCGGACCGGTGGCGCGACTTGAAAAAGTCGCGATTGGACCCGACATGACAGCCGGCGAGTTGCACGATCGTCTGATGGCGATGGGTGCTTCGCTCATGGTAGAAGCGCTGGCGGAACTTGAAGCGGGCAGGCTGGAAACAGTGCCCCAGGCCAGCGAAGGCGTGACCTACGCCAAAAAAATCGATAAGGCGGAGACGCGGATCGATTGGACCTTGCCGGCGACGGCAGTCGACAACAATATCCGCGGCCTGTCGCCATTTCCCGGCGCTTGGTGCGAATTCGAAATCGGCGGACGAACCGAGCGCCTGAAAGTTTTGCGCTCGCAACGTTCCGCTGGACAAGGGGAACCGGGAACGGTTCTCGACGACCGGTTGGAGATTGCCTGCGGCGAAGCTGCCGTCAGGCTGGTCGAGGTACAAAGGGCGGGAGGAAAACCCGTCACCGCGGATGAATTCCTGCGCGGTGCCAAGATCGAAGAAGGAATGAAATTGTCATGAGCATGATGTCGATCCGGGCGGCTACGCCCCGCGACCGCGAGGCGATCCGCCTCGTTGAAGAACACGCCTTCGGGCAGCAGGCCGAGGCCGGTCTTGTCGACGCACTGGTTGCCGAAGGCGACGCGGTCATCGAACTGGTGGCCGAAGAAGATGGCGATGTGGTCGGCCACATCCTGTTTTCGCGCCTCTACGTCCAGAACGGCGGCAAGACAGTCCCGGCGGTCGCGCTTGCGCCGCTGGCGGTCGAGCCCGATTTCCACGGCAGCGGCATCGGCGGCGCGCTGATCCGCGAAGCCCATATCCGCCTCAAGGACGCAGGCGAGACGCTGGCCGTGGTGCTTGGCGATCCGGCCTATTACGGTCGCTTCGGCTACACGCACGATCGCGCCGCGAAGTTCGAAAGCGACTATCAGTGCGACGCATTGCAGGCCCTGGCCTGGGGCGATGCGCCCGAGGCCGGCAAGCTGGTCTACGCTTCGGCTTTCGGTACGGCTCTGGCTGCGTAAAGCGGCCGGAGTTACCACCCCACATGCCGCGCTATCGCCTCGATCTCGAATATGACGGTCGCGCCTATGCCGGGTGGCAGCGGCAGGCCGGCCTGCACACGGTGCAGGCGGCGATCGAGCAGGCGATCCTGAAGTTCTCGGGCGACGAGATCTCGTTGCGTGGTGCTGGCCGCACCGATGCCGGCGTGCATGCGACGGCACAGGTCGCCCATGCCGACCTGACCAAGGCGTGGGCCAACGACAAGGTCCGCGACGCCGTCAACGCGCATCTGCAGGCCGCCGGCGAGACGGTGGCGGTGCTTGCGGCCCAGCAGGTGCCGGATGAGTTCGACGCCCGCTTCTCCGCCACCGGGCGTCACTACGTCTACCGCATCCTCAATCGCCGGGCCCCGGCCGCGCTTGAGCGCGGCAAGGTCTGGTGGGTGCCCAAGCGCCTCGACCACGAGGCGATGGCTGAGGCAGCCAAGGTCTTGCTGGGCCGGCACGATTTCACCACCTTCCGCTCGACCCAATGCCAGGCCAACAGCCCGCTGCGTACGCTCGCCCAACTCGACGTGACGCGTATGGACGACATGATCGAGGTCCGGACCTCGGCGCGTTCGTTCCTGCACAACCAGGTCCGCTCGATGGTCGGCAGCCTGAAGCGGGTCGGCGAGGGCGGGTGGACAGCGCACGATCTCAAGGCCGCACTCGAAGCGCGCAACCGCGCCGCTTGCGGCCAGGTCGCGCCGCCCGATGGGCTCTATCTCAGCGGCGTCGATTACCCGGCGACCTAGCGCCTAGTAGAGCGGCTGCGCCATGTGCTTCGGCGCTGGCCAGTCCTGGGTAATGCCGGGCTGAACGGGCCGTTCCAGATAGGTCGACAGCACGACATAGCTGCGCGTCGAGGTTACACCAGGCGTGTCATAGAGGCGTGCAAGGAGCCCTTCGAGCGCGCGTGTATCCTCGGTCCGCACCTTGAGCAGCAGGCAGGCGTCGCCGGCGACCGTGTGGATCTCCTCGACTTCCGGAAACGACGACACGGCCATCAGTTCAGGGGTCTTGCCCCAGCCCTTGGTGTCGATATGGACGAAGGCCAAAAGCGGCTTGCCGAGCGCCTTTGGGTCCGCCATCGCCACCGTCTGGCGGATGGCGCCGGACCGGCGCATGCGCTTCACCCGTTCGTGCGCCGCCGGCGCGGAGAGGCCGGCCTTTTCGCCCAGTTCGGCGTAGGAGACTGTCGCGTCCTCCACCAGAACGCCTAACAGCCTTCGGTCCGCGGCGTCGACCGTGCGCTCCGACAGGCGGTTCTGCCGAATGCCGTCTGTTTCTTCATCCATCCGGAAATTCTCCGTTGAAGCTGAACATCATTCGGGGAATATGCGCCCATGTCGAACCCCGATCAATTGTTTCCTGTCGTTGCCGAACCTGTGGCTCGCATTCCCAGGGCAGCCTACCTGCTGACCGGCTGCATCGCCGTCATCGGCTCCAATTCGCTGGTCCTCGGACCGATTGCCCCCGAGGTGGCCGCCGGCTTCGGCAGTTCCGTCCCCGTGGTCATGACGGCCGCCTCGGCGTTCGGGCTGGGCACCGCGGCGAGTGCTCTTTTTCTTGCCCGCTATATCGACCGCTTCGGCGCGAAACGCATGTTGCAGGGCGCACTGGCGTTGCTGGCGATAGCCCTTGTGGCCAGCGCCATGGCGCCAGCGGTCATCGTGCTGGTCGCAGCACAATTGCTCGCCGGCATCGCGGCCGGCATCGCTCTTCCGGCGATCTATGCCAGCGCTGCCGCAGTTGCGCCGCCCGGCCGTGAGAGCGGAACCATCGGCGTCGTGCTTACCGGCTGGACGCTGTCGATGGTTGCCGGCGTGTCGCTGTCAGCCGTGCTCGCCGACCTCGTCCATTGGCGCGCGGTATTCGCAGCGGTCGCGTTGCTTGCTGCCATTGCGCTGGCGGCCATATCGGCCATGTCGGCCGACGACAAGCCGGCCGGCGGCATCGCTCCCGCGCCGCTGGGGGCGCTGGCAACGCCCGGCATCGTGCCGCTGCTGATTGCCTGCGGCGCCTTCATGACGGCGTTCTATGGCGTCTATGGCTATCTCGGCGATCATTTGCACCAGGCGCTCGGACGGCCGGTCAGCACCAATGGTCTCGCCGCTGTTTCCTACGGCATCGGTTTTGGCGCCGCAGCCCTGCTCGACGGCATCGTCGACCGGATCGGCGCCCGGCGCGTCATGCCCATCGCATATCTCGGCGTGGCGGCAATCTATGTGCTGATCGCTGCCGTCGCAGGCAACTTCGCCGTGCTCATCGCCACCATGGCGTTGTGGGGGCTGGGCAACCATTTCGGGCTGAACGTGCTGGTCATGCGCCTGTCCATGCTCGACCCTAGCAGGCGTGGCACCATCATGGGGCTGAACAGCGCGGTCACCTATCTCGCCGTGTCGGTCGGTACCACCGCATTCGGTCCGCTCTATGCCAACTACGGCTTTGCGGCCTCGGCGATCGTCGCGGCAGTGCTGATGCTTGGTGCCGCCGCTGCCGCTTGGCGTTGAGTTCTAGAGTCGCTGCGCCGGCGGTTCAGGCCGGCAGTGTGATACCGAGCAGGGCTTGCAGCGAAAACAGCACCAGCAGCGAGATGAAGAACATGCCGGTGAAGACGGCCGATCCGATCGCCGCACCCTTGCCGATGGTGGCATTGGTCATCCGCCAGGTGAACACCATCGACAGGCCGAACACCGCCAGCGACAGCAACGTTATGAAGTTCTGTGCCGCCGGAAACAGCATGCGGGTCAGGGCTGCCGGCAGCATCAGCCAGGCGATAATCGCCGAGGTCCAGTTGCTGGCGACGACATAGTGGACGAAGCGGTCGCCGATGCCGGCGCGCGGCGCAACAAGCGCAAGCGCGATCAGCGGCAGGACCCACGCACCCATGTCGACCATGGCGAGGCGCACCACGATGCCGAAGCGACCGGCGAAGGTTGCCGTCTCCAGCGCGACGTCGTTTGACACCCCGGCCCAGCCGACAACGAGCGCGGGCACCGCAACCAGAATCGCAAAGAACGAGTTCCAGAACCCGTCGGCGCTGAGATCGAGCAGGCGCAGGCCGTCGGCCTTGCCCAGCATCAGCCGCCAGGCGCCCGCAAGATTCTGCTCGATGTCATCGGTTGCCAGCATCAGCGCGTTTCGTCATCCGAACCAGTCTGCGAGGAACTGCTGGTAGACCTGTGTCAGCATCTCCAGCTCGGCAAGCGGCACGCGCTCGTCGACCATGTGCATGGTCTTGCCGACCAGCCCGAACTCGACGACCGGGCAATAGTCCTTGATGAAGCGCGCGTCGGATGTGCCGCCCGTCGTCGAGAGCTTGGGCTTGCGTCCGGTGACGCTCTTGATGGAGCCGGCCAGCGCATCGATCAGCTTGTCGTTGCGGGTCAGGAAGACGTGGCTCGGCCGGTCGCGCCAGACCAGCTCGAACTCGATCGGCTCCTTGCGCCCCTTGCGGTATTTCTTGCGCCCGCTCGCCTTGTCCAGGCGATTGTGGATCTCGGCCTGCAGCGTCTCGTCCGTCCAGGTGTCGTTGAAGCGGATGTTGAAGGTGGCGGTCGCCCTGGCCGGAATGACGTTGGTGGCGGCGTTGCCGACGTCGAAGGTGGTGACCTCCAGGTTCGACGGCTGGAAATCCTTGGTCCCCTTGTCGAAGGCCGGGTTCAGCAGTGCATCGACGAGCGTCATCAGGCCGCGCACCGGATTGTCGGCGAGATGCGGATAGGCGACGTGGCCCTGGCGGCCATGGACGGTGATGGTGGCCGACAGCGAGCCGCGACGGCCGATCTTGATCATGTCGCCGAGCGCGTCCGGGTTTGTCGGTTCGCCGACCAGCGAGGCATCCCACTTTTCGCCGCGCGACGCCGCCCATTCGAGCAGCTTGACGGTGCCGTTGATCGAGGGGCCTTCCTCGTCACCGGCGATCAGCAGCGAAACAGACCCCTTGGGGCCGCCATGGGCTTCGACGTGGCGGGCGACCGCCGCGATGAAGCAGGCGATGCCGCCCTTCATGTCGACCGCACCGCGGCCATACATCTCGCCATTGTCGATCGCAGCCGAAAACGGCGGGTGCTTCCACGCCGCCTCGTCGCCGACCGGCACCACGTCGGTATGGCCGGCAAACATCAGGTGCGGGCCGTTGCCCGAGCGGCGGGCATAGAGGTTCTCGATGTCGGGCGTGCCGTCCTCGGAGAAGGTCGGGCGGTCGACAGCGAAGCCCAGCGGCTTCAGCATGGCCTCCAGTGCTGTCAGTGCGCCGCCTTCGGCTGGGGTGACCGAAGGGCAGCGGATGAGGGCGGCGAGGTTCTCGGCGGGGTCTGTAGGCAGCTTCATGGCGACAGCGATAATCGAATCGCTGGTTCCTGTCACGACGTTCGGTTGTTCCAGACTGCACCGAGTACAGCCTCGCTACAGCGTTGTACGGTCGTGATCGCCAGACAGCGCCTGGCAGGCGTTTGTGTTCGGCTTCGAACGTTGCCTATAGTCGAGCCGTCGGGGGAGGGGCATGCGGGCATATCAGTCCATCGTCGTCGCAGGCGCCGGCAGCATCGGCTGCCATGCCGGTGCGTGCCTGGCGCTGGCTGGGCGGGACGTGACGCTGTTGGCGCGGCGCCGCGTCGCCGAAGCCATCGGCGCCGCCGGGCTGCGGGTCAGCGACATCGACGGGTTTGACCGCCGGCTCGATGGCGGCGCCATCGACGTCGCGACCGCTCCTTCGGTGCTTGCCGGGGCCGATGTCGTGCTGGTTGCGGTGAAGAGCGGCGACACCGCCGCCATGGCCGAGCTGATCGCCCGCCATGCGCCGGAAAGTGCCGTCATCGTCAGCCTGCAGAACGGGATCGACAATCCGACGCTGCTGCGGGCAGCGCTCGGGCGGCGACGGGTGATTGCCGGCATGGTGCCGTTCAACGTCGTCCAGTCGCCCGAAGGCGAGTTGCCGCTGCACGTCCACCGGGCCAGTGCGGGCACAGTGCTGATCGAGGCCGGAGACGAGAGCCTGCGCAAGCTGCTCGACGTCGACGGCTTTACCGTTGCCGGTCACGCCGACATGCCTGCCGTCCAATGGGGCAAGCTGCTGATGAACCTCAACAATGCGTTGGTGGCACTTTCGGGGCTGCCTCTGGCGGCTCAGCTCGCCGATGCCAGGTGGCGCCGCATCCTCGCCGATCAGATCGACGAGGCGCTGGCGGCGATGAAGGCGAACGGCATCAGGCCGGTGAAGGTTACAGCGGTATCGCCTGTGCTGCTGCCAACTGTACTCCGCCTGCCTGACTGGCTGTTCCTGCGCTTGGCGAAGCGCATGCTGGCGATCGACCCGATGGCGCGGTCGTCGATGTGGGAGGATCTCGAGCGGCGGCGTAGGACGGAGGTCGATGCCTTGCAGGGAGTCATCCTTGGGCTCGCGCGAAAGGCCGGTACGCCAGCCACGCTGACCGAGCGGATCGTCGCCTTGGTGCGCGACGCGGAAGCCAGGGGCAAGGGGTCGCCCAGGCTGAAGCCGGAGCAGGTCGCCTAGGTCTGTCGCGTGGCCTCGATCAGCGTAATCTTCTGCCAGATCTTGCGCGACAGGTTGGAGCCGAGGTCCTCTATGTCGTTGACCGCACTCGTCACAACCTCGTCCTGGATGGCCTGCGCGAAGAGCGCTGCGAGCTTGCCGGTGACTGACAACATCTCCGAGCAATAGTCGAGATAGCGGGCGAGCTCGGCCGGGTTGTTGGTGCGCTGCGGTGAATGCGCCGTCGGCGTGAAGGAGGTCGACAGGGCAGCCGGGTCCTTGGTCAGCTGGTGCATGTCGATGACATGGATCAGCGAGCGCAGGCCGTGCAGTTCCTTGAAGATTTGCTTGCGCTTGAGCCGCTGCTCGACGCTGTTGAGTGCAAGGAAGCCGACGCCGCCGAGGATCAGTGTGTTGAGTGTCGCCTCCACGCCCTGCACGAAGTCGAAGGCGCCGGTCGAGATGCGGTCGAAGGACAGGATCGAGCCGACGAAGATGAACATGCCGGCGCCGAGTATGATTACCGACCAGGTCAGGACCCGGAGCCACCAGATCGGCCGCGCCAGCCTTTCGGCTGCTGCGGCGAGATCACGTGACATGACGACTAGTTCGGAGGCTACGCTGGCGAGGCCGGAATTCGGGAAGCGGTCGCCGATGCGCGCCTCCAGCGACTGCGCGGTGGCTGCGATCTTTTCCGGGTTGAGCGTTCTGTAAGACATCGCGCTCGTCTCTGCCTGCGATTATTGCGGCGCGTTGGTGTGGTTGCCGAACTGGTTCGGGCCCGGAGTACCGGGGAAGAAGCACAGCGCGATGAAGGCGAAGATCGACACCACCGGGATGAACAGCGCAACCGCAAACAGGCCGGGCTTGTCGAAGTCGTGCAGGCGTTTGACGCTGAAGGCGATATGCGCCCACAGGAAGACCAGGAAGGTCAGGCCGAACAGCATCGACCACAGCTGGGCGGCGCCGCTTTCCGGGTGCACGCGCATGAACTGGTAGAGCGGGAACGACATCACCACCAGCATGAACAGGAAGCCAAGCAGATAGGCCGCGCGGTTGACGCGGCCCGAGAAGCGAAAGAACAACCAGAAGAGCTGGGATTTGTCAGGCAAGAGGATCCGGTCCGAATT
This sequence comes from Aminobacter anthyllidis, assembly GCF_018555685.1. Taxonomy (GTDB): domain Bacteria; phylum Pseudomonadota; class Alphaproteobacteria; order Rhizobiales; family Rhizobiaceae; genus Aminobacter; species Aminobacter anthyllidis. The sequence goes on from NZ_JAFLWW010000006.1 coordinate 506,507, forward strand.
GGTTGGCGCCCCTGGTGCCTTCGAGGATGCCAAGTTCGACAAGGATCCAGACGGCGCCGATGACGGGCACGAGTGCGATCAGGCTCCACCAGCCCGACTTGTCGCGGTCATGCCAGCGTTTGGCATAGATTGCCAGCGCGAAATAGATCATGCCGATCGTGACGACGATGCTGATGGCGCCGGCGCCCGAATTGCCGATGTCGAGCCCGAGCATCATGTCGAGCAGGTTGGCGACGATGCTGACGGCGATCATGACGCCGATGCCGGCCCAGAACTTGGCCCGGTTGATGCGACCATCAAAGCTGGTCAGGAGATACTTCCAGTCCATGTCACCCCTCCGAAGCTAACCGGCGCACATGGCGCGCGCCGGTCGAAGTTGCTTCGGATCGCGTGAAAGATCAATCGCGCAGCAGTTCGTTGATCGAGGTCTTGGAACGGGTCCTGGCATCGACGCGCTTGACGATGACGGCACAGTAGAGGCTCGGGCCGGCATCGCCGTTCGGCAGCGGCTTGCCCGGCAGCGAACCCGCCACGACGACCGAATTGGCCGGCACTTCGCCGTAGAACACTTCGCCCGTGGCGCGGTCGACGATCTTGGTCGACTGGCCGATGAACACGCCCATGCCGAGCACGGAGCCTTCGCGGACGATGCAGCCCTCGACGACTTCCGAACGCGCGCCGATGAAGCAGTTGTCCTCGATGATCGTCGGGCCGGCCTGCATCGGCTCGAGCACGCCGCCAATACCGACGCCGCCGGACAGGTGGACGTTCTTGCCGATCTGGGCGCAGGAGCCGACCGAGGCCCAGGTGTCGACCATCGTGCCGGTGTCGACATAGGCGCCGACATTGACGAAGGACGGCATCAGCACTGCGCCCGGGGCAACGAACGCCGACTTGCGCACGACAGCCGACGGCACGGCGCGGAAGCCGGCCTTCTCGAAGTCGACAGCGCCCCAGCCGTCAAACTTGGACGGCACCTTGTCCCACCAAGAGGCGCCACCGGGCGCGCCCGAGATCAGCTCCATCGGGTTGAGGCGGAAGGACAGCAGCACCGCCTTCTTGAGCCACTGGTTGACCTGCCACTTGCCGTCGTCCTGGCGCTGGGCGACGCGGGCCGTGCCCTTGTCGAGCAGGTCGAGCGCCGTCTCGATGGCGTCGCGGACTTCGCCACGGGTCGACGTCGAAATGCCGTCGCGTTCCTCGAACGCCCGATCGATGGTCTTTTCCAGGCTGGCGAGATCGGGCTTCGACATAAACATCTCCGTTACGGGCCGTTAAGGTTAAGGCTTCTAAGCTGGCATAAAATCGCGCGGACCCTATTTCAGGCTTATCTGGGGGTCAATCGCGGTGACGCCGCGGAATGTCGCGGGCAACGAAATTTGAGGTCGAGCATATAATGAATCCAATGGACAAGGCTGGCTGGACGCCGCTGCCGCACTCCGACGAAGACCTGGAGCGTTCCAAGAGCGTGCCTGACACGCCGCAGACACGCGCCTCGACCTACCGGCTCGCCTGGAATGACGAAGACTTCATGACCCAGCGCGACCTGCGCCCGGTGCGGCTGCAGCTTGAACTGCTCAAGACCGAGATGATCCTGGCCGAACGCGGCATCCGTTCGACGGTCATTCTGTTCGGTGGCGCGCGCATTCCCGAACCCGGCGGCGAGGCCTGGGCCGCCAAGAACGAGACGCAGCGCAAGAACCTCGAGGCCAACAGCCGCTACTATGAGGAGGCGCGCAAGTTTGCCCGCCTGTGCTCGCAGCATTCGGCGGCGTCCTACTATCGCGAGTTCGTCGTCGTCACCGGCGGCGGCCCGGGCGTCATGGAAGCCGGCAACCGCGGCGCCGACGATGTCGGAGCACCGTCCATCGGCCTCAACATCGTGCTGCCGCACGAGCAGGCGCCCAACGCCTATGTGACGCCGGAGCTGTGCTTCAACTTCCACTATTTCGCCATCCGCAAGATGCACTTCGTCATGCGCGCCAAGGCGGTTGCCGTGTTCCCGGGCGGTTTCGGCACGATGGACGAGTTCTTCGAGACGTTGACGCTGATCCAGACCGGACGCATGGAGCGGGTGCCGGTCATCCTGTTCGGCAAGTCATTTTGGGAGCGGGCGATCGACCTCGATTTCCTCGCCGACCAAGGCACGATCACGCCTGGCGACCAGGATATCATCGATTTTGTCGACACCGCCGACGAGGCCTGGGACATCATCGCCAAGTTCTACAGCCTTTGAGCCGGCGTCCAGCGGCCGTGGCCTGTGCACCAGCGTCACCAGCACGAAGGAAATGATCATCAGCAGGTACCAGGCGCCGAGTTTCTGGATGGAGACCGGCGTCCAGGCATCGTGCTGGCCCGGATAGATCCAGGCACGCGACCAGGTGCCGATGTTTTCGGCAAACCAGATGAACAGCGAAACCAGCAGGAAGCCGAGCAGCAGCGGCATGCGGTGGCGGAAGCGGAAGACGCGGTAGTGCACGACGGTGCGGAAATAGAGCACCGCCGTGACGGCGAACAGCCCGTAGCGGATGTCGATGACGAAGTGGTGGGCGAAGAAATTGACGTAGATCGCCGCGCACAGGAGCACCGTCGCCCATAGCGGGGGGTAGCTTGTGTAGCGCATGTCGAAGATGCGGCTGACGCGGGCGAGGTAGGAACCCACGGCCGCATACATGAAGCCGGAAAAGAGCGGCACGTTGTCGATGCGGAACAGGCTGTCTTCCGGGTAGGTCCACGAGCCGGCCGAGGTCTTGAAAATCTCCATCGCCGTGCCGACGACGTGGAAGATCAGGATGACCTTGGCTTCCGACGGCTTCTCCAGCTTGAAAGCAAGCATCGCCAGCTGGATGGCGACCGCCGAGACAAACAGGAAGTCGTAGCGCGCCAGTGCCGCCCCGTCCGGCCACCACAGCTTGGTCGCCATGATCAGCGCCAGCATGGCGCCGCCGAACAGGCAGGCCCAGGCCTGCTTCAGGCCGAAGACGAGGAACTCGACGACCGCGCCCGAGACACCTCCGGCGGGCAGGCGGTCGAGCACGGCATGTGCCGCCGCATCGATCCGCGCCTCGACGGAGGTAAACCGGCTCAAGCGGCGTTGGCCTCGACGATGGTGGTCAGGAAGCTCGCGAGATCGTCGGTGACGAAGTCGACATCGTCCTCGTGGGTCGGGTCGCTTTCCCAGATCTCGGAGAAGGTGGGCTCGAAATTGCGCGGTACGATCAGCACCGTGGTCATGCCAAGCGACTTCGGCACCGACAGGTTGCGTGCGAGGTCCTCGAACATCACGGCGTTGGCGCCTGTCACCTTGTGCAAGGCGGCGAAGGTCTCGTAGGGCTGGCGCGCCGGCTTGGGTGTCAAACCAGCAGCGACGATGTCGAAGATGTCGTCAAAATGGTCGAGGATGCCAAGCTGGCGCGCGGTGCGCTCGGCATGGCTTCGATTGCCGTTGGTGAAGATGAACTTGCGGCCCGGCAACTGGCGGATCGCAGCACCCAGCACCGGATCCGGCACCAGCCAAGAATAGTCGATGTCGTGGACATGTTCGAGGAACGCGTCGGGATCGATGCCGTGGCGCTGCATCAGCCCGTTAAGCGTTGTGCCGAATTCGAGATAGAGCTCCTTTTGCAGCTTGCGCGCGTCCTCGCGCGACAGCGTCAGAAGCTCCGCGACATAGCCCGTCATCTTCACGTCGATCTGCGAAAACAGGTTCGAATGGTGCGGATACAGCGTGTTGTCGAGGTCGAAGACCCAGTCGGTGACGTGGTCGAAGCGGGCGGGATCGGGAATATCGGTCATGACGCCCTTATGCCACGGTTCAAGAATTTTGGAAGCGGCTGCATGAGGCCAAGTTGGCACTCGACAATGGCCAAAATTCGGAAGACACCAAATTCAACAAGGTGGGTCAAATTTTAACTACCGATGAAAGATGACCTTCAGTTGATGCTGGCATTTCAAAGCCGGCAGGGAGTCGAAATGAAAATCGTCGTTCTTAAAACAGCCGCTGTGACCTTGGTTTCAATCCTGGGTTCGCTTGCACTGGTCTTGACGATCGTGCCAGCACTGGGAGGAACAGTTGGCGCCATCGGCTGGCTGATGTGCTTGCTATGCCCGCTGTTCATTGCGACCCCACTGGGCTTCTTCACCTTCATGCAGGAGAGGAAGCTGAAGCTCGCCCATGACGATCTGATGCGGGCGCATGCCCAGCTTGCCGCCGCCCATCGCCGCCTTTCGGAAAAGGCGAGCCGCGACGAGATGACCGGCATGCTCAACCGCGAGAATTTCTTTGCCGCGCTCGATGGCTCAAGGCGCAAGAACGATCGCGGCGCGCTGCTGATCATCGATGCCGACCACTTCAAGCAGATCAACGACTCCTTTGGTCACCTGACCGGCGACCAGGCCTTGCTGCAGATCGCCGCTGCGATCACCCGCGGCGTGCGCAGCGGTGACATCCTCGGGCGAATCGGCGGCGAGGAGTTCGGCGCCTTCCTTGTTGGCGCCACGGAGGAAGAGGCCAAGCTCGTCGCCGAGCGTATCCGCAGCGAGGTGGAACGGTTGCGCTTCCAGCCCAATGACGAGCCGGCGGTGCCGCTCACCGTCAGCATCGGCGGCACCAATTGCGAGTCCGAAGCCAACGTGTCGGAACTGATGCGCGCCGCCGACAAGCGCCTCTATGAGGCCAAGCGTCGAGGCCGCAACCGCGCGATCTTTGACACGGGCATTCCCGAAGCGGCCTGACGGCGCGCGAATCGGTCACATTGGTTTGCTAGCGGGGCGATGGCGTTTGCTGTCGCCCCTTCTTGTTATTGAGATGCCGTGACCACTGGCACCTTGTCCTGCCGCTGCTGATGTGCGGCTTCGGCATGGGCATCGCCATCTCGTAGCTGTTCCAGACCGTGCCGCCACGCGACGCTGGTTCGGGCTTGGGCGCGGTGCAGGCTTCCAGCAGATAAGTGTAGCGCTCTGATGTGACATGCCCGGTCGGGGGACGAACAGTTCCTGGATCAATGCATTGCCCTGAAAATCGATTCCGAATTTCGGGGCGATGCTGTAGACGCTGGAGCGCGGCCGCTCCGGCCGCCTTCAGCCGATACTGAACCGACATGCCGTTGTGGATTCCCATCACCATCGCTGCCGCCTTCCTGCAGAACCTGCGGTCGGTGGTACAGAAGCATCTCAAGGGCGTGATGGGCACGACCGGTGCCACATTCGTGCGCTTCGGTTTCGGCTTCCCCTTCGCGCTAGCCTTCGTCGGCGTGCTGCATTTCGTGGTCGGCTACGAGCTGCCGGCCCTGAACAGGACGTTCTTCGTCTGGGCAGTGCTCGGCGGCCTTGGCCAGATCGCCGCGACCTTCCTGCTGATCCACCTGTTTTCATTCCGCAACTTTGCCGTCGGCACCGCCTATTCGCGCACCGAACCGGCGCAGGCGGCCTTGTTCGGGCTGCTTTTCCTCGGCGAACGCGCGACATCGGGTGCAATCGCGGCCATCGCCATCAGCGTCTTCGGCGTGATGCTGATCTCGGTCGCGCATACGGCATTCACCGCGCGCACGCTGGTGACATCGGTGCTCAGTCGCAACGCGCTGATCGGACTGGCTTCGGGCACGTTCTTCGGCATCTCGGCGGTCGCCTACCGCGCGGCGTCGCTGGCGCTTGGCGGGCCGAACTTCATGATGCAGGCGGCTGTTACGCTCGCCGTCGTCATCGTCTTCCAGACGCTGGTCATGCTGGCCTGGATTGTCTGGAAAGAGCGTGACGAGCTGCCGCGCATCGCCAAGGCGTGGCGGCCAGCACTGTTTACCGGCCTTGTCGGCGCCTCGGCTTCGTTCGGCTGGTTCATGGCGATGACCCTGCAGCAGGCCGCGATCGTCAAGTCGCTCGCCCAGATCGAGATGCTGTTTACCTTCGCGTCCAGCGTCTTCTTCTTTCGCGAGCGCATCAACCGGCTCGAGATAGCCGGTTGCGTGCTGATCGTCGGCGGCATCCTGGTGCTGCTCGCCGTAGGCTAGGAGCCTAGATCGTCGCGGGATCGCGCGGCGGCTCGGCTTTCCAGCGCTTGATGATGCCGGCCAGGTCGCTGTTCTGGAACGCATCCTTCAGCGTGTCGAACGACGGCAGCACGAAATAGGCGCGCTGGAACTTGTCGATCTCGTAGGTCGTGCGCATCACCGTCTCGATGTCGAAGGGCACCTGATGGGCATCAGCGCTTTCGACCGCGAACTGCAGTTCGGTGAAGGACGACATCAGGCCGGCGCCGAATGCCTTGAGCGGCTGGCCGGGTTCCTGCATCAGCCCGTATTCGGCGGTGTACCAGTAGAGCCGGGTGATCATCTCGTCGCCGCCAAGCGCGATGAGGTCGGTCGCCTTCTCGCCGTACATCTGCATGAAATCGCCGAACACCGGCTGGCTCAGCACCGGCACGTGGCCGAAGAAGTCGTGGAACATGTCGGGCTCGACGATGTAGTCGAGCTCATCGCGCGTCCTCAGCCAGTTGGTGACCGGGAAGCGGCGGTTGGCGAGATGGTCGAAGAAGGGTTGCGCCGGGATCAGGCCGGGCACCGCCACGATCTCCCAGCCGGAGAGCTTGCGCAGCTTTTCGCTGACCTCGTGAAAATCCGGAATGCGGTCGACGAGACCGAGCGCCGACATGCCGTCGAGGTAGGATTTGTGCGCCAGCCGCTGGGTCAGCTTGGTCTGGCGGTCGCACAGCGTGCGCCACACATCCTGTTCGGCCTGGCTATAGTCGTACTTCTGCTCGACGGTGAAATCCGCCCGGCAGACGCTGTAGTCACCGCGCAGCCCCTGCGCCGCACATTCCTGTGCATAGTCTTGAACGCTCACGCTCATGGTCCGATCCTCCCCGGAAACCAGCTTCGATGAGGAATCATAACCGCCGCAGCGGAGCGGAGTTCACCTCTTTGTGCGCATTGGTTCTGGATTTGAGGTATATTCACCCAATGAATTCTCAGAAAGGGTAAAAATGCCTCAGTTCGACGAGTTCGAGATCAAGATGCTCGAGATTCTCCAGCGCGACGGGCGCAAGCCGGTTTCCGAGATCGCGCAGGAGATCGGCCTGTCCAACACGCCTTGCGCCCGCCGCTTCGAAGCGTTGCAGGAAGCCGGCGTCATCAAGGGGTTTTCGGCCCGCATCGGCCGCCGCGCGGTCGGCCTGATGGTCGAGGTCTTCGTCCAGGTCAGGCTGGTCAGCCACAGCGACGATTCGCCGGAAAAATTCATCGCCGCCGTGCAGCGCATGGACGAGGTCTCGGCGTGCTGGACGATGACCGGCGACTACGACTTCCTGCTGCATGTCATGGTGCCCAGCGTCGACGACCTCAACGCCTTCGTCATGCACCGGCTGATGCGGCTTTCAGGCGTCCGCGACGTGCACACCCAGCTGGTGTTGCAGAACATCAAGGGGCCGGGCCATGTGCCGCTCGCGCATTTGCGGGGGTAGGGGTCTCTCAGGGTCGGCTCTCAGGTGCCAGCCCAAACGAAGAGAGAAGTGTCGCGTGAGCCGGCGTGCCGAGAAAGGTGCCCAATAGGCTATCGAGGCGCTCTTGGATCTCGCGGCTGCGGCACGCGAATGCGCCGGAGGCGGGTACCTTCTCACTGGCCGGAACGGTGACGCACGCCAAGCCAGTCCCAGGATTCCGGGTAACGTGCTCGCGATGCGCGCTCTCGACACTGGCATATGCCTCGACGGCCCCGTCGGCGACGGCCTGCGCCGCCTCGTCATAGTCCTGGAAGATGACGACGGTGTCGGCACGGAACCCGAGACTCAGGGCCGTCTGTTCTTGAATCTGCCCCGCGAGGACGGCAAGCTTGCCTCCCAGGGCGGCAAGGCTGCGATAGCCGGCGATGCGGTCACGGTTGCTCTCACGCACCAGAAGTCCGTCGCGCAGCGCCCAGATCGGCAAGGTGAAGAAGGCGCGTTCGGCACGTTCCCTCGTGGCGAACATTCCGGTGGTCACGTCCCAGCGACCGTCTTCAAGCCCGGGCAACAACTCCAAGAAACTGGTTTCGACCGGTTCAAAGGATTCGCCGATGCCGGCGAAAATGTACCGGGCCAGTTCGACGTCGCTGCCAGTCAGCCCGCCACCCTCCTGATAGTTGAAGGGCGGTTCGGCTATCCAGGCGAACTTCATCGCGGCTCCTTACGGAACGATCAGCGTGCCCGCGCCGTGCTCGGTGAACAGTTCGAGCAGCACCGAATGCGGCGTCTTGCCGTTGAGGATGACGACGCCTTCGACGCCGCGCTCGATCGCCTCGATGCAGGTCTCGACCTTGGGGATCATGCCGCCCGAGATGGTGCCGTCCTTGATCAGCGCCTTGGCGTCGGCGACCGTCAGCTCGTCGATGAGTTTCTTGTCCTTGTCGAGCACGCCAGGCACGTCGGTGAGGAACAGCAGCCGTGACGCCTTGACCGCGCCGGCGATGGCGCCGGCGAAGGTGTCGGCGTTGATGTTGTAGGTATGCCCGTCGCGCCCCGGGGCGACGGGCGCCAGCACCGGGATCATTTCGGAACGGGCGAGGAGGTCGAGCAGCGTGCGGTCGACTTCAACCGGCTCGCCGACGAAGCCGAGATCGATCACCTTCTCGATGTTCGAGTCGGGGTCGACCATGGTCTTCTTGGCCTTTTCGGCGAAGACCATGTTGCCGTCCTTGCCGCACAGGCCGATCGCCCATTCGCCCTCGGCGTTGATGAGGGCGACGATCTCCTTGTTGATCGAGCCCGCCAGCACCATCTCGACGATCTCGACCGTCTTCTGGTCGGTGACGCGCAGGCCGCCCTCGAACTTCGATTCGATGCCCATCTTGGTCAGCATGGCGCCGATCTGCGGGCCGCCGCCGTGCACGACGATCGGGTTGACGCCTGACTGCTTCAGTAAAGCGATGTCGCGGGCAAAGGCGCGGCCGAGCTCGACATTGCCCATGGCGTGGCCGCCATATTTCACCACGACCGTCTTGTTTTCGTAGCGCTGCATGTAGGGCAAGGCCGCGGAGAGCAGGGCAGCCTGCATTTCGGCGGTGGCGGCGACGTTCGTCGTCATCGGCATGGTCCCGGGTCGGTGGAAAAGGTCGGCGCGGTCTTAGCCGGAAACCGGGCAGGGGGCAAATGGTTCGATGGGGCCGGCGCATCTGCGGTGCCGTGCCTCATGCATCGCTGAAACCGGTTGCAGTGATCCACGCGGCTTAAACAGCAGTTGCAATTCGTTTCGCGCCACGTAACTTGGCGGGCATGACGCCGCAGGACATCACCAAGCTGATTGTTCGGACCTCGATGAAGGACCGTGCGGCCTTCGATTTGCTCTACCGGCACACGAGCTCGAAACTTTTCGGGGTCTGTCTGCGTGTATTGAATGACAGGGCAGATGCCGAGGAAGCGCTGCAAGAGGTCTTCGTCAAGATCTGGACGAAAGCGGACCGCTTCGCAGTTTCTGATCTCAGCCCCATTTCGTGGCTTGTAGCAATCGCGCGCAATCATGCGATCGATCGCATACGGGCGCGGCGTCAGGCGCCTCTCTCGATTGACGAGGCGCTCGAGGTTGCGGATCCGGGGCCGGGGCCAGAGGCTGCAGCGGTGGCGGGCGGCGAAGCCGAGCGCATCCATGGCTGCCTGGAAGAACTGGAGAAGGACAAGGCGGCCGCGGTCCGCGGCGCCTATCTCAAGGGGGAGAGTTATAACGAACTCGCGGACCGCCACGGCGTGCCGCTCAACACCATGCGTACCTGGCTGCGCCGCAGCCTGCTCAAACTCAGGGAATGTCTGGAAAGATGACGCTCGCGCAAGACAATGGACAGGAACGTGGAGGCGACGATCTGGTCGCCGCCGAATACGTTCTCGGTGTCCTGCCTGCCGACGAGCGACGTCAGGCCAGCGCCCGCATCGACGGCGAGCCTGGTTTCGCCCGCATGGTCGACCAGTGGGAGGTGCATTTCGCGCCGCTCGCCGCCGCCTACCCGGAAATCGAAGCCCCGGCCTCGGTCAAGCCGGCGATCGACCGCAGGCTGTTCACCGCAACCGCGACGTCGCCGGCGCCCAGTTCGCAGGGCTCCGGGAGCTTGTGGGCCAGTCTCGCCTTCTGGCGCGGCCTCGCTACGGCAGCTGTCGCTGCGCTCGCGATCTATGTTGCTGTTCCCTACATCAATCCGCCAGCCCAACTGCCGCAGGAGCGCATGGTCGCTTCGCTCGCTGCCGATGGCAGTGACGTCAAGTACATGGCGATGTACGACGCTGGCAGTGGCCAGATCGGCCTTTCACACGTCTCCGGCGAGCGCGCCACCGGCAGGGATTTCGAACTCTGGATGATCGAGGGCAGCAACGCTCCGGTCTCGATGGGCGTCATCCCGGTCGGATCGACGATCCATATCAACGTCGATCAGGCGATGCGCGACAAGCTCGCGGCGGGCGCCATTCTGGCCGTCAGCCTCGAGCCTTCGGGCGGCTCGCCGACCGGCCAGCCGACCGGCCCGGTCGTTGCCGCCGGCGACCTGCGCGACATCTAATCCAGAAAAATTTGCCCGAATTCGCAACGGGGTGAAACTTTATCGCTGTGTCACTCGTGTCTTCGCGGTTTGCAAAAGATTAGATTGAAAGATGTGAAATATTTATCGCGAGAAAGTGAAACTATATAATCTCATGCCCGTAATTCCTTGTGCCTTTCCAATTCGGGAAACAACCCAAGGAGTTACAATATGCGTAAGATCTCTCTCGCTTTGCTCGCCGGTACCTTTTCCGCTCTCGCCACCTTTGCCTATGCCGAAAACCCGATGGTTGGCGGTGCCGCGATGTTCGCCGACAAGAACATCGTCGAAAACGCGGTGAATTCGAAGGACCACACCACGCTCGTCGCTGCTGTGAAGGCAGCCGGCCTGGTCGAGACGCTGCAGGGCAAGGGCCCGTTCACCGTCTTTGCGCCGACCAACGAAGCCTTCGCAGCGCTTCCGGCCGGCACTGTCGAGACCCTGCTCAAGCCCGAGAACAAGGACAAGCTGACCAAGATCCTGACCTGCCATGTCGTCGGCGCCAAGGCGATGGCTGCCGACATCAAGAAGATGGTCGACGACGACAAGGGTGCCCACCCCGTCAAGACTGTTGGTGGCTGCACCTGGACCGCCAAGTATGACGGCGACAAGGTGACGGTCGAGGACGAAAACGGCAACGTTGCCAACGTCACCATCGCCAATGTCGAGCAGTCGAACGGCGTCATCCATGTCATCGACAAGGTTCTGCTGCCCAAGATGTAAGCCCGGGGGGCAGCGTGGTTGTGCGACGCTGTCGCTCCCTGAGGCTCGCGCAATCGGCAAAGCGCCCCGCAACGGTCACCGTTGCGGGGCGTGGTTCGTCGAGGGCTGGCCCGTCGAACTACGGGTGAGAGGCCTCAAGCCCTGTTGATTTCGCCGTGATGCGGCGCCGGCCTATGGTCGGATAGGAGAAAAACCATGGACCGCCGTTCATTCCTGTTGGGCAGTGCCGCGATCGCCGTTGTTGCCGGTTTCATGATCTCGAGACGGCTGACCATTGCCGGCCCGGCTTTGGCCGAGAACTTCGAGGTCACCAAGACCGAAGCCCAGTGGCGCGCAATTCTCTCTCCTGCCGCCTTTGCAGTGCTGCGCCAGGAGGACACCGAGCCGCCGGGGTCGAGCCAGCTTCTCAACGAACACCGCAAGGGTACGTTCAACTGCGCCGGCTGCGACCTGGCTGCCTATTCGTCCGACACCAAGTTCGATTCCGGCACCGGCTGGCCAAGCTTCTGGGACGCGTTGCCCAATTCGATCGGCACCAATGTCGACACTTCGCTGCTGATGACCCGCACCGAAGTGCATTGCCGCCGCTGCGGTGGCCATTTCGGCCACATCTTCGACGACGGCCCGCCGCCAACCGGCAAGCGCCATTGCATCAACGGGCTGGCCTTGACGTTCCGGCCGGCCGCGGCCTGATCCTTTCTTGAAAATTTCTCTTGACCTCAAGATATCTTGAGGTTGCATTGATGTGCTCTCACGAGATCCAGAATGGAAAAAGAAGAGCAGCAATGAGCCAGAATGCAGAGAACGAACTGAACGGCCCGGTGGCGTTCGTCAACATCTTCACCCTGAAGCCGGGCAAGCTGGACGAGTTCATCGCCCTGCAGAAGATCAATCTGGGTCGTTCGATCGGGAACGTTCCAGGTTGGAGGGGCAGCCGCCTGCATCGTTCGATCGACGGCAATACGGCGATCATGATCAGCACCTTCGACACGGTCGCTGATCACAAGCGGGTACATCAGACGCAAGGCTTCGCCGATCATATCGCGAAGGTCGGGCCGCTGATCGAGAGCGCGGTGCCTGGCTACTATCAGGTCGTCCACGAGGTGACGCAGGCCTGAGGCCGGTTTGCCTCAGGGTGCACGCGACGGCGGCAGCGATCAGCCGCCGTTGACCACCAGCGCGATCGCCGCGCGCAGCTCGTCCAGGCCTTCGTTCTTCTCGGACGAGGTTGCCAGCACGGTCGGGAAGGCGGCGGCGCGCTTCTTGATCTTCAAAAGCGTGTCTTCGATCAGCGGCTGCACGCCCGCGGCCTTGATCTTGTCGGTCTTGGTCAGGACGATCTGGTAGGAAATCGCCGCCTTGTCGAGCAGGGTCAAAACCTCCTCGTCGTTCTTCTTGATGCCGTGGCGGGAATCGATCAGCAGATAGACGCGCTTGAGCGTCACCCGGCCGCGCAGATAGTCGAACACCAGCTTGGTCCACTGGTCGACCTGTTCCTTGGGCGCCTGGGCATAGCCATAGCCGGGCATGTCGACCAAGGCCATGGGCGGCAGGTCGCCGGCCTCGCCGGAATAGCCGTCGGGCACGAAATAGTTGAGCTCCTGCGTGCGCCCCGGCGTGTTCGACGTCCGCGCCAGCCCGCCATGGCGAACCAATGCGTTGATAAGTGACGACTTGCCGACATTCGAACGGCCGGCGAAGGCGATCTCCGGCGGGCCTTCCGGCGGCAGGAATTTCATGGCAGGGACGCCGCGGATGAAAATCCATGGGCGCTTGAAAAGCTCGGCATCCACCGGGCCGTTGGTCGTATGTTCGTTCAAGCCGCTGCCTCCAGCAGAGAAATATCCGAGCCGCGAATGGCATTGAGGTTGCGGCCGATCTTGTCCACCGGCCAATCCCACCAGGCAATCGAAAGAAGCCGTTCGATGGTCTTGTCGTCGAAACGCTTCTTGACCACGACGGAAGGATTGCCGGCTACGATCGCATAAGGCGGTACGTGCCTGCTGACAACCGATTTCGCAGCGACTATGGCGCCATGACCGATATGGACCCCCGGCAGGATCACCGCTTCCATGCCGATCCACACGTCATTGCCGAGCACAGTGTCGCCGCGCACCTCCTGCTGCCAGGTGGCAACGTCGAAGCCTTCTTCCCAGCCGTGGCCAAATATATTGAACGGGTAGGTCGAAAACCCTGACATGGCGTGGTTGGCGCCGTTCATGATGAAGCGCGCGCCTTCGGCGATGGCGCAGAACTTGCCGATGATCAGCTTGTCGCCGATGAACGGGTAGTGGTGCAGCACGCATTTCTGCTGAAACAGATCAGGACCGTCGGGATCGTCGTAATAGGTGAAGTCGCCGATCTCGATGTTCTCGGCGTCGACGAGGGATTTGAGGAAGCCGACGCGCTTGTGCATCGGTATCGGGTGCTTGATCGCGGGGTTGGGTCCGGGCATGGCGTCTCATCCATATTTATGCGCGTCGATACCAGTATAGCGCGATCCGCGACGAAGACATCGGCGGTGATGATCTTCGAGATCCGGTTTTTGCAAGCAAGACCCCGGCACCTTCGATCGAGGTGCAAACCGGGGTTCCGCAAGGGATGCGGAACCCCGGCCTTTGCCGAGACGGTTCAATTCTGACCGGGGGGGATGGTCAGAAACCGCCACCCCGCAGGCTGATGCTTGGGAGGCATCGCTCAGCTACGCTGCCACCAGCGCAAAAGTTTCAGCCTCCAGTTGAAGAAAACTCGAATGTCTCAAAATGCAAAAAGGCCCCGGAAATTTCCGGGGGCCTTTTCGTTTGGTCCCGAAGGGCGGCTATTCCGCCGGTGTCGGTTTCTTCTTGAACAACGCCACCAGATTGTCCCAGAGCTCGATCTTGGCGCCCTGGCGCTTCATGATCACGCCCTGCTGGAGGATCGACAGCGAGTTGTTCCACGCCCAGTAGATGACGAGGCCCGCCGGGAACGATGCCAGCATGAAGGTGAACAGGATCGGCATCCAGGTGAAGATCATCGCCTGGGTCGGATCCGGAGGTGTCGGGTTCATGCGCATCTGCAGGAACATGGTCACGCCCATGATCAGCGGCCAGACGCCGATCATCAGGAAGGCGGGCACGCCCCATGGCAGCAGGCCAAACAGGTTGAACAGCGACGTCGGATCCGGTGCGGCCAGATCGTGAATCCAGCCGAAGAACGGCGCATGGCGCATTTCGATGGTGACGTAGAGCACCTTGTAGAGCGCGAAGAACACCGGGATCTGGATCAGCACCGGCCAGCAGCCGGCCAGCGGATTGATCTTCTCGGTCTTGTACAGCTCCATCATCGCCTGCTGCTGCTTCATCTTGTCGTCCGCGTACTTCTCGCGGATTTCCAGCATCTTGGGCTGCACCATCTTCATGTTCGCCATCGACTTGTACGACTTGTTGGCGAGCGGGAAGAAGATGGCCTTGACGATGACGGTGGTGGCGAGGATCGACAGACCGAAGTTGCCAAGCAATTTGTAGAGCGTGTCGATGAGCCAGAACATCGGCTTGGTGATGAAGTAGAACCAGCCCCAGTCGATCAGAAGCTCGAACTGGCGGATCTGGCGGTCCGCCTCATAGGCGTTGATCTTGGCCACTTCCTTGGCGCCGGCGAAGACCAGCGTCTCGACGGTTGCCGACTGACCGGCAGCAACAGTGATCGGGTCGGTCATATAGTCGGCCTGGTAGCGCGGGCGGCCGTCCTCGAAATAGGAGAAGCGCGGCTGGAACGGCTGCTTGCCCGAGGGGACCAGCGCCGCAGCCCAGTACTTGTCGGTGATGCCGAGCCAGCCATCGGTCGACTTGCCAGGCAGAACCTGCTTGTCGTCCTCGATGGTGCTGTAGTTGATTTCCTGCAGGCCTTCCGTGCCGGTCACGCCGATCAGGCCTTCGTGCAGCACGTAGGTCGAAGCATGCAGCGGCTTGTCGAAGCGGGTGAGGCGGCCGTAGTTCGACAGCGCGACGTCGGTGCTGCCAGCATTCGCCACCGTATCGGTCACCGTGAACATGTAGTTCTGGTCGACGGCGATGGTGCGCTTGAAGGTCAGGCCCTTGTCGTTGATGTAGGTCAGCGTCACCGGCGTTGCCGGCGTCAGCGTTGCATTTGCCTCGGCGGTCCAGACGGTGTCGGGACCCGGAACCGCGCCGGTCGCTTCGCTGCCGACGAAGCCGATCTCACTATAGAAGCCGGACGGCAACGCCTGCGGGTTCAATAGCTCGATGACGGGCGAATTCGGTTCGACGGCGACGCGGTAGTGCTTGAGGCTGATGTCGTCGATGCGCGCGCCGGTCAGGTTGATCGAACCCTTGAGGCTCGGCGTGTCGAGCGCGATGCGGCCGGACGCGGCAAGCGCCTGGGCACGGTCGACCACGGCGGCCTGGGCCGTCGTCGTGCCGGGAACACCCGCCTGCGGGGTCGCAGGCATGCCGGCGCTGGCGCCTGGCGCTGTGCCCGCGGGTTGAGCTGCCTTCTGCTGCTCTGCCACGCGCTCGGCTTCGATACGCGCGGTTTCCCGCTGCGATTCGACGCGAGGGTTCATGTAGAACACCTGCCAGAGCGTCAGGATCAGCACCGACAAGGCGATGGTGATAAAGAAATTACGGTTGTTTTCCATCGAAAGCCCTTATCGCGTTCCGCGAATGCGCCGAGAAAGTTCGGCCGTGATCTGGCCGAAGGGGGCGGTGAGCACGTCTTCGCGCCCGACGATCACATAGTCTTTGCCGGCGGCCATGTCACCTGCGGCATGTGTACGAACGGCTTCCCTGAGGCGCCGCTTGACGCGATTGCGGACAACCGCGTTGCCGACCTTCTTGGTGACGGTATAGCCGACACGCGGCCCCGCACTGTCGTCGCGGTCCATAACCTCGACGAGAAAAAACCGCCCGCGCCGCTTGTCACCGCGGCGGACGGCCAGAAACTGTTTTCTTTTCAGAAGCCGTTCGGGGCCGCGTCCATGCGGAGCAGACCCCTCTGGCTTGCCGTCAGCGGGCAAGGTTCCCGCCTATGGCTTAGGCGGAGAGCCGCTTGCGGCCGCGATTGCGGCGAGCTGCGACGACGCCACGACCGCCCTTGGTAGCCATGCGAGCACGGAAACCATGGCGGCGCTTACGGACGAGTTTCGACGGTTGGTAGGTACGCTTCATTTGTTTTTATACCGCGGGGTGCGGCCCTTCTTGATTCTGTCACACTGTAACAGGAGCTTAGCTGGGCTGACTTCGACGCGATCAGAAACCGCGCCGGAAGCGGGGCCCGAGCGTGTGCGGGCTTATAGAAAGAAGGTACCGCGAAGTCAATCCGCTCGTCCCGGCGCCACCGAAGGTTGATTTGCACTGTCAGCAGAAGACAGGGGACAGCGGAGCTGCTTCGACATTTTGCAGTGCGGAATTTGCAACTGCGTTGCGATCGCCTATCTTTGCCATGAAGGGGATGCAAGGCAGTTCGTGCTCATTTTAGTCCGAAGCGCATCATTCTCGCACTGGCCTCGCAGCAAAGAACAGCATGACAGAAGCAGCCGATACCGGTGCATATGCCGGAAAGCAGGCGGACCGTTCGGTTCCGCTTTCGCGCGGCCTGTCGGCCAAGCTGCTGCTTTTGACCATCGCCTTCGTGCTGTTCGCCGAAGTTCTGTTCTTTCTGCCCTCTATCGCCACCTTCCGCCTGCGCTGGCTGGAGGAGCGCTTGGCGACGGCAGCAGCTGTTGCGACCATTCTGGTGCAAGGCGACCCGACTTCGTTGTCGCGCGCAGCGCAGAACGACGTGCTGGCCGCCATCGGCGCCAAGGCGATCGCTGTGCGCGACGGCGGCGTGTCGCGCTTGCTTGTCGTCGCCGACATGCCGCCCGAGGTCGACGAACATATCGACATCGCAAAGTCTGGCGTGCTGGGCTCGATGCCTGACGCGATCGACACGCTGTTGTTTGGCGGCAACCGCATGCTGCGCGTCTACGGCCGGGTCGGCGAGAGCGCCAAGGAATTCGAGCTCGTCATCCCGGATTACCGGCTGCATCGCGCCATGCTGGCCAACGCGCGCTATATCGTTTTCGTCTCGCTGTTGATTTCGCTGTTCACCGCGGCTCTTGTCTATGCCGCCATCGACCGCATCATGATCAAGCC
This sequence comes from Aminobacter anthyllidis, assembly GCF_018555685.1. GTDB lineage: Bacteria > Pseudomonadota > Alphaproteobacteria > Rhizobiales > Rhizobiaceae > Aminobacter > Aminobacter anthyllidis. Next base: position 523,891 of record NZ_JAFLWW010000006.1, read on the forward strand.
CATCCGCGCCATGACGCGTTCGATGCTGACCTTTTCCGACGCCCCCGACGACCCAACCGGGGTCATCGTTCCGGAGTCACGTTCCGACGAGATTGGCCTGGCCGAGCGCGAGCTGGCGGCGATGCAGATGCATCTGCAAAAGATGCTGCACGAGCAGAAGCACCTCGCCGACCTGGGCCTCGCTGTCTCGAAGATCAATCACGACATGCGCAACATCCTGGCTTCGGCCCAGCTGATGTCCGACCGCCTGCGCATGGTCAAGGATCCGGCCGTCCAGGCCTTTGCGCCGAAATTGCTGCGGACGCTCGACCGCGCCGTTGCCTATTCGGAGAACGTGCTGTCTTACGGCCGCGCCCAGGAGCCGGCGCCGGCGCGCCGACGCCTTCGGCTCAGCCAGCTTGTCGACGACGTGCATGGCCTGCTCGGCCTCGAGCCCGAATCGGGCATCGAGTTCTTCAATGCCGTCGACACCGAGTTCGAGATCGAGGCCGATCCGGACCAGTTGTTCAGGGTGCTGACCAATCTGTGCCGCAACGCCGTGCAGGCGATGGCCGGTGCCGCCGACAGCGCCATTGTCAATCGCCTGACTGTCTATGCCGAGCGCGAGGGCAGCGTCAGCCGCATCCTGGTCGCCGACACTGGCCCGGGCCTGCCGCAAAAGGCGCGCGAGAACCTGTTCGCCGCCTTCCGTGGCTCCGCCCGCAGCGGCGGCACCGGGCTTGGCCTCGCCATCGCCTACGAGCTGGTGCGCGCGCATGGCGGCTCGCTGGAGCTTGTCGAGAGCGCTGGTGGCCGCACCGTTTTCGCCGTCACCATCCCCGACCAGCCCGTTCGCCTCGACGAGGCGCGCCAAGGCATGCGCCGGCCGGCGTGACGCCTTGATCCAGCTCAAGGCGAGGCGGGGAGAAATAGGGTAGTCTCATTTGAATGCGCGCCGACGCTGCAAGGTCGAGCGCGTCAACCAAGGAGTACTCCGATGAAGCCGCATTTCTTCCTTCCTCTTGCCACCTATCCCGAGGCCAATTCCGAGGCGGTGGCATCGAGCGCGGCGTCGATCGCAGCCCAGTTCAATGCGGAACTGCATGCGGTGGTACTCAATCCGGCCATTCCGCAGGTTTCCAACGCGCTTTCGACACTGCTGCTCGATACACCAAAGATGATCCGCGATGCCGAGGCTTCCAGTCGCAGGCATGGCAAGCAACTTCTCGCAGCCGTGGAGACGAGTGCGAAAGAAGCCGGGGTCGAGGTCGCCATCGGTGAGATAGCAGTGCCCGTCGCAGCCCTTGGCGAGGCGGCTTGCGAACGGGCCCGCTATTTCGACCTCGCGCTGCTCGGCTGGGAAGCGGGCAATCAGACCTCACGCATGCTTGCCGAGGCGGTCGTCTTCGGTGCCGGCCGTCCGGCTGTAATCTTGCCGGGCCTTTCGGCTGTAGGCACTATCGATCATGTCGCCATCGCTTGGGATGGCAGTCGGGTTGCAGCGCGTGCTGTCGCCGATGCACGCCCTTTCCTGGAGAAGGCGTCCAGGATTTCTGTGATTACCGTGCTCAATGAAAAGAAGCTGCGCGATGCCGATGCTGCCGAACGGCTTGCCGCGGGCCTGCGCCAGCGCGGCCTCACTGCGGAGGCGGTTCCGACCCAAATCGGCAGCTCCTCCATTGGCGTCACCCTCCAGGAGGCCGCGATGTCGTTGGGTGCACAGCTGTTGGTTATGGGCGGCTATGGCCATTCCCGCGTGCGTGACTTCGTGCTCGGCGGCGCAACCGAAGGCATCCTGAGCGACCTGCGACTCCCTGTCCTGTTGTCGCACTGACGGCACCCGCTGGGATATCGCGAGGCGAACGGCCGGGCTATTGCGTCCGGCCGTCACTGTGAAAAACTTTGCCGGCGCCGGCTTGCATTTCACAAAGCCAGCCGCTAGGTAGCGCCGGTCGCTGCGGTCCATTGATCGAAACGACCCGGCCATTGCAGATGGCCTGATGCGCGCCCGTAGCTCAGCTGGATAGAGCACCAGACTACGAATCTGGGGGTCAGAGGTTCGAATCCTTTCGGGCGCGCCAATTTTCCACCGTTCCGGAACAAAGCTGGGCACCGAGGTTCGCTATTGACCCTCTGCGGCCACCCACCTTTGTGGCTTGAAGCTCGCGAGAGGAGGAAGCCGCCTACCGGAGGATCTTCGCTTAGAGTCGGCATCACTGAATCGGGACGTCAGATGCAAGTGTCTAGGCGACGCTTGATATCTTCGACCAACAGGGCTGCTTCCTCTGCGATTGCCAATATTGTGCCCGACCGCCGAGAGATCGCAAAAGGCAGGCCGGCAAAATACACGCCAGGGGCGCCCGCAAACCCGTTCTCGTGCAATGGTTGCCCTCGCGCATCGAGCACGTTGGGAACGCGCACCCAGCCGAAATCCCCTCTGAATCCGGTGCACCAGATCACCGTCGTAATCCCCCGCGCGGCGAGGTCGATTGATCGGATCGGCGGATTCGGCAGGATCGCGCCAATCGCCTCCGCCGGGTCCGGCTCAGCCCTAGGGGCATCGATGCCGTTGCGCGCGATGTACTCGTCGATCTGGCTTCGAAGTTTAGCGGAACCCTCGTCCGCATGGCGAACATGCGCTTCTGCCTCGTCGCTGAACGAGAGGCTGCCGTCGTCGACGCCGGTGAGCCGACCCAGCAAGACAACGCCTTGCGCACTGAGGGATTGCAGGCTGATCGTATGGAGCGCTCCTGTCAGCGCCCTTCCCGGGATAGGCCCCTGTTGAAGCAGTTCCGTGCGCGTCAAATCTATCAGTCCGGTAAGAACCATCCAGACACTGATGTGAGTACCTCGGTACATTCGGGGCAGCCGGCCGACTCGGCCTGTTGCAAGATACACAGTTCGCCCCGCCTGGACCAAGTCCTCGGCGATTTGGCCACCCGACTGGGCGCTACCGACCACCAGCACGGCTCCACTGTCGAGACCAGACGGGTTGCGGTAGGCCGATGCATCAATCTGTTTGACCTCGGGCGGCAACAAAGCAGAGAAAGGCGGGCGCTCCGGGCAATTCTGGTTACTGCTAGCGATCACCACATTCCTCGCCCACAGGGAGCCGCTCGGAACAGCCAGCCGGTACAGGCCATCGCTCACGACAAGGTCGGTCACCGGCGTACCGGTTTCCACCGGCAGGCCATGCCGGCCGGCATAGTCCTCCACCAGCGCGACAAGCTCGCCGCTTGTCATTGCACCGTCGGGATCCGGGCCGACATAGGTATCCCCGGGCATGACCGTTTGGCTGTTAGGTGTGTTTACCCGAAAGGAGTCCCAGCGCTGGGTCCGCCAAGTCTCACCGATGCGACCTCGCTCCAACACTCTATGACGCAAGCCGCGCTGCGCCAGCGCATGGCTGACGCCTAGCCCCGCCCAACCGGCACCGATGACGACGGCATCAAGAATGTCCGTTCCGCTCGTCATTACGCCCCCCCCTCTAGTTACAACGCTATTGTACTTTGTGAAATCAGTAGATGGTCCGCTTTCCAGCATGGCGTTGCTCTCGCGCATGACAAGCGTTTCATTAACTACAAAGCCCCCGCGACGACATAGCGGTGCCAGTTTCATCCCCTCCGGTGCGCCACTATCTCCGCCACTACGGAACTAAGCGGACGCTCGCGTCTCTGCTCGATGGGCCAGAGCTTGCTCGCCAGCTCGTTGCGAACGCCAGTCTACCAAGACAAGCAGCGATCAACACGTCTTTCGGAAATACGACCCCCGCGTGGATTACTCGGGATAGGCCTCAACGCCCTCAGGCGGCGCCTTGTTGAAAAGGATGAACACCAGGGGGTTGCCGGGTTCGGACATTGCGTCGCTGCGCTGTCCCGTCACTTCTCCAGCCACGCCGCTTGTATATTCCGCAACCACTTCGCCGAAGCTGTCGCGCTGGACTGCAACCTTTTGTCCGGCTTCGACCTTGTCGTTGAGCTTGACCAGATGTTCGACCAGCCCGCCATGGGTTGCCAGGATCGGGAACGCGCTGTTGCCGACAAAGACCGTCACATCCTTCCCCGTGCGGCCCATCGGCCCGGCCACGATGCCATGATGCTTGAGGACGTTCATCGTCCCTTCCACGAACAGCGAGATCATTTCGAGGTCGAGCACGCGCGCGGCGCCGATCTCCGGGCAAAAGGCCGGAATGCCGGCGTCGACGAACGCGTTGTGCAGGACGCCGGGATAGACATGGCTGTCGAAGATCTGGCCGACTGGATAGAGTTCCAGCATCGCCTTGATCTCGGGCACATCCGTGCCGCCGATGTTGAATGCGGTGACATCGAATCCGGTTGTCCCGGTATGGAAGTCGATCGCAGCGTCGGCGTTCGGCCGTAGCAGCCGGTTGAACAGCAACCCGGCGTGCCGGCTGGGCGCGGTGGCGCCGTTCTCGTTGCCGGGCCATTCCCTGTTCATGTCGATCAGATCGTTGCCCCTGCCGAAATTGGGCCATCGGCGCTGCATGCCCTCGATCGCCGGGCGGGACACATCAGTGACCGCCATCACCGTGCCCGACATCTCGGCAGGATCGAGCTGGTTCATCACCGTCTGGACCGTATGCACGGAACTCATCTCGTCGCCATGCACGCCACTGGTCAGGACGACGCGCTTGCCGGGCTTGGCCCCCCTGGCGACCGTCACGGACACATACCAGTACTGTCCGGTCGGCATCTGTACGCCCTGAAAGTACAAAAGGTGCTTCTTGCCGGGCTCCAGGTCGTTGACGTCGAGGGCGCTGACGACTTTCTTTCCCTGGATCACATCACCGGTGTAGACCGTTGATGACGGCGCGCCGGACGGTGCCGCCGCGTCCTGGGCGCTTGCCGAACCAACATTGGCCGCAAGAACAGCTGATGCGCCGACAGTTGCAATGGATGCGATCATGAAGTCGCGGCGATCGAGATTTTCTTTGGGCTTGTTTGGCATGATCGAGGCCTTTGCCGAGAGAAAAGCGACGTTTCGGACAGCAGCATACACGCCGATCATAATCGCGCACAACTTCAAGTGCCGTAAGGTCATCTCCGATCTTTGCCGGTGGCACGACCTGCTTCGGGAGCAGGTGCCCGGTTGCGCAATGCGCGGCGCCAGGTTGCCAAGGCGATCACGGGCGCGACGATGATCAGGGCGAAGGTGATCCGCGTGCCATGTGTGGCGGAGAATAGCCTGCCTGCATCGGCTTCGGCGTCCCCGCCGACAGCAACTTTGGCAGCACCTCTTCGACAGCGTGGGGGGGGGTCGGCAGGTTTTCCCAGAAAGTTTGAATGCGGCGGCTTGCAATTCGCCAAGTCAGGGGCTAGTTAGCGCCGGTCGCTGCGGTCGATTGACCGGAGCGGCCCGGCCGTTACTTTTACGGCCTGTTGCGCGCCCGTAGCTCAGCTGGATAGAGCACCAGACTACGAATCTGGGGGTCAGAGGTTCGAATCCTTTCGGGCGCGCCATTCTCCCAACAATCCTAAACTCTGTCGGTTCGAACCGGCTCAGGATGTGTGTTGCACGTCGACACGGGCAGGTGCGGGTTGTCCCGTCTCCCGAAATGCCGATGCGTTACATCGCCCCGGTCCGGCCGCCAGCGCAGGACGCCAGTCATTGGCCATGGCGATTTCCTTGACGACCGACAGGCCGAGGCCGCTGGGTGCAGCGCGCCTGCCCGCAAGCCGGCTCACCGCGTTGGAGCGTCTTCGGTGCTGACGTGCCGTTCGAACTTTTCGAGCAGGCCATGCATCTGCTTGCGCGCGACCTCGAAGTCGGGCGATGCCGCACGTGCGGCGCGGTCGGCGTCATAGGCTTCCCTTGAAGGGAAGCTGCATTCCCACCTGACATCGGGACCACTGCCTTCCAGCCTTACCAGGATGCGTCCCGGCTCCAGCCCAAGACTGCGCCTGATCTCCGTCGCCCTGCGGCGCTGCTCGAGAACTTCTCCCGCCTGGCCTTCCCTGGCGAAGTAGTTGGTCGCCTCGACAATCATCTTTTCCCTCCTCGTGTCGTGTCGCCCGTGGTGTCCGCGCCGCCGGCGGCAAAATTCGATCCGCGCATCGCTTGACATCCAAAAATATGATCATAAAGTGTGATCACACTAGATGATCGCATCGTACAGCGACGCTACGGTGGTGACAAGGAAAAGGTAAGACCGGTGCCCACGATCAAGTCCATCGAAACGCTGATTGTCCAACTGCCGACGCGGCGCGAGCACAAATGGGCCGGCCTGACCGAGGTCATCGGCCGCTATGTCATGGTCAAGATGACCGACAGCGACGGCCGTGTCGGCTGGGGCGAGGCGCCGGCCCTGAAGGATTGGGGTGGCGAGTTCGGCCGCTATTTCGGTGAATCCGCGCTGATCACCCGTGCCGTCATCGAGACCTATCTGGCGCCTGCCGTCATCGGCCTTGAACTCGGCAATTTCGCAGAACTGCACGCCCGCATGGATGCCATCATCCGCGGCTATCCCTATTCCAAGGCGGCGGTCGAATTCGCTGCCTATGACCTGACCGGCCGTTGGCTCAACGTTCCCGTTCATACGCTGCTGGGCGGCAAGGCGCGCGCCAAGGTCGCCATCACCCATTCTATCGGCCTGATCTCGATCGAGGAGGCCAAGATCGAGGCGGCCAAGCTCGCCGAAGAGGGCATCAAGACGATCAAGGTCAAGATCGGCGTCGACCCGGCGCGCGACGTCAAGATGGTCGCTGCGGTTCGCGAGGCGGCCGGCGAGGCGATGGAGATCTGCGTCGACGCCAACGAGGGCTACAAGACGCCTGGAGAGGCGGTGCAGACCGTGCGCCAGATGGAAAAGTGCCGGCTCAAATATGTCGAGCAGCCGGTGATGGGCATCGAGCGCATCGCCGAGGTCGGCCGCCGTATCGATGCGCCGGTCATGGCCGACGAGTCGGCATGGAACGCCCATGACGCCATCCAGATCATCCAGAATGGCGGCATCCAGATCATCTCGATCTACACCACAAAGGCCGGCGGCCTGTACAAGGCGATGGAAGTCGGCGCGGTCTGCCGCGCCGCCGGCATCATCTGCAACGTAAACGGCTCGATCGAGACAGGCATCGGCAACCTGGCGAACGTCCAGGTCGCGGCTGCTTCGCCGGCGGCGACGCTATCCTGCGTCATCCCGATCTCGACGCCGGCCGAGGCCCAGCACGGCCAGGTCGGCGGCATCTACTACAAGGACGACCTTCTGGTCGAACCGATGCAGGTCGTCGATGGCGCGGTCGTTGTGCCGTCGGGTCCCGGCATGGGCATCGATGTCGACCTGGCCAAGGTCGAAAAATACCGCGTGCGCGACTGAGCGCCGGTCAAGAAACTCAAGGAGAGGAACAAATCATGCGGGCAGAAATCGTAGCGAAGCAGGTCAGGGCAATGGCGGAGCATGGGCTCGACGCCATCATCTGCTCGTCGCCTGAAAACTTCGCCTACACCGCTGGCTTCGTCGTGCCGTCGCAGCCGCTGATCCGCCACCGCCATGCGATGACCATCGTCACCGCTGACGGCCGCACCGCGATCTTCGGCGTCGACATGGAGGCCTCGACCATCAAGCGCCGCCTGCCTGACATGCCGGCCCGCATCTGGGCCGAATTTTCCGACGATCCGATGCTGGTGCTGGCTGACCAGCTCGCCGGTCTCGGCCTTGCCAAGGCGCGCATCGGCCTCGAGATGGATTACCTGCCGGCAGGCGACTTCGCCCGCCTGATCGCTGCGATGCCCGGCGCCCGTTTCGAGCATGCCGAGCCCATCCTGGCGCGGTTGCGCCAGATCAAGACAGCGGAAGAAATCGCGCTGCTCTCCAAGCTGTCGCGCATCGCCGACCAGGCGATCACCGACACGCTGGCCGTGGTTGACGCAGGCGACTCCGAGATGGACATTGCCGGCCACCTGACCCGCAACGTCTATTCGCTCGGCGCCGAGCACTTCAAGCTCCTGATCGTCGCCACCGGCGAACGCTCGGTGCTGCCCAATGTCGGCCCATCCGACCGCATCCTCAAGCGCGGCGACGTCTGCCGCGTCGAAATCTTCTCGGTCATCAACGGCTATCAGGCCGGCGTCTGCCGCACGGCCATCGTCGGCGAGGCGCCGCCCATGGCCGACAAGATCTGGGCTCACCTGGTCGAGTGCAAATATGAGATCATGGAGAAGGTGAAGCCGGGCGCCAGCTGCCGCGAGATCTACGATGCCTTCATCGCCAAGCTCGCCAAGCTCAACCTGCCGCCGATCTCGTTCGTCGGCCACGGCATCGGCCTGCACCTGCACGAGGATCCCTATCTCGGCATGACGCCGGTGCTTGGCAAGCCGGGCAGCGACGCGCCGCTGGAAGAGAACATGGTGCTCGGCTTCGAGCCGCTCTGCTACGACACCGGCTATGGCTACGGCATGCAGAACAAGGACATGCTTTTGGTGACCTCGAAGGGGTCGGAGCTTTTGTCCGACTACGCCGACACCGACCGGCTGATCCTGTGCGGCACCGCCAAGCAGGGCGGCAAGGTCAAGGCCGTGGCCTAAGGATCGCGGCTTGCGAAATGGCGGCCGGGGTGATTGTTGGCCCGGCCGTTTCAAGAACCATCGCCCGCCGTCACGGACCGGTGCAGCGATCTGGAGGGTCCGTGGGTAGAGAATTGGGTGGAGCCGCATGCGTACGCTGATCGAAAATCTGAACTTCGCTTTCACGGTCGACAAGAACGACACGGTGCTGCGCAACGCCAGCGTGGTGGTCGAAAACGACCGCATCGCCGACATCGGCCTGGCCGACGAGGTGGCGGCGCGCCACAAGGGCAAGAGCTTCGACAAGGTCATCGACGGCACGATGCTGGGCATTTGCCCGGGCTTCGTCGACAGCCACGTGCACCTTTCGGAGACTTTGTCGCGCGCGGTCTTCCCCGACAATCTCAACACCCGCGCCTGGGTGTTCCACTGGGCCAAGCCGTTCTACGCCCACATCACTGAAGAGGATGAATACTGGGGCGCGCTGCTCGGCATCACCGAGATGCTGCGTTGCGGCACCACCTGCTTCCTCGACATGGGTTCGCAATATGATCCGGGCGTTGTCATTCGCGCCATGGACAAGACCGGCATCCGTGGCATCACCGGCCGCCATGCCGCCGACAATCGGCCGGCCGAGCTGCCGCGCGGCTGGACAGAGGAGATGGCCCAGCACCACTTCTTCCCCGATGCGCAGACGGCGCTGAAGGTGCTTGAGGAAAACGTCCTGCGCTACAACAACACGCTCGACGGTCGCGCCCGCTGCTGGGTCAATATCGAGGGCAAGGAGCCTTGCAGCCTCGAACTGCATGTGGGCGCGGTCAAGCTCGCTGAAAAGCTCGGCGTCGGTACCACCTACCACCTCGCCACCTCGATCGAGGAAGCCAAGGTCTGCGAAAGCAAGTATGGCTGCTGGCCGATCACCCGCATCGACCGCGCAGGCGGCATCGGCAAGAACCTGGTCATCGCCCATGGTGCTGCCGTGTCGGACGAGGAGGTCAAGCTGCTGGCCGAGCGCGGCGCCAGTGTCGCCTTCTGCCCGTGCTCGTCGTTCAAGCTCGGCAAGGGCGCGACCGCCATCGGCAAGTATCCCGAGATGGTCAAGGCCGGCGTCAAGGTAGGCCTCGGCACCGATGGTGTTTCGGCCGCCGGCAACATGAACCTGATGCGGCAGATGCTGGTGGTTGCCGGCATGTTCAAGGACGCTCGCATGCAGCCCGACATCTTCACCGCGCGCCAGGCGCTGCGTGCCGCGACCATCGAAGGCGCTCGTGCCCTGATGTGGGACGACGAGATCGGCTCGCTGGAGATCGGCAAGAAGGCCGACTTCATCCTGTTCGACCTCGACCATGTCGAGTGGACGCCGTTCTACGACCCGCTGCAGGCGCTGGTGTTCTCGGCTTCGACGGCCTCGATCACCCAGACCTGGGTCGACGGCAAGGTGCTTTATGCCGACGGCAAGGTGCAGGGCGTCGACGAGCCGGGTATACGCCGCAAGGCACGCGAACTGGCTGCCGCCGCCGTGGTCCGTGCAGGCCTGCACGAGCATGGCGTCGAGACCACCACGACGCTTTACGACGAAGGCAACTGATGCCGTAACCCTTCCGCGACCGCCGTTGCGGAAGGGGCCGGCGCCGGCTACTAAGAAGACATGCGTTCAAGAGGCTGCATGGGAGAGATCGGCCGCTGCTAGACACCGGCCGACGCCGACGGAGCAACCCCCCAGGAAACTCTCAGGCACAAGTGACCATGCAGTTGAACGATCTGGAGAGAGGCGCCTCGAGCGTCCACCGAAGGGGAAAGCCGCAGCGGCCCGGCCGTCGCGGTTAAGCTCTCAGGTACAGCGACAGATTGGGGAAAACAGCGGGTTTCGGCCCGCACCCAACTTTGTTCGCGGAGAGTGAAATGTCCCATATTGCCGTTATCGGCGCCGGTATCACCGGCGTTACCACAGCCTATGCGCTCCTGGAGCGCGGCTATTCCGTCACCGTCATCGATCGCCAGCGCTACGCCGGCATGGAGACGTCGTTCGCCAATGGCGGTCAGCTGTCGGCCAGCAATGCCGAGGTGTGGAACCACTGGTCGACCCTGCTCAAGGGCATGAAGTGGATGCTGCGCAGCGATGCGCCGCTGTTGATGAATCCCAGGCCGACCTGGCACAAATATGCCTGGCTCGCCGAGTTCGTCTCCAACATCGCGAATTACCGCGACAACACGGTGGAGACGACGCGGCTGGCGATCGCCGCGCGCAAGCATCTGTTTGCCATCGCCGAGCGTGAGAACATCGATTTCGACCATGTCCAGCGCGGCATCCTGCACTTCTACTGGGACAGACCAAGCTTCCAGCATGCGCTGAAGGTCAACTCGATGCTGGTCGAGGGCGGCCTAGACCGCCGGCCGGTGACCGCTGCCGAGGTGAAGTCGATCGAGCCGACATTGCATGGCGATTTCCATGGCGGCTTCTACACGCCGTCGGATTCGACCGGCGACATCCACAAGTTCACCTTTGGCCTCGCCAAGGCCTGTGAGCGGCGTGGGGCGCGTTTCGTCTTCGATGCCACCGTCAGTCGGATCGCCAGGGATGGTGTGTTCTGCATCGGTTACACGACTGATGGTGCCAACGGTCAGCCGGATCACCGGGTGGTCGAGGCTGATGGCATCGTCGTCTGTGCCGGTTCGGCGAGCCGCCACTTCGCCGCGATGCTCGGCGACCGCGTCAATGTCTATCCGGTCAAGGGCTACTCGATAACCGTCCATCTCGACGACGAGCGCAGCCAGGCTGCCGCGCCCTGGGTCAGCCTGCTCGACGACCGCGCCAAGATCGTCACCAGCCGCCTCGGCGAAGGACGCTTCCGTGTCGCCGGCACCGCCGAGTTCAACGGCATGAACCGCGACATTCGCGACGACCGTGTCAGGCCTCTGGTCGACTGGACCCGCATGCTGTTCCCCGGCGTCGACACCAACCGTGTCGTGCCCTGGGCCGGTCTCAGGCCGATGATGCCCAACATGATGCCGAGGGTCGGCAAGGGTCGCCAGCCGGGCGTGTTCTACAACACCGGCCATGGCCATCTCGGCTGGACCCTGTCGGCCGCTACCGCCCAGATGGTCGCCGAGACCATATCGGGCGAGTTCCGCACCGACGCTGCGATTGCGGCCTGACGGGGGAGACGAGACGATGAACATGATGAACCGGGTCAGCGACCGTGTATCGCTTTTCGGCCTTTCTGTCGCGCGCGAACTCCACGACTTCGTGGTAGCCGAGGCCTTGCCGGGGACGGGTGTCGAGGCGGATGCGTTCTGGGCGGGTTTTGCCGCGATCGTGCACGATCTCGGCCCGAAGAACCGGGCGCTGTTGGAAAAGCGCGACGACTTCCAGCTCAAGCTCGACGCCTGGTACCGCAAGCATGGCGCACCCCACGACATGGCGGCCTACAAGGCGTTCCTGAGCGAGATCGGTTATTTGGTCCCCGAGGGGCCAGCCTTTGCCGTCACCACCGACAATGTCGACCCCGAGATCGCCACGGTCGCCGGCCCGCAGCTGGTGGTGCCGGTCATGAATGCGCGTTATGCGCTGAACGCGGCGAACGCGCGCTGGGGCTCGCTCTACGACGCGCTTTACGGCACCGATGCGATTTCCGATGCCGGCGGGGCCGAAAAGACCAAGGGTTACAATCCGAAGCGCGGCGCCAAGGTCATCGCCTGGGCCAAGGCGTTTCTCGATCAGTCCGCACCTTTGGCGTCCGGCAGCTGGAGCGATGTGACCGGTCTCGCGGTTGTCGATGGCAAGCTCGTGCTGGCGACGGCCTCCGGTTCGGTTGGCTTGCGTGATGCGGCCCAGTTCGCCGGTTATCGTGGCGAGGCAAAGAATCCCGACGCGGTCCTGCTTGTGAAGAACGGCCTGCATGTCGAAGTGGTGGTCGACAGGGAAAGCGCGATCGGCAAAACCGATCCGGCCGGTATCGCCGACATGGTGCTGGAGTCTGCGCTGACCACGATCCAGGACTGCGAGGATTCGGTCGCAGCGGTCGATGCCGAAGACAAGGTGACGGTCTACCGCAACTGGCTCGGCCTGATGCGCGGAGACCTGTCCGAAACCTTCGACAAGGGCGGCAAGCCGGTCACCCGCAAGCTCAACGGCGACCGCGACTACACCGCTCCCGATGGCGGTGTTGTTTCGCTGCCCGGCCGCTCCTTGATGCTGGTGCGCAATGTCGGCCACCTGATGACCAATCCTGGTATCGTCGACCGCGACGGCCATGAGGTGCCCGAGGGCATCATGGATGCGGCGATCACCGCACTGATCGCCCTGCATGATGTCGGCGCCAACGGCCGCAAAGCCAACTCGCGAAAAGGCTCGATGTATGTCGTCAAGCCGAAGATGCATGGCCCCGAGGAAGTGGCCTTCGCCGTCGAGATCTTCGACCGCGTCGAGCGCCTGGTCGGCATGCCGCGCAAGACCATCAAGATGGGCATCATGGACGAGGAGCGGCGCACCACGGTCAACCTCAGGGAGTGCATCCGTGCTGCCAAGGAACGGGTGGTGTTCATCAACACCGGCTTCCTCGACCGCACCGGCGACGAGATCCACTCGTCGATGGAAGCCGGTCCCATGGTGCGCAAGGGCGACATGAAGCAGGCGCCGTGGATCAATGCCTATGAGGCCTGGAACGTCGACACCGGGCTTGAATGCGGCCTGTCCGGCCATGCCCAGATCGGCAAGGGCATGTGGGCGATGCCGGACCTGATGGCGGCGATGCTGGAGCAGAAGATCGCCCATCCGAAGGCCGGCGCCAACACCGCCTGGGTGCCGTCGCCGACGGCAGCAACGCTGCATGCCACCCACTACCACAAGGTCGACGTGCACGCCGTCCAGGCCGAGCTCAAGTCCCGCCCCAAGGCGCGCCTCGACGACATCCTGTCGGTGCCGGTCGTCGTCCGTCCGAACTGGACGCCCGACGAGATCCAGCGCGAACTCGACAACAACGCGCAAGGCATCCTCGGCTACGTCGTGCGCTGGATCGACCAGGGGGTGGGCTGCTCGAAGGTTCCCGACATCAACGACGTCGGCCTGATGGAAGACCGCGCCACGCTGCGCATCTCCTCCCAGCACATCGCCAACTGGCTGCGCCACGACGTCTGCTCGCACATCCAGGTGATGGATTCGCTGCAGCGCATGGCTGCGATCGTCGACCGCCAGAATGTCGGCGATCCGCTCTACCGGCCGATGGCGCCCGAGTTCGACCAGTCGACCGCCTTCCGCGCCGCCTGCGACCTCGTCTTCGAAGGCCGCGCCCAACCCAACGGCTACACCGAACCAGTCCTGCACAAGCGCAGGCTCGAGCTCAAGGCGAAGCGCCGTATGGGGTGACGCTGAGCCGTCGAGCGCGGCACTTGCCCCTCACCCTTACCCTCTCCCCGTGAAGGACGGGGAGAGGGGGCGTCCACGTTTGCGCTCGTCGTCTATGCCATAGGAGAGAGCGGTCTCGGCCATTCCTCGTCCCTAACAGGAGGACGCCAGAGCTGTGACCTTCTCCCCGTTCTTCACGGGGAGAAGGTGCCGGCAGGCGGATGAGGGGCGGCGCTGAGAGGGCAGCAGCCATCGCTTCGAAACTAGATCGCCGAGCCTTCGTATCGGCGGCGACCAACCAAACCGAGCCAAGGAGACTAAAATGACCGAACTGACACTCGCCGCCGCCAACACCATCATCGTTGCAGCCCTCGGCAAGGGCACGGACGCCAAACCCCTGACCGTTGCCGTGCTCGACGCCGGCGGCCATCTCAAGGCGCTCCAGAAGCAGGATGGCGCATCTATGCTCCGCTACGAGATCGCCAGCGGAAAAGCTTATGGCGCATTGGCCGTCGGTATGGGCTCGCGCTGGCTCGACCAGGCCGCTAGGGAGCGTCCGCACTTCATGGAAGGCCTCAACGCCGTTTCCGGCGGCAAGATCGTGCCGGTGCCGGGCGGCGTGCTGATCCGCGACCAGGCTGGCAAGCTACTAGGCGCCGTCGGCATATCTGGCGACACCTCTGACAATGACGAGCTGGCCGCAATCGCCGGCATCGAAGCCGCTGGACTGAAACATCAGGCCGGGTGAAGAGCGGAAGCGCATTCTTCCGCTTGACAATTTTCAGTGTGATCATAAAGTGTGATCAAACTGGTTGATAGCAATCAATTGGCGCGAGGGATGGGGAGGAGTACCCATTCCGAGCGTGAGGTCGTGCGGCCAGCGTAGTCGTACTTCGGCCCCCGGAGGAGAGAATGAAAGTTGCAGTATTAGGCGCGGGCGCGGGCGGTGCAGCGTCGGTCGCAGAATTGGTCCAGGCCGGCCATGACGTGCATTTCTGGGCCCGTTCGGCCGAGACTCTGGAGCCGCATGTCAAGCTCGGCGGTGTCGCCTACGAAGGCAAGCTCGGCGAGGGCGTGGCAAAGCCGGCGCTGATCACCACCGATCTCAAGGCGGCAATTTCGGGCGTCGACGTGGGGGTGGTCGTTTTGCCGACCTTCTCGCACTCGGCGATCGCGAGTGCTCTTGCCGCCGCCGGCTGGTCGTCCAGCAAGCCTGTCGTGCTCAATCCCGGCCACACTGGTGGTGCGCTCGAATTTGCCGAGACGTTTTCGCGTACCGGACGTGCTGCCCCTCCGGTCGTCGAGTTCTCGACGCTGACCTATGTCGCGCGCAAGTACCGCCCCGACGGCGTCACGGTTTCCGGCCGAGCCAAGCAGCTCAAGGCCGCAGCGCTGAAAGGCGGCTCCGAAGTGCTTGAGATCGCAGGCAAGCTCTATCCGGGCCTTACCCCGGTCGCCGACGTGATCGCGTCGGACCTGTCCAACGTCAATATGGTCCTGCATCCGCCGGCGGCTGTGCTTGCGGCAGCTTGGGTCGAGGCGACCGGCGGCAATTTCACCTTCTATGTCGATGCAATGACCCCGGGTGTCGCCCGCGTCATGAAGCAGCTCGACGACGAACGCCTGGCGGTCGCCAAGGCATTTGGGCATGATCTGCCTAACCTCGTCGAAGAGATGAAGCTGCTCGGCACAGTCGAGGCCGATGTCACCGACACCAGCGACTTCCGCGCGGCAATTGCCGGCGGCGAGGCCAACAAGCGCATCAAGGGTCCGGATTCGCTCGAATACCGCTACTACAAGGAGGACTTCGGCCACGGCCTGCTGCCTTTCCTTGAATTCGCGAAGATCGCAGGCGTCGAAACGCCGGTGGCGCATTCGCTCTACAGCCTGGCGCAGATCGCTGTCGGCACCGATTATCGCAAGGGCGGCCGCACCGCCGAGGCGATGGGCATCGCTGGCATGTCCAGGGATCAGGTCATTGAAAAGGTAAGGGCGCAATGAGCTGGAACAACACAGTCATCGCCGTCGTCGCCGGCGACGCCCGCGAGCAGGAAATCGCCCGCTGCGCGGTCCGTGCCGGTGCAACCGTCCGCGCTTATGGCTTCCCCTGGCCGGATGAGGGCATCGAGGGCGTCTATCACGCCAAGGATGCGGCCGACGCGCTGAAGGGCGCCGACATCGCGCTGTTTCCGATCCCCGGAATCACAGCTGAAGGTGCGCTGTTTGCGCCGAAATGCCGGGAGAAGATCATCCCGACACGCGAGATGCTGGACGGAATGCGCAAGCCCGGCCACATCATTCTCGGCTGGGGCGACGCCAATTTGAAGGGCCATTGCGCCGAACTTGGCATCACGCTGCACGAATATGAGTGGGACGTCGACCTGATGCTGTTGCGCGGCCCGGCGATCGTCGAGGGCGTGCTCAAGGTGATCATCGAGAATACCCAGATCACCATCCACAAGTCCAACATCTGCCTGGTCGGGCAGGGCACCATCGGCTCGCTGCTGACCAACACGCTCTTGGCGCTTGGCGCCCATGTCCATGTCGCGGCGCGTAACCCGGTGCAGCGCGCTGCCGCCTATGCGGCGGGTGCTGAATCGCTGACGCTTGAACAATTGCCTGATTACCTGCCGAAGATGGATGTCGTCATCGGCAGCGTGCCCAAGCGGCTGCTCGAACGCGAACAGCTGGCGCTCTTGCCCAAGCATGCGCTGCTTGTCGATGTCGCGGCGCCGCCCGGCACCATTGACCGCGACGCGGCCGCCGAACTCGGCCTGAAGACCGTGTGGGCACGCGGCATGGGAGCACGCGCGCCCATCACCGTCGGACGCAGCCAGTGGAGCGGCATCGTCAGGCGCATTGCAGGAATTTTGGAGCAGAAGTCATGAAAGCGGATCTGGTCATCAAGAACGCGCGGGTGGTTCGCCACGATGGCGAATTCCATGGCGGTGTCGCGGTCAAGGACGGCAAGATCGTCCTGACAGGATCGGACGAGTCGCTGCCGAATGCCACCCGCACCATCGACGCCGAAGGCCGCGTGCTGATGCCCGGCCTGATCGATCCGCACTGCCATCTCGGCGTGAAATTTCCCTTCGCCGAGGACATGCGCACAGAAACGGCCGCTGCGGCTTCCGGCGGTGTGACCACGGCGCTGCTCTACATCCGCAACCTCAAGGAATCCTACTTGCCGTTCTATGAGGAGCGGAAGGCGCTGGGCGAAGAGAACTCGGTCATCGACTTCGGTTTCCACTTCGGCATCCAGCGCGAAGAGCACATCGCCGAGATCCCCGAGATCATCGCCAAGACCGGCGTGAAGTCGTTCAAGTGCTATTTCGGCTACGAGCCCGACAATCCGATCGGCATCGTGCCGGCGACCGACGGTTGGGTCTACGCCGCGATGCGCATTCTCGCCAAGGTTCCGGGCGGCGTCATCAACGTGCATTGCGAAAACACCCAGATCGCCTCGTGGATCAAGAAGGAGATCGCAGCCACCGGCCGCCAGGACCTCGGCGCCTATACGGAATCGCGCCCGGCCTTCTGCGAGGTCGAAACCATCCGCCGCATGATCTTCCTTGCCGAAAAGACCGGTTGCTCGCTTCATCTGGTCCACACCTCGGTCGGCATGGGCCCGGTGCTGGCCGCCGAGGCGCAGGCGCGCGGCGTGCATGTCACCGTCGAGACCTGCCCGCACTATCTGACACGCACCTGCTATGACGACGATCTCGACATGCGCGCCAAGATCTCGCCGCCGCTGCGCGACCGCAACGAGCTCGAGGGCCTGTGGGCCGGCATGCTCAACGGCTCGGTCTACAGTCTCGGCACCGATCACGTGCCGTTCCTGCCCAAGAAGCTCGAGGATTTGTGGACGGAATTCCCCGGCGTCGTCTCCTTCCCGTGGGAGCTGTCGCTGATGCTGCATTTCGGCGTCCACCAGCGTGGGCTTCCCCTCAGCCGCCTGGTCGAGCTCAACTCGTTCAATCCGGCACGTCGTTTCGGCTTGTGGCCGCGCAAGGGCCATATCGATGTCGGCTTCGACGCTGACCTGGTGCTGGTCGACCTCGACGAGGAACGCACGGTTACCCACACCGGCAAGGGCACCTGCATCTATGAAGGCTGGAAGCTCAAGGGTTGGCCGGTGATGACGGTGGCACGCGGCGATGTCGTCTACGAAAACGGCGTCGTCGCCGACACCAACTATGGCCGCGGCCGCTGCGTGACGCTGCCGTCATGACCTCGAGCCCCGATCAGCTGGACCTGGCCGGCCGGATTTCGCTGACACCGGCGCGGCTGCCGGTGCGCGAAGCCGTCGCAAGCATCGTTGCCCGCAAGGCAACGATGCGCCAGGAGCGGCTGTCGGGGATCCACAATCCGTGGGGCCATGTCATCGGCCTCACCGATCCGTGGAGCTTTCTCGAGCTGTGCGAGAGCGATGTCGTGATCGATGCCGCGCGGAAAATCATCGGTGCGGACGTTATCTTGTGGGACAGCGAACTGTTTGCCGAAGCGGGCAGCTACGCTGAGTTCCTGAGGCAAGGCCGGGAAGGCCGCTACTGGCCGGTGAGCCCGCTTGCCGGCGCCATCGTCCTGCTGCCGGTCGGTCGCGACAACCCTCAGGCCAAGGCGATCAGGCTTGAGGAACTGGAGGCTGAGGCGCTCGACGGATTCGATGCCGCCGAACCGCTCTACGTCGTCAGGCTGATGCCGGCGACCAGCCGTTTCGACCGCGACCCGAACCATCCGGCCAACCGTGCCTGCATGGAAGAGCAGGTGCTGGTCAATTATGCGAACCGTCCACTGTGGCTGCTCTGCGGCACCGACCGGGCGGACAACGATCTGGTTTCGGGCTTCGCGCCCGCCGTGCCCGTATGGGCCTCCGGCGCCATGCCCAGCGAAAGAGAGGAGAAATAAGATGCCATTCGTCGTCGTAGAGATGTGGGAGGGGCGCACTGTCGAGCAGAAGCGCAACCTCGTCAAAGCCATCACCAAGGCCATGGTCGAGGAGGCCGCCTGCAAGCCCGATCACCTGCATGTCGTGATCCACGAGACCCCCAAGGACAGCTGGGGCCGCGGCGGCGTGCTCGGCATCGACATGGTGGAGCACAAGAAATGAGCCTCGAAGCCCTCGACTACCGCAAGTCGGCGCTGTTGGTCATCGACCTCCAGAACGCCTTCATCCACGAGAAGGGCACGCTCGGCATTTCGGGCGTCGACACCAAGCGGCTGTCGTCGATCGTGCCGCCGCTGGCCAAGCTGATCAAGCGCTGCCAGGACACCGGCATTCCAGTCATCTGGACGATGCAGGAACACTTTGCCGTCGACCAGAACCGCGCCAAGAAGAAGCTGCTCGGCCATACCGCCAAGCGCAAGCAGGTGTCGGCGCTGGCCGGCAGCTGGGACGAGCAGATCATCGACGAGCTGAAGCCGCTCGCCGATTTCGATCCGGCCTTCGTCATCCGCAAGCATCGCTTTGGCGCCTTCTATGAGACCCGTCTTGAAATGATGCTCAAGATGCTGGGCACCCAGCATCTGTTCATCACCGGCGCCACCACCAATGCCTGCGTCGAAACCTCGATCCGCGAGGCCTATCTGCGCGATCTTGACGTCATTGCCGTCGATGACTGCGTGTCGGGCGTCAACGCCGAGTGGGAAGCAACGGCAAAGCAGATCTGGAAGCAGTATTTCTGCGAGATCGCGCCGTCCTCGGAAGTGCTCGACTGGATTGGCGAGCAGGTCAAGCCGCGCGTCACCAACTACGGCCACCAGCTGATCATGGTCAACGACATCGACACGTCGGTTGCCTTCTACACCAACCAGCTGGGCTTCACGATCCGGCCGGCCAAGCCGCTGGCTGACGGGCGTCCGTTCACGGCCTTCCACCAGGGCATCGCGCTGATCCATGGCAAGGCTTCGGACCATCGCCAGCTCGATCACATCGCTTTTGAAGTGAACGATGTGCGCGCCATTGATGCCAAGCTCAAGAAGGCCGGCGTGAAGTACTATACCGACCTGCATGATGGGCCTTACGGCCTGACGATCTACATCGCCGACCCCGACGGCACCAAGGTCGAGCTCTATCAGGTCGGCGCGACCGCCTGATTGCCAGGCGCCGCAGAGATAGAAAAGGCCGCCGGGTTTCGGCGGCCTTTTTTGTTTTGCAGGCGGTCTGCAGTTCAATCGAGCGCCATGCCTTCAAGCCCGTCGAGCTCGGCATAGGCGGGCAGGGAGGTGACGACCGGTGCGCCGTCGCGGATAACGATGCGGTTGCTCTCGGCACGCGACAGCACCTCCGACCAGGAGCGGCCTTCGAACAGGATGAAGTCGGCTGGCTGCCCCTCGGCGATGCAACCTTTGCCTTCGAGGCCCATGATCCCGGCCGGGGTTGTGGTCACAGCCCTGATCCAGTCGCCGGCGGGGTGGTCGAGATGCAGGACGCGTGTGCCCAGGCGGAACGTATCGAGCATGTCGAGATCGCCATAGGAGTGGAACGGGTCGCGCGTGTTGTCGGAGGCCAGGGCCACCGGGATTCCGCGCCGCCGCATCTCGTGCAGCAAGGTCACGCCGCGCCATCTCGGGGTCGTGCCGTTTGGGCGCCGGTCCTGCAGATAGAGATTGCAGGTCGGCAGCGAGACGACGGCAACACCTGCCGCCGCGACCTTGTCGAGCGTGGCGTCGGCGACTGCCTCTTCCTGCATGGCCAGCGAACAGCAATGGCCGACCAGCACGTTGCCGGCAAAGGACGTGCGCCGTGCGGCCTCGGCGATGCGGCGCAATCCGTCGGCTGCGGGATCCGCGGTCTCGTCGGCATGGAAGTCGAGGTCCAGGCCATGTTGCGCGGCTTTAAGGAACATCTTGTCGAGCAAATGGTCGATGTCGGGCGCAGGATAGGCGACCGCCCCGAGTGTGCCGCCGGCGTTGACGACATGCTGTGTGATTCTGTCGAGAAATGCATCGTCGCGGGCCATGTCGATGGGAAACAGGCACGACGCCTGCAAATCGATGCGGCCGCGCCAGTGTTGCCTGAGCTCCATGAAGGCAGGCCAGGAAATGTGGCCCTGCGGCGGTTGCGAGTCGATATGTGTACGTATTGCCGCCGTGCCGTAGTGGAACGCCGAGCGTAGCGCGAAGTCCATGCGCTTGGTGACGTCGCCGGCGGACCAGTTGGCCGTGCGGTCGGCGCGCGTGGCCGCCAACGCTCCCTCGAAAGTGCCGTTGGCTGCCGGCGTTCGCGGCAGGATATGACCCTTGTCGAGATGAGTGTGGCAGTCGATGAAGGTGGGCAGCGCAACCCGGCCGCCGGCATCGATGGAAATCACGTTGTCGCCGCTTGTTTCGATGGAACGGCTGCGCGCAGGAGTTGTTGCCAGTATCCTGCCGTGCTCTACTGTCACGTCAGCAAGAAAGTACCCTGCTGTATCGATGGCACTTGTTCTTGTCACTGCACTGTTGAGACGCACGTTGCGCAACACATACCGGCCGAGCCTGGCGCCGTTGGCGATCTGGTCGCGCAGGGCAGGCTGGTCGAAGGCAGGTGCGTTCATGGGCGGGTCTCCGGATGGGCGGATGTGATAGCGCTCTGGGCCGTCGCGGCATTCTCGGTCAAACGGCAAGGCAGTTAAAGGTTGCCGTCCTGGCAAAGATCATTTATTGATCACAATATGAGATCACAGATTGCGGCCTGTCAACTTCTGCCCCCGGCCGGCGTCTATCTGCGGCAGGATCGCCGCCGGACGCCGTTCCTCGTACAGCGCAATTCTTGAGGAACTTCCGAGAGGCGGAGAAGCAGAGTGCGGATAGACAAGACTGAGGACGCCGGCAACGGTGGCAACGAAGCGCCCAAGAAGGAGCGCGGCCATGTCCACGGACATGTGCTGCGCTACATGCGCCGCGGCCTGATGGTCGGTGCTTTCCTGCCCGGCCAGGTGATGAGCCTGCGCAAGCTCGCCGCCGGCTTCGGCACCAGTCCCATGCCTGTTCGCGAAGTGCTGAGCCGCCTGGTGGCCGCCAATGCGCTCGAGGAAACCAAGGGTGGCTCGGTGCGCGTGCCCAGGCTGAGC
This sequence comes from Aminobacter anthyllidis, assembly GCF_018555685.1. GTDB lineage: Bacteria > Pseudomonadota > Alphaproteobacteria > Rhizobiales > Rhizobiaceae > Aminobacter > Aminobacter anthyllidis. The sequence continues at coordinate 545,788 of NZ_JAFLWW010000006.1, forward strand.
CCGGACAAGCTCAGCGACCTTTTCGCCGTGCGCGAGATGCTCGAGGGCATGGCCGCCGAGCTTGCAGCGAAGAAGGCGACCCCGGCGCTGGTCAGCGAGCTTACGGCCATCAACAAGCAGTTGCTCGTGGCGATCGAAAAGCGCGACATCCTGAACTGCCTGTCGTCCAACCAGAAATTCCACTTCACGCTCTACGAGGCGGCCGCGTCCGACGTGCTGATGCCGCTGATCGAGTCGTTGTGGCTGCAGTTCGGCCCGACAATGTACATGTCGCTGCTGATCCCCTCGATGCCCTGGAATGCCTCGGACCACGAGGACATCCTTGCCGCCTTGAAGGAAGGCAATGCCGGCGCCGCCAAGAAGGGCATCGTCCACGACATCCGCACCACCTGCAAGGCGCTGCTCAGCGTCGCCGGCTCGCAAGGCATCGAACTGCCTTTCGCGCAGGGGACCGATCTTCAATTCGACTACTGACATCACGATCTGGGAGGATCCCGCCATGGCCAGCAAGGCTGAACAAAATCTCGCGCGGCTCGGCATCAGCCTGCCGGCGACCGTTGCCCCTGCGGCCAACTACGTGCCGGCCCGCCGCCTGGGCAACCAGGTCTATGTTTCGGGCCAGGTTCCTGCCGAGGGCGGCAAGGACAAGTATACGGGCAAGCTCGGGTCCGATTTCACCGTCGAGGAAGGCCAGGCCGCAGCAAGGCTCTGCGCCGTCAACATCCTGGCCCAGCTCAAGCAGGCGCTGGACGGCGATCTCGACCGTGTCGTCGGCGTCATCCGCCTTGGTGGCTTCGTCAATGCCGAGCCCGACTTCAAGGATCACCCCAAGGTCATCAACGGCGCTTCCGACCTGATGGTCGAGGTTTTCGGCGAGGCCGGCCGCCATGCCCGCGCCGCTGTTGGCTGCTATTCGCTGCCGCGCAACGTGCCGGTCGAGATCGACGCGATCTTCGAGGTCAATTGACGTGCAGCCTGCCGCTTCCACCATCGATGAGCGAATCCCGGTCCATGTGCTGACCGGCTTCCTCGGAAGCGGCAAGACGACATTTCTCCGGCACCTGCTCGGCGAGCCCGATCTTGCCGACACGGCCGTGATCATCAACGAGTTCGGCGAGGTCGGGCTCGACCATCTGCTGGTGCGCGAGGTTTCCGAGGACGCGGTGCTGCTGTCGTCTGGCTGCCTGTGCTGCGCGGTGCGCGATGATCTGGTTTCCACCCTTGCGGACCTTCTGGCGATGGTCCGCCGTGGCGAGGTGGCGGCTTTTCGCCGGGTCGTGGTTGAGACCACGGGCCTCGCCGACCCCGCGCCGATCATGCAGGCGGTGATGAGCGATCTTAAGCTCCGCCGCGGCTATCGCGCGGGCAGCATTGTCGCCACCGTCGATGGCGTCAGCGGCGCCAACAGCATCGGCAACTTCGCCGAAGCTGTCCAGCAGGTGGCTCTGGCCGATTGCGTGGTCATCACCAAGTCGGATCTCGTCGAGCCGTGGCGGCTGGATGCGCTTGCCCAGGATGTCGGCAAGGTCAATCCCCAGGTTCGGCAGCTCGTTTCAAGCCGCGCAAGCATGCCAGGCGCGGCCGATATTTTTGACCATGACGGGACTTGGGAGCCGCGCCATTTCGAGATGGCCGACACGCCAATGGCGGGCCGGCACAGCGACGGCATCGAGACCTTCACCGTCGAGATCGACAGGGAAGTGGACTGGCCAGCCTTCGTCGACTGGCTCGAACTGCTTCTGGCCGGTCGAGGGCAATCGATCCTGCGCGTGAAGGGCCTGTTGCCGGTCAGGGGCGACCCGCGACCGGTGGTCATCCATGGCGTCCAGCACGTCGTTTATCCACCTGAATATCTGCCGCGCTGGCCTGAAGGCATGCCGCGCGGTTGGCTGGTTTTCATCGCGCGCAACCTGAGCCGTCAGGCGATCGAAAATTCGCTGCCGGGCACGTTCGCGGCCGCGCACTGACAGCCCGGAACCTGGCTGGCATCTGATTTTTGTCCAAACATTTTTCGTCGGCGATGACGGCAGCGCACGCTGTCGCCTGGCCGATGCCTGGTCGCGACGTCACGACGCGTGGCGAATCCCGAAGCGATTTCCGATGCTTGGCGGAGAAGTTGTCGGCCATGGGGTGGGGCCTACATATGTTAGAGGTGGCGTCGGATTCGTCGCTTGACAAAGATCAAATGTGATCACACTATGAGATCAAGAATGAGGATCGAGAGCGTGAGCTATCGCGCCTTGTTCGGGGGAGAGAGGCAGGCCTTCGGGCCATAGGGGCGCCCGCAAGGTGCTCGTTAGGGAGGAGAGAAATGTTGTACGCCACAGGTCTCATTCGCGGCACGGCGCTCATCGCCACAGCTGCGGTCGCCACTGTTCTTGCAAGCCAGAGCGCCATGGCGGAAGACGTCAATGTCCGCTTCAGCTGGAAGCTGAAGGGCGAATATGGCTTCTTCTATCTCGGTGAGCAGAAGGGTCTGTACAAGGACGCTGGCGTGACGCTGAAGCTCGGCGAAGGTGCTGGCTCGCAGGCAGCGCTTGGCTCGCTGATCCAGGGCCAGGAAGACGCTGTCATCCTGCCCGGCATCTTCGCCATCTCGGCGATCCAGAAGGGCATGCCGGTCAAGATCATCGCGCTCTATCAGCCGGAGTCGCCGATTGCCCTGATTTCGCATCCCGACAAGGCGGTGAACTCGCCCAAGGATCTCGAGGGCAAGACCATCGCTCATGCCGTCGGCGAGACCGGCACGTCCTATCTCGGCGCCTTCTGCGAGATCAACAAGGTCGACTGCAGCAAGGTTTCCAAAGTCCAGATGGACTCGCAGTCGCGTGTGCCGCAGTTCCTGCAGAAGCAGGTCGACGTGGTCAGCGTCTACAAGACCAACGATCTGCCGGTGCTCGAAGACAAGACCGGCCAGAAGTTCCCGACGCTTGATCTCACCGAGTTCGGTCTGGCTGTGCCCGGCATGGCCGTGGTGGCCAGCGACGACGGCATCGCCAAGAAAGGCCCGGCGCTGAAGAGCTTCCTGGCCGCCAACGCCAAGGCCATCGAGCTGACCCGCGCCGACCCGGTTGCGGCCACTGCAGCGCTCAAGGCCGTCTGGCAGGCTGGTCCGTCCGACAAGGTCGTGCAGCAGCAGATCGAGGCGACGTCGGCATCGATCCACTCGCCGAGCGGTACGCCAATCGGCTGGATCGACGAGAAGGCGATCGCCGACGCCATCAAGCTGATCGGCAGCGTCGAGGAAATCGGCGACGCCAAGCCGATGTCGACCTTTTATACCAATGAACTTCTGACGCAGTGAGGCTACGGTGGCGAGCACGGATGTAATCGGCGCCGCTCAGGCGCAGAAAAAGCAAGGCAAGGGCATGAGCAGCAAGAAGAAATCACGAGGGCCATGGCTTGAGCGTTATTCGGCGCTCATCCTGGCGGTTGTGCTGCTTGGCGCATGGCAGGTTCTGGTTCCCTGGTCCGGGCTCTCGGAATTTGTCCTGCCGACGCCGCTGGCAATCGCCAAGCGGATCGTCAACGAGCTGCCGTTGCTCGCCTCCCACGCCTATGTCACGCTGTTCGAGGTGGTTGCAGGTTTTGCCATGGGCGTGCTCGTCGGCATCCCGCTGGCGCTGGCAATCTTCTATTCCCGGGCGTTCGAACGCGCCATCTACCCGATCCTGGTTGCCCTGCAGACGGTGCCCAAGGTGGCACTGGCGCCGCTTCTGGTGCTCTATCTCGGCTATGGCTGGGCCCCCAAGATCACGCTGGCCTTCCTGATCTCGTTCTTCCCGATCGTCATCTCGACAGTCGTCGGCCTGCAGTCGCTGGACAAGAACCTGGTCAACCTCGTCCGTTCGATGGGCGCCAGCGAATGGCAGACCTTCTTCAAGGTCCGTCTGCCGGCGGCGCTGCCCAACATCTTCGGCGGCTTCAAGGTTGCGGTGTCGCTTGCCGTCATCGGTGCGGTCATCGGCGAATATGTCGCCGCCGAGCGCGGCCTCGGCTACCTGCAGCTGCAAGCCAACTCGCTGTTCGACACGACGCTCAACTTCGCCACCGTGGTGACGATCTCCGGGCTTGGTGTGATGTTGTACTTCATCATCGACACCATCGAGGCTCGTGTCACCTACAAGCGCGACGCCGCCAAGTAGTCAGGGCGGCAAGTAATCAGCCGGCCGCTGCCGCGGCCGAGCATCGACAACAGGTTCAGTGAGGCAACCCCATGAGTGCCACTACCCAGATGGGCGCGGCGGTCGACATTTCGCGGCTTTCCAAGATCTACAAGACACGCGAGGACGACGACGTCCTCGCCCTCGACAAGATCGATCTCAAGATCGAGCCCGGCAGCTTCGTCGCTGTCGTCGGCCCCAGCGGTTGCGGCAAGAGCACGCTGCTTTCGCTGCTCGCCGGACTGACACCCGCCTCGACCGGCAGCATTGCCATCGACGGCGACGGCGTCAGCAAGCCGCATCCAAAGACCGGCGTCGTGTTCCAGTCGGATCTGTTGCTCTACTGGCGCTCAGTGCTCGACAACATCCTGCTGCCGATCGAGATCAAGAGGCTCGACGTCGCAAAATATCGCCCTCGCGCCGAGGAACTGCTGGCGCAGGTCGGGCTCGAAGGCTTCGGCAACAAGTTTCCCTCGGAGCTTTCCGGCGGCATGCGCCAGCGCGTGGCGATCTGCCGGGCGCTGATCCAGGAACCGGGCCTGCTTTTGATGGACGAGCCCTTCGGCGCGCTTGACGCGCTGACGCGCGAACAGATGATCATGGATCTGCAGTCGATGTGGCTGCGCCTGCGCAACACGGTGCTGTTCATCACCCACGGCATCGACGAGGCGGTGTTCCTTGCCGACCGCGTTCTGGTGATGTCGCCCCGTCCGGGCCGCGTCGACCTCGATCTCAAGATCGACCTGCCGCGCCCGCGTCAGTGGAGCAAGACCCACGAGGACAAGGACTATCACGGCTATGTCCGGCAGATCCGGGCGATCTTCGAAGCCAAGGGCATCCTCGTCGCCCACTAGTGCTTGATCCCGAAAGTCGGAAACGATTTTCGGGACCATGCACTGGTTCAGGGTTTTACGGCGTCTATTGCGCAGCCAGTGGGCGCGCGGCGCTATAGTCGGTTCGGCCGATCCGTCAAATCGGCAAATACTGCAGTAACGGCATGAGCGCCGCCGGGAGGTTTTCCCGGCGGACGAACATTTGCGCGGAGACCTCGGATGTCCGGGACGATATTCATACCCAGAGAGCTTGAGTTGATTGAGACCCGTGTTGGAGCTTCGCCGGATACGGTGAAACGCCTTGTGGGGCTTGGTTTCGAGGTTGTTGTCGAGACGGGTGCTGGGACCTTGTCGCGCATTCCCGATGCCGATTTTGCGGCGGTGGGGGCTGTCATCGGCAAGGCATCCGATGCGGCCAGGGCCGATGTGGTGCTGAAGGTGCGCCGGCCTTCGGAAGCCGAGCTCAAGGGCTACA
>NZ_JAFLWW010000007.1 GCF_018555685.1 Aminobacter anthyllidis
GGCAACAATCGTCAGTAAGGTTGGAAAATCAAATGCTTAAAGAGAAGCGGGTTCGTCGCCATGCACGTAGTCTCACGAAAACCGATTCAGAAAGGCGGCGAATCTCACGATATCCGGTCAGCTGACAGCCGTCCTCGGTCTGGTCGCGACCGCAGTCGAGGCCGACGATCTCGGAGCGGCGCAGTGCACCGGCAAAGCCGAGCAACAGCATGGCGCGGTCGCGCAGGCCCCGCAAATTGCCGCGCTCAAGTGTCTCCAGCATGGCAACCAAGTCCTCCGGCAGGAGCGCCTCCTTCTGCCGGGGAGGGCGGGCGTGGGCATTGCGGATGCCAGCCATGACGGTGGCAATGGCGCGATGCTTCCTGTCGAGGGCAAGGCCGCGCTGGGCATAGTTCCAGGTGAGCGACGACAGACGCCGTTCGATGGTCGAAACGGCATCCTTGCGGCCTTCGGTGCCTTTCCTTGGCGAAACGCCACCAGAGGCGCAGGCCGTGATGTAGAGCCCGACGGTCTCGGGATCCGGCGGCATCGGGACGAGGTTCTGGCGGCGCAACCAGTCGCAGAAGTGTTTCCAGTCGGCGGCATAGGCACGGCGGGTGTTGGCGGAACTGGCAGCCTCGACGTAACCGCGCGCGCGTTCGGCAAGCTCGTCGAGCTGGCTCGGATGTCGCCCGACGGGCACGACTTCTGCGGATGGCAGGGCAGGGGAGGGGATCTCGTCGCCGGGGACGGCAGATGCTGGCTCAATCGCCGCCTCCGCCTGCTGCCCCATCGCCATCACCAGGTCGATGATATCGGGCAAATCGTCGACCGGAATGTCGCCAGCTGGGCGGTTATCGTCCAGAAAGGCGTTTTCCGACGCGCTCTCTCGTCGAGCAGAAGGTAGCTCGGTACGGTTTTCCGGGTTTTGCTCGACAATAGAAGCCATTTCGGCAGTAGGCCATCTTATGAATGATAATGCAAGATTATCGTTCGTTTTATGATGCCGACAAGCACAGCGCTTTCTGCGCAAATAGATTGCTAAAAGCGCCGTCATGATTCATCGTGCTTGCGATGATTCTGCGACCCAAACCCTCTCGGTCTCGCCATGGCGTGCTTGGCGGCGCCCCTTCGATCGCACCGATGGCAACGGTGCCGACCTGGTTGCGCGGGGCCGCCCTCGACACCCAAACGGTTGCGGGACAAGGCATCGAGGACATTGCAGTCACGGCCGGCGCCGCCATCGGCGCGCTCGATGCGGTGGTCCGCCGGCGGGAGCGGTGGGCCGGCGCCTGGCGGCAGCGCCTGGCGCTTTCGGCGGCTGCGGTCACGGCACGGCAGGCAGGGCGCGTCGAGGACGAAGCGGCCTTGCGCGATGCCGTATTGCTCACAAGACCGGGCGACAATGTCGGTCCCGCCGGCCTTTTCCTTCTTGCTTGGCGGCGGCTGGCATCTCGGCCAGCGGACGATCTGCTAACGGAGAAAAATGTCGCCGCGGTGCTGGAAGATCTAGGTCTCACGCTCAACGATGAGGCGGTCAGCGATCTGACGGACGATCTGCGACAGCTTGCCGCCAACACCGGCACGGTCGAAACGCTGGTCGGGGCCTTCGCGGCCGCGGAGCGTTACGGCCTCCGGCGCGTTCTCGGAGCCTGGCTTGCCGATGTCTTGCTCGCGCAGCGGCTAGGCTGGACACCTGCAATCCCTTTGTTGGGCGCCGAAGCGACCTTAGTTGTGGGTACGGGCCGGGCGCGTCGACCAGTGACTGCCGCTCTGGCTGCCGGCGCCGAAACGGAAGCCGATTGGGCCAAAAGCCTGCTGGCCGCGCAGGCGCGCGCAGCGCTGCGCGCCATTGATCTTTTCGCCGAACTTGAGCGCCGGGCGGACCGGCTGCTTGCGGTTGCGCCGAAACTCAGGGCCAAGGCGGCGGACGTCGTCGTGGAAAAGCTGCTCTCTGACGACGCGATCGTCGCCTCAGAACAAATCGCCGGCATGAGCGATCGCGGCCTGCGCCGCCTGTTCGACCGGCTGGTCGAGCTCGGTGCCGTGTGTGAATTGTCCGGCCGCGCTACCTTCCGCATCTACGGGCTGTGAAGACAATGGCGGAGAGTGCACGTAGGCGAGGAGGGAACCGGCCAGATGACCGTCGATCAGCTGACCAGCTGTTTGACCGGGAACTGGATCATCTGCCGCCGGAAGCGCGTTGGCGTGAATGGATGCACCGGGTCGAAGCAACGATCTTCGCCGCTAGCGAGCCGGTCGACCGCGAAATGCTCGCCCGCATCGTCGGGAAAAGCTGCAGCATTGATCTTCTCATCGACGACATCCGCGAGGAGCTGCGCGGCCGCCCTTACGATCTGGTTTCGGTCGCCGGCGGCTGGAAACATTTGACCCGGCCTGCCTATGCAGACGCCATCCGTGCTGCTGTAGGTGGAAGTGGGAAGACGGCCGACCTTACGCAGTCGGAGGTTTTGGTGCTGATGTGCATCGGCTACTTCCAGCCGATCACCCGCGCCGAACTGTCGTCTTTCTTCGGCAAGGAGATCAGTCGCGATTTTATTGGTCATCTGCGCGGTGCCGGCCTGATCGCTTCCGGTCCGCGCAGCCCAACGCCGGGCGCGCCCTACACCTATGTGACGACAAAAGAATTCCTGCTGGAGTTCGGGCTCGACACGCTGCGCGACCTGCCGGATTTCGAGGCGCTCGAGGATGCAGGCCTGCTCTCAAAAGAGAAGTTGCTGGCGGGCGACATCATGCCCGACTTTTCCTCCCATCATTACAACGCCGAAGTCGAGATCGAGGATTAAGCTGCTTGCTGCCGCGCAGCAGCCTGCCGCCGTTGCGTATGTTAGCGGCTTCTCAATAGGCTCATCGCTCCAGCACACAGCGGCCAGGAGCTCTTTGGCGCCGTTGTCCGAAATTCGTGGGCATATTTCGGACAAGGAGCGGTTCCGGGTCGGGCGCTCAAACCATAGTGAGGCCGGCCAACCTCACGAGCGTAGTCGCCGATATTCCTGGGGCGGCCCCTTCGTCAAATGAGAGGAAGCGGAGCATTTGTCGCTCACCTTACGTGCGCGCGAGGGATCGAAGCCGCATGGCTGAGACGCCTCTTCGCGCGGCGCTGTTTCGAGAGCCAGGTTCGCTCTGGCGGACGCGCCACACGCGTTCTTGTCGGCGATTCCAGCGTCGCTATTCGAAACGCTCGTCTCGGCCACGGTCGCGCTGTGTCTCCCACCGCTGTTCCTCGGCAACCGCGTCCGCAAGGCCCTTCTTTGCTTGTTCGACAAAGCTGATCGCGGCGGCGTCACCGCCAAAATCCAACTCATCCAGCATGCGCACGTTCGACTCGATGATCGCGGCGCGCGAGCCGCTCCAAGTGCGCGGCCGGAACCGCCGCAGAAATTCGGCCAAGACCTGCACACGGTCCGGGGCTTTTTCCAGCACCATCCGCGCCGCTTGGGTCCATTGCAGCGGTGCCTTTTCGTCGGGTCGGCGGAACAGCGTGACCGTCGCGGCAGCGACGGGATAGCGAATCGCGGCTTCAGCTTCGCACCACGCAATGAGGACATCATCCGGCACGGAATCCAACGGATTGCCATGCATGTGCGTCATATCCTCGATAGCTCTCACGCCGCTTTTGCGCAGCGCCGCATCGCCGTCAAAGAGCCCGTCAAGTGCGACAACCGGTTGTGCTTTAACGACGCCCTTCACCAGATCGTCATGATAGTAGGCTTGGGTCTTGTGGTCTTTCGTCGCCTCCAGAAACTTTCCAACGAGATCGTGAGCTATGGAAGCCCCGGCATCGCCAACAAGGCACAACTGCGCAATTCGCCCCAATCTATGATCCTCGCGGTCGTTCTTGTCGCCGAAGGTGATACGCCGGAGAAGCTCGCGCCCAGCTTCCAGACTATGCGGCGATGGCTCGTTCTTTTGCGTGCGGTCGGCGTGAAAGCGCATTGAAAGAATTTCAATAGCTACGTCGAAGCCACCGGCTTTGTCGGCGATCGCCACGATCAGATCGGCTAGCTCGCATGGGTCGATCCCGTCGGTTGCCCGGCCCCAACCCAGCACATGAAACCGCGCGATCGGCGCCGTGTTGCTTGCGAGCGATTGACGGAGACGCCCCATCCCTCGTGAATTGATCGGCACGGCCGATTGCAGGGTCGGAAACCACAATGCCAATGTGTCATGAAGCAAAGCCGCATCAAGAAGCCCGTCGGCTCCGGCGGCATCGTGTTCCGCAACCCTGTGTAGAATTCCGCGCAGCACCTGAACATTCCGATTGGATTCCTGTGTCTTCGCCAACTCGCTGACAAGGACGTCCCAAAGTGCGCCGCGATCAGGCGCAGCCTGAGCCATGCCGCGTCCCAGCAGCCACAATTGCCCTTCGGCGCCGACAAGCTCGGGGAGTAAGGTGGCAAAGGCATCTGCGTCATGCGCCAGCTCCTCGCCAAGCTGCAGTATGATGCGCTCAGTGCGCGCGGTTTCAGCCTCGATGTCATCATCAGGGCCATAGATATCATCGAAATCAAGGGCGCCGATCCCCCTGCGATTCATGACGATCGCCCGGACGTTCTCGATGAGGTTGGCAGGCCGGAGAAGCTTCTCAAGAGCGTCCAGGCGCGCAGCTATCCCCTCGGGCATGGATTGGCCAACGAACTTTTGGGTCTGACGGACGGCAATCCATCCTTCGCGCCAAAAGCCGCTAGCCGCGATTCCCCTGGCCGTCCGTTCGAGTGCATCCAATGCGCCGGCAGACGACCATAGCCCGCGGAGCTTATCCGCCAGCAGCGCGCGGATGGCCGGGGCTACGGGATGGTCCGCTGTCGCGAGGGTTCCGGCCAAATTCAGCGCGGACTCGAACCAATGGAGCACTTCGGCATCCGTTCGCGGATAGTAGCCGTGATCGCGCGGCCGCGCGCCAAAATCGAAGTTGTATGAGGACGTGAAGTGATAGGCTTCGAACATTGCGCCTAGCGCCCGAATGCCTAGCGCCCGGTCGGCCGGATTGCTTGAACGCAGCCAGGTTTCGACCGCGCGCAGGCGCTGGTCGACACTGGCGTGCGTGCCGGAGAGATAGAGGTAGAACAGGGATTCTACGGCGTCGGTCGCTTCGTCGCGCGCGCCATCGGCCTCCGGACGTGCGAAGCTTGCCAGGAGGGGGACCGTCCGATCAAACAATTCGGGATCGTACGCAAGCGAACGCATGAGCCGCAAAAGATGCCGTCCATTTTCTCGCATTGTCTCGCTGTCAGGCCCGCGAGTTGCGCGCTCGATCGCATCGAGGACGGCCGCCGGCGCCACAGGCGCGATGTTTTCTAGGATCGCCCGTCCGAACCCATTCAGATTGGCGATGTCAGCCACATAGCCATCGGGACCAAGCCAACGATCAACGATAACGACCGCTTCCTTGCTGCCGTGAAGGTAGCCGAGACGCCGCGAAAATGATCTGAGCAGCCGTTCCGAGGCGCCGTTGACGAGTTGGGTTTCAATGGTTGCCCAAGGTATGTTCTGGAGCGCCACCGCGGCAAGGCGGTTTGCGATGGCGTGCGGCAGCACTGCCCGCCAAATTCCGCGCTGCTGCACGAGGTCCCTGCGGCGAAGCTCGGCAATGCCCGCGAAGATCTCGGCAGCGGCCTTTCCGACCAGGCCACCCAGACGGACGATCTCGGACTCGTCGCCAGTGACAGTTTCGCCATCGAACGAGAAGACCAGCGCGCAAGCTTGCGCCACTAGCAGCAACCCGCTGTCGTGCTCATGCCGCTGCTGGAACAGGCGCCGAAAAAGGCCGTCATCGGTCAGTCCGGCAAGCGACTCATTCTTGCCTACCGTTTCCGCAAGCGCCAAGGCGACCCGCGCGTTCCCACCAGAAAATTCGGCAATGGTCTGTGCTTCGACGTCGGAGAGCGACGGAAAGCGACGGTTGACCAGTTTCTGGACGAGGTCGGGCGATGACGGTTCCAGCCCGAAGACGTCCGTGCCCTCGGGCTCGTCCTCCCGAATGTCGTATTCGATGGTGACTACGCTGATCGTGCTGCCGGCAGTGCGGACAAGTTCCGAAAGCCGCCGATGCAGTTCCTGCGGGCAATTGTCGATGACCAGGATTGCGCGCATGCGTTGGGCGACCAGATTGCTGGCGAGCGCGATCGGTTGCGGATCGGGCGTGTCCGCCATGTCGGCATAAACGGCAAGCGACGGATCGAGACTGCGCGCGCCTACGACTGGATCGAAAATCGCCTGGACAAAGCGGGTCTTCCCGACGCCGGAAAGTCCGACCAAACGCACAACCTTACCGGGTTGGCCCAGAAGGTCGCGGATTCTCTCAAGGCCAGCGAGTGCGGTGACGCCATCGCCATTCTCCGTGCTGCCGGTCTGGATGCGCAATGCGTCATCGGCAAGGTAGCTATCGTCGCTGCCGACAGGCTTATGCGCCCAAGAGCCATAGGGTTGCCAACCCAACAGAGACTTGCCGATGCGATCGCGGACCCACGGTTTAAGGCCCGGATAACCGCGTACCCATGTCGCAATGCGTCCGCGGTCATAGAAATCGAGGGCGAGCTGATCCCGCTGCGCGATATCCTTGACTGCATCCGCCATCGCCTTGCGCCGGTTGGCAAGCGCCCCGTCCGCAGTCGATCCGGTTGCGCTGACAATGATGTAGGCGCCGGCTTGCGCCGCCAATTCCTGAATGACGGGCCTTACCGTTCCTGCCAAGCGCATTTCCGCGAGAATTTCGCCGCGCGGCATATCCGGCTTCTTCACCTGAAAGCCCGTGGCGGCGCGCGGTACGAACCCGTCGATCGGCGTTCCGGCGGGGAGCGAAACTCGGACATCGAGGCCGCCATCAGCGGCGGTCTGATTGCCGCCCCAGGTCACCGCCGAAGCAGGAAGGCCACGGCGGCGTAATTCCGCCTCGCAAAGGAGAGCGACGAGAGATCGAAGGTCCCCGTCGTTCAAAAGAGCAACGTCGTCACCGGTGATTTCAAACATGCTGAAGGGTAGGCACGCGCGTGATTCCGGTCAAATATGCGTCGAACGTCGGGATTTTCGGCACGCGTAGAAAGAACAGGTCTCATGAAATACCGAAGCGACGCTGCTTCGCCGCGCAGCCTGGGAGCGAGAACACCGGCCGACAATCGCGGCATGGTCTGCTGCCAAGGGAGCCGCGCTTGAGGTCGTGCTCGAACGGCTCATTCCTGTATTCTCCGACCTTCCGTCAGTGAGCGCCGCCGGACCCCAGCCGGCACATACCGCGGCGACAAAGGCGGTGCGCGAAGAGCTGCGGCGTTGCCAGGATCTGCTCGACAAGGACGCGACCGACACCAAGTTGGAAGCCGATCATGAAGGCGACGTCACACGCGGTCGGGCGCGCGTACAGCGGTCACCGAACCGGTGGCTGTCGCCATGTATTGGGATGCTATGAACCGCTCAAGGTCGCAGCCTGATGTGCAGAGGTTCGTGATTCCAGGCTACATGAAGCAGCGCTACTGAGCGTTCCGGGACAAAGGGGAATTACGGTTCAGGAGTGAAGTGTTCCTTCGCTGCCGTGATCGCCGCGGTGTACTCCGCGACTAGCGCCTGAAAAGCTTCAAAGGCGCGATAGCAGTGGTCACGCTCGATGGCGAGCAAATCGGCAACCTGATCGAGATTAAGCGGCTCGCTGCCGCCAATACCGTAGCAGATGCGCCCGTCTTCGCCGACGAGACGCGTGACCATCGCGCTCATACCAATGAGAAACCGGCTCGAAAAACGATGATTGTAGGCGTTACGGAAGTCCCCGGTAGCCCGCTTGAACGCGCCGCCGGCGATAGGCTCGACGCGGCGCTTGAAAGTCCGGAAGCGTCGCCACCCCCTGCAAATCGGGTCTATATCGTCCAGATAGAGCGCTCGCTCATTCGGGAACTCGTCACGCCACCCTTGCAGATCTTTTGTCCTATTGGCTTGGTGGCACAGATGTCCCGCCGCGAAGGCGAAGCGCGACTTGATCGCATAGGGCCTCCCGAGAGCGACCGTCCCCAGCGTGTTTATGAACTCATGTGAGACTGCGAGCTTCTCTTTATCGGAGAGTGCGGCCGCGACGCGCGCCCATGCGCGCAGCCGACGCACGTCATGAGTCAGGTCGTTGATGATGTTCGCGAGCTCCGAGGCATATTCCGACAACATGCTGGAATACGGCATCCATATCACGGTGAGCGGGTTGGGGAGCGTCCACCAGCGATAGGGCATAAACCGACCGCCGATCTCGCTATAATCGAGCTCGTGTCGATAGACGGTGTAGAGGCGAATTGCCTCTACAGATTGTTTCTGCGTGAATTCGTCCGGTTCAGGCATTGCGGCGGGCCCAATTGACGACCGACCAGATCAGCTCATCGACTGTGCTGCTTCCAACGCTGATATCGCGGTGCGGTTCGACGCGATGATACTCGCCGAGCGGCGCGGTCCCCGCCGTGAACCCAGTGCGGCGTGCGATGATATTCTTGGTGCGCCGGTTTTCCTGCCAATAGGTTACAATTGCTCGGTGCTTCGGCTCGTTCGGGCTACCGGGATGCAGCGCCCGCGCGTCGGGAAAGTGCATGTGACGATGATGCGCGTGAAGCAGCGTAACATCATAGAGCCGCGCGATGAAGGCCCGCATCTCGTCGACGCTGCCGGAGGTGCCGACATCCTTGCACTCAATCGCTACGCGCGGGCGACCCACCGGAATGCCGCCGGCCTTACGGATCTCGGTCCCGACACTGCCGGGCACGATCGAGATGTCGATCTCGTGTGTCGCGGCGCTACGACCGGCGAATTGAATGCCGTTCCAGATTTCCCACTTCCTCCGGTGGCCCCAGCGAAAGCCGATCACAGTGGCATTGGTCGGCCCCGCCGAGGCTGCGGGGACGCCAGTAGGCGCACCGCCGCGTTGAATGAAACGCCGATCGGCATCACCGGGGCGGATAATGGTCCCGTCGGATCGCTGGAGCCAGACGCCAAAGCCAGCGTCTCGTAGGCCGCGCGCGAGGCTGGTCATCACGAATAGCTCGAAGATGCGCCCGGCGCCGGACGCGTGGTCGAGGGTAGTGACGCGGCCTACGATCGTGTTGAGCGCGGTCTGGACAGCGGGGATCATGTTGTTGCCTGTCCGCGAGACAGAGCGGTCCACTCCGCCAACGCTGCATGTAGCGTGAAAAAGTCGCCGCGGGCGCCTGCAACATCGTCGCGGCTGCTTTTCCGATCGCCCTCGAGATCGAGCAGGACCAGTGTCACACCCTGATCGGTCTTGCCGGATGCCTGTGTCGGAACGTCTTGAGGATCCTGCCGCTCGATGGTCCCTTCGACGATGAAGTCGAGGGTCTCCAACGACGCCTGCAGCTGTTCGAGCGCCGCGTCGAGCCGCTCTTCGACATAGGCCGCTGCCCATTCTACCTGCTCGCCCGCTGGTATCGGCTTCGGCTCATCTAGCAGAGCGCGCGGCTCGCCGCGGGCCTTGGGCTGGGCATTGCTGCGCACTGACTGGCGCGCGGCCGCGAGCACTTCTTCGGGCTCATCGGGCAAACGGCCGAGCCGAATTCCTTCGATCAACTCGAACGCCAACCAGTCCAGCCGAGCTGCCACCAAAGTCTCGATCAATTCGAGCACGCGCGGATCAAGGATCGCCACAACTTTACGCCCCCAAGCAAGTTGATCCCGCAGGTACGATTTTATTCCGGCGGGCACACCGACTTGTCACCGGCGCACCAACTTTCTAAGCGGTCTTCACGGATTGTTCTAGCCAAGAGAAGACGTTCGACGTCCTGCAGAACTCTCCGTGCAGGTTTCAGCGTTGGGGCGCTTCTCAATCGATTTCTTGCCACTCGTTTCGCTGATATGGCGGTCGAGGGCTCGCAGTGAGTCATCGAAATGCACCGCCCTGAACCAGCCAGGCCCGCGCGTGGCAAGCGTCTCAAGTTTCACCTGGCCGAGATGCCTGCGCTGCCGCGGCCCGTCGTATAGCTCGACATAATCGAGCCGCGGGTCTCGGGCTGCGGCATCGAGCAGCGCTAGATCGCAGGTCCGCGCCGTGATCCCTTCGCCGTCCGGATCGATCTCTTCGAGATGCAGCAAGCAATGGTCGCGCGGACCATGCACCACCATGTTCCATCCGTCGGGCATGCGTCGTCGGGGCGGGGGCCCTTCTCCCATCCTGCCAAGATGGACCAACGCATCCCGCTGTCCCGACCTGGGTTCTGTCGTGAGCGGATCGCGGACGCAGCTAAAGTCTGCCGCGTGCGAGAACAGGAAACGCCGCGACTGCGTCACTTGTACTACGTTGTGGCGCTCAACCTCTTCATCGCTGATGGCGGCGGGTTCTCCGGAAATCAGGCGCCGGCCGTAAGCCCGTAGCGTCGCATGCTCTTTGCCTTCGGTGCACAGGAGACGGTCAAGCCGTGCAACGATCGTTGGGCAATGCCAGGTCAAGAGTAGTGTCGGGCTCAACGGCAGATGCACGAGGATACCCTGCGCCTGTAGCCCATGATCGCCATAGGGGAAGGGATTGGTGAACACGACCGGGTGGTCAGAGATCAGGAAGCGCGCGGAGCCCGCGGGCTCAACCAGGCCCGGCATCAACCGGAGAAACGAATTTCGATGGCTGGTGCGCTTGACAAATGCCTCGATCGTGCCGCGCTTGGCATCGGCGTCAGTCGGCGGTGCCAAGTGCGGGTCGTGCAAATCGGCTCCGAGTTTGTCGAGCAAGTCCCGCATCTCTTCGACAAGGACGCCCGGCGTTTCACGGGCCAATTTTGTTCGCAGCATCTGGACAGTTCCAAGGTCCGCCAGCGCCAATACCTGCTGCTCGCCCATCCATGACAAAGAGCGGCGCTCCGCGATCTGGGCGACAATAGCTGCTCCGGCATCGTCAACTGCGTCGTACATCCCCTCGAAATTGAGCCTTCCGCCATCCTCGGTGATTGTGTTGAAGTCGTTTTCCGAACCCGCGTCCAAGATCGATGACGTGAAGCTCTTGCCGGTCGTCTTGTCGAAGACGTGGATCTGGGTGCGGGCCTCGTCGCGCAAAGTGACGGAGTTGCGCCTGGGTTACATAATGGTGCTTTCTGGAAGGCTTGGATTGTTTCGACATAGATAAGCTGCACCTGCATGGCGACCAAGGCGGTCGATCTTGGCCTGGAACGCTCGTCGGGAAGATACCCAGATATCCATTTTTGACAAATCATGTTTGAAAAACCGCTCGTGGTACGAAACGCGAGAACGGTTTGCTCGGCTAATCAAATCATGTTGAAATATCCGCGCTAAGAGCGGATAATGGGGCATGGTTCACGATCAACGCTCTGCCCTGTCAGCTCATGTAGCAAGCCTGCTTTCCGCAGGACAGGTGGTCTTTACGAGCCAACAGGCGGAACAGGCGCTCGGCGTCGGACGCGGTGCGCTTCTCGACGCCGCCGAGCGCCTTCAGCGACGCAAGGCGCTGATCAGACCTCGGCAGGGGTTCTATGTCGCGGTGCCTCCGCAGTTCGCCTCCTGGGGTGCGCCGCCGCCGTCATGGTACATCGATTCCCTGATGCGCCACGAACACCAGTCCTACTATGTCGGCTTGCTGAAGGCGGCAGAACTTCACGGAGCCACGCACCAGGCCGTGATGGAATTCCAGATCGTCACCTCAAAACGCATGCCGAAGATCAAGGCTGGCCGCAACCTGATCGTCTTCTATTACCGCAAAGACATCGCAGCAGTGGAGTCGGGTATCGAGGATCGCAAAACAGATACAGGAATAATGAAAATATCCTCACCCGCCCTCACGGCGCTCGACCTCCTGCGCTACCCACAGGCTGCGGGCGGAATCGACAACGTTGCGACAGTGCTCACTGACCTTTCCGAAAAGATCGATCCGTCCCAGCTCGCCGCGCTGTCCGATGCGGCCGAGCGGCCCGTCGTCCAGCGTCTCGGCCACTTGCTGGAACGACTAGGCCATGCGGATCGCGCCAATCTGATGCACGCTGCGCTGACGGCGCGCGGCGCCACGCCGTGGACGGAGCTCGACCGCGATGAAACGCGCGATCCCGATTTCACGCCCGCGCCGCAGGAGCACGACGACCGTTGGCGTGTGGTCGTGCGTCGCACGCCGGAGGTCGACGAATGATCCCAGCTCAAAACATTGTTGCCTGGGGTAACGTCGTTCCGTGGGCCGATCAGCGTCAGGTCGAGCAGGACCTCATCATAAGCCGCGCGCTCATCGACATCTTCAATGACGATCTCCTATCCGCTGAACTGCGTTTTCGCGGCGGCACGGCACTGAACAAGCTGCACTTCCCCAAGTCGATGCGGTATTCGGAAGACATAGATCTCGTCCGAACGACCTCTGGTCCGATAGGACCGATTCTGGATCAACTGCGTGAGGTACTAGAGCCGTGGCTTGGCCGCGCCCAATTCGATCAAAGTCCAGTCGCGCCCAAATTTCGCTTTCGAGTGGAAGGGGAAGACGGAAGCGGTGTGCCAATTCGCCTCAAGGTCGAAATCAACACGCGCGAAATCGAAGCCTACGATCCGCCGCAAGCGATACCATTTCGGATAGACAACCCTTGGTTTGCCGGCGAGGCTGCGATTCCTACCTTCTCTCGGGAGGAAATGCTGGCCACGAAGCTGCGGGCTCTCCTGCAACGCGACAAAGGACGTGACCTCTATGATCTCTCCCATGCCCTGGATGTGTTCGCCGGACTTGACGTTGATCGGATCACCGAAATGTTCGGCCTCTATCTTCAGTTTGCCGGCCAAGCGATATCCCGGGCCCAGGCCGAGGAACGGATGTTCGCTAAACTGGCAAATCCGCGGCTGCTGACGGATATGCGGCCATTGCTGTCGGCGGCGCAGGCGGAGGCTTTGTCGGACGATGCCACAAAAGAAGCGTTCGAGCGCGTATTCAAGGGGCTGATTGCAAAAATCGCCGGCGACACCTGGGTTCGAACCGAAGAGATGAAGGAGCGGTACGGGCTAATCGGGCGGTCAATTCCGAACGTCCCATAGCGTCCTCCGTAGAGCGTGATCCGTACGATTGCTGCCGCTATCCAGCTTGCCCATCGGCTCGAATCGCCTATGCTGGGCCGTGGCTGATCCGGCCATGCCGTCCACATTGGCGAAGCCCACGGGCAGGAATGATTCGATGACCCCCGTCTGAACCTCTTCCAAGGTGCGCGGGCCAAGTGGACACGCCGCTGCAAGCACCGCCGGAGCGGTTCCATGCGTATCTACTTTTCCGATCTCGTTCGGCCGAAACAGGCCGCAAAATATCTGGCACGCGCCGCGGCCGAACTGAATTTGGCGACCGTGCATGAGGCACTCGCCAGGGCGCTCGGCTACCGGGACTGGCATGAGCTCTCGATCTATATCCAGCCGAACAGTCCCGCGGCAACGGAACGCATCAGTCTCGAAGATGTCTTGCGCATCATTCTCGAGCTGGCTGACACCCTGGCCCTCCCGCAAGCCGAGGTGCAACATGCGGTATCGAGAGCGCGGTTGCTGCGAGCAGCCCCATGGTCGATTGACGAGCACATGGTCCTTCGTACCTCCCTCTGGAGGCAGCGTGTTTTCGGCCCGCCTGGTCGTGGCAAGCCCGGAACCATCGTGAGGGACAAGGCCTATGGTTCCAAGACCCCGGCCTACCTTCGCTATCCCGGCCGTCCGACATACCTGCTTTTCGACACGGGATTTGGTGAGCGGGCCGACTTCGAGGTGGCCACACCGCGCTCCCCACTCCCGGACTTCGTGCCCTCACGGATCTGGTTGCCCTACGGGATCTGGAAGCTGAGCGATGGATCGGAAGTCCTATTCTCGCGCGACTATCTGCCGATGTGGCGCATTTCGAACCATCGAACCGAGCGCATTGCGCCGTGGCTTTGGATCAAAAACATTGTAGAGGAAACGCATTTCGCCAACTCTGGAACCGCTACATGGGCTTCCGGCCCGGCGCGCGAAAGGGCGGTCAGCTACTTGCAGCGGCATCGCATTTCCGAGTTGCCGCGGCTGACCGACATCATGCCCCACCTCTTCGAGCCCGAGGTCGATTCTCTCCCGGACGGCGTTGCTCGCCTCTATGCCACTCGACGCGGGATCGAGGCCCAGACGCCCTACGCGGAGCTCAACACCCGCATTTTGGTTTAACCCCAGTTTTGTTGCCATCTCAAACGGCGTGGCGGCCTCGAATCTGCTAAGCAGAAGTATTCAAGGGCGCAAACCATATGGCTGCAGTCAACAAGAAGAGTAATCCGCCGTTAGATGCACGTTTCAAATTCGCAGAAGACTCGTTCGCACGGTTGACGGGAGGGTGGGATTCTCACCTTCGTACTGCTGTCGGGTCTGCGGACGGCGAGGGGTACCTACTGCGCTTGTTCAGGAAGACGGGCACGGCCCTCGACGATGATTTGCGGGCAATTGTCGCCCGTGGCCTGAGACGGATTCGGCGGGTGCTTTCTTCTCGTCGTGCTCGAGACGTGCTGGTTGAAGTTCTCGAAGTTGCGGAAGACCAACACGAGCTTGCTATCGTAATGGTCGACCCCGGCAGTCCGATTTCCGGGCCATCACAGCGCCGCAGGACAAGGCAGGGGCGCTATCTGACAAGCGCAAGTCGTGGCGTCTTCTGGCGGAACATGGTCCGCGTCGCAGAAGCGCTCACGCTATGTCATGACGCCGGCATTGTGCACGGTGGCGTCAGCATGCATTCGATATTCTCACACCGAGACGATGGTGCCGACTATCGTCTCGGTGGTGTCGAGGCATGCGTCCATATTTCGGATGGCGATCTCAAAGAGTCCGGGCACCTGCTTCGCGCCTTCGCCGCGATCTCGTTCCGGCAGGACTGGATCGACTTGGCCGCGGTTGCCGGCGAGCTCCTCGGCCTCGATGGCGACAACCCTCCCCAGCTTCTGTCCGTCGAACAACGAATGCTGGAGCGGCTGGCCAGTCCACCGCAGTTCCAGCTCTTCGATGGTGCAGTAGTCCTCGACGAGCTACAAAACGTCGTCATCGAACTCGACAGGGTAGGTTCGAGCTCGGATGGGGAACTGGTTCTCTATCCCTCAAGGGGTGTGGTTCAAAGCGATTTGCCCGCCCTATCTTCGGGCACCATACCCGCTGCCGATGGGGCAGCGATCATGCAGTTTGTCGCCGACGACCTGCTCTCCGCCGGCGTCCGCCTCGTTCCGGATCGGCAGGACACCGCACGTCTCATGACCGATCTCGCGATCTACAATGTTCGGCTCATGAGCGACTTCGTCGGAGTGATCGAAGGCGCGCACCAGCGTCGCGCAAATGAATGGATGCATGGTGCGGTCGATATAGTCCATCGATTGCATCTCTCCCGTAATCGAGCGAGCGCCGAAGAGCGGGTTCAGAACCTCGGGCCAGGCGCCAAGCGCTGGCGCGACCTCTTGGAACCCGTCCGGTCTGGCGACGGCACGGCCGACGTTCCGATATGGTTCGCTCTCATCCTTCTCGAAGCCTTCACCCTGCTGAGGGAACAGTTTCGCCTCTATCCAGTCGACGTCATCGCTCCAGCAAACGCCGAGGCGAACGTCCTCTGGCTGGCGCCCCGCGATGACGCAGAGCGTGATGCTCAACGCGAAACCATAGGGCGCTGATGCCTTTGGACGCGCTGGCCATCCGTTTCGGACCAAGGTTGTTGCGGACGCGCGGAGGACTGCGGTTTATACGCCGTTCTTCCTTTGACGCGACCGTCGCCGGCGTTCTCCTCATGACAGTGAAGATCACGTCGCCTACACTTTCAGACGGGTGGGGTGCTTTCAAATGACGCATCGTATGTTCGTCGCCTTTGCGGGAGGTGGCGCAAAAGGATTGATACACCTCGGCGTCCTTCGTGCGCTTGAGGCGCGCGACGTTGAGTTTAAAGGGCTTGGTGGGACATCCGCCGGAGCTATTGTTGCCGTCTTGAAGGCGGCGGGGTTGACCGCTGACGAACTGCTTGATCCGAAGACCGGCCGGTCCCTCGTGCAACAGCTGTCAGAAATCGATCCTGGCATTAGAACCCCGCGTGATTTTTTTGGTAGATGGGGCTGGAGAAAAGTTCTCCTTTTCCGTGAGCTTCTTCCGTTCCTCCCAATGTTTTGCCTCTGCACTGCGGGATTGTGCGTTCTTTTGGTCTTCTTCGCAGGCTGGCTGGCAGCCGAGTCGCACTACGTTGTTGCCGGCATCATTGTTATCGCCTTGATGATCGGGGCATTCTTCACAGTTAGGCTATTTTTCGCGGGGTTGGCGCGAACGACGACTTTGTCCTTGGCGATTGGAACTCTATTGCAGAGACGTTTGTTCCCGAGTGAACCGGGGCGCATCGTTGTGATGGAAGACTTTGGCCGCGACGGTCGCCCGACACTGAAAATCGTCAGTGCGAATCTCAGCCGCGGCCGACTGCAGTTATTTTCACCGGAACGCACGCCAAAGGTGCCAGTATCGGCTGCCATTGCAGCGTCAATTTCGCTTCCCGTAATTTTTGAACCACTGTTCGTGGATGGAGATCTCCATATGGACGGCGGAATCGTATCCAATCTGCCTGCTTGGTCGTTCGACGAGGAGCGGGAGTTAGATCCGGATGCCATCACACTGGCAATCGAAATCCAAACCGCGACGGAACGCCGTCTGCTTTCAAAATTCAATTGGCTTGCGGCCTTCATCCAAACGGGTCTTTTTGGTTCGTCCGAACTCAACCTCAGAGCTGCTGGCCGGGCGGAACGGCTCGTTCTGTCAACTAGCCTCAGTCTTCTCCAATTCGACCTTACTGCGGCTCAGGCAATCCAGGAGGTGGAGGATGCCGAACGCGCAGCGCTAGTGAGCCTCGACAAATGGCTGTTCCGCAGACCGGAAGCCTATCGCAATGCCTGCAAGACTACGAAGGCGCTAGTGGATGACGTCCTTGAAACTGTGCTCGATCAGCGTGATCCGCGCGTCAGAGTGGCGATTGCGATACCAGACAAAGGCTTCTTCAAATCGTTGAGGCTTCGCTATTCGACCGGCTATGACAGCTACCATGACGAGGGTCTTCTGGTACCTATCGACGGTACAATTGCTGGCCATGCCTGGCTAAGCGGGGATACATTGTTCGAAATCGCGCCGCTTCCCCAAGAGTTCCGGATGGACGGACCGGAGAACCGTCTCCGTAGAAAGGCAGCCAGGCAGGATTTGAAATGGATGCTCTGCGTCCCCATTTCCATTGGTGGGGATAAACGCCCGCGGTTTGTGGTCCAAATCGACGGTGGCAATGTGATGCCGCAAGACGGGCGCGTTGACACGGTAATCACCCGGATAGAGAATGACGCTAAGGAGTTCTTCGGCCTGCTGGCCGAATCCCTGCATGAGTTGGAGGACTCGGATGGCTTGGAAAAGTAAAAGCTTTGTCCACCGCGAGAGTACGAAAGCGTTTGCCAAAAAGGTCGACACCGCAGCCTCAAAGCATAAGACTGCTATGAGCACCGTTGTCGAGGAGGCGCGGGCGCTTGCTCTGGATCGAGAAGCGGCGCTCAAGAAGATCGCCGATCCGCAATTGCGTAAAAGCGCTGCGCAGTGACGGAATGAGTGTAGTTGGCATCGGCCTCGATCTCATCGAGATTGAGCAATTTGCCGCGCTCTACAAAATCGACGACGTCGACCTTTTAAGTCGCTGTTTCACGATACAGGAACTTGCCGATATCGCAGGAAGCCCGAATTGGGTTACGCGACTCGCAGCTCGATTTGCGAGCAAGGAGGCGGTTCTTAAGGTTCTCGGTGGTCTCCAACAGGGAACTGCATTGACGGATGTGGAGATTGTGCTTGTCGACGGTCGTCCACAATTGCGTTTGTCGGGGGGCGCCCAGGCGCGCGAGCAGGCTCTCGGGATCGCTGCTTGGCACATAAGCTTGTCGCATACCGCTACAACCGCAGCCGCCGTTGCCGTTGCCGTGCGTTAGGCGCTGACACCGAACTCGGTCAGGTTCCACTTTGGAGGGAGGAAAAGGGGCTCAAGGCCACCGTGTTGACGAAATGACTGCTTGATGCGAGTGCGGCCAGCCGCTCCGACATACTCAGGGTGCGAAACACGTGAATATTTGCTGATCTCGCAAAACAGATTCTGGCAATCGATTAGTTGCAGACGTCGTTCACCAAGTGACTTGAACGACAAATCGAGGCGCTCGAACTCCAGTTCCTGACGGTCACACATGAGTTCGATAATATCCGCCGGATTATAGTCATTGGCGTTTTCGAAGCATTTCGAGATACCATCAAGGGCGCCCGGGCCTGCGACCACAAATTCCGATTCCTGATGGTCCACCACGGTGGAGTAGTTAATATCAATTGCCAATTGATAGCCGAGAAACGGCCCAATTGACGGATAGGATGTCAGCACATTAAAAATATGCCTCAGAGACGTAGAGGCAATGAGGCTTTCTGTAATGTCCTCACTGAACATCTTGTCGATTAGAGAAAGATGACCGCGATGCTTTACTCCGTCCGTGTTAGCGATTTTTACCGGTGGCATTATATACGCGCCTGAATAGATACGCCCACCATTTGCCATGATCTGCATAAGGACGCCGTCATAGAGGTTTCGATTATAAGTACTCGTATGAATTTTGCCTAATTGCGAGGCAAGAACCTCCCAAGTCTCAATCTTGTTGAAGATCTTAAAGAGTAAAGTGCGGAAGACCGTCTCGATGGGGCTCGGATCGAGCTCGGGATTGTAGATGACGTGCTTGATCAGATATTGGCTGACGCGATCAGTAGCCCTGTAGGCATTTGTAAAGCGAAACTGCCTCAAGATCGGATCGTCCGTCCACGGGCCTTCCTGACCGGCGATCCGTTTGAATAGAATTTCCTGCCGTTCTGCAGCAAATCGCCAATAGGCATCGAAAACAGGCGTTGGCCGCAATCCGGCAACGCGGTTCGAACTAATCGTGGAGTTTTTGACAGACACCGAACATTACGCTTCGACGGAGGCTTCTGAGTCCAGTGCGACATCGATAGTTTTCATGAGCGCCTGAAAATGCGGATCGCTTCTTTTGGCTTCGTCGGCTTGCGCGACGCCTACAAACACGTTGAGACGTTCGAGCTTCAAGTGCATTTCGTGTGCCATAAACTTGCCTAGCCGACTTAGGCCGAGATAATTGCCGTAAGCTTTCCGAATGATCTGCTGGGTGGCATAGAACGCGTTCACGATCAAGCCGTCATCATCCGAGAAAGTGAAGCTGACCTGCTGAAGGCATGGAAACTCGAGCTGGGCCGTGGATGAGTAGTCGCGGTATGGATCAAAGGTTGTCGCCTGCCATTTTGAGCGCCGTCCATGTGGATTGCGTTCGTATTCCTTCAAGATCCAATCAAGCTGGTTAAGGCCGTTGTTGCCGCCTTCGTAATCCACAAGCCTCTGAAAGTAAGAACCCCTTCTGTTATTGCGGGGGTTCAATTCCTGAATCCGCGGGAAAGCCTCACGGTAGAGGTCGAAAAATTCTTCTCGATTGCCGCCAGAAAGCAGGTAGTGCTTCTGAGGGAAAATCGTAAACGCGACATTCTCGCAGTCGCGTTTGCCGATATCCCCAAGCATCTGGTCCAAGCCGTTGCGGATGGCGTGGTTTTCTTGTGGGTCGCCGTTGGCACCGAAGCCGGTGAGAGAGAAGATCAATGGCGAAATCGATCGAGTACCTGGCCTCATGAGTTCTTGGACAATCGTTGCCCAGCCCACGGATAGGTTATCCGCATCGATCAGCCGAGGCGTCGAGGATTTAGTCATCTGCTTCCTCCAAATACCGATACTTTGCAAGGCCGACATATTTTTCCGGACCGATTCTCACTGTCAGATCGCGTAGTCCGACACGAAGCCTTCCACTACCTCGGGAAATGGCTTTGAAGAGAGAGAAGTCGTTCACATCTTGGACATGCCGCAGTTTGTCAGTTCCGACATCCGTCAATCGCGGGAGAAGGATACCGTTGCCGATCTCGAGATCGACCACAGATGCCTCCGAGTGACGGTCAACAATCGAGAGAGCGCTCAGGCCTGAGTTGGGCACAATGTCTTCACGAATTCGCTGAGGTGTCCAACGTGACAATTCCGCAAGCCGCTGCTTTGATAGTGCGGTCATGATGTAGGTCAGATGAGTAAGCAGCGTCGTGTAGCCGACACCGAATTCGCTGGCCACGGTCGCCAACTGGAACGGGCTCGCGGTCTCAATTTTCCATTTTCTGACTGCAAAAGCATGACGAATTCCAAGGGTCGGCATCAATAGAAAGGCCGAGAAGGCATCAGCGAGTATCTCCTCCGGCTTCTCGGAGGATTTGCGCTCGTCTTCCTTGAGTTCGTCAACCGTGGAGCCGTGACCAAATACGTGATGGCCGGCCTCGTGACCGCAGGTAAACGCTCTACGTGGCAACGGCCGCAAAGACGAAAGTAGCATCATTGCGGGTGGCCCTTTCTTGTAAAAGCCCTCCATGCTGATATCGACAAAACGCACGCGGATGCCGAGTTTTTCTGCCGCATCATAGACGTCGATCGGTTTGATCTCATCGGCGCCGACCCGGTCTCGTGCATCTGTTGCGGCCTGTGCGCCTTCGAGAATCAGGCTACGTTTGTTCATTGCCGCCGCCCGAGCTGTTTTCGTCATCATCCTTTCGAAATACGGCGAGCGCGCGCATCAAACTGTTCAAAGCTTCCGGACTGAGTTTACTCAGTTCGCGAGCGGCAAGTTGCAGCTTTGGATCAGACGGGTTCATTTTGTCGGGGCTTTCCCCGGCCAAATATGCGACCGATACGTCGAATATCTCTGCAAATCGCATCAGTTCGCTTGCGCTCACACGTCGATTACCTGATTCGATCTCGCTGATGGTCGGGCGGTGCATTTCGAGTATCTTGGCGACTTGGCCTTGGCTCAGCCCCGATAGTCGCCGCGCTTCTTTGATGCGTGCCGCAATTAGCAGCTCTTTATCCAATTCGCTCATCTCCTATTCCGCTGCGACGGTTACCGCAGCCTTGCTGACATGTTTGGCGAGGACGAGGTCGATACTCTGATTGATCGTCAAGAGGGTCTTGCCGTCGAGAGTGCCGAAGATATGGACGTCATTCGGAATGATGACGTCGAGCTTCTTCGCGAGCCAACTCGTCGCGACCGACCAGGTCGGGCTATCGAAATGCTCTAATACCTTGGCCGGTACATCGCTGCCACTCAAAGGAGGCAGAGTGTCCCCGCAGGCCGCCTGAACACGACCTAAGACCGAAATAAGGGCATCCTTGACATCATCGCGAGTCATATGTACGAACTCCTTACCGATTGGTAAGATAATCTTACGCTTTCAATTTTGCAAGCCCTACCGAAACGGGCGGCCAAGCCAGCGAGACCAACTTGTCGTCTGTGGGTTTTTTTGTAGAGTGACGACTGGGCAGGAGATAACGATGCAAAGCCACGTAATTGACTCTACCACACTGCTGCGATGGCAGCAGGAGCAGTTCGCTCATGATCAACGCAACCACACTGACATTATTGGTCTTTCTCGTGTCGACAAATTGAAGCACTATGGTCTTCATTTTGCAAAGTATGCAGGCCGAATTGCTCGCGCTGGCGGGGACAGTACCGTCACGTTGAAGACGATGGTTGATGCAGCACTGGTTTGCCTCAGTGCCGCGAATGCTCTCTCGCAACGCTTCGACAGAGTCGTCGAAACAGACAATTTGCCTACCAAATATCGCATTGGCCTGCTCGCGGATATCGCCGATGCTGGTGGGCGGTTCTCGGATGCTTGCGAAAAAATCGACCATATGGAGGATTTCCTCTCAATTGCCCGCGAAGCGAACATCGATGTGCTGCGATGGGTTTGGTGTGTCGCGAGCGAATTCGGTGCCGACCTCCAGACTGAGATCATAAAACGCCGGCAGCAACTCGCCGAACGTCAATTCCTCATCGCTCGCCATGCCCGATGAACCCGCCTCGTTTCCTTCTCGTGACGGATACGCATCTTGCGGATGGGGGGAGCGAGCTCCGGCTTGATGACCTGTCAAAGACCACCGTTCGTGATATTGGCCATCCGACCCGCGAGGGAGAAATCGGGAAGCTTTTCGAAAGGATCGCGAACGATCTGCGTCAGAAGGAGCAGCGCCTCGATGGCGTGCTCTTTGCGGGTGACGCTCAGCGAAAAGGGCTCCCTGGCGGCCATCAGATCCTCTTTGATTTGATCCTAGCGAACTTCGGTGAGTTCGGAATAGAGCCCGGACGAATTGTTGCAACGCCTGGCAACCATGATGTCAAAAAATGGTCAGACCCAGGCTCGACAGAACGCTACGAGGCCTTTGCGGCCGTCTGGAAAGCCAATGGCTGCATCGTGCCTTGGCTAGACGGCTTTGATTCCAGAAACATTGTCGATGCCTCAAGACATTTTCTCGTAGGGCACGACAATCGCTGGATCGTCTATCCGTTGAACACAAGCAATTGGTCGCAGATTCAGGCCGAGTTGCCGACGGATCTCGCGGCCATCTGGAACGAGATTCCAGCGCGGCTGTCAGTGGATCCTGCGGAGCAAGAGCGATTGAGTTCGGCGTTAAATGGCCTACGAAGCTACGACATGGCTCATATTTCAGATGCTCAACTCGAGGTGATGAGAAGGGTGATGGCTGACGCACCCCATCCCGTATCTGGGCCGCAGCTTCGGATCCTTCTTATGCATCATCATCTTCGCGCGCCTGGCTTACGTGTCGAATTGAAGGCCTTCGAAAGTATCTCCAATCTAGAGCAGGTCAGACGGTTCATTAGGCAGGCAGAAATCAATCTTGTCATACATGGTCACAAGCATGAACACGCGGTTCATTTTGAGCATTTCGGTGAGGAGCGCGAAGAAGATGCACGCCGTGTCGCTGTGCTTTCTGCTGGCGCAATGGATCATGGTCGCGATACAGATGCTGCCCGAATCTTGGCAATTGAAGGCATCCCATACACGCCCGAACTTCAATCCACTCGCTTTGGGTTAGCCCGCGGCGGTCTAGATGCGCCGATGGACGTGGAGAAGCCGATTCGGCTTTGGACGACGACATCGTTAACGGACGGACCTGAGATTATTCAGGGTAGCGACTTCAACGAAGTATATGCGCGCGCATCTAACGCGGCCCGCCAAATCGTGCCCCGGGGAACGTTGGTTGTACATCTCGATCTTCCGGGGAACTCGGCGCAACTGGATTTGCCCGCAGGATATCCGGAAGCCAATAACATATCGGAAAACGAGCGGCAGGAGTGGCTGCGGGAGATCGTGGATTGGTGGCAGTTGCCGCAATCTCATCGCGATAAGAATTTTCCCTATCCGCACGGGTCTCGGCTTCGGCGCTACGGGGGAGTGAGTGATCAAATTGAACGTTTGGCGACTATGCTTGAGAGTAGTCGCTCGTCACCAACGCTCTCTTCACGCGCGCTCGCCATCCTCGTCGATCCGATTCGAGATTTCGATGCCGGGAGTGACAGGGAGGCGTTTCCCTCGTTCACCATGCTACAGATCAAGAAGCGCCAGAGGAGCAATAACGCCCTGCTCGACATCACCGGTTTCTATCGCGCTCAGGAGTTCTCGCAGTGGTGGCCAGTTAACATTGCGGAGTTGCGGGCAATCCAGGTAAAGCTTTGCAGGCGGGTCGGCTTAGAACCGGGCCGGATAACGACTATTACAACGGAAGCCCGCCTTGACGAGAGGGCTCCTGGTCAGGTCCACGTGCCGATCTTTGACCGGTGGCTGGATCAGGCACCGCAGAACCTATTCCTCCTTGCGGGCATCCTCTCCCAGCAAATCCAGGAACATCCGAACGCCAAAGATTTGCTTGGTCAGTGGCGGCAGGCGCTCAGAGACTTTCTCGTCGTCGCGCAAGCTCGGAGTACAGATGGGTCGCCTATTTCCTCTGAGGGACTGAAGGCTCTTCGGGACTACATCGCGGCCCTAAGTCCCGCGGACCGACCTCGCCCGCAGTTCTTTTCCTCTTTCGTATCACTTGTCGAACAGAGTGAGCAGTTCGAAAGATCTGCCAAAGATACCAGCAGTTTCGAGATCTGGGCTAGGGTCGTCAAGCGCGTGGTGCCGGAAATCTTAGACGCGACGACAAGCGATGGCCCGTGATCTGCATAGCCGAATGGCGAATGATTCCTATGATGGTAGTTGATGGCGCTGGGCGCCTACTCTCAGACGGAAAAGGGTGCAGCGGTCGGCGGCCTGGGCGGCGGCCATAGGCGCTGCCGTGGCAAATGATCCGGTGCAAGGCGCCGTTGTCGGTGGCGCCGTCGGCGCCGTTGCCGGTGCGTTGATCGGCCGGGCCAATGAACCCGGACCGCGCCCCTACCGGGATCGCTACGGGAAAGTGTATGCGAAAGTCTTTGGTGGGGCGGCAGCGTTGCTCGCTGCCCGGCCGGCGATGGCCAGTGACGCGGTGTTGAGCGAACCGGCGCGCTACAATCCCAATTTCTCTTTCGTCGGCGTCGTCGGCGTCATCGACATCGAGGCCAACGAGCTAGTCCGGCGGGAAATCTTCCTGGCGGGCTCCGTCGAATGCTTAGCATCTCGACAGCTTTGGCGGCTGGACCTCGTATCATGCCGCTTGGCGAGCCACTGGCCGGCTTAAACGCGACCGAAAAGCCGAGGTCGCCGACAAGATCGAGATGGGCCGACAATGTTTCCATTCTACTGGTCGAGCACGACATGCGATCCGTGATGCGTCTTTGCGACCGAATCGATCCTCGAGAAGTGAGCTGCGCAACACTCCGATCCGAAACATCTCGCGCCCTGGCGCTCGGAATGGCCCTGCCGGCCCGAGATGCGTCTCGCCTGGCAGCCGCCGCCTCAACCCATCGTTGATTTGCAGGTCCTTGGCACGCTGGCAATTTGGCGGACCATGTATCGATCAATGGAGCGGATCAGCTTCTTCTAATGACCGCCGTTTACGTCGCACCTGATTTCCTTCAAGAAGAGATGCAAGAGCGTTCGATCCGGCACTGACCCTTAAGCGGGGGGGTGAGCCGATGCCGGACCGAACCGTCTCAGGGCAACGCCGGCTTTCTGGTGGGAGATTGCGAGCAGGTCGCGGCTAAAACGTGGCGATAATGTGTCACGAAATCACCGATTCCAACACGCACTTCGAAAATGTGACTAGACGTTTGGGAAACGGCGCAGCGCAGCTGGCTTTGCTAGAGGTCTGCAGTTCGGCCGCGAAAGTGCGACTTTGGCTGTGGGAAGAGAACTGACCAGTTACAGCGATCGGATGGAGGATGGGGAAACGTTCATTCACAACAGTGAGTCGGTAGCACGACGGGCGACATATACGGCGGCCAGCCGCCGCGGCTCGACCGGCGCGGACTCGACCAGATCCTCAGGCCTTAAGACTCACAATGGCACTGAGTGACGCGATCATCTTGCGGTTGTCCTAGCCTCCCCGAGCGACGCGGACGATCGCCAGACTTGCCTGGTCAGGTAAGACGACGCGGCCCCATCGCTCGCTGTCGCGTCGACCCAGGTACTCACAGAAATGGTGAGTTCTGAGTGGCGGCCGCGAGAACTCCTGAATGCTCAGACGATCGCAAGTAATGAGTCTATGGTGCGCTGTCTTTGCGCTCGTCGCCATAGCCGCCCATCTTAGCAGATGGGAGCGACCGGCTGATCTTCACAACGTAGCTGTCGGTCAACAAGGCCTGAACGAGTTAGCGGTGGCAGCACCGGCTCGACTATCCCCAACCGCCCGAAGGAGCCGGCGAGCACAAGGACCCTAGCGGACGCTGCCATGCTATCGCCACGCGGGCGCCGGACCACCCGAAGATCAGGCAGCAGTCGAGGAGCTCAAGGCGAAAGACATTCCGGTTTTCGCCGTTTCCGACTTCGCCGCCGGCGTGCGCGAGAGCTATATCGGCCTCAACAACCGCAAGGTAGGGGGGGGCAGCCGCTTGGATGTTTTCCACGGTCCCAAAACGGCCCGGCAAGGTGGCGGTCTTCGTCGGCAGCCACCGCTTGCAGGGGCACGAGCTCCGCGAAATCGGCTTTCGCTCCTATTTCCGTGACAACGCGCCGAGTTTCGAGGTGCTCGATACGCTCGTGAACCTCGGGAAGCGGCAGATCACATACGAGACCACGCTGGATCTCATGCACGGCAACCTGAGCTCGTCGGCTCCTGTATGGTCGGCGGGGCCAGGGGGCCATCAGGCGCTCCGCGAGGTGGGCAAAGGTCAAGACCTTGTCGCGATTGTGAATGAAATCATGCCGGAGTCGCGGTCGGGCCCTGAGATCGTCGCGATGGCGGTCGCCACGCCACTGCGCCAGCTTTGCCAGGAGCTGATCAGGCTGATGGCCCGGGCCATCAGCACCGGCATCGCGGCGACGCCGGGGCAGACATTCTGCCGTTCGATATCATCTACCGGAGATATGAAACTGATGGAATTCTATCATGAGCGCCGAGTTTCCTTTCGCGAATGAAAGAAAGCTCAATTGACTCTCCCGGCCCATTCCGGTCTCGTGAATCAACGTGCGGTTGCGGCGTGTAGAAGTCAGTCGACGGTCGCGATTCATGAAAGGAAACCCATGGCAAGGCATCGCACCGCTGTGCACTCGACCACTTTGCAGCGCCCCGACTTACGGCCAAGGCGTTTTTCGCGCTTGCCCGTGACCAGTCAAAATCCGCAACCAAGCGGTGGATCCGGCTTTCAACGCCGCCGACAAGGACATGCTCGGGGCGTCCGACAACATGAAAGTGTCGTTCATCGGCGTACCCGTTCGCGTCGATGCGAACGTCGTGGGCACGCCGGCCATCGACCGCATCTTGGACAACAAATCAGGTTCCCTCCTCGATTACGACCTCCGCCTCCTCACCACAATCGCCAATCTGGTTGGGCAGACAGTGAAGCTGCATCGCATGTTTCTGGCAGCGAGAGCGTCAATCGGCAGAAACGACTTTGACTGCTGCCACGGACAGTGTTTTTCCGCGGCGCCGTGGAAGAGCGGACCGGGCAACAAGGTGCTGCAACTGGGGCCGATGATGCCAGACAGGCCGGCCACGCGGCCGACTGAGGCTGCTCCTTGGGCCGCCGCTACGGTCCCGTCCGTCCTCAGCGACCAGGCACCGCTGGCGTCTGCCAGCGCAGCCTCTTTAAGAGTGCGAGTATGTAAGATCGCGAGCGTGTCATCGCGGCCGTGGAGAGATGTGGCTCGGTGCAGGCAAAGGCGGCGCCTGCTTCGACTGACGCCGCGCCAGATTGGATACACGCTGAGGAAATACGGCATCAGATCAAGCGTTCTTGAAAGGCCTACCGAGGCAAATATCAGGGACAAATCAAGTTAGTGGTTAGGCGGAGCCTTGGCCCGATGACGAGTGGATGCGGACCTGAGCGTCGGGTCAATCCGACCCGGGAGGACAGCCCGCCCGACCTCGAGGGTCAATGTGCTGACAACGGCGGTGTGAACGCATCGTCGGTCGGCCATGTGCTCTTGACCATCAGTTCATCGCGGATTCCCTCTGCGACTGAAACGGAGAAAAACATGTCCGATGCAAAACTTCAGAGTGTGCTTTCGTCTCTTTCGCAAGTGGCGAGAAAGTTAGATGCTCTGCCATCCGATAGACCAGCGCCGGATTCAAGTTGGGTAAAACTAAACACGAATGAGAACCCGTTCCCGCTTCCAGCAATCATAATGCAAAGCGCGATTGCAGCTCTCGAACGGCAGTATCTATATCCAGAAGACGATAACATCAGCTTGAGGGAAGCAGCCGCGAATGCCTACATCGTCTCCACGGATCAGGTGATCGCCGGCAACGGATCGTCTGAACTGCTTGGACTTGTCTACAGAGCTTTCCTTGCCCCGGGGGATAGCGTGGCGATGATGTCGCCAGGGTTTTCGTTCAACCGCAAACTTGCAACGTTGCAGGGTGCTCAATTTGTCGAAATCGAATTTAGCGAAGATCATTCCTTGCCGATGGAGCAATTGCTCTGCGGTCCTGCAAAGGACGCCAAGTTCATTCTATTAGCTAACCCGAACAACCCGACCGGAACGTTCGTTCCGGTGGCCGATATCGAACGCTTGGTAGCGAAATCGGACCGCTTGATCGTGCTGGATGAGGCCTACGTCGACTTTGCACCCGAGAATGCTCTACGCCTCATCAATCGCTATTCGAACCTTCTGGTCTTAAGAACATTTTCGAAAAGCTATGCTGCCGCCGGCATTCGCGTCGGTTTCGGTTTCGGTCACCCTGAAATTATCGGCAGGCTACGCAACATCCAGAACGTCTTCAACATGAATGTGGTCGGGCATGCGGTTGGTATCAGCGTCCTTGCGCACCGCGCCGCCTATGCAGACAACCACAGACACATCAGGCATGAACGACGGCGAGTAACGCTCGCGCTGTCGCAACTTGGATTTTCCGTAATCCCTTCCCACGCAAACTTCTTGCTTGCCCGCGTGCCAACGGGACAGGACGGCTCATGGTGGCAATCAGCCTTTGCAAGGCAAAAAATACTTGTTGCCGTCTTTCCAGATAAAGGTTTGGAAAATTACATCCGCGTCAGCATCGGTACAAAAGAGCAAATGGATGCATTTCTTTGTGCCGCTGGTCGTATTTGTAGAATAGTTAATATGTCAATTTGCCCGTATTAGGTTGCATGAGCCTCCGCTTGAGCATTTCGCAGGCAATAATCCGAGCGATTACACAAGCGAGAAATCTTTAAATTGCTTGGAATACGCAAGCAACCGGACTTGTTGCGTCAAAAATGGAGACAATATCATGGATAAGGCCTTTCCTTCAGGCCTAGCTGTCGGCATCTTCGATCATCTGGACGAGGACGGCCCCGATATCGCCCGACAGTACGAAGATCGCCTGATGTTAGCGGAGGCGTGCGATCACCTTGGGTTCTATGCATATCATCTCGCAGAGCACCATTGTACCCCACATGGGAGAGGTCCCTCACCGAATCTGTTCTTGTCGAGCGTAGTCCAGCGAACCCGTCGCCTTCGTGTCGGCCCGTTGGTAATGCTGCTTGCCCTCTATCATCCGCTACGTGCGTTCGAAGAGATCTGTATGCTGGACCAATTGAGCGGTGGCAGGCTCGAACTTGGGATAGGGCGCGGCTCGCTCCCGATCGAATTAGGTTACTTCGGGATTGGCTCGGACGCGGCGCCAAACCACTATGCGGAAGCCAGCGAAATTCTTATCAATGCGCTGAAGGGCGGCACGCTATCCTATCAAGGTCGCCATTTTGAGTTGAACAGCGTTCCGCTGACGCTAAGAACTCATCAGCGTCCACATCCGCCGACTTGGATCGCCACCAATCGACCGGAATCGGCAGGCTGGGCCGCTGCGAATGGCATGAACATCGCGTGCGTGGGACCTTCCTCTTCCGTTCGAAGAATCACTGATGCCTTCCGCGCCGGTCGAGAGCACACCAGTGAGGCGGACGACCAAGCGCCATTTCTTGGATTGCTCCGAATGGTCGTGATTGGGCGCTCTGAAACAGATGCACGTTCACTCGCCGCACCTGCTTACGAACGGTGGCTCAAGAGCTTTAAATTCCTTTATGATCTCAATGGCATGCCGACTCCACCAAACCTGCCGCTGACCTTCGATGCAGCAATCGAGAAGGAATTGTGCGTAGTAGGAACGGCAGCATCTGCGGGACAAGCTCTTCTTGATCAGCTGGAAGCGGCAGGTGCAAACTACCTCCTTTGTCAACCGGCGTTTGGGAATCTGTCGTTAGATGCTTCCCTATATACCGCAACGGCGATTCAATCCGCAATTATGGCTCGAGTTGGCTAACCCCGGTTCGAACGTTCGCTCACCCAACAACGTGCCAAGCGGCATGCGTCGCTAGCGACGACTAGGTGCGGGTTTCGGATGACCCATCAACCGGTTGGCACAGAGGCATGCGGCTTCCTCCTCAAAGCGGCGTGTTGTTCATAGGCGACAGCGACCATGTATGCCGCATTCTCACCCCTCGGATAGGGCCTTCATGTCCTAGGTGTGAGCTTTCAGGAGGTTGTCCATTCGGACCGAACCGAGGAGACTGGAGTTACCAGGCTTCAGCACTCAGCGGAGGGTCCGAATGAACATCCACAAGAATGCCCGTCTCACGCCGCTGCGTCGAGAGGAGATGGCGCTGGCGGTGATAGAAGGCGGTTTTTCCAAAGCCCATGCGGCGCGGATGTATGGCGTGTCGGCCAAGATCGTGGCGCGTTGGACCGAGCGCTACAAGGCCGCAGGTCGTGACGGCATGGCCGACCGTTCGTCACGGCCCAACGTCATGCCGGACATGACCGAACAGGCAGTGGCCGAGCGCATCGTCGCCTTGCGCCGCCTACGGCTGACCGGCAAGCACATCGCCATGGAGGTCGGCGTCTCGCCTGCCACCGTAAGCCGGGTTCTCAGGCGTGCCGGGCTGTCGCGGCTCAGGGATATCGAGCCGGCCGAACCGATCCGACGCTATGAGCGCGAGCATCCCGGCGAGATGATCCATATCGACATCAAGAAGCTCGGACGTTTCAGCCAAGTCGGCCATCGCATCACCGGCGATCCGCAAAAGGGCAAGTCGCGCGGCGCTGGCTGGGAGTTCGTCCATGTCTGCATCGACGATGCTTCCCGTATCGCTTTCTCGCAAATCCTGCCCGACGAGAAAAAGGAGAGCGCCATCGCTTTCCTCAAGGCGGCGGTGGCCTATTACGCCAGCCTCGGCGTCACCATAGCCCGCGTCATGACCGACAACGGCTCCTGCTACAGATCGAAGGCTTTCGCCAACGCCTGCCGCGATCTCGGCCTCAAGCACGTCACCACAAGGCCCTATACGCCCAAGACCAATGGCAAGGCCGAGCGATTCATCCAGACGGCGCTGCGCGAATGGGCCTACGCCATAGCCTATCCGACATCCGATCACCGTGCCGCCGAACTGCCCGTCTGGCTGCACAGATACAATTGGCATCGCCCACATGGCAGCCTAAAATCAAAAACGCCTATCAGCCGCCTCGCCTTGACCGAGGACAACCTGTTGAGGCTCCACACCTAGGAGTAGACCCACGATCGCCTGGCAGACTTGATCGGAGCGTTGGATACGTTCGGCCCGATCAGCTTATCGGCCCGATATCCTTCGATCCGGCAAGCGCATCGAAAACATGTTGCTTGGCTTGGCGCACGCTCGCTTCCAGCGACGCTCCAAGAGCAAGCGAGGCGGCGACTGCGCTGGCCATCATGCAACCCGTTCCGCGCATCCCTTGCGGCAAGCGGGGCGCCTCGAACCGAACTGCAGGTTGGTTCGGCTGCAAAAGCACGTCGACGCAACGGGTTCCTTGTGCATGGCCGCCCTTGACGAGTACGGCGGTCCTCACCGTCCTCGATAGCTCTTCAGCCTGACGACAAGCCCCTTCTTCGTCCGCGGCCGGTGACGAGCCGGTAAGCGCAGCCAGCTCGACCAGGTTAGGCGTTACAAGCCGGCAGATCGGCATCAGATCGTGGCGCAGCATATTAATGGCATCGTCCGCCAGCAGATTGCGTCCCGAGGTAGAGGCCAGGACCGGGTCGAGTACCACAGGCACTTGGCGGTTGACCAAAACAGCGCCGACTGCCTCAACAGCCGCCGATGTCCCAATCATGCCTATCTTGACGGCCGCGACAGCGTTGGCAGCGAACGCGGCGCGCATCTGAGCGGCGACAAGCTCCGACGGCACAAGCTTGACGTGCTCGACAGCCGAGTGCGTCTGTACTGTCACGGCGGTGATGGCAAGACAACTGCGCAGCCCAAAGGCGGAAACCGTTTCTATATCGCGGGCAATTCCAGCTCCACCGCTGGAGTCCGACCCGCCAACGACAAGCACATGCGGTTCTCGCCTCAGCGCCATCTGTCTGTCTTTTCGATCCATTCTCGCGTGCGCGCTTCGGGGTCGTCGTTCAGCGTGATGTCGGTCACCACCGCCGCGCTGTCCGCACCAGCCTCAAAAGCGCCGTCGAGGCGGTCAGGGTTGAGACCGCCAATGGCGACCAGGGGAATCGGCGCGAC
Source organism: Aminobacter anthyllidis (assembly GCF_018555685.1). Lineage (GTDB taxonomy): Bacteria > Pseudomonadota > Alphaproteobacteria > Rhizobiales > Rhizobiaceae > Aminobacter > Aminobacter anthyllidis. Next base: position 31,950 of record NZ_JAFLWW010000007.1, read on the forward strand.
CCGGCACTTCCACTCTCTGATCCGTTCGAGCCCTTGCGGCGCCCATTTCATCTTTTTCAGGATGGTGGGATAGATCGGACCGAGTGCGATGTAGTCGGGCATGGCCGTTATGGCCGTTTCCAATTCTGCATGATCATGAGTGCTGAGCCCGAGCCTCATGCCGGCCGCCCGTATCGCCAAGAGGTCGGCGGTTTGTAGATCCTCCTGGCCGAGATGAACGAAGTCGCAGCCTTCCTCGATTGCCAGGCGCCAGTGGTCGTTGACGATGAGCTGGCTTTGGTGCTCGGCGCACAAGGCCTTTGCCTTGCGGATTTCGGCGCGCAGTCGGTCCTCGCCCATGTCCTTGATGCGAAGCTGAACCAGCTTGACGCCGAGCGGCACCAGCCGCCCAATCCAGGCGGCACTGTCGACGATCAGGTAGAAGGGATCGAGCTTCATGAGAAAACCGCCCTGCCGATCGTCGGTGTCGAGGGCACGGCGACGTCACGCGGTTCAAGCATTCCCGAACTGAAGGCTTCGCGACCGGCGTCGACCGCCTTGCCGAACGCACGGGCCATGCCGACCGGATCGGCCGCCCTGGCGACCGCCGTATTCAGGAGCACGGCGTCAAAGCCGAGTTCCATGACGTTGGCCGCGTGCGACGGCCGTCCGAGCCCCGCATCCACGATCAGCGGGACGCCAGGGAGATGGCCGCGCATCGAACGCAGTGCCATCACGTTGACCGGCCCGAGGGCGGAACCGATCGGTGCGCACCACGGCATCAAGACCTTGCAGCCCCCCTCCAGCAGCCGCTCGGCGACGACAAGGTCATCGGTGGTATAGGGGAATACATCAAAACCGTCCTCGCACAGGATGCGGGCGGCTTCGACCAGGCCGAACACGTCCGGTTGCAGCGTGTCGTGGTTGCCGATCACTTCGAGCTTGATCCAGCTCGTGCCGAAGACGTCGCGCGCCATTTTCGCAGTGGTCACCGCTTCCTTGACGGAATGACAGCCAGCAGTATTGGGCAGGATTCTGACGCCCAGCGAGCGGATCAACGACCAGAATTTCTCGCCGGCCCGACCGCCTGCCATCTCACGGCGCAGCGAGACGGTCACCACCGACGTGCCCGATGCCTTGACCGCATCGGCAAGAATGGCCGGCGAAGGATATTGCGCGGTGCCGAGAAGCAGGCGGGAAGGAAGCGTCGTCCCGAGAAGCTCGAACATGCTAGCCTCCCTGCATCGGCGAAAGGATTTCGATCCGATCGCCGTCGCTCAACCGGAATTCCGCCCGGTTGGCTTTGTGCACGAGGTCGCTGTTGACTGCGGTCGCCAGCCAATCGCCCTCATAGTCGAGCGCGGCAAGCAGCTCGGCCAGGGTGTTGGCGGCAACCTCATGCGCTTCGCCGTTGACCAACAGTTTCATGAGCTAGCTCCTTGGTTCCGTCATGATTGAAAACCAGGTCGGCCGCCTGGCGCGCCATGGCGGGCGCGAGAAGAAAGCCATGGCGATAAAGCCCGTTGATCGCGACCGTGTTGCCGCGTGCCTCGACACGCGGCAGGTTATCTGGAAAGGCCGGACGAACGCCGACACCAGTCTCAACGATCTCAGCCTCGCCGAATGCCGGATGGAGCGCGCAGGCGGCACCCAGAAGCTCGATCATCGAACGCGCCGTGACCGGTCCCCCGGAATGGCTTTCGATCATCGTCGCGCCGACCATGAAACGCCGGTCGGCACGCGGCACCACGTAGAGCGGAAAGCGCGGATGAAGCAGCCGGACCGGGCGCGACAGCGAGACGTCGGGCGTGCGCAGGATCAGCATCTCGCCCCGAACGCCACGCAGCCGGTCGTCGTCCGTCGCCATCCCGGTGCAGTCGATCTGGCGATCGAAACCGGAAATGTGCCGGGCATCGGCGTCGAAGCGGAATTCGACGCCCATCGCCGACAACCTGTCATGCACTGCCGCCATCGCCTGGCGCGGGTCGAGATGGGCTTCGTCGGGGAAGAGCAATCCGCGGCGGAAGCGGCCGGCAAGGTCGGGCTCCCGCAAAGCGATTTCATCTTCATCGACGCGCCGATGACCCGACGTGCGGCTGGCGAACCGCTCAAGTTCGCCCGCATCGCGCGGCGCAGCCACGACCAGTGTTCCGGCCCGCGTCACCTGGCCGGGTGTCACCGCCTCCCACCATTCGGCGGCATCGCGTCCGAGATCGAGCACCGGCTGCTCGGCGCTTTCACGCTCGCACCATGGCGCCAGCATGCCGCCGGCGAACCACGACGCATTGCCACCGAGGGCATGTCGGATCTCGGCGACTGTGACCGTCGCGCCGCGGACGGCGAGCTCGAAGGCTGCGGTGAGGCCAGCGACGCCGGCCCCCTGCACCAGCACTCTCATGATGGCTCTTGTGCCTCCGACATGAGCGGTGCGCCGCTCTCTTCCGCTGGCACGTAGAGATCGCCGCCCTCGCGGTATTTCGCAGCCATCGCCGCCATGCCCTCTTTCTGTGCCTCGGCGCGGATGTCGTGGGATATTCGCATTGAGCAGAATTTCGGCCCGCACATGGAGCAGAAATGCGCCAGCTTGTGGGCCTCCTTGGGCAAGGTCTGATCGTGGAAGGATCGCGCGGTTTCGGGATCGAGCGACAGGTTGAACTGGTCCTCCCAGCGGAACTCGAAGCGCGCGCGGGAAAGGGCATCATCCCTGGTTTTCGCTGCCGGGTGGCCCTTCGCCAGGTCGGCGGCATGGGCCGCTATCTTGTAGGTGATCACGCCAATCTTGACATCGTTGCGATCGGGAAGGCCGAGATGCTCCTTCGGCGTGACGTAGCAGAGCATGGCCGTGCCGAACCAGCCGATCATGGCAGCACCAATGCCTGAAGTGATGTGGTCATAGCCCGGCGCGATGTCGGTGGTCAGCGGTCCAAGCGTGTAGCAGGGCGCCTCGCCGCAGACGGCGAGCTGCTTGTCCATGTTCTCCTTGATCTTGTGCATCGGAACGTGGCCGGGCCCTTCGATCATCACCTGGCAATCCTTCGCCCAGGCGATCTGCGTCAGCTCGCCGAGCGTCTCCAGTTCGGCGAATTGCGCTGCGTCATTGGCATCGGCGATCGAGCCCGGGCGAAGACCGTCGCCGAGCGAGAAAGACACGTCATAGGCGCGGCAGATGTCGCAGATCTCCGCAAAATGCTCGTAGAGGAAGCTTTCCCGGTGATGGTGCAGGCACCATTTGGCCATGATCGAGCCGCCGCGCGAGACGATGCCGGTGACCCGGCCAACGGTCAGCGGGATGTAGTGCAGCCGCACGCCGGCATGGATGGTGAAATAGTCGACGCCCTGTTCGGCCTGTTCAACCAGCGTGTCGCGGTAGACCTCCCAAGTCAGGTCCTCGGCAATGCCGTTGACCTTTTCCAGCGCCTGATAGAGAGGCACCGTGCCGATCGGCACCGGCGCATTGCGCACGATCCAGTCGCGGATGTTGTGGATGTTGCGGCCGGTCGACAGGTCCATCACCGTATCGGCGCCCCAGCGGATCGCCCAGACCATCTTTTCGACCTCTTCGGCCATCGAAGAGGTGACGGCGGAGTTACCGATGTTGGCGTTGATCTTGACGAGGAAATTGCGCCCGATGATCATCGGTTCGCTCTCCGGGTGATTGATGTTGGCGGGAATGATCGCGCGTCCGCGAGCCACCTCGTCGCGCACGAATTCCGGCGTGACGAAGTCGGGGATCGCCGCGCCGAAGGCTTCGCCGTCGCGTTGAAGCTTGCCGCGCAAGATCTCGCGGCCGAGGTTCTCGCGGCCAAGGTTCTCGCGGATGGCGACGAACTCCATTTCGGGCGTGATGATGCCGGCGCGCGCATAGGCAAGCTGTGTCACCGCCTTGCCGGCCTTGGCCCTGAGCGGCCGGTTGCGAATGGGAAATTCCGGCGTCAGGCGCTCGCCCACCGCGAATCCGTTGTCTTCCGGCTGGACATGGCGGCCATCATAGGCTTCGACATCGCCGCGCGCGATAATCCATTCATGGCGAAGCCGTGCAAGGCCGTTCTCAATGCTGGTTTCGACTGTCGGGTCGGTATAGGGGCCGGACGGATCGTAGACGATGACGGGCGGCTCGCCGGCCGTTGGATGGACGGAGATTTCGCGCATCGGCACCCTGATCTGCGGGTGGAGGACGCCGGATTTGTGGATTTTCCGCGAGGCGGGCAGGGGTCCCGTCGACACGGCGGGGGTGAGGGCATTCATCTTGAGGCTCCTTTGCTCATTGCATTGGAGACCCAGTTCTGTGCCGGAAGGATGAAAAGACGCTTTGGTCGACCTGCCGAAACAGGACCTCGGGCATAGACTCCCGCAACGCGCTTGCACCGTCCCTACGCCAGTATGAACTGGATCAGGTTCAACGGGTCACTGCGCCGCGAAAGCCAGCAGTATCTCAGCCCCTTGCCGGGACTCCCCTGGTGAATGCGTCGAATTGAATGGGCCGGCGCTATTTTGTCAAGCGCATTCGTCCCGCAGCGGTGATCGACGACCAAACAAACCCAGCGGAAAAGCATGCTAGTATCGAGAGCAAGTGGCGCCCCAGAGCAGCGGTGAAGTGCCCCCCAGTAAGGCGAGCCCTCATGCGGATTCGGTGCCTTTTCCAGCACGGTATTTTCGGGGCTTTCCGGAACGACGCTGCTGCCACCCAGTTGGGTGAGATTGCTATAGATGTCTGTCTTGCTCGTCGTCGGCAATCCTTCCGCTTCGGCTAGACGCCCCGTTTGTTCCCCCAGAGCAGAACATGAAGCTGCGGCAGTACACGCGCCTCGAACCACCTGTCACGGGTCACCTTTTCAACCAGCCATTCCATGCGCCTCATCACACCGGCCATGTCGATGAACGCGTCTTCGTCGCCGGGACGCGGCGGCGTGTGATTGCCGGGCTGCAGATAGACGGGTAATTGCGGGTAGCGCGCCGCGGCGTCTTTGGCATAGGCATAGTCATCATCGTCGAAGACAACGAGCTTGAGCGCCATCTGCGGCTTATCCTGCGCCGCCTCTAAGCAGGCGTCGAACGCGGCCCAATCTGTCGTCATTTCGCTTGAGGGCGGCTTGGGGCTTAGTACCAGCACGTCGAGATCCGCGAACCATTGCTTAGACACCGAGCCTTGGGTTTCCAATGCAAAACGGTAGCCCTCACCATGCCCGCGGTCGATCAACTGGCCAAGCGGCTGGATGGCCGGATTGCCGCCCGACAGCGATACCATCACGGGCTGACCGCCGGAAAGCGCAATGACCTTTTGCCAAACCGCGTCGGGAGACATCATCTCCCAATCATGGCGGAAGCGACGGTCCACCGCATGCAGGCTGTCGCACCAGGAACAGCGATAATCGCACCCGCCGGTTCTTACGAACACCGTCGGCAAGCCGATCAGCACGCCTTCGCCCTGAATGGTCGGCCCAAAAATCTCGCTCACCCGGATTCCGGGATGCAACGCGCAAGTCATGGTCGGTATTCCGCCCAGGTTTTCGGCGTCTCGCTCACCCGCACGGCGGAGGTTTCGGGTAGCCGCATCTTGCACCAGTGGTAGAAGTGCCTGGCCAGACATTCCGCTGTGGCATGGTCATGCCCCAGCAAGTCGTTAAGATGCCGATGGTCGAACGTCCCATCGATGTAGTGCTTGAACGCCGCCAGATCTTGGTAGTCGCGCACAAAGCCGTGTTCGTCCAGTTCGCCACCTGAAAGCTCCACGACGACGATGTAGTTGTGGCCGTGCAGGCGTGCGCACTGATGATCGGATGGCAAGGAGGTGAGCTGATGCGAGGCCGAGAAGTGGAACTCTTTGGTAATGCGGAACATCACGCGCTCGTTGTCTGGATAGCGTGGAGCCAGAAGTCTGCATCCTCATAATTTGTCCGATCGGCAATGCCGGCCAGATCGAATGCTTCGCGCCGTTCGACGCATGTCCCGCAGCGACCGCAATGACGTGCACCGCCCTTGTAGCAGGACCACGTCGCCTCGAACGGTGTGGCGTACTTTGCCCCCTCGCTGACGATGTCGGCCTTCGACATATTCACATACGGAGCATACAGGCGGATATCGGCGTAGCCTGCGAGCGCATGGTTCTGCATCGTCTGAAAGGCGTCGATAAAAGCGGGCCGGCAATCGGGATAGATGAAATGATCTCCGCCGTGGACGGCAGTGGCCACCGCATCGGCCTGCTGCGCGGCGGCAACCCCGAAGGCGATGGCCAGCATGATGGCGTTCCTATTAGGCACCACCGTGATCCTCATGGAGTCTTCGGCATAGTGCCCGTCGGGCACGTCCACATTATCAGTCAGCGCCGAGCCGCTCAGGTTCCGGCCGACATCGCGGATATCGACGATCTGGTGCGGAACACCCAGCCGCTTGGCGCACATAGCGGCAAAGCCGAGTTCCTTTTTGTGCCTCTGGCCGTAATCGAACGAAAGCAGGCCAATGAGTTTCTGCTCGGTCGCCACCTTGTGAGCGAGCGAAACAGAGTCCAATCCGCCGGAGCAGATGACGAGGGCATTCATGGTTTGAATCCTTGTTTTGACCGGGTAAGGCTGCGACCGGAGATTTCTCTGCGTTCCCACTACTCCACGGAGCCGGTTTTGTGAATGGGGTGGACGCGATTGAGCCGAGGTACCTTGTTGTCAGCGTCCCCAAGATGACTTTGCACGCGACTTGTCGCGTATCTTCGACCGCTGGGGTGCTGACGCCGGCACTGCGTTTATAGGCGTATAGACGATGCAGAAATCACTGCCGTGGCGCAGCAGCATTCCCGACACACCTTCGGCTTGTCCGGTTTGCCCCAGAACTTGACGTCCCGAGTTTCGGCGACAACTCAAGGGTCGACCGGCAGTCCAGTGAAAGGGTTCTGCCGCGTGCTTTGCCGTTTTCTGGTCTGCGCATAGATCGCCTCGAGCCGCCGCGCCTCGTCATTGGTCAGAGCTGGGAATTCCTTTCCGAGGGCGCGGCTCGAGAGGGGCCACCATTCTGGTTAAGGAAACGGAAGAGCAGATCGATCAGCCGCTCGGGCATGTCGATAAAGGCATTCACCTGTTGCCGGAATCGATCGTAGCGCTGCAGAAAAGCTGTTTCGCCAGGAAGGTACCGTTCGATCGTCCGCCGAACGCAGGCATAAAGAAATTCGGCGTGCGGGGTTGCATCGAAGTATCGGTAGAAATCCACGGTGTCATTCAGCACCCGGACATTGAATTGCGGCGTCAGTTCCCATTCGACCAATGGCAGAAGGCGCTTCGAATAGCTCTCCAGCACGCGCCTGTACTCGTCGATCTGGTCCAGGATCGCGGCCGATACGGGACACCACTTCCGGCGATTGAAGCGGTGCATGGCAAGGACGTGGTGGATCAGGTAGCGGTGAATGCGGCCGTTTCCGTCCTCGAACGGATGGATGTAGACAAAGCCGAAGGCGAAGATTGCGGCGGCGACGACTGCATCAAGGTTTTGCGCTGGGCCTTGATCGAGCGCAATTCCAGAACAATTTTCCTAGACTGAAGGCGTCGCAAGGCAAGACATTGTCGGCGCTGATCGTCGCCCCAGCTGATCCAAGCATCGGTTCCTGCTTGGGTCTAGCGCCCTAGGCGACGCCACGGTCGGCGAGCGCTCTGGCTGACCTTAATCCAAATACCTAAGAATCACAGGGTTCCATTGCGCTGATCGAGACGCCCTTCGAGCCCTATCCATGCCATGGATGCATTCCATCCAAACAACCAAGTTTACGCACCTGTCATGATGCTGCATAGCGAAATACCGGCAGGCACCGATCGATCACTCCACTTCCTTGATCATTAAATGAGCGCGCCAAAAGATACCAATAGGAGAACTGTAGATGCCCCTGTGCCAATGGATGCCCTGCTGTTCGGCGGAACTCTGAGGGGTCCTTACGCCACACCGTGTTGTAGAGACCGCATACCTGAACAGCAGATGCCTGAGAACGATGGCGCTTGCAGTAGAAAGTACTAGCCCATTGCAACATTACCCCACCCTGCCTGTCCACTAGCAAAGCGAAATCATGAAATTCGGGTCAAGCGGCGTTCGAGGTTTGGCTTCGGAATTGGTCGGCAAGGCCAGCGGACTTTATACCGAAGCTTTCGCTTGGCGTTTGATTTCCAGCCGGGTTCAGCCGAATAGTTCAGTCTTCATAGGCCGCGACCTACGTGACAGCAGTCAGGCGATAGCCAACAATTGCATGGCGGCGTTGGCCGCAAATGGTTTCCAGCCGATCGATTGCGGCACCATACCCACGCCTGCCCTGGCACTATATGCATGCAAACACGGCGCGGCGGCTCTTATGGTCACCGGGTCGCACATTCCAGCCGATCGCAACGGCATCAAATTCTATGGCCCGAATGGTGAAATCAGCAAGGCGGATGAGGCCGCGATTACGCGCTTTGTAGCCGAAAGATCAAATGCGTATTGCTTACCACCAGCTTGTCCGGGAACGACGTGGCCTATGCACCGTGAAGAAGCGATCGCCTCTTATCGAGAGCGCGCCCATGACATGCTGGAGCCGGGCTCACTTTCCGGCATGAGACTTGGAGTCTATCAGCACAGTTCGGTCGCGGCGGAACTGTTGATACAGGTTCTTCAATCGCTCGGTGCCAGCGTGGTCGCCATCGGGAAAACCGGGACCTTCGTACCTGTCGATACCGAAGCCGTAGACACAGCAACAATTGCAAAATTGAAGAAGTGGGTCCGCGAATTCGGTCTCGATGCCATCGTGTCGACCGATGCGGACGCTGATCGGCCACTCATCGCTGATGAAAATGGCGATCTTCTTCGCGGCGACCTGGTTGGGCTTGCAACGGCTCTTTTCCTGAAGGCAGACACGATCGTGACGCCAGTGACCTCCAATTCGGGAATTTCGAAGGCCTTTGGCTTCGCGGTCCAGAGGACGAAAGTCGGGTCTCCATTTGTCATTGAAGCAATGGAAGCATTACACGGCGCCGGCGGCGTCATCGTCGGCTTTGAGGCCAATGGTGGTGTTCTGCTGGGCTCGGATTGTGTGGTGAATGGGAAGACATTGACTGCACTGCCGACGCGGGACTCATTCGTCCCGATTATGGCCGTCCTCAGTACCATGGCGTCGACAAAAAAGAAGCTGTCGCGACTGCGCGGGCTTTGGAATCTTCCTGTGTGCGCCAGTGACCGGCTTCAGAACTTCCCCGCGGAAAGTTCGCGCAGATTGATGGATCATCTCGCAAGCCGGAACGCACTGCAGCACTTTCTTGCCTCGTTCGGGACCGTCGCCGAAATTGACGAAACCGATGGCCTCAGGGCGCGGATGCTTTCAGGTGAGATCATACATCTGCGGCCTTCCGGCAATGCCCCGGAACTGCGCTGCTACTCGGAAGCTTCGACCGAGAGCAGGGCCATGGCGATCGTCGCCTCGACGCTGCAAGGGGCACATGCGTTCGCGCTTACAGACGAGATAGAGGACCTTTGATGAAAGTGGTTCCGGTCATCATCAGCGGTGGAGCTGGTTCGCGGCTCTGGCCCGCCTCAAGGCAATCGCACCCCAAACCTTTCCTCAAGGTGGCGGATGGACTTTCGCTCATCCAGCACACCGTGTTGCGCGCCGCTTCGATGCAGCATGTCGTGGAGCTTGTTACCGTGACGTCCACGGGGCACCTCTTCCTTACGAAAGACGTTTTCGACGAGCTGGATTCCGTTGTTTTGCCACGCACCTTTCTGCTTGAGCCTGAGGGTCGGGATACCGCCGCCGCCGTCGCTGCGGCAACCGTCCATGCCAAGGCAACACAGGGTCCCGATGCTGTTCTGTGTGTTTTTCCCGCCGACCATATGATTGGTGATCTGCCCGCATTTCAAACCGCCATGAACCGGGCAATCGAACAGGCGCAGCAGGGGCGTATTGCAACCTTGGGCATAACCCCGGATAGGCCAGACACCGCATTCGGCTACATCGAGGCCGACGGTGAGAAAGTTGTCCGGTTCGTCGAGAAACCGAACGCCGAGACTGCCAGATCTTATGTCGCGTCCAAACGTTTCTTCTGGAACGCCGGCATCTTCTGCTTCAAGGCGCAGGTCATGCTCGACGAAATGGCTGCGCATTGCCCGCAGGTGATCGATGCCGTTCTCGATAGCTATGATAACGCTCGCGTCAGCCACGGCGAACATGTTGCCAGCGTCGAACTCTCATCTGAGCACTTCGCCATGGCGCCGCGTATTTCACTCGACCATGCGGTGATGGAAAAAACCCACAATCTCGCTGTCGTTCCCTGCGAAATGGGGTGGAACGACATTGGATCTTGGAACGCAATGGCCGAACTGGTCGCCGCTGACGGGAGCGGCAACAGGATTCGCGGCGATGTCCATGTGGTCGACACCGTGGGCAGTTACATAAGCTCGGACAAACGCGTCATCGGCACCGTCGGCATCAGCGACCTGGTGATCGTGGATTCCCCCGATGCATTGCTTGTTGCATCCCGCGATCGCGTCCAGGACGTCAAGAAACTCTTCGAGGGCCTCAAGGCTGCGGGACATGAAGCGCACTTGCTTCACAGTACCGTGCACCGGCCCTGGGGCACCTACACGGTTCTGGAGGAAAGCGAGCGCTTCAAAATCAAGCGCATCGAGGTGAAGCCGGGCGGACGCTTGAGCCTGCAGATGCACCATCACCGCTCCGAGCACTGGGTCGTGGTCAGCGGCACTGCGAAAATAGTCAACGGCGACCAGGAGCTACTCCTGACCACCAATCAATCCACCTATATCCCTTGCGGCCACAAACACCGGCTCGAAAACCCCGGCAATATCGGACTGGTGATGATCGAGGTCCAAAGCGGCGAGTATCTCGGCGAAGATGACATCGTGCGGCTTGAGGACGTATACGGTCGAACCTGACAGTTCAACGTCACATGCCCTACGTTGGCTTGGCAGACCGAACCTGCGTCGGCATGGGTCGCAGGTCGGCGCATCTCTTCTCTGTTGTGCCTCCCGGCGGCGCAGGGTAAGGCGGCACTCCCTTCTAGGCCCGCCGCGGCGTCCCGCAACCCTTCGCTGTCGCTTCGGCTCCTTCTCTTCGTTTCGGCCCTTCGGATGCAGTCCGCCTGAACGGCGGCCCTTCCGGTCGCAACTCGCCGCCCACCCCCGCTTCCGTCCCGCTTCCGGGGGCCGTCGAGCGTCGGAATCGCTCCTGTTTCCGTCTTGCGAAGGCCCGTTGCGCAGGAATCGGCACAGGCCTCGTCCGAGCGGTTCTCCGCTCGCTCGCCGCCTCGATCAAGCCAACAAAACGGGCGCGAGGATTGCCACAGGCAGAAGCTGCCCAAGCCATCATCGTGACGATTTGCTCTTTTGCAGCTCGGTTCGTTTAGCGTGCCAGTCGGGTGGGGTCTGACCGAGAATGTTGCGAACGAAGAAGTCCAGGAGTTTGCGCTCAGTATAGATGCCTGGCGCGCCGTGATCGGCACCAGGCACATAGACCATGTCGAAATCTTTTCCCGCCTTGATGAGGCGGTCGGCAAGCTGGAGCGAGGAGGACGGGTCGACATTGTGGTCCATTTCGCCGACGACGATCATCAGCTTGCCCCGCAGCCTGTAGGCATTGTCGATGGCGGAGGATTGGGAATATTCAATGCCGACTGGCCACCCCATCCACTGTTCGTTCCACCAGATCTTGTCTATCCGGTTGTCATAGCAGCCACTGTTGGCGACCGCGACCTTATAGAATTCGGGATGGAAGAGCAGCGCGCCCACCGCGCTCTGGCCGCCTGCGGACCAGCCGAAAATGCCGACATTGGAGATATCGTACCACGGATACCTCGCGGCGGCCGCCTTGTGCCATAGGATGCGATCGGGAAAGCCTGCGTCCTTCAGATTTTTCCAGGCAACGTCATGAAAGGCGCGCGAGCGGTTGTTGGTACCCATGCCATCGATCTGCACAACGACGAAGCCCAGTTGCGTGAGCGGCTCTGTCCGCCTTGAGAAGGATTTTGGGGCAAAAGAGCCCTGCGGCCCGGCATAGATATTCTCCACGACCGGGTACTTCTTCTTCGGATCGAAATTGGCGGGCAGGTGAATCACGCCCCAGATGTCAGTCTTGCCGTCGCGCCCCTTGGCGTGGAAGCTGAGTGGCGGCTGCCAGCCGGCGGCGACGAGCTCGGACGTGTCGGCGGTCTCCACCTGCATGAGCTTGGCATTATCGATGGCGCGGTAGAGCGTCATGCGGGGCGGCAGATCGATGCGTGACCAGATATCGACATAATAGCGGCCGTCGGGAGAGAACTCGACATGGTGGTTGGCCGGCTCGGGCGTGAGCTCAGTCAGCCCCTCACCGTCGAAGCCGATGCGGTACGCATGGACGAAATAAGGGTCCTCCCCCGGGTTCATCCCGCTCGCCTCGAACCAGATCTGGCGCTTGACCGGATCGACATGGTTGACCCCCCGGACGACCCACTCACCGCTGGTGATCTGGTTCTTGAGCGCGCCGGTCCGGCCGTCGAACAGGTACAGGTGCTCGTGCCCATCGCGCTCGGACGCCCAGATGATCTCCTTCCCGTCGTCGACATCGTAACGAAAGATTTTCCCGGTACCCTCCTGATCCATCACCAGAGGCTGGTAATCAACAAATGTCTTGCTGGTCTCGTCGATGATCGAGCGCGCACGGGCCGTGGCGGCGTCTACCTCGACCAGCCGATAGAGCTGATGCCCGCGCTGGTTATATTCGAAAGTAAAGCCGCGACCGTCCGCCCACCACCGGAGAGGTGAAAGTTCGAAGGGGTTCGAGAACAGGGCGTCGTCAATCGCGACTTGGCGCTGGCTGGCAATCTCGAACAGAACCGGCTGGGGTAGCGGAAGGACATCACCCGGCTTGGGGTAGACCAGGGTTGAATGTTCGCGCTGCAACCGGTCCGTCGACGAATCGAGGTAGGGGACCTCCCGCTTGTAGCCGGGGCGAACGCGGTAGGCCGCGAGATGGCGCGAGTCCGGCGACCAATTCAGCGTCGAAAAGACGTAGTAATTGCCCTCGGATCCCTCCCGACTCAGCGCAACATCCTGCAATCCGTCCTTGCTGCGCAGGAAAACATTGTAGTTTTTTATATAGACGATCCATTTGCCGTCGGGCGAGACGCTCCTCTGGTCGGGGTTATTCTCAGCCGGTGGCGTGTAGTAGTGGCTGAGCTGAAACTCCGGGGCCTCCACATCCAATTTTGTGCTGGTGCAGGCATAGCTTGCAACGTCGCAGCTCCACCGGACCTGCTCAATCAGGAAGTCGAGCCTGCGACCATCCTCGGTCAGTTCGAAACGCTCGAAGGGAAGATCGCCGGCCTGATAGCTCTTATGGCTCGCTTCATTTAGCCCCGCCGCCAGACGGGCCTGATCGAAGGCGGCCCGTTTCAAACCCGTGGCAGCATCGACCCGCATGAACTGCTGCTCGCCGTGGCTAGTCCGGCGGTATGCGAACGCGTTGGCTCCAGTCAGCCAGAACGGCCGCTCGGGGACATTCACGAGCCCGCGATAGCGATTGTTGATCGTCAGTGCCCGCTCCAAATCGCTCAGCGCTAGCGATGGATGCGCATCGTTCGAACCGTTGGCCAGCGCCCGAGCGGTCGCCGGTCCCGATGCCCCTTGAATTGATAACGCGAGCGCCAAAGCGCCGATCTTGAACATATCTGTTCACCTCTTTCGGTTTTCGGAAGACGCATTGTTGGAGTCTGGCTTTTCATCGCCGGCATGCAGCAGCGTTGAGCGTTGCTCGAAGCAGTCAGCACGCGGGTGCAGCCAAGACGGCAGTCACCATGACCCGTGCGCCCTACGCGGATCCAGGAACTGGCCGAGTGAACCAGACTGAAGAGTTGGCATCCGAGCCAGCAGGGTATTTTCCATGTCCACAATGAGGGAATGTTCAAAGCCCCATGACGCTTGCAATCACACCTGGAAGGGCCGGAATTTGGCCCGGCACAAAGCGTTAGCTATCGACATTCTCTGCATGGCTGTCGTCAGTCCGTTGATCCGTGTCCGGATGAACGATGCAATATGTGCGCCAAAGGAAATGCCTTTAGATCAAGGCGATCGATCGGACCGGCTGTGTCGGATGACCGACATTAACGTCGCATCTCCGACAGCTCGGACAACCCCAAGTCACATTGACTTTGGGTGTATGTCAGGTTGACAAGAGTGGACCGTCGGGCCGACCGCAAAAGGGAGCACGAGGCGCCCTTCATTCGACTCGGCTGCGCGTAAGCCGCCTTCGCCTTCCGTTGCCGTCGGAATCAGGGCTGTGGTGTGTGATCGATAGCCTGACAGGGCTTCCCGCCGAGAGATACGGTCGGCCGCTCACCGGGCTGACCCGGTACGAGGCCGAAGAGGCTGCCTTTAACCTCAGCGAGAGCACTCCGCCATGGATGGCTTTGGTCAGACGTCGCAGACGTTAATCAAGGCTGCCGATTCCACGGATGGTCGGACGCGATGCGCCTCCCACTCCATCACACCCGTTCGCGTAACCTACCTCTTCCTTCTGGATGCGTGCGTCATGGCAGGGGGCGCATGTGCTCCCCAGTTCGCCGTAGCATAAGAGCCGGACCGTCGCGGTGCGCCACCAGATGGTTGGCGACCGTGGCCGGAACCGTCGCCCGTTCTCTTGCCGATGAAGTGCTGGGTGCCCGACACCGAAATGGCGCGCGATCTCCCGAACCTTCTGCCGATCCTGACACGGGCGATCGGCTGGAACCTCATCGAGCAGCAGTATGACGAGTTGATCAAATATGCGCCGGCCCTGCAGCACCGCACGGCCGATGCGGAATCGATCCTGCGCCGCTTTGCGCGGGCGAGCGTGCAGCGCCCGAGCTACAAGGCGCTGGCCCAACCGGGTGCGATGATTACATGCTCGAGGCTCTATTCGGTCTTCCCGATAGTGTCTATGGCGACCTTCCTGTGTCCGAAACCGAACAAGAATGTCAGAGCCCCACCCGCTGGCCGTACAGCCAGGCACCGGCTGGCGAGCAAGCGGTTGAACGAAACGGAGCGCAAATCCGGCACGCAAATTGCTTTGATCTCGTAAGTGAGACGTCGGCAGGGCGTCGGGGAGGATTGAGAAATCAACCAGGAGCGTGCTCGATGCCCGCAATGAGACGGCCAGAACAGGACGATGAACCCAGCCACACCTGGGGAGCTGGACCGCTATAGCCAGCCGCGGCGCCTCCTCGTAGATCGCGCCTCCTTCAGCAAAGCCGTCCACCAGCACTACGAGGCCACCCTATGCAGCTCTCGAACCTGGCCACAGCGCGCATGTACATTCAAGTGCGCCCCTCAGCCTTGCGTGGTCCGCTCGAAGCGCGCCAGGAACGCATTGTGTGTGGACGAGGAACGTGCGCTTGGCAGTTCAGGGGGCGCGAGCGCTCTCGCACTCCTCCGATGCGCCGCACCCATTCTTCTGATCAGCCGGTTTGACCCGCCATGTCGCCTTTGCATTTCATCTATCGTCCCTTTGAGACGCTTATCCGCCCGCTGGATATCCCCTACGCGCCTTTACCGGCAACAGGTCCGTTTGCGCTGCTTCTGCATTTCGCACGCATGTTCCGTGGCGCGCTGGCGGCCATCGCCGTCTTCATGATGGCGGTCGAGGGAATCAACCTCGCGGTGATCTGGGGCATGTATATCATTGTGGACGGGGTGAGCACGAATGGTGCGGCGGTTTTCCTTGAGGAAGCTTGGCCTATGCTCACGTTCCTCGGCCTGCTGATGTTCCCCGTGCAACCGCTGCTGATGTTCATCGCCAAGACATTGGGTTCCCAGGCAGTGTCCGTATGCATGCCCGCGGCTATGCAATGGCATGGCTACAAGGCGGTCGAACGTCAGGACCTTGCATTCTTCCACGATCTCTTCGCCGGCCAGGTGGCGTCGCGCATTTCGCAACTCGCCTCCGCCGTGCAGCAGCAGATCGTCGTAGCGTCTTCCAGCATACCGTATTTTCTCGTGCAGTTTCTCGGTTCGCTTTCGCTGCTTGCCACGCTGTCCTGGCCGCTGGCGCTTCCGGTCTTTTTTTGGATCGTGGCGAACGTCGCTGTCGCGGTTGTGGCAGTGCCATATTTTGCCGTGCGGTCCCGCCACTCTGCCCGCGCGCGCAGCCTCGTCGTCGGCGCCATGACCGACCTCTACAGCAACATCCACGTGGTCAAGCTGTTTGCGGCCGAAGACAGCGAGGCGGACGCAATGCGCACCATCATGGGAGATTCCATCGAGACGCAACAGCTTGAGCGGCGCATCCAGTTAACAACCGACACCGGCGTCGTCCTGCTGAACGTCCTTCTTTCGCTGACCAACATCGCCGTCGGGCTTTGGGGACTCGTGGCCGGTTTTGTCACCACCGGCCAATTTGTTGCTTCAATCGCACTCGTTCAGCGGCTCAATGCCAACTCCCTGGCCTTTCTCCAGCTAGGACAGCAGATATTCCAGGCTGTGGGCACGATACGCGACGCGATGCCGGTCATCACCACGCCTCCAACGGTAACCGATGTCTCCGGAGCCAGGCCGCTGGCCGTTGTCGCCGGCACGGTCGAGTTCAGGGATATCCGGTTCGAATACCGGCAAGGAAAAGGGGTAATCGAGAATCTATCGCTCAGGGTCCGCGCCGGCGAGAAGGTCGGGCTCGTCGGCATGTCGGGGGCCGGCAAGTCAACGCTTGTCAGCCTGCTTCTGCGGTTCTTCGACGTAAACGATGGCGCAATCGTCGTCGACGGCCAGGATATCCGTTCGGTGACGCAGGCAAGCCTGCGTCAGAATATCGGGGTCGTGACCCAGGATGTCTCGTTGCTCCATCGCTCTGTCGGGGACAACATCCGTTACGGCCGGCCGGATGCCTCGCCGGAGGAGGTCGAACGCGCCGCAATGCTGGCCGATGCGGACGGTTTCGTGGCCGATCTCAAGGACAGCGAAAACCGCACCGGCTACGATGCTTTCGTCGGTGACCGCGGGGTGAAGCTTTCTGGCGGCCAGCGTCAGCGGGTCGCGATCGCTCGGGTGCTGCTTAAGGACGCGCCAATCCTCCTTCTAGACGAGGCGACTTCTGCCCTGGACAGTGAAGCCGAGGCGGCGGTCCAAGAAAAACTCGAGCTTATGATGGAGGGCAAGACGGTGATCGCCATTGCCCACCGCCTGTCGACGATTGCCAGCATGGACAGGATCGTCGTGCTCGACAAAGGGCGCATCGTTGAGGAGGGCTCCCCCTCGGAGCTACTTAAACGCGACGGCCTGTATGCCCGCCTGTGGCGGCGGCAGACCGGCGGCCACATTGCCGACAGTTCCGAGGAGAAATAAGCCGACTGGAAGGTCGTTCGTCACGGCTCCGCGCTGCTCGCAATGCTTGGCTGTTGTCGTAGAGAGCGGGCATATTCGCGTTAGACAAATCTCGGCTTTCGCCGCCTCCGTCGCAAATGTGTGGGAACGGGCGACGAGATGCCACAGGAGCTCTTCGGTTCTATCGCGAGAAGCTGGTTCTATCGCGAGAAGCTGACCGTCCGCCGCCGTGCCGATGCTGGAACCGCCGAGTTTAAGCAGTGGTGATCGCTCGACTTCGTCTTCGATCGTTCCACATCCTCACTGTCGTCGACGATTGGACGCGGGACACAAAGCGCGCTGCTGATTCCGGGCGTTTTCCCTTGGTGCGGAATCGATCACAAAATTCGGCAATTGGACGCTCTCGGGTCTGCTCCGCGGCGGCCTTTCGACTAACCCAAGCGATATTGACCATCACTGGCGGAGCAGGGTGTACGAAGAGGACTTTCGTACCATTCCCTTCATCTCGCTCGGCGCCAAGGCTGGTTATCAAATCACCGAACGCGCTAGCCTCTTCCTAGCCGGCAATTTCGATGAGAACTTCCGCGCGAAAGGCGATATGACAGTGTACGACATCCCGACGGGCGCCCGAAGCAGCACGACCTTCAAAGATGGCGCAGGCATGGACTTCTATGCCTTCACCATGTCGGCCGGCTTCAAGCTGACGTTTTGAGTGCAATCGCGTCTGACGCTGAGCACATACGTGACGCCAGTCCGCCATCTGCTCGCGGAACGTGCCTATAGCTTGATCGGGCTTCCGCGATGCCCTCGTCCAGCACGGCATCACTCCCTGATTCCGGCTCATGCGAAGCACAACCATAACTACGATCCGGTTCTCTACCGCCAACGCCACAAGATCGATAACACCTTCGCTCACCTCAAGCACTGGCGACGCATTCATACCCGACAACCGCTGCGCTCACGCCTTCCTTGTCCGCTATCGCTTTCGCCGCATTTTCATCTTCTGGGATCAACGCGCTAGCCGATAGACCTTGCTTGCGAGGGGAACGATCGCGATGTTGCGATCGATCACGGCGATGACGTCTTTGCCGAGCCATAGGTTGTTCTTCTCGGCGTTCCACACGTCGAGAAGCGCTGGACGGTTTCCTAACTAGGCGCAATCGAGAACCAGCTTCTCAGGCAGGCGTGCTTTTGCTGCCAGGCGTCGGAGCTCGTCTTCGTTGAATTCGCTGACCTTGTTCGTACGCGCGAATTTCAGCGCTGCCGTTTCATCGGGAATGTAGGGGATGGTCGATATGAGATCGTAGGGCGGAGACAAAGCAGGCGTCCTGCGATCGTAATAGATCAGCGACCAGTTTTTGAGGTGCATGTCGGCATTGCCGATCAGTGTGCAATAAACCAACCGCCGGATGAATTCGGCGATGCTCTCTTCCTTGGTTTCGATCCCGAGGACCGTGGCGATGTTGCGGTAGCTCGCACTTTCGTACTTCTGTTCGGGATAGCGGCGAAAGACCTGCGCGAAGTCCTCTATGGGACGAGATTTGCGCCGTCTCGATCGAAACGACGAAGGGCGAAAGCCTTGTCCCCCGCAGCCGCCTCAGCCCCGCGGAAAGGCCTTCCAGAGAGTCGACATGGACCAAGTCGATTCCAGGAACATTGATGCCGAGGCGAGAGGCGATCGTCATCATCGAGAATTCGTTCTCGGGGACGCCATCAAACCGCTCAGCCGGGAGTTTGGCAATCCAGGAGCCGCCGACGCCCCTGGCCCGAATGACGAGGCCGCTGTTCTTGCGCTTGTTTCTGATGGCTGAGAATTTGAGCTGCACGCCGGCGAGCGAAACCGCAGTGCCTTGTCTTTTTGTCTGCCGCCGCCGACAGCGTTATCGGCGGGCGGCCAGGCCTCTCCATTCGTCGGCGTGACGGTCACGGCGCCGGGTAGATCGCGCCCCAGCACCCACAGCAAGAAAAACTCGCGCACCTCCTTCACGCTAGCCCGATCTGCCAGGTACTTGCGCAATGGACCTTCCGGCAACAGGTTTGAGAAGAAGGGCGATACCTGGATATGCGTGGCTGGTTGCTCGGTGACGAGCCCGCCGTGATCGTCTTTGAAGGAGAGAGTTAAGGTCGGCCGTCGCGCCTCGTCGATGTATTCCTGGATGAGTGCAAAGATCTGGTCTCCTTGCAAGAGCCTGAGCGTGCCGATCTTGTTTCCATGCAGGGCGACATTGAGGACGGACACATCAGGCATTGTCCTCCTCCAGATCATAGGCTGGTTTCGGGCCGGCTGTCGTTACATTGACAGCGTGAACGAGACGATTGCGCAATGCCTGCAGCGATCCGGCTTCGCGGATGGCGGAGCTCCCTCAGGACCGTCGACGCGCGATGCAATTGCGTGTCATTGGGTAGAGCTGTGCGCAGCGTCGTTCGTCGCGAGTCAGATACACATAAATGCCGGTGCTGCCGAGCAGGCCGATGGAATCGACCTCAGCCGCGATCAGCCGGCTGACCAGTTTCCGTAGCGCGTCAACGTCGACCCGGCCGGAACGATCGGCGGGGGTGATCGGAAAAGCAGACAGGCCGTTTGCGAAAAATCATGGTTCAATTCCTCGATCGGTGGGGGCGAAACCCGGCCAGTAGTGGCCGTCAGGCGTCGGCCGCTTGCCGAAGATGGCCTGACCGACGCGCACGACAGTGGCGCCTTCCTCGATGGCTTCCTCGAAGTCTCCGGTCATACCCATGGAGAGCCCGGTGAGCGCGGCGTTGTGCTTCACGGCTTTGTCCCGCAGCCGGCGCAGCAGAATGAAGCAAGGCCGCACCTTGGCCATGTCGGAGGAAAACAGCGCAAGTGTCATCAACCCGCATGGCCGGAGACGGGGAAGCTGATCGAGGGTCTCCACGAAGGGCAGCACTGCGTTCGGATGGAGGCCGAACTTGCTGTCCTCGCCAGACGTGTTGACCTGCACATAGACGTCGAGGAAGCGATCTTCGCGCTCCAGCCTCGTGTTCAGAAGGTCGGCGAGCCGCAGGCTGTCGAGTGCATGAAACTCACGCGCGAAGCGGGTCAGATATTTGGCCTTGTTGGTCTGGAGATGTCCGACGATGCTCCAGTCGATGGCGAGATCGTGAAGCGCCTCGCACTTTGTCATTGCCTCCTGGATCTTGTTCTCGCCGAAGGTGCTGATGCCGACGTCGAAGGCATATCGCAGGATATGGGCCGGCACCGTCTTGGTGATCGGCAGCAGCCGCACGGAGGCACGGTCGCGGCCGGCCCGTGCGCAAGCAAGCGTGATGCGCTCTTCAACCGACGCCAGATTGGTGCGGAAGCTGGTAAGGGGATCAGGCCCGAAGCGTTCGACGTCCTCGGGCGAAAGCGGCGGATTGTTCGTGCCCATTGTGATCTGCCCCCTTCACCGCCCGGTGGCCAGATAGCCGCCGGCTTCCGTGATTGCGCGTTGAACCAAGGTGAGACCGGCGCCTGCGAAAAACAGCGCCAGTCCACCGTCAATCCAACGTTGCGCGATTGGCGTAGAGCCTCGACATGACCGGAAAGGAGAAAACGATCGCGTATCCGCTGAATATGATGACAGACAGCACCGCATATCCGAGCAGGATGACGAAGGGCCTATAGGCTGGAGCCCCCGGCTGAAGCCCGAGAGAGATTGTAGCGACCCAGGCCATGACGGCTTTGGGGTTTGCCACATGGATCAGCACGCCCCGACGATTGAACATCCTAAACTCCGCGCGGGAGGGTTGAGTTTCGGCCAGCTTCGCCAGGTCCTTCCCCTGGAGGGCCGCCCGCAATGCAATCACCGCAAGATAGATGAGATAGGAACCGCCGACGACGATCTGGATGGCGTACAGCGTTTTAGGATAGGTCAGAAGCAATGCGGCCAGCCCTGTCGATGCGAGTGTCGCCCAGGTCCAGGAGATGGTGATCACCCCGGCGGCAAGTGCGAACGCTGCCGTACGGCCGCGGCTCATCGCTGTGCTCATGATCGCCATATTACTGGGCCTGGGCTCAAGGCGCCCAGGATGTAAGCTGCATAGGCCATGAGCAGGGAATGGAGAGGCGATACGTCCACGATCGATATCCGGGTGTTCGCGTGAGGAGCGCGATATGCGAGGGCCAGAGCAACGATTGCCTGCCCTATTAATTCGTCCGTGCGGCGAGAGGTTCGTCCAGGCGACCGGCCCGTTCGAGTTCTTGCAGTTCGTCGCCCCCGCCCACATGGGTTGAGCCAATGAAAATCTGCGGGACCGTCCGGCGGCCGCCGCTGCGGGCGACCATGACGTTCGCCGCTTCCGGATCGCGCTCAACGTCAAGCTCGATGAACGCAACGCGTTTTTTCGGTCAGGAGCGCCTTCGCGGCCTTGCAGTGGGGGACAGTCCGGGGTGGTGTAGATCAGCACGCCCGACCTTTGCGCCGGAGCGGTGTTTTCTTGCAGCCAAGCGACGACTTCGGCCGCCGATTTGTTCGGCGGGAACACCGGATAGAAGACGTGTTCAATCACCCCGTCCTTGATGACGAGGTCAGCCGCTTGATCAGCCGCATGCCTTCCACGGTCATGGTTGGCAGGCGCAGCGCGTCAGTCAGCTTGAACTCGGCATCGCTCACGATCGGGAAGGCCAGGCCGAGCCGATCGGACAGCTCTTTCTGATATTCTGGGGTTTGCGTGCTCAATCCGTAGATCGTGACGCCGAAGGCGGCGAACACATCCTTTTCGGCCTGAAACGACAGGGTTTGCGGCGTGCATCCGCGCGCACCGGGAATGTCGTTCCAACCCGGCGGCAATTCGACCCCGGGAACCCCGGTCATCGGATAGGCATAGACGACGACGCGACCCGACAAGGCGAACAAGTCCACCAGTTCGCCGAAGGTCGTGCGGAGCGTCACGCTTGGCATTTGCATGCCGGCCAGATGATCGGCCTCGCCATCGTCCACCGGGGGTGGCAGGTTGTCGGGAAGGGAAAACGGATTGGCGGGGTGCTCGGGATTGGTCATGGGTTGGGTCTCCATTGCGATTACTTTCCCATGCGCTCAAAGTGAAGCCACATTGAAAGACTGAGCACTCCTGCTGACTTTGTCGTTTGGCGTTCTCCGCAGATGCTACAGGTTTCGACCAATTTATGTTTGCTTACCATTCCCAGCGGTTTGGGGTTGCTAAAAGTCTATGAATTTCTCTGAAGGATCTGTTGCAACGCCTGCACGCGGGTTGGCGGGGTGCTGATCAGGCAGCGAGACTGGCGAACTGCTTGGGCCAGGAGGGTTCGGATTGAAAGCGTATCTCGCTTGTCGTTTGCTCAAACCAGAGGATGCAGGGCTGCTGCCGCTCATTCGCCATTTGGTCGACGAGCAGTCCATCTATGGCTATCGCCGCATCACCGCGCCAGCGCTCAGAATTCGCTCCCCGAGGGAGTTCATTCGGGCACAAACCCGGCCGCGGATCCGCTCAATCTCATCGTCTCTTCTCTGCAGCAAGGCTACCGGCGGCGAGAATGCGCTGACGCCAGAAGATGATTTGGGAATCATCCGTCCCGGCCGTCAGATGATCGTGACATTCTTCTGCTATTTGGACTTCCGCAGAGCGAATCGATTCCGTAGAAATAAGAATTCTGCCACCGCCCCGCCGCCGTAAGGGTAATGATATACCCTTTGGATTTTGATCCGACCTGGCAGGCGGCGGGTAATCTTCAGAGGCCGACGTCAGGCAGCGTTCGGGATACCCAAGATTTCATCGAAGATACTCTCAGCCAAGCCAAGCGCCCGAGCGATCCGATCGCGATAGCCCTTGTCGAAACAATGGCCAGATTCGATCAGCCCGACCTCCTCGACTGTCAGACCGCTGGTCACGGCAATGTCCTCGGTCGAATAGCCAAGATGTTCCCGATATGCCTGAATTACGGGTTTTCCGTTTGAGATTGCGGTAAGCACTGCCTCGGGCAGCGCGAAAGGCGTTGCGGTCATTTTGCCTCCAAATGCAGAGAACGGCCATTCGATAACTCGAACCAAGCGGCGGCCGATGTTGAAATAGGATGCCGAAACAGCCCGAGCCGGCGGCATCCAAAATGCGATCACTCTCGAACGTGTGAGAGGCGCTACGCTAATATGGCGGCCGCCGCCGTTTAGATCAAGAACCTTGGCTCGCTTTACGAGGATTGCTCCAGTGGCCACAATTCGACGACACAGTGCGCAGCGCCGTCATCACGCTCACATCGATGATTGCGCGGCCGCTTTAACGCGCCGTCGGCTTACGGCGCGATTGAGGAGCCGCGCGATCTGGCGGTCGGGCACTAGGCGCACCAGCTCGCGGACCAGCCTCAAAGTATCTGCGGGGCTGCCTAGCGATGCTGGCCGGCGGTGTTCATCTTGAGCCTCAATACCTTGTGGTCCCCTGCCGCCCATGCGGGAGGCCGGGTGCCCATCGGACAAGACGCTGAGGGACCAAACATCTCTCTGTTTCAGCCCGACTGTTGGCTGTCAGATCCGCGACACCGGAGTAGGGCTGCGCTTTGCTGCGAATTCCGTTCAACCTATTGAATGATGACCAGAAAATCCCCCGGAGGTTCCTTCTGCTTAGTTGGCACGACTTTTGATGCTTCTCGAGAGGCGACAGGAGATACCGACTGGGCGTTCATCGTGGGTGACATCGCGCGCAATGCAACGAAGGAAGACAATATGTCAGGTCCGCGTCAGAGTCGATTTTATGCAAAGAGGATTGCCGCCTTTAGCGCAAGGCGTTCACGAACCGCATATCAACAATGGCTTCCGTGCAAAACGCAGGGAGATCACTTGTGAAAATCCTATTCGCTACGGTGGCTGTCGCGTTGCCGGCCATCGCTTTTGCTGCGCAAACGATCCCCGTATACCTCAGAGAAACGGCACGGGCCACCTTCAAGGCTCTACCGTCCATCACGCCGACAGTCGCCAACAACCCGATCACACCGGAGAAGATAGCCCTGGGCAAGGCAATGTTCTTCGATCCACGCGTCTCGGCGTCAGGCGTCTTGTCGTGCAACTCGTGCCACAACTTGGCCACCGGGGGCGACGACAATCATGAAAGCTCGATCGGCCATGGTTGGCAGAAGGGACCGCGCAACGCGCCGACGGTACTGAACGCTGTCTTCAACATCGCGCAGTTCTGGGATGGTCGTGCTGAAGACCTGAAGGCTCAGGCCAAGGCACCGATCCAAGCCGCTGTCGAAATGGCCAACACACCAGGTCAACTCATCGCCACGCTCAAGTCGATGCCGAAATATGTCGAGTGGTTCAATTCAGCTTTCCCGGGCGAAGCCGATCGCGTCACCTTCGAAAACGTCGCCAGGGCAATCGAAGCCTTTGAGGCGACACTGGTCACACCGGCGCCCTTCGATGCCTTCCTCAACGGCGATGACGCCGCTATGACTTCCGAACAGAAACAGGGCCTGACGCTTTTCATGGACAAAGGCTGCTCGTCCTGCCACGGCGGTATCAACGTGGGTGGGGAGGGCTATTCCCCATTCGGCCTCGTTGAAAAGCCCAACACCGATGTCCTGCCGGAAAACGACAAAGGCCGATTTGCCGTGACCCATGAAGCCGACGATTCCTATGTTTTCCGCGTGGCGCCGTTGCGCAACGTAGCACTCACCGCGCCATACTTTCATTCGGGCAAGGTTTGGGATCTGAAACAGGCCGTCGCCATCATGGGGACCACCCAGCTCGGCCAAGAATTGACGGAAAAAGAAGTCGACCTGCTCGTTGCCTTCCTTAATTCGCTGACCGGAAAAGTACCGGAGGTCGCCTATCCCGTCTTACCCGCCGAAACGCCGACAACGCCTCGACCTGTATTGCATATCCTCCCGCAATGATTGGCCGGAGCTGGCTAGCGAAGGTCGCAATCACGGATGATTGCGACCTTCACTGGGACGAAACGATCATGACTTCCGGCGAGGCCTATCCAACTGGAAAGCTAGGGGGACTTTCATTTCCGAATTCAATTGAAACGCTAAATGAAAACCTGACCCGTCGACGCCCACTTGCGTCACGACAGCATGACCGTCTTGCCGGCCACGTCGATCAGACGCTCCGGCTAGCCGACTGTGTCGTAATGTGTCGTTGCATGCACCCCCGCTTTAGATTCGCTGACAAGCTCGCAACCACCTGATCGAGCCATCGCGGACAATATTCCGCGCGGCGTTGGCGTTCGCCCAGCGGAAACCGGATGCCTTCAGATCCACCCCTTCAAAACGTGCTCGATGGCGTTGCGACGCGCGAGCAGCTGTTCCAGCTCTGCAACGCACCGATATGAAAACAAAGCTGCGGTCAGCCAGCGACGTGGCCCGAGCATTTGTCAATGCACACCGCAAGTGCCGCTTGCTCTCGGACTATCTCATCCATATAGCTCGGCGCAACAGAGGAAGCGCCAGTTGTTCAGTCATCGTCAGCCGCGACCTCCTGTGCAATTCGTTCTAACAAGGAAGAAACTATGAGGCGGCAGACCCGACCGTTCACTGTGGAGGTCAAACAAAAGCGCAATTATCAAAAACGGGGCCATTCCATCTGGAGCGATGTCGATCTCTCCGCGGCTATAGCCGACACAACAAGGGAGCTCAAAGATATGGATCTGCCAAATCGTCGGCTGATTGACTCTAATGTCATACCCCTTGATGCTGAACACGCGCACAAACCGCGAGCGGAGTATCTCATGGCAAATCCCCTAGAAGCTGAATCAGTAGAAGCTGCAACCGAACACGCTCCCAAAGGAAGGACGCCTGAAACGAAGAAGAAAACCCCACCTTCGCGGAAGGCCAAGACTGAGCCTGGTCGCAAGAATGGCGCCAATACGGCGTCCCCGGCGGCAGCAACAGCAGCGGCCGTGCGGAGCGCCCGGAAGGTCTACTCCGGAAAAGAGCGCGCCCAAATGCTCGCTCAGGTCGAGACGTCGATCAGCGGCGGCACCACTCTCAAGAGCGCCGTAAAGCAGGCGGGTATATCGGAACAGACCTATTATCACTGGAAGAAGGCCGCGGCGCCTAGATCCGATGGCGACGATCTGAAGGACCTGGTCGCCCTCGAGAAAGAAAACAAGCGATTGAAGAGCCTGCTCGCGGAACGCCTGCGCACAGAGAACGCGGAACTGAAGAGGAAGCTAGGGCTGCAATAAGGCTTCAGAAGATGCCGCCATTCGACCAGACGGTAGAACTGTGATCGAAGGCTCGCCGGCTGTCGGATGGACGGAGATTTTGCGCACCAGCACCCTGATCTGTCGCGGCCGAGACAGGAAAAACCACTCCCGGCGGATTGAAGCGGTACATGGCAAGCACGTGTCAATCAGGGATCGGTGAACGCGGCCGAAGGCAAGGATGACAGCATCAAGGTTTTACGCTGGGCCTTGATCGAAGGCCACCATTCCATCGATGGCCGCGGCGGATTGTCAGGGCGAAGTCAATGGGACGCGGATGCTGTGGGATTATAGCCCACCCATGCACAGGTACTTCATTTCGAGATAATCCTCGAGGCCGTGGCGCGACCCCTCACGACCGATCCCTGATTGCTTCATTCCGCCAAAGGGTGCGGCCTCGGATGACATGCGTCCCGTATTGATGCCGACCATTCCGTATTCGAGGGCTTCAGCCACGCGCCACACGCGCTTTAGATTGGAAGCGTAGAAGTAGGCTGCAAGACCGTAAATCGTGTCATTCGCCTCGCGCACCACCTGGTCGGGATCGTTGAAGCGGATTATGGGAGCCAGCGGTCCGAAGGTTTCTTCCTGAGCGACCCGCATTGTCCTTTCGACGTCGGTGATCACCGTGGGCTCGAAGAAGGTTCCCGATTCGCCGATACGGTTGCCACCGCAACGGATCTTCCCACCCTGCCGCACAGCATCGCGAATATGATCTTCAATCTTTGCAAGCGCGCACTTATCGATCAGGGGACCGATCGCAACTTCTGGCTCGAAACCGTCACCGACGCGCAATGCACTGACGCGCTTGGTGAATTTGTCGCAGAATTCATTATACACGCTGGACTGTACGTAAAGCCGATTGGCTGAAACGCAGGTCTGGCCTGCATTCCGAAACTTTGCCTGTAGCGCACCATCGACGGCAGCGTCGACGTCTGCATCATCAAAAACAATGAAAGGAGCGTTACCACCAAGTTCGAAGCTGGTTCTTTTGATCTGATCCGAACACTCCCTCATGAGCAGCCGCCCGACCTCGGTCGACCCAGTGAAGCTGATCTTGCGGACCTTCGGGTTCGAGCAAAGTTCACGCCCAACCGCATCGCCTTCCGATGCGTAGATCAAGTTTAGAACGCCATCGGGAAAACCTGCCATCCGGGCAAGCGTGAACATAGCACCCGCGACAAGCGGTGTTTGCTCCGCGGGTTTCAGAACAATCGCGCAGCCGGCGGCAAGCGCAGGCGAAATCTTGCGAGCCACCATCGAGGCGGGAAAATTCCAAGGAGTAATGGCGCCGACAACACCGATCGGCTGTTTGATTACCAGCATACGCCTGTCGTTAGAAGGCGGCGAAATCGTCTCGCCATAGATGCGATAGGCCTCCTCGGCATACCATTGGAGGTAGGCTGCGGCATGGGCGATTTCAGACTTCGCCTCTGCAAGCGGCTTACCCATTTCAGCCGTCAAAATGGCTGCAAGATCCTCGCTGTGGTCGAGGATCAGTTGGTGCCATTCCCATAAGATGTCGGAGCGCTCGCGCGCGGTGAGCGCCGCCCAATGTTCCTGCGCAGCTTCAGCCTTATCGATTGCCTTGGAAACGTCCCGGACATCCATATCTGGAAGCTCAGCCAACAGCTCGCCCGTTGAGGGATTGAACACCGAAAAACGCCTCGTGGATTGCTCCGCCTTCCGACCAGGCACACCGGCCAGATCGTCAAATAGCTCGGGATTTTTGAGACGTCTCGTCAGCGACTGTGTCACGGTCAAACCGTCGTCCCCCTTCATGGTTAAGTTACTAGCTTCGCAACGTACTAATAGGCACAACTTGTGCCAGATGATCGGACGAGATCGTTCCGGCCCTCCGTCATTGCAAGCGCAGCTTCCCGACTGATTAGCCCATAGCAATGACAGCCTCAATCACGAGTCGCGCTAAGGCTTTCGCTCCATAACAGGCAAGCGCGGATAGAGCTCGTGAAGAGCTGGCATAGGCGGAGTCGATCATCGAAATCGCCGACGTTGGCAACAGCACTGCGGTATCATTCTTTGAGCGGCTTCCACGGCCGCTCATATCAGGCATATCGAAAACCGACCGCCATGGTCGAACGTGCCATCGATGTAGTGGCTTGAGCGCTGCTAAGTCTTGATAGTCGCGCACAAAGCCATGTTTGTTCAGTTCGCCACCCGAAAGCTCCACTGCGACGATGTAGTGTGGCCGTGTAGGCGCGCACACTACAATATCACGCGAGCCCAAACCTTTTCCGACCGGCTCCGTCCCAAAAAAAGGGGGCGGCGTCGCTGCCGCCCTCTCGGTATCCGAAAGCTGATAGAGGCTAGATTAGAAATCCATGCCGCCCATGCCGCCCATGCCGCCGCCGCCCATGCCGCCAGGCATGCCGCCGCCGCCAGCCGACTCCTTCTTCGGAGCCTCCGCGATCATGGCTTCGGTGGTGACCAGCAGGCCGGCGACCGAGGCCGCGTCCTGCAGAGCCGTGCGCACGACCTTGACCGGATCGACGATGCCCATGGCGATCATGTCGCCATATTCGCCGGTCTGGGCGTTGAAACCGAAGGTCGCGCCCTTGTTCTCAAGGATCTTGCCGGCAACGATCGAGGCTTCCGCACCGGCGTTGGCCGCGATCTGGCGGGCCGGAGCCTGCAGCGCACGACGCACGATGCTGATGCCAGCGGTCTGGTCGGAGTTTGCGCCGACAGCGTTGATGCTCAGCGAAGCGCGCAGCAGGGCAACGCCGCCGCCGGGAACGATGCCTTCTTCCACGGCCGCGCGTGTCGCGTTCAGCGCATCGTCAACGCGGTCCTTCTTTTCCTTGACTTCGACTTCCGTCGCACCGCCGACGCGGATCACCGCAACGCCGCCCGCGAGCTTCGCGAGACGTTCCTGCAGCTTCTCCTTGTCGTAGTCCGACGTGGTCTCTTCGATCTGCTGCTTGATCTGGGCAACGCGGCCCTGGATCTCTTCCTTCTTGCCGGCGCCGTCGACGATGGTGGTGTTCTCCTTGGAGATCGACACCTTCTTGGCGCGGCCAAGCATGTTGAGGCCGACGTTCTCGAGCTTGATGCCGAGGTCTTCCGAGATGACCTGGCCACCGGTCAGGATGGCGATGTCTTCCAGCATGGCCTTGCGGCGATCACCGAAGCCCGGCGCCTTGACGGCGGCGATCTTCAGGCCGCCACGCAGCTTGTTGACGACCAGCGTGGCCAGAGCCTCGCCTTCGACGTCTTCCGAGATGATGAGCAGCGGCTTCGAGGTCTGCACGACGGCTTCGAGAACCGGGAGCATGGCCTGCAGGTTGGAGAGCTTCTTCTCGTGCAGCAGGATGTAGACGTCCTCGAGATCGGCAACCATCTTGTCGGCGTTGGTGACGAAGTAGGGCGAGAGATAGCCGCGGTCGAACTGCATGCCTTCCACGACTTCGAGCTCGGTTTCGGCGGTCTTGGCTTCCTCGACCGTGATGACGCCTTCATTGCCGACCTTCTGCATCGCTTCCGCGATCATCTTGCCGACCGACTCGTCGCCATTGCCGGCGATCGTGCCGACCTGGGCAACCTCTTCCGAGGTCTTGATCTTCTTGGCGTTCTTGATCAGCGTCGCGACGACGTCGGTCACGGCAAGATCGATGCCGCGCTTCAGGTCCATCGGGTTCATGCCGGCGGCAACCGCCTTGTGGCCTTCCTGGACGATCGACTGCGCCAGAACGGTCGCGGTCGTGGTGCCGTCGCCGGCGATGTCGTTGGTCTTCGAAGCGACTTCGCGGACCATCTGCGCGCCCATGTTCTCGAACTTGTCCTCAAGCTCGATTTCCTTGGCGACGGTGACGCCGTCCTTGGTGATGCGCGGGGCGCCGAACGACTTGTCGATGACGACGTTGCGGCCCTTGGGGCCGAGCGTGACCTTCACCGCGTCGGCGAGGATGTTGACACCGCGCAGCATGCGCTCGCGGGCGTCACGGGAGAATTTTACGTCTTTGGCAGCCATTTTTAACTCCTGGGCATTTCGCCCGAAATTCAGATTGGATGGTACGGATGAAGGGCAGCGGCGTGTTAGCCGATGATGCCCATGATGTCGGCTTCCTTCATGATCAGAAGGTCTTCGCCATTGAGCTTGACTTCGGTGCCCGACCACTTGCCGAACAGGATACGGTCGCCAGCCTTGACGTCCAGCGGGACCAGCTTGCCGGCTTCGTCACGAGCGCCGGAGCCGACAGCAATGATCTCGCCTTCCTGCGGCTTTTCCTTTGCCGTATCCGGGATGATGATCCCGCCGGCGGTCTTGGATTCGGATTCGACCCGGCGAACGACCACGCGGTCATGAAGCGGGCGGAACTTCGACTTTGCCATTTTTTCTTCCTCGATGAGAACGGTGAGAAAAGCGTCCGGCGACGCCGGATAACTTACAAAGCTCGGCTATGCCGGCCTGCGGTTAGCACTCACCAAGGGCGAGCGCTAACAATGCGACGAGATAAGCCCTAGGCTGGGGCTAGTCAAGACAAGAGGGTGGGCGATCACGATTTTCCGGACGATGCAGCCCTGAAAGAGTCGAGCCAATCGATGGTGTTCGGAGGCTCGACCCACAGGATGAATCCACCCTGCGGATCGGTAACCATTGTGCCTTCCGCGATCTGCCAGCGCGCTTCGTCGCACCGTAGAGAGCGAGGTGAGGGGCTGAGCATTTGGTAGCGCCGAGACGTGCCGAGCTTTTGCGTGGAGTGGCCATGCGGGATGTCTCCTTTAGCATCATCTCCCGCACCAGAGGCTTGCCCGTTCATGGGACTGTATTTCTATCCACAGGGTGGATGCATCTCATCGAAACAAACGATTTTATCAATCTTCCGGAATCTCGCGTTTGACGTCAGCACCTCACACGCCCTGATCGCCCGCTCCCCTCACCAGAGCGGCAGATTTTTTGCAGAGGTACTCGGACTGAATACGCGTTCCCATTCACGTTAGTTGTGGATAACAAGGCTGAATTAACATGCAAAATCTGCGCATCTAAATCGATTTGAGCACTCACGGACGTTGCGGACCAGAATCGCCGTCACCCTGAAATCGACAAGGCATCGGCTATCCCAAAATCGGGGCTTGACGTTACGTAAGGTCCTATGTTTTCCGATGTGCGGGAACGACTTCCAGTCTCAGCCCAAGGGCAACGAAAATGAGGGGCAGCAATGGTGGCTGGCGAACCTAATGACGTGCGCGTCAAGCGTTGTGGTGGGGGATGGGTTGTTCATATTGTCGAGGACGGCAAACTGACAGTTCTTCGGTTCAAGACACAGTTTCCCGCCGAAAATTACGCCGATGGCCAACGAGCCAGGCTCGGTCTTGCTGCCAAGCCACCGATCGACGAACCTGATATGTAACGCGATCAGGCGTCGGATGGCTGGCGAGCCTTGGCGCCGGCGGGAAACACTTTGCCGAAGGCCCACCTCAATGCTGCTTGCGGCCGTTCGGCTAGCCATATTCGCGATGATGGTTTGGCACCGCTGCCGATGCGGAAGACGGTGGCCTGCTTGATCGACACGGCGGCAAAGATCATGAAAAGCCAGGTCGTCAAGGACCCAGCCGCGGCGCTTGAGAAAGCAGAAAGAATTTGCAAGCCGCCACCGCAAGTAACCTGAGACAAGGGTCAGACATGCAAACCGCTGTTCGCGGATCAGCAGCTGCGAGACATTGCGCCATCCCACGAAGGCCCACGGTGCCCAAGGCGCAGTAGGCATCGGCCTTTTTCAGCAACTTCGTCGAGTCTTAGACCAGACGCTCTTCAGTGCCGAGGCTCGCACATCTGCGGAGCGCGGCTCACGCCCCGGAGACCAAGGCTGGAATTGCCAAAGCTTCATTCGCCTCATCAAGGATCGAGAAACTGTAACGGCCGTCTGTGTCAAGATCGACGGAGTAGCTCAGGCGGTCGAGTATGTAGTTATCCTGGTCGAACGTGACGATGCGCGGCTTCAGCGAGGTGATATGCGCTTCGTCCAGGTAGATGGAGTTGCAGACGATAATTGGGTCGTCGGGCTGACAGGTGCGAGCCGCCGCTCCGTTGAGGATGCAGCACCGTGAACCGCGCTCGCCGAGGATGACATAGGTCGAAATCCGCGCACCGGAATTCTTGTTCCATATCTCCACGAATTCCATCGGCAGGATCCCGGCTGCCTCGCAGTGGTCGGGGTCGAGCGTTATCGATCCATGGTAATTGAGGTTCGCTTCGGTGACATGGATGCCGTGCAGCTTGCCGGCGACTAGTTTTCGCATTGGTTCTGTTGTCCTCATCATCATACAAGGTGAATGTTGGCAGCCGGTTCGCGCGACTAAATTCCAATGACGAGCGCACCTCCGCTGAGGCCCGCACCCGCAGCCGCTAGAAGAACCTTCTCTCCCGCCCCAAACGGCTGCGTGCGATGAGCGAGCGACAGCGACAGCGGGATCGTCGCGGCAGAAGAATTGCCGTATTCGGAGATCGACTTGACGATCGTGTGATCGGCGATGCCGAGGTTTCGCCCGACCGCATCGAAAATGCGGGCATTGGCCTGGTGCGGTACGAACCGATCGATGTCCTGCGGCCGCATCCGGGCCGCCGCGAGTGCGTCCTGCGAGCAGGCAGTCATCATCTCAACCGCCTTGGCGAACACTTCGCGGCCGTCGGTGATCGTCATGCGGGTTTGCTCGAGATCGAGGTCGCCATGGAACGGGGTGTTGCTTCCGCCGGCGGGAATCTGGATCAACCCATAGCGCGATCCGTCGGAATTCACCGAAGCGCCGAGAATGCCTCGATCCGGTTTATCGCACGGACCAATCACCACGGCGCCAGCAGCATCGGCAAACAGCACGGCGCTGGCGCGCTCGGCGGGATTGATGCGGCGGCTAAGGATGTTGGCGGCGATGACGAGGCTCACCTTGCCATGCAGCCGGGTGAATCCGTCAGCGAACATCAGCGCATAGATGAAGCCGGCGCAGGCGCCGGTGAGATCGATAGCGCCGGCCCGGCCGAGCCCCAGCCGATGTGCGACCAGCGGCGCACTTGGTGGCAGAAGGTGGTCGGGGGTCGAGGTGGCGAGCAACAGAAGACCGATGTCGCTCCGGTCGATGCCGGCATTCGCCAGCGCCATGTCGCCGGCTTGCGCGGCAAGGCCCGACAGCGTGTCTTCGTCGGTTGCCCAGAAGCGCGAGCGAATGCCGGTGCGCCGCTCGATCCAGCCGGGTTCAAGCCCGAGACGGTCTTCAATTTCCGGGTTCTCGACCTTGCGCGACGGCGCATGATGACCAAACCCGAGGACGCGCGACGATCCGCTCATGGCTTTGTGCCGAAGCGTTCGCCGGCCTCCTCGATGGCGTCATGGAGCCCGTCCAATTCCTCGCCGGTGATGCAATAGGGCGGCAGAAGATAGAGGACGTTGCCGAGCGGGCGCACGAGCATGCCGCGCTCGAGGAAGAATGCGCGCAGCTTTGGCCCAATCTCGGCCAGGTAACCGGCTGAGCCAGTGCGCAGATCGAGGGCCGCGATCGTGCCGGTCGCCCGGCTGTCGGTGAAGTTGGCATTGTCGCGAAAGCGCTGAAGCCCGGCGGCCTGCCTCGCGCTCAGGGCCGCGACCCGCTCGGCCACCGGCTCGTCATGCCAGATCTCGACATTGGCGAGGGCTGCCGCGCAGGCCATCGGATTGGCGGTGTAGGAACTCGAGTGGAAAAACGTCTTCTTGCGGTCCATCGAATAGTGGGCCTGGAAGATGGCATCGGTCGCAAGCGTGGCGGCCAGCGGGATCACGCCGCCCGTCAGCCCTTTCGAGGTGCACAGGATGTCCGGCGAGATCGACGCCTGCTCGCAGGCGAACATGGTCCCGGTGCGTCCCCAGCCGGTCATCACTTCGTCGGCGATCAGCAGTGTGCCGGAGGCCTCAGCGATCTTCTTCAACTCGGCCAGAACCCATGCCGGATACATCAGCATGCCGCCGGCGCCAAGCACGAGCGGCTCGACGATCAGCGCGGCCGCGCGCCGGTCACGGCTGACGGCCTCGAAACGATCCAGCGTTTCCTGCTCGCGCCCGGAGGCCGGGAAGGGGATTGTGTCGACCTCGAACAGCAAGGGCTCGTAGGCGGCGTTGAACACGCCTCGGGCGCCGACGCTCATCGTGCCGATGGTGTCGCCATGATAGCTGTGCTCCATGACGACGATGCGCGAGCGCGGCGCGCCGATGTTGCGGAAATAGCCGAGCGCCATCTTCAGCGCGACTTCGACTGAGGTCGAGCCGCTGTCGGAATAAAACACCCAGTCGAGACCGGTGGGAGCGAGCCCGACAAGCGCCCTGGCCAAGCGTTCGGCTGGCTCGTGGGTGAAGCCCGCGAAGATGATCTGGTCGAGGCTCGACGCGGTCGTCTCGATGGCCCTGATGATGCGGGGATGGCGGTGGCCATGCGTGACGACCCACCAGGACGAAATGGCGTCCAGGATACGTGTGCCGTCAGCCTTGTAGAGATAGGCGCCTTCCGTCCTGACGATTTCAGGGATAGCCGGCTCGAGCGCGTGCTGGGTGAACGGATGCCAGACTTGAGACTGCGACATCACTCGCCTCCTGCGATCGCTGCGAGGTCGAAGCCGGCAACCATCGCTTCCCTCAGCGTCTCACTCGTCAGCGGATCGAGCAGCGGCAGCCTGCCAAGCTGGCGTATGCCGCTGAATTCCACGATTGTCCTTTGCGTATCGGCCACTTCATCGCCGATGAAGGCGATGCCGACGAGCGGGATCGAGCGAGCCCGCAGGGCCTCGATCGACAACAAGGTGTGATTGATGGTGCCGAGCTTGGTACGGGCGCACAGGATGATCGGCACCCGCCACTGAGCGAATATGTCGATGAACTTGGTCCGCCGGTTGAGCGGCACCATCAGTCCCCCGGCACCTTCGATGACGATCGGACCCGGCAAGTCCGGAAGCGAGAGCCTTGCCACGTCTATCGCGACGCCATCGAGTTCGGCCGAACGATGCGGCGACAGCGGCTCCTTCAGGCGATACACTTCCGGCAGCACGCGCCCCGGCGGAAGGCCGGCAAGCCGCGCAACAACCTCGCTGTCGGTCTCGCCGTCGAGGCCCGACTGCACCGGCTTCCAGTAGAAGCCGTTGAGGAAGCCGGCCAATCCCGCCGAAAACACCGTCTTGCCGATTCCGGTATCTGTTCCGGTGATGACGATGCGCTTGGTCATGTCGCCTCCGATCATGTTTGGGCCAACACCTCAACGAGCGCCTCGACCATCGCTGAAATGTCGGCTTCGTCGACGTTGAGCGTCAGCGAAATGCGCAGCCGCGATGTGCCCTCGGGTACGGTCGGCGGACGAATGCCGCGTATGTCGAAGCCGCGCGTCTGCAGCGCCGCCGCCACCGCCATGGTGCGCCTGTTGTCGCCGATGACAAAGGGCTGGATCTGCGAGCCGCTGGGCTTCATGCCGCAGCGCTCGGCCAATTGGCGGCCCGCGAAGGCTACGCGCTCCTGCAGCTGGACACGGCGTTGGGGCTCGTCGGACAGCATGGCCAGCGCTTCGCGCACTGCCACCGCCATCAGAGGCGACGGCGCGGTGGCGTAGATGAATGGCCGGCAGCGGTTGACGAGATAGTCGCATAGCGTTCCCGGCCCGGTGACGAGTGCGCCGGACGCGCCGAGCGCCTTGCCGCATGTGTGAAGTGCGACAATGTTGTCGCGGCCCTCGAAAGCGGCGGCCAGCCCGCGGCCGTCCGGTCCCCAGATGCCGGTGGCATGCGCCTCGTCGACGACGAGGAATGCCTCGTGCCGATCGGCAAGCGCGATAAGGCGCGCCATCGGGGCGCGGTCGCCATCCATGCTGTAGAGGCTTTCGACCGCGATCCAGACGCGCCCGGTGCCGCCTTCGGCGCGCCAGCGCGTGATCGCATCCTCGACAGCATCGATGTCGTTATGCGCGGCGAGCTTGAACTCGGCGCGGCCAGCGCGGGCCCCCTCATGCATGCTGGCATGAGCAAGCTCGTCGAGGATCAAGAGGTCGCCCTTTTGCGGCAGCGTCGTCAGCAGAGCGAAGTTGGCGATATAGCCGCTGCCGAAGAACAGCGCGCGTTCGGCGCCGAAGAACGTCGCGGCGTCTGCCTCCAGGGCCTCGTGCTCCGGTGAGTTGCCCCTTAACAACCGCGATCCGGTCGCGCCGACCGGCGTCCCCCGCGCAATCGCCGCCGCCACCGCTTCGCCAAGTCTTTTGGAGGCGGCAAGCCCGAGATAGTCGTTCGACGAGAAGTCGAGCCCGGCGCGCGGTGCAATTGTGCGCAGCCGGTCCTTGCGCGCCAGTCCGCGCAAGGACGCGTCATACCGGGCAAGAAGTGCCTCGTTCATTGCGTGCCGATTTCCATCGGCTCGATGCCGAGACGCTGGAACAGCAGAGTATCCTTGTCTTCGCCGGGATTGTCCGCCGTCAGCAGTGTGTCGCCGACGAAGATCGAGTTGGCGCCGGCAAAAAAGCACAGCGCCTGCATTTCATCGGTCATGGCGGTGCGGCCGGCGGAGAGTCGGACATGCGATTTCGGCATCATGATGCGCGCCAGCGCGATGACGCGCACGAATTCGATCGGCTCGATGGGTTTAGCCTCGGCAAGCGGGGTGCCCTCGATCGGGATGAGCATGTTGATCGGCACGCTTTCCGGGTGCTCCGGCAGGTTGGCCAGCGTCACCAGCATGTCGATCCGGTCCACCGGCTCTTCGCCCATGCCGACAATGCCGCCGCAACAGACCTTAATGCCGCTGTCGCGGACATTGGCGAGCGTATCCAGCCGATCGGCAAACGTGCGCGTCGAGATGATCTCTGAGTAATAGCGCTCGGAGGTGTCGATGTTGTGGTTGTAGTAGTCGAGACCGGCCTGTTTCAGACGAGCGGCCTGCTCAAGATCGAGCATGCCGAGCGTCATGCAGGTCTCCATACCGAGTGCCTTGACACCCTCGACCATCGCCACCACCGCGTCCATGTCGCGCGCCTTCGGGTTTCGCCAGGCAGCGCCCATGCAATAGCGGGTGGCGCCGGCGTCACGGGCCTTGGTCGCCTCGGCGATGACGCGCCGGACCTCCATCAGCTTTGACGCCTTCAACCCGCTTTCGTGATGTGCCGATTGGCTGCAATAGCCGCAATCCTCCGGGCATCCGCCTGTTTTGATGCTGAGAAGCCGGCTGAGCTGGACCTTGTTGGGATCGAAATTCTGCCGGTGAAGGGTCTGGGCCTGAAACAAAAGGTCGTTGAATGGCGCGTCGTGGAGCGCTTGGGCTTCCGCTCGCGTCCAAGGGGGAAGCGCCCAACCGATTGGATCCGAGGTCAGGTCTGGGCTGAGTTCGTTCATAAGGTCTTGTTCTCCATAATCTTCCGTCCTTGACCTGGAGCGTTGCAGTGGATGCTGAAGACAAGGCGCATGCCAGCGGGAAGTCTTCTATCGAAACGCGACTGGTGGCGCTCTTGAGCGGACTCTCCAACTGCTGCCCGCAGGCTCAACTCACGTCATCCGTGGGGATTACGGTTTCCGTTATTTTACTCTGAGCACAGGAATGCTCCTTTCTGATCGCGTCGCAGGATTCGGTGAAGGCGACGTCCAGCAGATAACTCAGAAGTTCCAGCCCGTGAGAGGCCGCCAACTGGCGCATCTCGTCGAGTCGGCAGATGATGACGCCAAGGACTGCGACGCGGCTTTCTGTGCCTTGCTGGTCCGTCCCTCCCGCCTCCGTTGTTGAAGCGTGTCGCCTGGCGCCGAGAAGGCTTGCGTCGGCTGTTGGTGGAACCGGGGACGTGCTGACGCAGGTTAGCCTGCGACCAAAGGAGTTCCTGCGATCCCGGTTCATGTCCTCTCCATCAGTTCAGATGCCTGTTGCAATTTCGGTCGGCCGGCATGTCGAGACCAATGTCGAGAATGGGCGCGCTGTGGGTAAGCCAGCCGACCGATATGAGGTCGACGCCGGTCGCCGCAATTGCGGGGGCACTCGCCCGCGTTACCCGGCCCGAAGCCTCGGTGATCGCGCGGCCACCGACCATAGCCACAGCCTGCGCAAGGCCCTCGACCGACATGTTGTCGAGGAGCACGGCGTCGACGCCCGCTGTAAGCGCGATCTCCAACTGGTCCAGCCTGTCGACCTCGACCTCGATCTTGACCATGTGACCGATGGCGCTGCGCGCCCGCTCGATTGCGGTGCGGATATCGCCGGCAATGGCGATGTGGTTGTCCTTGATCAGCACGGCGTCGTCGAGCGCGAAGCGGTGATTGGCACCGCCGCCCGCTCGTACCGCATACTTTTCCAGGACACGCAGGCCGGGCGTCGTTTTGCGTGTGCACACGATTTTTGCGTTATGGCCCCTCACCGCGTTTACGAGCGTAGCCGTTGCCGTCGCGATGCCGCTGAGTTTGCATAAGAAATTGAGCGCCGTCCGCTCCGCCGTCAGCAGGCTGCGCGCCGGCCCGTTTACGATCGCGATGGTCTGGCCGGCCGAAACCTTGCCGCCCTCAGGACACCGCAGCTGGATGCTGATCCCGGGATCGACCAGCAGGAAGGCAAACATGACCAGGTCGAGCCCGGCAACAACGCCTGCCTGCCGGGCATTCAACGCCAGCGTCGCTTTGCAATCGGCGGGGATGATCGCATCGCTCGTGATGTCGCCGGCTCTGCCCAGGTCTTCAAGCAGGGCAGAACGCACGATGGGCTCCATGATGATCTGGGGAAGTGGTGCAAGTGAAGTCATGTCAACGGCTCCGTTCGGATGCTTGCCATCTGAGCGTGACGGCATTCTCAAAAGCTGTGCAGAGCGTCAATCGTGAGGGGAGGGCGGCGGCATCGCGCCCGGGGAAATCGGATCGAAAGTGGGAGCCGCGGCTCTCCTCGCGCCGAAGGGCGGCGATCGCCATCAACAATGCCACCAGGGCCGGATCGGCCGCGGCCGTCTCGCAAACAGAGATCGGCAGCAGTGTCGCGACCGTGTCGCACAATGATTTCCCATTCCGAACAATGCCAAGCGCATTGGACACAATCGGGCGAATAGGTGAAGGGTCGGGCCGGATGGGAACAGTTGCCGGAAGCCTAGGCCACTGCCAACCCGCAGACGTACCCGCGACGCTTTCAGCCACCCAGGCGGCGGTTGCAACCGCTTCGGTCAGCGAGTTGCTGGCAAGCCGGTTGGCGCCATGCAGTCCTGTGCATGCGACTTCGCCACAGGCCCACAGGCCGCTAACGGAAGTTCGCCCCTCGGCGTCAACGGCCACGCCGCCCATGTGATAGTGAGCAGCGGGCCGTACGGGAATGGGTTCCACCGCCGGATCGATGCCGGCATGCTTGCAAATAGCGTCGATTGCCGGAAAGCGTCTTGCGAATTTCTGCCCGAGACAATGTCGGGCATCGAGATAGACGCCATGCCCGGCTGCGAGCTGATCCGAGATCGCCCGCGCGACCACATCGCGCGATGCGAGTTCTGCCCCGGGCGTGTCTGCCAGGAAGCGATGGCCGTGCTCATCGATCAGCACCGCGCCTTCGCCACGCACTGCTTCGCTGACAAGCGGCATTGGCCGGCGCGCAATGTCGAGGGCCGTCGGGTGGAATTGCACGAATTCGAGATCGGCCAGTTCCGCGCCCGCGCAGGCGGCCAGCGCCAGGCCATGCCCGAATGAGGAGAGCGGATTGGTTGTGTCGCAAAACAGGCCGCCCATCCCACCGGTGGCCAGCACCACGCGGCGTGTGGGCAATGCGAACACGCCGCCGTGCAGGGCAGCCACCACCCCTACAATGCTGCCTTCCGCGACAACCAAGCGAAGCGCTGTCATGCCTTCCATGATCGTGATCGAACGGGTTCGCCGCGCCACGCCGAGCAGCGCCCGAAACAACTCGCGGCCGGTTGCGTCGCCGGCGGCGTGCACGATGCGGCGACGCGAATGCGCCGCTTCCAGGCCCAGCTGCAGCCTCCCGTCTAGCGAGCGGTCGAAAGGAGTACCAAGACGAATGAGATTCTCGACGGCTTGAGGTGCGGCGTCTACCACCCGCCTGGCCATTTGTTCGTCGCAAAGCCCATCGCCGGCAGCAAGCGTATCGGCGAGGTGCAGGTCGGGGCTGTCGTCCTCCCCCAGACTCGCTGCGAGGCCGCCCTGCGCGAGGGTGCTCGAGGCTTCGGTTCCGAGCGGGGTTCCGGACAGAAGGACGACTGGTTGCGGCGCCAGGTGTAGCGCCGTCATGAGCCCGGCGATGCCAGCGCCGATGATGACCGGCGCTCCGCCAATGTGATGGATGTCCGCCGTCATACAAAGAGCATGCGTTCCACAGCCCAGCGGGCCCGTTCAGCGACATGAGGATCGATCGTGACGACGTGGCGGTTCTCCTCGAGCGCGGTCCGGATGTTGGCGAGCGTGATGCGCTTCATGTGCGGGCACAGATTGCATGGGCGCACGAAATCTACTTCCGGATGCTCGACCGCGACGTTGTCGCTCATGGAACATTCCGTCATCAGCACCACACGCGCCGGCCTATGCCGCGCGACATAGTCGGACATCGCCGCCGTCGAGCCGGCGAAGTCGGCTTCCGCGACCACTTCAGGCGGACATTCGGGATGGGCAAGTACACTGATGCCGGGATGGGCCTCACGCAGCTCGCGGATGTCGGCCGCCGTGAAGCGTTCATGCACCTCGCAGCGCCCGTTCCAGGCGATGATCTCGACTTTGGTTTGCGCCGCGATGTTCTTTGCCAGATATTCATCGGGCAGCATGATCACGCGCGGGACCCGGAGCGACTTCACCACTGCGAGCGCGTTGCCCGAGGTGCAGCAGATGTCTGACTCGGCTTTCACCGCGGCGGAGGTGTTGACGTAAGTGACGACCGGAACGGACGGATAGCGCTGCCGCATCAGGCGTACGTCTTCGGCGGTGATCGAGTCCGCCAGCGAGCAGCCGGCGTCGAGATCCGGTATGAGCACTGTCTTGTCGGGATTGAGCAACTTGGCTGTTTCTGCCATGAAATGCACGCCGGCGATCACGATCACATCGGCGTCGACTGTC
Source organism: Aminobacter anthyllidis (assembly GCF_018555685.1). GTDB lineage: Bacteria > Pseudomonadota > Alphaproteobacteria > Rhizobiales > Rhizobiaceae > Aminobacter > Aminobacter anthyllidis. Next base: position 73,384 of record NZ_JAFLWW010000007.1, read on the forward strand.
ATCGCCTCGCGGGCCAGCGCCAGGCTGTCGCCAACGATGTCAGCCACGCAGTGAAAAATCTCCGGCGTCTGGTAGTTATGCGCCAGGATGACCGCATTGCGCTGTCGCTTCAGATTCAGGATTGCGTCGATATCCTCGACGAAGACCGACCACTCGATCGGTGGGATAACGCGCCGAACGCGGTCGTACAGTGAGGCGCTCGAAGGCAGGACGGCACTCATCGAGCCTCCAGTTATAGTCGATCTGATTATAAGATATATATAATCGTTGTGACTATAAGGGGTGTCAAGCCCGTGGGAGCGGTAATTTTGTGCCGGCCACAGGCCTCTCGTCGAGAATAGTATGGTGGAAGCGGTAGAGCTGCGCAGGCCGGCCGCCGGTCTCGGCGGTCGTCGCCCCGGTCTTCTCAACCAGTTCCTGCTGCTCTATGAGCCGGCGAAAGTTCGGCTTGTTGATGAGCCTGCCGGAGAGCGCCTCCACAGTTCGCTGTAGCTGCAAAAGCGTGAAGAGCGGCGGCATCAGTTCGAACACAACAGGCCGGTATTTGATTTTGGAGCGCAGTCGCGCAATAGCCGTTGCCAGAATGCGGCGGTGATCGGCGATCATCGATCTGCCCGGCACCGAAGCGAGGATGGCCGAAACTCCGCCGCGCTTTGCTTCCTCCACCAGGGCGGCTTCGTAGAGCAGCTCGTAGCGCTGCAGCGCGAGCTCTTCGTTCCATGCCCGGCCGTCCAAGGCAAAGGCAACCGCCGCTCGCCGTCGGCGATCGAAGCGCGTCGCGCCGTCGTCCGCGCCGTCCGCCCATTCGATAAGGCGCGGCCGCAATTCTTCCAGCACTATCGGGGGCCTGCCGGACCGATGATCCTCCCACGGGAAATAGTCGTACCAGCTGGCCCAACTGCGCCTGCCCGAGGCGCCCGCATCTTCTTCGCGGGTGAGTGCGAGATAGCTGATCGAGATCACGCGCTGGTTGGCGCCGACCCGATCGCGATCGGCAAAGGTGTAGAGCTGCTCGATATAACCGAGAGGCTGACCGGTCTGCAGTTCCACCCATGCCCTAAGCCCCGACTGGAGCGAACGATGAGCGAGCTCAAACGGGCCCGAGGGAAGAGCGGCCCCCTGTTCGATGGTCAGAACACATGGTCCAGCGTCGTTCACGGCGACCACGACTGCGATCAGGTCGGCGTTGACATTGTTGGTCTTGCCTATGGTTCTGCCTTTCCTTGGTCCTTTGGCCTGATCCATGGTTCCTGAGCCACTTGGGTTAGATCTCCGCGCGAGCTGTCTAAACCGATTTAGTTCTGTTGTTTATCATACCAATCGTCGCGTCAACACCACGCGCTGTGGCGACTTTACCTCTTCGAACCTGCACAAAAATATGCCAAACGCGACACTCGCCGTGGGTGACGCTGGGTGAGGAGAGACGTCGATTGAGCGTCGGAGGTGTCGTCAAAGGCGATCACGCCGCCGGATATGCGTGCGCGAAAGGCAGCACGGCGCTTATCTGCCTGACGACCTACACCACTCCGGTAAGGTTGGTTGACGGCGTACTGTTCTCCGTTTCAATGGCGAGACATCCGGCACGGGGCCGGCGGAGCGACATGGCCATCGGACCGACCATGACGGCGCTGCGTTTGCGCCAACATGACTGGGATACCAAGCGCCGTGCGGTCGAGCGGGCCGTGGATTGCGGCCGGCGCCAACAGGAGGGCTGCAACGCCTCACCGACGGAGGTCCGAGCCGTACCAATCAACGCTAATTTGTCCCAGCTATTCGCCTCGCGCGCTATCTCGCGGCCCCGCTTGAAGTCCGACAGCAGGTTCAGAGATTCTTGATCTCGATACCGTATTTCCTCAGCGCGTAACCAATCTGGCGCGGCGTCAGTCCAAGCAGGCGCGCTGCCTTTGCCTGTACCCAGCCGGATCTTTCCATGGCCGCGATGAGACGCTCGCGATCGGTCATCTTCGCGTCGCTTACGAGGCCTAGCCGAACAGGCGCTGGCAGTGCCTGCTCGCTGTCGACGGGCGGGACCCCAATGGCGGCCGAAGCAAAAGCACCAGACGATTGCATGGCCGGGTTCAGTGGCGATGGTGCGATCGGCTCCGATTTCGGCGCAGTTTCCTTCGATGCGTGCTTCCATAGCATCGCGGAAAGGCATCGGCCATGGCAGCAGTCAAAGTCGTTTCTGCCGATTGACGCTCCCGCTGCCAGGGTCGCTGTCCGCTGCACGCAATTTTCAAGCTCGCGGACATTTCCGGGAAAAGCACAGTTCATCAGCACTTCAGTCGCACTCGCATCGAAGACCATCGTACGGCCGTTCTCGCTGTTGAAATTCTTGAGAAACTCAGCGGCAAGGAGCGGAATATCACCGCGCCTTTCGCGCAATGGCGGCACCAGCAAGGGAACAACGCTGATGCGATAATAAAGGTCGGCGCGAAACTCGTTCCTTGCAACCGCGTCTTCCAGGTTCCTGTTCGTGGCGGCAATCACGCGAACGTCGACCTTAATCGTCTGGTTGCTGCCGACGCGCTCGAACTCCTGCTCCTGCAGCACGCGCAGCAGCTTTGCCTGGAACGAGGCCGAAATCTCACCGATCTCGTCCAGAAACAACGTTCCCTTGTCGGCGAGCTCAAAGCGCCCCTTGCGCGAGTTGAATGCACTGGTAAAGGCACCCTTTTCGTGACCGAACAGTTCGGATTCCAGGACTGTCTCAGGGAGCGCTGCGCAATTGAGCTTGATGAACGGCCGCTTGGCGCGTCCCGACATCTCGTGAACGGCCTTGGCGACCAGCTCCTTGCCGGTCCCCGATTCCCCGCGCAGCAAAACGGTGCTGTTGGACCTGGCTACTAACGCGACCTTCTCGAGCAGCCCGCGCAGCGCCGGGCTGTCGCCAATGATCCCCTTGACATGAGCCCTTTTGCCCTCATGCCCAGGCTGCTTGAGTTCGCCGAATTGCTTTTGCATCCGGATTTTCTCGGCCATCAGTCGCTCGCGGTCGGACGCGAACAGGCGATGCAGCTTCACTGTCTGTCCAACCAGATTAGCGATTGTGGTAAGGAGGCGCAGGTCGTAATCGAGGAGGGAGCCTGATTTGTTGTCCAGGATGCGGTCGATGGTCAGCGTGCCCACGACGTTCGCATCGACGCGAATGGGTACGCCGATGAACGACACTTTCATGTTGTCGGACGCCCCGAGCACGTCCTTGTCGGCGGCGTTGAAAGCCGGATCCAACGCTATGTCCTCGGCGACGAGCGCCATGCCCGTCGTTATGATCTGGTCGATCGCCGCCCGTGGCAGATGCTTGCGGTAGCGCTCATCGCTGCCTTCGCTCCAGCCGGCGCCGACGGTCATGTCCGGTATGCCGGCACCGTCGCAGAGCGAGATGATGCCGTGCCGCACCTGCACCAACGATGGCAGGAGGTCGACGACGTTGGACAACGTGGCTTCCAGCCCAGAGGGAGCGGTGAGCGCTGTCGACGTTTCAAAGATGTCCGGCGCCCTCTCGTGCAACGGCACAATAGGGACCACGTCATTCATCTCGGACTTTGAATTGGGCCTTTTCATTTTTGGAAGCGATATGCAGCGTGACGAGATCTGCCTGGCACTTTGCTCGGAGTTGCGAGTATCGTGTTCCATGTGATCATCCATCTCGCGCCATGAAATCGATGCCCGAGGCAAGTGCGCCTATTGTCCAGCGTGTGGATGTCCTTGGCGAATCGCATTCGTCGGCGTCTTCGCTCCGCAGGCCGCACAATCGACGAGTTTGCTCGCCTCGCCCTTGCACGCGGGGATTCATTGAAACACGAAAAGGCGTTGATGAAGATAGTCGTGACGATTGATCCGTCGGCAAGACGGACGTCTGCAGCCGGCTTTTCGCGCGCAATGAAATTGCCATCGAGATGATAGCTAATGTCGATGCCAGTCAGGCCCGGGCCGCGAGCAAGTACGGCCCTGGCAAGATGGGGCGGCGTCATGCGGTCGATCGCAAAGCGGAGCGATGCTTGACGCATGGCTTTCCTCTCTCTTCATGAAGTGCGGGTCGTCGTTCTCGGCTGACTGGCTTCCGCCGCGCAGCAATCATTCGTTGTTAAACGAGACCGGAATGAGGGAGGTGAGTCAATCAAACTCCCGCTGCTTTTCTTTCATGAATGAAAGGAAATTAGGCTCTCATGATAGTATTTTATCAGTTTTTCAGATGTTTTCCGGCAGATAGATCTCAAACGGCAGAAAAGTCTGCCCAAGCGTCTCCGAAGTGCCGACCTTGATGGCCTGGGCCATCAGCGTCATCAGTTCCTGGCAAAGCAGGCGCTGGGGCGTGGCGACCGACATCGTGATCATGCCATCTGCGAGTGCAGCCCGTGACTCCGGCGTGATCTCGTTAACGATCGCGACGAGACCCCGGCTTTCGCCTTCTTCACGGAGCGCGGAGATCGCTCCCTCCATACCTCCGCCGGCCACATAGAAGCCGGTGAGTTCGGGTTCCCGTTGCATGAGATCCAGCGTGGCCTCGTAGGTGATCTGCCGTGCCTCAAGGTTCACGAGCGGATCGAGCAGCTCGAATGCCGGTGCATTCTCACGGAAATAGGAGCGAAAGCCGACCTCCCGCAGCTCCTGCCCCTGAAAACGGTGGCTGCCGACAAAAACCGCCACCTTGCCCGGCCGTCTTGCGACCTTTGAAAGCATCCACGCTGTCGTCCGCCCGACCTTGCGGTTGTCGAGGCCGATATAACCCTCACGAACACCTTCGGCGAAATCGGAAAGCAGCGAAAAAACGGGGATGCCTTTTGCCTTGAGTTCTTGGACGGCTGCCGTGATCGCCGGATGGTCCGGCGCCACCATGGCGATCGCGTGGCAGCGCGCGCCGAATTCCTTGAGCAGTGGAACAAGGTCGCACGGCATGTGCGACGGCGCGAATTCGATGAGCGAAGTGCCATGGAAGCACTTCGCCGCGTTGACCGCCGCTTCGACCTCACGCGCGAAGCCCTGGTAGAAGTGGTGAGTCGGTTTTCTCAAGATGAAGCCAAGCCGATATTGCGGCAGGTCCGGCTGCAGGCGCTGCTTGATAAGACCTGCGGCGTGATATCCGATGGCCTGTGCCGCCGCTAAGACCCGCTGCGCAGTCTCCTTCCGCACCGGATGACGGGCATTCAGAACTCGGTCAACGGTGGCAACACTAACCCCGGCTTCCCGGGCGATATCAGCAATTATGGGTCGCTTCGCCATTGTTCGAGTCTGATTAAACGACATCAAGAAGAAATCCGGCAAAGGTCGATTCAGTAAAATCTGTCATTCCTGCATTGATCCTGTTCGCTACCGAATTCTTGTCGTGGCATGGTGCGAGGTAGAAGCCGAAACGTAGAGCCTGGGCGAATTGTTCAGCCGTGCCGACGGCTCCGACCCAGCTCCGCGCCCGGTTCCACGAACCGTCGCAAACTTCGGAGGCATTAAGCGCATCATCGATGGCTTGTGTGTCGTGACCGGTGCAAGACCTTCGCAAGGCGCAGATGATTTTGCACCCACTGCATTTCGGGATTCTTGATTTCATCGGCCCGCGAGAGTTTGTTTAGACCCCGCGGCCCGATCGTCCGGCGTTTGGGACCAGCCAGGCGATTCAACCGGCAGCGATGCTGCCGAGTTGCTCGGCGCGGGCGTTATCAGTGGCTGGCCGGTTGATGTCTCGGCAGGCTGGTGGCCGCAGAATGCAGCTTTCAATTGCGCCTGATCCAGTTCGCCTTCCCAGCGGGCGACGACGAGCGATGCCACCGCGTTACCGACCAAATTCGTCAGTGCCCTGCATTCCGACATGAAGCGATCGACGCCAAGGATCAGCGCCATTCCAGCAACGGGAACTGCCGGCACTACGGAGAGCGTAGCGGCCAACGTGACGAAGCCGGCACCTGTGACACCTGCTGCACCCTTGGAGGAAAGCATCGCGACGAGCAGCAGCAGGACCTGATCGCCAACTGACAAATCCGTATTCGTCGCCTGCGCGATGAAAAGGGCCGCGAGGGTCATGTAGATATTGGTGCCATCCAGATTGAAGGAATATCCGGTCGGGATAACCAGGCCCACGACCGAGCGCTTGGCGCCGGCCTTTTCCATTTTCTCCATGAGAGAGGGCAGCGCAGCCTCGGAGGAGGACGTTCCGAGGACCAGCAGCAGCTCTTCCTTTATGTAGCGGATAAGAGAAAAGATCGAGAAGCCATTGTAGCGACAGACTGCACCGAGAACCCCGAATACGAAGAGGAAGGCCGTGAGATAGAAGGTCCCGACCAGCATCGCAAGGTTGGCTACCGAACCGATGCCATATTTGCCAATCGTGAAGGCCATTGCTCCGAAAGCACCGATCGGCGCGGCTTTCATCAGGATGCCGACCAATTTGAAAACGGGTGCAGTGAGGTCCTGAAGGAAGGAAAGAACCGATTTGCCCGATTCTCCGACCATCGCCAGCGCGATGCCGAAGAGGACGGAGAAGAACAACACCTGTAGAATGTCGCCTTCCACAAAGGCGCCGACAATCGTGGTCGGGATCATGTTCATGAGGAAGCCGGTCACGGACTGCTCATGGGCCTTTGAGGCATAGCCATTGACGGCTTGGACGTCGAGCGAGGTCAGATCGATGTTGAGGCCGGCGCCAGGCTGAATGACATTGCCGACGATGAGGCCGACGATAAGCGCGAGCGTCGAGAAGGTGAAGAAATAGACCATCGCCTTGCCGGCAACACGGCCGACCTTCTGAAGATCGCTCATGCCGGCAATTCCAGTCGACACGGTCAGAAAGATAACGGGCGCGATGATCATCTTGACGAGCTTGATGAAGGCATCGCCGAGCGGCTTCAGGTTTTCTCCGATTTGCGGATAAAAATGGCCAACCGCGACTCCGAGCAGGATTGCGACAAGCACCTGCACGTAAGGCTTGGCAAAAAGGGTCTTGCGGGGTGCGCGCTTTACGCTTGGAGCCAGTGGGGTCAACATGTAAGTTTTCTCTCCCTGACCGGTTTGGGGCGGGCTGTTCCTCCCCGCGGCTTCTCCCATCGCGGCGCCCCGGTCGAACGCTGCTGCGTTGTTGACCGCAATAGCCGTGCCAAGCCAAGAGAGCGCGGAAATCGCCGGAGCCTCAGGTATCTTCAACAAATCGCGCAGCAAGATTGTGCGGTTTTCCGCACGGATCGCCTTCCCTTCTGGCGGAACCCCGCACTATGGTTCGTCAATGATCGGTTTTAAGAATACGATGGCAGAAGAAGAAGACATGGGTAATGGCGCCTTCCAGCGCGTCCCATTGGTCTTCACTGGTAGATCCGGCGGTCGATCTCTCTGGCTTGTGGTTTTGCTTGCAATTCTTGGTGCGGCGCTCTGTTTCGTCGTCTTTGCAACGGGACGCATCGCCGGCACCAGAGCAGAGTATGCCCTACGCGACCGTGCTCTTGCCGCGTTCCCGCTTGCAGCCGACAGTTTGAAAGGAGAGATCGAGAAGCAGCGAATGATTCCGCTGGTTCTGGCACGCGACGATGCCGTTCAGGAGATGCTTCGCAGTCCGAGCACTGCCAACGAAGCCGCGCTTGATGAGAAGCTTCGCGCCATCGCGCGCGACGCCGGCTCTTCTATACTCTACATCATTAATCCTGAGGGCGTAGCGGTCGCTGCGAGCAACGCCGGCGAGCCGACCAGTTTCGTCGGCAGCGATTACCGCTTTCGCCACTACTTCACCGAGGCGATGGCGGATAGCGCGGCTATGCAATATGCGCTCGGCACGGTTAGCGCGCGCCCTGGTCTCTATCTGTCGAGCCGGGTCGATGGGCCGGAGGGGCCGCTCGGTGTGGTTGTGGTGAAGGTGGAGCTCGACCGCGTCGAGTCGCGTTGGCTGGAGAGCGGCTTCGTGGTCTTCACGACCGATGAGCGAGGCGTGGTTCTTGCCACGAGCGTGCCCCAATGGCGTTTTGGCACTCTCTCACCGCTTTCCGCAAAGGAGAAGCAAACCGCTCGCGATCGTCTGCAGCTACCGGGCGTGACTTTCGAGCCGGTGCCGCTTTCCCGCCGCGGCGACAACCTGGTCACCGCAACTCCTGAGAGTCGATCAGCCGGTTTCTTTGCGGTTTCGCAGGATCTCGGCAAAGCAGTTCCGGGCTGGCGCATGTCGTTGCTCATCCCCGCCGACACCGAGATCTCCTCGGCGGTCATGACAGCCCGCGTGACAACGCTGCTTGCCCTCGTTCTCGTTGGATTCGTCATTTTCATCATTGTTCGACGGCGGCGGGCGGCCCGGCAGCGGCAAGAAGTGCTTGTGTTGCTGAATGCGGAACTGGAGCATCGCGTCGAACTGCGCAGGGCGGAGCTCCAGAGCTCGAACGCAGCGCTCGCCGGTGAGATCGCCGAGCGAGAGAACGCTGAAGCAAGAGTGCGTCGCCTGCGCGACGAACTCGCCCAGGCGAACCGCTTGTCAATCCTGGGACAGATAACGGCCGGGGTCGCCCACGAGATCAACCAGCCGGTCGCCGCAATCCGCACCTATGCTGAAAATGCCGCGCGTCTTCTAGGGATCGGCCGGTCGCAAGAAACCGCCGAGAATCTGACCTCGATCGTCGCCATGACCGGCAGGATCGGCACGATCACTGAAACGCTAAGGTCCTTTTCCCGCCGCGCCAGCGGATCGATGGGACCGATACTGGCGGACGACGCGATCGACGGCGCTCTGTCGCTTCTTTCAGGCCGAATTCGCGATTCCGGGGTGACGATTGAACGGAAGCGGATCGATCCGTCTCCAATTGTCATGGCAAGCCGCATGCGACTGGAGCAGATACTCGTCAACCTTCTCCAGAACGCGCTTGACGCTCTGAAGGGTCAACCGGAGCCCCGCGTCGAGATAGCGCTCGCCGAAAACGGGGAAATGGTCGCTATTTCCCTTCGGGACAACGGCCCCGGCCTTGCCCCCGACATTCGCAGGAGCCTCTTCATGCCGTTCGTTACCAACAAGGAAAAGGGTCTCGGTCTTGGCCTGGTCATTTCGCAAGAGATCGCACGTGAGCTCGGCGGCTCGTTGCGGCATGATGATGCCGGCCACGGGAGAGGGACTTCCTTCACGGTCGAGCTGAGGCGAGCGGCATGAGTGCTGAATCAGGACCGGTCATTTTTATCGACGATGACGAGGATGTGCTTCGCGCAGCCACGCAGATGCTGAAGCTTGCCTCGTTCTCACCGAGCGTGTTCGGTTCGGCCGAGGCCGCACTCGCCAGAATCGACGGGAACTTCGATGGCCCTGTCGTGAGTGACATCCGTATGCCCGGGCTGAACGGACTTCAGCTCTTCGAGCGAGTGAAGGCGATCGACCCGGAAATTCCGGTTGTCCTGATCACCGGGCATGCCGACGTCGAGCTGGCCGTTGCCGCCATCAAGGATGGCGCCTACGATTTCATCTCGAAGCCATATGCGAACGACCGGCTTCTCGTGACGCTGCATCGCGCTTCGGAAAAACGGCGCCTGGTCCTGGAAAACAGACGTCTTAGGGATGCGGTTGTCCGATCTGCGGGCGATATCCCGCTGATCGGGGAGGCACCGACCATGATTCGATTGCGCGAAACTCTCCGCCAGATCGCCGATACCGATGTGGATGTCCTTGTGGAAGGCGAGACGGGCACGGGCAAGGAGGTGGTCGCGGATCTGCTTCACCGCTGGAGCAGACGACGCACGAAGCCCTTCGTTGCCCTGAATTGTGGAGCGCTGCCCGAAAGCGTCATCGATAGCGAACTTTTCGGGCACGAGGCAGGCGCCTTTACTGGCGCGCAGAGGCGCAGGACCGGTCGCATCGAGCATTCGAACGGAGGGACGCTCTTCCTCGACGAAATCGAGTCGATGCCGCCAGCACTCCAGGTGAAGCTTCTGAGGGTGCTTGAGACCCGGCAGATCACGCCGCTTGGCACGAACGAAACCCGCAGCATCGACCTTCGTGTCGTGTCGGCTACCAAGGCCGATCTCGGCGATCCGGCCGCCCGCGGAGATTTCCGGGAAGACCTTTATTTCCGGCTGAATGTGGTGACGCTCCGCATCCCGCCGCTTCGCGAAAGGCGCGAAGACATCCCGATGCTCTTTGGGCATTTCCTGGAACGCGCCTCCAAACGCTTCAGCAGGCCAGTTCCGGACATAAGCGCTGGCGTGCGCGATCGCCTCGTGAGCCACATTTGGCCCGGCAATGTCCGTGAACTCGTGCATTTCGCCGATCGCGTTGCATTGGGACTTGAAAGGCTAGGCACGCCCATTGCATCAGGTCGAAAGGAACAAGCGGTATCAAGCCTCCCCTTGTCCGAGAAGGTCAGCCTTTATGAGGCGACTGTCATCCGCGATGCCTTGCAGGAATGCGGCGGCGACGTGAGGCGCACGATCGAAGTCCTGGGAGTTCCCCGCAAGACCTTCTACGACAAGCTGAAACGACACGGGATAGACACGGCCGATTATCGAAAAACCGCCATTGGCTGAAGCCTTCTTGCTTGCATGTCGCGGAAAAGAAATTTCGCCATTCTCGTCCGACTCAAAGGATGCACTATGGGCTAGGTGAAGCGAGCCTGAGGTCGCTTTCGGAGCGCTATGGCATCAACCCCAAGACGGTCGCGAAGTGGAGAAGCGGAATTCGACCGCCGATCTGTCCACCGGCTCCAGGGAGTCGACAGTTCTGTCTGTCGAGGAAAACCGTTGTTGTGGCCTTCCGCCGCAACAAGGCTGCTGCCGCTCGACGATTGCCTCTACGCGTTGCAGCCGACGTCCCACATCTGACGCGCTCCCACCGCTGTCTGCAGGCAAGCATCGGCCGATTGCCAGATGTCGACGGCGACAGGCCGGCGAGAAGAGTCGAGAGAATGAACCGGACCATCAAGACGCAACCGTCAAGCGCTTCCACTACGACGATCGCGACCAACTGCGTCGGCATCTTGCCGACTTCGTCGCGGCCTACAATTTCGGCCGCAAGCTGAAGACCCTCAAGGGCCTCACGCCCTGCGAGTTCATCTGGAAGGCATGGGCTTCCCAGCCCGAGCGTTCACTTTCAATCCGCTCCAGCAAATGCCGGGACTAAACATTTAGCAAATGGCGGATGAGGTGCACGATGCAAGTTAGCACGTCGCCTGGGGAAAGGTGCGCCGATCGCCTCCCTCTTGGCCAACCAGTTCCAGCTTGCCGTCTTACCAGGCCCCCGCCAATCTCGTTGCGTTGTTGTTTAGCGTTGCAACAGATCCTTCAAAGAAATTCATGGAATCGTTGCGAGCGCAAATCGCTGTCAATGGTACGCTCATCACAACTTTCGAGATCAGTGGCGGCAGAAATCTGGTGTCGTTTTATGTTCCGCCGCCAAACAGCATTTGCGAAGAGCGCGAAATGACAAAGCCAGCAGGACCAGGGTACCAGCCATGCGCACATCGATTACACCCAAGTCGCCCGCGATACGATACTCGATATTGGCTACGACGATGCCATCGGCTTTGATGGTCGAAATTGCGCCGTCGTTCTGGCTCTCACCGGGCAGTCGCCCGACATCAGCCAGGGCGTTGATGAAGGACGATGGCAGGATCTCGAGCAAGGGCGGGATCAGGGCCTCATGTTTGGATTCGCATGTTTTCGATCTCCGACTGAAAGGCATCATCAAGATGCTTGATCTCGTACGCCCGATATACCGCAATACGGACACTTCGGCCGTGAAGAGCCTGTGTTCACCTGGGAGAAGACGGACAGAGCCGACGACTTGCTGCGTGAGGCAGGACCGGCAGCTGCGTGAGCGCCGCTGGATCCAGCGCATGCGGCAACCCTTTTCAACTCGCTAGCCCGCGCCCGCCGCGGCACGCGCTTCGACATCATGCTGACGGCTGTGTGATCGACACGGGCGGTTACCGGAAAGGCGACAAAAAAGTGCGTTACGACATCGTTATCATCGGAGGAGCCATCGTCGGCTCCTCGATCGCCTACTATCTGCGCGAGGAAGGGTTTTCCGGCTCGATCGCGCTGATCGAGCGCGATCCGCAGTTCGCGCACGCGGCAACGACGTTGTCCTGCGCCTCCATTCGCCAGCAATTCTCGATCCCGCAGAACATCCGCCTGTCGCAGTTCACCATGAAATTGTTCCGGCGGCTGAAGGAAGAATTCGGCGCGGACGCCGACATCGGTTTTCGCGAGGGCGGCTTTCTCATTCTCGCTAGCGAGAACGGGCTGCCGATCCTGAATGCCAATCACGAAGCGCAGGTCGCCGAGGGGGCCGACATCGTGCTCGAGGACGCGGATCAGCTGACGCGCCGCTTCCCTTGGCTGTCGACCGAAGGTATATCCGCCGGCTCCTATGGCCGCAGCGGCGAAGGCTGGTTCGACGCGCATGCGATGCTGACGCTGTTCCGCAAGGCGCTGCGCGGCAAGAACGTGGACTTTATGACCGCCTCGGTCATCGGCATCGAGCGGCAGGGCCACCGTGTCACCAGCGTCAGGCTCGACAATGCCGAGACGATCGAAGCCGGCACCGTCCTCAATGCCGCCGGGCCGAATGCCGGCAAGGTCGCCGCTCTCGCCGGGCTGGCGCTGCCGGTCGAGCCGCGCAAGCGCAATGTCTTCGTCTTCGAGGCGCGCGAAAAATATGCCGACATGCCGCTGCTGGTCGATCCCTCCGGCATCTATGTCAGGCCGGAAGGCTCGGTCTATCTCACTGGCGGCGCCGAGCCGGAAGAGGGCGACGGCCCGGCCGATCCCCAGGATTTCGAGGTCGACTGGCCGCTGTTCGAAGAGGTGATTTGGCCGGTGCTGGCGACCCGCATTCCGGCCTTCGAGGCGATCAAGCCGACACGCGCCTGGGCCGGCCATTACGACTACAACACGCTCGACCAGAACGCGGTGATCGGGCCGCACCCCAAGGTGAAAAATTTCTTCTTCGCCAACGGATTTTCAGGCCACGGTCTGCAGCAGGCCCCGGCGGTCGGCAAGGCGCTGGCCGAGCTTCTCGTGCATGGCGGCTACCGCACGGTCGATTGCTCCGCGTTTGGGTACATCCGTGTCGCCGAAGGGCGGGCGTTTAGGGAATTGAATGTGATCTAGCAACAACGGCGCCGCGACGGTCTCCTTTGGTGCCGGCGGGACAGAGGGGCGCGAAGGTTCGCGACAGGCGGTGCCGCGGTACAAAGGCCTCGATGTTTAGCTTGCCCTGTTCGGTTGGGATCTCCGCAATATCAATGTGGAAGAAGCCGATGCTTGCGCTGCAGACATCGGTGCAATGAAGAGCGCGTCAGATGCGGGATCGTCGGCTGCAAGGCCGTAGAGGCAATCGTCCAGCGGCAGCAGTGTGTTGCGGCGGAAGGCCACAACAACGGTCCTCTTCTACGGCAGACAGAACCTTCGATCTCGGCTCCCTGGGGCCGGTGGGCAGATCGGCGGTCGAACTCCGCTCCTCCACTTCGCGACCGTCTTGGGGTTGATGGCATAGCGCTTCGAAAGCGAGCTCAGGCTCGCTTACAGCTCGACGCATCGCCTCTTTCTTTGTGGCGCTCCCATGCAGAACCTGGCCCAGTCGAAGCTTCGTGGCGGCGGCCCGCGCTCATGGCCGGCTCACTTAGGTCGATGCTGCGTGCTGTCACCGTGAGGTTCCGCTGGGGTTAGCGGTGCGTCGGAGCACAGCGAGAGGGTTCACAGCCAACGCCCTGGAACCCATGTCACTAGCCATCCATGGCGTGGATGCGTTTCATCGAAACAGACGATTTTACCGATGTTACGGCACGATGCATAGAAAGAATTCAAGAATGTAGCAGCCTTAAGGAAAGTGGTTGATGTTTGCGTTGGCTCCGAAGAGCATTTTCTGGTCTGCGCCGAAGACCAGCCCAGGCGCGCGTCCATCGCGGCCAGGCACTTCCGCGACAGACGCAAGCTACATCGCATTGGCACAGCACGACAATCTTCCCCGAATTGCGCAGGCGCTTGCCTCAAACGCAGCAGCAAAGCTGAGGCTTGTGGTGTTCTGGAGAGAGGCAATTTAGATGCTTGTTGATCGCTCAAGGAACGATCGGTTCGTTGTTTCTCGACGGCGCACGGGTCTCGGTGATTGCCTGTGGTCTCTCGCGTCGGCTTGGGACTACGCACATCGGACGGGACGAGCTTTAGCAATAGATTGGCGCGGCTCTTGTTACCTCGACAACCCGTTTGCGAATGCCTTTCCAGCTTTCTTCAAGCCAATTGAGGATATCGGTGGTGTACGGGTCATTTGCGATGACCAGATCAACCACGTCTCATTCCCTGGTCCCTTCTTCCCGTCGTGGTGGAACAAGCCATCCATCGACTGCGTGTACCGTCCGGATGAACAGATTTTCCAAGAACGTGACGAGCTTAACGATCTTTTCCAGGCCCAAGATGATTGTGAAGCCAACACGGTAGTGTGTGATGCTTGCTTGATGTGGCGCTGCGATGAAAAGGCCGAGCGAACCATATTTAGGAGCATCGCACCGAGGGTCGAAATTGAGGATCGCATTGAAGCGCTCTACCAGGAACATTTTGACGGGCACAGCATAATTGGAGTCCATGTCCGCCACGGCAACGGCGAAGATATTATGGATCACGCACCTTACTGGGCTGATCCGAAGGTTGCCTTAGAGCAGGTATGCACTGCCATTCGTATGGCCAAGGCGCAACCGCATTCAAGACCTGTAAGGGTGTTCTTGTGTACAGACAGCGCCAAGGTTGTTGATCACCTGTCGGGCGTATTTCCCGAACTTTTCACCGTCCCAAAACGCTTCCAGGCGGATCAGGCCGGCCCCTTACACAGTGCAGCACTGGGCACCGACGGCGGGTTTTCCGCGCTCGTTGAGATGTATCTCCTCGGTCGATGCGACACTGTTATTCGCTTTCCTCCGACTAGCGCCTTCACCCGCTATGCCCGCCTCTTCGTGCCACGAATTGTCGAATTCGATTTGAATGACCCGCGTCGTTTGATCTTGATCGACAACTCTTTCGAACGTTCCCCGGCTCCATGAAAGGCTGGCATCCCGCTCGAACTCTCCCTTGCCTTCGCGCAGAGGCCCCCGTTCGCCCTGCCCAATACGCCCCTTTCTCGCCACGCAATCCCGCCGCAGGCGAGCGTTTTCATGGGCGCGTCAAAATCAAAAGGATTCAAGCTTGTCAAAGAGAAAAGTAGCTTTAATCACCGGGGTAACGGGGCAAGACGGTTCCTACCTCGCAGAATTGCTTTTAGAAAAGGGCTATTCTGTGCATGGGATAAAGAGACGATCGTCTCTTTTTAATACGGGCCGTATAGACCATCTCTATCATGACCCTCATGAAAGTGGCGTTGATCTTACACTTCACCACGGGGACTTGACAGACTCGTCGAGCCTTACGCGCGTCATCCAACTGGTTCAGCCGGACGAAATTTACAATTTGGCAGCTCAGAGCCACGTTGCAGTCTCCTTTGAAGAACCAGAATACACCGCGAACTCCGATGCCTTGGGTGCGCTGCGTATCCTCGAGGCAATTCGGATCCTGGGGCTCGTCAAGCATACGCGCTACTACCAAGCCTCGACGTCTGAGCTCTACGGGCTGGTGCGGGAAACGCCACAGACCGAGACGACACCGTTCTACCCCCGGTCCCCCTACGCTGTTGCCAAATTGTATGCTCACTGGATCACCGTAAATTATCGAGAATCTTACAATTTGTATGCATGTAACGGCATTTTATTTAATCATGAGTCACCTGCGCGCGGAGAAACATTTGTAACTCGCAAAATCACGCGCGCCTTGACTCGGATTAAGCTTGGAATGCAGCGCACTCTATTCCTGGGCAACCTTAATGCGCGTCGCGATTGGGGGCACGCTCGAGACTACGTCCAGATGCAGTGGTTGATGCTGCAGCAGGAGCAACCTGAAGACTTTGTGATCGCTAGCGGTGAGCAACATTCGGTGCGCGAATTCGTCACCGTCGCGGCCGCTGAACTCGGCATCGATGTTCGTTGGGTGGGGGAAGGGGTCGACGAAGAGGGGTACGATGCAAAGACGGGAGCTCTGATCGTAAAAGTAGATCCCCGTTATTTTCGTCCTGCAGAAGTCGAGACACTTCTCGGCGATGCCCGCAAGGCGAAAGAAAAACTTGGGTGGGAGCCCAAAATCTCCTTCATCGAATTGGTTAGGGAGATGGTTCGGGAAGATTTGCGCATGGCAGAGCGTGAGGCAGTGCTGATGAAGCAGGGTTATTATTCACACAGTCCACGAGAGTTATGCTGACAACGGCGGCGCCATGCTGGGTTGTTGTCAGTGCTATGGTGGCCTTCTTAAGGAGCGCCCAGAGCGTTAACAATGGAAAACAAAAAGATGAAGAAAGTCTATGTGGCAGGCCATCGCGGCCTTGTTGGATCCGCCACAATGCGAGCCCTCGAGGCGTTAGGATCCTATGAGATAATAACACGTACTCACGACGAACTGGATCTATTTGACCGGAGCGAGACGCGCAGGTTCTTCATGTCGCAGCGGCCAGATTACGTCGTTATGTGCGCCGCAAAGGTTGGTGGTATACTGGCGAACGCTAGCTCCCCTGTCGATTTCCTTCATAACAACCTCGCGATTCAAGTCAGTGTTTTTGATGCCGCTTACGCTTCCGGCGTCGAACGGATGATTTTTCTTGGCTCCTCGTGTATCTATCCACGCGACTGTCCGCAGCCGATACGGGAGGAATACCTTCTCACCGGTCCGCTTGAAGCGACGAATCGTCCCTACGCTTTGGCAAAAATCGCAGGTGTCGAATCGTGCTGGTCTTTCAACCGGCAGTACAAGGCGCGCTATCTCGCGTTGATGCCGACCAATTTATATGGTCCCGGCGATAATTATCACCCCGAAAATTGTCACGTTCTGCCTGCTCTGATACGCCGCTTTCATCAAGCTAAAATGAACGGCGACTCCTCTGTGGGGGTCTGGGGATCCGGAAATCCTCGGCGAGAGTTTATGTATTCGTCGGATGTAGGCGATGCCATTGCGTTCCTGCTTGGCCTGCCAGATTCGGATTTTGACGCCTTGACAGCCCCCGACACTGCGCCCCTGATTAATGTTGGCGTTGGTGAGGACGTCACAATTCGCGAGGTGGCGGAACTCGTCAAGGCGGCGGTCTGCTGGGAGGGCAATTTGGTGTTCGACACGACGAAGCCAGACGGTACTCCGCGCAAGCTACTTGACGTAACGCGCTTGCGTAACCTTGGCTGGAAAGCCAAAACGTCTCTTGGTGCCGGGTTGCAAGCGACGTATGAGGATTTTCTTCGCCTTCATGCGGCTTGATGTGCAAGCGCGCATCCAGGTTGGACTGCATGTCCGACCGGGTGCAAGCTCGCCCAGTCCGGCCAAACAGATGAGAGGGACGCATACATCCCGAGGCGGCCGCAATAGTGGCCTGTGCTGACGTTGCAGACCGGACCTCTCTGCGACCGGCGATGCAGAGGATCACCCAGAAGCTTGCCCAAGCCAAATGGGAAGGGGAAGGCCGCATAACCGGCCGCACCTGGAACGGCTGTGCGTGAGCGCCGTCAACTCAAGCCGCCAGTTAGAACTGCTCGACCTCGCGGGAGCCGCTGCTTACGAAGCTGGCATCGACAGGAAGGCCAACCAGGCCCGCATCATGCCTCGAGGCAGGCCTTATCCAAGGCGGTGCATGCGGAAATGGCGGGCGTCGACGTATGCTTTTCAACTCGCGGTTAGCCGCAGGCGGGATCGTGTCCCCCTGCGTGGTGGAGCTGGCGGCATTGGTCGCCGTGCTCTCCGGCATGGGCCGGGCTGATCGGATTGGTTCAGTCTGCGCTGTTAGCGCCGAACTCACTCGCCTCAAGGTCATGGCGCCACAAGCGCGGATTCGCGGCGCCGTGGTGCGGGCGTTTACAACTCATGCAGCAGCGGGTCTCGTTGATGGCGAAGCGGGCTGCCCTGAACCAATCGCTCGCGTCTGCGGCGCGCCAAGCTGTCGCGCAACGCGATCATCCTGACACTCTGGGATGGCAGTGGCAGGTGACCGCCTATATGGCAGTGGCAGGTGACCGCCTATGCGGTGAGCACGCTTGGCCTTAGCTCGATTGGCATCGACCCCAACCGGCCCTGGTCATCGCGCCGTGCCACAGCTTTTACCGCCAAGTGAAGCCGATCAGCTGCGACCGCTCGCCGCGACAACCCTGGCGCCAGACTATGCTCTGCTCGGCTGGTTCGAGCCCGTCGCCGCTGTGTTCATCCGCAGCATCGAATGCCATATCCACTGCAGCCTCGAATGAAATAACCGTCGTAGCTTTTCAGAGCGCCTCTCGGAGTTGTTGAAAAACCCGGAAGTCAATTGCCCGTTTTACCTTTTCGGCAATGTTGAGGCGTCTGAGAATGGCTCAAACGATACCCCGTTTGGCTTCATGCAATGTCTCGCCCAGTCCGACGAGACGGGCTGCGGCCTGACCCGTCGGCATGTCAATGACCGTGATTGCGCTTGCCGCAAGGAAACGACGCTCGTTCTTGGTCAGCGTCGCTGTATCGATTGCCGCAAAATGTGGGCCATTGGAGCGCTTCATGATCTGCCGGGCATAGGTGCGCAGCATCTGATCGTTGAAGCGGCAGCCGATGAAGAAAAGACCACGGCTAGCTCGCCGTTCCTTCACCAGGTCAGGGATCGGCGTCTGGATGTCGATTTCGCTCAGCACTTCAACGTAGTCGGAATCTGCGACGAGGAAGTTTGCGGCCGGCCTGGCACCGCCGTGAGGGGCGTAGAGAACCGTCTTCGCCGCTGGTGCGGATTCGAGTAATATCCCGGACAAATCGTAGGCTTTCGTCCAAATGTCACCGATCTCGTGCGCCCGTGTTACGCCCTGTATTTCGACGACGTCCGTTCGGCGGGTCTGTATTAGAGCCGCGCGCATGGCACCGTCGTACCAGCTGTCGACGATCACGGAGAGCGGCAGCGTTGCAAGCCAGGCATGCAAGATGGTCGGCACCACCGGGGCCGCGAATATTTCGGCCATCCAAGCTTGAAGCGTCCGGCGGTGCCGGCGCTGTTCGATATACTGCGCTACCGACCACATGTTGGTGCGAATCTTCGAAGGGGCTGGCGTGCGCTTGTTGAGCGCTGCGGCAACGGCTTCGGGGGTATGCGGTACGGGCGGTCCCGCGGAGCGGATCTCAAGCAAGCCCGGGCCGAGATAGGGAATGACCTGATCGGCCGCGAGCGCTTTCTTCAAAAGGTCAAGCTGCCTTTCGGCAAAACTGTCCCGAATGACGACGAGATGGCCCGAGGTCATTGTGTTCATGCTCGTATCCCTTTGCCGCTCTCTTTGTGTCAACCCGAAGGTCAGTCCTCGCCGGAAATCTTCCTTGCCTCGACGGTAATCGGCAAAGGCGTGTCCCACGGAAGGTCGGGCAGAACTAACCGCCAGCCGTTCTTCAGCGTCACAGCCCCGCCCCATAAGTGTTCGTTGTCGACCTTGATGATCGGCTCTTCGAGATCCTTTTTGGGAATATATGCCGACAAGCCAGCACCGGTCCTGCGGATCATTACCCTCATCGGGCCGTTCCTTTGTTAAAGCCAGCACCGATTTCGGCACTGGAAGGAGTCCGGGCCGTCTCAAGGCTCATGAGTTCACGCGCACGCATGCCGACGACGGTGCCGCGATCGACCCATTCGACCGCATAGATGTAGAACTGCTGGAGAAAGGTGCCGATGTCGCGCACATAGCCCTCGTCGCCTTTGCGCACCAGATTTTCACCGATCTCCTTGCCCGGATAGGTGCCGTCATTTTTTATGTGGCGTGTGGCGCGGACCCGCTCACCCGGCATGAATCGCGGGGGTGTACGGATTTCGATGTCCTGTTCGCGTCCGAGGCTCATGGCCGTTCCTTTCTCTCGGCTGCAGCTTTCCAACAGGAGGTCTATGGTCCTGCGGAGGCGCCTCGACCGTGTCGGTAGCCGAAATGGAGGTCAGGCAGGGACGCAAGTCTTCGACACCGGACATACCGAGGCGCATTGCTGCGTTTCGAAGGTCCCCTCGCATTCGGTGCACTTTTTCGGATCGATCACGTAGATCTCGCCCTTGAACTTAATCGCGCCCGAAGGGCATTCAAACTCACAGGCACCGCACTGGGTGCATTGGGAAGCGATGATCTTAAAGGCCATTTTCAACTCCGGTTCGGTTAGAATGAGGCGGCTCAGGCCGTCGCAGCCAGTGGCTCACTCCCAAACTCGGCGGCGTAAAGCGCGCCGATCGCGGTCTCGATGTAGTCATACCCGTAAGCCTCTGTTGCTCGGATCCCACCTTCCTTGAGACGATCCTCGGGGCAATTTCCAATTCTCGCGCACAGCACGATGTCTACGCCTTCGAGCGTAGAGATGACGCCGTCGAGCCTCTTGTCCTCGGCCCGGCCGCCGAGGCAATACTGTTCGACCTTGCGATGACCGACGAAACTGATCCCTTTCGGAGAGGCCTCATAAACCTGGAATTCCTTCGCATGGCCGAAATGCTCGTTGATGCGGCCGCCACCCTTGGTCGCCACCGCTACCAGAAGCGATTTGCCGGAGCCTGCGGTCTTGACCATCCCGAGCGCCTCGCTCTTGGCCGCCAGGCGATCGCCCCGCTCGCGCGCGACCACTGCCCGATATGTCTCGCGCTTGCTGGCGTCGTACGTGACCTTGTCGGGAAGCCGGTCGAGCGTGAATTCCTGGCCACGATCCTCGCCGAGCAGGCCGACAGCATCGGCCCGGCACTGCCGGCAGTGGCGCATCAACTTGGCGCCGCCTTCGAGACGATCCTGAAGGGCCTTCAGCTCCATTGCCTTGGGGCCGCGCTGCCCACTCAGGCCGTAATGCGTACCGTGCGCCGGGTCGGAAATCAGCGGCATGACATTGTGCAGGAACGCGCCGCGCTCCTTGACCCATTTATTCACCTCGATCAGGTGCTCATCGTTTACGCCGGGGATCATTACCGAATTGATCTTGGTGAGGATGCCGCGCGCCGTCAGCATCTCCAGCCCCGACATCTGTCGTTCGTGCAGGATCGTGGCTGCCTCAACGCCGGTATAACGGCGGTTGTCATAGAAGATCCACGGATAGATCTTGGCACCGATCCGCGGGTCGACCATGTTGATGGTGATCGTCACGTGATCGACATTCATTTCGGCAAGCTCGGCGACGCGGTCTGGCAGCGCGAGCCCGTTGGTTGAGATGCACAGCTTGATGTCGGCGATTTCCTTGGCGACCCGTTGGAATGTCGCCTTTGTGTTCTTCCAGTCGTAACAGGCATCGCCCGGTCCGGCGATGCCAAGCACGGAAAGCTGCGGCACTTCGTTGGCAACCCCGATCACCTTGCGCAGCGCCTGGTCGGGCGTCAGCCTTTCCGAAACGACCCCAGGCCGGCTTTCGTTGGCGCAGTCAAATTTGCGATTGCAGTAGTTGCATTGAATATTGCAGGCTGGGGCGACCGCGACATGCATGCGCGCGAAATAGTGGTGCGCTTCCTCTGAAAAGCAGGGATGATCCTTGATCTTCTCCCAGACGGCCGAGTCCATCTCGTGCGGCTTCGCGGAGGAGCCGCAGGATGAAGATGCGCAGCCACCGGATTTCGCTCTCGCCGGCGACTGATCGAAGACTGTCGTGCGGGAAAGGCCCTGTAGCGAAATCATCGGTGCGGACATGGAGCGGCTCCGTGCGTGATGTGAACATCGCACTTCAGAGCGCAAGAGATATGCCAACCCCAAAAGCGGTCTTATCCGTCATGTTGGCTTTTACGTCGGCCTTTTGTGTCCAATTGTGTCCGTTTCCTGCGACACGGTTTTGTCAGGTCGCCGACAACGGTCAAAAGCAATGCGAAAAGTGACGTCTTGTCTCAGTTACGCCCGGTCCGGGCAGCAACCGCGCCCTCACGTTTGATGTCATCAGGGACGTTTAGAACTTCTTCACTCCGATACGATGTCGGCGCAAAGCATAGCCGACCTGCCGCGGCGTGAGACCAAGAACACGAGCCGCCTTGGCCTGAACCCAGCCGGCTTTCTCCATCGCATCAATCAGCCGGTCGCGTTCCGTCAGACGCGGGTTCATTGCAGGGCAAACGGGATGGTGGGGGTCGCAGGTCTCGCCGGGCGATGCCTCATTCTGTGAGGGGCCGACTCGCATGGCAGGCAGCGGCGATCCAACCGGCATCATATTGCCACGTGCGAACTCGTCGACGGCATAGGCGCCGTGCGAACGGTCGACTCCTTTCCACAGAAGCGAAGACAGGCACTGGCTGTTCTTGCAGGCGAAATCCGACGCAGTTATTGTCGTTGAACGCGCAAGTGTGGCCGTCCGTCTCACACAATTCTCCAACTCACGCACGTTGCCAGGGAAATAGCATTGCGACATCAGGTCAAGCGCCGACGGCGTGAAGCCAAGATCGCGATGGTTCTCCTTGTTGAATCGGTCGAGGAGAGCGTTCGCAAGGCGTGGAATATCGCCCGGTCGTTCTCTGAGGGGAGGCAGGACTATTGGCACCACATTGATGCGGTAATAAAGGTCGGCCCTGAACTCTCCATTCCGGACAGCCGTCTCGAGGTCCTTGTTGGTGGCGCATATGAGCCGCACGTCAACTTTTAGGGTCCTGGTGCCGCCCACTCGCTCCAGTTCTCCTTCCTGCAAGACGCGCAACAGCTTGGCTTGAAAGGCAGGCGAAATCTCGCCGATTTCATCAAGCAGCAGGGTTCCGCCATTTGCCAATTCGAACCGGCCAGCGCGCTGCAGGATAGCCCCGGTGAAGGCGCCCTTCTCGTGGCCAAAGAGCTCCGATTCCAAAACGCTTTCGGGCAGTGCCGCGCAGTTCAATTTGACGAAGGATTTCTCCCTCCGATGTGAAAGCTTATGGATGGCCTGTGCAAAGAACTCCTTGCCGGTACCGCTTTCGCCTCGAAGAAGCACGGTGGAATTGGTCCTGGCCACGACCGAGACGATCTCCAGCACTTGCTTGAGCGCGGGACTTTCTCCTATGATTCCGTCGATCTTGACATGCGGATGTCGGGCCGGATGGGTCCTGTCCTCGTCGAGCGACTGCTCTGGTCTCGGTTGCTTCTCGATAAGTCGCTGACCAGCCGTGCTCAAAGTGCGATGCAGGCGGATGGTCCGGCCGACCAGATTGGCGACCATGGCCAGGAAACGTAAGTCCTCCTCGTAGCGGAACCTGGTGGTACCGTTCCTGACGCGGTCGATCGACAGCGTCCCGAAGATCTTTTCCTCAGCCTTTAGCGGGACACCGATAAACGCAGTTGCGACCGTGCCGCTGCTCGATTGAGGATCAGCCTGAAATAGCTCGGACGTGCTTGTGTCTTGTATGACGATCGGCACTCCAGTAGCGACGATTTTGTCTATTACAGCCTGGGGTATGACGCTGCCGGCGGCTGACTTAGGCACAGCACCGCCGGTAGTTGCGCTAATCTGCGGCTCTCCTTCAGCATCCAGGACGACGATTGCGCCATCACGCATTTGCACAAACGAGGAGAGGATATTCGCGACATTGGCAAGCGTAATCTCCAGCCGGGTCGGGGCAGTCAGAATCTTCGATATCTCGTAGATTCCCCTGAGCAAGCTGTCCGCATTGCGCGCCGCTTCGACCGCAGGTTCAGGCGGGGTGTTCCGAGATACAATTTCACCGACCTGATCTGGAAGCATGTGAGCCATGCAAACACCTCAAGGGTTGTCCAAGGTGCTCCTCCCAACCCCTTTTTTGTAGTTCGAGTTCCAGAAACATAGTATTTTCAGCTTTTCGGGCGTTTGTGAGCAATATTGGCGGTCTTGACCGCAATTGCGAGCCTCTCGTTTCTCGCTCTTTGCGGCAGTTATCCAAACTTGAAGAGAACGCCAAAGCCGCCGCGCGGGTAATTCCATACGATCTCACCGCTGGCCTCGCACAGCACGCGACAGGTGCCGCATTCCATGCAGCCGTCGGAAGTCGTCTCCACCTGTCCCTTGTCGTTCAACTCATAGCACTTGGCCGGGCAGATGTGTGTCAGCGCGAGCAGGTTCGCGCTCGGCCTCTCGTGCGGTCGCACTTTGATATGCGGGCGGCCTGGATCGACCAGATAGCGGTTCTGATAAAGCTTCTCCTCGACACGTAACTTCGTCACGGCCATCGTCATCCTGTTTCTCCTTCAGCGCCACGCGAGTGCCAGGCGGACCACATCGCTGATCAGCCCCCAGCGCGAACGCGCCCTGATGAAGGCAGCAGTGGTCGCCTTTTCCTTCTCGATTTTTGGGGTGCCGTCGACCCGCATGAAGTTCTGCGCGGCCTGCGACATCAACTGCGGGTAAGTCATGAAGAAATTGCGGGAATTGGTGTGTATAAGGGCCGGCATGTCCTTATATTTCATCAGGTCTTTGACTACGAAGGACTTGTCCAGCATGGTCTTGTAGAGGGCGAGGTTCCTCCTGATCATCGGCTGGTTGCGGCCCTTGATCTCAATGATTGCCTCGCCCGCGATGCGGCCGGAAGTCATGGCGAGGTTCGAACCCTCGCGGTGGATAGCGTTGTTCAGTTGGGCGGCATCACCGACCGCCACCCAGCCGTCGCCGAAGAGCTGCGGAATTGCCTTGTAGCCACCTTCGGGAATGAGATGCGCGGAATACTCCTTGACTTCCGAGCCCGCGATCAGCGGCCGGATCGAAGGATGGTTTTTGAAGTTGTCGAGGAGGACGTAAGGGCTCTCCATTGTCTGGGCGAAATCGGAGACGAGGCAGCCGATGCCGAGAGAGATCGACTCCTTGTTGGTGTAGAGGAAGGCCAGTCCGGCCATGCTGCGGGAAATCGTGCCCGCCGCTTCGATCACGCAGCCTTCGTCGCCCTGGAGGCCGAACCGCTGCTCAATGACCTCATCGGGTAGAAAATGCATTTCCTTGACAGCGAGCGCCACGCTTTCTGGCTTCGGCATCTTGCGCAGGCCGGCCCGTGTACCGAGCAGCCCGTTGACACCTTCTGCGAGCACGACGACGTCCGCGTAGATCGGCCCGCCAGCCCGGTCGGTGCGCACGCCGATCACCTTGCCGCTGGCACTGCGGACAAGTTCGGTCACCGTCGTCTCGCACAGCACCGTCGCGCCGGCTTGGCGCACCTTGCGCGAAAACCACTTGTCGAATTGGGCGCGGATGATCGTGTAGCGATTGGGCTTCGCCTCGTTGAAATCGTCCGATCGATACTGCATCCCGGTGTGGGAGGTGTCGTCCATCACCCAGAATCGCTGCTCGACCAGATGCCGCTCGAGAGGCGCATCATCCCGGAAATCCGGAATGATTTGCTCCAACATGTCGGCGTACATGATGGCGCCCTGGACATTCTTGGAGCCCGGATACTCGCCGCGCTCCAACTGCAGCACCGTCAGGCCCTGGCTTGCCATGGTGTAGGCGGCCGCGTTTCCGGACATACCGGCCCCGACGACGATGGCGTCGAATTCTTGCTCGATCATGGCCCTCTCCCTTAGCTCGCAAGCTTGTCGTGGCTGTGCGGCGACAGCCGCCGGGTGAAAGCTTCCGTCAATGCCGGCAGGAAACGGATTGCGTCGGTGACGATGCCGAGATGGGCAAATTCGAAGATCGGGGCGTTCGGGTCGGTGTTGATGGCCACGATCAAATCAGCCCCCTCCACGCCAACCCGATGCTGAATGGCGCCGGAAATCCCGGCCGCTATGTAAAGCTTTGGCCGGATGGTCTTGCCAGTTTGGCCAACCTGCCGATCGGCAGGCATCCAGCCCTTCTGGACCAACGGGCGCGAACAGCCATATTCGGCGCCGATTGCCCGCGCTAGATTCTTCACAAGCTGCAAATTCTCCGCTGAGCCGAGACCGAGGCCTCCGGCAACCACGATGTCGGCGTAGGCGAGATTTGCCTTTGCCGATTGGCGATCGAGGTTGAAGCCAAGGACTTTAGTGATGATCTCTTCCTCGGTCATTGACAGCTTGTGCCGGATGACACGCCCGACCGGCTTGTCCGTCCGCGGTGGCATGGCCATAACCCTCGGTCGTACCGTGGCCATCTGCGGCCGGTAGTTGAGCGTATAGATCGTGCATAGCAAGGAACCGCCGAAAGTCGGACGGGTCGCGGCGAGCGAACCGTCGACATCTACATCGAGTTCGGTACAGTCGGCAGTGAGCCCTGTCAGCAAGGTCGTCGCTACTGAGCCAGCGAGATCCCTGCCGAGCGTGGTCGCACCGAGAAGCAGGATCTCCGGTTTGTGGGTATTGACCAGATCCGTCATCGCCTTGGTGAAAGGCTCGTTGCGATAGTCGGCAAGCAGCGGTGCCTCGACGAGGTAGACAAGGTCGGCGCCGTAAGCAAAGGCCTCGGCAACGGCATGCTGCGTGGCCTCGCACGGCGGTCCGAGCACGATCCCCGCAAGCTGGATGCCTAGCTTGTCGGCGAGCTTGCGGCCTTCGCCAAGCAGTTCGAAGGACACGGGATGGACCTCGCCGCGTTCCAGTTCGATGAAAACCCAGACGTGCCGATAGTCCCTAAAGTGCTCAGGCAATTCCCTCTTGATGCCGGCACGGCCGGCGGAAGGAGGGGCTTCGCGGTTCGCGTTCGACATCATCTCTCCTTGCCGTCCCGTCACTGGCCGCCGTCGAAGGCGAGTTCGTGTTCCAGCGCTGGCTGGCGGGTAAAGATTGCGGCGATCAGTTCGTCAGCGAGGTCGTGCTGCGTCTTGTCGGTCATGTCGATCTGCGTCGCCTTTTCCGCCTTCGTGGTTGGGGCGAAAACGCGCTTGACGACCGTCGGCGAGCCGCGCAGGCCGCATTTGTTGAGGTCCTCAATGCCAGCTTCGGCCGCGCTCCATTTCACGATCTGGCTGCGCGCGGCGCGCATGGCGTCGTCGAGCGAGCCCCTGCGGATTTCGTTGGTGCCTTCCAGCATTGTGATGAGGCAAGGCAGCCTGCTTTTCAGCATCTGCGTACCGCCTTCCGAACGGCGCTTGACGGTGATCTCGCGCGCATCGACATCGATAGAGTCGATCTTCGCCACATAGGTGAACTGCAGGAGGCCGAGGCGCTTGGCGATGCCGGGCCCGACCTGGGCGGTATCGCCGTCAATCGTCTGCTTGCCGGCGAAGACGATGTCCGGCGCGCCGAAGGTCTCGGCAATTCTCACGATTGCCCGAGAAAGCGCGAAGGAGGTCGCCAGCGTGTCGGAGCCGGCAAAACAGCGGTCGGTCAAGAGTACCGCTCGGTCGGCGCCATAGGTGAGCGCCTTGCGCAGCGCATCTTCTGCCATCGGCGGACCCATCGTAAGCACGGTGACCTCGCCGCCATGGGCGCCGCGCAATTTCAGTGCCTCTTCGAGGGCGAACAGGTCGTAAGGGTTGATGATGGTCGGCACGCCCTGGCGCATGATCGTGTTCGTCACCGGGTGGACACGTATCTGCGCGGAGTCCGGCACCTGCTTGATACAGATTACAATGTGCATTGCGTCTTTCTCGGCTCCAATCCGCAAGCGGCCCTGGCGTTCATCTCCTTCGCAGCATCATTCGTGCCAACCATTTTGCGTTGCTCTGTTCCCTTTGACATGGGTTGTTTTCTTCCGAAGGTGCCGTCGTGATGACCGAGTTTGTCGGCTTTTCGACATTGTCGCGTCGCACTCGTGTCGCGTTATTCTGTCCCGAACCGCCTCAGGATCGACTCGAACGGGACAAAGGTGTGGTCCCGAGTGGCCGGTTTGTCGGGATCGTGCTCTTTGAGCACCTTGAAGACCCGTTGGGTGAGTGGCGAAGATGTCGCGAAATCCTCATAGGCGCGTTCCAACGTCGCACGCGCCCGCGCGGCGATCACCCCGTCGGGAAGACCGGCGAAATCCTCTTCAGCGAGATATTGGCCCATGCGCTTCAGGATATGCAGCCGTGAGACATTGAGCACCTTCGGATCATAAGAGATGCCAAGGGCTGCGAAGAACTCCTCCGCAGCCGACAGGCTCTTCAGCCGGGCGAGGATGTCGGTGACATCGATGGCGCGGCTTTCAGCGAAACAACTGCGCATTGCATCCTCCTGGGCCGGAAACGGTGGTCGGGTTTGCCTTGTCGCCCAGGCCTGGAGCTGATTGAAGTCCTCTCGCCTGGCTGGCAGATGGGGAAAGCTCACGCAGCTTCTTAACGATCCCGGGCATGACCTCGAGCACGCGGTCGACGTCCTCCTCGCCGTTGTTGCGCGAAAAGGAGAAACGGATTGCCCCGTGTGCCGCGCTATTGGGGATGTTCATCGCCACCAAGACGTGGCTCGGCTCCAGCGAGCCGCAGGCGCAAGCAGAGCCGGAGGAGCAGGCGATGCCCTCGCGATTAAGGAAATGCAGTATGCCCTCACCTTCGATATCTCCAAAGGCGATGTTTGCGGTGTTCGGCAACCGCTTTAGCAAGTCGCCGGCGACGAAGGCGTGTGGGATGCGCTGGAGAAGTTCCTTCTCCAGGCGGTCGCGCAACGCCTTTACCCGTGTGTTCGCGTCGTCCATGAATTTCAAGGCAAGATCGGCTGCCACGCCGAGACCGACGATGCCTGGCGTATTCTCCGTGCCGGCGCGGCGGTTGCCCTCCTGGCCTCCCCCCTTGATCAGCGGACAGAAGCGCACGCCGCGCTTTACATAAAGTGCGCCGACCCCTTTCGGTCCGTGTAATTTGTGGCCGGAGAGAGACAGCATATCGATTGCCGTCGATTTCAAGTCGATCACAAGCTTGCCGACCGCTTGCACCGCGTCGGTATGAAAAAGGGCGCCGACTTCCTTGGCCAACTCAGCAAGCTCGACCACCGGGAAGATCGTCCCGGTCTCGTTGTTCGCCCACATGATCGAGACGATCGCCACGCGCGGGGTGAGGGCGGCCTTATAAGTGTCGAGGTCGAGCCGGCCGTGGCGATCCACCGGGATCCTATGCACCTTGATGCCGCGCGTCTTCTCAAGGTGGGCGCAAAGCGTCAGCACGGCCGAATGCTCGACTGCGGAAGTCACGATCTCTGTGCGCTCAGGCATCACCTCGAGCGCCGAGAGGATCGCGGCGTTGTCGCTTTCCGTCCCGCCCGAGGTGAAGGTGATCTCGTTCTCGAACTCCGCTCCGATCAGCGTTTGCACCCGCAGGCGCGCCTTTCTCACCGCCGCCCCGGCGGAAGCGCCAAAATCGTGGCTCGACGAAGGGTTGCCGAATTGCTCGGTAAAAAACGGCAGCATTGCTTGAACGACTTCAGGATCGACCCGTGTCGTTGCGTTGTTGTCCAGATAAACAGGTCTCATGGATGTGATCCTTCTGCTGAGCGCAATCACACAAGGCGCACGCCCGGTCTGTCATGATGATGATGATGATGGTTAGCCGAAGGAGTTGCCGCGGCCACATTCGGCCTGCGCGCTTCTTGGCGCCGGCGCGGCAACCCGCCTCGACCTTGGTGCGCCAGCGTTGCGCCGGCTCGGCCCCCGGCAAGCGCGGTCTTTAGGCCACGGCGTTTTCGGTGCGCTTGATCATGGACTGTCTCTCCTTCAGGCCGGAAGCGTTCGCGAACAGCTACGCATGGACCGTGCCAAAGAAGGGAATCATTTCAAAACAACATGATGGCTCTAACACAGCTATGTCGCATTTCCGACATCGGCGGGAATTGTTCAACGCGGAACGCCGTGGAATCGGGCGGGCGTAGATTCCGCCTCGCGTGAGGAGCAATCCTGTCGGGGCCGTTCGCCAAGGTTGCCCGCGCGACCGAGGCGTCCTGTCGGGTTTGTCGCGTGCGCGACACGGCACTGTTACGCCCCCGTTGCCCTGCTGAGATCTCGTTTGTCATTGTAGAATATGCAGAAAATGCTTCTGAGCTTCTTTCTGAGCCTTTGGCGCGGCTTTTGCGGTTCTCTCCTCGTAGGGCAGCGCGTGCCTGCGGCCGATATTCATCTCGCGGGTGACATCGCGATCGATGGAACGAAGGAAAGAAAGCAACATGTCAGGTCCAGATCAGCCACCCGCATTCCGAGCGATGTTTTCGTCCTCACGCAGACCTTCCATTTCGGGTTTCTTGAGACCGAGCGGCCTGCTTCGCTCGTACAAAGCCACGCGGCGTTTTCACATCGATCTACGCGGCGCCGCCTTTCGCGACGTTTTCGCCTTCACCATGCGCCACTGGAGCAAGCAGCCGGTCCGGCTCGCGATCATTATGATCGCGGTGCTGGTGGCAACGCTCCTTGACGTTCTGACGCCGCTCTATTCCGGACGGCTCGTAAACGCGGTCGCCCAAGGAGCGGCAGCCGACGCCGTCGTGTGGGATGCGGCTCTTGCGGCCTTTTCAATGTTGATCGCGCTCGCACTCGGCGCCGTCGTCATGCGCAACATCGCCTTCCTTGCCGTCAATGACTTCATTCTGAAGATGATGTCGGACATCGCCAGCGACGCGTTCCATCGCGTCCAGCGCTTTTCGACCGATTGGCATGCGAAAACCTTCGCCGGCTCTACGGTGCGCAAGATCACGCGCGGCATGTGGGCGTTCTGCCTCCTTAACGACACGATCCTTCTTGCCTTGTTCCCGTCGCTCATCATGCTCGTGGGGTCGAGCGTTCTGCTCGGCTGGTATTGGCCGATGATGGGGCTGATCATCGCTTGCGGCTCGGTTGGCTATGTGGCGCTGATTATTGTCCTGTCGCTCGGCTATGTGGCGCCAGCCGCAAACCTCGCCAACAACTGGGACACGAGGCTTGGCGGCTCGCTTGCGGACGCGATCAGCTGTAACGCGGTGGTCAAAGGCTTCGGCGCCGAGGTGCGGGAAGATCATCGCTTCGCGAAAGTCATCTCCAAGTGGCGGCACCGCACCCTCCGGACCTGGGTGCGCGGGACGGTCAGTGCTGCATTCCAGGGGATCATGCTTCTTGCGATGAGAGCGGCTTTGATCGGCTATGCCTTATTTTTGTGGTCGCGCGGCCAGACTACCCCAGGTGACATCGCCTTGGTGCTCGCCTCTTTCACCGTCCTATATGGCTACTTGCGTGATGTTTCCATACACGTGCGCAACATCCAGCGCTCTGTAAATGAGATGGAGGAACTGGTACAAACCTACAGCCAGCCGCCCGACGTGGCCGATGATCCGGGCGCCAAGCCGATCCGGATCACGAAGGGTCACATCGATTTTGAGAGCGTCCACTTCCACTACGGCAATCATTGGTCGCCCTTTTACAGCGACTTGTCGATTTCGATTGAGGCCGGCGCGCGGGTCGGTCTGGTCGGCCCCTCTGGCTCCGGCAAGACCACCTTCGTCAAGCTCATCCAGCGGCTTTACGACCTGGATGCTGGACGAATCTTGATCGATGGGCAGGACATTTCGCGGGTGACGCAGGGTTCGCTGCGCTCGCAGATCGCGATCGTACAGCAGGAGCCCCTCCTGTTCCACCGCTCGCTGGCCGAGAACATAGCCTATGGGCGGCCGGGTGCTTCTCGGTCCGACATTGAGCAGGCGGCGCGGCTCGCCAGCGCGCATGACTTCATTGCACGCCTGCCGAACGGCTACGGTACGCTGGTCGGCGAACGCGGCGTGAAGCTCTCAGGCGGCGAGCGCCAGCGTGTGGCGATAGCGCGCGCCTTCCTCGCCGATGCCCCGATCCTGATTCTGGACGAGGCGACATCAAGCCTCGACTCGGAATCGGAGGTGCTAATCCAGAAGGCGATGGAGCGGCTCATGGTCGGGCGCACCACGCTCGTCATTGCGCACCGGCTCTCGACGGTGCGGGCACTCGACCGGCTGCTTGTCTTCGACCGTGGTTGCATCACCGAGCAGGGCGACCATGCCGCGCTGATCCGTCGCGACGGCATCTACCGCCGCCTGTTCGAGCGGCAGGCCTTGGAACTGACAAAGGGGTGCGATGAGACCAATGTGCAACACGGTTGAACGCGGCGTGAATTCAGCTTGCCTCCCCAGCAATCCTGTCGGGCCGTTCCTGAAAAGGCGGCCGCAACCTGTCGTCGGGCTTGTCCAATTCACGACACGCCTGGTGCCGGCCTGTCTTCCTGCCGCGCTCTTGAGCAAACCCATGAATGGGATGAAGACAACTTTTTATGAGCTGCGTCCTGCGTTCCCGGCACAGCGCTTGAGGCTTCCTCCTGAGGCGGCAGCCGCCGCGCGATTATTTAGATCCTGGTTGATGCGATCAATGGAGCGAAGGAAAGCAACGCGCCGGATCCACGCGAGATCCGCCTTCTCTGGCATAGGGGCGTCGCCAAATCGACACCCTCACAATATGCGCTCACCGCCCGCGTCGACGTCGGGAACAAGATCTTGATTGTCGTCTGCGCTCAACCGCTCTTATGCCGAACTCGAAGGATACGGACCTGCGTCTCGCCGCGCGGGATTGCATAAGCTGGCTGCAGCGTCCATCGGCATCACCGGTTCGGCTTCGAGACGTTCCGGAAACCCGCCGAGGCCGGCGCGCCGGCGATGCGCTCGTGGCCTTCGAAGCGCGTCCCGACATGGCGCGGGCGTAACGACCGGCTTGCGAGGAAGGGGATCATGTCAGACCTTGCGCTGTTGCAGAAGAAGGTCCGCAAGCTGCAGTCGCGCGCGGGAGCCGCCAAGATGGAATTGCACGACCTTGCCGAGGACCTTCCGGTCAACTGGACCGAGATCAAGGCGGTCGCCTGGAAAGCCTTCGAGGTTTTTGCCGAGTTGGATGCGGCAAAGGAAGAACTCGCAGCGTTGGAGAATTCACAATGACGGGCGCTTTCGTCACCCGCGACGGCTCTCCCTGGACGCCGCACTATCTGACGGCGATCGATGGCGCGACCTGCATCGGCTGCGGCCGCTGCTTCAAGGTCTGCTCGCGCGAGGTCATGCACCTTCATGGCGTCGATGACGCAGGCGAAATCCTCGGCATCTGCGCGGGCGAGGACGACGACTTCGACGGCGAGCTCAACCGCATGGTCATGATCGTCGACCATGCCGGCCGCTGCATCGGCTGCGGCGCCTGCGGCCGCGTCTGCCCGAAGAACTGCCAGACCCACCTTGCGGCCGACAAGCTTGCTGCATGAGCTGGGGACAAGACCAGCAGAACGGCGCCACATTCGCCCATCACCGTGGCTGTTTCAGCACCAGCCAATGGCCGCCGACAGACCAGGCGGCGGCGTTCGACCGGCATGTGCTTGCCTGTGTTTTCTACCTCGCGTTCGAGGAGGTCGAGGCCGGCAAGGCGACCGCGACCGAAGCAACCGGCCTTTCGCGTGCCGACCTGCGAGATGTCATGACACGCTATTTCCCGGCTGTTCCCGTCAACGCCTTCGTGCTGGAAAAGCTGACCGATCCCGAGCCGGATATGGAGGAAGGGCTTCTGCGCGGCTTGCTTATTGGGCATGCCAGGCCAGGCAATCCGGCGAGCACCCTCTTCGCCAAGATCATCGCCAGGCGCAGTTTGCGCAATGACCATCTGTGGCAGGACCTTGGCCTTTTCAATCGGGCCGAACTCAGCCGCTTAATGGCCAGGCATTTCTCGGCGCTGGCGGCCGGCAACACCAAAAACATGAAATGGAAGAAGTATTTCTATCGTAAGCTCTGCGAGGCTGAAGGCTTTTCGCTATGCACCGCGCCCAGTTGTCAGGAATGCGGCGATTTCGAAAGCTGTTTTGGCCCGGAGGAAGGCGAAAGCCACTTGGCACGGATCAAGAACGGGCTCGCTTAAGAGCCGCTTTCGTCGCCGCCGCCGCCCGGGCTTGATTGGCATCGAAGACGCACGCGCTTTTCCCGGCGACGTCGCGCGGAGGACGGGATGTTCAGCGCCTCACGATATTTCGCAACGGTGCGGCGAGCAATGTCGATCCCGGTTTCCTTGAGCCGGGTGGCGATGTCGTCGTCGGAAAGCACTTCGTTGGGCGATTCCACGGCAACCATCGCCTTGATTTGATGGCGGACAGCTTCGGCGGAGTACGCGTCGCCGCCTTCGGAGGAGCCGATCGCGACAGTGAAAAAATACTTCAGTTCGAACACGCCGCGCGGGGTCAGCATGTACTTGTTCGACGTTACCCGGCTTACCGTCGACTGGTGCACGTTGATCGCATCCGCGACAGTCCTGAGATTGAGAGGCCGCAGGTGGGCGACCCCATGTTCAAAAAAGGCGTCCTGCTGGCGGATGATTTCAGCCGCTACCTTGAGGATCGTCTTGGCGCGCTGATCAAGGCTGCGGATTAGCCAGTTCGCGTTTTGGAGGCATTCGTTGAGAAATGACTGATCTTTCGAATTTTGAGCGCTTAGGCGGGAGACCTGGGCAAAATAGTTTTGGTTCATCAGCAGCCTGGGCAGCGTGTCTGGATTGAGTTCGATTTGCCACCCACCTCCGGGAGAGGGCTGGACCAAGACGTCGGGAATGATCGATTCAGGCCCTCCGGATTGGAATCGGTTTCCGGGCTTGGGATCGAGCGCGCGGATTTCGTGCAACATGTCGAGAAGGTCGTCTTCATCGACACCGCAATGGCGCTTCAATGTTTGAAAATCGCGTCGCGCCAGCGCTTCAAGATTGGCGACCAGCGCTGCCATTGCCGGGTCGAACCTGTCTAGCTGCCGCAATTGTATCTCAAGGCATTCGCTGAGAGTTCGCGCAAAAATACCCGGTGGATCGAACTGCTGCAAGGTTCCGAGAACCCGTTCCACAACAGCCTCCCGGACATTCAGGCTGCGGGCCAGTTCCGAAAGGTTCACCGGAAGGTATCCGGTGTCTTCCAGATGACCGGCAAGCTCGCCAGCTATTCGCCGCTCCAGCGGCGCGAATGCGCTGAGAGCGATCTGACGAGCGACATGGTCGTGCAATGTTTCGATGGACGTCCAGGAATCTTCGAACGCATGGTTTCCCCCCGGTTGGACATTGTTTTTGCCGCGGATTGATTTCCACTGCGAGGCCCGATCCGATATTCCGCCCGTGGTCGGCCCGATGCGCGGGTTCCCGGCCGAAATCGACGGAATGTCCTTCGGCGCCCGGTTTGAGGCCCGTTCCAGAAAGGGGTTCTTCTCGATTTCCTGCTCGACGAACTGATGCAGTTCGGGATGCGCCAGTTGCAACAGGCGAATGGATTCCATCATTTGCGGCGTCAAAACCAACGATTGCTTCTGACGCTGAAGCAGGCTTGCTGAGGACTCCATGGCTAGCGTGAAACTCCTACCGAGCGACCCTTCGCCTTGTGCAAGGGGATTTTCGAGACGTTGACTCGTCTAGATCATGCAGCCGTCACGGCTTTGGCGGCTCGCAGCGTTTCAAGGACGTTCTGCGGCGACGATACGCCATAGGGGTCGGCCTCGCAGTTGTCGCAGAAACCGTTCTCCTCGAAGCACTGCTCCACCACGCCATTGTTGATCACGGCAGCGTAGCGCCAGGAGCGCATGCCGAAGCCGAGATTGTCCTTGGCAACCAGCATGCCCATCTTGCGGGTGAACTCGCCCGAGCCGTCTGGGATGAGCTGGACTTTCTTCAGCCCCAGGGCCTTGCCCCAGGCATTCATGACGAAGGCATCGTTGACGGAAACGCAGTAGATCGCGTCAATTCCCACCTTCTCGAACTCGTCGTAGAGCATTTCGAAATCGGGCAACTGCAAGGTCGAGCAGGTCGGGGTGAAGGCACCGGGCAGCGAGAACAGGATGATGCGCTTGCCGCTGAAATAGTCGTCGGATGTCTTGTCTTCCCAGCGGTGCGGGTTTGGTCCCTCGATGGAATCATCGCGAACACGCGTGCGAAAGGTGACGAAAGGAACCTTTTTTTTGACGGTCATCAATGTGCTCCTGGAGGAAAACTGGTGGGCTGCTTTTTCGGTTGAAACTGACACGGCATCGACCTTGGCCGGCAATTCGGTCGAGCGCCGCGCGTTTTGCGTCGACCTTGGATCAGCCATGGCAAAACCGCTCGCGAGCACGGGCGTTCTCGATTTGTGGCGGCACGAGAACGGTTTCACTACGCGCTTGTACGGGGCGTCGCGATGTCAGCAATGGTCTTACTCCTGGCCACCTTGTGATGGGTTCTGCCGAGTACGACGCAAGCGCCGTGCCATTTGATTTTCAGGCTGGGGGTCACACTGTTTTTTGCAGCGACACTCTTTGCCTTGAGCGGCCAAGACCGTGCCTTCGCCGAGAGCGAGCGCGCCCATAATCATCTGATCGTGAGCTCTGGGCAGAGGGGATCCCGTTTATGCGTATCAAGCCGCGCCCCTCTTTGTCCGAAGCTGGACAAAAATGTCGGAAGTCGGACCGGAGGGTCGCCGGGTCGCCGGCGCGGCGAACACGTGGCTCGTATTCGAAGCGAAAATCTGGGGCTCAAACTCGGAACGAGGGACAGGAGTCGATCGGGGTTAACCTGGCGAGGGTCCCTATGGCCTCCGTTCTCAGGATTGAGACGGCTGACAGGCCCACGCGCTTCGCCCTATCGACGCTCGCGAGACCGCTTCGAAATCGACAACGGGTACAAAAAAGCCAGCACGTCCATTAGCAAGCTGGCCATGTGATCTTTCTGAACCGCGCTTGCGTGAGGCGGGCACGGTCCCAAGGTGACGGAAAAAGCCGCCTTGTGCTCTCGGAGCATTTTGAAGCTGCCGCGACCTTGCTGTCGGGTTTGTCATGTCCGGGACACGGCTTTGCTCCGCCAGGCTTGCGGCTGCGCATTCGTTCAAGCTGTTGAATGATATGTAGAAAATCTCCTGCAGGGCTCTTTCCGCGCCGTTGGCACGACTTTTGAAGCTCTCATGTGAGACGGCAGGAGATACCGACTGGCGTCCATTCGTGAGTGATATCGCGCTCAATGCAATGAAGGAGGACGACATGTCAGGTCAGCGTCAGTTCAGATTCTATCCGAAACGGGCATTGCCCGCGGAATGCAATATCGACCGGCGTGACTGGCGTCACCGTCACAACCGCCCGGCACCGGCCAATGGCCACCGATCGACCTGCAGATACGGTTCGACCAGAATGTGCTTGCTCCTGCCCTCTCGCCGGCGCTTGAGGAGACCGGCGAGCACTTCGGCGGCCAACCGGTCTTTCGCGTGCCGCGCTGCGGATATCCTCGAAGAGATGATCGACCCCGAACCGCTGTGGAGCAAGAGCTTCATTCCGGTTCGCCGTTCGAAGCTGGAAAACGCCGGGTCTCCGACGATTTCGCTCGTCGGCTCTTTGGCGGGCAGGCAGCGGTCTGGCCAAGAGGGCAACAAGCTTGCTGGATGGCCAAGATGCCATGGCGCGCGGCCTGGTTAGTGGTTAGACGGCAGGAGAAATGCAATGGCGATCAACCCGGTTCCAGATCATGTCCCGCCCGAAATGGTGAGAGACTTCAGCCTGTTCACATCGCCAGGCATGCCACCAACGCCCAACGGGGATCCACACGCAGCCGTCGCTTGCGCCCATGACGGGCCTCCGATCTTCTATTCCCCCTACAACACGCAAGATGGCCGGGGCACCTGGGTCATCACCCGCGCCGCAGACCAGCGTAAGGTGCTGCAGGACACTGAAACTTTTTCCAGCCATCGCAGCATCTTCTCCTCCATACTGGGCGAAACCTGGCCGACGATCCCGCTTGAGCTCGATCCACCGGCCCATGGCGCATTTCGCTCACTGCTCAGTCCGCTGCTTTCGCCCAAGCGGGTGACGGCACTGGAACCGGCTGTCCGTGAGCGAGCGATCGCCCTGATCGATGGGATCGCCGCATCGGGCACAAGCTGCGACGTCATGAAGGATTTTGCCTTTCCGTTCACTGTCAGCATCTTCCTTCGCTTTCTGGGGTTGCCGGATCAGGGACTCGATACATTTGTCGGCTGGGCGAAAGATCTGCTCCACGGCGACGATGTGGAACGACCTGTGGCTGCCCGCAAGATTGTGGCTTTCATCGATGAACTTGCAACCAATCGCCGCAAGGATCCGGTCGACGATCTCATGACCTTCATCGTGCAGGCACAGATCGAAGGCCGCCGGCTAACCGACGGGGAGATCCGTGGCATCGGCGTGCTTGTGTTCGTCGCGGGACTTGACACTGTCGCAGCAGCTATTGGCTTTGACCTGGCTTATCTAGCGCGCAACCTCAAGGATCAGGAACTGCTGCGCAGCGAACCGGACCGCATCCTGCTCGCAACCGAAGAGTTGCTGCGGGCCTATCCGCCCATTCAGTTGATCCGCGTGGCTACGAAAGATATCGACTTCGAAGGCGCGCCGATCCGAAAGGGAGACTATGTTTCGTGCGCCACGATGATTGCAAATCGCGACCCGGAGGAATTCGAATCCCCCAACACGGTCGATCTGGCGCGAGAGCACAACCGCCACGCCGCCTTTGGCTATGGTCCCCACCGTTGCCTTGGCTCACACCTTGCCCGGCGCGAGATTGTCATTGGCCTGGAGGAGTGGCTGGCGCGCATACCGACCTTCCGGATCAAGGAGGGTACAGCGCCCATCACCTGTGGCGGCCATGTGTTCGGGATCGAAAATCTGATCCTGGACTGGTCATGACCATCGCCGAGCCATGCCAAGACAATGGAGGCAGCGCTATGCGCATTATCGTCCACAATGCCAAATGCCAGGGTCACGCGCGATGCTGGGCGCAAGCGCCGGACATCTTCAAGCTTGATGACGATGGCTACATCCTGCCCGGTGACATTCAGGTTGCGGAGGGGGAGCAACTGCTTGCGTCACAAGGCGCGCGATCCTGCCCCGAACGTGCGCTGGAAGTCGATCGCACATCGGCAGCGCGGTTCGAACCAGCCGCCATGCAACCAAGAACTGGGGAAGCTTAGGTGGAATCGACGAGACGTGGCCCCACACCGCAAAGCAAGATGTCCGGCCGCTTCCCTGCCTACCTCCTCTCCGGCATCGAGACCTCAATGACACGCACGCGACACGTGAAGTTCGTCTCCGTTCTGGCTTCTTCAGTTGCCGATCGGTTCGACCTTGCACGCACCTAGAGGCACGAAACGCCTCTTCCAATCTCAAATTTGCGACAGAGCGATGGGCCAGGCGAAAATCACCGAACTGCGCGACCGCGAGGCGATCCGCGACTGCCTTTATCGGTACTGCCGCGGCATAGACCGCGCGGATGAGGCTGCGCTGCGCAGTGCATATTGGCCCGATGCGCATGACAATCACGGTGCCTATCGCGGCTCAGCCGAGGGCTTCTTTGAGTTTGCGCTTGGTCTCTTCAAAACCGGACCGCGCTTAATCCACCAGATCACGAACGTCTTGATCGAATTCATCGACCCGTCGGAGGCCGTGGTCGAAAGCTATTTCACCGCGCTGCAACGCGGACCAGACAATGACGGAGAAGCACGCCAGGTGCTTCTCTGCGGCCGTTACTGCGATCTTTTTCAGAAGAGGGAAGGGGCGTGGCGCATTGCCGAACGGACCGTCGTTTACGATTGGATCGAAGAGCAGACCCCACCAGCGGTCCCCGAGGCAGAACGGTTCGGCTTGCGGCAACCGATCGGAGCAGCGCATCCCAATGACCCGGTTTACGCGCTCAGGAAGCGCCGCAGCTCGTCATCAAAATGAAAATGCCATGCATGTCACCACAATGCTGTCCAAGGCTCCCAATTGCGGAGCCACGTCGCGGGAGCGGTCGCGGAACGCAACACGTCTACCCGGTATGGAAACTCGCCGTCACCAGGACGTCCGCGACCGGTCTTGCGCCTGACTCGCGTCGATATCTCTGACGCTGGCTGCGGAGAGGTTCATATGAAGCAGGCAGGACGGGTCGTCATCATAACGGGAGCGGCAGGCGGAATCGGCCGTGCGCTGGTCGAGATCGTTGCCGCCGATGGAGACATCGTCGTTGCGGTGGACCTTCCTGGCAGCGGCGTTCTTGAACTGGCCGGCGGTCTCGGCCATCCGCATCTGGGCCTCGAATGCGATGTCTCACGAGAAGAGGACATTGTCGCCCTATACGGCCGCATCGAAGCGCAGTTCGCGAAAATCGATGTTCTCGTCAACAACGCGGCGATAGGACCCGCCATGGCTGCGACCGTCGACACCGGTTTCGAGGCCTTCCGACGCGTGCTGGCAACAAATCTGATCGGGCCTTTCATCATGGCCGGCGAAGCGGCGAGGCGCATGCAGCCCGGCGCTGCCATTGTCAACGTCGCTTCGCTGGCGGGCGTGCTCGGCAATCCCAAGCGCAACGCCTATGCCAGCTCGAAGGCAGGCTTGATCGCTCTCACGAGATCGCTTGCATGCGAGTGGGCCTCGCGCGGCATCCGCGTAACGGCGGTAGCGCCAGGATACGTGCGCACGCCGATGGTGGCGGAACTGGAACGTGCGGGCAAGATGGACCTCGCGGCCGTGCGCCGCCGCGTGCCCATGGGGCGAATGGCGCGCCCCGACGAGATCGCTCGGGCCGTGCGTTTTTTGGCCAGCGCACAGACGGGCTACATCACAGGATCGGTGCTGACGGTCGACGGCGGTTGGATGTCGTTCAACCAGCCGGGCGACGCGCACCCGACGGTCGACGAGACGCCTCGAGCCGAACTCTTCCGGCCGGCCGAACGAACTGGCGCGCGCACAGTGGTCGTGACGGGCGGCGCGAACGGTATAGGCGCCGCCGTCGTTCGCCGCTTTGCCGCGAACTCCGACACAGTCGTGATTGCTGATAAAGATGGTGCTGGGGCGGCAGAACTCGCTGGTTTGCTGGGCGGCAGGCACGTGGCGAAATCCGTCGACTTGGCGGTCGAGAGCGAGGTGGTGGCCCTGTTCGAGGAAATACGGGGGCGCCTCGGTCGCATCGAGATCCTCGTCAACTGTGCTGCTATTGCCGATACGTTTGTGCGAGGGATCGAAATCCCGCGACAGATCGAGCGGGTACTGGACGTCAATCTCACCGGCACCTTCACCTGCGCGCGCGAGGCGATCAAGTCGATGGACGCCGGCGGCGTAATCCTCAATCTTGGATCGATCAATAGTTTCCTGCCCTTCGTGCCGCGCCATGCCTATGGGGCGTCCAGGGCGGGTATGAACATTCTGACCCGGTGCATGGCGGCCGAACTCGGGTCGGTCGGCATCCGAACGGCCACCGTCGCTCTTGACTATATCCGTACGCCTGACATTGCTCAGCTGGTCGAGTCCGGCTGCATCGATTCCGTAGCGATCAAACGGCGCATCCCGATGGGGCGGATGGGAGAGCCCGAAGACGTCGCCGAGGCAGTGTTCTTTCTGGCCTCGCCTGATGCCTCATACGTAAACGGCTCGACCCTCTACGTGGACGGCGGCTTGACCTCGTTGGCTGACGCGCGAAACGCCCAGCCAACCGATCAAGAAAATCCAACGGAATGTTCGCCGGCGACGGGTTGCGGTTCGTCGAAGCCGACGAGGTTCGAGGATTGAGACTGCGGCTGCATGGCACGTGCCAAGCGCGGCTTGCCAAGTGATCGTCTTCATCGGTGACGGAAAACTCGTCATCAGGGTCGAATCACTAGCCAGGTTTTGGCGCTTGCCTGCGGCCGCCGAACGATAAGCGGCTTTGCGCAAGATCGTCGACTACGTCGCCGCAGGCCGGATCGACACCGCGGCCCACCCGCAATCGGCACAAGTCGAAGGCTTGATTGGCCACTTTGTGTAAACGAGGGACACGCCATGGAATTCGCGACGTTCATCTTGGCGGCCCAGCGAGGCTATCATCAATCGTGCGACAGCGTCATCGGTAACTCCATAGAACAGGCAATCGCTTCGGAGCAGGCTGGCTTCAACACCGCTTGGTTCGCCGAGCACCACTTCAACAACTACAGCCTGGTTCCCTCGCCCTTGATGATGGTGGCGCACTGTGCTGGCCTTACGAGCACCATTCGCCTTGGCACCGGTGTGTGTGTGCTGCCGCTATATCAACCGCAGCGCCTGCTCTCCGAGATCGGCTTTGCCGATATCGTTTCGAACGGCCGCCTCGAACTCGGCGTCGGCTCGGGATACCAGCAGTTCGAGTTCGAGCGCTTCGGCGTCGATGTCGATCAGGCGCCGGCCGTGTTTGCGGAATACCTGGATATCCTTCTCAAGGGCCTTAACCAGAAGGTCTTCGAGCACAATGGCCAGTATGAGAAGATACCTTTAACGGCGATTTCGCTGCGCACCATCCAAAGGCCAGCCCCACCGATCTGGATCGCCTGCGGGTCCGCGCGAAGCATGTGCCGGGCCTATCGTGAGGGCCACAATCTTTTCGTCACGGCGTTCCACAACGGCTTGGAAAACTTGAGAACGCTGCGTGAGACCATCGAGGCAGCAGCGGCCTCGCGGGGTAAGGATGTCACCGCCGCCAAGATAGGGCTTCTGCGCTGCTGCTATGCCAGCGACGATCAGGCGGAGATCGACAGCTATCTCGACAACGCCCGCTTCCAGCGCCGACTATCTGAAGCACTTCATCAGCGCCGCCAGCAGAGCCGGGACGGCTATCTGCTGCAGGAAACACCGACGCAGCAGGATCTGTCGTTCGAGACCATGCGCCAGAACCTGCCGATCGGCAGCGTAAGTCGCGTCATCGATCGCCTGCTGGAAGAGATAAGTATCCTGAAGCCGGACCAGATCGCAATTCAGACCCAATTGGGAGATTTCGACCAAAAGACGATGCTACGCCAGATTGAGCTCTGGGGAGACAAGATCATTCCAGCGATCAACAAGTCGCTTGGTTAGGTCAAGGCTTGAAGCTCGGGGCGGGCCCTGGGGGTGTTGAAATCTCGCATGCCGATGCTCGACACTTCGTCCATGCGGCATGGATATATAGTCAAGCCGCCTGGTGATTGCCGGGATCGAAGACCAACGCCGTCCGTCACCTTGCCTGCACGGACCACCGGTCTTCCGCCCTCCGGGCCATCTCGCTTGCGATCCTTGATCGGCAGCCTGACGGGACGCCCGCCACGGCGCAGACGAATAGCCACTCCCACGACCCCTCTTGTGTCCGAAGTTGGACGAGGATGTCGC
Organism: Aminobacter anthyllidis; assembly: GCF_018555685.1. Lineage (GTDB taxonomy): Bacteria > Pseudomonadota > Alphaproteobacteria > Rhizobiales > Rhizobiaceae > Aminobacter > Aminobacter anthyllidis. The sequence continues at coordinate 116,217 of NZ_JAFLWW010000007.1, forward strand.
AAGCCCGACCAAGGGTCGAGAGGGTACCTGGCCGCCGGTATGGAGAACTGGTGCGGCGCAGGTGGTTCGCCAATTCGGCACGCGCCTTGCTTCATTGATTCTGTATGGGCACGACAGTGGCAGGTCGCCGATCGGTGGGCAGAGCGGTTCGCCTCTGAAAGTACTTCGTGCGGCAGCGATGACAGGCTTGTCGGCTGGACAGCGTCGGTGGAGGTGAGACCGCATGGTGGAGAGGCAGTCTGGTGCGCAGACGCGCGAGAGCTTGCGCCGAATGATCGCGTCCAGTGAACTCGCCTTCGCAATGGAGGCTCATGACGGCCTTTCGGCGGCGATTGCCGAGCGCGCTGGCTTCAAGGCGCTCTGGGCGTCCGGCCTCTCGATTTCATCCAGTCTCGGATATCGAGATGCGAACGAAGCTTCCTGGTCCCAACTCGTCGATGTCGTTGAGCGAATTTCCGACACGGTGGACATTCCAGTCCTCGTCGACGGGGACAGCGGGTTCGGGAACTTCAACAATGCCCGTTTGGTCGCCCGCAAGCTGCGCCAACATGGCGCGAGCGGCATATGTCTCGAGGACACGGCGTTCCCGAAAATGAACTCGTTCATCGGTGATCGGCACCCGTTGGCCGATATTCCCGAGTTCTGCGGCCGGCTTAAGGCGGTGAAGGACCAAGTGCCGGATGCGGAGTTCGTTCTGGTCGCCCGGATCGAGGCGCTCATCGCCGGCCGCGGAGAGGATGAGGCGCTGGCGCGAGCACAAGCCTACGCTGAGGCCGGCGCCGATGCTATTCTGATTCATTCCCGCAAGTCCAACGCTGAGCAGATTTTCGCCTTCACGCGCGCCTGGCAGAACCGCCTTCCGGTCGTGATCGTGCCTACGAAATATTACCGCACACCGGTCTCCGCGTATCGGGCGGCCGGAATCTCCACGGTCATCTGGGCGAACCACAACATGCGCGCGGCGATATCGGCCATGCGCCAGGTCTGCGACCGCATCCTCCGCGAAGAAAGTATCGCCGGTATCGAGGACGAGGTGGCGACGCTCGACGAACTCTTCGATCTGCTCAATTACCAGGAACTCTCAGCGGCGGAAGAGAAATATCTGCCGCAGACGGCGACCGGCGTGCGGTAGCAGGCCCAGCCCGTCTTTTGAAAAGCAAAACGAAAACGGGAGCGCACATGCTTGCGCATCGGACAAACCTGTTTGGCACATCGGGTACCGCCGCGGCGCGCGCTGCCGCAAAAGCGGCGGCCGATGCTGGCAAGGAGATCATCGATCTGACCGCCGGCGAGATCTGGAGCGAGCTTGCTCCCACGATTCGCGACGGCGCGATCGACGCCATCAATAAGGGCGTCAATCGCTATACCGATACGGTTGGCATGGTGGAGCTGCGCGAGGCACTGGCGCGGAAGATCTCCCTCGATACCGGACAGATCTGGAAGGCCGAGGAAGTTGCCGTGACGTCCGGAGCGAAGCAGGCCTTGTTCAATGCCGCAATGGTGCTGCTGAACCCGGGCGACGAGGTCATCATCCCGGCGCCTTACTGGACAACGTTTCCGGCCCAGGTGCTAATCGCCGGCGGCACACCGGTCTTCGTCGACACCAGATCCAACGGTTACGTCCCGCGCCCCGAGCACATCAAGGAGGCGGTCACCGAACGAACGCGGGCGATCGTCATCAACACGCCCAGCAATCCGGCCGGTGCGGTCTACGATGTTGAGACCCTGATGGCCATCGCTCAATTGGCGGTCAGCCGCAACCTGTGGATCATTTTCGACGAGTGCTATGGCGACTTCGTGCACGGGGGTCATACCCACCATCCAATCGTCTCGGTCGCTCCCGAAATTCGAGCGCGCGCGCTGATCGTCAATTCCTTCAGCAAATCACTGGCATTGACCGGCTGGCGCATCGGTTATCTGGCGGGTCCAAAAGAGGTGATCAATGCCGTCAAGGCCCTGCAATCGCACACCACCTCGAATCCAAACGTAATTGCCCAGCACGCGGTGCTCGCCCATTTGCAAAGGGATGGATCGGACTATGAAGGCAAGCTGCGCTCACGCCTGACAAGCGCCAGACGGGTGGGTCTTGACGTGCTTGCTTGGTTGACGCGTGTCCCGGTCGCCAGGGCGCAAGGGGGCTTTTATTTCTATCTCGACCTTTCCCGTCTGCTGCGATCGGCATCGGAAGACGGCGCCTCAACGACAGCCGACGATATCGTGACGGCTCTGCTTGCCGAAACTGGCGTCGCAGCTGTGTCGGGCGCCGCGTTCGGTGACCCCGCCGGCCTGCGCCTGTCCTATGGAATTCCATCTGAAAAACTCGCGACCGGCCTGGCCCGGCTCGTCGAATTCCTCAACGCCTGGAAATGACACCGCAACAAAACGAAAGAGGTGAATGAGATGCCTCCCGCTGCTCCCAGGAAAGCCGTCATTCTCGCTGCCGGCTTCGGCTCCCGCCTGCGTCCGCTGACCGATCTGTGTCCCAAGCCCCTCGTCGAAGTCAACGGCACACCGATACTTCACAATGCACTGTGGACCCTTCAGACGGTGGGAGTTGAAGAGGTGACGATTGTTGTCGGCTATCGCAAGGATGCCATTCGCCATGCCTGTGGCGAGCGCTTCGGCAGACTTGACATCAACTATGTCGAGTCCTCGGTCTTCGACAAGACAGGGAGCGCGTACTCGCTCTGGCTGGCACGCGACACGCTTCTTTCCGGCGACTGTTATCTCCTCGAAGGTGACGTCTTCTTCGAAGAAGATGCACTGCGCCACCTGATCAGGGTGGAGGCGCCCAATGCCGCCGCGGTCGCGCCCTTCGATCCATCCATGGAAGGATCCGCGGCCGTCCTTTCCAGCAACGGCTTCATATCCGAAGTCCGGTTGAAGCAGACGGCGGCAAATCTGGTATCAGGCACCCCGGTGCTCTTCAAGATGATGAACCTCATCCGGTTCTCTGGCGCCGAACTCCAAACGGTGATCGTCCCGGTCCTCCACGACCTGATCGGCTCGGGCGCAATCAAAGCCTATACCGAGGAGCTGCTCGCGCATCTCATCGAGCAGCGCGGACTGCAACTCGCCGCGGCGCGATGTGACGATTTGCGATGGTACGAGATCGACAGTGAACAGGACCTGCGGGTAGCGGAAAGGATTTTCGCCTTCGAGCGACCTCACAGACATAGTGCCGACGCGCCGGCCGCCGTGGCGGGGGTAGGAGGATGATCCGCTATCTGTTCGACCCTGCAAATGCCATTACGGCCCTTGGGCTGATCTTGGCCACCACGGCGATCTACTTTGCTTTGATCGGGCGCTTCGAGATTGGCATCTGTTTCGGCTTGTGGGCTCTTTTGGCAGATGATGCCGACGGTATGGTCGCGAAGAGTTCCCCGAACCGGTCCGCTTTGATGGCACAGCTGGGTGGCGCGTTGGACGGGCTGCTTGATTTGGTCTACGCAGCCGTCTTTCCAGCGGTTCTGATTTTGTCCTTCAACGCGTTCTCCGTTCCCGCATTGTTGGCTGCCTACTGCCTCATCCTGTCAGGGGCTCTGCGCCTCAGCTATTTTTCGACGTTCGGACTGGACGCTGACGGATTCGGCAGAGGATTGCCGTTGAACAATAATCTCTTCGTGTTGGCGTTCCTCTTCGTCGCCGACCATCACTTGCCGGTGCAAGGCCTGGGCAACCTATTGATCGGTGCAGGGTTTGTGCTGTCGGTCCTGCATCTTTCAAACTTCAAATTTCCAGGTACCGGCAGTGCGTTGCGTTTGGGTAACCTTACACTCGCCGCAGCCGGATCTGTCGCCTTACTCACAAAGTGAATCAGTTTGCAGCTATAGGGAAGAGAATACATGGAAAACTCTTTCGAGGCCGAAACTCGCACCGTCTTTGATCGCTACCAGCGCCAGCAGGAGAATGACGACCACATATTCGACAGGTTGGTCTCTCTGATCGAGGAGGAATATTTCGGCCTGCCTACCGGTAGCTTCCGCGGTCTTGATGTCCTGGACGCGGGCTGCGGCTCCAACGCGAATGCGTCCTATGCGTTTCTCGACAAGGGGGCACGAAACGTTGTTTCGCTTGAATTGAGCAATGATTGGATGGATTGCGCGCGCAAACGGCTCAGCCGATTTGGGCCGCGCTCGGAACTGGTCGCTGGCAGTGTGCTCGATCTGCCGTTTGACGACTTCAGTTTCGATTTTGTCCATTGCGCAGGGGTTTTGCCGCACACCAGCAATCCGAAAAAAGGCTTTGAAGAGCTTGCCCGTGTAACCCGCCCCGGCGGCAGCTTCTTTTTGACGATTATGGGTACCGCCAACGGCGTCATTTACCGATGCATCAATCACTTGCGAGAACTCTACCAAAGCGACGAACAATTCCGCAGTTCCATTGACAATCTGGATGCATCCACCGCACGCGAAGCCATCAACTGGCTGTTGCGAATAAAGGACGGCGAGGAGGAAGAATATATACCCGGCGAAAACGAATTCTTTCGGAGTCTTTTTGACGATGATTTGTTCGTGACGATCCGGGATCGTTTCCAGGCGCCGACCTATCACGAGTTCGCCTTCACAGAGGTGCAAATCCGAGGCTGGTATGGCGAGTGCGGCTTCGAGAAAATCCGCAGGATCTCAAGGTATACAAAAAATTTCCATAATCTTCGGCGCTTTCTCGCTCCGATGTACCGTCATTATGACCACCCGCTGGCCCGCTTCTGGTTCGGCGATGGCTGCATCCAGATGATCGGCGAAAAGCCGAGCACGTAGTTGGCGTTATTCGTGCCAAGAGAGCGACCCCAATGTGCGGAATCTTTGGGATAGTCCTCAAAAACGAGGGAACACCCGTTTGTGCTGAGGCCGTTGAGCGTTGCGCTGAGGCTCTCGCTCATCGCGGGCCTGATGCCAGCGGCCTATACATTGATCAATCGGTCGCATTCGCGCATCGACGGCTATCGATTGTCGACGCTCATTCTCGCGCCAATCAGCCCTATCGCGATGACAATACAGGAGTGGTGGTAACGTACAACGGCGAGATATTCAACTATCGGGAAATTAGAACTGAATTGAGGGATATGGGTTTTTCCTTTTCGACGGTGTCCGACACCGAGGTTCTAATTCTTAGCTATATTGCTTGGGGAAAGTCATTCTTAAACCGCCTTGACGGGATGTTTGCCTTCGCGCTTTTCGATCCCCGGAACTCGCTTGTTCTCATCGCCCGAGATCGTTTGGGGGTAAAACCCCTCTACTACACGATTTGCGATGTTGGGCTTCTGTTTGCATCGCAGCCGAACGCTCTCATTCGCTGGCCGGGCGTAATGCGCGGACCCGACATGATCGGCGCGCTCAGTTTTCTTTCCTATCGCGCGGTTGTCGGCGCCAGGACGCTGTTTACCGGGATTTCCAAGTTAGAGCCCGGCCATCTCCTCGAAATAACAAACGGGCGACACACGTCGGAGCGTTGGTGGAATCTGTCCGAGCGCATTTCGCGATCGAAGCCGGACTATTCCGACATAAGGAGACTATTTGGAAGCGCCGTCGAACGTCAGCTGGTGTCTGACGTACCGGTCGCCGCATTGTTGTCCGGTGGACTTGACTCGAGCATCCTGGCCTATGAGGCATCCGCTCGCTCCCAAATTCGTCCGGTCTGCTATACCGGCAAGGTCGAGACCGCCGATTATGACGAAACGGCCTATGCGATGGAGGTCGCCGCTGAATTCGGGCTCACTCACCGGGTCGTCCCGATTGGAGAACCTTCCGATATCAACGCTGTAGCGGAGCTGGTTCGCCTGCGTGGACATCCGCTTGGAATGCATAACGAAACCGCCATGTTCACGCTCGCAAAGGCGATTTCGAAGGAGCACAAAGTCGTACTCACGGGCGAGGGCGCCGATGAGATTTTTGCTGGTTACAGCCGATTGTTCCGTACACCGTATGATTACAATCGAAGCAAGATCATCACCGCATTGCCACCTGCTCTTGCGCAGATCGCACGTCGACGCCTTGGACTCGGCGTCCATTGCAGTCAGCTGCAGTTCTTCCTGGAGCGCTATAGATACTTCCCAGCTGAAGAGATCCGCTCGCTTGCTATCGATGGTCAGATGCGAACCGAGCACGAGATGGAGCTCTTCGATCATTTCTCGACTCAATTTGCGGAGGCGGGCGGAGATTTCTTTAGCAAGATCTCATATGTTCTCGTCTCTACGCATTTGCCCGCATTGCTGGAAATGGTTGACAACACCACAATGGCAGCTGGGCTTGAAGCTCGCGTTCCTTATACCGATCACCAGCTCGTTACCGCCGCAATGGCGATGCCCGGCTCACAGCGGTTGAGGTGGAGGTCTCCAATCGCTTCGGTCCAGGCACTGTGGCATCCGGTTGCTTCCTTCAGCGAACGTCTCGATGTCTCAAAATTCCCCTTAAGAAGGGAATACCGGAGCGTCTTGCCCAGATCTGTTCTATCTCGCAAAAAGATGGGATTTCCGCTGCCACTGGGTCAGTGGGCCGTTGGCGAGGGAGCAACGGAATATCGAAGGCTGCTGTTTGATAAGGACTCTCCTCTGGGAGATTTGTTCGATCCTGCTGCTTTGCGGCGTTGGTTCGAGGCCGGACGACGAAATCCTTCAGACTCGTTTGGTCGGAAGTTTTGGCTGTTGGCCAACCTTGGGATATTCTTCAAAGAGGTATTCTCATGATGAATATGCGAGCCCGCAGGCGGTCGCATGCGGGCATTTTACAGAAGACCCTTTGCCGAAAACGGGGCGTCGGACAATCCCAAGATCTGAGCAATGGTTGGCGTGAACTCTTCAGCGGAGCCCCAGGCAATATTGCAAGGTTGCATTCCAGGGATGCTCAACAGGCATATCCGATCGTCCTCCGCGCTGCCCGGTCGAAAACCGTGGGTGGACAAGTATCGAGGCCTGCCCGTCGGGCCGGCTTCTTGCGTGTCTCCAACGGTCTCCTCGAAGGAGTGTCCAGGAGGTGCGACATAGGTCGCTATGCAATCGCGTTCATTTACCGGAACATGGTCGCTCGACCACGGCTCCACTTGGAAGCGCGCCAACAGTCCGTCTGCGATTCTGCGGTCATGAGCTCCGTCAACCAGGACATGGAGCGTCGCTCCTTCACTTTCCCAAAGCAAGTCAGGGATGATCGCATCCGGATAAATGGTTGTGTGGACGGCGCTATGTCCATGGTCACTTGCGACTACGATCGCGTAATCGTCTTCCCGCCCGACTCGCCTCAGTCCTTCGATGAGAGCGCCAATCATCATGTCGGCCGCGGCGATAGACCAATGTGCCGCCTCGCTTTCGTATCCGAACTGATGCTGAATCGAATCCGTCATGTCGATCTCGGTCAAAATGAGATCAGGCGGGTTCTCCGAGCAAGCCAGCGCTCCTGCAGCCCCGATCATGAGATGATCCGCGGCCAGGCCCGCAACGAGAGCAGTGCTCGCAACGGTGTCACTACTGGACGGGAAGCCGAAGAGATCGAACACGCCGGCGGCTCGCAACCGCCCATTTGGATCTTTGATCATGCGCGAGCGAGCGATGCGGTTTTCGGGCAGGCTCTTAAATGACCGGCTTCCCTGGAGAAACCCTCGTTCCCACCAGGCCGGCACGAAGACATCGCAATCGGCTGGGTCGATCAACCCAGCGCCGATGGACGCGACATCAAGCCCGCTATTTTTGGCAAGCTTTGCAATGGTCGGAACCCGCAGATCAGACGCGTCGGCGCAGACAAACGAGCCATCTCGCACAATGTGGTTTCCGTAGATCCCGTTCGCTTGAGGCGCCGCGCCGGTTAGCATGCTTGCGCGCCCCGGCATCGACGTTCCCGGCACCGTTGAGCGCAGGCGAGTGATGGAAAGACCGTCTCCTGCCAAACGAAGAAGCGTCGGCAACCGATGTTTGTGCTTTTCGAAATAGTCCGCGCTTACGCCGTCCATGAGGATCAGAATCGCTTTCGTAGGAGCGCGCGGCTTTATCGAGGCAGGCGTCTGAAAACGAGCGGTAGGCTTGGATGGATTGGTGTGGGTCATATTGCACCTCGAAGAGACCGATCGAAACCGAAGTCCCCTATAGGCTTCGGATGACGCCGATATGAACGCATCACGGGATACTTCGAGCGCCCGTAAGTCGTTTTGATTTTGGGAATGGGCGCTTCTACGCGCGCTTTTTGCTTCCTTCAGAAGAAAGGAGTCCGAGGTGGCCGATACGACCCGTGCTATTTTTATCCTCGATTTCGCAGGGCCAAAAATACATCTGTGGAGTGGCAGCTACGATGCACCGTTGGTTCCTATCAACGGTCAGCCGCTCTTGGACCGTCTCGTCAACGCCTGTGTCGAAAACGGCATTGAAGATGTCACCGTCGTTGAAAACTTGAGCAGCGGCACATTCGATGGGTTCCGCCTGCAGGACAGTACAAATACGCTTTCGTGGCACGACGCGCATGACGGCGATCTCATTGAGAAGTTCCGCCAACATGATGGCGATACCCTCCTGATATGGGGAACGCCGCTTTTCGACAGTGAGGTTCTTGACGGTATCGATGTCAACAAAGGTTTGCGCGGCTCCGCTTGGCGGCCCGACGCGCCGACCGGGATTTATCGATTGAGTGCTGATGTTCTACGCAATCTTCTGGCCGAAAGCCGCGCCGCGGCATCTCTGCATCAGGCCTTGAGCACGTTGGTCGCGGGCCTGTCCCAGCTGGACGGAGCGTTGCCTGACAATGTGCTGAATGTTGGCTCCAAGCTGCTCGATATTTGCGACGGTGTCGACGCATCCATCGCGGAATTTCGGTGTGACAAGGAGAACGTGCTGCGGCGTCTGGAAACGAGCGTCGGAGGTTATTGGCGCAAGCCAATCGCCGAGCACATGCTTCTTTGCAATACCCGCTTCCCTCCCAAGACTTTTTACGATCGGCTGGCGGCGAGGCTCGAAGGCGTGTTGACATGCTATCCTTCTCAGCAGATCGATATCGCTTCAGTTGTTGGCACGATGACCTCGCAGCAGCCGGACTTTATTGCAGTCGGAAACGGGGTGACCGATCTCATCCAGGCGCTCTATTCAACGCTGAACCCCACAATCGCGATTCCCGTGCCGACGTTCGCCGGCTTTCAAACACCACTCGATGACGAACAAAAGAACAACTTCGTCCTCACCCCGCCCTATTTCGATCTCGACGTTCGAGCTTTCCTGGAATTCGTACTGGCGACAGGCGCGGATACGGCAATCGTTGTAAATCCAAACAATCCGACCGGTCGACTTGTTGATCATGCTGACGTGGCATGGCTGGCGGAGGCCCTAGGATCTCGAGGGCGGCGGCTGATCGTGGATGAATCGTTCATTGATTTCCCCGCTGATGGCCGATCAAACAGCGTTGAGACTCTGGTGCCGTCCTGTGCCAATTTGATCGTGGTGAAGAGCCTTGGAAAGGTCTTCGGACTTGGAGGAATCCGGCTCGCCTACCTCATGGCTGGCGATCCCGCGCTCGTTGCCGCTGTGCGCCGGAAACTGCCGCTGTGGAACATTAACGGTATTGCGGAATACACACTGTTCCTGCTTCCCGAATTCGCAGAGGAACTGGAACACAGTCTAGAGATGTTGCGAGAAGATAGAGAGCTGTTCATCGAGGAGCTGCGGACGGTACCGGGCCTCGACGTCGTACCTTCGCAAACGAATTTCATCTTGTGCCGGCTGCCTGAAAATTCGGTATCCGCTGCCGAGCTCAAGCGCCGCCTCGTTCTGTTCGAATCCGTCCTCGTAAGAGAATGCGGCTATCAAGCCATGAACGACGCAGATCGATATCTGCGCCTGACGGTTCGAAGTCGGACGGAAAACGAAAGGCTGGCAAAAGCTCTGCGGCGCACCTTAAGCCGCTCAACGGCCTCTGAGAGTGACGCCCTGACGTGACATTTGCGCAGCGAACTGAATAGTCTTTTTTCGAATGCCGCGAGAGAGAGAAGCATGTCGCTAAGTTACAATCGTCATAAAAGGCTCGTTGAAATCATCCAGGCGAATGGCGAAGTGCGCATCCGAGATTTGATGCAGCGGTTCAATATTTCAGAAGAGACTGCGCGGCGGGATATCAAACGGCTCGAGCAGGATGGCTTGGTCGCACGGGTCCATGGTGGCGCGGTCGCAACGCAACAGCCAAAGCTGCTGGCCATCTCATCGCGAGCTGTTTCCGAGCGCGCGGAAAAAAGCACCATCGCTGAGATCGCCCTGGGTCTTCTGAAGCCCGGTCAGAATCTCTTCTTCGGGGGCGGCAGCACCATTCTGTCGTTGGCCAGCCGCATATCGGCCCTCCCGGAAATGCGCGTCGTCACCAACATGGTCGATACTGCCATCGCCGCGGCCGAAGGCTATCGGCATCGCGTTGTCATGCTGGGGGGCGATTTCAATGTCGATTTCCGGACCGTAACCGGATTCACCGCCTTGCGTACACTCCGCGAACAGCAGATCGACGTCGCATTTATCGGCGTCAATGCGGTCCATCCGAATGGCGTCTTCGACCATGAACAGGTCGGACAGGAGCTTGCTGCGACGCTCTGCGAGCAAGCACGGAAAATTGTCATTCTCGCCGATCACAGCAAATTCGGCTTGTCGGCGCGTTACCGCATCCTGCCCCATTCGGCGATTACCGCGATCATCACCGACCGGAGGCCTGCATCGGACATGCTGGACAAGATCGAAGCCGCTGGTGTTGAAGTTCTATATCCGCAAAACCGTCACAACCCCGCACTGGTCTCTACTTGATCCTCTTCTTTCAGCCCGCACGGCTGACCCAACCGTGAAACATTTTTTTCCTTTTGATTTCAATAACCAACACAATCCGTCTCAAACCTGCAAAAAACCGTCACATAACCGCGCTATGTCTCAGCCCGTCTCGGGAGCGGATTTCATTCGCTCCGATTGTCATCCCGACTGAAAGAGAGGGGATTTTGATATGCAAACGACACGTCGCAGATTTCTCGGCATGACCGCCATGGCGGCTGGCGCAATAGCATTGCCGAACACGATCATGGCGGCAACCGGCCGGCGGCCGAACCTCAATATTGCCGTTCAGGACCTGCGCACAATTCTGGAACCGGTGGACGGCTCCTCCATCGCCAACGTTTCCTGGCGGGTGCAATACAGCATTTTCGATCAGCTTTTACGGACCGACTACAACGACAATTTTCGCCTGAATTTCGCGCTCGCGACATCATTGAAGCAAATTGACGCCACGATCCATGAGATCAGGTTGCGCGACAATGTGAAGTTTCATGACGGTTCCACAATGACGGCGGATGACGTTGTCTTCTCGCTCGGGCCGGATCGACTGCGCGGCGAAAATGCGCCGGGCGCGGCCGTGTTTGCCAACTTCCTCTCCTCGCTTGCCGATGTGCAGAAGATCAATGATCGCACTGTCCGTTTGATCACCAGGACAGAGGATCCGGTCTTTGCCCAGCGGCTCGGCGCGTGGGGCACGCAGATCATCAGCGCCAGGGCACGGGCTGGCGCCAGCAGCTATGACGCCTGGGCGACGAAGCCGATCGGGACCGGCCCTTACAAGATCGGCGAGGTCCGCAATGGCGACGAGATCACACTGGTGGCGCACGACGAATATTGGGGAGGCCAGCCGCCATTTGCCTCGATCCGCTTCAAGCGGCTGCCGGAAATCGCCGCGCGCATCGCCGGACTGAAGTCGGGCGATTACGATATCGTCACAGACATCACTCCGGACCACATTGCCGAAATTGAGGGTGTCAACGGCCTCTCGATCGTTGGTGGCGAAGCCATGTGGTTCCGCTTTCTCACATTTGCTCCGCTCAGGACTCCCATCCTGAAAGATGTCGATCTGCGTCGCGCGCTCGCTCTCGCTATCGATCGCGGTGCGCTGGCGGACGGCCTCTGGGACGGCCGGGCGAAAGCGCTGACCAGCTGGCAGCTACCGATCTTCGGCGAGATCAACGACCCCAACCGCAAGGGGGTGTCCTATGATCCGGCGCAGGTCAAGGAACTGCTCGCCAAGTCATCCTACAGAGGTGAGGAAATCCCATACCCTTCCGTCGGCACCTATTATCCGATGCAGCTCGCCGAGAACCAGGCGCTTGTCGAGATGTGGAAGGCTGCCGGAATCAACGTCAAGCTGATCATGTGTGAAAACTGGACGCAGGTCGGCGACATTGGCGGCATCAATGACACGTCCGGCGGCGCCTTCTACGCCGATCCCGTTTCCATGCTGTGGCAGATTATCGGTCCGACCAATGACCTCCAGTCAACAGGTGGCTGGACCAATGCCGAGTTTAACGCGCGCGGTCACGAGCTTGAAACGACGACCGATCTCGCCAAGCGCCAGGCGGCCTTCAAACGGATGCAGGACATTGTCGAGATCGAGGACCCTTGCATCACGCCGCTGCATTCCATGCCCTTTATCTATGGGCAGCAGGCGGATGTCAGCTGGCAGCCCAACCCGTTGCCGCAAATGTATCTCGGTCCGAAGATGCCGCCTGAGCCGGTGGCCTGAGTTCCATGCTGCATAAGTCTTTCCAGAACAGCGCGGGCGCCGCGCTGTTGCCGGCTCATGGCATCGGGGCTTCCGCCACCAAACCTGCCATCAGCATTGCTGGCTTGAGGGTGGCGTTCGGCGATGTGCCTGTGCTGCACGGTGTCGATCTCGCTGTGAACAAAGGCGAGGCCTTGGGTATCGTTGGCGAATCCGGCTGCGGCAAGTCCGTGACTTGGCGGGCGGTTCTTGGCCTGCTGCCGAAATCCGCCGAGATCGGGGGCGAGGCCAGGATTGGTGATCTCGATCTTGTGGGCGCACGACAATCCGTTTTGGATCGGGTGCGCGGCGGACGCATTGCCATGATCTTCCAGGATCCGGCCAGCGCGCTGAACCCGGTGCATCGCATCGGCGCGCAGATCACCGAAGCGCTTCGCCTGCACCGTGGCCTCAGCGGTGCCGCCGCCCGTGCCCAGGCCTGCTGCCTGCTCGACCAGGTCGGGATAGCCGCTGCGGCAAGCAGGCTCAACGCGTACCCCCACGAACTGTCGGGCGGCCAGAACCAGCGGGTGATGATTGCCATCGCGCTCGCCGGCCGGCCCGAACTGCTGATCGCCGATGAGCCAACGACCGCGCTCGACGCTACCGTGCAGGCGCAGATCCTGCTGCTGCTCAAAGATATTCAACGCGACACAGGCATGGCGCTGGTCATGATCAGCCATGATCTCGCCGCGGTGGCGGCCGTCTGTGACCGGGCATGCGTCATGTATGCGGGCCAGATCGTCGAAACGGCGCCGAAACACACGCTTCTGACCGCGCCGGAGCACCCCTATACACGCGACCTGATCGGTGCCATTCCGCCCTCGCACGGTCCGCGCATGCGGTTGACCGCCATTGCCGGCGCGCCGCCACAACGCAATCTGCCGCCGGGATGCGCCTATGCGCCACGCTGCCGGCACGCGATCGCGGTATGTCGCACGAGCCGACCGGAACCGCGGCAGGTCGCCGCGCGGCATTCGGTGCGTTGCCTTCGTTTGGACGCCGGCACGTATCAATGACCCTGCTGCGTCTCAACAACATCACCCGTCGCTTTCCGCTCGGCTCGCCACTCTACGGACCGCGGAAATATCTTGTAGCAGTCGATGGCGTGTCGCTGGATGTCGAGATGGGCCGGACGACCGGCATTGTCGGCGAATCCGGATGCGGCAAGTCCACCACCGGCCGTATTGCGCTCGGTCTGGAGCCGCCGGACAGCGGAGGTGTGCTGTTTCAGGGTTTTCCGCTGCCGCGCATCGACAGCAAAAAGTGGCGCGCGCAGCGGCGCCAGATGCAGCTGGTCTTTCAGGACACCTTGGCAGCGCTTGACCGCCGAATGACTGTCAGCGCTCTCATCGCCGAGCCGCTGGCGATTCACGGGATTGGCGATTCGGCAAGCCGCGAGCAACGTGTGGCCGAGCTTCTCCACGGCGTCGGCCTCGGCGAAGACCATGGCAGGCTCTATCCGCATCAGCTTTCCGGCGGCCAGCGCCAACGCGTCGTGCTTGCCCGGGCGCTCGCGCCAAAACCCTCGCTTCTGGTTTGCGATGAGCCGGTCTCGGCGCTCGACCTGTCCGTCCAGGCGCAAATCGTCAATCTGCTCATGGATCTTCAGCAGGAGCTCGGGATCGGCCTCTTGTTCATCAGCCATGACTTGCGGGTCGTTCGCCATGTCAGCGACCGGATCGTCGTCATGTATCTTGGCCGCGTCGTCGAGCAGGGGCGCGCCGACGCCATTATCGATCAACCCGCCCATCCCTATACGCAGGCGCTCGTCTCTGCCATGCCGAGGCTTCCGGGCGGCTTCGATCATTATGTGGCGTTGCCAGGCGAGCCGCCGAGCCCCACCGATCGGCCCTGCGGATGCCCGTTTCATCCACGCTGTCCACTTGCGCGCGATGTCTGCCGCCAGAGCCTGCCCGAACTCCTGCCGCTAGGACCGGAACGGCAGGTCGCCTGCCATGTGGTGAGGCATTGATGAGTGCGGTGTTTCGTTTCGCCGGCCCCAAGCTCCTGCGTGCGGGCCTGTCGATCCTGATCGTAGTGACCTTTACATTCGTGGTGCTGCGGGCCTCTGGAGACCCGGCGCTGCAGATACTCGGTCCCAGCGCCCGCGCCCCGGATCTTGAGGCGTTTCGCCGGCATTGGGGGCTCGATCAGCCTCTGTATGTGCAATATGTCCGCTATGTCCTGGCGGCACTTCACTGCGATTTCGGGAATTCCATGCTGGCTGGAAAACCGGCCCTGCAGCTGGTGTTCGAGCGCGCGCCCCTGACATTGGCGCTGATGCTGCCTGCACTGGCGCTCACGATGCTGATCGGCATTCCGGTCGGCGCTTACGCCGCCATGCATCGCGACACCTGGGTCGACCGATCGGTGATGATGCTGACCGTGTTCGGCTTCACCGTGCCAAGCTTCGTGCTCGGGCTATTGCTGATCCTGATCTTTTCCGTGACGCTCGGCCTGTTCCCATCCGGCGGCGCGGATCGGCCGGAAAGCTTCGTGCTGCCGGTGCTCACGCTTGGTCTGGGCGGGGCGGCCATTATCGCGCGCTTCACGCGTAGCGCCATGATCGAAGTTCTGTCGCAGCTCTACATCGTGGCGGCCAGCGCCAAGGGCGTGACGTGGCGGCAGGTGGTTCGCCACCATGCCTTTCCGAATGCGATCATTCCTGTGCTGACGCTGTTCGGTCTGATGCTCGGCGGGCAGGTCGCGGGTGCCGTACTGGTGGAAAGCGTCTTCGGCTGGCCCGGCATCGGCCAATTGCTGGTGGTTTCGGTTGCGAACCGTGATCTCGCCGTGGTGCAGGTCATCCTCCTTCTCGTGGCGCTGACCATGACATCGGCCAACCTGCTGATGGACCTGCTTTACGGCGTGTTCGATCCGCGCCTGCGTGGAACAAACTCAGGATCGCAATGAAAACGGCAACTGTAGAAACCAACCGTCCGTCGCCTCGCACGGTGGACCTGCCGACACTCCTTGCTGTGGGCTGGGTTCTCCTCATGCTCTTCACGGCGCTCGCCGCGCCGCTGATGGCTCCCTATGAGATCACTTCCATCGACCTGCGCCATCGCCTGACGCCGCCCGTCGGCTTTGGCGGAACGATGCTACATGCCCTGGGAACCGACGATCTGGGCCGTGATGTGGCCTCGCGTCTTTTCTACTCGATCCGCACCAGCTTGCTGGTCGCCTTCGGCGCCACTGCGATCAGCGTGTTGGTCGGTACCGGGATCGGTTTCATCGCGGCGTATTTCCGCGGGCTCGTCGAGCATGCCCTGCTGCTAATGATCGACGTACAGGCTTCGCTACCATTCCTAATCGTGGCGCTGGCAATGCTCGCCTGTTTCGGTAATTCACTGACGCTGTTCGTCGCCCTGATGGGACTTTATGGCTGGGAGCGGAATGCGCGGTTGGCACGAGGACTGGCAATCACCGCCAGCGCGCAGGGCTATGCGAGCGCAACGCGCCAACTCGGCGCCCATCCGCTGCGTGTCTATCTGCGGCATATCCTGCCCAACAGCGCGGCGACGCTTCTCGTGGCGGCGACGGTGACCTTTCCGGAAATCGTCCTGGTGGAAAGCGGACTCTCCTTCCTCGGCCTCGGCGTTCAACCGCCGATGACCAGCCTGGGTGTCATGGTCGCGGCCGGCCGCGAGTATATCACCCGCGCCTCCTGGATGCTGCTCGCTCCAAGCCTCGTCATTGTCATCACGGCCGTTGCCGTTAGCGTCCTGGGCGACTGGTTGCGCGATAAGCTCGACCCGACCCTCAAATAACGGTTTCCCAATGCAAAGGAGCTGATCTTCATACTTGTCGACGGCTGCGCTCTTGCCCGGAATGGGGTGCCGAACCTACCTCACGATTGGATCCAAGACGGAACCTCCTGAAAGGCCACACAATCTCGCATGCAATGCTACCACTTCGTGCTCAGTTAGGCTCGCGATGCAGTCGGCTGAGAATCTTGCCCTTTTGCCTTCGCAAACGTCCCAGATGTACCTCAATCTAACGGGCAGGAATCTTGGGGGTCCTTTTTCAGAGTTATCCCACAATATTCCAAAAAGCTCAGAAATTACTTTCTTTTGACCGAGCTGCTGGGCGATCAAAGAAGGATTGGAAATAATATATTGCTTGGCAATCTGTTTGAGGAGTTTGACCTCGGCCAGAGTATCCAAGGGGATGTGCAATCCGTTTCCTTCCTCGGTTAGCTTCGCAGCCGTCAAGAACCGCCCGATTAGGAACGAAGTCAGGCTCCGAAGCGCCACCCGCTGTTCTCGGGAGCCTTCGTAGGAGGTATTCAAAAGCACGCTAAACGCGGAATTGAGCACCGAAGCCAAGCGCTCAAATGCGGCATTCAGGTGAGCCTGTGCATCGCTCGGGGCGCCGAACCAGACCTCGTGGGTCTTGCGGATGATTTCCTGCGAGCCTTCGTTGAGAATATGATTCCAGGGAATAGCGCCGACTCTATGGAAGTCCTCCAAATCGTGAACTGAATAGGCAATGTCATCTGCCCAGTCCATCAGCGCGGCTTCTGTAGTTTGGAACGCGTGATCCTGGAACCTCCTGGCAAAATCAAAGTCGGCTTGATCGACCTTGTAGGCTCCCCACTTAATGCTCCTTTCTGGTTTTGTTGGATCTCGAGTCCAAGGGTACTTTAAGCAAGCCGCAAGCGTAGCGCGGGTCAAATCCAGTCCGAGACAGTCCGGATATCGAACGCCCAACGTGGTCAGAATTCGGAAAGTTTGAGCATTGCCCTCGAATCCGTCAGGGTCTTCTCTACCTTCCAACAACTCGTTGAGTTTGTTTTCTCCAGCATGCCCAAACGGGGGATGACCCAGGTCGTGGGCGAGGCAAGCCGCCTCCACTACCTCAACGTCAACCCCGAGTTTCTTCGCGAGCTTAGGATCGGCATCGATGCAATTCTGAGCGAGCCTTCGCCCAACTTGGGCCACCTTATACGTGTGTTGCTGCCGGGTATGGAACACATCGGCTTCGCCTACTCTAACGATCTGGGTGACGCCGGCGAGACGATGCAACGCGGAAGAATACTGAATCCTATCGCGGTCGACCTCAAAAGGTTTCCGCTGGTCTTTTTCAGGTGTGCTGTGGAGGCGCTTCCTCCGAGCCGCATCCGTCCATACACGCGATACCATTCGCGATTTAGGCAGCCTGCAAAGTTTTGCCCGGCCTAAAGAAACGCATCTCTCTGTCGATGCGGATCTGATTGCGGCTCATGGCTAGATGCAACGCAGCTTGGATCTCACGGCGCGAATACCCGTCCGCCGTCAGAAGCCCCACGAGCCGCTCGGGATCTACGGCTCGGTTTTCTCTGCGGATGTGCCGCAGCAATGCATCTCTTGCTTCAGCGATTCGCTGTTCCATGCGACGGTCTCCCTCGATCACACCGTTGTCTCATAACCATAAATTTTTGACAACAAGTTAGGTTGCAAGAGGGCTGCCATCAACAATACGGCGATCAGGCTCCTGACAGTTCCGAACATCCTTCCCCGCCTCAGCCAGAAGCCAGAATACTGACTTTAAGGTCAGCAATATCGCACGCGTAGCGGCCATGCCCATATCGCCTGCGCCGCCCCCCTTCACCGCGCCTAATCAAGAGGTCGCTACGAATGGACCTACGGCTTCATCGCCGACTTCTTCAACACTATCGGTCACCTCCGGCCGTTCATGCCGGCTACTAAGCAACGAGCTCCTTTCCGGTCTCCGAGGCCGACGTCTCAATCAACGCCTTCCGACATCTTATGTCGCCTTTGTCGAGTCCTCGACACAAGTTTATTTAGCCAATTTAATATTTTTGCCAAATGTTAAACAGCTGAAAAGCAATCATAAAATTTCTTCTTCGATCCAGCCGGCCAAATTGGCACGAGTTTTGAAACGATCGGTGCGAGGCGGCGGATCTGCCGACCGGCATTGAAGTCGCGGTAACCGCTATGGATGGAAGAAGGAAGGAAAGCAACATGTCAGGTCTGCGTCAGATCGCATTCTACGGAAAGGGAGGCATCGGCAAGTCCACCACCTCTCAAAATACGCTAGCCGCCCTGGTCGACCTCGGACAGAAAATCCTGATCGTCGGCTGCGACCCCAAAGCGGACTCTACCCGCCTGATCCTGAACGCAAAGGCGCAGGATACGGTTCTGCATCTCGCCGCCCAGGAAGGTTCTGTGGAAGACCTTGAACTCCAGGACGTGCTCAAGATCGGCTACAAAGACATCAAGTGCGTGGAGTCCGGCGGCCCCGAGCCGGGTGTCGGCTGCGCCGGCCGCGGCGTCATCACCTCGATCAACTTCCTCGAGGAGAACGGCGCCTATGACAATGTCGACTATGTCTCCTACGACGTGCTGGGAGACGTGGTGTGCGGCGGCTTCGCGATGCCGATCCGCGAAAACAAGGCCCAGGAAATCTACATCGTCATGTCCGGCGAGATGATGGCGCTCTATGCCGCCAACAACATCGCCAAGGGTATCCTGAAATACGCCCATTCGGGCGGCGTGCGGCTCGGCGGGCTGATCTGCAACGAGCGCCAGACCGACCGCGAGCTCGACCTCTCCGAGGCGCTGGCGGCCAGGCTCAATTCCAAGCTCATCCACTTCGTGCCGCGCGACAACATCGTCCAGCACGCCGAACTTAGAAAGATGACGGTAATCCAGTACGCGCCGGACTCCAAACAGGCAGGGGAGTACCGCGCGTTGGCCGAGAAGATCCATGTCAATTCGGGCCAGGGCACCATCCCGACCCCAATCACCATGGAGGAGCTCGAGGACATGCTGCTCGACTTCGGCATCATGAAGACGGACGAGCAAATGCTTGCCGAGCTTCAGGCCAAGGAAGCGAAATTGGCCGTCGCTCAGTAGCCGCCGTTACCGACAGGGGCGCCGACCGTGACCTGGCGCCCCTTTCTACGAAGCAAGGCCTCGTTGGCGAGGCGTTACCCGAACCTTGAAAGGGGCAGGTCCCATGGGCCTCGACTATGAGAATGACGGCGCTTTGCATGCGAAGCTTATCGAAGACGTGCTGTCCCAATATCCAGACAAGGCGGCGAAGCGTCGCAAGAAGCACCTCAGTGTCGTAACGAGCAAGGACGAGGCTGGAGGTGAGGACAAGGGCCTTTCCGAATGCGACGTCAAATCGAACATCAAATCCATTCCGGGCGTGATGACAATTCGCGGCTGTGCCTATGCGGGCTCCAAGGGCGTGGTGTGGGGTCCGGTCAAGGATATGGTCCACATCTCGCACGGGCCAGTCGGCTGTGGGCAATATTCCTGGTCGCAACGCCGCAACTATTACGTCGGCACGACGGGCATCGACACGTTCGTGACAATGCAGTTCACCTCCGACTTCCAGGAGAAGGACATCGTTTTCGGCGGTGACAAAAAGCTGGAAAAGATCATCGACGAGATCGAGGACCTGTTTCCGCTCAGTGGAGGCATCTCGGTGCAGTCCGAATGCCCGATCGGCCTGATCGGGGACGATATCGAGGCAGTGTCGCGCAAGAAAGCCAAGGAGCACGAAAAGACGATTGTACCGGTGCGCTGCGAAGGTTTCCGCGGCGTTTCACAATCGCTCGGCCACCACATTGCCAATGATGCGATCCGCGATTGGGTCTTCGACAAGGACGATGTCGCGTTCGAGTCCGGCCCTTACGACGTCAATGTCGTTGGCGACTACAACATTGGCGGCGATGCCTGGGCTTCGCGAATCCTGCTTGAGGAGATTGGACTTCGGGTGGTCGGCAACTGGTCGGGCGACGCCACGCTGGCCGAGATAGAGCGCGCGCCCAAGGCCAAGCTCAACCTGATCCACTGCTACCGGTCGATGAACTACATCTGCCGGCACATGGAGGAAAAGTACGGCATTGCCTGGATGGAATACAATTTCTTCGGCCCCACCCAGATCGAGGCCTCCTTGCGCAACATCGCCAAGCATTTCGGCCCGGAAATCGAGGAGAAGACCGAAAAGGTCATCGCCAAGTACCGGCCCTTGGTCGATGCCGTCATCGCCAAGTACCGACCGCGCCTCGAAGGCAGGACGGTGATGCTCTATGTCGGCGGCCTGCGCCCCCGTCACGTCATCACTGCCTACGAGGACCTCGCTATGGTGATCGTTGGCACCGGCTACGAATTCGCCCACAACGACGACTATCAGCGCACCGGCCATTACGTGAAGAATGGCACGCTCCTCTATGACGACGTCACCGGTTATGAGCTGGAGAAGTTCATCGAAGGCATCCGCCCGGATCTCGTTGGCTCCGGTATCAAGGAGAAGTACCCGGTACAGAAGATGGGCATCCCGTTCCGCCAGATGCACTCTTGGGACTATTCCGGCCCGTATCACGGTTATGACGGCTTCGCCATTTTCGCCCGCGACATGGATCTGGCCATCAACAACCCGGTCTGGGGTCTCTACCGCGCGCCGTGGAAGAAGATGAAGGACGCACCGCTGAGGGCGGTCGCCGCCGAATGAGGACTGGCCTCCCTGCCAGGCAGGGAGGCCGATAAATGCTCGGGGGCACTCGATCCGCGGAGGCCCTTTAAAGTTTCGATGTCCCTGTGCTGCCGCTTGCCGCGGCCAGATGGAAAAGGTGACCACCATGCCGCAATCGGCCGAAAAAGTTCTCGACCATGCTCCCCTGTTCCGCGAGCCGGAATACAGACAAATGCTTGCCGAGAAGAAGCTGAATTTCGAATGTCCGCACCCTGATCAGATCGTCACCGACCAACGCGAATTGACCAAGACTTGGGAATACCGCGAAAAGAACCTCGCTCGCGAGGCGCTTGTCATAAACCCCGCCAAGGCCTGCCAGCCGCTCGGTGCGGTGTTCGCGGCCGCGGGCTTCGAGCGCACCATGTCTTTCGTCCACGGTAGCCAGGGCTGCGTTGCCTACTACCGCTCGCATTTGTCGCGACATTTTAAGGAGCCTTCGTCAGCGGTTTCCTCCTCGATGACCGAGGACGCGGCAGTGTTTGGCGGCCTGAAGAACATGGTCGACGGGCTCGCCAATACCTACAAGCTCTACGATCCCAAGATGATCGCCGTCTCGACCACCTGCATGGCCGAAGTCATTGGCGACGACCTGCGGAGCTTCATAGAAAACGCGAAGAACGAAGGCTCCGTACCGTGCGACTTCGACGTCCCTTTCGCTCATACGCCTGCCTTCGTCGGCAGCCATGTCGATGGCTACGACGGCATGGTGAAGGGCGTGCTGGAGCATTTCTGGAAGGGCAGCGAGCGCTCGCAAGCCGCTGGGACCATCAACATCATCCCAGGCTTCGACGGATTCTGCGTCGGAAACAACCGGGAACTCAAGCGCCTCCTCGACCTGATGGGTGTCACCTATACCGTCATTCAGGACGCCTCTGACCAGTTCGACACGCCGTCGGACGGCGAATACCGCATGTATGACGGTGGCACCAAGATCGAAGACGTGAAAGGGGCGCTCAACGCGGAGGCGACACTGTCGCTGCAGCATTACAACACCCGCAAGACGCTGGAATATTGCAACGAGGTCGGGCAGGCGACGGCATCCTTCCACTATCCGCTGGGTGTCCAGGCGACCGACGAATTCCTGATGAAGGTCTCGGCGATTTCCGGCCAGGAGATCCCCGAGACAATTCGGATGGACCGCGGCCGACTGGTTGACGCCATGGCGGACAGCCAGTCATGGCTGCACGGCAAGAAGTACGCAATCTATGGGGATCCGGACTTCGTCTACGCCATGGCCCGCTTCGTCATGGAGACCGGCGGCGAGCCGACACATTGCCTCGCGACCAACGGCACATCGACCTGGGAGGCCGAGATGAAGGAGTTGCTTGCATCCTCGTCCTTCGGCCAGGATGCCCAGGTCTGGGCGGGCAAGGATCTCTGGGCGATGCGTTCGCTGCTTTTTACAGAGCCGGTGGACCTGCTGATCGGCAATTCCTATGGCAAGTATCTGGAGCGCGACACCGGCACGCCGCTGATCCGGCTGATGTTTCCAATCTTCGACCGGCACCATCACCATCGCTTTCCCCTCATGGGCTATCAGGGTGGATTACGCGTGCTGACGACGATCCTCGACAAGATATTCGACAAGCTCGATCGCGAGACGAGCGAAACGGGCGTGACGGACTATTCCTATGACCTCACCCGCTAAGCCCGTGCCGGCTTTTCGCCGAGGCCGCCAATCGCCCAATGGACTTCGGAGACTGACGCAATGACCTCGCTCAGTGCCAAGATCCAGGACGTTTTCGACGAGCCCGCCTGCGATAACAACCGCGGCAAGGATGCCAAGGCGCGCAAGGAGGGCTGCTCGAAGCCGCTGACCCCCGGGGCGGCAGCCGGCGGCTGCGCCTTTGACGGCGCCAAGATCGTCCTGCAGCCGATCACCGACGTTGCGCACCTGGTCCATGCGCCGCTCGCCTGCGAGGGAAATTCCTGGGACAACAGAGGCACAGCTTCGTCCGGGCCAACCCTGTGGCGGACAAGCTTCACAACCGACCTCACCGAACTCGACGTCGTGATGGGGCAGGGCGAGCGGAAGCTCTTCAGGGCGATCCGCGAGATCAAGGAAACGTATGCGCCGCCGGCAGTCTTCGTCTATTTGACCTGCGTGACGGCGCTGATCGGCGACGACATCGAGGCCGTGTGCAAACGCGCGGCGGAAAAATTCGGCTTGGCCGTGGTGCCGATCAATGCGCCGGGCTTGGCCGGCTCCAAGAACCTCGGCAACAAACTGGCCGCCGAAGCGTTGCTCGATCATGTCATCGGCACGGTGGAACCCGACGACGCCGGGCCCTACGACATCAACATCCTTGGCGAATTCAACCTCTCCGGCGAATTCTGGCTGGTGAAGCCGCTGCTTGATCGGCTCGGCATCCGGGTGCGCGCCTGCATTCCGGGCGATGCGCGTTACATCGACGTTGCATCCGCGCACCGCGCCCAGGCGGCTATGTTGGTGTGCTCGAGCGCCCTCATCAATCTGGCCCGCAAGATGGAGGAGCGCTGGGACATCCCGTTCTTCGAGGGCTCCTTCTACGGCATAACCGATACCTCGGAAGCACTTCGCAACATTGCTGAGCTGCTGGTGAGGAAGGGCGCCGATCCAGAGATCCTTGATCGCACAGACACGCTGATTGCTGAGCAGGAAGCGATTGCGTGGAAGAAGCTCGAGGCCTACCGCCCGCGGCTTCAAGGCAAGCGCGTGCTACTCAATACAGGCGGTGTGAAGTCCTGGTCAGTCGTCCACGCACTGATGGAGATCGGCATGGAGATCGTCGGCACCTCGGTCAAGAAATCCACCGTCGAAGACAAGGAGCGGATCAAACGGATCCTCAAGGACGAGAACCACATGTTCGAGCAGATGACAGCGCGCGATCTTTACGCCATGCTCTCAAAACACAAGGCCGACATCATGCTGTCGGGCGGGCGCACGCAATTCATCGCGCTGAAGGCCAAGACACCCTGGCTCGATATCAACCAGGAGCGCCAACATCCTTATGCCGGCTATGACGGCATGGTGGAACTTGTCCGGCAGATCGACCTCGCCATTCATAACCCGATCTGGGGCCAGGTACGGGAGCCGGCGCCGTGGGATTGCCAGCTTGCTTTGGAGGACGATCCGGCGAGCACGAAGAACGGGACCGCGACTGTGAACGCTTTCAATGAATTCGCCGGCGCGACGGCTCACCACTTCGGCGACCGTTGAGGAAATCCGATGGTCCGCATCCTTCGCAAAATCAAATCAGCGGCGGTCAACCCGCTGAAGTCGTCGCAGCCGCTGGGTGCCGCCTTCGCTTTTCTTGGAGTCGAGGGTGCGATGCCCCTGTTCCACGGCGGCCAAGGCTGCACCAGCTTCGCGCTCGTGCTCTTCGTGCGGCATTTCAAGGAAGCGATCCCCTTGCAGACAACGGCGATGGACGAGGTGGCAACCATACTCGGCGGAGCGGACCATCTGGAAGAGGCGATCCTCAACCTCAAAACCCGCACAAAGCCAAAGCTGATAGGGGTGTGCACGACCGCCCTGGTCGAAACCCGTGGCGAAGATTGCGCGAGTGATATCGCCAACGTCAAGCTGAAGCACGTGGAAGAGCTCGCGGGTACGGAGGTCGTGCTGGCCAACACGCCGGATTTTGACGGCGCGATCGAAGAAGGCTGGGCCAAGGCTGTCGCGGCGATGATCGAAGGGATTACACGGTCGGGCGCACGGACCCGGCAGCCGAAGAAGATCGCGATCCTGCCCGGATGCAACCTCACTGTCGCTGACGTCGAACATTTGCGTGACATGGTTGAAAGTTTTGGTCTCAGGCCGGTTATTCTGCCGGACGTCTCCGGCTCGCTCGACGGCACGGTTCCTGACCGCTGGGTAACGACCACCTATGGCGGCACCAGCGTCGAGGAGATCCGCGAGCTTGGCACGGCCGTGCAATGCATCGTCATCGGCGAGCACATGCGCCGCCCGGCGAAAGTACTGCACGGGTTAACCGGCGTGCCGTTCGCGGTGTTCCAGTCGCTGACCGGATTGAGGGCTGCCGACCGGTTCATCTCGCTGCTGTCGGCGGTTTCGGGCGCGGCGGTACCGGCCCGCGTTCGCCGTCACCGGGCGCAATTGGAGGATGCATTGCTCGACGGACATTTCCATTTCGGAGGCAAGAAAATTGCGATCGCTGCTGAACCAGACCAACTCTATCAACTCGCAACCTTCTTCACCGGCATGGGCTGTGACATCGCGGCGGCGGTCACGACGACCGATATGTCGAAGATTCTGCAAAAAGTACCGGCGGAGTGGGTTCAGATCGGCGATCTCGGCGATTTGGAAGCTCTTGCAGCGGGCGCGGATCTTCTCGTAACACATTCCCACGGTCGCCAGGCGTCGCGACGCCTTGGCATTCCGCTCATGCGCGTCGGCTTCCCGATCTTCGATCGGCTCGGCAGCCAGCACAAGCTCAGGATCCTCTATCGGGGGACCCGCGACCTGATCTTCGATGTTGCCAACATCTTCCAGGCCAACCAGCACGCGCCGACGCCTGAGGCGCTTGATCCATTCCGGAAACGAGAAATGCCAGATGAGCTCCGTTCGTCGCCTCTCACTCGTCACTGACGAGGTTCACGCACTGATGACGGACCGACGGGCAGGCGCATTGCGCGTAGCCATCGCCACGCAAGACATGACGAATCTCAATGCCCATTTCGGGTCGGCCAAGCGCTTTGCTGTCTACGACGTGACGCGCGAGGAGTGGCATCTCGTGGAAGCCGTGGCCTTCGATGACGTTTCCGATGAGAGCGGGAAGCGTCGGACCGAGGGCGATGACCGCGTCACGCCGAAGGTGGAGGCGCTGAAGGGCTGCCATCTGCTGTTTTGTCTGGCCATCGGCGGGCCTTCGGCAGCCAAGGTTATTTCGGCAAAAATCCATCCAATCAAGGTGCCGCAGCCACAAACCATCCAAGAGGTGCTGTTGCGCACGCAGATGATGCTGAGAACGTGCCCTCCGCCCTGGCTGCGCAAGGTGCTGGCCGAAGCTGGTGTCGCCGAAAAGAAACCCTCCTTCGAGGATGAGGACTGAAACAAGGAAAGAGCAAAATGTTTGAAGTCGCGATCAGCCCTGCTGTCAACGATGACGAGGCGGCCCTTGCCAGCCCGTTCGTCAAATGCCTCGTGCGGCTGATCCTTGCTCAAGATTCCCACGGGTCGTGGGACGGCAAAGCGGACGCCGAGTTGCTGGCCGACTTCATCGTCAGCAAGGAACGGCGTCGTACGATCCCAATCATCGGCGATCCCGATCCGGACGTGCTGTGGAGGCTCGACAAGTTTTACACTGCCGTCGCCCTTGCGATCGAGGAGCGCTCCGGCCTGATGGCATCGCCGATGATCGAAATGAGCTATGAGGGGTTCGGGCGCGTGCTTTTCACCGCCGGGCGGCTGGTCGTTTTGTCCAAGACCGTGCGCGACGTCCATCGGTTCGGCTTCGAGACGTTCTGCAAACTCGCCGCCGCCGGTACGAAACTGGTCCACGATGCCATCGCAGCCATCGACGCCTATCCCGAGGTGGCACGGGCATGAAACCAATTTTCGAGCAAGAGGATCATGTCAGGCCTTGAGGAGCCGCGATGGCCAGCCCACGCGGCCGACGCGGTCGAGGCCAATGTGGTTCTCGGGGTAGCGCTGATGAAGCCACTCGTCCTGATCTGTTCGCAAGATGCGGAGTTCTATCTGTTCCTCAGCCACATACTGGAGGTGGACGGCTTCGTCAGTGAGCCGGCAGGCGGCGCCAAGGAAGCACTTGCAAAGGCCGACGAACGGGAATTCCAGGCCGTGGTGCTGGACTGCGGTCCAACGAGCCTTACCGGGTCCGCAATCTGCGCCCGCCTCAAGCGGGAACCCCGGACCGGCGGCCTGCCCATCATTGCCCTGATCGCGCCCGGCGCCGAGAACCAGCACCTTGATCTGTTGAAGGCCGGCATTGACGAGAGCTTTGTGCGGCCAATGGCGCCGGCCAAGCTGCTCGATTATCTGCGGACGAGGCTGGCGCTGCCGAAGCCGGGTTCAAACGGGATTGAAAACGACAGCTGGCTTTCCTATGGCAGCCTTGAGATGAAGCTCGATGCCCACCGGGTTTGCGGCAATGGCCATGACATCCATCTCGGACCGATCGAGTTCAACGTGCTGCGGCATTTGCTGGAGGCTCCCGGCAAGGTCTTCAGCCGGGACGAGCTGATCGGCGGGGCCTGGCCGGCCAATATCCATGTCGGTCTACGCACAGTCGATGTCCATATCAGTCGGCTCAGAAAGGCACTGGAGACGGCCTCGACCGGTATCGTCATTCGTACCGTCAGGTCGGCCGGCTACTCGCTCGAGAAGCTGGACGGCTGAATCGAGTGCCGGGTCTGGTGCCACTCCCTTTTCCTCGCGCTGTGAGCCGGTCTTGCGGCCTGAAACGCCCTCATCGAACACTCAGGAAGAAGCAGGAAAATGGGCTTTAAAACGGTACTCTGTTTGACCGGCGCTGACCATTCCGATCAGGACGTCAGAACTGCTGCCGGCTTGTGTGCGGAAATCGGCGCGCACCTTTCCGTACTGATTATACCCGCTCCGATGCTCCTTATGTCGCATCGGCGGATCGGAGATGGTGTCCCAGAGTGGCCGGTAGCACGTGGACAGGCAATTGCCAGATTGAACGATCGGTTTCGGCAAATCGATCGATTTACACAGAACGCGGTCAGACTGGAAAAACGCTCCAGAGATATTCAGAAACTGCTGGAATCTATGTCGCTCGCCTATGACGTTGACACCGACTATTACGATCCGGCCAGCCTCGGTGAAGTGGCACGACAGCGGGCGCTCTGCGCCGACCTCACGATCATCGGACCGGGGCTCCTCAACGACGAGAATCTCGGACCTCCTGTGGTCAACGGCTGCTTGTTCGATACGGGAAAGCCGGTGCTCGTTGTGCCGAAGGGGGCTGAGGCGACGCTGTGGCCACGGCGCGTCCTGGTCGGTTGGGATTCGCGAGTCGAGGCGTCCCGTGCGGTTCGAGAAGCGCTGGGCCTCCTATGCGTTGCTGAGGAAGTTCGTGTCGCCCTGGTCGATCCGAAGGCCAACTACAACGGGAACGGCGCGGAGCCTGGAGCCGACATCGCTGCCTATCTCACTCGGCACGGCGCTCGGGTGTCGGTTGACCTCCTGCCAAGTGCCGGCAAATCGGCGGCCACGGTGCTTGCGCAGCACGCAATCGACATTTCTGCGGACATGATCGTCATGGGCGCCTATGGCAGCCGTCGGCTGCGTGAGCGGCTCTTTGGCGGTGTGACCAGATGGATCTTTGAAAAGCCGACATTGCCGCTGTTTTTGGCTCGATGACGGTTCCGGACCCGCACCGATGCCGTTCAAAGCTCTACTGTGACGCCTGCATTCATACGTAGATGGGCTCCATCGAAATAATCGATCTTACGAAGAGTAACGAACATGAAAAGCATTGCTCGGGAGGCGACGCCCGCCGGAAATCTCTCCAGTCATGCGCGAGGCGGAGGTGGAACGGCCAGAGCGTGACCAGTGTCAGCCTCGACAATGGCGACAGGCTGGAAGTCGGCATCGTCGTCAACTCAGCCGGGCCGAATGCCGGCACGGTGGCTGCCATGGCGGGGCTGGTGTTGCCGGTCGAGCCGCGCAAGCGCAACGTCTTCGTCTTCGAGGCGCGCGACAAATATTCTGATATGCCGCTGCTGGTCGATCCCTCCGGCATCTATGTCCGTCCGGAAGGCTCGGTCTACATCACTGGCGGCGCCGAGCCGGAAGAGGGAGACGGTCCCGCCGACCCCGGCGATTTCGAGTCCGACTGGCCGCTGTTCGAAGAGGTGATCTGGCCGGTGCTGGCGATCCGCATTCCCGCCTTCGAGGCGATCAAGCCGACACGCGCCTGGGCCGGCCATTACGACTACAACACGCTCGACCAGAACGCGGTGATCGGCCCGCATCCGCAGGTTAAGAATTTCCTCTTCGCCAATGGTTTTTCCGGCCACGGCCTGCAGCAGGCGCCGGCGGTCGGCAAGGCGCTGGCCGAGCTGATCGTGCACGGCGGCTACCGCACGGTGGACTGCTCGGCGTTTGGGTACAGCCGTGTCGCTGAAGGGCGGGCGTTCAGGGAATTGAATGTGATCTAATGCTGGCGGGACAGCCCCCTCTCTGGCCTGCCGGCCATCTCCCCCGCAAGGGGGAGACCGGCAGCTTCACTGGCGGCTCCAAACTTCTAGCCTTGGAGATTGGCGAAGGCAGCGATGACGGCCAATCTCCCCCCTCGCGGGCGCGGTCAGCGGGGTCCTTGCTTTTGGCGATGCATGTCGTGGCTGGACCGGGTGAGGTGAGTTCGGCCCAGTCTACCCAGCCTCTGCGCCCGCCCCGAAGCCGCTCGCCCGCTCAGCGCTATGAGGGCGCGCTCGCGAGCGGCTTCGCGAACGCTGCGCTACAGCACGTGTAGGGACGCGACCCCAGTGAAGGCATGCTCCAGCGTGGCTTCGCCAATTCCGTTTCGTTGGCCCCCCTCAAGCCGGTCTTCCAACCGAAGGCCGAATGTGCCAATTCGCCAGCCAACTCCATCAACGATTGTCTAAATCCGCAACCTGGGGCGGTTCGCTCGAGCTCGTTTGCTTGAGCACGGCACGGACGGGATCGCGAGTACGATGCCGCGGAATGGCAACGCACCCATGCTTGGGCACGAGGGCCCCAAGCCAACGCGCATCGCGCCAATCGGCGTCGTCACGTTCGAGATACATCACCGGCTGCTCGGCGCTTTTACGCTCGCATATGCGCCGGCACGCCGCTGGCGATCGATGACGCATCTGCCGACGAGGCCGCTCGTTCCACGAAAAAGCGATAAGCGCGAGATCAATGAGCAACCTCGTCGGGATCGAAAAGAGCGCTAAACCGGGTTGCTAGATCAATCCAGGGTGCCGCGTCGCCGCTCTCTGAAGCTATTCGAACGACCGCCGCCAGATAATCGGTAAAAGCCTTCAGTCTTATGGCGCCTTGCTCTGAGAGGCAGTCGATGGCGTCAAGCCGCTGGTAAACGGCAGCGAGCATATGTTGCACCAAAAGCAGGGAGGATGGGCAAGGGCAATCGCTCTTACTCGCGAGGCGCCTGCACTCGCTGCAAAGCGGCGGAATGTCCTCTAAGGCTAGGTCGCTGGAAAGACGTTGTATGAGATTGTCAGTGGCGTTCCTTGTCGAGAAGCCGTCCACCAGCTCCCCATCGCGTTGGTTCAATGAGATATCACCGTAAAAGTTCATGGTTCTTCCTTTCCGATGGCGAGGCTAGGCTTCCGCGAGATAGTCGTGGACTACCTTCCCGAGCGCGAGCGTGAGATCTGCGACGAGGTGTAGTGCCGAGACTACTTCCAGCACCGGCAGTTCGGCGACGGGGGCAAGCGCATGCGACCAGAGGTTCAGGGCTGCCGGGCCGGTCCAGGCGCCCCTCAAATGGACGTCCTCTAGATGATATTCCACGAGCTCACAGATGCGCGGCGTGCCGTCGACATGCGGGATAATTTTGAGGAGGAAATTCGGTTCAGCGAGCGAGGCCCTCACGCTCGCGAGGTCGGCGGCTCGGTGCTTGTAGCCCATGGTACCCGTCGCGACGCGGACCGGCCCGTAGTCCAGCGTGCCAACAAGGGTATCCGTCTCCGTTCGGAGCGTTGGGCTAGCGAGCTTCTTGGGAAAGCCCCACAACTCGCGTCCGCCCGCTATCGGCGGATGGTCGTCGAGAAACATGCAGTGGGTATAGCTCCCCCTGCGGCCACAGAAGGAGACAGGGATGACCTGTCCGCCTTCGGTGTAGTCGCCGAAGCCCGTCGAGTCCGGCATGCGAATGAACTCGAACTTGACCATAGGCTCGCACACCTGAAGCGGCTCCGGCACAAGGTCGCGCAGTTTCTGCGGATCGGTGCGATATGTGATGATCAGATACTCCCGGTTGCGGAAGCGATATGGGCCGGCCGGGTAGGCCGGGCTGGTCAGGGGCATGGCGAAAGCTTTCCCACGGACGGTATCTTGGTGCATGTTTGAAATTCCTTTGTGCTGGATCAGGTGGGCTTAGATCGGTCTGCATGATGGCGGCGAGGCCCTCCGAGGTGCTGTCGTAGCCATCGCGGACGCGGTTCCAGGGCTCCGGTTGTGATCGAGAGGCAAGATTCGAGGTAAAGTGATTTTGTTCCTTATTTGAAGGCGCTGCTTCCCGTCTGCCCTCGTGGTAGGAGGAGGTGGAGTGGTGGCCAGCTCCGATTTGTCCTCATGACGGGGTTTGCGGATCGACGCGCATGCGCCATGCCAAATGAGAAATCGTTCGGTGCCCGCAGGACAGACGGCCTCGGCGAGCCAGTCGAGAGAGAAGGTCTTCGCCTCACGCGGATCAGATACGAATTCCCGAGCACTGCGGTGATGTAGCAGGAAGGCCTGCGACGCCACCAAACCTCTGTCGCGAAAACATGGAGGTGACGCGGTATCCGCCGTCTAGCCAGACAGCATACGCAGCATCCGGCAGCACGCACTCGACGGCCTGGCCCCATCGCCGGCTTCAGGAGAAAAGATCAGCTATGAGCCGGCAGGCAGTCGCTGCACGCGGCGGTCAGGTCGTGTAGATCTTCCGCGCACACAGCCGGCGCCGAAATGATGCTAGATGATGAGCCGACGCCAACATTACCGCAGGGGAGACAGCCAAGTCTGTCCTCAAGCGTCTGAAATGCATGTCCAAAAGCTGACAGCGACAAAAAACATGTCTGGTCCAAAACCACCGGCCGCCTTGGGCGTGAGGTTTCTCGAAGCCTACTCGTGCAGTTGCTGCGGCTAAGCGCGCTGGCACGGCCTTTGCTGGAGATGCTGCAATATTGAGTGGGGGCTGACCGCATAAGAACGCGAGACGATTGATGGTCTGCTGCGCCATCTCGGCGGCGCGCCCGCTCAACGGTCACGGCTACACCTTTGGCAATGGCTGACGCGCGACTTTGCGGTTGCGCCGCCTTGCCGCGCCGATGCGCCCAAAGTTCGTTGATAGTCCGCTCGGCAGATTGAGGAAACCGGCTGTTGACTGCTGCCCAGGCGGAGATGGCTGGGCTCATTCGGACTGTCTTGACCGTCGGTGTCATGAAGCCAAAGACATCATACTGGACGTTATGCATGACCAAGACGAGTGGGAGTCACAACGAATGATTTTACCGGAACTGCGCTCTGCTATCCCAGCCGGCAGAGTTTTGGAGATAACGACGACCACAGGATGCATCGTGGGATGTTCATATTGTCCGCAGGACAAGTTCGCTGACCGGCAAAGAAAAGTATCTGATACGAAGCATCTTAGTCTTGGAGATTTCAAGCGCTGTCTGGCGCGCGTACCAGCCTCCGTCGACATTAGTTTTGCCGGGTATTCTGAGCCATGGCTCAATCCGGATTGCACCGAAATGGTCGAGCACGCTTCCGCCAAAGGCCACGGCATCAGGATTTTCACGACGCTTGTGGGAATGAAGGGGCAGGATCTACAACGCTTGCAGGCGCTGCGGTTGGGGGTATTCGTGGTTCATGTTTTTGATGATGGCGCCCACATGAATAGCCGCCTTGTCGGAGACAAGTATCGCGATTTGGTTGGTCAACTCGTCGACGCCGACGTCCCTTCGATCCGATTCGTGGTTTTGGGTGAGCCCCATCCCGATATCGCCGACATTATCCCTGCCCAAGCCCTAGTTCGCGCGCGACCGGTGAGCAGCAGGGGTGGAAGCGTAGACCCTAAGATTGTAGAACCACGGCAGCCAGTCGTCGGAGCGCTGATATGCGTGGACGAACGGCAGTATCGGAATGTACTCCTTCCAAACGGCGATGTTACTCTCTGCTCCATGGATTTTGAGCGGCGTCACGTATTGGGCAACCTTCTATGCGACGAATATGGCGATCTCTTTAAAAGCCCAGTTTTTTGCGAAATCGTCGATCGCATGAATGGAGCGGCTGGTTTTCTGCTTTGCAGGATGTGTGAATTTGCCGATCCAAACGATAGAACTGACTGACGCCGGCTGACCGCGGCGGGCCTGAAATGCCGACGTCCCCGAAACGGCAAGATGCACATGCCCGCGAAGTCATCGTGTTTTCACGTCACGCTAACACGATCCCGTAGGCGCGGCAGTCGGCCTCGACCATTTCCGAGACGAGCTCATCGTAAGTGGTCTTCGGCTTCCAACCGAGTTTGGTCGGCTGCCTTGGAGGCATCGCCGATCAGCGGGTCATCCTCGATTGGCCCGTAACAGCGTTTGTCGATCCGGATCAGCGCTTGATTACTCATGCGTTCACGGCCCACCTCGTCAACGCCTTCGCCCTCCCAGACGATCTCCTTTTCGACTCGCCTGAAGGCAAGCCCGGACAAAGGTGCGGACCGTGTGTGTCTCGCCGGTTGGCAGCACGAAATCGTCAGGTTGATGCTGCAAGATGCGCCACATGCCCTCGACATAGGCGCGCGCCGAGCCCCAGTCGCGCTTTGCTTCCAGGTTTCCGAGATAGAGACAGTCCTGTTTGCCGGCCATGATCGACCCACCGCACGCGTCACTTTGCGTGTTGAAAGTTTCGCCGCGCGTCGGCCCTTCGTGATTGAACAGGATGCCATAGAGCCCGTATACCTCCCGGTAGTTCATGGTGATCCAGTAGGCGTAGAGCTTCGCCACCGCATAGGTCGAGCGTGGATAAAACGGAGTGCTCTCCTGCTGCGGGATGCCCCTGGACCGAAGCAAAGAGTTCGGAAGTTGACGCCTGGTAGAACCGCGTTTCTTTATCGAGACGAAGAATGCGGATCGCTCAGCAGCAGCAGCGTGCCGAGCGTATCGGCATTGGCGGTGTATTCCCGGTCCCGAAGGAGACTGCACGTGGCTTTGCGCAGCCAGATTGTAGATTTCGTCCGGCTGCGTTTCTTGCCGGAGACGGATCAGGTTTGCCGCATCCGTCGTGTCGCCGTAATGCAGGACCATGTCGGGATAGTCCTCATGAGGACCTTGATAACGGATATTCCTTTTCAGGGATCGACACTCGGCGCCGGGCCAGTCCTCGATGACGGCCGTGTGGAAAGTGCCAAGAGCGCCTGCAACGCTATGAAAGTCGAAGAGTACGATTGCGTGCAAAAATCGGCGCCGGGGCAAGGTTTCGGCCTCAATGTCGGATCCTCGACAGGATTGCGAACCTGCCTTCCGTTGCCTTTGCTGATGTTTTGCTCTGGCACGTTCGATGCAGGGGACCTCCCGAAAGCAGCAGCGGAGGTCTTCTATGATCAAACCCACGGAAAAATGCTGTCGCCGCATTGATGACCGTGCCCTCGCTGGTCGCCAAGCAGGCCGAAGGTCGGCTCATCGCGGTCGAGGCGGGCAACTGAGCCCAATTGCAATGAGGGATAGGTTGCAAAAGGATGTCACTGACCACGCGGGGGTCATCGAGGCGGGATTCTCGATGCCAGCCACGCGCAACATATCGCCGGCATGAGTGCCGATCTCATCACGGAGCGGGAATCCGCGGGCGTCACACCCGATACTACGAACGCGCGGACAAGCTGTCGCAAGTCCGGCGGTGTCGACGATGCCTGCGGGGAGGGCAAGCCCAACTGCCATGGCCCACATTCGCTGCGCACAGCGTCTGTTTGGGAAAGGTCAGTAGGAGCAAGACAACTGGATCTCTCTTGCATTGGGATCGGTGCTGGCCCGTCCAATTTGAGCCTTGCGTGTCAGATACACGAGCAAATCGGGCACGGGGCACTGTTCTTGGATCGGCAAGTCGACTTCCGCTGGCATCCAGGCAGTGCATTCGATTCCTCAGAACTCCAGGTCAGCCACATCAAGGATCTGGTCACGCTGGTGAATCCGCGATCTGGCTACACCTTCATAAACTACCTGCACGAGAACGGGCGTCTGTATCACTTCCTGAACGCACAGTTCGATGCTGTGCTCAGGGCTGAGTTCGAGCAATACCTGAACTGGGCGTTCCGCAGAAACCCACTTGTGCGCGGCGGCGAGACCGTCCGCGAAATACGCTATGATGGCGAGTTTCGGGTGCGGACGGACGACGCAGTTCTCAGTGCAAGAGACCTGGTGGTCGGCATCGGCAAGCAAGCGCGGATTCCACCTCAATTTCAGGGCTGGATCGGACGCAACCTGTTCCATTCATCCGATTTGCTGCACATCCATCCTGAGGTGCGACATAAACATGTTTGCGTCGTTGGTGGCGGCCAGTCGGGAGCCGAGGTGCTGTTGCATTTGGTCGGTGGGCCAAGAGAACGGCGGCCTGCCTCGATCACCTGGGTCTCGCAGCGCGAAAACTACCTGCCCCTCGACAACAGCCCGTTCACAAACGAGTTGTTCATGCCCTGTTTTTCGGATCGTTTTGCGGCCATGAGCGAGCCGCAGCGCAAGCTGTTCCTGCGGCGTTTTGTGCTTGCCTCGGATGGCATTTCGGACCGCACTTTGCGCGCCGTCTACCAGGCGCTGTATCGCCACGAATTTCTTGAGCCAGACCTATGTGACATCGCACTGCGGCCGGGTTGCAACGTTTCGCGCTGCATCAACGCCGGCGCGGGTCATAACTTGACGCTGCAGCGCGGCTTGGGAGACGTCGAAGAAGTCACGGCCGATATCGTCATCCTGGCCACCGGTTACGAGAACGCCGTGCCAAGCTTTTTGGAACCGATGGCGGATCGGCTGAAACAGATCGACAATGAGTTGGTCATCGACGAGGATTTTTCGGTGTGCTGGGATGGACCGCGCGACAGACGCATCTTCGTACAGAACGCCAATCCCGGGCAGCGCGGGCTGGCCGATCCGAACCTAAGCCTGCTGGCCTGGCGTGCGCGGCGCATTCTCGACAGCCTTCTACAGCGCGCGCCGTGCGCCAACCCCGTGCATTCTGGCTTTATCAGCCGTACCTCCGTCGAGAGCTGGCCCGACCCATTAGCCGAAGAAATGGGCAGCGGGATATGACTCGTCGACTGCTGATCGTCGGCGGTGGCACCCAAAGAATAATGTCCGCCTCCGCTGCGGCGAAGGCCGGAGCCCGCTCCGAACTCATCGAACCTGCCCTTGGACCTATGGGTGCATCGCTTTATTCTGCGGGCGTGCATTTGCCCCACGGTCGTCGAAACCGCACCAGGTCGCTCACTCGAAAGTGCGCAGTGGCCCTGGCGGCCATGGCTGCGTCGCCGTCAGTGGAGGCTTCCGGCTCGTAGCGAAGCCTGTGGTGGCTGGACCGGGTGAGGTAAATGATCGGGACGAGCTTAGGGAACCCCTAGGCCCGGCGTGGCCTCGGATGGGCAGTCTGGCGCCGAACTTCTGCGGACAGTACCCGTTTTTGAGCATCGATGGACCCGATGCCAGCGACGTGCCCTCCCTGATCGCCCGCCCCGAACGGGAACTTGTCGCAAAGATTCGCGCTGCGCACGGCTTGCGTTGCGTCAGGCTGCACGAAGGTCGTCTTTCGGGCAGTCGCACCATCAACAGCATGCCCGGCCGTGACTACTATGCAGACGGACCGGATCGACAGACCTTTACGGGCCTGGGCGATCTCTCCATTGAGGAGGGACAACAAAGCCTTGCAATCCACCCGGAGCGGAACGCACTTAGCGCCGCCGTCTGCATGCCGTGGAGTATCGTCTCCGTGGTCAGCGCCCGACTGCCCCTAACCGGAATGTTTGACCAACCACTCTTTCCAACAGGAGGCTTTTCGCATGTTGACCGATGCACAAATAGAAAAGTGGAAGAAAGATGGATACGTCAGGCTCGAGAGGTTCTTCGATCCCGCGGCTCTGGAAAGTATTTCCAAATTTTGTTGAAGACATATCACGCGGGGATGTCAGCGATGATAAATGGCTCATGTGGTTCGAGAAAACGACTGATGATCGAAAGATCACCTCTAAGGCCGAGAATTTTCTGGACTTCCATGACCCATTGCGTCTTCTCCTCTTAGAAGATCAGCGCATAAACTGTGCGGTCGACGATTTGCTTGGCGAAGATTCGCGCAGACTCAAGGAGTTGCTGATCTTCCACTATCCCGATAGCGGCGGTTATCGCCCGCATCAGGACATTTATCACATTCCACACAGGCTGCCCGACCGGATGGTCCATGCGATCGTTGCCATAGGCATTGACGATTCCGACCCGGACAACGGCGGCCTTTTCTTCAGTCCCGGCAACCACAAGAAGGGGATATTTCCCATGGATGCCGGCGGGGTGATCGATCCTAAAGTCACCGAAATGTTTTCCTGGGAACCCATAGTATGGAAGGCTGGCGACATCTTCATCTTCGACGATTACGCACCGCACTACTCACAACCGAACAAAAGCAATCGTTCTCGGCGGACGCTCTACTTGGTGTTCCAGCGTGCTTCAACCGGTGGACCGACCCGCGCTGAATATAACGTGCTTAAGCGCGCCCTTAATCCGCCAGAGGGAAAAGTGGCCGATCTCGACAACCTCAAGCCCCCAAACGGCATTTTCTATCGCGATTGAGCTCACGGAACCAGGCGGGGCCATGCATACGAAACTGATCGACGGCTTAAAAATGCGCGGAGAGCATGGCGTTCTGATTGCCCGCTACTGGACCTCGCCCGCAGTCCGTTACGACACTTCGTTATGTCGATCGTGCAGGTGTCGCCGGGCAGTCTTCTGTAACGCCTAAAGCCCCGCTGCCGCCCGTCGTCGCCCGCCTGGCCCCAGAGCCGGATTATTCTGACGGAGGCGGCCAACGTGTCGGGCTACCGCCTCTCTTCGCAACTTGCAGCAGAGGCTGTTGCGTTGGCAGCCGAAGATACCACTGCGTCAGCTGAGGGCCGTCATGCGGAAATCCACGTTTTCTCGATCGGAGCTGTCGCGGGCGTTCGGTATCGACATGGCTACGCTTGGGACGGGAAGCGCGGGCACCGGGTTTTCATTTGGCAAGGTGGCACCGGGCGTCACATCCGAGCCCCATCGGCACGACGAAATCGAGGCCTTCGTGGTCCTGTCTGGAGCGGGCAAGGTCAGGACCGACCTTGGGGAAATCTCGGTCGCAGCCGGCGATGTCGTTCTGTTCCATCCTTTTGAAGCGCATGTGCTGCACAACGATGGGGTCGAAAACCTAAACTTCGTCGATGTCTACTGGCGCGACGGCAAAGCAGCCCTCGAAGCTGCTGCACAGGTCGCGATTCCCCGCGGGCCGATCTTCGTCTTCTCCACGCCGCCGACGCCTAATGGCGATCTGCATCTGGGGCATCTTTCTGGCCCTTATCTTGGCGCCGATGTCTACACGCGTTTCCTGCGCATGAAAGGGGTCGAAGCCTATCACCTGACTGGAAGCGACGATTACCAGAGCTACGTCGCCGCGCGTGCTGATGCCGAGCAATCGACGCCCGCAAAGGTGGCGCGCCACTACGCCCATGAGATTCGAGCCACGCTTGCGCTTCTCGACTGTGAGGTCCACAGCTTCCTCCCGACTTTGGGCGATAGCGCTTATGCAGAGTTTCAAGCCGCGTGTTTCCGTAGTCTTCTGAGCAGCACGGCGGTAGATCTGCGCCAGAGCCCTGCGCTCTTCGATGCTGTGACAGGCGACTACCTTTACGAGCCGGATGTAAGCGGCCTCTGCCCCGATTGCGGCAGCTCCGCTGGTGGCAACATCTGCGAGGAATGCGGCGCACCGAACCTATGCCACGACCTAGATGCAGTCCGGTCGCGGCACTCGGCCGAGGCGCCGGTGGTCGGCTCCGTGCGCCGTCCCGAACTTGCGCTGGAACGGTGCTACGACAATATCGACCGGCATATAAGGGCGTCGGGCGCCCCCGTTCGGATCATGGACCTCTTCGCGCGTCTACGCCGACGTGGCGACTTTTCCGTGCCCATCACCCACCCCTCGGACTGGGGCCTGCCGGCCGAGGCGCTCCCGGGGCAGGTGATCTGGGTCTGGCCAGAGATGGCGTTTGGTTTTCTTTACAACATCCAGGCGCTAGCTACATCGCTCGGTCGAGACTGGAACGCTGCCCTGCCCAGCAATGACTGGCAGATTGTCCATTTCTTCGGCTTCGATAATTCCTTCTACCACGCCCTGCTTTATCCGGCGCTTTATGCTGAGGTCTTCTCCCACTGGACCCCGCGCATCCGGTATCATGTGAACGAGTTCTACCTGCTCGACGGCCAGAAGTTCTCGACCAGCCGCGGCCATGGGGTCTGGGGCAAAGAGGTTCTGGGCCCAAAGACAGTCGATGTCGTCCGTCTTCATTTGGGCCTGACACGCCCGGAAGGTGAGCGGACGAACTTCACGCTGGACGCGCTACGCCGCACCGAGAACGAGGTGTTCCAAGGAATCTGGCTGAATTGGCTTGATGCGCTGCACCGGGAAATCAAGCAGGACTTTGGCGGCTGTGTGCCCGACGCAGGCGACTGGGCCCCCGCCGATCGCGCTTTCTTTGCTCGGATAGAGATCCATCGCGCGGCGATGGAACGCGTCTATTCGGACGATGGCTTCTCGGTCCGGCGCGCGGCCGCGCAGGCCTGCGATTTCGTCAGCGATTGCGTAGTCTACCGACGGGCGCAAGACTATGAGGCGGCGCGACGTCTCTATCCCGCCCGCACCCGCACGTCGCTCGCCCTTCAGACGACGGCCGCTGCAATCCTGGCACAGACACTCGCGCCGCTGATGCCCCGATTTGCCAGCACGCTGGCGCGAGGTATCGATGGCGTCTCGACCGAAACATGGCCCACGTCCGTCCGGCGCCTTGCGCCAGGAACGACCTTTGATCTCGGACCCGTGCTGGGCTTCTACGCCAGAGCAGACATTCCTGCACTCAATGAAGAGGAGGCATAATAGCCCATCGTAGTTTCGACCAGATTTGGGCCGCAATCAAAGCCGATGATGCCGAAGCTTTACTCGCGGCCACTGGCTGCCGAAGGCCACTCCCAGACCATAGACACAAACACTGGCCGGCCTTAACCAACAAATCGTCGAGACGCTGGCCCGCGCCTTGGAGGATCGCTCGGTTGACAAGCGCTTGCCATTCGTGCGGCAAATGCCGAGCGGGCTGCACTGCGCTGACCAACTTTCTCGGAATCGCGGAATTTCCGACCTATAGCCAGCCGGTCAAGAAGGTCATGCGGTTCGGGGCGCTGGGTCGGCCTAGCTGTGCGCGCCCGCGCATCGCCGGCGGCGAATGATGCTAGATGAGCCGACGCCAACATTACCGCAGGGCAGACAGCCAAGCCGTTCTCGCCCTCAAGCGTCTGACGCATGATGCGTGTCCAAAAGCTGACAGCAGCAGAAAACATGTCGGGTTCAAAACAACCGGCCGTCTTGGGCTTGTAAGGTTTCGAGGCAGAATCATGCATTTACTGCGGGCAAAGCGATGGCATGACGTTTGCTGGTTGAGATCGGCAATACTGAGTGAGGGCTGATCGCATGAGAACACGCAAGACTTTGATGGTCTCCTAACCGGTGTGTTCCGTTCTGAGAGAAGAACCAGCTCGCGCATAAACGTCAGGAAAGGTGTGGAATGGAGAACAACATGTTGCGTAGAGAGTCCCCGGCTCCTCTGATCAAAGTGGACGACTGGCTGCGTGGCGAACCTCTCACGAACTTTCAGCCCGGCAAGGTGTCGGGATGACAAGTGGAATGGAACCCTGGTCAATCCGCCCATTTTCTGCGGCGCGCCCGCAGTAACTATGTCCATGGAGCACAGGGTCGATCGTTCGCTCCAGGTCAGGGCTCGGACCTTAGACTTCCAACCGAATAGCCGCGGCCGCGATATTCGACGCGAATTTGGCCCGTCGTTGAAGATGTCACAGTCCAGGTCCTGTTCAAGGTCGGCCACAGGGGCAGCATTTACGTGGAATCGGCCTGGCCAGGCTGGACGTCGGCTGCGTAAGCGAGCCCGAAGTCGGCGTAACCGAAAGCAGAAATCCTCCGTTGAGGACGAGACCTGAAATTGAGGAAACGAAATGTCTCACGCAGCGCTTGGCCCTGCCGTCAACAAGGATGGCGAGGCCCTTGCCCGCCCGTTCGTCAAATGCCTCCTGCGGCTGATCCGTGCTCAGGATTTCCACGGCTCATGCCAACGGAAATCGGACACCGGGCTGCTGGCCGATTTCATTATCACCGAGGAACTGCGCCGGAATATCCACTCATTGGCAATCCGGATCCGGACGCGATGTGGAGGCTCGACATGTTTTAAACCTTAGTGGAGCTGGCGATCGAGGAGCGCTCAGGCGTGATGTCATAGTCAACAACAGAAATCAAACCGACCGGTGCTTTCGGACGCGTGCTTTTCACCGCCGGGCAGTTCGTCGGTCTGTCGAGGCGTCTACCGGTTCGGCTTCGAGACCCTCCGGAAACTCGCGGATGCCGGCGCCAAACTGGTCGATGCGACTGCAGCTATTGCCTATCCCGACGTGGCGCGGGCGTGAAGAAACCGGTTTTCGAGGAAGGATCATGTCAAACTTGGATGAGATGGCGAAGAAAGTCCGAAAGCTTCAACTGCGCGCGGCAATTGCCAAGACGAACTTGCGCGACCTTGCCGAGGGTCTCCCGGTCAAATGGATTGAGATAGAGGAAGTCGCCGAGAAAACGCATGCCGTTTATGCCGAGTTGGATGGTGCCAGGAGAGAGCTTGCCAAAATGAAGACTTTGCGATGAGGAGCAAATTCATCAGCCGCGACGGCTCCATATGGGTGCCTGAATATCTGATCGCTATCGATGGCAAGATCTGTATCGGCTGCGGCCGCTGCTTCAAAGTCTGCTCGCGCGAGGTCATGCATCTTTACGGCGTCGATGACGCGGGTGAAATCCTCGGCGCCTGCGACGCCGATGACGACGATTTCGACGGTGAGCTCAATCGTATGATCATGGTTGTCGACCATGCCGGCCGCTGCATTGGCTGCGGAGCCTGCGGCCGCGTCTGCCCAAAGAACTGCCAGACCCATCTCGCGGCCGACCAGATCGCAGCATGAGCTGCATGATTTGACGAGACAAAATCAGGAGAACGCCATGCGCTTCATCATCTTTTGTCGGCTCCTCGGGCTAGTCCTGTGCGGCAACGCTGTGACGGTTTACTTCGCCTCGCATTCGTTCCGTCTAGCAGTCGTCACGACGCTGGGCTGTTCGCTACTTCTTCAGCTGGGCTATTTCGCAAGTGTCCTCTTTCTGATTTGGCGATCGAGCTGCGCTGGCAAAGCCGGGCAAGGGGCTGAGCTTTTCGATAGGTCCCAGGAAGTTCGGTACCAGTCGCGCGACGATGAGCATAGGAATGAAACTCAAGATGTGCCCCAGCGCAATCAAACGCTCGGCATATCGCTGCTCCTCCCTTGAGGCGCCGTAACAAGATCAGAGCTCAGAGTCATCCCTTTGTTCAAGTTTGATTATTCAGGCCATGGTTCCCTGGTAAGGTCGAAGGCGACGGCATTCTCATCGTTCTACCGCCCAGGG
The DNA here is from genome assembly GCF_018555685.1 of Aminobacter anthyllidis. Taxonomy (GTDB): domain Bacteria; phylum Pseudomonadota; class Alphaproteobacteria; order Rhizobiales; family Rhizobiaceae; genus Aminobacter; species Aminobacter anthyllidis. The sequence goes on from NZ_JAFLWW010000007.1 coordinate 158,658, forward strand.
GAATGCAGTTTCGGTTCTCCGGGCGGATTCGCCGATGACGGTCCTGTGTTTCGGCGTGCGATTTTGACACCTGAGGCGGGGAATCGGCGTCCAATTTTGACCCCCGGTTGGAGAGCGCCCTAGGGGTGGACACTGATCAGGCTGCGGTTTTGCGCGTTTGCCGGATGGGTTGATCCTCGCGATCATCTGCGCGACCCATTCGCCGCGCCGTCTCTCGTGGCCGCTTGCCCTCTTGAATTGAAGGTACAGACATTTCCTCTTTTAAAAGCGACATCCGCCCTGTCCGTCAGCCGGAGAACGTCGGAGCTAAAACCCGGTCACCACCAGTTCGCCAGGTCGAAATGGCAGCGAACGACCTTGCGGGGGCGCTCGGATTCAGGCGTAGGTCGATGCCGAGAGGCACGTTCGGCATTGTCCGATAACCGACAATGTGGGGTATGCAACGTCGAGGAAGCTGACTCTTGGGTGTTTTTTAAATGCTTTTTGGCTTGGCACGGTACATGCTCGTTATTGCGCAAAACGCACGGATTGAGTGGTCCCACCGCCACGAAAGTCGCTAGCTTACGCCACCTCCCAAGGCGAACCCGGCCCGGCAGGGAGCTCCGTCTCTGCCGGGCATGCCTTTCAGACGACTCGCGTTCAGAACAGCAGCAAGTTCACGTCCGCAACACCGACACAGATTACAATCAGTTGCTGGATACCGCTAGGACCGACACGCTCGTCAACTACAATCCGACGACTTACGGCCGCAGCGAGGCCAGCCCTTCGAGGGCATTGGCACCCGTTTCGATCAGGTAGACGAGCACTTCGATCCAGCAGCTGAAACTTCTGTGAGGCGTTGAGCGCCACAAAAATCGCCTCGCGGAATTCGGCTCGGCAACTGTGCGGTTCCTGCCGGTCCAATCGCAAACAAGAGCCACTGCGTTTTTATCGAAGTCTGTTGGTTTGGCGGTCTGGCTGCACTTGCAAAGCTAGCAAAAACGCAGATGCCGACCGCGTGTCGTCGTAGGTTTCCTAGGCGATGGTCGCCTCATCGCAGCATGCCGACATGTGGATCGCTTCGTTTGAATCGCAAGGAGAGCGCTGGAAATCCCCAAAGCTCTGATGGGTGGTCGGAGAGCGCGGCCGACCAATCCAAGCAGCGCTTATGGAACGAGTTTTGCGTGGCTATTTCAGCTGAATGGTCATCGCCGGAGAGAATATGCTGGAAAAATTCGAGCGTTACCCGCTCACCTTTGGACCCACACCCATCGAGAAGCTCGACCGGCTCGGCAAGCATCTGGGTGGCAAGGTCGAAATCTACGCCAAACGCGAGGACTGCAACTCCGGTCTGGCGTTCGGCGGCAACAAGCTGCGCAAGCTCGAATATATCATCCCCGACGCGATCGCGTCAGATGCCGATACCCTTGTCACCGTCGGCGGCGTGCAGTCCAACCATACGCGGATGGTCGCCGCCGTTGCCGCCAAGATCGGCATGAAATGTCTCCTGGTCCAGGAGAGCTGGGTTCCACATGAGGATGTCGTCTACGACCGGGTCGGCAACATTCTCTTGAGCCGCATCTTGGGCGCAGAGGTACGTCTGGTCGACGATGGCTTTGACATCGGTATCCGCCGCAGCTGGGAAAAAGCGCTCTATGAGGTCAAGGCAAGGGGCGGCAGGCCCTATGCGATACCGGCCGGGGCGTCTGTTCACCCGAATGGAGGCCTCGGCTATGTGGGGTTCGCGGAGGAAGTGCGCGCCCAGGAGGAACAGCTTGGGTTTGCCTTCGATTACATGGTCGTTTGCACGGTCACCGGTTCAACGCATGCCGGCATGCTCGTCGGATTCGCCAAGGACGGTCGGCAGCGCAACGTGATCGGTATCGATGCCTCTGCGACCCCGGCCAAGACCAAGGCGCAGGTGCTTAGCATTGCCCGACATACAGCGACCCTCGTCGAGCTCGGATCGGAACTTGCCGAGGATGACGTGGTGTTGCTCGAGGACTACGCGCACCCGCGGTACGGCATTCCATCCGAGCAAACCAAGGAGGCGATCCGTCTGTGTGCGCGGCTCGAGGGTATGATTACCGATCCCGTCTATGAGGGCAAATCGATGCAAGGGATGATTGACCTCGTCCAGAAAGGCTTTTTTCCAGAGGGCTCGAGGATTCTCTACGCGCATCTCGGCGGCGCGCCGGCCATCAACGGTTATGGCTACACCTTTCGCAATGGCTGATGCTCGACAGACCTCCACGTGCTGTGCCTGCCGTAACAGCGCTGCGCCAAGTTTGACCGAAGGCCCGTTGGCAAACTTCAGCGGGCAGCTGTTAACTGCCGCCACGACGTGGGGTCGTGGTGCTGGCATGCTTGGCAGCATTTGCCTGTGCTCAATGTGTCCCGGAGCCGCATAAGAAGGGAGAAGACATGGCCGTTTGACTTTCTTGTCATTTTGCGGGGCCGCGATAATCGCCGTAAATTTGATAAATTGTAAGCTACCGAAGATGTCGCGCAGGCGCGGAGGTATCTACTTGAGCAGGTTTGGAAGCTGTGACCAAGCGTGCTCGAGCGGGTCGTCGTCGGCGAGCACATCGCCGGACACCCCCAGCGCGGCGGTGAACTGGGCCAGCATGGGTGAGGGAGAGGCGTCCCCCGCGACGTGACAGCGGGCAGTCGGTATCCGGCTTAACGAGGGCTTGCTCATACCTATTGCGAGCGTCGACGAGACTGTCGTTCCTTCGGCAATTTTGACCGAAACGGCGCATTCAGCCGGCGCGTTGCCTTCGGGCGGGTCGTCCACCTCGCGCTCTTTTAGCACTACGTGCGGAGGGGGTTTGGGGGCTACGACGTAGCTGAGCCGCTCTATACGGAGGGGCGCGCGCGGCGAGGCGACGATGAGGTTGAGTTGTCCCCCGATCGCCTCTACGTAGCTCTAGGTGTCGACAGATACATATCGGCCTGTTGCTCGATCTTCGAGACAGAGGGCTGGTTGATCTTGAGGGACAAGGCAATCTCCGCCTGGGGCTTCCCAGCCGCACGGCGCAGCTCGCCGTTCGACCTCCGTCCTTTAACTCTTCGAAACGTGCGTCGACACGCTCCCGACGCTCCTCGGGGAGGGCTGCGATCACGTCATCAAGCCTGCGTTGTTCGCCGGCCAGCGGAGATGCCCTTGATGGCATTTGTCCAATGGCGTGTTGATTGGTGGCCCGGAAAGGGAAGTCGCATCTGGCCATTGCCATCGCCCGGGCGCTCATCCGCGACAGCAGGCGCGGCTACTTCGACGGAACAACGACCGCACTGCTCGATCCTCTCACGCATCATTGCGAGATCATCGAAATCGGACATGAATCCTGGCGCTCCAAGAACCGCACCTGATCACCACATGGCCCAAGACGATCCGCGCTCGCCGGGCTTCGCAACCCGGACCAGCTCCGCCCGGCGAGCGCTAAACGCGATGCGCTGCCGCCAATTTTTACTGGGATATTCGCTGCGGCCAAGCAAGAGGGACATCTTCTCAAAAAAAGCAAAACTGGGCTCATTATCGATGTAGCACCGCCAAAGTGCTCTATTGGGTGCATTTGCAGAGCGCGATTGACGAGTATCTGGGAGGGTTTTGCGCCGAGCTGGAACGGTCCGTGCAGTCCAAAATGCGTTCATAGGAAATATGATCACTTGGCGAAAACGGCTGTTTGACCCGGATCTTTCTTTCAGTGGCTGAGCGGAGTGAGATTGGTCGATGTCTGCATCGTCATGGGTGTTGCAATCAACGATGCCCAAAATGGCGAGCAGCATCTGGCGGTCAAAGCCCTCAAGGGATTTGGCGGCCGAATCCTTGCGGTGGTCGACGACTTAGACAGGGATACTTATCGCCCGTCCATGCCGCTTCGCTGGTGTGATCTGCATCTTTGCTTGCAGAAGAAGGGCAGGGACACGCCCAAGTGCGAAGTCGACCTCGTTACAGCGATTGAAGGTGGCTGAGACGCACGATCGCGAAAACTATCGGAAAGGAACACAGTCATGACTGAAGAATCACCGGCGAAATGACCAGCGGCAACGTATTTGCGGATTTGGGCTTTGACAATTCCGAAGAGGAATTGCGGAAAGCCAAGCTCGCCCGTGAGATCCGCGCCATCATTATGCGTCGGCGCCTCACTCAAGCCAAATCAGCGCAATTGCTTGCTATGAAACAGCCCGACATATCCGCCGTAGTCATGGGCGAACAGGGCAAGTTCTCTATAGATCGCCCGATGCGCTGCCTCGATCGACGCGCTTATAAGGTGGACGTTGTGGTGCGCCACAAGCCGCGCAAATCGGCGCCGACGGCCGATGCAGCCTAATCATTGGCGGAAGCGTGGGGTCCAGCTCTCGACAAGATAGGCTTCCTCGGAGATTTCCATCTCCTCGTCCTCTGGCCTATTTCGGTGGATACGAGGACCATGAGTGCCGAACTGCCCTTGCGCCCCAGTTTTATCCGGACGACGATGGCTCTTCCGATTCTTAAGTCCAAATGCTCTCTGGCGTGAGGATCTCGAACGGAACGATCCGCTGTTCGATTAGCCGTGTGTCCGTACGTTCGATCATGCGCAGCATTACGTCGATGAGTTCTTCAGGCATCCTGTCGACGGGATGGCACAAGGAAGCAGTAATCAAGCCTTCGCTCAATCCCTTGCGTGTCTCGGGCCCGATGTCTCGGCAGACGACCCGGATTTTGCACTGCTGCTCCGCAGCGAGCTCGCGCATAGCACGCAGGACGCCGGAAATGCCGCCGCCATTAACGAAGATGCCCCGGAGCTCCGGCTCCTCCGCTATCAGCCTGCGAACGATTGCATAGGCGTTCTTCGGCGCCTCATGGGTCAGCAGGGTTTCGCTGACGTGGAACTCGGGCGCGTGCTCGCGCATATAGGAGCGAAAGCTCGCATCCGAGATGTCTTGGAACTGATAACGGTTGCTGCCGATGAGAGGAAAGACCTTGCCGGGCCGACCGGACGTCTGGCTGATAAACCATGCTGCGGTGCGGCCGGCCTTCCAGTTGTCGGTCCCCACAAAGCCGGCCCGGCTGGCGGCGGACAGGTCGGTGACGTAGGCGATCACCGGAACGCCCTTGACGCGCAACTCATCAATCGCCTGGCCGACGAGCGGGTGATCGGCCGAGATCACCGCGATTGCATCGGCGCTTCCGCCCATCTTGAGCAGATTGGCAGCGACCGCTTCTGGGGAAGGGTCGTCCTGGAAGAGCATGTCGGGCTCAATAACCGCATCTGTGCGTCGCGCGCAGGCACCTAGAAGCGCCTCGGCCCAGATCCGGCAGAGCGGCCGGTGCGATTGCTGCATGAGAAAGCTCAAGTGCCGATGCGGGAGATTGTCCCGCCTGCGTTCGTGCAGCGGCCCCGAACTGCGGAAGCCGATCTGCTGCGCTGCGCTCAAGATGAGGTCGGCCGTCTGCGGTCGCAGTGTGCCAGTTCCGTGCAAGAGCCTATTGACGGTGGAAACACTTACGCCCGCGGCTTTCGCCAGATCGGCGATCGTTGGTCTGTTCATCAGCCGCCTCTCATATGCAATTCGTGAATGACTTTCTTTCAAGTGCAAAGGCCATGTCTGCGCGAAAGAGGCGTAGGTCTCCGGATCCTTCGTGGAGAGGCCTGACATGTTGCACGAAATCTCGGCGCCGCCTGACGCCAATCGGCAAGATTGTTCGCCCGCGGCCGCCCGCCCGATGGCACCACGCGCGCTGCGGGTGTGCGATCCGAAGCCGCGCGGCGCGCTGCAACGCGAAGGCGCCAATCTGGCTGACGTCAACGGACAGTGCTTTCTGGACCTCGACAACACTTTCGCCATTCTGATGCATAGGGATGGCTTTGCCCCCGGCGCTTAATGCGGTCGCGCGCATCCTTCATGACGGCAGCGGCCTTTTCAATTCGACGGTACATGAGATCGACTTTGCTGAATTACCTGCTCGATTGTCTCCGGCGATTGTGCAGATCATTTCGTCAACTTCGACACTGAGGCTGTGACGATCGCCATCAAGACGGCACGCGTATTCACTGGACGCAGGAGCATTACGAGATCGAAGGCGCTTATCAGGAATCCTATGATTGGGCCGAGGTAGGCCAGGGGAGGGATATCCGCATCGCGTCGCCGCAGGCGCCTGCGCCCGTGCCGGCTTACGCAGGCGCCGGCATCGATTGCCGATGAGGTCGTCATTCGTCACTTCAATGATGCCAATGGTGCGGCCATGCTGGTTATGGACCTGCATCGACGATCCTCCAGGATAAGGGCAGGCTCGGGCATCAACCGCCTCTCGTCGAAACCACAACCTCCCCTTTTTCTTGGCGGTACGCTCCACGATCAATCCGACCGGGATCAAGGATAACAATCGCAGCCTGCTCGCTATGGTGCTGAACTCCCCTACCAAACAGCACCACGCGAACGGCAAAGATCATCAAGGTCGATGGTATGGAACAGCCCTTCGAAACGGCATCGAAGGCGCCTACCCTGGTCGTGCTGAACACCACAAAGAGAAGGAAACGATCTATGGAACAGGTTGCCACCGTCGGCCTGGATCTGGGCGCTCACGTCATTTCATGGGCGGCCACCGGTGCCACTTTGCGGGATCGGAATTGCTCCCATCCTGCTGCGCGAAGATTACACTCGACGCAGGTCCCGCAACCGAAACCCCAGCTATGTCTATGTTCGCGGTCTCCGCTATAGCAGGTGTGGCTTCCCTCGCAGATGAGCTTCACCAGCGCCTCGCCGCCCAGCAAATCCGCCAGCGCCCAGGTCTGCGCCTTGTCGCGCCGTATGAGGGGTGTGTGAATGACAAAACGCGTCTCCATTCCAAGGTTCAGGGCGAGTTGCATTGCTTTGACTGCGTCATCCCGACAGTCCGGGTAGCTGAAACGATCCGTCTCGGACACGCCGATCACGAGGTGTTTCGCGCCCATCCGGTAAGCCATCGCGGCCGCAAAGCCGAGGAACAGAAGGTTGCGGCCAGGCACGAAGGTATTTGTTATACCGTTCGCGTTCAGTGCGATCTCGACGTCGCGCGTGAGCGCGGTATCACTGATTTGACCGAGCACGGCCATGTCGATCATGTGGTCCTCGCCTAGTCGCCCACGCCAGGCCGGAAAGTCTGTTCGAATGCGCCCGAGCAGGTAGGGCCGCACATCGAGCTCGATCCGGTGCCGCTGCCCATAGTCGAAGCCGATTGTCTCGACGCACTCGAAGTTCTCGAGCGCCCAAGCCAGGCAGGTTGTCGAATCCTGGCCGCCGGAGAAAAGGACGAGTGCGGTTCCCGGATCTCGTTGCATCGGGTCAACCCTCGTATTCAGCCCAGCACAGCGGCGTCTCATAGACCGTTACCGAGCACATTTGGCCAAGAAGCGGCTTGGTTTGGTTCCAGATCCAGACCGCAATGTTTTCCGCGGTCGGATTGTCAAGACCATCAATCTCATTCAGATACTGATGGTCGAGACGTTGCAGAAGCGGTCCGAACACAGCCTCGACATCGAAGAAATCGATGACAAAGCCCGTATCTGGATCGACGGGCCCCTCCAGACGCAGTTCCACACGGTAGGAATGGCCATGTATGCGGTGACAGCGGTGGGTTTCTGGCACCCGCGGAAGACAGTGCGCTGCCTCGAAGGTGAAAGCTTGCGTAATCTTCATGGGATTCCGAGAAACTTGTGGGTTTGAAGGCTCAAGCGCCAACGTGGGTTGGCAAGACAATAGGCCACTGCGGCGGCCGTATTCGCCTCGCGCTCGGGCCCATCCATCGGCTGAAGCAAAAGGTGCTCAAACGCGAGAACTTCGAAATGTTCGGGCTCCGCGCCAATCTGAGGATATACAAGCTTTAGCTCGTCCCCTGCCATGACCACGAGGCGTGCATTGCATTTCGGACTGACGCACAGCCAGTCGATGCCGGCGGGTGTGGGGATGGTACCATTGGTCTCCACGGCAATTTCAAACGCCAAGGAATGCAGCGCTTCCAGGAGTTCTTCATCGATCTGGAGGAGGGGTTCCCCTCCGGTGAGCACGACAAGACTCTGCCCAGTTCCCGACCCGCGCCAGGCTTGTTCGACCGCCAGCGCAAGCTGCCGTGCGGTGTCAAAATGTCCGCCACCGGGGCCATCTACCCCAACGAAATCGGTGTCGCAAAATCCGCAGAATGCTTTTGCCCGGTCGCCTTCACGTCCCGACCAAAGGTTACAGCGGGCGAAACGACAAAATACGGCGGCCCGCCCGGCATTTCGTCCTTCACCTTGAAGGGTGTAGAAAATTTCCTTGACCGCATATGACATTGCTTAAGCGGCCTTCGAGTGAGCAAGGGAGCATCTCTGCTGGCTTACGAGACGCGGCAAAAGGTGGGAAATGTCCCACTGCACGTTTTGCTGCGCGTTCCACCGTCGAGGCTCGATACCGCAAACCCACTCGCTCGAACTCCACGCAGAACTAGGTTTCAGCGGGTGGAGACTGCGGGGAAGGGCCTCTCGCTCCTCGAAGCCTATCACCAAGAGAAACGCCTCGATCTCGCCGCTCATCGCGAGGATGCCTTGACGAGCACGAGGCGTGAGAATCCTGGTGTCTCCTCGAAAGCCTTCCTAACCGCACGGAAGAACTCGCTCATCAGCCGCAAGCCACGCTCCAGGATGAGGCGGTCGAGCGATGAGGATGTCATGTGCGGCGGCAGGGAGCCGAGAAAATCCGCTATGTCCTGATCGGTGATCTGAAGGGCTTCATCGATGGTCTTGCCGACGATGAATTCGGTAAACGCCGAGGAAGCGGTTATGGCCGAGCCGCGGCCGAAGGTCTGGAACGTTGCGGCGGTGATCGTCTGCGTCTTAGGATCGAAACCCATCATCAATTTAAGTCCATCGCCGCAGGCGACGGCGCCGACCTCACCGGCCGCATTGGGGGTGTCCAAAGCGCCGACATTTTTCGGGTTGATGAAATAGAGCTTGTCGCTGAAGAAGTATATGTTGTCGGTGTCGTCCCGCATGGGCGCCGATCCTTGTCGTTATGGCGGCTAGCCGAAGGATTTGCCGCAGGCGCATTTGTCCCGCGCATTGGGATTGTCGAAAACAAAGCCCGAGGACTCCAGGTCCGTGACGAAGTCAACGGTCATGCCGGCGAGATGGGGCTGGGAGTTTGCGTCGACGAACACCTTGAACCCGTCCGTCTCCATGATGGCATCTCCCTCGCGCGAGACGCTTTCCAGACCCATCAGGTATTTGAGGCCGGCGCAGCCGCCCGCCTCGACCATGATGCGAAAGCCTTCCGCCGGTTCGTCGGCGCGAGAAAGCGCGGTCTTGACGGCAGCGACGGCGTTTTCAGTGAGTGTGATCATGGGGCTATTTTCTCGCTGATGAGTTTGCAAGCCACGCTGCACAGAACGTGCCAGAGAGGAAAACTATTTTAAAACGACGGTTTAGCGGATTTGGCGCCCTGTCTGACATCCAACAATTGTCGGGTGTCGGACAGAGTGAAACCTTGCGTACAAAAAGCGGCATCGGACACATCGCCAGTGGCGTCGCCAGAGCCAGCGTTTTCGATCGTATGAATGTTGGCCAGTGCAAGGGTGGGAACTCTTAGTCGTGCTGCGCTCCAAAAGCCGCGCCATCGTCACCACACGGTAAGGTGGCGAACACCGGGTGGTCGATAACTGCATCGATCGCGCCTTCTCGAAGCAGGCGCGGTCGATTCTGCGTCAGCTCGTTGATGCCGAACACCACCCGCGTGCTCCGCCCGTGGCCTGCAGTGCGGCCGTTACCTTGGGAGGGCCGACTGAAGCATTGTAGACGCCGCGAACCCAGGGGTGGGCCAACGCGTCGCCCAGCGAACGGCGCCATCACCGCCACGGCGGCCACGGCCGCGATTAGAGACCGCCGTCACTTCCAGTTCTGCCGCCAGTTCGCGGTCTGGCGCGTCCGCGTTCCAAAACGAAACTCGAGCGAGCCCCGGTCCGCCGTCACATCGAAGGAGAGAAATCTCTGTTTGTCACAGCCACTCGTCGGCAAGGGCCGTCACGGCCGCGGTAGAGAAATATCAAAGCATCGTGACTGCCTCGTCCTGGAAAAACCGGTGCGGTTGTGTCAGTCGCCCCCGCCAACAACGCCGCCGATAGCGTTGCCGCAAGGCGGGTACTGACCGTCACGCTATCCAAAGCGTTGCAACAGATTCGTCAAACAAGTTTACAGATTCTTTGCGAATGCAAGTCGCTGAACCATGATACGTTCGCCTTAAGGCAGAGATTGGCCGCAGCTAATCGTCGAAATCAATGGTTTGGAATGCGTGAATAGAGAACCTGTAGCGTTGATCGCAAGCCGCATACAGAGAGGCCCTTTAATGGATATCGACATTTTTGAAGCTTACGAGTCTAACGTTCGTCGCTATGGACGATCCTTTCCAACCGTCTTTAAAAAGTCACTTGGGGCGACAATCTGGGACGAGTCCGGAGAACCTTATATTGATTTCCTTGTTGGGTCCGGCGCGCTCAACTACGGCCATAACAATCCAGATATTATGGCGCCGGCAATTCAATATCTCGCCGAAAAAAGTATTGTTTTGTCGCTTGATATGTATACAGCTGCAAAGCGTGATTTCATCGAAGTGTTTGTCGAGTCCATCCTGAAGCCCCGGGGCCTTTCTTACAAGATACAGTTTCCTGGGCCGACCGGGACGAACGCTAACGAAGCGGCGTTGGCGCTGGCGCGAAAATATACCGGCCGCTCGAGTGTCATGGCCTTCACAAATTCGTACCATGGCATGTCACTCGGCTCCTTGGCTGTATCGGGTTCAGCGTCAACTAGACAGCTTGGCGGCGTTGCTCGCCACGACGTGATCCGTGTCCCTTACGAGAACTATCCGAACCAAACTTTCGATTCCGCTAGTTACATTGATCACGTGTTGGGCGACCCAGGCAGCGGGATAGAAAAGCCGGCCGCAATCATCCTGGAGCCCATCCAGGCAGAAGGCGGCATGAACACTGCATCGGCACCTTGGCTCTCAGAAATTCAGCGCATTTGCCGCAAGCACGACGTTGTTTTCATCGTCGATGACATTCAGGCAGGTTCGGGACGAACGGGCGATTTCTTCTCGTTCGAATTCGCCAAAATCGAACCGGACATCGTGTGTCTTTCGAAATCGCTAAGCGGTTCGGGTAATCCGTTGTCCATAGTTCTGATTCGCCCCGACATGGACATATGGAATCCGGGAGAACATAGCGGGACCTTTAGAGGCAATAATCTCGCGTTCGTGACTTCCGCGGCCATGTGCACAATGTGGTCCGATAGGCAGTTTACTACAGCCGTCGAGCGGACGGCCGTCAAACTGCAAGAACACCTTGATCGCCTCGTTGCGAAATTCCCCAAGTGCATCGAACAAAAGCGCGGCCGGGGTCTGATGGCTGGCCTCAAGTGCCGTTCCCATGCCGTTGTTAGCCGTGTGCACGATGTCGCGTTCGAAAACGGCCTGCTGATCGAATCCTCGGGGCCAAATCGCGACGTCATCAAAGTCCTTCCGCCGATAACCATCTCAGATGGCGAACTCGATCACGGCATTGCCATCCTCGATCAGGCACTACAGGAGAAAACCAATGGCGACTAACCAAGTACCTCAAACGCCGGCCATCTCGCCTCTTACGATCAAAGAACGAACCGGCTCGATCAGCACTGCAGAGATCATCTCGGTGCTGAAAGGCGAGATCACGGCCCTGCACATCAAGCAGGCTTTCAGCACCGAAACAGCCGGTGAGATCACCGCGAACTTTGTTGGCAGTCCCGCTCTCAAGGAGCGTAAAGATGGCGTCCCCGGACAATATGTGGGCGCATCCCACTACAGGAAGGATGCAGCCAGCTATTTCGCGGAGTCGAAGAATGCGAAACCGTTCGTCGACGCCCTCTTTGAGAATTTGGTTGATCCGGTCCGAGGAATATTCGACGCATTGAAGCGCGAGCTTCACAACCAGGGTATTGAATTGCGGCTGGCCCGTTCAGAACACGGTCAGGCTAGTGTTTGTCGCGCTCTCAGTTGGTCTGGCAGCGGCACTTTTTCCTTGGACCCCCACGACGATGTCGCTCAAGTCCTGTGTGCTGGCAACGACTACGAGCTTTCTGCGGTGGCGCACAACACCGTTGTAGCGCTCAACGTCTATCCCAGCATGCCCGAGGAAGGTGGCAATCTGAGGCTCTGGAGCCACAAACCGACGGTCGCCGACCGAAAGTCGCAGGGTGTGGAGACCACGGGCTATCCGTATTCGGCAGCTTATCTCGAGCCGGTCCCTTCTCGCGAGTTCCAGCTTAAGGCCGGGGATATCGCACTGATCGATGGCGGTTTCGTTCACGGGGTTACCGGTCAATTAGGCAATGGAAGGCGTCGCCTGGTGCTGAATAGCTTTTTCGGTTTTGCGCGGCCGGATCTTGTTCTCTGGTGGACCTGAAGTGAATGTCGCAGCCTTTGCGGACACCGGGGAATAGTTTTACAAAGTCTATGACCTCAGAGGGTGTCACAGTTGGCCAACAGCAAATACATAATCTCTGACCTACGGCACGAGCCCCAGTTCAAAGCGACCGTGGCGCAGCGCATTTGGCAGGCGTGGTGGATGGGCCAAGACGTACCGCTCAGTTACATCGAAGGTCGCGTAGAGGAAAATCTTACCTCGAATAGCATTCCATTTGCGCTTGTGGCGCATCGTAGCAAAATGTTCATTGGAACGGCTTCGGTCATCGCCCACGACATGGACGAACGCCCGCAATATTCGCCTTGGGTTGCGGTGGTTTGGGTGGACCCGGAGCACAGGGGAAGCGGTGTCGGTTCGGCGCTTGTCCGCGCGGCGGCGGACGCGGCTTTCAAACTCGGGCATTCCCCGGTCTATCTCTGCGCAACTCCCGAAAACTCTAGTTTCTATCGGCGCTTGGGGTGGGAAGCTATTGAGGACGACGTGAGTGGCATGAACGTTTTCATGTGTTCCCAATAATCTAAAGTCGGCTTTCCACCGAGGCTGTGTGAAAACTCCCGCTCATGCTAGTCTACTGCGGGTTGAGCGGGGATTCGGCATGGCGGGTTTCATTGAGGGAAAGGACCGCCAGGAACTGCTCCGATACCATTCTCTGGACCGCCGGAAGGTGGAGTTTCCCGGCTTTCTCACGACGGCGGGCTGGCGGCGCCATCGGGATTGAGCAACGAGATCGGGGCCTTGTGCCCGATCGCACCATGGCGTCGCTGACCTTGCTGACACCACCTCTCGATCGGTCTCACCGGGTCATATTTTTTTGGCGTAAGCCCGAAGTAGGCTCCGAGCGTACTGGATTTTCCAAATAGCATCGGGTTGTCCACCGCCGAGCGATAGTGAGCGCGACCGAGGCCCCGACGCCGGATCACCTTGACGCTGGGCCTTGTGTTTGGCCCGCGGCTGCGTTTTGAAAGGCATCAGCTCCGCTACTGCCGTTGCCGCTTGCCTGAACCCACACCAATAAACGGTCCGTGCACCGACGCCCCTTTGCTATCAATTTGCGTCTTCTGTAGTCTCAGATCGTGAGACTCACGTTGTAATCCGTCAGGAAATCCTGCAGGGTCAGGATTTTCTCAACCCGCCTGAAGTTGTCGGTCGCATCGAGCAATGCCCGGGACTGGTCGAGAGACAATAGCGGGGCCACGGCCGCATTGCGGTCATTCAGCAGCGCGGAAAACCGCGTGCGGAGCATTCTGTCATAGGTGGCATCCTGGATAATCGGATACGCGCTCTTCACACGCTGGACCACCGACTGCGGGAGCAGGTCCATCGTGGCGGCCCGCAGCAGACTCTTCTCGCGCCCGTCGAAGGCCTTCTGGGCCCATTGGGTGCCGAACACGTATTCAACCAGACGGTGATCGCAGTAAGGGACCCGCACCTCAAGACCCAAAGCCATGCTCATCCGGTCCTTGTGGTCGAGCTCCATCGGCAGGTAACGCGTCAGGAAGAGGTAGGAGATCTCGCGCATGCGACGCTCGTGCGGATCGGCCGAGGCCGGCCCGGTCAGGGCCGGTACTTCCGCAAGTGCCCTGCGGTACTGCTCGTCGAGGTACCCGGGGAGGTCGAGTTTCTCGACAAGGCCAGGGTCTAAGCACCGCCGCACGATATCGTCGCTGTCATCGATCCAGGGAAACGTGTCGGCCTGAACGTACGAGGGATCGTGGAAAGACCGGTAGCCGCCGAAAAGCTCGTCGGCACCCTCCCCGGACAGGGCCACCGTCGAGTGTTGCCGGATGGCTCGGAACAGCAGGTAAACGGAGCTATCTTGGTTCCCGTAGGTCAACGGCAGGTCGCGGGCGTGGAGGGTGGCGGCCCGCACGTTCGAGTCCATGAGTTCGTCCGCCGACAACGTAATGTCCGTGTGGTCGGTACCGACGAACTTCGCGACATCCTGCACGAATGGCCCGTCGGGTGTGGGGTGCGCCGGGCCAGGAATGAAGTTGTCAGTGTAGCCGACGAAGTCGAGGGCGAAGGATCGGATCCGTTCGTCGCTGAAGCGCGCGGCCAGGGCGGTCATAGCCGAGGAATCAAGCCCGCCCGACAAGAGTGTGCACAGCGGCACGTCGGCGACGAGCTGCCGCTGGATCGTGTCCTCGAGCAACTCTCGGACGCGCCGAACCGTGGTAGGCACGTCGTCGGTGTGCCCGCTGTCGGTGAGTTGCCAGTAGCTCATCTCCTTGATGCTTTCGCGGGTCACGCGGACGATGTGGCCGGGCCGTACCTCACGCATTCCACGGAACACGGTGTTATGCGGGTCGGCGACGAGAGATAGTGTTCGCCGAAGCCCGTCGGCGTCCATGGCCCGCTCGGCGAGACTATTGGCGAGGATCGCCTTTGGCTCGGAGCCGAACAACACTCCATGCTGGGTGGGATAGTAGTAAAGCGGCTTGATGCCCAGACGGTCGCGTATGAGAAGCAGTTCGCGCTTGCCGGAGTCCCACAGTGCATAAGCAAACATCCCGTTGAGTTCGCTCACGGCTCTGCGCGGATCACGTTGGCCCCACTCGCGGTGGGCGCGCAGCACCACCTCGGTGTCACTACTCGTGTCGAACCGATGGCCCTGGGAGGCAAGCCGTTGACGCAGCTCGCGGTGGTTGTAAGTCTCGCCGGTGTAGACGAGCACCAAAGCCGGTCGGCCATCCTCCTGGTGCGTTATCGGCTGACGGCCGCCCTGGAAATCGATGATCGCCAAGCGGCGGTGTCCCAGTGCCGCAGGCCCGTCGATCCAAGCCCCCTCGTCGTCCGGACCACGATAGGCCATGGTGGCCGTCATATCGGCAAGCTCCCTCCGCGCGTCGGGACTTCCTAGGTCACGATCGAAATCAATCCATCCACAGATGCCGCACATATTTTGACTCCTTGCCTGGGTAAATGTCGAGTCCATGACGTGGTTTGCCGATGAGCACGCATGCGCCATGCCAAATGAGAAACCGTTTCGAGGCAAAGGGATAGATTTGGCTCAGCTAAGTTGCGTGTCCGACGTTGTCGGACAGCGGACGGCGCCGAAGTCGAAACGCTTGCGGGTCAGGAGGATATCTTGCTCGTGCAAAAGAGTGCGCCTCGAGGATAAGCGATTGCGTCGAGGCACCTTTTCCGAATCGTCTTGATGGTTAAGTTGCATACTCAGTCCAGATAGGTTCGGTCTCCGAGGCGCCGATCTCCATGCCCAGAACCTCGCGCCGGCCGTCACTGTTGACGCCGACGGCAATGATGATGGCGACCGACAACATGCGGCCGCGGCGCGCCTTCAGGTAGGTCGCATCGATCCACAAATACGGCAAGTCACCTCGATTGGCCGCTCAAGGAAGGCCTTCACCTTGCCGTCAAGCTCCTCGCAGAGCCGGCTCTCCTGGCTCTTGGAGACGCCGCTCGCGCCCATCGCCGACCGAGCGCGTCGGCGGCGACAATCAATATTTGACGAACACGAATGCGCATGAAAAATCCGCCAGATTTAACGATAGGCCGCCGCCCCTATCCTCCGCTAGTGTACCGTCTCAAGGAAGGAATTCCCCTTTAGCTTGACGTGCGAGTCAGAGGGCATGTCAAGTGATCCGGACATCCGGTTGTCTCCTGAGGATCGGGCGACGCTGGAAGGTTGGGTGGCGGACCGCAACTCGCCACAGAAATTGGTTTGGCGGGCGCGGATCGTGCGGTTGTGGGCGGGCGGCGACGGCGTCACCCCGATTGTGCGGACGACCGGCAAAACCAAGCGAACTGCCTATCGCTGGCGTGACCGTTACGGGCAAAAATTGGCTTGCCTGCGCTCTTGGCCACCAGGCCTGCCGCGAGGATTTCTCCGTTGCCTACCACCGGATTCCCCGGCTGTTCACCGCCCTCGCGCTTGCAAGAGGTGATACAGTAGGATCCTCAAATCGCTTGCCAAGACCGACCTGCTAATCCTCGATGACTGGGGACCCGAAAAACTCAATGACGACCAACGCCGCGATCTCCTGGAGATCATTGAGGATTACTGCTACGAACGACGCTCAACCACACAAGTCAGGTGCCCGTGGATCGTTGGTGGGAGATTATTGCAAACCCAACTTTGGCCGGCGCCATCCTGGATCGCCTCGTTCACAACGCCTATCGCATCGATCACCGGTGAAAGCATGCGAAAACAGCGTCCGCCGATCGCACCCGAAAACACCGAAGCTTGACCTGAAACAAAACCCAACCCAAACATCAACGAGACCCAGGATCAAGCCACCACGTCGCACCTAAGGGCGACGGTGGATTGCGCTCGCAGATCGCCGGGCGTGCCATCCTGTTCGTACGAATATTTAAGACCGAGCGTCGAGGCGATCCTACGCTAAGCCGACGATTGTGCGTCAAACAAATGTCAAGAGTCTCTTTGGCGTATCGACCATGATGTCGGCTATCTCGGATTCGGTGAAAGATCTCTTTAGCATGTGTGGAATGACCATCTTGTAGATATGTGCGTAGCCGTGACCACCATGCTTCGAAAGTTGGACAACGTGGCATATGTCTTGGCTGATCACTATCTGATCACGATAGCCGCGATCTAACACGCGCCTGATCGCTTTCAGACGAGCGCCGTCATTGGGCATGTCAATGTCAGAATGCGAATAATAGGTGTTCTCTTGACCGAATAAATCCCATTCGAGGACAACGCCTGCGTCGGCGAGTTGGAAAAGCCTATCGTCATCAAATATTGTTCGGTCGATATGGTCAATTATTGTACGGGTTAGATCGGCGCCATGTTCACGGAGGAACTCGACTAGCATCCACGGGTGGTCTTGGTGGCGGGCCGGATGGATAGTCAATGCCGCTCCGGTTTCTTGCTGAGCAATAACAGCTCCTGCGAGCACGCGCTTTTCCAAGTCAGTCCACGGCCAAGAACAACCGATTTCACCGATGATACCTGCCCTTATGTCGGTTCCCCAAGCACCCTGCTGAACTTGGGCAATAATCTCTTCGGCAAAGCTCTCAACCGATCGTTCCTGGTTGCTTGGATTCTGGAGATCATCAACATAATGTCCGCAGCCCATGACTATATGAGCGCCTGTGGCGCGAGCTACTGCAGCCAACCCAGCTGGGTCAGGCTCCAAGCCACCGATAGTTAACTCGACGATTGTCTTTCCGCCGTGGGCGATAATCTCGGCAACAGCTTCGATTGCAACAGAAACGTCCTTTTGAGTAGTGTTCGCTGGGATATTTATCTTATTGTTGAGATGGTCCCAGTAGCGTCCAGTATCAATTGGCTCTTTTAGTGGTTCGTGACGACGCGCTGGTGCAGTGATATTCCAAAGCAGGTGCTCGTGCATTAGCGTGGAACCAAGCTCGGAAGGGTCAACGAGCCCTAGCGCAGTCTGGGCGTTACCCCTCATCACTTCGCGAGTTAATTGCATTATCGTTTCACTCCATCATGTTGAGTAAGTCTAAGCCCCATGTCGGAAGCAGCCCACCTTCGACCAACAGCACATAGGCAAAAAGACAGTTGACGTACATCGATATGCAACGTCTTGACAGTAGATTTGCATTGTTAATTAACGCGTGAGACAAGAAATTATCCTCAAAAACGCCAATAAAGGCGGTAATATTGGTTGAGCCGAGTCCTAGCGCTGTGGCATCTGTTGTTCCCGGCTCTTCTCTGATCCTTGGCCTGCTCTTTTTGGACAGGTTGGCGCTTGCCATTACTCAATGGATAACTTGCCAGCGTTTTCCGTCAAATGCAGTTTTCATATCATCGTCATCTGGAAGCGAGATGGTTCTTAGAGGCTGGTGAGCTATTTTATTGCTCGATGCAAGTAGTTGATTTACCGTAAGGTTTGGTGCTGGGCCGAGGAGCGGAGGCGGGCTGTTTGACGATCCAGGAGCCCCGCCATGGATGCCTGTCGGTTCCGTTGCAACTCCTGACATAGGTCGGCAAAGGCCAACAGGGACGCAGGTTACGAGACTTCGCCGAATAGGGTAGCAATGAAGTACGCTGAGCGCCCATGTCATTCGCTGGTGCGCTGACAGTCTGTCCCTTGCGGATCATCGCCATCGCCTCATAGCCGCCGATCGTCTCTGAGGCGGTTTTGAGGCCCAACCCCGGTCGGACTAGATGTTTGATGCGTCGGTGATCCTGCTCGACAATGTTGTTCTAGAACTTGACCTGTCGGAGTTTGGCAAAGCGCCAGAGTTCACCGTTCTGCTTCCTGGCTTTTGCCGCAATGGGATACGCCGCGTTCTTGTCGACCGTGATGGTCCGCGGATTGACCGTATGGGGCTGTCCCAAATCCTTGCGGAAGAAGCGCTGAGCTGCACAGGCATCTCGATTAAAGTCGATCGTCTATCCGGCAGCATCGACAGCACTATAGAGATACACCCATTCACACTTTACCCGAAGGTATGTCTCGTCCACCCGCCAGGAGCCGTTTGTCTTGCGCAGATGCGGGCGGATGCGCTTGTCCAACTCGGGTACATAAGCCTGAATCCAGCGAAAAAGGGTCGTATGGTCTACTTGCACGTTCCGATCGGAAAGCATGCTCTCAAGATCGCAGGAGCTGATCGGGAATTGCAGGTACCAGCGTACAGCCCACAGAACGACCTCCGCCGTAAACTCTCGACCCTTGAACGGGTTCTTGTTCTTTCACCTCATTATCAGCTCTCTCAGCAGCAGCCTCTCGGTCGGCCAGTTGCAGCCGCCGCTCGGCCGCTGCTAGAAGCATAACGCCGCCGCCCGAAGTGATGCGGCCACCGTCAAGCGCGGCTGTGACCTGCTTGCGACCGACGGCTGGAAAACAGAACGACACGGCGGGTGTGGCTCGCGAGATGTCGCGGCAGGATCGGCTGCGGCGCGGCAATCAACGTGAGAGCGCAGCGTCGATTCAGGATGAGAATGCCGGCGGCTTGAGACGCAGGGAGGGCGTAGCGTGACGGGAGTTTCAAGCCGCCGGCGGCGATCCCTTCCGGGCATCGTCTTGTGGTCGCGGTCGACCGGGTATGCCGGTGGTTTTTCCGATTTGGAGGAATCACTTTGTGCCCGGCCGCCACGTAACCGATCACCAGATGAGGCTTTTCATGAAGTTCCGGCAAACCCACACGACGGCCGTCGCGGCGGCGAAGACGTCGATCCGCACGGCCACGGCGTATCGCATGGAGAAGGATTCGAGGCTATCGCCGCAGACCTGATCCGCTCGGCGACATTTTCGGGCCGAGATCGTGCCGCTGCTCAAGGCGGCGCTCGGCATTTGGCCAATCACCATCTTCGAGGAGATGCTGCGATGCCATCCCGAACTGGGCGCCGGCATTCGCCGCGCGGTCGAGCGCCGCGTTCGATCCTGGCGCGCGGTTCATGGCGAGGAACAGGAAGTCATCTTCCGGCAGGTGCACGAGCCCGGCGGCGTCGGCCTGTCGGACTTCACCGACATGAGCGGCGCCGGCGTTATAATCGTCGGTCAGCTGCTCGATCATCGGCTCTACCATTTCCGACTCGCCTATTCCGGCTTCGACAGCCTGTCCGCAGCGTTCCGCAACCTGGACAGGGATGCTTGCGCGGACCTGACGCGTCGCTACGAGGACCTCATCGCCCACTGCGGCATGACCGCAACCCGCAACAATGCCGGCATCGGGCACGAGAAGGGCTCCATCGAAGGTTCTCACGGCCACCTCAAGCGTGCGATCCATGATGCGCTCCTGATGAGGGGGTCGAGCGACTTCGATGATCTGGCCGCCTACTCGTCTCTCGCGTCGACGTTTGCCGCTCTCGCTCTCGTCCGGTGACCCCGTGAGGCCGGCATAGCGCGCCACGGCGCGGCGGTCGCGCAGCTTGCGCGACAGCATCTCGTGGACCAGCATGCCGGCAGTCTCGACGCTGACGGCGATGATCTGCGCGCTGGCACACGCCGGCAATGCCCGCGTGCGGCGCGGCATGATCCAGTTGGCCTGGCGCTTTCTCCTCTTCCAGAAGAACAACGACCTTGCCCGATGGTTCCAAGCACGCACGACCGACGGCCGCAAAACCACGCGCAACACGATGATCGTGGCGCTGGCGCAAGCTGCTGATTGCGCTGTGGCGTTTCGTCACCGCGCCCGAGGTGCCGCAGGGCATCATCGGGCGTGCGGCATGATGGAGCACGCAGGAAGAGGAAGAACAAGGCACACCCCAATTGGCAGGGCCCGCAGCAGGGTCTGCCGATGACGATCCGAGGTGGCGGCAACCCGAAGCTACACATGGTCCTTTGGACCGCCGGAAATCTGTCGTCGGCATTTGGCCGCAGGTTTCCAGCCTGGTTGATGCAGACTGTTGCCATCAGCTGGCTGATGGCGACGACCGCGACTTCCGATCTTGGTTGCATTGGTATCGGCGGCATCGCGGCCGGCGGTTGGGTCTGGGGCATCCCGTGGCGCAGAACCATACCTTTGCCTAAGCGCCGGTGGCTCTGCGAATGGCCCGTCGAGCACGTCGTCTGCTGTCCGATCATGGTCGCCGTCATCAGGGTCTGGGGGCCGCCCACGAGGGCCGGCGAGCGCCTGGTCGAACCATTTTTGGGTATGAGCCTCTCTAAGGGCGCGGTTCGGACGATCGCCATCGCAGCCTTGCCGCACAGAAACAGGCATGGACCAACATCCCGCCCAAGAAGAACAGAACCGGCGGTTTCTCGCATAACCCCCGAACCCGCACCTGATACGTTTGTCAGGTTTGTCGAGCCCACGACGTAGCGGGACCTGCCTGATTGCTGCTGCATCCTGATCAAGTGGTTGACAGACAAGAAGAAGATTTAGTTCAGCCTCCCTCCTGCAAAGTTGGCACGACTTTTGATGGGACACATTGGCTACGTGGGCGGGGTTGCCGATGATGACAAGCGTAAATTATCTTTGATGGAGAGTCATGTGGACAAGCAGAGATTTCGTGATCTTGCGAGCGTAATTGAGAAGTCCAGACCAGATTTCGACTATGCGTACTCCAAAGGAATAATGACACTGTATGCCCGCTCGCTTGAGCGGCGACATGTGGAGCTCGAGCCGGGACGATCGGTTATAGAATTCGCGAGAGGCAGTTATCTCGGGCTTGATAACCATCCGATGATCGTGGACGCTGCGATAGCAGCATTAGCGTCATATCGCTCGATACAATGGTCCGGTGCACGCACGAGATTGAATTTCTCGCTAACCCGAGATCTCGAATACAGCTTATCTGAACTTTTCGATGCACGGGTTGTCGTATACTCGTTGGTTCTGACGGCGAACATGAGCGCGCTCCCGTTACTCGCATGCGGGGCTTTTACCAGAGGACGCAAGCCGGTACTTGTGTTCGACCGATTTGCCCATGCCACTTTGGCATACCACAAGGCTGTTATGGCCGAAGATGCAGAGGTTCTGCAAATTGGGCACAACGACATTGAGGAACTGGAGGGTATTTGTCGGAAACACACACGCGTCGCCTACATATGCGATGGTGTGTATTCAATGGGCGGAAATGCTCCAATCCGTGAGCTTTTGCGTCTCCAAGAACGCTATGGGCTATTCATCTACATCGATGATGCTCATGGCATCTCAATCCGGGGAAGGAATGGCCAAGGATATGCCAAATCCCAAATCACAGATCTAGGCGAAAACACAATCATCGCGGCTTCCTTGAGCAAAGGCTTCGGAGTGACTGGCGGTGTTCTCATGCTTGGGACGGAAGAGCAGGAGAAACTGCTTAGACGTTACGCCGTCCCGCATGCATTCTCAATGGGGCCAGACTTGGCCGGAATTGCAGGTGCCTTGGCATCAGCAGAGATTCATCGGTCTGCGGAGTTGGGTGAGCGCCAGGCCCGCCTGAGTAGGGTTGTTCAATGTTTTGACGAGAAAATGCCGACGCAATCGTCAGGTGACGGAATGCCAATCCGGATGGTCCCGATTGGTGCGTCAAGGGCAGCGGTGGATACGGCGGCAGAGCTATTGCGGCGTGGCTTTTATGTGGCCGCAGCATTTTATCCGACGGTGCCCCGCGACAAGGCTGCTTTGCGCGTATGCCTGACCGCAGACCATAGTCTGGAAGAAGTCACCCAGCTTTGTGAGTCAATCGGAGACATAGCTAGCTGTGGAGCCTCAACAGGTTGTCCTCGGTTAGAGCGAGGCGACTGATAGGCGTTTTGGACTTTAGGCTCCCGTGGGGACGGTGCCAATTGTAACGATGCAGCCAGACCGGCAACTCTGCGGCGCGGTGATCTGAAGTCGGGTAGGCGATGGCATAAGCCCATTCGCGCACTGCTGTCTGGATGAAGCGCTCGGCCTTGCCGTTGGTCTTGGGCGTATAGGGCCTTGTCCTGACGTGCTCGAGGATGCGGTCTGCATCATAGGCCTTGTCGGTCAGCACAATGGTGCATGCCGGAGATGGGAGAGGAACGTGTCGGCGATCTGCCCGCCATGCGCTTGGCCCTCCGTCAGTCCGAGCCGGATCGGTAGTCTATACGCATCGACCACCGCGTGGATTTTGGTCGTGAGTCCGCCGCGCGATCGACCGAGACAATGATCTCAATCCCCCTTTTTTGCCGTCGCAGCCTGCTGGTGGGCGCGAACGGAGGTGCTATCGATCATCTGGATCTCGCCGTCATAAGTGTTGGTCCATCATCCGGCCCTAAACGCCAGCATTACGCCATCTCGCGAAGCGGTTGTAGCAGGGTAGTGCGCGGCCCATACCATTCGGGCAGATCGCGCCACGGCGCGCCGGATTGCAGCACCCAGAAAATGCCGTTCGATCATCGACGCGCGGCACGCCTCGCGGCTTGTTGGGTAGCAGCGGTTCGATCACACGCCATTCGAAGTCCGTCAGGTCATATCGGCTCATGTTGAGCGTGAATCATAATCCAGCGACATTTGAAAGCCTCCGGTCGGAAATACCCCACTTGCGAAGATTGGCTGCGCTGGTCAAGTCGCCTGGCGGAGAGGCTATTATCGATGTCTACGAGAGTGCGACTGATGAAGCGGAACGGTTTGGAATTGTATTCGAGAGGGGTTGATGAAACCACTTTTTTTATCTTCTCGACATGGTATGCCGACATCATCGTCAAGGGCAGCCGCTAAGTCGATTATGGCCACAGGCTCAATTTGACCACCGGCCGAAGCGGGCTTGACCTCGTCATCGAAGCCGGAAACCGGCCGACATTCGAGCGGTTCTTGCCGATGCTGGAGCGCGACATCGCCGTCTGGGGTCAGGCGCATGCCGCGGCCCTGATGAAGTCCGCTGATCGGATCCCAGACAGGTCAACGCGCTTTCAAGCGGCACCTATTGGAGTGCACCCCCAGACTGAGAAAAGGAAAATCGCGGACAGTTTCCCTGCAAGAGAGGAAACTGGGGCATGGCCGGACGGCAAAGAGTTATTGATGAGGACCAAAAGCTGGAGCTTCTCCAGCGCATGGAGGCGAGCGAAACCGTCAGCAAGTTAGCAGACGAGGTTGGCATCAGTCGCCAACGACTTTACGAGTGGCGTGATCACCTCAGGCTTCGTGGTAATCTGAAGTCACGTCGGCGCGGCCGGTCAGATCGATAACAGGAGTTGACGGGGCCGCGCAGCTGCAGAGCGCTGTCGACACGCCGGCACCTCAGGAAAAGGCGCTGACCAAGGCTAGGCGCCCGATCAGGGAATTGAAGCAGAAAGTCGGGCAGCAGCAACTCTCGATTTTTTTCGCGAAGCCTTGCGGCATTTCGAGGAAGATCATCGTCGGAGCAGCGCTCCTGGCGAAACGGGATCTTCAAAGTCATCGAAAAGATGACGACCGGCCTGTCGCAAGGCGAATTCAACATCGACAGAATGTGCTGGCTCACTGGCGTCAGCCGCGCGAGTTATTACCGTCACTGGCTGGATTCGGCCCCGCCCGGGCCGAGACAGGTTTGCGCGATCTCATTCAGAAGATGGCTCTCGGCAACGCGCACTACGGCTACCGCCGGATCGCAGCTGCGTTGCGGCAACAGGGCCCTGTCGTCAATCATAAGAAGATCCGGCGCTTGATGCGCGAGCACGATCTGCAGCCGAAGATGCGGCGCCGCTTCATAGCAACGACGGACAGTAGTCACGGCTGGCCGATCTGTCCGAATCTGGCCCGAGATGTTCTCCTGAACGGCCCGAACCAGCTCTGGGTTGGCGACATCACCTATGTGGCGCTGCCGACGCGCTTCGTCTATGTCGCCATCATTCTTGATGCCTGGTCGCGTCTCGTCGCCGGCTACGCCATTGGCCGGTCCATCGACGCGCGTTTGACAGTCGCTGCCCTGCAAGCGGCAATTGCCGGAAGACAGCCGCCGCTTGGCTGCATTCATCCATTCCGATCGCGGATCGCAATATGCGGCGGAAGCCTATCGACACCTCCTTGCAGATGCAGGGCTGATCGGTTCGATGGGACGCAAGGGCAATCCCTATGACAACGCCAAGGCCGAGAGCTTCATGAAGACGCTCAAGGTCGAGGCCGTTTACCCGATGGCGTTCGAAACCTTCGAGGAAGTCACCGAGCACCTTCCTCGCTTCATTGAGGAGGTCTACAACAAACGAAGGCTACATTCGGCGCTGGGATATCTCAGCCCGCAGCAATTTGAGGATCAACACGTCCGGCAGACCGGTCAAAACGCCGCCTGATAAATCGCCCCAAGGGCCGCACTCCAATCGAGAGTTCAGTTTTGGAAACGATGACGTAATTGCTGCCGTCGCTCCTTTGAACGAAGATTCGGCTGACGGCAAAAGCCGCCGACCATTGAGATCGAGGAGGCCGCAGTGAAGCAATATGTCGGATTGGATGTGTCGCAGCGAGAGACCAGCGTTTGCGTCGTCGACGATGCTGGAAGGTCTGTCTTCCAAGGGAAAGTGAAGTCCGATCCGGGAGCACTGACCGAGTTGCTCCGCAAACGCGCACCTCACGCCGAGCGCATCGGATTCGAGACGGGCGCCATGTCCAGCTGGCTCTGGCATGAGCTTAAACGGGTCGGATTGCCGGTTGTCTGCATTGATGCTCGACATGCGAAGGCGGCACTTTCAGTTCGAATGAACAAAAGTGATGAGAACGATGCCCGCGGCCTGGCCGAACTGGTTCGCGTCGGTTGGTATCGGGAAGTGAAGGTTAAGAGCGCAGAGAGCCAGGCCACCCGATCCATGCTCGTCGCAAGGTCAAGACTTGTCGAGATCCGGCGCGATCTCGAAAACCAGACACGGTCGATGCTGAAGGAATACGGGCTGCAGTTCAGTCGATCGATTGGGTCACAGTTCCGGCGAAAGGTTTGGGAACTTGTTGCTGACGGGCATCCGCTTCGGTCGTTGGTTCAGGCGCTTCTGTCTGTCCACGAGCAGGTCTGCTGTGAACAAGAGAAGCTCGATCGGCAGGTCCGGCATCTCGCTCGTGAAGACGAAACCACACGCCGGCTGATGACGGTCCCCGGCATTGGCGTGGTGACCGCGCTCACCTTCCGCCACACGATCGACGATCCCGCGCGCTTTCGCTCGGCCGCAAACGTGGGTGCCTATCTCGGCCTGACGCCGCGACGAAAGCAGTCCGGTGAAACGGATATCAATGGCCGCGTCTCACGCTGGGGCGATCGACTGTTGCGAACCTATCTCTACGAGGCGGCCAGCGTCCTCCTGCACCGGACGAAGAAATGGTCCACGCTGAAAGCCTGGGGGATGCGTCTGTCGAGGCGGATCGCCTTGAAGAAGGCAAAGGTGGCGGTCGCACGGAAGATCGCGGTTCTGCTTCATTGCCTGTGGGTCGACGGCACAAGCTTTGAATGGGGTAGTGAAAAGATGGCATAGCAGATCCGAACTCGACCTAATTCGCGGGCCCGTTTCCGGAACCCGTGATGTCCCCGCCGGGACGGTGGTTGCGGCGACCTCGGTCAAACGGCTGACAGCAGTTCATCTGCATCTCGTTGGAAACGTTGAGGCGCCCGACCCGAACATCATCATGAGGCACTCGACCTCGGAAAGGACCATGACCCCGGCGATGGCAGTGCGAGATCCGGATTGACAACTACCCGCAATTAAAGGGCCGTTTGACACTCCGGCTCGGCCAGTGCGGACAGATCCTTGAAACCCTCAAGGGATACACCGCCAAGCTCCGCAAATTACAGATCCGGACCCTAATGGGGGGCCCGGCCAAGGACGAGACCCCTTGTTGAATGGCTGCGCAGTGCTTGCGTCATCATGGAACCTGCAGCTGGCCACGCTGCGAACTCCGCCGCACTCTGATCCATTTCGCCTTCTCCGCGGACGGCTTCGTCACGTCCACACCGGACAGCCCGCCTCTGTTTTTTAACAGGAATTATGACGATACGGTCATGTTTATTAAATCATCGACGAAGGAGTCTTAATCATAATTTCACATACGATTACTGCATGTCATGGTATTTCTGGATAAATATCGGCAGCAACCTCTTCGTATAACGCAACGAGCCAAGTCTTATAAAAGCTTACTTGTGAAGGACCCCCGTGCGTCTGCCAGGTCGTTCAGCTCGCCGCTGTACCCGTCGCCACAGTGAAAGAGGAAGTAGATCGTGGACCAAACTTCACAGGCAACCACATTCGCCGGCAAGGTGGCTCTGGTGACAGGCGCGGCGCGGGGCATTGGATTTGCGATTGCCACGCGATTTATCAACGCCGGTGCAGATGTGGTGCTGGCGGACCTCTCCGAGAGCGACCTGAACGCCAGCATTTCGACCCTGTCTTCGGACTATACTGGCCGGGCCTTGGCGGTGCGTGCGGATGTGTCCAAAGACACTGATATCACGCGAATGGTCCAGGCCGCAGCGGCCCGATTCGGGCGGGTCGACATCTTGGTCAACAACGCTGGAATCTCTCCGAAACACGGCGGACGGAAGGCAAGGGTTGAAGAGATGCTGGCTGCGGAGTGGCGGCAGGTTCTGGAAGTTAACCTGACAGGCGCCTTCCTTTGCTGCCGGGCCTGCCTTCCCCATATGCGGGCGGCGAAATGGGGCCGGATCATCAACATCGCATCGGTAGCCGGCCGAACGAAAACCGAGATTGCAGGAGCCCACTATGCCGCGTCCAAGGCCGGCATGATGGCCCTTGCCCGCACACTTGCGGTTGAAGTTGGCTCAGCGAACATCACGGTGAATTCCATTGCGCCGGGCCGCATCGAAACACCAATGGCTACCGCAGCTGGTGCCGAGCTTAACCAGGCTTATGTCGCCCGCATTCCTGTCGGCCGACTTGGCACCGGCGAAGACATCGCCGCCGCGGTCGCCTATCTGGCATCTGAAGACGCTGCCTTCCTCACTGGTGTGACGCTAGATGTTAACGGCGGCTCGTTCATGATCTGATCCGCCTAGCCGCTGAAACTACAAGGCGTGAAAATTTGGAGTTCCAGGTATGCGCGTACCTATCGGGCTGACGGCGCGACGGGCGGATTCTGATCGAACCCGCCTATATCGCTGGCGAGTGGATTTCGGGATGCCATTCAAAACCTTGCGGTCGTCAACCCGGGCAACACCGCGAACCCTGTTGGGCAGACGCGGGTGGATGATACTCAATTCGAAGTCGCTCAGTTCGTAACGACGCATTCAAGCCTCCAAAAGAAGCCTTGAATCAGAACTCGTCACAAAGCGGTAGTCAGCTCATGAGTTTTCGGCCTAATATTGCAACAGAGACGTCAAAAAGAATTTACAGAACCTTTGTGACCACAAATTGCCGACGATGATACATTCATCACAAGATCTGAGACCGCGGTCGGCTGACAAAGCTGATACCGATTTGTCTCGGCTGTCGTCCAGCAGGCAACGTCGGAGACAACAAACCAATGGCACGAAGAGCTCTTATCCTGATTGAAGGCCATAAGGGTAATGGTCTAGCATACGTCCAAGCAGCCCGGCGCCTCGGCCTTCAGCCAATTACTCTGTCCGCTGATCCAGCTCAGTACGACTACGTTGCGACGGAAAGTGTTCAGGCAATCCGTGTCGAAACAGACAATCTTGACGCAATGATCCACGAATGTTTGCAGCTACGCACCGGGTATGACATTGCCGGCATTACTGGCTTCTCGGGCGACGACGAGTTAGTCTATGTGGCAGTTGCCAAGCTCTGCCGACATTTCGATCTACCGGGGCCGAACCCCGCATCGATTGAACGGTGCTGCGACAAGTTCGTTCAACGTCAGATCTTAACGGAGGCCGGCGTTCCAATGCCTGCTTATCGCTTGGCAGCAAATGCGACGGAGATAGAAACTTTTGCCGCTGAGATTGGCTTGCCGGTAATTCTCAAGCCTGCCGAAGGGAGCGGAAGCAAGGGTGTCCGATTGTGCCGTAGCGTTGATGAGTTGGTCGAACACACGAGCTATCTGCTGAAGGGCAAGTACATATGGCGGTCGTCGCCAAGGATACTAATCGAAGAATTCGTACAAGGCCCCCTTTATAATGCTCAGATAATGGGCAGTGAGATTATTGGAATTTCCGAGAGTGAGTTCGGTCCCCCGCCGCACTTCGTCTCTCGGGAGTTGACCTTTCCGATCCTCCTACCTGATCAGGAACGTGAACGTATTTCCGATGTTTCGCGAACTTGCTTGCAAGCTCTAGGCCTGGGGTGGGGGCCAACAAACATTGAATTCCGATGGACGAAGCGCGGCCCAGCCATGATTGAGGTCAATCCGCGTCTTGGCGGTGCTCCCGACCCACAACTGGTCCAGCTCGCTTGCGGCGTCGATCTTATCACAGAGCACGTCAAGCTTGTCATCGGCGACGAATGGAATTTGGTCAAGAGCCATTCGCACACTGCGACTGCCCGAAAGCTGATCGCCGATCGCGATGGGATCCTTGAACGGATCAATGGCCACGGTCGGGCGGCTGCTATTCCAGGTGTCGCCGAGGTTAGATTCTATGTTCAGCCCGAGACGCCGATCATCACAAAAGGCGATTCTCGAGACTGCATCGGATATGTCATCGCCGCTTCACCGAGTCGTGCCCAGACCAAAGCGACACTCCAGCGTGCCGTCGACTTAATCGATTGGCCGATCACGCCCTTTGCGACTCCAGGCGAACGGGAACAATTTGCGGCCTCTGATTTCCCGTGATGACGGGAGGTGGTTTGCAAAGGCAGGGTGGCCAGCGTGTCCGTCTGCACCCGCACGAGGAAGCTCGTACCAAGGTTCTGCGCGGTGCGATAGCCCCCGTAGATGTCGCTCTCCCAGTCATCCACGTGTACGCAGCGCTCGGGCGCGCCAACGGGCGCGATGGACTGGCATAGGTTCTCCAGCCAGCGGTAGCTCTCCTTCGCCTCGATCGGCACGCGCCCGGGATTGATGTGCCGCTTTGAGCGCGAGCGTTTCCTTGAATTTCGTTCTTGTCCAGAACTTCGCCGCCGTCAGACCGAGGGGTGTGCTGGTGAGGGTGAGGGCACGCTCGATGCATCAGCACCCCGCACAAGGTTAGCACGTTGGGCTGCCCGGCCTTGTAGCGCCCGGCGTTGATGGTTTGATGAAGCCGATTTTGCCCGGCAGCGCGGCTGTAGATAAATTCGGTCCCGTCCTGCAGGATAAGGATCGAACCTTCGCTCACCGCACGCCGCGCCGCGGTCGCAGCGAAATGGCCGGCGACGGCGCCTTCGCCGCCGCCCAGTCGCCGGAGGCCGCCGGTATTGGCTTACCCGGCGCAGCCGACCTCTTCTTCAGCCGCAACGCATACGAACTCAAATCAAGCGGGATCCTGAATCCATTAAAACGCGACACGGTCTTAGGCACAGCTATCGGCGTGATCGCCGCGTTGCGCACGTGGATCGGAATCTGCACCATCACCCGCATATACACTGCGTCGTACCGGGCGGCGGCCCATGCTGGACGGCCAGCGCTGGGACACCGGTCGGCCGGAGTTCCTCTTGGCCGTACGGGTTCTGTCGCGGCTGTTCAGATGACTGTGCCCGCATGACTGTTGTAAGCAATGTCGGTCGCGATCACAATTCTCGCAGCCTCACTCGCAGTCGCGGTCTGGTGGGCCGCTTTGTGGGCACCGCAGCCGGTGCAGCGCACGCGGTTCGTTCGCTTCCAAGAAGAACCGTCGTCGAAGGGCCGCTGCTCGAATTCCGATCAGAAACAGGCTTATGAAGGGAGACCGACATCGGAGCGCTCGTTTCAGAATATGGATGCTTTGCTGAGTCGCATCAACCGAGTTCCGCGCTGTCGACCATGTCGGAATCGTGACACGGGGTTGAACGCGAAGCACGTGCGGGTCGAAGCCGAGCGCGACGTGGCGCAGACGGAGGTCTCCAACTGGCAGGCCGAAGCGGCCAACGCGCAAGCCATGCTGTCCGACACCGAGGCGCGGATTGCGCATCTCAAGCTGCGCATCGAGAAGCTGAAACGCGAACTGTACGGCAGCGCTCCGAGCGCACGGCGCGGCGGATCGAGCAGTTGGAATTGCAACTCGAAGACCTCGTGACGTCGGCGAGCGAGGACCAGCTTGCCGCGGCCGCCGCGGCGGCGAAAACCCAGACCGTGCGTTCCATCACGCGCAAACGGCCGGTGCGTAAGCCATGGCCGGCCGACATCGAGCTCAAGCGCATAGTCATCGAGCCACCCACCGCCTGCGCCTGCTGCGGCGGATCGCGGCTGTCGAAGCTGGACGAGGAGGTGACCGAGACGCTGGAGGAGATCCCGCGCCGGTCCAAGGTGATTGAGACGGTGCGCGAGAAGTTCAGTTGCCGCGACTGCGAGAAGATCAGCCAGCCGCCAGCCTTCAGTGGGCCTGCACCACCGGCCGCAGTCAATTATGCCTCGAGCAACCGACGTGGCGAGCACCCACAGAAGCATTTGGCCGCCTTAGCCGGCATCTTGCAGGCCGACTGCTACAATGGCTTCGAACCGCTGTTCGACCGCACAAGAAGGTGCCGCCGATCACGCCGGCATTTTGCTTCGCCCATGCGCGGCGGGGCTACTTCGAGCTGGCCGACATCGAGAAGAATGCTCGCGAGGGCAAGAGGAATGGCAAACCGGTCTCCCCAATTGCGCTGAAGGCGGTCAGGCGCCTCGACGCGAAACCCTCTCGCGCTTTTCCGAGGTTCTGAAGCCGATCAACTACATGATCAAGCGCTGGGCCGACTTCGCCGCTTCGTCGACGATGGCAGGATCTGCCTCAGCAACAACGAGCCTTGCGCGGCATTGCCTTGGGAAGGCGCAACAGGACCTTCGCCGGTTCCCAGCGCGGCGCCGATCGCGCCGCCGCATGCTTACCGGACCACGGCACGCCTTAACGACGTCGACCCGAAAGCCTGGCTTGCCGACGTCCTGGCCCGCATTGCCGATCTTCCCGCCTCGCGTCTGCACGAACTACTGCCTGGGAATGGAAGCGCCTGCGCAAAGCAGACAAGCCCGCCAATCAGCAGGCCGCCTGACCTTCACGCAACGCCATCATAGAGTCCACCGCGCCCACGCGCGTGTGCCAATGCGGCCCTCGTCGTATGCGTACGGACAACCGAAGGCAATTGGGGTTTCAGACGCGCAGAAAGCGTTCGTCGTCAAGCAGGGTAAAGGGCACGCCGGACCGAAATTTGCCGCAGGACAGAAGGACGCGATCCCGAACACCCGGTGACTGGAAGCGATGGCAAACTCGACCTATTCGGGCCATGCAGCAGACTAATCGTCACTTCGGCGTCAAAGTGTTTCCAGTGACAGTTTCCTTGTCGAGTTTACAATTTGATTATCTGTAGCTTTAGAGCTTTTATTGCCGCAGTTGTTCTGCTGTTAGTATCCATTTTTCTCATTACGTTTTTTATATGGAAGTTAACGGTATTTACAGATATCCCTACAATCTTTCCTATCTCCCATGAGGATTTCCCTTTCGCCGTCCATAGGATGCACTCTTTTTCTCTTGGAGAAAGGTCAGATTTCTCCCCAATGTGGCTCGAATTAGCGAACTCCGCAACTCTCAGATGGAAATGTAACGCAGCAAGTTGCAAGTACGTGATCGTTCTCTCTCGGAGTTCACCGTCCCAGGGGTGAGCAAAGTTCATGATCGCAAAGCTGCCTTCGGGGCCGTGCAACGGGACGCTAATGCCTGATCTTAAGCCAAACTTGGCAGCCTCGTCGAAAACGCGCCGTTCGTCTTCAGTCGTGCTTTCGTCGTTGTACACCTCGCTCCACCGAATGGCTTCTGCTCGCCTCCGACTTCTCTTAATGGTGGGGTCCATCCTGTCATAACCCATTTCGAAATAGCGCTCCTGCCATTCATCAGGATAGTTCAGCATGACCGCCGGATCGCCTCGCGCCGGCTTTAAGCCTTTTTGGTCTGGTGCAAGGGAGCTATAGGCGACCCACGGACAATCAAAATTCAGGGCAAAGGCAGATAACAAGTCGAACAACTGCTCGGGTTTTCCGGTACCATCGGTCTGGTCGAGAAAACGGGCGAACTCGACCGCAAACGCTTCGCTGGAAGCCTCAGGGAAATTCATCCTGGGGAACAAAAAAGTTGGTTGGACACTTTGGTTGAGAGCCCTCGAAGTTCAGAGACAGCAGTCATCCGCGGGCATTCTATAGTCTCTGCTCAGTAGCCATTTGCGTTGGATGTTGCCCCTGGCGCACCAAAGCTTCCGGCTGTGAGGCTACGGCTCCGCAGCCGTCGTCGGCAGGCCAACATCGTCAGAACTCTAGCATCTCACTGCAATTGGCGAAGTTAATTTAATTTAAAACCTGTGATGCGCTATCGTTATGCGAGCGCAACAAAGATAAAGAAGCGCAACGTCATCCGCGCTAGGCAAGGGCGTGTCAAGCTACATTGGTGGTGGTAAGTTTCTGAACCTGGTGTTCCGGGCGGTGGGTGCACTAATTGGATCCAGATCAGATGTATTCGAAGGGGTAAGGTCGTGAGGTGCTTCACGAAAATTGTAAACGCCGCCATGCGTTCACCTTGAGGCGCGGATGCGCCGCTCCAGAGTGCGGCGCACGGGTCGGTTCCGTGGCGGCCGGGGAAGGATTGATCTGGTCCGGTCCGCCTGGTGGACGTCATGCGCAGCACAAGGTCGCGTCGCCGACCTGCTTGAGGAGCAGCAGCCGGACCTCTACAACTACAGGACGGCCGCTTACGTCGGAAGGCCGCGGACGCATATGAGGCTATTGGCATTTGAACCCCAATCTCAGGACTTTGTGGAATGCACAGACGAGACGATGTCGGATTGCGGGATCCAAGACAGACGTCGGTTCATCGGTGCCTCCAAGGTCCGCAAAATTGACGTGTCCGCATAGCGGCCATCGATATCAGCGTCGTCAGTCTCACCTGGCGCCTCCCTGCGGGTGTTTGGCTACCCTGTCGAGCGGGGGGTACTCCAATGTGAGGGCGAAAGCCAATGCTGAGCTGCTCGACCACGATAGCCGAAACGTCAGGCCGGTCTCGCCTGGGTGAGATCGACCTACTAGGAGTGGTAGGATGCGGTGCAACTGGAGACACGGTAACACTACCCCAGCGAACAGGAGACAACAGTATGCAAGCCATACGATCGAGTTCGAACCCGCGAGAGAGCCAATGGCCCTGATGCCCGATCGAAGGATATAAACTACAGAATCTAGAAGTACTTGCAAAGCGCCGGGCTGGCGCACTCCTCCTGAGAAAAATTAGCCCTGATCATTGATTCTCCCGGCGCGCTAGGCAGGCGGTATTTTAAGTAAAACATCAGAATACCTCATTTGGTAAGAATTTTCGACCGTAAATCGTTCCTAAAAAGTGAACATTCTATAAGACAATCAAGATCTTCCGATAAGCGGTTCCAGCAGCGCGCGTCAGATAGATCCGTTAGAACGCCTTTAATACTTTGTTTCCGGGTTGGAGAGATTTCGCATCAAACAAGGAGAGCGTCGCTATGAGTGAAATGGATTTGATCGCCAACTTTATTCCACGTACCGATGTTGTTAAATGCACAGCGCGCATCGGGGCTGAAATCAGGAACATCAAGCTGTCGGCCGATTTGCCGGACCAAGCCATCGCTGCGATAAACGGCCTGGTGCTTGAGCACAAGGTCATCTTCTTCCGCGACCAGGGTCATCTCGACGACACTGGGCAGGAGCGTTTTGCTCTGCGATTCGGGAAGCCCTCGCCGTTTCCGGAGGGAACGACGCCGATTTTCGACATTGATTCCGCACGTGGCGATATCGGGGCTTATGTTTGGCATATCGATTGGTCCTGCATGGACGCCTACCCCAAGTTCGCGGTGCTGCGAGGCGTTGTGATCCCGCCAGTCGGCGGCGACACCGTCTGGTCAAACACCGCGGCCGCATATCTCGACTTACCGTTGCCGCTGCAACGGCTTGCAAACGAACTCTGGGCTGTTCACAGCTTCCCCGGATCTTATCTCAGGTCTTCTACCGAGTCCCATACTGGACCGATGATCGAGACAGAGCATCCAGTCGTACGCGTCCATCCAGAGACCGGGGAGCGCACGCTTGTGCTCGGCGTTTATGTCACACGTTTCGTTGGCATATCCAAATATGACGGCCAAAGGCTACTCGATCTATTTGAGTCTCACGTCACCGCGCAGGAAAACACGGTGCGCTGGAAGTGGAAGCAAGGTGATATCGCGATCTGGGACAATCGAGCAACGATGCATTGTGCAACCAACGACTGCGGCGATCAACGCCGCGTCGTTCGTCGCGCGACCGTTGAGGGCGAGGTGCCTGTCAGTGTCGACGGCCGGTACAGCGTTGCGCGTTTCAAATTCGTCGGGCGAGATGAGAAACTGACCCCTAACGAAACTTAGAACGGACCCCCCAGTGTCAGACGAGGAGAGATCGACGAGGAGGACGGCGATGGCTTCTCCTGTTTCTCGTCGGGCAACATCTGTGAGAAGGGGGGGCGTGGAGGATTGACTGGATCAGCGCGAACGCTGGCGAACCAGCTGTGTCCGCCTGGTGACCTGTCTTCGGAGGGCAAGGGTCCCCGGATCCGGAACCCAGACCTCCGGCAGAAAGCCCGAGGCATAGAGCTTCGCAAGGACAGTGGCGTCGATCGTGTCAGTCTTCACCTTCGCGTGCGCGATCATGTGCACCTGCTTGGGATTGGCGATCACGATCCGATCCACTTAGGGCGACAGCACTTTAGCGACGGCCGTGGCATTGCCGGTCGCCTCGATCACCACATGATCATCGTGGGTGAGTTCCCTCCTGGCGAACTCCTCGAGCTTATTGCGCAGCATTAGAACGCGGCCGAGCTTGACGATCTCGCCATAAAGCAACGACACGAGCTCGGCGGCTACGCGGTGTATGTCCATGCCGATAATACGCACGGTTCCCTCCATCGTTGGTCACGAACAGGGAGCCAGCAGGCAACACGACAAAATACGGATCCGCGCTCGCAGCGCATCCGGGCGAGTCGTAGGGGCGGCCAGATAACGTGCTCGAACTCGCAGTTCATCTGCATACGACGGCCTGCCCGCACTTGCGCGCTCCCGGTGCCCCGTGGCCCGGATGCGCCAAGTTTAACGAACCTGACGACTGAACAAACGATGGCACCGAAAACAACATGCCGGATAACGGCTTCATCGAGAGCTTCATGTATAGACGGCCCCGCGGGCGCAAGTGGTTTTGAGACAGATGACATTCGGTGGGTGCGTTTATGTATTCGGTGCGGCGCGGCAATCAACGTGAGAGCGCGGCGTCAATCAGATTGTCGCGCTATAATTCGGCCTGTTCATGCGACCACTACATGGTCGCTGGCCCTGATGGAGATCGCGGATCGAGGCCTCATCAACGGGTCACGCTGATCGCGCATAAAGCTCTTCGGGCTTTCTCGATCCCAGCTTCGCCGCTTGCCGTCACGTCGTCATTGCACTTGAGCCATTCGTATTTGTCCTGGTTCCCAGATCTCAGATTTTCGCAGAACGGAACAACTCGCCCGTCGTCATCATTGCCCAGATGATGCGAGCAAGCTTGTTGGCAACCGCAACC
The DNA here is from genome assembly GCF_018555685.1 of Aminobacter anthyllidis. GTDB lineage: Bacteria > Pseudomonadota > Alphaproteobacteria > Rhizobiales > Rhizobiaceae > Aminobacter > Aminobacter anthyllidis. Next base: position 194,983 of record NZ_JAFLWW010000007.1, read on the forward strand.
GCGACAACCATGGGACGCCGGCGCTCAAGGAGCCCATCAATCCATGATCCATCCAAGGTGGCGCGCGCTTTGGGATATCGCACCACTGTTCTTGCTCCGAGTACAAGGAGATGTCGAAGATAGCGATCTCCGCCGAGACGGCATGTCCCGCCGGATGAGTTTTGCCGAGGCGTGAGGCCCAGCCAGGCAGCAAACTCGCGCCCGGAGCGGAACGCGGACGGATTGGGTATGGTCGCGGCAAATGCGGTCGCTGTGATCGGGCCGATTCCGGGGACCGAGGCGAGCAATCGGCAAACAGGATGGTTGCGATGAATCTGCACCAGCCGATCATCAATCTCGCCAATGCGCGTGTTCAGTTCGCCGAGATGAGTAATCAGAGTACTGATCGCAAAGCAGGCTTCAATCGGCATCGCCTCGCGGACCTCTTCGAAAGCAATCGCAAGGCTATCGATACGGTGCCGCCCTTGCGGGATGATCAGACCGTACTCCGCCAGACACGCACGCGACCATTGTCCGCTGCCGCACCAGGAGGCCGCGGACTCGGTGCAACATCAGGAATGCCTGATCTTGCTCGGACTTGATCGCCACAAACCGCATGCCATGTCGAGAGACAGCCTCACAGATGGCCACAGCATCCGCAGCGTCGTTCTTCGCTCCCCGGCGAACGTAGAGCTTAACATAGGACGGTGGAATGAGCCGCACGTCGTGTCCGAGCTTTCTGATCTCCCGAGCCCAATAGTGACCGGAGGAGCAAGCCTCGATACCGACCACGCACGGTGACAATACCCCGAAGAACGGCAGAACATCCTTCGGGACAATTTCTTGCTCTGCAGCGTATTGCCTGCACTGTCGGAAACGTGAACGCGAAACACGTGCTTTGCTAGATCTAGGCCAATGGTTGCTGGTTCCATTTTTGTAGTCTCCCTGTTCGATGAAATGCGGGACCATCATACGGTCCCGTTGGGGGAGCGGGGCCGTCTTCCCCAATCAACGGTCACCTCCGTGACGGACTGCTGAACGAGATGCTGTTCACCACATTGGCATAGGCTCGCGCGGTTTTGGCCGGGGGCGGACAGATTACAACTTCAATCACCCACATTCGCGGCTCGGATGGCAGACCCCCCTCGATTTCGCCCACACCTTCACCCCGCGACGGGACACAGCGCTGCGCACCATGATCAACTCCGCGCCTATGCCCGTCGCTCAAACCTGGGCAACATTGATCGCCGGAGCGAACTCAGGATTGGATAAAACTTGGGGGCAACGTCACTACGAACAGAAGCATTCACGCAGACGAGAGATGGAAAAGGCCGCATAAGCCGTACACGGGAGGTGTCCGCGATTTGCGTTGTCTCAGTCTGGGGGTGCACTCCAGTGCACTCCAAGGGTGTCCGGGAATTACCGAAACACGCACTTTTTTGCCAGTCGCGTGAAAATCAGACGGTCGCAACGCCGGTCACCGGTGCGCCAACTGCACCGGTCAGGCGGATGGGCGGCGCCGTCAGTAGGAAGCGCGTCCGCCCGTGCAGGCGAAGCCATTCGGCCAGCGGGCTGAGGTGCCACAACTCGGCCAAGGGGATACCGAGCTTGAACAGGCAATGTTCGTGCAGCGGCATCCGGGCAACATGCCCCTGGAGGTCGTCATAGGGTCCGCCTTCCACGGCGTAGTTGTCCGCGACGATCGCAGCTAGGCCCGACCTGTCGATCCAGTCCAGCAACGCCCTGTCGCGCCCGTCAAGCGCGACGCAGCTTTCATGCAGCGTCCTGTGGTCAGGGTTGAGGCCGCTTTCGATCACCTTCTGCGCGAAACCCGTGTGTAGACAAAGGATGTCGCCCTCCTCGACCTGCACATTCTGCACGCGCATGATCCATGAGAGCGTTTCATATCCCACAAGCGTTCTTTCATCCCCAAGGACGGCGCGTAGATCGACGAGAACGCCCCTGCCCTGCACGCCGCTCGCAGCGATGTTTTCCACACCGAGCGCAAGTGCGCACATTTGCCTGGTCGCCGAGGCGTCATCCGCCTGGGTGACGATAGTATCCGCACCGGAGAACCCGTTGTAGTAGACGATTTCCGCAATGCCATCGCCGTCGGCATCGAACAGCGATCCGTAGTGGGAGAAGGCGTCCCAGTGCGACGAGTACTGGAGGCTCAGTATAGCGACGTCGTCGTTGACGACATCGGTACCGTCATGCCTGCCTTCGCTCATGATGAAATTGCAGGTGAGGCAACCGTTTTCACGGACCGTCGGAAAGATCCTCGGCGGCTTCCGCCGCGGATTTAGCTTGCTGCCGCCCGGATATTCGAGAGGAAGGCTCAGGCAGAAGGTGCGGCCCTCCCACACCTCCTCCATGGCCTTGAGCACCCGCCCTGGCGTCAGCAGATTGAGCCGCCCGAGTTGGTCGTCGGCGCCAAAATCCCCCCAGTTCGAACCGGGGGGACGATGACGCCAGCGATTTGACGAAGACAATCCTCAGGCCCTTTCACGTTCCACGGATAGGGCGCGATGCCCTTAAAAACGCCCGGCAATGAACTGCGGTGGGCGGTCTTGTTGAAGAAGATGCCGAGCGGAATAGTCGGGGCGTTGTGAAAGCCGATTTCCTGCGTCTGCAGTAGCGCCTTCTTTTGCGATTCATCATCACTCGCAACCCCACCTTGTCACTTCGCTGGAGATTTCTAACCTTTCAAGAAGGCCCGGCGCAGCCCTCAGGCGTTTTTGGACGAGTTCGTAGGTCACACTGAACCCTGGCATTGCGTCAGAGCTTTCTTGAACGTGACGACGGATTTAGAATGATCGACCAGCGGGTTCATGACATTTCTCGTTCCTTGGCCACATGCATGGAGTGCGTCGAGGAGAGGCGGCTGGTTATGTCGCAAAGCTGCTCAGCGCATCGGACGATAGGAAAATTCGGCAGGCCGGCACATGAGGATGCGCCAGACGATCTCTCAGCGAACATTTCTTACGACTCTGTGTCATGTCATCGGAGCACGATTTGGCCACGCGGTGGCCGTCTCATAAGCCTGCGCAATCCCGAAGAGAAAAGGCTCGGCTCCCAGCCTGCCGACAATCTGCATGCCGAGCGGCAGGCCATCGCCAGAAAAGCCGCATGTCATGGCAAGCGCCGGATGCCCCGTCAGGTTGAACGCAATCGTGGGATAGCGCGTCTGCCAATAGGCGTCATTGCCGTCTTCTTCGAGTAGCGGGGCCTGGCCGAGGGCCGAGGCTGTCAAAATGACATCGCATTGCGCGAACGCATTCTCAACGGCCGCTCGCAGCCCGTGTCGCACGCGCTGCGCCTGGATGTAGTCCTTTGCCGAAAGCAAGCGTCCGGCCATAATCCTGTCACGTGTCCAGCGCCCAAATCGCCGAGGCGTCGCTTCCAGATCCTCAAAGTGGAGAGCATAAGCTTCGCTGAGCACAATGATCCGGCCGCATGCGACAAAGTCTCTGATGTCGGGCAACTGAATGTCCACTGTGGTGCATCCGAGATAGCGGAACGTCTCCGCCGCTGCATCAAGAGCTGCACGCATTTCGTCACTGGCGCCCCCTTCATAGTCATAGAATGAGCGAAGGACTCCGATGCGACAGTTCCTGGCTGGCTGGCCAAGTGCAGAGCTGAAGTCCTTGTCCGCACCTCGGTCTGGGTTCGCCATTGCATTCAGCATTATGGCACAATCGGCCACGGTGCTGGCGATCGGTCCGCAGTGATCAAGGCTAAACGCAAGTGGTATTATTCCAGATGTGTCGACGAGGCCCCAGGTCGGCTTGATGCCGACCCCGCCGCAATACGATACCGGATTGCGGATCGAACCGCCGGTGTCGGTGCCAAGTGCGCCAAGACATAACCCGGCAGCAACGGCCGCCGCAGAGCCGCTGCTCGAGCCCCCGGTGTCGCGACGCGTGTCCCACGGATTGCGAGCCGCTCCATAGGGAAGATCGGCCGGAGGACCGGCATAGGCGAATTCATGCGTGACCACCTTGCCCAGAATGACGGCGCCAGTCTCGCGAAGTTGTCTGACGACCGGCGCGTCGTGCTCGGCGGGCTTTCGAGACGTGACGTGCGAGTTCGCTGTTGTCGCCATGCCGGCCACATCGATGATGTCCTTGATCGCAAGCGGGATACCGTGAAGGGGTCCCCGCAGGGCGCCGTTTCGCGCCTCATCCGTCAATCGCCTCGCCGCATCAACAGCCCCGGCCTCATCGACAAGTACAAAGGAGTTGATGCCATCGTCCAGCGAACGGATGCGCTGAAGGAAAATCTGTGTCAGCTCTAGCGGCGAACACGAGCCATCACGTATCGCCTGCGCCGCCTCGGCGATGGTTCGCGGCAGGAAATCGGTCATTGTTTGACGTCGCTCTTGGAGCTGGCCGGAAGATACAGTGGACCGACAGAATATGGTATGCGGCGTCGGATACGCACTGCAAGTTCAGCAACATTGCCAGGCAAGTCCAATGGCGAAGTCGTTTTCGTGGCTGTGTGCCGTGCAACGTGCCCTAGTTCGCCTGATCCGCTGACGCTGGCAGCTTCATCAAGAGGCCAGACCGGACGCCTGACGCGCTGGTATGGAAGGCGCGACAGGTGCGGTGTGCAGATTCCCCCTGAGTCGACATAGATCAGACCACGAGAAATGGGGCCGAGATCGGCGCGAAAGTGGTTCATCGCCTTGCAGGCAAGATAATCGAACGCCTCCGGCTCAATGCCGAAGATGCGAAACTGCTCCCGCTCTTCTGTCTGATTTGCATAGGTGCAGACAATGACTTTGATCCCATTGACGTCGACGAGCGCGCTTGGTCCAAGGTTTGCTTCGACGCCGTTGAAGTAAGGGCCTTTGCGGACATAGCGGCCGTCAGAAAGTGCTTTGACTGTGCAGTGGATACCGATTGGGCCGCCACCAAGATCGGGATTGGCTCGACCGCCAAGTTGAAGTTCAACTTTGGCCCCACCCCCCGCCTGCCAGCAAGTCTGAACAGCAATCGGGTCCGCGATGGAAAAGAAGGCAACGTTGCGAATGTCCGCATCGATCATCGCCTTTAGAAGCGCGGTGCCATCGCCAGCTGCACCGCCACCCGGATTGTCAGTGTAGTCGCCAATCAGCAACGGCGCGCGCCCGTTTTGATCCGCCCTCAGCGCCGCGATTGTCTCGTCTATCGATAACATGGCGATCGTCTTTGTCGCACGCGTCGCCCAGATGAAACCTGACAGTCGCTGGGCGACCAATTCAAGGCCGGACGCCTCGGCTAGGCCGGTTACCGCGACGCTTGGTCCGGCATTCTCAATGTCAGAAAAGACGAAACCAGCCTGGATGCTGATCGTCAGGATTCCGGCCTCGTGCTCCATGGCCGCACTAGCCATGCGCAATATATCCACCATCGGACCAAATCCGGAGATCGTGCGCCCGCGATCCAGCCCGTCAATTGTGGGTGGCTGTGCCAGGACGATCCGAGTGCGCAGGCGCTTTTCGCTGATCTCCTTCAAAAGCTCGCAAGCTCTCTGCGTCGTCTCGTACTGGTCGACGTGTGGTGTCGTTCGATAGGCGGTCAACGCGCTTGCCGCGGCGGTCATCGCTTGTGACACATTGCCATGTGGGTCGAGCGTCACCACGATCGGTGCACCTTCAGGCAACAAAGCCCGTAAGCGGTTAAGCAATTCCCCTTCGCAATCATCGAAGGAAGCCGCTACCATTGAGCCGTGCAGCATCAACAACGCAGCGTCTGGCTTCCCGCTCTCAGCGGCTTCCAGGATCGGCGCGCAAAGCTGTTCAAAGGTTTGGTCCGTCACCACACCTGAGGGGACAGCGTTTGCGTGAATCGTCGTGATCAGGCTCCAACCAAAATCGTCGGCCTTCTCGAACAGGCAACCCCAATCCGTACGTGTTCCACGAAACGTCTTAGCGATCTCATCGTCCCGCAGGATTCCCGATTTCGCGAAGTGATCGAGTGTGGTTGGGCGACGGTTGAACGTGTTCGTCTCATGCTGAAGTTGGGCGCAGAGAACCTTCATGGGTGTGCCTTCTGATCCTGGGGCTCTTGTATTGTAATCCACGTTTGCGTCGTAAACGGTGGGAAAGATGCCATTCAAATCCTCGAATGCGCTCGCACTCAGCAGCTGTGGCATTCACCCGAAACCACTTGCGCAGCCTCACTTTCAGAATGTGATCACATGGTTTCGACGGTTGCAAGGGCTCTATGGCCGAATGTCAACGAAAACGCTACGGCAATCGGTGGGCCAGCCTGTTAAAGTCCTCGGAATGCGACGGTTTCCAGCCAAATTTCAGGTCCGGCGACGGATCGACTGAAAAAGCAAATTGTGTTGCCAAAAAAGTGATCACATTATACTAATTGGGTTTAGTCATCCGAGATCATTTGCGAGGAATGGAATGTCGAACATTGAGCACAAGCGGCGCGGGTTGCCTAAAAAGGGCATCGAGTGGTCCACGCTGCGCGTTGAGCTCGAGGAATTGAAGGGCGGTGACTTCAAATGGCGGGAAGGGCGCGTGCCGTCCTATACCTACTTTTTCAATGACGAAACTCTGAGGGTTCAAAAGGAGGCCTACTGTGAATTCATGTCCGAGAACGGACTGGGCGCCGGAAGGGCTTTTCCGAGCCTATCGCGCATGATCGACGACATCTTTGCGATCGGGCTGGAGCTATTCAACGCACCGGACGGGTCGGGGGCATCTTTCACCTCTGGCGGCACCGAGAGCGTTTTTCAGGCGGTCAAAACCGCCCGAGATCAGGCGCGCGCGATGCGGGAGGAAAAATTTGGCTACTACAACGTCGTCACACCGCTTACAGCTCATCCTTGCCTAAGCAAGGTTGCCGAGATACTCGATGTCACGGTGAAACGGGTTGACCTCGACGCCGAGCGACGTGGCGACCTCGCGGCGCTGGAGCAGGCAATAGACGAACATACAATAATGCTCTATGGGTCCGCCCCCTGTTATCCGTACGGCGTTTTTGATCCGATCGCTGATATGGGCCGGCTGGCTCAGAAGCGTCAGCTCTGGCTCCATGTCGACGCGTGCTGGGGCGGGTTCATTTCGCCTTTTGCAAAGAAGCTCGGCTATCCAATTCCCGAATGGGATTTTAATGTGCCGGGGGTTACCAGCTTGTCAGCAGACATTCACAAGTTTGGTTATGGGGCGAAAGGCGCGAGCCTAGTCCTCTATCGAGACGCTCAAGTGCAAAAGTACGAACGCTTTGAGTTCAGCGACTGGCCGCGCGGAACATACGTTACGCCGACCTTCATGGGTACAAAGCCAGGCGGAGCCATCGCCGCAGCTTGGGCTGTGATGCAATATCTCGGCGAGGAAGGCTATTTACAAGCAACTCGAGAGACTATGGATGCAACAATGCGTTTGGTTCAAGGCATCAACAAGATACCGGGGTTGGTCTGCCTTGAACCAACAGGTGAAGCAAATCTCGTCACCTTTGTCGCCACTGATCCGGCCATAGACATCATGGCCGTTGCCGATCGCCTCGAAAAGAGAGGGTGGTTCCGTGGCCGCATGCGCGAACCACTGGGGATTCATCAGGGCGTTAACCCGGCTCACCTGCCCGTCGTAGACGACTATCTTTCGGAAGTTTCAGCAGCTGTCAATTTCGTGACGAGCCGCAGGCTGTCAGCCAAATACGATGAGCATTCTTATTGATCGTCGCGTATGGGCAGGTCGACTGCGTGAAGTCCAGAAGAGTTAAACCAGGCCTCCCAAGGCGCCGTGCTCTGCGGACCGATTGCGATCCGTAGAGCACGGGAACAATACTGTCATACTTGATCGGCGGCGGGCTGTGAACATCGACCGCAGGTGGGGGTATGGCAGCCAGTATGTGCGAAGCCAGCTGTTCGCAAGTCCATCTGTTCGAGCCAACCATCTGCACGCAGCTTGTAGGACTGTGATCACAACGCTATTGAATCGATCTAGCGAATTGCAAACGCGACTCGAAGGAACGGATTAAATGAACGCGCGATCTCAATCCGTGCTCACACCCTTCGAGGGTATGGGGACGGTAAGTAAGCTCTCGCTTCCGGACCAAGTTTACGCCTCCTTGCGAGAGGAGTTGATGAGTGGGCGCTTTGCTCCCGGTCAGCGGGTCCCGCTGAGGGCGATCGCGACAGCAATGGGCACCAGCACGATGCCGGTACGAGAAGCCGTCAACCGCCTCGTCGCGACCGGCGCCCTGGAGCTGCTTCCGAATCGGCGCGTGAGTGTGCCGACACTATCGGAAGATAGGTACAGAGACCTCACCAAGGCCAAAGTTCTCATTGAATCGGCAGCCGCCGAGGCAAGCGTTCCGTTCCTCACCAATGAGATTCTGGAGCGTCTTAGGTCGCTTCATGTGCAAATGTGCGAGGTTGCAAGCTTGCCGCACAACGTCGCCAACGTTCAGGAATACCTCAAACTGAACAAGGATTTTCACTTCACGATTTACTCGATCTCGGACTCATCGGCGCTAATGAACGTAATCGAGTCGCTTTGGCTCCAGGTCGGGCCATACTTCAATCTGCTGCACTCCGAGACAACGGGATGGCGTGGCAACGATCGGCATAAAGAAATCCTAAGGGCTCTTGTTGCTAGGGACCCGCTGTGGGTGAGGGTGTCAGTCCGTGCCGATTTGAAAGGGGCGGCGGACTATATTCTTGATAATGGCCTGCTTTCGCAGCAGCTCGTTGGCTGATCGTCAGGCGGGGGCTGCCGGCATGTTGGCGGGATTTTGGAGTTCGCAATTATTCCTTATCGGTTCGCTGAACACGCCGTCGTTGATCAATCGATCAACCGCCGCCGATGAATAGCTAAGCACCTTTAAGAGCACAGCCGTAGTGTCTTCTCCCCAGCATAGGGGTGCTTTGTAGGCAGTGCGCTGTTGCGCGGCCAGCACCTGAGCAGGTCCGACCAGGGTCACCGTCCCGATGTGTTTGCTTACAAGGTTTGGATGATGTTCCGCTGCAAAACGCTGGAGCTTTGGAACACCTTGGATACTGACTTTACCTCGCCGGCGGGCACGCTGTGGCGCCGGCATGCCTCCATCCAAAGAGCGTGAATTGATCCGGAAGCGATCGGCCAAAAGAGGAATTAGGCCTGAGCCTTCTGGCCTCCCTGTGAACTGGCTGAAGAGACCATATGTCCGCCTCTGTCGGTGAGGTGGCTCGCCCTACACTGTGCGTCCGAGTGTTGCTTCTCTATTCGGCGTGTTGAAGTCAAGCGCTTTTCGAGCCTTCCGCTTCGCCGGCGTTGCGCATCTTTCGCGGGGTCTTGCTTCTCTCCGGGATCGGCGCTTTGGCCCTGCCCTTAATGGGGGTTCAGGAGAATGAGGTGGAACAATCTCGGAAGCGTCCTGATCGTTGTGATGCGACCGGTACTGCAACCCTCGCGAACTCACCTCATTCATCGTCCCGCGAAGGACGCCCCTTTTCCACCGGCAGGTGGAATCTTATGGGGTGATCCTTGTCACGCTCGCTCTGCGATCATGTTTCATCTCCGCGTTCGACTGCTGGCGACCATCTCCTCGTCCCGACCTTCTTTGCGCTGGCCGCCCGCGCGCAGGTAGGTCGTCAAGGGCCACGGGCCATCTCGCAGCGACTTGCCCTTGACGGGCCCATGCGCACGGGCGGCAGGCTGCAATGGTCGGCGAACGATCAGGCGGCCCTCGGTATGATGTCTTGTCGTGTCCAGCGGAACTCTGTGCCGTCGCGCCACATGCGATGCATGATTACCGCCAGCCGACGGGCCAATGCGACAATGGCCTTCTGTCGGCCGCGTCGCCTGGCGACATTCATCGCCCACGCCCTCAGCCACGACCATTTCGTCGCGCGCGTCAGCAGGGTCTGCGCGGCTTCGTAAAGCAGCGTTCGCATCATGCCATCACCGCAGCAGAAGATCCGGCCGATGCGGCGGCGTTCGCCCGACTCATGGAGCACCGGCGTCAGCCCCAAGATCGGTCCGACCGCCTCGGAGTTGCGGAAGCGGGCCGGAATGTCGATGGTCGCGGTATAGGCCAGCGCCACCACCGGACCGACGCCCGGTATCGTCGTCAGCCGCCGGCAGACCTCGTTATCCCGGACGATCGCCAGAAGCTTGCGGTGAAGCGCGGCAAAATTCTCGCGCAACTTGCGGCGAGCATCGAGCAGCGGCTCGACGATCTCGGCCAGGTCGGGCATGCCTTCGGTGATCTCGCGGATACGGTGTTCGAATTTGACGGCGCCGACCATGCCGACCTTGAGGCCGAAGTTGCGCAATAGCCCGCGGATGTCGTTCTGGATGGCGATCGCCTTGTCCTGCAAGAGCTTGCGCGCCGTCAGCAGTGCCCGCCGCTTCTGGCTTGTCAGCGTCTTGACATGGACCGGGCGGAACAGGTTGACCCGCATCATCTGGGCAATGCCACGGGCATCAATGCGGTCGGATTTGTTCGGCTGCGCCTCCAGGAACGCCTTGGTGTGGCGGGTCTCGATGCAGATCACGGGTAGGCCGGCTTCGGCCAGGCCGCTGAACAGCCATTGCGACAGCGGTCCGGCCTCGAGGCCGATCCGCTCAAAGGTCCAGGCAGGATCCGAGAGCACCCGCACAAGATCCTCGGGATGGCTCGGCACCTTCATCTCCTGGCAGATCTTGCCTGTTTCGTCGACAATGCAAATTGCGGTCTCTTTCACGGAGACATCCAATCCTGCATAATGTGTCATGCTGCGCTTCTCCCTGAGATGCTTGTGGCTGCGGGCATGCAGACCACGTTTAACCTCAGCCTCGAAGCGCAGCATCTTCAAGCTTATCCACCATGCCATAGTCGCCCGAAGCTGAGGCTCAAGCCGAATACCCCATCTCGGGCGGTCCGAGCCGATCCTCATCACAGGAGGACGAGCCGTGTCAGATTATAGGGAAGCATTTGTCGGAATTGATGTCGCGAAGCTCAGGAACGCCATCGCGATTGCGGACGCGGGCCGGGAGGGAGAGGTTCGCTTCTTCGGCGAGGTCGATGCCTCGGATACGAGCATGCGCCGCGTTGTCCAGCGGATCGCCGCCAAGTTCCATCGAGTATATTTTTGCTATGAGGCCGGCCCGACCGGCTACGGTCTCTATCGGCTGATCCGATCGCTCGGCCATGAATGCAGCCACCGGGGCAGTCGTCGCCCGATACTCCAACCCGCCGCTGTGAGTGGCCGCGTTGCGCCGCAGTTCATGGGAGATTGTCAAGGGGGAGCGACCGAGCGGCGCCCAATCTCCTGCATCGAATGGCCCTATACCATGAGAAGTGCGATCTCTCGCGCTCCATCAATGACAGGTATCGCCCGGAGAGCGGCTTCGCCGAGGATCTGAACGTCGCTGATGGCATACCGCCCGCCTTTCGGAACCATCTGGTTCCTGCAGGCTGTGACACTCCGGGTTCGAGCGCAGCATCTTCGCTGCTCGGCCCCGCTTCGATCGCCCGCCAGAATCTAATCTGTTCATCGCGCCCGCCAAAGGCGGCCGTCCTGGTGAAGGGAATGGCACCCGTCCAGACCGTTCCGATCGCCGGTTTCGACTGCTCATCACAAAATTTCACAGAACCTTTGCGACCGCAAACCGCCGACAATGGTACGTTCACCCAACGTCCGAGGTTTGCGCGGCTTAAAAAACTGATGCCGACTTGGACCGCACCGCACGCAACTTCCGAGTCAAAAATCCATGGCAAGAAAAGCGCTGATTCTGGTCGAAGGTCATCCGGGTAACGGTCCGCTCTACATCCAAGCGGCCCAGCGTCTTGGTCTTCACCCAATCACCCTGTCGACTGATCCAACTCGGTACGACTATCTTGCAGCGGAAAGCGCTGAGACAATCCGTGTCGACACAGACAATGTCGATGCGCTCATCGACGAATGTTCCCGCCTGCGTGCGACCTATGACCTTGCTGGCATTACTGGCTTTGCATTCAAAAATGAGCCGTTGTCTGCGACAGTTGGCAAGCTCTGCCGAAATTTCGAGCTACCGGGGCCGAAGCCTGAATCCATTGAACGATGCTGCGACAAATTCGCTCAACGTCAATACCTAGCGGAGGCCGGTGTTCCAATGCCTGCTTATGGCGTTGGGGGAAACCTGGAGGAGGTTGAAAACTCTGCCGCAAAGGTCGGCTTGCCGGTGGTTCTCAAGCCAGTAATGGGCGCCGGGAGCAGAGGCGTTAGATTGTGCCGCAATCGCGATGAGGTGGCCGAACATACGAAACATTTATTGTGCGGAGATTACGCATGGAGGTGTTCACCGAGGATACTGATCGAACAATTCGCGCAAGGCCCGCATTATATCGCTGAGATCATGGAAGCAGAGATCATTGGGATTACCGCAGGTTACTTTGGCCCTCTACCCCATTTCCTCTTTAGTGGCATGACATTTCCGGCCCCGCTGACTGATTATGAGTATAGACGCATCGCAGATGTTTCTCTGAGTTGTTTGCGAGCCCTCGGCCTTGGTTGGGGACCAACGTGCATTGAATTCAGGTGGACAAAGCGAGGTCCGGTAGTCATCGAAGTAAATCCGCGTCTTGCCGGCGCTCCTGATCCCCAACTGATTCAGTTGGCTTGCGGTGTTGATCTCATCACGGAGCACATCAAGCTTGTGACAGGTAAGAAATGCGATTTGCGCAGAAGGCATTCGCACACTGCGGCCGCGCGGTTCCTACGCCCCGATTGCGATGGCATCCTCGAATGGATCGACACAAGTCGGGCGGCGGCCGTATCAGGTGTTACCGAGATCAAATTGTATGTTGGACCCAAGACGCCGTTAACTAGCAAAGGCGAAGACTCAGATTGCATCGGGCAGGTCATGGCCGCTTCACCCAACGTTGCTCAGACAGAGGCGATACTTCAGCGAGCTGTTGACTTAGTCGACTGGTCTATCAAACCGATTCCGACCGGTGGCAAGGAACGATCTGCGGCCCCTACACCCACACCAGAGCAGGGGCCGGGTAAGAAGTGATCGTGGTCAAGCATTGGTATTGATAGCAGGAGAGGAACGGGTAGTTTTGATGTAAGCCTTGACAACATCAACCAGTAGGTCCGTTGGCAGTTGAACCGCGCCGGGTTGATCGGAGGCTCCAACTGCTGAGAAGGTGGAGCCACGACAAGCAAGACGACCAACAAGTTCTCTCCCTAGGTGTCTGGTCCCAGAGTGTAGGGGAATCAGTCAAGCTGCCCCTTCATTCAGGGATCAGCTATGGGAGAGATACTCCACGGCAGCGCCACGACCACGCACGCCATCCGAGCAGCGATACAGCGATCGAAAGCTCCGCTCAAAGAACTCGCCACGCAGCACGGTCTAAATCGGAAAACTGTCGCCAAGTGGCGCAAGCGGACCTTCGTCCATGATGCGCCAATGGGCCCGAAGACCGTACGCTCCACCGTTCTGACTGCCGAGGAGGAAGCGGCGATAGTCGCCTTCCGCAAGCATACGCTGCTGCCTCTGGATGACTGTCTCTATGCACTGCAGGCGACGGTCCCGCACCTGACGCGGTCGTCCTTGCATCGTTGCTTTCAGCGCCACGGTATCAGCCGCCTGCCCGAGGTCGCTGGCGACAAGCCAGCCAAACAGCCCTTCAAGCGCTACCCAATCGGCTATTTCCACATCGACATCGCCGAGGTCCGAACCGAGGAGGGTAAGCTCTACCTATTCGTGGCAGTGGATCGGACCTCGAAGTTCGCTTTCGCTCGGCTGATGCAGAAGGCGACCACAGTCACCGCCAGAGCTTTCCTCGACGAATTGGTCGAAGCCGTCCCCTACAAAATCCACACCGTGCTCACCGACAACGGCATCCAGTTCGCCGACCTGCCCAAGAACCGGCATGGCCCGACCGCGCGCTGGCGCGGCCACCCCTTCGACCGGACCTGCTGGAGGCATGGCATCGATCACCGTCTCACCAAGCCCAACCACCCATGGACCAACGGCCAAGTCGAACGGATGAACCGAACGCTGAAGGAGGCAACCGTCCGGCGATATCACTATGAGACCCACCGGCAACTTGAAAATCACCTTGCCGCCTTCCTCGATGGATACAACTTCGCCAGGCGGCTCAAGACCCTTCATGGCCTTACACTTTACGAAGCTATCTGCACGGCATGGGCCAAACAGCCAGATCGCTTCCGCATCGATCCGGTCCACTTGACCTCGGGACTGAACACCTAGGTCCGAGCCCGTGCGGTGCGGCTGGTTCTGGATCACGAAGGCGAGCATGCCTCGCGGTGGGCGGCGGTGTCGTCGATCGCCGCCAAGATCGGCTGCACGGCGCAGACGCTGCATGAGTGGGTGAAGAAGGCCGAGCGCGACAGTGGCGTGCGAGCCGGTGTGCCTACGGATTTGGCGACGAAACTCAAGGCCTTGGCACGCGAGAACCGCGAGCTTCGCCAGGCCAACGAGATCCTTCGCAAGGCTTCCGCGTATTTTGCCCAGGCGGAGCTCGACCGCCGGTTCAAGCCATGATCGCGTTCATCGACGATCACCGAGGGGCGCATGGGGTCGAGCCGATCTGCAAGGTGCTGCCGATCGCTCCGTCGACCTACACGACCATGTCGCCAAGCGCGGCTGTCGGCTCGGGTGAAGCGGGATGAGGCTTTGAAGGATGAGGCCCGACGCGTGTTCGAGGCTAATTTCCGCGTCTACGGCGTTCGCAAGGTCTGGCGGCAGTTGCAACGCGAGGGCTTCGATGTCGCCCGCTGCACAGTTGCCCGCCTGATGAAAGCCATGGGCCCGAAGGCATCATCCGCGGCAAGCCGATCCGCACCACGGTGAGCGACAAGGCGGCACCATGCCCTCTCGATCACGTCAATCGCCAGTTCCATGCCTCGGCGCCGAACATGCTGTGGGTCTCACACTGAGCGCTTGGCGGAGGCCGGCGTCGAGCCTTCGGTGGGCAGTGTCGGCGATAGCTACGACAATGCTCTCGCCGAAACGATCAACGGCCTCTACAAGGCCGAGGTGATCCATCGACGCGGACCACATGGCGCTCGTTCGAGGCCGTCGAGTTCGCGACGTTGGAATGGGTCGACTGGTTCAACAATCGCCGGCCTGCTGGAGCCCATCGGCAACATCCCGGCGGCCGAAGCCGAGGAACGCTACTATGCCATGCTGGAAGAACCAGCCATGGCCGCGTGACTCAAACGAAACGGCCTCCGATCAACCCGGCGCGGTTCAATTCGTGACGTCGCCGGAGATTGGGAATTCTTATTCGCTCGTTACACCTGGGACGCAAAGACGCATTTTGGGAGCGCATATTGGGGAGCCGACACCCCTATGTAGCCGTCGAGCACAGAACGTACCCCGGTTCGATCATTATGCGCTCAATCGCGATGAACACTGGCTTTTTAGGTACAACCCGGACGCAGTTGATTCCGAACTGAGGCTGCAGATTCGTAATGGCAAACGCCATTTCTACACTCTGCCGCTTAAGATGCGGGAGAACATACGGAACCAGATCGACCCGACAGTTGGCGCAATGACTTCGCCCCTCCCGGCCGGCTGCGGGTGGTGAAGGCCCGCAGGCGGCACCCACTTTGGCCTCGAAACGACGGACAGCTATCTGGAGTCCAGATACCTGCAATATAAAAAATATCCTTGTGGGATCGAGCAACCGCAACTCCAATGGAAGCGCTATTAGGGGAACCGCGGCTTCTTGGTTCAGGAATGACGCGCGTGTTGCGTCGCCAGCCTGTTCCGAATGCGATCAGATACACATAATTTGGATGAGGAGGAAAAAGACTATGAACAAGTGGCCATTCAGTCGCCGCGCCGTCGTGAAAGCAATGCTGCTGGGATCGGCAGCACCTTGGGTCATGAGCTCAAAAGTTTTCGCCTCGTCGTCGTGCGACGATCACATCGTGCGCATCGCGGCAATTGCCGCTCCCGATTCCCTGAATCCCTTCGCAACCTCTAGCTCGTTCTGGCCCCTCATTTTCACTTATGACTTCCTAGTCGGCAGCGACGCCCAACTCTACTCGGACCGGAAGGGGTTCGCCAAGACGTGGTCCGTTGCTGACGACAATCTCACTTGGATCTTCAAGATATGGCCAGGTCTGAAGTGGTCGGACGGCCGACCCGCCACCGCCAGAGACGCCGCGTTCACTTATAACTTTTTGCTTGGCTCCATAGGCAAGCCAGATGAACTGAATATTGGCCAAAACAGCACGAACGGCATGGAACAAATTGCATCCGTTGCGGCCATTGATGACGAGACTTTGCAGATCGTAACCAAGGCTCCTACACGCTGGCTAATTGACAACTCCTTTCTAATACTACCTGAGCATATCTGGAAAGACATCAGCTATGCTGATGCGCGGAGCACTTTCCGCAACGACCCGCCTCTTGTGGGGACTGGGCCGATGATCGTAAGGGAATATCAGCAGGGCCAGTTTGTGCGCTTCACGCCGAACGAATATTTCCGCACAGGAAAACCAGCAACAGCCGGTATGATCCTTAATCTCTTCAGCACGGCCGATCCGATTGCCCAAGGTTTAAAGAGCGGCAGTCTCGATTATGCCCTCAGCCTGACAGCCGCCCAGTGGGATGACCTCTCGAAAGATCCTGACATTGTGGTTGGCCAAGTGCCCACCGAGCAGCGCAACTACTTGGCCTTCAACACAGTATCCGGGCAGGGAAAGGGCAGCACAAAGGCTCTGCAAGATCCGGTGTTTCGCGATGCGATCGGCTTCGCAATCGACCAGAAGACCATTGTCGATCGGGCCTTCCGCGGGCACGCCGACCCAGGGGCTGGACTCGCAATGCCGGTGGCGGCCGATTACTACTCGTATTTGAGCGACATCATGCGTCGCTTCGACCTTGCTGAGGCAGGGCGGCGGCTCGATGCCGCCGGCTATCGAGACACGAATGGAGACGGTGTCCGAGAGGATAAGGAAGGTAACAGTTTCCAGCTTGAACTGATCACCGGAACTTTCGCGACTGTGATCGAGATGCCGATTGCGGCAGTGCAACTTGTCGCTGGCTGGCTCGAGAAACTTGGCATTCCCGTGTCGGTGACCCAACTCGACTCAGGTGCGCTCACCGCCCGCACGGTAGCGCCGGCGGACGGCGGTGGAGGCTGGGATTTACTCGTTGCCGGTAGCTGGTTGTCTCGTTCACCTCACGATATCCTCGCGCTGGGCAGCAGCAAGCAAATCGGTGTCAGCAATAGTTCGTATTGGACAAATGACAAGTTCGACGGGCTCCTGTCGGAAGTCGACCGCACCGTCGACCTAAAAAAGAGCCGGGAACTGGTCGACCAGGCGGCGCGGATCATTTATGTCGAAGCACCGTATATCATGTTATGTTACCCCTCCGTGCTCGAGGCCCATCGTAAGGATTGTTTCAAGGGCTGGGGGACGGACGCTGCGGTGTCGCAGGTGAGCTATTTCCCGTTTGATCGCCTGAAGCCCGAGCCAACGCCGTGAACGGGGGACGGACGAGCCGGCACTTCGGGCGCATCCTCGTCAGGGCGATCATAACCCTCTTGATGGTTGCGGTCCTGAACTTCTTCCTGTTCCGGGTCATTCCAGGTGACCCTGCATCGCTTCTGCTTGGCGGGGCGCGCATCAGCGTGACCGCTGAGCAGATGAAGGCACAGCGCCAAAACTGGGGCCTTGATCGGCCGCTGTTTCCGGACCAGGCGGTCGATTACCTGTCGGCAACTCTCCGGGGCGATTTCGGCTACAGCTTCAAGTTCAGGGGCAGGCGTGTCGCTGACCTGATTGTGGAGCGCCTGCCCGCCACCATTGTCTTGGTCAGCCTAGCTCAATTCATCGCCATAGTGTGTGGGGTTATGCTTGGTCTATATGCGGGCTGGCGCCGGGGAGGAGCCGTCGACCATATCGCCACGGGAGCCTCGCTGCTGCTATATTCAACGCCTTCGTTCTGGGTCGCGATGATCCTGATCGTGATCTTCAGCACGGCTTTGGGCTGGCTTCCCGGCTACGGTGCATATTCGCCCGGCGTTTCTACGCGTTCGCTTGACCAGGTGCTCGATTACCTGCGGCATCTCACGCTACCGGTCTCTGCCGTAGCGCTTGGTCTGATTGGGCAATATGTCGTGGTCGCCCGGGCCGCGATGAGCGACGTTGTGACCGAGGACTATATGGTAACCGCACGGGCCAAGGGGCTGACCGGCGGACAGATGCTGATGCGTCATGCATTCCGCAATGCAATGCTGCCGGTCGTGACCTTGATCACCCTCAATCTCGGCTACGTGGTGGCGGGTGCCATCACTGTTGAAGCCGTCTTCGCTTGGCCGGGGATAGGTGGGCTGACGGTAGAGGCGCTCAATGCGCGGGATTACCCAGTCCTTCAAGGGGTTTTCCTCTTGCTCGGTGCCTCGATTGTTCTCGCAAACCTCGTAGCCGATCTAGCTTACGGCATTCTTGATCCGCGAGTACGGCAATGAGCGATGCTATTGTCCCGTATTCCCCGCGAGGCCGTGCGCGCGCGATAAAAGGCTTCCTAGGTCAATTTCTTAGCTACGGCGGCGCTCAGGTGGGCCTCGTTTGTCTGGTTTTCTTTCTTGTTGTGGCAGCGATGCCCAATATTCTGGTGGGGCCGCTTCAGACTGCGATCAATGCAACCGGCGAGTTCCTCGAGCCCCCTTCAAGCCAGCATCTGCTGGGGACCGATGAGGTGGGGCGGGACGTGCTCAATTTGGTCGTGCACGGTGCTCGCATATCGCTCACGATCGCGTTGTTGGCGACTGTGATTAGCCTGGTCATCGGAACCACGGTCGGAATGACCGCGGGCTACTTTGGCGGCCCGGTTGACGTCTGGCTGATGCGCTTGACGGATTTCTTTTTCGTCGTACCTTCCTTCGTGCTGGCGTTGGTCATTACACCCGTGGTTCTCGAGGTGATAGGGCGGGGCCGAGATATCCTTGGCTTTCGTCCTTCTCTTTTCGTGATCATTGTCGTTATCGGCTTGACGAGTTGGGCCTTCGTCGGCCGTATCGTTCGCAGCCAGACACTGTCGCTCAAGGAGCGAACATTCATTGATCGCGCACGCGTTGCGGGCAGCAGTAATCTCAGCATTATGGTGCGGCACCTCCTCCCCAATCTCGTGCCTCAAATCGCAGCCAATGGTGCGCTGGTCGTCACCGGCGCCATCTATGTCGAGACATCGCTCTCGTTCCTCGGGCTTGGCGATCCGCTGCAGCCCTCATGGGGCACTTTGCTTTCGCTCGCTCAACGCGCCGGTGCGGCAAGCGCTGGAGCCTGGTGGTACCTCGGTGCCCCCGGACTGTGCGTACTTACGGTTTCGCTTAGCTTCGTCCTGATTGGCAATGCCCTCGAGGACACGTTCGATCCACGGCGGAGGGTGATTCCATGACAGGCTCCTCCCAAGACAAGGCTCCGCTTCTGGAAGTCAGCGGGCTCTCTGTTGACTATGGGCTCAAGGGCGTTTCGTCGCGTGCGATCGACAGCGTAAGCTTCGCACTCCGAGCCGGAGAGGCCGTTGGCCTCGTCGGAGAATCGGGCAGTGGCAAGACCACGACCGCGATGGCGATCGCTGGTCTACTTTCGCCCAACGCGCGGGTCAGCGGCGGCCAAGTGTGCTATCGCGGCAACCGACTGCCGATCGAAGACGATGCGGCCATGCGTCCACATCGCTGGAGCGAAACTTCGGTCGTGTTCCAGGGCGCAATGAATGCGCTCAACCCGGTACACCGCATCATCAAGCAGATTGCCGAGCCATGTATGCTTAAGCTTGGGATGCCGCGCGGCGAGGCGACCGCCCGGGCAGGGGAGCTACTCGAGCTAGTCGGTATTCCAGCAGATCGAGGTGCCGCCTATCCCCACGAATTATCCGGCGGCATGCGTCAAAGGGTGATGATTGCCATGGCGCTTGCGTGTCGCCCCTCGATCATCATTGGTGATGAGCCGACCACTGCGCTCGACGTCATTACACAGGCTCAGATCCTCAAGCTCCTAGGGGAGTTGCGATCGCAGCTTAACCTTGCCCTCATTCTGATCACTCACGACCTTTCTGTGGTGGCTGAGTCTTGTGATCGCGTGATGATCATGTACGCGGGCCGCATCGTCGAGGACGGCACTGTCGCTGAGATTTTCGCCAAGCCTAAGCACCCGTACACAAGATTGCTGATCGACTCGATCCCAAACCCGGCGAACGGCAAAAAGATGATCCGGCCAATCCCAGGTGATCCCCCCAACTTGGTGAATCGACCCTCAGGCTGCGCTTTCCATCCACGTTGCCCGTCTGCCATGGGGCTTTGCGCGACCGACGTCCCCAGCTTCGACAAGTTCGGGCGGTCACGTGTGGCTTGTCATCTTCACCGGTCCTCGCAAGAAGACAAGGTCGCAGCTCATGCCTGATAACGCCGACATCCTGCGTCTCGAGAGCCTGCAGGTCCATTTTCCTATCCAGGGAGGGATGCTCGACCGTGTCCTGGGCCGACCTGTCCGCGCGGTGCGTGCGGTAGACGGGATCGATCTCAACGTCGGACGTGGCGAGATCGTCGCCTTGGTCGGGGAATCGGGAAGCGGCAAGACGACTCTGGGCCGCGTCATCACCAAGCTTGCCCAGCCGACAGGCGGCAGAATGCTTTTCGAAGGCCGCGATATGACGTCAGTTCAAGGGTCCTCAGCACTGCGACCTTACCGGCATCGCGTGCAGATGATATTCCAGGATGCCTATCAGGCGCTCAACCCGCGACACACCGTTTTCGATATTGTGGCTGAGCCACTGCGTTCACTGCGACTGGTCGAGAACGGCACCCAACTCGCCGAGCGGGTGAGCGAGGCTCTTGCATCCGCCGGGCTCAATCCACCCGGTGATTTCTTCTCCCGCTTCCCGCACGAGCTGTCTGGCGGCCAGCGCCAGCGGGTCGTAATTGCCGGAGCGCTTGCCGTTAGGCCGGAGCTCATCGTTGCTGACGAGCCTGTGTCGATGCTCGATGTCTCGATACGCGCCCAGATTCTTCAGGTCCTGGTTGACCTACGTGACAAGCACCATATGGCGCTGCTGTTCATCACCCACGATCTGCCGCTCGCCTGGTTGATCGCCGACAGGATTGCCGTATTGTATCTTGGAAAATTGGTTGAGATCGGCACCGCCGACGAAATCACATTCAACCCACGCCATCCGTATACGGTCGCCTTGCGCAACGCCACTCCGCAGATTGGCGGCAATGCAGGTCGCGCCGAGTCGCCGGCCCTGCAGGGCGAGGTTCCAAGTGCTGCGCGCGTGCCGAAGGGCTGTCGATTCCATCCGCGTTGTCCACTGGCCTTCGACCATTGCCGGGAAGAGGAACCGCCGCCCATTGAAGTGGGACCGCAGCACTTGTCTGCGTGCTGGCTGGCGAATGATGGCCGATCCCGCAGTTCTTAGGCTTGCGCTCAGTCCAAGTCAGTTGTCTGCAAGCAATCTTCGTATCATTGACGAGGCGACCGACCGCAGCATCAAAAACTCTGAAGCGCTGAGGCATAAGCAAGGAAATACAGATTGCGTCAACATATCTGTACTAGTTGCTTTATTTCATCTCGTGAGAGAATGACCATGAAAGAAAAACATTACTAGACGCGTTTTCCCGGTGTCCGACATCATGGTCGGAATGACGGGGCGTCGCTTGGTTGTCGAGCTCTGGACAATTCGCAAACCCGGGATCTATCCGCGGGGCACCGGTGTTTCTCCGATAGGTACTCGGTCTGCCGCAATAACATGTTCGTAGACAGCCAATCCGTTAACTGTCTAGTGGCGCATACGGCGACTAACACCAGTATTCTCGCAAGCGCCAAACAATAAGAGGAGTCTGCGCATGAAACTAAACGAGTACGCAAGGTACGATGCCACCGGTTTGGCCTCTCTCGTGAGCGCAGGCGAAGTGACTGCTGTGGAACTGGCGCGGCTAGCCCGCGAGGCCTACGACCAAATTAATCCGCGCATCAATGCGGTAATCGAATTCTACGAAGATGCCGAGACTGTCGCCGGCGCGGATTCTGGGCTCTTCAACTCCGTGCCATTCTTTCGCAAGGATATTGGACCCAGCGAAGCTGGCCGCCTCCAGGAAAAGGGAAGCCGTCTGTTCAAAGGCTATCGCCCCAACACTGACAGCTTTTTTTTTCGTCGCGCCCGGGACGCGGGTCTCCGGACCATGGGAAGAACAGCAACGCCGGAGCTTGCGAGCTGCACAATGACCCAATCCATTCTTAATGGCATCACTAGCAATCCATGGGATGTGGAACGCTCGGCAGGAGGCTCTTCCGGCGGAGCCGCAGCGGCGGTGGCCTCCGGCATTACTCCGATTGCACACGGTGGTGACGACGGCGGGTCAATTCGCGTTCCAGCGTCCTGGTGCGGCCTTGTCGGGCTGAACCCGTCACGCGGACGTATTTCCGGTGGCCCGGACCAGCAGGACTCCTCTTTTGGCCTTTCGCGAAACTTTGTCGTTTGTCGGACGGTGCGTGATATGGCCGCCGCGTTGGACGTTTTTTCCGGTCCTCACCCCGGTGATCCATTCATTATTGTCCAGCCGGACCGCCCCTACGTGGAGGAACTTTCACAGCCCACCGGCACTCTGCGGGTTGGGGTCGCGAGGACCAAATGGGGCGCGATCGATGTCGAGCCGGAAGTGCTACAGGCTGTCGAATCGACGGCCACACTTCTCGAAGAAATGGGCCACTTTGTTTCGGACATGGAGGTGCCGTACGAGTCCGAGTACAGTAGAATATGGTTAGGCCTGTCAAGCTACAGCGCGAAGTCTCTTGATGACGCCGCGCTGGTCATGGGACGTACAATCAACGCGGACTCTTTGGAGCCGATAAATTTGAAGCTATATGAATATGGCCGAACTTCAAGTAGCCCAGCGGGGAACGCACACGAGGCCTTGCGAAGGATGCGGTTCCGCGTGGGCGAGGCGATCCAAGCGTTCGACATCCTGCTGACCCCCACGGTGCCCCACTTGGCCATTGCCCATGGTGGCATCTACAGCACTACCCACTCGACGCTGTCCGCAGAGGAATTCATAGAAGCGGATGGCGCAGTTTGTCAGTACACCGGAGTCTTCAATATTACAGGACAACCTTCGGTGTCCTTACCTTTGGCGCAAAGCACGAACGGCTTGCCGATCGGCCTTCAGATCGTCGGTCGCTTTGGCGACGAGGCTACACTAGTTCGTATCGCACGCGATCTGGAGGAGGCCAGACCATGGAGCAAACGGCGACCAATGGTCTGGGCAGAAAACAGTGAGGATTAGTGGAAGCGCTGCGATGTTACGGCTGGACCGAGCGTTTGTAACCACAAGCTGGGCAGGTTCTGCCGTCCGGCCGCACGACGCCTTCCGGGCGACGCCGGCACTGCTGCTCATCCTCGAACGCCACGATGATGTCTCCGACTTTCCGAATGTTGGAAAGCGTTGCCAGCATCGTTTCAGACATCCCGCCTGTCGATGCCTGCAGGAACGGTCCTCGCTGCTAGTGCCATCTCTACCTCCTGATCCGAAGGCAGGGAATCACACCGAGATGTGCTCGTCACCAAAATTCCGACTCCGCGTTCAGCGGACGTGCTCTAGGCCCTTCTCACTAAGCTCACACATGACCTGACGAGTTAGTTTAGGATAGCCTCGAGCGGTTAGGCGACGGCTGCGAACGTCATCCGATAAAGCGTTGCGGTGTCATAGATGGGCAGGCCTGTTAAACGGCGGATTGCTGGCGTGACCATCGGGAACATTGTACATTCAAACAGCAGCGCGGCAATTTCCGGATGCGCAGCGCGGAGTTCCGCGACGCACTCAGCAACGTCTTTCTCAATGTCGGCGATGTCAGTGGGCGCCGGCGGTCGCATGTTCTCATTCTGCACCAACTTGCTGCCGTCGATGCCGCCGATAACGATCCTCGCACGTTCGGCCGGATCATCGATCCCAAGAAGATCTTCACCCAAATGTCCGGCCTGCGCGGCCACGACGGCGAGCTTGGCAGTTGGCGGCAGTTGGCGAAGCAAAGTCGGCGCCAGGAGCAGGCTGGACATCGCCACAGGTACATTAACCGATGCAGCCACCGCCGCTTGATGCCGCATAGTGTAGCCGCAGTCCCCGGTTATTGCGACGGCTCCGCGATCGACCAACCGCCGCGCAGCTGCAACGTAGGCTTCCTCAAGAGTGGGATCGCCGGGGATGACCTTCTCCGCCCAAGCGCCGACCGCCGTCTCTATGATTATTGGGAAGTCGAAGGTTGCCGGATTGAAGACCGAGCCCGGCTGCGGAGGCGAAAAATCACCGGGCGCGGGCCCGATGTCCAGTCCTATAATTCCGAGGGCTCGTTGTGGTTGAGTTGTCATCGAGAAAGCTTTCTCAAGTTTGGACGCAAGGCCCTTGGTTTTCGACAGCCATGGATGCTTTAGTAAGTAATTAGTCCTATCCGCCGGGCCTGCCAATTATCGACTATAGATGGATTCCATCTGCGTCCGAGATAGATAGTGCCGGGCCGCTGCGTCGCAATTGAAGGAAACGCGGATACCTGAGGCAAACAAATACACGTCTCGGTGGGGCTTGGCCCAGGATTCAAGCTCATCTCACTGCCGAACGACGCGAGGCAGTTGGTATCGAGCTCACTTAACGATCGTTCCCTCGTGTCTTCGCGAGCTTGGCGACTCATGGTAGTCGGGTTTGCTGCTGCTGTAGGTACCGATTAGCCAGCTTCGGTTCGCCAAGAAGAAGCGATCGGGATACATCGGTAGTCCCTTCGCCGTTTCCATAGAAGCCGTCGAGCAGCCCGGCGAGCCCTGCCGAAAACACTGTCTTGCCAATCCCGGTGTCTGTTCCGGTGATGACGATGCGCTTGGTCATGCCGAGGCCAACACCTCGACGAGCGCCTCGATCATGGCCGAAATGGCGGCTTCGTCGACATTGAGCGTGAGCGAAATGCGCAGGCGCGACGTGCGCGGAAAGCCGGCTGCGGGAGCGATTGCGGCGATCGCCGACGCCGATCCGCATCCGCAAGAGCCGGTATCTCAACAATCGCATCAAACAGGATCACCGGCGCATCAAGCGCCGCATCAGGTCTATGCTCGGCTTCAAGTCGGAGGGGACCGCCGAAATTATCCTGTCCGGCATCGAGATGGTTCACATCATGCGCAAACGACAGGCGCGCTATCCCTTCAATCCCAGCCCGTCGATCGCCGAGCAGTTCGCGATCCTCGTGGCATAACGACCCAAGGGACCATCCCTTTCTGTACCGTCGTTCCGCGTTTGCGACACAACCCGGGAGATGCCCTGCCATGTATAATGTCTCGGACGGTGCCATCGCGTTTTCAGATGACTAGCGCGTCCTTCGCTGAACTCCGCTGCTCCGACGTCTGCTCGAGGAGCCCCTCATGAATTGGTGATGGACCAGGGACGGTTAGCTCGGAGCAGATGTGCCAGCACCGTCGCATTGATCTTGTCGGTCTTGATCTTGGCGTCTGCGATCACCTCACTCGGCTGAAGCGCAACGTCTGCCGCTCCTGTCCTGCATCACCGCAATTGGCGATGGTCCTCGCAGACATGGTATTCATAGGATCAGTCAAAGCTGGGAGTGTGACTGTTCCTCAGTCATCAGCTACATCTCAGTGGAGCCGTTCTCTAACCAGGCGCGACCTTCCTTCATGCCGAGTGCCGGCTAGGCATACCTGTTGAGACAATAGGAGGTCCTCATGCCCAAGATCGGAAGCAAGCTTCGGGAGCTGAGGCGCAGGCGCGACCTGGGCGTTCGAGAACTCGCCATTCGATCCGGTATCTCCCATTCTACGATCTCCTTGATGGAACGCGATAAAAATCAGCCCCTCGATCGACACCCTTGGGGCCGTGTTGGATGCCCTTGGAACGACGCTTACGTGATTCTTTTCTGACCTCCAGTCGACTCTGCCCTACCCGCCGTTTTATGCGGCCGACGATCTTGTGGAGATAGGAAAAGTTGAGACGATCTCATACCGGGTGATCGGGCTGAATCACCCGAACCGGCAACTGCTCATGCTTCAGGAGAGATACGCCATAGGAGCAGACTCTGGCGAGGAATTCACCCACCCAGCGCAGGAAGCTGGAATGGTTATCTCCGGTGCGGTTGAGGTCACCGTTGGAGATCAAAAAAAGGTTCTGCGGCCAGGTGACGGCTATTATTTTGACAGCCGTTTGCCGCACAGGTTCCGCAACGTCTGCGACCGGGAAAGCGAGATACTGAGCGCGATCACGCCGCCCACATACTGAGATGACCCGTACCCGTGGCGCTTGCAACTATGATGAAGTTCGAACGACGGAAAGTCCTACAGGGCCAACCGGTGAAAGCATGCTCAGCGCCCTGGTTGGTCTGTCTGCCCGAGCGTGCCGCAGCAAATCACGACAATACCAACGCCCGGGCAGTAGCTGAGCCAAAGTGCCGGCAAGTCGAGGATGAATAGCGCTGAAAGGTAAATTTACCCAAATTAAGCAGCCCTCCCGGGACGCGGCCTCAGACACGGCCCCGGTCGAGAAAACCGTCAAGGAGATCATTGCGAACGTTTGCAAGCGTGGGGACGCTGCGGTTCGTGATTACTCGCTTGCCTTCGACAAGGCTGACGTCACCAACTTCGAAATCACCGAGGAGAAGCAGAAAGCTGTCGCCGATCTCGATCCGCAGACCCGGAAAGACACGGAATTTTCCATCGCTAACGTGCGCCGCTTCGCCGAGGCCCAGTTGAAGACCATTCTTCCCCTCGAATTCGAAAACTTGCCGGGACTTCATCTTGGCCACCGCGTCATTCCTATTGAAATCGTTGGCTGCTATTTGCCTGGCGGTCGCTACCCGCTTCTGTCGGCTCCAGTGATGACCATCGTTCCGGCCAAGGTGGCCGGCTGTGACCAGGTAATCGCCTGCCTTCCGCCGAACGCCCACCCCGCCATGATCGCAGGCTGCCACCTTGCCGGAGCAGATCGCATTTTCCGCGTTGGCGGAGCCCAGGCGATTGCGGCCATGGCATACGGCACCGAGACAATTCCGGCAGTCGACAAGATCGTTGGCCCGGGCAACGCCTTCGTCAACGAAGCAAAGCGCCAAGTGTTCGGTCAGGTCGGGATCGACCAGCTTGCTGGCCCGAGCGAGATCTTCATCGTCGCCGACGAAACCGGCAATGCCGCAACCATCGCGTCCGATCTGTTGGCGCAGGCCGAGCATGACGTCCGCACCCGTGTTGGCCTCGTGACGACTGACCGCAAGCTTGCTGCAGACGTTCTCAAGGAA
The DNA here is from genome assembly GCF_018555685.1 of Aminobacter anthyllidis. Taxonomy (GTDB): domain Bacteria; phylum Pseudomonadota; class Alphaproteobacteria; order Rhizobiales; family Rhizobiaceae; genus Aminobacter; species Aminobacter anthyllidis. The sequence goes on from NZ_JAFLWW010000007.1 coordinate 222,169, forward strand.
GTCGAAAGACAGCTCGAAGACCTGCCGACGGCTCCGGTAGCGGGGGCCGCATGGAAGGATTACGGCGAAATTACCGTTGTGGAGGACGAAGACACGATGATTGCCTATTCGGACTACATCGCGACGGAGCATCTGCAGGTCCACACACGCGATACCGCAAGCAACGGCAAAGAAGCTTCGAAACTACGGCTCGCTCTTTGTCGGTGAGCTCGCCAGCGTCGTCTATTCGGACAAGTGCTGCGGTACGAACCACACCCTACCGACGATGGCCGCGGCTCGCTATACCGGCGGTCTTTGGGTTGGCTCCTACGTTAAGATCGCCACCCACCAGTGGCTGGACGAGCGCGGCGTCGCCGCGGTGGCTCCGGCTGCCGTGCGCCAGTGTGCGACCGAAAAGCTGGAAGGTCACCGCCGTGCTGCCGCGCGCCGGCTTAGCCCAAAGCAACTGACCTCAGTTGGTTAAGCCATTACAGCGACCAATTGGCTCATCGAGGTCCGTGCAAACGGCCCAGGCAAATCTGATTTGACGTAGACTGGGTCACAATCCTGGCCATTACGAGGGCCGCTCGGTGCAATCGAACTGTTCCACCCCGTAGCCAGGAATCGAGGGCCTAATAACCCGCAGAGGCAGTGATCATTCCTGCCTCGTCTCAAGAGGAGGCATTTCGTGAATAGAGCACTCGACTTTTCAAAACAACCATACCAAATGCCCCAACCGCCTGGCATGCGTCCCGACCTGTTCTTGTCCCGGGCCCTTGATCTCGATACGGACCAAGATGCCTGGGTCCCCCAGGCTGAAGGCGTCTGGTTCAAACCGCTTCTGCTTTCTGTTAGCGAGGGATATTACGTCAATTTACTTCGAGTCACAAAATCCGGAGTCCTTTCTCGGCACCGCCACAGCGGCCCGGTTCATGCGATAATACTTCGAGGAACGTGGCATTATCTGGAACACGATTGGATCGTCAAAGCTGGCGACTATGCTTTCGAGCCGCCGGGCGAGACGCATACGCTCGTCGTGCCTGAAGATTGTAGCGAGATGATTACGCTATTCCATGCAAGTGGCGGGTACGTCTATGTTGATCCTCAGGGCGTGGCTTTGGGATATGAGGACGTTTTCACCAAAATCTCTGCCGCTTCGCGTCATTATGAAGCGCTCGGTCGAGGCGCTGGCTACATAGAGCAATTTCTTCGTTAGCAACCAGCATTCCATCTGCCGAGTAGCTGATTGACAATACGATCCGGTTCTACTGGGAGAAACCAACAATGAGAATTATACAATATGGCGTAGGAGCAATGGGTGGGTTGATGCTTCGCCTGCTTGCGAGACGCAGCGACGTAACCATAGTCGGCGCAATTGACAACGATCGAAACAAAATCGGTCGTGATCTTGGCGACCTGCTTCAGGAGCCGACCCTCAACGGTATTCAGGTGTCCGGAGACGACGCAACAAATGAAGGCCGATGTTGCTCTGCACGCGACGACGGCTTTCGCAGCCGAGGCATATCCCGTTATCGAATCGTTGATCGCAAGAGGCATCAACGTTGTAACTATAACGCAGGAGCTGTTCTTCCCGCTTGGCTCCAATGTCGGCATTGCAGAGGAGATTGATCGTCAGGCGAAGGCGGCAGGTGCACGCGTTACCGCTGTAGGGATTAATCCTGGATTTATACTCGACCTTCTTCCAATCTCAGCATCCTCGCCTTGCTGGCAGGTCAACCGAGTAGATGGACGGCGTATAGTAGACTTTTCTCCCTACGGGCCAGACGAGATGAGGCACATTGGTGCGGGACTTACCGAATCCGAGTTCGCTTTGGGAGCCAAAGATGGCACAATTGGCCATACCGGACTCTTGGAAACGGCTGGCATGGTCGCAGTTTCAATGGGTCTTGAAGTTGACGAGCTCCGGCAAGCCAAGTCGGCGATCATTACTTCGCGCCATCGGCGTACGTCATACCCGCCTGTGATCGAATACTTTGGACACATGTCGGCTGGCTATTTCGTAAAACATACTGAAGTCCCGGAAGATATCCTCCGCCGAGCCACGCGAAAATTACCGGCACGACGATGCGTGAGGTGGTGACATCTGCATCCTCAGATACCCGGTATTTCAACCTTTACCAAGATACGTGGGCGTAAATTATGGGCCGACGGTGGAAAAGGCGCATGGTTTTGATGAGCGTGTCGACTTGGAGTCAGTCAAGCGTGTGACGAAAACCATGGCGTTGTTCTTGGCGGAATGGTGCGTCCTATCGGACGACCGAGCTTAAGCGTCATAGAAATGAAGACCTTGCCAGTTTGTGTGATCGGATCTTCCCAAGGTACTGGATGGATGCGTTCACCGAAAAGGTCCTTGCCGCCCCCTGGGCTTCTTGCCGTGGTCGGCAAGGCCGAACGCGGATGCAGCCGCGGTCGAGTCGATCGTCAGGCCATCAAGAGCCTTCATGGTGGCCGTCGGCGGAGCGGCACGCCTGGAAATCTATCACGGCATTACGGGCGATGCTATCAGCTGCTATCTGCTGCCGCCATTCCGCAGAGCGGACGTGCGGATACACGCGCCCGCCGCATCGACGTCCACGATCACCGGCATATTCTGAACATCAAATTCATGGATCGCCTTCATGCCGAGGTCTTCGGACGCTATCAGGCCGGCAGTCTCGGCTGTGGCTGTCTTTTCTAACGTCGCTTTGCTCGTACGCTATTCCGCGGTTATGTCCTCAATACGCGATGAACACTGGATGTTTAGGTATAGACCGGACGAAATTGATTCGGAACTGGGCGGCAGATTCGGACTGCCACCAAGCGGCATTTTCTGCTCCCAGAAGACGGATTGGAAGGATGGTTCTTTGGAGAGTGCAGATGGGCATCGGGGCTCGAAAAGGCCGGCATCTCGTCGCCAGAAGACACCAATCTACAAACTGAATTGGACGCCTGCGGCCGCCTGCTGTCCACTGCGATCACCTAGTTGGAGCGATGCCGGCAACCTAAAGGTAACCGGTCGACCCGCTGGCTTTGCCCGGATCTAGGCGTCATTTCGCGATAATGTTTTCGACGATACACCATACTAACACCAACGGAGTCCTGAATGGCACCGCAACCGCAGCGCTCTCTAGGAATTCTCAATCTGGAACGTGGGGAGGCAAGAGACGCCATGCCGCTGGTGCCACCACGCGGCTCCTTGATGAGTTCAGCTACTTACGATTTTCCCGTCATTTCGGAAACCGTTGTGGGTGCATGGGTGGATCTCGTTGTCCCTGGCGCGCCCGAACTGGAGTCCGCCTGCGTTGCAGCAGCGAAGCGCCTAGTCGAGCGCGGCGCGGTGGCAATTAGCGCCAACTGTGGCTACTTTATCCGACACCAAGCTGCCGTGGCGGCGGCCGTGAATGTCCCCGTGGTGTCTTCGAGCCTGCTGCTTCTGCCGGCGCTACTCGGCCAATTGCCGGCCGCCGCTAAGCTCGCCGTTCTGGTCGCCCAGCCGAAGCACTTGAGCGAAGATATGCTCGGGCTCACCGATCCGTTTGCACGGGCCAGGGTGGTCATCGGAGGGATTGAAGATAGCGCACTCGTGCGAAATGAGAATATGCGACCACCGCCACCGACGGATATGGCGGATATAGAAAAAGATGTCTTGGCGTGCGCCGAGCGACTCCGCGGTTCACATCCAGATCTCAAGGCCTTTCTATTCGAGTGCACGGCAATGCCGTTGACGGCGCCGGCGGTCCGGCGAATGACAGGTCTGCCTGTCTACGACATTACCACGCTCTGCCGAATGACCTTGGCGTCCGTCGCCTGAGGGAGGTGAGCGCGTCAAAATTACGCGTCGAGCCTAGCGCCTAACTTGCCGTGATACTCACAATGGGAGAACGATCATGTTCACAATGTCACGCCGAAATCTCTTAAAGAGTGCAGCTTCGGTTGGGGCTGCTGGTGTTGGTCTCTCGCTCGCGCGGATAGCCGGGGCGCGTGCTGCCGAGACGATCACTGTGGTTGAATGGGGCGGAGACTACTTCGAAGCAATGAAGGCAATGGCCGCCGAACAGTCGGACATTAATGTCAATTGGATCCTGCATACAGGTGGTTCCGCGGCTATTCTGCCGAAGATCAAGGCCATGTGGCCACACCCCGGCATTGATGTTCTGACCGGATGGGACGTGTCGTGGCAAACAGTCGCCCGTGAGGGCTGGGCGGAGCCGGTTACCTTGGAAAAGGTTCCGAATCTCGCCGATATTCCACAAAAATTGCTCGTCAAGGATGGCGCCGGAAACATCGTAAATATCCCTCGTACGATTACAGCCCTGTCCTGGATGTACCGGGAAGATACCACACCCTTCGAAATTGCCAAGCTTGACGACCTTTTAGACCCCCGTCTGAAGGGCAAGATCTGCTTTCCTATTCCCACACTGAATCAGAACGTCCAGATGGTCTCGTTGGCGCTTTACAAAGGCGGCGACGAAAAAAATATGGAGCCGGCATGGGAATTCGTAAAGAAATTGGCGCGCAGCGGAAACATCGGGCGAGTCGCGAACGCTGATGTTGACACATCAAATTCTCTCACCTCCGGAGAGACTAGCGTAACATTTAATAATAATGGGACCTTCACAGAGTTGACCCGTCGTAACTTCAAAATGCGATTACTTAACAGGATGGATCCAATGACAACAGGGTTCCGGACGTTCTACTTGCAGGAAGGTTGGTGCGTACTCAAAGGCGGGAACACAGACGCCTCGTTCAAGTTGATTAATTTCCTTATTAGTCCCGCTAAAAACGAGCAATACAATCGGATTATTGGAGCTATGCCTGCCAATATCAAGGCCGCTGTCTCTGACGAGGCCAAACCCTTTATGTTCAACAACGATGAAATGAATAAGTACGCCTACGTTCCCGACTGGTCGTATATTTCCGAACAATCCGATGCGTGGATGAAGCGCTGGGAGCAGGAAATCCAGCCTCTACTCTAGCGGAAAGCCGGGGCGTATCTCAGCGCAAGCGCTTCGGCCAGAGGTCTAAATGAGACATTTTAAATCCCAGTTACTGCTGCTGCTTCCGGCGGCAGCCGTATATCTCTTCTTCCTTGTCCTTCCCCTATGGACGGTCATTGCGGAGAGCTTTCGCACATTCACGCCAGGCCGTATCGGGGCTGTAGCGGGAGCCCCGCTTACCGTTAAGAATTATACGGAATTCGCCGGCCCGGTCTATGCGACTTATTTTGGCCAAACCTATGTGTTGGCCTTCTTCGCGTCGGTGATCGCTATCATCATAGCGTTTCCGGTCGCTTATTATATTGCGAAGAATGCATCTGCGAGTGTGCGAAAGATCTGGATCTCAGCTCTCGTCGGCCTAATGTTCTTGAGCGCATTGGTTCGGATCTATGCGATCGAATTGACATTCGGTTCTGTCGGGATACTCGCCCCGTTCATGTCCTTTGTTGGTGTCAACATGAACGGCACTGCATATATTAACATCATCATCATTGTCGGATTGCTCCACTATGCTATACCGATATCGATCCTGATCATGATAGGGGCGATACTGAATCTCAACCCTCGCCTGACTGAAGCCGCGCAGTCTCTTGGCGCATCGGCAATAGAGTCACATCTTTCAGTAACTATCCCGCTGTGCATTAAGGGAATCGTGTCTGCATTTTTGGTTTCAATGACATTTGGCGTAAGCGCTTTCGCAATCCCTTGGATCCTGGGGCGCGGAAGGGTACAGTTTATTTCAAACATTATCTACAGTCGGTTTAGTGAAGTATCTAACTACCCCAGCGGGGCTGCAATATCGATTATCATGTTGGTCTTATCGCTTCTGATGATTTTTATCATATCTAGGATTGCAACGTTCTTTGACAGGACATAGTAAGAATGCTTAGCAAGCGACACACAGACGCCGGTCTTGGTGTACTCCTAAAGGCAACAATCGCGCTGACGGCAGTGTTTTTGCTGCTCCCAGTGGTGATGACCGTAATCATGTCATTTGACTCGCGTAACTATCTTGGCCAATTTCCTCCGCCGAGTCTGTCGACGCAGTGGTTCACCAAGTTTGCCCATAATGGCTATCTCTGGTCCGGACTCCGCACGAGCCTTCTGCTGGCGACCGCGACAACCGTCGGCGCGACGACGGTTGGAGCCTTGGCCGCGCTGGCCATCAGTCGAATGACTGCGCAATGGCGGGATCCTGTCACGACGGCTTTCCTGTCGCCTCTAGTGCTGCCAGGAGTTATCATTGGGTTTGCGTTGCTGATGGCATTTTCGGCATTGAGCGCGGTTCCAACATTTCTTAAAATGCTCGCTGGGCACCTTCTCATCACAGTTCCCTTTACGATCAGAATGACACTGATTGGGCTGGCTGGCATAAGTGCGACGCTGGGTGAAGCGGCATTGAGCCTTGGCGCCAATGAACGCCAATCTTTCTTCACGATAATTTTGCCGCTTGCTAAGAATAGTATCGCCGCTGGTGCGATCTTTGCCTTCGCATTCTCCATGGACGATTTAACAATCAGCCTCTTTTTGAGCGACTTTAATACGTATCCGCTTCCCGTCGCTCTCGTAGGTCTGATGAGGTCGAACTTCGATCTCACGCTCGCTGCGGCCGCCGTCTTTCTGATGGGGCTAACTGTCATCATTTTGATTGTGCTCGATCGCATATTTGGTCTCGAGCGGGTTATCGGCCACGGCATCTATAAGGCTTGAATCAATGAATGTTCTTGAATTGAAAGACGTCACCAAGAAATACGGCGAATTTGTCGCTGTTGAAGGCGTCTGCTTGGAAATAGAAGAAGGAAAGATTCTTTCCCTTTTGGGACCGAGTGGTTGTGGGAAATCGACCACGCTACGCATGATAGCTGGGTTTACAACGCCGAACAGCGGCACAGTGGCAATCGCTGGCGAAAACGTTGACCATCTAAAGCCCTACGAACGCAATGTTGGGCTTCTGTTCCAGGATTACGCGCTCTTCCCACACATGACGGTGGAGCAGAATGTCGCGTACGGACTGCGGTACCGCGGAACACCGAAACCGATGATACCTTCTCGGGTCCAGCAGATGCTGTCACTTGTGCGCATGCTCGGTATGGAGGCCAGATATCCTAGCCAGCTAAGCGGTGGACAACAGCAGCGCGTAGCGCTTGCCCGGGCGCTGGCAACTGACCCCCAAATCGTCCTGCTAGACGAGCCACTATCCGCACTTGATGCCAAGCTTCGCCTGGAGTTGCGTATCGAGCTAAAGGAAATCCTCAGATCAGTAGGCGCGACCACCATTGTCGTTACGCACGATCAGGAGGAAGCTCTGAGCCTCGGAGACGAAGTCGTTGTCATGCATGCGGGAAAGGTGATTCAGCGCGGTTCTCCGATAGAAATCTACAAGGCGCCCGCAGATAAGTTTGTAGCTGAATTCGTTGGCAGATCCAATTGGTTCTGCGCAACCAGACGTGGTCGATCAAGTGGAGACCTTAGCTCCTATATCACCAGCAATGGAATTGAGATACGCACGAGATCAGCGCCGACAGACCGGCGTGGAAGTGCCGATCTATGCATCAGACCGGAACATATTGAACTCATGGACGTCACACAGGGTGTTGTGAGTGATGAGCCAGACCAGAATCTCTTAGAGGGTGTCGTAGTCGACGTGGCGCCTCTGGGGGCCGATGTGCATGTGGTCGTCGACCTACCGGGTGAGACTCGGTTGCAGGTAATCCGAAAGAATGTCGGGAGGATTCCAACGGTCGTGCCGGGACAACCCGTGCGGCTTTGCTTCGCAGCCTCCGATGTTCTCGTGTTCCCAACCTGAACATTGATTGAGTTATCAAGCTATCGATTGGAGATCGACATGGAACCGTGGGAGTGGAGCGAGGACGTCTGGCGTTCCAAAGTCAACAAGGTGCGGGCGGGCCGCTCGTTGAAGCCTAAGAGCTGGAACGACGGCAAACGCTGTGCCGTGGCTCTCTCCTTCGACAGCGACCACGAGACCAACGTGTGCAGCTTCGACAACTTCGTCTAGCCGCAGCAAGGACGGCTCTCAGGCGCAGCAACCACGATGCGCTCGCGCGGCAGATGTTCGGAGAACGGCTTGCGCGACGGCCGACGACGCTCGAACGCTTAACCAGGGTAGCGTGCGACGCTTGCTCGGCAGCCAGTTCGTCCTCCGTGGCGCCGGCTTCCAGATCCTCGAGCTGCAGTTAACTGCTCGAGCAACCTGGCCTTGCGCTCTGGACGCTGCCGTAGAGTTCGCGCCTGAGCTTCTCGATCTCCAGCTTCAGCCGGGCAAGCAACACCTCCGTTCCAGACTTGAACGCCGCCGCACGGCCGGCAAGCGCCTCGGCCCCGACGCGCGGCACGCTCCGCCAGCGCCAGACCCGGGAAGCCCTTTCTCATATCGGTGTGGCCGGTCGCCAGCCACACTCGCACGCCGCTCGGAACCGGGATCATCGCGGCCCGAGCGCGTTCAGCAGTAAGCGATGCGCCAAGGCACCTTTCCCGAAATCGTCTTGATGGTTAGATCGATCGTTGGTCCGCGCGGCGGCGCCGATCACTTCGGATCGTCATAGCGGGTGACGTAGTGGAGTTCGCGCAGGGCGGGGATGACGAGGGCGATGTCTTTGTAGGCCTCGTGCTCGATGAAATGCGCGGTCTCGGGCCCCGGCCTGGGCTTGCCGAGGACGGGCCTCCCCTTTTTGTCGACGCAGTAGATCAGGATGGGCAGCAGCAGGCCGTGGTTGGGGTTCTTGAGGTCGAGGAGCCGTTTCCAGCGTTTGATGTTGAGATTGATAGCCGCGTAGAATCCCTGGCACCACGGCCGTGGGTCGATGCCGCCACTGGGGTTGGTGGTGAAGCGGGGCGCATAATCCTGTGGTCTGTCGAACAGCGTCTCGTTGATCCGGTTGTGGATCCTGGCGACGCTGGCAAACACGGCTTGATCGGTTGCAGAGCCTTTGGCCAGGACGTCGC
>NZ_JAFLWW010000008.1 GCF_018555685.1 Aminobacter anthyllidis
TGTTTTACAAGGACGGCACCATGATGCTGCTCGGCGACGCCAAGAAGATGACCGAAGAAATCGTCAAGGCAATGGATCACTGAGCCTAAAGCTCAGCCAACCAAAACCACTGCTAACAAAAGCCCGGTGCAAACCGGGCTTTTTTGTTGGCTTGAACTGACCTACGCTGTCTAGGCTGCTGAATAGTCTTCGCTCTTTTCAGGGGGATGCGCGAATGAAAGTCAGCCTTCCCGCAAAGCCGTCACCGACCGCGGCCGTTCCGCGCCAGGCCGTGGTCATCGTCCATGGCATGGGCGAGCAACGGCCGATGGACACCATCCGCAGCTTCGTCGCTGCTGTGTGGAGTTCCGATCTCAGCCGGACCGAGGGCAGGTTTGGCGCGCGCAAGCCGAACCCCGATGGCGAGGGGGTGATCAACAAGAGCTGGGTTCATCCCGACCGGCGGGCGCGCTCCTATGAGTTGCGCCGGATCACCACGCCCGACGACATCAACGGGCGGCGGACCGAATTCTACGAGCTCTACTGGTCCGACATTACCCAGGGCACCACCGTTCAGCGCCTTGTGGCCTGGGTGAAGGGCCTTTTGCTGCGCAAGTGGTCGGACGTTCCAGCCGATGCGCGCCGGCTCTACATCGCCGCCTGGGTGGTGTCAGTACTGATTGCGGCGCTGCTGGTCGTGCCCAACCTGATCGAGTGGTTCGGGCTCGGGACATGGCTCGCGCCAGGCTGGGTGTGGAGCCTTGCCGCGGTCGTTGTCGGCTGGCTGGTCAGCAGCTTCCTGCTGCCGTATTTCGGCGACGTCGCCATCTATGTCAGGGCCGAGCCCAACACCATCGCCAAGCGCACGGAGGTCCGGGAGAGGGGGCTTGCCCTGTTGCGCGGGCTGAATGACGACCCGGCCTATGACCGCATCGTCGTGGTCGCTCACAGCCTTGGCACCATCGTCGCCTACGACATCCTGCAATTGCTGTGGGCCGAGCGTGCGCCGAGCGGCCGCAACGACCGCACCGAGCCGGAATTGCTCAAGGCATTCCGTGCCGTCGGCAAGAAGGCGCTGCCCATCGACAGTGGCGAGCGGGCCAAGGTCACCATGGATGCGGCCGAGCTGGCTGAATTTCGCGGCCTGCAATGGCAGCTCTATCGCCAGCTTCGTACTGCACCGTCGGACAAGCTTGACAGCTGGAAGGTCAGCGACTTCGTCACTTTCGGCAGCCCGCTCACCCATGCCGAGTTCCTGGTCACGCACAATGCCGCCGACTTCGCCAAGGCTGTCGACGAACGGCTGCTTTCGACCTGCCCGCCAGTCGCGGAAACCAGGACCTCGGGCATCCTTTATCCCCAGAAGTCGCCGAAATATCCGCATCACGCGGCGGTCTTTGCGGCGACACGCTGGACCAACATCCACGATAAGGGCAATGGCTGGCTGACCGGCGATCCGATTTCCGGCCCGCTGGCCGAGAATTTCGGCCCCGGCATCCTCAACATTCAGGTCAGGCTGAACTGGGCGTTCGGCCGCATCTTCACCCACACGAATTACTGGTCGACCGCTGCCCAGGGCTGGGAGGTGCTGCCGTCGGGTGAACGCGGCCCGCGCAGCCATCTCGACGTCCTGCGCGATGCCGTCGACCTTGGCCGCAAGGCCGACCCGCTGCTGCCTGTTCCAAAGCCCGCCACGCGCCGACGCAGGAAGCCGGCGGGCCCGATTGCCTAGCGCTGGGCTTCGGTCGCCATCTTCACCGCCAGTCCGGCCAGCACCGTGCCCATCAGCCAGCGCTGCACCGCGACCCAGCCGGGGTTGCCGGCAAGGAAGGCCGAGATCGAGCCGGCAGAGATGGCGATGATGGCGTTGACGGTGATGCTGATCGAAATCTGGATAGAGCCGAGCACGAGCAACTGCATGAGCACGCTGCCGTCGGTCGGGTCGATGAATTGCGGCAGCAGTGACAGGTAAAGCACTGCTACCTTGGGGTTCAGCAGGTTGGTCACAAAGCCCATGGCGAACAGCTTGCGCGGCGTGTCCTTGGGCAGCTGCCGCACCTGGAAGGGCGAGCGTCCACCTGGGCGCAGGGCCTGCCATGCGAGCCACAGCAGGTAGGCGGCACCGGCGAAGCGGATGGCGTCATAGGCATAGGGCACGGCCAGCACGAGTGCCGTGATGCCGAAGGCCGCGCAGAGCATGTAGACGACAAAGCCGAGCGCCACGCCGCCGAGCGAGATCAGGCCGGCCTTGGGACCCTGGCTGAGCGAACGCGACACGAGATAGATCATGTTGGGGCCGGGCGTCAGCACCATGCCGAGCGCGATCGCGGCGAACGCGATGAGATTTGCAGTCTCGGGCATGCTGTTCCCCTCGCGGTGCGATGATGTCGAGGGGAATCCCTATCGCCTCCGCGAAGGCTGCGACAGGGGCAGGTCGGGGCAACCAATTGCGGCAGCCCCGACCGCCGTGATCTTTACTTGAGCGGCGCCGTCAGCTGCAGCGCGCCGATGGCGACTGCTGCGTTGAGGCCCGTCTGGTTGGTCAGGCTGACAGGCTGCAGCGCGATCGAGCGGCTCGAGCCGCCGACAAGCACGTTGGCGCCGAGGCCGACGGCGACGGTTGCTTCAGCCGTTGCGCCGAGATAGTTGCCGGCAAGCCCGCCCGGATCGTAGACGTCGCGGCTCGGGGCCAGCACCAGCCACTCCAGCGCACCGCCGGTCGTAGTGCCGATGTCGACGCCGTATTTGTTGATGCGGCCGGAATAGATCTCCTGCGCGCGGTTGCCGAAGGCCGGCGTGAAGGTGCACTGCATGTCCTTGCTCGAGCCGAGGACGAAGCCGGTGCCGCCGTTGACGGTGCAGCTGAGCATGCCGAGCTTGGCGCCGAACTGCGCGTGGGCAGGTGCCGCAAACGGCACAAGGGCAAGGGCGAGAATGGCGAGCTTTTTCATAGAGTAATCCTTTCAGGCATGAAGCGATATCAACCGCATAGCCGCTGAAAGGTTCCCGTCTGAAGGGGCGCGCGGCTAGGCGATCTCACGCAATTGCCGGCGAATCGCGTCGGCGAAACGCATCACGCGCTCGGGCCGAGGCTTTTCTGCGGCATAAAACGACAGCATGGCGAAGCGGGCCTTCGGCGCGCAGGCCTTGAACAGGCCCCATTTCAGGATCCGGCGCACCGGACGACGCATGACCAGCCGGTCGACCCACCACGGGCTGCCGAGCGTAGTCACGACGACGACATGGCGGAGCTTGCCGAGCAGGGGCTTGATCGGGCCGAAGTCGCTGCCGTGGTCGAAGGCGATGCCTGGTGCGAACACCCGGTCGACCCAGCCCTTCAGCATGGCCGGCAGGCCGAACCACCAGGTCGGAAACACCAGCACCAGCATTTCCGCCTCGCGCAGTGCTTCGACATGGGCTTCGAGCGCGGCCGCGTCGAAGCTCCCGCCATAATAGGAGCCACGCTCGGCAGGCGTCAGGCGCGGGTCGAATTCGGTGCGGTATAGGTCGAGCAACTCGACCTTGTGACCGGCGCTGGTGAGTTCAATGATTGCCGTTTCGGCGAAATGCCTGTTCAGGCTCTCGGGCAGCGGATGCGACAGGACGACGAGGCAGTTCACGGCGATGCCTCGTCAGAAAAGTCAGGCGCCGCCGCGTGTGCGGGCGAGGCCGTCGACCGCCGGCTTGTAGTTGGGGTCGAGGCGGACCGCTTCGGAATAGGCCTTGGCAGCCTTGGCCTTTTCGCCGCGGCGCTCGTAGATCAGCGCCTGGTTTGCCCAGCTCTCGGCGATCTTGCCGTCGAGCTTGATCGCCATGTTGAAGTCGGCGAAGGCGTTGTCGTCGTCGCCGGTGGCAAGGTAGGAAAGGCCGCGGCCGTTATAGGGCTCGGCGGCGTCAGGCGACAGCGAGATCGCCTTCGAGAAGTCCTCCAGCGCAAAGGCGTGCTGGCCTTGCTGCTGATAGATCAGGCCGCGATTGTGGTAGGCGCGCGGGTCGGTGGTGTCGAGCTCGATCGCCTTCTGGAAATCGTTGAAGGCATCCTGGGTGCGGCCTGCCTTGCGATAGAGGTTGCCGCGGCCGATATAGGCGGCGTCGTAGGACGCGTTGAGCTGGATGGCCTTGTTGTAGTCGGCGAGTGCCGACGGCTGATTGCCCATGAAGCGATGGATCAGCGCGCGGTTGGAATAGGCCTGGTAGAAGTTCGGGTTGAGCTGCAGCGCCCGGTCGAAGTCCTGCAGGGCTTCGCGGTACTTGCCGCCGCGGCCATAGGCCGAGCCGCGCACATTGTAGCCTTCGGGGTCGTTCGGGTTGGCGGAGATGACCGCGCTCAGCGACGAGATGTTCTCGCTCGAGCCCTGCATCGTGTCGATGCGCGTCAGCTCGCCGGCCGGGCCGCCAGACTGGCAACCGGCGACGGTCATGGCGACCAGCACGAGAGCTGTCATGGCGCCGCTGCGCAGCAGAAAGTTGCGGTTGCTCATGACTGCATTCATCGCTGCGTGTCCTCGCTTGCGCCTCTACGGCTTGAGCGCCGCGTCCGGTGTAATCCGGACAAAACAAAAAGGTGGCGGCGATTTTTGGTCGCCCCACCTCGTCGTTATCCTTCGAAAAGGACCAAAGATTGGCAGATCAACGTGCCGGACGTGCGCCAGCGCCTGCACCAGCGGCAGCTGCCGGGCGCGGCGTGCTGGGCAGCAGGCCTTCGCGCTGAGCGCGCTTGCGAGCCAGCTTGCGGGCGCGGCGAACAGCTTCAGCCTTTTCGCGAGCACGCTTTTCAGAAGGCTTCTCGTAGTGACCGCGCATCTTCATTTCACGGAAGATGCCTTCGCGCTGCATTTTCTTCTTCAGCGCGCGAAGCGCCTGGTCAACATTGTTATCGCGGACGAGTACCTGCACGTGTGATCCTGTCTTTCGGGTTCGAAATCCTAAGGCTAGCGGCAATAGCCACGATGCCTCCGCGATGGTTTCCACCGCGAATTGTGGGCGGCTGATAGCAGAATCAGCTCTGCTTGTCCACCACAAAGGCCGCATTTCCTGCGCTCTGTGCGAAAGGCGGTCGCGGCCCGTGCCCACTTCCGCCGCAATCCCCGCCGAGGAAGCCTCTCCCACTTTCGAATCTTATATGCAAGGCTTTCATGCGTTCACTGATTTTCGCCCTGGCGCTCAGCGCCGCCATCCCGCAGGCCCACGCCGCCGATCTCATAGGCTTCTGGGACAAGCCCCAACATGGCGGCAACAGCTTCAACCGCCTGCCGCCCGACCAGGTCTATTTCGACGCGCTGCGCGGCTATGGCGCGACCTGGGTGCGGCTGTCCTATGACAAGTGGAAGCCGGAGAAGCGCGATTTTCTGATCGGCACCGCCGACAAGTATGACGGCCTCGTCGCTTCCGACGTGAAGACGCTGAAGCAAGTGCTCGACCGCGCCGACAAGGCCGGGCTCAAGGTGGTGATCGCGCCTTTGTCGCTGCCGGGCATGCGCTGGGCCCAGAACAACGACAAGAAGTTCGATGGCCGCCTGTGGAAGGACAAGGCCTACTGGGCCCAGGCCGCCGCCTTCTGGCGCGACCTCGCCGCCGAGCTCAAGGACCATCCGGCGGTCGCCGGCTACAACATCGTCAACGAGCCGGCGCCGGAAAAGGGCAATGGCCTTGCTGAGCATGCCGATCCGGCCGCGATGAAGGCCTGGTACGACAAGCAGAAGGACAGCGCGAGCGACCTGCCGGCTTTCTACGAAACGGTGATCAAGGCGATCCGCGAAGTCGATCCGACGACACCCGTCATGGCCGACGCCGGCTGGTATGCAGCGGCCGACGCCTTCTCTTATTGGCCGTCCAAGCTCACCGACGAGCGCGTGCTCTACTCTTTCCACATGTACGAACCATACGCCGCCACCAGCGCCCCCAACATGAAGCGCGAGAAGCCCTACCAGTATCCTGGCATGGTGCCCTACGGCGATGTCGAGCAGAAATGGGACGCCGAGCGGGTCAAGGCTTATCTGGCCCAGCCGGTCGAATGGGCTGACAGCCATGGCATCGCCCGCAACCGCGTCGTCGCTGGCGAATTCGGCTGCATGCGCCGTCTGCCGTTCTGCACGCAGTATCTCGAGGACGTGCTCGCCCCGCTCGATGCCGACAAGCTGCACTGGGCCTTCTACAGCTTCCGCGAGGACGCCTGGGATGGCATGGACTACGAGCTCGGCGCGGGCAAGGTGAACTGGAAGTACTGGGAAGCCCAGGAGAAGAACGAGCCGGATCCGGTCAAGCGCAAGTCGACATCTGAGTTCGCGCCGATCTCCAAGCGCCTGGCGGCCAGCAAGTAGCAAACCTCACGCCAGGAACTTCAGGCCGTTGACGATCTTGTCGACGAGCTTGCGTTCGCCATGCAGGCCGAGCCCGACGATGTCGAGCTCGGCGGCCGGCGTCGCCGCCACCGAGGCGCGGTTGTCGGCATCGTTGCTGGTGGTAAACAGCGGCCGCGTATAGATCGAAAACGCCATCCCACGCGAACGCGCCCGCTCGAATGTCCGCCTTATCGTCTGGCTGTCCGCGCCATAGACGAACACCGGCTCGCGGATCATCGCGAGGTAAAAGTTGTCGTCATTGTCGCGGTAGGGCCCGCCGGCCATCTCGGGAAAGCCGTGCATCAGCCCGCCGGTCAGGAAGGCTGAGACATTCACCTTCTGCCAGGCGGCGAGTTCGTCGAGGAGGATGAGGGCGGTCTTTGTCGGGTACATCATGGCCCAAGGCTAGCGCCCGCTCCCGACGGGGTCTTGAACGTTTGTGCAAGGGCCCCGACATTGCAGTCTCAGGCACTGCGGACCCGCTTTGATGATCAAAGATTTCATCGCCACCGACGAACCGGTCGACGGGCTTCAGCGTCTCGTCGCGCGCTTCGGCGGCCATGCCTACGACCCGCACCGCCACGAAACCTATGCCGTCGGCCACACGCTGTCGGGAGCGCAGGCCTTCCGCTATCGCGGCAGCGACAGGATTAGCGTCCAGGACGAATGCATGGTCATCCACCCCGACGAGGTGCATGACGGCCATGCCGGCGTGCCCGAAGGTTTTTCCTACCGCATGCTCTACATCGAGCCGTGGCTGATCTGCCGGGCACTCGGTCGCGACAGTCTCTTGCCCTTCGTGCCGGGCGTGGTCGAACGCGACGCCGAGCTTGCCGCCCTGATCGACGATGCCTTCACCGATTTCCCCAATCCGATGGAGCCGCTGCAGGCCGACGCCTTCATATCAGATGTCGCAGCGCATCCCGCCCGACGCAGCGACGACGCCAGGCCGCAGCGCGCGGCGGCGTTGCCCGTCGAAAAGGTTGCCGCGGCGCGTGCGTTCCTCGCCGAGGAACTCGACCGTCAGGTGACCTCAAGTGATCTCGAGCGCATCACCGGTCTCGACCGCTTCGAGCTTGCCCGCGCCTTCCGCCGTCTGGTTGGCACCTCGCCGCACCGCTATCTCGTCGGGCGCAGGCTGGCGCATGCCCGCTCCTGCATGGCGGCCGGCGAGGGGCTTGCCGAGACCGCCGCAGCCTCGGGCTTCGCCGACCAGAGCCACATGACGCGCCATTTCCGCGCCCGTTTCGGCATCACGCCGGGCCGCTTCGCCGCCCTGGCGGGTGCACGCCAGGCCTGACAACTGGACCGTACAGTACCGCAGCGTGCACCATGAAAGGCGTGGCCTTCGGGTCTATGTCAGCCTGTCCTTGAAATGCGCCCGGAGTTTATGCCGTGACCGATACCGCCATGCCCGCCCGATCGTCGTCCGCCGATGGCACGGTGATGGCAATTCTTCTTGCGGTCAGCTTCAGCCATTTCCTCAACGACGTCATGCAGTCGCTGATCTCGTCGCTCTATCCGATGCTGAAGAACGACTACAAGCTCGACTTCTGGCAGATCGGCCTTTTGACCACGACCTTCCAGGTCACCGCATCCCTGCTGCAGCCGGTCATCGGCATGTACACCGACAAGAAGCCGCTGCCGTTCTCGCTGCCCGTCGGCATGTGCCTGACACTGATCGGCCTGCTGATGCTGGCCTTCGCGCATAGCTATGAGATGCTGCTTGTCGGCTCGGCCTTCGTCGGCCTGGGATCGGCGATCTTCCATCCCGAATCCTCGCGTGTCGCGCGCCTCGCTTCCGGCGGCCGCTTCGGCCTCGCCCAGTCGCTGTTCCAGGTCGGCGGCAATTTCGGCTCGGCGCTCGGCCCGCTGCTCGCCGCCTTCATCGTCGTGCCTTTGGGGCAGGGCGGCATCGCCTGGTTCTCGATCGCCGCCATGGTTGGCATCGTCGTTCTGATCCGCGTCAGCGTCTGGTACAGCCGCCACATCGTCAGCGCCGCCAAGCGCGCCGCGCCAACGCTGTTCAACACGCTGCCGCGCAACAAGGTCATTTCGGCGCTGGTCGTGCTCGCCATCCTGGTCTGTTCCAAGCAGGCCTATACGGCGAGCCTGTCGAGCTACTACACCTTCTATGTCATCGAGCGCTTCGGCGTGTCGGTGCAGGAATCGCAATATCTGCTGTTCCTGTTCCTCGGCGCGGCGGCGCTCGGCACTTTCCTCGGCGGCCCGATCGGCGACCGCTTCGGCGCCAAGACGGTGATCTGGTTCTCGATCCTCGGCGTGCTGCCGTTCACCATCATGCTGCCCTATGCCGACCTGTTCTGGACCAAGGTGCTGACCGTGCTCATCGGCCTGATTCTGGCCTCCGCCTTCTCGGCCATCGTCGTCTTCGCGCAGGAGCTGGTGCCGGGCCGCGTCGGCCTCATCGCCGGCATCTTCTTCGGCTTCGCCTTCGGCATCGGCGGCATTGCCGCCGCCGTGCTCGGCGTGGTGGCAGATGCGCGCGGCATCGAATACGTCTTCAAGCTCTGCTCGTTCCTGCCGATGCTGGGCCTTTTGACGGTATTCCTCCCCAACATGAAGGCCGCGCGCCTCGGCACGGCCTGAGCCTGGTCGCATTCGGAGCATGATCCCGAGCCAGAAGCCCGCACAGCGGGAACCGGTCGTCGATCATGCTCCGGCGCCTGCCTCGCGATGGCCGACATTGCGCAGCTTGTCGGGATTGCGCGTCACGTAAATCGCAACGACCCTTCCGTCTTCGATGTTGAGCGCCGTTGTCTGGACCGTCGTACCCTCTTCCATGGTGATGAAACCCGGCAGGCCGTCGATGACCGCGTAGCGGATCAGCTGTGACGGACGCACGGCAAAGAGGCGGGCCAGCGCTGCATGGCGTGCCATGACGGCTTCGATCCCGACCAATGGTTGAGACGGCGCCGGGACCTGGCCGCCACCATCGGCATAGGTAACGACATCCTCGGCGAGCATCGTGCGCAACGCTTCAAGGTCGCCAGTCCGCGATGCATTGAAGAAGGCGGTGGCAAAGCGCAGTCCTTCTTCCTTCGGGATAGCGAAGCGCGGCCTGGCGTCATGGATATGCGTCCGCGCCCGGCTGGCGAGCTTGCGGCAGGTGCCGGCCTCGCGTCCGATCGCTTCGGCCACCGCGTCGAACTTCAACCCGAACACGTCGTGCAACAGAAACGCAGCTCGCTCCAGCGGCGACAGGCGTTCCAGCGCGATCATCAGCGGAAGCGTTATGTCATCTGCCGCCTCGCCGTCTTCGGGATCAAAGATCGGATCAGGCAGCCAGGGGCCGATATAGGTCTCGCGCAGGCGGCGGGTCGACTTGAGTTCGTTGAGGCACAGGCGCGTGACGATGGTGCGCAGATAGGCAGCTGGCTCATCCACCATGCTGCGGTCGGCGGCGAGCCAGCGCAGCCAGGCGTCATGAACGACATCCTCCGCGTCGGCGACGGATCCCAACATCCGATAGGCGAGCCGGACAAGGCCCGGACGCTGATCGGAAAAGGCTGTGGTCAACGAAATCTCGGTCATCTGCGCTCCAGACTAGGCCGCCGCCGAAACGACGTCACGCCCGCGCGCAAACTGCAGTGCTGCATTGGCCACCCGCTTTCCCAGATGGCGGGCGGTGGCGAGATCGGATTCGGGCGGGGCTGTTTCAGGGCCTTCGTCGGTGTTCGACTGCGCACCGGCTCCGAGCCAAAAGCCCAGCCTGTTCAGGTCGCCTTCCGATCCTGTCGAGGAGCTGTTTGACGGCGGCAGGTCGAGATTGATCCAGTGCATGCCGTGCTGCGCCGCAAACAGCGCGAACTGGATCAATGTGGAAAGCTTGTCTCCCGATCGCGCGCCCGAATTGGTAAAGCCTGCCGCGAGCTTGTCTTTCCAGAGATAGCCCTTGGCCATCACCGTTCTCGACGTCGCTTCCGAGAAGGTTTTGAACGGCGCGGATGCGGCGCCCATGTAGGTTGGGGCACCAAAGATGATGGCTTGCGCGCTGTTGAGGTCGTCCCAATGCTGGTCGACGTTTTCGACCGGCAGCAGAAGTGCCTCGACCCCGGCGACGTCGCGGACCCCGGCTTCGACGGCCTCCGCCTGGCGCCGCGTGTGGCCGTAGCCGCTGTGATAGACGATCGCGATGCGCGTCGAGCCGCGGGCGGCAGAAAAGTTATCCATGACAATGTCCTCTGTGATGCAGTTACAGAAGTCATGACAAGCCAGCATCGCCAAATGTGACATGGCCTCCGAAAGCCGCGCCTCCCGGCGCGACCTTCGGGCGGGTGCTCAGAGCCGGTTGATCGAGACACCGCCATCGGCAAGCAATGCCGTGCCGGTGGTGAAGCTCGAGGCTTCAGAGGCGAGATAGAGGGCCGAACGCGCGATCTCCTCGGGCCGGGCGATGCGCTTGAGGGCGTGCAGACCCTCGACGAAGGCGCGCTCGTCGGCGGTCTTGAACGTCGCCATCGGCGTGTCGGTGCCGCCCGGCAGCAGCGCGTTCACGCGGATGCCCTGCGCACCGTACTCGGCCGCCAGCACCTGCGTCAGGCCGATCAACCCGGCCTTGCTTGCGGCATAGGCGGCCATGCCCGGCATGCCGACCGTGTAACCGACGAAGGTCGAGGTGAAGATCAGCGAACCTGCGCCGCGCTTCAGCATCGCCGGGACCTGGTACTTGGCGCCGAGATAGGCGCTGGTCAGGTTGGTCTCCATGACCTCGGTCCAGCTCGCCAGTTCCAACCCGGTGATCGGGCCCATCTCGCCGACGAGGCCGACATTGTTGAAGGCGATGTCGAGGCCGCCAAACTCGGCTTCGGCAAGTTCGACCAGCGCCCGGGCGAACGCCTCGTCCCTGACGTCGCCGGCCAGCGCCAGCGCTTCGCCGCCGTCTCCCCGGATTTCCTCGGCCAGCGCTTCCAGACCCGCGGCCCCACGTGCGGCCAGCAACACGCTCGCGCCTTGCGCGGCGAACAACCTGGCCGTCGCCTTGCCAATGCCCGAGCTCGCCCCGGTGACGATCGCGACCTTTCCGTTCAAATCAAACATCGTTCATGCTCCTGTATGAGTGCGGCTGGCTGTTGCCGGCCGCGTTCGCACAGGTCGCAATTCGTGCAGCCTCCAGCCACCCGATACACGCGGCGCAAACTGGCGGCGCAAAACGGCAGGCGCCGTCGCAAACAGTGCAAGGCTGGTCGTGAGATTTCGCTAGTGCTACACCTCGCGCTCCCAAGCTTCCGGCATCAGCGAGGCCCTGAAAAAATGCGGAAATATTCGGTTTTTGCCATAGCCCGTGAGGCGATGCGCGGACACAAGGGCTGGGAGGAACAGTGGTCCTCGCCCGAGCCGAAGAGCGAATACGACGTCATCATCGTCGGCGCCGGCGGCCATGGCCTCGCCACCGCCTACTATCTCGCCAAGGAGCACGGCATCACCAATGTCGCGGTGCTGGAAAAGGGCTGGCTCGGCGGCGGCAACACCGGCCGCAACACCACCATCATCCGCTCCAACTATCTCTATGACGAATCGGCCGGCATCTACGACCACGCCCTCAAGCTTTGGGACGGTCTCAGCCAGGACCTCAACTACAACGTCATGTATTCGGCGCGCGGCGTCATGATGCTGGCGCACAATGTCCACGACGTGCAGGTGCTGAAGCGTCACGTCCATGCCAACCGGCTGAACGGCATCGACAATGAATGGCTGACGCCGGAGCAGGCGAGGGAGTTCTGCCCGCCGCTCAATATCTCGGCTTCGGCGCGCTATCCCGTCGTCGGCGCCTCGCTGCAGCGCCGCGGCGGCACCGCCCGCCACGATGCTGTCGCCTGGGGCTATGCCCGCGGCGCCTCGGATCGCGGCGTCCACATCATCCAGAACTGCGAAGTCACCGGCGTGCGCCGCACGCCCGACGGCCGCGTCTCGGGCGTCGAGACCTCGAAGGGTTTCATCGGCGCCAAGAAGGTCGGCGTCGTTGCCGCCGGCCACACCTCGGTCATCATGAACATGGCCGGCGTGCGCATGCCGCTCGAAAGCTATCCGCTGCAGGCGCTGGTGTCGGAGCCGGTCAAGCCGGTGTTCCCGTGCGTGGTGATGTCCAACACCGTGCACGCCTACATCTCGCAGTCCGACAAGGGCGAACTGGTCATCGGCGCCGGCACCGACCAGTACATCTCCTATTCGCAGACCGGCGGCCTGCACATCATCAACCACACGCTCGACGCCATCTGCGAGATGTTCCCGATGTTCACGCGCATGAAGATGCTGCGCTCGTGGGGCGGCATCGTCGACGTCACGCCGGACCGTTCGCCGATCCTGGCCAAGACGCCGGTGCCGGGGCTCTACGTCAATTGCGGCTGGGGCACGGGCGGTTTCAAGGCGACGCCTGGTTCGGGCAACGTCTTTGCCCACACCATCGCACGTGACGAACCGCACCCGATCAATGCGCCTTTCACCATCGAGCGCTTCCGCACCGGCCGCCTCATCGACGAAGCGGCAGCGGCGGCCGTCGCCCACTGATGGCCGTGCTCGCCGCCACCATAGCGGCAGTGGCCGCGCCGTTCGTCCTCGCCGACGAAAAGGGCATGTTCCACTTGCCCGACGCCAGCGAGGTCCGGCTGCAGGCGATCAGCCGCAACGGCAACGAAGCCGAATGGCCGTTCTCGGTCGCGTCGGGCCTGCTTGCCTGCGTCTGGAGTGGCGGGCGCAAGGTGGTCTCGTTCATCGAGCAGCCCGAGGATCCCGACGACGAGCACGACGCCCCGCCCGGGCGCCACGTCATCGTCTCGGCCAATCCGTTCGAACTCACCTTCCTCAACATCTCAAGCCGCGACCTCTTCCTGCCGGCCGACACCGTGGAGACGCTGGTCAAGCGTGTCGCCCCGTTCGAGGCATTGGGGCGCAGGCTCTGCGACCAGCCGCAAGGCTCCAACATCGGCCCCGGCGAACTCTAGGGATCATCCAGATGCTTCTCATTCACTGCCCCTATTGCGACGAAGAGCGCCCGGAGCTCGAGTTCCGCAACGCCGGCGAGGCGCATATCGCGCGCTCGAACAACATTGCCGCCGAGAGCGACGAGGACTTCGAGAAGTTCTTCTTCATCCGCTCGAACCCGAAGGGCGTCATCTTCGAGCGCTGGCGCCACATCCATGGCTGCGCGCGCTTCTTCAACGCCGCCCGCGACACCATCACCGACCGCTTCCTTTTGACCTACAAGGCGGGCGAGCCGAAGCCGGACCTGACGAAACTCGCGGCCGACGCCGGTCCCGCCGCCTGGGCCAACCGCCCGCCGGACCAGCTCAACGAAAAGCCCAAGGCAAAACGCCCGACCAAGGGAGAGGCATAATGGCCGGTTCGTACCGCATTTCCGGCCAGGGCCGCCTGACGCCCGCCAAGACCGCGCGCTTCACCTTCGACGGCAAGGCGATGACTGGCCTCTCCGGCGACACCGTGGCGTCGGCTCTGCTTGCCAATGGCGTGCATCTCGTCGGCCGCTCGTTCAAGTATCACCGTCCGCGCGGCATTCTCTCCGCCGGGGCCGAGGAGCCGAACGCACTCGTCACCGTCGAGCGTGATGCCGCGCGCAAGACGCCCAACGTCCGCGCCACCGTGCAGGAGCTTTATGACGGGCTGACCGTCAACTCGCAGAACCGCTGGCCGTCGCTTTCCTTCGATGTCGGTGCTGTCAACGACCTGGCGTCGCCGATGTTTTCGGCCGGCTTCTACTACAAGACCTTCATGTGGCCGAAGGCCGCCTGGCACAAGTTCTACGAGCCCAACATCCGTGCCGCCGCCGGCCTTGGCGTTGCACCAGACCAGCCCGACCCCGACCACTATTCGGCCCGCTACGCCCATTGCGAGGTGCTGGTGCTCGGCGGCGGCGCTGCCGGCCTGGCTGCGGCTCTCGCTGCGGCCGAGACCGGCGTGCGCGTCATCATCTGCGACGAGCAGGCCGATTTCGGCGGCGCGCTGCGCTACGAAAAGGGCGCCGTCATCGACGGCCAGGATGGCTGGAGCTGGGCCCAGGCGACGGTGGCGAAGCTCGCCGCCATGGACAACGTCACCGTTTTGTCGCGTACCACGGCCTTCGGCTACTACGCCCAGAACTTCGTCGGCCTCGTCGAGCGCGTCACCGACCATCTCGCCCGTCCCGGCCGCGACGAACCGCGCGAACGGCTGTGGCAGGTCCGCGCCAGGCGCGTCGTCATCGCCACCGGTGCCATCGAACGCCACATGGTGTTCGCCAACAACGACCGTCCGGGCGTCATGCTGGCCTCGGCCGCGCGCACCTTCCTCAACCATTACGGCGTCGTCGTTGGCAAGCAGGTCGGCGTCTACACCGCCAATGACAGCGCCTATGCCGCGGCGATCGATCTCAAGAAGGCAGGCGTCGGCATCGCTGCCATCGTCGACCTGCGCGACAACCCCACTGGGCCGCTTGTCGACGAGGCGCGCGCGCTCGCCATCGAGGTCAATCATGGCCGCGCCGTCACCAGTGCCAATGGCAGCCAGCGCATCAAGTCGATGACCGTGCAGGCCAAGGGCGGCGGCGCCGAACGCACCATCGCCGTGGACGCACTCCTGATGTCGGCAGGCTGGACGCCGTCGGTGCACATGTTCTCGCAGTCGCGCGGCAAGGTCGCCTTCGACGACGCCACCAAGCGCTTCCTGCCCGGCACCTACGCCCAGGATTGCGTTTCGGTCGGCGCCTGCAACGGCTCCGACTCGCTTGAAGACAGCGTCGCGCAGGCGCTCGAAGCCGGTGCCAACGCCGCCCGCGACGCCGGCGCCAAGGTGTCGAAAGGCACGGCGCTCAAGGTCGAGGCTTCAGAAGGCTGGACCGGCGGCATGCTCGGCTCCGGTCCCGGCGCCGGTGCCGGAACCACGGTCAAGGCCTTCGTCGACTTCCAGAACGAGGTCACCGCCAAGGACATCCGCCAGGCGGTGCATGAGGGCATGCGCTCGATCGAGCATGTCAAGCGCTTCACCACCAACGGCATGGCCACCGATCAGGGCAAGACGTCCAACATGCACGGCCTCGCCATCGCCGCCGAAGCGCTTGGCAAGGACATCCCGCAGGTCGGCCTCACCACCTTCCGTGCGCCCTACACGCCGGTCACTTTCGGCGCCATCGTCAACCATGCCCGCCACGGCCTGTTCGACCCGACGCGCAAGACCCCGACCCACAGCTGGGCCGAAAGCCATGGTGCGGTGTTCGAGGATGTCGGCCAGTGGAAGCGCGCCTGGTACTTCCCGCGCTCGGGTGAGGACATGCACGCCGCTGTCGACCGCGAATGTGTCACGGTGCGCAAAGCAGCCGGCCTGTTCGACGCCTCGACGCTCGGCAAGATCGAGGTCGTTGGCCCGGACGCTGCCAAGTTCATGGAGCTGCTCTACACCAATCCGTGGGAAAAGCTCGAGGTCGGCCGTTGCCGCTATGGCATCATGCTGCGCGAGGACGGCTTCATCTATGACGACGGCGTCGTCGGCCGCCTTGCCGCCGACCGCTTCCACGTCACCACCACGACAGGCGGTGCGGCGCGCGTCATGAACCACATGGAGGACTACCTCCAGACCGAGTTCCCCAATCTCGACGTCTGGCTGACGTCGGTCTCCGAGCAGTGGGCGGTGATTGCGGTGCAAGGTCCCAACTCGCGTGACATCATCGCGCCGCTGGTCGAGGGCATCGACATGTCCGACGAGGCCATGCCGCACATGTCGGTGCGCGAGGGCAGGATTTGCGGCGTGCCGACTCGGCTGTTCCGCATGTCGTTCACCGGCGATCGCGGCTTCGAGGTCAACGTGCCGGCCGACTATGGCCGCGCCGTCTGGGAGGCGCTGTGGGCCGAGGGCCAGAAGCATGGCGCCTGCGCCTACGGCACCGAAGCGATGCACGTGCTGCGCGCCGAGAAGGGCTACATCATCGTCGGCCAGGACACCGACGGCACCGTCACGCCCAATGACGCCGGCCTCGACTGGGCCGTCGGCAAAAAGAAGACTGACTTCGTCGGCATTCGCGGCCTGACGCGCCCCGACCTTGTCGCCAAGGGCCGCAAGCAACTCGTTGGCCTCAGGACCAAGGATCCGCGCACGGTGCTCGAAGAGGGCGCCCAGATCGTCGAGAACCCCAAGCAGGCGATCCCGATGAAGATGATCGGCCATGTCACGTCGAGCTACTGGTCGGCCAATTGCGATCGCTCGATCGCCATGGGCCTCGTCCTCGGTGGCCGTGACCGCATCGGCGAGACGCTCTACGTGCCGATGCCCGACGGCGTCATCGAGGTGGAAGTCACCGGAACCGTGTTCTTCGACGAGAAGGGAGACCGCCTCAATGGCTAAGCTCGCAACCGCCACCCGCAACCCCGCTCTCTCAGGCCACAGCGTCGGCGGCCATGGTGTCTTGCTCAAGGTACTGGCGCCGGCCAGCCGCATGTCGTTGCGCGCCCGCCCGGCCGCCGTTGCCGCCTTGTCGAAGGCGCTCGGCGTCAGCTTGCCCGACAAGGCCAAGACCTCGGCCGCGAAGGGCGGCCGTACCGTGCTCTGGCTCGGTCCCGACGAATGGCTTGTGATCGACGAGGCCGGCGGCGATCCCGTTGCCGATTGCGCCTCGGTCAAGGGCCTGCATTCGGCGGTCGATGTGTCGCACCGCAACGTCGCCATCGCGGTCACCGGCCCCAATGCGGCTGCCACGATCAACGCCGGCTGTCCGCAGGATCTGTCGCTTGACGCCTTCCCGGTCGGTGCTGCCTCGCGCACCGTGCTCGGCAAGGTCGAGATGGTGCTGCTGCGGACCGGCGAGGAGGCGTTCCGTGTGGAATGCTGGCGCTCGTTCTCCGACTACGTCTACGGCTTCCTGTCGGAGGCCGCGCGCGACGGCTAGTCCAGCGCAGGGCTTCAGGCCAGGCAGAAGATGCACCCATGCCTCGGAACCTCGGGGCAGGGCAGGCGTTTCATCCCCGACGTTTGCGCGGTGGATAAACGCGATGCCCTTCAGTTCCGAATCCGGCCTTAGGTTCATGCTTCCAAAGCGCGCACGACGCGCCCGGCGCAGCGACGACCGGCCGAAGGACCAGCAGGTGCTGCAGGAAGAACTAGACGAGGGTCTGGAAGACAGCTTTCCGGCTAGCGACCCGGTGTCGGTGACCTCGACGACCATATCCGGTGCGCCGTTGGCAACTGGCGATGCAAAGGCCGGAGCCAGGAAGAACTAGGCCTCGTCGCGCAATCCATGACAGCTTATGTGGCAACGCCAGCAACCCTGGGCGACGGCCGGATGATGCCTACTGCGTGCTCGGCAAAGCACTAGCCCGGAAACGAAAAAGCCGCCCTGGGATGGGCGGCTTTTCTGGAGGTACTGAGAAAACACTCAGTTGAAGGTCGGCACGATCCACGGGTTGACGTCGATGCCGATGCGCGGCTTTTCCGCGCTGATCGAGTTGGTCGTTTGCGGGCCTTTGTCATCCTTGATGGAGCCGGTCGAACCACAGTCGAGCTTCTGGCCCGAGATGGTCTGGCTGCACGCAACAGGCGCGTGCGTCGTCTTGTGGGTGTCGTTTGCCATTGCAAAGCCGCTCGTCGCGGCGAGAGCCGCGAGCGCCAGAATAGTCCGTCGCATTGTCATCTCCGTAAATTTTTGCCGTACGTGTACGGTACAACTTACAGATACGGCCGCACCTTGCGTTTTGCAAGGGGTAAGCCGTACGCGTACGAAATTAATTTGGATGCACTGACTGCACTGCTACCCAGGACACATGCCGGGTTCGTCGGTGAGCGGCGGGGTCTCGCTGACGGCAAGGCCTGCCATGGCGAGGTCGCCCATCCGCATCACATAGGCCTTCGGATCGCCGAAGGGGTAAAAAGGGAAGGTGATCAGCAGCGAAACCGAGCCGTGTGCCACGGTCCACAGCGCGGTTGCGATGGCGCGGGCGTCGCCCTTCAGCACGCCGGCGGCGAGGCAGGCCTGCACCCGTTCGATGATGATCTGGAAAGCGGGGTTCTCGCGCTCCATCTGCTCGAACGTCTCTTCGGGCGGGTGCTTCTGCTTCTCGGTCATGAACACGGTGCGGTATTCGTTGGGATTGCCGAGGCCGAACTCGGCATATTCGGCGAGTGCTGCCCGCATCGCCTCGATGGGGTCGTCGGGCTGGTTCTGCCGCATCCGACGCGCCAGGTCGGCGAAGGCGTCTTCGGCCAGCGCCATCAGGATTTCCTGCTTGTCGGCAAAGTAGGAATAGACCGACATCGGGGCATAACCGACCCTTGTCGCCAGCTTGCGGATGGTCAGGCCGTCATAACCTTCCTCCCGCACGAGCGCGTGGGCTGCCGCAACCAGCTCGGCCCTCAGTTCGGCCTTCTGGAGCTCGCGTCGTTGTGCTGCACTGCTGGACAAGAACCCGCCCTACTGCTTCCCTTGATCAGATCGGACGAGTCTATACGCCGGCCAATGACGCGGCAAGGCGAGCGACGACGTAGCTCATCGGGACTAAGGCCGGCAGCGGACTAAGACGGAAGGGTCAGGCGGTTTCGCGCTTGGGCTCGACGAACGTCATGGTCAGCCAGCGCGCGGTGAGCGCCGGCTTCTTCTGGTCCTCGATCTCGATCGTCACGTCATGCGTGGCCTGGATCCAGCCGGACGGGCGGATCTTAAGCCCGGAGAGCACGAAGCGGGTGCGGATGCGCGAGCCGGTCTTGACCGGGGCGACGAATTTCAGCTCCTCGAAACCCTGGTTGATGCCCATGCTGCCACCCTCGACCGAAGGCAGCGTGTCGAAGGTCATGGCCGAAAGCAGCGACAAGGTCAGGAAGCCATGGGCGATGGTGCCGCCGAAGGGCGTCTCGGCCGCGGCGCGGTCGGGGTCGCAATGGATGAACTGGTGGTCGTCGGTGGCATCGGCGAACTGGTCGATCATCAACTGGGTGACGGTGCGCCAGGGCGAGACGCCAACCTCCTTGCCGAGGTTGGCCTGAAGTTCGTCGAGGGTGATCGATTTCAGGCTCATTGCATCCTGTCCTGCATAAGAAAAAGTCATGCGGCGCTGTAACTGCGAGGACTGATACAGAATCAGACACGCCATGTCATCGCTTGGCGCGGCAAATCAGTCGCAGATTGGCCAGTATCAGCAGACGATGTTGCTATTCCGCCGGTTCGACGCCGGTATAGGCGGCTTCCTCGAGCTCGCGCTTCAGGCGGCTCTCCTCGGCAACCTTGGGCGTGATGAAGCGGCCGAGCAGCAGATAGGCCACCGGCGTCAGGAACAGCGTCGAGATCGTCGCAAGCCCAAGACCACCGACGATCACCCAGCCAAGCGCGATGCGGGCCTCCGCGCCGGCACCTTGCGCCAACACCAGCGGCAGGCCGCCGAGCACGGTACAGATCATCGTCATCATCACAGGCCGCAGGCGGATCGTCGCTGCTTCCTCGATCGCCTGGCGCACGCCCATGCCACGGTCGCGCAGCTGGTTGGCGAACTCGACCACCAGGATGCCGTTCTTGGCCATGACTCCGACAAGCAGCACCAGGCCGATCTGGCTGTAGGCATTGAGCGAGGTTCCGGTCAAAATCAGCGCGAAGACGGCGCAGGCAAGGCCGAGCGGCACGGTCGCCATGATGATCACCGCCGAGACGAAGCTTTCGAACTGTGCTGCCAGCACCAGCAGGATGATGACGATGGCAAAGCCGAAGATCGTCAGCATGCTGCCGCTGGTCTCGTTCAGCGTCGCGGCTTCCGCGAGCGGCAGCAGCCGGCTGCCTGCGGGCAGCACCGGTGCTGCGATCTGTTCGACTTCCTTCAGCGCGTCGCCAAGGGCGAAGTCGTCGGCGAGGCCGGCGGTGATTGCCACCGAACGCTGCTGCTGTTCGCGCGACAGCGACGGCGGCACGGCGCGTTCGGACAGCGTGGCGATCGTCGACACCGGCACGAAGCGGCCGTCCGTCGTCCTGATGAAGATGTTTTCGAGGTCGGTCGAATCGTTGATCGGGTTGGTGGTCGAGACCAGCTTCACGTCGTAGCTGCGGTCCTCGATGAACACGGAGGTGATCTTGCGGCCGTCGAGCATCGCCTGCAGCGCCGGCGACAGCCCCTTGATGTCGATGCCGAGGTCGGAGGCGCGCTCGCGGTCGACGGTGACGAACAGCTGCGGCTGGTTGGCGTCGGTCGAAAGCCGCGGCTGGCGGAAGCGCGGGTCCTTCTCCATCTCGGCCAGCACCTTCGCGGCTGCGGTGCCGAGGTCGGCGTAGCTGTTGCCGATCAGCGCGAATTGCAGGCCGTTGCCGGCGCCGCGGATGCCGAGGCTGTTGGGCTGGCCGACGGTTGTGCGCACGCCCGGCACCTGGCTGGTGCGGGACAGGATGTCGGCGGCGATCTCCTGCTGGGTGCGGCTGCGCTCGCTCCACGGCGCCAGCGACAGCACCATGAAGCCGCTGTTGTTGTTGTTGCCCATGCCGGCGCTGACGAAGGTGCTCTCGATCTCGCCCGACTTGCGCAGCGGCTCGATCAGCCCCTCGATGCGGCGCAGCTGCGAGGCGGTGTAGTCGAGGCTGACGCCCTGCGGGGCGGAGACACGCAGCATCACCAGCGAGCGGTCCTCGGTCGGCGTCAGTTCCTGGCGCACATTGCCGAAGGCGACATAGGCAGCACCGGCAAACAGCAGCGACACCAAAATGACGATGGCCGGCGCGTTGAGGCAGGCATGCAGGCAGCGCTTGTAGAGCGCTGCGAGCTTCGTGCCGAGCTTGCCAAGCACGCCGCCATGGCTGTGCTCGATGCTCTTTTCGGTCAGCATGCGCGAGGCCAGCATCGGGCACAGCGACAGCGCCACGATCGACGACAGCAGCACCGAAATCGCCAGCACGAAGCCGAATTCGCGGAACAGGCCGCCGGTCTGGCCGGGCAGGAACGAGATCGGGATGAACACCGCGGCAAGCGTCGCCGTCGTTGCCACCACGGCGAAGAACACCTCCTGGGTGCCGAGCACGGCAGCAGCGCGCGGGCCCATGCCTTCGTTGCGGCGGCGCACGATGTTTTCGAGCACGACGATGGCGTCATCGACGACAAGGCCCGTCGCCAGCACCAGCGCCAGAAGTGTCAGTATGTTGACCGAGAAGCCGGCGAGATAGATGCCGGCGATGGTGCCGATCATCGCCACCGGCATGGCAAAGCCCGGGATCAGCGTCGCGCGCCAGTCCTGCAGGAAGGCGTAGATGACGATCAAGACGATCGTCACCGACAGGATCAGCGCGATCTCGACCTCGTGGATGGCGCCCTGGACGAAGGTCGCGTCATCCGACGTCACCCGGATGGTCATGCCGGCGGGCAAGGTGGTCTGGATCTTTTCGGCCGCCGCGCGCACGCCCTTGGAGATGTCGAGCGTGCTCGACTGGGCCTGGCGCACGATGCCGATGCCGATGCCGGTCTTGCCGTCGGAACGCAGCGAGGTCGAGCCGGGGTCCCCGCCGAGCGTGACGGTGGCGACGTCGCCGAGCTTGGTCTTGCCGTTGATGATGATGCTTTCGAAGGCCTCGGGCGTCGTCACCGCGGCACTGGCGCGCACGATCAGGTCCTGGTTGCCGACGGTCAGCGAGCCCGCCGGCGCGTCGAAGGAGACGCTCGCCAGCGCGTTGGAGATGTCGGCCAGCGTCAGCCCGAGGCTTGCCACCTTGGCCTGATCGATGTCGACGCGGAATATCTTGGCGCGGTCGCCATAGGTCTGCACGTCGGCGACGCCGTCGACGGCGGCCAAAGTGTCGACGATCTGGTCCTCGACGAGGATGGACATGTCCTCGACAGGCATGGTGTCGGAGGTCACCGCCAGGCGCATCACCGCGTCGGCATTGGCATCGGCCTTGACGATGCGCGGCGCGTCCGCATCGTCGGGCAGCGAATTGGTCACCCGCCCGACGGCGTCGCGCATGTCGGATGCCGCGACGTTGAGGTCGACGCCGTCGTTGAACTCGACCGTGACGCGGCTGTTGCCGTAGGACGAACTCGACGAGATCGACTTGACGCCGGTGACGCGCGCCACGGCACCCTCGACCACCGCCGTCACCTCGCGGTCGACGATCTCGGCCGCGGCATCGGAATAGCTCGTCGACACCGTGATGACGGGCCGGTCGACGTCGGGCAGCTCACGCACCTCGACGCCGTAGAAGGCGGCGAGGCCGGCAACCACGATCAGCGTGTTGATGACGAAGGCCAGCACCGGCCGGCGCACGAAAAGTGCCGTGATGCCTTTTTCGGCGTTGTCGTTCTGCATGGTGCTCATATCGGCGCTCCCGCTCAGGAGCCGCTGCCGGCGGGCTCGCGGCCGGCAATCAAAAGCTCTGCCCCTTCGCGCACCGTGTGGATGCCTTCGGTCACGACCTTGTCGCCGGCGGTCAGTGCCGCCTGCACCAGCACGCTGTCGGTGTTGCGCTGGATGATGCGCACAGGCACGCGCTTGGCCTTGCCGTTGTCGAGCGCCCAGACGAAGGCGCCGTCGCCGCCCCACTGGATCGCCAGCGGGTCGACCGATGGATAGGTGTCGCCGGGAAACTGCATCGCGACCTGGAACGACATGCCGGCGCGCAGCATGTCGCCGTCATTGTCGAGGCGGGCCTGGATACGCAGCGTCCGGCTCTGTTCGTCGAGCCGGTTGTCGACAGCGCTGACAACGCCTTCGATGACCTGGCCGGGACGGGCGACAGAGTTGGCCGTCAGCGGTGCGCCGACCGCAATCAGGCCGGTGAAACGCTCCGGCACCCAGAAGTCGACGATGATGCGCGAGCGATCGTCGATGGTGGCGATGGTGGTCTGGCTGGTGACGTAGTTGCCGGCCTCGACCGGCAGGATGCCGACGATGCCGGCGATGGGGGCGATGATGGTGCGGCGGTCGAGCGCGAGTGCTGCGTCGCGCACCGCAAGGCGCGCGTTCTCGAGCGCCAGTTCCGCTTCCTTGAGCTGCACCGTGGTCGCCGTGTTGGTGGCGCGCAGCGCCTTGATACGCTCCAGCGATGCCTCGGCATCGCCCTGCGCGATGCGGGCGCGTTCGAGCGCGATCTCTTCTGAATCCGAATCGAGCTTGGCTATGACCCCGCCAGCCTCGACCTTCTCGCCGGCGCCGACCGCGATCTCGGTCAGCCGCCCGGAGGCGTAAGGGTTGATGACGACCGAGTTGAGCGCCCGGCCGGTGCCGATTGCCGACAGCCGGTCGTTGATCGTGCCCGAAGCTACTGTCTGGGTGACGACAGGTGTCTGCGGCTGGCCGCCGCGATTGCCGCCCTGGCGGTTGCCGCCGCTGCCGCCGCGCGCCGTCTGCGGCTGTTCCGTCTTGGCCTGGGCCCAGTCGATGCCCCAACTGGCGAGAACCGTGCGCGAACTCGGCACCAGCAGCACCCAACCGGCGGCTGCCGCAAGTACAATGCCAATTGCCAAGACAATCTGCTTCCAGGCGGCCATGCGTACTCCGGTCTGCTGCGTTTTCGTTCCGCTCGGGAACACGTGGCTTCTCATCGCTGGCAAAGCACTGCGCCGTCGCCGCACCTCGCCAAGGATCGTTCGTCGGCAACCGGGCGCAAGCCCGCAAGGGCGCGCCAGTATAGCCTAGTTCGTCAGCCGAGGCTTAGGGCAATTCTCGGCCCGTAGCACATTAAATCTGCGTAATATTTGCGGGATTGTCTCTTGGTTCAGCGCAGATCCTCGATCGCGCGGATGCGCTTTGCGCCTTCGCTTTCGAGCTGGCGCGTCAGGGCGCCGATCACCGCTTCGGCGGCGACGAACAGCGATGCCGACGAATCCCAGGCCGAAGGCACGGCCGTGCGCCCGGCAATGACGTGGCGGGCGAAACGTGCGATCGGCGACAGCCACTGGTCGGTGAACAGGACGATCGTCGCGCCCCTGTTGTGTGCCTTCTCGGCGAAGCGGATCAGGCTGTCCTGGTAGCGGCGGATGTCAAAGATCAGCAGCGTGTCGCGCTTGCCCATGTCGATCAGCCTGTCGCGCCACAGGCTTTCCTGGCCGACGAGATGGGTGACGTTGGGCCGGATCAGGTTGAGATGGGCTGCCATGTAGCGTGCCAGCGGATCGGTGAAGCGGCCACCGACGAGGTAGACATGTGCCTTCGGGCTGGCGAGCTGGGCAACGATGTCGGCCAGCTGCCGCTCGGAAATATGCCTGAATGTCTCGCGGATGTTTTCAAGCACCGCTTCCAGGATGGGGGCTGTCGAAGCGGGCAGGGGCGATTGGGTGGTGTTGGTGCGCGACGCCGGCGACTGCAGCTGGGCTGCCAGCTCGTCCTGCAGTGCCGACTGGAACTCGGGATAGTTCTGGAATCCGAGCCTGGCAACGAAGCGCAGGATCGTCGGTGACGAAACGCCGGCCTGCTGCGAGAATTCGGCCACCGTCTTCAGCCCGATCAGCGGGTAGGATGCGATCAGCGTCTGCGCTGCCCGGCGCTCGCCGGCAGGCATCGTGTCGATCTTTTCGGTGATCAGTTCGGCAACGCTCGAAACCATCTCATCCCCTGCTGTATTGGTTGACGCCCTGGCCCAGCGCACAGTCTGGCTCAGGCCTGAAATGACATTTGACAAACTCCTGCAAAGTGTATGAAATCATCCACAGGGGCGCAATGAACAAAAATACGTAACATACGATACGGCCCCGGGGATGACTGAATGGGATCGGGCCAGGCCGCTGCGCGTGCAATGTCGAATGCCGTCCGGGTTACAAACCGGGCCGGGCGCAGCCCCTTTGTCATCCTGTGCGATCATGCCTCCAATCATCTGCCCGCAAGCTTTGGCACGCTCGGCCTCGATGCGTCCGAGATGCTGCGCCACATCGCCTGGGATCCCGGCGCCTTGCCTGTCGCCCAGCGCCTGGCCGAGGGTCTCGATGCCACGCTTGTCGAATCCTGCGTCTCGCGGCTCGCCATCGACTGCAACCGCCCGCTCGGCGCCCACGACCTGATCCCGGAGATCAGCGAAACCACCGCCATTCCGGGAAACGCGGCACTTTCGGCCACTCAGCGCGAGGCGCGAATCGCGCTATCATGGCGCCCGTTCCACGATGCGATCGACGAGGTCGTTGCGGAACGGCTCCGCGAGGGGCGGGAGACGAGACTGGTGTCTGTCCATTCCTTCACTCCTGTCTACAAGGGCGTTTCGCGCCCCTGGCACATTGGCATCATCCATGACGAGGACTCCCGGCTCGCCGCTCCGCTGATCGCGGCGCTGCAGGGGCTCGACGGCATAACAGTCGGCGTCAACGAGCCCTATGCTCCAGCCGACCGCGTCTACTTCACCCTGGAACACCACGGCAGGTCGCGCGGCCTGCCGTGCGCGATGATCGAAATCCGCAACGACGAAATCTCGGCGCAGACCGGGCAGCGGAAATGGGCGGATCTGCTCACGGGCATCTTTGCGGAGCTCGAACCGGAGGCGGGTGACGCAGCCCCCTTCCAGGCGAGCCCCGGCCGCGCAGCTCAATCAAAGGCATAACAATAAGGGGACACTGAAATGGCAGCACCTGGTTATTCCGAGAAAGACAAGAGCGAGGACGTCCAAGTCCTCCACAGCATGGGCTACGCCCAGGAACTCGAACGGCGAATGAGCCAGTTCTCGAATTTCGCGGTTTCGTTCTCCATCATCTGCATCCTGTCAGGCGGCATCAATTCGCTGGCGCAGGCGACCTCAGGCGCCGGCGGTGCCGCCATCGGCATCGGCTGGCCGCTCGGCTGCTTCGTGTCGCTGGTGTTCGCGGTGGCCATGGCGCAGATCAGCTCGGCCTATCCAACGGCCGGCGGCCTCTATCACTGGGGTTCGATCCTCGGCAACCGCTTCACCGGCTGGCTGACCGCCTGGTTCAACCTGCTCGGTCTCGTCACCGTGCTCGGCGCCATCAATGTCGGCACCTACTACTTCTTCATGGGCGCCTTCGGCACGTCCTACCTCGGGCTCGAAGACACCACCACCACCCGCATCATCTTCCTAGCCATCATCACCGGGTTGCAGGCGCTGGTGAATCACATGGGCATCGGCCTCACCGCCAAGCTCACTGATTTCTCCGGCTATCTCATCTTCGCAACCGCGATCGCGCTCGCCGTCGTCTGCCTGGCAGCCGCCGACAGCTATGAAGTCAGCCGGCTGTTCACCTTCTCCAACTATTCGGGCGAAGCGGGCGGCAATGTCTGGCCGACCAACTCGTCGATGTGGGTGTTCCTGCTCGGCCTGTTGCTGCCGATCTACACCATCACCGGCTACGATGCCTCGGCGCATACCTCGGAAGAGACGCTGAAGGCGGCTCATTCGGTGCCGCGCGCCATGATCGGTTCGGTGCTGTGGTCGGCTCTGTTCGGCTACATCATGCTGTGCTCGTTCGTGCTGATGCTGCCGAGCATGGATGCGGCAGCAGCCCAGGGCTGGAACGTGTTCTTCTGGGCGATGACCGAACAGGTCAACCCGGTGGTCAAGGACCTGCTCTATCTCGCCATCTTCGTCGCCCAGTGGCTTTGCGGTCTGGCGACCGTGACGTCGGTGTCGCGCATGATCTTCGCCTTCTCGCGTGACGGCGGCCTGCCGGGCTCCAAGGCACTTGCCAAGGTCAGCCCGACCTATCGCACGCCGGTGGCTGCGATCTGGACCGGCTCCATCCTGTCTGTCCTGTTCGTCTGGGGTTCGTCGCTGGTCTCCATCGGCGAGACGCCGGTCTACACCATCGTCGTCGCCTGCACGGTCATCTTCCTGTTCTTCTCCTTCACAATTCCGATCGCGCTTGGCCTGGTGGCCTGGGGCACCTCGAAGTGGGACAAGATGGGTCCGTTCAATCTCGGCGAAGGTGTCTTCAAGCTGTTCGCCGTGCTTTCGATCATCGCCATGATCCTGATCTTCGTGATCGGCATCCAGCCGCCGAACGACTGGGCGCTCTATATCACCGTCGGCTTCCTGATCGTCACCGGCGTTGTCTGGTTCGGCTTCGAAGCACGCCGCTTCCAGGGGCCTCCGATCGGTGACCAGGTGGCCAAGCGCGCTGCCGAGATCGCAGCGGCCGAACGCGCCGTCGGCGAAACCGGACACTGACAGTCCTCGATATGGCCGTGGCCGGCCAAGTGCCGGCCACGTCTCGTTTCAACCCTCAGAACGATCTTCCAAAAACCTGAAAGTGGCATTGCCCGGAGCGGAACAAAAATGGCTGGAAATCTCTCATTCGATCAGTTGAAGAAGGCTGTCGCCTCAGGCGAGATCGACACGGTGCTTGCCTGCGCCGTCGACATGCAGGGCCGTCTGGTCGGCAAGCGGTTTTTGGCCAAGTACTTCGTTGAGTCCGCCTATGACGAGACCCATGGCTGCAACTATTTGCTGGCCAACGACATCGATATGGAGCCGGTGCCCGGCTACAAGGCCGCAAGCTGGTCGAAAGGCTATGGCGACTTCGTCATGAAGCCCGACCTCAACACCATCCGCAACGTGCCTTGGCTCGAAAAGACGGCGCTGCTGCTCTGCGACTTGCAGGATCACCACACGCATGAGGATCTGGCGCATTCGCCGCGCGGCATCCTGCGCAAGCAGGTCAAGCGGCTGCAGGATCGCGGCTATCTCGCCTATTTCGCCTCCGAGCTCGAATTCTACCTGTTCTCCGAAACCTACGATTCGGCCCGCGCCAAGCACTGGCAGAACCTCGACACCGCCTCGCCCTATATCGGCGACTACCTGATCGGCATCACCACCAAGGAAGAAGGCGTCATGCGCCGGCTTCGCAACGAGATGGAAGCCGCCGGCATCCCGATCGAGAACTCCAAGGGCGAGTGGGGCCCGGGCCAGGAAGAGATCAACGTCCGCTACGCCGAAGTGCTTGAGATGGCCGACCGCCATGTCATCCTGAAGAACGGCGCCAAGGAGATCGCGGCTTCGGAAGGCAAGGCGATCTCATTCATGTCCAAGTACAATTACGGTCTCGCCGGCAACTCCAGCCACATCCACAATTCGCTGTGGAGTGCCGACGGCAAGACACCGCTGTTCTACGAAAAGGGTGCTGAGTGGACGCTGTCCAAGCTCGGCCAGCAATGGTCGGCCGGCCAGCTCAAATATGCCAAGGAGTTCACCTGGTTCCTGGCGCCCTACATCAATTCCTACAAGCGCTTCCAGTCGGGCACTTTTGCGCCGACCAAG
This sequence comes from Aminobacter anthyllidis, assembly GCF_018555685.1. Lineage (GTDB taxonomy): Bacteria > Pseudomonadota > Alphaproteobacteria > Rhizobiales > Rhizobiaceae > Aminobacter > Aminobacter anthyllidis. The sequence goes on from NZ_JAFLWW010000008.1 coordinate 28,465, forward strand.
ATCATGTGGAGCGAGGACAACCGCACCGCCGGCTTCCGCCTCTGCGGCGAAGGCACCAAGGGCATCCGCATGGAATGCCGCATCGGCGGCGCCGACCTCAATCCCTATCTCGCTTTTGCCGCACTGATCGCCGCCGGCCTCGCCGGCATTGATGAAAAGCTCGAGCTGCAGAAGCCGTTCGTCGGCGACGCGTATCAGGCGGCCAGCCTGCCCGAGATTCCAAAGACCCTGCGCGATGCCACCGAGACCCTGGCATCGTCCAAGATGCTACGGGAAGCCCTCGGCGAGGAGGTTGTCGACCACTACGTCCACACCGCGCGCTGGGAACAGTTCGAATACGACCGCCGCATCACCGACTGGGAGCTGCACAGAGGCTTCGAGCGGTACTAAAGTCATCATCATTGCGTGACCCTCCTTTGGCCTGCCGGCCAGGGGAGGGTGTTGAACTTGGAAGGACAAAAAACATGACCGAGACGGTCAAACTCAAATCCCCCATCGATGGCTCGATCTTTGTCGAGCGGCCGGTCGCTTCCGACCAGGCGATCAATGCCGCGGTCGAGCGCGCGCGCGCAGCACAAGCCGACTGGGCCAAGGTGCCGGTCGCCGAGCGCGCCGCCTACATGCTCAAGATGCTCGAAGCACTCGTTGCCATGAGCGACGAGATCGTGCCTGAGCTGGCCTGGCAGATGGGCCGGCCGACCCGCTATGGCGGCGAGTTCGGCGGCGTCAGGGAACGCACCCAATATATGGTCGAGATCGCCGAGCAGGCGCTCAAGCCGGTTCTCGCGTCCAATCCCAAGGACGGCTTCCTCCGCTACGTGAAGAAGGACCCGCTCGGCGTGGTCATGGTCATCGCGCCGTGGAATTACCCCTATCTCACCGCCGTCAACACCATCGTGCCTGCACTGATCGCCGGCTCGACCGTCATCCTCAAGCATGCCGCGCAGACGCTGCTCGTCGGCGAACGCTTCGCCAAGGCTTTTGAAGTCGCCGGCCTTCCGAAGTACGTTTTCCAGAACCTGGTGCTCAACCATGCCCAGACCGAGAAGCTGCTCGGCTCGGGCAAGATCGACCACGTCAACTTCACTGGCTCGGTGGCTGGCGGCCGCGCCATCGAGAAGGCCGCGGCCGGTACCTTCATGACGCTCGGTCTCGAGCTCGGCGGCAAGGACCCGGCCTATGTCCTGCCGGACGCCAAGCTCGACCATGCGGTTGCCAATCTGGTCGAAGGCGCGTTCTTCAACTCGGGCCAGTGCTGCTGCGGCATCGAGCGCGTCTACGTCCACGAGAAGATCTACGACCAGTTCGTCGAGGGCTTCATCGCCGAGACCAGGAGCTACGTGCTCGGTAACCCGCTCGAACAGGCAACGACGATGGGGCCGATGGCCCAGGCGCGCCTCGCCGACTTCATCCGCGAGCAGAAGGCCGAAGCCCTGCGCAAGGGTGCGGTCGCGCACATGAACACCAAAGACGCCCAAGACAAGGAAGGTTCGCCCTACCTGCCGGCGGAGGTGCTGACCAATGTCGACCACCAGATGTCCGTCATGCGTGACGAAAGCTTCGGCCCCGTCGTCGGCATCATGAAGGTGCGCAATGACGAAGAGGCGATCGCGTTGATGAACGACAGCCCCTACGGCCTGACCGCCTCGATCTGGACCGCCGACACCGAGCACGCCATCTCGGTCGGCGACCGCGTCGAGACGGGCACCGTGTTCATGAACCGCTGCGACTATCTCGATCCGGCACTCGTGTGGACCGGCGTCAAGGACACCGGCAAGGGTGCTGCCCTGTCGCAGATCGGCTACGACAACCTGACCCGGCCGAAGTCCTATCACCTGCGCGAAAAGATCTGATTTCCCGAACACCAATCTGATTTCCTGAAAGCGAAGACATGTCCAAACTCGTTTCCAAGTGGAACTACCCGACAACAGTTCGTTTCGGCGCCGGCCGCATCTCCGAGCTGCCCGATGTGCTTGCCGCCACCGGCATCAAGAAGCCGCTGTTCGTCACCGATCCGGGCCTTGCCAAACTGCCGGTCGTGGCCTCGACGCTGAAGATCCTCGACGACGCCAAGGTGCCCTACGGCGTCTTCTCCGACGTCAAGCCGAACCCGGTCGAATCGAACCTCACCGCCGGCATCGCGGTATTCAAGAAGGGCAAGCATGACGGCGTCATCGCCTTCGGCGGCGGCTCGGCGCTCGATTTGGGCAAGCTGATCGCCTTCCAGGCCGGACAGACGCTTCCAGTGTGGGATTTCGAGGACGTCGGCGACTGGTGGACCCGCGCAAACTCGGATGCGATCGCCCCGATCATCGCCGTGCCGACCACGGCCGGCACCGGTTCCGAAGTCGGCCGCGCCGGCGTCATCACCAATGAAGAGACCCACACCAAGAAGGTCATCTTCCATCCCAAGCTTTTGCCGGCGATCGTCATCGCCGATCCGGAGCTTTCGGTCGGCATGCCGTCCTTCATCACCGCCGGCACCGGCATGGACGCCTTCGCGCACTGCCTCGAAGCCTATTGCGCGCCTGGCTACCATCCGATGGCCGACGGCATCGCGGTTGAAGGCATCCGGCTGGTGTTCGAGAACCTGCCCAAGGCCTATGCCAACGGCAAGGACTTGGCGGCGCGCGCCCACATGATGAGCGCTGCCGCGATGGGTGCCGCCGCCTTCCAGAAAGGCCTGGGCGCGATCCATTCGCTGTCGCATCCGATCGGCGCGCTCTACGACACCCACCACGGCATGACCAACGCCGTGTTCATGCCCTATGTGCTCGCCTTCAACCGCGACGCCATCGAGGAGCGCATCGCGCGCCTGTCCGCCTATTGCGGCATCAAGGGCGGCTTCGACGGTTTCGCCAAGGCGGTGATCAAGCTGCGCAAGGAACTCAAGGTGCCGCACGCGCTGCCCGGCCTGATCAAGGGCCTCGACATGGACAAGAAGCGCAAGGCCCTGATCGCCGACATGGCGGTCGTCGATCCGACCGCTGGCGGCAACCCGGTCAAGCTCAGCAAGAAGGCGGCGCTCGGCTTGCTTGAAAACGCCATCGAAGGGACGGTTTGAGACTAGTGCTGGGACACGATCCCGAATTGTATAGTCGGCAAAACAAAGGGGAGGGGTTTGGGAGGCATCCGGAATTTAATTAGCCGGTAAACAACGGCGACGATTGCGACAACCGATTAAAAGTAGTTAACTTTTTTCCACTGCGGGCGCCGGCTTCATGGAACTTTCATGTGACTGTCACATGGAGTCGATACCGCATCGCAGGCGTCTCATGGCGTCAGTTCAACGGAGAGAACAACATGTTCAAGTTTGCAGGGAAAGTGCTTTCCCTAAGCGCGGCGTCGCTGATGGTGACGACGGCTTTTGTGTCGGCCCAGGATATGGCCGCACTCGAAGCCGCCGCGAAGGCGGAGGGCCAGCTGACCACGATCGCGCTGCCGCATGACTGGTGCGGCTATGGCGCCGTCATCGAAGGTTTCAAGAAGAAGTATCCCGAGATCACCGTCAACGAGCTGAACCCCGACGCGGGCTCCAGCGACGAGATCGAAGCCATTAAGGCGAACAAGGACAACAAGGGCCCGCAGGCGCCTGACGTCATCGACGTCGGTCTCTCCTACGGCCCGCAGGCCAAGGCCGATGGCCTGATCCAGCCTTACAAGGTCGCGACCTGGGATTCGATCCCGGACACCGCCAAGGATGCTGACGGCTTCTGGTACGGCGACTATTACGGCGTGCTGTCCTTCGAAGTGAACAAGGACCTCGTCAAGAACGTGCCGGCCGACTGGGCCGACCTGCTCAAGGACGAATACAAGAACTCGGTTGCGCTCGCCGGTGACCCGCGCGCGTCCAACCAGGCGATCCAGGGCGTCTATGCCGCCGGTCTCGGCTCGGGTGCCACCGACGCCGCTTCGGCTGCCGAGAAGGGCCTCGCCTTCTTCAAGGAACTGAACGCCAAGGGCAACTTCGTGCCGGTCATCGGCAAGTCGGCCACCCTCGCACAGGGCCAGACCCCGATCCTGATCACCTGGGACTACAACGCCCTTGCTGGCCGCGACACGCTCAACGGCAACCCGCCGGTCGACGTCGTCGTCCCGGCTTCGGGCGTCGTTGCCGGCGTCTATGTCCAGGCGATCAGCGCCTATGCGCCGCATCCGAACGCAGCCAAGCTGTGGATGGAGTATCTCTACTCCGACGAAGGTCAGCTCGGCTGGCTGAAGGGCTACTGCCACCCGATCCGCTTCAACGATCTCGCCAAGAACGGCAAGATCCCGCAGGAGATGCTCGACAAGCTGCCGCCGGCCGCTGCCTATGAAAAGGCCGTGTTCCCGACGCTTGACGACCAGGCCAAGGGCAAGGAAGCGATCACCAAGCAGTGGGATGCCGTTGTCGGCGCCAACGTTCAGTAACTGAACATCTGCTATCGCGGGCGGCTTCGCGGCCGCCCGCTTTTTCTCTCAAGACGGCGCCCCGATGACCCAAGCCAGCATATCAGACACGGCCATCGCCTCACGCTCCGCTCCGCCGGACGCTCGCAGCGGTTTCCGCTTGCCGACCCATTGGCTCGGCGTTGCGCCATTCTTCATCTTCGCCCTGATGTTTTTGATCCTGCCGACGCTCTATCTCGTCGTCGGCGCGTTCCAGAACGACCAGGGCCAGTACACGCTCGACAACATCCGCCAGCTCTTCATCGACAAGTCGATCCGCGATGCCTACTGGGTATCGATCAAGATCAGCTTCTGGTCGGCCACCGTCGGCGCCTTCATCGGCCTGGCCATGGCGATCGCCATCGTGCGCGGTGGCTTGCCCGCCTGGGTGCGCTCGTCGACGATGACGTTTTCGGGCGTCGCCTCCAATTTCGCCGGCGTGCCGCTGGCATTCGCCTTCCTCGCCACGCTCGGGCGTCTCGGCTTGGTTACCGTGCTTCTGCGTGGCATCGGCATCGACATCTACGCGCTGGGCTTCAACGTGCTCACGTCGTGGGGCCTCATCATCGTCTACCTGTTCTTCCAGATCCCGCTGATGATCGTCATCATCACGCCGGCGATCGATGGGCTGAAGCGTGAATGGGGCGAGGCGGCTGCCACGCTCGGCGCCACCACCTGGCAGTACTGGCGCATGGTCGTCATCCCGGTGCTGTGGCCGAGCTTCCTCGGCACCGTCATCCTGCTGTTCGCCAATTCCTTCGGCGCCATCGCCACGGCTTATGCCTTCACCGGCTCGTCGCTCAACATCGTGCCGATCAAGCTCTATGCCCAGATCCGCGGCGACGTGCTGCACAATCCGCATCTCGGCTACGCGCTGGCCTTCGGCATGATCGTCGTCACCGGCCTCGCCAACATCTTCTACATCTGGTTCCGCACCCGCAGCGAGAGGTGGCTGAAATGAAGACCAGTCGCTTCTGGGCCTGGCTCGTCTTTGTCGTCGGTGCCGCCTATTTCTTCATTCCGCTGATCGCCACCTTCGAGTTCTCGCTGCGCATGCGCCGCGGCGTCTATTCCTTTGACGCCTACCGCGTCGTGCTCGGCGATGCGCGTTTCCAGGAGACCTTCGCCTATTCGGTGACGGTCGCCGTGTTCACCATCCTGCTCGGCGTGTTCCTCGTCGTGCCGACCGCCTACTGGATCAGGCTGCGCATGCCGCAGCTGAGGCCTATCGTCGAGTTCATCACGCTTTTGCCGCTGGTCATCCCGGCGATCGTCATCGTCTTCGGCTACATCAGGATGTACGGCTCGAACTCGCCGCTGCCGTTCCTCGGCTCGGCGCGCGGCACCGACGCGCTCCTGGTCATCGGCTATGCGACGCTGGCACTGCCTTACATGTACCGGGCCGTCGACACCGGCCTGCGCACCATCGACGTGCGCACGCTGACCGAGGCGGCCCAGATTCTCGGTGCCGGCTGGACCACGATCATCGCCCGCGTCATCCTGCCCAACGTGCTGATCGCCGTGCTGTCGGGCGCCTTCCTGACCTTCGCCATCGTCATCGGCGAGTTCACCCTGGCCAGCCTGCTCAACCGCCCGGCCTTCGGTCCTTATCTGCAGAACATCGGCGCCAACCGCGCCTATGAGCCGGCCGCGCTTGCGGTCATCGCGTTTGCCATCACCTGGGGCTGCATGTCGGTGATCCAGATCCTCGCACGTTTCGCGCCGAAGTCGGCAAACCGCCCGAACTGAACAAGAAGAGCACAAGCCAATGGCCGATCCCTTTCTCAGCATCCAGAACGTCAAGAAGTCTTTCGGCAACGTCGCCGTGGTCAAGGACTTCAACCTCGACGTCGGTGCCGGCGAGTTCGTCTCCTTCCTCGGGCCATCGGGCTGCGGCAAGACCACCATGCTGCGCATCGTCGCCGGCTTCGAGGAGCCCAGCGCCGGCAAGGTGCTGATCGGCGGCAAGGACGTCACCGGCCTCAAGCCCAACCAGCGCAACATCGGCATGGTGTTCCAGGCCTACGCGCTGTTCCCCAATCTGACCGTCGCCCAGAACATCGGCTTCGGCCTCAAGGTCGCCGGCATGCCCAAGGCCGAGGCCCAGGCGCGCATCGACGAGATGCTCGGCATCATCAAGCTGCCCGACTTCGGCGATCGCTATCCCTACCAGCTCTCCGGCGGCCAGCAGCAGCGCATTGCGCTCGCGCGCGCCCTTGCGCCGAAGCCCAAGCTCTTGCTGCTCGACGAGCCGCTGTCGGCGCTCGACGCCAAGGTGCGCATCTCGCTGCGCGAGGAAATCCGCTCGATCCAGAAGAAGCTAGGCATCACCACCATCTTCGTCACCCACGACCAGGAAGAGGCGCTGTCGATGTCCGACCGCATCGTGGTGATGAACGAGGGCCGCGCCGACCAGACCGGCACGCCGTTCGAGATCTACAACCGCCCGTCGACCAAGTTCGTCGCCAATTTCGTCGGCACGCTCAACGTGCTCGAAGGCACGATCAGCGACGCGGCTTCCGGCACCGTCAAGATCAACGCTGAGGAGATCGGCCTCAAGGGCAAGCTCAACGGCTCCAAGTCTGGCGACACGCTGTCGCTCGCGCTGCGTCCCGAGGCGATCTCGCTTGGCCGCAAGGCCGGCAACGATTCGAACCTCACCGGCCAGATCGCCGACGTGCATTTCCTGGGCTCGGTCATCCGCGTCCGCGTCGGCGTCGGCCAGAACGTCGTCTCGCTCGACACCTTCAACAGCCCGAGCAGCCCGCCGCCGGTCGTCGGCCAGAAGACCGAGATCAGTTTTTCCTCCGGCGACGTGCTGGTGCTGCACTAGGGGGCTTTGTATCGAACAAATCCCAAGCAAAGCGGGGAAGGCTTTCCCCGCTTTTTGCTTTTTTGGCTGGCGCTGCCTTGGGCTTTCGCCGCAGCCCGGCAGTTCGGCGCAGATCGCCATGCGCCTCATTCCTTCGCACCCCTCTCTGGCCTGCCGGCGTTCGACGCTCGAAAAGCCAAGCAATTGGCTTTTCGTCCGCTACGCGGACTGCGTCTCACCCCCCACAAGGAGGGAGATTAGTCTCGTCGCCGGCGGCGCTCATCCTGGAACATCGTAGGGATTAGCCTAGCGATGTTGGCGATTGGCCGAGAGGTCGATGACGGACGGCCCCGAGCCCCCTTCCCAAACCCGCCGCCGCCCTGTTTAGTCCCGACATGGCCTTCACGCTTCGTCAGCTTCAGTTCTTCGTCGCCGTCGCCGAGCAGGGCACGATTTCGCGCGCGGCGCAGAACCTGTCGATCTCGCAGTCGTCGGTCACCGAGGCGATCAAGGAACTGGAGGGCGACCTCGGCGTCGAGCTGTTCGAGCGCCATCCGCGCGGCCTCAACATCACCCACAAGGGCCACCAGTTCCTGCGCCACGCCACCAAGATCCTCGCCGACGTCTCGGACGCCCGGCGTACCTTCTTTGGCGGCCAGACGGCAACGACTGGCCAGCTCAAGCTCGGCGTCACTTCGCTTGTCGCCGGCTACGTCCTGTCCGACCTGCTGGCGCGCTACCGTCGCGCCCATCCGGCGGTCGAGATTTCGGCGATCGAGGACAATGGCGACTATCTCGAGCACCTTTTGGTCGGCGGCAAGCTCGACCTTGCCGTCATGGTGACCTCCAATCTGCGCGACCGCATGGCGCTGCAGTCGGAAATTCTCGAGGTCTCGGCCTACAGGCTGTGGCTGCCGCTCGGCCACCGGCTCGCTTCGGCCGAGATCATCAGCGTCGGCGACATCGCGTCCGAGCAGCTGATCATGCTGACGGTCGACGAGATCGAGGAGAACACCGGCAAGCTGCTTGCCGCCATCGGCGCCAAGCCGCATGTCGCCTTCCGCACGCGCTCGGTCGAGGCCGTGCGCTCACTGGTGGCGACCGGGGCAGGGGTGGCACTTTTGCCCGACCTCGTCTACCGGCCGTGGTCGCTCGAAGGCGACCGAATCGAATCCCGCGACGTCTCCGGTTCGCTGCCCGTGGTGCAGGTCGGCATGGTGTGGCGGCGCGGCTCGTCGCTGCCGGCGGCGGCGCGCGATTTCATCGGCATCGCCCAGGCGCAGCGCGCCGTCCGCCAGAAGCTTTGACGTAGCCGTCAGATATCGGAAAAACCGATATCACCCTTCTTTCGAATGAATTTGCGAAACCTGCGCTTTGGCAGCACCTTTCGTTTCAGGGCAATGCCGCCGGTCGAGAGCGGCTCCTGCAAATGGGAGGATCGAGATGAAGGCATTTCTGAAGTCCTGCACGGCAATCGCCTTGGCCTGCAGCTTTTCCGGCCAGGCGGTGGCGCAGGTCAAGGAAATCGGCGCCGGCGAAGGCCAGGTCAACATCATCGCCTGGCCGGGCTATATCGAGCGCGGCGAGACTGACAAGAATTACGACTGGGTGACGGAGTTCGAGAAGGCGTCGGGCTGCAAGGTCAACGTAAAGACCGCCGCCACCTCGGACGAAATGGTGGCGCTGATGAACGAGGGCGGCTTCGACCTCGTCACCGCCTCGGGCGATGCCTCGCTGCGCCTCGTCGCCGGCAAGCGCGTCCAGCCCATCAATACAGATCTCGTCAAGAGCTGGTCGACCGTCGACGAGCGCCTCAAGGATGCGCCGTGGTTCACCGTCGATGGCCAGCATTACGGCGTGCCCTATCAGTGGGGCCCGAACGTCTTGATGTACAACACCAGCGTCTTCAAGGAAGCGCCCAAGAGCTGGAACGTCGTGTTCGAGCCGATGGACCTGCCCGACGGCAAGCCCAACAAGGGCCGCGTCCAGGCCTATGACGGCGCGATCCACATCGCGGACGCCGCCAACTATTTGATGGCGCACAAGCCCGACCTCGGCATCAAGGATCCCTACGAGCTCAACGAGGACCAGTACAAGGCAGCGCTCGACCTGCTGCGCGTCCAGCGCACGCTTGTCGGCCGCTACTGGCACGACGCCATGATCCAGATCGACGACTTCAAGAACGAAGGCGTGGTTGCCTCGGGTTCCTGGCCGTTCCAGGTCAACCTGCTCGGCTCGGAAAAGCAGCCGGTGGGCTCGACCATTCCGGAGGAAGGCGCCACCGGCTGGGCCGATACCACGATGATGCATGCCGAGGCCGCCAATCCGAACTGCGCCTACATGTGGCTCGAGCATTCGCTGAACCCCAAGCTGCAGGGCGACCTTGCTGCCTGGTTCGGCTCGAACCCGGCAGTACCCGCGGCCTGCAAGGGCAACGAACTGCTGACCGACGCAGGCTGCAAGGCCAACGGCTTCGAGGACTTCGCCAAGATCAAGTTCTGGCGGACCCCGGTGTCGAAATGCGCCAGCCAGAACGACCAGTGCGTGCCCTACTACCGCTGGGTGTCGGACTATATCGGCGTTATCGGCGGCCGCTGAGGCCGGCAACGAACGATGCCCCCCTCGCCAGGCCGCGTTGCGGCCGCCCTCTCCCCCAGGGGAGAGGGGGTGGAGGGCACCAACCGACCTGAAACGACCGCCTGACGGCGGCAGACAAGCATCGGCGGCCGTGGGTCGGCCGGACGCGCAGCCATGGCCAGGCTATTTCACCTGGCCGCACATGGCCCAGACATCGGAAGCTTGAACGATGACCCCTGCAGTCGCCTTTCAGAAAACCTCACGCCACTTCGGCGCGGTGCGCGCGGTCGATGCGGTCGACCTCGAGATCCAGCAGGGCGAGTTCTTTGCCATGCTGGGGCCGTCGGGTTCGGGCAAGACGACCTGTCTCAGGCTGATTGCCGGTTTCGAGCAGCCGACCTCGGGCAGCATCTCGATCTTCGGCGAACGCGCCGAGGGCGTGCCGCCCTACCGGCGCAACGTCAACACGGTGTTCCAGGACTATGCGCTGTTCCCGCATCTCAACGTGCTCGACAACGTCGCCTACGGCCTGATGGTCAAGGGCATCAACCGGGACGAGCGCCACCGCGCCGCCGAGGATGCGCTCAAGCTGGTGCAGCTGCCTGGCTACGGCGGCCGCAAGCCGGGCCAGTTGTCGGGCGGCCAGCGGCAGCGCGTGGCGCTGGCGCGTGCGCTGGTCAACAAGCCCAAGGTGCTGCTGCTCGACGAGCCGCTCGGCGCGCTCGACCTCAAACTGCGGGAGAGCATGCAGGAAGAGCTCAAGCAGTTGCAGAAGGCACTCGGCATCACCTTCGTCTTCGTCACCCACGACCAGGGCGAGGCGCTGTCGATGGCCGACCGGGTCGCCGTCTTCAACGACGGCCGCATCAAGCAGGTCGGCGCGCCGGAGGATATCTACCAGCGCCCGGCGTCCCGTTTCGTCGCCGATTTCGTCGGCTCGTCCAACGTGCTGCCGCCCGATTTCGTCCAGCGCTATGCCGGCGAGCGGCGCTGGGGCAGCCTCAGGCCGGAGCAGATCCGCGTTCGCCGCGACACATCAGGCGACGGGGTCGCCGCGCGTGTCGTCTCGCGCCACTACCTCGGCGCTGCCACAAAACTTTCGCTCGACGCCGACGGCCTCAAGCTGCACGCAACGGTGCCGTCGGGCACTGCAGTTCCCGAAGACGGCGCGCATGTCATGCTGACCTTTAACCGCGACCAGCTGCACCTCATGGAGGAGCAGGCATGAGCGTCCAGGCTGTCACCGGCGCGACCGACGTGGCTGCCGCGATCCTGCCCAGGCGCGGCGGCCTGGCCGGTTCGCTGTCGGACCTGTTGTGGCGCCGGCCCGGCCTGCTGCTGTTGCTGATGCTGGGTCCGCCGCTGCTCTGGCTTGGCATTGTCTATGTCGGCTCGCTGATCGCCCTTCTGGCGCAGAGCTTCTTTTCGATCGACGAGTTCTCCGGGCTGATCAGCCGTGAGCTGACGCTCAAGACCTATGGCGACCTGCTTCGGCCGGCCAATCTCGACATCATCGTGCGCACGGTGACGATGGCGGCGGTGGTGACTTTGGCCTCGGCGGTCATCGCATTCCCGATCGCCTACTACGCCGCGCGCTATGCCCGCGGCACCTGGAAGGCGCTGTTTTATCTCGGCGTCATGCTGCCCTTGTGGTCGAGCTACTTGGTCAAGATCTATGCCTGGAAGCTGATCCTCGCCAAGGAGGGCATCCTCACCTGGCTGTTCGCCAAGCTGCATCTGTCGTGGCTGCTCGACGGCTGGCTGTCGCTGCCCGTGGTCGGCGGCAACTCGCTCTCGGTGTCGTTCACCGGCACTTTCATCGTTTTCGTCTATGTCTGGCTGCCGTTCATGATCCTGCCGATCCAGGCAGCCCTCGAACGCGTGCCCGGCAACCTCGTCGAGGCGTCGTCCGATCTCGGTGCCTCGCCCGGCCAGACGTTCCGCAACGTGCTGTTTCCGCTGGCGCTGCCCGGCATCGTCGCCGGCTCGATCTTCACCTTCTCGCTGACGCTCGGCGACTACATCATCCCGCAGATCATCGGCACGTCCCGGCTGTTCATCGGCCAGGCCGTCTATGCCCAACAGGGCACCGCCGGCAACATCCCGCTCGCCGCCGCCTTCACCGTGGTGCCCGTCGTCATCATGGGCTTCTACCTCTGGGGCGCCAAACGCATGGGGGCCTTCGATGCGCTGTGATGTCGTAAGTCGGCGCTGCCCCTCACCCTTACCCTCCCCCCGTAAGGACGGGGAGAGGGGGGCTTGGACGTTCCTGCAGTGTATCCTCTCCCCGTTGTTACGGGGAGAGGATGCCGGCAGGCAGGTGAGGGGCGGCGCAAGCCTGGAAGAAGGAGGCATCCATGCGCTCTGACCGTTCGCAATCAGCACCCCTCGGCATCAAGATCGCGGCCGCCGCGGGCCTTGCCTTCCTGCACCTGCCGATCCTTTTGATCTTCGTCTACGCCTTCACGACGGAAGAGAAGAGCTATCAGTGGCCGCCACCCGGCCTGACGACGCAGTGGTTCGCAGCCACCTGGGCTAGGCCCGATGTCTGGCAGGCGCTTGGCCTTTCAGTACAGGTCGCGGCAATCTCGACGGCGATCGCCCTGGTGCTCGGGACTTTGTGCGCCGCCGCGGTCAGCCAGACGAGGTTCTTCGGCCGCGAGGCGATCTCGCTGCTGGTCATCCTGCCCATCGCGCTGCCCGGCATCATTACCGGCATCGCCCTGCGCTCGGCCTTCAGCCTGGCGGAAATCCCGTTCTCGTTCTGGACGATCGTGCTCGGCCACGCCACCTTCTGCGTCGTGGTTGTCTACAACAACGCGGTGGCGCGATTCCGCCGCACCTCGGGCTCGCTGATCGAGGCGTCGATGGATCTCGGCGCCGACGGCTTCCAGACGTTCAGGCATGTGATCCTGCCCAACATCGGCACTGCGCTTCTGGCTGGCGGCATGCTGGCGTTCGCACTTTCGTTCGACGAGGTCATCGTCACCACCTTCACCGCCGGACAGCAGCAGACGCTGCCGATCTGGATGCTCGAGGAACTGGTGCGCCCGCGCCAGCGCCCGGTCACCAATGTCGTCGCCATGGTCGTGGTTCTCGCGACCCTGCTGCCTATCCTCGCCGCCTACTACCTGACCCGCGAAGGCGACCAGATCGCCGGGGCGGGGAAATGACAATGAGCGAATAGGGAATAGTGAGTAGCGAATAGTTCGAATGTCTTTTTCTACTCCCTATTCGCTACTCCCTATTCGCTCCCAAAAGACACTGATCCAGGGAGAAGTTACATGGACACCCAAATGCTGATCGGCTCGAAGTTCGAGCGGGGAACCGAGACGGAAGAAGCGATCCTCAACCCGCGCACCGGCGAGACGATCCTCAGCCTGCCGGAGGCTTCGCCGGTGCAGATCGAGGCGGCGGTGGCGGCGGCCCAGAAGGCGTTCGTGACCTGGTCGAAGACCACGCCGGCGCAACGCTCGGGTTACCTGCTCAAAATCGCCGACCGCATCGAGGCCGAGGCGGAAGGCTTTGCCAAGCTTGAGGCGCTCAACTGCGGCAAGCCGATCAATGCCGTGCTCAACGACGAGATCCCGGCGATCGTCGACTGCTACCGCTTCTTTGCCGGTGCGGTGCGTTCGATGCCCGGGCTGGTGGCGGGCGAGTATCTGCCCGGACACACCTCGATGATCCGCCGCGACCCCGTCGGTATCGTCGCCTCGATCGCGCCGTGGAACTATCCCCTGATGATGATGGCTTGGAAGCTGGCGCCGGCGATTGCCGGCGGCAACACTGTCGTCTTCAAGCCGTCGGAACAGACGCCGCTGACAGCGCTGAAGCTCGCCAGGATACTTGCCGACGTGCTGCCTGAAGGGGTTGTCAATGTCGTGCTCGGTCGTGGCGAAAGCGTCGGCAATGCGCTGATCAACCACGCGGCGGTCAGCATGATCTCGATCACCGGCGATGTCGCCACCGGCAAGAAGGTGCTGCAGGCGGCGGCCAAGTCGGTCAAGCGCACCCATCTCGAGCTTGGCGGCAAGGCGCCGGTCATCGTCTTCGACGATGCCGACATCGACGCCGTCGTAAGCGGCCTGCGCGCCTTCGGTTACTACAATGCCGGCCAGGACTGCACCGCCGCCTGCCGCATCTATGCCGGCAAGAAGGTCTACGACAAGCTCGTCGCCGACCTGTCGTCGGCGGTGTCGACCATTCGCTTCGGCCAGGCCGACGACACCGAAAACGAGATCGGACCGTTGATCTCCCGACGCCAGCGCGACCGCGTCGCCTCCTTCGTCGAGCGTGCTTCCGAACTCAAGCATATCGAGATCACCACCGGCGGCAAGCCGGGCGAGGGCGGTGGTTTTTATTACCAGCCGACGGTCGTTGCCGGCGCCCTACAGGAAGACGAGATCGTGCGTCGCGAGGTGTTCGGCCCGGTGGTTTCGGTGACGCGCTTCTCCGACGTCGACGAGGCGGTCAACTGGGCCAATGACAGCGACTACGGCCTGGCGTCGTCGGTGTGGACCAAGGACATCTCGCGCGGCATGTCGACGGCTGCCCGGCTGCAATATGGCTGCACCTGGATCAACACGCATTTCATGCTGACCAACGAGATGCCGCATGGCGGCCTCAAGCAGTCCGGCTACGGCAAGGACATGTCGGTCTATGCGCTGGAGGATTACACCGCCGTGCGCCACATCATGATCGCGCATGGGTAGCTCTCTTCTCCCCGTGAACGGGGAGAAGATGCCGGCAGGCAGATGAGGGGCAGTGCTTACCGCTCCGAATTTGGAGCTGCCCCTCATCCGGCCCTTTGGGCCACCTTCTCCCCGTGAACGGGGAGAAGGAAGAGGTCGCAGTTCAGCCTACCCCGTACTGCGTCATCAGCGCTGTCATGCGTTCGGCCGCAAGCTCCGGCCGGTCGAGCACATTGGCCTGGTCGGCGAGGCGGAAGATGTCGGCGTAGTGCACCGCACCTCGCGCGGACTGCATGCCCGCAGGCATGGTGAAATGGTTTTGGTGGCCGTTGAGCCAGGCGAGGAAGACGACGCCGGCCTTGTAGTACTGCGTCGGTGCCTCGAAGATCTTTCGCGACAGCGGCACCGTTGGCTCGATGGTGTCGCGGAAAGTGGCGAGGTCGCCCATGGCCAGCGCAGAAAGGGCCTTGGCGGCCTGAGGCGCCACCGCGTCGAAGATGCCAAGCAAGGCGTGGCTGTGATGCGTGCCGTCGCCCTCGATCAGGGCGGCATAGTTGAAATCGTCGCCGGTGAAGCAGATCACGCCTTCGGGCAGGCGGCGGCGCAGCTCGACCTCACAGGCCTGGTCGAGCAGCGAGATCTTGATGCCCTCGACCTTGTCCTTGTGATCGGCGATGACGGCGAGCACGGTCTCCAGCGCATCCTCGAACCGCGTGCTGCCCCAGTAGCCCGCCAGTTCGGCATCGAACATGTCGCCCAGCCAGTGCAGCACGACCTTGTCCTTGGCCTGGCCGAGGATGCGGCCATAGACCTTGCGATAGTCGTCGGGGGACTTCGCCACATGCGCAAGCGCGCGGCTGGCCATCATGACGGCGCGGCCGCCATGCTTTTCGATGAAGCCGAACTGTTCCTCGTAAGCCGCGATCACGTTGTCGAGCGCGCGTGCGTCGCGCTTGTCGAGCTGGTCGGTGCCGGCTCCACAAGCGAGGTCGGCACCCGCAACCGTGCGCGCCTCTGCCAGCGAACGGCGGATCAGCTCCTGCGCGCCGGCCCAATCAAGCCCCATGCCGCGCTGCGAGGTGTCCATCGCCTCGGCGATCCTGAAGCCCAGCGACCAGAGATGATGGCGGAAGGCCATCGTCGCATCCCAGTCGATGGCCGGGTTGTTCCAGGGCGTCGCATCGGCCCACGGGTCTGAGACGACATGGGCCGCGGCGTAGGCGATGCGGTTGAAGACGGGGGCGGCTTCAGGCCGTTCGGTGGGCGTGCCGACAAGGGCGTAGGTCTCGATCGCGCGGTTCGCCCGCGGAAGTTTCATTGCCTTGGCCATGGGTTCCTCCCCTGATCGGCTGAATCTCGTAATTTAGATCGTTCCAAATTTCAAGTTGGAATTTTGTGCGTCATTCACGATGGCGTTGGATTCGCCGGTGGCGCGGTGTGTCGGAGCACTTGGACGTTAAGAAATGTAGTAAATCGTTTGAAATGCTCGAATTGTGTACAAAACAGGCATTCCGGCGACCTGCATTGCGGAGTGCATCCATTGTGAAATCGGCGGCATCTGCATTCTTCCATGCTTGACAGTTTGGAACGTTCCAATTATTTGAATCGGAAAAGGGAGCCGAAGACGCTTCCCGGGAGGATCGTTTTGAAGCAGCCGAAGGTGACAGTTGTCGATGTTGCGCGCGCCGCCGGCGTGTCGAAGTCGACTGTCTCGCTGGTGCTCCAGGGCAGCTCGCTGGTGAACGAGACGACGCGGGCCAGGGTGGGCGCGGTCATTCGCGAACTCGGCTATGTCTACAACCGGGGCGCCGCCAATCTCAGGCAGTCCAAATCGAAGATCGTCGGCATTGTCGTCAACGACCTGACCAACAGCTTCTTCGCCGAGCTTGCCGTCGGCATGGACATGGTCGTGCAGTCGGCCGGCTACATCCAGTTCATGGCCAACACCTCGGAGAATGCCGATCGCCAGGGCGAGGTGATCGCCTCGATGCGCGAGCACGGCATGGCCGGGCTGATCCTGTCGCCGGCGCGCGGCACGACCGCCGCCGACCTCAAGCCGCTTGTCGACAGCGGTATCCCGGTGGTGCTGGTGGCGCGCAACGTGCCGGGGTTGAAGGTTTCCTCCGTGGTGTCGGACGGGCATGCCGGTGCCATGTCGGCTGTGCGTCATCTCATCGAACTCGGGCATCGTCGCATCGCCTTTCTTGGCGGCTTCAACGATACCGCCGTCTTTGACGAACGCATGCGCGGGTTTCGCGATGCGCTGGTGGAAGCCGGCCTCGATGCCTCGGATGAATTGGTCATCAGTTCGGCGCCGTCGCGCGCGGGCGGTGTGGCGGCTGTCGAGCGCATGCTGGCCATGCGCGATCGCCCGACAGCCGCCCTCTGCTTCAACGACGCGGTGGCGTTCGGAGCCTGCGATGGGCTGCGCAGCGCCCGCATCGAGCCGGGTGTCGATTTTGGCGTGATCGGCTTCGACGATGTGATCGAGGCGAAGACTGCGGTGCCTGCGCTGACCACCGTCTCCGTCGATCCGCAAGGCATGGGCCGCAGGGCAGCACAATTGCTGCTCAAGCAGATCAATGCCGGCGATTTTGACGCCGAGGCGATGGTGGCCGCGGTGCGGCTGGTGGTGCGCGAAAGCTGCGGTGCGCCGCAAAGGGTCAAGGAGCTTACGGCATGACGCGCTGGGGTTTGATCGGGGCGAGCACAATCGCCAGGGAGTGGGTGATCGGCGCGATCCGGGCGACCGGCGGCGAGACCGTTTCGGTGATGAGCAGCAATGCCGAGCGCGGCCGTGCCTATGCAGAAGCGAATGGCATCGCCAAGTCGGTGACGTCGCTCGAGGAGATCGTCGGCGATGCCGGTATCGATGCGGTCTATATCTCGACCACAAACGAGCTGCACCTTGAGCAGGCGATTGCTGCGGCGAAGGCCGGCAAGCATGTGCTGTGCGAGAAGCCACTGGCGCTGATGCTCGACGATGCGCTGGCCATGGTGAAGGCAGCGCGCGAGGCCGGTGTCGTGCTTGCGACAAACCATCATCTGCGCAATGCCGCAAGCCACCGGGCGATGCGCCAGGCGATCGCGGCAGGCAAGATCGGCAAGCCGCTTGCGGCGCGCGTATTCCACGCCGTCTATTTGCCGCCGCATCTGCAGGGCTGGCGGCTCGACAAGCCGCAGGCCGGCGGCGGGGTTATCCTCGACATCACCGTGCACGACGCCGACACACTGCGCTTCGTGCTCAACGACGATCCGGTCGAAGCCATTGCCTTCAGCCAGAGCGGCGGTATGGGGATGCGCGGTCTCGAAGATGGCGTGATGGGCGTGCTGCGGTTCAAGTCGGGTGTCATTGCTCAGTTTCACGACGCCTTCACCACGAAATTCGCCGAGACCGGCTTTGAGGTTCACGGCACCGAGGGCTCACTGATCGCCCGCAATGTGATGACGCAGAGGCCGGTCGGCTCGGTTGTGTTGCGCAATGCCGAAGGTGAGCACGACCTGCCGCTTGGCCAGCACAATCTCTACGAAGAGGCGCTTTCAGCCTTCCATAATGCAATCGCCGGCAAGGGCCAGCCCTCGGCGAGCGGCGAAGACGGCGTGTGGTCGCTGGCCACCGGGCTTGCAGTCGCCAAGTCGGCTGCGACGGGTGCGGCGATTGAAATCGAACCGGGGCTCTGAGGCGATGGGCAAGCACATCACGCCTGCTGAAGCAGCGGCACTCATACCCGACGGCGCAGTGGTCTCCGTCTCGTCGTCGAGCGGGCTTGGCTGTCCTGATCTCATGCTGAAGGCGATCGGCGAGCGCTTCGAGACGACAGGGCATCCGCGCGACCTGACGACGCTGCACCCGATCGCCGCCGGCGATATGAGCGGCATCAAGGGTGTCGATCACATCGCCAGGAAGGGCCTGCTGAAGAAGATCATCGGCGGCTCCTATCCCTCGGGACCGTCGAGTTCCGAACCCCCGTTGATCTGGCAGATGATCGGCAATGAGGAGGTGGCAGCCTACAACGTGCCATCAGGCATCATGTTCGACATGCACCGTGAAGCTGCCGCCAAGCGGCCGGGCGTGCTGACCAAGGTCGGGCTCGACACCTTCGTCGATCCTGATCGGCAGGGCTGCGCGATGAACGCGAAAGCCACTGCCGAGCCGGTGGTCAAGAAGGTCAGCTTCGAGGGCGAGGATTGGCTGTTCTTTCCCGCGATCGCACCGCAAGTCGCGATCATCCGCGCAACGACCGCCGACGAACGCGGCAACCTGACCTATGAACACGAGGGTGCCTATCTCGGTGGTCTCGACCAGGCGCTTGCCGCGCGCAACAATGGCGGCATCGTCATTGCCCAGGTCAAGCGCATCACCAAGGACGGCTCGCTCAGGCCGCACGATGTGCGCGTGCCGGGCATGCTGGTCGACTACATCGTCGTCGATCCCGAGCAGAAGCAGACGACCCAGACTGCCTACGACCCGGCGATTTCGGGCGAGATCATGCGTCCGCTCGACAGTTTCCGCGTGCCGGAGTTCAACATCCAGAAGGTCATCGCCCGGCGCGTGGCGCAGGAACTCGAGGCCGGCAGCGCCGTCAATCTCGGATTCGGCATCTCGGCCAACGTGCCGCGCATTTTGCTGGAAGAGGGGCTGCATGGCGAGGTCACCTGGGTGATCGAACAGGGGGCTGTCGGCGGCGTGCCGCTGCTCGATTTCGCTTTCGGCTGCGCCTCGAATGCCGACGCCTTCATGCCGTCGCCCTATCAGTTCACCTATTTCCAGGGTGCTGGCTTCGATGCCTCGCTGTTGTCGTTCCTGGAGATTGACCGCAGCGGTTCGGTCAATGTCTCCAAGCTCAGCTTCCGGCCGCATGTGACGGCAGGCGCTGGCGGCTTCGTCGACATCACGGCGCGGGCGAAGAAGATCGTCTTTTCCGGCATGTTCAATGCCGGTGCTAAGCTCGACGTTGCCGATGGCAAGCTCGTCATCGACAAGGAGGGTAAGCTCAAGAAGCTGGTCAACGAGGTCGAGCACGTCACCTTCTCTGGCCGGCGCGGCGTCGAGCAGGGCCAGGACATCACGTATGTCACCGAGCGCTGCGTGATGAAGCTGACGCGTCAAGGCATCATGCTGACCGAGATCGCGCCCGGCGTCGACCTCACGGCGAATATCCTCGACCAGTCGGAATTCCCGCTGATCGTTTCGGACAAGCTCAAGCAGATGGACGCGGCCTTGTTTGCCGACGCGCCGATCAGGCTCAAGCTGCCGCGTAAGGCTACGCTTACCCTTGGTGGTGCCCATGGCTGACCAGCGCATCAAGGTCGACTTCGATGGCCATATCGCCGTCATCACCGCGGCCCGGCCCGACAAGCTCAACGCCTTCGACATCGACATGCTCAAGGCATTGTCGGCGGCGTGCGACGAGGTCGAGGCCAATGCGGAGATCCGCGTCGCCATCCTGACCGGCGAAGGCAAGGCCTTTTCGGCCGGCGGCGACATCAAGGCCTGGGGCGCAATGACGCCCAACGAATTCGGCCATGCCTGGGTGCGCTTCGGCCACCGGGTGTTCGAGCGGCTGGCGACGCTGCGCGTGCCGCTGATCGCTGCCATTAACGGGCATGCGCTGGGCGGCGGGCTGGAGCTGGCGATTGCCGCCGACATCCGCATCGCCGAACGGCATGTGAAGATCGGCCTGCCGGAGACCGGGCTCGGCATGGTGCCAGGCTGGTCGGGCACGCAGCGGCTGGTGCGCCGTGCCGGTGCGCAGGTGGTGCGGCGCATGGCGCTGGGCGGCGAGGTCTTTTCCGCCGACGAAGCGGCATCGCTTGGGCTGATCGACCATGTGGTCGAGACAGGCGAGGCGGTGACTGCGGCTCGCGACTATGCGGCGCGGATCGCGGCGCGCGGCCCGGCGGCTGTCGAGGTCGCAAAACTGATGATCGCCACTGCGAGCGGCGAAGACAATGGCACCGCCGTCGAGGCGCTGGGCTCGATTCTCGTGGCCAAGACCGGGGACCTCAAGGAGGGGATCGCTGCCTTCAGCGAGAAGCGTGCCGCCAAATTTGCAGGAGAATGGTAATGACGGTCCTGATGCGCCCCAAGCCGCTCGACGGCTTCAAGGTCCGCGAGTTCAAGATGCTGATCGACGGCAAGTGGACCGCCGGCGCCGAAGGCAAGATTCTTGAGCGTTCCAGCCCCGGCCACGGCACCGTTGTTAGCCGCTACGAGGCTGCGACGGCGGTCGACTCCGAGCGCGCCATCGCAGCGGCTCGTCGCGCGTTTCATGACGGCCACTGGCCGCGCATGACCGGTGCCGAACGCTCGCTGATCCTGTTGCGCGCCGCCGACATGATTGCCGCAAGGGCGGACGAGCTCGCCTTCCTCGACTGTATCGAATCCGGCAAGCCGATCTCGCAGGCCAAGGGTGAACTGGCCGGCGCTGCCGACATCTGGCGCTATGCTGCTGCCCTTGCGCGTGACCTGCATGGCGAAAGCTACAACACGCTCGGCGACGGCACGCTGGGCGTGGTGCTGCGCGAAGCGATCGGCGTGGTGTCGATCATCACGCCATGGAATTTCCCGTTCCTGATCGTCAGCCAGAAGCTGCCTTTCGCGCTCGCCGCCGGATGCACGGCAGTGGTCAAGCCGTCCGAGCTGACGTCAGGTTCGACCCTGGTGCTGGGCGAAATCCTCGAAGCCGCAGGTGTGCCTGAAGGCGTGGTCAACATCATCGTCGGCACCGGCCCGGAAGCCGGCGCGCCACTGACCAGCCACCCCGACATCGACATGGTGTCGTTCACCGGCTCGACCGGCATCGGCCGGCTGACCATGGCCAATGCCGCGCAGACACTGAAGAAGGTGTCGCTGGAGTTAGGCGGCAAGAACCCGCAGATCGTCTTCCCCGACGCCAATCTCGACGACTTCATCGATGCGGCGGTGTTCGGTGCCTACTTCAACGCCGGCGAATGCTGCAATGCCGGTTCGCGGCTGATCGTGCATCGTGACGTTCTGGACGAGGTGACCAGCCGCGTCGCCGCACTTGCGGCCAAGGTCAAGGTTGGCGATCCGCTCGACCCCGCGACGCAGGTTGGTGCTATCATCACACCGCAGCATCTTGCGAAGATCGTCACTTACGTGAAAGGTGCGAGCGACAGTGGCGCGAGTGTCGCCATCGGTGGATCTGCCGCCGATCTCGGCCTCGGCCAGTTCATGGAACCGACGATCCTGTCGTCGGTCGCCCCCGACATGGCGGTGGCGCGCGAGGAGGTGTTCGGGCCGGTGCTTTCGGTGCTTGCCTTCGAGACCACTGACGAGGCGATCCGCATCGCCAATTCGATCGACTATGGCTTGTCGGCCGGCGTGTGGAGCCGCGACTTCGACACCTGCCTGACGGTGGGCCGTCGCGTCCGCGCCGGCACCATCTGGATGAACACCTTCATGGACGGCGCGTCGGAACTGCCGTTCGGCGGCTACCGCCAGTCGGGCATCGGCCGCGAACTCGGCCGCCATGCGGTAGAGGACTACACAGAGACCAAGACGCTCAACATGCATATCGGACCGCGCACCGGCCACTGGATGCCGAAGGAGGCGCGGGCCTGAGAAGGAATTCCCCGAGGCGGGGCCAAGGGGAACTTATGTCACGCGATGACGCGTGAAGAACTTGCAACCCGGGAGGAACTGGAATGCGTAAGTTTTTGATGAGTACGGCAGCTGTGGCGGCATTGTTTGCCGCGCCGATGCCGATGGCACATGCCGAAGATAGCGTCGAAGTGCTGCACTGGTGGACCTCGGGCGGTGAAGCTGCCGCCCTCGACGTGCTGAAGAAGAACCTCGAAAGCCAGGGCGTGACCTGGAAAGACATGCCGGTTGCCGGCGGCGGCGGCGAAGCGGCGATGACCGCGCTGCGCGCCCGCGTCACCGCAGGCGATCCGCCCACCGCGGTGCAGGCGCTTGGCTTCGACATCACCGACTGGGCCAACCAGGGCGTCGTCGGCGATCTCGGCGAAGTGGCCGACAAGGAAGGCTGGGACAAGGTCGTTCCCGCAGCGCTGCAGAACTTCGCCAAGCATGACGGCAAGTGGATTGCTGCTCCCGTGAACGTGCACTCGACAAACTGGGTGTGGATCTCCAAGAAAGCGCTCGACGCCGCCGGCGGCAAGGCGCCCGAGACCTGGGACGAGTTGGTCGCCGTGCTCGACAAGATGCAGGCCAATGGCATCACCCCGCTCGGCCATGGCGGCCAGGCCTGGCAGGACGCGACGATCTTCGACGCCGTCGTGCTGTCGCTCGGCACCGACTTCTACAAGTCGTCGATGATCGATCTCGATCCGGCGGCACTGGGTGGCGACAAGATGGTCGAAGCCTTCGACCGCATGGCCAAGCTCAAGAGCTATGTCGACAAGGACTTCTCCGGCCGCGACTGGAACCTTGCTTCGGCGATGGTCATCGAGGGCAAGGCCGGCATGCAGATGATGGGTGACTGGGCCAAGGGCGAGTTCCTCAAGGCTGGCCAGAAGCCGGGCACGGACTTCGTCTGCATCCGCTTCCCCGGCACGCAGGGCGCTGTGACCTTCAACTCGGACATGTTCATGATGTTCAAGGTCGGCGACGACAAGAAGAAGGCCCAGATGCAGATGGCCGCGGACATCGAGGATCCGGCCTTCCAGTCGTCGTTCAACGTGGTCAAGGGCTCGGTCCCGGCGCGTACCGACGTGCCTGACACCGCCTTCGACGATTGCGGCAAGAAGGGCATCAAGGACCTGGCCGAAGCCAGCACCGGCGGCAAGCTGTTTGGCTCCATGGCTCATGGCTATGCCGCACCGGCAGCGGTCAAGAACGCGCTCTATGACGTGGTGACACGCCACTTCAACGGCGAGATCGACTCCAAGGCCGCTGCCAAGGCCCTGGTCGAGGCGGTTGCCGCCGCCAAGGGGTGAGACGCCGGTTTGCGCAGCAAATCCATCGTGCCGGTGGCACGATGGAAGGCAGCGAACGCCGGGGAGCTGCGTAGCAGCGGGGGCACGGCGGCCCTTCAGCGAACTTTGTGCCCCGGCTTCGGCCGGGGCACGCCTGACCTGACAACCCAGAGGCTGGACCCATGGCCGATATCACCACGACCGCACCCCGCGCGGTAACGAACCCGCGCGCGACGCTGCAGGACCTTCTGCCGAAGCTCGTGCTGGCGCCGAGCTTCGCGGTGATCCTCATCTTCGTTTATGGCTTCATCATCTTCACGGCCTTCCTGTCGTTTTCCGGCTCGAAGCTTTTGCCCGATTTTTCGACCTGGGTCGGCTTCGGCAACTATGTCAGGCTGTTCAATCATCCCAACTGGATCACGGCGCTCAAGAACCTCGCCATCTTCTCGGTGCTGTACATCGTTGTCTGCAGCTTCATCGGCCTGGCGCTGGCCATCTTCCTCGACCAGAAGATCCGCGGCGAAGGTTTCCTCAGGCCGATCTACCTCTACCCGATGGCGCTGTCCTTCATCGTCACCGGCGTCGCCTGGAAGTGGTTCCTCGACCCCGGCATCGGCCTCGAGCATGTGATGCAGTCGTGGGGCTGGGAGAGCTTTTCGTTCCGCTGGATCAAGGAAGGCCAGATGGCGATCTACACCATCGTCATCGCGGCGGTCTGGCAATCGTCGGGCTTCGTCATGGCGATGTTCCTCGCCGGCCTGCGCGGCGTCGACAACGAGATCATCAAGGCGGCCCAGATCGACGGCGCCTCGACCCTGACCATCTACCGCCGCATCATCATTCCGCTGATGCGGCCGGTGTTCCTGTCGGCCTTCGTGGTGCTCGCCCACCTCGCCATCAAGTCCTACGACCTTGTCGTGGCGATGACCGACGGCGGCCCCGGCACCGCGACCTGGACCCCGGCATTGTTCATGCAGAAATTCACCTTCGGCCGCAACGAAATGGGCATGGGCGCGGCGTCCGCGATCATCATGATGATGATGATCTTCACCATCATCGTGCCCTATCTCTACTCCGAGCTCGGGGGGAAGAAGAAATGAGCGCCGCTTCACAAGACGTCGCCACCCGCAACAGCATCTTCGCCCGCGCCATCATCTATGTCGTGCTGATCCTGTTTGCGATCTACTACCTGCTGCCGCTCTACGTCATGGTGGTCAATTCTCTGAAACCGCTCGACGAGATCCGGCAGGGCAACATGCTGGCGCTGCCCCAGCAATGGACGATCGCGCCCTGGTTGTCGGCCTGGTCGACGGCGCAGATCGGCGTGCAGCCGGTCGGACTGAAGCCCTATTTCATCAACTCGATGCTGATGGTCGTGCCCGCGGTTGCCATCTCGACGATGCTCGGCGCGCTCAACGGTTATGTGCTGACCAAGTGGCGCTTCAAGGGCGACAGCATCGTCTTCGGCATGATGCTGCTGGCCTGCTTCATCCCGTTCCAGATCGTGCTGATCCCCTCGGCCCGCATCCTCGGCCTGACCGGGCTTGCCGGCACCATCACCGGGCTGGTGCTGATCCACGCCATCTATGGTCTCGGCTTCACCACGCTGTTCTTCCGCAATTACTACGAGGCATTTCCGACCGAACTGATCCGCGCCGCGCAGATCGACGGCGCCAGCTTCTTCCAGATCTTCCGCCGCATCCTCTTGCCGTCGTCGGGGCCGATCATCGTCGTCACCGTCATCTGGCAGTTCACCAACATCTGGAACGACTTCCTGTTCGGCTCGTCCTTCTCGGGCTTCAATTCGATCCCGCTGACGGTGGCGCTGAACAACCTCGTTAACTCGTCGACCGGCGTGAAGGAATACAACGTCCACTTCGCCGGCGCGATCCTCGCCGCCCTGCCCACCCTCATCGTCTACATCGTCTCCGGACGCTACTTCGTGCGCGGCCTGATGGCCGGCGCGGTCAAGGGGTAAGCCCATGTCGTTTCTCAAGATCAGCAATCTCTACAAGAACTACGGCCAGGTAGAGATCCTCAAGGACATCAACATCGAGATCGACAAGGGCGGCTTCCTGGTGCTCGTCGGCCCGTCCGGCTGCGGCAAGTCCACGCTGCTCAACACCATCGCCGGGCTCGAGCCGATCACCTCGGGCGAGATCTCCATCAACGGCAATTCGGTGGCCGGGCTGCATCCATCCAAGCGCGACATCGCCATGGTGTTCCAGTCCTACGCGCTCTACCCGAACATGACCGTAGCGGGGAACATTGCGTTCGGCATGGAAATCCGCGGGGTGCCCAAGGACGAGCGCGACAAGGCGATCAAGCAGGTATCCGACATCCTGCAGATCGGCCACCTGCTCGACCGCAAGCCGAGCCAACTTTCCGGCGGCCAGCGCCAGCGTGTCGCCATGGGTCGGGCGCTGGTGCGCGATCCGCAGGTGTTTTTGTTCGACGAACCGCTGTCCAATCTCGACGCCAAGCTGCGCGTCGACATGCGCACCGAGATCAAGCGCCTGCACCAGCGCATGAAGACGACGATCGTCTATGTCACGCACGACCAGATCGAGGCGATGACGCTGGCAAGCAAGATCGCCGTGCTGAAGGATGGCATGCTGCAGCAGTTCGGCACGCCGGCGGAGATTTACAACAGCCCGGCCAACATGTTCGTTGCCGACTTCATGGGCTCTCCGGCGATGAATCTGCTCAACTGCCGCCTCGAAGGCGGGGCGGGCGGGCTCAGCGTCATACTCGCTCGACCCGACGATCAGCCGCTGGCGCTGCCAATCAAGATGCCCAATGGCGCGCTCGACGCCTATTCCGGCAAGGAGATCATCTTCGGTGTTCGCCCGGAAGCGCTGACCGACCCTGACGGTGCCGACCGCAACGCCAAGTCCATCGCCGAAGGCGAATGCCTGATCGAGGTGGTCGAGCCGGCAGGCTCCGACACCTTCGCGGTGACCAAGCTCGGCGGCAAGGAAGTGGTGGCGCGGCTGCGTGCCGACGCGGCCATCCATGCCGGCCAGAAGACCAAGCTCGCCTTCAATCTCGACAAGGCGGTGTTCTTCGACCCGAAGAGCCAGCTGCGCATCGCTTGACATGTCGAGACAGCCTGACATCGTCATCATCGGTTCGGGTATCGGCGGCGCGACTGTCGCCGCCGGCCTCGCCGCGACCGGTGCCGAAATCCTGATCCTGGAGACCGGTGGGCATATAGAGGATCGCCCGGAGAACCGCGACCAGCGCGCCATCTTCCAGCGCGGCCATTTTCGACCCGACGAGACCTGGTATGAGGCCGACGGCACCGGCTTCAACCCGGGTAACTACTACAATGTCGGTGGCAATTCGAAATTCTATGGTGCAGTGCTGACGCGCTATCGCGGCGAGGATTTTGCCGAGATGCAGCATCTCGACGGCGTGTCGCCGGCATGGCCGATTGCCTATGAAGAACTGGAGCCGTGGTACGCTCTCGCCGAAGAGCTTTTTCAGGTGCGCGGGGCGTTGGGGGAGGATCCGACCGAACCCGTGCATTCAACCGGCTATTCGCACGGGCCTGTTGCCGACGAGCCGGCAATCGCCGCAGTGCGGGCGAAGCTGAGGGCCAAGGGCGTACATCCCTTCTCGTTGCCGCTCGGCGTCGACATCGAGCGCTGGCTGGCCAAGGGCAAGACGCCTTGGGACGCGCATCCCAATAGCTTCGACGGCAAGATGGACGCCGAGACGGCGGCACTTGCGGCGGCGCTGGAGTATGACAACGTCAAGCTGCAGACTGGCTCGCGGGTGACGCGGCTGGAGACCGGTCCGGACGGGCGTGACATCGCTGCCGTGCACTACGTCCAGGACGGTGAGAACCGGGTGCTGAGGCCCAACCTGGTCATCCTGTCGGCGGGTGCGGTTCAGTCAGCCGTGCTCCTGCTGCGCTCGGCCAATGACGCCAATCCCAACGGCCTTGCCAACAGCTCCGACCAGGTCGGCCGCAACTTCATGAACCACAACTCGACGGCGGTGATCGCCATGAGCCCATGGTTCCGCAACGACTCGGTCTACCAGAAGACCTTCGGGTTCAACGATTTCTACCTCTCCGACGGCGAGGGCGGACCGCCGCTCGGCAATGTTCAGTTGCTTGGGCGCATCTCGGGCACGATCCTGAAAGGGGCGATGCCGGCAGTGCCCGAGTGGCTGCTGAACCGGGTGACCGCGCATTCGATCGACTTCTACGCCATGAGCGAGGACCTGCCGTCGCCGGAAAGCCGGGTCATGGTCGACGGCGAGCGCATCGTGCTGAAATGGGTGCGCAGCAACTGGCAGGCGCACGAGCGGCTTGTTGCCAAGCTCAAGCAGGTGCTGCGCAGTGCCGGCTTTCCGCTCGTGGTCTCCCGCGCCTTCGACAAGCGCACACCCTCGCACCAGTGCGGTACGGTGCGGATGGGCACCGACCCCAAGGACGCGCCGCTCGATGTCTTCTGCCGTGCCTTCGACCATCCGAACCTGTTCGTCGTCGATGCGAGCTTCCTGCCGACATCGGCGGCGGTCAATCCGGCACTGACAATCGCGGCCCAGGCGTTGCGGGTTGCCGACCACATCGCGCAAAAGGATCTGGCGGCATGAAGGCGCAGGCAAAACCCGTAGCGCTGGTGACCGGCGCGCGGCGCGGCATCGGCCTCGCGGTTGCCGAGGCGCTCGCCAGGGCGGGCTTCGATCTCGCGATTACCGACCGCGAAGCAGACGCAACCTCGACTGAGGCGGTTTCGGGCCTGGAAAAGCATGGCGCGCGCGTGCTGTTCGTCGCCTCCGACCTCGCCGACCTCGATGGCCATGCCAAGACGGTCGAGACAATCGTCGGGCACTTCGGACGGATCGACTGCCTTGTCAACAATGCCGGCGTCGCGTCCAGCGTGCGCGGCGACTTCCTCGAACTGACGCCCGAGAATTATAACGCCATCATGGCGGTCAATCTGCGCGGCACCGTGTTCTTCACCCAGGCGGTGCTGCGCTCCATGCTCATCGCCCCACCCACATTGCATCCGCGCTCGGTGATCAACATCACCTCGATCTCGGCCGAGATGACGTCGCCCGACAGGCTCGACTATTGCATGTCGAAGGCCGGGCTCGCCGCCTTCACGCAAGGGCTGACGCTGCGGCTCGCTGGTACCGGCATCGACGTGTTCGAGATCAGGCCCGGCATCATCCGCTCCGACATGACGGCAAAGGTTTCGGAAAAATACGACCGGCTGATCGCAGACGGGCTCGTGCCGATCAAACGCTGGGGCGAGCCCGATGACATCGGCCGCATAGCGGCAGCACTTGCCAGCGGCGCCTTCGGTTTCGCCACCGGTTCCATCATCAGGGCTGACGGCGCGCTGTCGGTCGCGCGACTTTGAGATCAGAGATGACCTACGACTACATCATCACAGGTGCAGGTCCAGCCGGTTGCGTGCTTGCCAACCGGCTGAGTGAGGATTCGGATGTCCGCGTGCTGCTGCTCGAAGCGGGTGGCGGCGACTGGAACCCGCTGTTTCACATGCCGGCGGGTTTTGCCAAGATGACCAAGGGCGTGGCGAGCTGGGGCTGGGAGACCGTGCCGCAGAAGCATATGAAGAACCGCGTGCTGCGCTATACCCAGGCCAAGGTGATAGGCGGCGGTTCGAGCATTAACGCCCAGCTCTACACGCGCGGCAACGCCGCCGACTACGATCTGTGGGCGAGCGAGGACGGCTGCACCGGCTGGGACTACCGCTCGGTGCTGCCCTATTTCAAGCGTTCGGAAGACAATCAGCGCTTCGCCGATGACTATCATGGCTATGGCGGGCCGCTGGGCGTGTCGATGCCGTCGGCGGCCTTGCCGATCTGCGACGCCTATATCCGCGCCGGCCAGGAGCTAGGCATTCCCTACAACCACGATTTCAACGGCAAGCAACAGGCTGGCGTCGGCTTCTACCAGCTGACCCAGCGCAACAAGCGGCGCTCTTCGGCTTCGATGGCCTATCTCAGCCCGATCAAGGACCGGCGCAACCTGACCGTCCGCCTGGGCGCGCGGGTGACGCGCATCGTGGTCGAAAAGGGCAGGGCCGCGGGCGTCGAAGTGGCGACCGGCAAGGGCACCGAGATCATTCGCGCCGAGCGCGAGGTCCTCGTATCCTCCGGCGCCATTGGCTCGCCCAAGTTGCTGCTCCAGTCGGGCATCGGCCCCGCCGATCACCTGAAGAGCGTCGGCGTTCCTGTGGTCCACGACCTCAAGGGCGTCGGCGAAAACATGCAGGATCATCTCGACCTGTTCGTGATCTCCGAATGCACGGGGGATCACACCTACGACAATGTCGCCAAGCTGCACCGCACGCTGTGGGCCGGGCTGCAATATGTGCTGTTTCGCACCGGGCCGGTGACGTCGAGCCTCTTTGAGACAGGCGGCTTCTGGTATGCCGATCCCGATGCGCGTTCGCCCGACATCCAGTTCCATCTCGGTCTGGGCTCGGGCATCGAGGCCGGCGTCGCCAGGCTTAAGAACGCCGGCGTGACCCTGAATTCGGCCTATCTGCATCCGCGCTCGCGGGGCACGGTGCGGCTTGCCTCGAATGACCCGGCGGCAGCCCCGCTGATCGACCCGAACTACTGGAGCGATCCGCACGACCGCAAGATGTCGATCGAAGGCCTGAGGATCGCGCGCGAGATCATGCAGCAGGCGGCACTCAAGCCCTTCGTCCTGGCCGAGCGGCTGCCGGGACCGGGCAAGGTCTCGGACGAGGACCTGTTCGAATATAGCTGTGCCAACGCCAAGACCGACCATCACCCCGTCGGCACCTGCAAGATGGGTACCGATGACATGGCCGTTGTCGACCTCGAACTCAAGGTGCGCGGCATCGAGGGCCTGCGCGTCTGCGACAGCTCGGTGATGCCGCGCGTGCCGTCCTGCAACACCAACGGCCCGACGATCATGATGGGCGAAAAGGGCGCCGACATCATCCGTAACCGCGATCCCCTGCCGCCAGCGATCTTCACCCACGAGCGCAACGACGCGCGGCCACGCGCCCGTGCCGAGGTGCGGTGAGCTGAGCCAAGCAATCTGGTCAAAGCGAAAGGCCACGGGCGCAAGGCGCCCGTGGCCTGAATTGTATTTCTTCGAGAAGCAATCCGTTAGGGATTGACGAGGACGCTCGACACCTTGGTGCTGTCGCTCTTGTCCATCTCGACCGTAACCTTGGCGCCCGGCTTCACTTCAGGCGGCACCGCGAGATCGGCGGGAATGGTGAAGCTCGTGCCATCCTCAAGCATGAGGACATGCGTTTCCGCGTTGTATTCCTTGACGACGCCATCGGCGGCGAAGGCGGGAAACAGCATGAAGCTTGCGGCGGCTGCGGCGAGAATGAATCTTTTCATCAAAGTGCTCCTTGGTGTTTGGCAAAATGCCCAGTTTCTGCAGGGATTTGCTCCACCCCCAGGGTAGCTAAACCTTCGGTGCGAGGATCGGTTCCGGTGCCAAGCCGCCAATCTGAGTTGTGCTTGATTGGGCCGGTGTGCGGAAGAGCACGAAAAATGCCGCACGCAGTTCATCGAACGCCGATAGCGCTCCGCTCAATCGATTTGGCCAATTGCCGCATGGCAGGCGACGTTGGCGCCGCTGGACGAACGCTTCAGTTCCGGCCGCTCCTTGCTGCAGATATCCATCGCCAGCGGGCAGCGCGGGTGGAAGGTGCAGCCGCTCGGCGGGTTGAGCGGGCTTGGGATATCGCCACCCAGAGGCGCGCGGTTGCGCTTCGGCGCCTCAAGGTCGGGCACGGTTTCGAGCAGCAGCCTGGTGTAGGGGTGCTGCGGATTTTCGAGGATGATTTCGCTCGGACCCTCCTCGACGAGGCGGCCGAGATACATCACGCCGATGCGGTCGGTGAGATAGCGCACCACCGACAGATTGTGGCTGATGAACAAATAGGTCAGGCCCAGTTTCTGCTGCAAATCCTTGAGCAGGTTGAGCACCTGCGCCTGCACCGAAACGTCGAGTGCCGAGGTCGGCTCGTCGAGCAACAGCAGTTCGGCCTCGGCGGCGAGGGCGCGGGCGATCGAGATGCGCTGGCGCTGGCCGCCGGAGAACTCGTGCGGGTACTTGTCGGCATCGCTGGGCGCCAGGCCGACAGTGACAAGCAGTTCGGCGATGCGCTTGCGGCGCTCAGTGCGGCCAAGCTTTCGCGCCACCGGCTCGAGGATGCTCTGGCCGATGCGCCAGCGCGGGTTCAGGCTGCCGACGGGATCCTGGAACACCATCTGCAGGCGGACACGCTCGCCGCCCGGCTTGCGGATTTCGACCGAACCGCTTGTCGGCCTTTCCAGGCCGGCGACGAGGCGAGCGACGGTCGACTTGCCGCAGCCGGATTCGCCGACCAGCGAGAAGGTGGTGCCGGGGCGGATCGCGAAGCTGACACCATCGACAGCCTTGACGCTGCGACGCGGCGCCCGGGTTACGAGGCGTTGCAGGAATGGCGCCGAGACGTCGAAGGTGCGGCCGAGATTGGCGACCTTGAGCAGGGGCAGTTCGGTGACGACTGCGTTCATGCGTCGCCACCGTCGATCCAGGCGCCGTCTTTGGCAACGATCAGGCCACGCTTGACCACAAGCGACCGCTTCGGCCGGTCGACGACGATCTGGGCCAGGTTCTCGCCTTCGATCAGGACGAGGCTGCCGTCGCAACCGACTTCCAGCCCATGGCCGGCGAGGTCGAGCAGGTCGGCGCCGCGCCTGGTGCCCATGTCGAGCGCAGCGGTCAACTCGGCGTCGGTGCGGCAGTTGCTGCGCCACGACAGCAGCCAGCAGCGTTCGAGCATGTCGCCATTGCCATGCGGGTTCCAGGTGTCGCGCAAGGAGTCCGAGGCCACCGCGCAACGGACACCGTACTCGGCGAGCTCGAACATCGGCGGGAAGGGGATGTCGCCCGGAACCGCCGAGATGATGCCGATGCCGGCCTCCGCCAGCAGGTCCATCATGCGGGCGAGCTCGTCGCGCGACGCCGTGCCGAGGCAGAAGGCATGGCTGACGATGACCTTGTCCTGCATGCCGAGCGCCCTGGCGCGTTCGGCGATCAGGCCGAGTTCGTAGAGACCGAGCTCGCCGCGCTCATGCAGATGGATGTCGATCTTGGCCTGCTTGCGATGGGCGATGTCGAAGATGGTGTCGAGGTGACCCTTGGCGTCGCCGTCGACGCTGGCAGGGTCGATGCCGCCGATGATCGAGGCGCCTTCGTCGAGAGCGGCTTCCATCAACTCCGCGGTGCCCGGCTCGATCAGCATGCCGAGCTGCGGGAAGGCGACGATTTCGAGGTCGACGGCGTGCTTGGTCTTTTCCCAGGCGGCGAGCACGCCATGCAGATTGTCGAGCTTGTATTCGGGCGAGATGTCGACATGGCTGCGGATATGGGTCGAGCCGTTGGCGACGCATTGGCGTATGAGATTGCCGGCGCGCTCGGTGACCGACCATGGCAAGCTGCGGCGGATCTCGACCTCGTTGTCGATCATCGCACGGAGCGAATCTGGGACGTTGATGCCGTGCCAGGGCAGGCCCCACAGGATTTTGTCGAGATGGACGTGTGCCTCGACGAAGGGCGCGATGGCGATCGCGCCCTTGCCGTCGATGACCTTGATGCCGTCGCGAGTTGCCTTGACGTCAGTGCCGATGGCCGAGATGCGGCCATTCTCGATCAGTATGTTACTGGCTGTCCCGGCGTCGGGGCGGACATTGGTGAGCAGAAGGTCGGTCATGATGCGGTTCCGTGGTCTTAGCGGAGGCGAGGATTGAGCACGTCGCGCAGCCAGTCGCCGACGATGTTGACGGCCAGCACCAGAAGCACAAGTGCCGCGCCGGGGAAGAGCGAGATCCACCATTCGCCTGACAGCAGCAGGTCGTTGCCGGCGCGGATCAGGGTTCCGAGCGAGGGTTGCGACGGCGGCATGCCGAGGCCGAGGAACGACAAAATTGCTTCGGTGAGGATGGCGACGCCGAGGCCGAGCGTGGCCAGAACCAGCACCGGGCCGATGGTGTTGGGCAGGATATGGGTAAGCAGGATGCGCACGCCGCCGACCTGGCTGATACGGGCGGCTGCGACATAGTCCTTGCGGCGCTCGATCATGGTGGCGGCGCGTACGGTACGGGCGAACTGCACCCAATCGGCGACGCCGATGGCCAGGATGACGACGTAAAAGCGCATCTCCTCGCGCATGCCGATCGGCATGACGATCTTGGCGACGCCGTCGATGAAGAAGGCGATCATGATCGTGGGGAAGCTGAGCTGGATGTCGCCGAGCCGCATGATGACGGTATCGACCCAGCCGCCGAGATAACCGGCGATCAGGCCAAGCGCCACGCCGATGGTCATCGAGGAGGCAACGGCGGCGATGCCGACCAGGATCGACACGCGCATGCCGTAGAAGATGGTTGAGAGGATGTCGCGGCCCTGCTCGTCGGTGCCGAGCAGGTAGGTCGAGGTGCCGCCGTCAATCCACACCGGCGGCAAGCGCGCATCCATGATGTTGAGCGTTGCCGGATCGAAAGGATTGTGCGGGGCGATCAGGCTGGCAGCTGCGGCGCAGAACACCAGAACGACGAGCACGATCGCGGCGAAGATGACCGGCGGCGAGTTCCTGAAGCGCCAGGCCAGTTCGCTGTTGCCGAGGGCTTTGAGTCTGAGGACAAGCTGGTTCATTTTGCACGCAACCTTGGATCGACAGCGAGATAGATCAGGTCGACGATCAGGTTGATCGTGACGAAGCTGAAGCCGACAAAGGCGAGATAGGCCGCCATGACGGGGAAGTCGGCGAATTCGATGGCCTGCAGGATCAGCATGCCCATGCCGGGCCACTGGAACACCGCCTCGACGACGATGGCGAAGGCGATCAGCGAGCCGATCTGCAGGCCGGTGATGGTGATGACTGGCAGCAGGCTGTTGCGCAGCGCGTGCGTCAGATAGACGGCGCGATCGGAGAGGCCGCGGGCGCGGGCGAACTTGACGAAATCGGTGCGTATCACCTCAAGCATCTCGCCACGCACAAGCCGCATGATCATCGACACCTGGAACACGGCCAGCGTGATTGTCGGCATGATCAGCGCTTTGAGTCCCGATGTGGTGAGCATGCCGGTCGTCCACCAACCGAGCTTGACGACCTCGCCGCGGCCAAAGGCCGAGAGCCAGCGCAGCTCGACGGAAAAGACCAGGATCAGCAGCATGCCGATCAGGAACTGCGGCATCGAGATGCCGAGCAGCGACCCGAACTGCAGGCTGCGACTGAGCAGGCCGCGTGGCTTGAGCGCGGTGTAGACGCCCATCGGGATGCCGACGGCAAGGGCGATGATGGTGGCGCAAAGAACCAGCTCCAGCGTCGCCGGCAGCCGGGCGAGTATCAGGTCGACCACAGGCTGGCGGTTGCGATAGGAGACGCCGAAGTCGCCGACCACCGCGCGTTCGACGAAGCGCCAGAACTGGACGAATGTCGACTGATCGAGGCCGAGTGCGACCCGCAGTTCATCACGCTGGGCAAGCGTGGCGTTGACGCCGAGGATGTTGTTCACCGGGTCGCCAAGGAAGTTGAAGATCGAAAACGAAAGTGCCGACACCACCAGCATCACGAGGATGACGCTGGTCAGTCGCGTGGCGAGCAAGGAAATCATCTCAGCCTCTGAAACGGAGAGAGGCCGGGCGCGCGTGCGCCCAGCCTCCGATCAATCGTCAGTCCATCGTGTAGTACCAGAACCGCGTATACTCGTCGGCCGGTACGATGGCGTGGACCTTGTCGCTCATGCCCCAGGTCAGGAACTGCTGGTGCAGCATGATCTTGCCGACCTCGTCGCGATGCAGCTTCATAACTTCGGAGATCATCTCCTGGCGCTTTTCCGAATCGTATTCGGTGCCGATCTGCGGGATCAGCTCATCGACCCGGGCGTTGGAATAGCCCTTCGGGTTCCAGGCGCCGAGGTCGCCGGTGGGCGTATGGAAGGTTGCCGAGATGATGTTGTAGGCGTCGAGCGTCGGCAGGCCGGCCCAGCCCAGCATGTAGAAGGAATACTTGCCGGCCGGCAGTTCGGTGTCGAACTGCACGGGTGGGTGCATCGTCAACTGCGCCTTGATACCGACCTTGGCAAGCATGCCAACCGTTGCCTGGCAGATCTGCTCGTCATTGATGAACGAACCGGCCGGGCAATCCATCGGCAAGGTGAAGCCATCGGCATAGCCCGCTTCCTTGAGCAGCGCCTTCGACGCCTCGATATCAAAGGGGAAGCGGACGTCGAGGCTGGCGTCGTAGAACGGCAGCTGCGGTGCCATCATGATCGCCGACGGGCGGCTGTTGTCGCGCATGATCGAGCGCTTGATGCCGTCGATGTCGATCGCCTGGTAGATCGCCTTGCGGACGCGCACGTCGGCGAGCGGGTTGGCATCGAGGCCAGGGAGTGTCTTCGATTGCTGGTCCATGCCGTAGAAGATATTGCGCAGATGCGGGGCGCGCATGATCTGCATGCCAGGCGTCGCCTCGATGCGCGCGACGTCCTGCGGCGGCGCGTTGCGGATGAAGTCGACCTCGCCGGAGAGCAGGGCTGCGACGCGCGTGGCGTTGTTGGCGATCGGCGTGTAGACGATCTCGTCGATGTTGTGCTGGCGCTTGTCCCACCATTTCTCGTTGGCGACGAAGACTGTCTTCACGTCGGGCTCGCGGCTGGCAACCTTGAACGGCCCGGTGCCGACACCCTGGGTGATCATGGCGCCGCCAGTATTGGTCGACAGATCAAGCGGCTTCTGGGCGCCGATCGATTCCTGGAACTCCTTGTCGAGAATGTACCAGCCTGCGAAATCGTTGAGCAGGATCGCGTATTTGCGCTTGAGCGTCATGTCGATGGTGTGGTCGTCGACCTTGATCACCTCGGCGATGGGCTCGAGCAGGCCGGCGAAGGGCGAGCCCGGCGAGCCGGCGCGTTCGAAGGAGAAGATCACGTCGTCGGCGGTGAACGGGTTGCCGTTGTGGAACTCGACGCCCTTGCGCAGGTGGAAGCGCCATTTGGTGTCGGACAGCGTTTCCCAGCTTTCGGCCAGTGCCGGCTCGATCTTGAGCTCCTTGTTCCAGCGGACGAGGCCTTCATAGACGTTGCCGATCAGGCTGAGCGTGAAATCCTCACGCGCCGCATGAGGGTCCATCGAACTGATTTCCTGCGATTCAGCGAACCGCAGCGTCTTGGCGTCAGCGGCGTTGGCGGCGAGGCTGGCGCACGAGGCGAGGAGAAGTAGTTTCAGATAACGGTTCATCGGCTGTTCCCACACAGTTCTTGTTTGTTGGACTTGCGTTGTCTCGTTTGGGCGTCGGCATGCCGATGGCCAGGGCGTCGAGCGTGCCGAAAGCCGCCGCATCCATCGGGTTCGAGAGCTGGTTCAACAGGGCTGCGTGGCCGGCGTGACAGAAACGAAACCGCGATCCTCTCATTCCCCGAGGTTCGGGGAATGCCCATTTCGATCCGTTCTGATCTCGAGCGCTTGTCACTTGGAGCCCAGCCTGTTGAGAGCCGACAGGAGGGATGATTTCACATCGAATACGCTTCGTCTACAGTGTTGTATGCGTAAAATGGCATCAATTGTATACAAACAATGCCTGAAATTTGAGCTGATTGCCGGGAGGAAGGGCGTGGCTAAACGGTCGCCAATCGCAACTGGCGACGCCGGTCGAAGGCCATGTCAAAGCCGCGGTAGCGCCCGCTGCTGTGCTGTCGTCAGAGCGTCGTCCCGCCCTGGTGGATGAAGCAGGCGGCGGATGTGCCGCCTGCATCGGCGAGCCTTGGCAGTTCGCCGCGGCAGCGATCACCGGCCTTGGGGCAGCGCGGATTGAAGGCGCAGCCATCGGGCCAGCTGCCGAGGCGCGGCATCGAGCCATCGATCTGGGCAAGGCGATCCGCCTTGCGCTTGAGTGAAGGGATCGAGGCCATCAGCCCCGCGGTATAGGGGTGTCGGGGACGGTGGATGACCTCGTCGACCGGCCCGATCTCGACGACACGACCGGCATACATGACTGCCACCCGGTCTGC
Source organism: Aminobacter anthyllidis (assembly GCF_018555685.1). Classification (GTDB taxonomy): domain Bacteria; phylum Pseudomonadota; class Alphaproteobacteria; order Rhizobiales; family Rhizobiaceae; genus Aminobacter; species Aminobacter anthyllidis. Next base: position 65,914 of record NZ_JAFLWW010000008.1, read on the forward strand.
CGTCTCGGCAATCACGCCCATGTCGTGGGTGACAAGCATGATTGCCGTGCCGCGCGTGGCCGCAAGCCGCTTGAGCAGGCCGATGATCTGGGCCTGAACCGAAACGTCGAGTGCCGTTGTCGGCTCGTCGGCGATGATCAGCTCGGGTTCGCCGGCGAGCGCCAGTGCGATGACGATGCGCTGGCGCATGCCGCCTGAAAACTGGTGCGGATACTGGCTGAAACGGTTCTCCGGGTCGGCGATGCCGACTTCGCGCAGCAAATGCAGCGCTTTCGCGCGTGCCGTTTCGGCATTGCCGGGATGATGCGCGCGGATGGTTTCGGTCAGCTGGCGCCCGACGGTGAACAGCGGATCGAGGCTTGTCAGCGGGTCCTGGAAGATCGCGCCGATGTGTCGGCCGCGCAGCTTGCGCTGCTCGGCTTGCGAAAGGTCGTCGATGCGCTGTCCTGACAGGTGGACGGTGCCGCTGGCAATCCGCCCGGGCGGCTGCAAAAGTCCGATCAGGGCACTGCCGGTGAGCGACTTGCCGGCGCCGGACTCGCCGACGACGCCAAGGATTTCGCCACGGCCGATGCTGAAGGAGACATCGTCGACGGCGACAAGCGAACGTTGGCGCAGCGGAAACTCGATGCGCAGATTGTGTACATCCAATACGGCGCCTGTCTGCGCCATGGGGCTCGGCTCAAGGGCCAGTCCGGTCATTGGAACACCGCCGTTCGTTCAAGGGTTGTGCCAAAGGAAAAGGCATGTTCCAAGCGGGAACGGTAGAGGATAGAATACATACCAAGTCCTCCCTATGCCCAATTCACCAGGATCGTGACATGCTACGCGAGCCCCGCGCTTCGAAGACCGCCGTTTCGCCGAGCCCGAGCGGCAAGACCAAGAAGCGTGGCGGCCCAACCGACGAGCACATTCACGGCGAGATCTATTCGGCGATCATCAACCATCAGATCCGCCCGGCAACGCCCTTGCAGGAGGACGCGCTGGCGACCGCCTTTGGCGTCAGCCGCACGATCATCCGCAAGGTGTTGCAGCGGCTGTCGCACGAAAAACTTGTCGACCTGATCCCCAACAAGGGCGCCTTCGTTTCCAAGCCCTCGATCGAGGAGGCGCGGCAGGTGTTCGAAGCGCGGCGCGGCGTGGAATGCATCCTCGCGGAAAAGCTCGCCTCGACGATCACCAAGGAAGACGTCGATCGGCTGACGGCCATGGTGGGCGCCGAGGCGGAGGCAGTCGAGCAAGACAGCAAACAAAGGCGGCTGCAGCTCTCCGGGGATTTTCATCGTGAACTCGCCTCGCTTGCCGGAAACGAGGTGCTGCGCGATTTCGTGCATGAGCTGGTGTCGCGAACGTCGCTGATCATCGCGCTATATGAGTCGCCAGGCGCGGTGCCGTGCTCGTACAGCGAGCACAAGGAGATCGTGGACGCCCTGAAGCGGCGGGACGGCAAGAAAGCTGCGCAGTACATGGACCACCATCTCCGTCATATCGAGGCTCAGATCGACCTGTCCGACCACCCCGTGCGCGTCGACTTCAAGACGCTGTTCAAACCCTTGGCCTAGCTGACCTTTCTCGTCATTTCGTCGCTTGCGAGGCGCGTATCGGGCGCATAGCCGGCAAGTTTGCCGCGATAGGTCTTCGGTAGCGGGTAGGCGAGGTCGCCGCGCTTGGACGTCTTCAAGCCCATGCCGACGATAGCCTCGGCGAATTTGACGCCGGCCACCACGCCGTCGATGACGGGCACCTGCAGCCGGTCTTCGAGATAATGCGCGAGATCGGCCATGCCGGCGCAGCCGAGCACGATGGCTTCGGAACGGTCTTCAGAGAGCGCCCTTTCGCACTCGGCCAGGATGATCGCGCGGGCGTTCGATTCCGGCTTCTCAAGCTCCAGCACCGGAACGTCGGTGGCGCGCACGCGGCGGCAATGGTGCTGCATGCCGTAGTTGCGGACGAGCTGTTCGGCGATGATGCGGGTGCGTTCGAGCGTCGTCACCACCGAAAAGCCGGTGGCGACGAAAGTTGCCGCGTGCATTGCCGCCTCGGCGATGCCGAACACCGGCGCACCGGTGATCTCACGCGCAGCAAGCAGGCCGGGATCGCCAAAGCATGCGATGATGTAGGCGTCGGCGGCAGGTCCGGCCATGATCTCGTCGACAAGGCCGATGATGCTCATCGCTTCGTCGTAGTGGCCTTCGATCGAGGCAGCCCCTGAGCGGGAGGTCACCGCCAGGATCTCGGTTCCAGGTGCTGCAACCGATCGCGCCGCGTCGCCGATGAGATCGGTCATCGACTGGGTGGTGTTGGGATTGATGAGCTTAATTCTCATGCGATCCTCTGAAGCCGGTGGCTTGCCGCGGTAGGGGTAATTCCGAGCCTAAAATTGTATACTATTGTGTATTCGTATTGGATGTAATTTGCTGTTGTCAACACGGTGGCAAGCGATTTTGCGGGACAGGCGATAACCAGCGCCGGCTATTGGCGGATCGGGTAGTGGCCATCGCACGCCGATCGGCGCGCTGCCGGGATAGATTGGACAAGCATTTGAAGGAGTTGGGATTTGCTGCGCTGCGGCGGGCGGCAGCTCAAAGCCAAGCAATGCGTGGCTTTTCGGGGTTGCTAGCGAATCAACACGTCGCGGGAATTGTATACAGGTATGGATTTCCAGGTTCTGCCGAGAACAGGCTTAGAAACCGCATGCAAGGCATTCGAGGCCGTTCCTGTAGCGATATTCGGCTTTCCAGTAGTGCGGGTCGTTGACCACAGCGTATTCGACCTCGGCCACTGTGGCGTATTTCTTCCTGAACGGGCGCGCCAGCGTGACCAGCAGGCGGCAGGTCGGGGGCCAGTCGCCGACGGAGAGAATGCTGTTTCCCCTTGATAGCTCCGACATCAGGATCGCTTGCAATGGCGGGGCCATCTTGGGCAATGCGTGCATCGGTAGGCTCCTGAGACGTGACGGACGATGGAGGATACGTGCATGCCCGGGCCACAGATGGCTTTGGACGACGGCTTAGTGTGATGCAGAGCATGTCCGGCGGGCGCCTTCAAGCTACTGTCGTCCAATCTATTGCCGTAAGGCGCCGCCTCTCCTTGTCTCGCGGGGAAGCTCGCCAAACTCGTGCCGGTATTCGGCGGCGAAGCGGCCGAAATGGGTGAAGCCCCATTTCAGGGCGACATCGGTGACGCTGGCTTCGCCCGCCACCAGGTCGAAGCGGGCACGGCGCATGCGCTCGCGCGTCAGCGCGCGGATAGGCGAGATGCCGAAGGCGTTGCGATAGGCCAGTTGCAGCGTCCGGGGGGCGACGCCCGCGGCTTCAGCGATCTCGTGCAGCCCGATCGGTGCCGCGACATTGGCGCGGATGAATTCTTCCGCCCGCTTCAGGTGGCGGGGTGCTGCACCCGGCCTCTGCTCGTTGAAGAACAGGCTCATATTGTTGGGCTGGTTGCGCAGGAACAGTTCCAGAAGGTGCTGCTCGTGCAGAACGTTCTGCAGGCCCGAACCGGGCAAGGACTTGATCTCGGCGGCCCGGAACAGCGAATTGGCCAGGCGCCGCCACGCCTGCATCTCGGGCCGGGAAAAATCGATCAGCGGGTCGAAGATCAGCGGCCCCGAAATGTCGCGGTCGAGCAGGCGCATGGCGAAGGCATGCAACGGCGCCTTGCGGACCTGGACGAGCAGCTGGGCGCAGCCCTGCCACCACTTCATCCTTGTCGCTAGGTCGGCATTGAGGACGGAGGCGATGCTGCGGTCGGTCAGGAATTCGCGCGAGCCGTTGCGGATGGTGGCCGTCCCCGAAATCGGCATCTGGATCAGGTAGAAGTCGCCGAGTTCGCCGGGATCGATCAGCACATCGGCGCCATAGCTGATGTAGTTCAGCGAGATCATCTCGCCGGGCGCATGATTATGCGTGACTCGAAAAGATTTCCGGTCACCGATGATGTCCAGTCGGTGATTGCAAAACTTCTGGGCGACCCGCTCCCTGGCGCAGTCGAGATCATTCGACTGAAACAAGACATGGTCTGAAAGCGGTACCCTTCGGACGGACGCCTCTTCCATCAGCATCCTGGCAGACTAGCATCGATCCTTGGGCTGCCAATGAAAATGAGCGGCAGTAGGTCGCGCCGGCAGCATTTTTGCGCTTTCTGGATAGTCATCGCGCAATACGGCTAGTGCTTTAGGAACGTTCGCAGCAATCTCTGCGGTGGAACAAATGAAAGGGTCGCCTGCGGCAGGCCCTTCGAAACAAAGGGAGCATATGATGAGCAATGAACTCGCCAAGGGCATCACGCGCCAAGGCACCGGCCATGCCGGCAAGACCTGGAACATCCTTGGGCAGGTCTATTTTCCGAAGGCGGTCTGTGAGTCGACCTTTGCCTTCGAGACCAACAGCGAGCCGGGCCAGTTCGTGCCAGTGCACATCCATCCGAACCAGGAAGAGTTCATCCTGGTGCAGGAGGGTGAACTCGACCTCAAGCTCGACGGCGAATGGGTCAAGGCCAAGGCCGGCGACCTTGTGCGCATGCCCAGGGGCATTCCGCATGGCTACTTCAACAAGTCGGACAAGCCGACCAAGGCGCTGTTCTGGGTGTCGCCGGCGGGCATGCTGGAAGAGCTGTTCAACAAGCTCGACAATCTCGCCGACCCGGCCGAGGTGGTGAAGGTTTCGGCCCAGCACGAGGTCAACTTCCTGCCGCCCGAAGCCAACGACTAGGCTGCCTGATCCCACTTTGGCATCTGCCCGACGCGCGCGACATCGGTCGCGTGCGAAGGCAAGCCTGCGTCCTGGCAAACAAGGAACAGCAAAATGGTCGACAAGAAGAAAGTCTGCGTCGTTGGCGCCGGCGTGAGCGGCCTTGCCGCGGCGCACGCCTTCAGGCAGCGTGGACATGACGTCGAAATCGTCGAGCGCAGCAACGATCTGGGCGGGGTCTGGGAACCGGCACGCTCCTATCCCGACGTGCAGACGCAAAGCCCGAAGGATCTCTATCGCTACACCTCGATGGCGATGCCGGATGATTATCCGGAATGGCCGAAAGGCACGCAGGTCCATACCTATCTCAAGAGCTATGCCGAGCGGAACGGGCTCGTGCCGCTCATCCGCTATGGCACCAAGGTTGTCTCGATGCAGCGGCGGGCCGATGGCGCCAAGGGCTGGCGGATGGAGCTTGCCAGCGGCGGCAAGACGGCTAGCCAGGACTTCGATTTCGTTGCCGTCTGCACCGGAAACTTCAGCGAGAAACGCGAGCTCGTGCATCCGGGCCAGGATGATTTCACCGTGGCCGGCGGCCAGGTGCTCCATTCGTCCGAGTACACCGATCCGGCGACGGTGCGGGGCAAGCGTGTCGTGGTGCTCGGCTTTTCGAAGTCGGCGACCGACATCGCGGTCAACGCCGTCAACTCGGGAGCTGCCGACGTCACCATCGTCTATCTCGAGCCAGTCTGGCGCATTCCCTACTTCATCGGCGGCCTGATCAACTTCAAGCGCATCCTCTACGTCCGCGCCCAGGAAGTGATGTTCCCGAACTGGGAAAAGTCAGTGCTGACACGGCTCGGCCATGCACTGGCCAAGCCGTTCGTCTGGGCCAACTGGCGGGCGCTGGAAAGCCTGCTCTCGCTCCAGCTCAAGCTCAAGAAGACCGGGCTGAGGCCAAAGGTGCCGATCGAAACCAGCATCAACTGCTCGGTGCCTATCGTCACGCCGGGGTTCTTCGACATGGTTGCCGACGGACGCATCAAGGCGATCCAGGGCACCATCGCTGCCTACGAGCAGGGCACGGTGATCCTGTCAGGCGGCGAGCGGGTCAAGGCCGACATGGCCATTCTCGCGGTCGGCTGGAAATCGGGCGTGCCGTTCCTGCCGGAGGAATACCGGCGCAAGCTTGTCGAGCCCGACGGGCAATACCGGCTTTATCGTGTCATCGCCAATCCTGACCTGCCCGACATGGGCTTTGTCGGCTTCAACTCGTCATTCTGCACAGTGCTGAGCGCCGAGCTAGCAGCCAACTGGCTGGTGCGCTACGCCGACGGCAAGCTGGGACGCCAGCCGACGCGCCAGGAGATGACTGATAATATCGAGATGATGCTGCGCTGGAAGCGCAACGAACGGCCGGCGGCCGGCGTCTATGGCGGGCTGTGCGTCGCGCCCTATCATTTCAAGCATTTCGACGAGCTGCTGGCCGACATCGGCGCAACCAAACGACGGCGCAATCCGGTTGCCGAGAACTTCGCGCCGCCGAACGCCGATGCCTATGCGGGATATCTCAAGAGCGCACCGGATTATCGCGCGGCATAGCCAGACGGCGAAAAAGACCGCGGCGCGCCCAAGCGTTCGTTGGGTGGTGCCGGCTGTTTTTTCTGAGCGATATCAGGGAGTTCGGATGGTGGGCGTGACAGGGATTGAACCTGTGACCCCTGCAATGTCAATGCAGTGCTCTCCCGCTGAGCTACACGCCCATCCGATGGAGGCGGATACACCATTTTTGATCCGGCGCGTCAATAGTGACTTTGGCGGAAAAATGCGCCGGATCATCAATTCCCTTGGCGACGCAAGGGAAACACCTATGCGGCGTGAAGCATCTTCTCGACCTCGTTGACGAGATCGCGCAGATGGAAGGGTTTCGACAGCACTTTTGCGTCGCGTGGAGCCTTCGAATCAGGATTCAGCGCGACGGCCGCGAAGCCGGTGATGAACATCACCTTGAGATCGGGGTCGATCTCGGTGGCGCGGCGCGCCAGTTCGATGCCGTCCATCTCCGGCATGACGATGTCGGTCAGGAGCAGCGAAAAAGGTTCCTCGCGCAGCCGCTCGTAAGCGCTGGCGCCATTGTCGAAGTCGCTCACCTGGTAGCCGGCGCGCTCCAGCGCCTTGACCAGGAAGCGGCGCATATCGTCGTCGTCTTCTGCCAGAAGAATGCGTGCCATCAGTTTCCCGTCCGAATCAGCGGTCGAAGCCGCCCCCCAGCAGGGGCTTCGTTAACCATCTTGTATATGAGTCCGCGACGGTAAACATCAAGTGAATGCCGTGTCAGCAGAGTGACGCAAAGGCATAATAAAGGCCGACTTTCCACAGCTCGAACTGCTGGACACCGACGGCGGCAGGTGGCACTTTCGATGGATGAGTGAGTGCATTTCGCAGGTCCATCAACAAAGATGACACCAGCCGAAGATTTCTCGGAGCTGCTGCCGTTCGAGGTCCGGACGAGTGCCGAGCAGCGTGTGCCGTTCGTGTTCAATTCGCCGCATAGCGGACGCTGCTACCCCGACCGGTTCCTGGCCATGTCCAGGCTCGATTCCATGGCCATCAGGCGTTCGGAGGACTGCTACGTCGACGAGCTGTTCGGTGCGGCAGTCGCCCTTGGCGCGCCGATGCTGGCGGCGCATTTCCCGCGCGCCTACCTTGATGTGAACCGCGAGCCTTGGGAACTTGATCCCCGGATGTTCGCCGAGCCGGTGCCGCCTTTCGCCAACGTACGTTCGGCGCGCGTTGCCGGCGGGCTTGGCACGGTGCCCAAGCTGGTGGGCGAGGGGCTCGACATCTATCCAGGCCGGCTGCCGCTGGCTGAAGCCGTCGGGCGGATCGAATGCGTCTACAAACCCTATCATGAGACGCTGAAGCGGCTGGTCACGCGGACCCATGCCCGGTTTGGCTATGCGGTACTGGTCGACTGCCATTCGATGCCGGCTTCGGTCCGTCTCGGCGACAACGGGGTGCGGCCCGATTTCATCGTCGGCGACCGCTTCGGAACCTCTGCTGCATCTGCTCTGTCGGAGCGGGCGATCGGGCTCCTGGCGGCCATGGGTTATACCGTGGCGCACAATAAACCTTACGCCGGCGGCTTCATCACCGAGCATTATGGCCGGCCGGCGCGCAAGCTTCATGCGCTGCAGATCGAGATCAATCGCGGGCTTTACATGGACGAACGCACGTTCAGGAAATCGGCGGGCTTTTATGCGCTTGCGGACGATCTGGCCCGGTTTTCCGCGGATCTGATGGCGATCCCGGACTATTATTTCCTCGACCTGCCGTTGGCCGCGGAGTAGGCGGCTGGATGCAGGTGGCTAAAAAAAGACCGCTCCGGAGAGCGGTCGAAGTCTAGGGAGGAAACGCCCAAGGAGGGCATGGACAGGAGAACTGTCCGAGGCCGAGATTATTGTGCGCTGCACAAAAGTCAAGACGCCCTTTGGGCTTTTTAATTCACGGTGATGTGGTTATTGCCGAGCGGGGTGGTGGCGTGTCATCCACGCCACAGTTGGAGATGGGGTGAATGATGGTCGACGCCGAGTTCATGCGACGGATCGCGAGTGCCGCGGCTGCCGAGACGCTGCCGAGGTTCCGGCGGCAAGGTACGGTGGCAAACAAGCTCGCCGGCGGCTTCGATCCGGTGACCGAGGCCGACCAGGAAGCAGAGCGTGCCATCCGCGCGCTGATCAACGCCGAATTTCCCGACCATGGCATTCTCGGCGAGGAGCATGGTAGCGAAAACCTCGGCAACAGCCATGTCTGGGTCATCGACCCGATCGATGGCACGCGCGCTTTCATTTCCGGACTGCCGGTCTGGGGCACGCTGGTCGGGCTCACCGTCGATGGCGACGCGGTTGCCGGCCTGATGTCGCAGCCTTTCACTGGCGAACTGTTTTATGCCGACGGCGATGGCTCGCACTATGAGGGGCCCGGCGGGCCGCGCACGCTTGCCGTGCGCAAGACGACGGCGCTGGCGGACGCCACGATGTTCACCACCACGCCGGCGCTTTTCAAGGGAGAGATGCGCAAGCGCTACGACCATCTGGAGACCCAGGTCCAGCTCGCGCGCTACGGCACCGATTGTTACGCCTTTGCCATGGTCGCGGCGGGGCAGGTCGACATCGTCGTCGACCCGGGGCTCAAGCCCTACGACATCGTGGCGCTGATCCCCATCATCGAGCAGGCTGGCGGTATCGTCACGACCTTCGAAGGCGGTCCGGCGGAAAATGGCGGCGACATCATCGCTGCGGCAACGCCTGAGCTGCACGCCGCGGCATTGAAGATTCTCAGGGGCTGAACCTATTCCACCGTTGCCGGCGTTCCGGGCACGAAGGCGCTGAACGCGGCGAGCAGCTGCTCGCGATAGATGTCGACTTCCTGCAGGATCTCGTGGCGGGCGCCGTCGATGGTCAACTGCGAGGCGACGCGGCAGCGGTGGACATATTGCTCGACGTCGCGCGTCGACACCACCTCGTCGGCGCCGGCGGTGACGATCAGCATCGGCACCTTGAGCGATGCGATAAATGCGGGCTCGCGCACGGCTTCCGACGCCGCCGCGGCTGCCCGCAGCCAGGCAATCGTCGGTCCGCCGACAGACAGCTCGGGATAGGTCTCGTAGAGCAGAATGTTGCGGCGGTAGCGGCGTTCGTCGCTGGTCAGCTTGTTGACGGCGAAGGGCGTTCCTTCGCGAGGCCGCGGCCCCCAGGCCGCGTAAAGCCCACCGAGGCCGAGCCAGCACATCACAGTTGTGATGCGCCTGATTGCCTTCATCGACAGCGGAACGCCGATAACCGACATGAACGGCGCCACCAGCACCATGCGCTGGACGCGGTTGATCATTGCGGGCGCGGCAAGCAGCGCGATCAGCGCGCCGCTCGAATGGGCGAGGATGAAGAACGGGCCGCGGCAATCGGGCAGGACGATCTGCTCGAAGAAAGCTTCGAGATCCCTGACGTAATGGTCGAAGTTTTTGACGTAGCCGCGATGGCCGTCGCGCAGCAGCCGCTCGGAAGCGCCCTGGCCGCGCCAGTCGAAGGTGGCGACCGCGTGGCCGCGAACCGACAGATCGCGAATGGTCTCGAAATACTTCTCGATGCACTCGTTGCGGCCCGGCAGCAGAATCACCGTGCCCTTGAACGGGTGCGAGGTGGCGGGAAACAGCCCATAGCGCAGCTGCTTGCCGTCATGCGCGGCAAAGCGGCCGGCGGTTGCCCGCTCTGGTACCGGATTGCCGGGGATTTCGTGGAACAGGTCCGTCATCAGGCGTTTCGGCTGGGCACTCGGTGCCGTGGGATCTGGCGATGCCACGGTGATAGAAAGCCGCATCGAGAAAATCAAAGGAAATCCGTGCGGAGCGGAATCGCCAATGGGAATAGAATGAGGCCGAAGGCAGCTTGCGGGTTGCCTTCGGCCTCTGTCGTTCCGGGAGGAAGGGACGTTACAACCCGGCTCGGCCTCGTCGGCGGCATTCTGTGGTGCCGCCTGTTCGTTGACTTGGCTGCACTTTAGGCGGGGCGACCTGAACGGATACCGAAGGGCCGGTTCATCTTCGGTTCATCCTGGCGGTCATGAAAAAAGCTGTGGCGACGATGTCTTGAAATGGCTTTGGGCGACCCCCAAATGTCTCCTGCGGCGCCCAATATCGGGGCCGCTGACCGCAGCCGGGACGCCAGAACGGGTTTCGGCACAGGTCATGCGCAAACCTTGTTGCTCACTGGAGAACACCCATGCGTCACGTTGATTTTTCCTCTCTCCACCGCTCGACTGTCGGCTTTGACCGGCTGTTCAACATGCTCGACGGCCTTGGCCAGCCTGACGGTGGCACAACCTATCCGCCCTACAACATCGAGCGCACCGGCGAGGACGCCTACCGCATCAGCATGGCGGTCGCAGGCTTCTCGGAGACCGAGATTTCGATCGAAGCCCATCGTAATGTGCTGACGGTCAAGGGTGACCGCGCCAACGAGGCCGCCGGCGAAGGTTCGGAGTTGCTTTATCGCGGCATCGCCTCGCGCGCCTTCGAGCGCCGCTTCCAGCTCGCCGACCATGTCGAAGTCGTAGGTGCGAACCTCAAGAACGGCCTGCTTCACATCGATCTCAAGCGCAACATTCCCGAAGAGCACAAGCCTCGCAAGATCGAGATTTCGGCTGCTCCGGCGAATGCCAAGCAGATCGAGGCCAACACGGTCAACTAAGACTGCTCCTCCCAAGCAGCAAAGGCGGCGCCATCAGCGCCGCCTTTTTGTTATCCGGGTATCCGGAACCTGATTTAACGAAGCAAGTCGCTAAACCGGCCGATGTCGTCGGGCGTGGTGGCAAAGGAGGTGACGAAGCGATAGAGCGCCTCGTCGTCGCCAATCTGGCCAGCGAGCGAAGTCGGGGTCGGCCATGTGTAGAAGGCAGCGCCGGCGCCTTGCGCCTTTTCGGCGACATCCTTCCTGATGATGGCGAAAACTTCGTTGGCCTCTGGCTGCCAGCCGAGGCGCGCGACGGACGAGCTTTCGATCGCCTGGGCCAGCCTGGCGGACATCGTATTGGCGTGACGTGCCGTCTCCAGCCACAGGCCGCCATCGAAATAGGCGTCGAACTGGGCCGAGATGAAGCGTGCCTTGGAGAAAAGCTGGGCCGAGCGCTTGCGCATGAAGGCCATTTCCCTGGCGCGGTCGAGGTCGAACATGACGATCGCCTCGGCGCACCAGCAGCCGTTCTTGGTGCCGCCGAAGGAGACGATGTCGATGCCGCGTTTCCAGGTCATCTCGGCCGGCGAGACGTCGAGCGACACCAGCGCGTTGGCGAAGCGGGCGCCATCCATGTGGAGCGGCAGGCCATGGCGTTTCGCAACTGCCGATATCGCCGAGATGTCGCCAAGGCCATAGACTGTGCCGACCTCGGTCGCCTGGGTGATGGAGATCGCCGCCCCGCGCCCGCCGTGAACGTTCTCCGAGGCGAAGCGGCCGACGGCGCGCTCGAGATTGCCGATGTCCATGCGCCCGAGCGGGCCATCGACCGGATGAAGCCGCGAACCATGGGAAAAGTACTCCGGCGCGCCGCACTCATCCTCAAGGATGTGCGCCTCGCGGTGCGCGAAGGAAATGCCTCCCGGCTTGCCGTAAGCTGCGAGCGACAGTGAATTGGCGGCTGTGCCGGTCGCGACGAAGAACACAGCCACTTCGCGCTCGAAAACCTCCGAGAATTTTGCGTAAACCGCCTTGTCGAGATCGCCGTCGCCATAGGCGCGGCTGAAGCCCGCAGCACTTGCGTGCAAACGCTCGGAGACCTTGGGGTGAGCGCCGGCCCAATTGTCTGATGCGAAGAACATTTCGTCCGTCCGTAATATAGCTGCGGGAGACTGCGTGGCAGGGTAGGCGGGAGCTAGACCGGATTTGTCGATCTTCGGCAAGTGCGGGGTCTGGAAAACGATTGAGGCAGGGAGAGCGCTGTTTTGACCGGTTGTTCAAAAATTGCGCCGGATGCTGGTCCGGCGTAATTTTCGGTCTTCGCAAGGGCGGAAAATTCGTGAATCGGTCTTGTGTGTATTCAAGAATTCTGTCATACAAAATTTAGGACAGCAGTGCTGTCTTATTTATCTGCCCAAAGCGAACCGGATTTGGCGTATGATGACGCCGCGTCCGGCTTCCGCCGCGAGCTAGGGTCAGGGGCTGAGGCCGGAGCAATCCGTTCACGTCTGTCCCGACTGCGGTTTAGTGCCGGCGAACGGCACTGCGCCGCTGCATATCGAGCATATCTGAAGGTGAACGGATCGGCATATTGCCGTCCCAAAGCAAATTGCCCGGATCGGGCGGGAATGGAGACAGGACGATGACGGAGTTGACGCCATCTGTGACGACGGATTTTGCACCGGCCGCGCAGACGAAAGCGGCCAACAATAAAACCGATCATCTCCGAACCCCCACCGGCTATGCAGCGCATGGCCTCTACGATCCGCGCAACGAGCATGACGCCTGCGGCGTCGGCTTCATCGCCCAGATGAAGGGCGTGAAGTCGCACCAGATCGTCAAGGACGGCCTGTTCATGCTCAACAACCTGACGCATCGCGGTGCGGTGGGCGCTGATCCGTTGATGGGCGACGGCGCCGGCGTCCTGGTGCAGATTCCCGATACATTCTTCCGCGAGGAGATGGCCAAGCAGGACATCGAGCTGCCGCCGGTCGGCCAGTACGGCGTCGGCCACTGGTTCATGCCGCAGGATGCGGCAATGCGCGACCACATCGAAGATATCATCCGCGAGTCGGCGCAATCAGAAGGCCTGCCGCTGATCGGCTTCCGCGACGTTCCGGTCGACAACTCCTCTTTGTCGAAGGCGCCGGAGATCGTGGCGTCGGAGCCGTTCCACCGCCAGGTGTTCATCGGCCGCACGCCCGAAATCGATGACGACGAGGAATACGAGGCGCGGCTCTATCTGCTGCGCAAGGTCATTTCCGGCCGCATCTATGCCGAAAACAACAACAGGGACATCGGCGCCTATTGCGTGTCGCTGTCGGCGCGGACCATCGTCTACAAGGGCATGTTCCTGGCTTTCCAGGTTGGCGACTACTACAAGGACCTTGCTGATCCGCGCTTCGAGACGGCGCTGATCCTGGTTCACCAGCGTTTTTCGACCAACACCTTCCCGTCTTGGAAGCTGGCGCACCCCTACCGCATGGTCGCGCATAACGGCGAGATCAACACGGTGCGTGGCAACAACAACTGGATGGCGGCGCGCCAGGCCTCGGTCGACTCCGAGCTGTTCGGCAACGACATCTCCAAGCTCTGGCCGATCTCCTACGAGGGCCAGTCGGACACGGCGTGCTTCGACAACGCCCTCGAGTTCCTGTTCCAGGGCGGCTACAAGCTGGCGCATGCCATGATGATGCTGATCCCGGAAGCCTGGGCCGGCAACAAGCTCATGGATAGCGAACGCAAGGCGTTCTACGAGTATCACGCGGCCCTGATGGAGCCGTGGGACGGTCCGGCCGCGGTGTGCTTCACCGATGGCCGCCAGATAGGCGCCACGCTCGACCGCAACGGGCTGCGCCCGGCCCGCTACATCGTTACCGACGACGACCGGGTGATCCTGGCCTCCGAGGCCGGCGTGCTGCCGGTCGAGGAAAAGCACATCATCAAGAAGTGGCGCCTGCAGCCGGGCAAGATGCTGTTGATCGACCTGGCCAAGGGCCGCATCATCTCGGATGAGGAGATCAAGGCCGAGATCGCCACCAAGCACCCCTACAAGACCTGGCTGTCCAACACCCAACTGATCCTTGAGGACCTCAAGCCGGTCGAGCCGCGTGCCCTGCGCAAGGACGTCTCGCTGCTCGATCGCCAGCAGGCCTTCGGCTACACCCAGGAAGACACCAAGCTTTTGATGTCGCCGATGGCGACAACCGGCCAGGAAGCCGTGGGTTCGATGGGCACCGACACGCCGATCTCGGCGATGTCGGACAAGTCGAAGCTGCTCTACACTTACTTCAAGCAGAACTTCGCCCAGGTCACCAACCCGCCGATCGACCCGATCCGCGAGGAACTGGTGATGAGCCTGGTGTCGTTCATCGGCCCGCGCCCCAACATCTTCGATCTCGTCGGGTCGTCGCGGCGCAAGCGCCTTGAAGTGCGCCAACCGATCCTGACCAATGGCGATCTGGAGAAGATCCGCTCCATCGGCCACACCGAAGACAGGTTCGACACCAAGACCATCGACATCACCTATGGCGTGCAGGAAGCAGCGGCAGGCATGCAGGGCGCGATCGAGCGCTTGTGCGAGCGCGCCGAGGCGGCTGTCGCCGGCGGCTACAACATCATCATCCTGTCAGATCGCCAGATCGGGCCGGACCGCATCGCCATACCGGTGCTGCTCGCGACGGCCGCCGTGCATCACCACCTGATCCGCAAGGGCCTGCGCACGTCCGTCGGCCTGGTGGTGGAATCGGGCGAACCGCGCGAAGTGCATCACTTCTGCTGCCTCGCCGGCTATGGCGCCGAGGCGATCAACCCTTATCTCGCCTTCGACACGCTGCTCGACATGCACAAGAGTGGCGAGCTGCCGGAAGAAGTCGACGCCTATGAGGTTGTCACGCGCTACATCAAGTCGATCGGCAAGGGCATCCTCAAGGTCATGTCCAAGATGGGCATCTCGACCTACCAGTCCTACTGCGGCGCGCAGATCTTCGACGCCATCGGCCTGAAGACCGATTTCGTCGAAAAGTACTTCACCGGCACCGCGACCAATATCGAGGGCGTCGGGCTGGAGGAGGTCGCGGCAGAAACTGTCAGCCGCCATGCCTCGGCATTTGGCGAAGACCCGGTGCTGCGCAACGCTCTCGAAGTCGGTGGCGAGTACATGTACCGCATGCGTGGCGAAGCCCACATGTGGACGCCTGACGCGGTCGCCTCGCTCCAGCATGCGGTGCGCTCGGGCTCATGGTCGACCTTCAAGGAGTTCTCTGCCCAGATCGACAGCGAGACCGCGCGGGCGCAATCCATCCGTGGCCTGTTCCGCATCAAGCTGGCCGAGGAAGGCGGGCGCAAGAAGCTTGCGCTCGACGACGTCATGCCCGCCGCCGAGATCGTCAAGCGTTTCTCGACCGGCGCGATGTCCTTCGGCTCGATCAGCCGCGAGGCGCACACGACGCTTGCCATCGCCATGAACCGGATCGGTGGCAAGTCGAACACCGGCGAGGGCGGCGAGGAACCGGATCGCTACCTGCCGCTGCCAGGTGGTGGCGTGAACCCCGAACGTTCGGCGATCAAGCAGGTGGCCTCCGGCCGCTTCGGCGTGACGACGGAGTATCTGGTCAACTCCGACATGATCCAGATCAAGGTTGCCCAGGGCGCCAAGCCCGGCGAGGGCGGCCAGTTGCCCGGTCACAAGGTCGACGCGACAATCGCCAAGACCCGTCACTCGACGCAGGGCGTTGGCCTGATTTCGCCGCCGCCGCACCACGACATCTATTCGATCGAGGATCTGGCGCAGCTGATCTACGACCTGAAGAACGTCAACCCGGCGGCCGACATCTCGGTCAAGCTGGTGTCGGAAGTGGGTGTCGGCACGGTCGCGGCAGGTGTCGCCAAGGCGCGCGCCGACCACATCACGATCTCGGGCTATGACGGTGGTACGGGTGCGTCGCCGCTCACCTCGCTCAAGCATGCCGGCAGCCCGTGGGAAATGGGCCTCGCCGAGACGCACCAGACATTGGTGCTGAACGGCCTGCGTTCGCGCGTCGCCCTCCAGGTCGATGGCGGCCTGCGCACCGGCCGCGACGTCGTCATCGGCGCGCTTCTGGGCGCCGACGAGTTCGGCTTCTCGACCGCGCCGCTGATCGCTGCTGGCTGCATCATGATGCGCAAGTGCCACCTCAACACCTGCCCGGTTGGCGTCGCCACCCAGGATCCGGTGCTGCGCAAGCGCTTCAAGGGCACGCCCGAGCACGTCATCAACTACTTCTTCTACGTGGCCGAAGAGGTGCGCGAGCTGCTGGCCGAAATGGGCTACAGCCATCTCGACCAGATCATCGGCGATGCCGATCTTCTGGAGAAGCGCGAGCTGATCGACCACTGGAAGGCGCGCGGCCTCGACTTCTCCAAGGTGTTCTACAAGCCCGATGCGCCGCGTGCGGCGATGCACTGGACCGAACGCCAGAAGCATCCGATCGACGACGTTCTCGACCGCACGCTGATCGCCGAGGCAAAGGCAGCGCTCGAGTCTCGCCAGCCGGTGAAGATCGAAGCGTCGATCCGCAACGTCGATCGTTCCGCTGGCGCCATGCTGTCGGGCGAGGTGGCCAAGCGCTTCAGGCACAAGGGCCTGCGCGAGGACACCATTTCGGTCAGGCTGACGGGTACCGCCGGCCAGTCGTTCGGCGCCTTCCTGGCGCGCGGCATCTCCTTCGAGCTGGTCGGCGACGGCAACGACTATGTCGGCAAGGGCCTGTCGGGTGGCCGCATCGTCATCCGCCCGCCGGAGGACTCCAAGATACTCGCCGAGGAATCGATCATCGTCGGCAACACCGTGCTCTACGGTGCGACCGAAGGTGAGTGCTACTTCCGCGGCGTGGCCGGCGAGCGTTTCGCCGTCCGCAACTCAGGCGCAGTCACCGTCGTCGAAGGCGTTGGCGACCATGGCTGCGAGTACATGACCGGCGGCGTCGTCGTCGTCATCGGCAAGACCGGGCGCAACTTCGCGGCCGGCATGTCCGGCGGCGTGGCCTATGTTCTCGACGAGGACGGCGATTTCGCCGAACGCTGCAACATGGCGATGGTGGAGCTCGAGCCGGTTCCCGAAGAGGACGACATGCTCGAAAAGCTGCACCATCACGGCGGCGACATCGCCCATATGGGCCGCGTCGACGTGTCGGGCGACATGACCCGCCATGACGAGGAGCGTTTGGTGCAACTGATCTCGAACCACATGCACTACACCGGTTCGACGCGCGCCAAACAGATCCTCGACGATTGGGCGACCTATCGCCCGAAATTCCGCAAGGTCATGCCGGTGGAGTACCGCCGCGCACTGATCGAGATGGAGCGCATGAGGATGGGGGTCGCGGCGGAGTAGCCGCGACTTACCTGCCGGCCGCGTCCAGCTGGACGCGCGCCATCGCATGCTTCATTTGAAGTGGTGGAATTCTACGCCCACGCCGAGGCGCCGGGCATGAGACGAGAGTTACGATGGGCAAGGTTACAGGTTTTCTCGAAATCGACAGGCAGGTGCATAAGTACCAGCCGGCTTCCGACCGCATCCGGCATTTCCGCGAATTCACGCTGCCGATGTCGAACAAGGAAGTCGAAAAGCAGGCCGCGCGCTGCATGGATTGCGGCATTCCGTTCTGTCACGGTCCGACGGGCTGTCCGGTGCACAACCAGATCCCGGACTGGAACGATCTCGTCTACAATGGCGACTGGGACAATGCGATCCGCAACCTGCATTCGACCAATAATTTCCCCGAATTCACCGGCCGCATCTGCCCGGCTCCTTGCGAGGAAGCCTGCACGCTGAACCTCGAGGACATTCCGGTCGCCATCAAGACCGTCGAGCAGGCGATTGCCGACAAGGCCTATGAGACCGGCTACATCAGGCCTTATCCGCCCGAGAAGAAAACGGGCAAGAAGGTCGCCGTCATCGGCTCCGGCCCTGCCGGCATGGCAGCGGCGCAGCAGCTTGGCCGTGCTGGCCACGACGTCCATGTCTATGAGCGCGAGAGCCGCCCCGGCGGTCTGCTGCGCTTCGGCATTCCCGACTTCAAGATGGAAAAGCACTATATCGACCGCCGTATCGAGCAGATGGCGGGCGAGGGCGTGACCTTCCATTGCGGCGTCAATGTCGGCGTCGACAAGCCGGTCACCGAGCTTCTGGCCGAACATGACGCAGTGCTCTATTGCGGCGGCTCCGAGACGCCGCGTCCCGCGGGCATTCCGGGCGACGACCTCGAGGGCGTGCACGACGCGATGCCTTACCTCGTCCAGCAGAACAAGCGCGTCGGCGGCGAAGACATCCAGTCGGTTGCCTGGCCCTCCGAGCCGATCGTTGCCGGTGGCCTGCATGTCGTGGTCGTGGGCGGTGGCGACACCGCCTCCGACTGCGTCGGCACTGCATTCCGCCAGGGTGCCGTGCGCGTCACCCAGCTCGACATCCGACCGCAGCCACCGGAGCGGGAAAACAAGCTCGCCGTGTGGCCCTATTGGGCGACCAAGATGCGCACCTCGTCCTCGCAGGCCGAAGGCGCGCAGCGCGAGTTCCAGGTGGCGACGCTGGAGTTCATCGGCGAAGAAGGCCAGCTGACCGGCGTGAAGTGCTGCGAAGTCGACGACAAGCGCAAGCCGATCCCCGGCACCGAGTTCGTCATCCGCGCCGATCTCGCCTTCATCGCCATCGGTTTTGCCGGCCCGCTCGCCGACGGCATGGTCAAGGAACTCGACGGCAAGCTCGAGATCACCACCGACAGCCGCCGTTCGACCAACGTCGCGGCCAACGACCGCGACTACAAGACCACCGTCGACAAGCTCTATGTCGCCGGCGACGTGCGCCGCGGCCAGTCGCTGGTGGTCTGGGCGATCCGTGAGGGCCGCCAGGCGGCGCACTCGATCGACACCGACCTGATGGGGTCGAGCGTCCTGCCGCGCTAAGACATTGTGGGTGCGTCCTTCGAGGCTCGCCCCCAGATGCCGTCCATAGCCCTGCAACGATTGTGAGGGCTCGCACCTCAGGATGAGGACCGTAGCGCAAGCGGTCCTCATCCTGAGGTGCGAGCCTTTTGCTTTCTTACTTTGAAAGATCTTGCCTTCCCTCCTTGAAGAGATGCGTTTGCATTCATCTCAAGGGTAGCGCAGCCACGGTCCTCATCCTGAGGTGCGAGCCCTCGCTGTCATTTCGGAATTGGTTCGAACCGTTCGCGGGCGAGCCTCGAAGGACGCACGACTGGCCTGCGCGGCTTATCGCCTGATGATGGCGGTCGTCGTTTCGGTGCTTTGCGCGGCAGGCAGCGGCTTCGGTGGCCAGGAGAAGTCGTCGATCCGGCCCGCAGGCGCAGTAGGTGCGATCCCTTGCACGGCAAGTTTTTCGCCGGGCGAACGTGGGTCGGTCTTGGCAGCCGTTTGCCCGCCGAGAAGTTCAGTGCCGCCGTCGAGTTCCGGATCAGAAAGCGAAACCGGTACCGTCCGGTCGATGTTGACCGGAACGTTGAGCTCGCCGGGAGTGGCCTGCGGCAGGCTTGCCGGCACCACGGTTTCGGTGCCTTGCGGCGTGATGCCGAGCAGCTTGTTCAGCGGTTTTTCGGCGAAGAAGGCGAGCTTGCGCTTGCCGGCCCGGGTGACGTTGATGCCGTCGTCGGAGCGTAGCCGCACCGGCTGGCCGTTGATGTCGGGGCCGCTGGTCACGAAGACGCCAGCCTCGTCGACGAAGCCGTCCCAGACATCGACGAACTCGCTGCCCGCGGCTTCCGTGGCGGCTCGGTAGATGTCGTTGAAGGCGAGCATGTCGGTGTTCATCTTCGACGACTTGAAGGCGGGCATGCCGACCCACAGGAATGGAACCTTGGTCTCGGCGATTGCCTTGGCCAGCTTCTCCGCACGCCCGGAGTATTCCTTGGTCCAT
The DNA here is from genome assembly GCF_018555685.1 of Aminobacter anthyllidis. GTDB lineage: Bacteria > Pseudomonadota > Alphaproteobacteria > Rhizobiales > Rhizobiaceae > Aminobacter > Aminobacter anthyllidis. Next base: position 85,740 of record NZ_JAFLWW010000008.1, read on the forward strand.
GCGGCACTCATCGGCGGCTCGCGGTTGTCGGCGACCCGCATCTGCTGGCGGTCGTTGGAGCCCATCATGATGATGACGGCCGCCGGCTTTTCCTGCTCGATCAGTGCCTTGGCCTTCTCGGGCCAGTTGTAATAGTCCTCGCGGACGAGGCCCGACGAGCCGTTGGTCTTGTCGATCACCCGAATCTTGGCGTTCTCGGCGAAGACCGTGCCGAGGCCTTCGGCAATGCCGCCGCCGAGGAAGTCGCCGATGACCAGGACGACACGCGCGTCCGCCAGCTTCTCGACCACCGGCACGGCGGGATCGGCTGTCCTGCCGACATTACCGGCTGTAGCCTTTGGCTTGCGCGGCGTCTTGCGGATCTTCTTGCGCGGCTGCGGTTCGTCCATGATGAACGGATCGACGCGCGGCTCGCGGCGCGGCATGAACAGGTCGCGCAGGGACCATTTGCGCAATATGCCTTCCTGCGCCACGGCCGGCGTCGGCATAGTCGACGAAATGGCGGTCAAGGCGACCGCCACCGCGACCAGTGGCATCGTCAGGCGCAACAGCGAAAACCGTGGACGACGCGTCGATGCCAATACAGCCTCCGGTTGCTAGTTACGCCGCAGGAACTTCAGCACTTCCATGCTCGGATGACCGTCCGGCGTCAAGCCCAGCTGTGCCTGGAATGCCTTGATTGCCGAACGGGAGCCTTCGCCGATCTTGCCGTCGCTCTTGCCGTCGTAATAGCCGTGCGCCGAAAGCCGCTTCTGCAACTCCTGCTTTTCCTCGAAGCTGAGCTTGGTGAACGGCCGCTTCCAGTCTTGCACCAGGCCACCGTAGCCGGCGATCTCGTCGGCAAGAAGGCCGACGGCGAGCGCGTATTTGTCGGCGTTGTTGTAGCGCTTGATGACCGAGAAGTTCTTTGTCATCAGGAACGCCGGTCCGCCGCGGCCGTCCGGCACCTTGAGCGTGGCGACGTCGGAGCCGCGCTTGAAGGCCTTGCCGTTGGCGCGTTCGATGCCGAGCGATGCCCATTTGTCGATCGTCAGCGACCCCGTGGGGAACTTCTGGCCCTGAGGCAACGCGACCTCGTAGCCCCAGGTCTTGCCGGCCTGCCAGCCGTTCTTCTTCAGCAGGTTGGCGGCGGTAGCGAGCGCGTCGGGCACGGAGTTCCAGATATCGCGCTTGCCATTGCCGTCGGCGTCGACGGCATAGGCCTGGTAGCTGGTAGGGATGAACTGCGTGTGGCCCATCGCACCGGCCCAGGAGCCGACAAGGTGGCTTTCGTCGATGTCGCCACGTTGCAGGATCTTGAGCGCGGCGATCAGCTGGGTGCGGGCAAATTTCGCCCGGCGCTGGTCGCCATAGGCAAGTGTCGCCAGCGAGCGTACGACATTGCGCATCACCTTGTCGTTCTTGAGAATCTCGCCGTAGTTCGATTCCATCGACCAGATGGCGAGCAGGATGTAGCGGTCGACGCCGAACTTGGCCTCGATGCGGTCGAGCCAGGGCTTCCACTTCCGTGCCATCTCGCGGCCGACGGTAATCGACTGGTCGTGGACGCGGTTGTCGAAATAATCCCAGACGGGCGCGGTGAATTCGGGCTGGAAGCGGGCTTTTTCCAGCACTTCGGGGTCGGCCGATGTTACGCCGCGAAAGGCGCGGTCGTAGGTCGAGCCGGAAATCCCGTTGTCTGCGGCGACCGAGCGGAAGCTCGACACCCAGCGCTGGAAGCCGGCTTCGGCGGCCGCCGGGCCGGCGGGCAGCATCAATGCCAGCGACAGGCCAGCGATTGCAGCGGCGCTTGCGAGGCCTTTGGCGGTCTTGCGAAGGGGCATTCTTTCCTCCTTGGAGAGATCAGAACTACGATTCATCGCCGATGCCGGTTATCAATCAGTTTACCATAGACGCTTTGGGGAACGAAAAGCGGGTTGAAGGATTGTCCACCTAGGCGTTCGGACAATCAAGATCGCGTGATCAATGGTCTTGCCCGCTGTCGCCGAATATGTGAACGCATTCAGTATTCATCAATTCGGGCGTGGCAAAATCCGCGTCCGATACATCCCTCCATCGGACGACCAGCAATGAAAAGAGTTCGCAAGGCAGTTTTTCCGGTCGCGGGCCTCGGCACGCGCTTCCTGCCTGCCACCAAGTCTATCCCCAAGGAAATGCTGACCGTGGTCGATCGCCCTGTCATCCAGTACGTGGTCGACGAGGCGCGTGAAGCGGGCATCGAACATTTCATCTTCGTCACCGGCCGCAACAAGGCGGTCATCGAAGACCATTTCGACGTCCAGTTCGAACTCTATGACACGCTCGCCCAGCGCGGCAAGATCGAGCAGCTCGAGCGCCTGCAGCGGCTGCAGCCGGGCCCGGGCCAGACCTCGTTCACGCGCCAGCAGGTGCCGCTCGGCCTCGGCCATGCGGTGTGGTGCGCGCGCGAACTGGTCGGCGACGAGCCCTTCGCGCTGCTGTTGCCCGACATGATCATGCAGTCGGAAAAGAGCTGCATGCGCGAGATGGTCGAGCTCTATGCCGAGACCGGCAACAACATCATCGCCGTCCAGGAATGCGATCCCGCCGAGGCGCACAAGTACGGCATCGTCGGCAAGGGCAAGTCCGTGCACACCGGCTTCGAGATTGAAGGCATGGTGGAGAAGCCCAAGCAGGGCACCGCGCCGTCGAACCTGTTCATCAACGGCCGCTACATCCTGCAGCCTGAGATTTTCAACATCCTGGCAAGCCAGGAGCGTGGCGCCGGCGACGAGATCCAGCTCACCGACGCGATGCTCAAGCTCGAGAAGTTGCAGTCCTTCTACGGCTACCACTATCGCGGCCGCACCTTCGACTGCGGCTCACCGGAAGGCTTTGTCGAGGCCAATGTCGCCTTCGCGCTGTCGCGTTCCGATCTCAGCAAGAGCATGGCCGGTATCATCGAAGGCCTTCTTGGCGAGATGAAGTCGGGCAAGTAACTGCGTGTCGCCCGTGCGTCAGGATTGGACGCACGGCGCGATGGCTTTCGCCTGCCGCAGCCGCTAGAAATACCCTGCCAGGTGCCCGCAGCGATGCGGGAGAATCGGGAACACGGTGCAAATCCGTGGCGTGCCCAACGCTGTAAGAGGGACCGTATCGGCAAAAGCCACTGTTCACGTTGAACGGGAAGGCGCCGACGACGGGTTGAACTCAAGCCAGAAGACCGGCCCGGCAGACATCGACCACCGCATGGTCAGGCGGGGGCAACCGATATGCTCGCCAGGGGACATGCGATGCTTGCTGACCAGTTGAATGCCGTTTCAGGCTGTTTCGACCTTGCTGCCCAGGATGCCGTCTACCGCGCCATCTTCACGCGACGCGACGTTCGCAGCCATTTCCTGCCCGATCCGATCGGCGACGATGTGCTGGCGCGGCTTCTGCTTGCAGCCCATCACGCGCCGTCGGTCGGCTTCATGCAGCCGTGGAACTTCATCGTCATCCGCGATCTCGAAAGGCGTGAGCGGGTCCGCGATCTGTTCTTCGCCGCGCGCCAGCAGGAATTGCCGCATATCGCCGAAGAGCGGCGGGAGCTGTACCGCAAGCTCAAGCTCGAAGGTATCTGCGAGAGCCCGCTCAACCTGGTCGTCACCTGCGACCGCGGCCGTTCGGAAAGCTCCCCGCTTGGGCGCTGGCACAATCCTGAAATGGACCTCTACAGTACCGTCTGCGCCGTGCAGAATTTCTGGCTGGCGGCGCGCGCCGAAGGCGTCGGTGTCGGCTGGGTCAGCATCCTCGACCGCGAGGCGCTCAAGCAGTTGCTCGGCATTCCCGACCACGTCGTGCCGGTGGCTTATCTCTGTGTCGGCCATGTCAGCGAGTTCGCCGAGAAACCCGATTTGGAGCGACATGGCTGGGGTCGCCGCCTGCCGCTTGCCGACCTCATCATGAGCGAGGTGTTCTCCGGGGAGGGGGAGGCGGCCTTGAAGGCCGTCGCCGCCGGTATCAGCGGCTCGCCAGTACGCTAGCGCTGGATCTTCAGCCCGACGAAGACGCTGTTGGTCTTGGCGTCGCGGTTGGACAAGGTGCTGTCGAAGGTCTCGTGGCGCAGCTTGCCGGTGAGGCCGGCATAGCGGTTGAGCCACCAGGTCAGGCCCGCCTCGGCGCTCAGCCTGAGTTCGTGGTCGTTGGAGCTGGCATAGTCGCGGTAGCCGACGCCGCCGGCGAGGAATGCGGTCAGGTTGGACCGGATCTGCCGCTCGATACTGAGGCGGCCGTTGTAAAGCACCGAGCCGCTGTCGCCAGCGGTGGTCGATCCTTCAACCAGGGTTTCGCCGGTCAGGCCGACGATCGTTCCGCGCATCGGCGACCATTTGAGGTCGGCGGCAATGGTTGCGGCGGAAACCGTCTTCAGCCGGTCGTCGTCGAAGTCTTCCGAAATCCAGCCGGCAGAGATTTCACCGCCGAACTTTTCGCCCATGTCGATCTCGACGCCGGCGCGGGCACCGGTGCGCTTGGACGAACGCTCGAAACCGGCGGTATCGAAGCGCAGATCATAGACCCTGCGCCCGAATTCGACCTCGCCAAAGGGGGTGAACGCAGGCGAGACCTCGTAACCGACGCGGACCTTGCCGGTGTAGAGGGTCGAGTCGCGGTCCTTTTGCGACAGCGTGGTGCCATCAGTGAGTTCCGCGTCGCTGTAGCTTTCGTCGACAACTTCGCCGGTGACCCCGAAGCGGAGCTTGCCGACATCCTTTTCGACACCCAGCGAGCCGTTGAGCGTATGCAGGGTCGGCCGCTCCGCAGTGCCGGAGATGACCACGGGCGACGACGTCGATTCCGGGCGCATGCTGTAGCCGAGCCGCGCCAGCGCGCGCAGGTCGTCGGCGAAGTCGAGCTGCAAACGCCCGTCGATGCCGCCGCTGAGATCCTTGACCTCCTGGCCGGAGACGGATTTGCGGTAATTGCCGTAGGCGTCGATGGTGGCCGAATGGTTTTCCCAGTCGGACGCGGCATTCAGCCTGAGCGTCGTCTCGGACAGGATCGCCGACTTTCCATCCGAGCTCGAATCGGCGTTCGACGTGGCTGTAATGCCCTGTTCCAGGCTCGGCTTGAGTACGAAGGTGCCGAAGCGGACGCCGGTCGGCTCGAACGGGTTTGCGTCCGGCTGCGGCCTGCGGCCTTCGATGGCGCGCTGGCGTTCGGCTTCGGGGCCGTTTTCTATTTCGGTTTCGGAATCGACGGTGCCCTGGCGCACGGTGCCGGTGGTCAGTTCTTCGTTGATTGCCGCCGTGGCCGGCCTTTCGGTAGCGGCGGACGTTGCGGCAGTACCGGCCTGCCGCTCGCGCGCTTCGCGGGCACGCTGGCGTGCGGTGGTAGGCAGGCGGGCGGATGACGAGGAGCCGGCTGTCGTATTCTCGGCGTTGGGCGGCTCGCTGAACAGATCAGTGGCCTCGGCGTCGGCCTGGGTCGGGATCGCGCCCGGGCTGACGGGCTGATAGGCCGGTGCCTGGTCCTGTACCGGCTCGGCTGCGGGGCGCCTTTTGTAAAGCAGCAGGGTGTTGTTGAGGTCGTCTTCGCTGACCGGTCCGCGCAGCCCGGTTTCCTGGGCATGGAGCGGGGCAGCGCACAGCAGCGTCGCCACGCTTGCCGTCGCCAGCAAGACGCGGAGTGCAGTATTCCGTTTGCGATGCTCCGGCCTGATCTGCGCCATCTTTCCCACTGCTTCGCCGACGCAAGGGCGTCGCACTTACCAACTGGTAAATGGCCATGGTTAACGGAGCGTTTCTCGGTGGCCTGCGGGAGCCCCGTTTTGGGCGGATAATCATGGACAGCCGCCGTCCGACGCGCTAACGCATCGCCATGCACGCTGGATCGTTGAAAAAAGAGCCGGACGGGCAGGCGTCGATCGCCTCCGCGCTCCGCACCGTCACCATCGAGCAGGCCGGTATCGCCGCGCTTGTCGCAGCGCTTGAAGGCCCGCTCGCCGAGCCATTCGCCAAGGCCGTCTCGATCCTGGGCCAGCTCAGCGGCCGGGCGATCATCACCGGCGTCGGCAAGAGCGGGCATATCGGCTCCAAGCTGGCGGCAACCTTCGCCTCGACCGGAACGCCGGCCTATTTCGTCCACCCCTCGGAAGCCATCCACGGCGATCTCGGCATGATCACCAAGGAAGACGCGATCGTCGCGCTCTCCTGGTCGGGTGAAACAGCCGAGCTCAAGGGCATTGTTGCTTATTCCAGGCGGTTTTCGATCCCGCTGATTGCGCTTACCGCCGGCGATTCCTCAGCCTTGGCGCGCCAGGCCGATGTCGTCCTGTCGTTGCCGCGTGCGCCGGAAGCCTGTCCGCACGGTCTTGCGCCGACCACCTCGACGCTGCTTCAGCTTGTCGTCGGCGACGCGCTGGCGGTGGCACTGCTCGAGGCACGCGGCTTCACCGCCGATCACTTCCGCACCTTCCATCCCGGCGGCCAGCTCGGCGCGAGCCTGATGCCGGTCGGCGACCTGATGCACAAGGGCGACGAAATGCCGATCGTGTTGATCGGTACCAAGATGCCGGAAGCGGCGCGGACGCTCTCCAAGAAGCGTTTCGGTTGCGTTTGCGTCGTCGACGAGCAGGGCAGGCTGGCCGGGATCATCACCGATGGCGACCTGGCCCGCAATCTCGACCGAAATCTCGCCGAGACGAATGTCGAAGACATCATGACCCGGCAGCCCAAGACGGTGCCGCCACAGATGCTGGCCGGCACGGCGACGGCGATGCTCAACGAGCACAACATCAGCGCCATCCCCGTGGTCGAAGGCGACAAGCCTGTCGGCATCATCCACTTCCACGACCTGCTCAGGGTCGGCGCTGCCTGACCTGCCGGCGTCGGTTTACAGTTCCGTCGTGCCGGTTGGTTCGTCTCGCCCCAGCGCGAGCGCGGCAATGACCGCGCAGGCCGCGAGCACCGCGGCGCATGAGATGAGCACGGGCGCTGCGCCAAACATGTCGAGGGCCGTGCCGACGACCAGCACGGCGACCGGCGCTGCCATCAGGATCAGGCTTATCGACGCGCCGATCACATGCGCGCGCAGGCTTTTTGGCGCACTCGTCTGCAGCAGCGTGGTGAAAACAGGCGAAAGCGGGCCGGCGGCAATGCCCAGCACCGCACCCGAGGCAATGAGCATGGGCATCGAGCGGTCGATGGCAAGCAGGATGACGCCTGCGGCCAAGCCGACAAAGGCTGCGACGAAGACGTTGCGAAGACTCGGGCTCCGGCCGATTGCGGCCAAGGCAAGGTTGATTGCAATCGCACCCGCCGCGGCGGCGGTGAGATAAATCCCCAGCGCCGAAGCAGGCTGACCCTCGGTGCGCAAAATCGCGGGCAGGGCTACCGCCTCGATCGCCACGAAGGTACCCGTGCCGAGGCTCGCCAGCAGCAGTGCCGTTCGCAGCCGTACCGATCCGAAGATGATGCGCAAGGCAGCAGTGAACTCGGCCGTGGCAGCGGATGACGCCTGCCGCAGGCGGAATTGCGGCAGGCTCAGCATCACCAGAGCCGCGGCCGCTGCGTTGATGGCGGCGATGATCCACAGCAAGGTCGACGTGTCGACGACCGCCACCAGAACGGCGGCGATCGCCGGCCCCACAATGGCTGCGCCACTGTCCACGAGATCGTCGATGGCGTTGGCGCGCAGCAGCGGCATCCGAGCCAGCCGCGCGATCTCAGGAACGCGGGCCTCGATCGCCACGCCGCCGGGGCCGTCCAAGATGGCGCCGCATAATGCAAGCGCCACCAGCAGGCCGATCGTCAGCGTGTCCAGGCTGTAGAGCAAGGCAGCCATGACGGCGGCAACGGTACCTAGACAGGCGGCGAGTATAGCCGTGCGGCGGATGCCCAAACGCTCGGCGATGAGCCCGCCAAAGGCACTGCCGACGATTGCCGGGGTCAGCGTCATGAAGGCGATGACACCCATCCAGCTGGCGCTGCCGGTGAGGTCATAGACAAGCCAGGGGTAGACGATCGCGGTGATCGCGTTGCCGAGATTGAAGACGATGCTGGCCAATTGCAGACCGGCAAACGGTCCACGCGTTCGGGCAAGGCGCAAGGTGTTCATGACTGCTCAACTGCTGAACGCAGCTTCCTTCGGTTTCGCTTTTTGGGATTGCTGCTTCAGGCTTTGACGGTCTGTTCCCGGGCTGCCTTGCCGGCCCCTTTTGCTCCCGGCCGGAGAAAGCGGGTCAGGAGCAGGTGCAAATTTGCCTGTTGTTCGAGCGGATGGAAGCCGGGGTCGACAGCAATGCGGCCGAATATTCCGTCAATCAGCGCCGCGACCCAGCGGGCGGTTTCGACAGGATCGAGCGTGGCATCGATCTGCCCGCGCGAGGCAGCGTCGCGCAGCATCACGCTGAGCGATGCCTGCATTTCGGCATCGTAGGCAGAAACCAGCGCGGCGATCTCCTTGTCGCGCATCGCCTCGGCGGAGATTTCGAGGGCAAGGCTCGAATAGGCGGGATCGGCGGCCAGTTCGAGCACGATGTCCATGAATTTGAGAATCTCGTCGAACAGGTCCCGGCTCTGGTCGATCTGCGCGAAATAAGCCGCCGTCTCGCGGCGGTCCTGCTCGACGATCGCCGCGATGATCGCCTGCTTGGTCGGATAGTAGTGGAAGAGATTGCCGGGGCTCATCCCCGCTTCGGCGCAGATTTCCGCGGTCGAGGTGCCATGAAAGCCCTTCCTGGTGAAACAAGTGATCGCCGCAGCCAGGATCTGCTGCTTGCGCGCCTCGAATTTTTCAGGGTCGACCTTGCGCATCAGCGCTCTCTTTTATTACTAGATTATTTAGTCTAATAATTGAGCGAGGCTGCCTGGTCAAGGCAAGGCGCGATGCGCGAAGTGGTGAGTTGCCGGCGAACTACCGGGGCTGCTCGCCTCAGGCCGGCTCTACCACCAGCTCGAGATCAGCATCCGCCGCGCCTATGACACGCACCTGCGCGCCTGCGGGCAGGTCAGGACCTGAGACGCGCCATGTCGTATCGCCGAGCTTGATGCGGCCACGGCCTTCCTTGATAGGCTCGGACAGCGTTGCCGTGCGGCCGATCATCTGGGCGCCGCGGCGGTTGAGCAGAGGCTGATCAGACGCCGTTTCGCGGTCGCGGACGATCTTCTTGCCGACATAGGCGGAGGCGAGCGCGAGGACGAGGAAGATGAGTACCTGCACCTGCCAGGTCCAGACCGCGACGTCCCAGAGCAACAGAGAGGCCGAGCCGACGATCAGGGCGGCGATGCCGATCCACAGCAGAAAGACGCCGGGCGCGAAGATCTCCAGGCACAACAGGATGAAGCCGAGCAGCATCCAGTTCCAGGGACCGAGTTCGGCAACGATGCTTGCGATCATGTGCAGTTCCTCAATTCACCTCTCGCTCGGCTGCCAGATCACCCTTGCTCGGGCGGAATCTTCGGCGTGCGCGAAGCCTGGCGCTGCGCGCCTGACGTGCCGCCGTCGCGGAACACTTCCTTGGCGATCTCGCCGATGCCGCCAAGCGTACCGATCAGCGCCGAGGCTTCCATCGGCATCAGCACGACCTTGCTGTTGCTGGCGGAACCGATCTTGGCCAGCGCCTCGGTGTATTTCTGGGCGACGAAGTAGTTGATCGCCTGGACGTCGCCCTTGGCGATGGCCTCGGACACCACCTGGGTGGCGCGGGCTTCGGCCTCGGCGGCGCGCTCGCGGGCCTCGGCGTCGCGGAAGGCGGCTTCCTTGCGGCCCTCGGCTTCCAGCACCTGCGCCTGCTTCATGCCTTCGGCTTCGAGAATCTGGGCGCGCTTGTTGCGTTCCGCCATCATCTGTCGGCCCATCGACTCGATGAGGTTCGCCGGCGGGTTGATATCCTTGATCTCGACGCGGGTGATCTTGATGCCCCAGGGGTGGGCCGCTTCGTCGACGACGCGCAGCAGGCGCTCGTTGATGGCGTCGCGATTGGACAGCAATTCGTCGAGATCCATGGAGCCCATCACGGTGCGGATGTTGGTCATGGTCAGGTTGAGGATGGCGTTTTGCAGCCCGGCGACCTGGTAGGCGGCCTGCGGTGCGTTCAGCACCTGATAGAAGGCGACTCCGTCGACGGCGACCATCGCGTTGTCCTTGGTGATGATCTCTTGCGTCGGCACGTCCAGCACCTGCTCCATCATGTTCATCTTGGCGCCGACGCGGTCGATGAAGGGGATGATCAGGTTGAGGCCGGGCGTCAGTGTCCTGGTATAGCGGCCGAAACGCTCGACGGTGTAGTTGAAGCCCTGCGGGATTGTCTTGATGCCTGCGAACAGCACCAAAAGCACGAGAACGACAAGTACCGGGATGACAATGTCAAATCCGCTGAAGTTCATTCGGCTATCCCCCAAAATTGAACGCGGTGGCGCAAGTCACCGCACCGCTCGATGATGAAGACTTAAGGGTCTTTGGGAGCCGTTACAATCGTGAGGAGGTGGATTGTCGGACGTTCTCAACGGCGAAAGCCAAACAGGTCTGCGTCACAATCGATGCCGCCCGAAATGGCCGCGCTGACGATCTCGGCGGCGATGCGCGAATAGGTGATGCCGTTGCCGCCATAACCCATCACCGCGTGGATGCGGGGATGGCGAGGCAGCTTGCCGATAAAGGGCAGGCCGGTGGCCGTGGTGCCGAACGAGCCGGCCCAGGCGAATTCGGGTGTCGTGTCGAGCTGGGGCAAGAGCCGCTTCAGTTTCTGCGAAATGCGATCCGATTTTCCGGCGATCAGCGCGTCTCGCCGCGCCTCGTCGATGAAATCCTCGTCCTCTCCGCCGCAGATCACCCGGCCGTCGGCGGTGGCCCGCATATAGAGATAAGGGTCGGATGCCTCCCAGATGAAGGCTTCGTCCGGCCACAGCTTTTGCTTCTGCGGCCGCGTGGCGATCGCCCAGGTCGAGATGATCTTGTGGCCGCTCGCGGGCACGAGATCGGCGACCAGCTCATAGCCGGTGGCCAAGACGACATGGCTGGCCGTGATCGTCGGGCCGTCAGCCGTCGCCACCACCACCTCGTTGCGGCTGGACTTGACGGCGGTCGCCTCAACCGGAGCGTAGAAGCGTGCCTTGCGTTCGCGTGCCTTGCGGAACAGCCCGGCGGTCAGCTTCCGCGGGTCGAGCGCCAGGTTGTCGTGGCTGAGGATGGCGCCGTCGCGCTCCATGCCGAATTTTTCGCGCAGCGCCGATGGCGCCAGATAGGTCGCGTGGATGCCGGCAAGGCGCCGCGCTTCGGCCTCGGCGCGCAATGCGGCGGCGTCGAGCGCGTCGCCGGCGAGATAGAGCGACTGTTTCGTCTGGGTATTGCAGCGGATGCCGAGTTCGTCGATGCGCGCCTTGATGTTCATCACCGCAAGCCGCGACCGACGCCACGCCCGCTCGGCCTTTTGCTTGCCGATCTGGCGCGACAGCAGCGATAGCGGCTGGTCGATCTCGAACTGGACAAGGGCTGTCGTGGCCGAGGTCGAGCCCAGCAGCGGTCCGCGCCGGTCGATGCAGACGACCGAATGGCCTGCTTCGGTCAGTGCCTCGGCCATCATGGCGCCGCTGATGCCCATGCCGATGATGGCGACGTCGGTCTTGATGTCGCGCGTGAGCTTGCCGGCCGGGACGGACGGCGCGCGATAGGCGTACCAGACGGGCCGTCCGGTCCTGAGGTCGAGCTTGCGGGTCATTGTCGGGCGGGTCTCCTGGCCCGCGTTCAACGCCGCGCGCCGGTGGAGGTTCCGCCAGCGGCGGCTAGACCCAGCCCATCAGTTCGCGACGGGTGATGGCCTCGATCACCGCCATGCCTTCCGGACTGTCGTTGAGGCAGGGAATGTGGGAGAAGCTCTTGCCGCCGGCATGGTGGAAGATCTCGGCATTTTCGCCGGCGATCTCCTCCAGCGTCTCGATGCAGTCGGACGAAAAACCCGGATTGACGATGGCGATCGATTTCACGCCTTCCTTGGCCAGCCTCTCCACCGTCTTGTCGGTGTAGGGCTGCAGCCATTCCTGGGCGCCAAAGCGCGACTGGAAGGTGGTCATCAGCTTCTTGTCGCTCATGCCAAGCCGCTCGCGCAGCAGTCGCGTCGTCTTCACGCAATGGCAGTGGTAGGGGTCGCCCTTCTCGAAATAGGGTTTTGGGATGCCGTGATAGGAGGCGAGGATCACCTCCGGCTCGAAGTCGAGCTTGGCCAGGTGCTGTTCGATCGAGCGGGCCAGCGCTTCGATGTAGACCGGCTCGTCGTAATAGGCCGGCACGCTACGGATCGATGGCTGGGCGCGCAGCTTCATCAGCGCGCGGAACAGCTGGTCGTTGGCGGTTGCGGTCGTCGTTGCCGAATATTGCGGGTAGAGCGGAAACAAAACGATGCGGTCGCAGCCCTGGGCGATCAGCTTCTGGGTCACGCTTTCGGTCGAGGGATTGCCATAGCGCATGGCCCAGTCGACGACCACGTCCGGCAGGTCGCGCAACGCTTCGGCAAGCTTCTCGCCCTGGGCGCGGGTGTAGGTGCGCAGCGGCGACTCATCGCGCTCGGTGTTCCAGATCTTCTTGTAGTTTGCGCCTGACTTCTTCGGCCGGGTGTTGAGCACGATGCCGTAGAGGATCGGATACCAGACGATGCGCGGCAGTTCGATGACGCGCGGGTCGGACAGGAATTCGCGGAGATAACGCCACATCGACTTCTTGTCGGTGCCGTCGGGCGTGCCGAGATTGACCAGGAGAGCGCCAACCTTGCCCTTGCGCACTGCGGGGTGACCGTTGGGGAATGGGCCGAGCGCCTTGGCCGATTTTTCGTCGATTGTGGTGGTCAGGTTCATTCGGTGTCTCCGTTACGCGGGATACCTAATTGAAAGGCGCCGATGTTCAATGTCGCGTCTGGCCGCACCCTGCAAGGGAATAGGGCAATAGGGCAGAAAGGGAGTAGGGCTACCTCAATATCTTATTGCCTGACTGCCCTAATGCCCTATTCCCTTGCTCGGAACGCAAAAGCCCGCCCGGTTGGCCGGGCGGGCTTGTCGAGAGCAGGTTAGCCCTATCAGTTTGCCGACGGGATCGAAAGCGTTCCGCCGATGGTCAGGTCCTCGGCCTTGGCATCCGGGTTCGCCGCGGCGATGGCCTGCCACTTGGTGGCGTCACCAAGATAGGTCTTGGCGAGATCCCAGAAGGTGTCGCCACGGGCGATGGTGTGCGACTTGCCGCCTGCAGCCGGCGTTGCCGCCGGTTCAGCCGCTGCGGGTGCCGCCGCTTCGGCAGGCTTGGCCGGCTCTACGGCCGGCGGCGTGGCGGCGATCTCGCCCGAGGCACTCGGCAGCGCCGGCGTTGCCGGTGCTGCTTCGGCGGGCTTGGCAGCTTCAGCTGGTGCAGGGGCAGCATCGGCCGGCTTTGCCGGCTCGGCCGGGGCAGGTGCCGCAGCTACGGTCGCGGCGATCTCGGTGATGCGGCCGTCGAGCTTGGGCGTGAACGGCCGGTTCTTGGCGAGATAGTCGGCGACGACCTGTTCGAGGCTCGGACCGTAGTCGTAGGCGTTGGTGGCGTTCGAGGCGAACAGCTTGTAGCCGTCGCCGCCCTGGCGGACGTAGTTGTTGGTCGCAACCGTGTAGACCTTGGCTTCGTCGATCGGCTTCCACGCGCCGCCGTCCATCACCTCGACCGACTTGACGCGGCCGGCATTGGCGGCGACCGACTTGTCGAAGGAGTACTTCAGGCCGGCGACCTGCGGGAACTTGCCTTTGCCTTCCTCGATCTCGCTGACGCCTGCTTCAAGCGAGGCGACGATGTCCTTGCCGGAAAGCTGGAAGGTGGCGAGCGTGTTCTGGAACGGCAGCACCGTCAGCACTTCGCCCATGGTGACCACGCCCTGGTCGATCGAGGCGCGGATGCCGCCGCCGTTCTGGAAGACGATGGTTACGCCCTGGTCCTTGACCCGGTCGAGGATGGCGTCGGAGATCAAATTGCCCATCTCGCATTCGCGCGCCCGGCAGCTCTCGCGGCTGCCGTCGATCATCGCGGTGGTCTCGGCGACTTCCTTGTTCTTCAGCTCCTCGATAGGCGCGCCGAGTTCCTTGATGCGGGCGAGCACGGCCTCGTCGGGCTTGATCGAATTGTCGAGATAGATCGGGTCGCCCTTGGCTTCCTTGACGACGCCGTTGTCGTCGAAGGTCACGGTGAACTCGCCGAGATATTTCGAGTAGGACGCGGCCTGGGTGACCGGAACCTTGTAGCCGTCGGGGTTGTCGATCATCGTCGGGTAGGGCCCTTCGGCCTTGGCGTCGGTGTTCGACAAAAGCGAATGCGAGTGGCCGCCGACGACCACGTCGACGCCTGGGATCTTGGCGATCAGCTCCTTGTCGCGGGGGTAGCCGACATGGGTCAGCGCGATGATCTTGTTGACGCCCTCGGCCTTCAGCTTCTCGACTTCGGCGGTGATCGTCTTGATGTCGTCTTCGATGGCGATGTTGGGGCCGGGCGAGGCGACTTCGGGCGTGTCATTGGTGACGGCGCCGACGATGCCGACTTTCTGCCCGCCGACCTCGATCACCAGCGACGGCTTGATGCGGTCGCCGACCTTGGACTGGGCATTGGGGTGGACGTTGGCCGACAGCACCGGGAACTGGATCTTCTCCAGGAACGGCACCAGTGCGTCCTCGCCATCGTCGAACTCGTGGTTGCCCACGGTCATGGCATCGAACTTCATCTGGTTGAGGAACTCGGCTTCGACCGCGCCCTTGTAGGTGGTGTAGAACAGCGAGCCCTGGAAGTTGTCGCCGCCGTTGAGCAGCAGAACGTTCTGGCCTTCGAGCTTCTTGCGCTGTTCGGCAATCGCGGTGACCAGGCGCGCGGCACCGCCGATGCACTCGCCCTTGCCTTCTTCTTCGGCGGAACAGGTCGATTCAAACTTGTTGTTGCTCTCAATGCGGCTGTGCCAGTCATTGATATGCATGATGGTCAACGTGTAGTCGGCGAATGACGGCACGGCGGAATAGCCGAATGCCGAAGCCGACAAAGCCGCAATGGCAGCCAATCTCTTCATGATGAAATCTCCCGAATGACCCCGACGAGACGTTTAGCGTCTTCGCTTGACCGGAATGTTACACATTCCTTGGCGCCATGTTCACATTCCGAATTTTCGGATGCAAGGGAGAATCGGCAGTTTGTAGCCGTCTTACTTGTCGGCCGGAGGCGGCTTCGCCAGCGCGGATACCGGCGATCCCGCCGGTAACGTCACCAAGCCGATGTGCCCGCCGGAGCGGGCACCGAATTAGGTCAGGCCGTGCGCCTGGTGAGGGTGAATTGCTGGCCAGCGGAGCTGGTGCAGTTCAGCTGGTTGGCCGAGATCAGCAGGCAGTTGAAGCTGATCGGCGACTGGCGGATCAGCGAGGTGCCGTTGATCTGCACCGAATTGGCGCCGGTCAGGATGTAGGTGCCGTCGGAAAGCTTCTGGCCTGTGTCGGTCGCCACCGTCTGGAACGAGCCGCCGGCAAAGGTCGAAAGTCCGGTGCCCTTGGCGTCGAGCCATGCACCCTCGACACCCGAGGGGGCGGGCCTCACGCCACCGCCCGAAGATCCGCCGCCGCTGGTCGAGCAGCCGGCAATGGCGGCCGCAAGCAAGGCAAGCACTCCGGCCGAAGCAATTTTGCGCGAAGTCGTCATGAAAGAATCCTCTCCTCAGTCCGCAGCCTTCAATCGCCCGATTTGGCTTTGAAGGCAAGGCTTTGCGCGCCGGCATCGTCGATCAGACGATTGTAAACAGGTGGTCGCGATAGTCCATTCGATCGCCGCAATACCTTAACGAGACCGGTGAGGCCGATTGACAGGCTGCGCAATCGATGCAACTTTCGTACATTGTTAAACACAAATGTTCTCGGCGAGGGATGCGCCGGGAATGGCTTGACGTCTTTGGGGAGGCTTACATGGACGCGTTTTTGACCGGCCTTAAATCGGCCGTGGATACGCTTGGGGCAACAGTTCTGCTGCCCGTCGTCATTTTCATCATCGCTGTGGTTCTCGGCGCCAAGGTGGGCAGGGCGTTTCGCGCCGCCGTCACCATCGGCGTCGCTTTCATCGGCATCAATCTTGTGCTCGGGCTGATGCTCGGGTCGATCGGCGACGTCGCCAAGGCGATCGTCACCAACACCGGCATCCAGCGCGACATCGTCGATGTCGGTTGGCCTTCGGCCGCGGCAATCGCCTTCGGCTCGTCCGTTGGCCTTTGGGTCATTCCGATCGGCATCGCCGTCAACATCGCGCTGCTCCTGCTGCGCCTGACGCGCACGCTCAACGTCGACGTCTGGAACTTCTGGCACTTCGCCTTCGTCGGCTCGCTGGCCACTGCCGCCACCGGCAGCCTGGGCTACGGCCTGGCGGTCGCGGCACTGGTCGCAGCCCTTGCTTTGCTGTTCGCCGACTGGTCGGCACGCGCCGTGCAGCAGTTCTACGGCATTCCCGGCGTGTCGGTGCCGCATCTGGCGTCGGCGCAGATCCTGCCGATCGCCATCGTGCTGAACTGGGTGATGGACCGCATTCCCGGCATCAACAAGATCAACATCTCGACCGAAACCATCGAAAAGCGCTTCGGCGTCTTCGGCGAACCTGTCGTGCTCGGCCTGATCATCGGCCTCGTGCTTGGCCTGATCGCCTACTACAACGCCGGTGATTTCGGCACTGTACTGTCCAAGGTGCTGACCACCGGCATGACGCTGGCCGCCGTGATGCTGCTGCTGCCGCGCATGGTCAAGGTCTTGATGGAGGGCCTGCTGCCGGTGTCCGACGCCGCCCAGGAGTTTGTCCGCAAGCGCACCGGCGACCGCGAGTTGCTCGTCGGCCTCGACTCGGCGATCCTGATCGGCCATCCGGCCGCGATCTCGTCGTCGCTGATCCTGGTGCCGATCGCCATCGTGCTGTCGATCATCCTGCCCGGCAACCGTGTCATCCTGTTCGCCGACCTTGCCGTCATTCCGTTCATCGTTGCGATGACGGCGCCGCTGCTCAAGGGCAACGTCTTCCGCATGGTGATCGTCGGCACGGTCACGCTGGCGCTCGGCTTCTACGTCGCCAACGCACTGGCGCCGCTGTTCACCAGCGCCGCCGTCTCGTCCGGCTTCGAGATGCCGGCCAATGCGGTGCAGATCACTTCGGTGGTCGACGGCTTCCTGTGGATCCCTTACGTGATCATCGAAGCGATCCAGGGCCTCGCCATTGCTGGCTTGGTACTGCTCGCCGCTGTGATCGCCCTGCTGTTTGTCCTCTACCGTCGCAACAGCGCGGCCTGGGAGCGCGCGGCAGGTGCCGAGGATGAAGCCGAGGAGGCAGCCCCTGCCATCCGCGCCAAGGCATCGGCCAGCGCCTGATATCGAAAACCCGAACCGGCGGCACGTGCCGCCGGTTTCGGATACTGGAGCATGTGAATGGCGCGAGCCCTGATGAATTTTCTCGACCCCCAAGCCATCGCCCTGGGGGTTGAGGCACAAGACAACGAAGCTGTCATTCGCCTGCTTGCCGGCAAGCTAGAGGCGCTTGGCTACGTCAAGGGTTCCTACGCGGACGCAGTGGTCAAGCGCGAGGCGACGATGCCGACCGGCCTGCCACTCGGCTATGCCTTGAATGTCGCGATCCCGCACACCGATCCGGAACATGTGCTGAAGCCGGGCATCGCGCTTGCCGTGCTCGAACAGCCGGTCAACTTTGCCAACATGGAAGACCCCGACGAGGCTGTTCCGGTGGGCTTCGTGTTTCTCCTTGCCATCAATGACAAGGACAAGCAGATAGATATGCTTCAGGAGATCATGGATACGATCCAGAGCGAGGCGGCACTTGCCAGCCTCAGAAACGCCAAGACGATCGAAGACATCGCCGCGGTGATCGGCTAGCCACAGGAAGGGACATATCAGATGGCCAAACAGAAGACCGTTCTCTTTGCCTGCGGCACCGGCGTCGCCACCTCGACGGCCGTCAACGCGGCAGTCACCGAAGCCATGAAGGCACGTGGGCTGACCTTCAACGCCATGCAGTGCAAGGCAACCGAAGTACCGAGCCTCGCCGACAGTGTCGATCTGGTCGTTTCGACGACGCCGATCTCGGCGTCGGTGACGGTTCCGGTGATCAAGGGGCTCGCCTTCCTGACCGGCATCGGCAAGGACAAGGCGCTCGACGATATCGAGGCCGAGCTTCGCAAGTAATCGCAGCCTTCAATCCTTCAAACAAAAAGGGCGCCAAACGGCGCCCTTTTCTTTTCAGCCTTCTGTTGCTCAGCGCACCAGGATGTTGCGGAACTGCCAGGGGTCGTCCTTGTCGAGGTCCTCCTCGAACAGGCCGGGGCGGCCGTCGAGAGGCGTCCAGTCGGTGTAGTGGCCCTTGACCGGTCCGAGATACTGCTTTTGCACTTCAAGGCAGCGCTTGTAGTCGACCTCGTCGGCTTCGACGATGCCGGCTTCCGGGTTCTCGAGTGCCCAGACCATGCCGGCGAGCACCGCCGAGGTCACCTGCAAGCCGGTCGCGTTCTGGTAGGGCGCGAGCTTGCGCGCCTGTTCGAGCGTCAGCTGCGAGCCGTACCAGTAGGCGTTCTTGTCGTGGCCATAAAGCAGCACGCCGAGCTCGTCGGAACCATCGACCAGCTCGGTTTCATCGAGCACGTGATGAACGGGCTGCGCCTTGCCGGCCGCGCCGAACATCTCGTGCAGCGACAGCACCGCGTCGTTGCATGGATGGTAGGCGTAATGGCAGGTCGGACGGTAGGTCACCTTGCCCTTCTTCGAGCGCACGGTGAAGAAGTCGGAGATCGAGATCGCCTCATTGTGGGTGACAAGGAAGCCGTATTGCGGGCCAGGGGTCGGGCACCAGGTGCGGACGCGCGTGTTGGCGCCTGGCTGTTCCAGATAGATCGCCGCCTTGTTGCCATGCTTGAACTTCTTGGCGTTCTTGGGCTTCCAGTTCTCGTGCGTGCCCCAGCCAAGTTCGGCCGGCTGCAGGCCTTCGGAGATGAAGCCTTCGACCGACCATGTGTTCCAGAACACGTTCATCGGCTTGGGGTTCTTGGTGCGCTGGGTGTCACGCTCGGCGATGTGGATGCCCTTGACGCCGGCCTTCTTCATCAGCGCGGCCCAACCCTCACGGTCGCTGGTCGCGGGCTCCTCGAATTCGAGGCCGAGATCCCTTGAAAGGTTGACCAGCGCCTGCTTGACGAACCACGAGACCATGCCCGGATTGGCGCCGCAGGTCGAAACGGCGGTGGTGCCGCCGGGATGCTTGCGCCGTTCGGCCAGAAGCGTTTCGCGCAGCGCATAGTTGGTGCGCTCGTCATTGCCGGCATCGCTGTTGAAATAGAAGCCGAGCCATGGCTCGATGACGGTGTCGACATAGAGCGTGCCGAGCTTGCGGCACAGATGCATGAGCTCCACCGAGCCGGTGTCGACCGACAGGTTGACGCAGAAGCCCTGGCCGCCGCCATTGGTCAGCAGGGGCGTCAGAAGCTCCTTGTAATTGTCCTTGGTTACCGCCTCCTGGATGAATTTGATGCCGCGCTCATCCGCGAGTTTACGGTTCTCGTCGCTGGGATCGATGATCACCATGCGCGACTTGTCGAACTTGAAATGGCGTTCAATGAGGGGGAGAGTTCCGCGACCGATCGAGCCAAAGCCGATCATCACAACAGGACCAGTAATCTCACCGTAAACAGGCCATTTTTCATTCGCCATTTTTTATGGCACTCCTTCTCACACTAAAAGAGCCGGGCCCCAATTGACCCGGCTTCAACGGCTAAACCATACATGCTTGTCACAATAAAGCGAATCCGGCTTCCCATATCCTGTAGGAAGCGGACGTTATGCCGCTATTCTTAGCCGGCAGAGGCGATGCCGTTGAGGAATCCGACCAGCCTGTCGCGGTCGGCGGCAAGGCCCTTGTAGTCGAGCTGGTCGTGGTCGAGAGCCAACAATTGCTCGGCGAAGGAGGCGGCGAGTTGCGCCCGGTCCGGGTTGCGCGCGAGCACCGCCAGCGGGTCGAGATAGATGCGTATGGTGAACAGGATATCGCCTGTAACAGGCAGCTTCCTTAGGGTCTGCCGCTCGACGCGGATGAAGGCGTGGGCAGCGACGTCGGCACCGGGAAAGGTCGAATCCGCTTCGACCGAACGGGCCAGGCGCTGCCGGTCGGAGAGCGGATGGTAGAGCGAGCCATCGGCCTGGATCGACCAGTTGAAACGCTCGACCAGCACCGCGAGCTTGTCGAACATGCGTGCGATCAGTTCGGCCATGCGGGTCCCTGGTCCGAAGCCCGGTACCGGGCCGTGGATGTCGTGGATCGCCTTGCCGAATTTCTCGGTGAGCCGCCATGACGAGGGAAAGCACAGCGAACCGGCGGTGAGCCGCCAGCCATTTTCGCCCTGACGCATCAGGATCAGGTCTTCCTGGACGAGCTTCGAGGCAGCGATCAGAGGGTTGTCACCCGCGTTGGCGACGTCGACCACTCTGTCAGTGCCGCCGATGATGCAGCGCCCGCCCTCCAGGCGATAGGTCTCGGGATAGCGCTCGATCAGATGCGCGACCAGGAGGTCGAGCACTTCCTGCTGTGCCGCGCGCGTATCCGGCTCGGCGACGAAGACCTTGTCGGGGATCGTCGCGTAGAGCCGGTTCTTTTCCGAGAGGTAGGCCTCAAGGTGGCTGTCCAGCTCGATCCAGTCGCGCGGCTCGGCCTGCTTCAGTCCGATGGCGAAAGGTTTTGAGGTGCCGTCGTAAGGCGTATGCGTGGGGATCACAGGGTGGTCGGCCACTGCGGTGGGCGGTTGCGCCGCGTGTGATAGACGCGAAGCACTTCGATGTTGCCGTCCTTGATGCGGTACGGAATGAAATAGGGCAGGTCGGGCACGGCGCATTCGCGGACCGATTCACGACCGGCAGTCGGGCGGCCGATGTCGGGCCGTTCCTCGATCAGCCGCAGCGCCTTGATAATGCGTTCGCCGACCTTCTGCGCCATCTCGGGATCGTCAGCGGCAATAGTGGTGCGGAGTTCGGCGAGATAGCGGACGGCACGGGGAAGGATGCGTAGCGTCATGTCTGGGGGGCACCGGCTTCGGGGGCTGGCAACTCACTGTCCGTGCCCCATGATGCGAGCCAATCCGCCACGGTTTCGCCCGGCACAAAATTGCCTTCATCGGCCTCGCGTTCGGCCTCGCGGACGCTGGCGAGATAGGCCTGCTGGTCGCCCACGTAAGCCGCCACTGCTTCCTTGATGATGAAGGCGCGCGAGCGTCTTGTCAGCGTCGCATAATCGTCTACTTCGCTGCGCAGATCGTCGGGCAGACTGATAGAGAATTTGGATTCGCTGGCCATGTTCAGGCTCTACAAATGCACCTGGAGACAATGTAGTCGACTATGGCGGTGAGTCAAACCTAACCTCGCGCCAGCTTTACGGCGATCAACCCGCGTAGCGAATTTCCGACCCACAGTCTTGATGCGCTGTTGAGGTCATCTAAGCTCAAGGTTGTCTCGACCGCTTCGCCTCGCGCAAGCATTTCGCCGCGCAAAACCCCGGCAAGCAGTCCGCAGGCAAGTGCAGGCGTCCGGAGCGGCCCGCCGTCGCCGAAATCGACAAAAATGCTGGTTATGGTGCCTTCGCAGACGTTTCCTGCCTGGTTGAGCAGGATCATTTCGTCCGCCTTTTCGCGGGAAAACTCGGCGCGGGCGCGGTCATAGGCTTCCCGGCGCGTCGTCTTGTGGCGCAGCAGCTCGTTCGAGCTGTTGAGACGCGCTTCGGCGATGCGAATCGTCCACACGGCATCGGGCGCAAGCGGTGCAAATGGCTCTGTGGTGACGTCGGTGCTGCCATCCGGTGAAAGGGCGAGCCGGACACGCAAGGCGAAATCTCCAGCAGCCGCGCGCTTCAGGCTCTGTTCGACGCTTTCGCGGTCAAAACTGAAGCCCAGTGCTTCCGACGAAGCCTTGAGCCGTGCAAGGTGGAGCTCGCCGCGCAGGAAGCCGCCAACCGGCTCCCAGCGCATTGTCTCGATCAGTTCGAAGCCGGCACCGTGCCCGTGGCGAAGCGCGCTTTCAGAAGACATTCCGCATACTCCGACTCCGCGGTCGAATCGAACACCACGCCGCCGCCGACATTGTAGACGGCCTCGCCGTCGTCATGCAGCGTGATGGTGCGGATCGCCACCGAAAACCGCATCGTGCCGCCGGGCGCTATCCAGCCGATGGCGCCGCAATAGACATCGCGCGGGGTGCTTTCCAGCTCGCGCAGGATCTCCATGGCGCGGATCTTCGGCGCGCCGGTGATCGAGCCACATGGGAACAGTGCGGCGAAGACTTGTTCGATGCTGAGGCCGGGCAGCAGTTTGGCGCGCACGGTACTCACCATCTGGTGCACGGTCGGATAGCTTTCAATGCGGAACAGTTCGGGCACATCGAGCGTGCCGACCTCGCTGATCAGCGAGATGTCGTTGCGCAGCAGGTCGACGATCATGCGGTTTTCCGCCTGGTTCTTCTCGTCGTTGCGCAGGAAGTCCCGGAGTTCGGCGTCCTGCTTGGGCGTCTTGCCGCGCGGGGCGGTGCCCTTCATCGGATGGGTCTCGATCCAGCCCTGGCTGTCGATCTCGAAGAACAGCTCCGGCGAGCGCGACAGCACCACAGGGCCACCAAGCGAGACCAGCGAGCCGTATTTCACCGGCTGGCGGGCGATCAGCGCGTCGAAGGCGTCGAGCGGGGTGCCCGACCACTGCGCATGGACCGGAAAGGTCAGGTTGGCCTGGTAGCAGTCGCCCTGGCGCAGGTGCTGATGCAGCTTCTGGAACCGGCGCTCATAGTCGGCCTGCGACCATGTCGCCTTGGCATCGAAGATCGGCCCATTGGTGACGGGCTCGCGTGACGGCGCGCGGTCGCGGTCCGAGGGCTGGTCGAACACGCCAAGGCAGACCAGCGGCGTGCGCCGCCCCTCCGGCAAAAGCGGCCGGAGTTTCGGTTCGAGCAGATAGCCGGCCTCGTAGGAGAAATAGCCGGCGAGCCATTTGCCTTGCTCATGCGCCTTCTGCGCGGCCTGCAATGCCGGGAAGAAATCGGTCGCGTCATGCGCAACGATGATCTCGCGTGGTGCCTCAAACAGCACCTCGCGGCCGGCGGGGTCGTCCCTGAACAGAACGAAGGGAGATTGGGGACCAGTCATGATTTCAGTCGCCTGGGAAAGTGCTGGAGCTCAGTCCAGCGCTTCCAGTTCGTCGATGAGGCTGCTGATGACGGCGAGCCCCTTCTGCCAGAAGGCGGGATCGGTGGCGTCGAGGCCGAACGGTTTCAAAAGCTCCGAATGATGCTTGGTGCCTCCGGCGCGCAGCATCTCGAAATACTTGTCCTGAAAACCGCGCTCGGCGTTCTGGTAGACCGCGTAGAGCGAGTTCACCAGGCAGTCGCCGAAGGCATAGGCATAGACGTAGAAGGGCGAGTGGATGAAGTGCGGGATGTACGACCAGAACACCTCGTAGCCTTCGCGCAGCTTGATCGCCGGCCCGAGGCTCTCGGCCTGCACCTCGAGCCAGAACTGGCCGAGCTGGTCGGAGGTCAGTTCGCCGTTCTTGCGCTCGGAGTGCACCTTGCGCTCGAACTCGTAGAAGGCGATCTGGCGCACGACCGTGTTGATCATGTCCTCGACCTTCTGCGCCAGCATCGCCTTGCGCTCGCGCTTGTCGGTGGTGCGGTCGAGCAGCGAGCGGAAGGTCAGCATCTCGCCGAACACGCTTGCCGTCTCGGCCAGCGTCAGCGGTGTCGAGGCCATCAACGCACCCTGGCCGGCGGCCAGCACCTGGTGCACGCCGTGGCCGAGCTCGTGGGCCAGGGTCATGACGTCGCGCGGCTTGCCCATGTAGTTGAGCAGCACGTAAGGGTGCGCAGAAGGCACTGTCGGATGGGCGAAGGCGCCGGGTGCCTTGCCCGGTCGCACCGGCGCGTCGATCCAGCGGCGATCGAAGAAATCGCGCGCGATCTCGGCCATTTCAGGCGAAAAGCGCTGGTAGGCGGTCAGCACTGTATCCTTGGCCTCATCCCAGCCGATCATCGCCTGCGGCGTCTCGGGCAGCGGCGCGTTGCGATCCCAGTGGTTCATCACCTCCATGCCGAGCCACTTGGCCTTCATCTTGTAGTAGCGATGCGACAGGCGCGGATAGGCCTCGCGAACGGCGGCGGCGAGCGCATCGACGACCTCGCGCTCAACGCGGTTGGCGAGGTGGCGCGAGTCAGCGATGTCTTCGAAGCCGCGCCAGCGGTCGGAAATCTCCTTGTCCTTGGACAAGGTGTTGGTGATCAGCGTGAAGACGCGCTGGTTCTTGCGGAACGTCGCGGCAAGCGCGTCGGACGCCGCCTTGCGGATCTCGCCGTCGGGATCCTGGAGCATGTTCAGCGCCGGCTCGAGCGCCAGCTCCTCACCGCCGATGTTGAAGCGCAAATCGGTCATGGTTTCGTCGAACAGCCGGTTCCAGGCGCCGCGCCCGGTGATCGACTTTTCGTGGAACAGTTGCTCGACCCGGTCTTCGAGCTGGTAGGGCTTGTCCTTCCTGAGATCGAGTACCCAGGGGCGGTAGTGGCCGAAGGCGGGATCGGTATCGAGCGCATCGAGGATCAGCGCATCGTCGACGAGGTTGAGTTCGAGCGCGAAGAACAAAAGATGCGCGCTGGCGTCCGTCATTTTTTCCTGCACGTCGCCGTAAAGCTTGGAGCGCTTGGGATCGGACGTGTCGCCAGCATAGACGAGCCCGGCATAGGAGACCACGCGGCCGACCAGCTCCTCCAGCGCCTCATAGGTGCGCATCGCCTCGCCAAGCTTGCCGGCGGAACCGCGCCCGGCCTCTATGGCAAGGGTGCCCTTCCAGCGCGCCTCGAAGGCAACCGCATCGTTCGACGCCTTTTCCAGGTCGCGAGCCAGCTCCGGCGCATCCATGCCGGAATAGAGGTCGGCAAGATCCCATTCGGGCAGATCGCCCAGCCCTGCCGCGCTTCCGGCGGAGGCGGTGGCCGACATCTGTTGCCCGGAATTCCAACGCATCGCGTCTTCCTTTTTACTGCTCATTTGCCGGTTTGATTCAATCCTAAGGGATTCGTTCACCGGCTTTCTTGAAACCTTATTTAGAACCCTGTGCCAGGATGATCCACATCCAATCAGCAGCTGCGGGCATATTGCGGACATTCATGGCAGGTTCGATTCTCATAGTCGATGACGATCCCGTCCAACGTCGCCTTGTCGACGCGGCGGTGACGAAATTTGGCCATACCGCAATGGCTGTCGATGGCGGCGAGGCCGCGTTGCGCGTCCTCGACGGCCCGCGCGCCGGCGAGATCGGCGTGATCATTCTCGACCTCTCCATGCCCGGGCTCGACGGTATCGGCGTGCTCAAGGCGATGCGCGAGCGAGGCATCGCACTTCCCGTCATCGTCCAGACCGCGCAAGGCGGCATCGAGACAGTGGTCTCGGCGATGCGCAACGGCGCCTTCGACTTCGTCGTCAAGCCGGCCTCGCCGGACAGGCTGCTGGCGGCGATCGCCAACGCGCTCAAGGTCGAGGCAGTCGAGGATCAGGTCCGGCGCACGGCGCGCCGCGGCAGCGGCTTGCTGACCTTCCGCGACATGGTCACCCGAAGCCCGGCCATGGACCGGGTCATCCGGCTCGGCCAGAAGGCGTCGGCATCCAACATTCCGATCCTGATCGAGGGCGAATCGGGTGTCGGCAAGGAACTCGTCGCCCGTGCCATCCAGGGCTCCGGCGACCGCCGTTCGAAACCCTTCGTCACCGTCAATTGCGGCGCCATTCCCGACAATCTTGTCGAGAGCATCCTGTTCGGCCACGAGAAGGGCTCGTTCACCGGTGCCACCGACAAGCATGCGGGCAAGTTTGTCGAAGCCAATAACGGCACGCTTTTTCTCGACGAGATCGGCGACCTGCCGCTCGACGTGCAGGTCAAGCTTTTGCGCGCGGTCCAGGAAGGCGAGGTCGACCCGGTCGGCGGCCGCTCGACGGTCAAGGTCGACATCCGGCTGATCTCGGCGACGCACCGCAACCTCCTGCAGCAGGTCAAGGACGGCAAGTTCCGCGAGGACCTGTTCTACCGGCTCAACGTCTATCCGATCTTCGTGCCGCCGCTGCGCGACCGCCGCGACGACATTCCGCTGCTGGTCAGCCATTTCATTTCACGCGTCGCGCCGGCAAGCCCGCATGGCCGGATCCCGATGATCTCGGAAAACGCGCTGGCGCTGCTTCAGGCCTATGACTGGCCTGGCAACATTCGCCAGCTGGAAAATGCGGTGTTCCGAGCATGCGTTCTGTCCGAAGGCGATGTGCTCACCGAAGACGAGTTCCCGCAGATCCGCGCGCAGGTCGAGGGCGTCGTCGATCTCGGTGGCGATGCGGCGCCTGTGGTTGCGGATGGCGGTGCCGACAAGTTCGTGCCAACGCCGGTGCTGTCCTCGGCGCCGGAGCGCGTCCGGCCGGGAACGCTGCGCGCGCTCGACGAGCGCGGCAATGTCCGCCCGCTCGCCGATGTCGAATTCGAGATGATCCGGCTGGCCATCGACCACTACAACGGCCAGATGAGCGAGGTCGCCCGGCGGCTGGGAATCGGCCGCTCGACGCTGTATCGTAAGCTCAAGGAATACGGCATCGATCCCGAGACCGGTCGCAGCGAACGACTCGCCTCTTGATATTTTGTTGCCGCCGATTTTGAATTAAAGCTTGCGTGTCGCTTGCGGGCCGCAGCGGTGTACAGTTTCGTGCGTATTTGTTCAGTGGTGTTTTTGTGGTTTAAACCAGTGGTTTACCATGAAAAGGCGCGATTCCTTTTTGCTGGGATATCGCCATGGTGTTACCGCATTTCGCCTTCAATAAGCAGTGATTAACCATTAGGATCGATATTCGGACGCGAATCCGTAAGCGTGTCCGGGCTTCAAATCCGGGGACAGATGGCAGCCTAACAGGGCCTTTTGATTTGAATAGGATCGAGAACACCGAAGGGCGTCACTCGAAATCGAACGTCTGGCAAAAGTGGCTTACCGCCGCGATGTTGACTTTTGGTTTCCTGACAGCTTCCCAGGCAACTGCCTCCGCCGAGACGCGGACGCTCAAGCTTTATTACACCCATACGGGTGAAAAGGCTGAGATCACGTACAAGCGCAACGGCAGGTATGACGCCGCCGGGCTCAAGAAACTCAATCAGTTCCTGCGCGACTGGCGTCGCAACGAGCCGACCAAGATGGACCCGCGTCTGTTTGACGTGGTCTGGGAAGCGTATCGTTCCGCTGGTGGCCGCGATTACATTCACGTCGTTTCGGCGTACCGCTCGCCGGCAACCAATTCGTTGCTGCGCAGCCGCTCCAGCGGCGTTGCCGAAAAAAGCCAGCACATGCTCGGCAAGGCGATGGACTTCTTCGTTCCCGGCGTGCCGCTCAAGAAGCTGCGCGACGCGGGCCTGCGTGTCCAGGCCGGCGGCGTCGGCTATTATCCGCGCTCCGGTTCACCCTTCATCCACATGGATGTCGGCAATGTGCGCCACTGGCCGCGCATGAGCCGCCGCGAACTCGTCGCCGTGTTCCCGTCCGGCAAGACCTTGCACGTGCCGAGCGACGGCAAGCCGCTGCCCGGTTTCGAGCAGGCGCTCGCCTCCTATCAGTCGCGTAAGAAGAGTGGCGACCTCGTGCTCGCCAGTGCGGCACCTGCCAAGCGCAGCGGCGGCCTGTTTGCCGCGCTGTTCGGCGGTGGCGGTGCCGACGAGGAAGAGGATACCGGCGAGATCGCCGTGGCGGCCGTTCAGCCCAAGCGCGCTCCCGCCAAGGCCATCGCCGAAGCGCCGGCTGCAGCCAAGCCACTGCCAGGCATCCAGATCGTTGCGCCTGAAAATGCCCAGCGTGCCGAGCTGCCGCAGGTCGCTGACGAGGCGCCCGACCAGCAGGCGCCCGAAACCATCATCGCAGCCCTGCCGGCGCGCAGTGTCCCGCTGCCTGGCATGGCCCCGCGGCCGCAGGCCGAGGTTGGTTTGGCGACCGCTGAAAACGTGCCGTTTGGCGCGGCTTCGGCGCCAGTAGCCGAAGGCGAGCCGCCTACCGCAGTCGAGCAGCAGATCGCAGCCAATGTGCCGCTGCCGACCTGGCGCCCGAACTACAACCCGCCGGCCGAGCTCAAGCCCGAGAACCAGAGCGTGCTGATGGCGCTGGCCTCGACGGATGACGTGCCGGCGACTGCCAGCGACGTCACGGCACCGCTGCCGTCGGCCCGTCCGCAGGACATGACCGTCGAAGCCGCCTTGGCTGCGGCGGACGACATTCCTGCCGAAGATGAGTCCGGCCAGGACGAGCTCGAAATCGCCTCCCTTGCGCCTCAGCCGGAGCCGCGTTCCGTATTCGACCAGCCTGAGACGGTTGCCACTGCTACGCCCAAGGCCGCGATCACTACGGCCTCGGCCGGAACCGATCCTGCCGCGGCCGTCGGCGGCAACGTCAAGACGACGCGCAAGTCGGCCCGGCCTCTCGCTCAGGAAGCCAAGCCCGAGCCTAAGGCAGTCGTCGTCGCCGCCGTGCCCGATGCCGCCCGCTGGGCACTGCGCAGTGGCGAGCAGGTGACGACCGTGACGACCAATACCAAGGCCCCGGGCTTTGCCTACAATATGGTCCGCACTGCGCCGAAGGAGGTCTATACGGCCGGCTTCCAGCAAGGCAATCAGGCCGCCGATGCCCACCGCTTCTCGGGCAGCGCGGTCAAGTTCCTCTCGGTGGCGCGCTTCCAGACGAACTGACGAACCGGACATCAAAAAAAAGCCGCGCTGGGCAACCCGCGCGGCTTTTTCTTTTGGGAAAGTGACCTTCTCCCAAAAGGGGGAAGGAAAGCCCTCAGCTCTTGCGCAGCTTGTTCGCCTCGGCGGCGAGCGCCTCGATGCCGGCCCAGTCGCCCGACTTGACCATGTCGTCGGGCGCAACCCATGAACCGCCGACGCACACGACATTCGGCAGGCTGAGATAATCCTTGGCGTTCTTCGCCGAAATGCCACCGGTGGGGCAGAATTTCACGCCTGCGATGGGCGACGCCAGTGCCTTGAGGAAGGGCGCGCCACCGGCCTGCTCGGCCGGGAAGAATTTCAGGAAGTCGAGGCCGGCTTCAAGCGCGGCCATGATCTCGCCCGGCGTGATGGTGCCCGGCAGTAGCGGCACGTCACTGCTGGCGGCGTGGGCGGACAACTCACGCGTCAGGCCGGGGCTGACGATGAACTTCGAGCCGGCGGCGACGGCCTCGTCGAAATGGCGGGCATTCAAGATGGTGCCGGCGCCGACGATGCAATCCTCGACCTCGGCGGCGACACGGCGGATGCATTCCAGTGCTTCGTCGGTCCTGAGCGTGATCTCGATCGCTCTCAGGCCGCCACGTGCCAGCGCGCGGGCCAACGGCACGGCATCAGCCGCGCGCTCGATCTTCAGCACCGGAATGACTGGCTGGCCATCGAGCAGCGCAAGCAGTTTCTGGGTTTTGCTGGTCATGGCATTCGCTCCGCTGTCACTTTTTTCAACCGATTTAACAGACCCGCCATTCCGAGTCCACGAAGCCTGTAGCGACATGGTGTTGCGCCCGTCTGGCGGTCACGGCGGGGCCTGCGACATTCGCCGATATGCCAGGCGTCTTTGTGGCGCCTGCGGTCTATGCCTTGCCGAAAATCCCGGCGAGCCACAGCTTCAGTTTCGACCACAAACCGCTGCCGTCGAGGGGCAGGGCCTTTCCGATAGCAGCCTGGGTGCGCTCGCCCGCTATGCCGTCAGCAGCAAGGCCATGATCGGCCTGGAATTGCTTGACCGCGGCAGCCGTGCCCGGCCCGTAGATGCCGTCCGTATCGACAGGGTATCCCAGGGCAACCAGCGCTTCCTGCAACTCGGTGACTAGCTCGCCGCGCGAGCCGACCGTCATCGTGCGATCGCCGGGGGCAGGGCCGTCGATCTGCCTGCTGTAGGCTTCCGCCAGCTTGAGGTGGTAGCCGTTCTTGCGAAAGCCGGGTCCGTTGTAGCCGTGGCCGACGGCTTCCCAGTCGTGCCTGTTGAGCGCATCGGCCAGCCCCGCCTTGTCGAGATAGCGCGCCATCAACCGTGCCTGGCCGGCAGCACCGGAGCGCGCTTCGGTCACAAGGGCATCGACATCGGCGAAACCGAGCCATTGCCAATGCGCGCCCATCACTTGGCCGAGGCCCCAGGATGTCGATTCATACGCGGCCTGGTGATCGATATCGGCTGCCCTGTCGAGCATCTGCCAGCGCCCCGCCTGCGCACGCGGATTGGCGACCGTGCCGGCCGTCGGCGAGGCGAGGCCCGCCGCGCGCGCACGGTCCTGCGCGGCGCCGGAAAGCCTGCGGTCGAAATAATGGCCTTCGAAGCGGATCAGCGGCTCATTGCGGCCGTCGACCTTGGCGAACACCTGACCGGCGCTCTCGATCTCGGCGATGGCGAGCAGCGCCGCTGGCTCCAGCCCGAATTCCCTGGCCGCCTTTTCGATTTCCGTTGCCGTCTGCCTGCTGAACATGCGCGACATTCTCCATTTCGCAGCGGCCATTGTCGCCCGGTTTCGGCAGGCGTGGAAAAGCGAACAGCGATTTGTTCCGTCGCGAAGCCTGAGCCGAATCACGAACTACCTGTAATCATTCTACTTTCAGCCGCGCGTTGAAAATAATGGGCCAAAGCGTTAGTGGCTCACGCCATGAATCTATCCACACCCCAGCCGCTTTTCCGCGTTGCCGCGCTTTACCGCTTCTGCCGGCTCGAGCGTTACGAGGCGCTGCGCGCCCCGCTCGCTGCCTTCTGCTGCGGCCGTGGCATCAAGGGAACGCTGCTGCTGGCGCGCGAGGGCATCAACGGCACCGTCGCTGGCACCGAAGAGGCAATCGCCGAACTGATCGCTCATCTCGAAGACACGTCGGAATTCGGAGCGCTCGAGGTCAAGTACAGTGCCGCCGAGGAGATGCCGTTCCATCGCATGAAGGTGCGGCTCAAGAGCGAGATCGTCACCATGGGCGTCGAGGGCATCGATCCGCTTGCCAGCGTCGGCGCCTATGTCGAGGCGGGCGACTGGAATGCGCTGATCTCCGATCCGGACACCATCGTCGTCGACACCCGCAACGACTACGAAGTGTCGATCGGCACGTTTTCGGGCGCTGTCGATCCGCAGACCAAGAGTTTCCGCGAGTTCCCAGCCTGGGTCGAAAACCACCGCAGCGAGCTCGAGGGCAAGAAGGTGGCGATGTTCTGCACCGGTGGCATCCGCTGCGAAAAAGCGACAGCCTATGTGAAGTCGCTCGGCATCGACGACGTTTTCCACCTCAAGGGCGGCATCCTCAAATATCTCGAAGAGGTGCCCACGGAGCAGAGCCTGTGGCAAGGCGAGTGCTTCGTCTTCGACGAACGCGTGTCGGTGTCGCACGGGCTTGCCGTGGGCGAGGCCGAACTGTGCCGTGCCTGCCGTCATCCGCTTATGCCCGAGGAGCTTCTGTCGCCGAAGTTCGAGGCAGGGATTTCGTGCCCGCATTGCCATGACGCCCGCACTGTCGAGGATCGCGCCCGCTACGCCGAGCGTCATCGCCAAGTAGAGCTTGCAGAACAACGCGGCTCGGGCCCCCATATCGGCAGTTAACCCTCCGTCTCCCGCTGGCCTCGCCAAATTGGCCGGCGTCATTGTAATGTCTTGATCGTCCGCCTACCTCTCGGCGACCGACATTCCCAACCGGAGGCATCCATGTTCGACCCCAAGAAGCTGCTCGACGATCTCCTCGGCTCCAAGATCCCAGGCACCGGCTCCACCGTGCGCGACAAGGCCGGGCAGGCGACGCAACTGGCCAAGGACAATCCGCTTGCCGCTGGCGCTTTG
This sequence comes from Aminobacter anthyllidis, assembly GCF_018555685.1. GTDB lineage: Bacteria > Pseudomonadota > Alphaproteobacteria > Rhizobiales > Rhizobiaceae > Aminobacter > Aminobacter anthyllidis. Next base: position 117,561 of record NZ_JAFLWW010000008.1, read on the forward strand.
GTCGCCGTGCTGCTCGGTACCGGTGCCGGCCGTCAGGTCACCGGCACGGCGCTGAAGGTCGGTGGTCTCGCTGCCATCGGCGGCCTGGCCTACAAGGCCTACCAGAACTACAAGGCCGGCAATGCTCCCGAGCAGACCGCAGCTGCTTCCGATGCCGAGCCGCAGCTTCTGCCGCCGCCGAGCGACAATTCCTTCCACCCCTCGCAGGCCCCGCAGGGTGAGACCGAGTTCGTGCTGACGCTGATCCGCGCCATGATTGCCGCCGCCAAGGCTGACGGCCATATCGACGAAGACGAGCGCAAGAAGATCGGTGACAAGCTCAGCATGTCGGGCATCGGCCCGGATGCCGAGCAGTTCCTGATGGAAGAACTCAATTCGCCGCTGGATCTCGACTCGATCGTCGCCGCCGCCCAGACCGAGGCGCAGAAGGTCGAGCTCTACACCGCTTCGCGCCTGGCCATCGATCCCGACAGCCGCGCCGAGCGTGGCTATCTCGACCTGCTCGCTGGTCGGCTGCAGCTGCCGGACGCGCTTGTCGACCATGTCGAAGCGACGGTTTCGAGCGTCAAGGTGCCGGCTCAACCGACTTCTGTGCCGTCGGTCAATCCGCGCTGGTAGCAGCGTTCGTGATGCGCCCGATAGCTGCTAAAAGGCGGCTTTTCGCGTTAAGGATTTGTTAACCGACCAAGCGCATCATTTTCTTATTCGGATCGGCTCTCCTCCTCCCAAGCACGGTTCGATCAAAAACTGGGCGGTCGCCAATGACCGCCCTTTTTGTGTGGCCGCTTTCCTTCGCCTCCACCCTTCGTTCAGAACAACTGACTGGTTTTGCTTCTGGTGGCGCTTTAGACTGAAGCGCTACCAATGATCTGCCGCGGGCGATCGGTCATGCGCAGGAGCTTCATCATGGCAAGCAACAGGGTCGCGGTGGTCACCGGCGCCGGCAAGGGCATCGGCAAGGCGGTGGCTACGGCCTTGCTCAAGGACGGTTGGAACACCGTCTTCTGCGGCCGCGGCAAGCACGCGCTCGATGAGGCAATCAGCGATGCCGGCAAGACCGACGCCAAGGCGTTGGCCGTCGTTTGCGACGTGACCAAGCCCGACCAGGTCGACGACATGTTCGAGACCATCACCGAGGCGTTCGGCCGGGTCGACCTGCTCTTCAACAATGCCGGCATGGGCTACAAGGCCTCGACAATCGACGAGATCCCTGTCGAGGCCTGGAACGCCGTCGTGTCGGTCAATCTCACCGGCACGTTCCTGTGCTCGCGGGCGGCCTTTGCCGCGATGCGCCGGCAGGAGCCGATGGGCGGGCGGATCATCAACAACGGCTCGGTGTCGGCGCACGCGCCGCGTCCCGGTTCGGTGCCCTATACCGCCACCAAGCACGCCACCACCGGCCTGACCAAGACGCTGGCGCTCGATGGCCGTCCGTTCGACATCGCCTGCGGCCAGATCGACATCGGCAATGCGCTGACCGAAATGGCGGTGCCGATGACGATCGGCGTGCAGCAGGCGGACGGTTCGATTTCAGCGGAAGCCGTGATGGACGTAGCCCGCGTCGCCGAGGCGGTGGTCTACATGGCCGGCCTGCCACTCGACGCCAACGTGCTGTTCATGACGGTCATGGCGACCAAGATGCCTTATGTCGGGCGCGGGTGAAAATTGCGAGCTTAGGCTGCGGAAATCGGCGCGCCGATCGTTTGGCGCGTGGCTATCCGGTCTTTCCACAACAGGAAGGGCTTTTCGATAGCCACGTGAAGCAGCACGGCCGCCCCAAGGCTCAGAGCTAGATAAATCGGCCAGAACAGCCACATGCCCTTGGACGTAGCGATTGCGACTGCCGTCGGGATCAGCGGCAAGTGGACAAGGTAGAGGCAATAGCTCAAGCGCGCCAGCATGTTGACTGGCCGATGGGCGGGCATGCTGGTGCCGCCCAAAAGCACCGCTCCAAGTGTCAAACCACCTGCGATGATTGCTACGGCCACCGGTTGCCATACCGCATCGGTCATATCGATCTCGGCCATAAAGTCATGCGATGACATCCAGCCGAGCAACAGAACTGTTGACGCGACCAAGATGACCATTCCCCTTGATCCGGAGGGGCGTAAATGTCCGCTGGCCTGGACCACGGCTATGGCAACTCCGACTACCAGCCCTTCGACCGTCATATGGAACGGACTACGGAAAACCCGAAAAAACTGGGTGTAGTCGATGGGTGCTTCCACCCGCGCATATGCCTCGAACCTGAGAAGGACGGGGAGCAGGAAGCAGCTTGCCAGAATGGTCGCCTTGCCGGTTGTGGAGCGGCATCTTAGCACCACGAATATCAACACAGGTGCCAACAGGTAGAACTTCTCTTCGACACCCAGCGACCAGAACACGACATTTATGTTTGAAGGCAGGTAGTCCTGAAGGAACAGCAGATGATAGCCGACACGCAGCAACAGCTGGTTCTCATCTATCGTGTACAATGGAAAGGCACCGAACAGGATCAGCCCGATCACTGCGAGATATGCCGGCACGATTCTCAACGCTCGCATGACCAGGTAGCGACCGAAGCTGAAATGGCCCGTGCCTATGCCAGCCCGCAGAAGGTGGCTGGCGATCAGATACCCGGATAGCACGAAGAAGATGTCGACGCCGATCCATCCGTTGATGCTGATCGTTTGCAACGGCCCGAAGTCAGCCTCATGGCCAAGTGCACGTTCTCCGTGACGTAACAGAACCAGAATGATCGCCATGGCTCGCACCAAGTCGAGCCAGGAATTATTTCGTCCATTCGCGGCGGTATTCGATCCGCTCATCTACGTCAGTCCTGGAGGCCGAGTGTTCTCCTGATAGGTTCCTTGCGCACTTTCCAGATGTTTGCGTCAACGACGTAGTGATGAAAGTTCACGATCTGGTAGAGCACGATCGTTGCCGACAGACCGGCAAAAAACCAAGCGTCCAGCGCACCCAGCAATGCCCAGTAGATGACGCCAGTGATCACCACGCATGTCGCCAGATACAGCCACAGACGGCCCGGCTGGCTAATGTAGGAAAGGAAGCGGGCATCGGGGTCGATGCCGTTCTTGAAGCGGCGATTGTTGAACATCCAAACAAACAAAATGTACTGGGCGTTGTGCCAGATGTTGATCACCAGCCAGCCGTAGGTGACGTCCTCGATTGCCAGATAGCCGACAACGAAAATCGTAAAATGGGTGAGCATGTACAGTGTGTGAACTGCCGCCAGCCTGCCCTCGCGCCAGGCCTGAAATCGGCGTAGAGCCCAATAACCGATCAATGCGACTGCGGCTGCTGCGGCGACGCTTACCATCGGGGCTGCCACAGGGATGACCCGCAACTCCAGTCCGATGAACTGACCGGGATCCTGATGTGAGCGGCTAAGTATTCCGAGGACCGGCAGTGCGTAGAAAACGGCTTGGTCGATCCAGCCGTCTTCATACAGCGCAGACCTCTCTTTACCGCGGTAAGCTCGAGATATTCCCCAGCTTTGCCGCGTGTAGTGAAACCACTGCCAATAGAAGTAGATCGAAACGATGATCCAGAGGCCGAGGTAATAGGCGATGGCCAAAGTTCCTGCGGCGACGAGGGGTAGGAGAAAAACCAGAAGCGGCCAGTGTTCGGAGAAGCTTTTGCGATCAAAACATAGCCGAGTGTAGGTAGCGATGACGTGGTGATAGCCGAGGAACCACAGGTCGAAAATCAAAATTGGTACGAAAAGGTTGGGTTGCCAGACAACGATAAGTCCGATGGAAATCGCCAGGGCAGGGAGACCAAGGATGAAGCTGATGTCGAACTGTGCATTACGCAACCACGCCCAGTGAACCCTGGCTGCAAGTACAGCGCCGTCGGACATATAGCGATCTCCCCCGTGGCAATGATCACGGGCACGATCAATACTTGACTCGCGCTACGACGTCCACGCCGCCACAACTTCCGATCGTCGCTCGGATCAGCTACTTCGCCAGGAACGCCTCGATACGTTCCAGCGCGCGCAGGATGTTTTCTTCGGAGTTGGCGTAGGACAGCCTGATGTAGCCTTCGCCGAGGATGCCGAAATCAGGCCCGCCGATCAGGGCGACGCCGGCGTCCTCAAGCAAGGCCGAGGCCAGTTTCTTGGCCTTCCAGCCGGTCTGGCTGATGTTGGGGAAGGCGTAGAAAGCCCCCTTCGGCGTGACGCAGGAAATGCCCGGGATGGCGTTCAGTCCCTCGACGACGATCCTGCGCCTGTTGTCGAAGGCGCGCATCATGCGCTCGACGTCATCCTGCGGGCCGTCGATCGCGGCGATGCCGGCGAACTGGCTCGGTGCATTGACGCAGGACCAGCAATTGACAGCGAGCTTGCGCACCTTGTCGTACAGATTGCCGCTCCCGGACCCGTTTGGCCAGATCGACCAGCCCATGCGCCAGCCGGTCATCGCCCAGGTCTTCGACCAGCCGTTGAGGATGATCAGCCGGTCGCGGATTTCGGGGAAACTGAGCAGCGACGTGTGGCTTTCGCCGTCATAGGTCATGACGTCATAGATCTCGTCGGACATGATCGCGACATGCGGGTGGGCTTCGAGCCCCTTGACCAGCTTGGCGATCTCGACGCGCGGCGTCACCCCGCCGGTCGGATTGGCCGGCGAATTGAGGATCAGAAGCCGCGTCTTCGGCGTGATCAGCGAAAGCGTTTCTTCGGCCGAGAAGGCAAAGCCGTTGGCTTCGCGCATCGGCACCGGCACGGGCGTTGCACCGGTGAATTCGATCATCGAGCGGTAGATCGGGAAACCGGGATCGGGATAGAGGATTTCGGCACCGGGTTCGCCGAACATCAGGATCGCGGCGAACATCGTCGGCTTGCCGCCGGGCATGATCATGACGTTCTCAGCCGAGACCTCGACGCCGGTGGTCGCAAGCGTGCGCCGCACCACCGCCTCACGCGTCGCCAGAAGCCCGTTGGCCGGGGTGTAGCCGTGGTGGCCGTCGCGCAGCGCCTTGATCGCCGCATCGACGATATGCTCGGGCGTACGGAAGTCGGGCTGGCCGATGCCGAGATTGACGATGTCGCGCCCCTCATGGAGCAAGGCCGTGGCGCGGGCCAATACGGCGAAGGCATTTTCCTCGCCGAGGCGGTCGAAGGCGGCAATCGTGTGGAGCATTCCGGTTATCCGTCTGGTTCTGTTGGGGGCATCCGATTTTTGCGAGAATTGGGGCGACCATGTCAAACGAATTGGAGACGTCCTTGTCCGAGAACCTGCAGGACTGGAAGCCGCGGCCGCGTCCCGAGCGTATCAACCTTGAGGGACGCTATGTCCGCCTCGAACCGCTTGATGCGGCAAAACACGGCGAACGCCTCTACGAGATGGCGACCGCCCAGGATGCCGAAGGCCGCTTCCGCTGGCTGTTCGACACCAAGCCGCAGACCCGGGCCGACTTCCAGCCCTGGCTCGAAAAGTCGGCGGCGAGCGAAGATCCGCTGTTCTTCGTCGTCATCGACAAGGCGAGCGGCAAGATGGCCGGGCGCCAGACGCTGATGCGCATCGACCCGAATTTCGGCGTCATCGAGATCGGCAACATCTACTGGAGCGACATCGTCTCGCGCAAACCGGCGGCGACCGAGGCGCAGTTCCTGTTCGCGCGCTACATCTTCGAACTTGGCTATCGCCGCTACGAGTGGAAGTGCAACAACCGCAACGAACCGTCGAAAAGGGCGGCGGAACGCTTCGGCTTCAAGTTCGAGGGCATCTTCCGCCAGCACATGGTGACAAAGGGCGAAAACCGCGACACGGCGTGGTATTCGATCATCGACAAGGAGTGGCCGGCATTGCTCGAGGCCTATGACGCCTGGCTCGATCCGGCCAATTTCGATGCGGCAGGCCAGCAGAAGCGCAAGCTCGAAGACTTTCGTGCCGAGTTAGGCGCCTGAAGTTGTCCGCGGACAACTTTTAGGCTCCAACGGCAAGGCATGCGACAAAGGAACCTGCGCTGGCGCGTTGGCTGAAACACCAACGGGCGTTATGTAGCTGAACCTTGCCGGGCGCGGTCCGGACGCAACGAGATGTTAGGGCCACGCCGATGGACACCAAGACCCGCCACGCCGCCGTCGCCGCCGCATGGATCATGATCATCTTCGGCGTCGCCGCATTCTACCTGCCCAAGGTCATGCTGGCGGTCGGCGACTATTCGACGGTCGCAGCGGGCGTCGTTGCGGTGCTGTTCGTGCTCGGCTTTTTCGGCGTGTTCTGGCTGCGCGGCCGCAGCCAGCGCAACAAGAATCCGTAGGCTGGCTCGCGGGCCTCAGGCGTTCAGGCTTGCCGCCAGCAAGACCAGGCCAAGCAGCATGACGAGCGCTGCCCCGCCGATCTCGATCGTGTTGTGGACGCGGTTGCCGGCGCGGCCGTCGCCGGCGATGGCGACCGCCCAGTTCTTGGCCGTCACGGCAAGGACAGCGAGCGCCGAGACGGTGATGGCCGTGCCCAGCGCCATGGCGAAGACCGACAGGATGCCGCCGGCCCACAGGCCGTTGAGGAAGGCGAAGCTGAGCACGATCAGCGCGCCGGAGCAGGGGCGGATACCGACGGCGGCAACCGCCGACCACGCCGTGCGCCAATCGAAGTGCTTGCCTTCCAGCATCCTCGGGTCGGGCGCATGCGAATGGCCGCAGGTCGAGCAGACTTCGCCCACGGCGTGAGCGTGGTGGCCATGGCCATGATCGTGAGCGTGATGCTCGTGCGTGTGGTCATGATGTGCGTGGCTGTCGCCGTGCGCATGATCATGGTGATCGTGCGAATGGTCGTGGCCGCAGGTGGCGTGGTCGTGATCATGATGATCATGCGCATGAACATGGGCGGCAGACAGGCTGTGCACCGGGGCCGCGCCGGCCAGGAATGCCATCGGCTTGAGCTTCTTCCACAGCAGCCAGGCACCGAAGGCGGCGATCAGCGCATAGCTCACCGTCTCCAGGAACCATGTCGCATTGGTCATCGACACCGAGGTTCCGCGCAGGACGAGGAACACCAGCGTCATCAAAACGATCGCGGTGGCACCCTGGAGGAAGGCCGAGACGAAGGACAGCATGATGCCGCGGCGCAAGGCCACCTCGTTGGCGAGCATGTAGGACGAGATCACCGCCTTGCCGTGGCCAGGGCCGGCGGCATGTAAGATGCCATAGGCGAATGACAGCCCGACCAGCACCCAGATGCCGCCGCTCTCACCGTCGCGCATCGCCTTCAGCGAGCCGGTCAGCGAGCGGTAGAACTGCTGTTGATGCACGTTGATCCAGTTGAGCAGCTCGGAGAACATGCCGGTCGAAGGCACCATCGCTTCGTTGGTGCCGATGCCGAGCGAACTCTGGGCGTGCGCCCGGACCGCGAAATGGCTGAGCACGTAGCTGAGCGCCAGGAGCGCGAAGATCACGCGGATGGTCGTCTTCTTCACTGCATCACCCCTTGGCTTGGCAGTTCAATTCCAGGCGCGTGGCAAAAATCTTGCTCATGTCCGTGCCCGACGGATCGTTGAAGAACGCGTCGGTCAGCTTCGACTGGTTCTGCGCGATCGCCTCGTCCGGATCTGGACGGATGACGGTCTGCTTGCAGGTCGAAGGCAGGCCGGCGACGTTGAGGTTGGAGTCCTCGGTGAAATCGATCGCGGTATAGAAGGTCGGATCGTAGACGCCGAAATCGATCTTGCCGGCAAGCTTCAGCGGCTCCTTAGGCTCGGTCTCGAACAGGATGATGAGCTGCTGGTCCTCGAAATTGGCAACCAGATTGGCCGGCGGCTTCATCGCGACATCCTTGCCGTCCACGGTCACGACCTGGAAATAATTGTACTCGCCGATCGATTCAAAAACCGTCTTTGACACCTCCGCCAGCTCGCTGTCGTCGAGCTTGAGATCGGAGTTCTTGTCGAACTCCATCAGCACCGTGCTGGAAAACAGGTCGTCGAACCGCCACAGGTGCCTGAGCGATTTCACTGTTTTGTCGGGATTGAGCACGACGTCGAGCCGCGCTTCGGCAAAGACGTGCGGATGAACGCTCGCCGGCGCCGTCATGGCCAGCAGGGCCACCGCCGCCGTGGCCAGCATCGTCGTGGGTGTTTTCAGAATCATAGCTCCGGCAGGCCGACCTGTTGGGTGATGCCGACAATTATCAGAAACCGGGCGAAAGTGGGACAGCCGCGGTTCAACTAAACGGCATGGTCGCAAGGATTGGTCTTGAACCACTGCACCAGGAAGTCGACGAAGACCCGGATCTTCGCCGGCAGATAGCGCCGGTGCGGGTAGACCGCGAAGATGCCGCCGCCGCCGAGGCGGCGGTCGTCGAGCACCGGCACCAGCTTGCCCGAGTCGAGGTCGGGAGCGGCAATGAAATCAGGCAGGATGGCAAAGCCGAGGCCGGCAACGGCCGCGGCCCGCGCCGCCATCGGGCTGTTGACCTCCATCGGGCCTGATACCGACACGGTCATGATGTCCCCGGTCTCGCCGGAGAATGGCCAGTTCGACATGTAGCGGCCGTTGGTATCGATGATGCAGGGAACATTGGCGAGATCGGCCGGCCGTTTGGGCATGCCGTATTTTTCGATCAGCCCGGGCGAGGCGCAGACCCGGATGCCGAACGGCGACAGGCGCCGGGCGATCAGCGACGAGTTCTCGAGCCTGGAGATGCGGATGGCGAGGTCGAAACCTTCCTCGACTAGATCGACGAAACGGTCGTCGAGATGGATTTCGAGCACGATGTCGGGGTGCGCCTTGGCGAAGTCGATCAACGAGCGGCCGATCGGCGCGTCGGCGAAGGTGCGCGGCGCCGACAGCTTGACGCGGCCGCGCACGTCGCCGGAGGATTCGCGCACCGCGTCCGCCAGGCTGTCGACCTCGCGGATGATCTCCGAGGCGCGGCGATAATAGGTGTGGCCGGCCTCGGTCAGCGAGAACTGCCTTGTCGTGCGGTTGAGCAGCAGCGCGCCGAGCTCGTCTTCCAACTCGCGCACATATTTGGACAGCAACGCCTTGGAGCGGCCGATCTTGCGCGCCGCGGCCGAAAAGCCCTCGGCCTCGACGACGTCGATGAAGGCGCGCATGCGGGTGAGTGTGTCCATGACATCAGTCCTTTGGGCGAGCGGCGTCGAGCACGCGGCGTCCGAGTTCGATCAGCGCCAGATCGCTGCCGGCCGGGCCGAGCAGCGAGAGCCCGAATGGCGCGCTGTCGACGGCGCCGATGGGCAGGGTGATCTGGGGGAACCCCGACAGGCCGGACAGGCACAGCAGCATCAGGGCGCGCTCGCGATAGGCCAGAAGCTCGTCATGGCTGCCGCTCGCCAGGGGGGCTGCTCCCGGCACCGTCGGCAGGACCAGAACGCCGTCAGCGCCGAGCAGGTCCGTGAGCTCCTGGCGAAACGCGTCGCGTTTTTCGATCTCCGCGGCATAGTCGGCCGCGGAGATGGTGGCACCGAATTCGAAGCGTTCCTTGACGCCCGGCCCAAGGCCGCGATCTCCAGAAGAGATCCAGGCGCCATGCTGCTGCCAGGCCTCGTAGGCCTGGACCTTGCGGAAACACCAGTAGAGTTCGTCGGGCGAAAAGGAGAGGGGGCCGGCCTTGGCAACCGGGCCAAGGGCCATATCGGCATGCTGGCGCATCCGCTTGTACTCGGCGACCTCATTCGGGCCGGTCGGCAGGCTGTCGAGCCAGCTGAGCCCTACAGGCCGTGTGAGTTGGCCGCGATGGGCGTCCTCGCCGATGAGCAGCTTCGCCACTGTCTCGTAGATGTCGATATCCCGCGCGAACCAGCCGAAGGTATCGAGGCTCGGCGCCAGCTTCATCGCGCCATCGAGGGAAATCACCCCATGCGTGGTGCGCAGGCCGATCAGCCCGCAGAAGCTCGCCGGCGCCCTGATCGAGCCGCCGGTGTCGGAGCCTATGGCGATGTCGGCAAGCTGGCCGGCCACCGCTGCTGCCGAGCCAGATGACGAGCCACCGGTGACACGGTTCGATGCTGCCGGGTTGATCGGGTGCGGAAAATGCGCATTCTGGCCCATCAGCGAGAAGGCGAGTTCGTCGGTCTGGGTCTTGCCGACGAATCGCGCGCCGGCATCGAGCAGGATTTGTACCGGAGCTGCGGTTTTTATGGCCGGATCGGCGCTGGCCGCCTTTTCAGGGTTGCCGCAGCCGGTTGGGTAGCCGGCGACATCATAAATGTCTTTGACCGCCAGCCGCAGTCCCGCCAAAGGGCCGGTTTCCGAATTGAAAACAGGTACTTGCGGCAGGTCGAGAAACGCGTTGAAGGACTTGGGCGCACCAGCCATCGTTCGAAACCTGTTTACGATATCTCCAAGATTGTTCAGCGTTTGAATTTTTTCAACCCACTATGAGATTTTAATTGATTGTGACGGTCGCGAGCCATATATCCGCGCTTGCCCAAAGTCGCACGTGCCTGTGGGTGTCCGCCGATCCCTCGAATGGCGAGGAAATCGGTAAGGTAACTGGAGCTAACCCCTCCAGTCGATTTAGCGGCCAACCGCAAAATCGAGGACACCTTGAAGCAACGACGGTGCGGGCCTTTCTGGTTCTCTTCCGGCTGTCCAAAAGCCGGGGTTACTGAAGAGGCACACCTTCATTGCCGGCAGTGCGGAACGGGTCTTCCCATTTCCAAGCCAAGGCAGACAAAGCGAACCGAAGCCGGGCTGGCTTAGGTTCACCGCCGCGTGAAGCGCATTTATGGTTCCAGGGTCTCCACAGGCTGGTTCCATCAAATAGCGGTCATGTCTTTGTCCACCGCGGGATTCCGCGGCCGGGAACGGCCGTCCCGCAGCTTGATGATTTTTTGCGCGGCAGGACCGCGCGATGGAGAGACCTATGGCCACTCAGCGCATCCTCGACTTCCTCGCCACCCGACGCCCGTCCGGCCCTTGCCTCGTCGTCGACCTCGATGTCGTGCGCGACAATTTCCGCGCCTTCGAGAAGGCGATGCCGGAGTCCAAGGTCTATTACGCGGTGAAGGCAAATCCGGCGCCTGAGATCCTGCGCCTGCTTGCCGGCATGGGCTCGTCCTTCGACACGGCTTCGGTTGCCGAAATCGAGATGGCCATGGATGCCGGCGCTCCGGCTGAGCGCATTTCCTTTGGCAACACCATCAAGAAGGAGCGCGACATCGCGCGTGCCTTCGAGCTCGGCATTCGCCTGTTCGCCGTCGACTGCGTCGAAGAGGTCGAGAAGGTTGCGCGCGCCGCTCCAGGCGCCCGTGTGTTCTGCCGCGTCTTGACCGATGGCGAAGGTGCCGAATGGCCGCTGTCGCGCAAGTTCGGCTGCGTGCCTGACATGGCCGTCGACGTGCTGCGCCTTGCCAAGTCGCTTGGCCTCGACGCCTACGGCGTGTCGTTCCATGTCGGCTCGCAGCAGACTGACCTGACCGCCTGGGATCGTGCGCTGGCCGACGCCAAGAAGGTGTTCGCCAAGCTCGCCGAAGAAGGCATCACGCTCGGCATGGTCAACATGGGCGGTGGCTTTCCGACGCGTTACCTGCGTGACGTGCCGGCGGCCCAGGCCTATGGCCAGGCCATCTTCGACGCGCTGTCCAAGCACTTCGGCAACAACATCCCGGAGACCATCATCGAGCCGGGTCGCGGCATGGTCGGCAACGCCGGCGTCATCAAGTCGGAAGTCGTGTTGATTTCGAAGAAGGCCGACAACGACAATGTGCGCTGGGTGTTCCTCGATATCGGCAAGTTCGGCGGTCTCGCCGAGACGATGGACGAGGCGATCCGCTACCCGATCGTGACGGCGCGTGACGCAGATGAGAAGTCGCCTTGCGTGCTCGCCGGCCCGACCTGCGACTCGGCCGACGTCATGTACGAAAAGACGCCGTACCCGCTGCCCCTGTCGCTGACCATCGGCGACGAGGTGCTGATCGAGGGCACCGGCGCCTACACGACGACCTATTCATCGGTCGCCTTCAACGGCTTCGAGCCCCTCCGATCCTACGTGATCTGACGGCTCGCAAGAGTTGATCAGATCACCCCGGCGCGGGCGCAATCGGCGCCCGCACGGGTTCGCTTGTGGACCAGTTCTCCGCTCGTGAAGGATCACGGACATGCATACCGAAAAAGAAACCATCGAGACCTCGCCCGACATCCTGATCGTGGCTGAAAACCCTGCCGACGTCGCCGCTCGCGAGGCGCTGCTCGACCGTGCCATGGGCCCGAAGCGGCGCAAGAAGTCGTCGGAGAAGCTGCGGCGGGGCCGCCGCCCGTCCGAGGGCCTGGCGTTGATCGCGCGCACTGAAGAGGGCTCGCTCGTCGGTACCGTGCGGCTGTGGGATGTGCGCCTGGGTGAGGGCGGTCCGACTGCGCTGCTGCTAGGCCCGCTCGCTGTCGATCCGTCGGCTAAGGGTGCCGGCATCGGTTCGGCGCTGATGCGCCAGGCGATTGCCGAGGCTGGCCGGCTTGGTCACCGCGCCATTTTGCTGGTCGGCGATGCGCCTTATTATGCGCGGTTCGGCTTCACCACTGAGAAGACCGGACAGCTTTCGATGCCGGGCCCTTACGAGCGCGACCGTTTCCTGGCGCTGGAACTCGTGCCTGGAGCGCTGGACGACGCCAAGGGCGTGCTCAAGGCTGCCGGCCGCAAGCTCGGCGCCTCGGTTCGCAAGTCAGATTCGGCTTTCGGAAAGAGCGATGTGGCAACGGACAGCGTCAGTACATCCTTTGGGCGTCCCGCAGGACGCGTGGCGCTCTGATCGGAGCGTCCCCTCCGGCTGCCTGAGGCAATCAGGTACTCAAGTCATTTCCAGGCCGACATTCGGCCTGGAGCCGCCGGAAAACAGGTCGGCGACGGCGTCCTGTCCTTGACGCAAGCGATCGAGGGCTGCGGCGACAGCGGCAGTCTCGAAGGCCGTTCTTGCTGCGCCGCGTGCCCATCGTCCATTCCGATAGTCGAGGCAAGGTAGCCGCAGCCCGACAACGGCATCACGCAAGCCACTACCACTGCCATTGCTGCAAGGCGGTTTCGTCTCACCTTCGACTCCACGTCGGCTATGGGATTGCTGTGAAATGCCGTACCCCGTGGGACACGGCGCCATCCGTCACTGCTCGTAGGTGTAGTAGCGGTCGCCGCCATGGCGTGGCCGCCGCCTGTCATCGCAATCCGGATGCCGAGGCCGGCCATACTCCTGGGTGCAGAAGACCGGCTCCGAAAATGGCGGGCGTGGTGCACGGGGTGGGCGCGGTGGCATTGGCGGGACCGGCGGGCGCGGATGATAGCGCGGGTGGTCCCCATGGCGCGGTGGGTAGATCGTGTCGTCCCAGCGCGGCGGGCCGTAGCGATCATCCACGCAGCCGGTGAGGGCTACTGCACACAGGGTCGCAGCCAGGGCAATGAGTCGATTTCGGTTCACATGACACTCCGGGTGGATCTGACCGGGGCGGTGTGGACTCCAATTGTTGTGGGGACATTACCGGCTCGGACCCAGCCAGACCGCTGGCCCTCACGAAACGAAAAAGGCCGGGATAGCCCGGCCTTCTGGTCAGTCGTCGGCGAAGCGGCGTGCTCTCGGGCGATCGATGCAATCGGGCGACGGCGTCGTCGCCGGTCCGCCTCTGCAGTCGAGCGGTTCGCCGCGCGGACGCGGCGGCGGGCCATGGCGGGGGTATTCGCGTGGCCCATCCCAGTTGCGCGGCCCGCGTGGGCCGTCCCAGTTGCGGGGGCCGTTTCTGGGACCATCCCAGTTGCGTGGCCCATGGCGCGGACCATCCCAGTCGCGAGGTCCATACCGGTCGTCCACGCAGCCGGCGAGGACCGCCACGCACAGGGTCGCAGCCAATGCGGCCAATCGGTTTCGGTTCATATGAAGCTCCACAACGAAACGTCCCTGTCCGGGGTGTGGACCTTGACCATTGCCGTTGCATTGCGCTTTCAACCGAAGCGAGCGGAATTCGCATGCAAAAAGGCCCGGTTGTGACACCGGGCCTTTCCGTTGGATGATTTTGCGTCGTGGCTTAGAGCAGCTGGCTCAGGCTCATGGCCACCGACATGTCGCCCTCGACCTTGATCTTGCCGGTCATGAACGCCATCGTCGGGTTGAGGTCGCCGGCGATCAGCGACTCGAGATCGTCGAGCGACAGCTTGATGGTGCAATCGGCCGGGCCGTCGGTGGTCGAAAGGGTTGCACCGTCGATGACGATGACGCCGTCGCCGCCGGTGTCGAACTTGATCGAGCGGTCAAAGCCGGCGCTCTCTACCTTCGCCTTGATCTTGTCTGCGATTGCCTGAATGCTCATGGCTCTCTCCTGGTCTGTTCCTGAAAGGCGCTTGGCGCCCGGCCTCCCCGGACCAATCCGGACGAGCCGGCATGTCACAGGACTGCATTGCCTATAGCTGGCGTCTTACGTTTACGTCAACGTTGAATTGACTGGTGGTGGCCACTTGAACTTGTGCCCCGAGGCAGCCAAACTAGCTGCCTGCAGGGTTCAGTGTGCCTTGGCCGGGGTTGCCTCTGCCGGCTTTGCGGCATCAGTCGCTGCCGCGGCAGCTGCCGATTCACGCTGGCGCACCGCGTTGTCGCGGACGTCATCGGGTGTCAGGAAGTCGATCTGCTCGATCATCACTTCGTGGATCAGCTTCGAACCGACGCGCGTGTTGATGCTGTCGCGGATGCCGTTGCGAAAGCCGTCGAGATCAAGCTTTTCGTAGTCAGTGAAGTCGATCTGCGGATTGCCGTAGAGATACGAATAAACCTGGTCGACGAGCAGCGAGTCCATCGGCACCGACATCTTGGCGACTTCCTTGGGCTCGACCGTATAGACGAGGCGCGTCAGGAAGTAGCCATGCACGCGCTCGCCCTTGAGCAGCGGCACGGAGATGACGTCTGTCTTGACGTAGTCGAGACCGCCGAGCAGCGGCTTCTGCTCCTCGGACGCCGGCAGGTTGGCGGCGGCCTGGAATGAATAGAAGACCGCGCCGAGGGTCACGGCGACAATCCACAGCGCCGCCGCGATGAACTTGATCACCGCGCCCACCCGAATTCGTTGGCCGAATAGGTGCCGTCCGCTTCCGAGCGCTGGATGGCGTCGCGGAGCAGCGAGGCGACTTCGCTGACGGCGCTGAGATGGGCAAGAATCGCACGCTCGTTGGCGACGAGCTTGTCGCGCAGGCGTTCGACGCCGACCTTGAGCTCGCCCGGGAAATCGCCTTCGACAAGGCCCTTGGTGGCGCGGGTCAGTTCATAGAGATAGCGGCTCTTGCGTGCGTTCGACGCCTTGATGTCGAAATGTATGTCGGTGCGGATCGCGGCGGTTTCTTCCTCGACCGCGTCTTCGATGCGGCTGATGATGGCCGCGACATTGCCCGGGCGGGCCGCGGTGTCGATGAATTCGGCCGGCGCTGGAAGGTTCAGCCTGTATTCGGAGAGATCCGACATATCTTATCCTCTACGATTTTGTGTCAGTGACGGAGGCGGCCTCGTCGCTTCCGAGCGACTTCACCATCTTCCGCTGCAATTCCTGGATGAGCGCGGTCGCCTGGCTCATTTGTTCGTCGAGCGCAGCCTTTTCGGGGCCGCCGGAGACGCCACTTACCGGCACCGCCTTTTCGTCCTTGATGTAGTGGTCGCGCATCACCGTCCTGGCGATGCCGATGCCACCGGCTTCGGCCGTCTGGTTGGCGAGATGCTCTGCCATCATCGATTTCCACATGTCGCCGGCCATGCCCTTGCCGTAAACGCTCTCGGTGTTCTTCGGCATCATGTTGCCGATGAAGGTTTGCAGCACCATCGCCTCGAACTTCTTCATCGAGGCGTCGGCCGATGTTCTGTCCAGCTGGCGCGCGACGCCGCCGGTAACTTCGGCCTCGGTGAGCGAGAAGGCACCTGACGTGGCTGTGTTGGCTGTCCGGTTGGCGAGTGCCGTGCGCGCAGCCTGGAGGCCGGCCGGCTCGACAGCCTTGGCAACGTCCAGAATGATGTCGCTGGGTGGGGAGATGGCCAAATCTGGCTCGCCTTTCCGGGGTTTACGTTACTGCTGATTGTGGCGGGTCAAGCTTGCGGCAACCTTACTTGTCGTCAGCCGACTTTCTTTCAATGATTTCGAGACGTTCGCGGTCGGCGCTGTCGCGCTCGTCCTGGCGGCGGACATCGCGATAGGCGCGCTCGACCATGTTGGTGCGGGCGGTGGCCGTCGCGATCTTGCCGATCTCGACATTGGCGAGGCCGAGGTTGAGCTGCTTCTTGTCGATCGCCGCCTTGATGCGGCGATGGTAGAGTTCGGGGAACAGTTGCGAGATGCCGTCGGTGTTGTCGAAGCTGGCCGACAGCGATTGCGCCTCGGCTTCGGCGGCGATCGCGTTGGCGACAAAGCCGGCATGGCGGGTTTCGTGCAGCGCCTTGAGCTGTTCCTGCACGACCACCAGCTTCTTCAGACGATCCCGGCGCGACGCCATGCCTATCTCCCCACGGTGATGTCGACGAAGCCGTCGGCGAACAGGCTGAGCATGGTGGCGATGCCGAAATAGATCAGGATCAACCCGCCGGCGACGACGAAGGGCAGCGAGATGAAGTAGACCGGGATCTGCGGCGTCAGCTTGTTGACGAAGCCGATCGTCAGGTTGATCAGGATGGCATAGGCGATGAACGGACTGCCAAGCCTGAGCACGACCATGAAGCTCTCAGACAGCGTGTCGGTGATGTCGACCAGAGCCGCTTGAGGATTGAAGAACATGTTGACCGGCGCGACCTGGTAGGAAGCAACCAGCGCGCGGACGATCTCGTGGTGGAAATTGAAGGTGAACAGCAAAAGAAGCGCGGAGATCGAGATGATCGAGGCGAGGGCTCCCTGCGGTTCGTTTTCTTCGATGGCGTGGCCGCCGACGCCGCCGAAGCCGATCAGCATGGCGATCGCCGAGCCCATGAACATCAGCGCCAGGATGTAGAGCCTTGCCATCAGGCCGATCATGCCGCCGATCAAAAGTTCGGACGCGATCATCGGCATCAGTATGCCGGGGCGGGCGTCGACAAAGGGAAAGATCTGGTCCCAGAGATGGACCAACAGCCCGCCGGTGGCGGCAACGGCGACGAACAGCCTGACATGCATGGGCACGCGCACGCTCGAGATTCCGGGCATCAGCATGAAGCAGCCGCCGATGCGACAGAAGGCGAGGAACGCCGCAAGGACCATCCCTTGCGCGGCAGCATTCATGAGACGGTACCGAGCACGCGCAGTTCGACGCCCTTGGCGATCTCGACATGGCTGAGCACCGGCAGTGTCGGGAACAGCCGTTCGATGATCATGCGGACATAAGGACGTGCGTCGGGTGCCGTGACGATGACGAAACGCTCGCCGGTTTCGAGATGGGTGCGGATCGCCTTGGAGGCGTCCTGGCCGAACTCCTCGAGCTGGCGCGGGTCGATGTCGAACTCGCGCACTTCGCCCTTGGCGTCGCGCTTGAGGCTCTGGTGGAAGGCGAGGTCCCAGCGGTTGCCGAGACGCAGCACCTTGAGCACGCCGCCTTCGCTCAGGTCGCCGCAGATCTGCTGCGCCATGCGGATGCGGACATGTTCGACGATCTGCTCGGTGCGGCGCACATGCGGCGAGATCTCGGCGATGGCTTCGATGATGAGGTGGAGATTGCGGATCGAGACGCGCTCGGCGAGCAACAGCTTGAGCACTGCCTGCAGGCCCGGATAGGTGATGTGCGAGGTGCAGATCTCGTCGGCGAGCTTGCGGTATTCGGGATCCTGTCGTTCGAGCAGCGCCTTCATGTCCTTGTAGGACAAGAGCTGCGGCAGGTTGTTGCGGATCACTTCGGAGAGATGGGTCAACAGCACCGACATGTTGTCGGCGAAGGTGAACTGCTCGCGCTTCAGATCCTCGGCGAAGGAATCGAGCACCGAAAAGGCGCGCATGCCGAAGGCCGGCTCGCGCACTTCTTCGCCTGGAATGTCAGGCAGCTCGCGCGAACCGAGCAGCACCATGATCTCGCCGACGCGCATCTGGTATTCGGCGACGACGGTGCCATGGACCTTGATCTGGTAGCTCTTGGGCGGGATCGAGAAATCGTCGGTCATCCTGACTTCAGGCACGACGAAGCCGTACTGCGTGGCGAACTTCTTGCGCATCTTCGACATGCGGAAGGCGAGTTCCTGATGCGTGGCGAGCAGGCGCGTCGACAGCTGCTTGCCGATCAGCAGTTCGATCTCGGCGGTGGCGAGCGATGCCTTGACCGAATTCTTCTCTTCTTCGACCTTGTCGGCTTCAGCCTGTTCCTTTTCGGCGTCGGCTTCGGCGACGCGGCGGTTGTGGCGCAGCGGGATGACATAGCCGAGCGCTGCCAT
The DNA here is from genome assembly GCF_018555685.1 of Aminobacter anthyllidis. Lineage (GTDB taxonomy): Bacteria > Pseudomonadota > Alphaproteobacteria > Rhizobiales > Rhizobiaceae > Aminobacter > Aminobacter anthyllidis. The sequence continues at coordinate 135,861 of NZ_JAFLWW010000008.1, forward strand.
GCAGGCGGCAAGCGTGATGAACGGGAACATCGGCAGGCCGGGCAGCAGAGCGAGCAGCAGCAGCAGGCCGGCCGCAACGTAGAGCGCACGCGGATAGGCGCCAAGCTGGCCGAACACCGCCTGGTTGGTCGAGCCGCGGGTGCCGCCCTTGGAGACCAGCAGGCCGGCGGCGAGCGAGACGATAAGGGCGGGGATCTGGGTGACCAGGCCGTCGCCGACCGACAGCTTGATGAACACGTCGGCGGCTTCGCCCATGCCCATGTCGTGGCGGAAGTAGCCGATGGCGATGCCGCCGATGATGTTGATGGCGGTGATGATGAGGCCGGCGATGGCGTCGCCGCGGACAAATTTCGAGGCACCGTCCATCGAGCCGAAGAAGGAGCTTTCCTCTTCCAGTTCGCGGCGGCGCAACTGGGCTGTCTTGTCGTCGATCATGCCGGCCGAGAGATCGGCGTCGATCGACATCTGCTTGCCGGGAATGGCGTCGAGGGCAAAACGCGCACCGACTTCGGCGATACGCGTCGCACCCTTGGTGATGACGATGAAGTTCACCACGATCAGGATCAGGAACACGATCAGGCCGATGACGAAGTCGCCGGACATCACCAGGTTGGAAAAGCCGGAGATGACATAACCAGCGGCGTGGGTGCCCTCGTTGCCATGCGACAGGATCATGCGCGTGGTGGCGATGTTGAGCGACAGGCGCAGCATGGTGGCGATCAGCAGGATCGTCGGGAAGGACGAGAAATCGAGCGGGCGCTGGATCCACAGCGCAACCATCAGGATCAGCACCGAAACGGCGATGGAGAAGGCGAGGCCGACATCGATCAGGAAGGCCGGGATCGGCAGGAACAGCACCGCCAGGATGATGACGATGCCGATGGCGAAGAAGACGTCGCGTCCGCTCTTGTTCGCCGAGCCTTCGCCTGAAATGGTTTCGCTGATCGCCATTGATACTTCCGATCGAATCCCGCCGCGAGCCAATGCCACGGCCTGTTGACCCTATTGCGCCAAGCTTGCGCGAGGGTGGGAGCGCCCTTCCCGTCGCCCCGTTACGGGGAAAGGGTGGCCGCGAGGCGGTCGGGTGAGGGGCAGAGCCAAATCTTGCAAGTTTGAGCCGCCCCTCATCCCCCTGCCGGGACCTTCTCCCCGTATTGTGACGGGGAGAAGGGACGCACTTGTTCACCGCCACGCTCGCTTTCGCGCCTGGCCATTGTCAAAGAGCGCTCCCGCTTGGAAGGTAGTTCTGGAGGCGGGGCGCGAGGCCGTTCCTTCCTAGTTTATGCATGTAGCGCGACGTTCGCGCCCGCCTGGTGTTCTTGCCCCGCTCAGTCGCCTCGGCTTTCACCGCCAGCCGCGGCAAGGCCCGGACTTGGGGGCTCATCACCCAGCAGGAGATCCGACCTCCTGCCAGCCCGGCACCGGCGCTTCCCCCCGCTGCCCGGTGCGCACCGGGGTCCCGTGGAAGATCGCGAGGGGAATGATATGGGAGGTTTGGGAGGGCGTGGAGAAACGAGGGCGGCTATCCACGCTGGTTGGTGACAAAGATACTGACAGAGAGCGGGTTCAAAGGGTGGTTCGGTCGCGCCCTACGAAGCAAACCGTTGGCGTCACGTTCCTTCGCACCCCCCTCTGCCCTGCCGGGCATCTCCCCCACAAGGAGGGAGATTAGTCTCGTCGCCGGCGGCGCTCATCCTGCGACGCAGCTAAGGCAACCCTTGCTACGTTGGCGATTGGGCGAGGCGCGGATGAAGGCATGATCTCCCTCCTTGTGGGGGAGATGGCCGGCAGGCCAGAGGGGGGTGCGACGTATCGCGACCGTGAAGGTTAGCGGAAAAGTTCGCGTCTAAAACCCGTTGCCCGTGGAAAACCTGTTCACATGCAAGGTCCCCACAACCGTTAGCGCCAATCCGCCACCCCTCAATGCAGCTCGATGTGGCCCTTGTGGGTGCCAAGCGCTGCGGCGAGGCTGGTGGGGCGTTCGATCAGGCGGTGGACGCGTGGCGGCTGGGCGCCGCTGTGAAGCGCCCTGAGCTTGTCGCCGATGACGGCGTCGGCGTGGGTGGCGCGCTGGTTGTGGCGGATATATTCGAGCCAGGTCGGCGTGTGGTAGGTCTCGACCCATATCTCCGGGTTTTCGAGGTCGCGCGCCAGCACCCAGTTGCGGGCACCGTCGCGGCGGCGCACGCGGCGACGTTCGGTCATGGCATCGAGGAATGCCGGCACGTCCTCCTCGCGGATGATGAACTCGATCGATATCACGATGGGGCCTGAGCGCGGCCGGACGTCGAGCGCCAGATGCGGCTCGCGGAAACGGTTGAGCGGGTCGAGGTTGAGTGCGGTGTGCTCGGGCAGCGGTAAAAGGAACCCGATCGCCGCGCCGACCAGCATCACGACACCGGCGGCGACGAGGGCTGTCGCAGCGCCGTTGCTTTCGGCGACGAGGCCCCAGATCCAGCTGCCCAGCGCCATGCCGCCGAAGGTCGCCATCTGGTAGATCGACAGCGCCCGGCCGACGACCCAACGCGGGGTCGACATCTGCACGGTGATGTTGAAGTGCGACAGCGCCAGCACCCAGCAAGCGCCGCCGATGAGCAGGCCGCCGCTGGTGAGCCAGGCGTTGGAGCTCCAGGCTGCGATCCAGCTGCATAAAGCAAAGCCGAGGAAGGCCGAGCGCACGATGGATTCGCTCGACATGCTGCTGCGGATGCGGCCGCTGATCAGTGCGCCGCCGACAGCGCCGATGCCGAAGGCGCCGAGCATGATGCCGTAGGTGAGAGGGCCGCCAGCGACGAGATCGCGGGCAACCAGCGGCAGCAGCGCCTGGATGACGACGGCGGTGAAGCCGAAAGCGAAGCTGCGCAACAGCACCTTGCCGATGTTGGGCGACATGGCGACATAGCGGAGGCCGGCGCCCATGGCCTGGCCGAGCGTTTCGCGCGGCAGCGGGTTTGCCGGGTATTCAGGACGCCAGCGGAACAGTACGAAGATGATCGCGAAGTAGCTCAGCGTGTTGACGGCGAATGCCGCCGCCGCACCAGCCGTGGCGACGATGATGCCGCCGATGGCCGGGCCGACGCTGCGCGTCATGTTGAAGCCCATCGAATTGAGCGCGACGGCCGCCGGCATGACCGTGCGCGGGACCATGTCGCCGACGGAGGCCTGCCAGGACGGGTTGTTGAGGGCCGTGCCGCAGCCGATGAGGAAAGTGAAGGTGAGCAAGAGCCACGGCGTGATCAGGCCGAGATAGGCAAACAGCGTCAGCATCGCCGAGACGGCAAACATGAAGCATTGCGCGGTCAGCATGACACGGCGGCGGTCGTAGCTGTCGGCCAGCGCGCCGGAGGCGAGCGAAAACAGCATGATCGGCAGCGAGATGGAGGCCTGGACCAGCGCCACCATGTCCGACGACGTGGCGATCGAGGTCATCAGCCAGGCCGCGCCGACGGACTGGATCAGGCTGCCGAAATTCGACGCCAGGCTGGCGAACCAGACGGAACGGAAGATGCCGTGCTTGAATGGCGCGAGTGCCGAACCTTGCTCGTACTGGTGGTCGTCGTCCATGCGCCAAGCCGGCCGAGCCGGGTGCCCCTCGTGTGAATCGTTGTCGGACGACTAGACCATGATCGCGCGGCGGGGTGAACCCATTTGTCTGGAACCGGCATGGTCCAGTGGCGGCTCGGCAGCGGGCCACAGCGCGGCATTGAGGCGAGGCGGCTCGAAGGCCAGCTTCCCGCGCGGTCAGAAACCGTTTTCGATGCGCTCGAAGATGACGTTGGTGAAGCTGGATATCTGGGCGCCGATGAACGGGCCGGTCAGCGCCACCACCAGGAAGATGGCGACGATCTTGGGAACGAATGTAAGGGTGATTTCCTGGATCTGGGTCAGGGCCTGGATCAGGGCGATGACCACGCCGACCAGCATGGCTGCCGCCACCGCGGGCGCGGAGGCGGTCAGCACGGTCCAGATGGCGAACTGGACAAGGTCGAGGGCATCGGCCTCGTTCACGCGGCGGCCTTGACCTTGACGCCCGCGACGACCGCGACGGTCTTGCCGTCGGCCAGCACGGCGGTGACGCCGTCCTTGGCGAGGCGGACCTCGGTGACGGTTCCCGACGTCTTGCCGTCGGCCGAGGTGATGTTGCGGCCGATCAGCGCGTCGGCCTGGGCGAGTGCCGAGGACTGCAGGATCTGGTCGAGGCGCGCGTTCATCTGCACCGACTGCTCGACCTGCGAGAAGGTGGCGAGCTGGGCCACATACTCGGTCGATTCCATCGGCTTGGTCGGGTCCTGGTTCTTCATCTGCGCCATCAGCAGCTTGAGGAAGGACTGGTAGTCGACCTGGGTCTTGGAGCCGGTCGACTTGTTGGCGCCCGTATTGGCGCCGACGGGCGGGGTGGTGGAGAAATCAACGGCCATCAGAATTTGCCTCCGGCTGCGCGAGCGCGTTCGACGGGCTGGGAATCGTTGCCGGCGATGATGCGCTGCTCGAGTGGGTAGAGAGAACGGATCGTCTTCAGTGCTTCGTAGACGTGGTCTTCGGCGACGAGGCGGTCGACATGCTTGAGGCTCGACAGGATCTCGGCATTGTCGAAGGTGGCGAGCAACAGCGGCAGCGAGCGGCGGAACATGTCACGCGCCTGGACCGCGCCGATGGGGTCGACCAGCATCACCTGCAGGATGAAGTAGAGTTGGCGCAGCGGGGTCGAGGCCTGCTCGGGCTGCAGCACGTGGCTTTCGAGCAGGAACTGCACATCGTTGAGCAGTTCGAGCGAGACCTTGCGGTCAGCGCGCACCACAGCACCGTTGATGTAGATCTTCTCGTTGGCCTTCAGCGATATCTTCAGGGTGTTTTTCATTGGATGCCGTCACGAATGATCTGCGAGACCTCGATCAGGCCTTCAAAGCTGTCGGTGCGGCCCTGGCGCAGATCCTCGCCCTCGCGCAGGATCCACAAGCCGATCGAGATGAGGTTGGCGCGCAGTTCCTTGGGAAGCGCGTTCTCAGGGTTGCCGAGGTCGTCGAGCAGCGAGGTCCAGACCCTGTTGGTGAAGTTCAGTGCCGCGATTGCTTCACTTGTATTGGCTCCGGCTTCGCCGGCCTTGATCAGCATGTCGATCGATCGGCTGAGAAGCTGACGTTCGCGGTCCCGCGCGTCGGCGACGGAGTCGGTCTGAATGTCGGCATAGGAGAATTGATACATATGCGTCCCGTTTGTTGCCGTTCACGTCAGAGGTAGTTCATCAGGCTGAGCTTCTGGATGCGTGCCGTCAGTGCGTATGATTTTTCGATCAGCGAGATGAGATCGGTGACGCGTGTCGCCGCCTTTTCGGGGTTGACGCCCTCGGTGTTGATGATGTGGCGCTCGAACAGATCCATCTGCATCTTGATGCGGTCGGTGGCGTTGGTGACACGCTGCTCGACGATACCGGTTTGCGCTTCGAGCTGGCCGATGTCGCTGATGGCTGCGCCGATTGTCGAGACGGCGCGCGTGACCAGTGCGCCGCGAGCGGCCTGGCCGACATTCGAGTCGAGCAGATCGCTGAGCATGGCGGCGGCCATGGCGACCTTGCGGATGCCGATATTGTTCGCGCTGACCGAGGATTCGGTTGTTTCGTTGAGGGTGATGCGGCTGGTGATGCCCTGGTCCGTGGCGTTCGAGAAATTGGCCTGCCAGCCGGCGCCGAGGAACATCGGCTCAGCGACCGTGGTCATGAAGTTGTCCATCTGTGCGGCAGTGATGGTCTGCGCGCCCGGATCGTTCTGGGTGAAGCCGAAATGCGTCTGGAAGGCGGCGTCGAATGCCGCCTTGGCCGGCGAGCCGGGCTTGAAGTCGTTGATCGGCTTCACGTCGGTGTTGGTGCCGGCGAACAGATACTCGCCATTCAGGCTGGTGTTGAGCACCGAGGTCAACGTGTCGAGCGTGCCGCGCGCGCTCTTTTGGGTGAGCGCGTAACCGGCGTCTCCCGAGGCACTGCTGGTCAGGCTGGCAAGGAAGGTCTGCGCTGCCTTGCCGACCTCGTTGAGCGACTTCTGCGTTGCCGCAAGACGTGAGGACACCAGGCCGTTGGAATCGATGATGCCGTCGAGACGTTCGTAGTCGCGGTGGAGCGTGACCGATTGCGCGGTGCGGGCGCCAAGCGCCAACCCGGTGTCGGCGACGAAGCCAGAGGTGGCTTCCTTCTGCGCCTTGATGAGCTCCGACTGCTGGCGCAGCATCGAGTAGCGCAGGGCGTTGGTGACCGCGGATGAGGAGACGAAGGTTGCTTTCATCGTGCTATCTCACCGCTGCCAGAAGTGCGGCCAGCATGTCGTCGACGGCCTTCATGAGCCGCGCCGACGCCTGGTAGGCGTGCTCGAGGTCGAGCATCAGCGACATCTCGATGTCGACGTTGACGGCGGTTTCGTTGGAAAGTGCTTCCGCGGTGCGGACGGCCAGCGCTTCCTTGGTCTCGGCCGCGGTGTCGGCCTGCTTGCGCATGCCCTCGAACCAGCCGATGGAGTTGGTGGAGAAGGTGCTGAGGCTCGAACTGACGGCGATGCCGGCTGCCGGATCGAAAGCCATCGTCTGATCGATGCGGTTGCCGTAGGAAATCAGCAGGTCGGCGTAGGAGGCGTTGCCGGCGGGGTTCTTGACGTAGCCCGCGCCGTTGATGCCGCCGTCGCGCAGCAGCTTGGGATTGCCGCCGACAACCGGGTCGACGGCGGGGTTGATCTTGATCGAGCGCGCGAGACCGTTGACCAGAACGCCGGCCGGCGGGACAGCCGGGCCACCCGACCAGGTGAACAGGCCTGCCTGGTCGGCAAGCGCGGGCGCGGTTTCGGAGAAGGCGGTGATCAGGCCGCGCGCCATCTCGTCGAGTTGCGCCTGCATCGTCGTGGTGACGCTGTCGCGCAACTGGATCATGCCGGCAAGCTTGCCGCCGGCGTCGGTGTTGGCGCCGGTGCCGGGCTGGAGCGGCACGCCATCGATGAATATCTTGTTGCCGGTCATGCCGGCGGAGTAGCCGGCCGAGGGCGTGAAGGTGACCGAGCGCGGGATCGTCTCGAACAAGGTCGTGCCATCACCCGTGGTGATGACCATGTCGTTGTCAGCGCGCTTGAAGGTCGAGATCGGCACGATCTCGGAAATCTTCTTCAGGATGGCATCGCGCTGGTCAAGGGAATCGTTGACGTCGCGCCCGGCGCGGGTGCCCTGGATGATCGCCTTGTTGGCCTGCTCGAAATCGGCCAGCAGCCTGTTGAGGTCATCGACCGACGTGGCGATCTCGCCGTCGGTTTCGGTCCGGATACGCTGGATGGCATCGCTGCCGTCGTTGAGCGAACGCACCACCTGGCGGGCGGCGTCGATCGCCGCCGTGCCGAGGTTCTGGTTGGAAGGCGCTGCCGCGTAAAGCTGCAGCGCCTGCTGGAACTTGCCAAGCGCGGTCGCGACCGAGCCCTTGTTGTCGGAACCGTTGACGTCGAGCGACAGCTTCTGCAGGCCTTCGAGAAGGGTGTTCTGGCCAGAGAAGTCGGCCAGCGCAGACAGGTTCTGGCGGAACAGCAGCTCGTTGGTAGCCCGCTGGATTTCGACCACGCGCGCGCCGGGGCCGGTGCTGGCAAGCACCGCTGTGCGGCGCACGTAGTCAGGGTTCGATGCATCCGCGACGTTGCGCGAAACCGTGCTGGTTTGGCGCGACGTATTGCGAAGCGCCTGTTGTGCGATGCTAATGGCAGACGACAGCGACATGCGTTGTTTTTCCAGCGGGCGATAAGCCCGTCAGTCCTATCTCTTCAGGTTGACGAGGATATCCATCAGGTCCGCTCCGGTTTGGAAGACCTTGGAATTGGCAGTGTAGTTGCGCTGGGACTCGATCATCGCGGTGAGTTCCTCGGCGATATCGACATTGGAGTTTTCGAGCGCGCCCGAGATCATCTTGCCGAGGCCGCCGGAGTCGGCAAAGCCGATCTGGACCGGGCCGGAGTCGGCACTTTCGCGGAACACGTTACCCGAAAGGGAGTTCAGACGATCGGGGCTCGCCACGTCGGCCAGCGGAATCTTGTACAGCGGCTTCATCGAGCCGTCAGCGTACTGGGCGTACATGGTGCCGTCGGTGTCGATCTCGACGCGCTCGATGGTGCTCGGGCCATTGCCGTCGGCGACAGCCTTGGTCACGGTGTAGGGCGAGGCAAGCTGCGTCATCTTGGAAATGTCGAGGCTCACCGGCGCACCGTTTGGTACGGTAAAGCTGAGGCTGCCCGCGCTGGTCAGCTTGCCGGTGGTACCGTCAAAAGTCATCGTGCTGTTGGTGAGGAGACCGCCCGCGGCATAAGGGAACGATGTTCCAGGCGCCGCCTTGGACTGATCGAACACGGCGACGTCCCAGGTGTTGGCGCCGGTCTTGGTGTAGTAGATGTCGACGATCTTCTTGGCGCCGAGATTGTCATACATGACCATCGACGACTTGGAGGTGTAGGTCGCGCCGGCGGCGTTGCCACTCGGTAGCGGGCCGGTCACGACGGCCGCGTCGCTCTGCAGGTTGGCCGTGAAGGTGGCGTTCTTCGTCGGCAGCGCGGTAAGCTCGGAACTGGAGATCTGGACCGGAACTAGGCCGTCGAAACCGTTGGCGGTGGCGGCAGGCACGCCGTTGGCGTAGCTGTAGCCCATCAGCTGGTAGCCGGCGGCATTGATGAGGCGCCCCTGGCCGTCGGGCACGAACGAGCCGGCGCGGGTCAGGTAGGGCGAGCCGGACGCATCCTGGACGACGAAGAAGCCGTTACCCTGGACCGCGAGATCGGTGCCTGACGTCGTGTACTGCAGCGTGCCGTCCTTGGCGATGGCGTTCAGCACCTTGGTGGTGACGCCGCCGGAATTGTAGGCGCCCGGCGTGCTGGGCAGGACCAGCGACGAGAATTCGGTGTAGGCGCGCTTGTAGCCGGTCGTGCTCGAATTCGCGATGTTGTCGGCGACCGTCGACAGCCGGTTCGCCTGGGCGTTCATGCCCGAAACGCCGGTTCGCATCATTCCGTAAAGGCTCATCGGTGGTCTCCTCAAATCTCATGCCACGCTAGTGAAGTTACGTGGCATGTCTTGCGCGAGGCTGATCAGACGATCAGCCGGTAGCCGAGGAAACGCTTTGAATCGATCGGATCATGGCCAAGACGCTCGCGCAGTTTCTTGCGCAACTTGGAGATGTGGCTTTCGACGACATTCTCTTCGACTTCTTCATCGAAGACGCCATAGATTGCATTGAAAACCTGGGTCTTGGTGACGCGGCGGCCGCTGTTGCTTGCCAGATATTCGAGGATACGGCGTTCGCGGCGCGGCAGCGGCATCGGCTGCCCCTCGATTTCGGGGTCGCGGCCATCCCTGAAGATCCGCATCGCGCCGATCTCGGTGAAGCCGGTGTCTTCCTGGGCGCGGCGGCGGATCGCCGAGATGCGGGCAAGGATCTCGCGGATGTGGACGGGCTTGCGAATGACGTCGTCGACGCCTGATTCAAAAAGCTTGAGCGTGTTTTCGAGATTGTTCTGTTCGCTGAGCGCGATGACCGGCGCCTTGGAGCGGTCGCGCAGCTGACGCGGCGAGATCGAGCCTTCGTTGCAGTCACCGATGAGAAAGGCGCGAACCGAGCGCAGATCCTCTTCGGGAGCGCTGGTGACCCATTCGCCGAATTCGCCCGAGCGGAAGCCCGCGCACGCCACGCCTTCCCTGTCGAAGAGTGAATTATATCCGTTGGTGACGAGCTCTCGCTCGTCCACGATTACGATCATGATCCCGCCCCCGAATCAGTAAAAATGCCCTGTTAACCAATCGGTAATGGGTCGTGATCAAGGCGACCAATCGTGAATTCTTGCCGCTATTTTTTAGGGAGTCTGGAATCGCGTGGGTTGAACAGGTTGCACGACATGCGTGCATCCGGTTTCAAGCCTGTGATGAGGGGCGGGAATGGCGACCCGTGTCCGATTCAGATTGGCGTAGGACGCCTATGGGTTGCAGAAGGTCCGGGCGTTTTCGGTCCAGCGGCCGAAGCCGGTGGCGACCATGTTGGCGATGACGCGACAGACGTAGCGCTTCTGGGCGGGGTCGTTGTTAGGTCCGGCGTGGTAGCGGGCGACGGCCATCGACCATGACTCGTGACGAGAGTGAAGGCTGACGAGAAAGCGCGCGGCATAGTCGACATTGAGGCGGGGGTTGAGCATGTCGCGCACCGAACGGAACTCCGCCGCGTGGTAGCGGTGGTTGATCTGCATGCAGCCGAGGTCGATCAGCGTCTTGCCTTCGCCACGGGCCGTCTCGAAGGCGGCGAGGGCATCGGCCTCGCTTCGAGGGAAGACTGCTTTTCCTTCTATGTTCAAAGCGTTAGGCTGCAAGCTGCCCTTCTTTCCGGTCTCGGTCAGGCCGACGGCATAGAGAATGCCGACCGGTACGCCATAGCGGTCGGCGGCGCGCAGGATCTCCGGCTCGCACGGATTGGCCGCAGCCGCGGCCATGCCGGTGGCGACGCTAGATATAGCGGCTGCTGCCAGGGCGATCAGCGTTAGACGACGAGATGTTGCGTGAATTGCCATCATCATTTGCCGCTCTCCCACTCTGACGTCCATTGCCGGAATTTGCCCCTTCACCACCTGTTCCGCCCGACTGGGCGGAAGCCTGGTCACGGCTTGCAAAGCCGGAGGAGGGACCACCGTCAGCGCGCGCGTTCGTGGACTGGGGCTGCAGGATGGTGACACGATCGACATCGAATCCGAGACCGCGCAGGGCGCTGTTGATCGCCTCCCGGTCAGACGAGAGCCTGTTGTAGGCCTCGGCGTTCTCGACCTCGATTTCAACCGAAAGTTGCTCTCCGGCGAGATGGAGATTGGCCGTAACCATGCCCAGTTCGACGGGGCGCAGCTGGATCTTGAGAACCTGTGCGCCAGGCGTGCTTGAGACGCTGTTCTGGAGCTGCTGGACCGAGGATGCGGCAGCGACGTGGCGCGATGCCGAGGAGGCGATATCGAGGGCAAGTGCGCCCGCGGTGCTGTTTGCGCCATTGCCCGCCGGGGCCGGGATCGACTGCTCCGACATCACGGTGACCGTGTTGCCGACGGAAGGCTGTTCGGCCTGCCTGACGGGCGTCGGCCGCGCCGGCTTGTCGGCGCCTGCAGCGGCGTCGTTGGTAGCTCCCGTTTCCGGCACTCCAGGCTGTGACGCCTGCTGTGCCTCGGGCGCGGAGGCCGTTGCCGGTGCCGCAACAGGTGCCGCAGCTGGTGGAGCGGAGCCGGTGGCGGTCGAGCGCCCGGACTTGCCGCCGGTGACGAGTGTCGCGAGTTCTGTCTCGGACACGTCGCCCGCCGCGTCTGGCTGTGCCGCATCGGTGGCTTCGATGTCGCTTGCGTCGACGGAACCGGCGTTCGCCGGCTGAGTGCCCGCCTTGCGCAGCTCGCTCAGCGCAAGCACCAGCGGCAATGCAGGCTCGTCGGTCTTTTCAGCTTTGACTTCCTTCGCCGTGGCATCGGGTTGCCGCGGCTCGGACACATCAAGCGTCTCGCCTAACGCGGCTTCGCCGGTCTTGAGCGTATCGCCCTCGGCTTCGGCGAGCGCGTCACGCGCGGCAAGGCGCTCGGCAAGCTTGTTCAGGCCCTTGGGACGCGGGGCATCATGATCGGCGGCATGGCCCTTCGATTTCGGTTCGCCCTTGTGCGGCGAAGCGAGGGCCTGGCCGAAATCGGGCTGGTCGTCGTTGGCGAGGGCATTGCGCTCGTGGCCCGATGAATGGCGGGCGAGCGGGCTCACCAGTGCCGCGCTGATGGCGTCGGTCATTTGGGGGAGCCTCCTAGCAGTTCGTCAATGGATTCAAGCGTGCGGCGCGCTTCGGTGATCTTGGGGTCTTCCGGTTCCGCTGGTTCCGGCTGTTGCTGGGCCAATGGCACGACCCTTGGCGCTGCCGCGACCGCCGGCTGCTCAGCCGCCGGAGTGGCGGGCGCTGCCGGCGCGGCGGGTGCAGTCGACCGGACGGGCGCAGACGGGGCAGGGCTCGGCGCCTCGGCGGCATCGGGGATCATCGGATCCACTGCCGGCGGAGCAACTTCGAGCGGCGCAGGCGGCAAGTCTTCGATGTCGACAGGCTTCGGCGCGCTGGCAGGCGCTGCCGGCACCGCCGAGGTGAGTTCGGAGGCGACGGCCTCGACTGCATCCAGCAAGGCACGATCGCCCTTGGACAGCTTGTCGCGGTCGATGCCGCCAAGCTTGCCCAGCATGTCGGCTGCAGTTCCCGAAGTGACCGACGACAGGCCGGAGTAGAGCTGGGCGCGCGGATCGGTGCTGTCGAGCGTGCCGTCACGGCCTTTTTCAGCCTTGGCGGAGGCGAAGGCGGAAAGTTCGGTCAGGCCGTCGATGGCAGCACGGCGAGCGATGCGGAGGTAGACGACCTGTTCCTGCTCGGCATCCATCGCCGCCGTGATTTCAGCGAGCGTGTCGAGATTGATCGAGCTGTGCAGGGCAACGACACCGGCAACGAACGCGTCGGCGAACTGGCTGGCGTAAGGCGAACGCAGATAGTTGCGGACATATTGCGTCGAGTTGCGCAGGAAGCGGCCACCGTCGCCGACCCTGCTAGCAAGCGCCACGGAGCGGCGCAGGGCTGCTTCCTCGACAAGCGTGCCGGGGCTGAGCAAGCGGGCCTGGTCGAAGAGCTTCATCGCCTGCTCGGGCTGTTCAGCGATGCTGACCGAGCCCTTGACCAGGGCCAGGAATGCGCCGAGCTCGGAGATCTGGGTCAGCGGGTCGATCGAGGCGAGTGCCTCGACAGTCCCCTTGGGCTTGCCCCTGAGATAGTCGATGACGCCTTGCGCCAGCTTCTGGTCGGCTTCTTCAAGGGTAAGCCGCGAGACGACCTGCTCGATGGTCAGCGGGTTGCCGCCGCTCATCGCGTAGATCAGCAGGGCGCGAAAATTCTTGGGATCCTTGAACGCGGCGACATCGGCGGTGCGCATGCGCTCGTCGGTCATTTCGAGCAGCCGGCGCTGCAGCGGCAGCGATGCCTGGTCGCCGGAGGCGATGCGGTCCTGCAGAAGCTGCAGGCAGCGCACAAGCTGGTAAGGCTCGAGCGCCGGCGCTTCGCTGGCCGTGGCGCGTCCGGGCACGCCCGCGACGAGCAGGGCGATCAGGGCAGCGCCTGACAGGGTCGCCGCGAGCCTCATTCGGAGCGCTCCAGCAGGATCTCGATGCGCCGGTTGGTGGCCGAGAACGGCTCCGCCGTATCCTTCAGCTTGCGGTCGGCGAAACCGGCGACCTCGACGATACGCTTTTCGTCGAGCCCGGCGCGGGCCAGCATGTAGTAGGCCGAGTGGGCACGCGCCGTCGACAGGCGCCAGTTGTCATAGCCGCCGCCGCGGAACGGACGCGCGTCGGTGTGGCCGTTGATCGAGATGTTGCCCTCATGGGCGGCGATGGTCTTGGCGATCTTTTCCATGGCGAGCACGAGCTGCTTGCGCGGCACGGCCGAGCCGATCTCGAACATGCCGAAATCGAACTGCTCGGTGACGGAGATGACGACGCCCTTGTCGGTGGCGACGACCGACAGACCATCGGGCAGGGCGCCACCCGATTTGATCGCCTGGGCGAGCTCGCGCCGGATGGCGTCGGCATCGTTGATGGTTTCGCGTGTTGGCGCCTCGTCCTTGGGTTTTGGCTTTTCGGCCATCGCCTCGGCAGCCTCGCTCCTGGGAGCATCGCCTGGCTTGGCGGCGGTTTCGCGCGCTGCCGGGGCCGGCGTGGGCGTTGCAGGTGGTGTCTGTTCGGCGATTTTTGCCTGCGGTTCCTGCGCCTTCACCGGGTCGGACTTCGCCGAGCGCTCGGTCTTGTCGCCGGGCTTCGCCGGTTCGCCTTCGATGGCGGCGCGCTCGGCGCTTGCCTCGGCTGCCGGAGTGGCGACCTGTTCGGTCCAGAAATCGGGCGCGAAGGGATCGCGATAGGCTTCGCCGCCGGAAGAGCCGCTGGCCGGGCCGGCGTTCTGCGCGCCGCCTTCGCCGCGTTCCGAGACATTGGCCTTGGTGCCGGTGTCCTGGGCGATTTCGGCGAGCACGGCGTAGGGGTCGGCAAACAGGTGTTCGTCGGAGCGGTTAACGGCCGGGCTGGCGTCGGCGGAATTCTTCTCGGTCGACGGGCCAGCATTGCCGCGGCCGTCGGAGCCTGCCTTGGCGCTGGCTTCCTGCGGGTCCTCGGCGGTTAGGCCAACCGAATTGGGGCCGTCGCCGAGCTCTTCGAGTCCCTTGCGGGAGGCATTGCGGTCGACCAGCTTGACGGGGTTGAAGTAGCTCGCGACAGCCGCCTTGGTCTGCTCGTTGGCGGCGCTGATCAGCCACATGACGAGGAAGAAGCACATCATCGCCGTCATGAAGTCGGCGAAAGCGATCTTCCAGGCACCGCCATGGTGGCCTTCGTCGTGGTCGGAATGGGCCCGCCTGACGATGACGATCTCGTGGCGTGGCTCGGGGCCGTCAGGGCCGTTCATGGCAAGGTCTCGGAAAGTGCCGATGACCATTCGCCGAGGCGGGTCTCGAACAGGTTGTCGTCGATCGCGACGCTGAGATCGAAGCCGACGGCTTCGACGAAGTCGACGTTGTCGATGCGTTCGCCGATGGCGGCTGCCAGCGCGTCGAACAGGAATTGCGGGCCGCTGACCTTGATGCGCACCGCTTCGCGATCGGCGCAGGCGGCGAGGATGGCCGTCGACAGCGCGTCGATGGAGCGCTTGCGGATGTCGTCGCTGACGAGCGTCGCGACGACACGGGCGGCGGCGTCGGTGGCGAGGTGGACGACACGCGTCTCCATCTCGGCGATGCGCGTGGCGATGGCCTCGCCGGCCTCGGCACCGAACCGGGCGCCAAGCTGCGCGATCTCGGCCGCGTGGCGCTGGCGCTCGGCCTCGAGCGCTGCCTCATGCTCCTCCGCCAGGCGCGCGGCCAGATCGGCCTCGGCCTGGGCAACCGCTTCGGCGACGATGGCCGGGATGTCCAGATCGGGAACGGCCTTGGGATACTCCGCTACCGGCGCATCGGGCACGACACCATGAGGGGCGAGCGGCGCGAAGTCGGTCAGCCGTTCGAAAAGCGCTGCAATCGACATCAGGCGGCGACCTCGTTGCCGGCCCATTTGCGCAGGATCAGCGCGGTGCGCTCTTCATTGATGTCGACCATGCGGGCGAGGCGGTCTTGAGGGGCGGGGCGCAGCTTGTTGCGCAGATCGTCCATGGCGTGTGGCCGGTGGTCGGAAAGGGCGACCGGCTCTTCCTCGAAGGAGGCCATTCCATCGGCATTCGGCAACGCCCGCTGCATCTCCTCGAAGCTCGGACCGGCGAATGCGGGGAGCGACGGCGCTGCCCCGGACGAGCCCGAAAGCGCTGCCGCCATCGGCCTCAGGCCGAAGAAGGCGACGAGGAAGACAACGACGATGAAGGCGGCGGCGTTGATCAGCGTGCCGGCGTGCTGGCCGATCGAGGCGAACATGCCGGGGCTCTCGATGACTTCGCCGTCGAGGCCGTCGATGAACTCGACCGCCGAGACGTTGATCAGGTCGCCGCGCTTTTCGTCGAAGCCGGTGGCCGAAGTCACCATCTTCTGGATGTCGGCGACGCGGGCGGCGATGGCCTCGGGCGTTGCGTCCTTGCCGAGGATGGCGGCGAGGCGCTGCTGGTTGACGACGACGGCGATCGACATCTTGGTCACCGAATAGCCGTTCGAGACGGTCGCGATGCGCTTGGAGTTCATCTCGTAATTGGTGATCTCTTCCTTGCGGTCGCTTTCCGAGGTCGATTGCGGACCGTCGGTGGCGGTAGCTTCGGCATCGGGCAGGTTCTGCTCGACGGTTGCCGGCGTGGAAGACTGCTTCTGGTTGGAGTTCTCGTTGGCGCGCACGACCTGGACGGAGCGTTCGACGCGCGATTCCGGATCGAAGATGGTCTCTTCGGTCTGGCGCGAATCGGTGTTGACGTCGGCCTTGACGCTGGCGCGGAAATTGTCCGGGCCAAGATAGGCGGCCAGCGCGCGGCGGATGTTGTCTTCGATCTGGGTCTCGACAGTGCGCTCGACGCCGATGGAGCGGGCGGCACTCGAATTGCTGGGGTCGTCGCCCGATGCAAGCAGGTTGCCGCTCGAATCAAGCACCGTCACGCGTTCGGCATCGAGGCCAGGGACGGCTGCGGCGACGAGATGGCGGATCGACATCGCGCTCTTGTCGGCGTCCATGCTGGCGGCGCGGATGACCACCGAGGCCGAAGGCTTCTGCTCGTCGCGGCGGAAGTTGGCGCGCTCGGACATGACGATGTGAACGCGGGCCGCCTTGATGCCGGAAATCGACTGGATGGTGCGGGCGATCTCGCCTTCCAATGCGCGGACGCGGGTGACCTGCTGCATGAAGGAGGTGAGGCCGAGCGAACCGACATTGTCGAACAGCTCGTAACCGGCGTTGGCGCTGGTCGGCAGGCCCTTTTCGGCAAGCAGCATGCGCGCCTGCGCCGTGCTGCCGGCTGGGACCAGCACGGTGGTGCCGTCGGAGGCGACGTCGAAGCCGATGCCGGCTTCGCCGAGCACCATGCCGATCTGGTTCACGTCGGAGCGTTCAAGTCCGACATAAAGCGTCTCGTAGGCCGGCCGGTTGAGATAGACGGACGCCACGCCGACGATGGCGATCACCAGCGCTGCGATACCGCCCAACATGGCGAGACGGCGTGGGCCGAAACTCCTGAGATTGGCGACGATGCTCTGTAGCTGTTCGGGCACGTGCGTAGGTTCCCCGCAATATCTTACGCGCAGACCCTAGACGTCGAAGCTTGTGCGAAAATGTTATGGGCCGCGCAAGATGCGCGGCCCATGGCATTTCGTCGGGATTAATAAGGGTGGATCAGCTCTTGAACAGTGCCAGGATCGACTGCGAATTCGAGTTGGCGATCGACAGAGCCTGGATGCCGAGCTGCTGCTGGACCTGGAGGGCCTGCAGCCGCGTCGATTCCTTGTTCATGTCGGCGTCGACGAGCTGGCCGACGCCACGGTCGATGGAGTCCATGAGCTTCGAGACGAAGTCTTTCTGCAGGTCGATGTGCGACTTGGCAGCGCCGAGTTCGGAAGCAGCCAGCGTGAAGCCGGTCAGTGCGGCTTCGATGTCGGTCAGGAAGCCGTCGATGTCGGCGTCGGTACCATTGGTCTCGACATTGATTGCCATGATATCGGCGGTGATTGGCTTGGCCGTGCCGTTGGCGGCGAACAGCGTGACGTTGGCCAGGTCGATCGAGATCTTGCCGAGCGTGACGGAACCGTTTGCGGCGCGATTGTAAGAAGAAACGATCTCGACAGGGCCGGCGTCGTCGGTGGCAAGCATGTTGGAACCGGCATAGCTGGCGCCGATAGCAGCGCTCCTGAGGTGGACCTGCAAAGTGGCAATTTCGCCCTGGATCTGCTTTCGGGTGTCGAGACCTTGCCCGCGTGCGGTGATCAGCTTCTGCTTGATGTCGTCGACGACGCCGATGACGTCCTTGAGCGCGGTATAGGCAGTGTCGACCTTGCCGGCGCCAAGGCCGAGCGCGTCCTGCACCGAGGAGTTGGCGCCGTTGTCCGAGCGCATCGTCGTTGCGATCGACCAGTATGCGGCGTTGTCCGAGGCTTCAGCAACACGGTAGCCGGTCGAGATGCGCCCCTGTGCTACCTGAAGGGCCTTGTTGGTGGCGCTCAGGCTCTGCAGCGCAGTCAAAGCCGCAGCGTTGGTCATGATGCTGGACATCGGATAGGTCCCCACTGTAATTCGCGCGACCCTGAATCGCGCTTTGCTGCGTCTGCCGCTGGTTAACCACTGCTAAACAAGTATGGTTAATGGCAGATTAACATTGCCCGGACAGGTGAACGGGCACGAACACAGCAACATGATCAGTGGCCAAGCTTGTGCGAGCCTATCCAACTGTCCGCGGCAGGGTCGCCTGGTGCCAGAATAATGCCAAATTATTCAGCCGATTAGGCAGTTCGACCCGCCTGGGTAGAGTGTCGCGGCGATGCCGTCTTGCGCTTGCATTAGATGAAACGAAACTGGGCCGTACCTTGCGGTACGGCCCAGTCTGCAATCCTGATGCCTGAGACGGCTCGGATCGATGCTAGTTGCGGAACAGCGTCAAGAGCGACTGCGAGCTGGAGTTGGCGATCGAGAGCGCCTGGATGCCGAGCTGCTGCTGGGTCTGCAGGGCGGCGAGACGAGCCGACTCCTTGTTCATGTCAGCGTCGACCAGCTGGCCGATGCCGCGGTCGATCGAGTCGACCAGCTTGCTGGTGAACGACTTCTGCGAGTCGACGCGCGTCTTGGCGGCGCCGATGGTGGCCGCGTTGGTCTTCATCGCGGTGAGCGCGGTGTTGACCGTGATGGTGTCGGTTGCAGCTCCCAGGGCAGCTTCGAGGTCGTAGGCGGCAACCGTCATCGTCGTCGGCGCAGCACCCGGCTGGTAGCCGGTCACGATGTTGGCGGCCGTACCGCCGGTCTTGAGCATGTTGACGCCCTGGAAATCGGCGTTCAGGGCGATCGACACGACCTGGGCCTTGAGCTGGGTGATTTCAGCGTCGATGGCGGCGGTATCGGTGCCGGGCGTTGCACGGGCAACGTACTTCTTGACGATTTCTTCGGTCTTTTTGATGGCTTCTTCCAGCGCCGAGGAGGCGGTGTCGAGGATGGCGGCGCCGAGGCCGAGAGCATCCTGCACGGCGCCGAGAGCGCCCGACTGGGTGCGCATGCCGGTAGCGATCGACCAGTAGGCAGCGTTGTCGGAAGCGGTCGAGACGCGCTCGCCGGTGGCGATGCGGTTCTGGGTGACGGCCAGGTTCTTGTTGGTGCTCGACAGGGTCTGCAGAGCGGTCATTGCGGACGCGTTGGTGAGAAGGCTGGTCATAAGCCCTGTTCCTTGTATTCGAATTTTTTGAGGAACATGCCGGCAAAGGGCCGACTCAGGCGACGCGGCATCATGCCTTTGGCCAACTGTTCCGGGCCAACTCGCGCTGTAACCCGATCTAACCGGGAAGCCCCTGCCAAATGGCTAATTTTCATGGTTAATAGAATATAAATGAGGAAATTTTTATGAAATTTACTTGCTGAATCTTAGTCACCTCTGATGTTGCGGATATTGTTTTGTGTGTTCCGAGATAAATTGCATATTCATTAAGTATTTTCAAAGCGAAACCGGGCCGTACCTTTCGGTACGACCCGGTTTGCAACCCGAATGCCTGAGACGGCTCGGATCGGCTCGGGGCAGGGCGCGGTGAACCGCGTCCCGCCCGACGCCATTAGCCGCGGAACAGCGACAGCAGCGACTGCGAGCTGGAGTTGGCGATCGAAAGCGCCTGGATGCCGAGCTGCTGCTGGGTCTGCAGGGCGGCGAGACGAGCCGACTCCTTGTTCATGTCAGCGTCGACCAGCTGGCCGATGCCGCGGTCGATCGAGTCGACCAGCTTGCTGGTGAACGACTTCTGCGAGTCGACGCGCGTCTTGGCAGCGCCGATCGTGGCGGCTGCCGACTGCATCGCCTTGAGCGCGGTGTCCACTGCAACCGTCGTGGTAGCGCCAGTCAGAGCAGCTTCGAGGTCATAGGCGGCAACCGACATCGTCGTCGGCGCAGCACCCGGCTGGTAGCCGGTCACGATGTTGGCAGCCGAACCGCCGGTGCTCTTGAGCATGTTGACGCCCTGGAAATCGGCGTTCTGGGCGATCGACACGACCTGGGCCTTGAGCTGGGTGATTTCAGCGTCGATGGCGGCGGTGTCGGTGCCGGGCGTTGCACGGGCAACGTACTTCTGAACGATTTCCTTGGTCTTGTTGATGGCTTCTTCCAGTGCCGAAGAAGCGGTGTCGAGGATGGCGGCGCCGAGGCCGAGAGCATCCTGCACGGCGCCGAGAGCGCCCGACTGGGTGCGCATGCTGGTGGCGATCGACCAGTAGGCAGCGTTGTCGGAAGCGGTCGAGACGCGCTCGCCGGTGGCGATGCGGTTCTGGGTGACGCCCAGGTTCTTGTTGGTGCTCGACAGGGTCTGCAGAGCGGTCATTGCGGACGCGTTGGTGAGAAGGCTGGTCATAAGCCCTGTTCCTTATATTCGAATTCTTTGAGGAACATGCCGGCAACATTCCGGCTCAGGCGAAGCGGCATCATGCCTATGGCCAACTGTTCCGGGCCAACTCGCGCTGTAACCCGATCTAACCGGGAACACCCTGCCAAACGGCTAAGTAATGTGGTTAATCAACTGTAAACTGTTGATTTTTCTACAAGTTCATTTTCCATCACAAGTGCTGAGGCTGGTTGCCATGTACGTGCTTTGTTGAGGCAGAGCGGAAATTTGCCTTTAAAACGAAACCGGGCCGTACCTTTCGGTACGACCCGGTTTGCAACCCGAATGCCTGAGACGGCTCGGCTCGGGGCGGGGCGCGGTGAACCGCGTCCCGCCCCGACGCCATTAGCCGCGGAACAGCGACAGCAGCGACTGCGAGCTGGAGTTGGCGATCGAGAGCGCCTGGATGCCGAGCTGCTGCTGGGTCTGCAGGGCGGCGAGACGAGCCGACTCCTTGTTCATGTCGGCATCGACCAGCTGGCCGACACCGCGTTCGATCGAGTCGACCAGCTTGCTGGTGAACGACTTCTGCGAGTCGACGCGCGTCTTGGCAGCGCCGATCGTGGCGGCTGCCGACTGCATCGCCTTGAGCGCGGTGTCCACTGTCATCGTGTCAGTTGCAGCTCCCAGGGCAGCCTGCAGGTCGTAGGCGGCAACCGACATCGTCGTCGGCGCAGCACCCGGCTGGTAGCCGGTCACGATGGCAGCGGCCGTACCGCCGGTCTTGAGCATGTTGACGCCCTGGAAATCGGCGTTCGTGGCGATCGACACGACCTGGGCCTTGAGCTGGGTGATTTCAGCGTCGATGGCGGCGGTGTCGGTGCCGGGCGTTGCACGGGCAACGTACTTCTGAACGATTTCCTTGGTCTTGTTGATGGCTTCTTCCAGCGCCGAAGAAGCGGTGTCGAGGATGGCGGCGCCGAGGCCGAGAGCATCCTGAACGGCGCCGAGGGCGCCCGACTGGGTGCGCATGCTGGTGGCGATCGACCAGTAGGCAGCGTTGTCGGAAGCGGTCGAGACGCGCTCGCCGGTGGCGATGCGGTTCTGGGTGACGCCCAGGTTCTTGTTGGTGCTCGACAGGGTCTGCAGAGCGGTCATTGCGGACGCGTTGGTGAGAAGGCTGGTCATAAGCCCTGTTCCTTATATTTGAATTTTTTGAGGAACATGCCGGCAAACATTCCGGCTCAGGCGAAGCGGCATCATGCCTATGGCCAACTTGTTCCGGGCCAACTCGCGCTGTATCGCGATCTAACCGGGAACACCCTGCCAAACGGCTAAGCAATGTGGTTAATCAACTGTAAATGGTTGATTTTTTTGAGTTTTGCTGAAACGAGCCAAAGTTCTCGGCGTCGGCCGAGAACTGGCTGGAACGACGGTCGTGTGCGTGAACGCCGCTATGTAAATGATCGCACAAGTGAGCCGACAAGCAGGTTCCAGCCGTCGATGAGGACGAAGAACAATATCTTGAAGGGCAGCGACACGACTGTCGGCGGCAGCATCATCATGCCCATGGCCATGGTGATGGTGGCGACGATCAGGTCGATGACGAGGAAGGGCAGGACGATCAGGAAGCCGATCTCGAAGCCGCGTCGGATTTCGGAGATCATGAAGGCGGGGACCAGGATGCGCAGGTCGACCTTGTCTTCCGACACCGTCTGGCCACGCTCGCGGGCGAGGTCGGCGAACAGGTTGAAGTCCTTGTCGCGGACGTTGCGCATCATGAAGGTGCGGAACGGGTCGGAAATGCGATCGATGGCTTGCGCCTGGGTGATCTGGTTGTCCATCAGCGGCTTGACGCCGTTCTGCCAGGCCTGATCGAAGGTCGGCGACATGACATAGAAGGTCATGAACAAGGAAAGCGAGATGAGGATCAGGTTGGCCGGCGTCGATTGCAGGCCGATGCCGGTACGCAGGATCGAAAATGCGATGACGAAGCGGGTGAAGCTCGTCACCATGATCAAAAGGCCCGGCGCCACCGAAAGCACGGTGAGCAGGCCGAACATCTGGATGATATAGCCGATGGTGGCGCCATCGGTGTTGCCGAGCGCGCTCAGGTCGAGCTGCTGCGCGCTCGCGGGCGCGATGGCACCAGCGAGTATGGCTGCGGTGGCCAGGAATTTTTTCATTCGAAGATCAACGTTCTGATCAGCACTTCCTTGACGTGGCCGTCGCTGCGGATCGCGGCGCGTTCGTCGAGGTCGGTCTTGAGATGGCGGAAAGCGCTGGCGCCCTGGACCTGATGGATCCTGAGCGTGCGCACGAAGGCGAGCAGGTCCTGGTGGACACGGTCGGCGAGGTCGGCGGGTTGCGGCGAGTCGAGCACGAGCGACACCTCGAGGCGGATCCACATGGTGTCGGGTGCCGCGAGATTGGCGGTGATGGCGGGAAGCTGGATCAGCGTGCCGGCGGCCTCGGTGGCCGGACCGGCATGCGGCGCTTCGCCTTCCTTGGGCGCATGCGCTGCGGGCGCTTCGACTGCCGCCTGCTCGACAGGCGTGCTTTCGCCCTTGAGGTAGCTGCCCGACAGCCAGCCCATGCCGATGGCGGCCGATGTCATCACCGCCAGGATGCCGAACTGCACGACCAGCGAGGGGCCGGGCTTTGGGGGAAGGAACTGATTTATGTCTGACATGTCCCGGACCTAGAAGGGGAGGACCTGGTCGAGGAACTGCTGGCCATAGGGCGGCTGCTGGACCTCGGTGATGCGGCCGCGGCCGCCATAAGAGATGCGGGCTTCGGCGATGCGCTCGTAAGGAATGGTGTTTTCCGGACCGATGTCGGACGGACGCACGATGCCGGCGATGGTCAGCACGCGCAGCTCGGCGTTGACGCGGACTTCCTGCGAACCCCTGATCATCATGTTGCCGTTGGGCAACACGTCGGTGACGACGGCGGCCAGCAGCAGGTTGAGCTTCTCGGAACGCGTGGTGGCGCCGTCGCCGGAGTAGATCGACTTGGAGCCGGCACTGCCGTCGCCCTTGCCGCCGGTCTTGGCGCCATCCCATTCCACGTTGAGGCCTGCGGCGATGGTCCGGTTGGTGACGCGGTTGCGCTCGGACTCGTTCTGGAAACGGGCCCTGTCGTCGATCTCGATCTTGACCGTCAGGATGTCGCCCGGCTGCAGCGCGCGCGGGTCGGTGAACATGCGGCTCTGCTTGTCCTGCCACAGCGAAAAGCGCTTGGGCGGAGCGGCTGGCGATTCAGGGTAGCGGTACATCGACGAGCTGCCGTCCTCGATGCCGGAACCGACGGCCGACATGGTCGGCTCCTTGCCGATTTCCTTGAGGTTGGCGCCGCAACCGGCGAGGCTGGCAAGAGCGACGGTGAAGAGGGCTTTTCTGATCATGTGGGGTCTTCCCGGCGTGCGGCGCTCGCGATGATGCGGGTCAGCTCCGCCGCCGCCTTGCTTTCCATTTCGTTCAGGATGACGCTGGACTTGCGTGCGTCGAGCTTCATCAGGATGGCGGCAGCGAGATCGACGTTCATCACCGCCAGACGCTCGGCGGCGGCGTCGGGCTTCATGCGCGCATAGATCTGGACCACACCTTCCTCGGCGCGGGCGAGGAAGACCTCGCGGCGCTTCAGCCATGTCTCGTATTCGGTCTTGCGTTCCTCGAGCAGCGCGATGCGCTTGTCGACCTCGGCCTGAAGCTTCTTCAGCTCCTCAGCCTGCAACTGGTAGCGGCGGTCGCGGGCGGCGTCGGCGATGTTGGAGCAGAAGCGCTCGACCTCGCTCTGTTCGACCGGAGGCGTCACGGGTGCGACTTCGACAGGGGCAGCTGGAACCTCCCGCTCGATGACCCGCGTCGGTTTGCCCTGAACCAGTGGCGTCTTCGGCGCGGCCTGCTCGGCATAGGCCGAACCGGTCAACACCACGGCAAGTGCTGCCGCGGCAAGTGCCTGGAGGCGGAAGTGGGAAAGCGTGCTCGTCATGGCCATGGCCTACTGGACCACCAGGTCGGCCTGCAGCGCGCCTGCCGACTTGATGCCCTGGAGGATTGCGATGATGCCATCCGGCTTGACGCCGAGGCGATTGAGGCCGGCGACAAGCGTCTGCAGGTCGGGGCCGTCGAGCAAAGCGAGCTTCGAGGTCGGCGTTTCCGTCTCGATGACGGTGGCGTCCTCGACTGCGGTTTCGCCGCGCGAGAACGGCTCGGGCTGGACGACGCGCGGCTGTTCGGTGATGCGCACGGTGAGCGTTCCGTGGCTGATGGCGACGCGCGAGATCTTGACCTCGTTGCCGATGACGATGGTGCCGGTGCGCTCGTCGACGACGACCCGGGCCGGGGTGTCCGACATGATCATCAGGTTTTCGAGCTCGGCATAAAAGCGTGCCGTCGAAACGCCCTCGGGCTTGCGGATGACGACGACGCGCGAATCCTGCTCGCCGGCGACACGCTTGCCGAAACGATGGCGGGCATAGTCGTTGATGGCGTCGGCGATGCGCACCGAGGTCGAGAAGTCAGGGTTGAATAGCTGCAGCGTCAGCACGTTCTCGTCGGCAAAGCGCGCCTTGACCTCACGCTCGACGATCGCGCCGTTGGGCACGCGGCCCGAGGTGGGCACGCCTTGGGTGACCTGCTCGGCCTTGCCTTGCGCATTGAAACCGGAAACCAGCACCGAGCCCTGGGCCACCGCGTAGATCTCGCCGTCGGGTGCCTTGAGCGGGGTCATGACCAGCGTGCCGCCGGCAAGCGACGAGGCATCGCCGAGCGAGGAGACGTTGATGTCGATGCGCGCGCCGGCCTGGACGAAGGCCGGCAGGTTGGCGGTGACGATGACCGCGGCGACGTTGCGGACGCGGGCCCGGCCGTCTTCGGAAGCGATGCCGAGATTTTCGAGCATGGCGCGGATCGACTGCTCGGTGAAAGGCGAGTTGCGCAGGCTGTCGCCCGAACCGTTCAGGCCGATGACGAGACCATAGCCGACGACCTGGTTGTCGCGGGCTTCCTGGAGCGAGGCGACATCCTTGATGCGGACATTGACGAGATTGGCGCCGGTGCCCGAATTGAGCGTCGTCTGGCGGCCGCCGTCGCCGGATGTGGCGATGAAGTTGCCGTCGCCGCCACCGAATTCGGTCATGGCGTTGCCGCCGGCAGTTTGCTTGCCGCCGGCCTTCAACTGGCCGGCCGGAACACCGTCTGGGCCGTCGGCGTAGGCGACTTGCAAGCCGAATACGGCGATTGCGGCGAGCAACAGTCTACGGATCATATGGCACCCACGCGGATCGAGCCGTCGGCCATGACCGTGCCCGTGAAGACCTTGCCGCTGTCGAGGTTGCGGACCTTGACGACGTCGCCGGCAGCGCCGGGTTCGAGCGTCACGGCAGCCGCCGAAATCATCAGCGGGCCGGAGGCAAAGACGACCTGAACGGAGGCACCGCGGTCGACCAGCCAGGCTTCGCGCAGCGCGGTGATCGGAACATAACGGCCGGGCAGCAACGTGCGCTTGGCGATGCGGCCATCGAGCTCGTCGGCCAAAGTGGCGACGGCATCGGGCCGCACCTTGCCCGGCTTGAGGGTGATTTCCTTGAGCGAGGACAAGGCAATCGTCTCGCCGGGATAGATGACGCGGTTGGGAACGAGCACGACCTCCTGGTCGGCAGCCTGCGCTGCGCCGCCAAGCATGGCGAATGCAAGCACCGCCGTGCGGATATGGAGGAGGGCGTTCCGTCGCCGCATGATCTTCACCGGAGATTCTTGGAAACGACGGCAGCCATTTCGTCGGCCGCCTGGATGACTTTCGAATTCATCTCGTAAGCGCGCTGCGCCGAGATCAGCTCGGTGATTTCCTTGACCGGGTCGACGTTGGAGCTTTCGAGGTAGCCCTGGCGGACGGTGGCGTAGCCGGGATCCCCGGGGATGCCGACATTGGCCGCGCCCGAGGCTTCGGTTTCGGCGAAGAGATTGTCGCCGAGCGGCGCGAGGCCGGCCTCGTTGGCGAAGTTGGCGAGGGTCAGCTGGCCGAGCGGCTGAAGCGCTGTCTGGTTGTCGAGCCGGGCAAAGACCTGGCCGGAATTGTTGATGATCACCTCGACCGCGTCCTGCGGCACAGTGATCGCCGGGATGACGTTGAAGCCATCGACGGTGACGAGCTGGCCGGTGGCGTTCTTGTTGAACGAGCCGGCGCGGGTATAGAGCGTCTGGCCGTCGGCGCCCTCGATCTGGAACCAGCCCTTGCCGGTCAGCGAGAGATCGTATTCGTTGCCTGTGTTGGTGGGCACGCCCTGGATGTGGACGTTGCGCACTGCCGCGGTCTTGACGCCGAGACCGATGCTGACGCCTTCCGGCACGATCGCCGAATTCGCTCGGTTCGGTACGCCCTGGGTGCGGTCGACCTGGTAGAGCAGGTCGGAGAATTCGGCGCGGGCGCGCTTGTAGCCGGTGGTGTTGATGTTCGCGATGTTGTTCGCGATCACCTCGAGATTGGTCTGTTGGGCATTCATGCCCGTGGCGGCGATGGCAAGTGCTTTCATCGGGATGTTCCTCAGATGCCCATGCGGCTGACTTCGAGATAGGCCGTGACGATCTTGTCGCGGATGGCGACGGCGGCCTGCAGCGCCTGTTCGGCACTCATCACCGCGTCGACGACTTCACGCGTGTCGGCCTTGCCCTGGAGACCGGCGAGCGACAGCTGCTCGGCCTGGCGCAAGGTCGCCTGGGTCTGCGCGGCGGCGTCCGCAAGCGCTGCGGCGAATGACGAGGCGACACCGCCACCGGCGGCCGCGCCAGCCTCGGGCACAATGCTGGTCGGCTTGGACAGTAGCTGGGTGCCGACTGGGCTGATGCTGCCGATCATTACTGGTTCCTCATAAGATCAATCGTCATGGAAATGAGTTCGCGTGCCTGCTTGACGACCTGCAGGTTGGCTTCATAGGAGCGGTTGGCCTCGGTCATGTCGGCCATTTCGATGATGACATTGACGTTGGGCATCTTGACGAAACCGGCGGCGTCGGCGGCCTCGTTGCCGGGCTGGAATTCCAGCGGAAAGGCAGTCTGGTCATGGCCGATCGAGGCGATCTCGACTGTCGAGGCGCCAGTGGCTCGGTCGAGCTCGGCAGCAAAGCTGACAGTCTTGCGGCGATAGGGATCGGCACCGGGCGTGTTGCCGGTCGACTGGGCGTTGGCGAGGTTTTCCGAAACGATGCGAAGGCGTTCGGACTGGGCTCCGAGACCGGAACCGGCGACCTTGAGGGCGGCGACGAGCGGATCCATCGGCGTCAGGCCTTCGTGCTTAGCATGATCATGCGGTGGAAGGCCTTGACGATGGCCGTGTTGAGCTCGAACGAGCGGCGGACCTCGCCGGCTTTCATGAGCTCGTCTTCAACGGCGACCGTGTTGTCGGAAGGCAGGACCGCGTGCTTGGGATCCTCGGCCTTGATGGCGTAACCGGCTTCGGTGGCGCCGCCGCTGAGGTGACCCGTCTGGGTCGAGGTCATCGCGACACGCGAACGATCAAGAACCTTGTCGAACGGTTCGATGTCGTTGGTCCGGTAGCCGGGCGTATTGGCGTTGGCGACGTTACCGGCGATGGCGTTCTGGCGCACTGATAGCCAGCGAGCCTGCTGGGCGGCCAGATCGAACAGGTTGACGGGGTCCATGGAAATCTCCGAGCAGATTTCCAAACACTATTGCCCCAGTCTTGCGCGGGCCTTGCGCGGGGCCCAGCGCCATTATTGCGAGACCTGGAAGACCTCTTCGCGCGAGGTGACGAGCACCCATTTGCCGTCGCGCTGCTCGATCGATGCGACGCGGCTCGAGTCGGGAAGGACCGATCCGCGCTGGACGACCCAGACGCCGGCGTCGTCTTCGACCATGGCGCGGCCGTTGGTGATATGGACGAGCTTGAACTCGATCTTGGGTCCGGGGAAGGGCTGTTCGGCAAGGCCAGGAACGCCGGCCTCATTGTCCTTGTCAGGACGCAGCGAGCCGGTTGCAAACAGGTCGAGCTTCATCGGCGGAATGTCTTCGACCGACATCGGCGCGCCGACGCGTTCGACCTGCTGGCCCATCACCAGTGGCGGCGCCTGGTCATTCTGGCCACCGCCGGAGAATTTCATCGCGCGAATGCCGAACTTGTCCTGGTTGAAGAAGATGTACCAGGGAAACAGCGCGCAGGTGAGCCCGAGCGCAATGCCCAAGGCGGCAATGATGAAGTCGCTGCGGTGGTCGCGCTTTTCGCGCCGTGGCGCGATCGTCAGCGGCGAGCGCTTCAAGCCAAGGCGCTGCAGCAGCGTGCGCGGCTTGTCCTTGGAGCCGATCATCTCAAGGAACTCGCTTGCCGGGTCATTCCGCCTGAACATGGGCTCTATCCTTGGATTTCAGATGGCGTGCGAGGTCGGAGAACGGATCGAGCGAAGGCCCGTCGACTGGCGACTGGCCGAGTGCTTCGTAGATCACAGGGACCTGGCGCACGGCGAGGTCGAGGTCCGGATCGGCACCGGGCTGGTAGGCACCGAGCAGACGGATGTCGCGCGTATCCTCGAAGCGCGAGATCAGCGCCTTGAGCTTGCTGACGAGCTGGCGCTGCTCAGGGGTCCAGGCCTTGCCGGCGAGACGCGAGATCGATGCCAGCGGATTGACCGGGGGATAGCGGCCCTGCTCGGCGATCGAGCGGTCGAGCACGATGTGGCCGTCAAGGATGCCGCGGACGGAATCGGCGACCGGATCGTTATGGTCGTCGCCGTCGATGAGCACCGAGATGATCGCGGTGATCGAGCCGGTGCCCTCCATGCCGGGGCCGGCGCGTTCGAGCAGCTTGGGCAGCTCGGTGAAGACGGATGCGGGGTAGCCGCGCGCCACCGGCGGCTCGCCGGCACCGATGGCGACTTCGCGGAGTGCGTGGGCAAAACGGGTGATCGAATCGAGCACCAGCAGCACGCGGTCGCCACGGTCGCGGAAATGCTCGGCGACGCGCATGGCGGTATCAGGCGCACGGCGGCGCATCATCGCGCTCTCGTCGGAGGTGGCGACGACGGCGACGGTCTTGGCCATGGAGGCCACGCCGATGGTGTCTTCGAGGAATTCGCGGACTTCGCGGCCACGTTCGCCGATCAGCGCGACGACGACGGTGTCGAAGGCGTCAGCACCGGCGAGCATGGCAAGCAGCGTCGACTTGCCGACGCCGGAGCCGGCGAAGATGCCCATGCGCTGGCCGAAACAGAGAGGCGTGAAGATGTCGATGACGCGGACGCCGGTCATGAAGCCGGTTTCGACGCGCTGGCGCGCGAGGGCTGCCGGCGGGATGGCTTCGGCCGCATCCTGCCTGGTGTTGCGGATCAACGGCGTGCCGCCGTCGATGGGGCGACCAAGGGCATCGATGGCACGACCGCGCCAGCTTGGATGGGGCGTGATGGCGATCGGACCACGGGTGAAGACGGCGTCGCCGACACCAACATCGCCGCTGCTTTCGTATGGCGCGACAAGCACTTCATCGCGGCCGATCTGGACGATCTCGCCACGGCGGTTGCGGCCATGGCCACGATGCTCGACGATGTCGCCGAGGCGCGCGATCGAGGAGAGGCCGCCGACCTTGTAGTGGGTCGGCGCGATTTCCGTGACTTGCCCACCACGCCTGACCAGCAGGCGGTCGTCGGCGAAGCGATGCTGGATCCGCTCGAGCGCTTCGAGCCGATTGTCGTGAACCGCCTCGGGCTCGTTGCGGATATTGGCCAGCGAGGTGCTCACTTACTTCGAGCCAAGGGTCTTGATGGCTTCGGAGAACGAGGCTTCGGTCTGGCGCATCAGGGCGGCGGTGCTCTCAAAAGCGCGCTGCACCATGATGAGCTTGGTCATCTCCTTGATAGGATTGACGTTGGACTCCTCGACGAAACCCTGGACGATGCCGGCATCCATGCGGTCGACGACCGGCTCGGGCGCTGACGGCGGGATGACGCCGGAATTGCCGTAACGGACGAAATTGGTGCCCGGGTTGAATTCGTAGAGGCCGATGGCGCCGACCAGGCGTCCGTCCTGGCGCAACGAGCCGTCGGTGCCCGCGGTTGGCGGTCCGGCGCGCGGGTCGAGCTGCATCGGCGCGCCGCCGGCGTCGAGCACCGGGTGGCCCTCGACGGTGACGAGTTGGCCTTCGGCGGTCATGGAGAAGCGGCCATCGCGCGTCATCACGACGCCGGCAGGGGTCTCGATGCCGAACCAGGCGTCGCCGCGGACGGCGAAATCGAAGGGGTTGCCGGTTTCGCGCATGCCGCCATGCTGGGTCGAAAGATAGGTGTCGCCCGGCGAGGTGAAAGAGACGGATTTCGGGCCGATGCCGGAAACGACGTCCTCGAACTTCACGCCGGTGGCGCGAAAGCCGACGGTCGAGGCGTTGGCGACATTGTCGGCGATGGTATTGAGACGCTTTTCCAGTGCGACCTGGGCGGAAAGGGCGACGTAGAGACCGTTCTGCATGATGTCTCAGAACCTCATCTTATGCATGGCAAACAGCAGGTCGGCTGAGATGCCATAGGATGGTGAATTGCCGAAGAGCACGCCGACTGACTGCTGTACCGGGGAGGAAGGGTTGTTGATTTCCCACAGACTGGTGAAGCGCTTGAGGAAGTCGCCGAGCTTCTTGGGATTTGAAAAGGTCTCGATCTTGAGTTTGCTTTCGAACAGCTTGACCTGCTTGTCGATGTCGGCAGAGGCAAAGGATTCAGGCAGGCCGAGTGCCGTGCGCACGACCTTGGCGAGGGCGGGGTCGGCGAGGATTTCGTAGTAGCTGGTGACGGTCTTGGCCTTGCGCTCGAAATAGAGGGCGAGGCGCACGCCCTCATTGCTCTTGCCGGCGTTTTCCTCGAGCGTCTGGCGCACATATTTGTCGACCGCCGGCTTCTGGGCCGGATTGTAGGTCGTCGCGCTCTCGCCGAAGGCCTCGAAGTTGTAGGTGCTGGCGAACGCGGCGTAGCGCTTGTCCGTCATCTGGTTGGCGAAGCTTTTCGGATCGCGAACGCCGCCGGCCAGAACCTTCTCCATCATCTCCTTGTTTGGGATCGAAGCTTCGATGGCGAAGGATTTCATCGCGAAGGCGTAGAGCCGCGTGTCGGACATCAGGTCCTTGGCCGACTTCACCTTGACGATGTTGTCGAGGTAATATTGGACCTCTTGCTGAACGGCAGGCGAGTTGGGGTTGCCGCCACCCAGCTTGACCTGGGCGAGGTACTTGTCGACCGCGCCCTGCTGCGCCTTGTTGAAGATGGTGGCCTTGTCGCCGAGCTCGGCGAAGTTGAAGCTCTTGACGAATTCGGCGTAGCGCTTGTCGCTCAGCTTGTTGGCGAAGCTGTCCTTGTTGGCCACGCCTTCCTTCAAGGCCTTGGCTATGAAGGCCTTGGCGTAGGCCATGTTTTCGAGGCCGTGCGCCTTCATGGCGTATTTGAACAGACGGTCGTTCTTGACGAACTCGTCGACGCTTTTCACCTTGGTGATGTTCTTGAGGTAGTATTCCGTTTCGCGCTCGACCGTGGGCTGGTCCTCGACACGACTAAGAGCCTTGCCGAGATCCCGCGCGATCAGCTGGTAGCTCGTATAGGTATTGATCACGACAACAGCCCTTCCGCCGCAGCATAGACGGGGAAGGCTACGCTCAAATGCTTGCGCGAGGCTGAATCGGCTCGCGATGGTCCTTCAAGCCTCACACAAGGCACGGCAGCTATCTGTGCCTGCATGTTGCTTTGAATGCGGAAGGACCTGCTGTGGGCATTCTGATCGGACTCGTCGTGACGCTGGGCTGTGTGCTCGGCGGCTTCATGGCGATGGGTGGACACCTAGAAGTCCTGATGCAGCCTTGGGAGCTCGTCATCATTGGCGGCGCAGCCCTCGGCACCTTCCTGGTCGCCAACCCGATGGCCACCGTCAAGGATACCGGCAAGGCGATTGTCGAAGCGCTCAAGCAGGCGGTGCCGAAAGAGCAGGACTATCTCGAAACGCTGGGCGTTCTGCATTCGCTGATGCGCGAGCTGCGCACCAAGACGCGCTCCGAGGTCGAGGCCCATATCGACAACCCAGACGACTCGCCGATCTTCCAGGCCTATCCCTCGGTGCTGAAGAACTACGACCTGACGCATTTCATCTGCGACTATTGCCGTATCATCATCATCGGCAATGCTCGTTCGCACGAGATCGAGGCGCTGATGGACGAAGAAATCCAGACCATCCGCACCGACAAGCTCAAGTCCTATCACGCGCTGATCGCTGTGGGCGACGGCCTGCCGGCGCTCGGCATCGTCGCCGCCGTGCTCGGCGTGGTCAAGGCGATGGGCGCGCTCGACCAGTCGCCCGAGATCCTCGGCGGATTAATCGGTGCCGCACTGGTCGGCACCTTCCTTGGCATCTTCTTGTCCTATGCGGTGGTCGGTCCGATCGCCACCAAGATCAAGACGGTGCGCGAGAAGAAAAACCGCCTCTACATCGTCGTGAAGCAGACGCTGCTTGCCTACATGAACGGTTCGCTGCCGCAGGTGGCGATCGAGTTCGGCCGCAAGACGATTTCGTCTTACGATCGTCCGTCGATCGATTCGGTCGAGCAGAGCACGCTGAACACAGCCATCGTCGAAAAGAAGGCGGCCTGAGGCAATGCGGGACGCTGACAAAGGGCATCGCAAGTCATGAATACCACCGCAAGCCCGGCGGAATCGCGGGACGTCGTCATCGAGCGCCTGTTGGGCGATACCGGCGAACCGGAGAAAGTACTTGCCGCGTCGCGCCGTCTGGCTGAGCGCGCGGCAACCGCGGTTGCAGAAGCCATCAACGACGTGCTGCCTTCGCCCGTTTTCGTCGAGGTCGGCGAGGTCAAGCTTGGCCGCATGACCGATGCCAAGGCCGGCAAGAACAACCAGGCGATGACCGTTGCTCCGACCCGCGCTTCGCCCGATGGTCTGGTGATGACGTTCGATCCGCAGGCGATCGCCATCCTGGTCAACCTGATGTTCGGCGGCGACCCCACGCGCGATGTCGCGCCGATCGACCGCGATCTTTCGTCGATCGAGCTCGGCGTTGTCTCGCTGCTGACCCAGGACGTCGCGCGCGCGCTGAACGCGCAAGGCCCGGATGGCGGGCTCGGCGTCAAACTGCCGGCGCCGGAAGCGATGACCGGCGCGACGATGAAGAAACATGTCTTCCGCGACGGACCTTCGGCGCGCATCGTGTTGACCGTTTCGACGACGGTTTCGCGCGGTACGCTGACGCTGACCCTGCCGCAGCGCGTGCTGGTGACGGATCGCCGCCCGGCCGAGGTGGAAACAAATGCCGCGCCAGCCACCGAATGGCGCTCGCGCTTCTCCG
The DNA here is from genome assembly GCF_018555685.1 of Aminobacter anthyllidis. Taxonomy (GTDB): domain Bacteria; phylum Pseudomonadota; class Alphaproteobacteria; order Rhizobiales; family Rhizobiaceae; genus Aminobacter; species Aminobacter anthyllidis. The sequence goes on from NZ_JAFLWW010000008.1 coordinate 169,231, forward strand.
ACGAATTGATGCGCTCGACAGTCAAGCTCGAGGCCTCGATGCCGATCGGCCGCATGACGCTTGGCGACCTGACCGGGCTCGTGGTCGGGCAGGTCATCGAACTCGCCGAAAACACCCAGTCCAACGCGATTATCGCCGCCCGCGGCAAGACATTGTTTGCCTGCGAGTTCGGCAAGCTCGGCCAGAACTACACCGTACGCATCCGGCGTCCGTTCGACTCTACCGAAGAAACAATTGAAGGGATCGTCGCGGGTTGAGCGCTGCCTAGCAGCCACCGCGAACGACAGAACTGGAGAACACCGATGAGCAAGGCGCAGTCCAAGCCCGAGGTCGAAAAGCCCGAAATCGAGGAAGTCGAGGACGATCAGCTCAACCGTGCCATCGAAGAATTGCGCGGCGTTCTGAGCGAAGAGGAAAAACGACCAAGTGCTGCGAGCACCGCCGCCGCAGGCAACAACAGCGTGATCTTCGGCATTCCGGTCGAGGTGCAGATCGTATTGGGCAGCACCGAAATGCCGGTGTCCGAGCTGATGGCGTTGCAGAAAGGCTCGACCGTCGCGCTCGACCGACGCATCGGCGAACCGGTCGACGTCGTCGTCAATGGCCGCCGCATCGCCCGTGGCGAGATCACCGTGCTCGAAAGCGACCCGTCGCGCTTCGGCATCCGCCTGACCGAAATCGTTGCGGCGACCAAGAGCGCCTGAGGACTTTGACCGTGCTTACCCTCGCTTCTAGAAAGGCTTCCGCATGACGACGCTGGCGACGCTTACGCGGCCGCAGAAGGCGGCGGCCATATTGGTGGCGATGGGCAAGCCGTCGGCAAGCCGGCTGCTCAAGTTCTTCAAGCAGGATGAGCTCAAGGCGCTGATCGAAGGTGCGCGGCTGCTGCGCACCATCCCCCAGGCAGACCTCGAACGCATCGTCGCCGAGTTCGAGGCCGAGTTCACCGAAGGTGCCGGCCTGCTCGATTCGGCCGACAAGATGGACACGATCCTCAACGAGTCCCTGTCGCCGGAAGAGATGAACGCGCTGATGGGCGGCGCACCCCTGGCGATCAAGGACAACTTGCCGCCGGTGTGGCCGCAGGTCGAAAGGCTCGAAGCAACCCAGATCGGCGCATTCCTCGCCAATGAGCATCCGCAGACCGCGGCGATGATCCTGTCGAATCTCGCGCCGACCTATGCGGCAAGGGTGGTGTTGTCGCTGGAAAAGCCGGTGCGCAGCGAGATCATCAAGCGCATGATGGAACTGGCGAGTGTGCCGGAGGCCGCGACCAAGCTGGTCGAAGACCAGATCCGCAGCCGCGTCCTGACCGAAAGCGCCCAGAAGGACACTTCGGTTGGCCAGACGCGTGTCGCCAGCGTGCTCAACGAACTCGACAAGTCGCAGCTCGAAGAAGTCATGAGCGACCTGAGAGAGGTCGGCATGGCTGATCTCGACGCCATCCGGGCCCGGCTGTTCTCATTCGAGGACGTTCCGGCCATGTCGCAGAAGGCGCGCGTCGCACTGTTCGATGGGCTGTCGAGCGAACTCATCACGCTTGCCCTGCGCGGCACGGCGCTGCCGCTTGCCGAAGCCGTGCTGTCGTCGATCGGCGCACGCACGCGCCGCATGATCGAATCCGAACTCGGCCAGGGATCGGAAGGCGTTCAACCGGCCGATATCCTGCGCGCACGCAAGACCGTCGCCTCCACCGCTTTGCGCATGGCCAACGAGGGGCTCCTCGAACTGCCATCGACGCAGAACGCCGCCTGACCCCGTCGGCCGCGGTCTGCTGAGCGATGTCGGGCGAGGACAAAGACTCCAAAACAGAAGAGCCGACAGAGAAGAAAATCCGCGACACGATGGAGAAAGGCAAGTTGCCTGTCTCCAAGGAAATCGCGATCTTCACCTCGTTTCTGGCGATCATGGTCTACGCCGTGTTCTTCGCCGGCTCGGCGGTGACCGAACTTGGCGTCTTCCTGGCGAACTTTCTCGAGAAACCCGAGGCGTGGCCGCTCGGCACCGAGCGTGACGTCACCGAGCTCTACCAGGCCGTTGCAGTAGAAGTCGGCCGTGCCGTCGCCAGCCTGTTCCTGATGCTGATCGTGGCCGGAGTCGGCGCTTCGCTGATCCAGAACGTGCCGCAGTTCGTAGGCGAGCGAATCCGCCCGCAAGTCGACCGCATTTCGCTGACCAAGGGATGGAAGCGGATGTTCGGCGCGCAGGGCCTCGTCGAGTTCCTGAAGTCGCTGTGCAAGCTCGGCTTCGTCATGATCGTGCTCTACTTCGTGCTGTCGGACGATCATCGAAGGCTGCTCGCCGGCATGATCACCAACCCGGTTGCCTTCAGCGATGTCATTCGCGGCATCACCGTCGATATCCTGGTGGCGATCGTCTTCGTCATGGGGGCCATCGGCGTCGCCGACATCTTGTGGTCGCGCTTCCACTGGTTCCAGGAACAGCGCATGACCAAGCAGGAGGTCAAGGACGAGATGAAGCAGTCGGAAGGCGATCCGATCGTCAAGGCCCGCCTGCGTTCGATCGCCCGTGACCGCGCCCGCCAGCGCATGATGACGGCGGTGCCCAAGGCAACGCTGGTGATTGCCAACCCGACCCACTTCGCCATCGCGCTGCGCTATGTCCGCAACGAGGATGCAGCACCTGTCGTGCTGGCCAAGGGGCAGGACCTTGTGGCGCTGAAGATCCGCGAAATTGCCGAACAGAACGGCATTCCAGTATTCGAGGACGTGGCTCTTGCCCGCTCCATGTACAAGCAAGTTTCGGTGGATAGTGTCATTCCATCGCAGTTCTATCAGGCCGTCGCCGAACTGGTGCGGATCGTTTACGGAAACAGGGCTCAGCGCAATCCGTCATGAAAAATCAGCAGCATGCTTCGTCCCGTGAAGTCCTTGTCGCAACGGCCATCCAGCCGGTGGTGCGCGAATTGCGCCTCGTCGACCTGGCCGACTACATCGCCTTCATCCGGCTGGAGCATTTCGCCAACGTGGCGGATCTCGTCGATTCAGCGGCGGAGCTGTATTTCATGCCAGGCGCGCTGCGTCTCGGCCTGGGTGGCGAGGCGCATGTCAGCTGGACAGGCGCTCCGCGCATCGTTCTCGACCTCGAGCTCCGGCCCGAAGGGGCCGTGGTCTATTTCCAGCTGTCGATGACGGCCAACAACGCATCGGTGGAAGTCCACTACGTGTCGTTCGAAAAGCCCGATCCTGAGCCCGAAAAGAACACCGAATATCTCGCCGCGGCCATCCAGCACGCGATGATCAGGCAGACGGAAGCACCGCAGGCCGAAGCGGCCTAGGATTCAGGTGAGGCCGGCCTGCAAATGCCGGCTCCCTGCGCTTCCGGTGCTCACGTACTTGAATTTACGCTCCGCTCCGGTTCTCGGAATCCGCCATTTCGGCTCGGCCTGGCGTGACTCTACGTTAGTCGATCAGGCCCATCCGCAAGGCCTTGGCGACCGCATGCATGCGGTTGACGGCATTGAGCTTCTGCGTCGTCTGGGTGAGGTACTGGTTGGCGGTGTGGACCGAAAGCTTGAGCAGCTTGGCGATCTCTTCGCTGGTGTAGCCGCGCGAGGTCAGCTTCAGGCACTCGATCTCGCGACGCGACATCGACGGCAGGTCGCGGGACTGGGTGGAAATGATGCGGGCGACCGCATCGAACAGGGCAAAGCAGCGTCCGTGCAGGTCGTGCAGCGATTGTGGATTGGGCGAAAGCTCCGCGCCGGCGAAGATGAAAAGGCCGACCTGGCCGCGATCGGTGTAAACTGGGAAGGCGATGCCGCGGCCACTCTGCGCAAGCGGTTCGATGCGGCTCGTCCAGGGAAGTGCCGCAAAGGCCTGCGCCGCGTCGGCGTCGTCCGCCCACCAGCATGGCGCCGTCGACTGGCGCGCATGACGCATCAGGTGTTCGCCGATGCCGCCGCCAAGCAGGCGCGCCGCGGACATGGTGCTGGGATAGTCGGAATCAAAGCATGGCGTCAGCCGGCCGCTGTCGGCCGACGATCCGGCGAGGCACAGTGCGAAATCGCGGGCGCCGAGATCGACCGAGATCCAGCGGCAGCGCCTGGCGGCATCCGCGAGTGTGACGGCGTGCAGGCCCACCGGGTGTGGGGCGGCCGGCACGTCCTGTTGGAATTCGGGTGCGCGGCTCAGCTGCTTTGCCTGGGCGTAGCTCAAATGATGCCGCTCCTGATCGCGGTTGCAATCGCCATGGCGCGATTGGATGCCGACAGTTTCTGGATCGCGTGGGTGATGTAGCTGTTGACGGTGTTGGACGACACACCGAGGATCAGCGCCACCTCGTCGGTGGTCTTGCCTTCGGACACCCAAAACAGGCATTCGCGCTCGCGGTCCGAAAGCGGGTCCTGCATCGTCGCTGCGGCCAGCACGCTCGGCGCCTGCGACAGGGCATAGCAGCATTCGAGCTGGGTGCGCGGCATGACGTCGGGGTCGATGCGGCCGGCCTCGGCCGCCGAGAACAGGACAAACAGGCGCTGGCGGCCGACATGCAGGCGTAGCGCGAAGATTTCGGCATGGCCGAGCACGTCGAGCAGGCGGGCTTCCTCGCCGCCGAGCACTGCGGGTGCCTGGGAGGCAAGCAGGCTCTGCGGGCGGACGCCTGGCGCGCTGGCGAACGGGCCCTGGGCGAGGCCGGCGATCAAAGCGTGGCCGGCGAGCTGGATGGCGTCGTAGATCCAGTTCGAGGCGATGATCTGGAGATTGTCGCGTTCCTGGTCCTGGGCGATGGCGACGAGCATGTAGCCGTCGGCGCCGATCTCGTCGGTCAGGTTCATGAAGAAGGCGGTGAGATCGCTTCTGGATGCGAGCCTTGCTGCGACGGTGGTCTGTTCGTTGCGGGCTGCGAGGGCGGTCATCTCAAAAACTTCTGCCGGAATCCATTATGGAACCAGATTTGGGCGGTGCCCGAACCGGTCGAAAAACTCAAAACTTTGACGTTAAAAACGCGACGCGGACGCTTGGGCATCCATCGGCCGAATCCGTGCTGGTTGCGCGAAACCTGACGCGCTCTCCACCGGGGAAATCCCCAGTATTTCAGAGCGTTGGTGGTTCGCCGCGCCCCCCGAGGACCGGCTGATTCGGGTGTAATCTAACCCCTCGCGAATCGCTCCGCAAACATAATTGACAAAAAGTTAATTCAGAGTCCTTCGACAGACTCAAGGCGGGGTGAAACGTCGCGGAAACCTTGGGGAAAGCTTGCGAAAATCGCCATTGATCGGTCGGCACAATCGGCCTAACGCTGCGTCCACTTGGGCAGGGGAATGCAATGAGCGATCAATTTCGTGAAGTGACCAGCGTGTCGTGGTTCGGACGGATCAAGCGTTCGGTCGGCGGCGTGCTGGTCGGGCTGATCCTTGCCGTTGCCATGGTGGCAGTGCTGTTCTGGAACGAGGGCCGGGCGGTGACCACCGCGCGCTCATTGGCCGAAGGGGCGGGCGCCGTGATATCGGTGCCTGTCGACAAGGTCGATCCCGTCAATGAAGGCGAGCTGGTGCACACCACAGGCCCGCTGACCACGTCGGACGAGGTCAGCGATCCGGACTTCGCCATCGAGTCCAAGGGCGTGCGCCTGGTGCGTACCGCCGAGATGTTCCAGTGGGTTGAGAACTCCAAGTCGGAGACCAACACCAAGCTGGGTGGTGGCGAAGAGACCGTCACCACCTACAGCTATGCCAAGGAATGGCAGGACCGCCCGATCGCCTCCTCGGAGTTCAAGCAGGTAAGCAACCACCAGAACCCGCCGATGGAACTCGGTTCGCGCACGTTCCAGATCCATGAGGGCAAGCTCGGCGCCTTCACGCTGGACGAGCCGGTGTTCGACCGCATCGGCGACAGCAATCCGCTGACCATCACGCCGAGCCAGCTTCCAGATATCGCCGCGGCCTATCCCGGCACCGAACGTGTCAGCGTCGTCGATGGGCGCATCTATCTCGGCGCCAATCCGACCTCTCCGGCAATCGGTGACTACCGCATTGGCTACCAGTTGGTGCCATTAGGCGACATCAGTGTCATCGGGCGGCAAACCGGCGACAGGTTTTCGCCCTACCAGACGGTGGCCGGCGACGAGTTGCTGTTGGTCGACAGTGGCAGGGTGCCGGCCGACAAAATGTTCGCCGATGCGGTGAGCGTCAACACCCTCATCACCTGGCTGGTGCGCGCCGGCTGCCTGCTGTTGCTGGCTATCGGCTTCGGGCTGCTGCTGGCGCCGCTCGGCGTCCTGGCCGACGTGATTCCGTTTGTCGGCAGCATCGTGCGCATGGGCACCGGGCTGATCGCCTTCGTGCTGGCGCTGCTGGTGGGGACCGCGACGATTGCCATTGCCTGGTTCTGGTACCGGCCGCTGCTGGCGGTCGGCATCGCGGTTGGTGGGCTTGCTCTGGCCTATCTGCTGACGAGGTTCGGCAAACGCAAGGCGGCAGCCGCCGCGGCCCAGGCGGGCGCGACGGCTTAGCTCGTTACCGCCCTTCGAAACCGGTGAGCACGCCGACGGCGTTGACGCCGATTTCATCGACGGCGTAGCCGCCTTCCATGACGAACAATGTCGGCAGGCCGAGCTTGGCGATGCGGGCGCCGATCCTGGGATAGTCGGCGCTGGTCAGCTTGAAGTGGCTGATCGGATCCTTCTCGAAGGTGTCGACGCCGAGCGACACGACAACGACGTCCGGCGCATAGGCGGCGAGCTTCTGGCAGGCATCTTCCAGCGCCTCATTCCACTTCTCCCACGAGGTGCCGAACGGCATCGGGTAGTTGAGGTTGAAGCCTTCGCCCGCGCTTGAACCGCGCTCGTCGGCGTGACCGAGGAAGAACGGATACTCGGTCAGCGGGTCGCCATGCAGGTTGATGACCTGGATGTCGGGGCGGTCGTAGAAAATCTCCTGGGTGCCGTTGCCGTGGTGGTAGTCGACGTCGAGTACGGCGACGCGCTTGGCGCCCTGGTCGCGGAACCATTGGGCTGCAACGGCGGCATTGTTGATGAAGCAGTAGCCGCCCATGAAGGCAGCACCGGCGTGGTGCCCTGGCGGACGGCAGAGCGCGAAGGCGGCGCGTTCGCCAGCCTTGATGAGCTCGGCCGCGGTCAGCGCCACGTCATAGGACGACTTGATGGCGTCCCATGTGCCCTTCACGAAGCTCGCGCCGCCGTCGAAGGAATAGTAGCCGAGCAGCGCCTCGATGGTCTGGGGGCGGACGTCGCCGCGCAGGCCGCGCGTCGGCCAGGCGAAGGGAATGGCCGAGCCGGTCTTGCCGGCGGCTTCCCACTGCGGCCAGACGGTGGGCAGGAAGTCGATGTAGTCGGCGGTGTGCACCCGCTTTGCGGCGGTGAGATCGTGTATCTCGGGCGCCAGGATTTCCCCCAGCTTCTGATTTTCGATCCGTGCCTTGATGATCTCGGCCCGCGAGGGTTTTTCGAAGCCGGGCACGATGGCGCCGGCGACAAGCTCCATCTGGCCGCTGTGGCCGGCGTGGAGCGGCGAAAAGACTGTCTTCATGAAAATCCTTCCTGGTTTTAGTTGAGGTCGAGATAGGGGGCGACGAGGGCAAGCCACATGGTCTTGACGTCGTCCTGGATGAGATCGAAGGCCTTGCGGTCGCGCTTGAGCCCGACGAGGCGGCAGACGTGGCCGACTTCCATCATCACCACGCCGAGCCGGCTGGCGATGCCGTCCTCAAGGGCCGGGTTCACATGCTGCAGCCAGGCGGCGTAAAGCGCGATGATCTGGTCGTCATATTCGTTCTGGATGGGTCTGAGATCGGGATTGCCTGTTATGGCCTCGATGACAGGCATCAGGGTGGCGTTGTCGAGATAGAGCCTGGAGGTGTCGACGAAGAGCTTGTCCACCTCCTGCTGGAATTCGGCGCGGTTGGCGGGGCGGGGAGCTGCGATGCGCTTGGCGATCACCTCGGGAAACGCACCGAGCCAGCGACGGGCGAGGTCGAGCAGAATGGCTTCCTTGTTGGGGAAGTACTGATAGACCGAGCCGACGGACAGGCCGGCGCGCTGCGCGATGGCAAGCGTCGTCGGCGTCTTGGTTCCCTGTTCCCTCGTCAGGATCAGTGCCGCGTCCAGAATCCTGTCGACGACCTTGCTCGACCGTTCCTGTCGCGGCTGCTTGCGCGGGCTAAGCGCCGTCGTGGCCTTCTTTGTCAGACTGCGATTCACGGACTGAACTTCTCGCTCCCTGCTCGTCGCCATCATACACGAGAGACGTCCTCCACAACGCATCCCCGGGGAAACCCGCATATTGACAAACGCGAATAATTAGTCGCATTTTTTCTCGACGCTGTCTTTAGGGAAACAAGAGGAATTCCTGGGACAGCGAACCGGCCTCAGCCTTGCTGTCTGGTTGCATCACTCCTTGGGGATGGGGCAGCCGATGCGGGTTTGAACGCTCAGTCAGTCAAGTGCGCGGAGTCGCGATGTCTGTCCAAACGGTTCGCAATGCCGACCTGATCGTCATCAACGGTCGCGTGCTGACCATGGACTCGACCCGGCCCGCTGCCGAAGCGGTGGCCGTCAAGGACGGACTGATCGCAGCTGTCGGCGATAACTCCACGATCGAAGCGCTGCGCGGCCCCGACACCAAGGTCATCGACGCACGCGGCGGCTCGGTGGTTCCGGGCTTCATCGAAGCGCACATGCATCTCTTCTCCGGTGCCGCCGAACTTGCGCATTTGCAGCTTGCCGGCGTGCACGGCTTCGAGGCTTTGCGTGAGGCGGTGCTGGCCTATGCGGCTGAACGTCCGGACCAGCGCATGCTGGTAGCCCAGGGCGCCGACTACACGATCCTGGGCAGCGAGCGCGTGACGAGGCATCACCTCGACGCCATCCTGCCTGACAGGGCCTTCCTGATGGCGGCACCCGACCATCACACCTATTGGGCCAACACCAAGGCGCTCGAAATGGCCGATGTGCTGCGCGGGCGCGAATTGACGCCCGGCAACGAGATCGTCATGGGCGCCGACGGCCTGGCCGAGGGCGAGTTGCGCGAGAACGAGGCGTTCAACCCGGTGCTCAAGCTTGCGGGTGAGGAGCGCGTGCGGCTCGGCCTGTCGACGGGCGGCGAGCCCGACCCGATGCCCAATGCAGAGGAGCGTGCTGGCGACCGCGCCATCATGCGCCGCGGCCTCGACTGGTGCGCGCGCCACGGCATCACCTCTGTCCAGAACATGGACGGCAATTTTTACCAGCTGGAACTTCTGTCCGAGGTTGAGGCCGAGGGTGACCTGATCTGCCGGGTGAAGATCCCGTTCCACTACAAGAACTTCATGACGCTCGACATGCTGGACAAGGCGTCCGCCATGGCCGAGCGCTATGACAGCGACCGGCTGTCGTCGGGTCTGGTCAAGCTGTTTTATGACGGCGTGCTGGACTCCTGGACGGCCGTCATGATCGAGCCTTATGCCGACCGTCCGGACTGGGTCGGCGAGCCGCTGTTTTCGCCCGAGGAATTCAAGCGCATCGCCGCCGAGATCGACAGACGCGGCCTGCAGATCGCCGTGCATTCGATCGGCGACGGGGCGACACGCGCCGTGCTTGACGGCTACGAAGCTGCCGCAAGGACCAACGGCACGCGCGACAGCCGCCACCGGGTGGAGCATGTCGAGCTGACCACCGCTGATGACATCCAGCGCTTCGTCGACCTCGGCGTGATCGCCTCGATGCAGCCTCCGCACCCGCCGGGCGCGATGAGCTTTCCGCTGGAGCCGACGGTGTCGCGCATCGGCCGGGAGCGCTGGCCCTATGCCTATCCGACGCGCACCCTGATCGAGGCGGGCGCGCATGTGGTGTTCGCCTCCGATTGGCCGGTGGCGCCGATCGATCCGATCGAGGGCATGCAGGCGGCGATGCTGCGCAAGCCTTGGGCTGATGACATGCCCGACCAGAGCGTTTCGCTGCACCAGGCGCTGGCGGGCTACACGGTCGAGGGCGCCTATGCCGAGTTCAACGAAGATCGGAAGGGCCAGCTGAAACCGGGCTATTTCGGCGATTTGGTTGTGCTTTCGGCCGACATCGAAGCGACAGATCCGGCCGTGCTGCACGAGGTCCGGCAGGTGACGACCATCTGCGGGGGGCGGGTGACCTACCAGGCGTGAGCCGCATGGCAAGCGCCTGACGACATGACTGCGAGCCGTTGTTGCCAAGCCTGACGGCGTGTGGTGACAATTGAACGGGGAAAAAAGTTCCACTGTGAAGGTGGGCGGAACAATGGGGCGTTTGCGTGCCGGATACACCGGGTAAGAATGCGATCGAGGTTCGTGGGGTTCGTAAAGTATTCGGGACGGGAGAGGCGCAGGTCGCAGCGCTGGACACCGTTTCGGTTTCGATCAGGGAAAACGAGTTCTTCACGCTGCTTGGACCTTCCGGCTGCGGCAAGACCACGCTGCTTCGCCTGATCGCCGGCTTCGATTTCCCTTCGGAAGGTGAAATCCTGCTCTATGGCAGCGATATCGCGCCACTGCCGCCGTTCAAGCGGCCGGTCAACACGGTGTTCCAGTCCTACGCGCTGTTTCCGCACATGACGGTGGCGCAGAACATCGGCTTCGGCCTCGAGATGCTGGGCAAGCCGCGCGCCGAGATCGACGCCCGCGTCGCCGAGATGCTGAAGCTGGTGCGCATGGAGAAGCTCGCCAAGCGCCGGACGAGCCAGATCTCGGGCGGCCAGCAGCAGCGTGTCGCACTCGCCCGCGCGCTTGCGCCGCAGCCCAAGGTGCTGCTGCTCGACGAGCCGCTGTCAGCACTCGACTACAAGCTGCGCAAGGAGATGCAGATCGAGCTCAAGCGGCTGCAGCACGAGACCGGCATCACCTTCATCTTCGTCACCCACGACCAGGAAGAAGCGCTGACAATGTCGGACCGCATCGCGGTGATGTCATCGGGCAAGATCCTGCAGGTCGGCAGTCCGCGCGACATATACGATCGCCCGGCCGAGCGTTTCGTCGCCGACTTCATCGGCGAGACCAATTTCCTCGACGCCAGGATCGACAGCCTCGACGGAGGCAAGGCCAAGGTGACGCTGAAGTCTGGCGCCTCCATTTCCGCAACCGTTGCCGACGGCTTCAAGCCCGATGGCGACGCGACCGTCGTGATCCGGCCCGAGCACGCCAAAGCCGTCAAAGGGCAGGGCGACATCTCAGGCGTGGTCGAAAACGTCGTCTATTTCGGCACCGACACGCATGTTCACATCAAGCTGGACGATGGTGAGACCTTCACCGTGCGCCAGCAGAATGCGCGCGGCGCGGGAGCCACCTTCGAGCGTGGCGAGCGTGTCGGCGTGGTGATCGGCGACGACGCGGCCCAGATCCTGAAGGACTGAGCCATGGCCACTGCTGCGGAAGTCGAAAAACTCAATGAAAGCCGCGATGTTCGCAAGCGCTGGCTTTTGTCGGCGCCGGCGCTGACCATCATCTTCCTGGCGGCCTCAGGGCCGCTGCTGATCGTGTTGATCTACTCTTTCCTGACACCGGGACCTTATGGCGACGTGGTGTGGAAATTCTCCACCGAAGGCTGGGTGTCGGTCCTGCTTGAACGCGACATCTTCGATGACACGCTGGCCTTTGCCAGCGCGCATCTCACCATCTTCTGGCGCTCGCTGAAACTGGCCCTGATGGCGACCGTGGCGACGCTGATCTTCGGGTTCCCGACTGCCTATTTCATTGCGACGCGCTCGGAGCGGACCCGCGACATCTGGCTGTTTTTGATCACCATTCCGTTCTGGACCAACCTTTTGATCCGCACCTTCGCCGTGCTGCAGGTGATCCGCAACGAAGGCATCGTCAACACCGCGCTGATCAATCTCGGCATCATCGATCAGCCGATCCAGATGCTCTACACCGACTTCGCCATCATGGTCGGCATGGTTTATGTCTATCTGCCGCTGATGGTGCTGCCGCTTTATGCCAGCATGGAAAAGCTCGACTTCCGCCTCGTCGAGGCCGGCTACGATCTCTATGCCACCCGCTGGCAGGTGCTGCGCCGGATCATCTTCCCGATGGTCAAGCCGGGTGTCATCGCCGGTTCGATCCTGGTCTTCATTCCCGCCATCGGCGCCTATGTGACGCCGAGCGTCCTGGGCGGCGGCAAGAACATGATGTTCGCCAACCTGATCGAGCTGCAGTTCGGGCAGGGCCGCAACTGGCCGCTGGGGGCGGCACTGTCGATCACCGTCATGGCGATCGTCATGGTGGCGCTGCTGGTCTATGTCCGCAACACGTCGGGATCGGATGCGCGTCATGGCTAAGCGGTTTTCGATCCGACAGCAGACCGGCTTCACCGCCATCGCCGCGGCCTGCTTCGTGCTGCTTTATCTGCCGATCGTCGTGCTGGTCGCCTACGCCTTCAACGACTCGACCTCGGTGTCGGAATGGGGTGGCTTTTCGCTGCGCTGGTTCGTCTCCGCCTGGAGCAACGTGCAGGTGATCGACGCGTCGCTGCGTTCGCTGCAGATCGCTTCGTGTGCCGCCATACTGGCTACGATCGCCGCCACGATGGCGGCACTGGCGACGACGCGGACGCAAGCCTATCGCGGGCTGACCTTCAAATACGCCTTCATCAACCAGCCGCTGATGGTGCCTGAGATCGTCACCGGCGTTGCGTTGCTGATCTTCTTTGCCCAGATCAAGGTCGCCACCGGCTATTCGGGGCTGGGTTACCTGATTGCCGCGCATACGGCGTTCTGCATCCCCTTCGCCTATCTGCCGATCCGGGCGCGGCTTGAGAACATGGACCTGACGCTCGAACGGGCCGCCGCCGATCTTTACGCCACGCCGTGGAAGGCGTTCCGCCGCGTGACGCTGCCTCTTTTGTGGCCGGGCATCATCGCTGGCCTGATGCTCGCCTTCGTCATCTCGCTCGACGACGTCGTCATCACCGAGTTCGTCAAGTCGGGCGGGCAGGACACCTTGCCAACCTACATGCTGGGGCAGATCCGCCGCGGCATCACGCCGGAGGTCAATGCGATCTCGACCGTCTTCCTGCTCTTGTCGGTCGTCATCGTCACGCTGTTCTTCTTCTTGAGCAGGAAACGGGATTAATCAACGGGAGTGAAATGATGAACCTGAAATCCATGTCGATGGCGGTCAGCCTCGCGCTGCTGGCGTCGACCAGCCTGGCCTCGGCTGAAGGCGCGCTGAACATCTACAACTGGGGCAACTACATCAGCCCCGACATGATCAAGAAGTTCGAGGAGAAGTTCAGCGTCAAGGTCACTGTGACCGACTACGACTCGAACGACACCGCACTTGCCAAGGTGCGCCAGGGCGGCCACGGCTTCGACGTCGCCATGCCGTCGCAAACCTACGTGCCGATCTGGATCAGTGAAGGGCTGGTACTGGAGACCAATCCCGGCGGCATGGAGAACTTCAAGAACGTGGCACCCGAATGGGCCAATCCGGCCTTCGATCCGGGCCGCAAGTACACCGTGCCGTGGGCCTGGGGCACCGTCGGCGTGGTCGTCAACACCGACGTCTACAAGGGCGATATCAACACCTGGAAGATCGTCTTCGACACGCCTGAAGAGCTGAAGGGCAAGGTCAACGTCGTTCCCGAGATGAACGACGTCATGCATGCCGCGATCAAGTATGTCGGCGGCGAGCAGTGCACCGGCGACAAGGAAGTGCTGAAGAAGGTGCGCGACGTGCTCGTCGCCGCCAAGCCGAACTGGATCGCCATGGAATACAACACCATCGAGAAGATGGGCGCCGGCGACTTCAAGGCAACCAGCGACTGGAACGGCTCGGCGTTGCGCCAGCGCCTGAAGAACCCAGCCATCCATTACGGCTACCCGGTCGAGGGCTTCCAGTACTGGAGCGACAACGTCGTTGTCCTCAAGGATGCCAAGAATGTCGAGAATGCCAAGCTGTTCCAGAACTTCATGATGGACCCTGAGAACGCGGCGATGAACTCGGCCTTCCACCGCTATGCCAACGGCATCGCCGGCTCGGAGAAGTTCATGCCTGCGGACATGACCTCGGCGCCCGAGGTCGTGGTGCCGGAGGAGTTCAAGAAGAACGGCGAGATCCTGCAGACCTGCGCGCCTGAAGTGACGGCGCTCTACACCAAGATCTGGACCGAACTGCAGAAGTAGGCTTTGCGCGGGCCACGGCTGCCGGGATCGACGAAAATCGATCCCGGTAGTGACCCATTTCTTATCTGCCGCTGGCAGAAAAAATCATATGAATGAAAGGACATTGCCATGAAAACGAGATTGTCCGCCGCCACCACGGCCCTGGCGCTGCTGGCCGCAACCGGCCTCGCCGACGCCGAAGGTGCGCTCAACATCTACAATTGGGGCAATTACACCAACCCGGACGTCATCAAGAAGTTCGAGGACAAGTACAAGGTCAAGGTGACGATCACCGACTACGACTCGAACGAGACCGCACTTGCCAAGGTGCGCCAGGGCGGCAGCGGCTTCGACATCGCCGTGCCCTCGCAGACGCACCTGCCGATCTGGATCAAGGAAGGCCTCCTGCTCGAGACCAATCCCGGCGGCATGGAGAACTTCAAGAACGTGGCGCCCGACTGGGCCAACCCCGAATTCGACCCCGGCCGCAAGTATTCGGTGCCGTGGGCCTGGGGCACCCTTGGGACCGTCGTCAACACCACCACCTACAAAGGTGACATCAACACCTGGAAGATCATCTTCGAGACGCCCGACGAGCTGAAGGGCAAGGTCAACGTCGTTCCCGAGATGAAGGACGTGGTAACAGCCGCGATCCGCTATGTCGGCGGTGAACAGTGCACGGCCGACAAGGAGGTGCTGAAGAAGGCGCGAGATCTGCTGGTGGCGGCCAAGCCGAACTGGGTCGCCATGGAATTTGGCGCCATCGACAAGATGAAAGCCGGCGACTTCCAGGCTTCCACCACCTGGAACGGTGCTGCGCTGCGCATCCGCCTGGCGCGTCCCGAGGTCCACTACGGCTATCCGAAGGAAGGCTTCACCTTCTGGAGCGACAACGTCGTGGTGCTGAAGGACGCCAAGAACGTCGAGAACGCCAAGCTGTTCCAGAATTTCGTCATGGACCCCGAGATCGCGGGCGCGCTTTCGGCCTTCCACCGCTATGCCAACGGCATTGCCGGCTCGGAGAAGTTCATGCCGGCCGAGATGAAGGACGCCCCGGAAATCGTCATTCCGGAAGCCAGCAAGGCGCATGGTACGATGGCCCTGATGTGCCCGCCGGAGGTCGATGCGATCTACACCAGGATCTGGACCGACCTGCAGAAGTAAACACAGCGGGGTCCGGCGCACGCGCCGGACCCCATGCTCGCCTAAAGCGTGAGGTGACGCGATGAGTTCCTACCGCAACAGCGATGTGCCGCCCCCGATCATGCAGGGCTCGCCGCCGGCAATGCCGGTGCCGAAGGCAGCCTGGGACATGCCGCCATGGAACCGCTGGGCGTTCCAGCATGTGCGCGAGATCGTACCGACGGCGGAGGTGTGGCGCGGCGAAGGGCCGGTGCGCGCATTGCCGCGCGCGGAAACGGATCTCGACGGGCTGGCGGTCGTGGACAGCCAGGGCAAGCCGACGACGCTTTCGGGCCTGCTCGACGAGACCTATACCGACGGCTTCCTTGTGCTCAAGGACGGCAAGATCGCCTATGAGCGCTATTTCAACGGCATGACGCCGCGCACGCCGCATCTGTCGCAATCGGTGGCGAAGTCGGTGACGGGCACGGTGTTCGGCATTGTGGCCGGGCGTGGCATCGTCGACCCGAAGAAGCTGGTGACCGATTATCTGCCGGAACTGGCAACGACCGGCTGGAAAGGTGCCACCGTCCAGCAGGTGCTCGACATGACCACGGGCGTGCGCTTCAGCGAAGCCTATACCGATCCCTATTCCGACATCGGCCAGGTCGACGTCGCCTGCGGCTGGAAGCCGGTCCCCGCTGATACGGACCCCGACTTCCACTGGCCGCGGCATATGTTCGAGCTGATCGAGCGCCTGACCGAAACGACGCGGCCGCATGGCGCTGCCTTCGAGTATCGCTCGATTGAAACAGACGTGCTGGCTTTCATCATGGAACGCGCAACCGGCAAGCGGCTGCCACAGCTGGTTTCGGAAGAGCTGTGGCAGAAGATCGGCGCCGAAGAGAGCGCCTGTTTCACCGTCGACAGTGCCGGCTATGCGATAGCCGATGGTGGCTTCAACGCGACGTTGCGCGATTACGCCCGCTTCGGCCAGACGATCCTCGAAGGCGGCGCCGGCATCGTGCCCGCCGATTGGATCGCCGAGACGCGGAACGGCGTGCACGGCCCGAACTTCAGCACCTCGATGCCGGAAGCCAGCTACCGCAACCAGTTCTGGATCGAGGATCCGCGCTCGCGCGCACTGATGTGCCGTGGCGTGTTCGGGCAACTGATCCATATCGACTTCGACGCCGGCATGGTGACGGTGAAACTGTCGACCTGGCCCGACTTCACCTCCGTGCCCTATTCAGTGGCGACCCTGAAGGCCGTGCACGCGATATCGGCCGCACTCGCCTGACCGGAATACTCAGCAGCAAGGAAATATCATGACGTCATCAAACGCCTTCGAGCAGGCATTCGGTTTTGCGCGCAAGGATGTGACGCTCGGCAATTGGCGCGAACAGCCGTTCAACCGCTGGGCCTTCCAGAATGTCGGCGAGATGGTGCGCAGCGCGCGGATCCCGGCCGGGGAGGGCAAGGTCGAGAGCGCGTCGGTCGAGCTCGGCGGGCTTCTGGCGGAAACCGTGGCGACCAATGGCCGAAACGAGACCGTGGCCGGCTTCCTCGAGCGCTCGTCGACAGACGCGCTTGCGGTGATGAAGAAGGGGCGCTTCGTCGGCGACTGGTTCGCGCCCGCGATGCGGCCCGACGCGCGGCACATCATTTTTTCGATCTCGAAGTCGCTGACGGCGATCCTTGCCGGCGCACTCGGAGGCGAGGGCAAGCTCGATCCGAATGCGCCCGTGACGGCGTATGTGCCCGAAGCCAAGGGCTCGGTCTATGCCAATGCCACCGTGCGGCACGTGCTCGACATGACCGTCAGCCTCGATTTCGAGGAGGCCTATCTCGATCCCGAAAGCGCGTTTGCGCGTTATCGCCGCGCCACGATGTGGAACCCGGGCGGCGGGTCGGAGACGCTGCGCGAGTTCCTCGTTTCGCTGCAGCAGCTGGATGAGCCGCATGGAAAAACCTTTCGCTACCGTTCGCCCAATTCCGACCTGCTCGGCATCATCGTCGAACGCGCCTCGGGGCAACGCTACGCGGACCTGATGTCGGAGAAGCTGTGGCAGCCGCTGGGTGCGGTGCGCGACGGCTTCGTCAGCGTCGACGCGGAAGGTTCGTCGCGTGCCGCCGGCGGCGTGTCGGTAGCGGTGCGCGATCTTGCCCGTGTCGGCGAGATGATGCGCCAGGGCGGTGTGGCCGAAGGCGGGCGGATCGTGCCGCAAGCCTGGGTCGAGGACACGATCCATGGCGGCGACGCGGCAGCCTGGCAGCGCGGCACGATGACCAACCTGTTTGCCCAGGGGCGCTATCGCAACAAATGGTACCAGAGCGCCAACGCCAGCCAGGCCTATTGCGGCATCGGCATTCATGGCCAGTGGCTCTATGTCGACCCCAAGGCCGAGGTGGTGATCTCCAAGATGTCGTCTCAGGCGTTGCCGGTCGACGATCCGCTCGACCTCGACAACGTGGCGTTCTTCGAGGCGATCTGCGCAAGGATTTGAGGGGGCGGCGTTCGAGTTCTATCGAATACCCTCTCCGTCACGGCTTCGCCGTGCCACCTCTCCCCCACTTCATGGGGGCGAGGAACCCAATCCTTTGAGGCCGCCGCCCTACGCGATCTCGCGCAGGATGTGGTCGTGCAGCAGCTGCGCCGTGGGTGACAGGGTGCGGCCGTGCACGGTGATCAGGCTGTAGGGCTGGACGTTGATGTCGAAGGCGATCGGCAGGATTTCGATCGACCCGGCCAGTCCGCTCTCGCTGTTGACGAATTTCGCGACGTCGATGGCGATGGGGGCGATGGCGTCCGACTGCGCCACCATCACCAGCGTCAGCAGCAGCGAACTGGTGTTGAGGATGCGGTCGGGCATGCGCACGTTGCGGCTCATGAAGATGCCTTGCACCGTCTGGCGCAGCAGCGAACCGCCGGGCTGGAACACCCAGTCGAACTCCGCGAGGCGCTCCAGCGCGACAGTGCCGGACCCGGCCAGCGGATGGCCACGGCGGACGATGAGGCAGGCTTTCTCGATGCCGATGATGCGGCTTTCGAACAAGCGCGGGTCAAGATCGTCGGGCACGCGGGCGACGATGAAATCGTGGCGCGACGCCAAAAGTTCGCGTGCCAGCACGGCACTGGTCTCGATCTGGACGCTGATTTCGATGCGCGGGTAGCGCTCGCGGATCTTGCGGATCGCCGGCACGGCCAGCTCGATTGCCGGCGCGGTGACGGCACCCATCGCAACGGAGCCGCCCTTGCCGGATTTGAGGTCGGAGATCTCGCGGTCGACCTGCTGCATCTCGAGCAGGATGGCGCGGCCGCGGCGGGCGAGGGCTGCGCCATAAGGCGTGAGCCGGATGCCGCGCGGCAACCTTTCGCAGATCTGCACGCCGAGGATGTCCTCGATCTCGGAGATCATGCGAGAGGCGGCCGGCTGGGAGATGTTCATCACCTGGGCCGCGGCGCTGATCTGGCCATGATCCTCGAGCGCCACCACCATGCGCATGTGGCGCAGCTTGAGGCCGCTGCGCAGCAGGGTTTCGTTGTCGCTGATGCGCACGCTGGAGCCGGTCGTGCGGACGTCGTTCTGGATGTCGACCATAATGCCAATCCTTCCATGCCGGCCTGTCATCCGAGCCAGACGGCGGAAAGCATATCAGAAATGATATGCCATGAACCTGAATTTGCATTTGACTGTTATGTCACATTCCCCGACGTTAAGAGCCGTCGCGAGTTCGATGTCAGCCAGCCGGAGGCTGGCGCATCGAGCGGAGGAAACGCAGGGCTCGCGGCCTTTTGGGAGAAAGTCACAGAATTTGGCTTAGCCGCGCCGTTCATGGCGGGGCCACGCGCGAGCGTTTGCATCCGCGCGCCGGCACTTCACAAGGGAGAAGAAGGTGAAGATCATCAAGACGTTCGTAGCCGCCCTGGCAGTTGGCCTCTCGGCCATGACCTTTGCGGCCGATGCCCAGGACAAGGGACTGGTTGGCATCGCCATGCCGACAAAGTCCTCGCTGCGCTGGATCGCCGACGGCGATGCGCTCAAGGCGGCCCTGGAATCCAAGGGCTACACCGTCGACATGCAGTATGCAGAAGACGATATCCCCAACCAGCTCGCCCAGATCGAGAACATGGTGACCAAGGATGCCAAGGCGCTGATCGTCGCGTCGATCGACGGGACGACGCTGTCGGCCGTTCTCCAGCAGGCTGCCGACAAGGGCGTCAAGGTCATCGCCTATGACCGTCTGATCCGCGACAGCGGCAATGTCGACTATTACACCACCTTCGACAACTTCAAGGTTGGCGTGCTGCAGGCGGAATCGCTGCTCAAGGGCCTTGGCTATCCGGGAAAGCCCGGCCCGTTCAACATCGAGCTGTTTGGCGGCTCGCCTGACGACAACAACGCCTTCTTCTTCTATGACGGCGCCATGTCGGTGCTCCAGCCGCTGATCGACAAGGGTACGCTCGTCGTCAAGTCGGGCCAGATGGGCATGGAAAAGGTCGGCACGCTGCGCTGGGACGCTGCGGTCGCGCAGGCCCGCATGGATAATATCCTCTCCGCCAACTATTCCGACGGCAGCCGCGTCGATGCGGTGCTGGCACCTTATGACGGCCTGTCGCGCGGCATCATCTCGTCGCTGCGCGGCGTTGGCTACGGCACAGCCGAACAGCCCTGGCCGATCATCTCCGGCCAGGATGCCGAAGTACCTTCGGTCAAGGCGATCATCGCCGGCGAACAGTATTCGACGGTGTTCAAGGACACCCGCGAGCTGGCCAAGGTGACGGCAAATCTCGTCGATGCCGTGCTTGCCGGCGGCAAGCCGGAGATCAATGACGAAAAGACCTATAACAACGGCGTCAAGGTCGTTCCGTCCTACCTTCTGGTCCCGGTCTCGGTCGACAAGTCCAACTACGAGCAGATCGTGGTCGGCTCCGGCTACATCAAGGCGGAAGAGCTGAAGTAGGCCCAGGCGCCCTTCTCGGACCTCACCCTTCTCCCGCAACGCGGGGGAAGGGCAGGCTCCAGGCACAGGCGTTTTCTTCTCTCCAGAAGTGCGGCAGACTGCGCTGCCTGTTGTATCAGAGCGCCGCGCGCCCGAACGACGCACAAGGTCGCTCTAGCACTTTGAATTTGCGTATTTTGCCAACGCCAAGTGATGTCACTTCGCTGCAAAATGCGTGGCCATGCTGGATCGAGAGCTCGAATGACCAACAGCACCATTCTGGAAATGCGCGGCATCACCAAGACGTTTCCTGGCGTCAAGGCGCTGGAGCAGGTCAATCTGCAGGTCAAGCGCGGCGACATCCATGCCATCTGCGGCGAGAACGGCGCCGGCAAGTCGACGCTGATGAAAGTGCTTTCCGGCGTCTATCCCTTCGGCAGCTACGAGGGCGAGGTCGAGTACGAGGGCAAGGAGTGCCGCTTCAATGGCATTCACGACTCCGAAAAGCTCGGTATCGTCATCATCCACCAGGAACTTGCCCTGGTGCCGCTGTTGTCGATCGCCGAAAACATCTTCCTCGGCAACGAGCAGGCCAGCCGCGGCATCATCAACTGGGACAAGGTCCAGCGCCGCGCCGGCGAGCTGCTGAAGAAGGTCGGCCTGAAAGAGGCCCCCGACACGCTGATCACCAATATAGGCACCGGCAAGCAGCAACTGGTCGAGATCGCCAAGGCGCTGGCCAAGGACGTCAAGCTGCTCATTCTCGACGAGCCGACAGCCTCGCTGTCGGAAAAAGACAGCCACGCGCTGCTCGACCTTTTGCTCGAGTTCAAGACGCAAGGCATCACCTCGATCATGATTTCGCACAAGCTGAACGAGATCAAACGCATCGCTGATCAGATCACCGTCATTCGCGACGGCAAGTCGATCGAAACGATGGACAAGGCTGACATCACCGAGGACCGTATCGTCACCTCGATGGTCGGCCGTGCGCTGGAAAACCGCTACCCGTCGCGAACGCCGAAAATTGGGGAGACGATCTTCGAGGTGAAGAACTGGTCGGTCTATCACCCGCTCAACCTCGAACGGCAGGTCATCAAGAACGTCAATCTGTCGGTGCGCAAAGGCGAGGTGGTCGGCATTGCCGGGCTGATGGGGGCAGGGCGGACCGAACTGGCGATGAGCGTCTTTGGCCGCACCTATGGCGCCAAGATTTCCGGCGAGGTGTTCCTGCACGGCAAGCCGGCGGATACCAGCAATGTCGGCAAGGCGGTCGCCGCCGGACTCGCCTACGCCACCGAGGACCGCAAGGTCTACGGCCTCAACCTCATCGACCATATCAAGCACAATGTGACGATCGCCAACCTGCCCGGCATCTCGTCGAAGTCAGGCGTCATCGACGACAACAGCGAGGTCAAGGCGGCCAACGAGTACCGCAAGAAAACCAACATCCGTTCGTCGAGCATCTACCAGATCACCGGCAACCTTTCCGGCGGCAACCAGCAGAAGGTGGTGCTGTCGAAGTGGCTGTTTGCCAATCCCGACGTGCTGATCCTCGACGAGCCGACACGCGGCATCGATGTCGGGGCGAAATACGAGATCTACACGATCATCAACAAGCTGGCGGAGGAAGGCAAAGGCATCCTAGTGATCTCTTCGGAGATGCCTGAGCTGCTCGGCATCTGCGACCGCATCTACGTGCTGAACGAGGGCCGCATCGTCGGCGAACTCTCAGGCGAGGAAGCATCACAGGAAAAGATCATGCGGGCGATCGTCCGCGGCGAGGAGAAGGTAGCGTCATGAGCACGGAAACCGCACCGCCCGTCGTCAACGCGGCCAAGGCCTCGATGCAGGGCGCGATGAAGGAAAACTTGCGCGAATACGGGCTCGTCCTGGCGCTCGTCATCATCATGGTCTTCTTCCAGGTGATGACCAACGGCATCCTGTTCCTGCCGGTGAACCTCACCAATGTCGTTCTCCAGAACTCCTACATCATCGTCATGGCGCTCGGCATGCTGCTGGTGATCGTGGCCGGCCACATCGACCTGTCGGTCGGCGCGGTGGCTGGCTTCATTGGCGCGGTCGCGGCATTGCTCATGGTCGACTACGGCGTCAATCCGCTGCTTGCCGGGCTGCTGTGCATCGCGCTGGGTGCCGCCATTGGCGGCGTGCAGGGCTATTTCATCGCCTACATGAAAATCCCGTCCTTCATCGTCACCCTGGCGGGCATGCTGGTGTTCAAGGGGCTGCTGCTCAACGTTCTGAGCGGCCGTTCGGTCGGCCCGTTCCCGCCGGTGTTCCAGCTGCTCAGTGCCGGTTTCATTCCCGACTTCCTGGGACCGGTGACCCTTGTCGCTCCAACGCTCAACGCTGCCGGCGGGCCGACGCCAGGAACGGGTATCGTGCTGCATTCGACGACGATGCTGATCGGCATCCTGATCGTAGCGGCAATGCTCTACTTCGCCTTGAAGAGCCGCAGGAACCGCGAAGAGCATGGCTATGCCGCCGAGCCGTTCTCGTTTTTTGTCGTCAAGAACCTCGTCCTGTCGGGGATCATCCTGTTCCTGATGTACAAGTTCGCCTCGTTCAAGGGCTTGCCCAACGTTCTTGTCGTCATGGGTATCCTGATCGCCTTGTTCGTCTTCGTGACGAAGCGCATGACGTTTGGCCGGCGCATCTACGCCATGGGCGGCAACGAGAAGGCCGCCAAGCTGTCGGGCATCCAGACCGAGAGGCTGACATTCTACATCTTCGTCATCATGGGCATGCTGGCGGCCCTTGCCGGCCTGATCTATTCCGCGCGCCTCAACATGGCGACGCCGAAGGCGGGTGCCGGGCTTGAACTCGACGTCATTGCGGCGGTGTTTGTCGGCGGTGCGTCGGCACTCGGTGGCGTTGGCCAGGTTGCCGGCGCTGTCATCGGCGCCTTCATCATGGGCGTCATGAACAACGGCATGGGGGTGATGGGCATCAACATCGACTGGCAGCAGGTCATCAAGGGCCTGGTGCTGCTCGGCGCCGTCGCCTTCGACCTCTACAACAAGAAGAAGGCTTAAGCCGCGGCAAGCGGCTGAAGGCGCCGCCGCACGGCGGGGCCGCAATCTGAAAGACCAAGATTTTGGACGCCGAGCGGCGATGGCCGCTTGGCGAAGGGAATGGATTTTCGCCCATCGCCGGCAAGGAGGCCAGCGGCGCGGCGAAGGCAAGGGAGTACCGGAATGCTGATGTCCCAGATTGTCTCCGCCGACGGCAAGAGTCGGGTGGCGGTGCGCGAGGACGAGACCGCGCGGTTGGTCAACGACGCCAAGTCGGTCTACGCGCTTGCCTTGGAGGCGGTGCGCGCGGGGACGTCGCTTGCGACAATCGTTGCCGACCGCGGCCTGGGCGAGACAGTTGATCTGGCCGCTGCCTGCAAGGCCGGCCAGTTGCTGTCGCCGGTCCGGCATCCCGACCCGGCGCATCTGTATCTTACCGGCACCGGGCTCACCCATCTCGGCTCGGCGGCGACACGCGACAGCATGCACAAGAAGCTCGACGCGGAGGGCGAGCAGGCGCTGACCGATTCCATGAAGATGTTCCGCATGGGTCTCGAAGGCGGCAAGCCGGGGCGCGGGCAGGCCGGCGTGCAGCCGGAATGGTTCTACAAGGGCAACGGCAACATGGTCGTCGATCCTGGCAAGGCGTTGGTGTCGCCGCACTTTGCGCTCGATGCGGGCGAGGAGCCGGAGATCGCCGGCATCTACCTTGTCGGTGACGACGGCACGCCCTACCGCATCGGCTTTGCACTCGCCAACGAGTTTTCCGACCACGTCACCGAGCGCATCAACTATCTCTATCTCGCCCATTCGAAGCTGCGGAACGCCTCGTTCGGCCCGGAGATTTTGGTCGGCGACCTGCCTGCCGATATCAGGGGGGCGTCACGCATCGTCCGCGCCGGCAAGACGATCTGGGAAAAGCCGTTCCTGTCGGGCGAAGCCAACATGTCCCACGCGATCGCCAATCTCGAGCACCATCATTTCAAGTACGGCGTGTTCCGCCAGCCCGGCGACGTGCACGTGCACATGTTTGGCACCGCGACGCTGTCCTTCGCCGATGGGGTGAAGGCCGAACCCGGCGATGTGTTCGAGATCGAAGCCGCGGCATTCGGGCTGCCATTGCGCAACCCGCTCAAGCTGGCGCGGGCGACGGCACCGGTTGCCGTACGGACTCTTTAGGGATCTGGACAATGAGCATTGAGACGATGGCGCAATACCCGAGCCTCAAAGGCCGGCCGGTGCTGATTTCAGGCGGGGCAACCGGGATCGGCGAAGCCCTGGTGCGGAACTTCGCCGCGCAAGACGCCAAGGTCGGCTTCGTCGATCTCGCCGAGGCCGAAGGCAATGCGCTTGCCGATGAGCTGACGGCGGCAGGCACGACAGTGGCGTTCCGTTGCTGCGACATCACCAACATCGAAGCCTATCGCGATGCGATATCAGGGATCGAGGCACTGCACGGGCCGACCCTGGCGCTGGTCAACAATGCCGCCAACGACACCCGGCACGATTGGCGCGAGGTGACGCCTGATTATTTCGACGCCCGCGTCGCGGTGAACCTGCGGCATTCGTTCTTCGCTATCCAGGCGGTGGCGCCGGGCATGATCGCCGCCGGCGGTGGCGCGATCGTCAATCTCGGTTCGATCGGCTGGATGAAGGCGTCGGGCGGCTATCCGGTCTATGCGTCGTCGAAAGCGGCCGTGCACGGCATGACGCGCTCCTTCGCCCGCGACCTGGGCAAGCACGGCATCCGGGTCAACACGCTGGTACCGGGCTGGGTGATGACCAAACGCCAATTGGAGTTGTGGGTCGACGACGCGGCGAATGCCGAGATCGACAAGGGCCAGTGCCTGGCTGGGCGCGTGCTGCCCGACGACATCGCGCGCATGGCGCTGTTCCTCGCCGCCGACGATTCAAGGATGTGCACGGCGCAGAATTTCGTCGTCGATGGCGGCTGGGTGTAGGCGGACGCTTCTCGACGTCGAGCGAGGCGACCCCCACCCCTAACCCCTCCCCACAAGGGGGAGGGGGACGCATTTGCGCTTGTTTCGCGAAAGCAGGTGGAAGGGCGGAGGCGCGCCAAGTTTCCCCTCCCCCCTTGTGGGGAGGGGTTAGGGGTGGGGGTATTCAGGCGCGTCCCCTCAATTGTCTTCGCGGTTAGTCGACCATCGAGAAGCGATATTCGGTGACCTGCGAGTAGATTTCGTCGGGCCTCAGCACGGCACTCGGAAAGTGCGGGTGGTGGATGGCGTCGGGAAAGCGCTGCGGCTCGAGGCAAAGCGCGCCATGGCGCACCGGCTCGATGCCGCCGCGCAACGGCGGGGCGACCGGCAGGAAGGCGCCGTCATAGAACTGCAGCCCGGGTTCCGTGGTCCACAAGTCGAGCCGGATGCCCGACAGTGGGCCTTCCAGCCGAGCGGCATGCCACGGCTCGGGCGCCGGCTGCATCGCCAGCACCCAGTTGTGGTCATAGGCGCTGTGCGCGTCGTCCGGACCGTTGCGGACGGGGCGAAGCGCGCGGAAGTCGAAGATCGTGTCGTCGACGGCGGGCACCTCGCCGGTCGGGATGTTGTGATCATCCACTGGCGTGTAGGCCTCGGCGGCGATCTTGAGGCGGTGGTCGAGGATGGAGCCCGCACCATCGAGATTGAAATAGGCGTGGGCGGCGAGGCTGACCAGCGTCGGCGCATCGGTGCGAGCGCCAAGCGCGATGCGCAGGCGGCCGGCGTCGAGCGCATAGCGGCAGGTGGCGATGACCTTGCCGGGGTAGCCCTGATCGCCAGCCTGCGAGATCAGCGCCAACAGGACCGAACTGTCGTCGGCGTCGACGACGAGCCAGTTGCGGCGGAAGAACCCGTCGCTGCCGCCATGAAGATGGGTGCGGCCTGCCTCGTTGAGATCGAGCTGGAATGCCTGCCCATCGAGCTCAAAGCTGCCACCGGCGATGCGGTTGGCGCAGCGCCCGGCGATGGCGCCGAAATAGCCGCCATGGCTGAGGTAGCCGTCGAGGTCGTCGAAGCCGAGTATGACCGAACGCGGACCGTTGGGCGTCGTGACGATCAGATCGGCAAGTGTCGCGCCGAAGGTCAGGACTTTTGCCTCGATGCCGTCGGCGGCGATGGTGATCGCCTGCACCACGCTGTCGTCGGGCATTCGACCGAATTCGCTGATCGGCATGTTGGTTCGCTCCGCGCGGCCATCGGGCCCTGCGCAGCGTCGTGCAAACCGGCACGATTCTCAAGCGGCTTTTGCCTAGGCGGCAAGCAGGCTCTTGAGCTTGACCGACGGCGCGGCCAGCGCGCCGATATCGGGGTGTGCTGACCTCGCGATCAGCATCTCGGCGAGGCGGATATCGCGCGCGACAGCATTGCCCGGACCGATGCCGCTGGCGGCGACGAGCCGGCCATCTTCCTTGAGATGGAACAGGATGAAGGCGCCGTCGTCGAGGTCGCGGCGGACGGTGTCTTCGCCTTCGTCGGGCAGGCCGGCGATCTGCAGGCTGAGCCCGTACTGGTCGGACCAGAACCACGGCACGCAGGCGTGGGCTTCCTCGGCGCCGAGCATGTTGCGGGCGGCGAGCGCGCCATGTTCCTGTGCACTGCGCCAGGCCTCCAGCCGGACGCGGCGGTCGTCGTATATCGCCAGCGGAAACGAGCAGCAGTCGCCGGCGGAGAAGATATCTGGATCGCTGGTGCGCAGCTGCGCGTCGACGGCGATGCCGTTGTTGAGGGTCAGCCCGGCGGATTCGGCCAGCGTCGTGGCAGGCACGGCGCCGATGCCGATGATGGCGAGATCGGCAGTGACCTGCAGGCCGCTTGCAAGCGTGATGCGGACGGAGGTGCCGTCGTTGCTGATGGAAGCGATGCCGTCGCCGCAGACGATATCGACGCCTTCGGCGGCATGCGCCTCGTGGACGATGGTTGCGATTTCTTCCGGCACGCCGCGCATCAGGATGCGCGGTTGCGCCTCGATGATGGTGACGTCGGCGCCGAGCCTGCGGGCGGATGCTGCGAGTTCGAGGCCAATGAAGCCGCCGCCGATGATGGCGACGTGGCAGCCCTGGCGTAGATGGGCACGGATGGCGAGGGCGTCGTCGAAGGTGCGGAGGTAGACGCAGCGCTGCCCAAGACCGGAGAGCGGCAGCCTGCGGGGGGTGGCGCCTGTGGCGACCAGCAGCTTGTCGTAGTCGAGGTCGGAGCCGTTGCTCAGGCGGACGGAGCGGTTGGCGCGGTCGATCGATGTCGCCGAGGTCGCGCCGAGCAGGTCGATACGGTGTTCGGTGAGGCGGGCAGCATCTGATATGGCCTTGATGGAAGGCGCCTCGGGGGCGACCATCGCGTCCTTGGACAGCGGCGGGCGCTCGTAGGGGAGATGCGCTTCGGCGCCGACCAGCGTGACGGCGCCGTCGTAGCCGGCTTCCCGCAGGGCGAACGCAGCGCGCGTGCCGCATTCGCCTGCCCCGATGATGACCATTCCCGCCGACATCGTATCAACCCAGCTGGACGAAGACCTTGCCGGCGTCGACTTTCACCGGATAGGTCCTGAGGTTGACGCAGACAGGCGCGCCGCGGGCGGCGCCGGTCTTGTAGTTGAAGCGGCCATTGTGCTTCGGGCATTCGATGATGTCGCCCATGACCAGCCCTTGCGACAGGTGGATCTGCTCGTGGGTGCACAGGCCGTCTGTGGCGAAGAATTCGTCTTCCGGGCTGCGGTACAGTGCGAAGGTGCGCCCGGCATGGTCGAAGCGGATGACGTCTTCCTCGTCGATGTCGTCGGCCGCGCAGGCCTCGATCCAGTCGCTCATGTCTCTCTCCCTGTGTTTGAAGGCTATTCGGCGGCCAGCGCCGTTTCGCTGTGGAACTCCTCGCGATAGGGCCGCGCCGTTGGCGGCAGTTCGCGCTTGACGAAATAGTCCTCGTTGCGGAGCTGGCGGATGAAGGCGGGCAGCATCTCGCGGTAGCCGGCCCAGAGCGACGGGCTTGGTGCCGGCAGGTCGTGCCTGATCATCGCGTGCAGCCTGGGCAGCGCGTGGTAGGGCACCATCGGGAACATGTGATGCTCGACGTGGTAGTTCATGTTCCAGTAGATGAAGCGGCTGACCGGGTTCATCAGCACTGTGCGGCTGTTGAGGCGGTGGTCGGTGACGTTGTCGGCGAGGCCGCCATGCTGCAGCAGGCCGGTGAGCACGTGATGCCAGGCGCCGTAGAGGCGGGGCAGGCCGACCAGCATCAGCGGCAGCCACGAGCCGAGGTAGACGGCAAGCGCGATGGTGACCAGATAGATGGCGAGCCAGATGCGGGCGATGCGGATGGCCCTGGGCTGCTCGCTTTCGGGGATGAAGGTCTTTTCGTCGGCGCCGATCACGCCTGATGCGTTGCGGACCATGTCGACCATGGCGTGCCAGGCGTCGAGCAGGCCGAAGAAGTTGAGCACCACGCGCAGCAAGTCCGGCGGGCGCATGACCGCGATCTCGGGGTCGCGGCCGACGATGACGGTGTCTGTGTGATGGCGGGTGTGGCTCCAGCGCCAGGTCACCGGATTGCGCATGATCATGAAGCAGGCGATCTGGTAGACCGCGTCGTTCATCCAAGGCGTCTTGAAGGCGGTGCCGTGGCCGCATTCGTGCCAGCGCGAGTCGGTGGCCGAACCGTAGAGCACGCCGTAGCAGAGGAAGAACGGCACGCACCACCAGCCGCCCCAAAGTGCCGCCCCGGCAGCACCAAATGTGATGAGCAGGCCGAGCCAGATCGCCGTGTCGCGGATGGCCGGGCCGTCGGAGCGCTGCATCAGCTCCTTCATCTGCTTGCGCGGAATGTCGGTGTGGTACCACTCGGCGGCGGCGAGGCCGCTCTCGACGGCGCGGCGCGCGCTTTCTCCCACAAGGCTGTAGTCGCGCGCCAAAGGCGTCACGGTCATGGCTCTCTCCCTGGAAGTCGGAAACGGTTCCGCGATGGGTGCTGGAAATCGTTCACTGCAGGGATGGTAACCGATGATGCTATTTTTTCAATCATCGCATGATAGTTTCTATCATTTTCTATCATGATGAAGTATAGTGGGCGTCTGCTGCAGGAGCGGATATGAGCAAGCGCCCGACCATCACCGATCTCGCCCATGCCTCGGGCGTCAGCGTCGCCACCATCGACCGGGTGCTGAACGGGCGCTTGCCGGTGCGCGAGGAAACGCAGCGCCGCGTCTATGAGGCGGCGACCTCTATCGGCTATCACGCCGCCGGGTTGATCGCGCAGCGCATGCGCAAGGAGCTGCCGGTGCATCGGCTCGGCTTCCTGCTGCTGCGCCCCAGGGATGTGTTCTACCGTGCCTTCGCCAACGAGCTGGAAAAGGCGATCGCCCAGGCGTCCGGTTTCCGCGGCACCGCGGCGATCGAATTCGCCGATACGCTGGCGCCGGAAGAAATCCTGGAAAGGCTGCGGCGCCTGGCGGCGAGCTGCCATGCGGTTGCACTGGTCAGTCCCGACCATCCGATCGTGACGGCTGCGGTGGCCGAATTGAAGCAGCGCGGCATTCCCGTATTCTCGCTGCTGTCCGACTTTGCCACGGGCATTCGCGAGGGGTATGTCGGCATCGACAATCTCAAGGTCGGGCGCACGGCTGCCTGGATGATCTCGAAATGCGCCCGCAGGCCAGGCAAGGTGGTGCTGTTCGTCGGCAGCCACCGCTTCCATGGCCACGAACTGCGCGAGATCGGTTTTCGCGCTTTCTTCCGCGAACGCGCGCCTGATTTCACGCTGATCGAGACGATCGTCAACGACGAGTCCCGCGAGATCACGCAGGAAGTCGTTGCGGGTCTGCTCAGGCAGCATGAGGACCTCGTCGGTTGCTACGTCGCTGGCGGTGGCATCGAAGGGGCGATCTCCGCGCTGCGCCAGGCAAGGCCCGATCCGCTGCCGGTACTGGTCTGCAACGAGATCACAGTCGACACGCGCGCAGCTCTCGCCGACAATCTGGCCGGCATGGTGATCGCAACGCCGCTGGCGCCATTGTGCCGCGAGCTGGTCGGGTTGATGGCGCATGCAATCGAGGAAGGAGCAGCCAATGCTCCCGGGCAGACTTTCCTGCCCTTCGACATCTTCCTGCCTGAGAACATCTGATCCATCATGCATCCGGAAATGCGAATCTATCAGAGAATGATGGATTCTTGTCATTATCCGGATTGACTATTCCATTTATTGGGAGGATTGGAACGAAAATATCGCATCTTGTCGGCCGCGATCCCGGAGGAGAAAATTGGCATGACCAGCAAGCTCATTTTCGCGCTGAACCATATGGTGGCCCCCGGGCTGGAGCCGGCGGCGTTCTTCGCGCTGTGCCGCGAGCTCGGTATCAGCGACGTCGAGATCCGCAATGATCTCGCCGGCAATGCCATCCTCGACGGTACGCCCGCTGGGGTCATTCGCGACCTGGCCGCGGAAAATGGAACATCCATTACAAGCATCAACGCGCTGCAGCGTTTCAACGAGTGGAATGATACACGGCAAGCCGAAGCGATCGAGCTTGCCGACTATGCCCGCGACGTCGGCGCCACAGCTCTGGTGCTTGTACCGGTCAATGACGGGTCGGGGCAGGCGGACGGCGAACGCCAGCGCAACGTCAGGGAGTCGCTGACGGCACTGAAGACCATCCTCGGCGACCGCGGCGTGCGCGGCCTTGTCGAGCCGCTTGGTTTCGAGATCTGTTCATTGCGCTCCAAGCGCGAGGCAGCCGCGGCGATAGCCGATGTCGGCGGCCTCGACGTTTTCCGGCTTGTGCATGACACGTTCCACCATCATCTCGCCGGCGAACCCGACATTTTCCCCGGAATGACCGGTCTGGTGCACATTTCCGGCGTCGACGATCCCGCTGTCGGCGTGGCCGACATGCGCGACCCGCACCGAATCCTGGTCGATGCCGGCGACCGGCTCGACAATGTCGGGCAGATCCGGGCGCTGATTGCTGGCGGCTATTCCGGACTGCTGTCGTTCGAGCCGTTTTCGCCCGCCGTGCACCATCTCGCTGACCCGCAGGCGGCGTTGGCACAGAGCATCGAATTCATCCGCTCGCGGGTCTGATCGCGCTCCACAAACGCAGGAAAGCCAGAGGCCGGCCGCATCGGGCCGGCCTCTTTGCGTTTGTACGCAAGATTGATCGCGCTGGAATGGAATATCGCTTGACGTTCGGGCGGAATATGGAATAAACATTTCATATTATAAAAACACGGCCCGAACATTCTGAATTCAGGGTCGACACCATCGGGAGGCGGGCGGCACTTGTACATCGCAGAGGAGCGATGGTGGCGCCCGTGGATATGAGCCCTTCGGCGCAGCCGCGGGCTTCCGGCACTGTGGGGTGCAGCCGGGCACCATTCGTGGAGGAGAGTAATCATGAAGAAGTATTTGCTCGGCGCTGCCATTTCCGCGCTGATGGCCGGCTCTGCGTTTGCCGGCGACGTCGGCGTCAGCATGGCCAATTCGGACACCTTCCTGACTGTCCTGCGCAAGGGCATCGAGAAGTCCGCGGCCGATGCCAGCCAGCCTGTCGTCATCGAAATCGCTGACGACGACGTCAACAAGCAACTCAGCCAGGTCCAGAACTTCATCGCCGCCAAGGTCGATGCCATCATCGTCAATCCGGTCGATACCTCGGCCACCGGGCCGATGACCAAGCTCGCCAACGACGCCGGCATTCCGATCGTCTATGTCAATCGCGAGCCGATCGACGTCGGCGCGCTGGGTGCGAAGGGCGCCTTCGTCGGCTCGAACGAGGTCGATTCCGGCACGCTGGAAACCAAGGAAGTCTGCCGCATCCTGAAGGAAGCCGGCAAGACCGAGGCGGGCATCCTGATCATGGTCGGCGACCTCGCCAACCAGGCAGCCGTGATGCGCACAAAGGACATCCACGACGTGAACGCCGGCAGCGAATGCGGCGTCAAGCTGAACGTCATCGACGAGCAGACCGCCGGCTGGGATCCGGTCAAGGCACAGGACCTGATGACCAACTGGATCGCCGCCGGCCACAAGCCGGATGCCGTTATTTCCAACAACGACAACATGGCGATCGGCGCGATCAACGCCATGAAGGCGGCCGGTTGGGACATGAAGAGCGTGATCGTGGCCGGCGTTGACGCCACCCAGGAAGCGCTCGCCTACATGAAGGCCGGCGACCTTGACGTGACCGTGTTCCAGAACGCTGCGGCACAGGGCGGCGGTGCAGTCGAAACGGCGATGAAGCTCGCCAAGGGCGAAGCGGTGACGTCGCCTGTGTGGGTTCCGTTCGAGCTGGTGACCCCGGCGAATATGGACAAGTACACGACCAAGAACTGATATGATCTGACCAATGCGCCGTCGGCCAACGGCGGCGCATTTCCCCACAAGGACCACGCCCGCGCGAAAAGTCGGGCCGGCCTGGGAGGACCAATCATGCAAGACACTGGCACGATGGAAGCGGCGCCTGCGGGCGGTGCCGCGGTGGACGGCGGCTATCTTCTCGAGGTCGAAAACGTCCGCAAGGAGTTCCCGGGTGTCGTCGCCCTCGACAATGTCCAGCTTCGCCTCAAGCGTGGCAGCGTGCATGCCCTGATGGGCGAGAACGGTGCCGGCAAGTCGACGCTGATGAAGATCGTGGCCGGCATCTACACGCCCGATTCCGGCAGCTTCAAGCTGCGCGGCGAGGACATCAAGCTGCGCGGCCCGCTCGATGCGCTCGAACATGGCATCGCCATGATCCATCAGGAGCTCAACCTGATGGCACCGATGACAGTGGCGGAAAACATCTGGATCCGGCGCGAGCCGACAAGCCGGTTCGGCTTCATCGACCATGGCGAGATGCGGCGCAAGACGGTCGCGCTGTTCAAGCGGCTCAACATCGACATCGATCCCGACATCCAGGTTGGCACGCTGAGTGTCGCGAGCCGCCAGATGGTCGAGATCGCCAAGGCGGTGTCTTACGAATCCGACGTGCTGATCATGGACGAGCCGACTTCGGCGCTGACCGAGCGCGAGGTCGATCACCTGTTCACCATCATCCGCGCCCTGCGCGAACAGGGCAAAGGCATCATCTACATCACCCACAAGATGAACGAGCTGTTCGAGATCGCCGACGAGTGTTCAGTGTTCCGGGATGGCAAGTACATCGCCACCAAGGCGTCGACCGAGGTGACCCGCGACGACATCATCCACATGATGGTCGGCCGCGAGATCACCCAGATGTTCCCCAAGGAAGAGGTGCCGATCGGCGACGTCGTGCTGTCGGCCAAGGGGCTGACGCTCAAGGGCGTATTCACCGACGTTTCCTTCGACGTGCGTGCCGGCGAAATCCTCGGCATCGCCGGCCTTGTCGGCTCGGGCCGCTCGAACATCGCCGAGACGATCTTCGGCGTGACACCGGCTGATGGCGGCACGATCGAGCTGTTCGGCAAGACCGTGCGCATAGACAGTCCGGCGACCGCCATGAAGCACGGCATGGCCTTCCTGACCGAGGACCGCAAGGAAACCGGCTGTTTTCTCCTGCTCGACATCCAGGAAAACACCCAGATGGCGGTGCTGCAATCGGGCTACGTCAAGAACGGCTTCGTGCAACAGAAGCAGCTTGGAACGGATTCGGTCGAGATCAGCCAGGCACTCAGGGTGAAGACGCCCGACATGGCCGAGCCGATCATCAACCTGTCCGGCGGCAACCAGCAGAAGGTGCTGATCGCGCGCTGGCTTTTGACCAGGCCGAAAATCCTCATCCTGGACGAGCCGACGCGCGGCATCGACGTCGGCGCCAAGGCCGAAATCCATCGCCTGATCTCGAAGCTCGCGGGGCAGGGCGTGGGGGTCATCATGATCTCGTCCGAAATGCCCGAGGTTCTGGGCATGAGCGACCGCATCATGGTGGTGCACGAGGGCCGTGTCACCGGCTTCCTCGACCGTGCCGAAGCCAGCCAGGTCAAGATCATGGAACTCGCGTCGCACTGACGCCAATTAGCTCAAGGGTGGAAGAACCATGTCGACGAACGAGATTGCGGGTTCCGCAAACGTCATCGGAAGCAAGAAGCGCCTGCCGCCGGAGGTTTCCATCCTCGGCGTGCTGATCGGCATCGCCATCGTCTTCGAAATTCTCGGTTGGATATTCGTCGGCGACAGTTTCCTTGCCAACAAGCAGCGCCTGTCGATCATCATCCTGCAGGTGTCGGTGATCGGCATCATCGCGGTTGGCGTGACGCAGGTGATCATCACCGCCGGCGTCGACCTGTCCTCGGGCTCGGTCGTCGGCCTGGCCGCCATGGTGGCGGCAAGCCTGGCGCAGACATCCGCCAATCCGCGCGCCGTCTATCCCTCGCTGACCGACATGTCGCCGATATGGGCGATCCTGGCCGGCCTCGGCGTTGGCCTGCTCGCCGGCATGGTCAACGGCTCGCTGATCGCCCGAACCAAGATACCGCCGTTCATAGCCACGCTCGGCATGATGGTGTCGGCGCGCGGCCTGGCCAAATGGTACACGCTCGGCCAGCCGGTGGCGCTGCTCGACGAGAGCTTCACCTGGTTCGGCAAGAGCTTCAACATCATGGGCTTTCCGCTGCCGCTGCCGGTCATCGTCTTCCTGCTCGTCGCCGTCATTTTCCACATCGCACTCGGCTATACCCGTTACGGCAAATTCACCTATGCCATCGGTGCAAACCCGCAGGCGGCGCGCGTCTCGGGCATCAATATCGGCGGCCACCTGATCAAGGTCTATGCCATCGCCGGCCTGCTTTCGGGCCTGGCAGGGGTGATGACCGCCGCCCGCGCCGCCTCCGGCCAGCCGGGCATGGGCGTCGCCTACGAACTCGACGCCATTGCGGCGGCGGTCATCGGCGGCACCTCGCTGTCGGGCGGCGTCGGGCGCATCACCGGCACGGTCATCGGCACGATCATCCTCGGCGTGCTGACTTCGGGCTTCACCTTCCTCAAGGTTGGCGCCTACTATCAGGAAATCATCAAGGGCATCATCATCGTGGCGGCCGTGATCATCGACCAGCACCGCCAGAACAAGCGCAAGAAGGCTTGAAGAAAAACAGGGCCGCCCGGCATCCCGTCGGCGGGCGACCCCATCCCTACAGATCAAGATTGCAGGCCCGGACGGTGCGGGCCACGGAAATGAGGTTGTCATGACAGTTCGGTTTGGTGTCCTGGGCGCAGGCCGCATCGGCAAGGTCCACGCCAAGGCAGTGGCGTCCAATGCTTCGGCCAAGCTCGTTGCGGTAGCGGATGCGTTCGAAAAAGCGGCGAACGATCTGGCCGACGCCTATGGCTGCGATGTGCGTTCGATCGAGCAGATCGAGGAAGCATCCGACATCGATGCGGTGGTGATCTGCACGCCGACGGATACCCATGCCGACCTGATCGAGCGTTTCGTGCTCGCCGGCAAGGCGGTGTTCTGCGAAAAACCGATCGACCTCGATGCCAAGCGCGTCGAACAGTGCCTCGCCGTGGTCGAGAAGGCCGGCGGCACGCTGATGGTCGGCTTCAACAGGCGCTTCGATCCGCATTTCGCCGCCGTGCGCAAGGCGATCGACGACGGCGCCATCGGCAAGGTCGAGCAGGTAGTGATCACCTCGCGCGATCCAGGCCCGCCGCCGGCGGAGTACATCACGCGCTCGGGCGGCATCTTCCGCGACATGACGATCCATGATTTCGACATGGCGCGCTTCCTGCTCGGTGCCGAGCCGGTTGCGGTGACGGCGACCGCGTCGGTGCTTGTCGACAAGAAAATCGGCGAGCTTGGCGATTTCGACAGCGTCAGCGTCATCCTGGAGACGGCGAGCGGCCAGCAATGCGTGATCACCAATTCGCGCCGCGCCACCTATGGTTATGACCAGCGCATCGAGGTGCATGGTTCGGACGGCATGGTGGCGGCCGAAAACCAGCGCGCCGTGTCGATCGAGGTCGCCAACGGCAAGGGCTATACGCGCCCGCCGCTGCACGACTTCTTCATGACCCGCTACACCGAGGCCTATGCCGCCGAGATCGCCGCCTTCGTCGCCTCCGTGACCAAGGGCGCCAAGGTTTCGCCAAGCGGCCGCGACGGGCTGATCGCGCTGCAGCTTGCCGATGCCGCACTGAAATCTGCCAAGGAAGGCAAGACGGTCCGCCTCAAGGGCTGAGTGCACGGCAAAGCCGCCCCTCGGCCTCAGCAGGCGAGGGGTGGCGAAGCACAATCCGTCGAAGGAATGAACATTCCGATTGACTGATTTGTGGAATTGAAATTTCATTGTTTGGCCTGTTGCAATTCACGCGAGGCAGGCCGGCGCGGCGGAGCGACCGGGAGGAACACATGGTAGATCCCAATACCCAGCCCACACTGCTGCTCGACGTCATCACCATCGGCCGCGCCTCGGTCGATCTCTACGGCCAGCAGACCGGTTCGCGGCTCGAGGATGTCGCCTCCTTCGCCAAGTCGGTCGGCGGCTGCCCGGCCAACATCGCCATTGGCACGGCCCGGCTCGGCCTGCGTTCGGCGCTTTTGACACGCGTCGGCGACGAGCACATGGGCCGTTACATCCGCGAGCAGATGCTGCGCGAGGGCGTTTCCGACAAAGGGCTGGTGACGGACAAGGAGCGGCTGACCGCACTTGTCTTGCTGTCGGTCGAGAACGACCGCACCTTTCCGCTGATCTTCTACCGTGAGAACTGCGCCGACATGGCGCTTGTCGAAGACGACATCGACCCTGACTTCATCCGTTCGGCCAGGGCGATCGTCGTCACCGGCACGCATTTTTCGCGGCCCTCCACCGACGCCGCGCAACGCAAGGCGATGCGGCTGATCAAGGCGGCCGGCGGCAAGGTGGTGTTTGACATCGACTACCGCCCGAACCTGTGGGGGCTGGCCGGCCATGCGGCGGGCGAAAGCCGCTATATCGCGTCCGACGCCGTTTCCAACCACCTCAAGGGCGTGCTGGCCGATTGCGACCTGATCGTCGGCACCGAAGAAGAGGTTATGATCGCCTCTGGCGAAGGCGAGCTTCTGGACGCGCTGAAGACCATCCGGGCGCTGTCGAACGCGACAATCGTGCTCAAGCGCGGGCCGATGGGCTGCATCGTCTATGACGGGCCGATCTCAGACGACCTCGAAGCCGGCATCGTCGGCAAGGGTTTTCCGATAGAGGTCTACAACGTGCTGGGCGCGGGCGATGCCTTCATGTCGGGTTTCCTGCGCGGCTGGCTCGGCGGCGAAAGCCTCGCGACGTCGGCGACCTGGGCCAATGCCTGCGGCGCCTTCGCCGTGTCGCGGCTGCTGTGCTCGCCGGAGATTCCGACCTTCGAGGAGCTGCAATTCTTCCTCAAGAACGGCAGCAAGCTGCGCGCGCTGCGCAAGGACGAGGCGATCAACCACGTTCATTGGGCAACGACGCGGCGCAGCGAGATCCCCTCGATGATGGCGCTTGCCTGCGACCACCGCCTGCAGCTGGAAGACATTGCCGAGCGCGTTGGCGCCGACCCGGCGCGCATCCGCGACTTCAAGGTGCTGGCGGTCAAGGCCGCCGCCAAGGTTGCCGGCGGCCGCGACGGCTACGGCATGCTGATCGACGAGAAGCATGGCCGCGAGGCGATGTTCGAATTCGCGCGGCACCCCTTTGCCTGGATGGGGCGTCCGGTGGAACTGCCGGGTTCTCGGCCGCTGCGCTTTGAGTTCTCGCAGGACATGGGCTCGCAGCTTGTCGAATGGCCTGTCGATCACACCATCAAGTGCCTGTGCTTCTACCACCCTGACGATCCGGCCGAACTCAAGACCGAACAGCAGCAGAAGCTGCGCACTTTGTTCGAGGCGGCTCGGAAAGTCGGCCGCGAACTTCTGATCGAGATCATCGCCGGCAAGCACGGCAAGCTAGACGAAAACACCATTCCGCGTGCCCTGGAAGAGCTCTACGCGCTCGGCATCAAGCCCGACTGGTGGAAGCTCGAGCCGCAGGCGTCGGCTGCAGCATGGAAGAAG
This sequence comes from Aminobacter anthyllidis, assembly GCF_018555685.1. Lineage (GTDB taxonomy): Bacteria > Pseudomonadota > Alphaproteobacteria > Rhizobiales > Rhizobiaceae > Aminobacter > Aminobacter anthyllidis. The sequence goes on from NZ_JAFLWW010000008.1 coordinate 207,358, forward strand.
ATCGAGGCGGTCATCACCGACAGCGACCCTTATTGCCGGGGCGTCGTGCTGCTCGGTCTCGAGGCGCCGCTGGTTGAACTGGAAGTGGCGTTCGCGGCGACCGCCGACGCATCCGTAGTCAAGGGCTTCGCCGTCGGACGCAGCATCTTCGCTCATGCGGCGGAAGAGTGGCTGGCCGGCCGGATGAACGACCAGGCGGCGGTCGACGATATGGCCCAGCGCTTCGAACAGCTGACCAAGGCATGGCTTGCGGCACGGGACCGTCGGGCGGCATAAATCGAAAGACAGCTGAAGCGAGGCCGGCATCCCGGATGCGCCGCTGCAGCGGGAGGAGAAGACGATGACCAACACCGTTCGCCTGACCATGGCGCAGGCGCTGACGCGCTACCTGACGCGGCAGATGACAGTTATCGACGGCAGGATGGTGCCGTTGTTTGGTGGCGTCTGGGCGATCTTCGGCCACGGCAATGTCGCCGGCATCGGCGAGGCGCTGTACCAGGTGCGCGAGGAGCTGCCGACCTATCGCGCCCATAACGAGCAGGCGATGGCGCATGCGGCGATTGCCTACGCCAAGACCAATTTCCGCCAGCGAATGATGGCGGCGACCAGTTCCATCGGCCCGGGCGCGGTCAACATGGTGACGGCGGCGGCACTTGCCCACGTCAATCGCCTGCCGGTGCTGCTGCTGCCCGGTGACGTGTTCGCCAACCGCGTGCCTGACCCGGTGCTGCAACAGGTCGAGGATTTCGGCGACGGCACGGTTTCAGTCAATGACTGTTTCCGCCCGGTGTCGCGCTATTTCGACCGCATCATGCGGCCCGAGCAGATCATCCCGGCGCTGGCACGCGCAATGCAGGTGCTGACCGATCCGGCTGAATGCGGGCCGGTGACGCTGTCGCTGTGCCAGGACGTGCAGGCCGAGGCCTATGACTATCCCGAGAGCTTCTTTGCCGAGCGCGTGTGGACGCCGCGCCGGCCGCGTCCGGACCGTGACGAACTCGCGACCGCGGCCGAGGTGCTGAAGTCGGCGAAGAAGCCGCTGATCGTCGCCGGCGGCGGTGTCCTCTATTCCGGCGCTTCGGCGGAACTCGACCGCTTCGTCGAGGCCACCGGCATCCCGGTCTGCGAGACGCAGGGCGGCAAGTCGGCGCTGACCGACGAACATGGGCTGAACATGGCGGCGGTCGGCGTGACCGGAACGGCCGCTGCCAACAGGCTCGCCGAGGAAGCGGATGTGGTGCTGGCGGTCGGCACGCGGCTGCAGGATTTCACCACGGGTTCGTGGTCGCTGTTCAAGAATTCGGGCAAGACCATCATCGGGCTTAATGTGCAGCCCTTCGACGCCGGCAAGCACCGTGCGCTGCCGCTGGTGGCCGACGCACGGGAAGGGCTCGTCGAGCTAGGTGCTGCGGTGGCCGGCTACAAGGCGCCAGCGTCCTGGACCGAGAACGCGAAGGCGGGCAAGGTCGAATGGCGCAAGGCTGCGGCCAAGGTGACGGCGGCGACCAACGTCGCGCTGCCGTCGGACGCGCAGGTGATCGGGGCGGTGCAGCGCACGCTGGGCAGCGAGGTCATCGTGCTGCATGCCGCCGGCGGCCTGCCGGGCGAAATGCACAAGCTGTGGCAGGCGGGCAGCCCGGGTTCCTACCATTCCGAATACGGCTTTTCCTGCATGGGCTACGAGATCGCCGGCGGGCTGGGTGCCAAGATGGCGCGGCCCGACAGGGAAGTCGTCATCATGATCGGCGACGGCTCCTATTTGATGCTGAATTCGGAGATCGCAACCTCTGTCATGCTTGGCCTGAAGCTCACCATCGTGCTGCTCGACAACCGCGGCTATGGCTGCATCAACCGGCTCCAGATGGCGACCGGCGGCGCCAACTTCAACAACCTGCTCCGCGACAGCCGCCACGAGGTGCTGCCTGACATCGACTTTGTGGCGCATGCGAAGAGCCTTGGCGCAAACGCCGAAAAGGCATCGTCTATCGCCGATTTCGAGGCAGCGCTCGGCCGGGCGCGGAAGAGCGACCGGACGACGGTGGTGCTGATCGACACCGACCCGCTGATCTCGACCGGCGAGGGTGGCCATTGGTGGGATGTGGCGGTGCCCGAGGTGAGCGTCCGTGCCGAAGTGAATGCCGCCCGCATGGGCTATGAGGAGAAGCTCAAGCTGCAGCGGGTTGGAGACTGAGGAGTTTGCCCTCCTCCTTGTGGGAGGGTCAGCGCGAAGCGACGGGGTGGGGGTGCCCGGCGTCGCGCTCTTTCATCATTATCCCCACCTGCGCCTGCGGCGCGACCTCCCCCCAAGGGGGAGGTAAGAATGGAGAACTGACGTGAAAGCCAAACTGGGCATGTCCCCCATCGCGTGGTGGAACGACGATCTTGCCGAACTGAGCGATGATGTGTCGCTGGAGGAATGCCTGCGCCAGTCGCGTTCGGCAGGCTTCACCGGCATGGAGCAGGGCCGCCGTTTCCCAAGCACGCCAGGCGAGATGCTGCCGATCCTGAAGAAGGCCGACGTCACGCTGTGCGGCGGCTGGTTCTCGGGCACGCTGGTCAATGAGGAGCTCGCAGCCAACAAAGACCGCATCCAGCCGATGATCGACCTGTTCAAGGCGGTCGATGCACCCTGCATCGTCTATGGCGAGGTCGGCCGTTCGATCCAGGGCGACCGTTCGAAGCCGCTTGCCGGCAAGGCAGTGCTCTCTGACGACGAGATGAAGACCTATGCCCGCAAGCTGACCGCGTTCGGCGAATGGTGCGCGGAACAAGGCATGCCGCTGTCGTATCATCACCATATGGCGGCGGTGGTGCAGTTCGAGCACGAGCTGGACGCTTTCATGAAGCATTCGGGCGAGGGCATCCCGCTGCTGCTCGACGCCGGCCACCTCGCCTTTGCCGGCGGCGACGTGCTGCGCGCCATCGACAAGCATCACAAGCGCATCAACCATGTGCATGTGAAGGACGTGCGCATGGACGTCATTGCCGCGCTTGACTGGACGAAGCAGTCGTTCCTCGATGCAGTTGCGCTCGGCGCCTTCACCGTGCCTGGCGACGGCTCGCTCGACTTCGGCAAGATCGTTCAGAAATTCGCCGACCATGGCTATGAGGGCTGGTTCGTTGTCGAGGCCGAGCAGGACCCCAGGAAGAACCCGCCGCTGAAGATGGCCGAGGTCGGCCATGCCGAGCTGATGCGGGTGATGACCGCCGCCGGCTACACGGTGGAGACGCAAGGTTTTCCCAATGCTTGAGCGTGGCGTTCTTGCCAGCTACGATCCGCGGATGTTGATCGGCGAGGCAGCGAGCATTTGATGCAGGATCAGAACCATCCGTTCCTGAAGCCGTTGTGGCGGCGCATTGCGCTGGTTGCGTTCTGCGCTGCCTGGTCGATCTTCGAGTTCGTCACCGGATCGGCTTTCTGGGGAACGCTCGCCGGCGGCATGGCGGCCGTCGGCGCCTACCAGTTCCTGATCGCCTACAAGCCTGACGCCGATGGCGAAGCCGGCAAGGAGTGAGACGATGTCCAGACTTCTGATCAAGCCCAAGCATGGCACCGGACGCGTCACCCATGTGACGCCCGAAAGCGCCGGCTGGACCTATGTCGGCTTCGACCTGCACAAGCTCGAACCGGGGGACACGTTCGGCGACTGGACGGCCGACCGCGAGACCTGCCTGGTGCTGGTCACGGGCAAGGCGCATGTCCGGGTCGGTGAAGACGATCTCGGCACGCTGGGCGAGCGCATGTCGCCTTTCGAAGGCAGGCCGTGGTCGGTCTACGTGCCGGCGGGCGGCGACTGGTCGGTACGCGCCGAAACCAATGTCGAGCTCGCCGTGTGCACAGCACCCGGGCTTGGCGGCAACCTGCCGGTGCGGGTGATCGGGCCGGATGACGTCAAGCAGGAGACACGCGGCAAGGGCACCAACACGCGCTACGTCACCAACATCCTGCCGGAAGGCGAGCCCGCGGATTCGCTGCTGGTGGTCGAGGTCATCACACCGGGCGGCCACACCTCGAGCTATCCGCCGCACAAGCACGACCAGGACAACCTTCCCGCTGAATCGCTGCTGGAGGAGACCTATTATCACCGGCTCAACCCGCCACAGGGTTTCGCCTTCCAGCGCGTCTATACCGAGTTCAACGATGCCGGCCATCGCGAGCTCGACGAGGCGATGGCGGTGGAGGACGGCGACGTGACGCTGGTGCCCAAGGGCTATCATCCGTGCGCGGCCTGCCACGGCTACGACCTCTATTATCTCAATGTCATGGCCGGGCCGAAGCGGACGTGGAAGTTCCACAACGCCAAAGAGCATGAGTGGCTGCTGAAGGCGTAAAGCCGGGCAGTTTCCGCATTCCAGAGCGAAGGAAGAAACGATGGCACGCAACAGGCCAACGGTCGCGGATTTGCGCGCGCTGAAAGGCAAACGGCAACTGTCGAAGCTCAGGGTGACGACGCTGGAGGAGGCGGAGGCCGCCGAGCGTGCCGGCATCGATCTTCTGTCGTTGACCTATGCGCTGATGCTCGATCCGCGTTTTCGTGACGCAGCACCGACCTGCTTTGCCGTGCCCGGCGACGAATACGGCATGATGGGGGCGACGAGTAGCGAGATCCTGCGGACGGCGGTCAAGCTCAGGGCTGCGAGCGCCGACGCCGTCTATTGCTCGGCGAGCCTCAAGACGATCCGCCGGCTGCGCGACGAGCATATCCCGGTCTGCGGCCATGTCGGGCTGATCCCAACGCATTCGACCTGGACCGGCGGCTTCAGGGCAGTTGGCAAGACCGCCGAGACGGCGGCGCTGGTGTGGAAGCAGGTCAAGGATCTCGAGGATGCCGGCGCGTTTGCGGCCGAGATCGAGGTGGTGCCGGCTGAGGTTGCGGCGGCGATCTCGAAGCGCACCTCGCTGGTGTTGATCTCGATGGGAGCGGGTGCTGGCTGCGACGCGCAATATCTGTTTGCCGAAGATGTGCTCGGGCTCAATCGCGGCCACACTCCGCGCCACGCCAAGGTCTATCGCAACCTGGCTGTGGAGTATGACCGCATCCAGCAGGAGCGGATTGCAGCGTTCAGGGAATATGCCGGCGACATCGCCAGCGGCGCGTATCCGGCGACCAGCCACATGGTCGGCATCGACGCCGGGGAGTTGCGCAGGTTCGAGGAATTTCTGAGCGGGCAGGCCTAGGCCTGCCCGCTCCGGAAGGCGGTTCGCATATCGGCGTCTAAAGCGCCGTACTCAGAACTCGCGTCACCGGCTTCCGATCCGGATTGAGCATGATGTAGCTCGGCCGAGTTTCCAGTTTCAGTCGCTTGAGCATGATCCTGGTCTTGGCCAGCAGCGTGTCGTCGCGCGATGCGGCCTTGAGCTTGTGCTCCAATGCTTCCAGTGTTTCGATGGCTTCTTCGCTGCGCTCCAGCGCGGCGAGGCTCTTGGCCAGCGAGAACTCGGCTCCGGCGAAATCGGGTGCGAGCGACAGCACCTTGCGGAACGCATCAGCGGCCTCGATGTGCCGGGACAGGGCCTGCAACTCCAATCCCACCCTGAGCCATGCCTTGGTCGATGTCGGCACCGTAGTCGCGAGCGTCTGGTAATGCGCCAGTGCCTCGCGGTGCTCGCCCTTGGCCGACAATAGCTGGCCGATGCCATAGAGCGTGCGGGAATGGGTGGCATCGCTGGCAAGGATCTGGCGGTATCCGTTCTCCGCTTTTGCCAGTTGCCCCTGCTGATGGAAGCGCGTGACCTCGGCAAAAATGGAGTTGAGCGAACGAGGATCGAGACGGTCGCCGGCATTGCGCCCGCTCTTGGTGTAGATCTGGGCGCAGTTGATCTTGCTCTCGGTCACGCCGAAGGCAAATTTGTAGGGCTCGTCGCCGCGCAGGAAATCATAGGTCGTGAGGCCGTTCTCGATAGCCAGCTTGATGCAGTGGCCATGCAGTATCAGGCCGGCGGGAATGGAGGTTACGGTCTCGTCCCGACCGGCCATGAAGAACAGCAACGCCTTCTTGACCGGGTCGACGAAGATGGCGAGGGCGCCCAGCGGTCGGTCGCCTTGCCACAGGACCGGCAGATACAGCGTGCCGTTCTTGAAACTGTCTCGCAGCACGCGGCGATTGTTGTGCAGGATGGCGGCCAGGCGATCGCCCTTGCGGGCGCCCCATTTCACCCGCCAGAGTTCAAGCAGCGTGTCGATGTCGCGCTCGTAGGTGTCTGCGTCGGCACGGGTGATGCGCAGTTCGCCCGCATCGACCTTGCGCAGGAAGCGCCGAAGCTTCTGCCTGGTGTTGGTGCTGAGTACATTGTCGAGATAGCCGTCGAAGGTGTCGGGCAGAGCGGCCGCGAAACAGCGGCAGTTGTCGACATTGTCAGCCGCATTGACGCGGCTGAACTCGCGCATCGCGAAGATGTCGCGCGAGAACTGGCCGATGAAGGCGAAGACGCGCTCGCGCGACATGCGCAGGTTTTCGAGATTGAGCCGCGCCCAGCCCATCTGGGCGACATGGCGGCCGAAGGCCCGCAGCGCCTTTTCGGCATGCTCCGGATCACAGATGGCGCCGGTGTAGTCGGCGGCATTGTTGCCGGCCATGCTGATCTCGTTGAAGAACAGGCCGGTCTTGCCGCTCATGCGGGTACGCATGCGCAACGGCATCAGCGCGACATAGGGTGATCCCGGATTGCCGAGGCGCGCGGCGAGCACGAACCAGGCGCCCTTGTAGACGCGCATGTAGGGCACCAGCCAGTTCCACGAGATGAAGAACTGTGCCTCCGGGTCGGCCTTGTACAGGCGCTCCCAGTCCTGCTGCAGCTTGGCCAGCACTTCAAGATCGGTAATGACGTCGACCTGCATCTCTGTCCCCCTCAACGACATGGCGTCCCCCTTCGCTCAACGCTCCATGAATGCGCGCGACATGCTGTCGGCGATCGGCTTGGTCAGATATCTGAAGAAGGTCCGCTCCTCGGTCTGGACCAGCACCTCGGCCGGCATGCCGGGCGTCGGCGTGAAGCCGTGGACGCGCGAAATCTGGTCCGCCGGCAGGCTGACGCGGGCGACATAGACTTCGCGTGCCACCGGACCCGACGTATCGGGAAGGGCGTCGGCGGAGACATAGATCACCTGGCCTTCGAGCACCGGTGTGGTGCGCCGGTTGAGGGCGGTAAGCTGCACCGTTGCCTTCTGGCCGACACGGACGCTGTCGATGTCGGTGCGGGAGATCAGCGCCTCGATCACCAGCGGCACGTCCGACGGCAGGATCTCGACGATCGGCTTGCCGCTTTCGATGACGCCGCCTGATGTGTGGTAATACATGCGCACGATGGTGCCGGCGACCGGTGCGTTGATTGTCACACGGCTGAGGATGCTCTTGGCCTGGCGAAGCTGCTCGCGGATGGTATCGAGGTCGCCCTCGAGGTTCTGCAATTGCTCGAGCGCGGCCTGCTTGTAGGCTTCCTCTGTCTGCTTGATCTGTTGGTCGAGCTTGATCACCTCGGCGCCGATTTCAGAGACCTGGGCGGCGAGTCGACCGATCTGCCCCTCGGCATCGGCCATGGCGCGCTGGATAGCCTTGATTTCGGTAGCCCGGAGCAGTCCCTTGTCGAGCAGCGACTTCTTGCCGGCATACTCTTCCTTCATCAAAGCCAGCTGCCGTTGCACCGCGTCATGCTGTTGCTGATAGCCGTCGGCGCGGTAGCGGTAGGCTGCTATGTTTTGTTGCAGCAGGCCGATCTCGCTCTGAAGCTTGCCGCGTGCGGCGGTGAAATTCAGCTGCTGACCGTCGACGATCGGCTTGATCTCCGGATCGTCGATGTTGTCGCTGACGTTGCTGGGGAAGGATATGCTGGGAGCGCCACTGATCTCGGCGTGCAACCGCGCGGCGATGGCATCGAGGCGGACCTGGCGCAGGAAGAGCTGACGCTCGCTGGCTTCTGCTGCCGTTTCATCGAGGCGGACGAGAGGCTGGTCGTAGGTGACGACGTCACCTTCGCTGACCAGCAATTCCTTGATGATGCCGCCTTCCAGATGCTGGACGACCTTGTTTTGGCCGGCGGCGGCGAATGAACCCTGCGCGATGATGGCCGCGGCGAGCGGAGCGGTGAGCGCCCAGGTGCCGAAACCGCCGAAGGTGACCAAGATCAGCAAGAGACCGATCTTGGTCTGCTTGGCGATCGAGCGCGGCACGTCGGCGTACCATTCGAGGTCATGGACCTTTACGATTGCCGTGTCGCTCATGACTTTGTCCCCTTACGGAATCTGGTGGCCGAACGAACCGCCCTCGATGCTCAACCCCCGCTGGGCAAGCGCCTGCAGCACGTCTTGCCGCTGACCGAACAGGGCGACCGTTCCGTTCACCAGGAGCAGAATCTTGTCGACGCTGTGCAGCAGTGCCGGCCGTTGCGTGATGGTGATGACGGTGATCTTGTTTTCCTTGGCGTGCTGAAGCGCGCGCGCGAGCGCCACGTCACCGGCCGCGTCGAGGTTGGAGTTCGGCTCGTCGAGCACGACCATTCGCGGATTGCCGAAGAACGCGCGCGCCAGTGCGATGCGCTGCTTCTGGCCGCCCGAAAGAGGCGCGCCGTCGGCGGCGACGAATGTCTCGTAGCCATGCGGCAAGGTGGAGATCATTTCGTGCACGTCGGCGAGCTGTGCCGCCTGGTAGATATCGGCGTCGCTGGCGTCGTCGCGCATGCGGGCGATGTTGGCCTTGATCGATGCGGGGAACAGTTGAACGTCTTGCGGCAGATAGCCGATGTTCTCGCCGAACTGGCGCTGATCCCAGTTGCGCAGGTCCATCAGGTCGAGGCGCACATTGCCTGACGTCGGCAGGATAGAACCGACCAGCATTTTGCCGAGCGTGGTCTTGCCGGCGCCCGAATTGCCGATGATGGCAAGGGAGTCGCCGGGGGCCAGCGCAAAGGTGATGCCGTTGAGCACGACCCGCTTGGTGCCCTGGGGCACGAACAGCAGGCGTTCGACGTCGAGCCGGCCTTCCGGACGCGGCAGGTTGAGCCGTTCGAAGTTGAGCGGCGAGCTTTGCAGCAGGCTGGCAATGCGGCCGTAGGCGGCACGCGACTGCACGACCTGGTTCCAGCCTTCGATGGCGCCCTCGATCGGGCCGAGCGCGCGGCCGGCGATGATCGACGCGGCGATGACCATGCCGCCGCTGAGATGGCCATCCAGTGCGAGATGCGCGCCCCAGCCGAGCATGGTGACCTGGGTGAGTAGCCGGACCGCCTTGGATATCGCGGCGAAGGCGATGTTGCGGTCCTGTGCGAGAACCTGCGCCCTGAGCGAGCCGGCAGTGTCCTTGCCCCAAATGCGGACAGCCTCGGGGATCATGGCGAGCGCGTTGATGATCTGCGAATTCCGCGACATCGAGTCGAGATGCAGGTTGGCCTTGCTCTGGTACGAATTGGCTTCGCTGAAGGAGGCAGCAGTCGATCGCTGGTTGACGATGGTGATCAGGAGCAACAGCAACGCCGATGTGACGACGATGAAGCCGAGATGCGGATGCACGAGAAACACGGCAAGAACGAACAACGGAGCGAGTGGGGCATCAAGCAGGGACAGCAAGGTGCCCGAGACGAGGAATGAACGCAGTTGCCCGAGGTCGCTGAGCGTCTGGTATTCACGGCCGTTGCTGTGGAGCGCGGCGCGCGCCGCGGCACTCAGGATCGGCGCGCCGAGCTGGGCGGCCACCTCGACGGCGGTACGCATCAGGATGAAGCGACGGATCGCGTCGAACATCGCCTGGAGGATCACGGCGCCGACGATCACGATCGTCAGCATGACCAGGGTGTCGACCGAGCGGCTGGTCAGCACGCGATCGGAGATCTGGAAGAGATAGAGCGGGATTGCGAGCACGAGAACGTTGCTGGCCAGCGTGAACAGCATGACGATCAGCAGGTTGCGCTTTACGACGCTGAGGCCGGTCTTCAGCGAGGCTGAGAAATCGACCGGGCCGAGGCGCTTGTGGAAGACGCCACCGCCGCCGCCACCGCCTCCGCCGCCACCACCGCCGCTGTCGATGTCGCCGCCGTTCGGGCCTTTGGCTTCAGGCAGTTTTTCCCTTGCCTTGATCGGCCCGTTGTCGGCGTCGATCACCTTGCCGACCGGCATCGACGTGTCCTTCATTTCAGGCTTTGCCGGCCCTTGCGGTTCGCTTACCCGCATGTCGGGGGCCGGGGAAGCTGATGCCGCCGGTTGTGGCGCCTCCTTGGGCGCTGGCCTAGCTTGAGGAGCCGCAGCCTGGGATTGGGGCGCGGCAGTGGGTTCCTCCGGAGCTGCACGCTGAGCCGGTTTGGGCGGCGTGCCGGGCGCTGTTTCGGCGGGGGCAGACGCTGGGGGGCGTTGAGCCGTGGCGCTCCGCTCCGGAGGTATGATCGAGGGCTCTGAAGGCCTCTGGGATGGCTGCTGCGCGTGCGCGGTCCTGGCGCTCGCCTGGGGAGCTTGCGGCGCAGGTGCCGGGGCCTCCGGCGGCTTGCGTTCTGCCGGGCTGGCCTGAGCCGCCGCCTTGTCGCCGGCAGCGTCGTGCAACTCGCCCACCACGTTTTCGATATACCGCTCCAGCCTGTCCAGCGCCTGCTCCTGAGGAGCTACGGCATTCGACAGGCGGGCCTGCTGCAAGGGCTTGGGCTCTGATGTCCGCGGACGTGCCGGCGAACTGTCCTGGTTGTCGCCTTCATCAGGCGCGTTATGAAAACCACTCCAGCCTTCACGGTCGTCAGTCATCTTGTGCCCCTCTAATTCGGCTCAGCCCAGCATGTGCTGCATGACGTCGGCCGATCCGGAATCGGCGGCTTGCGGTGTGATGTTGGTGCCTTGGGAAGCGTCGCCGGTGTCGTCGCCATTGCCGTCATCGAGGAAAGCTACCGCTTCGTTGACGAGCGTGTCCGGATCCTGCCCGCCCAAATCCGGCTCGCTCGACACGAGGTTGGCCTGGATCAGGATCTCGTCGGAGTAGCTGTCGCCGCCGACATAGATCTTTGACGCGCCGTCGACGTCGACGATGGTGGCGTCGTTGACCAACTGGTTGCCGCCGGTTGTGATCGTCCATTCCGCATCGGGATTGGCGACCATCTGGTTCATGGCAAGCGCCACCTGGTCGCTGTCGCCTACCACGGTGGTCTGCTTGATGTACTGCAGATTGTAGATGTCGCCGGAGATGTAGAGCACGCGCAGCACGCCGATGCCGGCGAATGCGGCGTCCTGCAGGATCGAGTTCGGCAACTCCTTGTTGCCGGCCGCGAGGTCGGCTGCTGCCGTGTCGTAGCCATCGGGCAGCGGCTCGCAGGTGCCCGCGCCGACATTGACGATGCTCGCCTGGTTCCACAGCAGGTTTTCGCCCGTCGAGGCGGAGCCTTCGCCCGTCGTCTCGAAGCCGTCGACGGCGCCGATCATATCGTTGTCGAGCAGCAGGTTGAGCTGGCAGATGATGCTGGCGTCGTAGACGTTGCCACCGACAATGATGAGGTCGTAGTAGCTGCCGAGCTCGTACAGGCTGAGGCCGTTGAAGGCGGTGTTGTCGCCGGTCGAAACGACGGACTGAACGCCCGACGAGGAAGCGATGACGACGTCATTGTCCATGACGAACGCGTATTGCTCGATCCAGTTCATCATGAGCAGGTCGCCCGAAATCTCGGTGACCACGTAGTAGGCAGGGAAACCTGCAGGTGGAGGCGCGGCCTCGCCGCCGGTGTCGGCGGAGGGGTCGATGTGCTTGAACATCGCTATGTTGAAGCTCTGGTTTTCACCACCCGGATCGAACGGCCAGCCGCCCACCGCCGCGCCGACGCTGTCGACATCGCAGGTGCCGTTGATCTGGACGATCGCGTTCAACGAGAAGTGGTCGCCCATGACGGCTATGACCTCGGCCGAGACCCACTCGTTGACCACGACGGCGTTGTTGATGACGGAGTTGCCGCCTGTGCTGATCTCGACGCGCGGGTTCACCGTGCCGTCGCCCCAGCCGTCCATGAAGTCGGCGGAATCAGGAGGTGTGTCCATGTCGAGCGGACCGTCCGGTCCAGCTACGTCCTCCTCGTCGTCCTGTTCCTTCAGGAAGTTGACGTAGTCCTCCATCTTGGGAACATCGGCCTCGTCGACCAGCTGGCCGTTGAGGTATGTGCCTTCGATGGTCTCGCTCTTCACGGTAAAGACGTCGGCGTGGCCGTGGTCGGCAGCATCGAATGCGTCGAACCGGTCCACGGCGGTGGTCACGAAAGTCGCCATCTCCTCGGTCGTGCCTGGAAGTGTCAGGTCGTCGATCGGCGACAAGTCGGCCGCTGCCTGTTGCAACTCGTCCAGCGCGCTGTTGTCCGGCGCTGCCGGAGTGAACTTCAAGCCGCTGCCGCCGAAGCCGACATAGTCGTCGTCGGAGAGCTGGATGTCCTGAATGATGATGGCGGCCAGATCGCCTGGCGGGTCGATATCAGGCAGGACGACGCCGCCCGACCCGACCGTCGTGCCATCGGGAAGACGGGTGAAATCGTGCAGGAATGGCCCGTCGGGGACCGGTACATCAGGAGGAGTGAAGGCAACCTTCGACCAGACGGTGACCTGCTCGATCTCGGGCCGCATCGCCAGATACGGCACATGCGGATCAAAATCCTTGAGGGTGTGAGAGGCGTCGACCTTGATGGCGACGGTTTGCGGGTCCGGAAGCTGCTCTTCGGCCTGTTGGGTCGCCTTGAACCCATCATAGGCCTGCTTCTGACGTGCTGCCTCGACATTCATATCGAAGAGCCCGACGAAGTGGGCTATCGCGTCAGAGACCTTGTCCAAGTAAACGGAATTCATCTGCCTAGCCTCCGCCCCTTTGTGAACGGAGCAGCAGCGCCTAGGCGCTGCCGCCGGTCACGTTTGAGGACTGCGCGGAAAACTCCGCGCAGTCCGTTTCGTTTGGCTGTTGGTCGCAAATCATTCGACCGGCGCCAGGCGATCAGGCGTTGTCGTCTTCGCCTGTCAGCGTCTCGGTGAAGTTGCCGCCGACAACGGTCATGTCGACCGTATTGCCTTGCAGGTTGGCACCCATCACGATCTGCTGGTTGAAAGCGCTGGTGTCGATGATGGCGTCGGCGCTGGCGAAGCTTTCACCAGTGACATAGCCGTCGTCGGAATTGCCCGAGCCCCAGTTGCCGCCCGCGCCACCTGCGCCACCGGCTCCACCAGTTGCTGCGCCGACCGTGCCGCCGCCGCCGCCGCCGCCGCTCCAGGCGGCGCCGCCAGTGGCGTTGCCGCCAGTGCCGTCAGCCCAGGCTCCGCTCAGTGCGTTGCCGCCGTCGCCGTCGCCATAAGCCCAGGCGCTGCCGCTCGTGCTTGCGCCGCCAGTTGCCGCGCCTGCGGTAGCCGAACCACCGGTCCCTGCGCCGCCGCCGCCGCCGCCGCCGCCGCTGCCTTCGCCGCTGCCGTCACCGTCGCCGTAGCCGACGCCTGCGCCGAGGCCGAAGCCGAGAGCATTGCCAGTATCGCCATTGGCATCGCCGGCGTTCGCCTTGGCGTCGCCGCTGTCGGCGTCGGCGTTGCCGGAATCCGCGTCGCCGCCGCTGCCGGTGTCGGACTTGGCATTGCCGCCGTCACCCTTGGCGTCGCCGCCTTCACCGAAGTTCAGGATCGGAAGGATCGGCACGAATGCGTCGATGCCGTCGCCGCCGTCACCCTTGGCGTCGCCGCCTTCGGTATCGCCATTGTCGCCACCGTTGCCAGCATCGGCCTTGCCGGAATCTGCATCGGCATCGCCGCTGTCGGCCTTGGCATTGCCGCCATCGCCCTTGGCATCGCCCGAGTCAGCTTCTCCTGCGCCGAGACCAAGTCCAGCTCCGAGACCGAGGCCGAGGCCGAGACCGAGACCGGTGCCGCCGTCGCCACCGCGACCGCCGTCGCCCTTGCCGCCGTCAGCGTCGGTGTCGGCGCTGCCGCCCTTGCTGTCGCCGCCTTCAGCCTTGGTGTCGCCCTTGGCGTCGCCACCCAAGGCTGCGCTGAGCGCCAGGCCACCTTCGCCCTTACCGCCATCGGCTTCGCCGCCCTTGGCATCGCCGGAGTCGCCGCCATCGGCTTCGCCAGCCTTGGCGTCGCCGCCGCCGCCGCCGCCGCCATCGGCATTGATGCCTTCTTCAGCGGATGCATGGCCGCCCTTGGCGTCGAACTCTTGCTTGAAGTCGCCGTCGTTCTTGACGGTAGCTTCTTCAAGCTTGTCGTTGTCGACCATGTCGGCGGTCTGGGTGATGACGAATGCGTTGCTGTTGGCGCCCATCGCGCCGGTCAAGACGTCCTTGAAGCTGATGTCGTCGCCCGGATTGTAGTTGACGTCGCCGTCCTTGCTGAAGAGCACGTCGCCCTTAACGTTGCCGTCGATGTCGGCGAAATCATTGTCTTCCTTGTAGTCGCCGAGACGGCCGTCGAGCTCGACATCAACGTCGACGTCTACCTCGACCTTGGTCTCGTTCTTGTTCTCGTTGGTGTTCTCGTTCTTGGATTCGTTCTTGTTCTCGTTGTCGTTGTTGTTCTCGGACTCGTTCTTGTTTTCGTTCTCGTTCTTGGATTCGTTCTCGTTTTCGTTCTTGGATTCGTTCTCGTTCTTATTCTCGGACTCGTTTTCGTTCTTGTTCTCGTTGTCGGACTCGTTTTCGTTCTTGTTTTCGTTTTCGTTCTTGTTTTCGTTCTCGCTGTCGCCGCCCAAATCAATGTCGTTGCCGACGAATTGCAGGCCAAACGCGTTGAGATTGTTGCTGTTACGATCAGATGACATCGTATTGTCCTCGGTTGGGACCGCAGTCACTTGACCGTTCTCATCTTTCACACGGTCTTGGGTTCACGCGGTCGGTTGAGTTTTCGATGGAGAAACGATGGGTCGCCTGGCTGAGGGGACTGATAGCCGGGTACCCTGAACTCAGTTCTGGATGGCTGAAGACCTCCCCGTTGTTGGCGGGGTGGGGGGCTCGGATTCTCACAATGTCGTGAACGCGAGGCCGCTACAGATGGCCAAAATTGCGACTGATTGCTGAATCTCAAGCACCCACGCCCATGTTGCTTGAACCAACAAAGTTTGTGGCCGTGACCCGGAAATTGTAAGCTGACAGTTCGCGCTAGGCTGTTTGGGTCAGCATGCCAAGAAGTCGCGGCGCTGATCTAGCTATTGCAGCCGATGATCGGTCAGAAATATTGACCTCTTGCCACAAATCTACAATTGCGAGTCATTTTCAGGAGAATTGCCCAAGTTCCGGCTGCTTGCATCGGGCAAAAGGCGATGCCGATGATCGTATGGTTGGGCTAGCCGAAATAGGCCGAAGGGCTAGCTCGCTTGAGCGTCGAATTGTCCGGAAGGGCTATGCCGGGGCATTCGCTAGCTCATCTTGCATATACCGAACCGTTAACAAGCGGTATATGGTATCTAAACAATGGTCCCCAATGGCGGCAACTGGGGGAAAAAAGACGCGCATTTGTGAACATTGGGTGGGTGAACTCATGTACCGAGTGGCAATTCCCAGCGCACGCCGCGCTAACGGAGCGGATGGCTCCGCTCAGAAAACCTGCAAGACGTTGCTGATCGTTGCTCCGGCCGACTTCGTGTCGGAGAGCCTTATCTTTGCGATCGAACGCGAATTCCACTGGATCACCGTCGATCAGGTGCCGACGCTCGCTGATGCCTGCGTGGGCTTCGATGCTCCTGTGTCGCTGATCCTGGTGGAGGCCAAGCAGCTGCCCCAGGTCGCGGCCCAATCCGAACGGCTGGCGCTTCTGCATCCGTCGGCGCAGATCATGCTGATCCAGGAAGACGGGCGGCAGGAGGTTTCGATCCGCGACGTGGTCACGGCGCGCAATGTGCGCGGCGTTCTGCCGATGAATCTCAAGCTCGACGTATGGCTGTCAGTTGTCCGCCTGGTCTTGCGCGGCGGCGAGTATTTTCCGTTGTCACTGTTCGAGCCGATCATCGAAAGGCGGCGCGCCGGCGCTACCGGGCCTGCCGTCAGTTTCGACGCGCCATCGAAGGCACAAGTCCCACAGGACAATGAGGTGGACGACTTCGACGAACTCACGGAGCGCGAATTGCAGATTCTGGCCATGGTCGCCCGCGGCCTGCAGAACAAGCTGATCGCCGCAGCACTCGGCCTTTCCGAGCACACGGTGAAGATCCATCTGCACAACATCATCACCAAGCTCGGCGCCCACAACCGCACCGAGGCCGCCGCAGTCTATCACAAGCGGCGGGAAAGCGGCGAACGACGCGTTGGCGATGTCGCCGTGCTTCATGCGCAGCAAACGTTGTCATGAGAGCAAGATGCCGCGTTTCCAGGACGTGCTGCTTACCGTTGGCCAGCTCAACTACACCTGGACCAACACCGAGAGCCTGCTCATCTACCTGATCGCCGGTCTTGCCAAGGTCGACAAGGAAACGGCGATCATCATCTTCCTGACGTTGAACACGACGCGCGCGCGCCTCGACCTCGTCGAGCGGCTCGCCAAGATGGCGAAGACACCGCAGGCCTGCCGGGACGCCGTGCTTTCGGTTGCCGATCAGCTGACGCACCAGGGCAAGCTGCGAAACAAATACAGCCATTGCATCTATTCGTTCGACGAGACCGGCACGCGCGCAAGCACCCAGCTGATGCGTATCTTCGACAGCAAGGACAGCGTTCGCTACGGCAAGAACGAGGAACTCGACGACAACGAGATGCATCGCATCTCGGCCTCGATCGAGGCGATCAGGGACATCAACCGGCAGATATGGAAGATCGTCGAGGACAATTCGTTTCCGCACTGAGCGGACCGAGTAACCTCAGGCACCGATACGCGTCCACCTGCCGCTTTCCGACTGCGACTGCCGCGCAAAGTAGCGGTAGGGTGTGCTCTTCCAGTTCCTGATGGCGCCAGTACGGTTGTCCAGGATGAGATCTCCGCTGTCGGTGCGCACCGTCAGCACCGTGTGTCCGGTGCCGCCATAGGTGGCGACGGTCAACAGCAGTGTAGAGGCCGGCCAGCCAAGCTTGCGCAACTCGTTCTTCTTGAGAATGGCGATGTCTTCGCAATCGCCCACCGATGTCGGCAGCCGCCAGTCGTCGTCACGTCCTGTTGTGGCGATGTCTTCGCGCTGCTGGATGCGCTGGTTGACGGAGGCATTGACCCTCTTGAGGTCGCGCATGCGCGCTTCGGTCAGCGCCATTACCTTGGTCTTGCCGGCGGTGCTGCATAGTCCCGGTTGTCTAGCGCAAAAGGTGTTTGCCGCCGGCGGGGCAAAGGCATAGCCGACGGTACTCATGCTTGATCCTGAGGTGGCAGACTGGCTGCAGCCAGCCGAAAGCAAGGCGATCGCAACGAGCGCCGCGAACTTCTGCATGTGCTGTTCCCCCTCTCAATGGGTACTAGCAGACAGCATATTAGAGCTAGATAAATCAACCCATGCGGGCGGGCTTTGCACCGATTTCAAAAGGGCGTATGCTTAACAAAGTGTTTCCGATGATCGGAACACGTGATCATAGCGCCAGTTTGGGGACGGGCGCATTTTTTCCCTCAGGAGGAAGAAATGACTACGTACCCAACCTGCGTGCGCAGGATTCACACGATTCTGCTGGTTTCCTCGGCTCTTGCGGCAGTCAGCTTTGTTTTCCCCGCTTCAGCTCAGAGCAACGTGCGGCCACGCATGGCGGCCGCGCAATGCCAGCCACTCTCCCAAAGCAACTATGAAATGTGCTGCATCGCGCTCAATCGCAGCAGCATCATGTCGGCTGACGAATTGGCACAATGCCCACCACTGACCACGTCGCTGATCGCGGCCGTCTTGGCCGGCAGCGAAAATGACGGCGATGACGGCGGCACCGGAAGCGACGGTGACGGCGACGGCGATGGTGACGGTGATGGTGACGGCGATGGCGACGGTGACGGCGACGGCGATGGCGACGGCGACGGTGATGGCGACGGCGATGGCGACGG
>NZ_JAFLWW010000009.1 GCF_018555685.1 Aminobacter anthyllidis
GGTTCAAGCGCTCGACCTTGGCCGCATCGACATCGACGCAGACAACGTCATGCCCGACCTCGGCCAACACCGCTGCCTGAACCAGGCCAACATAGCCAATGCCAAAAACTGTCAGATTCATCCGGTCAATTCCTGCTTCTTGATGATGTTGAAACGCGAGCGAAACGCGCGTTGGAGGCTGCCGGTCATTTCAGCGTGCAAGCGACCGAGCGCTCGAACTGGCAGGGCTCGCCGAGTGCCGTGTAAGCCACCCTGTCGACCGCCATGGTCACGGCTTCAGTGGGTTCGGTAAACCGCCCCATCCATTCGCTGAGCGTGCCGGTGCCCCACAGGCTGAAGAATATCTTCTGCGGGTTGCTGGGCAGTTGCGAGGGTTCGGTCACCTCATGTACGAGCTGGCCGTTGACGTACCAGCGCAGCCGTTCCTTCTCCCAGACGAAGGCGTAGTCGTTGAAGCCCTTGTCGGCGCCGCCGGGAACGTCGACGAGTTTCTCGTCGTTGGATTTGCCGCCGACATAGGCGTTGACCTGCACCTTCGAGGGATCCTTGGTCAGCACCTCGAAGTCGATTTCGTCATGCGGCTTTTTGTGGACCGGGCCGATATAGGTGAAGAAGGCCGCGTTCAGGCCCGAGCCGGTGCCGGTCTTCATCCGCGCCTCGTAGGTGCCGTAGCCGAAGCGCTCCTTGGTCTGCACTTCGCCGCAGGAATAGTCGCGGTTTTTCAACGGCTTCTTGTCGAAACTCAGCACCAGGTTGCCATCGGCGACCTTGACCTGTTCCTTCGACCAGGTGCAGTTCTGGTGCTTGCCGTTGTCCCAGCCATCGGAGACAAACCAGCGCGAACCGCTCAGTTTGTCGAATGTCTCCACGAAGGACTTGCCGGTGGCATCCTGCGCCAGCGCACCGCCCGAGGCAGCGAGCAGGCCGGCGAGTGCGGCCGCCAGGCGCAACGCCTTCGAGCGGCAGCGGCCATCGCCGGCTGCGTGATGTGTGACGTTTGCGTTCATAGCCAAGTCATCCTTGTGCCTTCGCGCCTCCCGCCCGAGAACCGCATTGCAACAGCCGGCCAGGGTCAGCCCCAGCCGGATAAAACCTCCCATCCTCCCAAGAAAAGCTGACCCGTCAGAGCCGGCGCCGAACCTCCTCCAGCGCCCCGGATGCCGATGATTCCTCGACGGTCTCGCGACCTTCATCGACAAACGTGTCCAGCACATGACGAAGCTCGGCAACGAACTCGGTCTGACGCCCCAAGGCCTCGATGCGGCGCAGGCAGGTCTTGAGCGTTTCCGTCAGCTGGTCCATTTCGGTTGCCCGCCGCTGCGAGACTTCGGAATTGTCCATCGCCTCGACGAGGAAGGCCGCATTGGCCGAGACCGCCTCGTAGCGCTTGCGGATGCCGGTTCTTTCCGCCGCGATCTCGGACGACAGCTGGTCGAGTGACCGCGCCAATTGATCGAAGCGGACCTTGTCCGTCGCCCGGTCTCGGTCGGGGCTGCGCGTGCGGAAAGCGAAGATTGATGCCATGTGGTGCTACTCCGCCTTTGCTGCCGGGCGGTCATCTTCAATCGCTGGGCCGGAGCACGGTAGAGCAGGCAAAGGGCCCGAGGCGAGAATGTGCGTCATTGCGTGCGTGCTCCGTGGCTCGTTGCTCTTGGGGCGTTCATCATGCGCTTCCGCCTGCGGATGCGGTGCCTGGCATCAGGTAGCGTGTGCTCGGCTCGCAGCCTTTCGGCGCCGACGAAAGCGCCAGGCGAAGAGGCTCGAGTTTGTCGAGTGTCACCCCTTTCGCCACGGCCCCTAGGTTGGCCGGCGAGGCGAAGGCAAAGGCCATGGCGCTGGAAAGCCCGTTGGCGGCCTTGAGATCCAGGAAATGCCGCAGGCGATACTTGTCGCGCACGTGGCGTTCATGGCGGCGCAGGATGGGCCGGTGGGCGGTCGCCAGCCCCGCCTGGGCCAGCAGGCGAAGATCGGCATCGGCCAGTCGCCGCAAATCCTCCGTGCGATGCTGGCCGCTGAGCGAGTTGGGCCGGACGATGGCGCAGTAGCCGCAGGAGCGGATCAGCTTGAAGCGCGCGCCCTTGAGCATCGCCTCGGCATAAAGCGCATAGTCTTCGCCAAGCCGCAGCTGCTCGTCATAATGCAAGCCGTGTGCTTCGAGCATCGCCCGCCGCATCACCGGCTTGAGGAAGCCGAGCTCGCCGCGCCTGGCGCCTCGGCTGGAAATGTTGCCTGCGATGAACTGGGTCACATCGAGATGAGTAGGATCGGCGTCGAAATGGGCAACGCGGCCCGACAGCACGTCGCGCACCGATGCGTGTTCGACGAAGACGATGTTGTCGGCGACGAGTTCCCAGTCATCGCTCGCAACGAGGCGCGCAAACCTTCCCGGCAGGAAAAAATCGTCGGCATCGAGGATACTGATCAGCGGCGCCCTGGACTGGCGAATCGCCATGTTGCGGGCAAATGAGGGTCCCCGGTTGACGTCCAGCCGCAGCACCAGAAGCCTGCCGCTGCCATCGTCGGTAGCTCGTGCCATGGCTTCGGTCGCATCGGTCGAGGCATCGTCCACGACCACGATTTCGCTCACTTCGGGCTCCAGCAGCGCCGAGGTGATGGCCGTCGTGATCGTTTCCGCCGCGTTGCGCGCAGCGATGATGACACAGACGTTGGTTCCGCTCACGTCGGTTGCCTTTCCGTCATAGCCCGCCGACGCAAGAGCTATATTGCACCTGCTAACAAGGGAACCCCAACTTTTGTTACGACGATTCACGGTTGGGCCTGGACTGGTTTGCCGTCGACAGCATCCGGATGCGGCTTTCCAAGGGGTGCGGGCGCGTTGCGTCGATCACGCCGGTCGCCTCGACAAACATCGGCGACGGCGATGCTGTATCAGGTAAAGCAGGTGCCGCGGGGGTCCGGACCGTCAGGAAAGACAGGGCGATTCTGCCCGGACATACCGTCCGCGGCCATGCCTTGGCGACCTTAGTGCGCGCTGCCTTTCGGGGTCAGATCCTTGGCTGGAACGGTGGCAGTGCCGTCAGCCGCGGTCGCCTTGCCGGTTTCGGCCGGTTTCGGCGCGGCGCGCAGCACCATTGCCAGCACGACAAGGAAGTATCCGACCTGAAGAACGACGGCGCAGATCAGCACGCGCAGCAAGATCGTGCCCCAGCCGGCAGCATCCAGATAGGACCACAGCGCCACGACCGCGATGACCATTGCCATGCCGAACACGAACTTGGGTAAAGTCATGTCAGCTGATCGTCAGGCCGGAGGCATCGGCACTGATTTCGTCGCCATGTTGCTTGCAACTCCCCTTGCCCTGAAAGCTTCCGCCCACGTCCGTTCCTTCGTTTTGTTTTGATACCGTCGCGGCCCCAGCCGGTCGGCCCGAAGAACGTCATTCCACTATATTGGCCCGCCCAACTGTCAGCAAGCGGAGCCTCTTGGAAGGCGAGTCTAGATGCCGAAGATGAATGCTGCATTGCACCGTCAGACAATGCCCCAAGTCGAAACCATTTTTTGCTTAGATGGCGTTATTTCAGGACATTTTGGCAACGACCGGCTATTCAAGCAATATGTTCGTATCTTGCGACGCACATTGCTCACTTATCGGCAGAACGTCGAAGATATAATCTAAGGCATTTGCGCTTGATTGACGTCACCCATTCTGCCTACCCATTAATCCATTGGACATAAAACTGTCGCATTGAAATCTTTTTGTGCACGGCATGCATGGTTCTTGGACATCTACTGGCAGGAATATTTCAGGCGTCAAAAAAACGTGTGTTGCAGCGCAGCATACCAGCCGTATCCTGACACGGGGCGATTCTGGGGCGATTTATCGACCAATTGGAGTTGCAGCATGAGGGATCTAGCCAAGTCGGGCAGCTTGGAGTTTCCACACTTGGCCGCCGATCTTCCTCCGCTCGGTGGCGTGGCCAAGCGCGGATTCGACATCGTCGGTGCAGGTCTCGGGATTATCGCGCTGAGCCCGCTGTTCCTGCTCATCGCCCTTCTGGTGAAGGTCTCCGATGGCGGTTCGGTGTTCTACGGCCATCGTCGCATCGGCCGTGGCGGCCGTATCTTCCAGTGCCTGAAGTTCCGCACGATGGTTCCGGACGGCGATGCGGCTCTCGCCGCACACTTTCGCGACGATCCGGAAGCCAGGGCCGAATGGGAAGCGACACGCAAGCTCAAGGATGACCCGCGTGTCACCCGTGTCGGCTCCGTGCTGCGCAAGCTCAGCCTCGACGAGCTGCCGCAGATCGTCAACATTCTGTTGGGCGACATGAGCATCGTCGGCCCGCGTCCGGTGGTGCGCGACGAGCTCGAATATTACGGCAAGGCTGTCGTCTTCTACCTCAAGTCGCGGCCCGGCCTCACCGGGCTTTGGCAGGTCAGCGGACGGAACGACGTGTCCTACGACAGCCGTGTGGCGTTCGACCGGCACTATGTCGAGAACTGGTCGCTGGTCGAGGACATCCGCATCATCCTGAAGACGGTTCCGGCCGTCTGCATGTCGCGCGGCAGCTACTGAGCCAGCCGCAATCGAGGCTGCGCCCGGCTGGCGCGCCGCCTCTCGTGCCCGCGGCGTCCAACGACCGCGGCAAAGGAACGGACGACAACGTTGAACCCACATCCTGGCTTCCATCGCCATGCAAGACGCCTGCTCGGTGTGAGCGGCGCGCTTTGTCTTACCCTCGCCTTTTCGGCATCGACGGTTTTCGCCGACGACTACCATCTCGGCACCCAGGACAAGCTGACCATCCGCGTCGTCGAATGGCAGACGGTCGAGGGCGCCTTTCGCGATTGGTCGTCGGTAAGCGGCGACTACACGATCGGGCCGTCGGGCAATCTGTCCCTGCCCTTCGTTGGCGAGACGCCTGCCGCGGGCAAGACGACCGCCGAGATCGCCGAAAAGATCGGCAAGACGTTGCAGGACAAGTTCGGCCTTTCCGACCGGCCGGAGGCTTCGGTCGAGGTGGCGCAGTACCGCCCCTTCTACATCTCCGGCGACATCCAGGCGCCGGGCCAGTATGCCTATGCCCCTGAACTGACGGTGCTCAAGGCCATCAGCATCGCCGGCGGCATGCGCCGCGGCGCGGACGGCGCCCGCACCGAACGCGAGCTGATCACCGCCGAAGGCAGCCATGCCGTCCTGTCCGACGAACAGCTTCGGCTGATGGTAACCCAGATCCGGATTGAGGCCGAGCTTGCCGGCAAGACCGAGATCGCGGCACCCAAGGCGATCGCCGAGCTGCCTGCGGTGCCCGCCATGATCGCCAACGAAACCGCCATCATGGCTTCGCGCCAGAAGAAGCTCACCTTGAGGCTGCAGGCCCTCGACAACCTCAAGGGTCTTCTCGAACGCGAGATCGTGTCGTTGGGCCAGAAATCCGAGACGCAGAAGCGTCAGATCGAACTTGCAAGGAAGGAACTCAGCGGCATCGGCACGCTGGCCCAGAAGGGCCTCGTGGTGAACACACGCGTACTGTCGGCTGAGCGCTCGATCGCCGAGATGGAGGGCAAGATACTCGATCTCGAGACGGCCATGCTGCGCGCCAAGCAGGACATCAGCAAGGCTGAGCAGGAGGCGATCGACCTCAAGAACGACGCCGAATCCGAACTGGCGGTCGAGCGGCAGAAGATCGTCGCCGAGCTCAATGCGGTGACGCTGAAGCTTGGAACGCAAAAGGGGCTCATCGCAGAAGCCGGAGGCACGGCCCCCGCGATTGCCGGCAGCCAGGCGATCTCCTATGTACTCGTCCGCAAGAGCGGCGACGGCAAAGCCAAGGACATGGCGGCCTCCGAGGACACGCCCGTCCTGCCCGGCGACGTGCTCAAGGTCGAGCGGTCGGGCGCCCCGCTCATGCAGTAGCGGGCGGCGGGCCGGAAGATGCGGATCAGAAGATCGTCGCTGGTCGATCCCGACTGCAACACGCTTTACGGCGCGTTCGCTGTCGCCGTGTCCTTCGCTGTCTTTGCCTATTCGTTCCGGATCGGCCAGGTGGCGATCCTGGCCTATTATGCGGTCTGGCTGCCGTTGATCCTCGTCGACTACCGCTTCACGCTCGGCCGCCTTGCCAGCTCGCCGCAGTTGCTCGCCTTCGCGCTGCTGGCGTGCCTGTCCTACTTCTGGTCCGACGCGCCTGACGTGACCATTCGGGCCGCAATGCAGTATCTGTCGCATGTGACCTGCGCCGTGATCGCTGCCCGGGTGATCAATGCGCGCACCCTGTCGATCGGCGCCATGACGGGCATCGCGTTCATCCTCGCCTATTCGATTCTTGTCGGCGGCTATGTCTACGACGCGCTCGACGGCACCTACAGTTTCGTCGGCGCTTTCGGCTCCAAGAACCAGCTCGGCTTCTACGCGTCGCTGGGCGTGCTCTTCGGCTGCTACTTCGCGCTGTTTCTGACACGCGGACGCATCGCCCGGCTTCTCGCTCTCGGCGTGGTCCTGCTCTCGGCAGCGTCGCTGGTCATGTCACAATCGGCGACCTCGATGCTCGCCACGCCAGCGGCCGTCGCATTGGTGATCGCGATCGCCGGACTGGAAGCGTTTTCGCCTGCTCATCGCAAGATCTTCTTCGTCGCGGGCACCATGCTTGCCGCAACGGCGGTGCTGGCCGCACTGAATGTCGGTGCCGTCGACATGGTGCTTGGCGCATTCGGCAAGGATTCGACACTGACCGGCCGCACCTATCTCTGGCAGCAGGGCATCGACGCATCCGTCAACACGCCGTTGCTCGGGGTCGGCTACGCCGCCTATTGGGTGCAGGGTTTTTCCGAGGCTGAAAGGCTGTGGAACGAGTTCTACATCGCATCGCGAACGGGCTTCCATTTCCACAACACCTACATCGAAGCGCTGGTGGAACTTGGCTATGTCGGCGCCGCCATGATCGTTCTGCCGCTGCTCGCCATCCTCAGGCTCTGCATCCTGCGCCTCCTCAATGAGGGCGACTGGACCGAGGCCCTGCTTCAGACGGGATTGCTCGCCCTGCTGATCATCCGCTCCTTCTTCGAGGTCGACATCCTCCAGCCCTACGTGATCGGCTCGTTCCTGCTCTATTATTGCTGGGCGCGCGCCAAGGAACCGGTGGTACGACGAAGGTCCAGATCGGCATCAGACTGGCGCCAGCATGCCACGACGACATCATCGAACAACGCTGTTTTAAGCATCCAGCGATAACGAAGCCGCCAGCATCAGGCTGCCCTGAAACCGGCATCAGCCCTCTGCCAATTCCTGAGCGACGTCATGGAACTGTCCGTCGTCTTGGGAATTGATTCAGCGAACATCGCTGGAGCCGACACAATGCCGACGCCACTACAGCCACAGCGCCCCAGGAAGGGCGAGCAGCGGACAGAGTTGTATTTTGTCGCGGCCACGATGGCGGCGATGGCAACAACGATGCTTCACACCAATGCGACCGCCTTCATCCTGGTTCTGCATCTGTTGCAGTGATTGGTGTGCCGGTTGGCCGGCATCCGGCCGCCGCGATTCGCAGCAGACACCGTTGGGCGGACCACCGCAGGTCATGCCCCTATCTCGGGAGTCACCGATGGATTGGACAGACTGGTTTTATCTCGCCCTGGTGTTTGGAGCATCGAGCGCGGTGATCTGGATGATGGGCGCATGATTCGACTTCGGCTTCGCCAGGCATCGTCCCGCCGAACGCAGTGCGAAGCTCGCCTGTTGGACCACAACGGAAGCAGGACTTTTGCCCACACCCGCATTTGGAACGGAACCGAAGCCGGTTCGGTCGATTAGTCATATGCGCGGGGACCAAAATTCGAGAGGAAGAAGATGAGACATTCACTCGCATTCGCGATCCTGCTTGCAACTGCGATGGCGGCTGCGCCCGCAGTCGCCGAAGACGCCGCAAAGGCGGCAGCGCAGGTGGACACCTCCACCACGGCCAGCACCGGTGCCAAGGCCGACCTCGGTACCGTCATGTCGGCCATCGAGGCCAGCAGGAGCACCGCTACGGCCATCCAGGCGATGACGTCGGTCCGCAGTGTCCAGATCGTCAAGGTCTCCGAGATTGCCACGGGCGACGACAAGCAGGCGCTGGACAGTGCGGTCAGCGACAATCAGTCTGACATCACCGGCGTGCAGGCAGCGATCATGGCCAACGCCACGCTGAAAAAGCAGCTGGACGCCGAAACGGTCGACACTTCGTCTATCGTTGCCGCTGCCATCAATGCCGACGGCTCCGTTACGGTCTTCGTCAGGTAGGAAGCCTTGCCAGGACCGCGCAGCATGGCCCGGGGGCTGAAAGCGCCGGGCCATGCTGGCCACTCCGGCCGAAAAACTTTGATCCAGCCGCACAAAACCAACCACGGAGCCACAAACTGCGCTATGCCAGCGCCGGTCGGTCGATCCAACACTGGTGGCCGGCGCTGCAACAGGTGCATTCTCCCGTCCCGATGACATCCCAGCCCGTCACAGCACCCGAGCAGCGCTTCGCCGCCTTTCGCCATGGCGCTTTCGCGCGTTTCTGGATCGCCCGCTTCCTCGCCACCTTCTCGACCCAGATCATCTCGGTCGGCGTCGGCTGGCAGGTCTATGACCTGACGCGCAATCCTTTCGACCTCGGCCTTGTCGGCGTCATCCAGTTCGCACCCGCCTTGCTCCTGGTCCTGGTCACCGGGGTCGTTGCCGACCGCTTCGGCCGAAGGCTGATCATGGGGCTCGCGGCGCTCGTCGAGACCGCCTGTGCCGCGGCCATGCTGGCACTGACTTTCCACGGCATGGCCAGTCCCTTGCCAATCTTCATCGTGCTTGGCGTCTTCGGCATCGCGCGCGCTTTTTTTGGCCCGGCCTCGGCCTCGCTTGTCGCCAATCTCGTGCCCGCAGAAGATTTTGCCAACGCCGTCGCCTGGAACTCCTCGGCCTGGCAAACCGCCACCATCGTCGGCCCGGTCGCCGGCGGCCTGCTCTATGGCGTCTCGCCCGAAGCCGCATACGGCGCCGCCACCGTGCTGATGCTCGCCTCGGCGGTACTGATCTTTTCGATCCCCAGGCCCAACCAGCGCAGCGAGACCAACAAACCCTCGGTCGAGACGCTGTTCGCCGGCTTCCGCTACATCTGGGGCGAAAAGATCGTGCTCGGCGCCATCTCGCTCGACCTGTTCGCCGTGCTTTTGTCGGGCGCCGTCGCCTTGCTGCCGGTCTATGCCCGCGACATCCTCGAGCTTGGGCCATGGGGCCTCGGCCTGCTCCGCTCGGCCCCCGGGGTCGGTGCACTCGCCGTCGCGGTCTGGCTCGCCGGCCATCCGATCCGCGACCATGCCGGCCTGGTCATGTTCGTTTTCGTCGCTTTGTTCGGCGTCTTCACCACGATATTCGGCTTCTCGACAATTCCGTGGCTGTCGATCGTTGCCCTCGCCTTCATCGGCGCCACCGACATGGTCAGCGTCTATATCAGGGAGACGCTGATCCAGCTGTGGACGCCCGACCATGTCCGCGGCCGCGTCAATGCCGTCAACGGCGTCTTTGTCGGCGCCTCGAACGAGCTTGGCGAATTCCGCGCCGGCACCATGGCCGCCCTCATCGGCACGGCGCCCGCGGTGGTATTCGGCGGAATTGGTGCCATTGCCGTCGCCGGCATCTGGGCCTGGACGTTTCCTGCCCTGCGCAAGGTCAGGCGCCTCGACGGGCGCGTCTGAACTTTCCAGCCTTGGATGCTTTGCCGGCGTTGCAAACATCACAACGTATTCATACATTCTTCTACATCGATTGGGGGATTGCGATGCTTGCTCCGCCAGATCGCGGCAAAGACGAACACTGTGCGAGCATCAGAATAGCGCGGAATGACCATGGCTAACGCGAATGAAAACGACCTCGCCTTGATCAACAAGCTGATCTCCGAGGTCGAGCGATCGCAGAACGAGCGCTCCGCCGAGGATTTCCTCGCCTTGTTCCGGCCCGACGCCATCTGGGTCACGGCCTTCGGCCGGCGCTTTTCCAGCAAGGCCGAGATCGCCGACTTCACCCGCAAGGTGCTGACACCGGATCTTGGCGACCAGTACGCCCGCTACGATGTCGCCCATGTCACGATGCTGAGCCCCGAGGTCGCGGCGGTGAATGTCCGCCAGCGCCCGATCCACAAGGATGGCAGCCCGATCGAAGGCGAACTGGAAGGTTCGCCGCTCTACGTGCTTGTCAAGGAGAACGGCCACTGGATGATCGGCGCCGGCCAGAACACCAAGGTGCAGACGGTGGCGATTGACACGCAGCAAGGCGAAATCGACGCCCGCGATGGCAAGAAATAGAACTCAGCCCTGTGCCGGCTCGCCGAAGATTTTTATGAGGAATTCGTCGAGCCAGCGCTTGAGGTGCATGTCCCAGATCAGCCGGCCGCCGAGGTGGTCGCGGCCGGGCTGGGCGCCGGGCAACACGAAACGCTCGGCCCCGCGCACCACCCAGCGCTGCATCATCACCCGCGTCAGCTCGGCGTGGAACTGGATGCCCCAGGCATTGTCGCCATAGCGGAACGCCTGGTTGGGATAGGTGTCGGACGATGCCAGAAGCACCGCATCGCCAGGCAGTGAAAACCCCTCGCGGTGGAACTGGTAGACCATTTCGGGCCAGTGCATCAGCTTGCGGCCCTCTTCGGTCGCCTTGATCGGATACCAGCCGATCTCGACAAGCCCCTCGCCATGGCCCTCGACCTTGCCGCCGAGATGGTTGACCAGCATCTGGGCACCGAGGCAGATGCCGAGAAACGGCCTGTTTTCCCTGAGCGGTACCGCCAGCCAGTCGGTCTCGCGGCGGACGAACTCGTCGTGGTCGTTGGCGCTCATCGGCCCGCCGAACACCACGGCACCGGCATGTCCGTCGAGTGTTTCGGGCAGATGATCGCCAAGCGGTGGCCGGCGGATGTCGAGATCGAAGCCGTTTTCGATCAGCACATGGCCGACGCGGCCGGCACTCGAATGCTCCTGATGCAGTATCACCAGGATCTTTGGTCGCGCCCCGCCCGGCATCGGCCGCCTACTCGTCCGTTTCGGGTCCGACGAAGCGCTGCGCCTTCTGCGCCGCCTTGCGCTTGGCCTCGACGCGGTCGCGGCTTTCGACGCCGATCAGCTCGGCGATGCGCCAGATGGTGTTGTCTTCCATCTCGTGCAGCTCGCCATCGGCGTAGACGATCTCCCACATCATGCCGATGAAGTCCTTGCGCGCCTGATCGTCGAGGCTGCGCTTCAGCACGCTGGTGAAGGCGTAGAGATCGACCGCCTCGTTGTCGGCCTGCTCGCCGGCCTTGATCAGCCTATCGAGTTCCGCGCCCGAAATGCCGTAGCTCTGGCTCAGCAGCTGCTTGACCCGCTCCCACTCGACGTCCTGCCGGTCGCCGTCGGCGTCCATGACATGGTACATCAGCGCCGCTGCCGCGACGCGCGGATCGTCCTCGCGGCTGGCCTTGGACCCTGCCGCCGGCAGGTCCTTCAGAAACGAAATCATGCGTTCGAACATCGTCGAATCCTGTTTGAACCAAGCCTAGACTTAGGGTCGGCGGGAAATCAAAACAAACGGAACCGTTTCTGGGCGTTTTCCCGCTCTACTTCGGGATCGACGCCCGGATCGTCGGGCAGGCGGATCGGCTCCGCCTTGTCGTCGTCGACAAGGGCTTCGATCCCGTCGGGCGCGGGCGGCACTGCCTTCGACGGCTCGACTGCCTTTTCCGGTTCGGCATCGCTTTCGACGATCACGTCGACGATGTCGTCGCCAGCCGGCTGTGCGGCGGCAATGCTCGGGATCGACACGCGTTCGACGGGCTCCTCATCCTGCTCGATCAGATGTCCGAGCCGCTCCTCCGGCGCCTTCCACTCGAAGGCGTCGAGCCTGCCGGTGACCGGCGAAAACGGTGCCCAGCGCTCGGAGATCACGCCATCCGCCACCCAGGCCGGGTCGCGCGGCGCGCGCACGGCACGCGACAGCCACTGCCGCACCTTGCCCTGGTCGCCGCTCTGCGCTTCCTCGATGTCGGCGAGCAGAAGGTAAGCGCCTTCGCGCGGCTGCATCCGCGCCGCTGCCTCGGCCTCGGAACGCGCCAGCTTGTAGTCCTGCGCCTCCAGCGCGGCGCGCGCCACGGCGAGCGAGGATTCGGGATGGTTCTGCTTCAGCGACTGCAGCTTCTTTGCCCGCGCCAGCCGGTCGAGCACGGCATCGCCGGGACGGCCATGGACGTAGAGCTCGGCGATGTCGGGCAGCGGCTCGGCCTTCCACGCCGTTTCCAGCACCTTGGAGCCCTTGCGCACGTCGTTCTGGCGCAACAGCGCCTTGGCGGCAGCGAGCGCCGCCGGCCCGAACTCCGGCCGCAGCCGGGCGGCTTCCAGCGCCGCCGTCCGCGCCGCGTTGAAGTCGCTTTCAAACAGCGAGATCGCCTTGGCGGTCAACAGCACCGAGCGCTTGTTGTTGGCCACGTCGCGCTCGATCTGGCGCGTCGACTTCTGCGCATCGATGAGCGCCAGCGCACCATCCCAGTCGCCGCGCTCGGACTTTTCCTCGAGCGTCGAATCGGCGGCCCAACCGAGCTGCGGCGCAAGCCCGGCAGCGCGGCCGGCATAGTGGCGCGCCGCCGCGCGGTCGCCGAGCCGTTCGGCTTCGAGATAAAGGCCGCGCAGGCCGAGCAGGCGCATTTCGGGATCGTCGAGCATCGCCTCGAACTTCTGCCGCGCGCCGTCATGGTCGCCCTCGAGCAGCGAGGCCTGGGCGTCGAGCAGGTGGATCAGCGGCTCCTGGTCCGAGTTGATCAGCTTGGCGGCTTCCTTGTTCTTCTTGCGCGCAAGCACCGCATCGCCCGCACCGGCGGCGATCATGCCGGTCGACAGCGCCTGGTAGCCGCGGTCGCGCCGGCGGGCACGGAAATGCCGGGCAATGGTGAAAGGGCTGTTCCAAACCGCTTTGGTCAGCCACCAGGTCAGCATTGTCGCCGCAACGATGGCGGTGACCGCCACCGCCGCCACCATCAGGCTGACCTTGTACTGGTAGCCGCTGAAGGTCACGACCATGTCGCCCGGCCGGTCGGCCAGCCAGGCAAAGCCCAGTCCGAGTACAAAAATAAAGGCCAGATAAAACAGGATGCGGATCATCTGGCGTCCCTCATGCCTTCATCGCGCCGGCGACGAGCTTGTCGACCAGCGTTTCGACATCGAGCCGCGCCTTGAGCTTGGTTATGAAGTCGGCGCCAGCGGCCTTGGCCGTATCGGGCAGCGTGTCGTATTCGGCCAGCGCCTTGGCGAAATCGCCCTGGGTGACCGCCACTTCCATGCGCGCCACCGTCTCCGGCACGCCAGTGCCTTCGACGGCGCCGATCGGGCGCACCTGCACCAGCTGCTCGGCGCTCGAAACCAGGCGTTCGAGGATGCCGGCATCCTCGCTGACCGGCTTGGCCGCCGCGATCATCGCATTCGCTGCCGCATCGGTTTCCGCAATGATGTCGGCGCGCGTCGCCACGCCCTTTTCGGCATGCGCCCTGAGTGCCGCCAGTTCCGGCGCCTCGGGTGAAATGGCGGCGAAGGTTTCGAGCTCGGCGCCAAAGCCCGCGCCGCGGTCGACAGCCGCCTTGAGCGCCGAGGCGGCGATCGCCAGCGCGATCTTGGGTTGCGACGCCTGCGCCTCGACCTTGGAGGTGAGCGCGGAGACAGACTGCTCCAGCGTCGCGATCTTGCCGTCGTCGGCGGTCGCGGCCTCGCCAGCCGACTTCACCGCGGCATCTAGGCCCGCGACGCGTTCGTTCAGCGTTGCGATCTCGCTCGAAGCTCCGCTGTTCTGGCTGAGTGAGGTCACCGCCGTTTCGATCTGCTTGATGCGTCCGTCGAGCCCGGCGAGCACTTCGCTCGATCCGGCCTGGGCCGGTGCCGATTTCAGTGCTTCGATCTCGACCTTCACCTCGTTGACCGCCGATGTCAGGCCCTCGACCTGGCCCTTGAGTTCGCTGCCGCCACTGGCGGCAGCGCCGAGATCGGCAAGCTGCGACTTCAGCGAGGCGATTTCGGCTTGCGTTTGCTCGTCGCCCGCGGTCCCGGCGGCACCGCCCGCCGAGCCCAACACGCCGGCATATTGCAGCCCGCCCGCGACCAGCAGCGCGATCAACCCGCCAGCCAGCCCCGGCAGCAAGCCGGACGTCGACTGGCGTGCCGGTGCGGTGGAAGTTGGCGCTGCGGAAGCCGCGCTTGCGGCACCCGAACCGGCATTCGAGGAGGCCGTACTTGTCGATGCTTCGGCCTTGGGCTTTTCGGCCGCCTTTTCATTGTCGAAGCTGTAGTCGTAGGAGGCGTAGCCGCTTTCGGCCTTGGCCGCTGTCTCCGCCGAACGGGTCTCTGCCGCCGCCATGGCCTCGTCGCCTGTCGTCGCCGAAACCGCCTCGGCCTCAGCTTCAGGCTTGCCCGGTTCTTCGACGCGCGACACGGCACCGGGCTCCAGCTCGATCGTCACCGGCTCGCGATGCGTCTTTGAATGGCGCGTCTTCGGCGTCTTGACCATGCTTGGGGCTCCGCGATTTCGTTGGCGTAGATCCCGCGACAGATGCGGGGTTCGAAGATCAAAATCAGTAACACCCACCGTCCCGCGAAAAAAGGCCGGTTGATGGCAAGTAGCTGTTCCCCTCAGTCCGGATCGCCGAGAAGGGCAAGCAGCGCGTCCTCGTTGGGGTCGGGAGCGACCTCGACCCTCAACCCGTCGACCATGGATGCGGCGATGCGCCCCGACAGGCAAAAACACGTCGCTTCCCGCATCAGGAAATCCGCCTCGGCCTGCATTTGCATGAGCGAACCGAAGGCAGCGGCGGCACGTGCCGAATAAACGAGCACGGCATCGATTGGTTGCCCGCCAAGCTGCTGGCGCACAAAGGAAGGAGCCGGATTGAGCGCGACCGTGTCATAGGTTTCGATCGGCACCACCCGCAAGCCATTGACGCCAAGGCGGCGTTCGAACTCCGGCATCCGCACCCGCCCACAGAGATAAGCGAGCGTCGCCTTGCCGAGTTCGATGGATATCATGTCGGCAAGGGCGGCAGCATCGCCAGGACCTTCGCTGACGGAGAAGAAGCCGGCTTTGCGGGCGCTTTCAGCTGTGCGCGCACCGACCGCATGGCAGGGCAGGCTTCGCAGCCGTTCGATCAGCCCGCTTGGGGCGTGCCGCAGCGCATTGGCGCTTGTCACCGCAATGGCAGTCGCATCGGCTGGAACGCTGTCGCGTGCCACCGGCAAAGCACGCGTTTCGGACAGCGGCAGCAGTACCGGTTCGAAGCCAAGCGCTTCAAGGCGCCGCGCGGTGCGGGTGGCGCCGGGTTCCGGCCTCGTCACCAGCACCCGCTGTGCCATCTAGCTCCATCCCTCGAAGAACGTCGTGCCGGCCCGTGCCCGCACCTCATCGCCGGCATTCCGGCCGATGTCGGCGGCATCCGCCACCCGACCCTCGGCCTTGGCCTCGTGCCACAGCGTACCATCTGGCGTCAGGATAAGCCCGGAGAAAGACAGCCTGTCACCATCGATCTCGGCATATCCGGCGATCGGCGTCCGGCACGAACCGTCGAGCGCCGCGAGAAACGCCCGTTCGCAGGCCAATGCCTGGCCGGTCGGCCTGTGGTCGATGGCGGCCAGCATAGCGGTGACAGCAGTGTCTCCGATGCGGCTTTCGATGCAGATCGCGCCTTGCCCTGGCGCCGGCGGAAACACATCGAGCGGCATCAGGTCGGTGATGACATTCTCAAGCCCAAGCCGCCGCAGTCCGGCATTGGCGAGGATCGTACCTTGCGCCACGCCCTCGTCGAGCTTCCTCAGGCGCGTCTGCACATTGCCGCGAAACATCACCACGTCAAGATCGGGGCGCATACGCCGGATCAGTGCCTGCCGCCTGAGGGAAGACGACCCGACAACGGCGCCTTGCGGCAGCTCCGATATGCTGGGTGCAGCTCGGCCGATGAACGCATCCCTTGGGTCCTCGCGTGGCAGAAACGCCGACAGTTCGAGCCCGTCGGGCAGTTGCGTCGGCATGTCCTTGGACGAATGCACGGCGATATCAATCTCGCCGGCATACATCGCCTCTTCCAGTTCCTTGGTGAACAGCCCCTTGCCGCCGGCCATCGATAGCGGCCGGTCCTGGATGCGGTCGCCGCTGGTCGAAATCGCCACGATCTCGAACGCCTCTTCCGGCAGGCCATGCGCCGCCATCAGCCGCGCACGCGTCTCGTGCGCCTGGGCGAGCGCCAGCAGGCTGCCGCGGGTTCCGATTCTCAAGGCTCTAGTTTGCATAGCGCTTGGTCCGTGATAACCCCGCGCTGGCGGGGCGGTCCCGTACCTCCTATCTAGGAAATTACCACCGGGCAATCATGCAGGGTAGCGACCAATTGATCCGTGTTCTTGGCATCGAGACAAGCTGCGACGAAACCGCGGCCAGCGTCGTTGCGCTTGAACCCGGCCAGGCCCCGCGTATCCTGTCGAGCACCGTGTTCAGCCAGATCGAGGAGCATGCGGCCTTCGGCGGCGTCGTTCCGGAGATCGCCGCGCGTGCCCATGTCGAGGCGCTCGACGGCATCGTCGAGGCAGCACTAGAGGATTCCGGCGTTGGCTTTGAAGACATCGATGCCATCGCTGCCACCGCCGGTCCCGGCCTCGTCGGCGGGCTGATCGTCGGGCTGATGACGGCCAAGGCGATCGCCGCGTCAGTGGGCAAGCCGCTGATCGCCATCAACCATCTTGAAGGCCATGCGCTGACGGCGCGGCTGACCGACAACCTGGCGTTTCCTTATCTGTTGCTGCTGGTTTCAGGCGGCCACACCCAGATCGTGCTGGTGCGCGGCGTCGGCGACTACCAGCGCTGGGCCACCACCATCGACGACGCGCTTGGCGAAGCCTTCGACAAGACCGCCAAGATGCTCGCCCTGCCCTATCCCGGCGGCCCCAATGTCGAAAAGGCGGCCCAGTCGGGCGATGCCACCCGTTTTGTCTTTCCCCGCCCGATGAAGGGTTCGGCCCAGCCCGATTTCTCCTTCTCCGGCCTCAAGACCTCGGTGCGCCAGGCGGCCACCGCCGTGGCCCCGTTGAGCGACCAGGATGTCGCCGACATCTGCGCCTCGTTCCAGGCGGCGGTCGCCGATACGCTCGGTGACCGCGTCAAGCGCGCGCTGGCCCGTTTCCGCGACGAGTTCCCCGACTGTGAAACGCCAGCGCTGGTTGTTGCCGGCGGCGTCGCCGCCAACAAACAGATCCGCGCCTTGCTCGAAAAGCTGTGCGCCAAAAATGGCTTCGCCTTCATCGCACCGCCCATGGCGCTGTGCACCGACAATGCCGCGATGATCGCCTGGGCCGGCATCGAGCGGCTGCGCGCCGGCCTTGTCGAGCCCGATGCATTCGATTTCGTGCCGCGATCGCGCTGGCCGCTGGACAGCGTCTCAGCCCCGATCGTCGGCTCCGGCAGGCGGGGAGCCAAGGCATGAGCGCATACAAGGTCACCGTTCTCGGCGGCGGCGCCTGGGGCACGGCCCTGGCGCTTGCGATGCTGCGCGCCGGCCATGCCGTC
Organism: Aminobacter anthyllidis; assembly: GCF_018555685.1. Lineage (GTDB taxonomy): Bacteria > Pseudomonadota > Alphaproteobacteria > Rhizobiales > Rhizobiaceae > Aminobacter > Aminobacter anthyllidis. Next base: position 17,528 of record NZ_JAFLWW010000009.1, read on the forward strand.
ACGCTGTGGGCCCGCGACAGCGAGAGCGTCGACGCTATCCGTGCCGGCACCAACCCGCGCTATCTCCCCGGCATCACCTTCGAAACCGGCATTGCCGCCACCACCGACCTTGCCCAGGCACTTGCCGGCACCGATTGCGTGCTGGTCGTCACCCCGGCGCAGGCGCTGCGCAGCGTGCTGACCGACGTCAAGCCGCATATCGCGGAGCACGTTCCACTTGTGCTCTGCGCCAAGGGCATCGAGCGTGACACCGGCAGGCTTCTGTCCGATATCTCCAGCGCCATCCTGCCCGACAATCCGGTGGCCGCACTGTCCGGACCGAGCTTCGCCACCGACGTTTCTCGTGGCCTGCCCACTGCCGTCGTCGTCGCATCCGAGGACGAGGCGCTGGCCTCCGCGCTTGCGACGCGCTTCTCCGCCGCCAACCTGCGCTGCTATTCCAGCGACGATCTCATCGGCGTCGAAATCGGCGGCGCGCTGAAGAACGTCTTCGCCATCGCCGCCGGTGCCGTCACCGGTGCCGGCCTCGGCGCATCGGCCCAGGCAGCGCTTGTCACGCGCGGCTTCGTCGAGTTGCGCCGCATAGGCGCTGCCTTCGGCGCCCGGCCGGAAACGCTGATGGGCCTGTCCGGCCTCGGCGACCTGATGCTCACCTGCTCGTCGGTACAGTCGCGCAACTTCGCCTATGGCGTGGCACTCGGCAAAGGCGAGGAACTCGCCGGACGCCCGCTCGCTGAAGGTGTCGCCACGTCCTACATCGCCGCCCGCCTGACCCGCGAGCGCGGCATAGAGGCGCCGATCATCGAGGCCGTCGCGGCCCTGCTCGACAACGCCATCACCATCAACGAGGCCGTCGCCGGGCTGATGACCCGTCCGCTGCGCGCCGAGGCCGACTGAAGCCAAAGAGGATACGCAAAAGATGCTTTTCGCACTGATCTGCAAGGACAAGCCGAACCATCTCCAGGTCCGCCTCGACGCGCGACCCGATCACGTCGCCTTCCTCAACGAGCTGAACGCCAAGGGCGCGCTGAAATTCGCCGGCCCCTTCCTCGACGCAGACGGCAAGCCGGATGGCTCGCTAGTCGTCATCGAAGCGGCTGATGCCGCTGCAGCCCAAGGGCTCGCCGCCACCGATCCCTACGCCAAGGCCGGCCTATTCGAGAGTGTCGACATCCGGCCGTGGAACTGGGTGTTCAACAATCCGGCCAGCGCCTGAACCGCCAGCCTAGAGGGGACGACATGAGCGAAAAGAATTACTGGCTGTTCAAATCCGAGCCGTTCAAATTCTCCTTCGAGATGCTGAAGGCCAAGGGCAAGGACGGCACGCAGTGGGACGGCGTGCGCAACTACCTCGCCCGCAACAACATGCGCGCCATGCAGATCGGCGACTTGGGCTTTTTCTACCACTCCAATGAAGGGCTCGAGGTCGTCGGCATCGCCGAGGTCTGCGCGCTCGCCCACCACGACACCACCACCGAAGACCCGCGCTGGGAATGCGTCGACATCCGCTACCACAGCCCGGTCCCCAAGCCGGTCACCCTTGCCGACGTCAAGGCCAACCCGAAGCTCGAAAAGATGGCGCTGGTCACCTCGATGCGCCTGTCCGTCCAGCCGGTGACCCCTGACGAATGGCAGGAAGTCTGCCGCATGGCAGGACTCCCCAAGGCGCCGTGACGACAGGTTCCGCGACAAGACTGACGCCCGAGCGCGCGGAAACCTTCATCCGCGCCAACACAACGCTGATGCGCCCGCCGCATGTGCCCGAGGTGGCGCTCCATCTCGCCGACGAAGCGCATGATCTTTGGCACCGCACCGAGGAGCAGCTCGCCGAGATCGGCCTGCCGCCGCCCTTCTGGGCCTTTGCCTGGGCCGGCGGCCAGGGCTTGGCTCGCTATGTGCTCGACAATCCCGAAACTGTTACCGGCCAGCGCGTGCTCGACTTCGCCTCCGGCTCCGGCCTTGTCGCCATATCAGCGATGCAGGCGGGCGCTGCTGCAGTCGTGGGCGCCGACATCGACCCGTTCTGCGAGGCGGCGATCCGCCTCAACGCCGCCGCCAATGCCGTAGATGTCGATTTCACCGGCACCGACCAGGTCGGGCGCGATGACGGCTGGGACGTCGTGCTCGCCGGCGACGTCTTCTACGAAAAACCCTTTGCCGAGAGGCTCGTGCCCTGGTTCGAGGCGCTCAGGGCACGCGGCGCCGACGTGCTCGTCGGCGACCCCGGCCGCTCCTACCTGCCCAAGGAACGGCTTGAGAAACTCGCCACCTACGAGGTGCCGGTCACTCGCGCGCTCGAAGACGCCGAGGTCAAGCGAACCACGGTCTGGCGCTTCGCCTGACCGGCGCTTGCCTATGACGGCTTGAAATCATCCCAGCTTCGCCGGGTCGGATCGGCCTGCGGGTTGTGGACTTCGTTCAGCAGCCAGTCCTTGAAGGCCACGACCCGTGCATCGTTGGCAGATGCGATCGGATAGACCAGGTGGTAGGCGAATTCGCGCGCCACCTTGATGCCCAGCTCGAACGGCCGCACCAGCCGCCCCTCGGACAGGTCGTTGGCCACCATGGCGAAGTCGGCTAGCGCCACCGCGCTGCCGTCGAGCGCCGCTTGCACCGCGTCCGATGAGGTGGTGAACACCACGGAGCGGCTGTCGTCGAAATCGTCGACGCCAGCGGCTGCCATCCACATGCGCCAGTTCGGCCACGTCACGCCTTGCTGCGACCATTCGATATGCACCAGCGTGTGGCGGAACAGGTCGCGTGGCACGCGCAGCGGCGGGCCAGATGCCAGCAGCGCCGGGCTGCACACCGGAATGATGATGTTGTCGAACAGCCTGTCGGCGACGAGCCCCGGATACTTGCCCGTGCCGAAGCGGATGCCGACATCGACGTCGTCGAGGTCGAAATCGCGCACCTCGTAGCTGATGTCGAACCTGAGATCGATGTCGGGATGCAGCTTGCGGAAAGCGTCGATGCGTCGCATCAGCCACTTGGCCGCGAATTGCGCGTCGAGCGTCACCTTGAGCAAGGCCGTCCCGCGCGTCAGCTTGCGCGCCTTGGAAACAGCACGGTTGAGCAGGTCGAGTGCATCGACGGATGCATCCACCAATGCCGCGCCTGCTTCGGTCAGCCGGATGCTGCGGCTGGTGCGGGTGAACAGAACCACGCCCAACTGCTCTTCGATTTCCTTGATCTGGTGGCTGACCGCAGCCGGTGTCAGGCCGAGCTCGTCGGCGGCGCGGGTGAAATTCAGGTGCCGGCCGGCAGCCTCCAGCGTCCGCAGTGCACGTGTTCCGGGTACGAAGCGCATCGCGTGATCTTCAAATTTGGTTTGATGATCGAGAAAGAACTACTCGTTTCTCTTTTGTCTTTCAAAGACGCATCATGAGCCCAGTTCAATCAATGTCAAACCGGATTTGATGTCCGGACGAAACGGAAACTGCCATGTCTACCGATGTCCTGAAAGCCACCTTTGTCCAGCCGGCACGGCTGCAGCCGGTTTTCGATTGGTTTCGCCAGATGAGGGCAGCGCTCAACGTGCCGACGCAGGATGCAGCCGAGCTATCCGAACACTATCGCCGCGACACCGGCATCGCCAGCAAGGATATCGCCAAGGCTGTCGACGCCGATCTCGGACGCCTCGGCCTTCTCGATATCGGCTGGCAGCAGCCGCGCCGGCGGAACCATCGCTGAACCCCATCTCCCAAGCTCACTCTGGGAGCACGCTCGGCCCGAGGATCATGTCTCCCGATCTTCGGGCCGCTTTCTTTTCGGCGCGGCGACGCGCTAGCGCACCACCTTCAAAACAGTGCGCCGCGACAGCTGCGGCAACAGCCGCGCCATCACGCGCGCCGTCACTGCCACGCAGCCTTGTGTCGGGGTAAAACCCGGCCGCGCCAGGTGGAAGAAGATCGCGCTGCCGCGCCCGCGCCGCCTGGGCCGGATGTTCCAGTCGAGCACCAGGCAAGCGTCATAGAGCCGGTCGTCACGCTTCATGCGCTCGTGGCTGGCGCCGTAAGGGATTTTCACCGGCCTGTTGTAGTTGCGATCGTCTGGCACCTCGCACCAGCCGAGATCGGCGCCGATCGGGCGCATCGGCAAGCGGCTTTGCCCAACCACGAACTGGTCGCGCCGGAAATAGCCCGACAAAATACGCATCGCCGCCAGCGGCGTGCCGCCGTCGCCTTCGCGCTTGTTTGCGGTGATGCCGCCTCGCCCGAGCGCGCATGGGCACACCGTGCCCCCTATTTGCAGCAACCCCTTGCTCCGGTCACCGGGCTTGGCCCGCACGACGATTGTCGAAATGCCATTTCGCAAAAATGCACCCGCCCCAATTACGCCTTTGATTTTTCTTGTATGATCGCCTTGCGGAACAAATCACTACCGCTGAAAGTTGTGGCGATCAGCTTCCGCATTCGATTGCCGCGGTCAACTGAATACTGATTTTGAAACAACGGATTGATCCATGACCTCACGCACCATCCTCATCGTCGACGATGACGACGATCTGCGCAGCACGCTGGTCGAGCAGCTCGCGCTCTACGAGGAGTTCGAAGTCCTTGAGGAAGCAACCGCGGCCAAGGGCGTCAACGCGGCACGCGCCGGCCTCATCGACCTGCTGATCATGGATGTCGGCTTGCCCGACATGGATGGGCGCGAGGCGGTGAAGATCCTGCGCAAGGGCGGCTACAAGGCGCCGATCATCATGCTCACCGGCCACGACACCGATTCGGACACGATCCTCGGTCTCGAAGCCGGCGCCAACGACTACGTCACCAAGCCGTTCCGCTTCGCAGTCCTGCTCGCCCGCATCCGCGCCCAGTTGCGGCAGCACGAGCAGAGCGAGGACGCCACCTTCTCGGTTGGGCCCTACACCTTCAAGCCGAGCCAGAAGCTTCTCATCGACGCCCGCGGCGGCAAGGTCAGGCTGACCGAAAAGGAAGCCTCGATCATCAAATACCTCTACCGCGCCGACCAGAAAGTGGTGACCCGAGACGTCCTTCTCGAGGAAGTCTGGGGCTATAATTCGGGGGTCACGACCCACACGCTGGAAACCCATGTCTACCGGCTGCGCCAGAAGATTGAGCGCGATCCTTCCAATGCGGAAATTCTTGTGACAGAAAGCGGCGGATACAAGCTGGTCCCCTGACTGGTTTGCTGAATCGGCCCGAAAATCAGCTTTGGTTTTCGGGGGGATAAGCGGAATATGTTGTTAGTTTGGAACGGGGAACCGGACTAACAACAGGGAAGGGAGCCAGTCTGAGAAGTCGGGGACATAATGGCGCTGGATGACGACATCCGCATCCTGTCCGGCGTGAGGCTGTTTGAGGGCTTCACACAAGAGCAGCTGCGTTTGCTGGCTTTCGGTGCGGAGAATGTGAACCTCCCCGCCGATCGCAAGCTCTACCGCGAGGACGACGAGGCCGATTCGGCCTATGTCGTGATATCGGGACGTATAGCGCTTTATCGCGAGGTTGACGGCGTGCGCGCCGAAGTCGGCACCGCCGGCCCCGGCTCGATGCTTGGCGAACTCGCCCTCATCGCCGACACCAGGCGCCTGACCAGTGCGGCTGCGGCCATCGATTCGGAAATCATCCGGCTCAACCGCAAAATGTTCCATCGCATCCTCGAGGAATACCCCGAGGCCGCGGCCCGGCTGCACCAGCACATCCTCGAAGACCTCCAGGACATGCTCGCCCGCATCGAAAGCCTGGCGCCGAGATTCGGGAAGTAGCTGCTGCCCGACCTGTCGATTCAATCCGGGCAGCTAGGCGCGGCCTGATTCAGGTCAGGCCGAGCCGAAAATGGTGGATTTCGAGAACCGGAGCGGAGCGGACATTCAGGTCCGTGAGCACCGGAAGCGCAGAAAGCCGCCATTTGCAGGGCGGCCTCACCTGAATCATTCAGTCCAGGTCGAAGCGCGCAATGACCGGCACGTGGTCCGACGGCCGCTCCCAGCCGCGCGCGGCGCTCAGGATGTCGATGCCGGTGAGCCGTGGCGCGAGATTCGCCGACGACCAGACATGGTCGAGCCGGCGGCCGCGGTTGGAGATCTCCCAGTCCTTCGCCCGGTAGCTCCACCAAGTGTAGATCTTCTGGTCGTCGGGCACGTTGAGCCGCATCAGGTCGACCCATTCGCCGGCCTTGCGCATCGCCTCGAAATTCTCGGTCTCCACCGGCGTATGACTGACGACGTTGAGCAGTTGCTTGTGCGACCACACGTCGTGCTCCAGCGGCGCGATGTTGAGATCGCCGACCAGCACCGAGGCCGAGTTCTCGTCATGGTCGGCGCGGATCGCGTTCATTTCCGAAACGAAGCCGAGCTTGTGGCGGAACTTCGGGTTGATCTCGACATCGGGTTCGTCGCCGCCGGCCGGAACGTAAAAATTGTGCAGCACGACCTTCTTGCCGCCGGCATCGAAGCGCACCGACAAATGCCGGCTGTCGTCGATCTCGCAAAAGCGGCGCTTCTCCACGATCTCCAGCGGCCGCCGCGCCACCGTTGCGACGCCATGATAGCCCTTCTGGCCATGGATCGCGATGTGCTCGTAGCCAATCTTGCGGAACGCCGCCGACGGGAACTGGTCGTCCGGACACTTGGTTTCCTGCAGGCACAGGACATCGGGCGCATATTCGGTGAGCAGCCGCTCGACCAGCGGCATGCGCAGGCGCACGGAGTTGATGTTCCAGGTGGCGATGGAAAAGGACATGGCGGGTTCCAGCACGAAGTTCGCGGCGGAACCTGCCAGCCAAGACCTGCGATGACAAGGCGCGATGCCCGAAGCAGCGCCATGCGCGCCGCTGTCCACAACTAAGCCTTGCAGGCTCAACGCAAGAGGCTGCCCGATAACTCGCCCTGCCGAGTCATATGGCGTGGTTTTCGAGAACCGGAGCGGAGCGTACTAAAGTACGTGAGCACCGGAAGCGGAGAGAACCGCGACAGATGGCCGGCAGGGTAGAGCTGGCAGGCGGCCTCTTAGTCGCTCTTCTTTTGCGCGTTCAGCTCGCGGTTGAGCTTGTAGTCGATCTTGAACGTATCGCCGGGGAAGGAGCCGCCCTGCTTGACGTTGAACACCATCACGGTGGTGTCCTTGCCCTGCGCGTCGGTGATCGTCCACTGGCGCAGTTCATAGGTCTTGGGGTCGAACATCATGGTGATGGTCGAGTTGCCGAACACCTGCTTGTCGGACAGCTTGATCGTCGTCAGGTCGTCCTCTTCGGTGACGCTCCTGACCTTGTTGCCGCTGAGGTCGATCCGCTCGTCCAGCAACAGCTTCAGCGGCGTCTTCGACAGCGGATAGAGATCGGAGGTACGCATCTTGGAATTGAGGATGACCACCGACTGGCCGTCGGAGATGACCTTGAAGTTCGACGGCGCCTCGTAGTTGAAGCGGATCTTGCCCGGGCGCTGCAGGAAGAACTTGCCGCCGGTCTGCTCGCCGCGCGGGCCGAACTGCACGAACTCGCCCGACATCGAGCGCACGCTCGAGAAATGGTCGGCGATGCGCTGGGCGGCATCGGAGCCTTGTGCCTGGGCCGGGCCGTTGAAGGCGATCAGCGGCGTCGCGCTCAGCGCGATCGCGGCCACGAAGCCGAGCAGGCGTCGGCGGGTCGGGGTGCGGATGTCGTCGTTCATGCCGGTTACTCTCTCATTCCAGTTCGACGGTTGTATCGGCACTTAGTAGGGCTGAAGTTTGACATGGTTCACGCCACGCGTCCCTGAACGCGAAAACGTGATCGCCGGTTCCCCTATCCTACATCTTGTCGTCTTCTGTCGGCACCAGAATTTCACGCTTGCCGGCATGGTTGGCAGCACCCACGATGCCTTCCTTCTCCATCCGCTCGATGATCGAGGCAGCACGGTTGTAGCCGATGCCGAGCCGGCGCTGGATGTAGCTGGTCGACGCCTTGCCGTCGCGCAGCACCACGGCCACCGCCTGGTCATAGGGATCGTCCGAATCCTCGAAGTTCCCGCCGCCACCATTGCCACCGCCGCCCTTGCCCGACGGCTCGTCCTCGTCCTCGCCGTCGTCCTCGGTGATGGCGTCGAGATATTCCGGCACGCCCTGCAGTTTGAGGTGGGCGACGACCTTTTCGACCTCCTCGTCGGCGACGAACGGCCCGTGGACGCGCTGGATACGGCCGCCGCCGGCCATGTAGAGCATGTCGCCCATGCCGAGCAGCTGCTCCGCGCCCTGCTCGCCCAGAATGGTGCGGCTGTCGATCTTCGACGTTACCTGGAACGAGATACGGGTCGGGAAGTTGGCCTTGATCGTGCCGGTGATGACGTCGACCGAGGGACGCTGCGTCGCCATGATGACGTGGATGCCGGCGGCGCGGGCCATCTGCGCCAGGCGCTGGACGGCGCCTTCGATGTCCTTGCCGGCGACCATCATCAGGTCGGCCATCTCGTCGATGATGACGACGATATAGGGCAGCGGCGCCAGGTCGAGATTTTCGGTCTCGTAGATCGCCTCGCCGGTCTGGCGGTCGAAGCCGGTCTGCACCGTGCGCGAGATCTGCTCGCCCTTCTTCTCCGCCTGGCTGACACGCGCGTTGAAGCCGTCGATGTTGCGCACGCCGACCTTGGACATCTTGCGGTAGCGGTCTTCCATCTCCCGCACCGTCCATTTCAGCGCCACCACCGCCTTCTTCGGGTCGGTGACGACAGGCGTCAGCAGGTGCGGAATGCCGTCATAGACCGACAATTCCAGCATCTTCGGATCGATCATGATCAGGCGGCATTCCTGCGGCGTCATGCGGTAGAGCAGCGACAGGATCATGGTGTTGATCGCCACCGACTTGCCCGAGCCGGTGGTACCGGCAACGAGCACGTGCGGCATCTTGGCGATGTCGACGATGACGGCCTCGCCATTGATAGTCTTGCCGAGCGCCAGCGCAAGCTTGGCCTTGGTCGTCTCGAAATCGCGGCTCGCCAAGATCTCGCGGAGATAGACGGTTTCGCGCTTGGCGTTGGGCAGCTCGATGCCGATGGCGTTGCGCCCCGGAACGACGGCGACGCGGGCGGCGATCGCGCTCATCGAGCGCGCGATGTCGTCGGCAAGGCCGATGACACGCGACGACTTGATGCCGGGCGCCGGCTCGAGCTCGTACAGCGTGACGACCGGACCGGGCCGGACATGGATGATCTCGCCCTTGACGCCGAAATCCTCGAGCACGCCTTCGAGCAGGCGCGCGTTCTGTTCCAGCGCATCCTTGGACAGCGATGCGTCGCGCACCACGTTCTTGGGCTCGGCCAGGAAATGCAGCGACGGCATCTCGAAGGTCTCGGCGCCGATCAGCGTGGTCTGCGCCTCGCGCTGGACGCGGGCACCTGGAGCGGGCCGAGGTGCGGGGGCTTCGACACGGGCGACGGGTGCGCCATTGGCCGGCGAACGGAAATTCTGCACCTGGGCATTGGCGCCGTGGCGCGGTTCCGCCGGCATGTCCATGTCGTCGTCGCCAAAGACATCCTGGTCGTCCGGGTCGATCGAGACGGCGCGCTCCTGCGACACCATCTGGGCGAAGAATTCGGGCTCGACCCGGGCGCGGCCGCCTGTTGTAACGCGCTGTTCGGCGCGTTCGGCCGATTCAACGCGCTCGGCCGCCTGCCGCCAGGCGCTTTCGCGCTTGACCGGCGGCGCGTCGTAGCCTTCCAGCTCGCGGCGCTTGGCGGCGCGGCGGCGCATATAGGCCTTGGCCGACAGCCACCAATGGGTGATGGCGCCAAGCGCCAGCACACCCTCGTTTTCGTCCTCGTCCTCGTCGTCGAAGCTGGCGAAATCCTGCTCGCGCATATCCGGCTTGGGCTTGGGATTGACCACCGCAAAGCCATTCTCGCGGTTGAGCAGGCCTGCGCCGAAGGCAAACAGCCAGATCGCCGGCGCGATCAGCAGCACGCCGATGACGGTGGCGATCAGCCCGGTCGGATAACCGCCGATGAACAGTCCCGGCACCTTGAGCACCATGTCGCCAAACACGCCGCCAAGGCCGGTCGGCAGCGGCCAGGTGGGGGGCGCGCCGACACAGCCGGCAATCGCCGCGCCAAGAAGCGCCGAGCCGAACCAGACAAGGCCGCGCTTGGGCATGCGGTCGACGCCGCGCGCGGTGACGAACAGCACGCCCCAGATCACCGCTGGCATCAGGGCCGCGACCGAAGCCAGCCCGAAGAACTGCATCGCGAGATCGGCAAACACTGCGCCGGGATAACCCATGGCGTTGGTGACCGGATTGTCGGTGGCGTGGCTGAAGCTTGGATCGGCGACGTTCCAGGTGCCGAGCGCCGCGAGCCCGAAGGCAACGAAGGCAAACAGGCCCAGACCCGCCGCGCGGCCTGCCTGCCGTCGCGCGAATGCCTGAATGCCGTGCCCCGTCTCGGTCAGCGCGAGCGGTGAGGAAACCCCAGAACGCATGCCTCGTCCCCGTCCATTGATGCCGTGGCCCACATGCGAACGCATCGCGGGCAGATTCGGCTGTCAGACTATCGGGGCGAAGGTTAAGGCGGCATTAAGGTTAAGCCATTGTTCACATGGCAGGCATGCGACCGCTTCGTCGAGCCTCGGGGAGGCCTCGCCGCCCCTCGTCCCGGCAGCAGCATTTTTGATGCAACCATCCCACCACTCTGACGTTTGGTTTGCCGGAAGGGACTCAAACCAGGAGAAACAGAATGAGAAAGCTCATTTTGGCTTTGGGAACCGCCGCACTGATGGCAGGCGCAGCCTGGGCTGCTTCGGCCGATGGCGTGATCAAGGAGTTCAACAAGGACACCCGGGTCATCACGCTGGAAGACGGCAAGACCTACACCGTTCCCGCTGATGTCGCGCTGCCGGCCGATCTGGCCGCAGGCATGAAGGTATCGATCACGGTTGCCGACGATGATGCCACCAAGGTCACTGCGGTGATGACATCGGCGATGTAACCGGCCATCTGCCCGGCATGAAAAAGGACCCCGCCCACACAGGGCGGGGTTTTTCCGTTCCGGGGCCAAAACAGGCTTGCCGCAGAGGCCGCGGCGCCATAGTTTTCAATATTAGACAAATCTAATGGAGGCAGCGATGAAGCACCATAGCATCGAGCAACTGCAAGCCTTCGCCGACGTCCAGCCGCTCAGCCCATACCTGCCGATGACGCGCACCGAGCGTCTCGAGCGCTGGGCACGGCTGCTTGAGGACCAGCCGGACCGGCGCCTGGGCACGCTTTCCGGCACCGAGTATGCCCCGCGCGCCGAACGGCTTGCCATGCGCGTACCGGGCTCACCCATCACTGTGGCATTCGAGGATCCCGCCTTCCGGGCAGCGGGCCTCGGCGACGACAGCTACGGCGAGGCCAAGCGCTTCTTCGACCTGTCCGACCGGCAGTTGCACAACATCGTCTGCTACTGCCATTTCGGCGATGCGGTCAGGGGCGCAAGTGCCGCCCGCCGTGTCCGCTCGGCGATCGGCTTGTGGCCACGCATCCGGGCATTCTTTGCCTGAAGGCGCAACGCTGTCGACCTGAACACCCCCTGCGTGGGCCCGGCTCGCCCGGGCCCCGATGCGGGTCGACGTCAAACGATAGACACATTAGAAACATTGAATGTTCGAATCGCTCTCCCGGCATCGTCCTGCCGGTACGGCAACGTCGCAATTCTTCTTCGCATCAAGCCACAGCGCCAGGAGCCAGATGCCGACAGGACTGAGATTTTTCAACGCCACCTATTATCCCGTGCCCAAGAGCGGCAGCAGCAGCGTCAAATACCTGCTCATGCAGGTCGCCGGCCAGCATGAAGCGCTCGACAATCCCGACGACGACGTCCACCACCACCTCGGCACCACACTGGTCGATCCGTTTCGGCCGCTGCACAACGCCGATGCCAAGCCGTTCACCATCGTCAGGGATCCGGTCGAGCGGCTCCTGTCGGCCTATTTCGACCGCGTCGTCAAAGCCGGGCTTCTGAGCGGCGACGAAGCTGACGCCGGCATGGCGCGCCGGCTCGGCCTTTCGCTCGAGCCCGATCTTGAGACCTTCATCCTGAACGTCGAGCACTACTGCCGCATCTCAGCCGATGTCCGCTTCCACATCGCTTCGCCGCGCTATTTCCTCGGCAGCAACCTGTTCTTGTTCGACAGAGTGTTCAAGCTGGAGAAGGTCGACCAGGTCGCCGCCTATATCAGCGAGATCGTCGGGCAGGCCGTCGAGATGCCGCATATCCACGTCTCGGGAGGCCGGACCAAACCGTCCGAACTGTCCTCGGCTGCACTCGCCAAGGCGCTGCGCTTCTGCCGCTACGATTACGCCTTCCTCGTCGATCTCTACGATCCCAGTCGTTGGGGCACCATTCCGCGCGGCACGCGCCGCGATCCATCGACCCTCAGCGTCTACCGCGATCCGGCGAGATACGAGGGCCACAGCTATCCCCGCACGCCGCGCAACCTGCGCAACTTCTTGACCAAGCGCCCGCTCGATCCGGCATTGCCGAAGGCCGACTAGAAACATTTCCGGATAAAAAGGAGGCCCGGATTGCTCCGGGCCTCAAAGCGCAGCTGCCTTTCGAGCGGCCACGACGGGATTTGGGAGGATGGTACGCGGCCGGTGATCTGGCCGCGCGGCGCCGGAGCATGTCCCCCGGGGAGTGGGGAAGAGGGGTCACGCTCCAACAGGCATCACGAGTGGTAGGCCACTTCGCCGTGCGAGGTCAGGTCGAGACCCTGGCGTTCGGCTTCGACTGTCGGGCGCAGGCCGACGATGAGATCCACCAGCTTGTAGAGCACCAGCGAGCCGATGCCGCACCAGATGACCGTCACCGACACGGCGAGAAACTGCGTCCACACCTGGGCGCCGACCGACATGTCACCGTAGCCGATGCCACCGAGGCTCTCGGCATTGAAGACGCCGGTGAGGATGGCGCCGATAATGCCGCCGACGCCGTGGATACCGAACACGTCGAGCGAGTCGTCGTAACCAAGCTTGATCTTCACCACCGCCACGAAGAAGTAGCAGATCACCGAAGCGATCGCGCCGAGCGCAATCGCGCCAACAGGACCGACGAAGCCGGCTGCCGGCGTCACGGCAACGAGGCCGGCAACCATGCCCGAGGCAGCACCCAGCATCGAGGCCTTGCCGCGGGCAACCACTTCGATGATCACCCAGGCGAGGATCGCGCCTGCGGTCGCGGTGAAGGTGTTGATCATGGCAAGCGCTGCACCGCCATTGGCTTCAAGATTGGAGCCGGCGTTGAAGCCGAACCAGCCGACCCACAGGATCGAGGCGCCGACCATTGTCAGCGTCATCGAGTGCGGCGCCATGTTGTCCTTGCCGTAGCCGGTGCGCTTGCCGATCACCAGCGCGCCAACCAAGGCTGCGATGCCCGCATTGATGTGCACGACGGTGCCGCCGGCGAAGTCGAGCGCGCCCCAGCCATAGATCAGGCCGTCTGAATCCCAGACCATGTGGGCGATCGGGAAGTAGACGAAAGTCACCCACAGCGCGACAAACAGCAGCACCGCCGAAAACTTGATGCGTTCGGCGAAAGCGCCGACGATCAGCGCCGGCGTGATGCAGGCAAAGGTCATCTGGAAGACGATGAAGACATATTCGGGAATGACCACGCCCTTGGTGAAGGTCGCTGACATGCTTTCAGGCGTCACGCCAGCAAGGAATGCCTTGCCGAGGCCGCCCCAATACGGGCTTGGCGCGTCGCCGAAGGCCATCGAGTAGCCCCAGAACGTCCAGATCACGATCACCAGCGCGACGATCATCGTGCACTGCATCAGCACCGACAGCATGTTCTTGGCACGCACCAGGCCGCCATAAAACAGCGCCAGGCCCGGCAGGGCCATGAACAGCACCAGAAGCGACGAGGTCAGCATCCAGGCGACGTCGCCCTTCTCCATGACGTCAGCCGGCGCGGGCGCCGCCGCTGCTGCGGCATCGACCGCAGCGGGTGCGGTTTCCTGGGCGAAGGCCGCGACCGTTCCCAGGGCGGCGAGCGCGAGCGTGCCGACAAGGGCCGAGCGCGCCGCCGTCTTCAATGAGGTTGGAATTTGCATTGAGGTCTCCATGAGAATTGGTTGGCCTGCTCAGAGCGCGTCGGTGTCGGTTTCGCCGGTACGGATGCGCACGGCCTGGTCGATGCCGAAGACGAAGATCTTGCCGTCGCCGATCTGGCCGGTCTTGGCAGCCCCGGTGATCGCCTCGACCGCCTTGTCGACGAGGTCGGTGGAAACGGCGACTTCGATCTTGATCTTGGGCAGGAAACTCACGGCATATTCGGCGCCGCGGTAAATCTCGGTATGCCCCTTCTGCCGCCCGTAGCCTTTGACTTCGGTGACGGTCAGGCCCTGGATGCCGACATTGGTGAGCGCTTCGCGCACCTCGTCGAGCTTGAACGGCTTGATGATAGCCATCACGATTTTCATCAGGTTTCACCCCTTGCTGTTGCGGGTCCCCCGCGTTGCAGACGTCGCCAGCGGACCCGAAGACCACCGGTGAGTGATCCAGGCCATTCAAGCTCCGTGCCAGTTTGCACAGAGGCGATCTAAGTAACTGAAAATGAAAGGAAAAGCCTCGGAGGCAAGCAGCATTCTTCGCAGGCGCAGCAAAGCATCTGCTTACATAATGTGCAAAATATCCAGAATGCCTATTTCGTAGGCTTCGTGCGTAGGCGGATCAGGCCTTCCTGTGCCACCGAAGCGATCAGCGTGCCGTCCTGGGCATAGAGCGCGCCGCGGGTGAAGCCGCGCGAACCCGATGTCGACGGGCTGTCCTGGGTGTAGAGCAGCCAGCCGTCGAGATCATGCTCGCGGTGGAACCACATCGCGTGGTCGATGCTCGCCGCCTGGATGTCGGGATCGAAGATGCCGCGGCCATGGGCAAAGGTTGCCGTATCAAGCAGCGTCATGTCGGAAAGATAGGCAAGCACGGCGGAGCGCAGTGCCCGGTCGTTCGGCACCGGGCCGGTCAGGCGGATCCACACCTTCTGCAGCGGCGCCAGCTTGTCGCGGCTCGAATAATGCTCGGCATAGACAGGCCTGAGCTCCAGCGGCCGCTCCTTGGCCCAGAACAGCCGGATCTGCTCGGGAACATGGGTGGCTTCGGCCAAAAGCTCGCGCTGCGACTTCAGCTCTTCCGGCGGCGGCACGTCGAGCGGCATCGGCATCTGGTATTCGAGCCCGACCTCGTCGACCTGGAAAGACGCTTCGAGCGAGAAGATCGCATGGCCGTGCTGGATCGCCACCACGCGCCGCGTGGTGAAGCTGCCGCCATCGCGGATGCGGTCGACCTCGTAGACGATCGGCACGGTGATGTCTCCCGGCCGCATGAAGTAGCCATGCAGCGAATGCACGTGCCGCTCCGGCTCGACGGTGCGCTGTGCCGCCACAAGCGCCTGGGCGATGGTCTGGCCGCCGAAGACACGTTGCCAGGCAACCTGCGGGCTGCGACCACGATACAGGTTGTGTTCCAGCTTCTCGAGATTGAGAATGCTGAGAAGCTCTTGTATTCCGGCCGGCATGCTTTCCCCTCTTCGGGACGAAGTATACCCCGGTTTCCAGCAGGAAGCCCCCGTCGAGTCAAGGCGGGAAGCCTAGCCGTAAAGGACGCCGCCATGGTCACGCGCGAATCTGACGACAATAAATCGACGCCGCTCGACGTGCTGGTCGCCGGCGCCGGCTATGTCGGCCTCGCCACCGCCGTGTCGATCAAGCAGGCGCGGCCCAATCTGCACATCGCCATCGTCGACGCAGCGCCCGCCGAAGTCTGGCGCAAGGATGGCCGCGCCTCGGCAATTGCCGCCGCTGCCTGCCGCATGCTCGACCAGCTCGGCTGCTGGGCAGAGATCGCGCCCGAGGCGCAGGCGATCAACGACATGGTCATCACCGATTCGAAGAGCGCCGACCCTGTCCGCCCGGTGTTCCTGACCTTCGATGGCGAACTCGACGCGGGCGAACCCTTCGCCCATATGGTCGAAAACAAGCTGCTCAACGGCGCCTTGCGCCGCCGTGCCGCCGAACTCGGCATCGACATCATCGAAGGCGTCGCCGTCCAGGCCTTCGAAGCCGGCGTCGCCGGCGCCAAGGTCCACCTCGCCGACGGCATCAGCATTGACACGCGCCTCCTGATCGCCGCCGACGGCGTCAACTCGAAACTGCGCGACATGGCCGGCATCAAGACAGTGCGCTGGGAATACGGCCAGTCCGGCATCGTCTGCACCGTGGTGCACGAGCGCCCGCATGAGGGCCGCGCCGAGGAGCACTTCCTGCCCGCCGGCCCCTTCGCCACCTTGCCGCTCAAGCCGACGAAGGATGGCGTCAACCGCTCGTCCATCGTCTGGACCGAACGCACCGAGGACGCCAACAAGCTGGTGGCGGGCGACCCGTTCGTCTTCGAGATCGAGCTCGAACAGCGCTTCGGCCTCAAGCTCGGCGAGATCCGCGTCGAGGGCAAGCCGCGCGCGTGGCCGCTCGGCCTGACGCTCGCCCGCGCCTTCGTCGCCCCGCGCTTCGCGCTTGCCGGCGACGCTGCCCACGGCATCCACCCGATCGCCGGGCAAGGCCTCAACCTCGGCTTCAAGGATGCGGCAGCCCTTGCCGAAACCATCGTCGAGGCCGATCGGCTCGGCCAGGACATCGGCGCGATGGATGTGCTCGAACGCTACGAGAGCTGGCGCCGCTTCGACACGGTGCGCATGGGCATCACCACCGATGTGCTCAACCGGCTGTTCTCCAACGACATCGCCCCCGTCCGCGCCATCCGCGACATCGGCCTCGGCCTCGTCGACCGCGTGCCCCGGCTCAAGGATTATTTCATCCGCCAGGCCTCCGGCCTGACAGGCGAAACCCCGCGCCTGCTCAAGGGCGAGGCGATATAGCCGAAGGTCAGTTGACCTGGAAGCCGAGCTTCTGGCGCAGGCGCTGCAGTCGCTGATCGTACAACGGCGGCAAGTCGCCTCCCGCCCTGACCACATCGCTTGTCATTTCCAGGAAATGATGGCGTTCGTTTTCGTCGAGGCGATCGCGGAGGAACGGCGTCAGCTTGTCGATCACGACATTTGCATCATCGATCTGGGATGCGGCCCATTTTCCGTAGATGACCGCTTCATCCGCCTTCTTCGCGTCGGCAATGCCCGAGATGGCGGCCCGGATGGCGTTTTCCCGGAGCGGCGTCATCGGCACACCTTCCGCGGCAACGGCGGAGATCAGCGTTGCGGCTGCAACGACGGGATCATCGATGGCAGCCAAAGGCGAGAGTTCAGCCTGCTTGCGCAATTGCTTGCGCCGAAACGATCCGCGCACACGCCCAACCGCATCTGCGACTTCACTTGCAACTTCGCTCAAGTAACGAACCCGGTACCACCAGAACGCGGCACCGCCCAGAAGACCGAGCACAATAACCAGAATATGCATTTCCGCCCCCATCGACATTTCAAGCATATGCAAAACTGATATCGACCTCAACACGCCGCAGTTGTTAACATCCGGCTTCGTCGTTCCTCCTGATCGCCCAAATGAGCTAAAGCTAAACAAACTGAACGACGTGCGTTGTCCGCAATATTCGAGCCGCGAATGACCGGCGGACGCACCTGCTCAAGGGCAACGCGATATAGCCACGGCTTCATTCCGCCTCTGCCAGTCGCGATAGCAGAGATTGGCAGAAGCATCCCAACAGTCCGTCATTCCTCGTGAGCGAGCAAAGCGAGCGGAAGAGTGTCGGGAACCCATGCCGTAACGCCGGTGAAGCCAGAACCGGTCAAGAACTCGCCCACTCACCCCGCTATTGCGCAGCTGGTCTGTCGTGCGTCCTTCGACGGGCTCAGGATGAGGACAGTTGGCGCTATTGCTGCCTCGCCGAATCGTGTCGGCTGGCAGCGCTGAGGGTCCTCATCCTGAGCTTGTCGAAGGACGCACGACCGGGCAGCCTCGCCTAAAGGTAAGGGCATCGGGTCGCCTCCGGAGCCAACGCCGGCCAGACGCCCTACGCCCCGGGAATATCGTAGATCGCCCGCACCTCGACCTTGCCCATCGCGGCAAGCGGTATGTGCGACGCGATCTCCAGCGCCTCTTCCTCGCCCGCCGCCTCGATCATGACGAAGCCGATCAGCTGTTCCTTGGTCTCTGCGAACGGTCCGTCGGTAACAAGCCTCTTGCCGTTGCGCCGCATCACCGTCCTTGCCGTTTTCACCGACTGCAGCGCCTCGGCCGCGATCAGCTTGCCCTTGGCTTCCAGCTGCTGGTCATAGGCCAGCGAGTCGGTATCGAGTTTCTCCTTCTGCTCGGGCGACAGCGTTCCGAACAGGCCTTCTTCGAGATAGACCAGGCAGACATATTTCACCGATGCTCTCCTTTGGTTGACCCGTGCACGCCACAAGGACGCCGGCGGCGGCGACAAGCCGACATTTTGGCGAGAGAGTTTTTTCGCACGGCGTGGCTTTCCTGGCGACGGGACGCTGGCAGGCGCGCGAGGCAGCGCTATAGTCTCACCCGGTTGCCGCACCTGGCCCCGTCAGAAATCATGGAGAACATCATGAACCACAGCGCCAACGCCGTCTGGAAAGGCAATCTGAAGGAAGGCTCGGGCACGCTCAATACCCAGAGCGGCGCGATCAAGGACCAGCCCTATTCGTTCAAGGCCCGCTTCGAGGACGAAACCGGCAAGTCGGGCACCAATCCCGAGGAGCTGATTGCCGCCGCCCATGCCGGCTGCTTCGCCATGCAGCTGTCGCACTTCCTCGCCGAGAACGGCACGCCCGCCGACAAGCTCGACGCCAAGGCCGTCGTAACGCTCGTCCCCGGCACCGGCATCACCGAGAGCGCGCTCACGCTGGTCGGCACCGTGCCGGGCATCGACGATGCCAAGTTCCAGGAACTCGCCGCCAAGGCCAAGGAAGGCTGCCCGGTGTCCAAGGCACTCGGCGCGATCAAGGTCTCGCTCAACGCCAGCCTGGCCTGACCAAGACTCGGTAGGGCGCCGGGCACACGCCGGCGCCCTTTGCCGCTTCACGCAGCCAGTCCTTCGGCCCGCACCTCGGATGGGGTCGCGTCGAAGCGCCGGCGAAACACCCGGTTGAAATAAGACAGGTCGTTGAACCCGGCCTCATAAGCGATGTCGGTGATGCTGCGCTGTGCCCACATCGGGTCGGCCAGCATGCGGTGCGCCCGCTTGAGCTTCTGGCCGAGCGCGAACTCGGTGAATGACAGTCCCTCGCTCTCGAACAGCTTCCTGACATAGCGCGGCGACAGCTTGTGCTCGGCGGCGATCGCCTCGGCCGACAGTCCGCGCAGGTCGCCCCGCGCCGCGATGTCAGACTTGATCGCCGCAAGCCTGGCGGCCCGCAGGCCGCGCCCGAGCGCCACCTGCTCGGCATCGCGTTCGGCCCCCAGCGTCAGCGCGGTCAGGTCGAGCAGGTGGCTTGCCACCATGCGCGCCATGTTACCCGGCAGCGGCTCATCCAGCTTCTGCAGTGCCGTTGCGTAGGTAATCAGGAGCTGCATCGGGCCGTGGCTGATCGGAATCGGCCGCATCATCATCTTAGAGACGTCGCCGAGCAGCGGCTGCAGCGCCTTCCTGTCGAAGCGCAGGTTCACATAGGTAAAGCCCGGCCGCGTGACGTTGGCGCCGACCCGTCCGCCGGGCACAAACATCGCGCAGCCGGGACGAATGCTCTCCTCCTGGCTGCCGACCTGCATGTGGCTGCCACCCGACAGCGCAGCCAGCAGGATCACGTCGTCATTGTCGATCATCGCCTTGCCGATGCCGACCTTGATCGGCGAGGCCGTGCCGGTGGCGATGCCCACGCCGGGCAGCAAGCGCACCCGCATGTCCATGTGGACAGGCGAATCATCGACCGGATCGAGATCGGCATTGAGGATGGTGCGGCCATAGACCTCGCGCAGAACGGCAAGCCGCTCCTGCGCCGGAAGGTCGTCTGTCAGCACGCGAAAGGAGGCATTCTGCCCGTCAGGATTCGTCATTGGTCTACTCAACGATACACAACCAAGGCGGGCAGGAGCTCTTTCTATTTCGCGCGGATGAATAGGTCAAGCCCGTGCCGCCGAAACCCGAAGAAGGGGCCGCGCAGTCCAAGAACGGCATCGTCCGCCCGTCTAGTTTGCGCTCGCGAATCGAAGTGGTCAGTCCAGCGAACGAGGTAACGGACATGTACCGCCTGCAATTCTGGAAGACGTTCGCGGCGCTTGTCGCGGCCGGCTTCAACCCGCGCGCCTTCCTCGCCCCCATGGCGCTCGGCGGCAAGCTCCCCGAAGCGGCTGAGACGCGGCAGCCGAAGGAGAACAAGGAACCGGAGGCCTGATCCGCAAGGACAGGCCCTGAAGCGCCGGCGTTCGACGCCGGCGGCTGACGGAGTCTGGCTGCAAGGAATGCCAGGGCAGTGGCATTCCGACCAGCCGGCAGGCCGGGCGCGTGGGGGGCAGACCCGCGTCCGGCCACCTTTCGCTCGTCGGTTTTGCGTTTGTTGCGCGGCAAAGCGGCAGCGCGCAATGCGCAGTCGCGCCGCGCCCCGTCTTCGAAACCAAAAATCGCCGGAAATGTTTAGCTTTCGGGGGGACCAGCGCACCCGGGAGGAACCCTCATGCTGAACGTCCTTGAACCGCGTAATCCGCAGCCATCGGTCGCGACCACGCTCGAAATCACCGACATCACCTCGGACGTCGCCCATCTCGACGGCTTCGACCATCACGAGCAGGTCTGGCTCGGCCGCGACACAGCGCGCGGGCTGACCGCGATCGTCTCGGTCCACACCACCGTGCTCGGCCCCGCCCTCGGCGGCACCCGCATCTGGCCGCACATGAGCTTCGAGGCCGGCGTCATCGACGCGCTGCGCCTGTCGCGCGGCATGACCTTCAAGTCGGCCATTGCCGGCCTGCCGCTCGGCGGCGGCAAGGCGGTCATCATCGCCGACGCCAGGACCGAAAAGACGCCCGCGATGCTCGAGGCCTATGCCGAGATGCTCAACGCGCTTGCGGGCCAATACATCACCGCCGAGGACGTCGGCATGACGCTGGCCGACGCCGACTTCCTTGCCGAGCGCGCGCCCAATGTCAGCGGCACCACCAAGGGCGGCAGCGGCAACCCCTCGCCCTTCACCGCCGAAGGCACCTTCGTCGGCCTCAAGGCGGCATTGCGCCACCGCACCGGCAGCGACGACCTCGCTGGCGTCCGCGTCGCCGTCCAGGGCCTCGGCTCGGTCGGCTGGTCGCTGTGCCAGAAGCTCCACGCCGAAGGCGCCGTCCTGACCGTCTGCGATCTCGATGCTGTCAGAACCGCCCGCGCCGCCGAGCAGTTCGGTGCCATGATCGTCGAGGGCAATGCCATCATTTCAGCCGACGTCGACATCTTCGCGCCCTGCGCGCTGGGCGGCATGCTTTCCGCCGACACCATTCCGCTGCTCAAGGCGAAGATCGTCGCTGGTGCCGCCAACAATCAGCTCGCCACCGCAGAAGACGGGCAGCGCCTTGTCGAGCGCGGCATCCTCTACGCGCCCGACTACGTCATCAACGCCGGCGGCGTCATCAACGTCGCGGCCGAAATGGCAGATGGCGGCTACGACGTTGCCACCGTCACCCCGCGTGTCGCCCGCATCGCCGACACGCTGACAGCGATCTTCCAGCGCGCCGACCGCGAAGGCCGCACCACCGACGCGGTCGCGGAAGCCATGGCGCGCGAGATCGTCGAAGAGGCGAGGAAGTAAGGCCATTAGCTCCCTTCTCCCCGCCCGCGGGGAGAAGGTGCCGGCAAGCGGATGAGGGGCAGCGCCGCCTCCCCGGATAACCACCAAATGCAAAACGGCCTGGCTGCTTACGCAACCGGGCCGTTTTCATATCGGTAATGAAACTGCGCCCCGCCGTTCCATCACCTTCTTGAACTTGGCAATCGCCTTGGCGGTATTCAGACCCTTCGGCAGGCCTGGGCTCAGTTCATGATCGTGCAGCAGCGATAGATCTGAACGGATCCTCGACATTATTGAGGCGCCGCGCTTTGACCTCGTCCCGACAGTCGATCAACCCAGAAATGCCTCTCGCGGCACCGCTGCCAACTGCCAGCCCGTCGCCCACAGGATCTCCATCCGCGCCTTCGTGAAATCGTTCATATTTTCTCTGTCGCCACATATCTTGATTATAAAGATATTAGATTATAGAGGCAATTTCCCGCTTCCCTTCACAGAGGTTCAGCCATGTTGTCATTTCCGCTCATCTCAACCGGCCTAACCGCCGCGCTTGCTCTGATGTCCATCGGCGGCGGTCTTTATGAATTCTCGGTCGTCGATCCGGCCTGGCCCGAACGCCGCGACCTGATCCAGCCGGAACTCGGCGGCCTGTCCCGCCGGCGCTTCTGGATCCCGGCGCATACCGCCTTTGAGCTCGCCCTGATCGTCACGCTGGTTGCCGCCTGGTCGATCCCCGACGCCCGCTTGTGGCTGCTCATCGCACTCGGGACGCACCTCGTGATGCGTGTCTGGTCGGCCTTCGATTTCATTCCCAAGGCGCTGGCCTTCGAAAGGCTGACATCGACGGCAATGGATCAGCGCGCTGCCCGGCGTTGGGCGCAGCGCAGCAGGCTGCGCCTGCCGCTCGATCTGGCGGTTGGCTTGTCGATGCTGCTGGCTTTCGCCGCCGCTATCCGCTCGCTATGAGTATCGGATGCAAAACGACGCATCCTCCCATCACGAACTCATCGCCGCACTCGACCGTGAGGTGCGGCGCATGGGGGCGCAGAACATCGTCACCAGCCAGACGGTGGCCGAACGCTTCGGCCTGCACACCACCGATCTCGAATGCCTCGACCTGTTGTTCATGCGCAAGGCGGCGACACCAGGCGAACTCGCTGCTGCCACCGGGTTGAGCTCGGGCGCCATGACAGCCCTGCTCGACCGCCTCGAACGCGCCGGTTATGTCGAGCGCCAGGCCGATCCGGGCGACCGCCGCCGTGTGCTGCTCCACATCAAGGCGGAAGCCATCAAGCCGATCGAGGCGGTCTACCGGCCGATGCAGGCGCGCATGCAGGAGCTGTGGTCCGGCTACAGCCAAGCCGAGCTAGCCACCATCGTCGATTTCATCAAGCGCAGCACCGACCTCGCGGTCAGCTGCGTTGCAGACATGCGCGGCGATGCAGCGCCGATGCCACCTAAGCGCAGCCGTTCCAAAGGCTAGAGACCTGCGCAGTACGAAAAACGCCGGGCATGCACCCGGCATTGCTGGCGTGAGGCGATGGCCCCACTTGCGCCAGAAGACGTAGCCTATCCGCCGACAGCGTCGAGCCGCGCCTTGAGTGCGGCCACTTCCTCTTCCAGCAAGCGGACGCGTTCCTCGAGTTCCGAGACAACGGGGGCAGTGGCGCTCGGCGCCCGGCTTGTGGCGATGGCTGCGGCATCGACATCGCCTGACAAAAGATGCGCGAAGCGATCCTCGCGCTGGCCGGGCGCGCGGCCGATCTCCTTGACCAGCGCCGGCCTGCGGCCGATCAGCATGTCGAGTTCGCTGCGCAGTGCGTCGGCATCGGCGAAATTCGCCATGCGCTCGGCACGGGCTTGCAATTCGTAGACGGTCTGCGGTCCGCGCAGCAGAAGCAGGCCGATCAGCGTGCTCTGATTGCGCGTCAGCGAAAATTTCTGCGCCATCTGATGTTCGTAACGCTCGACGCGCGAGGCGAATTGCTGCTTCGCCAGCCCCTTCGCCTGCAACGTGCCGAGCGCCCGGCTGACGTCGACGACCTCAAGGGCCATCACCGGCTCGCGCGACGTCTTCTGGTTGGCGGCGGCAACCAGCGCATTCGACGTCATCGGATAGACGTCGGGCGTCAGTTCCTTCTTCTCGATCAGGCAGCCGAGCACCCTTGCTTCGACCGGGGTCAGATGGGGAAGGTCCGTGTCCGTCATATGCGCTATCGCCTCAGACTCGGCGCTCCACCATCATCTTCTTGATCTCGGCGATCGCCTTGGCCGGATTGAGACCTTTCGGGCAGGTCTGGGCGCAGTTCATGATCGTGTGGCAGCGATAGAGCCGGAACGGATCCTCGAGATTGTCGAGGCGTTCGCCCTTGGCTTCGTCGCGGGAGTCGATCAGCCAGCGATAGGCCTGCAGCAGCGTTGCCGGCCCGAGATAGCGGTCGCCATTCCACCAGTAGCTCGGGCATGACGTCGAGCAGCAGGCGCACAGGATGCACTCGTAGAGGCCGTCGAGCTTCTGGCGGTCCTCATGGCTCTGCAGCCATTCCTTCGCCGGCTCCGGCGACACCGTCTTCAGCCACGGCTCGATCGAGCGGTGCTGGGCGTAGAAATTGGTCAGGTCGGGCACCAGGTCCTTGACCACGGGCATGTGCGGCAGCGGGTAGATCTTCACTGCGCCCGAAATGTCGTCGCAGCCCTTGGTGCAGGCCAGCGTGTTCGAGCCGTCGATGTTCATCGCGCACGAACCGCAGATGCCTTCGCGGCACGAGCGGCGCAGCGTCAGCGTCGGGTCGATCTTGTTCTTGATGTAGAGCAGCGCGTCCAGCACCATCGGGCCGCAATCGTCGACGTCGACGAAATAGGTATCGATGCTCGGGTTCTCGCCATCGTCGGGCGACCAGCGGTAGATCCGGTACTCGCGCAGGTTTGTGGCACCTTCCGGCTTCGGCCAGGTCTTGCCTTGCTTGATCTGCGAGTTCTTGGGGAGTGTTAGTTCGACCACGATCGGTTCCTCACAGCTTGGCGCGCAGTTCCTTGCGGATGACGAGCTTGAGCCCGCTCCACACGGCATCCACGGCACAGACCTTTACGTCGACCAGCCCTTTAGGCAGCACGACGTCGCGAATGACATCCTCGGTGATGTCGGTGGCGATCTTCGACGCCTTCTTGGGCCAGGAGATCCAGACAGCGCCATCGGGCGCGATCATCTTCTTGAAAGTCTCGACATTGCCTTCGAGATCGGCGCGCTTGCCGGTGAATGCATGAACGATGTCATGCCTCTCGCCCGCCGCGCCAAGTGCTGCCCACTCGGTCAGCGCCGTCGCCCCGAAGTCGCGCGCCGTTGCCAGTCCACCGAGATTGTCAGGCAGGTTCACGAACACCACGCTCTGGCCGTCCTTGAGGCCGAGCTTGGCCGCCAGCGGCGTCTCCGAATATCCGGCATCTGGCAAGGTCGCGGCCATCATGCTGCCGCTCCCGCCGCCAGCCGGCGCATCTGCTGGCTGACATCAGCCGGCGACCACGGCGCCGTGTAGACCTTAAGCAGCGACAGCGGCGAACCGTGCACGGCGTTGAGCCACAGCTTGAGCCTCAGCGTGCCGCGCACCAGGCCCTGCTGCAGGAAATGGAACGGGTCGCGCCGCTTGACGTGGCGGTGCGGCGTGCGCAGCTCGCCCATCGTCGTGTCGGCGCCGGCCTGGACGATCAGCCACGGCGAGGTGTGCATCACGTCGCAGCCATGCAGGCCCGGATTGGAAATGAAGTCGTCGACCGGCACGGCAAGCTTTCCGGCCCTGGCAAGCAGCTGTTCCGCCGCCTTGCGTGTCACCAGATAGCCAGCACCACCGGAGGACGGGCGCAGCGAGCGCACCAGCTTGGCAGCACCCAGGTCGGCCACCGGCACGGACAGCCTGCCGCCGCTCCGCACAAGCCCTTCCATCTTGACGATGTCGAAGGCCACGCCGCTGGCAAGAAGCCGCCGCATCGTCTCGGCATAGCCGTCGAGCGGCACCGCGTCGTCTTCCAGGATCACCGCATGATCGTGGCCGGATGCCAAAAACGCCCTTAGCGCCAGCATGTGGCTGGCAAAGCAGGCTTCCTCGACCAGCGCGAACATGCGGTGGCGCAGCGGGTTCCAGCCGATGCCGTTGGGCGGCATGGTCAGCGTCTGTCCGCGCACCGCAAGCACGTCGTCCGGCTTGCGCACATCGACGGCCTTGACGCGTTCGAGCGGCCACGGCATCGCGCCGAACAGCCGCTGGATTTCGGCCCAGCGATGCGGCGAGCGGTCGAGATTGATGGTGAAGAAGCCGAGCTCGCTCATCCCCGGCACTCCCGGCGATGACAGGCGCGCGCGCAAGCGAGGATGGCCGTTTCAGGCCTTCCAGCTTGCTTTGCGCTGCGCCGTGCCTCGGCCATGGCTCAGTACACCCGCGCCTTGGGCGCGATCTTGGCCAGGGAGATGCCGCCGTCTTCTTCCTTGAGCAGCGGCTCGGTGTGCACAGGGCGATAGGTCAGCGTCACCTCGCCGTCCTCGGCGACATGGGCCAGCGTGTGCTGGCGCCAGTTGACGTCGTCGCGGGCCGAGAAGTCCTCGCGGGCATGGGCGCCGCGGCTTTCCTTGCGCGCTTCCGCACCGTAGACGGTGGCGATCGCGTTCGACATCAGGTTCTCGAGCTCCAGCGTCTCCACCAGGTCCGAGTTCCAGATCATCGAGCGGTCGAAGACCTTGACGTCCTTCATCTCGCCCCAGATCTTGGAGATACGCTTGCAGCCCTGCTCAAGAGAATCCTGGGTGCGGAAAACGGCAGCGTCTTCCTGCATCGCCTTCTGCATCTTCTCGCGCAGCACCGCAGTCGGCGTTCCGCCATTGGCGTGACGCAGGCGGTCGAAGCGGTCCATGATCTTTTCGACCGAGGCCGCGTTCGGCGACGGGATCGGCGCGTTGCGGTCGACCACTTCGCCGGCCCGGATCGCTGCCGCACGGCCGAACACCACCAGATCGATCAGCGAGTTGGAGCCGAGGCGATTGGCCCCGTGCACCGAGGCGCAGCCCGCCTCGCCGACGGCCATCAGGCCGGGCGAAACGCGGTCGGGATTACTCTTGGTCGGGTTCAGCACTTCGCCCCAGTAGTTGGTCGGGATGCCGCCCATGTTGTAGTGCACCGTCGGCAGCACCGGGATCGGCTCGCGGGTCACGTCGACGCCGGCGAAAATCTTCGCCGATTCCGAGATGCCGGGCAGCCGCTCGTGCAGCACCGCCGGATCGAGGTGATCCAGGTGCAGGAAGATGTGGTCCTTGTTCTTGCCGACGCCGCGGCCATCGCGGATCTCCAGCGTCATGCAGCGCGAAACCACATCGCGCGACGCCAGGTCCTTGGCCGACGGCGCGTAGCGCTCCATGAAGCGCTCGCCCTCGGAGTTGACGAGATAGCCGCCTTCGCCGCGCGCGCCTTCGGTGATCAGGCAGCCCGAGCCGTAGATGCCGGTCGGATGGAACTGCACGAATTCCATGTCCTGCAAGGGCAGGCCGGCGCGCGAGGCCATGCCGCCGCCGTCGCCGGTGCAGGTATGGGCCGAGGTCGCCGAGAAATAGGCACGGCCGTAGCCGCCGGTCGCCAGCACCACCATCTTCGCCGAGAAGCGATGGATTGTGCCGTCATCGAGGTTCCAGGCCACGACACCGGTGCAGGTGCCATCCGGCTCCATGATCAGGTCGAGGGCGAAGTACTCGATGAAGAACTGCGCGTTGTGCTTCAGCGACTGACCGTAGAGCGTGTGCAGGATGGCATGGCCGGTGCGGTCGGCGGCAGCACAGGTGCGCTGCACGGGCGGGCCGTCGCCATAGTTCATCATGTGGCCGCCGAACGGGCGCTGGTAGATCTTGCCTTCTTCGGTGCGCGAGAACGGCACGCCGTAATGTTCGAGCTCGTAGACCGCCGCCGGTGCTTCGCGCACCAGGTATTCCATGGCGTCGACATCGCCGAGCCAGTCCGAACCCTTGACGGTGTCGTACATGTGCCACTGCCAGGAATCCGGGCCCATGTTCTGCAGCGAGGCGGCGATGCCGCCCTGCGCCGCGACAGTGTGCGAGCGGGTCGGGAACACCTTGGTGATGCAGGCGGTCTTCAGCCCCTGCTCGGCCATGCCGAGCGTGGCGCGCAGGCCGGCACCGCCGGCGCCAACGACGACGACGTCGAACTTGTGGTCGACATAGGTATAGGCGGAAGCTCCGCTGGTCTTGCCGTCCTTGGCCACCATGTCAGCCTCCAAATGCCAGTTTGAGCAGGGCGAAGAGCGAGGCAACGCCGACCGCTACGGTAAAGAAAGTGTTGAGCATGATGAGCGTCACCTTGAGCAGCTCGCCATGCACATAGTCCTCGATCACCACCTGCATGCCGAGGCGCATGTGGTAGAGGCCCGAGACCAGCACCAACGCCAGCACCAGCGACACCAGCGGGTTGGCCAGCGAGGCGCGCACCGTCGCGAAATCGGCGCCGTTGAGCGCGATCAGCAGGCCGACGAAGAAAAGCATCAGCGGGATGTTGGCGACGGCGGTCAGGCGCTGGCGCCAGAAATGCTCGGTGCCCTCGCGGGCCGAACCCAGGCCGCGGACCTTGCCGAGTGCCGTGCGCATGTCGTTGTTCGAGCCGCTCATCTTATGCTCCCCGCGCCAGGTAGCCGGCGATCCAGATCGCCGCCGTCAGCACCACCGAGGCGATGAGCGTCGCCCAGGCGAATTTCGAGGCGGTCTGCTTTTCAAGCGCCGCACCGGTGTCCCAGACCAGGTGGCGAAGGCCGCCCAGCATGTGCAGCATCAAGGCCCAGGTGTAGCCGAGCAGGACCAGCTGGCCGATCCAGCTGCCGAACACCCAGCTGACGAATTCGAAATAGTGCTGCGACGTCGCCGCCGCGATCAGCCACCAGGCGACCAGCAGCGTGCCGAAGTAGAGCGCGCAGCCGGTGATGCGGTGCAGGATCGACGTCGTCATGGTGATTGGCGGGCGGTAGATGCTCAGATGCGGCGACAAAGGCCGCGCACGCGATGTGGCTTGGGTGGCTTGTGATTTGCTCATGGCTCCCCCGGTCTGCATCCGAGCGTGGCTATGTTTGAATACGGCGCCGTCGCACCGTTTTGCGACGTCGGACTGCGCGCTTTCTAAAGCTCTTTTTGCACCGCGTCAAAGTCAGAAAACCGTTCTGGCGCACCTATTTAGTCGCATCACGGCTTCAATCGATTGAACAAATGCCGCCGCTACCCGCATGGGTGAGTCGTCTCGAAACATGCCTGCGGAACAGGCAATGATGGCATCCCCCATTGGGACGATGCCCGGCTACCCGTTCGTTGGCGCGGGCAAGACGTCGGGCGCGCCTGGCAACGGAAAATTAACCATGTTTGTTAATCTTTTGCGCCCAAACAGGCGCCAAGCCTTAACAAAGATTAAGAAACGGTTAATCTCCGGTTCGATCGAACAGGGAGATTATCCGATGCGCTCCATACTGGCTTTGACCGCAGCTGCGTCGCTGATGCTTGGCGCAGGCATGGCGCTCACCTCTCCGGCCGCCGCCGGCGGCAGCCATGATCGCGTCTATGCCGATTCTTTCGGCAACCTGATCGTCGAAAGCACCACCGGCTACAAGCGCATCATCGTTGGCGAAGGCGCTTCGGCCCGCAAGCTAGCCGCCTACACCGGCTCGACCGGGCCGAAGGTGATCTATCTCGACGGGCCGGACCGCAAGGCAACGCACTGCTACCGTCCGCCCATGCTGCTCAAGGGGCGCAGCTACATGTATGGCTTCTCCGAAGGCGAAATCCCGCAGCCCGGGCTGGTTTGCCGCTGAGCTTTACCTGCTCGTTGGCTTGATGCCGAACGGTACGACGGTCGAATCCGCAAACAGCGCGATCGAACCCCACACCCGGACGCAGTCGCGCCCATCCTTCTTTGCCTCGTAGAGCGCTGCGTCGGCCCGCACCATCAACTGGTCGATGCTTTCGCCGGCGACAAGCTCGGCGACGCCGAAACTTGCGGTGAAGCGGCAGTCACCCGGCAGGCCGTCGACCGGCATGCCCGAGAACGCCGAGCGCGCGCCTTCGGCGAACAGCCGCGCCGACGCGAGATGCGCACCCGGCAGGATGATGGCGAATTCCTCGCCGCCGATTCGCCCCGCGACATGGTGCCCGGCCATCGATTCGCGGATGAACCGCGCGAAGGCTTCGATGACCCGGTCGCCCGATGCATGGCCGTAGCTGTCGTTGATCGACTTGAAATGATCGAGGTCGGAGATGACCAGCGTGATCGGCAGCCCCTGGCGCGTCGCGTCGCGCATCGCGCTGGCCGCCCGCCGCTGGAACCCGCCGCGGTTGAGCAGGCCCGACAGCGCATCGGTTTCCGACTTCTGCGTCGCATCGAGCAGGATATCGCGCACCAGGATCACCAGCAGCATCAGCGCGATCGACAGCGCGAACACAGTGCCCAGCGCCTGCGAGATCATCGCATAGGTGCTCTGGAGGTAGTGATGCGGATCGGAGCCCGGACCGCCGACGGCGAGCGCCAGGTAGGGTTTGGAGAAGAACTGCAGCGCGCTCGCCAAAAGTACGCCCGCAAGCACGTAGTCGAACTGGCTGAGTTTCCGGCGCGAGCGCAGGATTGTCGCCGCGCCGACCGCTTGTGCCACCGCATAAGGCGTCTGGTAGGTCATCATGCGCAGCAGCGAATCGCGGAGCAATCCTTGCGTGGCAAAGACCGCGATCGTCGTCACGACGAGGAACGCCGCCATCAGCCGCCATGCCGGCTGCGCCTCGTAGCGGCTGGCCAGTCCAATGTTCATGATCAGCAGCGTCACGAGGAAGGCGACGAAATTGGCGGTGACGATGAACCGCGTGTCGTCGAACAACGGGATCAGGAATTCGGTGCCGATGTAGACGATTCCGGTGAGATAGCAGAGCGCGAACCAGCGCGCCGAGATGCGCCTGTCGTCATAGATGGCGATCGACATGAACGCGCCGGCCAGGAGGCCGGCGACAAACACGTTGATTGCGAGAATGAACTCTGCACCGCTCATCGTTCGCTGCAATCTCCTTCGCGCGGATATCACCACAACCCAGCGAAAAAGACGTTAACGCGACGCTCAAAATGCGGGTTATCTCAGCCCATTCCCCCGTTACGAAAAAGGCGGCGGAACAGTTGCTCCGCCGCCTCGGTAATTTTGCAATCAGCCGGTTGTGCCGGCCTGGCCGTCAGTGCCAGTCGCGAATGTCGACGAAATGCCCGGCGATCGCCGCCGCTGCTGCCATGGCCGGCGACACCAGATGGGTGCGGCCCTTGAAGCCCTGGCGTCCCTCGAAGTTGCGGTTCGAGGTCGAAGCGCAGCGCTCATGCGGCTTGAGCCGGTCGTCGTTCATGGCCAGGCACATCGAGCAGCCCGGCTCGCGCCAGTCGAAGCCGGCGGCAACGAAGATCTTGTCGAGGCCCTCGGCTTCCGCCTGTTCCTTGACTAGGCCCGAGCCCGGCACGATCATCGCACTGACCGTCGAGGCCACCTTGCGGCCCTCGACGACCTTGGCGACGGCGCGCAGGTCTTCGATGCGGCCATTGGTGCACGAGCCGATGAAGACGCGGTCGACCGAAATGTCGGTGATCTTGGTGCCGGCGGTCAGGCCCATATAGTCGAGCGCGCGCTTCTTGGAGTTGCGCTTGTTCTCGTCCTCGATGATCTCAGCGTCCGGCACGACGCCGGTGACGGCGACGACGTCCTCGGGCGACGAACCCCAGGTGACGATGGGCGGCAGCTTGGCGGCGTCGAGCACCACGACCTTGTCGAAATGCGCGCCTTCGTCCGAATGCAGCGTCTTCCAGTATTCGAGCGCCATGTCGAAGGCCTTGCCCTTCGGCGCGCGCGGCTTGTCCTGGACGTAGGCGTAGGTCTTCTCATCAGGCGCTATCAGGCCGGCACGGGCCCCGCCCTCGATCGACATGTTGCAGATCGTCATGCGGCCTTCCATCGACAGCGCGCGGATCGCCTCGCCGGCATACTCGATGACGTAGCCGGTGCCGCCGGCGGTGCCGATCTCGCCGATGATGGCAAGCACGATGTCCTTGGCGGTGACGCCTTCCGGCAGCTGGCCGTCGACGCGCACCAGCATGTTCTTGGCCTTCTTCTGGATCAGCGTCTGGGTCGCCAGCACGTGCTCCACTTCCGACGTGCCGATGCCGTGCGCCAAGGCGCCGAACGCGCCATGCGTCGAGGTGTGGCTGTCGCCGCAGACAATCGTCATGCCGGGCAGCGTGAAGCCCTGTTCGGGGCCGACGATGTGGACGATGCCCTGGCGCTTGTCGTTCTCGGAGTAGTACTCGACGCCGAAATCAGCCGAGTTCTTGGCCAGCGCCTCGACCTGGATGCGGCTTTCCTCGTTCTTGATGCCGTTCTTGCGGTCCGGCGAGGTCGGCACGTTGTGGTCGACGACGGCCAGCGTCCTTTCGGGGTGGCGCACGGTACGGCCGGTCATGCGCAGGCCTTCGAACGCCTGCGGGCTCGTCACTTCGTGCACGAGATGGCGGTCGATGTAGAGCAGACAGGTGCCATCGTCCTGGCGGTCGACAATGTGGTCGTCAAATATCTTGTCGTAGAGGGTGCGCGGTGCGCTCATGGCTTTGGATCCGTCGATGTGAACATGGGAAGGCTGCGGCGCCGAAAGCCCGTCGGCTCGGCGAAAACGACTAGATAAGTCGGCTGGTCAACGCGCCTGAAATCCGGGCAAAGAAACGCGACGGCAGGCGCTTGTGGTCCTGCAGCACGAAACCCTTGTAGGCCGGATCTCCAAAGAGCTCTTCCATAAGCGGCTCAATACCAATCTTTTGACGTTCCGGCAATCGCAAGCTCCAACTGGCCCAGGCGCCGGCGGCGCAGTCGCCGCCGGGCTGGACAAAAGCCTAGGCCATTCGCGCCAGCGCCGGGACACTCCCGCGCAGCCCATGCCTGTCCGCCCAGCTTGAAATGGCTGTTGCAATCGCCTCTGGCTGATCCTCCGGCGCCGCATGGCGCGCCGGACCGCAGTTCTCAATTTCCAGGCCGGCGATGTTCTGGGCGCACCAGTCAGCCATCTCAGCGCCAATCATCAGTGTCTCCGCCGAACCATCGAACGTCAAAAGCAGCTTGGGCACCTCCCCGCTCCCGGCCAGCCACCGGTCATAGGCCTCGATCCGGGCGATGACGTCGGCCGGCTCGCCTTCGATCGGCATGGCGCGCGGCCATGCGAGCAGCGGCCGCCGGCTTTCGCGGGTCGGATAGGGCTTGCGGTAGACGTCGAGGTCGTCGTCGCCCAGCCCCTTGAGCACCGTCGCGCGCAGGGCGAACTCGATGAAGAAGTTCTCGTCCAGCACCTTGGTCTCGCCGGTACCAGCCCCGCGCAGCGTCTCGTAGCGCGGCCTGGCGCTGTCGGGGAAATCGGCCCATGTCATCGGTCGCACGATCGTTTCCATCACGGCCAAGCCGCGCACCCGCCCGGGATGGCGTGCCGCCAGTCGAAGGCCAGCGCCCCGCCCCAGTCGTGACCGACGAGCACCACCTCATCCAGCCCCATCGCCTCGAACCAGGCGTCGAGATAGCGGGCGTGGTCGGCGAACGTGTAGGCGATGTCAGGCTTGCCCGAACTGCCCATGCCGATCAGGTCGGGCGCAAGGCAACGCACCTCGCCGCCGATACCGGGCAGCACGTTGCGCCACAGATAGGACGATGTCGGATTGCCGTGCAGGAATACGAACGGGGCACCATGGCCAAGTTCGACATAGGAGATTGTGGAGTCGAGTACGCTGATTTCCGGCATCTGGCTTTCCTTCCCGCCCGTCAGATAGTAAGGTACCTGTCTAATATCAACTAGTCAGGTGACTGTCTACCTTGAAAGAAACAATTCCGGAAAATCCGCCGCTCGGCCTTCTGCTGCGCCTCGTCCACCAGCATTGGACACAGGCCGTCGACAATGCGCTCGACGCCGCCGGCTTCGGCGACATCCGGCCACCCCATGCCAATGTCTTCACCTTCACCCCGGCCGAAGGCATCCAGGTCAGCGAACTCACCAAGCTTGCCCATGTGCGCAAGCAGACCATGACCCAGGCGGTCGAGGAGCTGGAGAAGCTTGGTTATGTCGAGCGCCGGCCCGATCCCAACGATCGCCGCGGCCGCCTCGTCTTCCTCACCGGGCGCGGCAAGGCCGTACGGCCGATCGCATCCGCCACCGGCCGCAAGGTCGACGAGCGCTGGGCCGAACTCACCAGCGCGGAGGAAATGGAAACGCTGCGCCAGGCACTGCGACTGCTGTTCGAAAAGGTACGCGACGACGTGCCGGCACGACCGGCGTCCGATACGGATGGCTGATCGTTGTCGCTAAGCAAATTCGACAAAAAGTGCGAAGCGGTTTTCCGTCCGGCGCCGGGACAACGCTAAGCGCGCTTGCCCTTGGCCTCTGCCTTGCGCGGCACCGGCTTTTCGTCGCGCTTGTCTTCGCTCAGGTCGAACTTCACCTCGATCGAGTGCATCAGCCCGAGAACGACAAGCACCATGAAGGTGCCGAAGCCGGCGATCTGCCAGAAGCCGAGCCCGGCGGCGAGTCCGATGGCGCCGGCCAGCCACATGCCCGCACCTGTGGTCAGTCCCTGAACCTCGCCGCGCGCAAACAGGATAGTGCCCGCGGCGAGGAACGCGACGCCAGCAGTCACCGCCTCGACGGCGCGGATCGGATCGACCTTGACCATCTCCTTCATGCCGTCGGCCGCAAACATCGGCGCATGCACGATCTCGATGGTCAGGATGCCGAAGGTCGCGGCAGCCACGCACACCAGCACATGGGTTCTCAACCCCGCCGGCCGGTTGCGCCATTCACGTTCGAAGCCGATCACCGCGCCGAAGATCGTCGCCAAAAGCAGCCGGGCAACGATGACGGGAAACGAGGTGTAGGTCGGATGGCCGAATTCTTCGACGAGTTGTTCCATGAGGCCCTCATTCTGGTTCGGCCCCCAACGCGCCATGGCAAGGCTGGTTCCGCCGCGCCAGCCTGAAAGCGTGCCGCAACGCTGCATCGGCTCGCTCGGAACGAGCCCTAATCAGAAAGGCCCGTTCAAACGGCCCGTTCAAAACGGCTTGACGATCACCAGTCCGACGGTGCCGAGCAACAGCAGGCCAACCAGCCAATGCAGCTTCAGCACGATGGCCGCCGGCTTGGCCAGCCTGGCGCCGGCGAGCTGCCGCAACTGGCCCGACAGCACGCCGTGCAGCCCCGACATCGCCATCACGAGCGCAAGCTTGGCATGCAGCCAGGCATCGCCGAAGAAGCCGACGTCATAAGCGAGGTAGAGGCCGAGCCCCCACGTCGCCAGCATCGCTGGCGTCGCCAAGGTTGCAAATCCCGCCCGCA
This sequence comes from Aminobacter anthyllidis, assembly GCF_018555685.1. Lineage (GTDB taxonomy): Bacteria > Pseudomonadota > Alphaproteobacteria > Rhizobiales > Rhizobiaceae > Aminobacter > Aminobacter anthyllidis. The sequence goes on from NZ_JAFLWW010000009.1 coordinate 52,591, forward strand.
GCAGGGTCGCCTGCTTGGCATCGATGCCGCCGGCTACCGCCATGCGCGACAATGTCAGCGGCACGAAGATCATGCCCGACAGCCAGACCACCATCGCCACGACATGCAGCGACTTGATGACGAGATAGCTCATAGGCCGGCCGTCTGGTTGGCCGCCCTGGCGACGAGGTAGCGATCGTTGATGAAGGTGCCGAAAGGCACAAGGCAGGCAAGGCCGGTGCGCAGCATCTCCCTGGGCGACCAGCCGCCGCCGGAAAAATTGTCGACCAGGCAAACGACGTAGAACACGAAGGCGAGGCCGTGGACCGGCCCGGCCGCGCTGACGATCGCGGGATAACCGGCCAGATGTTTCATCGGCACGGCGACCAGCACGAGGAAGAGCAGCGTGCTGCCTTCGAACAGGCCCGCGAGGCGCAGGCGGGAAAGTGGATCGGCGAGGGTCTTGCGAATGGTTTCCATGGCGCGAGATTTGTCCGCGACCGGGCCATCCGCAATCGTCCATCCGGTCGCAGAGGCCGAATGACGCGCGACATATCAGACAACCCTGAATATGTAGGCCTTCACCAGCACATCCGGTTCGCCGACCGCAAAGGCACGGAAAGGCGGGCTTGCCTCTACCGGCAGCCATTTGCCTGCCGCCTCGAGCGCGGCGAACTTCTCCTGGAAGCCGCCTGCCTCCAGCACGGTGTCTCGCACGGTGAATATGGCATGGCCGCCACTGGCGGTGACCCGCACCAATTCATCGAGGCTCGATGCCGGTGCATGCCCTGACGTGAACACGCCGGTCGACAGGAATGCGCGGAAATGCCCGTCCGGCCACGGCAGCGGCCCGCCAAGCGCTGCCAGTTTCAGCTCGCCATAACACTGGCGGCTCCCGGCGATGTCGAGCATCTCCTGCGACAGGTCGAGGCCAGTGAGGTCGTCATAACCGAGCGCCTTGAGCGAAGGTCCCGAAAGCCCGGTGCCGCAACCGGCGTCGAGCAGTGGCCCTTCTCCCTTGGGCACATGTCGCGCCACCCAGGCCGCGATCAGGAAGGGCAGCAGGTAGCCAAGTGCCGCCGTCTCGCTGTCATAGGCCGCCGCCCATGCCGCATAGGCGTCGGCCAGCTCCGTTTCCGTCTCCGCCGCATAGACCATGTCGAGGGCGGTCTTGCCGGCGTCGTGGGTCATGGCGTGAAGTCCCTGCGCAGTCGCCTCTCCAGCGCGCGCAGGACCAGCGACAGCCCCAGCGTCAGGATCAGGTAGACATAGGCCACGATGGAATAGGTCTCGAAGAAGCGGAACGAGCCCGAGGCATAGACCTTGGCCATCTGGGTGATGTCGGCGACGCCGAGCACCGAGACCAGCGAGGAATCCTTCACCATGGCGATGAAGTCGTTGCTGTAGGGCGGCAGGATGGTCCTGAACGCCTGCGGCCAGACGATAAGTCGGAACCGCTGGGTGCGGGAAAGCCCCAGCGCCTTCGCCGCCTCGATCTGGCCGACGTCGACGGCCTGGATGCCGGCCCGGAAGATCTCGGCGATGAAGGACGAATAGGCGATCATCAAGGCGATGATCGCCCGCCACAGCAGCGAGAAGTCGCGCACCTGCATCGGCTCGACCAGTCCGGCGGACTGCAACGGGATGGTTGCCCAGTTCCATGCCACGACGAAGGCCGGCGCGCCGACGAAGGCGATCCAGAACAGCAGTACCAGGATCGGCAGCCCGCGAATGATCTCGACATAGAAGCGCGAGACCTGGCGCAGCACTTTTGAATTCGACAGCCCGAGCAGTGCGATGAACAGGCCGAGTGCCGACGCCATGGCGAAGGCGACGATGGTGACGAAAAGCGTCACCCAAAGCCCTTTGGCCAGCGTCGACAGGATCTGGCCGTAGACGTCGCTGGCCGCGATCGTCACCGCCGAAACAACCCCGATCGCCACGGCGGCCACCAGCCACCACGGAAAATCGTCCTTCTTGACCCGGGGGCTCATGCTGCGGCTGGCATCTGTCGCGCGAAAACCGAGCGGCCGGCCTGATCTCCCCCCTTGTGGGGGAGATGGGCGGCAGCCCAGAGCGGGGCAACGTGGAGCACGGACACCGAAGAGTATCCCAGGCTACTGGCCCATCTTGTAGTCGAGGAACCACTTCTTGTTCAGCTTGTCGAAGGTGCCGTCCGCCTTCAGCGCAGCGATCGCCGCGTTGATCGGGTCGACGAGGTCCGAGCCCTTCTTGAAGATGAAGCCGAAATCCTCGCTGCCCAGCGGCTCGCCCACCACCTTGAGCTTGCCTTCAGAGGCGTCGACATAGCCTTGCGCGGCAACGCTGTCGGTCAGCACCAGGTCGACGTCGCCGGCCTTGAGCGCCTGCACGGTGGCGCCGAACGTCTCGAAAAGCTTGATGCGCGGGTTCTGCTCGTTGCCGTCGAGGATCTCGTAGACGGCGGTGTAGAAGGGCGAGGTACCCGGCTGCGCCGCGATCAGGCCGTCCTTGAGTGCACCGAAGCTCTTGGCGTCAGTGAAGCGGCTCTCGTCGGCGCGCACCAGCATGAACTGCTGCGAACGCATGTAGGGATCGGAGAAGTCGACCTTCTCCTTGCGCTCGTCCTTGATGGTGATGCCGGTCATGCCGACCTGATACTGGCCGTCCGAGACCGCCTGGATCATCGCGTCCCAGCTGGTGTTCTGGTACTCGATCTTGAAGTTCAGCCGCTTGGCGATCTCATCCATGGCGTCATATTCCCAGCCGATCTGCTTGCCGGTCTTGGGGTCGATGAACTGCAATGGCGGATAGGCGTTCTCGGTCACCACGACGACCGACTTGCCGCCGAGATCCGGCAGGCTCTGGGCCATGGCGGCAAAGGGCAGAAGCACGACAGCCAGCGCGCCGGCCAGCGACAGTTTGAAATTCGACATGATGCGTTCCCCGAAAACACAAGACCGGCGGCGCCGGTCGATTTGCGCCAGACTTTAGCCGTCCCAAGCGTGCTTGCAAGCATGGACGATGCGCCAGCACAGCTGAATGCACTGTATCTGTTTCGCTTTTGGCGCGTTTGCGAAACAAACTCGGGCGTCAGCCGCCCCGCTGGTAGATCAGCAGCTGCTCATCGTAAAACACCCCGTCGACCAGCAGCGCTCTCGGCTCCACGCCATAGCTGACGAAGCCGAGACTGAGATAAAGCCTGAGGGCCGGCGCATTGTCGGCGATCACATGGGCATGCACCGCAAGGCCATGCTCGCTGGCGTGGTCGATGACCTGCCGCACCAGCGCTTGGGCGGCACCCGTGCCACGCCATTCGGGATCGACATAAACGCCATACATCGCGCCCTTGTGCCGCGTCTTGCGCCGCTTTTCAGCAATGAACGTCGCCACGCCGACGAGTTCGGCGCCGCCAAACACGCCAAACACCGCATCGGGCTCTGCCAGGCTTATCCGCGCCTCGAAATCGGCATCGCCCAGATGCGCCTCGTCTTCCGGGCTCGAGCTGAAAGCGAGCGGCGCGTTTTCAAGTGCCGCAAGCCGCAGCCTGCGATAGGCAGCGCCCTCGCCCGGCACCAGCTTGCGAACGACGAAATCCCGCATGAAAACCCTCCCCCAAAACGCAAAAGGGCGGCCGAAGCCGCCCTTTCGAAAACCAGTGTGCCAGAAATTACTCGGCTGCAGTCTCAGCGGCTGCTTCAGCTGCCTTGGCGGCCTCGGCTGCTGCCTTCTTCTCGGCGGCTTCCTGGGCGGCCTTCTCGGCGGCCAGCGCCTGGGCTGCGGCAACCTTCTCGGCTTCGATACGGGCCTTCTCGGCGACCAGCGCAGCGCGCTCGGCGTCGTTCAGCTTGCGGGCGCGCACGCCGGTGTTCTCGACGATACGAGCCGACTTACCGCGACGATCGCGCAGGTAGTACAGCTTGGCGCGACGCACCTTGCCGCGACGGACGATCTCGACGCCCTCGATCATCGGCGAGTAGACCGGGAACACGCGTTCCACGCCTTCGCCATAGGAGATCTTGCGGACGGTGAAGTTTTCCTGGAAGCCCGAGCCGGCGCGGGCGATCACGACGCCTTCATAGGCCTGGACGCGGGTACGCGTGCCTTCGGTGACGCGCACCTGGACACGCACGGTGTCACCGGGCTGGAATTCAGGCAGGGTGCGCTTGGCTTCGATCTTGGCGGCCTGTTCGGCCTCGAGCTGGCGGATGATATCCATCTCAAAAATCCACTTCTTGTTCTTCCGACAGCCAGAGCGCCCAACGCTCGCCTTGCAGTTCAAATGACCGCTCGGTTATGCCTTCTTCCCTCGCGGGTCTTCTGGCAGGGGCGACTACACCGTCACTGTTGACGGGTCCGGTCGATTATTCTTCCGGTTCGGGCGGGCACATACCGCTATTTCGGCCATTTGTCACGCCTTTGCCGCTTCTTTTTTACGGCCACGGCTTGCTGGCAGGACTTTCCATGCTGCCGACAAGACCTTGGACCACATGGCGGGCAACGGCAAGCCATGGCTTGCATCGTTCGTTCGGGCTTCCTACAGACCAGACTAACGTACCAGCAAGGCAGGCAGCCATCGTGTCCCTCCTCACAGCCGGCATTCTTTTTCTCGCAGGCTTCCTGTCGGGCGTCGTCAACGCCATTGCCGGGGGCGGCACCTTCCTGACCTTCGGCGCCATGACCATGCTCGGCGTCCCGCCGATCTCGGCCAACGCCACCTCCTCCATCGCCCAGTTCCCCGGCTACATCACCTCGACCTGGGCTTACATCGACGACATCAGGCTGATGTGGCGCGGCGCCATCGCCTTCGCCGTCATCTCGGCGTTGGGCGCGCTGGCCGGCGCGCTGATCCTGCTTTCGCTCGACAACGTCGCCTTCGGCGCCCTCGTCCCCTGGCTGCTGCTGGCTGCGACAGCCCTCTTCGCCGCCAGTCCCTGGCTGCGCCCCAAAAAGCTGGCCGAACGCGCCCCGGACGCGCCGGCCTCGCTCGCCGGGCGCCTCGTCCAGCTCTTCACCTCGATCTATGGCGGCTTCTTCGGCGCCGGCATGGGCGTGATGATGCTGGCCACCCTCGGCCTCACCGAAGGCGGCGACTACCACCGCCTCAACGCGCTGAAGAACCTGCTGTCGATCGTCATCGCAGCCGTCGCCATCGTCATCTTCGCTTCCGGCGGCGTCGTCGCCTGGACCCATGCCGCGATCATGGTGCCGGGCGTAGCCCTCGGCGGTTATGCCGGCGTCTGGACCGCGCGCCGCGGGCCGCAAGCCATCGTCCGCGCGCTGGTCGTCGCGGTTGGGCTGTTTTTGGCGTTTTACTATTTCACCAAAAGTTGAGCGGCATGATCATGCCAACAGCTCGTCATGATAGATATCAAAGTCGATCGATATTCTTCGCTGTGACAGCAACTTCAGCGTTTCCTTGCCAAGGTTGAAACCTTGGTTGTAGCCGGAAAGCCAAAGGCCACATGAGACCTGCACAGTGCATCTATCGGCAAGTGCAAGCCAGTCGACATCAGGGAGCAGCTTATCAAAAAGAGCGACGATAGCATGCTCGATGTCTTCGGCTGCTTCTACCGAGATGTGCCAGTGACCGGTCTTACTTTTGGTCGGCGTGAGCTTTTCCGAAATCCTGACGTTCTCACCTTTCTTCCAAGCTACCTTAGGCTCACAACCGAGCAGTGATGTGATCTCCTTGGGATCAAAGTCGCCACGGACGGTCAAACTCACTCGTGAGTGAATGTGACCGACATAGGTGTCGGATATGCCGCGCATCAAATCCGGCCGCCGCGCCTGGGTCAGCTTCTCCGCTTCGGTCCGACGCCATTTGGCGATCTTGCCGTGGTTGCCCGAGGTCAGAACTTCGGGGATAGCGAGACCCTCGAACTCCTGCGGCCGCGTGTAGTGCGGGTGCTCCAGCAACCCGCCTTCAAAACTCTCTTCCTCGCCCGACACCTCGTTGCCCATCACCCCGGGCAGAAGCCTGACGACGGCATCGAGCAACACCAGTGCTGCCGGCTCGCCGCCCGACAGGATGAAGTCGCCGACGGAAATCTCTTCCAGCTCGCGCGTATCGATGACGCGCTGGTCGACGCCTTCGAAACGCCCGCACAAGATCACCGCGCCCGGGCCTGCCGCCAGCTCGCGCACACGCTCCTGCGTCAGCGGCTTGCCGCGCGGGCTCATCAGGATGCGCGGGCGCGTATCGCCCTCGGGCGAAGCATTGTCGATCGCCTTCGCCAAAATGTCGGCGCGCATCACCATGCCGGCGCCGCCGCCTGCCGGCGTGTCATCGACGGTGCGGTGCTTGTCGGTGGCAAAGTCGCGAATCTGCACCGCCTCCAGCGCCCAGTCGCCGCGCTCCATCGCCCGTCCCGCCAGGGATACTCCCAGCGCGCCCGGAAACATCTCCGGATAGAGCGTGAGCACGGTTGCGCGGAACATCAGCGATTGCCCCCGGCATCCTTCGGTCCGCGCGGACGCGTGTCGAATTCGCCGTCGGAGGGCGCGTCATCGTCGTCTTCGTTCTCGACAAGCCCGGCCGCGACCGTGTCGATGCCGACGAAGCCACCTGGTACATCGACAACCGGCACCGCGGCCTGCGTGAACGGGATCAGCACGCCCTTGCGCCCCTGGTACTGGATTTCCAATATGTCGCCGCCGCCGAAATTCTGCACGGCAAACACCTTGCCGACCGGCTCGCCATTTTCGTCACGCACCGCAAGGCCGACGAGATCGGCGTGATAGAACTCGCCCTCGTCGCCATCGTCGGGCAGCGCCGAGCGGTCGACGAACAGCTCGGTCCCCGTCAGCGCCTCGGCCGCGTTGCGGTCGGCAACACCCTTGAAGCGCACCACAACAACCTCGTTGGCCGGCCGGATCGCGGCGATCTCGAAGGCGCGCCCGTCCTTGGCGTAAAGCGGGCCGTAGTCGGCCAGCGCCAGCGGGTCGCCGGTAAAGGTCTTGACGCGCAATTCGCCCTTGATGCCGTGGGCGGCGCCGATCACGGCCATCTGGATAGGATTTTGGGGTTTGGCCATCGCCTGCTTCACTGCTTGCTAACTTCACTCGTTCAACACTGCCATATTCCAATCGGACACCCGCTGCCAATGCAGGAATTCCTCATCGCCGCAAAACCCGACCTGCAGTCGGCCCGCGAGGGCTGGCTGAAGTCGCTTGCCGGCGAGCGTCGCCTCTCTGCGTCGACGGTGGATGCCTATGAGCGCGACACGCGCCAGTTCCTGCAGTTCCTCACCGGCCATAACGGCGGTCCGCCCGGCATTTCGGACATACGTGACCTGCGCCCCGCCGATCTGCGTGGCTTCCTTGCTTCGCGCCGCGCCGACGGCGCCGGTGCCCGCACGCTGGGACGCGGCCTTGCCGGCGTGCGCTCGCTGCTGCGCTTTCTCGAACGCCAGGGCCTGGTCAATGCCGCCGGCTCGTCAGCGCTCAGGGCGCCAAAACAGCCGAAGTCGCTGCCCAAGCCGCTCACAGCTGTCGATGCCAAGCGTGTCGTCTCGGCGGGCGAGCAGCTCGCCGAAGAGCCATGGATCGCCGCGCGCAACGCCGCCGTCCTGACCCTGCTCTACGGCTCGGGCCTGCGCATTTCCGAAGCGCTCAACCTGTCCGGCGCGGAACTGGCGTCGCCAGGTGACACCGTACTGCGCATTTCGGGCAAGGGCGGCAAGACCCGCCTGGTGCCAGTCCTGCCGGTGGCGCTCGCCGCAGTCGCCGAATACCGCAAGCTCTGTCCCTACCATCTCGACGCCAAAGGCGCCTTGTTTCGCGGCGCCCGCGGCGGCCAGCTCGACCCGGCGATCATCCAGCGCGAGATGCGCAAGATGCGTTCGGTCCTGAACCTGCCCGACACGGCGACGCCGCACGCCCTGCGCCATTCCTTCGCCACCCACCTGCTTGGGCGTGGCGGCGACCTGCGCACCATCCAGGAATTGCTCGGCCACGCCAGCCTGTCGACGACCCAGATCTACACCGGCGTCGACACCGCGCGGCTGCTCGAGATCTACGAGGCGGCTCACCCGCGCGCCTAGCATCTGCGACCCGACAATTGTCACCACGGCATTAACCGTTTTGCCGCTTTTGGCCGCTACACCAAGGCCATGACACGTCTCGTTGCCTTTGCCGATCGCGCCTCGCTATTGTCGCTGAAGCTGCTTGCAGCGCTCAACGTGCTGTTCTTCATCCTGTTTTTCGCTGCCGCCTTCCTGCTCGCCTCCAAGGCGCATGCAGAAGCGCCTGTGTGCACCGGCTCCGACATGCTGGCCGAACTGCAAAAGAGCGATCCCACGCTGCTCGGCAAGATCGAGGCCGAGGCCAAGAACACACTCAACGGCCAGGGCCTGTTGTGGAAACTGGAGAAGGCCGGCCAGAAGCCGTTCTGGCTTTACGGCACCATGCATGTCACCGACCCGCGCGTCACCAGCCTTCAACCCGCGGCGCAAAAGGCTTTCGACGGTTCGCACACACTGGTCATCGAAACCACCGATGTGCTCGACCAGCAGGCGATGGTCGCCAGCCTGATGAAGCAGCCCGAACTGATGATGTTCACCGATGCCACCACGCTGCCATCGCTGCTGTCGCCGGAAGACGCCAAGGTCGTCAACGCCGCGCTCGAAGCGCGCGGCATCCCACCTGCCAGCGTCACCAAGATGAAGCCGTGGATGCTGTCGGCGATGGTCGCACTGCCGGCCTGCGAACTCGCCCGCAAGTCGGGCGGCGCACCGGTGCTCGACATCCTGCTTGCACAGCAGGCCAAGGCTGCAGGCAAGGAGGTCAAGGGCCTCGAAAGCGCTGCCGACCAGCTCTCGGCCATGGCTTCGCTGCCGCTCGAATTCCACATCAAGGGTCTTGTCGAAACCCTCAAGCTCGGCGACCGCATGGACGACGTCATCGAAACGATGGTGGTGCTCTACCAGCGCGGCGACACCGGCATGTTCTGGCCGCTGTTCCGCAATGCGCTGCCCAGTGCCGCGGGCGACGAATCGAGCTACGCCGCCTTTGAAGAAGCGATGGTGACGACGCGCAACAAGACCATGGTCGAGCGTGCCGAAGCGCTCGTTGGTGCCGGCGACGCCTTCATGGCCGTCGGCGCGCTGCACCTGCCCGGCCCCGCCGGGCTGGTAGAGCTGTTCCGCAAGGCCGGCTACACCGTGACAGTGGCCGACCGCTGACTGCATCTACGGCTTGGCGGCCCGCGCCAGCATCGCCGGCACGATGATCTTGTGGAACGGCATCACGGCGCAGAGATAGGCCCGCCCCAGCATATTGTGCGGCCTGACCAGCGTCGTTGCGCTCACCTCCTGCCGGCCCCCGCCAAGTTCCTTCAGTTCGACAAGCAGGCGGAAATCGAGATGGCGGTCGTCCAGCCCGAGCACCATCTGCCGCTCCGACTGGCTCAGCACCGGGAACATTCCCTTCCGCTCCAGCTCCGGCGCAAGGTCTTCGTCGCGCGTCTTCAGCCCGAACGGCCTGACCAAAAGGTTGCGCAGCGCCATCAGGGCGCCGATCCAGCTCGGCCGATGACGGAACACCCGTTCGGCCGCGGTCCCCACGTCGAGGCGTTCACCACTGACCACCACGGCGAATCTGTCGGTGAAACTCGCGCCCGGCAGAATTTGCTCGGCATTGGAAACGACAGGCACCACGGGCATGTTCTTGGCCTCGGCTCGTTGCAACCTTGCCGAGCCTATTCCTCTTTCTTGGCCTTGGCGGCGTGGCGAAACGCCGCCGCTGGACGTTCGTTTCGAAAATTTCACGTCAATGTGAAACCGAAACGCCCTTCGCGCGTTGATTGCGATGTTCACGCAATGATTGCGGAGCGCAGCTGAGGGAGATCTCAATGGTGAACAATCCAGATCCAGGACGCCCAGCCGGCCAGTCGAGCATGGGCAGCACGTGGCTGATAGCCATCATCGTCGTGCTGCTCGCAGCGGTGGCCTACTACATCTTCGGTCCCAGGACCGCGGAAGCCCCGGCACCGGCAGAACCGCCGGCAGCAACAGAACCGGCCCCGGCACCCGCTCCGGCCGAGCCTGCCCCGGCACCTTCGGGTACGATGGCGCCTGCACCTGCCGAGCCCGCGCCCGCACCAGCTCCGGCTGAGCCCGCACCCGCCACTCCGGCTCCGGCCGAACCCGCGCCTTCGGGCGGCGGCACCACGGCCCCGGCACCGGCACCTTCCGGCGGCTAACGGCGACAGCTGAAAAGCAAACGGCCCGCTCATCGAGCGGGCCGTTTCACTTTGGTTCGAAGCGAAAAGCGGATCGAAACGATCCGCTTGCTCACATGTGGATCGGCTTGAAGAAGGTGGCGAGTGCTGCTTCCTTCACCGCTTCCGACATCGTCGGGTGCGCATGGCAGGTGCGGCCGAGGTCTTCCGACGAACCGCCGAACTCCATCAGCACCGCCGCCTCGTGGATCATCTCGCCGGCGCCGAAGCCGACGATGTGCACGCCCAGCACCTTGTCGCTGTCCTTGTCGGCCAGAACCTTGACGAAGCCGTCGGTGTGCAGCATGGCGCGTGCCCGCCCGTTGGCCGTGAACGGGAACTTGCCGGCCTTGTAGGCGATGCCGGCCTTCTTGAGCTCTTCCTCGGTCTTGCCGACCGAAGCGACCTCGGGGCTGGTGTAGACCACGCCGGGGATGACGTCGTAATTCACATGTCCGGCCTGGCCGGCGATGATCTCGGCAACCGCCACGCCCTCGTCCTCGGCCTTGTGCGCCAGCATCGGACCGACGACGACGTCGCCGATGGCATAGATACCGGCAACGTTGGTGCGCAGGTGGCCGTCGGTTTTGACCCGGCCGCGCTCGTCCATCTCGACGCCAGCTTCCTTGAGGCCGAGGCCGTCAGTGTAGGGCCTGCGGCCGGTGGCGACCAAAACGACGTCAGCCTCGATGGTCTCGGCGGCACCGCCCTTCACCGGCTCGAAGGTCACTGTCGCGCCCTTCTTGGCCTTGGCGACGCCCGTCACCTTGGAGCCGAGCTTGAACTCGAAGCCTTGCTTGGCCAGCATGCGCTGGAACTGCTTGGCGACGTCGCCATCCATGCCGCCCAGGATGGTGTCGAGATACTCGACGACGGTCACCTTGGCGCCGAGGCGCGCCCACACCGAGCCAAGCTCGAGGCCGATGACGCCGCCGCCGACAACCACCAGGTGGCCCGGCACCTTCTCCAGCGACAGGCCGCCGGTCGACGAGATGATCACCTTCTCGTCGAAGGCGACGTCGACTCCCGGAATGCCGGCAACGTCCGAGCCGGTGGCGATGACAATGTTCTTGGACTCGATTTCCTGCGTCTTGCCATCCGCGCCCACGACGCCGACCTTGCCGGCGCCGAGCACCTTGCCGGTGCCCTGGAAGCTGTCGATCTTGTTCTTCTTGAACAGGAACGACACGCCGTTGACGTTGGCGGCAACCGTCGCGTCCTTGTGCGCCATCATCTTCTTCAGGTTCATCTTCGGCGTGCCGACCTCGACGCCGAGCGCGTCGAACGAATGCTGCGCCTCGGCCAGCATTTCGGACGCATGAAGCAGCGCCTTGGAGGGAATGCAGCCGATGTTAAGGCAGGTGCCGCCGAAGGTCGCGTTCTTCTCGACCACGGCGACCTTCAATCCGAGCTGCGCTGCCTTGATGGCGCACACATAGCCGCCTGGGCCCGATCCGATTACGACGACGTCATATGCCATTGTCCTGTCCTTCTCCTGGGGCGCGCGCTCAGCGGCCGCCGCTCACGTTCAAAATCGAGCCCGTCGTATATGATGCCTCGGCCGACAAAAGCCAGATGACGGCATGGGCAACTTCTTCAGCCTTGCCTTCGCGCTTCATCGGCACGAGGCCGCGAATGGCGGAGATCCGGTCCGGCTGGCCGCCGGAGGCGTGGATTTCGGTGTCGATGATGCCGGGCCGCACCGCATTCACCCGCACGCCCTCGGTCGCAACTTCCTTGGCAAGTCCGATGGTGAAAGTGTCGATCGCGCCCTTGGAGGCGGCATAGTCGACATATTCGCCGGGCGAACCGAGCGTCGCGGCCGCCGAAGAGATGTTGACGATGGCGCCACCCTTGCCGCCATGCAGGGTCGACATGCGCTTCACCGCCTCGCGGGCGCACAGGATCGAACCCACGACATTGATGCGCATCATGCGCTCGAGCCGCGCAACACTCATCTCGTCGACCCGCGCTTTCATGTCGACAACGCCGGCATTGTTGACGAAGGCGTCGAGCCGGCCATAGGCGCGGTCGACCTCGGCGAACATGGCAAGCACATCGGCCTCGTTGCCGACATCGCCCTTGATGGCAATCGCCGCGCCACCTGATACCTTCAGTTCCGCCACCAGCGTCTTGGCCGCGGCATCGTTCGACACGTAGCTGAACGCCACGCGATAACCGGCCCTGGCCGCCAGCCGGCAGATGGCGGCGCCAATGCCACGGCTGCCGCCGGTCACCAGAAGAACTTTTCCCTGAGCGCTCATTCCTGGCACCCCTTCAGCTCGAACACGTCCCACGGCACTTTGGAAAAGCCTTGGGGACCATAGGCGGCGGATGTCCTGAGCCCGTGGCCCAGGTCGGAGAAGATCAGCTTCTTCGGTGCTGCCGCCGCGATGCGCTCACGTGGAAGCAGCCCGACATTGCCCTGCTCGTCGACGCTGTAGACCACGCCCTGCCACACCGTGCAGGCCTCGATCTCCTCGCCGGTCACGTCGCCCTCGGGGCATTGGTGCATCAGCATGCCGTTCGGCCGCGCCACGTCCTGCGACCACATCACCACGCCGTCGAGCACGACGGAATTGTCCAGCACCATCTTGAAGCTGTTGGTCACGGTTGCCGATTCCAGCGTCGGCCGGAAGTCGATCTCGGCGGCACCATCACGGTCGCCATAGACGGCAAGTTCGATCGGGCACGCCGCTTCGGCCGTCGTCGCCGACAGCACCGCAACCACCGCGATCAGCGCCTCAATTCGCATCAGCCGGCCTGCACCGTGGCGAGCTTCACGCCAAGCCCGATGAAGATCATGCCGGTTGCCTTGTTGAACCAGCGGCCCCAGGCAACGAAGCGCTCGCGCACCGAGGCCATGGTGAAGAACATCGACACGCCGACGAACCAGGTGATCAGCACCACGGCCATCAGCAGGCCATAGACGCCCTTCACAGCGGCCGGTGTCTCGTGGCTGACCATCGCCGTGAACAGCGGCAGGAAAAACAGCACCGCCTTGGGGTTGAGCGCGTTGGTCACGAACCCCGTCAGGAAGCAGCGCATGGCCGAGATCTTCTTGGCCTCGCCGCCATCCTGCACGTCGACAGGTGCCAGCTCCATCGGCCCGGCGCGCAGCGCCATGACACCGAGATAGAGCAGGTATGCGGCACCCGCCCACTTGATCAGCGAAAACAGCAGCAGCGACTTCGACACGATCAGCCCGATGCCCAGGATCGTGTAGCTGACGTGGAACAGCAGTGACACGCCGATGCCGAAGCTGGTGATGATCGCGGCGCGGCGGCCATGCACAACGCTCTGGCGCACCACCATCACGAAGTCGGCGCCCGGCACGACCATCAGCACCGAAAACACGGCCAGCAGGCCGGCAAATTCGAATGCATATTGCGTCATGCCTTGTCACTCCCCACCGACACGTTGCCCAAAGGCGCATTGAAAGCCCAGACATGGCCGAACGGGTCCTGGATCTTGGCGTAGCGGGCGCCCCAGAACATGTCGTCGGGCTGCATGGTGATCTTGGCGCCGGCCGCGACGGCGCGCTCGACGATTTGATCGACCTCGCCAGGCAGCTTCATGTTGATGTTGACCGTCATGCTGGCGCCGCCGCGCGTCAGCGGCGACAAGACATCGCCGCCAAACTCGGGAAACTCGTCATGCAGCATCACTTCGCTGCCGAACATGGCAAGGTTGGCATGCAGCACGCGCACCCCGTCATCGGCCATCTGCTCGAAAGTCTCGACCGCATCGAACGCCTTTTCATAAAAGGCGATAGCCTGCTTGCCGTCCTTGACGCACAGATGCACCTGGATTGCGGGAATGTCTGGTTCAAAAGCCATGCGACCGTCTCGTTTCGGTTTCTTCAGGCGGCGATGTTACGTCATCAGGCGCACGACCATCAGGACCAGCCCGATGATCGAAACGAACCAGACGATGGTGCGTAAAATGGGAACGCCGGCGACATAAAGCACGGCATAGGCCACACGCGCCAGGATCCAGGTAATGGCGCCGATGGCACCCAGCTCGCCGGTCTTGCCCGTCACCGCCAACGCTAGCGCAAGGCCGATGAAGGCGGGATAGGTCTCCAGCATGTTATTGAGCGACCGCAGCAGCCGTCCGGCTACCAGGCCTTTCGAGATGCGGCCCTCGTCACGCGGGCTGAGCAGGTATTTGATGCTGAGATCGCCTGACAGGTCGAGCGACAACGCCTGCACAAGGATGTGCACGATCAGCAGCACGACACTCCAGCCCAGGACCCAGATTTCAGTCGACGCTGCCGCGGCTTCCATCGCCCCTCGCATTTTGAGGCTCTAGACCTTGGCCGACCAGAGCAGGTGCCCGGTAGCCCGGGCACCTTTCCTCGGTTGGATCAGAGATCGAGAACCAGACGCTCCGGATCTTCCAGGCTGTCCTTGACGCGGACCAGGAAGGTCACGGCTTCCTTGCCGTCGACGATGCGGTGATCGTAGGACAGCGCGAGATACATCATCGGGCGGATGACGATCTGGCCGCCGACCACGACCGGACGGTCCTGGATCTTGTGCATGCCCAGGATGCCCGACTGCGGCGCATTCAGGATCGGCGTCGACATCAGCGAACCGTAGACACCACCATTGGAGATGGTGAAGGTGCCGCCCTGCATGTCGGCGACCGACAGCTTGCCGTCGCGCGCGGCGAGGCCGAGGCGGCCGATTTCCTTCTCGATCTCGGCGATCGACATCTGGTCGGCATCGCGCACGACCGGAACCACCAGGCCCTTTTCGGTGCCAACGGCAACGCCGACATGGGCGAAGTTCTTGTAGATGATGTCGGTGCCATCGATCTCGGCGTTGACGGCCGGGATTTCCTTCAGCGCATGCGTCACCGCCTTGGTGAAGAAGCCCATGAAGCCGAGCTTCACGCCGTGCTTCTTTTCGAAGATGTCCTTGTACTTGGTGCGCAGCGCCATCACGGCGCTCATGTCGACCTCGTTGAAGGTGGTCAGCATGGCAGCGGTCGACTGCGCTTCCTTGAGGCGACGCGCGATGGTCTGGCGCAGCTTGGTCATGCGCACGCGCTCTTCGCGCGGGGCATCGACGACACTGGACGGAACGCGGGCGACAGCCGGAGCGGCAATCGGAGCTGGAGCTGCCGTTGGCGCGGAAATGCCCTTGGTGATGGCGTCGAGCACGTCGCCCTTCAGCACCTGGCCGCGCTTGCCCGAGCCGGCGACCTGGTCGACCGACAAATTGGTCTCGGCGAGCAGCTTGGCGGCAGCCGGTGCCGGCGGCATCTTGCGTTCTTCGATCGCCGGGGCGCCGGCAACCGAGGCGGTCTGCGCCACGGCTTCCTTGACGGTCGAGGCCGTCGCCTGGGCGACAGCTGCGGGCTTTGCAGCAGCAACGGCGCCGTCGCCGGCACCGATCGTGCCGAGCAATGCGCCGACGCCGACGGTCTCGCCTTCCTTGACGGTCAGCTCGACCAGCACGCCTGCGGAAGGTGCCGGTACTTCGATGGTGACCTTGTCGGTCTCGAGTTCAACCAGGGGCTCGTCGGCGACGATCACGTCGCCAGCCTTCTTGAACCACTTGCCGATGGTTGCCTCGGACACGGATTCGCCGAGGGTAGGGACACGGATTTCGGTAGCCATTTTTTGCCTGTCCGTTCTTTGTTTATTCGCCGAGGGCGTCGTCGAGGAAGGCCTGGAGTTGCGCCAGGTGCTTGGACATCAGGCCCGTCGCCGGAGAGGCGGCAGCCGGACGGCCGGTGTAGCGTACGCGCTGGTGCTTGGCGTCGATATGAGCGAGCACCCATTCCAGATACGGGTCAATGAACGACCACGCACCCATGTTCTTGGGCTCTTCCTGGCACCACACCATCTCCGCGTTGCGGAAACGGCTGAGTTCGGTGATCAGCGCCTTGGCCGGGAACGGATAGAGCTGCTCGACGCGCAACAAATAGATGTCGTCGATGCCGCGCTTCTCGCGCTCCTCATAGAGGTCGTAATAGACCTTGCCGGTGCACAGCACGACGCGGCGGATCTTCGAATCCTTGACCAGCTTGATCGGCTCGTTGCCGAGATACTGGGCGTCGTCCCACAGCAGGCGGTGGAACGAGCTTTCGCCCGAGATCTCCGACAGCGAAGACACCGCCCGCTTGTGGCGCAGCAGCGACTTCGGCGTCATCAGGATCAGCGGCTTGCGGAAATCGCGCTTCAACTGCCGGCGCAAGATGTGGAAGTAGTTGGCCGGCGTCGTGACGTTGGCCACCTGCATGTTGTCTTCGGCGCAGAGCTGCAGGAAGCGTTCGAGTCGCGCCGACGAATGCTCCGGACCCTGGCCCTCATAGCCGTGTGGCAAGAGGCAGACGAGACCCGACATGCGCAGCCACTTGCGTTCGCCCGACGAGATGAACTGGTCGAACACCACCTGGGCGCCGTTGGCGAAGTCGCCGAACTGCGCTTCCCAAAGCGTCAGCGCCTTGGGCTCGGCCAGCGAGTAGCCGTATTCGAAGCCGAGCACGGCTTCTTCCGAGAGCATCGAGTTGATGACCTCGTAACCGGCCTGCGCCGCCGACAGGTTGTTGAGCGGAATGTAGCGCGTCTCGTCCTTCTGGTCGTACAGCACCGAATGGCGCTGCGAGAACGTGCCGCGCTCGGAATCCTGGCCCGAAAGACGGATCGGATTGCCATCGAGCAGGATCGAGCCGAACGCCAGCGCTTCCGCCGTCGACCAGTCGATGCCTTCGCCCGATTCGATCATCTTGCGGCGCGTTTCGAGGAAACGGCTGATCGTCTTGTGCGCCTCGAAATCGGCCGGCACCTCGGTCAGCTTCTTGCCGATTTCCTTCAGCGTCTTGACCGGCATCGCGGTCTTGCCGCGACGCTGTTCGTCCTGGTTGTCAGCCGTGCGCAGGCCCGACCAGGCGCCGTCCAGCCAGTCGGCCTTGTTGGGCTTGTAGGCCTGTCCGATCTCCCACTCGGTTTCGAGATGCGCACGCCAGTCGGCGCGCATCTTGTCGAGCTCGGCCTGGGCCATCTGGCCTTCCGCGATCAGCTTGTCGGCATAGATCTGCACCGTGGTCTTATGGGTGCGGATGTTGCGGTACATGATCGGCTGCGTGAATGCAGGCTCATCGCCTTCATTGTGGCCGAAGCGGCGGTAGCAGAACATGTCCACGACCACCGGCTTGTGGAACTTCATGCGGAACTCGGTCGCAACCTTGGCCGCGAACACCACCGCTTCCGGATCGTCGCCGTTGACGTGGAAGATCGGCGCTTCGATCATCTTGGCAACGTCCGACGGGTACGGCGACGAGCGCGAGAAGCGCGGGTTCGTCGTGAAGCCGATCTGGTTGTTGATGATGAAATGCAGCGTGCCGGCGACGCGATGGCCACGCAGGCCCGACAGGCCGAGGATTTCGGCGATCACGCCCTGGCCGGCAAATGCCGCATCGCCATGCAGCAGAAGCGGCATCACCTTGGCGCGCTCTTCCTGCGGCACGATCTCGCCACGCGCACGGCCGAACAGCTGGTCCTGCTTGGCGCGCGCCTTGCCCATCACCACGGGATCGACGATCTCGAGATGCGAGGGGTTGGCGGTCAGCGACAGGTGCACCTTGTTGCCGTCGAATTCGCGGTCCGAGGAGGCGCCGAGGTGGTACTTCACGTCGCCCGAGCCTTCGACGTCGTCAGGCGCGTAGGAGCCGCCCTTGAACTCGTGGAAGATGGCGCGGTGCGGCTTGGCCATCACCTGGCTCAGCACGTTGAGGCGGCCGCGGTGGGCCATGCCGAAGACGACCTCCTGCAGGCCGAGCGCGCCACCGCGCTTGAGGATCTGCTCGAGTGCCGGGATAAGCGCTTCGCCGCCGTCGAGGCCGAAACGCTTGGTGCCCTTGTACTTGACGTCGATGAATTGCTCGAAGCCTTCGGCCTCGATCAGCTTCTGCAAGATCGCCTTCTTGCCGACGGGGGTGAATTCGATCGCCTTGTCCGGGCCCTCGATGCGAGCCTGGATCCACGCCTTCTCCTCGGGATCGGAGATGTGCATGAACTCGACGCCGAGCGTCGAGCAATAGGTGCGCTTCAGGATTTCGAGCATGTCGCGGATGGTCGCGTATTCGAGCCCGAGCACATGGTCGATGAAGATCGGCCGGTCGTAGTCGGCCGCGGTGAAGCCATAGGCCTCGGGCGACAGCTCGTTATAGTCTTCGAGCGGCTTGGCGATGCCGAGCGGGTCGAGATTGGCGTGCAGATGGCCGCGCATGCGATAGGCGCGGATCATCATGATGGCGCGGACGGAGTCGCGCGTCGCCTGCAGCACATCGGCCGGAGACGGGGTGGCGCCGACGGCGACAGCCTTGTCCTTGACCTTCTTTTCGATGAGCTTTTCGACCATGCCCCAGTTGCCGTCGAGCGCGGAAACCAGTTCGCCATTGGCCTGCAGCGGCCAGCTCGGCGTCGACCACGAGGCGCCCTTGGCGTTCTTGCGGATGTCGACGGCGTCGTCCTTCAGCGCGCCAAAGAAGTCGCGCCACTCCGGATCGACCGATTCAGGGTCGTCGAGATAGGCGGCGTGCAGCGCCTCGATATAGTCGGCATTGCCGCCATAGAGGAACGAAGTGAGGGAAAATTGGTCGTTGGCCTGATCTGATCGTGCCATCTTTGTCCTGCGGAGCCTCTGGCTCCTCTCCTGTTTTGAAGGGAGTAGGGCAGTAAGGCAGTAGGGCAATGATCTGGAATTCCCTGCTGCCTTACTGCCCTACTCCCTATTCACTTGGCCTTAGCCCTTGATCGCCTCGACCAGCGTGGTGCCGAGACGTGCCGGCGACGGCGACACGCGGATGCCCGCTGCCTCCATTGCCGCGATCTTGTCTTCCGCGCCGCCCTTGCCGCCCGAGATCACGGCGCCTGCGTGACCCATGGTGCGTCCTTCCGGTGCGGTGCGCCCGGCGATGAAGCCGGCCATCGGCTTCCTGCGGCCGCGCTTGGCTTCGTCGATGAGGAACTGCGCTGCGTCCTCTTCGGCCGAGCCGCCGATTTCGCCGATCATGATGATCGACTTGGTCTCGTCGTCGGCCAGGAACATCTCGAGCATGTCGATGAATTCCGTGCCCTTGACCGGGTCGCCGCCGATGCCGACGGCGGTCGACTGGCCGAGACCGGCATTCGTCGTCTGGAACACTGCTTCATAGGTAAGCGTGCCGGAGCGCGAAACAACGCCCACCGAACCCTTGCGGAAGATGTTGCCCGGCATGATGCCGATCTTGCACTGGTCGGGCGTGACGATACCCGGGCAGTTCGGGCCGATCAGGCGCGAGGTCGACCGGTCGAGACGCGCCTTGACCTTGATCATGTCGGAGACCGGGATGCCTTCGGTGATGCACACGATCAGCGGGATCTCGGCGTCGATCGCCTCGATGATCGCGGCGGCAGCGCCCGCCGGCGGCACGTAGACCACCGACGCGTTGGCGCCGGTCTTTTCCTTGCCCTCGGCAACCGTCGAGAAGATCGGCAGCGGCACGGAGCCGTCCCACTTCTCGCCGCCCTTCTTGGGATGGATGCCGCCGACCATCTTGGTGCCGTGATAGGCCAAAGCCTGCTCGGTGTGGAACGAACCGGTGTTGCCGGTCAGGCCCTGCACCAGGATCTTGGTGTTCTTGTCGATGAGAATGGACATCTAAAGTCCTCTATACGAGTAAGTTTGAATTTTGTTCGATCAGGCTGGCTCAAAATCGTCAGCTAACCGGTTTCCTGCTGGGTACGTAGTTGAACTTGCGAAAGAACGGTGCTGATGACGCCCCTTCTGGTCTTTCGTCGCCAAGGAACTGAATCAGCTCGCAAGAGCCAAAAAACTCAGACGCCTCTGCACATTCGCGGCTGACGAAAGTCCGGACTACCAAGCCCTCGGAGATCTGCCCCACGGCCTTTTCCTTGGGAACCTCAACCAGTCCCTTTGACAAGGCAACGTCGGCAATCGCCCCTTCAGCGACGGTTTCGCCAGCGACTGCGCACCGGTCATGCATGTTGCCATCGCCTGTAGGCGTGAGCATGACAATTGGCCATCCCTTCGATCCTGCAATTCGGCCATAGCTGCCATCGAATTCGAAGCCGCGCCCCTGCGCTCGTTCCTTCGCAACGACCAGATCACCCTCACTCGCGATGCATATGTCGCGAAAGAGGGCTGCCGCGTCTGTCGCCTCGCCCGCAAACGAAGGCGACGTCAGCGCGAAGGCTGACAGCACCGACATTTGCGCGGCCCGAAGCATGCTCGTTGTTACCCCTTCACCGCGGCGACGATCTTCTTCGCCGCATCGTCGAGGTCGTCGGCGGAAACGACGTTCAGCCCGCTCTCGTTGATGATCTTCTTGCCGAGTTCCGCATTGGTGCCTTCGAGGCGAACCACCAGCGGCACCTTGAGCCCGACTTCCTTGACGGCCGCGATCACGCCTTCGGCGATGATGTCGCACTTCATGATGCCGCCGAAGATGTTGATCAGGATGCCCTTCACGGCCGGATCGGCGGTGATGATCTTGAACGCCGCCGTCACCTTCTCCTTGGAAGCGCCGCCGCCAACGTCGAGGAAGTTGGCGGGCTCGGCACCGTAGAGCTTGATGATGTCCATCGTCGCCATGGCGAGACCGGCACCGTTGACCATGCAGCCGATGTTGCCGTCGAGCGCGACATAAGCGAGGTCATACTTCGACGCCTCGATTTCCTTGGCGTCTTCTTCGGTGGTGTCGCGCAGCTCGAGCACGTCGGGGTGGCGGAACAGCGCGTTGTTGTCGAACGACACCTTGGCGTCGAGCACGCGCAGGCGGCCGTCCTTCATGACGATCAGCGGGTTGACCTCGAGCAGGCTCATGTCCTTGTCGACAAACGCCTTGTAGAGGATCGGAAACAGGCTCTCGCCGTCCTTGGCCGCGTCGCCCGAAAGCTTCAGCGCGCCATTCAGCGCCTTGAGGTCCTCAGCCGTCACGCCCTTTTCCGGGTCGATCGCAACGGTGATGATCTTTTCCGGCGTGTCGTGCGCAACCGCCTCGATGTCCATGCCGCCTTCGGTCGAAACCACGAAGGCAACGCGGCCGACGGAGCGATCGACGAGGATCGACAGGTACAGCTCGCGGTCGATGTCGGCGCCGTCCTCGATATAGAGGCGGTTGACCTGCTTGCCGGCCGGACCGGTCTGCTTGGTCACCAGCGTGTTGCCGAGCATTTCCTTGGAAAACGCCACGACCTCTTCGATCGACTTGGCCAGGCGCACGCCGCCCTTGGCGTCGGGCGAAAGCTCCTTGAACTTGCCCTTGCCGCGGCCGCCGGCGTGGATCTGGCTCTTCACGACATAGAGCGGACCCGGCAGCGCCTTGGCCGCTGCTTCCGCTTCCTCGATCTTGAACACCGGCACGCCGTCAGCGACGGGAGCACCGAAACCCTTGAGCAATTGCTTGCCCTGATATTCGTGGATGTTCATGCGCGTGTCCCTTACTTCTTGCCGAGGTTCGGCGCGATCGCGACGCAGGCTTCGCACAGGCCCTTGACGGCTTCGACCGACTTTTCGAACATCTTCTGCTCGGCCTTGTTGAAGTCGATCTCGATGATGCGCTCGACGCCACCGGCACCAATCACCACCGGAACGCCGACATACATGTCCTTGACGCCATACTGGCCCGACAGGTGCGTTGCGCAAGGCAGCACGCGCTTCTTGTCCTTGAGATAGGCCTCGGCCATGGAAATCGCCGAGGATGCCGGCGCGTAGTAGGCCGAACCGGTCTTGAGCAGGCCGACGATCTCGCCGCCACCCTTGCGGGTGCGCTCGACGATGGCGTCGAGCTTGTCCTGGCTGGTCCAGCCCATCTTGATCAGGTCCGGCAGCGGAATGCCGGCAACCGTCGAATAGCGCACCATCGGCACCATGTCGTCGCCGTGGCCGCCGAGCGTCATGGCGCTGACGTCCTCGACCGAAACCTTGAACTCTTCGGCCAGGAAGTGGCGGAAGCGCGCCGAGTCGAGCACGCCGGCCATGCCGACGACGTGGCTCTTGGGCAGGCCCGAAAACTTCTGCAGCGCCCAGACCATGGCGTCGAGCGGGTTGGTGATGCAGATGACGAAGGCCTTGGGGGCATACTTCTTGATGCCGGCGCCGACCTGTTCCATGACCTTGAGGTTGATGCCCAAGAGGTCGTCGCGGCTCATGCCGGGCTTGCGCGGCACGCCTGCGGTGACGATGCAGACATCGGCGCCTTCGATGCCGGCATAGTCGTTGACGCCGGTGAAGCGCGAGTCGAAGCCGTCGACCGGCGAAGACTGGGCGATATCGAGGCCTTTACCCTGCGGGGTGCCTTCGGCAATATCGAACAGGACCACGTCGCCGAGGTCCTTGAGGCCGATCATATGGGCGAGCGTGCCGCCAATCATGCCGGAGCCGATGAGGGCTATCTTGTTACGTGCCATGAAGGAATTTCCCTTTGCCTTTAACGACGCCGTGGCGGCGGGGTGGAGTAGGTTTGGGCCAGAGAGGCCGCGAGAATGCAGCCAGAAATAGCGGCTCGCAATAGCTCCGTGGCCAGAAAAATTCAACCGATTATTTCAACCTCAACTTTTTCAATCGGTTAGAAACAATGGGATTTACGTAAACGTCAAAATTTTGTGACGGCTTTACGAAGAAAAGGTGAAGACCACGATGCCATCCATCGAGATCCGCAGGCTCCGGTCGGGCGACGAGCACCTGCTCGACACCGTCGCCGACGATGTCTTCGACGAGCCGGTCGATCATGCCCGCCTGACGGCCTGTCTCGCTTCCCCTGGCCACCTTCTCTTCGTCGCCCTCGATGAGGGCCAGGTTGTGGCGCAGGCGGCCGCCATGGTTCACCGCCATCCTGACAAGCCGAGCGAACTGTATGTCGATGAGGTCGGCGTCTCGCCCGCCTGGCAGCGCCGCGGCATCGCCAACCGGCTTGTCGACGCGCTCTTCGCCGCCGGCCGCGAACTGGGCTGCGCCGAAGCCTGGCTCGGCACCGAACCCGACAACCTCCCCGCCCGTGCCCTCTATGAGAGGCGCAAGGAACCAGCCGGTCCGGCGGAGACGTTTGTCATGTATGTCTATGATCTCGGCGAGGGCTCTAGATAGGGGAGCATCGATGCCGGCCTGATCTCCCCGCATGCGGGGGTTGAGATGCGGTCCGCGCAGCGGACCAAAAGCCGACTGCTTGGCTTTTCGAGCATCGAACGCCGGTACGGCAGAGGGGCGAGAGGGAACGAGACGTTCAAAAGTTGCAGTTCAACCCATCCACGCCCGGGACGGTTCGGCGCCTTGGCGTGAAGAGTTTCTCGAAGCCGCGGCATTTCTTTCGTGCAACCTGCCAAGGCACTCAGCAACCCTGATCAAGCAAAACCCCGGCGCGAGGCCGGGGCTTTGGTTCGCGGCGGAGCCGCGCTCAGAACTTGTAGGCGACGCCGAGGCGAATGTCGTGTGTCTTCAGCTCCGCCGTCGCAAACGACGACAGGTCGAAGTCGCCGAAGTCGGTGTAACGGTACTCCACGCGGCCGATGAGATTGTCGGTGAATGCGTATTCGACACCGGCACCGAGCGTCCATCCGACCATCGTGTCGCCAACGATCGGGCTGATCCGGACACCGTCGTCGGTGGCGTGGACGTTGACATCAGCGAACGCCACGCCGCCGGCAAGGTAAGGCAGCAGCCGGTCCATCGCATAGCCGACCTTCACACGCGCCGCGCCGGACCAGTTGAGCTCGTACACGTCGCCGATCACGGGTGGCGGCAAGGGCGTGCCTGATCCATCATACGCCTGCCCGAAACCATCGGCATTGCTCCAGGCAAGGTCGGCTTCGATACCGATCACGACCTGGTTTGCCAGCTGATGGTTGTAGCCCGCATAAACGCCGCCAAGCCAACCAGCGACATCCGGCTCGGAATTCCAGCCGGTTTCAGCCGAAGTCCGCCCGTTGCCCCAGAGATGGCCAGCCTGCACGCCAACATAGCCGCCGGTCCAGACAAAGCCATCGACCGGCTGCACCGACGTCGCATCCGCAGCCATTGCCACACCGCTGGACAGGGCAAGCAGCCCCGCCGCCCCAAGCGTCATCAACCTCATTGAACCTGCTCCCCGTCAATCTCGACCCGCCACAACGGGGTCCTTCAGTTCGGCAGATGTCCCGGCGGCAGCCGTCAGGACAATACGGCATATGGCGTATTTCGACGTGTCGTTGACCGTGTCGGCTTGCGTTCGGTGACTTGCTAACCGCACCCGCTTCCGCCTGAGCGCAAGACTTCACAGCGGCTGTTTCTGCTTCGCTGGTTCGGTTGAATCGCATTGGGCAGGCAGAGCGTGGAGAGATTATCCACGTTGCGTGGATTTCTTGGCGTCTTTGGGCTCCCAATTTCACCATCGCGATCCTTCACACCCTCTCTGGCCTGGCGGCTCCGGTGGGTGGCGGAACCTCAACGGCATGGATCCCCGGGTCTCCGCACGTCGCTTCGCTCCTGCTCCGCCCGAGGATGACGAAGGCATGTTGGCTTTCGGCTAACCTCCAAGGTTGGCACTTGGCGGGAATTTCCGGGCAACTAGCAAGGCAGTGCCGTAGCAATGGACGGAAACGTTCTGCGAGCCGCCGCCGTCGGTGATTGGCCGCGGACCCCAATGCCTTCGTCATCCTCGGGCGGAGCAGGAGCGAAGCGACGTGCGGAGACCCGGGGATCCATGCCGTGAAATGGCAACTGCTGCTGCGGTCCAATGCTACCCAATCTTCCGCGCGCTTGTCACCATCTGTCACCAACCCGCGTGGATAGCCGCCCCCATTTCTCCACGCCCTGAAAACCTGCCGTACAATTCCCCCATCGCCCTTACGGGATCTGGTGCGCACCGGGTATCAGGGAGGGCGGCGGTGACCTCCCGCCACTGCTACGGTAGCCGTGGCTCCGAGGGCCCGACGACAGGTCGGCGTTTTCCGGTGTGAGCCTCACAAGGCCAGCGCGGCGGGAAGATGCGGAGAAGCAGCGGCGATTGTCCATGGAATGTACATGGAGCGGCGCTGTGACCGGCCAACCTCGGGACAGACACCGAGCGGGGCGCGAGTTCGCGCCACTAACATACTATCGGAAGGCACGGCCTCGCGCCCCGCTTCCCGACTGCTCCCCTAAACCGGGAGTGCTCTTTGACAATGGCCAGACCGGAAACGGGGCGGGGCAGTGAACAAGTGCGCTTCCTTCTCCCCGTCACTATACGGAGAGAAGGTCCCGGCAGGGGGATGAGGGGCAGCGCCAACGCCACTGCACGGGACGCCCGCAACCCGTCCGCCGTCATCCCGACCGAGCGAAGCGAGCGCCTGAAACCATGACGGACTATCGTGAAGCACGGCCGGCTCCTCGCCCAGACAGCCCTTCACGAGCGCAGCCCTCATCCTGAGCCTGTCGAAGGATGACAAAATCAGTCCGAAACAGGCGCCGCTACCCTACCCCGGACCTCGGCGCCTGCCGGCAGCTCATAGCCTCGGCTGTATGATCAGGGTTTTCAGCCTGTCGTTCAGTGTATCGATTTGCCTGTCCCGCAAGATTTCGGCGGGGCTCGTCGCGTCAGCACCGGTCCTGCCTCCACCCGCGCCCTTGCGACCGCCGCTTCGAATGATCTCGGCAAGTGCCTCGAGGCTTTTCGGATCGATCTTCGTCGTCCTCTCCGAAGGCATGTCCGCGAATACAATCGTGATTTCAGCGCTTTGGGCGGCGGTGAAGCCGAGTCCCGGAGATATCGTTCCGGGTGTCAGGAACGAAAAGGCAAGTCCGTTGCGGCCAAAAACGACAGACCCATTCCTGTAGTAGGTCATCTCGGAAAGATACGAACTTGCTGCCTTATCCTCCACCCGCGCAGACACCGACTTGTACCAGGCGAGCAGACTCAGCCTGCTGAGGTCGTAGGCACCGGTGCGGCCCCGGTCGCATTTGGATTCGTCCGGGACAACGGTATCGCCCATGACGACCGTTCCAGTTTCGTCGATGCGGCCAGACAAACCAGCCGATGCGGAAACTAGATCCGCCCTGCCGATCCCATATTTTTCAAGCCCCAATGAAAAACCGGCATCTCTGTTGAACTGTCCATTTATCTTCACGACAATATTGGCTTGTCGCTTCATCGCGACATTGCCGTCATAAAAGAACTTGGCAGATGTTGTTTCACGCCGATCATATGCGATCACATCTTCGACTTCACATCGAAGCCCCCCGACAAGCGCGCCATAGTTGACAGAACCAGTGGAAACAAAGGCGCCGCCATTGGCACATCCGGACAACAGAAGTCCGCTCGCGAAAACGCGCAGATAAGCTCTCATTGTACTCTCCCCTCTCCCAGGGAAAATACAACGCCTAATTGTATACTTGTGCAACAAAAAAAACCGCCGGAGCTTGCGCCCCGGCGGTTTGTTTCACGTGAGTCCGGCGAAGCGCTTACGCGGCGAGGTCGCGCAGCACGTACTGCAGGATGCCGCCGTTCTTGTAGTAGTCGAGCTCGTCCAGCGTATCTATGCGGCACAGGATCGGGACATCCTTCACCGAACCGTCGGCGAAGGTGATCTTGGCCACCATCTTCTGGCGCGGCTTGATCGTCTCGAGGCCTTCGATCGTCACCTGCTCGTCACCCTTGAGGCCGAGCGTCTTCCAGCTCGTGCCCTCTTCGAAGGTGAAGGGGATAACGCCCATGCCGACAAGGTTCGAGCGATGGATACGCTCGAACGACTGGGCGATGACAGCGCGGACGCCAAGCAGGTTGGTGCCCTTCGCCGCCCAGTCGCGCGACGAACCGTTGCCGTATTCGACGCCGGCGAAGATCACCAGCGGTGTGCCTTCGCTGCGGTACTGCATGGCCGCGTCGTAGATCGGCAGCTCTTCCTTGCTCGGGTAGTGGAAGGTGTAGCCACCTTCGCGGCCGTTCTCGCCCAGCATGTGGTTGCGGATGCGGATGTTGGCGAAGGTGCCGCGCATCATCACTTCATGGTTGCCGCGACGCGTGCCGTACTGGTTGAAGTCGGCAACGCCGACGCCGTTGTCGGTCAGGTACTTGCCGGCTGGCGAAGCCGCCTTGATCGAACCGGCCGGCGAGATGTGGTCGGTGGTGATCTTGTCGCCGAACAGGCCGAGCACGCGCGCGCCCTCGATCTTGCCGATCTGGGCCGGCTTCGAGCCCATGCCGACGAAGTAGGGCGGGTTCTGCACATAGGTCGACTTGTCGTCCCAGGCATAGGTCTGGCCTTCAGGTGCCTTAACGTTCTGCCAGTTCTCGTCGCCCTTGAAGACGTCGGCATATTTGCGGGCAAACAGCTCGCGGGTGACGTTTTCGGCGATGAACTGGTCGATCTCCACATTGGTCGGCCAGATGTCCTTGAGGAACACCGGATTGCCGTCGCGATCCTCGCCCAGCGGCTCGGTGGTCAGGTCCTTGGTCACCGAACCGGCGAGCGCGTAGGCGACGACCAGCGGCGGCGAAGCAAGATAGTTCGCCTGCACGTCTGGCGACACCCGGCCTTCGAAGTTGCGGTTGCCCGAAAGCACGGCCGCACCGATCAGGCCCTTGTCGTTGATGGTCTTGGAGATCGGAGCCGGCAGCGGGCCGGAGTTGCCGATGCAGGTCGTGCAGCCGAAGCCGACGAGGTTGAAGCCGATCTGGTCGAGCTCCTTCTGCAGGCCGGCCTTCTCGAGATACTCGGCCACAACCTGCGAGCCGGGCGCCAGCGAGGTCTTGACCCACGGCTTCTGCTTCAGGCCGAGACGGTTGGCGTTGCGGGCCAGCAGGCCGGCACCGATCAGCACGCTCGGGTTCGAGGTGTTGGTGCAGGACGTGATCGCCGCGATCACCACGTCGCCATGGCCGAGATCGAAGTTTTCGCCTTCGACGGCGTAGCGCTTCGACTGGTCGACGGTCTTCTTGTACTCGGCTTCGAGAGCGGTCGCGAAGCCCGAGGCGATGCCTTCGAGCGGGATGCGGCCTTCGGGACGCTTCGGGCCGGCCATCGACGGCACGACGCTTTCAAGGTCGAGCTCGAGCAGGTCGGTGAAGACGGGGTCGGCCGACGAGGTGTCGCGCCACATGCCCTGCGCCTTGGAATATTCCTCGACGAGCGCGATGCGGTTTTCGGCGCGGCCCGACATGTTGAGGTAGCGGATGGTCTCGGAATCGACCGGGAAGAAGCCGCAGGTCGCGCCGTACTCAGGCGCCATGTTGCCGATGGTGGCGCGGTCGGCCAGCGTCATGTTCGACAGGCCGGGGCCGAAGAACTCGACGAACTTGCCGACGACGCCCTTCTTGCGCAGCATCTGGGTGACGGTCAGCACCAGGTCAGTGGCGGTGACGCCTTCCTTCAGCCTGCCGGTCAGGCGGAAGCCGATGACTTCCGGCAGCAGCATGGAAACGGGCTGGCCAAGCATCGCTGCTTCGGCCTCGATGCCGCCGACGCCCCAGCCGAGCACGCCCAGGCCGTTAACCATGGTGGTGTGCGAATCGGTGCCGACGCAGGTGTCGGGATAGGCGGTCGTCACGCCGTCCTCGGTGTTCGTCCAGACGGTCTGGGCGAGGTATTCGAGGTTGACCTGGTGGCAGATGCCGGTGCCGGGCGGCACGACGCGGAAGTTGCGGAACGCCTGCTGGCCCCACTTCAGGAACTTGTAGCGCTCTTCGTTGCGCTCGTATTCGAGCTCGACGTTGCGGGCAAAGGCCAGCGGCGTGCCGAATTCATCGACGATGACCGAGTGGTCGATGACGAGATCGACAGGCACCAGCGGATTGATCTTCTGCGGGTCGCCGCCGAGCGCGGCAAGGCCGTCACGCATCGCGGCAAGGTCGACAACGGCGGGAACGCCGGTGAAGTCCTGCATCAGGACGCGGGCCGGGCGGTAGGCGATCTCGACGCCGGCGGTGCCCTTGTCGGTCAGCCAGCCGGCAACCGCCTGGATGGCTTCCTTGGTGACGGTGCGCCCGTCTTCGTTGCGCAGCAGGTTTTCGAGCAGCACCTTCATCGAATAGGGCAGCTGCGAAATGCCGGTCAGGCCGTTCTTCTCGGCCTCGATGAGGCTGTAATAGACATAGTCGGTACCAGCCGCAGTAAGGGTGCGGCGGCAATTGAAACTGTCGATTGATTTGGACACGTGCGATCCATCCTTGTCTGTTCAGCCTGAAAGGGAACGGACTCCGATGGGCATGCAATCACGCGCAAAGGTGCGGGTACGGCCATTTCCGCTGTCCGGTCCCAAGCAACCCGAGCCGTTCAAGGCGGCGCGTGCGCTGGTTCGGCGCAAATTCTGTTTCCATGCCGACCGCTGGCATGGTCGAGTGGCATATAGAGAATTTATTGGAATAGTTCTAGACCGAGATTCGCCTATTTTGCTGCGACGCAAAGTGGCGGCGACAAGACTTTCGGCGATGGGGAACGAATGCGGCTGATCGCCGAAAATCTCAGCGGAGAACGCGGCGGCGAGGCGGTTTTCGACGGCATCGGCTTCGTGCTTGCTGACGGCGAAGCACTTGTGGTCACCGGTCCCAACGGCTCGGGCAAGTCGACCCTGCTGCGCGTCATAGCCGGGCTCCTGCCACACAGCCACGGCCGAATCGCTTTCGAGGGCGACAGCGAGGACTTTCCGACAGTCGCCTCGGCCTGCCACTATCTCGGCCACCAGAACGCGATGAAGGCTGC
Source organism: Aminobacter anthyllidis (assembly GCF_018555685.1). Lineage (GTDB taxonomy): Bacteria > Pseudomonadota > Alphaproteobacteria > Rhizobiales > Rhizobiaceae > Aminobacter > Aminobacter anthyllidis. The sequence continues at coordinate 82,437 of NZ_JAFLWW010000009.1, forward strand.
GCTGACCGTGCAGGAGAACCTGCAGTTCTGGCGCGACTTCTCCGGCAACGGCAGGCTCGGCATCTCGGATGCGCTCGAAGAGGTCGGTCTCGGCGGCCTCGGCCACCTGCCCTTCGGCTACCTCTCGACCGGCCAGAAGCGTCGCGCCGCCATCGCCAAGCTGCTCATCAGCCACCGCCCGGTCTGGCTGCTCGACGAGCCGACCTCGGGCCTCGACAAGGCATCCGACGCGCGCTTCGCAGCGCTGATGCAGGACCATTGTGCCGCTGGCGGCATCATCATAGCAGCCACCCATCTGCCGCTCGGGCTGGAGGGGGTGAAGACGCTGGAGATGGGGCGGGTGCATGCTTTATAGCTCCGCGATCCTTCGCACCCCCCTCTGTCCTGCCGGACATCTCCCCCGCATGGGGGGAGATTGGCAGCTCCAGCCTCGTCGTCACTTCTGCAACGTTGGCGATTGGCGATGGCCGGCCCACAGCGTGATCTCCCCCCTTGCGGGGGAGATGTCCGGCAGGACAGAGGGGGGTGGGAAGAAGCGCCACCTGTCCGCGCAGATCGCCGGAGCCGCAACATGCTAGCCCTCTACCTTCGCGATCTACGCATGGGCGTCCGCGCCGGCGGTGGGGCGCTGACGGGCGTGCTGTTCTTCCTGGCCGTGATCGTCACCATCCCCTTCGGCGTCGGCCCCGACCTCAACCTGCTCGCCCGCATCGGCCCGGCGATTCTGTGGATCGGCGCCCTGCTCGCCAGCCTGCTCGGCCTCGACCGGCTGTTCCAGGCCGACCGCGAGGACGGCTCGCTCGATCTTCTCGTGCTCAATGCCGACCGGCACATGCTGGCGCTGACTGTGTTCGTCAAATGCCTGGCACACTGGACCGCAAGCGTGCTGCCGCTTGTCATCGCTGCTCCGCTGCTTGGGCTGTTCATGAACATGTCACCGCTCGGCATCGGCGCGGCGGCGCTCACTTTGCTCGTCGGCACCCCGGCCATCGTCTTCATTGGCGCAGCCGGGGCTGCCGTCACCGTCGCCCTGCCGCGTGGCGGGCTCTTAATCTCGGTGCTGGTGCTGCCGCTGGTCATCCCGGTGCTGATCTTCGGCGTGACCGCCGCCTATGGCGCGGTCAACGATCCCGACCCGTTCACCCCGCCTTTCATGATTCTCTGCGCGCTGACCATGTTCCTGGCCGTCATCGGTCCGCTGGCCGCGGCGGTCGCCTTGCGCTCGGGCACCGACTGATCACGATCACTTCAACCGTGGCGGTGCGGCGCGGCGTCCGATTGCATCGCCGCTGGCCCGCCGCTAAGTGAAGGGAATGCTCGGAAACAGCGACATGACCACGTCTTGCCAGGGTGCCCGATGAGCGCACACGCCCTCTATGTCACCGCCGCCTACGGCGTCTCGGCACTTGCCATCGCCGGGCTGATCATCTGGATCCTGGCCGACCAGCGCGCCCGCAAGCGCGAAATGGCCGAACTCGAAGCCGCCGGCCATCGCCGCCGCTCGGACAAGGCCAAGGCATGAGCATCGACAGCCAGAAGCCGGCCCGGCCGCGCAGGATCTTCGTGATTTTGCCGCTGCTGATCTTCCTGGCGCTTGCCGGCGTGTTCCTGGCGCAGCTGTTGTCTGGCCGCGACCTGACCGCGGTGCCATCGGCGCTGATCGGCCAGACGGCACCCAAGACCGAGTTGCCGCCGCTCGAAGGCCTCTCGTTGCCGGGTCTCAACTCGGCTGATTTCGCCGGCAAGGTAACGCTGGTCAATGTCTGGGCGTCGTGGTGCGCGCCGTGCCGCGAGGAGCATCCGGTGCTGGTCGAATTGTCCAGGGACCAGCGCTTCTCCATCGCCGGGCTGAACTACAAGGACAAGCCGGAGAATGCCCGGCGCTTCCTTGGCGATCTCGGCAATCCGTTCAAGGCAATCGGCGTCGACCAGAATGGCCGCACGGCGATCGACTGGGGCGTCTATGGCGTGCCCGAGACGTTCCTCGTCGGCAAGGACGGCAAAGTCGCCTTCAAGCATGTCGGGCCGCTGTCGCCCGAGGCCGTCGCCGCCACGCTGATGCCGGCCATCGAAAAGGCGCTCGCAGCGCAGTAATCGCCCAATATCGGCAGACTTTTCGCGACACGTGCGAATCGTCTGGATTTGCACTACATTTTCATACAGCCGCTGGGGAGAGGCACGCCGCGACGACGCGGCAAGCGGCTGCCGGGGAGGCGTAAATGCAAGACAGTTCCGCGCTCATCATTTTTCTGCCGCTGGCGCTCGGCGTCATCATGCTCGGCCTTGGCCTGTCGCTGACAACAGACGATTTCCGCAACGTCCTGCAAAAACCCAAGGCAGTATTCGTCGCATTGCTCTGCCAGACCGTCATCCTGCCGCTGGCCTGCCTGGGCATCGTCTATGTCTTTGGTCTCGAGCCGGCGCTGGCGGTCGGCATGATGCTTTTGGCGGCCAGTCCGGGCGGCACCTCGGCCAATCTCTACAGCCATCTGGCCGACGGCGATGTGGCGCTGAACATCACGCTGACGGCGATCAATTCGGCCCTGTCGATCCTCACACTGCCATTGATCGTCAACTGGTCGCTGGCGCATTTCATGTCGGGCGACCAGGCGATTCCACTGCAATTCGCCAAGGTGGTGCAGGTGTTCGTCATCGTGCTCGGCCCCGTGCTGATCGGCATGTGGCTGCGCAGCCGTTTCCCCGCCTTTGCCGAACGCATGGCCCGGCCGGTGAAGATCTTCTCGATGCTGTTCCTGTTCGCTGTGGTTGCCGTAGCACTGATCCAGGAATGGGAGACGCTGAAAAGCTGGGGTCCGATCGTTGGCCTCGCCGCGCTCGCCTTCAACCTTGTCAGCCTCGGGGTGGGCTACTTCGTGCCACGCGCGGCGGGCGTTGAAAGACGCCAGGCAACCGCGATCGGCATGGAGATCGGCATCCACAACGGCACGCTGGCAATCGCCATCGCGCTGAGCCCGCTGCTGCTGAACAACGCGACGATGGCGGTTCCGGCGGCGATCTACGGGCTGATCGCCTTCATCACCGCTGCGATCTTCGGTTATTGGCTGAAGCGGGCTCATGCCAGCGTGACGGCGGCAAACCCGGCGCATTGAGCCGACAAGCGACGCGAGCGCCGGAAACAGAAAAGGCGCTTGCGGCATGCCCATGGGGTGCCCCTCGCGCCTTGTCGCAACGGCCGGTCAGATACCGGCCGGCCTGATAATGGTTAGGTCTTAGCCGTAAACGTGCTTGTAGGCCTGGTACAGCATCTCGCTGCGGTCGGCGCGCATGTCGGCCAGGTCACGGCCGGAGAAGCCGTCGATCTCGGCGACGAGGCGCTTGTAGTGCTTGCGCTTGGAAGCGCTTTCGCGGGCACGGCTCAGAAGGTTGTCAAAAAACATGGCAGGTTCCTTTCATCGCGCCGCAAGATGCGGCGAAAACTGACCTCCCTGATCAATCTGATGATGACATAGGAACTGCCGCGCAGCAAAATAAGATGCTGCAATGCAGCAATGCGCTCGACGCATGACAGGTTAACGAGGCTTAACGCCGCTGCATGGATTGCGCGCGGACCTACCACATGGTCTTGCGGTAGGCCTCGTCGAGCGAACGGTCCAGCGTCTCGGCATTGTCGGCGAGCGCCAGCTGGTCGCGCAGGATCTGCCCGAGCGTCGGCAGGCTGCCCCGGTCGCGCCAGGTGCCGGGCGCCCACAGCTCCGAGCGCATGAACGCCTTGGCGCAGTGCATGTAGGCAGCCTTGACCGAGACGACCATGACCGTGACCGGCGGCTTGCCCTCGGCGGCGAGCTGCTCGCGCAAGGCCGGATCGGCTGTCAGGCGCGCATCGCCATTGATGCGCAGCGTCTCGTTCATGCCGGGAATGAGGAACAGCAAGCCGACAGCCGGATTGACCAGAACGTTTTCGAGCGTGTCGAGCCGGTTGTTGCCCGGCCGGTCGGGAATGGCGATGGTGCTGTCGTCGAGCACCGCCACGAAGCCCGGCTTGTCGCCCTTCGGCGTGACGTCGGCATTGCCCTTGTCGTCGGATGAGCCGATCAGCACGAACGGGCTGCGCGCCAGAAAACTGCGGGCGTGATGATCAAGGCGGCGAAGTTCCTTCTTCACCGCGCCGTCGCCCGGCGCCCGGTAGTGCTGGCGCAGCGCCTCGCGGTCGGTGATGAACTCCATGATGTCCCCTATTTCGAAGAATGCTCGTCCAGCGAATGGCGCATGATGAGCGGCATCTGGCTGAAAGTGAAGAGCAAGGTTATCGGCATGATGCCCCAGACCTTGAACGCCACCCAAGTGTCGGTCGAAAAGGACCGCCAAACAACTTCGTTGACCACGGCAAGGAACAGGAAGAACAGGCCCCAGCGGAAGGTCAGCTTGCGCCAGCCTTCGGCATCGAGGCGGAAGGCCGATGCGAAGACGTATCCGAGCAACGACTTGCCGAACCACAGCCCGCCAAGCAGGATCACGCCGAACAGCGTGTTGACGATCGTCGGCTTCATCTTGATGAAGACGTCGTCCTGGAGATAGAGCGTCAGCGCGCCGAAGACGAAGACCACCACGCCCGAGACCAGCGGCATGATCGGCAGCGAGCGGGTCAGCAGCCACGACGCGATCAGGGCAGCAGCCGTTGCCGCCATGAACAGGCCGGTGGCGATGAAGATCGGCCCGCCGAGTTCGGCCAGCGTGGGAAATTTCTGCGCCAGCCATTCGCCACGCGCATTGGCGAAGAAGAATACGACCAGCGGCCCGAGTTCCAGCACCAGCTTGAGCAGCGGGCTAACGTCTTCCTTCTTGGTCGTCGGGTCCGAGGGATCGCGTTCGAGGATAGGTGCATTCATAGGTCAGGCGACTCCTGCGATCGCCTTGGCGAAATCGCTTGCCGAAAAGGGTTCGAGATCGTCGACCTGTTCGCCGACGCCGATGAAATAGACCGGCAGCTTATGTTTGGCGGCGATTGCGACCAAAATACCGCCGCGCGCCGTGCCGTCGAGCTTTGTCATCACAAGGCCGTTGACGCCGGCGATGTTGCGGAAGATCTCGACCTGGTTGAGCGCGTTCTGGCCGGTAGTGGCGTCGACCGTCTGCAGCACCGTGTGCGGCGCCTCGGGGTCGAGCTTGCCAAGCACGCGCACGATCTTTTCGAGCTCGGCCATCAGCTCTGTCTTGTTCTGCAGGCGCCCGGCCGTGTCGATGATCAAGACATCCGAGCCAGCTTCCTTGGCCTTCTCGAACGCGTCATAGGCGAGGCCCGCGGCATCAGCGCCGAGCTTCGAGGCGATTACCGGCGACTTGGTGCGTTCGCCCCAGATCTTGAGCTGCTCGATGGCCGCGGCACGGAAGGTGTCGCCGGCAGCGAGCATGACCGAGAGCCCGCCTTCGGTGAGCTTGGCAGCGAGCTTGCCGATGGTGGTGGTCTTGCCGGTGCCGTTGACGCCGACGACCAGAATGACATGCGGCTTGTGCGACAGGTCGAGCTCCAGCGGCACCGCGACATGCGTCAAGACCTTTTCGATCTCGACGGCCATGATCGAACGGACTTCGTGGTCGGATACGTCCTTGCCGTAGCGGGTGGAAGCGAGTGCATCGGTGACGCGCAATGCAGTCTCGACGCCGAGATCGGCGCGGATCAGCACGTCTTCGAGGTCCTGCAGCGTGTCTTCGTCGAGCTTCCGCTTGGTGAAGATGCCGGCGATGTTGCCCGACAGCTCCTTCGACGAGCGCGACAGGCCCTGGCGCAGGCGCTGGAACCAGCTCTGCCTCGGCGCAGGCGCGGCCACTTCCACGACCTCGGCCTTTTGCTCGACCTTCTTCTGGACCGTGACCTTGCCGGCGGAGGGCTTTGGAGCAGGAGCTTCGGCAACGGGCGATGGCTGGGCGTCCTCTCCCCCCTTGAGGGGGAGATGGTCCGAAGGACCAGGGGGGATCGTCTCCGCCACGCTCGGCGTCGCGTCAGACGATCCAACGACCCCACCCGGCCGTTGCGCGGCCACCTTCCCCTCAAGGTGGAGGGGAATCGCAGGCGCAACCGGCTCAGGCTCGGGAGCGCGCATCGTCGGCTCGGGTGCCAAAGGTGCTGGTTGGGCGGGAACCTCCTCGGGCACCTCCGGAACTGACGGTTCTTCCGGCAGGACCGGAACCTCCGCCGGCGCAGGCTCGGGCTCGACCGGGCTCGGTGCAGGCGCTGGCTGCTCGGCAGGCTTCTCGGGCTCGGGCGCAGGAACTTCCGGCGCTGGCTCGGGTTTTGGCTCTTCCGGCGGGGCGGGCTGTGGCGCAGGCTCGACCGGGACTGGCTGCTCGGCGGGCTTCGGTTCCGGCACAACAGGCTGCGGCGTTTGAGGCGCGGTCTCTTCCCCCTCCTTGAGGGGGAGATGGTCCGCAGGACCAGAGGGGGTCACCTCCAACTCGGCGACGACACCACCCCGATCGACTTCGTCGATCGACCCTCCCCTCAAGGGGGAGGGAGTCTCGGCTGGCGCCTCTTCCGCCGGCCTCAATGCTTTCAGCGCGTCGAAATTCAGCGGCGGCAGGACTTCGTCTTCGGCCGGCTGCTCGACAGCTTCCTTCTTGCCGAAGGAAAAGACTTTCTTGATGAACCCGAATGCCATGCGGTCGCTTTCGTCAGGCCGCGCGTGCGGCGGCTGGTGCCGCTGTGAGCCGCTCGCCGTCATGTCCGACGATGTCGACCTCTATGATTTCGCCTGACACACCCTGATCGAGTGCGACGAGCGTGAAGCCTTCCGTCCGCCCGAGCCCCTCGCGCTCGACAAGCACCTGCTGGCGCGAGCCCTTGAGGCTTTCGAGATGGCGCTTGTAGGCGGCATCGCCGGTGGCGCGCAGGCGCGCGGCGCGCTGCTTGACGATGTCGCGGCGGACCTGCGGCATGCGCGCGGCGGGCGTGCCCTCGCGCGGGCTGAAAGGGAAGACGTGGAGATGAGTCAGCCCGCACTCCTCGACGATCCTGATCGAATTTTCGAACATCTCGTCGGTTTCGGTCGGGAAGCCGGCGATGATGTCGGCACCGAAGACGATGTCGGGGCGCAGCTTGCGCACATCGGCGCAGAACTGGATCGACTGGTCGCGCAGGTGCCTTCGCTTCATGCGCTTCAAAATCATGTCGTCGCCCGACTGCAGCGACAGATGCAGATGCGGCATCAGCCGGCTTTCGGTGGCAACCGCTTCGAGCAGGTCGTCGTCGGCCTCGATCGAATCGATGGAGGACAGGCGCAGGCGGCGCACGTCAGGCACCTGGCGCAGGATCGTTTTGACCAGCTTGCCCAGACGCGGCGCGCCGGGAAGGTCGGCGCCGTAGCTGGTCATGTCGACGCCCGACAGCACCACTTCGGCATAGCCGTTGCCGGCGAGGCGCTTGATCTGCTCGACGACAGCGCCCATCGGCACCGAGCGCGAATTACCCCGGCCATAAGGAATGATGCAGAAGGTGCAGCGGTGGTCGCAGCCGTTTTGGACCTGGACGAAGGCGCGCGCCCTGCCCTCGATGGCGTCGACCAGATGCCCCGCCGTCTCGCGCACGGAAAAGATGTCGTTGACGCGGGCCTTCTCGAAATCGTTGACGCCGAAATCGGGCAGCGCCCGGTAGTTGTGCGACTTGAGCTTTTCCTCGTTGCCGAGCACGAGGTCGACCTCGGCCATGTCGGCGAAGGCGGTGGGATCCGTCTGGGCGGCACAGCCGGTGACGATGATGCGCGCGTCCGGGTTCTCGCGCCGCGCCTTGCGGATCGACTGCTTGGCCTGGCGCACGGCTTCGCTGGTGACCGCGCAGGTGTTGAAGATGACGGCGCCGCCCTTGAGCTCTTCCAGCCCGGCGGCCTTGGCCTCGCGCTTCATCACCTCTGACTCGTAGGTGTTGAGGCGGCAGCCGAAGGTGACGACATCCACCGCCATCAGGCGACGTCCTGCTGGTCGCGGCGCCAGGCGCCGGTGGCCGGGTTGAAGCTGCCGGAGAATTCCCACTCGGCCGGGCCGGTCATGACAACGTGGTCGTCGGCGCGCCAGTCGATCTGAAGCGTCCCGCCACTCGGCACGGTCACGGTTACGCTACGGCCAGTGCGGCCGGTACGCGCGGCGGAGACGGCAGCGGCACAGGTGGCCGAACCGCAGGCCAGCGTCAGGCCGGCGCCGCGCTCCCAGGTGCGCAGGTTGAGCGTCTCGCTTGATGTCACCTGGGCGATCGAGATGTTGGCACGCTCGGGGAAGATCGGATGGTTTTCGAGCAGCGGGCCGAAGCGGTCGAGGTCGTAGGACCAGACGTCGTTGTCGACCCAGAAAATGGCGTGCGGATTGCCCATCGAGGCGACCGAAGGCGAATGCAGCACCGGCGCGTCGATCGGCCCGATCTGCAACTCGATGGCACGCGTGTCGCGAAACTCCTCGGCCAGCGGAATGTCCTGCCAGCCGAAGCGCGGAATGCCCATGTCGACTGAGATCAGGCCGTCCTCATGCTCTTCTGCATTGAGGATGCCGGCGACGGTCTCAAACGTGAACACCTTCTGCCGCGTCTCGGCGGCAAGCGCCTGCACGACGCAGCGCGTGCCGTTGCCGCAGGCCTGGGCATGGGTGCCGTCGGAATTGATGATCTCGATGTAGTTGATTGTGCCCGGCGTGCGCGGGTCGTGGATCGCCATGATCTGGTCGAACTTGGTCGCCGGATCGGCAGCCAGCGCAATCGCCGCGGCAGGCGTGACGCGGTCGGCGCGGCCGCGCATGTCGGCAACGATGATCTCGTTGCCGAGCCCGTTCATCTTGGCGAAAGGGGCCTCAATGGCCATGGTCGGTAAGTCTCGCGGCTGTTTGGGGCCTATATGGCGGAAACATCGTCGAATTACCAGTCTCGCGGCACGCTGGCTTATTGAGACAATTTTGCAACAATTTCATACGCAAACCCTATTTTAACCATATCAGGTTGAAATTCTGCCAACTTCGCCGCTTTAGAGGCGAACTGTCGATCGCGCGGGGGCGCCCCCAGAACTGCCCCACGGAGGGAATGCAATGGCTTTTTCGAAAACCGGCCTGCTGGCCGCATCGCTGGTGGCGCTTCTGGCTGCCGCCGGCTGTAACAGCACGCGCCTTTCGTCGATGGACACCCAGCCGGCTCCGCTGCCCGCGGCGCCCGCCGGCACGGTGACCAGCGGCCAGTTGCCGCCGCCCTCGGCACCGGGTGCTGCCGGCGCCTCGCAATTCCCGGCTGCTCCGCAGCAGCAGACCCAGGTCGCCGCCCTGCCCGCCGACGGTGGCGCCGCCGCCGCCAACGCGCCCGACATCACCGCAACCAGCGTGGCAGGCGTGTGGAGCGCTTCGGTTTCCGGCCAGAGCTGCAAGGTGGCAACGCCGCAGACCAAGTTCGGCCAGGGCTTCCGCGCCGGTCCGCTGCGCTGCCCGGCCCCGATCGATGGCGTCAAGTCGTGGAACGTCGCCGGCAAGCAGCTGACCCTGTTCGATGAAGCCGGCTCGCCGCTGGCCAGGCTCTATCAGTCGGGCGAAGGCCGCTTCGACGGTCAGACCTCCAACGGCCTGCCGATCTCGCTCAACCGCTGATGCATGACCTCCGAAAATCGACATCGATTTTCGGACAGGATCATGCGTAGACTTTTGGCGACACAGCGTCCGTTGCGCGTCCGACTGGGCGCGCAACGCTGCAAAGGCTTTCGAATTCCAGAGTGAACCATGCACGTCCGTGACGGCCTACAGACCCATGTGACCGTCCGGCAGCGTTATGACCATCTGGTCGAGACCGGCAGTATCCGCCGCGATCCGGCGCAGCTTGCGATCGTTGCCGCGCTCGACAGGCTGATCGACGAGATTTCCGACAAAAGGCTGGCACGCAAATCAAGTGCGCTCGGCTGGCTGTTCGCCAAGCGCAAGCCGCAGCATGAGCCGGTGAAGGGCCTCTACGTCCATGGTGGCGTCGGCCGCGGCAAGACCATGCTGATGGACATGTTCTTCGAGCTGGTGCCGGTCAAGCACAAGCGCCGCGTCCATTTCAACGACTTCATGGCCGACGTGCACGACCGCATCCAAAAGCAGCGGGCGGCGCGCAAGAACGGCACCTCGCGCGACGACGACCCGATCCCGCCGGTGGCGGCAGCCCTTGCCGAAGAGGCGTGGGTGCTGTGTTTCGACGAATTCTCGGTCACCGACATCGCCGACGCGATGATCCTGTCTAGGCTGTTTTCGGCGCTGTTTTCGCTCGGCGTCGTGCTTGTCGCCACCTCCAACGTCGCGCCCCGCGATCTCTACCGCGACGGCCTCAACCGCCAGCTGTTCCTGCCGTTCATCGGCATGCTCGAACAGAACACCGCAGTACTCAATCTCGACGCCGACACCGACTACCGGCTCGAAAAGCTCGACCGCGTCCCGGTCTATCTCAGCCCGCTGGACGAGGCAGCCGACAAGGCGATGGACAAGACCTGGGCAAAGGTGACCCAGGGCGCAACCGCCGAACCGGCCACCGTCGCGGTCAAGGGCCGCAAGGTCGCCGTGCCGGCCGCCGTCGCCGGCTGCGCGCGCTTCGCATTCGCTGATCTGTGCGAAAAGCCGCTCGCGGCGCGCGACTATCTCGCGATCACCGCGCACTACAAGACCATCTTCGTCGACCACGTGCCTGTCCTGGCGGAAGCCAACCGCAACGAGGCCAAGCGTTTCATCCTTTTGGTCGACACGCTCTACGACCAGCATGTGCGCCTTGTGATCAGTGCCGCCGCGACGCCCGACAAGCTTTATGCCGGCAAACGCGGCCACGAGGCGTTCGAGTTCGACCGGACGTCGTCGCGGCTTATCGAGATGCAGGGCGCCGAATGGCTCGACGGCTGGGCCGAAAGGCACGCCGAGCCAGCGGCTTCACTGGCCGGATAAGGCACCGCCGGCCGTCATGCGTGCACGATTTTCATCGCCTGCCTGCCCGGTACGCGGCTTGCCATAGCGCGTCGTCGCGGCAAGCAACACGCCGAGCATCAGCCCGTTGAGGACGTGCCACATGAAATGCGAGCCAAGCGGGAAGGCATCGCAGACAATCGGATCGATGACCCTGAAGGTGACGGAACCGAGGAAGATCCCCGCGGCGACGATGTTGTACCAGCCGGCACGACTGCCCGTGGCGATGACCAGGCCGCCGAAAAAGACCAGCGCCAGGAACGGCGGCAGGTAGCCGGTGGTGCCATTGGAGGCCACGCGCAACCAGTCCGGCACCATATAGGTGAGGAAGCCGACGGCAACGTAGAAGCCAAGGAAGATGGCAAGCGCCCTTGGCCAGCCCATGCCGGCAAAACGGCGGAGATTGAACAGCGTATAGGCGAGCGTGAAGCCGGCGATGGGGATGATGTCGGCCCATTTCGTGCCTTCGGTGGCAAAGGTGTGGAACAGCGTCGAGCCTATGCCGATCGCCACCACCCACCAACCGAGCAGCTCGGCGAAAGTGCCGGCTTTGCGCCGCCGCGCCTCGTAGACACCCCACAAGCCGGCAGCGAAAAAGGCGAGATTGCTGACGGCATTGAGCGGCTCGGCCCACAGACCGATGTCAGTGCGCTCGCAATAGAGATCGAGATGTTGGCTGAATTGTTCCAGCATCACCTTGCCTTACAAGGACTCAATTCTACCGCCACGAGGCAATTTTCATAACGGTAATTTGTCCCGACAGCCTGACGCAACGGAAACTCCACTTGTTGAAAATTTCACCGCAACGTGACTTCCCGTTGAATGGCGCTTCTGCCACATATTTCAGCAATCACGAAAAAGCCGGTGACGCCGGCTGAGGATCTGGATCGGTCATGGAGTTTCGCAGATATTTTCGGCTGGCGGCCGTGGCGCTGGCCTTTGCCGGGTTTGCCGGCGCAACGCATGCCGACACGACAATCAAAGCCAAGGCAGCGGCGCGCCCGCTCGGCGTCATTGAGCTCTTCACCAGCCAGGGCTGCAACTCGTGCCCGCCGGCCGACGAACTGTTTGCCAAGTTCGCCGCACAGGACGACATGGTCGCGCTCGCCTATCACGTCACCTACTGGGACTATCTGGGCTGGCAGGACAAGCTCGGCAGCAACGACAACACCGAACGGCAATATGCCTATATGCGCGCCTTCGGCGCACGATCGGTCTACACCCCCCAGGCCGTCATCAATGGCCGTACACATGTCAACGGCGCCAAGAGTGAGGATGTGACCGGTGCGCTCGACAAGCTCGCCGAGACCGGCCAGGGCATGAATGTCGACCTCAATGTCACCGATAATGGCGACACCTTCACCATCGAGGTCGGCGCCGCGAAGGGCCCGGCCAGCCCCGCCCATGTGGTGGTCGTGCATTACCAGCCGCCGCAGGTCGTCGACCTGCAGAAGGGCGAAAACAAGGGCCGCAGCGTCACCTACTGGAATGCCGTGACCGACCTGCACACCGCCGGCATGTGGCACGGCCAGACGCAGCGGTTCGAGCTGCCCAAGAGCGAAGTGGAAAAGAAGGGCGGCTGCGCCGTGCTGTTGCAGGCTGTCGGCAAGGACGGCGTGCCCGGCCCGATCCTCGGCGCTGCGGTGGTGCGCAAGCCGGCGCCGGCGCTGTAAAGCAAAAAAGCCGACGCAGGCTTGTGGCCAGACGTCGGCTTCAGATTTTGGGATCGTCGCACCTGGTCCTGAAAAGGAACCGAGGTTGGTTCGATCCGACTCTAGCCCGTGGGCGGGGGGCTTGGGGTTTACGAGCCGGTGCCGGACCGAACCGTCTCAGGCAACGAGGGTAAATTCGTCGGACAATGGGGCGTCAGCGCGGATAAAAAACGGCAGGAATGTGGCGAGTCATCACCAATTCCGACAGTCTGTCTCGCAAACGTTACCGCAACGGCAAGCCAGCCTACACTGTTCATACAAGCGTTGCTTCGCCGTTCCGGGTTGCAATTCGGGTGCGAATGCGCGATTCTTTAGCCGAAGTCATGTTCTGCAAGGGAACGATGGATGACTGATCGCGCTGCCGGAGCGGAGGATGGCGAGACATCCGCGGTCTTGATCCCGCTCCATGAAGCCCGTAGGGAGCGCCAAGACCTCCCCGTGGCATTCGAGAGACGGGAACTCGACCAGATTCTCAGGCTGTACGGACGCATGGTTGCCGCCAATGAGTGGCGCGACTACGCCATCGACCATCTCAGCGACCGCGCCGTGTTTTCAGTCTTTCGCCGCACCAGCGAAACCCCGCTGTTCCAGATCGTCAAGGATCCCAAACTCGCCCGCAAGCAGGGCGCCTTCTCGGTCATTGCGGCCGGCGGCCTGATCCTCAAGCGCGGCCATGAACTTGCCCGCGTGCTCGGTGTCTTCGACAAGCGGCTGAAGGTAGTGGAAGCCTAGAGCCTCAACGCATCGGGCCATGGCGGCGCAATGCTTGCGGCCAGACGCTGAATCCCCTCGCCACCACTGGCTCGGATGCTATCAATTCCGCTTCCCGAAGCGGAACCGCGCGAATGAATACCACAGCATCCGAGGCGCAAACCGTCACCATCCGTCCGGCGACATCGGACGATGCGCCGTTGCTGATGAGGGCGATCATCGGCCTTGCCGCGCATGTCGGCGAGGCTGACGGCGTAGCCTGCACCGAAGACGACCTCAGGCGTTTCGGATTTGGCGAAAACCCGGCCTTCGAGGCAGTGATTGCCGCAGTAGACGGCACATTTGCCGGCATGTGCCTGTTCTTTCCTGTTTTCTCGACCTGGTACGGCCGCCCCGGCGTCTTTGTGCAGGACCTGTTCGTCGACAGGCAGTTCCGCAGCCTTGGCATCGGCGAACGGCTTTTGCGCCATGTCGCCGGGCTTTGCCGCGACAAGGGCGGCGTCTACATGCGGCTGGCGGTCGATGACGACAACGCGCGGGCGCATCCCTTCTACACCAGGCTCGGCTTTGCCTGGACGAGCGACCAGAGATCCTACATTGCCAGCGGACAGACATTCGCGGCGCTGAGCGAAACGACGGGGGGGCCCAAATGAAGACCTTCTATGCCGAGGAGCAGAAGCGCCACGATCCCAAGGCTTTCCTGTCGATGGGGGCGCAAAAGCCCAATCCGGAACAGCCCGAGCGCGTCGAGCGCCTGCTTTTGGGCGCGCGTGCCGCGGGTTCGGCGATCCACCGCCCCGCCAATTACGGCCTCGGCCCGATCGCGGCCGTCCACACGCCCGAATACATCGAGTTCCTGACCCATATCTTCGAGCGCTGGCAGCGCATGGAGGGTGCGTCGGCCGAAGTCATTCCCAACATCCATCCCTTTGCCCGCAACGGCAGCTATCCGGCGGGTGCCGCAGGCCAGGCCGGATACCACATGGCCGACACCGCCTGCCCGATCTCGGCCGAAACCTTCGACAGTGCCTGCTGGAGCGCCTGGAGCGCGGTTGCCGCGACCGAGGCCGTGCTGTCAGGCGAACCGGCGGCCTATGCACTATGCCGTCCGCCCGGCCATCACGCCTTTGCCGACGTTGCCGGCGGCTTCTGCTTCTTCAACAATTCGGCCATCGCCGCGCAGCGGCTGCGGGCGACGGCCTCGCGCGTGGCCATCCTCGACGTCGACCTGCATCACGGCAACGGCACGCAAGGCATCTTTTACGCGAGATCGGACGTGTTGACCGTGTCGCTGCATGCCGACCCGAGCCGCTTCTACCCATTCTTCTGGGGCCATGCCGACGAGCGCGGCGAAGGTGCCGGCCTTGGCTACAACTACAACCTGCCATTGCCGCGCAAATCGGGCGACGCCGAGTTCCTCGAAGCGCTCGACCACGCTATCAGCCGCATCCAGGCCTTTGCGCCTGACGCACTTGTCGTGGCGCTCGGGCTCGATGCCTTCGAAGGCGACCCGTTCGGCGGCCTGTCGGTCACGACGCCGGGTTTTTCGCTCATCGCCCAAGCGATCGCCAGGCTGGGCCTGCCGACGGTCATCGTCCAGGAGGGCGGCTATCTCTGCGACGCGCTCGGCGATAATTTGACCGCCTTCCTCACTGGTTTTGCCAGTTAGAACTGATCACCGCGCCGCACGAATGCTCCAGGCGCGGTAGAACAGCAGCAGCGCGTAGGCGAGCATCAGGATCATGGCGATGCGCAGCAGCGTTTCCGCGCTTGAGAGCGGCACGAACATCAATGCCAGGCCGAAGGCGGCATAGACCGCGCCACCGACGAGCGTTGGCCACAGCCGCGCCTGCCGCTCGCTATCGAGGAAGCTCGATGCCATCTCGATCAGGCCGACAAGCAGAGCCAGGAGGCCGACGATCCATGTCAGCGCCGACAAGGTGAAGATGCTGGTCAAAAGGCCGCTGGCGATGACGATAACGCCTGCGGCAATCGACAGCAGGTTGCGGACCAGCCCAAGCGTCTGGCCGGTCGTGCGTGGTGGCGAGCGGTCGAGCGTGACCAGGCCCAGAACGCCATCGACAAGCAGCAGGCCGCCGCCGACCATCACCAGCAATTGCACCGCCTGGGTCGGATAGAAGAAGGCGACCAATGCCGCCGCCGCAATCAGAACTCCCCGTAACGCGGTCAGCGTTGCGTCGAACCGCTTGCTCTTGCCCTCGGCCATGCCCTGCTCCTTAAACTGAGACAACCATTTGTCGAAGAAAAGAGCGCGGTTCGCAACCACGTTGCAGCGATCCGGCCATCGGCGGCGAACACCTCAGGCCGGTACGCAGACCATCGCGCAATTCGCGCACCGCGTGAACAAAACCATCCCTAAATTAGGAATTTCTTTCATCTTTCAGGAGGAGACTTGCCCAGGGCCCGACCGGACAGTCTCGGCGGGCATGGGGGCGTGGCAATGTTCAAGGTCATTTCCTGTCTTGCTTACGAGCATGACTATTCGTTCGTCGTGGTCGCCGCGATTGTCTGTATTGCCGGCGCGGCCATGACTATTCGGCTTTTCGAGCGCGCCTCTCGTCTCTCAGCCAACGCCCGCTCCTCTTGGATCATGCTTTCCGGCATCGCCTGCGGGGCTGCGATCTGGACCACCCATTTCGTTGCCATGCTTGGCTTCGAGCTGCCTTTCGAGGCGGCGTTCGATCCGCTTTTGACCATCGCCTCGCTTGTCATCGCCATCGCCTTCACCGCCGCCGGACTGCATCTTTCGGCGAGCCCGCCCAACGGACTGCCGGTGGAGGCAGGCGGCGCGGTGATCGGCCTCGGCGTCGTTGCCATGCATTTCACCGGCATGCGCGGTTTCGAGATCGCCGGCCGCATCGAATGGGATGCCAATCTTGTCGAGGCCTCGATCCTGTTTGCCGTGGCGTTCGGCGCGCTCGCCATGCATCTGGCGGCGCGGCAGCGCATCCGCCACGCCAAGCCGCTGTCGGTCTTGGCCCTGGTGCTCGCCATCTGCGCCATGCACTTCACCGCCATGGGTGCCGCCACCGTCGTGCCCGATCCTTCGGTGCCGGTGCCGACGAAAGTGTTTTCGAGCGAATTCCTGGCCGTGCTGGTGCTCGCCACCATGGCGATCATTGCCGGGCTGACGCTTTATGTGATGGATGCCAAGTCACAGCGCGAACTGGTCGACAGCTTCCGCCATGCCGCGCAGCACGACCCGCTGACCGGCCTGCCCAACCGCGCCTTCCTGTCCGAAAATCTGCCCGGCATGCTCAGGCGCAGCGCCGCTGCCGGCAAGGAAGCCGCTGTGATCGTCGTCGATCTCGACCGCTTCAAGGAGATCAACGATGTCCACGGCCACAACGCCGGCGACATGCTGCTGCAGACGGTGGCCAACCGGCTGAAGATCCTGACCGGTCCCGGCGAGCTGGTGGCGCGCGTCGGCGGCGACGAGTTCATCGCGGTCAAGCAGGGTATCTCGAGCAAGGAAGAGGTCGACCGCTTCGTGATCCGGCTGATTTCCGGCGTGCTCGACCCGGTGCAGAACAAATCCAAGACGCTGTCGGTCGGCGCCAGCATCGGCATCAGCCTGTTCCCGCACCATGCAAGCGATGCCGACGAGCTGATCGGCGCGGCCGACCTTGCCATGTACCGCGCCAAGCGCGCGGTGACCGACAAGGTCTGCTACTACGACCGCTCGATGGACGAAGGCCGCCGCGAGCGCAGCGCGCTGGCGATGGAGCTGCGGCACGCGCTGGAGCGCGACGAGTTCGAACTCTACTACCAGCCACAGCTCGACATGAAGAGCGGCGAGGTCACCGCCTATGAGGCGCTACTGCGCTGGCACCATCGCGAACGCGGCCTCGTGGCGCCGGAAGAATTCATCCCGATCGCCGAGGAAAACGGGCTGATCATCCCGATCGGGGAATGGGTGCTGACGACCGCTTGTGCCGAGGTTGCCGGCTGGCGCAAGCCCTACAAGGTCGCCGTCAACATCGCCGCGGCCCAGCTGGTCCAGGCCGACCTGGTCAAGGTCGTGCACGAGACCTTGCTTTCAACCGGCCTCTCCGCCTCGCGCCTCGAGCTCGAGATCACGGAAGCCAGCATCATCGAGGACCGCGACCGCGCTTTGCACGTGGTGCGCCAGCTGAAGGCGCTGGGAGTCACCATTGCCATGGACGATTACGGCGTCGGCTATTCGTCGCTGTCGACGCTGCAGATCTTCCCCTTCGACAGGGTCAAGATCGACCGCTCCTTCGTCGAGGACGTCGCCAATGACAGCGCGGCGGCGGCGATCGTCAGGGCGACGATCCTGCTCGCCAACGACCTGCGCATCCCCGTGCTGGCTGAAGGCGTGGAGAAGCGGGAGAACTTCGAGTTCCTGCGCGCCGAAGGCTGCACCGAGATGCAGGGCTTCCTGTTTGGCCGGCCGTTGCCGCTGTCGGAGATCGCAAGCCTCGTCGGCCGCAACGAAGCTCCAGGCAACATGCGCTCGGAGTTGACCCAGCGGTCGAGTGCGGCCTGAAACCCCGGAAGCCTCAGCGCGCCTCCGGCCGCGGCGTGTAGCCATCGGCCTGGATGACAGGCAGATGCGTCCAGGCGTCGTTGGCCATGCGCATCCAGGCACCGGCCGCCAGCACGCCGCCATCGACATGGATCGTCGTGCCCGAAACCCAGCCTGAAAGCGTGTCCGACGCCAGGAACAGCGCGGCACCGGCGGAATCCGACCCTTCGCCGAAGCGGCCGATTGGAAACCAGCGCTTGAGGTGTTCGAGATTCTCGGGTGGCACGCGCGGCGTCGCCACGATCTGCGCCGAATTGGTGGTTTCGGGCGCAATCGCGTTGACGCGGATGCCGTGCTGGCCGAGTTCGACGGCGAGGCTCTGGGTGAAGCCGGTTACCGCTGCCTTGAACGCCGAATAGACGACGGTCATCGGGATGCCGCGGAAGGCTTCGATGGTCGAGACATTGATGATGCTGCCGCCCGGGCCGCTCGCGCGCATCAGCGGAATCGCCGCCTTGCTGACGTGGAACATGTGCAGCAAATTGACGTGGTAGAGCGCGTGCCATTCGTCCTCGTTCGACTGCTCGAACGGCGTCTTGAAGCCGAGATAATCGCCGACATTGTTGACCACCACGTCGAGCCGGCCGAAGCGGCCGCGCACCGCCTCGATCAGGCGTGCGACGTCGTCTGCCTTGCGCACGTCGGCCTCGACGACGAGATGGTCGGAACCCAATGCCTCGCGCACCGAAGCCGCACGAACGGGTTCGATCTCGGCGACCGCGACCTTCATGCCGGCACGGGCATAGAGTTCGGCCGTGGCGCGGCCGATGCCGGCGCCACCGCCGGTGACCAGCGCCACTTTTCCGGCAAGGCCAAGGATGGAGATTTCGTCGGGCATGTTGTCCTCCGCAGTCTGTGTCTATGCTTGGCGCGATCCGGATTCAGGTCAGGCCGAGCCGAAAATGGTGAACTTCAAGAACGGAGCGGAGCGGACATTCAGTCCGTGAGCACCGGAAGCGAACAAGGCCGCCATTTGCAGGCCTGCCTCACCTGAATCCACGCTCAGCTCGCCGTGTCCTGCGCCTCGTATGTGTGGGTGCCGACGACCACCAGCTCGCGACGCGCAAGGCGCCAGCCGTCCGGGGTACGGACGAAGCGATCCTGGTAGCGGATGGTCATCTCGTAGCAGAGGTAGCGACCGGCCGGATCGCGGAAATAGTGGCGGGCGATGCAGTAGGTCTCGCCTTCAGCGCCGCCCTCGACCGGCCTGACCGCCTGGTTGAGCACCGCATGGAAGGTCTTGAGGTAGCGGCTCGCGACCATCGCCGGAATGCCGCGCAGCTGCGCGAGGCCTTCGAAGGTTCCGCGCGGCGCGATGACGGCGCCGTCCGCGGTGAACTGCGCGGCGAGCAGGTCGCCATCGCCGGTGTCGACAGCATAGGCGTAGCGCTCCGACACCCGTCGCAGCGCCACCTCCATCAGCAGGTCCGCCTGATTGTCCACCATGGCTTCCTCCCCCGAGAAGGCGTTGCGCTACTGGCCCGAGACCTGGGCAAAGACCTCGCGCAGCGCCCGCTGCACGTCGTTGCGGCGATAGCCCAGGAGCTTGGTCTCTTCGGCATCGGGCTCGTAGGCGAGGACGTTGCCACGGCCCGGCACGATGAACATGTCAGGCAACAGCGGATGCTCCTCGTTGCGCTCCTCGACCCGGTGCGGATTGCCGACGGCGTCGAACAGCGACTGGAAATACTGCTGGAAGGTCAGGTTTTCGTCGCCGACAAGATAGGCCTTGCCGCTCTCGGCGCGCTGGAACGCGCCCCAGATCGCTTCGGCCAGCGACTGCACCGACATGTAGTTGGTGCCGCCCGGCGGGGCGAAGATCGGCAGCTGCGTCTCGCCGCGCGCATAGGCCATCAGCGTCTCGTAGCGCTTGGTCGGCAGGCCCCCGACATAACCGACGATCGACGGCGGGTTGAGCGTCGACACGTTGAAATCGTCGGTCGCAAGCGCGCGCACGCCTTCGTCGGCGAGGCTGCGGCCACGCACATAGGCGTTGGTCTCAACGAGGTTAGGCATGACCTGGTGATAATAGCTGCCGATATGGACAACGCGGCGCACGCCGGCCTTGCGGGCCAGCTCGACAAAGGTCGGCACGCCTTCGATCTGCATTTTGGTCCAGAATTCGTTCTCGTCCACGCCCTTGGGCAAATGGCGGATGTCGTTGCCGGCGGCAAACAGGATACCGTCGAAGGGCGCCAGGTCGGCGGCCGAGAAATCGCCCTTGGTGTAGTCGCCATAAATGGTCGGATAGCCGGCCATCGGTGTCGCTTCGGGCGCCGGCTTGCGCGCCGCCA
This sequence comes from Aminobacter anthyllidis, assembly GCF_018555685.1. Taxonomy (GTDB): domain Bacteria; phylum Pseudomonadota; class Alphaproteobacteria; order Rhizobiales; family Rhizobiaceae; genus Aminobacter; species Aminobacter anthyllidis. Next base: position 102,620 of record NZ_JAFLWW010000009.1, read on the forward strand.
GCACCACCTCGTTGCCCTGCGCCTTGAGATAGCCGGCGGTGTGGCCGCCGATCATGCCCGTTCCGCCAATGATGAGGATTTTCATGCGCGCACTCCCGGGCATTTCGCAAATAATGCCGGGAAGATAGGCGGCGTTATAGGCGCGGCATCGTCCGTATCGACTACCAGCCGGTGGCCGGGCGGATGGCAACCTCGCCGCCCAACGTCACCGCCTGCCCTTCCGATATGTCGACGTCGATGGCGACGCTCCATGTGCCCGCTGCCGGCAGGTCGAGGCTGTCGATCCGCCAGGTGCCGTCGCCGGGCTTGTGGGCTTTTGCCTCGATCTCGTCGGAACCGGGCTGGCTCAATCTCAGCGTCACGCCACGCGCATCGAGCGGGCCGAAATCGCCCGTCATCACCATGATGGAGGCGCTGACCTTGCCGGCATGGCCGGGACTGATGGCGAGATCGGCCATCGCCTCCGCCGTGTGGATGTGGATCGCGGCGGGCTCCGCCGCCTCGATGGCCAGCACGCGCGGCGGCGGCGTGAAGCGGAAACCGGCGATGACGCCAAGGATCGCCACCATCAGCAGCGTCTCCACCACGATGCTGCGCACCAGCCAGCGCGTTGCGCCGGCCTGCTCGGCAAGAACAGGCTTCGTCAGCCGCCAGCGGTTGAAGCCGGCGAGCACCAGCAGGAGTACCGCAAGCCCGAGCTTCAGGCTGAGCAGCCGGCCATACCATGTGTGCCAAAGCGCCAGCGGCGTCTCGACCTGGATGATTGCCAGCACCAGACCGGCGGCGACCAGCGCTGCCACGACATAGGGGATCGCCGTGGAGAACCGCCGCAACGACGCCTCGGCACCTTCGCCGCCCGCGCGCCAGGCAAATGCCAACGGCAACAACGCCCCGGCCCAGTAGGCGATGCCTGCTCCATGTACGAACACCATCGGCCGCGTCAGCCATTGCGGCCCGGCGGCGCTGGCGTGACCACTGGCGGCGAGTGCCGCCCCGACGCCGACAAGCCCAGTGAGCGACAGCCAGCGCGACAGCCCGGCATCGCTGGCGAGTGCCAGCAACGCCAGGGCCAGCGCCATGAAGGCGAGCGCCGCGGTGAAGCCGTAGCTGGTCGCCGCCGCTGTCTGCCAGGCCATGGCGCTGCCGAACAGATTGAGCGGCGCGCCGAGCGCATCGAGCCCTTGCAGCCCGAACGACACTGGAGCTGCGGCGAGGCCGACCGCCAGCAGCGCGCCAACGGGTCCGACGCCGTAGTGCTTGCCGGGCGCAAGCCATGCGAGCGCGAAAGCGCCGCCGACGCCGAAGAACAGGCTGAGATAAAGCACAAGCTTTGCGCTCCAGATGGCGAGGCGCAGCGCGCCATCGTTCAGCTCGGGCGCCATGGGTGGCGTCGCACTGGGGCTGCCGATGGAAAATGTCAGAACACCAGAAACAGGGTGGCCGTCGGAGGAAACGACGCGCCACGACAGCAGGTAGGTGCCTTCGGTCTTCGACGCGGGCCAGTCGATCGCCAGGTCTGCGCCGGCGACCCGTGCCATCAGTCGCGCCGCGCTGCCATCGGGCGCCCTCAGCTCGATGACGAGCGGCGTCACCGTCTCGCTGAAACCGAGCCGCACCTCTGCCGGCCCGGCCTGGACGACGCTGCCCTCGACAGGTGTCGAACGCAGCAGTGAGGCATGGGCGTGCGCCGCAGCCGTCGCCCCGAAAAGGGCGACAGCCGATACCAAGAGGCCGCAAATCAGGACGAGCAGGCGCGCGCCGTAACTGCCGTTACTTCTGGACAGGAAAGGATGGCGCGCGCCCACGATGTTAGTGACCCGAATGGTCCTGGCTCTGGCCACCCATCTTGTCGGCCTGGAACTCGACGGTCACGGTGCCGGCTTTTTCGAAAGTCAGCGTGCCCGGGAACTTTTCGCCCTCTTTCACCGGCGCCTTCAGGCCGATGAACATGATGTGGTAGGCGCCGGGCTTGAGGGCAACCTCGCCGCCGGCCGGGATTTCGACGCCGCCGGTCACCTGGCGCATGGTCATCACGCCCTTGGCGTCGACGGCCATCTCATGGATCTCGGCCTTCTCAGAAACATCCGACTGGACCGATACCAGGCGATCGGGCTGGCTGCCGTTGTTCTTGACGGTCAGGTAGCCGGCGGCGACCTTGGCGCCCGCCGGCGTGGCACGCGACCAGGGATGGCCGATCTCGAGATCGCCAAGCTTGAAGCCGTGGGCCAGCAGCTGGTGGGTCGAGGCAAACAGCAGCAGCAGCGCAAAGACGGCGACGCCGAAACGCTCCTCGAAGCTGCGCAAAAGCGGGCGCGAAGAAGCGCGAACGGAACGGGTCATGGAAAACTCCGGAAACAATGGGCGCCGACACATGCGGCACAGGGTCTGTTGAAATGGGCGATTTAGTCCGGCTGCCGCAAGCGGCAGGCCGTCTCAGACCCGTGGCGGCGCGCGCGGATTCCCGGGGTCGTACTCCGGCGCGATCGACGCGTCGGGCCTGGGCGCCATGAAGACGATGCTGGTCTCGATCTGGCGACCGAGCAGAAGACCGGCGCCATCGGGCGGCGTCACCGCAACCACCGAGACCATGTTGCAGCCAAGCGTGCAGCATTCGTTCACGGCGGGATGTTCGCTCTTGGCCGGCGCGGTGTGGCCGCTTGCCGAGGTGACGCAGAGCGGATTGCCGAACATGTCGAGCGGCGGCGTGCCCTGGCCGAGCGCCACGGCACCCGCCACCGTCTGCAGGACGAGCATCAGCGCCACGGCAAGCGCGACCCCCAACCCAAATCCCTTGCGGCGAAATCCGACCAAGCGTCGCGACCTTTTCTTCGAGCGGCCACTGATAGCATCGATGGTACGAAAGCGAAAATAGACCGCGCTGCGACAAATTCTTTGATCCGGCATTGCCCAGCTGCCGACGCCATGTCCCCGCCGCGCCTCGTCCGATGCGACGATGAGCCGGTACGCGGCAGCCGCTACGCCTGATCCCAAAGCATGAGGAGAAGGGCATGACGGCTGGCATTTCGGGGCTGCGCGATGTGTGGCGCGGCGGCGTCGCCACCTGGGAATGCGACGAGATGGGCCACATGAACACGCGCTTCTATGTGGCGCGCTGCATGGAGGCCGTCGCCATGCTGTTCGGCCTTGCCGGCCTGCCGCGCCTGTTTGCGCCCGCATCAGAGACGACGGTGGCCGCCAGCTCCATGCACATCCGCTTCCTGCGCGAGGCGCGGGCAGGCACGTCGATGCATATTTCGGCCGGCTTCACCGCCATCGGCGAGGGCACGGCCGAGCTCGTCGCCATGATGTTCGACAGCGCCTCGGGCGATTGCGCCGCGACCTTCCGCATCAGCATGCGCCATCTCGCCGTCGCGGACGGCGGCAGCATGCGGCCATGGCCAGAGGCGTTCGCTAGCCGTGTTGTCGCCGAACTCACCGAAACGCCGAAGCTGGCGTTGCCACGAGGCGTCGGCGATCTTCCTGCAACGACATCGGCATCAGGCGCCCGGGCAGAGCAGTTCGCCCTGCGCCAGCTCGGCCAAGGTGCGGTGCCGCAACAGGCCTGCGACCCCTGGGACAAGATGCTGCCGCAAGCCTTCGTCGCTGCCATGGCCGACAGCGTCCGCAACATCATCACGCCACTGCGCGAGCTTTGCGCCCATCACAGCGAACGCAACGGACCGCATTTCGGCGCCGCCGCGCTCGAATTCCTGATCCGGCTCGACGACATGCCCGAAAGCGGCGACTGCTGGGAGGTGCGCTCCGGCCTCGCCCGCGCCGACAGCCGCACGATGAACATCGTCAACTGGATGCTCGACCCGTTCTCCGGCTGCGCCTTCGGTACCATGGAGGTGGTCGCCATCTGTTTCGATCTCGAAACGCGCCGGCTGCTGCCTATCGCATCCGCCGCGCAGGCTGAAATGGCGGGCTGGATCGTTCCGAATCTTGAGCTCTGACCCATAAACGAAAACGCCGCCCGCTTTCGCGGACGGCGCCTGACGTCATGCATGCTGCGGCGTGGTCGGTGCCAGCGCCGCAGCCGGTGTCGTCTTGGTCAGTCGATATCGAACGACACGCCCTGGGCGAGCGGCAGCGCCTTGGAGTAGTTCACCGTGTTGGTGGCGCGGCGCATGTAGGCGCGCCAGGCGTCCGAACCGCTCTCGCGGCCGCCGCCGGTCTCCTTCTCGCCGCCGAACGCGCCGCCGATCTCGGCGCCAGAGGTGCCGATATTGACGTTGGCGATGCCGCAGTCGGAGCCTTCGACCGACAGGAAGCGCTCGGCCTCCTGCAGGTCGAGCGTGAAGATCGACGACGACAGGCCGGCACCGACGGCGTTGTGTTGTTCCAGCACCTGGTCGAAGTCGGAATATTTCATGACATAGAGGATCGGCGCGAAGGTCTCTTCGAGCACCGGGCCGACCTGGCCCGGCATCTCGACAAGTGCCGGCTTGACGTAATAGGCGCCGTCATGACCCTGGTCGACGCGGGCGCCGCCGGTGATCTGGCCGCCGCTTTCGGCCGCGTGCTTCAGCGCCTTCTGCATGCCGTCGAAGGCAGCCTTGTCGATCAGCGGGCCGACCAGCGCCGCGCTTTCCAAGGGGCTTCCGACCGAGACGCTGTCATAGGCCTTCTTCAGCCGCGGCACGAGCTGGTCGTAGACGCTCTCATGGACGAACAGGCGGCGCATGGTGGTGCAGCGCTGGCCGGCGGTGCCCATGGCGCCGAAGGCAATGGCGCGCAGCGCCATGTCGAGATTGGCCGAGGGGCAGACGATGCCGGCATTGTTGCCGCCGAGCTCGAGGATGGCGCGGGCAAAACGTTTTGCCAGGCGCGGGCCCACGTCGCGGCCCATGCGGGTCGAGCCGGTGGCCGAGACCAGCGGCACCTTGGGGTGGTCGACAAGCACTTCGCCGATGGCGCGGTCGCCGATCAGCAGCTGCGACAGGCCTTCCGGCGCGTCAGCACCGAAGCGTTTTGCCGCGCGCTCGAAGATCGCCTGGCAGGCGAGTGCGGTCAGCGGCGTCTTTTCCGACGGCTTCCAGACCACCGAGTTGCCGCAGACAAAGGCCAGTGCCGCATTCCACGACCACACCGCGACGGGGAAGTTGAAGGCCGAGATGACGCCGACGACGCCGAGCGGATGCCAGGTTTCCATCATGCGATGGCCGGGACGTTCGGTGGCGATGGTCAGGCCATAGAGCTGGCGCGACAGGCCGACGGCGAAGTCGCAGATGTCGATCATTTCCTGGACTTCGCCGAGACCCTCGGATGGGATCTTGCCGACCTCGATCGAGACCAGGCGGCCGAGATCGGTCTTGGAAGCGCGCAGTTCCTCGCCGAGCAGGCGTACCAGTTCGCCGCGCTTGGGCGCCGGCACGTTGCGCCAGGCCTTGAAGGCAGCATCGGCGCGCGCGATCGTGGCACCGGCTTCATCCGATGAAATCGACTTCAGTGCGCCGATCTGTTCGCCCGTCACCGGGCTGCGCACGATCAGGTCGCCGCCGCTGAAAGCAGCTGTGGCAACGCCGAGCCGTTCGAGAAGGGCAGCGGTTTCGCTGGTCACGTTCATGCTGAATTCCTTTCCTCGTTCCTCACCCGCCCTCGGTCGACTGCGCTTTTTGGGTCGCGGGCCGAGGGCATTGTTTCGTTTCTCCACGCCGGGAGACGCTTGGCACTGCCTATAGCCTGTTCAGCCACCTGAGCGCCACACCGGTCGCAGCAGAGGTCCGGCGATTGGCGAGCTGTGGTCCACAGGCGGCGCAAGGCGGCGTGAGGGAGAAACTGTCGATGTGTGGGGAGAAGCTGAAAAAACAACACCCGCCGGGGGAGGAGGTCCGGCGGGTGTCGTATTTGTGGCCAGCGTCTGGGAGGAGGTAGGCGCTGACCTATTCGTCGGAAACCTGGGAGGAGGTAGGCCCGACAAATTCGATGACCCATATCTAGCTCCGGTGAGCCGTGATTTAAAGTGTTGATATTGCATAGGAGCTTTGCATTTTGTGCAATGCAGCAAGAGGCGTCGCGCTGCAGCATCAGGCGGACGCTGCGGCAGGTGCTGTGGCCGGGAACCTTGCTCGCTCGCCAGGGTTAATGCGCAACGGCAGGCAGGCCATGATCGACTACCAGGCAGCGCGTCTCAGCATGGTGGACTACCAGATCGCCCGGCGCGGCATCACCGAGCTGGCAGTGCTGGAAGCCATGGCAGCTGTGCCGCGCGAGGAATTCGTTCCCAAGGCATTGCGCGACCGTGCCTATGACGACACGGCACTTCCCATCGACAACGACCAGACGATCTCGCAACCCTACATCGTGGCGCTGATGACCTGGGCAGCGGAACTCAAGGGCGGCCACAAGGTGCTGGAGATCGGCACCGGCTCAGGTTACGCGGCCGCCGTCATGGCCAAGCTTGCTGGCCACGTCATCACCATCGAACGCATCGCTTCGCTGGCCGAGACCGCCAGGATGCGGCTGCAGAGGCTCGGCTATGCCAACATCGATGTGATGTCAGGCGACGGCTCGGCAGGCTGCGAGGCTGAAGCGCCGTTCGACGCGATCCTGTCGGCGGCGGGCACGCGCACCGTTCCGCCAGCGTGGAAGGAGCAGCTTGCGATCGGCGGACGGCTGATCATGCCACTCGGCCCGTTCGGCGATCAGCAACTGGTCAAGATCGTGCGAACCGGCAAAACCGACTACACGCAGAAGACGCTGGTCGCGGTGCGCTTCGTGCCGCTTGTCGGCGGAACGCGCTGACTGCTCAGCCTTGGCCGCCCTTGGCCCTGAAGCGCCGCTCCGGCATCGAACCCGGATCCGGCGGCAGCGTGGCACCGCCATTCAGCGCCAGTTGCATGAACACGGTGTCGAGCCAGCGGCCATGCTTGTAGCCGGAACCTTCCATGCGACCAGTGTGGTGAAAACCGAGCTTTTCATGCAGCCGCACCGAGGCACTGTCGGCATGGCCGTCACCGATGACGGCAATGATCTGGCGGAAACCGAGCGCTGTCGATTCGTCGACCAGCGCCTGCATCAGGGCCTTGCCGATGCCCGCGCCCTTGGCCTCGGGCGCAATGTAGATCGAATCCTCGACGATGAAACGATAGGCCGGGCGCGCCCTGAACGGCCCCGCATAGGCGTAGCCGATGATCGCGCCATCGCGCTCGACGACGAGATAAGGATAGCCGCCCTCCATAAGCGCCTCGAAGCGCTCGCCCATCTCGGTGCGTGTCGGCGGCTCCAGCTCGTAGCTCGCCGTGCCGTTGAGCACGGCGTCGGCATAGATTTCGGTGATCCGGTCGAGGTCGGCTGGCAGCGCGTGCCGTATCGTCATGCTCATTTTTTAGGCAGTCCATTTTTCTGCCTCCATTAGAGCAAAGCCTGGCGCAAATGAAAAGGGCGGCCATTAGGCCGCCCTTCGAAAGTCTGATGGTCCAGCTTCTCGATGCGTTATTCGCGGTTGCCCAGGAACGACAGCAGGAACGAGAACAGGTTGATGAAGTCGAGATAGAGCGTGAGTGCGCCCATGATCGCCTTGCGGCCGGAAACGAGCGCGTCGTCGCCGTCGAAATACATCTCCTTGATCTTCTGCGTGTCGTATGCGGTCAAGCCCGAGAACACCAGCACGCCGATCGCCGAGATGGCGAACTGCAGAGCCGACGACTGCAGGAAGATGTTGACCACCATCGCGATCAGGATGCCGAACACGCCCATGATCAGGAACGAGCCCATGGCCGTCAGGTCACGCTTGGTCGTGTAGCCGAACAGCGACAGCGCGCCGAAGGCGGCTGCGGTCACGAAGAAGGTCTGCACGATGCTGGCGCTGGTATAGACCAGGAAGACCGACGACAGCGACAGGCCCATCAGGCCGGCGAAGACCCAGAACGCGGTCTGCGCGCCCGAAGTGCTCATCGACTGGATGCGGGCGCTCAGGAAGAACACCATGCCGATCGGCGCCAGCATGACGACCCACTTCAGCGGCGAACCATAAAGCGCCACGCCGAGGCTGGTCAGCATCTTGCCGTTGCCCATCGTGGCGACGGCGGTGGCCGGATCGTTGGTGGTCGCCAGCATCATGGTACCGAACGCGGCAAGACCGGTGATAACCAGGCCAAGCGCCATAAGGTTGTAAACCTTGAGCATGTAGGCGCGCAGGCCTTCGTCGATCGACGCGTCGGTGCGGCTGCCTGCCGTCGCCATGCGCGTCTGGTAGTTTCTAAAGTCGGACATGGTATCCTCTGTTGCTTCTGCCCCGTCGGGTGTCAGGCCGAGACCCAGGCGCCGCTGGCGGGACTCCAGCATGCCTCCGCCGAAATATGATGTTTCTTTCAGACCTAAACAAGGCCCGTTACGGCTTGAAACCGGCTGTGAGCGCACATTTTCATACAAATGTCGTTGAAGTCCAGCCCACAACGACAATCCGTTACTCGCTACGCAGCACCGGAGCCGCCTTGTGGCCAAGCACGCGCCAGGTGCCGATGAGGCCGAAGCCGACGGTCAGCACCAGGGCGAAGACGATCGTCGCCACCGCGACCTCGGGCAGGAAGGAAGACGGCAGCGTCATGATTCGGGCAACCACGAACCAGGCAGCGACGCCGCCGGCGGCGAGCGCGAAGACCGCGGTGGCGAGGCCGATCAGCATGTATTCGAGCGAAAACGCCGATATCAGCGTCCGTCGCGTCGCACCCAGCGTCTTCAGGATGACCGCGTCATGGACCCGGGCGCGGTTGCCGGCGGCAAGCGCGCCGGCCAGCACCAGCACCGAGGCGATCAGCGCCACGCCGGCGGCGGCGCGGATCGCGGTGCCGAGCTGGGCGACGAGCCGGTTGACGACGTCGAGCGCGTCCTTGACCCGCACCGTGGTGATGGCCGGATAGCTACGGGTCACCGAATTGAGGATGCGCGATTCCTGGACGGGCGATGCCTTGTCTTCGGCCAGCGTGGCGAGCCAGCTGTGCGGCGCACCGGCGAATGTGTTGGGCGAAAACACCATGACGAAGTTGATGCCCATCGATTCCCACTGCACTTCGCGGAAATTGGCGATCTTTGCCGTGACGTTTCGGCCCAGCACGTTGACAGTCACCATGTCGCCGAGCTTGAGGCCGAGTTCGCCCGCCTCCTGTGCCGAAAACGACACCAGCGGCTCGCCGGAATAGTCCGCAGGCCACCAGGTGCCTTGCGACAGCGTCGAATTTTCCGGGAGATTCTTGGCGTAGGTCAGGCCACGGTCGCCGCGCAGCACCCAGGCGCCTTCCGGCGGCACGTTGAGCTTCTGCACGTCGGTGCCGTTCAGCGCCATGACGCGGCCGCGGAGCATCGGCACCCGCACGAGCTTGCCGCCAGGTGCCTCGGCCTCGACGAGCTTGGCGAAAGCGTCGACCTGATCGGGCTGTATGTCGACAAAGAAGAAGTTCGGCGCCCGCTCCGGCAGGCTGCCGGCGATCTGGCGGCGCAGGTTGCCGTCGATCAGCGCCAGCGTCACCAGCAGCGTCAGCCCGAGACCGAGCGACAGCACCACCGACGGCGTCAACGCGCCGGGCCGGTGAATGTTGCCTATTGCAAGCCTGAGTGCCGTCGAGCGCACGCGCGGGCTCTTTCGCGCCAGCCACTGCACCCCGCTGGCCACGGCGCGCAGCACCAAAAACGAAACGATCGTCGCCCCGACGAAGATGGTGGCGATACGGCGGTCGCCGGCGAACCAGATGGCGAGCAAGGCCAGAACGGCCGCGATGCCAAGGGCGGTGGCGATGTAGACAAGCCTCGGCAGTCCACGGCCTTCGAATCCCATCTCGCGGAACAGCGCGGTCGCCGGTACGTCGCGGGCGCGGCCGAGCGGCAGGATGGCGAAGGCGAGCGTCACCAGGATGCCAAACAGAGCGGCCATGCCGAGCGCTGCGGGGTAGACGCCAGCCTCAGCCGGCACAGGGATGACCGACTGGAGCGCGGCACTTGCGGCAAACGGCATCAGCGCCCCGAGCACGAGGCCGACAACGACGCCGACTGCCGCGATCAGCAGGATCTGGATGAGATAGACAGAAAGCACGAAGCCGCCCGAGGCGCCCAGGCTTTTGAAGGTGGCGATGACGCCGCGCTTGCCGTCGAGATAGGCACGCACGGCGTTGGCCACGCCAACGCCGCCGACGACGAGCGATGTCAGTCCGACAAGTGTCAGGAATTGGGTGAAGCGCTCGATATTGGCTGACAGTGCTGGGGCCGCATTGCTACGGGTGCGCACGCTCCAACCGGCTTCGGGGAATTCGGCATTCGCCCGCTCGCGCACGGCTGTCACCTCGGCCTCGCTCGTACCGACAGGCATGCGGACCTTGTAGGCGTGCTCGACCAGGCTGCCCGGCTGGATCAGGCCGGAGGCACCAAGACCTTCCATCGACACCAGCAGCCGCGGCGCGAAGCCGAAGCCGTCGGAGACCGCGTCGGGCTCGGTCACGAGCTTGGACCTCAGTTCGAAGGTGGCAGCGCCGAGCTTGATGCGATCGCCGAGCTTGAGGCCAAGGCGTTCAAACAAAAGGTCGGGTGCCGCCGCCCCAAAAACGCCCGAACGCTCGGCGAACAGGTCGTCACGCGGCAGGGCCGGCTCGGTGACCAGTGCGCCATAGAGCGGATAGGTAGCATCGACCGCCTTGGCCTCGACCAGCGACTGGTCGGAACCGTCCTCCAGCCGCGCCATCGAGCGCATGCCGGCATTGTGCGAGACGGTGCCGAGGCTCTCAAGGAAGGCCTTTTCCTTGTCGGTCGCTTCGCGCTGGATCAGCTGGAAGCGGATGTCGCCGCCAAGCAGCGCCTGGCCTTCGCTGGCGACGCCGGCAGTGATGGCGCGAGCCACCGAATTGACCCCGCCGATGGCGGCGACGCCGAGCGCGATGCAGGTCAGGAAGATCAGGAAGCCGCGCAAGCCGCCGCGCATTTCGCGCGAGGCAAAGCGGAAAGCCAGAGGCAGGTCTTTCAGCATGGGCGCCTATGCCCGCACTTTTTCGGCCAGCGGCGCGACCGTCGCCGTTTCGATCCGCCCCGAACGCATCGCCACCTGGCGGTCGCAACGCGCGGCAAGCGCGGGATCGTGTGTCACCAGCACCAATGTCATGGCGCGTTCGGCGGCCTTGGCGAACAGGAGGTCGGCGATCTGGCGGCCGGTCGCCTGGTCGAGATTGCCTGTCGGCTCGTCGGCGATCAGGATGCGCGGCTCGGGCGCCAAAGCGCGGGCGATCGCCACGCGCTGCTGCTCGCCGCCCGAAAGCTCGCCCGGATAATGCGTCACACGATCGGCAAGGCCCACGGCGGCAAGTTCCCGCGCGGCGATGGCGAAGGCATCGCGCTTGCCGGCAAGCTCAAGCGGCACGGCAACGTTTTCCAGCGCCGTCATGTTGGGAATGAGGTGGAACGACTGGAACACGATGCCGATGTTGCGCCCGCGGAATGCGGCGATCTGGTCCTCGCTGCGGCCATTGAGCAGCTCGCCGGCGATCTTCACCGTACCGCCATCAACACGTTCCAGCCCGGCCAGAACCATCAACAGCGTCGACTTGCCCGAGCCCGAGGGACCGACGATGCCCGTCGCCTCGCCGGCAGCGACATCAAGGCTCACGCCTTTCAGCACGTGCACGGAAGACGCACCGGTGCCCAGCGTCAACGACACGTCTCTCAGTTCGATGACTGCTTCTGTCACGGCAAATCTGTCCTATATGAAAATGAAAGAGGCGCGAATTTCCGTCATATGGGTTTTGAGACATGGCATTGAAACATCTTACTTTCGCAATCTTTGCCGCCTCTCTTGCCTTTTTCACGACAGCTGCCCCGGTTTGGGCCGAACCTTTCAAGATCGTCGGCTTTGGCGACAGTCTGATGGCCGGATATGGCCTCAATCCCGGCGAGAGCTTTCCCGAAAAGCTTGAAAAGGCGCTACGCAACAATGGTCACGATGTCGTGATTACCAATGCCGGCGTCTCCGGCGACACGACAAGCGGCGGCCTGTCGCGGCTCGACTGGTCGATTCCCGACGGAACGCAGCTGGTCATATTGGAACTCGGCGCCAACGACATGCTGCGCGGCATCGACCCGGCGCTCGTCGAGCAGAACCTCGACAAAATGCTTGCCCGGCTCAAGGAGCGCAAGATCGAGGTACTGCTGGCCGGCATGGTGGCGGCGCCAAATCTCGGCCATGCCTATGGCGAACAGTTTGGCACGATCTATCCGAAGCTGGCCGAGAAGTACGATGCCACGCTCTACCCGTTCTTCCTCGATGGTGTTGCCGGCGATCCGAAGCTGTTGCTGGAAGACGGGATGCACCCGACTGCCCAAGGCATCGACCGCATGGTCGAAAAGGCGTTGCCGACTGTCGAGAAGGTCATTGCCGGCAAATGACTGCGTCATGCAGCTATGCAACACACCTGCTTTCGTTGCGCTTTCGAAGCAGCAAGTGCTGAACAAAGCACTTGCCCGGCGCTGCGATCGATGATTCGCTGAGCTTACGAATTGCGATTCGAGGAAGGGAGCCTGGCCATGCCGCGTCTTTTCACCGCCCTCGAAATTCCGCGTGATGCCGCCTTATCGCTGTCCCTGCTCAGGGGTGGCCTGTCGGGCGCCCGCTGGATCGACGTCGAGAACTATCATCTCACCTTGCGTTTCTTTGGCGATATCGAAGGCCACGTCGCCGACGAGATCGTCGAAGCACTCGACCGCGTCGACCGCCCCGGCTTCCAACTCACGCTGTCGGGTGTCGGCGCCTTCGGGCAGAAGAAGCCGCATGCGGTCTGGGCCGGGGTCATTCCCTCGCCGGAGATGAACGCGCTGCAGGCCGAGATCGAGCGCATCAGCAAGCGCCTCGGACTGCCGTCCGATCCGCGCAAGTTCACGCCGCATGTGACGCTGGCACGGCTCAGGAACACCAGCCCGCTGGATGTCGCGCATTATCTGTCGGCACGCGGCAATTTCGCTACGGTGCCCTTCCGCGTCGGCCGCTTCGTCCTGATGTCGTCACGCGACTCGGTCGGCGGCGGCCCCTACATCGTCGAGGAGGCCTGGCCGCTGAATGGCAGCGATGCCCGCGCGTCGAGCCGGTCGACGAGTGCCTCGGAAGCCTCGCGGATCATGCGGTAGACCGCAGAAAACCCGTCTTCACCGCCATAATAGGGATCAGGCACATCCATTGGCCCGCCCTTGGCGTTGCCAAGGAAAAGCTCGACACGCTCGACCGCCCCTGATGGCGCGAGCGCCCGGAGATCGTCGACATTCGAGCGATCCATGCCGAGGATCAGGTCGAAACGCTCGAAATCGCGCGCCACGACCTTGCGCGCCTGCTGGGCGGTGATGTCGATGCCATGTTCGGCCGCAACCGCGATCGAACGCGGATCCGGTGCCGAACCGGCATGCCAGCCGCCGGTTCCCGCCGAGTCGATGGTGTACTGTCCGTCCAGCCCGCGTTCGGCAAGCACGGCTCGAAACACGCCCTCGGCGAGCGGCGAACGGCAGATATTGCCGAGGCAAACGAAGAGTATTGATTTTACCGGCTTCTCGCTCATCGATCCCGCGCTATGCTGGTGAACACTTCGAATATCACGGGAGCATGAAATGGCCAGAGAGAAACTTGAACCGAAGGAGCTGAAGGCAGCGCTTGACGCGCTCGGCGGCTGGACACTTGCCGCCGACGGGCTGTCGATGTCGCGCAGCTTCGTGTTCAAGAACTTCAGCGAGGCCTTCGCCTTCATGACCCGCGTCGCCCTCGCCGCCGAACAGCTCGACCATCATCCCGACTGGTCGAACGTCTACAAGACTGTCGACGTCACGCTCAACACCCATGACGCCGGGGGGCTGACCGAGCTCGATATCAAGCTGGCGAAGCGCATGAACGGCTTTTTCGGTTCCTGAGCCCGGCATCTTGCAGTGGAGGCCGAACCTTCCCACATCTTTGACTGCGCATTGGCCCGGAGACCGAAACCGGTTTCCGGCAAGCGCGAGAAGATAGAGTTCGGGCAAAGGAGATTGTCTGGATGATGAAGTTCCCCGGCTTTGACAGCTTTCGCGGCGGCACCAACGATGCTCCGGCAAGCGAAGCCGAGGTGCGCGAGAAATTCTGGCGCACCGCCAAGCGTGCTGCCCGCCATGTGCCTTTCATGGAAGAGGTGGTGGCGGCCTATTATTGCGCGCTCGACAAGGACACGCCGCTGCGGGCCAAGGGTATCCTGATCGCTGCGCTCGGTTATTTCATCCTGCCGGTCGACACCATCCCCGACGTCATCCTGGGCCTCGGCTTCACTGACGACATCGCCGTGCTGACAGCGGCGATCACCGCAGTTCGGGCCCACATGACCCCGGCCCACCGGCTTGCCGCGAGGGAAGCGCTGTCGCAGGACCAGTGACGGCGCGGCCCCGCTTGTTTCATCCTGAAACGAAAAGTCAAACTCTTGCCGTTTTCGTGGTTTTCAACCACGTCAGGGACAAGGTGCCTGTCCACAACAGGCAGTTCGGCGGGGTTCCACGCGGTGAAAGTCCTTTCTGAAAGACGTTCACCCTTTGGTAACCCAGATTAAATCAAAATGAAGCGAACGGGCGGGCGCGCAGTCGGCCTGCCCCGCTCCATTTGAGGTACAGGAAAAGCGATGCGCGGTTTGATAGCTACAATTTCGGGTCTGGTGCTTGCAGTGTCGGCAATGCCGGCGCTCGCCCAGTCGGCGACCAAGATCGGCCAGCACAACGCCTGGGGCACCTACAGCTACCAAGCGCAGAACGGCAAGGTCTGCTACGTGCTGACGGTGCCGACCGACAAGCAGCCACCGACCCTCGACCATGGCGACATGTTCTTCTTCGTCAGCCAGCGCCCGGGCCAGAAGGTTTCCTTCGAGCCGCAGTTCATTGCCGGCTACAATTTCCAGGAAAATTCCAAGGTCTCCGTCACCATTGGCGACAAGTCGTTCTCGATGTTCACCAAGGGCAAGTCGGCCTGGGTCGAGAACGCGGCCGAAGAGCCGGCCCTGATCGCCGCGATGAAGGGCGGCACGGACATGAAGGTCTCGGCCAAGTCCGGCCGCGGCAACCCGACCAACTACATCTTCTCGCTCAAGGGCATTTCAGCGGCGCTGACGTCGATCACCAGCTGCAAGTAAGCGCAGGCGCGAGACAGGTTTCGAAAGCCGGGCGGTCCATCGCCCGGCTTTTTTGCGTCGGGAACCTACGAAACCGCCGGGCCGCTCAGCGCGTTGAACAGCCCCGAAGCCCATTGCGGCGCAATCAGCCAGATCGCCAGCGCGGCGACAGCGACCGCATGCAGGACGACGATCGCGTAGAGCCTGCTGCGGAATGGCTCCTTGCGGGTCTTGTGCCGAAACAGGTGCTGGGCCGACAACGCACCCAGGCTGCCGCCGGCGAAGGCGAGCCAGAGCAGGGTTTTCTCAGGGATGCGCCTTGAGCCGGCGCGAGCCAGGAGCTTGTCGCGCCAGAAGGCAGCAAACGCCGCAAGGTTGACGGCGAGCACCACCAGCACGATATGGAGGATGTTGCTCATCGGGGCAGCATCCCAGCCATTGCCTAACAGAACGCAAAGCTGCGGCAGAAATGCATGGCCGCCAAAACGTGACGCGGCGACAGACCTGTGATATGTCGCCCCAAAATCCTACATTTGCCGCGATATGAACCTAGCTGAGCCCGAATGACCCTTTCGCTCGACCTCACCACCGATGCCACCCGGGACGCGTTGCGCGCCCGTGCGGCCGCGCCCGTCAAGGAGTCGCTGATCGGCCTCACCCGCGAGGAGCTTGCCGAAGCGTTGATCGCCTCCGGTACCGTTCCCGAACGCCAGGCCAGGATGCGCGTCCAGCAGCTGTGGCACTGGCTCTATGTCCGCGGCGTCTCCGACTTCGCCGACATGTTCAACATCTCCAAGGACCTGCGCGCCAAACTGGCGAAGCACTTCACCATCGCAAGGCCGGAGATTGTCGAGGAGCAGATCTCCTCCGACGGCACGCGCAAGTGGCTGTTCCGCTTTCCGCCGCGCGGCGCTGGTCGCCCGGTCGAGATCGAAACCGTCTACATTCCCGAGGAAGGCCGCGGCACGCTGTGCATCTCGTCCCAGGTCGGCTGCACGCTGACCTGCTCGTTCTGCCACACCGGCACGCAGAAGCTGGTGCGCAACCTGACGGCCGAAGAGATCCTGACGCAGCTGATGACGGCGCGCGACCGGCTCGGCGATTTCCCCGACCGCAATACGCCTGATGGCGCCATCGTGCCGGCCGAGGGCCGCAAGATCTCCAACATCGTCATGATGGGCATGGGCGAGCCGCTCTACAATTTCGAGGCGGTGAAAAAGGCATTGCTGATCGCCTCCGACGGCGACGGCCTGTCGCTGTCCAAGCGCCGCATCACGCTGTCGACCTCCGGTGTCGTCCCGGAAATCTTCCGCACCGGCGAGGAGATCGGCGTCATGCTGGCGATCTCGCTGCATGCCACCAATGACGATTTGCGCGACCTGCTTGTGCCGATCAACAAGAAGTACCCGCTCAAGGAGCTGATCGAGGCCTGCCGCTCCTATCCCGGCCTGTCCAACGCCCGCCGCATCACCTTCGAGTATGTGATGCTCAAGGACGTCAATGACAGCATCGAGGATGCCAAGGCGCTGGTGAAGCTTTTGCGCGGCGTTCCGGCCAAGATCAACCTGATCCCGTTCAACCCCTGGCCCGGCACCAACTACCAGTGCTCGGATTGGGAGACGATCGAGAAATTCGCCGACTACATCAACAATGCCGGCTACGCCTCGCCGATCCGCACACCGCGCGGCCGCGACATCCTCGCCGCCTGCGGCCAGCTCAAGTCGGAATCCGAGCGTATGAAGAAGACCGAGCGCCTGGCGCTCGAGGCGATGATGATCGCTGGACACGGCGAGGCGTGAGCCGCGTCCTTCTTTATCTCGGCAAGTTCGCCCACATGGTGCTGGGCTACGCGGCGGCATCCCTTGCCGCCAGCGCCTTTCTCAACATGGTCTTCCTCGGCGCCGCCGGCCTGATGGCCGCCGACATCCCGCCAGAGGTCGCAACCGGGTCGATGGTCTTCACCATCCCCTTCACCGCGCTTTTCGTGGCCTATTTCGCCTTCGTGCCGGCGATCGTGGTCATGCTGCTCGCCGAGTTGCTCGGCAAGCGCGACTGGCTGTTCTACGCACTCGCCGGCGGCTTCGTGGCGCTGGTGTTCATCGGCTTCGCCTATCAGAGTGGCGACCATGGCTTCGCTTATCGCGACCCGCTGCTGCCGGTATCGATCATCGGCAGCGGCCTGATCGGCGGCATTGCCTACTGGTTCGTCACCGGCCGCTTCGCCGGTGCGCTGCGGCCTACTTCGCCTGCGCCGTAAGGATCTTCAGCGCGAAGGCCGAGAACACGCCCGCGAACAGGTAGTCGACGATGCGCGTCACGCGCGGGCTCTTCCTGAGCAGGCCGGCGAACTTGTCTGCCGCGATGACCATCGGTGCCACAACCGGCAGCGACAGCACGATGAACATCGCGCCGAGGAAGAGCAGCTTGCCCGGCGCGTTGGTGTCGTGGGCGGAGACGAATTGCGGCAGGAAGGTCATGAAGAACAGGATGATCTTCGGATTGAGCAGGTTGATGCCAAGCCCGGTCGCCCAGTTCTGGAACACTGAGCGCGGCGCGCGCTTGGTGGTGTCGGGCGAAAACGCCGAACCCTTGGTGATCGCCTGGAAGGCGAGCCAGACCAGATAGCCGGCACCGACGATCTTGAGCGCCATGAAGGCCTGCGGCGAGGCAACGATGAGCGCCGACAGCCCGAGCGCCACCAGCGAGGTGTGGAAGACGATGCCGGTCATCGCGCCGGCCATGCAGGCAAAACCAGCCCTGCGGCCTTCCGACAGCGCCCGGCCGACGAACAGGGTCATGTCGGGTCCAGGCGTGATCGCGATGATGAAGGTTGCGATCGCGAACTGGATGATGGTCGACCAATCGGGAATGAAGGACATTGTCGGGCCGCCGGATCTGCCTCGAAGGCAAGGTTTGTGGGGGATTTCAGGCAACAGCCCTACCCGCAGCAATTCGGCGCTTCAACCGGAAAATGGCGGGCCAGAGCGCCGTGCGTCCGGTTGGACGCACAAATGACGCTCTAAATCATTGAATCAGTACCGCCGGACCATCTCGATCCGGCGGCGTATCGGATTGGATCAGCTTGCGAAGTAGTTCTGCGTGCCGTGCGCTTCGATCGCCTCGGCAAGTCGTGCCAGCGCATGGACATAGGCGGCGGTGCGCACCGACACATCCTTGGCCTTGGCGACGTCCCAGATGGCACGTCCCTCGCGCTCCATGATGGTGCGCAGGCGCTCGTGGATCTCCTCGATCGGCCAGTAATAGCCCTGGCGGTTCTGCACCCATTCGAAATACGAGACGGTGACGCCACCGGCATTGGCCAGGATATCGGGCAGGACGACGACGCCCTTCTTCTCCAGGATCGCGTCGGCTTCCGCGGTGACCGGGCCGTTGGCCAGTTCGAGCACGATCCGCGCCTTGACCAGATCGGCATTGTCGATGCGGATCATGTTCTCCAGCGCCGATGGCACCAGGATGTCGCAATCGACACCGACGAGAGCCGCGCCATCGAGCAGCTCATGGCCACCCTGGCCGGCGGTGGTGACGACCGAACGGCCAGCGTCCTTGGCAACGAAAAGGCGATCGAGGTCGAGACCGCCCGCAGCCCGCACCGCGCCCTCCGAATCCGACACGGCAACGATCTTGTGGCCATCCGAGGCAAGCAGGCGGGCGATGTGCTGGCCGGCATTGCCAAAGCCCTGCACGGCGATGCGCAGGCTGCCCTTGAGGCCGAGTTCCTCGGCGAGATGGCGAACCAGATAGAAACCGCCGCGCGCGGTGGCGTCGCCACGACCGAGCGAACCGCCCAGCGCCAGCGGCTTGCCGGTGATCACGCCCGGCGAGGCCTGGCCGACGATCTGAGCGTATTCATCGGCCATCCAGCCCATGATCATCGAATTGGTGTAGACGTCGGGAGCCGGTATATCGCGATCCGGGCCGATGATGCGGGCGAAAGCTTGGATGTAGGCGCGGGACAGCCGCTCCAGTTCCGCCTTCGACAGCTTGCGCGGGTCGACCTGCACGGCACCCTTGCCACCGCCATAGGGCAGGTTCATCACGGCGCATTTGAAGGTCATCCAGAACGCCAGCATCTCGACCTCGTCGGCCGTCGATTCCGGATGGAAGCGGATGCCGCCCTTTGTCGGTCCGCGCGTGTCGTCATAGCGGCAGCGCCAGGCCAGGAAGGATTTGCGCGAGCCGTCGTCCATGCGGATCATCAGGCGGGCCTTGGTGGTCTCGCGGGCAAATTTCAGTTTCTCGATTACGTCGGCATCGACATTGAGATGTTTCGCCGCCTCGTCGAGGCGCACGAGTGCATGATCGAGAAGACTGACTTCTGACATATGTAAATTTCCTGTTGGTACTAAGCCTGCGGCTACGCCGCCGGCTTCACTCGCCTGCATAAATATTCACCACAGTTCAAGACCGAAGAAGGTCGCAGCTCTTCCGCAAGGTCAGGTGCAGAACTGCCTTTGGCCAGATAGCACAGCCGATTGCTTATATTTCCGCGGCCAAATGGGACCGCTGAAGACGAGTGGTCCAGGCCAAGATTCCTTTTGGTCCTGCCTGCCTGCGCGAAGCGGATTTGCGGCATCGGCGCAAAGCGCACGCCAGCGGGCAGGTTGACTTGCCCTGTCGCGCATCATCCAACTGCCGCCGCAGACAGGAGTGGGTAATGCAGGCAGTTTTCGACGGCCACAACGACGTGCTTTATCGGTTGTGGAACAACGCCGCCAAGGGTGCCGACCCGGTGGCCGAATTCATCGAAGGCACCAAGCAGGGCCATATCGACATGCTGCGCGCCCAAAAGGGCGGCCTCGTCGGCGGCCTGTGTGCGATCTACATCACCTCCACCAACATGCCCGACGAAGTGCGCGACGAAAACGGCCACTACGCCATTCCGCTGTGCAAGCCGCTCGAACGCGCGCCTTCGCTCGACATCGCCCTCGACATGGCATCGATTGCCTTCAGGATCGAGCGTGCCGGCGGCTGGAAGATCTGCCGCAACGGCGCCGACATCGACGCAGCACAAGCCGCTGGCAAGTTCGCGGCAGTGCTGCACATGGAAGGCTGCGAGGCGATCGACGTCGATCTTGCCGCGCTTGATGTGTTCTACGCCGCCGGCCTGCGCTCGCTCGGCCCGGTGTGGAGCCGCAACACGGTGTTCGGCCATGGCGTGCCCTTTGCCTTCCCGTCGAGCCCCGATACCGGTCCCGGCCTGACCGAGGCCGGCAGGCGGCTGGTCAAGGAATGCAATCGCATCGGCATCGCCATCGATCTCGCCCACATCACCGAACAGGGATTCTGGGACGTCGCCAAGCTCAGCGACCAGCCGCTGATCGTCAGCCACTCCAACGTCCATGCGATCACGCCGATCAGCCGCAACCTGACCGACAAGCAGCTTGCCGCCGTGCGCGAGAGCAACGGCCTGGTCGGGCTCAACTTCGCCGTCACCATGCTGCGCGAGGACGGAGCCAAGAACACCGACACACCGCTCTCCGACATGATCCGCCACATCGACTATCTCGTCGAGCATGTCGGCATCGACGGCGTGGCGCTCGGTTCGGACTTCGACGGCGCCACCATGCCGGCCGAGATCGGCGACGCAACCGGGCTTCAGAACCTCGTTGCGGCTCTGCGGAATGCTGGATACGGTGACGCCGATCTGGCGAAAATCTGCCGTGACAACTGGCTGAGGGTGTTGCGCTCGGCCTGGCACGAAACGGCGGCCTAAAAATAAATAATCGTCAACTTGGGGAACTGAAAAATGATGATCGGTAAAATGAACGGGCATTTCCGTCTTATGCTTGCAGGCGCTGCGCTGTCGGCAATGGTGTTCGCGGCACCCGCGCTTGCAGTGACTCCTGCCGACACGCTGGTCCAGGCCTGGGCCATCGACGACACCATCACGCTTGACCCGGCAGAGTCGTTCGAGCTCAGCCCGGCCGAATTCCTCGGCAACGCCTATGACATGCTGGTGCGCCTCGACATCAACGACACCACCAAGGTACGCCCAGGTGTCGCCGAGAGCTGGACGGTTTCCGACGACGGCCTGGTCTACACCTTCAAGCTCAAGTCCGGCCTGAAGTTCGCGTCCGGCAATGCGATCACCGCCAAGGACGTCGCCTGGTCGTTCGAGCGCGTCGTCAAGCTCGACAAGAGCCCGGCCTTCATCCTCACCCAGTTCGGCCTGACCAAGGACAACGTCACCGAAAAGGCAAAGGCCGTCGACGACAGCACCTTCGTCTTCACCGTCGACAAGTCTTACGCGCCGTCCTTCGTGCTGAACTGCCTGACGGCAACTGTCGGCGCCGTGATGGACAGCAAGCTGGTGCTCGAGCACGTCGCACCGGTGACACCGACCGACGACTACAAGTTCGACAACGATTTCGGCAATGGCTGGCTCAAGACAGGTTATGCCGGCTCGGGTCCGTTCAAGATCCGCGACTGGCGCGCCAACGAAATCCTCGTGTTGGAACGCAACGACAACTACTACGGCGACAAGCCGGCCCTCGCCCGTGTCATCTATCGCCACGTCAAGGAAAGCGCGACCCAGCGCCTGATGCTCGAAGCCGGCGACATCGACGTCGCCCGCAACCTCGAGCCAGGCGACCTCGAAGCGGTCTCGAAGAACGCCGATCTGACCACCACCAGCGCGCCCAAGGGCACCGTCTACTACATCAGCCTCAACCAGAAGAACCCCAACCTGGCCAAGCCCGAAGTGCGCCAGGCGCTGAAGTACCTGGTCGACTACGACGCCATCGGCTCGACGCTGATCAAGGGCATCGGTGAAATCCGCCAGACCTACCAGGCCAAGGGCGTGCTCGGCGCGCTCGACTCCAACCCGTTCACCTTCGACGTCGCCAAGGCCAAGGAACTGCTGGAGAAGGCAGGGCTGAAGGATGGCTTCACCGTCACCATGGACGTGCGCAACACCCAGCCGGTGACGGGCATCGCCGAATCCTTCCAGCAGACCGTCGGCCAGGCCGGTGTCAAGCTCGAGATCATCCCCGGCGACGGCAAGCAGACGCTGACCAAGTACCGCGCCCGCAACCACGACATGTATATCGGCCAGTGGGGAATGGATTACTGGGATCCGAACTCCAACGCCGAGACCTTCACCTCCAACCCCAACAATGCCGACGACGGCACCGTGAAGACGCTGGCCTGGCGCAATGCCTGGGACGTGCCGGAGCTGACCGAAAAGACCAAGGCCGCCCTTCTGGAGCGCGACAACGACAAGCGCGCCACCATGTACAAGGAGCTGCAGCAGGCAGCGCTCGACACCAGCCCGTTCCTGCTGATCTTCCAGCAGACCGAGGTTGCCGGCCTGCGCGGCAACGTCAAGAACTACAAGCTCGGGCCGAACTTCGACTCCAACTTCGTCGCCCCCGTGACCAAGGAATGATCTCACAAAGATCACTCCGTTGAGCAGCATGGAAAACCAAACCCAAGCGAGGCGCGCCAACAAGCGCGCCTCCGACATTCTCAAGGCGGTCGCCAGTTTTGTGGTGATCGTGGCAACGACCTATCTCGGCCTATTGGCGGTGACCTTCTTCATCGGCCGTGTCGTGCCGATCGATCCGGTTCTGGCCATCGTCGGCGACCGGGCGCCCGCTCATGTCGTCGAGCGCACACGCATCGAGATGGGCTTCAACCTGCCCTACTACCAGCAGTTCTATCTCTATGTGAAAGGCGTGCTGCAGGGCGATTTCGGCACCTCGGTGCTGACCACCAACCCTGTCATGGCTGACATCCGCCGGGTCTTCCCGGCGACCATGGAACTCGCCACCGTCGGCACCGTCATCGGTGCGGCGCTCGGCATCCCGCTCGGCGTGCTCGCCGCGGTCAAGCGCGGCAGCCTCGCCGACCAGGTCGTGCGCATCATCGGGCTGATCGGCTATTCGGTGCCGATCTTCTGGCTCGGCCTGTTGGCGCTATTGGTGTTCTATGCCCGGCTCGGCTGGACCGCCGGCCCCGGCCGCATCGACGTGGTGTTCGAATACACCTTCACCCCGATCACCGGCTTCTATTTGCTCGACGCGGTGCTCAACCGCGACTGGGCGGCGTTCAAGGACATCTTTGCCCACATCATCCTGCCGGCCTCGCTGCTCGGCTACTTCTCGCTCGCCTATATCAGCCGCATGACTCGCTCCTTCATGCTCAACGAGCTGAGCCAGGAATACATTGTCGCCGCGCGCGCCAAGGGCCTGTCGGAAACCCGCATCATCTGGGGCCACGCGCTGCGCAACGCCGCCGTGCCGCTGGTGACGGTCATCGCGCTGTCCTACGCCGGCTTGCTCGAAGGCTCGGTCCTGACCGAGACGGTCTTCGCCTGGCCCGGCCTTGGCCTCTATATCACCAACTCGCTGCAGAACGCCGACATGAACGCGGTGCTGGGCGGCACGATCGTCATCGGTTCGGTGTTCATCGCGCTCAACCTGCTCTCTGACCTGCTTTATCGCCTGCTCGACCCAAGGACGCGGATCCGATGAGCGACACTGTCATGACCCGCCGCGAATGGCTCCTCACCGACCGTCCGCAATCGCGCCTGCAGGCCCGGCTCGGCCGCGCCTATCTGACGTGGAGCCGCTTTGCCGCAAACAAGCTTGCGGTCATCGGCCTCGGCATCATCCTGCTGCTGCTGTTCGTCGCCGCAGTTGCGCCGCTGCTGGCTCCCCATTCGCCCTATATCGGCGACCTCAAGAACGCCCGCCTGCTGGCGCCCAGCGCCACCAACTGGCTCGGTACCGACGACCAGGGCCGCGACATCCTCTCGCGCCTGATCTACGGCTCGCGGCTGACCTTGCAGGTCATCGTTCTGGTCGCGGTCATCGCCGCTCCCATCGGCCTGTTGGTCGGCACTGCCGCCGGTTATGCCGGCGGCTGGGTCGATGCGGTGTTGATGCGTATCACCGACATCTTCCTGGCGTTTCCCAAGCTGGTGCTGGCACTGGCCTTCGTCGCGGCACTCGGGCCCGGCATCGAAAACGCCATCATTGCCATCGCTTTGACCTCGTGGCCGCCCTATGCCCGCATCGCGCGTGCCGAAACGCTGACAGTGCGCAACTCCGACTACATCGCGGCGGTCAAGCTGATGGGTGCTTCGCCGATGCGCATCGTGCTGCGCCACATCATGCCGCTGTGCATCTCGTCGCTGATCGTGCGCGTCACGCTCGACATGGCCGGCATCATCCTGACCGCCGCCGGCCTCGGTTTCCTCGGCCTCGGCGCGCAGCCGCCGCTGCCGGAATGGGGTGCGATGATCGCGTCGGGCCGCCGCTTCATCCTCGACCAGTGGTGGGTCGCTGCCGCTCCCGGTGCGGCCATCCTCATCGTCAGCCTTGGCTTCAACCTTCTCGGCGACGGGCTGCGCGACGCCCTCGACACCCGCAGCGGTGGCCAATGAGCACCCTGCTGCATGTCGAAGACCTGAGGGTTTCGTTTCCTACCCGCACTGGCGTAGTCGAGGCCGTGCGCGGTGTTTCCTTCGCGCTCGGCCAGGAGCGGCTCGGCATTGTCGGCGAGTCCGGCTCCGGTAAGTCGCAGACCGGCCGCGCCATAATGGGGCTGACGCCGCTGCAGGCCGAGATCAAGGCCAGGCGGCTTGAATTCAACGGCATCGACCTGTTGAAAGCCTCCGCTGCCGAGCGCCGGGCACTGCGCGGCAACCGCATCGCCATGATCCTGCAGGATCCGAAATATTCGCTCGATCCCGTCATGACCATCGGCCGGCAGATCGTCGAGACGCTGCGCACGCACGAAAAGGTTGGCAAGTCGGAGGCGCGTGCGCGTGCGCTCGACATGCTCGCCGCCGTCCAGATCCGCGACCCCAAGCGCGTCTACGACCTCTACCCGCACGAGGTGTCGGGCGGCATGGGCCAGCGCGCGATGATCGCCATGATGCTGATCGCAGGCCCGGAGCTTCTGATCGCTGACGAGCCGACATCGGCGCTCGACGTCACCGTGCAGCTCGACATCCTGCGCATCCTCGACCGGCTGGTCATCGACCGTGGCATGGGGCTGATCTTCATCTCGCACGATTTGCGCCTGGTCTCGACCTTCTGCGACCGGGTGATCGTCATGTATGCCGGCAAGATCGTCGAGGAGCTCAAGGCCTCCGAGCTCTCGCAGGCGAAGCACCCCTACACGCAAGGCCTGCTCAACTGCATGCCCAAGATTGGCGAGAACCGGCACCCGCTGCCCGTGCTCGACCGCCAGCCGGAGTGGCTGCTTTGACCCCTGCGCTTGCGATCGACAAACTGCGCGTCGTCTATGACGATTTCATCGCGTTGAAGGATGTCAGCCTGACCGTCGCGCAGGGCGAATCCTTCGGCCTTGTCGGCGAATCCGGCTCGGGAAAATCGACGCTGCTGCGCGCGGTCGCCGGTCTGGCGCCCGTGACCTCCGGCACCATCGACGTCGGCGGCAAGCGCCTGGGCAAGACCCGCGAAAAGGAATTCTATCGCCAGGTCCAGATGGTGTTCCAGGACCCCTATGGTTCGCTGCACCCGCGCCAGACCGTCGACCGGCTGCTGCTCGAACCGCTCGATATCCACGGTTTTGCCGACACAGAAAAGCGCATCCAGCGCGCGCTCGACGAGGTCGGCCTCGGCTCCGGCTTCCGTTTCCGCTATTCGCACCAGCTGTCGGGCGGCCAGCGCCAGCGCGTCGCCATTGCCCGCGCGCTGATCCTGGAACCCTC
Organism: Aminobacter anthyllidis; assembly: GCF_018555685.1. GTDB lineage: Bacteria > Pseudomonadota > Alphaproteobacteria > Rhizobiales > Rhizobiaceae > Aminobacter > Aminobacter anthyllidis. The sequence continues at coordinate 128,405 of NZ_JAFLWW010000009.1, forward strand.
GGTGCTTCTGCTCGACGAGCCAACCTCGGCGCTCGACGCCTCGGTGCAGGCGGAAGTGCTCAATTTGCTCGAACAGATCCGCCGCAACCGCAAGCTGACCTTCGTCATGGTCAGCCACGACCTCGGCGTCATCACCCATATGTGCGAGCGGCTGATGGTGATGCAGACCGGCGAGGAGGTCGAGCGGCTCGAAGCCGGCGATCTCGCCTCCCGCAAAGTCACCAAGGATTACACGCGCAACCTCCTGGTCGCGAGCGAAGGGTTTGTTCGGGAGCCTTGAGCCAAGGCTTTCGCTTGCCTGTTGCCGACCACGCCTGCACATTGCAATCGAGCCGCAACCCGCATCATCAGGTATCCGCCCATGCTCTTAGGGATCGATCCACTGCTCAGCGCCGACGTGCTCTACGTGCTGCGCTCCATGGGCCATGGCGACGACCTGATCATCGCCGACGCCAACTTCCCGGCCGATGCCATGGCCAGGCAGACCGTCCATGGCCGTCCGCTGCGCATCGACGCCGACATCGTCCGGGTGATGAAGGCCGTGCTGTCGGTGATGCCCGTCGACACCTTCGTCGACGATGCCTTCGGCCGCATGGAGGTCGTCGGCAAGCCGGACGAGATCCCGGACGTCCAGAACGAGGTCGGCAAGTTGATTGCCGGCACCGGCACCAAAATGGTCGGCATCGAGCGCTTTGCCTTCTACGACCGCGCCAAGCAGGCCTATGCGGTCATCCAGACGCAGGAGCGCCGCTTCTACGCCGACTTCGCCGTGCGCAAGGGTGTCATCCCGCCGGATGCTTGAAGCTTCCACTTTCCTTCGACACTACCCCCACCCCTAACCCCTACCCCCACAAGGGGGAGGGGGATAGCTGCCGTCGCGCCAAGATCGCCGACATCAGCTTGGGGTGACCGTGACGAAAAGTCCCCCTCCCCCTTGTGGGGAGGGGTTAGGGGTGGGGGTTTTGCCGGCGAAGAGGCCCCTTCGAGCTACGACAGCGAAAGCTTCGCCGCCACGTCCTTGAGCAGGACGAGCGTCTGGTCGATGTCGGCCTGCTTGTCGTCGAGCCTCTGGATATAGGGGCAGGTCAGCACGGCGATCGCATAACCGTCGGGCGACAGGATCGGCACCGAGATATCCTCGATGGCGCGCATCTGCTGGCTCGGCCCGACACGGTGGCCGGCCTGGCGATAGGCTTCCAGCACCGGCTCGAGCTTGTCTCGTGCCTCGGCCTGTTTCGTGCCTTCCCAGCGCATCGCCAGCTCCGATTGCGCCTGCTCATCCAGGAAGGCGAGCAGGATATGGCCGGAGCTGGTGGTCAAAAGCTCGATATGGGCACCGATGCGGATGCCGAACTCCCAGTTGCCGGGGCAGCTGGCATGCGCGACGACGAGTGCCGCGCCGCCTTCTGGAACGACGAGATGGCAGGATTGGCCGGCCTCGCTGGCGAAGGCATCCATCAGCGGCAGCGCGCGCGCCACAAGGCGGCGCACCGGCGGATGGCGGTGGGCGAGGATGAACAGCTTCATCGTCAGGGCGTAGCGGTCGCCTTCGGGTGAGCGGCTGACATAGTCACGCGCCACCAGCCGTTCGAGCATGCGGTAGACCTCGCTTGGCCCCCGGCCCATCGCCTTGACGATTTCAGCGCGGGTCAGCCCGCCCGGCTGCTCGGACAACAGCTCCAGAATATCGAGCCCCTTGTCGAGCGCCGGCGCCCGGTAGCGCTCATCCTTGTCCTGGTCGTTCGCGGCATTGATCGGCCGTTTTGGCATCGCTCGAAGTCCTCCCTCGTGACCGCCCTCGCATTTCCCCATTGCAAGGTCGGTTCATTTATGAATAGTATGTTCGTATATAGACAGACGCAAGCAGTTTGCTGGGAGGGCAACGGTTATGCGACTAAGCGGGAAACGCATCTTCATTTCCGCCGCCGCCCAAGGCATCGGCCGCGCCAGTGCGCTGGCCTGCGCCGCTGAAGGCGCCCACATCATTGCCACCGATATCAACGCCGAGGCACTGACAGCGCTTGCCACGGAAAGCGACCGCATCGAGATCCATCGTCTCGATGTGCGCGATAGTGCGGCTGTCGCCGCCTTCGCCAAGCATCAGGCTCCACTCGACGGGCTCTTCAATTGCGCCGGCTTCGTCCACAACGGCACCATTTTGGACTGCAGTGACGAAGACTGGGATTTCAGCTTCGACCTCAACGTCAAGAGCATGTACCGCACGTCAAAGGCCTTCCTGCCCGGCATGCTGGAGCAGGCTGAAAAGACAGGCAGCGTCGCCATCCTCAACATGGCGTCGATGGCCTCCTCGATCAAAGGCTTCCCCAACCGCCTGCTCTACGGCGCCACCAAGGCGGCGGTGATCGGCTTCACCAAGGGCATGGCCGCTGACTACATCCGCCGCGGCGTGCGCTGCAACGCGCTCTGCCCCGGCACCGTCGACACGCCGTCGCTGCGCGGCCGTATCGCTGCCGCCGCCGACCCTGTGCAGGCCGAGAAGGACTTCATCGCCCGCCAGCCGATCGGCCGGTTGGCGACCGTGGACGACATCGCGCCGCTTGTCGTCTACCTGTTGTCCGATGAATCCCGCTTCGTCACCGGCCAGGCTGTCCTGGTCGACGGCGGCGTCACCATCTAGGCGGGGCGGCGGCCATGATCGAAAGGATCGACGGCCACTGCCACTACTGGGCGCTCCAGCGCGGCGACTATGGCTGGCTGACGCCTGATGCCGCCCACCTTGCGCCGATCTATCGTGATTTCGGCACTGCCGACATGCGGCCGCTCGCCGAGACGGCTGGCATAGGCCAGCGCATTCTCGTCCAGGCCGCGCCGACTGAAGCGGAGACGCTGTTCCTGCTCGATCAGGGGCGCGAGGACAAAGCGGTCGCCGGCGTTGTCGGCTGGGTTGATCTTTCCACCGCTGAAAGCGTGGCCTCTCTGGAGAGCCTGGCGAGAAACCCGCTGTTCAAAGGCGTCCGGCCGATGCTGCAGGACCTCGACGATCCCGACTGGATCGCCACCCGCCCTCATCCTGAAGCGATCGCCGCGCTGAAGCGCCTCGGCCTGCGTTTCGATGCGCTGGTCATGCCGCAGCATCTCCAGTCGCTCAGCCGTTTTGTCGAGATGCACCCGGATCTGCCCGTCATCATCGACCATGCCGCCAAGCCGGCCTTCGCCGCCCCTGCCGAGGACCCGCGCCATGGCATGTGGAAGATCGGCATGGCCGAGCTTTCCGGCCACACGCAGGTCTATTGCAAGCTTTCGGGCCTGCTCACCGAACTGCCGTCCGGGCGCCGCACAACACCCGTGGCCGCCGCCGCCGCACTGATGCCGACGGTCGAGCGGCTGCTCACCTGGTTTGGCCCAAAGCGCGTCGTCTGGGGCTCCGACTGGCCCGTGCTGACGCTTGCGGCGGGCTATGATTTCTGGATCGAGGTCACCGAACTTCTGCTCGCCGAGCTTGGCGCCGCCGAACGCGCGAGCATCCATGGTGGCGCAGCCAAGCTCTTCTACGGCCTCGAAGGAGGCCGCGCATGAACGCCGTCGTCGTCATGAAGGACATCGAAAAGTCGTTCCCCGGCGTACGCGCTTTGCACAATGCCCAGCTCGAACTGCGTTCGGGCGAAGTGCATGCGCTGATGGGCGAGAACGGCGCCGGCAAGTCGACGATGATGAAGATCCTCGCCGGCATCTACCGCCGCGACGGTGGCGAGATCCTGCTCGATGGCAAGCCGGTCGACATCAACTCGCCGCGCCAGGCGCAGGATCTCGGCATCGGCATCATCCATCAGGAACTCAACCTGATGCCGCATCTGACGGCGGCGCAGAACATGTTCATCGGCCGCGAGCCGCGCAAGGCGGCCGGCCTGCTGCTCGACGAAGGCAAGCTCAACGGCCAGGCCGCCGAAATCTTCGCCAGCATGCATCTGAAGCTCGACCCGCGCACGCTGGTCGGTGGGCTGACCATCGCCCGCCAGCAGATGGTCGAGATCGCCAAGGCGCTGTCCTATCGCTCACGCGTGCTGATCATGGACGAGCCGACGGCTGCCCTGAACGACGCCGAGATCAACGAGCTGTTCGCCATCATCGCCCGCCTCAAGGCCGAAGGCGTCGGTATCGTCTACATCTCGCATAAGATGGATGAGCTGAAGCGCATCGCCGACCGCGTGACCATCATGCGCGACGGCGAATACATTGGCACCGTGCCGGCCGAGACGACGCCGGTGGAAAAGATCATCTCGATGATGGTCGGCCGCGCCCTCACCGATGAGCGCCCAGACGTTCCCGATCATTCGAACTCCGAGGTCGTGCTCGAGGTCAGGAACCTCAATCGTGGTGCCACCATCCGCGACGTCAGTTTCTCCGTGCGCAAGGGCGAAATCCTCGGTTTCGCCGGGCTGATGGGTGCCGGCCGCACCGAGGTCGCACGCGCCATCTTCGGCGCCGACCGCCGCGACGGCGGCGACATCTTCATGCATGGCAAGAAGGTCGACATCCATATGCCGCAGGACGCCGTACGCGCCGGCATCGGCTACCTCTCCGAGGACCGCAAGCATTTCGGCCTCGCCACCGGCATGGACGTGCGCAACAACGTCGTGCTGGCAAGCCTTCGCCGCTTCACCGGCCCGGGCGGGTTGCTGAAGGAGGCGGCGATGCACGATGTGGCGGTCCGCTACATCGACCAGCTCGCGATCAAGACCCCGTCCGACAAACAGGAAGTTCGCCTGCTCTCCGGTGGCAACCAGCAGAAGATCGTCATCGCCAAGTGGCTGTTGCGCGACTGCGAGGTGCTGATCTTCGACGAGCCGACGCGCGGCATCGACGTCGGCGCCAAGAACGAGATCTACAAGCTGCTCAACGCACTGGCCCAGCAGGGCCGCGCCATCATCGTCATCTCGTCCGAGCTGCCCGAGGTACTTCGTCTCAGCCACCGTATCGCCGTCATGTGCGAGGGCAGGCTTACCGGCATTCTTTCAGGTGGCGCCAGCCAGGAAGAGATCATGCACCTCGCCACGCTGCGCGGCGAAGGCGCGAACAACAATAACAAACAAACAAAGCCGGCTAAGGGAGAGGCCAAATGAGTGCGACAGCATCCAGTGGAACTGCCTCGATAGGCTCGAAATTCTCCGGCGCGCACCGACTGCTCGCCTTCGCCAGCCTGATCGCGCTGGTCCTTGTGTTCAGCCTCGCCTCGCCCAACTTCATGCAGACCTCCAACATCATCGCCATCCTGCAGGCGACCTCGGTCAACGGCGTGCTGGCGATTGCCGCGACGCTGGTCATCATAACCGGCGGCATCGACCTGTCGGTCGGCACGCTGATGACCTTCTGTGCTGTCATCGCGGGCGTGGTGCTGACCTTCTGGGGCATGCCGCTCGGCCTTGGCGTGCTTGCCGCCATCCTCGCCGGCGCCGCCAGCGGGACGCTCTCGGGCACCTTCGTCGCCAAGCTCAAGATCCCGCCCTTCATCGCCACGCTCGGCATGATGCTGATCCTCAAGGGGCTGTCGCTGGTCATCTCCGGCACCCGGCCGATCTATTTCAACGGCACCCCCGGCTTCACCCAGATCTCGCAAGGTTCGCTGATCGGCACGGTCATTCCCGGCCTGCCCATACCCAATGGTGTGCTGATCCTGTTCCTGGTGGCGATCGCCACGAGCTTCATCCTTGAGCGCACCATCCTCGGCCGCTTCACCTTCGCGCTGGGATCGAACGAGGAGGCGGTGCGACTGTCGGGCGTCAACACCGACCGCTGGAAGATCGCCGTCTACGCGCTCGCCGGCGGCATCTGCGGCATCGCCGGGCTGCTGATCGCGTCGCGCCTCAACTCGGCGCAGCCGGCGCTCGGCCAGGGCTACGAACTCGACGCCATCGCGGCGGTCGTCATCGGCGGCACCTCGCTGTCAGGCGGCCGCGGCACCATCATCGGCACGCTCATCGGAGCGCTCATCATCTCCGTGCTCGCCAACGGGCTGCGCATCCTATCGGTCGCCCAGGAGTGGCAGACCGTGGTCACCGGCTCGATCATCATTCTCGCCGTCTACACCGACATTCTGCGGCGCCGCAGGCTTTGAGCAAGGCTTGCTTCGCGCAGCGCCGTCGTGCTGCGCCAACACCAAGAAGAGAGCGAAAGCGCTCCCCCGGCAACGATCAACCAAGATTCAATCGGAGGAAACATGTTCACTAGACGCACCGTGCTTGGCGCCCTCAGCGCCATGACAATCCTCGGCTACGGCTCGACCATGGCAATGGCCCAGGACAAGATGTACATCCCGCTCATCTCCAAGGGCTTCCAGCACCAGTTCTGGCAGGCCGTGAAGGCGGGCGCCGACAAGGCCGCCGCCGATCTCGGCGTCACCGTCACCTTCGAAGGTCCGGATTCGGAAACGCAGGTCGACCGCCAGATCGACATGCTGGCGGCGGCGCTCGCCAAGAAGCCGGCGGCGATCGGTTTCGCCGCGCTCGACAGCCAGGCAGCGCTGCCGCTGCTGCAGCAGGCCAAGGACGCCAAGATCCCGGTCGTCGCCTTCGACTCCGGCGTCGAAGGCGACATCCCTGTCGCCACCGCATCGACCAACAACATCGCCGCCGCAGCGCTTGCCGCCGACAAGATGGCCGCGCTGATCGGCGACGAAGGCAAGGTGGCGTTGGTCGTGCATGACCAGACCAGCCGCACCGGCATCGATCGCCGCGACGGCTTCGTCAACCGCATGAAGGAAGCCCATCCGAAGGTCGAGATCGTCGCCATCGAATATGGTGAAGGCGATCACCTCAAGTCGACTGAGATCACCAAGGCGATCCTGCAGGCCAACCCTGATCTCAAGGGCATGTTCGGCGCCAATGAAGGCTCGGCCATCGGCGTCGTCAACGGCGCCAAGGAACTGGGCCGTCAGCTGGTGATCATCGGCTACGACTCGGGCGCCCAGCAGAAGGCGGCGATCCGCGACGGCCAGATGGCCGGCGCCATCACCCAGAACCCGGTCGGCATCGGCTACAAGACCGTCGAAGCGGCGGTCAAGGCAGCCAAGGGCGAAGCCGTTGAGAAGAACATCGACACCGGCTTCTACTACTACGACAAGACCAACATCGATCAGCCCGAGATCGCAGCGGTGTTGTACGACTGATCCCGCGCAACTCTCCCCGGAGGCGGTGTGCCGCCTCCGGTTTCTTTCAATCAAGGTGATCCAGATGAAACTGCTCCGCTACGGCCCCAAGGGTACCGAAAAGCCCGGCGTCCTTGACACTGCCGGCCGCGTCCGCGACCTCTCAGGCATAATCGACGACATTGCCGGCGACGTGCTGACGCCTGCAGGCCTCGACCGCCTCCGCGCTGTCGACGTCGCCACGTTGCCGCTTGTTGCCGGGACCCCGCAGCAGAACCTGCGCCTCGGCGCCTGCGTCGGCCGCATCGGCAAATTCATCTGCATCGGCCTCAACTACGCCGACCACGCCGCTGAGACCGGCGCAGCCATCCCCGCCGAACCCATCGTATTCAACAAATGGACCTCGGCCATCGTCGGTCCCGACGACGACGTCGAAATCCCACGCGGCTCGGTCAAGACCGATTGGGAGGTCGAGCTTGGCGTCGTCATCGGCAAGCCCGGCCGCTACATCGACGAGGCAGACGCGATGAGCCACGTCGCCGGCTATTGCGTCATCAACGACGTCTCCGAACGCGAATACCAGATCGAGCGCGGCGGCACCTGGGACAAGGGCAAGGGCTGCGACACCTTCGGCCCGACCGGCCCCTGGATGGTGACGGCTGACGAGATCGCCGACCCGCAGGACCTCAAGATGTGGCTCGACGTCGACGGCAAGCGGTTCCAGGACGGCTCGACCAGGACCATGATCTTCACCGTCCAGCAGGTCGTTGCCTACCTCAGCCGCTTCATGAGCCTGCAGGCCGGCGACGTCATCTCCACCGGCACACCGCCCGGCGTCGGGCTCGGCCAGAAGCCCCCAGTCTATCTCAAGCCCGGCCAGACGATGACCCTCGGTATCGAAGGCCTCGGCACCCAGAGGCAGCGCGTCGTCGCTGCCTGAACCCCTCAGGGATACCCTACCATGACCAGCATCATCGACATGCGGGTGCTCGACCTGCGCTTCCCGACCTCGCAGCATCTCGACGGCTCCGACGCGATGAACCCGGACCCCGATTATTCGGCGGCCTATGTCATCCTGAAAACCGACGCGCCAGGCATCGAAGGCCACGGCCTGACCTTCACCATTGGCCGCGGCAACGAGATCTGCTGCGCCGCGATCGAGGCGATGCGCCACCTGGTCGTCGGGCTGGACATGGAAACGGTGACCGCCGACATGGGCGCCTTCTGGCGCCATGTCACCTCAGACAGCCAGTTGCGCTGGATCGGACCCGACAAGGGCGCGATCCATCTCGCCACCGGTGCGGTGGTCAACGCCGTCTGGGACATCTGGGCCAAGATGGTGCGCAAGCCGGTGTGGAAGCTTGTCGCCGACATGTCGCCGGAAGAACTCGTGCGCTGCATCGACTTCCGATACATCACCGACTGCATCACTTCAGACGAAGCGCTCGCCATGCTGCGCGACAAGGCGCCCGGCAAGGCCGAACGCATCGCCATCCTCGAGCGCGAGGGCTATCCCTGCTACACCACCTCCGCCGGCTGGCTCGGCTATGAGGACGAAAAGTTGCGCCGGCTCTGCCAGGAAGCGGTCGATGCCGGCTTCAACCACGTCAAGCTCAAGGTCGGCCGCGACAAGGCCGACGACATCAGGCGCCTGCGCATCGCCCGCGAAGTGCTCGGCCCCGATCGCCAGCTGATGATCGACGCCAACCAGGTCTGGGAAGTCGGCCAGGCCATCGAATGGGTGCGCGACCTCGCTTTCGCCAAGCCGTGGTTCATCGAGGAGCCGACCAACCCTGATGACGTCGAGGGCCATCGCAAGATCCGCGAAGCCGTGGCGCCGGTACAGGTCGCCACCGGCGAGATGTGCCAGAACCGCATCATGTTCAAGCAGTTCATCATGCGCGGCGCCATCGATGTGGTGCAGATCGACTCCTGCCGCCTCGGCGGCGTCAACGAGATCCTGGCCGTGCTGCTGATGGCGGCGAAGTACAACCTTCTGGTCTGCCCGCATGCCGGCGGCGTCGGCCTGTGCGAATACGTCCAGCATCTGTCGATGATCGACTATGTCTGCATCGCCGGCACCCGCGAAGGCCGCGTCGTCGAATATGTCGACCACCTGCACGAGCACTTCAAGGAACCGTGCACCGTCGTCAACGCCGCCTACATGCCGCCAACCGCGCCAGGCTTCTCGATCGAGATGAAGCCGGCGACGCTCGAAGACTATCAGTTCAAGGGTTGACGACAATGGATCTCGGCCTGAAGGACAAGGTGGTCATCGTCACCGGCGGCGGTGCCGGCATTGGCGGCGCGGTCACGCTCGGCCTCGCTGCCGAAGGCGCGATCCCCGTCGTATTCGGCCGCAGTCCGCTCGCTGAAGACTTCGCGGCGAAACTCAAGGCAGCATCGCCGCGCTCGCTGTTCATTCAGGTCGAGCTGATGCACGACCCGGAAATCGGCGCGGCCATTGAACAGGTGGCGAAGGCCTTCGGTCGCATCGACGGGCTGGTCAACAATGCCGGCATCAATGACGGCATCGATCTTGAGGCTGGTCCGGATGCCTTCCGCGAGTCGCTGGAACGCAACCTGATCCACTACTACACGACCGCTCATCACTGCCTGCCGTGGCTGAAGAAATCGCGTGGGGCGATCGTCAACGTCTCCTCCAAGACCGCGCTGACGGGCCAGGGCAGCACCAGCGGCTACACCGCCGCCAAGGGCGCGCAGCTGTCGCTGACCCGCGAATGGGCAGCGGCTTTGCGGGGCGACGGCATCCGCGTCAACGCCGTCATCCCGGCCGAGGTAATGACGCCGCTCTACGAAAAGTGGCTCAAGACCTTCGACGATCCCCAGGCCCGGCTGGAAGAAATCACCCGCCGCATCCCTCTCGGACAGCGTATGACGACCTCGGAAGAGATCGCCGACACCATCATTTTCCTCCTCTCAGACAAAGCCAGCCACACCACCGGCCAGTGGCTGTTCGTCGACGGCGGCTACACACATCTCGACCGCGCGCTGGATTGACGCCGACGCCCCCATGTTGCCAAGGTTCGCATGTCGTGCGATGTGCAAAGCCATTGCAAGAGCGCCTGCCCCGCTCAGCCATTGTCGGGGAATCGTGAGTGCACAAGAAGCTGGACGAGCTGTCGGTTGAGACGTCAGCATCGAATTTGTCGCTTGGCGGGATTTTGCTCAACGAGCTGGCGCCCGAACCGGTAACCTACCCGCTCGTCTCTTTCATCATCCGCAACTGGAACTACGCCCGCTTCGTGGGATCGGCGATCCGCTCGGTTCGCAACCAGACCTACCCCAACTTCGAGGCCATCGTCGTCGACAATGGCTCGACGGACGACAGTCGCGCAGAGATCGAGGCAGAGATCGCCGACGACCCGCGGTTTCGCACGATCTGGCTCGACGAAAACCTCGGCGCGCTCGCCGGCGCATTGAAGGGCCTCGATGTCGCGCGCGGCGATTTCGTCACCTTCGTCGATTCCGACGACTATCTGCTCGCCGACTTTGCCGCCATGCACGTCCAGGCGCATCTGGCGCTGCCGCGCGGTGTCGCCTTCACATCGAGCGCGGTGATCGAGATCGATGCCACTGGCGCCGCATTGGGGACTGGCCTGAGGGGGTTGCAGCTCGAGACACGCAATGGCGGCCTGCGAAGCTCGTTTTTGGTGCTGCGGTTGTCGGAGGTCAGCGGCGCGCAGTTCGATCAACTCGACCGCAGCATCGTTGCTCATCCGCCCACCGAAAATGGCTGGCTGTGGTCACCGGGCACATCAAACATGTTCCGCCGTTTCCTGCTCGAAACGATACGGCCACGCGCCAAGCCGGATGTCATGTTCGGCCTTTCGGCCGACGGCCATTTTTGCCGGCTCGCCCATGTATTCGGCGGCTCAGCCACGATCGCCATGCCGCTGTCGGCTTACCGGCTGCATGGCGACAACTTCTTCGCCGGCAACCCGGCGCTGGACGGCGTGGTGGACGTCTCCGGCCCTGCGAGGCGATTTTTCCCCGCGCGCCGCCGCGAGGCGATGCGCGTTCTGGTCGAGGACGCCGCATCACTTTCGGCGCGCATGGGCGCGTGGCGCTTCTGGTCCTCGATCGCCCAGGTTCTCGACAGCGACGGTGTCTCTTCGGTGCAGGTTTTCGAAGCACCGCAAGCCCAGGCCATCATCTCTGAAAACCTGCCATTGCTCTTCGCCACCTTCGGCAAATGGAACACTCTGCGCAAGCTGCGGGAGCTGATGTCACGAAGCGCATTGCAAGCGATCCTCCACGCGGCCGACCATGGCTCTGCTGCTTACGCACCGCGCATGATCGGCATCGAAATCTCGATGCTTGAAGCCAGGCTACGGCGCAAACGTCGCGCCAAGGCCGCAAGGCGCGGGCTGCGACGATAGCGGCCGTCGTCCTTGCGAGGCAGGCCTTCAGCCTGCCGGCATGTGTCCGCGCACATGCTGGAGAAAAAGCGACAGGAGCTCAGCCTGGGTCGAGATGCCCAGCCTCTCATAGGCATGCTTGCGATGGGTTTTGACCGTGGCGCGCGAGATGTCGAGAAGTGCCGCGATCGATTCCGACGAGTGCCCGCGCAGCACCAGCACCATGACCTCACGCTCGCGGTTGGTCAGAAGATCGCTGCCGAAGTTGTTGTAGGCCGCCTCGGCCCAGCCAGCACCATGCGAGACCCGCTCGGCGGCATGCCGCGCCTTGATGCGCTCCCAATGCTGGCGAAAGCTCGCCTCGATCAGCGGCAGCATGCCGGCGAGCCTCTCGATCGCCGCGCCGTCGAAGCTCCCCGGCTCGGCCCTGTATATGCCGATCTCGGTCGTCTCGCCGTCGTCGAGCGTCACCGCGATATCGATCTCCTCGAGCCCGCGCGGCCAGCCTCGGGTGATGTAGCCGATCTCCTCCGTCTCCGAGATGATGATCTCGTAGGAGCGGTAGACCTCGCTCTGAAGGTAATGATCGGGCGCAAGATCGCGGATGCGGTAGACGCCTGAGGCGATGCCCTTGAGATGGCTCTGGTAGAACGGGTTGAGCAGGTAGGTCTGCGCCAGATATTGCCTCAGCCCGTTGCGCGCCTGCTCGCCCTTGAAGTCGTCGTGGATGTGCAGCGGCGGATGGCTGCCGCGATAAACGACGATCGCGATCATGTCGAACGCAACGTGGCTGCGCATCCAGCCGGCCAGGATCGATGGAAACGCCGGCGCGCCGATGGCACCGACCAGTTCCGCCACATCGCGATAGTCGTCCTGCGGCATGCCCTTGCTGCGTCCCCTTGTGCTCGCAAACCTCCTCCCCTGGGAGGATGGCTTGCCATGGCGATCCTGACTAACGCTGTTCGCCGACATGATCGCAACGGCTGGCATGCCGTGGGACGGGAGAGCGCAAGATGAACTACGCCAGGATGGTAATCGAAAAGGAAGCACCGGAGGAATATGGCTACGACCGTATTCGCTACAATCTCTCTGAAAGCTCGATTGCCGACCAGAAGCTGTCCGAGATCGGCCTGTCCTTGCCCGACCTGACACTGTTTTACGGCGAGCATCGCGGCGACAAGGCCCTGCGCGACCTGATAGCCGGCCAGGATGCGGGGCTTTCGGCCGACCATGTCCTGGTCACCGCGGGTGCGGCCGGCGCGCTGTTCATCATCGCCACCAGCCTGCTGTCTGATAAGGACCACCTCGTGGTGGTGCGGCCCAACTACGCCACCAACATCGAAACGCCGCGCGCCATCGGCTGCGCCATCAGCTACATCGACCTCGATTTCGACAACAACTTCGCCATCGACCTCGCCGAAGTCGCTGCCGCCCTGCGTCCCGATACGCGCTATATCAGCGTCACCTGCCCGCACAACCCAACCGGCACAATCATGAGCCGCGCCGACCTCGACGGGCTGATCGCCCTTGCCGAGCGCCATGGCTGTTACCTGCTGGTCGACGAGACTTATCGCGACCTGAGCTACGGCCAGCGCCTGCCCGCCGCCGCATCGCTCAGTGCGAGCGCCATCAGCGTCTCGTCGCTGTCCAAGGCCTTCGGCATCCCCGGCATCCGCATCGGCTGGCTGGTCACCCAGGATCCAGAGCTGTACGAACGGTTCCTTGCTGCCAAGGAGCAGATCGGCATTTGCGGCAGTGTCATCGACGAGGCCATCGCGCGCGCCATGCTCGAACGCCGCGACGATTTCCTTGGCGCGCTGATGCCCGAGATGAAGCTCAGGCGCGACATCGTCCAGCAATGGATCGACCGCGAGCCGCTCGTCGACTGGGTCCGGCCGGAAGGCGGCGTCGTCGGCTTCCCCCGGCTTAATGTCGGGTCCGATTTCGATCTCGACCGCTTCTATAACGGCCTGCTCGAAAAGCACGGCGCCTATGTCGGCCCCGGCCACTGGTTCGAGATGCCGCGCAACTACTTCCGCGTCGGCTTCGGCTGGCCGACCGAAGCGGAACTGAGGAGCGGGCTCGAAGCCATTTCCGCCGCCCTGCGCGAGCAGAACTGAGCCTCTTGGCCTGGCAAAAAGCGATAGCGACGGCGCCGGGCCAAAACCGCCTTCGTGACGGCAGCACTTGAGACCGGCACCATCAGGCATCTGCGCCCATCAGTGGACGCCACGCTCGGGGCATATTATGCCTTGGTGCATGCGCGCTCGAACGTCGCCGACGCCTTCGTCGCCTGGCTGAAGAGCGAGGGCAAAGGCGCAGAGGCTGGACACATCAGCGAGTGCGAGAATTGAAAACAGCACCGGGCCACGGCCCGGCGAGGAGATATTGAGATGCATTGCCGGATCATTGGCGCCCCCATCCAGGAAGGCACCGATCGCAGGGGCTGCGACATGGGGCCAAGCTCGCTCCGCACCGCTGGCCTCGTCGAGGCACTGGTCGAGCTCGGCCATTCCGTCGCCGACATGGGACAGGTGGTGCCGACACCGGGGCCGCTGCAGGCGCACCCAAACAAGGCGTTGAAAGCCTTGCCAGCGATCGCCGCCTGGACCGCCGCCCTGGCCGAGGCTGCCTACCAGATGAGCGCCGACGCCCTGCCGATCTTCCTCGGCGGCGACCACAGCATGTCGGCAGGCACGGTCAGCGGCATTGCCCGGCGCGCCGACGAGCTCGGCAAGCCGCTGTTCGTGCTCTGGCTCGATGCGCACCCGGATTTCCACACGCTCGACACCACGACCAGCGGTAATCTGCATGGCGTGCCGCTTGCCTATGCCAGCGGCCTGTCCGGCTTTCAGGGCTATTTCCCGAAGCTTCAGGCCAATGTCAGCCCTGAGCGCATCTGTGCGATTGGCATCCGCAGCGTCGATCCGGCCGAGCGTGTCGCGCTCGCCGAGGCCGGCGTCGTCGTCCACGACATGCGCGCCATCGACGAGCATGGCATCGCGCCTTTGCTGCGCGCCTTCCTTGAGCGCGTCGCGGCGGAAGGCGGCATGCTGCATGTCAGCTTCGACGTCGACTTCCTCGATCCGGCGATCGCACCGGCCGTCGGCACCACCGTGCCTGGTGGCGCGACCTTCCGCGAGGCGCACCTGGTGATGGAAATGCTGCATGACAGCGGCCTGGTCACCAGCCTCGACCTCGTCGAGCTGAACCCCTTCCTCGACGAACGCGGCCGCACCGCAACGCTGATGGTCGACCTGACGGCGAGCCTGATGGGCCGCCGCATCATGGATCGTCCGACCCGGAGTTTCTGATCATGACCGAAAAACTGAACGTCGTTCCGTTCGTCAGCGTCGACCACATGATGAAGCTGGTGCTGGCGGTCGGCGTCGAACGCTTCCTGACCGAGCTGTCGGCCTATGTCGAAGAGGATTTCCTGCGCTGGGAGCAGTTCGACAAGACCCCGCGCATCGCCTCGCACAGCCATGACGGCGTCATCGAGCTGATGCCGACAAGCGACGGCCACCTCTACGGCTTCAAATACGTCAACGGCCATCCCAAGAACACCCGCGACGGCCGCCAGACGGTGACCGCCTTCGGCGTGCTCGCCGACGTTGGCAACGGCTATCCGATGCTGCTGACCGAAATGACCATCCTGACGGCGCTGCGCACCGCGGCCACCTCGGCGGTGGCGGCCAAGTATCTCGCGCCCAAGGGCGCCGACACCATGGCCATCATCGGCAACGGCGCCCAGTCGGAGTTCCAAGCCCTGGCCTTCAAGGCACTGCTTGGCGTGAACAAGCTGCGCCTCTACGACATCGACGCCTCGGCTTCGCAAAAATGCCAGGCGAACCTTGCCGGCATGGGCTTCGACATCGTCATCTCAGACAATGCGCAGGACGCGGTCGAAGGTGCCCAGATCATCACCACCGTCACCGCCGACAAGCAGCTTGCGACGATCCTCACCGACAACATGGTCGGCACCGGCGTGCATATCAACGCCGTCGGCGGCGATTGCCCGGGCAAGACGGAGCTGCACCGCGACATCCTGCTGCGCTCGGACATCTTCGTCGAGTTTCCGCCACAGACCCGCATCGAGGGCGAGATCCAGCAATTGCCCGCCGATCACCCTGTCATCGAGCTGTGGCAGGTCATGGCAGGCAAGGCGCAGGGCCGCAGTTCGAGCGCGCAGGTGACGCTGTTCGACAGCGTTGGCTTTGCCATCGAGGATTTCTCCGCGCTGCGCTACGTCAGGGACAAGCTGATCGACACCGGCCTGTTCGAGGAACTCGACCTTCTCGCCGACCCCGACGAGCCGCGCGACCTGTTCGGCATGCTGTTGCGCGCCGCCAAGGCGTCAGCCATCTAGCTGGGGTCGTCACGTCGCCAAGCAGACTGCCAGGCTTACGGCGAGACTGGCCCTGGCATCTGTCGAGGGCTGACGCCAGCACGCTACCTTGTACGTTCGGCCCTGTAGAGGGTGTGCTGGGCTCTGGGCCGGCCGCGCCGCAACCGCGATACTGATTCTGTCGCGCTTCGAGCGCCTGACGCGAATCTAGCGGCCACGGTGACGATACGGACATTGCCGTGGACCAAGCCATTCGACCGTGCTTCGAGGACAAGCTGAATCGAAGCGTCGCGGTTTCACCGCTTACCAGAAACGACGAAGGCCGCGGTAAACCGCGGCCTTTTTCGTGGGATATTTGGAGCGGGTGAAGCGATTCGAACGCTCGACCCCAACCTTGGCAAGGTTGTGCTCTACCCCTGAGCTACACCCGCTCGCCGCAGCTCGTCGCCGCAACGGCGCCTATATGGCCGATGCTCGCGGCGAATGCAACAGGGAAAGCGCGATCTTTTTCCGCTATTTTTCATATGCCTGCGAAAGCCCGGAATTCTGCGGAAAGCGCGCCTGTGGATGATCGGAGCGGGCTTGTCTTGGCGGCGGCCTTTGCCCATAAACCGTTGCAACCAGCAATTTTTGGCGAAGGCATGCATGACCGGCGCAACGAATCCCAAGACCAGGGCCGAGCTTTTGGCCTTCCTCGACAGCCTCGGCATCGCTGTTCAGACGCACGATCATCCGCCGCTATACACCGTCGCCGACTCACAGGCGCTGCGCGGCACAATCCCCGGCGGCCACACCAAGAACCTGTTCCTCAAGGACAAGAAGGACAACTTCTTCCTGGTCACGGTCGACGAGGAGGCAAGTGTCGACCTCAAGCAGATCCACCAGCTGATTGGAGCGTCGAGCCGGGTCTCGTTCGGCAAGCCGGAAGCTCTGATGGAGTTGCTCGGCGTTGTGCCTGGCGCGGTCACCGTCTTCGGGCTCATCAACGACGCCTCTGCCAGGGTGAAGCTGGTGCTCGACAGCGCGCTGATGGAAAACGCCGTCATCAACGCCCACCCGCTGACCAACGAGGCGACGACCTCCATCACCAAGGCCGACCTGCTGCGATTCGTCGAGGCAACCGGCCACGATGCTGTTATCTTGAAAGTCTCGGGCTGATCGCCACATGGTTGCCTGACAGCCGCGCGGCCGAACAGGTCGCATGCGGGAACGACACACCGGAAGAGTGAAGATGAGCAACGAAAGCAATCCCTTCGGCGGCATGGGAAGCCAGTACGCCACCAACGTGCAGTTTGGCGCGGCACCGGCCAACGGCGCTGCACCTGCGGCCGACCTCATCAAGGATACGACGACCGCGGCCTTCACCACCGATGTGATCCAGGAATCGCGCAACCAGCCGGTGCTTGTCGACTTCTGGGCGCCGTGGTGCGGCCCATGCAAACAGCTGACCCCGGTCATCGAGCGCGTCGTCCAGGCCGCTGGTGGACGGGTGAAGCTGGTCAAGATGAACATCGACGACCATCCGGCGATTGCCGGCCAGCTCGGCATCCAGTCGATTCCTGCCGTCATTGCCTTCAAGAACGGCCAGCCGGTGGACGGTTTCATGGGCGCCGTGCCCGAAAGCCAGATCCGCGACTTCATCGACAAGATCGCCGGCAAGGATGGCGGCCAGCCTCAAATCGCCGAGGCGCTGGCGGCCGCGACGGAAGCGCGCGACGCCGGTGACCTGCAGACGGCGGCGCAGATCTATGACGCGGTGCTCGAACAGGCGCCGGACAATATCGACGCCATCGCAGCGCTTGCCGATGTCCTCTTCGAGGCCGGTGACATCGAAGGCGCAAACGACGTGCTGGCCCGCGCGCCGGACGACAAGAAATCTACCCCTGCCCTCGTTTCGGTTCGGGCCAAGATCGCACTCGCCGAAGAGGCGGCAGCCCTTGGCGATTCCGCCGAGCTCGAGCGCAAGCTGGCGCAGAACCCCGGCGATCACCAGGCGCGTTTCGACCTCGCCATGATCCAGAACGCCAAGGGTCAGCGCACCGAGGCGGCCGACAATCTGCTCGCCATCGTCAAGGCGGACCGGACCTGGAATGACGACGGTGCACGGGCACAACTGCTCAAGCTGTTCGAAGCCTGGGGCTTCACCGACGAGGTGACGCTCGCCACACGGCGCAAGCTGTCGTCGCTGCTGTTTTCGTGACGACAGCCTCGCTGCGGCCTTGCGTTTGACCGCGACGACCCCAGATGAATAGCAGCTGAGGACAAGATGCAGGCAGGAAACGCGCATTACCGGCTCGACAGCGATCTGCCGACAACGCTGGCAGTGTTCCCGCTGACGGCCGCGTTGCTGCTACCGGGCGGACGCATGCCGCTCAACATCTTCGAGCCGCGCTATCTCCAGATGATCGACGACGCGATGGCAGGCTCGCGGCTGATCGGCATGATCCAGCCATCGCTCGACGGCACTCTGCGGCCGGACGGCGAGCCGGCGCTCTGCCCGGTCGGCTGCATCGGCCGCATCACCTCGCTCGCCGAAACAGGCGATGGCCGCTACCTGATCTCGTTGCAAGGCGTCTGCCGCTTTCGGGTCACCCAGGAACTGGTCGTCAAGACGCCATTCCGGCAGTGCAAGATCGCCTCGTTCGCCGCCGACCTCGGCGAGGACAAGGCCGGCGCGGAAGTCGACCGGCCGGCACTGCTCAAGGCATTCCGCACCTATCTCCAGGCCAACGAACTGGAGGCCGATTGGGAGAGCGTCAGTCGCGCCGACAACGCTATACTGGTCAACGCGCTGTCGATGATGGCGCCCTATGGTGCCGCCGAAAAACAGGCGCTGCTCGAAGCCCCCGATCTCAAGACCCGCGCCGAAACGCTGATCGCCATCACCGAAATGGCGCTGGCACGCGAAAACGAAGATTTCGGGTCGAGCCTGCAATAGGCAGCCGCCAGGAGAGCTGAATGGTCGATACCAACAAGCGCGACATCGACGTCAAGCTGCTTGAGCTTTTGGCCTGCCCGCTGACCAAGGGGCCGCTGAAGTGGGATGCCGAACGCGGCGAGTTGGTCTCCAGGCTCGCACGCCTCGCCTACCCCGTGCGCGACGGAATTCCGGTGATGCTGCCGTCTGAGGCGCGGCAGATTCTCGACACCGAGGTCGCGCCCAAGAACACCTCGTCGACGGACTAATTCTCGACACCGAAAATCGGAATCGATTTCGGTGTTCATGTGCACACTCAAGGCTTCCGGCCCCTGCGCCCAAGCTCGCTTTTAACGTACCTCCTTCATTGAAAATTACGCCCCTTGGGCATGACGCTGCTGGCCTTGCGGGCAAGCCTTTCATACGTTTGCACAACGCGTGGATCCTTTGCCGCTTTTTCGGCAACGCTTTGTCTTGCTCCGTTCGCCTGAGCAGGCGCGGCTTGAGCATCGGCGGATGCCTGCAGCTCTTCCGACATCGCGGCCAACCAATGCGTCAGGTCCTCCATCTTGTCGGCGACGATGTGGATCACGCCTGATTCCGCCTGCAGCTTGCCGGTGACGCGGATGAACTTCGATCCCATGATGACAGGCCGGAAACGCTCGAACACCCGCGACCAGACAATGACATTGGCGATCGAATGCTCGTCCTCCAGCGTGAGGAAGATGGCATTTCCCTTGCCCGGCCGCTGGCGCACCAGCACCAGCCCTGCGACGGAGACGCGCTGCCCGTCGGCCACGTTGCCGAGCCGGGCATTCGGTGTGATGCCAGCACGGTCGAGGTGATGCCTGAGAAAGGCCACCGGATGCGCCTTCAGCGACAGGCCGAGCGAGCGGTAGTCGTGGATGACATGTTCGCCGAGGGGCATTGACGGCAAATGCATCTCGGGTTCGTTGTTGGCCAGCTGGACGTCGGGACGGTCGAACAGCGGCAGCATCTCGGCGGCACTCCTGCCGTCGAGCGCACGCACCGCCCAGAGTGCGGCACGCCTGTCGATATCGATCGAGCGGAAAGCATCAGCCTGGGCAAGCAACTCGATCTCGCCGACATCGAGCCCCGAGCGCAGCCAGACATCACGTACCGAGGCGTAGCCCTTGCCGCGCCGCTCGACGAAAACCTGCATCTTCTTGTCGGAAAGCCCCTTGATCTGGCGGAAGCCGAGCCGGACAGCGTGGCTGGTCCTGATGACATCCCGCATTTCGGCGTGGCGTTGCTGAATGCGTTTTGGGTCGAAGCCTGAGCGCTCGAGCGTGCAGTCCCAGACGGATTGGTTGATATCGATCTGTCGGATCTCGACGCCGTGGTCCTGCGCATCGCGTACAAGCTGAGCCGGCCGGTAGAAGCCCATCGGCTGAGCGTTCAGGATCGCCGCGCAGAACACGTCTGGATAGTATGCCTTGAACCAGCAGGAGGCGTAGACGAGCAGCGCAAAGGCCGCGGCATGGCTCTCGGGGAAACCGTACTCGCCAAAACCCTCGATCTGCTTGAAACAACGCTCGGCAAAGTCGCGCTCGTAACCACGCTCCACCATGCCCTTGATCATGCGGTCGCGGTAATTGCCGATCGTGCCGGTGCGCTTGAAGGTCGCCATGGCGCGCCTGAGCTGGTCGGCCTCGCCGGGCGTGAAGCCACCTGCGACGATGGCGATTTTCATCGCCTGCTCCTGGAACAGCGGCACGCCCAGCGTCTTGCCCAGGATGTCTTCGAGCTCCTTCTTGGGGAAATCTACCTTTTCCTTGCCCTGCCGCCGCCTGAGATAGGGGTGCACCATGTCGCCCTGGATCGGACCGGGCCTCACGATCGCCACCTCGATGACAAGGTCATAGAATTCGCGCGGCTGGAGCCGCGGCAACATCGACATCTGCGCCCGGCTTTCGATCTGGAAGACTCCAAGCGTATCGGCGCGGCAGATCATGTCATAGACTTTCTGGTCCCCCGCTGGAATCGTCGCCAATTCGAGTGGGCGGTCATGCTCGTCGCGGACACCATATTGCTTGGTCAGCATGTCGAAGGCCTTGCGCAGGCAAGTCAGCATGCCGAGCGCCAGGACGTCGACCTTCAATATGCCGACGGCATCGAGGTCGTCCTTGTCCCACTCGACCATCTTGCGCTCGTCCATCGCCGTCTTGACGATCGGCACGATCTCGTCGAGTCGGTCGCGAGTGATAACGAAGCCGCCGACATGCTGCGACAGGTGGCGTGGAAAACCCATGATGCCGTTGGCATGTTCGATCACATGCCTGGTCACCGGATCAGCCTTGTCGAGCCCTCCGGCTGCCGTTTCCTTCTCGCCAAGCACGGAGGAGTACCAGCCCCATATCGACCCCGACAAAGCCCCCCTGACGTCATCCGACAGTCCCATCGCCTTGGCCACCTCGCGCAGAGCCGAGCGACCGCGATAGGTGACGACGGAGGCGGCGAGCGCGGTCCGCTTGGAGCTGTATCTTTCGTAGATGAACTCGATGACCTCGTTGCGCCGCTCGTGCTCGAAGTCGACGTCGATATCTGGCGGCTCGCCACGCTCCTCCGAGATGAAGCGCTCGAAAAGCACATCGACGATGTCGGGTCCGACGTCGGTGATGCCGATGCAGAAGCAGATGACCGAATTGGCAGCAGATCCGCGCCCCTGGCAGAGGATTTCCTTCGAGCGGGCGAACTTCACGATCTCGTGGACGGTGAGGAAATAGCGGGCGTAATTGAGCTTTTCGACGATACCGAGCTCATGCCGGATGATGCCCTGCACCTTCTCCGGAACGCCATCCGGGTAGCGCTTTTTTGCTCCTTCCCAGGTCAGCCTTTCCAACTCCGCCTGAGGTTCGAGGCCCGATTCCGTCGGTTCGTCGGGATAATTGTATTGGAGCTCCTTCAGCGAGAAATGCAGGCTTTCAGCAAATCGCAGCGTCTCGGCAAGGGCCTCCGGATGATTGCGGAAAAGCCTCGCCATATCGGCCGGTGGCTTGAGGTGGCGTTCGGCATTCGCCTTGAGCTCAAGGCCGGCCTCGGCAACAGGCACGCTGAGGCGGATCGCCGTCAGCACGTCCTGCAGCGGCCGCTGGCTCGGGGCATGGTAGAGCGCATCATTGGTCGCCATCAGCGGCACGCCTGCCATGGCGGCCATGGTCGCGGCCTGCTCGATCCTGAAACGGTCGCTGCCGCCAAAATTCGGCGCCACCGCCAGCCACAAGGAGGTGCCAAACCGCTCCTTGAGACTGCGCAGAAGCGTGACGTCATCTTCGGTCGCAGCCGTGACGTCGGGCAGGACGGCAAGCGACAGCAGGTCGCCCCACTCGAAAAGATCTTCCCGGTAGAGAAGCGGTGCACCCTTTTCGCTCTCATCCCGGGTATTGGCCTGGGTGAGCAGGCGGCACAGATGACCCCAACCCTTGCGATCCCTTGGGTAGGCGAGCATGTCGGGCGTGCCATCAGCGAAAACCAGGCGGCATCCCGGGTGGTAGGCCAGCCCCTCCGTCTGGGCCATCTTCCAGGCGCGCACGGTGCCCGCCACGGTGTTGCAGTCGGCAAGGCCGATGGCGGAAAGCCCCAGGAACTTCGCCGCGATCACCAGCTCTTCCGGCGCGGAAGCACCGCGCAGGAAAGAGAAATTCGACTGGATGCCGAATTCGGCATAGGCGATCGGAGCTGCGGCGCTCATGCGAAGACCCCGTGCAGGAACCAGCGTGGCACCGCTTGCGCATTGTAGAGGCCCTGCCGGTAGAGCCAGTAGCGACGGCCCTCGGCGTCCTCGATACGGTAGTAGTCGCGCGTCGGCGCGTCCGCGTCCTCGCGCCACCACTCCGGTGCGATGCGCTCGGGCCCTTCCGCTCGAGCCACGCGATGCAGCGCCCGGCGCCAGTGGAAATTGAGCGGCGGGCCATCGGGGACCTCGGTCGCCGGCACGTCGATGGGTTCGGGTTGCCGGAACAGGCGGATGGGGCGGTCGACCTGTCGAGGGTGCCGGCCGGCTTGCTGCACCGCCCTGGCCGGACGCGCGACCTGGCCTTTGCGCGCCTCCTCCTGGGCATAGGGCCGGGCAGGCGCGGCACGTTCGGGCAAATGGCTCTCGACGGGGACGGCTTCGAGCACCGCAGCCTCACCAAGGCGGGCACCGATGCGATCGGCAAAGATCGCCAGCTCCTCCCCGCCATCCTCGACCTCGCCGGCAAGGTCGGCCTGGCGTGCGTCGAATCGGGCTGTCGACAGGGCGGAGAGACGCACGAGGTCGAAGCCGTAGCCGGCATCGATGGTCTCGCCGAGCGTCGCCAGCCGCTCATGGAACAGTCTGCGCACCAGTGTCGGCTCGCGGATGGGGCGCGAGGCGCCGACAGTTATGCGGCTGACCATGCCGTCGACCCTGAACAGCAGGAGTTCGAGGGCGCGTGCGCCCTCTTCCCTGCGTTCGAGATCGACCTTGAGGGTGGCGGCGAGCAGGCCGATCAGCCGCTCGATGTCGTCGATGAGCGACAGCGGGTCGGCGAGATGGCGTTCGACCGAAAGCGGCGCGACGGGCAGGCGCGGCGAGATCGCCTCCTCGAGCCGGCCCAACGCCTGGTCGAGGCGCTCGATGAGCTCGGTACCGAAGCGGCGGACGAGCGGCGCGCGCGGTCCGTCCATGATGGCACCCACTGTCCGTAGCCCGACGCTTTCGAGGCTCGCCTTCGTCCTGGCATCAATCCGCAGCGCCGACAGCGGCAGGCGGGAAAGGAAATTGCGCTCGCTGCCCGGGGCCAGAATATGGCCGGTGGCGAAACGGGCCGCCGCCCATGCCGCGCCCGGTGTGGAGGCAAGACCGGCACGCACGTCGAAGCCCTGGTGGAAAAACCGCGCCATCAGATCGGCGAGCAGCGCCTTTTCGCCACCGAAGAGATGGGCACAGCCGGTAATATCGAGGAACAGCCCGTTTTCACCGTCGATCGCGACCAGCGGCGTGTAGCGGTCGCACCAGTCGGCAAGGCCTTCGAGCAGCCGGCGGTCGGCCTCGGGATCGGCTTCGACGACGTCGATGTCGGGGTGCATGGCGCGCGCCTCGGCGATGCCCATGCCCGGCTTCAGCCGGAGCGCCTCAGCCCGTGCGTCGAGGCCGGCGATGCGCTGGGTGTTGCTCTCGCGATGGCTTGTTACCAGCGGTTTCAGCGGCTGCGGGCTTGAACGCCAGGACCGCCCCAGCCTGCGCCGGAGGACGCGTTCGGCCGCGAGATGGGGAAACCACAGCGACACGATTCTCTGGGTTTCGTTCTGCGAGGGTGCGTGCATCGGGGTTCCATTCCAGAATGAAGCTGCCGGGAAGAGCCGTGCGGCTCTTGCCGATCTCGACAGCGAAGGCGGGTGCTGCGATCGAACCGGCCAGCGGACCGAGAAGCGTCTGCCGCAGGTTGGCAGGCGCGGGAGAGACGACCAGCCGGACGGGTGCCGCCGTCGGCTCCGGCGCGGCCGACTGGCGCAGCAGGAAGACGGGCCGGCCGCTGTCTTGCGCCCGGCGGTGCAGGCGCCGCGTCGCCGTGAGGTCAACGATGCGCGGGTTGCCGCGCAGTTCGACGACGATGGCCGCGATCTCCTCGATGCGGGCGGCCTCCTCGGCGATCCAGAGCACGTCTGAGGCTTTCGGCGCCTCGGCAAGCAGCAGGCTTTCGGCTGACATGCCGAAGAAGCTGGCGAGACCCGGCGCGTAGGGAAGCCCCGCCTCCCGGAACATCTCGGTGGTGCCGACCCACAGCACCAGATCATTGCGCCGCGACCGCTCCTTCAGCATGCCGCTGACGAGACAGAGGGCGAGCCCCGCGGCGGCACCGGCATTGCGGGTTTCGGTGCCATGGATCTCGGTCAGCGCCGCCTTCGGCAGGCCACCGCCGAGCACCTTGTCGAGCCGCTCGACACCCGTCGGCAGGAAGAAGTCGCGCGCCGAGGCATGGCCGTTGCGGCGGACCAAAAGCCCCGCGACCGGCTGGCCGTCGGCAGGCGCGACCAGCCTTTCGGCCAGCGTGCCCTCGATCTTCGCGATCTTCTGGCGCAAGGCAAAAACGACGTCCTGCGCCACGGCGCTGGTCGCCATGTCGATCTGCCTCCGGCTAATTGTTCCTGTTATGTTCTTATAGATTCCAGAGGCGCCGGTGAGAGTCAAGCCGATTCACAGGGAATTTATTCCTCTCTCTGGAGAGCCCTGCTCATCGCTTATTTGTCGCCCGAGCGGCAAAGGCCTCGTAAGCGCGGCGGCAAAGGGCTATATGCCCCCAAAAGGACAAAGAATGGCCCGCATTTACAAGACTCGCGCCTGGCATGACCAGCTTTCGCCCTCGATCGAGGAGATGGAGCTTCTGGCGCTCGAAGCCTATGCGCATCTGCCGGAGGAGTTTCGCCAGCTGACCGGCGAGGTCGTCATCCTGCTGACCGAATTCCCCACCGACGAGATCATGGACGACCTGTCGCTGGAGACGCCGTTCGACCTGCTCGGCCTGTTCGAGGGACGCGGCATCGCCGAGCGCTGGAACCCGCAGACCGGCGAAGGCCCCAACCGCGTCACGCTCTACCGCCGCGCCATTCTCGACTACTGGGCCGAGAACGAGGAGACGCTGGGCGACATCGTCACCCATGTGCTGATCCATGAGATCGGCCACCATTTCGGCCTGTCCGACGAGGACATGGAGCGGCTGGAGGAAGCCGCCGAATAGCGGCAACTCCCCGACAATCAGTAGTCGCCGAGCTTGATGTCAGGCGTATACTCGGCGCCTTCGACATCCTTCACCACCGCCTGGCCGCAGCGCATCGTCCTGGTTTCGGCGTCGAACGAATAGGTCGGCGAGCCGAACAGGTGCCAGCCCTTGTTCACGGCAGCCGTGACCTTGTGGCAGAAGGTGGCGTCGTCGGGGCCGGTCAGGAAGCGGTAGAGTTTCATGGCGGTGTCCCTTTCAGTGCCTGAGGCTTTCGAGCTGTGCTGCCCGTGCCAGAAGCCGCTCGGCCTCCGCAAGATGCAGCCGCTCGACCATCTTGCCGCCGAGTGAGATTACACCTGAGGACGCATTCTCCGGAAGCGCGAAGGCGTCGACGACGGCACGCGCCTCGGCGAGTGCGGCGACTGAGGGCGAGAACGCCACGTTGGCCGGGCCGATCTGGGCCGGGTGGATGACGGTCTTGCCCGAAAACCCCATCGCGGCCGCCTCGCCGCACTCGGCGGCGAAGGCATCGAGATCGCGGAAATCGTTGGAGACGCTATCGAGCATGTCGACCCCGCCGGCACGGGCGCAAAGCACCATCTGCATCAGCCAGGGCTGGAGATAGCGGCGGTCGGGCGTGAGCTTGACGCCAGTGTCCTTGGCGAGGTCGTTGAGCCCGGCGATCAGGCACGACAGCCGTGCCGCGGGATCGCGGCCGAGTTCGGCGATGGCGGCGAGATTGACCAGCGCGCGCGGCGTTTCGATCATCGCCCACAGCTTGAACGTGTCAGGCGCATCGGCCTCGTCGAGCACGTCATTGGCTTCCAGCAGGTCGCGCGGCGTCTCGATCTTGGGCAGCACCACGCCGTCGGCATTCCAGCCGCTGGCAGCAGCGAGATCGTCCACTCCCCATGCGCTTTTCAGCCCATTGATGCGCACGACATATTCGCGCGCACCGGCCGGCCTTGCGGCGAAGAACTGGGCCAGCCTGTCGCGCGCCGATGCCTTGTGCTTGGGCAGCACAGCATCCTCCAGGTCGAAGATGACGGTATCGCAGGCAAGCGAAGCAAGCTTCGCAATCGCCTTTTCGTTGGTGGCGGGAACGAAGAGCACCGAGCGGCGCGGGCGAGGCAAAGAATGTGACATCTGGTCTTCTTGCCCGGCAATGCTGGCCCTTGCAAGGGCTTGCCGGGCGATGGCGTAACTGCTTTTGTCCTCCATCACTGACAGACGGGAACACTCCATGGCACGCTACGACGTGGTCATCACAGGCGGCGCGATCGTCGGCAGCTCGATCGCCTATTATCTGCGCGAGGAGGGTTTCACCGGCTCGATCGCGCTGATCGAGCGCGACCCGCAATTCGCCCATGCGGCGACCACGCTGTCGTGTGCTTCGATCCGCCAGCAGTTCTCGATCCCCGAAAACATCCGCCTGTCGCAGTTCACGCTTGGCCTGTTCCGGCGGCTCACGGACGAGTTCGGCCCCGACGCCGACATCGGCTTCCGCGAGGGCGGCTATTTGATCCTCGCCGGCGACAACGGCCTGCCGATCCTCAGGGCAAACCACGCGACGCAGATGGCCGAGGGCGCCGACATCGTGCTCGAGGACGCCGAGCAACTGCAAAAGCGCTTCTCCTGGATCTCGACCGAGGGCATTTCCGCCGGCGCATACGGCCGCACGGGCGAAGGCTGGTTCGACGCGCATGCCATGCTCGGCCTGTTCCGCAAGGCGCTGAAGACCAAAAACATCGACCTGATCACCGCAGAGGTCACCGGCATCGAGCGTGTCGGCAACCGCGTCACCGCCGTCACGCTTGCCACTGGCGAGCGGCTGGAGGCCGGCACGCTGTTCAACGCGGCGGGGCCGAACGCCGGCAAGGTCTCCGCCATGGCCGGCCTCGCGCTGCCAGTCGAGCCGCGCAAGCGCAACGTCTTCGTCTTCGAGGCGCGGGAAAAATTCGCCGACATGCCGCTGATGGTAGATCCCTCCGGCGTCTATGTCCGGCCCGAGGGTTCGGTCTACATCACGGGCGGGGCCGAGAGCGAGGACGGCGAACTGGCCGCCGACGTCAACGATTTCAACCCAGACTGGGGACTGTTCGAGGAGGTGATCTGGCCGGTACTGGCGACCCGCGTGCCGGCCTTCGAGGCGATCAAGGCGACGCAAGCCTGGGTCGGGCATTACGACTACAACGCGCTCGACCAGAACGCCGTCATCGGCCCGCATCCCGAGGTTACCAATTTCATCTTCGCCAACGGCTTTTCCGGCCACGGCCTGCAGCAGGCGCCGGCGGTGGGCAAGGCGCTGGCCGAGCTTCTGGTGCATGGCGCCTACCGCACCATCGACTGCTCGGCCTTCGGCTACCAGCGCGTCGCGGAGGGGCGGGCGTTCAGGGAGCTGAACGTGATCTAGCCTCGTTTCCAGTCGATTTGCCCCTCACCCTCACCCTCTCCCCGTGAAGGACGGGGCGAGGGGCGCGCCGGCGTAGCGGCCAGCCTCCTTCGCCCCGCCTGCGGGGAGAAGGTCCCGGCAGGGGGATGAGGGGCCCTGCACCAGGGATGAAGGGGCATCCGCCAGCACCGCCCTATGCCTCTCCCGCGCCCATCGACAGCGCGGCGAGGAAGGTCATCATCGCCTCGACCTCGGATATTGCCCGGCCCGACAGGCCGTGAGGCAAGAAGAAGGGCGTTGTAATCATGGTCGCTCGAGCCCTCAAACCAGCGCTTCAAACCCTGCGGCGCTGACCGGCCGACCGAACAGAAATCCTTGCCCGAAATCGCAGTCCATGTCGCGCAAGAGTGTGCGTTCCACTTCTGTCTCTATTCCCTCGGCGACGACATGAAAGCCGAGTTCACTGGAAATCCTGATGATCGACTCAATGATGACCCGCTTGGATCGGCTTTGCGCTAGCCCTTTGACAAAACCGCGATCGATCTTGATTTCTGTGAGGGGGAAATCTTCGAGATAGCGCAGATTTGCGTAACCGGTACCGAAATCGTCGATCGATAGGCCGACGCCCAGTTCGCGCAAATGTCTCATGATCGACAGCATTTCCGCAGAACTCTCGACCATCAAGCTCTCGGTGAGCTCAAGCTTGATCCATGCGGCATCGGCGCCGCTGGCCGTCAGTACGTCGGAAACAAATTTCGGCATGTCGCGAAGCTTGAACTCGATCGGCGAAACATTGAACGAGAAGACTATCGGCACCGGTCGGTCCCTGTTCACGCGTGTGGCAAAGTCCGCGACGGTGCGAAGGCCACTGGCGCCAATGTCGAGTATGAGACCCGTGTCTTCGGCATGGCCGACGAACTTGTCCGGCGACTGCATTCCAAACAGGCCATGGTGCCATCGCAATAGGGCTTCAGCGCCGACAATAGTTCCTGTGGCGAGGTCGACCTGCGGCTGGTAGTGAAAATCGAACTCGTCATGTTCCAGTGCCTGCTGCATTTCGTTGGTCATTCGCAGTCGGTTTCGGGCGCGCCGATCATCCTCAGGGCTGAATGCGCAAACATCGAGGAATGCGGACGACTTCGACCGATGCAAGGCGGCCCCGGCACGACGAACCAGCGTCATGGCGTCCGTCGTTTGGTTGCCAACGACATAGCCCATTGCAAAACGTATCCTGATCGTTGCGCCGGCAACGAGATAGCGCGGCGCCAGGGAATGCCGGATCATTTCAATTGTAGCTTGAGCCTCGTCGGCATTGCCAAGCGGATGGGCGAGCGCAAACTCATTGGATCCCGTACGGCAGACCAGTGCCGCGCCAGTGTTGGTCAGGCGTCGGGCAATCTGCACCAGCACCTGGTCGCCAACATCATATCCGTAACCTTCGTTGATGTCATGGAACCGAGCCATGTCGATCTTGGCAAGCAGGATCGGCCGCTCCCTGGTACGAAGGAGGATGTCGGTGTCCTCGACGAAGGAATATCTGTTGAGCACACTGGTCAGCATGTCGGCGCGAGTGCTCTGGGCAATTTGAGCCGCAGCGGCCCTGCTCGCCGTCACGTCCCGCATCAGTCCCAAATAGTGCGTCGGCTCGCCACCAGCTATGCTCACGGCCGCGAGACGGAGTTCGTTCCAAAACAAGCTACCGTCCTTGCGATAGTTCTTCAGCGTGACGGCAACATCCGCACGACGGGCGATTGCGTCGCGCATGGACTGGATTTCGGGTTGAAGGCAATCGCTGCCTTGCAGGAACCGGCAGTTTCTCCCTATCAGTTCGTCACTAGAATAGCCGGTGGTATCCTGGAAAGCGCTGTTGACGTAGACGAGCGGCATACCCCTTTCACGCAGATCGCTGATGGCCACACCATCCCTCGATAGATCGGGCAGCCGGGCGGCGATCGCTTCCGGCACGCTTGGGCGGCGCGGGTTGGCGGCCGCGGTAGTCCGGATCAGACTACCAAACCCGGCCTTGAAAAGCTCTGTCATGTTGGGGCCACAGCTGGTAGTCTCTCCGGAGGTGCACGCCCCATAAATGGCCAGTTACCCCGCACATTCTACTGGTACGATCATCAGGTTCCGCAACGGAATGGTCGACGTAGCGTCGGCTGCGACCGTTTTTGTGGGTCAGTGAAGTACCCGTGCAT
This sequence comes from Aminobacter anthyllidis, assembly GCF_018555685.1. GTDB lineage: Bacteria > Pseudomonadota > Alphaproteobacteria > Rhizobiales > Rhizobiaceae > Aminobacter > Aminobacter anthyllidis. The sequence continues at coordinate 158,448 of NZ_JAFLWW010000009.1, forward strand.
CCGGAAAGCGGCATCGACATGAACGATGAGCCTGCCTATGCGCCCCGCAAGTCCGGCATCCGCGTCATGGGCGAGATCTCCTGGGGCACACATATCTGCGTCTTCTACGAAGCGGAACAGGACCTGCTTGCCACCAACTCTTCCTATTTCGCGGCTGGTCTGGAGGACAACGAATTCTGCATCTGGGCGGTCTCCGATCCGATCGACGCGGAGATGGCGAAGGATGCATTGCGGCAGTCCATCCCCGACATCGATACACGTCTGGTGGCCGGCCAGATGGAGATGATCCCTGCCGCTGACTGGTATCTTCCGGGCGGAGAGTTCGACATGCAGCACATCACCGGCGGCTGGAATGAGAAGCTGCGTTCAGCCTTGGAAAAAGGCTTCGCTGGGATGAGAGTGAGCGGTAACGCATTCTGGATCGGCACCAGCCACTGGAAGGAGTTTTGCCAATATGAGCATGAACTCGACCGGTCACTGGCGGGTCAGAAGATGGTCGTGCTGTGCACTTATTCCCTGTCGAAAAGCAGGGCCGTGGACCTGCTTGACGTCGCGCGCGCCCACCAATTCACCATCACCCGGCGAAAGGGAGAATGGGAATTTCTAGAAACGCCAGAGCTACAGGCCGCCAAGCAGGAAGTCAGAAAGCTGAAAGGCGCACTTGATGTCCTCTCGGATGCCGGCCATGCCGCTTTCACGGCCCGCGAGCGTGTCGTGCTCGCCCAAATCGTCAGGGGTTATTCGAGTAAGGAGATTGCCCGCACCTTGGGAATTGCCCCGCGAACGGTCGAGTTTCACAGGGCCAATCTTCTCAAGAAAACCAACGCACGAAGCACGGTCCACCTCTTGCGCATAGTTCTTGGCGAGTAGCACAACTCCGGACTTGCTCTTGCGATAGGAAGCTGGACCGGATTTGCGCGGCGATGAAACAGCACTATGCAATACGTTTCCGGGCAGCCTCAGCGGGTTGAACGTCCGCTATCGCTTCCCGGCAGCCACAAGCTGCGGGTCCGATTCCGGCCCCAATCGAGACATTCAATAACTCGATACCGAGCATCCGCAAAACAACCTTGCGCCCCCTACGCCCTCTCCTCCCAAACCCTCGCCAGCTCTACGATCGTCTTCACCGCCTTTTCCATGTCCTGGCGGCTGACCCATTCGAGGGGGGAGTGGAAGGCGTGGCCGCCGGCGAAGATGTTGGGGCATGGCAGGCCCATGAACGACAGGCGCGAGCCGTCGGTGCCGCCGCGGATGCTGCCGCGCACCGGCTCCATGCCGGCGCGGCGGACGGCTTCGAGCGCGTTTTCGACGATCTCGGGGTGGCGGTCGAGCACCACCTTCATGTTGCGGTACTGCTCCTTGACCGTGAAGGCGTAAGACGAGCCGGGATAGGCTTGGAGGACGTCCCTGACGGTATCTTCGAGCATCTGCTCCTTGGCGGCGAGGCCTGCCTCGGTGAAGTCGCGCACGATCAGGCTGAGCGAGGCCTTTTCCATCGAGCCCGACAGGGCGGTGGGGTGGAGGAAGCCTTCGCGGCCCTCGGTGGTTTCGGGCGCCATGTCCTTGGGCAGCCGGTCGACGATGGCGCCGACAATCTTGATGGCGTTTTCCATGCGGCCCTTGGCGAAGCCGGGGTGGATGGCGACGCCCGAAATGGCGATGTCGACGCCGTCGGCCGAAAAGGTCTCGTCCTCGATATGGCCGGCGGTTTCGCCATCCATGGTGTAGGCGAAAGTGGCGCCGAGCTTGGCGAAGTCGACCTTGTCGACGCCACGGCCGATCTCCTCGTCTGCGGTAAACAGCAGCTTGACCGCGCCGTGCTTGATGTCGGGATTGGCGATGAGGAACTGCGCTGCCGTCATGATCTCGGCGATGCCGGCCTTGTCGTCGGCGCCGAGCAGCGTGGTGCCGTCTGATGTGACGATGTCATTGCCGATCTGGTTGGCAAGCTCGGGGTGATCGGTGACGCGGATGACCTGCTGCGGGTCGCCTGAAAGCCGGATGTCGCCGCCGGCGTAGTTGCGCAGGATCTGCGGCTTGACGTTGGTACCGGTGAAATCGGGCGCGGTGTCCATGTGCGAGCAGAAGCAGATGACCGGCACCTGCTTGTCGGTGTTGGCGGGCACCGTGGCGTAGACATAGCCGTGCTCGTCGAGATGGGCGTCGGCGAGGCCGATCGCCAGAAGCTCCTCGACGAGCAGGCGGCCGAGGTTCTTCTGCTTTTCGGTCGAGGGCTGGGTCGAAGAGCTCGCATCGGACTGGGTGTCGATGACGACGTAGCGGAGGAAGCGGTCGAGCACGGTGTCGGTGGTCGTGGCGGTCATGGCGGGCTCCAATGCATCGGCGATGCACTGCTATAGCCGCCCGGGCGGGTGCCGTGAACGGGTTTCGCGCCTGCTATGGCCGCTGTCCGCGCGATCGGCGCGCTCTGGCCCAAGGCGCGCCCGGCGGGCCGGGCGCTTCACCAGACGCTTCCGGGCGACGTGCCTGCGCCTCAGCGCGGCGCTGTGCTGTTGTTAACGATGGCCGGGATGACGATGCCCCAGTCGTCCTCGTGCAGCTCGTGGCCGCCGCCGTCGACAACGAGATAGGTCGAACCCGCGACCGTGTCGGCGATCGCCTTGCCGTGGACGATCGGGAAAATCGGGTCGGCGGTGCCGTGGATGACCGCAAGCGGCACCTTGAGGCCGGGAAGCTTGCCCTTCACCGCCTCGCCGCCGGTGAGCATGAAATGGTTGGTCGCCGAGAGATAACCGCCCGAGCGGTCATGGTCGCGCTCGATGAAGGCGCGGGTCTTCGCCGCATCATGCGGATGGGCAGTGCTTGCGATCACCCGGGCCTCGCCGGCAATGAAGCCGGTCGCCTGGGCGCGGTCCGACCAGTCGACGCCCTCGCCCGTCGCGGCATGCTCCATGTAGCTGGGCGTGGGCGGCGGCAGGTCGAGATCGAGGCCGATGGGCGTCGTCGACACCAGGGTCAGCGAGGCGACGCGGCCAGGCGACGACAGCGCCAGGATCTGGGCGATCATGCCACCCAGCGACATGCCGACGACATGGGCCTTTGCGATGCCGTAGGCGTCGAGCACGGCGATGGCGTCGGTCGCCATGTCGTCCATCGAATAGGGCGGCTTGCCGGGCGCGAACTTGGTCGACAGGCCGGTGTCGCGGTTGTCGTACCGGATGACATAGCGGCCGCTGGCAGCGATGCGGCGGCAGAAATCTTCCGGCCACCACAGCATCGAGGCCATGGCGCCCATGATCAAAAGCACCGGCGGCGCCGAGGGGTCGCCAAAGGCCTCGGTGGCGATCTCGACGCCATTGGCGCGGACGGTCCTGGTGGTGGTTTCGCTGGCCATCGCCTTGCTCCTGAGGGTTGCGCCAACGACGGCAATTGCTGCTGCGGAAAGCAGGAAGCGGCGCCGGCTGGTCGTTGTGGTGTCGTTCGACATTTCGGTCTCCTCGCGCCCGTTGGGCGGCTTGGATGGACACTAGGGGTGTCGAAGTCGGCTCGCGAGAGCGATACTGGACAAAAACAAGGCATACGTGCCACTCATGGTGCATGAATGCACAAGCCGAACCTCTCCGCATCAGCCTGCTTGCCTTGCCGCAGACGACACCGGCGGCGGTGTACGGACTGTTCGAGGTGCTGTCGGCGGTGGGCTCGATCTGGGACCGGCTGACCGGGCAGCAGACAAGGGCACGGCGCATCTCAACCGAGATCGTGGCAGGGCGCAAGGAGGCGTTCACCTGCGCCATCGGCACGCCGATCCAGCCGCATGCGACGTTCGCCGACACCAAGAGCACCGACGTGGTGATCGTCACCGACCTGGCGCTGCCGCTCGACGGCGACGCTGCGGGCGGCTGGACCGACGAGATGGCCTGGGTGCGGGCGCAGCTGGATGCGGGCGCGACCATCTGCTCGGTCTGCACCGGCTCGATCTTTCTCGCCGAGGCCGGCCTGCTTGACGGCAAGGACGCGGCCTCGCACTGGATCGCCGCCGACATCTTCCGCGACCGCTACCCCCGGGTGAAGTTCCGGCCCGAGCGCATCGTCTGCGACATGGATCCCGAGGGACGGCTGATCACCACCGGTGGTGCGTCGTCATGGGAAGACCTCGCGTTGCACCTGATCGCCCGCTACAGCGGCAAGGAGGAAGCCGCACGCATCGCAAAAGTATTCCTGCTCGGCGACCGCAGCGACGGCCAGCTGCCCTTCGCCGCGATGGCGAAGCCGAGGCGTCACGAGGACGCGGCGATCGGCAACTGCCAGGTCTGGATCGCCGACAATTACGCCGCCGCCAACCCGGTGACGCGCATGGTCGCCGAAAGCGGCCTGCCAGAGCGCACCTTCAAGCGCCGCTTCAAGGCGGCGACCGGCTACACGCCTGTCGACTATGTCCAGAGCCTGCGCATTGAGGAGGCCAAGCAGATGCTGGAGGCCACCACCGAGGCCACAGACGCGATCGCCGAGACGGTCGGCTACGAGGACCCGGCGTTCTTCCGGCGGCTGTTCCGGCGCCACACCGGCATCACGCCGGCGCAGTATCGGCAGCGGTTTCGCATGAGGCGACCGTAGCGGCTGGCCCTTCCCTTCATCCAGTCCCGCCGTCATCATCCAGCGCGGACCAGCCTGCGGAGGAGCGATGCATGGACTTCATGCGACTGCTGAAATCGATCGAGGAACTGCTCTACGAAGTCGTGTCGTGGCTGCTGTTTTACCCGCTGACGATGTGGCGGGCATTGCGCGATCCCGACAAGATGATGCGCTACGCCAATGTCGAGCTGTCCGACGACGTGGACGAGCAGTACCAGGACACGATGAGCCCGCCGATGTTCCTGCTGCTGACGCTGCTGATCGTGCACGGCCTGGAGCTCGGCTTCATCAACGATCGTTCCTGGGTGGCACCATCGATGCTCGCCAGCGACTCCAACCTTCTGATCTTTCGCGCCGTCATCTTCAGCATCTTCCCGCTGCTGATGGCGGTGAAGCTGCTGCGCTTTCGCGGCGCCCGGATCGACCGGGCAACCTTGAAGCCGCCGTTCTACAGCCAGTGCTATGTCGCGGCACCCTTTGCCCTCGGCGTCAGCCTGGCGGGCGTGGTGTGGCGCGTCCACAACAGCACCGCCAGCGTCGCGGCGCTGCTGCTGCTGGTCGTTGCCATCGTCTGGTACGTGGCGGTGGAGACGCGCTGGTTTGCCCGCAATCTCGACCTTGGTCTTGGCCGAGCGCTGCTCAGTGTCGTTGTCACCGTGCTGCAAGGCGTGGCAGCCATCCTGATCGTCGGCATGGCCATCGCCCTGACGCAGGTGTCGGGGAGTTAGCGCAACAACCATCGCCGTCGCGGTATGCCGGCCACTTGCCGCCACCCCGCGACGTGTTGCCTGCGACGGTTGAGCTAGCGCATCGATTGCAGTTTGGTCATGAGTCCGGCCTCGACCTCGAGGCTGGCAATGTCATCGACAACAGGATAGCCGATGTCCTTCATCTGCTCCGGGCTGAGTGCGGCGATGATCCGCCGGCTCTGGGCGCGGCGGTACCACGCCTCGGCTGCCGCGATGCGGCGAGCGGTTGCCTGGAGGAACCGGATCGTCAGATCCGCCGTCTGCTGTCCGTGGCTGGAATGCACTGAGTAAGCCATCTCGGCCTCCCGTCTACTGACATGACCCGGCAAGCTTGCCATGCAGGCGTGAGTACAGCGTATCAGGCGCGTGAACGGGGCGTATTAAAGTGCCGCCCCCCGGCGCTTGATCTCGATCAATGCGATCCGCGGCACGTTATGCAGCTTTGGTTGGCAACCTGCCGTGACTTGCGTCCAAAACACTGCGTGGCGCGGTAAGGTGCGGCGCCATGCGAGGGAGGAAGCGATGGCTGACATAGGCAACAAGGCGGGCGGCAAGCGGCCGGGCGCACTGCCTGAGATTCGGGCGCTGACCGTCGACGACATCAGGCAAAGCCTGTCGAAGGGTGCAGCCGATTTCGCCAACTGCCCCATCATCGGGCTCGTCATCGCACTGGTCTTCGTCGTCATCGGCCTGGCCATCACCACCTCGCTTCTGGTGCTGCACAAGCCCTGGCTGATCTATCCCTTCGCCATCGGCTTTCCCCTTGTCGGGCCCTTCGCGGCCGTGGGCCTCTACGAGGTGAGTCGCAGGCTTGAGGCCGGGCAGGTGCCGACGCCTGGAGAGGTCCTGAAGGTGATCTGGGCCCAGCGCCGCCGCGAAGTGTCGTGGATGGCCTTCGTCATGCTGTTCGTGTTCTGGGTCTGGATGTACCAGATCAGGCTGCTGATGGCGCTGATCCTCGGCCGCATGTCCTATGCCACGCTCGACCGCTTCGCCGATCTCGTGCTGACCACCCCCGAAGGCTGGATCTTCCTCGGTCTCGGCCACGTCGAGGGTGCCGCGCTGGCGCTGGTGCTGTTTTCGATCACCGTGATCTCGATACCGATGCTGCTCGACCGCGAGGTCGACTTCATCACCGCCATGCTGACCTCGATCCGGACAGTGCTTGCGAGCCCGCTGGTCATGCTCGGTTGGGGTCTGGTGGTCACCTTGATGGTGCTGGCCGCCTGCGTGCCGTTCTTCCTTGGCCTGCTGGTGGCGCTGCCGGTGCTCGGCCACGCCACCTGGCACCTCTACCGCCGCGCCGTGGTGAGCGACTGACGCCCTCTCCCCCCATCCTTCGACACGCTCGGGAGGGGGGAGAGGCAATGGATGAGAACGCGACGGATGGTGCCGATCGAGACTCAGTTCCAGGCGGCGCCCGCCACCTGGCGGACCGCGGCGTTGAGGCGGTTCCAGACATTGATCGCCGCAATGGCGAGCAGCAGCGCCGAGATCGCCTTCTCATCGTAGTAGCGTGTGGCCTCTTCCCAGACGTCGTCCGGCACCGGGTCGGACTTGTCGGCGATGCGGGTGACGGCTTCGGTAAGCGCCAGCGCGGCGCGCTCGGCCGGCGTGAACCAGGGCGTGTCGCGCCAGGCGGCCACGGCAAAGATGCGGTCGTCCTTCTCGCCCAGCTTCCTGAGTTCGAGCGAGTGCATGTGGACGCAGACGCTGCAGCTGTTGATCTGGCTGGCGCGCAGGTGGACCAGCTTGCGCGTCACCTCGGACAGGCCGTCCTTTTCGGTCGCCTTGTTGAGCGCAAACAGCGCCTGCATGGCATCGGGAAGCAGGATGGCGGGGTTGGTCATACGAGCTTGCATCGGAATTCTCCTCGAAATCTCAGTTGTTGTTCCGGCTTTACGCCTCACGTTATTGACGCCGCTGCCCCCGAACCGGTCTCGTGTCACATCGGCCGGGATTCGTTCGTCATGGCCTTGACGAAACAGCAGCAGGGAATGTGACTGATGAACGAAGAAATTTTTCTGGCCGATCGATTTGCCGCCAATCGCGGGCATTTGCGCGCCGTGGCCTACCGTATGCTGGGCTCGGCCAGCGAGGCCGAGGATGCGGTGCAGGAGGCCTGGCTGCGCCTGGCGCGCACTGACGCGCAGGAGATCGACAATCTATCGGGATGGCTGACGACCGTGGTGGCACGCGTCTGCCTCGACATGCTGCGCCAGCGCAAGTCACGGCGTGAGGAGCAGCTCGAAACCGAAGGGCCCGACGAAGTTGCCGACGAAGCCCCTGCCGTCGATCCCGAGCGCGAGCTGGCAATGGCCGATGCCGTGGGCCTGGCTCTGCTTGTGGTGTTGGAGAAGCTGGCGCCGGCCGAGCGCATCGCCTTCGTGCTGCACGACATGTTCGACCTGTCCTTCGACGACATCGCACCCATCGTCGAGCGAACGCCGGTTGCGGCACGGCAGCTGGCGAGCCGGGCCCGGCGCCGGGTCCAGGGCAGCGACGAGGCTCGTGCGCCCGACCGTACGCGCCAGCGACAGGTTGTCGACGCGTTTCTCGCGGCATCGCGCGGCGGCGATTTCGCCGGCCTGCTGGCCGTGCTCGACCCTGATGTGGTGTTCCGCGCCGACGCTGTCGCTGCCCAGCTGGGCGCGGTGGCCGAACTGCGCGGCGCGCAGGCCGTGGCGCAAAGCTTCAAGGGCCGGGCGCAAGGCGCGCTGCCGGCACTTGTCGACGGCGCCATCGGCCTGCTGGTCGCGCCGATGGGCAAGCTCCGCGTCGTGCTGATGCTCAAGCTCGACGGCGACAGGATCGTCGGCATCGACGCCGTCGCCGATCCGGACCGGCTGGGGCAGCTGGATCTGGTCCTGCTCGATTAGGCGACAAACAGCCGTTCGGCCATGAAGTCGACGAAGACGCGCGTCTTGGGTGCGAGGTAGGGACCAGCGGGCCAGAGCGCGCGCATGATGCCGCGATTGTCGAGGAATGGCTCGAGCACGGGCACCAGCGTCGCTGCGGCGAGCTGGTGCCTGACAGCATAGTCGGGCAGGCAAGCGATGCCAAAGCCTTGTTCGGCGAGGTGGATGCGCGCCTCGACGGTGCTGGCGATGGCGGCCACCGGCAGGTCGAGCTCCAGCAATGCCCCGTCGCGCAGCAATGGCCATGGTTCCAGCTTGCCGGTGACCGGATGGCGGTGGTGCAGGCACGCGTGAGCCAGAAGCTGTTCCGGCGTTTCCGGCACGCCAGCACGGGCGAGATAGGCTGGGGCGGCGACAAGCAGATGGCGGAACGCGCCGAGCTTGCGGCTGATCAGCCTCGAGTCGGCAGCCTTACCGGTGCGGATCACGACGTCGAAGCCTTCCTCGATGACGTCGACGAGCCGGTCGGTGAAATCGAGCTCCAGCTGGACCTCGGGCCAGACGCGCATGAAGTCTGCGAGTGCAGGCAGGAACAAGATGCCTGCGACGGGCAGGCTGACGCGCAGCGGCCCTCGCGGCGAGGCGCGTGCTTGCGACAGCTCCTCTTCGGCCGCCTCGAACTCGCCGGCGATGCGACGGCAGCGCTCGAGGAACAGGCTGCCTTCGGCGGTCAGCGCAATGCTCCTGGTGCTGCGGTGAAACAGGCGCACGCCCAGCCTGTCCTCCAGCCGCGCCACCGCTTTGCCGACGGCGGATGCGGAGATGCCGAGCTGGCGGCCGGCGGCGACGAAGCTGCGTGTTTCCGCCACCTGCATGAAGACGTTAAGCGCGCCTAGCCCGTCCATCGTTTGTGCCTAGCCATTGCGGACCAAAATGTCCTGAGTGTTCAGAATTGTAGCCGGATTTTCTTGTCGTTGCAGGAGGCTATTTTCAAGCTGGGCAGCTGCTGCCGGCGCGACGTGGAGCACAGACAGAATGATCGGACGTTCGGCGGACTGGCTTTCGGCGCTGGCGGCAGGTGCGCTGCTGGCGGTGATGATCGCCTGCAACGGCCTGTTGGCCAAGCACAGTGCACCGGTGTTTGCCTCATGGGCGGCGCATGGAACCGGCGCGGCGGCCGCCTTGCTGCTTGTCGCCGGATGGTCGCGGATTTTCAAACGCCAAGAAGCCGGAACGCAGAAAAAGGGCCCGGCCTGGGCCTATCTCGGCGGCGTGCCCGGAGCGTTGACCGTGGTGCTTGCGGCGATCACCACCAACAGCCCGCTGGCGCTGTCCGGCACCATTGCTTTCATGCTTGTCGGGCAAGTCATCTTCGGCATGGCGATGGACTGTTTCGGGCTCTTCGGCGTGGCGAAAAGGCCGTTTGCCGCAACGGATGTTGCGGTCGTCGCACTGGTGCTGAGCGGCAGCGTGCTGCTTACTTTTGGCGGGCGATGATGAGCGGCTACATCTTCCTCGCGGTGCTCAACGGCCTGCTGATCGGCTTGAGCCGGGCATTGAACGGAAAACTCGGCCTGATGATCGGGCCGCTGCGTGCCTCGTTCTGGAACCACCTCGTCGGGTTTGTCTTCCTCGCCGCCGTACTGATGATACTCGGCGGGTGGAGCGTGGAAAACCTGTCGGCAGCGCCTGCCCTTGCCTGGCTCGGCGGCACGTTCGGGGCGCTGTTTGTCGCCACCAACAGCCTCGTCTTGCCAAGGCTGGGGGCAATCAGGACGGTGGTGCTGGTGATCTGCGGCCAGATGGTCGCCGGCCTGCTGATCGACTATCTCGCCAATGACGCAGCAATCGAACCACTGCAGCTGGCTGGCATCGCCATCATCATGCTCGGCGTATTTGCCGCCAGGCTGTCGGGCACGCGGAAAGCCAGCGGCACGGCTGGCCAGTCCGCCGCCAAAACTGGCTGAAGGGCTACTGCATCAGGTGCTTGGCCACCGCCTCATAGGCCGGCAGCGAGGTCGGGTCGTTGGCGGCATTGCCGGCCGTCGGATGTGACGAGAAGCGGGCGATGACGACGCGCGCCTTGGGGTCGATGTAGAGCGCCTGGCCATGCACGCCACGCGCCGAATAGGCGCCGTTGGCATTGTTGGTGATCCACCACATGCCGCGATAGCTCCAGCCCTTGAGCAGCGCATAGCCGGCCTTTTCAAACGCCGCCTTGTCGCCGCCGGCGCGGATACGGGCGATCGCCGCCTCGGGTATCAGGCGCTGGCCGTTGGCAACGCCATCGTCGAGCAGCAGCTGGCCGACGCGGGCCATGTCGCGCAGGCCGGCATTGAGGCCACCGCCGGCATAAGGCGTGCCGGTCGAATCGACGGTGTAATAGGCGTCCTGCTCGGCGCCCATCTTGCTCCAGATACGCTCCGACAAAAGCTCGGCGACCGACTTGCCGGTGACGCGCGCGATGATCCAGCCAAGCGCGTCGGTGTTGACGGTCTTGTAGCCGAACGCATTGCCGTGCTCGCCTTCCTTGCGCACCGTCTGGAGGTATTCGAAATAGCTGCGCGGCCCGGTATAGCCTTCCGGCTTGGGCAGCGGACTGCCGGCGGCCGAATAGATCCAGACGTCGGCATTGGGGTCGGCATAGTCCTCGCTGTAGCGCAGGCCGGTGGTCATCTCGAGCACCTGCTTGACGGTGGCGTCGCCAAACGCGCTGTTGGCGAGTTCGGGCACGACCGATGCCACCTTGGCGTTTTCGTCGAGCTTGCCTTCTGCGACCAGCATCTCGCCGAGCAGGCCGGTGAACGACTTGGTGACCGACATCGCGCCGTGCTGGCCGGCATCGTCGAGGCAGCCGAAATAACGCTCATAGACGATCTTGCCGTCATGCAGGACAACGATGCCGTCGGTGTAGTTGGCATCAAGCGACTGCTCCCATGTCATCTCGGCGTCGCCGCCGAGCGGGGTGAACTTCACCGCATCGATGGTCTCGTCCAGTTTGCGTTCGAGCAGAACCGGCGCGCCAAGCCCGCGGCTGACATTGGCCGTCGGCATCAGCTGGCGGAAGTTGCAGACGGTCCAGCGCATCTTGGGGAAGCTGAAATAGTCCGGATCGGTAAAGCGGATGATCTTGTCGTCCGGCGGCGGCGAACCGACCATCCAGCCGAGCTTGACGGGATCGGACTCTGCGGCTGACAGCACTTTTGCCTCCTGCGCATGGGAGATCGACGACGTCGCTGTCAGAGCAGCCATCGCCGCGGCCAACACGGCGCCCGCGAGGCCGTTGCGCCTTGTTGCCGTTTTGGCCTCAGAAATTGACGACGACATTGACGAAGCCTCCTGTCCAGACGGGCGCATTGGAATTGACCACGGAGTCGGATCCGGGACCCGGAAATGAGACGCTGAAGCCGGCCGTCAGATATGTGTTGGGGTTCAGCACGCGGTTGTATTCGAGGAAGATGTCGTCCGAGAGATGCTTGGCGGAGACGCCGGCAACCGGGTTGGGCACGCCGTTGATGATTTCGAGATGCGTGCCCTGGCCGAACTGGATCGGGCTGCGCAACTCGTTGGCGCTGATATAGGCATAGCGCAGGGTCAGCGTGTCGCGCTCGGTCGGCGTGACGCGCAGGCTGAGCTGATGGGCGTTGACGTTGGAGTTGATGAACACCATCGACGATTTCGACCCTGTCGACCAGGAACTCGGGCTGCCCTCGTAGTAAAGCGGGTCGAAGCGCTCCAGCCGCGACGTCGACGGATCGTCGCCGGAAAACGTCTGGTACGAATAGGCGATCGTCGGCGCCCAGGAATATTCGGCGAAGGTATAGCCGACCTGGATGCGGCCGCCCCATGCCCGCATGTCGATGTCTTCGTTCCATTGATAGGCGAAATCGCCGGCAACGAAGAAATTCTCGAAGCTGTCGCCGAACGGAATGGCGCGGCCGTAGAAATTGACGAAGTTCAGGCCGTCGCGGCCATTGGCGACCAGCGTCGGCACGCCGATGCCGCCAGACGCGGCCTTCGGGTAGGGCGAATCGGACTTGAGCACATGGCCGAAGGTCAGGCCGGCGAAGGTGTTGTTTTCGCCGTCATAGCGGACGTCGCCGCCGACGATCCTTGTGTGGCTGTCGCTTTCGTTCTGCTCGTTGGCGTCGAGATAAAAGGCCGTGCCGGTGAAATCGCCGAAGCCGAAGCGACCGATCGAGGCCATTTCCCACGCCTTGCGAGGGCCGAGCTTGAGCGCGCCGCGGTCGAAACCGCTCGAACCGCCATTGGCGAGCAGCATGCCGGTGCCCGCCTTGAACTCGCGCGGGCCGACCGAGACATCGAAGGATGGGTCGCTCTTTTCGCCGGAGCGCAGGCCGAGATAGCCCTCTTCCAAAGTTACCCGGCCTGTGTTGCCGGTGGCGTAGGCATCGATGCCGAGCGTGCCCGAGGCAACGGCCGAGACCTTGCCGTAGGCCGCCATCCCGCCCAGGTCCTTGGTGAAGCTGAGACCGGGCAGGATGTAGCCCTCAAGCCAGGTCTTGTTCGAATCAAAGCCGGCCGACGGCGCGAATGTATCGGCATAGTTCCAGAACACATTGTGCTCGGCGACCACGTTCAGGCCGGCTTGAAGATGCATCCTTATGGTCAACCCGTCATGGTCGAGGAGAAGCATGCGGTCGTCGGCGGCAAGCGCCTGATGGCAGGCGAGAAGGCTTGCAAGCGTTGCCGCACCGAACCAGCCGACACGCCTGGGTATTCGCGGCCTGGAATTCAGCTTCTGTCTATCAGCACCAACTTGCAGCGCCCTCTGTTCGATGTCGCTGCCCTTGCACCCCATCGTTTGATCGGTCTCCGATTTCGCCGCGCTCGAAGCACTCAACTAACTGAGCTGTTTGACACTATGGCGACTGGGTTTCGTCACGACAAGGCGCGAAGCCGACGGGCACGGTTCGGGCGACGACACGGCGCAGCCATCACTTTTGCGCAAACGTGCCGCCCTTGTCCTTGTCCATCGAACGGCTGAGGCGCACAATCGACGGCTTGCGGTGCAAGAGGAGGCCTTTTCTCTGTTCGGAGGAAAGCCCCATGAACGACCTGAACCTGACGACCCTTGACGGCGGGCTGGCGACCGTGAGCGCGCCCGTGCTCGATGCCTTCGCGGCAAGCCTGCGCGGCCAAGTGCTCAATGCCGGCGATGCCGGTTACGACGAGGCCCGCACCGTCTGGAACGCCATGATCGACCGACGCCCCGGCCTTGTCGTGCGTTGCATCGGCGCCAGCGACGTCATCGCCGCGGTCAAGTTCGCGCGCGACAACAGGCTGCTCGTCTCCGTGCGCGGCGGCGGCCACAACATCGCCGGCAGCGCCGTGTGTGACGGCGGCCTGATGATCGATCTGTCCCAGATGAAGTCGGTGCGGGTCGACCGCGTGGCACGGCGCGCCTGGGTCGAGCCGGGCGCTATACTCGCCGATGTCGACAAGGAGACGCAGGCGTTTGGCCTTGCAGTGCCGACCGGCATCAACTCGACGACAGGCATTGCGGGGCTGACGCTGGGCGGCGGCTTCGGCTGGACGACACGCAAGCTCGGCTTGACCATCGACAACCTGCTGTCGGCGGATGTGGTGACGGCGGATGGCGAGCTGGTGCGGGCAAGCACCGCCGAGCATCCCGACCTGTTCTGGGCGATACGTGGCGGCGGCGGCAATTTCGGCGTCGTCACCGCCTTCGAGTTCAAGCTGCACAAGCTTGGCCCGCAGGTGCTGTCGGGGCTTGTCGTGCATCCGTTCGACGAGGCCAAGTCGGTGCTTCGGCAATATCGCGAGGCGCTCGAGGACGCGCCCGACGAACTGACCTGCTGGACCGTGATGCGGCAGGCGCCGCCGCTGCCGTTCCTGCCGGCGCAATGGCATGGCAAGGAGGTTCTGGTGCTGGCCATGTGCTGGTGCGGCGACCTCGAAGCTGGCGAGAAGGCGACGGCGGCCCTGCGCGGCATCGGCCAGCCGATCGTCGATGTCGTCGGGCCTAACCCGTTCACCGGCTGGCAGATGGCTTTCGATCCGCTGCTGCAGCCCGGCGCGCGCAACTACTGGAAGAGCCACGACTTCATCGAGTTGTCGGATACGACCATCGACATGCTCGACAACGCGGTCCGCGCCCTGCCGGGGCCCGAATGCGAAATCTTCGTCGGCCATGTCGGCGGCGCTGCCGGGCGGGTGGCGACGGATGCAACGGCCTTCCCGCAGCGCAGCTCGCATTTCGTCATGAACGTGCATGCGCGCTGGCGCGAGGCGTCGATGGACAAGACCTGCATCGGCTGGGCCCGCAACATCTACGAGGCGACCCGGCCGCAGGCTGTCGGCACCGCCTACATCAACTTCATGCCGGCGGACGAGGCCGACCGCGTCGAGGCGGCCTATGGCGCCAACTATGCCCGCCTGCTCGAGGTGAAGCGCAAATACGACCCCGAGAACCTGTTCCGCATGAACCAGAACGTTCACGCCAAGAAGACGCGCAAGGCGGCCTGAATGCCTCTGCCTCTTGTGGGAGGGTCAGGGGTGGGGTGAACCCGGAGCAATACCGGGAGACTTGCTGCGAGCAACGCGAGGAACCCCCACCCTGTATCCCTCCCCACAAGGGGGAGGGAGGGCGTCGGCGTTGCGCCTGCCCAACTTCAAACTTGACCGGCCTCTGCATTCTATATAACCTTTCAGTTATGGAATGAGAGAGCACCGCAATGACGCCGTCCGAACGTCTCGACGCAACCTTCACCGCACTGGCCGATCCGACACGCCGGGCGATCCTGGCGCGGCTGATGACGGGCGAGGTTTCGGTGATGGAGCTGGCCGAGCCCTTTGCCATGAGCCAGCCGGCGATTTCCAAACATCTCAAGGTGCTGGAGCGCGCCGGGCTGATCTCGCGCGGCCGCGACGCCCAGCGCAGGCCGTGCCGCATCGAGGGCGAGGCGCTGGCCGAAGCGACCGGCTGGCTCGACGAGTACCGCGAGGTCTGGGAGGGCAACTACAAGCGCCTGGACATGCTGCTCGCCGACCTGCAGGCGAACCAGGGCAAGGCCTGAGACGCGGACCGAGGTGAGGAACGACGATGAGCCACAGGCTGGAAGTGACCACGCCGAGCGACCGCGAAATCGCCATGACGCGTGTCTTCGACGCACCGCGCGACCTGGTTTTCGACTGCTGGACGATCCCGGCGCTGCTGAAGCGTTGGATGACCGGGCCTGATGGCTGGTCGTTCGCCGTCTGCACCATCGACCTGCGCGTTGGTGGCAAATACCGCTTCGTCTGGCGCCACGACGACGGCCGCGACATGGGCATGACCGGAACCTATCGCGAGATCGTCAGGCCGGAAAGGATCGTCAGCGTCGAACTGTTCGACATGGACTGGACCGACGGCGAGGCCCGTTCCACGCTGGTGCTGACGGAAAAGGATGGCCGCACGATTTCGGTCAACACCGTGCTCTACAGCTCGCGCGAAGCGCGGGACGGCGCGGTCGCCATTGGCATGGCCAAGGGCGTCGAGGCCGGATACGACAGGCTCGACGGCGTGCTGGCCGAACAGGTGGCGGCGAGGTAGTTCGGAGCAGCCAGGAGGTTCGTCAGTCGGCTGGTTCAGCCTTCGACAGGCTCAGGATGAGGGGCGTGCCGCTCAGCGGCAGACGCGTCGGGAGATGTTGCCGAACATCTCTATCTGGCAGTGCGACTTCATCACAGGCACTTCGAGCCGCTGGACCTGCGGCACCACGATCTGGCGATCCTGTTCGCGCTGCCGCTGTTGTTCGGCCTGGAAGGCGCGGCGGTTCTGCTGGGCCTGCAGGATCTGCAGCTCGTTGATCCGGCCCTCGCGGGCAAGCTGGTTGCGGTCGGGCTGGCCGGGCAGATCGATGGCATGAGCCTGCATCGCGCCGGCAAGCAGCACGCCCGCCACGATCAAAGCCCGTTTCGATCTCGCCATCTTCATCATCAGCAACTTCCCGCGCGAAAGCCCGCACCTTGCGAAGGTAGTGCTCATATCCGCCGAAACAATGGCGTCAGCCAACACGCGTTTTGTCGGCGAGGAAATCGATGAAGGCGCGGATGCGCGCGGCGAGATGGCCGTGGCCGGCGAAGACAGCATGGATCATCTCGATGTCCTCGGGATTGTAGGCTTCGAGCACCGGCACCAGCGTGCCGGAATCGATGTCGGCCTGGACCTGGAAACGACCGCTGCGGATCAGGCCGACGCCATCGAGGCAGAGCCGGCGCAGGCTCGGGCCGTTGTTGGCGAGCAGGTTGCCGCCGATACGCTGGGTGAAGGTCTCGCCGCTCTCCGGATTGCGAAAAATCCATTCGTCGCGGTTGCGCAGGAAATTGAAGCGCAGGCAATTGTGGCCGGCGAGATCGGCCGGCCTTTCGGGCACGCCGTGTTTTTCCAGATAGGCGGGCGAGGCGACGACGACGCGGCGGATTTCCAGGATCTTGCGCGCCTTGAGCGATGAGTCCCGCAGCTTGCCGGAACGGATGGCGACGTCGGCCCGCTCTTCGTAAAGGTCGATGACGCTGTCGGTGAGTGACAGGTCTAGCTCGACCTCGGGGTAAAGTGCCAGGAACTCGGCCATGTGTGGCACCACATGGCTGGCGCCGAAGGCAACCGAGGCGCTGACCCGCAGCAGGCCGCGCGGCACCGCATTGGCACGGCCGGCGACAATGCGCTCGGCCTCCTCGATCTCGCCGAGTATGCGGCTTGCGCGCTCGAGATAGACCTCGCCTTCCGGCGTCAGCTGCAGGCTGCGCGTCGAGCGCACGACGAGGCGGGTGCCCAGCCTGTCCTCGATGCGTGTGATCAGCTTGCTGACCGCCGACGGCGAGAGGCCGAGCTGCCGGCCAGCGGCGGAGAAGCTCTTGAGCGAGACGGCCCGGACGAAGACCTCCATCTCACCGGCGCGATTGTCCATGTCTGGGCCTCTGTGAATCAAATTCACAAGCATTGGTCCATCACTGCGGATTATTGCGCAAGTCCCCTCACCCCATATTGCGAAGATCATCAACACGGCGGTCCAAGGCCGCCCCCAGAAATCCGCCCGCGACCAGCGGATGGAAACGGTGCTGTCATGCCTCTTACCATTTTCGCGCTCACCATCGCGGCCTACGCCATCGGAACAACGGAGTTCGTCATCGTCGGGCTGTTGCCGACGGTGGCCAAGGATCTTCAAATCACGCTGCCGCTCGCCGGCCTGATCGTCAGCGTCTACGCGCTGGGCGTCACCTTCGGCGCGCCGGTGCTGACAGCGCTCACCGGCCGGATCGAGCGTAAGCCGCTGCTGCTCGGGCTGATGGCGCTGTTCGTCGTTGGCAACGTGGCGGCAGCGCTGAGCCACAGCTACGAACTGCTGCTGGTCGCGCGCGTGTTGTCGGCCTTCGCGCACGGAGTGTTCTTCTCGGTCGGAGCGACGATCGCCGCCGATCTCGTGCCGGAAAACCGCCGTGCCTCGGCAATTGCCATGATGTTCATGGGCCTGACGGTGGCGATCGTCACCGGCGTGCCGCTCGGCACCTTCATCGGCCAGACCTTCGGCTGGCGCGCCACATTCTGGGGTGTGTCACTGCTCGGCGTCATCGCCTTCGCCGGCATCGCCGCCCTGCTGCCTTCGACCCTGAACAAGGCAGCACCTTCTAGCCTGCTCGACCAGGTCCGGGTGCTGGGCTCCGGCCGGTTGCTTCTGGTGTTCGCGATGACGGCGCTCGGCTATGGCGGCACCTTCGTCACCTTCACCTATCTTGCCTCGATCCTCGAACAGGTCACCGGTTTCCAGGCCTCGAGCGTCAGCCTGATCCTGGTGCTCTACGGCCTGGCGATTGCCATCGGCAACATCGCCGGCGGCCGCATCGCCGACCGCAACCCGGTGAAGGCACTGACGGTACTGTTTGCGCTGCAGGCCGCCGTGCTGGTGCTGTTTTCGTTCACCGCCGTATCGCCTATGTGGACGCTGGTGACGCTTGCCGGGCTTGGCTTCCTGTCCTTTGCCAATGTTCCGGGCCTGCAGCTTTATGTCGTGCAGCTGGCCAGGGAGCATCGGCCGGGCGCAGTCGACGTCGCCTCGGCGCTGAACATCGCCTCCTTCAATCTCGGCATCGCACTGGGCGCGTGGATCGGCGGCATGGTTGTCGCCTCGCCGCTCGGCCTTGGCGCCACGCCATGGGTGGGTGCCGTACTGGTGGCAGGGGCGTTTGTCCTGACCGTATGGAGCGGCGCACGGGACCGGCGCCAGGAACCGCTGTGCCAGCCGGCTTAGAATGATTGACCGGCATTACTCCCGACCTACCTAAAGGGCGGAGCCATCCGCCCGAATTTCCTCCCCGCCCCCGATTTCCCCTCAAGGAGACCATCATGAAATACGTTACCGTCAATGGCGCGACAATTCCTGCCCTGGGCTTCGGCACCTTCCGCATGCCAGGCGCAGAGGTTCTGAAAGTGGTGCCCGAGGCAATCAGGCAAGGCTTCCGCCACATCGACACCGCCCAGATCTACGGCAACGAGGCCGAAGTCGGCCAGGCCATCGCCAGCTCTGGCGTGGCCCGCACGGACATCTTCCTGACCACCAAGGTCTGGGTCGACAAATACCAGCGTGATGCCTTCGTGAAGTCGGTCGACGACAGCCTGAAGAAGCTTCGCACCGACCATGTCGACCTGCTGCTGCTGCATTGGCCGAACGACGCGGTATCGCTGGCCGAGCAGATCGGCGCGCTGAACGAGGTCAGGAATGCCGGCAAGGTGCGCCACATCGGCGTCAGCAACTTCAACACGACGCTGATGGCCGAGGCAGTGAAGCTGAGCGACGCGCCGCTGGTGACCAACCAGGTCGAGTATCACCCCTATCTCGACCAGACTGCGGTGCTCGAAGCGGCGCGCAAGGCCGGAATGTCTGTTACCGCCTACTATGCCATGGCCGACGGCAAGGTGATTTCCGATCCCGTTCTGAAGCAGATCGGCACCAGCCACGGCAAGACGGCGGCACAGGTGGTGCTGCGCTGGCTGGTGCAGCAGGACGGTGTCGTGACCCTGACCAAGACGGCGACGCTGTCGCGCTTGCCCGAGAACTTCGACATCTTCGACTTCGAGCTTTCGACAGACGAGATGGCGGCGATCCATGCCTTGGCTGCTCCGGGCGGACGCATCGTCAGCCCCGGCGGGCGGGCCCCAGTGTGGGACAAAGCCGCCTGAACCCCGCTTCCGGCGCGCCCTCATTGACGGCGCGCCTGCTTCTTCCTATCTGAGGGCGGTCAAGGGCGGGGAGCCCCTGCCGCCCGCAGCCGAAAGGCACGGTGAAGCTTCCCTTCAAATATTCGTTTCCCTGTCGATGCGACGGCCGAAGCGGCAATGCGGGCTCCCGACTTTCACCACGCCGTTCGCGCATCGCGAAGGAGCGAAACCATGACCACAGGTCAAGACTACAAAACCAATGCCCGCAGGCTGCGCGACGCGCTCGCTAGCGAAGGCATCGCCATCAGCCACGCCAAGGCGCTTGAACTCGTCGCCCGCCAGGAAGGCGCGCGCGACTGGAACACGCTGGCCGCGCGTCCCAACGACACCAAGGTCGAAGAGGCCGCCGGTGGCGTACCCTTTGCCGTCGGAGAGACGGTGTCTGGTACCTTCAACGGCAACCCGGCCAAGGGACGCGTCATCGGCCTCGAGGAGACGATCAAGCCGGATCTCTGGCGCGTTACCGTCGCCTTCAACCCGCCGGTGGACGTGTCGACGTCGAAGCTGTTTTCGTCTGAACGCCGCCGCATCCAGATGGTGGTCGGCGCCGACGGCCGTTCGCGCCGGCTGACCGGCACCGAAACAGGCGTGATGGCGCTCAACCGCGCCTGACACGCGCGCACTTTCCGCATCAAGCGGCCGTGGATCGTCGAAGCGATCCGCGGCCGTTTTCGTTTTGGGCCGGGCCTCCACGCCCCTCACCTAGGCACCGCACCAACAACCATCTGGACGAATTTAAATGCATATGCAAATATCTAACTGAGGAGGACGGAGGAGGCGCCAGGGTAGCATCGAGACTTTCGCGCTCGCGCATCGGCAACGATGGCGTGCACGGAATACTTGCCCGGAACCCTCGTACGTAACCTAAACAAGGCATAGTTCGCCAAATTTGGTGGTAGCCAGGACGGCGCGCCACAGAATTCGCGATTGTGCCGGGGACGGATAGGATCCGCCACTAGCCATATGCCCATGCATACTTACACGCTTGAAGCAGCGACATGCGACCGACAACTACGTCGCCTGTCATCGTCAAATCGATCAAAGGGAGGAAGAAAATTGACATTCTCTAAACTAGCGGCCGGCATGGCCATGGCATTTGCCCTCGCGCTGTCGGCACCGGCCAGCGCCCAGGAAAAGCTCGTCGTCGGCGCCTACCCGGCCAATCCGCCGTGGGAGTTCAAGACCGAGAGCGGCAGCTTCGAAGGTTTCGAGATCGATGTCGCGACAGAAGTGGCCAAGCGCCTCGGCCGGCCTGTCGAATTCCAGGACATGGGTTTCCAGGCACTGTTTGCCGCATCGAGTTCCGGCCGCATCGACTTCGCCGTGTCGTCGATCTCGGTCAACAACGAGCGCCTGCAGAACCAGTCGTTCACGCAGCCCTATTATGATGGCGACGGCACGGTCATCGGGCGCGAGGCGTCGACGATCACGGGGCTCGACGGGCTCAAGGGCAAGGTCATCGGCGTCGTCGCCGGCACGACAGGCGAAGCCTGGGCCAAGGAAAACACCGAGAAGCTCGGCTTGGCCGAAGTGCGCAGCTACAACGCCCAGCAGGATCTGCTGCTCGACATCCAGGCCCAGCGCGTCGATGGCGGCGCAGGCGAGCTCGCCGGCTTCCAGTACGCCATGACCAAGACGCCGGGCTTCAAGGTGCTGGTCCGCATTCCGACCGGCGAGCGCTTCGCCATGATGGCGCGCAAGGACCATCCTGCCATCGTTGCCGCCAACGACGCCGTGTCGGCTATGAAAGCCGACGGAACGATGGCCACGATCCACAAGAAGTGGTTCGGCGTGGAACCGGACGCTGGCACCAGCACGACCACCGCGATGCCGCTGCCCAAGGCCGAGTGAGCCGACGGCTCCACCCGCAAACCGCTGAAACGACGCTGCGGCCGGCCAAGGCCGCGGCGTCCTGCTCCCGGACCCCGCCATGGACCTGATCACCACCTTCTTCAACTGGGACATACTGGTCCGCAGTTTTCCTATGCTCATGCGCGGTGTCGGCAACACCATCCTTTTGGGCATAGCCAGCATCATCTTCGGCGGTGCGGCCGGGCTGCTCGTCTGCCTGATGCGGCTCTACGGGCCGAAGCCGGTGCGCTTTTTCGCTATCGCCTATGTCGATTTCCTCAGGGCGATGCCGATCCTGGTGCTGCTGATCCTGATCTATTACGCGCTGCCCTTCGTTGGCATCCGCTTCTCGTCCTTCACGGCAGCCACCCTGGCGCTGTCGCTGGTGCTGTCGGCCTTCACCGCCGAGGTCTGCCGCGCCGGCATCGAAAACGTGCCGAAGGGCCAGTTCGAGGCGGCATCGGCGCTGGGCATCGGCTTCTGGACGACGATGCGCACGGTGATCCTGCCACAGGCGTTGCGCGTCATCATCCCGCCGCTGACCAGCAACTGCGTCTCGATCTTCAAGGATACGGCGCTGGCCTCCGTCGTCGCCATGCCCGATTTGTTGAAGCAGGCGACCGACGCCCAGGCGCTGATGGCCAATCCGACGCCGCTGATCGGCGCCGCCGCCATGTATCTCATCTTCCTGCTGCCGTTGGTTCGACTGGTGAGCTACCTCGAAGAACGCGGCAAGCGCCAGATGACGGCGCGCTGAGCCCCTGCCATACGGAATTCTGAACGATGAACACGCCAGACGGCTCCGCCTACTTCCTCTACCACTCGATCGGCATGTATCCCGGCAAGGCCGAGGCCATGGCGGCAGGGCTCTCCGACTTCGCGGCGAGCTGGGGCGCCTTTGACGACGGCCAGTGGATGCGGGCACTCACCAAGCGCCAGCGTTTCATCGACCTCTGGAGCGACCTGATCGGCGCACCCAAGGGCACGCTGACCTCGGCCGAAAACGTCACCACCGCACTCTACAGCCTGATCGGCGCGCTGCCTGGCCACCATCTTGCCGGCCGCCGCGTGCTGGTGACCGCCGACTGTTTCCCGAGCCTGCACTTCCTGCTCGCAGGGCTTGCGCCACGCTTCGGCTTCACGCTCGACACGGTGCCGTTGCGCGATGGCCAAGCTTGGGTCCACGACGACGATGTCATCGCACAATGGGGCGAAGATGTCGGCCTGGCGCTGCTGACGCAGGTGACGTCGACCGCCTCGCATCGCTGCGACCTCGACCGGCTGGTCGCCCATGGCCGCGAGATGGGCAGCCTCGTCGGAGTCGACATCACCCAGGGCGTCGGGCTGATCCCCTTCAACGTCAACGCACCGGCAATCGACTTCACGGTGTCGACGAGCTTGAAATGGCTGTGCGGCACGCCTGGCGCCGGCATCATTCACGTCGCCGAACCGTTGCTAAGCGAGTGCCGGCCCGAGCTGCGTGGCTGGTTCAGCCAGGACAACATCTTCTCCTGGGACCTCGACGCCTTCGCCTACGCCCCGGATGCCCGCCGCTTCGACCATGGCACGCCGTCAGCACTTGCCTGTATCGGTTCTGTGCCGGCGCTGGAATGGCATGCGGCGCAGGACAAGGCCGCACTGCTTGCCCACAACCGCAAACTCGGTGCCGCCATCATCGCCCAGGCGGACGCCATGGGCCTGACGCTTGCCAGCCCTCGCGACGAAACGCGGCGCGGCGGCAGCATCATGCTGCGCCTGCCCGCCGACATCGACACGGCGACGGTCGTCAATGGCCTGCGCGAGCGCGATGTCCATACCGACTGCCGTGGCCGTATCCTGCGCCTGTCGCCCGGCACGATCACCACCGAAGCGGGCATCGAGCGGCTGTTCCAAGAGCTGCGCGAGTTGCTGTGAGCTGGCGAGACAATCGCCCAAACGATAAGGCCATGGGCCGTTGCCCCGATCCGCCGCCGTTTAAGCAGCCGGGGCTGCTCCGAAGCGCGGCGACGAATTGCGGATCGGGATGCACAGCGGGCGGTTGTGCACCGGATCCTCGATGACGCGGCAGCTGATGCCGAAGACGTCCTCGATCAGCGCTTCCCGCATCAGCTCGACCGGGGCGCCATCGGCAACCATGCTGCCGTCCTTCATGAACACCAGCCGGTCGGCATAACGCGCCGCGAGGTTGAGGTCGTGCAGCACCAGCACCACGGTGCGGCCATGCTCGCGGTTGAGCCTGCCAACGAGGTCGAGGCAGTCGATCTGGTGGGCCATGTCGAGATGGTTGACCGGCTCGTCGAGGCAGATGATGTCGGTCTCCTGCGCCAGCACCATGGCGATCCAGACGCGCTGCAGCTGGCCGCCCGACAGCGAGCCCAGCCGACGCTCAGCGAGATGCGAAACGCCGGTGCCGAACATCGCCGCCTGGATGGCGTCGGCGTCCGCAGCGCTCCATGGCTGTAGCATGGTCTGGTGCGGATAGCGGCCGAGCCTGACCAGCTCCTCGACGCTCATGTCGTCGGGCGCCGACGGGCTCTGCGCCAGAAGGCCGATGTGGCGCGCCAGCTCCTTCTCCTTCAGGCCGGAGATCGGCATGTCGCCGAGCCGGATTTCGCCCGATTTCGGCTGGTGCAGCCGGCGGATGGCGCGCAACAGCGTGGACTTGCCACAGCCATTGGGGCCGGCGAGCACGGTGACCTTGCCCTTGGCGATGTCGAGGTCGACGGCGCTGATCGCCGTCGCCGCGCCATAGGCGATGGTCAGTGCCTTGACGCTGATGGCCTTATCCATTGGTGCTCCCCCTGCGCAGCACGAGGTAGAGGAAATAGGGCGTACCGATCACCGCCGTCACAGTGCCGGCAGGCACTTCGGTCGGCGCGAACAGCACGCGCACGATGAGATCGGCGCCGATCAGCATGATGGCGCCCAACAGAAAGCTGGCGGCGATGCCGGCTAGCACCGGTCGGCCGACGATCAGTCGGGCGAGATGCGGTGCCATCAGGCCGATGAAGCCAACGCCGCCGGCGAAGGCGACGGCAAGTGCCGTCAGCGCGGAGGCCAATGCGAACACCAGGATGCGGAACACCGGCAGGTTGAGGCCGAGGCCGCGCGCCGAGACCTCGTCGAGATCGGTCGGCGGCAAGCGCCGCGCCACCGCGACGACGCCGACCATGGCGATGGCGAGACCGATGGCGACGACCTGGACCTCGCCCCAGTTGATCTCGTTGACCGCACCGGCCAGCCAGCGGCTGGCCTGGGTGGTCCGATAGATCGGCCCGACGATCATCAGGATCAGGGTCGCCGCCTTGGCGACCGCGCCGACGGCGATGCCGAACAGCAGAAGCCGCACCGCCGACGAAGCCTGCTGGCCGGAGAGCAGGAACACGGCGGCGATGGCGACGCTGGCGCCGATCATCGCCGCCACGGGCTGCCAGACGATCGAGGTGACGAGCGAATTGCTCTCGTCGGACAGCAGCGCCAGGAAGATGACGACGCCGAGGCCAGCACCGCCGATGACGCCAAGCACGCCGGGCGAGGCCAGCTCGTTGCGCGTGACCTTCTGCAGGAGGTAACCTGCAACCGCCATGGCACCACCGGCGAGAGCGGCGATGGCAACGCGCGGCGCGCGCAGCTGCAGCACCACGACACGCTCGCCGCGGGTGCCCTCGCCGATCAGGATCTCGACGATGCGGCCTGGGTCAATCCAGGTCGAGCCGAAGCCGATGCCGCATAGCGCAAGGGCGACAGTGATCAGCGCGATGATGGCGACCGCCATCCAGGCGCGGCGATTGATGCGGGCCAATGCCGGCGACAGGCCCCGAGCAGCGATACTCATGCTGCGCGCCTCCTGAGTAGGAGCAGAAGCAAACAGCCGCCAACGATCGCCGTGACCGCGCCGACCGGTGCCTCACGCGGAAAGATGACGAAGCGGGCGACGATGTCGGCCAGCGTGGTGTAGACGGCACCGACAAGGGCGGCGGCCACGATCTGCAATCGATGTTCGAGGCCGACAAGCGCGCGTGCCGCATGCGGCACGACGAGGCCGACGAACAGCACCGGCCCGGCCATCGCCACCGAAGCGCCGGAGAGCAGTGCCACCGCAACGAAGCTCAGCCCGCGCACGACGCCGAGCGGCACGCCGAGCCCGCGCGCCGTGGAGTCGTCGGTCTGCAGGATGTCGAGCGAACGGGCGAGGTAGAAAGCGATGCCGCCGCCGACCAGCACGAATGGCAGGCCGTTGAGCGCCAGGCTGAGCTTGCGGTCGGCGAAGGATCCGGCGAGCCAGAACAGCAGCTGGTCGAGCATCGTCTCGTTGACCGTCAGCACGACGTTGACGAAACTGTCGAACAGGCCGGCGAAGGTGACGCCGACAAGCACGATCCGGAGCGGCGAGATGCCGCCGGCGGCAGCAGCGAGGCCGAAGACAAGCAGGCTGGTGGCCAGCGCACCGGCCGCCGCCGCCAGCGACAGGCCGGGCAAGGAGGCGACACCGAACAGCCCGCTCGCCATGACCACCGCGAAGGCAGCGCCAGCGTTGAGGCCGAGCGTGTCGGGCGAGGCGATGCGGTTGCGCGAAAGAGTCTGGACCAGCACGCCGGCAATGCCGAGTGCTGCGCCGACAAGCGGCGCCATCAACGCCCGCGGCAGCCTGAGGTCGCGGATGACGACATGTGCTTCACTGCCGTCGAAGGCCGTCACCGCGCGCCAGATCTCAGCGGGCGAATAGAGGCGATAGCCGATCGCCAGGCTGAGATACATCAGGATCAGCAGCAGCACCGCCAGCCCGGAAAACAGCGCGTGCCGACCGATGCGCCGAGGCACTCGGATGCTCGTGTTCGACGAAGCGAGGGGCACGCGGCAGCCTTAATATGAGCTTGACAGTCAGGGTTTGTTCTGACCCTTTGCCAAACCTTCTCGCCCCCGTCAAGTTTGGAGCCATGATCATGAAGCTCTTCGCCAAAGCCGCACTCGGCCTCGCACTGGCCGCCTTCGCCGCCAGTTCCGCCTTCGCCCACGAAGTGAAGCACGCCATGGGCGTGACCGACGTTCCCGAAAATCCGCAACGCATCGTGGTGCTGACCAACGAAGGCACCGAAGCCGTGCTGTCGCTGGGCTTCAAGCCGGTCGGCGCCGTGCGTTCCTGGACCGGCTCGCCCTGGTACAAGCACATCGCCGGCAAGATGGACGGCGTCGAGGTTGTCGGCGAGGAATCGGCCGTCAACCTCGAGCTCATCGCCGGCCTGCAGCCGGACCTGATCCTCGGCAACAAGACGCGCCAGGAAAAGATCTACGACCAGCTCTCGGCGATCGCGCCGACGGTCATGTCGGAGCGACTGCGAGGCGACTGGAAGGTGAATTTCGCGCTTTATGCCGACGCACTCGGCAAGAAGGCCGAAGGCGAGGCGCAGCTCAAGGCGTTCGACGACAGGGCGGCCAGGCTCGGCGAGGCACTCGGCGACAAGAAGGCCGAGAAGGTATCGCTGATCCGCTTCATGCCCGGCCTGACCCGCATCTACTACAAGGACACATTCCCCGGCATGATCTTCAGCCAGATCGGCATCCAGCGGCCTGCGGTGCAGGACAAGCCGGGCTTTGCCGACGACGTGACCAAGGAACGCATCCCCGAGTTCGACGGCGACCACCTGTTCTACTTCGTCTACGAGACCGGCAACGGCAAGGCGAGCAAGCAGTCGGAGGAATGGCTGTCCGAGCCGCTGTGGCAGAACCTGCCGGTAGTGAAGGCCGGCAAGGCCGTACCTGTGGACGATGCGGTGTGGAATACGGCGGGCGGTGCCATCGCTGCCAACCTGCTGCTCGACGACATCGCCCGCGTCTATGGCGTGACGCCGGCGAAGTAGCCGGCATCAGGCCTCATGCGTGGCCGCGCATGAGGCCAAGGCTCCTTCCCCAGCGTCGAAACGCTTTGATTCCCGGCCAAGCTTGTGTAAAGCGGGGCAAGCCAAAATCCCCGCAACAGCCAGACGGGCAAAAGCCATGGAAAAATTCACCAAGCTCACGGGCGTCGCCGCCCCCCTGCCGATCGTCAATGTCGACACCGACATGATCATCCCCAAGGATTATCTCAAGACGATCAAGCGCACTGGCCTTGGTACCGGGCTTTTCGCCGAAATGCGCTTCAATGAGGACGGTTCGGAGAACCCCGATTTCGTGCTCAACAAGCCGGCCTACCGCAAGGCGCAGATTCTCGTTGCCGGCGACAATTTCGGCTGCGGCTCCAGCCGTGAGCATGCGCCATGGGCACTGCTCGACTTCGGCATCCGCTGCGTGATCTCGACGTCTTTCGCCGACATTTTCTATAACAACTGCTTCAAGAACGGCATCCTGCCGATCACCGTCAGCCAGGAAGACCTCGACAAGCTGATGGACGACGCTTCGCGCGGCGCTAACGCCACCGTGTCGGTCGATCTCGAAGCCAAGGAAATCCGCGGCCCCGACGGTGGCGTGGTCACCTTCGACCTCGATGATTTCCGCCGTCATTGCCTGCTCAACGGGCTCGACGACATCGGCCTGACCATGGAGAAGGCGAAGTCGATCGACAGCTACGAAAAGAAGGCTGCCGAGAACCGCCCCTGGGCCTGAGCCCTCGGTATCCGGTCAACCTCAAGCTGAAATTCTGAAAAGCCCCGCCCGACACGCTCGCGGCGGGGCTTTTTGCTGGAACAATCGGCTTCGGCTGACAGGCCTGCCGTGCCATGGCATGGTCGCGCCTCGGGATTCGGAGCGCGCGCAGGCCAAGACCAGCCGCTCCGTGACATCGCAGGCCGATCTCCAGGAGCAGACCATGAAATCTTTCGCCCTCCTCGCAGCATTTGCGCTGGCGTTGACCATCTCGACTTCGGCGCTGGCGCAGGACAGCAAGCCGGAGACGATCCCGTTCGAAGGCGGCAACTTCACCATCGTCGAGAACGCCGAAGGCGAAAAGGTCGTCGCCTATGAGGGCAAGGAAATCGCCCGGAACTACGTCGCCTTCCTCGACCGCACGGTGGAGGTTGCCGGCACCAAGGTGGCGATGTTTGCGGTGGGTGACGGCGGCAACGCTTGCAGTCCGGAGACCGTACTGGCCTGGAAGACCGACGCCGGCATCCAGTCGACAACAGTCGGCGATGGCGAATGCGGCACACCGCCCGCGGCCGCCACCGGAGACAACATCTTCTTCGTGCCCTATCCGCTGCCGGGCGAGACGCTGCCGGTGAAGGCGTGGTCGCCGGAAGGCGGC
The DNA here is from genome assembly GCF_018555685.1 of Aminobacter anthyllidis. Lineage (GTDB taxonomy): Bacteria > Pseudomonadota > Alphaproteobacteria > Rhizobiales > Rhizobiaceae > Aminobacter > Aminobacter anthyllidis. The sequence goes on from NZ_JAFLWW010000009.1 coordinate 186,975, forward strand.
CTCCTGCTCCATGGCAACCTCGCCTACGAACCACAGCCCGGTACAGACTGGGCCGACCTCGATGCCAAGCAATTCGAAGACGGTATCGTCGCGGCCTTCAAGAACGAGGCGGTCTACAAGGCTGCGCAACAGTTGCTGGGCGATGGCATGCCTGAATTCGCCACCAGCCTGCTGGTCAGTGGCGGCACGGAAAAGCTGCCGTCGGGTGCCTTCTACGCCAGCGGCTGCATCCCGCATGCCTGCGGCGGCGGCAACGGCTTCATGGCGATCGATGCGAAGGCCCAGAAGCTCTATCTCGCGCAGCAGACGGAAACGGAGCCGAAGGCCTGGCCGGCACTGGCCGAATGGCCAGCCGAGTTCAGGGGTGCCCTGACCAAGGCTCTGGCAGACGAATGAGGGAGACATGACAATGCGCAAGCTGATTTCGACCGGATCGCCCTTCGAAAAGACGGCGGGCTACTCGCGCGCCGTGGTGCAGGGCGACTGGTGCTTCGTCTCGGGCACGACGGGCTACGACTACACCACCATGACCATGCCCGAGAGCGTCGAAGCGCAGACCCGCAACTGCCTGGCGACCATCGCCAAGGCGCTCACCGACGGCGGTTTCGAAATGGCCGACGTGGTGCGCGCGCATTACTACATCACCGACCAGGCCTATGTGGACGCGGTGTTTCCGATCCTCGGCGAGACCTTCGGCGACATCCGCCCGGCGGCGACGATGATCGTCTGCCAGCTCAACAAGCCCGAGATGAAGATCGAGATCGAAGTCACCGCGCTGAAGCGCACCTGACGGAGCCGAAACGGAGAACATTGGTGCGCATCCTATCGCTGAACGGCTGGGGCGGCAGGCTCGGCGAGGAGCTGGTCGGCTACATCGGTGACGCCAAACCCGACGTTTTTTGCCTGCAGGAAGCGACCAATACGCCGGGGGCGACGTCGCCGTGGCTGGTCTATCGCGACGGCGGCGGCGAGCTTTTGCAGCGGGCGAACCTGTTCGACGAGGTGGCTGAGGCCCTGTCCGGACACCAGGCCTTCTTCTGCCCAGCCGCCCGCGGCCCGCTCTATCACGGCGACAGGGCGATCTTGTCGGAATGGGGGCTGGCCACCTTGGTCAGGCGCACGCTCCCGGTCATTGGGCAGGCGCAGGATTTCATCCACGGCGCCTTTTCGCCTGAGAGCTTCGGAGAGCATCCGCGCTCGCGCAACGCCCACGCTGTCAGGCTGCATGACTACGCGACAGGGCAGACGACAGTGATCGCCCATCTCCACGGCCTGCGCGATCTCGACGGCAAGGGCGATACGCCGGCCCGCGACGCGCAGACCAAAAGGCTGATCGAGCTGATCGGCCGGATCCGCCACAAGGGCGACGGGCTCGTTGTCTGCGGCGACTTCAATGTGCTGCCGGAAAGCCGGATGTTCGCCGAATTGCGCGATATCGGGCTGGCGGAGTTGGTCACGTCACACTGCTTCACCGATACCCGGACCTCGCACTACCTGAAGACACCGCGCTTCGCCGACTACATGCTGGTCAGCGACAATGTCGATGTGCGCAGCTTCGAGGTCGTGGCCCAGCCTGAGGTCTCTGACCACCGCGCCTTGCTGATTGAGATCGGATAGGGCTTCAGCGTCTCGCTAGGCCATCTGAAGTCCCAGATGTTGGGCCATAGGATGGAAGTCACGATCGTCGTGCAGCAGTTGATGGCCATGCTCGATGCAGTAGGTTGCAATGATGATGTCGGCGAGCGCGCGAACCGTTATGCCTTGCGCCCGCAAACGGCGGTAGTTCGCCGCCGCCACTGGCGCAAGCCGGCCATCCATCATCGGGACAACTGGATATTTTCGCAGCTGGGCTTCCAGAAATGCCGCATGGCGGTCGTCGCGCGCGCCGCGGAGTATCTCAAGCAAGACGATATCGCCGACAAGAACGTTGCCTCGCCCAGTCTCAAACTGGAGCTTAGCGACGCTGTCGCGGTCTGCATTGCGCAGCGCGAAAATCCAGACCGACGTGTCGACTACGATCATTTCTTGTCTTCGAGTGCCCAGTCGACCTCAGGCGTCCAGTCGTTGCGCATGGCATCGAGATCGCCTTCCCACCCGAAGCCCTTCAAGGCTTCGAGAGCAGCCATCTGCTCGGAAATCGCCACGACCTTTCGCAACGCCGCCTCCACGGCAGCCTTCTTGGTCTGCTGGCCGGTTGCCTTCATCGCTTTGGCCATGAGCTTGTCATCGATGTCGATGTTCGTGCGCATGATGCACCTATGTGTATGAATTGCTGAAAACATACACATCCTTGCTTCGAGATTCAAGAAATCCGCGCCTTTCTCGCTTGCACCGACGCCCCGCCAAGGCTAGCAAGACCGCGGTTCACGCATCTTTCGGAAAGGCTTTCCATGGCGACGCGCAATCTTCTTCTCCTGCCCGGCGACGGCATCGGCCCCGAGGCCATGGCCGAGGTCCGCAAGCTGATTACCGCAATGAACGAGAAGCTCGGCACCGGCTTCGCCACCGAGGAAGGCCTCGTCGGCGGCTCGGCCTATGACGCGCACGGCCAGGCGATCTCCGATGCCGACATGGCCAAGGCGATGGCGGCTGACGCCGTGCTGTTCGGCGCCGTCGGCGGCCCGAAGTGGGATGCCGTGCCCTACGAGGTGCGCCCTGAGGCCGGCCTTCTGCGCCTGCGCAAGGACATGGAACTGTTCGCCAATCTGCGCCCGGCGATCTGCTATCCCGCGCTCGCCTCGTCGTCCTCGCTCCGGCAGGAGGTCGTCGAGGGCCTCGACATCCTGATCGTGCGCGAATTGACCGGCGGCGTCTATTTCGGCGAGCCCAAGCAGATCATCGACCTCGGCAATGGCCAGAAGCGCGGCATCGACACCCAGGTCTATGACACGTTCGAGATCGAGCGCATCTCGGGCGTCGCCTTCGAGCTGGCGCGCACCCGCCAGAACCGGGTGACGTCGATGGAAAAGCGCAACGTGATGAAGTCGGGCGTTTTGTGGAACGAAGTCGTCACCGCCACCCACAAGGCCAAATATTCGGACGTCAAGCTCGACCACATGCTGGCCGACGCCGGTGGCATGCAGCTTGTGCGCTGGCCCAAGCAGTTCGACGTCATCGTCACCGACAACCTGTTCGGCGACATGCTGTCTGATGTCGCGGCGATGCTGACCGGTTCGCTCGGCATGCTGCCTTCGGCCTCGCTCGGCGCACCGGACGCAGTGACCGGCAAGCGCAAGGCGCTGTACGAGCCGGTGCATGGTTCCGCCCCAGATATCGCCGGACAGGGCATCGCCAACCCGATCGCCATGATCGCGTCCTTTGCGATGTGCCTGCGCTACTCGTTCAACATGGTGGCCGAGGCCGATCGGCTAGAGGCTGCGATCGCCGCCGTGCTCGACGACGGTCTGCGCACCAAGGACATCATGTCCGAGGGCAAGACCGAAGTCGGCACCACTGAGATGGGCGACGCCATCATCGCGAAGTTCTTCGCCTAACGGCGAACAAAATGCATCCGCGGAGGGCTATCTTTCCGCGGATGCCAGATAGGCTATCAAGTCCTCGTCTTCAAGTCCGCGAAACTTCATCGGAATGCACCGCAACTGAGCAGCGAAATCCCAACCCACGGGTTTGCTCTGCCGACGAAACCACTCTCCCTTTTCTACCAAAACCCAATGTCGACGGACGTTGATGCACTGCTCGACGCCGTCATCATTGTAGCCGGACTGTGACCCACAACACGCGCAGATTTGATCTGTGGGCGACGTGCCGTCCTCACCCCAAGGACTATCGGGATACCAATTCAGCCCGCAAACCCGGCACCTGTATGTTTCTGAAGTCATCTCATCTGCGACCCTCGAAGCTATGCGGCAGGCACGTAAGGCGGAGGAACCCTCACCCCCGCAGGCACCGGCCCCCACCTGTTTTCATGCTTCTGCGACGGGATCAGGGTGAACACGAAAAGGATCAGGCCGCCGACATAAGGCAGCAGGATCAGCAGATAGAACCATCCCGACAGGCCGAGGTCGTGGATGCGGCGCACAGTGATGGCGATGTTCGGCACGATGCCAGCCAGCACCAACAGGCCCAGCACGGAAAGGCCCGCGACCGGGTAGCCATCGCCGGTTTCGAGATTGCCGAGCGCGCCGTCAACGCCAAAACCGGCACCGGCGACCAGCACAATCAAAATCGCCCAGAAGAGGTAAAAGCCCCAAAATTCCTTGCGCCGCGCCCGGCCGCTGAAGTTGGCGTAGTTGGCGGTCATCCCACGCCAGAAATAGGACCACAGACCGGTGCCTTCGTCAGGATTGCCGACGGCCATGCGACCGAAATGCTGCGGGGCTGTGCTTGCAATCTCCGGCGCTCCGACTTGTGTGTGGATCGCAAACACGTCGCGCGCCTGGCTGCCGCTCGGCTGAAACTCGATCTGGGTGCCCTTGCCGGGTACAGCCGTGCCCCTCAGATCCTCGCGGGCGAAGGCGTAGCGGTTGCCGTCGGACCCGGCGAGGAAGCCGAAGCCTTGGGTTTCGTCATAGTGCAGCACTTCCCCGCGCATCCGTCATCCCCGTGAATCGCAGACAAACAGTGTTCCAACTTCTCCGGCGCCGCAAGCGCCGGTTACGTTGGCGCGGGATGGATCGTGGCCGCCAGAGCCGTTGCGTTGACGCAACGCTCGCGACGCATTGATTAGCCGGTAACCATATGTTGACTGTGAAATGCTCAACTCATGTTACCCTTCGATAGGCAAAGGGCATGGGGTAAGAAACTGTGATTCGGGTCGACAGACCTCGATATCCATCGCTGAACAGATGGCGTCGCGGCGCCGCTAGGCCGCCTCCCCTGACGCCGGTTTCAACGATGCGGAGCTTCTGGGGCCTGATGCGGGCCTACTGGTTCTCGGATCGCTGGAAGGAAGCCTGGGGGCTGACGCTGGTGATCGCCCTCCTCACCGCACTTTCCAGCAAGGCCAGCGTCTGGATGGCCGAAGCATCAGGCGAATTGGTCAACTCGATCGCCTTCTTCCATGACCCGGCCAACATGGCGCCGCTGGCGTCGCTGCTGACCAGCGCCGGCACATTGCTTCTTCTTGTTGTCGTCAAGGATGCGGGCTTCATCGGCGTCCGGCACCTCTTCTCCACCACCTTGCACCGCAAATGGCGCGGCTGGCTGAACGGCCGCTTCAACGCAGCCCTGCTCGACGCCAACCACACCCACTTCCACGTTCAGCACAACACGGACGCCGCCAACGGCTCGGGCATGGCGCCTGACAATATCGACCAGCGTGTCCAGGATTCGATCAAGGGCATGACCGGCGGCGCCATCGGTCTCGCCATGGGCGTAATGGGCGTTGCCACTTCGCTGTTCTTCGTCGGCCAGAAGCTCCTGGAAATCTCGACCGTGGTGCCAGGGCTGGAGTTTCTTGGTCCTTATGGCAGTGTCGTTTTGGCCTTTGCTGTCGTTGCCGCCTACGTGCCGCTCAACACCTATATCGCCATGAAGCTGGGCGGGGTGATGGAGCGCCTCAGCATTCGGATGCAGCAGGCCGAGGGCAGCTACCGCGGCGAACTGACGGTCCTGCTCAGGCGCAGTTTCCATGTAGCGGCGTCGCGCGGCGAAGCTGTGCAGCAAGCGATGCATGACCGGCTCTATCTCGATATCGACCGCACCTGGGCCAGACTGAACGTCGTCAATGCCGGCTACATGTCGTTTGAATCAATCTACGGCTTCATCGCCGCCCGCATCGTTGCCTATGGGCCGGGGCTTGTGCCCTACATGCACGGCCAGATAAATTTGAAGGGCTACATTACCGGCGCCGAGCTGGTGAACTCGCTGATAAGCCAGTGCTCGTGGTTCATCCAGGTGATGCCGGCGATCGCCACGCTGAGGGCCAACAGCCAACGCGTCACCGATCTCGCCATGGCGATCGAAAACGTCCAGGAGCCGCCGGCATTTTATGCCGCCACCGGCCAGTCCGAATTCAGCTTTGGCAGCCAGAATGCGCTGTTCGGACTGACGGTCCGCAATCTTCAGCTGATGCATGAGGGCCACGAGGCAAGCCCCTTCCTGACGGTCGCCAATCTGCGTTTCAGGCGCGGCGAATGGACATTCGTGTCCGGCCAATCCGGCTGCGGCAAGACTTCGCTGGTCAAGGCGATCAATGGGCTGTGGCCATATGGCCGCGGCGCCATCGTCTTTCCCGAAGGCATCAGGTCATTCTACGCCACCCAGGACGTCAAGCTGCCGCAGGTTTCGCTCAAGCAGCTCGTCTGCCTTCCCGACCATCCCGGCACCCATTCCGAGGCGAAGGTGGCGGTCGCCATGCACAAGGCCGGGCTTGGAGACTTCATCGAACATCTCGGCGACGAAACCCGCCAGGGCAAGAGCTGGGACCAGCTTCTGTCGGGCGGCCAGAAGCAGAAGCTGGTGGCCGCACGCATCCTGCTTTTGCAGCCCGGCCTGCTGTTCCTCGACGAGGCCACCGCAGCGCTTGATCTCGAAGCCAAGATCGCCTTCCACCAGGTGATCAAGGACAATTGTCCCGATGTCACGGTGATCAGCGTCATGCATGAGGCCATGCCGCCGAAGTCGGCGATGGGAGCCGAATTCTACGACAGCATTCTCAGCATTGCCGATGGCATCGGCTCGAAGAAGGCGCTGGCCAGCCTGCCGGCCGAGCTCACCACGCTTCTGGCCCAGCCCCAGCCGACCGACGAATGGCCGCCATTGCGGTTCCCGCGCGTCCGGCAGAAGGAAAAATAGGCCGTACCGCCAGTCACAAGAAGCCGATGAAGCGGCCGCACAACAGGACGGCGCACCACAGCATGATCGACAGCACGGCAAGCAGGCGCAACGCGCGGCGATGCCCCTTTCCGCATTCGACTGCGGCAAAGACAACGAAATTGGTTCCAGCCAGCGCGATGAGCACCATCTTAGCCAAGAAGACCGGCAACTGGGCGTAATGCGACGCCCGCACGGAAAAGAGCAGAAGCCCGCTCAAGGCTGCCACCCCGAAGGCCAGCAGGGCTGTCCTTCGCATCAGTACCATGAACGGGCGTTCGGGCAGGGTGCGAAGCGCCCCGAGAATGCGCAGGTCGAGCAACGTGACGGAAGTCAGCAGCGCGCCTATGGCGGCGATATGCACGGCATTGACGACCGGATAGGCGACAAAGGAAGCCTTCAGCACCCTGACGAAGGTGAGCTGCTCGATCGCCTGGAAAGGCTCCATCCGCGCGACCCCGCTTAGCTCGGCGGCACGCGGTCTGCATAGACGTCAAAGGTCTCGCCGTTGACGGTGATCCGGACTGCCTTCATGCGCTTTTCGGTTTCGTCGCGCGAGCGGTTGCCGATCGCCACCACCTCGTCGCCTTTCTTGGCGACCTCATCGGTGAAGCCGGCGGCGATGGTTCGGGCCGGCGGAGCAAGTTCCACCCGCCAGATGTCGCCCTCGACGTCGACGTCGAGTGTTGCATGCGGATTGCCGATGTAGATGTCGGCGATCGTGCCCCTGAGTTCGAAAAAGCCGTCCTGGGTCCAGGACCAGCCGTGGTGGGCGAGCGCCGGAAAGGTGAGCATGGCCAATGCGGCAAGCGCGCCAGCCAAGCGGAAACGTTTTGACAGGATTTCCATGGGTTCCTCCGTCATCGATCCGCGGCGAAGCCTAGGTGGCTCGCGACAAAGGTCAAATCACATCAGCCGGAGCCCGGGCTCTGCTTCGTTCACCGATTGACTCTCCATGCAAACCGGATAAAAGCGGCGACGAACAGGGATCCCTCCGATGCGCGGCCTCTTGATGGCGCTTTTCGCATTCGACTTCCCCGGCCACGATGCCAACCATCGTGCCGGGCGCGGAACCGTGTCCCTGCTTTCGACCAAAACCATGGCCAAAACCACCACCACCAAAACGGTGTGATTTCCCTTGGCCTGCTCACCCTCTCCCGGGTCCGGCCCGGGGGATGAAGCCCGCAACGGCCAGCGGGTTTTCTCCAAAAAGCGAGCGGAGAGGGACAGGAGATTTTCGATATGGGTTTCAAGGTTGCAGTCGTCGGCGCCACGGGCAATGTCGGCCGGGAAATGCTCAATATCCTCGAGGAACGCGGCTTTCCGATCGATGAGATCGTGCCGCTGGCGTCGCGCCGCTCGCTCGGCTCCGAAGTGTCGTTCGGCGACAAGACCCTGAAGACCAAGGTCCTCGACCAGTATGATTTTTCCGATGTCGACATCTGCATCATGTCGGCCGGCGGCAATGTCTCCAAGGAATGGTCGCCCAAGATCGGCAAGATGGGCTGCGTCGTCATCGATAACTCGTCCGCTTTCCGCTACGACCAGGACGTGCCGCTTATCGTTCCGGAAGTGAACCCGGACGCCATCTCGCTGTTCACGCGGAAAAACATCATCGCCAACCCGAACTGCTCGACCGCCCAGCTTGTCGTGGCGCTGAAGCCGCTGCATGACGTTGCCAAGATCAAGCGCGTCGTGGTTGCCACCTACCAGTCCGTTTCGGGCGCCGGCAAGGAAGGCATGGACGAGTTGTTCACGCAAACGCGCGCCGTGTTCGTGGCCGATTCGGTGGAGAACAAGAAGTTCACCAAGCGCATCGCCTTCAACGTCATTCCGCACATCGACGTCTTCATGGAAGACGGCTCGACCAAGGAAGAGTGGAAGATGGTCGCCGAGACCAAGAAGATGCTCGACCCCAAGATCAAGCTGACCGCGACCTGCGTGCGCGTGCCGGTGTTCATCGGCCACTCCGAAGCCGTCAATATCGAGTTCGAAAACCCGATTACCGCCGAAGAAGCGCGCGACATCCTGCGCGAGGCGCCGGGTTGCCTTGTCATCGACAAGCACGAGGACGGCGGTTACGCCACCCCGCTCGACTCGGCTGGCGAAGACGCGACCTACATCTCGCGCATCCGCGAAGACCAGACCATCGACAACGGCCTGTCGATGTGGATCGTCTCCGACAATCTGCGCAAGGGTGCTGCCCTCAACGCCATCCAGATCGCCGAGCTTCTTGTCGAGCGCGGCCTGATCTCGCCGAAGAAGAAGGCAGCCTGACGAAAAATGCCCGATGTCGTGCTGCGTCCCGCCGAGGCTCAGGACGCACACGACATCGCCCGCATCCTGAGGGCGGCGCTCGCCGCCTTCGACTGGATGCCTCAGCTGCATACGCCTGACGAAGACCTGCGCTTCGTCAGCAGTTGCCTGCTTGCGGAGCAGCAAGTCACTGTCGCAACACTCCAGGACAAGGTTGTCGGCTTCGCCACCGTCGATGGCGACTGGATAGAGCAGCTCTATCTCGACCCGGCCTGGACCGGCCGCGGCATCGGCACTCAGCTGTTACGCCACGCGACCGCCAAAATGACTCACGTGAAACTTTACTGCTTCGAGGCCAATCACGGCGCCCGGCGTTTCTACGAACGACACGGTTTTGCGGCGGAAGCATTCGGCGATGGGTCCCGAAATGAAGAAGGGCTGCCCGACATTCTCTATGCCCGCAAGGGCGATCTCGACCTGCCTGCCTATGCAGGAGACGTCCGCTTCCATCCGGATAGGCCTGCGTTGCAAGAACAGCGCACGGACAGCAAGCACCTGAAATAATTCGACGAAATCGCCGATCATGTCGCGATTGATCGTGACTCCCGCGCCCTCCCCGGCGCACAATGGCGGCCGTTCACCTACCATACAAAGGGATCAGGCCCATGATCGTTCGCCCCCGCACCGGCCTGCTGAAGCTGTTCTTCGTCATGCGCGGTTCCGTCGTGCCGCGCATCCTGCCGCAGATATTTGGCTTCGCGCTCTATGGTGCGGCGGTGGTCGCCGCGATCAAGCTGCTCGAACTCGATCTCGGCGATGCCGGCGTAGCGCCTTTCGCCCTGCTCGGCGTCGCCCTTTCCGTCTATCTCGGCTTCCGCAACAACGCCGCCTATGACCGCTGGTGGGAGGCACGCAAGCTGTGGGGCCAGCTCGTCTTCGAGATCCGCAACCTGTCCCGCGCCGCGACCGCGATGATCTCCGACCGCGACGAGCTCAGGCCGCTTTTGATGGATTCGCTGGCCTTTTGCCATTTCCTGCGTGGAGAGCTGCGCCGTGTCGACACGCGCGAGGCTGCTCGTCCCTTTGTCGGCGATGCCGTCGATGAAATCCATGCCGCCGCCAACAGGCCCGACGCATCGATGCGCCGCATGGGCGCAAGGCTCGGTGCACTCAAGCGCGCCAAGGTGCTGGAGGCGATGGACTACCGCATCCTCGACGAAAGGCTGGCGGCGATTTCAGCACTTCAGGCCGGCTGCGAGCGCATCATGGGAACGCCCCTGCCCTTCGCCTACACGCTGCTGCTGCAGCGCACGGCCTATATCTTCTGCCTGCTGCTGCCGTTCGGGCTTGCGGGCTCGGCCGGCTGGGCGACACCTCTGTTCACCGCGCTGATCGCCTACACCTTCTTCGGGCTCGACGCGCTTTCGGAAGAGCTCGAAGACCCCTTCGGCATGGAGGCCAACGACCTCGCGCTCGACGGCCTGTGCCGCGTCTGCGAGATCTCGGTGTTCGAAGCACTCGGCGAGACCCCGCCGCCGATGCTGCCGGCGGAGAATTTCTACTATTCCTGAGCCGGCGCCGCGCGGGCCTGGGCACCGGCTGAGCTCGAATCGATGCCTTCCCAATAGTCCATCGTCGCCGATGTGCTGTAGCCCTCGCCGGTGAGACGGACGCTGACTCGGCCGGATTCCGGATAGACGATGACATCGTTGGGATTGCGCTCGCCGATGATCAGATAGCGGCACGCGGCATCCGTGTGGTTGAACAGCGAATGCCCGACCTTCTGGCCGGCCGGAAAGCAGACATAGTCGCCGGCCTTCATGACGTAGGCGCGCGCCCCGAGCCTGAGCGTAAGCGCACCTTCCAGGATATAGACATGCTCCTCCTCGAGCATGTGGTAGTGCGATGGGTTGGACTCCTTGCCCGGCGCAAGCTCTTCAAGCGCCACCCCGACATGATCGCCGCCGCCAAAGCTGGACAGGTGCCTGAAGCTGCTGCCAAAGCGCTCGCCTTGCGAAAAAGCTTCGAGCGGCGCCGTTTCAGTGGCAAAAGGCTCCGAGATCCCGTCGGCATTCACAGCGGAAATCTTGTCGGACATGGCCTGTTCCTCCGGACCTCGATGCAGCTTAGGTTGCGCGGTCGGGCGGCGGGGTCAAGCTATCAGCCTAAGCCACCTGAACCTCATTGCCACGATAGCTTGCGATGATCTCCGCTGCCCCTGTGCCATCGACCGGTGGGCTGAACAGGAAGCCCTGGATCTCGCCGCAGCGTTCCTGCCTGAGCAGTTCGAGCTGGGCGCCGGTTTCAACACCCTCGGCCGTCGTGTCGATTCCAAGATTGGCGCCGAGGCCGATGATGGCGCGCACGATCGCCATCGATTCGCGGCTGCTGCCGATGTCGCGGACGAAGGAGCGGTCAATCTTTAGCCGGCTGAATGGAAAGCGCCTGAGGTAACTCATAGAGGAATAACCGGTGCCGAAATCGTCGAGCGCGATGCGCACGCCGATTTCCTTGAGACGCTGCAGGACGGCGAGATTGGCGCCCGTATCGGCCAGAAGAACGGATTCGGTGATCTCGATCTCGAGCCGCGACGGGTCGAGCCCGGACCTGGCAACCGCCTGGCTGATGGTCTCCGCGAACTGGCCCTGGCGAAACTGCACCGCCGAGGCGTTGACCGCAATGACAAGGTCTTCCGGCCAGGTCGAGGCACGGCGGCAGGCCTCGTCGAGTACCCAGCGGCCGATCGCCTCGATCATGCCGGTCTCTTCGGCAAGCGGGATGAACTCCGCCGGCGAGACCATGCCACGCCTGGGGTTGCGCCAGCGCACAAGCGCCTCGAAGCCACGCAGCGCGCCCGTCTTCACCGAGATGATCGGCTGGTAATGCAGCTCAAGTTCGCGGTCGAGATCAGCACAGCGCAGCTCGAATTCGAGCTCGCGGCGATCGCGCATCTCGGCATCCATCTCCGGCTCGAAGAAATGGAATGCACCCTTGCCATCGCGCTTGGAGCGGTAGAGCGCGAGGTCGGCGCATTTGAGCAGCGTGCCAGCGTCGCGCGCATCGGCCGGCGCGATCGCGGCACCCAGGCTGGCGCCGATCGACAGCTTGTGGCCTTCATAGGCATGCGGCTCGCTGATCGCCTGGATGATGCGCTTGGCCAGCGTCTCGACATCGGCGCGGCTGAGCGCGCCGCGCAGCAGGATGGCGAACTCGTCGCCGCCGAGCCGGGCGACGAGATCGCTGCGGCGCAGAAGCTTGCGGATACGGTCCGCCGTCTCGATCAGCAGGGAATCGCCGGCGGCGTGGCCGAGCGTGTCGTTGACGGCCTTGAAGTCGTCGAGGTCGACAAGCAGCAGCGCGAAAGGCTGATGTCCGGCGACGGCTGTCGTCACCGCCTCTTCGATCTCCTGCGAGAAGGTCGTGCGGTTGCCGACGCCGGTCAGCGGGTCGTGGTGGGCGAGGAATGAAATGCGGTCCTCGGCGCGCTTGCGCTCGGTGATGTCGACGATTGTCGACAGCGTCGCCGGCGCGGAGCCGACCTGGATGTTCCTGGCATACTCGATGACATCAAGCTCGCTGCCCGCCGCCGTGCGGTGACGCACGAACCGCTCGCCCGACGCCGGCAGACCGGCGACATCGGGTTCGAGGTCGGCGATGCCGAGCGCCAGGAACTCGCCACGCCCACGGCCGTAGAGGTTGAGCGCGGCAGTGTTCACGTTCAGGAACGCGCCGCCATCGGCCTGGCGCACATACATCGGCACCGGGTTGTCGTCGAACAGTGAACGAAACAGCGTTTCGCGGTTCCTGATCTCGCGTATGTCGGTCAGGGTCACGGCCAGCAAGCCATCGGTCTCGGCGACGCCGACCTGCAGCGAAACGGTTTCGCCACCCAGCTGGTATTCCAGCTCGAGCGACGGCGCGGCCACGCCGTGCGCGCGGGCAACGCCGCATTCGTCGAGCAGGCGCGACAGGCCACAGGCGGCGCTCGCCTGCGACAGCAGCCTGAAACGCATGTCTTCGGCCGACACGCCAAGAAGGCGCGCGGCAGCGTTGTTGATGCTGAGGACCTGATAGTCCCGTGTCTCGCCACCGACGGATTCGAGCGCGCTGAGCGCCAGGATGCCCTCGTCGGTCGAATTGATCAGCAGCCGGGCCAGGTCGATCTGGCTTTTGCGCGGCCGCGCGAAGATCAGGAAGTATTCGCCCGGCCAGCGGCATGAAAGCGGCAGCGCCAGAACTTCGACGGTGGAGACCATGCCGTCGACGATCGAGCGGCACAGCGCCAGCCGCGGACGCGCCGCCGGGCGGGCAAGATCGATCGCACCTGATATGGCGCGCTGGAAAGCGAATGGCAGCACCGACAGCACGGCTGCGGGCTCGCTCAGGCCGGCTATGGCACTGAACCGCGGCCCGGCACGCAGGATGAAGCTGTCCTTGCCCGGGTGAAGCCGGACCACCGCCATCTCGTCGGCGAAGCGGCCGACGCTGCCGAGCGCCAGCTCCTCGTATGGCGGCAAGGCGCCGTCGATGCAGGCCGCCTGCCAGCGCCGCAGCACCAGCCCGACATCGTCGAATTCCGTGGCGATGTCCCCCGGCAGCTCCTTGGCCCTCGCGCTGTGCTCGAGCGGGTCGGGCGCCGTCATCTCATCCCGTTGCCACTTTCCTCCCCGCATCGCCGTCAGCATACGTCGTCACCTGCCATTGCGCGACGCAATGCGTCCGGCGGCCCGACCTTCGTCGGGCGTCGACACAGCGTCGCATCGATTTCAGCACATGCCGAAGCGAATTCGGCGCGACGGCGCGGCATCATGCCTGCGCGGTGCACATTGCCCACGCGCCATCACCGGCAACCTAGCCGGCGCGGGCTTACCGCTTGCTTAAACGGAATGTCATATAAATGTCATGAGCTTAGCCGGGTACGGCGGTGGCCGCGAAAGGGCTCGAATCTGCGACCTGAAACGCAAAACGGCGGACCTTTCGGCCCGCCGTTTTCCATTCGCCAAATAAGCGAAAATTACTCTGCCGAAGCTTCGGCCGGAGCGGCAGTCGCGGCTGCGATGGCGGCAGCAGCGTCGTCCTGGGCCTTCTTCAGCGCGGCAGCGCGTTCCTGGGCCTTCTTGCCCGGCTCGCCCTTGGTCAGGTTCGTGCGGGCTTCGCGCTTCACCAGGCCAGCCTCGTCGAGGAAGCGGGCAACGCGGTCGGTCGGCAGCGCGCCGTTCGACAGCCAGTACTTGGCGCGGTCGGCGTCGATCTTCATGCGCTCGCCATCCTTGGGCAGCAGCGGGTTCCAGGCGCCGATCGCCTCGATGAAGCGGCCGTCGCGCGGGCTGCGGGCGTCAGCGATGACGATGTGGTAGTAGGGGCGCTTCTTGGAGCCGGCGCGGGCCAGGCGGATCTTAAGGGACATTGTCTTACTCCTGAATAGTTCTGTCTTGGGTTTGGTATGTTCTGCTTATTCCGCCATCAGGCGGAGGTAGTCCTGTCTGAGCCGCCATTTCGCTCGGCGGCCAGCATTTCGTGGTGACGGATCACCTCGCGGATGATGAAGTTCAAGAACTTCTCCGCGAAATCGGGGTCGAGATGCGCATCGTCGGCAAGGCGCCGGAGACGCGCAATCTGGGTCTGTTCGCGTGCCGGATCGGCCGGCGGCAGTCCGTGAGTGGCCTTGAGCACGCCGACAGCCTTGGTGCAGCGGAAACGCTCGGCCAGCATGTGGATCAAGGCTGCATCGATGTTGTCGATCGAAGCGCGCAGTTCCTGGAGCTGCGCCTGAGGATTGGTGTCGGTCATCGCGCGCTCCTCACTTCTTCTTGCCAAGGCCGGGCAGGCCGCCGCCGAGACCCGGAAGCTTCATGCCACCAGGCAGGCCCGGCAAACCGCCGCCGCCCATGCCACCTGGAAGGCCCTTGAGGCCACCACCGAGGCCGGCAGCTTCCGCCTGCTTCTGCAAAGCTTCGAGCTGCTTGGGGTCCATCTTGGACAGGTCGGGCATGCCGCCCATGCCGCCACCAAGGCCCATCTTCTGGGCAAGGCCGCCCATCATGCCGCGCATCAGGCCACCGCCCTTGCCCTTGCCGCCCATGGCTTTCATCATGTCGGCCATCTGGCGATGCATCTTGAGCAGCTTGTTGATTTCCGCCGCATCGGTGCCGGAGCCTGCGGCGATGCGCTTCTTGCGCGAGTGCTTCAACACGTCGGGATTGGCGCGCTCGGCCTTGGTCATCGATGAGATGATGGCGATCTGGCGCCCGAACATCTTGTCGTCCAGTCCGGCCGCAGCCATCTGGTCCTTCATCTTGCCCATGCCCGGCATCATTCCCATGATGCCGCCCATGCCGCCCATCTTCTGCATTTGGCCAAGCTGGTCGGCGAGGTCGTTCAGGTCGAACTTGCCCGACTGCATCTTCTTGGCCATCGCCGCGGCTTTTTCCGCGTCGATGTTTTCAGCAGCCTTTTCGACCAGCGAAACGATGTCGCCCATGCCGAGGATACGGTCGGCGATGCGCTTGGGATAGAACTCCTCAAGCGCGTCCATCTTTTCGCCGACGCCGATCAGCTTGATCGGCTTGCCGGTGACGGCGCGCATCGAGAGCGCTGCACCGCCACGGCCGTCGCCGTCCATGCGGGTCAGCACCAGGCCGGTTATGCCGACCCGGTCGTCGAAATTCTTGGCGAGGTTGACGGCGTCCTGGCCGGTCAGCGAGTCGGCGACGAGCAGGATCTCGTGCGGGTCCGACACCTTGCGGATGTCGGCCATCTCGACCATCAGCGGCTCGTCGATATGGGTACGGCCGGCGGTGTCGAGGATGACGACGTCATGGCCGCCGAGCTTGGCCGCCTGGACGGCGCGCTTGGCGATGTCGACCGGCGACTGACCGGCGATGATGGGAAGGGTTGCGACCTTGGTCTGCTCGCCGAGCTGGCGCAGCTGCTCTTGCGCGGCCGGACGGCGCGTATCGAGCGAGGCCATCAGGACCTTCTTACCCTGGCGCTCGGTGAGGCGCTTGGCGATCTTGGCCGAGGTGGTGGTCTTGCCGGAGCCCTGCAAGCCGACCATCATGATGACGACCGGCGCGGGCGCATTGAGATCGATGGCGACGCCTTCGGAGCCGAGCATCTCGACAAGCTCGTCATGGACGATCTTGACGACCATCTGCCCGGGCTTGATCGACTTCAGAACCGCAGCGCCGACGGCCTTTTCGCGGACGCGGTCGGTGAACCCACGGACGACTTCCAGCGCCACGTCGGCCTCAAGCAGCGCACGGCGAACCTCGCGCAGGGCAGCCGAAACATCGGCCTCCGACAGCGCGCCACGGCCCGTCAGGCCGTTGAGGATCGATCCAAGTCGCTCTTGCAGCGATTCAAACATTCAACTTCCCTTCTCTCAGCCAACCGGTGTCGAACCGAGAGGTAATGCCTCCGCGCGCCTGAACCAAACCAAAAAGCACCCGGGGGCGCACTGCGCTGCCGGGTGTTGGCCTCCGGGATCGTTTTGTACCCTCTAGGGGTGTCCCGGTCGGCCGCTCGGAGTGGAACTCTTCGCGGAATTTGCGGGCTGTAGACAGGAAAAAGGCCAGGGAGTCAAGACAAAGGCCTGAGAATGGCGATTGCAGGCGGATTCTCGGGCGAAAATCAGTGGCTGTTAATACTTCCCTGCTATCATGCGCGGCATCCGGGGGGATACATGTACTATTTCAGAGTCTACTACCACCATGTGTGATCACCAGCTTGGTCCGCATAAAGTGATGGACGGTGGTGATTTCATGACCCCGACCGCAGATGCCTCGCCGCTTGCCGGCTTTGCCGAGAATATCGAATTTGCGCTGGTGGTCATCGATGCCAGCCGCAACATTTCCTTCGTCAACAAGTCGGCCGAGCGCATGTTCGGCTACAGCAGGACCGAACTGGTCGGCAATACGCTCGACCTGATCATTCCGCCGAGATTGCGCGGGGCCCATAACGCTGGCATCGCCCGCGTCGGCGCCGGGGAGCCGTCGAAGCTGAGTGGCAAGACGGTCGAAGTCTCGGCCTTGCGGCGCGACGGAAGCGAATTCCCCATCGAGCTGTCACTTTCGGTATGGCAGGGACCTGACGGTGTCTCGATGGGCGGCATCATCCGCGACATCTCCGAGCGCAGGCAGCGCGACACGCGGCTGCATCGCCTGGCGCATCAGGACACGTTGACCGGCCTGCCCAACCGGCTCCAGTTCGACATGCAGCTCGAGGACGCGCTTTCGAAGGGCGAGGCGACGGGGCTGTTGCTTGTCGATCTGGACGGCTTCAAGAAGGTCAACGACACGCTCGGCCACGCCACCGGCGACACGCTGCTGCAGGCGCTGGCAGTGCGGTTGCCCGCCGCGCTCGACGCCAATGCCATGGTGGCGAGGCTCGGCAGCGACGAGTTCGCGGTGCTGTTGCGCGGCATCGACAAGCCCGCGGCGGTCGTGGCCGCGGCAAGCAGCCTGCTGCACTCCTTCGAACAGCCTTTCGAAATCGGCGACCACCTGCTCAAGCTCGGCGTCAGCATCGGCGGCGCGGTCGCGCCCCGCGATGGCGGGGACCCGGAGGAACTGATGGCCAGCGCCGACCTGGCGCTCTACCGGGCACGGCAGCAAGGCAGCAGCTATCGCATATTCGAACCGGGCATGCGCAACGCGGTGGCGGTGCGGCGCGCGCTGCAGGACGAACTGCTGCGCGCCATCAGCGCGCGGGAATTCGTCCTGCACTACCAGCCGCAGGTGTGCCTGGAGACGGGCAAGGTGCTGGGCGCCGAGGCGCTGCTGCGCTGGAACCATCCTTCACGCGGATTGCTCGCGCCTGCCGACTTCCTGGCCGTCCTCGAAACGCACTCCGGCGCGCTGACTGTCGGCAACTGGATCCTTGATGAGGCCTGCCGGCAGTCGGCCGAGTGGCGCACCCACGGCTTTGCCCCGATCACGATGGCCATCAATCTGTTCGCCGTACAGGTCAACGCGGGCAACCTCGCCGAAACGGTGACGTCGACGCTTTCGCGTCATGGCCTGCCCGCCAATGCGCTGGAACTCGAGGTTACCGAAACCATCGCCCTTGACTATGAGGAGCGCACGCTGGCGCCGTTCCGCAAGCTCGCCAAGGCGGGCGTCGGCCTCGCCTTCGACGATTTCGGCACCGGCCACGCAGCACTCAGCACCATCAAGCGTTTCCCGCTTACGGTGCTCAAGGTCGACCGCAGTTTTATCCGCGACATGCTGCGGGATCCGCAGGACGCTGCGATCGTGCGCGCGGTACTCGGCATGGCCAGGGACATGGGGCTTTCGGTTGTCGCCGAAGGCATCGAGACGCGGGCGCAGGAAGCAGCGCTGTACGCCATGGGCTGCCGCGTCGGCCAAGGCTACCTCTATTCCAAGGCCGTTCCCCCGTCCGCATTCGAACATATGTTGAAGCGGGTCGAACACGCCCCGGACAAGACCCCGGCAGTACGTTTTTAGCTCCGGACGGTCTTAGCTCCCAGCCGCCGGTACTCGTAGTCGGGGATCTCCGACAGTTCGACAGTTTCCGGCAGTCCGGCACCGACAACGACTTCGCCCTCGAGATAGACCGGCTCTATCCTGTGGTCGGTCACATATGTGCGAACCTCGCCAGGCGGCTCGATGGCGGTCATGGCTTCGCCGGCGACGATTGCACCGGTCGTGCCGTCAATGACGACATCCCCAGCGCCACCGGCGGCAGGCGGGTCAACGACCATCACGCCGGAATCGGCCGGGCGCGCGGAAAGCACGATCTCCTGGCCACCGAAGTCCCCAACAAGATAGTCGGAATAGACCCAGCCATCCCCGCCTGAATCGGCAACACTGCACCATTTGCTGCCTTCAAGGCAGCCGCGCAGCGTTGTGGCCTGTCCAGCACCGATAACGCCGATGACGGGGTATTGCGGGCCGGGGCCGGCACGCACGTTGAGATCGGCGGCCGCCTGCACCGCGACATCGGCAAATGACGGGCCTGAGAAGGCGAGAAGCGCGCCCGCAACGGCGGGCAACAACAACAGTTTGGTTTTCATCTTTTCGCTCCGTTTTCTTGGTCCCTCAAGAGGCGAAAACGGCGCTGGCAACCATCCGTTCCGCCTGGCACGGCTTGGAACGCTCACGAATTGTAGCAGTTTCACATGTGCCGGCGTCGCACGGCAAGTTGCGCAACCACCTGGGTGGCCACCGCCTCCCCCGACAGGCGGGCACCGCCGCAGGTCTGGATCAGCGGTCCGGCAAGATGCTCGCCGGCGAAGAAGATGCGCTCGGCTACAGGCTGCATCAGAACCCCACGCGCCTCGGAGCGGCCGGGGCGTGCCGCAGCGTAGGCACCTCTGACATAACGTTCCGCGCCCCAGTTAGTCATCATCGCGCGGCCGACATGCTTGCGTATGTCGTTGCCGAATATCTCGCACAGCCTGTCCGTGGCGAAATCGACACCCGCCGCCTCGCCAGCGGCCGACAGCTCCCAGGCGAAATCGCCGCCGACAAAGCCGACCATCAGATTGAGATCGAAGGGAAAGCTGAGGAAATAGATGTCGTGGCGCGCGGCACGTTCGACAAGCAGGTCGTCGAAGGGCTTGAGCCCGAGGCGGCTGCCTCTGATCTCGACTGGGAGCTTGGTCAGCATGCCCATCGGCAGGTCGAAAAAGGCTGTCACGTAGCTTTCCGGCAGCGCGGGCGAAAAGGCGATCTCCTCGAAAGCCAGCACCGCCGGCGATGCCGTCACGATCACCGCATTGGCACGCAGTACCCCGCGATCGGTGTGGCAGCTGACGCCCGCGCCATCCCAATCGATCCGGCGCACGGGCGTGGCAAGCTCGACCGGCACATCGGCGCCGAAACGCGCGACGAGCGTGCCATAACCCTCCTTGGTGAAGTAGTTGGGATCGAGGTCGGCGGCATTCCTGAAGTCGGCGATGGAGATTTCGTCCTCGTCGGTGCCGAAATCCATCGGTCCGCAGAAGGTGGCTGCGGCGCGCGACGAGCGTCCCTTGGCCAACAGCGCGCCAAGCCGGTCGTCGGCGTTGTTGTGGCCTTCGAGCAGAACGGTCATGGCGGCATCGGCCGCCTTGACGGCGGCCTCCTCGTCCTCGCTCGCCTTGCGGTTGCGGTAATAGAGATGGTCGATGTTCATGTCGTGATGATGCATCGTCCACCCGGCGGCCTGCGCTTCGGGGAAGTAGGGATTGCGGTCGGCGGCGTGCAGCCAGGCGCAACCGATGTCGAAGGGCACACCGAAGTGTTTGTTGCTGGTCCAGGCACGACCGCCTATGCGATCCATGGCTTCCAGCACTTTGAAGCTAAGTCCTGCCCGGCGAAGCACTTTTGCCGCCGAAAGACCCGCGGACCCCGCGCCGACGATCACAACATCGACATCTTCCATGGTTTTTCCCCGCTCTCGCCATATTCATTGCTTGATCGTATGCGAGTTTTTTGCCACCTGCCATTGTAGGCAGACGGGGACGTAAACGCCTTCTTAACGATGACAAGAGAGCGTGGGGCTGGCAACATCCCTCCCAGGGACATTGATTCAGGCATCAGGAGAACGGCATGGCATTATTTGCCAAGGTGAAGACTTTTGCTGCAGCCTCCGCCATGCTGGCGGCTATGGCTGGCGGCGCATATGCGGCGGAGTGCGGCAACAACGCGGCAGGCTTCGAAGCATGGAAGGCATCGTTCGCCGACCAGGCGGCGGCGAACGGCATCAAGGGCAACGCGCTCAGCGCGCTCGCCAAGACGACCTACGCCACCAAGACCATTTATGCCGACCGCAACCAGAAGAGCTTCAAGCTCTCGCTCGACCAGTTCATGGCCAAGCGCGGCGGCAAGGCGATTGCCTCCAAGGGCAAGACCATCAAGAAGCAGAATGCGGCGCTGTTCCAGAGCATCGAGGCCCGCTACGGCGTACCAGCCGGCCCGCTGATCGCGATCTGGGGCATGGAAACCGGCTTCGGTGGCTTCTTGGGCAACCAGCACACGCTGTCGGCCGTCGCGACACTTGCTTATGACTGCCGCCGTTCGGAATACTTCACCGACCAGCTCTACGCCGCACTCAAGCTCGTCCAGAGCGGCACGCTGGCGCCCAACGCCATCGGCGCTGCCCACGGCGAAATCGGCCAGACCCAGTTCCTGCCGGTCAACGTGCTGAAGTATGGCGCCGACGGCGACGGCAACGGCAAGATCGACATGGTCCGCTCAAAGGCGGACGCCCTGGCTTCGACCGCCAACTTCCTGCGCGGCCATGGCTGGAGCGCCGGCGGCGGCTATCAGCCCGGCCAGGCCAATTTCGGCGCCCTGCAGGGCTGGAACGCGGCCAGCGTCTACCAGCAGGCGATCGCCATCATCGGCGCGGAAATCGACGGCAACTGACGCCTGATGACCTGACACAACCCTGTCAGGAGACTTTTGGGGCACACTGGCAAAGCCGGCGCCTCGGACGCAGAATGACAAAAGCCCGGTGGCAACACCGGGCTTTTTCAATGCGGACGAGGATCTTGTCATGAACAGCCAGAGCGGCCTGCCCGCCGATCTCTCGCGCTTCGGCAATGTCGAAGGCTACACCCATTACCCCAAGACAGTGACGCCGGGACTGCCGGCGACGGCAGGCGGCGGCCTGCTGAAATGGTACGAAATCTCAGAAGCGGCGACGCCGGTAACACGCGAAACCAGCGCGCTGGCGCAGCGCTTCCTGGCCGCCGAGACGGCGACCGGGCGCCTCAACCTCAAGGGCGAGCTCGGCTTCGTCATCCTGCACCGCTGCGGCGGCGACTTCCATTTCCTGCTGGTGAGTTCGTGGCGCAACGCCAACGAGATGTGGGAGACGGTCTACGCCAAGACCGCCGCAGCGCCTGATTTTTCGCTGTTTGCCCTGCCTGGGCCGCACCGCGCGACCTTCTGTGTCTGGGAGCTGGCTGCGGTGAATCACGAGCGGCTGGCCTTTGGCCGCTATCTGTTTTCCGCGCGCGACGAGGCCGCCAAGCGGGTCTATCTCGGGGATTACTACGAAGGTGGGGCGTGAGTCTTTCCTTCTCCCCGCTTGCGGGGAGAAGGTGGCCAAAAGGGCCGGATGAGGGGCAGCGCGTACCTCTGGAAGCTTGCACCGCCCCTCATCTGCCTGCCGGCATCTTCTCCCCGTAGAACGGGGAGAAGAAAAAGCCCGTCATCACCGGTTGCGCGCAGCCAGCGTGCGCAGGCGCAGCGCGTTGAGCTTGATGAAGCCGGCGGCGTCCTTCTGGTCGTAGGCGCCCTGGTCATCCTCGAAGGTGACCAGCTTGTCCGAGTAGAGCGACTTCGCGCTTTCGCGCCCGATGACCATGACGTTGCCCTTGTAGAGCTTGAGGGTGACTTCGCCCTCGACATCCTTCTGGCTGAGATCGATCGCCGCCTGCAGCATCTGGCGCTCGGGCGAGAACCAGAAGCCGTAATAGATCAGCTCGGCGTAGCGCGGCATCAGCTCGTCCTTGAGGTGCGCGGCACCACGGTCGAGCGTGATCGATTCGATGGCGCGATGCGCCACAAGCAAAATCGTGCCGCCGGGGGTCTCGTAGACGCCGCGCGACTTCATGCCGACGAAGCGGTTCTCGACCAGGTCGAGACGGCCGATGCCGTTGTCGCGGCCGTAGTCGTTGAGCTTGGCAAGAAGCGTCGCCGGCGACAGGCGCTCGCCGTTGATCGACACGGCGTCGCCCTGTTCGAAGCCGATCTTGATGATCGTCGCCTTGTCGGGCGCTGCCTCGGGCGAAATCGTGCGCATGTGGACGTATTCAGGCGCCTCAACGGCCGGATCTTCGAGCACCTTGCCCTCGGACGACGAGTGCAACAGGTTGGCGTCGACCGAGAACGGCGCTTCGCCCTTCTTGTCCTTGGCGACCGGGATCTGGTGCTTTTCGGCGAAGTCGAGCAGGTCGGTGCGCGACTTGAATTCCCAATCGCGCCATGGCGCGATGATCTTGATGTCGGGGTTGAGCGCATAGGCCGACAGCTCGAAGCGGACCTGGTCGTTGCCCTTGCCGGTGGCGCCATGGGCGATGGCGTCGGCGCCGGTCTTTTTGGCGATGTCAACGAGGTGTTTGGAGATCAGCGGACGGGCGATCGAGGTGCCGAGCAGGTAGACGCCCTCATAGACGGCATTGGCGCGGAACATCGGGAAGACGAAGTCGCGGACGAATTCCTCGCGCACGTCCTCGATGAAGATCTCCTTGATCCCCATCATCTCTGCCTTCTTGCGCGCCGGCTCGAGTTCCTCGCCCTGGCCGAGATCGGCGGTGAAGGTGACGACCTCCGCATTGAGCTCGGTCTGCAGCCACTTGAGGATGATGGAGGTGTCGAGACCGCCGGAATAGGCGAGCACGACCTTCTTGACGTCTTTCCACTTGGACATTTGAGCACGGCACCTTTTGCAAGCGGCCGGCTGGGGCCGCGTTTCCCGGGCTTTCTAAGCAGGAACGGGCAAGCGGGCAAGGGCGATCATGCCGCTGGGGGAGAGGGGCTCGCGATCGTTCCTGACGGACTGCCCCCTCATCCGGCCGCTGCGCGGCCACCTTCTCCCCGGTGGGGAGAAGAGGGAAGGCACAAACCCCCGCGGTCTCCTCTCCCCTCGGGGAGAGGTCGGCCGAGCAAAGCGGAGGCCGGGTGAGGGGGAGATCGCCAGGCAGCACCGCAACCTACTTGCGTTTCATCGCCTCCAGCAGCGCGGCGCCGAAGGCGCCTTGCTGCTCCGGCTTGTTTTGCTGCGGCTTGGGCGACGATGAACTGAACTTCATGTCGCGGGCCTTGGCAGGCGCTGCCGAGCGCGGTGCCGGCTCGCCGCCATCCTTGCGCATGGTCAGCCCGATACGCTTGCGCGGTATGTCGACCTCGACGACGCGGACCTTGACCACGTCGCCGGCCTTCACCACCTCGTGCGGATCCTTCACGAACTTGTCGGCGAGCTGCGAGACATGCACGAGCCCGTCCTGGTGCACGCCGATGTCGACGAAGGCGCCAAAGGCGGCAACGTTGGTGACCGTGCCTTCAAGCAACATGCCCGGCTTCAGATCCTTGATGTCGTCGACTCCGTCGGCAAAGGTCGCGGTCTTGAAGCCCGGGCGCGGATCGCGGCCCGGCTTTTCCAGCTCGGCGATGATGTCGCGCACCGTCGGCAGGCCGAAGCGCTCGTCGACAAAGGCCCGTGGATCGATGGCCTTCAGCGCCGCGCTGTCGCCCATCAGCTGGCGCAGGTCGCGGCCGCAAGATGCGACGATCTTCTTGGCCACGCCATAGGCTTCGGGGTGGACCGACGACGCATCGAGCGGTTCCTTGCCGTCGCGGATGCGCAGGAAGCCGGCGCATTGCTCGAAGGCGCGCTGTCCAAGCCGCGGCACGGCAAGCAGGTCGCGGCGCGTGGCGAAGGCGCCCGAGGCGTCGCGGTGCGCGACGATTGACTCGGCAAGCGACGGTCCGAGGCCAGAGACGCGGGCAAGCAGCGGCGCAGACGCCGTGTTGAGGTCGACGCCAACAGCGTTCACCGCGTCCTCAACCACCGCTTCCAGCGAACGGCCGAGCCGATACTGGTCGACGTCGTGCTGATATTGGCCGACGCCGATCGACTTGGGCTCGATCTTGACCAGCTCGGCGAGCGGGTCCTGCAGGCGCCGGGCGATTGACACGGCACCACGCAGCGACACGTCGAGATTGGGGAACTCGGCGGCAGCCGTGGCGGACGCGGAATAGACCGACGCGCCGGCCTCGCTGACGATGACTTTTGTCGGCTTGGGCGCCGGCATGTCCGTCAGCAAGTCGGCAACCAGGCGTTCGGTCTCGCGGCTGCCGGTGCCGTTGCCGATGGCGATCAGTTCGACCTTGTGGCGAATGATCAATTTGGCAAGCTCGGCCTGGGTGCCGCGCACGTCGTTCTTCGGCGGGAACGGATAGACAGTGGTGGTGTCGAGCACCTTGCCGGTGGCGTCGATGACAGCGACCTTGACGCCGGTGCGGATGCCCGGGTCGAGGCCCATGGTGGCGCGCGAGCCGGCGGGTGCGGCGAGCAATAGGTCCTTGAGGTTGCGCGAAAAGACGCGGATCGCCTCTTCTTCGGCCGCCTCGCGCAGGTCGCGCATCAGGTCGAGCGACAAGGACAGCGACAGCTTCACGCGCCAGGTCCAGCCGGCGACGGTCATCAGCCACTGGTCGCCCGGCAGCGTCGCGCCAATCTGGTAGGCAGCGGCGATCATCCGTTCGACCGGCTTGACCGGCGAGGTGTCTTCGGCGTCGATCTCGAGATCGAGCGACAGCACATCCTCGTTGCGGCCACGCAGCATGGCGAGCGCGCGGTGGCTTGGCACGTTGGCCCAGCGCTCGGAATGGTCGAAATAGTCGGAGAACTTGGCGCCGGCCTCCTGCTTGCCGTCGACGACGCGGGCGCGCATCACCGCGCGCTCCTTCATGTGATTGCGCAGGCGGCCAAGAAGTTCGGCGTTTTCCGAAATGCCTTCGGCGACGATGTCGCGCGCGCCTTCGAGCGCTGCCTTCACGTCAGCGACTTCGCCAGCGACATAGCCAACGGCAAGCTCGGCGGGCACAAGGCTACGGTCGGCGAGAATGGCCTCTGCCAGCGGACCGAGTCCGCGTTCCCTGGCAATCTCCGCCTTGGTGCGGCGCTTGGGCTTGTAGGGCAGATAGATGTCCTCAAGCTCGGCCTTGGTCGTGACGGTGGCGATGCGAACGGCAAGATCGTCGGTCATCTTGCCCTGGCCGGTGATCGACTCGACGATTGCGGCGCGCCGGGATTCAAGCTCGCGCAGATAGACAAGGCGCTCGGACAGATTGCGCAGCTGGGTGTCGTCGAGGCCGCCGGTCACTTCCTTGCGGTAGCGGGCAACGAACGGCACGGTTGCGCCCTCATCGAGCAGTCCGACCGCGGCCACCACCTGCTCGGGCTTCGCATTGATCTCGGCCGCGATGATCGCAGCGATTTTCCTGATGTCGCCAGCCATGGAATCCTGGTGCCTGTTGAACGGTGCGCGAACATAGTGACTGCCTGGCCGAACGCCAAACGGCCATTCATCTCCGCCAGTTCAAGGTCCACAGGAAAGCGGCCATCCTGCGGCAATCGGCGCGCGAAACGGATGGAATTTTGGCGCGCATCTTCCCAGCTTCCGCGTATCTTCCCGGGGAAAGCGCCTTCAGGAGCAAATCAATGAAATTCGACCGGGTTCTGTTCGTGGCGGCTGCATTGTTTGGCGCGGCCGGCGTGGCGCTTTCGGCGGCAGCCAGCCATGGTGGCAGCACCAATGTTGCCACCGCGGCCAATTTCCTGCTGTTTCATGCGCCCGTGCTGATCGCGCTGTCACTGGTCGCAGCCCACAGCCGCATCCTGCACGTTGGAGCAGCCATCCTGCTTCTGGCAGTGCTGCTCTTTTCCGGCGATCTCCTGGCCCGCGACTATCTCGGCCAACGCCTGTTTCCCTTTGCGGCACCAATCGGCGGAACCGGCATGATCCTGGGCTGGCTGATGCTTGCCGTCGGCGGGCTGTTCGCCCCGAGGAACAACTAGGCTTCAGGCGATCCGGTAAGGCAGCGGGTGGCGAACGTCCTTGTCGATCACCAGCTTGCGCTTCAGCGGCGGTACGGCGCGCTGCTGGCAATTGGTGCGCTCGCAGATGCGGCATGAGATGCCGATCGGGTCGTAGGCGGTCTTGCTGTTGAGCTCCAGCCCGTCAGCGTAGACAAAATCCTGAGCGTAAGTGACCTCGCAGCCAAGCGCTATGGCGTAGCGGCGATGCGGTGCGTTGAAGCCGCCACCGCCCTTGGAAATTTCCGTGGCGATGCAGAGATAGCGCGCGCCATCGGGCGTCTCTGCCAACTGGCGGATGATCCGGCCCGGCATCTCGAAAGCCTGGTGCACGTTCCACAGCGGGCAAGCTGCGCCAAAGCGGGCGAACTGCAGCTTGGCCGCGCTGTGGCGCTTGGTGATATTGCCGGCCCGGTCGATGCGGGCAAAGAAAATCGGCACGCCTTTATGACCAGGGCGCTGCAGGGTGCTGAGGCGGTGCGCGACCTGCTCGATGCTGGCGCCGAAATGCGCTGCAAGCAGCTCCAGATCATGACGCAGCTCGCCGGCCGCTTTCATGAACGCGTGGTAGGGAAAGGCGAGCGCCCCGGCAAAGTAGTTGCGCAGGCCCATCTTGCAGATCTCCAGCGCTTCCGCGGTACGGAAGTCGGCTGAGCGCGCGATCTGCGCCACCTCGGTCTCCATTTCCATCTCGGCAATCTGGAAGGCGATCTGGAAACTGCGGGTAGCGACCGGCGAATAGGGATTGAGAAACAGCACGCCCGACTTGGGATCGAAGCGCCGCAAAGCGTCGTCATTGGCATCGGCGCGAGCGATGCGCACGCCATGCCGGCTTTCGAGGTGCCCGGCAAGCACCGCATGGCTGTCGCGCTCCCCGATGCCGAGTTCGCCGGCAAGCCGCTCGGCGGCGATGTCGAGGCTGTGGATGTAGTTGTCGACGAAATGGAAGAAGTCGCGCACTTCCTCATAAGGAGTCGGCTCTGTCAGGCCGATGCTCTTGCCGAGCGTGTCGTCGAGGCTGGCGAGTTGCTCGCTGTTGCGGCGATAGGCTTGGTGGGCGGAGATCAGCGCCCGGGCAAAACCCGGGGCGTTCTGCGTCACCAGCTTGAGCTCCTGCAGGTTCGGCGCGTAGTTCTCGAACAGCGGGTCGCTCAGCGCCTCGGTGAGCGCCGACAGCAGCCGATCGCCGTCGCCTTGCGAAATCTCCGTGATGTCGATCTGGAACTTTTCAGCAAGCGCCAGCAAAACGGACGCCGAAACCGGGCGCTGGTTGTTCTCGATCTGGTTGAGATAGCTGGTCGAAATGCCGATGCGTTCGGCAAAGCTCGCCTGCGTCGCCTTGTTGGCGTCGCGCAGTTCGCGCACCTTGCGGCCGATATAGAGTTTGCGTGACGCCATGTTTGCAAATTCGCAATTTACAGTTCTCGAATTTGTATATTACGCTTTCGCACACTTTCAACTGTTTTCCTGCGCGCGCCATGGGGCTATTGCGCCAACTTCGCTGCTTGCCGCTGACGCGGCGAGAGGCCATTGTTTTTCAAACTCGTAGCGCGGGAGAAAGCTCATGACGCTCTACCAAGCCGTTGCCGACAGGCAGACCAGCCGGCTCACCACAATGGATGTCGTCACGGTTGTTGCAGCTTCGCTGCTTCTGACGCTGTCGGCCAAGATCCAGGTGCCGTTCTATCCCGTGCCGATGACCATGCAGACGCTGGTGGTGATCGGGCTTGGCCTTGCGCTCGGGCCGGTGCGTGGCGCTGCCGCGGTTGCGCTCTATCTCCTGCAGGGCGCGCTTGGGCTGCCGGTCTTTGCCGGCACGCCGGAAAAAGGCATCGGCCTCGCCTACATGATGGGGCCAACTGGCGGTTATCTCCTGGGTTACCTGCCTGCCGCCCTGCTCGCCGGCTGGCTGGCAGAGCGTGGCTGGGACCGCAGCGTGTTTTCGGCCATGGCCGCCGCCTTGTTCGCCGGCGCCGTCATCTACGTTCCGGGCCTGCTCTGGCTCGGCTCGGTGGTCGGCTTCGACAAGCCGGTGCTGGCCTTCGGCCTCTATCCCTTCATCCCGGGTGACATCGCCAAGGCGCTTCTCGCAGCCATCGCCTTCCCCGCCGCCTGGAAGTGGCTTTCCGCAAAGGGCATGAACTGATGCGCGCCGTTCTCGAACAGCTTGAATCCCGCCGCGCCGAGGCCCGCCTCGGTGGTGGCCAAAAACGCATCGACGCCCAGCATGCCAAGGGCAAGCTGACGGCGCGCGAACGCATCGACGTGCTGCTCGACGAAGGCTCCTTCGAAGAGTTCGACATGTATGTCACCCACCGCACCACCGAATTCGGCATGGCCGAGCAAAAGGTGGCGGGCGACGGCGTCGTCACCGGTTGGGGCACCATCAACGGCCGCCTGGTCTATGTCTTCTCCCAGGACTTCACGGTGCTCGGCGGCTCGCTGTCGGAAACGCATGCGCAGAAGATCTGCAAGATCATGGACATGGCGGTGCGCAACGGCGCCCCTGTCATCGGCCTCAACGATTCCGGTGGCGCCCGCATCCAGGAAGGCGTTGCCTCGCTCGCCGGTTATGCCGACGTGTTCAAGCGCAATGTCGACGCCTCGGGCGTGGTGCCGCAGATTTCCGTCATCATGGGCCCGTGCGCCGGTGGCGCCGTCTATTCGCCCGCGATGACCGACTTCATCTTCATGGTGCGTGACTCGTCCTACATGTTCGTCACCGGTCCGGACGTGGTGAAGACCGTCACCAACGAGATCGTCACCGCCGAAGAACTGGGGGGTGCGCGCACCCACACCTCGAAGTCGTCAGTCGCCGACGGTGCGTATGAAAACGACATCGAAGCGCTGGAGCAGGTTCGCCTGCTGTTCGACTTCCTGCCGCTCAACAACCGCGAAAAGCCCCCCGTCCGTCCGTTCCACGACGATCCGGCGCGGCTTGAGAAGCGCCTCGACACGCTGATCCCCGACAGCGCCGCCAAGCCTTACGACATGAAGGAACTGATCCTGGCCATCGCCGACGAAGGCGATTTCTTCGAGATCCAAGAAGCCTTCGCCAGGAACATCATCACCGGCTTCATGCGCATCGAGGGCCAGAGCGTCGGCGTCGTCGCCAACCAGCCCATGGTGCTGGCCGGCTGCCTCGACATCGACTCGTCGCGCAAGGCGGCGCGCTTCGTGCGCTTCTGCGACGCGTTTTCGATCCCGATCCTGACGCTGGTCGACGTGCCAGGCTTCCTGCCGGGAACGGCGCAGGAATATGGCGGCGTCATCAAGCATGGCGCCAAGCTGCTGTTCGCCTATTCGCAGGCGACAGTTCCCATGGTCACGCTGATCACGCGAAAAGCCTATGGCGGCGCTTATGACGTCATGGCGTCCAAGCATATCGGTGCCGACATCAACTATGCCTGGCCGACCGCCGAGATCGCGGTGATGGGCGCCAAGGGCGCGACCGAGATCCTTTACCGCTCGGAACTCGGCAATCCCGAGAAGATCGCCGCGCGCACCAAGGAATATGAAGAACGCTTCGCCAATCCCTTCGTCGCCGCCGAACGCGGCTTCATCGACGAGGTGATCATGCCGCATTCGTCGCGCCGCCGCATCGCCCGCGCCTTCGCCGCCCTGCGCGGCAAGAAGGCCGAAGCGCCGTGGAAGAAGCACGACACGATACCGCTATGATTATCCTCGGCTTTGACCCGGGAGGGGAGAAAAAATTCGGGTGTGTTATCATGGACCTCGAAGGCAACAGCCTCGACTCCTACATCGCGGAGTCAGTAGATGATGCGATTGCTTGGACATTCAAGTCAGTAGGTGGAGCGCAGCCTGTCGCGGCAGGCATTGACACGCTGCTTTTCTGGCAATCCACAAAATCAGGTTGGCGCGGCGCAGATCAATACCTCAGGTCAGCATACCCGGCATGCCGAAGTAGCATTCTTTGCGCAAACGGTTTGTACGGATCAATGTCGGTTCAGGGTGCTGTCTTGGCCCATCGGCTTCGGCAAAAGTGGCCGAAAATTCTACTGACAGAGACACATCCAAAGGTTCTTTGGCATCACATTACTGCTGGGGCTGAGTACCCAAGAAACTGGCAAGATGGTGTACCAGAGCCAGTTGCATCCTGGTTGCAGCGCTCTGAGATCGATGCACCAAGTATCGCAGGAGAAGATGAGTTCGACGCCCTTTTGTCCGCTTGGGCAGCAGGGCAGGCCTACAAAAAGAATTGGACTAGAGACCTATCAGAGCTTCCTGCCAGCAATCAAAACTCTGAGAATATCTACTTAGTTCAAGACATTAACTATTTTTGGCCGGATTAAAAATGTTCAAGAAAATCCTCATCGCCAATCGTGGCGAGATCGCCTGCCGGGTCATCAAGACGGCCCAGAAGCTCGGTATCGCAACGGTCGCCGTCTATTCCGACGCCGACCGCGAGGCGCTGCATGTGAAGATGGCCGACGAAGCCGTGCACATCGGGCCGGCACCGTCCAACCAGTCCTACATCGTCATCCAGAAGATCATCGACGCCGTGCGCCAAACCGGGGCCGATGCGGTGCATCCAGGCTACGGCTTCTTGTCGGAAAACTCGAACTTCGCCGAAGCGCTGAAGGCCGAGGGCGTCGCGTTCATCGGACCGCCCCCGGTTGCCATCGAGGCGATGGGCGACAAGATCACGTCCAAGAAGATCGCGGCTTCCGCCGGCGTGTCAACCGTTCCGGGCCATATGGGCCTGATCGAGGATGCCAGTGAGGCGGTGAAGATCGCCAACCAGATCGGCTATCCCGTGATGATCAAGGCCTCCGCAGGCGGCGGCGGCAAGGGCATGCGCATCGCCTGGACCGACGCCGAGGCGCGCGAAGGTTTCCAGTCGTCCAAGAACGAGGCGAAGTCGTCCTTCGGCGACGACCGCATCTTCATCGAGAAATTCGTCACCCAGCCGCGCCACATCGAGATCCAGCTGCTGGGCGACCAGCACGGCAACCTGCTTTATCTCGGCGAGCGCGAATGCTCGATCCAGCGCCGCAACCAGAAGGTCATCGAGGAGGCGCCCTCGCCCTTCCTCGACGCCGCCACTCGCAAGGCAATGGGCGAGCAGGCCGTCGCACTTGGCAAGGCGGTCGGCTACTTCTCGGCCGGTACCGTCGAATTCATCGTCGATGGTAACAGGAATTTCTACTTCCTCGAGATGAACACCCGGCTCCAGGTCGAGCATCCGGTGACCGAGTTGATCACCGGCATCGACCTCGTCGAGGAAATGATCCGCGTTGCCGCCGGCGAGAAGCTGCGTTTTGGCCAGGACGACATCAAGCTGAACGGCTGGGCGATCGAAAGCCGGCTCTACGCCGAAGACCCCTACCGCAACTTCCTGCCGTCGATCGGCCGCCTCACCCGCTACCGCCCGCCGGTGGAAGGCAAGCGCGACGACGGCACGGTTGTCCGCAACGACACCGGCGTGTTCGAGGGCGGCGAAATTTCGATGTATTACGACCCGATGATCGCCAAGCTGTGCAGCTGGGCGCCGGATCGGGCCACTGCCATCGACGTCATGGGCCGCGCGCTTGACGATTTCGAGGTCGAAGGCATCGGGCACAATTTGCCATTCCTGTCAGCTGTCATGGACCATCCGCGCTTCCGCTCGGGCGTCATCACCACCGCCTTCATCGCCGAAGAGTATCCCGACGGCTTTGCCGGTGTCGCACCGGCCGAGGCCGACGCCAAGAAGCTCGCCGCTGTCGCCGCCCTGATCAATCAATCGGTGCAGCGCCGCAGCGCCCAGATTTCGGGGTCGCTGGCCAACCACCAGCGCCCCGTCGGTGCCGACTGGGTGGTGACACTTGGCGGCTTCACCCTGCCGCTGCATGTCAAGGACGGTGCTGACGGCACGGTCGTCGCGTTCGACGACGGCACCTCGCTCGCTGTTTCGAGCGACTGGTTGCCCGGCCATCTGCACGCCAACTTCGCCGTTGACGGCGCCGGGATCGGCGTCAAGACCTCGCGCTCGGGCACCGGCTGGCGCTTGCGCTGGCGCGGCATGGACGTGGTTGCCCATGTGCGCAGCCCGCGCGTCGCCGAGCTGGCAAAACTGATGCCGGTGAAGCTGCCGCCCGACACCTCCAAGATGCTGCTTTGCCCTATGCCGGGCGTGGTAACTTCGATCCTGGTCAAGGACGGCGACGCCGTCGAAGCCGGCCAGTCGCTGGCGACAGTCGAGGCGATGAAGATGGAAAACGTGCTGCGCGCCGAGCGCAAGGGCACGGTCAAGCGCGTCGCGGCCACTGCTGGCGAAAGCCTCGCCGTCGATGAGCTGATCATGGAATTCGAGTGATGGAAGCCCGGGCTCTTTCACCCTCCCCCTTGTGGGGAGGAAGCCGGCGCCTGAGGAGGCCCCAATGACCGACAAACCAACAATTGATTCCTGGAAAAAGCTCGCCGAACGCGAGATCAAGGCGTCTCCGGATACGCTTGTCTGGAACACGCCCGAGGGCATCGACGTCAAGCCGCTCTACACAGCGGACGATCTTGCGGGCATCGACAACCTCGATTCGATGCCGGGTCTCGCGCCGTTCCTGCGCGGTCCGCGTGCCACCATGTACACCGGTCGTCCCTGGACCATTCGCCAATATGCCGGATTCTCGACGGCCGAAGCCTCCAACAGCTTCTACCGCAAGGCGCTCGCCGCCGGCCAGCAGGGCGTGTCGGTTGCCTTCGACCTTGCCACCCATCGCGGTTATGACTCAGATCATCCGCGCGTCGAAGGCGACGTCGGCAAGGCGGGCGTTGCGATCGACTCGGTCGAGGACATGAAGATCCTGTTCGACGGCATTCCGCTCGAAAAGATCTCGGTGTCGATGACGATGAACGGCGCGGTCATCCCGATCCTCGCCAGTTTCATCGTCGCCGGCGAGGAGCAGGGCGTGCCGCGAGAACAGCTCTCCGGGACCATCCAGAACGACATCCTCAAGGAGTTCATGGTCCGCAACACCTACATCTACCCGCCCGAGCCCTCGATGCGCATCGTCGCCGACATCATCGAGTACACGGCCAAGGAGATGCCGAAGTTCAACTCGATCTCGATCTCGGGCTACCACATGCAGGAAGCCGGCTCGACCCTGGTGCAGGAACTGGCCTTCACGCTGGCCGACGGACGCGAATATGTCCGCGCCGCACTCACTAAGGGCCTCAATGTCGACGAGTTCGCCGGCCGGCTGTCGTTCTTCTTCGCCATCGGCATGAACTTCTTCATGGAGGCCGCCAAGCTGCGCGCCGCGCGCCTGCTGTGGTCGCGCATCATGACCGAATTCGAGCCCAAGAAGGCATCGTCGCTGATGCTGCGCACGCACTGCCAGACCTCAGGCGTTTCGCTGCAGGAGCAGGATCCCTACAACAACATCGTGCGCACCGCCTTCGAGGCGATGTCGGCGGCATTGGGTGGCACCCAGTCGCTGCACACCAACTCGTTCGACGAGGCGATCGCCTTGCCGACAGAGTTTTCGGCGCGCATCGCTCGCAACACCCAGCTGATCCTCCAGCACGAAACGGGCGTGACCAAGGTCGTCGACCCCCTCGCCGGTTCCTATTATGTCGAAAGCCTGACCAACGATCTCGCCGAAAAGGCCTGGGCGCTGATCGAGGAAGTGGAAGCGATGGGCGGCATGACCAAGGCGGTTGCGTCAGGCCTGCCAAAGCGCATGATCGAGGAAGCCGCGACCCGCCGTCAGGCCGCGGTCGACAAGGGCGAAGAGGTCATTGTCGGCGTCAACAAGTACCGACTCGAAGAGGAAGACCATCTCGACATCCTCGAGATCGACAATTCCGCCGTGCGCCTGTCGCAGATCGCCCGCATCGAACGCACGCGTAGGCAGCGCGACCCCCACCGCGTCGAGGCGGCACTGGCGGCACTGGAAAAGATCGCGCGCAGCGGCGACGGCAACATGCTGGCCGCAGCCGTCGAGGCATCGCGGGCGCGTGCCACAGTCGGCGAGATTTCGGACGCGATGCGCCGTGCCTTCGGCGACCATGCGGCGGTGCCGGAAGTGGTCGAGAACGTCTATGGCCAGGCCTATGACGACGAGCCGGAATTCCAGACGCTGGTGTCGCGACTCGAACAGTTTGCCGGCTCACTAGGTGAAAAGCCGCGCATCATGGTGGCCAAGCTCGGCCAGGACGGCCATGACCGTGGCGCCAAGATCATCGCCTCGGCCTTCGGCGATATCGGCTTCGAGGTCATTGCAGGGCCGTTGTTCCAGACGCCCGGCGAGGCCGCCGACACGGCGATCGCCTTCAGGGTTCATGTCGTCGGCATGTCGTCGCTGGCCGCCGGCCACAAGACGCTCGCGCCACAGCTTGTCGCGGCGCTGAAGGCCAAGGGCGCCGAAGACATCATCGTGGTGGTCGGCGGCGTCATCCCGCGGCAGGATTACCAGTACCTGCTCGACCACGGCGTATCGGCGGTGTTCGGACCGGGCACCAATGTGCTCGATGCGGCGCGGGCCGTGCTCGACCTGATGGAAGGCAAGCGCCGCAACCAGTGAGTGCCACACCAGACAAATGGGCCCGCTCGCGCGGGCCTTTTTCGTTTTCAGGCTGTCTTCCGCCCGATGGAGACATATTTGATGCCGTGGCGGGCGACGACGGCGGGGTCGTAGAGATTGCGGCCGTCGAAGATGACGGGCGTGGTCAGTTGCTCCCTGATCAGCTCGAAGGACGGTGCCCTGA